>NZ_CM182011.1:6272500-7034194 GCF_059379395.1 Pseudomonas sp. Con_6 | reverse complement strand
GCACTGCTGCCAAAGTTCCACTGACACGGATATCCCCTGAATGTGAAAGCCGATGAAGGCCGGTGAGGCAAAAACAATCCGCCATTGTACCGGGCACCCGCCCACTTATCCACACGCGGCACGCCCAAGAGAGGCGATAAATCAGTCGTTTACTGACCAAAATGCAACATCGAGCATGTGAATAAGCTCTGTGGATAACCGCCCATGAGCGCTATGCACAACCTTGGGTTCAACCCTGTGGAAAACTCGCCTGTTGATAAGTTCCATTTTTATCCACTGCTTTTCCGCTGCCGCGACACAAGCAAAGCACCGCTTCCCGACAGACTTTCAAATCTCTGTACAGCTTGCGGATCAAGGCTTTCAGAGAACTATCCACAGAAACCCGGGAGCTAAGATCTATAAGTTCTTCAGAAAAGCTTTAAATACCTCTCCTCTTTTTTTCTATGTTTAATCGCGATGATCCTGGTGAATCCGTCCGGACCTGGATAAAGAAGACAGTTTCACTGCTTGTCGCTCTCTATAAGGAAAAGCTGGTTGGAAATTGACCTATGGACTTGCTTTCTCTAGAATCGCCGGTCTCTTAAAACGGGGGCCATTCCGGCCCGTTGTCACGAACCAGGTAACACGCCATGAAACGTACTTTCCAACCAAGCACCATCAAGCGCGCTCGCACTCACGGTTTCCGTGCTCGTATGGCCACCAAGAACGGCCGTGCCGTGCTGTCCCGCCGTCGTGCCAAAGGCCGTAAGCGCCTGGCAGTTTGATTTTTCGGCACAGGTGGTGAGTCAGGACTTCAGTCGGGAAAAACGTCTACTGACACCCCGACACTTCAAAGCTGTCTTTGACTCTCCATCAGGCAAGGTGCCCGGCAAGAGTCTCTTGCTCCTTGCCCGCGAGAACGGCCTTGATCATCCCCGCCTGGGCCTGGTGATCGGCAAGAAGGCAGTCAAGCTTTCCGTTCAGCGCAATCGCTTGAAGCGTTTGATGCGCGATTCGTTTCGTCGCCACCAGGAATTGCTGGTCGGCTGGGACATTGTGATCGTCGCGCGCAAAGGCCTTGGCGATGTAGAAAACCCGGAATTGCACCAACATTTTGGCAAGCTCTGGAAGCGCCTCGCTCGTAGTCGGCCCTCTCCAGAGGTCAAGACCGAATCTGTAGGGGTGGACCGTCCAGATGCGTAAACTGGCACTCGTTCCGATCCAGTTTTACCGTTATGCCATCAGCCCTTTGATGGCCAGTCACTGCCGTTTCTACCCAAGTTGCTCCTGCTATGCGTACGAAGCCATCGAAACACATGGCCTTTTGCGTGGCGGGTGGCTGACCGTTCGTCGCCTGGGTCGTTGTCATCCCTGGAACGCAGGCGGCTTTGATCCGGTCCCGCCAGTTCCATCTTCCCGTACTTCTTCGATAGCCGAGTAATCATGGATATTAAACGCACGATCCTGATCGCCGCCCTGGCAATCGTGTCCTATGTCATGGTCCTCAAGTGGAACCAGGACTACGGCCAGGCTGCCTTGCCGACTCAGAATGCTGCCTCCAGCACTATCGCGCCGTCCCTTCCGGACAGCCCGACCGCCGGCAACACCAATGCGGACGTCCCGACCGTCAACGCCGAAGGCCAGCCAGTGGCTGCGGCACCGGTTGCTGTCAGCAAGGATCTGATCAGGATCAAGAGCGATGTGCTCGATCTGGCTATCGACCCCACCGGCGGTGACATCGTCCAGCTGACCCTGCCGAAGTACCCGCGCCGCCAGGACCATCCGGACATTCCGTTCCAGCTGTTCGATAACGGCAACGAGCGTGTCTATCTGGCTCAGAGCGGTCTGATCGGCAGCAACGGCATTGATCGTTCCAGCGGCCGTCCGCTGTATTCCGCCGAGCAGAAGAGTTATCAACTGGCTGATGGCCAGGACCAGCTGGTTGTCGACCTGAAGTTCAGCCAGGACGGTGTCAACTACATCAAGCGCTTCACTCTCAAGCGTGGCGAGTACGACCTGAAGGTCAGCTACCTGATCGACAACCAGAGCGGTCAGCCGTGGTCCGGCAACATGTACGGCCAGCTGAAGCGTGACGCCAGCTCCGATCCGTCCTCGTCGACCGCCACCGGTACCGCCACCTACCTGGGTGCCGCCCTGTGGACAAGTTCCGAGCCCTACAAGAAAGTGTCCATGAAGGACATGGACAAGGGTCAGTTGAACGAAACCGTGACTGGCGGTTGGGTTGCCTGGCTGCAGCACTACTTCGTGACCGCGTGGATTCCTGAAAAATCCGGCAACAACCAGGTCACCACCCTGAAAGACGCCCAGGGCAACTACGTGATCCGCTTCATCGGCCCGGCAACCAACGTTGCAGCCGGTGCACAAGGCGAGATCAGCAGCACCCTGTACGCCGGTCCGAAGATCCAGAGCCACCTGAAAGAGTTGTCCCCAGGCCTGGAACTGACCGTCGACTACGGCTTCCTGTGGTTCATCGCCCAGCCGATCTTCTGGCTGCTGCAACATATCCACAGCCTGCTCGGCAACTGGGGCTGGTCGATCATCGTCCTGACCATGCTGATCAAGGGCCTGTTCTTCCCGCTGTCCGCCGCCAGCTACAAGTCGATGGCGCGCATGCGTGCCGTGGCTCCGCGCCTGGCGCAGCTGAAAGAGCAGTTCGGTGACGATCGCCAGAAGATGTCCCAGGCGATGATGGAGCTGTACAAGAAAGAGAAGATCAACCCGCTGGGCGGCTGCCTGCCGATCCTGGTGCAAATGCCGGTCTTCCTTTCGCTGTACTGGGTACTCCTGGAAAGCGTGGAAATGCGCCAGGCTCCGTGGATGTTCTGGATCACCGACCTGTCGATCAAGGATCCGTTCTTCATCCTGCCGATCATCATGGGCGCGACCATGTTCATCCAGCAGCAGCTGAACCCGACTCCGCCGGATCCGATGCAGGCCAAGGTGATGAAGCTGATGCCGATCATCTTCACCTTCTTCTTCCTGTGGTTCCCGGCTGGTCTGGTGCTGTACTGGGTTGTGAACAACTGCCTGTCCATCGCACAGCAGTGGTACATCACTCGCAAGATCGAGGCCGCGACCAAGAAGGCCGCAGCCTGACGGATTAGCCAGCTAATCTGTGGATAAACGCCCCATTCGTGGGGCGTTTTGCTATCTGACGTTTTTGTTCCGAGGCCACCGACATGAATTCCCGCCGCGAAACCATCACCGCTATTGCCACCGCCCAGGGTCGAGGCGGCGTGGGCATTGTGCGCATTTCCGGGCCGCTGGCGAGCCACGCCGGACAGGCCATCACCGGCCGCGACCTGACGCCACGGCACGCTCATTACGGGCCCTTCCGCAGCGAAGACGGGCTGGTTCTGGACGAAGGCATCGCCTTGTTCTTCCCGGGGCCGAATTCGTTCACCGGCGAAGATGTCCTGGAGCTGCAGGGCCATGGCGGCCCGGTGGTCCTCGACATGCTCTTGCAGCGCTGTGTACAACTCGGTTGCCGCCTGGCCCGGCCAGGGGAATTCAGCGAACGTGCCTTCCTCAACGACAAGCTCGACCTCGCCCAGGCCGAAGCCATCGCCGACCTGATCGAAGCCAGTTCCGCCCAAGCCGCACGCAATGCCTTGCGCTCCCTGCAGGGCGAGTTCTCCCGGCGTGTGGATAACCTCACCGAACGCCTGATCAGCCTGCGTATCTACGTGGAAGCGGCCATCGACTTTCCCGAGGAAGAAATCGATTTCCTCGCCGATGGCCATGTGCTGGGGATGCTCGACGGCGTGCGTGAGGACCTGGCCGGCGTGATGCGCGAAGCCGGGCAGGGGGCGTTGTTGCGCGATGGCATGACCGTGGTCATCGCCGGGCGACCAAATGCCGGCAAATCCAGCCTGCTGAATATGCTGGCCGGTCGCGAGGCGGCCATCGTCACCGATATCGCCGGCACTACCCGGGACATCCTCCGCGAACATATCCACATCGACGGCATGCCGCTGCACGTCGTCGATACCGCTGGCCTGCGCGATACCGACGACCATGTGGAAAAGATTGGCGTGGAGCGCGCGCTGAAGGCGATCGGCGAGGCGGACCGGGTCCTTTTGGTGGTGGATGCCACCGCGCCGGAGGCCAGCGATCCGTTCGCCTTGTGGCCGGAGTTCCTTGACCAGCGCCCTCGGCCGGACAAGGTCACCTTGATTCGCAACAAGGCCGACCTCACCGGCGAATCCATTGGCATGGAACAAAGCGAGGATGGCCACGTCACCATTACCCTCAGCGCCAAGGCGCCGGACATGGGCCTGAACCTGCTGCGCGAACACCTGAAGGCCTGCATGGGTTATGAACAGACTGCGGAAAGCGGCTTCAGCGCCCGTCGACGTCACCTCGATGCCCTGCGCCAGGCCAGTGCCAGCCTCGAACATGGTCGTGAACAGCTCACCCTGGCCGGTGCCGGTGAGCTGCTGGCCGAGGATCTGCGTCAGGCCCAGCAGGCGTTGGGTGAAATCACCGGCGCATTCAGTTCCGACGATCTCCTGGGTCGTATCTTCTCCAGCTTCTGCATTGGAAAGTAACCAGACATTGATCGCATTGTTCAGGCAGAAGCGTATTCTCGCGGCGAATGAAATCCCGAGCGACGCAAATGAAATCAACTGCTCATCCCATTGCCCGACGTCTTGCCAGTCTGGGCACCAGTAGCTCTTTCGCTACTCGCTTTACTGTCACGGCCGATCCGCTTCTGAGTGTGGAAGGGGTTGGTGAGATCCGGCTACCGGTTACGCTGCACACGGCACATCGTCTTTGTGCGGTAGCGCAACCGGCTCAGCATGGCTACAAGGACTTGACCCTGCTGGATCCGGATGTTCGCGACACGTGGGAGATTTCTGCCGAGCGCCTGCGCTTTGGGTCAGACCAATGGGCGACCGTGCTCGATGACGCCGTTCGGCGTATCGCTCAGAAGCTGGGCGTGCCGGTGCCAGGCTCGTTGCGCGCCGAATTGCACAATCTGCTGGTGTATGCGCCAGGACAGTTCTTCGCTACCCACCAGGATTCGGAGAAGGCCGACGGCATGCTGGGCACGTTGGTGATCACCCTGCCATCGAGCTTCACTGGCGGTGAGTTCGTGGTTTCTCACCAAGGGAAGAAGATGCGTGCTCGTGGCTCGGAGAATCAGCTGTGCATGATGGCTTTTTATGCCGACTGTCACCACGAGGTCCGTCCGGTGAATCAAGGTTACCGGGTTGTACTCACTTACAACCTGATTGCACAGGGAACCGTTGCCACGCCCGAGGTGCCGAAGCAGGCTGTCGCAGAATTGAGTGCCGAGGTCCGCCGCTTCTGGCAGACGCCCGCGCCGCTCTGGCCCGGTGACACTGACGCCGAACCTCCAGATCGGCTGGTGTATCTGCTAGACCATCAATACACCCCCAGTGGCTTGTCCTGGAAACGACTGAAGGGCATGGATGTCCTGTGCGCCGCAGCATTGCAGGAGGTGGCGAAACGACTGGACGCGGAGATCTTCCTGACGCTGGCCGATGTGCATGAGACCTGGTCGGCCGAGGACAACTTCCAGCATTACGGCTATTGGGGTGATGAGCCCGAAGAAAAAGACGACGATTGGCACGACCCTGAGCTGGGTGAACTGATCGATAGTGACATCGAGCTTCGTCATTGGCTCGCTCCTGATGACAGCAGACGCGAGGACATGAGTTCCGTCCGCGAGGGGGAGTTATGCATGAACCGTCTGTCGGTCGATTGCACACCGTTCCAGTCCGAACACGAAGGCTACATGGGGAACTATGGCAATACCGTCGACCGCTGGTATCACCGCGCAGCTGTGGTTATGTGGCCACGCGAGCGCGCTTTTGTGATCCGCGCGCGACAGGCACCAGATTGGGCTATCTCGCAGGTCGCCGAGCGACTCGATGCGGATGATGTCATTCAGGGACAGGCTTGGGCCAGGTCATTGCTGCCGTTCTGGAGGGGGCCGGCGCCAGGTTTGGATACTGACGTGTTGTTCGCGGTCACCTTGCGGGTGGCTGCCGGGGTCGACGATGCGGAAACGGCCGCAGGTCTCCTGGCACCTTTCCCACTGGCACAAGTGAAGCTGTAGTCGGTGTCCTGGTTGCTGCGTTTGTTTGAAGGCTACGGTATCGCTTGGTGTGTGGAACGTTTTCAGCAATGGGCGAACAGTCGTCAGTCAAGCGTGGATCAGTTGACCTGGATCGCCGAGGTACTGCCGGAATTGTCATGTGGTTTGAGGGGGAGGGTAGACAGTGCCATCCTCGCCGATAGCCTGGTGATGCAGTGTCGGGATTGGCTGTATGGGCACCTTGCAAAGATGCCACCACATGCCGTCGAAAGCGTTCGGGTTTCGGCACTGATCACAACGAGCGGTGCATGGCTGGGTCTGCTTCGTGCTCAGTGCCCGGTAGTTGTCGAGCAGGTTATGGACACGCTGTGTTCAGGCCAATTGCCGCTGCAGACATCCTTGGAAATACTGCATCTCGCCGAGACGTTGAAGGACTCCTCAGATCTGCGGCTATCGCTACTGCACGCGCAGTGTGTTCAGGATCTGGAAAAGAATCTGGCCAGCCCAGAGCGCGCTGCCAACGATTGGTCGATCAAGCTGCCCGACGAGAGGGGCCGGCAGGACGATCTCACAAGGCTCTTGCGGAGTTTTCTCGCCTCGCCGCGGCAGCAACGTCTGGAGTGGCCACTGGCAGAGGCCAAACGGCGATTGGTCCATCAGTTCATCGACAGCCATGAGCTCCCGGTGACCCACGAAACTCGCCGTGTTGGCCGGCCGTATGTCCTGGTGCTGGAAAAGACCAACATCCTGTTCGAGCGCGAGGCTACCGAACGGCAATGGTGGCGACAGGAGCTGGTCTGGTTGCAGCGCACGGAGGCGCGCTTCATTTGACCCTGAGTTGCAAGAACACCAAGCGGTTTATCCACAGCCGGGTCTGATCTGACAGGCTCGGTTGTCACATCTCGAATCATATCCCCCTTTTCCACAGACAAAGTCTCCGGCATGGCTCCGGGGCGTTCGCCTGTCCGCTCGTCCACAGATCGGTGGATTAAGCCCTGTGGAAAACCCACCTTCAGCTCCGTTGATAACTACCCTTCAGGGTTGGAGATAAATCCACCTGTGGGTAAATGGCATTTTAATCCACAGGTTCAAGGCGCTTATCCATAACCTTCATGGTCACTGGATAACAGGGTTTTGAATCTCTGTACACACCGTAAAACAAGGGCTGTAGATGTTTATCCACAGATAGGTCGACCACTAAGAATAAACATAAAAACAAAGCTTTTATAAATTTCTCTTTCGTTATTTCTATTGCCGGCCATTCATCCACAGGTTGGTTAAATTTTGTGCAAAAGGTTCCTTTAGGAGGGCGGAATTCCCTATACTTGGCAGCTATCCCTTTTTTAATTCCCGAAACAGGCACGAGGTGCGTGGTGGATTTCCCTTCCCGTTTTGAAGTGATCGTCATCGGCGGCGGCCATGCCGGTACCGAGGCTGCGCTTGCATCAGCACGCATGGGCGTGAAAACCCTGCTGTTGACCCATAACGTGGAAACCCTCGGGCACATGAGCTGCAACCCGGCCATTGGTGGCATAGGCAAGAGCCATCTGGTCAAGGAAATCGATGCGCTCGGCGGCGCCATGGCGCTGGCCACCGACAAGAGCGGCATCCAGTTCCGCGTGTTGAACAACCGCAAGGGTCCGGCCGTTCGCGCCACCCGCGCCCAGGCCGACCGCGCCATCTACAAGGCGGTGGTCCGTGAGATCCTGGAAAACCAGCCCAACCTGTGGATATTCCAGCAGTCCTGCGACGACCTGATCGTCGAGCAGGACCAGGTCCGCGGCGTGGTTACCCAGATGGGCCTGCGTTTCTTCGCCGACTCCGTGGTGCTGACCACCGGGACTTTCCTCGGCGGACTTATCCACATCGGCCTGCAGAACTATTCCGGCGGTCGCGCCGGCGATCCGCCCGCGATCGCTCTGGCCCATCGCCTGCGTGAACTGCCGCTGCGCGTCGGCCGCCTGAAGACAGGCACACCGCCACGGATCGATGGCCGCTCTGTGGATTTCTCGGTGATGTCCGAGCAGCCAGGCGATACGCCGATTCCGGTGATGTCATTCATGGGCTCGAAAGAGATGCACCCGCGTCAGGTCAGTTGCTGGATTACCCACACCAATGCGCGGACCCACGAGATCATTGCCTCCAACCTGGATCGCTCGCCGATGTATTCCGGCGTGATCGAGGGCATCGGCCCGCGTTACTGCCCGTCGATCGAGGACAAGATCCATCGCTTTGCCGACAAGGAAAGCCACCAGGTGTTCATCGAGCCGGAAGGCCTGACCACCCATGAGCTGTACCCGAACGGGATATCCACATCCCTGCCGTTCGACGTGCAGTTGGAGATCGTCCGTTCGATCCGCGGCATGGAGAACGCCCATATCGTTCGTCCGGGCTACGCCATCGAGTACGACTACTTCGATCCGCGCGACCTGAAGTACAGCCTGGAAACCAAGGTGATCGGCGGCCTGTTCTTCGCCGGCCAGATCAACGGCACCACCGGTTACGAAGAAGCCGGCGCCCAGGGCCTGCTCGCCGGGACCAACGCCGCGCTGCGTGCGCAGGGTCGCGAAAGCTGGTGTCCGCGTCGCGACGAGGCGTACATCGGCGTGCTGGTCGACGACCTGATCACCCTCGGCACCCAGGAGCCGTACCGCATGTTCACCTCGCGCGCTGAATACCGGCTGATCCTGCGTGAGGACAACGCCGACCTGCGCCTGACCGAGAAAGGTCGCGAGCTGGGCCTGGTGGATGACGAACGCTGGGCGGCTTTCAGCGCCAAGCGCGAAGGCATCGAACGCGAGGAACAGCGCCTGAAATCCACCTGGGTACGCCCGGGTACCGAGCAGGGCGACGCGGTCGCCGAACGTTTCGGTACTCCGCTGGCTCACGAATACAACCTGCTCAACCTGCTGAGCCGCCCGGAAATCGACTACGCCGGCCTGGTGGAAGTGACCGGCGGCAGCGATGCCTGTGAGCAGGTCGCCGAGCAGGTCGAGATCAAGACCAAGTACGCCGGCTACATTGACCGGCAACAGGAAGAAATCGCCCGCCTGCGCGCCAGCGAAGATACCCGCTTGCCGGAAGACATCGACTACGCTTCGATTTCCGGCCTGTCCAAGGAAATCCAGGGCAAGCTCGGCCAGACCCGGCCCGAGACCCTGGGCCAGGCATCGCGTATTCCCGGTGTGACCCCTGCGGCGATCTCCCTGTTGCTGATTCACCTGAAAAAACGCGGCGCTGGCCGCGGTCTGGAGCAAACTGCTTGAGTTCACTGGTCACTGCAAAACACGCCGAAGAGTTGTCCACAGGTGCGCGCCAGCTCGGTCTCGAGCTGAGTGCCGCGCAACAGGAACAGCTGCTCGCCTACCTGGCCCTGCTGATCAAATGGAACAAGGCCTACAACCTCACCGCCGTGCGTGATCCGGACGAGATGGTGTCGCGCCACCTACTGGATAGCCTGAGCGTGATGGAATTCATCCACAGCCCGCGTTGGCTCGATGTCGGCAGCGGCGGTGGCATGCCCGGCATTCCATTGTCTATCCTGCATCCGGACAAGCAGGTCACGGTGCTGGACAGCAACGGCAAGAAAACCCGTTTCCTGACCCAGGTGAAACTGGAGCTGAAACTGGACAACCTGACGGTTATCCACAAGCGGGTGGAAGAGTTCCAGCCGACGCAGCCGTTCACCGGGATCATCTCCCGTGCTTTCAGCAGCATGGAAAACTTCACCAGCTGGACGCGGCACCTGGGGGACTCCCAGACACAGTGGCTGGCAATGAAAGGACTGCATCCGGCCGATGAGCTGGTAGCATTGCCGGCAGATTTCAAAGTGGACAGCGAGCAGGCCTTGACCGTACCCGGTTGCCAAGGCCAGCGCCATCTGCTGATACTGCGCCGCACGGCATGACTGGGAACACAAGCAAGAATGGCTAAGGTATTCGCGATCGCGAACCAGAAGGGGGGTGTGGGTAAAACCACGACCTGTATCAATCTCGCGGCATCGCTGGTTGCGACCAAGCGCCGCGTGCTGTTGATCGACCTCGATCCGCAGGGCAACGCCACCATGGGCAGTGGTGTGGATAAACATGTCCTGGAACACTCGGTCTACGATCTGTTGATCGGTGAATGCGACCTCGCCCAGGCCATGCACGTTTCCGAGCACGGTGGCTATCAACTGCTGCCGGCCAACCGCGACCTGACCGCCGCCGAGGTGGTACTGCTGGAAATGCAGATGAAGGAAAGCCGCCTGCGCAATGCGCTGGCGCCGATTCGCGAGAGTTACGACTACATCCTCATCGATTGTCCGCCCTCGCTGTCGATGCTGACGCTCAATGCACTGGTCGCCTCCGATGGCGTGATCATTCCGATGCAGTGCGAGTACTACGCACTGGAAGGTCTCAGCGACCTTGTGGATAACATCAAGCGCATCGCCGCCCGGCTGAACCCGGAGCTGAAGATCGAAGGCCTGCTGCGGACCATGTACGATCCGCGCCTGAGCCTGAACAACGATGTCTCGGTACAGCTCAAGGAACACTTCGGCGAGCAGCTCTACGACACCGTTATCCCGCGCAACATCCGTTTGGCCGAGGCACCGAGTTTCGGCATGCCGGCACTGGCCTACGACAAGCAATCACGCGGCGCCCTGGCCTACCTGGCCCTGGCTGGCGAACTGCATCGCCGCCAGCGCCGTCAAACTCGCACTGCACAAACAACTTAAGGAATCCGCATGGCCGTCAAGAAACGGGGTCTCGGACGTGGGTTGGATGCACTGTTGAGTGGTCCGACCGTCAGCGCGCTCGAAGAGCAGGCTGTAAAGGTCGACAAGAAAGAACTGCAACACCTGCCCGTGGAGCTGATCCAGCGTGGCAAATATCAGCCTCGCCGGGACATGGACCCGCAGGCGCTGGAAGAACTGGCCCAGTCGATCAAGGGCCAGGGCGTCATGCAGCCCATCGTGGTGCGCCCGATCCCGGGTGACCGCTACGAGATCATCGCCGGTGAACGCCGTTGGCGCGCGACCCAGCTGGCTGGCCTGGACACCATCCCGGCCATGGTCCGCGACGTGCCCGACGAAGCCGCCATTGCCATGGCGCTGATCGAGAACATTCAACGCGAGGATCTCAACCCGGTCGAGGAAGCCATCGCCCTGCAGCGCCTGCAGAGCGAATTTCACCTGACCCAGCAACAGGTCGCCGATGCCGTCGGCAAGTCGCGGGTTACCGTGGCCAACCTGCTGCGTCTGATCTCCTTGCCGGAAGTCATCAAGACCATGCTGTCCCATGGCGACCTGGAAATGGGTCATGCCCGGGCACTGCTCGGATTGCCCGAAGAGCAGCAGGTCGATGGGGCGCGACACGTTGTCGCACGAGGTTTGACCGTTCGTCAGACCGAGGCGCTGGTTCGCCAGTGGCTCAATGGCAAACCTGAGCCGGTCGAAGCAGCCAAACCTGATCCGGATATTACCCGCCTGGAACAGCGTCTAGCTGAGCGTTTGGGCTCGTCTGTGCAGATACGTCATGGCAATAAGGGCAAGGGGCAACTGGTAATTCGCTACAACTCGCTAGATGAGTTGCAGGGTGTTCTTGCTCACATCCGCTGAAACAATTCCCTATGTAGCGCGCAGTCGGAAATCACTACCCGGCAGTTGAATAGGGGTTAAACCGCCCCTATACTCTGCGCGCATTTTGTCGGCACAAATTATGCCAAGTCACAGTTGACTGGTTGGCCGACTTCAGGGGAGCAGTTTTGATGGAAACCCGCACGCCAAACCGCCTGCCTTTCCATCGCTGGGCGGTTTTCCCGGTACTGCTGGCCCAATGTGTCGTGTTTCTGTTGGCAGCTTTGGCTTTGTGGCAGTGGCGCGGGACAGTCAGCGGATATTCAGGCCTCTGCGGAGGGCTGATCGCCTGGCTACCGAACGTGTATTTTGCCTGGAAGGCCTTCAGGTTCACCGGGGCCAGGGCAGCGCAAGCCATCGTCAAGTCGTTCTACGCAGGCGAGGCGGGCAAATTGATTTTGACGGCGGTGCTGTTCGCACTGACGTTCGCAGGAGTGAAGCCATTGGCGCCATTAGCAGTATTCGGCGTCTTCTTGCTGACCCAACTGGTCAGCTGGTTCGCGCCCCTGCTGATGAAAACAAGACTTTCGAGACCTTAGGGCGTTTGAGGCAAACATGGCAGAAACAACGGCTTCGGGCTATATCCAGCACCACTTGCAGAACCTGACCTTCGGTCAACTTCCAGACGGCGGCTGGGGCTTCGCCCACTCCGCAGCAGAAGCCAAGGCGATGGGCTTCTGGGCGTTCCACGTGGACACCCTGGGTTGGTCGTTCGGCCTGGGCCTGATCTTCATCCTCCTGTTCCGCGCTGCGGCGAAAAAAGCGACTTCCGGTCTGCCCGGCGGCCTGCAGAACTTCGTCGAAGTACTGGTCGAGTTCGTCCACGGCAGCGTGAAGGACTCCTTCCACGGCCGTAGCAACGTCATTGCCCCGCTGGCCCTGACCATCTTCGTCTGGGTGTTCCTGATGAACGCCATCGACCTGGTACCGGTGGACTGGATCCCGCAACTGGCGGTGATGATCTCCGGCGACCACCACATCCCGTTCCGCGCCGTCTCCACGACCGACCCGAACGCCACGCTGGCCATGGCCTTCTGCGTGTTCGCCCTGATCATCTTCTACAGCATCAAGGTCAAGGGACTGGGCGGTTTCCTCGGCGAGCTGACCCTGCACCCGTTCGGTAGCAAGAACATCTTCGTGCAGATCCTGCTGATCCCGGTCAACTTCCTGCTGGAATTCGTGACCCTGATCGCCAAGCCGATCTCGCTGGCACTGCGTCTGTTCGGCAACATGTACGCCGGCGAACTGGTGTTCATCCTGATCGCTGTGATGTTCGGCGCCGGCCTGCTGTGGCTCAGCGGTCTGGGCGTGGTGCTGCAATGGGCGTGGGCGGTGTTCCACATCCTGATCATCACCCTGCAAGCATTCATCTTCATGATGCTCACCATCGTCTATCTGTCGATGGCGCACGAAGATAACCATTAAGACCGCCTGGCGTGTCTGATGACCCTCTTGTCGGTTTGAGAGAGGGTCGAAAAAGTCCGCAAGGGCATCGTTGTACCAAACGATTTTGTTTTACCGCTTCAAACTAAAAAACCTAACCAATACGACGTAAAAGTCGGGAGGAAAGATGGAAACTGTAGTTGGTCTTACCGCTATCGCTGTTGCTCTGCTGATCGGCCTGGGTGCTCTGGGTACCGCCATTGGTTTCGGCCTGCTGGGCGGCAAGTTCCTGGAAGGCGCTGCTCGCCAGCCAGAGATGGTTCCAATGCTGCAAGTTAAAATGTTCATCGTTGCCGGTCTGCTCGACGCCGTAACCATGATCGGTGTTGGTATCGCTCTGTTCTTCACCTTCGCGAACCCCTTCGTTGGTCAAATCGCTGGCTAATCACTCGATTTTTCGAGTGGTTGGATGTGATGGACAAAGACCGAGCGAGGTGTTGGCGTGAACATTAATGCAACCCTGATTGGCCAGTCTGTTGCCTTCTTCATCTTTGTGCTGTTCTGCATGAAGTTCGTATGGCCTCCGGTCATCGCGGCTTTGCAAGAGCGTCAAAAGAAGATCGCGGACGGACTGGACGCTGCCAACCGAGCAGCTCGCGACCTGGAGCTGGCCCAAGACAAAGCGGGTCAGCAACTGCGCGAAGCAAAAGCTCAGGCAGCCGAAATCATTGAGCAAGCCAAGAAGCGCGGTGCGCAGATCGTCGAGGAGGCCCGTGATCAGGCCCGCGTCGAAGCTGACCGTGTGAAGGCCCAGGCTCAAGCCGAGATCGAGCAGGAAATTAACAGCGTCAAAGACGCGCTGCGCGCCCAAGTGGGTAGCCTGGCCGTTGGCGGTGCTGAAAAGATCCTTGGCGCCACTATCGATCAAAACGCGCATGCGGAGCTGGTTAACAAACTGGCCGCTGAAATTTAAGCGAGGGCGATCATGGCAGAACTGACCACGTTGGCCCGACCTTACGCTAAGGCTGCCTTCGAGCACGCCCAGGCCCATCAGCAACTGGCCAATTGGTCAGCCATGCTCGGCCTGGCTGCTGCGGTGTCGCAAGACGACACGATGCAGCGCCTGCTCAAGGCCCCGCGACTGACGAGCGCAGACAAGGCCGCCGCGTTTATCGACGTGTGCGGTGACAAGTTCGATGCACAGGCACAGAATTTCATTCATGTTGCCGCGGAAAACGACCGTCTCCAGCTGTTGCCGGAGATTTCGGCTCTGTTCGACCTGTACAAGGCCGAGCAAGAGAAATCCGTGGACGTGGAAGTCACCAGTGCTTTTGCGTTGAACCAAGAACAGCAAGACAAACTCGCCAAGGTTCTCAGTGCACGGCTCAGCCGGGAAGTGCGCCTGCATGCGACGGAGGACGCTTCCCTGATCGGTGGTGTCGTGATCCGCGCCGGCGACCTGGTAATCGATGGCTCGGTTCGCGGCAAGCTCGCGAAACTGGCCGAAGCATTGAAATCTTGAGTTTGAAGGGGCAGCAGAGCAATGCAGCAACTCAATCCTTCCGAAATTAGTGAAATCATCAAGGGCCGCATCGAGAAACTCGATGTAGCCTCCCAAGCCCGCAACGAAGGTACTGTCGTCAGCGTTTCTGACGGCATCGTGCGGATTCACGGTCTGGCCGACGCTATGTACGGCGAAATGATCGAGTTTCCAGGCGGCGTGTACGGTATGGCCCTCAACCTGGAGCAAGACTCCGTTGGTGCGGTAGTACTGGGCGCCTACGACACCCTCGCCGAAGGCATGAGCGCCAAGTGCACCGGCCGCATCCTCGAAGTTCCTGTTGGTAAGGAACTGCTGGGTCGCGTCGTCGACGCACTGGGCAACCCGATCGACGGCAAGGGTCCGCTGGGCAACACCGAGACCGACGCGGTCGAGAAAGTTGCTCCAGGCGTGATCTGGCGTAAGTCGGTAGACCAGCCTGTACAGACTGGCTACAAGTCCGTCGACGCCATGATCCCTGTCGGCCGTGGCCAGCGCGAGCTGATCATCGGTGACCGTCAGATCGGCAAGACCGCCATGGCCATCGACGCCATCATCAACCAGAAGGACTCCGGTATCTTCTGCGTTTATGTCGCTGTCGGCCAGAAGCGCTCCACCGTTGCCAACATCGTTCGCAAGCTGGAAGAAAACGGCGCCCTGGCCAACACCATCGTGGTCGTTGCCAGTGCTTCGGAATCCGCCGCACTGCAATTCCTGGCGCCATACGCCGGTTGCACCATGGGCGAGTTCTTCCGTGACCGCGGTGAAGACGCGCTGATCGTTTACGATGACCTGTCCAAGCAGGCCGTTGCCTACCGTCAGATCTCCCTGCTGCTGCGCCGTCCACCAGGACGTGAAGCGTACCCAGGTGACGTGTTCTATCTCCACTCCCGTCTGCTGGAGCGTGCATCGCGCGTTTCCGAAGAGTACGTGGAGAAGTTCACCAACGGTGCAGTAACTGGCAAGACCGGTTCCCTGACCGCACTGCCGATCATCGAAACCCAGGCTGGCGACGTTTCCGCGTTCGTTCCGACCAACGTGATCTCGATCACCGACGGTCAGATCTTCCTGGAATCGGCCATGTTCAACTCGGGCATCCGCCCTGCAGTGAACGCCGGTGTTTCGGTATCCCGTGTGGGTGGTGCCGCTCAGACCAAGATCATCAAGAAGCTCTCCGGTGGTATCCGTACCGCTCTGGCTCAGTACCGTGAACTGGCAGCATTCGCCCAGTTCGCCTCTGACCTGGACGAAGCCACCCGCAAGCAACTCGAGCACGGCCAACGTGTTACCGAGCTGATGAAGCAGAAGCAATACGCTCCAATGTCCATCGCTGACATGGCGCTGTCGCTGTATGCCGCTGAGCGTGGGTTCCTGACCGACGTTGAAATCGCCAAGATCGGCAGCTTCGAACAAGCGCTGATCGCTTACTTCAACCGTGATCACGCCGACCTGATGGCGAAGATCAACGTGAAGGGTGACTTCAACGACGAAATCGACGCTGGCATCAAAGCCGGTATCGAGAAGTTCAAGGCCACCCAAACCTGGTAAGCCGCAGCGGGGGCTTTGCGGCCCCCGCTTGCTAACCTGATAGGTGTTACATGGCAGGCGCAAAAGAGATTCGCAGTAAGATTGCGAGCATCAAAAGCACGCAAAAAATTACCAGCGCCATGGAAAAAGTGGCGGTCAGCAAGATGCGCAAGGCTCAAATGCGCATGGCTGCTAGCCGTCCCTACGCGGAGCGCATCCGCCAGGTGATTGGTCATCTGGCCAACGCCAACCCGGAATACCGCCACCCGTTCATGATCGATCGCCCTGTGAAGCGCGCCGGTTATATCGTGGTGAGCAGTGACCGTGGTCTGTGCGGTGGCTTGAACACCAACCTGTTCAAGGCCCTGGTCAAGGACATGTCGGTAAACCGCGAACAAGGCGTCGAAATCGATCTGTGCGTAATCGGCAGCAAGGGTGCGGCATTCTTCCGCAGCTTTGGCGGCAACGTCGTTGCTGCAATCAGCCACCTGGGCGAAGAGCCGTCGATCAATGATCTGATCGGCAGCGTCAAGGTGATGCTGGACGCTTACCTGGATGGTCGTATCGATCGTCTGTCGGTGGTATCGAACAAGTTCGTGAACACCATGACGCAAACCCCAACGGTCGAGCAGTTGATTCCGTTGGTTGCAACCCCGGATCAAGAACTCAAGCACCACTGGGACTACCTCTACGAACCTGACGCCAAGGAGCTGCTGGACGGCTTGATGGTGCGTTACGTGGAGTCGCAGGTCTACCAGGCGGTGGTCGAGAACAACGCAGCTGAACAAGCTGCCCGGATGATCGCGATGAAGAACGCCACCGACAACGCCGGTGATTTGATCAGCGAATTGCAGTTGATCTACAACAAGGCGCGTCAGGCTGCGATCACCCAAGAGATCTCGGAAATCGTCGGCGGCGCTGCCGCGGTTTAACGGTTCAAATATTCAGAGGATCCAGCTATGAGTAGCGGACGTATCGTTCAAATCATCGGCGCCGTCATCGACGTGGAATTTCCACGTGACGTCGTGCCGAATGTCTACAGCGCGCTGAAAGTACAAGGCGCGGAAACCACTCTGGAAGTTCAGCAGCAGCTGGGCGACGGCGTTGTTCGTACCATCGCGATGGGTTCGACCGAAGGCCTGAAGCGCGGTCTGGACGTGATCGACTCCAAGGCTCCTATCTCCGTACCGGTCGGTAAAGCGACCCTGGGCCGGATCATGGACGTCCTCGGCAACCCGATCGACGAAGCTGGCCCGATCGGTGAAGAAGAGCGCTGGGGTATCCACCGCGCCGCTCCTTCCTTCGCTGACCAGGCAGGCGGCAACGACCTGCTGGAAACCGGCATCAAGGTTATCGACCTGGTTTGCCCGTTCGCCAAGGGTGGTAAGGTTGGTCTGTTCGGTGGTGCCGGTGTCGGCAAGACCGTAAACATGATGGAACTGATCCGTAACATCGCGATCGAGCACAGCGGTTATTCCGTGTTCGCCGGTGTGGGTGAGCGTACTCGTGAGGGTAACGACTTCTACCACGAGATGAAGGACTCCAACGTTCTCGACAAGGTAGCGCTGGTCTACGGTCAGATGAACGAGCCACCAGGAAACCGTCTGCGCGTAGCGCTGACCGGCCTGACCATGGCCGAGAAGTTCCGTGACGAAGGTAACGACGTTCTGCTGTTCGTCGACAACATCTATCGTTACACCCTGGCCGGTACCGAAGTATCCGCACTGCTGGGCCGTATGCCTTCCGCAGTAGGCTACCAGCCGACCCTGGCTGAAGAGATGGGCGTTCTGCAAGAGCGCATCACCTCCACCAAGGAAGGTTCGATTACTTCGATCCAGGCCGTATACGTACCTGCGGACGACCTGACCGACCCGTCGCCGGCGACCACCTTCGCCCACTTGGACGCCACCGTCGTACTGTCCCGTGACATCGCTTCCCTGGGTATCTACCCAGCGGTAGACCCACTGGACTCGACCTCCCGTCAGCTGGACCCGCTGGTGATCGGTACCGAGCACTACGAGACCGCTCGTGGCGTTCAGTATGTTCTGCAGCGCTACAAGGAGCTGAAGGACATCATCGCGATCCTGGGTATGGACGAACTGTCCGAGACCGACAAGCAACTCGTTGCTCGTGCTCGTAAGATCCAGCGCTTCCTGTCCCAGCCGTTCTTCGTGGCAGAAGTCTTCACCGGTTCTCCAGGCAAATACGTTTCCCTGAAAGACACCATCGCTGGCTTCAGCGGCATCCTCAAAGGTGACTACGACCACCTGCCAGAACAAGCGTTCTACATGGTCGGCAGCATCGACGAAGCGATCGAGAAAGCCAAGAAACTGTAATCCCGGCGCCCCGAAAGGGGCGCTAATCAGGTCGAGGCAAGCAAATGGCTATGACAGTCCATTGCGATATCGTCAGCGCGGAAGGAGAAATCTTCTCCGGTCTGGTCGAGATGTTGGTTGCTCACGGCAACCTGGGTGATCTTGGTATCGCCCCGGGTCACGCGCCGCTGATCACCAACCTCAAGCCGGGTCCGATCACGCTGACCAAGCAAGGCGGCTCGCAGGAGATCTTCTACATCTCCGGTGGCTTCCTTGAGGTCCAGCCGAACATGGTCAAGGTTCTCGCCGACACCGTGCAGCGCGCTGGTGACCTGGATGAAGCTCAGGCGCAGGAAGCAGTGAAAGCTGCTGAAAACGCCCTGAACACCAAAGGCGCGGATTTCGACTATTCGGCCGCCGCCGCACGCCTGGCCGAGGCCGCAGCTCAGCTGCGTACCGTCCAGCAACTTCGCAAGGGCCGTTGATTCGGTCATCTGTGAAGCGATTGAGTTAAAGGGTAGCCTCGGCTACCCTTTTTCTTTTTCCGCTGTTTTCTTCCGGTCACAGCGCTGACCGCCCAGGATTGGTAGCCAGTCAATGTCTCTCGATATCGTCATTCTCGCTGCGGGCCAAGGCACGCGCATGCGTTCCGCCCTGCCTAAGGTTCTTCATCCGGTCGCCGGCGATTCCATGCTCGGCCATGTTATCCACAGCGCCCGCCAGCTTCAGCCCCAAGGCATCCATGTGGTGATCGGCCACGGTGCCGAGCTGGTACGCGAGCGTCTCGCCGCGGATGATCTGAATTTTGTGCTGCAGGACAAGCAACTGGGTACCGGCCACGCGGTCGCCCAAGCCCTGCCGGCCCTGAGTGCCGACACTGTGCTGATTCTCTACGGTGACGTCCCGCTGATCGAGGTCGAAACCCTGCAGCGCCTGCTGGCCAAGGTCAACGATCAGCAACTGGGCCTGCTCACCGTCACCCTGGACGACCCGACCGGCTATGGCCGTATCGTCCGTGACGCCGACGGCAAGGTCGCAGCCATCGTCGAGCACAAGGATGCCAGCGATGCGCAGAAGACCATCCGCGAAGGCAACACCGGTATCCTCGCCGTGCCTGGCAAGCACATGGCCGAATGGCTGGGACGCCTGTCCAACGACAACGCCCAGGGCGAGTACTACCTGACTGACGTGATCGCCATGGCCGTGGCCGACGGGCTGGTCGTCGCCACCGAGCAACCGCACGACCCGATGGAAGTGCAGGGCGCCAACGACCGTCGTCAGTTGGCCGAGCTGGAGCGCCACTATCAGTTCCGCGAGGCCCGTCGCCTGATGGCCCTGGGCGTGACCCTGCGGGATCCGGCGCGCTTCGATGTGCGCGGTGAAGTCACCGTCGGCCGCGACGTGCTGATTGATATCAACGTGATTCTCGAAGGCAAGGTGGTCATCGAGGACGATGTACAGATCGGCCCGAATTGCGTGATCAAGAACAGCACCCTGCGCAAGGGCGCGATCATCAAGGCCAACAGCCATCTCGAAGGTGCGGTGATGGGCGAGGGCAGCGATGCCGGTCCATTCGCCCGCCTGCGTCCGGGCAGCGTGCTGGAAGCCCGGGCCCATGTGGGTAACTTCGTCGAGTTGAAGAATGCCCACCTGGGTGAAGGCGCCAAGGCCGGTCACTTGACCTACCTGGGTGATGCCGAGATCGGCGCACGCACGAACATTGGAGCGGGCACCATCACCTGCAACTACGATGGCGCCAACAAATTCAAGACCATCCTTGGCGAGGACGTGTTCATCGGTTCCAATAACTCGCTGGTCGCCCCTGTGGATATCCAGTCGGGTGCCACCACGGCTGCTGGCTCGACCATCAACCAGAATGTCGCCGAGGGCCAACTGGCCGTGGCGCGTGCGCGCCAGCGTAATATCGATGGCTGGAAGCGGCCAGAGAAGATCAAGAAGAGCTGATTTATCCACAGCTCGGGAAAAGGCCGACCTGCCTTGTGCATAAGTCGGCTTTTTTATTTCTGCCTTATCGTGTGAATAAGCGGGAAATGTTATCCACATCGCCTTTCATCGAATTGGCGCTTGACCAAATGAAAGCTTTGGGTTTTGATCTGCGCACTTATCTTTCGAATCGAAACTTAAAGCCGAATGTCGAAACGAAATACGCCACAACGTCGCCATAACATCCTCGCGTTGCTCAACGAACAGGGCGAAGTGAGTGTGGATGGGTTGGCAAGGCGTTTCGAAACGTCCGAAGTCACCATCCGCAAGGATCTCGCCGCCCTTGAATCCAATGGCTTGCTGCTGCGTCGCTACGGTGGTGCGGTGACAATGCCGCAGGAACTGATCGCCGACCAGGCCCAGCCGGTTTCCCAGTACAAGAAAGCAATCGCCCGTGCAGCTGTCTCGCGGATTCGCGAGCATGCACGAATCATCATCGACAGCGGCAGTACAACTGCCGCGATGATTCCCGAACTGGGCCAGCAGCCCGGCCTGGTGGTGATGACCAATTCCTTGAACGTCGCCCGTGCCCTCAGCGAGTTGGAGCACGAGCCGGTACTGCTCATGACGGGCGGTACCTGGGACCCGCATTCGGAGTCCTTTCAGGGGCAGGTCGCCGAGCAGGTGCTACGTTCATACGATTTCGACCAGTTGTTCATCGGTGCCGATGGCATCGATCTGGTCCGTGGCACCACCACCTTCAACGAACTGCTCGGCCTGAGCCGGGTCATGGCCGAGGTGGCTCGGGAAGTGATTGTGATGGTCGAGTCGGACAAGGTCGGACGCAAGATCCCCAACCTCGAGCTGCCGTGGAGCAGCGTGAATACCCTGATTACCGATGAACGCCTGCCCCAAGTGGCACGCGAACAGATTGAAGCCCGCGGCATCAACGTGATTTGTGCCGCTATCAGCCAGGAGCGTTAATTTATGTGTGGAATCGTTGGCGCCATCGCCGAGCGCAATATCACCGCCATTCTGATCGAAGGCCTCAAGCGTCTGGAATACCGCGGTTATGACAGCGCTGGCCTGGCCGTCTTCACCCAGCAAGGCACTCTGGAGCGCCGTCGGCGCATCGGCAAGGTCAGCGAGCTGCAGGCTGCGGTTGCAGCCGATCCACTGGCCGGCCAGTTGGGCATCGCCCACACCCGCTGGGCCACCCACGGCGCACCGACCGAGCACAACGCCCACCCGCATTTCTCCGGTAATCAGCTGGCGGTAGTGCACAACGGTATCATCGAGAACCACGAGGTCCTGCGCGAAAATCTCAAGTCCCTGGGCTACGTGTTCAGCTCGGAGACCGATACCGAGGTGATCGTGCACCTGCTGGACCACACCCTGAAGACCATTCCTGACCTGGCCGACGCCCTCAAGGCTGTGGTCAAGCAACTGCATGGCGCTTACGGTCTGGCGGTTATCAGCGCCAAGCAGCCTGATCGCCTGGTTGCCGCCCGTAGTGGCAGCCCGTTGGTGATCGGTCTGGGTCTTGGCGAAAACTTCCTGGCGTCCGACCAACTGGCCCTGCGCCAGGTCACCGACCGTTTCATGTACCTGGAAGAAGGCGACATCGCCGAGATCCGTCGGGAGCAGGTGACCATCTGGGACGCCAGCGGCGCCCCGGTACAGCGTGAAACCGTGCAATACCACGAAGGTGCGGAAGCCGCCGACAAGGGCGCCTATCGCCACTTCATGCTCAAGGAAATCCACGAGCAGCCCACCGTGGTCCAGCGCACGCTGGAAGGCCGTCTGGGTACGGACCACGTCATGGTCCAGGCTTTCGGTCCGAAAGCGGCCGAGCTGTTCGCCAAGGTGCGCAACGTCCAGATCGTTGCCTGCGGCACCAGCTACCACGCCGGCATGGTCGCCCGTTACTGGCTGGAAGAACTGGCCGGCATTCCGTGCCAAGTCGAGGTTGCCAGCGAGTTCCGCTACCGCAAGGTAGTGGTGCAGCCGGACACCCTGTTCGTTTCCATCTCCCAGTCCGGTGAAACCGCCGACACCCTGGCCGCCCTGCGCAACGCCAAGGAACTGGGCTTCCTCGGCAGCCTGGCGATCTGCAACGTCGGCATCAGCTCGCTGGTACGTGAATCCGACCTGACCCTGCTCACCCTGGCCGGCCCGGAAATCGGCGTCGCTTCGACCAAGGCCTTCACCACCCAACTGGTCTCGCTGATGCTGCTGACCCTGGCCCTGGGTCAGGTGCGCGGTACTCTAGGCGCTGGCGTCGAAGCCGAGCTGGTGGAGCAACTGCGCCGCCTGCCGGTGCGCCTGGGTGAGGCGTTGGCTATGGACGCCACCGTCGAGAAGATCTCCGAGCTGTTCGCCGACAAGCACCACACCCTGTTCCTCGGCCGCGGTGCGCAATTCCCGGTGGCGATGGAAGGTGCGCTGAAGCTCAAGGAAATCTCCTACATCCATGCCGAAGCCTACCCGGCGGGTGAGCTCAAGCATGGTCCGCTGGCCCTGGTCGACGACGACATGCCGGTGGTGACCGTGGCACCGAACAACGAGTTGCTGGAAAAGCTCAAGTCCAACCTGCAGGAAGTCCGTGCGCGTGGTGGTCAGTTGGTGGTCTTCGCTGATGAACAGGCAAGCATGAGCAATGGCGAAGGCACCCACGTCATTTCCATGCCGCACATCGCCGATGCCCTGGCGCCGATTCTGTACACCATTCCTCTGCAGTTGCTTTCGTATTACGTGGCGGTGCTGAAGGGGACTGATGTGGATCAGCCACGGAACCTGGCCAAATCCGTAACGGTCGAGTAAGCGACGGTCCCTACATGCCGGAGAGGTTCGCCTCTCCGGCCTTCCGCTTCATCCCCGTGCCCCTTCCCGCAATGACTTGGGCAGCCTGACGACCCAAGCGCCCGGCCCCGTAATCACCAACCCTGCATAAAGCACGGCGAACAGCCAGGCGAACTGTCCCTCTTCCAGTGTCCACCCAGGATGCACCACCACCAGCGCCACACCCAGCACTGCCAATACCGGCAGACAGGCCAGCCGGGCAAACACGCCCAGGATCAGCAGTACCGGACAAACCACCTCCGCAAACACCGCTATTGTCAGGGTCAGTGTTGGCCCCAGGCCAAAGGGATCTTCGATCCGTTGCAACTCGACACTCCAGTTGAGCAGCTTCGGCAGGCCGTGGATCTGCAGCAGAAGTACGGCCGCCGAAACCCTCAGGAACAGCAGGCCAAAGGGTAATGAGAGGTCTGCCCAGGTTTTGTTGGTGCGTTGGATGTCCATTGGATGAGTCCTTGTGTCGGGAAGTGGAAGTGTCGATAGCTAGCGGCTGACCGGACGCCCCATGGCGTGTCTCAGGACTGAAGGTACGACCCGGAAAACCAGCAAGGCCAGGACGCCAACTCCCAGTGTCAGCAGGCCGAGCGCCAGGTACTCCTTGAGGCATTCGAAGGCGTACAGGATCGTTTCGCCGAAGCCAGCACCCAGGGCGAGCGCACTGCCGCTCCAGAGCGTCGAACCCAGTAGGCTGCAGGCAACGAAATGGGCCTTGGACATGCCCATCTGCCCCGCCAGCAAGGTGGAAACCGCGCCCGCACCGGGGATGAACCTGGCAAAGACCAGCACTACCGCCCCATGCCGCAGATAGGCGTTTCGCCCGTGCGTCAGGGCGGCGCTCATCCTTGGTGAACTGCGTCCGATCCTGCGGGTGAGGACGTCGCCGAAGCGCGCGCCCAGGACATACCAGAGACTGTCGGCCAGCAAGCAGCAGAGCATTGCCATCAACACGATCAGCGCGAGATCCGATGAGCCTTGCTCGCTGGCGAACGCTCCTGCCAGCACCAGCGACGGGTAGGAGGGGACAGGCAGGCCGATCTGATCGCCGAACACGTTCAGGGCCAGCAGGGACAACGGATGACTGCTTGCGAAGCTCTCGACGAAGCCCATGGCGACACCTTTGGCAAAAGGGATGAAAACGGGTTCAGTGAGTGTGTCGTTGCGCCAGCAGGTGACGAATCCGCACCGGCACACCGTCCGTTTGAAACGTCCGCACCCGGGCCTCGATCTTCAGTTCGCCGCGGGTCACGCGGTGGTGATGGCGCAGGTGTTCAAGCCAGGATTCCTCGAAGAAAAACTCTTGCCACAGGGCAGGCTCGGCACTGTCTTGCATCAGCCCCCAGGACAGCGCGCCGTTGCGCTTGCGCATGGCTTTCAGGTCGCGGACGGCTTCAACGAACTCCCCGGCTTTGCTGGGATCGATGTGGTACTCGACCGTCACCATGACCGGACCGCGCTCCTGATCCATTTCGTCGCTCAGCAGCGGCGTTGGCCAATGCAGCGAAGGGGCCAGTTCCTCGGCCTCGGTCTCGGGAAGCGCGACCTTGCAGGTGATGAGGGTGCCGACGGCCAGTCCACCCGCGGCGAGCAGCAAGCTCAGGGTGATCGAGGCGTGGCTGGCGATGCTGCCCCAGAGCAGCCCGCCACCGGCCATGGCGCCGAAGAACACCAGGATGTACACCGACAGCGCCCGCGCCCGTACCCACGCCGGCACCGCGGTCTGGGCGGCGACCTGCATGTTGGAAAGCACGGCGATCCAGGCTGCACCACTCAGCAGCATCGCCGGCATCAGCACGTAGAAGTTGCGGACCGAGGCCAGCACCAGCAGGAACAGCGCGTAGAGCAGGCTGGCAATCATCACCAGGCGATCCCGGCTGACCCTTTCCCGCAGACGTGGCAGAAGGGTCGCACCGCCGACGGCACCGATACCGATTGCCGCGAGCAACATGCCGAAGTCGGCGGCCGTGCCCTGCATCTCGCCGCGTACGATCAGCGGCAGCAGCGATGTCCCGGCGCTGGCGAACAGGAAGAAGGCGAGGGCGCGAACCAGCACGGCCTGGAGGGGTTTGGAACTGCGGGTAAAGCGCAATCCAGTACGCATGGCGCCGAGGAAGCGCTCCGCGGGAAGCAGTGGTTCCTTCACCTCGCGCTTCCAGGTGAACAGCACCAGGATGACGCCAGCGAACGAGATCGCGTTAAGGGCGAAGGTCAGCCATGGTCCGACCAGGCTTACCACCAAACCCGCCAGCGCCGGCCCGATCGCTCGCGACACGTTGATGCCGACACTGGAGATCGCCACCGCGTTGGGCAGGTCTTCCTTGCCCACCAGTTCAGGCGTAAGCGCGCTCCAGGCGGGCATCATCAGCGCGGTGCCGATGCCCAGGGCGAGGGTGAGGACCAGCAGCAGGGTAACGTTCATCAGGCCCAGCAGCGTCAGGCTGGCCAGGGTCACGGCCACTGCCGACATCCACAGTTGCACGAGCAACAGGTAGCGGCGCTTATCGACGATGTCGGCTGCCGCGCCGGCCGGCAGGGCGAGGAAGAACATGGGTAGCGAGCCCGCGACCTGGATCAACGCCACGTGCAACGGGTTGACGGACAGGGTGGTCATCAGCCAGCCGGCGCCGACCTCGTGCATCCAGGTGCCGATGTTGGAGGCGATGGTCGCGATCCACAGCAGGCGGAAGGTGCGGTTGCGCAGGGGACTCCAGGCGCCTGATGTCGATGTGCTCATTCCGTTGTCGCCTTTGAGAGGGAGGACGTGATCCAGGACGGGGCCCGGTGCGTTGTGTCAGTCACTTTACTGTCGCTATCTGCGTGTACAAATAGCGATTAAGTTGAATGACTGTCCCTCTCAGGGTGACAATATTTTCCTGCCTTCTTCTTTTTCCTTTTTTCTCAAGCCGCTGCACGTCGCAAGGGTCGCGCCGCGAACGGCTTCCAGCAGAAACGATCTGCCAGACAAAAGTAGTGAAAACAGGCAAGAACCTGTCCTGTCCACGCGATCAGCTTTGGTAGAAACCCCGTAGATTCGGGGCCCAAAGGCGATTCCGGTGTCTTGCGCCGGAAACATCAAATTGCCATTCTCCGACGTGCTGAAACGTCCAGCAGAGCGGTTTTCCTGCCCTCGGCCGGCGCGCAGCAGCAGATCCCAAAGCCCTCTGAGTCCGTGAGCTCATGGCACGTCGTATCGGAAGCCAACGCATGAATATAAAAACAAAGCTGACGTGTGCATTCGGCGTTCTCGCCGTCATCCCGGTGGCGCTGATCGCCTGCCTGGTGGTCTACAACCTCAACGAACAAGCCCGCGATGGCTTCGTGGATACCTCTGGCCGGGAGATCCGGCAGATCGATAACACGGTCAACGTCTTCCTCGACTCCATCGCGCAGAACGTCGCGCAATGGGCCGATGACCCGCAGATCGTCAACACGAAGGAACTGAAGGTTTATACCGGTGAGGACGCACCGAGCATCCCTCTGTCCGAGGGCAGCCGTGCCTTGCTCGAACGGTTCACCCGCTACGCCAAGGCGCACCCGACCACGGCGTTCGTCTCGATGGCGCGCACCGATGGCAACTACGTGGCCTGGCCCGACGATGCGCAACTGAAGAACTACGATCCGCGCAAGCGCCCCTGGTACCAGTTGGCGGTCGCCAACCCCGGCAAGGTCATGCGCACCAGCGCGTACCTGTGGGACAAGGAAGCACTGATCTGTACGGTACGCACCATTCACGGCCCTTCCGGCGAAGTGGTCGGAGTGATGGGTACCGATGTGTCACTGGGGCAATTGGCCGGCTTCATCGGTAAAACCAAGCTGGGCGAAAGCGGCTATTTGATGCTGGTCGAGGACACCGGCGCGGTTCTGGTGGACCCGAGCAATCCGAACCACGCCTTCAAGCAGCTTAAGGACCTGGGCGGCGAATACGCGCAATTGGCCGGCACCAGCAAGGGCCTGGTAGAGGTGGAGTTGGACGGCAAGCGCTACATGGCTAACGTCTGGACCTCGCCGACCCTGGGCTGGCGTTTCATCGGTCTGATCGAGAAGAGTGAAGTCATGGCCGGGGTCACCAGCCTGACCTGGACCATCGCCGTTATTGCTCTGGTGCTGGCGGTGCTTTTCGCGGCACTCGGCGCGGCGTTTGCCAACGTGATCATCAAGCCTATCAACGGCGTTTCCGGCAGCCTGGAAGACATCGCCCAGGGCGAAGGCGACCTGACCCGTTCGCTGCCGATCACAGGCAATGACGAAACCGCGACCCTGGCCGGCTGGTTCAACCAGTTCCTGGAACGTATCCGCGCTCTGGTTCAGCGCATTGGCCATGCCTCGGCCGATCTGCAGACCGCCTCGGAAACCAACAGCCAGATTGCCTCGAACATGGGCGATGCCACCGGGCGCCAGCGCCAGGCGGTGGAACTGGTGTCGACGGCGTTCAACGAAATGGTCGCCACCGCCAACGAAGTGGCGAAATCCTGCAGCCAGGCGGCGACCTCGGCCGATGCCGGGCAGCGCCAGGTCAGTACCGGCCAGCAACAGATCGAACAGGCTACCAGCAGCGTCGCCCGTCTCAGCGAGAACCTGTTGCAGGCCACGGAGGCCATGCAGGAGCTGGAGCGCGAGAGCCAGGACATCAACACCATCCTCGGCACCATCCGCTCGATTGCCGAGCAGACCAACCTGCTGGCGCTGAACGCAGCGATCGAGGCGGCGCGGGCTGGAGAGCAGGGACGTGGTTTCGCCGTGGTAGCCGATGAAGTGCGGGCACTGGCGAAGCGTACCGCTGACTCGACCGGTGAGATCGATGGCCTGCTCGGTGGGCTGGCGCGCCGGGCGCAGGATGTCACGCAGCAGATGCGCAGCAGCCTGGACATGTCGCAGCAGAGCGTCGACAGCATTCGCGAGGCGCGGGACAGCTTCGAGGGGATTCGTGCGTCGGTAGACGAGATCCGCGACCAGAGCACGCAGATCGCCACGGCGGCTGAAGAGCAGCACCAGGTGGCGGAAGACATCAACCAGCACATCATCCAGATCCAGGCGGATGCGCAGTTGATCGAGGAACTTGCCGGGTCGGCACAGGCGGATTCGCGGCAGTTGAATGAGTTGTCGAAGGAGTTCAGGAGCCTGGTTTCGCGGTTCAGGACCTGATTCTTCTGTAGTCAGTACTGGCCTCATCGCCGGCAACGCCGGCTCCCACAGGGGGCGCGGTGCATGCGGTCCTTGTGGGAGCCGGCGTTGGGGCCCTGAAGATCAGATCTGCATCGCCATCCCATCCACATTCATCGCCGCCTGGCGCAACGCCTCGGAGCGGGTCGGATGCGGGTGGCAGATCAGCGCGATGTCTTGCGCCGAGGCGGCGAATTCCATTGCCACGCAATACTCGCCGATCATCTCGCTGACGCTCGGTCCTACCAGGTGCACGCCCAGCACCTCATCGGTATTGGCATCGGCGATGACCTTGGCGAAGCCCTCGGTCTCGTGGTTGATCTTGGCCCGGCTGTTGGCCAGGAACGGGAACTTGCCGACCTTGTAGGCGCGGCCTTCGGCCTTGAGTTGTTCTTCGGTCTTGCCCACGGTGGCCAGCTCCGGCTTGGTGTAGATCACACCCGGGATCAGGCCGTAGTTCACCTCGTGCGGCTTGCCGTGGATCAGCTCGATGCAAGCGATGCCTTCGTCCTCGGCCTTGTGCGCCAGCATCGGGCCGGAGGTGACGTCGCCGATCACCCAGACACCCGGCACGCGGGTGCGATGGCCCTGGTTCTCCAGCATGCCGCGCTTGTCGGTGCTCAGGCCGACGCTTTCCAGGCCCAGGCCCTGGGTATAGGGACGGCGACCGATGGCCACCAGCACGTAGTCCGCCTGCAGGGTTTGCGCTTCGCCGCCCGCAGCGGGCTCCAGGGTCAGGCTGACGCTGTCGGCCGATGGCGCGGCCTGGGTCACCTTGCTGCCCAGTTTGAAACTCATGCCTTGCTTGGCGAGGGAGCGTTGCAGAGTCTTGGCGGTTTCCTCGTCGATGCCGGGGCAGATGCGGTCGAGGTATTCGATCACGGTCACTTCAGCGCCCAGGCGGCGCCATACCGAACCCAGCTCCAGGCCGATCACGCCGGCACCGATCACCACCAGGTGCTTGGGTACCTCGGGCAGCGCCAGGGCGCCGGTGGAATCGATGATGCGCTGGTTGTCGATGGTCACGCCGGGCAGGGGCGTCGGCTCGGAACCGGTGGCGATGACGATGTCCTTGGCCTGGTACTCGGTGACGTTGCCCTGGTCGTCGCTGACCTTGACCTTGCCGACACCGTCCAGCTTGCCCCAGCCCTTGATCCAGTCGACCTTGTTCTTGCGAAAGAGAAACTCGATGCCCTTGGTCAGGCCGGTCACGCTCTCATCCTTCTGCTTCATCATCTGTACCAGGTTCAGGCTCGGCTTGACCTCGATGCCGAGATGACCCAGCTCGCCGCTGGCGGCTGACTCATACAGCTCCGAAGCATGCAGCAGCGCCTTGGATGGCATGCAGCCGACGTTCAGGCAGGTGCCGCCGAGGGTCGAACGGCCTTCCACGCAGGCCACGCTCAGGCCCAGCTGGCCGGCGCGGATGGCGGCGTTGTAGCCGCCGGGACCGCCGCCGATGATGATGACGTCGTAGCTTTTCATTGTTTTGCTCCCGGATGAAGAATCGACAGTGGCGCAAGGTTAATCGCTCGATTTGGCGATTGTATACAATTTATGCCTTGGTTTTGCGCAAAATCTGCGGCTGGGAAGTTCTTGATAGCGTTCGACTATCGTCGCGATAGCCGGACAGTTCGAATCTATGAACTACCCTGTTTCGGTGACGTCCGTATGTATAAATGGGGAGGCTCAGTTCATGCTCGTGCAACTTCCACCGGTTTTGCAAAGCCTGCATCTTCCGCTCCGTCTGCGTCTGTGGGACGGCCATGAGTTCGATCTGGGTCCGCAGCCTCAGGTCACCATCATGATCAAGGACCCCAGCATGATCAGCCAGCTGACCCACCCGGGCCTGGACGAACTGGGCTCGGCGTTCGTTGAAGGCAAGCTGGACCTGGAAGGCACCATGAGCGAAGTCATCCGCATCTGCGATGAACTGAGCGAAGCCTTGCTCAAGGACGAGGAGGAGGAACTGCCAGTACGCAGCCAGCACGACAAGGCCACCGACGCGGCGGCGATTTCCTACCATTACGACCTGTCGAACGCGTTCTACCAGTTGTGGCTGGATCGCGACATGGCGTACTCCTGCGCCTACTTCAAGACGCCCGACGACAGTCTCGATCAGGCCCAGCAGAACAAGTTCGACCACCTGTGCCGCAAGCTGCGCCTGCAGAAGGGCGACTATCTGCTGGATGTCGGCTGTGGCTGGGGCGGGCTGGCGCGCTTCGCCGCGCGCGAGTATGGCGCGCGTGTCTTCGGCATCACACTGAGCAAGGAGCAACTGGCCCTCGGTCGCGAGCGGGTGGCGGCGGAAGGCCTTGAGAAGCAGGTCGAGCTGCAGATCCTCGATTACCGCGACCTGCCGCAGGATGGCCGTTTCGACAAGGTGGTCAGCGTCGGCATGTTCGAGCACGTCGGCCACGCCAACCTCGAACTGTATGCCCAGCGTCTGTTCGGTGCGGTGCGCGAGGGCGGCCTGGTGATGAACCATGGCATCACCGCCAAGCACACCGATGGCCGTCCGGTGGGGCGTGGCGCTGGCAACTTCATCGAGCGTTATGTCTTCCCCCATGGCGAGCTGCCTCACCTGTCGATGATCAGCGGCTTCATCAGCGAAGCGGGGCTGGAAGTGGTCGACGTGGAAAGCCTGCGTCTGCACTACGCGCGTACGTTGAAGTTCTGGAGCGACAATCTGGAATCACGTCTCGCCGAGGCGTCCTCCATGGTCCCGGAAAAGGCCCTGCGCATCTGGCGCCTTTACCTGGCCGGCTGTTCCTATGCCTTCTCCCGAGGCTGGATCAACCTGCACCAGATCCTCGCCGTCAAACCCCGCGCCGATGGCAGCCATGACCTGCCGCTGACCCGCGAAGACCTGTATCGCTGATCACAGGATCGGCGAAATCAACCGCGCGATACGCATCCCCAGCTGTTGCAGGCGATGCGTGTCACGGCTGTCTTCCGGAGTGATTTCCCGGGATTGCTCGAAGTCACTCACCAGCATGGTTTCCACCGTGGCGGCGAAGCCTTGGTCGATGGTCACCAAGGTGATCTCGAAGTTCAGGCGGAACGAGCGGTTGTCCAGGTTGGCGCTGCCGATGGCGGCCACGTCGTCGTCCACCAGCATCACCTTCTGATGCAGGAAGCCTGGCTGGTAGCGAAACATCCGCACCCCGGCGCGCACGGCCTCGAAGGCGAACAGGCTGGAAGCGGCGTAGACCACGCGGTGGTCCGGGCGTGACGGGATGAGGATGCGTACATCCACGCCACGCATCACCGCCAGGCGCAGCGAGGCGAAAACCGCCTCGTCGGGGATGAAGTAAGGGCTGGTTATCCACACCCGGTGCTGGGCCGCCTGGATGGCGTCGACGAAGAACAGCGAGCAGGTTTCCTGGGGATCGGCCGGGCCGCTGGCCAGGACCTGGCACAGCAGGCCGTTCTCCGGGTAGGTCTCCGGGAGAATCAGCGGCGGAAGCGCGCGCGCGGCCCAGTACCAGTCCTCGGCGAAGGATTCCTGCAGGCAGGCCAGCACCGGGCCGGTGACCTGCACGTGGGTGTCACGCCAAGGCGACAGGTGCGGGCTGCCCCCGAGGTATTCGTCGCCGACGTTATGTCCGCCGAGGAAGCCCTGCACGCCATCCACCACGACGATCTTGCGGTGATTGCGGAAGTTGACCTGGAAGCGGTTGAACCAGCCGCGGCGGGTGGCGAAGGCGCGAATCTCCACGCCGCCGTCGCGTAGGCTCTGGCTGTAGCGGGCGGGCAGGGCATGGCTGCCGACGCTGTCGTAGAGCACGAAGATCTTCACGCCCTCGGCCGCCTTTTTCAGCAGCAGGGCATGCAGGTGCCGCCCGAGCTGGTCGTCGTGGATGATGAAGAACTGCACCAGCACCGTGTCGCGCGCTTGCTCGATGGCCTTGAAGATCGCCTCGAAGGTGGCATGGCCATCGACCAGCAAGTGCACCCGGTTGTTCGCCAGGCAGGGCATGCGCCCGAGCTTGGGCAGGGCGCGCAATCCGGCGTAGGCGGGCGAGTTACTGGCTGCCAGGGCTTCCTCGACCCAAGGTCGCCAGTTCAGGTCGGCCATAGCCACGTGCATTTCCTGGTTGGCCTGGCGACGTGCCTGGATATAAGCGTCGAAGGTGCGGCTGCCGAAGATCAGGTAGGGGATCAGGGTCAGGTAGGGCATGAACAGCAGCGACAGGGCCCAGGCGATCGAGCCTTGGGCGGTACGCACAGTGAGCACCGCGTGGACGGCGGCAAGCGCGCCGATGAAATGCGTCGCACCGATGAGGTAACCGAAGAACTGGAGGCTGTGGTAATCCATACACATCCTGTGCGATCCGCCAATCGAGCCTCTAACAGACCACGATCCCGACTAGTCTTGCAACCCAAGGGGCTTTTCGAAGTCCAAGCCACATCCGGCACAGGGCCGGAAATTTCAGGAGTCACAAGATGAACATTCGCGTGTCGGCGCTAGCGCTGCTGATTGGCCTGTCGAGTCCCCTGGTCCAGGCGCAGATGCTGCAACCGGGGTTGTGGGAGCTGACCACCAGCAACATGCAGGTCGATGGCAAGCCGCTGCCGGATATGGAATTCATGCTCGGCCAGTTGAAGAACCTGCCGCCGGAGCAGCGGGCGATGATGGAGGGCGCGCTGGCCAAGCAGGGCATTACCGTGGGCGGCAAGGGCGTGCGCTCCTGCCTGACCCCGGAGCAGGTGAAGACCGATGACATCCCCCTGCAGGACCCGCAGTCGGGCTGCACCCAGCGCATCACCGACCGCAGCGGCAAGACCTGGAAGTTCGAGTTCAGTTGCCCTAAAGCCCAGGGTACCGGTCAGGCGCAGTTCCTCAGCGACCGTGAATTCACCACCGCGGTGCAAGGCACGTTCAATGCCAGCGGGGTTCAGCAGCAGGGCAGCATGAACACCCGGGCGGTATGGCTGGGCGCCAACTGCGGGACGGTGAAGCCGCGCAGCTAGAACTCGTTCTGTAGGGCCTTGTAGCCCTTCACCAGATCGATATTGGTGTGAGCGACGTCTTCGGAGAACTCCGAGGCGCTCACACTGACCGGCGGGAACTGCGCCAGATCGGTGGCCGGGCCGATGCGGGTAGTGGATGGCACGTAGAAATTCTCCGGCAAGTCGCGGCCATCCACCACCGAGTTGTGTCGTACCACGCTGCCGTCGCCGACCACGCAGTTGAACAGTACGCTGTTGAAGCCGATGAACACGCGGTTGCCCACGGTGCAGGGGCCATGGACGATCGAGCGGTGGGCGATGGAGGTAAACTCGCCGATGGTCACCGCGGCACCGGACTTGGAGTGGATCACCACACCATCCTGGATATTCGAGTTGCAGCCGATGACGATCGGCTGCATCGAGCCGGTCTCATCCACCTCGTCGGCGCGGATCACCGCGTACGGACCGACGAACACATTCTCTCCAATCACCACCTTGCCGCAGATGATTGCGGTGTGGTCCACGTACGCGGATTCGGCAATGACCGGCAGATCGCCGGTCGGGTTCTTGCGGATCATCGAAGTATCTCCGTTCGGTTACCAGTTCCACTGGCTTTGGGCGACAGCGTCATGGGCGTGCAGGCTCTCCGCGTGTTCCACGCGCAGTTGGAAGCCAGCCACCGAAGACAGGTGTCGTACTGCCAGGTTCAGGCGCCGGGCGGCGTCTTCGCAGAACATCAGGTTCTGCCCGTTGGCCAGGGCGAACGCCTGTTCGTCGGCGCGCTTCACTGCCGTCTGTACGGCGGTGCCCAAGGCAGCCTCGGCCCGATCGATCAGTTCCCGGATCGGTAGCTCGTTGCAGTCCTGCTTCAAGCGTATGCGCAGTTTCGCGGTGCTGCGCTGGCTGTGTGGAGTCGCAACGATGCCCTGGGGGCTGCCGAGCCAGCTCAGTACTTCTTCGTGGGTCAGGCTGCGGTTGCCGAAGTCGGTCAGGAACTGCTGTTGAATCAACTGCCTGGCAAGTGCGGCGGAACATGGGCAGGTGGAGGAGTAGACCACGTCCACTAATAGTTCCACGTGGAACACTTCGGCGGAGAGTCTGGCTTCGAGGACTAGCGGATAACGTTTAAAGCCGGATTCTGAACTGACCAGCGCTGGCCGCTCCAGCAGCACGTCGAAGCGCAGGGTGAGATGCGCGGAGGTGGACAGTCCCTGATGGCTGTCGAGGAACTGGCCAAGCACTCGGCGGATCAAGGCAACCGACAGCGCTTCATCCTTGAACGCGGCGAGGGCCAGGTACAGACGCGACATATGGATTCCGCGAGAGGAGCCATCACTTAGGTCCACACCGGCGTCGGCGGTGGCGTGCAAGGAGTGCTCGTCGAGGCGGATTGGTAGGGCGATGCCGCACATGCCGACCCAGTCCAGCGGCAGGGATTGTCCGTTGGCCTGGGCGGCGATATCGGGAAGGGTCAGGGCGGTCATGTTGCGAACCATCGAGTAGAAGTCTGCAATACGTTACATTATAACAATTCTATTGCCAGCACTTTTTCCACGGCTCACTCGCAACCGGTCAGACGGTTGCAGCGCAGGCTGAAGCGCTGGCTGCTGGAACTGGAAATACGGTTCAGAGTGGTCCAGCCTACCCGGCGGCTGTAGCCGACCCAAGCTTCGCCATCGCTGGCCAGGCCGGTGTGGAAGGTGAGCTGGCCGTAGCGGCTGCTGGTCTGTGCCCAGCGTCGATGGCTTGGCGCGTCGTAGCCGCGTAGGTAAATGGTCGAGCCTTGGGTCTGTACGCTGTAGTAGCTGCCCTGGCGATCGGCACAGGCCAGCAGGTTGGCGCTGCGCGTGCAGTCGGCGAGCTGGACGGTCGGTACCGCCGCCTGAGCGCTGGCGACGGCGCAGAGCAAGGTAATCCACAGCAGTGTTGGCAGTGACTTCATGAAGATCCTTTCACCGTCTGCGGCAGCGAAGGCCGGACAGGCGGTTGGCTAAAGTGCATTGTTATAATATAACATTCAATCAAAACATCGCTCGAATGCACTTTGCCGCCCTGATGAGGAACTGCGCCATGCCCGATCGTCTTCCCGTAACCGTGCTGTCCGGCTTTCTTGGTGCCGGCAAGAGCACGGTGCTCAACCATGTGCTGCGCAACCGCAACAACCTTCGGGTGGCGGTGATCGTCAACGACATGAGCGTGATCAATATCGACGCCACCGAGGTGCAGCGCAACGTCAGCCTTAACCGCACCGAAGAGAAACTGGTGGAGATGAGCAATGGCTGCATCTGCTGCACCCTGCGCGAGGACCTGCTGGAAGAGGTCGGCCGCCTCGCTGCCGAAGGCCGTTTCGATTACCTGCTGATCGAATCCACCGGCATCGCCGAGCCGCTGCCGGTGGCCGAAACCTTCACCTTCCGCGACGACCAGGGTCGCAGCCTGGCCGAGATGGCCCGGCTCGACACCATGGTCACCGTCGTCGACGGCCTGAACTTCCTACGCGACTACCAGGCCGCCGAAAGCCTTGCCTCCCGCGGCGAAACCCTGGGTGAAGACGATGAGCGGTCGATCAGCGACCTGCTGATCGACCAGGTGGAGTTCGCTGACGTCATCCTCCTGAGCAAGATCGACCTGATCAGCAGCCACGAGCGCGAAGAGCTGAGCGCCATCCTGCGCCGGCTCAACGCCCACGCGCGGATCGTGCCGATGGTCATGGGCGAAGTCGACCTCAAGGACATCCTCGACACCGGCCTGTTCGACTTCGAGCGCGCCGCCAGTGCTCCGGGTTGGTTGCAGGAGCTGCGCGGCGAACATGTGCCGGAAACCGAGGAGTACGGCATTGCCGCCAGCGTCTGGCAAGCTCGCCGACCGCTGCATCCGCAACGCTTCTTCGACTTTATCCACAGACCCTGGGTGAATGGCCGGCTGCTGCGCTCCAAGGGTTTCTTCTGGCTCGCCAGCAAGTATCAGGAAGCCGGCAGCTGGTCCCAGGCCGGCGGCATGATGCGCCATGGATTCGCCGGGCGCTGGTGGCGTTTTGTGCCCAAGGCGCACTGGCCGCAGGATTCGCAGAGCACCGCGGCGATTCTCGAGCAATGGGACCCGGAGTGCGGGGATTGCCGGCAGGAGTTGGTGTTCATCGGCCAGCATATCGATGTGGAACTGCTGCATGCCGAGCTGGACGCGTGTCTGCTCGACGACGAGGAAATGGCTCTGGGCGCTGCAACGTGGCGGGTCCTGCCGGACCCGTTCGGTGCCTGGCATGACCAGGAAGAGGTGGCCTGATGCTGCTCGCTGAAGCGCTGGTACCGGTGCGCCAGGCGTTTGGAGAAACGCCTGAAGTGCTCACTGAGGCCTTGCAGGATGGAGTCAACCTGGCGGTCTGGCAGCGTCGCCTGCCGGCGCATATCGAGGACTTCGCCCGTCTGCTGCTGTCGCTGAACGAGCCGCTGGCCGATGCGCGCACCCTGGAGATCGGCAAGGACGGCGAAGTGCCGCCGCTCGACGGGATCGCCAGCGCCTACGGCGATATTTCCGGCTATGAAGGCTTTATAGCCGACCTCGGCTGGCTGGTGGGTGCCTACGCCTGTCTGCTCGATGCGCGCAGCGTCGGCTTGCGCTTGCGGGTGCTGGAAAGCGCCATGTGCCCGCGCTTTCATGTCGACCATGTGCCGCTGCGCCTGATCAGCACCTACGCGGGGCCTGCCAGCGAGTGGCTGGAAGAGGGTGCGGTCGATCGTAGACGACTGGCCCAGACGGAAGTCGACCCTGTGGATATCCGCCAATTGGCCTGTGGTGACGTGGCGTTGCTGAAGGGCGAGAAATGGCTGGGCAACGAGGGCTGCGGTCTTGTGCACCGCTCACCATCTGTGGATAAAGGCAGTCGCCGCCTGATTCTGACCCTTGACTGGCTGGCCTGAGTCGGGAGCATAGTGGCGAAGATTTCCGCTGGAACGGCCCACTCATGCTGCAGAACATTCCGACTCATCTGATTGCCGGGCCGCTGGGCGCCGGCAAGACCAGCCTGATTCGCCAACTGCTAGGTCAGCGCCCGGCTCATGAGCGCTGGGCCGTGCTGATCAACGAATTCGGCCAGATCGGCCTCGACGCTGCGTTGCTCAGCAGCGATGACGACGGCGTGAGCATGGGCGAGGTGGCGGGCGGGTGCCTGTGCTGCGTCAATGGCGCTCCGTTCCAGGTGGGGCTGGGGCGATTGTTGCGCAAGGCGCGACCGGACCGTCTGTTTATCGAGCCGTCTGGTCTCGGGCACCCGGCCCAGTTGCTGGCTCAGTTGCAGTTGCCACCATGGCGCGGCGTGCTGGCGGTACAGCCTTCTGTACTGGTGCTCGATGCGCTGGCCATGGCGCAAGGTGCGGTGTTGCCGGAGGCACAGTCCCAGGCTTTGGCAAGCGCCGGGCTGCTGGTTATGAATAAGGCTGGCACTGTGGATGAAGCGCAGCGGCTGTGGATAACAGCCGGACTGCCCTCGGTCGAGCTTCGTTGGGTAGATCACGGGCGTATCGACCTGGCAGATCTGCCCAGGACTGTCAGCGCGGAAGTGGATGAATCTTCTGTGGATAACGATATTCCGGACGGAAAAGCGCCGGTCAGCGTGCTGTGGACAGATCTGACGCAGCCCCTGTGCAGTTATCAACAGGCAGCGGATGGCTGGAGCATCGGCTGGCGATTTCATCCACAGCAGCGTCTCGACATCGCGCTGCTTCAGGTGTTTATCGACGGACTGAGCTGGCGGCGCGCCAAGATGGTGGTGCACGGCGCGCAAAGCTGGCGTTCAGCCAATGCCCTGGCCGGACAGGCGCTCACCTGGGAAGACAGTGCCTGGCGAAGGGACTCGCGGATCGAGCTGATCTTCGCTGAGGCGCAGGATCACGCTGCACTGCAGCGCCAGATGCTCGATTGCCGCCTGCCTGTGGATCACTGACGCCAGCGATTGTGCTCCTGGCGCCACTGCTTCATCTCGATGACGTTGTCGCCGTGCACTGGCGGCTTGATCTCGAACGGGTAGGGCGCCAGTTCGATCTGCACGCTGTGGGCGCCGAACTGGGTGACGGTGCCCGGGTGGCGCTGCTCGCCGGTCACGGTGAATTCGAAGTTGTAGATCCGCGCCAGGCGCTTGCGGCCATTGGCGTCGCGGACGAAGGCGATCTTCTTCAGCGCGACGGCGCCGTCGAGCAGTTCGAGGTCGAGCTTGGCGCAATGCTGCTTGACCCGCTCCAGGGCCTTTTCCCGCAATCCGTGGTTGTGCCACAGCCAGGCCGCCGCCGTGGCCAGGACCATCAACACCAGGATGTTTTCGAGGGTAACCATCTACACATGCTCCAACGAGGTGAGCCAGCTTAACTGCCACCACGGTCTGTCGTACAGGTGGCGTTTGGCGCCATACTGCGCCCCTTGTTTGTCATTCATTGGTTTGGACGTCCCGCATGAAACGCACACCGCACCTGCTTGCGATCCAGTCTCACGTCGTGTTTGGCCATGCCGGCAACAGCGCCGCGGTGTTTCCCATGCAACGGGTCGGGGTGAATGTCTGGCCCCTCAATACCGTGCAGTTCTCCAATCACACTCAGTATGGCCAGTGGACCGGTGAAGTGCTTGCCCCGGCGCAAATTCCCGCGTTGGTGGAAGGGATTAGCAATATCGGTGAGTTGGGCAATTGCGACGCAGTTCTATCCGGCTACCTGGGCAGTGCCGAACAGGGCCGGGCGATCCTCGGTGTGGTGCAGCAGATCAAGCAGGCCAACCCGCGGGCGCTGTACCTGTGTGACCCGGTGATGGGGCATCCGGAGAAGGGCTGCATCGTGCCGGCCGAGGTCAGCGATTTCCTGCTGGAGGAAGCGGTGGCGGCGGCGGATGTGCTGTGTCCGAACCAACTGGAACTGGACAGTTTTGCAGGACGCCGCGCGCAGTCGCTGGAGGACTGCATCGGCATGGCGCGGGAGCTGCTGGTGCGCGGTCCGAAGGCGGTGTTGGTGAAGCACTTGTCTTATCCCGGCAAGGCGGCGGGCGAATTCGAGATGCTGCTGGTGACGGCGGAGGGTAGCTGGCATCTGCAGCGGCCGTTGCTGGCGTTTCCGCGACAGCCGGTAGGCGTCGGCGACCTGACCGCAGGGGTGTTCCTGGCGCGCTTGCTGCTGGGGGACGAATGGGTGGCGGCGTTCGAGTTCACGGCGGCGGCGGTGCATGAGGTGCTGCTGGAGACCCAAGCCTGCGGCAGCTATGAGCTGGAAGTGGTGCGGGCGCAGGACCGGATCGTGCACCCGCGGGTGCGCTTCGAGGCGCGGAAGATCTGATCAGATCCCGAGTACAACACTGAACCCTGTGGGAGCTGGCGTTGCCAGCGATGAGGCCGGCACTGGCAATGATGTGTCTGGTCTGACGTCATCGCGGGCAACGCCCGCTCCCACGGGGTACCGGGCTCGCCGCAGAATCCCGGTTGCTACAGGGATCGGGTCGTGCCTGATCAGTCTGAATCCGACTCGGTCTTCAACTCCTGATACCGCTTCTCCAACTCCTGCCGGATCAAGCGTCGCTGCTTGCCCTGCAGGAACCGCCGCTTCTCCTCACTGGTCTGCGGCTGCCGCGGTGGCACCGGCACCGGCTTGCGATCGTCGTCCACCGCCACCATGGTGAAGAAGCAGCTGTTGCTGTGGCGCACCGAGCGCTCGCGGATGTTTTCGGTCACCACTTTGATCCCCACCTCCATCGAGGTGTTGCCGGTGTAGTTGACCGACGCCAGGAAGGTCACCAGCTCGCCGACATGGACCGGCTCGCGGAACACTACCTGGTCCACCGACAGGGTCACCACATAGCGCCCGGCATAGCGGCTGGCACAGGCATAGGCCACTTCATCGAGGTATTTCAGCAGGGTGCCGCCGTGGACATTGCCGGAGAAGTTGGCCATGTCCGGGGTCATCAGGACGGTCATCGACAGTTGGGCGTTTCCGGGTTCCATAGTGTGCTCACGGTGAGATTGCGCTGAGGCGGGGCGGCGCGGTCTGGACGCTTCTTCCCCTTGTGTACTGCCATCTTGAAACGGGACGTTGACCATTGGGTTGCCGTCACGTGTTTCACGCCATTGGCGATGACGAAAGTGCCGATCTGTTTCTACATATTGCGCAGCCAATTTGCACGCGACGTCGATGTTAACCTGCGGGCAGGGCTCAACAATGAGGCCATTTCCTACATTTAAAACCGAAATTTCCGCAGCTCAATCAGACCTGACGGTCGGGCTGCGCTTTGTTCTTCGTCATGGAGATAAGGAGCGTCCGCCGTGCATGCCATCAGCTTCATCCAGGATCTGGCGGTCATCATGCTGGTAGCCGGTGTGGTCACCATCCTCTTCCACCGCCTCAAGCAACCGGTGGTCCTCGGCTATATCGTCGCCGGCTTCATCATCGGCCCGCACACCCCGCCCTTCGGTCTGATCCACGACGAAGACACCATCAAGACCCTCGCCGAACTGGGAGTGATCTTCCTGATGTTCTGCCTGGGTCTGGAGTTCAGTCTCGGCAAGCTGTTCAAGGTGGGCGCCACGGCGTTCATCGCCGCCTTCCTGGAAATCGTCCTGATGATCTGGATCGGCTTCGAGATCGGCCGCTGGTTTGGCTGGAATACCATGGACTCGCTGTTCCTCGGCGCGATCCTGGCGATTTCCTCGACCACCATCATCGTCAAGGCGCTCAACGACCTGAAGATGAAGAACGAGCGCTTCGCCCAACTGATCTTCGGCGTACTGATCGTCGAGGACATCCTTGGCATCGGCATCATTGCCCTGCTGTCGGGGATCGCCGTCAGCGGCACGGTCAGCTCCGGCGAAGTGTTCTCCACCGTGGGCAAGCTCTCGCTGTTCATGATCGTCGCGCTGGTGGTGGGTATTCTCCTGGTGCCGCGGCTGCTGGCCTACGTGGCGAAATTCGAAAGCAACGAAATGCTCCTGATCACCGTGCTCGGCCTGTGCTTCGGCTTCTGCCTGCTGGTGGTCAAGCTGGAATACAGCATGGTCCTCGGTGCCTTCCTTATTGGCGCGATCATGGCCGAGTCGCGTCAGTTGATGAAGATCGAGCGCCTGATCGAGCCGGTGCGCGACCTGTTCAGCGCGATCTTCTTCGTCGCCATCGGCCTGATGCTCGATCCTTCGGTGCTGGTGGAGTACATCTGGCCCATCGTGGTGATCACCATTGCCGTGGTGCTGGGCAAGATGCTGTCCTGCGGCATGGGCGCCTTTATCGCTGGCAACGACGGACGCACCTCGCTGCGGGTCGGGATGGGGCTGTCACAGATTGGCGAGTTTTCCTTCATCATCGCCGCGCTGGGCATGAGCCTGCAGGTCACCAGCGACTTTCTCTATCCGGTGGCGGTGGCGGTCTCGGTCATCACCACCTTGCTGACCCCCTATCTGATTCGCGCTGCCGATCCGCTGTCGCTGACCCTTGCCAAGGTGGTGCCGGGGCGTCTGGCCCGGGTGCTGTCGCTGTATGGCGAGTGGTTGCGCAGTATCCAGCCGCAGGGCGAGGGCGCCATGCTGGCGGCGATGATCCGACGCATCCTGTTGCAGGTGGGGGTCAACCTGGCGCTGGTGGTGGCGATCTTCTTCAGTGGCGGCTATTTCGCCGCGCAGATCGGCGCCTACCTGAGCGACTGGATCGCCGACCTCGGCCAGCAGAAGGCGCTGATCTGGGGCCTGGCGTTGCTGCTTTCACTGCCGTTCCTGATCGCCGCGTACCGCAAGCTCAAGGCGCTGTCGATGCTGTTGGCGGAGATGGGGGTCAAGCCGGAAATGGCCGGGCGGCATACCCAGCGCGTACGCCGAGTCATTGCCGAGGTGATTCCGTTGCTGTCGCTGTTGGTGATCTTCCTGCTGCTTTCAGCGCTGTCGGCGAGCATCCTGCCGACCAGCGAGCTATTGCTGCTGATTGCGGTCGTCGCGGCTGGTGTAGTGGCGCTGCTCTGGCGCTGGTTCATCCGCGTACACACGCGCATGCAGATCGCTTTGCTGGAAACCCTGGAGAACCAGAAGGAACACCATCATTGAGGCGTGCAGTGCACGGGCTTGTACCTCCACTGCGCCCAGGCCTCGGCCCAGCCGTTTTCGTGGTCGACGTCCGGCAGCCTGACCACTTCCAGGCAATCCGCCGGACCCAGGGTGCGGCGGTAATGCTGGTACAGGATGGGCGGCACGGTGCGGTCTTCGAAGCCGATGAAGTGCCGCTGGGTCACGTGGCGCAGGCGCTCGGCGCGGTCCAGGGGCTCCAGTGAGCCGCGCAGGGGCGTCAGGTCAAGTGACTGTGCCCACTGCCGCGGGCTGAGGTTGCCGGCCAGAGTCTGTACTACGGCGATGTCGTTGCGCTGCGCGGCCAGCAGCAGGGCCAGCGCGGCGCCGCCGGAATAGCCGATCAGTTCGAAATCCCGATTGCCGTATTGCCGGCGGACCTGACTCAGGGCTTGGTCGAGACTGTCGAGCACGGCCTGGCCGAAGCGCTGGTCGGTCCAGACCTTTGGATTGCAGGCCGGGGCGCTGACAAACTGGCAGGGACGGGCGAGGTAGAGGCTGGGCTGCGGATCGGCGACCGCCAGACGGGCCATGAGCAGGGTACGCGGGCTGGGGTCCAGGCTGGGTTGTGATGCGGTGGCCCAGGCATGGCCGTCGCCTTCGAGGTAGATGCGCAGACGGGCACTGCCGGGTTTGATGGCCGGTACGCTCATGGCCAGTGGGAAGGGGCGGGTTGGTTGAATGACGACCTGATGGGCGTTCTGGGTGCTGAGCTTCTGGAGCTGGGTCAGGGGTGACTGGCAACCTGAGAGCACAAGCACGGCGAGGGGCAGCACATAACGTAGCATCCGGGATTTCCCACAGGGTATGCGGTGCAGCGATTCAGGCTTCTTGTGCGAGCGGGACGAATGTCCGAGGGGATGGAGCGGTAGCGACCCGCCACGCACAGGAAGGCGTGGCGATTCTACGAAGATTGATGGCGCTAAGCCATTATTTTCCCAATGGAAATGATTCAGCTTTCCAGCCAGACGTCTCGCGCCCAGTGCCATACCGATTCCCAGCTTTCCTCGGTGACGATTTCTTCCTCGCTGGACCACAGCACCACGGTGCCGTCTTCCTCGACGCAGTAGTAGTCATCGCCGTCCTGGCACAGCGGAATAAGGTCGCGCGGCACACCGGCATCCCAGGCGTTGGCGGCAACGTCCGGCAGGTAGGTGTGGGATTGCGGATCGGTGACAGTGACCGGCTCCAGACTGCCGTAGACCACGTCGCTGACGGTGAGGAGGAATTCCTTGAAGACGAACGGGATGTTGATGAACAACTGCTCTTCGATCTCGACCAGTTGGTCCTCGTCGGGCAGTTCGAGCGGTACCGGTACCGGCTCGTTGGCTTCCCGAAGCTGTTCAATGACTTCTTCCACGGTTCGCGTCCTCTATTCCTGGCCTGTTGAAAACGTTGCGCGTTATACCCTAGTAGTGCAGTGCGCTAAAAGCAAAACCCCGGGCGAGCCCGGGGTTTTTTGTGAAACGCCTCAAGATCAGCCGTTCTGGCGGATCCCTGCGACCAGCCAAGGCTGGTTTTCGCCTTGGGCGCGCTCCATGTTCCAGCTCTCGCTGAACACTTCGCCCTGGTCGAAACGGGAGGACTTCGACACACCACTGAAGGTCAGGGTGGCGATGGTCTTGTCGGCGCGATCGTCGACGCCTTCCAGCTGCACATCGAGGTTGTCGATGTAGGTGGACTGGAAGCCGTCACCCAGCTCGGCACGCTCGCGTTTGAGGAACTCGAGCAGCTGTGGCGTCACGAACTCGGCGATCTTGTCCATTTCGTTGGCATCCCAGTGCTGTTGCAGCGTCTGGAAGTGATTGCGCGCAGCAGCCAGGAAGTTCTGTTCGTTGAACCAGGCCGGGGCGTTGATCACTGGACGTGCAACTGGCGCAGAACCACCGAAGATCGACTGCTGGGCCTGGGCAGGCTGCTGCTCGTAGGCTTCGCGCTGGTAGGCCGGGTGGCCGGCGGCGGCCATTTGCGGCTGCTGCTTGCGGCGACGGGCGGCGATGAAGCGGAAGACCAGGAACGCGATCAGCGCCATGATCAGGATGTCGAAGATCTGCATGCCTTCGAAGCCATCACCCATCAGCATCGAGGCCAGCAGGCCACCGGCGGCGATGCCGGCCAGTGGGCCGAGCCACTTCGAGGCACCGCTGGCAGCGGCGGGAGCACGGCCTGGCGCAGTCGGGGTAGCGGCAGGGTTGGCAGGGGTGGCCTGACGGGCCTGGTGCGTCGGCGCGGCGCCAGAGCTCTTGCCGCCGCCGAAGCGCTTGGCGTTGGCGTCGAGGCTCATCGTGAGACCGATGCACAGCGCCAGGGCGATGCTGAGAAAACGTTGCATAGAAGGGTATTCCCGTTTTGTGGATTACACGCGCGCCATGTTGCACAAGTTCAGGGACGCATGACAGCGACAAGATGTTTCGAGCTTTTGCCTGAAATTTCTGACCGCCTACACAGGATGCCGTAGGCCTTTCTTTCATTGGATGAAAGAAAGGTCTACGCCGACGGTCGGAATTGTTCTTTAAATGGCTTCGAGCTTGGCGTAGCCGAGCATCAGCCACTTGCTGCCCTCGGCGAAGTTCACCTGGACCCGGGCCTGAGCGCCGGAGCCTTCGAAGTTGAGGATGACGCCTTCGCCGAACACCGCGTGCTGCACGCGCTGACCCAGGTTGAAGGCGGTCTGCGGGATGCTGGCGTTGGCGAACAGGTTGCTGACGGTCTGCTTGGCCCCGGCGAATGGCCGGCTGACGCTGTTGGACAGGCGTACCTCCTGGACCAGCCCGGCGGGAATCTCGCGGACGAAGCGCGACACTTTGTTATAGGTCTCGCTGCCATACAAACGTCGGGTTTCCGCGTAGGTCATGACCAGGTTCTGCATGGCCCGGGTCACACCGACATAGGCCAGGCGACGTTCCTCTTCGAGACGGCCGGATTCTTCCAGGCTCATCTTGTGCGGGAACAGGCCTTCTTCCATTCCCACCAGGAACACGTAGGGGAATTCCAGGCCCTTGGCGCTGTGCAGGGTCATCAGCTGGATGCTGTCCTCGTGCTCGTCGGCCTGGGCATCGCCGGCTTCCAGCGAGGCATGGCCGAGGAAGGCCGACAGTGGCGACAGGTCGGCGTCTTCGTCGCTGGTCTCGAAGTTGCGCGCGGCGCTGACCAGTTCCTCAAGGTTTTCTACCCGAGCCTGACCCTTTTCGCCTTTCTCTTCCTGGTGATAGACGATCAGTCCGGATTGCTCGATGACCGTCTGGGTCATCAGGTGCAGCGGCATGTCCAGCACTTTGGCCGACAGGTTTTCGACCAGCTCGATGAACGCAGCGAGTGCACTGGCGGCGCGGCCCTTGAGGGCCTTGTTGGCGAGTAGCTGGAGCATGGCTTCCCACATCGACAACTGGGCATGCCGGGCATGCTCGCGGATGCTTTCGACGGTCTTCTCGCCGATGCCCCGTGGCGGCACGTTGATCACCCGCTCCAGCGCCGCGTCGTTGCCGCGTCCTTCCAGCAAGCGAAGGTAAGCCATGGCGTTCTTGATCTCGGCGCGCTCGAAGAAGCGCTGGCCGCCATAGATTCGGTATGGGATGCGTTCGCGCAGCAGGGCTTCTTCCAATACCCGCGACTGGGCGTTGGAACGATAGAGGATGGCGATGTCGCTGCGGGCAAGGCCCGTTTTCAGCGCGCTCTCGATGGTTTCCACCACGTAGCGGGCTTCATCGTGTTCATTGAACGCGGCGTACAGGCTCAACGGCTCGCCGTCGCCACCCTCGGTCCACAGTTCTTTGCCCAGGCGCCCGCTGTTGTTGGCGATCAGGGCGTTGGCGGCCTTGAGGATGCCTGCGGTGGAGCGGTAGTTCTGCTCCAGTCGGATCACCTCGGCGTTGGCGAAGTCGCTGGAGAACTGCTGGATGTTCTCGATACGCGCGCCGCGCCAGCCGTAGATCGACTGGTCGTCGTCGCCCACTACCATCAGGCTGTCGCCACCCTGCGCCAGCAGGCGCAGCCAGGCGTACTGCACGGCGTTGGTGTCCTGGAACTCGTCCACCAGCAGGTGCCGGAAACGGCGCTGATAGTGCTGCAGCAGGCCCGGATGGTCGCGCCACAGGTCGAGGGCGCGCAGCAGCAGTTCGGAGAAGTCGATCACGCCGGTGCGCTGGCAGGCTGCCTCGTAGGCTTCATAGATGCTGCGCATGGTGCCCAGGTACAGGTCGCCGTTGACCTGAATGTGCTGCGGGCGCAGGCCTTCGTCTTTCTGACCGTTGATGAACCATTGCGCCTGGCGTGCCGGCCAGCGCTGCTCGTCGAGGCCGAGCTCGCGGATCACCCGCTTGACCAGGCGCTGCTGGTCATCGCTGTCGAGGATCTGGAAATTCTGGTTCAGACCGGCTTCTTGCCAGTGTGCACGCAGCAAGCGATGCGCCAGGCCGTGGAAGGTGCCCACCCACATGCCCGCCGGACTGATGCCCAACAGTTGTTCGATGCGGTGGCGCATCTCGGCGGCGGCCTTGTTGGTGAAGGTCACCGACAGGATCGAGTGCGGCGAGGCCTGCTCGACCTGGATCAGCCAGGCGATGCGGTGCACCAGCACACGGGTCTTGCCGGAGCCGGCACCGGCCAGGACCAACTGACGCCCGACCGGCGCGGCGACGGCCTGGCGCTGGGCATCGTTGAGGGAATTCAACAGGAGAGAGAGATCGTCATGCATCCGCCCATTCTATGGGGGCAGGGGATCCAGGGGCAAACCCGCCTGGCAAAAAGAAATGCGCGACGACCGACCGGTCATCGGCCCCAGCCCTTGGCCCGCGTGCTTGAGCGGTCGGCTTGTACGAAGGAATGAGAATTGCGGGGTGCGAATTTATGACACAGAGCAGTTTGGCAGCGCGCGTTGCTTGTGTATGCTCCGTCCACGTTTGTGGCTCACCATTACAAGAACACTGCCCATGACACTCGCATCTGCTCCTGCCGGTGTGCCGCTGGAGGCACGCCGCGGCATTCGCAAGCAATTCGCCACGCAGCTGGCGGTTGAGCGTACCCGCTTGTTGTACCAAGGTTCTCTGTTGCCCACCCTGTTCATGCTGCTGAACGGCCTGGTCTGTGCCTGGCTGTTGTGGAGTCCGCAGCGCTACCTGTTGGTCAGCGTCTGGGTGGTATGGCTGATGGCGCTGGTTTCGCTACGGGTGATTCAGGTGGCGGCGTTCGATGCTGCGATGCCCGACCGCCAGGCCAAGCCGACCTGGCGACGCATGTTCCTGCTCGGGTCGGCGTTCAGTGGCCTGACCCTGGCAAGCGCGGCGATCGCCCTGGTCCCTGTGGATAACTTCGTGCAGCAGGCCTGGGTCTTCGGCCTGCTCGGCGCCGCAGCGCTGTCCGCCAGCGTGGCCTATGCGGTCAGCCTGCCGGCCTTCCTCAGTTTCGTCCTCCCTTGTCTGCTGCCGCCCATCGCTTTCCTGTTCTGGAGTGGCGACCAGCAGCACCGTGGCTGGGGCCTGCTCGGCCTGTTGCTGCTGGGGGCCTTGTTGGTGGTGGCCTGGCAGGTCAACCGGCTGATCGAGAACAGCTTGCTGCGGCGCTTCCAGAACCAGGCGCTGATCGAGCACCTGCAGGCTGCCCACGCCCGTAGCGAACAGCTCAACAAGGCGCTGGCCGACGAGGTCGAGCAGCGTCGCGGCGTCGAGGAGCAACTGCGTGAGGCCCAGGCCGGGCTGGAGAATCGGGTATCGCAGCGCAGCGCCGAGCTGGACGTGGCCAACCAGGCCCTGAGCAAGAGTGAACAGCGCCTCGCCCTGGCCCTGGAGGCCAGCGAGCTGGGCCTGTGGGACTGGAACCTGCAGACCGACGAGGTCCACCACACCCAGTTGCGCGAGCTGTTCGGCCTCAACCCCGACGACGTCAAGGCCATGCTGGTCCACCTCAAGCCGCGCCTGCACCCGGATGACGTGCCGGCGCTCAAGCGCACCCTGGTCGAGCACCTCAAGGGCCGCACTGACGACTACCGCATCGAATACCGCTTCCGCCACAACCACGGCCACTGGTGCTGGATCGAGGACCGCGGACGCGCCGTGGAGCGCGACCACGAAGGGCGGGTGGTGCGGATGATCGGCACGCGCCGCGATATAAGCGCGCGCAAGGCCCAGGAAGAGCAGCAGCGCCTGGCGGCGACGGTGTTCGAAGCTGCCAGCGAGGGCATCGCCATTCTCGGCCCGGACTATGAACTGCTGGCGCTGAACCAGGCGTTCTGCCGCATGACTGGCTACCACCGCCAGGAACTGATCGGGCGCAATGCCCTGGAACTGCCCTGCAGCCTGGATGCCCGACGGCACTACGGGGCGATCGATCAGGCGCTGGAGCAGCATGGTCGTTGGCAGGGTGAACTGGTCGAAGCCCGCAAGGACGGCACGCTGTATCCACAGTGGCTGCAACTTAATGGCGTGGTCGACAGCCGCGGCAAGATCAGCAATGTGGTGGGCTTCTTCAGCGATCTGTCGGAACGTCGCGAGTCCGAAGAACGCCTGCGCTACCTGGCTCATTACGATGAACTGACCGGCCTGGCCAACCGCGCCCTGTTCCGCCTGCGCCTGCATGAGGCCGGCGCGCGCCTGCGCACCAGTGGGCGCAGCCTGGCGCTGATGCATATCGACCTGGACCGTTTCAAGCTGCTCAACGACAGCCTGGGCCATGAAGTCGCCGACCAGTTACTCAAGCAGATTGCCTTGCGTATCGCCAACGCCATGCCAGAGGCCGATACCGTGGCGCGTCTGTCTGGTGACGAGTTCGTGGTGCTGTTCGACGGCTACAGCAACCTGTCGAGCCTGGTCCGCGTGGCCACGCGCCTGCTGGAAAAGCTGCGGGTGCCGGTGCGTTTCGACAACCATGAGCTGGTCATCAGTGCTTCGGTGGGTGTCGCCCTGCTGTCGGACATGACCCTGGACCTCAACCAGTTGGTCAACCAGGCCAACATGGCCATGCAGCACGCCAAACACCTGGGCGGCGACAATTTCCAGTTCTACACCGAGAGCCTGCAGGCCAGCACCCTCGATCGCCTGCAACTGGAAAACCAGCTGCGCAAGGCCATCGACGAGGGACAACTGGAGGTCTATTACCAGCCCAAGGTTTTCCTGGCCACTGGCCGGCTGCATGCGGCCGAGGCTCTGGTGCGCTGGAATCATCCGGTCATGGGCATGGTGCCGCCGGGGGATTTCATCGGCCTGGCCGAAGAAACCGGGCTGATCGCGCCGATGGGCGAGTTCGTCCTGCGCCAGGCCTGCTGGCAGGCCTGCGAATGGCAGCGCCAGGGGCTGGAGCCGATTCGTGTGTCGGTGAACCTGTCGGTCTACCAGTTACGCCAGGGCAAGCTGGTCAGCCTGGTGCGCCAGGTCCTGGAGGACAGCGGGCTGGCGCCGCACCTGCTGGAGTTGGAACTGACCGAAAGCCAGTTGCTGGATAGCGTCGAGCACATCATCGCGACCTTCCAGCAGTTGCATGAGCTGGGGGTGAAGCTGGCAATCGACGACTTTGGGACCGGCTATTCCTCGCTCAGCTACCTGAAGCGTCTGCCGGTGGACTACGTGAAGATCGACCAGGCCTTTATCCGCGGTCTGAAGGAAGGCAGCGAGGATGCGGCGATCACCCGGGCAATCATCGCCATGGCCCATAGCCTGGAGTTGATGGTGGTTGCCGAAGGGGTGGAAACCGAGGAACAGCTGCGCTTCCTGCGGGAGCAGGATTGCGATGAAGTGCAGGGCTATCTGATCAGCCGGCCGGTGCAGGCCAGCGTGCTGGCGAAGCTGCTGCGGGAAGAGGCGGTCTGGTAGGCCATTTGAGGCCGCAAGGCGGCCCCCAAAAGCCTAGCCGTGCCAGTACCGTCCATGCCGCGCCAGCAGACTGTGGGCCTGTTCCGGGCCATTGCTCCCGGCGTGGTATGGCCGCGGCGGCTGGAAGTGTTCTTGCCAGCCATTGAGGATCGGATCGATCCAGGCCCAGGCCGCCTCCACTTCGTCGCGGCGCATGAACAGCGTCGAGTCGCCGTCCAGCACATCCAGCAACAGGCGTTCGTAGGCATCCCAGCGACGGGTCTGGCCGAATACCTGGGCCAGGTTGAGGTTGAGCTCCACCGGCTCCAGGCGCATGCCCTTGCCGGGCGTCTTGGTCATCATCTGCAGGCTGATGCGCTCGTCCGGCTGTAGCTGGATCAGCAACTGATTGGCACGATCGCCTTCGAACAGGCGGTGCGGCACCGGCTTGAACTGGATGACGATCTGCGACGAACGCTTGGCCAGGCGCTTGCCCGTACGCAGATAGAACGGCACGCCGGCCCAGCGCCAGTTGTTGATATGGGCTTCGACGGCGACGAAGGTCTCGGTGTCGCTGTCGTTGTCCACATCCTTCTCGAAGTAGTAGGCCGGGACTTCCTGGCCGCCGATCTTGCCGGCGCTGTACTGGCCGCGCACGGTCATTTCCTGCACGTCCTGGTCGCTGATCGGCTTCAGCGCGCGGAGGATCTTCACCTTCTCGTCCCGCACCGCCTCGGCGTCGAACTGTGCCGGTGGTTCCATGGCCACCAAACAGAGCAGTTGCAGCAGGTGGTTCTGCAGCATGTCGCGGGTGGCGCCGGCGCGGTCGTAGTAGGCGCCGCGGTTTTCCACGCCTAGGGTCTCGCAGACGCTGATCTGCACATGGTCGATCTGGCTGGCGCGCCACACCGGTTCCAGCAGGGCGTTGGCAAAGCGAAGCGCCATGAGGTTCTGCACCGTCTCCTTGCCCAGGTAGTGGTCGATGCGGAACACCTGAGACTCCTCGAACACCGCGCCGATGGCGCTGTTGATCGCGGTGGCGGATTCCAGCGAATGACCGATGGGCTTTTCCAGGACGATGCGTGATTCGCTGTCCACCAGGCCGGCGATGTTCAGGTGGGTGACGATCGGTACGAACAGGTTGGGCGCGGTGGCCAGGTAGTAGATCCGCGCCAGGCCTCCCGGCTCGCCAAGGAAGTGTGCCAGGCGGCCGAAATCAGCGCTCTGCGAGGCGTCCATGGAGAAATAGTCGAGACGGGTGGAGAAGCGGTCCCAGGTGTCTTCGTCGAAGTCGTTGCGGGCGATCTGGGCGCGGCAGCGGCGTTCCGCAAGCTTTTGAAAACTATTGCGTGGCATCGGGCTGCGAGCCAGGGCGACGATGCGCACCGCAGGGTGCAGACGACCCTCACGATACAGGTGGTAGAGCGCCGGAAGCAGTTTGTGCAGGGCCAGATCGCCCGTACCGCCGAAGACCAGAATGTCACATGGAATAGTCAAACCCACTACTCTCCTGTCTCGTTTAGCTGGGCGGTTCGCCAGTCATGTAGTATAACTACAAGATTGCTACAACCGGCCAGCCGATCATAACCGAGTCCAGCCATTGAATCTGTTGCAACACATCGCCCAGTCGCGGCATCTGCTACGCAAGTCGGAACTCAAGGTTGCCGACCACGTATTGCTTGACCCTGCGGCGGTCATGCATAGCTCCATGGCTGATCTGGCGCACAGCGTCGGCATCAGCGAGCCGACCATCGTGCGGTTTTGCCGGGCCATCGGTTGTTCGGGCTTCCAGGACCTGAAACTGAAACTGGCGCAGAGTCTGGCCGCCGGCGCCAGTTTCGGTCAGTTCGCCATCCATGAAGACGACTCCGTCGCTGACTACAGCCTGAAGATCTTCGACACCACCCTGCACACCCTGATGGAAGTGCGCGAGCACCTCGACCCGGTGGCCCTGCAGCGCGCAGTGACCGCCATGGCCCAGGCGCAGCGGGTGGAGTTCTATGGTTTTGGCGCGTCCGGCGCGGTGGCGGCGGATGCCCAGCACAAGTTCTTCCGCCTGCTGCTCAGCGCGGCGGCGTATTCCGACCCGCACATGCAGGCGATGTCGGCGGTAACCCTGAAGCCTGGCGACGTGGCGGTGTGCATTTCCCAGTCCGGGCGTTCCAAGGACCTGTTGATCACCGCGAACATCGTTCGCGAGAGCGGCGCCAACCTCATCACCCTGTGCCCGAGCCAGACCCCGCTGGCCGAGCTGTCGACGGTCAACCTCGCCATCGACGTGCACGAGGACACCGAGATCTACACCCCGCTGACCTCGCGCATCGCCCACCTGGTGGTGATCGACGTGCTGGCGATGGGCGTGGCCATGGCCCGCGGGCCGAGCCTGGTCAATCACCTGAAGAGCGTGAAGCGCAGCCTGCGCAGCTTGCGTCTGTCGCCCAAGTCGCTGAAGAACGCTGACGAATAAACTCGATCTTCTTGCTGGCCAGATTCCCTGTGGAAGCTGGCTTGCCAGCGATGAGGCCGGCAATGACAGCATCATTGCCCAGTCGATCGCTATCGCTGGCAAGCCACCTCCCACAGGGGGGCTCGTAGCGTTCGAGACTGTTATCAACCAGCCATCACGATTCACACCCCTGTCACCCTCCCGCCGTCAAACCGTCAACTTGCCACTCCAGTCTGAAGCTCCCGCACTCGATCAGGGAGATATGCAATGGCTCGTGAATTCGATGGCTCGTTTCAACCCAGCGCCAAATCCCGCAAGCAGCAGGAAAAGGATCAACGTCGGATGGAATTCCGCCGTGCGATCGAAAGCTATTCCGAGCAGCGTCGCCTGCTCCAGGACATCGCCGACTTCCCCGACCTGAAAGATTTCAACGTGTGGCAGGTGTCGGCGGCAGAACCCCGGAGAACCGCTCAACAAGTCCGCTGATCTGTGCACGTTCGCTGCGGATGAACGCAAGGAACGCCAAGGCCACTGGCGACTGCCGCTTGGCCTTGGACTGCACCACGCACCAGCTCCGATACAGCGGCAACTCCTCCACCGGCAGCTCGCGCAGCACCCCGGTGGCCAGTTCCAGATTCAAAGCGTGGCGAGTCAGCAGGGCGATGCCCAGGCCGGCAATCACGCATTCGCGCTGGGCGTCGGCGGAGGCCACTTCCAGCGTCTGGGTGAAGTGCACGCGCTTCTCCTTGAAGTATTCCTCGCAGGCCTTGCGCGTACCCGAGCCCTGCTCGCGGACCAGCAGGGTATGCGGCTCCAGGTCCTGCAGGCGCAGGCTGTCCAGCTTGCACAGCGGATGATCCGGCGGGGCCACGGCGACGATGGGGTTGTTGAGGAACGGCAGGAACTCCAGGCCCATGTCCTGCGGGACCATGGACATGATGATCAGGTCGTCGCGGTTGTCGGAAAGCCGGCGAATGGCCTGGGCCCGGTTGACCACGGTCAGGGTCAGGTTGACCTCCGGATGCAGCTTCTTGAACGCCGCGAACAGGTGCGGCACGAAGTACTTGGCGCTGGACTCCACCGCCAGCTTCAACTGGCCCTGCAGCGAGCCCTGCATGTCCGAAAGCTGCATGTCTAGGCTTTCCAGGCGCCCGAAGATGTCCCGGCTGGCCCTTTGCAGGGCTTCGGCGGCCTCGGTGAGATAGAGTTTCTTGCCGACGTACTCGAACAGCGGCTGCCCCACCAGTTCTTCGAGCTGGCGGATCTGTAGACTAACGGCGGGTTGCGTCAGCGCCATTTCCTCCGCAGCGCGGCTGTAGGAGCGCAAATCGCACACCTCATTGAAGATCTGCAATTGACGCAATGTCATACGCATCAATGACTTACGCACGTTATCCCCAGCCTTCTGAAAAACCTTGTTACCGCACTATAAGCAATTGCTAATAGAGCCCCTAATAATTATTGATTTTTGTTTATTCACACACAGCGCTAGGGTGATTGCACGACTGGCCAGTTGATTCTGGTCACGCGCCGACCCGTATTTCCGGGTCGTTTGTCCAGCGGCTTTGGGAAGACTCCAGTGATAAAAAAAATCCTGATCGCCAACAGGGGTGAAATCGCAGTTCGGATCGTGCGGGCCTGCGCCGAGATGGGTATTCGCTCCGTGGCGATCTATTCCGACGCCGATCGTCACGCCCTGCACGTGAAGCGCGCCGACGAGGCCCACAGCATCGGTGCCGAGCCCCTGGCCGGTTACCTGAACCCGCGCAAGCTGGTCAACCTGGCGGTGGAAACCGGTTGCGACGCCCTGCATCCGGGTTATGGCTTCCTCTCGGAAAACGCCGAGCTGGCGGATATCTGCGCTGAGCGCGGGATCAAGTTCATCGGCCCGGCCGCCGAAGTCATTCGCCGCATGGGCGACAAGACCGAAGCCCGCCGCAGCATGATCAAGGCCGGCGTCCCGGTCACCCCGGGTACCGAAGGCAACGTTGCCGATATCCACGAAGCCCTCCAGGAAGGCGACCGTATCGGTTACCCGGTGATGCTCAAGGCCACCTCCGGCGGTGGCGGCCGCGGCATTCGTCGCTGCAACAGCCGCGACGAGCTGGAACAGGCCTTCCCGCGGGTGATTTCCGAAGCGACCAAGGCCTTCGGCTCGGCCGAAGTCTTCCTGGAAAAATGCATCGTCAACCCGAAACACATCGAAGCCCAGATCATTGGCGACAGCTTCGGCAACGTGGTGCACCTGTTCGAGCGCGACTGCTCGATCCAGCGCCGCAACCAGAAGCTGATCGAGATCGCCCCGAGCCCGCAGCTCACCCCGGAACAGCGCGCCTACATTGGCGACCTGGCGGTGCGCGCGGCCAAGGCGGTCGGTTATGAAAACGCCGGTACAGTGGAGTTCCTGCTCGCCGAGGGCGAGGTGTACTTCATGGAAATGAACACCCGGGTGCAGGTGGAACACACCATCACCGAGGAAATCACCGGCATCGACATCGTTCGCGAGCAGATCCGCATCGCCTCGGGCCTGCCCCTGTCGGTCAAGCAGGAAGACATCCAGCACCGCGGGTTCGCCCTGCAGTTCCGGATCAACGCCGAAGACCCGAAGAACAACTTCCTGCCCAGCTTCGGCAAGATCACCCGCTACTACGCCCCCGGCGGCCCCGGCGTGCGTACCGACACGGCGATCTACACCGGCTACACCATCCCGCCGTTCTATGACTCCATGTGCCTGAAACTGGTGGTTTGGGCACTGACCTGGGAAGAAGCCATGGACCGCGGCCTGCGCGCCCTGGACGACATGCGCGTGCAAGGGGTGAAGACCACCGCCGCGTACTACCAGGAAATCCTGCGCAACCCGGAATTCCGCAGCGGCCAGTTCAACACCAGCTTCGTCGAAAGCCACCCGGAACTGACCAACTACTCGATCAAGCGCAAACCCGAAGAGCTGGCGCTCGCCATCGCCGCCGCCATCGCCGCGCATGCAGGCCTGTGAGGAACCCATAATGTCCAAGAAAATCTTCGTAACCGACACGATCCTGCGCGACGCCCACCAGTCCCTGCTGGCCACCCGCATGCGCACCGACGACATGCTGCCGATCTGCGACAAGCTCGACAAGGTCGGCTACTGGTCGCTGGAAGTCTGGGGCGGCGCGACCTTCGACGCCTGCGTGCGCTTCCTCAAGGAAGACCCGTGGGAGCGCCTGCGCAAGCTGCGCGCCGCACTGCCCAACACCCGTCTGCAGATGCTCCTGCGCGGCCAGAACCTGCTGGGCTACCGCCACTACAGCGATGACGTGGTCAAAGCCTTCGTCGCCAAGGCCGCGGTCAACGGCATCGACGTGTTCCGCATCTTCGACGCCATGAACGACGTGCGTAACCTGCGCGTCGCCATCGAAGCGGTGAAGGCTGCCGGCAAGCACGCCCAGGGCACCATCGCCTACACCACCAGCCCGGTGCACACCATCGACGCCTTCGTCGCCCAGGCCAAGCAGATGGAAGCCATGGGTTGCGACTCCATCGCGATCAAGGACATGGCCGGCCTGCTGACCCCGTACGCCACCGGCGAACTGGTCAAGGCGTTGAAGGCCGAGCAATCGCTGCCGGTGTTCATCCACTCCCACGACACCGCCGGCCTGGCCGCGATGTGCCAGCTCAAGGCAGTGGAGAACGGCGCCGACCATATCGACACCGCCATCTCCAGCTTCGCCTGGGGCACCAGCCACCCGGGCACCGAATCGATGGTCGCCGCGCTCAAGGGCAGCGAGTTCGACACCGGCCTGGACCTGGAGCTGCTGCAGGAAATCGGCTTGTACTTCTACGCCGTGCGCAAGAAGTACCACCAGTTCGAAAGCGAGTTCACCTCAGTGGACACCCGCGTGCAGGTCAATCAGGTGCCAGGCGGCATGATCTCCAACCTGGCCAACCAGCTGAAAGAGCAGGGTGCGCTGAACCGCATGAACGAAGTGCTCGCGGAAATCCCGCGGGTCCGCGAAGACCTCGGCTTCCCGCCGCTGGTGACCCCGACCTCGCAGATCGTCGGCACCCAGGCCTTCTTCAACGTGCTGGCCGGCGAGCGCTACAAGACCATCACCAACGAGGTGAAGCTGTACCTGCAAGGCGGTTACGGCAAGGCCCCGGGCGTAGTCAACGAACAGCTGCGCCGCCAGGCCATCGGCAGCGAAGAAGTGATCGACGTGCGTCCGGCCGACCTGCTCAAGCCGGAAATGGCCAAGCTGCGTGCGGATATCGGCAACCTCGCGCACTCCGAAGAAGACGTACTGACCTTCGCCATGTTCCCGGATATCGGGCGCAAGTTCCTCGAAGAACGTGAAGCCGGCACCCTGACCCCTGAAGTGCTGCTGCCGATTCCGGAAGCCGGCGCCGTAGCCTCGGCCGGTGGTGAAGGCGTGCCGACCGAGTTCGTCATTGACGTCCACGGCGAGACCTACCGCGTCGACATCACCGGTGTCGGCGTCAAGGCCGAAGGCAAGCGTCACTTCTACCTGTCCATCGACGGCATGCCGGAAGAAGTGGTGTTCGAGCCGCTCAACGAGTTCGTCGGCGGTGGCGGCAGCAAGCGCAAGCAGGCCAGCGAGCCGGGCCATATCAGCACTTCCATGCCGGGCAACATCGTCGATGTTCTGGTCAAGGAAGGCGACACGGTCAAGGCCGGCCAGGCCGTGCTGATCACCGAAGCGATGAAGATGGAAACCGAAGTGCAATCGCCGATCGCCGGCAAGGTTGCCGCGATCCACATCGCCAAGGGTGACCGCGTGAATCCGGGCGAAATCCTGATCGAGATCGAGGGCTGAGATAGCCTTCGGCGGTAAACGGTTAACCTCATGGGGAGCGAATTGCTCCCCTTTTTTTATTCTGTGAATCTGCATTTTAATGCAGCTTCATCTGGCTTTTTATTTGTATATGTGCATTTTAATGCAGAAACTTGGCGGGATTTCTGAAGGAATTGCACTATATTGCAGATCAGTCAGTTTCACGTTGATCGAGGCCGCCATGTCCTTGTTGACCCTCCAAATCCATGCCCAGGGTAAATGGCAGGACGCCATGACCTTGAACTTTTCCGAGCCGGAGAAAGGGTTTCTCGGTCCTTGCCAGTTCGGCTACACCTCGGCTTACGTGGGAGCCAATCTGGACGCTTACGAAAGCACCTTCGACAAGGCCGTCAGCGTCAGGTTACCGGTGGATTTCGATACGCAGCATTCAAAGAAGGCACCGGCGTTCTTGCATGACATCGCTCCGTCTGGCGCCGCCAAGCGTTTCCTGCTGAAACACATGAACCGGGAAAAGCCGGAAGGACTGGCTGACGACCTCTTCCTGCTTGCCCGCAGTACGCCAGCCCCCATCGGCAACCTGCGGGTCAAGGAATCGCTGGAAGGCCTGGATACCTCGGATCCCATGGGCTTCAGCTTCGACGATGTGGTCATCCGGGATCAACGCTTCCTCGAATATGCTTATGAGCAAGGCGCGGCTATTGGCGGTGCCACAGGTGCTGGCGGCGAGGCGCCCAAGTTGCTGCTGACCGAAGGAGGGGACGGCCGGCTCTATCCGGACGCGGTGCTCCAGGATGATCGGGCGGCCCGCCACTGGTTCGTGAAGTTCTCCCGCAACCAGGCGCTGGTTAATGACCAGACCATCCTGCGCGCCGAATACCTCTACTACAAAGCGCTGGAGCGTCTGGGCATCGACACGGTGGCGACTGCCGAACTGGATTTGAAAGAGGGCGACAGGCCCAGTCTGTGGATGAAACGCTTCGACCGTCGAATTGGTGCGGCAGGCGTCGAGCGGCTGGCCGTGGAGTCGGTATATTCGCTGGCCGGAGTGACCGAGCCGGGCAGCCGGATGGACCATCTGGAAGTTATCCGGGCGCTCGCCGGGCTGTGGATAAAAGCCGGGCAGAAGGACCAGGTGCCAGACCTGGTGGCTGAATACCTGCGGCGTGACCTGATCAACAAGATCCTTGGCAACGCCGACAACCATGGCCGCAACACTGCGATCATTCGTAGCGACGACAAGTTGCGGTTGGCGCCCATCTACGATCTGGCGCCCATGGTCATGGATGCCGAGGGCATCACGCGGACGACCAAATGGGCCTCACCGGTGGAGCGCGGCGGAGAGGTCGACTGGCTTGCGGCCTGCCGCTTGCTGGAGCCGATCGTCGATCCGCAACAGGCGTTCGAGCGCTTGCGCCATGACGCTCGTGGGCTGATGGCATTGCCGGATCTGCTGGTTGACTCAGGATTGCCGGAGGCGGTGATGAATCACCCGGCCATCGCTTTGAAGAATCTTGAACAACGTATGAAGGGCTGGGGATTGCTATGACGGTTTCGATCGAGATTCGCGCCTTGCTGATCGAGAGCGTTCTGGAGGGGATCGCCGATGGTTCGCTGGAACTGGGCGCTGCGGTGCGCAAGTTGCGCACGGAGGTGGCGAAGCTGCAGCAGACCCAGTTCGCGAAGATGTGCAGGATTTCCGTACGGACCCTGATCCAGATCGAACAGGGTGAGGGCAATCCGACGCTCAATTCGCTGAATGCGGTGTTCCGGCCGTTCGGGTTGCAGATGGGGGTTCTGCGGCGGCCTGACAGATTGAGGTGATCTTCAGATCATCGCTGGCAAGCCAGCTCCCACAGGTACGGTGCATGCAGGACCTGTGGGAGCTGGCTTGCCAGCGATTCAGGCGCCGCGGTCAGCGCTCGAACCCTTTGCCGTAATGCTTCTCCAGTCGCGCCTGCACCAGCTCCAGTGCCACCGACAGCAGCCAATAGATCAACGCCGCCGTCGTCAGCATCTCCAGGTAGCGATAGCTCGACCGCCCATACGACTGGGCCAGGAACATCACTTCCCACACCCCCATCACCGAAATCAGCGACGAGTCCTTCAGCATCGAAATGAACTGGTTCGCCCCCGGCGGGATGATGGTGCGCATGGCCTGGGGCAGGGTGATCTGCCAGAAGATGGTTGCCGGGCGCATGCCCAATGCCATGGCCGCCTGGCGCTGGCCCGGGGCGACACCGAGGATGCCGGCGCGGAAGATTTCGCTGAGGTAGGCACCATAGTTGAGCGACAGGGCGATGATCCCCGCGCTGATGGCGCCCGGCACCAGGCCGATCTGCGGCAAGCCGAGGTAGATCAGGAGGATCTGGATCAGCAGCGGCGTGCCGCGGAAGAACGAGGTGTAGAAACTCGCTACGCCCAGCAATACGGCGCTGCTGGACAAGCGCGCCAGCGCTGCGGCAAAGCCCAGCACCACCGAGCAGAACATCGAGCACAGGCAGAGGAACAGGGTCAGCGCCGCACCCTGGAGGAAACCGTTCGGGCCCAGCTTGAAACCGGCCAGGTTCGGAAACTTCTCGATGATGATCGAAAACTTCAGGTCAAAACTCAGGAAGAAGCCGACGAACACCAGCAGCAGGACCAGCCAGGTGAGGTACAGCCGCGTCCGGAAGCCCGGTAGCGGCAGGCCCGTGCGCGAGGCGACGGGCTTTGGCGAGGGTTCGTGAGCACTCATTTACTGATGTCGGCGCCGATCCACTTGTTGGACAGCTTGGCCAGGGTCCCATCGGCCTTGAGCTGGGCGAAGACTTCACGGACCTTGGCGTCCCACTCGGCATCGCCTTTCTCGATGGCGACCGAGTTCGGCTCTTCATACAGCGGCGCACCGGCCAGCTTGAAGCGCTGATCCTGGTTCAGGCGCGGCTGAGCGGTGACCAGGTTGGTGAGAATGGCATCCAGGCGCTTGCCGGCGCCCAGGCCAAGGTCCTGGAAGGCGACGTTGTCAGTGTCGTACGGGGCGATCTGCACGGCGTCGAACGGGTAGTCGATCTTCTGGTCCTCGGCACCTTCGATCACCAGGTTCTTGTTCAGGTAGCTCTCGTAGCTGGAGGCGCTGGTCAGGCCTACCTTGAGGCCGTCCAGGTCCTTGGCCGAATGAATGCGATCGTCCTTGGCGTTGACCACGATAACGGCGGGCGAGGCGTAGTACTCCACCGGGAAATCGAAGACTTCGGCGCGGGCCTTGCTCGGGGTCATGGAGCAGATGCAGATGTCGTAGCGCCCGCTCCAGCGACCAGCGGCGATCACGTCCCACGACGGGGTTTCCAGGCGCAGCTTGACGCCCAGCTTGTCGGCGACGGCCTTGGCCACGTCGACGTCGAAGCCGTCCAGCTGGTTCTGCTCGTTGAGGAAGGAGAACGGTGGGTAACTTTCCATCAACACGTTGACCAGTTCCTTGCGGGATTCCACACGGTCCAGGGTGGCGCCGGCGAAGGCTTGGGTAGCAGCGGTCAAGGCCAGCAGGCCCGCGCCCAACAGGGAGGAAAGTTGCATGAGAATCACCGGAAAAGTTGTAAGACAGAACGTGGCATGTATTAAATAGTTATAAATATTCGGGCACTAATACGTTTTATTTATATTTATAGAAGCGAGTGTTATATGGGCGAAAAGTCGTTGGTCATTCTTGATGGCGGTATGGGCCGGGAACTGCAGCGTCGGGGCGCGCCATTCCGCCAGCCGGAGTGGTCGGCGCTCGCATTGAGCGAGGCGCCGGAAGCGGTGGTGGCCGTGCACCGTGCATATATCGAGGCCGGTGCGCAGGTGATCACCAGCAACAGTTATGCGGTGGTGCCGTTCCATATCGGCGAGGAGCGCTTCAAGGCCGAAGGCCGCGCCCTGGCCAGCACTGCCGGGCAACTGGCTCGCGCCGCGGCGGATGCCGGGCCGCAGCAAGTGCGGGTTGCCGGTTCCTTGCCGCCGCTGTTTGGTTCCTATCGCCCGGATCTTTTCCAGGCCGAGCGCGTTGGTGAAGTTCTGAACCCGCTGGTAGAAGGCCTGGCCGAACATGTCGACCTGTGGCTGGCGGAAACCCAGAGTGCCGTTGCCGAGGTTCGTGCGATTCGTGCGGGTCTGCCGCAGGACGGCAAGCCGTTCTGGGTATCGTTCACCCTGCAGGACGAGGATGTTGATGAAGTGCCGCGCCTGCGTTCGGGCGAGCCGGTGGCAGAAGCGGCCGAAGCGGTGGCGGCGCTGGGTGTGCAGACCCTGTTGTTCAATTGCAGTCAGCCGGAAGTGATCGGTGATGCCATCGATGCTGCGCTGGCGACATTCCAGCGCCTGGGTGTGGATATCTCGGTGGGTGCTTATGCCAACGCTTTCCCGCCGCAGCCCAAGGATGCGACGGCCAACGATGGGCTGGATGAGCTGCGTGAAGACCTCGATCCGCCGGGTTACCTGCAGTGGGCGCAGGACTGGCGCAAGCGCGGTGCCAGTCTGCTGGGCGGCTGCTGCGGGATCGGGCCGGAGCATATTGCTTCGCTGGCTCAGGGGCTTAAGTAACCTTATTTGGGGCCGCACAGCGGCCCCAGTTGCATTTAGCCGTTGCGACAGGCCTCCAGCGTCCTGACCTGCCCCCCAGGCTGCTGGTTCTCTTCGCTCAACCAGCGCTCGAACCCCGCCGCCACCGCTGGCCACTCCTCATCGGTAATCGAATACCAGGCCGTATCGCGGTTCTGGTCCTTCACCACCATGTGGTTGCGGAACACCCCCTCGAACTTGAATCCGAAGCGCTCCGCAGCGCGCCGCGAGCGGGCATTGGCGTTGTTGCACTTCCATTCGAAACGACGGTTACCCAGCTCGAATGCCAGCTTGCCTAGCAGGTAGACCGCTTCGGTGCCCTTGGGCGTACGCTGCATGGCCGCGCCGAAGGCGATATGACCGACTTCGATACGACCATGGGCCGGAACGATGGACATCAGGCTGAGAATGCCCTGCACCTGGCCGCTGGCCAGGTCGATCACGCTGTAGAACAGCGGGTCGCGACTGTTGGCGTTGTCCTGCAGCCAGCGATCGAACGGCTCGCGCTCGGTGAAGGGGCCGTAGGGCAGGTAGTCCCAGAGCGCGGTGTCGGCGTCCCGGCCTTGCAGTACTTCCCACAAGTCGTCGCCATGTTTCGCAGGCTCGAGTTTTTCCAGGCGGATGAAACGTCCGGTCAGCGGTTCGGCTTGAGGCTCGGTGGCCGGTATCCAGTTCAGTTGGCTGCTCATGAATGCACCTCGGCTTATAGCGGTGATTTGCGGAACTGGATGAAGCCGGGACGCTCTGCGACCTGCTCATACAGGGAAATCGCAGTGGCATTGGTTTCGTGGGTCAGCCAATGGACCTTGCTGCAGCCGGCCGCGCTGGCCACGGCGTAGACGTGCTCGATCAGCTGACGACCGACCCCTTGCCCGCGCTGGCTGCCATCCACGTACAAATCCTGCAGGTAGCAGGAGTTTTCCACAGACCAGTTGGAGCGATGGTAGATCCAGTTGACCATGCCCACTGCCTTGCCATCGACCCAGGCGAGGGCGGAGTTGGTGGTTTCCGCCGGGTCGAGGAAGCGCTTCCAGGTTTCGGCGCTGACCGCGTCGGGCAGCGAGGTTTCATAGAAACGCAGGTAGGCCTGCCACAGCGGCAGCCAGGCGGCGTGGTCGGCGGCGGTGACCGGGCGAATCTCTACGGTAGACATGGGACGCGTTCCTTCAGGATTGCCGCTGCATCAGCGCGGCGAGGTTGTTGTCCAGCGGGTCGGCGCTGGCGGCCAGGCCGCTGCGCACACCTTCGTGATCGATGGCCGAGCGGTTCTGGCTCAGCTTGCGGTTGCATTGCAGGCGCTCGATGGGCACGGCGAAACCGACGATGGCCTTGAGCATGCCGTCCAGGTAGTCCGCCGGTGCGTCATCCACCGACCAGGGGCGGTCGCGGCCTTGCTCGTGGCGGTCGCTCAGGCGGCGGACGATGTCCAGCAACGGCTCCGGGCTGTGGATAACTTGCGGGATGCCCCAGGCGTGCACGGCGACGTAGTTCCAGGTCGGCACGGTGCGCGGGTTTTGCGCCTTGCTCGGATAGTAGCCGGGGCTCACGTAGGCGTCGGCGCCGGGAAACACCAGCAGCACTTCGGCGCCACTTTCCAGGTCACGCCATTGCTTGTTGCCGCGGGCGACATGGCCGTAGAGCGTGCCCTTGGCGCCGACGTTCGGGTCCAGCAGCAGCGGTACGTGAGTGGCTTGCAGGCCCTGCTCGCCATTGCTGACCAGCAGCGCCAGGCGGGTATTGGCGATATGGTCGTGCAGGCGTTGCAGGTCGTCGTCTTTGAAAGCGCTGGGTGTATACATGGAAAAAATCCCTTGGCGAGTGGGAGCAATCCTAGGCAGGCTATTGGTCCAGAGTAAGAGCCATTGTGTGCCAATTTCATGGGTCCATTGATCATGGTCGAGCCGTCCGTTTTCCTGCCTTTCGATCCCTCCGGCATTGTCCTCGACCGCCGCCAGGGCCTGAGCCGCCAGCTTTACCAGGAACTGCGCGCACGGGTGCTGGATGGGCGCCTGGGCAGCGGCACGCGCCTGCCAGCGAGCCGGGACATGGCGGCGATCCTCGGCCTCTCGCGCAACAGCGTGGTGCGCGCCTACGACCAACTCTATGCCGAAGGCTTCATCGAAAGCCGGGTCGGTGACGGGACCTATGTCAGTCAGCTGCCAAAACTGTCCACAAAAGTATCCACAGGGTTATCCCGGGGTTTATCTACAGGTTTATCCACAAAACCCTCGGAAAATACTGGTGATCCGTCCAGTAAAGTTATCCACACGGCACCGCTTTTTCGTCTGGAAAACCATCATTTGCCTACGCCAAGAAACGGTCCGCCACGGGCGTTTCGCGTCGGCGTACCGGCTTACGACCTGTTCCCGTTCGAGGTCTGGGCCAAGCTGCAGGCGGGTTTCTGGCGAAATCCCGGAATGGCCGCGCTGGGTTATGGGGATCCGGCGGGGGAACCGCTGCTGAGGGAACTCATTGCGGCCTATTTGCGTCGATCACGAGGACTTTCCTGCACGCCTGAACAAATTGTGATCACCACCGGTGCACAGCAGGCCATCAGCCTTTGTGCACAGCTGCTGCTGGAGCCGGGGGCGGGGGTGGCTGTGGAAAACCCCGGCTATCGGGCGGCGGCTTGTGCCTTCGCCCTGACCGGCGCGGCCGTACATGGCGTGGCTGTGGATAACGATGGCCTGGATTGTGCGGCGCTGGCTGCGCTTGGCGATTGCCGTCTGACCTATGTCACCCCGTCTCACCAGTACCCCACTGGTGTCGTCATGAGCCTGGCCCGGCGCCTGGAACTGCTGGCCTGGGCCGAGCGCAATCAAGGCTGGATCGTCGAGGACGACTATGACGGCGAGTACCGTTACAGCGGCGCGCCGCTGGCGCCTTTAGCTGCGCTGGACCGCAGTGGGCGGGTGCTGTACGTGGGAACGTTCAGCAAGGTGGCGTTTCCGGCATTGCGCTTGGGTTACCTGGTGTTGCCCCGACAACTGGTACAGCCGTTTGCGCAATGCCGGGCGCTGATGGTGCGGCATTCTGAAGTGGGCACGCAGACGGTGATGGCGCAGTTCATGGCCCAAGGGCATTTTCAGCGGCATATACGCCGCATGCGCCGGGCGGCGCTGGTGCGACGCAATGCGCTGCTGGCCGGGTGGCCTGTGGATATTCCCGGGGTCGGAGGATTGCCGGAAATGGTCGCCGGGTTGCATGTAAAGGTGGATGTGGATAACTCCGAACACGAGCGCTGGCTGGTTGAAAGGGCTCTGGAAGTGGGGGTGGAACTGAATGGACTGGGTGATTATTGGTTCTGCGAGCCGGAGCAGGCTGTGGATAAGAAGGCGGGGTTGGTGCTGGGATTTGCGGCGGTGGGGGAGAAGGAGATTGCCGAGGCTCTCGGCAAGCTCCGGAAGGTGTGGAGGGGTTGACGGCCTCATCGCGGGTGAACCCGCTCCCACATGCTCCGCGAAACCTGTGGGAGCGGGTTTACCCGCGATGAGGCCATCAGCAGCGACGCAGAACTAGGTCCCCGCCTTGATCTTGGTCCACGCCCGCGTACGGGCCCTTTCACCCTCGCGGTTCAGCGGCTGCAGGGTATACAGCTTGGTCATCGCTTCCGGGGTCGGGTACAGGTTCGGGTTGTTGCGGATCGCCGGAGCGACCAGCTCGGTGGCGTCCTTGTTCGGGTTCGGGTAGCCGACGAAGTCGCTGATCGGCGCGATCACCTTCGGTTGCAACAGGTAGTTGATGAACGCGTGGGCATCCTCCGGGTTCGCCGCGCCCTTCGGAATCGCCAGCATGTCGAACCAGATCGGCGCGCCTTCCTTGGGCAGGCGCATGTCCACCACCACGCCATTCTTCGCCTCGATGGCGCGGTTGGCGGCCTGCGAGAAGCTGCCTGAATAACCGACCGCCACGCAGATATCGCCGTTGGCGATGTCAGCCATGTACTTGGACGAGTGGAAATAGGTGATGTACGGCCGGATCTTCAGCATCAGATCCTCGGCCTTCTTGTAGTCGGCCGGCTTGCTGCTGTTCGGCGGCAGGCCCAGGTGCTGCAGGGCCAGCGGCATGATTTCCGATGGCGAATCGAGCAACGCCACGCCGCACTGCTTGAGCTTGGAAATGTTCTCTTCCTTGAAGATCAGGTCCCAGCTGTCCACTGGCGCATTGTCACCCAGCGCAGCCTTGACCTTGGCCGGGTTGAAGCCGATCAGCACGGTGCCGTACATGTACGGCACGGCGAACTGGTTGCCCGGATCATTGGCTTCGATCAGCTTCATCAGCGCCGGGTCAAGGTGCTGCCAGTTAGGCAGCTTGCTGCGGTCCAGTGGCTGGAACACGCCCGCTTCGATCTGCTTGGCCAGGAACACGTTGGACGGGACCACCACGTCATAGCCGGAGTTGCCGGTGAGCAGCTTGGCCTCCAGCGCTTCGTTGGTGTCGAAGATGTCGTAGATCAGCTTGACCTGGCCGTCCTTCTGGAAGTCGGTCAGGGTCTGCGGGGTGATGTAGTCGAACCAGTTGTAGACCCGTAAGGTACGCTGCTCGGCGACGGCCTGGAGGCTGCCGGCGAGCAGGGTGGTACACAGCAGGGGGGCGAGCAGTCGCTTGAGTCGAGTCATGCGTGGGCTTCCTGTTGGGCGCGTTCGAAACCTTCGAGAACGTTCACGGCGTTGATGCCGATTTCTTCCACTGCGTAGCCGCCCTCCATGACGAACAGGGTCGGCTTGCCCAGGCGCGCGATACGTTCGCCCATGGCCAGGTAGTCGGGGCTGTCGAGCTTGAACTGGGAGATGGGGTCGTCCTTGAAGGTGTCCACGCCCAGGGAAACCACCAGCACGTCCGGCGCGTAGGCGTCGATGCGGGCGCAGGCCTGGTCGAGGGCGGCGCTCCAGGTAGCCCAGTCACTGCCGGCGGGCAGGGGGTAGTTGACGTTGTAGCCTTCGCCGTCGCCTTCACCGTGCTCGTCGGCATAACCGAGGAAGAACGGGAATTCGGCCTGCGGATCGCCGTGGATCGAGGCGAAGAACACGTCGTTGCGCTGGTAGAAGATTTCCTGGGTGCCGTTGCCGTGGTGGTAGTCGACATCGAGGATGGCCACGCGCTTGTGGCCCTGGTCGAGAAACGCTTGGGCGGCGATGGCGGCGTTGTTCAGGTAGCAGTAGCCGCCCATCACGTCGCTGGCGGCGTGGTGTCCAGGCGGACGGCAAAGGGCGAAGGCGCTGTGGGCGCCTGCCTGGATCGCGGCCTGGGCGGTGAGGGCAACCTGCGCTGCGCTGTAGGCGGCCTGCCAGGTGCCGGCGGTGATCGGCGCGCCGGCGTCGAAGCTGTAGTAGCCCAGTTCGCCCAGAAGGCTGGTGGGTTTGACTTTGCGCAGGGTGCGTGCCGGCCAGGTGAAGGGCAGCAGGTCGCCGTCGCGCTCCAGCTCGGCCCAGCGAGCCCAGGCACCTTCGAAGAACTGCAGGTAATCGGCGCTGTGCACCCGTTGCAGAGGCGCGCGGCCGAAATCGGTGGGGCCACTGACGGGGCCGATATTGCGTGCCTTGACCCGGTCAAGGACGTGGTCGGCGCGGGAAGGCATCTCGAAGCAAGGCTTGAGCTGGCCGTCGATCAGCTCGCAGCGGCCGTGGTGCAGGCGGTGGTCATCGGAATAGATCGTCAGCATTGTTGTTCTCCAAATCACTGGCGTTTTTTTCCTGAATGGTGCTGGGTGGGGCGGTGAAGCTGAACGGCGCAAACGGCCAAAAGGGGATCGAAATGGCCAGGGCGGGTGGCCAGGCTTGATTCAGTGGTGCTCCCAATCGCTGGCTCAGGCCCTGAAGTGGCTCGGGGCTACCCCACTCCAACGCATGAACGCATGCCGGAAGCTCGCCGTCTCACTGAACCCCAGCACTTCCGCAATCCGGTAGATCGGCATCTGCCCTTCACCGAGCAACTGCTTGGCCCGCTCGAAGCGTAGTTCATCGAGCAGTTGCTGATAGCTGCTGCCCATCTCACCCAGATGACGGCGCAAGGTCCGCGAAGAGCAGTTCATCTGCCGCGCCAGCCCCTCGAGCCCCGGCGGCGCATCGAGCTGGTCGATAAGCAACTGGCGGATCTTGCCGAGCCAGGCCTGGCGTCCGGTGAATTCCAGGTTCAGTTGCCGGCAACGCTCGCTCATCGCCCGGTGGGTCACCAGGTCCGCCAGCGGCAAGGGCTGCGCCAGCCAGGCCCGGTCGAAGGCGAAGGCGTTATCGCCGGCGTCGAATTGCAGCGCACAGCTGAAGGTGGCCCCGTACTGGGCATGGTAGTCCGGCTCGGCATGGGCGAAGCGCGCGCCGAGCAGCGGCAGCGAACGCCCCAGCAGGTCGTCGCAGATGACCTTCAGCGACACCAGGCAGAACTCGGCATTGAACGCCGCCAGCTGTGGCTCTTCGCGGTACTCGCTGGCGCTGAACCAGATGCGCTCGCCATCCTCGATCAGGCGCAGGCGGAAAAGTGTTCCCAACAGCGCGGGGTAGTGCAGCGCCAGGCGCAAAGCGTCACCTAAGGTGGCACTGGAGAGCAGGGCATAGCCGAGCATGCCGTAGGATGAAACGTGCATGCGCCGCCCCAGTTCCAGGCCGATATCGCGCCGCCGCGCGACCGCGTTGGCGCACACCTGCATTTCCTGGCGGGTGGTGATGCGCGGGTCGGCACGGCCCAGGTCGGCCGCGCTGATGCCGCTGCCATGAAGCAGGGCATCTCCCTGATCCTGGAAGGTCTGCAGGACCAGGGAAACCGCGTTCAGGGTGGTCAGGTGGGAGTGCAACATGCTCGGTACCGGGCTGATGGACTGTTCGGGGAGCGAGCAAATTGCATGCCTTCAGCGCAGTTCGCCGGCCAGATCCTGTTCCGCCAGGCGACGGACGTCCTCTACCGGCAGGCCGCTGCCGAGCAGCAACTGCAGCTTGCCGAACGCCGCTTCGCGGGTCATGCCGCCGCCGGAGAGCACGCCGGCCTGGCGCAGGCGGCTGCCGGCCTCGTAGATGTCCAGTTCGACGCCGCCTTCATGGCATTGGGTGATGGCGATCACCACCAGGTTCCGTGAATGTGCCTGTTCCAGGGCGGCGAGGAAATCCGCGTCGTCGCTCGGCCCTGTGCCGCTGCCGAAGCATTCGAGGATCAGGCCCTGGGCCCCGCTGTGGATAACTGCCCGCAGCAGGTCCGCGGAAAAGCCCGGAACCAGGGGCAGTACGGCGATATCCACAGGCTGGCGTGGCTGGCGATAGTCCAGGGCAGCAGGCAGCGCGGGGGTGTCGCTCGCCGAGACGTTGCGGGCAAGGGCAACGAAGGGATGCCGGCCATAGCTACGCACCTTGGCGGTGCGGTGTGGCGGCAGCAGTTCACCATGGAAGAACAGTTGCACCCCGACCGGCTGGCCTGTGGTCAGGGCATTCAAGGCACCGGTGAGGTTTTCCCAGGCGTCGCTGTCATCCACGCCCGCCGGCAGCATCGAGCCGGTGAACAGTACCGGCGCCTCCAGCCCGAGCAACTGGAAGCTCATGGCCGCCGCGCTGTAGGCCAGGGTGTCGGTGCCATGCAGCACCAGCACCGCGTCGCAGCCGGCGTCCACTGCCTCGATGATCGCCGCGCGCAAGCGCAGCCAGTACTGCGGGGTCATGTTGGCGCTGTCGATCAGCGGTGCCATTTCGCGGAAGCGCCACGGAGCCAGGTCGGTCCTTGTGGATAAACCGGCGCGCATACGCTGCTCGAAGCCGGAAGCGGGGGTCAGGCCGTTGGCACTGGCTTGCATGCCGATGGTGCCGCCGGTGTACAGCACCATGATGCTGCGAGCGGGGCGGGGGGGCGCCGAAATCATGCGCCATTCTCCATGGTCGGTCTTGTTGGTAGCCGGGCACAGTACGCCATGGGTCTATGGGGTGTCAGCGGTTTTCGCTGATTCAGCGAGAAGCTGTGCAAGTATGGCAAGCAAGGAGATGGATTGAATGTATGTTTCAGTTCCAAGCTAAGTAGGACGGTTCTTACAGAATGTGTCTGTGATGTGGTACTTTTGCTCCCAGTGCAAAGCTTGCTGCCTAGCTGTTCATGACAGATTTTTGGCGCGATGCCGCACCAGAGAGATCATCGTGGTGCATGCCTCTCATCCGCGGGCGCTTGCTGAAAATGGAATTTTCTTTACCGGACAGGTAGAGATTTTAACGAGAATTATGATGGCATTCTTTCCCTGTTTTTTATCTGTGGTGTTTGTCTTTCGTAATCAGTCGGATGAGCTGAAAAGTATTCTTGCCGATGCAGCTTCGGTGGTGTCCTCCATCGTAAGTGATTATGAACTTATCGTGGTTGACAATGCCTCGGACGACGAAAGTATCGCCACATTGAAACAGCTCACCGGTATGAGCGGACTGGCCAATCTTCAGGTCTATGCATTGACCAAGGAAGTCGACACCGACACTGCCTCCTGGGTGGGAATGGAGAATGCCCTGGGTGATTTTGTCGTTGTCATCGATCCGCTGGCGGATGACATCAACTTCATTCCGGAAATGCTCGATAAAGCGGTAAGCGGCGCGGATGTCGTCTTTGCCCGTAACGAAAAGAAGTTGCCGCAGAGTATGTTGTATCGTACTGCCGATGCCATCTTCCATCGTTTGTACAATGCATTCAACGGTGTTCATCTGGCCAAGGAAGCACCGCACTTTCGAGTGCTTAGCAAGCGTGTGATCAATTTTATCCTGCAGCATCCGCAGCCATCGATGACGTATCGGCATCTGCCCGCCACCGGTGGTTTTTCACGCGAGTACCTCAACTACAGCGCCGAACCGAAGGCGGTGCGAGCGAAACGCCTGGGCGACAGTATCGACCGCGGCATGCGTTTGTTGGTGTCGACGACGCGGGCGCCTATGCGGTTGGTCACCATGCTGTCCTTGTTTGGCGCCATTGCCAACCTGCTGTACTGCGTCTACGTGGTTGCTGTCGGCATCCTGAAAACCGATGTGGCTCCCGGCTGGATCAGTGTTTCGTTGCAGCAGTCAGGTATGTTCTTCCTGATCTCCCTGGTCTTGCTGGTGTTGGGAGAATACATCCTCAACATGGCAAGCCTGTCCAATGAGGGGCCGCTTTACCATGTCGGTCAGGAGTTCACCAGCGCTCACATGACCCGCCTGGAAAAACTGAACATCGAAGAAGTCGCGCCGGATGATACGAGTCACCCGCGTGACTACAGGCAGCCCGTTTGATGTCAGCGTCTGCTCATGTTCAGGATGCCGTGGTAGTAGGGGGGGGGTTCTACGGAGCGGCCATCGCCATCTTTCTCGCCAGGCAATACGGTTTCAAAGTCCTGCTGATCGAGCGTGAGCCGGCGCTTATGCGGCGCGCCTCGTACAATAACCAGGCCCGCGTGCACAACGGTTACCATTATCCTCGCAGCTTTACGACGGCCTATCGCAGCCGGGTGAACTTGCCAAGGTTCGTTCGCGACTGGCCGGATGCGGTAAAGCAGGATTTCACCAAGGTCTATGCGATAGCGCGGCGCAACTCCAAGGTCACCGCCCGACAGTTCGAACGCTTTTGCCGTGACATTGGTGCCGAGATTCAGCCAGCCGAGCGCGCCTTGCGCGACCTTTTCGAGCCGAGGCTGATCGAAGATGTCTTTCAGGTCGAGGAATATGCCTTTGACACCACACGGCTGGCGAGTTGGGCGCAGAGAAACCTGAAGGAGCATGGCGTTCAGGTCCGGCTCAGTACTCGGGCCAGCGAAATCTCGAAAGGCCAGGACTCACTGCTGACGGTGGCTGAAACGGCACAGGGTGACAAGCAGCAGATTGCCAGCCGCTATGTATTCAACTGCACTTACAGTGGCTTGAATCAACTTCGCGGTGACTTTCCGGGCGTCAGCACTCCGCTCAAGCAAGAAGTGACCGAGATGGCGCTGATGCAGATGCCTGAGTCGCTCGCTGGAATTGGAGTGACCGTCATGGACGGCCCATTCTTCTCGATGATGCCTTTTCCAGCCCGCGGGCTGCACACCTTGTCGCATGTTCGCTATACGCCGCATTTTAATTGGGCGGATGAAGCGGGTATAAATCCTTATGCGAGACTGCACAACTATCAGCGACAGTCGCGTGTTGATCGGATGGTCCGCGACACGGGGCGATATATTCCGGAAGTGTTGAAGGCGAAACACGTTGACTCGCTGTTTGAAGTTAAAACTGTACTTGTAAAGAACGAAGGTGACGACGGTCGACCGATTCTTTTTGAGCAGCATAATACTTTGCCAGGGTGTTATTCGGTGCTGGGTGGGAAAATTGATAATATCTATGATGTGCTGGAGAGGTTAATTGAAATCTTATAATGGAAAATTGGGGTCGAGTTTAATATTCCTCATTGCTTTTCTGGCCGGTATTTTCGTTTTCAACAGCAATGGTCTGAAAACAGTCGATGATCGCTTCTTCGATGCACTCGACAGGTTTTCGCAAATTCTGGTCACCGGTCGCCTGATTGCTCATGATGCCGGTGTCGACAGCCAGGGTTGGAGTCTGGGCTCGGTCAAGATCAATGGTGTTCTGGAATACACCGAGCACAATCTGGAGACCTATAACGCGCTGGTCGCCAGTGGCGCCAAGCCTGAGGTCGTCTACTTCCCCTATCAGTCCCATCTGGGTCTCCAAGGGGCTGCATTTCTCTGGCTTCACGATGTCTTCGGTCTGAACGTATACGGCCTGCAGTTTGTCAATGCGACCCTGTTCGCTTTGGTTATCGCAATGTTGACGGTGCTGTTCGCAAGGGCCTACGACTGGAAGTTCGCCCTCGCTTTCTTCATTGTCATGGTCACTTCGCCCTGGATTGTTGCCTTCGCCCGCAACCTCTACTGGGTGCCGTTTGTATGGTTTCTGCCGGCGGTCTTCTCGACCCTGCTCTACCTCGCCAAGACTTCGAAGGGACAGTGGCTGGCTGCCATTGGCCTGTTGCTCTCGATGTTTGTGAAAAGCCTCACCGGCTATGAATACCTTTCCGCCGTCACCATTCTGGTGTGTTCTGTTTTCGTGATCGGACCGCTGTTCAAGCCCGTTGGTCGGAGTTACTTCAGCAATGTGAAACTGGCTGCGCTGGCTGGGGTTCTCTGTGTACTCGGCTTCGTGCTCGCGCTCCTTCTGCATGCAGGAATGCGTGGCGACACCATCGCTCATGGGCTCGCCAACATCATCGAGCAAGATGTGAAGAAGAGGACTTATGGCGATGCTTCGGCATTTGACCCGGTGCTAAGAGATTCTCTGAACGCTTCGATTGTCGATGTTCTGAAGATCTATTGGTCGTGGCTGAACTGGCGCACGCCGGTCTTCGCGGGTATTTCCGCGTTCTATCTGAACTTCAGCATGCTGGTCGTCGGCCTGGGCCTGGCATATTCCGTTGCCCGGCGTCGCTGGCATGACCTGCGTCTCGTCGCCCTGACCGCGATCATGCTGCTGGCGTCCTTGTCCTGGTATGTATTGGCCAAGAGCCATTCCTACGGCCATACGCAACTGAACTACATCCTGTGGTACTTCGGCTTCGTGCCCGCCCTGGCCTATACCGTTGTCTTCTACTTGGTGCGGATGGGCAGCGATGCCGCCGGTTTCTTGATGCATGCTGGGGTGAAGGGCAAAGTTGCTGTCGCCGCAGTGGTCTGCCTGATGGCGACGGGTTGGGTCGTTTACGTGAAGAACAGCGACCGCATGCTGGACAGCCGCTATGCCTCTGCGACAGCCTCGTTCGACCTGCAGTCAGGTGCCAGGCTGCTGGTGTCCGATACTGCTGGACTGACACTGTTCCGGCAGAATTGCGTCCCGTCCTATCGGCCCGGCACCTACTTCATTCATGTTTATCCGCAGTCTCCTGAAGCCATTTCGGGTATGACGGACGGCTTCCTCGATGTGGGTTCGAAGCTGGTGTTCAACGGCAATGCGCAACTGGCTTCGAAGTATTACCAGAGCTGTGCTGCGCCCATTCAATTACCGGCCTACCCTCTGGCCAGCCTGGAGATCGGTGAAACCCTTCCTGACGGCAGTATTGCCTGGAAGCAACGCATCGATCTGGGCGGCAAGACGTATGTCGATCCAGAGAACGCATTGATTTCTGCACACTAATTCACAGGTCGTAGAACGCATGACTTCTGCACTCATTGGCTACTCCGGATTCGTCGGCAGCACATTGTTGGCACAGACGACTTTCGACGATTGTTATCGCTCTACCACGATCGGCGAGATCGAAGGGCGTTCGTACGACATGGTGATCTGCGCCGGAGCACCGGCGCAAAAGTGGATCGCCAACCGCGAGCCTGAACAGGATCGTCTGAAGATCGAGGGCCTGATCGCTCACCTGAAGACCATCACATGCAAGACCTTCATCCTGATCAGCACCGTCGATGTCTTCAAGAACTCCGCTGGCGTGGACGAGGACACTCCGGTGGAGGAGGCTGGGTTGCATGCATATGGGCTCAATCGTCGATTGCTGGAGAAGTTCGTCGAAAGCCAGTTTCCCGACCACCTGATCATTCGGCTTCCTGGCCTGGTCGGGCCGAAGCTGCGCAAGAACGTGATTTTCGACTTCCTCAACGGCAACAACCTGCAGGCGATCGACAGCCGGGGTGTTTTCCAGTTCTACCCGATGGTCAACCTTTGGCATGACATCCAGGCGGCGCGCAAGGCCGGGCTTGCGCTGGTTCACCTCACAGCCGAGCCCGTCAGCGTTGCGGACATCGCTGCTTATGGATTCGGCAAGCCATTCGACAATACCCTCGACAACCCGGTGGGTGCCTACGACATGCAGACCCGCCATGCCGCCGTTTTCGGTGCAACCGGCCGCTATCAGTACAGTCAGCGGGAGACGCTGCTGGCTGTCAGGGCCTATGCGCAATCCGAGCCGGTCACGGTGAAGGATGACGCGGGAGCGGGTCAATGAGGCTGTCCATTTCCAATATCGCGTGGGACACCGCGCAGGATGAGGCGGTTGCGGCGTTGCTCGAGCGCTTTGCCGTCGATGCCATCGACATCGCGCCGGGCAAGTACTTTCCGCAGCCAGCCGCTGCGACCGACGCGGACATTGCCCGCGTCAGGGGCTGGTGGGCTGAGCGCGGCATCGAAATCACCGGCATGCAGGCGCTGCTGTTCGGCACCACGGGCCTGAACGTCTTCGGCACGCCGGAGAGCCAGGCGGCCCTGTTGACCCACCTGGCGGCCGTGTGCCGTATCGGTGGTGGTCTCGGGGCCACGCGGCTGGTGTTCGGTTCGCCCAGGAACCGCGACCGCAGTGGATTGACCGATGCCGAGGTGCTGGAGGTGGCGGTGCCGTTCTTCCGCCGCTTGGGCGATATTGCCCAGGCCGAGGGTGTCGTCATTTGTCTCGAGCCGAATCCGACCCGCTATGGGGCAAACTTCATGACCGGCAGTGCCGAGACGGCGGCTATGGTCAGGAGTATCGCCCACCCCGCGATCAGGATGCAGCTGGATACCGGCGCGCTTTCCATCAATGGCGAAAATCCGTTTGAAGTACTGGCCGATTGCGCTGAACTCATCGGCCATGTGCATGCCAGCGAACCCGACTTGCTGGCGCTGGGTGATGGCGGCTGTCAGCACCAGGAGATGGCGGAAGCGCTGCGCCAGCATTTGCCTCAGGCCCTGGTCGCCATCGAAATGGTTGCGACGAAGGAGGAGCCGCCCATCGAAGCCGTCGAACGGGCGCTTGGAGTCGCGGTGCGGTATTACGGAGCAGGGGACGTGGCATGAGCATGAAGTGGCTGATCCTGCTTCTGGGTATCCTTTCCAACGCATCCGCCAGTGTGCTGGTGAAAATGGCGATGATGCCTCCCCGCAAGTTCCCCTCCCTCAGCGATCCCATGGCGGCATTGAGCAATTGGCCCTTCTGGCTGGGATTAGGCCTTTATGGCGCGGCCTTTCTCCTCTATGCCGCAGCACTGGCCCGCCTGCCGCTGAATGTTGCACACCCGGTGCTGACCGCTGGCGCGATCGCAACCGTCGCACTGTTCTCATTGCTCTTCTTTCGTGAATCCTTCCACTGGACAACAGGGGCGGGAATCGTTCTGGTAATTGCTGGCGTGGCGTTGATCACCGCCCGCGTGGCTTGATGGTGATGAAAATGAATTCCCCCGCTGAAATCTCCGCAGTACGTGGTACCTGGCAGGTGCCCTCCTTTGATACGCGTCTATGGCTCGGTCGCCAGCACCCTTGGTGCGTGGTGATTCCGGTCATCAACGAAGGCTCGCGGATAAAGAACCTGCTGGCGCGGATGGCGGCGCTCGACATCAGTGGCATGGCCGACATCATCATCGTCGATGGTGGTTCCACCGACGGTTCGCTGGAGTTGCAGGACCTGCAGCAGGTAGGTGTGCGTGGGCTGCTGGTGAAGACCGCCCCTGGCAAACTGAGCGCCCAGTTGCGCTGCGCCTATGCGTTTGCGCTCGATCAGGGCTACGAGGGGATCGTCACCATTGACGGTAATGACAAGGACGATCCGGAAGCAATTCCGCGTTTCATCGAGGCACTCGAGCAGGGTGTCGACTTCGTTCAGGCGTCGCGTTTCATTGCTGGCGGTGTTGCGGAAAACACTCCTCTTTCACGCGACTTCGCCATTCGTTTCATCCATGCGCCGATGCTGAGTCTGTCCTCCGGGTTCAAATGGACGGATACCACCCAGGGTTTCCGTGCCTATAGCCGCAAGATGCTGCTGGATCCGGCTGTGGCACCGTTCCGCGATGTCTTCAGCACTTATGAACTGTTGGCCTATCTCTCCTACCGGGCACCGAAGTTGGGCTATCGCTGTGTCGAGTTGGCCACGGTGCGGCGCTATCCAAAAGGTGAGGTACCGACCAAGATCAGCAGCGTGAAGGGCAACCTCTCCGTGCTGGAAGTGTTGTTCCGCGCCTGTTTCGGGGCCTACAACCCGTAACGCGATGGGCGCGTGAGTGCCCAGACATAAAAAAAGGGCCCTGGGAAGTATCCCGGGCCCTTGAAAGGTGAGAGGTGTCTAGTCCCTCGACCTGGTGAGACAGTTGTCGCGGGTGGTTACGCCTTCAGCGGAACCAGACGCGGAGCGATCATGTTTTCCGGACGCAGGATGTCGTTGAGCATCGCTTCGTCCAGCAGCTGTTCTTCGCGCACCAGTTCCAGTACGCCGCGGCCGGTTTCCAGGGCGATGCGGGCGATACGGGTGGCGTTTTCGTAGCCGATGTACGGGTTCAGGGCGGTGACCAGGCCGATCGAGTGCTCGACCAGTTCACGGCAGCGCTGTTCGTTGGCGGTGATGCCGACGATGCAGTGCTCGCGCAGCATGTCCATGGCGCGTTGCAGCAGGCGGATGGAGTCGAAGATCTTGTAGGCGATCAGCGGTTCCATGACGTTCAACTGCAGTTGGCCACCTTCGGCGGCGACGGTCAGCGCCAGGTCGTTACCCATGATGGCGAAGGCCACCTGGTTGACGGCTTCCGGGATAACCGGGTTGACCTTGCCTGGCATGATCGAGCTGCCTGGCTGACGCGCTGGCAGATTGATCTCGTTGATACCGGTGCGCGGGCCGCTGGACAGCAGGCGCAGGTCGTTGCAGATCTTCGACAGCTTGACCGCGGTACGCTTGAGCATGCCGGAGAACAGAACGAAGGCGCCCATGTCCGAGGTGGCTTCGATCAGGTCGGCGGCAGGAACCAGTGGCTGGCCGCTGATGGTTGCCAGGCGCTGTACGGCCAGGGCCTGGTAGCCCGGGTCGGCGTTGATGCCGGTACCGATGGCGGTACCGCCCAGGTTCACTTCGGTCAGTACTTCCGGAGCCAGGGTGCGCAGGCGGTTCAGGTCTTCGGTCAGGGTGGTGGCGAAGGCGCGGAATTCCTGGCCCAGGGTCATCGGTACCGCGTCCTGCAGTTGGGTACGACCCATCTTCAGTACGTGGCTGAATTCTTCACCCTTGGCAGCGAAGGCCTGGATCAGGCTGTCGAGGCTTGCCAGCAGGGCGTCGTGACCCAGCAGCAGACCCAGGCGGATCGCAGTCGGGTAGGCGTCGTTGGTCGACTGCGCCATGTTCACGTCGTTGTTCGGGTGCAGGTATTTGTACTCGCCTTTCTCATGGCCCATGGCTTCCAGGGCAATGTTGGCGATCACTTCGTTGGCGTTCATGTTGGTGGAAGTACCAGCACCGCCTTGGATCATGTCGACCACGAACTGCTCGTGGTAGTCACCGCGGATCAGGCGGGCGCAGGCCTCGCTGATGGCAGCGTGCTTGGCATCGCTCAGGTGACCCAGCTCACGGTTGGCGTCGGCAGCGGCCTGCTTGACCATGGCCAGGGCCACGACCAGCTTCGGGTAGTGCGACAGCGGAACACCGGAGAGGTGGAAGTTGTTGGCAGCGCGCAGGGTCTGGATACCGTAGTAGGCATCTGCAGGGACTTCCAGGGTGCCAAGCAGGTCTTTTTCAACGCGGAACGATGCAGCAGCGGACATGATGATTATCATCTCGAAATAACCCGGCATGTGCCGGAATGGCGCCAATCGTAGGGGCGGAGGCCGTTTTGCGGCCAATGCTGTTGCACGCTAACCTATGCACAAACGGCATAACGCCCCATGTGACGTTCTTCCGAGATCGAGCGTGTGCCATTTTGGTGCATGTTTTTGGAGTAGTGACCGATGAACCTTGAAAGCAAATGGCTGGAAGACTTCAGCGCCCTGGCTGCGACCCGCAGCTTCTCCCAGGCCGCCGAGCGTCGCTTCGTTACCCAGCCCGCGTTCAGCCGGCGGATTCGCAGCCTTGAAGCCGCACTGGGGCTGACCCTGGTCAACCGCTCGCGCACGCCAATCGAGCTGACTGCGGCCGGTCAGCTGTTTCTCGTCACCGCGCGTACCGTTGTCGACCAATTGAGCGAAGTTCTTCGCCATTTGCACCACCTTGAAGGCGGCCAGGGCGAGGTGATCCAGGTTGCTGCGGCGCACTCGCTGGCGCTCGGTTTCTTCCCGCGCTGGATCGCCCAGTTGCGCAATGACGGTCTCAATATCGCCACGCGCCTGGTGGCGACCAACGTCGGCGATGCTGTTCACGCCCTGCGCGAGGGTGGTTGCGACCTGATGCTGGCGTTCTACGACCCGGACGCGGCCTTGCAGATGGACGCGGAAATCTTCCCCTCCCTGCACCTGGGGCATACGGAGATGCTGCCGGTCTGCGCCGCCGGCCCGGATGGCCAGCCGCTGTTCGACCTCGAAGGTGAAGGCAGCGTGCCGCTGCTGGCCTATAGCGCCGGTGCTTTCCTCGGTCGTTCGGTGAACCTGCTGTTGCGCCAGCGCAACCTGCGTTTCACCACGGTTTACGAGACCGCCATGGCCGACAGCCTGAAGAGCATGGCCCTGGAGGGGCTGGGTATCGCCTGGGTGCCGCGCCTGTCGGCGCGAGCCGAGCTGGAACGGGGCGAACTGGTGATCTGTGGCGGTCCCCAGTGGCATGTGCCGCTGGAGATCCGCCTGTATCGCTGTGCTCTGGTGCGCAAGGCCAATGTGCGCTTGCTGTGGCGCAAGCTCGAATCGGCGCGGCAGGAGCCTGGCACGGTCAGTGCCCCAGGCGCTTGAGGTAGGTGGCGATGTTCTCCCGGTTGGTGTCCGAATAGCGGTAGCAGTTGGAGCGGATGCTGAGCCGGGTCGGGAACATGTAGGTTTCGCAGAACCAGCCATTGAACAGCACCTCGGAGGCTTCGTGGGTGGCGCTGAGGGTGTGGCCCAGTTCATGGCCGGCGGTAGCGTAGGAATGAATCGAGGCGATGGCTGCGTTGCCGGTCTGGTGGGCCAGGCCCAGCGTGGTGCCGTCCTCGTCCAGCGGACTGCGGGTCAGCAGCAGGTAGCGCGTCATCCCGCCCGGGTTGTTCTGTTGTCGTCGCCAGGCTGCGGTGGCGTCGGACCAGGCCGAGAGGGCGGTCAGGCTGTCCATCTTGCGATAGTCGAGGTCGGTCAGGCCCGGGGTCTGGCGGCGGAAATGAATCTCGACGGGCACGTTCTTGATCTCGCGTATTTCTGCGAGCCAGTTGGCGAAGTAGTCCTGACGCAGTTGCTCGTCTGAAATATCCGTCAGCTCATCGTGGGAGAAGACCCAGATCGTCAGGGGGCGGTGATCGGCACCGGCGAAGGTGGCGTGGAACATGGCCGCCAGAGCCAGCGGCAGGGTGGTGCGGAGGTGTTTGCGCATGAGGTCATCCTTGACGTGCGGCTACAGTTGGTTCCGACAGTAGTCCCCCAGTCACACGCCAGAGCATCTGGAAGCCTGTCTGCGGGGTAATTTTCGAGCTTACCAACGGGGCTGGGCGCTCCGGCCCCGACTGCGCTATAATCCCGCGCCTTCGACCGACCCGGTCGATTCAGAATCCGTATGACGAGCCACGCCGGTCTTCCTGCGTGGCTCGTTGCTTTTGGCGCGTCACAAGACGCTTGCAGGAGAGGCTCGACGATGAGTGCACTGGTTGGCGTGATCATGGGCTCCAAGTCCGATTGGTCCACCCTTAGCCACACCGCCGATATGCTGGAAAAACTCGGCATTCCCTACGAAGTGAAGGTGGTTTCCGCCCACCGCACCCCGGATCTGCTGTTCCAGTACGCCGAAGAGGCGGAAGGCCGCGGTATCGAGGTGATCATCGCCGGAGCCGGTGGCGCTGCCCACCTGCCGGGCATGTGCGCCGCCAAGACCCACCTGCCGGTGCTGGGCGTGCCGGTGCAATCGTCGATGCTGTCCGGTGTCGACTCGCTGCTGTCTATCGTGCAGATGCCCGCCGGTATCCCGGTGGCGACCCTGGCCATCGGCAAGGCTGGCGCGATCAACGCCGCGTTGCTCTCGGCGAGCATCCTTGGCGCCAAGCACCCGCAATTCCACACTGTGCTGAAGCAGTTCCGCGCAGAACAGACAGACAGCGTTCTGGACAATCCAGATCCGCGTCAGGCCTGAGGTCATACGCATGAAGATCGGTGTAATCGGTGGCGGCCAGCTCGGTCGCATGCTGGCCCTGGCGGGCACCCCGCTGGGTATGAACTTCGCCTTCCTCGACCCGGCACCGGACGCCTGCGCCGCGCCGCTTGGCGAGCACCTGCGCGCCGACTACGGCGACCAGGACCACCTGCGTCAACTGGCCGATGAAGTCGACCTGGTGACGTTCGAGTTCGAAAGCGTGCCGGCCGAGACTGTGGCCTTCCTGTCGCAGTTCGTGCCGGTCTACCCGAGTGCCGAAGCCCTGCGCATCGCCCGCGATCGCTGGTTCGAGAAGAGCATGTTCAAGGACTTGGGCATCCCCACCCCGGCCTTCGCCGACATCCAGTCGCAAGCCGACCTGGAGGCCGCCGTGGCCAGCATCGGCCTGCCGGCCGTGCTGAAAACCCGCACCTTGGGTTACGACGGCAAGGGCCAGAAGGTCCTGCGCAGCGCCGCCGACGTGGTCGACACCTTCGCCGAGCTGGGTAGCGTGCCGTGCCTGCTGGAAGGCTTCGTGCCGTTCAGCGGCGAAGTCTCGCTGGTCGCCGTGCGTGCCCGCGACGGTGAAACCCGTTTCTACCCGCTGGTGCACAACACCCACGAGAGCGGCATCCTGCGCCTGTCGGTGGCCAGCAGCGAGCACCCGCTGCAGGCGCTGGCGGAGGACTACGCCGGTCGCGTCCTGGAGAAGCTGGACTACGTTGGCGTACTGGCCTTCGAGTTCTTCGAGGTCGATGGTGGCCTGAAGGCCAACGAGATCGCCCCGCGGGTCCACAACTCCGGGCACTGGACCATTGAAGGCGCCGAGTGCAGCCAGTTCGAGAACCACCTGCGTGCCGTGGCCGGCCTGCCGCTGGGTTCGACCCGCAAGGTCGGCGAAAGCGCCATGCTCAATTTCATCGGCGAGGTCCCGCCTGTGGATAAAGTGGTCGCCATCGACGACTGCCACCTGCACCACTACGGCAAGGCTTTCAAGGTCGGACGCAAGGTCGGTCACGCTACCCTGCGCTGCGCTGACCTGGCCACGCTGGAGCAGAAAATCCAGCAGGTCGAAGCCCTGATCGCGGGTTGAGCTGAACCTCTGCGCCTCGCAACCCTCTGATGGCAGGACACCAAAGCGCTGACTAGGCTTTGGTGGTGCATTTATCATCAGAGGGATTGCCATGGGAATCATCGGAACCATCTTCATCGGCCTGATCGTCGGTCTGCTGGCGCGTTTTCTCAAGCCCGGCGACGACAGCATGGGCTGGATCATGACCATCCTGCTGGGTATCGGCGGCTCGCTGGCGGCGACTTACGGCGGCCAGGCTCTGGGTATCTATCAGGCGGGCCAGGCAGCCGGGTTTATCGGTGCGGTGGTGGGCGCGATCATCCTGCTGGTGATCTACGGTTTCATCAAAAAGAGCTGACTCCGGGCTAGAATGCTCGGCAACTTTTCCTACGGTTGCCGAGCTTTTTCATGCGTGCGCTTTTTCTCATTCCCCTGCTGCTGTGCAGCACCCTCGCCCGGGCCGAACTGCCTGAGACCGACTGGCTGGAACTGATGCCCAAGTCGGACCAGAAAGCCCTCGAAGAAATGCCGGAAATCGATCACAACTCCCCGGAAGCCAAGGGCACGTTCGATGCCAAGGGGGGCCTGAAGCAGAGCAAGGGCCTGCCGGCGGTGATGTATTCGACCCATACCGTGGCCGGCATGAACGGCAAGTCGATCCGTCTCGGCGGCTATCCCGTGCCGCTGGAAGCGGATGCCAAGGGCAACAGCACGCTGTTCTTCCTCGTGCCTTACCCGGGCGCCTGCATCCACGTGCCGCCGCCACCGCCGAACCAGCTGGTGCTGGTGCGCTATCCCAAGGGTGTGAAGCTGGCGGATATCTACACGCCGCTGTGGGTCAGCGGGAAATTGAAGATCGAGAAGGTCAGCAATGACATGGCCGATGCCGCGTACGCGATGGATGCGGCGAAGGTGCGGGTGGTCGAAGACGCGGATCTATAAGGCAACGCGGACCTTGTGGGAGCGGGTTCACCCGCGATTGCGGCAGTGGATTCACTATCGTAATCGCGGGTGAACCCGCTCCCACAAGTCCGCGTCGCTCTTTTCAGATTCGCTCGCTGGACAGGGTCAGGCCCAGGGTATGACTGGCCCCCGGCGCCAATTCCACCACATCGCCCCACACATTCGCCGTCTCGATGCACAACATGCGCTGCCAGCCATCATCAGCCATGTCCGGCAGCTGCGCGGCACGCTCGGTCCACGGATTCCAGATCACCGCCGACCGCGAACCGCGGGTGGTGACGCGCACACGGCGGTTCCACGCCGCATCGACGATGGTCAGTTCGGCCGGAGTATCAAGGTAGATGCGATCGGTCTCGCCGCTGAAGGTCAGGTCCGTCTGCTGGGTGCGCTGCTCCCAGTCCGCCAGGGTTTCGATGTAGTCGAGGCCTTTTACCCCTTCGAGGCTGACCGAACGCACGTCGCTGACTGCAAAGTAACTGTGCAGCGCCTGGCTCAGGGCCACGGGGTCGTTGCCAAGGTTGCGGCTGGTGAGATCGAGGCTGAGGTCCTCGCCCATGCGGATCGTCAGGGCCAGCTCGACCTGATGCGGCCAGCCGGGCAGGTCGCCCTGGGTTTCCGGGAGGGTGAAGGACAGTTGCACAGCGTCACCGCTACTGTCGATGCCAAGCAGTTGCCAGTCGCGGCCGCGGACCAGGCCATGGGCCGGGGCTTCGCTGCCATTGAACTGCTTGCGTACGGCTTCCGGGTTGCGCTGCAGGTTGCCGAACCACGGCCAGCACACCGGTACGCCAGCGCGCACCGATTTACCGCGGTTGAACAAGGCCTGGTCGCTTAGCCAGAGGAGGGGCGGCTCGCCCAATCGCTGGTAGCTCAGCACCTGCGCACCCTGCTGGGCCACCAGCAGCTCGGCGCTGTCGCTGGTGATGCGCCAGCAGTTGAGTTCGCCGTGTTGTTCCGATTCGACCTTGGGTGTGGACATGCGCTGATCTCGATGAAGTGACGTAAGGGTTGGACCTTTCGCGAATCAGCGAGTTTAGCGCGCTGCCCGATCAGCGACGAGGCGGTACCGAGCGGGTGCGGCCACTGCCGTCGATGGCGACGAAGACAAAGACCGCCTCGGTAACCTTGCGCCATTCGCTGGACAGCGGGTCGTCGCTCCACACTTCGACCATCATCTGGATCGAGCTGCGGCCGATTTCCAGGGTCTGGGTATAGAAGGACAACTGCGCGCCGACTGCCACGGGCACCAGGAAGGCCATGCGATCGATCGCCACGGTGGCAACCCGGCCACCAGCGACGCGGCTGGCCATGGCGGTGCCGGCGAGGTCCATCTGGGCGACCAGCCAGCCGCCGAAGATATCGCCGAAACCATTGGTTTCGCGGGGTAGTGCGGTGATCTGCAAGGCCAGGTCGCCTTGCGGGATCGGATCTTCTTGTTCGAGTTCAATCATGCCGGGGGTGCCTCTGACCCGTGACGCTTCATTGGTTGACGCAGAAGGGCGCCGCAAAAAACGATTCAGCTGATTCATACCACGCAGCTTTCGTTTCGAAGGGCGGCGAAGGGAGACTCTGCGAAACCGACCAAGCCTACTTGGCAGCGTTTTCGCACAATATCCCACCTTGGACTCAACCGGTTGCTACGAGGGGCCAGTATATAGAGCCTCGCAGGGACCGACGACCACGTAGTCAGGATTATCTGCGTGGTTTATGTAGATCTGTGTCGCTTTCGGACAATTTGTTATCGTTCGAAGTTCTTCCAGGCCCTTGAAACCTTGCTGCCAGGCCTGCGCACCTTCCAATAAGAGAAGCCTCAATGACATCGGTTCCCTCCAGCCTCGACCAACCGGCCCGACCGCTGACCCGCAACGACTACAAGACCCTGTCGCTGTCCGCCCTCGGCGGTGCGCTGGAGTTCTACGATTTCATCATTTTCGTGTTCTTCGCCACGGTGGTCGGCAAGCTGTTCTTCCCGGCCGACATGCCGGAATGGCTGCGCCTGATGCAAACGTTCGGCATCTTCGCCGCGGGCTACCTGGCGCGGCCGCTGGGCGGCATCGTCATGGCCCACTTCGGCGACCTGCTGGGGCGCAAGAAGATGTTCACCCTGAGCATCTTCATGATGGCCGTGCCGACCCTGATCATGGGCCTGCTGCCGACCTACGCGCAGATCGGCATGGCGGCGCCGATCCTGCTCCTGCTGATGCGGGTGATCCAGGGCGCGGCGATCGGCGGTGAAGTGCCGGGCGCCTGGGTGTTCGTCTCCGAGCACGTGCCGGCGCGCAACACCGGCTTCGCCTGCGGCACCCTCACGGCGGGGCTGACGGCAGGTATCCTGCTCGGCTCGCTGGTGGCGACCCTGATCAACAGCGTCTATACCCCCGAGGAAGTGTCCGACTACGCTTGGCGCATCCCGTTCCTGCTGGGTGGCGTGTTCGGCCTGTTCTCGGTGTACCTGCGCCGCTGGCTGCACGAGACCCCGGTGTTCGCCGAGCTTCAGCAGCGCAAGGCCCTGGCCGAGGAAGTGCCGCTGCGCGCGGTGCTGCGTGACCACCGTGGCGCCATCGTCCTGTCGATGCTGCTGACCTGGCTGCTCTCCGCCGGGATCATCGTGGTGATCCTGATGACCCCGACCGTGCTGCAGACCGTCTACGGCTTCACCCCGAGCGTGGCACTGCAGGCCAACAGCCTGGCCATCGTGTTCCTGACCCTGGGCTGCGTCGGCGCCGGCAAGCTGGTCGACCGCTTCGGCGCGGGTCGCGTATTCGTCGTCGGCAGTCTTGCGCTGTTGGTGACGTCCTGGACCTTCTACCACACCCTCGCGGACCACAAGGACCTGCTGTTCCCCATGTACGCCCTGACCGGCCTGTGCGTCGGCATCGTCGGCGCCGTCCCCTACGTCATGGTGCGCGCCTTCCCTCCGGTGGTGCGCTTCAGCGGCCTGTCGTTCTCTTACAACGTCGCCTACGCCATCTTCGGCGGCCTGACCCCGATGGCCGTCACCGCGCTCCTCAAGTTCAGCCCGATGGCGCCGGCGATGTATGTGGCGGGGATCTGCACCATTGGCTTCCTGGTGGGCCTGTATTTGCTGGCGACCAAGCGCTGATCTGCCACGCCTCCGTTGCAGGGCAATCCTGCAACGGAGCCTTTGAAACACATTGATGTATATGGCCGCCCCAGGGTCATAAACATGTACCCCAGTCGTCCCCCTCCAACTCGCCACGCTGCGCCATACAGACAAGGAGATTCTGTATGGACAAGTTGTTTCCCGATCAATCGACGGGCGACGTGGTTATCCGCGACGGCACCGTCGAAACGCAAGGACCGAGGGACGCGGGCTTTTTCGACATAGGCGGCGGGAATGGATTTTCCGGCGGTTTTGGCGGATCGAGTCGCAAGCGGGCGAAGAAGCGTGCCAGGGCCAGGGCGGCGGCAATCGCCAAACGCCGTGCCGAACAACAAGCCGCAGCCGAAGCGGCACACCAGGCAAAGCTTGCTGCCCAGGCCGCCGCGCACCAGCAATGGGTGCGTCATTTCGCGCAAACCCAGCAAGCCACCCGTTCGACGATAGACCGGCATTACGCTGCCAGTCTCGGAAGCGTCGGGCAAACGCTGAAGGCCGAGTTGGAGGCCGTGCGCAAGTACCCGGCCAATGACGGCAGCGAGCGTTGGCAACTGCATCTGATCACCCGCGAAAAGCAGGTGGTCGAGCAGATGATCGCGGCAAAAGCCGCCGAGTTGCAGCGCAAGAACCAACAGGCCCGGGCGTTCGACGGCCAGGACCCGCTCCAGCGTTCCCCACAGGACTACGCCGCACGCCTCACGCAGCAAAGCTCCAGCCAGTCGTTCCAGCAACTCCACCAGGACTGGGAAGCGGCTTATGTCGCGGCGCAGGAAGCGCAGTTGCTCTCCGAAGCCATACGTCAGCTGACCGAGCGATCCAATGCTCTGGCGGCTCGTCATGCCGAGCAGAAAGTCGTGTGGAAGGCCCGCGAGGACGCGTGGGAGAAGCAGCGCCAGTACAAGGAGCTGCGCGAGGCGCGGGTCCAGTTCAAGCAACTGGCGGATGAAAACCTGCGGCTGAAGCGGATCCGCGAAGCCAATTCGCTGACCCTGCCCATGGCCGCTGTTGGCGCTGGAAGCATGCTCACCTGGGATGGGGTCCGGGTGGCGGAAGGCGTGGTGTCGGCGATCGAACGGGCGGTTTTCGACTCGATCAGGGAGATTGCCAGGGTCGCGGCCATTCGCACCGGCCAGGCGCTCGGCACATTCGTGACCGCGGCGACATACTCCGCGGCCGTGGGCAACGGCGAACTGCTGCCGGAGCAGCGCCGCCTTCTTCAAGGGATCGGGATTCCTGCTGATGGGATGGGCGTGCGTACGGGGCAGGACCTGCAAGCCCTGGCTGAGCGCGGAGGGATGGCCGAGGTCGACTACCGGGTCAGGCTTGAAGCCCATGGCAACAGCACCGCCATCATCGTTGCCAGTACCGGTGAGGAAATTTCGTCCCAGGTCCCGGTGAGAAACGCGGTCTTCGATCCGCTGACCAACACCTACCGTGCTGAAGGGCAGGCGGCTACGGACCGTGATCTGGTGTTCACGGCTGATTCGCCAACATCGGAGCTGCAGGCGGCATCGGGGCTGCTGTCATCCGAACTGGAAGCGCTAGCGATCCCTGTCGGTGCGGACACCCGCATCAATGACTGCATCGTCTGTATCCCGGGTAGGGCGCCTCTCTATTTTTCGTTCGATGTACCACCCGCCGGAACGGGTGTTGTCAGTGGCAGCGGGCAGGTTGCCGCTCCGGGGTGGTGGGATGCCAGCACCCAGGCGAGCGGGGCTGCGATTCCGGCGCAGGCGGCAAGCACGTTGCGGGGCAGGGAATTCGCTTCGTTCGCCGGTTTCGAGCAAGCGTTGTGGCGGTCCATTGGAGAGGAAGCCGCGCCTGGCGGTGCGTTCAGCGAGATCAACCAGAGGCGTATCGCCAATGGTCTCGCACCCTATGCGCCGAAAAACACCTGGGTTGGCGAGCGTCGCGAGTTCGAGGTTCGGTACGCGCAGAGCGCGGCACTGGGCACCGCGCCGTATGACCTGGACCGTCTCAGCCTGCACAGCCCGGCCAGCACCTTCGGTGTGCGAGCGCAGGCCCAGCGATTTGCGCCCTGGCTGCAACTGGGCGAACCGATTTCACTCGAGGCCGCGAAATCGCTGGCGCACTCCTCGGGAGGGCGGCGCACCTGGACGCCCCTGGTACCGCCGGGCAGCAATCTGCTGGGCTCGACCGATCTTCCCCAGGGGCCGACGCTGCCGGGGACCATTCCTGGCGCCGAACTCGATCCGTATCGGCCGCAAATCGAAACACTTCCGGGGCTGGACGAGGGCGAGATCGGGTCCAAGCTTCCTGGCTACGGAGAGGGGAGTGATCTGCCGTCGCCGGGGTTGGTTTTTTCGGAGCCATTGGATGTTGGGCCAGCTGATCAATTGCAGAGAGACAGTAACGGGGATGGTCTGGATATCGATCATATTGTTTCGAAGAAAGCATTGCAGCTATACCTGTCGAGGGCTTTTCCGAACATGACTGGTCCGGACATAAAAGCGGCACTCTCCAAGGCGCCTGGTATTGCGATCCCTAGCGAAGTTCACAGGAAACTCAGTGAAACCTACGGTGGGAGAAATACCAAGGAGAAGCAGAACGCAGATGCTCTTGATTTAAAATCCGCTATCGACAGAAATTTCGACGCGATAAAGCCGGGGCTGATTGAGCATGGACTGGAAGAATCGAAAATTGAGCAGGCCAGGCAGAAAATACATGATCTGCAAAGACTGCAAGGGTGGATAAAATGAAGAAGGACGATATCGATAAAATCGTTGGGTATCTTGGTCGACCTTATGCAGAACTTGCTGCGGAGAATATTTTCCCAGAGGTAGAATTTATCGAAATCTACCCTGGCTCTGACAGTATTTACATCCTTCCAGAGGAAGGCCTTGGGTTGGACTTCCTGGCGGAGAATAAAATGTTGAAGGCGTTGCACATAACGCTGAAAGAAACATACGAAGGTACTAGTGTATACAAAGGTGAACTTCCCGAGATTTTTTTTCCGGGAATGGATCAGGAGATGGTTCTCGATTTGTTCGGTGAGCCTCTCTCTTCTGGGGCTCCGGTTTTAATGCCTGTGCCTATAGGGCAGACGGGAGGCTGGGCGTACTATGTGTACGATGACGAACTATTTCCGGGAGTATTATTGCAGTTTCAGTACGCGGCTGATATGCAAGTAAAAGCAGTAGTTTTTGCGTTGAGATAACAGACCTGGCCGCCATGCGCTTACAGCATGGTGGCTTTTATTAATTAAAGGAGCTTTGAAATGGAATTCAAGCCAACGCTGGTCGTGTACCCAGCAGACGAATGCGAGGCCTTGGTTTCGAACCGCTGGAGCGCTGACCTGCTGTTTTATCAGCCCTATTTTCATGCGCTTCAAGGTGAGCAAAGGTGATGCCAATGAAGGCTGAAGTAATCGAGAAAGTCATACGTTTTCTTGGGCGCCCGCATATTGACCTGTTGGCCGGCGGAGTTATCCCCGATGAGCCGCTTCTGCAGATATTTCCTGGATCAGAGCACGTCTATTTTGAACCGGAGGAGGGTGTAGAAATGACATTCTCCTCGGAGGAAAGCGTGTTCATCAAATTGTTCATCCTGCTCAAGGAAACGACGCCGTCGACGCTTGAGTACGAAGGTGAGCTTCCCGGAAAATTGCAAAAAAACATGGACCAGAACTGGGTTCGCGAGGTTTTCGGGGTGCCTGAGGAAACCCATGGCCCGGTGAAGCTTCCCCAGCCAACGGGTTGGACCGGTGGATGGGATACTTATGATTACGACAGTTCGTTGTTCCCAGGGATTACGTTGATATTCAAGTATTCCGCTGAAATGAAAGTTGAAGCGTTGGTCTTCAAGAAGAAAATATGAGTAGAAAAGGGCGTCACGTCTGATGACATGCCGCCATCTTTCAACAGGGAGAGTTGAAATGGAAATCAAGAAAGCTTTAGGCGACTACACCCCCGACGAATTCAAATCCCTGGTATCGACCCTCTGGAACGCCGACCTGGACAACGAAACCCATGCCCGACTGATCGACCACTTCGACAAGATCATCGGTGATCCCCTCGGGGCCGACCTGTTGTTCTATCCGCCCTATCTCGAAACCGGCAATGGCCACTCGGTCGACAGCATCGTGTTTCATGTCCGGCAGTGGCATCATCGCCAAGGCAAGGCCGCCTTCCGCAACGAACCCGTACCCGCTCCGCCCAAGCCTGCTGTTCGCCTGAACCCGCAGCAGCGCAAGGTCGCCGAGTCGAACAAGGATCTGGACCAGGCCAACCGACAGGTTGCCCAGATCGATGTCGCCGTGAAGTCGGTCGACAACGCTCTGCTTCACCTCGCCCGGCTACTGGATCAATGGCAGGCAAAAACCCTCGACTCACGCTCCATCGCCGGCCATATCGAGGAAATGAGCGTCCTTGAAATGGCGCAGACTGTCATGGTCCGATCCATAAAGGCGCTCGAATACCTGAAGCTGAAAGTCCAGTTCGCCAAATCCGCTGCTGAAAGAAACCTCACCAGTCCTTTCCGCGATCCGGGTATCCAGTCCAGGGTTCTCGACATCCTCACCCAGGGCAGCAGTCGCTATCTGGCCTCCCTCGCCGACGCCGAGCAACGTCATCGGCAGTTGCACGAACGCTGCGTTCCCTTGTTCGCGGCTGCAGAAGCGCATCTGGTCCGTCGTCTGTCCGCTCCTGGTGCCGAAATAGACAAGACGCCGAAGATCGTGGCGCTTTCATCCCGTGCCACCCAGTTGCGTCCTGCGTTGATGTTCGCTGATGCCATCGCGATCGATGACCTTGGAAGCCTTGCCGCCATGAAAAAGGCCATCCGCTCCGCCGTGGCCGAGTTCAGCTGGCAAGCAACCTCTTTAAAGGAAGAACATCCCGGCACTTTCTGCGGCGTCGCCGGCTTTTTCTTCGAACACTGGAAAGCGCGCAACTGGTACGCCGTCAGTGTGCCGTTGGGTGAGCTGATGCCCATTGAGGGACATGACTGGCAAGGACTAGCTCGCGCCGGCGCCGAGGTGGAAATGCCCTATCGCCTGTTTTCCCGGACCGCTCCTGTCGAGCGCCGGAAGATTTTTGTCGGACTGCAGCAGATCACGGTCATGCAGCAGATAGCCCTGACTCCCACCAGCGGCACCCAGCTGTCCTCACGGGTCAAGGTCGTTGCCGTGGACCAGACGCTCAGTCACGGTGTTTCGGGCTTCCCGTCCCTGGCGTTGAGCTGGAATGCGGCTACCAGTCCTGCCCCGGCGCCCGTGCCACGGCAGGTGGGCGGTGTGGTGGATACGCCCGAGACACCTTTGTTGGAGCCGTTGGCAGCGATGGACCAGGTCAGCTTTGACGATTGTGTCCTGGTATTTCCGGCAGACAGCGGCCTTGCGCCGCTGTATCTGATGTTCAAGGGAGGCCGCGGTTTACCGGCATAAGGCCGGGCGTCAGATAAAGGCTGGCAGGTGATGGCCTTTCATCTAATTGTCATATTCAGGTCATAGATTGGTCATGCGGCCTACAGATACTTGGGCCCGATCCATCTCACCCCCGAATTCCTGCTAGGAGCAAGGCATGAAACTGAAGCGTTTGATGGCGGCCCTGACCTTTGTCGCCGCTGGCGTTGCCACCGCCAACGCGGTAGCCGCTGTTGACCCAGCTATTCCGACCTACACCAAGACCACCGGTGTGTCGGGCAACCTCTCCAGCGTTGGTTCCGATACCCTGGCCAACCTGATGACGCTGTGGGCTGAGGCGTACAAGAAAGAATACCCGAACGTAAACATCCAGATCCAAGCCGCCGGTTCCTCCACCGCGCCACCCGCGCTGACCGAAGGCACCGCCAACCTCGGCCCTATGAGCCGCAAGATGAAGGACGTCGAGCTGCAGGCGTTCGAGCAGAAGTATGGCTACAAGCCGACTGCCATCCCGGTTGCCGTTGACGCCCTGGCTGTCTTCGTTCACAAGGACAACCCGATCAAAGGCCTGACCATGGCCCAGGTCGACGCTATCTTCTCCTCCACCCGCCTGTGCGGTGGCAAAGCCGACGTCAAGACCTGGGGCGACCTGGGCGTGACTGGCGACCTGGCCAACAAGCCAGTTCAACTGTTTGGCCGTAACTCGGTATCCGGCACCTACGGCTACTTCAAGGAAGAAGCCCTGTGCAAAGGCGACTTCAAGCCTAACGTCAACGAGCAGCCTGGTTCGGCTTCCGTTGTCCAGTCGATCAGTTCCTCGCTGAACGGCATCGGCTACTCGGGCATCGGTTACAAGACCGCTAGCGTCAAGACTGTAGCCCTGGCCAAGAAAGAAGGCGGCGAGTTCATCGAAGACAACGAAGCCAACGCCCTGAACGGCTCGTACCCGCTGTCGCGCTTCCTGTACGTCTACGTCAACAAGGCTCCGAACAAGCCTCTGGCCCCGCTGGAAGCCGAGTTCGTGAAGCTGGTTCTGTCGCAGGCCGGCCAGCAAGTGGTCGTGAAGGACGGTTACATCCCGCTGCCAGCCAAAGTGGCTGAGAAAGCCCTGGCTGACCTGGGCCTGTCCCACGCTGCCGGTGTAGCCAAGAACTAAGTGTGACCAGGCGGGGCTCGGAGGATGCCGAGCTCCGCTGCAAATTCCCAGTCCGCTGCCAGGACATCTGCGCGGCGGGCTTTTTTGCGTCACTGCATTGTCATGTTTCTGTCATACGGGACCGCTAGGGTGTGCGCATGAATGATCTGGCCAACTCCACAATGACCCAAAATTCTCCCCCCGTGCGGATTGATTTCAATACGCCCGAGCTGCAACGCAAGCGCCGCATTCGCGCGCTCAAGGATCGCCTGACCCGCTGGTATGTACTGGTAGGCGGGCTCGCCGTGCTGGCGGCGATCACCCTGATCTTCTTCTACCTGGCCTATGTGGTCGTGCCGCTGTTCCAGGGCGCGAGCCTGACCAGCAAGAAGGCCCTGGAGCCAACCTGGCTGCAACAGGACGCGGGCAAACCGCTGATGATTGCCCTGGAAGAGCAGAACCTCGTCGGCATGCGTGTTTCCGACAGGGGGCAGGCTCTGTTCTTCGATACCAAGACCGGCGCCGAGATCAAGCGCGTCGATCTGCCCCTGCCGGCTGGCGTCCAGGTGACGTCGATCGGTGCCGACCAGCCGGGTAGCCCGCTGATCGTGCTGGGCCTGTCCAACGGTCAGGTGCTGGTGTTCCACCACACCTACAAGATCACCTACCCGGACAACAAGAAGACCATCACGCCCGCCATCGACTTCCCCTACGGCCAGGAGCCCATTGCCCTGGACGACGAGGGTCGCGCGCTGGAACACGTGAGCCTGAACGTCAACGGCGACACCCTGATGCTTACCGGTTCTGCTGGCGCGCACCTGCAGGTGCTGCAACTGAGCCGTTCGGAAAACATGATGACCGGCGAGGTCACCAACGAGCAGAACCGTATCGACCTGCCGCAGATGACCGAGCCGGTGAAGCAGATCTTCATCGATCCGCGTCAGCAGTGGCTGTACGTGATCAACGGTCGCGCGCAGGCCGACGTGTTCAGCCTGCGCGACAAGAGCCTCAACGGTCGCTACAAGCTGGCCGAGGACGGCAATGTCGAAGTCACCGCCAGCGCCCAGCTGGTCGGTGGTATTTCGCTGATCATCGGTGACTCCAAGGGTGTCCTGTCGCAGTGGTTCATGGCCCGCGACCCGGATGGCGAGCAACGCCTGAAGCGTATCCGCGACTTCAAGATGAGCGACGCGCCGATCGTGCAGATCGACGCCGAAGAGCGCCGCAAGGGCTTCGTCGCCCTCGACGCGGCCGGCAAGCTCGGTGTGTTCCACAGCACCGCGCACCGTACCCTGCTGGTCGAGCAGGCGGTCGAAGGCCCGGGCATCCTTGCCCTGTCGCCACGTGCCAACCGCGTGTTCATCGAGGAAGGCAACAAGCTGCAGCCGCTGACCCTGAAGAACCCGCACCCGGAAGTCTCCTTCAGCGCGCTGTGGGGCAAGGTCTGGTACGAGAACTACGACGCGCCTAAATATGTCTGGCAGTCGACCGCCTCGAACACCGACTTCGAACCCAAGCTGAGCCTGTCGCCGCTGACCTTCGGGACCCTGAAGGCGGCGTTCTACGCGATGATCCTCGCCGCTCCGCTGGCCATCGCCGCCGCCATCTACACCGCCTACTTCATGGCTCCGGGCATGCGCCGCAAGGTCAAGCCGGTGATCGAGTTGATGGAAGCGATGCCGACGGTGATCCTCGGCTTCTTCGCCGGTCTGTTCCTGGCGCCATACCTCGAAGGCCACCTCCCGGGCGTGTTCAGCCTCATGCTATTGCTGCCGCTGGGCATCCTGGTCGCCGGTTTCAGCTGGAGCCGCCTGCCGGAGTCGATCCGTCTGCGCGTCCCGGATGGCTGGGAAGCGGCGATCCTGATCCCGGTGATCCTCGTCACTGGCTGGTTCGCCCTGTACATGAGCCCGTTCCTCGAGACGTGGTTCTTCGGCGGTGACATGCGCCTGTGGATCACCAACGACCTGGGCATCACCTACGACCAGCGCAACGCCCTGGTAGTGGGTATCGCCATGGGCTTCGCGGTCATCCCGAACATCTACTCGATCGCCGAGGACGCCGTGTTCAGCGTGCCGCGCAGCCTGACCCTGGGCTCGCTGGCGCTGGGTGCCACGCCATGGCAGACCCTGACCCGCGTGGTCATCCTGACCGCCAGCCCGGGCATCTTCTCGGCGCTGATGATCGGCATGGGCCGCGCCGTGGGTGAAACCATGATCGTGCTGATGGCTACCGGCAACACGCCGGTGATGGAGCTGAACCTGTTCGAAGGCATGCGCACCCTGGCGGCCAACGTCGCGGTGGAAATGCCTGAGTCGGAAGTCGGCGGCAGCCATTACCGTGTGCTGTTCCTGGCCGCGCTGGTGCTCCTGATGTTCACCTTCATCATGAACACCTTGGCCGAGCTGATTCGCCAGCGTCTGCGCAAGAAATACTCGTCGCTTTGATAGAGAAGGTAGAGATCCGTGAAAAAGGATTCCCTCAACAGCTGGTTCAAGAGCGGCGCCCCGGGCGTCTGGATCAGCGGTGGCTCGGTTGCCATCGCGGTCATCATGACCATCGGCCTGCTCGCCGTAATCGCCGTCCGCGGCCTGGGCCACTTCTGGCCTGCTGACCTGATCCAGGCCAGCTACAACGTGCCGGGCCAGCCCGCGCACGTGGTGGTCGGTGAGGTGGTACAGAAGGAAGAAGTACCGCGTGCACGTCTGAAAGGTGCCGGCTTGCCGGTACCGGATGACGGTCCGGAGTTCATGACCCGCGAACTGATCAAGGTCGGTAACCGTGACCTGAACGGTAGCGACTTCACCTGGGTGGTCGGTGAATGGCTGGTTGACCAGCAGCGTCCCGCCGAGCTGATCGCCCTGGAGCGCCGTGAGTGGGGCAACTTCTATGGCTACCTGGTCAGCGTCAAGGAAAACGGCAAGGTCGTCGCTGAAGGTCAGGCCGCCTGGGCTGAGTTGCAGAACCGCCTGGCCCGCTCCGAGAAGCTTGCCCGCGACCTGCAAAGCCTGGAGAAAAAGGATATCGGCGCCATCAACCATGGCCTCGAGCGTCTGCGCCTGCACAGCCGCAAGCTGGAGCTGGAAGGCAAGCTGGATGCGGCCGCGCAGGCCGACATCGAAGCTGAACGCGCCGAACTGAACAACCGCTACAAGGCCATCGAAGACCGCTTGGGCACTCTGCACCAGGACTTCGCCCGCGACGCCCTGGTTGCCCGCGACGGCAACGGCCGCGAAGTGGAGATCAACCTGAGCAAAGTGGTACACGCCTACCAGCCTAACGGCATGGGCCTGGCCACCAAGATGGGCGTGTACTTCAGCAAGGTCTGGGAATTCCTCAGCGACGACCCGCGTGAAGCCAACACCGAGGGCGGTATCTTCCCGGCCATCTTCGGTACCGTGATGATGACCCTGATCATGGCCGTGATCGTCACCCCGTTCGGCGTACTGGCGGCAGTCTACCTGCGCGAATACGCCCGCCAGGGCCCGGTGACCCGCCTGATCCGCATCGCGGTGAACAACCTGGCCGGTGTTCCGGCGATCGTCTACGGCGTATTCGGCCTGGGCTTCTTCGTCTACGTGCTGGGTGGCTCGCTCGACCGCCTGTTCTTCCCTGAGGCGCTGCCGGCGCCGACCCTGGGTACCCCGGGTCTGCTCTGGGCCTCGCTGACCCTGGCCCTGCTGGCGGTACCTGTGGTGATCGTCGCCACCGAGGAAGGCCTGGCGCGGATCCCGCGGACCGTGCGCGAAGGCTCCCTGGCCCTGGGTGCGACCAAGGCCGAGACCCTGTGGAAGATCGTCCTGCCGATGGCCAGCCCGGCGATGATGACCGGCATGATCCTCGCGGTGGCCCGTGCCGCCGGTGAAGTGGCGCCGCTGATGCTGGTGGGTGTGGTGAAACTGGCGCCTTCGCTGCCTGTGGACGGCAACTACCCGTACCTGCACCTGGACCAGAAGATCATGCACCTGGGCTTCCACATCTATGACGTCGGCTTCCAGAGCCCGAACGTCGAGGCGGCCCGTCCGCTGGTGTACGCCACCGCGCTGCTGCTGGTGCTGGTGATCGCCACCCTGAACCTCTCGGCGGTGTGGATCCGTAACCACCTGCGCGAGAAGTACAAGGCGCTGGACAGCTGATCGACACCCCTTTGCGATTGCCGCCCGTGCCCAGCGCCGGGCGGTGCGATGAAACGAAATTGATAGCGTATGGAGTCTGACCATGCAGCATGAATCCCACGCCCACGCCCACGGCATCGACATGTCGGCCCTGGGTCGCGACAAACAGAGCCTGCGCCTGGCCGAAGAAACCGTGGCCATCGAAGTACCGGGCCTGAGCCTGTTCTACGGCGAGAAACAAGCCCTGTTCGATGTGCAGATGAACATCCCGAAACAGCGCGTGACCGCCTTCATCGGCCCGTCCGGCTGCGGCAAGTCGACCCTGCTGCGGACCTTCAACCGCATGAATGACCTGGTCGACGGCTGCCGCGTCGAGGGCGCCATCAACCTTTACGGCAACAACATCTACCGCAAGGGCGAAGACGTTGCCGAACTGCGTCGCCGCGTCGGTATGGTGTTCCAGAAGCCTAACCCGTTCCCCAAGACCATCTATGAAAACGTGGTCTACGGCCTGCGCATCCAGGGCATCAACAAGAAGCGCGTGCTCGACGAAGCCGTCGAGTGGGCCCTGAAGGGCGCCGCACTGTGGGACGAAGTGAAAGACCGCCTGCACGACTCCGCACTGGGCCTGTCCGGTGGTCAGCAGCAGCGTCTGGTCATCGCCCGCACCATCGCCGTCGAGCCGGAAGTCCTGCTCCTCGACGAACCGTGCTCGGCACTCGACCCGATCTCGACCCTGAAGGTCGAAGAGCTGATCTACGAGCTGAAATCCAAGTACACCATCGTCATCGTGACCCACAACATGCAACAGGCGGCGCGCGTCTCCGACTACACCGCGTTCATGTACATGGGCAAACTGGTCGAGTTCGGCGACACCGACACCCTGTTCACCAACCCGGCCAAGAAGCAGACCGAAGACTACATCACCGGTCGCTACGGCTAGGAACAGCCACAAGCGGCGAGCAGGCGGTGCCCGGGACAGACACGAATGACTTGAAGCTTGCGGCTTGGAGCCGGCAGCTTTGCGGAGCGAAAGCATGATCGATAAAGACAGCCTCACCCATCACATCTCCCAGCAGTTCAACGCCGAGCTCGAAGAGGTGCGCAGCCACCTCCTGGCCATGGGCGGCCTGGTCGAGAAGCAGGTCAACGACGCAGTCACCGCGCTGATCGAGGCCGACTCCGGCCTGGCCCAGCAGGTGCGTGAAGTCGACGAGCAGATCAACCAGATGGAGCGCAACATCGACGAGGAATGCGTGCGTATCCTCGCCCGTCGCCAGCCGGCTGCGTCCGACCTGCGCCTGATCATCAGCATTTCCAAGTCGGTGATCGACCTGGAGCGCATCGGCGACGAATCCACCAAGATCGCCCGCCGTGCCATCCAGCTGTGCGAGGAAGGCGAGTCGCCACGCGGCTACGTCGAAGTCCGTCACATTGGCGACCAGGTACGCAACATGGTCCGTGACGCCCTGGACGCCTTCGCCCGTTTCGACGCCGACCTGGCGCTCTCCGTGGCCCAGTACGACAAGACCATCGACCGCGAATACAAGACCGCCCTGCGCGAGCTGGTCACCTACATGATGGAAGACCCGCGTTCGATCTCGCGCGTCCTCAGCGTCATCTGGGCCCTGCGTTCGCTGGAGCGGATCGGCGACCATGCGCGCAACATCTCCGAGCTGGTGATCTACCTGGTGCGCGGCACCGACGTGCGTCACCTGGGCCTCAAGCGCATGAAAGAAGAAGTACAAGGCGCTGAAATGCCTAATGTTCCGGCCGAATCTGACGATAAATAAGATTGCCCCGAGAACTGACGCCCGGCTCTGGCCGGGCGTTTTCGTTTGCGGCAGCGCAAGAGAAGGCACCCGCGAACGAATCTGTTGTTGTGTCCCGGCGTGACCGAAGTTTTGGCAAATAGCCATCAGTCAACGTTATGCTAGTCGGGATCAGGAAGGAGTGGCGATGAGTAAAGTCAGTGTGCTTGTTGTGGATGATGCGCCGTTCATCCGCGACCTGGTAAAGAAATGCCTGCGTAACTATTTTCCCGGCATGGTCATCGAGGATGCGGTCAACGGTCGCAAGGCCCAGGCCGTGATGGCCAAGGAAGCCTTCGACATGGTCCTGTGCGACTGGGAGATGCCGGAGATGTCCGGTCTCGAACTGTTGACCTGGTGCCGCCAGCAGGACGCACTCAAGGCCCTGCCGTTCATCATGGTGACCAGCCGTGGCGACAAGGAGAACGTTATTCAGGCGATCCAGGCCGGCGTCTCGGACTATGTCGGCAAGCCGTTCACTAACGAGCAACTGCTGACCAAGGTGAAGAAAGCCCTGGCCAAGGTCGGCAAGCTGGATGCTGCGATGGCAGGTGGTCCGGCGCGCTCCTCCACTGGCTTCGCAAACGATTCCCTGTCGGCCCTGACCGGCGCCGCCAAGCCTGCCGCGCCAAGCGCGCCGGCGGCTGCTGCGGCCGCCAAGCCGCTGATCAGCGCCCCGCCGGTACCGACCCAGCCGGCTACCCCGACGGGTCGTGGCCAGGGCCAACTGCGCCTGTCCAGCGGCAACCAGCCTTGCATCATCAAGGCCCTGACCCTCAAGGAGGCCTCGTTGGTGGTGCGTCGCAGCGATGCACTGCCGCAGGTGCTGGAAGGCGCCGTACTCGACCTGGAGCAGGGCGAGCAGTCGGAAGTCGCCCGTCTCAACGGCTACCTGCACTCGGTCGCGGCCATGGAGCCGAAGCCGGATAGCGACTGGCTGCAACTGATCTTCCGTTTCGTCGACCAGGATGCGCAGAAGCTCGACTACCTGTCGCGCCTGATCGCCCGTGGTACCGCGCAGAAGCAGTACATCCCGAGCGCCTGATTGCAACGCGGACCTTGTGGGAGCGGGTGAACCCGCTCCCACAAGGTCCGCGTCGTGGCATATGGCCGTTTAGCGGCAAATTGCCACCGCTGATCGCCTGCAACCCTCTCAAGCCGTTTCCACGCCTTCTAGCGTAACAGTGCGCTGCTAGTCTTCGACGACAGACCCGAAACAACCCTGTCGTCAGAAGGCCACCCGCCATGCCATCCCGCCTGCTGCTGTTCTGCGCATTGCTGTTATCCGCCGGACCGGCGCTGGCCATGACCATCTACCAGAGTCGCGACGCCTACGGCGTGGTCACCTATTCAGACCGCCCCATGGCGGGCTCTCGACCCTTCGTATTTCGCGATCGCATGGACGAGAAGCTCGACAGCCAGGTGCACCTGCAGACCACCCCCCATCCCGAAGGCGTGCACTTCTCGGTGTACAACGAACTCTATGCGCCAGTTGAAGTGGAACTGCGCCTGGAACGCCTGGGCAACGCCCGGGAAAGCGGGCCGCGGGTGGTGCGCCGGGTGGTCGGACCACGGGCCACGGTGGCGCTCACCGGCCTCACCGCGTTGCGTCCGGGCCAGAAGGTCACTTACCGGGAAACCTTCCGCACCGCCCTCGGCGATCCCGCGCAGCGGCCCCAGGCCTATCGCTATCCGCTGCCCTGGCGCGGTGGCCCGTTCCGCCTGACCCAGGGCCCCAATGGCCGTTTCAGCCACTTCGGCCCCAAAGGCCGCTACGCCATGGACATCGCCATGCCCGAGGGCACGCCGATCATCGCCGCTCGGGCCGGGGTGGTGGTCAAGATCGAGAACCAGCAGAGCGGGCAGGGCACCCAGCCATCAGGCAACTTCGTGCGGATCCTGCATAACGACGGCACCATGGGCGTGTACCTGCACCTGATGCGCGGTTCGGTGGTGGTGCGCGAGGGCCAGCAGGTGGCCTATGGCACGCCGCTGGCGCGTTCTGGGAACACCGGGAGGAGCACCGCGCCGCACCTGCATTTCGTGGTGCAGCGCAATGTCGGGCTGGCGGTGGAGTCGATTCCCTACCAGTTCAACCAGCCCATAGGCGGATTGCCGAACTTCACAGCCGGCAACCCGTGAAGCGGCTCAATCGAGCTTGAGTACCTTGGCCAGGACGATCTTCGGCCCTTTCATCTTCTTGATGATGATGCGCAGGCCTTCGACTTCCAGCACTTCTTCCTCTTCCGGAACGCGCTTGAGAGTCTCGTAGACCAGGCCGGCTAGGGTTTCCGCCTCGATATGGTCGAGGTCGATGCCCAGCAGGCGCTCCACCTTGAACAGCGGCGTATCGCCCCGCACCAGCAGCTTGCCCGGTTGGTAGGCGAGGATGCCGCGTTCGGTCTTGCGGTGTTCGTCCTGGATATCGCCCACCAACACTTCCAGCACGTCTTCCATGGTCAGGTAGCCGATGACCTTGCCGTCGGCCTCCTCGACCAGGGCGAAGTGCGCGCCGCCCTTGCGGAACTGCTCCAGCAACTGCGACAGCGGCATGTGCCGGGACACGCGCTCCAGCGGGCGGGTCAGTTCCACCAGGTTGAACGACTCCGGCACGTGGTCCAGGGCCGCCAGCTCCAGGAGCAGGTCCTTGATGTGCAGCAGGCCGACGAACTCGCCGCGCTCGGCGTCATACACCGGGTAGCGGCTGAACTTGTGGCGGCGGAACATCGCCAGGATTTCCTTCAGCGGCGCATTGGCGTCGAGGCTGATCATGTCTTCCCGGGAGTTGGCCCAGTCGACTACTTCCAGCTCGCCCATTTCCACCGCCGAGGCCAGTACGCGCATGCCCTGGTCGCTGGGGTCCTGGCCACGGCTGGAGTGCAGGATCAGCTTCAGTTCTTCGCGGCTGTAATGGTGCTCGTGGTGCGGGCCAGGCTCGCCTTGCCCTGCAATGCGCAGGATGGCGTTGGCGCTGGCGTTGAGCAGGTAGATGGCCGGGTACATCAGCCAGTAGAACAGGTACAGCGGCACCGCCGTCCACAGCGACAGCAGTTCCGGCTTGCGGATCGCCCAGGACTTGGGCGCCAGTTCGCCGACCACGATGTGCAGGTAGGAGATCACGAAGAAGGCGCTGAAGAATGAGATGGCCTTGATGATTTCCGGGGACTGCACGCCAACCGCGGCCAGCAGCGGCTCCAGCAGGTGGGCGAAGGCCGGCTCACCCACCCAGCCCAGGCCCAGCGAAGCGAGGGTGATACCCAACTGACAGGCGGACAGGTAGGCGTCCAGCTGACTATGTACGGTGCGCAGGATGCTGCCGCGCCAGCCGTGCTGCTCGGCGATCGACTCGACCCGGGTCGAGCGCAGCTTGACCATGGCGAACTCGGCGGCAACGAAGAAGCCGTTGAGCAGAACCAGGAGCAGGGCGAAGAGAATCATGCCGAAGTCGGCGAAAAGGGAGGCGAGGCTGATACTAGAGGAAGGATCCATGATGGAGTTTTACGGGGTTCCGTTTTCTTGAAATAGTAAGAAATAGGTGCCAGCTCATGCTGGCACCGGTCCGCCAATGTAGCGGCTGAGGGCGCAAATGCAAAGTGCGCTGGATCAGTACGCCCTTTGCGCGGCGAGCTGGGCGCTGGGGAAGTGGCAGGTGAAGGTGCTGCCATGACCCGGCACGCTGCTGATCTCCAGGCGACCGCGGTGGCGTAACAACACGTGCTTGACGATCGCCAGGCCCAGGCCGGTACCGCCGGTGTTGGAGGCACGGCTGGAGTCGACACGGTAGAAGCGTTCGGTCAGGCGAGGCAGGTGCTTGGCGTCGATGCCGATGCCGGAGTCCTGCACGCTGAGGTGCGCGCCCTGTTCGTCGGCCCACCAGCGGATACGGATATTGCCTTCGTCCTGGGTGTACTTCACGGCGTTGAACACCAGGTTGGAGAAGGCGCTGCGCAGTTCCGCCTCGCTGCCCTTGAGGCGGATACCGGGTTGGGCCTCCAGCGTGATGCGTTGGTTACGCTGGCCGGACAGGGCCTGCGCATCGCCTTTGATCGATTGCAGCAGGTTGTCGACCGACACAGGATGGTTGTCCGATGGATAGTCGGTGGCCTCCAGCTTGGCCAAGAGCAGCAAGTCGTTGAGCAGAGTCTGCATGCGCGAACCCTGTTGCGCCATCTGCTGCAGGGCACGGACCCAGCGCGGGTTCACGTCTTCGACGTTGTCCAGCAGGGTCTCCAGGTAGCCGGCAATGACCGTTAGCGGCGTGCGCAGTTCGTGGGAAACGTTGGCGACGAAGTCTTTGCGCATCTGTTCCAGTTGGTGGATGCGGGTCACGTCGCGCACCAGCATCAGGTGCTCATTGTTGCCGTAGCGGGTGATGTGGAACTGAATACGCATCCGGTCGCTGGTGGGAGAGGGGATTTCCAGCGGCTCGACGTAGTTTTCCTGTTCGAAGTATTCCTTGAAGCGCGGATGGCGGACCAGATTGGTCACCGGCTGGCCGCTGTCCTGTGGGGTCTTCAGGCCCAGCAGGGTTTCTGCGGCACGGTTCCACCACTCCAGGTTGCCTTCGCTGTCGAGCATGATGACCGCGTCTTTCAGCGCGGCGGTGGACTCCTGCACGCGGTCGATCACCGCTTGCAGGCGCCCGCGTACGCGTTGGTCACGGCGTTGCAGATGGTAGATGCTGTCGAACACTTCACCCCAGAGGCCGTAGCCATCCGGTGGTGGCTCGTCGGGCTTGTGCGCCTGCAGCCATTGATGCAGGCGCAGCATCTGCTTGAGGGTCCAGCCCAGGTAGACTGCCAGGCCCAAGGCCAGGCTCCAGCCGTAGTAACCGCTGACCAGTCCGACCAGCAGGCAGACGGTGATCAGCAGCAGCATGTGGCGAATCAGGGTGCCGTGCCAGTTCTGGTTCAATTGGGGGGATCCTTGCGGATCAGCTGCAAGCCGCAAGCTACAAGCTGCAAGTTTGAAGCGGATCTCGTTGTTCTTTTGCTCTTCATGAGGCTTTTTCTTGGCTACAAGCCGTAAGCCTCAAGCTGCAAGTCGAAACGGGTCGGTTTTGCTCTTTCTTGAAGCTTATGGCTTGAAGCTTGCGGCTGTATTTCAGCTCTTGGTCGAGAACCGATAGCCAGTGCCGCGAACGGTTTGTACCAGATTTTCGTAGGCATCACCCAGCGCTTTGCGCAGGCGGCGGATATGCACGTCGACGGTGCGCTCCTCGACGTAGACATTGCCGCCCCAGACCTGGTCCAGCAACTGGCCACGGGTGTAGGCGCGCTCCTGGTGGGTCATGAAGAATTGCAGCAGGCGGTATTCGGTCGGGCCCATCTCGGCAGGTTTGCCATCGATGGTTACGCGGTGACTGATCGGGTCGAGCAGCAGGCCGCCGACTTCGATTGGCGCTTCGCCATCGGTCGGGCCGGCGCGGCGCAGGACCGCTTTCAGGCGGGCGACCAGCTCGCGTGGCGAGAACGGCTTGGTGATGTAGTCGTCGGCGCCGACTTCCAGGCCCTGGATCTTGTTGTCTTCCTCACCCTTGGCGGTGAGCATGATGATCGGTACATCGCTGGTCAGTTCGTCGCGCTTCAGGCGGCGGGCCAGTTCGATGCCGGAGGTGCCCGGCAGCATCCAGTCGAGCAGGATCAGATCCGGCTTGCGGTCGACGATGATGGCGTGGGCCTGCTGCGAGTTTTCGGCCTCCAGGCAGTCATAGCCGGCCATTTCCAATGCAACGGCGATCATCTCGCGAATTGGCGCTTCGTCGTCAACGATCAGAATGTTTCTGCCAACCATGCTCAAACCTCTCCCCAGCTTCAGGTGTCTTGGCCCGCATTAGATAACGGAATTATTGCAGCTGTGTGACAGGTCGGGGGCCGTTGCAGCAACTTCTTGTTACTGAACTAGGCTTCAAAGTCCTGCTCTTCAATAAAAACGGTGAATCCAATGACACGACATACGCTGAACTGGATGGCGCTCTGTGCAGCCCTGGCGATCCCGGGGGTGGCGGCAGCGCAGCCGGCCATGGAGAAGGGAGGCATGCTGGTGGACCATGCTGGCATGACCCTCTACACCTTCGACAAGGACAGCGGTGGCAAGTCCATGTGCAACGGTGATTGCGCGAAGAACTGGCCGCCACTGATGGTGAAGGCCGGCGACAAGGCTGAAGGCAAGTGGACGCAGATCAAGCGTGACGATGGCAGCATGCAGTGGGCCTACGACGGCAAGCCGTTGTACACCTTCGTCAAGGACAAGAAGGCCGGGGAGATGACCGGTGATGGCATGAAGGATGTGTGGCACGCGGCCAAGCCGTAAGGCTTGCCGAAGACTCTGTGGGAGCGGGTAACCCCGCTCCCACAGGTTTTGTGTAGTCAGTGAGTTAGCGGGTGATGTAGTGAATCACGATGCTGACAAAGATGATGAACCCCGCCCAATGGTTATGCAGGAACGCCTTGAAGCAAGCATCCCGCTCAAGCCTGCGGGTTGACCAGTATTCCCAGGCGAAGCACAGCGCCGCACCCAGCAACCCCAGATGGAACCAGCCCCCCAGGCCGAACTGGTTGCCCGCCAGCAGCAGGCACAGTAGCGACGCGCCCTGCAGCGACAGGATGATGATGCGGTCGGCCTCGCCGAACAGGATCGCTGTGGATTTCACGCCGATCTTCAGGTCGTCGTCGCGGTCGACCATGGCGTAGTAGGTGTCATAACCCACCGTCCATAGCAGGTTGGCGATGTACAGCAGCCAGGCGATCGCCGGCAGCTCGCCGGTGGCCGCGGTGAAGGCCATCGGGATACCCCAGGAATACGCCGCGCCGAGGACCACCTGCGGGTAGTAGGTGTAGCGCTTCATGAACGGGTAGCACGCCGCCAGCGCCACAGCGCCGAACGACAGCAGCACGGTCTTCTGGTTGGTGCACAGCACCAGCAGGAAGCTGATCGACACGAGGATGGCGAACAGGGCCAGGGCTTCGCGGGCACTGATCCGTCCAGCGGCCAGTGGGCGCTCGGCGGTGCGCTTGACGTGGCCATCCACCTTGCGGTCGGCGAAATCGTTGATCGCGCAGCCGGCGGCGCGCATCAATACCACGCCGAACAGGAAGATCAGCACGTTGGCCGGGGTCGGCGAGCCGTTGCCGGCGATCCACACCGCCGACAGGGTCGGCCAAAGCAGAAGGTAGATGCCGATCGGCTTGTCCATGCGGCTTAGCTGGATGAAGTCCCAGGCCCGCGGATGCAGGCGATTGAGCGACTTGAGCAGGTCCAGGTACATCAGCGCACCTCCTTGAATGCTGCGGTGGCCTGCCACAGGGTGGGCAGGAACACTTCGGCCACCAGCAAGCGCAATCCACCCCGATCGAAGCGCGAGCGCCGGCCCCACAGGGCGTGGGTGACCTGTTCGGCGGGGAGCCAGTCGGCAGGGTAATGACAGACCTCGATGGCCTGACGGGCGAAGCCCTGGTCGCAGAACAGCAGTTCGCCCAGCGAACGGCTCCCCAGCGCCTCCAGGTCGAGACCGTCGTTGCGCAGGGCCTCGCGGCCGGCCACGCTGCGGGCGAACACCCACGGCTCGCCATGACCGCGCAGGTACACCTCGCGGACCCAGCCTTCGCTGCCGGGGGCGAGGTCCAGGCTCAGGCACTCGTCGTCGCGCAGTGGCTGCCAGCCTTCGAACAGGGGCGTCACGGAGAAATTATCGGTGGAAAGGTGGGTCAGACGACGGGTCAAGGAGCCTTGGTCGAACAACCAGTCGAGGATCAGCGCCGGGGTCTTCGCGGCCAGTTGCGGCGTATGCGGCGTCCACTGCGCGGCAGGATAATGCGGGGATTCGTTTGGCACGGTAGATATACGGTTACAGGCCAGTGAAGCGCCGGAGCTTAACATGTTTGCCGGGGCGGCTTGCATCGTCTGGCCGGGCTCAGTACAAAGCCCGCTGAAGGCCGATCGCCCATTCGAAAAAAACCATGATCGTGCCAAGCCTGAAACGAGGAGAACGAGCGATGAAAAAGTGGCAATGCGTGGTGTGCGGCCTGATCTATGACGAGGCCGAGGGCTGGCCGGATGACGGCATCGCTCCGGGCACCCGCTGGGAAGACGTGCCGGAAGACTGGCTGTGCCCGGATTGCGGCGTTGGCAAGACCGATTTCGAAATGATCGCCATCGGCTGATCTGTTTTTCACCCAGACAAGGACATTCAAGGCATGACCGATCCCGTCGTGATAATCGGCACCGGACTGGCGGGCTACAACCTCGCCCGCGAATTTCGCAAGCTCGACGGCGAGACGCCGTTGCTGCTGATCAGCGCGGACGATGGCCGCTCCTACTCCAAACCGATGCTCTCGACCGGTTTTGCCAAGAGCAAGGACGCCGACGGCCTGAGCATGGCCGAACCGGGTGCCATGGCCGAACAGCTCAAGGCCGAGGTCCGTACCCATACCCGCATCAGCGGTATCGATCCTGGCCACAAGCGGCTGTGGATTGGCGAGGAACAGGTGCGCTACCGCGACCTGATCCTGGCCTGGGGCGCGGAGACCGTGCGGGTGCCGATCGAGGGTGACGCGGGCGATGCGGTATTCCCGATCAACGACCTCGAAGACTACGCCCGTTTCCGTGCGGCGGCGGTCGGCAAGCGTCGGGTGTTGATCCTCGGCGCCGGCCTGATCGGCTGCGAATTCGCCAATGACATGAGCCTGGGCGGTTTCGAAGTTGAGCTGGTGGCACCGTGCGAGCAGGTCATGCCGACCTTGCTGCATCCGGCGGCTGCGGCTGCGGTCCAGACTGGCCTGGAAGGGCTCGGCGTGCGTTTCCACCTGGGACCGGTACTGAACCGCCTGCAGCGGGTGAGCGAGGGACTGGAGGCACATCTGTCGGACGGTTCCGTGATCGCCTGCGACCTGGTGGTGTCGGCGGTCGGCCTGAGGCCGCGTACCGACCTCGCCGCCGCCGCTGGCCTGCGTATCAACCGCGGCGTGGTGGTGGACCGTGAGTTGCGCACCTCCCACGCCAATATCTTCGCCCTGGGTGATTGCGCCGAGGTCGAGGGCCTCAACCTGCTCTACGTGATGCCGCTGATGACCGGTGCGCGGGCGCTGGCACAAACCCTGGCCGGTAACCCGACGGCGGTCAGCTACGGCCCGATGCCAGTCACTGTGAAGACCCCGGTATGTCCGCTGGTAGTGTCGCCTCCACCCCTTGGAATGGAAGGAACGTGGAGCGTCGAAGGCCAGGGCGGCGACCTGAAAGTGCTCTGCCACGATGCTCAGGGGCAATTGCTGGGTTATGCGCTCACCGGTACCGCTGTGATGGAGAAGTTGGCATTGAATCGCCAGCTTCCGGCCCTGCTGGCGTAAATACCGGTCGTTCTGTCGGATTTACCCCTCCATTGCCCGCTCAATGGCCGCGCAGAGACTGGCGCGGCCATTGGCGGCGTGCCATCCTCAGTTCCGTCTGCCGCAGTTTAGAGCCTGCGGTGCCTTGGGCGCTGCTTGCAAAGGCAGCACGGCATAACAACAAAAATTCCGTCAAAGAGGCTTCACCATGCGTAAACCCGAACTCGCCGCAGCCATCGCCGAAAAGGCCGACCTCACCAAAGAGCAGGCCAACCGTGTACTGAACGCCCTGCTCGAAGAAATTACCCAGGCATTGGGCAAGAAGGAAAACGTGACCCTGGTCGGTTTCGGTACTTTCGAACAGCGCCACCGTGGTGCTCGCACCGGCAAAAACCCGCAAACCGGCGAGCCGGTGAAAATCAAGGCCAGCAACACCGTGGCGTTCAAGCCAGGCAAGAATCTCAAGGACATGGTCAATTGATGGCCTGATCCAGTGCATGCAGTGCAAACGGGCATCCCAAGGGATGCCCGTTTCGTTTTGCTCCGAACAGGGGAGAAATGCGCTGGATTCAGTAGCTTTCGTTCACTAAAAGGATAAACTGCGCCGGCCAGTCACTTTTTCACCGAGGCGCATTCATGAAGTTTCGCTTTCTCCTTTGGGCCATGGGGCTGCTGATGTCCCGGGCCAGTCGCAATAATCCGGCGTTCCAGCAGCAACTGAAGGACAAGGACCTGGTGTTCCAGCTCCAGACTCTGGACGGCAAGGCCGCCCGGCATTTCATCGTGAAGGACAGCCGCATCAGCAGCAGCGGCGGCACCCACCCGGAACCCGCCTTCGCCATTGCGTTCAAGGATGCAGCGTTCGGTTTCGAGACCCTTCAGGCGAAGAACAAGCAACTGGCGTTCATGCAGGGGATTCAGGACAAGAGCATCCAGATCAAGGGCAATCCGGCGCTGGTGATCTGGTTCCAGGGCTTGATGAAATACCTGAAACCGAAGAAGAAGTAAGACTTCAGTCCATCGTTGTGGCTGCCGGCCCTATCGCTGGCAAGCCAGCTCCCACAGGGATCGCATGCACCGCCAACCCTCTGGGGGCTGGCTTGCCAGCGATGAGGCCATCAGCAGCACCACTCATCAATGCTGGCTGAACTGCGAAGCCAGCTCGCGCAACATCACTTCCGCCTCCAACACCTTGTTCACTACGTCCTCGGCCTTCTCGCGGCTGATATTCAGGCGTTCCAGCAACTCATCCGGGATCGACTCGTCCGGCCCCGAGCCGATGCCGCGGGCGCGCAGCAGGCGCACCGACAGGCACACCAGGTTGGCGAACGGCGAATGGTCGCCGGCGTAGGTCGGGTCGTTCTGGAAACGCAGGGCGGTAGCCAGCTCATCCGGCATGTCCCAGAAGCGCATCAGCCAAGCGCCGATCTGCTCGCGGCTGATGCCCAGCAGGTGCTGCTCGACGTAGCTGTGGCAGACGTGCGGATTGACCTCCAGGTGCCGGCAGATCAGCGAGAAATGCGGCGGGAACACGTGGGCCAGCAACAGGTAACCGAAGTTGTGCAGCAGGCCCGCCAGGTAGGTCAGGCCGGCTTCCGGACGTTCGGCCCGCGGCATGGCGCGGGTCAGTCCCTCGATCACCGCGGCGGTGTAGATCGATTGCTGCCAGTACGGCGTGGTGTGTTGCGGATGGTCCTTGGGCAGGCTCAGGGTCTTGCCCAGGGCCAGGCCCAGCGCCAGGTTGATCACCAGGTCGAAGCCGAGCACACGGACAATGGCGTCTTCCACAGAGCGGATCTTGCCCGGCGAGGCGTAGTAGGGCGATGCCGCCCAGCTGACCACCTGGGCCGCCAGTGCCGGGTCGGTTTCCACCACGCCGGTGATGTCGTCGATGGTGGCGTTGGGGTCCACCCGCAGCTTGATGATCTTCTGCGCGGTCTCGGCGAGCGGCGGAATCTCGATGGTCGACTCCAGGCGTTGCTGGATGCGCCGCGCAGTGAAGGCCTGGACCGCCTGGGTGATTTCCTCGCGGTCGTCTGCCGGGCGGTCGAGATTCGGGTGGATCTGACTCAGCAACTCGCCGAACTGGCCGGCGCTGGCCTTGCTGAGCATCTTGCGGAAGTCGTCGCGTTCGATCTCCAGCAGCAGCCCGGCCTCACCTGACTGCACCAGCAAGGCTGGCGGCTTGAGCACGCTTTCTTCGTACAGGCATGGTGAACTGGTCAGCGCCGGAATGCCGGGGAGAGTCTTCAGCCCGTGCTTGTCGAGCATGTGTTGCAGGCGCTCCAGCGGCACGGCGGCCAGTGTGCGTCCGGTCAGTTCGGTCAGGCGGCTGAGGTCGAGCAACTGGTTCTGCGGGAACAGCACCATCAGGGCACCGACCGAATCGTCCAGCAGGACGGCCTGAACGCGGGTTTCAGGCGGCAACTGCGGGTGATCCGCCACTTCGCGGTAGGCGACACCCAACTTGTCGAGCAGCAGCCGGATAACAGACGGAACCTGTGGGGTTGCGGTATCGAGGGCAACTTCAATCATGGTCTGTATCCAAATTCTTTACAGAGGCAAGAGTATAACCAGCCTGACCGACAGGCTGGATCCAATTCCGCCGAAGACGTCACACTTGGCCGTATTGCTGGCCATGGCGCAGCCAGCGTTCCAGTAGCGGGCTGACGTGATCGGGCCAGCGCGCCAGCAGGGCCTGGGCTGCGTCGCGCACGGCAGGCAGCAGGTCGGCGTCGCGCATCAGGTCAGCGACCTTGAACTGCAGCAGGCCGGTCTGGCGGGTGCCGAGCATTTCCCCGGGACCACGCAGCTCCAGGTCCTTTTCGGCGATGACGAAACCGTCATTGGTCTCGCGCATGATCCCCAGGCGTTCGCGACCGATCTGCGACAGTGGCGGGTGGTACAGCAGCACGCAGTGACTCACCGCGCTACCGCGCCCGACCCGGCCGCGCAACTGGTGCAACTGGGCCAGGCCCAGGCGCTCGGGGTTCTCGATGATCATCAGGCTGGCGTTGGGCACGTCGACGCCCACCTCGATCACCGTGGTCGCCACCAGCAATTGCAGGCGACCTTCCTTGAATTCAGCCATCACCGCGGCTTTTTCCGCGGGTTTCATGCGACCGTGGATCAGGCCGACGCGCAGCTCGCCGAGGGCGCTGGAGAGTTCCTCGAAGGTGGTCTCGGCGGCCTGGCAGGTCAGCTCTTCGGACTCTTCGATCAGGGTGCACACCCAGTAGGCCTGGCGCCCCTCGGCGCAGGCGGCGCGGACCCGCTCGACCACCTCGAAGCGGCGGCTGTCGGCCACCAGCACGGTGTTGACCGGGGTACGCCCGGGCGGCAATTCGTCGAGGATCGAGGTGTCGAGGTCGGCGTAGGCGCTCATTGCCAGGGTCCGCGGGATCGGCGTGGCGGTCATGATCAACTGGTGCGGGCAGAACCGGCCGCCGACGCCCTTCTGGCGCAGGGCCAGGCGCTGTTGCACGCCGAAGCGGTGCTGTTCGTCGATGATCGCCAGGGCCAGGTTGTGGAACTTCACTTCTTCCTGGAACAGCGCATGGGTACCGACCACCATCGGCGTGCCCGTGGCGATTTGCTCCAGCGCCGCGACCCGGGCCTTGCCCTTGAGCTTGCCGGCGAGCCAGGCGACTTCGATGCCCAGTGGCTCCAGCCAGCGCTTGAAGGTGATGAAGTGCTGTTCGGCGAGGATCTCGGTGGGCGCCATCAGCGCCACCTGGTAACCGGCTTCCAGTGCCTGTAGCGCGGCGAGGGCGGCGACCACGGTCTTGCCGGCGCCGACGTCGCCCTGGACCAGGCGCAGCATGGGTTCTTGCTGGCTCAGGTCGTAAGCGATCTCATTGCCGACCCGTTGCTGTGCGCCGGTCGGTGGGAAGCCCAGGTTGGCGAGAAACTGCTTGGGCAGCCGGCTCGCCTTCGGCAGTACCGGTGCACGCAGGGCCCGCAGGCTTTCCCGCAGGCGTTGTTGCGAGAGTTGATGGGTCAGCAGCTCTTCGAAAGCCAGGCGATGCTGGGCCCAGTGCTGGCCTTCGGCGAGTTCGTCGACATCGGCGTCCGCCGGCGGCTGGTGCAGGTAACGGATCGCCTGGTCCAGCGGACCGAGGTGATAGTCGCGGGCCAGTTCGTTCGGCAGCCAGTCCGGGAGGCTGCGCGGGCCGAGCAGCGCGAGGGTCTGCTGGCTGAGCTGGCGCAGGCGCTGCTGGGTCAGGCCTTCGGTGGTCGGGTAGATCGGCGTCAGGGTCTGGTCCACCGGGGGCGGTGGCTCGTTGCCGTTGAGCACGCGGTATTCTGGATGGTAGATCTCCAGGCCCGACGCGCCGGGCCGGGCTTCGCCGTAGCAGCGCACATGGGTACCGCGCTTGAGTGCGTCTTTCTGCGCCATGCTGAAGTGATAAAAGCGCAGGCTCAGCACGCCGCTGCCATCACCCAGGCGCACCACCAGGCTGCGGCGCTTGCCCATTACCACGTCGGCACCGCTGACCACCCCTTCGATCACCGCATCCTGGCCCGGGCGCAGCGCGCCGATGGGCACCACGCGCGTACGGTCCTGATAGCGCAGCGGCAGGTGGAACAGCACGTCCTGCAGGTTCTCCAGGCCGACCTTGGCCAGCTTCTCGGCCAGTGCTTCGCCAACGCCTTTCAGTGCCGTGACCGACACATGGGACAACTCGGTCATGGCAACGACCTACTCGCCCGTGAGTGGCTTGGCCACGGAGCAGAGGCGAATCGAATCGGCGAGGATCTCGATGGCCTTGGGCCGCGGGAAGCTGGCGCGCCAGGCGATGGCCACGGTGCGGAACGGTGCCGGCGGGCTCAGTGGGCGGACTTCGATTACCCCGGGTGCGTAATGATGGCTGTGTACCGCCGACAGCGGCAGGATCGACACGCCGAGGCCGGACGCGACCATGTGGCGGATGGTTTCCAGCGAGCTGGACTCCACGGTGGTGTGCTTGGCGGCCTCGCTGCCTTTGGTCAGGGTCGGGCAGGCTTCCAGGACCTGGTCGCGGAAGCAGTGGCCCTCGCCAAGCAACAGCAGGCTCTTGTCGTTGAGCAGGCTGGCGTCGATGGTCTGTTGCTGGGTCCACGGGTGGCCGCTGGGCATCAGCACGTAGAACGGCTCGTCGTACAGTGGCAGAGTCAGCACGTCGGCTTCGTTGAACGGCAGGGCGATGATCACCGCGTCCAGTTCGCCGTTGCGCAGCTTGTCACGCAAGACGTGGGTGAAGTTTTCCTCGATGTACAACGGCATCTGCGGGGCGACCCGGTGCAGTTGCGGAATCAGGTGCGGGAACAGGTAGGGACCGACGGTGTAGATCGCTCCGACCTTGAGCGGCGCGGTCAACTGGTTCTTGCCGGCCTGGGCCAGTTCGCGGATGCCCTGGGCCTGTTCGAGGACCTTCTGCGCCTGGGCGACGATGCTTTCGCCGACCGGAGTCAGGCGTACCGCGCTCTTGCTGCGCTCGAAGATCAGTACGCCCAGCTCGTCCTCCAGCTTTTTCACGCCCACCGACAGGGTCGGCTGGCTGACATGGCAGCGCTCGGCGGCATGGCCGAAGTGCTGTTCCTGAGCAAGAGTGACGATGTAGCGTAATTCTGTGAGGGTCATAGCATGCGTCCATGAAGTAGCGGCCCCAGCATAGCGGCTGCAACCGATAGACGCACCTTATCAGACTTGCGTCAGTGCGACAGAAACGACGATTGCATGCGAAAAAAAACCGGCCGCATCAGCGGCCGGCTTTCATTGCGTGACTCAGCGCTTGTCCAGCGAGTAGACGAACGGCGCGACCACTTCGATGCTGCCGTTGTTCAGCAGCTCCTTCGGTGGCGGCGGCACCGGCTGGGCCTTGCGGATCATCTCCAGGGTCGCGCGGTCCAGCGCGGCGCTGCCCGAACCACCGGCTAGCGAGTAGGAGAGGACCTTGCCTTCGGCATCGACCACGAAACGCAGGCGGTTGATACCTTGCAGGCCACGACGGCGGGCGTCTTCCGGGTAGCGCTTGAACTTGCCCAGGTGACGCAGCAGGTCGCTTTGCCAGGTTGGCAGGGCGTTGCTGTTGGTCGCGATGCTCGGTGCCGGGGCTGCCGATTTCTGCGCTGGCGCAGTGCTCGGTGGCGTATCGGCGACTTCCTGCTCGACCGGTTTTTCCTTCGGCTCTTCCTTCTGCTCCGGCTTCGGCGGCTGTGGCTTGGCCTTCGGCTTGGCAGGTTTGGGAATGGCGATTTTCGGTTTCGGTGCCTCGACCAGCTTCGGCAGTGGCGGTTCTTCCACCGGTGCGGGCGGCTGTGGCGGGGTCACCACTTTGGGTGGTGGTGGCGGCGCCGGTTCCGGCAGCGGCGCCATCTCGATCATCATGGCCGCGGGCGGCAATTCGATAGCCTGAGGTGTCGACCAGTTCAGGGTCAGCACGATGGCAATGGCATGCACTGCCAGTACGAGTAACAGGCTACCGCCATAACGCCCCAGCTTGTACCGGGTCTCGATCATTTCTTCGCTGCCGTCTCAAGCCCGACCAGGCCGACCTTGAGATAGCCGGCGGCGCGCAGAATGTTCATGACTTCCATCAGATCGCCGTAGTCCACGCCCTTGTCGGCCTGGAAGAAGATCGTGGTTTCCTTGTCGCCCTTGGTCTTGGCATCCAGCATGGCGCCGAGCTGGTCCTGTTGCTGGACCAGGTCTTCGCCCAGGTACAGCTTCTGGTCGGCCTTGACGCTGAGGAACACCGGCTTCTCGGGCCTTGGCGCGGGTTTCGCCGTCGAGGCGGGCAGGTCGACCTTGATGTCGACCGTCGCCAGCGGTGCCGCGACCATGAAGATGATCAGTAGCACCAGCATCACGTCGATGAACGGCGTTACGTTGATTTCGTGGTTCTCGGCGAGATCGTCGCCACCCTCGTTAAGATGCAGGCCCATGGCTTACCCCACTTTCACCATGTGCGGCTGAGCGGAGCGCTCGCCTGGCTGGTGGTCCAGATCGCGGCTGACCAGCAGCAGGACCTGCGCCGAAGCGTCGGATACCTGGGCCTTGTAGCCGGCGATGGAGCGTGCGAATACGTTGTAGATAACCACGGCCGGGATTGCAGCGACCAGGCCCAGGGCAGTGGCCAGCAGGGCTTCGGCGATACCAGGGGCGACCACGGCGAGGTTGGTGGTCTGGGTCTTGGCGATGCCGATGAAGCTGTTCATGATGCCCCATACGGTACCGAACAGACCGACGAACGGCGCGGTGGAGCCGATGGTGGCGAGCACGCCGGTGCCGCTGGACATGTTGCGACCGCTGGCGGCCACCAGGCGCTCCAGGCGGAAGCTCACGCGCTCCTTGATACCTTCTTTCTCGCGGGCGTTGGCCGAGAGGTGCATTTCCTCCAGGGCGTCATGCACCAGGACGTGGGCCAGGGTGCCCGGCTTGTCGGTCTTCTCCGACGCGTCCTTGAGGGTAGTGGCCTTCTTCAGCACGGCGATTTCGCTGCGCAGGCGGCGCTTGGCGCCCAGCAGCTCGAAGCCTTTGGCGATCCAGATGGTCCAGGTGATGATCGAGGCAATGGCCAGGCCGATCATGACCGCTTTGACCACTACGTCGGCGTTCTGGTACATGCCCCATGGCGACAGGTCGTGACCCATGCCCAGGGTGGTGTCCTCGGCCAGAGGCTCGCCATCCGCATTCAGCGGCTGGTCGGTTGCACCTTCCACCGGAGCGGCGGCCGGATCGACAGGGGCGGCTGCGGCCTGTTCGGCACCCGGCGCGACCGGAGCTGCACCTTCGGCGGCCGGAGCGACTGGCGCAGCGGCAGCAGCAGGAGCTGCCGGGGCGGCGGTCGGCTCGTCAGCCATGGCGACGGGCGTCAGCATCAGGCTGAACATCAGCGCGGCGATGGCGCGCAGGGAGCGCGACGTGGTTGGCGAAGCGGAAGGTTGGATACGTGTCATGCTGGCCGGACCTGATGAAGAAGAATGAATGGATGGTCTTCAAGGCCTCGAAACAGGCCGAGAACTGAAAAAAGGGTGGCCATTATTGCAAGTAATTCTTGTTAGCAGAAGTAATAAAGTAGCTTTTTTTACAGTGATCGCTAGCCGCCTATCGATTTTGGCGGGATAGTGCGGGTCAATCGTTACGGGAGTTTCAGCATGTCTACCCCTTCAGTTCTGGTCGTCGGATGTGGCGATGTAGGTGGTCGCCTGGCCACGCAATTGCTGGCGGGCGGCTGGTCGGTGAGCGGCTTGCGAAGGAATGTTGGTGCGTTGCCGGAGGGTGTCGGTGCCATTGCCGCCGACCTGGAGCAGCGGCAGGTACCGGCGAACTGGCCGTTGGTCAGCCCCGATTATCTGGTCTATTGCGTCGCCGCCAGCCAGCATGACGAGGCTGGTTATCGCTCGGCTTATGTCGAGGGTTTGCGCAATGTGCTGGCGTGGCTGGCCGAGCGTGGACAGAAGCCGCGCCGGCTGCTGTTCGTCTCCAGCAGCAGCGTCTTCGCCCAGCAGGGTGGCGAATGGATCGACGAAACCGCGGAGACTGCGCCGCAGGAGTATTCCGGACGGGTAATGCTGGAGGCGGAGCGGTTGGCGCTGGAGAGCGGGATTCCTGCCAGCGTGGTGCGTCTGACCGGGATCTACGGGCCGGGTCGCGAGTGGTTGCTGAGCCAGGTGCGGCAGGGCTATCGGGTGACTGAAGAGCCGCCGCTGTATGGCAACCGGATTCATGCCGAGGATGCTGCCGGGCTGCTGGCGTTCCTGCTGCGTGCCGATCACCAGGGGCGGGTGCTGGACGACTGCTATATCGGCGTGGACGACGCGCCGGCGCCGTTGGCCGAAGTGGTGGCCTGGCTGCGCGAGTACATGGGCGTTACCGAGTGGTCGGAGCAGCAGCGGGTGCGGCGGACCGGTAGCAAGCGTTGCAGTAATGCGCGGGCTCGGGCGTTGGGTTGGGCACCGGTTTATCCGAGCTATCGCGAGGGCTATGCGGCGATTCTGGAGGGGCGGGGCTAGTTGACGGGGGCCTCATCGCGGACAACGCCCGCTCCCACAGGTTTCGCGTCGGGCCTGGATCTTGTGGCTGACAGCAATCCTTGTGGGAGCGGGCGTTGCCCGCGATGAGGCCAGTGGGGTCTACTTGCGTTCCAGCAACCAGCGCCGCGCACCTGGGCGCAGCTCAGGCATCTCGTCGGGCTGCGCTTCGTTGATGGCCTGGAAGATCTCCAGCTGTTTGCCATCACGTTTGAAAATCCACGGGTTGCCCTGCTGGTTGCGCTCCAGCCAGAGGCTGTCGTACTTGCCGGTCATGGTCGCGCAGTCGCCCGCCAGGCACAGGGCGTAGCGGTCGAGATTGGGCAGGCCGTCGAGGCTGCCGTTGTCGCGGAAACGCACCGTGCCGCCCTGGCCCGGGCCTTCCAGAACGCGCCAGTCGCCCTTCATGTAGGCGCCATAGAGGGCCTTCTCGAAGATGGCGCCCGGCGGAATGTCGGGGTCGATCACGTTGGTGCTGCGTTGGAAATGCTGCTCCGGAGCCCAGTCACTGGTGGCCTGGACCAGTTCCTTGCCATCCAGCGAGAGGTTTTCCACCTGGTCGCCGTCGAGCTCCACCTGCCAGTGGTTGTCGTCCACTGCCTTCAGGCGCCCTTCGACCAGCTCGAAGCCATTGCTGTAGCTGGCCTGGCTTGCCGCGACATTGACCTTCCACTCGAAGTTAGGACCGTTGCGCTCCAGCGCGTAGCGCAGTCCGGTGCCCTTGGAGGCAGCGTCGATCGCGGCCTGGTTGATCCAGATGCCGTTGTAGTCTTCGGGTTTGTGGCTGGCGCAGCCGCCCAGCAGTGCGGCAACCAGGGAAAGGGCAAGCGCGTGGCGCATGACGGGGTCCTTCAGGAAAAGAGTGCGGCGAACCGGACGGTTCGCCGCAGGGGTATTACTCGAGAACCAGGATCGCGTCCATCTCGACCTGCGAGCCGCGTGGCAGGGCGGCGACGCCGATAGCCGCACGGGCCGGGTACGGCTGTTCGAAGTAGCGACCCATGACTTCGTTGACCTTGGCGAAGTGGCTCAGGTCGGTCAGGAAGATGTTCAGCTTGACGATGTCCTTGAACGAACCGCCAGCGGCTTCGGCCACGGCCTTCAGGTTCTCGAAGACCTGGACGGTCTGGGCCTCGAAGCCTTCGACCAGTTCCATGGTTTTCGGGTCGAGGGGGATCTGGCCCGACATGTAGACGGTGTTGCCGGCCTTGATCGCCTGGGAGTAGGTGCCGATGGCGGCAGGTGCCTTGTCGCTGTTGATGACGGTCTTGGTCATGGTGACTCCTTGCAAGGGAAGGGCTACGCGCGCATGCGGGTGATTCGGATGACGCCCGTCAGCGCGCGCAGTTTCTTGATCACGCGGGCCAGGTGCACGCGGTCGTGCACGCTGACCACCAACTGGACGACGCTGATGCGACCATCGCGTTCATCCATGCTGATTTTCTCGATATTGCCGTCGGCAGCGTTGACGCTGCTGGCGAGCAGGGCGATCAGGCCGCGCTGGTGTTCCAGCTCGACGCGCAGCTCCACATTGAATTCACCGGTGACGTCCTTGGCCCAGGATAGCTGGATGCATTTTTCCGGGTTGTGGCGAATCTCGCTGATGTTCCGGCAGTTCTCCAGGTGCACCACCATGCCCTTGCCCGCCGACAGGTGGCCGACGATCGGGTCGCCCGGGATCGGCGTGCAGCACTTGGCATAGCTCAGCACCAGGCCTTCGGTTCCGCGGATGGCCAGCGGGCCTTCCGGGTTCGGCAACTGCTCGCCCTCGGTGGACAACAGGCGCCGAGCCACCACGTAGGCCATGCGGTTGCCCAGGCCGATATCTTCCAGCAGGTCCTCGATCAGTTCCAGGCGGTACTCGCCGAGCATGGCCTGGATGCGCTCCTGCGGGATCTTGTCGAGGGCGCTGTCGAAGCCGTTGAGCACCTTGTTCAGCAAGCGTTCGCCGAGGTTGATCGACTCGGAGCGGCGCTGCAGCTTGAGGGCGTGACGTATGTGCGTGCGCGCCTTGCCGGTGACCACGAAGTTGAGCCAGGCCGGGTTCGGCCGGGCGCCTGGGGCGCTGACGATCTCGACGGTGGAGCCGCTCTGCAGCGGCTCCGACAGCGGCGCCAGGCGGCGGTTGATGCGGCAGGCGATGCAGCTGTTGCCGACGTCGGTGTGCACCGCGTAGGCGAAGTCGACCGCGGTGGAGCCCTTCGGCAGCTCCATGATGCGGCCCTTGGGCGTGAACACGTAGACCTCGTCCGGGAACAGGTCGATCTTCACGCTCTCGATGAATTCAAGGGAGTTGCCCGCACGTTGCTGCAGTTCCAGCACACCCTTGACCCACTGGCGCGCGCGGGCATGTGTGCCTTTCGGCTTCTCGTCGTCGCTGGACTTGTACAGCCAGTGCGCGGCGATGCCGTTGTTGGCCATCTCTTCCATCTCGCGGGTGCGGATCTGGATCTCGATGGGTACGCCGTGCATGCCGAACAGGGTGGTGTGCAACGACTGGTAGCCGTTGGCCTTGGGGATCGCGATGTAGTCCTTGAAGCGGCCGGGCAGCGGCTTGTAGAGGTTGTGCACGGCGCCGAGCACGCGGTAGCAGGTGTCGACCTTGTCGACGATGATGCGGAACGCGTAGACATCCATGATCTCGTTGAAGGCGCGGCGCTTGCCGCGCATCTTCTTGTAGATGCCGTAGATGTGCTTCTGCCGTCCGCTGACTTCGCCCTCGATGCCGTCGACGGCCAGGCAGTGGCTCAGCGACTCTTCGATCTTGTTGACGATTTCCTTGCGGTTGCCGCGGGCGCGTTTGACTGCCTGGTAGATGCGCGCGGAGCGCATCGGGTACATCGCCTTGAAGCCCAGGTCCTCGAACTCGATGCGCACGCTGTGCATGCCCAGGCGGTTGGCGATGGGGGCGTAGATTTCCAGCGTTTCCTTGGCGATGCGCCGGCGTTTCTCGCCGGACAGCACTTCCAGGGTGCGCATGTTGTGCAGGCGGTCGGCCAGCTTGACCAGGATCACGCGGATATCGCGGGCCATGGCCATGGCCATCTTCTGGAAGTTTTCCGCCTGGGCCTCGGCCTTGGTCTCGAAGTTCATCTGGGTCAGCTTGCTGACGCCATCGACCAGATCGGCAACGGTCTCGCCAAACTGCGAACTGAGGGCTTCCTTGGCGATGCCAGTGTCTTCGATCACGTCGTGCAGCATGGCCGCCATCAGGCTCTGATGGTCCATGTGCATGTCGGCGAGGATGCTGGCGACGGCCAGCGGATGCGTGACGTACGCCTCGCCACTGCGGCGGCGCTGGCCGTCGTGGGCCTGCTCGGCGTAGAAATAGGCCCGGCGGACCAGGTTGACCTGGTCGGGACCCAGATAGGTCGACAGACGATCGGCGAGGGCATCTATGCTCGGCAAGATTCGACCTCCTGCCGAGGATAAGGGACCCGCGCCGTACAACGTCGACCAGGCATGGACTTAGACGGCCTCGTTGGCCTCGTCCTCGAACGCAGTGAAGACCGGGTCTTCAGTGACGATCTCTTCGGCGGCGATGAACTCAGGGGTCACGAAACCTTCGGCGATTTCGCGCAGCGCAACAACGGTAGGCTTGTCGTTTTCCCAGGCCACTTTCGGCTCTTTACCGCCGGTAGCCAGTTGACGGGCACGCTTGGTGGACAGCATGACCAGCTCAAAGCGGTTATCAACGTGTTCCAGGCAGTCTTCAACGGTTACGCGGGCCATGGTGTTCCTCAAGTAGCAAATGCGGTGTACTGCCCGGATGGGCGAGCGGACTCGATAGTTTAAAAAATCACCAGCCTTTAGGGAAGCGCTGATTTCGGCTTCGAGCCCCGAATATGTTGACGATACCTAGTTGTAAGTGTCTATTTCAATAGTCTTCGTCTATCGCTCAGATCAGCGCGTTGCGCAGGCGCGGCGTCAGCTCGTCGAACAGCGTCTGCACCGAGCGCAGGGCGCGGCAATCAGGGCGGGTCAGCAGCCACAGCTGGGTGTCGCAGCCGGGCAGGGCATCGCTCAGTTGCTCGACCCCTGGCAGGGTGTGTGCCATGTAGTCCGGCAGCGCCGCCACGCCCATACCCGCGGCCACCAGTTGGGCGATGGAGGCGATGCCACTGCAGCGGTAGCGCGGCAGCACCCCGGGGAATTTCTCGCTGCGCCAGACCACGGTGGGGTGATCCTGCATGGAATCGTCCGGGGCGATCCATGGCACGTTGGATGGGGATTCATCCAGCCGCGCACGAAACTCCTCACGTCCGCAAACGACATAGGACGCCGAACCCAGGCAGCGTCCTACAAGATGTTCCGGTGGTGTGTTGGTCAGGCGAAGCGCCAGGTCGGCGTCGCGGCGGCTGAGGTTGGCGAAGGTGTTGGAGGTCGCCAGTTCCAGTGTCAGCGCCGGGTAGTTCGGCATGAATTCGGCCAACGCCGGCAGCAGCAGGCTGTGCAGCACCGCGTCGGTACAGGTCAGGCGCACCGTGCCGCTGACCACTTGCTCACCGTGGGCCAGGGCCACTCGTGCTGCGTCCAGCGCTTGCTCGGCGCGCTCGGCTTGCTCGGCCAGGGCCTGGGCGGTGCCGGTGGGAAGGTAGCCCTTGCGGCTCTTCACGAACAACGCCGTGCCCAGTGCCGCCTCCATCCGCCGAATTGAACGGAACACCGTTGAAACGTCGACCTTGAGCAGTTCCGCCGCCTTCGCCAGGGAGCGTCCGCGGACCAGGGCGAGAACCAGGGAGAGGTCGGCATGGCTGATCTGATATTGCATCGGTGCACTCTTCGCTTGCCAAAACGCCAATGTCTGTTTGCGTGACGGCCATTCTATAGTGCGAACGTGGCCGTCAAGCAAGGTTTGTCGCGCCATCAGATCTTCGATGGACTACCCGAGAACAAGACCAGCCATCGCCGCCCGAATACCCGCGTTACCTCCCTACACCGCTGCCCCCAATAAAAATTCCAAAGGATGCCTAAGCCATGACGTCGGTCTCCCCGTGCGCCATCCCCGTTGACGAAATGGGCGAATTTCTCAAGGCCCACCCAGAGGTGCAGTTCGTCGATCTGCTGATCGCTGACATGAACGGAGTGGTGCGCGGCAAGCGCATCGAGCGGGCGAGCCTGGTCAAGGTCTACGAAAAGGGCATCAACCTGCCCGCGTCGCTGTTCGCCCTGGATATCAATGGTTCGACCGTGGAAAGCACCGGCCTGGGTCTGGATATCGGCGACGCCGACCGCATCTGCCATCCGATTCCCGGCACCCTCAGTTTCGAGCCGTGGCAAAAGCGCCCCACCGCGCAATTGCTGATGACCATGCACGAGCTGGACGGTACGCCGTTCTTTGCCGATCCGCGGGAAGTGCTGCGTCAGGTAGTGAGCAAGTTCGACGCCATGGGCCTGACCATCTGCGCCGCGTTCGAGCTGGAGTTCTATCTGATCGACCAGGACAACCTCAACGGTCGTCCGCAGCCGCCGCGCTCGCCGATTTCCGGCAAGCGTCCGCAATCGACCCAGGTGTACCTGATCGATGACCTCGACGAGTACGTCGATTGCCTGCAGGACATGCTCGAAGCCGCCAAGGAGCAGGGCATCCCGGCCGACGCCATCGTCAAGGAAAGCGCCCCGGCGCAGTTCGAAGTAAACATGCATCACGTCGCCGACCCGATGAAGGCCTGCGACTACGCCCTGCTGCTCAAACGCCTGATTAAGAACATCGCCTACGACCATGAGATGGACACCACCTTCATGGCCAAGCCTTATCCGGGTCAGGCCGGTAACGGTCTGCACGTGCACATCTCGCTACTGGACAAGGCCACCGGCAAGAACATCTTCAGCAGCGACGACCCTGAGCAGAACGATGCCCTGCGCCACGCCATCGGTGGCGTGCTGGAAACCATGCCGGCGTCGATGGCCTTCCTCTGCCCGAACATCAACTCCTACCGCCGCTTCGGCGCGCAGTTCTACGTACCCAACGCGCCAAGCTGGGGCCTGGACAACCGCACCGTGGCGGTCCGCGTACCGACCGGCAGCAGTGACTCGGTACGGATAGAGCATCGCGTGGCCGGTGCTGACGCCAACCCCTACTTGATGATGGCCTCGATCCTCGCCGGTATTCACCACGGTCTGACCAACAAGATCGAACCCGGTGCGCCGATCGAAGGCAATTCCTATGAGCAGCTGGAACAGAGCCTGCCGAACAACCTGCGCGACGCCCTGCGCGAGCTGGACGACAGCGAAGTACTGAACCAGTACATCAGCCCCGAATACATCGATATTTTCGTCGCCTGCAAGGAAAGCGAACTGGCGGAGTTCGAGGTGTCGATTTCCGACCTCGAATACAACTGGTACCTGCATACGGTCTGATGCCTGGAGAAGAACAATGACAATCCCCTCTCGCGAATACTGGGAAAACCTCTCCCGGGGCCTGCATATCGAAGGCCGTGCCTTCATCGACGGTGAATACCGCGACAGCGTTTCCGGTGACACCTTCGACTGCATCAGCCCGGTGGATGGCCGCGCCCTGGCTGCCATCGCCAGCTGTGATGCTGCCGATGCCGAGCTGGCCGTGGCTGCGGCGCGCCGCAGCTTCGACAGCGGCGTGTGGGCCAATCAGGCCCCCGCGCAACGCAAGCGCGTGCTGATCGCCTTCGCCGACCTGCTGCTGGCCAATGCCCACGAGTTGGCGCTGCTGGAAACCCTGGATATGGGCAAGCCGATCGGCGATTCCCTGAGCGTCGACATTCCTGCGGCGGCCAATTCGATCCGCTGGATGGCCGAGGCCATCGACAAGGTCTACGACGAAGTCGCGCCGACGCCCCATGACCAGCTCGGGCTGGTGACGCGCGAAGCCGTGGGCGTGGTCGCGGCCATCGTGCCGTGGAACTTTCCGCTGATGATGGCCTGCTGGAAGCTGGGGCCTGCCCTGGCCACCGGCAACTCGGTGATCCTCAAACCATCCGAGAAGTCCCCGCTGACCGCCATCCGCGTCGCCCAGCTTGCGCTGGACGCTGGTATCCCGGCCGGCGTGCTCAGCGTCCTGCCGGGCTACGGCCACACCGTGGGCAAGGCCCTGGCCCTGCACATGGACGTCGACACCCTGGTGTTCACCGGCTCGACCCGCATCGCCAAGCAACTGATGGTCTATGCCGGCGAATCGAACATGAAGCGCGTGTGGCTGGAGGCCGGCGGCAAGAGCCCGAACATCGTCTTCGCTGACGCCCCGGACCTCCACGCCGCTGCCGAAGCCGCTGCGGCTGCCATCGCCTTCAACCAGGGCGAGGTGTGTATCGCCGGCTCGCGCCTGCTGGTGGAGCGTTCGATCAAGGACCGCTTCCTGCCGATGGTGGTGGAGGCGCTCAAGGCCTGGAAACCGGGGCATGCCCTGGATCCGCAGACCCGCGTCGGTGCGCTGGTCGATACCACCCAGCTGGACACCGTGCTTGGCTACATCGAAGCCGGCAAGGCGGATGGCGCCACGCTGGTTAGCGGCGGCCGCCAGGTGCTGGAAGACACCTGTGGGGTCTATGTCGAGCCGGCGATCTTCGACGGCGTGACCAACGCGATGCGCATCGCCCGCGAGGAAATCTTCGGGCCGGTGCTCTCGGTGATCACCTTCGACACTGCCGAGGAAGCCATCACCATCGCCAACGACTCGCCATTCGGCTTGGCGGCGGCGGTATGGACCGCGGACATCTCCAAGGCCCACCGCAGCGCTCGCGCCCTGCGTGCCGGCAGCGTGTGGATCAACCAGTACGACGGCGGCGACATGACCGCGCCGTTCGGTGGTTTCAAGCAGTCGGGCAATGGTCGCGACAAGTCGTTGCATGCCTTCGACAAGTACACTGAGCTGAAGGCGACCTGGATCAAGCTCTGAGAAATTGCTGAAGCGACACGGACCCGGTGAACCCGTTCCCACAAGGGCCGTGCCATCTCCGTGAATCCGTTGTTGTTCCATGCGAGGCTGGATCAATGAAGCAAGCCGGAACCCCTTTGATCGGCGTCACAGCGTGCCGCCAGATGCTCGGCAACACCCCTTCCCATACCGTGGGCGACAAGTACGTCGAGGCCGCCGGGTTCGCCGGCGTGCCGCTGATCCTGCCGGCGCGCGACCAGGCGCTGGACCCGCAGCGCCTGCTGGAACGCCTCGACGGCATTCTTTTCACCGGTTCGCCTTCTAATGTCGAGCCGCATCATTACAATGGCGCCCCCAGCGCGGAAGGCACCCGGCACGACATCCCGCGTGACCGCTTGACCCTGCCGCTGCTGCGTGCGGCCATCGCCGCCGGCGTGCCGGTGTTCTGCATCTGCCGCGGTTTCCAGGAGCTCAACGTAGCCCTGGGCGGCTCTCTGCACCAGCGCGTCCATGAACTGTCCGGCTACCTGGATCACCGTGAGCCGCACGATGCCCCGCTGGCAGAACAATACAGCCCGCGGCACCTGGTCACGGTCGAGCCCGAGGGGCAATTCCAGCGGCTGGGTTTACCGCACAGCTTCATGGTCAACTCGCTGCACGGCCAGGGCATCGATCGCCTGGCCGATGGGCTGCGGGTCGAGGCGCTGGCACCGGACGGGCTGGTGGAAGCGGTTTCCATGGAGGACGCACCCGGCTTTGTGCTCGGAGTGCAGTGGCATCCGGAGTGGCGTTACGCCGAAAACCCGGTTTCGTTGCGTCTGTTCGAGGCGTTCCGTGCAGCCTGCCAGGCCTACGCCGGGAAGTGATCCGGCAGATTCATCGAGTGCGGGCATTCCCAGGGATGCCTTGAAAAACAATACCAATAGCGACGACATCTACTCATGAGCGAATTCGAAGCAAGCCTGTCCTCGAGTACGGCGGGGCTGGCTCGCAAGGCATCCAAGGGGTTGGCCAAGGGCCGCCTCGGACTGCTCGCCAGTATCGTGCTCGGCATCTCTACCATCGCCCCGGTGTATACCCTCACCGGCGCCCTCGGGCCGACGGTGCGGGAGGTCGGCCAGCACCTGCCGGCCGTGTTCATCGTCGGCTTCCTGCCGATGTTGCTGGTGGCCCTCGGTTATCGCGAGCTGAACGCCGCAGAGCCGGACAGCGGTACGTCCTTCACCTGGTCGGCTCGGGCCTTCGGGCCGATGATCGGTTGGATCGGCGGCTGGGGGCTGGTCACGGCGACCACCATCGTGCTGTCCAACCTGGCCGGCGTGGCGGTGGACTTCTTCTATCTGTTCCTCGGGCAACTCGTCGGCAGCCACGAGGTGGCTGCGCTGAGCGACAACCTGCTGGTCAACGTGGTCACCTGTTGCGTGTTCATCGCCATGGCGGTGTGGATCTGCTGTCGCGGCATCGGCACCACCATGACCGTGCAATATGGCCTGGTGGCCTTGCAACTGCTGGTGCTGATCGGCTTCGCCTTCGCCGCGTTCGGTGGCTCGACAGAGACTCCGCCGATGGACTTCGATATCAGCTGGTTCAATCCGTTTGGCGTGGAGTCGTTCTCGGCCTTTGCTGCCGGCCTGTCGCTGTCGATCTTCATCTTCTGGGGCTGGGACGTGTGCCTGACCATGAGCGAGGAGTCGGTGGGCAGCGACGAGGTCCCGGGCCGTGCCGCGACCCTGACTGTGCTGCTGATCCTGGGCCTGTACCTGGTTACCGCCATCGCCACGCTGCAATTTGCCGGGATCAGCGAGGAAGGCTTGGGCCTGGGCAACCCGCGCATTCAGGAGAACGTCTTTGCCCACCTGGCCGGCCCGGTTATGGGACCTCTGGCGATCCTGATGTCCATCGCCGTGCTGGCGAGTACCGCTGCGTCGCTGCAATCGACGTTCGTCTCCCCGGCGCGGACGCTGCTGGCCATGGGTTACTACGGCGCCGTGCCGGAGCGTTTCGCCAGCATCTGCCCCCGTTCGCAGACCCCGCGCTATGCCACCATCTGCGCCGGCGTTGCCGCAGGCGTTTTCTACGTGACCATGCGCACCCTCAGCGAAAACGTGCTGGCCGACACCATCACCGCCTTGGGCATGATGATCTGCTTCTACTACTCGCTGACTGCCTTCGCCTGCGTCTGGTACTTCCGCCACAGCCTGTTCGACAGCCTGCGCCACTTCTTCATGCGCGGCTTGTGCCCGCTGCTAGGCGGTTCCATTCTCTCGGTGATCTTCGTGCAGACGGCCATTGACAGCGCTTCGCCGGAGTTCGGCAGCGGCTCGCATGTGGGCGGGTTGGGACTGGTGTTCGTGATCGCGATGATCATCCTGCTGCTGGGCATCGTCCTGATGCTGCTGTCGCGCCTGCGCGCGCCGGCGTTCTTCCTGGGCATGACCTTGCGTCGTCATGCCACCATCCCCAGCCGCCGCTGAAGCGGCCGGGGAGGCGAGAGCTCAAGCCAGCAGCTGCTTGAGCAACTCGCCGTGGCGCTGCTGCTGACCGTCCCGTTGCAGGCGGTTGGCGCGGAACACGGCCTTCAGGTCTTCCAGTGCGGTGGCGAAGTCGTCATTGATGATGACGAACTCGTACTCGTCGTAGTGCTCCATCTCGCTGACCGCTTCGCGCATCCGTCCTTCGATGATCTCGTCGCTGTCCTGGCCGCGGTTGGTCAGGCGCTGGCGTAGTGCCTGCTGGCTCGGCGGCAGGATGAAAATCGAGCGAGTGCCCGGCATCAGCTTGCGTACCTGCTGCGCGCCCTGCCAGTCGATTTCCAGGATCAGGTCGTGACCCTGGTCGAGGGTCTGTTGCAGCGCCTGGCGCGAGGTGCCGTAGCAGTTACCGAACACCTCGGCCTGTTCGAGGAAGTCGCCCTGGGCGTTCATGCGGTCGAACTCAGCACGGTCGACGAAGTGGTAGTTGACCCCGTCGTGCTCGCCCGGACGCATGGCGCGGGTGGTGTGCGAGACCGACACGCGGATGTGGTTCAGGTCGTCGGTCAGGGCCTTGACCAGGCTGGTCTTGCCGGCGCCGGACGGTGCGGAAATGATGAACAGGGTGCCGCTGCTGTGTTTCATGATGGGAGTGGCCTTACTCGATGTTCTGTACTTGTTCGCGCATCTGCTCGATCAGGACCTTGAGGTTCACTGCCGATTGCGTGCTGCGCGGGTCGAAGGCTTTGGAGCCGAGGGTGTTGGCTTCGCGATTGAGTTCCTGCATCAGGAAGTCCAGGCGCCGGCCCGCCGCACCGCCGGACTTGAGCACGCGGCGCACCTCGGTGACATGGGTGACTAGGCGGTCGAGCTCTTCGGCGACATCACTCTTCTGCGCCAGCAGGACCATTTCCTGTTCCAGGCGCTGCGGGTCGAGTTCGGCCTGCATGTCGGTGAAGCGGTCGAGGATCTTCTGCCGCTGCGCGGCAAGCATCTGCGGGACCAGGGCGCGCAAGGTCGTGATTTCCTGGCTCATGCTGTCCAGGCGCTCGTTGATCAGCCGGGCCAGCTCGGCGCCCTCGCGATTGCGGCCGCTCTTCAACTCGTCGAGGGCATTCTCGAACAGGCTGAGGGCTTCCTGGTTCAGCGCCTGCGGGTCGGCGGCATCGGCCACCAGCACGCCGGGCCAGGACAGCACGGCCAGCGGGTTCAGCGGCGAGGGGTTCTTGATCAGGGCGGCCACGGTCTCGGCGGCTTCCACCAACTGCCGGGCGCGCTCCTGGTCGACCTGCAGCGACTTGCTGGCGTTTTCCTCGGTGAAGCGCAGGGTGCACTCGACTTTGCCGCGGGACAGACCCTGGCGCAGCGCTTCGCGGACCGCGCCTTCGAGGTCACGGAAGGCTTCAGGCAGGCGCAGGTGCGGTTCGAGGTAGCGGTGATTGACCGAGCGCAGTTCCCATATGAGGGTGCCTTGGGTCCCGGCTCGTTCGACACGAGCGAAGGCGGTCATGCTGTGCACCATGGGAAGTACCTCGCAGATAGATGAAGGGGAAAGCCGACAGGCTGCAAAGGCGCAGGATTGTAACGCAGTGCGCTGTCCGGTCCCATCCACTGATGTTACAAACCGCCGGAAGAGGGGTGGGTGAATCCCGACCGGGGGCCTTGGGGTGGGCTTTCGGGTCTCATCGCTGGCAAGCCGGCTCCCACAGGGTCCGGTGCGCGCCGATCCTTGTAGGGGCTGGCTTCAGCGATGAGGCCGGTCCAGGCAACACAATGAATGGACCGGTAACCCCCTCAGGCATGTCCACTGCGTGTCTTGCGCTCTATAATGCTCGGCAGATTCGAACCCCCAGTACAGGTATCCCTTATGAAACGTCCAAGTGGTCGCGCCGCCGATCAGCTCCGCTCGATCCGCATCACCCGCAACTACACCAAGCACGCCGAAGGGTCGGTACTGGTCGAGTTCGGCGACACCAAGGTCGTCTGCACGGTCAGCGTCGAGAATGGTGTCCCGCGCTTCCTGAAAGGCCAGGGTCAGGGCTGGCTGACCGCCGAGTACGGCATGCTGCCGCGCTCCACTGGCGAGCGTAACCAGCGCGAGGCCAGCCGTGGCAAGCAGGGTGGCCGTACCCTGGAAATCCAGCGCCTGATCGGCCGTTCGCTGCGCGCCGCACTGGACATGAGCAAGCTCGGCGACATCACTCTGTACGTCGACTGCGACGTGATCCAGGCCGACGGCGGCACCCGCACCGCCTCGATCACCGGCGCGATGGTCGCCCTGGTCGATGCCCTGCGTGTGGTCAAGAAGCGTGGCGGCCTGAAGGGTGGCGACCCGCTCAAGCACATGATCGCCGCAGTATCGGTGGGCATGTACCAGGGTGAAGCGGTCCTCGACCTGGACTACCTGGAAGACTCCGCTGCCGAGACCGACCTGAACGTGGTCATGACCAGCGCTGGCGGCTTCATCGAAGTCCAGGGCACTGCTGAAGGCGCGCCGTTCCAGCCGGAAGAGCTGAACGCCATGCTGGCTATCGCACAGAAAGGCATGGCCGACCTGTTCGAGCTGCAGAAGGCTTCGCTGGCCGACTGATCCATGTGGGAGCTGGCTTGCCAGCGATAGCGGCAGTGAGTTCACCATCGCAATCGCTGGCAAGCCAGCTCCCACAGGGTCCGCGTTGTCCGCTGGATCAGTTTGCAATAAAAAAGCCGACCCATAAGGTCGGCTTTTTTGTGCGTGACGATCAGATCGTCAGCGTCCAGTCATAGTCCACGATCAGCGGCGCGTGCTGCGAGAAGCGCGGCTGGCGTGGCAGGCGTGCGCTGCGCACGAAGCGGCGCAGGCCCGGGGTCAGCAACTGGTAGTCGAAGCGATAGCCCAGGTTGAGCATCTCCGCCTGTTCGTTGTCCGGCCACCAGCTGTACTGGTCGCCTTCGCGGCTGACTTCACGCAGGGCGTCGACGTAGCCCATGTTGCCGATGATCTCGTCCATCCAGGCGCGTTCCGGAGCGAGGAAGCCCGGCGACTGCTGGCTGTCGCGCCAGTTCTTGATGTCGAGTTTCTGCTGCGCGACGTAGAGCGAGCCGCAGTAGATGTATTCACGGCGTTTGCGCCGCTGCTTGTCCAGATACTTGGCGAAGTCGTCCATCAACTTGAACTTCTGGTTCAGGTCTTCGTCGCCGTTCTGTCCGGAAGGCAGGAGCAAGGTGGCAATACTGACTTTGTCGAAGTCGGCCTGCAGGTAACGCCCGTAGCGGTCGGCTGTCTCGAAGCCCAGGCCGCTGATGACTGCCTTGGGCTGCAAGCGCGAATAAAGTGCCACGCCGCCTTGGGCGGGTACTTCTGCGTCGCAGGCATAAAGGAAGTAGCCATCTAGCTGAAAAGCCGGGTCATCGAGTTCAAAGGCCGAGGCGCGGGTATCCTGAAGGCAGATGACGTCGGCATTCTGGGCTTGCAGCCAGCTGAGCAACCCTCGCTCGACCGCAGCCTGAATGCCATTCACGTTCACACTGATGATCCGCATAAATGGCCCCAAAAATCTCGTGCGTGTATGATACCCGAGCTGTACTCAATTAGCTAAATCCGTGGTATCCGGGACTCCTCATGCAGCCGTATCAGCGCGAATTCATCCGTTTTGCCATCGATCGCGGGGTTCTGCGCTTCGGTGAGTTCACCCTCAAGTCGGGTCGTACCAGCCCCTATTTCTTCAATGCCGGCCTGTTCAACAGCGGTTCGGCCCTGGCCCAGCTCGGGCGTTGCTACGCGGCGGCGATCGTCGATAGCAAGATCCCCTTCGACGTGCTGTTCGGCCCGGCCTACAAGGGTATTCCCCTGGCGGCGGCGACCGCGGTGCAACTGGCCGAGCAACACCAGCTCGACGTACCCTGGTGCTTCAACCGCAAGGAAGCCAAGGACCACGGCGAAGGCGGCAGCCTGGTAGGCGCACCTTTGGCCGGTGACGTGCTGATCATCGACGACGTGATCACCGCCGGCACCGCGATCCGTGAAGTCATGCAGATCATCAAGGCCCAGGAAGCCCGCGCCGCTGGCGTGCTGATCGCGCTGAACCGCGAAGAACGCGGCAATGGCGAGCTGTCGGCGATCCAGGAAGTGGAACGCGACTTCGGTATCCCGGTGGTCAGCATTGTCTCGCTGACCCAGGTTCTCGAGTTCCTCGCCGATGACCCGCAGCTCAAGCAGCACCTGCCGGCGGTGGAAGCCTACCGCGCGCAATACGGCATCTGATTGCAGCGAACATGAAAAAGGCGACCGGATGGTCGCCTTTCTCTTTGCCTGCCGGACAGTTTACTGACGCGGCTTGCGATTGGTGATCAGGGTACCGACGCCGCTGTCGGTGAAGATTTCCAGCAATACGGCGTTCGGTACGCGACCGTCGATGATGTGCGAGCTGTGCACGCCGCCCTGGACCGCTTCCAGTGCGCAACGGATCTTCGGCAGCATGCCGCCGTAGATGGTGCCGTCGGCGATCAGGCCGTCGACCTGCTCGGTGCTCAGGCCGGTCAGCACGGTGCCTTGCTTGTCCATCAGGCCGGCGATGTTGGTCAGCAGCATCAGCTTCTCGGCCTTCAGGGCCTCGGCAACCTTGCCGGCGACCAGGTCGGCGTTGATGTTGTACGACTCACCGTTCGGCCCCACGCCGATCGGCGCGATGACCGGGATGAAGTCGCCCTTCACCAGCATGTTCAGCAGGTCGGTGTTGACCCCCACGACTTCGCCGACGTGGCCGATGTCGATGATTTCCGGGGTGGTCATTTCCGGGGTCTGGCGGGTGACGGTGAGCTTCTTCGCGCGGATCAGTTCGGCGTCTTTACCGGTGAGGCCGATGGCGCTGCCGCCATGACGGTTGATCAGATTGACGATGTCCTTGTTCACCTGGCCGCCGAGGACCATCTCCACCACGTCCATGGTTGCGGCGTCGGTGACGCGCATACCATCGACGAAACGGCTTTCGATCGACAGGCGATTGAGCAGGTCACCGATCTGCGGGCCGCCGCCGTGCACCACCACCGGGTTGATGCCGACCGCCTTCATCAGCACCACGTCGCGAGCGAAGCCGGTCTTCAGCTCCTCGCTCTCCATCGCGTTGCCGCCGTACTTGATCACCAGGGTCTTGCCGACAAAGCGTCGGATATAAGGCAGCGCTTCGGACAGTACCTTGGCGACATGGGTAGCGGCATCGCGATCGAGGGTCATGCAGGGCTCCAGTTGGAACAAGTGGTTCGGTCAGAACGGTAGTTGCAGGTCGGGGGCTACGCGCTTGATCTGCGCATGGAATATAGCCTTGATTCGCTGCAGTTCGGCTTCATTGTCGGCCTCGAAGCGCAGGACCAGCACCGGTGTGGTGTTGGACGCGCGGACCAGGCCCCAGCCGTGGGGATAGTCGACCCGCACCCCATCGATGGTGGTGAGGTCGGCTTTGCCCCAGTCGGCATCGCGTTGCAGCGCATCAATGATGCTGAATTTACCCTCGTCGGTCACATCAATGTTGATTTCGGGCGTGGAAATGTCATTCGGGAAGCCGGCGAACAGGGTTTCGGCGTCCACCGGGACTTTGCTGAGGATCTCCAGCAAGCGCGCGGCGCTGTAGATGCCGTCGTCGAAACCGAACCAGCGTTCCTTGATGAAGATGTGCCCGCTCATCTCGCCAGCGAGCAGGGCGCCGGTTTCCTTCATCTTCTTCTTGATCAGCGAGTGGCCGGTCTTCCACATCCGCGAGGTGCCGCCGTACTCGGCGATCAGCGGGGTCAGGCGGCGGGTGCACTTGACGTCGAAGATGATCTCGGCGCCCGGGTTGCGCGCCAGCACGTCCTGGGCGAAGAGCATCAGCAGGCGGTCGGGGTAGACGATGCTGCCGGTGTTGGTCACCACACCGACGCGGTCACCGTCGCCGTCGAAAGCCAGGCCCAGGTCGGCCCCGGTTTCCTTGACCTTGGCGATCAGGTCGACGAGGTTTTCCGGCTTGCCCGGGTCAGGGTGGTGGTTGGGGAAGTTGCCGTCGACCTCGCAGAACAGCGGGATGACCTCGCAGTTCAATGCGGCCAGCAACTGCGGGGCATTGACCCCAGCGGCGCCGTTGCCGCAGTCCACCACGACTTTCAGGCGCCTGGCCAGCTTGATGTCGCCGACGATCTGCTGCTGGTAGCGCGGCAGGATGTCGACCTTCTCGACGGTGCCGTCACCGCGGGTCAGGTCGTTGGTCTTGAGGCGGGTCAGCAGTGCCTGGATCTGTTCGTTGGCCAGGGTATCGCCGGCGATGACGATCTTGAAACCGTTGTAGTTCGACGGGTTGTGGCTGCCGGTGAGCATGACCCCGGACTTGCCGGCCAGGACATTGGCCGCGTAGTACAGCGCGGGGGTCGGTACCAGGCCGACATCGCTGACCTGGCAGCCGGCCTCGACCAGGCCCTTGATCAGCTGTTCCACCAGCATCGGGCCGGACAGGCGGCCGTCGCGGCCGACCGAGACGTTGGGTTCGCCCTGGGCCAGGCTCTGCGCACCGATGGCGCGGCCGATCCAGTAGGCCGTCTCGGCATGCAGGGTGTCACCGACCACGCCACGGATATCGTAGGCGCGGAAGATGCTGTCGGGCAGTGCAGGGATCAGTTGGGCCATATCGTTCATCACGGGACTCCAGTCTCGAAGGCTTGCGGGCGTATGGAACGCTTGGACGGCCTTTCTGCCGGAGAGTTCGCCCCTGGCCGGGCGCCAGGGACGATCGGTGGATCAATTGGTGCCGGAATGTCCGAAGCCGCCGGCGCCGCGCTGGGTCTCGTCGAAGGCTTCGACGATGTCGAAATGGGCCTGTACTACCGGGACCAGCACCAGTTGCGCGATGCGCTCGCCGACGGCGATGGTGAAGGCGGTGCTGCCACGGTTCCAGCAGGACACCATCAGTTCGCCCTGGTAGTCGGAGTCGATCAGGCCGACCAGGTTGCCGAGGACGATGCCGTGTTTGTGGCCCAGGCCCGAGCGCGGCAGGATCATGGCCGCCAGGCCCGGGTCGCCGATGTAGATCGACAGACCGGTGGGGATCAGCAGGGTCTGGCCCGGCTCGAGGACGGTGTCTTCCTTGAGCATGGCGCGCAGGTCGAGGCCGGCCGAGCCCGGGGTGGCGTATTGCGGCAGCGGGAATTCGCCGCCGATGCGTGGATCGAGAATCTTGGCTTGGAGAGCGTGCATTGAATCAAACCTGGTTGAGGCGTTCGGCGATGAAAGCGACCAGCTGGCGGGCGATCTTGCCCTTGCTGGTCTGCGCGAACAGGGTTTCGTGGAGCTGGCGGTCGATCACGCTGCAGGCGTTTTCCTCGCTGTTGAAGCCAATGCTGGGGTTGGCCACGTCATTGGCGACGATCAGGTCGAGGTTCTTGTCTTTGAGCTTGCGTGCGGCGTAGTCGAGCAGGTGTTCGGTCTCGGCGGCGAAGCCGACGCTGAACGGGCGGTCCGGGCGGGTGGCGATAGTGGCCAGGATGTCTGGATTGCGCACCATCTGTAGCAGCAGGCCGTCGCCGGTCGTAGGGTCTTTCTTGAGCTTTTGCGGGGCGACGACTTCCGGACGGTAATCCGCGACTGCGGCCGAGGCGATGAACAGGTCGCAGGGCATGGCCGCTTCGCAGGCCGCGAGCATGTCGCGGGCGCTGACCACGTCGATGCGCGTGACCCGGTCCGGGGTCGGCAGGTACACCGGGCCGGTGACCAGGGTCACCCGCGCGCCGGCTTCCACCGCGGCCTCGGCGAGGGCGAAGCCCATTTTCCCGGAGCTGTGGTTGGTGATGTAGCGCACCGGATCGATGTTTTCCTGGGTCGGGCCAGCGGTGATCAGCACGTGCTTGCCGGTCAGCGACTCGCGCTTGAAGCATTCGGCGGCGAGCCAGGCCAGGTCGGTGGCTTCGAGCATGCGGCCAAGGCCGACATCGCCGCAGGCCTGGCTGCCCGAGGCCGGGCCGAAGACCTGGATCGAGCGGTCCTGCAGGGTTTCCAGGTTGGCCTGGGTGGCCGGGTCGCGCCACATGGCCTGGTTCATCGCCGGGGCCACGGCGACCGTGGCGTCGGTGGCGAGCACCAGGGTGGTCAGCAGGTCGTCAGCCACGCCTTGGGCCAGGCGCGCGATCAGGTCGGCGGTGGCAGGCGCGATCAGCACCAGGTCGGCCCACTTGGCCAGTTCGATATGGCCCATCGCCGCTTCGGCAGCGGGATCCAATAGGTCCATGTGCACGGGGTGCCCGGAGAGCGCCTGCATGGTCAGCGGGGTGATGAATTCAGCGCCACCGCGGGTCATGACGACGCGTACCTGGGCGCCGTGTTCCAGAAGTCGGCGAACCAGCTCGGCGCTCTTGTAGGCGGCAATGCCGCCGCCGACGCCGAGAACGATGCGTTTCCGATACAGCCGCTGCATAGGCCTGCCTTTTTCTGATGGAGGTTTGCACGCAACGTCGACGCCTCCCCAGGCCGGGCGTTGCGCAAAAAGTGGCGGCTAAGATAGCACAGGGCTCAAACCGGTAGCAGTTACCTACGGACAGAGGGATTGGTCATGAGTATCAGGGATTGGCCCGCGGCGGAACGACCACGGGAGAAGCTGTTGGAACAGGGGGCGGCGAGCCTGTCGGATGCAGAATTGCTGGCGATTTTCCTCCGGGTTGGAGTGCGCGGGAGGAGTGCGGTGGACCTGGCCCGGGATGTTCTGGGGCGGTTTGGAGGTTTGCGTGGGTTGCTGGAATCCGACCGTCGCAGCTTCAGCGCCGAGCTGGGGCTGGGAACGGCGAAGTACGCGCAGTTACAGGCGGTGATGGAACTGGCCCGGCGGCATCTGGGCGAGTCCATGAAGCGCGGTTCTGCGCTGGAAAGCCCGGAGGCGGTGCGCACCTACCTGAAGGCGCAGTTGCGCCATGAAGCCGACGAAGTATTCGGCTGCCTGTTCCTTGACACCAAGCACCGGCCGCTGGTGTTCGAGATTCTGTTTCGTGGCTCCATCGACAGTGCCGCGGTATACCCGCGACAGGTGGTGAAGCGGGCCCTGGCGCACAACGCTGCTGCGCTGATCCTCTGCCACAATCATCCCTCCGGCAATCCCGAGCCGAGCCAGGCCGACATCTGGCTTACCCACCGCCTGATGGATGCGTTGGAGACCATTGACGTGCGCATCCTTGATCACTTCATCGTTGGTGACGGCGAGCCGCTATCGATGCGGGAGAGAGGCTGCTTTTTCAGCGCCCCGGCCTGAGGTGGCAGGCAGGCCCCCACAGGATCGAGTGCACTGCGAACGCTGTGGGAGCTGGCTTGCCAGCGATTGGCCAGCATGAACAATGAGAGCTCAGGCGGACCTGACCTCAGCGCTCTACGTTCGCCCCGGCAAAGTCCTGGCGCCCGAACGGATTGACCTGATACCCCTCCACATCCTTGCGCAGCAACACCGCCGCCGTCGGATGCGCCAGCGGCAGCCACAGCGCCTGCTGCTGGATCTGCGCTTGAGCCTGCTGGTAAAGGCGGCTGCGCACGCTCTGGTCGTTGGTGGTCTTGCCGGCGCTGATCAACTGGTCCAGGCGCGGGTCGCAGTAGCGGGCGAAGTTGGTCCCGGACGTCACCGCTGCGCAGGAGAATTGCGGGCTGAGGAAGTTGTCGGGGTCGCCGTTGTCGCCGGCCCAGCCCATGAATAGCAGGTCATGCTCGCCGGCTTTGGCTCGGCGGATCAGTTCGCCCCATTCGATCACACGGATTTCCGCCTTGACCCCGACCTTGGCCAGGTCCGCTTGTAGCAGCTGGGCGCCGAGGCTCGGGTTGGGGTTGAGCAGGCTGCCGGACGGGCGGGTCCAGATCGTGGTGCTGAAACCCTCCGGCAGGCCGGCCTTCTTCAGCAGTTCCCGGGCCTTGGCCTGGTCCGTCGGGTAGCCCGGCAATGACTTGTCATAGCTCCAGGTGTTCGGCGGGAACGGTCCGTTGGCCGCCACTGCAGTGCCTTCGAACACGGCCTTGAGGTAGCTGTCCTTGTCGAAGGCGAGGTTGATCGCCTGACGCACTTCCGGCTTGTCCAGCGGCGGATGCTGGCTGTTGATGGCGAGGAAGGCGGTCATGAAGGCTTCGGTCTTTTCCACCTTCAGGTTGGCGTCTTCGCTGGCCGCGGCGATATCCAGTGGCTTGGGCGACAGGGCAATCTGGCACTCGTTGCGGCGCAGCTTCTGCAGGCGCACGTTGGCGTCCGGGGTGATGGCGAAGATCAGTGGATCGACCGCCGGCTTGCCATTGAAGTAGTCCGGGTTGGCCCGGTAGCGGATCACCGCGTCCTTCTGGAAACGATTGAACACAAACGGCCCGGTGCCGATCGGCTGGCTGTTGAGCTTCTCGGGCGTGCCGGCCTTGAGCAACTGATCGGCATATTCCGCCGGGTAGATGGAGGCGAAGCCCATGCTCAGGGTGGCGAGGAAGGTGGCGTCCGGGTGGCTCAGGGTGAAGCGCACGCTCAGCGGGTCCGGGGCGTCGATCTGCTTGATCAGCTCGGGTAACTGCAGCGACTGTGCGTGAGGGAAGCCACTTTGGGCGATCTTGTGCCAAGAGTGCGCCGGATAGAGCATGCGTTGGAAGCTGAACAGCACGTCGTCGGCGTTCAGTGCGCGGCTTGGCTTGAAGTACGGGGTGGTGTGGAACTTCACTTCCGGGCGCAGCTTGAAGGTGTAGACCAGACCGTCCTCGGACACCGTCCAGCTTTCTGCCAGACTCGGTACCACCTTGCCGGCCTTCGCGTCGAACTCCACCAGACGGTTCATCAGCACGTCGGCCGAGGCGTTGGTGGTGGTCAGCGAGTTGTACTGGACCACGTCGAAGCCTTCGGGGCTGGCCTCGGTGCACACGCTGAGCGCGGCAGCCTGGGCCAGGGCGGGACCGAGCAGGGCGATGAACAACAGGGGAAGAACGGCGCGACGCATGAGGACTCCTTGGCTGAACGACGACCCATCTGCCAGTGCAGTCTGGAAAAGTCCTACCCTAGTGCCCCGGATTACAAATCGCCAACACCTTTTTAAACGAATTGCGCGACGAGCGGTAATAAGCGCCGCAGCCCGTTTGCCGCGCCGTGCGGGCCACGGAACGTGTTTGGGCAATCACATTCTGTGTTGTTGTACTCTGGCGTTTCTGGTATAAAGCAGCGCTCTTTTCTAGGGGCCCGGTGTGCAGCACCCTTGGGTGTAGCCGGTAAGACCCTGAAGAATCAAGGCGCCTGGCGCCAAAGACTGAGAGATTAAGCGGCCAACCCATGCCGGGTTGGGCATGTGGTTTTAGAGGGCTGAGGCATGTCGAGAGTCTGTCAAGTTACTGGTAAGGGTCCAGTAACCGGGAACAACATTTCCCACGCAAACAACAAAACCCGTCGTCGTTTCCTGCCGAACCTGCAGCATCATCGCTTCTGGGTCGAGTCCGAGAAGCGTTTCGTGCGTCTGCGCGTTTCCGCCAAGGGCATGCGTATCATCGACAAGCGCGGCATCGACGCCGTTCTGGTTGACATTCGCCGTAACGGCATCAAGGTCTAAGGGAGAACGTCATGCGTGAACTGATCCGTTTGGTGTCGAGCGCCGGTACTGGCCACTTCTACACCACCGACAAGAACAAGCGCACCACTCCGGACAAGATCGAGATCAAGAAATACGATCCGGTCGTCCGTAAGCACGTGATGTACAAGGAAGCCAAGATCAAGTAATTGATCCGGCTTGCGAAAAAGGCCCGTATCCCCTGGATACGGGCTTTTTTTATGCCCGCGGTTTTCCGCAGGCAAACGAAAACGCCCGGCACTTTCGTGCCGGGCGTCCTGACGCGGGGCCGATCAGCCGAAGCGGAAGCCGGTGATCACGCCGTTGCCGCCAGCGACAACGTGGATACGGGCTTCGTCGACTTCCATGGTGGCCATGTCATTCGGGCCGACGACACGGGCACGGCCGGTCAGCTCGGTGATCTTGGCCTTGACGGCTTCGGTGTAGTTGCTGCCGATCAGTTGGGCCAGTTTTGCTTGCGCTTCTTCATTGGTCATGAGGATTCTTCCTTGTAGGTTGTTGTCCGGTTGGACCATGTCATGCTCTCAATGTCGACGACCCCGCGTGTGCTACATATCTATTTTTGTTCGAACATCACATAGATCTTGCGGCATGGTTCCAGCACCTCCCAGGTGCCCTTGAAACCTGCGGGAATCACGAAGCGATCGCCGGCACGCAGGGTCTTGGCCTGGCCCTGTTCGTCACGCAGGACCGAAACGCCCTGAACGATCTCGCAATATTCATGCTCGGTGTAGTTCACCGTCCACTGTCCCGCTGCGCCTTCCCAGACGCCGGCGGCGAACTGCCCGCACGGGCTGGAGTAGTGGTTGTAGACCGCCTGGTCGGGTTCGCCCTTGAGGATCTTCTCGGCGGCGGGACGGTAGCGTTCTGCTTCGGTCAGGACCTGGGCGAAGTCGACGATCTGCTGGATATTCATGGAACGGCTCACCTGATTGTTAAATAAAATGAACATCACTAGGCTTTTGACGGCTTAATGTCAAATATATTGATAATCCGGGTCCCGGTAGTTTAGGGTGTCGAATGCTGTAGAGCGATGACAGCTCCGGCGGAAATTTCTGACAGTGTCGATGACTTCTCGCACGACGCTGCACATCAACAACAGGAGGAGTTTGCTATGACCACCCTGACGCGTGCGGATTGGGAACAGCGTGCCCAGCAACTGAAGATCGAAGGCCGCGCCTTCATCAACGGCGAATACACCGCGGCCGCTTCCGGCCACACCTTCGAATGTATCAGTCCGGTCGACGGCCGCCTCCTGGCGCAGATCGCCAGTTGTGACGAAGCCGACGCCCAGCGCGCCGTGGAAAATGCCCGCGCCACCTTCGACTCCGGCGTCTGGTCGCGCATGGCTCCGGCCAAGCGCAAGGCCACCCTGATCCGCTTCGCCGGCCTGCTCAAGCAGAACGTCGAGGAGCTGGCCCTTCTGGAAACCCTGGACATGGGCAAGCCGATCGGCGACTCGTCCACCATCGATATCCCAGGCGCAGCCAATGCCCTGGCCTGGAATGGCGAAGCCATCGACAAGGTCTACGACGAAGTCGCCGCCACCCCGCACGACCAGCTCGGCCTGGTCACCCGCGAGCCGGTGGGCGTGGTCGCGGCCATCGTGCCGTGGAACTTCCCGCTGCTGATGGCCTGCTGGAAACTTGGTCCGGCGCTGGCCACCGGTAACTCGGTGATCCTAAAACCGTCCGAAAAATCCCCGCTGACCGCCATCCGTATCGCCCAGCTGGCCGTGGACGCCGGTATCCCGGCGGGCGTGCTCAACGTCCTGCCAGGCTTCGGCCACACCGTGGGCAAGGCCCTGGCCCTGCACATGGACGTCGATACCCTGGTGTTCACGGGCTCGACCAAGATCGCCAAGCAGTTGATGGTCTATGCGGGCGAGTCGAACATGAAGCGCGTGTGGCTGGAAGCCGGTGGCAAGAGCCCTAACATCGTCTTTGCCGACGCTCCTGACCTGAAGGCTGCTGCCGAAGCCGCAGCCAGCGCCATCGCTTTCAACCAAGGTGAAGTCTGCACCGCCGGCTCGCGCCTGTTGGTGGAGCGTTCGATCAAGGACCAGTTCCTGCCGATGGTGCTGGATGCGCTGAAGGCCTGGAAACCGGGCAACCCGCTGGATCCGGCGACCACCGTCGGCGCCCTGGTCGACACCCAGCAACTGAACACCGTGCTGGGCTACATCGAGTCGGCTCACACCGACGGCGCCAAGCTGCTGGTCGGCGGCAAGCGCATCCTTGAAGAGACCGGCGGCACCTATGTCGAGCCGACCATCTTCGACGGCGTGAACAACGCCATGCGCATCGCCAAGGAAGAGATCTTCGGGCCGGTGCTGTCGGTGATCACCTTCGACACCGTCGAAGAAGCCATCGCCATCGCCAACGACACCCCATACGGCCTTGCCGCCGGCGTGTGGACGGCGGACATCAGCAAGGCCCACAAGACCGCCAAGGCACTGCGTGCCGGCAGCGTCTGGGTCAACCAGTACGACGGCGGCGACATGACCGCGCCGTTCGGTGGCTTCAAGCAGTCGGGCAACGGCCGCGACAAGTCGCTGCATGCGCTGGACAAGTACACCGAGCTGAAGGCTACCTGGATCAAGCTGTAATCCAGATCGGCTAATGCCATTGGGGCTGCTTTGCAGCCCTTCGCGAGCAAGCTCGCTCCCGCAGGGTGTTTAACATGGCCCTCTGTAGGAGCGAGCTTGCTCGCGAAGGGCCGCAAGGCGGCCCCATTCTCTTCAAGGAGCATGCAATGCGTTGGGGTACCTACTTCGCCGTCCTGGCCGCCGTCCTCAGCGTCGGCCTGGCCCTGGGCGTCAGCATGCCGCTGGTGTCCTTGCGCCTGGAAGGCTGGGGCTACGGCAGCTTCGCCATTGGCGTGATGGCGGCGATGCCGGCGATTGGCGTATTGCTCGGGGCGAGCCTCGCCAGCCGCCTGGCCGCGCGCTTCGGCACGCCAGGCCTGATGCGCATGTGTCTGTGGGCCGGCGCGCTGTCCATCGGGGCCCTGGCGCTGCTGCCCAGCTACCCGGTCTGGCTGGTGCTGCGCCTGCTGATCGGCGTGGTCCTGACCATCGTCTTCATCCTCGGTGAAAGCTGGATCAACCAGCTGGTGGTGGAGGAGTGGCGCGGGCGTCTGGTGGCGCTGTATGGCAGCAGCTATGCCCTGAGCCAACTGGCCGGACCTTTGTTGCTGGGCGTGGTGGGTTCGGATGATGACCTCGGCTTCTGGATCGGCGTCGGCCTGCTGATCGTCTCGCCGCTGCTGCTGTTCGGTCGCGGTGGTGCGCCGAGCACCGAGGCGGCCAGCGTGACCTTTTTCGACCTGTTTGGCTTCTGTCGGAAGTTGCCGGTGATTGCGTGGGCCATCGCCCTGTTCGCCGCATTCGAGGCAATGATCCTGACCTTGCTGCCGGTGTACTGCCTGCAACAGGGCTTCAGTGCGGAAGTGGCGCTGTTCATGGTCAGTACCGTGGTGGTGGGGGATGCCATACTGCAATTGCCGATCGGTGCCCTGGCCGACCGCATGTCCCGGCGCACGCTGTTCACTGGGTGTGCGGTGACGCTGGCGGTGTCCAGCCTGATGATTCCGCTGTTCCTGCAGACCCAACTGATCTGGCCGCTGTGGGTGCTGTTCGGCGCCAGTGCCGGCGGGTTGTTCACCCTGTCGCTGATCCTGATCGGCGAGCGTTATCGCGATGATGCGCTGGTGCGGGCCAACGCCCATGTGGCGCAGCTGTGGGGTATCGGTTGCCTGATCGGGCCGCTGGCGGCGGGGGCGGGTAGCCAGTGGCTGAGTGGGCATGCGTTGCCGTGGTTCATGGCGGTGGGGGCTTTCGTGCTGGTGCTGTTGTCGCGTCGGGCCAATGCCTTCGAGGCGGTAGCGGTAGCTGACTGAGCACGAACGGAAGTTTCACACGTTCTCTCAGGATTTTTCCTATATCCCGTCTGTTGGCTGACATGGAGGATCTCCAAGGAATTCGTTCCCCAGGAAATCCTCCATGGTCGTCCAGTCCGATCTGCGCTTCACCTTCACCGCAGCAACTGGTGTATTCGAGGTTGTCGAATTCCACCTCAGCGAAGGTCTTTCCGAAACCTTCCGCCTCGAAGTCGACCTGAGCAGCACCGATCCCGCCGTCAAGTTCGGCAAGATCCTCGACCGTCCCGCGCTGTTCACGATCTGGCAGGGCGACCAGGCCGTGCGCTACGTCCACGGCTCGGTCAGCACCTTCCAGCAGGGCGAAACCGGCTTTCGCCGCACCCGCTACCGCGCGGTCGTCGAACCCCGCCTGGCCCGCCTGAATCTGTGTTCGGACTGGCGCATCTTCCAGACCCTCAGCGTGCCCGACATCGCCAAGGTGATGCTGAAGAAGCACGCCCTCGACCTCGACTACGAACTGCGCGCCGCCAAGGACCGCAATGCCCGCGAGTACTGCGTGCAGGCCGGCGAAACCGACTATCACTTCGTCGAGCGCATCATGCGCGAAGAGGGCTTTTTCTACGGCTTCGTGCACAGCAAGGAAGGCTGTCGCCTGGTCCACTGCGACTTCCCGTTGATCTTCGGCAAGCAGCCCGGCCTGCCGGTGGAATACAACCCCAAGCCCGGCGCGGACCGCCCGGGCCCGGCGCTACACCGCTTCACCTACAGCGAAAACGTGCGCAGCGCCCAGCAGGTCCAGCGCGACTACAGCTTCAAGAACCCGAAATTCACTGAGCAGAGCAAGTACAAGGCCACGGACCTCGAGCACCAGGCCGACAATTACGAGCGCTACGACTACCCCGGTCGCTACCGGGGAGACAAGACCGGTGAGGCCTTCAGCCGCAGCCGCCTGCTCGGCCTGCGCGGTGATGCCTGCCAGGTCATTGCCGAGGGCGACGATGCCCGGATGGTCCCCGGCCTGTACTTCGACCTGGTCGGCCACCCCCGCGACGACATGAACTGCGGTTGGCGCCCGGTGCACCTGGAGCACCATGGCAAGCAGTACGTCAGCCAGGCCGAGGAAAGTGCCGGGGCCGACAGCGGCACCCACTACAACTGCATCGCCACGCTGGTGCGGGACAATGCCGAATGGCGCCCCGAGCCGCTGCCCAAACCCCGCATCGACGGCCCGCAGATGGCCACGGTGGTCGGGCCGCCGGGCGAGGAAATCTACTGCGATGAATACGGTCGGGTGAAGGTTCATTTCCCCTGGGACCGCCAAACCAAGGAAAACGAACCCAGCTCCTGCTGGATTCAGGTTTCGCAGAACATCGCCGGGGCGCTGTGGGGCCATATGGCGATCCCGCGCATCGGCCAGGGCGTCATTGTCAGCTACCAGAACTCGGACCCTGACCAGCCAATAATCACGGGCAGGTGTTACACGGCGCTACAGCGTCCGCCCTACGAACTGCCCGCAAACAAGACGCGCATGACCATCAAGAGTCAGACCCACAAGGGCGACGGCTTCAACGAGTTGCGCTTCGAGGATGAGGCCGGGCTGGAAGAGGTGTTCATTCATGCGCAGAGGGATCAGAACAATGTCGTCAAGAATGACGAAACCACTCTTGTCGGGAACGACCGCAGCGAACAGGTGGAACACGACGAAACCCTGACTGTCGGCCACGACCGCAAGGACACCGTTGGCAATGACGAGCAGGTGTCCATTGGCCGCGACCGGCGCCATGAAGCCGGACAGGATGACGACCTGGTCATTGGTCGCAATCACCGTATCAAGACGGGCAAGGACCGTACGGAGGAGGTTGGCAATAACCGTCGAGACAAGACCGGCGCCAGCCACCACATCGAGATTGGCAACCATCGCGAAGAGATTGTGCAAGGCCATGCCTATCTGGACGCGATGCAGGAAATCCGTCACCGCACCAAGACCTATCGGATTCAGGTGGAAGACGAGTTCGTGATCGAAGGGCCGGGCGGCACATTCCGCATCAACCGGGCGGGCATATCCCTGAACGGAGTCGCCCTCGACTTCAAGGGACCGATGCAACTCACAACAGTCGGAAGCGGTACTGGTCACGTGGTGACAGGCGTGTCCAAGGAAGGGCTGGCGATGGACCAGGTGTGCGGTATGCGCGCCGATGGCAGTTGCTCCCGTGTGCCATGTCCCTGTGCCAGAGGAGCAGCGTGATGGATCAGCACTACATCGATGCAGGCTGGCCTCGTCAGGTCGTGAAAGTGGTCGCTGAACCTGAATGGAGCCGGTTGGAAACCCAGGGCAAAACCTGGCTCTGGCTCGACGGAAGAAACCGTCTGGAGCTGGAGAGTGAAGTACAGCCCCTGGCCGACCCCTTCTCTGTTCAATGGTTGTGGCGTGGAACACCGAAAGAATATGAGCACCCTGGTTATCAACATGGACCGATGCTCATACCGCTGAATGCGTCGCTGCTGGAAAAGTTCGTCAGCACCTGGGGACCAGAGCAGGTAGGGCTCGTCCTGATCGGTCCGCAAGACCCTGAGTCCCTGTTGCAGCACTTGCAACTCCTGGATCAGATCATCGGCCCGGATGGTCATTCGATCGCTTTCCAACTGGGTGCGTTACGGACACTGGAAGAAATGTGCGAGGCGCTGCCCTCAGGGCAGCGGGCCCGTCTTTTCGGGCCGATCACCAGTGCGATCTGGCATGCAGGTGAGGACTTCGGTGAATGGCTGCAGATGCCGGCACAGATCGCAGCGTCAGCCGAATCCGACGACAACCAGCGCATCACCCTGACCAGTGGCGATGAAGCCGCCCTGAACCTCGCCAGCCGCGCCTGGTTCCTCCGCCATTTCTCGCGAGACATGACCGAGCGCTTTCCCCTGTTTGCTTCCGAACGCAACCAACTGCGTATGCGTCGGCAACTGGTCCTGTTCGTTGAAGAGGCTGAGCGCATCGGTTTGCGCCTGGAACGCGACATGCGCTTCTACATGGAACTGCGCCTGCGCTATCCGCAGGAAGCCTTCAGCAAGAATGAGGAAATCAGAACGCTATTAGGCCAATCCCACATTCACGGATTGGCGCGGCTATTCGAGGCCAGCGCAAGGCTCAGCCAGACCGCGACCAAATCTTTCTAAGGAACTCCTTCGAATGTCCAAATCATCGTTCAAGAGAGCCGTGCAGCCCGACCGGCCTGGTAGCAAAACGCTAAGTGCAATTTCTCCTCCGCCGTGTGAACGCGGTGTGCCGCTGTATCCGCTGCGCTACGGCGTATCGGACCAACCGATCAATGCCGCGATCTATCCCACGCTGAGCGTGGAGGGTTACCCGGAGCTGAAGGCAGGCAAGGCCTATGGGCTGCGAGTACTGAGGCCCAGCAGCTACGTCTACCTGTTCTACTTCCGGGACGGTCGCATGCTGACCCGCCACTATCAGGTCACCATGGATCTCCGTTTCGCCCCTCTTTGGTGGACCGAGGCAGACTACAACGACGAGGCGCCGGGACGGCACGTCCCGCCCGATATTGCCGGTTCGACCCTGTATCTCCTGGCACCGGAAGCCAGTGTTGCGCAGACGGTGTACGTGTTGATGAGCGACACCATCCTTACCCATGCCACCTTGTGGAAGATCGAGCAGGACACCAACGGGCTACGTCGGAGTTTGGCAACCGAGGTGAAGCCGGAGGGAGGGACGGAGCAGAAGAACGCATTCGATGCCGTGCTGCTGGGTTCTTCCACTAAAGAGCTGCTCTCACCCGGGCTGAGTCAGCGGCCCAGGCACTTTCCCTGGAGTGAAGTCGTGTTGCCGGAAAGGATGGCGACTTCTGACTTCATCTTCACAGCGATGCATCGGGCCCTTGTCCCGCGCAAGGACATTAAGCCCCTGGCTGTAGTGCTGAATGATTTTCTCGGCATGGCCAGCGAACTCAACCAGATCTGCGCAATGGATGTCGCCAGGCGCGACCGGTATCAGGCCAGCAACAAGCATCGCCTGCAAAGTGCGGCGCTGGTGACCAGCTACTTCAAGCATGCCGAGAAGACTTACAACGAGGGGGGCAAGAAGCAGGAGATCTACGAGGCGCTGCAACGTCAGCGCAAGTTGGTTGACGTCACCGGTGCGGGAAATTTCTCGGCGCTCTACGAGAAAGAGGTGAAGGCCTTCAATGAGGCCATCAATCGGTCGGGGACTGCCGCAGCCGTCTGGGCCCGGTTGATGAACAAGTCCGGGCTGGTGGGCAAGGCGCTGGAGTTGTTCGATCTATCGTGTGCCAGCAACGCGAGTGATTACGAGCAGGCAGTGCTCAATTGCTTGGCGACAACACCCTATACGGAAGCTGGTCTTGAGGCTTTAAGCATGCACATCAACGAGAGCCCGGAAATCAGCCCGGTATGGCGGGCGCTGGGCGCGGGAAATGCTTCGTTGATGAGTAGGTTGAATACTCCTCTCACTATCGCCAAACGTGTTTTTGACGTGGTCGACAAAGTACTTGATGAACGACCCGGAACAGTCATTACCGAGCTTTTAAGCCGACTTATATGGCCCAGCTTAGCCAGGGCGCCGAAGAATGTTGCGGAAATACACGTACGTCGGCTCAGGCATGTCGCGGAACTTCGGTTCGGTGTAGTTATCGGTCGACGGGACGTGCCTTTGGAGCAATTCAATACATGGGCGCTGGAACTGCAAGGCTATATGGAGCTTGGAGAACTACAGGCACGTTGGGGAATTCGTCTTGGGGAAGATCCGGCACCTCATTCGGGCCATAAACAGCAATCCGTCGTCCAGTATGTAGAGATTTGGGAGTGGGAGACTGTATCCTCAAACGCTGTAGTTAACCTGCCTCAATCAATGCCAGCGGAAGGGAATCCTCTACTGCGTAATCTGAAAAAAATGCAGGAGCCAGCCGGGGCAGTTTTTTCAGGGATTGGAGCGGGGCTGGCGATATGGGGGGTGAGAAACTCACATGAAGCGCTTCAGAGAGAGGAAAACTTCGTAAATAAAGCTTCGATGGTCGGTGCTTATATTGCCCTTGTGTCGGCTTCTGTGGAAGTCACAACTCTTGCTCTTTCATCATATTTAAAATCTCGTGGAAACGCGGGGTTTGCAATAGCGATTAAAAACTTCGGAATTAAATGGGCATCTACTGTCGCTGGGACGATATCCTCAATCATCCTTGCATTTGTGGACGGTTTCCGGGCGTACCTGGCTTATGAGGATGGAAATCCAGAACAGGCCAGGTTGTACTTACTCTCAGCAATAGCGGGCTCTGTGATTGCTTTTTCTACCTTGGCGTTGGGTGCAAAGTATATAGGGCTAACGGCGATAGCAATTAAGCCGTCGATCTGCGTGATCTTGGCCCTGGTCGCTGTGGGGGTGATTTTCTACCTTGCGTTCAAAATAGCGGAGGTGGGTCATGGCCCAGTCGAAATTCTGTTGAAACACTCTGCCTGGGGGTGGTTAACGCCTAAGTTTTCGTTTCAGGAAGAAATGAACGCTTGGAACAGTATTCAGTTCAGCCCGCAAATTACTGCACGTTGGGAAAGTGGACCAGGGGCCGCCGGTACATTGTGGCTCAGATGCACTCTCCCCGGTTTTATCCTCGGCAATGAAGATTTCCGTGCGCTAGTGACGGTCGAGTTGAATGGCCAGCCCCTAAGGCGAATGCCGGCAGAGGAAGCTCTGGCCACATCTGCACGGGAGATCAATCTTGACACTCACTTTGTGATTGCTCCCTTAACTGATGGTAAGGGGGCTGAACGGGGATGGCAGATAGCTATGCATGAGGATGCCCACGTCAAGCTTGAATACTTGTACAGGCCAGACACAACGTCACGTCCGACTTTTGCATTGCAACAACCCGATGCCCCGGAACCGCTGGTCTTTACCTCTACGGGTTGGCTTAATTTTCATGAGATTAATCCGGATAAGCTGGCTCCGGTCAGGAAGCCAGAATGAGTTCCAATTCCACGCTGAAAAAGCTTGCGGGAAGTGAGCTTGCAGGAACAACCCCGATTTCCTATCAGCGCCATCAACGTTATGAAGGTCCGGTAAGTCCAGATTATATTTATGGTGAGCTTGGAGTCATAAAGCTCAATGGAACAGTTCTTGAAGTTATTTCAGCCGGTCACCGCGCAAAAAGTAGTTTTAGTAGTGGGGTTGGTGTTATGTTTTTGATGGGGGTTGGGATATCAATTGTAATGCTGTTCCAAGCGGCCTCCCCAGTTTCTGCGGGTATGTGGTATTTTACAATTCTATCTCCGTTTACTTTAGCCGCAATAGCAGGTTTTTTATATGCGGTCACTAGAAACATTCGTGGTAGCTGCATACGCTTGAGCAGGAGAACACGTAAATTATATTACACTTTCCCCAGTGGAAATCTGGTGGTGCTGGATTGGGATGAATTGAAACCATTGGAAGGGTATCTACCAATAACTAACGCCGGTGGATATACCAGCTTTCACCCTCTTTGCCTGGTTGGCATTGACTGGACCAAACTACCACCCGAAGAGTTTTTTGTCTCATGTGGAAACTTAGGCTGGCGTGACCAAGGTGAAACCGCTCGCAAGCTTTGGAGCTACATGCAGCACTTCATGAGTCATGGACCCCAAGGTCTACCGGCTCCTCCTCCTCTGATATCGAAGATGTCCCGCAATCAAGCGTTTCTCCATAGCTATCGGCAGTGGGGGCGGAAGTTTCGTGAAGATTTGTCCAGCCCAAAAGGAAAACGTTGGGGCATTCTGTGGATACCTGCCAAAGTACTTTGGCTCATCACCATGGTTTTTCCCGAGAGTATCGGTGACTACCTCGACTACACCATTCCCGAAGTTAGATTCTCTAAAGAAGTTGATGATTTATGTGAAGTTGAATCGAGCAGTCGGGACGCTTGATTCTGTGCACTAAAACAGTCTGTGAGCTCCCTCCCTGTACGGCCAAGAACACGGTGTCCCAGCGGATCTATATGGGACAGAAATTCGAGGACACCACCAGCCACGGCGGCACCCTGATCGAAGGCGACGCCGACTGGCTGCTGGAGTAAACCCCCCCGCCTAAAGCATCTTCTCCAACCCCACCGCCTTGGCGATCCACGCATTGAACCTTCGCCACACCCCCCCAGGCTCGGTGGTCAGCACATGCAGCTGACCATCGTCCTCGGTCACCCACACCAGCTTCCCTTCCCGTAACTCCACCTGATACGCCACCGCCGGCGCCATACCCTGGATCGCCAGGTCGCGGGTGTATTGGGCCAGTTCCGGGCTGTCCACCAGCACCCCGACCTCGGTATTCCACAACACCGAGCGCGGGTCGAAATTGAACGAGCCAATGAACGTCTTTTGCCGGTCGAAGACGATCGCTTTGCTGTGCAGGCTGGAATCCGAGCCACCGCTGAGCCGATAGCGCGGCTGTCCCGGGTCGCCGGGCTGGCGGCGCAGTTCGAAGAGCTTCACTCCGTGCTCCAGCAGCGCTCGGCGATAGGGCGCGTAGCCGCCGTGGACCACCGGCACGTCGGTGGCTTCCAGGGCGTTGGTCAGCAGGCTCACCGACACCCCGGCGTCGGCGCGGCTGGTCAGGTACAGCAGGCCCTGTTCCCGCGGTACGAAGTAGGCCGAGATCAGGATCAGTTCCTTGTGCACGCCATTCAGCTCCGGCGCCAGTTGCCGGGTCATCAGCAACTGCGGGTCCGGCTCGTCGTCGGCCAGCACCTTGCTCGGCGCATCCCACAGCGCCTGGGCATGGGCCCAGATCAGCTCGTTGCGCCAGATGTCCAGGCGCGGCTGGGTCTGCCAGGCCATCAGGCGCTCATAGAGTGCCTTGTGTTGGGCACGGGCCTCGGCCAGGGACTTTTCCAGGCGCTGGCGGCTGCTGCGCAGGTCGTCGGCGTCCGGCTGGCTGTAAAGGAAATCACCGATGGGCTTGCTCAGGGCACTGTTCCAGTACTGGTCGAAGCTGTGCCCCAGTTGCTCGGCCACCGGCCCAACGCCGAGCAGGTCGATGTCGGTGAAGTTGAGGTTGGGCTCGGCGTCGAAATAGGCGTCGCCGAGGTTGCGCCCGCCGACGATGGCCATGGCGTTGTCCACCAGCCATAGCTTGTTGTGCATGCGCCGGTGCTGGCGCGACAAGTGGAACAGGCGACCCATGGCCCGCGTCACGCCGGTGGCGCGCCCCAGCTGCAGCGGGTTGAACACGCGGATCTGGATATTCGGGTGTGCCGCGAGCACGCCGATCTGGTCGTCCTGGCCATCGCTGGTAGTGTCGTCGAGGAGGATGCGTACGCGCACGCCACGGTCGGCCGCCACCAGCAGCTCATGGATCAGTGCGCGGGTGCTGAGGCCGTCATTGACGATGTAGTACTGCAGGTCGATGCTGCTTTGCGCACGGCGGATCAGCTCGGCGCGGGCGCGGAAAGCCTCGTTGCTGTTGGGCAGCAGGCGAAAGCCCGAGCGCCCGTCATAAGCTTCGGCCTGGCGCAGCACCGAGCGGCCGAACGCCGACTGGCTGGCCGGCAGGGCCTGGCTGACGTCGCGTGGCACGTCGACACTGGCGCAGCCGCCCAGTGTCAGCAGGAAGACAAGCAGAAAGGGCATGAGCCGGTGACGGGTCAAGGGCGGATTCCGTGGTCGCGGGGCAGGTGAACTGTAGACCGCGTTGAACAGCGAAACGTTACCCGGCGTTCGCTTGCTCCGCCAGTAGACGAATGGCGTTTTCCCCCACCTTGCGCACCGCCGCCTCGATGGCCGGGGTCGGCAACGCTGCGTAGTTCATGCGCAGGCAGTTCCGGTACTTGCCCGAGGCGGAGAAGATGCTGCCCATGGCGATCTGTACGCCCTGCTCGAGCAGCACGCGGTTGAGCTTCAGGGTATCGAAGTGCTCCGGCAGTTCGACCCACAGCAGGAAACTGCCTTGCGGCCGGCTGACCCGTGTGCCCTCGGGGAAGTAGCGGGTGACCCAGTCGATCATCTGGTCGCGGCTGCGCTGGTACTGATTGCGCATGCGGCGCAGGTGTGGCTGGTAGTGGCCGGCCTCGATGAAGTCGGCGATGGCCAGCTGTGGCTGGGTCGCAGTGCTGCCGGTGCCGATGTACTTCATGTGCAGCACGCGCTCCAGGTAGCGTCCTGGTGCCACCCAGCCGATGCGCAGTCCTGGGGCCAAGGTCTTGGAGAAGGAACTGCAGAGCAGGACCCGGCCATCGTCGTCGAACGACTTGATGGTACGCGGCCGCGGGTAGGTGTAGGCGAGGTCACCGTACACATCGTCTTCGAGGATCGCCACGTCGAAGCGCTGGGCCAGGTTGAGCAGGGCGCGCTTGCGGGCCTCGGGCATGACATAGCCGAGCGGGTTGTTGCAGGTCGGGGTCACCTGGATCAGCTTGATCGGCCATTGTTCCAGGGCCAGTTCCAGGGCTTCGAGGCTGATGCCGGTGAGCGGGTCGGTGGGGATTTCCATGGCCTTCATACCCAGGCCCTTTAGGGTCTGCATGGCGCCATGGAAGCTGGGCGAGTCCACCGCGACGATATCGCCGGGCTGGCACACCGCGCGGATGCTGGCTGATAGCGCCTCGTGGCAGCCCGTGGTGATCACCAGGTCGGCGGCGCTCAGGGTGCAGCCAGAGTCGAGCATCAGCCGTGCGACCTGCTCGCGCAGGGCTTCGGTGCCGCTGATGGTGTCGTAGTACAGGCCCGGCATGTCCTGGCGTCGGCTCAACTGGGCGAGGCTGCGTAGCAGGGGTTTGAGGGTCGGGCTGTTGACGTCGGGCATGCCGCGGCCGAGTTGCACCACGTCCTTGCTCGGCGAGCTGCGCACCAGCTCGATCACGTGTTCCCACTGGGAGATGTCCACGGGCCGCTGGGCCGGGCGTCCCACAACCGGCAGGGCAGGCAGGTTGCGGTGCTGCGGTACGAAATAGCCGGACTTCGGCCGCGGCGCCACCAGGCCGTTGTCCTCCAGCAGGCGGTAGGCTTGCTGCACGGTGCTCAGGCTGACCCCGTGCTCCAGGCTCAGAGCACGCACCGACGGCAGGCGGTCGCCCGGACGATAGAGGCCTTGCTCGATACGGGCGCCCAGCAGTTCAGCGAGATTGACGTAGAGGGTCATGGGCATACTCCAGGCAGCTCCGTAGGATGAAACCATTACAGATGTCGGAAAAATACATCATTCAGAGAAGAAATGGAGAAATCTGTATGAGGAAAATTCTGATCGGTTGAATCTGTAATGGAATTTCCCAAACGCGCATTCTTTCTTCACGGTTTACCAACCCTGGAGAACGATGTGATGAACGGCCTGAGTGATGTGCGCTTGAAACTGTATGGCGGCGAGCTGGAGCAGGCTCAGCGCAAGGTCGGAATTCGCGCACTGCCGAGCACGCTGCGCCTGTGGCGGCACCGCTGGGAAACCCGGCGGGCCTTGCTCGAGTTGACGCCCGCGCAGTTGAAGGACATCGGGCTAAGCCGCGCGGACGCTATCGAAGAAGGGCTCAAGCCGTTCTGGCGGAGCTGAGCTCAACTCAAGGGATATGCGCTCCGGGCAGGAGTTCGAAGCCGGTGAACCAGATGTCCCGAGGATCGTAATCAGGTGTCGAATTGCGGGGAACCCAGCATTTGATCCGGGCATAGACCAAGGGCTCAGGCAGGCTGATCCTGAACGAACTCTCGAAGTTTTGAAAACCGCCGGAAGCGTCGAATTCGATGGGGTGTACGATGAACTGCGTACCGTATTGATAATAGAAACTAAGTTGGAAGCGACTTTTGGTTTTCAGTGCCTCGGCCGGCGGCTCCTGTGATGCGCGAGCCCTCACTTTTACGGTGAATGTAGTGGCGTCGCCAATTGCGTCGAGGTCAAGGACCTGAAGTAGGTGCGAACCCAGTGGCAAGAGGACGGCGTTGTTCGAAATAGTGACAGCTGCGGGGTAGGCTTCCCATGGTTCCAGTTGGCCGGACTCGAAGCTTCCGTTTTTGATGAGGTTCATGATGCGGGCTCCAATCGATTGCGTGAATGGTGTGTTCAAGGCACTTCGATATTAAGATCGAGCCCACCCCCTCGAAACTGACAGAAATACCAGGTCCGGACTCAGACCAACTCCTTCAACCGATGCCACAACATCCCCAACGCCAGCAACGGCGAGCGCAGGTGCTTGCCACCCGGGAACGTGATGTGCGGCACCTGGGCGAACAGGTCGAAGCGTCCGCCCTGCTGGCCGCTGATCGCCTCGCCGAGCAGACGACCGGCCAGGTGCGTGGCGTTCAGGCCATGCCCGGCGTAGGCCTGGGCGTAATAGACATTGGGGTGTTCTCGCAGGCGGCCGATCTGCGGCAGGCGGTTGGCGCCGATGCCGATCATGCCGCCCCACTGGAAGTCGATGCGCACGTCGGCCAGTTGCGGGAACACCTTGAGCATCTTCGGCCGCATGTAGGCGCCGATGTCCTGCGGGTCGCGTCCTGAGTAATGGCAGGCACCGCCGAACAGCAGGCGGTGGTCGGCGGACAGGCGGAAGTAATCCACCGTCACCCGCTGGTCGCACACCGCCATGTTCTGCGGCAGCAACTGCCGTGCGCGTTCCTCACCCAGCGGCTCGGTGGCGATGATGTAGCTGCCTGCGGGCAGGACCTTGCCGCCGAGCTCGCGGTTCAAGTCATTGAGGTAGGCGTTGCAGCAGAGCACCAGGGTGGTCGCACGGACATTGCCGCGCTCGGTGTGCACGTTCACCTGCGCACCGTAGTCGATGCGGGTGACCGCAGAGCGTTCGAACACACGCACGCCCAGTTGTGCCGCCACTGCGGCCTCGCCCAGGGCCAGGTTGAGCGGGTGCAGGTGGCCGGAGCCCATGTCGACCAGGCCGCCGGCGTAGCGCTCTGAGTCGATCACCGTGTGGATCTGTTCCGGCTGGACCAGGCGCAACTCGTGGCGGTAGCCCAGGGCTCGCAGGGCCTCGGCTTCCTCGGCGAAGCCGGCGAACTCGCGGGGTTTGTTGGCCAGGTCGCAGTAGCCCCAGGTCAGGTCACAGGGGATGGCGTGGCGCTCGACACGCTGGCGGACGATTTCCACCGCTTCCAGGCCCATCAGCTTCATCTGCTTCACACCATCGGCGCCGATGACCGCTTCGAATTGCTCCAGGCCATGGCCGACGCCGCGAATCAGTTGCCCGCCGTTGCGTCCGCTGGCGCCCCAGCCGATCTTGCGGGCTTCCAGCAGGACCACGCTGAAGCCGCGTTCGGCCAGCTCGATGGCGGTGTTCAGGCCAGAATAGCCGCCGCCGACCACGCAGACGTCGCACTGCTGCTCGCCGTTCAGCGTGGGGTAGTCCGGCTGTGGGACGCTGCTGGCGGCGTAGTAGGAAGCGGTGTGCATGGAGGTGGTCCTGGGTGAGTGTCGGTGAGGTCGGCGCAGCATAGGCGGTGCTTTCATGGGTCGGCAACCGTGAGGCAGAATGGCGGCCTTTATTGTTCTCGCGGTCCCGTGCCATGGCCTGCAACAGCCACAAGATCCGTTTCCTGCGTGAGCAGATTCCTTCGTTCGACTGCGTGCCCGGCTGTCATGACTGCTGCGGGCCGGTGACCACCTCGTCCGAGGAAATGGCCCGGCTGCCGAGGAAGACGGCGGCGGAGCAGGAGGCGGCGCTGGCCGAGTTGAACTGCGTGCACCTGGGGCTGCGGGGCTGCACCGTTTATGAAGAGCGGCCGCTGATCTGCCGCCTGTTCGGTACCACGCCGCGCCTGCCATGCCCGCGTGGACGCGGCCCGGACGAGATGATCGATGCCGGGGCAGAGCGGTTGGTGCATGAGTTCATTGCCACGACCCGGCAGGTGCTGGTGTAACGGCTGCTGGCCTCATCGCGGGCAACGCCCGCTCCCCACAGGGGCCGCGGCGCATGCGATACCTGTGGGAGCGGGCGTTGCCCGCGATAAGGCCAGCGAAGTCTCAATCCGGAATCGGCAGGTTCAAACTCTCCTTCACCTCTTCCATCACGATATAGCTCTTGGACTCCCGCACATGCGGCAGCTTGAGCAGGATGTCGCCCAGCAGCTTGCGGTACGAGGCCATCTCGGAAATCCGCGCCTTCACCAGATAGTCGAAATCACCTGATACCAGGTGACACTCCAACACATGGGGCAGCTTCAGCACCGCGCGACGAAACTCCTCGAAGGTATCGCCAGACTTGTAGTCCAGGCTGATCTCGACGAACACCAGCAGGCTCCCCTTCAGGTGCTGCGGATTGAGCCGGGCGTTGTAGCCCATGATGATGCCCTCGCGCTCCAGGCGGCGGACGCGCTCGGTGCACGGTGTGGTCGACAGCCCGACTTTCTCCCCCAGCTCGGTGAAGGAAATTCGCCCGTCGGTCTGCAGGATACGGAGGATGTTGCGGTCGATCTTGTCCAGCTCGCGCTTGCTCTGGTGCTGGGTTCTCATAGTGGATGCCCCTTTGTAAAAGCCGACTTTGCCGAGAATTCTCGCCAAATATAGGCTTTTATATAGTGAAATGCACTGGCCCGAGTTTTTTACACTGCGCGCATTCACGCCTTTCACAATAAATAGCTGCGGTGCGCCGCTTCGAGGGTAATCAAATGCGCGTTCTGGTACTGGGTAGTGGTGTAATCGGGACCGCGAGTGCCTACTATCTGGCCCGGCAAGGTTTCGAAGTGGTCGTGGTCGATCGCCAGCCGGCGGTGGCCATGGAAACCAGTTTCGCCAACGCCGGCCAGGTATCGCCGGGTTACGCCTCGCCGTGGGCCGCCCCGGGCGTACCGTTGAAAGCCATCAAGTGGCTGCTGGAGCGCCACGCGCCCCTGGCGATCAAGGCCACCGGCGACGTCGACCAGTACCTGTGGATGGCGCAGATGCTGCGCAACTGCACCGCTAACCGCTACGCGGTGAACAAGGAGCGCATGGTCCGCCTGTCCGAGTACAGCCGCGACTGCCTCGACGAACTGCGCGCCGAAACCGGCATCGCCTACGAAGGCCGCACCCTCGGCACCACCCAGCTGTTCCGCACCCAGGCCCAGGTCGACAACGCCGCCAAGGACATCGCCGTCCTCGAACAGGCCGGCGTACCTTACGAGTTGCTGGATCGCGAAGGCATCGCCCGGGTCGAGCCGGCCCTGGCCAACGTTTCCGACATCCTCGCCGGCGCCCTTCGTCTGCCCAACGACCAGACCGGCGACTGTCAGCTGTTCACCACCCGCCTGGCGGAGATGGCAGTCAAGCTGGGCGTGGAGTTCCGCTTCGGCCAGAACATCCAGCGCCTGGACTTCGCCGGCGACCGCATCAACGGCGTCTGGATCGACGGCAAGCTGGAAACCGCCGACCGCTACGTGCTGGCCCTGGGCAGCTACTCGCCGCAACTGCTCAAGCCGCTGGGCATCAAGGCCCCGGTGTACCCGCTCAAGGGCTACTCGCTGACCGTGCCGATCACCAACCCGGACATGGCGCCAACCTCGACCATCCTCGACGAAACCTACAAGGTCGCGATCACCCGCTTCGACAACCGCATCCGCGTCGGCGGCATGGCCGAGATTGCCGGTTTCGACCTGTCGCTGAACCCGCGCCGGCGCGAAACGCTGGAGATGATCGTCAACGACCTCTATCCTCTCGGCGGCGATCTGGGCCAGGCCAGCTTCTGGACCGGCCTGCGTCCGACCACCCCGGACGGCACGCCGATCGTCGGTGCCACGCCGTTCCGCAACCTGTTCCTCAACACCGGTCACGGTACCCTCGGCTGGACAATGGCCTGCGGTTCCGGTCGCCTGCTCGCCGACCTGATGGCGCGCAAAAAACCGCAGATCAGTGCTGAAGGCCTCGACATTTCCCGCTACGGACACAACCAGGAGATCGCCAAGCATGGCAATCCAGCGCCAGCTCACCAATGAGCGCATGAGTCAGATCGTCGCCCACAACGGCACCGTGTACCTGGCGGGCCAGGTGGGTGACAACATGAGCGCGGGGATCGAACAGCAGACCCGCGAGACCCTGGCCAACATCGAGCGCCTGCTGGACCTGGCGGGCACCGACAAGACCCGTCTGCTGTCGGTGACCATCTACCTGAAGGACATCGATGCCGACTTCCAGGGCATGAACGCAGTGTGGGACAAGTGGCTGCCCAAGGGTGTGGCACCGGCCCGCGCCACCGTTGAAAGCAAGCTCTGCGAGCCGGAGATCCTCGTCGAAATGTCGGTGGTCGCCGCGCTCTCGTAACGATCCTCTCTTCACCCGGTGCCCTGGCTTACAGGTCGTTGCGGCACCGGGTCTTTTATTCCAAACAGACTGCCAGAAGGCTGCCGTCATGCGTCCCGCCCGTGCCCTGATCGACCTCCAAGCGCTTCGTCACAACTATCAATTGGCCCGCAAGCTGTCCGGCGCCCGCGCCCTGGCCGTAATCAAGGCCGATGCCTATGGGCATGGCGCGGTACGTTGCGCTTTGGCGCTGGAGGCCGAGGCCGATGGTTTTGCCGTGGCCTGCATCGAGGAGGCGCTGGCACTGCGCGAGGTCGGGATCAAGGCGCCGGTGCTGCTGCTCGAAGGCTTCTTCGAGGCCAGTGAACTGGAGCTGATCGTCAAGCATGATTTCTGGTGCGTGGTGCATTCGTTGTGGCAGCTGGAAGCGATCGAGAAGGCCGGCCTGGCCAAACCGATCCAGGTCTGGCTGAAGATGGACACCGGCATGCACCGCGTAGGTCTGCATCCGCGCGATTACCAGGCGGCGTACCAGCGCCTGCAGGCCAGCGGCAAGGTTTCCAAAATCGTCCTGATGAGCCATTTCGCTCGCGCCGACGAGCTGGACAGCAATGCCAGCAACGAGCAGGTCGCGGTGTTCGAAGCGGCGCGCCAAGGGCTGAAGGCTGAAGTCAGCTTGCGCAACTCGCCGGCCGTGCTGGGCTGGCCGCAGATCCCCAGCGACTGGGTACGCCCGGGCATCATGATGTACGGTGCCACGCCGTTCGAAACCGCCCAGGCCGAGGCCGATCGCCTGCAGCCGGTGATGACTCTGGAATCGAAAGTCATCAGCGTGCGTGAACTGCCGGCCGGCGAGCCGGTGGGCTACGGTGCGCGCTTCGTCAGCCCGCGGCCGACCCGGGTCGGTGTGGTCGCCATGGGTTACGCCGACGGTTACCCGCGCCACGCACCGACCGGGACCCCGGTGCTGGTGGCGGGCAAGCGCAGCCAACTGATCGGCCGGGTATCGATGGACATGCTGTGCATCGACCTCACTGACGTTCCCGAAGCCGGCCTTGGCAGCCCGGTGGAACTGTGGGGCAAGAACGTCCTGGCCAGCGACGTCGCAACCCAGGCCGGCAGCATTCCCTACCAGATCTTTTGCAACCTGCGCCGGGTGCCCTTGGTCTACACCGGAGAGTGAGCGCCATCACTGACGAGCTGCGGGTCGAAGTGTTGTAAATACTGAACGCTGTTGCGATGATGGCGCACATTTCGACCCCATTTCGATCCTCAGGAGGGCGCACGCTTTGGACGTCGGTGAACGACTACAAGCCATTCGCAAGCTCAAGGGCCTGTCCCAGCGGGAGCTTGCCAAGCGCGCAGGCGTGACCAACAGCACCATCTCGATGATCGAGAAGAACAGCGTGAGCCCCTCGATCAGTTCGCTGCGCAAGGTGCTGGGTGGCATTCCGATGTCGATGATGGAGTTCTTCTCCGAAGATCTGCTGCCGGAAAATCCGACGCAGATCGTCTACAAGGCGCATGAACTGATCGACATTTCGGACGGTGCGGTGACCATGAAGCTGGTCGGCAACGGCCATCCGAGCCGCGCTATCGCCTTCCTCAACGAAATCTACCCGCCGGGCGCCGACACTGGCGAAGAAATGCTCACCCACGACGGCGAAGAGACCGGCATCCTCCTCGAAGGCAAGCTGGAACTGGTAGTGGGTCTTGAAACCTTCATCCTCGAAGCGGGCGACAGCTACTATTTCGAAAGCACCAAGCCGCACCGTTTTCGTAACCCCTACGATGAGCCGGCCAGGCTGATCAGCGCGGCCACCCCCGCGAACTTCTGACGTAAAGGGTGGCGCGGCTGATTGTCGCGGATAAAGCCCTTTAATTAATAGGGTTGTTTCGGCGAGTCAGGGTTCCCGCTATACTTGCGCCGCCTGCGATTCCGTGGCCGCGGGCGTGACTAGCCACCATGAGGGTGTACGTGTGAATCCAATCAAGAAAATGCTGGCTATACCAGCTACCGTAGTGGCCCTTTGGGCAGTCAGTGCCCAGGCTACGACCAATGACGACATTGCCAAACGCCTGGAACCGGTCGGCCAGGTCTGCGTTCAGGGTCAGGAATGCAAGGGCATGGAAGTGGCGGCCTCCGCTGGTGGCGGCGGTGCCAAGACCCCGGATGAGATCATCGCCAAGCACTGCAACGCTTGCCATGGTTCGGGCCTGCTGGGCGCGCCGAAGATCGGCGACACCGCTGCCTGGAAAGAGCGCGCCGACCACCAGGGTGGTCTGGACGGCATCCTCGCCAAGGCCATCACCGGCATCAACGCCATGCCGCCGAAAGGCACCTGCGCCGATTGCTCGGATGACGACCTGAAAGGCGCCATCAAGAAGATGTCCGGCCTGTAAGCCGCGCGAAATACCGCACCGAAGCCCGCCTTGCGCGGGCTTCGTCGTTTCTGGGCTACTGTGCAGTAATTCGTACACCCGCCCGGTCCAAGTTGTCTCAACGGGCACCATCGGGAGACGGCAGCGTGCGCAGGCATTCGATCGAGGACGCGGTAGAAGAGGTGCTGGCGCGCTTGCCGGCGCATATCCACATGGGCCTGCCGCTGGGGCTGGGCAAACCCAACCGCTTCGTCAACGCGTTGTATGCGCGGGTGCGCGAGCTGCCCGAGCGGCGCCTGACGATCTACACGGCGCTGTGCCTGGGCCGGCCGGAGCTGGGTGACGGCCTGCAGCGGCGTTTCCTCGAACCCTTCGTCGAACGAGTGTTCGCCGACTATCCCGAACTGGATTTCCTCCACGACCTGCGCGCCAGCCAGTTGCCGGCGAACATCCGTGTCGAGCAGTTCTTCCTCCAGCCCGGCAGCCTCCTGCACAGCGAGCAGGCGCAGCAGGACTACGTCAGCAGCAACTACAGCCATGCGGCGCGGGACATCAACGCCAAGGGCCTGAACCTCATCGCGCAGATCGTCGCCGAGGACCCTTCGCGTCCCGACCACCTGAGCCTGAGCTGCAACCCCGATATCACCCTCGACCTGCTGCCGATGATCGAGCGGCGTCGCGCCGCCGGCGAGACCATCCTGCTGCTCGGCCAGGTGCACAGCGAACTGCCGTACATGCCCGGCACCGCCGAGCTGCCGCAGGAGGATTTCGACCTGCTGATCGACGAACCCGAGCGCACCCGGCTGTTTTCCACACCGAACATGCCGGTGGGCATTCAGGACCACCTGATCGGCCTGCATGCCAGCACCCTGGTGCGCGATGGCGGCACCCTGCAGATCGGCATCGGCGCCATGGGCGATGCACTGGCCGCGGCGTTGCTGGCGCGGCAGGCGGACAATCCGGGTTACCAGGCTTTGCTCGGTGAGCTCGACCTGTCGCCGTGGCAGGTGCTGATCGAGCGCGAGGGCGGGGTAATGCCGTTTGCCCACGGGCTCTACGGTTGCAGCGAGATGTTCGTCAACGGCTTGCTGGCGCTGCTGGAGGCGGGAATCGTACGGCGGGCGGTGTATGCCGACGAGGTGCGTCAGCAGGCCGCCCTGGAGGGTGCGTCAGGCAGCAATGACGGCGTGCTGGTGCACGGTGGGTTCTTCCTCGGGCCGCAGGCGTTCTACCAGCGCCTGCGCGAGCTGCCGATGGAGGTGCGCGGTCGCATCGCCATGGGCGCGATCAGCTTCATCAACGAACTCTACGGCCAGGAGTCGCTCAAGCGCCTGCAGCGTCGCGATGCGCGCTTTATCAATACGGTGTTCACCATGACCCTGATGGGCGCCGGGGTCGCCGACCAGCTGGAAGACGGGCGGGTGCTCAGCGGAGTGGGCGGGCAGTACAACTTCGTCGCCCAGGGCCATGCGCTGGAAGGGGCACGCTCGATCCTGCTGCTGCGCTCGTGGCGCGAGGCGGGCGGCGAGGTGAGTTCGAACATCGTCTGGGACTATGGCCACTGCACCATTCCCCGGCACCTGCGTGACGTGGTGGTGACCGAGTACGGCATCGCCGACCTGCGTGGGCAGACCGACGCCGAGGTGATCGCGCGATTGCTGGCGATCAGTGACTCGCGCTTCCAGCCGCATTTGCAGGCCGAGGCGCAGAAGGCCGGCAAGCTGCCGGCGGAGTTCCAGCTCGATGCGCGTTATCGCGATAACACTCCGCAGCGCCTGGCGGGATTGCGTGAGCGGCATGCAAGGTTGTTCCCGGAGTATCCGCTGGGGTGTGATTTCACTGCGGAGGAACGGGATCTGTTGCGGGCGCTGAACTGGTTGAAGAGCAAGTTCAAGCTGAGCGAGGTACTGGAGCTTGGCAAGGCGGCGCTGGATGCGCCACCGGCGCAGGACTGGCCGGCGCAACTGGCGCGGATGGGGCTGGAGACGCCGGAGGGGTTGAAGGAAGAGATCTATCAGCGGCTGTTGCTGGCTGCTCTTCAGGCAACGTCTTGAGTGTCTGTTCCGGCCTCATCGCTGGCAAGCCAGCTCCCACAGGGTCCGCGTCGTACACAGGTCCAGAGGCTGGCTCAGGACCCTGTGGGAGCCGGCTTGCCGGCGATGAGGCCGGTAAGGCCACACCTTGAAACCCACATATTGTTATGCGTTAAAGATATTTAAATAATTTTTCTTATTCCTTTAAAGTTTTACTCCTGCGTACCTGCCGACCAATCGGCGCGCCGCACGAACACGAACCCACACGGCGAAACCGTGAGTTTCTGATCGACGCGCGCACCCCTGGTCGCGCTCTTCGCGGGAGTTGAAACATGTCAGCGGCCTCCAACGCCTTGTCGTCCATCGACGGTGCACAGCAGCAAGATTTCCAGATTCGGCCATTCGACGGCGCGGTCGGCGCCGAGATCATCGGCCTGGACCTTACCCGCCCGGTCAACGGCGAGGACTTCACCCGCATCCACCGGGCCCACCTCGACCACCATGTCCTGGTCTTGCGCGACCAGCGCATCACCCCCGAACAACAGATCGCCTTCAGCCGCCGCTTCGGCGTGCTGCAGATCCATGTGCTCAAGCAGTTCCTGCTGGCCAACCACCCGGAAATCCTCATCGTCTCCAACATCATCGAGAACGGCCAGAACATCGGCCTGGGCGATGCCGGGAAGTTCTGGCACTCGGACCTGTCGTACAAGGAACTGCCAAGCCTGGGCTCCATGCTGCACGCCCAGGAGCTACCCAGCGAAGGCGGCGACACCCTGTTCGCCGACATGCACAAGGCCTGGGACGGCCTGCCCGAGGCGCTGCGCAAGGCGGTCGAAGGTCGTCAGGCGGCGCATTCCTACACCGCGCGCTACAGCGAGACCAAATTCGAGGGCAACTGGCGCCCGACCCTGACCGCCGAGCAACTGGCGCAGGTGGCCGAAGTGATCCATCCGGTGGTCCGCACCCACCCGGAAAACGGCCGCAAGGCGCTGTTCGTCAGCGAAGGCTTCACTACCCGCATCGTCGGCCTGCCCGAAGACGAAAGCCGGCAGATCCTCGCCGAGCTATACGCCCACAGCGTGCTGGAGCAGAACATCTACCGCCATCAGTGGCGCCCCCATGACCTGGTGTTCTGGGACAACCGTTCGCTGATCCACCTCGCCACCGGCTGCCCGGCGCACCTGCGTCGCAAGCTGTACCGCACCACCATCCAGGGCGACGCCCCGTTTTGATCCGCCGAGGAATCCAACATGCGCAAAACACTCAGCCGCCTTGCGGCCGGTATCGGCCTGAGCGCCAGCCTGATTGCCGGTAGCCTCGTGGCCCCGGCCACCGCCCACGCCGAAGGCGAAATCCGCATCGCCGAACAGTTCGGCATCGTCTACCTGTTGCTCAACGTGGTCCGCGACCAGCACCTGATCGAGAAGCACGGCAAGGAGCAGGGCATCGACATCAAGGTCGACTGGACCCAGCTGTCCGGTGGTGCGGCCACCAACGATGCGCTGCTGTCCGGTTCGGTGGACATCGTCGGTGCCGGCGTCGGCCCGCTGCTGACCATCTGGGACCGCACCTACGGCCGGCAGAACGTCAAGGCCGTGGCTTCGCTGGGCAACTTCCCGTACTACCTGCTGAGCAGCAACCCGAACGTGAAGACCATCGCCGACATCAGCGAGAAGGACCGCATCGCCCTGCCGGCGGTGGGCGTGTCGGTGCAGTCGCGCTTCCTCCAGTACGCCGCCGCCAAGCAGTGGGGCGACAAGGAATTCAACCGTCTCGACAAGTACACCATCGCCGTGCCGCACCCGGATGCCACCGCGGCGCTGATCGCCGGCGGCACCGAGCTCAATGGCCACTTCTCCAACCCGCCGTTCCAGGAGCAGGCGTTGGCCAACAAGGACGTGCACGTGGTCCTCGATACCTACGAACTGCTCGGCCCCAACTCACCGACGGTGCTGTTCACCACCGAGAAATTCCGCAAGGACAACCCGAAGACCTACAAAGCCTTCGTCGACGCCCTGGCCGAGGCGGCGGACTTCGCCCAGAAGGACAAGGCGGCCGCTGCCGACACCTACATCCGTGTAACCAAGGCCAAGATCAGCCGCGAAGAACTGCTGAAGATCATCGACAGCCCGAAATACGAGTTCACCGTCACGCCGAAGAACACCTACCCGCTGGCGGAATTCCTCTACCGGGTCGGCGCCATCAAGCACAAGCCCGAGTCGTGGAAGGACTACTTCTTCCAGGATGAAAAGCCGCTTCAGGGGAGCTGATTCCATGACCGCCCACCTGCAAGGCCACACGGCCAGCAAGCTGAGCCGCGTAGACACCCCACCGCTGTTGCAGGTGGACAACCTCAGCCTGGAATACCGCACCGCGCAGCGTGTGGTGCGGGCCACCCACCAGGTCAGTTTCGAAGTGGACAAGGGCGATCGCTTCGTCCTGCTCGGGCCTTCCGGCTGCGGCAAGTCGACCTTGCTCAAGGCGGTCGCAGGCTTCATCGAGCCGAGCGAAGGCAGCATTCGCCTGCAAGGCCAAGCGGTGCACGGCCCGGGGCCGGATCGCATCGTGGTGTTCCAGGAGTTCGACCAGTTGCCGCCGTGGAAGACGGTGAAGCAGAACGTCATGTTCCCGCTGCTGGTGTCCGGCACCCTCAAGCGAGCCGAGGCCGAGCAGCGGGCGCTGGAGTACCTGGAAAAGGTCGGCCTGGCAGCCTTCGCCGACGCCTACCCGCACACCTTGTCCGGCGGCATGAAGGCGCGGGTATCGATTGCCCGGGCGCTGGCCATGCAGCCGAAGATCCTGCTGATGGACGAACCCTTCGCCGCCCTCGACGCCCTGACCCGGCGCAAGATGCAGGAAGAACTGCTGGCGCTGTGGGACGAGGTGAAATTCACCCTGCTGTTCGTCACTCACTCTATCGAGGAAGCGCTGGTGGTGGGCAACCGCATCCTCCTGCTCTCGCCCCATCCGGGCCGGGTGCGGGCGGAGATCCATAGCCATCAGTACGACCTGCACAGCCTCGGCGGCGCCGATTTCCAGGCCAGTGCGCGGCGTATCCACAGCCTGTTGTTCGAAGATGGCCAGCAACCGCCCGCCGAGGCCGCGCTGGACTTCAACGACATCCGCATCGCCTACTGACGGGAGCTTCGTCATGACTACCCCATCCACTCCACGCCAGGAGTACGAAGTCGTGCTCGAGCCCTGGGACGGCGTCGCCCTGGAGCGCGAGCTGCCGCTGCTGCAGCGCCTGTGGCAGCACGGCTGGCTGCGCAAGAGCGTGATCCTGGTCGTGCTGGCGATCCTCTGGGAGATCGCCGCCCGCTATCAGGGCAACGACCTGCTGCTGCCGACCTTCCTGCAAACCGCCCGGGCGCTGTTCGACGGCCTGGTCAGCGGCGAACTGCCGGCCAAGGTCGGCGTGTCCCTGGTGGTGTTGCTCAAGGGCTATGTGCTGGGCATCGTCCTGGCCTTCGGCCTGACCAGCCTGGCGGTTTCGACCCAGATCGGCCGCGACCTGCTCGACACCCTGACCTCGATGTTCAACCCGCTGCCGGCCATCGCCCTGCTGCCGCTGGCGCTGCTGTGGTTCGGCCTGGGCGAGAACAGCCTGATCTTCGTCCTGGTGCATTCGGTGCTGTGGGCGCTGGCGCTGAATACCTACGCCGGTTTTCGCGGCGTCGGCGACACCCTGCGCATGGCCGGGCGCAACTATGGCCTGCGCGGACTGCGCCTGGTCGTGCACATCCTGGTGCCGGCGGCGCTGCCGTCGATCCTGTCGGGGCTCAAGATCGGCTGGGCCTTCGCCTGGCGCACGCTGATCGCTGCCGAACTGGTGTTTGGCGCCACCAGCGGCAAGGGCGGGCTGGGCTGGTACATCTTTCAGAATCGCAACGAGCTGTACACCGATAAGGTGTTCGCCGGCCTTGCGGTGGTGATCCTTATCGGCCTGCTGGTGGAAGGACTGGTGTTCAACGCCCTGGAACGGGTGACCGTGCGCCGCTGGGGCATGCAGCGTTAATCGCTGTACTGCGCCGCGGCGTTGCTCAGGGTCGTGGCGATCAGTTGGCGCAACGCCGCCGGCTGCTCGACGATCAGCTCATCGCCCTTGCTCAGCAGCCACCAGCGCAGGCTCCAGCTGTTGCTGACGGTGGCCTGCAGGCGATGGCCGTGCTCCAGGTCGGTGAGTTGCATGTCCGGCGACAGCGGGGTCTCGCGCATCAGGCGGGCCAGGTTGTCGCTGATCCAGGCATGCAGCTCGATCTTCTCCGCGCTGCCGAACTGCAGGGCGTCGCTACGCAGGTAGTGCTGCAGGTCGAATTCGTCCAGGCCCTTGGCCGGGCTGTCCAGCACGCTCAACTGACGGAAACGGTGCACTGCGAACTGGCGGATATCGGTGTACGGTTGTGCCGTTGCGATCAGGTAGGCGACCTGCCCACGCTGGATCAGCGCCAGCGGATCCAGGGTCAGCTCGACAGTGCGGTCGTTGTGCGCCGAGTAGTACAGGCATTGCAACTGATGCTCTTCGAGCAAGGCCTTCTGCACGGTTTCGAGGATGCTGTCCGGCACCTCGGGGGCGCGCATGTTCAGTTCCGGATGCACGCTGGCGACCTTGTCCAGCCAGCGCGCCGCCTTGTTTTCCGACGACAGGGTCTCGAGCTTCTGCCGCGCATGGGCGAAACGTGCATCCAGGCCCTTGAGCATGCTGCCCGGCAGTAGCGGACGCACGGCTTCTTCCACCAGGGCCAGGCTCAAGGCTTCGCTCACGCTAAGCCCACGCAACTCTACGCAAGCATTCGCTGCCCAGTACCAACCATAAGGAATGCTGCGGTCGTTGCGCTCCAGCGGAAAGATCAGCGACAGCTCGTTGAGATCGCGCTCGATGCTGCGCTTGCTGATGTTGAAACCGGCGTCCTTGAGGCGCATCACCAGCTCCGCGGTGGTGATGCCGGGGGAGCGGCTGGGCAGTTGGCGCAGCAGTTCCCATTGACGACTGAGGGTGGCACGGGTGGTGGCGGAGGGCAAAACGGTGAGTCCTTGTCTAGGCTTGCGGCGGTCGCAGGTAGTCAGCGACATCATATGGCAATTTGCCATTAATTTACCCACTTCAGGGACGAACCGTTGAATTGCCCCGACGAACGCGTTCGCGACAGGTTTTGTCGTGGCGCTGCGCAGAATCACGCCTCATCGCCCACAAGGACACCAAGAGGGAGGGCGGTTCAATGAGGATGAACATGTCTGCTGCCAGCAATATCTATTCTCTGCTCGGGCGCCTGTTGCCCGAGCGCGTCGTCCCGGCGCCGGGGCGCGCCCAGGTGCGCCGGCTGTACACCGGCGTCGGCATGCCGGCACAACGAGCGGCGCTGGGGGAGAGCTTCAGCCTGGTCAGCCTGCTGGACGAAGCGCCGGACCTGCAGCAGGTCTACGCTGACCTGCGCGCGCAGGCGTTGGACGGTAGCGTGGCGGCACTCAACGACCTGGGCTGGATCTGGCTGAATGGTCGCTATTGGCGCGCCGATCCGGTACTGGCCGGGCATCTGCTGCGCATGGCGGCGTTGCAGGGGAGTGCGGTGGCCTGGTTCAACCTGGGTCAGCAGTACTACTTCGGCAAGGGTGTGGATGTTTCCTACGCCAGTGCTGCCGAGTATTACCGCCATGCCTTCGAAGCCGGACTGGCGCAAGCCGCAGCGGCGCTGGGGGATCTCTTCGAGGAGGAGACCTGCGACAGCGAGGATGAGCCAAACCCCTGGCGGGTCGACCTTGGCCTGGCCTGCGAATGGTTCCTGCGCGGGGCTCAGCGGGGCGATGCGCGCTGCCGGTTCGAGGCCGGGTATCGTCTGTTGCATGGGCAGCAGGTGACGGCGGACAGCCGGGCAGGGGTCTACTGGCTGGAACTGGCGGCGGTGGCCGGGGTAGTGCAGGCGGCGGAGGAACTGGCGCTGCATTTCCAGGATATGGGTAACGAACTGCGTTATCTGTTCTGGCGCGACCAGGCGATCGGGTTGGGGAGTCCGTTGGCGTTGACGATGAAGCTGGAAGATCAGTTGCGGCCTTGAGGCCGGTGCAGGCAAAAGATTGGTGGCTATTGACGCTCCCGCCGTGATGGAAGAATATTGATAGTTAGCAAACTATGAATATGATCGCGACCCCTCTCATGACGCTCGACGCCCTCCAACTGAACACCAGCAGCGGCATGGTGATGGCCAGCCGCAACTGGCGGCGCATCTGCCAGACCACCCTGGCGCGCTTCGGCATTTCCGAAGCCTGCGCGGTGCCGCTGTTGATGATCCTGCGCCTCGGCGACGGCGTGCATCAGGTCGCCGTAGCCCAGGCGGTAGGGGTGGAAAGCCCGTCTCTGGTTCGCCTTCTCGACCAGTTGTGCAACGCAGGCTTGGTCTGCCGCACCGAGGACCCAGGTGACCGCCGCGCCAAGGCGCTGTGCCTGACCGACAAGGGCCGCGAACTGGCCGAAGCTATCGAAGGCGAGCTGGTACGCCTGCGCCGCGACGTGCTCAAGGACATTTCCGCCTCTGACCTGGAAGCCGCGCTGCGGGTGGTGAAAGCCTTCGAAGACGCCGCCCAGCGTTCGCCAGGACTGCCCCTGTGAAAGGCTTCTTCAGCTCCATGCCGCCGGCCCGCGACTGGTTCTACGGCGTGCGCACCTTCGCCGCGTCGATGATCGCTCTGTACATCGCCTTGCTCCTGCAACTGCCGCGTCCCTATTGGGCGATGGCCACCGTGTACATCGTCTCCAGCCCCTTCGTTGGCCCTACCAGTTCCAAGGCGTTGTATCGCGCCTTGGGCACGCTGCTCGGCGCTGCCGGGGCAATCTTCCTGGTGCCCATGCTGGTGCAGGCGCCGGTGCTGTTGACCGTCGCCGTGGCCCTGTGGACCGCGACGCTGCTGTTCCTTTCCCTGCACCTGCGCACCGCCAACAGCTACACCCTGATGCTCGCCGGCTACACCCTGCCGATGATCGCCCTGCCGGTGGTGGACAACCCGCTGGCGGTGTTCGACATCGCGTCGTCGCGGGCCCAGGAAATCTGCCTGGGTATCGTCTGCGCCGCCGTGGTCGGGGCGATCTTCTGGCCTCGCCGGCTGACCCCGGTGTTCGTCGGCGCCACCGGCAGCTGGTTCGCCGAGGCGATCCGTTACAGCGACACCTTTCTCGCCCGTACCGCCACTCCCGACACCGTCGGCGGACTGCGCGCCTCCATGGTGACTACCTTCAACTCCCTGGAAATGATGATCGGCCAGTTGTCCCACGAAGGCGCGCGGCCGCAGACGGTGAAGAACGCCCGCGAGCTGCGTGGACGCATGATCCACCTGCTGCCGGTGATCGATGCCCTCGACGACGCCTTGCTCGCCCTCGAAGGCCGCGCGCCGCAGCAGGCCGAGGCGATCAAGGGCTTGCTGGAGCAATGCCGGGAATGGCTGCAATCAACCGCCGAGGATGCCTCGGTAGCGCGCTGGTCGGCCCTGCGCGAGCAGCTCGAGCGCTTGCAGCCGAGTACCGCCGAACTGGACGAGCGCCCGGGTCTACTGATGTCCAACGCCCTCTATCGCCTCGGCGAATGGATCGACCTGTGGCAGGACTGCTGCAGCCTCAAGCACGCCATCGCCCGCGAAGACCTGTCGCCCTGGCGCGCGGTGTACCGGCACTGGCGTCTGAGTCGCCTGACGCCGTTCTTCGACCGCGGCCTGATGCTCTACTCGGTGTTCTCCACCTTCAGCGCCATCGTTGTCGCCATTACCCTGTGGATCCTCACCGGCTGGGCCGACGGCGCCAGCGCGGTGATCCTCGCCGCCGTAGCCTGCAGCTTCTTCGCGGCGATGGACGACCCGGCGCCGCAGATCTACCGCTTCTTCTTCTGGACCACGCTGTCGGTGGTGTTCGCCAGCCTGTACCTGTTCCTCGTGCTGCCCAACCTGCATGACTTCCCGATGCTGGTGCTGGCCTTCGCCATCCCCTTCATCTGCGTCGGCACCCTCACCGTGCAGCCGCGCTTCTACCTCGGCACCTTGCTGACCATCGTCAATACCGCCTCGTTCATCAGCATCCAGGGTGCCTACGATGCGGACTTCCTGGCCTTCATCAACGCCAATATCGCCGGCCCCGTGGGCTTGCTGTTCGCCTTCATCTGGACCCTGGTGATGCGCCCGTTCGGCGTCGAGCTGGCGGCACGCCGCCTGACCCGCTTCAGCTGGCGCGACATCGTCGGCATGACCCAGCCGGCCACCCTCGCTGAACACCGCCACCTTGGCGTGCAGATGCTCGACCGCCTGATGCAGCACCTGCCACGCCTCAGCCAGACCGGCCAGGACAGCGGCGGCGCCCTGCGCGACCTGCGCGTGGGCCTCAACCTGCTCGACCTGCTGGCCTACCTGCCGCGTGCCGCAGCGCAACCGCGAGCGGCGCTGGAGAAGGTCATCGAGGAGGTCGGCGGGCATTTTCAGGCCTGCCTCGACGCCGGCGAGCGTCTGCACGCGCCCGCCGCGCTGCTGGGCAGCATGGAGCTGGCCCGGCGTGCGCTGAACATGCAAAGCATGGACGGCCACGGCGATGCCCGCCTGCACCTGCTGCACGCCCTCAGCGGCCTGCGCCTGGCGCTGCTGCCGGGTGTCGAGGTGGTGCTCGAACCTACTGACCCACCGCAACTGCCCTTTGGCCTCGACGGAGCCCCGCTGTGATCGGTGAACTGGATATCAGCGGGGTATTCCTGCCCACGCTGCTGGTGATGATGCTGGCCAGCTACGTGCTGTTCCTCGGCATCCATGCGGTGCTCAACCGCGTGCATTTCTACCGCCTGGTCTGGCACCGGGCGTTGTTCAACGTTGCTCTCTATGCCGTGCTGCTTGGCACGGTGGACCACTTTTGCCGAAGCCTGATGCTGCCATGAAAAAACCTTTGTTGACCCTGGGCCAAGTGGTCCTGACGCTGCTGGTAGTGACCCTGGCGACCGTGCTGGTCTGGCAGATGGTCCTGTACTACATGTTCGCCCCCTGGACCCGCGACGGACATATCCGCGCCGATGTGATCCAGGTGGCGCCGGACGTGTCCGGGCTGATCCAGGACGTTGCGGTGCGCGACAACCAGCCGATCAAGCGCGGCGATGTGCTGTTCACCGTCGACCAGGACCGCTTCAGGTTGGCCCTGCGTCACGCCCAGGCCACCCTGGCCGAGCGCAAGGAAACCCTGGCCCAGGCGCAGCGCGAGACCAAGCGCAACAAGGGCCTGGGCAATCTGGTCGCCGCCGAGCAACTGGAAGAGAGCCAGTCGCGCCAGGCCCGCGCCCAGTCGGCACTGGATGAGGCCCAGGTGGCGGTGGACGCTGCACAGCTGAACCTGGACCGCTCGGTGGTGCGCAGCCCGGTCAACGGCTACCTCAACGACCGTGCGCCGCGTGCCCACGAGTTCGTCAGTGCCGGACGGCCAGTGCTGGCGGTGGTGGACAGTGAGTCGTACCACGTTGATGGCTACTTCGAGGAAACCAAGCTGTCCGGCATCCAGGTCGGCCAGGCCGTGGATATCCGCGTGATGGGCGACAACACCCGCCTGCGCGGCCATGTGCAGAGCATCGCCGCCGGCATCGAGGACCGTGACCGCAGCAGCGGCGCCAACCTGCTGCCCAACGTCAACCCGGCGTTCAGCTGGGTACGCCTGGCCCAGCGGATTCCGGTACGCATCGCCTTCGACGAAGTGCCAGCGGACTTCCGCCTGATCGCCGGGCGGACGGCCACGGTGTCGATCATCGAGGACAAGGCGCAATGAAAAGGCTGTCGCTGTTGGGCATCAGCCTGATGCTGTCGGCCTGCCAGATGGTCGGGCCGGATTACCACCTGCCGGAAAAGTCCGCCTTCAATCGTGGCGACCTGCAAGGCCAGTTGCGCGCCGATGCCGACAGCGTAGTCTCGGCGCCGGTGCCGAAGGACTGGTGGCGGCTATACCGCGATGACCGCCTCGACAGACTGGTCAATCAGGCGCTGGCGGCCAACAGCGAGCTACGCGTGGCCGCGGCCAACATCGCCCGGGCCCGTGCCCAGGTCGAGGAAGCCGAAGCCCAGGGCGGTTTCAATGGCGGCGTGAAGCTGGGGGCGCAGCGTCTGCAGGAGTCCGGCGAAGCCTTCCTGCTGCCGGAGAAGGTACCGGTGGCGAACATCGGCGAGGCGATCTTCAGTGCCTCGTACCAGTTCGACCTGTGGGGCACCCTCAAGCGCGGCGTCGAGGCGGCCCAGGCCAATGCCGACGCGGTGCAGGCGGCGGCGGATACCGCGCGGATCACCGTGGTCGCCGACGTGGTGCGGGCCTACACCCAGGTGTGTGCGGCAAACGAGGAATACCATATCGCCCGCGAGTCGCTGGACCTGCAGGAGCAGAGCGTCAGCCTGACCGCGCGCCTGCGCGATGCCGGGCGCGGCGATGAGACCCAGGTGACCCGTTCCGAGACCCGTTTCAAGTCGTTGCGTGCCGAGCTGCCGCGTTTCCAGGCGGCCCGGGAGGCGGGCCTGTACACCCTGTCGATGCTCCTCGCCAAGCCGGTCGATCAACTGCCGGCGGGCACTGCCGATTGCGCCGAGCTGCCGCATATCGCCCAGTTGCTGCCGGTGGGCGATGGTGCCGCGCTGCTCAAGCGCCGGCCTGATGTGCGTCGCGCCGAACGGCAACTGGCGGCGGCCACCGCGACCATTGGCGTCGCTACCGGTCAGCTGTATCCGGACATCAGCATCGGTGCCCAGGTGGGCACCATCGGTATCCTGGAAAACCTCGGCAAGCCGGCGACCAACCGCTGGGGCTTCGGCCCGCTGCTGACCTGGACCGTGCCGACCAACGGCTCGCGGGCGCGAATCCGCGAGGCGGAGGCGAGCACCCAGGCGGCGCTGGCGAATTTCGACGGGGTGGTGCTCAACGCCATCCGCGAGACCCAGACCAGCCTGGCGCAGTACAGCGCGTTGCTGGACCGGCGTGAGGCGCTGGAGGATGCCGAGCGTTCGGCGAAGCTGGCGGCGGACCAGACGCATCGCTTCTATCAGGCGGGACGGGCGTCGTTCCTGGCCGATCTGGAAGCGACCCGGACCTATACCGAGATGCGTGGGCAACTGGCGATGGCCAATACCCAGGTGGCGATGGGGCAGGTGGGATTGTTCCTGGCTCTTGGCGGCGGCTGGTAGGCCCAATCGCGGGCAACGCCCGCTCCCACAAGGTCCGGCGGTGTACTCAGGACCTGTGGGAGCGGGCGTTGCCCGCGATGAGGCCCTCAAGAGCACAGCAGACGTCTTGACCTAAACTTTCACTCCCCAAGGCACTCAATCCCTTGGTAACCCCAGCCCAAGGAGTGAATCATGGACCTGTCCCACCACGAGTTTTCCGTCCTGTTCGAACAACTCGGCCTGCCCTCCGATGCCACCAGCATCCAGCAATTCCTCACCAGTCACTCCCCGCTCAAGAACGAAATCAAGCTGGTCGACGCGCCGTTCTGGAGCGAAAGCCAGCGGGCGTTTCTCAAGGCCGAATACATTGCCGATTCGGACTGGATCATGACCATCGATCAACTCAACGTCGCCCTCAGAAATAAACGCTGAGCGGCACCTGATGTCCCCCATTGGCGTTGCTATGCTCAGAAAAAAACAACAAGGGGACAGCGCCAATGAAAGACCCCTATGCCGTTGGCTTCTGGGCTGCCGTGACAGCCTTGGGCCTGCTGACCACCGGTTATTTCTACGGAGTCAGGGAAGTTCACCAGCTCGAGCAGGCTCGCCAGTTCCTTTATGGCGCCGCCGGCCTGATCGCGGCCCTCGCCCTGAGCGCGCTGGCGTGGATACGCTGGCAACTGCTCAGGGTGCGTCGCCGCCAGCTGGAACAGGGGCGAACGCTGGTGGCGATCTGGAATACCAAAGTCGCCCTGCGCCGCGTGGAAACGGTGTTCGACCGGTATTTCTGGGGCAGCTATTGGCAGCCTGGGCGGACATTCCAGGAAGTCATGGGCGAGCTTGAGGGCACGCCGCTGGAACGCAGCCTGGAAGCCTTGAAGGCGCAGTGTCAGGAGCTCGACCAGGAAATCCATGATCACCATCGCCACTGGTTGAACAATGCCCGCGAGCTGTCCAGCGTGGCGACGGCCATGGCCCGCGAGCGCTACCAGCTCGACCTCTGCGATTCGCAACAGAGTTCGCGCCGTGGTGCTGCGGTGCTCAACCGCGACCTCGAAGTGCTGGTGTACACCTGGTCGGCGCGGTTGCGCAGTTTCGATCATCAGCTCGACGAGCTGGAAGGCGAGTACAGGTAACCCGTCAGTCGCCGCGAATGTAGCCTTCCAGCTGACGAATCATCTCGGCCTGCGCGGCGATGGACTCCTTGACCAGGTCACCGATCGACAGCAGGCCGAGCAGTTGCCCGTTTTCCACCACCGGCAGGTGGCGCAGGTGACTGTCGGTCATCATGGTCATGCAGGTTTCGACGTTCTGGTGCGAGTCCACGGTGATCACCGGCGAACTCATGATCTCGCGCACCTCGGTGCCCACCGACGAGCGCCCCTTGAGCACCATCTTGCGCGCATAGTCGCGCTCACTGACGATGCCCACCACCTTGCCGCCCTCGACCACCGGCAGGGCGCCGACGTTCTTTTCCGCCATGACCATCAGCGCCTCCAGCACTGTCTGGTGCGGGGCGATGGTGTAGACCTGCTGCGCGTGCTGCGCTTTCAACTTCAATAGCTGTGCCACGGTTTTCATTGCGGGCCCTCTGCATGGGGGGATGGTTGTTGTAACGGCAGATACCCTCAAGAATCGTGCACGGCGGGCAAAGGGGCAAGGCGGATTGCGGCATCGACGCCATTGAAAAACGTCATCGCCGCGTTTTTTTCCGTTTTACCCCTCCGGCCTCAGCTTTGCTGCACGATCACCTGGCTGTTGAGGTCGCGGATCAGCGCTTCCACGGTCGGCATCAGCGTGCGCAATTGCTCCGGTGTGCAGGTCGAACCGTCGTTGCGGAAGTCCATGCGCCGGGTCACCACTACGCTGTTGCCTTCGCGGCGGTAGTCGGCGCTGTACTCGAGGTTGTGCGCCTTGAGCGACACCGGCTTGGGCGTTGCGATGATCTGCACCTGGGCCGGGAAGTCGAAGCGCGCTTCTTCCTCGGTCCGGCTCGAGACGCAGAGAAACGCCTGCTTGCGCGATTTCTCGCTGATGAAGCCCTGGGCGTTCTGCGCGATGCCGCCGGCGAAGCTGCTCAGGGTCGGCACGCCGATCGGTCCCGGCAGGTTGACCAGGTTGCGCGAGTGGCCGTTGATCTTCAGTTGGAAGCCATGGCCCTGCTTGTCCAGCTTCTTGCCTTCGACGCGGCCGTTGCCGGACTGGTTGTACGTGCTGAGGATACGCTGCACCAGCATGTCCCGTTCGCCCGGGGCCATGTTGCGCAGGCCGTAGCGGTTCAGCTCGGCGCCCCAGCCCTGGATATCCGAATCGTTGCTGAAGTCCGCTTCGCCGTTCTCGTTGATGCTGAAGAGGGTGCGGCTCTTGACGATGTTGGCTTGGGTTTTCGGCGTGTGGGCGAGGGTGGCCGAGTCGACCAGCACCACCGGCTTGTCCATGTCCGGCAACGGCAGGAAGCCGGCGGCGATGGCTTTCATGGTCGGGTCGAGGTACAGGTCCAGGCTCGGGACGTAGGTGATGGCGTGGTTGATCACGCCAAGGGTCGGCACCTTCGGCAACTGGTAGGCGTTGCCCAGGTTGATCAGCGCCGGAGTGCTGTGGATGTCCACCGCCGCCAGCAGCGCGCCGAGCAGGGCGACATGGTCCTTGCAGTCACCGTAGCGGTTGTTCAGCACGGTCTCGGCGGCATGCGGCACCACGCCGCCGGCACCGATGTAGACGGCGACGAAGCGCACGTTCTTGCGGACCCAGTCGCTCAGCACCAGGGCCTTGGCGCGCGGCTCCTTGATTTCGGTGGTGAGGGATTTCGCCAGTTCGGCGATGGCCGGGGTCACCTCGAACTGCGAGCGCGCCGCGTAGGCCCTGGCGAAGGCGGCGTAGTCGGCGAAGGTCGAGACCGCCAGGTACTGGCCGTAGTCGGCATAGGACACCGAACCGATTTCCGCACGCGGCTGCGCGTCGTGCTGGTAGTCCCAGCGCCAGACCTTGCGCCCGCTGTCTGCGGCCGGGGTGGACGGCTTGAAGTCGCGGTCATCGGCATGCAGCGCCAGGTCGGCGGGCAAGTCGTAGACCACGCTCATCTGGCGTACCGGGTAGATATAGGGGAATACCGTGTCCTCGAACTGGCCGGGGAACAGCGCGGTGTTGCGGTGGCGCTGGTAGGTCAGGACCAGGCGGTCGCCCACGGCCACTTCCGGGAAGATCACCACCTTGACCAGGCTGTCGAGAAACATCGGCGCATCGGCCGAGGCCTGTTGCTGCTGTTCCTTGATCTGCTCGGCGCTGACGGTCACCTTGCGGCCGTCGGGCTTCTGCGTGTACGCCTCGATCACCTCAAGGGTTTCCAGGGTACGGTTGTAGGGCAGGGACTGTTGCGCGGTGGTCTTGATTGCGCGTTCTTCCTCGATCTGGAAGACCAGTTCATGGCGCAGGTCGTAGCTGCCATCGGTTTGCACGCGGTAATGGCGGGCGTCCTTTTCCACCGTGACCGACCTGTCGCCGCCGTCCTCGGCGGCCTGGGCCAGGTTCAGGGTGAGCAGGCAGACCAGCAGGCCCAGCCAATGTGCCGGGCGTGAAACGAGCCACTTCATAGAGATCCTTCTTGCAGACGATTCCAGGGCTGATCCGCAGTAATGCGAATCACTACTGGCATTGTGCCCGAAGACGCAGGTCGAATGCTCTATGCGTACCTTGGGGCAGGCCCTCAACCACCAAGGATCTTGCCGAGGAACTGCCGGGTCCGCTCATGCTGCGGATTGGCGAACAGCGCCTTGGCTTCGTTCTGCTCCACGATCACCCCCTTGTCGAAGAAGATCACCCGGTTGGCCACGTCGCGGGCGAAGTTCATCTCGTGGGTGACGATGATCATGGTGCGCTTCTCCTCGGCCAGGCCGCGGATGGTCGCCAATACTTCGCCGACCAGCTCCGGATCGAGGGCCGAGGTGGGTTCGTCGAACAGGATCACTTCCGGCTCCATCGCCAGGGCCCGGGCGATCGCCACGCGCTGCTGCTGGCCACCGGACAGGCGCCGTGGGTATGAGTCTTCCTTGCCCGCCAGGCCGACCTTGGCCAGCAACTGCCGGCCCAGTGCCTCGGCCTTTTCGCGGGGCGTCTTCTTCACCACCAGCGGGCCTTCGATCACGTTCTCCAGCGCGGTGCGGTGGGGGAACAGGTTGAAGTTCTGGAACACGAAACCCACCTGCTGGCGCAGGCGGCGGATCAGCCCGCCCTGCTGCTTGAGCGGGCGGCTGGCGTCGATCTCCACGTCGCCGACCTGGATCAGGCCGCTGTCCGGGGTTTCCAGCAGGTTGAGGCAGCGCAGGAAGGTGGTCTTGCCCGAGCCGCTGGGACCGATGATGGCGATCACCTCGCCGGGTTCGACGCTGAGGTCGATGTCCTTGAGCACGGCCTGGCCGTTGAACTGCTTGTTCAGGCGTTGCACGCGGATCATCGCTGCGGCTCCTGGTCATGACGGTTGACCCGCGCTTCCATGCGGTGCTGGAAGTGCGCGAGGACGCTGCAGAGGATCCAGTAGATGACCGCCACCGCGAGGTACATGGTGAACACTTCGAAGGTGCGCGCAGTGATCAGTTGAGCCTGGCGGAACAGCTCGGGGACCTGGATGGTCGCGGCCAGGGCGGTGTCCTTGACCAGCGAGATGAAGCTGTTGCCCAGCGGCGGCAGGGCGGTGCGCAGCGCCTGCGGCAGGATCGCCCGGCGCATCGCCTGGGTGCGGGTCATGCCGATGCTGGCGGCGGCTTCCCACTGGCCACGGTCGATGGAGGAAATCGCCGCACGGAGGATCTCGCAGATGTACGCGGCCATGTTCAGCGACAGGCCGATCAGCGAGGCCGGGATCGGATCGAGCTCGATGCCAATCTGCGGCAGGCCGAAATAGATCACGAACAACTGCACCAGCAGCGGCGTGCCGCGGAAGAAGGAGACGTAGATGCGTGCCAGCCAGTCCAGCGGCAGGATCTTCGACAAGCGCATCAGCGCCAGGGCAAAGCCCAGCACCAGGCCGAAGAACATGCCGCCGACACTGAGCAGCACCGTGTAGCCAGCGCCCTTCAGCAGGAAGGGCGTGGAGTCGGCAACGAGTTGCAGGCTTTCAGCGATCATTTGGTGACATCGGCACCGAAGTATTTCTCCGAAAGCTTGGCCAGGGTGCCGTCAGCCCGCAGTTCGTCCAGCGCCTTGTTGATCGCCGCGAGCAGTTCCGGTTCGCCCTTGCGCAGTGCGATGCCGGACTCCAGGCGCGAGAAGGCGGCGCCGGCCAGTTCGGTGTCCTTGGCTTTCTGCGCGTACTCCAGGGCCGCCAGGCGGTCGATCAGGATCGCGTCGATGCGGCCGTTGCGCAGGTCGGCGAACTTGCTCGGGTCATCCTCGTAGGTGCGCACGTCGGCTTGCGGGACGTCCTTTTTTACCCACTGTTCGTAGTTGGTGCCCAGGCCCACGCCGACCTTCTTGCCAGCCAGGTCCGCAGCGGCGTTGATCTTCAGGTCGGCCGCCTTTTTCTTCAGGATCAGCGCCTGGATACCGGACACGGTGTAGGGCTCGGAGAAGTCGTACTTCTTCTTGCGCTCGTCGGAGATGGTCACCTGGTTGACCACCACGTCCAGGCGCCTGGATTCCAGGGCGGCGAGGATGCCGTCCCACTTGGTCGGCTGCACCTTGGCCTTGACCCCCAGTTTTTGCGCCAGGGCCTCCGACAGCTCGACCTCGAAACCGGTGAGCTTGCCGTTCTCGTCGACGAAGCTGAACGGCGGGTAGGTACCTTCCAGGCCGACGTTGATCACGCCTTTTTTCTGGATGTCCTGCAACTGCTCGCCGGCAACCGCCTGGCCGAGCAGGCTGGCGCCCAGCACGAGGCCGGCACCCATGGAGAGAATACGTTTGGTGAAAACGGAAATCGTCATGCCCTGTCCCCAGTCTTGTTGTGAAAGTGGTGGTGACTATAGGGCGCGGTTTATAGGTTCAAAAATAATAAAAGAATATTTTCTTATGTATTTAAGAGCTATGAAACCGCACCTGATTCAACGTTTACAGACATCAGGGTAGGCGAATAATGCCGGCGCCCCGCCCGTGTGCAGAAAAATCAGCGGACCTTCGTCGAAGCGCTCCCGGGCGATGCCGTCGAGCAGTCCGGCCATGGCCTTGCCGGTGTACACCGGGTCCAGCAGCACGCCTTCCTGGCTGGCCAGCAGGCGCACCGCGGCGAGGCCGCCGGCATTGGCTTCGCCGTAGCGTGGTGCGTAGTACTCGTCCCACAACTGCACGTTGAAAGCGTCCGGTACACGGACCTCCAGCAGCTCGGCGGTACGCTCGGCCAGGGCCTGGACCTTGGGCTTCTGCGCTTCTTCGCTGCGCGACACGGTGACGCCGATCACCGGCAGGTCCGGCAGCCGTTCGGCCAGCGCCAGGGCCAGCCCGGCATGGGTGCCGGCGCTGCCGGAAGCGAGCACGACACCGGCGAAGCGCCGGCCGCTGTGCTCGATCTGCTCGGCCAGTTCCAGGCCGGCGCGCACGTAGCCGAGGGCACCGAGGGCGTTGGAGCCGCCGATGGGCACGATGTATGGCTTGCGGCCGCTGGCGTGCAGGCGCACGGCAAGGGACTGCAGTTGTTCGTCGGCGTTGTCGAGGTTGTCCACCAGCTCGACCCTGGCATCGAACAGGTCGAGGAGCAGGCGGTTGCCGTTCTCCAGGTAGCTGGCCGAGTCGGTGCCGATGGGGTTTTCCAGCAGCGCCACGCAGCCCAGACCCAGGCGGGCGGCGAGGGCGGCGGTCTGACGTACGTGGTTGGACTGGATCGCACCGGCGGTGACCAGGGTGTCGGCACCCTTGGCCAGGGCATCGGCGGCGAGGTATTCAAGTTTGCGCAGCTTGTTGCCGCCGAGAGCGAGGGGAGTGAGGTCGTCGCGCTTGAGGTGGATCTCGCGGCCGGTCCATTCGCTCAGGCGCCGGGCCTTTTCCAGCGGAGTCGGGGCGCCGAGCAGTTCCAGTCGATTGAAGCGGTTTAGCTGTCGTTCGATCATGGGAGAAGTCGCTGTAGGAAAATTCGAGCATAGGCAGGCGGCCGTTCGCGAGCAAGCTCGCTCCCACAGGGTTGTGGCTTATGCCTTACATATAGCCAACTGGCATAAACCGTTATTTTTTCCACACCGGGCCTATGCCGTAGAGTGCTCGATCAAGAGAGCGGCATTTCCCCTTCCAGTCCCATGCCGCCGAGCAGGAGAAACAACCGTGAGCGACAACGCGCAAACCGGGCATTGGCAACTTCACTCCATCGTCGGCCAGCTTCGCGCGGCCCGCGACCAGTGGCGCACCCGCAATGGCCGCAGCAGCGGCGAGCAGGGCGGACGCGAACTGCCATCGCGTGAAGCCATCAGGCACATCCTCGAACAGCTGTGTGGCGCGTTGTTCCCGATGCGCCTGGGGCCGGTCGACCTGCGTGAGGAAAGCGAGGACTTCTATGTCGGCCATACCCTCGACTCGGCGCTGACCGCGCTGCTCGCCCAGGCGCGTCTGGAACTGCGTTATGCCGCGCGGCACGACAATCAGGACGCCAGCACCGTGGATGCCACCGCGCTGCGTCTGATCCAGGAGTTTGCCGCAGCCCTGCCGGCCATGCGCGTGCTGCTCGACACCGACGTGCTGGCCGCCTTCAACGGCGACCCGGCCGCGCGCAGCGTCGACGAAGTGCTGCTGTGCTACCCGGGCGTGCTGGCGATCATTCACCACCGCCTGGCCCACCACCTGTACCGCGCCGGTCTGCCGCTGCTGGCGCGGATCAGTTCGGAGCTGGCGCACTCCATCACCGGCATCGACATCCACCCGGGCGCGCAGATCGGCCCGAGCTTCTTCATCGACCACGGCACCGGCGTGGTGATCGGCGAGACCGCGATCATCGGCGAGCGGGTGCGCATCTACCAGCACGTTACCCTGGGTGCCAAGCGCTTCCCCGAGGACGAGTGCGGCAAGCTGCAGAAAGGCCATCCGCGCCACCCGATCGTCGAGGACGACGTGGTGATCTACGCCGGGGCGACCATTCTCGGACGGATCACCATCGGCAAGGGTTCGACCATCGGCGGTAACGTGTGGCTGACGCGCAATGTGCCGGCGCAGAGCAATATCACCCAGGCCAATCTGCAGTCGGACGAAGGCGCGCAGAAGTAAACGCCGATCTCTGTGGGAGCGGGTTCACCCGCGATGGCGATGGTGGATTCACTACCGCAATCGCGGGTGAACCCGCTCCCACAGATTTGCGGTGCAACATCAGCAATTTCCCACTCCAATGGTCAGCTATAGGTCGCCTCCCACCCCCGTTCCATGTTTAACTTGAACACGTGTTCAAATTAAAACGCTGGTCCGCTGCCGGTGTTCAACAGGAGGATCTGCCTTTGCTGAACCCGTTCAACCTCGCCTTTTTCCCGTCTTGCGGGGTGCTTCGTCGATGAATGCCCCGTCAAAGATCCGCATGAATCCCCCGGTGTTCTACTTCGCCGCCAGTTTCATCCTGCTGTTCGCCCTGATCGTCATCGCCAACCCCCAGGCCGCTGGCGAATGGCTGCTGGCCGCGCAGAACTGGGCGGCACACACCGTCGGTTGGTACTACATGCTGGCCATGACCCTGTACCTGGTGTTCGTGGTGGTCACCGCGCTGTCCGGCTACGGCAAGATCAAGCTCGGTGCCGACCATGACGAGCCCGAATTCAGCTACCTGTCCTGGGCCGGCATGCTGTTCGCCGCCGGGATCAGCATCACCCTGTTCTTCTTCTGCGTCTCCGAACCCCTGACCCACCTGTTGCAGCCACCCCAGGGCGAAGCCGGTACGGTGGAGGCGGGGCGTCAGGCGATGCAGGTGCTGTTCCTGCACTGGGGCCTGCACGGCTGGGGCGTGTTCGCCTTCGTCGGCATGGCCCTGGCCTACTTCGCCTACCGCCACAATCTGCCGCTGGCCCTGCGTTCGGCGCTGTACCCGCTGATTGGCAAGCGCATCAACGGGCCGATCGGCTATGCGGTGGACGGCTTCGGCATCATCGCCACGGTGTTCGGCCTGGGTGCCGACATGGGCTTCGGCGTGCTGCACCTCAATTCCGGCCTCGACTACCTGTTCGGCGTGGCCCACACCCAATGGGTGCAGGTGGCGCTGATCGTCCTGATGATGGGCGCGGCGGTGATGGTGGCGGTGGCCGGGGTGGAGAAGGGCGTGCGGGTGATGTCCGACATCAACCTGTTCCTCGCCTGCGCGCTGCTGCTGTTCGTGCTGTTCGCCGGCCCTACGCAGCACCTGTTCAACACCCTGATCCAGAACCTCGGCGACTACCTTGCCGTGCTGCCGCGCAAGAGTTTCGACGTGTATGCCTATGACGGCGCCAACGACTGGCTGGGCAACTGGACGGTGTTCTACTGGGCCTGGTGGATCGCCTGGGCGCCGTTCGTGGGGCTGTTCATCGCGCGGATTTCCCGTGGCCGGACCATTCGCGAATTCGTCTTCGGCGTGCTGCTGATCCCGCTGGGCTTTACCCTGGCGTGGATGTCGATCTTCGGCAACAGCGCCCTGACCCAGGTGCTCGACCACGGCATGACCGCGCTGGCCGACACCGCCGTGCAGAACCCGTCGATGACCCTGTACCTGCTGCTGGAAACCTATCCGTGGAGCAAGACGGTGATCGCCATCACCGTGTTCATCAGCTTCGTGTTCTTCGTCACCTCGGCCGACTCCGGCACCGTGGTGCTCTCGACCCTGTCGGCCAAGGGCGGCGGCACTGACGAAGACGGGCCGAACTGGCTGCGGGTGTTCTGGGGCGTGATGACGGCGCTGGTGACCAGCGGACTGCTGTTCGCCGGCAGTATCGACTCGCTGAAGTCGGCGGTGGTGCTGACGTCGCTGCCGTTCTCGGTGATCCTGCTGGCGATGATGTGGGGGCTGCACAAGGCGTTCTACCTGGAGTCGCAGCGGCAGATCGCGCAGATGCACTCGCTGGCACCGTTCGCCAGCTCGCGCCGCGGCAAGGGCGGCTGGCGCCAGCGTCTGAGCCAGGCGGTGCACTTCCCGTCACGGGACGAGGTGTATCGCTTCATGGACGACGTGGTGCGGCCGGCGATTGCCGAGGTCACCGAGGTGTATGCGGAGAAGGGGCTGAGTGTCATTACCCAGGAAGACCCGAGCCATGACAATGTCAGTCTGAAGATCGGGCATGGCGAGGAGCAGCCGTTCCTCTATCAGGTGCAGATGCGCGGGTACTTTACGCCATCGTTCGCCCTGGCCGGGCTGGGGACGCAGGAGCTGAAGAACCGGCGTTACTACCGCGCCGAGGTGCATCTGGCCGAGGGTAGCCAGGATTACGACCTGATGGGCTACAGCAAGGAGCAGATCATCAACGACATCCTCGACCAGTATGAGCGGCATTTGCAGTATCTGCATTTGGTGCGCTAGCGGGGTGGTCGCTGTGGCTTGCCAGCGATAGGCATGGGTATCTGCACATCTTTTGAGGTGAGAAGGCCCGTCAGTAGATTGCATGAGGGCTGAGAGGTGCTCGCCACGACTTTTCCAGCGCCCTTGAGATCGAGCGCCGCCCGCGCGGCGCATCGCTGGCAAGCCAGCTCCCACATTTGTTGCAACGCGCCATGGCCTGTGAGATCTCCGTTGCCAGCCTTTGGGTGTTCGGCGATATATCGCGGGGAGGCTGTTGGGCTTGGCGGGATATCGAGTCGGACAAACAAGGCGGTCAACTATGGCCTTACAGACATAGGTACGTTGCAATAAATGTGGGAGCCGGCGTTGCCGGCGATGCGCCGCGCGGGCGGCGCTCGATCTTGAGGGCGCTGAAGATCTACCGGCATGCGCCTGGTGGCCATGATGCGATCTCCTGACATACACATGGCAGCCACCACTGTTCCGAAAAGATGTGTAGATACCCAAGCAGCGATAGGGCCGGCAATGACAAAGATGTTGTCAGGTCGGGCCCAATGGCAAGCCAGCTCCTACAGGGATATGCGTTTTCCCGAAATCGGAGTCCTCCCGCCACCTTTCCGAAAATCCGCACATTCTTTCGGAAACGTCTCACAGACGCTGCCGTCTCACCGCTCTAGGCTGCGAACTCCAACCTACACAGGAGTTCGATCATGGCCAATCACAGCTACATGCGCATTACCGGCGACAAGAGCGGGCTGATTTCTGCCGGATGTTCTACCTCGGACTCGATTGGCAACAGATGCCAGATCGGGCATGCCGACCAGATTCTCGTGCTTGCGCTGAATCATGCGATGACGAGCGTCAGCAACGTCTCTCACACCGTTCACAACCCTCTTCTTATCTATAAGCACTTGGACAAATCCTCTCCGCTGCTGGCGCAAGCGATGGCCAACCGGGAAGAGCTGTCGTGCGAGATCGATCTCTACCGGACCGCCAATGGGGGACAGCAGAGGTACTACACCGTGAAACTTCTGGGGGCACGGATCATCGGTATTAACCTCGATATACCCAATGTACTGATGTTTAACGATGCTCCAGCAACCGAGGAGATCATGTTGCGTTACCACAGCATTACTTGGGTTCACCGTGTCGCCAGCACCGATGGTCATGCCTTCTGGGGACCAGAAGAATGACCAAGCGCCCATCGCCATACAGGTTGCAGCAAGAGTCCTGGGAACTGCATCAAAGTGCCGTCAACCTGACGCAGTATGCCTGCATGGTCAGTTCACGATATATCAAGGATGGTGCGCTGCGGGGGCGGTTCAATCGGGATATGGCGTATTACGTACGGCAGGTTCTGGAAGATGTGAGAAGTGCGAAAGCCTCGACGGAAGATGGATTAAAACAGATTAAGACGTGGCAGGATGAGCTGAACCCACACTTTGATACCGGTGTTGGTGTTATTGGTCTTAGAGCAGCTTTGTATCAGATCTTTGATGGCGCGGATCTATGCCGATCACGGGTAGGCTGTATTATCGGACTTCCTATGATTACCCATGGCATTAATAATTTTTACGAAAACAGTCATAACCTCTGGACAGGGCGGTCTGACGCTACTGGCCCAGTGAGGTGGGCATACCGGCGTGGTGCCCGGTGGATGGGCGAGGATCCGGTTAAAGGTGATATTGCCTATGGTTCTGTAGATATATCTTTCTCTGCGGTATCGTTATTGAGGCCTGTGCCGAAGAGAGGCGCTTGGAAATTGTTTAGATATATAAAGTCTGATATGCAGAGTGCTTACAGGAAGATGGGTAAAGTTGCTGTTGTTCTGGATGGGGCCGCAACAGGTTTTACGATGGAAAAACTGTATGAGGTTGTGAATAAGGATGCAGAGAATTGATGGCTTTCCTTTTTTTTCTGGTGGCAATATCCAGTGTGTCGGTGGCGTATTTTTTGAGAGGTTGTGTTTCCGGTGAAAATCTCAAGGTGAGCCACTCTGCCGGCTGCCTCGCTTTTAATTGGATCTTTTGTTTTTTTTACCTGAAGCTCGCACGAGAAGCATGTATTTCGTTTTTAGGATGCTTTCCGGAGTTCATCAATGAGAATCCAGCTGTTTTTTGGACGGCCCTGGTCTGTCTATTTCTACATGCTTACGCTTTTCCAGTGGACTCGGAGGTTAAGCGCTGGGTTTTTCGTAAGAAAAAATCAAACTGATCACCGGTCTTTGATTTTCGTAATGACAGGCGGATATTTTGATTCTTCTAGATAAATCCGTAGGGCGCTGAGAAGTGATTGCTCATGCGCTTGTATTTAGCGCGATCTTAGGTTTGGTTTTAGCCTATGTTCTTAAATTTAGATTTTCAGGAAGAAACTACAATAAATACATCGCGATTTTTCTTGTGCTGCTCAATGCGTTCTGTAGTTTCTTTTACATAGAACTGACCCAGGCTGACTGCGTGCTATTTTTTAAATGCTTTCCGGGGCTGATTGAAAGTAGCTTGATATTGGAAGTAGTAGCGACCGCAGCCATTTTCCTTCACTGCTTTGCCATTCCTACTCAATGGGAGCCGTGGCGGCTGTTTAGGATAAGAAGGAAAATACTTTAGCTCACTTGAAATCGTTGTCATAGGCCATGCCTACATGGCTCTTGGGGAGATGATATATATAAATTAAATCGTGCTTGGATTAGTGGCTTTCTGTCGGGTGATTAGTTAGAGGGTTTTACAGGTGCGTCGCTGGATATCTGGGGTTGGTGCGGGGGTTGGTTGATTTTTTATAGGGGTATTGAATGATTTATCTGGATCTGGCCGTTTTAAGCTTCTTAAGCTTGGCATGTCTCAGAATGCTGCGGGATTACTATCTAGTCGAATGGAGGGGTAATGGGCGGTATTTTCTCTTCTTCATTGTGAATATGGTGGCTTCATATTTCTATGGTGTTGTTTATGAAATTAATTGTGGGAGAACTGGCCCCTGCGCTGGAGAGGTCACCGCAGGAGAAACAATGATGGCATTATTTCCAACATTTCTTCACCTTGTCGCAGGTGTTGATGCATTGAAGGCCACACGATGACGTCCCTTCCATTTTTGCTACTTGTCCTTTTCAGCCTGATACTGGCTCACTGGCTAAAAAGATTCTATGAGCATTTTCGCTACGCTACATGGAAGTACGTTCTAGCCATTTTTGTAAATATGGCATTCCTCTGCATATATACGAGCGCAGCTGAAACAGGTTGCCTGGTGCTCTGGGGGTGTATGGACAGGTGGCGCGACGGGTACCAGATTGTCCAATGGGTGGCTGTTGTCGCAGCAGCAATTCACGGGGTTGCGCTGGGATTTGCGACCTTGTCCAAACGCAAGAACGATTGGTAGTGCTACTCAAGCGCTCTCCCGCCCAATCACCTCGCACCCCAACAGATTCAACTGCACCGCCTCCCCCTCGATCACCCCCAACTGCTGCAACACCCGCTCAGCCGCCATCACCCCCATCTGCAACGCCGGTGGCTTCACCGTAGTCAGCCCCGGCATCAGCATCCCGGCGAACGGATAATCCCCAAACCCCATCACCGCACAATCCTCGGGAATCCTGAACCCCGCCCGCTGCCCGGCCAGCAAGGCCCCCGCCGCCAGATTGTCATTGGCAAAGATGATCGCCTCCGGCCGCTGCGCCGATTCCATCAGCGCCAGCATCGCCTGCTTCCCGGCCTCGAACGGCGCCAGGTCCGTCTCGGGCGCAAACACCTGCGGCTCGCCTCCCAGGGCCGTCAGCGCCTCGACATACCCATCCCGCCGCTCCAGCGCACTGAAATCCCCCGCCGCACTGTTCTGCACGAAGGCGATCCGCCGGTAACCCTTGCCGTGCAGATACCGCGTCGCCACCACCCCTACCTCATGATGGGAAAACCCGATCTGTACCGGCGCCCGCTCGGGTCGGTAGTCCCAGGTTTCCACCAGCGGGATATCCGCCTCGGCGAGCATCTTTTCCGTGGCCGCACTGTGGAAGTGACTGGTCAGCACCAACGCCGCCGGCGACCAGCCGAGAAAGGCGCGTACCGCGTTCTCTTCCTGCTCCGCAGAGAAGTAGCTGGACGCCAGCAGCAACTGGTAGCCATGCCGGCTGAGGGTGTCACTGAAACCCTGGATGGTGTCGGCAAAGATCGGCCCGGAGATGTTGGGGATCACCATGCCGACGATCCGCCCTCGCGCCGACGCCAGTCCGCCCGCCACCAGGTTCGGCACATAGCCCAGCTCGGCGACCGCCTCGGCGATCCGCTCGCGTCGCTCCGGCGAAACCTGCTCCGGCTGGTTGAAGTAGCGCGACACGGTGATGGCCGACACCCCGGCCGCCCGCGCCACCGCCTGCAGGGTCACGCGACCGGCGCCGCGGCGTTTGCGGGTGGGGCTTTTCTCATCGGTCACGGGGCACGTCCTTACAAACTGAAAGGCATATAAAAGTAATTTTTCATTATTGGACGATCTATTCGAGCGCCGCTGATACTGGCGATGTTAGCGCTAACAAAGTGGTTTGTCTGCTACTCGCACGAGCGAATGCCCCAAGAACCCCGCGCTGACGTTTCATCAGGCGCCGCGGTCCGTGACTGCGGTGGACAGGGCATTCATCGAGTAGCGCAACCATGTTCCAGACCGCAATTTCTCCCTTGGCCCAGGCCATCCGTCGTCAACGCCTGAGCCTCGGCGTGCTCGCCTTGAGCGCCTTGCCACTGGCCCCGGCCATGGCCGCCGACGCGGCACCCGCCGTGCAGGACGACAGCCCTGTGCTGAAAGCCGTCACGGTCACCGCCACCCGCCGCGAAGCCTCGCTGCAACAGGTACCGGTAGCGGTGTCGGTGGTGGACGGCGAGCAACTGGAGCGGGAAAACCGCAACAGCGTGGCGAGTATCGTGCAGCAGGTGCCGAGCCTGAATTTCCGTACCGGAGCATCGAACAAGGACACCTCGCTGTTCATCCGCGGTGTAGGCACCATCTCCACCTCGCCGGGGGTCGAGCCGACCGTGGCCACGGTGATCGACGGTGTGGTCCTTGGCCGTCCGGGCCAATCGACCCTCGACCTGCTGGATATCGAGCGCCTGGAAGTGCTGCGCGGCCCGCAGGGCACGCTGTTCGGCAAGAACGCCTCGGCCGGGGTGCTGAACATCACCACCCGCACACCGACGGAAGAGACCCACGGCTTCGTCGAGCAGTCGTACTACAGCGGCAACGAAAGCCGCACCCGTTTCGGCATTGGCGGTAGCCTGATTCCGGACACCTTGAAGGGCTCGATCACCACGCTGTTCGGCAGCTACGACGGCAACGTCGACAACAAGGCCAACGGCCAGGAAGTCAACGGCTACAACCGCAAGGGTGTGCGCGGCAAGCTGGTATTCACGCCCAGCGACGACCTCAGCCTGACCCTCGCCGCCGACTACCTGAAATCCCGCGACGACGCGCCCAACGGCGTGGTCAGCAAGTCCCTGCTGCCGGCGTTCTCCAATGCCCTGGCGCCGGTGCGCGCCGACAGCGACAACCGCGATGTGGTCAGCGACTACCGCAGCCATGTCGACGACACCAACAAGGGCCTTTCGGCCACTCTCGACTGGAGCTTCGGGGACTACACTCTGACCTCGATCACCGCCTGGCGCGGCTGGGATAACACCCAGTGGCAGGACGGCGACCGCCTGGCGACCATCAGCGCCGCCTTCCCCGGCATCGAGGACAAGGGCGAGCTGGAATACAACCAGTACTCTCAGGAGCTGCGCCTGGCCTCGCCGAAGGGGCAGTTCATCGAATACGTCGGCGGCCTGTTCTACATGCACGGCAAGGACGAAGAAACCTACCGTCGCACCCTGCGCACCACCACCGTCACCCAGCAGGGCATCGCCGACTACAGCACCACCAACGACAGCTACGCGGTGTTCGGCGAAAGCACCCTCAACTTCACCGAGCGTTTCCGCGGTATCGCCGGCCTGCGCTGGACTCACGACGACCTCGAATACGACCACCGCCGTGTCTCTACCTCGGCGGTGGCGGTCAACGGCATCCAGCCGGGCACCAGCAGTTCGGGTTCGGTGGATGAGGACGGCTGGTCCGGGCGCCTCGGCTTGCAGTACGACCTGACCGACGACATCACCAGCTACCTGACCTACTCCCGCGGCTACAAGGGCCCGGCCTACAACGTGTTCTTCAACATGCAGCCGCGGGACACCGACGCGCTCAAGCCGGAAACCTCCAACAGCTGGGAAGCCGGGCTCAAGGCCAGCCTGTGGAACAACCGCCTGACCAGCAACCTCGCGGTGTTCCATACCGAGTACGACAACTACCAGGCCAACTTCTTCGACAGCGTCGCCGGCCAGGTGGTGACCCGCCTGATCAACGCCGGCTCGGTGAAGAGCGAAGGTGTCGAGCTGGACTTCGCCCTGCAGGCGACATCGCAGCTGAAACTCTCCGGTGCAGTGGCCTACACCAAGGCGCGCATCGACGAATTCGCCTGCCCGGCGGGGGCCGCGGCGTCGTGCAACGTCAACGGCAAGCCGTTGCCGTACAGCCCGGACTGGAAGAGCTACGTGCGCGCCGACTACAGCATCCCGCTGGACAACGGCCTGGATATCGAACTGGGCACGGACTTCAGCTGGCAGAGCAAAGTGCAGTACGACATTTCCCAGAACGTCGACACGATCCAGGGCGCCTACGGCATATGGAATGCCAGCGTCGCCCTGGCCGACTACAACGAAGGCTGGCGCGTGGCGTTGCTGGCCAAAAACCTTGCGGACAAATCCTACTCACCCCTGCTGGCCACCGGCGGCAACTACGTCTACCGCGCCGTTCCGCGCGATGACGAACGTTACTTCGGCATCCAGCTGCGCAAGGACTTCTGACATGAGCAAAACCCCACGGCAAATGAGCCTCGGCGCCTTTCTGATGGCCACTGGTCATCACGTTGCGGCCTGGCGTCACCCCGATGTTCCGGCCAATGCCGGACTGGATATCCAGCACTACAAACAGCTCGCACGAATTGCCGAGGACGCTTGTTTCGACGCTTTGTTCGTCGCCGACAGCGTGGCCGCAGCGGAAGGGCAGATTGCCAGCAGGATGGCCCGTTCCGACCATTTCGAGCCCCTCACCCTGCTTTCGGCGCTCAGCACCGTCACGGAGCGCATCGGTTTGGTGGCCACAGCTACTACAACGTACAACGAGCCATACCATGTGGCACGCAAATTCGCTTCGCTGGATCATCTGTCGGGAGGGCGGGCAGGATGGAATCTGGTAACGTCCGATGCAGCCGCCGAAGCGCTGAATTTCGGTCTCGAAGCCCACGTAAGCCACGCAGAACGGTATGTTCGCGCTCGCGAGTTTCATCAGGTGGTGGTCGGCCTGTGGGACAGCTGGGCCGACGATGCCTTCATTCGAGACAAGAAATCCGGTACGTACTACAAGCCTGAGTCAGTACGATTGCTCGATCATGACGGCGAACACTTCAAAGTGCGCGGTCCTTTGAATGTAGCCCGCACCCCGCAAGGCCGCCCGGTGGTGGTCCAGGCCGGTTCGTCGCCGGCCGGGCTCGACCTGGCGGCGCGCACCGCCGATGTGGTGTTCACGGCGCAGACCTCGCTGGCATCGGCCCAGGCGTTCTATGCCGACCTCAAGGGGCGGCTGGCGGCCCACGGGCGTGATCGCGATTCACTGAAGATCATGCCGGGGGTATTCGTGGTCACCGGAGAGAGCCAGGCTGAAGCCGAGGATAAGTTCGCGGTGTTTCAGGAACTGGTGGAGCCGGAGGTGGGGATCGCCCTGCTCGGGCGGATGCTCGGCAACTTCGATCTGTCGGGTTATCCACAGGACGGACCCTTGCCAGCACTGCCACTGACCGACAGCGGCCAGCGCAGCCGTCAGCAACTGCTCAGCGAACTGGCCGAGCGGGAAAACCTCAATCTGTCCCAACTCGGTCGGCGCATCGCCGGCGGACGCGGCCATCACAGCCTGATCGGCACGCCGCAGCAGATCGCTGACCAGTTGCAGGAATGGTTCGAAAACGAGGCGGCTGACGGCTTCAACGTACTGGTGCCGCACCTGCCGGGCGGCCTCGAAGATGTCGCACAACACGTCGTGCCGGAGCTGCAGCGGCGCGGTCTGTTCCGCAGTCGCTATGAAGGCCGCACGTTGCGCGAGCACCTGGGCCTGAGCCGACCGAACAACCCCTATTTCTCCTGAGGAAAACCCCATGACCTACGTCGCCGCGCAAACCCGCTACACCACCATGCCCTACCGCCGGGTCGGCCGCAGCGGGCTGGTGCTGCCAGCCCTGTCCCTGGGCCTGTGGCACAACTTCGGCGACAGCACGCCGCTGGATAGCCAGCGTGCGCTGCTGCGCACTGCCTTCGACCTGGGCATCAATCACTTTGACCTGGCCAACAACTATGGCCCGCCCTACGGCAGTGCCGAGACCAACTTCGGGCGCCTGCTGCGCGAGGACTTCAAGGGCTATCGGGACGAGCTGATCATCTCCAGCAAGGCCGGCTGGGACATGTGGCCGGGGCCGTACGGACAGGGCGGAGGCTCGCGCAAGTACATCCTCGCCAGCCTCGACCAGAGCCTGGCGCGGCTGGGGTTGGACTATGTGGATATCTTTTATTCACACCGCTTCGACCCCGACACGCCGCTGGAGGAGACCGCGGGCGCGCTGGCCACGGCGGTGCAGCAGGGCAAGGCGCTGTATGTCGGCATTTCGTCCTATTCCGGCAGCAAGACCCGGGAGATCGCCCGCCTGCTGCAGGAGTGGAAGGTGCCGCTGCTGATTCACCAGCCAGCATACAACCTGCTCAATCGCTGGGTGGAGAAGGATCTGCTGGAGGTGACCGATGAGCTGGGTGCGGGGGTGATAGCGTTCACGCCGTTGGCCCAGGGATTGTTGACCGACAAATACCTGAACGGTGTCCCGCAGGATGCCCGGGTCAACAAACCGGGCGGCGGTTCGCTGCTGCCATCGCACCTGTCCGAGGCCAACCTGGCCCATGTCCGCGCGCTCAACGAGATCGCCCGCGCCCGAGGCCAGAGCCTGGCGCAACTGGCGCTGGCCTGGACGCTACGGGATGCGCGGGTGACCTCGGCATTGATCGGCGCTAGCCGCCCGGAACAGATCGTCGAGAACGTCGCTGCGCTGGATAACCTCGTGTTCAGTGCCGAGGAGCTGGCGCTGATCGACCGGCATGCGGTCGAGGGCGGTATCAACCTCTGGGAAAAGCCCTCGCTGGCGGAGTGACCGATGAAGGCAATCGCACTATTGAGCGCAGGCCTGGCCTTGCTGGGGCTGGCGACCGTGGCGGTGGCCGATCCGCAGGCCCTGCGCATCGGCTACCAGAAGGGCTCCATCGCCCTGGTGCTGGCCAAGGAGCATGGCTTGCTGGAAAAACGCTTCAGCCAGACCACGGTGCAGTGGATCGAATTCCCGGCGGGCCCGCAGATGCTGGAGGCCCTGAATATCGGCAGCCTCGATATCGGCTCTACCGGTGACATCCCGCCGCTGTTCGCCCAGGCGGCGGGCGCGGACCTGGTGTATATCGGCGCCGAACCGGCCAAGCCGTCGGCCGAGGTGATCCTGGTAAAGGACGACAGCGCGCTGCGTCAGGTAGCGGACCTCAAGGGCCGCAAGGTGGCGCTGCAGAAGGGCTCCAGCTCGCACAACCTGGTGCTGCGGGCGCTGAACAAGGCGGGGTTGGGGTTCAAGGATATCCAGCCGGTTTACCTCAGTCCCGCGGATGCGCGGGCGGCGTTCGAGCATGGCAGCGTGGATGCCTGGGCAGTGTGGGATCCGTATGTGTCGCTGGCGCTGAGCGAGGGGCACAGCCGCAAGCTGGCGGACGGCGAGGGGCTGGGGTTGTCCGGTCCGATTTACACCGCGCGCAGGGCTTATGCGGCGCAGAATGGCGAGTTTATCCACAGGCTGCTGGATGAGCTGACGGCGGCGGAAGGGCTGACTCGCAGTGATCGGGCGGAGAGTTTGAAGGTGCTGAGCGCGTCCATGGGGCTGCCGGAAGCGGTGGTCGCCAGCTATGTGGATAACCGGCCGCCGTCACCGGTCCTGCCGATTACGGACGCGGTGATCGAGGCGCAGCAGGCGACGGCGGATCTGTTCTTCGAGAATCGGTTGTTGCCCAAGCGGTTGGATGTGCGCAAGGTACTTCCGTAGCAAGGTTCCCGGCCAGCCGCAGGATCCAGGCTCGACACAGGACCTGTGGGAGCTGGCGAAGCCTGCGATGAGGCCAGCACTGGCAAAGGTGTTGTCCTGATGGACGCTATCGCTGGCAAGCCAGCTCCCACAGGGTGCGCGGCGTTCTCAAGATGAAGTACGGCATTGGATATCGTCAGGAACCAGCCGTAGCTCGACTCGCTTGTCCAGTGTGAACGCCAATTCGCAGACAACAAAAAAGGCCCTGACATCACTGCCAGAGCCCTTTCCCCAAGTAGCCTAAGACCACCCAAAACGACTTAAGTTTCACAGCCAAATCAATAACTTATAAATATGTGTCGCACTCGTGCTACTCGTCGGATTTTCATTGTCAGCCTCTCGCACGGGACGCAGGATCGGCCCCGTCATCCCTTTGAGGCTCTCGTATGAAGTACTCCTCGATTCTTGTGTTGTCCCTCAGCCTGCTCAGTGGCGTTGCCAGCGCAGGCGGCACCACCGAAGCCGGTATTGGCGGCGCATTGGGTGGGGTATTGGGCTCGGTGGTCGGCCAGTCGATCGGTGGCAGCACCGGTTCGGCTATCGGTGCGGGCCTCGGTGGCGCGGCCGGTAGTGCCGTCGGCGCCGACAAACGCAGCCGCGGCGAAGCGGCCATCGGTGGCGCCCTGGGCGCAGCGGGCGGCAACGTGGTCGGCCGCAGCATGGGCGGCAACACCGGCAGCCTGATCGGCGCCGCTGCCGGCGGTGGCGCGGGCGGTGCGCTGGGTAACTACATGGGCAACAAGGCCGACGACGATGATCGTCGCTACCGCGATCGCGGTCGTGGCTACGACCGCCGCTATGTCCATGACCGTGGTCATCACTATGGCCACCGCAAGCACAAGCGTCACTGGCGCGACTGATCGATCGCCCCGCATTGCGCTTTCCCGGAGGGCGGAATGCGGGGAAGTCCCCACATTCCCTGTAACCAATTGCTTATCAAGCTAAAAGCCATCACACCTTTGGCTTACGCCATACACCTACGCCTCCTGCCTTCTCCTAATCCTCATCGGAATCCACCAGTGCTCGGCGCATAAAGCGTTTCAGTCGACAATCCTGTCGAGGTGGTCAGCGCAGTCCCGCATTGTTTTCCCGGGTCACTTTTGTGACTGCCCGGTCGGCTTAAGGGGCGTCCCGATTTTGACGTCAAATCACTATCGCTACCATGCGAAGCCTTCAGAGAAGGACGGTGGGCGTAAGGGATGCGAATGCACGTGGGTATCGGGATAGGGATCGTTCTGTGTGTCGCCGCGATGCTGTCCGGGTTCGCCTGGTTGAATGTCGCCGGGCTACTACTGATTGCCGCCGCCGCGCTGTTCCTCGGACCGCGCAAGACTGTTCCCATGGTCCAGGCCGAAGACCCGCTGCCGGTCGAACCCCAGTCCCATGCCCTCGAACGCCTCCTGCCAGTGGTCGTGCCATCCTGGACCGACAGCCTGCAACAAAGCCGCCGCCTGCTCGCTGACAACATCGGCGGCCTGCTCGAGCGCTTCACCGATATCAGCCAGCGTCTCCAGGCCAGCCTCGACCAGAGCGAAGACGTGCTCACCAGCGGCGGTCTTGGCGAAAACCTGCGTCAGGCCAACCAACGCCTGCACGGCGTGACCGAAGCTTTCGCCGCCGGCAGCCGTCGCCAGCAAGACTTCCTCACCACCATCGGCCACCTCGGCGGCTACACCGGCGAGCTGCAGCAGATGGCCCGCCACGTTCAGGAAATCGCCAGCCAGACCAACCTGCTGGCCCTCAACGCCGCCATCGAGGCGGCCCGCGCCGGTGAGTTCGGTCGTGGTTTCGCGGTGGTCGCCGATGAGGTGCGCAAGCTTTCGCGACTGTCGGCGGAAACCGGCCAGTCGATGGACAGCAAGGTCGGCGAGATCAACCAGGCGATCCAGTCCAGCATCGAAGCTGCCAATGAGCTCGGCGCTGAGGAACAGCAGAACCTCGCCCGCCTGGAGCAGGTGCTCGCCGAAGTCATCAGTGGCCTTGGCAGCAACCTCGACGCGCTCGACGCCGCTTCGCGCAGCCTCCAGGACAACGCTCGTTCGACCCAGGGCGATATCCACGCCGTCATGGTCGCCCTGCAGTTCCAGGACCGCGCTGACCAGATGCTCGATCACCTGCAGACCGACCTTCTGCAACTTCAGGAAGCCATCGAGCGCCGCGACCAGCGCCTGCACGACGCCCAGGCCTGGCTCGCCCGCCTGCGCGAGCGCTTCACCACCAGCGAGGAGCGCGCCGGCCACAGCCAGGCCGCGACCGCCAGCGACGTGACCTTTTTCTAACTGCCGAGTGCCCTGACATGGCCAAGACCATCCTGATCGTCGACGACTCCGCCTCCATGCGCCAATTGGTGAAAATCAGCCTCAACGGTACCGGTCACCAGGTCATCGAGGCCTGCGATGGCCGCGATGCGCTGACCAAGCTCAACGGGCAGAAGATCAACCTGATCATCAGCGACGTGAACATGCCCAACCTTGATGGCATCGGCCTGGTCAAGGCGGTCAAGGCCAAGCCCGAGTACCGTTTCACCCCGATCATGATGCTCACCACCGAAAGCGAGCAGGCGAAGAAGGCCGAAGGCCAGGCCGCCGGGGCCAAGGCCTGGATCGTCAAACCCTTCCAGCCGCAGCAGTTGCTGGCGGCGGTCGAAAAGCTGATCGGCTGATGGCCACCGTCACGCTCCATCCCGCCAGCGATTCGCAGCCCGCGCGCCTGGACGTGCGTGGCGACCTGACCATCTACGAAGCCAGCGACACCCGCCAGGCCCTGCTCGCTCTGCTGGCGCAGGACCCGGGACCTTGGGCCCTGGACCTCGGTGGCCTCGACGAACTCGACAGCGCCGGCGTGCAACTGCTGCTGTCGCTGCAAAAGACCCTGGCGCAGGGCGCGCATGTCATCGACCTGTCTACACAAGGTCGCGCGCTGGTGGAACTGCTGCGCCTCGAATCCCTGTACCCGATCGGCGCCACGGGCGCCGGCGAGGAATGAGCGATGTTCGATAGCGATCAGTGGACGCAACTGCTGGAGGGCTTCCTGGAAGAGGCCCGCGACCTGCTCAAGGAAGCCGAGGACAACCTGCTGCGCCTGGAACAGGTCAGCGACGATGCCGAAGCGATCAACGCACTGTTCCGCGCCGTACACACCCTTAAGGGCTCGGCGGGGATCTTCTCCCTGGACCCGCTGGTGGCCCTGGCCCATCAACTGGAAAACCAGCTGATGGGCGTGCGCGACGGCCAGCGCCAACTGACCTCGGCGCTGGTGTCGCTGATGCTGCAATGCATGGACGAACTCAACGGCATGGTCGAGAGCATCGATCCGCAACACGGCACTCTGGCCCCGCACACGCAGCGCCAGAGCGAACTGCTCCTGGCCCTTGGCGGCAGCGTGGCAGAGAGCGGAGAAGCGGTCGCGGTGGTGGCCGAGGCGGCGGGCGAGATCAACGAATGGTTCCTGTCGATCCGCTTCGACGCCGAGCTGCTGCGCAACGGCTTCGAACCGAGCAGCTTCCTGCGTTACCTGGACCGCCTGGGGCATGTCGAGTCGCTGCAGACCCTGGCCTGGGCGGTACCTGACCTCCATGGCCTCGATGCTGAAGCCTGCTACCTCGGCTACGAGCTGACCCTGCGTAGCGTCGCCAGCCGCGAGGAACTGCTCGACGTCTTCGCCCTGGCCGAGGACTTCTGCACCCTGCGTCTGCAAGCGCTGGAGGAGGAGGGTGGCCCGCAGCCGGTCGCCGAAAGCCGCGAAACGCAAACGTTGGCGCCAGCCACTGAGGTCGTCACGCCCGCTGTCAGCAGCGAGCCGCGCAGTACCCAGGGCAGCAGCATGGTCAAGGTCGCCGCACACAAGCTCGACGAACTGATCAACCTGGTCGGCGAGTTGGTGATCAGCACCGCCGGGGCCCATATGCAGTCGCTGCGCAGCGGCTCGACAGCGTGCATCGAAAGCGTCCAGGCGGTGCAGCAGCATGTCGAGCAGATCCGCGAGCGGGCCCTCAAACTGCGCATGGTGGAAGTCGGCGAGACCTTCAATCGTTTCCACCGCGTGGTCCGGGATGTCAGCCAGGCGCTGGGCAAGCAGATCCAGCTGACTCTGTCTGGCAGCGACACCGAGCTGGACAAGACCCTCATCGACCGTATCGCCGACCCGCTGGTGCACCTGGTGCGCAACGCCATTGACCACGGCATCGAGCCAGCGGAGGAGCGCCGCGCCGCCGGCAAGCCTGCGCAAGGCAGCCTGCGCCTGAACGCCTTCCATGACTCGGGGATGATCGTCCTTGAAGTCAGCGACGACGGTCGTGGCCTGAATACCGCGCGCATCCGCGAAAAAGCCATCGCCCGCGGCATGCTCGACGCCGATGCGCAGTTGAGCGACCAGGACATCCACCTGCTGATCTTCGAGGCCGGCTTCTCCACCGCCGAGGCGGTGTCCAACCTGTCCGGCCGCGGCGTCGGCATGGACGTGGTGCGCAGCGCCATCGACGAGCTGCGCGGGATCATCGAAATCGACTCGCAGCCGGGCCAAGGCTGTACCTTCCGCATCCGCCTGCCGCTGACCCTGGCAATCATCGACGGCTTCCTGGTCAGCGTCGGCGGCGATCACTTCGTGATTCCGCTGGACATGGTTACCGAATGCATGGAAGAGCGCGCCGACGCCCTTGATGCCGGCGGGCACCTGAACCTGCGCGGCAAGCCGTTGCCCAGCGTCGACCTGGGCCGGCACTTCGGCTTGCGCGGTGATCCCCGCGCCCGGCGCAACATCGTCGTGGTCAGCCAGGGCCGGCAGCAGGCCGGGCTGATCGTCGAGCAGTTGCTGGGCGAGTTGCAGACCGTGATCAAACCGCTGGGGCAGATGTTCCAGCACCTGTCAGGCATCAGCGGTTCGACCATCCTCGGCTCCGGCCAGGTGGCGCTGATCCTCGATATCCCCAGCCTGTTCCGTCAATTGCAGCAACGTGCCGAGAGCGAACCCCGCCTCGCCGCCATCCCCAGCATGCCCAGCCTTTCCGGAGAGTCACCATGCAAATGATCAGCAACATGAAGATAGGCGTGCGCCTGACCCTGGGCTTCCTGCTGGTGGTCGCGCTGACCGCCATCATCGGCTTCCTCGGCATTCGCAACCTCGCGCAGGTCAACGACCTGTCCGACCGCATGTACGACATGGACGTGGTCGGTCTGAGCACCCTGCAGGAAGCCAATATTCAGCTGTTGATGGCCAACCGCGCAGTGCGTCGCAGCCTGATGGCGACCACCGTCGAAGACCGCGACGAGTCTGCCCGCATGGCCCGTACCGCGATGGACAAGACTCGCGAACTGGTGAACAGCGCCAAGGCGTTCTTCGTCACCGCCGACGGCAGGGCACAGGTCGCGGCCATCGAGGCTCCGCTGCAGGAGTACATCGCTGCAGCCAACCTGATGCTTAACACCCACCAGCAGTCCGGCGACCTGCAGAACATGAGTGCCGCACTGGAACTGATGCCACGCAATACCGCAGCCGCCAACGAAGTCGACCGCCTGCTCGGCGAGGCCAGCGATGCCAAGCAGAAACGCGCCAGTGAAGCCAATGCCTCGATCACCGAGATCGCCGAGAACTCGCGCTTCCAGATGATCATCCTGGTAGTGGTGGCGACCCTGCTTGGCATGCTGGTCGGCGTGCTGGTCACTCGCAGCATCACCCGGCCGCTGGCGGGCGCGGTGCAGGCTGCCGACCGCATGGCGGCGGGCGACCTGAGCCAGGACCTGGTGGTCGATCGCAAGGACGAGACAGGCCGCCTGCTCGGCGCGATGCAGAACATGACCGAGCGCCTGCGCAGCATCCTCGGTGACGTACGCAGTTCCGCCGACGCCCTGTCTTCGGCCTCCGAGCAGGTCAGCTCGACTTCGCAGTCGCTGAGCCAGGCGGCCAACGAACAGGCGGCCAGCGTCGAGCAGACCAGCGCCTCGGTGGAAGAAATGTCCGCCTCCATCGCGCAGAACACCGAAAGCGCCAAGATCACCGACGGCATCGCCGGCAAGGCCGCCAATGACGCGGTGCAGGGTGGTGGCGCAGTGGGCGACACGGTGCTGGCAATGAAACAGATCGCCGACAAGATCGGCATCATCGACGACATCGCCTACCAGACCAACCTGCTGGCCCTCAACGCCGCTATCGAGGCCGCTCGCGCCGGCGATCATGGCAAGGGCTTCGCGGTGGTCGCCGCCGAAGTGCGCAAGCTCGCCGAGCGCAGCCAGGTAGCGGCTCAGGAGATCGGCCAGGTGGCCTCCAGCAGCGTGCAACTGGCTGAGTCGGCCGGCAAGCTGTTGAGCGAAATCGTACCGAACATCCAGCGCACCTCCGACCTGGTCCAGGAAATCACCGCCGCTTCGCAAGAGCAGAGCAGCGCCGCCGGGCAGATCAACATCGCCATGGGGCAGATGAACCAGATCACCCAGCAGAACGCTTCAGCTTCCGAGGAACTGGCGGCGACCGCCGAGGAGATGAACGCCCAGGCCAGCCAGCTTCAGGAACTGATCGGCTATTTCCGTTTCGAACAGGGCAGTGTCAGCGTGCGCAATCCGCGCGGTGATAGCCTGCCGGCCCCGGTACGCCAGGGGCCGAAGGCGCTGATCGATGAAGGCCAGTTCGTCAGCTTCACTTGAGCGAGGTGCCCATGAGCCAGCCGCAACGAATCGAGGCGCAAGCCGACGCCATCCAGCACCTGAGCTTTCGCGTGCGCGATGCGGGCTACGCACTGCCCATCGCACTGGTGCGCGAGATCATCGAGTATGCCGAGGTCACCCGGGTGCCGATGATGCCGGCGTACATCCACGGCGTGATCAACCTGCGCGGCAACGTGGTGCCGGTCCTCGACCTGGCCGCGCGCTTCGGCCTCAGCCTTACCGCGCCGGGCAACCGCACCTGCATCGTCATCATCGAACTGGCGCTGGGCGATGGCCTGCAACGCATTGGCCTGGTGGTGGATGAGGTCGACGAAGTGTTGGAGATCGACCCGCGGCAGATCATGCCGGCGCCGGCCTTCGGCACCGCGATCCGCTCGGACTTCATCGCTGGTATGGCCCAGCAGGGCCAGGAGTTCCTGATCATCCTCAATATGCTGCAAGTGCTGTCGCTGGACGATATCCGTCACCTCAGCCAGGCGGCAAAGGCCCACTGAACATGTCCGCCATGCCCTCGTTGCCCGTCCTCGGCGAGCAGAACTTCCGCGAGCTACAGAGACTGATGCAGGACGCCTCCGGCATCCATCTGTCGAACAACAAGCGCTCGCTGGTGGCCGGGCGCTTGCTCAAGCGCCTGCGTCACCACCGGATGGACAGCTACGACGACTACATCAGTTGCCTGGCGTATCCGCAGTACGCCCGCGAGCGGCGCCTGGTCATCGACCTGCTGACCACCAACGAGACCTACTTCTTTCGCGAGTACGCCCACTTCGAATACCTCGGTGAGTGGCTGAGCAAGCGTGGCGGGCCGCTGCGCCTGTGGAGCGCGGCCTGCTCGTCGGGGGAGGAGCCTTACAGCCTGGCCATGACCGCCGCCGAGTTCGCCCGTGGCAACGAGTGGTCGATCCTCGCCAGCGACCTCAGCCAGAGCATGCTGGAACTCGCCGAACTGGGTATCTACGACATGGCCCAGGCGCGCTATTTCCCCGAGGGCTGGCTGCATCGCCATTGCCTGTGCGGGGTCGAGGACATGCAGGGGCGGATGCGCGTGCAGGGCTGGCTGCGCAACAAGGTGCAACTGCGCGAGATCAACGTGATCCAGCCGATGCCGGAAAGCCTCGGCCAGTTTGACGTGATCTTCCTGCGCAACCTGCTGATCTATTTCGACACGGCGCAGAAACAGCGCATCGTGCGCAACCTGGTGGAGCGACTGCGCCCGGGTGGACTGCTGTTCATCGGTCACGCCGAAAGCATCCACGGTTTCAATCTACCGCTGCGCCCGGTGCGGCCATCGGTGTTCGAACGCCTATGATCGAGCGCTCCACTCCGATCCGCGTGTTCATCGTCGACGACTCCGCGCTGGTCCGCCAGGTGTTCAGCCAGCACCTCGGCAACCACCCCGGCATCCAGGTGGTGGGCATGGCTGCCGATCCGCTCTACGCCATCGACAAGATGCGCCGCGACTGGCCCGACGTGCTAGTCCTCGACGTAGAAATGCCGCGCATGGACGGCCTCACCTTCCTGCGCCAGATCATGGCCGAGCGGCCGACCCCGACCATCATCTGTTCGACCCTCACCGAGGCTGGCAACGACCTCAATGTCGAAGCGCTGGCCGCCGGTGCGGTCGGGGTATTCACCAAGGCCAAGCTGGGCTTGAAGCAGAGTCTGGAGGGCATGGCCGGGGATCTGGTGCGTTGCATCCAGGACGCGGCGAAAACCCGGCCCGTCGCCCGCCACGTCTTGCCTGTGGCAGAAAAAAAAGACCCGCCGCCTATCTCGGCGCTGCGCCAAACCACTGACCGAATCGTTACACTTGGCTGCTCGACCGGCGGTACCCAGGCGCTGGAATTCGTCTTGCGGCAATTGCCGCCCGATTGCCCCGGCCTGGTCATCGTTCAACACATGCCGGAGAAGTTCACCGCCGATTTCGCGCGCCGCCTCAACGGCCTGTGCCAGATCGAAGTGCGCGAGGCCAGGCACCTGGATCGCGTGCACACCGGGCTCGCCTTGCTGGCGCCCGGTGGCCTGCACATGCAGCTCAAGCGCAGCGGTGCCCACTATCTGGTCGAAGTGCTCGACGGCCCCGCCGTCAACCGGCACAAGCCCTCGGTCGATGTCCTGTTCCGTTCCGCCGCCCGCCATGCCGGCAGCAATGCCTTGGGCATCATCATGACCGGCATGGGCGACGACGGAGCCCGTGGCCTGCTGGCCATGCGCGAACAGGGTGCCAGCACCGTGGCCCAGGATGAGGCGAGCTGCGTGGTGTTTGGCATGCCCAAGGAAGCCATTCGCCTCGGCGCGGCTCAGGCCATCGAGCCGCTGAGTCGCCTGCCGGCGCTGATCAATCAGTTCTGCGTCAGCGCCCGCAATGGCTGAGCATTTCCAGGTCAGACCACCCCCATCGACGCCCTGTTCGCGGCACCGCTGAGCGGTGCACGAGACGCAGGCTTTTCTACCGCAAGGGAGCAGCACCGCGCAGCGAAGATCCGTTCACCCAAATTCATGCGACACGGGCACAAACCTATGCTTTGCCGATTACTGATAGCCGACGATTCGCCCCTGTTCCGCGCAGGCCTGCGAGCGTTGCTCGAACAAAAACAAGAATATGCCGTGGTCGGTGAGGCGGGCGATACGGTGACCACCGTCGAGCTGGCCGAGACGCTGAAACCGGACATCATCCTGCTGGACATTGCCTTGGGCACGATGACCGGCGAGGAGTTGCTACGCGAGCTGTACCTGCGGGTGCCGGCGTGCACGGTGCTGATGCTGTCGTCGCGCTCGGAGCTGGAGTTCGTCATGCACTGCCTGCAGCAGGGCGCCCATGGCTTCCTGCTCAAGAGCGCAACGGTGCAGGAGCTGGAGCTGGCCTTGCAGTCACTGCGCGGCGGCGGTCAGTACCTGTCGTCGGCGGTGCTGCCGCTGGTGATCGGCCAGGCAGTGAAGCAGAACCGCCGGCGTCCGCAGGTCAGCGCGACGATGCAACTGACCGCCCGGCAGATGGAGATCCTGCGCCTGATTGCCCGTGGTGAGTCCACCCGGTCCATTGCCGATGGCCTGGGGCTGAGCGTGAAGACCGTCGAGGCGCATCGTTCGCAGATCATGCACCGTCTGCAGATTCACGATGTGCCGGGGCTGGTGCTGTTTGCGGTGCGGGAAGGGATCATCCGGCTGAACGACTGACAGGGTTCAGCTCAACGCGTGCAGGGCTGTTTCCAGCGTCGCGGGGAAGGTCGCCGGCTGGCCGGTCTGGCGCTCGATGAAGACTTGCACCACCCGGCCCAGGGCATGAAGTTGGGTGCCGCTCTGGTCGAACAGGGCCACTTGGTACTCCACGGTGCTGCCGGCGAAACGCTCGACCCGGATCCCCACCTGCAACAGGTCGGTGAAGCCCGCCGAGGCGTAGAAGTCGCAGGAGGAACTGACCACGAAACCCACCACTTCACCTTCCTGTGGATCGACCTGGCCGTGGGTGGCGAGGTAAGTCTGGATTGCGCTATCGAAGAAGCCGTAGACCGCGGCGCTGGAGATCTGGCCGTTGATATCGGCGTCCTGCCAGCGGGTGGAGATGTATTCGGCGTGGGGGAAGTGTTCGATCAGCAGGTTTTCGGACATCGGTGTTCTCCCTGAAATGAAAATGGCGCTCCCACAGGGGTGGGTGTCGGGTAGTACAAACAAAAAAGCCCCGGCTCTCGCGAGTCGGGGCTTCTTCATGCTGCGATCAGCTTACAGCTGAGGACCAGCTGCCTTGATCGCGTCGGAAACTTCGAACTTCTTGAAGTTTTCGATGAACAGCGAGGCCAGGCCTTTCGCTGCTTCGTCGTAGGCAGCCTGGTCGGCCCAGGTGTTGCGCGGGTTCAGCAGGACGGTCTCGACGCCCGGAACGGTCTTCGGCACGTCCAGGTTGATGATGTCCAGGTGCTCGGTCTCGGCACCGATCAGCGCGCCGCTCTGGATCGCTGCGATCACCGCACGGGTGGTCGGGATGCTGAAGCGCTTGCCGACGCCGTAGCCACCGCCGGTCCAGCCGGTGTTGACCAGGTAGACCTTGGAGCCGAAGCCCTTGATGCGCTTGATCAGCAGTTCGGCGTATTCGCCAGCCGGACGCGGGAAGAACGGTGCGCCGAAGCAGGTGGAGAAGGTCGACTTGATGCCGCCGCCCGAACCCATTTCGGTGGAACCGACCAGCGCGGTGTAACCGGACAGGAAGTGGTAGGCCGCTTGCTCGTTGTTCAGGATCGACACTGGCGGCAGAACGCCGGTCAGGTCGCAGGTCAGGAAGATGACCGCGTTAGGCTCGCCGCCCAGGTTCTTCTCGGAACGCTTCTCGACGTGCTCCAGCGGGTAAGCAGCGCGGCTGTTCTGGGTCAGGCTGCCATCGGCGTAGTCGGCGTGCTTGGCGTCGTCCAGGACGACGTTTTCCAGGACCGCGCCGTGCTTGATGGCTTTCCAGATGACCGGCTCGTTCTTCTCGGACAGGTCGATGCACTTGGCGTAGCAGCCGCCTTCGATGTTGAAGACAACGCCTTCGCCCCAGCCGTGCTCGTCGTCACCGATCAGGTAACGGCTTTCGTCGGCCGACAGGGTGGTCTTGCCGGTGCCGGACAGACCGAAGAACAGGGTCACGTCGCCTTCTTCGCCGATGTTGGCGGCGCAGTGCATCGGCAGCACGTCGGCAGCCGGCAGCAGGAAGTTCTGCACCGAGAACATGGCTTTCTTCATCTCGCCGGCGTAGCGCATGCCAGCGATCAGGACTTTCTTCTGGGCGAAGTTGAGGATGACGCAGCCGTCGGAGTTGGTGCCGTCACGCTCTGGCACGCACTCGAAGTTGGCGACGTTCAGCACTTGCCACTCTTCGCGGCCAGCCGGGTTGTACTGGGCCGGATTGATGAACAGGCAACGGCCGAACAGGTTCTGCCAGGCGGTCTGGGTGGTCATCTTGACGGCGAGGTAGTGCTCTTGCGCAGCACCTACGTGGACGTGGGAAACGAAGTGTTCCTGGGCGTTGTTGAACGCCTCGACACGGGCCCACAGGGCATCGAACTTGTCGGCGGGGAACTTGCGGTTGATCGGGCCCCAGGCGATGGCGTCCTGGGTGCTCGGCTCTTCGACGATGAAACGGTCAACCGGCGAACGACCGGTGCGGTGACCGGTTTTCACGACCAGCGCGCCAGTGTCGGCAAGCTCGCCTTCACCGCGTTTCAGTGCTTCTTTTACCAGCTCGTCGACGCTCAGATCGGTGAACACGGCGTTGTTGGCTTGCGTCATGAGATACCCCATCCGGCCCGGTGGCCGAGTGCTCCAAACGATTTGTAGTAGATCTTTACAAACTACTACAGCGAAAAAAGTGGCCGGATTATGCCAGAAACGCCCAAAAAAAGTAGGGCCCTCCTGTCAGAACTGCGTCTTAAGCGCATTCGACAGGAGAATTCCCTGGGCGGAAACGTTTCAGTGACGAGTTTCTGATGGTGCGTCCACGCCACCACCAGCGAACAACTGCTCCACATCCGCCGCATCGAAGCGATAGCGTTCGTTGCAGAACTGGCAATCGATCTCGATCCGGCCGCCATGTTCGGCCACCAGCTCGCGCGCATCGTCCAGGCCGAGGCTGACCAAGGCACTGCCGGAACGCTCCCGCGAACAGCTGCAGCGGAACTGCAGCGGCTGGATGTCGAACAGGCGTACGGCGTCCTCGTGGTAGAGGCGGTGCAGCAGGGTTTCGTTGTCCAGGCCAAGCTGCTCCTCGCGGCTGAGGGTGCCGGCGAGGGTGGACACGTGGGCCCAGCTTTCGGCGCGCTCGTCGGCGTCCGGCTGGCGGTCGACCGGCAGTTGCTGCAGCAGCATGCCACGGGCGCGGCCGCCGTCGGCGCTGAGCCAGAAACGGGTGCCCAGCTGCTCGGACATGACGAAGTAGTTGGTGAAGGATTCGGCCAGGTCGGCACCATCCAGTTCGACGATGCCCTGGTAGCGCTGGCCGTGGCGCGGATCGATGGTCAGCGCCAGCATGCCGTTGGGCATCAGCTCGCGCAGGCCGGCGTCGGCACTCAGCGCTTCGCCATCATAGCGGGCGATGCCACGGATCTCGCGCTCGCTGGAGCACTCGACCATCAGCAGCGGCACCGGGCCATCGGAACGCGCCTGGAGAATCAGCAGTCCATCGAACTTGAGGGTGCCCACCAGCAGGGCGGCGGCGGCCATCAGTTCGCCCAGCAGTTGCGCGACCGGCTGCGGGTAGGGGTGCTTTTCCAGGACCCGGGCATAGCTGCTTTCGAGGCAGACGAGTTCGCCGCGGACATCGCGCTCGTCGAAGATGAAACGTTGGGTGAAGTCGGTATCCGGCAAATCGCTCATGGGGTTCCGCTGCTGGCAATTATGACAAAATGATTACAGGGCCCTTGGGGCCCTGTGGCAGAGCGCCCTGAAGGCGCTCGCATCGTTATCTGGAGAGGTATCTTATGGACAATCGACCCCTGTTCCAAGCCAGGTGGTCGTGGGGCCCGTTGGCAGCCTGCACCGTGCTGCCCATCGCTCTACTGTGTTTCTGGTTATGGCCGTTTGGCCAGATCCTGTGCCTGACTTTCGACGAATGGCTGTTCCACAGCCTCAACGCGCCGCTGGCCGACAACACCGCCTGGCGCTACATCTGGACCCTCGGCAGCCTGCGGCCCTTCGACATTGTCGTCGGCCTGATCCTGCTGGCCCTGCTGATCCGCGGCAACTGGGTATTCAAGGCGCACCAGGTGCGCGAAGCCTTCTTTGGCTTCCTCGTCACGCTACTCCTCTTAGTGGTGATTCGCGCACTGTTTTCCAAGTGGGTCGATGCCGCCGGCTGGCAGCATGAGAGCCCGTCCGCCGTGTTCGGCGATGCCATTCGCCTCAGTCATTTCTACCCGCACCTGGAATCCGCCTGGGAACTGAAGGATCGCTCCACCAAGAGCTTCCCCGGCGATCACGCGTCGGTGCTGCTGATCTGGGCGCTGTTCATGACCCTGTTCACCCGTGGTTTCTGGCAGAACGTGGTGGTCTGGGCGCTCGCGTTCCTGTTCATGCTGCCGCGCCTGGTGGCGGGCGCCCACTGGGGCCAGGACGACTACATCGGCGGCTTGCTGATGGCGATCCTGGCGCTGGGCTGGAGTAGCTACACGCCGCTGGCGGCCAAGGGCAGTGCCGCACTGCTGCGCTGGACCGCGCCACTGTTCGCGCTGGCCTCCCGGCTGCCACTGATCGGTCGGATGAACGTGGTACGCACTCAGTCGTAGCTGCCCTGGAACTGATGGATCTGCCGGCGCTGCTTCTTGGTCGGCCGACCATCGGTAGTCATGCCCAAGGCGCCAGCCTTGCGCAATTCCGCCGCCTGTTCACGGCGGCGGATACTCTCTTCGGTTTCCTCATACAGCGTCTGCGCTTGCGGTGCGCCTCGGCGCACGATGGATAGGGCCTTGACCACCACGGTGCGCTCATCGAAACCGGTACGCAGGACGAATTCGTCGCCGACACGTGGCTCCTTGCCCGGCTTGCAGCGTTCGCCGCGACAATGCACCTTGCCACTCTCGATGGCAGCCTTGGCCAGGGCGCGGGTCTTGTAGAAGCGCGCGGCCCAGAGCCATTTGTCCAGACGAACCTTGTCGTCGTCTTCCTCGTAAGCCATCGCACTGCTCCGATCATTAGCGGTCATGGAACTGTACTACCTTCACTTACGGATGCAAAAAGTCCGCTGCCTGCTTACAGTTCACCGACTTTCCCCGGGTTGTACATCGTGAAGACATTTGATCATTTGAGCGTTATCGGTTTGCGCGAGTGGGTGGCGTTGCCCGACCTCGGCCTGGCCGGCCTGCGCGCCAAGATCGACACCGGCGCCAGCACCTCCAGCCTGCATGCCACCGAGGTCGAGCCGTTCATGCGCAACGGCGAGCGCTGGGTACGTTTCAACGCCCACCTGGGCTCGGTGGTGCAGTTGCGTCACCGCCGCTGCGAGGCGCCGCTGGTGACCATGAAGACCATCAAGAGCTCCAACGGCCAGGCCCAGGTGCGCTACGTGATCCGCACGCCGCTGGCGCTGGGCGACCGGGTCTGGGAAGTGGAGTTCACCCTGGCCTGTCGCAAGGCCATGCGTTATCGCCTGCTCCTCGGTTCCAAAGCTTTGATACATGGCCAACTGGTGGTCAACCCGGGTCTCAAGTACGTTCAGGACAAGCCGGTGTTCCCGGCAACCACTACCCCCTCCACAGGTGCTGCATGAAGATCGCTGTGCTGTCGCGTAACCCGCGTCTGTATTCCACCCGTCGCCTGGTCGAGGCCGGTACGCAACGGGGCCATCAAATGGTGGTGATCGATACCCTGCGTGCCTACATGAACATTGCCAGTCACAAGCCGCAGATCCACTACCGCGGCAAGCCGCTGGAGGGTTTCGATGCAGTGATCCCGCGGATCGGTGCATCGGTGACCTTCTATGGCTGCGCGGTGTTGCGCCAGTTCGAGATGATGGGCGTGTTCCCGCTCAACGAATCCGTTGCCATCGCCCGTTCGCGGGACAAGCTGCGTTCCCTGCAATTGCTGTCACGGCGTGGCATCGGTTTGCCAGTGACCGGCTTCGCTCACTCGCCGGACGACATCCCCGACCTGATCCAGATGGTCAACGGCGCACCGCTGGTGATCAAGGTGCTCGAAGGCACCCAGGGCATCGGCGTGGTGCTGTGCGAGACGACCAAGGCCGCCGAGTCGGTGATCGAGGCGTTCATGGGCCTGAAGCAGAACATCATGGTCCAGGAATACATCAAGGAAGCCGGTGGTGCGGATATCCGCTGCTTCGTCGTCGGCGACAAGGTCATCGCCTCGATGAAGCGTCAGGCCAAGCCTGGGGAGTTCCGTTCCAACCTGCATCGCGGCGGCACGGCCAGCCTGATCAAGGTGACTCCCGAAGAGCGCATGACCGCGATTCGGGCGGCCAAGGTCATGGGGCTGAGTGTCGCTGGTGTGGATATCCTGCGTTCCAATCATGGTCCGCTGGTGATGGAGGTGAACTCGTCGCCGGGGCTGGAAGGCATCGAGACCACTACCGGCAAGGATGTTGCCGGGATGATCATCGAGCATCTGGAGAAGAATGGCGGGCCGAATCTGACTCGGACCAAAGGGAAGGGTTGATCAAAATTGGGGCTGCAAAGCAGCCCCAAAAGGTCTACACGGCATCCCGCGGCAGCAGCAGGCCTAGCGGAAGTCTCACCCGGGCCTCGATCCCACCACCCGAGCGGTTGCGCAGTTCCACATTGCCGCCATGCTGCGCCGCAATCCGCTTCACGATCGCCAACCCCAGCCCGGTGCCCTTGCCGCTGCGCGCACGATCACCGCGAATGAACGGATTGAAGATCGCCTCCAGCTCACCGGGATCGATGCCGGCGCCACGGTCCAGCACGCTCAGCACCACGTAGGGCGCGCCGCTGTCACCAGAGACATAGGCCGCCACCTCGACGCCCTTGCCCGCGTGATACAGAGCGTTGCCGATCAGGTTATTGAGCAGGCGCTTGATCGACACCCGGCGCAGCGGGAACGGCGGAATCGGTTCCAGGCACAGGCGCACCTGTTCCTCCGGCTGGTTGAACGGCGCCACCACTTCGCGCACCAGGTCGCTGAGATCGACTTCTTCGACCGGTTCGTCGCGCCCGTCGCGGATGAAGGCGAGGAACTGGTCGAGGATCGCGTCCATGTCCTCGATGTCGCGGACCATGTCGTCGGTCAGGTCGCTGTCGTTGGCCAGCAGCGATAGCGACAGGCGCAGACGGGTCAGCGGTGTACGCAGGTCGTGGGACACCCCGGCAAGCATCAATTCGCGCTCGCGGCCAGCTTGTTCCACATCCTCCGCCATCTGGTTGAAGGCCCGATACACCTCGGTCATCTCGCTCGGCGTATCGCTGATCGGCAGGCGCACGCTGCGCCCCTGGCCCAGTTGCCGGGCGGCGAACACCAGGCGTTTCAGTGGCTGGTTGAGCTGACGCACGAAGATCCACGCCGAGGCGGTGGACAGCAGGCCGATGGCCAGGAACCAGCCAAGCACGTTCCAGATCTTCTGGCCGCGCAGCGGGTGCGGATACAGCGGCACCTTCAGCCAGTCATCGCCCAGGCTCGGCGCCCTTACCCACAGCGCCGGCGGGGCATGCACACGCAGGCGCACCTCGGTGTCCTCGCCCAGCTCGGCCTGCATCTGGCGCTGGTAGATTTCGCTGTAGGGCCAGTGTTGCTCGCCCTCGGGCACGCCATTGCCGGTGACGCGGATCAGCCCGGCGGCTTCGGCGATCTTTTCCCGGTCCGACTCGTCCGCCGCCCAATAGGCGCGCAGGGTCAGGGCCACGCCGTGGCTGTACTGGCGATCGACCAGAACGTCCTCGTTCATCAGCAGGTAGACCAGGGTCAGCGCCTTGGAAAACAGGACGACGATCAGCACCAGCCACAGCGTGCGGGCGAAGAAGCTTTGCGGGAACCACAGCGGCGTTTTCATGGACAACGGCTACACACTTGGCAGGCGCGAGCGCGGCTCGCGGGCTTTGCGGGGTCTGATGACGCAAAAGCAGGGCAACCCTGCGGTGGCCCTGCTTTTCGATGGCTCATTCCCTGGAACGAGGGGTCACTTGCCAGCATTGCCGTCCGGCACGAATACGTAGCCGACGCCCCAGACGGTCTGGATGTAACGGGGTTTTGACGGGTCCGGCTCGATCATCCGACGCAGACGCGAGATCTGCACGTCGATGGAGCGTTCCAGTGCATCCCACTCCCGGCCACGGGCCAGGTTCATCAGCTTGTCGCGGGTCAGCGGCTCGCGGGCATGCATGACCAGCGCCTTGAGCACGGCGAACTCGCCGGTGGTGAGCATGTGCACTTCGTCGCCACGCTTGAGCTCGCGGGTGGCCAGGGACAGCTCGTAGTCGCCGAAGGTGACGGTCTCGTCCTCGCTGCCCGGCGCGCCCGGCACCGACGGCGTCTGCCGACGCAGCACGGCCTTGACCCGGGCCACCAGTTCGTCCGGGTTGAACGGCTTGGCCAGGTAGTCGTCGGCGCCCAGCTCCAGGCCCTTGATCCGGCTCAGCTCGTCACCCTTGGCGGTGAGCATGATGATCGGCACCTGATTGTTCGCCGCGCGCAGACGGCGACAGGCCGAAAGGCCGTCCTCGCCAGGCAGCATCAGGTCGAGGACGACCAGGTTGAAGACTTCGCGCGCCAGCAGGCGGTCCATCTGTTCGACATTGGGTACAGCCCGTGCGCGGTAGCCTTTGCTGGTGAAGAATCGCTCCAGCAGGCTGCTCAGGCCCGGGTCGTCGTCGACGATGAGGATCTTTTCGCCTTCGGCTGTTTGTGCGGTGCTGCTCATGGATAGCTCCTTTAATCTCGGCGCGCATTATGGCTTAGCCGCCATTTGACAGTGCCGAGCTCATTGTTAGCAGATTTTTCCCCATGTGCCAGCGGAAAGGTCCGCCAGGCTGGCCCGGCGCTATCACCGCAAGCCCGGCGCGCTGGGTATAATGCGCCGCTTTCACCGAGCGCCGCCTTGCCCCGACGCCCTCTGGCGCCGGCCCCCGCGGCCCAAGCATTCACAATTTGTCAGGTGGTTTTATGGACAGCATCAACAGCCGCATCGCCGAGGAACTCGGCGTCCGCCCGCAACAGGTCGAGGCGGCCGTGGCTCTACTTGATGAAGGCTCCACGGTGCCTTTTATCGCCCGTTACCGCAAAGAAGTGACCGGCAGCCTGGATGACACCCAGCTGCGTACCCTCGAGGAGCGCCTGCGCTACCTGCGCGAACTCGACGAGCGCCGCGCCAGCATCCTTTCCAGCATCGAGGAGCAGGGCAAGCTGACCCCGGAACTGGCCCGCGAGATCAAGCTGGCCGACACCAAGACCCGCCTCGAAGACCTCTACCTGCCGTACAAGCAGAAGCGCCGCACCAAGGGCCAGATCGCCCTGGAAGCCGGCCTCGGCGAACTGGCCGATGGCCTGCTGGCCGATCCGCAACTGAATCCCGAGAGCGAAGCCGCGCGCTTCGTCGATGCCGAAAAGGGTGTCGCCGACGTCAAGGCCGCGCTGGAAGGCGCCAAATACATCCTCATGGAACGCTTCGCCGAAGACGCCAGCCTGCTCGACAAGCTGCGTGGTTTCCTCAAGCAGGAAGCGACCCTGGCGGCCCGCCTGGTGGCCGGCAAGGAAGAGGAAGGCGCCAAGTTCCGCGACTACTTCGAACATGACGAACCGCTGAAGAGCGTGCCGTCGCACCGCGCCCTGGCGATCTTCCGCGGCCGCAACGAGGGCGTGCTCTCCGCCTCGCTGAAGGTCGGCGAGGAACTGCCGGGCACCCTGCACCCGTGCGAACTGATGATTGCCGAGCGTTTCGGTCTGGGCAACCAGGGCCGCCCGGCCGACAAATGGCTCGCCGAGGTAGTGCGCTGGACCTGGAAGGTCAAGCTCTACAGCCACCTGGAAACCGATCTGTTCGGCGAGCTGCGCGACGGTGCCGAAGGCGAGGCGATCAATGTCTTCGCCCACAACCTGCACGACCTGCTGCTGGCCGCCCCGGCCGGCCCGCGCGCGACCCTGGGCTTCGACCCGGGCCTGCGTACCGGCTGCAAGGTCGCCGTGGTCGACGCCACCGGCAAGCTGCTGGACTACACCACCGTCTACCCCCACGCGCCGAAGAACGACTGGGACCGCACCATCGCCGTGCTCGCCGCGCTGTGCGCCAAGCACTCGGTGGAACTGGTGGCCATCGGCAACGGCACTGCCAGCCGTGAGTCCGACAAGCTGATCGCCGAACTGGTCAAGAAATATCCAGCGCTGAAGATCACCAAGGTCATGGTCTCCGAGGCCGGCGCCTCGGTGTACTCGGCATCTGAACTGGCCGCCCGCGAATTCCCCGACCTCGACGTGTCGATCCGTGGCGCCGTGTCCATTGCCCGTCGCCTGCAGGACCCGCTGGCCGAACTGGTGAAGATCGATCCGAAATCCATCGGTGTCGGCCAGTACCAGCACGACGTGTCCCAGCTCAAGCTGGCCCGCGGCCTGGACGCCGTGGTCGAGGACTGCGTGAACGCCGTCGGCGTCGACGTCAACACCGCCTCGGTGGCGCTGCTGGCGCGCATTTCCGGCCTCAACGCGACTCTGGCGCAGAACATCGTCAGCCACCGTGATGCCAACGGCGCGTTCAAGACCCGCGCGGCGTTGAAGAAAGTCAGTCGCCTCGGCGAGAAGACCTTCGAGCAGGCCGCCGGCTTCCTCCGCGTGATGAACGGCGACAACCCGCTGGACGCCTCCGCGGTGCACCCGGAAGCCTACCCACTGGTGCAGCGCATCGCTGCCGACACCGATCGCGACATCCGCTCGCTGATCGGCGACAGCGGCTTCCTCAAGCGCCTCGACCCGAAGAAGTTCACCGACGAGACCTTCGGCCTGCCCACCGTCACCGACATCCTCCAGGAACTGGACAAGCCCGGCCGTGACCCGCGTCCGGAGTTCAAGACTGCCGAGTTCCAGGAAGGCGTCGAGGACCTCAAGGACCTGCAACCGGGGATGATCCTCGAAGGCGTGGTGACCAACGTCACCAACTTCGGTGCCTTCGTCGACATCGGCGTGCACCAGGACGGTCTGGTGCACATCTCGGCGCTGTCGGAGAAGTTCATCAAGGACCCGCGTGAAGCGGTCAAGGCCGGCGACGTGGTCAAGGTCAAGGTCATGGAAGTGGACATCCCGCGCAAGCGCGTCGGCCTGTCCATGCGCATGAGCGATACCCCGGGGGAGAAGGTCGATGGCGCCCGTGGCAGCCGTCCGGGCTCGGCACCGCGCCAGCAGGGCGCGCCGGCGCGGGTCAAGGAGACCCCGCCACCGGCCAACAACGCCATGGCCTCGCTGTTCGCCAACGCCAAGCAGTTGAAGAAGAAGTGATGGACGTGCCTGAAGGGATCGTCCAGAGCGCCTTCAGCCAGTTGCTGGGTTGCCGTCTGCAACGCCTTGAAGAAGGCGTTGCGGAGGTGGTCCTGGCCCTGGAGCCGCACCTGCGCAACCGCGGCGGCTTCCTCCATGGCGGAGCGATCTTCAGCCTGGTGGACATCGCCATGGGCCTGGCCTGCTCCAGCAGCCATGGCTTCGACCAGCGCAGCGTGACCGTGGAGTGCAAGATCAACTACATGCGGGCGGTCAGCGAGGGCGAAGTCCTTTGCACCGCCCGGGTGCTGCATGCCGGGCGGCGCACGCTGGTTCTGGACGCCGACGTGCTTCAGGGCGACAAACTGGTGGCCAAAGCCCAGGGGACGTTCGCGGTCCTCTAGCCGCAAAAGGCCATCTGCGGTACTTTCGGCAGTGCGCGGGCGCTGCCGATTTCCTGCGATAACCAGGCGACAACGCCAGTTCCTCCTGTCCACCCTTGTAGACCGTCACCTCCACCCCCATATCGGGGCGACTGACGTGTGAAGGAATCCATCTTGAGCGAACTTCTCAACCGCCGCCTGAGCTTGCTCAGCGAGGGCGACAACCTCTCCCTGCTCAAGCAGTGCCTGCACGGCATCGAGCGTGAATGCCTGCGCGTGACCGAGGACGGTCGCCTGGCCCAGACTCCGCACCCCGAAGCCCTGGGCTCGGCGCTGACCCACGAATCCATCACCACCGATTATTCCGAGTCGCTGCTGGAGTTCATCACGCCAGCCCTGGCCGACCCCGCGCAGACCCTCGAAAGCCTGGAAAGCATCCATCGCTTCGCCGTCAGCAAGCTCGGCAGCGAGTACCTGTGGAGTCCGTCGATGCCTTGTCCGCTGCCGGCGGAAGAAGACATCCCGATCGCCTGGTACGGCACCTCCAATATCGGCCAGCTCAAGTACGTCTACCGCAAGGGCCTGGCCCTGCGCTACGGCCGCACCATGCAGTGCATCGCCGGTATCCATTACAACTTCTCGCTGCCTGAGGCCCTGTGGCCGCTGCTGCGTGAAGCCGAAGGCAAGGACGGCGACGATCGTGACTACCAGTCGTCGGCCTATATCGCCCTGATCCGCAACTTCCGTCGCTACAGCTGGCTGCTGATGTACCTGTTCGGTGCGTCGCCGGCGCTGGACGCCGGTTTCCTGCGGGGTCGCCCGCACCAGTTGGAATCCTTCGACGCCGACACCCTGTTTCTGCCTTGGGCCACCAGCCTGCGCATGAGCGACCTGGGCTACCAGAGCAACGCTCAGGCTGGTCTGACCCCGTGCTACAACGACCTCGCCAGCTATACCGACAGCCTGCGCCGCGCCGTGGCCACGCCGTACGCGCCGTACGTCGAGATCGGCACGCACAAGGACGGCGAGTGGGTGCAGCTCAACACCAACATCCTGCAGATCGAGAACGAGTACTACTCGAACATCCGGCCCAAGCGCGTCACCTACACCGGCGAGCGCCCGATCCAGGCCCTGATGGCCCGTGGCATCCAGTACATCGAAGTGCGCTGCCTGGACATCAACCCGTTCCTGCCTACCGGCATCGACCTGCCGCAGGCGCGTTTCCTCGACGCCTTCCTGTTGTTCTGCGCCCTGGAAGACAGCCCGCTGCTGGAAAACGGCGAGTGCGGCCAGTGCACCGACAACTTCCTCAAGGTGGTCAAGGAAGGTCGCCGTCCGGGCCTGGAGCTGCACCGCGATGGCCAACCAGTCAGCCTGAAGACCTGGGCGTCCGAGCTGCTGGCGCGCATCGCGCCGCTGGCGCAGCTGCTTGACCGTGCCCACGGCAGCGACGAGCACGCCCGTGCCCTGGCGACCCAGGCGGCCAAGGTCGACGACCCGGCGCTGACCCCGTCCGCCCAGGTGCTGGCGAGCATGACCGAGAATCAGGAAAGCTTTGCCCGTTTCGCCCTGCGCCAGAGCCAGCTGCACGCCGACTACCTGCGCAGCGAGCCGCTGCCGGCGGACGAGCAGGCACGTTTCGAAAGCCTGGCCAGTGCCTCGCTGGAAGAACAGGCGCGTCTGGAGCAGCAGGAGGTCGGTGATTTCGACCTGTTCGTCGGTGCCTACCAGGCCAGCATCCTGGCGATCAGCAACTGACATGAGCCGCGGTACCACCCCTCGCAAACCCCGCGCCCGCAGCCAGGCGCGGATCGACTCGATCCTCGACGCGGCCCGCGCCCTGCTGGCCAGCGAGGGCGTGGCCAGCCTGTCGATCTACAGCGTCGCCGAGCGCGCGCAGATCCCGCCGTCGTCGGTCTATCACTTTTTCGCCAGCGTTCCGGCATTGCTCGAGGCGTTGACGGCGGATGTCCATGGCGCCTTCCGCGCCTGCCTTGAAGAACCCATCGATCCGGGCCAGCTGAACAGCTGGCGCGACCTGGCACGGCTGGTGGAAATGCGCATGCTCGCGATCTACCAGGAGGACGCTGCGGCGCGGCAGTTGATCCTGGCCCAGCATGGCTTGAGCGAGGTGACCCAGGCGGACCGGCAGCACGATATCGAGCTGGGCGACCTGATGCACAAGCTGTTCGAGCAGCATTTCCGCTTGCCGGAGTTGCCGCAGGAGGTGGATGTGTTCGCCCTGGCGATGGAGTTGAGCGACCGGGTGTATGCCCGTTCGATCCAGGTCCACGGGGCGATCACGCCGCGCATGGCGGAGGAGGGGATGCGGGTGTTCGAGGCGTATGTGGGGCTGTATCTGCCGCCATTCCTGCCCAAACGCTGACCAATGTGGGAGCGGGTTTACCCGCGATAGCAGTAGTGAATTCACCATCGCAATCGCGGGTGAACCCGCTCCCACAGGGTTTCGCGTCAGCTTTTCACAGCTTGGCGATGGACACCTCGGTCGACTTCACGAAGGCAATCACTTCGCTGCCGATGGTCAGTTCCAGCTCTTTCACCGAACGGGTGGTGATCACCGAGGTGACGATGCCCGAGGCGGTCTGCACATCGATTTCCGACAGTACCGGGCCTTCCAGGATTTCCTTCACGGTGCCCTTGAACTGGTTACGCACGTTGATCGCTTTGATAGTCATGTCTTTGCTTCCTTCACGGGTTTTAAGGTCAATGAGCCCAGCGCAACTGCGTAGGCAGGGGTGCTACGGGTTCGGGCTCGGGCGGGGTGCCCGGGACCGAGAGAACACGGTTCAATACTTCGCTTTCCAGTGCCGCCAGGCGGTGTGAGCCACGCACCCGCGGCCGTGGCAGGTCGACCTGCAGGTCCAGGCCGATCTCGCCGTCCTCGATGAGGATCACCCGGTCGGCGACCGCCACCGCTTCAGCGACGTCATGGGTCACCAGCAACACGGTGAAGCCATGCTTGCGCCACAGGTCTTCGATCAGTTGCTGCATCTCGATCCGGGTCAGGGCGTCCAGCGCCCCCAGCGGTTCGTCGAGCAGCAGCAGGCGCGGCTGGTGGATCAGGGCGCGGGCCAGGGCCACGCGTTGTTTCTGGCCACCGGACAGGGCCGCCGGCCATTCATTGGCGCGGTCGGCCAGGCCCACCGCGTCCAGTGCCTGGCGGGCGCGGTCCTGCCATTGGCCTTCGAGGCCCAGGCCGACGTTGTCGATCACCCGCTTCCAGGGCAGCAGGCGCGCTTCCTGGAACATCAGGCGGGTGTCTTCGCGGGCTTCTTCCAGCGGTGCAGCGCCAGCCAGCAGTTGCCCGCCGGTGGGCTGGTCGAGGCCGGCCAGCAGGCGCAGCAGGGTGCTCTTGCCGCAGCCGCTGCGGCCGACGATGGCGACGAACTGCCCGGCCGGGATATGCAGGTCGATATCACGCAGGACTTTGCGCTGGCCGAAGGCCTTTTCGACATTGCGCGCCGCCAGCGGGATGCCACGCAACAGGCGCGGCGGTTGTTCTTTCAGAAGGGTCATGCGCCGTCTCCCTTGCTTGGCTGATAGGCCGGGTGCCAGCGCAGCCAGATCCGTTCCAGGCCGCGGGCGGCGAGGTCGGCGAGCTTGCCCAGCACGGCGTAGAGGACGATGGCCAGGACCACCACGTCGGTCTGCAGGAACTCCCGGGCGTTCATCGCCAGGTAGCCGATGCCGGCGTTGGCCGAGATGGTTTCGGCGACGATCAGGGTCAGCCACATGAAGCCGAGGGCGAAGCGCACGCCGACGAGGATCGACGGCAGCGCACCCGGCAGGATCACCTGGCGGAACAGCGAGAAACCGCTGAGGCCGTAGCTGCGCGCCATCTCTACCAGCGCCGGGTCGACGTTGCGGATACCGTGGTAGGTGTTCAGGTAGATCGGGAACAGGGTGCCGAGGGCGACCAGGAAGATCTTCGCCGACTCATCGATGCCGAACCACAGGATCACCAGCGGGATCAGCGCCAGATGCGGTACGTTGCGGATCATCTGCACCGAGCTGTCCAGCAGGCGTTCACCCCAGCGCGACAGGCCGGTGATGAAGCCCAGGGTCAGGCCAATGCTGCCGCCGATGACAAAGCCCAAGCCAGCACGCCAGCCGCTGATCGCCAGGTGGGTCCAGATCTCGCCGCTGCGCACCAGCTCGACGCCGGCTTCGATCACCGCGCTCGGGGCGGGCAGGATGCGCGTCGACAGCCAGCCGGCGCTTACCGCCAGCTGCCAGATCGCCAACAGCGCCACCGGCAGGGCCCAGGGCGCGAGGCGCTGGGTCCAGGGTGTGGAGGATGAACGACTCATGGGCGGTTCCTCACAGCTGCGCCGCGGATTTCTTGGGCAGGATGTCGTTGGCCACCATCTCGCCGAACGGGCTGACATAGCCACGTTCCTTCGGCAGCGACGGGCGTTCGACGTCCAGGTGCGGGAACAGCAGTTCGGCCACTCGGTACGACTCTTCCAGGTGCGGGTAGCCGGAGAAGATGAAGGTGTCGATGCCAAGGGCGGCATATTCCTTCACCCGGGCGGCGACGGTCGGACCATCGCCCACCAGCGCGGTGCCGGCACCGCCACGCACCAGGCCGACGCCAGCCCACAGGTTGGGGCTGACTTCCAGGTTGTCCTTGTTGCCGCCATGCAGGGCGGCCATGCGCTGCTGGCCCACCGAGTCGAAGCGCGCCAGGGAAGCCTGGGCGCGGGCGATGGTGTCGTCGTCCAGGTGCGAGATCAGGCGCTCCGCGGCTTTCCAGGCCTCGTCGTTGGTCTCGCGGACGATCACGTGCAGGCGGATGCCGAAGCGCACGGTGCGGCCCAGTTTCGCAGCCTTCTCACGGACCTGCGCGATCTTCTCGGCGACGGCGGCCGGTGGTTCGCCCCAGGTCAGGTACAGCTCGACCTGCTCGGCAGCGAGGTCTTGCGCGGCTTCCGACGAGCCACCGAAGTACAGCGGCGGACGTGGTTGCTGGATCGGCGGGTAGAGCAGCTTGGCGCCTTTGACGGTGATGTGCTGACCGTCGTAGTCGACCGTCTCGCCTTCCAGTACCCGACGCCAGATGCGGGTGAATTCCACCGAGGCCTGGTAACGCTCTTCATGGCTGAGGAACAGGCCGTCGCCGGACAGTTCCTCAGGGTCGCCACCGGTCACCAGGTTGAACAGCGCGCGGCCGTTGGACAGGCGATCTAGGGTCGCCGCCTGGCGCGCCGCCACGGTCGGCGAGATGATCCCCGGGCGCAGGGCGACCAGGAATTTCAGGCGCTGGGTCACCGGGATCAGCGATGCGGCGACCAGCCAGGAATCCTCGCAGGAGCGTCCGGTGGGGATCAGCACGCCACCGAAGCCGAGGCGGTCGGCGGCCTGGGCCACTTGCTGCAGGTAACCGTGATCGACGGCGCGAGCGCCTTCGGCGGTGCCAAGGTAATGGCCGTCGCCATGGGTCGGTAGAAACCAGAAAACGTTGAGGCTCATTGGAGTTGTCTCCTAAGGGTGGCTCAGACCGGGGCGGCGCCCCGGCGCAGGCGAAACGTCAGGGCGCAGTAGCGACCTTGGCCGGTGGCGTCCAGATCACGTCCTTGATGCTCAGCGGCTTGGGAATCAGCTTCAGGGCGGTGAAGGTGTCGGCGATCTTCTGCTGGGCGGCGACCACGTCCGGGGTGAGGAAGCCGGCGCCGTAGCCCTGGCGCTTGACCGAAGTCAGGGTGATGTCGGCGGGCAGGCCGAGCAGCGGGGCCACCTGGTCGGTGACTTCCTGCGGGTTGGCTTTGGACCATTCGCCAACGGCGCGGACCTCGTCCACCAGGGCGCTGATCACTTCAGGGTGCTGTTGTGCGTACGGCTTGGTCGCCAGGTAGAACTGGTGGTTGTCGACGATGCCCTGGCCATCGCGCAGGGTGCGCGCTTGCAGTTGCTGTTCGGCAGCGGCCTGGTACGGGTCCCAGATCACCCAGGCATCGACGCTGCCACGCTCGAAGGCGGCGCGGGCATCGGCGGGTGGCAGGAACACCGGCTGGATGTCGCTGTATTTCAGGCCGGCGTCTTCCAGGGCGCGGACCAGCAGGTAATGCACGTTGGAGCCTTTGTTGAGGGCGACCTTCTTGCCCTTGAGCTCCTTCACCGACTGGATCGGCGAGCCTTTCGGCACCAGGATCGCTTCGCTGTGCGGCGCTGGCGGCTCGTAGGCGACGTAGAGCAGGTCGGCGCCGGCGGCCTGGGCAAACACGGGCGGGGTTTCGCCGGTCACGCCGAAGTCGATCGAGCCGACGTTGAGGCCCTCCAGCAGCTGCGGGCCGCCGGGGAATTCAGTCCATTGCACTTGTACGCCTTGGGCGGCGAGGCGTTTTTCCAGGGAGCCCTTGGCCTTGAGCAGGACCAGGGTGCCGTATTTCTGGTAGCCGATACGCAGAGTCTCGGCCTGGGCTTGGGTGATGGCGCCGAAGGTAACAGCCGCAGCGAACAGAGCGGCCAGACCACGACGCAAAACGACAGTGCGCATAGCGCTCTCCTTTTGCAGTTGTTGGGTTCGGGCTGCACCTGCTTGCCTCGTTGTCGGGCGAGTAAGGTGGGGGTGACGCGATGAAACGGTTATGGCCGGTCAGATGCTCCAGCGGGCACTGATCAAGCGTTCGTTGAGCAGGCCGGGCGCCAGGGGTTTCGGGCGGCGGGCCAGGGCGCTGTGGAACAGCTCCAGAGATTCGTTCAGGCGCTGCTCCAGGGCAGGCGCCAGGTGGGCCGGGAGGTTGCCCTGGCCGTAGGCGATCTGGCTGTCATCGGCGAAGATCCCTTGCAGGGTCTCCTGCGCCTTGAGGGCCGAAAGCACGGGCTTGAGGGCATAGTCCACGGCGAGCATGTGGGCGATGCTGCCGCCGGTGGCGATGGGCAGCACCACCTTGTGATTCAGGGCGCGCTCGGGCAGCAGGTCGAGCAGAGTCTTCAGGGCGCCGGCGAAAGACGCCTTGTACACCGGGGTGGCGACGATCAGGCCGTCGGCCTGTTCCACCAACTGCTGGAAGTGTTGCACCTGCGGGCTATCGAAACGGGCGTGGAGCAGGTCTTCGGCGGGGAAGTCCCGCACCTGGAAGGTCACCACTTCCACGCCCTGGCCCTGCAGCCAGTCACGGGCGCGTTCGAGCAGTACGCCGGAGCGTGAACGCAGGCTGGGACTTCCACCAATAGAAACGACCAACATTGAATGCGCATCCTTGGAACTGAACTGAAGGGCCCGCGAGTTAAGTGGCTCGCTGGAATGGGGTGACAGTAACAGGGGGATGTATATATCTAGAAATCATATTTTTTCATTTGTTTATGTGATTTTGAAATATGCCATCAACCTTGCGCAGAACCCTTGTGGGAGCTGGCTTGCCAGCGATAGGGCCCGATTGGACAGCATCATTGCCCATGCCGGCCTCATCGCTGGCAAGCCAGCTCCCACAGGGGGCTCCACAGGGTTCGGGAGGGTGGAATTGCAGGCAAAAAAAAGGTTCTTCACGGTATATCGGGAAACTTGGGGGTTGAATGTTCGGTGTCGGTGTCGCGAGCTTATCCATTGCGGGCGGTGACGCCACCGGCCCCTTCCGCCTTTACGGCGGGTCCATTTTGTTGCGGCAAAATGGACGAAAACCGCCCGCTCCCACAGCCGGCCCTGCGCTTCGCTCCGGGTCCCCTCCTTCCGGCGCCTTGCGTGGGCCCGCGGCCTACGACTTGCTTCGCAAGTCTTCACCTCGCGCTTCGGCTTCGCCGAAGGGTGCTGCGCACCTGCCCCCGCAAGACACCTCCACTCGGCCGGCTGAGGTCGCAATTCGCGGCGTCTGAACCTTCGCGCACTAAGAGCAAAAGCAAGAGCGCGGCGTCTTGTTATGTTGGGCTACCGATGCCGATCTTGTTTTCGAAGATGGGGCTTTCGTGTCGCCACCCGTAACTCGCGACGTCAGGCGCCGGAGGGAGGGGACCCGGAGCGCAGCGCAGGGCCGGATGCAGGAGCAAGCGGTTTTCGTCTATTTTGCCAAGACAAAATGGACCCGCCGTAGAGGCGGAAGCGGCCGGTGGCTTCGCCGCCCGCAATGGATAAGCTCGCGATACCGATACCGCCACTAAACCCAAAGCTTCCCGGTATTCCGTGATGAACCAAAAAAAAGGGCCGTCGAAACGGCCCGAAAATCCCTGCTATGGCTAGAGCACTACGATGAATCTCAACGGTTCGGCTGCGGGGTCAGGCGCAGATACGGCTTGACCGCGCGGTAGCCCTTCGGAAAGCGGCGCTTGATCTCTTCCTCGTCCTTCAGCGACGGCACGATCACCACCTCGTCACCGTCCTGCCAGTTGGCCGGGGTGGCGACCTTGTGGCTGTCGGTGAGCTGCAACGAGTCGATCACCCGCAGGATCTCGTGGAAGTTGCGCCCGGTGCTGGCGGGGTAGGTGATGGTCAGGCGGATCTTCTTGTTCGGGTCGATCACGAACAAGGAACGCACGGTGAGGGTGTCGCTGGCATTGGGGTGGATCAGGTCGTACAGGTCGGAAACCTTGCGGTCGGCATCGGCCAGGATCGGGAAGTTGACCGTGGTGCCCTGGGTCTCGTTGATGTCTTCGATCCAGCGGTGATGGGAGTCCACCGGGTCCACCGACAGAGCGATGGCCTTGACCCCGCGCTCTGCGAACTGCTCCTTCAGCTTGGCGGTGAAGCCCAGTTCAGTGGTGCACACCGGGGTGAAGTCGGCGGGGTGCGAGAACAGCACGCCCCAGCTGTCGCCGAGCCATTCGTGGAAGCGGATCTTGCCGGCGCTGGAATCCTGTTCGAAGTCGGGGGCGATGTCGCCGAGTCTGAGGCTCATGGTGCGGGTCCTTGGCTGGGTGCGTTGATGGTTCAACTGTGCCTGCGAAGGATGAAAAACAAAAAGAATAAATATTGATTTATTCAGAACTGAAACGAATAACAAATTATGGATAAAACAACGCCCGCGCGGGATGGGGTCCGGGCGGGCGTTGAGTTTCTCGCGGCGTGTTACAGCAGCGGGATGGAGTAGCTCAGGATGACGCGGTTTTCGTCCTGGGAGTGGTTGGCACTGGTCAGGTCGCTACGCCAGGTGGCGTTCTTCCACATTACGCCGAGGTTCTTCAGCGGGCCTTCCGGTACAACGTAGGCCACGGTGAAGTCGCGTTCCCACTCGGAGCGGTCGCCGATGGCTGCGTCGATGTTGTCGCCCTTCAGGTAGACCACGCCGGCGGTCAGGCCAGCAACGCCGACCTTGGCGAAGTCGTAGGAGTAGCGAGCCTGCCAGGTACGCTCGCCGGCACGGCCGAACTTCTGGATCTGCGAGTCGGTAATGGTGTAGTTGGACGAGCCGTCACCCTGGTTCAGCCAAGGGAAGTCGCTGTCGCCATGGCTCTGCTGGTAGCCGCCACCGAAGGTATGGCCGTTGACGGTGTACAGGAACAGGGCGCTCCACAGATCGTTGTCGACCTTGCCCTTGGTGGTGGTGCCACCGTAGTAACCGTTGGTGTAGTAGGCAGCGGTGTCGCCGTTCTTGCCGTCGTCGGTGCTGTGGAAGTAGCGGAAGTCAGACTTCAGCACGCCCGGGCCGATTGCCCAGTTGTGTACCGCACCCAGGAAGTGCTGGTTGTAGAAGTTTTCCAGGCCGCCGTACCAGTACTGCACCAGCAGGTCCTTGGTCAGCTTGTAGTCGGCACCCGCGTAGCGGAACTGGTTGCTGAACTTGCCGGTACGGGCGTTGTTGGCGCCAGCGATGGACAGTTCCTCGTTGTTCGAGGAGTTACGGCCCTTGACGTGCTCGATCTGGCCGGCGGTCAGGGTCAGGTCCTTGATCTCGTTGGAGGTGACCTGGCCACCCTGGAAGGTCTGGGTCAGCAGGCGACCGTCGTTGGTGTTGATGACCGGGTTCTTCGGCAGCAGGGTGCCGTAGCGGAATTCGGTTTGGGAGATCTTGGCCTTGGCGGTAACGCCGAGGCTGGCGAAGTCATTGACTGCGCGGCCATCGCTGTCGGTAGGGAACACGATGCCGCCGTAGTTGGCGCTGGTCGGGTTGCCGTGGTGGCCCTTGCCCGAATCCAGGCGCACGCCGTACAGGCCGATGGCATCGACGCCGAAGCCGACGGTGCCCTGGGTGAAGCCGGAAGCGAAGTCGAGCTGGAAGCCTTGGCCCCATTCCCGTTGAGTGTTGCCGCCTCTGGTATCGCGGTTGTTGCTGTCGATATAGAAGTTACGCAGCTTCAGCGTAGCCTTGCTGTCTTCGATAAAACCGGCAGCGCCTGCTTGCTGGGCCAGAACCCCAAGGGCCACGGCAAGAGTCAGGGTCGACTTCTTCATGGATGAATTGCTCCTCTCGTTTTCTAATTCTTGTGGTTCGTTAGCGGCAGGATCTTGGCGTCCCGCTCGCTGTCGATGGGCGATTAGCACCAAAGGGTGACTATCGAGTCAATCGTAACTAGTCGTTTCTCGACTTTGGTCTAATGCGCCGACATGGCGGTGAAGGATAATGAGATTTCGATAATCCTAAAAAGAATTATTTGTGTTTTTTTAAGATTTTTTCGACATAACAAACATTTTTTTCACAAACCTTCGGTCACATAACCTAATTCCAAAAAAGTATTTCTGAATTATTTTTTAGATCATTTAGCGTTGAGGCATTTCCCCTCATCTGGAATCGCCTGCCATGACGCCTTCCCGCCCGCTCAAATTATTCACCGCCCTGGCCCTGACCGGCTTGACCCTGGTCAGCCACGCGGCTGGCCTGACGGTCGGTTACCAGACCGGCATCGACCCGAGCAAGGTGCCTCAGGCCGACGGTGCCTACGAGCAGGCGATCGGCGAAAAGATCGACTGGCGCCGCTTCAACAGCGGTCCGGAAGTGGTCACCGCCATCGCTTCCGGTGACGTGCAGATCGGCAACCTCGGCTCCAGCCCGCTGGCTGCGGCGGCGTCGCGCAAGCTGCCGATCGTGGCCTTCATCGTCTCGGCGCAGATCAACGCCGCCGAAGCGCTGGTGGTGCGCAATGGCAGCGGGATCAACAGCCCGCAGGACCTGATCGGCAAGACCATCGCCACGCCCTTCGTCTCCACCTCGCACTACAGCCTGCTCGGCGCGCTGAAGCATTGGGGCCTGGACACCCGCCAGGTAAAGGTGGTGAACCTGCAGCCGGCGGAAATCGCCGCGGCGTGGAAGCGTGGGGATATCGACGGCGCCTTCGTCTGGTCGCCGGCCCTGGGCGAGATCCGCAAGACCGGCAAGACCCTTACCGACGCTGCCGAAGTCGGCAACTGGGGCGCGCCGACCTTCGAGGTGTGGGTGGCGCGCAAGGACTTCGCCGAGAAGCATCCGGACGTGGTGGCCAAGTTCGCCAAGGTCACTCTGCAGTCCTTCGCCGACTACACCGCGAACAAGGCGCAATGGACGGCGGATTCGGTGCCGGTGCAGAAGATCGCGAAACTGACGGGCTCCAATCCGGCCGATGTGCCTGAGTTGCTCGCCGGTTCGGCGTTCCCTGATGCCCAGGCCCAGGCAGGGCTGCTGCAGAGCCAGACGCCGGCGGCGATTGCCGAGACGGCTAAGTTCCTCAAGGAGCAGGGCAAGGTGGAGACGGTGTTGCCGGACTATGCGCCGTTCGTCAGCGCGAAATTCGTGGAGTGATGCCCGAGGTCCCTTTGCCGCTCGCCCGTGCCCACGGGGTTCCTTGTGGGAGCGGGCGTTGCCCGCGATAGCGTCCGCGAGGACATCACCTTTGCCAGTGCCGGCCTCATCGCAGGCTTCGCCAGCTCCCACAGGTTTGCGCCGGGCCTGGATATAGCGGCTGGCAGAATGACTATTTCACCTCTTCGTACGGCAACCCGACATAGTTCTCCGCAATATTCACCAGCCCCGCCTGGGAACTGAGGAAGTAATCGCGATCAGCCTTCTGCATCTTGCGATCCCACGGGTCTTTCTCACCATCGAAATCATGCAGCAGGTTCGTCATGAACCAGCTGAAGCGCTCACCTTTCCACACCCGGCGCAGGGCCAGTTCGGAGTACTTCTCCAGCAGGTCGCTGCGACCCTCGCGGTACACCTTGACCAGGATCCGGTACAGGTAGCAGACGTCCGAGGCCGCCAGGTTGAGGCCCTTGGCCCCTGTGGGCGGGACGATATGCGCGGCGTCGCCCACCAGAAACAGCTTGCCGTACTGCATCGGCTCCACCACGAAGCTGCGCAGCGGCGCGATGCTCTTTTCCAGTGACGGCCCGGTGACCAGCCGCGCCGAGACTTCTTCCGGCAGGCGGGCTTTCAGTTCATTCCAGAAGCGCTCGTCGCTCCAGTCCTCGACCTTGTCGGTCAGCGGCACTTGCAGGTAGTAGCGGCTGCGGCTCAGCGAACGCTGGCTGCACAGGGAGAAACCGCGCTCGTGCTGGGCGTAGATCAGTTCCGCGTTGACCGGCGGGGTGTCCGACAGCAGGCCCAGCCAGCCGAACGGGTAGATCCGCTCGTACTCGGTCAGCACGCCTTCGGGGATGGTCTTGCGCGAGACGCCGTGGAAACCGTCGCAGCCAGCGATGTAGTCGCAGTCGATGCGCTGGTGCTGGCCGTCCTTCTCGAAGGTCACGTAAGGGCGCTCGCCCTTGAGTTCATGCAGCTGGACATCGTTCGCCGAGTAGATGACTGGCGCGCCGCGGGCGTCCATCAGGTCACGGGTGACTTCGGTCTGGCCGTAGACCATCACGCGCTTTCCGCCGGTGAGTTCGCTCAGGTGGATGGGCACGCGCTTGCCGTCGAACACTAGTTCCACACCTTCATGCACCAGCCCTTCGGCATCCATCCGCTCACTGACCCCGGCTTCGCGGAGCAGGTCGACGGTGCCCTGTTCCAGCACCCCGGCACGGATGCGGCCGAGGACGTAGTCCGGAGCCTGGCGTTCGATGATGATGTTGTCGATGCCGGCCTTGTGCAGCAGCTGGCCGAGCAGCAGGCCGGACGGGCCGGCGCCGATGATGGCAACCTGAGTATTCATTGTTCTTGTCTCGTTCTGGACGTTTGAGGTCTGCGCGCTCCTGTATTTTTCGCCGGCTAGCGATTCAATAGAAGTTGATTTGCTGGACGTAAATTGCACTTTTGCAAAATGTGTCCGATTATCGCCCTTCCTGTCCCGAGCGTAGTGGCCATCCATGAAGAATCCCGGTGTTCCCGTCTTCAAGCTGTATGGCGAAAGCCAGGCCTGGCCGACCCCGGATCTGCTGCACTGCGAGTCCATCCCCAAGCGCAGCAGCCTGCATCACTGGGAGATCAAACCCCACCGGCATGCCGACCTGTACCAACTGCTCTACGTGCAATGCGGTCATGCCGTGGTGGAAGTGGAGGGGCGACGCGGCGAAATCAGCGAACCCTCGATCCAGGTGACACCACCGTTGTGCGTGCACGGTTTCCAGTTTTCCGAGGATATCGAGGGTTACGTGCTGAGCCTCGGCGCGCCCTTGGTGGCACAACTGGAAGCGCAGCTCGGCGCGCCGCTGGCGTCGGCGGGCAGTTATCCGCTGGGAGAGGATCGCGGGTACATCGATACCCTGTTCGCCACCTTGCTCAAGGAGTACGAGGGCAGTGCGCCATCACGCGACCTGGTGCTGGGTTCGCTGGTCAACGTGCTGGTGGTGTGGATCAGTCGCTGCCGCCAGCAGAACAAGGCGCCTGGCGGCCGTGACGAGCGCAACCGGGAGTACCTGGGTGGCTTTATCAAACTGGTGGAGCAGCATTATCGCGAGCACCTGACGGTGGAGACCTTCGCCCATCGCCTGGGCATGTCGGCTGTGCACCTGAACAACCTGTGTCGTCAGTTGGCGGGGCAGAGCGCGTTGCAGATCATCCACCAGCGGCTGTTGCTGGAGGCACGGCGCAACCTGGTGTACACCAACATGACGGTGACGCAGGTGTCGGATCAGTTGGGGTTTGCAGATCCTGCGTATTTCTCGCGGTTTTTCCGGCGGCTGACGGGGCAGTCGCCGAACGGCTTCCGGCGAGGCGGGGAATGATTTCAGCCGCAACGCGGACGGTGTGGGAGCGGCACGTCAGAGGCTCGGCAACGGCCGCCCATTCGGCCCATACAACCGATCCGCCGTGACCCGATCGAGAAAATCCAGGATCTGTTGATTGCCCTTCAACCGCTGGCTAACCGCCTCGCCATTGTTCCGGTTCAACGCCCGCGCGCGCAGCGCCGAGCGCCGCAAACGCTGCCAGGTCGCCAGGCAATCCGCCGCCCGCGCCGCGCGCAACGCGCCTTCACGTCCCGGCCCGTAACCCAGCTTCAACTGCGCGCCGATGCGCATCGCCTCCAGCTGTTCCAGGCGCAACAGCGCCGCCTGTTTGCCGGCCACCAGCTCGCGCAGGCGCTCGGCGTCGACCCGCGCCTGGGCCAGGGTCAGGCGCTCCTGTTCCAGCAACTGCAACAACTGCTCGACCACCTGGTGCTGCAGATCCAAATGCCTGTCCAGACTCATGAACACTCCATTCTCAACACGAACCGACCGCGCCAGCGTTCACGTCGGCGCGCTATTCAACATTTCCCGGGCATCGGCCACCAGGCCGTCGTAGATAGCCTCGGCATCCACCTGGAAGTTGCCACCGGCAATGGCCTGGCGCAGCGCGGCGACCTTTTCCAGGTCGACCGCTGCCGAGGCGTCGGTGTCACCAAGGTTGCTGACCTGGGACAGTTGCACGGCGTCGTCCTGGCTCATGTCCAGGTCCTCGGGCAGCGCGCGCGCGGTGCCGGTGCCGGGCAGCTCGCTGTCGGCGGGGGGAAGGGGCGAAGTGATCGGCGTATTGGTGATGTTCACGGTAGGACGCTTCGTTGGCTGTGATGAACCCCACTATCGGCACTGGCAAGGGCTACCTTTGGCCGCTGGCGGGGTTTCGACGAAAAAAATCAGTGACGCAGCAGCAATTCGTTCTTGCCGACCACCTGGGCCTCGAACATCCGTCCGTCATTGCCGACGAAACGTACGCTGCTGCCCAGGTTGCCGTTGTCCAGCGCCTTGCCTTCGCGGCTGAGGCTGAAACCGTTGCCCTGCGCCCGCAGCGACACCCGGCCATTGCGCTCCACCAGCCAGCGCTCGCGCACGCCCTTGAGCGTGATCACCGCGCCGGGGGCGATGGCTCGCGCGGTCTGACGCCCGACCAGTTGTTCGACACCCGGCGCGCTGTCCTTGGGCAGGTCTTCCAGGGCCCCGCGCTGGCGCACCAGCATGTCGGCGGCGATCACTTCGCCGGCGTCGATACGGCGAGCACTGACCACATAGTTGCCTTGCGCACCGGCCCGCACTTGCAGGTAGCCCAGCACGCTGTCGTCCGTGCCGCAGTTCACGCCCACCGCCACCCGCCCGACCGGCAGCCGGCGCGGATGCACCAGCCAGGGCCGAGGGTCGCCGCAGTCAAGAATTCGCGCCGCTGGCTGGCCGATGTCCAGCGTGGTCAGGCGACTGCCGGCGGGCAAGGCCTGCTCCAGCAAGTGGCGCACCCGCGCTTGCAGGTCGTCGGCCGCAGCCAGGGCTGGCAGCACGCAGAGCAGCAGGCACAAGGCATGACGGGGAATTGATCCGGGCACCACACAGCGCCTCCGGCAGGGATTCTGGCGGAGCATTCTAGGCAGCCGGGCGAACGGGCAAAGCTCGAATTGCTCGGCAAATCGTCGCCTGTTCCTGACTTTGCCCTGTGACCGCGACCACTAACCTGCTGGCCGTCATAGACCCACGGGCCCGCGGACATGATCGACAAACTCGACAACGAACTGCGCTTCCAGCAGGACGCCATGAGCCTGCGCGCCGAACGCCAGCAGGTGCTGGCCAACAACATCGCCAACGCCGACACGCCGCAGTTCCGCGCGCGGGATTTCGATTTCGCCGCCGAACTCGAAAGCTCGCTGAGCGCGGACAAGAGCCTGCGCGGCATGACCCTGGCCACCACGTCGGAACACCACCTGCGCGCCTCAAGCGGGGCCGGCTCGACCCGCGAGTTGCTGTACCGCGTGCCCGACCAGCCCAGCCTCGACGGCAACACCGTGGACATGGACCGCGAACGCGCCCAGTTCGCCGACAACAGCGTCCGCTACCAGGCCAGCCTGACCTTCCTGACCAACCGCCTGCAATCGCTGAAGACCGCGATGCAGGCCGAATAATCCCGGGGATTAACGCATGTCCATGTTCAGCATCTTCGATATCGCCGGCTCTGCGCTCAGCGCCCAGTCCGAGCGGATGAACGTGACCGCCAGCAACCTGGCCAACGCCGACACCACCAGCGGCCCCGACAGCGAGGCCTACCGCGCGCGCCAGGTGGTGTTCGAGAGCCAGTACCAGGGCGGTAGCGACATCGGTGGCGTGCGGGTCAGCAAGGTGGTCACCGACGACTCGCCGATGCGCCAGGAATACCGTCCCGGCGACCCGCTGGCGGATGACTCGGGCTACGTGACCATGCCCAACGTCGAGCCGGTGGGCGAGATGGTCAACATGATCTCGGCGTCACGCTCATACCAGGCCAACGTCGAGGTCATGGCGACCAGCAAGGAACTGATGATCAAGACCCTGACTCTGGGCGAGGCATAAGACATGACCAGCACCATCGCAAGCTCGGTCCTCGCGACCATGAACAGCAGCAGCGACACCAGCGAAAGCTCCAGCTCCAGCGCGGCGGCCCTGCAGGACGAATTCCTCACCCTGCTGACCACCCAACTGCAGAACCAGGACCCCACCGATCCGCTGGACAACAGCGAGATGGTCACCCAGCTGGCGCAGATCAGCACCATCAGCAGCATCGAGAACGTGACCACCACCCTCGAAGGCATCTCCAGCCAGATCAGCGCCGCCGAGACCCTGCAGGCCTCGGCGCTGGTGGGCAACGGCGTGCTGATCGAGGGCAACAGCATCCAGGTTGCCGACGGCACCGCCACCACCTTCGGCGTGACCCTGGCCAGTGATGCCGACGACGTCAGCGTGACCATCAAGAACAGCAGCGGCGCCGTGGTCGCCACCCTCGATGTGGGCGACATGAGTGCCGGCACCCAGTCGCTGAGCTGGGACGGCACCCTCGACGATGGCAGCACGGCCGCCGACGGCAGCTACACGTTCAGCGTCGCCGCCAGCAGCGACGGCAGCGCGGTGACCGCCACGGCATTGAAGTACGCCCTGGTCACTGGCGTGACCACCGACAGCAGCAACCAGGTCGCCCTCGACCTCGGCGGGGTCAACGACAACGTCGGCCTCAGCGATATCAAGCTGGTGCTCTGAACCCTGCGCCCCACCCGTCAAGGAGAACAACCATGGGCTTTTCCCAAGCGCTGAGCGGCCTGACCGCGGCATCCACCGATCTGAACGTAGTCAGCAACAACATCTCCAACTCGCAGACCGTCGGCTTCAAGAGCTCGACCGTGCAGTTCGCCGACGTCTACGCCGATGCCGACGTGGGCCTGGGCACCATGGTGTCGGGGGTGGTGCAGAACTTCGGCTCGGGCAGCCTGACCACCACGGATAACAGCCTCGATCTTGCGATCAACGGCGAAGGCTTCTTCACCTTTACCGATGGCACCCAGACCGTCTACTCGCGCAACGGCCAGCTGACCCTGACCACCGAGGGCTACCTGGTGAACGCCTCGGGCGACAAGCTGCTGGGCACCAACGGCGTGATCCAGATCCCCACCAGCGGCATGCCGGCCAGCGCCAGCACGGAGCTGGATGCCTCGCTGAACCTGGATTCGAGCGAAGACATCATCACCGACACCTTCGATGCCACCGATGCCTCGACCTACTCATACTCGACCACGGCGACGATCTACGATTCCCTGGGCAACAGCCACACCTCGACGCTGTACTTCACCAAGTCGGCGCAGAACACCTGGGACGTGCACACCGCCATCGACGGCAACGTGCTCAGCGAAACCCAGACGGTGACCTTCAGCTCCAGCGGCCTGATCACCAGCGGCGAGAGCGCCACCTACACCTACGACCCGGCCAATGGCGCCGCGCAGATGTCCATCGAGCTGGACCTGACCGGCTCCACCCAGTTCGGCAACGACTTCTCGATCACCAGCATCGACCAGAACGGCTACACCTCCGGCAGCCTGGTGAGCTTCAGCATCGACGACACCGGCACCGTGGTCGCCACCTATTCCAACGACCAGACCCAGGACATCGCGCAGATCCAGCTGGCCACCTTCGCCAACGAGAACGGCCTGAAGTCCAACGGCAACAACACCTGGCTGGCCACCAGCTCGTCCGGGCAGGCGTTGCTGGGCGTGGCTGGCAGCGGTTCGCTGGGCTCGATCCTCAGCGGCACCACCGAGGATTCCAACGTCGACCTCACCGCCGAGCTGGTCAACCTGATCGTCGCCCAGCGCAATTTCCAGGCGAATGCCAAGTCGGTGACCGCGCAGAGCGAAGTGCTCCAGCAAGCCGTGAACATCGGTAACTGATGCCATGGACCGGATGCTCTTCACCGCCATGAGCGGGGCCAACCAGGCACTGGAACAGCAGGCGGTGGTGGCCAACAACCTGGCCAATGTCGTCACACCCGGCTTTCGTGCGCAACTGGTGCGCATGGAAGCCGCGCCGGTGGCCGGCGAGGGTCTGCCGACGCGAGTCTCGGTCAATGCCCAGGGCGCCGGTGTGGACTGGAGCGAGGGGCCGATCACCCAGACCGGACGCAACCTCGACGTGGCCCTGGGCACCGACACGCTGCTTGCAGTGCAGGGCAGCGACGGCCAGGAGGCCTATACCCGGCGCGGGGACCTGCAGGTCGACAGCGAAGGCGCGGTGACCGTGGCCGGCCTGCCGGTGATCGCTGACGGCGGCCCGCTCAGCGTGCCGCTGGGCAGTGAAGTGAGCATCGGCAGCGACGGCACCATCAGCGTCCGTGAGCTGGGCATGGAGCCGCGCGGCTTGAGTCCGGTGGGCAAGCTGAAGCTGGTCGCGGCCGCGCCGGGCGAGCTGGAGGCTGGCGCCGACGGTCTGTTCCGCCAGCCTGCCGACGCCAATGGCAACCGCGGCACGCTGGCCGCCGACGACAGCCTGCGCCTCGCCCCCGGCGCGCTGGAAGGCAGCAACGTCAGCCCCACCAGCGCCATGGTGGCGATGATCGACAACGCCCGCCGCTACGAGATGCAGATGAAGGCCATCAGCACCGCCGACGAAAACGCCAAGAGCGCCAACGCCCTGCTGTCCCTGCAGGGCTGAGCCGGCGCCGAACCAACAGGAACCTCTCGATGATCAGATCGCTGTGGACGGCCAAGACCGGCCTCGAAGCGCAGCAGGACCAGCTCGACGTGATCGCCAACAACCTGGCCAACGTCAGCACCAACGGCTTCAAGCGCTCGCGGGCGGTGTTCGAGGACCTCGTCTACCAGAATGTGCGCCAGCCGGGCGCGCAGAGCAGTACCGACACCCATTTGCCGTCCGGCCTGCAGGTCGGTACCGGGGTGCGCCAGGTGGCCACCGAGCGCCTGCACACCCAGGGCAATCTGGAGCAGACCAGCAGCTCCAAGGACCTGGCGATAAACGGCCTGGGCTTCTTCGAAGTGGACATGCCCGACGGCTCCACCGCCTACACCCGCGACGGCAGTTTCCAGCTCGACGCCAACGGCGAGATGGTCAGCTCCAACGGCTACAAGCTCACCGCCGGCATCACCATTCCGGCCAATGCCACCTCGATCACCATCAGCTCCGACGGCATCGTCTCGGTGACCCAGCCGGGCAGTTCCACCTCGACCCAGGTCGGTCAGCTCAACCTGGCGCTGTTCATCAACAACGCCGGTTTGCAGAGCATCGGCCAGAACCTTTACCTGGAAACCGACGCTTCCGGTGCCCCGACTGAGACCACGCCTGGCCTGAACGGCGGCGGCAGCCTGAGCCAGGGCTATGTCGAGACCTCCAACGTCAATGTGGTGGAAGAGATGGTCGGTATGATCCAGACCCAGCGCGCCTACGAAATCAACAGCAAGTCGGTGGAGACCTCGGACGAGATGCTCCAGCGCCTGTCTCAGCTATGAGACTGCATTCGCTGTCACTGCTGTTCATGGCCGGGTTGCTGGCGGGCTGCGCGCAACTGGCCCGCGAACCGGTGGTGGCCGACGAGTCCATGTACGTGCCGTCGCCGCCGCCGCGTCTGGCCAACGGCTCGATCTATCAGGGCCGGCGCGGCTCGCAACCGCTGTTCGAGGACCGCCGCCCGCGCATGGTCGGCGATACCCTGACCGTGGAGCTCAACGAGCAGGTCAGCGCCAGTAAGACCTCGTCGTCCAACGCCGACCGCAGCGGTAGCCTGGGGCTGTCCTTCGCCACCAAGTCCAGTCGCGCGCCTCAGGTCGGCAACTACGGCCTCAACGCGTCCACCGACAACGAATTCGCCGGCAGCGGCGGCTCGCGTGCCAACAACTCGTTCACCGGCACCATTTCGGTGACGGTCATGGAAGTGCTGCCCAACGGCAACCTGCGGGTGCGCGGCGACAAGCAGATCGCGATCAACCAGGGCACCGAGTTCATCCGCTTCTCCGGGGTGGTCAACCCGCGCACCATCACCGGCGAGAACACCGTGCTCTCGACCCAGGTTTCCCTGGCCCGCATCGAATACGTCGGCGAGGGCTATATCAACGAAGCGCAACGGATGGGCTGGCTGCACCGCGTGCTGCTCAACCTGTCGCCTTTCTAGCGAGTGAATCATGGCCCAGTCCCCGTTCTTCCGCGTCCTGCTCGGTGCCTGTGCATTGCTGCTGGGCCCGCTGGCCCAGGCCGAGCAGATCCGCGATATCGCCGACTTCGCCGGGATCCGCAGCAACGACCTGGTGGGCTACGGCCTGGTGGTCGGGCTCGACGGCACCGGCGACCAGACCACCCAGAGCCCGTTCACCGAGCAGGGCCTGACCAACATGCTTTCGCAACTCGGCGTGACCCTGCCGGCCAACGCCAACATGCAGATGCGTAATATCGCTGCGGTGATCGTCACCGCCGACCTGCCGCCGCTGACCCGGCCGGGGCAGCATATCGACATCGTCGTCTCCTCCATTGGCAACGCCCGCAGCCTGCGCGGCGGCACCTTGCTGATGACGCCGCTGAAGGGCGCCGATGGCGACGTCTACGCCATGGCCCAGGGCAACCTGCTGGTGGGCGGTGCGGGAGCGGCGGCCAATGGCAGCAGCGTGCAGATCAACCAGCTGGCGGGTGGGCGCATCCCCCGCGGGGCGGTGGTGGAGCACACGGTGCCGCTGGCGCTGGGGGCCGAGCACGGCCTGCTTGAATTGCAGTTGCGCGAGCCGGATCCGGCCACGGCGCAGCGCGTGGTGTTCGCTATCAACACGGCAATGCGCAATACCGTGGCTTCGGCGGTGGACGGCGGGCTGGTGCAGATCCAGGGGCCGCTGTCGGCCAACGAGCGGGTCAACTTCATGGCCCATATCGACAGCCTGGAAGTGTTGCCGATGCAGGCGCGACCCAAGGTCATCCTCGATTCACGCACCGGCTCGGTGGTGCTCAATGGCTCGGTGAAGCTGTTCCGCGCCGCCGTGGCCCATGGCGACCTGTCGGTGACCATCGACACCACCAATACCGTCAGCCAGCCAGGCGCTTTCAGTGGCGGGCAGACCGCCGTGACCTCCAACAGCAGCATCACCATCGAGACCCAGGCCCGCGCCCTGCACGTGGTGGAAGGCAGCGCCGACCTGATGGCGGTGGTCAAGGGTCTTAACGCTCTCGGCGCCACGCCCCAGGACCTGATGGTGATCCTCCAGGCGCTCAAGGCTGCCGGCTCGCTGCGTGCCGAACTGGAGATCATCTGATGAGCGTGGCCGACGGCGCGGCGGGTTTCGCCCTTGATGTGCAGGGCTTGCAGCGCCTGCGCAGCCAGGCCGGGCGGGATGGCGAGGCGGGGTTGAAGGAGGCGGCGCGGCAGTTCGAGGCGTTGTTCTTGCAGAGCATGCTCAAGAGCATGCGCGCGGCGATTCCCAAGTCGGAGCTGTCCAGCGACTCGCAGACCGAGCTCTACACCGAGTTGCTAGACCAGCAGTGGGCGCAGGCCCTGGCGACCCGTGGCATGGGGCTGGCCGAGCACCTGACCAAGGGCCTGGGCGGGCAGGTGCATTCCGCGCCGGTTGCCGAGTCTCCGTTCGCCAGCCTGTCGCGGCAGAGTCCGGCCTTCGAGTCGTGGAAGCGCCATGTGGTGAGTGCCGAGGACAGTGACCGCGCTGCCCATGTCGAGGACTTCGTCAATCGCCTGGCCGGCCCTGCGCGGCGTGCCGAGCGCAGCAGTGGGGTGCCGGCCGAGCTGATCCTGGCCCAGGCTGCTCTGGAAACCGATTGGGGCCGGCGACGCATCACCACCGCCAGCGGCGCGGACAGCCACAACCTGTTTGGCATCAAGGCGGGTGGGCGTTGGCAGGGAGAGAGCACGCGGGTGATGACGACCGAATATGTGGGGGATGAGGCGCAGAAGCAGGAAGAGAGTTTCCGGGTGTACCCCAGCCTGGACGCTGCCTTCGACGATTACGCCCGGCTGATCCGCAGTCGCCCCGGCTATGCCGCTGCGCGTACCGCGGCGGACAGCGCCCAGGCGGCGCTGGCCTTGCAGCAGGGCGGGTATGCCACGGATCCGCGTTATGCCGACAAGCTGATCGCGGTGATGGCCACCATCGGCCCGTTGTCCGCGCCCTGACTGATTTCGCCTGCTCCTACAGAGCAACTCCATGCTTTTTTCTGCAACAGGGGTCAAGACGCCCTCCCGCCAGGCCGATGTTGAGCACCATGCAGCCCAGGAGCTAACCGATGAGCATCGTTTCCATTGGCGTCAGTGGCCTCAGCGCGGCGCAGATCGCCCTGACCACCAGCAGCAACAACACCACCAACGCCTACACCGACGGCTACAGCCGCCAGGTGGCGACCTTCAGCGAGTCGGCGTCGGGCAGCGGGGTGACCATCTCCAGCGTCGCCCGCCAGTACAACCAGTTCGTCACCACCCAGCTCAACGTGTCCATCAGCGCGCAAAGTGCGCTGTCCACCCAGCAGACCCAGGTCGACCAGATCGACAGCCTGCTGGCGGACAGCGATGCCAGCCTCGACACCCTGATGCAGAGCTTCTTCTCGGCGATCCAGACCCTCACCTCCGACGCCAGCGATACCGCGGCGCGGGAAGAAGTAGTGGGCGCCGCGCAGACCCTGGCCAGCCAGTTCAACCAGTTGGGCAGCTACCTGTCGGCGATGGGCGACGACGTCAACAGCCAGATCGACGACCAGGTCAGCCAGATCAACGACCTGAGCTCGCAGATCGCCACGCTGAACCAGCAGATCAGCCTGTCCTCGGCCCTGGGCGGTACCTCCAACGACCTGCTCGACCAGCGCGACCGCCTGGTGAGCCAGCTAAGCGAGCTGGTGGACGTGGACGTCAAGGTGCAGAGCAATGGCAGCTACACCGTTTCCCTGGGCAACGGCATGGCCCTTGTCTCCGGCAACGACAGCTTCGAGCTGAGCACCAGTGCGTCCGCCAGTGATGCCAGCCAGGTTTCGATCAGCTACGTGGATGCCGCCGGCAACAGCGTGGCCCTGAGCGACAGCACCTTCGAGGGCGGCTCACTGGGCGGCCTGCTGGCGTTCCGCAACACTACCCTGACCCAGGTGCAGAACCAGCTGGGGCTGATCGCGGTGTCGCTGACCCAGTCCTTCAACAGCCTGCAGTCGCAAGGCATCGACCTCAACGGTGATACCGGCACGGACTTCTTCTCGGTGGCCGACCCGGTGGTCTACGGCAATACCGGCAACACCGGCGATGCCACGTTCAGCGCCACCTTCAGCGACGATGTCAGCGCCCTGAGCAGCAGCGACTACACCGTCAGCTACTCGTCCAGCGGCGGCTTCACCGTCACCCGCAACGATACCGGCGCCAGCGTCGACGCCAGCTACGACAACGGCACCCTCAGCTTCGCCGGCATGGAGCTGACCCTCAGCGGCACGGCGCAGGATGGCGACAGCTTCCTGGTCCAGCCCACGCGCAATGCCGCCAGCAGCTTCACCAGCCTGGTCAGCGACGGCGACAAGATCGCCGCCGGCACCTCCAGCGGCAGTGGCGACAACAGCAACGCGCTGGCGATGCTGGCCTTGCAGAGCAGCGATATCGTCAGCGGTGGCAGCACCCTGAGCGAGTCCTATGCCTCGCTGGTGAGCACGGTGGGCAGTACCGCCACCCGGGTCGCCGCGCAACTGGAAACGCGCTCGGCGCTGACCGAGCAACTGACCACCCTGCAGCAATCGGAGTCGGGGGTGAACCTCGACGAGGAAGCGGCCAACCTGATCGTCTACCAGCAGTACTACCAGGCCTGCGCCAAGATCGTCGAAGTCGGCGTGACCATCCTCGACACCCTGCTCGATATCAACTGATCCCGGGAGAGTCCGCCATGCGCCTGAGCAGTGCGACCATCTACAACCAGAACCTCACGTCCATGCTGAACCAGCAGAGCGAGTACCAGGCCGCAGCGCTGGAAGTGTCCAGCGGGACCCGGGTGAGCAAGCCGTCCGATGACTCTCTGGCGGCGTCGCAGGCGGTGAACGTGCGTCAGTCGATCGCGGCCAATCAACAGTACGCCGATTCGCGGGCCAGCATCACCACGGCGTTGTCCCAGGAAGAAAGCACCCTGGACAGCGTCAACGACGCGATCACCAGCGCCATGACCCTGGTGGTGCAGGCGGGCAACGGCACCTTGAGCGACGCCGACCGCGAGTCCATCGCCACCTCGTTGCAGGGCATCTATGACACCTTGGTGACCCTGGCCAACAGCACCGACAGCAATGGCAACTACCTGTTTGCCGGGTACCAGACGCAAAGCCCGGCCTTCGCCGTGAACGATGCCGGTGAGCTGGTCTACCAGGGCGACGGCAACGTGCCGACCCAGCAGGTCAGTTCTACCCAGACCATGGCCAGTGGCGACAACGGGGCGAGCATCTTTCTCTCGGTGAACAGCACGGCGGGGTTCATTGCGCAGGCGGGGGACAATAGCGGGACGCTGACTTTCGACGGGCCGGATATCGACGATACCAGTGATGCCGACTACGGCAGCGGCTTTACCCTGACCTTCAGCAGCGCCGCCGACGGCACGCTGCAATACAGCATCGACGGGCAGGATCCGGTGGCCTACACCGATGGCGGGACGCTGGAGGTCAATGGCCTGAGCCTGACCCTCAGCGGCACCCCGGCCGATGGTGACACGCTGACGGTGAGCAAGGCCGCGGACGCCGATCCCGATGTGTTCGCCACCTTGCGCACGCTGATCTCGGCGTTGCAGTCGCCGGTTGAGGACGCCTCGGACCAGGCGGCGCTGAGCAACACGCTGTCCACGGCGAGCCGGCAGTTGAGCAATGCCCAGGACAATGTGCTGACGGTGATTACCTCGGTAGGGGCGCGGTTGAGTCAGGTGGAGGTGCTGGACACCATCGGTGATGACCTGGCGCTGAGCTATACCGAGCGTCTGTCGGGGCTGGTGGATGCCGACTACACCGAGTCGATTTCCCGCTATGTGACCTTGCAGGTGGCGATGCAGGCTTCTCAGCAGACCTTTGCCAGTGTTCAGCAGCTGTCGTTGTTCGAATACATCTGAAGAGGTGTTGCCTGTCAGGGCCTCATCGCTGGCTTGCCAGCGATAGGGCCCTGGAAAACAAAGAAGCCCGCTCTGACCGAGCGGGCTTCTTTCATTCAGCGAATCACTTGGCAGTGAATGCCGAGTAGCTGTTCATCAGGTTGCGGTAGTTGGGAATCCGCTGCGACAGCAGGTTGCCCAGGCCTTCGATATCGTTGCGCCAGTCGCGGTGCAGCTCACAGGCCACCGAGAACCAGTTCATCATCTGTGCGCCGGCCTGGGTCATGCGGTTCCACGCGGCCTGTTGCACGGTGGTGTTGAAGGTGCCGGAAGCGTCGGTCACCACGAACACCTCGAAGCCTTCGGCCAGCGCCGACAGGGTCGGGAAGGCTACGCAGACGTCAGTCACCACACCGGCGATGATCAACTGCTTGCGGCCAGTCGCCTTGATCGCCTTGACGAAGTCTTCGTTGTCCCAGGCATTGATCTGGCCAGGACGCGGGATGTACGGCGCGTCCGGGAACATCTCCTTCAGCTCTGGAACCAGCGGCCCGTTCGGGCCTTGCTCGAAGCTGGTGGTGAGGATGGTCGGCAGTTCGAAGAATTTCGCCAGGTCGGCCAGCGCCAGCACGTTGTTCTTGAACTCGTTCGGCGAGAAGTCCTGCACCAGGGAAATCAGGCCGGTCTGGTGGTCGACCAGGAGGACTACGGCGTCGTCTTTGTTCAGGCGGTTGTAGGTGGCGTTGGTCATGGTGGAAATCCTTTTGTTCGAGAGAGTGTTGGGTTGTTGTCGCTAAGTGAGGCCAGATTAAGGAGTTCTCGAAAAAGGATAAATCGGCTGAAAACGGTATGACTGTCTCAATCCAGTTGACAGTCAGCTCCGGCCCATATGCAGGATCAACACCTCCATGAACTCCAGCGCCCGATACAACACCCCCGCCAGGAACTGTCCCAGGTCCCCCACCAGCACCGTCAGCAGCAACATCCCCACGAACAGCGTCGCCGGAAAACCTACGGAAAACACCGTCAACTGCGGCGCCACCCGGTTGAGAATGCCCATGGCCAGGTTGATGATCAGCAGCGCCCCCACCATTGGCAGCGCCAGCAGCAAGCCTGTGGAAAAGATCACCCCGCCATGCCGGGCCAGGGCATTCCACGCCTGGGCATCGAAGCCGAACTGACCAATCGGCAGACGCACGAAGGTCGAGGCCAGCAGCTCCAGTACCATCAGGTGCCCGTCCAGTGCGAGGAACATCAGGATCGTCACCAGCCCGAGAAACCGCGACAGTACCTGGCTGTTGGTATTGCTCTCGGCGGAGAAGAACGAGGCGAAGGCCAGGCCCATCTGCATGCCGCAAATCTCCCCGGCCATCTCCACCACCGCCAGGGTGATGCGCATGACCATGCCCAGAGCCAGGCCGACCAGCACCTGCTCGACGATCACGCCGAAGCCGGCCCAGGAGAACAGGGCGATCTGCGGCATCGGCGGCAGGTTGGGGGCAAGCAGGACGGCAAGGATCAGCGCCAGGCCGATCTTCACCTGGCTGGAGATGGACTTGTGCCCGAAGATCGGGTCACTCATGAGGAAGGCCAGCAACCGGCAGAACGGCCAGAAGAACGCGCTTACCCAGAGCTGCAACTGCTCCCAGCCGACCTCGATCAATGCCGGGTCAGCCGATCAGCGACGGCAAGCTGGTGAACAGCGCACGGGTGTAGTCCACCAGCATCTCCATGAGCATCGGCCCGGCCAGGATCAGCACCAGGCACACCGCGACCACCTTGGGAATGAACGACAGGGTCGATTCGTTGATCTGCGTCGCGGCCTGGAACAGGCTCACCAGCAGGCCCACGCAGAGGGTCACCAGCAGCAGCGGGGCGGCCATCGTCATGCTCATGCGCATGCCCTTGTATGCCAGGTCCATCACCATTTCCGGGGTCATCGCAGTGGCCTCATACGGGGTAGAAACTCTGCGCCAGCGAGCCGAGCAACAGTTGCCAGCCATCCACCAGCACGAACAGCATCAGCTTGAACGGCAGGGAAATGGTCGAGGGCGGCACCATCATCATCCCCAGGGCCATGAGCACGCTGGCCACCAGCAGGTCGATGATGAGGAACGGGATGAAGATGGTGAACCCGGCCTGGAACGCGGTTTTCAGTTCGCTGGTGACGAAGGCCGGCAGCAGCACGCGCATGGGCACGTCTTCCGGCCCCTTGAGGTCGGCGAGGCGGGCCAGGCGGGCGTACAGGGCCAGGTCGTTCTGCCGGGTCTGGGCCAGCATGAAGGTGCGGAATGGCTGGCTGGCCTGGTCGAGGAATGGCTCGACGCCGATCTCGTCCCGGGAAAACGGCAGCCAGGCTTTCTGGTAGGCCTGTTCCAGGGTCGGTGACATGACGAAGAACGTGAGGAAAAGGGCCAGCCCCAGCAGTACTTGGTTAGGCGGTGCGCTAGGGGTGCCGATGGCCGTGCGCAGCAGGCCCAGGACGATGATGATGCGGGTGAAACCGGTCATCATCAGCAGCACCGCCGGCAGGAAGGCCATGGCGCTGAGCAGCATCAGGGTCTGCAGGCTCAGCGACCATTTCTCGCCGCCGGCCTCGCCGGTGAAACCGGACAGCCCCTGCAGCGCAGGCGCGGCTTCGGCGCTCGGCGCGAGTATCAGCAGCAACGCCAGAATGGTCAGGCGCCGGCTCATGCCGGGTGCTCCGGATCGCGCACGCCGCCACGCTTGAGGGCGTCGGCCAGGCGCAGGGCGAAGCCGCGCGAAACCGGTTCGCCGGGTGCGTCATCAGTGGTCGGTGGTGGCTCCAGCTCGGACAGGCAGGCGACCTGTTGCGCGGTCACGCCCAGTACCAGCCAGCGTCCGCGCACCTCGACCACCACTACCTTCTCGCGCTGGCCCATGCGTGCGCTGCCGATCACTTTCACCACCGAGCCGGCGGCGGAAGGCCGCACGCCCAGGCGCGAGACCAGCCAGCCGCACAGCAGGATGCAGGCGGCGACCATGCCCAGGGCCAGGGCGGTCTTGCCCAGCACGGTCAGGCCGACCAGGTCGTCGGCGGGGACGCCGATGGCGGAGGCGCTCATCGGTTGAGCTTCTGCACACGCTCGGACGGCGTGATGATCTCGGTGATGCGGATGCCGTAGCGGTCATCCACCACCACCACTTCGCCCTGGGCCACCAGGTAGCTGTTGATCAGGATGTCCATGGGCTCGCCGGCCAGGCCGTCGAGGGCCAGCACCGAGCCTTGGGCCAGTTCCAGCAGTTGCTTGATGGTGATGCGCGTGCGCCCCAGCTCGACGCTGAGTTTCACCGGGATGTCCATGATCATTTCCAGCTCCCGCGGCGAGGCGTTCGGCTGGACATTGCCCAAGGGCTTGAAGACTGCAGCTTCGGCCGTGCTGGCGGGCGCTGCGGGTGCGGGTGACGCGGCCTCCTGCTCGGCCAGGGCCATGGCCCAGGGATCGTCGTCCGCGCTGGCGCCGGCCTGTTCGGCGAGGGCGTCGGCCCAGTCGTCGTCTTCGCGGGGTTCGGGAAGGGTCGGGTCACTCATCATCGGATTCCTTGGCTATGGGCAGGTGGCCCTTGACGAAGCGGCTGGAGGAAGCGGGCTTGCCGATGGAGTGATCGATCAGCTCCTTCACCAGCAGGGCGCGGGCGCCGTTGTAGCTGCCGTATTCGCAGGTCATCACCGGGACGCCGTCGACCCGCACCTTGACGCTGTCGGGCAGCTCGATCGGCAGGACATCGCCCACCTTCAGCGCCATGACCTCGCCCAGGCGCGACTCGACCTCGACGAAATCGGCGACCAGGTCGACCTGGGACTGGGTGATCTCGCTGGCCATGCGCCGGTTCCACTGGCGCTCTTCCTCGGGATTGACGTCGGTGAGCGGGCCGTTGAGCAACTGGCGCATCGGCTCGATCATCAGGTAGGGAATGACGATGTTGAAATCGCTGGAGAGGTTGCCCACCTCCAGGTGGAAGGTGGCATTGACCACGATTTCATTGGGCGAGCCGGTGATGTTGGCGAACTTGGCCTGCATCTCCGAGCGCAGGTATTCGATTTCCAGCGGGTATACCGACTTCCAGGCATCGCGGTAGGCGTCCACGGTCAGGCCGAGCAGGCGGCGGATGATGCGCATCTCGGTGTGGGTGAACTCGCGACCTTCGGACTTGGTGACGAAGCGCCCGTCGCCGCCAAACAGGTTGTCCACCACCATGAACACCACGCTCGGCGGGAACACCACCAGGGCGGTGCCGCGCAGCGGTTTCATCGCCAGCAGGTTGATGTTGGTCGGCACCGGCAGGCGCAGGGAGAACTCGCTGAAGCTTTGGTAGCCGATGCCCTTCACGGTGATGTCGACGTTGCGCCGGATCAGGTTGAACAGGCTCATGCGGAAGTAGCGGGCGAAGCGGCCGTTGATGATGTCGAGGGCGTGCAGGCGTTCCTGGATCACCCGGTGCTGGGTGGCCGGATCGTAGGGGCGGATGCGCTCGCGCTCGTCGGGGCCATCGCCGCCCTCGAAGTCCAGGCCGTCGTCGGGGAAGTGGCTGGTATCGAGGTCGTCGCTGCCGCGCAGCAGCATGTCGATTTCTTCTTGCGAGAGCACGTCGTTGGTGGACATGGCTTACTGCACGATGAAGTCGGTGTAGAGCACACCGAGCAGCGCCACATCGGGCTGCAGGCTGCCCAGGCTTGTGCGCAGCAGGTCGAGGATGCGCGCCGCCAGCGCCTCTTTGCCCTGGGGCGTGGCCAGGGCCGTGCTGTCCTGGCCGCTGAGCACGGTAAGCAGTTGGCTGCGGATTTTCGGCATGTACAGCTCGATAAGCTTGCGCGTGCCTTCGTTGCCCACTTCGAGGCTGAAGCCGACGTAGAGCATGTTCGATTCGTCGCGGTCGTTGCGCAGGTTGACGGTCATCGGTGCGACGGTCACCAGCAACGGGGCCTGGGGTGGGGCCACCTCGGTCCGGGGTGCCTGGACAATGGCTCGCTCGCGCATCACGTAGGTGTACACGCCCGCGGAACTGGCCGCCGCGGCGACCAGGGCCAATGGAATGAACCAGAGCCAGATCTTCTTGGAGGGGGTGGGCATCGACAGCGGCCTTGGGAATGAGTCTGGGCGCGAGTATGAACAGCGGGTGGGGGGCGCGAAGGGGCGATAAGCGTGGGTTCGGGGCGTTTCTTTGGGGCTTTGGTTGGTTGGCGCGGGACCCTGTGGGAGCTGGCAAGCCAGCGACCACAGGGTTCTAGAGGTACAGGTCGACGCCCATGCCGGTCACGGGCAGGGGCTGTGCGTGGACTACTTCAGTGCCAACCGTAGCGCGAGGCTGGCGCGACCCACCGCCCGGCGACTCCCGCCGCGGCTGTTCGCCGCTGGCCTGGCGCGAGGCGCCGTCGTTGACCGAGGCTTCGCCGAGGGTCAGCCCCTGCGATGCCAGGGCCATCTGCAATTGCGGCAGCGCCTGCTCCACCGCCGCCCGCACCGATGCATGCACCGACTGGAACTGCGCCTGCACGCCGGTATCGCCGACGTTCAGGCTGATCGACAACGGGCCGAGGTCGGACGGATTCAGTTGCATGTCCACCTGCTGGTCGCCACGGCGAACCATGGCGACTACCTGTTGGCCGAGATCCTCCTGCCAGGCACTGGTACCCAGCGCCGGCGTCGGCAGCGGAGTGTCTTCGAGGGTGATGGGGTTGCTGGTGATGCTGACCGGCGCAAGGACTGTCGGCACCTCCGTGGAGGTTCGCGGCGATGGCGTATCGAGACGGGTGCTGGCGGTTTCGTGGAGCGGCTTTTCGACCGCTTCGACGACCTCGACTGCGCTGCTCGCAACCGGGCTCGCCTCGATCTCCGGGGTGTCCGCCTCGGGCGGCGACCACTCCACCGCCGTAGGCTGTGGGCTGATGTCGCTGTCATCGGGTTCGGGTGTGGCTGGCGCAGGCTCTGCCGGTGGCGCCTGCACTGGCACGACCAGCGCGGCATAGGCCAACTGCCCGGCATTGTCGATCAGGTCCAGGCGCTGGCGAATGGCGTCCAGCGGGTCCTTGGATTGTTCGGCGATGTCGTCGCTCTTCGTCTCGTCGTCCGTCTGGCTGAGTGGCGCCGTCGGCTCCGGCTCATCGGGCAGTGGCTCCGCTTCTTCGATGACGGGAGTTTCGGCCACCACTGGCAAGGGTGCCGGCGGTGTGGCGTTTTCCTGTGGCAGGACCGGAGCAGGTGTTTCGCTCGCCTGTACAAGCTCAGGCGGGATCGCCACCAGCGGCAGCGGGGCAGGGGTGTCTACCGGTGCCTGCACCTGGCTCAGCGCCTCGGCGAACGAAGTCGTCCCGACGTCGCCAGTGGTTTCCGGCACTTCGGCCTGTGGCGTCGGGCTCACGGGAGCGATGGTGGCAAGAATGTCCATGAGCGCGTCTACAGACCTCTGAACGAATGGTGACGGGTACGACTGGCTATTTCATCGGTGCGCCGCTGGTCGGCGCGGCCGGCGAGCAGGCGTTCCTGCTCCAGGCGCCGGGCCAGCAGGGTTTCCAGTGCGTTGACCTTGCGCCAGGCCTGGCGCCAGCTGTCCTGGTGCTGGGCGACCAGGGTGCGGTGGCGGGCCAGGTTGTTTTCGGCGCGCTCGATCGCCCCTTCCAGGGATTTCAGGAAACCGCGGTAGTTGGCCAGGGTGGCCGGATCCATGCCGGCGCCGAGCAGTTCCTGCTGCAGGCCCTGGCGGTATTCGCGCTGGTAGCCGTCGAGGGCGCGCAACTGCTCGGCCATCTGCTGCTCGGCCCGGCGTGCCTGGGCCAGCGCGGTGGCGGCGGTTTCCCGGGCGCGGGCGGTGAGTTCGACGAGAAGCTGGAGGGATTCATGGGCCATGCCGATCACTCAAGGATTGCGCGGTCCCTTGTGGGAGCGGGTTTACCCGCGATTGCGGTAGTGAGCCCACCACCGCAATCGCGGGTGAGCCCGCTCCCACAGGGTCCGCGTCAGTTTTCATTTGCCGGGGAACAGCAGGTTGAGGGCGGCAAGGGTGTCTTCCAGCGAGGTGCGCTCATGGGTGCGCTGCTGGAGAAACCGTTCGATATGCGGATACAGCCGCACCGCCTGGTCAAGCTGGGCATCGTGCCCTGGCGCATAGGCACCGACGCCGATCAGGTCGCGGTTGCGCTGGTAGCGTGATAGCGCCTGCTTGAGCTTTTGTGCCTTGCGTTGCTGGGGCTCGCCGACCACGGCACTCATCGCCCGGCTGATCGAGGCCTCGATATCGATGGCCGGATAATGACCACTCTCGGCCAGATGCCGCGACAACACGATATGCCCGTCGAGAATCGCCCGCGCCGAGTCGGCGATGGGGTCCTGCTGGTCGTCACCCTCGCTGAGCACGGTATAGAACGCCGTGATCGAACCGCCGCCCCGTGGCCCGTTGCCCGTGCGCTCCACCAGTTTCGGCAGCTTGGCGAACACCGACGGTGGATAGCCCTTGGTCGCCGGTGGCTCGCCCAGGGCCAGGGCGATCTCGCGCTGGGCCATGGCATAGCGGGTCAGGGAGTCCATGATCAGCAGCACGTCCTTGCCCTGGTCGCGGAAGTCCTCGGCCAGGCGCGTGGCATAGGCGGCGCCCTGCAGGCGTTGCAGCGGCGAGGCATCCGCCGGCGCGGCGACCACCACCGAGCGGCTCAGGCCTTCCTCGCCGAGAATGCTGTCGATGAAATCCTGCACCTCGCGGCCCCGCTCGCCGATCAGCCCGACCACCACCACGTCGGCGCGGGTATAGCGCGCCATCATCCCCAGTAGTACCGACTTGCCGACGCCGGAGCCGGCGAACAGACCCAAGCGCTGGCCGCGACCGACGCTTAGCAGGGCATTGATGGCGCGGATGCCGACATCGATCTGACGGTCGATGGGCGCCCTTTGCAGTGGGTTGATCGGCTGGCCGTGCAGGCTGCCGCGCGGCGTGGCCGGTAGCGGCCCCTTGCCGTCGAGAGGCTTGCCGCCGCTGTCCAGCACCCGGCCGAGCAGGGCCATGCCCAGCGGCACCGGACGCCCGCCATCGCTGGCCCCTGGCTCGTCGGCCAGGGCGAAGACCCGGGCGCCGGATTGCAGGCCGTGGATTTCCTCCAGCGGCATCAGGTACAGGACGTCACCGGCGAAACCGACCACCTCGGCTTCGGCGAAGACCGCGTCGTTGCGTTCGATACGGCAACCCGCCCCCAACGGCAGGCGCAGGCCCACCGCCTCCAGCACCAGGCCGGTGGCGCGGGTGATGCGTCCGCTGCGGCGATAGGCCGGTACTTGCAGCGCGGCGCCGGAAAGGGCTTCCAGCCCGCGACCCCAGCGGCGCAGGTGCGGGTTGTCGTGATTCATGGCGCGTCGAGCAGCCATTGGCCGGCATCATTGAACATGGCTTCGCGGGTCTGCCGGGTCGCGTCCAGCTCGCCGGCCGCACTGGTGACGCGACAGCCACCGGGCAGGATCGCCGGATCGGCGCGCAGGCTCCAGCCCGCGGCCTCCAGATCCTCGCCCAGGCTGCTTTCCACCCAGGGCAGGTCGTCCGGGTTCAGGCTCAGGCGTGGCTTGCCGCTCAGGTGCGGTTCGCTGGCGAGCATCTGTCGCACCAGCACTTCCACCTGCGCCGGCTGCACGGCCAGCGTTTCACCGGCCAGGCGCGCGGCGAGGTCGAGGGCGACCCGGCCGACCTGCCCGGCGAGCAACCCGTCGACCTCGTGCAGGGCGGCATCGAAGGACTGGTACAGGGTGCGCAGCGGTTCCAGGGTCTGCCGCACCTGTTCGCGCAGTTCCTCGGCGGCCGCCGCGCGACCCTCTTCCAGGCCCACGGCATAGCCTTGCTCGCGGCCTTCGGCATGGCCGAGCTGGCGGGCCTCGGCCAGCGCCTCGTTGCGCTGCCGCTCCAGTTCCAGGCGCTGCGCGAACGCGCGCCGGCGCAGGCGTTCGCGCTGGGCGGCATGGGCCTCGTCGGCAGCGACGTCGCCGCTGCCCAAGGGTTCCATCTGCCAGGGTTTCCAGCGGGCCATGGCTTCAGACATAGGCATCGTCGCCCCGTGCGGTCACCATCTCGCCGGTTTCGGACAGGCGCCGCACCACCTGGAGGATGGTCTTCTGCTCGATCTCGATCTGCGACATGCGCATCGGCCCGCGGGCCTCCATGTCCTCGCGGAACAGCACCGAGGCACGCTGCGACATGTTGCGCAGGAAGCGCTCCATAAGCGGTTCGGAGGCGCCCTTGAGGGCGATGGCCAGGGAGTTGCTGTCAATGTTCTGCAGCAGCGTCTGGATGCTGCGGTCGTCGACGTCGGCCAGGTTCTCGAAGAGGAACATCTCGTCGAGGATCTTCTGCGCCAGGTCGGCGCTGTGGTTGCGCAGGCTGTCGATGGCTGAGGATTCGTGGCTGGTACTCATCAGGTTGAGGATTTCCGCCGCCGCTCTCACGCCGCCCATCTTGCTGCGCTTGAGGCTCTGGCCGTCGAGCATCACGCCGAGCACTTCGGTCAGCTCGTGCAGGGCCACCGGCTGCACGCCGCTGAAGGTGGCGATACGCAGGACGATGTCGTTGCGCAGTCGCTCCGGCAGCAATTGCAGGATCGCCGAGGCCTGGCCGCGCTCCAGGTGGACGAGGATGGTGGCGACGATCTGCGGATGCTCGTCGCGGATCATCTCCGTGACCACGGCGGCTTCCATCAGGTTGAGCTTGTCGATGCCGGAGCCGGTATTGGTGGTTTCCAGGATGTCGTCGATCAGGCTGGCGGCGCGTTCGCTGCCCAGGGCCTTGGTCAGCACGGCGCGGATATGGTCGCTGCTCTGGATGCTGATGGCCGCGTACTGCTCGGTCTCGTCCATGAACTCGGAGAGCACCTGGCGCATTTCCTCGTGGGACACCTGGCTGAGCCGGGCCATTTCCAGACTGATGGTCTCCACGTCCTCGCCGGGCAGGTACTTGAGCACCTCGGCGGCGCTGTCGGCATCCAGCGACAGCAGGAGAATTGCGCTGCGGCGCGGGCCGCTGATCTTGTTACTCATGCTTCTTCATCCAGCCTCGCACGATCATCGCCACCAGGCGCGGGTCTTCTCCGGCGAGCCGCTTGAGGCTTTCCAGGTTCTGTTCGTAGAGGGCCGACTTGCGTGGCAGCGCCGGACGCGCGGTGCCGTCCTGGCCGACCACCAGGTTGTCGCTGCCGCGCGGGGCGGGGGCCATGACGGCATCGTCGTCGTCCAGGGTCATCAGGTCGGTGCCGGTGCTGTTGCGCCGCTGCATGGGCTTGAGCACGAACTTCCACAGGGTCAGTGCGGCCAGGCCCACCAGCAGGTAGCGCAGCACGCCCATGGTCAGGTTGTAGGCCTCCGGGGTCTTCCACCACGGCTGTTCGTCGAGGTGCTCGGTTTCTTCCACGAAGGGGCTGTTGAGCACTTGCAGGGTGTCGCCGCGCTTTTCGTCGAAACCCATGGCCTGGCGCACCAGGTCGTTGATGCCGGCCAGTTCTTCCTTGCTCAGCGCTTCGGTGCTGCTGGTGCCGTCCTTGACCACGGTGCGGTAGTTGACCACCACCGCGGCGGTCAGGCGCTGCACGCCGCCCAGGCTGGACTTGGCGTGCTCGATGGTGCGGTCGACCTCGTAGTTGGTCATCCGCTCGCTTTGCAGCGGCCGCGTGGACTCGTTGCTGGCGGTCTCGTTGCTGGTGCTGGAAGACGGCGGCGTGGCTTTGGTCGGCGGCGGTGTGTTGGGGGGTGAGTTGGTCAGCGCGCCCGGCACACCCTTGGCGCTATCGCCGGCCTGGCTCATGCGTTCGGAGGTCTGCTGGCTGCGCACCGCGGCGCTTTTCTCGTCCTGGTTGGGAGCGTAGCGCTCGGCGGTGCTCTCGCGGGTCGAGAAATCGATCTGCGCGGTGACCCGGGCATGCACGTTATGGCTGCCCAGCAATGGCGCAAGGATGTCCTCGATGCGCTGCTGGTAGATGCGCTCGATCTCGCCGACATAGTCCAGTTGCGAGCCGTCGAGGCCGTTGCCGCTTTGACTGCGCGAGAGCAGGCGACCGTTCTGGTCGACCACGGTGACGCCGTCCACCGACAGCCCGGGCACGCTGGAGGTGACCAGGTGGATGATCGCGCTGACCTGGCCCTGACCCAGTTCGCGGCCGGCCTGCAGGCTCAGCGCCACCGAGGCGCGGGCCGCTTCGCGGTCACGGGCGAACACCGAATCCTTGGCCATCACCAGGTGTACCCGGGCGCGGGACACCGGGCCGAGGGATTCGATGGTCCGCGCCAGCTCGCCTTCCAGACCGCGCTGGTAATTGAGGTGCTCGGCGAACTGGCTGATGCCGAAGGCCTGCTTGTCGAGCAGTTCGAAGCCGACGTTGCCGCCCTTTGGCAGGCCCTGTTCGGCCAGTTGCAGGCGCAGGGAGTTCATCCGTTCCGCCGGGACCAGGATGGTGTGGCCGCCTTCGCCCAGACGATAGGGCACGTTGCGCTTGTCCAGTTCGCCGATGACCTGGCCGCCGTCGGCCTCGGAAAGGTTGGAGAACAGCACCCGGTACTCCGGCTCCCGCGCCCACAGTAGCAGGGCCACCAGCACCGCCACGGCGGCGGCGCCGGCCAGCAGCAGCGGCAGCATCGGGCGCCCGCGCAGCAACGCCGACAGCGCGTCGACCGGGCTGGCGGGAAGGGGGATCGGCAGGTTCTTTTTCGCGGCCTTGGCCTGGGCGGCAGTAGTCACGCGTACCTCGCGGGATGGACTTGGGCGCATTCTGGTGAATGGCTTGGCGGGCAAAGGGCGGAAAAGCCTGCTGTTTTGCGGTCAATTGGGCGGATTCGCCGGGGCGCGGCCTTGCTAATCTGCGCGCAGTCGTCAGTCACGAGCACCGCACCATGACCCCGCAAGCCCTAGTCGATGTCGTGCAACAGATGAACAGCCTCGCCGAACAGGCCCAGGGCGTCAGTGCGACGGGTGCGGGCGCAGCCATGAGTGGCTTTGCCGGCGAACTGGAAGCTTCGCTGCAGCGCATCAACCGCCTGCAGCAGACCGCCAGCCACCAGGCCAATGCGTTCCAGGCTGGCAGCAGCGAGGTATCGCTGGTGGACGTGATGGCCGATTCGCAGAAGGCCAGCGTGGCCTTCCAGATGGGTGTGCAGGTGCGAAACCGGCTGTTGACGGCCTACAAGGACGTGATGGCCCTGCAGGTCTGAAAATATTTTCGTAGTCGCTCCAAAGGCACCCTAAAGACGAGGCAAGCGATTGCCGATGTTGCGCCCGAAGGTACCCCGCCAGCCGGTCAGCACATCAGGACGGATACGCACATGACGACGACTACCAGCTCTACCTCTACTGCAACGATTACCTCGCTGGGCGTCGGCTCGGGCCTCGACCTGGACAGCATCCTGGAGAGCCTGGAAGAGTCCAAGACCGCCAGCCTGCTGGACCCGATCACGGCCCAGGAAGAGTCGGTGCAGGCGGAAATCTCGGCCTACGGCACCCTGACCAGCGCGCTGACCACCTTGCAGACCGCCGCCGAGGCGCTGTCCAAGGCCAGCCTGTACCAGACCCTGACCACCAGTGTTTCCGGCAGCGGCGTGGCGGTCTCGACCACCAGTGACGCGGTGGCCGGCAACTACAGCATCGAGGTGACCCAACTGGCCCAGGCGCAGAGCCTGGCGACCACGGGCATCAGCTCCACCAGCACGACCCTGGGCACCGGCACCCTGAGCCTGCAGGTCGGCGACGGCGACGCGGTGTCGATCACCCTCGATAGCAGCAACAACACCCTGGCCGGCCTGCGCGACGCGATCAACGCGGCGGATGCCGGCATCACCGCGACCCTGGTCAACGACGGCAGCGACACGCCATACCGCCTGGTGCTGACTTCGCAAAGCACCGGCACCGCCTCGGAGATGACCGTCAGCTATAGCAGCGACGACAGTTCCGACCTGGCCTCGTCGCTGTTCGGCGACAACCTGACGGAAACGGTCGCGGCGAAGGACGCGACGCTGAACATCAACGGTATCGCCATCACCAGCCAGAGCAATACCGTGGCGGGCGCGCTGCAGGGCGTGACCCTGACCCTGAGCGCCACCGGCAGCGCGCAGACCCTGACGGTCAAGCGCGACACCGACAAGATCCTCGACGCCATCACCACCTTCGTCGATGCCTACAACAGCTTCGTCTCCAGCGTCGACACGCTCACCGCGTACGACGCCGACTCTGGCAGCGCCGGCGAACTGCTGGGCGACTCGACCACGCGGCGCATCAGCACGCAACTGGCCAGCGACCTGTACAGCCAGATCGGCAGCGGCACCTTCACCTATCTGTCGCAGTTGGGCATTGGCCTGGAATCCGACGGCACCCTGTCGATCGACGACGACAAGCTGCAAAGCGCACTGGACGACAACATCGACGCGGTCTCGCAATTCTTCATCGGCAGCGACGGCAAGTCCGGCTTCATCACGCGCATGACCGATCACCTGGACAGCTACCTGGACGAGGACGACGGCCTGATCGCCGCCCGTACCGACAGCCTGGCGTCCAAGCTCGACCAACTGGAAGAACGCTACGAGGACAAGCAGGCGCTGATCGACGCCGAAATGGAGCGCTGGCGCGACCAGTTCACCCAGCTCGACACGCTGATCTCGACCCTGACGTCGACCGCCGACTACCTCACCACCCAATTCGAGGCCTTGAACAGCAATGACTGATAATCCCGCGATGGAGCGTGCCTGATGTTTTCGCCCCAGGACGCAAGCGCCTATGCCCGGGTCGGCCTGGAGAGCGGCATTCTTGCCGCCTCGCCGCACCAGCGCATCAGCATGCTGTTCGACCAGTACCAGGCTTCGATCCGCATGGCCCGCCTGCAGATGCAGGCCGGCAACGTCGCGGAAAAGGGCAAGGCGATCACCCGGGCGATCAATATCGTCAGCCGGGGATTGCGTGCATCGCTGGACATGCAGCAGGGCGGTGCCATCGCCCGGCAGCTCGACGATCTCTATGACTTCGTCGTACGCCTGCTGCTGCGTGCCCACCTGGAGAACGACGAAGCGTCCCTGAGCGCCGCTGCGGAGCTGTTGCAGCCCATTGCCGCGTCGTGGAAGGCGATTGGCCCGGAAATCGAGGAATAACGGTATTTATGTTGCAAGCTCAAGTGATCGCGGCCTACGAACGGCTGCTCGAACAGTCCCGGCGCATGCTCGAATGCGCGGAAAACGCCGACTGGGACGGCATCTTCGCGATCAAGTCGCAGGGACTGCTGGATGCCGCGAGCCTGCAACGCGCGGAGAGTCATGTCGAACTCGATGAGGCTGGGCAATTGCGCAAGCACGACCTGATCGTCGAGATACTTGAGTTGGATAGTCGGGTCAGCAGCCATTTGCATGCGCGACAGAATCACTTGGGTCAACTGATGCAGGTGACGCGTAATAAAGGTGAATTGAACAACGCATACCGTGTGGTTGGCGGACAGGTGATCGCCATGAACCAGCGCTTGTGCCAGTAGAGCCGATGACGGATCATGAGCAAGCTAACGAACCGGTTTACGGGTCCTAATGTAAGGTTTTCGTAAACTCGCTTGAACGGAACAACGAAAGTCTGCCCCTATCTGTTATCGAGCGAAACACTTGATACTTTAGGAAAAAACCAAAGAATTTTTCGATGCCCCGAAAGAGGGCGTCAGGAAGGCTGAGAACAATCGCCAGGCCGCATGTGGGCGGGCACCAGAACAATACGCCGGAGGCTTGCACACAGTGAGCCAGGGTACCGTCGTGTTTGTCCGGGCCGCTGCGACCTGTCGTGCGTTAGTAACTATCGAAGGGGGGGAGAAAGTTGCCAAACACCAATAACGACCTGGCGGATATCCAGGAATTGAATCTTTCCTACTTGCTGCTGGCGCAGAACTTGTTGCGCAAGGATCGTGAAGTAGCGATGTTCCGTCTGAAACTCAGCGACAACATGGCGGACTTGCTCACCAAGTTGAGCAGCAAGCAGATGACCCAGTTGTCGCGGATCAACCAATTGATCTGCCGACCCATCTTCGAGGAAGCGGAGCGTATTTCCCGGGCTCTGGACAACTCCCGCGAACTGGGAATGGTCGAGATGCATACCTCACTGCTGATGGCGGCTGCCGACCGGTCCTGCGACCTGCACAGCAGCGGTGGCTGAAATCATGTCGGAGAAAAGTCTGGTCGCCGAGATGCAGCAGGTGCATCTGGCCATCGAGTTGATCCAGCTGGGCGCGCGTCTGCAGGTTGTTGAGACCGAGACGTCCCTCAGCCGCGGGCGGCTCATCCGCCTGTACAAGGAGGTGCGTGGTGCGCCGCCGCCCAAGGGCATGTTGCCGTTTTCCACGGACTGGTTCGTGACCTGGCTGCCGAACATCCACTCCTCGCTCTTCTACAGCATCTATCGCAGCATGCTGGAGATTGGCGGGCACCGCATCGATGCCTTCATCAAGGCCTACCGCCTGTACCTGGAACATGCCGGCAGCCCGGACGACGAGCGCGTCCTCGGTCTGACCCGGGCCTGGACCCTGGTGCGCTTCGTCGAGAACGGCATGCTCGAACAGATCCGCTGTTGCTGCTGCTCCGGCGATTTCATCGCCCATTCGCACTCGCCCAAGCACAACTACGTCTGCGGCATCTGCCAGCCGCCGTCCCGCGCCGGCAAGACCCTCAAGCGCCGCGATATCGAACCTGAAGCCCTCGACAGCCTGCGACCGCTGCGCCAGCGCTGACTTCGGTCAGCCCGCAGCGCGGGAGCGGCAAAGTTTTCTCAAGACGCCCCTCGCGATTGCCGATCTTCAGCGGACTTTCACTGGAACCTGGGGAGCGGCGACGTGCTCATTCTGATCGGACTATTCGTGGCAGCGGCGTCGATATTCGGTGGTTTCGTGCTGTCCGGCGGCAGTCTCGGGCCGTTGTACCAGCCGACCGAGCTGCTGATGATCGCCGGCGCGGCCATCGGTGCCTTCATCGCCGCCAACAACGGCAAGGCGATCCGCGCCACCCTCGGCGCGGTGGGCAAGTTCAAACGCAGTGCCGGCTACGACAAGACGTTCTACCTGGAACTGCTGGCGATGATGTACGACTTGCTGAGCAAGGCTCGCCGCGAGAGCCTGCTGGCGGTGGAGCGGGATATCGACGACCCGCGGCAGAGCCCGGTGTTCTCCAAGTACCCGCGGTTGCTGGACGACCCGCTGGTGCTGGGCTTCATCGTCGATTACCTGCGCATCCTCATCAGCCTGTCGATCCAGCCCCATGAACTGGACGAGTTGATGCAGCACGAGATCGAGGAATTCGAGCACGAGGCGCACCTGCCGTCCGACGCGCTGTACAAGGTCAGCGATGGCCTGCCAGCGTTCGGCATCGTTGCCGCAGTGATGGGCGTGGTCAAGGCGCTCAGTGCGGTCAACGTCGGGCCCGACATGATGGGGCAGATGATCGCCCATGCCCTGGTCGGTACCTTCCTCGGAATCTACCTGGCCTATGGCGTGGTCGCGCCGCTGGCCTGTCGCATCGAGCGGCAGACCGCCGAGTCGACCAAGATGCTGCATTGCCTGCGGGTCACCCTGCTGGCCCATCTGCAAGGCATTCCGCCGCAGCTCTCGGTGGAGTTCGGGCGCAAGGCGCTGCACATCATCGAGCGGCCCGGCGCCGACGAGCTGGAGCAGTACGTGCGCGGCGGTGGCAGCCGGCCGGAGGTGGCCACGGCATGAGCGAACAGCCACTGATCATCCGGCGCAAGAAGAAGGGCGGCCACGGCCATCACGGCGGCGCCTGGAAGATCGCCTTCGCCGACTTCATGACCGCGCTGATGGCGCTGTTCCTCGTGCTCTGGGTGCTGTCCAACGCCGGCAAGGGCGACAAGGAGGCGATTGCCGAGTACTTCAGCACGCCGTTGCTGGTGGCCATGAGCAAGGGCGACAAGAACACCGCCAGCACCAGTGCGATACCGGGCGGGGGAACGGCGCCGAGCCTGTCCGAAGGCGAGATGGCGCGCAAGGCGCGACGGCCCAGCCATTTGTCGAGCGAGGAGCGCAAGCATCTGCAGGCCCTCAAGCAGCGGCTGGAAAGCGCCGTCGAGCGAGACCCGAAATTGCGCGAGCTGAAGCAGCAGATTGCGATCGAACTGAGCCCCGAGGGCTTGCGCGTGCAGTTGCTGGATACCGACAAGCGACCGATGTTCGAGCTGGGCAGCGCGCGGGTGGCGCCGTACATGAGCCAGGTGCTGCGTACCTTCGCCCCGGTGCTCAACGAGTTGCGCAACCGCATCCAGATCAGCGGGCATACCGACAGCCATCCGTATTCGGGCGGGGAGGCGACGTACAGCAACTGGGATTTGTCCGCCGACCGGGCCAAGGCCTCGCGGCAGGAACTGGTGGCGGGCGGGCTGGACCCGGACAAGCTGCTGCGCGTGTCGGGGATGTCGGATCGCATCCGTTTCCCGGGGGCCGGGCCCTATGACGCGGCGAACCGGCGGATCGAGATCATCGTGCTCGACAGCCGGGTGGCGGAGCGGATTCTGTCGCAGGAGGAGTACACCGCGCCGGATGAAACCCCAGCCCCTTGATGCGGTGCGATCCTTCGCAGGCAAGCCAGCTCAGAGTTCTGCAGTGCAATGCCGATCTGCGCAATAACCGAGCCTATGTGTGCTTGTTCACGGCATCGCCCGTTCAACCGGCAAGGAAAATGGTCTCAACCCCGCCTCCCTTGACCTCCCATGGCCGAAACCAGCACAGAAGACCGGACCGAAGCGGCCACCCAGCGCCGCATCGAGAAAGCCCGCGAAGAAGGCCAGGTTCCCCGTTCCCGCGAACTGAGCACCTTCATCATGCTGCTGGCCGGTGTCGGCGGACTGTGGACCATGGGCGGGCACCTGTACGACCGTATCGGCGGCATCGTCGAGCAGGCGCTGTTGTTCGACCGCGGCCAGTTGTTCGACACCTCGCGCATGCTCAGCACCTCCTGGACCCTCGGCCAGTCCGCACTGCTGGCCCTGGTGCCGTTCTTCGCCCTGATGATCTTCGCCGCCCTGGCTGCACCCGCCTTGATCGGCGGCCTGGTCATCACCGGCGGCGCCCTGCGCCCGCGTTTCTCCCGGCTCAACCCGGTCAGCGGCCTGGCGCGCCTGTTCTCGATGCAGGTACCGGTGGAACTGGCCAAGGCCATCGCCAAGGCCGGCCTGATCGGCACCGTGCTGTACCTGTTCCTCGACGCCCATATCGGCCAGTTGCTCGGCCTGCCCAAGCTGCCGCCGCAACAGGCGCTGGTCAGCCTGCTGGGCCTGACCGCCAAGTCCTGCGCCACCTGCGTCGGCGCGCTGATCGTGGTGGTCGGCATGGACACGCCCTATCAGCTCTGGACCTACGCCAAGAACCTGCGCATGACCAAGGAAGAAATCCGCCAGGAACACAAGAACTCCGATGGCGACCCCCACGTCAAGGCGCGCATCCGCCGCCTGCAGCAGGCCCGCGCGCGGCGGCGGATGATGAGCAAGGTGCCCAAGGCCGACGTGGTCATCACCAACCCCAGCCACTTTGCCGTGGCCCTGAGCTATCGCAAGGACAAGGACGGCGCGCCACGGGTGATCGCCAAGGGTGCCGACGCTGTGGCCCTGCGCATCCGCGAGATCGCCCTGGAACACGACCTGCCGATTCTTGAGGCGCCGCCGCTGGCCCGCGCCCTGTATTTCCACGTCGATCTCGACCGACTGATTCCCATGGAGCTGTACACCGTCGTCGCCGAGGTGGTGGCCTGGGCCATCCGCCTCAAGCGCGTCAGCGAGTACGGCGGGCCGCCACCGCCGGCGCCGCACAACCTGGACGTGCCCGAGGGCATGGACCAGCCTGGCCGCCGCGCCCGTCAACCTGAGGACTCCCCGACCCCATGAAAGGCCTGACCGCCCTGTTGCGCCGCGATACCTGGCCCGCCCGCGCCGACCTGAAGATCATGACCGGCCCGGTGCTGATCGTGCTCATTCTGTCGATGATGATCCTGCCGCTGCCGAGCTTCATCCTCGACCTGCTGTTCACCTTCAACATCGCCCTGGCGATCATGGTGCTGATCGTCAGCATGCTCACCGAGAAGCCCCTGGATTTCTCGGCGTTTCCCTCGGTGTTGCTATTCACCACGCTGCTGCGCTTGTCGCTCAACGTCGCTTCGACCCGGGTGATCCTGGTGCACGGGCACACCGGCACCGATGCGGCGGGCAAGGTCATCGAGGCCTTCGGCGAATTCCTCGTCGGCGGTAATTTCGCTGTGGGCCTGGCGCTGTTCCTGATCCTGGTGACCATCAACTTCATGGTGATCACCAAGGGTGCGGGGCGTATCGCTGAAGTCGGCGCGCGCTTCACTCTGGACTCGATGCCCGGCAAGCAGATGGCCATCGACGCCGACCTCAACGCTGGCCTGATCGGCGAGCCGGAAGCGCGCAAGCGGCGCAAGGAAGTGGCCCAGGAGGCGGACTTCTTCGGATCCATGGATGGTGCCAGCAAGTTTGTCCGTGGCGACGCTGTGGCCGGCCTGGTGATCATGGCCGTGTGCGTGGTCGGCGGCCTGGCCATCGGACTGTTGCAGCACGGCATGAGCTTCGCCGACGCCGCCCACACCTACACCATGCTGACCATCGGCGATGGCCTGGTGGCGCAGATTCCCGGGCTGGTCATCTCCATCGCCGCCGGTGTGATGGTGTCGCGGGTGAACACCGAGGAAGACGTCAGCCGGCAGATGGTCGGCCAGCTGTTCAGCCGGCCGAAGATGCTGATGATGACCGCCGGGGTCATGGGCCTGCTGGGCCTGGTGCCGGGCATGCCCAACCTGGTGTTCCTGCTGCTCACCGCGGCACTCGGCGGCTTGGGCTGGTGGCTGTCGCGCCAGGAGGAACACGCGGAGCAGACGCCGGCCGCCGTGGCCCTGCCCAAGTCCGCCGTGCAGAGCAGCGAGGCCAGCTGGGACGACGTCAAGCTGGTGGACACCCTGAGCCTGCGCGTCGGTCATCGCCTGATCCCGCTGGTGGACGTGCGCCAACAGGGCGAGCTGAGCACGCGGATCAAGAGCCTGCGCAAGAAGTTCGCCCAGGACATGGGCTTCCTGCCGCCGGTGATCCATGTCCGCGACCACCTGGAGCTGGCGCCCAACACCTACGTCATCAGCCTCAAGGGCGTGGAGATCGGTCGCGGCGAGATCTATCCCGGCAAGTGGCTGGCGATCAATCCCGGCAAGGTCACCGGCCAGTTGGACGGCAAGGAGGCGGTGGACCCGGCCTTCGGCCTGCCGGCGATCTGGATCGAGCCGAGCCTGCGCGAGCATGGGCAGATCTACGGCTACACCGTGGTCGACGCCAGTACCGTGGCCGCCACCCACCTCAACCACCTGCTGCACCAGCACGCCAAGGACATGCTCGGTCGCAGCGAGGTGCAGAAGCTGCTGGACAAGCTCGGCAGCGACGGCAAGAGCCTGGTCGAGGAGGTCGTGCCCAAGCTGCTGAGCCTGACCCACCTGCAGCGCATCCTGCAGAACCTGCTGGACGAAAACGTGCCGATCCGCGACCTGCGCACCATCCTCGACGCGCTGGTCGAGCACGGTGGCGTGCAACAGCCGCCGGATATCCAGGAGCTGACTGCGGTGGTGCGCGTCGCTCTCGGCCGCTCCATCGTCAACCAGTACTTCGGCAACAAGGCAGAGCTGCGGGTGATCGGCCTCGACTTCAACCTGGAGCAGGTAGTGCTGCAGGCGGTGGGCAACGGCGGCTCGCTGGAGCCGAGCCTGGCCGACACCCTGATGGAAGAAACCCGCAAGGCCCTCAAGCGTCAGGAGCTGGGCAACGACCCTGCGGTGCTGGTGGTGCCCAATCGCCTGCGCCCGGTGCTCTCGCGCTTCCTGCGCCGGCGCTTGCGCCAGCTGGCGGTGATCGCCCTGAGCGAGATCCCCGACGACCGCACCTTGCGCATCAGCAGCATCATCGGCGCGCAGCCCACATGAAGGTTCCTACCGGGACCGCGCGAGGCCACCCTAAGCGGCGAATACCCCGGGAAGTTCGGGGTTATTCGCCGCTTGGACGGCTCGGGGCCGGGCCGATAATCCCGGCGCATCGCCACTCTTGTTCTTCACGGGCACGCACGATGTATACGGCACAAGGCAGGATGTACCAGCAGGAGTTGCTCGAGCAGTACCTGCCCTTGGTCAAGCGTCATGCGCTGAACCTCAAGACCCGCTTGCCCCCCAGCATCGACCTGGACGACCTGATCCAGGCAGGCAGCATCGGCCTGCTCGACGCCATCACCCGCTACGACCAGGACCAGGGCACCACCTTCGGCACTTTCGTCATCCACCGCATCCGCGGGGCGATGATCGACGAGCTGCGTTCCCGCGACTGGGCGCCGCGCAGCGTGCGCCGCAACGCACGACTGCTGGAAACCACCCTGTCCAGCCTGGAACAGCGCCTCGGGCGCAGCGCCAGCGAACGGGAAATCGCCGCCGCCATGGGTTTGTCATTGGCCGAGTACCAGCAGTTGCTGTGCGAGACCAACGGCAGCCAGATGCTGCCCTTCGACCTGATGAGCGAAGAACACCTGCCCACCGCCGAAGCCCATGGCCGCAACCCGCTGCATGACCTGCTCGAAGCCAACAACCGCACGCGCCTGGTGCGTGCCATCGATACCCTTCCTGAACGCGAGCGCCTGCTGATGGCCCTGTATCACCAAGAAAAGCTAAACATGCGTGAGATCGGCCTGGTCCTGGAGATCAGCGAATCGCGGGTCTGCCAGTTGCACAGCCAGGCCATCGCCCGCCTGCGTTCGAAACTGGCGGACTGAAATACCCCGCCGCGACGGGCCTATCCGGGGCTTTGCCCGGACGCCCGGTTGCTAGCCTGTGGACCTGCCCTGGTCTGTAGGAAAACCCATGAAAATCAGCGTGTTTGGCTCCGGTTACGTGGGCCTGGTGGCGAGCGCGTGCCTGGCGGATGTCGGGCATGAGGTCCTGTGCATGGATGTCGATCCCTGGCGTATCGAATTGCTCGCCGCTGGCGAGGTGCCGATCCATGAGCCCGGGTTGAAGCGCCTGGTCGACGCCAACCTGCGAGCCGGGCGCCTGCGTTTCACTACCGTCGCCGCCGAGGCGGTGGCCTTCGCTGACCTGCTGTTCATCGCCGTGGGCACGCCGCCGGACGAGGACGGCTCGGCCGACCTGCAATACGTGCTGGCGGTGGCGCGGGATATCGGCCGCTACATGGACGACTACAAGGTGGTGGTGGGCAAGTCCACGGTGCCGGTCGGCACTGGCGAGCGGGTGCGCGCGGCCATTGCGGCGGAGCTGGCCAGTCGTGGACGCAAGCTGCCGTTCGAGGTGTGCTCGAATCCGGAATTCCTCAAGGAAGGCGCGGCCATAGAGGACTTCACCCGGGGGGCACGGATCGTCGTCGGCACTGATTCGGAAACGGTGCGGCGACTCATGCGCGAGTGTTATGCGCCGTACAACCGGCACCGCGACAAGCTGATGTTCATGAGTCTGCGCGCGGCAGAAATGACCAAGTACGCGGCCAACGCCATGCTCGCGACCAAGATCAGTTTCATGAACGAGATGGCTAACCTGGCCGAACATCTGCGGGTGGATATCGAGGAGGTGCGACAGGGCATCGGCAGCGATCCGCGGATTGGCTACGACTTCATCTATCCGGGGTGTGGTTATGGCGGGTCATGCTTTCCCAAGGATATCCAGGCGCTGAGCCGCAGTGCCCGGGAGGTGGGTTACGAGCCGCAGTTGCTCAGTGCCGTGGAAGCGATCAACCAGCGGCAGAAGGCCTCGCTGTTCCGCAAGCTTGAGCGGGCGCTGAACGGGCAGTTGCGCGGCAGGACCATTGCCGTGTGGGGGCTGGCGTTCAAGCCGGATACCGACGACATGCGCGCAGCGCCGAGCCGGGCGTTGATGGAGGCGTTGTGGCAATCCGGGGCCAGGGTGCAGGCCTATGATCCCGAGGCGATGATGGAATGTCGACGGATCTATGGCGAGCGCGATGACCTGCTGCTGGTGGATGACCGGATGCAGGCGGTGGACGGGGCGGATGCGTTGGTGATCTGCACTGAGTGGAAGGCGTTTCGCAGTGTCGATTTCCAGAGCTTGAGGCAGCGTTTGCGGGCGGCGCTGGTGATCGATGGGCGCAATCTGTATGAGCCGCGGGCGGCGGCGGATGCGGGGTTGACCTATCTGGCTGTTGGGCGCGGCTGATGGCCTCATCGCCGGCAACGCCGGCTCCCACAAGGACCGCGTACACCAGCGAACCTTGTGGGAGCCGGCGTTGCCGGCGATAGCGTCCGGTCAGGCACCACCGGAGTAAGCGACCTCATTGAAGCTGGCAACCAACCACGTCAGCTCTTCCCGCGGCACCCCCGCCATCGGCTGCACATCAAACCTGGCCATCCGCCCCACATACCCGGTCGGCTTCACCAGCCGCTCCACCACGTGATAGTGCGGCCGGTCCAGATAATCATCGAACAGCACGATGGTCGGCTTGCTCACCCGCAGGCAGGCGGTCACAAAGCAGGCAATCCGGAACCGCCCATCGATCAGGATCACATCCGGCGCCGCGAAGAACGGCTCGTCCCACACCTGCAGCGGATACTGGTGAAAGCGCTTCCACGCTCGCGCATCCTTCGGCCGCGCCCAGGCCCCCGTCGGCCCCACATCCACGGCATGGATTCGCGGCGGCGACGGCAGGTCCGCCCCTTCGATCCAGCGCTGCATGCCCCTGGCCCAGCGCAGGTCGTTCTCCACCGTGATTACCGTCTTGCCCGGCATGCGCCCGGCGAGGATGGTCGAACCGCCGCTGCCATATTCGAGAATCACCGAGGCTTCGGTATAGAGCTTGCGCACATAGCGCGCCACCTCTGCCGGGAAGGTCAGTTGCGGTTCCTCGAACGGTTTTTCCGGCGCTTGCGCCACCACGGCCGGAGGTGCGGACGCCTCCAGCCGGCAATGCCGGACATAGCGCCTGGCGACGTCTTCGTCGAGGTCCTTCAATACCTGAAGGGCCACGTCCTTGGCGTCGTAGACCGTGTGCAGCAGGAACGCCAGCTTGCGCCGCCGGTTCTCGTCGAGCCGCGCCAGGCGCTGCGCGTCCGGCAGAAACAGGGCATCGGCGCAGACCATGCGCGAGGAGGCGAACGCAGTGGGTTCGGCGGCCGCTTCCTGGTGCCGCAGGTCATGCAGGCGATGGAAGGCGAAGCCGAGCGCGGCCAGGCGCTGGCTCAGCGTGGCGAGGTCGGCCTGTCCAGCATGGGTTGGCACGAAGGCGATACGTGCCTGTACCAGCAGGGTGTCGGCCAGGGTGCGACGGCCATGGTCGAGCAGCGTCAGGCTGTCGTTGAGGTTGTCCAGCACCAGCCAGTCCACGGTGTCGAGGCCTTCGATGACATCCAGGCGGATCGTCGGTAGCGGCAGGCGTGCCAGGACTTGTGTCACGGGCCCCTGGGTTTCGTCGGCCAGAGGCTCCAGGGTGGCGCTCAGCGTCGGGTCGAGGCAGGCGCGCAAGGTCACCCCGCCGCCGTCTCCCAACGCCGTGTTGGCGTAGTAATGCAGTTCGCCCAGCTCGGCCAGCTGACGCGCATTGCCGATGCGGCTGGCCGGGTCGAAGGCGATGGTCGAGAGCACGCCGAGACGCTGCAGGGCGACGAAGCGAGGTGACGCCAGCAAGGTCGCGCCGTGGTCCAGCGCAACGATGCGGCCCTGGAACCTGAAGCTGAATCCGTCGTCCCTGGGCGGTGCGGGCGGATGCTGGATGGCCACGGGGTTATCTTCGCCCTCGAAGAAGGCGCTGCCCTCTTTGTCCAGGCTCAAGGCGGTCGCCGGCTGGTCCGCGCAGTAACGCTGCCAGATCGCCCGCAACGCGGTCCCCAGGTGTCCGGCGAAACGTGGGGCGTCGCACACCGGCGAGTTCATCAGCACTCGGCGCAGGAAGCTGCGGATCAGTGCCAGGTTCTTCAGGTCGCGGGCCAGCCCGGCGGCGCGCTGGACGTAGGTTTCCCAGCTGTCCACCACCAGCTCCGGCAGGCCGGCATTGACCAGGTGAGTGGCGGAGTGGCGCCCGGCGAAGGTGGGGCCGGGCAGGGTGATCACCGGCACCCCCATCAGCAGGGCCTCGCAGGTGGTCAGGCCGCCGGAGTATGGCCAGGGGTCGAGGGCGATATCGACGCGGTTGTAGCTGTCCAGCAGGTCGCGGTGACCCACGGGGCCTTCGACCATGACCCGCTCGGCCGCGATGCCATGCTGGCCGAGCACGGCGTACACGTGTTCACGCAGCTCTGGGTTGGCGAAGGCGCCACCCTTGAGCAGCAGGCGTGAGTCCGGCACGGTCTGGAGCACGTCCGCCCAATGCCCGAGCAGTTCGTCGTTGATCTTGGTCGGGTTGTTGAAGCAGCCGAAGGTGACGAAACCGTTGGCCTGCGCCGGTAGCGCCTTGATATCCGGAGCGTAGGGCGGTGGGTCGTAGCAGATGTAGTCGTCGGGCAGGCGGATCAGCTTCTCGGTGTAGAAGGCGTCATCGCCGCGCGGTGATTCGATGCCGTCGCTGAGCAGGTAGTCGATGGCCTCCAGGCCTGTGGTGTTGATCAGGCCGCCGACCCATTTCACCAACAGTGGCGCCGGCTGCAGGGCCATGGTGCCCATGCGGTTGCCGGCGTTGTGGCCGCTGAGGTCGATGAGGATGTCGATGCGGTCGTCCTGGATCTGTTGCACCAGTTGCTGCGTGTCCATGTGGCGGATCGCCCGCCAGTCAGCGATCCGGGCGCGGATGCGCTTGGTCAGGTGGTCGTTGACCTGGCTGCTGCTGTAGGCGAACAGCTGGAACTGGTGGCGTGGCAGGTGTTCCAGCACGCCGACGATCATGTTGCCCACCGGGTGCTGGCGCAGGCCGTCGGAAACCAGGCCGACGCGCAGCAGGCGATCCGGAGCCAGGTTGTCCGGACGCGGGCGCTCTGGCACCGAGGTCGGGCCGAAGCGGGTCTGCCATTCCTTGCACACCTCGAAGATGTAATCGCGGTTCTGGTTCGGGTCGTAGTGCAGGGTGGTGAGGCGGTTGGAGTAGGGCAGCACGTCCTTGCGCCCGGCCAGGTCGATGGCCTTGCGGTAGTGCTCGTCGGCCTGCCCCAGTTGGCCGATGTCCTTGTACAGGTTGGCGAGGTTGTTCCAGTGGCTGTAGTCACCCGGCTCGCGCTTGATCAGCGTGGTGAACACTGCGATGGCTTCGCCATGGCGGTCGAGACGGTTGAGGATCAGGCCCTTGCGCGACAGCAGGCGGCAATGGTCAGGCTGCTGCGCCAGCGCCTGGTCGATATGCCGCAGTGCGGGTTCGAAGCGGCCTTTCTCGAAGTACAGGGTAGCCAGGCGATGATGGGCCGGTCCGAAGTCCGGATCGACGTCGAGGGCGCGTACGGCGAGGCTTTCGGCGCGCTCGGCGTCACCCAGCTTTTGCGCGGCCTTGGCCACCAGTTCCAGCGCTTGTGGATCGTCCGGCAGCAGTTGCAGGGCCTGCTCGAAACTGGCCAGGGCCTGCGTCGGTTCTGCACTCAGTTGCAGGTTGCCGAGAGCCTGCCAGGCACCGGCATCGTCGGGGCGGCGCTGGCACAGGCGGCGGGCCTGGGCGAGGTCGAGCGGGGCGGCTTGGCGGTGCTGGGGAGGACGGGCGCGCTGGGGCTTGGACATGGGGATCGGCCTTGTGGCGAAGGGGGAGTCGAGCGGGAATGCTAGCGCTGCGAGGGGAGGGGCAAAGCGTGGATAAAGCTGTTGCCGAGTGGAGTTGGGGCCGCTTTGCGGCCCTTCGCGAGCAGCCCCAGAACTGGCTGCACTCGGAAGTGCAGCCAGTGCGGCTTATTGCAGCAGCGACAGCATCTGCTGCGGCATCGAGTTGGCCTGGGACAGCACCGAGGTACCGGCCTGTTGCAGGATCTGCGCGCTGGTCATGGCCGACACTTCGGTGGCGTAGTCCACGTCCTGGATCCCGGAGCGGGCGGACGTCAGGTTAGTCACCGTAGTGGAGATGTTGGTGATCGCCGAGTCGAAGCGGTTCTGGATCGCACCGAGGTCCGAACGCATGGAGTCCACGGTGTTCAGCGCGGTGTCCAGGGCGGTCAGGGTGTTGGTGGATTTCTTGGTCACCTCGTTCTCGGTGTCGATGGTGATGGTGGCGCTGGTGGTCGAGCCGCTGGTGGTGGTCTTCACCGAAGCCGCGTAGGTCTTGCCGCCCACGGTCAGGAAGTAGTCGCCGTCGGCGTCGGTGGACAGGGTGCCGCCGCTGATGGTGGTGCCGGAGCTGTCGACATAGCTGGTGTTGGTGCTGGTGATCGCGGTGCCCGAAGCGTCGTTCAGGGTGGTTGCGGTCAGGGTGGTGTCGTAGCCGTTGACGTTGAAGTCGGCCAGGCCCAGGGTGGTGGCGTTGATCGACTTCAGGTCGATCTCGATGGTTTCGCCGTCGTTGGCGCCGACCTGGATGCTGATCTTCTGGTTCGACGACAGCACGTTCACGCCGTTGAACGAAGTCTGTTCGGAGATGCGGTTGATCTCGTCCAGACGCTGGGTGATTTCATCCTGGATCGATTGCAGGTCGGACTGCGAGTTGGTGCCGTTGGCGGCCTGCACGGCCAGTTCACGAATGCGCTGCAGGTTGTCGTTGACCTGGTCCAGGGCGCCTTCGGTGGTCTGCGCCAGGGAGATGCCGTCGCTGGCGTTGCTGCTGGCTTGTTCCAGACCGGTGATCTGCGAGCTCATGCGGTTGGCGATGGCCTGGCCGGCGGCGTCGTCGGAGGCGCTGTTGATCTTCAGGCCCGAGGACAGACGCTCGATCGAGGTGCTCAGGCTGTTTTCCGAGGCGCTGAGGTTCTTCTGCGCGATCAGCGAGGTGATGTTGGTATTGATGACGGACATGGTGAGGTTCCTTTTCGTGGTTGGGCACTTGTGACAAGCACGTATCCGGCGCTCTACCACTCAGCGCCGTTGTCTGGCTGACAGCGCGAACATCGGCGCTGCGAAAAGCCACCTTTAGTGCCCGGCGAAAAAAATTTCGGCCCCGGCCGTGGGCCAAGCTCACCGACAAAAGTGCCTGTATTAGCGCCTTTGCCGTGGGCCGTGCGGGGCTATAAAACGCCCATCACCGTCACCGCCTGCGAAATTCCAATGAATCCATCGACCCTGATCGGCCTGTTCGCCGGCCTGCTCCTGCTGGGCCTGCTGCTGATGTTTTCGGCGCAGCATCCGGCGCTGCTGCTCGACCTTGGCAGCCTCGGCATCGTCCTCGGTGGCACCTTCGCCGCCACTTGCATCAGCTACCCGCTGGACGAGGTACGCCGCATCCCCGGGCTGGTCGCTGCGGTGCTGCGTCGCGAGCGCGATCCGGCACCGGCGGTCATCGAGGACATGGTCGTTCTGGCGCGACGCTGGAACGATGGCGACCGCCGCGGAGTAGAGAACGCCCTGGCCGAGGTGGGCAATCCGTTCCTTGGCTCCGGGGTGCAATTGCTGGTGGATCAGGTGGCCGAAGAAGACATCCTTGAACTGCTGCAATGGCGCATCGCCCGGCTGCGGGCCAAGGAGCAGGCCGAGGCCCAGCTGTTCCGCGCCATGGCCGCGTACGCCCCGGCCTTCGGCATGCTCGGGACGCTGGTTGGCATGGTGAATCTGGTGTTCGTCCTCGGTGACGGCGACATGGGCAATGTTGGCCGGCAAATGGCGATGAGCCTGACCGCCACGCTGTATGGCCTGCTGCTCGCCAACCTGGTGTGCAAGCCCATCGCGGTGAAGCTCGAACGGCGTACCGAGCAGCGGGTGGTGCTGATGAACATGATCCTCCAGGGCATCTCGATGATGGCGCGCAAGCGCAGTCCGGGATTGATGCGGGAAACCCTGAAGTGCTTCGTCGCCCACTATCACGATGAATTGCAGGGCCAGTCGCCGCGCCGCGTCGGCAAGCCGCTGCTGACCCTGTGGCGCAAACGCGCATGAACCACGCCACGGCAGTCGCCGACAATCGCTACTGGCTGGAGCGCCAGCGCAGCCTCGAATTCGAGCTGATCAAGGCCCGGGAGCGCCAGTGCAGTCTCAAGCGGGCCGCGGGCGCGCCGGATCTGCTGGGTGTTCCGGTCGGGGAGGGAGAAAGCGATGGCTGGATGCTGACCTACCTGGACCTGATCACCGTATTGCTGGTGATGGTCATGGCGATGCTGGCACAGGCCTTGATCCAGCGGCATGCACCGGTGGATGCCGCGTCGGCTCGCGTGCTGGACATTGCCGGGTTGACCCGTGTCGAAGCACCGGGATCTTTGTTGCTGGTGCCGCCCGTGCCTGCACCGGCGGTTGTCGAGCCGGTGGTCGAGGCGCCGCCTGAACCTGCCGTCGCGGCCCCCATCCCGGAGGAGCCCACCAACCCGCTGGCGGACCTGCCGCTGGATCAGTTGGGCAGCGATATCGAGGTGATCCGCAATGAGCGCAGCGTCAGTTTCCGTATCGACAGCAGCATTCTCTTCCCCTCCGGGCAGGCCGATCTCGATCCCAAGGGGCTGGAGGTTCTGCAACGGCTGGCGGGTGTATTGAAGGGCTTGCCGCACCGCATCCTCGTCGCCGGGCATACCGATACGCGGCGGATTCGCAATGACCGCTATCCGTCCAACTGGGAGCTGTCCGGGGCGCGTGCGGGCAGCGTGGTGCGCTTCCTGCAGCAGCAGGGGATCGCGGGGGAGCGCATGACCGCGATGGGCATGGCGGGGACGCAGCCGCTGGCGGACAACGGCAGTGTCGAGGGGCGGGCGCGGAACCGGCGGGTGGAGTTGACGCTGGAGAAGCGGGAGGGGTCGTGAGGCTGGTGGAACCGATTCCCTACAGATCATGAAACAACCTCATCCATTGCCAGGTTCTGCCGCGATGTAGGCTTACGACCTTCATCGTGAACGGCACGGGAGCCTGCAGACATGAGTGAGCACCAGCAGCGGGAATGGAAGACCGCATGGCGTGACGAATACCTGAAATGGATATGCGGTTTCGCCAATGCCGAAGGTGGTGTGCTGGAGATTGGCCGAAACGATGAGGGGGAGCCGGTCGGGTTGGCCGGTGCGCCCCGATTGCTGGAAGAGATTCCCAACAAGGTGCGCGACGTGCTCGGCATCATGGTCGATGTGAACCTGCAGGAGGAAGCGGGCAAGGCCCTGCTGCAGATCGTGGTACCGGCCTACCCGAGCCCGGTCAGCTACAAGGGTGAATATCACTACCGCAGTGGCAGTACCAAACAGGAACTGAAAGGCCCGGCACTCTCGCGCTTTCTTCTGCGCAAGCAGGGTTTGCACTGGGATGGTATTCCTTTACCCGGCTTGGTTCTGGACGATTGTCAGCCCAACGCCTTGCGCGACTTCCGGACCAGGGCGGCCAGAAGTGGCCGGGTCGACGAAGCGGTGCTCGAGGAAAGTGACGCTGCCTTGCTGGCCAACCTGCAGCTTCAGGAGGGGCAGTACCTGAAGCGGGCGGCTGCGCTGTTGTTCGGTACCCAGCCCGAGCGTTTCGTACCCGGTGCGTTCATCAAGATCGGCTTCTTCGTCACCGATGACGACCTGCGTTATCAGGATGAGGTCCATGGCGATCTGTTTACCCAGGTCGAAAAAACGCTGGACCTCTTGTACAGCAAGTACCTCAAGGCCTACATCCACTATGAGGGGGTGCAGCGTGTCGAGCGCTTTCTGTTTCCCCTGCAAGCCTTGCGCGAGGCATTGCTCAATGCCGTGATCCACAAGGACTACGCGAGTGGCATTCCGATCCAGATCAGCGTTTATGAACATCAGGCCGTGATCTGGAACCCGGGGCAGTTGCCGGACAAATGGACGGAAAAACACTTGCTGTCGAAGCATCCCTCCCATCCGTTCAATCCCTTGCTGGCTGCGGCGTTTTTCCGGGCTGGCTATATCGAGTCGTGGGGACGAGGCATCGAGAAGATTCTCAGCGAATGTCGTGAACATGGAATTCCACTGCCGGCATTCGATGGCAGCCTGTCGGGGCTGATGCTGACCTTCCGCACCAGGCCGGCGCCACCGGTCCTGGCTACGGCGGAAGCGCCTGAGGTGTACAGAACCACCCAAGAAACTACCCAAGAAACTACCCAAGAAACTACCCAAGAAACTACCCAAGAAGGCGCACCTGAGAAGGTGCGAGAGAAAATCCTGGTGCAGTTGCGTCGGCGACCAACCACGACGAGGTTCGAGTTGGCTAGTGCGTTGGGCCTGACCCCCGAAGGTATCAAGTATCACTTGAACAAGTTAAAGGCAGAGGGCGTCGTTCGACATGTTGGCGCGACCAAAAGCGGGCATTGGGAGGTGTTGAGGTAAGCGAGACAGCATCCGCAGTCTTGGTTGTATACGAGGACCTTGTGGGAGCTTGCCAGCGATAGGGTTCTGGAAAACAAAGAAGCCCGCTCAGACCGAGCGGGCTTCTTTCATTCAGCGATTACTTGGTGAAGGCGGCGTAGCTGTTCATCAGGTTGCGATAGTTGGGAATCCGCTGCGACAGCAGGTTGCCCAGGCCTTCGATATCGTTGCGCCAGTCGCGGTGCAGCTCACAGGCTACCGAGAACCAGTTCATCATCTGCGCGCCGGCCTGGGTCATGCGGTTCCATGCGGCCTGTTGCACGGTGGTGTTGAAGGTGCCGGAAGCATCGGTCACCACGAACACATCGAAGCCTTCGGCCAGCGCCGACAGGGTCGGGAAGGCGACGCACACATCCGTCACCACACCGGCAATGATCAGCTGCTTGCGGCCGGTCGCCTTGATCGCCTTGACGAAGTCCTCGTTGTCCCAGGCATTGATCTGGCCAGGACGCGGGACGTACGGCGCGTCCGGGAACATCTCCTTCAGCTCGGGAACCAGCGGCCCGTTCGGGCCTTGCTCGAAGCTGGTGGTCAGGATGGTCGGCAGTTCGAAGAATTTCGCCAGGTCGGCCAGCGCCAGCACGTTGTTCTTGAACTCGTTCGGCGAGAAGTCCTGCACCAGGGAAATCAGGCCGGTCTGGTGGTCGACCAGGAGGACTACGGCGTCGTCTTTGTTCAGGCGGTTGTAGGTGGCGTTGGTCATGGTGAAAATCCTTTTGTTCGAGAGAGTGTTGGGTTGTTGTCGCTAAGTGAGGCCAGATTACTCAGCTCCCGGAAAAGGATAAATTGGCTGAAAACGGTATTACTGTCTCATTGGAGTGGACAATCAAGGCCGTTAGGTCGACGCGAATGCGTGGTGTGTCAAATGGCGCTATGATCGCGTCACTTGTCGTATCAGGAGGTGCACCATGATTTCCGCCGGCAGCCGTGCCCGCAAGTCGTTCAGCCCCGCCCGCAAGCCCACGGAGTACCTGCTTCGCGAGGACGCAGGCCTGCTCAGTCCTGTGATGATCTACCGCCTCACCGCCGAAGGCTTCGACCTGAAGGACGTGCAGGCGATGCTTGCGCTGTCCGAGTTGTATTCGACCAGGAAGATCATGAGCCGCATCGTCGGCAAGTCCATCCGCACCCTGCAACGCCAGGGCAGCAAGCAGGACGCGCACCTGAATGCCCAGCAGAGCGCCGTGGCCTTCCAGTTCGCCAAGGTGCTGGAGCACGCGATCAACGTGTTCGGCTCGCTGCGGCTGGCGGAGGAGTGGCTGGGGCGGCCGTGCCAGTACCTGGGCGGTGATGTGCCGCTGGACGTCATTGACAACCCGGTCGGGTTCCAGGCCGTCGAGGATTACCTGGAGCGCATCGAATACGGGGTCTACCAGTGAATCCATTGCCATGGTCCGGCGCCTGGCAGGCATGGCGCCTCGATCGCGAGGTCTACAAGGACACCTGGAGCAGCGGTATCGGTGCCCACAGGCTCGGTGGCCGCTGGAATCCGCCGGGCCGGCATGTGGTGTACGCCTCGGCGGACCCCTCGACGGCCATCCTCGAAGTGGCGGTGCATATCGGGTTTGACGCACTGGATACGGTCCGGCACGTGCTGACCTGCTTCGAAGTACTCGATCAAAGCCTGATCAAGGTGGTGCAGCCCGAAGACGTGCCCAATCCGAACTGGCTGACCGGAGCAGCCGCGTCGCCCAATCAGCAGAGGTTCGCGGACGCGCTGCTGGCCGAACATCCCTTCGTGCTGATGCCGTCGGCGGTTGCCCGGCATTCTTGGAATCTGCTGGTGAGTTGCGAGCTGGCGGAGGGGAAGTACCGGTTGGTCAGTCAGGAGCGGTTTGGGTTGGATACGCGGTTGGTGAAGGGGTAACCGCTCCTGTAGGTGATGGCCAGAAGACACTGTTTGCGGACTCAAATTGATTCAATAGTTTACTATCCGTACTCTGAATTGCAGCGCGATGTTGCCGGGCTGGGGCCAATCGGTAATAAGAGTCGGGAGTACAAGGACCGTGTCGAAACGACAACGCACATTGATTTGCTGGGTGGGAGGAAATGACCTCAAGGCCCCGGACGGTGGTGAGATCGGGCCGATCCTGTCCACGTTGCGAGAGGTTGCCTTCGATCGCCTGGTGTTGTTGTGTTCTTACCCGGCCGAACGTGTTGAACCTTACCTTGAATGGCTCGGGTCGAGCATCGGCATTGGCCCGGTCATCGAGCCTTACTATGTGTCGTTGAGTTCCCCGGTCCATTTCCCGGACATCTACGAGGTCGCGCAGGCGCATCTGCAGCGTCTATCCTCTTGTGCCGTGGATCTTTCCATATTGCTGAGCCCTGGAACGCCTGCCATGCAGGCTATCTGGATACTGCTCGGCAAGGCTCGCTATCCCGCGACTTTCTATCAGTCGTCCCTGGAGCAGGGGGTGCAGGAGGTCGTGGTTCCATTTGAGATCGCCGCAGAGTATGTGCCGGCGGCCAACACCATCCCGGACGACAAGCTGCTGCAACTCGCCGACGGGCAGGTTCCGGTGAAAGCGGCCTTCGACAGTATCATCACGCAAAGCGAGCGCATGCTGACCTTGAAGCGTCAGGCGCAGATCCTGGCGCAGAAGCACGTTCCGGTATTGATCTATGGCGAGACAGGAACGGGGAAGGAGCTTTTCGCCAGGGCGATTCACAATGCCGGCCCGCGTTCGTCCCAGCCTTTCATCGCGCTCAACTGCGGCGCGATTCCCTCCGAGTTGATTGACTCGACATTATTCGGTCACTGCAAGGGCGCCTTTACCGGAGCCGTTGCAAACCGCGCCGGCGTTTTCGAACAAGCGCATGGCGGAACACTGTTCCTCGATGAGTTCGGTGAACTTCAAGCGGATGCCCAGGTACGCCTGCTTCGTGCGTTGCAGGAGGGAGTGGTCACGCCGGTCGGTGGAAGTCGGGATATCAGGGTCGACGTGCGCCTGATCACCGCGACTCATCGCAATCTCATGCAGGCTGTCGCTGAAGGAGGCTTTCGCGAAGACCTTTTTTACCGCATTGCCGTGGGCGTTCTGCATTTGCCGCCACTGAGAGAGCGGGAAGGGGACCTGCTGCTGTTGACTGACACACTGTTGAGCGGCATCACCCATCAGGATGAAACCCTGAAGGGTAAGAAAATTTCCGCTGACGCAAAGAAACTTATTCTTCGCCATCCGTGGAAGGGCAACGTGCGTGAACTGCAGTCCACTTTGTTGCGAGCAGCGCTCTGGTGTTCCAGTGATGTGATAAGTGCACCTGATATCGAACAGGCGCTGTTTCAGGTACCGCAGAGCCGGCAAGATCAGAATGTCCAAGATGTTTCGCAAGGTATTGATTTGCAAGAAATAATTTCTTGCAAGGCGCGGCGCTACATCTCTGAGGCGCTACGGGTTACGGCGCACAACAAGACTCGTGCAGCGGCCCTGCTGGGCCTCAAAAGCCAGCAGACCTTGAGCAACTGGATGAGCAAGTACGGCATCGACTAAAAACTTGGCACGGTCCTCGCTGAACGACCGTCATGGACAGAATCGCCTACATGAAATCAGTAAACTTCGAGTTCCTTCGCGCCGGCAACGAATTGCTGGCAAACCTGGCTGGCCTGGCCGAGGCTGTGCTGCATATCGATCCGGGCAGCGCACTCACTCGCTTGCGCAGCTTCGCCGAGGAACTGACCAAATCCATCTACAAGGAAGAGGCACTGCCGCGAATGCCGCAGTCGACTTTCTACGACCTGGTGAAAAGTCCGGTGTTCGTCGATTGCGTCAGCAAGCCTCTGGTTCACCAGATCAATTTTCTGCGCATCCAGGGCAACGACACTGCCCATGGTGCGGAGGGTGATTTGCGTAATGCCCAACTGGCACTGAAGACTGCCCACCAACTGGCCATGTACATGGCTATCAAGTACTACCGCGCCGTACAGGTCGAGATTCCGCAGTTTGCCGAGGTACCGGATCCGGCTGCCATGCTCGCCCGGTTGCAAAAGACGGTCTCCAGCTACGAGAAGGAACTCAACCAGCAGCAGGAAGCGCTGCAACGGGTCATGGACAAGCTGGAACAGGAGCGCACGCGCAATCTCGACAAGCTCGATCCGCCTGCCGAAGCCGACCAGCACAAGCGTCAGCAACAGAGTCAGAAGGTTGCTGACAGCCTGCAATGGAATGAGGCCCGGACCCGGGCCCTGTTGATCGACGCCATGCTCGTACAGGCCGGCTGGGATGTCAGTGATCCCGAGCAGGTTGGCCAGGAGGTGGAGGTCGATTTCCCGGGCAATGCCACGGGCAAAGGGCGTGCTGACTATGTGCTATGGGGCGACAACGGCCAGCCACTGGCCGTTGTCGAAGCGAAGAAGTCTGGCAATGTCAGCTTGCAGGCGGGGCGTGAGCAGGCACGCATGTATGCCGATGGATTTGAGCGCATGGGCCTGCAGCGGCCAGTGATCTTCTATAGCAATGGCTACGAAACCTTCATCTGGGATGATCGGCAGTACAACACCTACCGCCCGGTGTACGGGTTCTACAGCAAGAGCAGCCTGGAATACCTGGCCTACCAGCGCCAGTACCGGGTTGCCGAACTGGAACAGCACAATCCCGACCTGAAGATTGCCGACCGCCCTTACCAGATCGAAGCGATCAAGACCGTTGCCGAGCATTTTCAGAAGCAGCGGCGCAAGGCCCTGATCATTCAGGCCACTGGCACCGGCAAGACCCGGGTCGCGATCGCCCTGGCAGAACTGCTGCTGCGTACCGGGTGGGCCAAGCGCGTGCTGTTTCTTTGTGATCGCAAGGAGCTTCGGGTTCAGGCCGATGATGCCTTCAAGAAGAACCTGCCCGACGCGCCGCGCTGCGTGATCGGCAAGACTACCCGCGTGGACCAGACCGCGCGCATCTACATCGCGACCTATCCGGGCATGATGAACCGCTTTGCCCAGTTGGACGTGGGCTTCTTCGACCTGATCATCGCCGACGAGAGCCACCGCAGCATCTACAACAAATACCGCGACCTGTTCGATTACTTCGATGCGTTGCAGGTCGGTCTCACCGCGACGCCAGTGAAGTTCATCAGCCGCAATACTTTCGATATCTTCGATTGCGAAACCACCGATCCCACCTTCGAGTTCGGCCTGGATGCGGCCATCAACAACGTGCCGCGTTATCTGGTGCCGTTCCGGGTCAAGGACCTGACCACCGATTTCCTGCGCGACGGCATTCATTATCGGGAGCTGAGCGATCAGCAAAAGCGTCAGCTCGAAGAGGATCTTGGCGAAGAGGAGGCCAGGCGCACCACCATTGCTGGCAAGGATATCGGTCGCAGGATCTTCAGCGAGGACACCGACAGGATCATCCTGGAAAACCTGATCGACAATGGCATCAAGGATGAAACCGGCTCCCTGGTGGGCAAGACCATCGTCTTCGCGCAACGCCAGGATCACGCGGAGCACCTGGAGCGTCTGTTCTGCAAGCTCTACCCGCAATACGGGACAAAGGTCTGCAAGGTTATCCACAACGAGATTGCCCATGTGGACACGCTGATCACCGAGTTCAAGAAACCGGACAACAGCTTCCGTATTGCCATCTCGGTAGACATGCTCGATACCGGCATCGATGTGCCGGAAGTGGTCAACCTGGTGTTCGCCAAGCCGGTGAAGTCCTGGGTCAAGTTCTGGCAGATGATCGGCCGTGGTACTCGTTTGAGTCCCAACCTGTTCGGGCCCGGCAAGGACAAGGAAGAGTTCTACATCTTCGACCACTACGGCAACTTCGACTTCTTCGAGCAGGAGTATCAGGAGCCGGAGGATACTGGCGGCAAGTCGCTGTTGCAGACGACCTTCGAGGCACGTCTGGAACTTGCGAAAGCCGCACTCAGGCTCGGCCATGGCGAGGCCTTCGATACTGCCATCGGGCTCTTGCGGGCGGATATCGCTGACCTTCCGGAAACCAGCGTTGCGGTGAGGCGCGAACTGCGCAACGTGCACCAATTGCAGCAGACCGATCTGTTGCAGCGCTTCGACGCCAGGACCCAGCATTTGCTGAGCGAAACCATTGCCCCGCTGATGGCTGCCCGGATCCTCCACGACAAGCATGCCACTGCTCTGGACAAGCTGATTGCCGGTATCCAGCGCTGCCTGGTGGAGAAATCGAGCGGCTTCGAGGATGGCAAGCTGGTGTTGCTTGGCGAGCTGGACAAGCTGGCCGTGAACATCCAGGCCGTACGTCAGAAGGCGGCGGTTCTTGCCGAAGTGCGTAGCGCCGACTTCTGGCAGCAACCGGGTATCTCCAGGCTGGAAAATGCCCGCAAGGAATTGCGCGACATCATGAAGTACCGGCAGACGCAGGGTGCGGTCGGCCACGGGATTGGCATCACCAGGACCCGGGATGACAACGTCCAGATGGAGGAGCGCAAGGTGTCCATCGCAGGTGTCAACGAGGCCCTGCAGTACCGCCAGCGCCTCAAGGGCATTCTCGATGCCATGCTGGTCGCCAACCCGATCCTGCAGAAGATCCATCAGGGTGAGGCGATCGCCCAGCAGGAACTGAAAACCCTCACTTCGACCATTCTCACCAGCCATCCGGGTGTCGGTCTGGACGTGCTGAACGAGTTCTACGGTAGAACCGCAGAGCAACTGCACCTGACCGTACGGGACATCATCGGTCTGGACCCCAAGGCCATCGAAGCGCATTTCACCAGTTTCCTTCACGCTCACCCAACGCTTACCGCCAAGCAGGTGAGCTTCATGAACCTGCTGAAGAACTACATCGCGGAGAACGGCAGCATCGTTGTCGAAAAGCTCTACGACGCCCCCTTCAGCACACTGTCTCCTGATGGCATCGATGGCGTGTTCAAGACCTCCGATGCCGATCAGTTGATCGCAGTGCTCAAACCCTACCTACGTGAGAGCGACTCGCCCTCTGGCGTTCAGGAGTGACCATGCAAGCCAGTCAATGGACCACGGACATCGTTGTCATCTGTGCAGTGCTCGCTGTGTTCTGCGCGCTGCTGGGGTATCTGGCCGCAGCGTTGCGTCAGGGGCGGCAGGCCAGTCAACTGGCTGCCCGGCTTGAGCAGGCCGAGCAGGCGCAAGCGTTGGCGGCTGCGGCACAGGCCGACCTGAGCGAGCAACTCAAGGCAGCACAGCTGCGCAGTCAGGAACTGCAGGTCGCGGAGGGTCGCCTGAGCGCACAACTTCAGTCATCGGCCGACAACCTGGAGCGCCTGGCCGTAGAGCAGCAGGACAGCAAGGCTGCCGTCCTCCGATTGCAGCAAAAGCTGGAGGAGAGCAGCCGGGAGCATCACGAAACCGCCACGCGCCTGGAGGCCACGCATACGGAAGGGCAGGGGCTGCAGAGACAGATCGCCGAGCTGCGCGAGCGCCTCGGGGCCGAGCAAACGACCGTCAAGGCGCTGCAGGGGGAACGTAGCGCGCTCAAGGACGAACTGGCTGCCATGGATACCAGTGCCAAGGTCGCGACGACGGGAGAGCGCGAAGCACGTGAGCAGCTTGCGGAGTCACGGCAGAAACTGGCTGAGCAGGTTCAGGCTTACAAGGAACTGATGGGGCGCTACCAGCCATTGAGCAATCAGCATGCGGAACTCAAGACCGCGCTGGACAAGGGCGAAGACGTGGTCACCGACCTGCGTGCCCGGCTGGATGCGGCACAGCTCGCCACTGCGCAGCTGCAAACCGGCTGGAATCAGTGCAAGGATGCGTTGGCCAGCGAAGGCCAGCGTAGCAAGGCCCTGGAAACCTCCGAGCGGGAATTGCGCCAGCAACTCCAGGACATCAAGGCCCAGCAAGTCTCCGCAGCCGAGCGCTATGAAGAGCTCCAGACCCGCTTTGCCACATTGGGCAGCGACTACACCAGGCTCAGGACCGAGATGGATGAGCGGCAGTCCAGTCATGCTCGCGAGCTCGCCAGTTTCGAACAGCAGAAAAACAGCCTGAGCGAGCAGTTCAAGCTGCTTTCCAACGAGATCCTCGAGGCGAAGGCCCAGGCGCTTCAAGAGAACAGCAAACTCAGTCTGAATGCTGTGATGACACCCTTCCAGCAATCCATCGACAGTTTCAAGCGCGAGGTGCAGGAAATCCATCACCGCGAAACCACCCAGCAGGGCGAGTTGCGCAAGGAACTGGAATCGCTCAAGGCGCTGAACCAGCAAATCACCACCGAAGCCCATGAGTTGTCCACCGCGTTGCGTGGGCAGAAAAAGCTTCAGGGCAACTGGGGTGAGCTGGTGCTGGAAAACGTGCTGGATCGTTCCGGGCTGGAGTTGGGCAAGGACTACCAGCGTGAGGTCAGCATTACCACGGAAGAGGGGCGCCAGCGCCCCGATGCCGTGGTTTACCTGCCGCAAGACAAACACCTGATCATCGATGCCAAGGTATCGCTCAACGCCTACACCCGCTTCGTCAACGCCGAGGATGAACGCGAGCGTGCCGTGGCGCTGAAAGAGCATGTCCAGGCCGTTGCTGCGCGTATCCGGGAGCTGGCTGACCGCGATTACTATAAGCTGCCAGGGCTGAACTCACCCGATATGGTGTTCATGTTCATTCCCATCGAGTCCGCGTTCGTCGAGGCGCTCAAGGCTGACGAGACCCTCTTTCAGCAGGCAATCGAGAACAATGTGCTGGTCGCAACGCCGACGACGCTGCTGACCAGCCTCAATATCGTTCGCCAACTCTGGCGTTACGAGGACCAGAACAAGCACACTGCCGCGCTGGCCAACCGGGCGGAGACGGTATTCAAGAAGCTCAATACCTTCCTTGGCAGCTTCGAGAAGATCAAGAAGGGCCTGGAAACCGCTACCGATGCCTACGTCAAGGCCGAGGGGCAACTGGTCAGCGGCAAGGGCAACCTGGTCAAGCAAGTGGGAGAATTCAAGAATCTCGCACCGGCCATCAAGGCTCAGCTCCCCGCTTATTTCGTCGACAAGGCCGCACTGGAAATCGACTTCATTCCTGCAGTGCAAGACATCGAGACGCTGAACGACAGCGCCAACGACGAAAGCCTGCTAGCCGAAACCGACATTGATACTGAAACCGAACACGAGATGAACTGATGCTCACCGGCAAACTTCGCAACGATATCGACAAGCTCTGGGAGAAATTCTGGACTGGCGGTATCACCAACCCGCTGACCGTGATCGAGCAGATCAGCTACCTGATGTTCGCGCGCATGCTCGACATGCAGGAAGACCTGGCGGAGCGCAAGGCCAGGCGCACCGGCAAGGCATTCGATCGCTTGTTCCCCGATACGCCGGAAGGCCAACTGCTGCGCTGGAAGAACTTCCACAACCTGGGCGGCAGCGAGCTGCACAAGCATCTCAAGCAGAAGGTCTATCCGTCCTTCGCCACGCTGGGCAAGCAGTCGGATGCTGCGGATGGGCTGGGCGCGGAAGGCAGTGTCCTGGGAGCGCTGGGCCATATCGGCGAATACATGCAGGACGCCGATCTCGAGATCAAGAACGAGGCAGTACTGACCTCTGCCGTCGAGATGGTCAACGCCCTGCCGCTGACCCAGAGCGACGTCAAGGGTGATATCTACGAGTACCTGCTGAGCAAGCTCACCACTGCGGGGATCAACGGTCAGTTCCGTACCCCGCGGCATATCATCGACGCGATGATCGAACTGCTCGCGCCGCGGCCGACCGATGTCATCTGCGACCCATCCTGCGGTACCGCCGGTTTCCTTGCGCGGACCATGGAGTACCTGAACCAGGTACATTCCAGCGACGCCGGCATTTTCACCGACGAGGATGGCAACCTGCATTACAGCGGCGACCTGCTGGAGCCCTATCGCGAGCACATCAACAAGCACATGTTCTGGGGCTTCGACTTCGACACCACCATGCTGCGGGTGTCCAACATGAACATGATGCTGCACGGGGTGAATGGCGCGAACATCCATTACCTGGACACGCTGAACAAGGACATCCTCGAAAAATACCCGGAGCAGCAGGAGAACTTCTTCGATGTGATCCTCGCCAACCCGCCGTTCAAAGGCAGCCTGGACGAGAGCAACGTCAATCCGCGCTTGACCGAGATGGTGAAGACCAAGAAGACCGAACTGCTGTTCGTCGCGCATATTCTGCGCTCGCTGAAATTGGGCGGGCGGGCTGCGGTGATTGTGCCGGATGGGGTGTTGTTCACGTCCAGCAAGGCGCACCAGCAACTGCGTAAGGAGTTGCTTGAAAACAATCAGCTCGAAGGCGTGATCAGTTTGCCCAGTGGTGTGTTTAAGCCCTATGCAGGTGTCAGCACGGCCATCCTGATTTTTACCAAGGGTGGTACGACCGAACGTGTCTGGTTCTACGACCTGCAGGCTGACGGCTACTCGCTGGACGATCGACGCAATGAGCTGAAAGGAGAAGGGTGCAACGATTTACCCGACGCGATCGCCCAGTGGAAGAAATACCAGCAGATGGTTCAAGGTTGTGTCAGTGTAAACACCGTCAATACTTTGTTCGGCGATAAGCGAAAAAAGGCTTTTGTCGTGCTCGCCGAAGATATTGTCGGGAAAAAGTATGATCTCTCCATCAACCGCTACAAGGAAGTTGAGTACCAGCAGGTGAAGTACGAAGATCCGAAGGTCATACTGCAACAGCTGAAAGTGCTGGGGCAGGAAATTCTGGAAGATCTTGATGAGTTGGAGGGAATGTTGTGAACTGGCCGATGCTTAAACTGGGCGAGGTTGCACCGGCAGAGGTGAGTAAACACAGTTTTGCTACGGATGCCGAGGTGTGGGCGTTAAATCTGGATCAGGTAGAGCCTCATACGGGTACAGTCCTGAAAAAAATCATGGTGCCAGCTTCGGAAGCAGGCGTATCGACGCACGGTTTTGATGAGCGCCATGTCCTTTATTCAAAGCTTCGTCCGTATTTGAATAAGGTTGTGCTCCCCGACGAGGCCGGTTTGGCAACTACCGAGCTTGTTCCGCTAATGCCGGACCCAAGCAGACTTGATCGTAGATATCTGGCCTGCTATTTACGGTCAAAGAAATTTCTTGATTGGGTCAGCGCTCAGGTAGCGGGTGCAAAGATGCCTAGAGTTTCCATGCAGTCGTTCTGGCAGCATGAAATGCCTGTGCCTCCACTGTCTGAGCAGCAACGTATAGTCACGATCCTGGAAAAGGCCGAGGCCATTCGTCGCAAGCGGCAGCGAGCTACTCAGCTTTCTGACGATTTTCTGCGCACTGCTTTCCTTGAATTGTTCGGTGACCCGGTGACCAATCAGAAGGGTTGGCCAGTCGAGTATCTACCTGATATGGGCTCTTTCAAAAACGGGCTGAACTATGCGAAGGAGGAGGCAGGAGTCACTGTTAATTTTCTAGGCGTTGGAGATTTCAAGTCCTTGGACAGAATCGAAGGTGTGAATACACTTTCGACCATCCAGTTAGATGCAATGCCCGCAGAAGATTATTTGTTGGCTGATGGCGACCTGGTGTTTGTCAGGTCGAACGGAAACAAGGCTCTTGTTGGTCGCTGTCTTGCGGTATACCCGGGTGACGAGAATCTGACATTCAGCGGGTTTTGTATTCGTTTCAGGCTCTCCAGTGAGCGTTTGACTTCTGAGTATCTGAACTATCTGTTCCGCGTACCTTCGATCAAGAATGAAATGCTGAAGGGCGGTCAGGGAGCCAATATTCAGAACATCAATCAGAAAATACTTTCTGAGATGGCTGTTCCCGTTCCTCCGCTGGAGCTGCAGAATAAATTCATTACCATCGTTGACTCGTTCAAAAGGCTTCAGGCCAAGATCGGTCGCGACCTCGATGAAGTTAATGATCTGTTCAACGCTATCGTTGGGAAAGCTATTTCAGGCCAGCTATAGAGGCGGCTGGTTGCGAAGTGGAGGCTCCGACACCGTCTGAGGGGGACGGGACACTGAAAACAAAAAAGGCCCAGGTTTTCACCTGGGCCTTCTCGTATATGGCGCACTCGGCGGGATTCGAACCCACGACCCCTGCCTTCGGAGGGCAGTACTCTATCCAGCTGAGCTACGAGTGCAACGCGGGCGCCATGATACCCATCTTGGGGTATGGCGTCCATCGCCTTGATCTTCGGCCTTTTTCCCCCTGCCACCGTGGACTATCCATATTCGATATCGGTATTTCCTCGTTCTCCCTTAGATCGCCTACGCTCTCGTCACAACTTGTTATAACAAGTCACCATTCCAGTGAAGAGAACCATGGCCGAACTGCTCCCCATGTCCCCGGTACCGCTCTATTCCCAGCTCAAGGAACTGCTGCGCGAGCGCATCCTTGACGGTACCTATCCGCCCCACAGCCGCATGCCCTCCGAGGCTGAGCTGGGCAAGGCCTTCGAGGTCAGCCGCATCACTGTGCGCCAGGCCCTGGGGGATCTGCAGAAGGAGGGACTGATCTTCAAGATCCACGGCAAGGGCACCTTCGTCGCCAAGCCCAAGGCGTTCCAGAACGTCAGCACCCTGCAGGGCCTGGCCGAGTCGATGACGCAAATGGGCTACGAGGTGATCAACCGCCTGCGCAGCCTGCGGCATGTACCGGCCAATGCCCTGGTGGCGGCGCGCTTGCAGATCGAGGAAGGCGCGCCGGTCACCGAGATCCGCCGCGTGCGCCTGATCAACCGCGAGCCGGTGTCGCTGGAGCTGACCTGGCTGCCCCGGGCCATCGGCGAAAAACTGGAGAAGGCCGACCTGGTGACCCGCGACATCTTCCTGGTCCTGGAAAACGACTGCGGTATCGCCCTCGGCCATGCCGACCTGGCTATCGACGCGGTGCTGGCCGACAGCGACCTGACCCAAGCGCTGGAAGTGGAAGAGGGCTCGCCGATCATGCGTATCGAGCGCCTGACCCACGCCGCCGACGGTACGCCGCTGGATTTCGAACACCTCTATTACCGCGGCGACGCCTTCCAGTATCGCCTGCGCATCGACCGGCAGAAGGGGCCCAAGGCATGAGCATCGCGACCCAGGACTACGACATCGTCATCATCGGCGGCGGCACCGCCGGGCCCATGGCCGCGATCAAGGCCAAGGAGCAAAACAAGAGCCTGCGCGTGCTGCTGCTGGACAAGGCCAACGTCAAGCGCAGCGGCGCCATCAGCATGGGCATGGACGGCTTGAACAACGCCATCATCCCCGGCCATGCCACGCCAGAGCAGTACACCAAGGAAATCACCGTGGCCAACGACGGCATCGTCAACCAGGCCGCCGTGCATGCCTACGCCACCCACAGCTTCGAGACCATCGAACAGCTCGACCGCTGGGGCGTGAAGTTCGAAAAGGACGAGACCGGCGACTACGCAGTGAAGAAGGTCCACCACATGGGCGCCTACGTGCTGCCGATGCCGGAAGGGCACGACATCAAGAAGGTCCTGTACCGCCAGCTCAAGCGCGCCCGGGTCGAGATCAGCAACCGCATGGTCTGCACCCGCGTGCTGCTGGATGGCGAAGGCGCCGCTGCCGGGGTGCTGGGTTTCGATTGCCGCAGCGGCGAATTCCGCGTGATCCGCGCCAAGGCAGTGATCCTTGCCTGCGGCGCCGCTGGCCGCCTGGGGCTGCCGTCCTCGGGCTACCTGATGGGCACCTACGAGAACCCGACCAACGCCGGCGACGGCTACGCCATGGCCTACCACGCCGGGGCTGAGCTTGCGAACCTCGAATGTTTCCAGATCAACCCGCTGATCAAGGATTACAACGGCCCGGCCTGCGCCTACGTCACCGGCCCGCTGGGCGGCTACACCGCCAACAGCAAGGGCGAGCGCTTCATCGAGTGCGACTACTGGAGCGGACAGATGATGTGGGAGTTCCACCAGGAGCTGGAGGGCGGCAACGGGCCGGTGTTCCTCAAGCTCGATCACCTGGCCGAGGAAACCATCCAGAACATCGAGGAAATCCTGCACAGCAACGAACGGCCCAGCCGCGGGCAGTTCCACGCCAATCGCGGCACCGACTACCGCCAGCACATGGTGGAGATGCATATCTCCGAAATCGGCTTCTGCTCGGGGCATTCGGCGTCCGGGGTGTGGGTCAACGAGAAGGCCGAGACCAGCGTGAAGGGGCTGTATGCCGCCGGGGACATGGCGGCGGTGCCGCACAACTACATGCTCGGGGCGTTTACCTATGGCTGGTTCGCCGGGATCAATGCGGCGAACTACGTGGCGCAGCGTGACTTCGCCGAGGTCGACGAGGCCCAGGTCGAGCGCGAGAAGGCGCGGGTGTTCGCGCCGCTGAATCGCGAGCACGGCCTGCCGCCGGCGCAGGTCGAGTACAAGCTGCGGCGCATGGTCAACGACTACCTGCAGCCGCCGAAGGTGACCAAGAAGATGGAAATCGGCCTGGCGCGCTTCGCCGAGATCGAGCGCGACCTGGCGCAGATGAAGGCGCACAACCCCCATGAGCTGATGCGGGCGATGGAAGTGGCGGTGATCCGCGACTGCGCCGAGATGGCGGCCCGGGCCTCGTTGTTCCGCGAGGAGAGCCGGTGGGGGTTGTATCACCACCGGGTGGATTTCCCGGAGCGCAATGATGGTGAGTGGTTCTGCCATTGCCATATGAAGAAGGGCGAGAACGGTGCGATGACCAGTTTCAAGAAAGAGGTCGAGCCGTACCTGATTGCACTGGATGCGGAGGAGCAGACGGCCTACGAGCGCCTGCGCGTCCGGGTGGATGCCGCCTGATTTTGCAGTGGTCTTGCCAGCGATGAGGCCATCAAGAACACCACAAGTTGTCAGCCACAGATAAAGAGAGCCACAGGCTCCAAGGACCCCGTGAAATGGCCTATCAAGCCCAGGACATCTTCTTGCGCAGCAGCGCTCCGGTCACCATCGACGAAGACAAGTGCATCGCCGAGAAAGGCTGCACCGTCTGCGTCGAGGTCTGCCCCATGGACCTTCTGGCGATCAACCCGGCGACCCAGAAGGCCTACATGGCCTTCGACGAATGCTGGTACTGCATGCCCTGCGAAAAAGACTGCCCCACCGGCGCGGTAAAGGTCGAGATTCCCTACCTGCTGCGCTGAGCCACCGACACCCAGCAACACGCCATCCGGCCAAACCACCGGACGCCCATCCCGATGCCCCTCGTTTCCCACCACCCAGCCCGGTGGCGGAGACGATTCCAATACCTAACGATTCGAGGGGAAACACCCATGCGCCTTGCAACCACCGTGGCCGGCCTCGCGCTGGCGATCGCTAGCCTCAACGCCAGCGCCGAAACCATCCGCGTCGCCATCGGCACCCAGGACACCACCATCAACTGCGCCACCGGTGGCCTGCTGATCCGCGAGTTGGGCCTGCTCGACAAGTACCTGCCCCATGACGGCAAGTACAAGGACGCCAAGTACCAGATCGAGTGGAAGAACTTCACCAGCGGCGCGCCGCTGACCAACGAGATGGTCGCCGGCAAGCTGGACTTCGGCGCCATGGCCGACTTCCCCGGCTCGTTCAACGGCGTCGCCCACCTCGACGCCGGCAAGCGCAGCCTGTTCATCAGCGTGCTGTCCGGCAGCGTGCACGGCAGCGGCAACGGCATCGTGGTGCCGGCGGCGTCCAGCGTGCAGTCCCTGGCCGAACTCAAGGGCAAGACCATCTCCGTACCCTTCGCCTCCACCGCCCACGGCATGCTCCTGCGCGCCATCGCCGCCCAGGGCTGGGACCCGCAGAAGGACGTGAAGATCATCGCCCAGGCCCCGGAGATCGCCGGTTCCGCCCTGCGCAGCAACCGTATCGAGGCCCACGCCGACTTCGTGCCGTTCGCCGAGCTGTTCCCCAACCGCGGCTTCGCCCGCAAGATCTACGACGGTGCCCAGGCCAACGCACCGACCTTCCACGGCACACTGGTCGATGCCGACTACGCGAAGAAATACCCGGAAGTGGTCACCGCCTACCTGCGCGCCAGCCTGGAGGCCGACCGCCTGATCGCCGCCGAGCCGGAGAAGTACAGCGAGCTGATCGAGAAGGTCACCGGCATCGAGGCCGAGGTCAATTACCTGTTCCACGGCCCGCTCGGCCTGCAGACCCGCGACCTGACCTGGAAACCCGAGTACCGCCGGGCGGTGGCCACCTCCATCGACACCCTCAAGCTGCTGAAGAAGACCGATCGCGGCCTGGACACCGACAAGTTCGTCGACGACCAGTACATCCGCGCCGCTTTCAAGCAGGCCGGCCAGGATTACGACGCCGCGCTGAACAACTACGCACCGCTGCCCCTCAAGGCCAACGACGCCGCGACCGGCAAGTCGATCACCGACTTCAGCCGCCTGGCGCAGATCTGGGTGCGCGGCGAGGACAAGGTCCGTCACTACGCTTCGCCGGAAGCCGCGCTGAGCGCCCTGGCCCAGCTGGAACAGGAGGGCAAGGACATCCGCGCCATCTACGCCCAGGCGGCGGACAGCGGCATCAAGCTGTTGGCCAACCAGGCCTGGTTCGTGCGCAACGGCCAGGGCGAGCTGTCCGCCTTCCTGCTCAAGGACCAAGCCGAGCAGTACGCCAAGGCCCATGGCGGCGAGGCCCTGGACTTCGTCGACGCCAACCGCAAGCTGGTCGCCCAGCGCTGACCGGAGGCCATTCGCATGACCAGCCCTTTGATCCGCTGGCCCGTGCGCGTGGCGTCGCTGCTGGCCTGCCTGTTGTTCTGGCAGGTCGCGGCGAGTCACAAGCTCGACCTGGGCCTGTTCACCTTCACCTATGTGCCGACGCCGGGCTCGGTGCTCGATGCCGCCTGGCAACTGTTCACCTCCAGCACCCTGGTCATGCACCTGGCCAGCAGCCTGTCGCGGGTGTTTTCCGGCTACCTGCTGGCGGCCGTGCTGGGCGTTGGCCTCGGCCTGCTGATCGGCCGTTCGCGCTGGGCCGAGGACAGCCTGCTGCCGCCCCTGGAAGTGCTGCGGCCGATCCCGGCGGTGGCGTGGATTCCGCTGGCGATCCTGATGTTCCCGTCGTCCGAGCTGTCCATGGTGTTCATTACCTTCACCGGCGCGCTGTTCCCGGTGCTGCTCAACACTGTGCACGGCGTCGAGGCGGTGGACCCGCGACTGGTGGCGTCGGCGCGCAGCCTCGGCGCCGGGCGCTGGGCGATCCTGCGTGAAGTGGTGCTGCCGGGCGCCTTGCCCAGCATCGTCACCGGCCTGGCCATCGGCATGGGCACCTCGTGGTTCTGCCTGGTGACCGCCGAGATGATCTCCGGGCAGTTCGGTATCGGCTACTACACCTGGGAGTCCTACACCTTGCAGAACTACCCGGACATCATCGTCGGCATGCTGCTGATCGGCGTGCTGGGCATGGGCAGCAGCGCCCTGGTCAAGCGCCTCGGCGCGCTGGCCACGCCCTGGTACCGTGTGCGGAGGACGTCCTGATGACGAGTTATCAACAGGCGCCGGAACCGGGGCGCATCGATGCCCGCGGCGTGTCCATCCGCCTGGGGCAGGGCAACCAGGCCTTCGAGGCGGTGCAGGCGCTGGATTTCGCCATCGAGCCAGGCGAGTTCGTGTGCATCCTCGGGCCGTCCGGTTGCGGCAAGTCCACCTTGCTCGGCGCGCTGGCCGGGCACCTGGTCCCCAGTGGCGGCGAGCTGCTGGTGGATGGTCGCGCTGTCGAGGGCCCGTCGCCGCAGCGCGGCATGGTCTTCCAGCACCACACTCTGCTGCCGTGGCGCAGCGTGCTGGACAACGTCGCCTTCGGCCTGAAGATGCAGGGCCAAGGCAAGGCCGAACGGCAGCGGCGCGCTCTGGAAATGTTGCAACTGGTGGGGCTATCCGACTTCGCCGAGCGCTGGCCCAGCCAGTTGTCCGGTGGCATGCAGCAGCGCGCCGAGATTGCCCGGGTGCTGATCAACCGGCCGCGTCTGTTGCTGATGGACGAACCCTTCGGCGCCCTCGACGCGCAGACCCGTTCGCGCATGCAGGAACTGCTGCTGGATATCTGGACGCGCATCCGCACCACCGTGGTCTTCGTCACCCATGACATCGACGAGGCGCTGTTCCTCGCCGACCGCATCCTGGTGATGAGCCCGCGTCCCGGGCGCTTTATCGAAGACCTGCGCCTGAGCTTTCCCCGGCCGCGCCACGCCAGCCTGCTGACCAGCGCGGAATTCACCCATCTCAAGCGTCACTGTCTGGCCCTGCTACGCCACGAGGAGGGCCGCGAACTGCCGCGCCTGACCCCGCTCGGTCTGCCGGACAGCGACTACCCACCGCTACGGATCGCCCTATGACCGACAGAACCTGCGACAACCCCGACATCCTCGAACTGCTGCCGCGCCTCAATGACAGCGACGCCGCCGTGCGCCGGATCGCCCTGATCGATCTCGCCGACCTGGAAGATCCCGACGGCCTGCCGTGGCTGACCGACGCCCTGCTGGTGGATCCGGCAGCGGAGGTTCGCGCCGAGGCCGCGCGCCTGCTGGAAGCCTGGGAGGAACCGGAAGTGGTGCAGGGGCTGTGTGCGGCTTTGGCCGACAGTGCCGAGCCGGTCCGGCTGGCGGCGGCGCAGAGTCTCAGCGAGTTGAAGAGCCTGGAAGCGGGCCAGTTGATCCTGCCGTGGGCCAAGCATGCCGACGCCTTCGTCCGCGCCAGTGCCTTGCGCGCCCTGCGTGAGTTGCGCCTGGAGGAGGCGGCGGGGCCGGCACTGCTGGCGCTGGAAGACCACGAGGCTTCGGTGCGCCGCGAGGCGGTTGGGATCCTGGGCTGGCTCAAGCATCAACCGGCGTTGCCGGCGCTGGCGCGGCTGGCTGCCGAAGAACCGGATACCGACGTGCGTCGCGCCGCCATCGGCGCACTTGGCCTGGCCCGCGACAGCGGCGTCCTTGATGCCCTGACCGCAGCGCTGCGTGACGAGGCCTGGCAGGTGCGCGAGGAAGCGGCCACCACTTTGGGCAAGGTCGGCCATGAGGCGGCCGGCCCGGCGCTGATTGAAGCCTTGCAGGACGGTTACTGGCAGGTCCGCCTGCGCGCGGCGCGTTCCCTCGGGCGGCTGCGGCATCGTCCGGCGCTGGCTGGTCTGGCCGAGCTGCTGGGCCATGGTATCGCCAACCTGCGCAAGGAAGCGGCGCTGGCCCTTGGCGAGCTGGGTGATGCGGCGGCCTTGCCTGCGTTGCATGCCGCCGAGACGGATGGCGATCCTGAGGTGCGCAAGGCCGTGCGCATCGCTCTGGTGCAGTTGCAGTGAGCGTGCCTCGAGGCGTGCGCAACCGGCGCGAGCATGGCGAGCTGGTCCTGCAATGGGACGACGGCGAGCAGGTGATCAGCCATGCCCGGCTGCGCGGCGCGTGTCCGTGTTCGCAATGTCGAGCGGGAAGGCTGGGTGGGCGCATCGATCTGGTCAGCGACACGGTGCGGGTGGAGCGGGTCGAAGGGCAGGGCTATGGTATCCAGCTGGTGTTCAGCGATGGACATGAGCGGGGGATCTATCCTTGGGCCTACCTGAAGGAGCTTGGGTGTTGCTGATGGCCCTATCGCTGGCTTGCCAGCGATAGGGCCAGTGAGGTCACCGCCGGTCGCCTGCCCCTACCACCCATTCCGTCAATCGTTCTTTTTTTCAAACGCCCTATTGTCCTTTTAGGGAGTTGCTCCTAGGATTCGTTCGAGATTTCAAACGCTCGACGCCTGCGAGTGGAACATTGGCCCGAATCCGGTGCCTCAATTCCTACAGGCTGGTGCCCACGCCGGGCACTGACTCCACAATCAACAATTCGCGCCGTCCGTGCACGGTGTTCAAGGGAAGTCGACATGCAGCTCAAAGACGCTCAGTTGTTCCGTCAGCAAGCCTTCATCAACGGTGAGTGGCTGGATGCGGACAGCGGCCAGACCATCAAGGTGACCAACCCGGCCACCGGCGAAGTCATCGGTACCGTGCCGAAAATGGGCGCTGCCGAAACCCGCCGTGCCATCGAAGCCGCCGACAAGGCCCTGCCGGCCTGGCGTGCCCTGACCGCCAAGGAACGTGCTGGCAAGCTGCGCCGCTGGTTCGAGCTGATGATCGAGAACCAGGACGACCTGGCTCGCCTGATGACCACCGAGCAAGGCAAGCCACTGGCCGAAGCCAAGGGCGAGATCGCCTACGCTGCCTCGTTCATCGAGTGGTTCGCCGAAGAAGCCAAGCGCGTCTACGGTGACGTCATCCCTGGCCACCAGCCAGACAAGCGCCTGATCGTCATCAAGCAGCCGATCGGCGTTACCGCCGCCATCACCCCTTGGAATTTCCCGGCGGCGATGATCACCCGTAAAGCCGGTCCTGCCCTGGCCGCTGGCTGCACCATGGTGCTGAAACCTGCTTCGCAGACCCCTTACTCCGCCCTGGCCCTGGTCGAGCTGGCGACCCGTGCCGGCATCCCGGCTGGCGTGCTGAGCGTGATCACCGGCAGCGCCGGCGAAGTTGGTTCCGAGCTGACCGGCAACTCCCTGGTTCGCAAGCTGTCCTTCACCGGCTCGACCGAAATCGGTCGCCAGCTGATGGAAGAATGCGCCAAGGACATCAAGAAGGTTTCCCTGGAACTGGGCGGTAACGCGCCGTTCATCGTGTTCGACGACGCTGACCTGGACAAGGCAGTGGAAGGCGCGATCATTTCCAAGTACCGCAACAACGGCCAGACCTGCGTCTGCGCCAACCGCATCTACGTGCAGGACGGTGTCTACGACGCCTTCGCCGAGAAGCTGAAAGCTGCGGTCGCCAAGCTGAAGATCGGCAACGGTCTGGAAGAAGGCACCACCACCGGCCCGCTGATCGACGGCAAGGCTGTTGCCAAGGTCCAGGAGCACATCGAAGACGCCGTCTCGAAAGGTGCCAAGGTCCTGTCCGGTGGCAAGCTGATCGAAGGCAACTTCTTCGAGCCGACCATTCTGGTCGACGTACCGAAGACCGCTGCTGTCGCCAAGGAAGAGACCTTCGGCCCGCTGGCGCCGCTGTTCCGCTTCAAGGACGAGGCCGAAGTCATCGCCATGTCCAACGACACCGAATTCGGCCTGGCCTCGTACTTCTACGCCCGTGACATGAGCCGTGTGTTCCGTGTCGCCGAAGCGCTGGAATACGGCATGGTCGGCATCAACACCGGCCTGATCTCCAACGAGGTCGCGCCGTTCGGTGGTATCAAGGCGTCGGGCCTGGGCCGTGAAGGCTCCAAGTACGGCATCGAGGACTACCTGGAAATCAAATACCTGTGCCTCAGCATCTGAGCCGGGTCTAAGGCTTTACCTCTGCCAGCGGGGCGCGAGAGCGACGTCTCGCTGGCCTTTTTTACACAGGAACACCCGGCGGCCCGGGCCACGCCAGCAGTCGATCAACGAATACTGCCTGCCGTGAATACCGGTCGCCAATCTGAACTCGCCGCTCAATCGGCGAATTGAGGACACTATGAGCAAGACCAACGAATCCCTGATGCAGCGTCGCGTCAACGCCGTTCCACGCGGTGTAGGCCAGATCCACCCGATCTTCGTCGATACCGCGAAGAACTCCACCGTGATCGACGTTGAAGGCCGCGAACTGATCGACTTCGCCGGCGGCATCGCAGTACTGAACACCGGTCACCTGCACCCGAAAGTGGTTGCCGCTGTCCAGGAACAACTGACCAAGGTCAGCCACACCTGCTTCCAGGTCCTGGCCTACGAGCCTTACGTCGAGCTGTGCGAGAAGATCAACGCTCGCGTTCCAGGCGACTTCGCCAAGAAGACCCTGCTGGTCACCACCGGCTCCGAAGCCGTTGAAAACGCCGTCAAGATCGCCCGTGCCGCCACCGGCCGCGCTGGCGTGATCGCCTTCACCGGCGGCTACCACGGCCGTACCATGATGACCCTGGGCCTGACCGGTAAAGTCGTGCCTTACTCCGCAGGCATGGGCCTGATGCCAGGCGGCATCTTCCGCGCCCTGTTCCCGAACGAGCTGCACGGTGTGAGCGTCGACGAGTCGATCGCTTCCATCGAGCGCATCTTCAAGAACGACGCCGAGCCACGCGACATCGCTGCGATCATCATCGAGCCCGTCCAGGGCGAAGGCGGCTTCCTGCCTGCGCCGAAAGAGCTGATGAAGCGTCTGCGCGCCCTGTGCGACCAGCACGGCATCCTGCTGATCGCCGACGAAGTGCAGACTGGCGCTGGCCGTACCGGCACCTTCTTCGCCATGGAGCAGATGGGCGTCGCGCCTGACCTGACCACCTTCGCCAAGTCCATCGCTGGCGGCTTCCCGCTGGCCGGTGTGTGCGGCAAGGCCGAATACATGGACGCCATCGCCCCGGGCGGCCTGGGCGGCACCTACGCCGGTTCGCCGATCGCGTGCGCCGCGGCCCTGGCCGTGATCGAAGTGTTCGAAGAAGAGAAACTGCTGGAGCGCAGCCAGGCTGTTGGCGAGCGTCTGGTTGCCGGTCTGAAGGCCATCCAGGCCAAGCACCCGATCATCGGTGACGTGCGTGCCCTGGGCTCGATGATTGCTGTTGAAGTCTTCGAGAAAGGCACTCACACCCCGAACGCTGCCGCGGTCAACGCCGTGGTTGCCAAGGCGCGTGACAAGGGCCTGATCCTGCTGTCCTGCGGCACCTACGGCAACGTCCTGCGTATCCTGGTTCCGCTGACCGCCGAAGACGCGCTGCTGGACAAAGGCCTGGCCATCATCGAAGAGTGCTTCGCTGAACTTGCCTGATCTGTGACGTGTTAGAAAAAACCCGCTTCGGCGGGTTTTTTTTCGTCTCCGGGATGAACTTTGGGCGCTAAGGTTTCTAAGGGTTACAGGAGAAGTACCGGAAGGTACGCTGGAACGCGTCATGCTTGTAAGGAGATCCCGATGACTGCTGTAAACCTCGCCGCCGCGCCCAAGGTGATGATTGCCGAGGGAGACCCGTGGGTGCGCGACATGTTGACCCAGATGCTGCTCAGCGTGCGTTGCGACGCTGAAGTGAAGGTCTGTGCCAATGGCAACGAAGCGCTGGATGGGCTGGCGAGCAAGCCTGACCTGATCATCGCCGCCCGCGAACTGCCGGGCCTCGATGGCCTCGATCTGCTGCGCAAGGTGCGTTCGCGGCCGCGTACGCCGGCCTTGCCGTTCATCATCATCAGCAGCCGCAGCGATGTGAACAGCGTGCGCGAAGCGCTGCCGCTGGCACCGACGGCGTACCTGAGCAAGCCGTTGAACCTCGATCTGCTGCGCCAGCGCCTGGAAGAGCAGTTGCTCAAGATGGGCGAGCCGGTTTCCTGCGAGGCACCGGTGTTGCGAGCCGGGCAGACCTTGCCGCGCTTTATCGAGGAGCACCGCGCCACGGCCGATGGTGGTCCGCTGTTTGCTGATGTACAGCAGGCGATCAAGCGTGCCTTGAACCCACAGGGGCTGGATTTGCGGGTGCTGGAAGAGGAGGTGCGCGAGGACCCGCAGATTACCGCCGTGCTGATCGCGGCGGCCAACAGTGCCGCCCTGCACCGCGAGGGCAATGTACAGACGCTGCTGCAGGCGCTGAACAAGCTGGGCACGACCCAGAGCATGAATCTGATCCTGGGCCTGGCGCTCAAGCGCAGTGCCAAGCTCAGTGATCCGCTGCTGGGCCGCTATGCCGAGGAATACTGGAACCTGTCGCTGCGTTGCGCCGAATACGGGCGCAACCTGGCGCAGATGCTGGAACTGGACCATGAGCGTTGCTATTGCGCCGGATTGCTGCATTGCCTGGGAGACCTGGCGCTGCTGCGCTGCCTGCAAGAATGGCGGCTGGCGGGAGGCGAGCTGGACGAGAACGAGATCGAGCTGTCGCTGAGCCAATCGGGCGCGGCCTATGGCTCGGCGCTGCGCACGCGCTGGCGCTTGCCGCTGGAGCTGCGTGAGTTGATCGCAGCGATCTACCAACTGGGCGGCGGGGTGTATTCGCGGGAAGATTTGGTGATGAACCTGGCCGGGCAGATGGCGCGGCTGGGGGCGGAGGATGGGCTGGAGGAGATTGCTGCGGGCAAGACCGCGCGTTTGCTCAAGGTAGGACGGGCGGAGCTGGCGCGGTTGCGCAAGGAATAACCGAGGCCACGCGGACCCTGTGGGAGCGGGTCCCCGCCAAACCAATGAGTCATGTGTTTTACAGGAGTCAGCCCAGAACGATCTGGTTCTTGCCCTGCCGCTTCGCCTGGTACATCGCAGCATCCGCCCGGGCGAACAGGTCGTCCAGCAACCCGTCTTCCGCCGCCATCCCGGTCAACCCCTGGCTCACCGTCACACCGTAAGTCTGCCCTTCATGGCTGAAGCTCAACCTCTGGATCTCCCGCTGCAAGCGCAACGCCACCTGCATCGCCATCTCCGGCGGACACCCCGGAAACACCGCAGCAAATTCCTCACCACCAATCCGCCCGAACAGATCCCCTCGGCGCAACGCCGTCTTGCCGCTATCGGCAATGCGCTGTAGCACCTGGTCGCCCTCGGGATGCCCGTAGGTGTCGTTCACCTGCTTGAAATCATCGATGTCCAACAACAGGAACGAAAACGGTGCGCCCTCCGCCCGGGCCTTGTCGAAGGCCTGCTCGGCGCATTCGAAGAAGTGCCGGCGGTTGCTGCTCTGGGTCAGCACGTCGGTGGTGGCCAGGCGCTGAAGTTCGCCTTCGAGCTGCTTCTTCTCGGTGATGTCCTCGGCCATGCCGACCACGATCACCCGCTGGCCCTCGCTCTGCTGGTTGATGAAGCACTTGTCGCTGAGCCAGCGCACCTGGCCGTCGGCGGCGATGATGCGGTACTCGCGGTCTTCCACCGCACCTTTGACCAGCACATCGGCGAGGGTGCGCTCGGCGTAGTCGAGGTCGTCGGGGTAGATCGCGTCGCGCCACTGGTTGTAGTCGGCCAGCAGCAGGCTGGCGGGGCGTCCGAAGATGCGTTCGTAGGCCGGGCTGACATACAGCACCTGGCGGGTTTCCCAGTCGAAGGCCCAGAGCACCGCGTTGACGCTGTCCAGCAGCGAGCTGAACAACTGCTCGCGCTCACTCAGGCGCGCGACTTCGCCCTGGGCGTGCATCAAGGCCAATAGGGTCTGGGCAGCCTCGGGAGGCGGATTGAACGGCGGGGACGGCGTGGTGTTCTTGACCATGTTCGCAGTACTTCTAGTAAGGCGCAGGGGGCCACGGCCCGGCCCGCCAGGCGGGCGACATATCTGGTAAGAACTTGATTCGGGAGGGAAGTTCCGAAGCGGGCGCCCCATTGCGGGGCGCTCCGATCAGTGGCCGTCAGGCCAGGGCAGGGCGCAGCGAGTAGGTTTTCAGTTGCGCGGCGAACTCACGCAGCGAGTGGATACCACTGGCCTCGGCCTCGTGCACCCATTCCTTGATGGCCGCGAGCATGTCGTGGCCATTGGCGCTGGTGCGGGCCCAGATCTGCTGCAGGGCCAGGCGCTTCTCGTAGATCACCTTCAGCGCGTGGCTGTGCTCCAGCATGGTCTGGATGCGCTGGTGGTGACGGTCTTCCAGCAGGCTGGTCTCCCGCGACAGCAGGCGCTTGGCGCGGCGGAATTGGTGGCGTACCGAATCGTCGACCCTGGCCAGCTCCTGTTTGACCAGCGGGCCGATCACCAGCTTGCGATACTGCGCCATGATCTGGAAGCGGTTGTTGAGAATCGCCATGGCAGTGTCCATGTCCAGTTGGCCCTTGCCTTCGACGCGGTGAGCGATCGGCGCCACGCGCTGCACCTTGGCCAGGCGCAGCCAGGTGAACAGCTTGATCCAGGCCCAGCCCATGTCGAATTCCCAGCGCTTGACCGACAGTTTGGCCGAGTTGGGGTAGGTGTGGTGGTTGTTGTGCAGCTCCTCGCCGCCGATGACGATGCCCCACGGTACCAGGTTGGTGGCGGCGTCGCGGCATTCGAAGTTGCGATAGCCCACGGCATGCCCGAGCCCGTTGACCACACCGGCGGCCCAGAACGGAATCCACATCATCTGCACGGCCCAGATGGTGATACCGATGGTGCCGAACAGCAGCAGGTCGATCACCGCCATCAAGGCGATGCCGCCGAGCTTGTAGCGCGAATAGACATTGCGCTCGATCCAGTCCTCGGGGCAGTTCTTGCCGTAGATACGCAGGGTCTCCGGGTTGCGCGCCTCTTCGCGGTACAGCTCGGCGCCCTTGCGCAGCACGGTGGACAGGCCCTTGACCACAGGGCTGTGGGGATCGTCTTCGGTTTCGCACTTGGCGTGGTGTTTGCGGTGGACGGCGGTCCACTCGCGGGTGTTCTGCGCCGTGGTCAGCCACAGCCAGAAACGGAAGAAATGCTTGAGACCGGCATTCAGCTCCAGGGAGCGGTGGGCCGAGTAGCGGTGCAGATAGACCGTGACCGCGACGATGGTCACGTGGGTCATCAGCAGGGTGACCGCCAGCAGTTGCCAGGCCGACAGGTCGAGTAAACCGTAGTACCACATAGGTGGGAGTGCCCTCTTAGAGCGGTTGGACAGCGATCGACATTATTACCACGATGTCAAATAAAACCAGTCGGCCTTTTAGATAGGAGGTCAACCGGGAAAAGTGTCCCTATAATGCCCCATCTTTTGATGTGGGCATCCGAGACGCTATGTCTGTTTCCGCACGAGACGCCTTGCGCATGGCCGCGCTGTACCTGGTGCTGTCGCTGTTGTGGCTGGTCGTATCTGATCAAATATTAAGCAGTGTTTTCGATGATCCGGTGGATAAGGCCAACTGGCAGTTGGTCAATGCCTACACCTGGGCGGCCTGCAGCGCCGTGCTCATCTTCCTGTCACGGGTGCGCCTGCTCAACTTCATCGGCCTCGGTGCACGCCTGCGCCGCGAAGACCGCGAGCGCCTGCGCATGGCTGCGGCGGTGTTCGACAGCACCCTGGAAGGGGTGCTGGTCAGCGACCGGGACGGCATCATCGTCCACGTCAACCGCGCCTTCATGAACATCACCGGCTACCAGCGCGAGGAAGTCATCGGCCAGCGCCCGAACAAGTTCAAGTCTGGCCGCCACGACAAAGCCTTCTACCAGGCCATGTACGCCGCCCTCGACGACAAGGGTGAGTGGAGCGGCGAGGTGTGGAACCGACGCAAGAGCGGCGAGGTATACCCGCAGTGGCAGACCATCTGCGCGATCCGCGACGATGGCGGCGAATTGACCCACTATGTCGCCGTGTTCAGTGATATCAGTGCGATCAAGCATACCGAGCGCGAACTGGCCTTCCTGGTTCACCACGATCCGCTGACCAACCTGCCCAACCGCCTGCTGTTCAACGACCGTGCCGCGCAGGCACTGGCGGCGGCGCAGGCCAACAAGCGCGGCTGCGCCTTGCTGCTGCTCGATCTCGATCATTTCCAGAGCATCAACGACAGCCTGGGCCACAACATCGGCGACCAGTTGCTCAAGGCCGTGGCCGACCGCCTCAAGCTGGTGATTGATCCCGGAGTCACCCTGGCCCGGCTGGGTGGCGACGAGTTCGCCATCCTCAGCGAGAACTGCGCCCAGGTGGGGCAGGCGGCGGACCTGGCGCAACTGATCGTCAACGTGCTGAAAGAGCCCTACGAGCTGGAGAACCACCGCCTGTTCAGCAGCGTCAGCATCGGCATCAGCCTGTTCCCCAGCGATGCGCAGAGTGCCGAGCAACTGCTGCGCAATGCCGATGCGGCGCTGTTCAAGGCCAAGGGCAACGGCCGTTCCGGCTACGCGCTGTACACCGAGGAACTGACCGCCCATGCCCAGCAGCGGGTGGAGACCGCCAGCGAGCTGCGCCGGGCCCTGGAACAGGGCGAACTGCGTGTCTACTACCAGCCGGTGCACGACCTGTTCAGCGGCAGGATGATCGGCGCCGAAGCCCTGGTGCGCTGGCTGCACCCGCAGCGCGGGCTGGTACCGCCGGGGGAGTTCATCCCGATCGCCGAGCGCACCGGGCTGATCGCCGATATCGACATGTGGGTCATGCGCGAGTCCTGCCAGCAGATGGTGCGCTGGCTGGGCGAGGGCAAGGTGCTCGATTTCGTTGCCTGCAACGTGTCCAGCCGCCTGTTCGCCCATCGCGAGATGTACAAGCAGGTGGCGCAGGTGCTCGATGACACGGGGCTCGAGCCGTCGCGGCTGGAGGTCGAGGTGACCGAGAGTGCGGTGATGGATGATCCGGAGGTGGCGCTGGAGCAGCTGCATCGCCTGCGCGACCTGGGGTTGCGGCTGGCCATCGATGACTTCGGCACCGGCTATTCGTCGCTGCTGCGGCTCAAACGCCTGCCGGTACAGAAGCTGAAGATCGACCAGGGCTTCGTCGCCGGGTTGCCCAATGACGACGATGACGTGGCCATCGTGCGAGTGATCATTGCGTTGGCGCGGAGCATGGGGATGGCGATCCATGCCGAGGGGATCGAGCAGTCGGAGCAGGCGCGCTTCCTGCTGGAGCACCAGTGCGACATGGGTCAGGGGTATTGGTATGGCCGCCCAGTACCGCCGCAGGACCTTCGCTGGTAAGGCTGCACGCGGACCCTGTGGGAGCGGGTTCACCCGCGATTGCGATAGTGAGTCCACCACCGCAATCGCGGGTGAACCCGCTCCCACAGGGGCCGCGATACGCTCCAGGACCAATCATCAATTCAGTTATATAAAAATTCTTAAATAGTATTTTTAAGAATATTCAGCCCCCCATAAGATTGCTCCCACACCAGGCGCAGTCACCTTCCTACCTCGCTGCTCCCGGGCCCCCACACTCAAAGGAGCACGAGCATGAGCGCATCTCTGCGTAGCGTTGACGGTCAGGACGAAGCAACCATCCTGCGCGAAATCCAGAGCGCATTGCGTGACCTGCGTTTCGGCGCGGTGGAGATTACCGTGCACAACGCTCAGGTCGTACAGATCGAACGCAAGGAAAAATTCCGTCTGCAGAACCCGGGCAACAAGCCGAGCTGAAGCTCGCCAACACCGGGTCACCTAATTAGAAAAACGCCAAAATCGGGAGCTTCACCATGTCTATCCGCCGTTATGCCCTGGCCGCACTTGCCAGTGCTGTGTTTGCCGGTTCCGCCATTGCCAAGGACTACGAGCTGCTGAACGTGTCCTATGACCCAACCCGTGAGCTGTACCAGCAGTACAACGCCGAGTTCATCAAGCACTGGCAACAGGCCAACCCCAGCGACAAGGTGAAGATCCAGCAATCCCACGGCGGTTCGGGCAAACAGGCCCGCGCGGTGATCGACGGCCTGCGCGCCGACGTGGTGACCCTGGCCCTGGCCGGCGACATCGACGAAGTGGCCAAGCTCGGCAAGACCCTGCCGGAGAACTGGCAGACCCGCCTGCCGGACGCCAGCACCCCGTACACCTCGACCATCGTGTTCCTGGTACGCAAGGGCAACCCGAAAGGCATCAAGGACTGGGGCGACCTGATCAAGAAGGACGTTTCCGTCATCACTCCGAACCCGAAAACCTCCGGTGGCGCCCGCTGGAACTTCCTCGCCGCCTGGGCCTACGGCCTGAAAGCAGGCGGCAGCGAAGCCAAGGCCCAGGAATACGTGAAGGAGCTGTTCAAGCACGTACCGGTGCTGGACACCGGCGCCCGCGGCTCGACCATCACCTTCGTCAACAATGGCCAGGGCGACGTCCTGCTGGCCTGGGAAAACGAAGCCTTCCTGGCGCTGAAGGAAGACGGTGGCAGCGACAAGTTCGAGATCGTCGTGCCGTCCCTGTCGATCCTCGCCGAACCGCCGGTGGCTGTGGTCGACAAGAACGCCGAGAAGAAGGGTAACGAGAAGATCGCCGAGGAATACCTCAAGTACCTGTACAGCCCGGTCGGGCAGAAGATCGCCGCCGACAACTTCTACCGTCCGCGTGACGAGAAGGTCGCAGCCCAGTACGCCAACCAGTTCCCGAAACTGGACCTGGTCACTATCGACAAAGACTTCGGTGGCTGGAAGACTGCCCAACCCAAGTTCTTCAATGATGGCGGCGTGTTCGACCAGATCTACTCGGCGCAGTGATCGCGCCTGAATAGAATGCTTGCCGTTTCGTAGCCAGCATGGGCCCGGGCTTAGTCCCGGGCTTCGTGCGTTCAACCAGGGACCTTTATGTCACGTCGTATCTCTCCCGTCATACCCGGCTTCGGGCTGACGCTGGGCTACACCTTGGTGTACCTCAGCCTGATAGTGCTCATACCGCTGGGAGCCATGTTCGTCCACGCCTCGCAGCTCACCTGGGAGCAGTTCTGGAACATCGTCAGCGCCCCGCGAGTCCTCGCCGCGCTGAAGCTGAGTTTCGGCACCGCTCTCTTCGCCGCCATCATCAATGGCCTGATCGGTACCCTGCTGGCCTGGGTCCTGGTGCGCTACACCTTCCCCGGGCGCAAGATCATCGATGCGATGATCGACCTCCCATTCGCCCTGCCCACCGCCGTTGCCGGTATCGCCCTGACCGCCCTGTACGCCCCGTCCGGCTGGGTCGGCCAGTTCGCCACCGACCTCGGCTTCAAGATCGCCTACACCCCGCTCGGCATCACCCTGGCACTGACCTTCGTCACCCTACCGTTCGTGGTGCGCACGGTGCAGCCGGTGCTCGCCGACATCCCCCGGGAAGTCGAAGAGGCCGCCGCCTGCCTCGGTGCCAAGCCGCTGCAGGTGTTCCGCCACGTGCTGCTGCCGGCGCTGCTGCCGGCCTGGCTGACCGGCTTCGCCCTGGCCTTCGCCCGTGGCGTCGGCGAGTACGGCTCGGTGATCTTCATCGCCGGCAACATGCCGATGAAGACCGAGATCCTGCCGCTGCTGATCATGGTCAAGCTGGACCAGTACGACTACACCGGCGCCACCGCCATCGGCGTGCTGATGCTGGTGGTTTCCTTCATCCTGCTGCTGCTGATCAACCTGCTGCAGCGGCGCATCGAAACCCCTTGAAGGAGGCCTGAGCATGTCTGCATCCGCAATTGGCGCGGCCGCTTCGGCCAACGCCGCCCGCCGTGGCAGCGCCACTGCCCGGCGTGTGCTGATCGGCCTTGGCTGGCTGATCTTCGCCCTGTTTCTCCTGCTGCCCCTGGTGATCGTGGTGTCCCAGGGCCTGAAGATGGGCCTGGGCACCTTCTTCGAAGCGATCTTCGAAGCCGACGCCCTGTCCGCCCTGAAACTGACCCTGCTCGCCGTGGCCATCTCGGTGCCGCTGAACCTGGTGTTCGGCGTCTGCGCGGCCTGGTGCGTGAGCAAGTACGACTTCCGCGGCAAGAGCATCCTGGTAACCCTGATCGACCTGCCGTTCTCGGTCTCGCCGGTGATCGCCGGTCTGGTGTACGTGCTGATGTTCGGCGCCCAGGGCCTGTTCGGGCCGTGGCTGCAAGACCACGATATCCAGATCGTCTTCGCTCTGCCGGGGATCGTGCTCGCGACGATCTTTGTCACCGTGCCCTTCGTCGCCCGTGAACTGATCCCGCTGATGCAGGAGCAGGGCACACAGGAAGAGGAGGCCGCGCGCCTGCTCGGCGCCAACGGCTGGCAGATGTTCTGGCACGTGACCCTGCCGAACATCAAGTGGGGCCTGATCTACGGCGTGGTGCTGTGCACCGCGCGGGCGATGGGCGAGTTCGGCGCGGTGTCGGTGGTGTCCGGCCACATCCGCGGCGTGACCAACACCCTGCCGCTGCATGTCGAGATCCTCTACAACGAATACAACCATGTCGCGGCCTTCAGCGTGGCCAGCCTGCTGCTGATCCTGGCGCTCTTCATCCTGCTGCTCAAGCAGTGGAGCGAGAACCGCATTAACCGTCTGCGCCACAGTGCGGCGGAGGAATAATTCATGTCGATCGAAGTTCGTAACGTCAGCAAGCGCTTCAACGCCTTCCAGGCCCTGGACAACATCAACCTGGACATCAACAGCGGCGAGCTGGTAGCCCTGCTCGGCCCGTCCGGCTGCGGCAAGACCACCCTGCTGCGCATCATCGCCGGCCTGGAAACCCCGGATAACGGCAATATCGTCTTCCACGGCGAAGACGTGTCCGGCCACGACGTGCGCGATCGCAACGTCGGTTTCGTGTTCCAGCACTACGCTTTGTTCCGCCATATGAGCGTGTTCGACAACGTCGCCTTCGGCCTGCGCATGAAGCCCAAGGGCGAGCGTCCGAGCGAAAGCAAGATTGCCGAGAAGGTCCATGAGCTGCTGAACATGGTCCAGCTCGACTGGCTCTCCGACCGCTACCCGGAGCAACTTTCCGGGGGCCAGCGCCAGCGTATCGCCCTGGCCCGCGCCCTGGCGGTAGAGCCCAAGGTGCTGCTGCTGGATGAACCGTTCGGTGCGCTGGACGCCAAGGTGCGCAAGGAGCTGCGCCGCTGGCTGGCGCGTCTGCACGAGGACATCAACCTGACTTCCGTGTTCGTGACCCACGACCAGGAAGAAGCCATGGAAGTGGCGGACCGCATCGTGGTGATGAACAAGGGCGTGATCGAGCAGATCGGCTCGCCGGGAGAGGTCTACGAGAACCCGGCCAGCGATTTCGTCTATCACTTCCTCGGCGACTCCAACCGCCTGCACCTGAGCGACAACCAGCATGTGCTGTTCCGTCCGCACGAAGTGTCGCTGTCGCGGCATGAAGTGGAAGGCCATCACGTGGCGGAAGTGCGGGATATTCGGCCGCTGGGCGCGACCACCCGGGTGACCCTGAAGGTGGAAGGGCAGAACGAGCTGATCGAGGCGGAAGTGGTCAAGGACCATGACAGCCTGACCGGCCTGGCGCGGGGCGAGACCTTGTTCTTCAAGCCGAAGGTGTGGCAGAAGGTCGAGAATATCTGAGGCCTCTAGGGCCTCATCGCGGGTGAACCCGCTCCCACAGGTATCGCGTGCACTGCGGACCTTGTGGGAGCGGGTTTACCCGCGATAGGGCCCTCGAATCTAGACCGCCATCCTCTCCAGGCTCGCACCACCCTCAGCCTGATCCACCGCCAGAATCTCCCTGACCATCGCCTCCGCCAACGGCGACAACCTTTGCCGGGCCCGGCTGACAATCGCATATCGTGCCTCCGGCACCTCGATCCCGTTCAACCGCACCAGTCCGACCCCATCATGGCTGACCCCGATCGCATCCGATCCGGCTACCAGCGCCTGCAAGCCTTCCGCATATTCAATCGTCGCCCCCAACTCGCCCAGACTCGGCTCTCCGGCGTAAATGGCCAGCGGCCAGGCCTTAAGATCTACTTCCGAAACACGTGTCTGCTCGGCCAGCGGATGCCCGTGGCGCACGAAGAACTGCCAGGCCCTCGGCTTCAATCGCAGTACCTGAAACGCCGAATCCCCCTCGAACCCACGACTGTCGGCCACGAAGAACTCCAGCTCATCCGCCAGCAACCGCTTGCCCAGCTCTTGCGTCTGGACGCGTACCCGAGCCTTCGGATAACGCCCGACAAATCCGGTCATGGCCCGCGTCACCAGCCTACTTGCCGGTGAATGCCCGAAGCACAGTTCCCCGGCCTCCAGGTCATTGAACTGCCGAATCTCGTTGCTCAACTGATGTGCACCGCTGATCAGCCGCCGCGCATGCTCCAGCACCACCAGCCCTTGCCGGGTCGGCGCCAGGTCCTTGCTCGCGCGGTCCACCAGCTGGCAGCCGACACTCAGCTCCAGCGCCTGGATGCTCCGGCTGAAGGCGGATTGTGAAAGGCGCACGGAACCCGCCGCAGCCACGAAGCTGCGGTGTTCGGCGAGGGCGAGGAGGTGGCGCAACTGGCGCAGGTCGATGTGCATGGCACACCTTATAAAGGCAATCTTTTATTCAGTAAAAGCATGTAAAAACATAAATAAAGAACTGAAATGCATATGATTTCAGTCAGCAAAAGCGCCGATTTCCCATGCCTTTGGGGAATATTTTCCATGCAGCAAAGGCATGGCAAAAAGCCTTGTTCGCTGGAGCCCTTGATCCGCAAGGGCTCCAGCGATCCTCGAAAACAATATATTCCTGAAAATTCTATTCATAACTTTAAAGATTACTTTCGGAGATAAGCGTCTGCGCCGGATCATTCCTGTCAAGCGAAGGCCACTTCAACCGCCTTCGATGGAATGCACCGAACCCCCAGGAGTTGATCAATGGGTAATGTCCAGACCGCCGCCAGCGCCCGTGACGTGCTGTGGCGCCCGACGCCGGGCGAACTGGTCGATATTGGCCGGCCGCACCGTTCGCCGCTCGGGCAGCAGCGCTTGCAGCAGGCGCCTCGCAGTGCGCTGAAAGGCCGCGAGAAAGTCCTGCTGGGGATCTTCGCCCTGGTTCTGCATGGCGCGGCCGCTTACTGGATCAGCCAGAAGCCGACCCCGGTGTTGCCCGTGGTGCCACCGGAAATTCCGCCGATGACCATCGAATTCTCCCAGCCGGCGCCGCCGGTGGTGGAACCACCTCCGCCCGTTGTCGAGCCGCCGCCACCAGTGGTCGAGCCGCCACCGCCTGTGGAGGACGAGCTGGCTGTGAAGCCGCCGCCGCCCAAGCCGGTGCCGAAACCCAAGCCCAAGCCCGTGCCCAAGCCAACGCCCAAGCCCGAGCCGAAACCGGTGGAACAGCCGCCAACCCCGGCCCCGCCGGTCGCCGCGCCACAACCGCCAGCGCCACCTGCGCCGGCCCCGGTAACCCCGGCCTCGGCCAACGCCGCGTACCTGAAGAACCCGGCGCCGGAATACCCGTCGCTGGCCCAGCGTCGCGGCTGGGAAGGCACCGTGCTGTTGAGGGTCAAGGTGCTCGCCACCGGCAAGCCCGGCGAGATCCAGATTCAGAAAAGCAGCGGTCGCCAGCAACTCGATGACGCCGCGCTGGCCGCGGTGAAGCGCTGGAGCTTCGTGCCGGCCAAGCAGGGCGATGTACCCCAGGAAGGCTGGGTGAGCGTGCCCATTGATTTCAAGATTCGCTAACCCAAATTCGCGCAACCCGAGAGAGAACACATCATGAGCGTATTGGCTTCCCCCCTTGAGTCCATCGAAAGCGCGGTGATCTGGCTGCTGGTGGGCTTCTCCGTCGTCACCTGGGGCCTGGCCCTGGTCAAGACCGTGCAGTTCGTCCGCCTGAAGAACCAGGACAAGCGTTTCCACAAGCAATTCTGGGCCGCCTCCAGTCTTGATTCGGCGGCCGAACTGGCCCACTCGCAACCGGGTTCCGCCGCCCGTGTCGCCCAGGCCGGCTATGCCGCCATCGCCGTCGGCGAACCGGGTCAGGCCACCGACCTGAGCCACGCCATCAACCATCAGGACCGTCTTGAGCGTGCCCTGCGCCAGCAGATCGTGCGGGAGCGCCGCTCGCTGGAAACCGGCCTGGCCGTGGTCGCCAGTATCGGCAGCACCTCGCCCTTCATCGGTCTGTTCGGCACCGTGTGGGGGATCATGGAAGCGCTCAAGGGCATCAGCGCGGCGGGCTCGGCGAGCCTGGAAACCGTGGCTGGTCCTATCGGTGCGGCGCTGGTTGCCACGGGCGTGGGTATCGCCGTCGCCGTGCCGGCGGTGCTGGTTTACAACTACTTCCTGCGTCGCCTCAAGCTCACGGCGGCAGATCTGGACGACTTTGCCCACGACTTCTACAGCCTCGCGCAGAAGAGCGCCTTCCGCGTCATCGCCCACCCAACGCTGCTCAAGGCCGGTAACGCCGCGGGCCAGCCTGTGAAAGAGGCGGTGTGACATGGCCTTTTCGACCCAGGACAGCGACGAGGTACTCAGCGAGATCAACGTGACGCCGCTGGTGGATGTGATGCTGGTGCTGCTGGTGGTGTTCATCGTCACCGCGCCGCTGTTGACCAACGCCATCCCGATCAACCTGCCCAAGACCGAGGCCGTGGCCCCGGTGGAACAGAAGGATCCGTTGGTGGTGAGCATCGACGGGGCAGGGAAGCTGTTCATCAACAAGGATGAAATCCAGCCGGATCTGCTGGAAACCAACCTGCAGGCGGCCAAGGCCAAGGACCCCGAGGTGCGGGTGCAACTGCAGGCGGATGATGGAGTGAATTATGGGGAAGTGGCGCGCGCCATGGCCTCGATCGAACGTGCGGGGATTACCAAGTTGTCGGTGATCACCGCCCGCTGAGCAACACGCAACTCAGGCAAACTTGAGGCCGGTCCTGTGGCAGGGGCTGGCTTTTTTTTGGGGGTGATGGTGGTGCTATGGCTGTAAAGATTTTTTGGATTTTGCTTGTTTAGCTGTACAGCTAATCAAGGTGATTCGCAAAATCCATTTTTTGTTTTGCTTTTTTCTCTCATGGAACACCACATAACTCATTGATTTAGCAGGGACGGTGTGGGAGCGGATTCATCCGCGATTGGGCGCGAAGCGGCCATAAAACCTGAGTCTGCAGTGTGTCAGGAGAACTTGGGACTCAGGTTTTACGACGGCTGCGCCGCCGATCGCGGATGAATCCGCTCCCACGCCGACTGCTGCGCACTTGCGGTCTAGTTCTCTGCGCGACAGCGCAGCCCGGCGGGCTGAGTGGACTCCTACAGAGACCGCATTCCAGACACCTCCAAACATAAAGTTTCTGGCACCTGAAAATCCTAGGACGTAACCTACGCGTTCTGTCGGTACTGTCTTCCTTGCCCATGGAAACCCCACCTTCTAGTCTTCTGCGTTCGCTGATGCACTGGCGAGTGGGTGTGGAAACCCATTGGTAGTCACTTGGAAAACAGCCTCTACGGCGGCTGTGCGCGGGAGACCTTCGGGTCTGCCGGGTTTTCCAGTGACCCGGTTTTCCACCCCGCGTACAGCTGCCACCCAAATCGTGTGGAAACGATCGGGTGTCGGCGCCCAAAGCGACCACTGGAGGTTACCGATGAAAAAAGTTGTCCCCGATCCACCTTTAGCCCCAACCTGCTCCCGCCCCTTCGGCGCATGCCCCAACCACCCCCCACTCTTCACCGTAAACCCCGGCATCGACCCCCGCAGCACCCTGATCCACGCCTCGATGTTCCTGCGCTGCGCCTACGAATCCACTCAACTCGCCCTGACCCCGGCCCCCGGCACCAGCAGCTTCCCCTGGCTGACCCTGCACGCCGTGGAAGCCGCGAAAAGCCTGATCGACGCCTTGATCGAAGGCTACGAAACCGCCGAGTGGAACCAGACCGTCAACTGACGGCACGCGGGACCGCCTGCCGGTCCCGCTTTCAATATGGTTATTAATAAATAGCTTCTTATTCCTTTACGGATATAACTCCCTCGCCAATACTTCCTCGCATGCAAGCAACCGCAGCAGGAGGCAATTCCCCATGCGCAACGAGTCGATCCGTTACCTGATTGTGCCGGGCTGGCAGGGTTCGCCCGAGCAGCACTGGCAAAGCCATTGGCACAAGACGCTGCCCAACAGCGCCCGTGTCGAACAGGCCGACTGGCTGACGCCGAAGCGCGGGGACTGGGTTGCGGCGCTGGAGGAAGCGATTGCCGTCGATGACGCGCCGGTGATCCTCATCGCCCACAGCCTGGGTTGCATCACCGTCGCCCATTGGGCCGCCCAGGCCAGCCCGGCCTTGCGCCGCCGGGTGCGTGGCGCGCTGCTGGTAGCGCCGGCGGATGTCGAGCGCCCGGCCTGCTCGCCGGCCCTGCGCAACTTCGCCCCGATCCCCATGGACCTGCTGCCGTTCCCCAGCCAGGTGGTCACCTCTGACAACGACCCCGCCGTCAGCGCGCCGCGTGCCATGCAACTGGCCCGCGCCTGGGGCGCCGAGGCCGGGGTGCTCGGCGGCGCCGGGCATATCAACGTCAAGTCCGGCCACCACACCTGGGAGCAGGGCTTCGCCTACCTCTACCGCCTGCAGAGCCGAATGGAACAGGGCGCCCTGCGCCGCGCCTGATCCGCTACCCGCTTTCCTTATTTCCTCTTTCGCAACGCCCGGGCCAGGAGCCCGGGCGGGAGCTTTGCCATGACTGCACAAGACACATTCGGCCAGCCGCTGCTGACCTTCCCCGAGCTCGACAAGAGCCCGCTGAGCATCCGCGCCAAGGCGCTGGTGTTCGTCGATCCGCGCTCGCGCCAGCTGCGCGAGGAACTGGAACTGCTGGCGCCGCTGGCCCTGCCGGTGTTGATCCGCGGCGAAAGCGGCACCGGCAAGGAGCTGCTGGCCCGGCAGATCCACCGCGCCAGTGACCGCGGCGGTCTGTTCGTCTCGGTCAACTGCGGGGCGATCAGCCCGACCTACGCCGACGCCGAGCTGTTCGGCTATACCGCCGGCAGCCACAGCGGCACCGCCAGCAGCCGCGCCGGCTGGTTCGGCTCGGCCAATGGCGGAACCCTCTACCTCGATGAAATCGCCGACCTGCCGCTGCCGATTCAGGTCAAGCTGCTGGCCGCCCTGGAAAACCGCGAGGTCTACCGCGTCGGCGCGCAACAGCCGCATCCGGTGGATGTGCGCCTGGTCGCCGCGTCGAGCATCGACCTGGCCGAGGCGGTGGCTGCCGGGCACTTCCACCCGCGGCTGTTCGACTACCTGCACGAAGGCCGCCTGGAGCTGCCGGCGCTGCGCGAGCGGGTCGGCGATATCCTGCCGCTGGCCGAGTACTTCGTCGGCATCTACAGCCCCAAGCTCAACCGCCCGGTGCCGCTGCTCAGCGAAGAAGCCCAGCGCGTGCTGGAACTGCACGACTGGCCGGGCAACACCCGCGAGCTGGAGAACGTCATCCACTTTGCCCTGCTGCAAGGCAGCGGCGACGAGATCCTCGCCGAGCACCTGAACCTGCCCACCCCGCTGCACGCCCTGGCCCAGCGCCTGGAGCGCATCACCGCGCTGGGCGACGCCCAGGAGCGACGCGCCTTGCAGAAGCTGCTGGAGCAAACCCTGTTGCGCCTGACGCAAGTCGCGAGCTAGAGCGTTGCGCTCCCTGCATGACGAGAATTTTCAAAAAAGGAATAAGCGGCTAACCAAAAGATATTGTTCGGGAATAAAAAATCCCGATATTGTCCGCCTCACGCCGGGCAATACGGGCCCGGCCAGCCAACACGATCGACGCCCACGAGGCGCGGAATACCAATAAGGACTGCACATGAAAAAAGCTCTGTTGATGACTGCCCTGGCTGCCGCGCTGTCGGTTGCCGGTTTTGCCCAGGCTGCCGAGAAACTGGTGGTAGCCGCTACCCCGGTTCCGCATGCCGAGATTCTGGAGCTGATCAAGCCGACCCTGGCCAAAGAGGGCGTGGACCTGGAAGTCAAGGTCTTCACCGACTACGTGCAGCCTAACGTGCAGGTCGACCAGAAGCGCCTGGACGCCAACTACTTCCAGACCCTGCCGTACCTGAAGAACTTCAACGAAGGCAAGGGCACCAACCTGGTCACCGTGATCGGTGTTCACGTCGAGCCGTTCGGTGGCTACTCGAAGAAGGTCAAGAGCCTGTCCGAGCTGAAGGACGGCGCCACCGTCGCCATCCCGAACGAAGGCAGCAACAGCGGTCGCGCCCTGCTGCTCCTGCAGAAGGCTGGCCTGATCACCCTGAAGGATCCGCAAAACGCCCTGGCGACCCCGAAAGACATCGCCGAGAACCCGAAAAAGCTGAAATTCCGCGAACTGGAATCGGCCATGCTGCCGCGTGTGCTGGACCAGGTCGACCTGGACATGATCAACACCAACTACGCCCTGGAAGCCGGCCTGAACCCGGCGAAAGACGCGCTGGTGATCGAAGGCAGCGACTCGCCTTACGTGAACTTCCTGGTGGCCCGTCCGGACAACAAGGACAGCGACGCCATCCAGAAGCTGGCCAAGGCGCTGACGTCGCCTGAGGTGAAGCAGTTCATCGAGAAGAAATACAGCGGCGCGGTTCTGCCGGCGTTCTGATTGTCCTTGGCAGTTGGGGCCGCTTAGCGGCCCCGATGCACATCCGGACCTGACATTTCTACCAGTTATGAGCTGGCAGATACGGCGATACACTTGAGTCTCCTTTGTTCGAAAGAGCGCGATGGACATGCCGAGACTGTCCGAATCAGCCAGCCGCCATTACCTGCTGGGCAACGGCTACCGTGCCTACAGCCCGGTGCTGATGCGCTTCCTCCAGCCGGACAGCTGGAGTCCTTTCGGGTGGGGTGGTCTCAACCCTTACTGTTATTGTGGTGGCGAACCGGTCAATCAGAGTGATCCCAGCGGGCATATGCCTTGGAGCCACCTGTTTCGGGCGGGCCCCGTGGGTAACCGGCAGATTTACTACGACCCGCGGATAATTGCCGGAAGAAGGTTATCCGAGCTCAAGAGAACGCATGCGCAAGCCTTCGGTCTCGATGAACAAGTGCACCAAGGGCTGAGCAGATCCGGGCCTGACCGGCCATCGCAAATGCCTTCCGAATCGACATCTCACGTGCTGGCACGGACAAGGTCGCGTCGCCCCTCGACGTCTCCTGCTGTCCCCCCTGATGCATCTCCCCAGACTCCACCCCGTCAGGCTAGCCCCGAACGGCCTCGTCGGAAACCAAAAGGTTTTGATGACTTTGTCCGTGCGATCGAGACCAGGAACGTCGAGGGGTTCAACCGCTTTTCGATGGCACGCGGTAATGGTGTTCTCTCTATGAGAATACTGAATACGAAGATGCCTCCTACAAACCGGCCTATGGACACTAGCCACAAGTTCACGGCCACGGATCGTAACAACGTGATATCTCAGGAAAGGGACGCGAAACTCACGAAATTCCTTGCAGGTATCTCACTTGCTATCAGGAGAGTGAGATGAGCGAGTGCATATGCATATGCAATAAAAGTATTTAAATAAAGTTTTTTATGTCTTTAAAGTCTTTTCAGTGAGGCTTACCCGCCTCGAACCCTGTGGATAACCACCCGTCTACCCCGGGCCGGTTTGGAAAAGACTTCCCTTCATGAGCTTCGATTTCGCTTTCATCCTCGGCACGCTCCCCGCCTTTCTCAAGGCCGTGGGTGTCACTCTGCAGGTCGGCCTGATCGCCATCGCCACCTCGCTGCTGGTGGCACTGGTCAACGCCCCGATCCTGCTTTACCGCACACCGGTCCTGCACCGCCTGGTTGCCCTCTACATCGAACTGGCACGCAACACCCCGCTGCTGATCCAGCTGTTCTTCGTCTACTTCGCCCTGCCGGCCTTGGGGGTGAAGATCTCCGGCTTCGCCGCCGCGATCATCACCATGACCTTCCTTGGTGGTGCCTACCTCACCGAGGTGCTGCGTGCCGGCGTCGAAGCGGTGCCTGCCGCACAGCTGGAATCCGGCCGCTCCATCGGCCTGTCCGAAGGCCAGTTGCTGCGCCATGTGATCCTGCCCCAGGCCGGCATCCTCAGCCTGCCGGCGCTGTTCGCCAACTTCATCTTCCTGCTCAAGGAAACCACCGTGGTCTCGGCGGTGGCGGTGCCGGAGATCCTCTACACGACCAAGAGCTACATCGCCCTCTACTACAAGACCTACGAGATGCTCGCGGTGATGACGCTGATCTGCGTCCTGCTGTTCCTGCCGCTGTCGCTGCTGCTGAGCCGCCTGGAAAGGAGGCTGCAACATGGCCAGTTCGGGTCTTGAACTGTTGCTGGTGTCCTTGCCGCAACTGGGCAAGGGCGCCGCGCAAACCCTGGCGATCTCGGGGCTGGGCATCGCCTTCGCGACCCTGGGCGGCGTGCTCTACGGCGTGCTGGCGACCCTTGGCAAGCGCAGCGTGAACGTGGCGCTGCGGATCTACCTGGAGCTGTTCCGCGCCATTCCGGTGCTGGTCTGGCTGTACCTGCTGTTCTTCGGTCTGCCGATCTTCCTTGGCGTCAGCCTGCCTAGCTTCTGGTGCGCGGTGCTGGTGCTGGCGCTGTGGGGCGCCAGCGAAGTCGGCGAAGTGGTGCGGGGTGCGCTGCAATCGCTGCCCCGCGGCCAGCGCGAGGCGGGCCTGTCCATCGGTCTGGCCGGCTGGCAGCTGTACGGCTACGTGCTGCTGCCCCAGGCGCTGAAGCGCATGACCCCGCCGACCATCAACATCTACACGCGCATCATCAAGACCAGCTCCCTGGCCGTACTGATCGGCGTGGTGGACGTAATCAAGGTCGGCCAGCAGATCATCGAGCGCACCTATGAGTCGGTGCTGATCTACGGTGCGCTGTTCCTGTTCTTCTTCTTCATCTGCTACCCGCTCTCGGCCGCCTCCAGGGCGCTTGAGCGGCGCTGGACGCACGCATGAGCGCATTGATCGAATTCAAGGGTTTCAACAAGTACTTCGGCGAGCAGCAGGTGCTCAAGGACCTCGACCTGGCCGTGCAGGCCGGCGAAACGGTGGTGATCCTCGGCCCCAGCGGCTGCGGCAAGAGCACCCTGCTGCGCTGCCTCAACGGCCTGGAAACCGCCCACAGCGGCAGCCTGCGCCTGGAAGGCCGCGAATTGCTGGACCCGAAGACCGACTGGCGCGAAATCCGCCAGCAGGTCGGCATGGTGTTCCAGAGCTATCACCTGTTCGGCCACATGACCGTGCTGGATAACCTGCTGCTCGGCCCGCTCAAGGTGCAGAAGCGCGAGCGCCACGAAGCCCAGGCCCAGGCCGAGGCGCTGCTGGCCCGGGTCGGCCTGCTGGACAAGCGCGACGCCTACCCGCGCCAGCTCTCCGGCGGCCAGCAGCAACGTATCGCCATTGTCCGTTCGCTGTGCATGAACCCGCGGGTGATGCTGTTCGATGAGGTTACCGCAGCCCTCGACCCGGAGATGGTCAAGGAAGTCCTGCAGGTGATCCAGGGCCTGGCCCGCGACGGCATGACGCTGCTTATCGTTACCCACGAAATGGCCTTCGCTCGCGCGGTGGCCGATCGGATCGTGTTCATGGAGTCCGGCAGGATCCTTGAACAGAGTCCCCCCGAGCGCTTCTTCACGAACCCGCAGACCGCACGCGCGCAGCAGTTCCTGGAGAAATTCTCCTACGTCGAAAACCTGCCGGAGCGACCTCAAAAGGAACTGATATGAAGACTGCCAAGACCTCGAAACTGCTGTTGTCCCTGTTCGGCCTGGCCTTGCTCGCCGGCTGCAACAAGGCTGAAGAACCGCCAAAATCCGCCGCCGCCACCCCGGCGCCGGCCACCTCCAGCTACCTGGACACCATCAAGGCCCGTGACAAGCTGATCGTCGGCGTATTCACCGACAAGCCGCCGTTCGGCTTCGTCGATGAGACTGGCCGCTACGTTGGCTTCGATACCGATATCGGCCGTGCCTTCGCCAAGTCGCTGCTGGGCGACGAGAACAAGGTGGAGTTCGTTGCCGTCGAACCGGCCAGCCGCATTCCCTTCCTGCAGAGCGACAAGGTCGACCTGATCCTGGCCAACATGACCGTGACCCCGGAGCGCAAGGAAGCGGTGGAGTTCACCAACCCCAACCTGCGCGTGGCGGTGCAGGCCCTGGTGGCGGACGGCAGCAGCGTGCAGAAGCTCGACGACCTGGCGGACAAGACCACCATCGTCACTACCGGCACCACCGCCGATATCTGGCTGACCAAGAACCATCCGGACTGGAAACTGCTCAAGTTCGAGAAGAACAGCGAGTCGCTGCAGGCCCTGGCCAATGGGCGTGGCGATGCCTATGCGCAGGACAACCTGATCCTGTTCAGCTGGTCCAAGCAGAACCCGGGCTACCGCGTGCTGCCGCAGCTGCTGGGAGAGGAAGCACCGATCGCACCGGCGGTGAAGAAGGGCAATATCGAGTTGCGCGACTGGGTCAACGCCGAGCTGGCGCGCCTGGGCGAGCAGAAGTACCTGCTCAAGCTGTATGACCAGTACGTGCGCAAGGAACTGAGCGATGACACCAAGCCGGAAAGCGTGATCGTCGAAGGGGGCAAGTGGCAGGGCTGACACAGATAGCTATTGTCAGGTGTCATGGTCAACCTGATAGATCTGCCAGCTAGGCAGGGCGGCACCGACGGATATGCTGGAGGCAAGCCAGCCTACAGCCCCTCAGGTGCCGCCCATGTCAGTCGTGAACGAAAAGACCGCGCAATCTCCGGATCTCTCCGCCCGGAATACGGGCTACTACCTGCTGGGCCAGGGCTATCGTGCCTATAGCCCGGTGTTGATGCGCTTTACCAGTGCAGATAGCTGGAGCCCCTTTGGGCGAGGTGGGTTGAATGCCTATGCCTATTGCCTGGGGGATCCGGTAAATGCCGTGGATCCGAGTGGGCATGCTCCGTGGATCGTTAAACTGTTTTCTCGCTTTTTGCATCGTCGACCACGCGCAAAAAACACGCTGCCCTTTCCTGCCTTGAAGATTGAAACGGTGCCTGAAACGCCTCTTGGCGCAAGAAAGGGTCGCTCGTCGTCGACCGCGACCACGACCACTTCATTATCTTCATTTCCCAGTGTCGAGCACGTCAGTCCAGCAGCAGTCCTGCAAGCGAACAATGGAAACAACGTCCATTTTCCCCCCGACGTGCTGAAGCACTTGAATCCTCGAGACCTCACGTCGGTTCGTAGTACGTCTCGATCTGCTCGTGATCAGGTAGATGCGTTCTCTCAAAAGAACTTTGACGAGTACAACACAAGGCCCGCAGGCTTTCGGCCATCGCACGAGAAAGGCCTGGCGTCGCCTGTCGAAAATGTTATCGCGGCGGGAATGGGCGAACTCCCTGGCATTGCCATATCCCAAGCCAGCAAACAAATGTCGCTGAGTACCGCCAAGGCTCTTTACAAGAATATGCACAACGCGAACTTGACCGTGAGAGTGGGTATCTTGCGACGGGAAGAGACTTTCCTCGGAGGGGCCAAACCGCAAACACACGTCATGGTGAGGGTGAAGAGAGCATAGTCTGGCGTCTGCCGCTTGCTGTCCGGCGCATCCAGCATCGCCGTCAATGTCCGCGTCGCTGAGTAGTCACCCGTACCTTATGATTCTGCCAGCCAGGCAACAGACCCGAGGAACGGGATGGATCCGAGTGGGCATATTCCCTGGTTCGGCCTGAAGATGGCTCGCTTGTTTCCGTAGCAAATGCCGGGGTCCGCATTCAAGTGGCTTTTGCCGAAACCAAAGCCGCCACTCAAGCCGGGTTCGACGTTCGACTTTATCTTTACTGACAAAGTGTTGCAGGAATTCAGCCCGGTGCAGTTGGCGGAGCTTCGCAAGATTTCGCCTGGCGTTCGGGAAAGGGTCGATGTGTATTCGCAGAAAAATCTTGATAACCACCTTCCTCCCCCCCATGTGGAATGAGCGCTAACTCTCGAAAAACCTCACTCTGGCCAGTTCCACATCGGCTCATCCAGCATCCCCTGGCCCACCACCCGGGTCTGCCCCAGGTGCTTCTCCAGCACGATGGAGTTGCAGGTCGCATCGCCCTCCAGCGCCTCCATCAACCCGCGCGAGTGCGACACCACCCACACCTGGCACTGCTGCGAAGCCTTGATGATCAGGCGCGCTAGCGCCGGGATCAGGTCCGGGTGCAGGCTGGTTTCCGGCTCGTTCAGCACCATCATGGTCGGCGGGCGCGGGGTCAGTAGCGCCGCCACCAGCAGCAGGTAGCGCAGGGTGCCGTCCGACAGCTCCGCTGCCGACAGTGGCCGCAGCAGCCCTTCCTGGTGCAACTGCACGCTGAACAGGCCTCCGGGTATCCCATCGATGCCTAGCCGTGAACCGGGGAAGGCATCGGCGATGGTGTCGTGCAGGGCCTGTACGTCGCCCACTTCCATGATGGTCTGCAACGCCGCGGCCAGATCACGGCCATCGTGGTGCAGCACCGGCGTGCGCGTGCCCAGGCGGGGAGAGCGAACCAGCGCCTGGGCATCGGTGCGCAGATGGTCGTAGAAGCGCCAGCCGCGGATCTGCTCGCGCAGCACCAGCACTTCCGGCGATGAACGCAGGTTGCCGACCTGGTCGAACAGGCTGTCGGCACAGGACGCATGCTGCGCCAGCACGTCCCACTGGCGGCCTTCACGGGCCTTGATCAATGTGGCGCGGCGGTCCACCAGCAGGCTCGAGGGTCGACACACTGGTCCTGCCCACAGGCTTTCGCGCTTGATTTCCGGATCGAGGGCGAAGCGGGTGACCGACGAGGGTGTCGGCAGGCCGAGGCCGATGGCATAGCCGAAGTCCTCACTGGCAAAGCCCAGCCACAGACGCTTTGCCTGCTGCCGCGGCCCGCCTTCGACCGCCACCTCGCCCTGGCTCATGCGCCGGCTGATGCGTTCCGGCCCGGCCCAGAAGGTCGACTCCAGGCCGCCCTCGCTGGCCAGCGCATTCACGACACCGCCCTGGGCGGTCTCGGCCAGCAGGCGCAGGGCCTTGTACAGGTTGGACTTGCCGCTGCCATTGGGGCCGGTGATCAGGTTCAGGCGACCCAGCGGCAGCACCAGGCGATTGATCGAGCGGTAGTTGGCGACGGCGAGGGTGGTGAGCATCGACGGTGTTCCGCAGGGGAAAAGGTGCCCAGTATGGCCGTTCGGTACTGGCAGTTCTGTCAGTTATGTCCTTGTGTCGTCGTTTGTATGCTGACAGCTGATCGTTCCTGCCCCTCAGGTACCCTGTCGATGAACAACACGCTGCTGCCCCGTGATGCCCGACCATTGCTGCCACGCTTGCATGGCCACTACGTGCTGGGTAATGGCTACCGCGCCTACAACCCCATCCTCATGCGCTTCAACAGCCCTGACAGCTGGAGTCCGTTCGGACGCGGTGGTTTGAACGCCTACGTCTATTGCCTGGATGATCCGGTCAATCGGCAGGATCCGAGCGGACATTTCTCGCTTGGGTGGGTGTTCCAGTTTCTGGGGCGGGGCGCGAACACTTTAGCTTTCGCTGCGGCCAGGTCCGTGGCGTCAGGAGCCAGCATGCTGGGAGGAAGGATCGCAGGCGGCTTCAGCCATGGGTGGCAGATGTTCAGGCCAGGTCGCCAGGCTGGAAGTGCTCTTCCTGTGGGAGCAGGCCAGCAGCCCTATCCGATGCTTCAGCAGTTGCCAGACGTGCCCCTCAGGGAAATTGTCCACCGTTTGCAAGGCGATGATCTGGTCAACCTCTCTCGTACTTCTCATGGAGTAAAGAACCGTGTGGATAACAATGTCCGCACCTTCCTGCCGGAGGCAAGGTCACAGAGCGATGTCGATGCTTTGCGAGGTATTGCGCTCGGCAAGGTGAAGGGCTACCTGCCGTCGCGCGTGGCTCGCGAGCCGCATCTGCGCAGCACGACCCGACGAGTAATCGAGTGGAGCGACACCAACTTCGCTCGTGAGAAGCAGTTCGTCAGGGACGCGCAGGCTCACGATCTGAAGCTGCAGCGCATGGACAGCCCTTTTTGGAGCCTGTGGTGGCGCCGCTATTACCGAGTGACCCAGGCGTTCAGCAGGAGTGGCTATTGAGGCGATCCGTCGTTCTGGCACCTACCGCGCTCCATGGCCGATGGGCTTGCAGATGCAGAAAGCCAAGTTGAACCAACCACCTGCGAAGTTGACTGATTTATCTCAACTCCGTGTAGGGGCGTTCTCATTTTTGCGTGGGCAGCATCCATACCCTGATCTACGCTAACAATCGCATTAATCACGTTCCCCATCGCACCGGCACATGCAAAGGAGCTCGCATGAAGCTGTCGCGTTCTTGTTCGATTTTGTGCCTGGGCCTGGCGCTAGGGCTGGTGGGTTGTCGCGAGAAGCCTGCGCAAGCGCCACAGCACCCGCGGGTGGCGGTGCAGAAGGTCGAGCCGGGCGACTTTGCCGCGCAGGTGACCCTCTCCGGCGATGTGCAGGCCCAGGTACACAGTGACCTGTCGTTCCGCGTGGGCGGCAAGATCATTTCCCGCAGCGTCGACGTGGGCGACCACGTCAAGGCCAACCAGGTGCTGGCGCGGCTCGATCCCAAGGACCTGCAGACCAATGTCGACTCGGCCAACGCCGAGGTGCTGGCAGCGCGGGCGCGGGTGACGCAGAGCTCGGCGGCCTTCGTGCGCCAGCAGAAGCTGCTGCCCAAGGGCTACACCAGCCAGAGCGAGTACGACTCGGCCCAGGCTGCGCTGCGCAGCAGCCAGAGCGCGCTGAAAGCGGCTGAAGCGCAACTGGCCAATGCCAGGGAGCAACTGAGCTACACGGCGCTGGTCGCCGATGCCCCCGGAATCATCACCGAGCGCCAGGCCGAGGTCGGCCAGGTGGTCCAGGCCACGGTACCGATCTTCAGCCTGGCCCGGGATGGCGGGCGCGATGCGGTGTTCAACGTCTACGAGTCGCTGCTGCTGTCGCCGGACAGCGGCAAGGCGATCACCGTCAGCCTGATCGACGATCCCAAGGTTCAGACCACCGGGCACGTGCGCGAAGTCACCCCGACGGTGTCGGCGCAGAGCGGCACGGTGCAGGTCAAGATCGGTCTCGACGCGGTCCCCGAAGGCATGGTGTTGGGCGCGGCGGTGAGTGCTACCGGCAATCCCAAGGGCCGTCCTGGCATCGAGCTGCCCTGGTCGGCGCTGACCAAGGAGCTGAGCGAGCCTGCCGTCTGGCTGGTGGGCGAAGGTAACAAGGTGCAGCTGCAGAAGGTCACCGTCGGGCGTTATCTGACGGGCAAGGTGGTGGTCAGCGATGGGTTGCAGAGCGGTCAGTCAGTGGTGATCCGTGGCGGCCAGTTGCTGCACCCCGGCATGCAGGTGGAAATCGCCGATAACGCGGGGGTTAAGCCATGAAGGCCAGTGTGGTTGTGGCAGGTTGCCTGCTGCTGGTGGCCTGTGGCGGAGAAAAGGAGGCGCCGGAGCCGATCCGTCCGGTGCTGTCGATGCAGGTGCAGACCCAGGACGCCCTCAACCTCGGGCGTTTCGCCGGGACCATCCAGGCCCGCTATGAAAGTACCCTGGGCTTTCGCGTCGGCGGTCGTATCGCCCGGCGCTGGGTGGACGTGGGCGCCACGGTGAAGCCCGGTGATGTGCTCGCCAGCCTCGATCCCACCGACCAGCAGAACCAGCTGCGTGCCGCCGAGGGCGATCTGGCTCGGGTCCAGGCGCAGTGGATCAATGCCCAGGCCAATGCCCGTCGCCAGCAACAGCTGTATGACCGCGGCGTCGGCGCCCAGGCGCAACTGGATATCGCCCAGACCGACCTGAAGACCACCGGCGCCACCCTCGAACAGGCAAAGGCCGCGGTGCAGCAGGCCCGCGACCAGTTGGGTTATGCGCAATTGCGCACCGACCACGGCGCCGTGGTGACCAACTGGCAAGCCGAAGCCGGGCAGACCGTGGCCGCCGGGCAGGCGGTGGTGACCCTGGCGCGGCCGGACATCAAGGAAGCGGTGATCGATCTGCCGACCTCCCTCGCCGATGCCCTGGACCAGGGTGTGGAATTCACCGTGATGGCGCAACTGGACGACAGCATCCGCACCAACGCCGTGGTCCGCGAGATCGAGCCCCAGGCCGACGCCAGCACGCGTACCCGGCGTACCCGCCTGACCCTGAATGAAACACCTGCGGGCTTGCGCCTCGGTACCTCTATCAGCGTTGCCCTCAAATCGGCAGTGACCCCGCGCAGCGAGGTACCGCCCAGTGCGGTGCAGGAGGTGGATGGCAAGACTCGGGTGTGGATCGTCGACACGCAACAGAAGGTGGTCAATCCACGGGATGTACAGGTGCTGGAGCGAGGGCCGGAAAGAGTGCTGCTGGCGTCGGGTGTACAACCTGGCGAACGGGTGGTGACTGCCGGGGTGAACAGCCTCAAGCCGGGGCAGAAGGTCAGGCTCGATGAGGAAGGAACGCGATGAAAGGAAGCTTCAACCTCTCCGAATGGGCCCTGCGCCACCAGTCGTTCGTCTGGTACCTGATGTTCGTCGCTCTGCTGATGGGGGTGTTTTCCTACTTCAACCTCGGGCGTGAGGAAGATCCGTCGTTCACCATCAAGACCATGGTGATCCAGACCCGCTGGCCCGGCGCGACCCAGGACGAGACCTTGCTGCAGGTCACCGATCGCATCGAGAAGAAGCTTGAGGAACTGGACTCCCTCGACTACGTGAAGAGCTACACCCGACCGGGGGAATCCACCGTCTACGTGTACCTGCGCGACACTACCAAGGCCGCGGACATCCCGCAGATCTGGTACCAGGTGCGCAAGAAGGTCCAGGACATCCGCGGCGAGTTTCCCCAGGGCATCCAGGGGCCGGGGTTCAACGACGAATTCGGCGATGTGTTCGGTTCGATCTATGCCTTTACCGCCGACGGCCTGAGCATGCGCGAGCTGCGCGATTACGTGGAGCAGGTGCGCGCCGAGATCCGCGAGGTGCCGAACCTGGGCAAGGTCGAGATGATCGGCACCCAGGACGAAGTGCTCTACCTGAACTTCTCCACCCGCAAGCTGGCGGCCCTGGGCATCGACCAGCGCCAGGTGGTGCAGGCCCTGCAGGCGCAGAACGCGGTGACCCCGGCGGGGGTGATCGAGGCCGGACCGGAGCGGATTTCCGTGCGCACCAGCGGCCAGTTCGCCTCGGAGAAGGACCTGGCCGAGGTCAACCTGCGCCTCGACGACCGCTTCTACCGCCTCGCCGATATCGCCGAGATCCGCCGTGGCTACGCCGATCCGCCCACGGTGCAGTTCCGCTACAACGGGCAGCAGGCCATCGGCCTGGCGATCGGCATGAAGTCCGGCGGCAACATGCAGGTGTTCGGCCAGTTGCTGCGGGAGAAGATGGACCAGGTCATCACCGAGCTGCCGGTGGGCGTCGGCGTGCACACGGTGTCCGATCAGGCGGTGGTGGTGAAGGAGGCCGTCGGCGGCTTCACCAGCGCGCTGTTCGAAGCGGTGATCATCGTGCTGCTGGTGAGCTTCGTCAGCCTGGGCGTGCGCGCCGGGCTGGTGGTGGCTTGCTCGATTCCGCTGGTGCTGGCCATGGTGTTCGTGTTCATGGAGTACAGCGGCATCACCATGCAGCGGATTTCCCTCGGCGCGTTGATCATCGCCCTGGGCTTGCTGGTGGACGACGCGATGATCACCGTGGAGGTGATGGTCACCCGCCTGGAAATGGGCGAGAGCAAGGAACAGGCGGCGACCTTCGCCTACACCTCGACGGCCTTCCCCATGCTCACCGGCACCCTGGTGACCGTGGCCGGCTTCGTGCCCATCGGCCTCAATGCCAGTTCGGCGGGGGAGTACACCTTCACCCTGTTCGCGGTGATCGCCGTGGCGTTGCTGGTGTCATGGATCGTCGCGGTGCTGTTCGCCCCGGTGCTGGGCGTGCATCTGCTGAACAGCAACCTGAAGAAGCACGAGGCCGAGCCCGGGCGGGTCGGCAAGGCCTTCCATGGCGGCCTGCTGTGGTGCATGCGCCATCGCTGGCTGACCATTGTCGGCACGGTGTTGCTGTTCGCGTTGTCGATCTTCTGCATGCGCTTCGTGCAGAACCAGTTCTTCCCGTCCTCGGACCGGCCGGAGCTGCTGGTGGACATCAACCTGCCGCAGAACGCTTCGATCGAGGAGACGCGCAAGGTGGTCGACCGCTTTGAGGCGACCTTCAAGGACGACCCGGACATTGCCCACTGGAGCACCTACATCGGCCAGGGCGCGGTGCGTTTCTACCTGCCGCTGGACCAGCAGTTGCAGAACCCGTACTACGCGCAACTGGTGGTGGTGAGCAAGGGCTTCGAATCGCGGGAAGCGCTCAAGGCGCGGCTGGAGAAACGCCTGCGGGATGATTTTGTCGGCATCGGCAGCAACGTCCAGTCGCTGGAAATGGGCCCGCCTGTGGGGCGGCCGATCCAGTACCGGGTCAGCGGCAAGGACATCGACCTGGTGCGCAAGCACGCCATCGACCTGGCAACCCTGCTGGACAGCAACCCGCATATCGGCGAAATGATCTATGACTGGAACGAGCCGGGTAAGGTGCTGCGCATCGAGATCGCCCAGGACAAGGCGCGGCAGCTTGGCTTGTCGTCGGAGGATGTGGCCAATGTGATGCAGGCCATCGTCAGCGGTGCGCCGGTGACCGAAGTGCACGACAACATCTACCTGATCGACGTGGTGGCGCGGGCCGAGGACAGCGAGCGCGGCTCGCCGCAGACCTTGCAGAACCTGCAGATCGTCACCCCCAGCGGCACCTCGATTCCACTGCTGGCGTTCGCCACGGTGCGCTATGAGCTTGAGCAACCGCTGGTATGGCGGCGGGATCGCAAGCCGACCATCACCATCAAGGCCTCGGTGCGTGACGAGATCCAGCCGACCGACCTGGTCAAGCAGCTCAAGCCGCAGATCGACGAATTCGCCAGCAAGCTGCCCACGGGCTACGAGGTAGCGACGGGCGGTACGGTGGAGGAGAGCGGCAAGGCGCAGGGGCCGATTGCCAAGGTGATTCCGCTGATGCTGTTCCTGATGGCGACCTTCCTGATGATCCAGTTGCACAGCGTGCAGAAGCTGTTTCTGGTGGCCAGCGTGGCGCCCCTGGGGTTGATTGGCGTGGTGCTGGCGCTGGTGCCGACGGGGACGCCGATGGGCTTCGTGGCGATTCTCGGGATCCTGGCGCTGATCGGCATCATCATCCGCAACTCGGTGATCCTGGTGACGCAGATCGACGAGTACGAGGCGCAGGGGTATGCGCCGTGGGATGCTGTGGTGGAAGCGACCAACCACCGGCGCCGGCCGATCTTGCTGACGGCGGCGGCGGCGAGCCTGGGGATGATCCCGATCGCGCGCGAGGTGTTCTGGGGGCCGATGGCGTACGCGATGATTGGCGGGATCATTGTCGCGACGTTGCTGACGTTGCTGTTCCTGCCGGCGTTGTATGTGGCCTGGTACAAGATCAAGGAGCCAGAGCGCACTGCGTAATCTTTATGGGTGTCTGCAATCGGCGTGGGAGCGGATTCATCCGCGATCGGCGGCGCAGCCGTCGTAAAACCTGAGTACCGAGTTCTCCTGACACACCGCAGATACAGGTTTTATGGCCGCTTCGCGCCCAATCGCGGATGAATCCGCTCCCACGCCGTCCCCGCTAGATCAATGAGTTATGTGTTGTTCCATGAGGGTGAGTACATATCCGGAACCATGTGTGTCCGGCGCAGCGTTGTTCACCGAACTACCTTGAAAACTCTCCTTTTCAAGGACTCACCTCATGCCCTATCCCGCCTCCGAGCGTCTTCGCACAGGCCGCTATTCCGAACGTGGACGCATGTATCTTCTGACCTGTGTTGTCAGTGACCGCAAACCGCTGTTCGATGATTTGAAACTGGCCCGTCTGGTTGTTCAGCAACTCCGTGCGGCACAAACAGAAGGTGCAGTTGAGTCGCTGGCCTGGGTCGTGATGCCCGACCATGTTCACTGGCTGGTGCAATTGAACGAGATCACGCTCGATGTCCTGATGCGCCGGTTCAAAGCCCGTAGTGCCTTGGAAATCAATAAAACCCGTGGTTCTCGCGGGCGTTTATGGCAATCCGGATTTCACGACCGCGCCTTGCGCCGAGAAGAGGATTTGCGTGCCGTGGCCCGCTACATCATCGCCAATCCCCTGAGAGCCGGGCTTGTCAGCAAGGTAGGAGACTACCCCCACTGGGACGCAATTTGGCTGTAACCGCGATCGGCGTGGGAGCGGATTAATCCGCGATTGGCCGCAAAGCGGCCATAAAACCTGAGTCCCAAATCTCCCTGACTCACCGCTTGTTCAACCGCCTCGCCAACCGATCCCCACTCACCTGGATCACCGCCACCAACGCCACCAGCATCACGATCACCGTCAACATGATCTGACTATCGAACCGCTGATACCCATACCGATACGCAATATCCCCCAACCCCCCCGCACCAATGGCCCCCGCCATCGCCGACGAGTTGATCATGGTCACCAGGGTAATGGTGAATCCCCCGACAATCCCCGGCAGCGCCTCCGGCAACAACACATGCCAGACGATATGCCAACGCCGGCACCCCATCGCCTGCGCCGCCTCGATCAGCCCATGATCCACCTCGCGCAGACTCACCTCGGCAATCCGCGCAAAGAACGGCGTCGCTGCAATGGTCAGCGGCACCACCGCCGCCCACACGCCATAGGTGGTGCCGACGATCAACCGGGTAAACGGAATCAACGCCACCATCAGGATCAGGAACGGAATCGACCTGAACAGATTCACGAACGCTCCCAGCACCCGGTTCACGTTGGGCGCCTCGAAGATCCCGCCCTTGCCGCTGGTGACCAGGATCACGGCCAGTGGAATCCCCACCAGCAAAGCGATCAGCGACGACACGCCGACCATCAGCAGGGTGTCGATCACCCCCTGCAACAAACGATCAAACCACATGGCCCAGCACCTCCACCTGCGCCGCCCAGTTGCGGGCGCGCTGGATGATTTCTGCGGGCGTGTGCGGCGAGCCGGACACGGAGATGACCAGTTGCCCCAGGGCCCGGTCCTGGATCGGCTCGATCCCGCCCTGCAACAAGCTGACCCGCCCACCCAGCGCGGCGAACAGCGCCGCCAGGTCCGGCGCCTCGCGGTCCGCACCGCTGATGCGCAGGCGCAGCACCAGCGCCGCCCGCGCATTCGGCGCGTCCGGCAGCAGACGCTCCAGCAAGGACGCCGGCAGCGCCGGCTGCAACGGCGCGAGCAAGGTCTTGCTGACCTCATGCCGGGGATCGCCGAACACCTGCCACACCTCGCCCTGCTCGACGATGCGTCCGCGTTCCAGCACCACCACGCGGTGGCAGATATCGCGGATCACCGCCATTTCATGGGTGATAAGGACAATCGTCAGCCCCAGCCGCTGGTTGATATCCCGCAGCAGGCCGAGGATCGATTCCGTGGTCTCCGGGTCCAGCGCCGAGGTGGCCTCGTCGCACAGCAGGATCGCCGGGTCATGCACCAGCGCTCGTGCAATCCCGACGCGTTGTTTCTGCCCCCCGGACAACTGCGCCGGGTACACGTGGTGCTTCTCCTGCAACCCCACCAGTTCCAGCAGTGCTTCCACCTTGCGCCGCCGCTCGGTCTTGGGCACTCCGGCCACCTTGAGCGGCAGCTCGACGTTCTGCCACACGGTCTTGGCCGACATCAGGTTGAAGTGCTGGAAGATCATGCCAATGCGCCGCCGCAGGGCCACCAGCTTGTCTTCGTCATGGTCGGCGATATCCACCTGGTTGATCAGCACCCGCCCGCCGCTGGGTTGCTCCAGGCGGTTGATGGTGCGGATCAGCGACGACTTGCCGGCGCCACTGCGGCCGATGATGCCGAAGATCTCGCCGTGCTGGATGTTCAGGTCGATATCGGCCAGGGCCGGGGCGTCCTGCCCCGGGTAGGTCTTGTGCAGGCCGATGAAGCGGATATGGGCGCTGTTCAGCTCCGGATGCAGCGCCCGGCGAACAGCTTCGAGCGGTGGCGCATCCGGCGCCACACGGGCGTTGGCAGTGCTCATCTCAGCTCTCCCAGCCCGGCTGGTAGAGCTTGCCGTGGGCCTTGTCCAGCGCCGCACGGACCACTGGCGAGTGCTGGTAGATATCGATGAACTTCGCCAGGCGCGGGTCATCCTTGCTCTTCGGCTTGATCACGAACTGGATCACGTATTCCTTGTGGTCGATGCCGTCGAAGAGCAGCGCCGACTCGGCATCGAAGGTCTTGGCCAGGCGGATGTAGTGCGGATAACCCTGCACCAGGTCGGCGTCATCGTAGGCACGCACCAGTTGCACGGCCTCGACCTGAAGGATCTTGATGCCTTTCGGGTTGGCGACGATGTCTTCCTCGGTGGCCTTGTAGCCGACCCCCGGCTTGAGAGTGATCAGGCCTGCCTTGGCCAGCAGTTGCAGGCCGCGGCCGCTGTTGATCGGGTCGTTGGCGATGGCCACGGTGGCGCCTTTCGGCAGCTCGTCGAAGGATTTGTACTTCTTCGAATACAGCCCGACGTTGTTGATGATCCCCGGCGCGTATGGCACCAGGTCGAAGCCGCCGGCAGCCTTGGCGTTTTCCAGGAAGGGGATGTGCTGGAAGTAGTTCACGTCGATATCGCCGGCATTGAGGCTGACGTTGGGCGCGATCCAGTCGCTGAACTCGATCAGCTCGACTTCCAGGCCTTGTTTCTTCGCTTCGCTCACCGCTGCTTCCAGGGGCACGGCGAAGGCCGCAGTGGTGCCGACTTTCAGGGCCTCGGCAGCGTGGCTGGCGCCGATCAGGCCGAGGGACAGGGCCAGTGCCGCGACGGGGCGGCCGATAAGGGTCTTAAGCATGCTGGAGCGCTCCGGTCGTGGTGACGGTTTCGGTGTTGTGGCGATAGCCGGCGCCGGGATGCTCGGCGGGCAGGTGGGCGGTGCCGGCGGGGAAGAGTTTCTGCCGCAGGCTGCCCGGGTCGTAGGCGGTCTTGTACGAGCCGCGTGCTTGCAGCTCGGGAATCACCAGGTCGATGAAGTCTTCGTAGCTTTCCGGGGTGACGGTACGGGCCAGGTTGAAGCCGTCCAGACCGGTCTCGGCGATCCAGCTTTCCAGTTCGTCGGCGACCTGCTCGGGCGAGCCGATGAGCGTGATGTAGCGTCCGCCGAGGGCGTGCTGGTCGAGCAGGCGGCGGCGGGTCCAGTCGTTGTTCTGCAGGTGCTTGGTGGCCGACTGGATGGCGTTGCTCTTCACGTACTGGATCGGTTCGTCCAGTTCGTAGGCGGAGAAGTCGATGCCGGTGGAGCTGGAGAAGTGCGCGACGCCGGCCTCGGCGCTGGCATGGCGCAGGTACTCGGCATGCTTGGCGCGGGCTTCGTCTTCGCTGGCGGCGACGATTACCGTGATGCCCATGAACACCTTGATCGCCTCGGGATCACGGCCGGCGGCCACGGCGGCAGCGCGCACCTTGTCAACCTGGGCGCGGGTCGCGGCCTTGGTCTGGCCGCTGATGAACACGCATTCGGCATGCTGGCCGGCGAAGCCCAGGCCACGCTCGGAAGCGCCCGCCTGGAACAGTACCGGCGTGCGCTGCGGCGACGGCTCGCAGAGGTGATAACCCTCGACCTTGTAGAACTCGCCCTGGTGACGAACCTTGTGCACTTTCTCTGGCCGGGCGTAGATGCGCTGCTGGCGGTCCTCGATCACCGCGTCGTTTTCCCAACTGCCTTCCCACAGCTTGTAGAGCACTTCCAGGTACTCGTCGGCCTGGTCGTAGCGGCGGTCGTGCTCGGGCTGCGCGTCCAGGCCCATGGCCTTGGCGGCGCTGTCCAGGTAGCCGGTGACGATGTTCCAGCCGACCCGGCCGCGACTCAGGTGGTCGAGGGTCGAGAGGCGCCGGGCGAACAGGTACGGCGGTTCGTAGGTGAGGTTGGCGGTGAGGCCGAAACCGAGGTTTTTCGTCACGGCGGCCATGGCCGAGACCAGCAGCAGCGGGTCGTTCACCGGCAACTGGATCGACTCCTTCAGCGGCACGTCCACCGACTGCTGATAGACGTCGTAGACGCCGACGATATCGGCCAGGAACAGCCCGTCGAACAGCCCGCGCTCCAGCAGCCTGGCCAGTTCGGTCCAGTACTCGATGGTCTTGTACTGGCTCGACGTGTCCCGCGGATGGGTCCACAGGCCGTGGTTGATATGCCCGACGCAGTTCATGTTGAAGGCGTTGAGGAGGATCTTCTTCTTCGCCATCAGATGGTCCCCCGCAGTGGAGGATTCTGCTCGTTGAGGTAGTAGTTGCCGATGGCGTGGTACTTCCAGCGCACCGGGTCGTGCAGGGTGTGGGTGCGCGCGTTGCGCCAGTGGCGATCGAGGCCGTGCTCGGCGAGGGTGGCCTGGCTGCCGGCCAGTTCGAACAGGGTGCTGCCGGCGGCCAGGGAAATCTCGGTGCTGATGGCACGGGCTTCGGCCACTGCGATGGAGGCGGCGGCCACGGTTTCGGCATTGGTCTGCGCCTGGGCGTGGTCGAGGAATTCGCCAGCGCGTTCAAGCAGGGCCTCGGTGGCATGCAGACGGATCGCCAGGTGGCCGAAGGATTTCAGGGTCAGCGGGTCTTCGCTGGCCTTGTCGCTGGTGGCGTCGATCCACGGCCGGGTGCGGGTGCGCACGAAGTGCAGGGCGTCCTCGTAGGCGGCGCGGGCGATGCCGGTGTCGATGGCAGCGTGGAGGATCTGCGCCAGCGGGCCGACCGGGGTCGGGCGTTCGAAGGCGCTCTGGAACGGCACCACGTCTGCGGCGGCAACCGCGACGTCGTCGAACAGCACCGAACCGCTGCCGGTGGTGCGCTGGCCGAAGCCGCTCCAGTCGTCGATCACCTTCAGGCCGGTGCTGTCGGCAGGCACGAAAGCCAGTTGCTGCACGCCGTTTTCATCCACCACCGAGGTGGGGATGCGCTGAGCGTAGATCGCGCCAGTGGCGTAGAACTTGCGGCCGTTGATGCGGAAATCGTCGCCGTCGCGGGTGAGGGCGGTGGTGCGATCGTTGGCGGTCCTGGTGCCCAGTTCGGCCAGGGCATTGCCGAAACGCACGCCCTTCAGGACCTCGGCGTACAGGCGCTGCTTCTGCGCCTCGCTGCCGTTCACCCGGAGCACCTCCAGGGCATAGAAATGGTTCTGTGGGATCTGCCCCAGAGAACTGTCGGCCCGGGCAATCCGGGCGATCACCTTGGCCAGGGTGACGTTGGACACGCCGGCGCCACCGTAGGCTTTTGGCACGCTGATGCCCCACAGCCCGGAGCGTGAGAACAGCTCCAGTTCGGCATGGGGCAGTCGGCGTTCGCGGTCGCGAAGGATGCTGTCCTGCTGCAGTCGGGTGGCGATCTGCTCGGCGATGGCCAGGGCCTGGGCGTCGTCGGCGATCACCGGCACGTCGTAGTGCGGGAGGGAAACGTGGCTCATGAAGCGGGCTCCAGTGGTCTGGTCAAATCCAGGAATGCCGGGCGGGCAGGGTGCCGTTGAGGTGGTAGGCGCCCACCGCGTGGTATTTCCAGCGCACCGGGTCGTGCAGGGTGTGCACCCGGGCGTTGCGCCAGTGGCGGTCGAGGTTGAATTCGGCAAGGGTGGCGCGGCTGCCGGACAACTCCAGCAGCTTCTCGCTGGCGAGCAGGGAGATTTCCGTGGTCAGCACCTTGGCCTCGGCCACGGCGATGGAGGCGCGGGCGGCGGAAGCGGCGTCCACCGGTGCGGCATTGACCTCGTCGAGGACCTTGCCGGCCTTCGCCAGCAGGACCTGGGCGGCGTGCAGTTCGAGCTTCAGGCGACCGATATCGGCGATCACGTAGGGATCGTCGCCGGCCTTGTCGACGCCGGCATCGATCCACGGACGGGCGCGTTCGCGGATAAAGGCAATGGCGTCGTCGATGGCGTTCTCGGCGATGCCGGCATCGATGGCGGCCTGGATCAGTTGCGACACCGAGCCCTGGATATTCGGGGTTTCGCCGATGCGCCAGTTTTCCACGACCAGTTCGGCGTCCACCGGCACTTCGTTGAGCAGCACGGTGCCGCTGGCGGTGGTGCGCTGGCCGAAGCCGGACCAGTCGTCGACGATACGCAGCCCCGGGCTACCGCGACGGATAAAGGCCAGCACCAGGCGGCCGTCTTCGTCCAGGGCCTTGGCCGCGACCCAGTGGGCGAACAGGGCGCCGGTGGAATAGAACTTCTGGCCGCTGATCAGGTGCACGTCGCCGTCACGGACGATACGTGCTTTCAGCTCCAGGGTGTTTTTCGTGCCGCGTTCCGGGCCTGCGTTGCCGATGCGCCAGCCGTCCAGCACGGACTTGAACAGCACCTGCTTCTGCCGCTCGCTGGCGGCACCGCGCAGCAGTTGCAAGAGGCCGAACTGGTTCTGTGGGATCTGGCCCAGCGCCGGGTCGGCGGCGCTGATGATGCGAAAGACTTCGGCGATCGTCACGAAGGACACTTCCGGGCCGCCGTATTCGCGGGGAATGCTGATGCTGCCGAGGCCGCTGCGAGTGAACTGCTCGACTTCGGCCCAAGGCAGCTTGCGTTGCTGGTCGCGCTTGCCGGCCTGCAGGCGGGCGCTGGCGGCCAGTTCATGGGCAGCCGCGATAGCCTCGGCGTCGCTCTGCAGCACGGTGGCCGGGAGCAGCAGCGGCGCGGTGTCCAGGTCGCTGTGGACGGTGGTGGTGGCGAGATTGGACATACCTGACCTCATTGTTGGATGGCGGTGGTGCAATGGGGTCCGGTGGTCCGGTTCATATACCGTAAATGCGCATAAAAAATATTTGAAATAACTATTGGGGATATGAATAGAAAACCAGTTGTTGCTGTGGCAACACAGAATCAACAGACGCTGCGGGCCCCTGTGGGAGCGGGTTCACCCGCGATTGCGGTAGTGAATTCACCGACGCAATCGCGGGTGAACCCGCTCCCACAAGGTCCGCGCAAGGCCTTGGATGTTTGTCTCCTAAGCTAATTCGAAAAAGTTATTTATTTCTAGTTTCTTAGATCAATTAGTCTTTCAACCACTCACCACCGAATCCGCCCGCCAGGAGTCCACCATGACCTTCTTCGCCCCGCTGCGCCTGTTTTCTGCCCTGACCCTGGCCGGTGCCGCCATGTTCGTGCAGGCCGCCGACCTCACCGTCGCCTACCAGACCACTGTCGACCCGGCCAAGGTGGCTCAGGTCGATGGCCGCTACGAGCAGGCCAGCAAGGCCAGCATCGACTGGCGCAAATTCGATAACGGTGCCGACGTGATCACCGCCGTGGCCTCGGGCGACGTGCAGATCGGCTACCTCGGCTCCAGCCCGCTGGCCGCCGCCGCGAGCCGCAAGCTGCCGGTGGAAACCTTCCTGATCGCCACCCAGATCGGCGCCGCCGAAGCCCTGGTTGCCCGTGACGGCGCCGGCATCAACTCGCCGCAGGACCTGGTCGGCAAGAAAGTCGCCGTGCCCTTCGTCTCCACCGGCCACTACAGCCTGCTGGCCGCACTGAAGCAGTGGAACATCGACCCGAAAAAGGTGCAGATCCTCAACCTCGCGCCGCCCGCCATCACCGCCGCCTGGAAACGCGGTGACATCGACGCCACCTACGTCTGGGACCCGGCTCTGGGCGTGGCCAAGGAAAACGGCAAGGTGCTGATCACCTCCGGTGACCTGGCCAAGAAAGGCGCGCCGACCTTCGACGCCTGGATCGTGCGCAAGGACTTTGCCGCCAAGCACCCGGAAGTGGTCAAGGCCTTCGCCAAGGTGACCCTCGACGCCTACGCCGACTACCGCAAGGACCCGCAAGCCTGGCTGGCGGACAAGGCCAACGTCGACAAGCTGGCCAAGCTCTCCGGCGCCAAGACCAGCGACATCCCTGGCCTGCTGCAAGGCAACGTGTTCCCGCTGGCCGCCGACCAGGTCGCCGCCCTTGGCGCGCCGACCACCCAGGCGATCACCGAGACCGCGAAATTCCTGAAAGAGCAGGGCAAGGTCGAAGCAGTCCTGCCGGACTACTCGCCGTACGTCAGCTCGCAGTTCATCACCAACTGAGTCACGGAGTCGTCATGGCCCTGCTACAGCTGGAGCGCATCAGCGCACAGTATCCCGGCGCCGCCGAACCGGTGCTCGCCGACATCTCATTGAGCCTGGGCCCGCAGCAACTGCTGGTGGCCCTCGGCCCTTCCGGCAGCGGCAAGACCTCGCTGCTCAACCTGATCGCCGGCTTTGTCAGCCCGAGCGCCGGACGCATCACCCTCGACGGGGTGCCGGTGCAAGGGCCGGGCGCCGAGCGCGGCGTGGTGTTCCAGGATGATGCCCTGCTGCCCTGGCAGGATGTGTTGGCCAACGTCGCCTTCGGCCTCGAACTGGCCGGCGTGCCCCGTGCACAGCGTGAGAAAAAGGCGCGGGAAATGCTCGCGCTGGTGGACCTTGCCGATTTCGCCGACCGGCGTATCTGGCAGCTCTCCGGCGGCCAGAAACAGCGCGTCGGCCTGGCTCGCGCGCTGGCGGCCGATCCCCGCGTGCTGCTGATGGACGAACCCTTCGGCGCTCTCGATGCCTTCACCCGCGAGCAGATGCAGGAACTGCTGCTGCAGGTCTGGCAGCGCACGGCCAAGCCGGTGTTCCTGATTACCCACGACATCGAGGAAGCGGTCTTCCTCGCCACCGACCTGATCCTCCTCGCGCCCAATCCCGGGCGGGTGGTGGAGCGCCTGCACCTGGACTTCGGCCAGCGCTATGCGGCCGGCGAGTCGGCGCGTTCGATCAAGTCTGATCCGTCCTTCATCGAAACCCGCGAGCACGTGCTGGCGCGGGTCTTCTCGCAACGCAGGGAGTCCGCATGAGCAGCCTCGAACTGCCGGTGACGGCAAAACCCACCACCGTCTCCCCCCGCGTGCGGCGCACCCTGAGCACCCGCTGGATCAGCGGTCTGACCCTCGGCAGCCTGCTCGCCCTGTGGTGGCTGGTGACCGCGGCGGAGTGGATCGAACCGCTGTTCCTGCCCTCGCCGGAAGCGGTGCTGGGCAAGGCCTGGGTGCTGCTGACCCAGGGCTACATGGAATCGACCCTGTGGCAGCATCTCGGTGCCAGCCTCGGCCGTATCGGCCTGGCCCTCGGCGCGGCGATCCTCACCGCGATCCCGATCGGCATCGCCATCGGCCACAACCGCATCGCCCGCGGCATTCTCGACCCGCTGATCGAGTTCTACCGGCCGATCCCACCGCTGGCCTACCTGCCGCTGATCGTGATCTGGTGCGGCATCGGCGAGCTGTCCAAGGTGCTGCTGATCTACCTGGCGATCTTCGCCCCCATCGCCATTGCCACCGCCACCGGCGTGCGCACCGTCGACCCGGCCAAGCTGCGTGCGGCGCAGTCGCTGGGTGCGAGCAAGGCGCAACTGATCCGCCACGTGATCCTGCCCAGCGCCTTGCCGGACATCCTCACCGGCGTGCGCATCGGTTTGGGTGTGGGCTGGTCGACCCTGGTCGCTGCCGAGCTTATCGCGGCCACCAGCGGCCTGGGCTTCATGGTCCAGTCGGCGGCGCAGTTCCTGGTCACCGACGTGGTGGTGCTGGGCATCCTGGTTATCGCCCTGATCGCCTTCGCCCTGGAAATGAGCCTGCGCGCCCTGCAACGCAAACTGGTGCCGTGGCACGGCCAGAGCCACTGAAACGAATTCATTAGTGAGACAGACATGAGCCTGATCATTACCCCGCTGAGCACCGCGCTCGGCGCGCAAATCAGTGGCGTGGACCTGAGCCGCGAGCTCGACGCCGACACCCGCGATGCCATCGAGCAGGCCCTGCTCGCGCACCAGGTGCTGTTCTTCCGCGAGCAGGCGATCAACCCGCGCCAGCAGGCGGATTTCGCCGCGCGCTTCGGCGACCTGCATATCCATCCGATCTACCCGAACGTGCCGGACACCCCACAGGTGCTGGTGCTGGATACCGCCGTGACCGATGTGCGCGACAACGCCATCTGGCACACCGACGTGACCTTTTTGCCGACCCCGGCGCTGGGGGCGGTGCTGGCGGCCAAGCAACTGCCGGCCTATGGCGGCGACACGCTGTGGGCCAGTGGCATCGCCGCCTACGAGGCGCTGTCGGAGCCGTTGAAGCAGCTGCTCGACGGGCTGACCGCGACCCATGACTTCACCAAGTCCTTCCCCCTGGCGCGTTTTGGCAGCACCCCGGAAGACCTGGCGCGCTGGGAGGCCACGCGCAAGGCCAATCCGCCGATTTCCCATCCGGTGATCCGCACGCACCCGGTGAGCGGGCGCAAGTCGTTGTTCGTCAGTGACGGGTTCACGACGCGGATCAATGAGCTGAGCGAGCTGGAGAGCGAGGCGATCCTGAAGTTGCTGTTCGCCCATGCAACGCGGCCGGAGTTCACCATTCGCTGGCGCTGGCAGGAGAATGACGTGGCGTTCTGGGATAACCGGGTGACCCAGCATTACGCGGTGGATGATTACCGGCCGCAGCGGCGGGTGATGCATCGGGCGACGATCCTTGGAGATGTGCCCTTCTGAGATTTCAAAGCCACCGCGAACCCTGTTGGAGCGGGTTCACCCGCGATTGCAATAGTGAATTCACCACCGCAATCGCGGGTAAACCCGCTCCCACAAGGTCCGCGTACGGCCTTTAGATGATTCGGGCCTCGACAGTGGCCGGCTTCAACTGGATCGCCACAAACTTCGACGTCGGCGTATGGCTGCCATCCCCGACACTCTCCAGCGGCACCAGCGGATTCACCTCCGGATAGTAGGCCGCCGCCTGCCCTGCCGGGATATCGAAGGCCAGCAGGGTAAAGCCCGTCACCCGTCGCTCCAGCCCATCTCCCCACAACGACACGATGTCGGCCTTGTCCCCCGGATTGAAGCCCAGGCGAATGATGTCGGCCTCGTTGGCGAACAGCACGTTGCGCTGCCCGCGCACCCCGCGATAACGGTCATCCAGCCCATAGATGGTGGTGTTGTACTGATCGTGGGAACGCATCGACTGCATGATCAGGTCCGGCAGCTTGCCGGTCGCGCGCACGCCTTCGTGGAGCAGGTCGTCCGGCAGGCGGTTGGCCTTGAAGTTGGCCTTGCCGCTGGCGGTCTTCCAGATGCGCTTGCCGGCGTTGTTGCCCAGGTAGAAACCACCCGGATGCTGCAGCCGTTCATTGAACTGCTCGAAGCCCGGGATGGTGTGCATGATCAGGTCGCGGATACGCCCGTAGTCGGCGATCAGCCAGTTCCAGTCCACCGGGTGGTTGCCCAGGGTCGCTGCGGCGATGCCGGCGATCACCGCCGGCTCCGAGCGCATGTGCCGCGACAGCGGCTTGAGCTGGCCATTGGAGGCGTGGACCATGCTGAACGAGTCTTCCACGGTCACCGCCTGCGGGCCTTCGCCCTGCTGGTCGATGTCGGTGCGGCCCAGGCACGGCAGGATCAGCGCTTCCTTGCCATGGATCAGGTGGCTGCGGTTGAGCTTGGTGCTGATATGCACGGTCAGGTCGCAGTTGCGCAGGGCCTGGGCGGTGCGGTCGGTGTCCGGGGTGGCCTGGGCGAAGTTGCCGCCAAGGCCGATGAACACCTTGGCACGGCCTTCGAGCATGGCGTGGATCGCCTCGACGGTGTTGTGGCCGTTGTGCCGCGGCACCGGGAAGCCGAAATGCCGCTCCAGGGAGTCGAGCAGGGCCACCGGCGGACGCTCGTTGATGCCCATGGTGCGATCGCCCTGCACGTTGCTGTGGCCGCGCACCGGGCACAGGCCGGCGCCCGGCTGGCCGAGGTTGCCGCGCAGCAGCATGAGGTTGGCGATTTCCTGGATGGTCGGCACCGAGTGGCGATGCTGGGTGATGCCCATGGCCCAGCACATGATGACTTTCCTGGCCTTCACGTACATCCGCGCCGCCAGCTCGATCTCGCCCAGCGGCAGGCCGGACTGGCTTTCGATCTGCTCCCACGGTGTGGCGTCGACCACCGCCAGGTACTCGTCGACGGTGGCGGTGTGCTCGGCAATGAAGGCGTGGTCGAACACGGGTTCGTCACCCTTGGCCAGGGCCTCGCGTTCCCACTGCAGGAGGAACTTGGCCATGCCGCGCATCATCGCCATGTCGCCGCCCAGGGCCGGACGGAAGAAAGCGGTGTTGGTCGGGCGGTCGCCGTTGGTGAGCATCTCGATCGGGTGCTGCGGATGCTGGAAGCGTTCCAGGCCGCGCTCCTTGAGCGGGTTGATGCACACCACCTGGGCACCGCGCTGTACTGCCTCGCGCAGCGGTTCGAGCATGCGCGGGTGGTTGGTGCCGGGATTCTGGCCCCAGACGAACAGGGCGTCGGCGTGCTCGAAGTCGTCGAAGGTCACCGTGCCCTTGCCCACGCCGACGCTCTGGCCCAGGGCCACGCCGCTGGCCTCGTGGCACATGTTCGAGCAGTCGGGGAAGTTGTTGGTGCCGTAGGCGCGGACGAACAGCTGGTACAGGTACGCCGCTTCGTTGCTGGCCCGGCCCGAGGTGTAGAACTCGGCCTGGTCGGGGCTTTCCAGCGCCTTGAGGTGGCGTGCGATGACGGCGAAGGCGTCGTCCCAGCTGATCGGCTTGTAGCGGTCGCTGGCCGGGTCGTAGACCATCGGCTCGGTCAGGCGGCCCTGGTATTCGAGCCAGTAGTCGCTCTGGGCGAGCAGCGAGGTGATGCTGTGGCGGGCGAAGAAGGCCGGGTCGACGCGGCGCTTGGTCGCTTCCCAGTTCACCGCCTTGGCGCCGTTCTCGCAGAACTTGACCATGCCGGATTCCGGCGAGTCGCCCCAGGCGCAGCCGGGGCAGTCGAAACCGCCGTTCTGGTTGGTCTTGAGCAGGGCGCGGATGTTCTTCAGGGCGTTGTCGCTGCCGATCCACGCCTGCGCGACGCTGCGCAGCGCGCCCCAGCCGCCGGCGGCGCCGTGGTAGGGCTTGTAGCGCGGAACGGGTTTCTGGTCGGCTTGATGATGCAGGCTCACGATCGCTTCTCCCGCGCCGGGCTGAAGACCCGTGGCGCACTGTGTTGCGGCAGGTGGATGAGGTTCAGGTTGTGCCGCCGGGCCCATTGCAGGGCCAGGCCGGTGGGCGACGACAGGCTGACCAGGGTCTGGATGCCGGCGCGCAGGACCTTCTGGATCAGTTCCAGGCTGCAGCGGCTGGTGACCACGGCGAGGCCGCCATGGGTGTCGATGCGCTGGCGGATCAAGGCGCCGATCAGCTTGTCGAGGGCGTTGTGCCGACCGATGTCTTCGCGGCCGAGCAGCAGTTCACCCGTTGAATCCATGAACAGCGCGGCATGCACTGCACCGCAGTGCTGGCCGAGGGGCTGGAAGGCGCTGATGCGCTGGCGCAGGCCGGCCAGCCATTCGGCGGGTGGCAAAGGTGCGCCGGGCAGGACCTTGAGGTCGGGCAGGGCCTGCTCCACGGCCTCGACGCCGCACAGGCCGCAACCGCTGGTGCCGGCCAGTTGGCGACGTTGGGTCTTGAGGTTCCAGAACGCGCGGCTGGCGATTTCCACCTGAGCGTGCAGGGCCGAACCGCTGCCGGCCAGCCTGATGTCGTAGATGTCGTCGGCGCTGTCGACGATGCCGCTGCCAATGCTGAAGCCGACCACGAAGTCGTCGAGGTCGGTGGGACTGACCAGCATCACCGCCTGGCTGATGCCGTTGTAGGCGATGGCCAGGGCCACTTCCTCGGCGAGGTCGGCGCTGGCAGGGGAGCAATCTTCTAGCTGGCTGTACTCGTATCGCACGCTGGCGGCAGGGGCTTCCAGTGTTGTGGTGGAAGCCGCGCAAACCGGTGGTTTGCTGCTCATTTTATTGGGCTTACCCGAAGGCTGATCAGTCTTAAGCCTAGGCCTGTGCTCGGGTATCGTCTAATCGCTTGTGCCGATGCCTTGATAGAGGCGGTCGATCATGCCTCGTCGAGCAATTTCCGGTATTCGGCAATGCACGCCTCGGCCAGCGCCGAGCGTGGCGCCGTGCGACGCATGATCAGCCCCAGCGGGGCCAGGGTGCTGGCCGCTTCGATGGGCTGCAGGCGCAGTCCGCCCGTCATCGCTTCGAGGCCGCTGCCCAGTGGCATCACCGCGCAGCACAGGCCGCCGTGCACGGCCTGGACCAACTGATGGACGGCATCGGTCTGCAGCAGCAGGCGCGGGTTGAGACCGCGGCTGTGGAAGTTGTGGTCCACCGACTGGCGGAAATGCATGCCGGCGGTGAGCAGGCCCAGCGGCAGCTCGGCCAGGGTTTGCCAGAGCAGCGGGGCGTCGTCGAAGTGGAAGTGCGCCGGGTTGTACAGCAGGCCCATGGGCGATTCACCCAGCGGCTGGGCTTCGAAACGCTCCTGGTCGAGGCGTTCCAGGTAGGACAGGCCGAGGTCGAGGCGATTGCTGGTGAGTTGTTCGAGGATCTGCTCGGAGCTCAGGGCGCTGAGTTCGAACGCCAGGTCCGGGTGCTGGCGGTGCAGGCGTTGCAGCAGTGGCAGCGGGTCGAAGCTGGACAGCGGCACCATGCCCAGGCGCAGGGTGCCGGCGAGATGCCCGCGACAGGCGGCGGCCTCCGCCTGCAGGCCGTCGTAGGCGGCCAGTACCGAGCGCGCCCAGGCCAGCACCCGTTCGCCCTGCGCGGTGAAGCCTTCGAAGCGCTGGCCGCGATTGACCAGCTCCAGCCCCAGTTCGCGCTCGAGGTTGCGCAGGCGCATCGACAGGGTCGGCTGGGTCACGTGGCACAGCGCTGCGGCCTGGCCGAAGTGGCGGGTTTCGTCCAGGGCGATGAGGAATTTCAGCTGTTTGATGTCCATCGTCGTCTCGGGGCTGGCGGGCGAGGCATTCTAACCTGACCTAGACTTTGGGCTCCGAGATTCCTTCAACCAGGGAGAGCGTCATGAGTCTGTTCAGTTTCGTGAAAGAAGCGGGAGAAAAGCTCATCGATCTGCTGACACCGGGCAATGCCAATGCCGGTGAACAGCTCAAGGAGCATGTGGCGAAGGTGGGGTTGGGCAATCCGAATGTCCAGGCCACGGTGAATGGCAGCACGGTGACGGTCACCGGCGAGGTGGCGAGCCAGGAAGAGAAAGAGAAGATCCTTCTGGCCCTGGGCAATATCGCCGGAGTGGAGACGGTGGATGACCAGATCACGGTGACCGGGCCGGTTGTCGCTGCAGCGCGGTTCGTGGTGGTGAAGAAGGGCGACACCCTCAGCGCCATCTCGCTGGCGGTCTATGGCAATGCCAACCAGTACAACAAGATCTTCGAGGCCAACAAGCCGATGCTCAGCCATCCGGACAAGATCTATCCGGGGCAGTCGCTGCGCATTCCGGAATAGCGCATTCTCGCGAGCGTTGTGCGGACCCTGTGGGAGCGGGTTCAGCCGCGATTGCGATGGTGGATTCACTGCCGCAATCGCGGGTGAACCCGCTCCCACAAAGTCCGCGTCGTCTTTCAAAGACCTTCCAGCAACACCCGGTAGTCTTCCTGCGCCGCGAATTCCTCGGTATCGCGCGCAGGCTTGCGGCTGTCCGGCTGACTCACCGCCAGCAGGTGGGTGACGCCGAAGGTGCGGGCGCTGCGCAGGATCGCCAGGGTGTCGTCGATGAACAGGCTGCGCGCCGGATCGAATCCGGTATCGGCCTGCAATGCGCTCCAGAACTGCTGGCTCTCCTTGGGATAGCCATAGTCATGAGAACTGATCATCCGCTCGAAATACGGCGCCAGCGCCACGCGCTCCAGCTTCAGTGACAGCGAGTCGCGGTGCGCATTGGTGATCAGGATCACCCGCTTGCCGGCGTCCCGCAGTGCCGCCAGAAACACATCGGCATCCGGGCGCAGGGCGATCAGGTCAGCGGTTTCCAGTTTCAGTTCACGCACTGGCAGCTTCAGCTCGGCGGTCCAGAAGTCCAGGCAGTACCAGTTCAGCGAGCCGGCATGGCGCTCGAACAGCGGCTGGATTTCCAGCTCGGCCATGGCTCGGCTGATGCCGTGGAGCTCTGCATAGCGGCGGGGCAGGTGTTCGAGCCAGAAGTGATTGTCGTAGTGCAGGTCGAGCAGGGTGCCGTCCATGTCCAGCAGGACGGTGTCGATATCGCGCCAGGCAAGGGCAGGCATGTGCAAGATTCTCGTTCGGTCGGGCCGTTGTGGGCGCTATAGTACCCCGTTACCGCCAAGGAGCCGCCCCCCCATGCGCCAGAAACCCACCGTCCTTTCCAGCGAGATCGTCGCCAGCAGCCGCCTGTTCCGTGTCGAAGCCGTGCAATTGCGCTTTTCCAACGGCGTCGAGCGCACCTACGAACGCCTGGTGGGCCGCGGCAATGGCTATGGCGCGGTGATGATCGTGGCGATGCTCGACAGCGAGCATGCGGTGCTGGTCGAGGAATACTGCGGCGGCACCGACGAATACGAGATGTCCCTGCCCAAGGGCCTGATCGAACCGGGCGAGGACGTGCTGGCTGCTGCCAACCGTGAACTGAAGGAAGAAGCCGGCTACGGCGCTCGCCAGTTGGAGCACATCACCGAGCTGTCGCTGTCCCCTGGCTACATGAGCCAGAAGATCCAGGTGGTGCTGGCCACCGACCTCTACGAAGAACACCTCCCGGGGGACGAGCCAGAGCCGATGCGGGTCGACAGCGTGAGCCTGCGCGAGCTGTCGGCACTGGCCCAGCATCCGCAGTTCTCCGAGGGGCGGGCGCTGGCGGCGCTGTACCTGGTGCGCGACCTGCTGACTCAACGTGGAGTGTTCAAGGCATGAATGACGTCGATCTGATGCCACACGTGGTGGACCTGGCCCGTCGTGCAGGCACTGCGATCCTGCCGTTCTGGCGGGCTGGCGTGGAGGTGGTGACCAAGGCCGACGAATCGCCGGTCACTGCTGCCGACCTGGCTGCGCACAAGGTCATCGCCGAAGGCCTGAAGGCCCTGGCCCCGGAAATCCCGGTACTGTCCGAGGAAGATTGCGATATTGCGCTGGAAGCGCGCCAGGCCTGGAAGCGCTGGTGGCTGGTGGACCCGCTGGACGGAACCAAGGAGTTTATCGCCGGCACCGACGAGTTCACCGTCAACATCGCCTTGATCGAACAGGGCCGGGTGGTGTTCGGCGTAGTGGCGATGCCGGTCAATGGCCGCTGCTACTACGGCGGGCAGGGCATTGGCGCCTGGCGTGCCGAAGCCGACGGCAGTGTCGAACCGATCCAGGTACGCCTGGCGCCGCCGGCCGGTGAGTCGTTCACCGTGGTTGCCAGCCGCCGCCATTCCAGCCCGGAGCAGGAGCGCCTGCTGGCCGGCCTTGGCGAGGCGCTGGGCGAGCTGGAACTGGCCAACATCGGCAGTTCGCTGAAGTTCTGTCTGCTGGCCGAAGGTGCCGCCGACTGCTATCCGCGTCTGGCGCCGACCTCGCAGTGGGACACCGCCGCAGCCCAAGGCGTGCTGGAAGGGGCGGGCGGCGAAGTGCTGGGCCTGGACGGCGAGGCCTTCGTCTACCCGGCGCGGGAATCCCTGCGCAATGCGTTCTTCCTCGGCCTGCCCGCCGCCGCGCCATGGCGCGGCAAGCTGCTGGCCCTTGCCTCAGCGATGTAGAACGTACTGCCCGTCGAATGCCACGGCGGGCAGTTCTGCGTTTTCATTGAAGATCCGCGTGTGCAGCGTCAGGCGCGCGCGGCCATAGCGCTGGTAAGTGTTGACGAAACGCGTCCAGACCTTCTCTTCCGGCGCCTCGCACACCGCGATCGCCGCACCGGTCACCGGCAGCGGATAGCTGATCGCGCCTTCCTGGATGACGATATGCCCGTCATCGATCCCTGCCTCGCGCAAGCGCAGGTGCAGCCAGCCCCAACCCACCAGCACCGCGCCGCAGTACAGGCTGCCGCCGAACATGGTGCTCTTGTGGTTGACGTTGGGCTCCAGTGGCAGGCGCAGGCGCAGCCGTTGCTCCTCCCAGTCGAGCACTTGCATGTCCATCTCGCGGGTCAGCGGGATGTCCTGGTGCAGGACGTTTTCCAGGTACTGGCTGTCGCTGCTCATCAGCGGTGATCCTCCAGGTCGTCGTTGGCACTGGCGTTGCTGTCGGCGAAGCTCAGGCCGTGCTTGCGCAGCTTGTCGTGCAGGGTCTTGCGCGGGATGCCGAGGGCTTCGGCGAGGCTGCGCATGGAGCTGTGCGGACGGGCCAGCTCGGCGGCGATCAGCGAGCGCTCGAAATGCTCGACCTGTTCGCTGAGGTTTCCATTGGCCGGCGGCAGATCCTGCGCTGTGGCGGGGCTGTCCGGCTGGCCGTCGAGCGCCAGCTCCAGGCCGAGGGCGAAGCGTTCGGCGGCGTTCTGCAGCTCGCGCACGTTGCCCGGCCAGTTGTGCCGCAGGAGCATTGCCCGTTGCGCCGGTTGCAGTGCGTGGGCGGGCAGGCCGTGGCGTTCGCTGGCGGCATCGGCGAAATGCTGGAACAACACGAGGATGTCGTCGCCGCGCTCGCGCAGCGGCGGGATGCGCAGCGGCGCGACGTTGAGGCGGTAATACAGGTCGGCGCGGAAGCGGCCCTGATCGGCGGCCTGGCGCAGGTCTTCCTTGGTCGCGGCGATCACACGGATATCCAGGGGAATCTGCTGGTTGCCGCCGAGGCGCTCCAGCACCCGCTCCTGGAGCATGCGCAGGAGCTTGACCTGCACGTCCAGGCTCATGCTCTCGATTTCGTCGAGGAACAGGGTGCCGCCGTTGGCGAACTCGAACTTGCCGATGCGGCGTTTCTGCGCGCCGGTGAAGGCGCCAGGTTCGTGGCCGAACAGCTCGCTTTCCACCACCGACTCGGCCAGGGCACCGGCGTTGATCGCCACGAACGGGCCGTCGCGGCGGCCTGACAGATCGTGCAGGGCGCGGGCCACCACTTCCTTGCCGGCGCCGGTCTCGCCAAGGATCAGCACGTCGGCGCGGGTCGCGGCGAGGGCGCCGATCTGCTCGCGCAGGCGCTGGATCGACGGCGAATGGCCAACCAGGCGCCCGCTCAGCTCCTGGCGGTCGCTCAGGGCGAGGCGCAGGCTGCGGTTGTCCAGCACCAGGCGGCGCAAGGCCAGGGCGCGGCGCACGCTGTCGAGCAGGGCGTCGCTGGCGAAGGGTTTTTCCAGGAAGTCATAGGCCCCGGCGCGCATCGCCTGCACCGCCAGCGGCACGTCGCCGTGGCCGGTGATCAGCAGCACAGGCAGCTCCGGGTCCTGGCCGTGCAGTTGCTCCAGCAGTTGCAGACCGTCGATACCAGGCATGCGGATATCGCTGACCACCACGCCCGGCCAGTCGGCCTCGATGCGCCCGGCCAGGCCCTGGGCGTCGCTCAGCGGCAGCACGCGCAGGCCGGCGAGGTCGAGGGTCTGGCTGAGGGCCTGGCGCAGGTGCGGGTCGTCGTCGACCAGGATCACCTGGGTGCGGCTGTCGATCAGGGGCTCTGCACTCATGCCGAGAGGTCCTCCGAAGTCTGAAGATTGGCGCCGGGCTTGGCCACGCGCAGTTGCAGGGTCAGCAAGGCACCGCCCTCCGGATGGTTGGCCAGCAGCAACTCGCCACCCAGGGCACGCATCAGCGTGTCACAGATCGCCAGGCCCAGGCCAAGGCCCTGGGTGCGGGTCTTGGTGGTGAAAAAGGGTTCGCGGGCACGGGCCAGGGCCTGGCTGGTGAAGCCCGGGCCGTTGTCGCGGATCGTCAGGTAGACGCAGTCTTCACGGCGTTCGGCACTTATCCACAGTTTGCGCGGGTTGGCCTTCTCGGTGAGGGCGTCGAGGGCGTTGGCCAGCAGGTTGCCGAGCACCTGGCGCAGGCGGGTTTCCCCGGCCTGTACCCACAGGGTGGCTTCCGGCAGGTCGCGCACCAGTTCTACGGCCATGGCCCGGCGACGCTTGGCCAGCATGGCCAGGGCATCGTCCAGCGCCGGCTGCAGGGCCACGCTTTCCGGCGCGTGGCGGTCGCGGCGGGCGAAGGCGCGCAGGTGGGCGATGATCGATGCCATGCGCCCGGTCAGCTCGTTGATCAGCTTGAGGTTGCCGCGCACGTCCTCGGTGCGCTGGTGATCGAGCAGGACCTCGGCGTTTTCCGCGTAGCTGCGGATCGCCGCCAGCGGCTGGTTGAGTTCGTGGCTGATGCTCGCTGACATGGTGCCGAGCACCGACAGCTTGCCGGCCTGGACCAGTTCGTCCTGGGCGCGGGCGGCTTCCTGCTGGGCGTGTTCGCGTTCCAGGACCTCGGACTTCAGGCGGCTGTTGAGGCCTTCGAGGTCGGCGGTGCGTTCGGCTACGCGCTTTTCCAGGTCGTGGCGGGCGTGGGCCTCGAAGTCGATACGGTCCATGTAGTGACGGCGGCGCTGCATCACCAGGCCGACCAGCAACATCACCACCAGCAAGGTGGCGCCGCCCACGGCCATCACCGTGCTGACGGAGCGGTCCACCAGCACTCGCGGCGCGAGGATGTTCACTTCCCAGCCGGTTTCCGGGATCGAGCGGGTCTGCACCAGCCAGGCCTGACGGTTGAGGTTGAGCGGTTGCGGCTCCTGGGTCGGGTAGGGCTGGATCGCGGTGATCGCCTGACGCTCTTCATCGCTCAGCGGGCGGGTGGCGCGGAAACGCCATTCCGGGCGCGAGGTCAGCACCACCACGCCGTTGCTGTCGGTCAGCAGCAGTTGCTCCGGGCTCTTGCCCCAGAGGGTTTCGGTGTGATCGAGGTCGACCTTGACCACCAGCACGCCAATCACTTCACCGTTGTCCCACACTGGCGCGCCGAAGAAGTAGCCACGCTTGGCGGAGGTGGTGCCCTGGCCGAAGAAACGCCCCAGGCGCCCGGCGGTGGCATCGCTGAAGTAGGGGCGGAAGGCGAAGTTGCGGCCGATGAAGCTGTCCTTCTTGTCCCAGTTGGAGGCGGCCAGGGTGTTGCCTTTGGCGTCCATCAGGTAGATCACTTCGGCGCCGGTCTGGCTGCTGATCTCCTTGAGACGGCGGTTGGCGTTGGTCAACAGCTCGAGGCGCAGCGGGTCGGCCAGCACGGCGCGCAGGGTCGGCAGGTCGCCGAGGATCTGCGGCAGGGCCTCGTAGCGGTGCAGGGTGCCGAGCAGGTTGGCGACGTAGAGGTCGAGGGTCTGGCGGTTCTGGCTGGCCAGCTCTTCCTGGTAGTAGTGTTCGGCGAGGTGCTTGAGCGGCCAGAGCAGCGGCGCCAGGCACAGGGCCAGGAGGGCGAGGCTGCGCCAGCGGGGACGGCGGGGGAGGCTGGGGGTCATGGTCATCGCGAAAAAATGCGCCAGAGAGGTCTGGCGCATTATGCGCTACTTGAGGCAGTCGATCAGCGCCTGGCGCCAGTCGGGCTGGCTGACATGCCACTCGCGTTGCAGGCGACTGCAATCGAGGCGCGAGTTGAGCGGCCGGCGGGCTGGCGTCGGGTACTCGCTGGACGGGATCGGGACGAGGTTGGCGCAGGGTTTGCCTTGGACCTTCAACTGCTCGCTGATGGCCTGTGCGAAGCCGAACCACGAAGTTTCGCCCTGCGCGGTCAGGTGGTAGGTGCCCCAGGCACCCGCCTGGCCGGCCTGCCAGCGGTCGATCAGTTGGCGGGTGCTGGTGGCGATGGTCCCGGCCCAGGTCGGCGCGCCGATCTGGTCGGCCACCACCCGCAGTTCCGGCTTTTCCTGCAACAGGCGCTGCATGGTCAGCAGGAAATTGCGGCCGTGGGTCGAGTACACCCAGCTGGTGCGCAGGATCAGGTGCTGCTCGCCGACCGCGGCGATCGCCTGTTCGCCGGCCAGTTTGCTCTGACCGTAGACACCCAGCGGGTTGGGCGCGTCGTCTTCGGTGTAGGGCGCGGCCTTTTCACCGTCGAAGACGTAGTCGGTGGAGTAGTGGATCAGCGGGACGCCCAGGCGGGCGGCTTCTTCGGCGAGCACGCCGGGGGCACGAGCGTTGATCGCGAAGGCCAGTTCCGGCTCGCTTTCTGCCTGGTCCACTGCCGTGTGTGCGGCGGCGTTGACGATCAGGTCGGGAGTGAGGGCGCGGACCCGTTCGGCAATGCGCTCGGGGTGTGCAAGGTCGAGCTGGTCGCGGCCAAGGACGTGCAGCTCACCCAGGTCGCCCAGCGCCTGGTGCAGGGCCTGGGCCACCTGGCCGTTGCGGCCGCTGATGAGGATCTTCATGGGAACAGGTCAGCGTCCTTGAGCAGTTTGCCGTTCTGGTCCTTGGCTGAGAGCAGCGGTTCTGCCTCGAGTTGCCAGTCGACGGCCAGGTCAGGATCGTCCCAGCGTATGCAGCGCTCGGCGGCCGGGTTGTAGTAATCGGTGGTCTTGTAGAGGAAGTCTGCGACATCGCTCAGTACCACGAAGCCATGGCCGAAGCCTGGCGGCACCCACAGTTGACGGTTGTTCTCGGCGGACAGGCGCACACTGGTCCAGCGCCCGAACGACGGCGAGCCTTTGCGCAGGTCGACGGCGACATCGAGGACTTCGCCTGCCGCGACCCGCACCAGCTTGCCCTGGGCATTTTCGATCTGGTAGTGCAGGCCGCGCAGCACGCCTTTCTGCGAGCGCGAGTGGTTGTCCTGGACAAAGGGCGCGTCTACCCCGGTGAGTTCGGCGAACACCCGGGCATTGAAGCTTTCGTAGAAAAAGCCGCGGGCGTCGCCGAACACGGTCGGTTCGAGGATCAGCACCTCGGGCAGAGAAGTGGCAATGGCTTTCATTTGCTCATCAATCCAAGCAGATATTGGCCGTAGCCCGTCTTGCTCAGCGCTTCCGCGCGGGCGGTGAGTTGTGCTTCGCTGATCCAGCCCTGCTGGAAGGCGATTTCTTCCAGACAGGCTACCTTCAGGCCCTGGCGATGCTCGATGGTCTGCACGTACTGCGAGGCCTCCAGCAGGCTGTCGTGTGTACCGGTGTCGAGCCAGGCGAAGCCACGGCCGAAGCGTTCGACGCGCAGGTCGCCGCGCTTGAGGTAAGCATTGTTGACGTCGGTGATCTCCAGTTCGCCGCGGGCGGAAGGGCGCACCGACCTGGCGATCTCGATCACGTCGTTGTCATAGAAGTACAGGCCGGTGACCGCGTAGTTGGACTTCGGCACCGCCGGTTTTTCCTCGATGGACAGCACCCGACCATCGGTGTCGTACTCGACCACGCCGAAGCGCTCGGGACCCTTGACCCAATAGCCGAACACCGTGGCGCCATGCGGATGGGCGGCGGCGCGCAGCAACTGCGCGGTGAAGCCCTGGCCGTGGAAGATGTTGTCGCCGAGCACCAGGCACACCGCATCATTGCCAATGAATTGCTCGCCAATCAGGAAGGCCTGGGCCAGCCCGTCGGGGGTGGGCTGCTCGGCATAGCTGATGGCGAGGCCGAACTGGCTGCCGTCGCCGAGCAACTGGCGGTACTGCGGCAGGTCCTGCGGGGTGGAAATCACCAGGATCTCGCGGATCCCGGCCAGCATCAGCACCGAGATCGGGTAGTAGATCATCGGCTTGTCGTAGATCGGCAGCAGTTGCTTGGATACGCCGAGAGTGATGGGGTGCAGGCGGGTGCCGGAGCCGCCCGCCAGGACGATACCTTTGGTCATGCAATGAGGTCCTTGAAATCGGAATTGCCCAGCCGCTGCCCCTGGTAGCTGCCGTCCTGGACATGACGGCACCACTCCAGGTTGTCCAGATACCACTGGACGGTCTTGCGCAGGCCGGTTTCGAAGGTTTCCACAGGCACCCAGCCCAGCTCGCGCTCGATCTTGCCGGCATCGATTGCATAGCGCAGGTCATGGCCCGGGCGGTCGCGTACGTGGGTGATCAGGTCGGCATAGCGGCTCACGCCTTGCGGGTGCTGCGGTGCCAGTTCTTCGAGCAGGGCGCAGATGGCGCGGACCACATCGATGTTCTTCTGCTCGTTGTGGCCGCCGATGTTGTAGGTTTCGCCGACCTTGCCCGCGGTCACCACCGTGAGCAAGGCCCGGGCGTGGTCCTCGACGAATAGCCAGTCACGCACCTGCAGGCCGTCGCCGTAGACCGGCAGTGGCTTGCCGGCCAGGGCGCTGAGGATCACCAGCGGAATGAGCTTTTCCGGGAAATGATACGGCCCGTAGTTGTTCGAGCAGTTGCTCAGCAGTACCGGCAGGCCATAGGTACGGTGCCAGGCGCGGACCAGATGATCGGACGCGGCCTTGCTGGCGGAGTAGGGTGAACTGGGCGCGTAGGGTGTGGTTTCGCGGAACAGGTCATCGGCACCGTGCAGGTCGCCATAGACTTCGTCGGTGGACACATGATGGAAGCGGAAAGCCTCGCGCTCGGTGGGGGGCAGCGTCGACCACCAGGCGCGGGTGGCCTCCAGCAGGCTGTAGGTGCCAACGATATTGGTCTGGATGAAGGCCGCCGGGCCGTCTATGGAACGATCGACATGGGACTCCGCCGCCAGGTGCATGATCGCCTGGGGCTGGAAGCGCTGCAGCACCGCCGCGACCGCCGTCTGGTCGACGATATCGGCCTGGACGAACTCGTAGCGTGTGTTGGTTGCGATAGGGGCCAGCGACTCCAGGTTGCCGGCGTAGGTCAGCTTGTCCAGGTTGAGCACTTCATGATCGGTGTGTGCGATCAGGTGGCGTACCAGTGCCGAGCCGATGAAACCGGCGCCACCGGTGATGAGGATGCGCATGCCTTTCTCCAGAACTCAGGTTGAGCAACGGCTACATACTTGTGTGCCGCCGCCGGGCACGCAAGCAGATTGTGCCGGGTAACCTCTTTGTCATGCTTTATGCAACGAACTTTAGGAAAACTGTGCGGTATTTTGATCGTTACCCTTGCGTTTCACCCTGGCAAATGGCGATATAAGCCGCAAAAAAACCGAGGTTCCACCATGCCCCTCAGCACCCTGATCCACCGCGCCAGCCAGCCTTGCCCGACCCTCAGCGAACGGCAGGCCCGTGCCCTGCTCAACCAGCACTATGGGCTGGACGGTGGTTTACAGGCGCTGGGCAGCCAGCAGGACCTGAATTTCCGCGTCGACAGCGAGCACGGCCGCTTCGTGCTGAAGGTCTGCCATGGCGCCTATTCGGCGGTGGAACTGGAGGCCCAGCATGCTGCCCTCGGCTTCCTGGGTGAACGCGGGGTTCCCGTACCGGCGGTACGCGTGGCGACGTCCGGTGAGCAACTGCTGTCCCTGGACATCGACGGCCAGGCCGTCCGCGCCCGGTTGCTGGACTATATCGACGGGCAGACCCTGACCCGCCTCAAGCACATGGAGCCGCGCCTGATCGCCGAGCTGGGCGCGTTGTGCGCCCGGGTCGACCAGGCGCTGGCCGGTTTCAGCCACCCGGGCCTCACTCGCACCCTGCAATGGGATCCGCAGCATGCCCAGGCGCTGATCGCTCATCTCTTGCCGGTGCTGGCCGACGGCCCGCGCAAGGTACGTGTAGCCGCCGCGGCAGCCCAGGCAGAACAGGCCTTGGCGCTGGTCCAGCACGACCTGCCGAAGCAGGCCGTGCACCTCGATATCACCGACGACAACGCCGTCTGGCAGCGCGATGCCGACCGCCAGTGGCAACTGCAAGGGGTGATCGACTTCGGCGACCTGCTGCACACCTGGCGCATCGCCGACCTGTCGGTGACCTGCGCCGCGCTGCTGCACCACGCCGAGGGTGACCCGCTGCGCATTCTTCCGGCAGTGTCCGCCTATCACGCCACCAATCCGCTGAGCGAGGCCGAACTAAAGGCCCTGTGGCCGCTGATCGTCGCTCGCGCTGCCGTCCTGGTGCTTAGCGGCGAGCAACAGGTGAGCATCGATCCGGACAATGAATACAGCCGCGCCAACCTGGCCCACGAGTGGGAAATATTCGAGGTTGCCGACAGCGTGCCGTTCGCCCTGATGGAAGCCGCGATCCTGCAGGCTGCGGGCCTTGTACCCGCGGCGCTGGATCTGGGTGGTTGCACGGGGCTGTTGCCGGCCTTGAGCGGGCAGGCAGTGACGCGTGTCGATCTCGGTGTACTCAGCGAACATTTCAGCGCGGGCAACTGGGAAACGCCGGGTATCGACCAGCAGTTGCTGTTGCAGCATCCGGCACCGGCCTCGTCGTTGTACGGGCAGTACCGTCTGTCGCGGACCCATATCGACAATCCACGCGAGCCGGACACGTTCGCCCTGCAGGTCGAGCTGCATCTGCAGCCCGACAGCGAACTGCGTGCGCCCTTCGCAGGCATCTGGCACGCGGACGGGCCGAAGGGTGGTTGCCTGCAAGGCGCGTCGGCCAGCCTGTGGCTGTGGGGGGGCGGCGATGGCCTGGCCGAGGGCCAGGTCGTTGAAGCAGGACAAGCGATCGGACGCAGTGGCAGCAGCATCACCGTGCAGTTGTGCCGGGTGCCGGGCCTGCGTCCGCCAGCCTTTGTCACGCCATCGCGCGCCGAAGCCTGGCGCGTGGTCTGTCCGTCGCCGGCAGCGTTGCTCGGCTTCGATTGCGACGCTGAGCCGCTGAGCGACGCCAAGGCTTTACTGGCGCGCCGCGATGCCAGCTTCGCCCGTTCGCAGAAGCACTATTATCAGCAGCCGCCGCAGATCGAGCGCGGCTGGCGCAACTACCTGATCGACCTGCAGGGCCGCTCCTACCTGGACATGCTCAACAATGTCGCGGTACTCGGCCACGGCCACCCGCGTATGGTCAGCGAAGCCGCGAAGCAGTGGTCGCTGCTCAATACCAACTCGCGCTTCCACTACGCAGCCATCGCCGAATTTTCCGAGCGCCTGCTGGCCCTGGCGCCGAAGGGTATGGACCGGGTGTTCCTGGTCAACAGCGGCACCGAGGCCAACGACCTGGCGATCCGTCTGGCCTGGGCCGCCAGCGGCGGGCGCGAAGTGCTCAGTGTGCTGGAGGCGTATCACGGCTGGTCGGTGGCCACCGACGCGATCTCCACCTCCATCGCCGACAATCCGCAGGCACTGACCACCCGCCCGGAATGGGTGCACCCGGTGACCGCGCCGAATACCTATCGCGGCAAGTACCGCGGTGGCGAAAGCACCGCCGACTACGTGCGCGATGTCGACGCCACCCTGGCCGAAGTGGATGCCACCGGGCGTCAGCTGGCCGGCTTCATCTGCGAACCGGTGTATGGCAACGCCGGGGGCATCCCGCTGCCGCCGGGCTATCTGGAACAGGTCTACAGCCGCGTGCGCGAGCGTGGCGGCGTGTGCATCGCCGACGAGGTGCAGGTTGGCTACGGGCGCATGGGCGAATATTTCTGGGGCTTCGAAGAGCAGGGCGTGGTGCCGGACATCATCACCATGGCCAAAGGCATGGGCAACGGCCACCCGCTGGGTGCTGTGATTACCCGTCGCGAGATCGCCGAGGCGCTTGAAGCCGAGGGCTATTTCTTCTCCTCCGCCGGCGGCAGTCCGGTGAGTTGCCGGATCGGCATGGCGGTGCTCGACGTGATGGCCGAGGAAGGCCTGTGGGAGAACGCTCGGGAGGTCGGCGGCTATTTCAAGGCGCGCCTGCAGCAACTGGTCGATGAATATCCGCTGGCCGGCGCGGTGCACGGTTCTGGCTTCTACCTGGGTCTGGAACTGGTGCGTAGCCCGGACACCCTGGAGCCGGCCACGGAGGAAACGATGTACCTGTGCAACCGCCTGCGTGACCTGGGCATCTTCATGCAGCCGACCGGCGACTACCTGAACATCCTCAAGATCAAGCCGCCGATGTGCACCACGCGGGAAAGTGTCGACTACTTCGTCGACAGTATTGCCCGGGTGTTGTCAGAAGAGCTCTAGGTCGTGAATCGGAGCCGGGCAGTTCGATTTCTATCGGACTGCCCGGCTTTTTTGTGCATGATTGTTTTGTTTTACAGCTTTCAATGTCGATATTTATCGGATATAAATCGACTTACTGAACCTCCAACCCAAGGCCCGAACCATGAAGACGCTGACCTCCACTCCCCGTGCCGATGGCTTCCACATGCCCGCCGAATGGGCGCCGCAAACCCAGGTCTGGATGATCTGGCCGGAGCGTCCGGACAACTGGCGTCTCGGCGGCAAGCCGGCACAGGCCGCCCACACCGCCGTGGCCAAGGCCATTGCCCGCTTCGAGCCGGTGACCGTCGGTGTGTCCGCGGCACAGTACGAGAATGCCGTGTCGCGCCTGGGTAACGAGCCAAACATCCGCGTGGTGGAAATCAGCAACGACGACGCCTGGGTGCGCGACACCGGGCCGACCTTCGTCATCAACGACAACGGCGAAGTGCGAGGCGTCGACTGGGGCTTCAATGCCTGGGGCGGCTTCAATGGCGGTCTGTATGCGCCGTGGAACCGTGACGAGCAGGTGGCCGGCAAGATCATGGGCCTGGAGCGTACCGCGCGCTACGTCACCGAGGGCTTCGTGCTTGAGGGCGGCTCGATTCACGTCGATGGCGAAGGCACCCTGATCACCACCGAAGAATGCCTGCTCAATGCCAACCGCAACCCGCACCTGAATCGCGAACAGATCGAAGCCATCCTGCGCGACAACCTGGCGGTGGACACCATCGTCTGGCTGCCGGACGGCCTGTACAACGACGAGACCGACGGTCATGTCGACAACTTCTGCTGTTACGTCAGCCCGGGCGAAGTGTTACTGGCCTGGACCGATGATTCCAAGGACCCCAACTACAGCCGCTGCCGTGCCGCCCTGGCGGTTCTGGAAAGCCAGCGCGATGCCAAGGGCCGCTCGTTCGTGGTGCACAAGATGCCGATCCCGGGCCCGCTGTACGCCACCCAGGACGAGTGCGACGGCGTCGACCTGGTCGCCGGCAGCCAGGAGCGCAACCCGTCGGTGCGCCTGGCCGGTTCCTACGTCAACTTCCTGATCGTCAACGGCGGCATCATCGCGCCGAGCTTCAACGACCCTGCCGATGCCGAGGCCAGAGCGATCCTCGCGCGTCTCTTCCCGGCGCACGAAGTGGTGATGGTGCCCGGGCGTGAACTGTTGCTCGGTGGTGGCAACATCCATTGCTTGACCCAGCAGCAGCCGGCGCCAGTAAAGCGTTGAAAAACCAATGAAAAAAAGCCCGTCCGACGACGGGCTTTTTTTTGCCCGGACGACGGTCGGCGTGGGGAATGGCACAGCTCTTGTATTTATTTCGATGTGTTACTCGGCAGATGGGCGGCGCTTGCTCCGCACGGAGTTGTCACAAAAGTTGAGTAATTTAGTCGCTCACGCCTCTGGGGGAGTACGTGTGAAATGAATGCAGCACGTGAGACGGCTATGCACCCGACAGTCATGAATCACGAAGCGCTCCAGGTACTGGCGCAGTGGTTGAAGCACAATGGACCAATCCGGGTCAGGAAGACCGATCCACGGCGTCTGCTGGCGGAACGTTATCCAGCTGGCCTGATTACCGAAGCGGAGCTCGATGCTCTGGCAGGGATCTGGCACGGCTGAAAGGGCAGTGGTTGAAACGAAAGAAGGGCGCCACCGGTGGACGGTGGCGCCCTTCTTTCGTTGTCCGGATCAGGACTTGAGGGCCTCATCGCGGGCAACGCCCGCTCCCACAAGGTCGGCGGTGCATGCGATACCCGTGGGAGCGGGCGTTGCCCGCGATGAGGCCATCGAGGTCAGAAGCTGTAGGTCCCGGTCACCACCAGGCTGCGCGGATCACCGAACTGGATCTGCGCGGCACTGGTCGCTGACGCATAATAGGTCTTGTCGGTGATGTTGCTCAGCGCCGCGCGCAGGTCCCAGTCCTTGGTCCGGTAGCCCGCCAGCGCATCCCAGGTGCCGTAGCCCGGCAGGACGATGCTGTTCTTCGTATCCGCATAACGCTCGCCAACGAAGGTCAGGCCGGTCTCGGCATACCAGCCCATCTCCGGTTTCCAGGTGATGAACACGCTGCCGTTGCGCTTGGCCACGTCGGACACACGGTTGCCGGCATTGCCATCGGTGTCGTCGACGATGATCGCGTCCTGCAGGCCGATGCCGCCGCGCATGTACCAGTCGCCACCGAGTTTGCCGGTGGCAGTCAGCTCGATGCCGCGCGAGCGTTGCAGGCCGGTGAGGATCCAGCGCTCCAGATCCAGCGGGTCGCGGTTGCGGCGGTTGTACAGTTCCAGTTCGTACACCGCGAGGGTGGTGCTCAAGCGCTCATCCAGCCAGTCGCTCTTGACCCCGATTTCCTTCTGCCGGGTGGTTTCCGGATCGGTCGAGTTGGTGTTGCCCGCCGCACCCGGAGTGATGCCGATCAGGCCGCCGCCCGGTGGCGAGAAGGTCTTGCTCCACGAGGCATAGAAGGAGTGCTCCTTCCACGGCGTATAGACCACGCCCAGGCGCGGACTGGTGCCGGTGCTGTCCTGCTTCTCGCTGCGGCCGCTGACCTTGCTGGTGGTTTCCACCTCGAATCGGTCGAAGCGCACGCCGGCCAGGACCTGCCACTGGTCGTTCAGGCGAATCTGGTCCTGCACGTACAGGCCGCTGCTTTCCACACGGGTGTGGTTGTCGCTGGAAATGTTCATGCGCCCGGTGTGTTGCAGGCCCTGTTTCGGGTTGTAGATGTTCACCGAAGGCACGCCAACACCGCTGCGCAGCAGCGAATTGCGGCGTTGCTCGCCCAGTTCCAGCCCGACCAGCAGGGTGTGTTCCAGGCCGTAGGTATCTAGCCGGCCCTCGGCTTCCAGGTTGTTGAACAGGTTGCGGGTGTCCAGGTCCTGCTGCCAGCGCTGGCGGGTGACCACGCCGGTGGCCGGGGTGTAACCGGTCAGGTAGGTGTTGTCGAAGTCGCTGGCCAGGGTGAACAGGCCGAGGGTGTGGCGCAGTTGCCAGTTTTCATTCAACTGGTAGTTGAGGCGCGAGCGCAGCGATTCGGCGCGGTCGTCGATGTAGTCGCGCTGGCTGTCGCCGTAGGTGGTGCTGCGGCTGACGTCTGCCGGACGGCCGGTCAGCGTGTTGCCGGGAATGCCACGGTCCGGGGTGCGGTTGAAGCGGCTGTATTCGTACTGCACGAGCCAGTTCAGGTCCGGGGTCAACTGCCAGCTCATGGACGGTGCGAACAACTGGCGGCTGCCATCGACGCCGTCGCGCAAGCTGTTGTTGTCGCGGTTGCCCAGGTTCAGCCGCAGGCTGAGGGTGTCGCTCGGGTCGGCGCTGAGGTCGGCGTACAGGCTGCGCAGGTCTTCGCTGCCACCCTGGACTTCGATGGATGAACGGCGCCCGGCCTCTGGTGCCTTGCTCACCCGGTTGATGATCCCGCCCTGGCTGCCCCGGCCATAGAGCACCGCCGCAGGGCCCTTGAGTACCTCCACCCGTTCGATGTTGTTCAGGTCGCGGACGTACTGGCTGTCGTCGCGGATGCCGTCCAGGTAGAAGTCGTTGCTCGCGTCGAAGCCGCGGATGCGCACGCTGTCGAAGCGGGTGTCGGCGCCGCTGCTGACGTTGGGCAGGCCGCTCAAGGCCTTGCCCAGCTCGGTGGTGCCGTAGTCCAGCGTATTGCTGGTCTTGATCGAGTCGATGGCCTGCGGCACGTAGCGTACCGGGGTCGAGGTGCGCGTGGCCGTGGTGACTTCCTTGACCCGCGGATCATCGCGTTCGCTATCGCTGTCGGCGGTGACCGACAGCTCTGGCAGGGTGGTCGTGGCGGCAATGGCCAGGCTGGAGCCGAACAACAGGGATAAGCCCAGGGACAAGGGGGTGAGGCGGCAAGGGGAAGGCATTTAAGTGGATATCCGGCGATGTTATTGAATATGGAAATGCGCGGATGATAATGCTTGGCATTTGCAAACGTTAACTCTTTAGTCGTTTGCTTGATGGCTATTTGTATCTAAATGTCTCAGATTTGAATTTTTAGAGTTTCTCTCAAGAACGCTGCACGTTCACCGGTGTTTTGGATCCATCTTCGTGGATTTCGCCCTGAGGGGATTGGCGGAAGTCGCTCGACTTTGTCGGAAACTGCGCCATCGGTAGCAAAAAAGATGAAACTTGCCATCATTCGTTCACGATTTTTTGACAGGCCATTCCGCCCGCGGCTAGGATTCGGCCCCTACGCCTGTAGGCCCATAGGCCAAGACTCAAATAATAAAAGGCCCGCTGCGATCACTCGCACGCGGGCTTTTTATTTTCAGTCCGTGAGCGTCAACCCACGCAGGGGGCGTGGTCTGGCGTTTGGCCACAGCGCGTATCAAATCACGTAATAAGGAAAACAAGATGTTGAAAACCCGGATCAGTCTGCTCGCACTGGGGCTCATGGCCGCTACTCAAGCAATGGCCAACGATCAGGAAGCTTCCAAAGGCTTCGTTGAAGACAGCAGCGCTACCCTGCTGCTGCGCAATGCCTACATGAACCGCGACAAGAAGCACACCGCGAATGACCAGATGCAGTGGGGTCAGGGCTTCATCGGCAAGTTCACCTCCGGCTTCACCCAGGGCACAGTTGGTGTCGGCGTCGATGCCTTCGGCCTGTACGGCCTGCGCCTGGATGGCGGTAGCGGTCACAACAACGCTCCGGGCATCGACTTCTTCCCTCGTGGCGGCGACAGCAAGAACTCCCCGGACGACATCGCTCGTGCCGGCGCAGCGGTCAAGTTCCGCGTCTCCAACACCGTGCTGAAGTACGGCGACCAGATGCCAGCGCTGCCGGTTCTGCAATACGACGACGCCCGCCTGCTGCCAGAGAGCTACACCGGTACCTCGATCAACTCCAAGGAAATCGAAGGTCTGGAGCTGAACGCTGGTCGCTTCACCCGTGAAGCACGCAAGAGCGGCGAGACCCGCGACAGCGGCCTGAAGTCGATCAACGTCTTCGGCGGTAGCTACAAGTTCATGCCGAACCTGACCGCCTCGCTGTACACCTCCGATGTCGAAGACGTGCTGAAGAAGCACTACCTGGGCGTCAACTACGTCCACGCCATCGCCAAGGACCAGTCCCTGACCCTGGACTTCAACGGCTACAAGTCGAACATCGACAAGAAGTACGTACAGAAGGCCGAACTGAGCGGTAACGACAACACCATCTGGAGCCTGGCGGCCACCTACGCCTTCGGTCCTCACTCGGTGACCCTGGCGCACCAGCGCAGCACCGGCAGCACCGGCTACCAGTACGGCTGGTATCAGAACAAGGGCGGCGTGGGTGACGGTGGTTCGACCATCTACCTGGCCAACTCCTACTGGTCCGACTTCAACGCTGAAGACGAGCGCTCCTGGCAGATCGCCTACGGTCTGGACTTCGGCGCCTTCGGCGTACCGGGCCTGACCTACAACATCGCTTACGTGCGTGGTGACAACATCCGCACTGCTGAAGGCCGCGGCACCGAGCGCGAAATCTTCAACCAGGTCAAATACGTCGTACAGGAAGGCCCTGCCAAGGACCTGAGCCTGAAGCTGCGTGGCTCCTGGCTGCGTACTTCGGACAACGTCCGCGACAACGGCTACAACGACGACGGCAACGAAGTCCGTATCTTCGTCGAGTACCCGATCAGCATCTTCTGATTCTGATGCCGCACGAAAAAGGGGCCGCTCATGCGGCCCCTTTTTCGTTTTCAGGCGACTTCCATTTCTTCCTGCCGTATCACTACTCGCTCCCCTGTCTCCGGCGCAAAGCTGTCGCTACGCGCCATCCGCCACATCCGCGCATAGAACTCGCTGTCGATCGAGCCACTGAGCAATTCCCCCGGCTTGAGGAACAGATGCACCTGGGACAACAGGCGGATCTCGCTCGGGCTGATGCGCCGCACCAGGTGCTTCGGCTTCAGTTCCCCAGGGTGCTCCAGCCCGGCTGCCGCGAGCATTTCCGCCAGCGCATGCAGGGTGTTGCGGTGGAAGCTGTGCACCCGCTCGGCCTTCTCCGGCACCACCAGGGCGCGCTGGCGCAGCGGGTCCTGGGTGGCGACGCCGGTCGGGCACGCGTTGGTGTGGCAGCTCTGCGACTGGATGCAGCCGATGGCGAACATGAAGCCCCGGGCCGAGTTGACCCAGTCGGCGCCGATGGCCAGCACGCTAGCGATATCGAATGCACTGACGATCTTGCCCGCCGCGCCAATGCGTACCTTGTCGCGCAGGTTGAGGCCGATCAGGGTGTTGTGGACGAACATCAGGCCTTCGCGCATCGGTACGCCGATGTTGTCGCTGAACTCCCTTGGCGCTGCGCCGGTGCCACCTTCCTTGCCATCGACGACGATGAAGTCCGGGGTAATGCCGGTGGCCAGCATGGCCTTGGCGATGCCCATGAACTCCCACGGATGACCGAGACAGAACTTGAAACCCACCGGCTTGCCACCGGACAACTCGCGTAGCTGTGCGACGAATTCCAGTAGGCCGATCGGCGTGGAGAAGGCCGTGTGCGCCGCCGGTGAGATGCAGTCCTCGCCGACCATCACGCCACGGGTCGCGGCGATTTCCGTGCTGACCTTGTGCCCCGGCAGGATCCCGCCGTGCCCTGGCTTGGCGCCCTGACTCAGCTTGATCTCGATCATCTTCACCTGCGGATCGCGGGCTTGTTCGGCGAAGCGCTGCGGATCGAAGCGGCCGTCGGCGGTGCGGCAACCGAAATAGCCGCTGCCGATTTCCCAGATCAGGTCGCCGCCGTGTTCGCGGTGGTAGGGGCTGATGCTGCCCTCGCCGGTATCGTGGGCGAAGCGCCCGAGCCGCGCGCCTTTGTTCAACGCGGCGATGGCATTGGCGCTGAGGGCGCCGAAGCTCATGGCCGAGATATTGAAGATCGACGCCGAGTACGGCTGCCGGCACTGCGGCCCGCCGATGGCGATGCGGAACGAAGCCGGGTCCGGGGTCGCCACGGGCAGCATGGAATGGCCGATGAACTCGAAGCCGGGGCGATAGGCGTCCTTCAGTGTGCCGAAGGCCTTCTCTGCGCTCTCGTTCTTGGCCCGGGCATAGACCAGCGAGCGCTGGGAGCGGGAGAAGGGCAGTTGCTCGTCGTCGCCCTCGATCAGGTACTGGCGGATTTCCGGGCGGATGGTTTCGATCAGGTAGCGCAGGTTGCCGAGGATCGGGTAGTTGCGCCGCACGCTGTGGTGGGTCTGGCGCAGGTCGTTCAGGCCCACCAGGCTCAGCGCCGCAGTGACCAGGGTCAAGGGCCAGAGCCAGGCGTGGGCCGGCAGAAAGGGCAGGCTGGCGACAGTGAAGACCAGGCAGCCGGCCAGGCAGGCGTAACGGCTTGGGAGCGACGCTTTCATGGGGTTTCCGTGGGGCTGTACATCGGCGCAAGGATGGGGGAAGGAGAGCGGGGGAAAAACCGGGGATTTGGTAAAAGTGTTTTATCGGGGAGGGGGTTGTGAAGCGCTATGCCGCGTGTCACGTAAACGTGACTTTCCAAGGTGTTTGTCACGTTTACGCGACATCGGGAGGGGCCGTCAGCTTCGCTGTTCCCGATACCTCCTCGGCGAAACACCGAATTCACTCTTGAACGCCCGGGAAAATGGCTCAGTTCCTTGAACCCCCCAGCTCAGCGCGATAGGGGTGATCTTCCTCTCGCTTTGCAGGATCGCTTCGGCACTGCGTTGCAGGCGTCGCTGCAGGATATGCTCGATGAAAGCTCCATTACCACGGACGGCGCGGCCTGGGATTCCTGGCTGGAAAGCTGGCTGTCGAGGGTCAGTTGCCGCTACCATTCCCGGCCCTTGCAGCTAGGCTCAAGGGCTTCGTAACGGCGCTGGAGTAATGGATGGCCCTAACTGACTGGTACTGGAACCGCTGGATTCGCCGCAACGGCTGCAAGCTCGGCAGCCGCTTGAGCAAATTCCACCGCAAGTCCGTCCTCACCGTCGAGGAGGACGTGCGCATGGGCAGCGTGGAGGTCGTTTGCCACGACCTCTCCATCGGCGCCCACAGCTACCTGCGGGGTGACACCAAGCTGCAGTTCGTCAGCCGTATCGGCCGCTACTGCTCCATCGGCAATGGCGTGGTGCTCGGCCAGGAAAAGCGCAATCACCCCACCGACTGGCTCAGCACCCACCCGTTCCAATACACCGACACCGACTGGGAATACGACGCGCCTATCGACATGGCCACCATTGGCCACGACGTCTGGATCGGCCATGAGGCGCTGATCCTCGAAGGCGTGCACATCGGCACCGGCGCCGTGATCGCCACCCGTGCGCTGGTGACTCAGGACGTACCGCCCTACGCCATCGTCGCCGGGGTACCGGCGAAGGTCATTCGCTACCGCTATTCCGAGGACATGATCGAGCGGTTGCTGGCGAGTCGCTGGTGGGAGCGGGATTTCGAGCAGTTGAAGACGTTGCCGTTGAATGAGCCCCAGGCGTGCATGGAACTGCTGGATGGGCTGGAGATCGCGAAGTATCGGCAGCTCAGGTTGACGAAGAAGGGGTGTGAGGTGTTGGGCGGGGAGCGCTGAGGTACTTGAGTGCGCTCTGTATCGGAAAGACTTTCGAAAGGCCGCCAGCGGCCGCCTTCCGAAAGCTGATCACACTGCAGCGAAGAACTTACTTCGAAGCCGCCAGCTTGCAGCAGTCCTTCAGGTCACGCTGGGCCTGGGCTTCGGAGATCTGCTCCAGGTTCGCGCCACCCACGAAGGCACCCATCTTGATGTACTGGCGCAGGTAGTAGTTCTTGCCCGGCTCGGTGACCAGGGTCAGGGTGTTGTCGCTGAACTCGGACTCGGTACCGATCACGTGCTTGCCCGGTGCCAGGAAGCGGTGGAAGTACACGCCCTTGGCGGTTTCGCCGATCACTTGGCCGTCGACGGTCAGCGACTTCTTCAGCGCCTGGCCGACGAAGCTGTCACGGTAGATGTACAGGCCGGACTTGTCGGCTGGCGGGGCGGCGAAGGCCTTGAGTTGCGCGTCTGCTTCGGTGGAACCCATGGGTACCGAGGCGCAACCGGTCAGGATGGCGAAGCCCAGGGCAGTGCTCAGCAGCTTGATGCTGTTACGCATTGAAAATCCTTTTTACGAATAAGAAATGAAGGACAGGCACAATGAGGCCTGTGATTTCATTGTGCCATACCTTCAGTTGGGTGTTTCGTCGTTATTACGGGGTTTTTGCGGGCACATGAGCAGGATCAAAGTTGCGTGGGGGCAGCGATCTGGTAGCGCGTGCTGCGCCTGCCACTTGGCACACGTTTTTCCAGCAAATCCGTCAGATGCCGCGTTGCCGTCGCCTTGCTCACCTTGGCGACGGCCTGGTATTGGCTGGCACTGATGCCATTGAACCGATTAGGAAAAGCTATTCGGCTCACGGACAATGACAAATCACTCCGCGCAACGCGCTAACAAGCTTCGCGACTTCCCCGGTGACATCCCCGGCGATTGATGCCGATGGCAGGGTTTCCTTGCCTCATCCGGGGTTGGACGTTAGGCTCTCGCGGTCGCTGCGGTTTGGCGATCGGGTTTGGTCGCCCGAATAAAAGCTTGCGAACGGATACACCCTCCAATGCTTGCTGGCGCTGTTGCGTCGGCTGCGTGCTATGGCGGCTGTGTGCGGGAGGCATTCGTGCCTGCCGGGTTTTGCTTTGCTTTTTCCCGGTCGACCAACCTGTACACAGTCGTCACCAATCTGTTTGGTCGCGGAACGGTGATGGCTTCATGCGAAAAAAAGCAAGGAGTTGCACTATGAACAAGATCGTTCCAGATCCACCCTCCGCCCTCGTTGGCAAAACGGCCATGGTTGCCTTCGGGCACTGCAAGGCCGGTCACAGTCCCATGTTCACTGTCCGCGCGGAAATCGACGCGGAAGATGCCCTGGTCCATACGTCCCTGTTGCTCAAGGGGCTCTACGACACCCTCCAGCAACTCACCGAATTTGCCGAAGACGTGCCTAAGAACGGGCTGCTCTTCTCGTCGCTGTACTCGGCGGAAATGGCGAAGGGGTTGGTGGATGCGGTGCTCGATGGCATGGAGATGGGGCGTGTGGGAGTGAGTAACTAGGTACGACACGGACCCTGTGGGAGCTGGCTTGCCAGCGATGAGGTCGTGGCTGGCAAAGGTGGTGTCCGTGCTGATGCCATCGCGGGCAACGTCCGCTCCCACAGGATTCCCGGCTAGTCCGCAAGATCCAGTCTCGACACGGACATTGTGGGAGCGGGCGTTGCCCGCGATGAGGCCATCACTGATAAAGATGGTTTCCGGGCTTAAAGGCGATCTCTGTGGGAGCGAGCTTGCTCGCGAAGGGCTGCAAAGCAGCCCCGGGATTTCAGACCTGAGCCAGCTTTTCCAGAAAACGCATCAGCAAACTTTCTTCATCCCGCAGTCCCTTGCGCGCGGCCGCCATCCGCAGGCCAGCCAATTCCCCCGCATGGAACGCCTCGATCAGCGCCGGATGGATGTAGCACTTGCGGCAAACTGCCGGGGTGTTGCGCAGCTCGCTGGCGACTTCCTTGATGATCGACACCACATGTTTCTTCGCCGTGGTTTCCGGTTGCCATTCCAGTTCCCGCAGCAGGGTCAGGGCCAGGGCGCTGCCGGCCCAGGTGCGGTAGTGCTTGGCGGTGAACTCGGCGCCGGTCAGTTCCTGCAGGTAGCGGTTGATATCGCTGGACGTGACGCTGTGGCGCTCGCCGTTTTCGTCCAGGTACTGGAACAGTTGCTGGCCGGGTAGCTCCAGGCAGCGCTTGATGATGCGGGCGAGGCGACGGTCGTTGACGCTGACTTCGTGCTCGATGCCGCTCTTGCCGCGAAAGTGGAAGCGGATGGTGCTGCCACTGACATCGACATGACGGTTGCGCAGGGTGGTGAGGCCGTAGGAGCGGTTCTGCTCGGCGTAGCGGGCATTGCCGATGCGGATGAGGGTTTCGTCCAGAAGGTAGATCACGGTGGCCAGGACTTTTTCGCGACTGTGTTCGGGTTTGGCGAGGTGCTGTTGCAGGGTTTCGCGCAGGGAGGGCAGGGCTTTGCCGAAAGCGAGCAGGCTACCGTACTTGTCCTCGTCGCGGATCTCGCGCCAGCGTGGGTGATAACGGTACTGCTTGCGACCCCGGGCGTCGCGGCCGGTGGCCTGGAGATGGCCGTTGGGGTCGGGGCAGATCCATACGCTGGTGTAGGCCGGGGGGATGGCCAAGGCGTTGATGCGCTTGATTTCGTCGGGGTCACGGATGCGGTCGCCCTGTGGGTCGAAGTAGGCGAATTTGCCACGGAGCTTGCGGCGGGTGAGGCCGGGGGTGGTGTCGTCGACATAGTGGAGGCCGGCGGGGAGGGTTGGGGGTTCGCTCACGGTGGGGGCTCGCTTGGGGGTTGCCGGTTTGTTACTGGTTTAGCCATTGGTTTGGTTGATTAAGTTCCGAGGCCTTTGGGCAGGGCTTCCAGATTGGATAGCTACCTGTCGGGAGAATCCCGAGCGGGGTTGCTCATCAGCTCGCTTTAAGTCACTGTAAAGACGTTTGTCATTACGTATAAGGTGGAGTCATGGCCTCAATCAACGTTCGCATCGATGACGATCTCAAGATGCGCGCCTACCGTGAGTTGGAAAAACTTGGCGTCACCCCTTCTGAACTGATGCGCCAGGCATTGCAATATGTGGCAGATCGCGGACAGCTACCCTTCAAGCCGGCGCTTCTGACGGAAGATGACGAAGCGTTGCTGGCGACAGTGCGCGAGCGACTTGCTGATCCGCAGCGAGTGAAGGTCTCCCTGGATGACCTATAGCCTTGAATTCGATGCGAGGGCACTGAAGGAGTGGCACAAGCTCGGCGACACCGTACGGGTTCAGTTCAAGAAGAAGCTTGCAGCTATTTTGCTGGATCCGAGGATTGAATCGAATCGCCTTCGTAACCTGCCCGACTGTTACAAAATCAAGCTGCGCAGTAGCGGATATCGCTTGGTTTATCAGGTGATCGATCAAGAAGTGATCGTCTTCGTGGTGGCTGTGGATAAGCGTGAGCGGGAGCAGGTGTATCGGAAAGCAGTCGAGCGTATAGGGGGTTGACGTAGGCTAACTGCGGTTGAGCCTTCTATTTCTTTGAGAGGTGATGCATGAAAACTGAAAATCCCGTAATCATCGATGAGCGCGTTGTCGTCAGCAGTATTTCAGCGATGTTCGATGCGCTGGGTGAGCACATTGCGACGATGTCTTGGTTGTTGACCGCTTGTCAGGTTGAGATCAAGGATGATGCGGAGCTTAAAGAGCGGATGGCGGTAATTGATGCGCTTTACGCATGTGCAGATAGTGACGATCACGTAGCTGCGCGATTCGCGGAAATGGTGGCGGACAGAGTTCATGAGTATGAAGCGAAGACGGTATTTCTATCTAAGTCTCCTTGAATTGACTGATAGTTAGTATTAAGTGGGTAAAAATAAAGTTGGTTAGAATTGTCAAAGCCCTTGCTCGGTGTGGGCTTTTGATATGTTGTGGCACCAGGAGTCGAAAGGCGCTTTAAAGTATTGTGTTTAAAGGACTTAATTTTTTCGATTGTCTCGCTATACCCCTAAGGCTACCCTTAAGTTTCATACGCCATTCTATGGCGTGGCTTACGGTGCGTTGAAACTTCTTAATTATGCTGCTTGTCTTTAGGTATTCCTCTTTGCTGTGAGGTACTCCTCTTTGCTGTAGTTCGAATTGCTCGCTGTTCAATTTTCAGAGTCATCATGGTTGGAGACTATAAAGGTCGAAAGTCTGATAGGTGGCTTGTTCTCGGTTTTCATTGGGATAAATCTATATTTAAGTACTGCAGGTAGGTGTGAGTAACTCAGAGATTAAAAATTTATAGGCTTGTGCCTGAAGGTGCGTGAGAAATTTTCTGTTTTGTGATACGATATTTTCGCCACCACTAAAAATTCAAAGAAGAGATTGGTTAGTAATGGATTACGTTATTTTAAAAGAGTTTGATGCAGTATTTCCCTATCTCAGCCAGATTTCAAAAATTGCCGACAATAATAAATCTTCTTTTGGGTTTTTGGCTAATTCTGTATATGAGCAGATGGCATCTAAAGGCCAGCTATGGATCTTGGTTAATGCGCAGTTGGATTTGAAAGGCTACCTGATGTTTGGCGGTACTATGCCAAGCGTGAAGGTATTTCAAATCTATTCTTGTCATACCGTTCGTAAGCTTAGGCTAGGATCGCGGTTGATTGATGAGCTGAAAAAATTCGCTAGAGATAATGGATATCATTCGATAGTTGCGAGAGTTGCTTCAGATTTGCCGGCTAACGAATTTTGGAAAAAGCTTGGGTTTCAGGTTCATAAACAAATCAGAGGCGGTGAAACTACAAAGCGGATAATAAATGTACGCGGTTTCTCAGTCCGAGATAATGATCTATTTGGTGGGTTGGCCTTGGAGTCGACGGGCGTGAAACCGATAGGTCCTGTGCTTAGGAAGCAGACATTTGCATTGGATCTGAACCTCCTACTAGACGTATCCAAAGGCAGGTCTGGTTATGAGAAGATAGTTAAGATAATGCAGGTTGGATTTCAAGGCGGTTTTTCCATCTGTATAACTCCAGAGTTTAAAGCTGAGCTGGAAAGGCAAGCTAGTAAGTTCTCAGACGATCCAGTTTTACGGCTGGCAGGAGCATTCCCGGAGCTAAAGGCCAATGCTGACTTGCAGGAAATATCAGATGCTTTGAGGCAGGAAATTTTTCCAGCACGAGCTATTCATGGAAAATCTGCTTCAAATGACGAATCTGATCTTAGGCACTTGGCTTATTGTATATCTGCGAAGATAGATGGATTTATCACGCGTGAGAAAGCATTACTGCGAGCTTGCAATAATATAAAATATAAATATGGATGTGCGATACTGTCGCCGGATGAGCTGATCACCGATGGTGGTACATTAGACACTAATAAGCCCTTAAACTCAGACTTTTCATTTTCAAGCTCTAGTTTGACAGAAGAGCTGAAAGATTTTTTAAGAAGCTTCATCATCCCTGAACCTGTACGTTTGGTACTGGACACGATATCACCGACCACCAACGGACCAGTTTTATATGAGGCTAGGTTGGACGATGAACTGTTCGGGGTATATTTTTTTCAAAATCCAGTCAAGTCAACTTCGCATGCTTTAGCCGCTTTGTTTTTGGATGAAAGTCTTCCTCAGTCAATTGCAGCAATTGACCATTTCGTTGAAATGGCATTGAGATATAAATGCGCATTTCCATATCGCATCGATTTTTACATGGGCAATGACCAGGTTTTAACGTCAGATACGCTGGCTAAGAAAGGCTTTTTCAAGTCTGCTGATCATTTCGTTAAAATAGTAAGTGACAGCTTTTTGGATCGTAAAAAATGGCCTGATTTCGCTAAGGCCATAAAAAAGCTGTGTGAGTTGAGTATTCCGGAAAACCTTCCGGTTAAAAAAGAGCTTCAGAATACCGGGGTATTTGTCACTGATTCAAATAACGAATCTCAAGTTTTTTCATGGTTTGATTTTGAAACTATTATTGGGCCGAGATTTATTATTAGTGCTGACAGGGATTGCGTGATAGTCCCTATACGCGAAAACTTTGCGAACGGTTTAATTGGTAATGTAAAAAATCAGTTGTCGTTGCTTTCAAGTAATCAGCAATTATTTTTACTAGAGAAAGCTTATTTTAGGTCAACTGTCAAAGAATCTTTTTTCTCACGAGGCGGAATCATCGCTTTCTACGTCTCGGGAACGAAGAGTATTCAGGAGATTATAGGCTTTGCTAGAATTACATTTTCAGGTGTCGTAAAGCTTGAAGATGCGGCGGTTAAGTTTGATCGGCAAGGTGTGCTTTCGAAGCAAGAATTGCTCGAGATTAGTGATGGCGCTGGCAACATCCATGTGTTCACGTTTGATAATTTTATTGAGTTTGATCGACGAGTTTCATTTTCAAGGGCAAAAGAGCTAGGCCTTATTAGTAATGCCAATCTGGTCTCGCCCGAGCGGATAGGCGTTGAAAAGCTCAGGGTTCTGATTAAAGAGGCCTATAATGATTGATGCTTTACTATCTATTAAGCCTCAGCATGTGAGAAATATAAAGTCTGGTGCGAAGACTGTGGAGCTGCGGGTTAAGCCTATTAATCTACCAGTTGATTCTAGGCTTTGGATCTATACGACGCTTCCCGTAGGGGAAATTGGTCTACATGCGCAAATAGATTTTATAGAAAGTTCGACTCCAGAGGAGATCTGGAGTATGCATGGCCAAAACATTTGCATTTCAAGAGAGGATTTTGATCGATATACGGATGGTAGAGAGCAGGTGACCGCTATCGGCTTGAAAAATGTGAATGTATTGGAGAGAGGGATTTCTTTAGACTCTATTCGCCAGAAAGTTGGTCGCTTCAATCCGCCGCAGTTTTTTTTGAAGATTGCTCCAGGCAGCGCATTGCGTAAAGTGTTGTCCAGCCTCATCTGAGTATTTGTCGCTGTGCGCATACGCCACGACCATCCTGGGATGATACATAAGTTGGTGTCTATTTATAGTTAGCGGATTATCTATGGATCACTTAGAAATTCCAAGACCTGATGTATGGGAAGCGCGGCGCGAATGGTATGAAAGTCATATCTTTCACTATGAGGAACTCGGCAGCTATCTTGTCGGAGAACAAGCGTGCGCACTAATAAGTGACACTCAAGCCTGTTTCTGCGCTGGCGCATGGGCTAGCGTAATCGTCATCTCCTTTGCCGTAATTGAAGCTCACATAAGAGAAACGAACCCAGACTCTTCAAAAAAGCTATCGCACGTTCTTCTTGAGGAAAGAGGGTTCGGCGAACGAGTGCAAAGCGTACGAAAATTAAGAAACAGCTTGGTACACGCCAAGCACGATGCGCCAGCACTAACAGTGGATCAGCAGTGGGATGAAAGAGAAAAATTGGAAGTCATTGCAAAGGAGGCAGTATCCATTATGTTTGAAATTTTTTACTCAGATCCTGGCACATAAGCCGCTAACAATGCGCTAAACTACCGCTCACCCCGTTCGCTGGAGGTCCCAAAGCTGCGCTTTTGCCATCCGCTCGCTTAATCGTTATGCATATTAAAAATAGAAATGTAGCTCTCTCAAAATACGCAGCAGTATTTGCCTTGGATTTATCGCAAGCTACAACGGAGAGCTAAAAACATAGTGAGAATTCCGAATTCTAATAAAGATCTGAAGAGGTTCTGTACAGCGAAAATTCAATATCGAGAAAATGGTGAAACAATGCCGAGTATCTTGTAGAAGCTGGGGGTTTGGGTTCGCACATGACCAACCAAAAATAATAGTGTGCGGAAAAAGAAACAAATTTATTTACTGGGCTGACAGTCTGCTTTGGGCAGCAATAGTTGTATATCTTGATCATTAGGGATTCTCCGATCAAGTCAGCACAGGCCATCTGACCTGTGCTGAAATAGCCTTCCGTCCAACTGCCCTCTACAAGCCCTCCATCCCATGAGTCAGATGAGCTTTTCCGATTTCGAGTACGCCGGTAAGCGCAAGCAAACCCGTCGCGAGCGTTTCCTGGCCGAGATGGAGCAGGTGAACCGCCCCGGGTATCGCGGAGGCTCCACCTTTTGAGAAACTGGAGCCACTATGCCAAAACCACCTGAATTTTCCCCCGAAGTCCGTGAGCGTGCTGTGCGGATGGTCTACGAAGTCCGCGAGTCGCACGATTCTCAGTGGGCAGCCATCGAGGCTGTGTCCAGCAAGATCGGATGTACAGCCCAGACCTTGAGCAACTGGATCCGCAAGGCCTCTTCCCCCGCAACGTCTAGTGCCCCGGCTGATCCCCGGATCAAAGAGCTGGAGCGCGAGGTTCGTGAGCTCAAGCGAGCCAATGAGATCCTCAAGGTCGCCAGCGCTTTTTTCGCCCAGGCGGAGCTCGACCGTCGTTTGAAGTGATCTGGCGTCTGATCGACGAGCATCGACAGCGCTTTGGAGTCGAGCCACTGTGCCGCGTGTTGCAAGTGTCTCCATCGGCTTACCGGCGGCATGCTGTACGGTTACGTGATCGCTCACGGCGCTCTGCCCGAGCGATTCGTGACGAGGCACTTGCCGTACAGATTCATCGTGTCTGGCAGGAAAACTACGAGGTCTATGGGGCCAGGAAAATCTGGCGGCAGATGCATCGCGAACATCAGGCAGTAGCGCGCTGCACAGTGGAGCGGTTGATGCGTGAGAGGGGGCTTTGCGGCGTGACCCGGGGCAAAACGGTGAAAACCACACAAGCGGATCCTGACCATGCCAATCCCAGGGATCTGGTCAAGCGTCAGTTCACTGCTGAACGCCCCAATCAGCTCTGGGTCGCCGACTTCACGTTCGTTTCAACCTGGCAGGGGTTTGCCTATGTCGCGTTCATCGTGGATGTCTATTCACGGTTCATCGTTGGCTGGCGTGTCAGCCGACACATGCGTACAGAGTTTGTTCTGGATGCACTAGAACAAGCCCTTCACGCCCGTCGGCCTGAGCCTCATCGACTGGTTCACCACAGCGACAGAGGCTCGCAATATCTGTCGATTCGTTACAGCGAACGGCTGGGAGAAGCGGGTATTGAGCCGTCAGTTGGCAATACCGGTGACAGCTACGACAACGCAATGGCAGAGACCATCAATGGCCTTTACAAGACCGAGCTGATTCACAAACGAGGGCCATGGAAAAGTGTTGAAAGCTTGGAATGGGAAACGCTGAAATGGGTGGCTTGGTTCAACCATCAGCGCCTGCTGGAGCCGATTGGAAATAGGCCGCCGGCTGAGTTTGAGGCACTATACGAACAGAGTCAGACAACAAGCCCAATTGCAGCCTGACTCAAACAAAACAGCCTCCGCGATACCCGGGGCGGTTCACAGGTGGTTCCGTGGAGTGGGTTAGTGGCGTTGATCGAGCCTCACTACCCAAAGGCTGGCGGTGGCCGCAAGCCGTATCCACTGGAAACCATGCTGCGCATTCACCTGCTGCAGAACTGGTTCTCGCTGAGCGACCCAGCCATGGAAGAGGCGCTGTACGAGATTACTTCGATGCGCCAGTTTGCTCGTCTGACACTCAGCGCTCCGATCCCCGAAGACACGACGATCATGAATTTCCGGCACCTGCTGGAGAAGCATCAGTTGGCGGCGGGAATTTTGGAAACCATCAACAATTACCTGCGAGACAAGGGCCTGTCGTTGCGCCAGGGCACTATCGTCGACGCCACCATCATCCACGCACCCAGTTCGACCAAGAACAAGGAAGGCAAACGCGATCCTGAAATGCATCAGACGAAGAAAGGTAATCAGTTTTTCTTCGGCATGAAGGCGCATATCGGTGCCGATGCTGAGTCGGGCCTGGTGCACCACGTCCACGGCACAGCGGCGAATGTGGCTGATGTAACGGAGGTCGCTCACCTGTTGCATGGCGATGAGAATGTTATCTGTGCCGATGCAGGTTATACCGGCGTGGAGAAACGGCCGGAGCATGAAGGGCGGCCGGTGATCTGGCAGATTGCGGCCCGTCGCAGCACCTACAAGCGCTTGAGCAAACGCAGCGTGCTCTACAAAGTCAGGCGCAAGATCGAGAAGGTCAAAGCGCAGGCACGAGCGAAGGTCGAACATCCATTCCGTGTGATCAAGCGCCAATTTGGCTATGTGAAAACCCGCTTCCGTGGCTTGGCCAAGAACACGGCACAACTGACCACGCTGTTTGCCCTGTCGAATCTGTGGATGGTACGCCGGCAATTATTGCCTGCTGCGGGAGAGGTGCGCCCATGAGGGCAGATAATCAAGGCGTTGCCTTGGTTATCCAATAATCAGCGGCTGAAAATCGGGCTTTTCGGCGTGCCCAAGCCGCCCATTTCCGGCTGATGAGCAACTTGTTCGGAGTTTCCTTAGGGTCAGGTTCCCTTCAGGGCTTGAAAACCCATGACGTTTGCAGATGTTGAGCGAGAAGCCGGATTGTCAGGAGGTAGTAATACCGTGTCGCCTCACTCCGTTGGCTCAGGTGGTGTTCCAGAAACCAAGCCAGATGCTTTCTCTGCCAAGCCCAAGGTGTTTCTCGCTGCCAGCGAGCTGCGATTTCTGCCTGGATGATTTTTGCTTGGCGCAAATGGCGTTTCCGGCTCGCGTGCGAGCCTGCCAGCACGCCAGCCAAGAACAGCTCCATATCAAATGGCTTACTCATGCCGGCCACCTATATAGGCCGCGACTACATCGATCCGGCCATGTCCCAGCTCATAACTGATTTGCGTTCGGGCATCACCGTCAAGGTATCTATCTTTCTCGTAGCAGCGACCGCCGTTGATAGGAGCTCGGTGATGGGTGATCTGCTCATAGCGCTCACATGCGTAAGCCGCTCGCAGTTCATGGAAGCCTTTGAGGTCATGTGTGTGCAGGACATCCCGTGCGGGACGTATTACTTGTTGCAAAACGCTCACGTAGCTTTCGTCGAGGGCGATCAGATTGGGGCTACCCGCAGGCGACACCTGCCGTGCAAACTCAAGGGCACCTCGAACATGTTCGTCCACCGCAATCCAACGGGGCGCTGAAGCGCCGGCACGGCCGCCTTTAGTGCCGTCCTGGATGTTAACCTTGCCAATATCTCGAGCCTCACGGCTTAGCCGTGGCAGGTCGGCCAAGATAGCCTCACGCAAACGCATGCCGGTGGCTCGCGCCAACAGAACAATCGCGGCGGACCGTTGCTGATGATGGAGGCAAAGCGCATCGACGATCTGTTTAATCTGTTCGCGGTCTTGGCCCTGCGGCACCGACTGGCGAACCCTAGTGCGCTGCATACCCAACGCCTTGCTCGGACTTGGCAACTTCACGTACTGATCACCGCGAAGCGCTGCCATTGTCCTGTTAACGCTGGATAGGCGGTTTTGTGCGGTGCTTACGGCGACGTCACCGCGCCTAATCATGTCGCGCAGATACGCTGCATAGTCGGCCAACACCTTTCGGTCAATCTGCCGCGCATCATTGATACCGGGCCCCTGTTCGGAACGGCACCATTTGACGAATGCCTGCCACCGACCACAGTGCGACTTGACCGAGCCGTAGTGGCCACGTCCGAACATATCTTTCAGCGCCTGCGGCCCTGCGTAGCTCAGTTGTCTGCCGTAGCCAAAATTACGGCCGTCACGCCTACCCACCAATGCCATGTCGATTACCTCATCGTCCGCTCTCCGATCCTCGCCCCACGTCATCCCGCCAAGAGTGCTGAGTGTTATCAGGGTTCAAGGCCTCTGCGACCTGTGGGGATGTCCTCTAACGCGGGACTGGCGGCTCCTTACGACCGGGAGCAAGGGCATCTCATGATCTGGCCCCCTGAGCACCGTTGCCGGTGGGCGGGTGGAGGCTGCATTGGCTGACGAGACCAGTGCCGCGAGATCCTGAGCCGGGTGAACGCAGCGATAAGATGACCGGGGCATGCCTGACTGTCAGTCAGGTGCAGTCCATTCCCTGGTCTGCGGCACCATCATCTGCATGGCTGTTGCTGGTGACATCGGCGTTTGTCACGTCAATTGTCACGAGGGGAATTGCCGCTGAGCCATGTGCGATCAGGGCTGCAGCAGTGTCAGGAGCGCCCGTCTCTTTCCAGTGAAAGAGACGGGCACAGGTTGGCGCACGCGAAATGGCCAAGCGAATAGGTTGCTGCTGAGCAGATGTGTAGGGTGGTTGCCGCAGGGGCAACGATATTGAGTTGGCATCCATCACATGGGTAGTGACCGTACGAGCTGCCGGACGCGAATCGTACTTGCGGGTGAACCACCGCAGGAGCGGCGTGACCTTTAAGGTTCGGGTCACCTGGGGTGCTGTCATCGACAGCTCTTGCGACTCCCGGTCTACGCTTGTGGACAATATTCGTCAAGCAGCGCGATATCAGGGATTTAGCGCCTGTGGATAAAACTATCCCCCGGTGGACATCAGTGGTTTTCCACAGACGTAAGCTGTGCCAGCAGTTTTTTTCTTAGGTATGGTCCTTTCAAACGGGGCGGCTTTGCAGCCCCGTTTGAAAGGACCCGCGCGGAGGAGCTTCATGCGGTGCTGTGGGTAACTTCACAGCTAGTTGAGGTGGTGGTGCGGCGGGTTACTCGGTCCTCTTGGCACTGCGAAGCCGCGTGACGTTCTCGCCCGTTTGCTTGGCAAACTCATGCGGCGTCACATGGTCCTCGCGGTTCGCCTCCAGAAACCGGCTCCACCACGTCATGATCATCCGGCGCTCTTCGAGGAACTCGGCCTTGTGGGTATAGGCGGCCCGCACGTTGTTGCGTTCCTTGTGGCTCATCTGCCGCTCGATAGCCGTCTCCGACCACAGCCCGGACTCGACCAGCGCACTGCACGCCATGGCTCGGAACCCGTGGCCGCAGATATCCACTTTGGTGTCATAGCCCATCGTCCTTAGCGCGGCATTCACCGTGTTCTCAGACATCGGTTTCCACGGTTTGGCATCCCCCGCGAAAACCAGGTCGAACTTGCCGGTGATCGCGTGGATCTGCTCAAGCAAGGCCACTGCCTGCGGCGATAAGGGTACAACGTGAATGTCCCCGGCCATCTTCGTACCCCTTGTGGAAAACTGTACGCCGTCGAGCGCCGGGCGAGTGTCGGGGATCTCCCAGATGCCGCGATTGAGGTCGAACTCGTTCCAGCGGGCGAAGCGCAGCTCACTGGAGCGTACGAACACGTGCAGCGACAGCATCACGGTAAGGCGTGTGAGTGGCCGACCTTTGTAGTCGTCGATGCGTACTTGCAGCTCTGGCAGCCGCGATAAGGGTAGTGCGGGTCGATGTGTAACCCGTGGTGCTCTGATCGAGCCGTCGAGGTCGTGAGCCGGGTTCGCGGTGATCAGCCGCAGCCGTTTGGCTTCGCGCATGATGCTTTGAAGGTAGTTCTTGATCCTAAGCGCCACGTCGATGGTGCCGCGTTTCGTCACTGCTTCTAGAGGCTGCATGAGGTCGTGGGTATCGAGCTCGACGATTGCCCTGGCACCGAGCAAAGGAAATACGTGAGTCTTCAACCGGCTGAGCACAGTCTTGGCGTGGCCCGGCGCCCACTTGGGCACCATCCCGGCATACCAATCGAGCGCGACGCTTTCGAAGGTACGGCCATTGATTACGGCTTGCACCTTAGCCTGCTGCTTGGATTGGATGGGGTCAATGCCGTTGGCGAGCTGCTGCTTGAGCTCGAAGCGCTTGTGGCGAGCGTCAGCCAGCCCGACCACCGGGTAATTGCCGAGTGAGGTCAGGCCCTCGCGACCATCGGGCTTCACGTACCTGAGCCGCCAGCCTTTGCGACCGTTGGGCTTCACGAGCAGGTAAAGGCCATCGCCGTCAAAGAGCTTGTACTCACGTTCGCGAGCCTTTGCAGTGCGGCAGGCGTTGTCGGTAAGGGGAGCCGTTGTGCGAGCCATAAGGGTACTTTCCAATGTCGAATTGGTAGGTATCCTTAAAAGTACCCTTATTAGCGCTGGCTACCCTCGGAATCCGACGGAACGCCAAAACGAAAAAACCCGCCAGAAGGCGGGTTTTTCGGGGGTTCCAGAGATTTTGAAAGCTTTCTATGGAACCTTGAATGGTGCCGGCACCAGGAATCGAACCCGGGACCTACTGATTACAAGTCAGTTGCTCTACCATCTGAGCTATACCGGCCGGTAGGCGCGCTATTATAGCGATCGGTTTGGTTCTGTAAACCTATTCCTTGTGAGAGTCGTGGAAGCCCCGTATTTCGGGGCTTTCGGCGCTGTGGGGGTTGGGTTGGGAGGGCTGGTGATCCGGGGCTTTGTGGGAGCTGAGCCGGCGGGATGGCAAACCGCCGCGAGCGGGATCGGAGCGGGCATGAAGCCGATACCCAGGTGTGTCAGGCAGATTCGGGATTCAGGTTCTACGGCGGCTGCGCCGCCGATCGCGGGTGAACCCGCTCCCACACCGATCGCGGCGCGCTTATGGGCTTGGTTCTTTATTCGACAGCGCAGCGCGAGTTTCGCGCGCAGCCGATACAGCCCCCGCCCAACCCGATCTGAACCACCCCCGCCTAATTCCCTTTAACGCTTATGCACAAACCACATCGCCCCCTTGCACCCCATGCAAGCGCGCTCCCCCGCCGCATTGACGCCGCTGAAAACGGCTGTTTTCTCAAGCCTTTAACAGGTCCGCAAAAACCGCTCAAGCACGGGACTCTCCACGGGCAGGCGATTTTTCAGCCTGGCGCCGTGAAGTTGCTCACAGACTTATCCACAGCTTGTTCCGCCAGCAGCATGAGGTTGCGCGGGGTCAGGTGGTGGGGGCAGAAGGTGCCGAGGCGGACGGTGTAGCCCTGTTCCCGCAGGTACAAGGCCCGGTCGAGGACGAGCCAGAGTTCGAGGGGGCGGCGGAAGAGGTTGCGCACCAGCTCCAGGTTGCGGACCTGGGCCAGGCGCTGCCAGCCAGCGGCTTCGAGGGCTGGCCAGTCGGGGGCTTCCTTTATAAGGAGACCCTTGAGGGCAGCGAGGTCCTGGCAGTAGTCGGCGAAGGGCTTTTGTAGCCAGCCGCTCGGCAGGGACGGCGTGGGGAGGTAGTCGTCGTTTTCCCGCAGGCGGCGCTGGAGCAAGTCGAAGCCCAGCCGCCAGGCCATGGACTGATCCCGCTGACGACGCACTCGGCTGCCGGCCGTCACCGTTTCGCTCAGGGGCAGGCCGAGGTCGTCGAGGTCGAGTTGCAGTGTCGAGGCGCGGGCGGCTGTGGATAAGAGTTGGTAGTAGGGGCCAGTGGTGCGGTTGTAGCAGCAGGGGGCGATCGCCAGTTGCTGGCAGCCGGTGGCGCTGGCGAGCTGGATCAGGCGCACATGCAGGTCTCCGCAGGCATGCAGGGCGACGGGGGTGTGGGAGGCGCTCAAGGAGGTGGCGGCGCTTTCGGCCATGACGTCCTGCAGGCGGTGTTCGGCAGCCAGGTGATGGTGCTGGCTGAGCTGTTCACCGGCGGCGACCAGTGCCGGGTCGTATTCGAGGCAGGTGAGTTGCTGGTCCGCGTTCAGCAGGCGGCGGCCGAGATGACCCTTGCCGGAACACCAGTCGAGCCAGTGCCGTGGACGGCGGGCGAAGTCGAGGTGTTCGGCGAAGGCTTCGATCTGTTGCCATTTGCGGCCGGGTACGTCGACGTTGAGGCGTGGGCTGGCGGGTGCGATAGACGTTGTGGACAAGTCGCCGACGGTGGCGAGGTCGCGGGCTTGCGCGGCCAGTTGTGGATAAGGGGCCGGCGCCGGGACGCTGTAGGGGTCGTTGTGGGCGGATTCGGCGTCGGTCAGGGTCTGGTTACGCAGCCATTCGGCCAGCTCCGGGTGGGTGGATTCCCAGGGCAGGTGCAAGGTGGTGAAGGGGCGCGGGTGCCAGAGGGATTGGTGCTGGCGCAGGAAGTGGTCCAGGGCCTGGAAGCGGGGGAAAAGTTGGTCGTTTTCCAGATAAGGGATCATGGGCCAGCCTGGTGTCTACGGAGTGTGCAAGTTCGCCCCCACAGGCACGAGCCTGTGGGGGTCGATTTACCGTCCTTGCGCCGCATCCACCCGCAACCAGCGCTCCAGCAGCTTGAAGCCTTGCACCAGCACGAACGAGATCACCAGGTAGAACACGCCCGCCGCAAAGAAGATCTCCACCGGCATGTAGGTCCGGGCAATGATCGTGCGGGCCATGCCGGTGATGTCCAGCAGGGTCACGGTACTGGCCAGGGCGCTGGCCTTGAGCATGAGGATCACTTCGTTGCTGTACGCCGGCAGGCCGATGCGCGCGGCACGCGGCAGCATGATGTGCAGCATCGCCTTGGCCCGGGACATGCCCAGCGCCCGCGCCGCTTCGATCTCGCCCCGCGGGATGGCCTGCAGCGAACCGCGCAGGATCTCGGCGATATAGGCGGCGGTGTGCAGGGTCATGGTCAGCGCGGTACACCAGAACGGATCACGCAGGTACGGCCACAGCGAGCTGGAACGCACCACGTCGAACTGCGCCAGGCCGTAGTACACCAAAAACAGCTGCACCAGCAGCGGCGTGCCACGGAAGAAGAAGATGTAGCCATACGGCAGCGCGCGCACGTACCACAGCCGCGAGGAACGGGCGATGCCCAGCGGGATGGCGATGATCAGGCCGATGATGACGGCGATGGCCAGCAGTTCCAGGGTCAGGGTCGCGCCCTGGGCCAGGCGCGGCAGCCACTTGATGATGACTTCCCAATTCATGAGTTGGCCCTCGCGAAACCGCGTCCGGCGCGTTTTTCCATGAAGTGTATGCCGGTCATGGCGAGGATGGTCAGGCCCAGGTAGATCATGGCCGCCACCATGTAGAAGGTGAACGGTTCCTTGGTGGTGGTCACGCCGTTCTGCGACTGGCGCATGATTTCTTCAAGGCCGATCACGGATACCAGCGCGGTGTCCTTCATCAGGATCATGAACAGGTTGCCCAGGCCGGGCAGGGCGATGCGCCACATCTGCGGCAGGACCAGGCGCGAGAAGATCCGGCCCTTCGACAGGCCAAGGGCCATGCCCGCCTCGCGGTGCCCCTTGGGGATCGCCAGCAGCGCGCCGCGGAACACTTCGGTGGCATAGGCGCCGAAGCACAGGCCAAGAGCGATGACGCCGGCGGCGAAGGCGCTCAGTTCCAGCCCGGGAATGCCCAGCAGGTCACCGAGCTTGCCCATCAGTGCGACCGAGCCGAAATAGATGAAGAGTACCCAGAGCAGTTCCGGTACGCCGCGCACGATGGTCGAGTAGGTGCCGCCAACCCAGCGCAGGGGTTTGTACGGTGAGGTCTTTGCCAGTGCGCCGAGCAGGCCGAGCACCAGGCCCAGGCACAGCGCCGACAGCGCCAGTTTGACGGTCATCAGCGTGCCAGCGGCCAGCGCCGGACCGAATCCGTGTAGATCAATAGTCATGGGCAGGATTGTTCAAGGGACCGGCACCGCGCGAGGCGGTGCCCGGTCGGGGCGAATCAATAGATGCTGAACGGGAAGTACTTGTCGTTGATCTTCTTGTACGTGCCGTCGGCGATGATTTCCTTCAGCGCGGCGTTCAGCTTGGCTTTCAGCGGATCACCCTTGCGCACGGCGATGCCGATCTCGTCGCTTTCCAGTACCGGCTCGCCCTTGAACTCGTAGTCCTTGCCGGCTTCGGATTTCAGCCAGTCATAGTTGACGTACTTGTCGGCCAGCAGGGCATCTACACGACCGGAAGTCAGGTCCAGGTAGGCGTTCTCCTGGGTGTCGTACAGCTTCAGGGTGATGTCGTTGCCGTAGGTGTCTTCCAGCCAGGTACCGGACAGGGTGGCGCGCTGGGTGCCGATGGTCTTGCCCTTCAGGTAGTCCTTGTCGGTCTTGAAGTCGACCTTTTTCGGCGCGATGAACTGCAGCTTGTTCGAGTAGTAGCGGTCGGTGAAGTCGACGGCCTGCTTGCGCTCGTCGGTGATCGACAGCGAGGAGACGATGAAGTCGTACTTCTTGGCCAGCAGCGAAGGAATGATGCCGTCCCAATCGGAGGTCACCACTTCGCACTCGACTTTCATCTTGGCGCACAGGGCGTCGCCGATGTCCTTGTCGAAGCCGACCACCTGGCCGCTGGCGTCCTTGCTGTTGAACGGTGGGTAAGCCGCTTCGATACCCATCTTGAGTTTTTCGGCGGCCATGGCATTGGCCGAGAACACCAGCGAGGCGGCAGCGGCCAGGAGGAATTTCTTGTAGTTCTGCATGCGTGTTGCTCCGTTAGCGGTTGCTGGACATGAATTGTTTACAACGCGCCGAGGTCGGGTTTTCGAAAACCTGCTGCGGCGATCCCTGCTCTTCGATCAGGCCTTGATGAAGGAAGACGACTTCGCTGGAGACTTGCCGGGCGAAGTTCATCTCGTGGGTCACCAGCAGCATGGTGCGGCCTTCGTCGGCCAGCGCGCGGATGACGTTGAGCACTTCCTGGACCATTTCCGGGTCCAGCGCGGAGGTGGGTTCGTCGAACAGGATGACCTTGGGCTTCATCGCCAGGGTGCGGGCGATGGCCGCGCGTTGCTGCTGGCCGCCCGAGAGTTCGGTGGGGTAGCTGTGCCGCTTGTTGTGGATGCCTACCTTGTCCAGCAGCGCTTCGGCGTGCTCGATGGCCTCGGCCTTGCTCTGCCCCAGTACCCGGCGCGGCGCCTCGATGATGTTGTCGAGGATGGTCATGTGCGGCCACAGGTTGAAGTTCTGGAACACGAAGCCGATTTCGCTGCGCATCCGGTTGATCTGCTTGCCATCGGCAGCGACCAGTTCGCCGTTGCGCGCGGCTTTGAGCTTGAGCGCCTCGCCGGCGACGAGGATTTCGCCCTGGTGCGGGTTTTCCAGGAGGTTGATGCAGCGCAGCAAGGTCGACTTGCCGGAACCGGAGGAACCGAGGATGGAGATCACGTCGCCGTCACGGGCGGTGAGGGAAATGCCCTTGAGAATCTCCTGCTCACCGTAGCGTTTGTGCAGGTTGCGGATTTCCAGCGCGGGCGTGGCCTGGGCCATGTGCGGTCCTCATATGTTCTGTGCGTTCTGCTTGTTGGCGGCCGTCCTGGCGAGGCGCCACGCTAGCATAGCGCTCGGATCGCAGCCAAGAAGGTCGAGCAGAGTGGTCGGCCATGGGAAAGGCAGGTGTCGCATCGTCGCAGTGGACTGTCGCGTCGCTGTCCGCCGTTTCGCTTCGCGGGGCCGGAGCCATGATGAAAAAAGGCGCGATGGTGCCAGTTTTGGCCGCTGCTGGAAAGGCGTATTTGGTCGCGGCGATTGTCGGTAGCGCCAGTGCGGAGGCTGGCACGGATGTGTGGTTGCACCCCGGTTGATCCATAAAGTTGCACAAGGTGTTACCTGTGATTGGTTATGGAGCACCCATTTCTAATTGTAAGTGGGTATTTCAGTAATCCGGTGAAGTCTGGCAAGTTTGGCGACCTTTCGGCCAATGGCTGGCTGAAAGCGCCGCAGGCCTTATGTGTCGTGGTTGCGGGGTATTTCGACATAAACGGTTCATCACCCTGGCCCGCTTATTGCCATCTACCTCCCACGGGACCCAGGCGCCTCAAAAGGGCATGCGGCCTCGAACGCGGGAAGATCCCCCATTCTTTGCATAGGTAGTTTTATGAGCGGTAAGCACAATTCCAATGACCTCGCTCAGGGGCTCAAGCAACGGCATGTGACCATGCTGTCCATCGCAGGCGTGATCGGCGCCGGTCTGTTCGTCGGCTCCGGCCACGCCATCGCTGCCGCCGGTCCGGCCGTGCTGCTGGCCTACGCCGCCGCCGGCACGCTGGTGGTACTGGTGATGCGCATGCTCGGCGAAATGGCCGTGGCCTCGCCGGATACCGGTTCCTTCTCCACCTACGCCGACCGGGCCATCGGCCACTGGGCCGGCTTCACCATCGGCTGGTTGTACTGGTGGTTCTGGGTATTGGTGATCCCGCTGGAGGCCAACGCTGCCGCGACCATCCTTCACGCCTGGTTCCCCGGCGTGGCGATCTGGGCCTTCACCTTGGTCATCACCCTGCTGCTGACCGTGACCAACCTGTTCAGCGTGAAGAACTACGGTGAATTCGAGTTCTGGTTCGCACTGCTCAAGGTGGTGGCGATCATTGGCTTCATCATCCTCGGCCTGGCGGCGATCTTCGGTTTCATGCCCAACAGCCAGGTCAGCGGTGTCAGCCACTTGTTCGACACCCAGGGCTTCATGCCCAACGGCCTCGGCGCGGTGCTCGGCGCCATGCTGACCACCATGTTTTCGTTCATGGGTACCGAGATCGTCACCATCGCCGCCGCCGAGTCGAAGGACCCGGGCCGGCAGATCAGCAAGGCGACCAACTCGGTGATCTGGCGGATCGCGCTGTTCTATCTGGTGTCGATCTTCATCGTCGTCGCCCTGGTGCCGTGGAATGCCAGTGAGCTGGCGCAAGTCGGTTCGTACCAGACCGTGCTGCAACTGGTGGGCGTGCCCCATGCCAAGCTGATCGTCGATATCGTCGTGCTGATCGCCGTGACCAGCTGCCTGAACTCGGCGCTGTACACCTCGTCGCGCATGTTGTTTTCCCTGAGCAAGCGCGGTGACGCCCCTGCGGTGGCCCAGCGCACCAACCGCAGCGGTACGCCGCACTGGGCGGTGCTGCTGTCGACTGCTGCGGCGTTCCTGACCGTGTTCGCCAACTATGTGGCGCCGGCCGAGGTGTTCGAATTCCTGCTGGCCAGTTCCGGGGCGATCGCACTGCTGGTGTACCTGGTGATCGCCGTGTCGCAACTGCGCATGCGTCGCCAGCGCATGGCGCGCGGCGAGCAGATCGCCTTCAAGATGTGGGCGTTCCCGGTGCTGACCTGGGCCACCATCTTCTTCATCATCGGTGTGCTGACCTTGATGCTGGTGCGTCCGGATCATCGGGCGGAGGTGATTTCCACGGGCTTGCTGAGCATTGCCGTGGTGGCTGCCGGGCTGTTGGTGGCACGCAAGCGCAAGGCCGAGAAGGCTGGGCGATTGGTGATGGATAACTGAAATGAAAAGGCCGCGACGATCGCGGCCTTTTTGTTTGGCGGATATTTGGGCTCCACTCGGACTCTGTGGGGCTGGCAAGCCAGCTCCCCCAGGGATCGCATCAGCCGAACTTCTTCTGCTTGGATACCAGCTCCGAGGCTGCCACATAGGCATCCTGGAACTCTTCGCTCTCCAGCCAGGCCATGGCCTCGGCTTCCTCGGTGCCATCCAGCCATTTGCGGTAGGCGCAGAAGACCATGCAGATGTAGTCGGTCGCGTGCTCTTCCTTGTGGCCCTTGAGTACCAGGGTCAGCAGCGGGTCGACCATGAACACCGCGATCATCGCTTCCAGGCTGGTTTCCTGGGCGCTTTTCATCTTGTCGAACAGGCCGGCATAGCTGTTCGAGCTCATGGCTTTGTCGAACACCTGCTGGACGCTGGCGCTGGACTGTTCGCCACCTCCCTTGACCGCCTGGCCGCTGCGCACCATGCGGTTCTCGCGGGCCTTGGCGGCGGCGCGCTTGGCGCGTTTCTGTTGCTTGGTATTCGAGGCCATCGGGGTGTTCCTTTTTGCGAAGTCAGTCAAATTGCGCGTATTGAATCGCAGTTGGCCGGGAAACCCAAGCCGGGGAGGGCGGTCACAGGCTGGTTATCGGACCACAGGAAGGGATCCTCATGAAAGCCATCGCCTCGCTATGCCTCGCCAGCGCCGTCCTGAGCGGCTGCGGCAACATCGCTGCGGTCAAATCCTTCAATTCGAAGTTCGTCTCGCCCAGCGGCGGCGAGACAGCGCGCCTGCGGGTGGTCGCCGACGGTATGGTGCGTGGAGTGCCGGGTCTGGAGTGCGTCGACTGGTACAGCCCCGGCGCCGGGGTGATCGTGGTGCCGCAGAAGGGCTTCGCCGATCGCAATGGCGAGCATCTGGGCATGCCCGCCGCCAGGGAGGTGCCGGCGGGCGCGGTGAGCAGCGAGGTGCTGGTGGCGGCGGGCAAGCCGATGACCCTGGCCTTCCTCGATGGCGGTCGCCCGAACAGCTACAACTCGACCACCAACTGCCTGGGGATGTTCACCTTCATCCCCAAGGCGGGCGCTGACTACGAGCTGACGGTGCGCGGCTACAGCACCTGCGGCCTGCAGTTCGAGCGCATCGATGGCGCGAAGCCGGAGCCGGTGAAGGCCACCAAGGCCGACTACTGCAGCAAGCTCGCCAACTTCTAGCGCGGCAGCGTCAGTGCGCTGACCCGGCCACGCAGCTCCACTTCATCCTCATCGCGCAGGTCTTCCTCGATCTCCCGCGACGCGCGGCCCACCAGCAGCGGATCGGGCTCGTGGGCGACACGGAAGTCCTTGCCCGGGTAGTCCAGCGAATGCAGGAAGTGACGGATGCAGTTGAGTCGGGCGCGCTTCTTGTCATCGGACTTGATCACCGTCCACGGCGCATCGGCAGTGTCGGTGTGGAAGAACATGGCTTCCTTGGCTGCGGTGTATTCGCCCCACTTGTCCAGCGACTTGATGTCGATGGGAGACAGCTTCCAGTGCTTGAGCGGATCGTCGCGGCGCGAGATGAAGCGGCGCAGCTGCTCCTCGCGGTTCACCGAGAACCAGTACTTGAACAGCAGGATGCCGCTGTTGCACAGCATGCGCTCCAGCTCCGGGGCCTGGCGCATGAATTCCAGGTATTGCAGCGGCGAGCAGAAATCCATGACCCGCTCGACGCCGGCGCGGTTGTACCAGGAGCGGTCGAAGAAGACCATCTCGCCGGCGGTCGGCAGGTGCTGGATGTAGCGCTGGAAGTACCACTGGCCCTTTTCCTGCTCGGAAGGCTTCTCCAGGGCGACGATCCGTGCACCCCGCGGGTTGAGGTGCTCCATGAAGCGCTTGATGGTCCCGCCCTTGCCCGCAGCGTCGCGGCCTTCAAAGAGGATGACCACGCGCTGGCCGGTTTCCTTGACCCAGTTCTGCACCTTCAGCAGCTCGATCTGCAGCGCGTGCTTGGCCTTGTCGTATTCGGCGCGGCGCATGCGTGTGCTGTACGGATAGTTGTGGGGCAGCTTGGCGGACGAGCTGTCCTCGCTGGTGCCGTGGGGGGCCTGGGCAACTTCGATGGCGGCTGGGCTGTCGGCCTCGATATCGGTCTCGACGATCGGGGCAGGCTTGCGAGGGCGGCGGTGCGGGCGTGCGGTGGCAGGGTTGTGTGGTGTGACGTGGTGCGTGTTGACCCCGGGCTCTGGGAGCGGCAGTACGGGGGTTTCTTCACTCATGGGATTGGGCCTTCTGTTCCTTCGACTGTCCAATCCGACAACTTACATAGAATGGGTGATGGCGTATTGATGTCGGTCAATGCATGGCGATGCGACGCGCCCCCTGTGGGAGCGGGTTTACCCGCGATGACGTCAGTGAGGCCACCACCGCAATCGCGGGTAAACCCGCTCCCACAGGCTCCGCGGTATGGGTTTTTTCGGCGCAAAACAAAAAGCCCCTGAATCTTTCGATTCAGGGGCTTTGCGTTGTCTTGGTGCCCAGAGACGGAGTCGAACCGCCGACACGAGGATTTTCAATCCTCTGCTCTACCGACTGAGCTATCTGGGCAACGGGGCGCATTAAAAGGCTTTTTCAGGTTTGCGTCAACAACAATTTCAAAAATTTTTTAATTAATACCGACGCTTACGTTTTTCGGGGGTCAGGCGCTCGGTGGAACGTAGCCCTCAGCCTTCTCGAAATCCTCGCCGGAGAAGAACTTGTCCATCTCGCCCTGGATGAACTTGCGGTCATCGGCATTCATCATGTTCAGGCGCTTCTCGTTGATGAGCATGGTCTGCTCCTTCTGCCAGTCGGCCCAGGCCTTCTGCGAGATGTGCTCGTAGATGTCCTGGCCCTTCGGCCCCGGATACGGCGGGCGCTCCAGGCCTGGCAGTTCTTCTTTGTACTTGCGGCACATTACGGTGCGGGTCATCGCGACTCTCCTGCAATCAATACGTCGGCCGCGCGTTTCAGCAGCTTCTTGACCGGGGCGGCGAGGCCCAGGCGCGGCGGGGTGGCGAGGTTATACCAGAGCCAGTCGGCCTCGGCCACGTGCTCGCCGGACTGGCCGACACGCACCAGCCACGGCTCGATGGCCAGCTGGAAATGGCTGAAGGTGTGGGTCAGGCCATCGAGGGCGTGACGGGTCTCGATGTGCAACTGGTGCTGGTCGGCGAGGTGTTCGAGGTCGTCCAGGTCGTCCAGCTCCGGCAGGCTCCATAGCCCGCCCCACAGGCCCGTGGACGGGCGCCGGTAAAGCAGGATGGCGCCTTCGTCGTTGGCCAGCAGCGGCATCAGCGTGCGCTTCTGCGGCAGCTCCTTGCGCGGCTTGGGCAGCGGATAGCGGATCTCCTGGCCGAGCATGTGCGCCTCGCAGCCCCGCTCCAGCGGACACAGCAGGCAACTGGGCTTGCTGCGGGTGCACACGGTGGCACCCAGGTCCATCATCGCCTGGGTGTAGTTGTTGACCCGGCTGTGTGGAGTAAAGCGCTCGGCATTGGCCCACAGCGCCTTGGCCACCTTGGGCTCGCCCGGATAGCCTTCCTGCGCGGTGTAGCGGGCCAGCACGCGCTTGACGTTGCCGTCGAGGATCGGCGCACGCAGGCCCATGCTGATGCTGGCGATGGCGCCGGCGGTGGACAGGCCGATGCCGGGCAGCTCGGTGAGCTTTTCCACATCACGGGGGAACTCGCCGCCGTACTGCTCGACCACGATCTTCGCGGTCTTCTGCAGGTTGCGCGCGCGGGTGTAGTAGCCCAGCCCGGTCCACAGGTGCAGCACTTCGTCTTCCGGTGCCGCAGCCAGCGCCTGGACGTCCGGCAGCGCGTCCATGAAGCGGCTGAAGTAATTGAGCACGGTACTGACCTGGGTCTGCTGCAGCATGATCTCGGAAACCCAGACCCGGTACGGGTTGATGCCCTGTTGCCAGGGCAGGTCGTGGCGGCCGTTGCGGTCGAACCAGTCGAGGACCGCGGTGGAAAACTGCTCGGGTGTCATCGTTTGAACAGGCCTTTGAGTGCGTCTTTGAGCTCGGGACTGACCTTGTCACCCAGCTTCTCGTCGAGTTTCTCATTGAGTTTTTCGTTGATGCGGTTGCCCAGCGCCTGGCCGGCCAGCTTGCCGACGCCTTCCTGGTCGACCCGGCAGGCCCGTGCGCCCAGCTCCAGCGGGCCACGGCAGCGCAGCGGGAATTCCAGCCCGGCGAAGCGTTCGTTGACCTGGCAGGCCGGGTCCGGCATCTCGCGCTTGTCGCCTTCGACGATGACGCCGACGCGGTAGTCCATGCCCAGCACGCGCAGGTCGATATCGCCATTGCCGTTGACGGTGAGGCCAGGGATGCGGGCCTTGAGGTCCGGGTTGCTGGCCACGCCGTTGCGCAGCACCAGGCTGCCCTTGAGCTCCTGGAACGGCGTGTCCTTGCCGCGCGGCTCGCCGCTGAGAGGCTTGCGGTTGAGCATGGCGATGCCCTGGCACAGTTGCTGTTCCAGATTGGCGTTGACCAGCACACCGTTGTTGATGACGAAGTCGGCGTTGCCGTTGAGGGTGTCGATCAGCGCCTTCTGGCTGTTGCCGCTGGCGGTCAGGTCGCTGTTCAGGGTGAGCAGGCCCTTGACCGGCGGGGTGTCGCCGTCGTGCTTGATGAAGTGCTCCACAGGGACGCGGCTGATCTTGGCGTTGACGCCGATCTGCGGCACGGCAGGACGCACATCGAGGGTGCCACGGCTGTCGAAGGTGCCGTTGTACAGGCCACCGCGCAGGGCTTCGAGGGTGATCAGGCCGCCCTGGCCGTTGGCTTTCAGCTCGGCGTTCTGGATCGGCAGCTTGTTGAGGGTCAGTACGCCGAAGCTCAGGTCGGCCTGCAGGTCGAGGGCACGCAGGCGGTCCACCGGCAGCAGCTTGTCGTTGCTCCAGGCGACCTGGGTCGGCGCGTCCGGCAAGGGCGAGGTGCCCGGGCCGGAGATGGCGGCGGCTTCGCTGCTCTTCACTTCGGCCTGGCGGGCGGCACCGGCGCTGGCGGCGGCTTCGCTCTTGGCCAGCAGGTAGCGGTCGGCGTCGAACTTGTCGTTCTTCAACTGGATGCGCAGGGCCTGTTTGGCGAAGTCTTCCACCGCAAGGCGACCGGTGAAGGTGCTGGCGTCCAGTTTCAGGGCCAGGTCTTCCAGGGCCAGGCTGGTCTTGGTGCCTTCCAGGCGGCCGACCAGCTCGACGCTGGTAAGGGTGGTCGGATCGTTCATCGCCGGCAGTTCTACGCCGACGCTATCGAGGAGCTTGCGCAGGTCGAACTGGGCGATGGAGATCCCACCGGTGAGCTTCGGCTCGCTGCTCAGGTCACGCACATGCAACTCGCCGAGGGCGCGCAACTGGTTGGCGGAGAGCTTCAGACCGTTCCATTCGGCGACGTTGGCCGCCAGGTCGGCCAGCAACTGGCCTTGGGCGGAGAAGGTCATGCTCTTCTGCGCCAGTGGCTCGCCGGACAGTTCGCCGGTGACCTTCATGTCTTCCAGCTGGTAGCGGCGCAGGGCGCGATCGAAGCGGGCTTCGCCCTTGAGTTCGACGCGGGCGCGCAGGACGGGCTGGCCGGAACTGAGGAAGGCGGTCAGCTTGAGTGGAATGTTGACGCCGTCGTGCACGGCCTCGGTGCTCAGCTGGATGCTCTCGGCGCTGAAGCTCTGGCCGCTGCGGGCGTCGTTGTATTGCACCCGGGCGTTGTTGACGGTGAGGCTGTCGATATCCAGTTTCAGAGGACGCTCGGCGGCGGCCGGCTTGGCCTCGCCTTCGACCGGCGCAGAGGTGCCCGGCGCGCTCTCGGTGCTGGTCACCGGGGTGCTGGCCGGCAGCGGCTTGCCGATGTCTTCCCAGTTGCCATGGCCATTTTCGTCACGGTTCAGGGTCAGGTTCAGGCCCTCCACACGCACGTCGCTCATCTGCACTTCACGGCGCAACAGCGGTAGCACGCGCACCGACAGGCCGAGCATCTGCAGGTCGGCGAAGGGTTCGGTGGGCTTGTTCAGGGTGGCGACGCTCGCCTCGTGCAGCTCCAGGCCGAGCCAGGGGAACAGGCTCCAGCCGATATCGCCATTGAGGGTCAGCTCGACATGAGCCTTGTCGCGAGCCAACTGGCGGATCTCGTCTTTGTAGTCGTTGGGATCGAAGAGGTGGGTGAGGGCGAAGCCTGCGGCCACCACGATCAGCAACAGCCCGAGAACCACCAGCCCCAGGATTTTGCCGAACGCTTTCATGGGCGAGTCCTTGTAGTCCGATGTCTTTTAAGTCAGCCGCAGAGTATAGCCTTGCGGCCTTGGCCACCGCGATTGCTCCGTGGTGGGGTTTCGACCCTGCCCAAGCCGAAGGTTTCGCGGAATAAAGTCTCAGTTGCGAAAGAATCAGTGATGTCAGTTTGAATTCTGTTAGCTAGCTAAATGCTACTCTTGCACCGTTCCCGGGTCTTGCTGCGACGGTTTGTCGCGACAGGGCCGGCTGCCCGAAAAACGACTCGCTGCCTGCGTGCGCCAAAGTCGAGGGGCTTCCGGTTGTGGCCCGAGGGGACCATCTATCTACGAGGGCAATAATAATGAGCACCATCACTGCGGGAGCCGTCGACAGCACGCCAGGCTTCCTCTCCAAGGAGCGCATCGTCGCTCGACCCGGTTTCAACCGCTGGCTGGTTCCACCGGCGGCCCTGGCCATCCACCTGTGCATCGGCATGGCCTATGGCTTCTCGGTGTTCTGGCTGCCACTGTCCAAGGCCATCGGCATCACCGCGCCGGTCGCTTGTTCGGCGGATATGGGCTTCTTCGCCCAGGTCTTCTCGTCCACCTGTGACTGGCCGATCTCCATGCTCGGCTGGATCTACACCCTGTTCTTCATCTTCCTCGGCTGCTCGGCGGCGATCTGGGGCGGCTGGCTGGAGCACGCCGGTCCGCGCAAGGCCGGTGTGGTTTCGGCGCTGTGCTGGTGCGGCGGCCTGCTGATTTCCGCGCTTGGGGTCTATACCCATCAGATCTGGCTGATGTGGATCGGTTCGGGCGTGATCGGCGGTATCGGCTTGGGCCTGGGCTATATCTCGCCGGTCTCGACCCTGATCAAGTGGTTCCCGGACAAGCGCGGCATGGCCACCGGCATGGCGATCATGGGCTTCGGTGGCGGTGCGATGGTCGGTGCGCCACTGGCTGCGGCGCTGATGAACCACTTCGCCAGCCCTGAAGGCGTGGGCGTGTGGCAGAGCTTCGTGGTGATGGCGGCAATCTACTTCGTCTTCATGATCGGCGGCGCCCTTTCCTACCGCGTGCCGCCTACCGGTTGGAAACCGGAAGGCTGGATCGCGCCGGCGAAGAAGGTCAACAACGCGATGATTACCCACCGTCACGTGCACGTCAGCGTGGCCTGGAAGACCCCGCAGTTCGCCCTGATCTGGCTGGTGCTGTGCCTCAACGTCTCCGCCGGTATCGGCATCCTCGGCATGGCTTCGCCGCTGCTGCAGGAAGTCTTCGCCGGCAAGTTGCTGGGCAACAACCTGACCTTCAGTGAGCTGGATACCGCGCAACTGGGCCAGATCGCGGCGATCGCCGCGGGCTTCACCGGCCTGCTCAGCCTGTTCAACATCGGCGGGCGCTTCTTCTGGGCGTCGTTCTCCGACTATATCGGGCGCAAGAACACCTACTTCGCCTTCTTCGCGCTGGGCTTCGCCCTGTATGCGCTGGTGCCGAACATGGGCCACCTGGGCAACATCGCCCTGTTCGTGGCGGCGTTCTGCATCATCCTGTCGATGTACGGCGGTGGCTTCGCCACGGTGCCGGCGTACCTGGCCGACCTGTTCGGCACGCAGATGGTCGGCGCGATCCACGGGCGCCTGCTGACTGCATGGGCCGCGGCGGGCGTGCTGGGGCCGGTGCTGGTCAACTACCTGCGCGAGTACCAGCTGAAGATCGGCGTCGAGCGGGCTGCAGCCTACGACATCACCCTGTACATCCTCGCCGGCCTGCTGGTGCTGGGCTTCATCTGCAACGCCCTGGTGCGTCCGGTGGCCGACAAGCACTTCATGACCGAGGAGCAACTGGCGGCCGAGCAGGCGCTGGGCCATGACAAGGGGGCCGACAGCAGCACCGTGCTGGAGTGGTCGGCGTCGCCGGCGAGCAAGCCGCTGGTGATCGCGGCGTGGCTGGCAGTGGGGATTCCGCTGGCCTGGGGTGTCTGGGTGACGTTGCAGAAGACGGCCGTTTTGTTCCACTGATTCGGGGTTTTGGGTCGCTCTTGCGGCCCAATCGCTGGCAAGCCAGCTCCCACAAGGATCGCATGCACCGCGGACCCTGTGGGAGCTGGCTTGCCAGCGATGAGGCCCTCGAATTCCCCATCAGCCCGAAGATCGGGCGCAAAACCCCACCACCACACGTCATCTTCGTTTCAAGATGCGACGTTCTCGGCCTATAATGACCGCCTTTTTCGCCCAATGATTTTGCGGAGCTGGTGATGGTCGAACGTAAGGCATCCGTCGAGCGCAATACCCTGGAAACCCAGATCAAGGCCTCGATCAACCTGGATGGCACTGGCAAGGCCCGATTCGATATCGGCGTGCCTTTCCTCGAGCACATGCTGGATCAGATCGCCCGTCACGGGTTGATCGACCTGGACATCGAGTGCAAGGGCGACCTGCATATCGACGATCACCATACCGTCGAGGACGTCGGTATCACCCTCGGCCAGGCTTTCAGCCAGGCCATCGGCGACAAGAAAGGCATCTATCGCTACGGCCACGCCTATGTGCCGCTGGACGAAGCGCTGTCGCGCGTGGTGATCGACTTCTCCGGCCGCCCCGGCCTGCAGATGCACGTGCCATACACTCGCGCCAGCGTTGGCGGCTTCGACGTCGACCTGTTCCAGGAATTCTTCCAGGGCTTCGTCAACCACGCCAACGTCACCCTGCACATCGACAACCTGCGCGGGCACAACACCCACCACCAGATCGAAACCGTGTTCAAGGCCTTCGGCCGGGCGCTGCGCATGGCCATCGAGCTGGACGAGCGCATGGCCGGGCAGATGCCTTCCACCAAGGGATGCCTGTAATGCAGACAGTCGCTGTTATCGACTATGGCATGGGCAACCTGCACTCCGTGGCCAAGGCCCTGGAGCACGTGGGCGCCGGCAAGGTGCTGATCACCAGCGATGCCAACGTCATCCGCGAAGCTGATCGCGTGGTGTTCCCAGGCGTCGGCGCGATGCGCGACTGCATGGGCGAGATCCGCCGCCTGGGCTTCGATGCCCTGGTCCGCGAGGTCAGCCAGGACCGTCCGTTCCTCGGCATTTGCGTCGGCATGCAAGCATTGCTCGACCACAGCGAGGAAAACGATGGGGTCGACGGCATCGGCCTGTTCCCCGGCAAGGTGCGTTTCTTCGGCAAGGACCTGCATGAAGATGGCGAGCACCTGAAAGTGCCGCACATGGGCTGGAACGAAGTCAGCCAGGTGGTCGACCACCCGCTCTGGCACGACATCCCCGACCGCGCGCGCTTCTACTTCGTGCATAGCTACTACATCGAATCCGGCAAGCCGACCCAGGTGGTCGGTCGCGGTCACTACGGCGTGGATTTCGCCGCGGTGCTGGCCGATGGGTCGCGCTTCGCCACCCAGTTCCACCCGGAGAAAAGCCACACCCACGGGCTGCAGCTTCTGCAGAACTTCGCCGCTTGGGATGGGCGCTGGTAATGAGCCGTTCCCGGAACAAGACCCCGGTCATGACCCTCAGCTCCGAGCAGGAGCGTGAGGCTCTGGACACCCTCAAGCGCTTCCTCGAAGACCGTTTCGAGCTGCAACTGGGGTCGTTCGAGGTGGCCGAGGTCCTTGAACTGATCGGCAAAGAAATCGCACCGCACTACTACAACAGGGCGATCTTCGATGTTCAGGCGCAGCTCAAGGAGCGCTTCGAGAGCATCGAGAGCGACCTGTGGGCGCTCGAGAAGAACTGACTTCCCGGGCATCGCTGTTTACCGAAATAGACAGGTTTTCCAGATGCTGATTATCCCCGCTATCGATCTCAAGGACGGTGCCTGCGTACGTCTGCGCCAGGGCCGCATGGAAGATTCCACCGTATTCTCCGACGACCCGGTGAGCATGGCCGCCAAATGGGTGGAAGGGGGCTGCCGCCGTCTGCATCTGGTCGATCTGAATGGCGCCTTCGAAGGCCAGCCGGTCAACGGTGAAGTGGTCACCGCCATCGCCAAGCGCTATCCGAACCTGCCGATCCAGATCGGTGGCGGCATCCGCTCGCTGGACACCATCGAGCACTACGTCAAGGCTGGCGTCAGCTACGTGATCATCGGCACCAAGGCGGTCAAGCAGCCTGAGTTCGTTGCCGAAGCCTGCCGCGCCTTCCCGGGCAAGGTCATTGTCGGCCTGGACGCCAAGGATGGCTTCGTCGCCACCGACGGCTGGGCCGAGGTCAGCTCGGTGCAGGTCATCGACCTGGCCAAGCGTTTCGAGGCCGATGGTGTCTCGGCGATCGTCTACACCGACATCGCCAAGGACGGCATGATGCAGGGCTGCAACGTGCCCTTCACCAAGGCCCTGGCCGAAGCCACCAGGATCCCGGTGATCGCCTCGGGCGGCATCCACAACCTGGGCGACATCAAGGCCCTGCTGGACGCCAAGGCCCCGGGCATCATCGGCGCCATCACCGGCCGCGCGATCTACGAAGGCACCCTGGATGTCGCCGAGGCGCAAGCCTTCTGCGACAGCTACAAAGGCTGAGGAGAACGCCATGGCCCTGGCCAAACGCATCATCCCTTGCCTGGACGTGGACAACGGCCGGGTCGTCAAGGGCGTCAAGTTCGAGAACATCCGCGATGCCGGTGACCCGGTGGAAATCGCCCGTCGCTACGACGAGCAGGGTGCCGACGAGATCACCTTCCTCGACATCACGGCCAGCGTCGATGGTCGTGACACCACGCTGCATACCGTCGAGCGCATGGCCAGCCAGGTGTTCATCCCGCTGACCGTGGGCGGTGGCGTGCGGACCGTGCAGGACATCCGCAACCTGCTCAATGCCGGGGCCGACAAGGTCTCGATCAACACGGCGGCGGTGTTCAATCCGGAGTTCGTCGGCGAAGCGGCGGCGCATTTCGGTTCGCAGTGCATCGTCGTTGCCATCGACGCCAAGAAGGTTTCCGGCCCGGGCGAGACCCCGCGCTGGGAGATCTTCACCCACGGCGGGCGCAAGCCTACCGGGCTGGACGCGGTGGAGTGGGCTAAGAAGATGGAAGGCCTGGGTGCCGGTGAGATCCTGCTCACCAGCATGGATCAGGACGGCATGAAGAGCGGCTTCGACCTCGGCGTGACCCGGGCTATCAGCGATGCTCTGGGCATCCCGGTGATCGCGTCCGGTGGCGTGGGCAACCTGCAGCACCTGGCCGATGGTATTCTCGAAGGCCACGCCAGTGCGGTGCTGGCGGCGAGCATCTTCCACTTCGGCGAGTACACCGTGCCGGAGGCCAAGGCCTACATGGCTCAGCGCGGGATCGTTGTGCGCTGACCTCCAGGGCCTCATCGCTGGCTTGCCAGCGATGAGGCAATCAGCATCCCCCCAAAAATCAGATCCCTCTCGATGCTGACCGAACTCCTCTTTCTCCTCTCCCTGACCACCGCCGCCCAAGCCAGCGACCCCTTGGTCCTGCTCACCGAAAACTTCCCCCCCTACAACATGTCCAGCGACGGCAAGAGCTTCGCCCGCGAACCTGAAATCCAGGGTATCGCCGCCGACCTGGTGCGCGAGATGTTCCGCCGCGCCGACATCCCCTACAGCATGACCCTGCGCTTCCCCTGGACCCGGGTTTATCAACAGGCCAAGGACACCCCCAACCACGGCGTCTTCGTCCTTGCCCGCCAGCCGGACCGCGAAGCGCTGTTCAAGTGGGTCGGCCCGCTGGGCCCGGACGACTGGGTCCTGCTGGCTCGCGCCGGCAGCACGCTGCAACTGGACAGCCTGGAGCAGGCCAGGGGCCTGCGCATCGGCGCCTACAAGGGCGACGCCATCGCCGAAAGCCTGCAGACGCGTGGACTGAAACCTGTGCTGGTCCTGCGTGACCAGGACAACGCGAAAAAGTTGTCCACAGGCGAAATCGACCTCTGGGCCACCGGCGACCCCGCCGGCCGCTACCTGGCGCGGCAGATCGGCATGACCGCGTTCAAGACCGTGCTGCGCTTCAACGGCACGCAGCTCTACCTGGCACTGAACAAGAGCGTGCCGGACGAGGTGGTGAAGAAACTCCAGGAGAGCCTGGACCAGATGCGCGAAGACGGCTTCGTCGACGCCACTTTCTCCCGCTACCTGTAGATCCCGCCCTTGCCATGGGCGGGCATGGCGCGGTTGCTGCGCTCGCCGATGATCTGGCGGATGCCGATCAGCTCCACGCCCTGGGCCTTGAGCCGGGGCAGTTCGCGTTCCAGCACTTCCAGGGTCTGTGGATAAGGATGCCCGATAGCCACCGCCGTGCCCTGCTTGCGCGCCAGTTCCACCGCCAGGCGTAGCTGCCCGGCAATCGCCTCGGGCGTGCGCTCGTCATCCAGGAACACATCCCGCGACACGCTGGCCAGACCGATAGCCTGGGCCTTCGCCGCCGCCACGGTAGCGGCGCTGGTGCGGCTGTCGACGAAGAACAGATCACGCCGCTGCAACTCGCCCATCAGCCAGGCCATCGCCTCGGGCTGCGCGGTCATGCGGCTGCCCATGTGGTTGTTGACCCCGGCAGCGTAGGGAACCTTGGAGAGTGCCGCATTCAGGCGCTGCTCCAGTTCCGGCAGCGGCGTGCCCGGGTGCCAGGCGTAGGGCCCGGTGGCCGGGTCCATGGGCATGTGCAGGATCACCGTGCGTCCGGCCTTGTGGGCCTGACGGGCGAAGTCGGTGGCGTGAGGGGTGTCGGGCATGATCGCCATGGTCACCGGGCCGGGCAGGGCCAGGGTGCGCGAATCCTTGGCCGGGCTCTGGCCAAGGTCGTCGATGATCACGCTGAGGTAGGCCTTCTGCTGCGTGGCCGGCGCCGCGTGAACGGCACCGGCCAGCAGACAGAAGAGGGCAAGACAGACGGTGCGCATCACTTGTCGCGGGTGATGCTCAGTCCCTTGAGCAGGCTGAGGGCCTGGCTGAGCTGGAAGTCGTCGTCCTGTGGACGCTCCTTCTTGCCCGAACCACCGGACTTGCTGCTGGACGGACGGTCGGCGCCGCCGTTGCCATTGCCCAGGTGGCCCTGCAGATCGGCTTCCTTGAAGTTCTCGGTATCCTGCTCGCGGGTGATCTTGGCCCGGCTGACCTCTATGTCCGGAACGATACCCTGGGCCTGGATCGAACGGCCGTTGGGGGTGTAGTACAGCGCGGTGGTGATCTTCAGGGCGCGGTCGTTGTTCAGCGGCAGCACGGTCTGCACCGAGCCCTTGCCGAAGCTGTCGGTACCCATCAGCACGCCGCGTTTCTGGTCCTGCAGGGCGCCGGCGACGATTTCTGCCGCCGAGGCGCTGCCGCCGTTGATCAGCACCACCAATGGCACGCCTTCGCTGGCGTCGGCCGGGTCGGCGGAGAAGCGCAGTTCGGAGTTGGGCAGGCGACCCTTGGTGTAGACGATCAGGCCCTTGGTCAGGAAGTGGTCGGCCACTTCCACCGCCGACTGCAGCACGCCGCCGGGGTTGTTGCGCAGGTCGAGGACCAGGCCGCGCAGCTTGCCGTTGTTGTCCTTGCGCAGCTTGGCCAGGGCCTTGCCGACTTCCTCGCCGGTCTTGACCTGGAACTGGGTGATGCGGATGTAGCCGTAGCCGGACTCCAGCAACTGGCTCTTCACGCTCTTCACCTGGATGGTGGCGCGGGCCAGGGTCACGTCGAACGGTGTGCCGCCGTCACGAACCAGGGTCAGGGTGATCTTCTCGCCGATCTTGCCGCGCATCTTGTCCACGGCTTCGGTCATGGTCTGGCCGCGGGTCGGAGCACCGTTGATCTTGACGATCAGGTCGCCGGCCTCGATGCCGGCGCGGGACGCCGGGGTGTCGTCGATCGGCGACACTACCTTGACGAAGCCGTCTTCCATGCCGACCTCGATGCCGAGGCCGCCGAATTCGCCGCTGGTGCTTTCCTGCAACTCCTGGAAGTCTTCCGGGCCGAGGTAGGCGGAGTGCGGGTCGAGATTGCTGAGCATGCCCTTGATGGCGTTTTCCAGCAGGGTCTTGTCATCCACAGGTTCGACGTAGGCGGCCTTGACCCGGTCCAGCACCTCGGCAAAGGTGCGCAACTCGTCCAGCGGCAGTGGCGCCTTGGCCGTCACCGTGGTCGGCGCGACCGCCGCCGCGGGCTTGGCCGGCTCGGCGGCGATGGCCAGGGACGCGCCGCTGACCAATGCGACGGCCAGGGCCAGCGAAGTAAGGCGAGGCGAATGCAGCATGTCGAACGAACTCCTGATCCTGTGTGTGCCCCGTGAGGAGCCTCGCGCCAGGCGGCTGACGCGTTAAAAATGAGGTAAAGCCTATCCTTGACCGCGGCACCACTGCGTGGGGTCGGTCGGTTGACCCTGCTGGCGGATGGCGAAGTACAACGCCGGACTGCTCTGCCCACCGCTGTTGCCAACGGTGGAGATGGCCTCGCCAGCCTTGACGATGTCACCAGCGCCCTTGAGCAGGGTCTGGTTGTGACCGTACAGGCTGAGGTAACCGTTACCATGGTCGAGAATGACCAGAAGTCCAGCCCCGCGCAACCAGTCGGCGAACACCACGCGCCCGCCGTGCACCGCATGCACCTGGCTGCCGGCCGAAGCGCTGATCATCACGCCGTCCCATTTGGCCCGCGAGTCCTCGCCGCGGCTTTCACCGAAACGTGCCAACAATCGACCATTGACCGGCCATGGAAGTTTTCCTCGCGCCGCGGAAAATGCGCCACCGTATACCGCGCCGTCGCTGGAAACCAGCGGGCCCGGGGTGCGCACGGGCTTCTTCGGTTCGTCGTCATTGCGCGGCTCGCGGGCCTCGCGCGCGGCCAGGGCGGCTTCGCGCTGGCGTTTCTTCTCGGCTTCCTGCTCGGCCAGTAGCGCACGCTGGCGCGCTTCCTCAGCTTCGCGGGCCTGGCGGGCGAGGGTTTCTTCGATGGTCTTGAGCACCTTGCCCAGCTCGGCCTGCTCCTGCTCTCGGGCGGCGAGCTTCTGGTCGTTGTTCTTCAGGTTGCTGTTGAGTTTGGCGAGGATTTCCTGGCGCTCGGCGCGGGTTTTTTCCAGTTCCTGGCGCTGAGCGTCGAGGGTGCCTTGCTGGACCAGCAACTGGGCCTGCTGCTGGGCGATGTCCTTCTCGACGTTGGCCAGCTGGCGCAGAGTTTCGTTGAAGCTGCGCAGTTGTTCCAGGCGCGCCTTGCTCAGGTAGTCGTAATAGGTGAGGGTGCGGGCGAATTTCTCCGGGTTCTGCTGGTTGAGCAGCAGCTTGAGGTATTCCTCGCGGCCGTTGTTCTGGTAGGCGGAACGGGCCTGGATGGCGATCAGTCGTTGCTGTTCGGTGCGGGCGGACTGGAGTTTTTTCTTTTCAGTGTCGAGGCGCTCCAGTTCGCCCTCGCTCTTTTTTAGTTCTTTCTGTAGCTCCTCTACCTGCTTCTCCAGCTTGCCGATGTCGGTTTCGGTACCGCGCAGGTCTTTCTGCACGCCGGATTTCTCTTCCTGCAGCGCTCCGAGCTTCTTTTTCAGCTCGGCGATGTCCTGGCGCGTGGCGTCCAGTTGTTGCTGGGTTTGCGCGCGCTCGTCGGCGAAGGCCGGGCCGAGCAGGCAGGTCAGGGCTAGAACGATCAGGGCGCGGAGCATGGAATGGTGATAACCAGGGGATGGAGACCGGCCTAGTATGCCCGCCGCTGGCGCCAAAAAAAACGCCCCGATGGGGCATTGGTCTGGAACAAGGGTCTATTGGGCGACGCGGACCCTGTGGGAGCGGGTTCACCCGCGATTACGGTGGTGAATTTACTATCGCAATCGCGGGTGAACCCGCTCCCACAAGTCCGCGCTGGCCAGCGAGTCCAGCGTCGGGAAATCAGGCCTCGACGAGGATCGAGGTACCGGTCATCTCCGCCGGAATCTCCATGCCCATCAGGGTCAGCATGGTCGGCGCCACATCCGCCAGCACGCCGCCTTCACGGACCTTCAGCGGGCGCTTGCCGTAATAGATGAACGGCACCGGCTCGGTGGTGTGGGCGGTGTGCGCCTGGCCGGTGCACTCGTCTTCCATCTGCTCGACGTTGCCGTGGTCGGCGGTGATCAGGGCTTCGCCACCGACCTTGTCCAGCGCTTCGGTGATCCGGCCAACGCAGCCGTCCAGGGCTTCCACGGCCTTGACCGCAGCGTCGAACACGCCAGTGTGGCCGACCATGTCGCCGTTGGCGTAGTTGACCACGATCACGTCGTAACGCTGTTGCTCGATGGCCTCGACGATGCGGTCGGTGACTTCCGGTGCGCTCATTTCCGGCTGCAGGTCGTAGGTGGCGACCTTCGGCGACGGGATCAGGATGCGCTCTTCGCCTTCGAACGGCTCTTCGCGGCCACCGGAGAAGAAGAAGGTGACGTGGGCGTATTTCTCGGTCTCGGCGATTCGCAGCTGGGTCTTGCCGTTGTTCGCCAGGTATTCGCCAAGCACGTTGTGCAGGCTGGCCGGGGCGAAGGCCGCCGGGGCCGGGATCTTCGCCGAGTACTGGGTCAGGCCGATGTAGGCTGCCAGCTTCGGCAGGCGCGTACGTGGGAATTCGTTGAAGTCAGGCTCGACGAACACGCGGGAGATCTCGCGGGCGCGGTCGGCGCGGAAGTTCATGAAGATCACGGCGTCGCCGTCCTCGACCTTCACCGCTTCGCCGATGCGGGTGGCTTTGACGAACTCGTCGCTCTCGTCACGGGCGTAGGCCGCTTCCAGGCCGGCCACGGCGGTGTCGGCGCTGTAGTCGGCAACGCTGTCGACGATCAGGTTGTAGGCGGCGCTGACGCGGTCCCAGCGGTTGTCGCGGTCCATGGCGTAGTAGCGGCCGATCAGGCTGGCGATGCGGCCCTTGCCCAGCTTGGCGAAGGTGGCGTCGAGCAGTTCGATGGAGGATTGCGCGCTGCGTGGCGGGGTGTCGCGGCCGTCGAGGAAGGCGTGCAGGTAGATGCGCTCGGCACCACGCTGCGCGGCCAGTTCGGCCATGGCGACCAGGTGGTCCTGATGGCTGTGCACGCCGCCATCGGAAAGCAGGCCGAGGATGTGCACGGCCTTGCCGGCGCCCACTGCCTTGTCCACCGCGCCGGTGAGCACGGGGTTTTCGAAGAACTCGCCGTCGCGAATGGCCTTGGTCACGCGGGTGAAGTCCTGGTACACGACCCGGCCGGCGCCGAGGTTCATGTGGCCGACCTCGGAGTTGCCCATCTGCCCGTCGGGCAGGCCGACATCCATGCCGGACCCGGAGATCAGACCGTGCGGCTGGGTAGCGCGCAGACGATCGTAGACCGGGGTGTTGGCGGCGAAGATGGCGTTGTACTCAGGGCTTTCGCTGTGACCGAAACCATCCAGGATGATCAGGACCAAAGGCTTGGGCGTGCTCGTCATCAAATATCTACTCACGGTTGTAGATGAGAAAGGACCGCATTTTAGGGCAAATTGGCCAGCCGTGACGAATTCCGCGTATCGCCGGGCCGACGGGCTGCACCGGGAAGATGAGAACTATTGTCGACAACCCCTGTCGACGGGGTTTGGCGGCCCATGGCTGCTGTGTATACTGGCCGCCATTTTCTATGACCTGGAACACCCTCCGATGGTTGCTCATCTGATTGAATTCGCGACAAATCACTACCTGCTGGTTGCTCTCTTCCTGGTTCTGCTGGTTCTGCTGATCGTCTACGAAGCCCGCAAAGGCGGCCGCAGCCTGAGCAACGGCGAGCTCACCGCACTGGTCAACGGCGACAAGGGCCTGGTGATCGACATCCGCCCAAGCAAGGAATTCTCCGCCGGCCACATCGTGGGTGCGATCAACATCCCGCAGGACAAGTTCGCGGCCCGCACCGGCGAGCTGGAAAAGCACAAGGCCAGCAAGACCCTGATCATCGTCGACAACATGGGCCAGCATTCCGGCGCCATCTGCCGCGACCTGCTCAAGGCCGGCTTCACCGCTGCCAAGCTGTCCGGTGGCGTGTCCAGCTGGAAAGCCGACAACCTGCCGCTGGTGAAGTGATATGGCCCAGGTCATCGTCTACTCCAGCGACTACTGCCCTTACTGCATGCGCGCCAAGCAGTTGCTGGCGAGCAAGGATGTGGCCTTCGAAGAAATCAAGGTCGACGGCAAGCCCCAGTTGCGTGCGGAAATGGCCCGGAAGGCCGGCCGCACCTCGGTGCCGCAGATCTGGATCGGCACAACCCACGTCGGTGGTTGCGACGACCTTTATGCGCTGGAGCGCGCCGGCAAGCTGGACGCCCTGCTCAACGCTTGAACTCCCAAACCCTCTAAAGACCCTGCAAGGAAGGATCTGCCATGACCGAGCAAAACAACGGCGCTGCCGAAGACAGCGCACCACAATTCTCCCTGCAGCGCATCTACGTGCGTGACTTGTCGTTCGAAGCGCCGAAAAGCCCGGCGATCTTCCGCCAGCAGTGGGAGCCGAGCGTTTCCCTGGACCTGAACACCAAGCAGAAAGGTCTGGAAGGCGACTTCCACGAAGTGGTCCTGACCCTGTCGGTCACCGTGAAGAACGGTGATGAAGTGGCCTTCATCGCTGAAGTCCAGCAGGCGGGTATCTTCCTGATCAAGAACCTGGACGCGGCTTCGATGAGCCACACCCTGGGTGCCTTCTGCCCGAACATCCTGTTCCCGTACGCTCGCGAAGCCCTGGACAGCCTGGTCACCCGTGGTTCGTTCCCGGCGCTGATGCTGTCCCCGGTCAACTTCGACGCCCTGTACGCGCAGGAAATGCAGCGCATGCAGGAAGCCGGCGAAGCGCCTTCGCTGCAGTAAGCGGTGGTGGTTTGAGAAAACGCCCTTCGGGGCGTTTTTTTATGGCAGTGGGATTTGTGCCAGCGATGAGCCATCAGGCGAAGCCTTGCTGGCGCCAGGCCTCGTAGACGGCTACCGCCACGGTATTGGACAGGTTCAGGCTGCGGCACCCTGGCCGCATCGGCAGGCGCAGGCGCTGCCCGGTTTCCAGGGCGTCCAGCACCTCCGCCGGCAAGCCACGGCTCTCTGGCCCGAACAGGAAGGCATCCCCCGGCTCGAACGCCACCTCATGGAACGGCTGCGATCCTTTGGTGGTAAAGGCGAACAGACGCGGCTGCCCCAGGCTCTCCAGGCACGAGGCCAGGTCGGCATGGCGCTTGAGCGTGGCGTACTCGTGATAGTCCAGGCCCGCGCGGCGCAGGCGCTTGTCGTCCAGCTCGAAGCCCAGCGGCTCGATCAGGTGCAGGTCGCATCCGCTGTTGGCGCAGAGCCTGATAATGTTGCCGGTATTCGGTGGAATTTCTGGTTGAAAAAGGATCACGTGAAACATGCACGGCTCCGAGCATAAAGATGATGCGCATTCTACTCCCGACGAGCCGGACCCGCGTTCGAAATCATGGCCGCGCGTCCTGTTCTCCCTGGCCCTGTTCGGCATGCTGGTGGGGCTGATGATCGGCCGCATTACCGCGCCCGAGCCCCGGGTGCTGGAACGCATCGAGGTGGTCGCCGGTGGCCTGGACCTGTGGTTCAACGAAGAGCCCAAGCTGCACGGCGAGATGGTCGACGGCACCGTGGCGCTGTTGTTCGATTCGGAAGGGAAAGGTCAGAAAGGCCAACTGAGCTACGACGGGAAACCGGTGAGCTGGCGGCTGCGCAAGACGGATGGAGGATTGTTGCTGAGCCTGGTGGCGGCCCGTCCACTGCAGGCCCGCTGGGCGGGCGAGTCAGTGGAGGACCGCTGGCGAGTGCAGGTGAGACTGCACGAATAAAAGAGGGGATTCCCCGGCCTGCCTGTACCAAGGTCCCCAAAACTGGAGATGTCTGTATTAATGCAGGCGCTGTGCCAACTTTGCGAAACCCAGTGAAATCAAGGCTTCCAGCGTATATGGCGGGGTTTTCAGGGGGGATTTTCAGGGTTTTTGCCTTGCGGCGGTGCGTGGGGGCCCATTTCGGTTCAGGAATGGGGCATTCGCGCCGCAGTACGGCTGAAACGACCGCGGGGCCGGGCCTGTTGAAGACAGGCGCCGGCCCCGCGTTCATTTGTGGCGGGCGAATCAGGACTCTTCGTCTTCCCCGTCGTCACCACCGTCCACCTTCATGCCCAGTTCCTTGATCTTGCGGGTCAGGGTGTTGCGACCCCAGCCCAGCAGCACGGCCGCATCGCGGCGGCGGCCGGCGGTGTGCTTGAGGGCGGTTTCGATCATGATCCGCTCGAAACTCGGCACCGCGCTGTCGAGCAGGCTCGACTGGCCACGGGTCAGGGCCTGGTCGGCCCACTGGCGCAGCGCCTGCTCCCAGTTGGTCACCGGTGCGGCGTCCTGCGGCAGGCTCAGCAGCTCCGGCGGCAGGTCGCCGACATGCACTTCGCGGCCGGAGGCCATGACGGTGATCCAGCGGCAGGTGTTCTCCAGCTGGCGCACATTGCCGGGCCACGGCAGGTTGCGCATGAACTCCTCGGTTTCTGCCTTGAGCAGCTTCGGTTCCACCGCCAGCTCCTGGGCGGCACGGCCGAGGAAGTGACGGGCCAGGGTCGGAATGTCCTCACGACGGTCGGCCAGGCGCGGGATATGGATGCGGATCACGTTCAGGCGGTGGAACAGGTCTTCGCGGAACTTGCCGGCCTGAACCAGGGTTTCCAGGTTCTGGTGGGTCGCGGCGATGATGCGCACGTCCACCTTCACCGGGGTATGGCCGCCGACGCGGTAGAACTCGCCATCGGCCAGCACCCGCAGCAGGCGGGTCTGGGTGTCGGCAGGCATGTCGCCGATCTCGTCGAGGAACAGGGTGCCGCCATCGGCCTGCTCGAAACGACCACGACGCAGGTTGGCCGCGCCGGTGAAGGCGCCTTTCTCGTGGCCGAACAGCTCGGACTCCATCAGGTCCTTGGGGATCGCCGCCATGTTCAAGGCGATGAACGGCGCCGCGGCACGCGGGCTGTGGCGGTGCAGGGCATGGGCCACCAGCTCCTTGCCGGTACCGGACTCACCGTTGATCAGCACGGTGATGTTGGAATGGCTGAGGCGGCCGATGGCGCGGAACACCTCCTGCATCGCCGGCGCCTCGCCGATGATTTCCGGGGTGCGGGTCAGGGTCGGGGCAACGTCCAGGCCCTGTTGCTCCTGGGCATGCTGGTTGGCGCGCTTGACCAGCGACACCGCCTCGTCGACGTCGAACGGCTTGGGCAGGTACTCGAAGGCACCGCCCTGGTAGGACGCTACCGCGCTGTCCAGGTCGGAATGGGCGGTCATGATGATCACGGGCAGGCGTGGATGCTGCTCGCGGATCTGCGCCAGCAGGTCGAGGCCGCTGGCCCCTGGCATGCGGATGTCCGAGATGATCACGTCCGGCTGCTGGCGGGCCAGGCGACTCATGACGCCATCGGCACTGTCGAAGCTCTGGGTGGTCATGCCTTCCTGTTGCAAGGCTTTTTCCAGAACCCAGCGGATGGAGCGGTCGTCGTCGACGATCCAGACGGTTTCACTACGGCTCATGAGGAAGCGGCTCCTTGTTCCAGTGGCAGGAAGATCGAGAAGGTGGTGTGGCCCGGGTGGCTGTCACACTCGATCAGGCCCTGGTGCTGGCTGATGATGTTCTGGGTGATGGCCAGGCCCAGCCCGGTACCGTCAGGGCGGCCGCTGACCATGGGATAGAAGAGGGTGTCCTGCAGTTCCGCAGGAATGCCCGGACCGTTGTCGATGATCTCGATCTTGGCCACCAGGCGATGGCGCACATGGCCGATGGTGAACTGGCGCATGGCCCGGCTGCGCAGGGTGATGCGGCCCAGGCGCAGCTCGTTCTGCGCGCTGATCGCCTGCATGGCGTTGCGCACGATATTGAGCACGGCCTGGATCATCTGTTCGCGGTCGATCAGCACGTCCGGCAGGCTCGGGTCGTAGTCGCGCACCAGGGTGATGCCGCCCTGGCTTTCCGCCTCGACCAGGCTGCACACCCGCTCCAGCACTTCGTGGATGTTGGTCGGCGCCAACAGCGGCAGCTTGTTCGAGCCGAGCATGCGGTCCACCAGGTTTCGCAGGCGGTCGGCTTCCTCGATGATGACGTTGGTGTAGTCCTTGAGCCCTTCGTCGGGCAGCTCCCGGGCCAGCAGCTGGGCGGCGCCGCGGATGCCGCCGAGAGGATTCTTGATCTCGTGGGCCATGCCGCGCACCAGCATCTTGGTGGTTTCCTGCTTGGACAACTGGGCCTCCTCCTTGGTGATGCGCAACAGGCGGTCACGGGGATGGACTTCGAGCAGAAGCAGGGTGCGGCCGTTGTTGAGGATCGGCGTGACGGCGTAGTCGACGATCAGGCTCTGGCCGGTCAGCGAGGTCAGTTGGGCCTCGCGCTTGGTGAACGGGTGCGCGTGCTCCACCGCCTGGCGCAGGGAGTTCAGGGCCTCGACGGACTCGGTGAACAGCTCGCTGATGAATTGGCCATGGCTGCGCTGGCCGCTGATGGCCAGGAGCATTTCCGCCGCCGGGTTCATGTACTCAAGGCGCAATTCGGCATTGAGCAGGATGGTGGCGGTGGTCAGGTTGTCCAGTAGTAGTCGGTGCAGTGCATCGCTGATGGTCATGTGGCGTCTTTGACCTCTTTTGGCACATGTCGGACCCGGCAACGGCCAGGGGCGCGAACGCTGGTAATGCGCTGATGCGGAGAAAATGCAAAAAGCAAACCAAGGCTCCGAAAAGAAGCGGAAATCCCGGAAATACGCCTGGGTTTGCCCGAAAAAAGTCTACAAAGCCCTGCTGATGGAGATTTTGTGACCCAAAATGGGATGGAGTTCGAAGGTGCGCATGATTATGCGCACCAATATAGAGCATAGGCCGGGACTCAATCCCTTTTGCACAGGCTGATGGTGGCTTGGAGCATTGCGGCCCTCATTGGCAGGGGATATCCCCTTTCTCTATCTATTGCGCTGCCGACCAGGACTTGGCATTGCTCCCGGTAGTTGGCGCTATCGAAGGCGGCGAGGCTGGACAACAGCTCTTCCTGTATCTGGTCGAGAACGAGGCGCAGTGAAGCGAGATCGTCTCCGGGGGCGAGCTCAGGCAGCGTCTCATATCGCCTGGTGGTCATAATGTAGGACTGGACAAATTTGCTGGCTTTTATCTGATCGGCAAAGAAGGTGCGCACGCGTTCCTCGCTCAGGCCATGACGCTTGCCTGCCTCGACGGCATTGGCGATGACTTCCTGTTCACGCTTGAGGTCCTCGAGAGGCAAGCGAGCCTTCGATTTGTAAATAGCCACCAAGCGAGAGGTGGAGTTTCGCTGCTCGACCGCGCGCATAAGCCTGGTCAGTTCCGGTGGTATGTCGAGTGGAGCCGCCGCTTCGTAGTGGTTCAGGTCGCCTTCCGGGATGACTGGGCCAAAGCGCTGTTCGACAGCGACTGATTGGGCGCTGTACCCGATCAGGGCGACAAGGGGAAATAACAGGGTAAATCGCATAGGACAGCCTCGCTTGAGTGAGCGGGGCAGCATGGGTGACGGGGAAATGCTGAACTATCAGCCGGAGCGCCTGAACCTGTAAGAAAAAGGCCTCCCGAAGGAGGCCTTTTCCACTTACGTCGCTTGCGCGTACGTCACGGGATCAGCAGCTGTAGTACAGCTCGTATTCCAGTGGGTGTACGAAGGTACGAACCTTGATTTCTTCTTCCGATTTCAGCGCGATGTAGGCATCGATGAAGTCGTCGGAGAACACGCCGCCCTTGGTCAGGAACGCACGGCCTTTGTCCAGTTCTTCCAGGGCCTCTTTCAGGCTGCCGCAAACCTGCGGGATTTCCTTGGCTTCTTCTGGTGGCAGGTCGTACAGGTTCTTGTCCGCTGCGTCGCCTGGGTGGATCTTGTTCTGGATACCGTCCAGGCCGGCCATCAGCAGCGCTGCGAAGGCCAAGTACGGGTTGGCAGCCGGATCCGGGAAGCGGGCTTCGATACGGCGGGCTTTAGGGCTGCCGACGTAAGGAATACGGATCGAGGCGGAACGGTTGCGAGCCGAGTAGGCCAGCATGACCGGCGCTTCGAAACCTGGGACCAGACGCTTGTAGGAGTTGGTCGACGGGTTGGTGAAGCCGTTCAGTGCCTTGCCGTGCTTGATGATGCCGCCGATGAAGTACAGGGCGGTGTCGGACAGGCCGGCATAGCCTTCGCCGGAGAAGGTGTTCTTGCCTTCTTTCCAGATCGACATGTGCACGTGCATGCCCGAACCGTTGTCACCGTACAGTGGCTTCGGCATGAAGGTCGCGGTGCGGCCGTAGGCATCGGCAACGTTGTGCACGACGTACTTCAGGGTCTGAACTTCGTCAGCTTTCTTCACCAGGGTGTTGAACTTGACGCCGATTTCGTTCTGGCCGGCAGTCGCCACTTCGTGGTGGTGAACTTCGACGACCTGACCCATTTCTTCCAGTGCGTTGCACATGGCGGTACGGATTTCGTGGTCGTGGTCGAACGGCGGAACCGGGAAGTAGCCGCCTTTGACGCCTGGACGGTGGCCTTTGTTACCGCCTTCGACGTCCTGGTCGGACATCCAGGAGCCTTGCTCGGAGAAGATCTTGAACATCGAGCCGGAGATGTCGGACTTGAACTTCACTTCGTCGAAGATGAAGAACTCAGGCTCCGGACCTGCGAACACGGTGTCACCGATAGCGGTGCTTTTCAGGTATTCCTCGGCGCGCTTGGCGATCGCACGTGGGTCGCGATCGTAGCCTTGCATGCTGGAAGGTTCGATGATGTCGCAGACCAGGATCAGGGTCGGCTCTTCGGTGAACGGGTCCAGGACGGCGGTGTCGTCGACCGGCATCAGGATCATGTCGGAGGCTTCGATGCCTTTCCAGCCAGCGATGGAGGAACCGTCGAACATCTTGCCGACTTCGAAGAAGTCGTCATCCAGCGCGTCACGGGCTGGCATGGTCACGTGGTGCTGAGTGCCGCGGGTATCGGTGAAGCGCAGATCAATCCACTTGACGTCATGATCTTTGATGAGTTGAACCGACTTCGACATAGTGTCCTCCGGGTGGGGTAGAGCGTGCCTGTGCAGCCCTTCAATTTGGGTGATGCCGGGCGCGAATAGTCGGCCAGGGCAACCTGCATCACAAGGGAGCAAATTGCATGCCAGTGCCCGGAAATGGGATTTATGCCCCGTTTTCTCGCGTTTCAGCCCTTTCTGTAAGAAATCTCGATTTTTTCTGCACTCTTTGGATGCGTAAAAAAGTCGAAATGAACCAAATTGGTGCGCGATAAAGCGATCGGACAAAAGTTGGTCAAACCTTGAGCAATTTCCGCTATAATCCGCGCCCCCCTTTTTCGACTGGCCGCTCGCGCGCTGTTTTCAATGAAACTGATCGTCAAAGTTTTTCCGGAAATCACCATCAAGAGCCGCCCGGTCCGCAAGCGGTTCATTCGTCAGCTCGGCCGTAACATCCGTGCCGTGCTGCGCGAACTCGACCCTGAGGTCAAGGTCGACGGCGTCTGGGACAACCTCGAAGTGGTCACCCGCATCGAGGACGAGAAAGTACTGCGCGAGATGACCGAGCGCCTGACCTGCATGCCGGGCATCGCCCACTTCCTTCAGGTCGACGAATATCCGCTGGGCGACTTCGACGACATCGTCGCCAAGTGCAAGGCGCATTTCGGCCATCTGCTGGCCGGCAAGCGCTTCGCCGTGCGCTGCAAACGTGGCGGCCACCACGACTTCACCTCGATGGACGTCGACCGCTATGTCGGCAGCCAGCTGCGCCAGCAGTGCGGCGCCGCCGGTATCGACCTGCGTACCCCGGAAGTGGAAGTGCGCATCGAGGTCCGCGACAAGCGCCTGTACGTGATCCACAACCAGCACAAGGGCATCGGCGGCTACCCGCTGGGTGCGCTGGAGCAGACCCTGGTGCTGATGTCCGGTGGCTTCGACTCCACCGTGGCGGCCTTCCAGATGATGCGCCGCGGCCTGATGACCCACTTCTGCTTCTTCAACCTCGGCGGCCGTGCCCACGAACTGGGGGTGATGGAAGTCGCCCACTACCTGTGGAAGAAGTACGGCAGCAGTCAGCGCGTGTTGTTCGTCAGCGTGCCGTTCGAGGAAGTGGTTGGCGAGATCCTCGGCAAGGTCGACAACAGCTACATGGGCGTGACCCTCAAGCGCATGATGCTGCGTGCCGCTGAACGGGTTGCCGACCGTCTGGAAATCGATGCGCTGGTCACCGGCGAAGCGATTTCCCAGGTTTCCAGCCAGACCCTGCCCAACCTTGCGGTGATCGACTCGGCCACCGAGAAACTGGTGTTGCGTCCGCTGCTGGCCAGCCACAAGCAGGACATCATCGACCAGGCCTACGAAATCGGCACCGCCGAGTTTGCCAAGCACATGCCGGAATACTGCGGCGTGATTTCGGTGAACCCGACCACCTGTGCCAAGCGCCACCGCGTCGCCCACGAAGAAAAGCAGTTCGACATGGAAGTGCTGGACCGTGCGCTGGAACGCGCCCGTTTCATTTCCATCGACAACGTGATCGACGAACTGGGCCAGGACATCCAGGTCGAAGAGCTGAGCGAAGCCCTGCCGGGCCAGATCGTCATCGACATCCGTCACCCGGATGCCCAGGAAGACGAACCTCTGCAGCTCGACGGCATCGAAGTCCAGGCCGTGCCGTTCTACGCCCTGAACAGTCGCTTCAAGCACCTGGATGCCAACCGTCAATATTTGCTCTATTGCGATAAAGGTGTCATGAGCCGCCTGCATGCTCATCACCTGCTCAGTGAGGGACACGCCAATGTGCGCGTTTATCGCCCCGCCTAGGAAGCACGATGGCGACCGTTCTCGCCATCGTCCTCCCGACCGGATTTCCTGCTCCGTTTACTGAAACCCGCTGCCCTGGCGGCGGCACCGAATACCTGAGATCGAGATACACACAGTGATTGAGAATCTGCGCAACATCGCCATCATCGCCCACGTTGACCATGGTAAAACCACCCTGGTCGACAAACTCCTGCGCCAGTCCGGCACCCTGGAGCGTAACGAGCTCAACGACGAGCGCGTCATGGACTCCAACGATCAGGAAAAAGAGCGCGGCATTACCATTCTGGCGAAGAACACCGCCATCAACTGGAATGGCTACCACATCAACATCGTCGACACCCCCGGCCACGCCGACTTCGGTGGTGAAGTAGAGCGCGTGATGTCGATGGTCGACTCCGTGCTGCTGCTGGTCGACGCCCAGGACGGCCCTATGCCGCAAACCCGCTTCGTGACCAAGAAGGCCTTCGAAGCCGGTCTGAAGCCGATCGTCGTGATCAACAAGGTCGACCGTCCGGGCGCGCGTCCTGACTGGGTTCTGGACCAGATCTTCGACCTGTTCGACAACCTCGGCGCCACCGACGACCAACTGGACTTCCAGGTCGTCTACGCCTCGGCCCTGAACGGCATCGCCGGTCTCGACCACACCGCCATGGCCGAAGACATGACCCCGCTGTACCAGTCGATCGTCGACAACGTGCCGGCACCGGCCGTTGACCGCGATGGTCCGTTCCAGATGCAGATCTCCGCTCTGGACTACAACAGCTTCCTGGGCGTCATCGGCGTTGGCCGTATCGCTCGTGGCCGCGTCAAGCCGAACACCCCCGTCGTCGCCATCGACACCGAAGGCAAGCGCCGCAACGGTCGTATCCTGAAGCTGATGGGTCACCACGGCCTGCACCGCGTCGACGTTGAAGAAGCCCAGGCTGGCGACATCGTTTGCATCAGCGGTTTCGACGAACTGTTCATCTCCGACACCCTCTGCTCGCCAGACGCCGTCGAAGCGATGAAGCCGCTGACCGTCGACGAGCCGACCGTTTCCATGACCTTCCAGGTGAACGACTCGCCGTTCTGCGGCAAGGAAGGCAAGTTCGTGACCTCCCGTAACATCAAGGAGCGTCTGGACAAGGAACTGCTGTACAACGTTGCACTGCGCGTTGAAGAAGGCGACTCGGCTGACAAGTTCAAGGTTTCCGGCCGTGGTGAGCTGCACCTGTCGGTTCTGATCGAAACCATGCGTCGCGAAGGCTTCGAGATGGCTGTTGGCCGTCCTGAAGTGATCATCCGCGAAGTCAACGGCGCCAAGCACGAGCCGTTCGAAAACGTCACCATCGACATCCCTGAAGAATCCCAGGGCAAGGTCATGGAAGAAATGGGTCTGCGTAAGGGCGACCTGACCAACATGGCGCCGGATGGCAAGGGCCGTGTACGTCTGGAGTACAACATTCCTGCTCGCGGTCTGATTGGTTTCCGTAACCAGTTCCTGACCCTGACCAACGGTGCTGGCATCCTGACCTCGATCTTCGATCGCTACGACACCATGAAGTCCGGCCACATGTCCGGCCGTCTGAACGGTGTTCTGGTTTCCGTCGAAACCGGCAAGGCCCTGACCTACTCTCTGGAAACCCTGCAGGCGCGCGGCAAGCTGTTCGTCGAGCACGGCCAGGAGATCTACAACGGTCAGATCGTCGGTCTGAACAGCCGTGACAACGACCTGGGCGTGAACCCAACCAAAGGCAAGAAGCTCGACAACATGCGTGCTTCGGGCAAGGACGAGACCATCGCCCTGGTTCCGCCGGTTCGTTTCACCCTGGAACAGGCCCTGGAATTCATCCAGGACGACGAGCTGTGCGAAGTGACTCCTAAGTCGATCCGTCTGCGCAAGAAGATCCTCGACGAAGGCGAGCGTACCCGCGCTGCCAAGAAAGCCAAGGCCAACTAAGCCCGGCTTGAAATGAAAAAGCCCCCGGTCGAAAGGCCGGGGGCTTTTTTTTCCTGAAATTCTTGTGCTGTCTTTCAGGGCCTCATCGCTGGCAAGCCAGCTCCCACAGGGTCTGCGTGCACCGCCGGACCTGTGGGAGCTGGCTTGCCAGCGATGCCTTTAGCGGCTCGCCGGCTTCGGCTTGTACGCGCAATACCCCGGCCGCGGCCCCACCCGCGGGTGATTGCGGCAAGTGTCCGGGCGCTTGTCGTAAATGGTGCACAGCCGGGTCTTGCGGTCCAGATAGAGGCAATCGTCGTTGCTCATCCGGGTCAGGGTGAAGATTCCCGACTTCTGGTTGAAGCGCTCGACGATGCCATCCTTCTGCAAACGCTTGGCGATATTCTTCGGCGGTTCGCCGACTTCGAACTCATCCACCACGCCAATTCGAATCAGGTCTTTCAACTTCACTTCCACCGGCAAGGTGCAGCAGGTGGACATGCAGCCGCCGCACATATGGCTGGCGTACTTCTGCCACGTTTCGAGACGGTCAAGCTCGGCGGCGGCGATCAGGGTCGGTTTCATCAGGGTCAGGCATATAGGTATAGGAGGGCGCGCGATCATACCGGAGTTGATCAAAATGTGAACAACCATTTGCGAAATCACCCACAACCGGTCCCGCTTTTGCAACGCAACCGGCGAACCAGCGCCTACGCGCTGTGTCGAACCGTCTAGGCTGTCAGATCTCCATCCGCAATCGTCAAACTCGCCCGAGGACACCGCATGTCTCAGGAAACGAACGCTCGTGACGCAGAGGTGGCCGCGTTTCGCACCGCCGTACTGGAAAAACTGACCTATGCGGTCGGCAAGGACCCGGAACACGCCTTCGACCACGACTGGTTCGAAGCCATCGCCCTGGCTGCCAGGGACCATATGGTCGATCACTGGATGGACCACACCCGGCAGATCTATCGCAAGAGCCAGAAGCGCGTCTATTACCTCTCCCTCGAATTCCTCATCGGCCGCCTGCTCTACGACAGCCTGAGCAACCTCGGCCTGCTCGACGTGGCCCGGGAGGCCCTGGAAGGGCTGGATGTCGACCTGGAGCGCATCCGCCTGCTGGAGCCGGACGCGGCGCTGGGCAATGGCGGTCTCGGCCGCCTGGCGGCGTGCTTCATGGAAAGCATGTCGACCCTCGGCATCGCCGCCCACGGCTACGGCATCCGCTACGAGCACGGCCTGTTCCGCCAGGCGGTGGTCGATGGCTGGCAGCAGGAGCAGACCGAGAACTGGCTGGACTTCGGCAACCCTTGGGAGTTCGAGCGCGCCGAGGTGATCTACCCGATCAGCTTCGGCGGCCGCGTCGAGACCATCAGCGTCGGCGATGGCGAGCCACGCCAGGTCTGGTGGCCGGCGGAAACCGTGCGCGCCGTGGCCTATGACACCCCGGTGGTCGGCTGGCGTGGCGCGAGCGTCAATACCCTGCGCCTGTGGCGGGCACGAGCTCTGGAAGAACTGCACCTGGAGCGCTTCAACGCCGGCGACCACCTCGGCGCCGTAGCCGAGGTGGCCCGGGCCGAGAGCATTTCCCGGGTCCTGTACCCGGCCGATAGCACCGAGGCCGGCCAGGAGCTGCGCCTGCGCCAGGAATACTTCTTCGTCTCGGCCTCGCTGCAAGACCTGCTGCGCCGCCACCTGAACATGCACGACAGCCTGCTCAACCTGCCCGACCAGGCCGCCATCCAGCTCAACGACACCCACCCGTCGATCGCCGTGGCCGAGCTGATGCGCCTGCTGGTGGACCAGCACGAAGTGCCGTGGGACACCGCCTGGCGCCTGACCGTGGAGACCCTGGCCTACACCAACCACACCCTCCTGCCGGAAGCGCTGGAAACCTGGCCGGTGGGCCTGATGGAGCGCATGCTGCCGCGGCACATGCAGATCATCTACCTGATCAACGCCTACCATATAGATGCGCTGCGGGCCAAAGGCATCCACGACTTCGACGTGCTGCGGGCCGTGTCGCTGATCGAGGAAGACAACGGCCGCCGGGTGCGCATGGGCAACCTGGCGTTCCTCGGCTCCCATAGCGTCAACGGGGTGTCGGCACTGCACACCAAACTGATGCGCAGCACGGTGTTCTCCGAGTTGCACAAGTTGTATCCCGAACGGATCAACAACAAGACCAACGGCATCACCTTCCGCCGTTGGCTGTACCAGGCCAATCCGCAACTGACGGCCATGCTGGTGGATGCCCTGAGCAAGGACCTGCTGGACAACCCCGAGACCAAGCTGCGCGGTCTCGAACCCTTCGCCGACAAGGCCGCATTCCGCAAGAAATTCGCCGAGCAGCGCCTGCACAGCAAGCGTGCCCTGGCCAGCATCATCCAGGAACGCCTGGGCATCACCGTCAATCCCGAGGCGATGTTCGACGTCCAGGTCAAGCGCATCCACGAGTACAAGCGTCAGTTGCTCAACCTGATGCATACCGTGGCCCTGTACCAGGCGATCCGCGCTGAGCCGGGCACCGACTGGGTGCCGAGGGTGAAGATCTTCGCCGGCAAGGCGGCGGCCAGCTATCACCAGGCCAAGCTGATCATCAAGCTGGCCAACGACATCGCCAAGGTGGTCAACAACGACCCCACCGTGCGCGGCCTGCTCAAGGTGGTGTTCCTGCCCAACTACAACGTCAGCCTGGCGGAAAGCATCATTCCGGCGGCGGACCTCTCCGAGCAGATCTCCACCGCCGGCTACGAGGCCTCGGGCACCAGCAACATGAAGTTCGGCCTGAACGGCGCGCTGACCATCGGCACCCTCGACGGCGCCAATGTGGAGATGTGCGAGCAGGTCGGTGCCGAGCACATGTTCATCTTCGGCCTTACCGCGCAGCAGGTGGAAAGCCGCAAGCGTAACGGCGATTTCTCCGCCGGCCCGATCATCGGCGCCTCGCATCGCCTCAACGACGTGCTCCAGGCGATCCGCGGAGGGGTGTTCTCGCCGGACGATCCTGCGCGCTATGTCGGCCTGGTGGATTCGCTGGTGGCCTACGACCGCTTCCTGCTGTGCGCGGATTTCGACGCTTATTGGGAAGCCCAGCGGCGGGTCGACGAGCTCTGGCACGAGCCCAACCGCTGGTGGCGCTCGGCGGTGCTCAATACGGCGCGGATGGGTTGGTTCTCCTCGGACCGGACCATCGGCGAGTACGCCCGGGAAATCTGGACCGCCCTGGAATGACCGGGGCCGGCGCGGGAACCAGACGCCGAATGTGTCGTCTGATCGGGCAGGGTTGTCCTACTGCTCGCCCGCGCCGTGCTCTCCCTGTAAACTGCGTGGGATTTTTTTCCCATTCCTCCGGAGCCATACATGTCCCGCGTTACCCTGAGTCGCTATCTGATTGAGCAGACCCGTAGCAACAGCACCCCTGCCGATCTGCGCTTCCTCATCGAAGTGGTGGCGCGTGCATGCAAGGAAATCAGCCACAACGTGTCCAAGGGCGCCCTCGGCGGCGTGTTGGGCAGCATGGGCACCGAAAACGTGCAGGGCGAAGTCCAGAAGAAACTGGACGTGATTTCCAACGACATCCTTCTCGAAGCCAACGAGTGGGGCGGCCACCTGGCCGGCATGGCGTCGGAAGAGATGGACAACGCCTACCAGATCCCGGGCAAGTACCCGAAAGGCGCGTACCTGCTGGTCTTCGACCCGCTGGACGGCTCGTCGAACATCGACGTCAACGTCTCCGTCGGCACCATCTTCTCGGTACTGCGTTGCCCTAACGAGTACCTGAGCCAGAACGAAAGCCTGAACGAAAAGGCCTTCCTCCAGCCAGGCACCAAGCAGGTCGCCGCCGGCTACGCCATCTACGGCCCGCAGACCATGCTGATCCTGACCCTGGGCAACGGCGTCAAAGGCTTCACCCTGGATCGCGAGCTGGGCAGCTTCGTCCTGACCCACGAGAACATCAAGGTTCCGGAAACCACCGCCGAATTCGCCATCAACATGTCCAACCAGCGCCACTGGGAAGCCCCGGTCAAGCGCTACGTCGGCGAACTGCTGGAAGGCGAGACCGGCCCGTTGAAGAAGAACTACAACATGCGCTGGATCGCCTCGATGGTCGCGGACGTGCACCGCATCCTGACCCGCGGCGGCCTGTTCATGTACCCGCGCGACGCCCGTGAGCCCTCCAAACCGGGCAAGCTGCGCCTGATGTACGAAGCCAACCCGATGTCCTTCATCATCGAGCAGGCCGGTGGCGCGTCCACCGACGGTACCCAGCGGATCCTCGACATCGAGCCGGACAGCCTGCACCAGCGCGTGGCGGTCTTCCTCGGTTCGAAAGAGGAAGTCCAGCGCGTTACCGGTTATCACCAGGAGTAACCAGGCCATGCTCGCACCTTGGCAGCCGTTGCTGGAGTGGTGGTTCGGTTGGGGCACCAGTCCCCAGGACGTGGCTGACGAGAAGAGCACGCTGTGGTTCGGCAAGCAGCACGACGCCGAGGCGCACGAGCGCTTCGGCCCGCTGGTCGAGCAGGCGCTGGCTGGCGGTCTGGAAGAGTGGCTGGAAAGCCCGCAGGGCTGGCTGGGGCTGGTCCTGTTGCTGGACCAGCTGCCGCGGATGATTTATCGCGACACCCCGCGCGCCTTCGACGGCGACCGCCGGGCGCAGGTGCTGGTGATGCAGGGCCTGGACCGGGCCTGGGACTACCAACTGCTGCCGCTGCAGCGCGTGTTCATCCTGCTGGTGCTTGAGCATGCCGAGGTGCTGGACTGGCAGAACACCTGTGTTGAGCGCTACCAGGACCTGCTGGCGGCGCAGCCAACGGCAGACCGGCGGTTGTTCGAGGGCTTCCTCGACTATGCCGAGCAGCATCAGCGGGTGATTGCCCGGTTCGGCCGCTTCCCGCACCGCAACCTGGTGCTGGGGCGGCCGAGCACCAGTGAAGAGATGGACTTCCTGCTGGAGCCCGGCTCCCGCTTCTGACCTGACTCTTTTGCTGTTCTTCAGGGCCCTATCGCTGGCTTGCCAGCGATGAGGCCCTGAAGGCCATCATCAGATCCTGAAGCTACCCACAAGATGCTTCAACCGCTCGACCTGATGCTCCAGGTCGTTACAGGCACGCAACGTCGCCTGCAGGTTTTCCACACCCTCCTGGTTCAGCGTATTGATCTCGGTGATGTCGACATTGATCGACTCCACCACGGCCGTCTGTTCCTCGGTCGCCGTGGCTACCGACTGGTTCATACCGTCGATTTCGCCAATACGCTGGGTCACGCTGCCCAGGCGCTCGCCCGCCTGGTTGGCGATGCCCACGCTATGTTGGCTCTGCTGCTGGCTCTCGGTCATGGTGCTGACCGCCACCTGGGCGCCGGACTGCAGCTCTTCGATGATGCGCTGCACCTGCTGCGCCGAGTCCTGGGTCCGATGGGCCAGGTTGCGTACCTCGTCCGCCACCACCGCGAACCCGCGGCCCGCCTCACCAGCCCGCGCCGCCTCGATGGCTGCGTTGAGCGCCAGCAGGTTGGTCTGCTGGGAAATCCCGGCGATCACTTCGAGGATCTGGCCGATATTCACGGTGTTGGCGTTCAGCGTCTCGATATTGCCGCAGGAGTCGCTGATTTTCGTCGATAGCTGGTTCATTACCTGAATGGTCTGCTCGACCACCTGCTGCCCGTCTTCCGCGAGGTTGCGCGCATCGCTGGAGTGCTGCGAGGCGAGGGCGGCGTTCTGGGCGATTTCCTGGGCGGCGGCGCCCAGCTCATTGATCGCCGCAGCCACGCTGCTGGTGCGGCTGGATTGCTGGTCGGCATTGTGGATCGAGGCATTCGAGGCACTGATCACCCGCAGCGCGACTTCGTTGACCTGGCCGGTGGCCGAGGACACTTCGCGGATCGACTCGTGGATACGCTCGACGAAGCGGTTGAACGACTGGCCCAGTGTGCCGAACTCATCGTGGGCGTGGATGTTCAGGCGTCGGGTCAGGTCGCCCTTGCCCTCGGCAATATCGTGCATGGCCCGGCCCATCACGTGCAGCGGCTCCATCAGCACGCGGATCAGCAGGCCGAGCAGGGCGATGATGATCAGCACCGCAGCAATCGTCGCCACCACGGCGGAGTTGCGCAGTTCGCCGAGCATGGCGAAGGCGGCGTTCTGGTCGAGCACCAGGGCGACGTACCAGTCCGCCGATGGCACGCCGTCGACATGGGTGAAGTTGATGAACTGCTTGCGGCCGTCGACCTCGACTTCCTTCAGGCCCTTGCCGATCACCGGCGCACCCTGTGGATAAGCCTCCGCCAGGGCCTTCAGGGCCAGTTCGCCGTTGGGGTGGATCAGGATCTTGCCCTCGCCATTGACGATAAAGGCGTGGCCATGACCGTCGAAGTTCAGCGAGTTGATGATGGCGCTGATGGTGTCCAGCGCGGTGTCCGCGCCGGCGACGCCAAGCAGTTGCCCGGCCTGCTGCACCGGGGTGGCGATGGTCACCACCAGCTTGCCCATGGAGGCGGAGATGTAGGGTTCGGTGACGATGGTCTGGCCGGCGGCGCTGGCGTTCTTGTACCAGCCGCGTACCCGCGGGTCGTAGTCGGAGGCGCGATTGCCCGCCGGTACCGATTGCATGGCGCCGTCCTTGCCGCCGAAGTAGGTGAGGGCGAAGTTGGCGTTGTACACCGGCAGGGCCAGGCTGCGGGCGAGGGCGTCCTTGCCGGGGCCGTCGACGGCCACCTGCTGGGCGAAGGAGTCGAGGATCTGGATGCGGCTGTCCAGCCAGGTGCGGATGTTGCCCGCCGTCAGGGTACCCAGTTCCTGCATCGAGGCTTCGGTGCTGACCTCCAGCGACTGGCGCTGGCGATAGTCGTTGAACAGGACGAAGCAGGTGAAGGCCACCATCACAATCAGGGCGGCGGCCAGCAGGATCTTGTGGCTGAATTTCAGGTTTTTGGTCATTTCGAGGTCACGCAATCTACGGAGGAGGCGCGGCAATCCGCCGCAGCGCCTCCTGTGTCGTCCGTCGCACGAAAAAGATTAATCGGTTCCGCAATCAAATCGACCAAAGGTGAGTGATTACGCTGGACTGAAAGCGGGCGCCTTCGGGAACCGGAGTGAGATTTATCCTTCTAAGCTGTCGGCAGTGGTCTGGCCCTGTCACTTTCATTCCCAGGAGTACCCCTTCATGTCGTTGCGTTCCCTCGCCCTGTTGTCCCTGTGCGTGTTGCTGGCTGCGTGCAGCAAGCTCAACCAGGAAAACTATTCCAAGCTCAAGACCGGTATGACCAAGGCCGAGGTCGAGAGCCTGCTGGGGAGCCCGACGGAATGTTCCGGCGCCCTTGGTGTGTCCAGCTGTACCTGGGGTGATGAGAAGACCTTCATCAGTGTCCAGTACGCAGGTGACAAAGTGTTGATGTACGCGGGGCAGGGCCTGAAATGATCCGTCGTTCGCTGCTGGTATTGGCTGCGGCGTTGCTGCTGGGTGGTTGTGCGACCCAGGACGTCGGACCGGTGCCGCCGAAGACGGTGGATCACGTCGACCTCACGCGTTACCAGGGCAAGTGGTACGAGCTGGCCCGGCTGCCGATGTATTTCCAGAGTGATTGCGCGCAGTCCGAGGCGCACTACAACCTGCGCACCGATGGCACCGTCGGCGTGCTCAACCGCTGCCTGACCCTCGACGGCAAATGGCAGGAAGTCAGTGGCAGCGCCACGCCGCAGGAGCCGGGCAAGACCGACAAGTTGTGGGTAGTGTTCGATAACTGGTTCAGCAAGCTGGTGCCAGGGGGCGTGAAGGGCAACTACTGGGTGCTGTACGTAGATGAGGGCTACCAGACGGCGCTGGTGGGCAATCCGGACCGGCGCTACCTGTGGATCCTGTCGCGGACGCCGACCTTACCGGCGGTGGAGCGCGAGAGCCTGCTGGCCAAGGCGCGGCAGCAGGGGTATGACACGACGCGGCTGGTGTGGCGGGTTGCGGATCGGGATATGGCCCGCAAACCCTGATCGACTTTCAGTGCCTCATCGCTGGCAAGCCTGCTCCCACAAGGATCGCGTGCACCGCTAACCCTGTGGGGGCTGGCTTGCCAGTGATAGCGCCCTGGAGTTCAGCCCAGCAATTCCTTCAATACGGCGGTAAATGCAGAGACGCTTTCTTCTTGATCGGCATGTCGGCCCTGCCTGATCACCCACTGCCCATTCACCATCACATCCCGCACCTGTCGATCCCCGCCGGCAAACAGCCAACGGTTGAGGATGTTGTCGCCATCTGCCGTGGCGATGTATGGATCCACCCCATCCAGCACCAGCCAGTCCGCGCGCTTGCCTACTGCCAGCTGGCCGATGGCTTGCCCCAGCGCCTGGGTCCCACCCTCCAGCGCCGCATCGAACAGCGTCCGCCCGACCATCGGTTGCTCCGCGCCATACAACCGGTTGCGCCGCTGATCCCGCAGGCGCTGCCCGTATTCCAGCCAGCGCAGCTCTTCCACCACGCTCAGCGACACATGGCTGTCCGACCCAATCCCCATGCGCCCGCCCTGGGCGAGGAAGTCCACGGCCGGGAAGATCCCGTCACCCAGGTTCGCCTCGGTGGTCAGGCACAGCCCGGCAATCGCCCGGCTCCTGGCCATCGCCGTCACTTCATCGGCCTCGGCATGGGTCGCATGTACCAGGCACCAGCGCTGGTCCACCTCGACATTGTCGTACAGCCACTGAATCGGCCGGCGCCCGCTCCAGGCCAGGCAGTCCTGGACTTCCTTCTGCTGCTCGGCAATGTGGATATGCACCGGGCAGGCCTTGTCGCTGGCGGCCAGTACCGCGGCGATCTGCTCTGGCGTCACCGCGCGCAGCGAATGGAAGCACAGTCCCAGCGCCTGCGCCGGTTGCGCGGCGAGCAGGGGCTTGAGCCGTGATTGCAGGTCGAGGTACTGCTCGGTGCTATTGATGAAGCGACGCTGGCCATCATTCGGCGCCTGTCCGCCAAACCCGGAATGGCTGTAGAGCACCGGCAGCAGGGTCAGGCCGATGCCGCTTTGGCTGGCCGCCGCGCTGATGCGCCGGGACAGCTCGGTCGGGTCGGCATAGGCCTGGCCCTGGGTGTCGTGGTGCACGTAATGGAATTCGGCGACCGAGGTATAGCCCGCCTTGAGCATCTCGATATACAGCTGGCGGGCGATCACTTCCAGTTGTTCCGGGCTGATCTTGCCGACCAGGCGATACATCAGCTCGCGCCAGGTCCAGAAGCTGTCGTTGGGATTGCCGGCCACTTCCGCCAGCCCGGCCATGGCGCGCTGGAAGGCGTGGGAGTGCAGGTTGGGCATGCCGGGCAGCAAGGGCCCTGCGAGCTTTTCCGCGCCGTCCGGCGAAGCGTTGGCCTGGATCGATGCCAGCAAGCCATCGGCGCCGACCTCGATCCTGACCTTTTCAGCCCAGCCTGTGGGCAACAGCGCACGTTCGGCAAAGAAGACAGACATCGACACGGCACCTCGTTCTGTTTATTTGTATATACATATACAGACGTTTGCCTGCTGGGTAAACTCCGGCAAGCTACCGTTCATTCAATAGAACAAGGACTTTTCCTGTGCCGAAACCTCCTGTCTCCAAGCTGGTTGCCCAGATGGGCGAGGGGCCGGCGCCGCTGTATGCCCGGGTCAAGCAGATGATCGTGCAGCAGATCGAGAGCGGCACCTGGCCGCCGCACCATCGGGTGCCCTCGGAAAGCGAGCTGGTCAACGAACTGGGCTTCAGCCGCATGACCATCAACCGTGCCCTGCGCGAACTGACCGCCGAGGGGCTGCTGGTGCGCATGCAAGGCGTTGGTACTTTCGTCGCCGAGCCGAAGACCCATTCGGCGCTGTTCGACGTGCACAACATCGCCGACGAGATCGCCGCCCGCGGCCACCGGCACAGCTGCCAGGTGGTGACCCTGGCCGAGGAGCCGGCCGGCTCCGAGCGCGCCCTGGCCCTGGATGTGCGCGAAGGCCAGCGGGTCTTCCATTCGCTGATCGTGCATTACGAAAACGGCGTCGCGGTGCAGATCGAGGACCGCTACGTCAACGCGCAGATCGCCCCGGACTATCTCAAGCAGGACTTCACCAAGCAGACGCCCTACGCCTATCTGTCCCAGGTCGCGCCGCTGACCGAAGGCGAGCACGTGGTCGAGGCGATCCTCGCCGATGCCTATGAGTGCAGCCTGCTGCAGATCGAGCACAGCGAGCCCTGCCTGCTCATCCGCCGCCGCACCTGGTCCGGCCGCCAGCCGGTCACCGCCGCGCGGTTGATTCATCCCGGTTCCCGCCATCGCCTCGAAGGACGCTTCAGCAAATGACCGAGTTGACCCTGTTACGCGCCGCCGACTACCCGCGCATGCCGTGGAAGAACGGCGGTGGCAGCACCGAAGAGATCACCCGCGACGCGGGCCAGGGCCTCGACGGTTTCGGCTGGCGCCTGTCGATTGCCGATATCGGCGAGTCCGGCGACTTTTCCAGCTTCGCCGGCTACCAGCGGATCATCAGCGTGCTCCAGGGTGACGGCATGGTCCTGCAGGTCGACGGCCAGCCGAGCCGCGCACTGCTGCCGTTCGATGCCTATGTGTTCAGTGGTGAAAGCCAGGTCAGTTGCCGACTGCTGGGCGGACCGATCCGCGACTTCAACCTGATCTACGCGCCGCAGCGTTATCGCGCGCGATTGCAGTGGTTCAGCGGCTACAGCCGGGTATTCACCTCTGCCAGCACCGTGCTGCTGTTCAGCGCCCAGGCTGCGCTGCAGATCGGCGTCAGTGGCGAGAACGAGCAGACCCTGGGCCTGTACGACTGCCTCTATCTGAAAGACAACGATCAACTGCGCACCCTGGACATCACCGGCCGCTGCTGCCTGATCGAACTCATCGCTGTTTCCGGGTAACGCACCGCTAGCGCACATTTTGTTACCGAACGCCCCAGGGTGGCGCAATGCTGCCTTGGGTCACGCCCCTCCCGCCTGATTCTTCCCTCGCCCTCTGCAAGATTTCCCGGCCTTGTTCCACAAGGGCTGTAGCTATCCCGCGCGTTTTTTCATGAAGTCGTTTCGCGGGTTGGCAATCCAATTGCATATGCTTGTATGTACAAGTAAATATGTGTGCGTATGAGTGGATAGGCCGTCCCCTCCGCGCTGTTCGTAAACACCGCTGGCCCACTGCCTGGGTTGGGATTGGATGGATCGCTTGAGGAGCCCTTTTCGTGACTGACAACAACCTGAACAAATTCCGTGACGTCGAAATCCGCGCCCCCCGCGGCAACAAGCTCACCGCCAAGAGCTGGCTGACCGAAGCCCCGCTGCGCATGCTGATGAACAACCTCGACCCGGAAGTGGCGGAAAACCCGAAAGAGCTGGTGGTGTATGGCGGTATCGGCCGTGCGGCGCGCAACTGGGCCTGTTATGACAAGATCGTCGAGAGCCTGACCCACCTGAACGACGACGAGACCCTGCTGGTGCAATCCGGCAAGCCGGTCGGCGTGTTCAAGACCCACGCCAACGCCCCGCGCGTGCTGATCGCCAACTCCAACCTGGTGCCGCACTGGGCCAACTGGGAACATTTCAACGAACTGGATGCCAAGGGCCTGGCCATGTACGGCCAGATGACCGCCGGCAGCTGGATCTACATCGGTAGCCAGGGCATCGTCCAGGGCACCTACGAAACCTTCGTCGAAGCCGGCCGCCAGCACTACAACGGCGACCTCAAGGGCAAATGGGTACTGACCGCCGGCCTCGGCGGCATGGGCGGCGCCCAGCCACTGGCCGCGACCCTGGCCGGCGCCTGCTCGCTGAACATCGAGTGCCAGCAGAGCCGCATCGACTTCCGCCTGTCCAGCCGCTACGTCGACGAGCAGGCCAAGGACCTCGATGACGCCCTGGCACGTATCGCCAAGTACACCGCCGAAGGCAAGGCCATTTCCATCGCCTTGCTGGGCAACGCTGCGGAAATCCTGCCCGAGCTGATCAAGCGTGGCGTGCGCCCGGACATGGTCACCGACCAGACCAGCGCCCACGACCCGCTCAACGGCTACCTGCCGGCAGGCTGGACCTGGGACCAGTACCGCGATCGCGCCAAGACCGAGCCGGCTGCCGTGGTCAAGGCTGCCAAGCAGTCCATGGCCGTGCACGTCCAGGCCATGCTGGAGTTCCAGAAACAAGGCATCCCGACCTTCGACTACGGCAACAACATCCGCCAGATGGCCAAGGAAGAGGGCGTGGCCAATGCCTTCGACTTCCCCGGCTTCGTGCCGGCCTATATCCGTCCGCTGTTCTGCCGCGGCATCGGGCCGTTCCGCTGGGCCGCGCTGTCGGGCAACGCCGAGGACATCTACAAGACCGACGCCAAGGTCAAGGAACTGATCCCGGACGACGCCCACCTGCACAACTGGCTGGACATGGCTCGCGAGCGCATCAGTTTCCAGGGCCTGCCGGCGCGTATCTGCTGGGTTGGCCTGGGCCAGCGCGCCAAGCTCGGCCTGGCGTTCAACGAAATGGTCCGTCGTGGTGAGCTTTCCGCGCCTATCGTTATCGGTCGCGATCACCTCGACTCCGGCTCGGTCTCCAGCCCGAACCGCGAGACCGAAGCGATGCAGGACGGTTCCGATGCCGTGTCCGATTGGCCGCTGCTCAACGCCCTGCTCAACACCGCCAGCGGCGCCACCTGGGTGTCCCTGCACCACGGCGGTGGCGTGGGCATGGGCTTCTCGCAGCACTCGGGCATGGTCATCGTCTGCGACGGTACCGACGAAGCGGCCGAGCGTATCGCCCGCGTGCTGACCAACGACCCGGGCACCGGCGTGATGCGTCATGCCGACGCCGGCTACCAGATTGCAATCGACTGTGCCAAAGAGCAGGGCCTGAACCTGCCGATGATCACCGGCTGATCCGCGTCGCGGGGGCGGTGGAAACGGCCCCCGCGCCGCGGCGTTTCATGGAAGGGACGACCGGACGCATGGCTGGGAATGCCGCTGAACTGCCGATATCCACTTTCCTGTTTGGGAGCGTCATGCAATGAAAACCAACAAGACCCTGCTTGCGTCGCTGTGTGCCCTTGGCCTGATGGGCCTGTCCGGAATGAGCCAGGCGGCCGGCTGGTGCGAATCCGGCAAGCCGGTGAAATTCGCCGGGCTGAACTGGGAAAGCGGGATGCTGCTGACCGACGTCATGCAGTTCGTCCTGAAGAATGGCTATGGCTGTCAGACCGACAGCCTGCCGGGTAACTCCATCACCATGGAGAACGCTCTGAGCACCAATGACATCCAGGTCTTCGCTGAAGAATGGGTGGGCCGCAGCGAGGTGTGGAAGAAGGCCGAGACCGCCGGCAAGGTGGTGGGTGTCGGTGCCCCGGTGGTGGGGGCGGTCGAAGGCTGGTACGTGCCGCGCTACGTGATCGAGGGCGATGCCAAGCGCAAGCTTGAAGCCAAGGCGCCCAACCTCAAGGCTATCGCCGATCTGGGCCAGTACTCGGCGGTGTTCAAGGACCCGGAAGAACCGTCCAAGGGCCGCTTCTATAACTGCCCGGCTGGTTGGACCTGCGAGCTGGACAACAGCGAAATGCTCAAGGACTACGGCCTGGAAGGCAGCTACACCAACTTCCGCCCGGGCACCGGCCCGGCCCTGGATGCGGCGGTGCTGTCGAGCTACAAGCGCGGCGAGCCGATCCTCTTCTATTACTGGACCCCGACCCCGCTGATGGGCCAGGTGGACCTGGTCAAGCTGGACGAGAAGCCGGGTGTCGACAAGAGCGTGAGCATCAAGGTCGGCCTGTCCAAGGCCTTCCACGAAGGTGCCCCGGAGCTGGTGGCGGTACTGGAGAAGGTCAACCTGCCAATCGATGTGCTCAACCAGAATCTGGCGCGCATGACCAAGGAGCGTATCGAGTCGCCGAAACTGGCCAAAGCCTTCCTCAAGGAACATCCTGAAATCTGGCATGCGTGGGTGAGCGAAGACGCGGCGAAGAAAATCGACGCAGCGCTCTGAGCTTCCGTTTCCACCTGATGAGTGAACCCTATGTTCCCCGAAAACTTTACCTTCTCCATCGCCGACTGGGTCAACGGCTGGGTCGATGCGCTGGTGACCAACTACGGTGATGTGTTCCGGCAGATCTCCGACACCCTGCTCTGGGCCATCGTCAACCTCGAAGGCCTGCTGCGGGCCACGCCCTGGTGGCTGATGCTGGCGGTGGTCGGGCTGATCGCCTGGCATGCCACCCGCCGCGTGCTGCCCACCCTGGTGATCGTCGGCCTGCTGTTCCTGGTAGGGGCGGTGGGGCTGTGGGACAAGCTCATGCAGACCCTGGCGCTGATGCTGGTGGCGACGCTGATCTCGGTGCTGATCGGCATCCCGCTAGGGATTCTCTCGGCGCGCAGCAACCGCCTGCGCGCGGTGCTGATGCCGCTGCTCGACATCATGCAGACCATGCCCAGCTTCGTGTATCTGATCCCGGTGCTGATGCTGTTTGGCCTGGGCAAGGTCCCGGCGATCTTCGCCACCGTGATCTACGCCGCGCCGCCGCTGATCCGCCTGACCGACCTGGGTATCCGTCAGGTCGACGGCGAGGTCATGGAAGCGATCAACGCCTTCGGTGCCAACCGCTGGCAGCAACTGTTCGGCGTGCAGTTGCCGCTGGCCCTGCCGAGCATCATGGCCGGCATCAACCAGACCACCATGATGGCCCTGTCGATGGTGGTGATCGCCTCGATGATCGGCGCCCGCGGCCTCGGCGAGGACGTGCTGGTGGGTATCCAGACCCTGAACGTCGGCCGCGGCCTCGAAGCCGGCCTGGCAATCGTGATTCTCGCAGTGGTGATCGACCGCATTACCCAGGCCTACGGCCGGGCGCGGCATGAGGTGAGCAGATGAGTACGGCGGCGATGAACAAGATCGAAGTGAAGAACGTCTTCAAGATCTTCGGCGAGCGCTCCGCAGAGGCGCTGAAACTGATCGGCGAGTCCCACACCAAAGAGCAGGTGCTGGCCAAGACCGGCTGCGTGGTGGGGGTCAACGACCTGTCGCTGTCCATCGGTGCCGGCGAGATCTTCGTCATCATGGGCCTGTCCGGTTCTGGCAAGTCGACCCTGGTGCGTCACTTCAACCGCCTGATCGACCCCACCAGCGGGGCGATCCTGGTGGATGGCGAGGACATCCTGCAGTACGACATGGAGGCCCTGCGCCAATTCCGCCGGCGCAAGATCAGCATGGTGTTCCAGAGCTTCGGCCTGCTGCCGCACAAGACCGTGCTGGAAAACGTCGCCTACGGCCTCAAGGTCCGCGGCGAGAGCAAGCAGGTCTGCGCCGAGCGCGCCCAGCACTGGATCACCACCGTGGGCCTGAAGGGCTACGAGAAGTCCTACCCGCACCAGCTCTCCGGCGGCATGCGTCAGCGCGTCGGCCTGGCCAGGGCCCTGGCGGCGGACACCGACATCATCCTCATGGACGAAGCCTTCAGCGCCCTCGATCCGCTGATCCGCGCGGAAATGCAGGACCAGTTGCTGGAACTGCAGAAAACCCTGCACAAGACCATCGTGTTCATCACCCATGACCTCGATGAAGCCGTGCGCATCGGCAACCGCATCGCGATCCTCAAGGACGGTCGCCTGATCCAGGTCGGCACGCCACGGGAGATCCTCCATGAGCCGGCTGACGAGTACGTCGACCGCTTCGTCCAGCGCCGCGCCGCCACCGTATGAGGACCGCCATGCCGCAACACAAGGTCGTGATCGCCGACGCCCCGCTGCGTTGGCAGGACATCGTCGCCGTGGCCCGCCACGGCGCCAGCCTGGAACTGTCGTACAGCGCCTGGGCACGGATCGACAATGCCCAGGGCATCGTCCGGCGCATCGTCGAGAGTGGTGAGCGCGCCTATGGCGTGAACACAGGCCTCGGCGCGCTGTGCAACGTCGCCCTGCAAGGCGAGCAGCTCAGCCAGCTTTCGCGCAACACCCTGCTCAGCCATGCCTGCGGCGTCGGTCCGGTGCTCAGTGACGAGCAGACCCGGGCGATCATCTGCGCCGCCATCGTCAACTACAGCCACGGCAAGTCGGGGATCCAGCGTCCGGTGGTGGAAGCGCTGCTGGCCCTGCTGGAGCGCGGTATCACCCCGCAAGTGCCGTCCCAGGGCTCGGTGGGTTACCTGACCCATATGGCCCATGTCGGCATCTGCCTGCTGGGCGTGGGCAAGGTCAGCTATCGCGGGCAGGTGGTCGATGCCGCCGTCGCCTTGGCTGAAGAGGGCCTGGCCTCGGTGCAACTGGGTGCCAAGGACGGCCTGTGCCTGGTCAACGGCACGCCGTGCATGACCGGCCTCAGCTGCCTGGCCCTGGCCGACGCCAGCCACCTGCTGGAGTGGGCCGACATCATCGCGGCCATGAGCTTCGAGGCGCAGCGCGGGCAGATCGCCGCGTTCGACGAGGAGATCATCGCCCTCAAGCCCCATCCAGGCATGCAGCAGGTCGGCGCCAACCTGCGGGCGCTGCTCGAAGGCAGCGAAGTGATCGCCAGCAGCAAGGGCATCCGCACCCAGGACGCCCTGAGCATCCGTTCCATCCCGCAAGTCCACGGCGCCTCCCGCGACCAGTTGGCCCACGCCGCGCGGCAGGTCGAGACCGAGCTCAACTCGGCCACCGACAACCCGCTGCTGCTGGGCACCCCGGACAACTTCCGGGTCATGTCCCAGGCCAACCCCCACGGCCAGTCCGTGGCCATGGCCGCTGACCTGCTGGCCGTGGCAGTCGCCGAGATCGGCTCCATCGCCGAGCGCCGCCTGGATCGGCTGGTCAATCCGCATGTCAGCGGGCTGCCGGCGTTCCTGGTGGCCGAGCCGGGGGTCAACTCGGGGATGATGATCGTCCAGTACGTCGCTGCCTCGCTGTGCGCCGAGAACCGCCAGTTGGCACAGCCGGCAGTGGTGGACAACTTCGTCACCTCGGGCCTGCAGGAAGACCACCTGAGCCTCGGCACCAGTGCCGCGCTCAAGCTGCACCGGGCCCTGGAGAACTGCACGCAGATCCTCGCCATCGAGTACCTGCTGGCGGCCCAGGCCTTCGAATTTCTCAAGGAGCAGCGCTTCGGCGCGGGCACCGGCCGCGCCTGGCAATTACTGCGCGAGCAGGTGCCGGCCTACGTGCAGGACCGCTGGCTGGCGCCGGATATCGCCACCACTGCCGCGCTGCTCAAACAGCCCCGACTGCCCCGGCACGTGCTGCCGGCGCTGCTCTGAACAACGACAAGGAGCCAGAACATGCAAGTCTTCAATTTGATTCCCGGCCAGGTCAGCCTCGCCGAACTGCGTGGCATCTACGAGAAGCCGGCGCGCCTGAGCCTGGTGGCCAGCGCCGCGGCGCAGATCGACGCCAGCGTCGCCTGCGTCGAGCAGATCCTCGCCGAGGACCGCACCGCCTACGGCATCAACACCGGTTTCGGCCTGCTGGCCTCGACCCGCATCGCCAGCCACGACCTGGAAAACCTGCAGCGCTCGCTGGTGCTGTCCCATGCCGCCGGCATCGGCGCGCCGCTGGACGACGCCATGGTGCGCCTGATCATGGTGCTCAAGATCAACAGCCTGAGCCGCGGTTTCTCCGGGATCCGGCGCAAGGTGATCGACGCGCTGATCGCCCTGGTCAACGCCGAGGTCTACCCGCATATCCCGCTGAAAGGCTCGGTCGGCGCTTCCGGCGACCTGGCACCGCTGGCGCACATGTCGCTGGTGCTGCTTGGCGAAGGCAAGGCGCGGCACAAGGGCGAATGGTTGCCTGCGGTGGACGCCCTGGCCGTGGCCGGCCTGGAACCGCTGACCCTGGCGGCCAAGGAAGGGCTGGCGCTGCTCAACGGCACCCAGGCCTCGACCGCCTATGCCCTGCGCGGCCTGTTCGAAGCCGAGGATCTGTTCGCCGCCGCCATCGCCTGTGGCGGCCTGACCGTGGAAGCGGTGCTCGGCTCGCGTTCGCCGTTCGACGCCCGCATCCACGCCGCCCGCGGCCAGCGCGGGCAGATCGACGCGGCTGCCTGCTACCGCGACCTGCTCACCGAGGGCACCGAGGTTTCCGCTTCCCACGAACACTGCGGCAAGGTCCAGGATCCCTACTCGCTGCGCTGCCAGCCACAGGTCATGGGCGCCTGCCTGACCCAGTTGCGCCAGGCCGCCGAAGTGCTGGCCGTCGAGGCCAACGCCGTCTCCGACAATCCGCTGGTGTTCGCCGAGCAGGGCGATGTCGTCTCCGGTGGCAACTTCCACGCCGAGCCGGTGGCCATGGCCTCCGACAACATGGCGCTGGCCATCGCCGAGATCGGTTCGCTGAGCGAGCGGCGCATCTCGCTGATGATGGACAAGCACATGTCCCAGCTGCCGCCGTTCCTGGTGGAAAACGGCGGGGTCAACTCCGGCTTCATGATCGCCCAGGTCACCGCTGCGGCCCTGGCCAGCGAGAACAAGGCCCTGTCCCATCCGCACAGCGTCGACAGCCTGCCGACCTCCGCCAACCAGGAAGACCACGTGTCCATGGCCCCGGCTGCCGGCAAGCGTCTGTGGGAAATGGCCGAGAACACCCGCGGCATCCTCGCCATCGAATGGCTCGGCGCCTGCCAGGGCATCGACCTGCGTACCGGGCTGAAGACCTCGGTCAAGCTGGAGCAGGCGCGCAAGGTCCTGCGTGATCGCGTGCCGCACTACGACAAGGACCGCTTCTTCGCCCCGGACATCGAGATCGCCGTGCAACTGCTGGCCGAGAACCGCCTGACCGCGCTGCTGCCGGCTGGCGTGCTGCCAAGCCTGTCGTGAACGGAGGAACGCGCATGAAGACCCTCTGGCAGCACTGCCATGTGGCGAGCATGGCCCAGGGCAGCTACTCGATCATCGAGGACGCGGCGATCGTCACCGAGGCCGGGCGCATCGTCTGGATCGGCGCGCGCCAGGCCCTGCCGGACCTGGACGTGCAGCATCAGGTGGACCTGGGCAGTGCCTGGGTCACCCCGGGCCTGATCGACTGCCACACCCACGCGGTGTTCGGCGGCAACCGCAGCGGCGAGTTCGAGCAGCGCCTGCAGGGTGTCAGCTATGCCGAGATCGCCGCCCAGGGCGGCGGCATCGCCAGCACCGTGCGGGCGACCCGTGCTGCCAGCGAAGACGAGCTGTACGCCAGCGCCCTGCGCCGGGTACGGGCGTTGATGCGCGATGGCGTGACCACCCTGGAGATCAAGTCCGGGTACGGCCTGGACCTCGACAACGAGCGCAAGATGCTCAAGGTCGCCCGGCGCCTGGGCGAGACGCTGCCGCTGACCGTGCGCGCGACCTGCCTGGCAGCCCACGCGCTGCCGCTTGAGTACAAGGACCGCAGCGACGACTACATCGCCCATATCTGCGAGGTCATGCTCCCGGCGCTGGCCGCCGAAGGGCTGGTGGATGCGGTGGATGCCTTCTGCGAGTACCTGGCGTTTTCCCCGGCGCAGGTCGAGCGGGTGTTTATCAAGGCGAAGGAACTGGGGCTGCCGGTCAAGTTGCATGCCGAGCAGTTGTCTTCGCTGGCCGGCTCCAGTCTGGCGGCACGTTATCACGGGCTGTCCGCCGATCACCTGGAGTTCATGACCGAGGACGACGCCATCGCCATGGCCGCCGCCGGTACGGTCGCTGTGCTGCTGCCCGGTGCCTTCTATTACCTGCGTGAAACCCAGCTGCCGCCGATGGACGCCTTGCGCAAGCACGGGGTGAAGATCGCCATTGCCAGCGACCTCAACCCTGGCACCTCGCCGGGGCTGTCGTTGCGTCTGATGCTGAACATGGCTTGCACGCTGTTCCGCATGACCCCGGAGGAAGCCCTGGCCGGCGTCACCCTGCACGCCGCCACGGCGCTGGGGCTGGGTGACAGCCATGGTTCGCTGGAGGTGGGCAAGGTCGCCGACTTCGTCGCCTGGGAGATCGAGCGTCCGGCCGACCTTGCCTACTGGCTGGGCGGCGAACTGGACAAGCGCGTGGTGCGCCACGGCATCGAACTGACTGATTGAGGCAACGACGATGGACAAGGTTCTGAATTTCCACCAGGGCACGCTGCCGCTGCTGGTCAGCATGCCCCACGCCGGCCTGAAGCTCACCCCGGCGGTGCGCGACGGCCTGGTGGCGCCGGCGCGCAGCCTGCCGGATACCGACTGGCATATTCCGCAGCTGTATGACTTCGTCCGTGAGATGGGCGCGAGCGTGGTGGCGGCCGAGTATTCGCGGTTCGTCATCGACCTGAACCGGCCGGAGGATGACCAACCTTTATACGTAGGCGCGACCACCGGGTTGTACCCGGCGACGCTGTTCGATGGCAGTCCGCTGTTCGAGGAGGGGCGGGTGCCGTCTTGCGCAGAGCGCGCCGGCTATCTGGAGGGCATCTGGCGGCCGTATCACGACACCCTGCGCAACGAGCTGACGCGGTTGAAGGAGAAGTTCGGCTATGCGCTGTTGTGGGATGCGCATTCGATCCGCTCCCATGTGCCGCATCTGTTCGACGGGAAACTGCCGGACTTCAACCTGGGGACGTTCAACGGGGCGAGCTGTGACCCCGAGCTGGCCGAGCGACTGAAGACGGTGTGTGCCGGCGCGCCGGACTACACCCATGTGCTGAACGGGCGCTTCAAGGGCGGTCATATCACCCGGCATTACGGGGATCCGGCCAGGGATATCCATGCGGTGCAGCTGGAGCTGGCGCAGAGCACTTATATGGAGGAGGTGGAGCCGTTTGCCTATCGGGAGGATCTGGCAGGGCCTACCCAAGTGGTATTGCGGGGATTGCTCGAAGAGGTTCTGGCCTGGGCTCAGCGGCGATACGACTGACGCCATCGCTGGCTTGCCAGCGATGGGGCCCCTGAGAGCAGCACATGGTTACCTGAAGAACACTTGACCCAAGGGGGCATGCTCAAAGCGCATTTCAGGTTTATGATGCCCAACGGCAGAATAATTCCCACACGGAGTGCGTAATGCAGACCTTGTACCCACAGATCAAACCCTACGCCCGGCACGATCTGGCAGTCGAAGCACCGCATGTACTGTACGTCGATGAAAGTGGTTCCCCGGAAGGTCTGCCGGTGGTGTTCATTCACGGAGGCCCCGGCGCCGGCTGCGATGCCCAGAGCCGCTGCTACTTCGACCCCACGGTCTACCGCATCATTACCTTCGATCAGCGTGGCTGCGGCCGTTCCACCCCCCATGCCAGCCTCGAAAACAACACCACCTGGCACCTGGTCGAAGACCTCGAGCGCATCCGCAAGCACCTCGGCATCGAAAAATGGGTACTGTTCGGCGGCTCCTGGGGCTCGACCCTGTCCCTGGCCTACGCCCAGACCCACCCCGAGCGCGTGCATGGCCTGATTTTGCGCGGCATCTTCCTCTGCCGCCCGCAGGAGATCGAGTGGTTCTACCAGACTGGTGGCGCCAGCCGCCTGTTCCCCGATTACTGGCAGGACTACATCGCGCCGATCCCGGCGGATGAGCGCAACGACCTGGTCCAGGCCTTCCACAAGCGCCTTACCGGCAACGACCAGATCGCTCAGATGCACGCGGCCAAGGCCTGGTCCACTTGGGAAGGCCGCACCGCCACGCTGCGTCCCAACCCGCTGGTGGTCGACCGCTTCTCCGAGCCGCAGCGCGCGCTGTCGATCGCCCGGATCGAATGCCATTACTTCGTCAACAATGCCTTCCTCGAAGAAAACCAACTGATCCGCGACATGCCAAAGATCGCCCACCTGCCGGCGGTGATCGTGCACGGTCGCTACGACGTGATCTGCCCGCTGGACAACGCCTGGGAACTGCACCAGGCCTGGCCGAACAGCGAACTGAAGGTGATCCGCGACGCCGGCCATGCCGCGTCCGAGCCTGGCATCACCGACGCCCTGGTGCGTGCCGCCGACCAGATGGCCCGGCGCCTGCTCGACCTGCCTCTGGAAGAGGCATGAAGGGCCTGCTGCAACGTGCGCGTGGCGCGCGGGTGGAGGTAGAGGGGGAGATCGTCGGTTCTATCGACCAGGGCCTGCTGGTACTGGTCGCGGTCGAGCCGGGGGACACCCCCGAGCACGCCGACAAGCTCCTGCACAAATTGCTCAACTACCGGGTCTTCAGCGACCCGCAGGGCAAGATGAACCTGTCCCTCAAGGACATCGACGGCGGCCTGCTGCTGGTGTCCCAGTTCACCCTCGCCGCCGACACCCGCAGTGGCCTGCGTCCGAGCTTTTCCACCGCTGCGCCGCCGGCCCTTGGTGCCGAGCTGTTCGACTACCTGCTGGCCCAGGCGAGGCTCAAGCACGGGACTGTCGCCAGTGGCCGCTTCGGTGCCGACATGCAGGTCCACCTGGTCAATGATGGCCCCGTAACATTTATGTTACAAATATGACGTCAAAAAACCCCCTGTTCGCAGGAAAACAAGGGGTTCTACAGCAAAAATAGTTGGTTGGCCCTGATGCGTTGTAACGCAGCCTGCTAGATAATCGCGCGCTACATGGGGCCGGCGTTCGACGGCCTGTTTCACTCTGACTCGAGAACTGTCCGGAACCGTTTGGGGAATCATTGAGCCCTTTCGGAGTCCGAACAGTGCTCGCCAACCCGGCATGTGTCGCTGGCCGTTGGTTCTTTAGATCTGTTTTTCGGCGAGGGTTGCTCGTGATTGTTAGTCCCTTTGATGCTCCAAGAACGCCTGCCAGTCGGTTGCGCAAGGCCCTGCTCGCCGGTTCGGCACTGGTCTGCCTGCTCAGCGCCGGCCAGCTTTGGGCGTTCAACCTTGACGACGTAGCGGCCAAGGCGAAGGACCTGGCCGGACAGAAGTACGAAGCACCGAAAAGCAACCTGCCGGCCGTCTTCCGCGACATGAAGTTCGGCGACTACCAGAAGATCCGCTTCCGTGCCGAAAAGGCCGAGTGGGCCGATGAGAAGACCCCGTTCAAGCTGTCCTTCTATCACCAGGGCATGCACTTCGACACGCCGGTGAAGATCAACGAAGTCACCGCCACCACCGTCGAAGAGATCAAGTACGATCCGAGCCGTTTCGACTTCGGCGACCTGCAATTCGACGCCAAGGCCACCGAACAGCTGGGCTATGCCGGTTTCCGCGTGCTGTACCCGATCAACAAGGCGGACAAGCAGGACGAGATCATGACCCTGCTCGGCGCCAGCTACTTCCGCGTGGTCGGCAAGGGTCAGGTCTATGGTCTGTCCGCCCGTGGCCTGGCCATCGACACCGCGCTGCCGTCCGGCGAGGAATTCCCGCGCTTCACCGAGTTCTGGATCGAACGTCCGAACCCGGCCGACAAGCACCTGGTGATCTACGCCCTGCTGGACTCGCCACGTTCCACCGGCGCCTACAAGCTGATCCTGCGTCCGGGCACCGACACCATCGTCGATGTACAGTCCAAGGTGTTCCTGCGTGACCACGTCAGCCGCCTGGGCATCGCCCCGCTGACCAGCATGTACCTGTTCGGCAGCAACCAGCCGTCCCGCGTGCCGAACTACCGTCCTTCGCTGCACGACTCCGAAGGCCTGTCGATCCATGCCGGCAACGGCGAGTGGCTGTGGCGTCCGCTGAACAACCCGAAACACCTGGCCGTGAGCAACTTCAGCGTGGAGAACCCGCGCGGCTTCGGTCTGCTGCAGCGCAACCGCGACTTCAGCTTCTTCGAAGACCTGGATGACAACTACCAGAAGCGCCCGAGCACCTGGATCGAGCCGAAGGGCGACTGGGGCAAGGGCACCGTCGACCTGGTCGAGATCCCGACTGCGGATGAGACCAACGACAACATCGTCGCCTTCTGGAGCCCGGAGAAACTGCCGGAGCCAGGTACCCCGATCGACTACGAATACCGCCTGCACTGGACCATGGACGAGTCGGCCTACCACTCGCCGGACCTCGGCTGGGTCAAGCAGACCATGCGTTCCACCGGCGACGTCAAGCAGTCCAACCTGATTCGCCAGCCGGACGGCAGCGTAGCCTTCCTGGTCGACTTCGAAGGCCCGGCCCTGGCCAAGCTGCCGGAAGACACCGCGGTACGCAGCCAGATCAGCGTCGGCGACAACGCCGAAGTGGTCGAGAACAATCTACGCTACAACCCTGAAATCAAGGGCTGGCGCCTGACTCTGCGGATGAAGGTCAAGGATCCGGGCAAGGCCGTGGAAATGCGCGCGGCCCTGGTTCGCGATGTGCCGGTCGAACCGGCCAAGCCTGAAAAGCAGGAAGAGCCGAAGAAACAGGAAAAACCTGCGAAGCATGACAAGGCCGCGGCGAAAACCGCGAAGGCCGAGCAACCTGCCGAGCAGCCTGCCGCCGAAGCGGCGCCCACCACCGAGGCCCCGGCCACCACCGAACAGGTGCTGACCGAGACCTGGAGCTATCAGTTGCCTGCCGATGAGTAACTCTTCAGTACGGCCGGAACCACTCGTCGAGTATCTGGCCCACCTACCTCTGAGCGATGAGCAGCGGGCGGAACTCGCCAGTTGCAACTCGTTCAGCGAGTTGCACCAGCGCCTGTCGGCGCACCCGGCCCCTGCCGATGCCGAACCCACCCAGGGTTCGGTAGGCAGCCGGCTGAACCTGCTGTCGGCGACCGATATGGAAGAGGTCGAGATGCTCGGCCTCGACGCCAGCGGCCGGGTCTGCCTCAAGGCGACCCCGCCGATCCGTCGGACCCGGGTCGTTCCCGAGCCATGGCGGACCAATATCCTGGTGCGTGGCTGGCGCCGGCTGACCGGGCGCACCAACGCCCCAGCCCCGGAAAAGCGCGAGCTGCCGGCCGCGCGCTGGCGCTGGGTCGGTTCCATGCGCCGCTATATCCTGCTGGCCCTGATGATCGGCCAGACCCTGGTCGCCGGCTGGTATATGAAGGGCATCCTGCCGTACCAGGGCTGGTCGTTCGTCGACCTCGACGAAGTCCTGCACCAGCCATTGCTGCAGACCGCCGCACAGGTCTGGCCGTATGCGTTGCAGACCAGCATCCTGATTCTGTTCGGCATCCTCTTCTGCTGGGTGTCGGCAGGCTTCTGGACCGCGCTGATGGGCTTCCTCGAGCTGCTCACCGGGCGTGACAAGTACCGCATTTCCGGGAGCAGCGCCGGCAACGAGCCGATCGAGAAGGGCGCCCGCACTGCGCTGGTCATGCCGATCTGCAACGAAGACGTACCACGGGTATTCGCCGGCCTGCGTGCGACTTTCGAATCGGTGGCCGCCACCGGTGACCTCGACCGTTTCGACTTCTTCGTCCTCAGCGACACCAACGACACCGACATCGCCGTTGCCGAGCAACAGGCGTGGCTGGATGTCTGCCGCGAAACCAACGGTTTCGGGCGGATCTTCTACCGTCGCCGCCGTCGTCGCGTGAAGCGCAAGAGCGGCAACCTCGACGACTTCTGCCGTCGCTGGGGCAGTGATTACCGCTACATGGTGGTGCTCGACGCCGACAGCGTGATGAGCGGCGAATGCCTCACCAGCCTCGTGCGCCTGATGGAAGCCAACCCCGACGCGGGGATCATCCAGACCGCGCCTAAGGCTTCGGGCATGGACACCCTGTATGCGCGCATGCAGCAGTTCGCCACCCGTGTCTACGGCCCGCTGTTCACCGCCGGCCTGCACTTCTGGCAGTTGGGCGAGTCGCACTACTGGGGCCACAACGCGATCATCCGCATGAAACCCTTCATCGAGCATTGCGCCCTGGCGCCGCTGCCGGGCAAGGGCGCATTCGCTGGTGCGATCCTCTCCCACGACTTCGTCGAAGCCGCGCTGATGCGCCGTGCCGGCTGGGGCGTGTGGATCGCCTACGACCTGCCGGGCAGCTACGAGGAATTGCCGCCGAACCTGCTCGACGAGCTCAAGCGCGACCGGCGCTGGTGCCACGGTAACCTGATGAACTTCCGCCTGTTCCTGGTCAAGGGCATGCACCCGGTGCACCGCGCGGTGTTCCTTACCGGGGTGATGTCCTACCTGTCGGCGCCGCTGTGGTTCTTCTTCCTGGTGCTGTCGACGGCGCTGCTGGCGACCAACACCCTGATGGAGCCGCAGTACTTCCTCGAACCGCGGCAGCTCTATCCGCTGTGGCCCCAGTGGCACCCGGAGAAGGCGATCGCGCTGTTCTCCACCACCATCGTGCTGCTGTTCCTGCCCAAACTGCTCAGCGTCATCCTGATCTGGGCCAAGGGCGCGAAAGAGTTTGGCGGGCGGATCAAAGTCACCCTGTCCATGCTGCTGGAGATGCTGTTCTCGATGCTGCTGGCGCCGGTGCGGATGATCTTCCACACCCGCTTCGTCCTCGCCGCGTTCCTCGGCTGGGCCGCGACCTGGAACTCGCCGCAGCGTGACGATGACTCCACGCCGTGGAGCGAAGCGGTGCGCCGTCATGGTCCGCAGACCCTGCTGGGCGTAGCCTGGGCATTGCTGGTGGCCTGGCTGAACCCGAGCTTCCTGTGGTGGCTGGTGCCTATCGTCGGTTCGCTGACCCTGTCGATTCCGGTCTCGGTGATCTCCAGCCGGGTCAACCTGGGCTTGCGCGCCAAGGACGAGAAGCTGTTCCTGATTCCCGAGGAGTACGCCACGCCACAGGAATTGCTGGCGACCGACCAGTACACCCACGAGAACCGCTGGCATGCGTTGAAGGACGGTTTCGTCCGCGCCGTGGTCGATCCGAAGCAGAATGCCCTGGCGTGCGCCCTGGCCACTGCCCGTCACCGTGAAGCCGCACCGATCGAGGCGCTTCGCGCCGAGCGTATTGCCAAGGCTCTGCAGGTCGGCCCGTCCGGGCTTGATGGCAACACCCGCCTGGCCCTGCTCAGCGATCCGGTCGCCCTGGCCCGTTTGCACGAGCAGATCTGGGCCGAGCAGACCCCGGCCTGGCTGGACGTCTGGCGCAAATCCATCGCCAGCGATCCGCACTCGCCGTTGCTGCCGCTGCATCCCGAGCCGGCGCCGCAACCGGCCCTGGCCAACGCCTGACCCGCAACGGGGCGACATTCGTCGCCCCGTTGTTCTTTCTGGTATCAATAAGTAACAAAGTCTTCACGGACGCTAGGTCCCGTGCCGCTCATGCGTTAGCATCCCACCCCGACTATGCCGCAAGGTCTGTAGGACTTTTCGCGCACACAATAAAATTCGAAGCGTTTTCTTGTTGGGGGAACCTGGTGATGTTCAAGAAGTATCTTTCGATGCTGCTGGCTGGCGTCGCGGCCACCGTTGCGGTCACTACCGCACAGGCCGGCGTGATCGATGACGCGGTCAAGCGCGGCACCCTGCGGGTGGGCATGGATCCGACCTACATGCCGTTCGAGATGACCAACAAGCGTGGCGAGATCATCGGTTTCGAAGTCGACATCCTCAAGGCCATGGCCAAGTCCATGGGCGTCAAGCTGGAGCTGGTCTCCACCGCCTATGACGGCATCATCCCGGCGCTGATGACCGACAAGTTCGACATGATCGGCAGCGGCATGACCCTGACCCAGGAGCGCAACCTCAAGCTGAACTTCAGCGAGCCCTTCATCGTCGTCGGCCAGACCCTGCTGATCCGCAAGGAACTGGCAGACAAGGTCAAGTCGTACAAGGACCTGAACAATGCTGAATACCGCCTGACCTCCAAGCTGGGCACCACCGGCGAGATGATCGCCAAGAAGATGATCAGCAAGGCCCAGTACCACGGCTACGACAACGAGCAGGAAGGCGTGATGGACGTGGTCAACGGCAAGGCCGATGCCTTCGTCTACGACGCGCCGTACAACGTTGTCGCGGTGGAGAAGGTTGGCAACGGCAAGCTGGTCTACCTGGACGAGCCGTTCACCTACGAGCCACTGGCCTTCGGCCTGAAGAAGGGCGACCACGACAGCCTGAACTTCATCAACAACTTCCTGCACCAGATCAAGCACGACGGCACCTACGATCGCATCCACGACAAGTGGTTCAAGAAGAAAGAGTGGCTGAAGGACATGGAATAAGGCCTCCGGCCCCACGCCAGGCTTGAAACCCGACGCGCAGGCATGTCCTGCGCGTTCTCATTTACGGAACGCCTCACGTGATCAAACACAAGAAAGCCCAGTGGCCCTGGCACGGGCTGACCGCGCTGGTCCTGGTGGGACTGGCACTGAGTCTGTATTTCGCCACCTCCATGATTTCCTACGAGTGGCGCTGGAACCGGGTACCGCAGTACTTCGCCTACCAGGCTGAGGAAGCCCATCGCGCGACGGCCTACGGCACGGTGCAGGACATCGTGCAGCAGGGCGACACGGCGCGGGTGACCCTGCGTGACGAAGACGGCAACGACCAGGTCCTGGAGGTCGAGCAGGGCACACTGCAATTGTCCAAGGGCGATGACGTGTCCGAAGGCGACGTGGTCGGCCTGACCCACCACTGGGCCGCCGGTCCGCTGGCCTGGGGCCTGTGGACCACGGTGTGGATCTCCGTGGCGTCTGGCGCCATCGGCCTGCTGATCGGCTTGTTCGCCGGCCTGTGCCGACTGTCCAGCAACCCGACCCTGCGCGACCTGTCGACGGTCTATGTCGAGCTGGTGCGCGGCACGCCGCTGCTGGTGCAGATCTTCATCTTCTACTTCTTCATCGGTACCGTGCTCAACCTGTCCCGCGAGTTCGCCGGGGTGGCGGCGCTGGCGCTGTTCACCGGTGCCTACGTGGCCGAGATCGTCCGGGCCGGCGTGCAGTCCATCGCCAAGGGCCAGAGCGAGGCTGCGCGTTCGCTGGGCCTCAACGCCGCCCAATCGATGCGCCACGTGGTCCTGCCGCAGGCGTTCAAGCGCGTGCTGCCGCCGCTGGCCGGGCAGTTCATCAGCCTGGTAAAGGACACTTCGCTGGTCTCGGTGATCGCCATCACCGAACTGACCAAGAGCGGCCGCGAAGCGATCACCACCTCGTTCTCGACCTTCGAGATCTGGTTCTGCGTCGCCGGCCTGTACCTGGTGATCAACCTGCCGCTGTCGCATTTCGCCAGCCGGCTTGAGCGGAGGCTTGCGCAAAGTGATTGAAGTCCGTGACCTGACCAAAGTCTTCGACACCCGCGGCATGGTCGTGCGGGCTGTGGATAACGTTTCCACCCAGGTGGCCCGCGGCGAGGTGCTGGTGGTGCTCGGCCCTTCCGGCTCGGGCAAATCGACCTTCCTGCGCTGTCTGAACGGCCTGGAGTCGTTCGATGCCGGCAGCGTGGCCATCGACGGTCTGCAACTGGCAGACCCGAAGACCGATATCAACGCCTATCGCCGCGAAGTCGGTATGGTGTTCCAGCATTTCAACCTGTTCCCGCATATGACCGTGCTGGAGAACCTGTGTCTGGCGCAGAAGGTCGTGCGCAAGCGCGGCAAGGCCGAGCGCGAAGCCAAGGCCAAGGCGTTGCTGGAGAAGGTGGGGATCGGCCAGAAGGCCAACGAGTACCCATCGCGGTTGTCCGGTGGCCAGCAGCAGCGGGTGGCGATCGCCCGGGCGCTGGCGATGGACCCTAAGGTGATGCTGTTCGATGAACCGACCTCGGCGCTGGACCCGGAGATGGTGGGTGAAGTGCTGGATGTGATGAAGACCCTGGCCCAGGAAGGCATGACCATGGTCTGCGTGACCCACGAGATGGGCTTTGCCCGGGAAGTGGCGGATCGGGTGCTTTTCTTCGATCACGGCAAGCTGCTGGAAGATTCGCCGCCGCAGGAGTTCTTCACTGCGCCGAAGGATCTGCGGGCCCAGGCCTTCCTGCGCCAGGTTCTCTAAGGGCGCCACGGACCCTGTGGGAGCGGGTTCACCCGCCATTGCGTCGGTGAATTCACTACCGCAATCGCGGGTGAACCCGCTCCCACAGGTCCCTGCTAAATCAATGAGTTATGTGTTGTTCTGTGGGGGCCGGCCTGAAATTACAGGCGGAAGCGGGAAACCAGTCCCTGCAAATGCGTTCCCAGCCGTGCCAGCTCCACGCTGGACGCCGCTGTTTCCTCACTGGCCGACGCCGTCTGGTCAGACACATCCCGCACGCTCATCACGCTGCGGTTGATCTCTTCCGCCACCGCACTCTGCTGCTCCGCCGCCGCAGCAATCTGCTGGTTCATCGACTGGATCGACGACACCGTCCTGGTAATGGTCTCCAGCGAAACCCCGGCACTACGAGTCAACTCGACACTGCTCTCGGTCAGGTTACGGCTGTTGTCCATCACCGCAGCCACCTGCTGGGTGCCGTTCTGCAAGCCGGCGATCAGCTCTTCGATCTCTTCGGTGGATTGCTGGGTACGCTGCGCCAGGCTGCGCACCTCGTCAGCGACCACGGCGAAGCCCCGTCCGGCTTCTCCGGCCCGTGCCGCTTCGATGGCGGCATTGAGGGCCAGCAGGTTGGTCTGTTCTGCCACCGACTTGATCACGTCGAGGACGCTGCCGATCTTCCCGCTTTCGGTCTTGAGCTGGCCCATGGCTTCGCTGGAGCGTCCGACTTCCGCCGCCAGGCGTTCGATCTGCGCGATCGCCTGTGCCACCACCCGATCACCCTCGCGGGCCTGGTTGTCGGCCATCTTCGCCGCCTCGGAGGCTTCCTCGGCATTGCGCGCGACCTCATGCACGGTGGCCGCCATCTCGTTCATGGCCGTGGCTACCTGGTCGGTCTCGACCTTCTGGTTGTTGACCCCGGCACTGGTTTGCTCGGTGACCGCGGACAACTCTTCGGCCGCACTGGCGATCTGCGTGACGCCATCGCCGATACCGCCGATCAGCTCGCGCAGGCTCAGGGTCATGCGCTGCATGCTGCGCTGCAACTGGCCCAGTTCGTCGCGGCGCTGTTCGTTGAGGTCGTGGCTGAGGTCGCCACCGGCAATGCGGTCAACGGCGGTGAGGGTCTGGCGCAACGGCACGATGATCTGCCGGGTGATGGCCCAGGAGGCAAGGATGCCGAAGAACAGAGCCAGTACGGTGGCCAGGCCGAGGGTCGACTTGGCCTTTTGCGATTCCGCGTCGCGCATCTTGGTCTGCGAGACGGTCAGTTCGGTGCTCAGGTCGAGCAGGCGAGTGCCGTGCTGGCCCATCTGGGCCAGGGCCTGTGCGCTGCGCTCCTGGGCAGTGCCGAACTGCACCACGGCGCCGCGGTAGGCGGCCAGCGCCTCGGCGGCACTGCCCAGGTCACCACGGTGTTCCGCCGGCACGCGCTCCGGCAGCGCCTTGATCAGGTTCAGGGCCTGGTCAATGGCCGTCAGGGCGGTGGACTGGTACTTTTCCTCGCCGCTGTAGGTGTAGCCGCGCACCTGGAAGCGCGCCTGCTGCAGCAGGTTCGCCGCGTCCACCACGCTGCCGAAGAGCTGGATGTCGCTGCCTTGCAGCAGCGCCTGCTGGACCTTGGCGATCAGCGCCGCGGCCTGGTCGGCATTGGCACCGAGCGCGGCGCGCGCCGCTTCGCGGGCATCCGCAGACTGCTTCAACTCGCCGAAATTGCGCTGGTACTCGCGCACCGCCTCGCTCTGCTGCATCAGGCGCTCATGGTCCTTGCCTTCGCTGATGAGCCTGGCCACCTTGCTCACCTCGGCGTCCAGCGATACCAAGGCCTTTTCCACCAGGGCGATGGAGTCGGCGTCACGCTTGTGTTCGTAGGTCTGGCGGGAAATGCGCAGGACCTGGGTGGCCTGGTACACCTCGGAAATCTCGCCGAGCTTGTCGCCGCGATCGATCACGCCGCTCAGGCCGGACCAGCCTGTGAGGGTGATCGCCAGGGTCAGCAGCAGGACGATGCCGAAGCCGATGCCCAACTTGCGGCTGACGCTTACATTTCCCAGGTGTTGGGCCATCCATCGGTACATGCGGTTACTCCAGTTCGATCAGGCGGACAGGTTTTTATTCTGGTCATCCTGCATCGGCCTGACGTTACAAAACTGAAGGTGGCAAAAGTGTCTAAACCGGGGCTGAGGGGCTAGCCAATGGTCTTATGGACTGTATGGTTATGTGCCTAGAAAAGACGGGCCAGAAGGGCTGTCACGGCCGTCTCGACGCGCAGGATGCGCTCGCCGAGCTGGACCGGAGCGAGCCCGGCCTTGCTCAGCAGGTCGATTTCATAGGGGATCCAGCCGCCCTCCGGACCGATGGCCAGGGTCACTGCCTCGCTGACACCGCGGGGGCAGGGCGGGTGCTTGCCGGGGTGGCCGACCAGGCCCAGGGTGCCTTCGACGATGGCGGGCAGGCGGTCCTCGACGAAGGGCTTGAAGCGCTTCTCGATGATCACCTCGGGTAGCACTGTGTCGCGGGCCTGTTCCAGGCCGAGGATGAGGTTTTCGCGGATGGCCCCGGGATCGAGGAAGGGCGTCTGCCAGAAGCTCTTTTCCACCCGGTAGCTATTGACCAGCACCAGTTTCGCCACGCCCATGGTGGCGACGGTCTGGAACACCCGGCGAAGCATCTTCGGCCGGGGCAGGGCCAGCACCAGGGTCAGTGGCAGCTTGGCCGGCGGCGGCTGGTCGAAGCTCAGCGACAGCTCGGCCTCATGGCCTTCCAGGCGTTCTACCCGGGCCTGGCCCATCAGCCCGCCGAGGCGGCCGACGCGCAGGCTGTCGCCGACCGCGACGCGGTGGATGTCCTGCATGTGGGTAAAGCGGCGGTCGCTGAGGACCGCCCGGTCGGCCGCGATGAAGTCGGCCTCCTCGAGCAACAGCAGGTTCACTGTTGTGTCGCTGGCGGCTGGTCGTCAGGGGTATCGTTGCTGGCCTGGCGGGCCTCGCTGCGCTTGCGCACGAGGGCGCCGAACAGCACGCCGATCTCGAACAGCATCCACATCGGCACGGCCAGCAGGGTCTGCGAGAAGATGTCCGGCGGGGTCAGGACCATGCCGACCACGAAACAGCCGATGATCACGTAGGGGCGGATCTTGCGCAGGTACTGCACGTCGACCACGCCGATCCACACCAGCAGCACCACTGCGACCGGAATCTCGAAGGCCACGCCGAAGGCGAAGAACAGGGTCATGACGAAGTCGAGGTAACTGGCGATGTCGGTCATCATCGACACGCCTTCCGGGGTGGCACTGGCGAAGAAGCCGAAGATCAGCGGGAATACCAGGAAGTAGGCGAAGGCCATGCCGGCGTAGAACAGCAGGATGCTCGACACCAGCAGCGGTACGGCGACGCGCTTTTCATGACGGTACAGGCCTGGCGCGATAAAACCCCAGATCTGGAAGAGGATGTACGGGATCGCCAGGAACAGCGAGACGATCATGGTCAGCTTGAACGGCGTCAGGAACGGCGAGGCCACGTCGGTGGCGATCATCGTCGCGTTGGCCGGCAGGTGCGCGCGCAGCGGTGCCGAGACCAGGGTGTAGATCTGCTGGGCGAAGGAGAACAGCCCGGCGAAGATCAGGAATACCGCAGCGACGCAGCGCAACAGGCGGGTACGCAATTCGGTGAGGTGCGACACCAGGGGCATCGGCTGGTCGTTTTCCGGGATATCGCTCATGGGGCTCGCGGCGGTTGGGTCGGTTCGGTGGGCTTCGGTGCGGGCTGCGGCGTGGCAACCGGTGCCGCGGCGGCTGTCGCGGGAGGCACGGGCGTCGCTTCAGGGGCTGCGCTGGCAACCGGCGCTACCGGTTCGCTGCCCGGCGTGGTGGCCGGGTCGGGCGTCACGCTTTGCGGATTGAGGATGCGCCGGGCTTCCTGTTCCATCGACAGGATGTGCTCGTTGTGCAGTTGCCGGCGGATGTCGTCGGCGCCGATCTCGCGTTCCACTTCCTGCTTGATCGCGTTGAAGCTGCGCTTGAGCCGCCCGATCCACAGGCCGGCAGTACGCGCCGCGCCAGGCAGGCGCTCGGGGCCGAGCACCACCAGGGCGACCAGGCCGACGAGCAGCAACTCACTGAAGCTGATGCCGAACATGGAATCACTCTTTCCTTGCAGGTTCCTGGACCTTCTGGACCTCGCCGTCATAGGTGTGCGGCTGGTTCAGCGGGGCGGCCTGCGGTTGGACCGGCTGGGTCGGTTGGGCCGCAGGGGCAGTTGGCTCCGCCGGCTTGGCTTCTTCTTCGTTCATGGCCTTCTTGAAGCCCTTGATGGACTCGCCCAGGTCGCTGCCGAAGTTCTTCAGCTTCTTGGTCCCGAAGACCAGGACCACGACGACCAGCAGGACAATCCAGTGTTTCCAGTCAAAAATACCCATGGTGCTTTCCTCGAATAGTATTCAGTCAGGCCGATGGCTGGCGCGCGGCTTTCTCGTCGTGGCCGGACAGGCCGAAACGCCGCTCCAGCTCGTCCAGCACGGCTTGCGGGTGCTGGCCCAGGGCGCTGAGCATGACCAGGCTATGGAACCACAGATCGGCGGTTTCATAGATGACATCGCTGTAATCCCCGCTGGCAGCGGCGTCCTTGGCGGCGATGATGGTTTCCACCGATTCCTCGCCGACCTTCTCCAGGATCTTGTTCAGGCCCTTGTGGTAGAGGCTGGCGACGTAGGAACTGTCGGGGGCCGCGCCCTTGCGGGTTTCCAGTACTTCGGCCAGGCGGCTCAAGGTGTCGCTCATGTCAGTGTCCTGCGTTGTAGATGGCGTGCGGGTCCTTGAGGACAGGATCGACGATTTTCCACTGGCCGTCCTCGAAGACGCGGTAGAAGCAGCTTTCGCGGCCGGTATGGCAGGCGATGTGGCCCAGTTGCTCGACCATCAGGATGATCACATCGGCGTCGCAGTCCAGGCGCAGTTCATGCAGCTTCTGCACGTGGCCGGACTCCTCGCCCTTGCGCCACAGTTTGCCACGGGAGCGCGACCAGTAGATGGCGCGCTGCTCGGCGGCAGTCAGGGCCAGGGATTCGCGGTTCATCCAGGCCATCATCAATACACGCCCGGTTTTGTGGTCCTGGGCGATGGCCGGCACCAGGCCGTTGCTGTCCCACTTGATCTCGTCCAGCCAGTCTTTCATGTTCGACTCCCAAATCAGGCCACGGCCCCGCGCCGATACCGCCGGCTAGTGTGCCAGCCGGGAACGCGGCTGGCTATCGGCGAACCACCAGATAGAGGCCTGCGGCCAGCATCAGCCACGCCGGCCAGGACGATACGGCGGTCAGCGGTTCGGCACCGGCTGCCAGGGTGGCGCCGCCGCCTAGCAGCACCGCACCGAGCAGGCGCAGGGCCCAGTGGTCCTGCTGTTTCCAAGGCGCTGGCGGGTCGTTGCGGTGCGGCTGCGACAGGCGTTCGAGCAGGTCGCGGGTCATGTTGGCCAGGTGCGGCACCTGCTCGACCTGGCTGTGCAGGTTCTGCAGCAGGGACTTGGGGCTGACCCGGTCGCGCATCCAGCGTTCCAGGAACGGCTGGGCGGTGGTCCACAGGTCGAGGTCCGGGTACAGCTGGCGGCCCAGGCCTTCGATGTTGAGCAGGGTTTTCTGCAGTAATACCAGCTGCGGCTGGACTTCCATGTTGAAGCGCCGCGCGGTCTGGAACAGGCGCATCAGCACCTGGCCGAAGGAGATGTCCTTGAGCGGTTTCTCGAAGATCGGCTCGCACACGGTGCGGATCGCCGCTTCGAATTCGTTGAGCTTGGTCTGCGCCGGGACCCAGCCGGAATCGATGTGCAACTGCGCCACGCGACGATAGTCACGCTTGAAGAAGGCGAACAGGTTGCGCGCCAGGTAGTCCTGGTCTTCCGGGGTCAGGCTGCCGACGATGCCGCAGTCGATGGCGATGTACTGCGGGCTCCACGGCTTCACGGTGCTGACGAAGATGTTGCCGGGGTGCATGTCGGCGTGGAAGAAGCTGTCGCGGAACACCTGGGTGAAGAAGATCTCCACGCCACGTTCGGCGAGCATCTTCATGTCGGTGCGCTGGTCGGCGAGGGTGGCAAGGTCGGTGACCTGGATGCCGTAGATGCGCTCCATCACCAGCACCTTCGGCCGGCACCAGTCCCAGTACACCTGGGGGACGTACATCATGTCCGAGCCCTCGAAGTTGCGCCGCAGCTGGCTGGCGTTGGCCGCCTCGCGGAGCAGGTCGAGTTCGTCGTAGATGGTCTTCTCGTAGTCGCTGACCACGTCCACCGGGTGCAGCAGACGTGCGTCGGCGGAAACCCGCTCGGCACCCCGGGCGATGAGGAACAGCCAGGCCAGGTCCTGGGCGATCACCGGCTTCAGACCCGGGCGTACCACCTTGACCACCACTTCCTCGCCGCTCTTGAGGCGTGCGGCATGGACCTGGGCCACCGAGGCCGAAGCCAGTGGCTCGACGTCGAAGCGCGAGAATACCTCACCGACCTTGGCGCCCAGTTGCTCCTCGATCAGCGCCACGGCCTTTTGCGGGTCGAACGGCGGTACGCGGTCCTGCAGCAGCATCAGTTCGTCGGCGATGTCCGCCGGCAGCAGGTCGCGGCGGGTCGAGAGCAACTGGCCGAACTTGATGAAGATCGGCCCGAGGTCCTGCAGGGCCAGGCGCAGGCGTGCGCCACGGCTCAGGTCGAGCTTTTTGCGCGGCAGCCAGCGCCACGGCATGAGCAGGCGCAGGGAGGCGAGCCACCAGGGCAGGGGCAGGTCGAACAGCAGGTCATCGAGACGGTAGCGGATCACGACGCGCTGGATGCGCAACAGACGGCGGACGGCAAGCAGCTTCATGCGTTATCGCTGGATTCAAGGGATCGGGCAAGGCGCTCGATGCGCGCCTCGAGGCGTTCAATGTCGAGTTTAAGGCTGTCGAGCTCGCCGAAGCGGGCTTCGGCTTCGCGTATGCCCACCAGGGTCCGCGATTCTTCGGCCAGGTACTCGGAGGCGGTTCGGCTGAGGCTGGCCAGGCTCTGCCGGGTCCAGCGCGCGCGGCTGCGCAGGTGGCCGCTGAGCAACTGGGTGGCCACCGGGCCGAGCCAGCGGGAAACTTCGTACTCCCAGTCCAGCTCCAGGTCCTGCAGCACGCCGACCAGGTCCAGCAACACGGTGCTATCGCCGTCCAGCTCTACCTGCGGGCTGTGCAGCACGGCGGTCTTGTCCTGGCTGAGGGCCAGTTGCACCAGGCTGCTGGCCGGGGCGCGCAGGGTGCAGTCGGCGGGCGTGGCCCACTGGCTTGCCAGGAGCAGGCCCTCATCGCTGGGCAGGACGAACAGTTGCAGGGCCGGCTGGCGGCAGTCGATGGCAATCACCTTGCCATCGAGCGGGGCCAGGCGCGGCAGCGCGGTGCTGTCCAGGCGCAGGACACGGTTGAGACCGTGCTCGACGCTGGCGAGAAGGCCGGCCAGCAGCATCAGGGCTTGATACCGCGGTGCAGGGCGACGATACCGTTGGTCATGTTGTGGTAGGTGACGCGGTCGAAGCCGGCGTCGACCATCATGGCCTTGAGGGTTTCCTGGTCGGGGTGCATGCGGATCGATTCGGCCAGGTAACGGTAGCTTTCCGAGTCGTTGGTGATCAGCTTGCCGGCCAGCGGCATGAAGGCGAAGGAGTAGGCGTCGTAGACCTTGGACATCAGCTTGCTGGTCGGCTTGGAGAACTCCAGCACCAGCAGGCGACCGCCCGGCTTGAGGACGCGCAGCATGGAGCGCAGGGCCTCGTCCTTGTGGGTCACGTTGCGCAGGCCGAAGGCGATGGTCACGCAGTCGAAGTGATTGTCCGGGAACGGCAGTTTCTCCGCGTCGGCCTGGACGAACTCGACGTTGCCGGCAACGCCCAGGTCGAGCAGGCGGTCACGGCCGACCTTGAGCATCGAGGCGTTGATGTCGGCCAGCACGACCTGGCCGGCAGGGCCGACCAGGTGGGAGAACTTGCGGGTCAGGTCGCCGGTGCCGCCGGCGATGTCCAGCACCCGGTTGCCGCTGCGCACACCGGACAGCTCGATGGCGAAGCGTTTCCACAGGCGGTGCATGCCGCCGGAAAGGACGTCGTTCATCAGGTCGTATTTGGCGGCTACTGAGTGGAAGACCTCGGCGACCTTGTCGGCCTTCTGGCTTTCCGGAACGTTCTGGTAACCGAAATGAGTGGTGGGTTCGGCGTTATCGCCTTTGCGCTGCTCGTTCATATCGCTTCACCGGGAAAAATTACTCGCCATTCTAGGGCGTGCGACTGCATTTGTCTTGGCGGGGTGTGTCGCGGCGCAAGGCGTAGGCATAATGCGCGAGTATGCCCTTGCAGCCAGGACTTGATGAATGACCCAGATCAGCGTTGAACGTAAACACGGCCTCGGCCGCGAAGCCGCCCGCCAGAAGGCCGAAGCCCTGGTCGACAAGCTGTCCCGCGAGTACGACCTCAAGGCCGAGTGGAAGGGCGACCGGGTCGAGGTCAAGCGCAGCGGCGCCAACGGCAGCGTGGAGATCGGCGACGACAGCATCCGCGTCGAGCTGAAGCTGGGCATGATGCTGTCGATGATGGGCGGCACCATCAAGGCCGAGATCGAGCGTGCGCTGGACAAGGCACTGGCCTGAATCCGTCGCGGCGGGGTGTGCAATGCATCCCGCCTGTTCCACTGCCCTTTAGGGTGCCCATTCTAATTTTTCTCCGTACCTTGGCCCTCAATCCCCGATCCGTGGGTAGTTCTTCCATTCCGTCATGAGTGCGAGGTGCAGAGCATGGCCAAAGCGATCCTGAAGAAAAAAGACGACGTTCAGAGCAGCCTGGGTGAAGTGCGTGGCTATGCCCGCAAGATCTGGCTGGCCGGTCTCGGGGCCTATGCCCGCGTGGGCCAGGAGAGCGCCGATTACGTCAAGGACCTGATCAAGGCGGGCGAGCAGGTCGAGAAACGTGGCAAGAAACGCATCGACCGCGAAGTCGAAGCCGCCAACAGCGAGATCGATTCGGCGAAGGACGAACTGCTCAGCGTCAAGGGCAAGGTCGAAGTTCAACTGGACAAAATCGAAAAGGCTTTCGACGCGCGGGTAGCCAGCGCCTTGAATCGCATCGGCATTCCGTCTAAACATGACGTGGAGGCACTTTCCGTCAAGCTCGAAGAGCTGACGGCGTTGCTCGAACGCGTTACGGGCAAACATTAAGGAGAGCGGGATGGCTGACAAGAAGACTACTGATAAAGAAAGCAGCTCCTGGATCGGGGGAATCGAAAAGTACTCCCGCAAGATCTGGCTGGCGGGCCTGGGTATCTACTCGAAGATCGATCAGGACGGCTCCAAGCTGTTCGACACCCTGGTCAAGGATGGCGAAAAAGCCGAGAAGCAGGCCAAGAAAGGCGTCGACTCTGCGAAAGACACAGCGAAAGATGGCGCCAAGGCGGCGACCTCGCGGGTGACCGACGTGAAGGATCGCGCGCTGGGCAAGTGGAGCGAGCTGGAAGAGGCCTTCGACAAGCGCCTGAACAGCGCGATCTCGCGTCTTGGCGTGCCGAGCCGCAATGAGGTCAAGGCGCTGCACAAGCAGGTCGATACCCTGACCAAGCAGATCGAGAAACTCACCGGTGCTTCGGTGACCCCGATCTCCAAGCGTGCTCCGGCGACCAAGGCGGCAGCGGCCAAGCCTGCGGTTAAACCGGCTGCGAAAACTGCGGCGGCCAAGCCTGCAGCCAAGACCGCAGCGGCCAAACCTGCTGCCGCCAAGCCAGCAGCCAAGCCGGTTGCGGCGAAAACCGCCGCTGCCAAACCGGCTGCGAAGCCTGCTGCCAAGCCAGCCGTGAAACCGGCGGCCAAGCCAGCAGCGGCCAAGCCTGCTGCCGCCAAGCCGGCGGCGGCGAAGAAGCCGGCAGTGAAGAAGGCCGCGGCACCGAAGCAGGAAGCGCTGAAACTGGCTACTCCGGCCAGCGCCTCGGCTCCGGCTGCTACCCCGGCTGCCAGCAGCGCACCGGCGCCAGTGGCTCCGGCAGCAGCACCGGCAGCATCCAGCCAGTCCTGATCACAGGCGGCTGCAAACAAAACGCCCGGCTCAGTGCCGGGCGTTTTGCTTAGCCCTTTGGAACTGACACCGCGAACCCTGTGGGAGCGGGTTCACCCGCGATTGCGGTAGTGAATTCACCGACGCTATCGCGGGTAAACCCGCTCCCACAGGGTCCGCGTTCTCAGCCTTCCAGGTATCTCAAGGCCAACTGCTCCGCCGCCTCCCGCGACGGCGCTTCCAGATGCGGCGCCACCAGCATCATGATCTGGTACACCACCACACCCACCTCCGCCTCCCGCGCCAGTACCCGCTGGTAATCCAGCGAGAACAGCAAGGTCAGGGTGATTTGCTCCACCAGTTGCCCCAGTGCCCGGGTATCGCTGGTCACCTGGCCCTGGGCCTTGAGGCTGGCGAGCAACGCCGCCAGCGTGCGCTTCAGCGAGTTGAGCAGGCTGCGCATGCCCCGCGCCAGCTTCGGCAAACGTCCGGTGAGGTTCGACAGGTCCTGGAACAGGAAACGGTACTGCGCCATGCGCTCGACGATCAGGTGCAGAAACAGCCAGTAGTCCTCGGCATCCAGGCGCACCTCCAGCGGTGGGTCGAGCAACGGCGTCAGCTCTTCCTCGAAACGCTCGAACAGCCCCAGCACCAACGGCTCCTTGCCGTGGAAGTGGTAGTAGAGGTTGCCGGGACTGATGCCCAGTTCGTTGGCGATCTCCAGGGTCGAGACATTCGGTTCGCCCTGCTGGTTGAACAGCAGCAGGGCGCATTCGAGGATGCGGTCGCGGGTCTTCATCCAGTCCTCTGATCAGCGCACCAGCACGTATTGGCCGGGTGCGGGTTCCATGGCCGGGTAGCTGGCGCTGCCCAAGGTGGTGCCGGTCTCACGCAGGGATCCGGAGCGCGCCTGGATCCAGTCCAGCCACAGAGGCCACCAGCTGCCGTCGGTCTTCTCGGCGTCGTAGTACCAGGCACGCGGGTCGCTGCTGAGCTTGGGATTGACCACGTAGTGCGCCTTGGGATTGCCGGGGGGGTTGATGATGCTCTGTACGTGGCCACTGTTGGATAGCACGAAGCGCTTGTCGCCACCCAGCAGCAGTGCCGAGCGGTACACCGCGTCCCACGGCGTGATGTGGTCGTTGTGGCCCGCCACGTGGAAGCTGTCGACCGTGATCTTTTGCAGGTCGATCGGCGTGCCGCAGACTTCCAGCCCTTCCGGATGGGCCAGCGGGTTGTATTTGAAGAAATCCAGCAGGTCACCGTGGAAGGCTGCGGGCAGGCGCGTGCTGTCGTTGTTCCAGTAGAGGATGTCGAACGGCGGCGGAGTTTTGCCCAGCAGGTAGTTGTTGACGTAGTAATTCCATACCAGGTCGTTGGGCCGCATCCAGGCGAATACCCGGCTCATCTCGGCGCCGTCGAGGACGCCGTGCTGGTAGGAGCGGCGCTTGGCTGCTTCCAGGGTCTGCTCGTCGGCGAACAGGCTGGCCGGGCTTTCCATCTGGCTGTCGAGCAGGCTGACCAGGTAGCTGGCGCTGTGCACCCGGCGCAGTTGCCGCTTGGCCTGCAGATGGCCCTGCAGCGCGGCCATGGTCAGGCCGCCGGCGCAGGCGCCCATCAGGTTGACGTCGCGGCTGCCGGTAATGGAGCGGCAGGCGTTCAGCGCCTCTTCCAGCGCGCTGACATAGCTCGACAGGCCCCACTCGCGATGCCGCGGGTCCGGGTTGCGCCAGCTGACCATGAACACCTGCAGGCCGTTCTTCAGCATGTATTGCACGTAACTGTTGGTCGGGTTGAGGTCGAAAATGTAGAACTTGTTGATCTGCGGCGGCACCACCAGCAGCGGCCGGGCGTACTGTTTCTCGCTCATCGAGCGGTACTGGATCAGTTCCAGCAGCTCGTTGCGAAACACCACCGCGCCCGGGGTTGTGGCGAGGTTGCCGCCGACCTCGAAAGCATCCCGGGCCACCTGGCGCGGCATGCCGTGGTTGTGGCGCAGGTCGTCGAGCAGATGGCCGAGACCGCGCACCAGGCTCAGCCCGCCAGAGTTGAACAGCTCCTTCAGCGCCAGCGGATTGAGCAGGGTGTTGCTCGGCGACACGGCGTCGTTGAGCAGGGTGAAGAGGAAATGCGCGCGGGCGCGATCGTCCTCGGCCAGCTGGCTTTCGTCGATCCACTGGCGGGTCTGTTTCTGCCAGCTCAGGTAGGCCTGCAGGCCACGTCGGTAAAACGGGTTGAGGCTCCAGGCCGGGTCGCTGAAACGACTGTCCCGCGGGCTGGGCTGGTGCAGGGTGTCGCCAAGCAGCACGCGGCCCAACTGGCCGCCCAGTTCGAGCATGTGCCGCGCCGTGTACAGCGGATGGCGCAGGCCATGGCGACTGACGTTGCGCAGGGTCGAGACCAGGTCGCGACCACGCAGGCCGGTGATCGCGTTCTGGATGTTGATCGTGGTGGCGGGGGTACTGACCACCGCTTTCACTGGTTTGTCTTTCATCAGGCAACACTCCGTCGTCGAGCCATCGACAAACTGAACCAGGGCAAATGAGCGACTCCACCTCGACCATGCGTCCGCGTACTCCGGCGCTCCTGCCGGACGTGCGGGCGATGAGGTGCGGTTCAGGCGCTCGGGGCGGGCCGAGGGTGCATGACGGCGCGTTGGCGCTCCTGCTGGAGGAACTTCATGATGATCGGCGCCACGGCCTCGGCACGGGTAATCAGAAACAAATGTCCATCGTCGATTATGTGTAGCTGGGCATTGGGAATTCGCCAAGCCAGGAAGCGCATGTTTATCAGCGGGATCAGCGGGTCGTCGTCACCGGCCAGCACCAGGGTCGGTTGCTGGATCTTGTGCAGCCAGTGTGCGCTGGTCCAGCCGAGGCCGGCGAACAGTTGCCAGTAGTAGCCGAGCTTGCCGCCCGAACGGACCTTGGCCGCGTGGGACAGGGCCAGTTCGGGGTCGCGGCGGAAGGCGCCGCCATAGATCTGCGGAGCGATGCGGATCACGTGGGACGGCTGCACGTAGCGCCGCGGGCTGGCCATCATCCACAGCACCTTGGGCTTGCCCGGGACCATCACCGCCCCGGCGGCAGTGGCCGCCAGCACCAGCTTCTTGCAACGCTCGGGGTAGTCGTGGGCGAACTGCTGGGCCAGGGCACCGCCCCATGACACGCCGATGGCGTTGACCTGGCCGTAGTCGAGGTAATCGAGCATGCGTGCGGTGAGCTTGGCCAGCCCGGGGAAGCGGTACGGGTGCTTGGGCGTGGACGAGCCGCCGACCCCGGGCACGTCGAAGGCAATGACTTCGAGGTCCGGATCCAGGGCCTGAATGAAGGGAAAGACCAGCTCAAGGTTGGCACCGATGCCGTTGAAGATCAGCAACGGCGTCAAGTGCGGCTTGCCGGGGCGAACCGCGGTGCGGATGGTCTGGCCATCCAGGTCGACGGTTCGGAAGATGTACGGTTGCGGCATGCGCGGACCCTGTTGGCTAATGGCACGCCGCCGGTGTGAGGCCGGCGGCGCGGTGGTTTCAACGTTCGTGGACGTAGGTGCCCGGCGACGCTTCGCCGGCCGGATACGCCTTGTTGCCCAGTACGCCCGGCGCCGGCTTCAGCTCGCCGGAGCGCTCGCCCAGCCAGTTCTGCCAGTACAGCCACCAGGAGTCGGTGTGCTTGTTGGAGCTTTCCTGCCAGTCGTTGGCGTTGGCGGGCATTTCCTTGCTGGTCATGTAGCGCGCCTTGGGGTTGCCCGGCGGGTTGAGGATGCTCTGGATGTGTCCACTGTTGGACAGCAGGAACTCTACGTTGCCACCAAACAGCTGCGCCGATTTGTAGCAGGACTGCCACGGCGTGATGTGGTCGGCGGTGCCGGCGACGCAGAAGATGTCGGTGGTGACCTGCTTCAGGTCGATCGGCGTGCCGCAGACTTCCAGGGCATTGGGCCGGGTCAGCGGGTTGTTCTTGAACATCTCGATCAGGTCGCCGTGGAAGGCGGCCGGCAGGCGCGTGGTGTCGTTGTTCCAGAACAGGATGTCGAACACCGGTGGCTCGTTGCCCAGCAGGTAGTTGTTGACCCAGTAGTTCCAGATCAGGTCGTTGGGGCGCATCCAGGCGAACACCTTGGCCATGTCGCGGCCCTCCAGGACCCCGGCCTGGTAGGAGTGGCGCTTGGCCGCTTCGAGGGTCTGCTCGTCGACGAACAGGGCGACCTGGGTGTCGAGGGTGGTGTCGAGCACGCTGACCAGCAGGGTCAGGGCGTTGACCTTGCGCTCGCCCAGCGCCGCGTAGTGGCCCACCAGCGCGGTGCAGGTGATGCCGCCGGAGCAGGCGCCGAGCATGTTCAGGTCGTCGCTGCCGGTGATTTCCAGGACCACGTCGACCGCTTCCTTCAGTGCATCGATGTAAGTGGACAGGCCCCACTCGCGCTGTGCCTTGGTCGGGTTGCGCCAACTGATGATGAAGGTCTGTTGGGTGGAACGCAGGCAGAAACGCGCCAGACTCTTTTCCGGGCTGAGGTCGAAGACGTAGAACTTGTTGATTTGCGGCGGCACCACCAGCAGCGGACGCTCGTGGACCTGCTCGGTGATCGGGCTGTACTGGATCAGTTCCAGCACGTCGTTGCGGTACACCACCGAGCCTTCGCTGGTGCCGAGGTTCTTGCCGACCTCGAAGGCGTCCATGTTCACCTGGCTCGGCATGCCGCCGTTGTTGACCATGTCCTTGGCCAGGTTGGACAGGCCGTCGAGCAGGCTCTTGCCGCCGGTCTCGAAGAAGCGCTTGACCGCCGCCGGGTTGGCCATGGTGTTGGTCGGTGCCATGGCTTCGGTCATCAGGTTGATGACGAAATGGGCGCGGCTGATATCGGTCTCGGACATGCTGCTGTCGCCGACCCAGTCATGCAGTTCCTTGCGCCAGGCCAGGTAGGTCTGCAGGTAGCGGCGATAAAGAGGGTTCTGGCTCCAGGCCGGGTCGTTGAAGCGACGGTCGTCGCTTTCCGGTTGCAGGCTGGATTTACCGAAGATCACGTCCTTCAGCTCCATGCCAAAGTGCGCGACGTGCTTGGCGCTGTGCAGCGGTTGCCGGATGGCCTGGCGCAGCACCATGCGGGCAGAAGTCAGCAGATCCTTGCGGCGCAAGCCTATGACCGGGTTCAGACCCAGGGTGTTTTCCGAGGCTTGGCGCTGCAGGTCATCGTTACTCTTGTTGCTCATCTACGACGCTCCGTTGTCCTGAGACGAGTACCGGACCAGCTGTTCGAAGCCCGGTACTGCTGCTCGGGTGACCAGTGATAACGAATTGCGATCCTGCGGCCGGTGGTGAGCAGCGGTGAGCGTTTGCGGGTAGTTGCCGCGTGTGAAGACTGCCTGCTTTCGCTCGCGTTCTCGACCAACCGGCCCGTTCTCCGTCCTCTGCTCAAGGATGCAGAGAACCTGCCAGATCCATTGGTTACCCGACTTTCCATCAATGCGCAAGCCGGCCAGATGGCGGCCGGTGCCCGACGCATTCAAGCAGATCGAGTTAGAAAATGCGCTCTAAAACAGGAGAGTGCCGGACTAGAGCATCAGCTTGATGACAGACTCGGACGGGTCGCGGGACTTGCCGGCGACGGCGAGATCCTTGAGGTATTCGGCCCACAGTTCGTCCTGGCGCAGGCAGAGTTGCTCGAGGTATTCCCAGGTGAACAGGCCGCTGTCATGGCCGTCGTCGAAGCTCAGTTTCAGTGCGTACTGGCCGGCCGGTTCGATCTTGTCGAGGCCTACGCCGATCTTGCCAAACTGCAGGATCGGATTGCCGTGGCCCTGCACTTCGGCAGACGGCGAATGGACGCGGAGAAATTCGGCGGGGAGGGTGTAGACCTCGTTCGGCCCGTAGGTGAGGCGCAGGGTCTTGGAGGCTTTGTGTAGGTTGATGGCGGTGGGCAGGCGGGACATGGCGGGCTTCCTGATACAGGCGGTAGGCTGCGAGCAGCTTACCGCCTGACGCGTTGCGCTTACAGGATGTAGCGCGACAGGTCTTCGTTCTGTGCCAGTTCACCGAGGTGGCTGTTCACATACTCGGCGTCGATACGGATCGGCGCTTCGCTGTGGCTGCTTGCCAGGTCGCCGGCGCTGAACGACACCTCTTCGAGCAGGCGTTCGAGCAGGGTGTGCAGGCGACGGGCACCGATGTTCTCGGTCTTCTCGTTGACCTGCCAGGCGATCTCGGCCAGGCGCTTGATGCCCTCCGGGACGAACTCGATGTTCAGGCCTTCGGTCTTCAGCAGCTCACTGTACTGCAGGGTCAGCGACGCGTGCGGTTCGCTCAGGATGCGCTCGAAGTCTTCCGGGCTCAGGGCCTTGAGTTCGACACGGATCGGCAGGCGGCCTTGCAGCTCAGGAACCAGGTCGCTCGGCTTGCTCAGGTGGAACGCGCCGGAGGCGATGAACAGGATGTGGTCGGTCTTGACCATGCCCAGCTTGGTGTTGACGGTGCAGCCTTCGATCAGCGGCAGGAGGTCGCGCTGCACGCCTTCGCGGGAGACATCGGCGCCGCCGACGTTGCCGCGCTTGGCCACCTTGTCGATCTCGTCGATGAACACGATGCCGTGCTGCTCGACCGCTTCCAGGGCCTTGGCCTTGAGTTCTTCCTCGTTGACCAGGCGTCCGGCTTCCTCGTCACGCACCAGCTTGAGCGCTTCCTTGACCTTGAGCTTGCGGCTCTTGCGCTTGCCCTTGCCCATGTTGGCGAACAGGTTCTGCAACTGGCTGGTCATCTCTTCCATGCCCGGCGGCGCAGAAATGTCGACGCCCATGGCCTCGGCCACTTCGATCTCGATTTCCTTGTCGTCCAGCTGGCCTTCGCGCAGGCGCTTGCGGAACAGCTGGCGGGTGTTGGAGTCCTGGGTCGGGGCCGGGTCTTCGTTGAAGCCGGCGCGGGCTGGTGGCAGCAGGGCGTCGAGGATGCGGTCCTCGGCAGCGTCCTCGGCGCGGTGGCGCACGCGGACCATTTCCTGCTCGCGGAGCATCTTGATCGCGGCATCGGCGAGGTCGCGGATGATCGACTCGACGTCACGGCCGACGTAGCCGACTTCGGTGAACTTGGTCGCTTCGACCTTGATGAACGGCGCGTTGGCCAGCTTGGCCAGGCGGCGGGCGATCTCGGTTTTGCCGACGCCGGTCGGGCCGATCATCAGGATGTTCTTCGGCGTCACCTCGGCGCGCAGCTCGGCAGGGAGCTGCATGCGCCGCCAGCGGTTGCGCAGGGCGATGGCCACGGCGCGCTTGGCGTCGTCCTGGCCGATGATGTGGCGGTTGAGTTCGTGGACGATCTCGCGGGGGGTCATGGACATGGTATGTGGTGGTCCCGTGGCAATGCATTCAGCGTGGAAAAGCCCGGCGGTGTATCCGGGCGCCAGAACAGCTGAATCACTCGGCCAGGTCCTGCTCCTCGATGGTCAGGTTGTGGTTGGTGAACACGCAGATGTCACCGGCGATATTCAGGGCGGTCTCGGCGATTTCCCGGGCCGACAGGTCGGTCTTCTGCAGCAGGGCGCGGGCGGCGGCCTGGGCGTAGGAACCACCGGAGCCCATGGCGATCAGGCCGTCTTCCGGCTCGACCACGTCACCGTTGCCGGTGATGATCAGGGAGGCATCCTTGTTGGCGACTGCCAGCATGGCTTCCAGGCGGCTCAGGGAGCGGTCGGTACGCCATTCCTTGGCCAGCTCGACGGCGGCACGGATCAGGTGGCCCTGGTGTTTTTCCAGTTGGCCTTCGAAGCGTTCGAAGAGGGTGAAGGCGTCGGCGGTGGCACCGGCGAAACCGGCGATGACCTGGCCGTGGTACAGGCGACGGACCTTCTTGGCGTTGCCTTTCATCACGGTGTTGCCGAGGGAAACCTGGCCGTCGCCGCCCATGACGACTTTGCCGTGGCGACGAACAGAAACGATGGTGGTCAAGGGAGAGTCTCCACGCAGCGGGGCGAAAATGCCTGTGCAGACTCATATGGGGGTGCGGGGAAGGATTTCAACCTTGAGGGACGGGCGGCGCGACCTTGGTCGGAGACCGCGGTGCCCCCAATCGCTGGCAAGCCAGCTCCCACAGGGATCACCTCAGGCCTGAGCCTTGCAGTGAACCTGTGGGAGCTGGCTTGCCAGCGATGCTTTTAGAGACTCAGCCCTCGTGGCTGATGTGGCCGTCCACCACGGTGTAGCGCACCGCGCCCGGCAGACAGTGGCCGATGAACGGGCAGTTGTCGCCCTTCGAGCGCCATTGCTCACCTGCCACGGTGGAGGCCTTCGGATCGAACAGCACCAGGTCGGCCGCCGCGCCAACGCGCAGTTCACCCGCTGGCAGACGCATGGCCGCAGCCGGGCCGGCGGACAGGCGCTGGAGCAGGGTCGGCAGGTCGAGCAGGCCGTCTTCCACCAGGGTCAGGGCCAGAGGCAGCAACACTTCGACACTGCTGATGCCCGGCTCGGTGGCCCCGAACGGCGCCAGCTTGGCGTCCCGTTCATGAGGCTGGTGATGGCTGGAAATCGCCTGGATCACCCCCGATTTCACCGCCTCGCGCAGGCCGTCGCGGTCGGCACGGGTGCGCAGCGGCGGTTGCACGTGGTACAGGCTGGAGAAGTCCACCAGCGCTTCGTCGGTGAGGATCAACTGGTACAGCGCCACGTCGGCGGTCACCGGCAGGCCGCGGGCCTGGGCCTGGGCGATCAGTTGCGCGCCACGGGCGCTGGTGAGCTGGCTGAAGTGGGCGCGCACACCGGTCTGTTCCACCAGCAGCAGGTCACGGGCCAGGGCCACGGTTTCCGCGGTCTCCGGGATGCCCGGCAGGCCGAGGAAGCTGGCCATGGCGCCTTCATGGGCCAGGCCGCCGGCGGCCAGGTCACGGTCCTGGGAGTGGAAGACCACGGTCAGGTCGAAGGTGGCCGCATATTCCAGCGCCCGGGCCAGGGTGCGGGTGTTGCGGAAGCTTTCCAGGCCGTTGCCGAAGGCCACGCAGCCGGTGTCGCGCAGGGCCACCAGCTCGGCCAGTTGCTCGCCCTCCAGGCCCTTGCTCAGGGCTCCGATCGGGAACACCTTGGCATGGCCGGCTTCGCGGGCGCGGTCGAGGATCAGTTCGGCGACGGCCGGGGTGTCCAGCACCGGTTTGGTGCGTGGCGGGCAGCACAGGCTGGTCACGCCACCGGCGGCGGCGGCGCGGGTTTCGCTGGCGATGGTGCCCTTGCGGCTGTAGCCCGGCTCGCGCAGGGACACGCTGAGGTCGACCAGGCCCGGTGCGACCACCAGGCCGGCGCCGTCGATGCTGCGTACGGCCTTGAAACCGGTGGGTGCGGCGCCAATGGCGACGATCTTGCCGCTGTCGACGTGCAGGTCGGTGACCTGGTCCAGGCCGCTGTTGGGGTCGATGACCCGGGCGCCGAGGATGCTGAGAGTCACTGGGCGTTCTCCTGCTCGAATTGACGTTGGGCGTTCTGCCCGCTCATGGCCATGGACAGTACCGCCATGCGCACCGCGATGCCGTAGGTAACCTGGTTGAGAATCACCGAGTGGGCGCCGTCAGCCACGGCGGATTCGATCTCCACGCCGCGGTTGATCGGACCCGGGTGCATGACAATGGCGTCCGGCTTGGCCCCGGCCAGGCGCGCGGTGGTCAGGCCGAACAGGCGGTAGAACTCGCCTTCACTCGGCAGCAGGCCGCCGGCCATGCGCTCGCGCTGCAGGCGCAGCATGATCACCACGTCGACGTCCTTCAGGCCTTGGGCCAGGTCGGTGTAGACCTTCACCCCGTATTGCTCGATACCCACCGGCAGCAGGGTCTTCGGGCCGATCACGCGGATGTCCGGGCAACCCAGGGCTTTGAGTGCGAGCATGTTCGAACGCGCCACCCGCGAGTGCAGGATGTCGCCGACGATGGCCACCGAGAGGTTCTCGAAGCCGCCCTTGTGGCGACGGATGGTCAGCATGTCGAGCATGCCCTGGGTCGGGTGGGCGTGGCGTCCGTCGCCACCGTTGATGATCGCCACGTCCGGGCACACGTGCTCGGCGATGAAGTGCGCGGCGCCGGAGTCGGCGTGGCGCACCACGAACATGTCGGCGGCCATGGCTTCGAGGTTGCGCAGGGTATCGAACAGGGTTTCGCCCTTGCTGGTCGAGGAGGTCGACACGTTCAGGGTGATCACGTCCGCCGACAGGCGCTGGGCGGCCAGTTCGAAGGTGGTGCGGGTACGAGTTGAGTTCTCGAAGAACACGTTGCATACGGTCTTGCCGCGCAGCAACGGGACTTTCTTCACCGCCCGGGCACCGACTTCGAGGAACGAGTCGGCGGTGTCGAGGATTTCGGTGAGCAGCTCGCGGGGCAGGCCGTCGAGCGAGAGGAAGTGGCGCAGCTGGCCCTGATCGTTGAGCTGCAGCGGGCGCTTGGCGTCGATTGGCGTCATCGCGGGGGACTCTTAAAGGGCGGAAGCGGAGGCGAGGTCCTGGCGCTCGAGGGCGAGCGGCGCGGGGCCGAGCAATTTTACCCGTTCATGGGGGGCCAGGGACAGGGTTGCGCCGACCACGTTGGGGCGGATCGGCAACTCGCCGGCATCCAGGTCGAGCAGGCAGACCAGGGTCACGCTGGCCGGACGGCCGTAGTCGAACAGCTCGTTGAGTGCGGCGCGGATGGTCCGGCCGCTCATCAGCACGTCGTCCACCAGCACCAGGTGCTGGCCTTCGATCTCGAACGGCAGCTCCGAAGGACGCACCTGCGGGTGCAGGCCGTTCTGGCTGAAGTCATCGCGGTAGAAGGACACGTCCAGCGTGCCCATGGCCTCGTCGCTGCCCAGTTCGTCCAGCAGGGCCTTGGCTACCCAGACGCCACCGGTACGGATACCGATGAAGCGCGGCTCAGTGATGTTGCGGCGGCTCAGATGGGCGCGAAGATCGACGGCCATCTGCCGGATCAGGTCGGCGGGATTGGGTAGGCTCATGCTTGCTCCTCAAAACGCCGGGGCAGTGGGCTGGCCCGACTTGAAACCAAAGATTCGGGGGATTACGACGCGGTATTGGCCTCCAGCCAGCCTTGCAAGAGCAGGGCGGCGGCGATGGCATCCACCGGGTTGTCGCGATAGCTGCCACGCTGGCCGCCACGGGCCATGCGCTCGCCCTTGGCCTCGAAGGTGGTCAGGCGCTCGTCGTGGGTGTGGACCGGCAGATTGAAGCGGCCGTTCAGGCGGCGGGCGAATTTCTCCGCGCGGTCACTCATTTCGCTGGGGGTGCCGTCCATGTTCAGGGGAAGACCGACCACCAGGGCGTCTGGCTTCCACTCCTTGATCAGCTTTTCCACCTGGTTCCAGTCCGGCACGCCGTTCTGCGCCTTCAGCGTGCATAGCTCACGGGCCTGGCCGGTGATGACCTGGCCGACGGCGACGCCGATCTGCTTGCTGCCGTAGTCGAAACCCAGCAGCAGTCGAAGCTCGGCCATCAGGCGTGCCCCGCCTGGCTGGTCAGCAGGTGCAGGTTGATGCCCAGGCGCGCAGCGGCAGCATCGAGGCGCAGTTCGGTGGCCATGCCGAAGAGGATCTCGGGATCGAACGGGCAGTTCAGCCAGGCATTGTCGGCCAGTTCGGCCTCCAGTTGCCCGGCTTCCCAGCCGGCGTAGCCGAGGGTGATCAGGCTCTGCCGCGGGCCAGTGCCGTTGGCGATGGCGAAAAGCACGTCCTGCGAGGTGGAGAGCGCCAGGTCATCGAGCTGGATGGTGGCCTGGTAGGACTTCTCGTTGGTGTGCAGCACAAAACCGCGATCGGTCTGCACCGGCCCGCCGATGTAGATCGGCACGTTCAGGCTGGAGGGCGACGGTTCCTCCTCGGGACGCAGCTGTTCGAGGATGTCGGCCAGGTTCAGCTCCTGCGGACGGTTGATCACCAGGCCCATGGCACCGTTGGCGTTGTGCTCGACGATGTAGGTCAGGGTCTGGGCGAAGTTCGGGTCCGCCATGTGCGGCATGGCAATCAGGAACTGATGCTTGAGGTAAGTCGGGCTGAAATTTTTCATACCCGGTAGTGTGGCGGTGAGGCGCCGGGCTGACAAGCTGCGCTGTCGTTAATTGCTGGACAGACGGTCGCCCCGGGCAAAGCGCCAGGTGCGGATGATCTCCAGCCGGTCGATGTCCGACAGATCGCCGGTGAACGGTGCAAAAGGCGCGGCCAGGCGCACGATGCGCTGTGCAGCCTGGTCCAGCAGCGGCTGGCCGGACGACTCCAGCACCAGCACTTCATACAGCGAGCCGTCGCGGTTGATCGAGACCATCAGTCGCAGGCTGCCGTAGATCTGCTGGCGGCGGGCTTCGTCGGGATAGTTGAGGTTGCCGATGCGCTCGACCTTCTTGCGCCATTCGTCCTTGTACCAGGCGCCCTTGTCGCGCATGGTCGAAGCGGCGCTGAGGCGGTGGATGCGCGGGCGCTTGGCGTACAACTGCTGCTCGTTGGCCAGTTCGGCTTCCAGGCTGGCGATCTGGTCGGACAGCTGCGAGCTGTCGAAATCCGGGGCCGGTGTCTTCGGTGCTTCCTTGGGCTTGGCTTCCTTGGGTGCAGGCTGCACTTTCTGGGCTTTTGGTGCGACGGTGGTGACCGCGGCCTTGGCCGGTGGAGGCGGCACGTCTTCCTTGCGCGAGGCCGGCGGCGGGGTGACCTTGTTCACCTTGCTGTCCTGGAACGGCGCCACCTCGGTGGTCTTCGGTACTTCCGCCTTGTCCAGGGTGCCGCTGCCCTGCTGGTTCTCCTGGGCGAGGAAGTCAGCCTGCTTGGGCTTCTCCTCGCTCTTGAACATCGCCAGGGTGATGTCCATGGTGCGGCGGATCTCCTCCGGCTTGGTATAGCTGAAGCTCACCCCGAGGATCAGCGCCAGGTGCAACAGCGCCGCCACGAACAGGGTAAAGCCCAAGCGGTCCGCCGCGCGGACGCGGGGCGGAGCGAAGTCGGCAGGGATATCGGCGGGCAGCGTCATCTGATAGTCAACAACCGGCGGAGCGGGGAGCCTGGTGGCAAAGGACCGGCATGATAACCCACTCCGCGGTGTTTCCTCTTGTCGTCGGTCAGCGTGCCTTCAGCTGGCGATCGATGGCGTCCATCAGTTGCCCGCCTATGTTGGTGTTGTAGGCAGCATCGATCTCGCGGATACAGGTCGGGCTGGTGACGTTGATCTCGGTGAGGTAGTCGCCGATCACGTCCAGGCCGACGAACAGCAGGCCCTTCTCGCGCAGGCTCGGGCCGACCTGGGCGGCGATCCAGCGGTCGCGGTCGGTCAGCGGACGGGCCTCGCCACGGCCGCCGGCGGCCAGGTTGCCGCGGGTCTCGCCGCTGGCCGGGATGCGCGCCAGGCAGTAGGGCACCGGCTCGCCATCGATCATCAGGATGCGTTTGTCGCCGTCCTTGATCTCGGGCAGGAAGGCCTGCGCCATGATCTGCTGCTGGCCGTGCTGGGTCAGGGTCTCGAGGATCACCGACAGGTTGGGATCGCCCGGACGGTGGCGGAACACCGAGGCGCCACCCATGCCGTCCAGCGGCTTGAGGATGACGTCGCCGTGGGTGGCGGCGAATTCACGCAGGATATCGGCGCGGCGGCTGACCAGGGTCGGCGCCATGCACTGCGGGAAACGCGTGGCGAACAGCTTCTCGTTGCAGTCGCGCAGGCTCTGCGGGCGGTTGACCACCAGCACGCCCTCGGCCTCGGCCTGCTCCAGCAGGTAGGTGCTATAGACGAATTCCAGGTCGAAGGGCGGATCCTTGCGCATCAGGATCACGTCCAGCTCGGCCAGCGGGCTGTCCTGCTCGGCTTCCAGCTCGAACCATTTTTCCGGGTTGGCGAAGACTTTCAGCGGACGCATCCGCCCGCGGGCCTGGCCGGCACCCAGGTAAAGGTCCTTCTGCTCCAGGTAGAACAGTTCCCAGCCGCGTTCCTGGGCGGCCAGCAGCATGGCCAGCGAGCTGTCCTTCTTGTAGGAGATGGACGCGATGGGGTCCATGACAATGCCGAGGCGAACGCTCATGGGGGTAAATCCTCTCGGCGGCGCGGGGCCGCAGTGGTTCGAATGAAAAGTGGCTCAGGGTGGCGCTCGCGACGCCGGCGGTCAAGGGAAAAACGCCGCCGGCGTGGCTCGATGGAATGCACCCCCTGAGTGTGCTAAAAATGCGTGGCAGGTGGCCGGCATGGCGCTATCCGACAGGAATGGTAGAGCGAATATGGTTCAGCCCGACGCGGCATTGAAAGTGATGGTGATCGACGACTCCAAGACGATTCGCCGCACCGCCGAGATGCTCCTGAGCGAAGCGGGGTGCGAGGTCATCACCGCCATCGACGGCTTCGATGCCCTGGCCAAGATCGTCGACCACCGTCCCGGGATCATCTTTGTCGACGTGCTGATGCCGCGCCTGGATGGTTACCAGACCTGCGCGCTGGTCAAGCACAACAGTGCCTTCAAGGACACCCCGGTGATCATGCTTTCGTCCCGCGACGGTCTGTTCGACAAGGCCCGCGGGCGTATCGTCGGTTCCGACCAGTTCCTCACCAAGCCGTTCAGCAAGGAAGAACTGCTGGAGGCGATCCGTGCCCATGTGCCGGGTTTCACCGCCGAAGAACAACACGCACCCTGACGCCAGCGCCCGCGCGCCGGCGTCTTGCCTTTCATGGGGAACAAGATGGCCCGAATTCTCATCGTCGACGACTCGCCGACCGAAATGTACAAGCTCAGCGGCATGCTGGAAAAGCACGGGCACCAGGTGCTCAAGGCGGCCAATGGCGCCGACGGCGTGGCCTTGGCTGCCCAGGAGAAGCCCGACGCGGTGCTGATGGACATCGTCATGCCCAACATGAACGGCTTCCAGGCCACCCGCCAGTTGAGCAAGGATCCGGCGACCAAGGACATCCCGGTGATCATCGTCACCACCAAGGACCAGGAAACCGACAAGGTCTGGGGCACCCGCCAGGGCGCCAAGAGCTACCTGGTCAAGCCGGTGGACGAAGACGACCTGATCCGCGTCCTCAACGACGTCCTCAACGCTTGATCCGCGAGGCCATGGGCGAGTCGCTGACGGCCTTCGAGCTGCTGCTGGACATCGACCGGCGCTGCCGGCTGCTGGCCGCCGACCTGCCCCTTCAGGAAACCCGGCTGCAAACCTGGAGCGGCATCGGCTTTCGCTTGGGCGGGCACTGTTTCGTCGCGCCCATGGGTGAGGTCGCCGAAGTGCTCACGGCGCCGCGCCTGAGCCGGATTCCCGGAGTCAAACCGTGGGTCGCCGGGGTCACCAACCTGCGCGGCCAGTTGCTGCCGGTCACCGACCTTGGCGGTTTCCTCGGCCTGGAACCAGGCACCGGTCGCAAGCAAAGGCGGGTGCTGGTGGTCGACCATGACGAACTGCTCGCCGGCCTGCTGGTGGACGAAGTGCTCGGTTTGCAGCATTTCGCCCTCGACAGTCTGGAGCTGGCGCCGCCGTCGCCCCTGCTTGGCAGCGCCGCACCTTATATCCAAGGGCATTTCCAGCGGGAGAACTGCTGGGGAATCTTCAGCCCCTTCGCCCTGGTCCAGGCCCAGGGCTTTCTCGATGTCGCGCTGTAAAGGAACGCCAGACCCGTGACCCAGCCCAAGTTCGCCAGTGCCGTCAAAAGTTCGCGCAGCAGCGCGCAGATCGCCGCACTGTTCGTCGTGCTGATCCTCTCGATCATCCTGCTGTTCGCCAACTTCGCCTACCTCAATACCCAGGCCAACCACGACAAGCAATACATCGGCCACGCTGGCGAGCTGCGCGTGTTGTCCCAGCGCATCGCCAAGAACGCCACTGAAGCGGCCTCCGGCAAGACCGTGGCGTTCCGTTTGCTGAGCGAGGCGCGCAACGATTTCGAGCAGCGTTGGGGCTACCTGAAGAAAGGCGACCACAGCACCGGCCTGCCATCGGCGCCGGTGGCGGTTCGCGATGAGATGGCCGCGGTGCAGCGTGACTGGGAGACCCTGCGCAAAAACACCGACGTGATCCTCGCCAGCGAACAGACCGTGCTGTCCCTGCACCAGGTTGCTGCGACCCTGGCCGAGACCGTGCCGCAGTTGCAGGTCGAGTACGAGAAAGTGGTGGAAATCCTCCTGCAGAGCGGTGCCCCGGCGAATCAGGTGGCCATGGCCCAGCGCCAGGCGCTGCTCGCCGAGCGCATCCTCGGCTCGGTGAACACCGTGCTGGCCGGCGACGACACCTCTGTGCAGGCCGCCGATGCCTTCGGCCGCGATGCCAGTCGTTTCGGCCAGGTGCTGGAGGGCATGCTCGGCGGTAACCCGACCCTGCAGATCACCCGCGTCCAGGACCCCGACGCTCGAGCACGTCTGGGTGAAATCGCCGAGCTCTTCCAGTTTGTCGCCGGCTCCGTGGACGAAATCCTCGAGACTTCGCCGGAGCTGTTCCGCGTGCGCGAGGCCGCCGGCAACATCTTCAGTCTGTCGCAGACCCTGCTCGACGAAGCCTCGCGCCTGGCCAACGGTTTCGAGAACCTGGCCAGCGGACGCACCCTGGATACCGTCGGAGGCTACGTGCTGGGCCTGCTGGCGCTGGCCTCGATCATTCTTATCGGCCTGGTGATGGTCCGCGAGACCCACCGTCAGCTCAGCGAGACCGCGGAAAAGAACGAGCGCAACCAGCAGGCGATCATGCGCCTGCTCGACGAGATCGAAGACCTCGCCGACGGCGACCTGACCGTCACGGCTTCGGTCACCGAGGACTTCACCGGGGCCATCGCCGATTCCATCAACTATTCCATCGACCAATTGCGCGACCTGGTGGCGACCATCAACCTCAGCGCGGAGGAAGTCGCCTCCGCCGTGGAAGACACCCAGAACACCGCGCACCAACTGGCCAAGGCCTCCGAGCACCAGGCCCAGCAGATCGCCGATGCGTCGATGGCAGTGGGCGACATGGCCGAATCCATCGACCGCGTGTCCGGGCATGCCTACGAGTCGGCCAAGGTTGCCGAGCGCTCGGTGGCCATCGCCAACAAGGGCAACGAGGTGGTGCACAACACCATCCGCGGCATGGACAACATCCGCGAGCAGATCCAGGACACCGCCAAGCGGATCAAGCGCCTGGGCGAGTCTTCCCAGGAGATTGGCGATATCGTCGGCCTGATCGACGACATTGCCGACCAGACCAACATCCTCGCCCTCAATGCGGCGATCCAGGCGTCCATGGCCGGTGAGGCCGGGCGCGGCTTTGCCGTGGTCGCCGACGAAGTACAGCGCCTGGCGGAGCGTTCGTCTTCGGCCACCCGGCAGATCGAGGCGTTGGTGCGGGCGATCCAGGTCGACACCAACGAGGCGGTCATTTCCATGGAGCAGACCACCGCCGAGGTGGTGCGCGGTGCGCGTCTGGCTCAGGACGCCGGGGTGGCCCTGGAAGAGATCGAGGGCGTGTCGCAGACCCTGGCCGACCTGATCCTGAGCATTTCCGACGCGGCGCAGTTGCAGACCTCGTCCGCCGGGCAGATTTCCCACACCATGGCGATCATCCAGCAGATCACCTCGCAGACCTCGTCCGGCTCCACTGCCACCGCCGAAAGCATCGGCGACCTGGCGCGCATGGCCAGCGAGATGCGGCGTTCGGTGTCGGGCTTTACGTTGCCTGCATCAGCGGAGCCGCGCTGATTTTTCCTGTGGGAGCGAGCAAGCTCGCTCCCACAGGTTTTGTGTGTATCAGTAAGAAATATTTTGTTCTATGAGAGCAGACATGGCTGACCGGCAAGATTTCGTCGCTCTGGCGTGGGTCAGGGAGGCGATCGACGAGAGTCTCGCGCAGGCGCGCCAAGCGCTGGAGCAATTCGTCGCAGGTGAAAGCGACAACCTGGACAACGGTATCGAACCGTTGCACCAGGTGCGCGGCTGCCTGGTGCTCCTGGAATTCAAGGGCGCAGCCTTGCTGGCCGAGGAAATGGAGCTGCTGGCCCGGGCCCTGGCCGCGGGCAAGGCCGCTGGTCATGGCGAGGCTCAGGGCGCTCTGTTCCGGGCGCTGACCCAGTTGCCGCTGTACCTCGAACGCCTGCGCGGCGCCCGCCGCGACCTGCCGCTGCTGGTCCTGCCGCTGCTCAACCAGCTGCGCGCCGCCCGTGGCGTCGAGGCGTTGGGGGAAAGCGCGCTGGGCGGTGCCGGGGAAAGTTTCGAACTGTCCCTGGACGCCCTGCACGGCCGCCTCTCCGACATGCCCGGGCGAGATGCCATGCGCTCGGTGATGGCGGCGATCAGCGAGGACCTGCTGCGCATCAAGGAGCGTATCGACCAGTTCGTCCGTGGTGATCAGCAACAGGCGCAAGAACTGGAACCGCTGCTTGCGCCACTGCGGCAGATCGCCGATACCCTCGCCGTGCTCGGCTTCAACCAACCGCGCCGGGTAATCCTCGACCAGGTGGCGACCCTGCAGGGCATGGTCAGCGGCCAGCGTGCCACGGAGCTGCCACTGCTGCTGGACGTGTCCGGGGCCTTGCAGTACGCCGAGGCGACCCTCGGCGGCATGGTCGGCTCCATGGAGTCCGCCAACCAGAGCCCGCCTGCCGGCACCGATATCAGCGAGATTCGCCAGCTTGTACTGGACGAGGCCCATGGCGTGCTGCTGCAGGCCCGCGACCTGATCGCCGACTGCCTCGAAGCCGGCTGGGAACGCCAGCGCCTGCAACCGCTGCCGGACCTGCTCGGGCAGATCCGCGGCGCCCTGGCCATGCTCATGCTGCCGCAGCCCGCCGCGGTGGTGCAGCGCTGCACCGACTACCTGCAGGCCCATGTGCTGCAGGCCGAATCCCTGCCCGGCGAGATCGAGCTGGAGCACCTGGCCGACGTCATCGGTAGCCTCGACTGTTATCTGCAAGCCCTGAGTATCGACCTGCAGGCCGATGTCGACGCCTTGCTCGCCCGCGCGCGTCGGGCCCTGGCGGCGCTTGGCTTCCCGGTGTTGGCGCGGCCGGTGCAACTGGCGCCGCTGGCCATCGCCGCGCCGGAGCCGGTGGACGGAGAATTGCGCGAGGTCTTCCTCGAAGAAGCCGAGGAAGTCCTCGGCCAGATGGACGAGCACTGGCGCCGCTGGCGCAGCGAAGGGCATCCGCGCGAGGCGCTGATTGAGCTGCGTCGCGGCTTCCATACCCTCAAGGGCAGCGGGCGCATGGTCCGTGCCCTGGTCCTGGCCGAACTGGCCTGGGCTGGCGAGCACCTGCTCAACCGCATGCTCGAAGGCCGCGTCGGCAGCCGCGATGATGTGCTCAAGGCGATCGGCCAGGCCATGACGCTGATGCCGCCGCTGGTCGCCGAGTTCGCAAGCGGCGAGGTACATGCCCACGCCCATGTCGAGCACCTGGCCAGCCACCTGCACGCCCTGGCAATGAACGATGGCGCCGGCGACGAGGAAAATGCCGAGGCCCTCGACCCGCAACTGCTGGAGATCTTCCGCAACGAGGCGCAGACCCACCTGGCGAGCCTCGACGCCTTTCTCGAAGGCGCCGAGCTGTACCTGCCGGCGCCGGTCAGCGACGATCTGCAACGGGCCCTGCACACCCTGAAGGGGAGCGCGGCGATGGCCGGGGTCACGCCGATCGCCGAGCTGGCCACGGCCCTGGACCTGCTGGCCCGTGAGTTCAAGGCCCATCAGGTGGGCTTCGATCTCGATGAAATCTACCTCCTGCAAATGGCCGAGCCGCTGCTGCGCCGCGGCCTGGACCAGCTCGGCACGACGCCGCTGGCGCCGATCAAGGGCGCGGAAATCCTGATCGAGCAGGTCGAGCAGGTGGTCAGTGCGCGGCTCCAGGCGCTGTTCGACTCGCCGGACCAGAGCCTGCGCATCAAGCGCGACCCGCAACTGATCGCCAGCTTCCTCGAACAGGGCATGGACATCCTGCTCGACGCCGAATCTCTGCTGCTGCGCTGGCAGGAGCATCCCGGCGAGCGCCACGAACTCAATTCGCTGCTGGACGAACTGACCACCCTCGGGCAGAGCGCGCACCTGGCCAACCTGTGGCAGGTCGACGAACTGTGCGAAGCCCTGCTGGACCTCTACGGTGCGGTGGAAGAAAGCAGCCTGGTGGCTGATGCGCGCTTCTTCGACGAAGCACAACAGGCCCATGAAGCCTTGATCAACATGCTCGACCAGATTGCCGCCGGCCAGGAGGTGGAACCTTGCCCGGAGCGCCTGCACGCCCTGCGCGAACTGCTGGAACAGGGGCTGGATCCCGCCGCCATGGGCCTGGTACGACAGCACGGCGACGGCACGTCGAGCGTCGTCGCGCTGGACACGGCAACCCGCGAGCTTGCTGACGAGGAAACCGATCATGAATTGGTAGCGCTGTTCCTCGAAGAAGCCATCGATGTGCTGGACAGTGCCGACCAGGCCCTCAAGCGCTGGATCGACGAACCGGACAACGCCTCGGTGCTGTCCTCGCTACAGCGCGACCTGCACACCCTCAAAGGTGGCGCGCGCATGGCCGGGATCGGCCCGCTCGACGTGCTCGCCCACGAGCTGGAGCTGCTTTACGAAGGCCTGGTGGACCGCCGCTTCAGCCCGTCGCTGGAACTCGCCAGCTTGCTTCGCGGCAGCCACACCCTGCTGGCCCGGCTGCTGGCGCAACTGAGCCAGGGCCACACACTGGACTCGGTGGTGGAAAGCCTCGCCGCCCTGCGCGAGTTCCGCCATCACACCCAGCCGGCCAGTGCTGCGGCCAAGGCCGAGCAGCCGGAGCAGGAGGGCGACAAGGAACTGCTGGATATCTTCCTCGAAGAAGGCGTGGATATCGTCGAAAGCGCTGCTGCGGCTTTGACCCGCTGGCAGGCCGACCCGCGCAGTAGCGTCGAGGTGGAGAACCTGCTGCGCGACCTGCACACCCTCAAGGGTGGCGCGCGCATGGTGGAAATCGCGCCGATCGGCGACCTTGCCCACGAACTGGAATTCCTCTACGAACACCTCGCCGCCGGGCAACTGCAGCCGAGTCCGGCGCTGTTCAGCCTGTTGCAGAACTGCCACGACCGTCTCGCCCACATGCTCGATGCGGTGCGCCTGCAGCAGCCGCTGCACGCGGCCACGGCGCTGATCGATTACATCCGCAACTTCAGCAGCGCAGCCCTCAGCGACAGCGCTGCCGCCGCGCCGGGCAATGACAGCACGCCCGCCGAAGCACCGGCGCCGGCGCCGGAGCGGGCGGCGCTGGACATGGTCAAGGTCAACGCTGAACTGCTCGACGACCTCGGCAACCAGGCCGCCGAGACCTCGATTCTGCGCGGGCGCCTGGAGCAGCAGATAAACGACGCCCAGGTTGCCCTCAACGAGATGGAAACCACGCTGGAGCGCATGCGCGACCAGTTGCGTCGCCTCGACACCGAAACCCAGGGCAGCCTGCTGGGTCGCCTGCAGATCGACGGCGATGCTTACGAAGACTTCGACCCGCTGGAGATGGACCGTCACTCGCAGTTGCAGCAGCTTTCCCGGGCCTTGTCGGAGTCGGCCTCGGACCTGCTCGACCTGAAGGAGACCCTCGGCGCCCGCAACCAGATGGCACAGAGCCTGTTGTCGCAGCAGGCGCGGGTCAACAGCGAGCTGCAGGAGGGCCTGATGCGTACCCGCATGGTGCCCTTCGAGCGCCTGGTGCCGCGTTTGCAGCGAGTGGTGCGGCAAACTGCCAGCGAGCTGGGCAAGCAGGTCGAACTGGTGGTGGGCAACGCCGAGGGCGAGATGGACCGCAGCGTTCTCGAACGCATGGTGGCGCCGTTGGAGCACATGCTGCGCAATGCCGTCGACCACGGTCTGGAAAGTCGCGAGGTGCGCCTGGCCGCGGGTAAGCCGGAACAGGGCATGATCGCCCTGAATCTGCTCCACGAGGGCGCCGATATCGTTATCGAGATGTTCGACGACGGTGCCGGGGTACCTCTGGAAGCCGTGCGCAAGAAGGCGATCAAGCGCGGCCTGCTCGATCCGCGCAGCGAACTCAGCGACCACGAGGTGATGCAGTTCATCCTCCAGCCGGGCTTTTCCACCGCCGAGAAGATCACCCAGATTTCCGGGCGCGGCCTGGGCATGGACGTGGTCCATGAAGAGGTCAAGCAGCTTGGTGGTTCGATGGTCATCAGCTCGGTGGCGGGCAAGGGGGCGCGCTTCCTGATTCGCCTGCCGTTCACCGTCTCGATGAACCGCGCGCTGATGGTGCATTGTGGCGAGGAGCAATACGCCGTACCGCTGAACGCCATCGACGGCGTGGTGCGGGTGCCGCCGGCAGAGCTTGAGGCCTGCTATCGCCTCGATCCGCCGCGCTACGAATATGCCGGGCGCGGGTATGAACTGCGCTACCTCGGTGAGCTGCTGCAGGGCGAGCGCCAGCCACGCCTGCTCGGTCAGAGCCTGCCGCTGCCGGTGTTGCTGGTGCATGCCCATGACCAGCAGTTTGCGTTGCAGGTGGACAGCCTGTCGGCCAGCCGCGAGATCGTGGTCAAGAGCCTCGGCCCGCAATTTGCCGCGGTGCAGGGCCTGGCCGGGGCAACCTTGCTCGGCGATGGTCGGGTGGTGCTGATTCTCGACGTCCTGACGCAACTGCGCGGCCTGCACTTGCGCCTGGCGCAGCAGGCCGGGCGACCGGAGCGGGACGTGCCGCTGCTGGCGGGCAGCGGTCCGGCCCGGCCGTTGCTGGTGCTGGTGGTGGACGACTCGGTGACCGTGCGAAAAGTCACCGGACGCCTGCTGGAGCGTCACGGCATGCACGTGCTGACGGCGAAGGACGGGGTCGACGCCATGGCGGTGCTGGCCGAGCACCGGCCCGACGTACTGCTGCTGGATATCGAGATGCCGCGGATGGACGGCTTCGAGGTGGCCACCCAGGTGCGCCAGGATCCGCAACTGCACAACCTGCCGATCATCATGATTACCTCGCGGACCGGCCAGAAGCACCGCGACCGGGCCATGGCCATCGGCGTCAACGACTACCTGGGCAAGCCATACCAGGAATCCGTGCTGCTGCAGAGCATCGCCCGCTGGAGTCATTCCCATGCTTGAACAAGTTACCCGCAGCGGCCGACGCAGCAGCCTGACCGGGCTGCTGCTGCCGCTGAGCGACCGCAGTCTGGTGCTGCCCAACGTGGCGGTGGCCGAGCTGATCGGCTACCAGCACTGTGCACCGGCGCCCGACCAGCCCGCCTGGCTGCTGGGCTGGATCGACTGGCGCGGCCTGCGCTTGCCGCTGTTGAGCTTCGAGGCGGCCTGTGGTGGTCAGACCCAGGTTGGGGAGCGGGCGCGGATCGTCGTGCTCAATGCGCTTGGCGGCACTTCGCGCAGCTTCTTCGCCCTGCTGGTGCAGGGCATTCCACGCTCCTGCAAGCTCGACAGCCAGCTCAACTATGTTGACGTGCCGCTCGGCGCGCTGGAGCTGGCGGCGGTGCAGGTGGGCGAGCAGGTTGCCCGGGTGCCGGACCTGGTGGCCCTGGAAAAACTCCTGCCGTCGAACTAGGTTTTTTTACGAAAAGTCGCCCCACAGCTGCTGGGCCACGGCCAGCGCCACCACCGGCGCGGTTTCCGTGCGCAGGACCCGTGGGCCGAGGCGGGCGGAATGGAAGCCGCTGGTCTTGGCCTGCGTCACTTCTGCGTCCGACAGGCCGCCCTCCGGGCCGATCAGGAAGGCCAGGCTGGCCGGGCGTTCGTGGCTGACCAGCGGCTCGGCCACCGGGTGCAGCACCAGTTTCAGGGCTTCGTCGCGGGCGGCCAGCCATTCGGCCAGGGTCACCGGCGCCTCGATGCGCGGCACGCTGGAGCGACCGCACTGCTCGCAGGCGCTGATCGCCACCTGGCGCCAGTGGGCCAGGCGCTTGTCGGCGCGTTCATCCTTGAGGCGTACTTCGCAGCGTTCGCTGACGATTGGCGTGATGACGTTGACGCCCAGCTCGGTGGCTTTCTGGATCGCCCAGTCCATGCGCTCGCCGCGGGACAGGCCCTGGCCGAGGTGGATATGCAGGGGCGATTCGGCCTGGCCGGGGAGGGCCTGGTCGAGGCGCACACGCACGGTTTTCTTGCCGACTTCGAGCAACTCGCCGAGGAATTCCTCGCCGCTGCCGTCGAACAGTTGCACGGCGTCGCCGGCGCTCATGCGCAGGACACGGCCGATGTAGTGGGCCTGGGCTTCAGGCAGGTCGTGCTCGCCAAGGCTCAGCGGGGCATCGATGAAAAAGCGGGAGAGGCGCATTGGGGGCTCTACTGTTCAAAAGTTCTGCTTTGACCTCTCGGGCCTCATCGCGGGCAACGCCCGCTCCCACAGGAACCGCATGCACCGCAGATCCTTGTGGGAGCGGGCGTTGCCCGCGATGAGGCCCGAGAGACCACTGAAATTACCTAGCCCGGATCCCGGAAGTCCGGATGGAAGTCTGCCGGCACCGCCACGCTGACTTTGTCCCGCGTCGCGATATCGATCCCCTCGCTGGCCACCTCGGCCAGGAAATCGATCTGCTGCGGTGTAATCACATAAGGCGGCAGGAAATACACCACGCTACCCAGCGGCCGCAACAGCGCCCCCCGGGTCAGGGCATGCTCGAACACCTTCATCCCGCGCCGTTCCTGCCACGGATAGGCGCTCTTGCTCGCCTTGTCCTGCACCATCTCGATGGCCACGGCCATGCCGGTCTGGCGCACTTCGGCTACATGCGGATGATCCACCAGATGCGCCGTGGCACTGGCCATGCGCTGGCTCAGCGCCTTGTTGGCCTCGATCACGTTGTCCTGCTCGAAGATATCCAGGGTCGCCAGCGCCGCGGCACAGGCCAGCGGGTTGCCGGTGTAGCTGTGGGAGTGCAGGAAGGCGCGCAGCGTCGGGTAGTCGTCGTAGAACGCACCGTACACCTCGTCGGTAGTCAGGCACGCCGCCAGCGGCAGGTAGCCGCCGGTCAGAGCCTTGGACAGGCAGAGGAAGTCCGGACGGATGCCGGCCTGCTCGCACGCGAACATCGTTCCGGTACGGCCAAAGCCCACGGCGATTTCGTCGTGGATAAGGTGCACTTCGTAGCGGTCGCAGGCCTCGCGCAGCAGTTTGAGGTACACCGGGTGATACATGCGCATGCCACCGGCGCCCTGGATCAGCGGCTCGACGATCACGGCGGAGATACTTTGATGGTGCTCGGCGAGGGTCTGCTCCATGGCCGCGAACATCGTCCGCGAATGCTCTTCCCAGCTCACGCCTTCGGGGCGCAGGTAGCAATCCGGGCTCGGCACCTTGAGGGTGTCCAGCAGCAGCGCCTTGTAGGTCTCGGTGAACAGCGGCACGTCGCCCACCGACATCGCCGCGATGGTTTCGCCGTGGTAGCTGTTGCTCAGGGTGACGAAGCGCTTCTTCTCCGGGCGGCCCTTGTTCAGCCAGTAGTGGAAGCTCATCTTCAGCGCCACTTCGATGCAGGACGAGCCGTTGTCGGCGTAGAAGCAGCGGTTCAGGCCTTCCGGGGTGATCTTTACCAGGCGTTCAGACAGCTCGATTACCGGCTGGTGGCTGAAGCCGGCGAGGATCACGTGCTCCAGTTGGTCGACCTGGTCCTTGATGCGCTGGTTGATGCGCGGGTTGGCATGGCCGAACACATTGACCCACCAGGAGCTGACCGCGTCGAGGTAGCGCTTGCCCTCGAAGTCCTCCAGCCACACGCCTTCACCGCGCTTGATCGGGATCAGCGGCAGCTGCTCATGGTCTTTCATCTGGGTGCAGGGATGCCACAGGACCTTGAGGTCGCGGTCCATCCACTGTTGGTTGAGGCCCATGGGCTTGTACTCCTGGCAACGCGGGTTGGGTAAACCCGCGTAAGCCTAAGCAAAGCCAGGGTGCAGGACAATGTTCCTCTGCTATTCACGCCATTCCCGCCTGGCGCTCGTGCTGGCGACCTGATGTGCCGTGACGTATCCTGCAACCCATCTTTCCCGGGGAATTCTTCCCCGTTTTTTCTGCCTATATCCGGAGTTCGACGAATGTCTGCTGGTTGGCTGCGCGGCTGCGCGCTGGTGTTTATCGGGTTGTTCAGCGCGGGGGCGATGGCGGCGACCAAGGCCCCGACCGCGATCGTGGTCGGCGGCGGCCTGGCGGGTCTGACCGCAGCCTATGAGTTGCAGAGCAAAGGCTGGCAGGTCACCCTGCTGGAGGCCAAGCCGGGCATCGGCGGCCGTTCCGGTCTGGCCACCAGTGAATGGGTCGGCAACAGCAAGGCGCAACCGGTGCTCAACCAGTACCTGGACGCCTTCAAGCTCACCACGCTGCCAGCCCCCGAGTTCGTTCGGACGCCCAGTTACCTGATCGACGGCGAGTATTTCAGTGCCGCCGACCTCACCACCAAGCAGCCAGCCACCGCCGAGGCGCTGAAACGCTACGAGAAGACCCTCGACGACCTCGCCGCGTCCATCAGTGACCCTGAGAACCCGGCCGCCAACAGCACCTTGTTCGCCCTCGACCAGATCAACGTCTCCGCGTGGCTGGACAAGCTGCAACTGCCGGCCACCGCGCGACAACTGGTCAACCAGCAGATCCGGACCCGTTATGACGAACCGTCGCGCCTGTCGCTGCTGTATTTCGCCCAGCAGACCCGTGTCTACCGTGGCGTCAACGACCGCGACCTGCGCGCCGCACGCCTGCCAGGCGGCAGCCCTGTGCTGGCCCAGGCCTTCGTCAAGCAACTGAAGACCATCAAGACCAGTTCGCCGGTCACCGCCATCAGCCAGGACAAGGACGGTGTCACCGTCAAGGTCGGCGGGGTCGGCTACCAGGCCGACTACCTGGTGCTGGCGGTGCCGTTGCGCGCCCTGGCCAAGATCCAGCTGACCCCGGCTTTGGACGACCGCCATCAGGCTGCCTTGAAAGGCACCAACTACGGCTGGCGCGACCAACTGATGCTGAAGTTCAAGAACCCGGTCTGGGAAAGCCGCGCGCGCATGTCCGGCGAGATCTACAGCAACGCCGGCCTGGGCATGCTGTGGATCGAACCGGCGCTGAAGGGCGGTGCCAACGTGGTGATCAACCTGTCCGGCGACAACGCCCGGGTGATGCAGGCGTTCGGCGACAAGCAGATGGTCGACCAGGTGCTGATCCGCCTGCATGCCTTCTATCCACAGGCCCGTGGCGCGTTCACCGGCTATGAGATCCGTCGCTACAGCACCGATGTGGGCACCGGCGGTTCGTACCTGGCCTATGGCCCGGGACAGATCAGCAAATACTGGCGCCTGTGGGAGAAGCCGGTGCAGCGCATCGCCTTCGCCGGCGAGCATACCGACGCCTTGTACCCAGGCACCCTGGAGGGCGCGCTGCGCAGTGGCAAGCGTGCAGCGGGGCAGGTCGAGGACCTGGCGGCGGGCAAGTCGTTCGATGCCAAGCCGGCGGTGGCTGCGGCAGCGGCCGGCGCGGCGGCGGCAGCAGCGGCGAACAAGGGCAAGGATGACAAGCCGGGCTTCTTCTCGCGTCTGTTCGGTGGTGGCGATGACAAGCCGGTAGCGGCGGAAACCGCCAAGGCAGCAGAGACGGCGGTAGCGCCGGCGCCTGCTCCGTCTCCAGCACCTGCACCGGTTGCTCCAGCGGCACCGGCCCCGGTCGCCAAGGAAGAGCCGGCCAAGGCCGTACCTGCTGCCAGGCCGGCACCGGCAAAAGCGGCGCCGGTGAAGAAGTCGGAAAGCAAGCCTGCACCGAAGAAAACCACCACCCACGCCCCGGCCAGGAAGACCGAGGCCAAGGCACAGCCGGCCAAGAAGCCGGCGGCTGACAGTCAGGCCAAGGCAGGCTGAAGTCTTCGGGCCCACCTCGATCAGTGTGGGAGCGGGTTCGCCCGCTCCCACAGGTCCCGCGTTCGCATTCCTTCAGACGTACGTCTACAGTCTTTCCCCCAGTGTTAATGTTTCCTTAACGCCTCTGCGACACACTTAATATCTATTTTTTTGATAGTTCAAAGCGAAATTTTCCGCTTTATATCGATAGATAACCGGTTAGTCTTGGCAGCAATTCTTACGGGGAACCCGGCACATGCAGCTTCGCAATTCATCTTCTCGTTACGGCGTGGTCAGCATCGTCCTGCACTGGGGCGTCGCCCTGGCGGTGTTCGGTCTGTTCGGGCTGGGCCTTTGGATGGTCGGCCTGGATTACTACAGTTCCTGGCGCCACACCGCGCCAGAGTTGCACAAGGGCATTGGCCTGACCGTGCTGGCGCTGATGTTGTTGCGAGTGGTCTGGCGTTTCGTCAGCCCGCCACCACCGGCTCCGGCCAACCATGGCACGCTGACCCGCGTCGCTGCCAGGTTCGGTCATCTGCTGCTCTACGTTGGTCTGTTCAGCGTGCTGATCGCCGGCTACCTGATCTCCACCGCCGACGGCGCGGGGATCCCGGTGTTCGGCCTGTTCGAAGTACCCGCACTGATTTCCGGCCTGCCTGATCAGGCTGATATCGCCGGCGTGGTTCACCTCTATCTGGCCTGGGGACTGGTGGTGTTCGCCGTCCTGCACGGGCTGGCCGCTCTGAAGCACCACTTTATCGACCGTGATGCGACCCTGACGCGCATGCTGGGCCGCAAGGCTTGATGTTCAACCTCCACTCAAAGGAATCGAAAGAATGTTGAAAAAGACTTTTGCCGCTCTGGCACTGGGTACCGCTCTGCTCTCGGCTGGTCAGGTCATGGCTGCCGACTACAAGATCGACAAGGAAGGCCAGCACGCATTCGTCGACTGGAAGATCAGCCACCTGGGCTACAGCTTCATCCACGGCACCTTCAAGGACTTCGACGGCTCCTTCTCCTGGGATGCCGCCAAGCCTGAAGCGAGCAAGATCAGCGTCGATGTGAAAACCGCCAGCCTGTGGTCGAACCACGCCGAGCGTGACAAGCACATCGCCAGCGCCGACTTCCTGGACGTGAAGAAGTACCCGGACGCCAAGTTCGTCTCCACCAGCGTCAAATCCACCGGCGAGAAGACCGCTGACGTGACTGGCGACCTGACCTTCCACGGCGTGACCAAGCCGGTGACCTTCAAGGCCACCTTCATCGGTGAAGGCAAGGATCCATGGGGCGGCGAGCGTGCCGGTTTCAACGCTACCACTACCGTCAACCTGGGTGACTTCGGTATCAAAGGCCCAGGTCCGGCTTCCCAGACCTTCGATCTGGACATCTCGCTGGAAGGTGTGAAGCAGAAGTAATTGCTGCCTCGCCAACAAAAACGCCGCCCTTGAGGGCGGCGTTTTTTTTGAGCTGCAAGCTGAAAGTTTCAAGCTGCAAGAAAAAGCAGCCATTTCACCGGCCGGCTTTTTCTTATGGCTTGCCGCTTGAAACTTGAAGCTGCTTTACCGATTGCGCGTCAGCAACGCCGGCTTCTCACCACGCGGACGGCTCGGCAGTTGCTCCAGCTGTTCCATGGACGGGAAGCGATCGATCTTCGATTCCTTGTGCATGATCTTCGGCTGGTTCTGCGACTGGCCTTCACGCGGGCTGCGCACTGCTGGCTCCTGACGCTCCTCGCGGGCAGGACGACGATTGCGGTTGGCGTTGCCGCCATCGCGACGCGGCTGGCCATCACGGGCTCCGCCGCTACCGCCATTGCGTGCACCACCGCTGCGCTTTTCGCCATTGGCGCTGCCACCGCTGCGCGACTGACCAGCACCGCCATTGCTGCGCGGCTGGCCACCACCGTTGCCGGCACCGGCCTGGGAGCCCGGACGACGATTGCGACCCTGGCCACCCTTGTTCTGATACGGGCTGACGTAGTCGGCGCGGTTGCCGAAGTTATCGACGTCGTCATCCAGGAACTCTTCCGGATCACGGTCCGCCGGTACCGCTGGCTTGCCTTGTTGCTGGGCGTTCTGCTGCTGGCGCGGCTTCTTGTTCCGTGGCTTGCGCTGTTCCTGGCGGCCACCAGCGGATTTCTCCGCAGGCTTCTCACCGGCTGGCTTGGCGTCCTTGCTGGCGTCTTTCTCTTTGCCTTTGTCCTTGCCCTTGTCCTTGCGGCCACCGGCGTTGCTGCCGTCGGCGCGCTGGCCACGGCGCGGGTTGTTCTGCGGGCGCGGTTCGCGCACTTCCGGCTTCTCCGCCTCGACGGCGGCGAAGTCGAAGCCCATCAGGTCGCCATCCGGAATCTTCTGACGAGTGACGCGCTCGATGCTCTTGAGCAGCTTCTCTTCATCCGGCGCGACCAGCGAGATGGCCTCGCCGGAGCGGCCCGCACGGCCGGTACGGCCGATACGGTGGACGTAATCTTCCTCGACGTTGGGCAGTTCGAAGTTGACCACATGGGGCAGTTGGTCGATATCCAGGCCGCGGGCGGCGATATCGGTGGCGACCATGATCCGCACCGCGCCCGACTTGAAGTCGGCGAGGGCCTTGGTGCGGGCATTCTGGCTCTTGTTGCCGTGGATCGCGGCGGCGGTCAGGCCGTGCTTTTCCAGGTACTCGGCCAGGCGGTTGGCGCCGTGCTTGGTGCGGGTGAAGACCAGCACCTGTTCCCACGCGCCGGCGGTGATCAGGTGCGCCAGCAGGGCGCGCTTGTGGCTGGCCGGCAAGCGGAATACGCGCTGTTCGATACGCTCGACCGTGGTATTCGGCGGCGTGACTTCGATGCGTTCCGGGTTGTGCAGGAGCTTGTCGGCGAGGTCGGTGATGTCCTTGGAGAAGGTCGCCGAGAACAGCAGGTTCTGGCGTTTCGCCGGCAGGCGGGCGAGGACTTTCTTCACATCGTGGATGAAACCCATGTCGAGCATGCGGTCGGCTTCGTCCAGGACCAGGATCTCGACGTGGCTGAGGTCGACGCTGCCCTGGCCGGCCAGGTCGAGCAGGCGCCCGGGACAGGCTACCAGCACGTCTACACCACGGGCCATGGCCTGGACCTGCGGGTTCATGCCGACGCCGCCGAAGATGCAGGCACTGACGAATTTCAGGTCGCGCGCGTAGATCTTGAAGCTGTCGTGGACCTGGGCCGCCAGTTCGCGGGTCGGGGTCAGGACCAGTACGCGCGGTTGGCGCGGGCCATGGCGCTGGGACTTGTCAGGGTGACCACCGGGGAACAGGCGTTCGAGAATCGGCAGGGCGAAGCCGCCGGTTTTGCCAGTACCTGTCTGTGCCGCGACCATCAGGTCGCGACCTTGCAACACGGCGGGAATGGCCCGCTGTTGCACCGGAGTCGGCTGCGTATAACCGGCAGCCTCGATAGCGCGGACTAGAGCCTCGGAGAGACCGAGGGAAGCAAAGGACATGAGAAATCCTGTTCTAGTGGGGACTGTGCCCGATGGGGATGATCGTGCCTGGCGCGAAGGGCATCGGGTCGATGCTGTCGCGTCCGGTCCTGCTGGTCCAGGGTGCGCATCCGGGGGTTGGGATGTCGTCTGTCGAGGCCAGCGTCCGGGCGTAAGCCTGGCGGAAAAGCCCGAGTATAACAGAGCAATCAGGGAGTGCTGCGTTCCTGCTGCTCAACGGTTTCTGTAGAGACCGGCATGACAACGTGATAACGCGTTTGCAGCTCGGCGTAGGCTGGTTCGCGCTTGAAGCGCCGCAGCTCGGCGGCGAAGCGCTGGGCCAGCAGGTCCATACCGGCGTTGCGGCGTACCGCGAAGTATTGCGGCTGGCGGTAGATCACCAGCGGCAGCTCCGTGACCTGGTCCTGCAGGCCAAGCTGGTTGACCATGAAGCGGCCGACGCGGCGGTCGGTGATCAGCAGGTCGATGCGTCCAAGCTGCAGCTTGCCGAAGTTGGCTTCCTGGGTGGCCGCCGACTCGCGACGGAACAGCGTCGAGTCGAGGAAGGCGTCGCCATAGTTGTAGCCGGGGGAGGTGCCGACGGTCAGGCCTTCGAGATCTTCCAGGCGGTTCACCGGATGTGGCCGGGCGTTGGCCTGGAACAGCACGAATTCGACCTCCGACAGCGGCTCGCTCGGATAGTACAGCAGGCTGTCACGGTGGGCGGTCTGGAAGATGTCCATCACCCCGTCGGCCAGCCCCTGTTCGATCATCAGCAGGCAGCGGCGCCACGGCATGAATTCCCAGCGCACTTCGATGCCGAGGCGGCGGAACACTTCTGCGGTGACCTCGTAGTCGATGCCCTTCGGCTCACCGTTTTCCTCGTACACATAGGGCGCCCAGGGGTCGGTGACGATGCGCAACTGTTCGGCACGGGCCAGCAGGCTCATGCAGCTCAACAGCACAACGGTCAGCAGGCGGGCGAAATAGGGCATGGTAGACAGGCCGGGAGGCCGGAAGCGGCGATGACGCTGAAGGATACAGGCATCATCGCCGCTTGGGGGATCAGCGCGGCAGCTTCAGGTTGTTCCAGATCGCCAGGCTAGGTTCGGCCTGGTTCAGGGTGTAGAAGTGCAGACCCGGTGCGCCGCCTTGCAGCAGTTGCTCGCACATCTGGGTGATGACCTCTTCACCGAAGGCCTGGATGCTCTTGGCGTCGTCGCCGTAGGCTTCCAGCTGCTTGCGGATCCAGCGCGGGATCTCGGCGCCGCAGGCGTCGGAGAAACGGGCCAGCTTGCTGTAGTTGGTGATCGGCATGATCCCCGGCACTACCGGGATCTTCACCCCGAGCTTCTGCACGCGTTCGACGAAGTAGAAGTAGCTTTCGGCGTTGAAGAAGTACTGGGTGATGGCGCTGTCGGCGCCGGCATTGGCCTTGCGCACGAAGTTGGCCAGGTCGTCCTCGAAGTTGCGTGCCTGCGGATGCATCTCCGGGTAGGCGGCAATTTCGATGTGGAACTGGTCGTCGGTTTCCTGGCGGATGAACTCCACCAGTTCGTTGGCGTAGCGCAGCTCGCCGCTGGCCATGCCCATGCCCGACGGCAGGTCACCGCGCAGGGCGACGATGCGCTTGATCCCGGCAGCCTTGTACTGGGCCAGCAGGGCGCGCAGTTCGGCCTTGCTGTCGCCGACGCACGAAAGGTGCGGCGCGGCAGGGACCTTCACTTCGCTTTCCAGCTGCAGCACGGTGTTCAGGGTGCGGTCGCGGGTCGAGCCACCGGCCCCGTAGGTGCAGGAGAAAAAATCCGGGTTGTAGCTGGCCAGGGTACGAGCGGTGGCCAGCAGTTTTTCATGTCCAGCGTCGGTCTTGGTCGGGAAGAACTCGAAGCTGTAACGGCGTTCCTGAGTCATTTGAAGTTCCTTCAGCCGCAAGCCTCAAGCGGCAGGCTGCAAGAAAAAAGCAGGAGCGGCGCGAACCGCTTCTGCTTGAGCCTTGCTACGTGCCGCTTGCAGCTGCTGTTAGTAGCGGTAGGCGTGTGGCTTGAATGGACCTTCGACAGTCACGCCGATGTACTCGGCCTGTTTCGGGGTCAGCTGGGTGATCACGCCGCCGAAGCCGCGAACCATTTCCAGGGCCACTTCCTCGTCGAGTTTCTTCGGCAGTACTTCAACAGTCAGGCGTTCGGCCTTCTGCTCGGCGTTCAGATCGGCGAACTTCTGTGCGAACAGGAAGATCTGCGCCAGGACCTGGTTGGCGAAGGAACCGTCCATGATACGGCTTGGGTGACCGGTGGCGTTGCCCAGGTTCACCAGGCGGCCTTCGGCCAGCAGGATCAGGTAGTCATCGTTATGCGGATCGAAGTCGCCGTGACCGGTGCGGTGGATCTTGTGCACCTGTGGCTTGACCTCTTCCCATGCCCAGTTCTTGCGCATGAAGGCGGTGTCGATCTCGTTGTCGAAGTGACCGATGTTGCAGACCACGGCGCGTTTTTTCAGCGCTTTCAGCATGTTGGCGTCGCAGACGTTGACGTTACCGGTGGTGGTGACGATCAGGTCGATCTTGCCCAGCAGAGCCGCGTCGATGCTGGCTTCGGTGCCGTCGTTGATGCCGTCCTTGAACGGCGAGACCACTTCGAAACCGTCCATGCAGGCCTGCATGGCGCAGATCGGGTCGACTTCGGTGACCTTGACGATCATGCCTTCCTGACGCAGCGACTGGGCGGAGCCCTTGCCCACGTCACCGTAGCCGATCACCAGGGCCTGCTTGCCCGACAGCAGGTGGTCGGTACCGCGCTTGATGGCATCGTTCAGGCTGTGACGGCAGCCGTACTTGTTGTCGTTCTTGCTCTTGGTGACCGAGTCGTTGACGTTGATCGCCGGGATCTTCAGCTCGCCCTTGGCCAGCATGTCCAGCAGGCGGTGCACGCCGGTGGTGGTCTCTTCGGTGACGCCGTGGATCTTGTCCAGCATCGCCGGGTATTTCTTGTGCAGGATCTCGGTCAGGTCGCCGCCGTCGTCGAGGATCATGTTGGCGTCCCATGGCTGACCGTCCTTGAGGATGGTCTGCTCGATGCACCACTCGTATTCTTCTTCGGTTTCACCTTTCCAGGCGAACACAGGGATGCCGGCGGCGGCGATGGCGGCAGCGGCCTGGTCCTGGGTGGAGAAGATGTTGCAGGACGACCAGCGCACTTCGGCACCCAGGGCAACCAGGGTTTCGATCAGCACGGCGGTCTGGATGGTCATGTGGATGCAGCCGAGGATTTTCGCGCCCTTGAGTGGCTGCTCTTCCTGGTACTTGCGGCGCAGGCCCATCAGCGCAGGCATTTCCGACTCGGCGATGATGGTTTCGCGACGGCCCCAGGCGGCCAGGGAGATGTCGGCGACCTTGTAGTCGGTGAAACCTGCAGGCGTGTTTACAGCGCTCATTAGAGCCTCCATTCGTAGTGTGCGAATGGGCGCCGTTGTGCGTTGAGCGTCCGCGTGGTCTGCGGACAACGCCCCGACCGAGCCTGACAGGATCGAACCTGCTGCAGCGCCCCTCGGTCGGGTGGCGGGAGCGTCGACCGCAGAGGGTCGGCGCCGGATAAAAACGCGGGGATTATAGCCGGGCTTTCGTGACGGCCCAAGGACAAAAATGCTGCTTGCGACAAAGGGCCTACAAAGGTCATGGTCAAGGCGCGGGGAAAAGGGGCTAACCTGTAGTGGCAGGGTCGCGAAGGCCCATTCTTGACATGCCAGGCCGATTTAGGAGCACGCATGAACTTCCATACCCGCAAGTGGGTAAAACCCGAAGACCTCAACCCCAATGGCACCCTGTTCGGTGGCAGCCTGCTGCGCTGGATCGACGAAGAGGCGGCGATCTACGCGATCGTCCAGCTGGGCAACCAGCGCGTGGTGACCAAGTACATTTCCGAGATCAACTTCGTCAGCGCTTCGCGCCAGGGCGACATCATCGAGCTGGGCATCACCGCCACCGAGTTTGGCCGCACCTCGATCACGCTCAAGTGCGAAGTGCGCAACAAGATCACCCGCAAGGCGATCCTGACCGTGGACAAGATGGTCTTTGTCAACCTGGGCGAGGACGGCTTGCCGGCGGCCCATGGGCGGACCGAGATCAAGTACATCCAGGACCAGTTCCCGGACAGCGCCGTCGAGTGACTGACTTGAGGGCCTCATCGCTGGCAAGCCAGTTCCCACAGTGTCCGCGGCGCCGCTGAACCCTGTGGGAGCTGGCTTGCCAGCGATAGCGGTCTATCAGGTTGCAGGCTGCTCGCTGACCCCTTTCACAACCCGCCCCACCGTCAACCCCTGCACCAGGATCGACGACAGCACCACGATGTAGGTGATGCTCAGCAACAGGTCCCGCTCATCCCCCATCGGCAGCGACAGCGCCAGGGCCACCGACACCCCGCCCCGCAAGCCACCCCAGGTCAGTACCCGCACGGTGCCTTTCGGCACGCTGCGCCAGCGCCGCAGCAGGATGATGGCCGGGGCCACGGTCAGCAGCCGTGAAGCCAGCACCGCCACCGCCAGCACGCCACCGGCCGCCAGGTGCATCCAGTTGAACGGGAGCAGTAGCAGTTCCAGGCCGATCAGGGCGAACAGCAGGGCGTTGAGCATGTCGTCGATCAACTCCCAGAAACCGTCCATGTAGCGCCGGGTCATGTCATTCATCGCCAGGTTGCGCCCCAGGTTGCCGATGATCAGGCCGGCGACCACCATGGCGATTGGCGCCGACACGTGCAATTCGTAGCACATCGCCGAACCACCGATGACCAGGGCCAGGGTCAGCATCACCTCGACCTGGTACTGCTCGATGCTCTTGATCATGCGGTAGGTGGCGTAGCCGATCAGGCCACCGAAGATCACTCCGCCGATGGCTTCGCGGGCGAACAGGACCGCAGTATCGGCAACGCTGGGCGCTTCGCCGAGCTGGATGATGCCCAGCAGGACGGTGAACACCACCACCGCGGTGCCGTCGTTGAACAGCGACTCGCCGACGATGGTGGTCTTCAGCGGCTTTGAGGCATTGGCGGTCCGCAGCGCGCCGAGCACCGCGATCGGATCGGTCGGCGAGATCAGTGTGCCGAACAGCAGGCAGTAGATCAGGCTGACGTTCCAGCCAAACAGGGCGAACACCCAGTGGGCGAGGTAACCGATGACCACCGTCGCGATCAGCACGCCGAGGGTGGCCAGCAGGCCGATCGGCCAGCGGTAGCTGCGCAGGTCGCCGAGGTTGACGTGCAGGGCGCCGGCGAACAGCAGGAACGACAGCATCCAGTGCATCAGCAGGTCGTTGAAATCGATCTGGTTCATCAGGCCTTCGACCCGTTCTTCCAGGCCGGGGAAGCCGATCAGGCTCAGGCCTTGGAGCATCAGGGAGAACAGCAGGGCGGTGACCATCACGCCGATGGCCGGCGGCAGGCCGATGAAGCGGTAATTCACGTAAGTGAGGAGAGTGGTGAGGCAGATAAACGCGGCAACTAACTCGAGCATCCTGGTTCCTGTATTGGCTTCCGATTCTGTGCCCGCTTGCGGCGGACATAAGGTTTGATGGCCTTTTGATCGCTTTGGGACACAGTTTTTTTCAATGTCGCGATTGACAGCGTGCTGGCTGTTTTGTTGCGAGTGGTTGAAACTCCGCCGTCTGGTGCACGGACACGGTCCGTGGATGGCGAAGGAATCGAAACGTGGTAGCGACCTCCCTGGTGCTCGTCGCGGCACTGCTGCATGCAACCTGGAACACCCTGGTCAAGTTCAGTGGCGAGCGCTTGCTGATGATCGCCAGCATGGACAGCGTGGCGCTGGTGTTCGCTGTGGTGATGGTGGGTTTCGTCGACCTGCCGCCAGCGGAAATCTGGCCGTGGCTGCTGGCGTCGGCGCTGTGCGAACTGCTCTACCGTTTCCTGCTGATCCAGGCTTACAAGGTCGGCGACCTGGGTCTGGTCTATCCGTTGATGCGCGGACTGTCGCCACTGGTGGTGTTGGCCCTGACTCTGATGTTCGCCGGCGAGCACCTGAGTGGTCAGCAGATCTTCGGCATCCTCCTGATTCCTTGCGGCATGGCTTGCCTGCTCTGGCATGGGGGCGGTGGTGACCGCCTGCCCTGGAGCATGCTGCCGGTGGTGGTACTGATCGGCCTGTGCATCGGTTGCTACACCTGGCTCGATGGCCAGGCTATTCGCCGCTGGGCGCAGCCGCTGGACTACCTGGTGTGGCTGACCCTGGCTTGCTCCCTGCCATTCCCGGTGATCGCCAGCGTGGCGCGACGCGGGCCGTTCGTGATGTTCTGGCGCACCCAGTGGAAGCTCGGGCTGGCGGTCGGCGTCTGCGTCTTGCTGAGCTACGCTCTGGTGCTCTGGGCCATGCACCTGGGCTCGGTGGCGGAGGCGGCGGCGCTGCGCGAGGTCAGCGTGATCCTCGTGGTGCTGATGGGCATGCGCTACCTCAAAGAACCTTTCGGCGGGCCCAGGCTCTTAGCCTGTGCCCTGGTGCTGGTTGGCATGCTGGTGATGAAGCTCTGACCGCCCCCTGTTTTCCAACTGAGAAGGACCTGACCATGACTGTCGCTTTCTGGTGCGTGCTGATCGCGCTGATTCTGCCCTACCTGTGCACCACCCTGGCCAAGGTGGCCAGTGGACGCTTCAACCTGCGGCAGAACCATGATCCACGGGCGTTCCAGGAAACCCTGGAAGGCTTGCCGCGACGCGCTCATTCGGCGCAATTGAACAGCTTCGAAATTCTTCCGGCCTTTATCGCTGCGGTGCTGATTGCCGATGTGGTGGGCAATGCCGAGCAGGTGACCCAGGATGTGCTGGCGGTGCTGTTCATCACCAGTCGGTTGCTCTACATCATCTGCTACCTGGCGGACTGGGCGGCGTTGAGGTCGCTGGTGTGGTTCGTGGGGGTGGGGTTGATCGTGAGTTTCTTTGTGGCGTCAGTCTGATACGCGAACTCTGTGGGAGTCCAACATAGATCGAATGCTCGACGCGGACCTTGTGGGAGCGGGTTCACCCGCTCCCACAAGGTCCGCGTCAAGCCGGCTTATTTGGATTCGGTCTGCGGCATCTCAGGCAACGCCATCCCCTTCGGCCACAGCAACCAGATCTGCCCCTGCTGCTTCATGTTCCCCGCCAGTTCCCCCGCCGCCTGGCCAGTCCCCCAGAACAGGTCAGCACGCACCTCGCCGGTAATCGCGCCACCAGTGTCCTGCGCCGCCACCGGCCGCACCACCGGGCTGCCATCCGGGCGCGTTGTGTTCAGCCACAACAGGCTGCCCAACGGAATCACCTTGCGGTCGATCGCCACGCTGTAGCCCGCAGTCAACGGCACGTTCAGCGAACCGCGCGGGCCTTCGTTGCTGTCCGGGCGGGTGCTGAAGAACACATAGCTCGGGTTGCTCGCCAGCAGCTCCGGCACCCGCGCCGGATTGGCCTGGGCCCAGGCATGGATGGCGCCCATGGTCACGTCTTCCTTATTCAACTGGCCCTGCTCGACGAGCCAGCGCCCCACCGGGCGATAAGGGTGACCGTTCTGATCGGCGTAACCCAGCCGTAGCTGTCGGCCGCTGTCCAGTTGAACCCGGCCCGAACCCTGGATCTGCAGGAACTGCAGGTCCATCGGATCTGTCAGCCAGGCCACCACTGGGGCATTCAGGCCCTGGCGCTGGATCACTTCGGCGGTGTCGTAGGGCTTGAGCACCCGGCCTTCGAGACGGCCACGCAGGCGCTTGCCCTTGAGCTCGGGGTAGACACTGTCGAGGTTGACCACGATCAGGTCGTCCGGGATGCCATAGACCGGCACATGGGCGCGTTCGGTGCGGGTTTCGCTGCCCGGATACACGGGTTCGTAGTAACCGGTGATCAGGCCGTTGGTGCTGTTTTCCGCCGAGCGCAGGCTATAGACCTCCAGCTGGGCACCGAGGAATTCACCGATCTTGCGCGCATCCGCCGGCACGTTGGCTGCGGCGGCGCAGGTTGGGCCCCATACCGCATCGTTCTTCAGCCGCTGGCAGGCGCTGCGCCAGGCCTCGAAACCAGCCACCAGGTCGCTGTCGGTGACTGTCGGCAGGTCTTGCCAGGTGGCATGGGTGTAGGTAGCGATCGGGTGCGGTTTGGATTTCTCCGGGGCGCCGCCATTGCAGCCGGCGAGCAGGGCGAACAGGGAAAGGATCCAGCCGAGGCGGCGCAGGGGGATGTTCATGCGGGTATTTCCTTGGGGACCGGCGCCGCCGATGAAAGCAAGCGCACAATCCATGTTTTTCATGGGGGTATTGGTCTTTGCCGGTCAGGCGAGGATACTGGCCGCCTTTTTTACCGTGAGCCGATGACCATGATGCTCAAACGTTGTTCCGTCGTACTGTTGGCCTGCCTGACCTTGACCGCCTGTGGCGGCGTCGATCCGAACTCGCCGCTGGGCCAGCGCAAGGCGATCTTCAAGCAAATGCTCAAGACCAGCGAGGACATGGGCGGCATGCTCCGCGGGCGCCTGGCCTTCGATGGGCAGAAGTTCGCCGATGGTGCGGTGAAGCTTGATGCACTGTCCCACGAGCCGTGGAAGCATTTCCCACAGGTCAAGGAGACGGATGATACCAGCGCGCGGGCGGATGTCTGGGAGAAACAGGCACGCTTCCAGGAACTGGCGCGGCAGTTGGAAGGGGCGACGGGGGAGTTGGTGGTGGCTAGCAAGGCCCAGCCTTTAAAGGCCGAAACGGTGCAGGCGCCGATGGACAAGGTCGAGGCGGCGTGCAAAGCCTGTCATACGGAATTTCGTAACCATTGATGTTCCGGGACCGCTTTGCGGTCCTTTCGCGGGCAACGCCCGCTCCCACAAGGATCGCGGCGGACCTAGAACCTGTGGGAGCGGGCGTTGCCCGCGATGGCGTCGGACCTGGTTACTGATCCAGCTCCTGCAACGCCGACTGCAGTTCCTTGTTGGCCTCCGCCAGCTTGTCCTTGCGCTTGTTGATCTTCTCCGCGTCGCCTTTCTTCATGGCCTTGTCCAGGTCCTTCTTGCGCTGCGCCACTTCGTGGCGGGCATCCAGCACCTTCTGTTCGCGCTCTTTGCGCAACCCGGCGTCGGTGCAGTGTGCTTGCACTTCGCTCAGGGCCTTTTCCAGGCCGGCCTGTTGCTCGGCGTTGCCATGGCTGCGGGCCTGCTCGATCTGTGCGCTGATGCTCTGCTGCTTGGCAGCGCAGCCGGTGAGGCCTGGCTGTTCCTCGATGGCGAAGGCAGGCGCGGCCAGCAGGGCGCAGGCGCTGAACAGGGCAAGCAGGGAAGTCGATTTCATTTGAGGCTCCGTCATCGGGCAGGCAGAACCTGTGATGCTGCCCTGATCCACGAGATTTAGAAACCCTCGATTGCCTGTTCAGCCAGACGAGCAGCAAGACTGCGGACCTGCGGGTGCTCGAAAAATGCTACCAGTTGCCGTGCTCGCAGCGGCCCCACCCCCGGTTCTTCCTGCCATCGCTCTGCGCTGCGCCCGGCCAGCGACGCCCAGGAATCTCCCAGCGCCAGCCGCGTCGGCGCCGGTACCCCCAGCGCCCGGGCCCAGCGTGTGAAAGGTTGTGCCCGGGCCGCCTGGAATGCGCCGTACAGTTGCTGGCTGCTGCGCTCGGCAATACCGTCGATTTGCACCAGATCGTCCGCCAGCAGCCCGACCCAGCCATCCAGGCTGTCCAGGCGCCCGGCCTCCAGCAGTTTGCGCCAGGTGCCCGTCCCGACCCCTGGCATGTCCAGGCCCTGCTTGCCCGCCAGCCATTCCAGCCGGGCGATGAACTGTTCCTGGCAACCCTGGCTCGGCTGCCAGCAACTGAGGGCGTGATAGTCGCCCGCTTGCGGCGGCGTTACTGGCTCGTCGCGCGAGCCCTGTTGCAGCACCTCGTCGACCTGGGGAATGGTCAGCCCCGCCAGGCTGATGAGCACCTGGTCGCCCGGCTGGATATCCAGTTCCTCCCAGCGTTGCAGCGAGCCGACACTGACCCGGCGCACCAGGCGATCGTCAAGGCGGACCGGCTCGACGTGGACCAGCGGAGTGATCCGCCCGGTCCGCCCGACCCGGAAGTCCACCCCGCGCACCTGCGCCAGCGCTTTGGCGAACGGGTACTTCCAGGCCGCGCTCCAGTGCGACGAGCCAGCCTGCCAGCGCATCGCTGGCGGTTGCCGGCCCTGCTGCAGGACCACGCCGTCGCTGGCGAAGGGCAGGGGCGAGCGGTACCAGTGCTGTCGCCAGTGCGCGGCCTCTTCGAGGCTGGCGACGGGCTGGCTGAAATGCTCGGTGTTGGGCAGACCGAGAGCGGTCAGTTGGGTGAAGCGCTGGCGCAAGTCCTGAGGACCGTTGGGCCAGGCCCAGACGAACAGGTCCAGGGCTGCCGCGTCTTCAGGGCTGATGACCTGTCGCGCCATCAGCCCGGCGACGCGACTGCGTACGTTGAGGCTCCCGGCTTCGGCCTGGACATGCCCGTCCAGACGCCAGAACAGTTCACCCTGCAGGGTCAGGTCGCGGGCCTTGGCCAGTTCGCGCAGGGCGACGGGGAACGCCGGGATATGCCGGCTCCAGTCGTGGCCATGGATGCCGTCGCCACGGCTGATCACCTGCACCAGCTGGCCGCCGCGATACACCAGGGTGGCCGCCACGCCATCCACCTTCGGCTGGATCCACAGCTGCTTGCGGCCATTCAGCCAGGCCGCGACTGCCTGATCGTCGGCGAGTTTGCCCAGTCCGGTGTGGGCCACGGGGTGGCGCACAGGTCCGGCGGCACTGGCCAGCGGGTTGCCAGCCTCCGCGCCGTTGCCGGGAAAGCAGGTGCGCAGCCGCTCCAGGCGGGCGCGGTACTGGTCGTAGAGTTCGTCGCTGATCGATGACTGGCCGAGGCTGTGGTAGTCGATGTCCCACTGGTCGATGCGCGACTGCAAGGCGCCGATCCGTTCGGTGGCTGTCTCTTGCGGCCAGTCGGGACAGACGCTGGCGAACGCGGGCAGGGTCAGGGAGAACAGCAGGAGGGCGATGAGGCGTGGCATGGCGAGCGTCCTTGCTCCGGGGAAGACAACCCCAGCCTAGAAAGGCCTGCGCAAACTGCCCGTTCAGCTTTGTCAGGACATTTTTCCCAGGTACAAAAAAGCCCCGGCCAGAGCACTGGCCGGGGCTTTCGTGACAGCGATTACCGAGTGTTACAGGCCGGCAGCGGCGCGCAGGGCGTCGACGCGGTCGGTACGTTCCCAGGTGAAGGTGGTGAAGGTGTCGTCCCCCACGGTCTTCTGCTGCGGGGTACGGCCGAAGTGACCGTAGGCAGCGGTTTCCTGGTACATCGGGTGCAGCAGGTCGAGCATGGTGGTGATGGCGTACGGACGCAGGTCGAAGCACTCGCGCACCAGCTGGACGATCTTCTCGTCGGAGATCTTGCCGGTGCCGAAGGTGTTCAGCGAGATCGAGGTCGGCTGGGCCACGCCGATGGCGTAGGAGACCTGGATTTCGCAACGCTCGGCCAGGCCGGCGGCAACGATGTTCTTGGCCACGTAGCGACCGGCGTAGGCCGCCGAACGGTCGACCTTGGACGGGTCCTTGCCGGAGAACGCGCCACCACCGTGACGGGCCATGCCGCCGTAGCTGTCGACGATGATCTTGCGACCGGTCAGGCCGCAGTCACCCACCGGGCCGCCGATGATGAACTGGCCGGTCGGGTTGATGTGGAACTGGGTGCCCTTGTGCAGCAGCTCGGCCGGCAGGGTGTGCTTGACGATCAGCTCCATCACCGCTTCCTGCAGGTCTTTCTGCGAGACTTCCGGGTTGTGCTGGGTCGACAGGACCACCGCGTCGATACCGACCACCTTGCCGCCTTCGTAACGGCAGGTGACCTGCGACTTGGCATCCGGACGCAGCCATGGCAGCAGGCCGGACTTGCGGGCTTCGGCCTGGCGCTCGACCAGACGGTGGGAGAAGCAGATCGGCGCAGGCATCAGCACGTCGGTTTCATTGCTGGCGTAGCCGAACATCAGGCCCTGGTCGCCGGCACCCTGGTCCTCCGGCTTGCTGCGGTCGACGCCCTGGGCGATGTCCACGGACTGCTTGCCGATGATGTTCATCACTGCGCAAGTGGCGCCGTCGAAGCCGACGTCGGAGCTGTTGTAGCCGATGTCGGTGATGACGTTACGGACGATGTCTTCCAGGTCGACCCAGGCCGAGGTGGTGACTTCGCCGGCGATGATGGCGACACCGGTCTTCACCAGGGTCTCGCAGGCCACGCGGGCGTATTTGTCTTGCGCGATGATGGCATCCAGCACCGCGTCGGAAATCTGGTCGGCGATCTTGTCCGGGTGACCTTCAGATACGGACTCGGAGGTGAAAAGGGAGTATTCGCTCATCTCGACGGGTTCCTGAATTTAAAAAGGGTGATTGTTGCCAGTCGGCCGCTGGAAATGGCGGACCTGGAGCTGGAAACCATTACGTAAGCCCACATAGAGGCTGTCTCCGGGAGCCAGTCCCGCAGCGCACGCCCAACGAAGCAGGTCGTCCTGTTCAAAGCCCAGCCAGAGGTCGCCGCAGGCTTCGCGGGCCCAACCCTGGTCGTGGCTGCACAACTCGGTAAGCAACAGGCTGCCGCCTGGTTTGACACGTCCGGCCAGTTGCACGAGCGCGGCGGCCGGATCGCTGAAGTGGTGCAGGACCATGTTCAGCACCACGCAATCGGCCTGGGCGTCAGTCGTACTGAGGGCATCGGCCAGTTGCAGGTTTACGTTAGCCAGGCGTTCGCGCTGGCAGACCTGGCGCGCCAGGTCGAGCATGGTCGGGCTGTTGTCCAGCGCGGTGACCTGGGCGAAGCGGCGGGCCAGTTCGGGGAGGAATTCGCCATCGCCCGGGCCGACTTCCAGCGCCGTGGCGCCGGGTTCGAAGCTCAGTTTGTCGAGCAGGGCGAGGAGGCTTTCGCGGTACTGGGCGAGGCCGGCGATCAGGTCCTGCTGGGCGCGGAATTTCTCTTCGACGCGCAGGAAGAAGTCCTGGCTGGTGGCCGCGCGGCGCTGCTGGACCTGGCCGATGCGCACCTGCATCTCGCCGGGCAGCGGCAAGCCGTCGACTTCTTCGAGCAGCGCGGCGTGCAGCTTGCCGCCCAGGCTCAGGCTGTCGGGCAGGGCGCGGCGGTAGAAGATCGCGTTGCCTTCGCGGCGGGTCGCCACCAGCTCGGCCTGGGCCAGCACCTTGAGGTGGTGGCTCATGCCGGACTGGCCGATGGCGAAGATCTGCGCCAGTTCCAGCACGCCGAACGAGTCGTTGGCCAGGGCGCGCAACACGTTCAGGCGCAGGGGATCACCGCCGGCCTTGCACAGGGCCGCCAGGCGTTCGCTTTGCTGCTGCTCGGGAACGGGTACGCGAATGTTCATGGGCCGGCAGTCTAGTCATGGCCAACCGGCGTCGCAAGACCAATATCAAAAAGTTTTGATATTGCGCGATGGGCGGAGCGAAAACTGCCGACGCGGCCGGCATTTTCGGCTGTTTCGTCGGTCAAACCACGGAATCGCCGTGCAATCGCAGGAAAATCGTTCCAGTTCGACCATCCGTGATTGCCCCGGGAGGTGTGCCTGGGCGAAAATGGCCGCCTTTTTTTCCGTCACTCCCTTTTCAGTTTTCCAGGAGACAAGCGATGCCCAGCCGTCGTGAGCGTGCCAACGCCATTCGTGCCCTCAGCATGGATGCCGTGCAGAAAGCCAACAGCGGCCATCCCGGTGCCCCAATGGGCATGGCGGATATCGCCGAGGTCCTGTGGCGTGACTTTCTGAAGCACAACCCGAACAACCCGGCCTTCGCCGACCGCGACCGTTTCGTCCTGTCGAACGGCCACGGTTCCATGCTGATCTATTCGCTGCTGCACCTGACCGGCTACGACCTGTCGATCGACGACCTGAAGAGCTTCCGCCAGTTGCACAGCCGCACCCCGGGCCACCCGGAGTTCGGCTACACCCCGGGCGTCGAGACCACCACCGGCCCGCTGGGCCAGGGCCTGGCCAACGCCGTGGGCTTCGCCATCGCCGAGAAGGTGCTGGGCGCCCAGTTCAACCGTGAAGGCCATGACGTCGTCGACCACAACACCTATGTGTTCCTCGGCGACGGCTGCATGATGGAAGGCATCTCCCACGAAGTCGCTTCGCTGGCCGGCACCCTGGGCCTGGGCAAGCTGATCGCCTTCTACGACGACAACGGCATCTCCATCGACGGCGAAGTCGAAGGCTGGTTCACCGACGACACGCCGAAGCGTTTCGAAGCCTACAACTGGCAGGTGATCCGCAACGTCAACGGCCACGACGCCGACGAGATCAAGACCGCCATCGAGACCGCGCGCAAGAGCGCGCAGCCGACCCTGATCTGCTGCAAGACCATCATCGGCTTCGGCTCGCCGAACAAGCAGGGCAAGGAAGACTGCCACGGCGCTCCGCTGGGCAACGACGAAATCGCCCTGGCGCGCAAGGAACTGAACTGGAACCACGGTCCGTTCGAAATCCCTGCCGACATCTACGCCGAGTGGAATGCCCGCGACGCCGGCGCCAAGCTCGAAGCCGAGTGGAACAAGCGCTTCGACGCCTACGCCGCCGCGTTCCCTGAGCTGGCCAGCGAGCTGAAGCGCCGCCTGAACGGCGAGCTGCCAGCCGACTTCGCCGAGAAGGCCGCCGCCTACATCCAGGAAGTCGCTGCCAAGGGCGAGACCATCGCCAGCCGCAAGGCCAGCCAGAACACCCTGAATGCCTTCGGCCCGCTGCTGCCTGAACTGCTGGGCGGCTCCGCCGACCTCGCCGGTTCCAACCTGACCCTGTGGAAAGGCTGCAAGGGCGTCAGCGCCGAAGATGCCAACGGCAACTACATGTTCTACGGCGTGCGCGAGTTCGGCATGACCGCGATCATGAACGGCGTCGCCCTGCATGGCGGCCTGGTGCCTTACGGCGCGACCTTCCTGATGTTCATGGAGTACGCCCGCAACGCCGTGCGCATGTCGGCCCTGATGAAGCAGCGCGTGATCCACGTCTACACCCACGACTCCATCGGTCTGGGCGAAGACGGCCCGACCCACCAGCCGATCGAGCAGTTGACCAGCCTGCGCAGCACGCCGAACCTGGACACCTGGCGTCCGGCCGACGCCGTCGAATCGGCGGTGTCCTGGAAGTTCGCCCTGGAGCGCAAGGACGGCCCTTCGGCGCTGATCTTCTCGCGTCAGAACCTGCAGCATCAGGACCGCGACGCCCAGCAGATCGCCGATATCGCCCGTGGTGGCTATGTCCTGAAGGACTGCGCCGGCGAGCCTGAGCTGATCCTGATCGCCACCGGTTCCGAAGTGGGCCTGGCCGTCCAGGCGTTCAACAAGCTGAGCGAGCAGGGCCGCAAGGTCCGCGTGGTGTCGATGCCGAGCACCAGCGTGTTCGACACCCAGGACGCTGCCTACAAGCAATCGGTACTGCCGGTGCAGGTTGGCGCGCGTATCGCCATCGAAGCCGCCCATGCCGACTTCTGGTACAAGTACGTCGGCCTGGAAGGCCGCGTCATCGGCATGACCACCTACGGTGAATCGGCTCCGGCCGGCGCGCTGTTCGAGGAATTCGGCTTCACCCTGGAAAACATCCTGGGTACCGCCGAAGAGCTGCTGGAAGACTGATGTAAGGACCTGCAGTCCGCTCGTCCCGACAAGCCCGCTCCATCAGGAGCGGGCTTGCCCGCGAATGGAACCCTGAATTCTGCAGGTTGTACCGATGGATCTGTCCGTGAGTCCCCCAATGCCCCAACCGCGTCCCTACAAAGTTGCACTCAATGGTTACGGCCGTATCGGTCGTTGTGTCCTGCGCGCACTGGTCGAACGCGGGGCAAAGGCGGGCTTCGAGATCGTCGCGCTGAATGATCTGGCCGACCAGGCCAGTCTCGAATACCTGACTCGCTTCGACTCCACCCACGGGCGTTTCCCCGGCGAGGTGAAGGTCGATGGCGACTGTCTGCATATCAATGGCGACTGCGTGAAGGTTTTGCGCAGCGCCACTCCCGAGGGCATCGACTGGGCGGCGCTGGACGTCGACCTGGTGCTGGAATGCTCCGGGGCCTACAACACCCGTGCCGACGGCCAGCGTTTCCTCGACGCCGGCGCGCCGCGGGTATTGTTCTCGCAACCCATGGCCAGTGAAGGCGATGTCGACGCCACCGTGGTCTACGGCATCAATCAGGACTGCCTGACCGGCGCCGAGACCCTGGTTTCCAACGCCTCCTGCACCACCAACTGCGGCGTGCCGCTGCTGCGCGTGCTGGACCAGGCCTTCGGCATCGACTACGTGTCGATCACCACCATTCACTCGGCGATGAACGACCAGCCGGTGATCGACGCCTATCACCATGAAGACCTGCGCCGCACCCGTTCGGCGTTCCAGTCGGTGATCCCGGTGTCCACCGGTCTTGCCCGCGGCATCGAGCGCCTGCTTCCGGAACTTGTCGGGCGAATCCAGGCCAAAGCCGTGCGGGTGCCGACGGTCAACGTGTCGTGCCTGGACATCACCCTGCAGGTGCGTCGCGATACCACGGCCGCCGAGGTCAACCAGGTGTTGCGCGAAGCCGCCACCAGCGGCCCGCTGCGGGGATTGCTGGCTTACACCGAGCTGCCCCATGCCAGTTGCGATTTCAACCATGACCCGCATTCGGCCATCGTCGATGCTAGCCAGACCCGAGTTTCCGGCCCACGCCTGGTGAACCTGCTGGCCTGGTTCGACAACGAATGGGGGTTCGCCAACCGTATGCTCGACGTCGCCGACCATTATCTGCGCGTCGTTGACACCCACCGCACCACCGCCAAACAGCCCTGAAGGACTGCATTCATGACCGTTTTGAAGATGACCGACCTCGACCTGCAAGGTAAGCGCGTACTGATCCGCGAAGACCTCAACGTCCCTGTGAAGGACGGTGTGGTTGCCAGCGATGCGCGCATCCTCGCTTCGCTGCCGACCATCAAGCTGGCCCTGGAGAAGGGCGCGGCGGTGATGGTCTGCTCGCACCTGGGTCGTCCGACCGAAGGCGAGTTCTCTGCCGAGAACAGCCTGAAACCGGTCGCCGACTACCTGAGCAAGGCCCTCGGTCGTGAAGTGCCGCTGGTGGCCGACTATCTGGATGGCGTCGAGCTGAAGGCCGGCGACATCGTCCTGTTCGAGAACGTGCGCTTCAACAAGGGCGAGAAGAAGAACGCCGACGAGCTGGCGCAGAAATACGCCGCGCTGTGCGACGTGTTCGTCATGGACGCCTTTGGTACCGCGCACCGTGCCGAGGGTTCGACCCATGGCGTCGCCAAGTTCGCCAAGGTCGCCGCAGCCGGCCCGCTGCTGGCTGCCGAGCTGGATGCCCTGGGCAAGGCCCTGAAGGCCCCGGCCAAGCCGATGGCGGCCATCGTCGCCGGCTCCAAGGTTTCCACCAAGCTGGACGTGCTGAACAGCCTGAGCCAGATCTGCGACCTGCTGATCGTCGGCGGCGGCATCGCCAACACCTTCCTCGCTGCTGCTGGCCACAAGGTCGGCAAGTCGCTGTACGAAGCCGACCTGGTCGACACCGCCAAGGCCATCGCGGCCAAGGTCAACGTGCCGCTGCCGGTCGACGTGGTGGTGGCCAAGGCCTTCGCCGAAGACGCCGAAGCGACCGTCAAATCCGTGGCTGATGTGGCCGACGACGACATGATCCTGGACATTGGCCCGAAAACTGCCGAGCAGTTCGCTGAACTGCTGAAATCGTCGAAGACCATCCTGTGGAACGGTCCGGTCGGCGTCTTCGAGTTCGATCAGTTCGGCAACGGCACCAAGACCCTGGCCAAGGCCATCGCTGACAGCGCCGCATTCTCCATCGCCGGTGGCGGCGACACCCTGGCGGCCATCGACAAATATGGCGTGGCAGCCGATATCTCCTACATTTCTACCGGTGGCGGCGCCTTCCTCGAATTCGTCGAGGGCAAGGTCCTGCCAGCGGTCGAAGTGCTGGAACAGCGGGCCAAGGCCTGAAGCGTCCGGCACCAGGGAAAGGGAGCGAAGCAATGATCAAGCGACTGTCACTGTTGGTCATGACCGCCGCGCTGGGCGCCTGCTCCAGCACGCCGGACGCCGCTCCCGGTACGCCCGCCGCCGAGAAGGGCGGTTGCTACCAGTCCGAATGGCAGGCCGAGACCGCGCCGGTGATCAACAAGCGCCTCGGCCCTGACGGCCTGGAAAAGTACGACGACGAACACCAACGCCGGGCCAAGGGATGCCCTTGATCGGTTCGCGACAACCTGTCACCCGCTTTGTGGTCTGCTGGAGGGATTGGATGAAAGGTGTTCTGGCCGTGGTGGCCATGGCAGTGCTCGCCGGATGCGCAAGCTTCAAGTCCGAGCCCCCGGTGGCCGACAACTGGACCACCTGGGTCTGCGATAGCAAGGCCCAGGTGCTCTGGCGCCAGGTCGGCAACGACATGGACGTGCGCCTTGGCGGCGGCGACCAGGTCTACCGGCTCAAACCTGAGCCGGCGGGTTCCGGGGCGCTGTACAGCGATGGCGTGCTGGCCTTGCACACCAAGGGCGATGAGGGCCTGGTGTACTGGGTGGCGACCAACGATCTGATAGGGCGGGGCTGCAAGGCACCGTGACTGGCCGGGCCGGCCTTGCGGCGGCCCACACAACTTGAACAGCAATCCGCCGTTGCGGCAGGCTTGCACGAAATAACGACGCTTGTCGGGAGAGAGATACACAATGGCACTCATTAGCATGCGCCAGATGCTGGACCACGCCGCCGAATTCGGTTACGGCGTTCCGGCTTTTAACGTCAACAACCTCGAGCAGATGCGCGCCATCATGGAAGCGGCCGACAAGACCGACTCCCCGGTGATCGTCCAGGCTTCCGCCGGTGCCCGCAAATACGCTGGTGCGCCGTTCCTGCGCCACCTGATCCTGGCCGCTATCGAAGAATTCCCGCACATCCCGGTGTGCATGCACCAGGACCACGGCACCAGCCCCGACGTCTGCCAGCGCTCGATCCAGCTGGGCTTCAGCTCGGTAATGATGGACGGCTCGCTGCGTGAAGACGGCAAGACCCCGTCCGACTACGAGTACAACGTCCGCGTGACCCAGCAGACCGTGGCATTCGCCCACGCCTGCGGCGTTTCCGTGGAAGGCGAGCTGGGTTGCCTGGGCAGCCTGGAAACCGGTCAGGCCGGTGAAGAAGACGGCGTTGGCGCCGAAGGCATCCTGGATCACAGCCAGATGCTGACCGACCCGGAAGAAGCCGCGGACTTCGTCAAGAAGACCCAGGTCGACGCCCTGGCCATCGCCATCGGTACCAGCCACGGTGCCTACAAGTTCACCAAGCCGCCTACCGGCGACATCCTGGCGATCGACCGCATCAAGGCGATCCACCAGCGCATTCCGAACACCCACCTGGTGATGCACGGTTCGTCCTCGGTTCCACAGGACTGGCTGGCGATCATCAACGAGTTCGGCGGCGACATCAAAGAGACCTACGGCGTGCCGGTCGAGGAAATCGTCGAAGGCATCAAGCACGGCGTGCGCAAGGTCAACATCGACACTGACCTGCGTCTGGCGTCCACCGGTGCGATCCGTCGCTTCCTGGAGCAGAACAAGTCCGAGTTCGACCCGCGCAAATACTTCGCCAAGACCGTCGAAGCCATGCGTGACATCTGCATCGCCCGTTACGAAGCCTTCGGCACCGCCGGCAACGCTTCGAAGATCAAGCCGGTGTCGCTGGACGAGATGTACCTGCGCTACGCCAAGGGCGAGCTGGCCGCCAAGGTCAACTGAGTCCGGGTTGCGTAAAGAAAGGGGGACCGCCAAAAGCGGTCCCTTTTTTATGGTTCATCACGGAATACCGGGAAGCTTTGGGTTTAGTGGCGGTATCGGTATCGCGAGCTTATCCATTGCGGGCGGCGAAGCCACCGGCCCCTTCCGCCTCTACGGCGGGTCCATTTTGTCTTGGCAAAATAGACGAAAACCGCTTGCTCCTGCATCCGGCCCTGCGCTGCGCTGCGGGTCCCCTCCCTCCGGCGCCTGCCGGGGCTACGCGGCCTACGACTTGCTTCGCAAGTCTTCACCTCGCGTCTTCGGCTGCGCCGAAGGTGCTGCGCACAGCCCCGGCAGGCACCTCCGCTCGGCCTCCTGACGTCGCGAGTTACGGGTGGCGACACGAAAGACCCATCTTCGAAAACAAGATCGGCATCGGTAGCCCAACATAACAAGACGCCGCGCTCTTGCTTTTGCTGTTATGTGCGCGAAGGTTCAGGCGCCGCAAATTGCGACCTCAGCCGGCCGAGTGGAGGTGTCTTGCGGGGGCAGGTGCGCAGCACCCTTCGGCGAAGCCGAAGCGCGAGGTGAAGACTTGCGAAGCAAGTCGTAGACCGCGGGCCCACGCAAGGCGCCGGAAGGAGGGGACCCGGAGCGAAGCGCAGGGCCGGCTGTGGGAGCGAGCGGTTTTCGTCCATTTTGCCGCAACAAAATGGACCCGCCGTAAAGGCGGAAGGGGCCGGTGGCGTCACCGCCCGCAATGGATAAGCTCGCGACACCGACACCGACACCGACACCGACACCGACACCGACACCGACACCGACACCGACACCGAACATTCAACCCCCAAGTTTCCCGATATACCGTGAAGAACCTTTTTTATGGAACCACATGCCTCATGGATCCAGCGCGGACCCTGTGGGAGCGGTCCCCACATGGACCGATGTCGCTGCGAAAATGGCGACCTCAGGCCACGACGACTACCCTCACCGAGTTTTGTGAACTCCATCACATCCATCTGGTCCGATATCAATTCGCCATTCGACTAGACCGTTAGTCGGCGAACGATCTATTGGCCTTTGGCCAGCTTTAGATTTGTAACACTCGGGTCTAGAGTGAAAACCGGCAGATTTTCATTCGGACAACTGACGCGGTTGCCAAAAGAGAAGCAGCATGGAATGCGCTCAAACCCCCGTACAAGAGGGCGGCTCAACGCTACTGGTGGTTGATGACTACCCGGAGAACCTGATCAGCATGCGGGCGCTGTTGGCACGCCAGGACTGGCAGGTGTTGACCGCAAGCTCTGGCATCGAAGCCCTGAGCACCTTGCTCGAACATGAGGTCGATCTGGTCCTGCTGGATGTGCAGATGCCGGAAATGGACGGCTTTGAAGTCGCCCGCCTGATGCGTGGCAGCCAGCGCACGCGATTGACGCCGATCATCTTCCTTACCGCCAACGAACAGAGCCAGGCTGCGGTACTGAAGGGTTACGCCAGCGGTGCGGTGGACTACCTGTTCAAACCTTTCGATCCGCAGATTCTCAAACCCAAGGTGCAGGCCCTGCTCGACCAGCAGCGCAACCGCCGCGCCTTGCAGCGTCTGACCCGCGACCTGGAAGCGGCCCGCGCCTTCAACGCCTCGGTCCTGGAAAACGCCGCCGAGGGCATCCTGGTGGTGGCCGAGGACGGTGTCATCCGCTTCGCCAATCCGGCCATTTCGCGCCTGCTCACGGCGTCGGTGGACCAGTTGCAGGGCGCTTGCCTGCTGGAGTTCGTGCTGTCGCCGGCCGCCACGCAGTGGCGCGAATCGGCCTTCTACCAGGCCTATCTGGAACGGGATATCTACCGCCTGCACGACGCTGTGCTGCGCACCAGCAACGGCCAGGCCTTGTCGGTGGCGCTGTCCTGCGCGGCGTTGCCCGGCGAGCAGCGGGCCATGGTGGTGACTGTGCTGGATATGTCGGTGGTGCGCAGCCTGCACCAGCAACTGGAGCAGCAGGCGGTCACCGATCCACTGACCGGCCTGCTCAATCGTCGCGGCTTCTACCAGGCGGCGGAAAGTGCACTGGTGCGCAGCGAACATTCGGACAAGCATCACGCGTTGATTTACCTCGACCTCGACGGCTTCAAGCGGGTCAATGACTCCTTGGGCCACGAGACCGGCGACCAGGTGCTGCACTGGGTCGCCGAGCAGTTGAAGGACTGCCTGGGCGGCCACGGCATCCTGGCGCGCATGGGCGGCGATGAATTCACCGCGCTGCTGGACGACCTCGACTATCCGGAGCAGGCCGCGCGATTCGCCGAGAAATGCATCGAGCGCATGTCCATCCGCCAGCACATCGACGGGCTGGAGGTGATTCTCGGGGTCAGCATCGGCATTGCCATCTACCCCGATTGTGGTGCCAACCTCGACAATCTGCTGCGCGCGGCCGACACGGCGATGTACGCCGCCAAGCAGGCCGGGCGCCAGCAATACCGTTATTACGACGAAGACCTCAACGGCCGCGCCCGTTCCCGGCTGATGCTGGAAGACAGCGTGCGTGCCGCTGTGGATAACCAGGAATTCACCCTGGTGTTCCAGCCCCAGGTGGCGTTCAGCGACGGTCGCCTGCGCGGTTTCGAAGCATTGTTGCGCTGGCGTCACCCCAGCGTCGGCGACGTGCCGCCGGGGCTGTTCCTGCCGTTGCTGGAGGAAGCGCGGCTGATCAGCCGCCTCGCCAGCTGGATCTACAGCCAGGGTGCCGAACAGCGGCGGCGCTGGTGCGGGCACTTCCCCGACGAGATCACCCTCGGTATCAGCTTGAGCAAGGTGCAGTTCGCCATGCCCAATCTGGTCGACGAACTGGCCCAGGTCATCGCCAGCGCCGGGTTGTCCGCCAGCCAACTGGAGGTCGAGATTGCCGAGACCTCGCTGACTGATAACCTCGACGCCGCCCTGCGTCAGTTGCACAAGCTGCGCGAGCTGGGCGTGCGGGTGGCGCTGGACGACTTTGGCGCAGGTGACTGCTCGTTGCGCCTGCTGCGCGATCTGCCTATCGATACCCTCAAGCTTGACCGGCACCTGGTGGCGCTGCTGCCGGAGTCACAGGCCAATGTGGCCTTGGTGCGCTGCGTCATCGAGCTATGCCAGCAGTACAACATCAGCGTTATCGCTGAAGGCGTGGAAACCCTGGCCCAGGCCGAGTGGCTGCGCGAGAATGGCTGCCAGTACGTCCAAGGCTTCCTGGTGGCGCGGCCGATCACCGCCGACGAGGCGGGGCGTTTCCCGGCGTTTTTTGACTGGTGCACCCTGTAGTTCGGTACACTGCCGGCTTTGCCCCGTTATCCGCCGCAGCCATGACCGTTCTCAAGTACCTGCAAGCCTACCCGCCCGCGCTGCAAGACCAGGTGCGCCAGTTGATTGCCCGTGGTCAGTTGGGCGATTACCTGGAGAAGCGCTATCCGGGCCGGCATGAGGTGCAGAGTGACAAGGCGCTGTACACCTACGCCCAGAACCTCAAGCAGGAACACCTGCGCAATGCGCCGAACTTGGACAAGGTGCTGTTCGACAACCGCCTCGACCTGACCCATCGGGCCCTCGGCCTGCATACCGCAGTGTCACGTGTGCAGGGTGGCAAGCTCAAGGCGAAGAAGGAAATCCGCATTGCCTCGCTGTTCCGCGAGGCAGCGCCGGAGTTCCTGCGGATGATCGTGGTGCACGAGCTGGCGCACCTCAAGGAAGCCGATCACAACAAGGCTTTCTACCAACTTTGTGAATACATGCAGCCTGGTTACCACCAGCTTGAATTCGATTTGCGTGTCTACCTGACCTGGCGAGACTTGCTGGGCAATCAGTGAACCAAAGGGATTTTTTCGCATGGAAGTGAGCAAGACCAAGAGCAGTTTCTACCGTCGCCTGTACGTCGCCTGGCTGATTGACAGCCAGACCGCCAGCAGCGTCCCGGCCTTGATGGCCGCCACCGGCATGCCCCGGCGCACCGCGCAGGACACCATCGCGGCGCTGGCGGACCTGGATATCGTCTGTGAGTTCGAGCAGCAGGCGGGGGCGCGGAATCACGCCGGGCATTACCGGATCCGCGATTGGGGGGCGATCGACAAGGGGTGGATCATCCAGCATCTGCGCACGATCCGCGAAGTGTTGGGATATCCCTGATACCCCGCGATTCTTCGGCCTGCATTGGATCCTGTGGGAGCGGGCTTGCGAGCGAATGGCCGGCATGGGCGATGATGTTGCTTGGTCGGGCCTCATCGCTGGCAGGCCAGCTCCCACAGGGGGAAGTGGTGCTTTCGAAACTGGCCTATCCCCGTCGCATCCCGATATGCGGAATCCCATCTTCCAGGTAAGCCTCACCCACCACCTCGAAGCCATGCTTGCGGTAATACCCCTGCAGGTGCGCCTGCGCCGAGAGGTACACCGGCACATCCGGCCAGTTCTCCTGGGCTTGCTCCAGCGCGCGGACCATCAGCTCATGCCCCAGCCCATGGCCGCGTCCGGCCTCGGACACCACCACCCGGCCGATCACCACGTCGCCACCCTGGGAAATCGGGTCCAGCAAGCGCAGGTAACCTAGCAACTGGTCATCGCGCCAGGCCATCAGGTGGCAGGTATCACCGGCCAGGTCCTGGCCGTCGAGGTCTTGATACGGGCATTTCTGTTCCAGCACGAATACCTGGTTGCGCAGGCGCAGCACGGCATACAGCTGTTCCTTGCCAAGGTCGTTGTGGTGCTTGCAGATCCAGTCGATGGACATGGGCAACTCTCTCAAAGGGTTCGACCCCGAGCATAGCCCGGTGTAATACGCGGCCGAAAGTCAAAGAGCCCGCAAAACCGGCAAGAATAGAGGCACATGGCTATTATCTACTGATGCCACACGGACGGATGTTTGTGTAATCTGGCCATCGCGGTTGAATTTGTTGGCACTGAAATTCCCAGCGGTCAAACCAGAACGCGGAAAGCCTCCGCTATAGGATTTGAGCATGCGGCACTTGCTCCGAGTCTTGTGTTTGCTTGGAATGTTGTCAGTTACCCCGGTTCACGCCGAAACCCTGCGCCTGGTCGCCGATGCCTGGCCGCCCTTTACCGATGCCAGCCTGGAACAGGGTGGGCTCGCCACTGCCATCGTGAAGGCGGCGCTCAAGCGTGCAGGCTATATCAGCGAGTTCGAGCAGGTGCCTTGGGCGCGGGCCCTGATGGGCATCAACGATGGCCGCTACGATGTGCTGGTCAACGCTTGGTACAACGATTCGCGCACGCGCATCGGCCAGTTCTCCGGCGGTTATCTCACCAATCGCATCCGCTTGCTCAAGCGCAAGGTCGACGCGATCCAGTTTGAAAGCCTCTCCGATCTTTACCCGCATTCCATCGCTGTGGTTCGCGATTACGCCTATTCCGACGACTTCGATAACGATATGCGCCTGCAAAAAGTGCCGGTGCGCAGTTTTTCCGTGGCCATCGGCATGTTGGCTGCCGGGCGGGTGAGTCTGGCGGTGGAAGACGAGTACGTCGCCAGTTGGTTTCTCCAGCGCGAGCACAGCAACGTCAAGGACATGGTGGAGTTCTTCGGCAAGCCGGTCAGCGAGAACGACCTGCATATCCTGGTCAGCCTGAAGCACCCCCGGCACGAGCAGATCGTTGCCGATTTCGACCAGGCCATCACCGAGATGAAGGCCGACGGCAGCTACGCGCGGATCGTCGACAGCTATGGCCTCAGGCCGGCGGCGTCCCCTTGATCAGGTGCGCGGCGAGGGTGCGCAGCGGGCCCAGGTGGCGGGCGATCAGGGCCAGCTGGGTCTGTACCGTCCGCAGGTTCTCGTCCATTTCCTCGGGCATCTGCTCCAGCTCGCCGGCCAGGGCTTCCTCGGCGTCGCTGTGGATTGCCACCGGCTGCTTGCCGGCCAGGCCGCCGGCGATCTCTTCCAGGCTCTGCGCCAGTTTCTCTCCGGCGGCGTCGATCAGCTGTTCGCGGGCCTCGGCGGGCAGGGTGCTTTCGCGGTGCGCGCCGAGGGCCGAGAGGTAGCTGAGCAGGGTGTGCGAGAGCACCAGGAAGCGGAAGCCGACGTCCGCCTCCTTACGGAAATGCCCCGGTTCCATGAGCATGTTGGCCAGGGTAGTGGACAGCGCCGCATCGGCGTTGTGCGCGTTGCGTCGGGCCAGGCGGTAAGCGAGGTCATCGCGCTTGCCCTGGGCATATTGCTGCATGATCTGGCGCAGGTACACGCTGTTGCAGGTGAGGGTGTTGGCCAGCACCTTGTTCAGGCGCCGGCCCTGCCAGTCCGGGAGGAACAGGAACACCGCGGAAATGGCGATCAGGCTGCCCACCAGGGTATCGAACAGGCGTGGCAGGAACAGGCCGTAGCCGTCGCCGATCTGGTTGAAGCAGAACAGCACCATCAGCGTTATCGCTGCCGTTGCCAGGGTGTAGCGGGTGGTGCGGTTGACGAAGAACACCACCCCGGCGGCCACGGCGAACAGCGACTGGATGAGCGCGTTGGGGAACAGGTCGAATAGCGCCCAGCCGACCGTCAGGCCGATGGCAGTACCGATGATCCGCTGCACCAGTTTGCGTCGCGTCGCCCCGTAGTTGGGCTGGCAAACGAACAGGGTGGTGAGGATGATCCAGTAGCCCTGGGTCGGGTGGATCAGGTGCACCATGCCGTAACCGGCGGCCAGTGCCAGGGGCAGGCGCAGGGCGTGGCGGAAGATCAGCGAGGTCGGCGTCAGTTGCTGGCGCAGGCGGCTCCACACGTCCGCCAGGTTGCGCGGCGAGCGGTCGAGCAGGCTCGGGTCGGTGTTGTCGGCCAGGCTGTCGGGGTTGCTGGCGTCGCTGAGCAGGCGGTCGAGAGTCGCCAGGTTGGCGGCCAGAGCGCGCAGCGAGCGGAGCAGGCCGCGCCAGGCCGGGTTGCTCTGGATACGCAGGTGCTCAAGCGAGGCGTGCAGGTCTTCCAGGGCTTCGGCGAAACCGGTTCTCAGGACGAACGGCTGGCGCAACTGGATGGACGCCGACAGTTCATGGCAGGCCTTGCCCTGCTGGCGCAGCAGGCGCTGGCAGCGGAACAGCACATCGCTGTGAAAGAAGGCTTCGGTCAGGGCGTTGTACGGGTAGTGCGAGGAACTGGCGCGCTCGTGGATGTCCTGGGCGAGGAAGTACAGCTTGAGATAACGGCTGACCTTGGAGCTGGGCCGGCCACCGCCGACCCGGTGCAGGATGATTTCCTTGGCGGTGTTCAGCGCCGCCACCACCTTGCCGTTCTGCTGCGCCAGTTCCAGGCGCCGGGCCTCGACGTCGAGGCCGCGGATCGGCTCGAACAGGCTGGACTTCAGCTTCAGGTAGATGCCCAGTTCGCGGAACAGCCGGGCCAGCGCCTGCTGCACCGGCTGGTTGGAAAACAGCGCCTGCCAGAGCACCGAGAGCAGGCCGTACCAGGCCGCGCCGGCCACCAGCAGCAGCGGCTCGTGCCAGAAGTCGGTCACCTCGCCGCCGCGCTGGTCGACGCCGATCATGGTGTACACCGAGAGGATCAACGTGGCCTGCGCGATCGCCCCGTAGCGTTCGCCAAGGGCGCCGAGCATGGTCAGGCAGAAGGCCGCCAGGGCCATGGCAGTGACGAAGATCCACGGGTAGGGGAACAGCAGCTCCACCGCCAGCGCGGCCACGGTGAAGCACACCAGGGTTACTGCCAGGGCGTTGAGGCGCCCCTGCCAGCTGTCGTCGGTCTCGGCCAGGGCGCTGGCGATGATACCGAGGAACAGCGGGATCAGCAGGTTCATCTGGTCCTGATACCAGCACAGCGCCATGCTGCCGGTAAGGGCGATCAGAACCCGGATGCTGTAGCTGAACTTGTCCAGCGCCCACAAACGACGCAACGATTGGCTGAAAGAAGAAGACGGCATGGTGACGGGCAGGCCTGCTGGGCGGGGTCTGAGTGAGCGGTCACCGCGACGTCAAACCGTCGCGGTGTCACGTACCAGCAAAATGCGTTCCGTGATGGACGCTGATTCTAGACGAACTGCGCGGCGGCGTATGCGGAGGCCCAGGCCCACTGGAAGTTGAAACCGCCAAGGTGGCCGCTGACGTCCAGCACTTCGCCGATGAAGTACAGCCCCGGACTCTTCAGCGACTCCATGGTCTTGGACGACACCTCGCGGGTATCGACGCCGCCCAGGGTCACCTCGGCGGTGCGATAGCCCTCGGTACCGGCGGGAACCAGTTGCCAGTTGCCCAGCTTGTCGGCGACCTGGGCCAGTTCCGCCGGGGTGTACTGCTTCATCGGCTTGGAGACGAACCAGGCGTCGGCCAGCAGGTTGGCCATCTTCTTGGTGAACACTTCGCCAAGCAGGGTTTTCAGTTCGCTGTTGGGGCGCTCGGCCTGCTGCTGTTGCAGCCAGGTGAGGGCGTCGTGGTCCGGCAGCAGGTTGATTGCCACGGTGTCGCCAGCTTCCCAGAACGACGAGATCTGCAGGATCGCCGGGCCACTGAGGCCGCGGTGGGTGAACAGCAGGTTTTCCCGGAAGCTCTGGCCGTTGCAACTGGCGATGCAGTCTACCGAGGTGCCGGACAGCTCGGTGCACAGGGCCTTGAGCTGGTCCGTGATGGTGAACGGTACCAGGCCGGCGCGGGTCGGTAGCAGGCTGTGGCCGAACTGGCGGGCGACCTGGTAGCCGAAGCCGGTGGCGCCCAGGGTCGGGATCGACAGGCCGCCAGTGGCGATCACCAGCGACTGGCACTGGAACGGGCCGGCGCTGGTGTTCAGCAGGTAGCCGTGTTCGAGCTTCTCGATGTTGTCGATGCGGGTGTCCGTGCGCAGGGTTGCGCCGGCGCTGTCGCACTCATCGAGGAGCATCTGCAGGATGTCGCTGGACTTGTTGTCGCAGAACAGCTGGCCGAGTTTCTTCTCGTGGTACGGCACGCCGTGCTTGGCGACCATCTCGATGAAGTCCCACTGGGTGTAGCGGGCCAGGGCGGATTTGCAGAAATGCGGGTTCTGCGAGAGGAAGTTGGCCGGCTCCGTGTACATGTTGGTGAAATTGCAGCGGCCACCGCCGGACATGAGGATTTTCTTGCCCGGTTTGTTGGCGTGGTCCAGCAGCACGACCCGGCGGCCGCGCAGGGCGGCGGTGCGGGCGCACATCAGGCCGGCGGCGCCGGCGCCGATGATGATCACATCGGTGGAGTGCATGATTTTTCTCTGGAGCAACAAATTTTGTTGAAGCGACGCGGACCCTGTGGGAGCGGGTTTACCCGCGATTGCGGTAGTGGATTCACCATCGTAATCGCGGGTAAACCCGCTCCCACAGGGCTACGCGTCGCTCTTAGATGATCCGGACCTTGAGCGAGCGACCCTTGATCTTGCCGCTGTTCAGCCGCTGCATGGCCTGCTTGGCCACCGCGCGCTCCACGGCCACGAACGCCTGGAAATCGAAGATGGCGATCTTGCCCACCTGCTTGCCTGGAATCCCGGCATCGCCGGTCAGTGCGCCGAGGATATCCCCCGGACGCAGCTTGTCCTTGCGCCCGGCGGCGATGCACAGGGTCGACATCGGCGGCACCAGCGGCTCGCCACCCTTGCTCTTCAGGCTGTCCAGCTGTTCCCAGCGCAGCGGGGATTTCTGCAGGGCCTCGATGGCTTGGGCGCGATGGCCCTCGGCCGGGGCCACCAGGCTCACTGCCAGGCCTTTCTCGCCAGCACGACCGGTACGCCCGACACGGTGCACGTGAATCTCCGCATCCCGCGCCAGCTCGACGTTGATCACCATGTCCAGTGCATCGATATCCAGGCCGCGGGCGGCCACGTCGGTAGCTACCAGTACCGAGGTACTGCGGTTGGCGAACACGGTCAGGACCTGGTCGCGGTCACGCTGTTCCAGGTCGCCGTGCAGCGCCTCGGCGGCAATGCCCTTGGCCTTGAGGTGATCCACCAGCTCCTGGCACTGCTGCTTGGTGAAGCAGAACGCCACGCAGGACTGTGGACGGAAATGCCCGAGCACGCGGGTGACGGCGCTCAGGCGATCTTCGGCGTCGATCTCGTAGAAATGCTGCTCGATCTGGCTGTCGCTGTGCAGCGCCTCGACCTTTACCTGCTGCGGATCGCGCATGATCGAGGAGGCCAGTTGCTTGATCCCGGCCGGGTAGGTGGCGGAGAACAGCAGGCTCTGCCGGCGCTTTGGGGTCTGCCCGACGATATCGGCGATGGCGTCGAAGAAACCCATGTCGAGCATGCGGTCGGCTTCATCGAGGACCAGGGTGTTGAGACCGTCCAGCACCAGGGTGCCTTTGCTCAGGTGCTGCTGCACCCGGCCCGGGGTACCGACGATGATGTGCGCGCCATGTTCCAGCGAGGCGATCTGCGGGCCGAGGGACACGCCGCCGCACAGGGTGAGGATCTTGATGTTGTCCTCGGCGCGGGCCAGGCGGCGCAGTTCCTTGGCCACCTGGTCGGCCAGCTCGCGGGTCGGGCACAGCACCAGTGCCTGGCAGCCGAAGTAGCGCGGGTTGATCGGGTTGAGCAGGCCAATGCCGAAGGCGGCGGTCTTGCCGCTGCCGGTCTTGGCCTGGGCGATCAGGTCCTGGCCCTTGAGAATGACCGGCAGGCTCTGTGCCTGGATCGGGGTCATCTCGGTATAGCCGAGGGCGTCCAGGTTGGCCAGCATGGCGGCGGACAGCGGCAAGGTGGCGAAAGCGGTGGCGTTGGTGGTCACGAGGCGGGCCTGCAAAACAAAATGTCGCGCAGTGTACCAGCCTCATGGCCATTCGCCCTAAGGCTCGATCTCGGCTTCCTGACGAGGGGCACGCCTTCCATCGGTCTTCGCCAGTTGCAGGAAGATCGCCGCCGCCAGCATGGCCATCAGGCCGATGGTGACGAAGGTCAGCTGGAACGCGCCGAGGGTGGTTTCCACGCCCTCGGCGCTGCCCGCCGCGGTAAAACCGCCGAGCAGGGCCCCGGCGCAGGCCACGCCCAGGCTCAGCGACAGCTGCGCGACCACCGACAGCAGGCTGTTGCCGCTGCTGGCGCTGGCGTCGTCGAGGTCGATCAGGGTCACGGTGTTCATCGCGGTGAACTGCATCGAGTTGATCGCCCCGAGCATCCCCAGTTGCACCAGCAGCACCGCGTGCGGCGTGTTTTCGTCGACCAGGCCGAGGCTGGCCAGCATGATCCCCAGCAACAGCGTGTTGCCGGTGAGGATGGTGCGGTAGCCGAAGCGCTCGATCAGCGGCCGGGCGATGGACTTGGCGAGCATCGCCGCGGCGGCCAGGGGGATCATGCTCATCCCCGCTTCGGCCGGCGAGTAGCCCAGCGCCACCTGCAGCAGCAGGGGGACGAGGAACGGCAGGGCGCCGCTGCCCAGGCGCGCGAACAGGTTGCCGAGGATGCCCACGGAGAAGGTGCGCACGCGGAACAGGCTGGGCGAGAACAGCGGGTTGTCGATGCTCCCGGCGCGCAGCCAGTAGGCGGCCAGGCAGGCCATGCCGGCGAACAGCAGGAGCATCACCCGCAGGTGCGGCAGGTGCAGCTCGCCCAGGCCTTCCATGGCGATGGTGATCAGCACCATCGCTGCGCCGAAGAGCAGGAAGCCAACGCTGTCGAAGCGCGTGCGCGCCGAGCCGCGCAGGTCGGGGATGTATTTCCACACGGCGTAGCAGCCGAGGGCGCCGACCGGCAGGTTGAGCAGGAAGATCCAGTGCCAGCTGAGGATTTCCACCAGCCAGCCGCCCATGGTCGGACCGATCAGCGGGCCGAGCAGGCCGGGGATGGTGATGAAGCTCATGATCCGCACCAGTTCCGAGCGCGGGTAGGCGCGCAGCACTACCAGGCGCCCGACCGGCAGCATCAGCGCGCCGCCCAGGCCCTGGATGATCCGTGCCGCCACCAGCATGCCGAGGCTGCCGGCCAGGGCGCAGAGCAACGAGCCGAGGCTGAACAGCAGGATCGCGCCGAAGAAGATCCGTTTGGTGCCGAAGCGGTCGGCAATCCATCCCGAGGCGGGGATTAGCAGGGCCACGGTGAGCATGTAGGCGATGATCACCGACTGCATGCGCAGCGGGTCTTCTGCCAGGTCACGGGCCATGGCCGGCAGGGCGGTGTTGAGGATGGTGCCGTCGAGGGACTGCATGAAGAAGGCGATGGCCACGACCCAGGGAATCCAGCGGGCGGTGGTGGGGTCCAGCGGTGTGCGGTCTGGCATGGGTGTCCTTTTATCCGCAGCAGGAACAATGATGTTGTCTGGTCGGGCCTCATCGCGGGCAACGCCCGCTCCCACAAGGATTGCGTACACCGCCGAACCCTGTGTGCGTGTGTTGCCCGCGATGAGGCCGTCAGCGACACCCTCAAAGGGTCAGGGTCAGCCGTTTGACCAGTGCCCCCGGCAAATGACTCGATGCGGTCTGGCGCTGGCCATAGGTGCCGGTGGACAGCATCAGCTCACGTTCCTGCGTCAATGCTTCGAGTTGCGTACCCAGCAGACTGTAGACGCTGTCGTCGAAACGCATCGTGCTCACCGGCGCCTGGATTTCTCCATCTTCCACCCAGAAGGTGGCGAAGCGGGTCAGGCCGGTCAGCCGCGCGGCCGGTTGGTCCGAGTAGTTCAGGTACCACAGGTTGCTGATGTACAAACCGGTGCCCAGCCGTTCCGGTACCTGATCCAAAGGCAGGTCGCCCGCTGACATGTTCAGCGCGGTAGGCGCCTCCCAGCTTTCGGCACCGTTGGCCTCGCGCTGGAATTCCGCAGCGCTGCGGGCATTGGTCAGTTGTTCCCGCGCCGCGCCGCGGTCGACAAGGTGCAAGTCGCTGCGTGGATAGCCCTCGCTGGAAAACGCCGGGCTCAGCGAGCCGCTGACCCGCTCGTCCAGGCTCACCAGCGGGCTCAGTGCGGCTTCGCCGTCGTACAGGCGTTGCAGCGGACTGTTCTTGGTCGCGATGGATTGCGCCGAGAAACCACCCCAGCCAAGCATGCCGACGATCTCGTCGAGGGCCGACGGGGCCAGGTAGGCGCGGTACTGCCCGGGGGCAAGGGTCTTCAGCGGGCGGTCAAGATAGTCGAGTTGTTGCCGTGCCTGAACCAGACGCGCTGCGAACTGGGCGTCATCCCATTTCTGGCCGGCATAGTTGGCCTTTACCGCCTGGCCATTGGCGTGGAACAGGCTCCAGTCGAAGTTGAAGCTGTTCGCCTGGTGCCAGCCGAAGGCGCCGAACGAACTGGCGAAGCCGCGGCAGACCGGTCCGGCGGCATAGATGCCGACCAGGTCGAGATCACCGGCGCCGGCTTCGATCTGCCGCAGCACGCTGGCGCTGTCGGGCAGGGCCTGATCCTGCTGGTGTCGGCTGTCCCAGGCACTTTCGTTGAGCAGCAGGTAAGGGTCGGCGGGAATCAGTGGCAAGGTCTGGCGCAGTTGTTCCAGGGCTTCGGCCAGACGTTGCAGGTCGAGTTCGGCATCGCCGCTGAGGGTCAGGTTGAGGTCGGCCTGGCGGCCATCGGCGATCAGCTTGAGGCTGGCGTCGGACTGCTGGACATCCCCCGCCTGGCGCACCTTGGCGTGGTTGAAGCGAATGAACCGGGAGTGCTCGCCGGCGTAGCTCAGGGTGAAGTGCTCGGGGGCCCGGACCTGCTCGCGCAGCCAGTCGACCAGGGTCTGGAAAGTGTGCAGGAAGCGGTCGGCCATCAGGCGTCTCCTCCGAATACGTCGATCTGGCTGAACACACAGGCGGGCGAGGCGTGGCCGACCCGCACCACCTGGTTCGGCTCGCCCTTGCCGCAGTTCGGCGTGCCAAGGACCTGGAAGGTGCTGGCATCGCCGACGGCGCTGAGGTTGCGCCAGAAGCTGGCGGAAATGCCGCGGTAGTTGGGGTTCTTCACCACGCCCTTGAGTTCGCCGTTTTCGATCAACTGACCCCATTCGCAGCCGAACTGGAACTTGTTACGTGCGTCGTCGATGGACCAGGAGCGGTTGGTGCGCATCAGGATGCCTTGCTCGATACCGCCGATCAGTTGCTCCAGGGACTTGTCCCCCGGCTCGACATTGAGGTTGGCCATGCGGTCGATGGGCGCGCGGTTCCAGCCACAGGCGCGGCTGTTGGCGACACCGTCGAGGCCCGAGCGGAACTGCGACAGCGCGCCGCCCAGCGGTCGCACCAGCAGGCCGTCGCGGATCAGGAACTGGCGTGTCGCTGGAGTGCCGTCGTCGTCATGGCCATAGCTGGCCAGTTCCTCGCGGATTTCCGGGTCGAAAGTCACGTTGAGCAGCGTCGAGCCGTATTGCAGGTGACCGAAGTCCTGCGCCTTGACGAAGCTGGTGCCGGCGTAGTTGCGCTCGTCGCCGAGGATGCGGTCCATTTCCAACGGGTGGCCGATGGATTCGTGGATCTGCAGCATCATCTGATCCGGCATCAGCAGCAGGTCGCGCACACCGCCCGGCGTGTTGGGCGCCAGCAGCAGTTGCAGGGCCTGGTCGGCAATCCGTGCGCCGGCACCGACCAGGCCGCAGCGCTGGATCACATCGAGGCTGCCCTGCTGGCCGAAGTTCTCGCGGCCAAGGGTGCGGGTCTGGCTGTCACCATTGCCGAAAGCGGTGACGCTCATGCCAGGGAAGACGAAGCGTTGCGCCTGACGCAGCTCGGCGCCAGCGCTGTTGAAGTAGATCTGTTCGACATCGCTCAGCCCCAGGCTGGCCTGCCAGCTGACCAGGCGCTCGTCGCTTGGCACCGAGGCAGACTCGCGGTTGAGCAGGTCGTAGCAGTCGGCGAGGGAGGGGAACGCCTGTTCCAGATTGGGCGAGCAGTAGTCGGCGCGAGCGGTAGCGATGGGCTGGTCGCGCAGGTCCAGCAGCGAGTGTGCGGCGATCTGCCGGGCCAAGGCTTCGGCGCGGTCCAGCGCGCGTTGCAGGCCGGCCTGGGACAGGTCGGCGGTGGCCGCGTAGGCTTCTACGCCGCTGACCCGCACGGTGAGCATGGCGCCTTCGTCACGGCCCAGGCTGGGCGGCTCGGCGACATTCTTGCGCACCGACAGGTGCTGATGGGACTGGCGCACATGGCGCAGGGAGAAGAACTCGCCGCCGCAGCGCAGGCTGGTGAAGCGCTGGCGCAGCGGCGCGGTGAAATCGAACATGAACGGGCCTCCGGTGACGGTGGCCCTGGTTCAGAACCACTCCTCATGCATGCCCAGGCAGGTGTCGTCGCGTGCTTCGAGCAATGCGAGGTCATTATGGCAGGGCGGTACTTCCCAGGTGAGGAAGAATCGCGCCGCCTGCAACTTGCCGCGATAGAAGTCGCGGTCGGCCTCGTTCGCTGTGGCCAGGCCTGCCTCGGCGCGGATCGCCTGTTCGAGCCAGCGCCAGCCGACTACGCAATGGCCGAAGGCTTTCATGTACAGCGCCGAGTTGGCCAGGGCGGCGTTGATCTTGCCGGTCGCCAGGTCGCCGAGCAGGCCTAGGGTCACGCCTTGCAGGCGGTTCAGCAGTTGCTCCAGTGGCTGACGCAGGGCGTCCAGGCCGGGGAACTGATGGGCCCGCTCGCAGGTGCCGGCGATCAGTCGCACCAGTTGCTTGAGCCCGGCACCGCCGTTCTGCGCCAGCTTGCGCCCGAGCAGGTCGAGGGACTGGATGCCGTGGGTGCCTTCATGAATCGGGTTCAGGCGGTTGTCGCGGTAGTACTGCTCTACCGGGTACTCGCGTGTGTAGCCGTGGCCGCCGAGGATCTGGATCGCCAACTCGTTGGCCTTGAGGCAGAACTCCGAAGGCCAGGATTTGACGATGGGGGTGAGCAGGTCGAGCAGTTCGTGGGCCTGCTGGCGGGCCTCGGGCGTCTCGGCGGTCTGGGTGTCGTCGAACAGGCGCGCGGCGTACAGCCCGAGGTCGAAGGCGCCCTCTACATAAGCCTTCTGCACCAGGAGCATGCGTTTCACATCGCTGTGGGCAATGATCGGCACGGCGGCGGTGGACGGATCCTTGTTGTCCGGCAGACGGCCTTGCGGGCGCTGGCGAGCGTAGTCGAGGGAGTACAGGTAGCCGGCATAGCCCAGCATCACGGCGCCCATGCCGACACCGATGCGTGCCTCGTTCATCATCTGGAACATGCACGCCAGGCCCTGGTGCGGCTTGCCAACCAGGTAGCCGACGCACTGGCCGTTGTCGCCGAAGTTCAGCGCGGTCGAGGTGGTGCCGCGCCAGCCCATCTTGTGGAACAGCCCGGCCAGGGTTACGTCGTTGCGTTCGCCGAGGCTGCCGTCGGCATTGACCAGGACCTTGGGCACGATAAACAGGGAAATGCCCTTCACCCCGGGCGGTGCGTCCGGCAGCTTGGCCAGGACCATGTGCACGATGTTTTCCGACAGCGGATGGTCGCCGCCGGAAATGAAGATCTTGTTCCCGCGCAGGCGGTAGCTGCCGTCGGCGGCGGGTTCGGCGCGGGTGCGGATATCGGCCAGGGACGAGCCGGCATGGGGTTCGGTCAGGGCCATGGTGCCGAAGAAACGGCCGCCGATCATCGGCTGTAGGAACAGGCGCTTCTGTTCCTCGGTGCCGAAGCTCTCGATCAGGTTGGCGGCGCCCATGGTCAGGAACGGGTAGGCCGTGGTCCCGGCGTTGGCCGCCTGGAAGTGGGCGAAGCAGGCTTGCGAGAGCAGGGTAGGGAGCTGCATGCCGCCGACGTCGAAATCGCGGTTGGCATTGAGGAAGCCGGCTTCGAGGAAGGCGTCCACGGCAGGCTTCACTTCAGGAATCAGGACCGCTGCGCCGTTCTCGTAGCGCGGCTCGTTCTCGTCGCCCTTGCGGTTGTGCGGGGCGAAATATTTCTCGGCGATGCTGCGCGCGGTGGACAGCGCCGCGTCGAAGGTCTCGCGGCTGTGCTCGGCAAAGCGCTCGCGGCGGGTCAGGGCTTCGGCATCCAGCACTTCGTAGAGTTCGAACGCCAGGTTGCGGGCGCTGAGCAGGGTCTCGGTCATGGCGGCGGTCCTTTGATTCGGGATGGGGCGAGTCTAGGAAGGGGGGGGAGGGGGCGCCAGCATGATTGATGGGGATGATGATGGGGGGGAGGGGATGGGCATGCTGGGGGCAGGAATTGCGTCCTTCATGCACTTTCTCACTAGACGTTCAGCTTTGTAGTCCAGTTCTCATCCTTTGCGGGAAACTTCGCTCTCTTGATCGGGAGCAGAGCCGGCAGCTTGCAACCCCCGCTAAACGTTCTCATGGAGCGCCCCAACACGACGGTCCTTTTCATGTCTACAAGCACCTTTTCCCCTGCAGGCGCTCATGAGCCAGCCTTCTTCGTGGTGGCTGTGCGAAAGCTGATCCTGATGACACTGCTCACCGGCGGCCTCTACGGGTTTTATTGGTACCAGCGCAACTGGGACATCCATTACCGGGCCGGCGGCGGCATAGCGGTGTTGTACATGCTGTGGCCGGAGTTCTTCCTGTATTCGCTGTTGAGCCGGGTCGACCTGCGTATCCGTGCGTCGGGGCGCAACTACGTCTGGTCGCCCTGGTGGTTGGCGTGCGGGATGTTGCTGACGTCGATTCTGTGCATCGTTCTGGGTGTGGTGTCGCTGCCCATGCCCGGGGTAGCCAAGTGCGCCGCGCTCATGTTTGCGCTGTCGTTGCTCGTGCTTGGAGCAGTCCAGCGTGCCATCAATTTTTGCGAGAGGGATCCGGAGGGCACAGCGAATGCGCAGTTCACGGTGGTGAACTGGTTGTGGATATCGATGGTGACGTCGGGGTGGGTGCTGCTGGTGGGGTAGTCCTGTTGAAGTGCTTCCCGCCCTGTGCAACTTGGGACGTCTGACTGCAAAGCTTATGGGAGCGAGCCGCCGCATTGCTACGTAGCCCTAGTGGAAATTTGGCCTGCCGTAGGTTCCGAAGGTTCCTTACTAGTCTGTCGATTTGGACTACATCATTTGCTTTATTGAGGGTATTTGATGGCCGGCCCATTACAACAAGGCGCCAACCATGTCTACGAACACTGTTTCCCTATCCAAGTCGGTTGAGGAAAAGTCAGCAAAACCGTTGTTCTACGTGATTTCGATCAGAAAGTTGATCTACATGACGCTCCTGACCACCGGACTTTATGCGTTCTACTGGTTTTACAGGAATTGGGCGACGTACAGGAGCGCTACGGGAGACGATGTGAGCCCCGTGCTGCGCAGCATTCTTCCGGTATTTTTCGTATTCCCCTTGCTCCGTCGGGTCGATCAAAGCCTTGAGCATTCGAGAAGTCAGTACGACTGGTCACCCAGGCTGCTGGGAGTTGCCATGTGGCTGATCATGGTTGTCAGCGTCGGGTCGGGTCTATTGACTCCCCTGCCTATTGGGGACTTGAAACATGACGCGCTTATCAATCTCAGGGGCATGATCGAAGTGATACTGCAGTTGGTAGCGAGCCTTTGGGTCATGTGCAGAATTCAGCTAGCTATCAATGTTGTCGAATGCGACCCCCGGGGAGAGTCAAACTCGCGTTCCACCAGGGCCAATAATGGCTGGATGATGCTCGGGGTCACTCTCTGGATGTTTTTCTTCATCGTATTTGCAATGAACTTGTCGATCGCCTTCCGATAGCTGTCCGTTTCCAGCGGGTCGCTTAAAAATGAAGCGGGGCGGGCTTTGCGGAACTCTTGATTGAGTTCCTAAAACCCGCCCCGCTTCGTTTTCCCGCTTGCTATCAGCCGATCGTCATCAGACTCGCGTTACCACCGGCCGCAGCGGTATTCACGCTCAACGCCCGCTCGATCACCAGACGCTCCAGCGCCACCGCGGTTTCACCCGAGGACAGGCCATGAACACCAACGATCGCACCCGGACGCTTGGCGATCTGCTCGCAGATGCCGCGCAACTGGTCGGAGTCGCCGTGGTGCAGGACGGCGTCGAACAGCACGTCTTCCTTGTTCCAGTCGGCCACCAGCTTGATCCGCGCCTGAAGCTCCTTCGGCAGACGCGAACGCACGCTCTTGCCCGGCTCGCCGTCGAGGACCACCGCCGAGCTGCCCGCCGCGAACACCGCAGCCAACTGGGTCAGCAGGTCGCCTTCGTTGTCCGCCAGACACAGCACATGCTCGCGCGGCAGGATGGTGTAGCTGTTGCGCTCACCGGTCGGGCCGGCCAGCAGGCGGGTGATACCACTCTGCGACTGGCGGGCGAACCGCTCGCAGGTCTGCACCAGCTCGTTGTTCTGCGCACTGGCGGCCCAGGCCTTGAAGGCTTCCAGCGGCTTGAGCAGGGCTTCGCGCAGACGGCTGTCCGGGGTATTGCCGGCGTCGCCGCGCTGGAACGATTGCTCGATGGCATCGGCCGGACGGGTCGACAGCAGGCGGTACAGGTACAGCGGGCCACCTGCCTTCGGACCGGTACCGGACAGGCCTTCACCACCGAATGGCTGCACGCCGACCACTGCACCGACGATGTTGCGGTTGACGTAGACGTTACCGGCATGGGCATTGTCGATGACCTTGGCGATGGTCTCGTCGATGCGGGTATGCACGCCGAGGGTCAGGCCGTAGCCGGAGGCGTTGATCTGTTCGATCAACTGGTCCAGGTCCTTGCGGTTGTAGCGCACGACGTGCAGTACCGGACCGAAGATCTCGCGCTTCAGCTCGTCGAAGCTTTCCAGCTCGATCAGGGTCGGCATGACGAAGGTGCCGCGCTTGCATTCGTCGCTGTTGGCCAGGGCCACCTGATAGACCGAACGGCCTTTCTCGCGCATGCCCTGGATGTGCTTCTCGATGCCCGCCTTGGCTTCGGCGTCGATCACCGGGCCGATGTCCACGGACAGGCGCTCCGGGTTGCCCAGGCGGCTTTCGGCCATGGCGCCCTTGAGCATTTCGATGACACGGTCGGCGGAATCTTCCTGCAGGCATAGTACGCGCAGGGCCGAGCAACGCTGACCGGCGCTGTCGAAGGCCGACGAGACCACGTCGATCACCACCTGTTCGGTCAGCGCCGAGGAATCGACGATCATGGCGTTCTGGCCACCGGTTTCGGCGATCAGCGGGATCGGACGGCCCTGGGTATCCAGGCGACCGGCGATGTTGCGTTGCAGCAGGCGCGCGACTTCGGTGGAACCGGTGAACATCACGCCCTTGACGCGCTCGTCACCTACCAGGCGGGCGCCGACGGTTTCACCGCGGCCTGGCAGCAGTTGCACCACGCCTTCCGGAATGCCGGCTTCGAGCAGCAGGCGCACCGCCTGGGCGGCGACCAGCGGGGTCTGTTCGGCGGGCTTGGCCAGTACCGGGTTGCCGGCGGCGAGGGCCGCAGCCACCTGGCCGCTGAAGATCGCCAGCGGGAAGTTCCACGGGCTGATGCACACCACCGGGCCCAGTGGGCGGTGGGCGTCGTTGCTGAAGTCGTTGCGTGCCTGCACCGCGTAGTAGCGCAGGAAGTCGACGGCTTCGCGGACTTCTGCGATGGCGTTGGCGTAGGTCTTGCCCGCTTCGCGGACCAGCAGGCCCATCAGTGGCTGAATCTCGGCCTCCATCAGATCGGCGGCGCGTTCGAGGATCGCGGCGCGCTCGGCTGGTGGGGTGGCCTGCCAGATCGGTGCGGCATTCAGCGCGCACTGGATGGCGTTGTCGACGTCGCCGACGGTGGCTTCCTGGACATGACCGACCACATCGCGATGATCTGCCGGATTGAGCACCGGTGCGGCAGCTTCCTGGCTGGCGGCGCAACCGAGCAGCGGCGCAGCTTTCCAGTCGGTGTGCGCGGTGGCCAGCAGGGCGCAGGACAGCGAGGCCAGGCGATGCTCGTTGGCCATGTCGATGCCTGCGGAGTTGGCCCGCTCGCTGCCATACAGGTCCCGTGGCATCGGGATGCGCGGGTGAGGCAGGCCGACGCTGCCTTCCTGGGTGGCCATGCGTTCGATGGTGGCGACCGGGTCGGCGACCAGCTCCTGGATCGAGATCGAGTGGTCGGCGATGCGGTTGACGAACGAGGTGTTCGCGCCGTTTTCCAGCAGGCGGCGGACCAGGTAGGCCAGCAGGGTCTCGTGGGTACCGACCGGGGCGTACACGCGGCACGGACGGTTCAGCTTGCCATCGGCGACCTTGCCCACGACCTGTTCGTACAGCGGTTCGCCCATGCCGTGCAGGCACTGGAACTCGTACTGGCCTGGGTAGTAGTTCTGACCGGCGATCTGGTAGATGGCCGACAGGGTGTGGGCGTTGTGGGTGGCGAACTGCGGGTAGATGACTTCCGGCACCGACAGCAGTTTGCGTGCGCAGGCGATGTAGGACACGTCGGTGTACACCTTGCGGGTGTACACCGGGTAGCCTTCCAGGCCCTCGATTTGGGCGCGCTTGATCTCGCTGTCCCAGTAGGCGCCTTTCACCAGGCGGATCATCAGGCGGTGACGGCTGCGGCGGGCCAGGTCGATGACGTAGTCGATCACATGCGGGCAGCGCTTCTGGTAAGCCTGGATGACGAAGCCGATGCCGTTCCAGCCGGTCAGTTGCGGTTCGAAGCACAGGCGCTCGAGCAGATCGAGGGACAGCTCCAGGCGGTCGGCTTCCTCGGCGTCGATGTTCAGGCCGATGTCGTACTGCTTGGCCAGCAGGGTCAGGGACAGTAGGCGCGGGTACAGCTCGTCCATCACGCGCTCGTACTGGGCGCGGCTGTAGCGCGGGTGCAGGGCGGAAAGCTTGATCGAGATGCCTGGGCCTTCATAGATGCCGCGGCCATGGGAGGCCTTGCCGATGGAGTGGATGGCCTGCTCGTAGGACGCCAGGTATTTCTGCGCGTCGTGCTCGGTCAGTGCGGCTTCGCCGAGCATGTCGTAGGAATAGCGGAAGCCCTTGGCTTCGAACTTGCTCGCATTGGCCAGGGCTTCGGCGATGGTCTCACCAGTGACGAACTGCTCGCCCATCAGGCGCATGGCCATGTCGACGCCCTTGCGGATCATCGGCTCGCCGCTCTTGCCGATGATGCGGCTGAGGGATGAGGTCAGGCCGGATTCGTTGTGGGTGGAGACCAGCTTGCCGGTCAGCAGCAGGCCCCAGGTGGCAGCGTTGACGAACAGCGACGGGCTGTTGCCCAGGTGCGGCTGCCAGTTGCCGGTGCTGATCTTGTCGCGGATCAGGGCATCGCGGGTGCCCTTGTCGGGGATGCGCAGCAGGGCTTCGGCCAGGCACATCAGGGCCACACCTTCCTGGGACGACAGGGAGAACTCCTGCAGCAGGCCCTGGACGATGCCGGCACGACCGCTGGCGCTCTTCTGGTTACGCAGCTTCTCGGCGATGCCGGCGGCCAGCTTGTTGGTGGCTTCGGCCTGGGCGGCCGGCAGGCGCGCCTGCTCCAGCAGCATCGGCACCACTTCCTGCTCGGGGCGACGGTAGGCGGCGGTGATGGCAGCGCGCAGGACCGATTGCGGAAGGATGCTTTCGGCGAATTCGAGGAAGCACTGATGGCTGTGGTCGGGCTGCACGTCGCCCGCGTCATCGGCCAGGTTGCCGGGCTGACCGTTGAGTTCGGTCAGGGTGGCGCCACCCTCGAGCTTCTCCAGATAATTGAAGATCGCTTGTTTGATCAACCAGTGCGGCGTGCGGTCGATGGACTGCGCAGCTGCTTTGAGTCGCTCACGGGTCGGGTCGTCGAGTTTGACCCCAAGGGTGGTCGTCGCCATTTCTTATCCTCTTTATTGCCACTGGGCTGTGGCTAAGCTGGCGCCAAGATTAGCCGTGCGCGTTTCCGGGTGCAACCTAGTGCAACCCAAATTTTTACGGGCGGAGGTGCAACTCGTCCGAGGCGGGAAACCCATACGACGGAAATGGCTTTTTAGTGTGCATTTACTTATGAAAACTGATTTTTTTGTGCCAAAAAGGAGCAAAAAGGCGTTGTTGTGGGATTTTTCGTACAAGGTGCAACTGCCTTTGTAAAAAAGGTTGCACCGTATTTGGGTTGTGGCATAGGGTTCGCCGCCTGGGTGCAACCCCCACGAGGGTTGTTGCTACATAAAAACAAACGCCAGGGCGCAATACATGACTGCAAGTAATCCCATCACGATCACTTTCGTGATCTATATCGCGGCAATGGTGCTGATCGGCTTCATGGCCTATCGCTCCACCAAGAACCTTTCCGACTATATCCTCGGCGGTCGCAGCCTCGGCAGCGTGGTCACCGCGTTGTCCGCCGGTGCCTCTGACATGAGCGGCTGGTTGCTGATGGGTCTGCCGGGCGCCATCTACATGTCCGGTCTGTCGGAAGCCTGGATCGCCATCGGCCTGACCGTCGGTGCCTACCTGAACTGGTTGTTCGTCGCCGGTCGCCTGCGAGTACAGACCGAACACAACGGCGATGCGCTGACCCTGCCGGACTACTTCGCCAGTCGTTTCGAAGACCATAGCGGCCTGCTGCGGATCATCTCCGCGGTTGTGATTCTGGTGTTCTTCACCATCTATTGCGCTTCCGGCATTGTCGCCGGTGCCCGCCTGTTCGAAAGCACCTTCGGCATGTCCTACGAGACCGCGCTGTGGGCCGGTGCTGCCGCGACCATCGCCTACACCTTCGTCGGCGGTTTCCTGGCCGTGAGCTGGACCGATACCGTGCAGGCCGGCCTGATGATCTTCGCCCTGCTGCTGACGCCGATCTTCGTTCTGCTGGCCACTGGCGGCGTGGATACCACCTTCCTCGCCATCGAAGCGCAGAACCCGGCCAACTTCGACATGTTCCGCAACGCCACCTTCGTTGGCATCATCTCGCTGATGGGCTGGGGGCTGGGCTACTTCGGCCAGCCGCACATCCTGGCGCGCTTCATGGCAGCCGACTCGGTGAAATCCATCGCCAAGGCCCGTCGCATCTCCATGACCTGGATGATCCTGTGCCTGGCCGGTACCTGTGCCGTGGGCTTCTTCGGCATCGCCTACTTCTCGGCTCACCCTGAAGTGGCCGGTCCCGTGACCGAGAACCATGAGCGCGTGTTCATCGAGCTGGCGAAGATCCTGTTCAACCCGTGGGTCGCCGGAGTTCTGCTGTCGGCCATCCTGGCCGCGGTCATGAGTACTCTGAGCTGCCAACTGCTGGTCTGCTCCAGTGCCCTGACCGAAGACTTCTACAAAACTTTCCTGCGCAAGAACGCCTCCCAAGGTGAGCTGGTCTGGGTCGGCCGCCTGATGGTTCTGGCTGTTGCCCTGATTGCCATCGCTCTGGCCGCCAACCCGGAAAACCGCGTGCTGGGCCTGGTCGCCTACGCCTGGGCCGGCTTCGGTGCCGCCTTTGGTCCGGTGGTTCTGCTCTCCGTGCTGTGGAAAGGCATGACCCGCAATGGTGCGCTGGCCGGCATCGTGGTCGGTGCCCTGACCGTGATCCTGTGGAAGAACTACTCGGGCACCAGCCTGTACGAGATCATCCCCGGCTTCATCTTCGCTACCATCGCCATCGTGCTGGTGAGCAAGGCCGGTCGTGCGTCGTCCAGCATGGTTGCGCGCTTCGAGAAAGCCGACGCGGACTACCACGCCAACAAGTAATTTCCGTCTAGCGTTCTGGGGCCGCAACGCGGCCCCGGTTCGTTTCAGCGGGTGCAACCTGACGCCGCGCGCCTGAACGGGTAAACTTCCCGGTCCTTCAGGAGTTGCCATGAACTATCGTCACGCCTTCCATGCCGGCAACCATGCCGACGTCTTCAAGCACATCGTGCTGACCCGTCTCATTGCGCTGATGTCGCGCAAGGAGCAGCCGTTCGCCTACATCGATACCCATGCCGGCCTCGGCCTGTACGACCTGCAGGGTGACCAGGCGACCCGTACCGGCGAGTGGATCGAAGGTATCGGCCGGCTCTGGGGGCGCGACGACCTGCCGGAGATCGCCGCGGACTACCTGCGTATCGTCAAGCGCCTGAATGCCGACGGCGAGCTGCGCTACTACCCGGGCTCGCCCGAACTGGCGCGACGCATGGCACGCCAGCAGGACCGCGTGCTGCTCAACGAGAAACACCCGGAAGACGGGCGCCTGCTCAAGGACAACATGAAGAAGGACCCGCGCGTCGCCGTGCACCTGGGCGAGGGCTGGCATGTGCCGCGGGCGCTGTTGCCGGTGCAGGAGAAGCGCGCGGTGATGCTGATCGACCCGCCGTTCGAGAAACCGGACGAGCTGAAACGCTGCACCACCGCGATGAAAGAGGCGATCGGCCGCATGCGCCAGACCGTCGCGGCGATCTGGTACCCGATCAAGGATCAGCGCCAGTTGGTGCGTTTCTACCAGGACCTGACCAGCACTGGCGCGCCGAAGCTGCTGCGGGTGGAGCTGTACGTGCATCCTCAGGACACGCCGGACTGCCTGAATGGCTCTGGCTTGGCCATCGCCAACCCGCCATGGGGGCTGGAGGAGGAGCTGCGTGCCTTCCTGCCGTGGCTGGCCGAGTGCCTGGGACAGACGGGCGGTAGCTGGCGGATGGACTGGCTGATCGCCGAGTAATCCTGGCTCTTGTGTTGTTCTTGAGGGCCTCATCGCTGGCAAGCCAGCTCCCACAGGGACGGTGTATGCAGTACCTGTGGGCGCTGGCTTGCCAGCGATGAGGCCCTTGAGGTCAGCACCTCCTATTGCCCACCCGCTTTGCGTTATAATCCCGCCCTTTCGCCGCCGCCCGCCCATGAGGCCGGGGCGCATTTTTACCGAATGAAGAGGCTAGACCCTTGGCATTGACGATTCTTGGCCTGTCCGGCGCCCTTAGCCATGATCCTTCCGCGGCCCTGTACATCGACGGCAAGCTGATCGCCGCCGCTGAAGAAGAGCGCTTCGTGCGCGACAAACATGCAAAGAACCGCATGCCCTACGAATCGGCGAAGTTCTGCCTCGAACAGGCTGGCATCAAGCCATCTGATGTCGACGTAGTCGCGATCCCGTTCGCCCCCATCAGCCTGTTCGGCGAGGCGCGCTGGCACTACGCCAAGCGCTACTGGTACGCCCCGGACCGCGCCCTCGACGCGATCCTGATGGGCAACCGTCGATACAAGCGCTACCGCAAGAAGATCGTCTGGTGCCTGGAGCAACTGGGCTTCGATCCGAAGAAGATCAAGATCGAGCCGGTCGAGCACCACCTGGCCCACGCTTCCAGCGCCTACCACTGCTCTGGCTTCAAGGAGAAGACCGCGATCCTCGGGATCGACGGCAAGGGCGAGTACGCCACCACCTTCTTCGGCTACGGTGAGAACGGCAAGATCCACAAGATCAAGGAATTCTTCGATCCGGATTCGCTGGGTGGCCTGTATGGCGCGATCACCGAGTTCCTCGGCTTCGAGATGCTCGACGGCGAGTTCAAGGTCATGGGCATGGCGCCGTACGGCGACGCCAGCAAGTACGACTTCTCGCGTCTGGCCAGCTTCGAAAACGGCGAACTGGTGATCAACACCGAGTACGCCAACGTCATCGGCCTGCGCCGTTATAAAGAGAAGGGCAAGGGCTTCTACTTCTCGCCGAAGCTGATCGAGTGGCTGGGTCCGAAGCGCGAAGGCGACATCGCCGACGAGCCGTACATCCACTACGCCGCGAGCATGCAGGCGCTGTTCGAGAAGCTGGCGCTGCAGATGATCGACCACTATCTGGGCGACATCCTCAAGGAAACCGGCAAGCTGGCCTTCGCCGGCGGCTGCGCGCTGAACGTCAAGCTGAACCAGAAGATCATCGCCCGTCCGGATGTCACCGAGCTGTTCGTCCAGCCGGCTTCCGGCGACGCCGGTACTGCGGTCGGTGCTGCTGCCTACGTGTCCCACGCCCGTGGCGTGCCGGTGGAGAAGATGGAGCACGTCTACCTCGGCCCGTCCTACTCAAACGAAGACGTGATCGCTGCCTGTGCCCGTCATCCGAGTGCACCGAAATGGCGCAAGATCGACGACATGCCACAGCGCATCGCCCAGATCATGGTCGACGGCAACCCGGTGGCCTGGTTCCAGGGCCGCATGGAGTTCGGTCCGCGTGCCCTCGGCGGTCGCTCCATCATTGGCTGCCCGAGCGTGCCGGGCGTGGCCAACCGCATCAACGAGCAGATCAAGTTCCGCGAGCGCTGGAGGCCTTTCTGCCCGTCCATGCTGGACACCGTCGGTCCGCAGATGATCAAGGTCGATCACCCGGCGCCGTTCATGACCTTCACTTTCGAAGTGGCGGAAGAGTGGAAGACCCGCGTGCCGGAAGTGGTCCACGAGGACGGCACCTCCCGCGCCCAGGTGCTCAAGCGCGAGTACAACCCGCGCTACTACGACATGATGAAGGCCCTGGAAGGCCTGACCGGCAACGGCGTGTCGCTGAACACTTCGCTGAACCGTCGTGGCGAGCCGATGATCTGCTCGCCGACCGATGCGTTGAACATGTTCTTCGGTTCCGACCTCCAGTACCTGATCATGGAAGACATCCTGGTGGTGAAGGACGGCGCGAAAGCCTATGACACGCTCGACTGACAAGCGCGTCCTGCAGTTCTGCCATGGCTATGACGGGCCCTTTCTCGACTGTGCCCGTCAGTACGCCAGCCTGTTCGCCGGCAGCGGTTACAAGGTCACCACGGTTTTTCTCACGGGAAAGGCCGATCCGCGCGTGGCCGAAGGCTGCGCCAGCGATGAGGTGCTGTTCCTCGAATTCAGCTCCAGCGCCATTCGTGGCCTGAAGCTGGGTGCGATCGCCGCGTTGCGCAAGATCGCCGCGACGCGCGCGTTCAGCTTCTGCATCGCCCACCGTTTCAAGCCCGTCTACATCGCCCTGCTGGGCACCCGTCTGCCGGTCATCGGCGTGCATCATGCGTTCGATGACTACAAGCGTGGCAGTCGCCAGCTTCTGGCCAACCTGTTCCGCAAGCGCCTGAGCTTGCTCGGTGTCTCCGATGCAGTACGCGACGACATGCGCGGCGCGCTGAAGAAGTGGTCGGCCGAGCGTATCCAGACGCTGTACAACCGTATCGATATCGAAGCCTTGCAAGGCCAACTGGTACCCGCTGCCGAGGCCCGTGCCGCGCTGAAGCTGGACCCGCAGGCATGGATCGTCGGTAACGTCGGTCGCCTGCATCCTGACAAGGACCAGGCCACCCTGCTGCGCGGCTTCGCCCAGGCGCGGCCCAATCTGCCGGAAGGTGCTCGCCTGGCGATACTCGGCAAGGGCCGCCTGGCGGCTTCGCTCAAGGCCCTGGCTGCCGAGCTGGGCATTGCCGGGCAGGTCGACTTTCTCGGCCAGGTGCCCGATGCTCGCCGTTATTTCACTGCATTCGATGCCTTTGCCCTGAGCTCGGACCACGAGCCGTTCGGCATGGTCCTGCTGGAGGCCATGGTGGCCGGCGTGCCTGTCTCGGCGACCGCCTGTGGTGGTGCTCCGGAAGTGGTGGAAGGCGTCGGCGTGCTGTTCCCGCTGGCGGATGCCGCCGGACTCGCGCAGTCGTTGCAAGTGCTCGCCAGCATGGACGAGGCACAGCTCGACGAATGTCGCTCGCGCATGCTCGAACGCCTGCGCCAGCGCTTTTCCGACGAGGCGGTCCGCGAGGTCTTCTGGCGCTTGCCCCATGTCGTCGCGCTGACCGCGGAGGCTTGATGCTCAACCATATTCAAGGCTGGCGCGAGCGTGGCTGGAGCGTCATCGACGCGCGTACCTACGAACAAGCCTGGTTGCGCTTTGGTGGCAGTGTTGCCACCCATCCGCTGGTGGTCGCGCAACTGGCGGAGATGGCTGACATCCCCGTGCGCTACCTGGCCTGGCAACAGGGTGGCGAGATCAAGGCGGCGATCCCGACCTGGGGGCGGTACCTGGCCCTGTCCAAGGACGTTCTCAAACGCAAGGGCAAGAAAGGTCTGTTCGACCTTGGTAATGCCGAGATCATCCTGCCGGCCGCTGCCGATGCTCAGGCACCACTGCGCCATGCCGCGCGTTACCTGTCCGAGCTCAACCAGGGCCGCTTCAGCGGTCTGAAGGCTCAAGCCGAAGCACTGGCCATGGCCCGTCAGCCGGAAGAGCTGTCGAAGAAGTTCCGCTACAACCAGCGGCGTGAACTGCGCTTGTTGGAGGAGGCGGGCGGTACGGTGCGGCCGGTCACTGATTTCACCAGCGCCGAGATCGCGGCGATGTACTGCGATCTGTTCCAGCGGCGCTGGGGGTTCCCGGCCACCGGTGCCGAGCGCATGGCCGAGGCGATCGAGCGCCTTCGCTCGCTGTTGATCGGTTCGGTTGTGTTCCTCAATGACGCACCGATCGCCATTCAGCTGGTGTACAGGGTCGATGCGCCAGACTGGATCAGTGTTGAGTACGTCAACGGTGGGGTAGATCCCGAGACCCGCGAGTTCAGTCCGGGCAGCGTGCTCAGTTTCCTTAACACCCAGGCCGCCTGGGAAGACGCCAGGGCGCGCAACAAACCGTTGCGTTTCTCCTTTGGCCGTTCCGATCGCGAGTACAAGGATCGATGGTGCAACCCCGTGCCGGTGTTCCAGTCTTGAATCGCAAGCAGCAGTTGCTCAAGCGCCATCGGCGCAACAAGCGGCTTGGGCTATTGCTTGGCCTGGCGCTGCTGGTGGTGGTCGGGGTGCTGGTGGCCTGGTGGCTTGCGCTGGTGCTCGCATTGCTGGCCTGGGTCGCGCATGAGGCGTGGTTCGCCGATCACCTGTTCTATCCCCCTGCCACTGACTACGACTACCGGCTCGATGCCGATGAGCGCCATGCCGTGGGGCTGCGCGATGGCTGCGTGACGGTGCCCGAGGCGTGCCGGCTGGATGCGCAAGATACCCTGGTCCTCAAGGTTCGCCTGCGTGCCGGCTGGCTGGGTCGCTTTTTCGACCCGGCGGTGAAGATCCACGGTGACGAAGACGATTGCCAGGTCTTCGAGCGTTGTGTGGCAGGTATTCGCTACCTGAACCTGACCGGCCATTCCCAGGCCCTGGGTGAGGGGCGCTTGCGCCTGGCGGGGCAATACTGTCGCCTGGACGACGACGCCGAGCTGTTCGTGTGCCGCCATCCCGACTACCTGGCCGGGCCATTGCTGGTGATCGCGCCGCATGCCGACGATGCCGAACTGGCTGCCTTCGCTACCTATGCCGAGGCGCAGGAAAGCTGGATCGTGACCCTGACCGCCGGTGAAATCGAGGCCGAGCACTACCGTGACATGGGTCTGGACCCGGTTTCCGCTGCCCGCCTCAAGGGCCAATTGCGGGCCTGGGACAGTCTCAGCGTGCCACTCTGGGCCGGCGTGCCCCAGGCGCGCTGTGTGCAACTTGGCTATTTCTGCCTGCAATTGCCGGCAATGAAGGCCGACCCGGAGCAGGCCGTCGGCTCCCGCGAGGCGGACTTGCTGGATACCCGCCTGTTCCGTCGTTTCAACAGTGTGGCGCTGAAGAGCGACGCCAACGGCACCCCGTCCTGGCAGAACCTGGTGCAGGACCTGTGCGAACTGATCGAGCGCATCCGCCCGGCGAGCATCGTCCTGCCCGAGCCGACACTCGATCCTCATCCCGACCATGTCTGTGCCCGTGACGCGGTGCTCGAGGCACTGGCGCAGACCCTGTGGCAGCCAGACGTGCTCATGCACTACGCCAATCACCTGCATGACAACGACCGTTGGCCCATGGGCGATGCCGGCAGCGGCGTGGCGCTTCCGCCGTATTTCGACAGCGGCGTGGCGCTGCGGCCATGGGCACGGCCAGTCTCCACACAAAGCCAGTGGCAAAAGGCCATGTCGTTAGGCATGATGCACGACCTTCAGCCTCGCCTGCCGCTCAAGCGGCGTCTGCGACGCTTGCTGCAACGTTACCTGGCGGGCCGGAAATGGCCAGCCTTCGGTGAGAACGAATTTTTTCGCAAGGCAGTTCGCCGGCACGAACTCTTCTGGGTCGTAACGCGTGCCGACAAGAGAGAACAACGGTGAAAGTCCTTTTTCTGGTTCAGAAAGACCAACGTGCAATCCTTGACCGTCTCTACGACGGTATCGCGGCCGAGTGCGACTGCGACATCCGCTGGCTGAGCGATGCCGAGCAGGACAACCTGCGCGCCTACTTCCGCGAGCACGTCAAGGTCGAGCAGTATGACCGCATCCTGTTCTTCCTGCGCTTCAAGAAGGAGATCCGCCAGGTCGCTTTCATCCGCACCTTGCCGAACCTGGTGATCCTGGAACACGACGCCTACCAGAACTACATCCCGTGCAAATACACCGGAAAGTTCAGCGAGCATTACAGCAAGCTGCCCTGGGCCAGAATCATTACCTCCGGCGCGGTCGTCACCCGGCGCCTGCGCGATGAAGGATTCGATGCGGTGTTCATTCCGAAGGGCTACGACCAGGCCTTGCTGAATAACGAGGGGCTCGAGCGCGATATCGAGCTGGCGTTCGTCGGCAGCTTGCGCAGCGTCGCCTATTCCGGGCGCAAGGCCATGCTCGAATCCCTGGCCAAGGTCGAGAACCTGGTGATCACTCGCACCAAGTCAGGCGAGGAATACCGCGCCACCCTGAGCCGGATCCGTTTCTTCGTCAGTGCCGACGTCGGCATGGGCGAATACATGATCAAGAACTTCGAGGCCATGGCTTGTGGATGCGTGCTGCTGGCGTACGACCAAGGCGAAGAAGAGAACCGCGCGTTGGGCTTCGTCGACCTGCACAACATCGTGCTGTACCGCGACCTCGACGAACTGCGCAGGAAGTTGCAGCAGTTGCGCGAGCAGCCCGAGCTGGCGGACAGCATCGCGCGCAACGGGCAGCAATTGGCGGAGCAGCATTTCACCTTCCACGCACTGGGCCGCGCCATCGTCGAGGCCATGCGTGCGCCGCTGCGCCCGCATGTCGCGCCGGGCTGGTGGGCAAGGTTGCGTAGTGCGCTAGGCCTATAAGGCCGCTTCATCGTTTTTTACCGAGGAAAGATAACCATGGTCTTCAGCGAAAACAGTGAGATCACCTTGATGGTGACCAGCTGTGGCCGGTTCGACCTGTTGAAGCGCACGCTCGAAAGTTTCGATCGCTTCAACACGGCGCCGATCCGTGAAGTCTTCATCACGGAAGATTCCGGCGACGAGGCGGTGCGTGACTGCATCCCGGCCGCGTGGCGTGAACACACCACGTTCATCGTCAACAATCCCAAGCTTGGCCAGATGCGCTCCATCGATGCGGCCTACGCGCAGATCAAGACATTCTGGGTGTTTCATTGCGAAGACGACTGGGCGTTCTACCGTCCTGGCTTCATCGAGGAATCGCAGGTCTTGCTCGAGGCCGACCCGCAGGCGTTGCAGGTCTGGCTGCGCAGCTTCAATCACGATCTGCAGGTGCACAGCCCGTATGTGTTCCTCAACGAGCGGCAGGTGGTCCAGGGCATTCCGTTCTATCAACTGGGCTCGCACAAGGCCGACTGGCAAGGGTTCTCGCTCAACCCCGGGCTACGTCGTCTGGCGGACTACCAGCAGCACGCGCCTTATGCCGCGCATTCCGGCGAAAAGAGCCTGTCGCGTGCCTACGCGGCGGAAAATCGCTACGCACTTATTCTGGAAAACGATGCCGTGTTGCATACCGGCTTCGGTGAACATGTCGAGTTGCCGCAGGAGCGCGTCAACAAGATTCGACGTAAACGCAGGGATCGCTTCAAACTCATGGGAAGCATTGCTGTCGGCATCGTCATCGGATTTTTGATCAGCACTTTCTTGTGAGGCAAATTGTGGGAAGCAGAACCAGTCGAAGCTATTTTGCCGTAGCGACGATCATATTTCTTTTGAGCTACATCCTGATGGATTCGTCGAAGTGGACGAACAACATCTTTTACGCCTTCATCGCCCTGCCGGGCCTGGTGTTCCTGATCAAGGAGCGTGGTGCAGGCCTGTTGCAGCAGCCGCTGGCCTGGGCCTGGCTGGCATTCATGGCCTGGTTCCTGGTGCCGGCGGCAATCGCCGGGGACGGCCAGTTCTACAAGCACATTCTCTACGTAACCCTGTTCGTGTTCATCGTCGCGGCACTGATCGAGCCTGACCAGGTGCGCAACGCACTGTTCGTCCGGGGGATGTTCTGGATCCTCTGCATCTACATCTATGGATTTGCAGCGTATGCCTACCTGGTCGGCCTGTACGGCGTCGGTGAGCGGGTTGCCTTGCTGCCCTCGCGTCTGCAGAACGTGATCTATACCAGCATCTGGCTGCTCTGTGCGCTCGCGCTGGCATTTCCGCTATGGCTTAAGGAGCGCCGCTATCTTGAGGCGACTGCTGCCGTGCTGTTGAGCCTCTTTGCCATTACCTTCGTCCTGCAGACCCGAACCGCTTTGGTCGGTGCGGCTTTCCTGTTCGGCCTCTGGGCCATCCAGTCCATCTGGAAATTCCCGAAACTCGGGCTGATCGGTTTGGTCGCCGGCATCGTCGTGACGGGACTGACCTTCTGGATCATCCATGATCAGGCCTGGTTCGTCGGGTTGTTGGCGCGAGGCGACTCCTTCCGGGGCGAACTGTTCCAGATCATGGTCGGTGAATGGCACAACTGCGGTTGGCTGATGGGCTGTGGTGTCGAATTCAAGAGTACTCAGTTGCTGGGCGGCTTTATGCCCATTCAGCATCCGCACAACATCTTCGTTGCGTTGGGGCTGTACACCGGTGGGGTCTCGCTGGCGCTGTTCATCGTGGTGATGGCTGCGACCCTGTTGCTGGCCTGGCGCAACCGTGATCCGTGGGGGCTGTTCCTGGCGGGCGCGCTGGTGATGTTGAACTTCGATGGCAGCAAGCTGGTGGGCAACCCCGATGAGCTGTGGCCACTGGTGCTGCTGCCGGCAGCCGTGGTCATGGGGCGGGTCGTACAGGAAAAGCGGCGATCCTTGATCTGATACGAATGACGACCACCTTCGGGTGGTCGTTCCGTTTCAGCCCTGGCTCAGGACCGTGTCGAGGTCTGCGGCGCTGCAGCGGGTCTGCGCAGCTGCGTAGGCCTGGGAGAACACATCGTTGCCTTGCCCGAGCAGCCAGGCACGGTCTTCCTTGTAGCGCAGCATGTGCTTGAAGTTGCGCAGACGCTCGGTCTTGCGCAGGGGGCGACGATAGGTGCGCATATCGGCGATGTCGATCAGGCCGAGATGGCCTTCGGGTGTCAGCACCACGTTGCCCAGGTGTGCAGAGCGGAAGTAGATACCCGACTCGTGCAGTTGCGCAATGAAGATCCCCAACTGGCGCCGCAGCCCGTCGTCGTTGCCATGGTCGTCCAGCAACTGGCGCAGGGTCTTGCCGGGCAGTGGGTCGTAGTGCACCGCATCGCGGGCGATCTCGGCAATGCGATAGACCTCGCGCACCCGCGGGCACGGAATGGCGCGCTCGGCGAGAACCCGGCAGTTGTCGGCGAAGCGCCGGGCATAGGGGTACCACGCTGCGGAGCTGATCAGCCGCTTGCGCCGGAACAGTTTCAGCATCGAGCCGTCGCGCAGGCGCAACACCTTGTCGCCGGTGCCATCGGCTTCCAGAACGTGCGCTCCTTCGCGTAATGCGAGGTAACGGGCATGGTCGAGCGCTTGCATCGAAACTCCTGTGTAAAGCCAGCCGGCTATATTACCCCAGCACGAAGTGGCAAAAACCGCTTGTGCTACAATCCCGCACCTTTTTCATACGACGGACTCTCATGACTGCTCCCGATTCGTCCGGCCCTTCGAGCCTGAAGATCTACTTCCGTCTGCTGAGCTATGTGAAGCCCTACCTGGGCACTTTCCTGGTCAGTATCGTCGGCTTCGTCATCTTCGCGTCGACCCAGCCCATGCTGGCTGGCATCCTCAAGTATTTCGTCGATGGATTGAGCAACCCCGAAGCGGTGCTGTTCCCCACTGTGCCCTACCTGAGGGACCTCCAACTACTCCAGGCCGTGCCACTGCTGATCGTACTGATCGCCGCCTGGCAGGGGCTGGGTTCCTACCTGGGCAACTATTTCCTGGCCAAGGTCTCTCTGGGCCTGGTGCACGACCTGCGTGTCGAGTTGTTCAACAAATTGCTGGTCCTGCCCAACCGCTACTTCGACAATCACAACTCCGGCCACCTGATCTCCCGTATCACATTCAACGTGACCATGGTCACCGGTGCGGCCACCGATGCCATCAAGGTGGTGATCCGCGAAGGTTTGACCGTGGTGTTCCTGTTCGTCTACCTGCTGTGGATGAACTGGAAACTGACCCTGGTGATGCTGGCGATCCTGCCACTCATCGCGATCATGGTGAGCAGCGCGAGCAAGAAATTCCGCAAGCAGAGCAAGAAGATCCAGGTGGCGATGGGCGACGTGACCCATGTCGCCTCCGAGACCATCCAGGGCTATCGCGTGGTGCGCAGCTTCGGCGGCGAGCGCTACGAGCAGGAGCGTTTCGCCAGCGCCAGCCAGAGCAACACCGACAAACAGCTGCGCATGACCAAGACCGGCGCGGTCTACACCCCGATGCTCCAACTGGTGATCTACACCGCCATGGCGGTGCTGATGTTCCTCGTGCTGTTCCTGCGCGGTGAGGCTACAGCGGGTGATCTGGTGGCCTACATCACCGCCGCCGGCCTGTTGCCCAAGCCGATCCGCCAGCTCTCCGAGGTCAGCTCGACCATCCAGCGCGGCGTGGCCGGCGCGGAAAGCATTTTCGAACAACTGGATGTCGAGCCCGAAGTCGATAGCGGCACTGTCGAGCGTGATCGCGTCAACGGTCGCCTGGAAGTGCGCAATCTGAGCTTCACCTACCCGGGCACCGAGCGCCCGGTGCTCAGCGATATCAACTTCACCGCCGAGCCAGGCCAGATGATTGCTCTGGTCGGTCGCTCCGGCAGCGGCAAGTCGACCCTGGCCGGCTTGATCCCACGCTTCTACCAGCATGAGCAAGGCGAGATCCTCCTTGATGGAGTCGAGGTAGAGGACTATCGCCTGCGCAACCTGCGCAGGCACATTGCCCAAGTGACCCAGCACGTCACCTTGTTCAATGACACTGTGGCCAACAACATCGCCTACGGCGACCTGGCAGGTGCGCCTCGTGATCAGATCGAGGCAGCCGCGGCGGACGCTTATGCCAAGGAGTTCATCCAGCAACTGCCACAAGGCTTCGATACCCAGGTCGGCGAGAATGGTGTGCTGCTCTCCGGTGGTCAGCGCCAGCGCCTGGCGATTGCCCGAGCCTTGCTCAAGAACGCGCCGCTGCTGATCCTCGATGAAGCGACTTCAGCGCTGGACACCGAGTCCGAGCGGCACATCCAGGCGGCTCTCGACCAGGTAATGAAGGGCCGGACCACCCTGGTCATCGCCCACCGGCTGTCGACCATCGAGAAGGCCGACCTGATCCTGGTGATGGACCAGGGGCGTATCGTCGAGCGCGGCAGCCATGCCCAGTTGCTCGCCGCGAACGGCTACTACGCCCGCCTCCATGCCATGGGCCTGGACGAGCCAAGCAAGGCCGACATCACCTGATACACACCTCCGGGGCGCTCTGCGCCCCGCGCTGTTACAGGACATTACTGCTGTAATCTGGCAAGTGCGTCGCCTGTGCTAATATCCCGCCCCTGTTCATTTTGTCTGATGGGTTCTCCATGAAGTTGTCCATGCCGCGTTTCGATCAAGCCCCGGTACTGGTGGTCGGCGATGTCATGCTCGACCGCTACTGGCATGGCGGTACTTCCCGGATCTCACCCGAGGCGCCGGTGCCGGTAGTCAAGGTCGAGCAGATCGAGGACCGTCCCGGCGGCGCGGCCAACGTGGCTCTGAACATCGCTGCGCTGGGCGCGCCGGCTGCGCTGGTCGGTGTCACCGGCCAGGACGAGGCGGCCGAGAGCCTGGCCAGCAGCCTGCAGGCGGCGGGCGTGCGCTCGGTGTTCCAGCGCATCGCGCACCAGCCGACCATCGTCAAGCTGCGGGTCATGAGCCGTCACCAGCAACTGCTGCGCATCGATTTCGAGGAACCCTTCGCCACCGACCCGCTGTCCCTCGGCGCGGAAGTCGATACCTTGCTGGAGGGGGTCAAGGTGCTGGTCCTGTCTGACTACGGCAAGGGCGCACTGCGTAATCACCAGAGCCTTATCCAGGCGGCCCGCGAGCGTGGCATCCCGGTTCTGGCCGACCCCAAGGGCAAGGATTTCTCCATCTACCGTGGTGCCAGCCTGATCACCCCGAACCTCAGCGAGTTCGAGACCATCGTAGGCCGTTGCGCCGACGAGGCCGAACTGGTGGCCAAGGGCGGACAACTGATGCGCGAACTCGAACTGGGCGCCTTGCTGGTGACCCGCGGCGAGCACGGCATGACCCTGCTGCGTCCGGATCATCCGGCCCTGCATCTGCCCGCCCGTGCCCGCGAAGTGTTCGACGTGACCGGTGCTGGCGATACGGTGATTTCCACCTTGGCCGCGGCCATTGCCGCAGGCGAAGACCTGCCCCACGCGGTCGGTCTGGCCAACCTGGCCGCCGGCATTGTGGTCGGCAAGCTGGGTACTGCAGCGATCAGCGCCCCGGAACTGCGTCGTGCGATCCAGCGTGAGGAAGGCTCCGAACGCGGCGTGCTCAGCCTCGACCAGTTGCTGCTGGCTATCGACGATGCTCGCGCGCACAAGGAAAAGATTGTTTTCACCAACGGTTGCTTCGACATCCTCCATGCCGGTCACGTGACCTACCTGGAGCAGGCGCGGGCCCAGGGCGATCGCCTGATCGTCGCGGTCAACGACGACGCCTCGGTGAGCCGCCTGAAAGGCCCGGGTCGCCCGATCAACAGCGTCGACCGGCGCATGGCGGTACTGGCCGGTCTCGGTGCGGTGGACTGGGTGATCAGCTTCCCGGAAGGCACCCCGGAAAACCTGCTGAGCCAGGTCAAGCCGGATGTGCTGGTGAAGGGAGGTGACTATAGCGTCGACCAGGTGGTCGGTGCCGATATCGTCAAGGCCTACGGCGGGACGGTGAAGGTGCTGGGGTTGGTGGAAAACAGCTCGACCACGGCGATCGTCGAGAAGATCCGCAAGAACTGAAACAAGGAAAGGGCCTGCATTGCAGGCCCTTCTTCTATCTGGAGATCAACGCGGTCCCCTGTGGGAGCGGGTTCACCCGCGATTGCGGTGGTGGATTCACCGACGTCATCGCGGGTAAACCTGCTCCCACAGGGGCTGCGGCCGCGCCTGAGTCTTTATTTGCTCAGGCCGCCCCGCGCCATCTGCAGCAACTCCTTCGCCTTCCCCGTCAACCGGTGCAAGCCACTGTCCGGCTTCTTCGGCGTCAGCCCCTGCTGGCGCAGCCAATCCTTCCAGCGAATCCGCTCCTCCTTCACCACCCAGCCTTCCTGCTGCGCGAAACTCTCGGCCAGGTACAGGCCACGGGTCCCGGCCGGTACCAGGCGATCCTTCTTCAACTGATACAGCTCCGGCAGTGGCTGGCCATCCTCCAGCGGCATCAGGTAGAGGTCGGGTCGGCCACGGTCCAGGCGGGCCACCAGTTGGTCGCCTTCAAGACGCTCGTCGACATGGAACAGGCTCAGCGACTTGGCTTCCTTGGGCACCTGCAGGCGCAGGTCGTAGATCAACTGCAGCGAGGCCGTGGGCAGGTGCACATAAGCCCGCGGCCGTTCGATCAGTTGCTGGTTGCCGCAGCGCACCGGGCGCGCTGCGCCGGTATGCGGGGTCAGGGTGAAGGGCAGGGCCTCGCGGTAGTGCAGGGCGGCGGCGTAGGGTGCCGGCAGCCAGGTGTCGTTGAAGCGCCCGCCGAGCCAGCCTTCGGGGGTTTCCAGCAGGCATTCCTCGGCGACTTCCTGCACCGCGGTGTGCAACGGCAGGTTGAGTTCCTGAGCCGGCACGTAACCGGAGATCAGCTTGAGCACCACGTCGCCACGATCTTGTCGGCGCTGGCGCACCAGTACCCAGTAATCGCGGTGCTGCCAGCACAGGGTCAGGCGCACCGAGACACCCAGGTTGGCCAGTTCGACGGCGAAACGCTCACTGTCCGGCAACTGGATGGCCTTGCGCCGCTGCAGGGTCTGGGCGAAGTTCAGCGGTCGGCCGATGCTCTGGTAGCTCAAACCCTCCGGTCCGGCTTCGACATGGAGGGGCAGGGTCTTGAAGTTGCTCGGGTTCTTGCGGATCAGCGTTCGCGGCATGTCGGCTCCTTCTTGCGTTGGGGTCGGCCGCGGCGGCGGCTCAGTGCTGGCGCAACACCTGCGCGACGGTCGCCACGTTGTGGGCCAGGTGCAGCGGGTTGATGGTCCCGACAATAGCACTGCTCACGCCGGGATGGGCAAACAGCAGCTCGAAGCTGGCCTTCACCGGATCGACTCCGGGGCTCAGGCACACATGGCCGCTGGCCAGGGCCTTCTTCACCAGGATCGCCTTGCCGTGGGCTGCGGCGTAGTCGAGGACCGGGCGCTCGGTCTGCTCGTTGAGATTGTAGGTGACCATTGCGCAGTCGCCCTGTTCCAAGGCTTTCAAGCCACCCTCGACGGTCTTGCCGGAGAAACCGAAGCCACGGATCTTGCCTTCCTGCTTGAGCAGGGCGAGGGTCTGGTAGACCTCTTCCTGTTCGAGGATGCGCAGGTCGTCGCCGCTGGAGTGGACCAGAACAAGGTCGATGAAGTCTGTTTCCAGTCGTTTCAGACTGCGCTCCACCGAAGCGCGGGTATGGACGGCGCTGAAGTCAAAGCGGGACTGGCCGTCATCGAACTCCTCGCCGACCTTGCTGACGATCACCCACTGGTCGCGTTGTCCACGCAGCAGCGGGCCTAGGCGTTCCTCGCTGCGGCCGTAGGCCGGCGCGGTGTCGATCAGATTGATGCCCAACTCGCGGGCCTGGGCCAGCAGCAGGCGGGCGGTGTCATCGTCAGGGATGGTGAAGCCATTAGGGTATTTCACCCCTTGGTCGCGGCCCAGCTTGACGGTGCCCAGGCCCAGCGGCGAAACCGACAGGCCGGTGCTACCCAGCGGGCGATGCAGGTCGTGCAGAATCGGCAGGGTCATGGCAGCAGGCGCTCCCATTCCGGTTGGGCCAGTGGCGGTTTCGGCAGGTCGGGCAGGGCGGGGCAGTTGCCCGGCTTGATGCCGTCGCGGTCGAGGGCCTGCAGCACGCGGTCGGCGAAGTCCGGGGCCAGGGCCAGCTTGGTCGGCCAGCCGACCAGCAGGCGCTGCTGGTCGGCGAGGAAGGCGTTGTCGGGACGTACCAGGCCAGATTGCGCCGGCTCCGCACGGTCGACGCGCAGGGTGGCCCAGCGCACCTGGCTGAGGTCGACCCACGGCAGCAGGCCGGCGACTTCCTTCTTCGCCGCGGCGATCTGCGCGTCCGCTTCGCGGGCCACGCCGTCGGCTTCGGCGATGTCGCCGCCGAGATACCACACCCACTGGCCGTCGGCGGCCGGGTGGGTGGTGACGGTGATGCGCGGTTTCGGTCCGCCGCCCAGGCAGTGGGCGTACAGCGGTTTCAGGCTCGGGCCCTTGGCCAGGACCATGTGCAGCGGCCGGCGCTGCATGGCCGGCTGGTTCAGACCGAGGTCGGCGAGCAGGTCAGCGGTCCCTGCACCGGCGCTGAGCACCACGCGCTGGGCGCGGATCTGGCGGCCGTCGACGCGCAGGCCGACCAGATCGTCGCCCTCGCGCAGCGGCTCGATCTGCTCGCCGGCGAGCAGGCTGTCGCCGCCCAGCTCGGCCAGGCGTTGCAACAGGCTCGGCACATCGACCACCAGTTCGGCCAAGCGATAGACCTTGCCCTTGAAGCCGCGGTCCTGCAGGGCTGGCGGCAACTGGTCGCCTTTGACCTGGTCGACGCGGCCGCGCACGGCCTTGCTGGCGAAGAAGCTGGTGAGGTTGCCGGCGATCGTGCCGGGCGACCAGAGATAGTGGGCTTCGGAGAGCAGGCGCACGCCGGACAGGTCAAGTTCGCCGTCGCCTGCGAGGGCCTCGCGCCAGCGTCGCGGCATGTCGGCGATGGCTTCCGAGGCGCCGGTCAGGGCACCGTGCAGCGCGTACTTGGCGCCGCCGTGGATGATGCCCTGGGACTTGAGGGTCTGCCCGCCACCGACGCTGGCGCGTTCCACCAGCACCGTCGAGTAACCCAGGCGCCGCAGGCGGGCGTTGAGCCAGAGACCCGCGACCCCCGCGCCGACGATCAGGACGTCGGTGGAAATGACCGATGACATGCAGTTACCTCAACAAGCTGGACAGGCGGGCAAGTATACGCCTGTTGCAGCCCATCAATGCCCGGCGGTTTTCGAGAACAGCTGGATCACCACCACGCCGCCGACGATCATCGCCATGCCGAGCATGGCCGGCACATCCAGCTTCTGGTTGTAGATCACCAGCGCGACGATGCTGATCAGGACGATACCCAGGCCCGACCAGATCGCATAGGCGATGCCCACCGGAATGCTGCGCACCACCAGGGTCAGCATCCAGAACGCGATGCCGTAGCCACACACCATCAGCAACAACGGCAACGGCGTGTTCAGGCCCTTGACCGCTTTCATCGAAGCAGTGGCAATGACTTCGGCGCAAATGGCGATGGCGAGATAGGTGTAGGCATTCATGATTCGGACTCCTCTGATGGCTCGCGCATTCTAGGGCTTGGCCGGATGCGGTAAAGTCATTTCCTATCAGCTAGGGAGATAGGTTAGATGGTCCAACCGCAGTGGAGTCTGGAGCAGGTTCGCCTGTTCGTCGAAGTGGCCGAGCGGCGTTCGTTTTCCGCCGTGGCCCGGGCCGAAGGGCGGGCGCAGTCGGCCGTGAGCAATGCCATCGCGCTGCTGGAAACCGACCTGGGCGTGACCCTGTTCGAGCGCAGCAGCGGGCGTCAGCCGCAGTTGACCGAGGCGGGGACCGCATTGCTGGAAGACGCCCGGGAGCTGCTGCGCCAGTGCGAACGCCTGGATGGCCGGGCTTCGGCATTGATGCGGGGCCAGGAGCCGCGCTTGCGCCTGGCGCAGGATGAGGCGATGCCCTATCCACCGGTAATCGAGAGCCTGGACGAGCTGTCGCAGCGCTTCCCGTTGCTGGAAGTGCAACTGGCCAGCAGCGCCCAGGGTGATGTGGCGCGGCAACTGGTGGAGCGGCGGGCGGACCTTGGCTTGATGTTCCACCATGAGCGGGTGTCGGATGCGCTGGAGCGGCGCGTGCTGGGCAGCATCGAGATGGTTACCGTGTGCCCGCCGGGGCACCCGCTGGCGGCACTGGAGCGGGTCAGTTGCGAGGACCTGGCGCGGCACCGGCAATTGCTGGTCAATCCGCGGGATGGGGGGTATGCGGGGGGCGAGCCGGCCAGTCCGCAGGTGTGGCGGGCGGACAGTTTCTATGTGATGGCCGAATTGCTGATGCGCGGGCTGGGCTGGGCCTGGTTGCCGCGGCATGTGGTGCAGTATCCGACCTACCAGCAGCATATGGTGGCGCTGGAGTGCGAATGGCGGCCGCCGGCGCTGGTGGTGGAGCTGGCTTGGCGCAGGGATGAGCCGTTGGGGCCGGCGGCGCAGTGGTTGGCAGAGCGGTTTGCGTTGCATCTGCGGAAAATGGGGTGAAGCATTGGGGCCGCAGCGCAGCCCCAATTCAGGCGACACCTTTTCCTCCTGCTTCCTTGTACACTTGCGCGCCATGAACAGAACCCTCTATACCCTGCTGTTTCACCTGGGCCTGCCGTTGGTTGCGCTGCGCCTGTTCCTTCGTGCGCGCAAGGCCCCGGCCTATGGCCAGCGCATCGGCGAGCGCTTCGCCTTCGGCCTGCCGCCGTTGAAACCTGGCGGGATCTGGGTGCACGCGGTGTCGGTGGGCGAGAGCATCGCCGCGGCGCCGATGATCCGCGCGCTGCTGCAACGTTATCCACAGTTGCCGATTACCGTCACCTGCATGACCCCCACCGGCTCGGAACGGATCCGCGCGATGTTCGCCAACGAGCCGCGCATCCAGCACTGCTACCTGCCCTACGACCTGCCTTGGGCGGCGTCGCGTTTCCTCGACCGGGTCCAGCCGAAGCTGGCGATCATCATGGAAACCGAACTGTGGCCGAACCATATCCACCAGTGCACTAAACGCGGAATTCCCGTGGTGTTGGCCAATGCGCGGCTGTCCGCGCGCTCGGCCCGCGGCTACGCACGCTTCGCCGGCCTGACCCGGCCGATGCTGGAGGAGATGAGCCTGATCGCGGCGCAGACCGAGACTGAGGCCGAGCGCTTCCGCCAACTGGGTGCACGTCCGCAATGCGTCGAGGTGACGGGCTCGATCAAGTTCGACCTGAAGATCGACGAGCACCTGCTGCCCCGCGCCCGCGAGCTGCGCGGGCAGTGGGGCGCGACCCAGCGTCCGGTGTGGATTGCCGCCAGCACCCACGATGGCGAGGACGCGCTGATCCTCGCCGCGCACAAGCAACTGCTGGAGATCCATGGCGATGCCTTGCTGATCCTGGTCCCGCGTCATCCCGAGCGCTTCGATGCCGTGAATGGGCTGTGCAGCGAGGCGTTCGCCACGGTACGACGCTCGTCCGGCGCGGCGGTGGACGGGAAGACCCGCGTGCTGCTCGGCGACACCATGGGCGAGTTGCTGTTCCTCTACGCACTCGCTGATATCGCCTTCGTCGGCGGCAGCCTGGTGCCCACGGGAGGGCACAACCCGCTGGAACCGGCGGCGCTGGCCTTGCCGGTAATCATGGGACCGCATGTGTTCAACTTCCTGGAAATCAGCGCGATGTTGCGGGAGGCGGGGGCTTTGCAGGAGGTGGATGATGCCGAGGGCCTGGCGGGGGCGGTGCGGCGCTTGATCGAGCTGCCAAAGGATGCGCGGAGTATGGGTGATGCCGGGTTGGCGGTGATGCGGGCCAATCAGGGGGCGTTGCAGCGGTTGCTGGAGGGGCTGGGTCGTTTGATCCGGTAACTGTGGTGGATTCATCGCGGGCGTTGCCCGCGATGAGGCCCTTAAGGCCGGGCCTCGAAATTGGCCTTGGCCGCCGCCGCCAGGTCCGGCGGCAGGAAGTCCTTGTCCGGGTTGTAGTCCGGCTTCAGCCAGCGCCCCAGGTCCTGCAGGTCCTGCGGGCTCAGCGTCCCGGCCGCCTGCTTCAGGCGCAGGTTGTCGAGGATGTAGTCATAGCGGGTATTGTTGTAGTCGCGCACCGAGGTGTACAGCTGACGCTGGGCATCGAGCACGTCGACGATGTTCCGTGTCCCCACCTGATAGCCGATTTCCGTGGCTTCCAGCGCGCTCTGGTTGGAAATGATCGACTGCTTGCGCGCCTGCACCTGTTCCACGTCGGTGTTCACCGCGCGGTGCAGGTTACGGGTGTTTTCCACCACCTGGCGGCGCAGGCTTTCGCGCTGCTGCTCGGTCTGGCTCAGGCGCTGGTAGGCCTCGCGCACCTGCGAGCTGGTCAGGCCGCCGCTGTAGATCGGGATATTCAACTGCAAGCCGATGCTGGTTTGCTCGACCGGGCCGCCATAGGCCTGTGGCAACTGGTTGGGATTGGTGAGGCCGAAGCTGTCGTTGTCACCGCGTTGGTAGCGCGCCACCGCGTCCACCGTCGGCGCGTGCCCGGCCTTGCGCTGGCGCAGGGTTTCCTCGGCAGCCTGTACGGCATGGTTGGTAGCTTGCAGGTTGAGGTTCTGCTGGGTGGCGGTATCGACCCAGGCCTTGGCGTCGTTTGGTGCCGGCACCTGCACCGGCAGGGTGTGGACCACGCCCTGCAGCGAGTTGTAGTCGCGGTTGGTAAGGGTCACCAGGGCCTGGAAGGCATCCTGCACGCGGCGCTCGGCGATGATCCGGTTGGCCCGCGCGGTGTCGTAGCTGGCTTGGGACTGCAGCACGTCGGTCTTGTCGGAGAGGCCGACATCGAAGCGCTCGTTGGACTGATCGAGCTGGCGCTTGAACGCTGCTTCCTCGGCCTTGGTCGAGGCCAGGTTGTCCTGGGCGCGAAGCACGGCGAAATAGTTTTCCGCGCTCTGCAGGATCAGGTTCTGCTCGGTGGCCGACAGTTGCAGCGCGGCCTGCTCGTTGACCGCCTCGGCGGCTTGCAACTGGAACCAGCGGTCGGCGCGGAAGATCGGCTGGGACAGGGTCGCCTGCCAGGAGTTGCCGCTGCGGTTCGAGGTCACCGAAGGCTGGTCGATGCTGGTACGGGTGCTCATCATCTCGGCACCGGCGGACAGGTTCGGCAGCAGGCCGGCACGGGCCTGGGGCACCACTTCGCGGCGGGCGCCGTAGTCGGCACGGGCGGCAGCGAGGTCGGCGTTATTGTTCACCGCCTCCTGGTAGACGCTGACCAGATCGGTCCTGTTCGACAGCGATGGGTCCGCGGCCCAGGCCATTCCGTTGGAAGCACAAGACACGGCGAGCGCCAGTGAGAGTTTGCGCAGCATAGGGCGATCCTTGAACGAAAGGGTAATTCTGAACTTGCGAGTGTAGTTTGTGTAAGCACCTCGCAACAATCTGACAATTGCGCCATTTGTCCTGCTTGTGGCGGGAGGGTTGGCGTTTGTCGCCACTCCAGTCTAGACTGCGAACGTTCTTGTCGGGGTGCCTTGCGTTGAGGCTGAGATCGGATAATTCCGGATCCCGTTGAACCTGATCAGGTTAGCGCCTGCGTAGGGAACAAGATTGCTCGCTTCCCGCGAGCCCTCTTGTGCCGGGTCCGGGAATGTCGAGTCAGCTGTCACAGCCGCCAGACACCCCCGTATTCCAGCACAGCACCGCCCCCGGTGCGTCCGTGCCTGCATCAGGTTCACTCCGACATCCAACCCGTCAGGAGAGCCTGTGATGAGCAAACAAGAAAAATACCCGAGCAACCTGAGCGAATCCGCCCAGGTCGACCAGCAATCCGTGCAACCCTTCACCCGTTCGCGCAAGGTCTTCGTCGAAGGCTCGCGTCCGGACATCCGCGTGCCCATGCGGGAAATCAGCCTCGACGATACCCCCACCGATTTCGGCGGCGAAGCCAACGCCCCGGTGCTGGTCTATGACACCTCCGGCCCGTACACCGACCCCAACGTTGTGATTGATGTGCGCAAGGGCCTGGGCGACGTGCGTTCGGCCTGGATCGATGACCGCGGCGATACCGAGCGCCTCGCTGGCCTTTCTTCCGACTTCGGCCAGCAGCGCCTGGCCGACGCCGAACTGACCAAGCTGCGCTTCGCCCATGTGCGTAACCCGCGCCGTGCCAAGGCCGGCGCCAACGTCAGCCAGATGCACTATGCGCGCAAGGGCATCATCACCGCCGAGATGGAATACGTCGCCATCCGCGAAAACATGAAGCTCCAGGAAGCCCGCGCCGCCGGTCTGCTTGACCAGCAGCATGCCGGCCACAGCTTCGGCGCCAGCATCCCGAAAGAGATCACCCCGGAGTTCGTCCGCGAGGAAATCGCCCGCGGCCGCGCCATCATTCCGGCCAACATCAACCACGTGGAGCTGGAGCCGATGATCATCGGCCGCAACTTCCTGGTGAAGATCAACGGCAACATCGGCAACAGTGCCCTGGGTTCCTCCATCGAGGAAGAAGTGGCCAAGCTGACTTGGGGCATCCGCTGGGGTTCGGACACGGTGATGGACCTGTCCACCGGCAAGCACATCCATGAAACCCGCGAGTGGATCATCCGCAACTCGCCGGTGCCGATCGGTACCGTGCCGATCTACCAGGCCCTGGAAAAGGTCAACGGCGTGGCCGAGGACCTGACCTGGGAGCTGTTCCGCGATACCCTGATCGAACAGGCCGAGCAGGGTGTGGACTACTTCACCATCCACGCCGGCGTGCTGCTGCGCTATGTGCCGCTGACCGCCAAGCGGGTCACCGGCATCGTCAGCCGTGGCGGCTCGATCATGGCCAAGTGGTGCCTGGCGCATCACAAGGAAAACTTCCTCTACACCCACTTCGATGAAATCTGCGAAATCATGAAGGCCTACGACGTCAGCTTCTCGCTGGGCGACGGCCTGCGTCCGGGCTCGATTGCCGACGCCAACGACGAAGCGCAGTTCGGCGAGCTGGAGACCCTGGGCGAGCTGACCAAGATCGCCTGGAAGCATGACGTGCAGTGCATGATCGAAGGCCCGGGCCACGTGCCGATGCAGTTGATCAAGGAGAACATGGACAAGCAGCTGGAGTGCTGCGACGAGGCGCCGTTCTACACCCTCGGCCCGCTGACCACCGACATCGCGCCGGGCTACGACCACATCACCTCGGGCATCGGCGCGGCGATGATCGGCTGGTTCGGTTGCGCCATGCTCTGCTACGTCACGCCGAAGGAGCACCTCGGCCTGCCGAACAAGGATGACGTGAAGACCGGGATCATCACCTACAAGATCGCCGCCCATGCTGCGGACCTTGCCAAGGGCCATCCGGGTGCGCAGATCCGCGACAACGCCTTGAGCAAGGCGCGCTTCGAGTTCCGCTGGGAAGACCAGTTCAACCTGGGCCTGGATCCGGATACCGCACGTTCGTTCCACGATGAGACCCTGCCGAAGGACTCGGCCAAGGTCGCGCACTTCTGCTCGATGTGCGGGCCGAAGTTCTGCTCGATGAAGATCACCCAGGAAGTGCGTGAATACGCCGCCAACCAGCGCATCGACGCGGTGGACGTGGCGGTCGAGGACGGCATGCGCGAGCAGGCCGAGCGGTTCCGCCAGGAAGGCAGCCAGTTGTACAAGAAAGTCTGAGGTAAACCGGGGCCGCCGAGGCGGCCCCGATCGCTGGCTTGCCAGCGATGAGGCCCTCGAAACCAACAAAAAACTCCTGCCGAGACCACTGTCGTGCCCCTACCCAGCAACTACTCCCCCGATTCCCCCGTCCCCGACCACCAGCGCATCTTCGGTGCCCGTGACCTGTTCTCCCTGTGGTTCTCCCTCGGCATCGGCCTGATGGTCCTGCAGACTGGCGCCTTGCTCGCGCCGGGCCTGGGTCTGGCCGGGTCGATCCTGGCGATCGCCATGGGTACCCTGGTCGGGGTCCTGCTGCTGGCAGCGGTCGGGGTGATTGGCAGCGACACCGGACTCTCGGCCATGGCCGCGCTGCGCCTGAGCCTGGGCAAGCACGGAGCGGCCTTGCCAGCCGTGCTCAACCTGCTGCAACTGATCGGCTGGGGCTCGTTCGAGATCATCGTCATGCGCGACGCCGCCAGCCTGCTCGGCGCCCAGTCGTTCGGTGAAAACAGCGCGTGGAACAGCCCACTGCTATGGACCCTGTTCTTCGGCGGCCTGGCTACTCTGCTGGCAGTCAGTGGCCCGCTCACCTTCGTCCGCCGGGTCCTGCGCAAATGGGGCATCTGGCTGCTGCTCGGCGCTTGCCTGTGGCTGACCTGGAACCTCTTCGCCAAGGCCGACCTGGCCGCGTTGTGGGCCCGCGCCGGTGACGGTTCGATGTCGCTGGCGGTGGGCTTCGACATCGCCATCGCCATGCCGCTGTCGTGGCTGCCGCTGATCGCCGACTACTCGCGTTTCGGCAAGCGCGCCAGCCGGGTGTTCGGCGGTACCGCGCTGGGCTTCTTCATCGGTAACTTCTGGCTGATGAGCCTGGGCGTGGCCTACACCCTGGCCTTCGCCCCGAGTGGCGAGGTCAACGCATTGCTGCTGGCGCTGGCCGGTGCTGGCCTGGGCATCCCGCTGCTGCTGATTCTGCTGGACGAATCCGAAAACGCCTTCGCCGATATCCACTCGGCGGCGGTGTCCAGCGGCTTGCTGCTGCGCCTGAAGGTGGAGCACCTGGCGCTGGCGATCGGCATCGTCTGCACCCTGATCGCCTGCTTTGCGCCGCTGGCGCAGTATCAGAACTTCCTGCTGCTGATCGGCTCGGTGTTCGCGCCGCTGTTTGGCGTGGTGCTGGTGGATCACTTCGTGCTGCGCAGCCGTCGCCTGCCGGCGCGGGTCGGATCACTGCACCTCGGCGCCGTGCTGGCCTGGGCTGGCGGCGTAGCCGCCTACCACCTGCTGGCCAACTACGCGCCGGATGTCGGCGCGACCCTGCCGGCGCTGCTGCTGGCAGGGCTGTTGCACGGGCTGTTCAGCTTCAGCCGCGGCCGGGAAACAGTTCCGGCCTGATCACGCCGTTCAGGCGCGGGTAGGGGATTTTCAGTTCGACGTGGCCCATGGCGTAGGGCGCAATGGCGTACACGTCGTACTTGAGCACCACCGCGCCATAGGTCAGGGCGATGTTCGAGGTTTTCTGGAAGGGCCAGTTCTTCACGAATTCCGGGTCCTGATCCAGTTTATTGGCGATCAGCCAGCCGCGGTGAGCTTCCTCCACGGTCTTCCAGAAGGTGGCTTCCTGACCCGGCACCAGCATGTCCTGCAGGGTCAGGACCTTCTCCTGTTGCCGCGACCAGTTGATGAAGGCCCGGCCCGGCATGCCGTGGGCGCCACCGGTGTCCCGATAACTGGACAGCTCGATGATCACCAGTCCGTCATGCTGCTCGCGTACCTTGGCCTGCAGGTAAGTGCTGTTGCGGCTTTCGGCCGAACGCAGGAAGCGTTCCTCATAGGCCTTGAGCGACGCCGGCAACGGCGCGCCAGGCTCGTCGCGGGTCAGTTGCAGCAGTCCACGCTCGATGATGCCATCGAGCCGCGGCTCCGCCGGAAACTGCAGCGTGTCGATGTTCACCAGCGGACAGTCGCTGGCGCTGCAACCGGGCTTGATGTGCTCCCAGGCCTCGCGCTTGACCTCCAGAGGTTTGCGCATGTTGGTCTGGAAGACGCTCTGGCATGCCCCCAGGGCAAGGGCCAGGACAGCCACGGTAGTCAGTTTGACAAGAGTCATGATGATCCTTCTGGAACAACGGTGATCGGCCTTGGACCGTCGGCATGGCCGTCGGTTCGCCACTAGACTGGAATAGACGGGCGGTGCCTATCCTCGCAGTCTCCGGGTTGACTTTAAAGAGGGTGAAAGCCGAGGGTACGCGGAGTAGGATTGCCCGACGCTGTACGTGAGGTATCGAGGATTTCCATGACAGACAAGTTGAACACCGTCCCCACTGCCGTCGACATCGTTCGCCGCGAGAACTGTTTCCAGGGGTTCTACCGGCTCGACCGGGTGCACCTGCGCCACGAACTGTTTGCCGGTGGCATGGGGCGCGAGATCAGCCGTGAGCTGTTCGTCCGCCATGATGCGGTGTGCGTGCTGCCCTATGACCCGCAGCGCGACGAAGTGGTGTTGATCGAACAGTTTCGCGTCGGAGCTCTGGACAAGACCGCCAACCCGTGGCTGGTGGAACTGGTCGCCGGTCTGATCGACAAGGATGAACAGCCGGAAGACGTTGCACACCGCGAGGCGCAGGAGGAAGCTGGACTGACCTTCTCCGCGCTGTGGCCGATGACCCGGTATTTCCCGTCTCCCGGCGGCAGCGACGAGTTGGTCCATCTGTACCTCGGTCGTTGCAGCAGCGAGGGGGCTGGCGGGCTGCATGGTCTTGAAGAAGAGGGCGAAGACATCCGCGTGCGGGCCTGGGCGTTCGAGGATGCCCTGCAGGCCGTGCGCGATGGGCAGATAGCCAATGCGGCGACGATCATCGCCCTGCAATGGCTGGCTTTGAACCGAGATGAAGTCAGGGGGCTGTGGTCGTGAATCTTGTACGCGAGCGTTATCGGGTCGATCTGGTCGGTTTGCAGGCTGCCTGCGAAGCCAACTACGCGCGCCTGATGCGCCTGCTGCCGGACATGCGCAGTGCCACCAGTTCGCGGCGCATCGGCATGACCCAGGGCGACCAGATGCTCGGCGTGCTCGCCCTGGACGTGGTACTGGCCTGTCCGTATACCACTACCCTGCGCGTGCGCCAGGAGCACAGCCTGCCGTGGTTGCCGGTACCGCAGCTGGAAGTGCAGGTCTATCACGACGCACGCATGGCCGAGGTGGTCAGTGCCGAACACGCTCGTCGCCTGCGCAGCATTTACCCGTATCCCAACACGGCGATGCACCAGCCGGACGAAAAAGCCCAGCTCAACCTGTTTCTCGGCGAATGGCTGAGCCACTGCCTGGCCTGCGGTCATGAAATGGAAGTGGTTCGCTGAAATGTGACGGCCGTCGTGGTGCTGGTTTGATCCTCCGATTCTTCCCCACCATAATCGTCGAGGATTCCCACAAGGAGACGGCCCCTTGCCGCAAGCAACCCCCTCATTCGGTGCCCCGGTTCGTCTGGTGCAGCTTTCAGACAGTCATCTGTTCGCCGATGGCGAGGGTTCACTGCTGGGCATGAATACCCGTGACAGCCTGCAACGGGTGATCGATCAGGTGCTCGCCGAGCAGCCGCGGATTGACCTGGTACTGGCCACCGGTGATCTTTCCCAGGATGGTACGGAAGCGTCCTACCAGCATTTCCGCGACATGACCGCCGTCATCGGCGCCCCGGCGCGCTGGCTGGCTGGCAATCATGACGAACCGCTGCCGATGGAGCGCGTCGCGTCGGGCACCGACCTGCTTGAGCCGGTCACCGACATCGGCAACTGGCGGGTGATCATGCTCGATTCGTCGATCCCTGGCAGTGTCCCGGGGCGTCTCGAAACCGACCAGTTGCAATTGCTCGACCAGGCTTTGAGCAGCGCCGGCGGGCGCCATTGCCTGGTGTGCTTCCATCATCAACCGATCTCCATCGACTGTGCCTGGATGGCGCCCATCGGCCTGCGCAATCCCGAGGCACTGTTCGCCACGCTGAAACCTTATCCACAGGTGCGTGCGTTGCTCTGGGGACACATCCACCAGGAATGGGACCAGCAACTGGACGGCCGGCGCCTGCTCGCCTCGCCCTCGACCTGCATCCAGTTCGCCCCGCGCAGCGAGGACTTCCAGGTCGACGACCAGACCCCCCCCGGTTACCGCTGGCTGGTCTTGCACGATGATGGCCGCCTGGAAACAGGGGTCTCCCGGCTGAAGGATTTCGCCTTCACCGTGGACTACGGCAACGGCTACTGAAGTATCAAGCAAACGCTAAAGCTGAATCATTTCCCGGTTATCAGGCTAAACTGCGCGTCTTTGCGCCCGCCACCGCGGGCGGTTCATGGACTTCCCGGGGGCGAAATGTCGGGCTCGATCCTTTACATCCATGGTTTGAACAGCTCGCCGAGCTCGATGAAGGCCAGCCAGTTGCAGGCGGTGATGAAACGCATCGGCCTGTCCGGCCAGCTGCGTGTCCCGGCGCTGCATCACCATCCGCGCCAGGCTATCGCCCAGCTGGAGGCGGATATCGCCGAGCTGGGCCGGCCGTTGCTGGTCGGCAGTTCCCTCGGCGGCTACTATGCCACCCATCTGGCCGAGCGCCACGGGCTCAAGGCGCTGTTGATCAACCCGGCGGTCAACCCGCACCAGTTGTTCGACGGCTACCTGGGCACCCAGGTCAACCACTATAGCGGCGAGACCTGGGAGCTGACCCACGACCACGTCACGGCCCTGGCCGAGCTGGAAGTACCGGCACCGGTCGATGCAGTGCGTTACCAGGTATGGCTGCAGACCGGCGACGAAACCCTGGATTATCGCCGCGCCGAGCGCTTCTATCGGGCCTGCGCCCTACGCATCGAAGCCGGTGGTGACCACAGCTTCCAGGGCTTCGCCCTGCACCTGCCAGCTCTGCTGGCCTACGCAGGGATTGACGCACATACGTATCAAAGTCTCGATTTTTCTGTATTTTGATTGACTATTTTCACCCACGAATGACGACGAGAACCCATGGCCAATCCCAGCGCTAGCGCCTATAACGCAGACGCCATCGAAGTCCTCTCGGGCCTTGACCCGGTACGCAAGCGTCCGGGCATGTACACCGACACCAGCCGCCCCAACCACCTGGCCCAGGAAGTCATCGACAACAGCGTCGACGAAGCCCTGGCTGGCCACGCCCGTTCGGTGCAGGTGATTCTTCACGCCGACCATTCCCTGGAGGTCTGTGACGACGGTCGCGGCATGCCGGTGGATATCCACCCGGAAGAGGGCGTGTCCGGGGTCGAGCTGATCCTTACCAAGCTGCACGCCGGCGGCAAGTTCTCCAACAAGAATTACCAGTTCTCCGGCGGTCTGCACGGCGTCGGCATCTCGGTGGTCAACGCCCTGTCGACCCAGGTGCGGGTGCGGGTCAAGCGCGACGGCAACGAGTACCAGATGACCTTCGCCGATGGCTTCAAGGCCAGCGAACTGGAAGTCATCGGCACCGTGGGCAAGCGCAACACCGGCACCAGCGTGTACTTTGCGCCGGATCCCAAGTATTTCGACTCGCCGAAATTCTCCGTCAGCCGGCTCAAGCACGTGCTCAAGGCCAAGGCCGTACTGTGCCCGGGCCTGACCGTGACCTTCGAGGACAAGAGCTCCGGCGAGAAAGTCGAGTGGCACTACGAGGACGGCCTGCGCTCCTACCTGGTCGACTCGGTCAGTGAATACCTGCGCCTGCCGGATGAGCCGTTCTGCGGCAGCCTGGCCGGCAACAAGGAAGCTGTGGACTGGGCCCTGCTGTGGCTGCCGGAAGGCGGCGACGCGGTGCAGGAAAGCTACGTCAACCTGATCCCCACCGCCCAAGGCGGCACTCACGTCAACGGCCTGCGCCAGGGCCTGCTGGATGCGATGCGCGAGTTCTGCGAGTTCCGCAACCTGCTGCCGCGCGGGGTCAAGCTGGCCCCGGAAGACGTCTGGGAACGCATCACCTTCGTTCTTTCGATGAAGATGCAGGAACCGCAGTTCTCCGGGCAGACCAAAGAGCGCCTGTCGTCCCGCGAGGCCGCGGCCTTCGTTTCCGGGGTGGTCAAGGATGCCTTCAGCCTGTGGCTCAACGCCCACCCCGAGCTGGGCATGCAACTGGCCGAACTGGCCATCAGCAACGCCGGTCGTCGTCTCAAGGCGAGCAAGAAGGTCGAGCGCAAGCGCGTCACCCAAGGCCCTGCATTGCCGGGCAAGCTGGCCGACTGCGCAGGCCAGGACCCGATGCGTGCCGAGCTGTTCCTGGTCGAGGGTGATTCCGCTGGCGGTTCAGCCAAGCAGGCCCGCGACAAGGAGTTCCAGGCGATTCTGCCGCTGCGCGGGAAAATCCTGAATACCTGGGAAGTGGATGGCGGCGAAGTCCTGGCCAGCCAGGAAGTGCACAACATCGCCGTGGCCATCGGCGTCGACCCTGGCGCCGCCGACCTCAGCCAGCTGCGCTACGGCAAGATCTGCATCCTCGCCGACGCCGACTCCGACGGCCTGCACATCGCCACGCTGCTCTGTGCCCTGTTCGTCCAGCATTTCCGTCCGCTGGTGGAAGCCGGCCATGTCTACGTGGCGATGCCGCCGCTGTACCGCATCGACCTTGGCAAGGAAATCTACTACGCCCTCGACGAGGCCGAGCGTGACGGCATCCTCGACCGCCTGGTGGCCGAGAAGAAACGCGGCAAGCCGCAGGTCACCCGATTCAAGGGCCTGGGCGAGATGAACCCGCCGCAACTGCGCGAAACCACCATGGACCCGAACACCCGGCGCCTGGTCCAGCTGACCCTGGATGACTTCGAGCAGACCCGGGAAATCATGGACATGCTCCTGGCCAAGAAGCGTGCCAGCGACCGCAAGAGCTGGCTGGAAAGCAACGGCAACCTGGCCGAGGTCATGGCTTGATCCGTGTCCTGCTGGCCGGCCTGCTGGCGCTGCTCGCAGCGCCGGCCATGGCCGAGCCCTGGGCGGAGCTGAAGATGCTCTCCGAGCATCCGGTGGAGGGCATGCGCGGCGGCAACCTGTCCGGGCTGGCGCTGTGCAATGGCACCCTGTGGACAGTGTCCGACCGCGACGACGACCTGCTGTACAAGCTCGATACCACGGGTCAGGTCTGGCAGGCCGTAGGCGTACCGCTGGCGGTGCCGCCGGTGCCGGACGCCGGCTTCCCGCTGGGCCTGCGTTCGCGGCAGTGGGCTGCCTCGCTGGTGCGTGGCGGCGATCTCGATTTCGAGGGCGTGAGCTGCGACGCGGCAGGCAACCACTACATCGTCAGCGAAGCCCATGCCGCCGTGCTGCAGGTGCCGCTGGACGGTGAGCCGAACTGGCTGCGCATCGACCCGAGCATGATTCGCCAGGCCCGCGCCAGCGGCATGCTCCTGCATTTCAACGCACTCTTCGAAGGCCTCGCCGTCAGCCCGGCGGGCGATCGGCTGTGGCTGGCGGCGGAGCGCGAGCGCCGTGGCCTGCTGCTGGTGAATCGCCAGCAAAGCACCTGGACCTGCGGCGCTACCTGCGTCCTGCTCAGCGAAGCCGGCACCGAACTGCAACCCGAGCAATTCCCCCAGGCGCGGGAGGTCTCGCGGGATTTCTCCGACCTGGCGCTGTTCGACGGCAAGCTGTTCACCCTGGAACGCAACGCCTACCGCATCTGCCGGCGTGACCCGCAGACCGCGCAGGTCGAGCGTTGCTGGTCGTTCGCCGCCGATGCGCTGGTCGACTCGCGGCGCTACAGCCAGCCCTATGGCCTGGCCGAAGCGCTGGTGATCGACGCCGAGGGCGCCTGGATCGGCGTCGACAACAACGGCGGCACTCGCGCCGACGGTGAGGACCGGCCGATCGTCTGGCGCTTCGCCGCGCCGAAAGGCGGCTGGAGCGCGAAGAAATGAGCCAGACCCCGGGCCAGCGGATCGGGCGAGTGTTCATGGTGTTGGCCTGGGCCGCCGGGCTGTTTCTCGCCACGCGCTTCTTCGGCGCATGGGAGGACAAGCAGGCCAACCCCAACACCCAGCTCACCTCGCAGCACGGCGATGGTTTCGTCGAGGTGCGCCTGGCCAGCAACGGCCAGGGGCATTTCGTCGCGGATGGCCTGATCAACGGCCAGGCCGTGCATTTCATGCTCGACACCGGTGCCACCGACGTGGCGATTCCCGAGTCCCTGGCCCGCGACTTTGGCCTGGAGCGTGGCGCACCGGTAACCCTGAGCACCGCCAATGGCCGGACCGAAGGGTACCGCACCCGTCTGGACAGCGTGCAATTGGGCGATATCCTGCTGCGCGACGTTCGCGCCCTGGTGGTCCCCGGACTGGACGGCAACCAGGTACTCCTGGGCATGAGTGCCCTGCAACGACTTGAATTCACCCAGCGCGGCGGCACCTTGCTGCTGCGCCAGACCTTGAACTGATGAGGCCCGCATGAGCGACTCCCTTGATCTGAGCCTCGATGGCGTAGAGCGCCGGTCACTGGCCGACTTCACCGAACAGGCCTACCTCAACTATTCCATGTACGTGATCATGGACCGGGCCCTGCCGCACGTCGGCGACGGCCTGAAACCGGTTCAGCGGCGTATCGTCTACGCCATGAGCGAGCTGGGCCTGGATGCCGACTCCAAGCACAAGAAGTCGGCGCGTACCGTCGGTGACGTGCTCGGTAAATTCCACCCCCACGGCGACTCGGCCTGCTACGAAGCCATGGTGCTGATGGCGCAGCCGTTCAGCTACCGCTACACCCTGGTCGACGGCCAGGGCAACTGGGGTGCGCCGGACGATCCGAAATCCTTCGCCGCCATGCGTTACACCGAGGCGCGCCTGTCGCGCTATTCCGAAGTGCTGCTCAGCGAACTGGGCCAGGGCACTGCGGACTGGGTGCCGAACTTCGACGGTACCCTGGAAGAACCTGCCGTGTTGCCGGCACGTTTGCCGAATATCCTCCTCAACGGCACCACCGGTATTGCGGTCGGCATGGCCACCGACGTGCCGCCGCACAACCTGCGGGAAGTGGCCAGCGCCTGCGTGCGCCTGCTGGATGAGCCGAAAGCCACCGTCGAGCAGCTCTGCGAGCATATCCAGGGCCCCGACTATCCGACCGAAGCGGAAATCATCACCCCGCGTGCCGAACTGCTGAAGATCTACGAAAGCGGTCGCGGCTCGATCCGCATGCGTGCCGTCTATCGCATCGAGGATGGCGATATCGTCGTCACCGCACTGCCGCACCAGGTCTCCGGGGCCAAGGTGCTTGAGCAGATTGCCGCGCAGATGCAGGCCAAGAAGCTGCCAATGGTTGCCGACCTGCGTGACGAGTCGGACCACGAAAACCCGTGCCGCATCGTCATCATCGCCCGCTCCAACCGGGTCGACCTCGACGAGCTGATGCAGCACCTGTTCGCCACCACCGACCTGGAGTCGAGTTATCGGGTCAACGTCAACATCATCGGCCTCGACGGCCGGCCGCAACTGAAGAACCTGCGTGCGCTGCTGGTGGAGTGGCTGGAATTCCGCATCGCTACCGTTCGTCGCCGCCTGAAGTTCCGCCTCGACAAGGTCGAGCGTCGCCTGCACCTGCTGGACGGTTTGCTGGTGGCGTTCCTCAACCTCGACGAGGTGATCCATATCATCCGGACCGAGGAGCATCCGAAACAGGCGCTGATTGCCCGCTTCGAGCTGACCGAGATCCAGGCCGACTACATCCTCGAAACCCGTCTGCGCCAATTGGCGCGGCTGGAAGAGATGAAGATCCGCGGCGAGCAGGAAGAACTGCTGAAGGAACAGGCCAAGCTGCAAGGCCTGCTGGGCAGCGATGCCAAGCTGCGCAAGCTGGTGCGTAGCGAGCTGCTCAAGGACGCGGAAACCTACGGCGATGACCGTCGCTCGCCGATCGTCGCTCGTGCCGAGGCCAAGGCGCTGTCGGAAAACGAGCTGATGCCGACCGAGCCGGTCACCGTGGTGCTGTCGGAAAAAGGCTGGGTGCGTTGCGCCAAGGGCCACGATATCGATGCCACCGGCTTGTCGTACAAGGCGGGCGATGGCTTCAAGGTGGCGGCGGCGGGGCGCTCCAACCAGTTCGCCGTGTTCATCGACTCAACCGGGCGCAGCTATTCGGTCGCGGCTCATACCCTGCCGTCGGCACGGGGCCAGGGCGAGCCGCTGACAGGCCGTCTGACGCCGCCGCCGGGTGCGTCCTTCGAATGCGTGCTGCTGCCGGACGACGAGGCGCTGTACGTCATCGCTTCCGACGCGGGCTACGGCTTCGTGGTCAAGGGTGAAGACCTGCAGGCCAAGAACAAGGCGGGCAAGGCCCTGCTCAGCCTGCCGAACGGCGCGAAGGTACTGGCACCGCGGCCGGTGGCCGATCGCGAGCAGAACTGGCTGGCAGCGGTGACCACCGAGGGGCGCTTGCTGGTGTTCAAGATCAGCGACCTGCCGCAACTGGGCAAAGGCAAAGGCAACAAGATCATTGGCATACCCGGTGATCGGGTCGCCAGTCGTGAAGAATATGTCACGGACATGGCGGTACTCTCCGACGGAGCGACCCTTGTATTGCAGGCCGGCAAGCGTACCCTATCGCTCAAGGGTGAGGACCTGGAGCACTACAAGGGCGAGCGTGGGCGCCGTGGCAACAAGTTGCCGCGTGGCTTCCAGCGGGTCGACGCGCTGTTGGTCGACAGTCCGGAGTAACTGTCTTACATGCCCGGAAACGCTATTCCTACGCGTTCCGGGCGTAAATACTGGAGTCATGCCGCAAATTCGCGGATGATAGGCCCCCTGCGGTGCCAGCGTGGCTGGGTGCCCGAATGAATTCGTAAGTATCGCTGCGGTGCCGTGTGGTGGCCGCCTGGATGGGATGATGACTTTTCTGCGCCTTCCATTTGTTCTACTGCTGACGGGCGTATTGGGCCTGGCCGGGTGCAGCATGCACCAGCCGGTCGCGCTCTATCAGCTTGACAGCGGCGCGCCGGGGCAGCCGAAGCAGAGCGCCGGCATGGCGGTGGTACTGGGGCCGGTATCGGTCGCCGACTACCTGCAACGGGAAACCCTGCTGCAGCGCCAGCCGGATGGCAGCCTCACCGCAGCGACCGACGGTCGCTGGGCCGGCAGCCTCTCCGCCGATATCGATCAATTGCTGGTACGCCAGCTGGCCTGGCGCCTGGACAGCCAGCGGGTGGTTCTGGCCCCGGCCAGTACCGGTTTCAACCCGGATGTGCAGGTGCTGCTGTCGATCACCCGCCTGGATTCCGGGGCCAACCAGCCGGCGATCCTTGATGCGCAATGGCGTCTGCTCGATCGTCGTGGCCAGGTGCGTGACAACCGCATCGTTCACCTTGAGCAGCCGCACAGCGGCAGTTCGTCGGCGCAGGTGCAGGCCCAGGGCCAGTTGCTGCAGCGCCTGGCCGAACAGCTGAGTACCGCGGTGAAGCCGCTGGCCAACCAGCCGGCACTCGCTGAGGAAGCTCCGCCGAAGAAACCGGCCGCGCCGGTGCAGGTGCGCAAGGAGCCGGAGAAGCCGAAGATCCCGATGGCTTCGCCGATTCGCACCGATATGGAAGTGTTCCGCTTCTGAGGTTGCACCAGACATGAAAAAGCCCGCAGCGATGCGGGCTTTTTCATTGGACTTGAGATTGTGGGTGATTTCACTGGCCTCATCGCTGGCAAGCCAGCTCCCACAGGTACAGTGCAAACCTTGAGAACACTGCAGTTTCTCAGGGGTTGGCAAGCAGCATATGCCTTCAGATCGCCGCTAACCCTGTAGCTGGCTTGCCAGCGATGAGGCCATCAGCAGCACCCGATGGCTCAGCTCTTCACTTGCCGCTCATGCATCCGCGCCAGCTGGCGCTCCAGCATCGACGGATAAGGCTCCATCAACCGCTCCACACAGCAAGCCCCCTCGGGACTGGCAATCGGCCGGATCCGCGCGCGCTGGCGAATCAGTGCGTCATCGCTGATCTTGCGTTCCACCAGCAGCAGGTTGCGGCTGTGCTGCGACAGGGCCAGGGCGTCCTGGGCCTTCTCGGTCAGCAGCAGGTCGATCTGGCTCAGGCCCTGCAGGTCTTCACCCAGTGCCAGGCCCAGTTGCAACTGCAGGGTGATGCCGCTGTCGGCCACTTCCACTTGCAAGGCATGCCCCAGCGCCCGCAGCAGCTCGCCGCAGCAGATGGCGTTGGTCAGGTAGTCCTCGCCGCTTTCCTGGCTGTGGAACAGCAGCAGGGTGCTACCGTCGTTCAGGGTTTCCACTTCGCCTTCATACAGCGATGCGGCCTGGTCCAGGCAGTCGCGGTAGCGGTCCAGCAGTTCGGTCAGACGCGTACGGGGCAAGCGCCGAAGTTGTTCCTGGGAACCCAGTTGCACAGCAAGCACCGCACTCTTCTGCGGTTCCCGTGGCGCGGCCGGCTTCGCTGAGGTGGCGGTGGCAGGGGCAGCCATGTCGCCCAGGTCGGCAAAGGCGTCGTCGTCCTCGTCTTCTTCTGCTTCGATGCTGCGTGCTTTCGGACGGGCGACTGGTGGCGCCTCGTCGAAGCCCGGATCACGCAGGTCACGCACTTCGAACGGCTCGGCGTCTTCTTCGAAGTCGTCCTCGACCTCCGGCTCCGGCTCGACTTCCTTCGGCGGCGGGGCGAAGCGTGCGTGCAGTTGGCGGGCAAGGTCGCCGATCTCGTCCTGGCGCTCGGTGGCCGGGGTGTATTCGTCGAGGTCACGCAGCCACACCCGCAGTTGCAGCAGCGGCGTGGAGACGTAGCGGCCGAGGCGCAGACTCATGGTCAGCGCCAGGGCCAGCAGGATGCCGGCAAGGATGCCCATGCTCTGCAGGCTGATGGTCATCGGCTGCTGGAACTGGCTCATGTCCAGGCTGATGCGCAACTGCCCGGCGGTGACGTCCTGGAAGGTGATCTTGGTCTGGTACAGGCCCTCGGCCTCGCCCAGCAGGCTGTTCTTCGGACGCTGCCCGGCCTCGGCGAGGATGCGGTTGTCCACGCTGTAGATGGCGGCATGGGCCACCAGCGGGTTCTTCACCAGATTGCCGAGCAGCACATTGAGGCTGAGGATGTCGTTGGACACCAGCAGTTCGGTGGCGGAGGTCGCGGTCTGAGTGGTCAGGCTCTGCCCGAGGGCGTCGGCCTGTTCATGCATGGCTTCCTTGAACTGCAAACCCATAACGCAGGCGTAAATCACCAGCGCCAAGGCAACCAGGAAGATGTTGTGGCAGGCGATGCGCAATGCCAGTGGCACGCGACGCTGACGCAGGGCACGAAAGATCAGCAGGAAGAAATTGTCGGTTTTGACGGGCGTGGGCCGGTTCACTGAGCGCGGCTCTTTATGACGGAGAAATTGCTGCGCAGTATAGCGAGCGACCCTCGGACGGCAAAGCATCGACTGCGCCCGATGGTCTGCAAAAGGCGGTAGAATGCGTATTTTTTGCACGTCCTGGAGCCCGTCTTGCGCGAAATCGTCTTGATCAACATCACCGGTGAGGACCGTCCCGGTCTGACCGCGGCCATTACCGGCGTCCTGGCCCGTGGCGGTGTGAATATTCTCGATATTGGCCAGGCGGTGATCCATGACACCCTGTCCTTCGGCATCCTCGTCGAAATCCCCGCTACCGAGCAGGGTTCCTCGGTGCTCAAGGACCTGCTGTTCACCGGCTACGAGCTGAACCAGCAGGTGCGCTTCACCCCGGTGTCCGAAGACGACTACCGTAACTGGGTGGCCAACCAGGGCAAGCCGCGCCACATCGTCACTCTGCTGACCCGCAAGGTCACCGCCGAGCAGTTGCAGCGCGTCAGCTCCATTACTGCGCAGTACGGCTTGAACATCGACCATATCGACCGCCTGTCCGGTCGCGTGGCGCTGGACACCCCGGCGGAGCAGGGCAAGGGGTGCATCGAGTTTTCCGTGCGCGGCGAGCCGGCCGACCCGCAGGCGCTACGTGCCGAGTTCCTCAGCGTGGCCCAGGAGCTCAATGTCGACATCGCTTTCCAGCAGGACTCCCTGTTCCGCCGCAACCGCCGCCTGGCGGTGTTCGACATGGACTCGACGCTGATCGAGGCCGAGGTGATCGACGAGTTGGCCAAGGCCGCCGGCGTCGGTGAGCAGGTCTCGGAAATTACCGAGCGCGCCATGCGCGGCGAGCTGGACTTCCGAGCCAGTTTCAAGGAGCGCCTGGCGCTGCTCAAAGGCCTGGACGTCAACGTGCTGGACGAAATCGGTGCCTCGCTGCGCCTGACCGAAGGCGCCGAAACCCTGTTTGCCGAACTCAAGCGCCTGGGCTACAAGACGGCCATCCTCTCAGGCGGCTTCACCTATTTTGCCAAGCAATTGCAGGCCAAGCTGGGCATCGACTATGTGTTCGCCAACGAGCTGGAAGTGGTCGATGGCAAGGTCACCGGTGTCGCCATCGAGCCGATCGTCGACGCGCAGCGCAAGGCGGACCTGCTTGCCGAACTGGCGCGCAAGGAAGGCTTGCAGATGGAGCAGACCATCGCCGTGGGAGACGGCGCCAACGACCTGCCGATGCTTGGCATCGCCGGCCTGGGCGTGGCCTTCCGCGCCAAGCCGCTGGTTCGCCAGTCGGCCAAGCAGGCGATTTCCACCTTGGGTCTGGACGGCGTGCTCTATCTCCTGGGCATGCGCGATCGCGAAGGAAATGCGTGATAGAGCGAACGGTTCTAACCATTCGTCCCTTGCGCCCTGACGTTCTTTGAGCGGCGGCTAGGCTTGCTCGCGTGCGGCCCGTTCCCGAGGGTCGCACGGCCGGTCCGGAAACTGGCCGGTCCCCACCAGCAACTTCAAGGAGATGAAGTTCATGGCGATTACGAACAAGTACGCAGTTCAAAACCAATGGGGTGGCAACAGTGCGCCGTGGCATCCAGGTGGAACCTGGAAACTCGGTGCGCGGGACAATCAACACGTGGTAGCCATCGATATCCGTTCCGGTGATGGCGGTGTGACTTTCAAGGGCAACATGACCTATTCGGGCGAAGGCCCGATTGGCTTCAAGGCCAAGCGTGTCGCGCAAAACCGCTACGAAGTCCAGAACCAGTGGGGTGGCAACGATGCCCCTTGGCATCCGGGTGGCGAATGGGTCATTGGCGGCCGTGACAACCAGAGCGTCGTCGCCCTGAGCGTCAAGTCCAACGATGGTGGCAAGAGCCTCGATGGCACCAACACCTATGACAACGAAGGGCCGATCGGCTTCCGTAGTCATCTGGAGTAAGGCGTCGGGTTGAAGAACCGCCCCCTCTGCCGGGGGCGGTTTTTCAGCGGCAAGCTGCAAGTTTCAAGCTGCAAGAAAAAGCAGCGACGCAGCTCTCGCTTTTTCTTATGGCTTGCAGCTTGAAGCTTACGGCTGCCCTCAAGCCTTGGGCAGCGCCAGGCACTGCCCCATGGACACCGCAGAACCTGCGCCCAGGCTCTCGGCCCACTTCACCTGCTCCGGTCCGAACAGCACGATGGCGGTCGAGCCCAGCTTGAAGCGACCCAGCTCCGCACCTTTCTCCAGGTGGATCGGCGCGCGCGACGCTTCGTCGTAGCGGAAGGTTTTCAGCTCACGCTTCGGCGGGGTGACCAGACCGGCCCATACCGTCTCGATCGAGGCGACGATCATCGCGCCCACCAGCACTACGGCCATCGGGCCGCGCTCGGTATCGAACAGGCAGACCACGCGCTCGTTGCGAGCGAACAGCTCGGGAACGTTTTCCGCAGTGGTCTGGTTCACCGAGAACAGACGACCCGGGACGTAGATCATTTCCCGCAGGGTGCCGGCCAGAGGCATGTGCACGCGGTGGTAGTCCTTCGGCGACAGGTACACGGTGGCGAACTCGCCGCCCATGAACGGCGCGGCATTGGCCGGGTCACCGCCGAGCAGTTCCTGGGCGCTGAAGCTGTGACCCTTGGCCTGGAAGATGCGACCGTGCTCGATTGGGCCGAGCTGGCTGATGGCACCGTCGGCCGGGCAGAGGATCGCGCCCGGGGTCTCGTCCAGCGGGCGGGCGCCTGGCTTCAGGGCGCGGGTGAAGAAGTCGTTGAAGTGCTCGTAGGCGGTGATGTCTTCTACCAGGGCCTGGGACATGTCCACCTGGTAACGCTTGGCGAACCATTGGGTGAACGCGTTCTTGAACCAGCGCACGCGGCATTCGGCGACGCAGCCGGCCAGGCGCGAAAGCAGGTGGTGGGGCAGCAGGTACTGGCTGATGATGAACAAACGGGATTTCATTGGGTTTCCTTAAACTTCGACGGGCGTGTCCGGATGGTTGCCCCATTCGCCCCAGGAGCCGGCGTACGCCTTGACCCGTGGGTAGCCCAGGTGCTTGGCCACCAGGTAGGTGAAGCCCGAGCGGTGGTGTGTCTGGCAGTGGGTGACCACTTCCTTGTCCTTGCTGATGCCGAGCTGTTCGAGAATCTGCGGCATATCCTTGCGAATGCGCAGGTTGTCGTTGAGGTCCATGCCGGCGGTCCACTCGAAATTGACCGCGCCGGGGATGTGCCCGCCCTTGGCGGCCAGGACCTTGTCGCCGCGGTACTCGCCGGGGCTGCGCGCATCCCAGATCGCCAGGTCGGCAGCGCCGAGACGGCTTTGCAGGTATTCGCGGGTGGCCGTCGGCTCCTCGTGCAGGGCCAGATGCACCGGTCCGCCGGCCGGGGCCGGTACCTCGGTGCTCAGCTTGTTGGCCGGCCAGGCCTGCACGCCGCCGTTCAAGTAGTGGTAACGGGTATGACCGATGACATCCAGCAGCCAGATGAAGCGTCCAGCCCAGCCGCCGCCTTCGTCGTCATAGACCACATAGGTGGCGTTGGCACGATGGCCGAGTTCGCCGAACAGCTTTTCCAGCTCGGCCTTGGCCGGTGCCAGGCCCGGCGCCGGTGGCTGGCCCAGTTGCGTGCGCTTGGGATCGACGAAGCGGGCACCGGGGAGATGGCCGCTGCCGTAGCGATTGGCGCTGGTCAGGTCGACCAGGATCAGTTCCGCCGAATCGAGGCGCGGCAGCAGGTCTGCCGGTTCGATCACCAGGGGCAAGCCAGAAAAGTCGGTCATCCAGAGACTCCAGATCGGAACAGAGGGTGGCGATTGTAACGCAGGGTCAGGCGCTACGGTTGCTGAAGGTGGCGAGGGCGCGCTCGAGGCACTGCGCGGTCTTGCCGAAGGCCTGCACGCTGACTTCCGAGAACGGTCCGCCGCCCTGGTCGGCCATCAGCACCATTACCACCTTGCCGTTGTTCGACAGCGAACGCAGCAGCAGGTGTTCGCCGCGAAACAGCGCGCGCAGACTGGTGGGTAGCAGGGCGGAGAACTGGGCGTGGTTCTGTGGGGTCAGGCGCAGTTGGGCGGACTGGGTCAGCAGGCGTTGCAGCAGCTTGCTCTGGGTCACCGGTACGGTGAGGTTGGCGGCCTGTTGCGGCAGCCCGGCCAGTTGGTGGACGCGCAGGAAGCTCTGGGTCTTGTCGCTCATCAGTAGCAGCACGCGCTTCATCCCGCAGGCCTGCAGGGCTTCGCGGGCGTAGGAAGTCAGATGCATGGCGTTGGAGAACGGTGTGGGTTCGCTCAACAGCTCGGCGCAGAACTTGCTCCAGTTGCCCAGTGCCTTGCTGTCGGGGGTGTCGGCTTGCTGCATGCCGCGGGGAATGTAGCGGGCGTTCGCCGGCCAGAGCAGCATCTGTGCCGGATGAAACACGCCGTCCAGCGCGTGCTTGCGCGCACTCTGCGCCGCCTGCTGATGGCTTTGGCTCTGGACTTCCTCCAGCGACGCCTGCAGATAGAGGCTGATCAGTTGTTGCCAGCGCCGGATGTGCGTGCCAGTCCACGCATGCTGCGCAGACAGGGCCAGGCCGTTGGCCAGCAGCACGGTATTGGCCGGATGGTTGAACCAGCGGCGCAACGCCGGGTCGGCGTCCAGCTTCTGTTGCTGGCGCAGTGGGCTCTTGTGGTCGCGGGCGATGTGCATGACCCTGGCCAGCGAGCGGCGCTCCTCCTGCAGCAGGTGGTAGCCCTGGGTGACCCAGGTTGGCAGGCGCCAGAACTCGGCCAGCGCCTGGCACAGGCCGAGCAAGCGTACACCGAACAATTCCCGCTCTACTTTCGGTGCCGGCTCGCCGCGGTGCACCACGCGCACTTCCCATTCCTCCAGCAATTGCGGATGAGTCAGGGCCAGCGGCCACAGCGGCGAAAGGAACAGCAGGCTGCCCCAGTGGATGTCCTGCCAGAGCCGCGCCAGGCGACTGGCGAACAGACCGCTGGCCTGCTGGCTCGCATGCTGGCTGATCATCTGCAACTGACGCAGCGCCAGGGGAATCTCTTCGACCGGCGCAGTGTGCAGGCGCTCTACCAGCGACTCGACCCGGGCCAGCCCCAGGCGGTTGAGGGCGACTTCGAGGTTCTCCGCCGGTTCGGCGATGGTGGCGTGGGTATGCCGATTTGCTTCGCGCATCACACTGAGAACCAAAGCCGGACTATCCTGCATGACTTCGGCAATGTCGCGCAGCGAGCGGCGACTGTCCGCGATCGCCGCTTTCACGCGGTCGTGGCTGTGACAGGGAACCGGAAGGTGAGTGCCATCCAGTAGTTTGATCCAGGCGTCGAGGGACTTCGGAGTGGTAGTTGGCACGATGGTTTCACTAGGCATGCTGGAAGTGGGCCAAGCTGGCTTTTCGCCTTCGCTGGCTATAGTCTGGCGCAGAACTGCCGATAAGTAGAAGAAGAGTTTTACGAACTTCCGTCCCCGACCCGAGACCCGACAGTAAGTACTTTCTACCTATGGCTAAAATTATCGGCATCATCGTCGTATTCGCGAGCGTGCTTGGCGGATATGTTCTCTCCCACGGCAAGATCGCGGCCCTGATCCAGCCTTTCGAGGTGCTGATCATCGGCGGTGCCGCATTCGGTGCGTTCCTCCAGGCCAACCCTGGCTATATGACCATGCACGTGGTGAAAAAGTCGCTGAGCATGTTCGGCAGCCGCTTCTCCCACACCTTCTATATAGAAGTGCTTGGCCTGGTCTACGAGATCCTCAACAAGAGCCGCCGCGAAGGCATGATGGCGATCGAAGGCGACATCGAGGATGCCGCTGCCAGCCCGATCTTCGCCAAGTACCCGGCGGTGCTGAAGGATGAGCGCATGACCGCGTTCATCTGCGACTACCTGCGGATCATGTCCACCGGCAACATGGCACCCCATGAACTGGAAGGCCTGTTCGACATGGAATTGCTGAGCCTGAAGGAAGAGCTGGAGCACCCGTCCCACGCGGTGACCGGTATCGCCGACGGCATGCCCGGCTTCGGTATCGTCGCGGCAGTACTGGGTATCGTGGTGACCATGGCCTCCCTCGGCGACGGCGACCAGAAGTCGATCGGCCTGCACGTGGGTGCGGCGCTGGTCGGTACCTTCTTCGGTATTCTCGCGGCGTACGGCTTCTTCGGCCCGCTGGCCAACTCGCTGGCCCACGATGCCAAGGAAGAGCTGAACACCTACGAGGCGATCAAGGCTTCCCTGGTGGCCTCGGCTTCCGGCATGCCGCCGTCGCTGGCGGTCGAGTTCGGACGCAAGGTGCTCTATCCGAAGCACCGTCCGAGCTTCGCCGAGCTGGAACAAGCAGTCCGCGGTCGCTGATCCATGGAAAACAATCAGCCGATTATCATCAAGCGCGTCAAGCGCTTCGGCGGCGGCCATCACGGCGGTGCGTGGAAGATCGCCTTCGCCGACTTCGCCACGGCAATGATGGCGTTCTTCCTGGTGCTGTGGCTGCTGTCCACGGCGACGCCGGAACAGAAGATCGCCATCGCCGGCTATTTCAAGGACCCGATCGGGTTCTCGGAAAGCGGCACGCCGTACATCATCGACCTCGGTGGCTCGCCGGAGCTTGCGCCGGAAAAGACCATCAATCCGGAGCAGAAGGCCGAGCCGACGCCGGACAGTAGCGTGGTCAGCCCCGAGCAGGCCGAGAGCCTGGCCGAGCAGGTGGAGCGCGAACGTCTCGAACTGGTCTTGCAGGAACTGCAGAACAAGGTCGAGCAGAGCCCCGAGCTGCAGAAGTTCAAGGACCAGATTCTCTTCGAGATCACCCAGGATGGCTTGCGCATCCAGATCGTCGATAACGAGAACCGGCCAATGTTCGACCTTGGTAGCGCGCGCCTGAAGCCGTATTTCGAAGACATCCTGCTAGCGATGGCCGACACCATCAAGACGGTGCCGAACAAGATCAGCGTCAGCGGCCATACCGACGCCAAGCCGTATGCCGGCACCGGCGAGTTCGGCAACTGGGAGCTGTCGGCCAACCGCGCCAACGCCGCACGGCGTGCGCTGGTTGCCGGTGGCTATCCGGATGGTCAGGTGGCGCGGGTGGTGGGTTATGCCTCGTCGTCGCTGTTCGACCGCGAGCATCCGCTGAACCCGGTCAACCGCCGTATCGATATCGTCGTGCTGACCAAGAAGGCCCAGCGCGCCATCGAGGGTGAGCAGAGCGCGCCGGACAACGGCACGCCGCAGGATCCGGCTGCACCAGGCGCCGCACCGGGCACGGCTCCCGCCCCGCAACCGGAGGCCGAGCCGCTGCAACCGCAAGAGTTGCGTCAGAAGCTGAACATCTTCGAGGACGGCACGCTGAAGATGGATGAGCCCGGCAAGCAGCAGTAAGCGCGCCGGGTAATGAAAAACGCCCGCCCGGAGTGATCCGGGCGGGCGTTTTTTTGAGCTGGAAAAATGGGGGGCAGAGCCCTTGGGGCCGCAAAGCGGCCCCTGGCATTTCCTAGAAGCCCCGTCGCAGTCGGGCCTTCAGGTCGGTGTGGAAGAACTCCGCATTGTTGCGATTGGTCTCCCCACCATCCTTGCTGATCGTCCGGCGAAACGTCTGCTCGTCGTGATAAGCACTGACGAACAGATCGATATGCTCGCGCCGGGTCAGGCTCGGCCAGCGCTCCAGGTAGCCCGGCAGGGCGCCTTCGCATTGGTAGAACGCCAGCCGGCGATTCAGCTGGGTGGCGCTGCCCAGGCTGAAGGGGATCCACCATTCATCCACGCCACCCTGGCCGAGCACGGTGATCATGTGGGTGCAGGCATTGATATTGGTGTTGAGCAGGGTGCAGATATCGTCGGTGGTCTGCTGTGCCTGCGGATCGAACAGTTCGAGGCAGGTATTGATGCCTTCGAGCTTGAGTCGTTCGTTGATCACGAATGCGTCGAGGCGATCAGGGTGGCGGTAGCTGATGAATACAGGCATCACGAGGCGTCCTTTCGGGTGAAAGCGGCGACGATCAGTGAATTCCTTCAGCCCGGCAATAGATGGCTGGAAACAAAGAATAGTCCTACGTTTCCGTATGAAATGCCCTACGGATGCACCCTACGAGCACGGGTGCATCCGTTGTGCGGATCAGTAGGTGTCTTGCGGCAGGCTGGCGATGATCGAGCGGTAGCTATTCATCCGCTGCTGCTGGATGCGCCCGTCTTCCAGTGCCTTGAGCAGGGCGCAGCCGGGTTCGCGGTCGTGCTTGCAGTCGCGGAAGCGGCAGGTGCCGAGCAGGTCGGCGAACTCGATGAAGCCGGCCTCGACATCGTCGCGACTGACATGCACCAGGCCGAATTCACGGATACCCGGGGAGTCGATCAACTCGCCGCCACCGGGGAAGTGGTACAGGCGGGCGGTGGTGGTGGTGTGCTGGCCCTGGCCGGACCACTCGGACAGCGCGCCGACCCGGGTCTGCACCTCAGGCAACAGGCTGTTGACCAGCGACGACTTGCCCACCCCGGACTGGCCGACGAACACGCTGATGTGGCCGTCGAGCACCTTCTGCAATTGCTGCATGCCGTCGCCATGGTGCGCCGACACTTCCAGCAACGGATAACCCAACTGTCGATAGACCGCGAGCAGTGCGTTCAGCGCCGGGCCGTTCTCTTCATTGATCAGGTCGGCCTTGTTCAGCAGCAGCAACGGGCGGATGCCAGCGTGCTCGGCGGCCACCAGGTAGCGGTCGATAAGGTTGGCGTGGGGTTCGGGCGCCGGAGCGAAGACGATCACGATCAGGTCTACGTTGGCCGCTACGGGCTTGAGCTGGCCACGGCTGTCGGGCCGGCACAGCTCGGTGCTGCGCGGCAGTTGCGCGACGATCACGCCGATGCCCTGGTTGCCGGCACGCCAGACCACGCGGTCGCCGGTCACCAGTGCCGGCAGGTTGGCGCGCAGGTGGCAACGGAAGACCTCGCCGGCCTCCTGGCCATCGTCGGCCTCGACCTCAACCTGCACGCCGAAGTGGGCGATCACCAGGCCAGTCTGTTCCGGACCCAGGTCGCCACCCTCGAGCACCTCCAGGGCGCGCTCCTCACGTTTCGCGGCGCGGGCGGCGCGCTCTTCCTGGATCTTTTCGATGCGCCAGTTCTGGCGGCGATTGAGCTGGCGTTTGGCCATGAATGTCTCGTCGTTAAAGCGGGGATATTGAAACGGCGTCGAGTTTAGCACGCCCCACTAGGCTAAACTGCGCACCTACCGAGGAGCCCAATCATGCAGAACCCGCAGAATCTGATCTGGATCGACCTGGAAATGACCGGTCTGGACCCTGACCACGATGTCATCATCGAGATGGCCACCATCGTCACCGACAGCGATCTCAACACCCTGGCCGAAGGCCCCGTGATCGCGATCCACCACAGCGACGAAGTCCTTGCCCGCATGGACGACTGGAACACCCGCACCCACGGCGCCTCCGGGCTGACCCAGCGGGTGCGCGAGAGCACCATCGACATGGCTGCGGCCGAAGCGCAGACCATTGCCTTCCTGGAGCAATGGGTGCCGAAGGGCAAGTCGCCGATCTGCGGCAACAGCATCTGCCAGGACCGCCGCTTCCTGTACCGCCACATGCGTTCGCTGGAAAACTATTTCCACTACCGCAACCTTGATGTCTCGACCCTGAAGGAACTGGCGGGTCGCTGGGCGCCGGAGGTCAAGGACGGCTTCAAGAAGGGCAGCACCCACCTGGCGCTGGATGATATTCGCGAGTCGATTGCGGAACTGCAGCACTACCGGAAGTACTTCATCAAGTTCTGACTGACGAGCCTCGATCCGGAGGCTGGTAGAGAACCCTGTGGGAGCTGGCTTGCCAGCGATTGCGCCCGACCTGACAGCATCAATGGTCCTGCCGGCCTCATCGCTCTCCCACAAGGATCGAGGTGTTACCACTGGTGCCCCCTTTTGGTGCCAGCAGCAACTGGTTAGACTGCGCGCCCCTTTCCCCCGGACCCGCACCATGCTGTTGATGCTCTACCTCATCGCCATCACCGCCGAAGCCATGACCGGCGCCCTGTCCGCCGGGCGGCGGGGCATGGACTGGTTCGGCGTGGTGCTGATCGCCTGCGTCACCGCCCTGGGTGGCGGGTCGGTGCGCGACGTGCTGCTGGGTCATTACCCGCTGACTTGGGTCAAGCATCCGGAATACCTGGTGCTGACCAGCGTCGCGGCGCTGTTGACCATCTTCATCGCCCCGCTGATGCGTCACCTGCGCTCGCTGTTCCTGGTGCTTGACGCTCTGGGTCTGGTGGCGTTCACCCTGATCGGCTGCATGACCGCGCTGGAGCTGGGCCACGGCATGCTGGTGGCGTCCATCAGCGGCGTGGTCACTGGCGTGTTCGGGGGTATCCTGCGTGACATCTTCTGCAACGACATCCCGCTGGTGTTCCGCCGTGAGCTGTACGCCAGCGTGTCCTTCGCTGCGGCCTGGTGCTACATGGGCTGCATCTACCTCAAGCTGCCGGCTGAGCAATCGATCTTGATCACTCTGTTCGGTGGATTCCTGCTACGCCTGCTGGCGATCCGTTTCCACTGGGAAATGCCCAAGTTCCACTACAACGACGAGCACTGACGTTCGGCGTGTTGCCTGAGCGCCCATTCCACGTGCTCGCGGACCAGTTCCGACGGGTAATCGCGGCGAGCGTTCAGGGCTTCCAGCACGGGAATGGTCGACGGCGCGTTGCCCAGTCCGACGGCCAGGTTGCGTAGCCACCGCTCGTAGCCGGCTCGGCGCAGCGGCGAGCCTTCGGTGCTGGCGAGAAAGCGCTCCTCATCCCACAGGAACAGTTCCGCCAGGCCGGCGTTGTCCAGGCCGTGGCGCGGCTTGAAGTCGTTTTCCGCGGTGTCCTTGGCGAAACGGTTCCACGGACAGACGATCTGACAGTCATCGCAGCCAAACACGCGGTTGCCGATCATCGAGCGCAGTTCCTCGGGAATGGCGTTCTTCAGTTCGATGGTCAGGTAGGAAATGCAGCGCCGCGCATCCAGTTGATAAGGGCCGACGAAGGCGTTGGTCGGGCAGATGTCCAGGCAAGCGCTACAGCGCCCGCAGTGCTCGGTGGCCTGGGCGTCGTCCACCGGCAGCGGCAGATCGACGAACAGCTCGCTGAGGAAGAAGTAGCTGCCGGCCTTGCGGTTGAGCAGCAGGGTGTTCTTGCCGATCCAGCCTAGACCGGCCTGCTGGGCGATGGCCTTTTCCAGCACCGGGGCGCTGTCGACGAAGGCGCGGAAGCCGAACGGGCCGATTTCCTTCTGGATGCGCTCGGCCAGATGCTGCACGCGCTTGCGCACCAGCTTGTGGTAGTCGCGGCCGAGGGCGTAGCGGGAGATGTAGGCCGTTTCCGGCTGGGCCAGGCGCTGGGCCATCTGTGTGTCGCCAGGCAGGTAGTCCATGCGCAGCGAGACCACCCGCACCGTGCCGGGCACCAGTTCGTCGGGATGGGAGCGCTTGCTGCCGTGGGCACCCATATAGTCCATCTCGCCGTGGTAGCCGGCGGCCAGCCAGCGTTCCAGGTGCTGTTCGTGCTCGGCCAGATCCACACCGGCGATGCCGACGTGGGCAAAACCCAGTTCTTGCCCCCATTCCTTGATGGACTGGGCGAGGGCGGGGAGATCTATGGAAGAGGCGGACATGCGAAATAGGGCAATCAGGGGGCAGGTGCGTATAATTCTGCCAGACATCGGAGCCGAACGACGCATGCCTCAGACCAAACACCCTACACACGAGCCGCTGGTGCTCACCCGCGACACCCTGGCGCACCTGCCGGCGCGGGCAGCGACTGCCCATAAAGGTCAGTTCGGCCATGTTCTGGCGGTGGGCGGCGACCGCGGTACCGGCGGTGCCGTGCTGCTCAGCGCCGAAGCGGCCCTGCGCTGCGGTGCGGGCCTGGTGTCCCTGGCCAGTCGCCCCGAACACATGCCCGCCGCGCTGGCGCGTCTGCCGGAAGTGATGAGTCTTGGCGTGCATTCGGCCAACCAGTTGATGACGCCGATCGAGCGCGCCTCGGTGCTGATGGTCGGTCCGGGCCTGGGCCAGGCGGCCTGGGGCCGCAGTCTGCTGTCGGCGGTGGCCAGTTCCAGCCTGCCGCAGGTCTGGGATGCCGATGCCCTGAATCTGCTGGCCTCGTCGCCTATGGCGCTGGTGCGCGGCAGCATCATCACCCCGCATCCGGGAGAGGCGGCACGTCTGCTGGGGATTTCCACCGAGGCGGTGCAGGCCGACCGACCGGGTGCCGCGCGCAAGCTGGCGCGCAAATACAATGCAGTGTGCGTACTCAAGGGCGCCGGCACCCTGGTCGCCGATCCACACGGCCAGTTGGCCCTGTGCAAGCGTGGCCATCCGGCCATGGCCGGCGCCGGGCTGGGCGACGTGCTCACTGGTGTCCTCGGCGCCCTGCTGGCCCAGGACATGAGCGCCTGGGACGCCGCCTGTCTCGGGGTCTGGTTGCATGCCTGCGCCGGCGAGCGCCTGGGTGACCAGGGTCGCGGCCTGGCAGCGCACGACCTGGTCCCGTCTATTCGTCAGTTGTTGGAGGAGCATTCAGCGTGTCAGGCATAACCCTGTTTCTGGCCGATGAGCAGGCCATGGTCGACTTCGGTGCGCGTATCGCCCAGGTGACCCAAGGTCATGGTGTGATTTTTCTCGAAGGTGACCTCGGCGCGGGCAAAACCACCCTGTCGCGGGGCATCATCCGCGGCCTCGGGCATACCGGGGCTGTGAAAAGTCCTACATTTACTGTTGTGGAACCGTATGAAATTGGTGAAGTCCGAGCATTTCACTTCGACCTCTATCGTCTGGTCGATCCGGAAGAGCTGGAGTTCATGGGGATTCGTGACTATTTCGAGGGTGATGCCTTGTGTCTGTTCGAGTGGCCGGACAAGGGCGAGGGCATTTTGCCAAAGCCGGACCTGACCATTACCATAAGCCCCCAGGCAAGCGGCCGGTCGTTGAGCCTGTTGCCGCAAGGTGCTCGCGGTGAAGCCTGGTGTGCCGCTCTGGCCTTGGAATTCAAATAGAAATGGGGAAAGGTATGCGCTTTCGCGCACTGGTTGCCGTCGTAGGACTGCTGCTTACGGCAGTGACCGTCGAGGCCTTCGCTGCCACGCAGGTCAAGAGCATGCGCCTGTGGCGGGCGCCGGACAACACACGGCTGGTCTTCGACCTCTCCGGTCCCGTGGAACACAGCGTGTTCACCCTGACCGCGCCGGATCGCCTGGTCATCGACATCAACGGTGCCACCCTGGCCGCGCCGTTGACCGCCTCCACTTCCAACACGCCGATCACGGCCGTACGCTCGGCCCAGCGCACGCCCACCGACCTGCGCGTGGTGGTCGACCTGAACAAGGCCGTCACCCCAAAGAGCTTCACCCTCGCGCCCAACGCCCAGTACGGCAACCGCCTGGTGGTCGACCTGTACGATCAAGAAGCCGATGCCGTGGCCGCTACCGCGCCACCGACCCCGGTCGCCACCGCACCGACCCCGCCTGCCGTGCCGGTCACCCCGACGCAGCCGGCGATCAAGCTGCCGCCGGTGCCGAACGGCAAGCGTGACATCGTCATCGCCATCGACGCCGGTCACGGCGGCGAGGACCCGGGCGCCTCGGGCTCCCGTGGCCAGCATGAGAAAGACATCGTCTTGCAGATCGCCAAGGAGCTGCAGCGTCAGATCAACAACGAGAAGGGCTTCCGCGCCGAGCTGACGCGGACCGGCGACTACTTCATTCCGCTGCGCAAGCGTACGGAAATCGCCCGCAAGAAGGGCGCCGACCTGTTCATCTCGATCCACGCCGACGCCGCGCCGTCCACGGCGGCCTTCGGTGCCTCGGTGTTCGCCCTGTCCGACCGCGGCGCGACCTCCGAGACCGCGCGCTGGCTGGCGGACAGTGAAAACCGTTCCGATCTGATCGGCGGTGCCGGCAACGTCAGCCTCGACGACAAGGACCGCATGCTTGCTGGCGTGCTCCTGGACCTGTCGATGACCGCATCCCTCAGCTCCAGCCTGAACGTCGGGCAGAAGGTGCTGGGCAACATCGGCCGGGTCACCTCGCTGCACAAACGTCGTGTCGAGCAGGCCGGGTTCATGGTGCTGAAGTCGCCAGACATCCCATCGATCCTGGTGGAAACCGGCTTCATCTCCAATGCCAACGAGGCCTCCAAGCTGGCCACGGCGAGCCACCAGCAATCCCTGGCGCGCTCGATCAACAGCGGTGTGAAGCAGTTCTTCCAGCAGAACCCGCCACCGGGCACCTACATCGCCTGGCTGCGTGACACCGGCAAGATCGCCCAGGGCCCGCGCGAGCACACGGTGCGTCCGGGCGAGACCCTGGCCATGATCGCCGTGCGCTACCAGGTCAGCGTGGCCAGCCTGCGCAGCAGCAACAGCCTGAAAAGCGATGAGCTGAAGGTCGGCCAGAACCTCGATATCCCGGCCACCACCCTGGCGGGCCAGCCATGAGTTCTGCTTCACGCATCGAACTGCTCAGTCCGCGCCTTGCCAACCAGATCGCCGCTGGCGAGGTAGTGGAGCGCCCGGCGTCGGTCATCAAGGAACTGCTGGAAAACAGCCTCGACTCCGGTGCCCGGCGCATCGACGTGGAAGTGGAACAGGGCGGGGTCAAGCTGCTCAAGGTTCGTGACGACGGCAGCGGCATCGCCGCCGACGACCTGCCGTTGGCCCTCGCGCGCCACGCCACCAGCAAGATTCGCGACCTGGAAGACCTGGAACGGGTGATGAGCCTGGGGTTTCGCGGCGAGGCCCTGGCCTCGATAAGCTCGGTGGCACGCCTGACCCTGACCTCGCGTACCCGCGACGCCCAGCAGGCCTGGCAGGTGGAAACCGAAGGCCGCGACATGGCGCCGCGGGTCCAGCCCGCCGCGCATCCGGTGGGCACTTCGGTGGAAGTCCGCGACCTGTTCTTCAACACCCCGGCGCGGCGCAAGTTCCTCAAGACCGAGAAGACCGAATTCGATCACCTGCAGGAAGTGATCCGGCGCCTGGCACTGGCGCGCTTCGACGTGGGCTTCCACCTGCGCCACAACGGCAAAAGCATCCTCGCCCTGCATGAGGCGCCGGACGAGATGTCCCGCGCACGACGTGTCGGCGCGGTGTGCGGGCCGGGCTTCCTGGAGCAGGCGCTGCCGATCGAGATCGAACGCAACGGCCTGCGTCTGTGGGGCTGGGTTGGCCTGCCCACCTTCTCGCGCAGCCAGGCAGACCTGCAGTACTTCTTCGTCAACGGCCGCGCGGTGCGCGACAAGCTGGTCGCCCACGCTGTGCGCCAGGCCTACCGTGACGTGCTGTTCAACGGTCGACACCCGACCTTCGTGCTGTTCCTCGAGCTCGATCCGACCGGGGTCGATGTCAACGTTCACCCGACCAAGCACGAAGTGCGTTTCCGTGACGGGCGCATGGTCCACGACTTCCTCTACGGCACTCTGCACCGGGCGCTGGCCGACGTGCGCCCGGACGATCAGGTTGCGGCGCCGGCGGCGACCGAGGAAATCATCCGGCCGACCGGTCTGCAAGCTGGCGAATTCGGGCCTCAGGGCGAGATGCGCCTGTCCGCTGCCTTGCTCGAACAACCGCCTGCGTCGCCCACCTCGAACTCGGCCGGCAGTGGCCCCGGGGCTGGCTACCAATACCAGTACACCCCACGCCCAACCCCGCCAGTTGCCACGGGCGAGGCCCGCGAGGTGTACCGCGAGTTCTTCTCGCCGCTGCCGAATGCCGAGCCGGCGCCGCTGCCGCAAGGCGAGCGCGACATTCCGCCGCTGGGCTACGCCCTGGCGCAACTGAAGGGCATCTACATCCTCGCGGAGAACGCCCATGGTCTGATCCTGGTAGACATGCACGCCGCCCATGAGCGGATCATGTACGAACGCCTGAAGATCGCCATGGCCAGCGAAGGCCTGAGCGGCCAGCCGCTGCTGGTGCCCGAGTCTCTGGCCCTGAGCCAGCGCGAGGCTGATTGCGCCGAGGAGCATGCACAGTGGTTCCAGCGGCTGGGCTTCGAACTGCAGCGTCTGGGCCCGGAAAGCCTGGCGATCCGGCAGATCCCGGCCCTGCTCAAGCAGGCCGAGGCCAATCGCCTGGTGCAGGACGTGCTTGCCGACCTGATGGAGTACGGCACCAGCGACCGCATCCAGGCGCACCTGAACGAGCTGCTCGGGACCATGGCCTGCCACGGCGCCGTGCGCGCCAACCGGCGCCTGGCCATCCCCGAAATGAACGCCCTGCTGCGCGACATGGAAAACACCGAGCGTAGCGGCCAATGCAACCATGGTCGACCGACCTGGACCCAGATGGGCCTGGACGATCTCGACAAACTGTTCTTGCGCGGTCGTTGATCATGGTGGGTACCAAGCCTCCGGCGATTTTCCTGATGGGCCCGACCGCTGCGGGCAAGACCGACCTGGCCATCGAACTGACCAGGGTGCTGCCGTGCGAGCTGATCAGCGTCGACTCGGCGCTGATCTATCGCGGCATGGATATCGGCACGGCCAAGCCGTCGAAGGAGATTCTCGCCGCCTACCCGCATCGCCTGGTGGATATCCTCGACCCGTCCGAGAGCTATTCGGCCGCGGATTTTCGCAGCGACGCCCTGGAAGCCATGGCCGATATCACCGCACGCGGCAAGATCCCCCTGCTGGTCGGCGGCACCATGCTCTACTACAAGGCGTTGCTGGAAGGCCTGGCGGATATGCCGCCGGCTGACCCGCAGGTGCGTGCCGAACTGGAAGCCCAGGTACAGGCGCAAGGTTTGCAGGCGCTGCACGACGAACTGGCGGCAGTGGACCCGGTCTCGGCGGCACGCATCCATCCGAATGACCCGCAACGCCTGATTCGTGCACTTGAAGTGTATCGGGTGAGCGGTTTAACGATGACTTCACATCGTTTGCGTCAAGCTGAGCAAAGTAATAGCACTGACACTTCTGGGCAGGGGCAATTGCCCTATACTGTCGCCAGCCTGGCCATCGCTCCGCGGGACCGACAGGTGCTCCACGAGCGAATTGCAGCAAGATTCACGCAAATGCTGGAACAGGGCTTCATTGACGAGGTCCGATCGCTGCGGGCGAGAAGTGACTTGCACGCAGGGCTGCCGTCTATACGGGCGGTGGGTTATCGTCAGGTCTGGGATCATCTTGATGGCAAGCTGACTTCAGTTGAAATGCAGGAGCGCGGCATCATTGCCACTCGCCAGTTGGCGAAGCGGCAGTTTACCTGGTTGCGCAGTTGGGCCGATCTCCACTGGTTGGACAGCCTGGCTTGCGACAATCTGCCTCGCACCTTGAAATACCTCGGGACCGTCTCCATATTGGGCTGAATCCCGCAATTGCCGTCTATCCTTGGGGGTGGGGCGGCTTGAGCCATCAGTTTTCTTGTTTATTTACTATTGATCCTTACAGGAGTGCGGCATATGTCAAAAGGGCATTCGCTACAAGACCCTTACTTGAACACTTTGAGAAAAGAAAAAGTCGGGGTTTCGATCTATCTGGTCAACGGCATCAAGCTGCAGGGCACCATCGAGTCCTTCGACCAATTCGTCATCCTGCTGAAAAACACTGTCAGCCAGATGGTCTACAAGCACGCGATCTCGACCGTCGTCCCAGTACGTCCAATCCGTCTGCCTAGCGCAGCTGATGCCGATCACGGCGACGCTGAGCCAGGTAACGCCTGATAGGAGCCTGCTTTGTTCTTTGAGCGCCACGGTGGTGGTGAACGAGCCGTTCTCGTTCATCTGGAAGGTCAGAGCCCTGAGGCGCGCGAAGACCCGCAGGAGTTTCAGGAGCTGGCGCTGTCGGCCGGTGCCGATATCGTCGCGCTCGCCAATGTGGCGCGACACCAGCCCACGGCCAAGTTTCTGATTGGCAGTGGCAAGGTCGAGGAACTGCGCGATCTGGTCAAGGCCGAAGAGGCTGACCTGGTGATCTTCAACCACACCCTCACCCCAAGTCAGGAACGCAACCTCGAACGCGTTTTCGAGTGTCGCGTGCTTGACCGTACCGGCCTGATCCTCGACATCTTCGCTCAACGCGCGCGGACCCATGAGGGCAAGCTGCAGGTAGAGCTGGCTCAGCTCGAACACATGAGCACGCGCCTCGTCCGCGGCTGGACCCACCTTGAACGGCAGAAGGGGGGTATCGGTCTGCGCGGTCCGGGTGAAACCCAGCTGGAAACCGACCGCCGCCTGCTGCGGGTACGCCTGCGACAGATCAAGGCACGCCTGGAGAAGGTGCGCAGCCAGCGCGAACAGGCGCGGCGCGGACGTAAACGCGCCGATGTTCCGTCGGTTTCACTGGTGGGTTACACCAACGCCGGCAAATCGACCCTGTTCAACGCCATGACCTCGTCCGAGGTCTACGCCGCCGACCAGCTCTTCGCGACTCTCGACCCGACCCTGCGCCGTCTCGAACTGAGCGACATCGGGCCGATCGTGCTGGCGGACACCGTGGGCTTCATTCGTCACCTGCCTCACAAGCTGGTCGAGGCTTTTCGGGCTACGCTCGAAGAGTCGAGCAACTCCGACCTGCTGCTGCATGTGATCGATGCCCACGAGCCCGAGCGCATGGCGCAGATCGAACAGGTCATGGAAGTACTCGGCGAGATCGGTGCCGAAGGCTTGCCGATCCTCGAGGTGTATAACAAACTCGACCTGCTTGAAGGCATTGAGCCACATATTCAGCGCAATGCCGACGGCAAGCCAGAGCGTGTATGGGTCTCGGCCCGCGAGGGTCGCGGTCTGGAGTTGGTGGGGCAGGCGATTGCCGAGTTGCTGGGGGATGACCTGTTTGTCGGTACCCTTCGCCTGGAACAGCGCTACGCACGTTTGCGTGCGCAATTCTTCGCGGCGGGGGCCGTGCAGAACGAAGAACACGACGAAGAAGGCAGCAGCCTGCTGGCCGTTCGCCTGCCACGGGTCGATTTCAACCGCCTGGTGGCGCGCGAAGGGTTCGAACCGGTCGAGTTCCTCGAACAACACACTTTGCAATAAAAGCCTGACGACGCGGTCAGGCAGCCGTGACAGGCATTCTGTAGCATTGGACGGCGCGCCGTTGGCGCGTCTTTGCTTTATCAGATGGAGAGCGCTATGGCTTGGAATGAGCCGGGTGGCAACTCGAACAATCAGGATCCCTGGGGTGGGCGCCGCGGCGGTGGTGGCGGCGGCGACAAGAAAGGCCCTCCGGATCTCGACGAGGCCTTCCGCAAGCTGCAGGATAGCCTGAACGGCATGTTCGGCAGTGGCAAGAAACGTGGTGGCGGCGACAGCCTTCCCAAGGGTGGCGGCTTCGGCTTGCTGGGCGTTGGCCTTGCCGTGCTGGCGGCCATCTGGCTGTACAGCGCAGTCTACGTCGTGGACGAGCAGGAGCAGGCCGTGGTGCTGCGCTTCGGCAAGTACTACGAAACCGTCGGACCGGGCCTGAACATCTACTTCCCCCCGATCGACCGCAAGTACATGGAAAACGTCACGCGTGAGCGTGCGTACACCAAGCAGGGCCAGATGCTGACCGAGGACGAGAACATCGTCGAGGTGCCGCTGACCGTGCAGTACAAGATCAGCAACCTGCAGGACTTCGTGCTCAACGTCGACCAGCCCGAGGTCAGCCTGCAGCACGCCACCGACAGTGCCCTGCGCCACGTGGTGGGTTCCACCTCCATGGACAAGGTGCTGACCGAAGGCCGCGAGCAGATGGCGATCGAGATCAAGGAGCGTCTGCAACGCTTCCTCGACACCTACCGCACCGGTATCACCGTGACCCAGGTCAACGTGCAAAGCGCGGCAGCCCCGCGTGAAGTGCAGGAAGCCTTCGACGACGTGATCCGTGCCCGCGAAGATGAACAGCGCGCCCGCAACCAGGCCGAGTCCTACGCCAACGGCGTGGTGCCGGAAGCCCGCGGTCAGGCGCAGCGCATCATCGAGGACGCCAACGGCTACCGCGACGAAGTCGTTTCCCGCGCCAAGGGTGAGGCCGACCGCTTCACCAAGCTGGTGACCGAGTACCGCAAGGCGCCGGAAGTCACCCGCGAGCGTCTCTACCTGGAAACCATGCAGGAAGTCTACAGCAACACCAGCAAGGTCCTGGTCACCGGCAAGGACGGGCAGAACAACCTGCTCTACCTGCCACTGGACAAGATGGTCGACGCCAGCCGCAACGCCAATGCACCGGTCAGCGTTCCCGCGACCTCGGTCAATGACGCGGCGAACCGTGCTGCCGACCTGCAACAGCAACAGTCGCAACTGCGCACCAGGGAGAGCCGCTGATGAGCAATAAATCGCTGATCGCCCTGATCGTCGGCGTGGTCCTGGCCATCGTCGCCTGGAACAGCTTCTACATTGTGGCCCAGACCGAACGCGCAGTACTTCTGCAATTCGGTCGTGTGGTCCAGGCGGATGTCCAGCCGGGCCTGCACGTGAAGGTTCCCTACGTGAACCAGGTGCGCAAGTTCGACGCGCGGCTGATGACCCTCGACGCCCCGACCCAGCGGTTCCTGACCCTGGAGAAGAAAGCGGTGATGGTCGACGCCTATGCCAAATGGCGGGTGAAGGACGCCGAGCGTTTCTACACCGCGACCTCCGGCATGAAGCAGATCGCCGACGAGCGTCTGTCCCGTCGTCTGGAAAGCGGCCTGCGTGACCAGTTCGGTAAACGCACGCTGCACGAAGTGGTGTCCGGTGAGCGCGATGCGCTGATGGCCGACATCACCGGCTCGCTGAACCGCATGGCAGAGAAGGAGCTGGGCATCGAGGTGGTCGACGTTCGCGTCAAGGCCATCGACCTGCCGAAGGAAGTGAACCGCAGCGTGTTCGAGCGGATGAGCACCGAACGTGAGCGGGAAGCCCGCGAGCATCGCGCCAAGGGTAACGAGCTGGCCGAAGGCATCCGTGCCGACGCCGATCGTCAACGCCGCGTGCTGCTGGCCGAAGCCTATCGGGAATCGGAAGAGACCCGCGGTGACGGCGATGCCCAGGCAGCGGCGATCTACGCCAAGGCCTACGGCCAGGACCAGGACTTCTACGCGTTTTACCGTAGCCTGAATGCCTACCGCGAGAGCTTCAGCAGCAAGAACGACGTTCTGGTCCTTGACCCGAGCAGCGAGTTCTTCCGCTTCATGAACAAAGCGAAACCGTGACACCCGATCACCCCGCTGGGCGGCTAATACGTCTGGCGGGGTGATTTCTGCAAGACAACGGGTGTATGATGCGGCAGCCGGGAAATTCCCGGCTTTTTTGCGTCTGCGGGATCGAATGACCCCAGGCACGACGCGAACCAGGATTCACGAGGGTATCGGCACTGCGGCAACGCTGGAATCGGCGCTGCGCGCGTGATTTGCCGGGACCTGCTTCACTCACGGCTGGCCCGCGGGCAGGCCGCCCGGACCACAGGGGAAAAGGCGTAATGGCAACGGTAGACCGCTGGCTGCTGCCAGATGGCATCGAAGAAGTACTGCCACCTGAAGCGACGCGCATCGAGATCGCGCGTCGCCAGGTGTTGGATCTGTTCCAGAGCTGGGGTTACGAGTTCGTCGTGACTCCCCATATCGAGTACCTGGAATCGCTGCTCACCGGTGCCGGCCAGGACCTGGACCTGCGTACCTTCAAGGTGGTCGATCCACAGTCGGGCCGGCAGATGGGCTTTCGCGCCGACATCACGCCGCAGGTCGCTCGCATCGATGCGCACACCCTGCGCCGCGAAGGCCCGACCCGCCTGTGCTACGCCGGCAGCGTGCTGCACGCCCAGCCACGGGCGCTGTCGACCTCGCGCAGCCCTATCCAGCTGGGTGCCGAGCTGTACGGCGACGCCAGCCCGGTCAGCGACGTGGAAGTGATCAGCCTGATGCTGGCCATGCTGCAACTGGCCGACGTGCCGGACGTGCACATGGATCTAGGGCATGTCGGCATCTACCGCGGCCTGGCCCGTGCCGCCGGCCTGTCCGGCGCGGTCGAGCAACAGCTGTTCGATGCCCTGCAACGCAAGGCCATCGACGAAGTGGTGGCCCTGACCGCCAACCTGCCAGCCGACCTGGCCGGCATGCTCCGCGCCCTGACCGAGCTGTGTGGCGGTCGCGAAGTGCTGGAAGCGGCCCGCGTGCGCCTGGGCCGTGCTCCGGCTGCCGTACTGGCAGCCTTGGATGACCTGCTGGCGATCGCCGACCGGCTGACCGCGCGTTATCCACAGCTGCCGCTGTATTTCGACCTGGGCGAACTGCGTGGCTACCACTACCACACCGGTGTGGTGTTTGCCGCCTTCGTCCCGGGTGTCGGCCAGTCGATCGCCCAGGGTGGTCGCTACGACGACATCGGAGCGGACTTCGGCCGGGCACGCCCGGCCACCGGTTTCTCCACGGATTTGAAGACCCTGGTCACACTGGGGCGGGCAGAGGTCGTATTGCCCACTGGCGGGATCTGGATGCCCGACAGCGGCGACGCGGCTCTGTGGCAGTTGGTCTGCCAGTTGCGCAGTGAAGGCCAGCGGGTTGTGCAGGCACTGCCTGGCCAGCCACTGGCGGCCGCCGTCGAGGCGGACTGCGACCGGCAATTGATTCTGCAAAACGGGCTCTGGCAGGTTCTGCCACTGGCCATCTGAGATTAGTCGCCGGCCCTCTCGCCGGCGCCAAGTTTGCGCGAATGAGGACAAGTGTTATGGGTAAGAATGTCGTAGTCCTGGGCACCCAGTGGGGTGATGAGGGCAAAGGCAAGATCGTCGATCTGCTGACCGAACATGCCGCCGCCGTAGTGCGCTACCAAGGTGGCCACAACGCCGGTCACACCTTGGTGATCGACGGTGAGAAAACCGTGCTGCACCTGATCCCTTCGGGCGTTCTGCGCGAAGGCGTGCAGTGTCTGATCGGCAACGGCGTAGTGGTTGCACCCGACGCGCTGATGCGTGAAATCATCAAGCTGGAAGAGAAGGGCGTACCGGTTCGCGATCGCCTGCGCATCAGCCCGGCCTGCCCGCTGATCCTCTCCTACCACGTTGCCCTGGACCAGGCGCGCGAGAAGGCCCGTGGCGAGCAGAAGATCGGCACCACCGGTCGCGGCATCGGCCCGGCCTACGAAGACAAGGTCGCGCGTCGCGGCCTGCGCGTCGGCGACCTGTTCCACCGCGAGCGTTTCGCCGCCAAGCTCGGTGAGCTGCTGGACTACCACAACTTCCAGCTGGTCAATTACTACAAAGAGCCGGCCATCGACTTCCAGGAAACCCTGGACCAGTGCATGGCCTACGCCGAGCAACTGAAGCCGATGATGCTCGACGTCACCGCCGAGCTGCACGCCCTGCGTCGCGCCGGCAAGGACATCATGTTCGAAGGTGCACAAGGCTCGCTGCTGGACATCGACCACGGTACCTACCCGTACGTGACCAGCTCCAACACCACCGCCGGCGGCATCGCCACCGGTTCCGGCGTTGGCCCGATGTACATCGACTATATCCTCGGCATCACCAAGGCCTACACCACCCGCGTCGGTTCCGGTCCGTTCCCGACCGAACTGTTCGACGACGTCGGTGCCTACCTGGCCAAGCGTGGCCACGAGTTCGGTGCCACCACCGGCCGTGCCCGTCGTTGTGGCTGGTTCGACGCCGTCATCCTGCGTCGCGCCATCGACGTCAACAGCATCTCGGGTCTGTGCCTGACCAAGCTGGACGTGCTGGACGGTCTGGAAACCATCCGTATCTGCGTGGGCTACAAGAACGAGAACGGCGCCGTCATCGACGCACCGACCGATGCCGACAGCTACATCGGCCTGGAGCCGGTGTACGAGGAAATGCCGGGCTGGACCGAATCGACCGTGGGCGCCAAGACCCTGGAAGAACTGCCGGCCAACGCCCGTGCCTACATCAAGCGTGTGGAAGAGCTGGTCGGCGCGCCGATCGACATCATCTCCACCGGCCCTGACCGTAACGAGACCATCGTGCTGCGTCACCCGTTCGCGTGATCTAGCTCAAGCGTTAAAGACAAAGGCTCCTTTTTAGGGGCCTTTGTCATTTCTGTCTCCCTCCCACGGCACAAGCCTTGCTGTGAAATTGCCTTCAGGGATGCCATCACTGTAATGGCTCCGAAAAGCAGAGGGATTTATTGTGTCTGCCATTATCTCATTGTTACGAAGCCGCCTCTTGCGGCCTGTCTTTGTGGCACTTGGTATCGCTCTTTTGGTGCAAGTGGTGGTCGCCGTGGTGCTGACTCGCAGCACGGTCACCGCACTGGAAGCCGATCTGGGCAATCGCATGGGGGCCGATAGCCAGAAACTAGCGTCGGATCTGGACCAGGCGGCGAAGGAAGTCAGCTCGGGCTTGAGCAGTCTGTCCGAAAGCACCCGGCAACGGCTGACCGCCGGTTTGTCGTCGCGACTGGAAGAAGAACAGGCGCAATTGCGCGCCACCCTGGAGAAGAACCTGCGCGACTCGGCCAACGATATGGCCGAACTGCTCGCCTCGGTGGCGCCCCGGGCCATTTGGGATGTGGACGTGCCGACCCTGTCGGAGTTCGCCCGCCGTGCCCAGCGCAATCCCAACGTCCTGTTCGTGGTCTACGACAACGACAAGGGTGAACACCTGACCCGTTACCTTAACCGTCAAAATCCGATCAACCAGGTCCTGCTGGAAAAGGGCCAGGGCGAGCGTGCGCTGGACAAGGTCCTCGACGCCGCGCGCAACGACCCGGCAGTGTACTTCGTCGAAGCCTCGATCAACCCCAATGGCGTCGAGATCGGCAAGGTGTTGATGGGTATCTCCACCGCCTCGGTGGATACCGAGCTCAAAGCGCTCGACAAGCGTTTCTCCGCCCTGATCGCCAGCGGCGACCAACTGGTGGCCGACAGCCTGACCAGCGCCGCCGCCGACAGCACCAAGACCTTGCAGAGCCGTCTGGAGACCGCGCAGAACAGCGCCCTGCAGATGAAGGCCAATACTTCGCAGTCGGTACAGGAGGCGGCGACCATGCTGCGTTGGCGCATCGGCCTGGGCCTGGCCCTGGTCGGCTGCGGCGTGCTGCTGGTGGTCGCGGTGGTCTTGGGTCGCCGCGTGGTCAACAAGCTGCGCCTGCTGATCGCCGCGCTCAACGACCTGGCTGCTGGCGAAGGTGATCTGACCAAGCGCGTGGCTATCGACAGCCGGGACGAGATCGGCGACATGGCGGCAGCGGTCAACCGCTTCGTCGACAAGCTCCAGCCGATCGTCCGCGAAGCCGGCGAAGTGGCCCAGCGTACCGGCGTCGAGATCAGCAGCATGGCCCAGCGCAATGCCGGTGCCGATTCCGCGGCGGCGATGCAGCGCGACGAAGTGGCCGAGAGCCTGCGCGCACTTTCGAGCATGGCCGACGAGGCCCAGGCGGAAAGCCGCGCGATGCAGGAAGCCCTGCAGCAGGTGGTGGACATTCGCCAGGCTACCGACGAGAACAGCCGGACCTCGGCCCAGGTCGCCAAGCTGATCGAAGCGCTGGCAGGGCAGGTGGATACCGGCTCCAAGGTGATCGAACGCCTGGCCGAGCAGAGCGAGCAGATCGAAGTGGTGCTGACGGTGATCCACGGCATCGCCGAACAGACCAACCTGCTGGCGCTGAACGCGGCGATCGAGGCGGCGCGGGCCGGCGAGACCGGGCGCGGCTTTGCCGTGGTGGCCGACGAAGTGCGGGCCCTGGCGAGCAAGACGCAAAGCTCCACCGGCGATATCCAGGCCCATATCGGTGCCTTGCAGCAAGGGGCCAAGGAAGCGGTGGCGGCCATCAGCCAGGCCGGGCGCCAGGCCAGCGAAGGCTTGCTGGTGCTGCGCGACAACGCGCGTCTGCAACAGTCGGTGCAGGTCTCGGTGGAGCAGGTGCACGCGGCCATTGGCCTGGCTACCCGCGCGGCCGAGCAGCAGGCACAGGGCGCGCAGGCGGTACGGGGTCGGGTGGAGAACATCCATGCCCAGGCCGAGCGTGCTGCCGAGGTGGTCATGCAGACCACCGCCAGCAGCAAGGTCCTCGATGGCCTGGCGGCCCAGCTCAAGGCCAGCCTGGGCCAGTTCCGCGCCTGATCAGGCGCGGTTCAGGTACATCCGGGTGGTCAGCAGGTACACCGGCAACCCGGACACCAGGATCAGCAGCGCCGCATAGGGCGCTGCCGCGGCGAACTCGACGTTGGCGGTGTGCGCCCAGACCTCGGTGGCCAGGGTGGTCATGCCGGTGGGGCTGAGCAGCAGGGTCGCGGTCAGCTCCTTCATGGCGTCGAGGAACACCAGGGCGAAGGCTGCGGCCAGGGCCGGGAAGATGATCGGCAGGGTCACCCGGCAGAACGCCATGAACGGTGTCGCGCCGAGGGTCCTGGCGGCTTCTTCCAGCTGCGGCGCGGCCTTGGTCAGTGCCGTGCGCACCGGCGCCTGGGCCAGGGGCAGAAACAGCAGGGCGTAGGCCAGCAGCAACAGCCCGGTGGTCTGGTACATCGCCGGCACATAATGCAGAGCGAAGTACACCAGGGTCAGGGCGATCACCAGGCCCGGCAGGGCATGCAGCAGGTACGGCAGGCGCTCGGCCCAGATCGCCAGGCGACCCTTGTAGCGCACTACCAGGAAGCTCACCGGCAGGGCCAGCAACAGGCTGACGCCCGCGCCACCCAAGGACAGCGACAGCGACGAGAGCAGCGCCCGGCTGATGTCCGCCACCGGGAAGGCTGCCGACGAACCCACGCTCAACCAGTACGCCAGCATCCCCAGCGGAATCCCGCTGCCGAGGATCGCCAGGCCCAGGCAATACAGCTGGCCGACCGGCATCCAGCCGCGCAGGCGCACCGGCGCGCCGCGCCGGGCGACGCCCTGGCCGATGCGCACATGCCGCGCCTTGCCGCGCACCCGCAGCTCCAGCCACAACATCAACAGGCACATCAGCAGCAGCACCGCCGACAGCATCGCCGCGTTGGCGTTGCTGAACTCCAGTTCGAACTGCTGGTAGATCGCTGTGGTGAAGGTCTGCAGGTTGAGGATCGACAGGGCGCCGAACTCCACCAGCATGTGCAGGGCGATCAGCAGGCTGCCGCCGAGGATCGACGGCCACAGCAGCGGCAGGGTGACCCGGCGGAACACGGCCCAGCGGTTGCAGCCCATGGTCCGCGCCGACTCCTCCAGTGAGGTGTCGAGGTTGCGCAGGGTCGCCGCCACCGGCAGGAATACCAGCGGGTACTTGGACAGGCTCATTACCAGGATGGCGCCCCACAGCCCTTCGAACTTCGGACTCAGGGACACCCAGGTGAAACCGCTGACGAACGACGGCACGGCGAACGGCAGGCACAGGATCACGCCCCACAGGCGCCGTCCCGGCAGGTCGCTGCGTTCCAGCAACCAGGCCAGGGACATCCCGACTACCGCGCAGGCGACTGTGACTCCGACCATCAGCAGCAGGGTGTTGCGCATCAGGCCCCAGACGAAGGGCCGCCAGATCAGGCGCAGGGCCTCATGCCAGCCGGCCTGCCAGGTCTTCAGCGCCACATACAGCAGCGGCAGCAGGCTCAGGCCCACCAGTAGCAGGACCGGCAGTACCACCCAGATCGAAGGTCGCTTGCGCCGCGGCACGAAGCCGGTGCCTGGCGCCACGGGAAGCGCGGCGCTCATCAGAGCAGGCCGACTTCGCGTTCGAGCTCCAGCGCTTCCTCGGCATTACCCAGGTCGGCCGGGGTGATCTTCGGTGGACGCAGGTCTTCGAACGGCTTCAGGCCCTGATCGGAGACCATGCCCTTGTGCAGCGGGTATTCGGCGGTGGTCTGGGTGATAACCCGCTGGCCTTCCTCGCTGGCCATCCAGGCGAGCAGGGCCTGGGCTTCTTTCGGGTGCTTGCTGGCTTTCACTGCGGCAGCGCTGGAGATGGTCATCAGGCCGCCAACGTCGCCATCCGCCAGGTAGTAGAGCTTGGAGTCAAGCTGGCCGCGTTCTTTCTTCAGGGCGTACCAGTAGTAGTTGTTCACCAGCACCGCGGCGACTTCACCGTTTTCCACGGCCTTCAGGGCAACCATGTTGTTGGTGTAGGTCTTGCCGAAGGCCTTGAGGCCGGTCAGCCATTCCTCGGCGGCTTCACGGCCGTGCAGTTTCAGGATGGCCACAGCCTGCTCCTGGAAGGCGCCGCTGGTGGGGACGAAGCCGATCTTGCCGTCCCACTCGGGATCGGCGAAGTCCATGACCGATTGCGGCAGGTCCTTCTCGTCGATCTTCTTCGGGTTGAAGGCCACCACGCGGGTACGCGCGGTCACGCCCATCCAGGTGCCGTTGGCGGCGACGAATTCCTTGGGCAGGACTTCGAGGGTCGACGGGTCGATCTTCGCCAGCAGGCCAAGCTCGCCAAGGTTGTTCAGCGGTGGCGATTCTTCGGTGTAGATCACGTCGGCAGGGGAGCGGTCGCCTTCTTCGATGACCTGGCTGGCCAGCTGGTTGCTGCTGCCCTTGCGGATATTGATATGGATGCCGGTCTTGGCCTCGTAGGCCTTGGCGATGGCTTCGCCGATTTCCTTGTGCTGGCCGTTGTAGAGCGTCAGGGTCACAGGATCGGCGGCCATGGCGGCCGGCGCGGTGAGTACCAGGCCAAGGAGGGAGATGGCCAGGCTGCGCAGAATCGGAGTACGGCGGATCGTCATGCGGGTGGTTCCTCGCTTACGGCTACATATTTGGAAACAATGGTAAACGAAATCGTTTCTCAAGTGGCCGGATGGCGGGAATTTCATGAGCTGGCTATCGGATTTTGATGTCGTCCTTGTTGCCCGCGATGAGGCCATCAGCAACACCCTCAATTCCAGCCAGCGATACCACCGTGCGAAGCCAGGATCCGATCCTGGGTCATCAACGCCTCGACCAGGAAAAAGGTGGCACACGCCGACTCCACCAACTGCTCCTGCTCCCCGGTCCGGTAGTAATGCCCAACGAAGCACCCCTGTTGCACCTCGCTCGACAGCAACGCCTCGATCTGCCGACAGGCCTGATCTCGCCAGTCATTCATCCCCGGCAGGCACTGCCACAAGCGCAGCAACGCCACCGAAGCGATTGCCACCGCGCAGGGATCGGCATCCGCCGGCGTCAGGTTGCCTTTGCCGGCCGCCTCACCCCAGCGCCGCAGCCAGTATGCGCAGGCTTCCCGCGCCGGTGCGGCATACTCGCCGCCATACATCCCCACCGCTTCGGCCAGCCCGAGCATGGCCCAGGCCTGTCCTCGTGCCCATTCGCCTGCCGGGCCACGCTGGAAACGGCCTTGCTCATCGCGATGAGCATGACTGGCCCAGGCGCCGTCCCCGGTGCGCAGGGTCCGCAGGCACAGCGCCAGATGACTGCGCGCCATCTCCCGCTGCTGCCCGTCACCCTGCAGGTGCATCAACGCCAGGGTTGGTGCCAGGGCATCGATATTGAGGGTCGCCTTGCCCTTGTCGCCGCCGCCCATGCCGGGGCCCAGCGGCCAGCCGCCGATCTCCGGGCAGAAATCCCGAGCCAGGGCGTCGGCGGCACGCAAGGCCAGCTCCCGTGCCGATTGATCCTGGGCCAGGCGCCCGCCAAGGGCCGCGCCGTACCAGAACACGAAACTGCGGTTCAGGCTCGGCTCGTCCAGCTGGGCGACCAACTGGCGACTCCAGAACACCGCCTGATCCAGATCCTCACTGAGCTCGGTGTATGCGGCGCGCCGCCACCACAGCGCGGTCCAGAACCCGCCGAGCCAGGAGCCGCGCCGCGAGAGCTTCCATTTGCGCTCCCGGGGCAGACGGTATAGCGGGAACTGCTCGCCGCACTGCCGGGAAATCCCGTCGAGCTGCTTGAACAGGGCGTTGACCACCGCCTGGCGTTTACGCTGTGCCGGCATGGGGACGGGCCTCCTCGCCACGACGGGCGCGATACAGGTTGCGGCATAAGATGGCGCCGAGACACAGGGCGAACACCAGCAGGGTCCAGGCCGCCGAGAAACCACCCGGCTGGCGTAGCAGGACGCCGAACACCGGCGGGCCCACGGCGATACCGCCGAAGAAGCCCAGCGAGAGCATCCCCGCGCTGCTCGCGACGCCGCCGAAGCGGGCATCGCGCAGGAGCATGCTCATGGCCACGGCATTGCTCGCCACCAGGCTCAGGCCCATGCCGATCACCCCCAGCCACAGCGGCCAGTGCCGCTCGGGCAGGGCCTGCTGGAGCACCAGCACGGTGCCCAGGCCGAACAGGAACAGCCCGCCGAGCAACGTCGTCTCGTCCTTGAGGCGCGAACCCAGCGGCGTCAGCAGCAGCCGCGAAAGAATGCCCATCAGCCCGAATACACTGACCATCAGGCCGATGGTCGAGGCGCCCACGCCGAGGCTGCTGGCGTACACGCCGAAGAAGGTGATGAACGCCGACAGGCACAACCCGGCACAGGCCTGGATCGCCATCAGGCGCAGCAACCAGCCGTTGGCCTTCGCTACCCGCAGCGGTGGACGCGGACCCGGTGCCGGCGCAGCCACCCGGCCCGGCACCCACAAGGCGAACTGCAACGCCACCGGCACCCAGCAGGCCAGCGCCAGGCGCCAGCCGATCAGGGCACTGAGGAACGGCAGGGCCAGCCCGGCGATCAGCGCCGACAACTGCACCCCGGCCTGCTTGGTGCCGACCAGCGCCGCCTTCGGCGCATCGACGGTCTGGGCGATGGCCTGGTTGGTCGCGGGATTGGCCAGGGCCTGGGCCACGCCGCAGAACGACAGGGCGATGACCACCCCGACGAACCCCGGCAGCACCGCCATCAGGCTGAACGACAGCGCTACCAGCAGGAACAGCGCCAGCAAGCCGTTGCGCGAGCCGATCCGCGCCACCAGCGCCCCGGCCCAGGGCGACAGCAGCGCCGCCAGGCCGAAGGCGCTGGTGGTCAGCCAGCCGAGCTGTTCGCGGTCGATATGCAGGTCGGCGATCAGTTGCGGGCCGAGCACGCCGAGGGCGTAGAAGATCATCATCGGCATGCCCATGGCGCTGGTGAGCAACGCGGCCAGGGCGACGTGCTTTTTCATGGCGTCACCTTGCCCAGTTGCAGCGACGGCGCGCGGCTGTCGAAGGTCTTGCCCGGTGCCGTGGCGGCCAGCAGGTCGCGGCCGAGGGTGCTGATCAGCGCGTCATCGGTGCCGTCGAGGATGTGCGTGGTCCGCGCATGGCGGTATATCCCCGACAACGGCGACAGCTCGCTGAGGCCCTCGGCGCCCATGATCTGCATCGACGAGTCGACCGCGCCGGACAGCGCGTCCGAGGCCGCCAGCTTGGCCAGATTGACCTCGATGGCATTGGCCACGCCAAGGTCGAACTTGTCCGCCGCGTCCCGCAGCAGGCCGCGGGCGGCGGCGATATCGCGGTACACCTGGTAGACCCTTCCTCGAACAAGCTGCTTGTCACCCAGCCGCGCCAGCTCGCCGCGCGGCGAATGCACCCGTGCGCAGAGATCGTCGAAGCAGCGCTGGGCCAGGCCCAGCCAGTGCGCGGCGCGCAGCAGGCGGCCGAGACCGAGGCGGCGCTGCATGAGGGCGATGCCCTGACCGGGTTCGCCGAGTACCTGTTGCGGCGCGACCTTCACCTCCTCGAAGCGCAGTTCGCCCTGGCCCTGCTGACGCCCGAGCAGGGCCAGCGGGCGGATGAACTGGAAGCCGGGACTGTTGGTGGGTACCAGCAGCATCGACAGCGCCGTGCCCACCGGGCCGTCACCGGTCCGGGCGATCACCGTGGCGAAGTCGGCCCGGGCGGCGCGGCAGATGAACCACTTGCGCCCGCTCAGGCGCCAGTGATCGCCGTGCCAGTCGGCGCGGCTACCCATGGTGGCGGGAATCGAGCCGATGCTGTCCGGTTCCGACATGGCGTAGCACGGCACCTGCTCGCCGCGCAGCAGCGGCAGCAGGAAGCGTTCGCGCTGCTCGGCGCTGGCATGGCGGTCGAGCATCCAGGTGTCGAGGGTGGCGTCGCAGCCGAGGATCGCCGGGGCGAATTCGCTGCGGCCTTCCTCGGCGGCCACAGCCAGGTAATCCACCAGGCGGGTGATCGGGCTGCCGGGGTAGAAGTTGCCGAACACCCCGGCGGCCTGGGCCTTGACCTGCAGCTCGGCGGCCAGCACCGCGGCGGCCTTGTCATAGGCGCCCAGTTCCAGCTCCCGGGGCAGGATCTGCTGTTCGACGAAGTGGCGGACCCGCTGGGCCCGCTCGTTGTTTTCGTTGCTCATGGCTCAGCCCACCTGGCGCGCGGGTTCGACGAGGCCGGCGGCATCATCGGCCAGGGCACGCTTGTCGATCTTGCCCGCCGGGGTCAGCGGCAGGTGCCGGTAGAAGCGCAGGTATTCCGGCAGCTTGTTGACTTCCAGCCCCTGCTCTCGCAGGAAGCCGGTGATGTCCGCCAGGGCGAACTTCGCTGCGCCTTCGCGCAGGGTCACGCACAGGCACACGCGCTGGCCTAGGTCCGGGTCGGGCACCGGCACGCAGGCCACGGTGACCACGTCCGGGTGGCCCATGACCAGCCCTTCGATCTGCACCGGGCTGATGTTGGCGCCGCCACGGATGATGATGTCCTTCTTGCGCCCGGCCAGGACCAGGTAGCCCTGCGGATTGATGAAGCCGAGGTCGCCGGTCTTCACCCAGCCCTCGGGGTCGCGGTAGCGCTCGTCCAGCTCGGGGGCGTTGACGTACTGCATCGGGCTCAGCGGACCGCGGGCGGTGATCTCGCCGACATCGCCCTGGGGCAGCTCGCGGCCAAGGTCATCGACGATACGGATCTCGCACACCGCCGGGTTCGGCTTGCCGACGCTGTTGAGCACCACGTCGATCGGATCGTCGAGGGTGTTGTGGCAGTTCACCCCGTCGGCCGAGCCGTACAGGCTGATGAAGCCGCAGCCGAAGTGCTCGGTGCAGCGCAGCACGGTGGCTTCGTCGATCACCGAGCCGCCGCAGATCAGGCCGCGCAGGCTGGACTTGTCGATATCCGCCAGGGCCGGGTCGGCGGCGATGCGCTGGAGCATGGTCGGCACGCCGAGGATGAAGCTCGGGCGCAGTTCCGCGATGGCCTTGATCGCCTCGGCGACGTCGAAGCGCGGCAGCACCACCAGCGAGCCGCCGAGCCAGCAGAGCACGCCGAAGGTGGCGGTGGAGCCGAACGACGAACCCAGCGGCACCAGGTACAGGCCACGGAAGGCCGCGCCGTCGTCGCTGATGCGTTGCAGGAAGCGTCCGCGTCCGCCCACCAGGGCGTTGTGCGAGTAGGCCACCAGCTTGGGTTCGGACTCGGTGCCGGACGACACCAGCAGGCGCACCGGCGAATCCGGGCAGACCCTGGGCAGGGCAGCATCATCGATCGGCGGGCTGTCGAGCAGGGCATCGAGGGTCGACCAGCCGGCACGCGGCTCGCCGTCGACGATCAGGATGCGCAGCGACAGCAGGGTCGGGCGCAGCGATTCGATCACGTCGCACAGGTCGATGCCGGCGTATTCCTGCGGCACGATCACGGCGCGGGCATCGCAGCGGCGTACCAGCGACTGGATATCCAGCTTGCCGCGACCCGGCGGGAACGGCGCGACGATGGCGCCCAGCGCGGCCACCGCGAGGTCGATGGCGCAGCAGCGCCAGGTATTGCTCAGCTGATAGGCCACCACATCACCGGCGACGATGCCGGCCCGGCGCAGGCTGGCCGCCATGCGCAGGGTGGCGTCGAGCAACTGGCCGTAGCTGACGGTGTCGTCCGGCGAGAGTACCGCGGCCTTGTCCGGCGCTTCGCTGGCGCGCTGGCGGAACAGGCTGAAGACATCCTGGTTCGGGTAGCTGCCGTCTTCGCTCCAGCGACGACGGGTGTGCAGGGGGACGAGGTCAATGATGCCGGCAGTATTCATCGGAAACTCCACGGAGATTGAACGGAACGGTAGGCACGCTGGGCCAGGCTCGGCGCCAGGCGCGGATCGGCGGCGAGCAGGGCGAGGTCTTCATGGGCGGTGCTGGCGGGGATGCCCGCTTCCAGGCAGGCATCGACCCAGTGGTTGGTGCCTTGCTGGGCCAGGTGCACGTCGAGGCGGCACGGATCGGCGTTGCCGCCGAGCAGACGGGCCAGCGCCTGGTGTTGCTGGCGGGTCTGGCAGTCGAGGGCGAGCACGCCGTCGGCGGTGCGGAACAGCCCTTGCAGCAGCGGTTCGGGGGTGTCGCAACGGGTATCGAGGAGCAGGTCGGCGGCGCCCAGCAGCGAGCTGTGTACCTGGGAGCCATGGCCGTGCAGCTCGCGGTCGAGCAGGGCGGCGCAGATGCCCTGGGCGCTGATCACCCCGCCGAGCACATCGAGGGCGGTGAACAGGGTGCCGCCCCGGGTGCCGGAAGCGCTGGCGATGCGCGAGGCCACGCCGGACCAGGCCTGCACGGTGAAGTCGGTTCCCGGCGCATCGACCCGGGCATCGCCCCAGCCACCGGCGTAGGCGTGGACCAGCGATGGCCGGGTGGGGTGCAGGTCGGCGGCGTCCAGTTGCAGTTCGGCGGCCTTGCCCGGGGCCCAGTTGTGCAGGAACACGTCGGCATCGCGGCACAGCTCATGGAGCTCGGCGCGGCCGGCGGCGGACTTGATGTCCACCTCGCGCACGTCCTTCAGGTGGTTGAGCGCGTCGAAGCGCACCGAGCAGTCATCCGCGCACGGCGGCATGTTGCGCAGCGGGTCGCCGCCCGGCGGTTCGAGACGGATCACCTCGGCGCCGAGCAGGGCCAGCAGGTGGCCGGCCAGGGGGCCCTGGATGCGCCGGCAGGATTCCAGCACGCGGATGCCTTGCAGCGGCAGGCGCTCGGGCGCTGCACCGCGTTCGGCCTTGCTGCGCGGGCCCCGTTGCAGTTGCCAGGGGGCGCTGGCGCTGATCGGGTAATCGTTGTCGGCGCGACGTTGCGCCGGGTCGCGTACTGGCACCAGAGCCATGCCGCTTTCGTCGGCGATGGCCTGGATGCGGGCCAGCGGCAGCGCGGCGAGGGCGTCCAGGCACTCGGCCGGGATCGGCGCGACGGCGCGGGCATAGCGCAGCAGGAAGCGCTGCCAGGCCTTGCCGGCGATGGTGTCGCTGACCCCGAGGACATTCCAGAAACGCCGCCACGGCTGGCTGTCGAGGGTTTCCAGTTCGAACAGCACGCCATCGGCGGAAAGGAACGGTGGCCGGGCCAGGGCATCGTCGGCGCCGGGCAGCAGGCGTTCGGCGTCTTCCGGAGCGGTGGCGCCGGCCAGGTACTGGCCGATGCTGAGCAGGGCGCCGGCGGCGGGTTGAAGGGTCACATCACTGAAACGACCACCGCGCAGCTGGCCCAAGGCGGCCGCCAGGCTGCCTTGCCAGGCGAGGGCGGCGTTGAGGGTGGAGAGATAGTTCACGCCCAGGGCCTGGAGCCTGCCACTGGCGCGGCCGTGCACCGACATGAGACCGCAGGTGGCCTGGAGCGTGAATTCGGTGGACAGCTCCAGGGGCAGCGCCGGAAGGCCGGCGAAGCGGGTCTGGAGCGGTTGCAGATCGGGGTGCAGCAGTTGCAGCGCCGGACCATCGGCGGCGCCGTCGGCATGCCGCAGGCCGAGGCAGTCGCCCTGGCGTTGCAGGGCGGCGCCCAGGCCCTGCCAGGCGGGCAGGCAGGGGCCGCTGCGCCAGCTCAGGCTGGCGTCATCCAGGATTCGGGACATGATGGATACCTCGGAGGTGGATCGGAGTCCGGGTGGTGCGGGCCGTTTCGCGGGGCGTGGATCGCGAAACGGCGTTCTGGCCTCAGCCGCCGGCGACGGCAGGCAGTACGGTCAGCTTGTCGCCCGGCGCGATGCTGGTGGCCAGGCCGGCGGCGAAGCGGATGTCATCGTCGTTGACGTAGATGTTGACGAAGCGGTGCACCTCGTCCTCGTGCACCAGGCGGGCCTTGATGCCCGGGTAGCGGCTGTCGAGGTGGTCGATGACGTGGCCTACCGTCTCGCCTTGCGCCTCGACCTTCTTCTGGCCATCGGTGAGCGGACGCAGCAGGGTTGGAACCATGACTGAAACCGACATGTGAATCTCCTTTGGTTGATGTCTCATTCCTGGATGGACAGCTGTTCTTCGAATACGCGGCCTTCGACGATGCGGAAGCTGCGAACCCGGTGCCTGGCGCCGGGCCAGGTGGACAGGATCAGATAGTGCAGCGCCGGGTCCTGGGCGTGGGCGATATCGTCGCGGCTCGGCCAGGCTTCGCTGGCGGTGTGCGAGTGATAGAGCACGCGGCATTCCTCGTCGCGTTCGTCCAGTTCGTTCCACACGCGCAGTTGCTCGCGCGGATCGAAGCTGAACCAGTCTTCGGACGCGGCCTGGTTGCGCATCGGGATCACCCGCGTGGCGACCGGCTCCGCGCTCGGCGCGGCGATCAGTCCACAGGCTTCCAGCGGGTGTTCGACGGCCGCCTGGTGGAGGATCCGGTCCAGGGCGGCGCGAGTGATGCGCAGGGGCATGGCCGGGTCCTCAGTAGGTCGGCAGCGCCGGCTCGACGTCGCGGACCCAGGCCAGCACGCCGCCTTCGAGGTTGCGTACCTTGTCCAGGCCGAGCTTGCGCAGGTCGGTGGAGACCGCCCTGGAGCGCATGCCCGACTTGCAGGTGATGACCAGCTCGGTGTCGTGGCCGAAACGCTCGAGGATCTGTTGTGCGACCTCCGCCGACTTCGGCATGAGCAGGGCGCCTTCGATGCGCACGATGTCCCATTCGGTCTGCTCGCGGACATCGATGATCACCGGGGGCTTGCCGCCGTCCTTGAGCGACTTGAGTTGCAGGGCGCTGATCAGCGGCACCTCGATCTCGTTGACCGGGGCGGGGCGGTTGAGGCCGCAGAAGGCCTGGTAGTCGGACAGCGCGGTGACCGAGTGGCGCTTCGGCAGGCGGCGGATCGGCAGTTCGCGGTAGCTCATTTCCAGGGCGTCGTAGACCATCAGACGCCCCAGCAGCGGATCACCGATGCCGGTCAGCAGCTTGATCGCCTCGGTGGCCATGATCGAGGCGATGGCCGCGCACAGCACGCCGAGCACGCCGCCTTCGGAGCAGGACGGGGCCAGTTCCGGTGGTGGTGGCTCCGGGTACAGGTCGCGGTAGTTGAGGCCGCGGTTGTCCGGGGCGTTTTCCCAGAACACCGAGGCCTGGCCTTCGAAGCGGAAGATCGAGCCCCAGACATACGGCTTGTCCGCGAGGATGCAGGCATCGTTGACCAGGTAGCGGGTGGCGAAGTTGTCGGTGCCGTCGAGGATCAGGTCGTATCTGGAGAACAGCTCCACGGCCATCTCCGGTTCGAGGCGATCGCTGTGGGTGATCACCTTGACCAGCGGGTTGAGGCGGGCGATGGCCTGGCGGGCGCTTTCCACCTTGAGGTCGCCGATGCTGTCCACGGTGTGGATCACCTGGCGTTGCAGATTGGATTCGTCGACCCGGTCGAAGTCGATCACGCCGAGGGTGCCGATACCGGCGGCGGCGAGGTAGAGCAGGGTGGGCGAGCCCAGTCCGCCGGCGCCGATGACCAGCACCTTGGCGTTCTTCAGGCGGCGTTGTCCGGTGACACCCATGTTGGGGATGAGCAGGTGGCGGCTGTAGCGGTTCACTTCCTCGCGCGTCAGCTCGGCACCGGGTTCTACCAGCGGCGGTAAAGTCATATCGCTTTCTTCCATTCAGTAGATACGAACCGGAATTATTTTCAATTGTGTAAGGAGAGGTTTCAATCCGCCAGAACGGGGGATTCGTATGGAAGGGCGCGGAAAAACTATGAGATTCGCTGTGGTTGTTCCGGCCTCATCGCTGGCTTGCCAGCGATGAGGCCGGAACCGTCGACTCAGGACTCGAATGTTGCCAGGTCCTCGCACACCGCCGCGAACGCCCCGAGGAAGCGATCAGCCTCGGCAACACTGAGCACCAGCGGCGGCTGGATACGCATCACCCGGTTGTTGTTGGCGGTGACGAAGGTGAGGATGCCGTGCTCCTCCGACAGCTTGGTCATCAGGCGCAGGACGAACATGTCTTCCAGGCTCTGCTCCAGCTCTTCCATCGCCGCTTCCAGATGCCGCCGCGCCTTGCCCGAGAGCATGCGCCAGGTGGCCGCCGCCTGCCCCGGAATGCGTCCGGCCATCTCCCGCACCAGCGCTTCCAGCCCACCGGCCATGCTGTTGTGGAACTCAATGGCCAGCATCAGCCCACGCCCGCGCACCGCCTTGATGAACGGATAGCGCCCGGCGATCTCCTTGAGCCCCTGCTGCAGGTGCGCGCCGACCTGCGCCGCGTTGTTCATCAGGCCGTCGTGCTCCAGCACGTCCAGCGCCGCCAGGGCCGCCGCTGCGGCGAAGTTGCCGCCGCCGAAAGTCGAGGTGTGCAGGGCGAAGGTGTCGATGTCGCCATAGGCACGCTTCCACACGGACTCGCGGGACAGGGTCGCGCCGATCGGCACCAGGCCGCCGGACAGCGATTTGGACAGGACCATGATGTCCGGCGCGGTGTCGTCCCATTCGCAGGCGAACAGTTTGCCGGTACGGCCCAGGCCGGTCTGGATCTCGTCGAGGATCCACAGGCAGTCGAACTCGTCGCACAGCGCGCGGACCCCGGCCAGGTAACCTTCCGGCGGCAGGATCACGCCCCCTTCGCCCTGGATCGGTTCGATGATCAGCGCCGCCACGTCGTCCTGCTCCAGGCGCTGGCGCAGGGCGTCGAGGTCGCCGAAGGGCAGGCTGTCGCAGTTCGGCAGCAGCGGCTCGAACGGCGTGCGGTGCTTGGCCCGGCCGGTGACCGAGAGGGCGCCAAGGGTCTTGCCGTGGTAGCCGTTGTCGCAATACAGCACGGTGCGCTTGTCGCTGGCGGCCAGGGCCAGCTTGAGCGCGGCTTCCACCGCCTCGGTCCCGGAGTTGCTGAAGAACACCCGTGACAGTCCGCCTGGTGCCAGGTCTGCCAGGCGCTTGGCCAGCAGGCTGGCGTGCAGTGGCGCGGACAGGTACTGGATGAAGGTCGGGAACTGCTCCTGCAGGTAGCGTTGCAGGGCCTGGCTGATGGCCGGGTGGTTGTGCCCGGTGTTGAGGCAGCCGTAGCCGGCCACGAAGTCCAGGTAGCGGCGGCCGTCGAGATCGGTCAGCCAGCAGCCTTCGCCATGGCTGAACACCCGCTCGATATGGTTGAACTGGTAGAACTCGCGCAGCACCGGGTTGATGTGCTCGCCGAAGTTGTTCAGCACTTCGCGGCGTAGGTGCTGTGGGTCGTGGCGGGCGTCGCTGGCGACGGCGGGACGCTGGCCATGGTGATGACGACGCAGGCGGCCGAAGTCGTCGGCATGCAGGGCTTCGCCGGCGGCGGCCATCGGCGACGGGGTGAAGCCATGGCGGGCGGCGATGGCGCCTATTTCCAGGACCTTTTCCACCGGCAGCTCGCGACCGATGGAGAATGGCTCGGCGCGGCCTTCCAGGGCCAGGATCATGGTTTCGGCGAGGCAGCCGTTCATGCTGCGCTTGGGCTCCAGGCCCATGGTGCGCATACCCAGGTGCACCGCCGGGCTGGCCGAGACCAGGCCACCGTCCACCAGGAGGATGTCGCGGCGGTTGTGGGGTACGTCCATGACGTCCTTGGGCAGCGCGGCGTCGATCACCACCGAGCCGGGCAGCAGCTTGCGCGGGTCGATCAGGCCGCCGCTGGAGGTGGCGGCGACGTAGAAGCGCACGCTGGCGTAGCAGTCCTCGATGCTGTCGTGCAGGCTGACCTGGCGGTGGTACTGCGCCGGCAGGTATTCCAGTTGCGCTTCGGCCTGGCGCTGGTTGCCACGGTGTACCAGGCGCAGGCGGCAGCCCTGCTCGGCGAGCAGGCGCGCGGCGGCCAGGGCGATCGAACCGGGGTAGCCGAGTATCGCGACTTCGGCGTTTTCCGGGGCGACGCCGAGCAGGCTGAGGCTGTCCATCAGGTTGACGTAGGCGGCGTAGGCGGTGAGGGAGTTGCCGGTGGTCACCGCGACCTCGGCCTGCTCCATGGTGGCCAGGCCACGGTTGCCGACGATGGCGGTGAAGCCGCCAAGGCCGACCAGGTCCGCGCCTTCCGCCTTGAGGGTGTTGACGCCTTGCAGCACGCGTTCGGTGATGGCCCGCGGCTGGCGCAGCATCTGCTCGGCGGTCAGCGGCATGAACTGCAGGATGCCCGAGCACTCGGCGCCGCAGGCGCTGACGATGCGCCCGAAGTCGACGAAGGGCACCAGGTTGCGCTGGCGCCAGCGCTCCGGGTCGTAGCCCCAGGCCTGTTCTTCCAGGGTGCGGTCGAGCAGGTCGATCAGCTTGACCTGGTGCAGCAGGCCGGTGGACGTAGGGTGGGCAATGAATCCGAATTTCATCAATGGCTCTCTGCGTTGAGGCGGCTCCAGGCCGTCTCGGAGACGAGGCTCAAGCCGTCGCCCTCCGAGTTGTGGCCGAGCCAGACGTCGAAGAAGTTGAGGCGACCAGGGGCACTGAGGGCCTGGCGCAGGGTGTCGGGACAGAAGCTGAGCAGGCGCGCGCGGCACACGGTGATCGGGCCGAAGGCCTGTTCATCGCGCAGCAGGCCTTCCTTGAGCGGCACGTTGACCTGGGCCGCGCCGTGGCAGGCGTAGCGCTTGTCGAGGTAGGTCTGGATCATCGACAGCACGCCGTTGGCCAGGTACAGCACGGTGACGTTGCGCTGTGCGGCGTCCGCCGAACTGGCCAGGCTCATGGCCAGGCGCTGCTCGATATCAGGGACCAGGGCGCGGGCGCCGTCGCCGATGAAGGCCAGCACATGGCGCTCGTTGTTCAGGGCGATGTAGGGCAGCGACATCAGCGCATCGCCCATCAGTGCGCGGCCGTACCAGCCGGAGAATCCGGCGTCGGTGCGCGGCAGGTTGCGCATCGCCGAGAGGCTGCAGCGGCCGACGTCGTAGACCCCGGTATAGCGATAGCCGTCGCGCTCGATCATCTCGCCCAGCAGCTGGCCCAGGCGATGGAAGAAGAAATTCGGCGTCATCGGCAGGGTTTCGATCTGGTCGCTGGGCAGCGCCTCGCGGGTGCGCTGCAGGCGTTGCAGGCGCTCGCGACGGGCCTGCAACAAGGCCGGCGGCACGTTCAGGCGCGGCTCCAGGTAATCCAGCACACGGCCCAGCGGCAGCTCCAGCGCTACCTCGGTGAACGGCGAGATGTGCTCGCGCCGGCGGTTGACCTGGACGATGTGGAACAGGCGCTTCAGGCGGCCTTCGGAGTAGGGCGTGGCCGACTGGTCGATCTTGCTCTTGAGGAAGAACAGCCACGGCTTGCCTTCGTCGGCGTCCGGCTGTTCGAGGAAGGCGTGGATGCGCCGGCTGAAGCCGTACATGGACAGCGGGCCAAGGTAGTTGAGCACCAGTTCCTGGTCCTGGTAGGCGCACACGCTGCCGGGGGCGATGATGCTGTCGGCCAGGGCCACGCCGCTGCGCCGGGCCAGGTCCAGCACGCGCCGGCGCTCTTCCTCGCTGAGGCGGCCGCATTGCCAAAGGATGCGCGCGGGCTCGTTGTTGAGCACGTCGACCACTGCATCGAGGGCGGCGCGCTGGCTGTCGTCGAGGTCGCTGGCGGGTGGCGCCAGGGGGGCTTGCGGCGCCTGTGGTTCGGCCTGCACGCGGGATTCCAGCACTCCCTGGGTGGCAAACAGGAAGGTCGGCGCCGGGCTTTCATCGAGGGCGGCGAAGGCGGCTTCGACGCTGGCACAGGCATCTTCCGGGCGGCGGATGAACTGCTGCCACAGGCCACGTGCGGCGATCACCCGGTGGCCGTCGTTGTCCTGATCGAGGGTGCCCTGGAAGGCGAACCACACCGACTCCGGCGAATCGGCGCAGACCACCAGCCCCGGGGCCCCGGCACGCTTGAGGTTGGCCAGGGTGCCGCGCAGTTCGTCGAGCATGCCCGAGGTCATGACGATCACGTAGGCGCGGCGGTACAACTGCCAGCCGGCCAGGGCACTCACCGCCAGGGCGTGTTCGTTGCTGGCGGTGGAGAAGCCGCGGCCGCTGTCGCGCAGCAGGGCGCCCATGGAATCGATGAAGCCGGAGACCATGGAACCGGTGAAGAAATGGCAGTCCCACTGCTCGCCCCAGCGCGCGTCCATGCGCTGCTGGATATCCCGGGCGAGGGCGACCGGCTCGTCGGACTGCAACGTCGTGCGTGCCAGCAGGCGATTGAAGTAGGCGTGTTCCAGGTGATCGATGAACAGGCGCAACAGGTCGGCGCGGCGCAGCGCCTCGGCGCCGTGGGGTACGCGCAGCAGGCGGTTGCCGCCGAGGCGGCCGAGCCAGTGGCTCAGTTGCGCTTCGGCGCACAGCAGCAGGGCCGAGGCGGGCGAGCGCTTGGCCTCGGGCTGGGCGGCGAGCAGCTCGACCAGCGGATCGGCGTCGGGCAGGGCATCGAGGTGGCGGCTGTCGAACAGCACGTAGTCACTGTCGCTGTCGGCGCTGACCAGGGCCTGGCGGGCATCTTCGGCATCGGCGAAGACCTGCAGGTCGAGGTACAGCTGCTGGCCCCTGGTGTGCTCGCGGACATAGGCCTCGGCCTGGCCGGCGACCTGGCGATACAGGCAGCGTGGGTCGCTGTCCGGCCAGTGCTGGTTGAGCAGCGAGGTTTCATGGCCCAACCAGTGGTTGAGCCGGTCAAGCACTGCTTGCACATCCTCCTGCAGCGCGCGGTCGCGGCTGACCAGGCAGATGCCGACGGTACGTGGCGTCATGGTTTGCCCTCGGTGACGATGGAAGTCACGCCGATGGCGGCGTGATGTTCTTTGGTCAGCAGTGCCTCGGCGCTGCCGGCGATGCTGTGGCGCACCCGCCAGGCCAGGAGCAGGGCGAGCAGCAGACCGGCGCTGAGGCAGGCGAGCATGCCGGCCTGGCCCAGGCGGTCCAGCAATAGTCCGGCGGCCACTGGGGCGGCGAGGCGGGTGATGACGAACAGGCTCGATTGCAGGCCGTAGTCGCTGGCGGTGCGCTGGCGGCGGCTGAAGAACAGGGTCAGGCCGAACATCAGCGCCGACACCGCGCCCATGCTCGCGGCCAGGCACAGGGCACTGGCGATCAGCCAGGGCTGGCCGAGCTGCAGCCATACGCTGACGGTGAGCAGGATCAGGGACAGTAGTGCGGCGAGCAGATAGAGAAGGATTGCCCGGGCGGTGCCGAGCACGCCGATCAGGCGCCCGCCGATCAAGCTGAAAATGACGCCGGTGACACCGCCGGCGACGCCCACCACCCAGGCCACTTCCTGCATAGGCATGCCGCTATCGAGCAGCAGTGGCTTGAGGTACAGCCAGGCAGCGCCGATGAAGGGGAAGGCGGTGAGCAGCAGCCAGGTCCACTGGCGTGCCGCCGGCTGGTTGAAGAAACTCACCCAGTCGGCGACGAAGCCGGCCTGTACCGGCTGCACGGCTTCTTCGGATTGCGGTTTGTGGCGCAGGGCGAGCAACGGCAGGACGCCGAGCACCAGCCCCGCGCCCATGATCAGGAAGGGTGCCTGCCAGCCGAGGCGCGCCTGGATCAGCAACATCGCGCCACCGCCGACGATGGCGCCGAGGAACAGCGCCGCCGAGCGGATGCTGCCGGCGCGCAACTGCTGGCTGCGTGGCAGCCACTGCACCGCCAGGGCGTTGAGCGGGACGTCCATCCAGGTGGCGATGATGCTGATGGCGAAGGTCATGACGAACAGCGGCATGCGCTGCTCGATCAGGTTCTGCCGGCCGATCAGCCAGTACAGCACCAGCAGTGCGGCGCCGAGCAGGAGCATCCAGTGGACCATGTGGCCCTTGCCCAGGCGCACCCGCTGCACGGGGACGGCAAGGAGGAACTTGAACACCGCCGGCAAGCCGGCGAGCTGGAACAGGCCGATCTCGGTCCCGCTCCAGCCGTACTGACGCATCACCAACGGCATGCCGAACATCAGGTAAATGCTGGGCACGGCCAGCACCAGGTTGAGCCAGCCGAACAGCACTTGCAGGCCGGCGATACGTCCACGGTTCATCGAATCATTCCTGGGGTTTGCGGGCGATGACCGCATTCACCGGGGTCACCGGGAAACGCAGGCCGTTGAGTTGCTGCACTGTGCTGAAGCCGAGGCTTTCCAGGGCGTTGGCCAGCTCGCCTTCGGCGAGGACATGGCGGCCTTGCAAGCGCATGTGCAGGTAATAGGGCAGGACCTGCGCCGCGGCCTGACGCTCGCGCGGCACTTCGGCCTGGCAGCACAGCAGCACGCCGCCGGGGCGCAGGGCGGCATACAGACGGCGCAGGGTGGCAGGCAGGTCGTGGACGAAGTGCAGGACCGATGAACACCAGATCAGGTCGTAGTCGCTGCCGATGTCGTCTTCATTGAGGTCGCCGCCGATGGCTTGCAGGCGCGTGGTCAATCCGGCAGCGACGATGTTGTCCCGGGCCACATCGGCGGCCTGCGGATACTCGAAGACCACGCCGTGCAGGTCGGGCAGGTGCTCGGCAAGGGCAATGGCCACCAGGCCGGGGCCGCCGCCGAGGTCGAGCAGGCGGTGCAGGTGCGGGGCTTCGGGCAGGCTGTCGATCAGGGCGCAGGCGACCTCGCGGGTCACCGCGCGCTGTTCTTGGGCGATCTGCAGGCGCGCGGCGTCGGCCCAGGCCTTGGCGATGGCGGCGCAGGTCATGGGCGGGCGGGTCACGCCGTGGCGCAGGTAGTCGCCGAGTTGGGTGCCGGTCTGGCGCATGACTCGATGGCGGAACTGCAGGGCATCGCCGCAGTAGGCGCTGGCTTCGGTGCGCAGGTAAAGGTCGGCGAGGGGCTGGTTGTGGTAGCGCGGTGGTTGCTGTTGGTCGCGTTCGAGCAGGTCCAGGCTCCACAGCAGTTCCAGCAGGTAGGCGGTGCTGGGGGCGTCGAGGCTCAGGCGGGCGGCCAGTGCGGCGGCACTGAGCGGCTCGCCGAGATGATCGAAGAGCGCGCATTCGAGGGCGACCTGCAAGGCGTCGGCGCCCAGGCCGGCGAGTTGCAGGTCCCAGCACGATTGCAGGGGATGGGGGCTGGTCAGATCCTGATGAGACTGTCGAGGCACGTGAACTCCCTGTAGATGCCACTTGTTCTTAACGAAACAGGCCGTGGCCGAATCACTGAAAAAGGTGATATATATTAAATGAGAATCATTTATGTTAAGTATGCGAGCCGGAGCCGTTCCTATGCGAAGCGCCGCTCGCCGATTGCAGGGATGTCGTCATGAGCACAATGAAAGGGAGCTGCCGTCTCGGCCTCGATCACCCCCGGCAGCGTTCGGTCCACGCGGACGGGCGCTTGCGCATGCAATTGGCCGAGGATGTGGGCAACTGCTATTCCGAGCTGTTGCAGCTGGAGCAGGGGCTTTCGCTGGGGCGCCTGCACTATCACCCGGTGCGTACGCTGATCGAGGAAACCTGCGGGCCCCATGACGGCCACGTGATGGTGGTGACCATCGGTTTGCAGGGGAAATCCGGTTTTATTGGCCAGGATGGCAGCAACCTCGCCTTTCAGGCCGGGCAGACGACCATCACTGCGTTCCGTGCCACCCCTGGCGAGCGGCGTTACCAGGCCAACGAGACGGCGTCGCAGCTGCGGGTGGTGATCGACCAGGCGACCTTGTGCAAGTACGTCGGTGAAGAGCGCGCTGCCCAGGTACTGGGCAGCGGGCGCCTGCAGCGCATCGATTACCGCGCCAGCTCCAAGGCCGCCCAGGCCCATGCCGCGGCACTGGTGCGCTATCTGCAGCCCGGCATGTTGAACCCGTCCAACCGCCTCGACCTGCACATTCATACGCTCAGCCTGCTGTCGGAACAGTTCAACCTGCTGGCGCCGCAGGACGGCAACGCCTCGCCCCTGAGCACCAGCGAGATCGAACGCATCGAGCGGGCGCGCAACATCCTCTGCGAGCAGTTGCACACGCCGCTGACCGTCGAGTATCTGGCCACCAGCGTGGGTATGAACGAGCACAAGTTGAAGGAAGGCTTCCGCTATCTGTTCGACACCACCCCGGCGCGCATGCTGCTCGACCTGCGGATGCGCAAGGCCATGACCTTGCTCGAGTCCGGCCAGCAGGTGGCGCAGGCGGCGTGGCAGGTGGGGTACAAGTACCCGAACAACTTCACGGTGGCCTTTACCCGGTATTTCGGGCGGGCGCCGAAGTCGATCTTTGGCAGGAAGCGCTGAGGACATAGTTGCTCGGTCCCCTTTAGGAGCTGAGTCCTCTTCTTCCGCGCATACATTTTTCAGCTTCTCGCATATCAATCTAAACGAGATTCATTTGCGTTTATCGGTAGTATCACTTCGCCGCCGAAGAGCGGTCATGAAACTGCCACGCACAGATAAACACGGGTCTCGTCATGTCCTTTTCCACCACACCACCGTCGTCCATGCGCCTCAAGCCGCTGGCCTGGTCGATCCTCCTGGCGCTGTCCAGCGCCGCCGCCCTGGGCGAAGAGAAAGCGTCAGCCACGCCGAACATGGGGCCGATCGAGATCGAGCTGCCAGCCGGCTACGAAGAGGAAATGAGCAAGTCCGGAACCTCGCAGAAGGGGCTGCAGGTGCTGGAGGCGCAGGAGGTTAAGGCGGAGTACGAGGAGACGGACGACAAGGGCCGCAGCGATGTCTATCGCAAGGACGTGTCCAGCGTGTACGCCGGCAAGGAGGATATCGAGCGCTACAAGGGCGCCAACGTGGCGGACCTGTTCAAGGGACTGAATGGCGTCTACAGCGGTGAATCCCGCAACAGCGGCGCGCTGGATCCGAACATTCGCGGTATCCAGGGTGAGGGCCGGATCCCGGTGACCGTCGATGGCACCGAACAGTCCACCTCGGTTTGGCTGGGCTCTGCCGGGGTGTCCAACCGCAACTATGTCGACCCCAACCTGATCGGCGGCATTTCGGTAGAGAAGGGCCCCTCGATGACGCCCGGGGTGAAAAGCGGCATCGGTGGTTCCGTGGAGATTCGCACCCTGGATGCCGAGGACATCGTCAAGCCGGGGGAGAGCTATGGACTGGAGCTCAAGACCGAAACGGCGAGTAATTCGGTAAAGCCCTATGAGGACGGGATGAACAACCTCGGGCGGGACTACCGTGATATCGAAGGGGCATACGTCTCGGGTCAGTACGTCTATTTCGCCAACGGCGGCGGCGCGATGTATACCCCGCACGAATCGTCCCGCTCCAACGATTTCGACTTCGAGGACAACGCTTTTCGCATCGCGGCGGCGACCCGTCAGGAGAACTTCGACCTGCTGGCGGCCTACAGCTATCGCAAGAAGGGCAACTACTACAGCGGCAAGCAGGGCAGCGAGCGCTACGAAACCGAAAGCTGGTACGACAAGGCCAAGGCGGCCGAAGTCAACTCTCCCACCATCGGTGACACCAGCGGCAATTACCTGGCCAGCTTCTACAAGCCTGGGGCGGAAGTCTCTGGCACCTCCAATGAAATGCGCACGACCCTGCTCAAGAGCACCTTCTACCTCTCCGACGAGCAAAGCCTGAAGCTGAGCTACATGCACAGTGATCTGGAGTTCGGCGAAACCATGCCGTACCTGATCAACGAGACCACCAAGCTGGTAGAGGCCGGCAGCAATATCGGCTTCCAATTGCCCTACAGCGAGGTCGACCAGGACACCTTCTCGCTCAGCTACAAATGGAATCCTGAAGACAACCGCTGGCTCGACATGCAGGCCGGGTTCTGGATGACCAAGAGCGATGCCAAGCGCTACCAGAATGGCGAGCAGGTGTTTTCCATCGAAGACGCGACGTTGAGCGACAAGGCCTGGGATAACTACGTCCGCTGCAAGTACAGCGTCGGTCAGTGCAATGGCCAGACTGCCATGCCGGAAAAGCTGCCCAATACCGACGGGCGTTTCAGTCTGTTTTCTCGTGCGTTGCAGATGACCGAACACGATCGCTGGGGCGTCAATGTCTCTAACCGCATGGAACTGACCGGCACCTGGGCATTGACCCTTTCCGGGGACTTCAGCAAGGAAAAGCTCAAACAGACCGATAACGCCAGTGATGACATCGGCAGCACTTACATCTTTGCCTCCAACTACTTGGGGCCCCGCGGCGGCCGTCGTGAGCAGTACAACTTCACGTTCAACAACGAGTGGGCTGCCACCTCATGGCTGAGCTTCAATGCCGGGGCACGTTACAGCGACTACAACTCGTTCGATACGACGCTGGATGAGTACAGGAAGGAGCAGGCAACTGGCTGGGATACCAAGGCAGCCGTGGTGGCCAAGCGATACACCTATTCACGAATGCTGAGCGATGCGGAAAACCAGGCGTATGTAGATGGCGCGCGAGCGCTGGTTGAAAGTTGGGGCCTGGATGAGGAAACGACTGAAATCCTCATTGACGAGTACCTTCTCGAAGGGTTGGTCAATGGCATTCGCTATACCAAGGAAAAGGTGGACATCCCTACTGATGGCCAGCGTTTGGTGAGTTCGGCAAACCCGTTCACCAACGGCACGATCAATCTGGACGAGCAAGTGGCCAATGCACAGGGCACTGGCATGACTGCACCTCGTTATATCGCTGGCGGAGACATGGGGCTGCCCATCTATCAACAGCCCAGCGACGCGGAGCGTTGGGCCAAGCCCAAGAAACGCAAGGACAGTGCATGGGCTCCAATGGCGGGCATTACGCTGCATGTTACGGATAACGCACGCGTGTATGCGCGTTATACCGAGTTTGTACGGTTTCCTACCCTTTATGAAGAAGCGCAGACTTTTTCGGCCACGGGCATCGGGCTTATCCAGAGTTCGCCTCGGCCTGAGCATGCCTTTAACTGGGAGTTTGGTTATGTGCATGATCTGCGGTCCCTCGCTCCTGAATGGCGCAATGCCGACTTTCGGATCAACTACTACAAGAACGAGATTCACGACTACATAGACAGGGACTTTGCCTACAACATTATTCAGTACGACAAGAAAACAATGTCCGGTGTCGAGCTTCAGAGCAGGTTCGATACCGGGGTTTACTATTCAAACTTTGCTATCAGTTATCGCCTTGATCAAAAACTCTGCGACAAGGACATGGCCAATACGCTTGATCCTTACTATGGGAAAGCGGTCGATGAGTGCGTTACCGGTGGCTTCCCGACGACATTTTCCCGGACAAGCCTGCAACCGCAATACTCTATCAATCTGGACGGTGGTGTGCGGTTGTTTGACGAAAAGCTCGAGGTCGGTGGGCGCATGGTCTATCACAGTAGCGCCAAGAATAAGGAAGAGCAGAAGTGGATCGATCAAAACCTCAACTTCGTCCAGGGAGTCAACCAACCCTACGAATGGCATCCAATCTGGGTGTTCGACAGTTACGCCACCTTGCATGTCAATGAACACCTCGATGTTGATATTGGCGTCAACAACATTACCAACCGCTATTACCTCGACCCGCTATCCCGAACGGTAATGCCTGCTCCAGGCCGCACCCTCAAACTGGGGCTCACCGCGCGATTCTAGATTTTTTGCTGTTTTCGTAAAAACAGTGTTGTTCAAACTTATGACAAGGAGATCGTTGTGAAAAAACTGTTTGTAGTGACTGCGTTGTCCCTTGCGACTTCTGGTGCATTTGCTGCGACTGTCAGCGGAGGATCCTCTTCCGATTATGTCAAGGCTGCTGCCTCGAACATGATGGCTGTAGGAACTGCGGGTATCGCGATGCCGACTACTACCGGCGGTATTGCCAATACCGGAGCTGTCGTCAGCTTCAAAGCCGGTCCGATCGCCCAGACAAATGCGGTGCTGAGCGGCTATGGCACGACGTCGGCGCATATCGTCAACCCGCTCAACGGCGTCACCACTTCGGAAACCTGGAAGAACCTGGTTACCTACAACACCGAGGTTTACGCCTACCGCCAGATAGCCGCGCCTTCTCCAGGCTACCCGCAATTTGGTGGCGAGGTGATCGCCAAGGTATCGGGTTCCGAGGTCTACTTCGGCGAGTGGGCGCCAGCCAAGACCGGTACCCAACCAACCAATAGCACCGACCTCAACATGTCCAGCTCCGACCGCACCGTCTGGTTCGTCGGCGAGAACCCGACCACCAGCATGCCAACCCTGGTCAACGCCAAGTACAACGTGGTCGGTATCAACCAGTACAACCCGGGTACCGCTGCTGGCGTCACCTCGGGCGTGCTGACCGCCAACTACGGTGCGGGTAGCGGTTCCATCACCGGTACCGTGGGTTCCATCAACTTTGCGGGCACCACCATTGCCTCGAACGGTTCGTTCGCTCGTGGCACCAACATCCAGGGCCAGTTCTACGGTGCCAACGCCGAAGCCCTGGCGGGTATCTACACCACTACCGGCACCAAGGTCGCCTTCGGCGGCGCCAAGCAGTAACACCCTCGCGTCATTGGAGGAGGGGGCTTCGGCTCCCCCTTCCGACCTATTCCTTTCTGTCCCGGACCGATCACCATGCTGCCGTCCTTGCGGGTGCGCGTCGCCCTGTTGTGTTTCTCGACCCTGTTGTCCACCGCGTCGCTGGCCGACGATGACGACACCCGTCTGCTGCTGAACAAGATCGACCGCAGCGCTGACGTGCGCGAGCGGGCCAACCTTGGCGCGCCGGACCCGGCCGAGAACGACGACTCGCTGATCACCATCCAGGGGCAGACCTACAGCCTGCAGAACACCCTCGAAGACCTCGGGCCCGCCATCTATGTCTCCATCAACCTGCAGCAGTGGGGCAAGGTGCGCCAGTTCGTCGAGCGCTACCGGCAGTTGCCCGGCCATGAGGCGGCGCTGGTAGAGATGGCCGAAGGCCTGATCGATCGTTCCGAGCGCAAGTACAAGCAGGCCATCGCCCACCTGCGGCGGGCTGATGAGCTGCAACCCGGTTTCGTCCGCGCCCGCCTGGAGCTGGCGCGCACCCTGTTCGAAGACAGCCAGACCCGCGAGGCCGAGGCGCTGTTCGCCGAGGTCGCCGCCAGCGACGTGCCCGAGCAGGTACTGGGCGTGCTCGGCGAGTACCGCAAGGGCATCGACATGCGCCGCCAGTGGCATGGTTCGGCATCACTGGGCTTTGGCCACAACAGCAACATCAACCAGGGCAACGGCATGACCACCGTGACTCAGGTTTGCTCGGTGTTCTTCGATTGCTTCGACTACACCCGGCAGATGCCCAAGCCGATCAGCGCGTCCAGCGTGGTCTATGACGCCGCCGCCGAGCGACGTTTCCAGATTTCCGGCAACCACCATGTGCTGGTGCGTGGCCTCACCTATGGCAACAACTACGACCGGCATAACGAGGAAGAGGAAAACGAGACCTGGTACGACGACAACACCAGCGTGCTCTACGCCGGGTACAACTACCAGAGCGCGCTGAACGATGTTTCGCTGACCCCGCTGTTCGAGAACTACTACGCCGACCACCACACCAAGTACCAGGCCAGCGGCGTGCGCGGGGAGTGGAAGCACAACCTGACCAACCGCCTGCAGGTCAGCGTGCAGGCACAGCACAAGCATTTCCGTTTCCAGGGCGAGCAACGGGATTATTTTGATGACTACGATGAGCGCCAGATCGGAACGTCGCTGTCGTACCTGCTTGATCCGCAGACGCTGGTGTTCGGTGGCGTGACCTACACCCGTCGCAGCCAGGACGCGGATACCGCGAGCAACCGCGAGTACATGGCTAGCCTCGGCGCGTACCACAGCTTCGATGTGGGAATGAACCTGAGCCTGATCGGCTTGTACCGCACCACACGCTACGACGAGCCCGATGCCTTCCTCGGCGGCCTGCGCAAGGATCGCCAGCAGATCTACATTGCCAGCCTGAGTGTGCCGCGCCTGGCATTCGCCGGGGTGGTGCCGAGCCTGTATGCCAAGCGTACGGGGACCGACAGCAGCATCGACTGGACGTACAGCTACCGGCAGACCGAAGTGGCGTTGAAGTTCGAGAAGACCTTTTGATGTGCAACCCGACCTGTAGGAGCAGGCAAGCCAGCTCCTGCTGGGGGAGGGCGGTGTGGGTAAATCGCAGGCATAAAAAAACCCGCTTTCGCGGGTTTCTTTAGAAATATGGTGCCCAGAAGAAGACTCGAACTTCCACGACCGTAAGGTCACCAGCACCTGAAGCTGGCGTGTCTACCAATTTCACCATCTGGGCAAAGGTTGAAGCATTTGAAACATTAACAGTGTAGCTTGTTGCATAAATTTCAGATCGCTGATCTGAAATTTGAAATTGGTGCCCAGAAGAAGACTCGAACTTCCACGACCGTAAGGTCACCAGCACCTGAAGCTGGCGTGTCTACCAATTTCACCATCTGGGCATTTTCGTTGATTTCGCTTCGATGCTTGCAAAGGCTTCACATCGTGCGGCTTCTCAACTATAACGACGGTGTCCGTCGCTGTGGTGCGCACTATACGGATGGCCCCTGGGGCTGTAAACCCCCATTCGAAAAAAATCTTAAAAAATTCAAGCCGTTGATCTACCTGAGCAAAGACGCGCCCGAGAGGCCGTTCCCGGCGGGGCTGTCCAAGGCGGAAATTTCCGGTTTCAATACGGCTATGCCAAACTAACCCTTATATAGACAAGGTGAACCCCTCCTAATGGCCGATTGGCAGTCCCTCGATCCCGAGGCCGCTCGTGAAGCGGAAAAATACGAAAACCCCATCCCTAGCCGTGAGCTGATCCTCCAGCACCTCGCCGAACGAGGCTCGCCGGCTGCGCGCGAGCAACTGGTTGAGGAATTCGGCCTGCAGACCGAGGACCAGATCGAAGCCCTGCGTCGTCGCCTGCGCGCCATGGAGCGTGATGGCCAGCTTATCTACACCCGGCGCGGCACCTATGCCCCGGTGGATAAGCTCGACCTGATCCTCGGCCGCGTCTCCGGCCACCGCGACGGTTTCGGCTTCCTGATTCCCGACGACGGCACCGAGGACCTGTTCCTCAGCCCGTCGCAGATGCGCCTGGTGTTCGACGGTGACCGCGCCCTGGCCCGGGTTTCCGGCGTCGACCGCCGCGGCCGCCGCGAAGGCGTGCTGGTGGAAATCATCTCCCGCGCCCACGAAAGCATCGTCGGGCGCTACTTCGAGGAAGGCGGCATCGGCTTCGTCACCGCCGACAACCCGAAGATCCAGCAGGAAGTGCTGGTCACGCCAGGCCGCAACGCCGGTGCCAAGATCGGCCAGTTCGTCGAGGTGAAGATCACCCACTGGCCAACCCCGCGCTTCCAGCCGCAAGGCGATGTGGTCGAGGTCATCGGCAACTACATGGCCCCGGGCATGGAAATCGACGTTGCCCTGCGCAGCTACGACATTCCCCACGTCTGGCCAGAGGCCGTGATCAAGGAAGCCCGCAAGCTCAAGCCGGAAGTGGAAGAGAAGGACAAGGAAAAGCGCATCGACCTGCGCCACCTGCCCTTCGTCACCATCGACGGTGAAGACGCCCGCGACTTCGACGACGCTGTCTACTGCGAAAGCCTCGGTAAGCTGCGCCTGTTCTCCGGTGGCTGGCGCCTCTATGTCGCCATCGCCGACGTGTCCAGCTACGTGCGCCTCGGTTCGGCGCTGGATGCCGAAGCCCTGGTCCGCGGCAACTCGGTGTACTTCCCGGAGCGGGTGATCCCGATGCTGCCGGAAGAGCTGTCCAACGGCCTGTGCTCGCTGAACCCGCACGTCGACCGGCTGGCGATGGTCTGCGAAATGACCATCAACAAATCCGGGCAGATGGTCGATTACCAGTTCTACGAAGCGGTGATCCACTCCCACGCGCGCCTGACCTACAACAAGGTCAGCAGCATGCTGGAACATTCGCGTACCCGCGAAGGCCGTGCCCTGCGCGAGGAATACCGTGAGGTGCTGCCGGACCTGAAGCAGCTCTACGCGCTGTACAAGGTGCTGCTGGCCGCCCGTCACACCCGTGGCGCGATCGACTTCGAGACCCAGGAAACCCGCATCATCTTCGGTTCCGAGCGCAAGATCGCGGAAATCCGTCCGACCGTGCGCAACGACGCCCACAAGCTGATCGAGGAATGCATGCTGGCGGCCAACGTAGCCACCGCCGAGTTCCTCAAGAAACACGAGATTCCGGCCCTGTACCGGGTCCACGACGGCCCGCCGCCGGAACGCCTGGAAAAACTGCGCGCCTTCCTCGGCGAACTCGGCCTGTCCCTGCACAAGGGCAAGGACGGTCCGTCGCCGAAGGACTACCAGGCCCTGCTGGCCAACATCGCCGACCGTCCGGACTTCCATCTGATCCAGACCGTCATGCTGCGCTCGCTGAGCCAGGCGGTGTACAGCGCCGACAACAATGGTCACTTCGGTCTGAACTACGAGGCGTACACCCACTTCACCTCGCCGATCCGTCGTTATCCCGATCTGCTGGTGCACCGCGCCATCCGCAGTGTGATCCGTTCCCGCCAGGAGACCCCGCACGTCAAGCGCGCCGGGGCGATGAGCATTCCCAAGGCACGGATCTACCCTTACGACGAGAACACCCTGGAACAACTGGGCGAACAGTGCTCGATGAGCGAGCGGCGTGCCGACGAGGCCACCCGCGACGTGGTCAACTGGCTCAAGTGCGAATACATGAAGGACCGCGTTGGCGAATCCTTCCCGGGCGTGATCACTGCGGTGACGGGCTTTGGCCTGTTTGTCGAGCTGACCGACATCTATGTCGAGGGCATGGTCCACGTCAGCGCGCTGCCGGGCGACTACTACCACTTCGACCCGGTTCACCACCGGCTCACCGGTGAGCGCACTGGTCGCAGCTTCCGCCTCGGCGACACCGTCGAAGTGCGGGTGATGCGCGTCGACCTGGAGCAGCGCAAGATCGACTTCGAGATGTCCGAGAACGCTCTCAAGGCGCCGATCGGCCGCAAGCAGCGCTCGACCGAGCCAGCGGCTCCGGCCCCGGCGGCGAAGATCGGCGTGGGTGCCAAGGCCAAGGCTGCTGAGCCTGTCCAGGAAGAGCGTCCGGCCCGTCGAGCCAAGAAAGGCGAGACTTCCGAGGCGTATTTCTCCTCCCATGCCGCGGCGAACAACGCCGAAGTGCGCAAGAGCCGGGAAATGAAGAAGGCGCTGATGGCCGATGCCAAGCACGCCCATGCCAGCGGCAAGCCTTCGGGCAAGTCGTCCGGCAAGTCGGACAAGCCGACCAAGCACCGCAAGGGACCGCCCAAGTCCGGTGCCACTTCCCGCAAGAGCAAAGGCAAGTCATGAGTCAGTTGGAAAAGATCTACGGCGTGCATGCCGTGGAAGCGCTGTTGCGTCATCACCCCAAGCGGGTCAAGCAGATCTGGCTGTCCGAGGGGCGTAGCGAGCCGCGGATCCAGGCGCTGCTGGCTCTGGCCGCGGAGAACCGCGTGGCAGTCGGCCAGGCTGAGCGCCGCGAGCTGGACGCCTGGGTCGAAGGCGTGCACCAGGGCGTGGTCGCCGAGGTCAGCCCGAGCCAGGTGTGGGGCGAGGCGATGCTCGACGAGCTGCTGGATCGTACCGAAGGTGCGCCGCTGCTGCTGGTGCTGGACGGCGTCACCGACCCGCACAACCTCGGAGCCTGCCTGCGTACCGCGGATGCCGCCGGTGTGCAGGCGGTGATCGTGCCGAAGGACAAGTCGGCGACTTTGACGGCCGCCGTGCGTAAAGTCGCCTGCGGCGCCGCCGAAGTGATCCCGCTGGTGGCAGTGACCAACCTCGCGCGGACCCTGGAAAAGTTGCAACAACGGGGCCTGTGGATCGTCGGCACCGCCGGCGAGGCGCAGCAGGAGTTGTACCAACAGGACATGACCGGGCCGACCGTGCTGGTCATGGGCGCGGAAGGCAAGGGCATGCGCCGCCTGACCCGCGAGCACTGCGATTTCCTGGTGAAACTGCCGATGGCCGGTAGCGTCAGCAGCCTGAACGTATCGGTGGCGACCGGTGTTTGCCTGTTCGAGGCCGTAAGGCAGCGTTCCGTCAGCAAGTAACTCGCTGTCCCAATCGCTGGCAAGCCAGCTCCCACAGGTTCTCCACCGTACTCAAGAGCGGTTCAGACCCTGTGGGAGCAGGCTTGCCAGCGATGCTTTTGGGGATTGGCAACATTTTGAGCTAGGCAACGCTGCTCAATATTTCACCAATCTCCTTGCTTGTCCCACCGCGCTTCTCTACAATTGCGCGCCTTGTCCCGGGCATGCGTGCCTGGTTCAGGACAAGACATACAGTGTCATTCACTCCTTGTCTGACCGCATTGTCGGCAGACTACAACCCGTAAGGAGCATTCATGCGTCATTACGAAATCATCTTCCTGGTTCACCCGGACCAGAGCGAGCAAGTCGGCGGCATGGTTGAGCGTTACACCAAGCTGATCGAAGAAGACGGCGGCAAGATCCACCGTCTGGAAGACTGGGGCCGTCGTCAACTGGCCTACGCCATCAACAACGTTCACAAGGCTCACTACGTGATGCTGAACGTTGAGTGCACCGGCAAGGCCCTGGCCGAGCTGGAAGACAACTTCCGCTACAACGATGCCGTGATCCGTAACCTGGTCATCCGTCGCGACGAAGCCGTTACCGGCCAGTCCGAGATGCTCAAGGCTGAAGAAAACCGCAGCGAGCGCCGTGAGCGTCGTGACCGTCCTGAGCATGCTGACAGCGCCGAAGGCGACGACAGCAATGACAGCGACAACAGCGATAACGCTGACGAGTAATCCACGGATCTTTTGAGGAGCCTATTACATGGCACGTTTCTTCCGTCGTCGTAAATTCTGCCGCTTCACTGCTGAAGACGTGAAAGAGATCGATTACAAAGATCTCAACACCCTGAAAGCTTACGTATCCGAAACCGGCAAGATCGTTCCAAGCCGTATCACTGGTACCAAAGCTCGTTATCAGCGTCAGCTGGCTACCGCTATCAAGCGCGCCCGCTTCCTGGCCCTGCTGCCCTACACCGACAGCCACGGCCGCTGAGACCGGGTCGTCGACAAGTAGCAAAGGATAGATTGCATGCGGGCCCTGGCTGATTTCATCATGCGCGGTCGCGTGCAGGCCACTCTGGTAGTGGTTGGTTGTGCGGCATTGCCGCTGCTGTTCTGGTTGAGTGCCGCCGCCGGGAGCCTGGTGTTCCTGCGGCGCGGTTTCAAGGATGCCTCCGGGGTCCTCGCCTGGGCGTTGTTGCCGGCGTTGGCCTGGTGGTACTTCGGCGAGCCGCGCACCTTGATGGTGTTGCTGGGGACGCTGGGTCTGGCTGCGTTGTTGCGCGCCGGACATTCCTGGAACCGGGTGCTGTTGTCCAGCATCGCCCTGGGCCTGGTGTATGGCGCCGTTCTGGGTTCTGTGTTCCGCGAACCGATCGACACCCTCGCGCAAGAGATCGCCAAGATCCTTCCGCAGATGCTCGACGGGATCTACCAGAAATTGACGGTAGAAGAGCGGGGCCGCCTCGAAGGGCTGATCGCACCGGTGCTCACCGGCCTGATCGCGGCCTTGTTGCAGGCCGTCAGTGTGCTGGCCCTGATGTTGGGTCGCTACTGGCAGGCAGCGTTGTATAACCCGGGAGGCTTCGGTCGCGAGTTTCGCGCCGTGAGACTGCCGCTGGCGGTGGCGTTGGTGCTGCTGGTGCTTATCCTGGTCGGGCCGAACTTCGGTACCGAACTGGCGATGCTGACACCGCTGTGCACCATCCCGCTGGTCTTCGCCGGACTGGCCGTGATGCACGGCCTGGTGGCGCAAGGGCGACTGGCGAAGTTCTGGCTGGTCGGGTTGTACGTGACGTTGCTGCTGTTCATGCAGCTGATTTATCCGTTGCTCGTGGTTTTGGCCATTGTCGACAGCCTGATTGATTTTCGCGGACGCGGGGCGTCCAAGGACGCCGATAACGGCTCCGCGAACGGTGAAGGTTAAAAGTTAAGAGGTTTATACCAAATGGAACTGATCCTGCTGGAAAAAGTCGCCAACCTGGGCAACCTGGGCGACAAAGTTAAAGTCAAGGCTGGTTACGGTCGTAACTTCCTGCTGCCATTCGGCAAGGCTGTCTCCGCTACCGCCGCCAACCTGGCTGCGTTCGAAGAGCGCCGTGCCGAGCTGGAAAAAGCAGCTGCCGACAAGAAAGCTTCGGCTGAAAGCCGCGCTGCCCAACTGGCCGAGCTGGAAGTCACCATCACCGCTACCGCTGGCGATGAAGGCAAACTGTTCGGTTCGATCGGCACTCACGACATCGCTGACGCCCTGACCGCCTCCGGCGTTGAAGTGGCCAAAGCTGAAGTTCGTCTGCCGAACGGCACCATCCGTCAGGTTGGCGAATACGACGTAGCCGTGCACCTGCACAGCGACGTTGAAGCCACCGTACGCGTGGTCGTCGTCGCAGCCTAAGCTGTATGGACCTGCTGGCTCCCTCGGGACCAGCCGGTTAACATCGGGCACGATCCTGCACCGCAGGTCGTGCCCTTTGTCTTTTTCAACACCCCAGATTTTTCCAGGTGGCCATGAACGAGATAACCGCCCCAGAGCAATATGATCTGCAAACCGCCGCGCTGAAGGTGCCGCCGCATTCCATCGAGGCCGAACAGGCCGTGCTCGGTGGCTTGATGCTGGACAACAACGCCTGGGAGCGGGTGCTCGATCAAGTCTCCGACGGCGACTTCTACCGTCATGACCACCGTCTGATCTTCCGCGCCATCCACAAGCTGGTCGACCAGAACGTCCCGTTCGACGTAGTGACCCTGCACGAGCAACTGGACAAGGAAGGCCTGAGCTCGCAGGTCGGCGGCCTTGGCTACCTCGGCGAGCTGGCGAAGAACACCCCGTCGGTGGCCAACATCAAGGCCTATGCGCAGATCATTCGCGAGCGCTCGACCCTGCGCCAACTGATCAGCATCAGCAACGACATCGCCGACAGTGCCTTCAACCCGCAGGGCCGCAACGCCGAGGAAATCCTCGACGAGGCCGAGCGGCAGATCTTCCAGATCGCCGAGGCACGGCCCAAGACCGGCGGCCCGGTGGGGGTCAACGAACTGCTGACCAAGGCCATCGACCGCATTGACACGCTGTTCAACTCCGACAGCGAGATCACCGGCCTGTCCACCGGCTACACCGACCTCGACGAGAAGACCAGCGGCCTGCAGCCGGCCGACCTGATCATCGTCGCCGGCCGTCCATCGATGGGTAAGACCACCTTCGCCATGAACCTGGTGGAAAACGCCGTACTGCGCAGCGACAAGGCGGTACTGGTGTACTCCCTCGAGATGCCAGGTGAATCGCTGATCATGCGTATGCTCTCGTCCCTGGGCCGTATCGACCAGACCAAGGTGCGTTCCGGCCAGTTGGATGACGACGACTGGCCGCGGCTGACCTCGGCGGTCAACCTGCTCAACGACCGCAAGCTGTTCATCGACGATACCGCCGGCATCAGCCCGTCGGAAATGCGTGCGCGGACCCGCCGCCTGGTGCGTGAGCACGGCGACATCGCCATGATCATGATCGACTACCTGCAGTTGATGCAGATCCCGGGTTCCAGCGGCGACAACCGGACCAACGAGATTTCCGAGATCTCCCGTTCCCTCAAGGCCCTGGCCAAGGAATTCAACTGCCCGGTCATCGCCCTGTCGCAGCTCAACCGCTCCCTCGAACAGCGGCCGAACAAGCGCCCGGTGAACTCCGACTTGCGGGAGTCCGGAGCGATCGAGCAGGACGCCGACGTGATCATGTTCGTCTACCGCGACGAGGTGTATCACCCGGAGACCGAGCACAAGGGCATCGCCGAGATCATCATTGGCAAGCAGCGGAACGGCCCGATCGGCTTTATCCGCCTTGCCTTCATCGGCAAGTACACCCGCTTCGAGAACCTCGCGCCGGGCAGCTACAACTTCGACGACGACGAATAAGAACGTCGCTTGACCAATTCCGACCTTCAGCGTCGGAATTGGTCAATTTTTGTGCTATTCTCCGCGCCCGTGATTTTCCCGCCTCCCAAAAAAACCGGTCACTGACATGCAAGCAGCCAAACCACTCTTCGACTATCCCAAGTACTGGGCCGAATGCTTCGGGCCGGCACCGTTCCTGCCGATGAGCAGGGAGGAGATGGATCAGCTCGGCTGGGACTCCTGCGATATCATCATCGTGACCGGCGACGCCTACGTCGACCATCCGTCGTTCGGCATGGCCATCATCGGCCGCCTGCTGGAAGCCCAGGGCTTCCGCGTCGGGATCATCGCCCAGCCGAACTGGCAGTCGAAGGACGACTTCATGAAGCTCGGCGAGCCGAACCTGTTCTTCGGGGTCGCGGCGGGCAATATGGACTCGATGATCAACCGCTACACCGCGGACAAGAAGATCCGCTCCGACGACGCCTACACCCCGGGTGGCCTGGCCGGCAAGCGTCCTGACCGCGCCAGTCTGGTATACAGCCAGCGCTGCAAGGAAGCCTACAAGCATGTGCCGATCGTCCTCGGCGGCATCGAGGCTTCGCTGCGCCGCATCGCGCACTATGACTACTGGCAGGACAAGGTCCGCCATTCGATCCTGATCGACGCCTGCGCCGACATCCTCCTGTACGGCAACGCCGAGCGCGCCGTGGTCGACATCGCCCAGCGCCTGGCCGCCGGCGAGCGCATCGAGGACATCAGTGACATCCGCGGCACCGCGTTCATCCGTCGCGACACTCCGCAGGGTTGGTACGAGATCGACTCGACCCGTATCGATCGTCCGGGCAAGGTCGACAAGATCATCAACCCGTACGTCAACACCCAGGACACCCAGGCCTGCGCCATCGAACAGCAGAAGGGCGAGGTCGAGGACCCGAACGAAGCCAAGGTGGTGCAGATCCTCGAAAGCCCGCGCATGACCCGGGAAAAGACGGTGATCCGCCTGCCATCCTTCGAGAAGGTGCGCAACGACGCGGTGCTCTACGCCCATGCCAACCGCGTGCTGCACCTGGAGACCAACCCGGGTAACGCGCGGGCCATGGTGCAAAAGCACGGTGAAGTCAACGTCTGGTTCAACCCGCCACCCATTCCGATGACCACCGAGGAAATGGACTACGTCTTCGGCATGCCCTACGCGCGAATCCCGCATCCGGCCTACGGCAAGGAGCGCATCCCGGCGTACGAGATGATCCGTTTCTCGGTGAACATCATGCGTGGCTGTTTCGGTGGCTGCACTTTCTGCTCGATCACCGAGCACGAAGGGCGGATCATCCAGAACCGCTCTCACGAGTCGATCATTCGCGAGATCGAGGAGATCCGCGACAAGGTCCCAGGCTTCACCGGCGTCATTTCCGACCTTGGCGGGCCGACCGCGAACATGTATCGCATCGCCTGCAAGAGCACCGAGATCGAGACCCACTGCCGCAAGCCGTCCTGCGTGTTCCCGGGCATCTGCCCGAACCTGAACACCGACCACTCGTCGCTGATCAAGCTGTACCGCAGCGCCCGCGCCCTGCCGGGGGTGAAGAAGATCCTTATCGCTTCGGGCCTGCGCTACGACCTCGCCGTGGAGTCGCCGGAGTACGTGCGCGAGCTGGTCACTCACCACGTCGGTGGCTACCTGAAGATCGCCCCGGAGCACACCGAGGAAGGTCCGCTGAACCAGATGATGAAACCTGGTATCGGCACCTACGACCGCTTCAAGCGCATGTTCGAGAAGTTCTCGAAAGAGGCGGGCAAGGAGCAGTACCTGATCCCGTACTTCATTGCCGCGCACCCGGGCACCACCGACGAAGACATGATGAACCTGGCCCTGTGGCTCAAGGGCAACGGCTTCCGCGCCGACCAGGTGCAGGCGTTCTACCCGTCGCCGATGGCCTCGGCCACGGCCATGTACCACTCGGGCAAGAACCCGCTGCGCAAGGTCACCTACAAGAGCGAAGGGGTGACCATCGTCAAGAGCGAGGAGCAGCGCCGCCTGCACAAGGCCTTCCTGCGCTACCACGATCCGAAGGGCTGGCCGATGCTGCGCGAGGCCCTGCAGCGCATGGGCCGTGCCGACCTGATCGGCCCTGGCAAGCACCAGTTGATCCCGCTGCACCAACCGGACACCGACAGCTATCAGAGCGCTCGGCGCAAGAACTCCACCCCGGCGGGCAGCCACAAGGTGGCCAAGGAACAGAAGATCCTTACCCAGCACACCGGCCTGCCACCGCGTGCCAGTGATGGCGCCAAGCCGTGGGACAAGCGCGAGCAGGCCAAGGCCGCCGCCTTCGCCCGCAACCAGGAAGCGGCCAAGGCGCGCAAGGATGCGGCCAAGGGTGGCAAGAGCGGTAAAGGCAAGACCAAGCGCCAGCCGGTCCTGCCGCGCTAAGCCCCATGACGGGGCTTGCGCCCCGTCATGACGCCCCTCCTTGCACCTCTCCGGTGCAAGGTGCCGAGGGCCTCATCGCTGGCAAGCCAGCTCCCACAGGTTTTGCGGTGCACGCGATCCCTGTGGGAGCTGGCTTGCCAGCGATGAGGCCAGACCAGACACCATCATTTTTCACTGCAAAGCCACTGGCATAACTCTTGCCGCATCCCGCCCACAACTCCCCTGTGAGCGCCCCAATGTCCGACCTGCTGGATGCCCTGACCCCAAGCCCCGCGACCTGGCATGAAATGCTGGGCTTCGATGGCAGCGTGCGTCCGCACTGGCAGGCACTGCTCGCCCATCTGCAACGCAGCTGCCCGCAGCAACTGGGCCAGCGCCAGTCCCTGGTCAACCGCCAACTGCGGGAAAACGGCGTGACCTACAACATTTACGCCGATCCCGATGGCGCCGACCGCCCCTGGGAGCTGGACCTGCTGCCCCAGGTGATCCCTGCTGCCGAATGGGAGCACCTGGCCCGCGGCATCGCCCAGCGTGCAGGGCTGCTGAACGCGGTGCTGGCGGACATCTACGGCCCGCAGCAGTTGATCGGCGAAGGCCTGTTGCCCGCCGAACTGGTCTTCGGCCACGACAACTTCCTCTGGCCCTGCCAGGGCATCGAGGTTCCCGACCGGACCTGGCTGCATATCTACGCCGCCGACCTGGCGCGCGGCCCGGACGGACGCTGGTGGGTCACCGCCGATCGCACCCAGGCCCCCTCCGGCGCGGGCTATGCCCTGGAAAACCGCACCGTCGTCTCCCGGGCATTTCCCGAGCTGTACCGCGACCTCCATGTGCAGCACCTGGCGGGCTTCTTCCGCACCCTGCAACAAAGCCTTGCGCAGTTGGCCCCGAGCGGAAGGGAAACGCCGTTGGTGGTGCTACTGACCCCCGGGCGTTTCAACGAAAGCTGGTTCGAACACCTGTTCCTCGCCCGCCAGCTCGGCTACCCGCTGGTGGAGGGCAGTGACCTGACCGTGCGCGACGGCATCGTCTACCTCAAGACCCTCGGTGGTCTGCGCCGGGTCCATGCCATCCTGCGGCGGCTCGACGATGATTTCTGCGACCCCCTCGAACTGCGCACCGACTCCGCCCTGGGCGTCCCCGGCCTGCTGGACGCGGTGCGCCAGGGCAGGGTGCTGGTGGCCAATGCGCTGGGCAGCGGAGTCCTGGAATCCCCGGGACTGCCGGGTTTTCTGCCGGCCATCAGCCAGCGACTGCTGGGCGAGGAACTGATCCTGCCTTCCATCGCCAGTTGGTGGTGCGGCGAGCCGGCGGCCCTGGCCCAGGCGCTGGAGAAAATGCCGGAGCTGCTGTTCAAGCCGGCGTTCCCGTCACAGAGCTTCCAGCCGCTACTGGGCCGGGATCTGGACGCAGTCCAGCGCCAGGCGCTGGCCGAACGCCTGCGAGCACGTCCCTACGCCTATGTCGCCCAGGAGTTGGCGCAACTGTCCCAAGCTCCGGTCTGGCAGGACAACGGCCTGGAAGACCGGCCCGTGGGCGTGCGCGTCTATGCTGTGGCCAGTGCCGAGGGCTGGCGTGTATTGCCGGGGGGGCTGACCCGGGTGGCCGCGCAGGCCGATGCCGAAGTGGTCTCGATGCAGCGCGGCGGTGCCAGCAAGGACACCTGGGTCCTCGGCGAGCACCCCGCTCGTGGTGAGCAGTGGCAGGTCAGCCGCAGCCTCGGCGTGGCCGATCTGGTCCGTGCCGATCCCTACCTGCCCTCGCGGGTGGTGGAAAACCTGTTCTGGTTCGGCCGCTATTGCGAGCGCTGCGATGCCAGCGCGCGGCTGCTGCGGATCCTGCTCGGCCGTTACCTCGACGGCGACTCGCCACAGGCACTGGCGGCGGCGGTGCAACTGGCCGAAGGCCTGGAGCTGTTGCCACGTGAAGGCACCCTGGACACACGGCTGCGTACGGCGCTGCTGGATCCGGACTGGGGTTTCAGCCTGCGGGCCAACCTGCAGCGCCTGCAATGGTCGGCGGGGCAGGTGCGAGGCAAGCTGTCTCGGGAGAACTGGCAGGCCCTGAGCGCACTGCAACGGGACGCGCAGCGCCTCGATGATCGCGCTGCCGACTTTACCGAACTGCTGGACTTCCTCAACCGGTTGATCCTGTCGATGGCGGCGCTTTCCGGCTTCGCCCTGGACGACATGACCCGCGACGAGGGCTGGCGCTTCCTCCTGACCGGGCGCCGTATCGAGCGCCTGCATGCCCTGGGCAGCAGCCTCGCCGGTTTCCTGCGGGCCCCGGCGGCGACCGATCAATCCTGCCTGGAATGGCTGCTGGAACTGGCCAACAGCAGCATCACCTATCGCTCCCGTTACCTGGCCGTGGCGCAACTGATCCCGGTGCTGGACCTGCTCCTGCTGGATGAGCAGAATCCTCATGGCGTGCTGTTCCAGCTGCGCTCCTTGCTGCGTTCGCTGGAGCGCTTGCGCAGTCCGGTTGACGCCGGGCTGGTTGGTCTGGCCGAGCGTCTCAAGCGTTTCGACCTGCGCAGCCTGGAGGATCCGTTGTTTGGCGCGGCCAGCCTGGAGGCCGTACTGGCAGGGCTGGCGACCCTGCTCGAACAGGTCGCCGACGGTGCCGAAGCAGCTGCCGAATGCCTGGCCCTGCAGCATTTCGCCCATGTCGATTCCAGCCAGCAGACGGTGTCCGCCTGATGAGTGCGCGCTACCAGATTCTCCACGATACCCATTACCGCTATGCCAGCCCGGTGTCGCTGGCCCAGCAACTGGTGCACCTGTGGCCACGGGAGTGTCCCTGGCAGCGCTGCGAGGAGCGCGTGCTGGAGGTGAGCCCGCTGCCGACCCGGCGTCGCGACGAGGAGGATGTGTTCGGCAACCCTCTGACCCGCCTGGGCTTGGAGTACAAGCATGACGAGCTCAAAGTCAGCACCCGGGTACGCATCGAGGTCTTGCCCCGGACCCTGCCCGTGCTGTCTGACTCGCCTGCGTGGGAGCAGGCGCGGGATTCCCTGGCCTATAGGCGGCAGGCCCTGTCCGATGAATTGCTCGATGCCAGTCGATACCGCTTCGAATCGCCGTTCGTGCGCTTGAAGCAGCGGTTCGTGACGTTTTCCGAGCCCTGCTTCGCTGCCGGCGTGCCGCTGCTGGAAGCCGTTCGGGCACTGATGGAGAAGATTTTCCGCGAGTTCACCTTCGATGCCGGTGCGACCCAGGTCGCCACGCCGCTGCTGGAGGTACTGGAGCGGCGCCGCGGGGTCTGTCAGGACTTCGCCCACCTGATGCTCGCCTGCCTGCGCTCTCGCGGACTGGCGGCGCGCTACGTCAGCGGCTACCTGTTGACCCGGCCGCCGCCCGGGCAGGCGCGGCTGATCGGAGCCGACGCCTCCCATGCCTGGATATCGGTGTTTTGCCCGCGCCATGGTTGGGTGGACTTCGACCCGACCAACAACCTGCTGCCGGCGCTGGAGCACATCACGCTGGGATGGGGCCGCGATTTCGCCGATGTCTCGCCGCTGCGCGGAGTGATCCTCGGCGGTGGCCATCACGACCCGGAAGTGCGGGTGACGGTGTTGCCGCTGGATCAGCTCGGCGGTTGATCCTTCCACTTCGGCGGTGCCAGGGGTTCCCACGCGTCCAGGGCATCGAGCAGGGCATCCGGGGCAGCGTCCACCTGCAGCATGGCGCGGTGATGCGGACGGACGAATCCCTCATCGACCACATGATCGAGGAAGCCGGTGAGCTTCTCGTAGAAGCCGTTGACCTCCAGCAGGCCCAGCGGCTTGCCGTGGTAACCGAGCTGGCCCCAGGTCCACACTTCGAACAGTTCTTCCAGGGTGCCGAGGCCGCCTGGCAGGGCGATGAAGGCATCGGCCAGCTCGGCCATGCGCGCCTTGCGCGCGTGCATGCCGTCGACCACTTCCAGGCGGGTCAGGCCAGGGTGGGCGATTTCGGCGCGCTGCAGGCTGACCGGGATGATGCCGATCACCTCACCACCCGCGGCCATCGCGGCATCGGCGACGATGCCCATCAGGCCCACGGCGCCACCGCCGTAAACCAGGGTCAGGCCGCGGCGGGCGATGGCCTGGCCGAGGGCGACGGCAGCTTCGCGGTAGGCCGGGGTGACGCCGGTGCTGGCGCCGCAGAACACACAAACGGAACGAAGGGACATGACTTTCTCCGGGTCGAAAACGGCCACAGAGTAAGGCGGTGGGGCGGCGCTTCCAAGTCCTGGATCATTCCGGGCGGGAGAACTCGCAGGCCGTGCCGGTAGCGCCGGAGGCATAGGCGGCGAGCAAGCTTTGCATGAAAGTACTGATGAACATGTCGGACTACTCCTAAATGAGAGGTTGTCCCATCGTTCAGGATTTGGGCATGATGGGCACGTTGATTGTCTTGATGGACACCATAGAAGAATTTCACTGCCCGTTCAGGGTCTTGTCCCTTGACCCATATCAGCAGCGCAAAGCGCGGAATGGGGCAGTCTGATTTCAATAAAAAACCTGCCATGGAGATTCACCAATGTTTGCCAAACTCGTTGCCGTGTCCCTGCTGACCGTTGCCAGTGCCCAGGTAATGGCCGCTGATTGCAAGGTCACTGTCGACTCCACCGACCAGATGTCCTACACCACCAAGGAAATCGTCGTAGACAAGAGCTGCAAGCAGTTCACCGTAGAGCTGACCCACTCCGGCAACCTGCCGAAGAACGTCATGGGCCACAACCTGGTGATCAGCAAGACCGCCGACTCGCAAGCCATTGCTACCGCTGGCATGTCCAAGGGCCTCGACGGCGGCTACCTGGACGAGTCCGATGCACGCATCATCGCCCACACCAAGCTGATCGGCGCTGGCGAAACCAGCTCGGCCACCTTCGATGTGTCGAAGCTGGCGGCGGGTGAAAGCTATCAATTCTTCTGCTCCTTCCCTGGCCATATCGCCATGATGAAGGGCGCTGTCGTTCTGAAGTAACTGCTCTACCGGCCTCAAGGGCCTCATCGCTGGCAAGCCAGGTTCCCACAGATTTTGTGGGAGCCTGGCTTGCCAGCGATGCTTTTTTCACGGCGCGAACGGCATTTCCCGCTTGTGCTGCGTCTTCTCGTACGTCCGCTTGATGATTCCGAACGCTTCCTCGCTCACCGGCTCGCCGTGCAGGAAGGCGTCGATCTGCGCGTAGGTCACGCCGTGGGACGCTTCGTCCGGCTTGCCCGGCGCCAGGTCTTCCAGGTCGGCGGTCGGTACTTTTTCCACCAGTGATTCCGGCGCGCCGAAGCTGCGCGCGATGGCCCGTACCTGGTTCTTCACCAACCCGCTCAGTGGCGCCAGGTCGCAGGAGCCGTCACCGAACTTGGTAAAGAAGCCCATCACTGCCTCGGCGGCATGGTCGGTACCGATCACCAGGCCTGCACGGGCACCGGCGATGGTGTACTGGGCCACCATGCGCATACGCGCCTTGGTGTTGCCGACGACGAAGTCCACCAGGGCTGGCTTGCCACCTTCCAGCGCCTTGACCTCCGCAGCCAGGGCGCGCACCGCCGGGGCGATGTTCACCGTGTGCAGTTCGTCCGGCTGGATGAAGTCGATGCACGCCTGGGCATCGTGTTCGTCGTGCTGCACGTGGTACGGCAGACGCACGGCGATGAAGCGGTAGTCCTGGTCGCCGGTCTGCTCACGCAGTTCGTTGACGGCGCGCTGGGCCATCAACGCAGCGGTCAGCGAATCGACACCGCCGCTGATGCCCAGAACCAGGACTTTGAGCCCGGCATTCTTCAGGCATTGCTGGATAAAGGCGACGCGCCGGGTGACTTCGGCATCGAGTGCGGTGCGGTCGGCGAACGGCGGCTGGACCTTGAGCTGCTGCGCGATCTCTCGCTGGACGGCTTGCATGGGTTACTCCTCGCTGGGAACTTGGAAAACGTGACGCAGGTAAGAGACGAAATTGGGGTCGCGGCACTGGGTCTTGGCGGCCTCGTCGGAAATCTTCGCCACAGGCTGGCCATTGCAGTCGGTCATTTTAAGCACGATGCTCATCGGCGCCACGCCGGGAATGTCACAGGTCAGGTTGGTGCCGATACCAAAGCTGACATTGATGCGCCCACGCAGCGCGCGGAAGATGTGCAGCGCGCGGGGCAGGTCCAGGCCATCGGAGAACACCAGGGTCTTGGTCATCGGATCGATGCCGAGCTTGCGGTAGTGGGCGATGGCTTTCTCCGCCCACTGCACCGGATCCCCGGAGTCGTGGCGCAGGCCGTCGAACAGCTTGGCGAAGTACAGGTCGAAATCACGCAGGAAGGCGTCCATGGTGATGCAATCGGTCAGGGCGATGCCGAGCAGGCCGCGGTATTCGCGGACCCAGCAGTCGAGAGCGGCGATCTGGCTGTCGATCAGGCGCGGGCCGAGTTGCTGGTGGGCCATGATCCACTCGTGGGCCATGGTGCCGAGTGGCTTGATATCCAGTTTCCATGCCAGGTGCACGTTGCTGGTGCCGACGAAGCGTGCCGGGAACTGGTCCTTGAGCACCTTCACCACTTCTTCCTGCACACCATAAGAGAAGCGTCGGCGCGTGCCGAAGTCGGCCAGTTGCAGCTCGGCCAGTTCGTCGTCGCCGGCATTGACGCGCAGCCAGTCGAACTTGCGCAGCAGTTGTTCGCGGGCCTGGCTCAACTGCACCTGTGGATAAAGATTGCGGTTGCGCACCTCGCTGATGATCGCCAGCAGCGGCACCTCGAACAGGATCACATGCAGCCATGGACCATGCAGGCGCAGGAAGAACTGGTCGTTCTCGATCCCCATCTGCAGGTAGCGCAGATTGAAGCGGAACAGACCTAGGAAGCGCAGGAAGTCTGGCTTCATGAAGCTGATCTGTTCGAGGAAGCCCAGTTGCGCGTCGCTGATGCTCAGCTCTGCAAGGCGCTCGATCTGCTCGCGGATCTGCCCCAGATAGGGGCGCAGGTCCTCGCCATTGCGGCAGCGGAACTCCCATTCGACGTCGACGTTGGGGTAGTTGTGCAGTACCGCCTGCATCATCGTCAGCTTGTAGAAGTCGGTGTCCAGCAGGCTTTGCACGGTGCGGTCGGCGAAAGCGCTTTCGCTCATATAAGGCTCCAGTTCCGGCGAGTGCCATCAAGGCGACTCATTTTGCCAGTGTATCGCGTTGCAGTCGTCGATCCGCACGGGTCGTTCGGTAGCAGACTACCTATAGCGGCGATTTTTCCCGCACGGTCTAGCCTCTTATGGTGCTTGTTGTAGCAGTCGCGCACCACGGATGTGCAGTTCCGTTACGCAGGCTGTTACAGGGCGGTTGCACGTAAACACGCACCAGGGTTGCAATGATGGCATGTACTGGTTGCGCCTTACCTTCCCGGAAGGTGGCGCTTTGTGTCTGGCGAGCGGTTGCACGACCCGTAAAGCCAGACCGCCGCGACATGGCGGAAATCCTGGAGTCGAGTTTTTTCCGAATGAAAAACCAATGGCACGGCCCTTGCTCGGAGCAAATGGCTGAAACAAGTTGCTGAAGTCGTAGTGCCAATCCAAAAAAACATCAGGAGCACCACCACATGTCGCAGACGTTTTACAAGAAAGGCTTTCTCGCTCTCGCCGTGGCCACGGCGCTGGGCGTTTCTTCGTATGTCCAGGCCGATCTGAAGATTGGCGTCGCGGGCCCGATGACCGGTGCCAACGCAGCGTTCGGCGAGCAATACATGAAGGGTGCCCAGGCTGCCGCCGATGCCATCAATGCCAAGGGCGGTGTGAACGGCGAGAAGATCGTCCTGGTCAAGGGCGACGACGCGTGTGAGCCGAAGCAGGCCGTGGCCGTGGCCAACCGCCTGGTGGACCAGGACAAGGTCGCCGGCGTGGTTGGTCACTTCTGCTCGTCCTCGACCATCCCGGCCTCCGAGGTGTACGACGAAGCTGGTGTCATCGCCATCACCCCCGGCTCGACCAACCCGCAGGTCACCGAGCGCGGCCTGGGCGCCATGTTCCGCATGTGCGGCCGTGACGACCAGCAGGGTATCGTCGCTGGCGACTACATTGTCGACGTGCTCAAGGGCAAGAAGGTCGTGGTCCTGCACGACAAGGACACCTACGGCCAGGGCCTCGCCGACGCGACCAAGGCACAACTGGAGAAGCGCGGCGTGAAGCCGGTGCTGTATGAAGGCCTGACCCGTGGCGAGAAAGACTTCAGCGCCGTGGTCACCAAGATCCGCGCCGCCGGTGCCGACGTCGTCTACTTCGGCGGCCTGCACCCGGAAGCCGGCCCACTGGTACGCCAACTGCGCGAGCAGGGCCTGAAGGACGTCAAGTTCATGTCCGACGACGGCATCGTCACCGACGAACTGGTGGCCACCGCAGGCGGCCCGCAATACGTCGATGGCGTGTACATGACCTTTGGCGCCGACCCGCGCCTGCTGCCGGACAGCAAGGAAGTGGTGGAAGCGTTCCGCAAAGGCGGCACCGAGCCGGAAGGCTACACCCTCTACGCGTACGCCTCGATCCAGACCCTGGCAGCGGGCTTCGAAGGCGCCAAGTCCAACAAGGGCGAGGACGCCGCCAAGTGGCTCAAGGCCAACCCGGTGAAAACCGTGATGGGCGAGAAGAAATGGGACAGCAAGGGCGACCTGACCGTCTCCGACTACGTGGTCTACCAGTGGGATGCCAACGGCAAGTACCACCAGCTGGAAAAACAAAAATAACAATGGCATCCGGCCCGGGCCATCTGCGCCCGGGCGGCTGCCCGATGCGCCGTACCTGTCCCCTCTTGTAGATCTGCACAACCCTGCGCTGCGAGGGCCGCTTCATCCGCGGTCCGCCGTAGTCGGCGCTTGTGCAATCTCGAATACGTGAGATTGCGTTATGGATGGAATTTTCCTGCAGCAACTGATCAATGGACTGACCCTCGGGTCCGTCTATGGTCTGATCGCCATCGGCTACACAATGGTCTATGGCATCATCGGCATGATCAACTTCGCGCACGGCGAGGTGTATATGATCTCCGCTTACCTGGCGGCGATCAGCCTGGCATTGCTGGCCTATTTCGGTATCGAGTCGTTCCCCCTGCTGATGCTGGGGACCCTGTTGTTCACCGTCGTCGTCACCGGGGTCTACGGCTTCACCATCGAACGCATCGCCTACAAGCCCCTGCGCAACTCCACCCGCCTGGCACCGCTGATCAGTGCCATCGGCATCTCGCTGATCCTGCAGAACTACGCGCAGATCAGCCAGGGTGCCCGCCAGCAAGGCGTGCCGACCCTGCTCGAAGGCGCCGTGCGTTTCGACGTCGGCAGCGGCTTCGTGCAACTGACCTACACCAAGATCTTCATTCTCGTCGCGGCGTTCGCCGGCATGGCCCTGCTCACTTACGTGATCAAGTACACCAAGCTCGGGCGCATGTGCCGCGCCACCCAGCAAGACCGCAAGATGGCCTCGATCCTGGGCATCAACACCGACCGGGTGATCTCCTACGTGTTCGTCATCGGTGCGGTGATGGCCGCCCTCGCCGGCGTGCTGATCACCATGAACTACGGCACCTTCGACTTTTATGCCGGCTTCATCATCGGCATCAAGGCCTTCACCGCCGCGGTGCTCGGCGGCATCGGCTCGCTGCCTGGCGCCATGCTCGGCGGGATTGTCCTGGGTATCTCCGAATCGCTGTTCGCTGGTCTGGTCAACTCTGACTACAAGGACGTGTTCAGCTTCTCGCTGCTGGTGCTGATCCTGATCTTCCGTCCCCAGGGCCTGCTGGGTCGCCCGCTCGTGGCTAAGGTGTGAACATGTCCACTGCCAAGACTGCTTCTTCCGGTTTCGATATCAAACGCACCCTGGTGGAAACCATCGTCGCCGGCCTGCTCGCCCTGATCGTGTTCGGTCCGGTCGTGGGCGTGGTCCTCGACGGCTACAGCTTCAATGCCGAGCCGACCCGCGTCGCCTGGCTGGTGGGCGGGGTGATGCTGGGCCGCATGGTCATCAGCCTGTTCCTGCAGACCGCCGCCGGCCAGCGCATGCTCCACGGCTTCGAAAGTGGTGGCTCCGGTGTGCACGTGCTGGCGCCGGACTACAAGTCGCGCCTGCGCTACATCATCCCGGCGCTGATCGTCATTGCGATCATCTTCCCGGTGTTCGCCAACAAGTACCTGCTGACCGTGGTCATCCTCGGCCTTATCTACGTGTTGCTGGGCCTGGGCCTGAACATCGTGGTCGGCCTGGCCGGCCTGCTCGACCTCGGCTACGTGGCGTTCTACGCCATTGGCGCCTACGGTCTGGCACTGGGCTACCAGTACCTCGGCCTGGGCTTCTGGAGCGTGCTGCCACTGGCGGCCATCGCCGCGGCGCTGGCGGGGTGCATACTCGGCTTCCCGGTTTTGCGCATGCACGGTGACTACCTGGCGATCGTGACCCTGGGCTTCGGCGAGATCATTCGCCTGGTGCTGAACAACTGGCTGTCCTTCACCGGCGGGCCGAACGGCATGCCGGTGCCGTCGCCGACCATCTTCGGCCTGGAGTTCGGCCGTCGGGCCAAGGACGGCGGGGTGCCGATCCACGAGTTCTTCGGCTTCGAATACAACGCCAACCTCAAGTTCATCTTCATCTACGCGGTGCTGTTCCTCGTCGTGCTGGCGGTGCTGTACATCAAGCACCGGCTGACCCGCATGCCGGTGGGCCGGGCCTGGGAAGCCCTGCGCGAAGACGAGATCGCCTGCCGTTCCATGGGCCTCAACCACGTGCTGGTGAAGCTCTCGGCGTTCACCCTGGGGGCGTCCACCGCCGGCCTGGCTGGCGTGTTCTTCGCCAGCTACCAGGGCTTCGTCAACCCGTCGTCGTTCACCTTCTTCGAGTCGGCGCTGATCCTTGCGATCGTGGTGCTCGGCGGCATGGGCTCGACGGTGGGCGTGGTGATCGCCGCGTTCGTGCTGACCGTGGCTCCGGAACTGCTGCGCAGCTTTTCCGAATACCGCGTGCTGCTGTTCGGCGTGCTGATGGTGCTGATGATGATCTGGCGACCGCGCGGGCTGATCCGCATCAGCCGCGCCGGTGTGGTCCCGCGTAAAGGAGTGGCGCCATGAGCGACGACGTGATTCTGTCTGTGGATAACCTGATGATGCAGTTCGGCGGGATCAAGGCGCTGAGCGACGTCAGTCTGAAGGTCAAGCGCAATGACATCTTCGCCCTGATCGGCCCCAACGGCGCGGGCAAGACCACTGTCTTCAACTGCCTGACCGGCTTTTACAAGGCCAGTGGCGGCAAGATCGAGCTCAATGTGCGCGGCTCGCGTACCAACGTGATCCAACTGCTCGGCGAGCGCTTCCAGCTCGGCGACTTCGTCTCGCCGAGCCGCTTCATGAGCCGCTTGCGCTACAAGATGTTCGGCGGTACCCACCTGGTCAACCGCGCTGGCCTGGCGCGGACCTTCCAGAACATCCGCCTGTTCCGGGAGATGTCGGTGGTGGAGAACCTGCTGGTGGCCCAGCACATGTGGGTCAACCGCAACCTGCTGGCCGGGGTGCTCAACACCAAGGCCTATCGCCAGGCCGAAAGCGATGCTCTCGACCATGCCTTCTACTGGCTGGAAGTGGTGGACCTGGTGGACTGCGCCAACCGCCTGGCCGGCGAGCTGTCCTACGGCCAGCAGCGCCGTCTGGAAATCGCCCGGGCCATGTGCACGCGGCCGAAGATCATCTGCCTCGACGAACCGGCAGCCGGCCTCAACCCGCAGGAAACCGAGGCCCTGAGCCGGATGATCCGGGTGCTGCGCGACGAGCACGACATCACCGTGGTGCTGATCGAACATGACATGGGCATGGTCATGAGCATTTCCGACCATATCGTCGTGCTCGACCACGGCAACGTCATCGCCGAAGGCAAGCCGCAGGACATCCGCAACAACCCCACCGTGATCGCCGCCTACCTGGGTGCTGACGAAGAGGAGCTGGTATGAGCGCACCCATTCTCGAACTGCAGGACCTGGATGTGTTCTACGGGCCGATCCAGGCCCTGAAGAAAGTCTCGATGCACATCAACGAGGGCGAGACGGTCAGCCTGATCGGTGCCAACGGCGCCGGCAAGTCGACCCTGCTGATGTCGATCTTCGGCCAGCCGCGGGCAGCGGCGGGCAAGATCATCTATCGCGGCACCGACATCACCCACAAGTCCTCGCACTACATCGCCTCCAACGGCATCGCCCAGTCGCCGGAAGGGCGGCGGGTGTTCCCCGACATGACCGTCGAGGAAAACCTGATGATGGGAACCATCCCCATCGGCGACAAGCATGCCGACGAGGACATGCAGCGCATGTACGAGCTGTTCCCGCGGCTCAAGGAGCGGCGCAACCAGCGGGCCATGACCATGTCTGGTGGCGAGCAGCAGATGCTCGCCATCGCCCGTGCGCTGATGAGCCGGCCCAAGCTGCTGTTGCTGGACGAACCGTCGCTGGGCCTGGCGCCGATCGTGGTCAAACAGATCTTTTCGACCCTGCGGGAGCTGGCGAAGAGCGGCATGACCATCTTCCTCGTCGAGCAGAACGCCAACCATGCGCTGAAGCTGTCGGACCGGGCCTATGTGATGGTCAACGGGCAGATCCGCATGACCGGGACGGGGCAGGAGTTGCTGGTGAATGAGGAGGTGCGTAACGCCTATCTCGGCGGGCACTGAGTTGTTCTTGATGGCCTCATCGCCGGCAACGCCGGCTCCCACAGGAATTGCGGACACCGCTGAACCTTGTGGGAGCCGGCGTTGCCGGCGATGAGGCCATTACAGTCTGCGAGGAACTCAAGCCAAACCCGGACAGTCGTACCCCGTGTACCGTTTCGACGCTGCACAAGGAACCCATGCGATGTCCCTCCGTACCCTGTACACCCCGGCATTCCTCGTCTGCGGCCTGCTGTTCGGCAGCTTGACCGCCCAGGCCGAGGAAGCCGCCAAGGTCCAGATCGACTCTTCCGCCTCGTCTTCCGACAACCTCGCCGCGATCCACCGCGAATCCGGCATGAGCCACACCCTGCACGACTCCGGGGTCAGCGTGGCCGACCTGAAGAAGATGCGCGACACCCTCAACCAGAACGCCAGCGACCTGCAGGAACTGCGCCGGACCGTCGACGAACAGTCACGGCAGATCGGCGAGCTGCAGCGACGTCTCGAAGACACCAATCGCAAGGTGCAATGACCCCGCACGTGGTTGTCCACAGGAATGTGGAAAAGTTAGCGCAAGAGCTGCTTGCGATGCGGCAGAAAGTCACTGCAAGCAGTTGTTTTGCATAGAGGTGAAGTTGTCCACGGTTCATGTGGAAGCGATTGTGGGTAAGTTGGTGGTACTTAGCTGGAGGCCTTTATCTACAAGGCTTTCAGGCGTCTGTTCGAAATTTGAACAGCAACTTCAAAAGCTGCGCCCTGGCTGTTTGTCAAGTTTGAAGTTGTGCAATGAAGCGCATTTCAATGCATCGTCAGAGCCTGTGGATAAATCTGTGGGAAAGCCTTGGAAAGACCCGGGCAGGCAGCGGAATTACAGGCTTTGCGCCAGTACCGCAATTATCCCCAGTGCGTTGCTGCGTGACGAACGGGCCGGAGCGCGCTGTCGTCAAGGAAAAACCGCAGCGTAGGGCGCGGCGGGCTGTGAATAACTCGACCGGCAAAGTTATACAGTTGCCCCCAATCGGCGTGGAAAGCCTTGTGGATAAGGTGCGCATACTTGACGCTGAGCCTTATGGATCAAGGCGTTGCGAGGATTGATCGTTTTTTGTACAGGTGCGCAAACGCTTGCCGCGCCACCGTGCGCCGGGCATGCTGCAAGGCCTGCCGTCCTCTTGCCTGTGGGCAAGCCTACCCAAGGAGAATTCCATGACTTCCACCGTATTCATTACCGGTGCCACTTCCGGCTTCGGTGAAGCCTGTGCCCGTCGTTTCGCCGAGGCGGGCTGGTCGCTGGTACTGACCGGTCGCCGCAAGGAGCGGCTGGACGCGCTGTGCGCGGAGCTGGCGCAGAAGACCGAGGTGCACGGCCTGGTCCTGGATGTGCGCGACCGCAAAGCCATGGAACAGGCGCTGGCTAACCTGCCGCCGGCCTTCACCACCCTGCGCGGGCTGATCAACAACGCCGGCCTGGCCCTGGGCGCCGATCCTGCGCAGAAGTGCGACCTGGATGATTGGGACACCATGGTCGACACCAACATCAAGGGCCTGATGTACAGCACCCGCCTGCTGCTGCCGCGGCTGATCGCCCACGGGCGTGGCGCGACCATCCTCAACGTCGGTTCGGTGGCGGGCAACTATCCGTATCCGGGCAGCCATGTGTATGGCGGCACCAAGGCCTTCGTCGGGCAGTTCTCCCTGAGCCTGCGCTGCGACCTGCGCGGCACCGGGGTGCGGGTGACCAATATCGAGCCGGGGCTGTGCGAGAGCGAGTTCTCGCTGGTGCGCTTTGGTGGCGACCAGGGCCGCTATGACGCGACCTACGCGGGAGCGGAGCCGATCCAGCCGCAGGATATCGCCGAGACGGTGTTCTGGGTGCTGAACCAGCCGGCGCATATCAACATCAACAACCTGGAATTGATGCCGGTGAGCCAGGATTGGGCAGGGTTCTCGATCGACAGGTCCGGCAAGAAGGACTGATTGCCCGTTAAGGCCTCATCGCTGGCACGCCAGCTTGCCCACAAGGACCGCGTACACCGCAACCCCTGTGGGATCTGGCTTGCCAGCGATAGCGTCAGTCCAGGCGCTGCAGTCCTTCCAGACAGGTCGCCAGGTGATAAGGCGTAGTCGACGGCATATCGCTGCGACTCACTTTTCCCTCGGTATCCCGGCACTCATACCAGCCACCTTCATGCAGGAACTGCTTGCGCAACACCGCTAGCTGCGCGGGGATTCTTGCCGCCCCATCCGCCCGCAGCGTCAACGCCCGCAGATACTCCGCTTGCGCCCAGATCCGCTGCGTCGCATCACGCACATTTCCCTGTGGATCGAGCATCGCCAGCACCGCCCCATCCTTCACTCCGCGTTCCTCGGCAAAGCCGAAGGCCCGTTCCAGCGAGCCATGCAGCGCCGTGCCCTTGAGCAGCGGTGAGGTCTCCAGTAGATAGAACCATTCGAACTGATGCCCCGGCTCGAACCAGTTATCCACAGCCCCGCGCGGTTTCTCCAGCATCACCCCGTGCTGCGGGTCGATAAAGTGCTCCTGCATGGCTTCGCTCAAGGCGACCAGCGCATCGCTTGCCTCGTCGTCCTCGCGCACCGCGAGCGTGGCAAGGAAGGCTTCGGCGAGGTGCATCAGCGGGTTCTGCAACGGGCCGCTGCCGAGGTCTGCCCAATCCTCGTCGAGGCTGGCCTCGTACAGTCCATCGGCCGTGGCGAAGCGTTCGGCGACTACGCTGAGGGCGGCGTTCAGGGTCGATTCCACCAGGCTGTCACGGGACTTCGCCCAGTAGTGGGCGCAGGCGAAGATGATGAAGGCGTGGGTGTAGAGGTCCTTGCGCCGGTCCAGCGGCTTGCCGTCGGCGTCGATGCTGTAGAACCAGCCACCGTGCTCGGCATCGTGGAAGTGCCGCTGCAGCGCGCGGAACAGCGCCGCAGCACGCTCGCTGGCGCCGGGTTGCTCGATGCGGCTGCTGAACAGATAGAGCTGGCGCGCACAGGCCATGGCGCGGTAGCGCTGCACTGGCAGTGGCTTATGGGCGGGATCGAGGGCCTCGAACGGCAGGGCCATGTCCGGGTTCCAGCCAGGACCTTGCCACAGCGGCACGATGCACCGGTCGAAGTGGTGCTGGACTTCAGCGAGCAGGGCGGGCTGGACAGGGGAGAGTTCAGACATGGAAAAGGTTCGTCGCGGTCGTTGCGTTGGCGCGCATGGTAGCAGGAAATTTCCCCGTGGCGCCGGGATCAGCCCGGGTTGCCGAGGCCCTGCCAGTGCCGTGCGCCGACGAAGATGAAGCGCAGTTGCTGGGTGATCTTGGCCTGGGCGCTCAACTGCCCGGGGGCCAGTTCCGAGGCGTCAATCAGCTCGGGCAGGGTGGCAAATACTGTCTTCACCACCAGATCGGCCATCACCGCCAGGGCATCGGCGTCCAGATGCTGCCAGCGGCGCATGCGCCCGAGGTCGGCGGCAAGGTCGGAACTGATGCCTTCGCGCAGACGGGCGATGGCCTGGCGCACCGGCTGCGAGCCACCGTACTGCTCGCGGGCGAGGAACAGGAACTGCGCGCGGTTGGCCGCGACCACGTCGAGGAATATGCGCACCGAGGCGTCGGTGATGCCACCCAGTTCGAATTCGTTGTGGCGGACCATGCGGATGGTCTGGCGGAAGGTTTCGTTGACTTCGCGGACCAGGGCAAGGCCCAGTTGGTCCATGTCTTCGAAGTGACGGTAGAAACCGGTGGGCACGATGCCGGCGGTGCGGGCCACCTCGCGCAGGCTGATGCTGCCGAATCCGCGACCGCTTTCCATCAGTTGGCGGGCGGCATCCAGCAGGGCGTGGCGGGTCTGTTGCTTCTGTTCGGCGCGCGGCAGCATGGCAGGTACGGTTCGTGTGAAACAGGCCTGCACTCTAAAGGCCGGGGCCGGAAAAACAAAGCCCGGTCAGTTGACCGGGCCTCGGAGGGGAAGGGGTTGCGCACGGGTAGCTGTTGTTTTGGCGCATAGGCATCAGCTCACCCGTTGGGCTTGTTCGATGGCACGGTCGGAACCGCCTTCGGCGACGCGGTTGGCACGTTCGATGGCACGGTCGGAACCGCCTTCGGCGACGCGGTTGGCACGTTCGATGGCACGGTCGGAACCGCCTTCGGCGACGCGGTTGGCACGTTCGATGGCACGGTCGGAACCGCCTTCGGCGACGCGGTTGGCACGTTCGATGGCACGGTCGGAACCGCCTTCGGCAACGCGGTTGGCACGTTCGATGGCACGGTCGGAACCGCCTTCGGCAACGCGGTTGGCACGTTCGATGGCACGGTCGGAACCGCCTTCGGCAACGCGGTTGGCGCGTTCGATGGCACGATCGGAACCGCCTTCGGCTACACGGTTGGCACGTTCGATGGCGCGGTCCGAACCACCTTCAGCCAGGGTGTTCAGCGGCTGGGAAACGGTGGCCGAGCTGGAACGGGCTTCGGCGGACAGGTGTTGGTCGGCGGCCGGCAGGGCGAAGGCGTTGGCGGCCAGGATGGACAGGGTCAGGCTAAGCAGCAGTTGGCGTTTCATGGTTCGTTCTCCTCGTGGAGCGTGGGAAAGTGGGTACGAAGCCAATGCTACTCTTGGAAATTGGATAGAAAAGTTCATAAAGATAATGGTAACAATCAACGGGATTGATACATTCCGCCAGCCGCTCTAGCGCGGGCCTTTCCTGAGCGCCTTGGTCGGAATTGCGGGCTGTTTCGATTGGAAACATCGCGTCGGATCGATGGGAAAACTGACGAAGACGTCAGGAAAAATCCCCGCAACAGGACGGATCGAGTAAAACCCCTCGGCATTTCGTCAGTCCCAAGTACAAGTGCGTGGCTCACGCACGCTGCCTTGCCTTGCTGTCACTGGAGAATCGTGCAATGACGCGCCCCGCCAAAATCATCACCTGGACCCTCGCCAGCCTTGTGCTGGTGCTGGCGTTGCTGGTGATCTTCATCGTCACCTTCGACTGGAACCGGGCCAAGCCCTTCCTCAACGACAAGGTGTCGCAAGCCCTGCATCGGCCCTTCGCCATCAACGGCAACCTTGCCGTGCACTGGCGTCGCGAGCCGGAGGAAGGGGGCTGGCGGGCTTGGGTGCCGTGGCCGCACTTCACTGCCGAGGACCTCACCCTGGGCAACCCGGACTGGTTGAAGGAACCGCAGATGGTTGGTCTGCAGCAGGTAGACTTCCGCCTCTCGCCGCTGCCGCTGCTGGCGCAACGCATCGTCATTCCGCGCATCGACCTCAAGCTGCCCACCGCCAGCCTCAAGCGCCTGGCCGATGGCCGGGCCAACTGGACGTTCGACTTCGGGCCCAAGGAAGAACAGGCCGAGCCGTCGAAGTGGGTCATGGATATTGGTGCCATCGGTTTCGACAAGGGCCAGGTAGCCTTCGATGACGCCACCCTGAAGACAAACGTCCAGGTGCTGGTCGACCCGCTGGGCAAGCCGATCCCGTTCAGCGATATCGTCGGCAAGAGCGCCGCCGAGAAGACCGCGAAGGAGCACGGCACTGCCCAGGACTATGCCTTCGGCTTCAAGGCCAAGGGCACCTACAAAGAGCAGGCCCTGACCGGCGAAGGCAAGATCGGCGGCCTGCTGGCCCTGCAGGACGCCACCCAGCCGTTCCCGGTCCAGATCGACGTCAGCATCGCCAAGACCCGCGCCCTCGTCGCCGGCACCCTGACCGACCCGCGCAACCTTGGCGCCCTCGACCTGCGGCTGAAACTCTCTGGCGCCAGCCTGGGCAATCTCTACCCGCTGACCGGCGTGACCCTGCCGGACACCCCGCCGTACCAGACTGACGGCCACCTGATCGCCAAGCTGCGCGAGCCAGGCGGCGCGCTGTTCAGTTACGAAGGCTTCAACGGCAAGATCGGCGACAGCGACATCCATGGCGACCTTGCTTTCACGGCAAGCCAGCCACGGCCGAAGCTGACCGGCAGGCTGGTGTCCAACCAGTTGCTGTTCAAGGACCTTGCGCCGCTGATCGGCGCCGACTCCAATGCCCAGCAGAAGGCTCGTGGCGGTGCGGCGAAACAACCGGGGGACAAGGTCCTGCCGGTGGAAGAGTTCCGCACCGAGCGCTGGCGGGCAATGGATGCCGATGTCACTTTCGCCGGCAAGCGCATCGTGCAGACCCAGGAACTGCCGTTCACCGACCTCAACAGCCATGTGTTCCTCGAAGACGGCCTGTTGCGCCTGGAGCCGCTGTCCTTCGGCGTCGCCGGTGGCAAGCTGGACATGCTGGTACGTCTCGACGGCCGCAGCGCGCCGATGCAGGGCCGAGTGCGCTTCAGCGCGCGCGACCTGAAGCTCAAGCAGTTGTTCCCGACCTTCGAGCCGATGAAGACCAGCTTCGGCGCGCTCAACGGCGATGCCGACCTGAGCGGGCGCGGCAATTCGATCGCGGCGTTGCTGGGCACGTCCAATGGCGACCTGAAGCTGCTGATCAATGATGGCGCGGTGAGTCGCAGTCTGATGGAGATTGCCGGGTTGAACGTGGGCAACTACGTGGTCGGCAAGCTGTTCGGCGACAACGAGGTGAAGATCAACTGCGCGGCGACTGATGTCGGGATCAAGGATGGTCTGGCCAGCACCCGGTTGTTTGTGTTCGATACCGAGAATGCGGTGATCTACGTGACCGGCACGGCCAACTTCGCCACCGAGCAACTGGACCTGAAGATCAACCCTGAATCCAAGGGGCTGCGTCTGTTCTCCCTGCGCTCGCCGCTGTATGTGCGTGGCTCGTTCGCCAAGCCGTCGGCTGGCGTGCAGGCGGTGCCGCTGGCGTTGCGTGGGGCGGGGATGGTGGCTTTGGGTGTAGTGGCGGGGCCGGCGGCTGGGTTGCTGGCGTTGATCGCACCGAGCAGCGGGGATGAGCCGAATCGGTGTACGCCGTTGCTGGAGCAGATGCGGGCCGGGAAGGCACCCAAGACAGTGAAATGATCCGAGGGCCCTCTCGCGGGTTCACCCGCGATAGGGCCAGCAAGGGCAATCGAGAAATCAGAGTCCTTTCAACAGATCCGCCATGTCGTCCGCATGCTCTTCTTCCTGAGCCAGGATGTCCTCGAAGATTCGCCGGGTAGTCGGATCACTGTCGCCAATGAAGCGCACGATCTCTCGATAGCTATCAATGGCGATCCGCTCGGCCACCAGGTCCTCCAGGACCATCTCCTTCAGATCCTTCCCGGCCACGTACTGCGCGTGGGAGTTCTTGCTCAGGTTGTCCGGGTTCAGGTCCGGCTCGCCGCCCAGTTGCACGATGCGCTCGGCCAGCTTGTCGGCATGCTCCTGTTCCTGGTTGGCATGTTCGAGAAACTCCGCCGCGGCGACGCTGGCCTTGATCCCGCTGGCCATGTAGTAGTGGCGCTTGTAGCGCAGGGTGCACACCCATTCGGTGGCCAGCGACTCGTTAAGCAGGCGCAGGATGGTTTCACGGTCTGCGCTGTAGCCTTCGGTCACCGCGCCTTGGTCCACATGCTGGCGCGCGCGTTCGCGCAGGGTCTTCACATCGGTCAACGTAACGTTGCTCATGACAGTCTCCAGGCTGGAAAACGGGGGGCGCCGCGCTCTGCCGGCGCGGTCGCTACATCAGGTACGAGTGGCGAAGCGGCTGGAAAGTTTTATCAGCCGCGTACCGCGTGATCGTCTTTCTCACGCTGCTCGCAGGTCTTGAAGCCCTTGTCGTCGACATGCCCGGTGGCGTCGAAACGCACATAGTAGGGCTGCTGCGCGCCTTCCTTGTTGAGGATGTAGTTGTTGCAGGTGCCGCCGTGGGGCAGGTCGATCACCGTCGAAGGGCTGCCGCCGATGGCGATGACTTTCTGCATGGTCATGCCTTTCTCGACCTGCTTGACCAGCGGCTGGTCGCGATAGGTGACGTAGTCCACGGGGTTTTCCGGGTTGCTGCTGCAACCGATCAGGGTGGCGCTGGCCAGAAGAGCTACCAAGGCGTGCTTGTACATGGTCGTACTCTCTCGTAGTGGGCCGTCATGGCCCGGTACGGATTTGGAACCGCAAGCGGCAGCGGGAGTTCGATTGCGGATGCCATCGTTTCGCTTGTAGGGTGATGGCTCGTCCATGGACCGGGGGCTCCCATGTCGCAAGCGCTTGCCACTCGTTATCCGCTGGTGTTGGTGCCGGGCATGCTCGGTTTCGTGCGCCTGGTGCTCTATCCCTACTGGTTCGGCATCATCGCCGCGCTACGTCGGGGCGGGGCGCAGGTGTATCCGGTGCAGGTATCGCCGCTGCACAGCACAGAAGTGCGTGGCGAACAGTTGCTGCGCATTGTCGAAGAACTGCGTCAGCGCACCGGCGCCGACAAGGTCAACCTGCTCGGCCACAGCCAAGGCGCGCTGACCGCCCGCTACGTGGCGGCGAAACGCCCGGACTGGGTGGCCTCGGTCACCTCCATCGCCGGGCCCAATCACGGTTCGGAGCTGGCGGACTATTTCGAACGGGAATTCCCCGGCCACACGCCTCGCGCACGGCTGCTCAAGGCCCTGCTGCATGGCCTGGCGCTGCTGATGGGCTGGCTGGAAACCGGCTGGAAAGGGCCGATGCTACCCATCGACGTGCATGCCTCGCACCTGTCCCTGACCCGCACCGGCGTGGCGGCCTTCAACCAGCTTTATCCACAGGGCCTGCCCGACACCTGGGGTGGCGAAGGCCCGGCCGAGGTCAACGGGGTGCGCTATTACTCCTGGTCCGGCGTGCTCAAGCCGGGCATCACCGACCGCGGCCTCAACCGCCTGGACGGCAGCAACCGCTTCTGTCGCCTGTTCGCCCGCACCTTCGTCCATGAAACGGGCCAGTGCGACGGCATGGTCGGCCGTTTCAGCTCGCACTTGGGCCAGGTGATCGGCGACGACTTCCCCCTCGACCACCTGGATATCGTCAACCAGTCCCTCGGTGCCGTGGGCAAGGGCGCGCAACCGGTCAAGCTGTTCACCGAACACGCCGCGCGCCTCAAGGCTGCCGGCTGTTGAGCTGCGGGCAAGGATGTAAGAAATCTTGTCTAAACTCCGGTGACCGCTGCCCATCCACGCAGCGCTCAGGAGAAACGTCATGAAGATGCTGCATGTGCCGTTGTTGGTGCTGGGCTTGCTGATGGCTTCACAAGGATTCGCGGCCACCGCCCAGCAGGAGAAGATGAAGACCTGCAACGCCGACGCTACCACCAAGGCGCTCAAGGGCGACGAACGCAAGGCGTTCATGAGCGACTGCCTGAAAGCCAAGCCCGCCGCCACCCAGCAGGACAAGATGAAGACCTGCAACGCCGACGCCACCACCAAGGCGCTCAAGGGCGATGAGCGCAAGACCTTCATGAGCGACTGCCTGAAGAAAAAATGATCGCCGCCGGGCCCGGGCCATTGCCCTGGCGCAATGGCTCGTCGTCCGGCGACGCCCGCCCCTATGCCTGTGCGCCGAACGCTGGCAGACTGCCGCCTTTGTCGTCTTGGCTGTCTGAGGTTGTATGACTTTTACCCAGCGTCAGATCGTGCTGGCCAGTTGGATCATCATATTCGCCGGCTTGTTGCTGGTACTGCCGCTCAAGCTGCTGCCCAGCCTGCTGGCCGGGTTGCTGGTGTTCGAGCTGGTGAACATGCTCACGCCGAAGTTGCAGCACGTGATTGCCGGGCCGCGCGCGCGCTGGCTGGCGGTGGCGTTGCTGGGCACCCTGGTGGTCAGCACCCTGACCCTGATCTTTGCCGGCGCCATCAGCTTCCTGTTGCACGAGGCGGAAAACCCCGGGGCCTCCCTGGACCGCTTCATGGTCCTGGTGGACCAGGCCCGTGGCCAGTTGCCGCCGTTCGTCGACGCCTACCTGCCGGCCAGTGCCGCCGAGTTCAAGGTGGCCATCGGCGACTGGCTCAAGACCCACCTGGGCGAGTTGCAGCTGGTGGGCAAGGGCGCGGCGCACATGTTCGTCACCCTGCTGATCGGCATGATCCTCGGCGCCATCGTCGCCTTGCAGCGCATTCCCGACATTTCCCGACGCAAGCCATTGGCGGCGGCGCTGTTCGAGCGGCTGTCGCTGCTGGTCCAGGCGTTTCGCAACATCGTCTTCGCGCAGATCAAGATTTCCCTGCTCAACACGGCGTTCACCGGGGTGTTCCTGGCCGTAGTGCTGCCGCTGTTCGGCGTGCACCTGCCGCTGACCAAGACGCTTATCGTGCTGACCTTCCTGCTCGGCCTGCTGCCGGTGATCGGCAACCTGATGTCCAACACCCTGATCACCATCGTCGGCCTGTCGATGTCGATCTGGGTGGCGGCGGCGGCGCTGGGCTACCTGATCGTCATCCACAAGGTCGAGTACTTCCTCAACGCGCGGATCGTCGGCGGGCAGATCAGTGCCAAGTCGTGGGAGCTGTTGCTGGCGATGCTGGTGTTCGAGGCGGCGTTCGGGCTGCCAGGGGTGGTGGCGGGGCCGATCTATTACGCGTATTTGAAGAGTGAGTTGAAGCGGGTGGAGCTGGTCTGACCCGAGCTTCGGCTACCTCCAGAAAGGATCGTCGCTCCATCCGATCGGAAAGCCCATCGCTTGCAGGTCGGCTTCGGGAAATTCGTTCAGTAGTTCCTGGAGGCGGCGATCCCAACTGGCATGCGGACTGACCTGACGCATCAGCAGATTGAGGATACACAGGACGGTAAAAACGCGGGCGTGGGAGCCCGGTTGACGCAAGTGCTGTGGCCACGGAAAGGAAATTGTTCGCGGTAGTTCAGGCCGAATGCCCAGCTCGCGATTCTACAAACGAGCGTGATGGGCGCAGATATTGCGAATTGTGGTCAGGGTATGGAGCCACGACTGCAGTAGCGGTCCAGGCAGCGCCATGCGCCGGGAGATCGCTTTGCGATCGGCGTCCCGTGCCAATCCTTTGAACAGATGCGAAAGATCGCCCAAGGTGATTTCTTCCATGATGGCCCATGCGGGCATCAGGTCGGGGTCGTTGTAGGTCAACGCGTAATGACGGGCATAGCTTTCCCTGGAACGCAGTGTCTTCAACGACTGCTTGCGCGCTGACGAGGTATTGGCCGCATCGATGCGTTGGCATTCTCTTTCGTGGTCTTTCAGCGCTTTCAGTTGCTTGGTGCGAATGAGTTCGAGCAAGGCGTCGTGGCGGAAGGCCTTTTGGAATAGCGTGCGATCAAGGTACCAGTGCGCGCCATGAGTCGAGGCCATGTGGTTGCTTAGACAGGCACGCACCGCGACTTCAACACGTTCCAGGGCATCGATGACCAGCAGTCGAAGGCGTCGGTCAAAGTCGTACAGACGAGTCAGATCTTTCAGCGTTGCGTTGTTTCGAAAACTGTGTTCGCTGTCGTTCGGACGCTGGAATGGCCGCATGTAAGGGGTGAGGCGGAAGAAGCTCACTACTTCGAGAAAGCATTTCGCCCGATCTTCGTCACGGATCTGCAGTCCCCGTTGCTTGAGCAGCAACAGCTGCTCATGAACGTCGATCGCAGGTTTTTGAAATGGCTTCATGCCTGGGCAGGTCAAATCCCAAGTAAAAAAAACCCGCTCAATTTGTGCGTGACTACCGAAGCAGCCCTAGGCATGGCGGGTGTGTTGCCGCGAAGAGTAGGCACGTTGTGCCTACTGTGCAAGGTTGAAATCGTTACCGGCGACGAAATGTGCGGCTGTTTGCTCCGTTGCTCAGGCTGTCCCGTAGCGCTTGCGCGCCTCGATCGCCAGCCCGCTGCCGATACTGCCGAAGATATTGCCTTCCACATGCCGCGCCTTCGGCAGCATCGCCGCCACGCTCTGGCGCAGGGCCGGGATACCGCTGGAACCGCCGGTGAAGAACACCGTGTCCACCTGCTCTACACCCACGCCAGCCTTGAGCAGCAGTTCGTCGACACTGCCACGCACCCGCTCCAGCAGGTTGTCGATGGATTGCTCGAACAGCGCCCGGGTCAGGTCGACGCTCAGTTCCTTCTCGATCCGCCCCAGGTCCACCAGGCGATTCTGCGCATGGGTCAGCTCGATCTTGGTGGCCTCCACTTCCATCGCCAGCCAGTGCCCGGCGCGCTGTTCGATCAGCTTGAACAGGCGGTCGATGCCCAGGGTGTCCTCGATGTCGTAGCGCATGCTGCCCAGCGCCAGCTGGGATTTCTGCGAGTACACCGAGTTGATGGTGTGCCAGGTGGCCAGGTTGAGGTGGTAGCTGGTCGGCATCAGCGCCTGGCTCTTCATCCGGCTGCCGTATCCGAACAGCGGCATCACGCCCTGCAGGCTCAGTTGCTTGTCGAAGTCGGTACCGCCGATGTGCACGCCGCCGGTGGCGAGGATGTCGTCCTGGCGATCATCGAGCATGTGCCGCTCCGGGGCCAGGCGGATCAGGGTGAAGTCCGAGGTACCACCGCCGATGTCGACGATCAGTACCAGTTCTTCGCGCTCGATCCCCGACTCGTAGTCATAGGCTGCGGCGATCGGTTCGTACTGGAAGGACACGTCCTTGAAGCCGATCTTGCGTGCTACCTCGGCCAGGGTGTCCTCGGCTTCCTGGTCGGCGGCCTGGTCGTCGTCGACGAAATGCACCGGACGACCCAGCACCACCTGCTCGAAATCGCGGCCGGCATTGGCTTCGGCGCGCTTCTTCAGCTCGCCGATGAACATCCCCAGCAGGTCCTTGAACGGCAGGGCGGTGCCGAGCACGCTGGTGTCATGCTTGATCAGCTTGGAACCGAGCAGGCTTTTCAGGGATCGCATGAGACGACCCTCGTAGCCTTCCAGGTACTCGCTCAGGGCCAGGCGACCGTACACCGGGCGGCGTTCCTCGATGTTGAAGAACACCACCGAAGGCAGGGTGATCTTGCCGTCTTCAAGTACGATCAAGGTCTCCTCGCCGGGGCGATGCCAGCCGACGGTAGAGTTTGACGTGCCGAAGTCGATACCACAGGCACGGGCCGGGGATGCATGAGTCATGGAAGCGGTTCCGGGGAAAAACGGCCGCGCAGTTTATGCCAGCCGTGGACAGAATCAAGACCGATTATCTGTCTGGCGACAAACCCCTGACTGCCTTGAAAGGCTATGCTCTACCCCAATCTTCACAGGCAGTGCATTTCAACCGATGGTGATTCCTTAGATGGATTTCAAAGACTATTACAAGATCCTTGGCGTAGAGCCGACGGCGGACGAGAAGGCGATCAAGACCGCCTACCGCAAGCTCGCGCGCAAGTATCATCCGGACGTCAGCAAAGAGCGTGACGCCGAAGACAAGTTCAAGGAGGCCAACGAGGCCTACGAAGTGCTGGGCGACGCGGCCAAGCGCGCCGAGTACGACGAGATCCGCAAGTACGGCGGCCAGCACGGCCGGCCGTTCCAGGCGCCGCCGGGCTGGGAAAGCCGTGGCGGTGGCGGGGCGGGTGGCTTCGGTGGTGGCGGTGACTTCTCGGATTTCTTCAGTTCGATCTTCGGGTCGGCCGGTCGCGGCAACGGCAATCCGTTCGGTCGCGCTCAACAGCAGCGCAGTGCCGGTCGACGAGGTCAGGACGTGGAAATGGAACTGGCGGTGTTCCTCGAGGAAACCCTGGCCAACGAGTCGAAGAAGATCAGCTTCCAGGTGCCCCAGCACAACGCCATGGGCCAGCGCACCGGCGACACCACCAAGACCCTCAACGTCAAGATTCCCGCCGGGGTGACCGACGGCGAGCGCATCCGCCTCAAGGGCCAGGGCGCGCCGGGTGTGGGCGGTGGGGCGAACGGCGACCTGTACCTGGTGATTCGCTTCGCACCTCACCCGCTGTTCGATGTCGAAGGTCATGACCTGATCATCACCGTGCCCCTGGCCCCGTGGGAAGCAGCGCTGGGCACCAAGGTGGAAATGCCGACCCTGACCGGCAAGGTCAACCTGACCATCCGTCCGGACAGCCAGAGCGGCCAGCGCCTGCGGATCAAGGGTATGGGCCTGGCCAACAAGCAGGGCCAGCGCGGCGACCTGTATGCGCAACTGAAAGTGGTGATGCCGACCCAGTCGGACGCCGCCACCCGTGAACTGTGGAGCAAACTGTCGGAGAAGGCCGGGTTCAACCCGCGAACTCAATGGAGTAAGTGACCATGAGTAGCACCCTGATCGTTCAGCTGGACATGCGTACCTTCTGCCAGGAGGCCGATCTGCCGGCCGATTGCGTGATCGAGATCGTCGAACACGGCATCGTCGAACCATCGGGGCGAACACCGGAGGACTGGTTGTTCGACGTCCAGGCCCCGGTGCTGGCCAAGCGTGCGGCGCGGCTGCACGCGGAGCTGGAGCTGGAATGGGAAGGGGTGGCGCTGGCGCTGGAGCTGCTGGAGGAAGTGCGGCAGTTGCGTAGCGAGAACGACATGTTGCGGCAGCGGTTGGGGCGGTTTGTGCAGTGATCTTCAGGGCCTCATCGCTGGCTTGCCAGCGATGAGGCCCTGAAGATCACCATCAATTCGGCGGCAAAGCCCCCGGATTCAGCATCAGCTGCATGAAGGTCAGATCCAGCCACCGCCCGAACTTCACCCCCACCTGCGGCATCTCCCCGGTCACCTTGAATCCCAGCCGCTCATGCAGGCGGATCGACGCGGTGTTGCCGCTCTCGATCGCCGCCACCATCACATGCTTGCCGCACTGGCGAGCCCGCACGACCAGGGCCGCCATCAACTTCGGCCCCAGCCCGTTGCCCCGCTGGTCGGCACGGATATACACCGAATGCTCCACGGTATGCCGGAAGCCCTCGAAGGCCCGCCAGTCGCCGAATGACGCGTATCCCAGCACTTCACCGCCATCATCCATTGCGACGATGATCGGATAACCCTGGGCCGCCCGCCCGTCGAACCAGGCCTGGCGGTTAGCCAGGTCCACCGGTTGTTCGTTCCAGATCGCTGTGGTGTTGAGCACCGCGTCGTTGTAGATGTCGCGGATGCCCGGCAGGTCGGCAGGCACGGCGTCGCGGAGGCTGAAGGTCATGATGGTCGGTCCGGAAAATCAGGGCAGGTCGCCAGATTAAATGGTTACCAGCCCGCGCACACCTTCCGTTTCCATGTTTTCACCCCGGCCCTGCTGGACGATCTCGCCACGGGACATCACCAGGTACTGGTCGGCCAGTTCGGCGGCGAAGTCGTAGAACTGCTCCACCAGCAGGATCGCCATGTCGCCGCGCGCCGCGAGCTTGCCGATCACCGCGCCGATCTCCTTGATCACCGAAGGCTGGATGCCTTCGGTGGGCTCGTCGAGGATCAGCAGGCGCGGGCGGCTGGCCAGGGCGCGGCCGATGGCCAGCTGTTGCTGCTGGCCGCCAGAGAGGTCGCCGCCGCGGCGCTGCTTCATCTGCAACAGCACCGGGAAGAGTTCGTAGATGAATTCCGGAACCTTCTTCGCTTCGCTGGCGCCGAAGCGCGACAGGCCCATCAGCAGGTTTTCCTCCACGGTCAGGCGCGGGAAGATCTCGCGGCCCTGGGGAACGTAGGCGATGCCGGCGTGGACCCGCTGGTGCGGCTTGAGGGCGGTGATGGCCTTGCCTTCCCAGTTGACGCTGCCTTCCTTGGCCGGGACCAGGCCCATCAGGCAGCGCAGCAGGGTGGTCTTGCCGACGCCGTTGCGGCCGAGCAGGCAGGTGACCTCGCCGATCTTCGCCTCGAAGGACAGGCCACGCAGGATGTGGCTGCCGCCGTAATACTGGTGCAGGGAATCGATTTTCAGCATGTGTCATTCCTTGGGAACTGTGTGGAACCCATCGCTGGCTTGCCAGCGATTGGGGGCAACCCGGTCCAAAGCCGGTCACCGCCCGAGATAAACCTCGATCACCCGATCATCCGCCTGCACCTGCTCCAGCGACCCCTCCGCCAGCACACTGCCCTGGTGCAGCACGGTCACATGGTCGGCAATGCTGCCGACAAAGCCCATATCGTGCTCCACCACCATCAGCGAATGCTTGCCGGCCAGGCTCTTGAACAGCTCGGCGGTGAATTCGGTCTCGGCGTCGGTCATGCCCGCCACCGGCTCGTCGAGCAGCAGCAACTGCGGGTCCTGCATCAGCAGCATGCCGATTTCGAGAAACTGCTTCTGCCCGTGGGACAGCAGTCCCGCCGGGCGCTGGCGCGAGGCGTCCAGGCGGATGGTGGCCAGTACTTCATCGATACGGTCGCGCTGCTCGCCACTCAGCCGCGCACCGAGACAGGCCCACACCGACTTGTCGGTCTTCTGTGCCAGCTCCAGGTTCTCGAACACCGTCAGGGCCTCGAATACCGTGGGCTTCTGGAACTTGCGCCCGATCCCGGCCTGGGCGATCTCGACCTCGCTCATGCGGGTCAGGTCGAGGGTGTCGCCGAACCAGGCCTTGCCGCTGGTGGGGCGGGTCTTGCCGGTGATGACGTCCATCATGGTGGTCTTGCCGGCGCCGTTGGGGCCGATGATGCAGCGCAGCTCGCCGACGCCGATGTACAGGTTCAGTGCGGTCAGGGCCTTGAAGCCGTCGAAGCTGACGTGGATGTCTTCCAGGGTCAGCACCGTGCCGTGGCGGGCGTCGAGACCGGGCCCGACCACCTGGCCGAGGCCGATGGCATCGCGGCCGCTGCCGGCGTCAAGAATGGGTTCGAGCATGAACTCGGGATGGATCGACGGCAGTCTCATTGTTCGCCCCTTTTCTTCAGCAGGCCGACCACGCCCTTGGGCAGGTACAGGGTGACGAGGATGAACAGCGCGCCGAGGAAGAACAGCCAGAACTCCGGAAACGCCACGGTGAACCAACTCTTCATGCCATTGACCAGGCCGGCGCCGAGCAGCGGGCCGATCAAGGTGCCGCGCCCGCCGAGGGCGACCCACACGGCCGCTTCGATGGAGTTGGTCGGCGACATCTCGCTGGGGTTGATGATGCCCACCTGCGGCACGTACAGCGCCCCGGCCAGGCCGCACAAGACGGCGCTCAACACCCAGACGAACAACTTGAAGCCACGCGGATCGTAGCCGCAGAACATCAGGCGGTTCTCGGCGTCACGCAGGGCGGTGAGTACCCGGCCGAACTTGCTCCGCGCCAGGCGCCAACCGATGTACAGGCTGCCCACCAGCAGCGCTACGGTCAGCAGGAACAGCACCGCGCGGGTGCCCTGGGCGGTGATGTCGAAGCCGAGCAGGGTGCGGAAGTTGGTGAAGCCGTTGTTGCCGCCGAAGCCGGTCTCGTTGCGGAAGAACAGGAGCATGCCGGCGAAGGTCAGGGCCTGGGTCATGATCGAGAAGTACACGCCCTTGATCCGCGAGCGGAAGGCGAAGTAGCCGAAGACCAGGGCCAGCAGTCCCGGGGCCAGGACTACCAGGCACATCGCCCAGGCGAAATGCTGGGTGCCGGCCCAGTACCAGGGCAGCTCGCTCCACGACAGGAAGCTCATGAACGCCGGCAGGCCGTCGCCGGCGGCTTCGCGCATCAGGTACATGCCCATGGCGTAGCCGCCGAGGGCGAAGAACAGGCCATGACCGAGGGACAGCAGGCCGGCGTAGCCCCAGACCAGGTCCAGGGCCAGGGCGACAATGGCGTAGCAGAGGATCTTGCCGACCAGGGTCAGGGTGTAGGCCGAGACCTGCAGGGCATGCCCGTCCGGCAGCAGCGACAGCAGCGGCAGGACGAGCAGTACGCCGAGGACGACGGCGCCGATGGCCACGGACAGGCGCGGCCCGGCTTTTTGCGTGGCGGTGACAAGCAGTGGCTGGTTCATCAGTCGATTACCCGTCCCTTGAGGGCGAACAGGCCTTGCGGACGCTTCTGGATGAACAGAATGATCAGCGCAAGGATGAGGATCTTGCCGAGCACCGCACCGATCTGCGGTTCCAGCAGCTTGTTGGCGATGCCCAGGCCGAAGGCGGCCCACAGGCTGCCGGCGAGCTGGCCGACGCCGCCGAGCACCACCACCAGGAAGGAGTCGATGATGTAGCTCTGGCCCAGGTCGGGGCCGACGTTGCCGATCTGGCTCAGGGCCACGCCGCCGAGGCCGGCGATACCCGAGCCGAGGCCGAAGGCGAGCATGTCCACGCGACCTGTCGGAACGCCGCAGCAGGCGGCCATGTTGCGGTTCTGGGTGACGGCACGCACGTTGAGGCCAAGGCGGGTCTTGTTCAGCAGCAGCCAGGTCAGCAGAACCACGAACAGGGCGAAGCCGATGATCACGATGCGGCTCCACGGCAGCACCAGGTTCGGCAAGACTTGCACACCGCCGGACAGCCAGGCCGGGTTGGCCACTTCGACGTTCTGCGCGCCGAAGATCAGGCGGATGGCCTGGATCAGGATCAGGCTGATGCCCCAGGTCGCCAGCAGGGTTTCCAGCGGCCGGCCGTACAGGTGGCGGATCACCGTGCGCTCCAGGAGCATGCCGACCCCGGCGCTGACGGCGAAGGCCACGGGCAGTGCAAGCAGCGGATAGAACTCGATGGCGCCGGGGGCGTAGCGCTGGATCAGGATCTGTACCACGTAGGTGCTGTAGGCGCCGAGCATGAGCATCTCGCCATGGGCCATGTTGATCACCCCGAGCAGGCCGAAGGTGATCGCCAGCCCCAGTGCGGCCAGGAGCAGGATCGAGCCGAGGGAAAGACCACTGAAGGCCTGGCCGAGCAGTTCGCCTACGAGCAGCTTGCGCTTGACCTGGGCCAGGCTGGTTTCTGCGGCGGTGCGCACGCCGGCGTCGCTTTCCACGGCGGGGTCGAGCAGGGCTTCGAGGCGGGTACGGGCCATGGGATCGCCAGTCTCGCCGAGCAGGCGCACGGCGGCGAGGCGGACCGAAGGTTCGCTGGCGGCCAGTTGCAGGTTGGCCAGGGCCAGGCCGAGGGCGGCGTGGACGCTGTCGTCTTTTTCCTGGGCGTACTGACGATCGAGGAAGGCGACCTGGGCGGGTTGCGCGCTCTTTTGCAGTTGTTGCGCGGCCTGCAGGCGTACCGTGGCGTCGGCGTCGAGCAGTTGGTGGCTGGCGAGGGCGTTATCCACCAGCCCGCGCAGGCGGTTGTTCAGGCGCAGCTTGCGCTCGCTGTCGGGCAGGCGGCCTTGCTGCAGTGCAGTCAGCAGCGGCAGGCGGCCGGGATCGGGTTGCGCCGCCCAGTCCTGGAGCAGGCGGGCCTGGTCGTTGGGCTTGGCGGTGGCGAAGTATTCGGCCTCGCTGGCGTGTGCGGCGAGGGGCAGCAGCAGGCACAGGCAGAGCAGGAGGTGGTAGAGGGCCTTGGGCATGGCGCGGGGGTCCCTTTCTGATAGTGGAGTGGTGCGGTGTTCTTCAGGGCCTCATCGCTGGCAAGCCAGCTCCCACAGGTCCGGTGCATGCAGGACCCTGTGGGAGCTGGCTTGCCAGCGATCGGGCCTCAGGGGATCAGTTACCCTTCACCGCATAATCCGGCCGCTTGTCATTGCCCGGAATGAACGGACTCCAAGGCTGTGCCCGCAGCGGCTGCTCGGTCTCCCAGACCACGTTGAACTGCCCGTCATCCTGGATCTCGCCGATCATCACCGGCTTGTGCAGGTGGTGGTTGGTCTTGTCCATGGTCAGGGTGAAGCCCGACGGCGCCTTGAAGCTCTGGCCGGCGAGGGCTTCGCGGACCTTGTCGACATCGGTGCTGCCGGCTTTCTCCACCGCCTGCGCCCACATGTGGATGCCCACGTAGGTGGCTTCCATCGGATCGTTGGTCACCGCCTTGTCCGCCCCCGGCAGGTTCTTGGCCTTGGCGTAGGCCTTCCAGTCGCTGACGAACTGGCTGTTGACCGGGTTGTCCACCGACTCGAAGTAGTTCCACGCCGCCAGGTGGCCCACCAGCGGCTTGGTGTCGATGCCGCGCAGTTCTTCCTCGCCTACCGAGAAGGCCACCACCGGCACGTCGGTGGCCTTCAGGCCCTGATTGGCCAGTTCCTTGTAGAAGGGCACGTTGGAGTCGCCGTTGACCGTGGAGATGACCGCGGTCTTGCCGCCGGCGGAGAACTTCTTGATGTTGGCGACGATGGTCTGGTAATCGCTGTGGCCGAACGGCGTGTAGACCTCCTCGATGTCCTTGTCGGCCACGCCCTTGGAATGCAGGAAGGCGCGCAGGATCTTGTTGGTAGTGCGCGGGTAGACGTAGTCGGTGCCCAGCAGGAAGTAGCGCTTGGCCGCACCGCCGTCCTCGCTCATCAGGTATTCCACCGCCGGGATCGCCTGCTGGTTGGGGGCCGCGCCGGTGTAGAACACGTTCGGCGACATCTCCTCACCCTCGTACTGCACCGGGTAGAACAGCAGCCCGTTGAGCTCCTCGAACACCGGCAGCACCGACTTGCGCGACACCGAGGTCCAGCAGCCGAACACCACCGCGACCTTGTCCTGGGTCAGCAACTGGCGGCTCTTCTCGGCGAACAGCGGCCAGTTCGACGCTGGATCCACCACCACCGGCTCCAGCAGCTTGCCGTTAACGCCGCCCTTGGCGTTGATCTGCTCGATGGTCATCAGCGCCATGTCTTTGAGCGAGGTCTCGGAAATCGCCATGGTCCCGGACAGGGAATGCAGGATGCCGACCTTGATGGTCTCGGCGGCCTGGATTGTCCAGCTCAGGCCCATCGCGGCGATGGATGCACTGAGGGTAAAGGCCTTGATCAGACTGCGACGCTTCATGGGTGCTCTCTCCGTTGAGTTCGTATTGGCGGTAAGCCGAATGGCGACTACGTACGGGGAGATAGCAAGGCCTGTGCCGAATTGTGTACAGGCTCTGGCACAGGGGTTTCGGCGGATTGTGAGCGATGTGTGCACCGCCCTGGAGCCCAGGACGGAGGCACGGTGCAGGCCGTTGCGCGCTGATGGTGCGCAACGGTCTGGCGGGGTGGGGATCAGCGCTGGGACGAGGTGATCTGGCTGCGCGGCTGGCGACGGCTGCGCACGAACTGGTAGGTCACGGTGAGAATCACGAACCAGATCGGCGTGACCATCAGCGCCTGGCGGGTGTCGGCCTCGAAGCTCAGCAGGACCAGGATCCCGGCGAAGAACACCAGGCACGCCCAGCACATGAAGCGCCCGCCCGGCATCTTGTATTTCGAGGCTTCGTGCAGGGCGCTGCGCTGTTTGCGGTAGGTCAGCCAGGACAGCAGGATCAGCGACCAGACGAACATGAACAGGATCGCCGAGACGGTGGTCACCAGGGTGAAGGCTTCCACCAGGTCCGGGATCACATACATGAGCGCCGCGCCGAGCAGCAGGCAGGTGCAGGAGAAGTACAGGCCGTTGGCCGGGACGTCGCGGTTCGACAGCTTCTCGAAGGCCTTCGGCGCATCGCCTTCCTGGGCCAGGCCGAAGAGCATGCGGCTGGTGGAGAACACGCCGCTGTTGGCCGACGAGGCGGCGGAGGTCAGCACCACGAAGTTGATCACTGCGGCTGCTGCGGGCAGGCCGGCGAGGATGAACAGTTCGACGAACGGGCTCTTGTTCGGTACCACGTCACGCCATGGGGTGACCGCCATGATGGCGATCAGGGCGAAGACGTAGAACATGATGATGCGCAGCGGGATCGAGTTGATCGCCCGTGGCAGGGTGCGCTCGGGGTCCTTGGCTTCGGCGGCGGTGGTGCCCACCAGTTCGATGCCGACGAAGGCGAACACGGCGATCTGGAAACCGGCGAAGAAACCCATCAGCCCGTGGGGGAACATGCCGTCGTCATTCCACAGGTTGCCCAGGCTGGCAGTGCTGCCGGAGGGCGACTGGAAGCCGCTGACGATCATGTACAGGCCGGTGCCGATCAGGCCGACGATGGCGATGATCTTGATCATGGCGAACCAGAACTCGATCTCGCCGAATAGCTTCACGGTGATCAGGTTCAGCGACAGCAGCACGCCGACGCACATGATCGCCGGTATCCACTGCGGCAGGTCGGGGAACCAGAACTGCGAGTAGGCGGCGATGGCGATCACATCGGCGATGCCGGTGATGATCCAGCAGAACCAGTAGGTCCAGCCGGTGAAATAGCCGGCCCAGGGACCGAGCAGGTCGGCGGAAAAGTCGATGAAGGACTTGTAGTTGAGGTTCGACAGCAGCAGTTCGCCCATGGCGCGCATGACGAAGAACAGCATGAAGCCGATGATCATGTAGACGAAGATGATCGAAGGGCCGGCGAGGCTGATGGTCTTGCCCGAGCCCATGAACAGGCCGGTGCCGATGGCTCCGCCGATGGCGATCAGTTGGATGTGGCGGTTGGTGAGATTGCGTTGCAGGTGGTGTTCCTGCGGGTCCTTGGTCATGTCTTGATTCATTGCATGCATTCCATAAATTGCAGTCTTCTTGTACGTGAAGCGGCGGCTAGGCTATCACGGGAATCCGCGAGGTAGACGCGACAAGATGACTCGACTTTAGGGGAATGCTGCCTGGATTATCAGAGATTTCGCACGATTCCCTGGTGTGGCTGATGGCCTCATCGCCGGCCAGCCGGCTCCCACAGGGACCCCACCGATCTCAAGGGCAGTGGTGAGCCTGTGGGAGCTGGCTGGCCAGCGATGAGGCCAGAACAGGCAATGCAAAACCCGGATCAGGCCCTCGTCACCAGCATCCGCTTGCCGAGCACACGGTCCAGCCCCCACACCACCAGCATCGAAATCCCCACCAACGGGAAGGCCACGCCCAGCACGATCATTACCACCGTCGCGGTCTTCCAGCGCGGCAGGTCGTGGCGCAGCGGCGGCACACCCAGGCCACGTTCCGGCCGGCGTTTCCACCACATCACCAGGCCGCTCACCGAGCCGAGCAGGACCATCAGGCAGATCAGCAGGATCAGCAACTGGTTGACCACGCCGAACATCTTGCCCTCATGCAGCATCACCCCCAGCTCTGTGGCGCGGGCCACCGGGCTGTAGTCCTTCCAGCGCACGTCCACCAGGACCTTGCCGGTGTACTGGTCGACATGCAGGGTGGCGTCGTTGCGTGGGTCGTCGGCAAACACGGCGATGGTGAACACGCCGCTGCCGGTCTTCGGCAGGGTAATGCTGTAGCCGGGCTCGACACCGCGAGCGCTGGCGATGTCCTCGACCTGCTGCAGGCTCACCTGCGGCGCCGCCGGGCCGCTGTCCATGTGCATATGGCCCTGGTGCTCGGCATGGGCGCCGCTGGATTCGGGCATCGGCGTGTTTTCCACGGCCCAGGGCACGGTCTGCCGCGCGGCATTGTTCAAGGTACGGGCTTCCTGGTCCGAGGTCGGCACGTCGTTCCACATCGCTGCCGGAAAACGGTTCCACAGGTCGGCATACTGCTTGCCCCAGAAGCCGGTCCAGGTCATGCCGCTGAGCAACATCAGCAGCAGGACCAGCGACCCCCAGAAGCCGCTGACCGCATGCAGGTCGCGCCACAACAGGCGCCCGCGGGCATTCATGCGCGGCCAGAACACCCCGGCAAAACGCCCACCACGTGGCCACCAGAGGTAAAGGCCGGAGACCACCAGGACGATGCCCCAGCCCGCTGCCAGCTCGACGATACGGTCGCCGATGGTGCCAACCATCAGTTCACCGTGCAGCGCCCTGGCCACGGCCTGCAGGTTGCCCTTGGCATCCTGCTCGCCCAGCACTGTGCCGCTGTAGGGATCGACGAACACGTTCAGTTCCTGCCCGTCGCGCTTGACCACGAACTGCGCGCTACGGTCCGCAGCCGGCGCGGGCAGGTACTGGGTCACCGCGCCACCCGGATACGCCGCCTGCACCTGGCCCAGCAGGTGATCGGCCGGATGCTTGTGATGCCCGGCCTCGACCACCATCAGCGAGCGGTACATCAGCGGGTCCAGCTGCGGCTTGAACAGGTAGATGATCCCGGTGATCGCCAGCACGATCATGATCGGGGCGACGAACAGCCCGGCATAGAAGTGCCAGCGCCAGGCCAGGTTGTAGAAGGAAAACGATGGCTTGCTCATGCAACGCTCCCGAGTGAGGGGCGCGGCCACTGGCCGCGCCCGGGCTGGATCAGAAACTCAGGTCGACCTTGGTCCACAAGGTGCGTCCCGGCTCGTTCACCGTTTCCGTGCCGGAATAGCCGAAGCCGGCGTTGCCCGCCAGGTTCAGGTGCTCGGCGTAGTTCTTGTCGAACAGGTTGTCGACGCCGGCGCTGAGCTTCAGGTTCTTGCTCACGCGGTAGGCACCGTTGAGCGAGAACACGCCGAAGCCGCCGGACTTGTCGAAGTCCTTGCCGACGATGTTGCCGTAGTTCTGCGAGACCCGATTCTGCGCCGAGACCAGGCGCCACAGGGCGCCGGCGCTCCAGTCGCTTTCGCTGTAGGTCAGGCCGAGGCGGCTTTCCAGCGGCGGCATCTGCGGCAGGGCCGAGCCGTCGCTGCTGTTCTTGCCCCAGGCGTAGGCGAGGGTGGCGTCGGCCTTCCAGTTGGAGGTCAGCTGGTAGGCCACGCCCATCTCGCCGCCCATGATCCGCGCGTCGACGTTGTCGGCGCGGGACACATTGGCGCCGCCGGTGTAGTCGTAGAGGATGTAGTCGCGCACCTGGCCGATGTAGCCGGACGCCCAGGCTTCCAGGGTCTCGGTCTTGTACTGGATGCCGAAGTCGAGCTGGGTGGTCTTCTCCGGCTTGATCGCGTCGAAGGCGTTGCGCGAGCCCACCGGGCCGTAGGTCGGCGAGAACAGCTCCCAGTAGTCGGGGAAGCGCTGGGCGTGGCCCAGGCCGACGTAGGTGGTGGCCGGGATATCGACCAGGTCGTGCTCGTAGCGCAGGAAACCGCTTGGCAGGGTGTCGGCGCGGGTGTCGCCGGCGGTGGGGTTGGCGACGGTCATGGTCATGCCCATCATCCCGGGGACGCGCAGCGTGTTGCGGAAGTCCTTGGCCGAAGCACGATCCACCCGGGCGCCGCCGACCAGGCGATCCTGGCTGTCCAGCTCCCAGGTCACCTCCCCGAACACGCCGTAGTTGTGGAAGTCGGCGTCCTTGGTCCACGGCTGGTTGCCGTAGGTGTTGACGCCCATGCCCATGCGCGCGCGGTGTTCGTTGGTCTGTGCGTCGATGCCGCTGACCAGGGTCACGTCTTCCCAGCGCCAGGTGCCCTTGATCCGTGCGCCCAGGGTACGGCGGTCGACATTGCTGGCCATCGGGCCGGCCATCATTCCGGTACCTGAGGTCGTGCGCAGGCTGTAGTTGTCCATCACGTGGTCGGCGTAGTTGTAGTAGACCTGCGCCTCGATCTTGTCGAAGACCTCGCCGATATTCGACTTCTCGAAACGCAGGCCGAGGCTTTCGCGTTTGAACTGCGAGCCGTCCATCCCGCGCCCGGCGTAGCGGGCCTCACCGTCGCCGCGGCCGGCGGTGAGTTCCAGCAGGGTGTCGCTGTCCGGGGTCCAGCCGACGGCGACATCGCCGTTCCACTTGTCCCACTTCGACGGCACCGTGTCGCCGTGGCCGTCCTTGTAGTCGTCGGAGCGCGACTGGTTGCCGACGAAGCGCACATAGCCCTCGCGACCACCGGCGGCAGCGTCCAGCAGCTTGTCGAAGCGGCCATTGGAGCCGGCCAGCAGGCTGGCGTTGACCCGAGTACCGAGCTCGCCGAATTTTTCCGGTTCACGCTCGAAGAGGATGGTTCCGGCGGAGGCGCCCGGGCCCCACTGTACGGTTTGCGGGCCCTTGATCACGGTGAGGCGGTCGTAGGTTTCCGGCGAGATGTAGGAGGTGGGGGCGTCCATGCGGTTCGGGCAGGCGCCGAGCATCACGCCGCCGTTGGTGAGGATGTTCAGGCGCGAGCCGAACATGCCGCGCAGCACCGGGTCGCCGTTGGTGCCGCCGGAGCGGATCGCCGAGAAGCCTGGGATGGTCTTCAGGTAGTCGGCGCCGTCGCTGGCCGGGACTGGCTGGCGCGGATCCTTGGGGTTGGTGACGATGGTCAGTGGCGAGCTGGGCGCCACGGCAGTGATCACCGTCGGGCTGAGCTCGGCATTGTCGTTGTCATGGCCTTCGTGGCCGGTTTCCGCGGCCAGGGCGATCGGGGTGAGCAGGCTGCCGCAGAGCAGCGCGATGGTTCCGCGCAGAGACAAACGATGGACAGGGGTGGAACTGGACATAGGTTTTCCAACATCGATCGATCATGAAGGTGCACGCGAGCACGGCAAGGGGCCGTTCGCGGAGCACGGGGCGTCAGTAGGTCAGGCGATCGAGGCGGAAGGTGGCGCGCGGCTGCGGGCACCGGGGAAGAACGCCGTGCGCGGCGGGCCTTGGCGCGGGTGGGCGATGAACTGGGTGCTGGTCGGAATGGCTTCGCTGTTGAGCAGGCTCAACTGTTGCGGCAGGGCCGGGCAGTGGAAGAACAGGCTGCAATAGCCGCATTTCTCCCACATCACATGCATCGAATCGCCGCCGCCATGGTGGCTGTCGCCGTGATGGCTGCGGTCCATGTCCATTTCCATGCCCATCGGCATGGAGCCGCTGTGATCCATCGGCATCGACTGGGATACCAGCGGCCCGATGAAGATCATCAGCATGGCGAACAGGCTCAGCCAGCCCGCGCGTCGACTCTTGGAATCAGGACGCGGTGGCCGGTGCCGGGCGGGGCGGGCGAAGCGCATGGCGCGCGGTGGTCAGCAGATCAGTGCTGGTGGGCGGCGCTGCCTTCCGGTGGCTGCTTCTGTACGGCCACTTCGACGGTGACGTCGCCGGCCTTCTCGAAGTGCAGGGTCAGCGGGAAGCGCTTGCCGTCGGAGAGCAGGCTGCGGTCCTTGGGTTGCATGATCATCACGTGGTACGCGCTAGGGCTGAAAGTGACCTGGCCGTGAGCCGGCACTACCACGTTCGGCACCTGCTGCATGCGCATCACGTCGCCGTTCATCACGTGTTCGTGCAGCTCGGAGCGGTCGCTGATCGGGGTGTCGACGCTGAGCAGGCGGTCGGCCTCGGCGCCCTTGTTGTCGATGACGAAGTAGGCGGCGACGTTGGGCGCGTTCGGCGGCAGCTCCAGCGACCATGGATGGGCGATGTGCAGGTTGCCGGCGTTGTATTCGTGGGCATTGGCAAAGGTGGCAGGCAGCAGCAGGGCGGCCAGCAGCATGACGTTCTTGAGCATGAAGGATCTCCGGTCGATTCAGATTGTGCGCGAGTAAGAGCGTAGGTGAATCAGACCGAAGGGGAGGCGCGAGGATTGAGTGCCGGCCAGCGCTCGCGGGGGGTGGGCGGTGTTGGGTGTTGCGCGTCGAGGGGGCTGGCCAGGGCATGTTCGGGCAGCGTCAGTTGCGCGGGAGTACCGGGCAGGGCCAGGGCCGGGGCGGCGCCGGAGCAGCACCAGCAGTGCTGCATGACGGCATGATCGTCATTGCTTTGGCCAGGGTCGAGCTGTCCGAGGGACACGGCGATCAGCTTGGTACCGCCAGTGGAGCAGAAGGCGCCCCAGAGCAACTGGTCGGCGGGCGCCCTCGCGGCGGACGCGGACATCGGCATCGCCAGCAGGTTGAACAGCACTGCGAAGCAGGCGATCCAGGCGTAGGCGAGCCGGTTGGAGGACATGGGGTGATCCGTATGGGATTCGAATGCTGGCTATTTAGCCAGAAGCAGTGGGAGATGTAAAAAATGGGGGTGCGATGAAGTGCCGCAGGCGGGTGGAAATGGTGCGGCTGGCACATGACCCTGTGGGAGCGGGTTTACCCGCGATTACCTCGGTGGATTCACCATCGCAATCGCGGGTGAACCCGCTCCCACAGGTTCGGTGACCCGCTTCAGGATTTGGTTCGGCCCAGCATCCCTCTTACAGCCTCCTGCAGGTCCGCCGGCAACACCACCATCTTGGCGTTGTCGCTACCCGCCAGGTTCTCCATGGCATTGATATAGCGCTCGCCCAGCAGGTACATGGCCGGCGTCACGTCGTTACCGACGGCATTCTTCACCAGGGTGATCGCCTGCGCCGAGGCTTCCGCCAGGTTCACCTGGGCCGCCGCATCCAGCTTCGCCGACTCCTGCCGTGCCTGGGCTTCGAGGATCGCCGCCTGCTTGGCACCCTCGGCGCGGGTCACATCGGCTTTGCGCTCACGCTCCGCCGCTGCCTGGCGCTCCATGGCCGCCTGCATGTTCGGCGATGGCTTGATGTCCTGGATCTCCACCGAGCGCACGGTGATCCCCCAGTCCTCGGTCTGCTCCGACATCGCCTCGCGCAGTCGGGCCTTGATCTGCTCGCGGCTGGACAGCGCTTCGTCCAGGTCCATGGCGCCGACGATGGCGCGCAGTGCGGTCATGGTCAGGCTGGTCACCGCGTAGGTGTAGTTCTCCACGCCGTAGGCGGCCTTCTGCGGGTCGACCACCTTGGCGAAGCACAGGGCGTTGGCGACGATCACCGCGTTGTCGCGGGTGATGATTTCCTGCTGCTGCACGTCGAGGATGATGTCCTTGGTGGGCAGGCGGTAGGCCACCACGTCCATGTAGGGGATGAGGATGTTCAGGCCCGGCTTGAGGGTGGTGTGGTAGCGCCCCAGACGTTCGACGATCCATTCCTCGCCCTGGGGCACGATGCGCACGCCCTTGAACACCGTGACGAGGACGAACAGGGCGATGGTTGCGGTAATGATCAGACTGGTCATGACAGTTCCTTTGTTGATGTCCCGGGGATGCAGGTCAGGCCTTGCCGACCCGTACGGTGTTGCCTTCGATGGCAAGGATGCGCACCCGCTCGCCGGCCGCAATGTCGACGCTGGCGATGCAGATCCATTCCTCGTTGCCCAGGATGGGCTTCTGGAAACGCACGCGGCCCTTCTGGAATTCCGAGACCGGCGCCACCAGCAGGCCGACCTCGCCGATCACCTCGTCCGCAGTCCAGCGGTTGTCGCCCTGGCGCGGCTTGAACACCTTGAACCACAGGGCGACGGTCAGCGACGACAGCACCACCCAGATGATCAGCTCGCTGGCCAGGCTCAGCCCCGGCCATAGCCCGGCGATTACCCCGACGGCCACGGCGCCGATGCCGAACCAGATGATGAAGAAGGTCGACAGCACCAGTTCCAGCAGGATCAGGCCGAAGCCCAGCACCAGCCAGATCCACCATTGCAGTTCCATAGTCGCAGCCTTGCGTGGGAGGGGATGACGCATTGGAAACGCTTGCCCGGGTATTGGCAATAGCCGAGCGGATTACAGGGCGTTTCCGCCGGTCAGCGCTGCCAGCAGGCTGGCGGTGTCGGTGAAATGGCGGTCGACCTCGGGCAGCTCGGGGCGGGCGAGGATCAGCACCGGGATGCCGCGCTCGCGGGCCACCTGCAACTTGGGTTCGGTGGCGCCGCTGCCGCTGTTCTTGCTGACCAGCACATCGATCTGGCGGCGCTCGAACAAGACGTGCTCGTCCTCCAGCAGGAACGGCCCGCGGGCGCCGATCACCTCGCAGCGCGCGTTGCCGGGGTACGTTTCGAGGGCGCGCAGGGTCCAGAACTGCTCCGGGGGAATCTCGTCGAGATGCTGCAGTGGTTCGCGTCCGAGGGTGAATAGCGGGCGGCGGAACGGGCGCAGGGCTTCGATCAGTCCGGCCCAGTCGTGCACTTCGCGCCAATCGTCGCCGGGTTGTGGTGTCCAGGCGGGGCGGCGCAGGGCCCAGCAGGGAATGCCCGCCAGGCTGGCGGCGCGGGCCGCATTAGCGCTGATTTGCGCCGCATAGGGATGGGTGGCGTCGACCAGCAGGTCGATGTTTTCAGCGCGGATATAGGCGGCCAGCCCTTCGGCGCCACCGAAACCGCCAACCCGCACCTGGCAGGCCAGGTCGTCCGGGACCCGACCGATGCCGGCCAGGCTGTACACATGCTCCGGACCAAGCTGGCGGGCGATACGCAGGGCCTCGGCAACGCCGCCGAGCAGAAGGACGCGCCGGCTCATGCCTCGGCGTCCTTGAACACTTCCAGCAGGGTGATCGGCAGGGCCTGGCGCCAGGTGTCGAAAGCGCCCAGCGGCTGGGCCTGGGCCACATGGATACGGGTCAGCTCGCCGCCGTGGCGTTCGCGCCAGTCCATCAGGCGTACTTCGCTTTGCAGGGTCACGGCGTTGGCGACCAGGCGTCCGCCCGGGCGCAATTGTTCCCAGCAGTGCTCCAGCACGCCGGGGACGGTGACGCCACCACCGATGAAGATCGCATCCGGCTGCTCCAGTCCGTGCAGGGCCTCCGGGGCGCGACCGCGGATCAGTTGCAGGCCCGGTACGCCGAGGGCATCACGGTTGAACTCGACAAGCTGCTGGCGACCCTCGTCGGCCTCGATCGCCAGGGCGCGGCAGGACGGATGGGCGCGCATCCATTCGATGCCGATGGAGCCGCTGCCGGCGCCGACGTCCCAGAGCAGCTCGCCCGGACGCGGGGCGAGGTGGGCGAGGGTGATGGCGCGGACATCGCGCTTGGTGATCTGGCCGTCATGCTGGAAGGCGCTGTCCGGCAACCCGGCCAGCGGCGACAGGCGCGGTGCGCTGGCGTCGGCCAGGCATTCGATGGCGAGCAGGTTGAGGTCGGCGATGCCCTCGACGTTCCAGTCGCTGGCCGTGCCGTGCACATGACGCTCCGCCGGGCCGCCCAGGTGTTCGAGCACATGCAGGCGGCTCGGGCCGAACCCGCGCTCGCGCAGCAGGGCGGCGATCGCCGCCGGGCTGCTGCCGTCGTTGCACAGCACCAGCAGGCGCTGGCCGCTGTACAGGTGGGCGTTCAGTTGCGCCAGGGGACGGGCGACCACGGAGAGCATCACCACCTCCTGCAACGGCCAGCCCAGGCGGGCTGCGGCCAGGGAACAGGACGAGGGGGCGGACAGCACGTTCAACTCTTCGGCCGGCACCTGCCGCGCCAGGCTGGCGCCGACGCCGTAGAACATCGGGTCGCCGCTGGCCAGCACGCACACCGGCTCGCCGCGCAGGGCCAGCACGCCGGCCACGGAGAACGGGCTGGGCCAGGCCAGGCGCTCGGCCTTCAGGCAGTGCGGCAGCAGATCCAGCTGCCGCGGGCTGCCGAATACCTTGTCGGCACCGAGCAAGGCGCGGCGGGCCTGCTTGCCGAGGCCGCTGAAGCCGTCTTCGCCAATTCCAACCAGGGTCAACCAGGGCGCCATGCCGTTCCTCTTTTCCAGGTCAATCCGACCGGCAGGCTTGGCCCGCCGCCGGGCAAAGCAGGCATAATACCGCGCCTTCCGGCCCCCAGCCCCTTTCATGATCGACGGGTGACCCTTTGAACCAGTCCCGGCCTGTTCCTGCCATTCGCCCCTCGGCCTGCCCGGGGCTGTGGCGCATCGTCCAGGCGCTGGATGGCGGCATCTCGCGGATCAAGCTCGACGCCGGCCATCTCGAAGCCGACCAGGCCGAAGCGCTGGCCACTGCCGCCGAGCGTTTCGCCGGCGGGGTGATCGAGGTGACCAATCGCAGCAACCTGCAGATCCGTGGCGTCGGTGATGATCACCAGGGTCTGATCGCGCAGTTGCTCGGCGCCGGTTTGGGCCCGCGGGAGGCGGCCGGCGACGATGTGCGCAACCTGATGCTCAGCCCCGCCGCCGGCTTCGATCCGGCGATGCTCTTCGATACAAGGGCGCTGGGTGCGCGGATTCTCGACCTGTTGCAGACCACGCCGCGCTTCCACGAGCTCTCGGCCAAGTTCGCCGTGCAACTGGACGGCGGCGAAGACCTGGCGATGCTCTGGCATCCCCATGATCTGTGGCTTTCGCCACTGCACCTGGACGACCAGTTGTGGCTGGCCTTCGGCCTGGCCGGCTGCCCCGGACACGACGCGCCATTGGGCGCGGTGCCGCTGGAGCAGGGCCTGGCGCTGGTGCACGCGGTGCTGGCGCGTTTCCTCGACCTGGCCGATGCCGGGCAGTCGCGCATGCGTCAGTTGCTGGCTGCCGTTGGTGTCGACAGCTTCCTCGCCGGTCTGCCGCTGAGCGTGCGCCGTGACGCCGCAGTACTCGGCTGGCGCCGCCACGGACGTGACCTGGCGCAGCACCTGGGTGTCTATCCCCAACTGCAAGCAGGACGTGTCGCGGTAGGCGCCATGGCTCCACTCGGTCGCCTCAGCGCCCGGCAATTGCGTGGCGTCGCCGCGCTGGCCCGTGAGCTGGGCGACGGCAGCCTGCGCATGACCCCCTGGCAGAGCGTGCTGCTGCCCAACGTCGCAGTTGCCCAGGCCGAGCGTGTGCTGGCCGGACTGGCCTGCCTCGGCCTGATCGTCGATGCCGCCGCGCCGCTGGCCGGCGTGGTCGCCTGCACCGGTTCCGCCGGCTGCGCCAAGGCCCAGGCCGACACCAAGGCCGATGCCGTGCAACTGGCCGCGCGCCTGCGTCGTCGCGGCCCGGTGGCGGGCATCCACCTGAGCGGCTGCAACCGTTCCTGCGCCATGGCCCACACCGCGCCGAGCACCTTGCTGGCGGTCGGTCCCGGACGCTATGACCTGTATTTTCACGACCCGGCCCAGCCGGGCCCCGGCGCCCTCGCCGGGCGCAACCTGACATTGGAAGAAGCGGGCGCCACACTGGACGCCCGCCACGGAGCCCCCTCGATGATTGATTACATCCGCGACGGCCAGGAGATCTATCGCAACTCCTTTGCCATCATCCGCCAGGAGGCCCGCCTGGAGCGGATTCCGCCCGACCTGGAAAAGCTCGCGGTGCGGGTGATCCATGCCTGCGGCATGGTCGAGGTGGTGGACCGGCTGCAATTCTCCGAAGGCGCCGGCAAGGCCGGGCGCGAAGCCCTGGCCGCCGGCGCGCCGATTCTCTGCGATGCGCGGATGGTCGCCGAAGGCATCACTCGTGCCCGCCTGCCGGCCAATAACGAAGTGATCTGCACCCTGCGCGACGAGAGCGTGCCGGACCTGGCCAAGGAACTGGGCAACACCCGCTCGGCCGTGGCCCTGGAACTGTGGCGTCCGTACCTGGAAGGCAGCGTGGTGGTGATCGGCAACGCGCCGACCGCACTGTTCTACCTGCTGGAGATGATCGACGCCGGCGCGCCGAAACCGGCACTGATCCTCGGTTTCCCGGTGGGCTTCGTCGGCGCCGCCGAATCCAAGGCGATGCTCGCGGCAGACAGCCGTGGCGTGCCTTTCGTCATCGTCGAAGGGCGCCTGGGCGGTAGCGCCATGGCCGCCGCGGCGGTCAACGCCCTCGCCACGGAGGTGGAATGATGCAGCCACGCGGACGTTTGCTTGGCCTGGGCGTCGGCCCCGGCGATCCCGAGCTGATCACCCTCAAGGCCCTGCGCCTGCTGCGCGAAGCGCCGGTGGTGGCGTACTTCGTCGCCAAGGGCAAGCGCGGCAATGCCTTCGGCATCATCGAGCAGCACCTGCAGACCGAGCAGACCCTGCTGCCGCTGGTCTACCCGGTGACCACCGAAGTGCTGCCGGCGCCGCTGTCCTACGAACAGGTGATCAGCGACTTCTACGACGAGGCCGCCGTCAGCGTCGCCGGGCACCTGGATGCCGGCCGCGACGTGGCGGTGATCTGCGAGGGCGATCCGTTCTTCTACGGCTCCTATATGTACCTGCACGACCGCCTCGCCGAGCGCTATGACGCCGAAGTGATTCCCGGCGTATGCTCGATGCTCGGTGGCGCCTCGGTGCTCGGCGCGCCGCTGGTGTACCGCAACCAGAGCCTGTCGGTGCTCTCCGGCGTGCTGCCCCATGACGAGCTCAAGCGTCGCCTGGCCGATGCCGACGCGGCGGTGATCATGAAGCTCGGGCGCAACTTCCCCAAGGTCCGCCAGGTGCTGGCCGAGCTGGGCATGGACGGCCGCGCGCTGTATGTCGAGCGGGCGACCATGGCCAACCAGAAGATCGTCGCGCTGGATGAGGTCGACCCGCAGTCGTCGCCGTACTTCTCGCTGATCATCGTTCCCGGCGAAAGGTGGCAAGGCTGATGACCCGACGCGCACCCGCCATTGTCGTGCTCGGCAAGGGCAGCCTGGACACCGCCCGCAAGATCCAGCGGTTCTATCCCGATGCCCTGATCCATGGCCTGGCTGGCCGGGTCGAGGGCGTCGATCGCAGTTATGCCGAGTTCGGCGCCACGCTGCGCGAGCTCTACCAGCAGGACACGCCGATCATCGCCCTGTGCGCCGCCGGCATCGTCATTCGCAGCCTCGCCAGCGTGTTGCTGGAGAAGGGCGCCGAGCCGCCGGTGCTGGCGGTGGCCGAGGACGGCAGCGCGGTGGTGCCGTTGCTGGGCGGGCTTGGCGGGGTGAATGTCATGGCGCGGGAAATCGCCGCCGGGCTGGGGGTTGCCGCGGCGATCACCACCAGCGGCGAGCTGCGTTTCGGCACCTGCCTGCTCAACCCCCCCAGCGGCTATGCGCTGGCCGACCTGGAGCTGGGCAAGCGCTTCGTTTCCGATCTGCTGGCCGGTGAAAGCGTGCGTATCGAAGGCGCGGCGCCGTGGCTGGACGAAGCCCATCTGCCGCAGCGTGACGACGCGCAGCTGACCATCCGTGTCGGCTGTGGCGAGCGCGAGGCGGCGGCCAACGAGCTGCTGATTCATCCGCGCTGCGTGCTGCTGGCGGTGTCGGCGGGTGTGCCGGAGCTGGCGTCGTCGGTGCGTGCCGCGCTGCATCAGGCGAAGATCGCCGAGGCTTCGCTGGCGTGCCTTCTGGCCAGCGAGGAGGAGATGGCCGAGGCATCGTTGCATGCCGCGGCGGCTGACCTGGGTGTGCCGCTGCGTTTCGCGGCCGGTGCTTCGGTCAGTGACCTTGCTGCCCATGCCCTGCCGCAACTGCTTGCTCCGCAAGTCGTGGGCGAAGGCCTGGCGATCGCCGTTGCTGCCGAGCCCATCGATCCGGCGCAGATTGGTCGTGCCCGCGGCCGGGTTGCGGTGATCGGTCTCGGCCCTGGCGCTGCCGAACTGATGGCCCCGGCGGTCAAGGCCGAGCTGGCCCGGGCCAACGATGTGCTGGGGTATGAAACCTACGTGCGCATGGCCGGACCGTTCCGTGCTGACCAGGTGCTGCACTGCACCGACAATCGTGAAGAACTGCTGCGCGCCCGTCACGCCTTCGAACTGGCGGCGCAGGGGCGTTCGGTTATCGTGGTGTCGTCTGGTGATCCGGGTGTGTTCGCCATGTCGGCGGCGGTGCTGGAAGCGCTGGAGGCGTCGGATGATCCGGCCTGGCACCGGGTCGAGCTGGAGATGTTGCCGGGGATCTCGGCATCGCTGGCCACGGCGGCCCAGGCGGGGGCACCGCTGGGGCATGACTTCTGCGTGATCTCTCTATCGGACAACCTCAAGCCGTGGTCGATCATCGAGAAGCGTCTGGACCTGGCTGGCCAGGCGGACCTGGCGATGGCCTTCTACAACCCGATCTCGCGCTCCCGGCCGTGGCAACTGGGGCAGGCGCTGGATATCGTCCGTCGTCATCGTGCTGCGGATACGCCGGTGGTGCTGGGGCGTGATATCGCCCGGCCGGGGCAGTCGCTGAAGGTGGTGACCCTTGGCGAGCTGGTGCCGGAGATGGTGGACATGCGGACGATGGTGTTGGTGGGGTCTTCGACGACCCGGACCTTTGCCCGGGCTGAGGGTGGGGAGTGGGTTTATACGCCGCGGTGGTATCCGCAGGATTGATGTTGCCTGTTCTGGCCGCATCGCTGGCAAGCCAGCTCCCACAGGTCCGGCGGTGCACGCGATCACTGTGGGAGCTGGCTTGCCAGCGATGAGGCCAGTAGCAGCACCATCCCTTACTTGGCGGTAAACGCCGAGTAGCTATTCATCAGGTTCCGATAGTTGGGAATCCGCTGCGACAGCAGGTTACCCAACCCTTCGATATCGTTGCGCCAGTCGCGGTGCAGCTCACAGGCCACCGAGAACCAGTTCATCATCTGCGCGCCGGCCTGGGTCATGCGGTTCCACGCGGCCTGTTGCACGGTCTCGTTGAAGGTACCGGAAGCATCGGTCACCACGAACACATCGAAGCCTTCGGCCAGCGCCGACAGGGTCGGGAAGGCTACGCACACATCCGTCACCACACCGGCAATGATCAACTGCTTGCGGCCAGTCGCCTTGATCGCCTTGACGAAGTCCTCGTTGTCCCAGGCATTGATCTGGCCAGGACGTGGGATGTACGGCGCGTCCGGGAACATCTCTTTCAGCTCTGGCACCAGCGGACCGTTCGGGCCTTGCTCGAAGCTGGTGGTCAGGATGGTCGGCAGTTCGAAGAATTTCGCCAGGTCGGCCAGCGCCAGCACGTTGTTCTTGAACTCGTTCGGCGAGAAGTCCTGCACCAGGGAAATCAGGCCGGTCTGGTGGTCGACCAGGAGGACTACGGCGTCGTCTTTGTTCAGGCGGTTGTAGGTGGCGTTGGTCATGGTGGAAATCCTTTTGTTCGAGAGAGAGTTGGGTTGTTGTCGCTGAGTGAGGCCAGATTACTCAGCTCTCGGGAAAGGATAAATCGTCTTAAAACGGTATGACTGTCCCGATCAGGTAGACAATTCGATCGCGTACGCTGTGTTCGGGTTTAGGGAAATGCTTCGTTCCTGACCCTCCGCCTTTTGCAACGTACCTTGGCCTTTCCTCCATCCGGAGGGACCAGCCAAGAAGGACTTTGCAATGACCAACAACACCCAGGAACCCCTGAACCTCAATTCCGCCGCCGTGGTGGAAAGCTCCCTGCTGGCCTTCGGCGCCGGCATGTCCGCGCAGAACCGCCAGGATGCGAAGAACAGCTACCTGTTCGCCACCCTGGTCGCCAACAAGCGCCACGACCAGCTGATCCTCAGCGAAGCCTGGTTCGATTCTTTCCTCGAAGCCATGAGCGATTGCGGCTGGACCGTGGCCCGCCGCACCCACGAGAAGGAAAGCAGTACCGGGCAGTCGCTCACACTCGCCAACGTCGCGGTCAAGGCCGTGCAGATGGCGGCGACCAGCGTGCTCCAGGGCGGCCCGGTGGTCCAGGCCCTGGGTCTGCTCGCGGAAAAGGCCATCGAAGGCCTGGGCAAGGACGACCAGGCCCTGACCGTGTTCAAGCGCAACATTTATCAGCAGTCCAACGTCGTGGTGGGCGTGGCCTCATGCATCGAAACCAAGGATGGCGAGGTGGTCATGGCCCTTGGTGCGATACAGCGCACAGTCCGTCGCGAAGACCTCGACATGCTGGTCTTCGACTGGGACAGCAACACTTCGGCCACTTACCGCAGCACGGCGGCACTCTCCTTCAACAGCCAGATCTACGCCCGCACCCGGGATATCGTCGAGCAGCGCCTCGGAGATCGCGCGGTGTCGCGAATCATGGACTACGAGATCTGAGCGAGCGGCGCCCCTGGCGATTTTCTGGAGTGAACGGACATGGACGTCGACGGCTACACGATATGGATCACCGGGGGCAGCCTGGTGCTGGTCGCACCGCGAGTCAGCGAACTGGAGTGCCACAACGCGCTGGCTTCCCTGCGCACCGCGCAGTCGTTGGCTGACGGGTTGATGGACTCGCGTTTCGAGCATCACCGGCGCTGGTACCGGGCCTATCGCCGTGCCCTTGGCCGACGCGGCTGGCGGGTGACCCACAGTTGTCAGAGCGTGGAGAGCACCGGTGGGCGCAGCCTGCTGGCGCCTACCCAGCCGTTGCTGCTGTGGCTGGGCAGCCAGCACAGGGAGCTTGGTGAGGTGCTGGAGCAGGGCATCGATAGCCTGGCCTGTCATTGCCGCGGGCTCGAACAGCTGTCGCGGGGGGCGCTGAAGGTCGTTGGTGACACTACGCAGATGGTTCTGGAACTGGGTGTGCTGAGCCCCGGCTCGCAACTCAGCCTGTGCAGCATCGCCCTGGAAACCAGCTCGGCACTCGGTGCGGACTGGCTGACGACGCCACTGCCGGGCGAGAGCCTGCGCGGCGACCTGTATTTCCAGAGCCTGATGGCCGAGCCCGCACCGGAACTGCTGGACGTCGCGGACGAAGGCTTCAACTGCCTGCCACGACGCGGTCAAACCCTACATTGAGGCAACAGTCATGACAGAACAACTTCGTGCATCGGTGGTGGGCAACGCCCTGATGTCTTTCTTTCCGGGGGTCGATCCGGCCATGCGCGAGCGTGTGCAGACGGCCATGCTCTTCGCCCAGCGCGCGACCCGGGATGTGGTCGCCAGCGGCCAGGTGGACGACGGCTACGATTACTACCTGCAGCAGCTGAAATTCCTTGGCTGGGACGCGACCTCGCCGCGCGAGCCCTTCGACCCTGATCCGCAACGGCGCAAGGTGCTGGACGAGTTGCTCGCGCGCATCGGCGCCACAGCCGGAGACGAGTTCTCGGAAGTGACACGCTGGTCCCTGGACGCGCTGGAACTCAATCAGCCCGCGTTGCTGCGCTTCGAGGAGCGTTCGCTGCAACAGGCATCGTTCCAGTTGCTGCCATGCCAGGTCAGCCGTCCCGGCTACCTGGACATGGTGCTCTATCACGAAACCCTGGAACGCGAGGAGCGCTTGAACGGGTTTCTGTTCCGTGAGCGGGTGGTCACCGGCGTGCGTGCCGAACTGGTGCGATTCAATGCGCGGCTGTTCGAACAGCAGTTCGGCGAACGAGTGCGACAGCGCCTGTACCAGGCCTTGCTGGAAGAGGTTTGCGAGCTCTGATCAGGGCAACAGGTAGCCCTTGATCCCGGTGAAAATGATCTGCGCCGCCAGGGCACAGACGAACAGCCCCATCAGCCGGCTGACGATCTGCAGGCCCTGGTCGCCGAGGATCCGCTCGATCCGGTTCGACAGGTAGAGCACCAGGCCGACGGTGACGCTCGCCAGGGCGATACTGACGATGGCCAGCAGCTTGTCGTCCCAGTGCGGCTGGCTGACCCCCATGACCAGCAGGGCGCCAATGGTCCCCGGGCCGACGGTGAGGGGGATGGTCAGCGGGACGATGGTCACGTCCTGCTGCACGTTGTCGGTCTGCACCGCCGACTTGCCTTGGGCCATGCCCAGCGCCGAGATGAACAGTACGCTGCCGGCGCCGATGCGAAATGCATCCGGCGTGATGCCGAAGACGCCGAAGATCACCCGCCCGAACAGATAGAGCAGTACGCTGGCCACCAGCACGCCCATCGCCACCTTCCAGGCCAGGTGCTTGCGCTCCTTGCTGGAATAACCGCGGGTCAGGCTGATGAAGCAGGAGAGGACGAAGAACGGGCTGTAGAGCACGAGCATCTTCAGGTAAACGCTGAACAACTCATGGAGCATGGTCTGGGCTCGCGAAAGAGGGAGGCGGTGCGATTGTATCAGCGCGACAGCGGTGCATCGGCGGCCGGGCGCGACTGTTCACGGCGTGCCACCCAATACTCCACCTGTTCGCGCAGTTGCGACAGTTCTACCGGCTTGGACATGTGCCCGTCCATGCCGGCGATGCGCGCGCGCTCCTTGTGTTCAGCGAGGATATGCGCGGTCAGCGCCACCACCGGCGTGCGTGGGCGACCCATGGCGGTTTCCCAGGCCCGCAGTTGCTGGGTCGCGGAGAAGCCGTCGAGTATCGGCATCTCGCAGTCCATCAGCACCAGATCGTACTGCTTGGCTTTCATCGCCTTGAGCGCTTCCTCGCCGTTGCTGGCGGTGTCCGGCTCGATGCTGAGCTTGCCGAGCATGCCGCGGATGACCTTGGTGGAGATGCTGTTGTCCTCTGCGACGAGGATGCGGAAGTCTGCCGGCAGGTCGATCGGCACAGGTTTGGGCGGCGGCGCCAGACTCGGTGGCGGGGCCTTGCTGCGCTGTGCCAGCTCCTCGGCCAGGGTGGTCTTCAGGGTGTAGCCGGCCACCGGCTTGGCGAGGATACGCTTGACCCCGGCATTGCGCGCGATGATCTTGCTCGGCGCATTGCTGATGCCGGTGAGCATCACCAGCAGGATGTCGTGGTTGAGGCTCGGGTCTTCCTTGATCTTGGCGGCCAGTTGCATGCCGGTCATGCCTGGCATGTTCTGGTCGAGCAGGACTGCGTCGAAATAGTCGCGCAGGTGTGCCTTGGTCCGCAGCAGGGCCAGCGCTTCCTTGCCTGACGGCACGGCGCTGACGTTCATGCCCCAGGCGCCGCACTGTTGCACCAGGACCTTGCGGCAGGTGTCGTTGTCGTCCACCACCAGCACCCGCGCTCCACGCAGGGAGGCGTCCAGGTCGGTGGCCGGCTGCTCCAGGCGCTGGGCGTCGAGGGGCAAGGTCAGCCACAAGGTATTGCCCTGGTTGTGGCTGGTCTTGATGCCGAATTCGCCCTGCATCAGGTTGATCAGTTGCTTGGCGATGACCAGGCCCAGGTGCCCGCCCAGCTTGTTGCTGGAAAGGAAGTGCTTGCTGTGCAACTCGGCCTGTAGCAGCGCATCGCGCTCGCCGGCCTGCATGGCTTCGCCGCAGTCCTGCACGGCGATGCGCAGACGCGGGCTTTCGCCACGCTGGTCGAGGGCCACCACCAGGAGGATTTCGCCGTGGTCGGTCTTTTTCAGGGCGTTGTCCAGCAGGCTTAGCATGGCCTGGCGCAGGCGCGTCGGGTCGCCGCTGATCACCCGTGGTACTTGCGGCTGGGTGAAGCTGATCAGTTCGATGTTCTGCTGTTCGGCCTTGGCCCGGAAGATCCCCAGGCAATCCTCGATCAGCGCGTTGAGGTCGAACTGCACGTCGTCCAGCTCGATCTGCCCGGACTCCAGCTTGGAGATGTCGAGGATCTCGTTGATCAGGGTCAGCAGTTCGTTGCCGGCGCTGTGGATGGTCTGCACGTAGTCGCGCTGTTTGACCGACAATGGTGTGCCGAGGAGCAGTTCGGTCATGCCCAGTACCCCGTTCATCGGGGTACGGATCTCGTGGCTGATCTTGGCCAGGAACTCGGCTTTGGCATTGATTTCGGCGTTGCTCGCCGCCTGTTCGCGGCTGGCGCTGAAGCGCGCCTCGCTGATGCTGTGCAGGCGCTCGCTGACCGCCAGGTTGAGCAGCAGGCCACAGAACACGGTGAGGCCGAGGAGGATGAACAGCAGCCATTGGGTCGGTGTGCGGGTCAGGCCGAGCAGGGCTGGCAGCACTACCAGGCAGCCAAGGTTGAAGATCAGCATGCCCAAGGCGAACAGCCGCGCCGGAGCAAAGCCCTTGTACCAGTGCCAGGTGGAAATGCCGAGCATGGTCAGGCAGCCGAGGGCGACCAGGGCGTAGGTCATCAGGTTCAGCGGCAAGGTATCGACGAACAGCAGCAACAGGCCGCAGAACACCACCAGAAGCATCTGCCCGTGAATCAGGCGGTTGACCCGCGACGGGCCGAGCGGGGCGAAGAAGCGCTGGGTGAAGGCCAACCCGCAGAGGGTGGCGAGCATCACCGTGAGGTAGGCTGCCGGGGTCTGCGCGGTGTGCCAGAGGTTCCACGGTCCGCTGAGGTTGAGCAGGATCAGTGCACTGAGCAGCATCAATACGTGGTAGCCGGCCAGCCACAGGCTGCTGGCGGAGCGGGAATAGGCGAAGCGGGTCAGGTTGTGCAGGACCAGCATGCCCAGACAGCCGAACAGCAGGCCGAAGAGCAGCGGACGGCGCTGGTCGGCGGCGGCGTCGACCGCCGGCAGCAGGCTGATGCCGGGGCGCAATTGATGTTCCGAGACCAACCGCAGGTAGACGTCCAGCGCCACGGGGCTGGCGGGCAGTGACAGCAATTGGTCGCTGTTGCTCAGGGTCAGCAGGCCGTTGTCGCCGCGACGACCATTATGGAACTGCTGCAGCAGGTTGCTGCCGTCGAGGACATACAGGTCCAGGCGCGACAGGTCGGGGGCGAAGACGCGGATCACTTGCTCTTGCTGGCCGGGCGGCAAGCGGTAGTGCAGCCACAGTGCCTGGTTGGGCGCGGCGGCGTTGAGCTGGTTGAGTTCGATGGGGCTGAACTGGTTGCGGTAGCGTTCGGAGCGGATGTCGCCAAGCTGCAGGTTGGCCTGGTTGTCGAGCAGTACCGCCCAGCCGCTGCCGGAGTCGGCGAATGCCGGGGGCAGGCAGAGCAAGGTCAGTAAGCTGACCATGGTTCCAATGGCAATCCTGAGCCAACTCACGACCATATCCCTTCCTAGCTTTATGCCGGTGCACCACTATGCGCGGCGCCCCAAGTCGAAGGCAAGGCCCCGGCGGGGCCCTGTCGACAGCCCGCAAGCCGCGCCACACGGGCGCCAGGCTTGCGGACGGGCGTATTACTCCTGATGCTCGCCACGCTCGCGGGCAATGGCGCGATAGCCGATGTCCTTGCGGTAGAAAGCGCCTTCCCAGTCGAGTTCCGCAGCCAGACGGTACGCCTGCTGCTGTGCGGCCTCGACGGTGTCACCCAAGGCGGTGGCGCAGAGCACGCGGCCGCCGCTGGTGACGACCTGACCTTCCTTCAGTGCGGTACCGGCGTGGAACACCTTGCCCTGCAGCGCGGCAGCGGCTTGCAGGCCCTTGATCGGCGCGCCCTTGGCGTAGTCGCCAGGATAGCCGCCGGCAGCCAGCACCACGCCCAGGCTCGGACGGGGATCCCAGACCGCTTCGATCTTGTCCAGAGCCTTGGCCAGTGCGGCCTCGACCAGCAGGACCAGGCTCGACTCCAGGCGCAGCATGACCGGCTGGGTTTCCGGGTCGCCGAAGCGGCAGTTGAACTCGATGACCTTCGGGTTGCCCGCCTTGTCGATCATCAGACCAGCATAGAGGAAGCCGGTGTATACGTTGCCTTCGGCAGCCATGCCGCGCACGGTCGGGTAGATCACCTGGTCCATAACGCGCTGGTGCACGTCGGCGGTGACCACCGGTGCTGGCGAGTAGGCACCCATGCCGCCGGTATTCGGGCCGGTGTCGGCATCGCCGACGCGCTTGTGGTCCTGGCTGGTGGCCATTGGCAGCACGTTGGCACCGTCGACCATGACGATGAAGCTGGCTTCCTCGCCGTCGAGGAACTCCTCGATGACCACCCGCGAACCGGCGTCGCCGAAGGCGTTGCCCGCGAGCATGTCACGCACCGCGTCTTCGGCTTCGGCCAGGGTCATGGCGACGATCACGCCTTTGCCCGCGGCCAGGCCGTCGGCCTTGATCACGATCGGCGCGCCTTTTTCCTGGAGGTAGGCCAGGGCCGGCTCGATCTCGGTGAAGTTCTGGTAGTCGGCAGTAGGGATCTTGTGGCGGGCCAGGAAGTCCTTGGTGAAGGCTTTGGAGCCTTCCAGCTGGGCGGCGCCGGCGGTCGGGCCGAAGCAGTCCAGGCCGCGCTTGCGGAACAGGTCGACGACACCGGCGACCAGCGGCGCTTCCGGGCCGACGATGGTCAGGGCGACGTTCTTCTCGGCGAAGTCGGCCAGTTGCTCCAGGGCGAGCACGTCGATGGCGACGTTCTCGCACTTGGCTTCGGTGGCGGTGCCGGCGTTGCCCGGGGCGACGAAGACTTTCTCGATGCGCGGGTCCTGGGCGACTTTCCAGGCCAGGGCGTGCTCGCGGCCGCCACTGCCAATGATCAAAACGTTCATGTCAAAACCTCAAGGTTTCCGAAGGGCTGCCCTTCGCTTTGTATTCGCTGTACGAGGTCGCAATGAAGTAGGTAGATGCAAGGCGGGGCCGGTTCCGATGAGCGGAGTTGCCGTCTGGCAATGAGCATCAGCGGAACCGGCCCCAACGCAGCAGATGCCTGCTTCAGTGCGGCCGATTGCCGTAAATCAGTGGCGGAAGTGGCGCATTCCGGTGAAGACCATCGCGATGCCGGCTTCGTCGGCAGCGGCGATCACTTCAGCATCGCGCATCGAGCCACCTGGCTGGATAACGGCGGTGATGCCCACTTTCGCAGCGTTGTCGATGCCATCACGGAACGGGAAGAACGCGTCCGAGGCCATGACCGCACCCTGTACCTGCAGGCCAGCATGCTCGGCCTTGATTGCAGCGATACGTGCGGAGTTGACGCGGCTCATCTGGCCGGCGCCGACGCCGATGGTCTGGCGGTTCTTGGCGTAGACGATGGCGTTGGACTTGACGAACTTGGCCACTTTCCAGGCGAAGATCAGGTCGTGGATTTCCTGCTCGCTCGGGGCGCGCTGGGTCACGACCTTGAGGTCGCCCTCGGTGATCATGCCGATGTCGCGGCTCTGTACCAGCAGGCCGCCGGTGACGCGCTTATAGTCCCAGGCAGCGGCACGCTCGGCCGACCATTCGCCGCAAGCCAGCAGGCGCACGTTGGCCTTGGCCGCAACCACGGCGCGGGCTTCCTCGCTGACGCTCGGGGCGATGATCACTTCGACGAACTGGCGCTCGACGATGGCGCGTGCAGTCTCGGCGTCCAGCTCGCGGTTGAAGGCGATGATGCCACCGAAGGCCGACTCGGTGTCGGTGGCGTAGGCCAGCTCGTAGGCCTGGCGGATGCCGCCTTCAGGGCTGACCGCGACGCCGCACGGGTTGGCGTGCTTGACGATGACGCAGGCCGGCTTGACGAAGCTCTTCACGCATTCCAGCGCGGCGTCGGTGTCGGCCACGTTGTTGTACGACAGTTCCTTGCCTTGCAGCTGTACCGCGGTGGCGATGCCGGTTTCGGACGGCTTGGCCTCGACATAGAACGCCGCGCTCTGGTGCGGGTTCTCGCCGTAGCGCATTTCCTGGGCCTTGATGAACTGGCTGTTGAAGGTGCGCGGGAACTCGCTGCGGCCTTCGGTGGACAGGGTCTCGGCGGCCTGGTTCACGGTGCCCATGTAGTTGGCGATCATGCCGTCGTAGGCAGCGGTGTGCTCGAACGCCTTGAGCATCAGGTCGAAGCGCTGGGCGTAGGTCAGGCCACCGGCCTTGAGGTTTTCGAGGACGCTGGCGTAGTCGCTGGCGTTGACCACGATGGCCACGTCCTTGTGGTTCTTGGCCGCGGAACGGACCATGGTCGGGCCGCCGATATCGATGTTCTCGATGGCGGTCGGCAGGTCGCAGCCCGGCTTGGAGATGGTGGCTTCGAACGGGTACAGGTTGACCGCGACCAGGTCGATCGGTTTGATCCCGTGCTCCTGCATGATGGCGTCGTCGGTGCCGCGACGGCCGAGGATGCCACCGTGGATTTTCGGGTGCAGGGTCTTGACCCGGCCGTCCATCATTTCCGCGAAGCCGGTGTAGTCGGCGACTTCGACCGCGGCGACGCCGTTGTCCTGGAGCAGCTTGAAGGTGCCGCCGGTAGACAGGATCTCGACGCCGAGCGCTTCGAGCTCACGGGCGAATTCGAGGATCCCGGTCTTGTCGGAAACGCTGATCAAGGCACGGCGGATCGGCAGGCGGGTAGTCTGGTCGGTCATTTCAGATTCCATAACGCGGTGGAGTCAGCAAAAAAGGCGACCTCACGGGGGAGTCGCCTTTTCTGGTTGGGATTCGTGCTTACAACAGGTCGTACTGCTTGAGTTTCTTGCGCAAGGTGCCCCGGTTCAGCCCCAGCAGCTCACTGGCCTTGGTCTGGTTGCCCTTGACGTAGTTCATCACGCTTTCGAGCAAGGGGGCCTCGACTTCCGAGAGCACCAGGTTGTACACGTCCGTGACAGCAGCGCCTTCGAGGTGGGCGAAATAATTGTGCAGCGCCTTCTCCACGCTTCCGCGAAGGGTCTGACCCTCTTCGCTGGGGGTATTGAGGTGCTGTTTCAGGTTGACGTTGTCGCTCACGGGCGTTGTTCCACTCACTAAAGTCTCGGTCATCATCGTCATGCGGCCACCCCTTGTCCGTCCTCTGTCTCAAGGCTCTGTTGCCGTTCGCTGAAGAACAGGCGAACGTCGGCGCATTGCGCGTGTGTGTCTTCCAAACGATTGAACCGGGCGCGAAATTCCTTGGCACCCGGCAACGTTGCCAGGTACCAGCCAACGTGCTTGCGGGCGATTCGCACGCCCATCACATCGCCGTAGAAGGCATGCAACGCTGCCAGGTGCTCCAGCAGAATCCCTTCCACTTCGCCCAGTTGCGGCGCCGGCAGCGTATCGCCGGTGCGCAGGTAATGCTCGATCTCGCGAAAGATCCAGGGTCGGCCCTGGGCGGCACGACCGATCAGCAGCCCATCTGCGCCGGTGCTGTCGAGCACCTCGCGGGCCTTGTGTGGCGAGGTGATGTCGCCGTTGGCGAACACCGGGATCGACACTGCCTGCTTGATCGCCGCGATGGTGTCGTACTCGGCCTCGCCGGTGTACAGGTCGGCGCGGGTCCGGCCATGCACGGCCAGCGCCTGGATCCCGGCCTGCTCGGCGATTTTCGCCACGGTCAGGCCGTTCTTGTTGTCGCGGTCCCAGCCGGTGCGGATCTTCAGGGTCACCGGTACCTCCACCGCAGCGACCACCGCATGGAGGATTTCACTGACCAGCGCTTCATCTTTCAATAAAGCAGAGCCTGCAGCCTTGTTGCAGACTTTTTTTGCCGGACAACCCATGTTGATATCGATGATCTGCGCACCCAGCTCGACGTTGGCGCGAGCCGCCGCGGCGAGCATCTGCGCGTCGCCACCGGCGATCTGCACTGAGCGCGGCTCGGGATCGCCTTCGTGGATCATGCGCAGGCGCGACTTGCGGCTGTTCCACAGGCTCATGTCGCTGCTGACCATTTCCGATACCACCAGACCCGCGCCCATCCGTCGGCAAAGCTGGCGGAAAGGCTGGTCCGTGACCCCGGCCATCGGGGCAAGGATCAGGTTGTTCTGCAGTTCGTATGGGCCGATGCGTACCGCCGACATAGGTGTACCCTGTTGTGGGGCCGGATCATTAGAGTTCGAAAAAGGGTGGGCATGATACCCGCTCTCGATGACCGGATAAAGATGAATCTGGATAAAATCTGAACAGTTGGGTCGCCTGGGCGACCAGCTACAAGCCTCAAGCTTCAAGCTTCAAGAAAGAGCAACGGCGCACGGGAGCTGCTTTTTCTTGTGGGTTGAAGCTTGCGGCTTGTCGCTGCTGTCACTCGGGAGAGCGGAAACTCAGGCTGTAGTTCACTGCTTTCGGACCCGGGTCGAGGATGTCCAGGGCGATGTGGATTGGGGTCTGGCTGGGCATCTCGGCCTTGCCCGCCAGCTCACCACTGAGGTATTCGGCGGGCTTGAAGCGACGGCTGGCGATGAGCTGACCGTTGAGGTCGGCAAAGCGCAGTTCGAGCAGAGGGAAAGGCTGCGAGAACGGCGCGCGGTTGTAGATGATCGCGTCCACCACCAGTGCGCCCTTGAAGTCCGGATGGCTGCGCACCACCAGGTTGCTGCTCTTGATCCGGGCGATATCGACCTTGGACGGCACTTCGCAGCCGAGGGTCGGGCAGAGCTCCTGGAACCACGGACGATATTGGTCCTGGCGAGCCAATTCGTCGAAGTGATACCAGATGTACTGGCCGGCCAGGGCGGCCGCAGCCAGGACGATGAGCAACAGCCACAACAGGCGCTTGCCGACATTGCTGCGCGGCTTTTGCCAGTCCAGTTGCAGCGGGTCGTCCACCAGGTCGACCAGGGTGTCCTTGCGCGAAGGGTGGGGGGCGTCGGGAATCGCGCCGAGTTCCGGGTCGCGGCGCTGGTCGCTTTCGAGGTCGTCCTGTTCATCGTCATCGCGAGCCGACAGGCGGGATACGCCGTCCGTCGGCTCGTCCTCGTCGTCGATCTTCAGGGGCTGGACGCGGGGCGGTGCAACATCCTCGTCCTGCGGTTCCGGCAGGTCGAGCGACAGCGACGGCTCGGTGCGTTCATCCGGCAGCGGTTCGTCGAGCAGGTCCGGCTCGGTCTTTTCCAGTTGCAGCGGCGGTTCGTGGACCACCACCGGCTCGTCCACTTCGCGCTCGCTGTTGGCGGCGCCGAACAGGCCATCTTCGATCAATTCGTCGGCGTGCAGGTCGTCGCGCTTGGCGCTGAGGCTGTCCTCGCGCCGCGGGGCGGCGTGGAAGTCGACTGTGGGCTGGATTTCCCGTTGTTCCAGGCGTGCCAGCTCACGGTCGAGATCGAGTTTGTCGAGGTCCAGTTCGTCCAGGTCGACTTCCTTCCAGTGCTTCGGTGCAGCGACCTCGGCATCCGGGGTGACCGGCTCCGGTTCAGGTTCGGCCACTGGCGATGGGACCAGTGCTTCCGGCGCTGGTTGAGCTGGAGACTCGGGTTCAGGCGCCGGTTGCAGGATGGCGTTCTGCTCCAGCAACTGACGGGCGGCGTTGAACACCTGCAGGCAGTTGCCGCAGCGGACGACACCGCGGGCCACACTCAACTGGTTGTGGCTGACGCGAAAGCTGGTCTGGCAATGCGGGCACTGGGTGACGAAACTGTCGGTCATGCGGCGATCCGGGGGTGAACTAAAAACAGTCTAGTAGGAGCTGGCTTGTCGGTATGCCGAACCACTGCGAAGGACCGCAAAGCGGTCCCCAAACAAACTAACGACGACGCCCACTGATCCGCACCCAACCATCGCGCACGACGATCGGGTCCAGATCGAAGTCCGCCGCATACGCCGCGGCCACTTCCTCGCCCTGTTCGGCAAGGATTCCGGACAGCGCCAGCAGGCCGCCCGGACGCACCAGGCCGCTGAGTTGCGGAGCCAGGGAGACCAGCGGACCGGCGAGGATGTTGGCAACCAGCACGTCGGCCTGCATGGCCGGCATCTGCTCGGGCAGGTACAGGTCGAAAGTGCTTTCGGCGATACCATTGCGACCGGCGTTGTCGCGGGAGGCTTCCAAGGCCTGTACGTCGATGTCGGTACCGGTGGCACGGCGCGCGCCCAGCAGCAGCGCGGCGATGGCGAGAATGCCCGAGCCGCAGCCAAAGTCGAGCAGGTTGACGTCTTTCAGGTCCTGGCCGTCGAGCCATTCCAGGCATAGCGCGGTGGTCGGATGGGTGCCGGTGCCGAAGGCCAGGCCCGGATCCAGCAGCAGGTTGACCGCGTCAGGCTCGGGCGCTGCGTGCCAGCTCGGCACGATCCACAGGCGTTGGCCGAAGCGCATCGGCTGGAAGTTGTCCATCCAGCTGCGTTCCCAGTCCTGGTCGGCGATCACTTCGGCGTGGTGCTCCGGCAGTTCGGCACCCGTCAGCAGTTGCAGGTGGGCGAACACCGCCTCGGGCTCTGCATCCGCTTCGAACAGCGCCAGCAAATGGGTGTTGGACCATAGCGGCGTGGTGTTCAGGTCCGGCTCGAAGATCGGCTGGTCTTCGGCATCCATGAAGGTCACGGAAACCGCGCCCACTTCCAGCAGGGCGTCTTCATAGGTTTCGGCCTGTTCCGGAGTGATGGCCAGACGAACTTGTAACCAGGGCATGGGGGTACCTTCAGCAAGGGATTCAGCGGGGTGTCGCGAAAGCCCGCCAGTGTACGCCAGGCGGGCGGCAATGTGGATAACCAACGCCTGCCGGACCACTTAACTATCTATCACCCGCCTCTTCGACGCCTCACGCACTCTGAGCTGCCTTATTCAGCAAGGAGCGGGAACATGAGCATCAGGATAGAGGATGGCGCGGCACGCTTGTCGCTGCTGCAATTGACACGCTGGGAGCTGTGGATCGGCAGGTTTTTCGAGGCCAGGCCGTTCTTCGACGTCTTCGCTCGCCAGCGGGTGATGGTGCATCTGCGCACCTACTACCGCAAGGGCGACGTGGCGCCCTCATACGTGGATGCGCTGCTGCACGCCGTGTTGCAACGCATGATCGACGGCCAGTTGCCGGACTTCGATGCCGACCGGCACGGCCCGCTGCGCTGGTTGGGCGAGGCATTGCCCGGAGAAGAAGGCGATACGCTCAACGAGCGGCAGGAGACGCTGCGGCAAATCATCGAAGGTGCGGTGTCCGGGCTGCTCGACGACTATTGCGAGTCCCTGCTGCGGCGCTGGGGGGAGCGTCCGGCGGGGCTCGACGCCCGGAGTGCGGTCGGTGCTCGTTTCCTCGAGCGCATGGAGGCACATTTCACGGCGCTGAAAGAGCTGTTCTGCGTGGAGACCCTGAAGCGCTTCGACGGCGAGACTCTCAGGCAATACATCATCGGCATGGAGGAGAGCTGGCGCCGTGCCTTCGAGGACGGTGGCGGCCTGCCGGACCACGATCGCCAGCAGATCGACAGCCTGGTACGCAGTGCCCTGGGTGACTGGTTCCTCGGGCTGGACCGTAACGATCTCGATACCCTGCGCACGTTCGAGCGCCGCAATGCCCTGTTGCGCGAGCAACTGCGGCTGTTGATGGAGGATGTGCAGACGCTGCCGGCCTATACGCGCGTTGCGATCATCGAGCATGTACGTGTGACCTACGGATTGGAGATCGAGCCGGATCACATCCGGGTGCAGACCTTCCTGAATGCACAATTCCCGGTGGGGCGCATCACTCGCCTTGCCGAGCTGGTGGCGGAAGGCCCGTTCGCACCCAATCCGGAAAAGACCCGTACCCTGCTGCATGATCCCGAGGTGCCTGTCCAGGCGCTGCCGGATGATTTTCTCGACGCGTTGCTGCGGGACGTGGACCCTCGCGCGACCTACCATCAGCACTTGGCAGAGCGCTATGCCAGGCCGGATGTACTCGCTGCCCTGCATGACTTCAACGACCTGTGCCTGGAGCAGAGTGCCTATATTGCGCGTTGCAAAGGGCATTTGAGCGCCGAGGGGCACGCGCGGGTGATGCGGGTTCGCGAGGACAACGGTGTCCAGCGTGATGAGCCCGGCGACAAGGTCACCGGTGTTTCGCAGTTCCCGGACTCGCCGTTGGCCCAACTGATGCTGTTCTACACCGAAGACGAGCGGCACGAGCTGTCCGGACTGATTCTCTATGCGCCCGGCAAACCCGATGGCCAGGAGTGGGTCGAGCTGTCATCGCTGCGCGCCCTTGCGGTGGAGCTGGGTAGTTGGCTGGGTGACGAGGCGGGTAGTCGCTATCTGCTGGACCGGATCGACGTCGAAGGTCGGCGCAAGGCCGAACAGTTCTTCAGCGACGTGCGCGAGCGCCCGGACAGCTGGGACCTGAGCCGCGACCATCGAGGCACGCTGCATGGTTATGCCGAATGCTGTCGCTACCTCATCGAGCTTGGACGTGACCAGCACCTGGCCCAGGTAGCCTGGCATGAGGCGCCGCGCTGGTTCCTTGAACTGCCGCCAGGAAAGCGCGAGGTCATTGCCGGCCTCAACGAGGAATTGCTGCTGTTGAACGAGGCGCTGCAACAGAAGGTTGGCGGCCAGGAGAGCTTCCTGGAGTTCTCCCGGCGCACGGTGAAGGCGGACATTGCCAGCTACTTGAACGAATGCGGTGTGGAAGGCGAGGTCGATCCGGAAACCATCCTGTTCGACTTCGTGCCCGGACTGGACTCGTCAGCAAAGATTAACCGCACCCTGCTCGATCTGGCCATGTATGGCCACGATGACAACTGGGGCCTGGACAACCCGCGGATGCCTGTGCGCTCTTCCGTCGGGCAGGACCTGAGCGGGGTGCGGGCCTCCGGACTGGCAAACTACCTGCGCAGCGCTTACATCGGCGAGCGCTATGCGCACGCGATCCGCAGCGAGTTCCTCGATGCACGGGATCCCCTCTACGCCGAGCGTCGGGCCCTGCATTTCGCCATGACGCGTACTACCCTGCTGCGCGACGTGCATGCCACCCATGGCAAGCGGATGATCGATACGCCTACGCGTGACTGGCTGCTTGGTGAAATCGAGCGGCTGGCCGAAGTCCGCCCCGCGCAGGATGAATCGCCGGACAACATTGCCAGTGACGGCGTGTTCCGCTTCACTCTCAACGGGCGCAAAAGCACCGGCCTGTATCTGTTTCGCCGCATTGTCGATGGTGTGGCGCAGGATTGGCTGTATACCCCGCAGGCTCCGGATGATTTGACCTTGCGCAAGTACCAGAGCTTCGTCGGTGCCGGGCGGGGTGCGATGCATGACTGGTTGCTGCAGCATCTGCGTTTTGTCGATCGTGCTGTGGCGTCGGAGTGGCTGATGCGGCTGGCCAGGGGCGAGGGTAATCGCGACACGCTGCGCGAGGGTAATCGCCTCCGCAATTTCATGGGCGAGTACGATGAGCAGTTGAACAGCCACATCAGCGATATCGAGGCGGTGACCAAGAGTCGCCACGAGGTGATCGTCGAACAGGTGACCAAAGGCTTGCTGTATGCCGCCTTTCCGCTGAGCCTGGCGTTTCCGCCACTGGGTTTCCTCCTTGATGCGGTGTTCCTTGCCATCGGGAGCGCCAAGGCGATCAGTAGCCACATCGCTGATGACGATTCCGCCGCGCTCGATCACTGGCTGGGCGTGGCCGTGGGCCTTTGGGGTATCGCCTTGCCGGGGGCGTGGGGTGCCTTGGCGCACGCCTCGAAGGCCGGCTTGCGCAAGGCCAGCGAGGTCAGTCGCTGGAACCAGATCGCCCAGCAGGGGCGGCCCGGCATGCGTCAGGGCGAGCGCGCGATGATGACGATCATGGATGAGCAACGGGCCTTGAAGACTGTGCCGGACAATCTGCGCAGCATGGAAAAGGGCGGGATCTGGCGTGGGGTCTATCGCCGCGGCGAAGCGGGCGAGCAGGACGCTTACTACGTCAAGGATCGAGGTCGCTATTTCCAGGTGGTGCATGACCGTGAGCAGCAGACGCTGCGCCTGTTCGACCCCCGGCATCCGCGGGCGCAGTATCGCGTACCGATTCGCCTCGGGCCGGGCAATCGCTGGCAGTTCAACGAGCAGGTTGGCTTGCGTGGCGGCTCACCGACCTTCTATCTCGGGCAGGTGAGCGACGTAGCCGATGCTTTCCCGGCACGGATCAACCCGATGCCGGAACGGGGCGCGTTGCAGGGGGAGGGGCTGGTCGCCGGCTACTCGCGAGGTGCCAGCGACAACTACCTGTATTCGTTGAACGTTGAATCCTGCGTGGTGGCTTGCCTGTACAACCCGGCGACGCGACGTGGTGCGGTAATCCATATCGACCACAATATCCAGCGGCTGGTCGACGACGCCGTGGATTCCGCTCTGGCTGGTATTCGCGAGGCGGGCGGTCAGGGGCGAGTCGCGGCGGTCCTGGTCGGCGGCGACTGGCTTTTGTCCGGGGCCGATATCGGTGGACCGTTGCGCGCGCTGCTGGCTCGACGAGGCATCCATGCGACCTGGGATCATTGGTCGTACTCATCCTGCATGGGCAATATCTATGGTGTTCGCCTCGACCTGGAGGACGGGGTGACCAGCGTCTTCACCACGACCCGCTCCAGCGTGCAGCGACTGATCGATCCGATCTTGCTCGATGCCTCGCGCGGTGGCAGCAGCGACATGGCCAGGCGTGCCCTGCGTTTCATGAAGCGCTTTCGTCATGAGCCACTGGTGCAGCGACATGGCGGAGAGGTCTTCACCTTGGGCGGCAAGCCCGCGAGCGCTGCGGAGATCGAGGCCCAGGCGTTTCAGCTGACCACATTGGGAGGCTGAGGATAAGTCCCGCCCCTGCAACCCCGAACCCCGTGAAGAACCAAAAAAAAAGCCCCGAACCTGGGTTCGGGGCTTTCGCATTCACCATGGGGCGAAACCGACGGGATTACTCCGACGCCAGCTTGTGCTCCAGGTAGTGAATGTTGACGCCGCCCTTGCAGAAGGCTTCGTCACGGACCAGCTCGCGGTGCAGCGGGATGTTGGTCTTGATCCCGTCGACGACGATTTCGTCCAGCGCGTTACGCATGCGGGCCATGGCCTCGTCGCGGTCCTTGCCGTAGGTGATCAGCTTGCCGATCAGCGAATCGTAGTTCGGCGGAACGCTGTAGCCGCTGTACAGGTGCGAATCGACGCGAACGCCGTTGCCGCCCGGCGCGTGGAAGTGCTTCACCGTGCCTGGGCTCGGGATGAACTTCTTCGGGTCCTCGGCGTTGATCCGGCACTCCAGGGAGTGACCGCGGATCACCACGTCGTCCTGGCTGAACGACAGCTTGTTGCCAGCGGCGATGCTGAGCATCTCCTTGACGATGTCGATACCGGTGACCATTTCCGAAACCGGATGCTCTACCTGCACGCGAGTGTTCATCTCGATGAAGTAGAAGCGGCCGTTCTCGTAGAGGAACTCGAAGGTGCCGGCGCCACGGTAGCCGATCTCGATGCACGCCTGGACGCAGCGGGCGAAGACTTCCTGGCGGGCCTTCTCGTCGATGCCCGGGGCCGGGGCTTCTTCCAGCACCTTCTGGTGACGGCGCTGCAGCGAGCAGTCACGGTCGCCCAGGTGCACAGCGTTGCCCTGGCCATCGGAAAGAACCTGGACTTCCACGTGACGCGGGTTGGTCAGGAACTTCTCCAGGTACACCATCGGGTTGCCGAAGGCAGCACCGGCTTCGGTACGGGTCAGCTTGGCCGAGGCAATCAGGTCCTCTTCCTTGTGCACCACGCGCATGCCGCGACCACCACCGCCACCGGCGGCCTTGATGATCACCGGGTAGCCGACCTCGCGGGCGATGGCCAGCGCGGTTTCTTCGTCTTCCGGCAGCGGGCCGTCGGAACCTGGAACGGTCGGTACGCCGGCCTGGATCATGGCGTGCTTGGCCGAAACCTTGTCGCCCATCAGGCGAATGGTGTCGGCTTTCGGGCCGATGAAGGCGAAGCCGGATTTCTCTACCTGTTCGGCGAAGTCGGCGTTTTCAGCCAGGAAGCCATAGCCAGGGTGAATGGCAGTGGCACCGGTGACTTCGGCGGCGGCGATGATCGCCGGGATGTGCAGGTAGGATTCCTTGGACGACGCCGGGCCGATGCACACGGACTCGTCAGCCAGGCCCAGGTGCATCAGCTCGCGGTCGGCCGTGGAGTGTACGGCGACGGTCTTGATGCCCAGTTCCTTGCAGGCACGCAGGATACGCAGGGCAATTTCGCCGCGGTTGGCGATCAGAACTTTTTCCAACATCGCTGGCTCTCCGCGGTTCAAACGATGGTGAACAGCGGCTGGTCGAACTCAACCGGCTGACCGTCTTCCACCAGGATGGCGTCGATGACGCCGCCGATATCGGCTTCGATGTGGTTCATCATCTTCATGGCTTCGACGATGCACAGGGTGTCGCCTTTCTTCACGGTCTGGCCGACTTCAACGAAGGCTGGCGAGGTTGGCGAAGCCTTGCGGTAGAAGGTACCGACCATTGGCGAACGAACCACGGTGCCTTTCAGCTGTGGTGCGGCAGCAGCGGCTTCGGCAACCGGAGCGGCGGCAGCGGCAGGCGCGGCGGCTGGAGCGACGGCGGCGGCAACCGGGGCCGGCGCGTAGTACTGCTGGGCTGGAGTCTTGCTGTGGCGGCTGATGCGCACGGACTCTTCGCCTTCCTTGATCTCCAGCTCGTCGATGCCGGACTCTTCCAGCAGTTCGATCAGTTTCTTGACTTTACGAATATCCATTAATCATCAACTCCCAAGATTTGGTCAGGGTCGTATGAACGTGATTCAAACGTTCTTGTAGGCCCGGCGACGGCCAGGCCCGCGTTATTCAGGATTTGGCGGCTGCCAGTTGTTCCAGGGCGGACTCCAGGGCCAGGCGGTAACCGCTGGCGCCCAGGCCGCAAATCACTCCCACGGCGACATCCGAGAAGTAGGAGTGGTGACGGAACGGCTCGCGCTTGTGCACGTTGGACAGGTGCACTTCGATGAATGGGATGCTCACCGCCAGCAATGCGTCACGTAATGCGACGCTGGTGTGGGTGAAAGCCGCCGGATTGATCAGGATGAAGTCCACGCCTTCGTTGCGCGCGGCGTGGATACGGTCGATCAGTTCGTACTCGGCGTTGCTTTGCAGGTATTGCAGATGATGGCCGGCGGCGCGGGCGCGCTGTTCCAGGTCCTGGTTGATCTGCGCCAGGGTCACGGCACCGTAGACACCGGGTTCGCGCGTTCCGAGCAGGTTCAGGTTGGGGCCATGCAGCACCAGTAGGGTCGCCATCTGCGCATCCTTTGATTTTGTAGGACATGAATACAAGCGCGGCGACTATGCCGCAAGACATTCGCACTGTCCAGTTAACTGCAATAGCCAGCACGTTGACCGAGATTCGCGCAAAATATGTGACTATTTTATTAATCCCGGTCATTGGCCGCGGTTTTCCCACGGCCCCGGAAGTTATAGACGCAGATCGGCGCGGATGCGCTGCAGATGCTCGGCGAATTCGCCGGCGTTCGTCTCGCCCACCACCCGGGCGGCCGTGTTTTCGCTGCCGTTCGCCGCGAAGAACAGCAGGGCGGGCGGGCCGAACAGCTGGTAGCGGTCGAGCAGGGCGCGCTGTTCGGCGCTGCTTTGGGTGATATCGAAGCGCACCCGCCGGTAATCCGCGAGCAATGGCAGCACGTTTGGCGCATTCAGCACTTCACGCTCGATGACCTTGCAACTGATGCACCAGTCGGCGTACCAGTCCAGCACCAGGGGCTGGCCGCCGGCCTTGGCTTCGGCCAGCACGCGGTCGAGCTGGGCGGGGCTGTCGATGGTTTCCCAGTGTTCACTGTTGGCCTGGGCGACCGTGGCGCTGCTGCCGGCGACTGGCAGTGGCCGCAGCGGATCGCCTTGGCCGGCGAGGGCGCCGTACCAGCAGGCCAGGGCGTAGACCAGCAGGAACAGGCCGAGCAGTTGCGCCAGGCGCTGGCGCGGGGTTTTCACCACGAATTCCAGGGCACCGAGGAACAGCGCCACGCCGGCGGCCAGCAAGCCCACCAGGAGCAAGGTGACCTGGCCAGGCAGGACGCGGCTGAGCAGGCCGATGGCCAGGCCGAGCAGGAGCACGCCGATGGCGTTCTTTACCGTGACCAGCCAGGGGCCGCTTTTCGGCAGCCAGGCCGCGCCGCCGGTCGCAACCAGCAGCAGCGGGGCACCCATGCCCAGGCCGAGGGCAAAGAGTTTCAGTGCACCGCCGAGAGCATCACCGCTGGCGCTGATGTACAGCAGGGCACCGGCCAGGGGTGCCGAGACACAGGGTGAGACCAGCAGGCTGGAGACCACGCCGAGCACCGCCGCGCCGAGCAGCGAGCCGCCCTTGGTCTGCCCGGCGACGCGGTCGAGGCGCTCGTTCAGGGCCCGTGGCAGCTTCAGTTCGAACAGGCCGAACATGGCCAAGGCGAACAGCACGAAGAACAGCGAGAACGGCACCAGCACCCAGGCCGACTGCAGGCGTGCCTGCAGGTTCAGGCCGGCGCCGAACAGGCCCATCAGGGCGCCGAGCAGGGCGAAGCAGGCGGCCATCGGCAGCACGTAGGCCAGCGACAGCGCCAGGCCGCGCCAACCGCCGACCTGGCCACGCAGGACCACGCCGGAGAGGATCGGCAACATCGGCAGCACGCAGGGTGTGAAGGTCAGGCCAATGCCGGCGAGGAAGAACAGCGCCAGGCTTTTCCAGGTCCATTGCTCGCGGACGACGGGGGCGCCTGTGGCGGGGACGGCGCTGCTGCCGTCGATGGTCAGGCGTTCGGTTTCCGGTGGGTAGCACAGGCCCTTGTCGGCGCAGCCCTGGTAGGTCACCACCAGGGTGAACGGGCGTTTGTCGTCGGTGCGCGGCAGGTCGATATCGAGGATGCCGTGGTAGACCTCGACGTCGCCGAAGAACTCGTCATGCTTGGCCTCGCCGGGTGGCAGCTGTGGCGTGCCCAATGCGATATCGGCAGGCTCGGTGCGGAACTGGAAGCGGTGGCGGTAGAGGTAATAGCCCTCGGCGGGGACGAAGCGCAGCTTGATGCCCTGGGCGTCGCCCTGCATCAGGTTGAGCTTGAAGGCTTCGCGTACCGGGAGGAAATCGGCGCTGTTGTTCAGGGACGGCGCGCCGAGGGTGGCGCTGGGACGGCTGTCGAACAGGCCGGCACCCAGGGCGGGCAGGGCCAGGGCCAGCAGCAGGAGGCAAAGCAGACGACGCATGATGGTCTCGCGGGGGGCGGAGTTGTCCGCATGATAGCGGAGTCTCGGCGGTGATGCAGGGGCCGCATCGCGGGCAACGCCCGCTCCCGCAAGGTTCTGGGTTGCCCTCGATATCGAAGGCAGGCACAAGACCCTGTGGGAGCGGGCGCTGCCCGCGATGCGGCCCGAGAGAGCGACTACAGGCGGAAAGCCCGCACCGCCGTATTCAACTCCCCACCCAGGCGCAACAGCTGCTCGCCCTGGTTACGCCCTTCACCAATCCGCTGCAGGTTGTCCTCGCCCAGGTCATGAATCCGCTCGCTGTGATCGCGAATTTCGCTCACCGCACCACTCTGCTGCGCCGTGACGTCGGCAATCCGCACCGCGGTATCGGAAATGGTCTGGATCGCCGTGACAATCTCGTCCAGTGCACCATCTGCCGCCTGGGCCTGATCGGCGGTGGCTTCGGCGTGTTCCAGTTGCAGTCGCATGCCGTCTACCGACTCCCGCGCCGCCTGTTGCAGACGGGTGATCAGGGTCTGGATCTCGCCGGTCGCGCCGGTGGTGCGCTGCGCCAGCGAACGCACTTCCTCGGCGACCACGGCGAAGCCCCGACCCATCTCGCCGGCCCGCGCCGCTTCAATGGCTGCGTTGAGCGCCAGCAGGTTGGTCTGCTCGGCAATGGCGCGGATCACCGTAAGCACGCCACCGATGGTCGCGGACTCCTGGGCCAGCTCCTCGATGACCTGGGCATTGCCCTGCACTTCGTCGACCAGCTTGCGCAGCCCGGTGAGGCTCTGGCCAATCACCGCCTGGCCCTGTTCCACCGCCAGGCCTGCCTGGCGGCTGGCATCGGCGGCCTGGCTGGCGTCGCCGGCGACCTGGACGATGGTGGCTTCCAGTTCACCCAGAGCATCGCGAATCTGCGCGGTATCGCCGGCCTGGCGCTCGGCACCGTCGTGCAGCGCGCTGCTCATGCCGGCCAACGCGTGGCTGCTGCCGGCGACCTGTTCGGCGTTGTTGCGAATAGTCCCGACCAGTTCCACCAGGTAATCCCGCAAGCGGTTCAGCGAGTCCTGGATATCGTGCATTTCGCGGTTGCTCGGCGGCAGGTCGATCGGCTTGCTGAAGTCGCCACCAGCCCACTCCGACAAGGCCGGGTCGAGGGCGGTAAGGACCCGCGCAAGACGCCGTTGCAGGCGGTCGATGACCAGCGCGATCAGCAGAATCAGGGCGATCATCACACCCTGCATCAGGCGCACTTCGCTCTGGATCTGCCCATGCTGGCTACGCACGCTCGGTTCCAGGTCGGCGATCGCCTGCTGCACGGCGGCGATCCGCGACTGGGTGGTGGCCGCCAGCTCGCTGCGCCGTTCGATCTGCTCGCGGGTGCGCTTGAGTTCGGCCGGGTAGCGGCTGATCAGGCTGTTCAACTCACGGCGCAGGCCGATGGCGGTGTCTTCGGCCTCGCTCTTGCTCTCGCTGGCCAGGCCCATCATGGCGGCGAAATCGTCGGAGCCGGAGGCGCTGGCGGCCTTGACCCCGAGCAGCGGCAGGCCATCGAGAACCTTGGCCTGCTCGGCCATCAGGTTGAGTTCCCGCTCGACTTCCTCGGCCAGTTCGCTGCGGCCGCTGCTGACCAGCTTGTCGCGGGCCAGGGACAGGCGGCCCAGGTGCAGGCTGGCCTGCATCAGCGCCGGGGAATAGCGGTTGCCTTCCGGGTTGTTGCTGTCCTGGGCATAGCGCAGCCACTGTTCCAGGTTGGCGCCCAGTTCGCGCTCGGCCTGCAGCAGCAGGGCCTGGGGATCGCCGGCCAGCTTGCCGGCGGCCAGCAGTTCGTTGCTGGTGAAGGTGGCCAGGCTGTCCAGGCTAGGACGCACGCTCTGCGCCAGGTCTTGCGGCAGTTGCTTGAGCTCTTCCTGGAGACTCTGGGTGGCCTGCAGCGCGGTGGCGTGTTGCAGGGCATCGCCGCTGCCGAGGTAGGTCTGGATGTTGCGCGCGACCTGGTTCTGGAACTGCTGGGACAGGCCCAGGTAGCGTTCCATCAGCAGATACGGGCGCTCCAGGGCCTTTTGCGACCACCACAGGGTGGCGCCAAGGGCGAGGCAGACCAGGACCAGTAACAGGGTATTGAGGTTGGTGAGCAGCTTCAGGCGCATGTGCTTGACTACCGACGGCTGGAGGCAAGGCACTGAAACTATTGCGTTTTTATTACATGGTTATGACGAACCCGGCGCTTCGGTCAAAAAAAGTGGCCATTTGACTTCACTGGCCGACGCGCTGCACCCGATTGCGTCCGGCACCCTTGGCCCGGTACAGCGCTTCGTCGGCGGCGGTGGCCATGCTCAGGGCGTCGAGGTCGTCGTTCAGTTCCACCACGCCGGCGCTGAACGTGCAGAACAAGTCCTGGGGTTGGGCCGGGTAATGGATCTCGGCGAAGCGCTGGCGGATCTCGTCGAGCACCTTGTGCGCGGCGTCGAGGCCGGTGTTGGGCATGACGATGGCGAATTCCTCGCCGCCATAGCGGCCGATGAAGTCGGTCTTGCGCAGGCGCTGCTTGAGGAACAGCGCCAGGCTCTTGATCACCCGGTCGCCCATGGGGTGGCCGTGGCTGTCGTTGACCCGCTTGAAGTGATCGATATCCAGCATGGCGAAGCTCAGCGGCCGGCTCTCGCGGCGGGCGCGGAAGCTGCAGTCCTCCAGCAGTTGCAGGATATGGGTGTGGTTGTACAGGCCGGTCAGGCTGTCGCGGACCATTCGCGCCTTGAGGTTGCGCGCGCGGGCGGCGCGGTTGCGCACCGTGGTGATCAGATGGCGTGCGCGGATAGGCTTGGTCAGGAAGTCGTCGCCGCCCTCGCTCATGGCGTCCAGTTGCTTGTCCAGGTCGTCCTCGGCGGACAGGTAGATGATCGGCACGCTGACATAGCGGTCGTTGTGGCGGATCACCTTGGCCAGCTCGGTGCCGGTGCAGGCCGGCATGTACATGTCGAGGATGATCAGGTCGGGCTGGAAATCGGCCAGCTCGGCCATGGTCTGGATCGGGTCGGTGAGGGTGCGGGTGACGATCCCGGCGTTGTTCAGCAGGCGCTCGGTGTGCAGGGCCTGGGCTCGCGAATCGTCGATGATCAGCACGCGGAACGGTTCGTACTGGGTGACGCTGGTCAGCAGTTCGACCTTTTCCAGCAGGCTCGATGCTTCCAGAGTACCGGTGAGGAACTCCTGGCCGCCGGCGCGCACGGCGGCCAGGCGAGTCGGGGTGTCGGTTTCGTGGAGGCTGAAGAACAGCAGCGGCACGCGCTGCTCCAGGCCCTGCTGGGCTTGCTCCGCCAGACCCAGGCCAAGGCCGGTGCCGCCGAAGTCCACATCCATGACGATGGCGGCAGGCAGGCGTTCGTTCATCGAGGCGCGGAAAGCGTCCGCGGACTGCAGCGCTTCCACGCCGAGACCGAAGAACTCCAGTTGCTTGGCCAGACGCTCGGCACGCTCATGGTCCTGCAGCATCACGTAGACCGGCTTGCGCAACGGCGGCAAGGTAGTCTGTTCGAGGCGGTCGCCCTGGCGCAGGCCGGTGCGTGAAAGACGCTGCATCAGGCGGTTGAGTTCGCTGATCAGGCTGCTGCTCAGGCGCGCGCTGTTGGCTTCGACAGCGGCCAGGGTCTGGCCGATGGCTTCGGCCAGTTGGGTATGCTCCGGTTGCTCGAAGCGCTCGGCGTAGCGTTGTAGGCGCAGGTTGGCCTCGCTCAGCTCGCCAAGGTCGCCCAGGGACCATTCACTGCGCTGCAGGCGCTGCCAGATTTCCAGGATCTGCCGGGCCTGGTGAATGACCCGCTGGGCAAAGTGTTGCTTCAGTCGCTCGCGATTGGGGTCTTCTGGCTCGGTCATGTCCTGACTACTTATTAGAAATGAGGCAGTTCGAGTGATGGCTCTATGCTAGCACCACTTTTGGCGCATACGAGTGCCCTGCATCAATTTATTGACGCCGGAGAATCATTCAGTTCGTGACCCTCGGGTCGGTTGGGCGATAGGCTGCCCTTGCTTTATAGTTGCGAGCACCCCGGTCGCCCCGCCGCCAGCATCCGCCGACATTTATCAAGGCTCGGCACCAATGCCCGGCCGCTGCGGTCGAACCCTGCACATGCACTGACTGAAAAAGGACCCTGCCATGCTGGACTGGAAAAACCGTACAGGCGGCACCGAGCCGCGCGAGGAGCGCAAGGCCGGCCGCGTCACCGCGAGCGGCAGTTACTTGCGCGGCCTGCTCAGCCGCTCGCTGGGCGCGGTGATCGGCCTGTACCTGGTGGTGACCATCGCCCTCGGCTGGTACTGGAGCGAAGAGCCGGCCCTGTTCCCGGTGCAACAGAACGCCCAGGCCGCCGCCGAGCGCAACGGCCAGCAGATGGTGGTCGGCTACACCACCATCGAAACCCTCAAGACCGTCGCCGGCACGCTGCTCAACAAGCCGGGCGGCTACATCTCCAACGACCGCTTCCCGCCGGGCCTGTGGATGGACAACATGCCGAGCTGGGAGTACGGCGTGCTGGTCCAGGTCCGCGACCTGTCCCGCGCCCTGCGCAAGGACTTCGCCCGTTCCCAGTCGCAGTCCACCGAAGACGCCGATCTGGCCAAGGCCGAGCCGCGCTTCAACTTCGACAACAAGAGCTGGATCCTGCCGTCGAGCGAGTCCGAGTTCGAGGAAGGCATCAAGTCCCTCAGCCGCTACCAGGCGCGCCTGGCCTCGGGTGATTCCGGCGCCATCTTCTATACCCGTGCAGACAACCTGAACAACTGGCTGGGTGACGTCGCCACCCGCCTGGGTTCGCTGTCCCAGCGTCTGTCGGCCAGCGTCGGCCGGGTCAAGCTGAACAGCACCCTGAAGACCGAGACCGTGGTCCCGGGCCAGGCACCGCAGGTTGACGAGGAACTGGTGGAAACCCCGTGGATGCAGATCGACAACGTCTTCTATGAAGCCCGTGGCCAGGCCTGGGCCCTGTCGCACCTGCTGCGCGCCATCGAGGTCGACTTCGCCGATGTGCTGGCGAAGAAGAACGCCACGGTCAGCGTGCGCCAGATCATCCGTGAGCTGGAAGCCTCTCAGGAGCCGCTGTGGAGTCCGATGGTACTGAACGGCAGTGGCTTCGGCATGTGGGCCAACCATTCGCTGGTCATGGCCAACTACATCTCCCGCGCCAACGCTGCGGTCATCGACCTGCGCCAGTTGCTGTCGCAAGGCTGATGAGCATCAGCGAAGCGGAGGCGGCGCACCGGGCCGCCTCGGACCGTGAGCAGGTCGCCTGGGTCGACGAAGACGACAACCTGCTCGGCGCGCTGCCTCGCGCCGAGCTGCGTGAGCGCGGCCTGATCGGGCGCTGCACCTTCATCCTGCTGTTCAACGGCGCCGGCCAGTTGTGCGTCCACAAGCGCACCCAGAGCAAGGCGCTGTACCCGGGCTACTGGGATGTGGCTGCCGGCGGCATGGTCGCGGCGGGCGAAGCATATGCCGCGTCGGCGGCGCGGGAACTGGAAGAAGAGTTGGGCGTGGGCGGTGTCGAGCTGCGCGCCCACGACCGCTTCTTCTTCGACCTGCCCGGCAACCGCCTCTGGTGCGCGGTGTTCTCGGCGGTCTGGGACGGGCCTCTGCGCCTGCAGCCCGAAGAGGTCAGCGAGGCGCGTTTCGTCAACCCGGAAGTGGTCTGGGAAGAGTCGCAGACACTGCCGTATTGCCCCGACTCCCTGGCGGCACTTTCCCGGGCATTTGGCCGTCAAGCCTGATGTCGCAAAATTGCCCGAAATGGCGCAGTTCTGTACTTAGCAAGCGAGACATTTGCCGTTACACTGCGCGGCCTTTTCACCCTGCCGCGTAGCCAATCGCGGCAGGTGCGCTGCCCCTGCCAGAGTGGGGCTTCGCGGTCGTCGTCCCGCCCGGGTCCACGACCAGTTTTTTGTCCTCAAACCCGAGGATCAAAAGTGGCCAAGAAAGCCTCGTCATTTTCCGCCCTTGGCGGCCTGGTGTTCTCCACCGATGCAGGACGGCATTGTCCGGACTGCAGCCAACCCATCGATGCCTGCACCTGCAAGCAGACGCTCATCCCGGAAGGGGATGGCATCGCTCGTGTCCGTCGCGAAAGCAAAGGTCGCGGCGGCAAGACGGTGACCACCATCACGGGCGTACCCTTGCCTCTGGAGCAGCTCAAGGACCTCGCCAGCACGCTGAAACGGCGTTGTGGCACCGGTGGCGCGTTGAAAGACGGCGTCATCGAGATCCAGGGCGACCATGTCGAGCTGCTGCTCGGCGAACTGGTCAAACAGGGCTTCAAAGCGAAGAAATCCGGCGGCTGATCGCCTGCTTGCGCACCGTTCGTCCGGCGCCTGTACAGGCCGGGTGAGGGGTGGCAGCACCCGGGGCTTTTCGCCCAGCGTCTAAACTCGTTGCCTTGTGAAGGGTCCAAGCCCGAACAGGGGAAATCGTCATTTTCATTTTCTACACTGCGCCCTCCCGCATGGCCGGTGTTATCTGACTTTCTTTATAGGGGACTTCGATGTCCGTACGACGCACACGCAAAGACGATGGCAGCCAATGGACCGTGGCCGACAGCCGCAGTGTTTATGGGATTCGCCATTGGGGCGCGGGCTATTTCGCGATCAATGAAGCCGGGCGTGTCGAAGTGCGCCCGAACGGCCCGGGCAGCGCGCCGATCGATCTGTACGAGCAAGTCGACGAACTGCGCAAGAGCGGCCTGTCGCTGCCGCTGCTGGTGCGCTTTCCCGACATCCTGCAAGACCGCGTGCGCCAGCTGACAGGCGCCTTCGATGCCAACATCGCGCGCCTGGAATACCAGAGCCAGTACACCGCCCTGTACCCGATCAAGGTCAACCAGCAGGAAGCGGTGGTGGAAAACATCATCGCCACGCAGAACGTCTCCATCGGCCTCGAAGCCGGCTCCAAGCCTGAGCTGCTGGCGGTGCTGGCGCTGGCGCCGAAGGGCGGCACCATCGTCTGCAACGGCTACAAGGACCGCGAGTTCATCCGCCTGGCGCTGATGGGCCAGAAGCTCGGCCACAACGTGTTCATCGTCATCGAGAAAGAGTCGGAAGTGGCCCTGGTGATCGAAGAGGCGGCCGAGCTCAAGGTCAAGCCGCAGGTCGGCCTGCGCGTGCGCCTGTCCTCGCTGGCGTCGAGCAAGTGGGCGGACACCGGTGGCGAGAAGTCCAAGTTCGGCCTGTCGGCGGCGCAGCTGATTTCCGTGGTCCAGCGTTTCCGTGACGCCGGTTTGGACCAGGGCATCCGTCTGCTGCACTTCCACATGGGCTCGCAGATCGCCAACCTGGCCGACTACCAGCACGGCTTCAAGGAAGCCATCCGTTATTACGGCGAGCTGCGTGCGCTGGGCCTGCCGGTGGACCACATCGACGTCGGTGGCGGCCTGGGCGTCGACTACGACGGTACCCACTCGCGCAATGCCAGCTCGATCAACTACGACATGGACGATTACGCCGGTGTCGTGGTCGGCATGCTCAAGGAATTCTGCGACGCCCAAGGCCTGCCGCATCCGCATATCTTCTCGGAAAGCGGCCGCTCGCTGACTGCGCACCACGCGGTGCTGGTGGTCCAGGTGACCGACGTCGAGAAGCACAACGACGACGTGCCGACCATCGAGAACAAGGAAGCCCTGCCGGAAACCGTGCAATGGCTGGCCGACCTGCTCGGTCCGACCGACCTGGAGATGGTCACCGAGACCTACTGGCGCGCCACCCACTACATGGGCGACGTGGCTGCGCAATACGCTGACGGCAAGATCACCCTGGCCGAGAAGGCGCTGGCCGAACAGTGCTACTTCGCCGTGTGCCGTCGCCTGCACAACTCGCTGAAGGCGCGCCAGCGCTCGCACCGCCAGGTGCTCGACGAGCTCAACGACAAGCTGGCCGACAAGTACATCTGCAACTTCTCGGTGTTCCAGAGCCTGCCGGACACCTGGGCCATCGGCCAGGTGCTGCCGATCATCCCGCTGCATCGCCTCGACGAAGAACCGCTGCGTCGTGCCGTGCTGCAGGACCTGACCTGCGACTCCGACGGCAAGATCAACCAGTACGTCGACGAGCAGAGCATCGAGACCAGCATGCCGGTGCATGCGGTGAAGGAAGGCGAGGATTATCTGCTGGGCGTGTTCCTGGTCGGTGCGTACCAGGAGATCCTCGGTGACATGCACAACCTGTTCGGCGACACCGACTCGGTGAACATCTACCAGAACCCGAACGGCAGCGTGTACCACGCCGGCATCGAGACCCACGACACCATCGAGGACATGCTGCGCTACGTGCACCTGTCGCCGGAGGAGTTGATGACTCACTACCGCGACAAGGTGGCGAGTGCGCGGATCAGCGATCGTGAGCGGACGCAGTTCCTCGATGCGTTGCGCCTTGGTTTGACGCGCTCTTCGTACCTGTCGTCGTAAGACGCTGTAAATGGAAACGGCCCGCTTTGCGGGCCGTTTTCGTTTGGGCGGAGCCTGTCTTGAGCACTGCTGCGCTCTCCAGATCGAGCGCAGCTCCCACAGGGTTCGCGGCGAGCCTGGGTCTTGTGACTGGCGGAGATCCTTGTGGGAGCGGGCGTTGCCCGCGATTGCGGCCGCCCGGTTACTTCAGCGTGCCTGCCCGGCGCATCTCGGCCGCAGCCAGCAATGAACCCACCACTGCCTGGGCAATCTCCAGCGACTGCTGCGTCGCCCACATCAGGTCGCCGTGTTTGCGATCGTCCAGATCGCACAACTGCAGGTTGGTCTCGATCGCCGACTTCAAGGCGGAGGCCACATGCATCAAGGCGTCATCCACGGCGATGCCGGCACGCACGGCGAACAGTGGTGCATGGCTGCGATGGGTGGTGGCGAAGTGGGTATGGGTGGTGGTGAGGGGGGGCGGGGACGATTTTCTTCATTGGCGTAATCCTATGAGTCAATGGATTACCACCAGCCTGCTGTCAAACAGAAGGGTGGCAACTGTACGTGGGTTGACAGACCGAGTCATAGGCACCCCGGCGCGCACGAAGACGCCCCACGCACAGCTGCCATAGCAGCCGGCGCCTATGAAACGGCCTGTCAAAGCCGGTCGTCAAAGTGCAACGACCGACGCAGACTAGGCAGCATTTCCATAGCGCGCAACGGCTGGAACGGCCGGAAAGTATGCTTGGGAATTTGCCTACAAAAAAGCCGGAAATGCATGAAGCTCATTTCGCAAATGCAACAGCTTATGAGCCCCTGGGGATCGACAACGCCTGACAGGAAACCGTATGAGGGCTACCAGGTGCCTGCCTTGATCGATGCATCGTTCTTGAGATCGAGCGCCGCCCGCGCGGCGCATCGCGGGCAACGCCCGCTCCCACATTTGTTGCAACGTGCCATGGCCTGTTGGATTCGAGTTGCCCGCCTTTGTCTTTTCGACGATGCATCACGGGGAGGCTTTTGGGTTCGACTCGATACCGAGTCGAACAAACAAGGCGGTCAACTGCAGTCTCATGTCAGGCGTTCAGAGTTGTGTAGATATCCATGCCTGATCTGAAAACACAGTCAATGCTTTCAAGGCTGATGCCCAAACCACCCACCCTGCCGCTGCAACCGCCACCCCATCACCCCCAGCGTCACCCCGCGCAACGCCATGAACAACAGGAACGCCGTCCATAACCCATGGTTGCCCATATCCCGGGCCAGCCAGGCGAAGGGCAGGGCGATCAGTACGCTGAGCAGCATGCCGTCGCGCATTTCCCGCGCTCGGGTAGCGCCGATGAACAGGCCGTCGAGCAGGTAGCTCCACACCGCGATCAGCGGCAGCGCCGCCAGGTACGGCAGGTACTCGAAGGCGGTTTCGCGCACGCTGGCGATATCGGTCTGCATCTGGATGAACAGGTGCCCGCCCAGCAGGAACAGCCCCGCAAAGCCCAGGCTGGCGATCAGCGACCATCCTCCGGCCACCACAAGCGAGCGCCGCAACGCAGGTCGGTCCCCCGCACCAATCGCATGTCCGCACAGCGCTTCCACGGCGTGGGCCAGGCCATCCAGGGCATAGGCGGTCACCAGCAGACCATTGAGCAGCAGGGCATTGGCCGCCACCGTGGCCTCGCCCATCCGCGCGCCCTGTACGGTGATCAGGAAGAACACCCCTTGCAAGGCCAGGCTGCGGATGAAGATGTCGCGGTTGACCCCGAGCATTGGCCGCCAGCTCTGCCAGCGTGCCAGAAGCGACCAGATCACCCGGCCGGGATAGGCGCGCAGCGACGGGCGGGTCAAGGCCAGGCCGAGCAGGGCGGCGACCCATTCGGCGATCACCGAGCCCCGCGCCGCGCCGACCACGCCCCACTCCAGGCCCAGCACGAACCATAGGTTGAGGACGATGTTCAGCAGGTTGGTGGTGAGCAGGATCACCAGCGGCGCCCGGGCGTTCTGCGTGCCGAGGAACCAGCCGACCAGGGCGTAGGTGGCCAGTGCCGCCGGCAATCCGAACAGGCGGGTGGTGAAGAAGTCGTGGGTGCCCTGTTCCAGTGCTGCGCCGGGCTGGATCAGGTTCAGCGCCAGATGGCTGAAGGGGATCGCCAGCAGGCCGACGAGCAGGGCGAACAGCAGGGCGAGGATCAGGCCCTGAAGCAGCACCTGGCGCAGCCCGTTGCCATCGGCGCGGCCGGCGGCCTGGGCAGCGAAGCCGGTGGAGCCCATGCGCAGGAAACCCAGCACGCCGACCAGCAGTGTGTAGAAGCTTGCACCCACCGCTACCGAGCCGAGCTGGTGGGCATGGGGCAGGTGACCGACCACCGTGCTGTCCACCAGGGCCACCAGAGGCACCGAGATATTGGACAGGATCATCGGTGCGGCCAGGGCCCATACCTTGTGATGGGTGGGGCGGTCGCGCCAGTCGGTGAGGAGTGAGGGCATGCTGGGGTCCCACATGACGTAAACCGCTCATTCTACCCGCACTACGGCACTTTGCCGGGTGAACCCTGTCTCACCTCGGCACCGCTTCCCGGTGAAACCGCGGACGTTGATATATAGTTTCCCGTCTGCCCCTGCTGCCGAAAGAGTTCCCTCCCCATGCTGAACAAAGGATTGTGGCTGGCCTGCGCCCTGGCGCTGCTCAGTGCGTGTGATTCGTCCTCCGTCGACAAACCCGCCCCTGCGGAAAAAGCCGCGGCCACCGCGCCCGCTGCCTCCAGGCCCGTGGTCGACGAAGCCACCCTGGCCCAGCGCTACGCCGGCCGTGAGCTGAACGTGGTGGACGTCTCGGAAGTCCAGGTCGACGGCGCCAGCGCCCTGTCGGTGACTTTCTCCGCACCGCTGCAGGCCGACCAGCGCTTCGCCGAGCGCCTGCACCTGGTCGATACCACCAAGGGCAAGGTGGACGGCGCCTGGGAACTCTCCGATAACCGCATGGAACTGCGCCTGCGTCATCTCGAGCCCAAGCGCAAGCTGGTCCTGACCATCGACGCCGGCCTGCGCAGCGTCAACGGCAATCAGTTGGCCAACGAGTACGTCAGCCGCCTGGAAACCCGCGACATGGAGCCGAGCATCGGCTTCGCCAGCCGCGGCTCGCTGCTGCCGACCCGTCTCGCCGAGGGCCTGCCGGTAATCGCACTGAACGTGGCCAAGGTCAACGTGGAGTTCTTCCGCATCAAGCCCGAGTCGCTGCCCACCTTCCTCGGCGCCTGGGGTCGCAACAGTTCCCTGCAGAGCTATGAAGCCCGCGACCTGCTGCCCATGGCCGATCTGGTCTACGCCGGTCGCTTCGACCTCAACCCCGCGGCCAACACCCGCGAAACCCTGCTCCTGCCCATGGCCGGGATCAAGCCGCTGCAAGAGGCGGGCGTCTACCTGGCGGTGATGCGCGAGGCGGGCACCTACAACTATTCGCAGCCGGCGACCCTGTTCACCCTCAGCGACATCGGCCTTTCGGTGCACCGCTACAGCAATCGCCTGGACGTGTTCACCCAGGCGCTGGAAGGCGGCAAGGCGCTGGGCGATATCGAACTGGACCTGCTCGACGGCGACGGCAAGGTCCTCGCCCAGGGCAAGACCGATGGCGGCGGCCACGCGCAACTGCCGCTGCCACCGAAAGCCGATGTGCTGCTGGCGCGCCAAGGGCCGAACACCACGATGCTGCGCCTGAACAGCGCGGCCCTCGACCTCTCCGAATTCACCGTCACCGGCCCCCAGGCCAATCCGCTGCAGTTCTTCGTCTTCGGCCCGCGTGATCTCTATCGCCCGGGTGAAACCGTACTGCTCAATGGCCTGCTGCGCGACCAGGACGGCAAGCCGGTGAACAGCCAGCCGATCAACGTCGAGGTGCGCCGGCCGGATGAACAGGTCAGCCGCAAGTTTGTCTGGGAGGCGGACGCCAACGGCTTCTATCAATACCAGCTGCAACTGGCTGGCGAGGCACCCACCGGCCGCTGGCAGTTGCTCTTCGACCTCGGCGGCGGCAAGCGCCAGGTCCACGAATTCCTCGTCGAGGACTTCCTTCCCGAGCGCCTGGCCCTGGAACTCAAGGGCAGCGACACCCCGCTGAGCCCGGATGAAACCGCGGAAATCAGCGTCAACGGTCGCTACCTCTACGGCGCCCCGGCAGCGGGCAACCGCCTCAGCGGCCAGGTCTACGTGCGTCCGCTGCGCGAAGCGGTGCCGGCACTGCCCGGCTACCAGTTCGGCTCGGTTACCGAAGGCGATCTGAGCCACGATATGGACCTGGAAGAATCGGTCCTTGACGCCAACGGCGAAGCCACCCTCAGCATCGCCAGCGAATGGGCCGAGGCCCGCTCGCCGCTGCAACTCACCGTGCAGGCCAGCTTGCAGGAATCCGGCGGCCGCCCGATCACCCGGCGCCTGGAACAGCCGATCTGGCCGGCGGACCACCTGCCGGGCCTGCGCGGCCTGTTCGATGGCGAGGAAACCGACGGCGATGCGCCGGTGGAAGTCGAGCTGCTGATGGCCGACCGCGACGGCAACAAGCTGGCCGCCGACAACCTGCGTGTGCGTCTGGTCCGCGAGCGTCGCGACTACTACTGGAACTACTCGCAGAGCGACGGCTGGAGCTACAACTTCAACGAAAAGATGCTCACCGAGAGCGAGCAGACCGTCAGCGTTCCGGCGGGCAGCACCACCAGGCTGAGCTTCCCGGTGGAGTGGGGTCCGTACCGCGTCGAAGTGGAAGACCCGGACACCGGCATCACCAGCAGCCTGCGCTTCTGGGCCGGCTACCGTGCCCAGGACAACGCCGACGGCGGCGCCGTGCGCCCGGATCAGGTGCGCCTGGCCCTGGACAAGCCGGCCTACAACGATGGCGATACCGCCAAGGTCACCGTCACCCCGCCGGCTGCCGGCAAGGGCTACCTGATGGTGGAAGGCGGCGACGGCCCGCTGTGGTGGCAGGAAATCGACGTGCCCGCCGAGGGCAAGGCCTTCGACGTCAAGCTCGACCCGAAATGGGCGCGGCATGACCTGTACATCAGTGCCCTGGTGATCCGTCCGGGCGAGCGCAAGGCCAATGTCACGCCGAAACGCGCCGTGGGCGTGCTGCACCTGCCGCTGGACCGCGCCCAGCGCAAGCTGGCGGTGACCCTCGAAGCGCCGGAGAAGATGCGTCCGAAACACCCGCTGACGGTGAATATCCAGGCGCGCAACGCCGACGGCAGCGTGCCGAAACAGGCGCAGGTGCTGCTGGCCGCGGTGGACGTGGGCATCCTCAATATCACCAGCTACGTCACCCCCGACCCGTTCACCGGCATGTTCGGCCGCAAGGCCTATGGTGCCGACCAGCTGGATATCTACGGACAACTGATCGAAGCCGGGCAGGGCCGCCTGGCCAGCCTGGCCTTTGGTGGTGACGCCGGCATGGCCAAGGGCGGCAAGCGTCCGGACACCAGCGTGACCATCGTCGCCCTGCAGAGCGCGCCGGTGACCCTGGATGCCGAGGGCAAGGGCCAGGCCACGGTGGACATCCCCGACTTCAACGGCGAGCTGCGCCTGATGGCCCAGGCCTGGAGCGAGGATCGCTTTGGTGTCGCCGAAGGCAAGACCGTGGTCGCCGCGCCGCTGATCGCCGAACTTTCGGCCCCGCGTTTCCTCGCCGGCGGCGACCGTACCAGCCTGGCGCTGGACCTTTCCAACCTGTCCGGGCAGGAGCAGACCCTCGCCGTGGCTGTGGCCACCGAGGGCCAACTGGACCTGCAGGGCTCGTCCCATCAGTCGCTGAAACTCAAGCAGGGCCAGCGCGTCACCCTCAAGATCCCGGTGCAGGCCACCGGCGGCTACGGCCAGGGCAAGGTCACGGTGCGGGTCGATGGCCTGGTGCTGCCGGGCGAGACTGATACCGGCTTCTCCCGTGAATGGACCCTGGGCGTGCGTCCGGCCTATCCGGCGCAGCTCAAGCACTACCGCGTGGCCTTGAGTGGCGAGCCCTGGACCTTGCCGGAACAGGACCTGGCGACCTTCGAGCCGCAGGGCCTGGAAGGCACCCTGGTGCTGTCGAGCCGGCCGCCGCTGAACCTGGCCGAGCAGATCCGTGCGCTTAAGGCCTATCCGTATGGCTGCCTGGAGCAGACCACCAGCGGCCTGTACCCGTCGCTCTACGCCGACGCCGCGACCCTCAAGCGCCTCGGCATCACCGGCGAGCCGGCTGCCGATCGCCAGCGCAAGATCGAGATGGGCATCGAGCACCTGCTTGGCATGCAGCGCTACAACGGCAGCTTCGGCCTGTGGAGCAGCGACGGCGAGGAGGAGTACTGGCTGACCGCCTATGTCACCGACTTCCTCCTGCGTGCCCGCGACCAGGGCTTTGCGGTACCGGCCGAGGCGCTGAAGAAGGCCAGCGAGCGCCTGCTGCGCTACGTGCAGGAACGCAACCTGATCGAGGTGAACTACAGCGAGAACGCCGAGCACAGCCGCTTCGCCGTGCAGGCCTACGCCGCGCTGGTGTTGTCGCGCAGCCAGCAGGCGCCACTCGGTGCCCTGCGCAGTCTGTTCGAACGCCGTGCCGACGCCCGTTCCGGCCTGCCACTGGTGCAACTGGCGATCGCCCTCGACGCCATGGGCGACAAGCCGAAGGCCGAGCAGGCCCTGCAGGCCGGCCTGGCGATCACCCGCGACAACAAATGGATGGCCGACTACGGCAGCCCCCTGCGTGACCAGGCGCTGATCCTGGCCTTGCTCGACGAGTACAAGCTGGCCAGCAAGGCGGTACCGGATCGCCTGTTCAAGCTCTCCGACGAACTGGCGGCCAAGCCGTGGCTGTCGACCCAGGAGCGCAACGCGCTGTTCCTCGCTGGTCGTGGCCTGATGCAGCAGCCGGAAGGCGACTGGGCTGCGCAGCTGGACAGCGCCGGGATCACCCGCGAGCTGAGTCAGGCGCAATCCGGGCTGCATCTGGAGGGGCCGTTGCTGGCCTCGCCGCTGAGCGTGCGCAACGAAGGCGACAAGACCCTGTACCAGCGCCTGACCCTGTCCGGCTATCCGCGCCAGGCGCCGCCGGCCAGTGGCAACAACATGAGCATCCGTCGCGAGTACCTGGGCATGAATGGCCAGGCGCTGGACCTGAAATCGCTGGAAAGTGGAGACCTGGTGCTGGTGCATCTGGCGATCCAGGCCAAGTCGCGGGTACCGGATGCGCTGGTGGTGGATTTGCTGCCGGCGGGCCTGGAGCTGGAAAACCAGAACCTCGCCCAGAGCGCCGCCAGCCTGGAGAACGCCAGCAGCGCGGTGAAGCAGTGGCGCGAGGCGATGGAGAACGCCAACGTGGTGCATCAGGAATATCGTGATGACCGCTATGTGGCGGCGTTGAACCTGGATGGCTACGGCACCACCCACCTGCTGTACCTGGCGCGGGCGGTGACCCCGGGCAGCTACCGGATTCCGCCGCCGCAGGTGGAGTCGATGTACCGGCCGGAATGGCAGGCTGTGGGTGACACCGCTGGAGAGATGGTCATCAAGGGCCGGTAGGGGCGACATCGTCCCCTATGGGAGCGGTTTCACCCGCGATTACGGTAGTGAATCCACCATCGCTATCGCGGGTGAACCCGCTCCCACAAGGTCCCCGCCAGCCTCTGGTCAGTGCACCACCCAACTCAACACCCACAACCCCAGCAGTGCCCAGATGATCCCTGCAATCACCGAAGCCCGCATGAACGCCCGCACCGCCGAGTACAGCAGCAACAGGCCGATGAGCAGGATCAGGATGCTGACGATCGACGTATCCATCCCCAGCGTCCTGGCCAGCCCGTCGATGAAATTCCCGCCGGCATTGGCCAGCAGGGCGAACAGCCCGCTGAGGGCATCCACCACGAACTTTATCGCCGCGCCCAGCGCCTGCCCCAGCCACTCGAAAAAACCTTCTACCCGCATGGTCGTGTCCTGATGATCGTTACTGCACTTTGGCCATCATTGGGCCGCTTCGGTTCCCGTCCATGTTCAGCGTAGCCCTGCCGCGCGGACGCCGGGCCCGCCTGGTGACGATCACTGCACTGGCTGCGCTCGGCGTGATCGCCTTGCTGTGGCTGGCCGACCGCCTTTGGCCGCTACCCATGCCCACCGACGACCTGGCCCGGGTGGTCCTCGCCGAGGACGGCACGCCGCTGTGGCGCTTCGCCGATGCCGACGGCGTATGGCGCTACCCGGTGTCGGTGGACGAGGTCTCGCCGCTGTACCTGCAAGCCCTGCTGACCTACGAGGACCGTTGGTTCTACAGCCATCCCGGGGTCAACCCGCTGGCACTCGGCCGCGCAGCCTGGCAAAACCTCAGTGGCGGTCGCGTGCTGTCCGGTGGCAGTACCCTGTCGATGCAGGTGGCGCGCCTGCTCGATCCGCATTCGCGGACCCTGCCCGGCAAGCTGCGGCAGTTGTGGCGCACCCTGCAACTGGAATGGCACCTGTCCAAGCGCGAGATCCTCGAGATCTACCTTAACCGCGCGCCTTTCGGCGGCACCCTGCAAGGCGTGGCGGCGGCGAGCTGGGCCTACCTCGGCAAGCCGCCGACGCAACTGACCCCCGCCGAAGCGGCGTTGCTCGCGGTATTGCCACAGGCCCCCAGCCGGCTGCGCCCGGACCGCCATCCACAACGTGCCACCGCCGCCCGCGACAAGGTCCTGCAGCGCCTCGGCGAGTACGCGGTGTGGTCCGAACAGCAGGTTCGCGAAGCCATGGAGGAACCGTTGCTCCTGGCCCCGCGCCAGGAACCGGCGCTGGCGCCGCTGCTGGCCCGGCGCCTGAACCGTGCCGACAGCCCGCCGCTGATCCGCACCACCGTCGACGCCGCCCTGCAACGCCGCCTCGAAGACCTGCTGACCGGCTGGCGCGCGCGCCTGCCCGAACGTACCTCGGCGGCGATCCTGGTGGTGGAGTCGCAGAGCATGGCGGTACGCGCCTACCTCGGCTCGGTGGACCTCAACGATGAGCGCCGCTTCGGCCATGTCGACATGATCAGTGCCCTGCGTTCGCCAGGCTCGACCCTCAAGCCGTTCCTCTACGGTATGGCCATGGACGATGGCCTGATCCACTCCGAATCGTTGCTGCAGGACGTACCGCGGCGTTATGGCGACTACCGTCCCGGCAACTTCTCCATGGGCTTCAGCGGCCCGGTGGCGGCCAGCTCGGCATTGTCGCTGTCGCTCAACCTGCCGGCGGTACAACTGCTGGAAGCCTACGGGCCGAAGCGCTTCGCTGCGCAGTTGCGCGCTGGCGGCATACCGGTGAGTCTGCCGGCACTTGCCGAGCCAAACCTGTCGCTGATCCTCGGCGGCGGTGGCAGTCGCCTGGAAGACCTGGTCAGCGGCTACAGCGCCTTCGCCCGCGACGGCATGAGCGCCCACCTGCGCCTGCAACCGGACGCACCGCTGCTGGAGCGGCGCATGCTGTCGCCCGGTGCGGCCTGGATCATCCGCCGTATCCTCAGCGGGCAGGCCCGCCCGGATCGCGATCCCCATGCCGAACTGGTGCAGCGCCCGCAACTGGCCTGGAAGACCGGCACCAGCTATGGCTTCCGTGATGCCTGGTCGATCGGTGTCGGGCCGCGCTACCTGATCGGCGTGTGGATCGGTCGCCCCGACGGCACGCCGGTGCCGGGGCAGTTCGGCCTGGCCTCGGCGGCGCCGCTGATGCTGCAGGTCCACGATGTGCTGAGCAATCGCGACAGCCAGCGCGGGATCAGCACGCCGGTACCGCCGGTGCCGGCCAGCGTTGGCGTCGCGGCGATCTGTTGGCCGTTGGGCCAGCCGCTGGCGCGCAACGATCCCAACTGCCGGCGCCAACGCTTCGCCTGGACCCTGGAAGGCACCACGCCACCGACCCTGCTGGCGCAGGATCAGCCTTTGGGCGTCGGTTTGCTGGAGCGGGCCTGGGTCAATGAGCAAGGGCTGCGGGTCGATGCCGCGTGCCCTGGCGCCCGGGCGCGGGACATCGCCCTGTGGCCAGCACCGCTGGAGCCCTGGCTGCCACGGGCCGAGCGGCGTGATGCGCGCTTGCCGGCGCCGGCTGCGGACTGTCCGCCGCAGGTCCCGGCCACCGCGCCGCCGTTGTCCATCGTCGGGGTGCGCGAGGGTGATCAACTGCGCCGCCCGGCCACCAGCCGCGATGTGCTGCAACTGGACGTCTCGGCGCTGGGTGGCGGTGGGCAGCGCTGGTGGTTCCTCAACGGTGCGCCGCTGGGCGAGACCAGCGGCCAGGAGGCGCTAAAGGCGCGCTTCGACGCGGCCGGCCGCTACGAGTTGAGCGTGCTTGACGCCAGCGGGCAGACCGCGCGGATCACCTTCCAGGTCAGCGACTGAGATCAGAAGCGGCGGATCATCCACACGCCGGCGAGGATCAGCAGAAGGCCGGCGATCTTGCCCAGGGTCGCCGGGGCTTCCTTGAAGCCGGCCCAGCCGAAGTGATCGAGGGTCATGGCCATCGCCAGTTGCCCGGCGAGCACCAGCGCCATGAACAGCATCGCGCCGATCCGCGGCCCGGCGAAGGCGGCGACGGTGATGAAAAAGGCACCCAGCAAGCCACCACTCCAGTGCCACCAGGTCAGGCCCTTGAGCGCGGTCAGGCCAGGCATTTCCCGCTGGCTCAGGACCAGCGCCAACAACGCGACGGTGCCTACGGCAAAGGAAATCAGCGCGGCAGCCAGCACGCTGGATACCTGCTTGGCCAACTGGCCATTGATACCGGCCTGCAAGGGCAGGAACGCACCAGCGATGAAGGGCAGGCAGAGCAGCCACCAGGCGGGGGAGGTCATAGGTTTCTCCTGGAAAAAGGGCGCGGAGTATACGGCGGGTTGGCGTCAGATACCCGTCAAATGGTTATAGCGCGAAAGTCGAAGTGCCATTACCAGCGCCGTATCACTCCTACAACTCGTTGAATAAGCGCGACTTTTTTTGCCATCACCAACGTATAGATCGGGTTAATACCAATCTCAGAATTGTTACACCGCCCACGCCGGACTGAGATAGCTGCACCGAGGTGGAGGATTCACCACGAAGCCTCCGCATCCATAAAAGCAGCGGCAGCGAAAGCAATGGAGTCGCCATGAAAACTCAAGCGTGGATCAAAGCAAGTACGGCACTGGCACTGGTTCTGGCTGTATCCCTTTCGGCGGGATGCAGCAGCGGCGGTGGCGGTCATCACAGTTCGGTGGATGGTTCGTCCCAGACCGATGGCGGTACTGGCGGCGGTACTGATGGCGGTACGGGCGGAGGCACCGGCGGTACCGATGGCGGAACAGGTGGTACTGGCGGAGGCACCGGCGGCACTGATGGCGGAACAGGTGGCACTGGCGGAGGCACCGGCGGCACCGATGGCGGAACAGGTGGCACTGGCGGAGGCACTGGCGGCACCGGTGGCGGAACAGGCGGTACTGGCGGCGGCACCGGCGGTACTGGTGGCGGAACAGGTGGCACTGGCGGCGGTACCGGCGGTACCGGTGGCGGAACGGGTGGTACCGGCGGAGGTACTGGCGGCACTGGCGGCGGCAACGCCGGTGGCACCACCACGCCGTTGGTGGTCGCACAGGTCGTCGATCAGTTGGGTACCGGTGTTTCCGGGCTGGGTACGGGGGTCAGCAGTCTGGGTACCGTGGTCAATTCGATCCCGGTCATCGGGGCTACCAACGCCGGCGGTCTGGTGAACTCTGCAGGTCAGGCCGTGACCAACGTTGGTACTGGCTTGAGTGACGGTCTTGGCGAACTGGGTACCGGTGGCAATGCAATCGGTATCACGTTGTCCGGGGTCGGCAAGGGTGTCGCTTCGCTGGGCACTGGCGTCCAGGCCGTTGCCGGCAGCCAGGCCATCGAGCAGATCCCTGTGGTCGGTGGTGTGGTCGGCCAGGTTGGCCAGGCGGTCACCATGATCGGCAATACCCTGAGTACCCAAAGCACGACCGGTGCCCTTGGCAATGTCGGTCAGCAACTGAGCAACGCGGTCGTTCCGGTGGTCTCGCTGGTGGAAAACACTACCAACAACCTCGGTAGCAAGACCGGTCTGGGGGCACCGCTCGATTCGGCCGTACAGAATGTGGGCGGGGTGCTGACCAAGGTCGGCAGTACCGTCACCAGTGCGGGTAATGGCAATCCTCTGACCAACGCAGTGGGCGGTCTGGTCAGCAATATCGGCGGCGGCACCAGCACCGCAGGCGGCTTGCTGGGCAACGGGACTGCCGGTGGCTCCACGGGACTGCTGGAAACCGTCGGTGGCGTGGTTGCCGGCGTGGGTAGCGGACTTGATGCCGGTAGCAACAATGGCGTGGTCAGCGCCGCAGGCAGCAGCACCAACGGCCTGGGCAACACCGTGGCATCACTCGGTACCGTACTGGGCGGCAATGGCGTCGCCAGCAGCGGTGCGGCGGCACCGGCGGCAGCGCTGGCTGGCAACGTCAGCGCAGCGGTTACCCCAGTGGTGAATGGCGTTGCCAGCGTGACCCAGCAAGTGGGTGCGACGACGGGCCTGGGCGCTCCGGTGAGCGGTCTGCTCAACCAGGTCGGCGGCGCGGTCAGCGGATTGGGTGGCCAGCTGGGTAGTGCCACGAACAATCCGGTGGCCGGTCAACTGGGCGCGACTGTCAGCTCGGTTGGCGCAACCGTGGCCCAGGCGGGTGGCCTGGTCAATGGTCAAGCCGGTGGCAGTGTCGGGGCGGGCCTTGGCGGTGTGGTCAACACCGTGACGGGTGCCCTGGGTGGCGCGACTGGCGGAGCCAGCGGTGTCGGTGGTGCGGTAGGCGGCGTGGTCAACACCGTGACGGGCGCCTTGGGCGGCGCGACCGGTGGTGTCGGTGGTGTCGGTGGTGTCGGTGGCGCGGTGGGTGGTGTGGTCAACACTGTGACCGGCGCTCTTGGTACCGTCAGTGTCGGCGCTGGTGCCGGGGCCAGTACTGGCAGCGCCAACGCCGGGGCCGGGGCGGGTGCCAATGCGGGAGTGGGTGGCCTGCTCAACGGTGTCGGTGGCCTGCTGGGCACCAAGAAGTAAAAAGCCAACAGGGTTGTTAGACGATTTTACGGGCAACACCTACGCTTGAGTCTGACGAGGGAACCACCTTGGTTCCCTCGTACTTTTCAGGACATGGAGTGCCCTATGCGATCGATGGCAATCGCGCTAGTGAGTCTTTCCTGGGTCAGTGCGCTATCCGCCGAGCCACTCCCAAGTTATCTGAACAGCAACGAAACCGAACGCAACCTCCCGGCGCCGAACCTTCCGACCGACGCTTTCCGGCCCGTGACGCCGAAGCTGCAAGTGCCGGTGCCCGCCGCAACCCAGCAGGAACAACTGACGATGAGCACCCGGGTGCTGATCCGCAAGGTCCGCATCGAGGGTGGCAGCATCTATCCGCTGAGCGAGTTACGGGAAAACTACCAGGGACTGATCGATCGGGAAGTGACTCTTGGCGACCTGATCGAAGCGACGCGACAGGTCACCCAGCGCTACCAGCAGGATGGCTACCTGTTGTCCTACGCGTTCATGCCTGTGCAGGATTTCGCCAACGGCCTGCTGCGGGTGGTGCTGGTCGAGGGGTATATCCGCGACTATGAACTGCAGGGCGATATCGGCCGCGTCTCAGGCTACCTGGACAAGCTGGTGGCCAAGCTCAAGGCCGAGCGTCCCCTGACCCGCAAGACGTTCGAGCGCTACACCTCGCTGATGAGCAGGGTTCCGGGCATTACCCTGCAGGCTCAGGTACCGCCGCCAGGCACCACCGACGGTGCGAGCAAAATGGTGGTGCAGGCATCGCGCAAGCCGTTCACCACCTCCATGAACCTCACCGATGGCAGCCGCGACCAGATCCAGGCGCTGTTCGGCGCCAACAGCAACGCGCAGACCGCCTGGGCCGAGCAGCTCAGCGTCAGCGCACTGTTTCCCCCCGGGGATGACAAGGAACACTATTTCCGCGTCGACTACTCGCAGAACCTCGACACAGAGGGCACCCAGCTGTTGCTGTCGGCCTCCCGCTATCGCAGCGACCCAAGCGCCGTGGTGCGCCTGGAAAACAACGTCGACCTCAAGCAGCATCGTGAGAATGATCGCTACTCCATTGGCCTGAGCTATCCATTGATCGCGTCGCCCAACGAATGGTTGAGCCTTGCCGCACGTTTCTATGCGGTCGATGACACCACGGATTACCGGGTGATCGGGTTCCCCCTGAAGGTCAGCACCAGTACCGATATCCGCGCTCTCGCGTTCGAGGGCGACTGGCGCAAGGCGACCGACACCCGCTTGCGCATCGTCAGCGCCGGTGTATATCAGGGCATGGACCATTTCGGTGCCAACACCAACGCTGGCTACGACCTCGATTTCTTCCGCTTGCGCCTGTCCGGCTTGCAGAGCGACCGTTTCTTCGAGAACTGGCAAGGCGTGGTCTCCGCCGCGCTGTACTGGACCGACGACAGCCTGCCCGACAGTGAGCGTGCGGTGTTCGGCGGGCAGAACTTCGGGCGTGGCTACCCGGTGGATCAGGCGTCGGGTGACAAGGGCTGGGGTGCGGCCTATGAGGTCAACTACAGCTTCAAGCGCGATGGCGACTGGGTGAAGCTGCTGCAGCCCTATGTGGTGCTGGATGCGGCGCGGACCTGGTTCAATGAGCTGACGATCCAGGACTCGAAGATGTCTTCGGCGGCGCTGGGTCTGCGCTTCGGTGACGCGCACTATTACAACATCTCCCTGGAGGTGGCCAAGCCGATGTCTGACATCGCGCTGGACAGCTTCAACCGGCGGCCTCGGTTTACCGTGAGTTTCAGCTATCAGCTGTGATATCGCCGGATATTGACCTGAACCTTGTGGGAGCGAGCAAGCTCGCTCCCACAAGGTTCGCGTTATGTTGGTTTTACGTCGGCTGATTTTGTTCTTCAGCGCGCCGCTTGCCTGCCGTGGGAGGCCTCCAGCGGAAACAGATTACCGAGGGTTTCCAGCAGGCGGATGTGGTAGATGGGCTTGCGGAACAGGTCCAGCACTTCCAGGCGTAACAACTGGCTGACCGCTTCGAGGTCGGCATGCCCGGTGGTGACGATCACCGGCAGGTGCTGGCGCGCGGTATGTTCGCGCAGACGTTTGATCAGGGAGATACCGGATTCTTCCGGCATGTTCAGGTCGGTAATGACCAGGGCGATATCCGGATGGCGGGTCAGCTGCTGAAGGGCGATTTTCACCGACGTCGCCGTGTGGCAACGAAAGCCTTCACCTTCCAGCAGTTCAGCCAGTTCCAGCAACGCTTCCTCTTCATCATCCACCAGCAGCAACTGTTGACGTGGGTGGGAAGCTGGCATGGGGTATTCCTTTGACGCGGTGGCTTTGATCTCATGACGCGAGGCCCGTGTGGGCCTCGCTAATGGTTCATCAGTTGCTGCCAGTGCCGCTACCCGTGCCACTACCCGTGCCGGTACCGGTGGTCATCGCACTTTGGACGGTGGTGAAGATGTTTTTCACGCCGGTGGAGATCGGCGTCACGAAAGCCACCAGCGCAACGGCCACCATGGCCGCGACCAGTGCGTATTCAATACCTGACGCGCCGTCCGTGCGCTTGCAGAATTTCCGGATGGAAGAAATCACTTTGGTAAAGGACATGGTCTTGCTCCTTGCGCAGAACGCGGTCTAGCGAGGGCCTTTTGATTCCCCTTCGCCATCAGAGCATCGTCAAGAGTTAACCCCTCATCAAATGTAAGAAAGCATTAACCCGAAAGTGTTAATCCCCCATCGCGAGCGGTAAATCCTTGTTTTGAAACTGTGACGGCCGTCACGCGGAAATTTTCACCAACGGGTAATGGCGTTTTGTCCTAGCTGGACTACCGTCAAATAGCGAAATAGTTACTTCCAAGTGTGTATTTGTGGGCCTGTTAGCAAGACGTCAACGGGCTGCGACGATGAAGGCAAGGAGGGGCCGAGCATGAGCAGTCGCATCACGTTGATTCTGGCGGGACTGTTTTTGTTGGGTGCCATCATTGCCGGCTACTGGGGACTGGTCCTCAGCAAGCAACCGGAAACGCCTGCTCCGGCTCCGGTGGCCCAGCCGGTGGCCCAGGCGGTGGAACATGCCCAGGACGAATTGCGCACGGCGGTGGTGGTGTTGCGCCGCGATGCGCCCGCCAACCAGCCGCTGAAGAACGAAGACCTCGCCATCGAGCGCCTGCTGGTGGCACCGACCGGCAGTTTCCAGAGCATCGATCAGGTCGCCGGGCGTACGCCCTGGCGTGACCTGCAGGCCGGCACCTGGCTGGAAGAAGGCAGCTTTTCCGCTGGCGGGCCGCTGGCGCGGATGATCCAGCCCGGCGAACGCGCCCTGACCCTGGCGGTGGACGAGGTGAGCAGTGCCGGTGGTCATATCCGCCCTGGCGACTACGTCGACGTGCTGGTTTACCTGCGCGGTGAACAGGACAACCCTCTCGCCAGCGCCCAGGTCATCGTCCCTGCATTGCGCCTGCTGAGTGTCGGCCAGTTGATGGGACTGGCCAGTGATGGCCTGCCCGCCGAGCCAGAAGACCCGGATCCCAAAGTGCGCGAGGAGCGCCGTCGCAACCCGGTGCGCACCGTGGTGCTGGCGGTGCCCGAGGCCTTGGCCAGCCGCCTGACCCTGGCCGCCCAGGCCGGCAGCCTGCGCCTTGCCGTGCGCAGTGCCGAAGAGAAGCTGTTGTCCCGTTACTGGGCCGATCCGAAGGCCAGCGCCCGTGTGGTCGAGGACACCAATCGCCAGCTCTACCGCTTCAACCAGCTGGCCATGACGCCTGCGGCACCAGTCCGGGTCGCCGGCCCGGTGGCGAGGCGCGGGATCGAGATCATTCGCGGCTCCCAGGCCGAGCAAACCCAATGAATCATGCAAGGATGCCCCATCGATGAACCTTCGTTCCTCGCGGATTTCCTCCCTGTCGCTGTTGCTCGCCTTGTCGGGCCTTTTACCACTGTCCCATGCGCATGGCGCGGTCAGCGGTTGCGCGGCGTTGCCACGGGTCCCGGCAACCCTTGAGATCGACCAGGGCCTGCAACAGGAACTGCGCCTGCCGGTGAGCATCAGCCGCGCGGCAGTGGGCGATCCCCGGGTCGCCGACGTGCATGCCGTCGGCAGCGATGCCTTGCTGCTGACCGCCATCGGCCCCGGCGCCACGAGCCTGAGCCTGTGGACCAGTTGCTCGACCACGCCGCGCCAGACCATGGTTTTCGTGCGCGGACGTGCGGCGGCGGACATGGCCTCGACCTACGTGCCGCCATCGATGGATGGCGAGTTGCCCAGCCAGGTCCAGGCCGACATCCGCTTCGTCGAAGTCAGCCGGACCAAGCTCAAGGAAGCTGGCGCCCGGTTGTTCTTCAAGGGCTCGAACAATTCTCTGATCGGCTCGCCCGGCACGGTGCCCAACACCGTGGTCACTCCCGGCAGCGTGCCAGTGACAAAACCGTCTATCCCACTGGACAACGGTGCGTTCAACATCGTCTGGGGCGGTGGCAGCAGCCGCTTCCTCGCCGCCATCAACGCCCTGGAAACCACCGGCTTCGCCTACACCCTGGCGCGCCCCAGCCTGACGGTGCTCAGCGGCATGACCGCAAGCTTCCTCGCCGGTGGCGAGATCCCCATCCCGGTACCCAGCAGCGGCAGTGACAGCCTGTCGATCGAGTACAAGGAGTTCGGCGTGCGCCTGGCGCTATCGCCCACGGTGGTCAGCCGCGACCGCATCAACCTCAAGGTGGCGCCCGAGGTCAGCGAGCTGGACTACACCAACGGTGTGGCGATTGCCGGGGTGACGGTACCGGCCTTGAAGGTACGCCGAACCGACACCAGCATTTCCCTCGCCGATGGCGAAAGCTTCGTGATCAGCGGCCTGATCAACACCTCCAACCGTTCCGGCGTCGACAAGTTTCCCGGCCTGGGCAACCTGCCGGTGATCGGCGCGTTGTTCCGCCAATCGACGGTGCAGCGCGAGGAAACCGAGCTGCTGATGGTGGTCACGCCGCACCTGGTCCGGCCGCTGGCGGCCAATGCGCAACTGCCCGAACTGCCGGGTGAAGGGCTGCGCAATTACGACCCGAGCTGGGGGCGTCTGTTCTTCCTGGAAAAAGGCGACTTCGATAGTCGCAGTGGGTTATCCCGATGAGTGAAAGCCTGAGCCAGACCTTCCTCGCCATCACCCGCAACGAAGGCGACCTGCAGTGGCTGCAGACCGCACTGACGCCACTGGGCCAGGTCGTCGGCGCTGGCAGTGGCAGCCTCGACGAGTTGCTGGCGCTGATCGACGTGACCTTCGCCAACCTGGTGTTCATCGGCCTGGATCGCGAGCACCTGGTCAACCAGTGCGCGTTGATCGAAGGCGTGCTGGAGGCCAAGCCGATGCTGGCGATCGTCGCCCTCGGCGATGGTATGGACAACCAGTTGGTGCTCAACGCCATGCGTGCTGGCGCGCGGGATTTCGTTGCCTACGGCTCGCGCGCCAGCGAGGTGGCCGGATTGGTCCGGCGCCTGAGCAAGCGCCTGCCGCCGGTGACTGCCAACCCGCACCTGGGCGGCCTCACCGTGCTGTATGGCACCCAGTGCGGCTCCGATGGGGCGCTCCTCAGTGTGCACCTTGGCCAGGTGGTGCAGAAGAGTGGCCAGCAGACCCTGCTGCTGGACCTCGGCCTGCCCCGGGGTGACAGCCTGGCCTTGCTTGGGCTGGAAGCCTCGTTTCATTTCGGCGACGCCCTGCGCCACCTGCGCCGCCTCGACAGCACCTTGATCGATAGCGCTTTCGCCCGCGAGGCCAGCGGCCTGCGCCTGTTGGTCTACGCCCCTGGCGACGAACCACTGGAGCGCACCAGCGCCGCCGAGCTGTACATGTTGCTCAGCGCCTTGCGCCAGCATTTCCAGCACATCATCGTCAACCTCACCGGGCAGGTCGACTGCGAGGCCCTGCGCACGTTCGTCAGTCACTGCGACAAGCTGATCTGGTACACCGACCAGAACGTCATCGAGTGCCGGCGCAATCTGGAGGTGCTGAACACCTGGCGCGAGAAAGGCATGAACCTGGAGCATGCCAAGCTCTTGGTGGACCGCTATCTGCGTAGCGTGATTCCCGACGCCGAAGCGCTCGGCAAGCGCTTTGCCCTGCCGGTGCTGACCGAGCTGCCGGCCAGCGCCGAGGTGCGCCTGAATTCGCGCAACCAGGGCCTGAGCCTGTTCGAACTGGCGCCGCGGGACAACCTGACCCAAGCCCTCAAGGCGCTTGGCGAGCGCCTGGCGCGGCGCTCGGAAAACCTCAAGCCCAAAGCCGACAACTGGCTGAGCCGGCTGTGGAGCGGCAAGCATGAGCAGTGACGACCTGTTCGGCGGCCCCCGGCACAACCTGGGGTCCGACCCGCAGGCACTCAAACGTGCGCTGCACCGCTACATCATCGACGCCATCGAGGACTCCGGGCGCAACCTGCTGGAGGGCGCGCGTCCGGCGCTGACCCAGTTCGTCGTCGAGCAGGTCGGCGAATACATCGCCCGCCTGCATCTGGCTTTGTCCCGTTATGAAATGGAGCGCATGGCCGAGGAACTGGTGGACGAGCTCACCGGTTTCGGTCCGCTGGAAGTGCTGCTGCGTGACACCAGCGTCACCGAGATCCTGGTCAACGGGCCGTTCCGGGTATTCGTCGAACGCGCCGGGGTGCTGCACCAGACCGACCTGCGCTTCATCGATTCGCACCATGTCGAGCGGGTCATGCAACGCATCCTTGCGCCGCTGGGACGGCGCCTGGACGAGTCGTCGCCGATGGTCGACGCGCGCATGCCGGATGGCAGCCGGGTCAACGCGATCATCCCGCCGGTGGCGCTGGACGGGCCGTGTCTGTCGATCCGCAAGTTCCGCAAGGACATGCTCAAGAGTGCCGACCTGCTGGCAACGCGGGCCATCGATCCGGGGATCCTCGAGTTTTTCGAGAATGCGGTGGGCAAGCGCTGCAACATCCTGGTCAGCGGTGGTACCGGTACCGGCAAGACCACCCTGCTGAACATCCTCAGCCAACTCATCAGTCCCCATGAGCGCCTGGTAACCATCGAGGACGTGGCCGAGCTGCAACTGGACCATCCCCACGTGGTGCGCCTGGAAACCCGGCCGCCGAACGCCGAGGGCCACGGCGAAATCAAGGCCAGCGAGTTGATCCGCAATGCCCTGCGCATGCGTCCGGACCGCATCATTCTCGGCGAGATCCGCGGGGTCGAAGTGATCGACGTGCTCACCGCGATGAACACCGGTCACGACGGCTCGATGAGCACCGTGCACGCCAACACCGCCCAGGACGCCTTGCTGCGCCTGGAAACCCTGGTCGGCCTGACCGGTCGGCAGATTGCCGAGAAGACCTTGCGCCAGATGGTCTGCGCGGCCCTCGACGTGGTCATCCAGCTGGCCCGCCTGCCCGATGGCCGACGCTGCATCAGCGAGGTGCTGGAGGTGGTCGGCTTGCGTGACGACGTGTATGTCACTAACACGCTGTTCCGCTTCGATCGGCGCGGTACGGGCGGATTCGTGCGCGAAGCGGTCAATCCGGCCGGTGACAAGCTGCGCCGCGACCCGCTGGAGGTGGCGCCGTGATTGCCATGGTGCTGGGACTGTTTGGCCTGGCGCTGCTGGCGGCCTCGGTCGGCCTGTTCTACAACGGCGTGCGCAAGTCCGCAGAGGAGCGTACGTTGCAGCGCCTCGGCCAGTTGCCCGAGCCGGTGTTGATCGAGGCACCGGCGCGGGGTTCCCTGGACCTGTTGCTGCTGCGCGCCGGTTTTGACCGTCGCGCCGATCGCTTCATGCTCTGGGGTGCGGCGTGGCTGCTGCTGATCGTGGTTGCCGGCAGTGTTGCCGGCTGGTTCGGGGCAGCCATGATGCTGGTGCTCGGGCCGCTGCTCTGGCGCCTTTACATGAGCTGGCGTTACCGCCGGCGTTTGCGGCGCATGATCGAACAACTGCCGGCGCTGCTTGACCACGCCGTGCGCAGCCTGAAAGCCGGTCGGACCCTGAGTGATGCAGTGTTGGGCGCGGTGGAGATTTCCTCCGATCCGTTGAAGAGCGCGATGCAACGGGTGCAGCGCAACGTGCAGATGGGCGCCAGCCTCGACGAGGCGTTGCACGACCTGGCGGAACTCTATGACCAGGATGAGTTCCGCGTCTTCGCCCTCGGCCTGCGCATCAACCACCGCTACGGTGGCAATGCCAGCGAACTGTTGGAGAACCTGATCAAGCTGATCCGCGAGCGCGAACAGGGCGCCCGGCAACTGCGTGCGATGACCGGTGAAACCCGCATGACGGCGATAGTCCTGGCCTCGTTGCCGGTGTGCATGGTCGGCTACTTCATGGTGGCGAACCCCAGCTACCTGTTGTCGATGTGGCACAACCAAAGCGGGCAGATGATGCTGCTGGCGGCCTTCATCCTGCAGGCCCTGGGCTGCGTGGCGCTCTGGCGCATGTTGCGGAGTATCTGAGATGGCCTTGCTGATCAGTGCCGTGCTGTTCTTCGTCACCTTCCTGCTGCTGGTCGGGCTGCTTGCCCGCCAGCATCGTCGCGAGCGCCTGGTCGCCCTGCGTCTGCAAGGTCAGGAGACACAGGCGCCTGAGGAGGATGGCTGGCTGCAGCGTCTGGGCAACAGCGCGCTCGCCCGGCATGCGCAAACCCTGGATGGCGAGACACGCGTGCTTCTGGACCGCATCGGCTGGCGCCGCTCGCGCCAGCGCACGCTGTTCGCTGCGTTGCAGATCGGCGTGCCGCTGCTGGCGCTGGGTGTGGCTTTGCTGACGGTTGAGGTGCTCTATCCGGACAGCGATACGCCGTGGTTGCTGCCGATGTTCGCCCTCGGCCTCGGCTACCTGCTGCCCAAGCGCATCCTCGCCTGGTCGGCGGCGCGACGGCAGCGACAGATCGCCGAGGAGGTCTCCAGCTTCATTCCGTTGCTGCGCATCCTCTTCGACTCCGGCCTGGCGGTGGAGCAGAGCCTGCGCATCCTCAGCATCGAGGGACGGCAGTTGCTACCGGTGTTGAGCGAGGAGTTGCGGCTGATCCTGGTGCGGGTCGATTCCGGCCTGGCCCTTGCCCCGGAACTGGAGCAGACGGCCAGGCTGCTGTCGGTGGATGAGTTCAACGATACCTGCGTGATTCTCCAGCAATTGCTGACCCAAGGCGGTGGCGCGATGAAGTCGCTGCTGGCGCTCAAGCAGTTGCTCGACGAGCGGCGCCTGACGCGCTTGCAGGAACGGATTTCGAAGATGTCCGGGAAGATGTCCATCGTCATGATGGTCTTCCTGTTCCCGGCCCTGTTGATCGTGCTGGCAGGACCTGGGCTGACCGCACTGGCCCGGGCCTTCGCTTCCTGAAAAAGGAGAGGTGGATGAGAGTCGTCGGGATGATGTGTGCTGCGCTGCTGCTCGCTGGTTGTGCCGGGCAGAACGGCGCGCCGTGGCTGGCCTTGCAGGGCGGTACGGCGCAATGCACCAAGGTGGATGCGACACAACAACTGGCGCTGAACCTCGCCGACGAGATGCTGGCTGACGGTCGTCCCCATGCCAGCCTGGCGCACCTGGAAGAGATGCCGGGCGATCTAGCCGAGGTGCGGGTGCGCAAGGCCAAGGTACTGCGCATTCTCGGCAGCAGTGAGGCCGAGCCGCTGTATCGCAGCTTGCTGGGCGGCTGCATGGGCGCCGAGGCGGAACATGGCCTCGGCCAGCTGGCATCGGCGCGCGGTGACAATGTCCAGGCGCGCCAGCACCTGATGCGGGCGATGCGCCTGGCGCCCACCGACGAGAAGATCCGCAACGACCTGGGCGTGGTCTATCTCAATCTGGGTGAGCTGGAAAAGGCCCGTTTCGAATTCCTCACCGCCATCGAATTGAAGGACAGCGACCGGCTGGCGGCCGTGAACCTGGTGAGCCTGTTGCTGTACCAGGACAAATGGCAGCAGGCCGCCGACCTGGTCAGCCGCCTGGGCCTGAGCGCGGCTCAGTTCAGTGAAGCCCAGGCCCGTGCCGAGCAACTCAAACCCGGCGGTGAGCAACCGCCACGGAGGCCTTCATGAAGACTCGACGCTTCGCATTGGTGCTGCTCGCCGGCCTGCCGCTGGCCGCCTCGGCCATACCACCGGGACCCTCGTCCCCGCCGCAAGCGGTTACCGAAGCCTGGCTGCAACTTCAGCCCAGTGGGCAGAAAGCCTCCGCCAAGGTGCAGAACAGCACGCCGCGGGAATACGACAAGAGCATGGAGCGCTGGCTGAAGGTGTATGACTACAAGATTCCCGAGGTCTTCAAGTGGGAGAAGATGAGTTCGGGGAGTTCGGGGGGGGCAGGAGGCAATTGAGCTGCCTCCTGTAGTCTCGGCTCAAACTGGGCTGACGGGATCTACTCGGGTCTGTGGGCTCAGGAAATCGATATGAAAACCGCTTGAGCCATCGCCGAGCGCGACATGCAAACCCTCGATGCCTTCGTTGATTTGAGAGTTGATCGCGTAGTCGATGATGCCGTTTAACGAGGTATTGACACCGATGGCGAACTCGGTAAGTGCCAGGCCTCGTGGGCCTGCAGCTTTTTGGAGAAGGGCAACGTAGTCAACTTCACTACACATGAAGGAAGTGACAATGTTTTCGGTGACATGAAGAATTCCTCCATGTTTGGCCAGCAGGCTGGCAAGGTTCTCCAAGTCAGCATTCAGTGCAGCCGCTTGAGGGAGAGTGTTCTTCCTCAGGACGATCAGGATGCCTGATATGTGAAGACTCCCTGTAAAGTTGAAAGGACAATGGTGTTTCGGGTTCATATGTGCGTAGTGCACCTCGAAGAACTCTGCCAGCGAGTGGATATAGCCGTTATCTAGGTCTTCCGCGATCAGAGCGTAGGGTGTGGCCTTTTCGAGTACCCTGACCGCTCCTCGAGAGTTATTGCCGCTCACCCTCAGGTTGCGAAAGTTATTAAATGTTTTAAGGGCTTGTCTCTGCGTGCGCAGCGCCATGTCAAAGTCGCTTTTCATGATCAGGTCCAGCGTGTACTCGGCATGCATTACCGTTGCTTTGAATACATGTAGAGCACAAAAAACAGATTGCTTGTTGCTTGCTCTCTCTGCAGCTTCAAAGGTATGTCTTGCAGCGTCGTGGCTGAAAGAAAAAACCAGGCTGCGAGGCGGTAGGGCGTGAGTCTGCATCAGCGACTGAGTGCGGAATCCTTTTTGGGCGGAGGCGGCGAGAAAAGCTTCGCTGTCAGAAAGGATCAAGGCGTGCTCTGCGTTTATCCAGCCTACTGAGTGGTTTTTATTAGGCATGAAGTTCTCCTTGCAAGGTGTAGAGAGAGCCTCTACACCTTGGGGTTTTACCGACAGTTATTCGTCAGAGTGGGCCCATACCAGTGGAGACCAACCAAAGTTTCCTGGCCCGGAGGCAGTGCGTGCAAGATCTTTGAAGTCCATAGGATCATTCATGAGTTTGTCCTTGTTATATGCCCTCGAAATTGAGGGTCGTCGGATTTTTTTACTATGAGCTGCCGGATGGCAAGAATTTTTTTGTTAAATCCTTGAAATATTTATATGGCCTGCTGAGTAAAGGTGTTTAAGGTTTTGAAGATTTTTCTGAGAGGGGTTTCTGATTGTTATAAAGCGTCTTGCATTTCCCAATACTGAAGAATTAGCTTTTGTCGTGGTCTTTTGTTCATGTGGTTATGTGTATTGCATATATGGGGATTACAAGAAATGGCTACAAAAACCTGTATTACGCCGACTCAACTGGAACATGCTCTAGCGCTGAAAGACCTGACGCTCTGGTCGTCCAATTCACACGCGGTGCACCTGATGGCAAGCGAAGTCCTGGAGGGGCTGCGTGAGCGAGGCTGGCCAACAGCCGAAGTCGTTACTGGCCCAAGGGTAGTGCACGCCAGGGAAAACTATGCACTCTTGGGGTACTCCCCCGACGAAGTAACCCTGGGTAGCGAACACACTCGCTGGGTGGATCAAGAACGGCTGCTGCGCACGCAGACGACCAGTCAGATTCCGGCAGCATTGCAGGCTGCCGCCACGGCGAGAAAGCCTGGTGAGATGAGGTTGATCGCTGCTCCCGGGATTACATTTCGCCGGGACACTCGTGACCGCTGGCACTGCGCCGAACCACATCAGATGGATGTCTGGGTCTTGGGGGAGCCAGCGCTTTCCAATCGAAAAGATCTCCTGAGACTTGTACGGGACATTCTGGAGGCAGCAACTCCCAGCCTGGGCTGGGTGTTCAGCGACAGCCCGCATCATTACACCGATGAGGGCATCGAGGTAAATCTGTTGGCTGACGAGAAAGCCATCGAGGTACTGGAGTGTGGTTGCATCGCTCGCAGCCTCCTCGAACGTCTTGGCATCGATCCAGAGCAACACGGTGGACTCGCACTGGGCATGGGCCTGGACCGCCTGACCATGTTGCGCAAGGGACTACCTGACATTCGCTTGCTGCGGGATGCACATCCTCGGGTGCAAGCGCAGATGCACGACTTGTCGCAATGGCGACCTGTTTCGCGCCTGCCGTCGACGAGCAGGGACATTTCGCTTGCTGTTTCGCCAGGCCTAAGTGAGGAAGCGCTGACGGAGAAAATGCTGAATGCAGCTGGAGAGCATGCCTGCTGGATCGAGGAAATGCAGATCAAGGGACGCTGGGCCTATGGTGATCTTCCTGAGCAGGCTATTCAGCGTCTGGGTTTGATCCCCGGTCAGGAAAACGTGCTCCTGCACATCGTGTTACGTGACGCTTCGCGGTCCATCACCACCGAGGAGGCGAATCAGTTGTACGGAGTCATCCAAAGCGCAATGCATGAAGGTGAGCCAGGAGGAGGGTACCGTCTGTAGCGATTCTCCTCACGCCTCTTTCTCAATGCTCCGTCACCCGCTGGCGCAACGCCGAACCGCTCGGCGACAACGCCAGCGCCAGTTGCGTTCGGTTGTGCATGTGGGTCAGGCGCAGCACCTGGGACACGTACAGCTTCACCGTGTTCTCGGTGATGCCCAGCTCGCAGGCGATCTGGTAGTTGGTCTTGCCCTGGCCCACCAGCCGCGCCACATCCAGCTGACGTGGCGACAGCGGGGCGAAGATGGTTGGTACCGCGTCGCTTTGCGACTCGCCTGCCTCGCTCGCCTCCTGCCTGGTCGGCGCCTGGGTGCGGGCCTTGTCGAGGTCCTGGTAGAGGTCGTCGATGGACTCCGCCAGGTACTTCAGCTTCTGGTTCAGATGACCCAACTGCTGGAAATCCTTATGCCGCGCCAGCAGTACGTTTTCCTGGCGCTTCAGGCCTTCGAGCAGCTCTTCCAGGTCCACCGGCTTCTGGTAGTAATCGGCGAAGCCTTCGCGCAGGGCTTTGATCACGTCCTGCTTGTCGGCGCGACCGGTGAGCATGATGGCTTCGAAGATGCGCTCCGGCCCGGCCATGCTTTTCAGCGCCTTGACCAGCTCGATGCCGTCGTACTCGGGCATGTTCAGATCACAGACCACCAGGCCGATCGTCGGGTCGGCGATGAAGCGGTCGATGGCGTTGACACTGGAATGACACGGGACGCAGCGATAACCACTGCTTTCAAGAAACTCGCAAAGCTCTTCGACGATCAATGGCTGGTCATCGACGACCAGGACTTTCACTGGGCTGGTTGGCATTTTGAATCGCGACTCCATGCTGACGTGCCCTCCCTGAATGCTGCCAAGGAGCGGTCCCGGGTCACGGTGGGGCACTCACTAAAAAGTAGTCGCTCCTTTTGACTATTTACAAGGAGTGACACCGGAGTTAGAGGCCCCAGGCGACTAATGGATCCATATGATCGCGAGCAAAAAGCCGCTGAGAAGGAAGGGCGCGAAGGGTTGTTTGTCGGACATCTGCTCCTGCCATTCGCGCAGACGCTTCTTAAGCTTTTGATTCAACAGGGACCACATCCAGCGGCGGGCCGCCAACCAGGCGAGCAGGGCAACCCCGGCACCGATGAAAGTGCCGAGCAGGTACCACTGGTCGGTTGCCAGGGCCAGGGCACCGAGCAACTTCACGTCACCCGCCCCCAGACGACCAAGGATATAGCCGGGAAGCGTTAGCACCATCACCAGTGCCAGTGCGACGGCTGCATCGGCCGGTTCGGCGCCGATCCAGGTGTGGCCGGTAAGGAACAGGTAGGCGAGGGCGAAGGTAGCGGCACCGAGCGTCAGGGTGTTGGCGATCTGCCGTTCACGGACATCCTGTTCGGCACAGAGGGCAAGCCACAACAGCAGGACGAGACTTTGCATTGGCGAAATGCCATCCCTTGGTCTGAATGATTCTATGCTTGTCTGAGAGGATCACTGTCAGGGTAGACGCGATCATGAAAGCAAGCCTCGCTGGACGGCAAAAAGGTGCGGTGGCCATCGAGTTCGCCATCGTTTTTCTGATGTTCTTCGCGGTGTTCTACGGGCTGATCAGCTACAGCCTGCCGATGCTGATGATGCAATCGTTCAACCAGGCCAGCAGCGAAGCGGTGCGCCGCTGCGTGGCGCTGGACCCGAGCAGCGCGACCTACGCCACCGACGTCAACAACCTGGCCCGGCAGACCCTGGAACAGCAACTGTCGTGGCTGCCGGGTTCGCTGGGCTTTCAGTTCGCCAGTGACGCCACAGTGACCCTGAGTTCGGGTCACCTGCTCACGGTGACCATCCACTACAGCAAGAGCAAGCTGACCTCGACCTTGCCGGTGCTGGTATTGCCGGGCATCGGCGAGGTGCCCAGGTTGCCGACGACCCTCGGCACGCAGACGAGCCTGCAGCTTTGAACGGCGGTTCGGGGCTGTTCGACCGCTGGCGGACCCGTGCCGGAGAGCCCCGCGATTGGGCGCAGGCGTCGGCGCCGCCGGCGGTCGGTTTGCAGGTCTGGCTGGACAACCAGGGCCGTGTACTGCGCCTGAGCGGCCCGCTGCGCACCGCACTGGCGCTGCCGGCGCAGGTGCCGGCGCACTTGCATGACTACGTGCAGCCGCAGAGCCTTTTGGCCCTGGAAGGCGAGCCGGCGGACTGGCAGGCACACCCGCTCGACCTGGATTTCCGTGTCGCCTCCGGTACCACCTTGCATACCCGTGGCTGGCTGCTGGCCCAGCCCGAAGGCTGGTTGTTGCAGCTGTTCGATATCGGCAACCTGGTCCGCGAGCAGCACCAGGGCTTTCTCGCGCGCCAGGGCCAGAAGCTTGCCGGTGAGATCGCCACGGTGCTGCGCGCTTGCAGCCTGCAACGGCTGCCAGATGAAGCCGGCGAACAACTGCGGCGCCTGGCCGGGCACTGGCGGGCGGGCTGGGCAGTCCTGCTGCTGCCCGCTGCGGGAACCTGGAAAGCCTTTATCCACAGCGGCGACAGCCTGCCGCTGAGCGATGTTCGCCTGGGCGTGCTGCTAAACGGCGTTCCCCCCGGGCACCTGGTGCACAGCTCCAGCCAGCCACAGCTGGATGCCTTGGGGCTGCCCTTCTACTTGATGCCGCATACCCAGGAGCACGAAGTGCAGGCCTGGCTGCTCTGCGAAGACAGCGGCGAGAAACGCTTGGGCGATGAGGCGCTGCTGCTCGCCGATGCCCTGATCGAGCCGCTGCTGGCGCGTCTGGCCGGCGATCGCCTGCAAGCCAGCCAGCAGCGGCTGGAGCATGTCCAGGGCCTGCTCGGCGCCGGCTGGTGGGAATGGTTGCCCCACGACGCTTCGCTGCACCTGTCCCCCGGCCTGGCCAGCAGTTTCGACGTACCGCCGCGGGTCAGCCTCAGTGACTGGCTGACCCGGGTGCACCCGGCCGACCGCGAGGCGGCGCTGTTGGCCTTCACCGCCTTGCAGCGCGAAGGCGACAGCCTGCAACTGTCCCTGCGCCTGTTCGGCGAAGCACCACGCTGGTACCGCCTGTGCGGCGAAATCGAAGGGCAGGGTGAGTCCCGCCGCCTGCACGGCTTCATGCTCGATATCAGCGACATCAAGCAGCAGGAGCAACAGGCCAGCGCCGCCCACGCGCGGCTGGACAACCTGATCGCCAGTTCGCCGGCGGTGATCTACATCCAGCGCTACGACGCCGGCGCGCTGCATGCCGAATTCTTCAGTGCCAGTCTGCAACCCCTGCTGGGTTGGCAGGCCGAGCCCGGTCAGCACCTGCAACCGGCCCATTGGGTGCATCCCGAAGACCAGCTGTTATGGCTGGAACGCACCCGCACCTTGCTTCGTGAAGGTCAGGTACGCAGCCGTTACCGTCTGCGCGACCGCGAGGGCGGCTGGCACTGGGTGCTCGACGAAGCGCGCCTGTTGCGCAACGATCTGGGTATTCCCGTGGAAGCGGTAGGCCTCTGGCTCGATGTCACCGAGGCCACCCAGGCCGCCGAACGTGTGCGCCAGAGCGAGGAACGCTATCGGGTGCTGGTGGAGGATTCACCGGCGATGATTTGCCGCTACCGTCCCGATCTCGAGTTGCTGTACGGCAACCGGCCCCTGGCCGACTACCTGGAATGCACCCCGGCGCAGTTGCCGGGGATGAACCTGGGCGAATGGATGTCGGCGGGGCAACTCGACCTGTTTCGCCAGCGTATCGCCCGGCTTAGCCCGGATGCGCCGGTCAGCAGCGACGAAGTGTGCCTGCAACTGCCGGGGCGCGAGCACGCCTGGTGGATCTGGTCTGATCGCGCCCTGTTCGACGACCAGGGCCGTTTGCTGGAAATCCAGGCGGTGGGCCGCGACAACACCGAGGTGCGCCGCAGCCAGCAACTGCTGCTGCAGAGCGCCAAGATGGCCACCCTCGGCGAGATGTCCACCGGCCTGGCGCATGAGATCAACCAGCCGCTCAACGTCATGCGCATGGCCATGGTCAACGTGCTCAAGCGCCTGGAAAACGGCGAGCTGGACACGGACTACCTGCAGGAGAAACTGAAACGCATCGACGCCCAGGTGGTGCGGGCGTCCAAGGTGGTGGACCACATGCGCGTGTTTGGTCGTCGCTCCGAGGTCGAACGGGCGTTGTTCGAGCCGTGGATGGCGGTGGAAGGCGCCTTGTCGCTGCTGGCCGATGGCCTCGCGGCCAAGGGTGTCGAAGTGCGCCTGGGCGATCCGGTGACGGGTGCGGTGTTAGGCCATCAGGACCAGTTGGAGCAGGTCCTGATCAATCTGATGGTCAATGCCCGCGACGTGCTGCTGGAGAAGAAACCGGCGCAGGCCTGGATCGCCCTGCATGGCGAAAGCGACGCACAGCATGTGCGCCTGTGGGTGGAAGACAGCGGCGGGGGCATCGAGCCACGGTTGCTGGAACGCATCTTCGAGCCGTTCTTCACCACCAAGCCGGCCGGTGTCGGCACCGGCCTGGGGCTGTCGGTGAGCTATCGCATCGTCGAGAGCATGGGTGGCGTGCTGAGCGTCGGCAACACTGCCCAGGGCGCACGGTTCCTGATCGAGCTGCCGCTTCAGAGCACCAGCTGAGCGCGGTTGCTGCTGCAATCGAGGTTGGCCCCGACATCGACCACCATCAGGTCGATGCCGAGCACTTTGAGCAGCGAGTTGATCAGTGGGTCCGTGATGCGGCCGAGCAGCGTGATGATCGGTGGCAGGAGCAGGGTCTTCACGTTGTTCAGCAAGCTGGCGGCGGTGGTCACGAGCTGTCCCAGCGGGTTGCTGCCCTGGGGTTGATAGACCTGCAACTGAACTCCGTTGAGGGTGTTGTCAAGACTGCTGACCACATCGCTGGAGCTGCCGGTCGCCTGCAGGTACACCGGGGGCTGGTTGAGGTTGGGCGGTGCGCTGGTGCCACTGAACAGCAGCGGAGTAGGAGCACCCGGTGGCGTACCCAAAACCGTGGTGGCGACCTTGATGCCGACGCCGCCACCAACGAAGGGCACTCGTGTTCCGCAGCCGAGGGTCAGGATCGTCAGCTTGGTACAGACATTGGTGCCGAAATCGATCAGCGGAATGGGTTGGACCACGGCGTTGCCCGAGGTGAAGAAGTCGTTCGGTGTGTTGAACTTGCCGACCGCGACCTTCGCCGCTGCTGATTGGGTACTGGTGTTCAACTGCTTGGTGGGGGTGCAGCTGTATCCGGTGACCTGGCTGGTCGCGGAGGCCACTTCAACGCCGATATTGATTTGCTGCACGCCCGGCAGCAGTTCGATGTCGCTGACCTTGCACGGCACCAGGATCAGGCAGCCTACGGACTGCAAGGTGCCCTGCAGGTTCAGGCTGAGCAAGGGGTTGATGATGTTGGTCAATGGCGTGGCGAGGTTGAGTACTGCGTTGACCAGACCGGTGATGCTGCTGAGCACGGGCAGGTCGAGCGATACCAGCAGCCGTACCTGTGCGGTGTGGACCTTGATCACGTCTTTCGCCGGATTGCCGACGGCAGACAGTTGCTCTGGCTCGATCACTTTAAGTTGAACGTTGCCTGTCACCAGTCCGAGCAGGTTCAGCGGGATCTGCGCCACCGCTGCACTGTTCTTTGCCGCCAGCATCACTGCCGCCTGGACCAGGTCGATGACTTTCAATGACGCATCCAGGCCGGCGGCGGCAGTGCCGTTCTGCAGGTCGAGGATATCGCCCAGCTTGACCAGCGTACTGTTGTCGGCACCGACGACGACCTTGCCGAGGTTGGTTACCACCGTGGCCGCCGCGCCGCTGCGGGCCAGTACGGTGGCGGCAGCCTGGATCAGGTCGGTGGCATGAAGGTTCTTGCTCAGTAGCTCGTCATAGCGACCAGCGCCGACATTGACGTTGATCGCCAACTGATCGAGAAAATCGAGCAGCTTGATATCGGTGTTGGCGATGCCTTGCCAGCCGACCGCATCCAGCGTGATACGTCCGCCCAGTGGGTCGATCAGGGCATTGAGCAGTGCTGATTTGCTGGAGTCCATGGTCGCCAGGGTCGAGCGCAGGCGCAGCATGGCCTTGGGCGGCAAGGGCGCGGCGGCGACGGCCTGGGCCTGGAGCCGGGTGGAGTTGGACAGCGTCTGGCCGGCCACCAGGTCGCGTACCCCGGCGATCAGGCTGCTGGGCACGGTGTTGCTGGCGACCACCTTGATTGCCTCGGCGCGGGTGGCGTCGGCGGTGAAGCTGCGTCGGCTGGCAGCGCCTGTGGTAACGCTGCCGCAGGTGGTGGTCAGGGTCTTGCCGCTGCCGCTGCTGAAGCCGTTGCGCGCCGCAGCGGCGGCGGCGAGTGCGGCTGCCTGGGGGCCGACGCCGTTGCACGTGGCGCTTTGTCCGGCGGCTTCGAGAGCCGCCATGTCGGCTACCCGCTGCAACTTGCGCTGTTCCATGTACAGGCGCCCGCTATCGACCGCCAGGATGCCGAAGACTAACGCCAGGGCCAGGGTCAGGACGGTCACCAGGCCAATGGCGCCGCGCTGCCGTTTCGCGAAGGGTGGAGACACGAGCACTCCTTTGCCGGCACATGCCGTGCACGTCGCGTGCGTGCATCCAGTGTAGTCAAGGATATGGCCAGTTGCCTGCAGCAGGATCTGCCGGATCAGCGAGGCGGGTAGTTGGAGAGCACCTGGGCAACGGTTTTCTGGATCGCCGCATTACGCTCTTCCGGGGTCGGCGGGTAGTGGTTCATCACCTGCTCGGCACTGCCGCGCCAGACCAGCTTGCCGTCACGCCCGTCGAACAGGTCGAGCTGGATGGTCGCCACCTTGTACTCGATGGTACGCGTCTCGGCCATGGACGGACCGCCCCAGTAGCCGCCCCAGTAACCACCCCAGCCGCCACCGTACTGGGTAGTGATCTGCTGGTGACGATTTTCCACGATCAGGTAGGCCTGCACCTTGAGGTCGCCGCGGGTGCCGGTCTGGGCCGGGCGCAGGCCGCGCTGATCGAGCTGTTCGCTGACGGCCTGACGGATACGTTGCTCGGTGAGGTCGCTCTTGATCCGCGGGTCATCCGGGCGGTACTGCAAGGCTGGCTCCTGCCAGGTCCAGCTGCGATAGGCGGCGAAGTCGCGGCTGGCGTCGAAGTCCTGGGTCACGTTGTTGCTCTGGCAGGCGGCGAGCACGGCCAGCAGGGAAAATAAAACCAGACGGCGCAGCATGATGTGTTCTCCGGGTTCCAAGGACTAGCTGGGAGGATAGCCGCTCATGGCCTTCTCGACGGCCTCGCGCATGGCGTCGGCGCGATCGGCCAGGGAACCCCGGCTGTCGGTCTCGGCACTGGCGCTCCACACCGGCTGGCCGCTGCCGGCATCGAACAGATCGACGCGCACCACCAGCACCTCGACTTCGTAGGTGCGGATGACCGGCACGCTGGCATAGGCCCCATAGCTGTTGCCGTAGTAGCCGCGGCCATAGCCCACGCCGCCATAGGGGGAGTAATCATCGTCGCGGTACTGGCGCAGGCGGCGTTCGAGGCGCAGGTCGGCGCTCACCAGCAGGTCGCCGCGGGCATTGCGTGCCGGGCGCAGACCGCGCTGGTCGAGGGCGTTGCTCACGGCTTCGGCGAGTTGCGCCGGATCGGCACTGGCGCTGCCGGCGGGCAACTGGCCGTTGCGCCAGCTCCAGTTGCGATAGCGCCCATAATCGCGGGCCGGTGCCGGGTAGGCACTGGCGTCGAAGGTGGTCGCGGCCTGAGGCGGCGCCGGTGGCAGCGGGCGCGAGCTGGCCACGTAGGGATTGCTGCCCTGGCAGGCGGCCAGGGTCAGGCAGGTGAAGGCAAGAACGACGCGGTACGGCATGCAGCTCTCCCTAACGGGGACGACATATCCAGTGCAGGTAGCGGCCGAGTCCGGCGAAGGCCGGGTGGCGACGGTGCGCGAGTTCCATTTCCAGCAGGTCGATCAGTTCAGCGCGGGCCTGGAATTCCGTCGGCATGTAGTCGTGGAACACCCTTACGCCGCTCTCGGCTTCTACTAGCCATAGACCTTCAACTTGCGCCTTCAGTTCGCGCGGATCAAGGGGTTTCTGCGGGGTCAGGCTCTGCTTTTCGCCGGCGAGGGTGTCGCGGCGCAGCTTGCGGAAATGGCCCTTGAGCAGGTTGCGGTAGACCAGTGCGTCGCGGTTGTAGAAGGCCAGGGAGAGCAGGCCGTCGGCGCGGGTCAACTGGTGCAGCACCGGCAGGATCGACTCGGGTTCGGCGAGCCACTCCAGCACCGCGTGGCACAGCACCACGTCGTAGGGTTCGGTGAGTTCGCCGAGCAGGTCCTGCCAGGGCGCCTGGATGAAGGTGGCGGTCTGGCCGGCAGCGGCGAAGCGCTCGCGGGCGCCGTCGAGCATGGGGGCGGCGGGTTCGGCGAGGGTTAGCTGGTGGCCGCGTTGAGCCAGCCACAGGGCCATGTGGCCCAGGCCTGCGCCGATATCGAGGATGCGCAGCGGGCGATCCGGCAGGCATTCGGCGAGGTCGGCCTGGAGCACCGCGAGGCGTATCGCGCCCTTGGCGCCGCCGTAGATTTTCTCGGCGAAACGGGTCGCCAGGGCGTCGAAATGACGGTCGTTCATTTGGCGAAGCGCCTCTCGCTGTCGGCCAGTTTGGCCCGCACAACCTGTTCCATGTCCAGGCCCAGTTCGCTGCACAGCAGGAGCAGATACAGCACGATATCGCCGACTTCCTGGCCGGCGTGTGCCAACTGATCGGCGGGCAGTTGCCGTGACTGGTCTTCGCTGAGCCACTGGAAGATCTCCACCAGCTCGGCCATTTCCACGCTGGCGGCCATGGCCAGGTTCTTCGGGCTGTGGAAACCGCGCCAGTCGTTGTTGTCGCGGATGGTGTGCAGGCGTTGGGTGAGTTCGTGCAGATTCATGTGGGGTCTCCTGAGGCGGTATAGCTTCAGGGGGAAGGGCAGGGCTGGCAAGGGGGCTTGATGTAGCGTTTCAGGGCCTCATCGCTGGCAAGTCAGCGATGAGGCCCTTTGAGCCGTACTACACCGGCTGCCATCCACCACTCATATGCACCAACCCCCCATGCCCACTCAAGCGGAACTGCCCGCTCGGCGCCTCGGCGCTGCAATCGAGGATCACCTCGCTGGGCAACCGCACCGGCTTGTGGAATTCCACCGCCACCTCATACCCGCTGCGCGGCAGGTGCCCGCGCAGATGGGCCATGGCCATGGCCTTGCTCCACATGCCATGGGCGATGGCCTGGGGGAAACCGAACAGCTTCGCGCTCATTGCACTCAGGTGGATCGGGTTGTAGTCGCCGCATACCTTCGCGTAATGCCGGCCAATATCCGTGTCGGCATACCAGCGCGTCAGCTCGCTCATCGCCAGTGGCTCGTCCAGCGTCACCTCGGCTACCGAGCCTTCCAGCTTCATCCCGCGACACAACATGCGGCTGCTCTCCGACCAGATCAGCCCCAGGCCATCCTCGGCATCGGTGCGCAGGTCGAAGGTCGCGCCTTTCTCATGGGGCTGCAGGTTATCCACAGACACCGCGAAGCGCAGCCGCGAAATCCCGCCCAGCGGCCGCAGCACGCGGATGCGATTGCCCAGATGCACCAGCCCCAGCAACGGGAAGGGAAAATCCTTCGCCGTAAGCAACTGCATCTGCAAGGCGAAGGCCATCACATGTGGATAAGTCGGCGGCAGGCGCCCGTCATGGGTGAACAGGCAGAGCTTGCGGTAGGCGTCGAGGTTGCGTTCGTCGACATTGATCCCGCAACGCAAACCGTAGCCGGGCAGGCTGTTGCCGCTGATCCTGCGTTTGCTCGCCGCCTTCAGGTACAGCCCGGAAAGGCCGGCGGTAGTCCCGAGGTCGTGCCAGGTCTGGGTCATCGTCAGGCTCCCATCACCGCCTGGCCGCAGACGCGCAGCACCTGGCCATTGACCGCACCGCTGCCCGGCTGCGCCAGCCAGGCCACGGCCTCGGCGACATCCTGGGGCAGGCCACCCTGCCCCAGCGAACTCATGCGCCGCCCGGCCTCGCGCAGGGTGAAGGGAATGGCCGCAGTCATGCGGGTTTCGATAAAGCCGGGCGCCACCGCGTTGATGCTGGCGCCACGCTCGGCCAGCAGCGGCGCCCAGGCCTGCGCCAGGCCAATCAGCCCGGCCTTGCTCGCCGCGTAGTTGGACTGGCCACGATTGCCGGCGATGCCGCTGATGGAGGCCATCAGCACGATGCGTCCGTGGTCGTGCAGGGCGCCGCCGTCGATCAGGGCTTGGGTCAGCACTGCCGGGGCCTTGAGGTTCACCGCCAGCACCGAGTCCCAGTATTCCGGGGTCATGTTGGCCAGGGTCTTGTCGCGGGTGATGCCGGCGTTGTGTATGACGATGTCGATACCGCCCGGCAGGCCTTCCAGCAGTTGCGCGGCGGCGTCGCTGGCGCAGATGTCCAGCGGCAGCGCGCGCCCGCCAAGACGCTCGGCCAGGGCCTTGAGGTCGTCGGCGGCTTGCGGCACGTCGAGCAGGACGATTTCGGCGCCGTCACGGGCCAGGGTTTCGGCGATGGCCGCGCCGATGCCGCGGGCGGCACCGGTCACCAGGGCCTTGCGCCCGGCCAGCGGTCGGGTCCAGTCCTGCACCTGGGACGGGCAGGCTTCCAGGCGCAGGGCCTGGCCACTGATGAAGGCGCTTTTCGGCGAAAGGAAGAAGCGCAGTGCTCCTTCCAGCTGGTCTTCTGCCTCAGGCGCCACGTACAGCAGTTGCAGGGTGCCGCCGCTGCGCAACTCCTTGGCCAGCGAACGGGCGAAGCCTTCCAAGGCACGCTGGGCGACCCGCGCGAGGATGTCGTCAAGGTGCTCTGGCGCGCGGCCGAGGATTACCACATGGGCACAGCGGTCGAGGCTGCGCAGCAACGGCTGGAAGAACTCGCGCAGTTGCTTGAGCTGGTCGATATCGGCCAGCGCGCTGGCATCGAAGACCACCGCCTTGAGCTTGCTACCCAGCCCGGCGACCCAGGCCGGCAGGCCCAGGGCCTCGTCGGCGAAGCTATAGACCTCGCTGGTGAGCCGGCTGGAAAACCCCGCCACCTTCGCCGCCAGCGGGCCGCCGCCGAGCAGCAGGGCACCCTCCACCGGCCGCAGCCGCCCGGCTTCCCAACGCTCCAGACGGGCGGGCGCCGGCAGGCCGACAGCACCCACCACACGCCGGCCGAAATCGGAGTTGGCGAAGTTGATATAGCGGTCGCTCATAAGGTCTTCTCCGTGAAATAAGCTCCAAAGTGTGGACCATGATCGGCCGTTGGTCGTTCGAAGCGGGAAAAAAGTCCTACTCTGTAGGCGTCTATTTCGCGAAAAAAGGAATGTCTTGATGCGAGTTTTGCGACGGGTCGCGATCATCGGCGGCAATCGAATCCCCTTCGCCCGTTCCAATGGGCCTTATGCCAAGGCCAGCAACCAGATGATGCTGACCGCCGCGCTGGAGGGGCTGATCGAGCGCTTCGGCCTGCACGGCCAGCGCCTGGGCGAAGTGGCGGCGGGCGCGGTGCTCAAGCTCCCCCGCGACCTCAACCTGACCCGCGAATGCGTGCTCGGCTCACGGCTGTCGCCGCAGACCCCGGCCTATGACATCCAGCAGGCCTGCGGCACCGGGCTGGAAGCAGCGCTGCTGGTAGCGAACAAGATCGCGCTGGGGCAGATCGACTGCGGTATCGCCGGTGGCGTCGACACCACTTCCGATGCGCCCATCTCCGTCGGCGAGGGGCTGCGCCGGGTACTGCTGGAGGCCAATCGTGGCAAGACTACCGGCGACAAGCTCAAGGCCCTGCTCAAGTTGCGCCCGGGTGACCTGAAACCGGAATTCCCGCGCAACGGCGAGCCGCGTACCGGATTGTCGATGGGGCAACACTGCGAACTGATGGCTCAGCATTGGGGAATCGGTCGCCAGGAACAGGACGAACTGGCCTTGCTCAGCCACCAACACATGGCTGCGGCCTACCAGGAAGGCTGGCACAACGACCTGCTCACACCGTTCCAGGGCCTGACCCGCGACAACAACCTGCGCCCGGACCTGACCCTGGAGAAGCTCGCCAGCCTGAAAACGGCGTTCGAGCGCAGCGACAAGGGCACGCTGACCGCCGGCAACTCCACACCGCTGACCGATGGCGCGTCGGTGGTGCTGCTGGCGAGCGAGGAGTGGGCGAAAGCGCGTGGCCTGCCGGTGCTGGCCTATCTGCTGGATGGCGAGACTGCGGCGGTGGATTTCGTCAAAGGCCACGAGGGCCTGTTGATGGCGCCGGCCTATGCGGTACCGCGTCTGCTGGCACGGCATGGCCTGAACCTGCAGGACTTCGATTACTACGAAATCCATGAGGCCTTCGCTGCCCAGGTGCTGTGCACCTTGAAGGCCTGGGAAGATCCGGAGTACTGCCGCGATCGCCTCGGCCTGGACCAGCCGTTGGGCGCTATCGATCGCAGCAAACTGAACGTGAAGGGCAGCTCGCTGGCTGCCGGTCACCCCTTCGCCGCCACCGGCGGGCGCATCCTCGCCAACCTGGCCAAGCTGCTCGACCAGGCCGGCCAGGGCCGGGGGCTGATTTCCATCTGCGCCGCAGGCGGTCAGGGGGTGACGGCGATTATCGAGCGCTGACCAGGCCTCGGCCATGATCGAACAGACGATCAATTGCCGCGGGTGGCAGATCATGATCGGCAGCAGGATCAGGCCCAGCTCCGGGGACGCAGCGCCTGGCCCAGCAGCAGCGGGGCGAGGAACAGGCCGCAGAGGAACCCGTCGGTGATCACGCCTTGCATAGGCGGATCTTCGAATCATCTTGTAATAATCGCCTGTGGCGTTAACCTGCACGTCTGTTTCCGTCTTGCGACATAAGGCCAAGCGATGCCGACTAACGGACAAAACCTCTCGCCTCGTCGGATTCCCGACCTCAGCGCCCTGCCGCGGCCGCTGTATGCGCGGGCGGAAAGTCTTGGTGCCGGTTCATGGACCACCCCCCACCGACATGACTGGGTGCAGTTTTCCTATGCCATCAGTGGCGTGCTTGGTGTGTATACCGCCGAGGGCAGTTACTTCGCCCCGCCGCAGTGGGGCGTGTGGGTGCCGGCCGGGGTCGAGCACGAGGTGATCACCTCGACCCGCGCGGAAATGCGCAGCCTCTATGTGCGCAGCAGTGATTCGGACTGGGCACCGGGGCATTGCCGGGTACTGGAGGTGACGCCGTTGGCGCGGGAGCTGATCAAGCAGTTCTGCCAGTACCCGGTGGAGTATCCCGAAGGCGATAGTGACGAGGCCCATCTGGTGCGGGTCTTGCTGGACCAGTTGCGGACCTTGCCGGAGGTCGGGTTTTCCCTGCCGCTGCCGCAGCACCCGGGTTTGCTGGAGGTGTGCAACACCTTGCTGGCGAACCCGGAGCAGGGCCACACCCTGGAGCATTGGGCGCAGCGTTTGGGGCGTTCGGAAAAGACCCTGATACGCCTGTTCCAGCGCGAGACCGGCCTGAGCTTCCGCGCCTGGCGCCAGCGCATGCGCCTGCTGTCGTCCCTCGATGCCCTGGAGCAGGGCCAGAGTGTCACGCAGGCGGCATTGGGGTGCGGTTACGATTCCACTTCGGCGTACATTGCTGCGTTCAAGGGATTGTTTGGTGCCACCCCCGGGGAACTGTTCCGTGACTGAACTGACGTAAATTGAAACCAAGTCGCCTTTGATTCGGGTCCGATATGGACAGGGCGCTTGAGCTATCGTGTGCGCCTCGCCGAAGAGGCACTTCCAGCAGTGGCAGACAGGAGCCAGAACAAAAGCCGATGAAGACTCCCAAACGGATTGAACCGCTGATCGAAGACGGATTGGTCGACGAAGTGCTGCGTCCCCTCATGAGTGGCAAGGAAGCGGCGGTGTACGTGGTGCGCTGCGGCCGCCAGCTGCGCTGTGCCAAGGTCTACAAGGAAGCCGACAAGCGCAGCTTCCGCCAGGCCGCCGAGTACCAGGAAGGCCGCAAGGTCCGTAACAGCCGTCAGGCCAGGGCCATGGCCAAGGGCTCGAAGTATGGCCGCAAGGAAGCCGAGGACGCCTGGCAGAACGCCGAAGTGGCGGCGCTGTTCCGCCTCGCCGGTGCCGGGGTACGGGTGCCCAAGCCCTACGATTTCCTCGACGGCGTGCTGCTGATGGAACTGGTCACCGATGAAGACGGCCAGGCCGCGCCGCGCCTCAACGATGTGCACCTGGAAGCCGATCAGGCCCGTGAATATCACGCGTTCATCATTCGCCAGATCGTGCTGATGCTCTGCGCCGGTCTGGTGCACGGCGACCTTTCCGAGTTCAACGTGCTGCTCGGTCCGGAGGGCCCGGTGATCATCGACCTGCCGCAGGCGGTGGACGCGGCGGCCAACAACCACGCCTTCAGCATGCTCGAACGGGACGTGGCGAACATGGCCCACTATTTCGGGCGTTTCGCCCCGGAGTTGAAGCAGACCCGTTATGCGAAGGAAATGTGGGCGTTGTACCAGGAGGGCAAGTTGCTGCCGGAAAGCGTCCTGAGCGGGGCCTGGAAAGACGACGAGCACATCGCCGACGTGGGTGGCGTGATGCGCGAGATCGAGGCGGCCAAGTTCGAAGATGCCCGGCGCCGCGCTGGCCGAGAGGAAGCCGAACGCGGTCCGGTGAAGGGCGAGGAGCCGCCGCCGCCGTGGGCGCAGTAAGCGCTCAGTGACAGCAGCCGGCGGCCAGGTCCTTGAGGATCGGGCAGTCGGGGCGGTCGTCGCCGTGGCAGTGGGCGACCAGCTCGCTGAGGGTGTCGCGCAGGCTCACCAGTTCCTCGATACGCCGGTTCAGGTCGGCGATATGCTCGCTGGCCAGCGCCTTTACGTCGGCGCTGGCACGCTGGCGGTCCTGCCACAGGGTCAGCAGCTTCGCCACTTCTTCCAGCGAAAAGCCCAGGTCCCGCGAGCGCTTGATGAAGGTCAGGCTATGCAGGTCGTCCTGACCGTAGAGTCGGTAGCCGCTTTCGCTGCGGGTTGCCGGCTTGAGCAGGCCGATAGACTCGTAGTAACGGATCATCTTCGCGCTCAGGCCTGTGCGCCGGGCTGCCTGACCGATGTTCATACCTTGTGTTCCTCCGTGGACGTCTCGGGTTTCCAGGTCTTCAGCAGCAGGGCGTTGCTCACCACACTGACGCTGGACAGGGCCATGGCCGCGCCCGCCAGCACCGGATTGAGCAGGCCGAAGGCTGCCAGTGGAATACCGATCAGGTTGTAGATGAAAGCCCAGAACAGGTTCTGGCGGATCTTCGCGTAGGTCTTGCGGCTGATCTCCAGCGCTGCCGGGACCAGGCGCGGATCGCCGCGCATCAGGGTGATGCCGGCGGCCTGCATGGCCACGTCGGTGCCGCCGCCCATAGCGATGCCGATATCCGCGGCGGCCAGGGCCGGGGCGTCGTTGATACCGTCGCCGACCATCGCCACCACGCCGGATTTCTTCAGTGAGGCGACTTCGGCGGCCTTGTCCGCTGGCAGCACTTCGGCATGCACGTCGTTGATGCCCAGGGCCTGGGCCACCACCGTGGCGCTGCCGCGGTTGTCGCCGGTCAGCAGATGGCTGCTGATATTGCGTTCGGCCAGTTGGCGTACTGCTTGCTCGGCACCGGGCTTGAGGCTGTCGCCGAAGGCGAACAGGCCCAGCACACGGGGCTGCGGGCTGCGTTCGATGAGCCAGGACAGGGTGCGGCCTTCGGCCTCCCAGGCCTTGGCGCTGTCGGCCAGTTCGCCGGGTTGCAGGCCGCTTTCATCGAGCAGACGCCGGTTGCCCAGGGCCAGGTCGCGGCCGTCGAGGCTTCCGGCGATGCCGCGTCCGGTCAGCGACTGGCTATCGCGGATATCGGGTACCGTCAGGCTTTGCTCCGCGCAGGCATCGAGCACGGCCTTGGCCAGCGGGTGCTCGCTGCCGCGCTGCAGGGCCCCGGCCTGTTGCAGGAGTTGCGCGTCATCCCCGTCCAGCGCGTGCTGGTGGACAATGCGCGGGCTGCCGGAGGTGAGGGTGCCGGTCTTGTCGAAGACCACGCGGTTCACCGCATGGGCGCGTTCCAGGGCTTCGGCGTCCTTGATCAGGATGCCGTGGCGTGCGGCTACGCCGGTGCCGGCCATGATCGCGGTGGGAGTGGCCAGGCCGAGGGCGCAGGGACAGGCGATCACCAGCACGGCGACGGCATTGATCAGCGCCACTTCCAGCGCGGCACCGGCCAGCCACCAGCCGACCAGGGTCAGCAGGGCGAGCACTAGCACGGCGGGGACGAACACCTGACTGACCCGGTCCACCAGCTTCTGGATCGGCGCCTTGGCCGCCTGGGCGTCTTCCACCAGGCGGATGATGCGCGCCAGCACGGTTTCCGTGCCCAGCGCCAGGGTGCGTACCAGCAGGCGGCCTTCGCCGTTGATGGCACCGCCGGTGACGCGGTCGCCAGGCTGTTTCGGCACGGGCAGGCTTTCACCGCTGATCAGCGCTTCGTCGGCATGGCTCTGGCCTTCGACCACCTCGCCATCCACCGGGAAGCGCTCGCCTGGCTTGACCAGGACCAGGTCATCGAGGCGCAGGGCGCTGATCGGCACGTCGCGCTCGACTCCGTCCACCACCTGCAAGGCCCGCTCCGGGCGCAGCGCTTCGAGGGCACGGATGGCGCTGGCGGTCTGGCGCTTGGCACGACTTTCCAGGTACTTGCCCAGCAGTACCAGCGCGATCACCACCGCCGAGGCTTCGAAGTACAGGTGCGGCATCATGCCCGACATGGCCTGCGACCACTCGTAGAGGCTCAGGCCATAGCCGGCGCTGGTGCCGAGGGCGACCAGCAGATCCATGTTGCCGGCACCCGCGCGCACGGCTTTCCAGGCGGCGACATAGAAGCGCGCGCCCAGGATGAATTGAACCGGGGTGGCCAAGGCGAACTGGGCCCAGGCAGGCAGCATCCAGGAAATGCCGAACGGCTGCAGGAGCATCGGCAGAACCAGCGGCAAGGCCAGCAGCACCGCCAGGGCCACGGCCCACCGCTCCTGGCGCAGGCGGCGTTCGCCGTCGTCGCCGGTGGCCTGCTCGGCTTGCGGCAGGCTGGCGTTGTAGCCGGCGCGTTCGACCGCCTCGATCAGGGTAGCGCTGTCGACCTGGCCGAGCAGTTCGACATGGGCGCGTTCGCTGGCGAGGTTGACGCTGACCGACTGCACACCGGGCAGCTTGCTCAGCGCTCGCTCGACGCGACCGGCGCAGGACGCGCAGGTCATGCCACCGATATTCAGTTCGATGCTGTGGCTGGGGACGCTGTAGCCGGCCTGGCTGACCGCCTCGACCAAGGCTGGCAGGCGATCGGCCGGCGCCTGGACGCGGGCCTGTTCAGTGGCGAGGTTGACGTTGACCTGCTCGGCGCCGGCGACTTTTCGCAGCGCCCGTTCCACCCGACCCGCGCAACTGGCGCAGGTCATGCCGGCGATCGGCAGGTCGAAGGTGATTGACTCGGGCATGGGGCTCTCCTCCGTGGACTGGCCACCAGCATCAACCTTGACATGCGGGCAAGGTCAATAGTTGAGGTCGGCTTTCCTCAGGTAGAGACCTTCAGCGCTCCGGGCAATGCGGTATTTGGCGATTTCACCTGCCCTGAGTGAAATGCGTTGGGACCTCTGGTCGCGGATGCCATCCTCGCAGCCAGGCGCCTGGCCGGGCAACAGGCGCAGGCGAACGTCGACGCTGCCTGCCGGGAGATTGAAGGACGTGGATTGTTCCTGGAACAGCCGGTTGGCCAACTGATCGTTGAGGTAGATCCCGATTTCGCAGGAGGTGGAGACTTCCAGACGCTCACGGGAAACGATCAGCACGGCATCCGTCGACTGCCCTTCGGCGCTGGCCAGGGGGACGTTGCTGAACAGCCCCAGCAGACCGAAGAGGCCGATTGCTACCTTGCCCATGGATGAATACTCCTGCTGATAAATCGACAAGCACGCAGCTTGGCCGACCCGGGCAAGGATTTCCAGCCCGGCAGCGTCACGGCAAACTTGACCTTGCCCCGGTGGCAAGCTTGAGACTGTGGCCAAATCCAACCAGGAGTCAGTGACGATGCAAGTATTCAACGTTGAAGGGATGACCTGCGGCCACTGCGTCAAGGCTGTGACCAGTGCGGTGCAGAGTCAGGACGCGGCAGCGGAGGTGAAGGTGGATCTGGCGCAGAAGCAGGTGTCGGTGAAGAGTGAGCTGGGGTCGGAGCAGATCCTGCAACTGATTCGTGACGAGGGTTACGAGGCGCGGGCGATCTGAGTCTGAGTCGATCGCGGACCCTGTGGGAGCGGGGTCACCCGCGATTGCGTCGGTGAATCCACTACCGTAATCGCGGGTAAACCCGCTCCCACAGGGTCTGTGTATAGTCTCTCGAATTTTCACATCTTCCAGGCAGGGCCCCGGTAGACTAGGCAACTTGCTTAGCTAGCTACGGATTCCCATGAACCTGCGAACCATCCTGATCCTCGGCGCCCTCAGTGCGTTCGGGCCGTTGGCGATCGACTTCTATCTGCCTGGCTTCCCCGCCATGGCACAGGCCTTCGGCACCGACGAGAAACATGTCCAGGCCACCCTGGCCGCCTATTTCCTTGGTCTGTCCATCGGCCAGCTGGCCTACGGGCCGATCGCCGACCGCTTCGGCCGGCGTATCCCGCTGCTGGGTGGGGTCATTCTGTTCACCTTCGCTTCGCTGGCTTGCGCCTACGCGCCGACCCTTGACACGCTGGTCGTGGCGCGTTTCGTCCAGGCCCTCGGCGGCTGCGCGGGCATGGTCCTGTCCCGTGCCATCGTCAGCGACAAGTGCGACGCCGTCGGCTCGGCCAAGGTGTTCTCGCAACTGATGCTTGTGATGGGCCTGGCGCCGATCCTCGCGCCGATGCTGGGCGGCCTGATGGTCAACCTGTATGGCTGGCAGTCGATCTTCCTCGCCCTGACGCTGTTCAGCGCCCTGTGTGCCCTGGCCGTCTACCGTGGTCTGCCGGAAAGCCTGCCCGCCGATCGCCCGCGGCCACCGCTATCCGGTGCACTGGGCCAGTACTGGCGCCTGCTCAAGGATCCGCTGTTCCTCGGCTATGCCTTGACCGGCGGTATCTCGATGGCCGGGATGTTCGCCTACATCGCCGGTTCGCCCTTCGTTTTCATCAAGCTCTATGGCGTGCCGGCCGAGCACTATGGCTGGTTGTTCGGCGCCAATGCGGCGGGGTTCATCCTGGTGGCGCAGGTCAACGCGCGCCTGCTGGCCAAGCGTGGTCCGGCGTTCCTGCTGGCACGGATGGTCTGGCTGTATCTGGCGGCGGGAGCGGTGTTGCTCGGCGTCAGCGCGCTGCACACCCAAGCGCTATGGCCGCTGCTGATTCCACTGTTTGTCTGCATCGCCAGCCTCGGCTGCATCATTCCCAACGCTTCGGCCTGCGCCATGAACGGTCAGGGCGCGCGGGCGGGCAGTGCCTCTGCGTTGCTGGGATGCCTGCAATTCAGTGTCGCCGCGGGTGCGGCGGCACTGGTGGGGGTACTGCATGATGGCAGCGCGATGCCCATGGCCACGGTCATCACGCTGTGCGGAGCGGCGGCGGTGAGCACATCGCTGCTGACCCGTCGCCTGCGGCTCAGCCGGCCTGCCTGAGCAAGGAGTGGGGCGCCTGGATGCGGGCCTGCAAGGTGTTCATGAAGGCCCGGGCCTCGGCCTCGCTACGAAAACTCACCACATGCTGATCAAGCCGGACTTCCCAAGGGCGGTCCGGTTTCTTGCCTGTCGCATCGAGTACAACTTTCATCGCGGCTACCTCCGGTTGGCAAAGGTCGCTGGATTGTAGGCGCCTCTTTCGACAACAAGGCATGACCTGGAGCAAGGGACGGACTGGCGGTCATGCCATGCGTCGGATCTTCAGAAACCTTCCAAGACAATTTTCCCCTTCGCCGCGCCGCTCTCCAGCAACTGGTGGGCACGCCGCAGGTTTTCTGCGTTGATGGTGCCGAAATGCTCGCCAAGGGTGGTCTTCAGGGTACCGGCGTCGATCAGTTCGGCGACGCGGTTGAGCAACTTGTGCTGTTCGAGCATATCCGGGGTCTCGAACAGCGAGCGGGTGTACATGAACTCCCAATGCAGCGACAGGCTCTTGCGCTTGAGCTTGGTCACGTCGAGTTGCTTCGGATCGTCGATCAGCGCCAGCTTTCCCTGCGGGGCCAGAGCTTCCACCAGTTGATCAAGGTGCTGGTCGGTCTGGGTCAGGCTGGCGACATGGGTCACCTGCTCGATGCCGGCGGCGCGAAGGGCCTCGGCCAGCGGCTGGCTATGGTCGATGACATGATCGGCGCCCAGTTCGCGCACCCATTGCTGGGTCTCGGGGCGTGACGCGGTGCCGATGACCGTGAGGCCGGTGAGCTGGCTGGCCAGTTGGGTAAGGATCGAGCCGACCCCGCCAGCGGCACCGACGATCAGCAGGCTCTGGCCCTGGTCTTCCTTGCCCTCGGCAATCTGCAGGCGGTCGAACAGCAGTTCCCAGGCGGTGATGGCGGTCAGTGGCAGCGCGGCGGCCTCGGCGAAGCCCAGCGACGTGGGCATGCGCCCGACGATACGCTCATCGACCACATGCAACTCGCTGTTGCCGCCGGCGCGGGCGATGGAGCCGGCGTACCAGACCTTGTCGCCGGGCTGGAACAGGCTGACCTCGCTACCCACCGTCTTGACTACCCCGGCCACGTCCCAGCCCAGCACCTTGGCGGCGCCGTTCTCGGGCTGGACGTTGCGCCGCACTTTGGTGTCCACCGGGTTGACCGAGATGGCCCGGACTTCCACCAGCAGGTCGCGCGGACCGGGGGTTGGGGCGGGCAGTTCGATGTCCTGCAGGGCGGCGACATCGTCGATCGGCAGCGACTGGTAGTAGGCGATGGCTTTCATGGGCGCGATTCCGTGTAGATAAGTGATGGTGCCCATGATTGATCCTTTCGTTTCTGGTTAAAAGCCGCTAAAACCGCAGAAACTTTCAAAAAAATATTGAAGATGGAGAGCGCCGTCGTGCTGCGTTTCGATGACCTGCAACTCTTCGTGCGTGCCGCCGAGCACGGCAGTCTGTCGGCGGCGGCGCGGTTACTGGATTTGTCGCCGGCAGTGGCAAGTGCCGCTCTGAAGCGCCTGGAAGCGCAACTCGGCGCGCGTCTGTTGGCACGCTCTACCCGCAGTCTGCGTCTGACGGCCGAGGGTGAGGGCTTTCTCGCCCACGCGCGGGCGGCGTTGGCCAGCCTTGATGAGGGGCGGCGCTTGCTGGCGCGCGAGCAGGATGAAGTCAGTGGGGTCTTGCAGCTCTCGGCGCCCTCGGACTTTGGGCGTAACGTCCTGTTGCCCTGGTTGGATGAACTGCAACGGGAACATCCGCTGCTCAACGTGCGCCTGCTGCTGGGCGACCGTAACGCCGATCTGTTCCGCCAGCCTGTGGATATCGCCCTGCGCTATGGCAAGCCGGAGGACTCCAGCCTGGTGGCGGTGCCGCTGTGTGTGGATAACCGCCGCGTGCTATGTGCCGCGCCGGAGTACCTGGCACGACATGGCGAGCCGCGTACGGTCGCGCAACTGAGCGAGCACAATTGCCTGCTGTATCAACTGGGCAGCGGCGTGCATGACCACTGGCGTTTTCAGTTGGACGGGCAGGAAGAAGGCGTACTGGTCGGTGGCGACCGTTTCTGCGACGACGCCGATGTGGTGCGGCGCTGGGCCCTGGCTGGGACGGGAGTCGCCTACAAGTCCTGGCTGGATGTGGCCGCCGACGTACGCGCCGGACGCCTGCGGGTGCTGCTCGGGCAGTATCGCGGCGAGCCGGCTCCGCTCAACTTGCTGTGCACTCATCGCGCGCAATTGAGCAAACCGGTACAGCTGTTGAGTGCATTACTCAAGTCGCGTTGTCTTACATTGCTCGATGAACTTTAAACGCGAGGTGTTTGATTGTTAGTACGGTCTTACATCCTCGGCGCATTTGCTTGAAAGGCATGATTACTTTCAATGTAGGCGTATTACTGGATATAGGTTGACTGCGTATATTTCCCATTGCTGGTCGATAGTTGAATCAGCGGCATTTGCCGGAGTTTGGGGCCGCCAGGCGCCGCGAGTGATGAGGTGCCAAGCGTTCGAGGGTTGGCAAAGCTACGCCGATCTGTCGCAAAACAGTCGCGATTGCCGGGGTAAGCAGGCTTATACTGGACCGGGCAATTGCCGCCATCAGGATAATGTTTCCTGGGTTGAAGCCGGGCCGGATGCCCTGCTCGCTCATCAACTCATCATGAATGACAGGGGGAGAAACTTCCCCATCTTGGCAACTGGCCAACTTGGGCCTGCCCTGGATATATGGGGAACTTTACTCGCCAATGACAATCACGCAGGGAGTGGACAGATGCAACCGATAGCCAGTATCAGCCAGATCGCCAGTTTGATGGCCGACCCGAAACGCAGTGCCATGCTTTGGGCACTGATCGATGGAATGGCGCGTCCTTCGGAGGAGCTGGCCATGATGGCCGGCCTGACCCCTTCGTCGGCCTGCGCGCATCTGGCCCGGCTGTCGGCCGGCGGGCTGCTCAAGCGCGAGGCACGCGGACGCAAGCGTTACTTTCGCTTGGCCGCGCCGGAGATCGGTACGGCGGTGGAGGCCCTGGCCAGTGTCGGCATCCGGGAAACCAAGCGCCAGCCACGTACCGAGGAACCGGTAATGGCGGTGTCCCTGGCCATGCGCAAGGCACGACTCTGCCGGGACCATCTTGGCGGGGAAGTGGCGGCGGAGCTGCTGCAACGGCTGCTTGACGCGCAATGGCTGCAACAGAGCGAGCAACAACTGGAGATCACACTGGTCGGGCGCACGCATTTTGCCGAGCAGGGCATCTTCATTGATGCACTGGCACCCCGGGAGGGGCGCTTGTGCAGTCCGTGCAACTGCTGCAGTGAAATGCACGATCGTCGCGCGCACCTGGGCGGCGCGCTCGGCTGCAGCCTGCTCAAGTTGTTCGTGCAGTCCGGTTGGGTCCGGGTCAGCGATGATTCGCGGGCGGTACAGGTGACGGCGGCGGGATTGCGTGGAATCGAGCAGATTGCGCGGTTGCCGGCGCCGCTGTCGTTTGGATGAGGGGCGTTGCGCGGTGAGCCGATCACCGCGCAAAAGTGCTATCAGGCCTTGATCAGACGCGCGTCGAGGCTGTTCTGGGCCAGACGGCGGGCCTGGTCCTCGGTCATGCCCAGGTGAGTGTGCAGGGCATGGAAGTTCTCGGTGACATAGCCGCCGAAGTAGGCCGGGTCATCCGAGTTCACCGTGACCTTCACGCCACGTTCGAGCATGTCGAGGATGTTGTGCTGACTCATGTGGTCGAACACGCACAGCTTGGTGTTGGACAGCGGGCAGACGGTCAGCGGGATCTGCTCGTCGATGATGCGCTGCATCAGGCGTTCATCCTCGATGGCACGCACGCCGTGGTCGATGCGCTGGATCTTCAGCAAGTCGAGGGCTTCCCAGATGTACTCGGGCGGGCCTTCCTCGCCAGCATGGGCGACGGTGAGGAAGCCTTCGCTGCGGGCTCGGTCGAAGACGCGCTGGAACTTGCTCGGCGGGTGGCCCATTTCCGAACTGTCGAGGCCGACGGCGACGAACGCCTCACGGAAGGGCAGGGCCTGGTCGAGGGTCTTGTGCGCTTCTTCCTCGCTGAGGTGACGCAGGAAGCTGAGGATCAGGCCACTGCCGATGCCCAGTTGTTCGCGGCCGTCCTTGAGCGCACGGGTGATGCCGTCCAGCACCACCTCGAAGGGGATGCCGCGGTCGGTGTGGGTCTGTGGGTCGAAGAACGGCTCGGTGTGGATGACGTTCTGCGCCTTGCAGCGTTGCAGGTAGGCCCAGGTCAGGTCGTAGAAGTCCTGCTCGGTGCGCAGGACATCGGCGCCCTGGTAATACAGGTCGAGGAACTCCTGCAGGTTGTTGAAGGCATATGCCGCGCGCAGGGTTTCGACATCATTCCAGGGCAGGGCGATCTTGTTGCGTTCGGCGAGGGCGAACAGCAATTCGGGCTCCAGCGATCCTTCCAGGTGAAGGTGCAGTTCCGCCTTGGGCAGCGCGTTAAGCCAGTCGTACATGGTGGGTTCTCATCAGGTGCAATCGGCATATTCTACAGAGGTTGCCGGTCCGACGCGGTTAAACCTGACCGGCAGGTTCAACGATAGCAGCGCCGGACCGGCGAGGTGGCCAGGTGTCAGGGGGAGCTGGTGATCTGGCCGGTGTTGCTCGTCAGCCGGCGATCAGTTGCGCGGCGGCCTGGCGGTGGTTGGCGATCAGCGCCTGGATATCCAGTCCCTCGACCTGGCCGTCGATTACCCGCCACTCACCACCGACCATGACCCGGTCGGCGCGATCGGCGCCGCACAGCAAAAGGGCGGAAAGCGGGTCGTGGCTGCCGGAGAATCGCAGCTCGTCGAGTTTGAACAGCGCCAGGTCGGCCTGTTTGCCTACAGCCAGTTCGCCAATATCGTCGCGGCCCAGTAGTCGTGCCGAACCACGGGTGGCCCAGCCTAGCGCGCGTTCCGGAGTGATCAGCTCGGCGCCGTAGCGCAGGCGCTGCAGGTACAAGGCCTGGCGCGCTTCGAGGATCATGTTGGAGGCGTCGTTGGAGGCCGAGCCGTCCACGCCGAGGCCGACCGGGGCGCCGGCGTCGGTCAGTTCGATGGTCGGGCAGATACCCGAGGCCAGGCGCATGTTCGAGCTCGGGCAATGGCAGATGCCGGTGCCGGCGGCGCCCAGGCGGGCGATTTCATCGGCATTGAAGTGAATACCGTGGGCCAGCCAGGTGCGCGGGCCGAGCCAGCCGACGCTGTCCAGGTAGTCGACGGTGCGCAGGCCGAAGCGTTGCAGGCAGAAGTCCTCTTCATCCAGGGTTTCCGCCAGGTGGGTATGCAGGCGCACATCCAGTTCTTCGGCCAGCTCGGCACTGGCGCGCATGATTTCCGGGGTGACCGAGAACGGCGAGCAGGGCGCCAGGGCGATCTGGATGCGGGCGCCGGCATCGCGCTCGTGGTAGCTGTGGATAAGTCGCTGGCTGTCGGCCAGGATCACTTCACCCTGCTGCACCGTCTGCTGCGGTGGCAGGCCGCCGTCGGCTTCACCCAGGCTCATCGAGCCACGGGTCAGCATGGCCCGCATGCCCAGCTTGCGTACCGTCTCCACTTGCACGTCGATGGCGTTTTCCAGACCGTCGGGGAACAGATAGTGATGGTCGGCGGCAGTGGTGCAACCGGACAGCAACAGCTCGGCCAGGGCCACCTGGGTTGCCAGTTCCAGCTTGGCCGGGGTCAGACGCGCCCACACCGGATACAGGGTCTTCAGCCAGGGGAACAGCGGCTGGTTGACCACCGGCGCCCAGGCGCGGGTGAGGGTCTGGTAGAAGTGATGGTGGGTGTTGATCAGGCCCGGCAGGACCACGTGCTCGCGGGCGTCGAAGGTCTGCGCGCAGGGGCTGGAAGGGGATTGGCCGAGGCCGAGGACTTCACGGATGACGCCGCCTTCGATGACCAGGCCACCACGGGCGTCGAGGTCGTTGGCGGTGAAGATGGCGAGTGGGTTTTTCAACCAGATGCGGGTCGCTGGCATGGGCGCCGGCTCCTCTGAAAGTGGGTTCAGGGTTAGCCAGCTCAGTGTTGCCCTGTCTGCTGATCCAGGTCCGCCGCGGTGGGCGAGGCGTCGAGTCTACACCCACCGCGCGGGAAATCACCAGATCAGGCTTTCGCCTTTGTAGTTGATGTAGTGCAGCCCCGGCTTGCCGCTGTGGGCCTTGACCTGCTCGACCATGCCGCGTGTGCTGGTGGCCACGTCGATGTCGGCACCTTCGCCGCCCATGTCGGTCTTGACCCAGCCCGGGTGCATGGCCAGCACGCTCAGGCGGGTCTCGCCCAGGCGCACCACGAAGCTGTTGATCATCGAGTTCAGGGCCGCCTTGCTCGCCTTGTACAGCGCCAGGTCCGGCGCATCGGGAATGCCCACGCTGCCAAGTACCGAACTCATGAAGGCGATCACTCCGCTACCTTCGCGCAACTGCCCGGCGAAGCGCTGGGCCACGCGGATCGGTGCCACACTGTTGGTCATGAACAGGTCGCCGATATCGGCCAGTTGCGCCACCTCGGCGTCCTGGTTGTCCGGGCCCTTGACCCCGGCGTTGACGAACAGCAGGTCGAAGACCTGGCCTTCGAGCTGCGTCTGCAGGGCATCGAGCTGGCTGGCGCTGTTCATTTCCAGGGATTGCACCTGAACGCCCGGCAGGGCCTCGAGGGCGCCAGCCTTGGCGGTATCGCGCACGGTGGCGACGACCTTCCAGCCGTCTTCGCTCAGCCGTTCGACGAGGCCTAGGCCCAAGCCGCGGGAGGCGCCGATGATCAGGGCGGTTTTCGTAGTCATGCGGGAGCTCCTTTCAATGTAAGGGGACAGCGATCGGCCAGGCGCTGACGCAACGCCTGGCGCAACTCGACGAGTGCATCGATGCGCGACTCGACCAGTGCCAGCTTGTCTTCGATGAAGCGCGTCACCAGCGCTTCGGGATCTTGCGCCTGCCACAGCTCGGCTACGCTCTGGCTGATTTCGCCGAGGCTGAAACCGAGCTTCTGTGCCGTCTTGATCAGCAGGACCAACTGCACAGTTTCTGCCGGATAATCACGATAGCCGTTGGCGCTGCGCTGGGCGCGAATCAGGCCACGTTCTTCGTAGAAACGCAGGGTGTCGCGGCTGACGCCACAGGTCTGCGCCAGTTCGCCGATACGCACGGGCAATTCCTGGGGAAGGGGTTGACCTTGGAGCATACTCCAGGCTTTAGCCTGCCGCTCTCACTTTCCAACAAGGAGCGGAACATGTGGAGTCAGAGCGGTTATCGGAGTCTGGTGCGGGCCAGCGGTTGGTACGATCTGCTGGTCTCGGCGGTATTCGTCACGCCGTGGAGCCTGATGGCGTTGCACGGGCTGTTGCGGCAATTGAGCACTTACTGGGGGCTGGCGGGTGACCTGCCAGAGTTTGCCCCGCTGCATGTTTTTATGGCCAATCTCATGGGGTCGATCGTGTGTGTCTGGTCGGTGTTGCGGATCCGTGATCCGCAAGCGCAGTTCGGACGCTATGACGCAGTGGGGCGCTTGCTGTTCGCTACGTGGCATGGTTATGCGCTGGCGCACGGTGCGAGCCAGTTGCTTTGGGGCACTCTAGTGCTGGAGCTGGTCTGGGCAGTACTGCAATTATGGCCGGTACGTGAACTTGATCAAAAAACGATCAGCTCGCTGGCGTGACGGCCAGACAGGCGATTGGCGCAGGCGTGCACGGTTTATCCACAGCTTGCTCCACAGTATCTGTGAGCAAGGCGTTGAGCTGGGCATAAGCCCCACCCGCCAGCCTTCGAAAGGCAATAATCAAGGTTAAGCGGCTGATTTTTCGACGGAACGAAGGCTGTCATCATATTTTGATCAAAATATGATCTTTCGCCTGAAAGCCTTGCTGGCAAAGGCCTCCAGGCGGCTGCCCAGAGGTTATCCACAATCGGGCCCACAGTGGATGTGGGCAACTGTTCAGTCTTTTTCCAGAAGGATGCGGCCGCGGCTGAGGTCGGCCAGTTGCCGTTGCACGGTGTCGATCTGTGCGTCGCCCAGTGCCAGGCGTACATCGACGCCGTTGGCGGTGAAGGCCTCATCGAGGATGATCCCGTCGGCCTCGGCCACACGCAGCTTGAGCAGGGCCAGTTCGCTGAACGAGCAACTGCATTTCAGTTCGATACGGCTGACCAGCAGGCGTTTCGGTGCCTGCTGCAGGCATTTGTTGGCACCGCCGCCATAGGCCCGGGCCAGGCCACCGGTGCCCAGTTGAATGCCGCCGTACCAGCGGATCACCAGCACCACGACCTGGTCGCAGTCCTGCGCCTCGATGGCCGCTAGGATCGGTCGTCCAGCCGTGCCGCCGGGTTCACCGTCGTCGCTGCTGCGGTACTGGTCGCCGAGTTTCCAGGCCCAGCAGTTGTGGGTGGCGGTCAGGTCGCTATGGCGTTCGAGGAATGCCTGGGCGTCGGCGGGTGTGCTGATTGGCGCGGCGAGGGTGATGAAACGGCTTTTACGAATCTCTTCGCGGTATTCGCAGGTGTCCAGCAGGGTAGAAGGCATAAGCGGGTGTTCAGTTCGGCGGGGTCAGACCACAGCCTTTGAGAATGATGTGGATAAGGTTGTTGCCGGCCTCTTCCATGTCCTGCTTGGTCAGGCGGCTGCGGCCGGTGACCTGGCAGATCTGCGTGGCGAAGTCAGCGTAGTGCTGGGTGCTGCTCCACAGCAGGAAGATCAGGTGCACAGGCTCCACGGGGTCCATTTTGCCGGCGTCGATCCAGCTCTGGAATACCGCGGCACGGCCCTTGAACCACTCGCGGTAGTCCTGGCTGAAGTAATCGGTCAGGCAGTTGCCGCCGCTGATGATTTCCATGGCGAAGATCCGCGAGGCCTGCGGATTGCGCCGGGAGAATTCCATTTTTGCGCGGATGTACTGGGCCAGGGCCAGGGCCGGGTCGTCGTCGACATCGAGGGCGTTGAAGGTGCTGTCCCACAGCTCGATGATGTTGCTCAGTACCGCGATGTACAGGCCCAGCTTGTTGGTGAAGTAGTAATGCAGGTTGGCCTTGGGCAGCCCCGCGTTCTGGGCGATGGTGTTCATGCTGGTGCCCTTGAACCCGTGGCGGGCGAACTCGTCCTCGGCGGCCTGGATGATGGCCTGCTCGTTCTTCTGGCGGATGCGCCCGGCGGGCTTGGCGGCGAGGGTACGATGGGCGGGCACTTCGAGGGTCATGGGCGATTCCGGCAAGAGCAGGGAAATAGAGGCACATGCACTGATACCCCAGGCAAGGCGGGCACACAAGCGTGATACGCGAGAATATCGCAATTGCGTCCTAACGTGTCGCAGCCAGGCTTTCCAGGAAGCTTTCCAGGACCAGATGCGGACGGCGACCCTTGCGCGTGACCCAGGCCAGGCTCAGGTCATAGAACCGCTCGCCGGGCTTGAGCGCGCGCAGTCGGCCCTGCTGGACCCAGAAGGTCGCGTAGTGATCCGGTAGATAGCCGATGTAGCGGCCGGTGAGGATCAGGAAGGCCATGCCTTCGCGGTCGGAGGCGCTGGCGGTGCAGTTCAGTGCCTGGTAGGCCGCCTGGATCTCCGCGGGAAGGCGGAAGGTTGGGGCGATGGCGTCCTGGGCGTTGAGGCGGTCGTCGTCCAGTTGCCGGTCATCGACGTAGAACAGCGGGTGGCCGACCGCGCAATAGAGCAGCGAGCGCTCGCTGTACAGCGGTTGGTATTCGAGGCCGGACAGCGGGCTGGCCTGGGGCACCACGCCAACGTGCAGACTGCCATCGAGTACACCCTGTTCCACCTGACTAGGAGGAATCATGCGGATACGAATGCGTACGTCCGGGCCTCGGTCCTTGAGCTGCGCCAGCGCATGGGTGATGCGCATGTGCGGCATGGTCACCAGGTTGTCGGTCAGGCCGATGTTCAGTTCGCCGCGCAGATGCTGGTGCAAGCCGTTGACCTCGGTGCGGAAACTTTCCAGGGCGCTGAGCAGTTGCAGTGCTGATTGATAGACCTCGCGACCTTCCTCGGTCAGCGAGAAGCCGGCGCGCCCGCGTTGACACAGGCGCAGGCCGAGGCGCTGCTCCAGGTCGCCCATTTGCTGGCTGATCGCCGAACGGCCGATGCCCAGTACGTTTTCCGCCGCCGAGAAGCCACCGCATTCGACCACGCTGCGGAAAATCTTCAGCAGGCGGATATCGAAATCGCTGACCTGGGAAAGCGGTTCGGGGCGGCGGCTCATAGTTTAGTGTCCGGTGAACTGAGGATTAGAAAAGTAGAGTTTTCCAGACTTTATAGCCGTGACAAGTTATCGGCAACACACCGCATTCTTCCGAATGCTGTTCAACCTGCCTTGCGAGGTCGCGACGATGAACCTGCCTGAAAACGCTCCTGTCGGTCTGGCCAGCCAGCTGAAGCTGGATGCTCACTGGATGCCCTACACCGCCAACCGCAATTTCCAGCGTGATCCGCGTCTGATCGTTGCCGCAGAAGGCAACTACCTGGTCGACGACAAGGGTCGCAGGATCTTCGACGCTCTGTCCGGCCTGTGGACCTGCGGCGCCGGCCACACCCGCAAGGAAATCCAGGAAGCCGCGGCACGCCAACTGGGCGTGCTGGACTATTCGCCGGCGTTCCAGTTCGGTCACCCGCTGTCGTTCCAGCTGGCCGAAAAGATTACCGAGCTGACCCCGGGCAACCTGAACCACGTCTTCTATACCAACTCCGGTTCCGAGTGCTGCGACACCGCGGTGAAGATGGTGCGTGCCTACTGGCGCCTGAAGGGCCAGGCCACCAAGACCAAGCTGATCGGTCGTGCCCGTGGCTACCATGGCGTTAACGTCGCCGGTACCAGCCTGGGTGGCGTCAATGGCAACCGCAAGCTGTTCGGCCAGTTGATGGACGTGGACCACATTCCGCACACCGTGCTGCCGGGCAACGCTTTCACCAAGGGCATGCCGGAAGAGGGCGGCATCGCCCTGGCCGATGAAATGCTCAAGCTGATCGAGCTGCACGACGCGTCGAACATCGCCGCGCTGATCGTCGAGCCGCTAGCCGGTTCCGCCGGTGTCCTGCCGCCGCCTAAGGGTTATCTGAAACGCCTGCGAGAAATCTGCGATCAGCACAACATCCTGCTGATCTTCGACGAAGTCATCACCGGCTTCGGCCGCATGGGCGCGATGTTCGGTGCCGACGCCTTCGGCGTGACCCCGGACCTGATGTGCATCGCCAAGCAGGTCACCAATGGCGCCATCCCGATGGGCGCGGTGATCGCCAGCACCGAGATCTACCAGACCTTCATGAACCAGCCGACTCCCGAGTACGCGGTGGAATTCCCCCACGGCTACACTTACTCGGCGCACCCGGTGGCGTGCGCGGCCGGTATCGCCGCCCTCGACCTGCTGCAGAAGGAAAACCTGGTGCAGTCCGCCGCCGAACTGGCGCCGCACTTCGAGAACGTGCTGCACGGCATCAAGGGCACCAAGAACGTCATCGACATCCGTAACTACGGCTTGGCCGGTGCCATCCAGATCGCCGCGCGCGATGGTGATGCCATCGTCCGTCCATACGAGGCCGCGATGAAGCTGTGGCAAGCCGGCTTCTACGTACGCTTCGGCGGCGACACCCTGCAGTTCGGCCCCACCTTCAATACCAAGCCGCAGGAGCTGGACCGCCTGTTCGATGCGGTCGGCGAAGCCCTGAACGCCACTGACTGATCGATTCCTTTTCACCGGGCAGGCCCGTGCGCCTGCCCGCACTTGAATTCCTGGAGTTATTGCATGAGCACCGTTGCACATCTGATCCATGGCGAGCTGGTTACCGGCAACGACCGCAGCGCCGACGTCTTCAACCCATCCACCGGGCAAGCGATCCACAAGGTCGCCCTGGCCAGCCGTGCCACCGTGCAGCAGGCCATCGACTCGGCCAAGGCGGCGTTCCCGGCCTGGCGCAACACCCCGCCGGCCAAGCGTGCCCAGGTGATGTTCCGCTTCAAGCAACTGCTGGAGCAGAACGAAGCGCGTATTTCCCAACTGATCAGCGAAGAGCACGGCAAGACCCTGGAAGACGCTGCCGGTGAACTGAAGCGCGGCATCGAGAACGTCGAGTTCGCCTGCGCGGCTCCGGAAGTGCTGAAGGGCGAATACAGCCGCAACGTCGGCCCGAACATCGATGCCTGGTCGGACTTCCAGCCGCTGGGCGTGGTGGCCGGTATCACCCCGTTCAATTTCCCGGCCATGGTGCCGCTGTGGATGTACCCACTGGCCATCGCCTGTGGCAACTGCTTCATCCTCAAGCCGTCCGAGCGTGATCCTAGCTCCACCCTGCTGATTGCCCAACTGCTGCACGAGGCCGGCCTGCCGAAGGGCGTGCTGAACGTGGTGCACGGTGACAAAGAAGCGGTGGATGCGCTGATCGAGGCGCCGGAAGTCAAGGCCCTGAGCTTCGTCGGCTCGACCCCGATCGCCGAGTACATCTATGCCGAAGGCACCAAGCGCGGCAAGCGCGTCCAGGCTCTGGGCGGTGCGAAGAACCACGCGGTACTGATGCCGGATGCCGACCTGGACAACGCGGTCAGCGCGTTGATGGGCGCTGCCTACGGTTCCTGCGGCGAGCGCTGCATGGCGATCTCCGTAGCCGTGTGCGTCGGCGACCAGGTGGCCGATGCGCTGGTGGCCAAGCTGGTTCCGCAGATCAAGGGTTTGAAGATCGGTGCCGGTACTTCCTGCGGCTTGGACATGGGCCCGCTGGTTACCGCGGCGGCCCGTGACAAGGTTGTGGGTTACATCGACGACGGCGTCGCTGCCGGTGCCGAGCTGGTAGTGGACGGTCGTGGCTATCGCGTGGCCGGCAACGAAGATGGCTACTTCGTCGGTGGCACCCTGTTCGACCGCGTCACCACCCAGATGCGCATCTATAAGGAAGAGATCTTCGGGCCGGTGCTGTGCGTGGTGCGCGTGAACAGCCTGGAAGAGGCGATGCAACTGATCAACGAGCATGAGTACGGCAACGGTACCTGCATCTTCACCCGCGATGGTGAAGCGGCGCGTCTGTTCTGCGACGAGATCGAAGTGGGCATGGTCGGCGTCAACGTGCCGCTGCCAGTACCGGTGGCTTACCACAGCTTCGGTGGCTGGAAGCGCTCGCTGTTCGGTGACCTGCATGCCTACGGCCCGGATGGCGTGCGTTTCTATACTCGCCGCAAGGCGATCACCCAGCGTTGGCCACAACGCGCGAGCCATGAGGCTTCGCAG
>NZ_CM182011.1:2522500-6267500 GCF_059379395.1 Pseudomonas sp. Con_6 | reverse complement strand
AGTGATCCGGTGGTTCTGTATGGAAGGGCCATCGCTCAACGGATAAAAGGTACTCCGGGGATAACAGGCTGATACCGCCCAAGAGTTCATATCGACGGCGGTGTTTGGCACCTCGATGTCGGCTCATCACATCCTGGGGCTGAAGCCGGTCCCAAGGGTATGGCTGTTCGCCATTTAAAGTGGTACGCGAGCTGGGTTTAGAACGTCGTGAGACAGTTCGGTCCCTATCTGCCGTGGACGTTTGAGATTTGAGAGGGGCTGCTCCTAGTACGAGAGGACCGGAGTGGACGAACCTCTGGTGTTCCGGTTGTCACGCCAGTGGCATTGCCGGGTAGCTATGTTCGGAAGAGATAACCGCTGAAAGCATCTAAGCGGGAAACTTGCCTCAAGATGAGATCTCACTGGAGCCTTGAGCTCCCTGAAGGGCCGTCGAAGACTACGACGTTGATAGGTTGGGTGTGTAAGCGCTGTGAGGCGTTGAGCTAACCAATACTAATTGCCCGTGAGGCTTGACCATATAACACCCAAGCAATTTGAGTGAGGCCGGAAGGCGCGCCAGATTGCGGTGTTGTGAAGACGAAATGACCGAAAGTTTGCGACTCACACATCACATACCCGATTTGTCGTAGCGTTGAAAGACGAGACGACAGCCAGAATTTCTTGACGACCATAGAGCGTTGGAACCACCTGATCCCATCCCGAACTCAGCAGTGAAACGACGCATCGCCGATGGTAGTGTGGAGCTTCTCCATGTGAGAGTAGGTCATCGTCAAGATTAAATTCCGAAACCCCTATCTGCGTAAGCAGGTAGGGGTTTTGTCTTTAACGGGCCGAAATAAATGCGCTCATGCCCCGGGAACGACCTCCATGCTATGTTCCCTTCTCTTTCACGACTGCTCAGGGACGCCCAATGTCGTACGCATGCCCCCTTCTCCCAGGATTCATGGTCGTTCACGGCAATCGTTTGGACGAGCTACGAAGCCTGGTTGTGAGCTGGATGCGGCGTTATCCTTTGGCGCCGCTGGAAAACGAAATCGTCCTGGTGCAGAGCAACGGCATTGCCCAGTGGTTGAAGCTGGCCCTCGCCGAAGACCCCGAAGAAGACGACATGGGCGGCAGTGGCATCGCTGCGGCGATCGAGGTGCAACTGCCCGGCAGTTTCATGTGGCAGCTGTATCGCAAGGTACTGGGGCGCGAGGAAATCCCGGAAACTTCCCTGCTCGACAAGGCCCCCCTGACCTGGCGCCTGATGCGCCTGCTGCCCGAGCTGATCCACCAGCCGCACTTCGAGCCCCTGCAGCGCTTCCTCCTCGATGACAGCGACCTGCGCAAGCGTTACCAACTGGCCGAGCGCCTCGCCGATCTGTTCGACCAATACCAGGTCTACCGCGCCGACTGGCTGAAAGAGTGGGCTGCGGGTCGTCATGTGCTGATCAACGCCCGTAACGAATCCCGCCCGCTCTCGCCGGCGAATTGCTGGCAGGCGGAGCTATGGCGCGCGTTGCTGTTGGATGTCGGCGAGGCCGGGATGGCCCAGAGCCGCGCTGGTGTTCACCAGCGTTTCATCGAGCGCATCAATAACCTGGAGCAGGCACCACCCGGCCTGCCGCCGCGGGTGATCGTCTTTGGTATTTCCTCGCTGCCGGCCCAAGCACTGGAAGCCCTCGCCGGACTGGCTCGCTTCAGCCAGGTGCTGCTCTGCGTGCACAACCCTTGCCGCCATCACTGGGCCGATATCGTTGCCGACAAGGACCTGCTGCGCCACCAGTACAAGCGCCAGCAACGCAAGAACGGCATGACTACCCCGATCAATGCGGAAAGCCTGCACCAGCATGCCCATCCGCTGTTGGCGGCCTGGGGCAAGCAGGGGCGCGACTACATCAACCTGCTCGACAGCTACGACGATCCCGCCAGCTACCGTACCGCATTCAGCGATGGCCGTATCGACCTGTTCAGCGAGGACCAGCCCCAGCACCTGCTCGGTCAGTTGCAGGACGACATCCTCGAATTGCGTCCCCTCGGCGAAACCCGCGAATTGTGGCCGGAAATCGACCCGAAGAAAGATCCCTCCGTACGCTTCCACGTAGCCCACAGCGCCCAACGGGAAGTCGAAATCCTGCACGACCAACTGCTCGCCCGTTTCAGCGCCGATCCCGCACTACGCCCCCGCGACGTGATCGTCATGGTGCCGGATATCAATGCCTATGCCCCGCATATCCGCGCGGTGTTCGGCCAGCTCGACCGTGGCGACAGCCGCTTCATCCCTTTCACCCTGACCGACCAGGGCCAGCGTGGTCGCGATCCGTTGCTGATCGCGCTGGAGCACCTGCTCAAGCTGCCCGACAGCCGTTTCCCGTTCAGCGAGATTCTCGACCTGCTCGACGTGCCGGCCCTGCGTGCCCGCTTCGCCATCAAGGAAAGTGACCTGCCGACCCTGCACCGCTGGATCGAAGGCGCCGGGGTGCGCTGGGGCCTGAATGCGGAGCAACGCGCCACCCTCGGTTTGCCGGATGACCTGGAGCAGAACAGCTGGCGTTTCGGCCTGCGGCGCATGCTCCTTGGCTATGCCGTCGGTGCCGGCGACAGCTGCGAGGGTATCGTGCCCTACGACGAAATCGGTGGTCTGGATGCCGCCCTGATCGGGCCACTGGTGGCCTTGCTCGATGCCCTCGAAGTGGCCCATGCCGAACTTTCCCGACCGGCACCGGCAGCGCGTTGGGGAGCACGCCTGAACGCACTGCTGCAAGTGTTCTTCCTCGCCGAAAGCGAGCACGACGACTATCTGCTGGTGCAATTGCAGACCCTCTGCGACGACTGGCTGAAGACCTGTGAGTCGGTCGGCCTGCAGGACCTCTTGCCGCTGACCGTGGTCCGCGAAGCCTGGCTGGCCGGGCTCGACCAGGGCCGTTTGTCCCAGCGTTTCCTCGCCGGTTCTGTGAATTTCTGCACCCTGATGCCGATGCGCGCCATTCCGTTCAAGGTGGTCTGCCTGCTGGGCATGAACGATGGTGACTACCCCCGTGCACAGCCGCCCCTGGACTTCGACCTGATGGGCAGCGATTACCGCCCCGGCGACCGTTCGCGCCGTGAAGACGACCGTTACCTGCTGCTGGAGGCCGTGTTGTCCGCCCGTGCCCAGTTGTACGTCAGCTGGGTCGGCCGCAGTATCCGTGACAACAGCGAGCGTCCGGCCTCAGTGCTGATCGGTCAGTTGCGCGACCACCTCGCTGCCGGCTGGCGACTCAAGGGCGCTGCCGCCGACAGCAAGCACGACGCCGGCGAGCAACTGCTGGAAAGACTCACCACCGAACACCCGCTGCAACCCTTCAGCGCCCGCTATTTCCACCGCGGCAGCGATCTTTTCAGCTATGCCCGGGAATGGCGCAGCCTCCATCTGCTGGACGAGGCCAGCGACGACACGGAGGGCCAACTGGAACGCTATCAGGCCGATGAACCGCTGACCCTGCCGCTGCTTCAAGATTTTCTTCGGCACCCGGTCCGACATTTTTTCAGTCAACGTCTGAAAGTGTTCTTCGAGTCGGTGGAGGCTCCGCTGGCTGATGACGAGCCCTTCGTGCTCAATGCCCGGCAACGCTACGGTCTGAGCGAAAGCCTGCTCGGCGCGGCCCTGGTCGATCCGGAGCAAAGTGATGCGGCCTTGCGCGACCAGGCCCGTCGCCTGCAAGGCAGCGGTCTGTTGCCGCTGGCCGGCTTCGGTGATTGCCTGCGGGACGAACTGATCGAACCGCTGCCGGACCTGCTGCAGCGTCACCGCCAGTTGCTGCGCCAGTGGCCGACCCGTATCGACAGTGCCCTGCCCATTCGTTTCGAAGCCGGCGAACTCCGGCTCGAAGGCTGGCTCGGTCGCGTCCAGCAACGCGCCGACCAGGAGTTGCTGAGCATCACCACCTTGCCCAATGGCATCAGCAGCGGGCGTTCGCTGAAATGGCATCGCCTCACCGCGACCTGGGTCATGCACCTGGCGGCGTGCGCGGTCGGCCACCGCTTGCACAGCGCAGTCGTCGCCACTGACATCACCTTGATGCTGGCTCCCCTCGACCAGGATGACGCCACGGAGCTGCTCAGCCATTTGCTGGTCTCGCGTCAGGCCGGCATGAACGCGCCGCTGCCGGTGGCGATCAAGACCGCCTTCGCCTGGCTCGCCGGCAAGGACCCGGACAAGGCCCTCGCCGACGCCGCCACGGCCTATGACGGTGACGGCCAGCGCGAGGGCGAGCGTAGCGAGAGCGTGGCCCTGGCCCGACAATTCAACGACTTTGCGGCACTCACCGCCAGCGAGGAATTCGAGGGCTGGTGCGAGGCCCTGTACAAGCCCATGTTCGAAGCCCCATGGCAGACACTGGCCAACGAGGAGGCGCGTCCATGAGCGAGTCCATCAAGCAGGTCCCCCTGGCGTTGACCTTCCCGCTGCACGGCAGCCAGTTGATCGAGGCCAGTGCCGGTACCGGCAAGACCTTCACCATCTCCGCGCTGTACCTGCGCCTGGTGCTCGGCCATGGTGGCGAGCAGGGCTTCGGTCGGGAATTGCTGCCGCCGCAGATCCTCGTGGTGACCTTCACCGATGCGGCCACCAAGGAGCTGCGCGAGCGGATCCGAACCCGCCTGGCCGAGGCCGCACGCTTCTTCCGCGGCGATCTGGCCGAGGCCGATCCGCTGCTGACCCAACTGCGTGACGACTATCCCGCGGATACCTGGCTGGCCTGCGCCAACCGCCTCGAAGTGGCCGCGCAATGGATGGACGAAGCCGCCGTCTCGACCATCCACAGCTGGTGCCAGCGGATGTTGCGCGAGCACGCCTTCGACAGCGGCAGCCTGTTCACCCAGACCCTGGAGACCGACCACAGCGAGCTGCTCGGCCAGGTCATGCGCGATTACTGGCGGCGGTTCTGCTACGGCATGCAAGGCGAGGCACTGGCCTGGGTGCGGGAACACTGGGGCAGCCCGGATGCCCTGTTGCCGCGGGTGCGGGCGCTGTTCGGCCGGCATGTCGGCGAGGCGCAGGTGCTGGAGCCGCAGGAGGTGATCGCCGAGGCGCTGCGTCAGCGCAGCGAGCAGTTGCGCAACCTGAAGGCGCCCTGGGCGCAGTGGTCGCAGGAACTGCTACAACTGTGCCGCGACGCTGTGGCCGCCAAGCAGGTCAATGGCAACAAGATGCAGGAGCGCTATTTCAAGCCCTGGTGTGACAAGCTTTGTGCTTGGGCCGAGGACGAACAGGCGCAGGTGCTGGACATCGGTACGGGCTTCACCCGCTTCACCCCCGAAGGCATGGCCGAGGCCTGGAAAGTCGAGCCACCGAGCCATCCTGCGCTGGACGCAATGGTCACTCTTCGCGAGCAACTACAGGCTCTGCCAACCCCGGATGCGCAGTTGCTGGAACATGCCGCCAGCTGGGTGTCGCAACGCTTTGAGCAGGAAAAGCGCCGCCGCGCGGAAATGGGCTTCGACGACATGCTCCAGCGCCTCGATCATGCGCTGGGCGGTGCCGCTGGCGAGCGTTTGGCCGGATTGATCCGCGAGCAATTCCCCGTCGCTCTGATCGACGAATTCCAGGACACCGACCCGGTGCAGTACCGCATCTTCGAATGCATCTACCGCATCGAGGACAATGTCCGCGACACCGGTCTGTTCCTGATCGGCGACCCCAAGCAAGCGATCTATGCCTTCCGCGGCGCCGACATCTTCACTTACCTTGGTGCCCGACGCGCCACCAGCGGACGCCTGCACAGCCTTGACACCAACTTCCGCTCGACCCAGCCGATGGTGATGGCGGTCAATCACGTCTTCCAGCAGGCCGAGCAGCGCGATGAGGGGCGTGGTGCCTTCCTGTTCCGCGATCCGCGTGGCGACAATCCGGTGCCTTTCGTTTCGGTCAAGGCACGAGGCCACAAGGAACAGCTGCAAATAGACGGCGAGCCCGTGTCTGCCTTGAATCTCTGGTATCAGGCGAGTGAGGCGCCGCTGTCCAATGCGCTGTACCGCCAGCAGATGGCCGTCGGTTGCGCGACCCGTATCGTTCACCTGCTCAATGGTGGCGAACAGGGCAGTGCCGGTTTCCTCCAGGCGGATGGCACCTTGCGTGGCTGCCTGCCTTCGGATATCGCCATCCTCGTGCGTGACGGGCGCGAAGCGCAGATGGTCCGCGCCGAACTGATGGCGCGGGGAGTACGCAGCGTCTACCTGTCGGACAAGGACTCTGTTTTCTCCGCCCAGGAAGCTCGCGACCTGCTGGCCTGGCTCAAAGCCTGCGCCGAGCCGGACAACGAGCGCTTGCTCAAGGCTGCCTTGGCCAGTAGCACGCTCGCCCAGCCGTTGCGTACCCTGGCGCAGCTCAACGAAGACGAGATGCTCTGGGAGAGCCGTGTGATGCAGTTCCGCCAGTACCGGCTGATCTGGCGCCTCCAAGGCGTTCTGCCGATGCTGCGGCGCCTGCTCCACGACTTCGACCTGCCCAATGTGTTGATGGGGCGCTCTGATGGCGAGCGCGTGCTGACCAACCTGCTGCATCTGGCCGAACTGCTGCAGCAGGCCGCTACCGAACTGGATGGCGAACAGGCCCTGATCCGCCATCTTGGCGAGCACCTGGCGGCCTCCGGGCAGGCTGGCGAAGAACAGATCCTGCGTCTGGAAAGCGACGAGCAACTGGTCAAGGTGGTGACCATCCACAAATCCAAGGGTCTGGAATACGAACTGGTCTTCCTGCCTTTCATCTGCACCGCGAAACCGGTCGATGGCAAGCGCCTGCCATTGGGCTGGCATGACGAGTTTGGCACGGCGCACTTGACCCTGAGCCCCTCCGAGCAGCAGATCGCCATGGCCGACGACGAGCGCCTGGCCGAGGACCTGCGCCTGTTCTACGTGGCCCTGACCCGGGCCAGGCATGCCTGCTGGCTGGGTGTCGCCGACCTCAAGCGTGGGACCGGCAAGGAGTCGCTGCTGCACCGCAGCGCGCTGGGTTACTTGCTTGGTGGCGGCGTGCCGCTGGTGGACTCCGCTGCGCTGGCCGGCTGGATCGTCGAACTGAAAAGTGGTTGCGAGGCCATCAGCAGTGAGCCGCCGCCCGAGGCAGATGAGCAAGTCTACGTACCTCCCCGCCAGCGTGCCGAATTGCTCGCCGTGCGTGAGCCGAAGCGTCGTGCCGCTGAAAATTGGTGGATCGCATCCTACAGTGCCTTGCGTATCGGTGAGGCAGCCCTGGAGTTGGGAGCCGACGTTGCCCAGGCCCAGCAACTGCTGGACGACGAGCGCCATGATCCCGATGCTTTGCGCGAAGTGGCAGCCACTGCGGGCGATATCCACCGTTTCCCCCGTGGGCCGAACCCCGGCACCTTCCTTCACGGCCTCTTGGAGTGGGCCGGGCAGCAGGGCTTCGAGCGGGTTGCTGCGGCACCGCAGGCGCTGCATGACACTGTCGCTCAGCGCTGCAACCGCCGGGACTGGAAGGGCTGGATCAACACCCTGAGCCACTGGTTGCAGCATCTGCTGCAAGCGCCGTTGCCCCTGGGTAATGGTGGCGCCTCGGTGGCGCTTGGTGGACTGAGCCAGTACCAGATCGAGATGGAGTTCTGGTTCGCCAGCCACCATGTCGACGTGCTGCGTCTGGACCGCCTGGTGGCACAGTACACCCATGAGGGCGCTTCGCGTCCGGCGGCGCAGGCTGCCTTGCTCAACGGCATGTTCAAGGGTTTCATCGACCTCGCTTTCGAGCACGACGGGCGCTATTACGTGGCCGACTACAAGTCCAACTGGCTGGGTCCCGACGACCTGGCCTACAGCGGAGCGGCCATGGAAGCGGCGATCCTCGAGCACCGTTACGACCTGCAATACGTGCTCTATGTACTCGCCCTGCATCGCCAGTTGCGCGCGCGGCTGCCGGACTACGACTACGACCGGCATGTCGGTGGTGCGGTGTACATCTTTCTGCGCGGCACCCATTCGCCAACTCAAGGGGTGTATTTCGCCAAGCCGCCACGGACCCTGATCGAACAACTCGACGCGCTGTTCCGCGGCGCACCGGCAGTGGCGCAACAGGACCTGTTTGGAGAAGCCCCATGACCCGCACCTTCGATGACCTGCTGCCGACCCCGCTGGATGCCGAGCATCTCGCCGCCTTGGCTCCGCTGAGCGACAGCCACGACCTGCTGGCCCTGCTCGATCGCTGGGTCGAGCGCGGTTGGCTGCGCTCGCTGGACCGCGCCTTCACCGGTTTCCTGCGCGATCGCGATCCCGACGGCGATTCCCTTGTGCTGCTGGCTGCCGCGCTGGCCAGCCACCAATTGGGACATGGTCACGTCTGCCTCGACTTGCACAAAACCTTGGACGAACCGGATTTTGCCCTGTCCCTGCCGCCGGAGGGCGACGCCCTGGCTGGCCCCTTGTTGCTGCCCTCGCAACTGCTGGAGCGCCTGACTGGCGACACCTGGCTGCAACACCTGCGCGCCAGCACGCTGGTTGCTGCTGCGGACGATCCGCAGCATCTGGCGCGTCCGCTGGTCCTCAGCGAGGGCCGGCTGTATCTGCGCCGTTACTGGACCTATGAACGGCAGATCGACAGTGCCCTGCGCCAACGCCTGCAACTGGCCGAGCCGACGCCCGCCGACCTGCACGCGCGCCTCGACAACCTGTTCCGCGAAGGCGCCGAGGCCGGGCAGATCGACTGGCAGAAACTCGCCTGCGCCCTCGCCACCCGGGGCGCATTCAGCATCATCACTGGCGGCCCCGGCACCGGCAAGACCACCACGGTGGTGCGCCTGCTGGCCTTGCTGCAGGCGCCGGCAGTGGAGGCGGGAAGGCCGCTGCGCATTCGTCTTGCGGCGCCTACCGGGAAGGCCGCTGCGCGGCTGACCGAGTCTATCGGCCAGCAGGTCGAAAAACTGACAGTCAGCGCCGCAGTACGCGAACAGATTCCCTGTGACGTCTCCACCGTGCACCGCTTGCTGGGCAGCCGGCCCAACTCGCGGCACTTCCGCCATCACGCGGGCAACCCGCTGCCGCTGGATGTGCTGGTGGTGGACGAGGCCTCGATGATCGACCTGGAGATGATGGCCAACCTGCTTGCCGCCATGCCGGAAAACGCCCGCCTGATTCTGCTGGGCGACAAGGATCAGTTGGCTTCGGTGGAGGCGGGCGCGGTGCTCGGGGATCTGTGCCGGGATGCGGAGGAGGGGCGCTACAGCCCGGAAACACAAACCTGGCTGGAACAGGTCAGCGGTGAGTCGCTGACCACCAGCGGATTGGAGCCGGGTGACCGCGACCGCTATCCATTGGCCCAGCAGGTGGTGATGCTGCGTCGCTCGCGGCGTTTCGGCGAGGGCAGCGGCATCGGTCAGCTGGCGCGTCTGGTCAACCGCCAGGCATCGGCGCAGGCGCGGGCCTTGCTCCGCGACGGCGAGTACAAGGACGTCTTCGGCGTGAGCCTGCGTGGCGAGCAGGACCGTGCCCTCGACCGGTTGGTCCTGGACGGGCACGACCGCGGACCGAAAGGGCCGCTGGGATATCGCGAATACCTGCACACCATTCGCCAGGGCCGCCCGGCCGCCGGGCGGAGCATCGACGATCCATGCTGGAGCAACTGGGCGATGAACGTCCTGAAGGACTTCGAGCGCTTCCAGTTGCTTTGTGCCGTGCGCAAGGGGCCTTGGGGCGTCGAGGGACTGAACCAGCGGGTTGGCCGGGTGCTGACCCATGCCGGGCTGATCGAGGGCGAGCAGCCGTGGTACGAAGGCCGGCCGGTATTGGTAACCCGCAATGACTACGGCCTGAACCTGATGAACGGCGATATCGGCATCGTCCTGCGCATCCCGGATGGGGTGTCCGAAGTGGCACCGCTGCGGGTCGCTTTCCCGCGCAACGACGGGCGGGGTGGTGTGCGCTTCGTCCTGCCGAGCCGCTTGAGCGAGGTGGAAACGGTGTACGCCATGACCGTGCACAAGTCCCAGGGCTCGGAGTTCGCCCATACCGCGCTGGTGCTGCCGGACGCGCTGAACCCGGTGCTGACCAAGGAGCTGATCTACACCGGGATCACCCGCGCCAAGGACTGGTTCAGTCTGGTCGAACCACGTGCCGGGGTACTGGAAGAGGCGGTGGAGCGCAAGGTGAAGCGGATCTCGGGGTTGATGCTGGAGCGGGTATGACAGCTCGCGTCACTCGGGGAACTGCATGATTGGCGATTCCCCCATCAACAACGGCATGTTCCGCTCAGTCACATCCCTGATGTAATCCCACAACAGCGTAATCCGCTTCAACTTCCGCAGATCCTCCCGGCAGTACATCCAGAACTGCCGGGTGATCTGCACCTCCTCCGGCAACACCGGCACCAGCCGTGGATCCTGCGCCGCCAGGAAGCACGGCAGGATTGCTAGTCCCCGCCCTTGCTGCGCCGCCACGAACTGCGCGATGACGCTGGTGCTGCGCAGGTGTGCGTTGGCGTTGGGCAGCAGGTTGTTCAGGTACAGCAGCTCAGAACTGAACGCCAGGTCATCGACATAGCTGATGAACGGATGCTCGCCCAGGTCGCTGGCGCGGCGGATCGGCGGGTGGTTGTCGAGGTAGTCCCGGGTCGCGTACAGGCGCAGGCGGTAGTCGCACAGCTTGCAGCACACATAGGGCCCATGCTCCGGTCGCTCCAGGGCGATGACGATGTCCGCCTCGCGCTTGGACAGGCTGATGAAGTGCGGCAGCGGCAGGATATCCACGGAAATCGCCGGGTAGGTGTCGACGAAGTGGCTCAGCTGCGGGGTGATGAAGAAACTGCCGAAGCCTTCGGTGCAGCCCATGCGCACATGCCCGGACAACGCCACCCCGGAGCCGGACACCTGCTCGCAGGCGATATGCAGCGTGCTTTCGATCGACTCCGCATAGCTCAGCAGGCGCTGGCCCTCGGCGGTCAGGACGAAGCCGCTGGTCCGTGACTTTTCGAACAGCAAGGTGCCCAGTGCCTGCTCCAGCGAGCTGATGCGCCGCGACACCGTGGTGTAGTCGACCCCCAGGCGCTTGGCCGCGCTGCTGGCCTTGCGGGTGCGCGCCACCTCCAGAAAGAACTTCAGGTCATCCCAGTTCAGCGAGCCCAGCGAGGTGATGTTTTTTTGCATGTTGGACCGGTTTTTATGTGCGTTCTTGTTAGATGTTTGCACATCTATACTCGAAAACAGCCCAGGCCCCAAGTCCTGTCACGGCGGCCATTCTCTCGCTAACAACAATATTCTGGAGAAGCCTCATGAACGCACCCCACACCCCCGGTCAGACCAAGGTCGACCAGGTCCGCCTGCTGATCGACGGTCAGTGGGTCGAGTCGAAGACCAGTGAATGGCGCGACATCGTCAACCCGGCCACCCAGGAAGTGCTGGCGCGGGTGCCCTTCGCTACCGCCGAGGAAGTGGACGCCGCTGTCGCTGCAGCGCAGCGCGCCTTCAAGGCCTGGAAAGACACGCCCATCGGTGCGCGGATGCGCATCATGCTGCGCTTGCAGGCGCTGATCCGCGAACACTCCAAGCGCATCGCCGTGACCCTCAGCGCCGAGCAGGGCAAGACCATCGCCGATGCCGAGGGCGATATCTTCCGCGGCCTGGAAGTGGTGGAGCATGCGTGCAGCATCGGCACCCTGCAGATGGGCGAGTTCGCCGAGAACGTCGCCGGCGGCGTCGACACCTACACCCTGCGCCAGCCGATCGGCGTCTGCGCCGGCATCACCCCGTTCAACTTCCCGGCGATGATCCCGCTGTGGATGTTCCCGATGGCCATCGTCTGCGGCAACACCTTCGTCCTCAAGCCGTCCGAGCAGGATCCGCTGTCGACCATGATGCTGGTGGAGCTGGCCATCGAGGCCGGCGTTCCTGCGGGCGTGCTCAACGTGGTGCACGGCGGCAAGCAGGTAGTGGATGCGATCTGCACCCATGCCGACATCAAGGCGATTTCCTTCGTCGGCTCGACTGAAGTGGGCACCCACGTCTATAACCTGGCCGGCCAGCACGGCAAGCGCGTGCAGTCGATGATGGGCGCGAAGAACCATGCCGTGGTCCTGCCTGACGCCAACCGCGAACAGACCCTCAATGCCCTCGCTGGCGCTGCATTTGGTGCTGCCGGCCAGCGTTGCATGGCGACCTCGGTGGCGGTGCTGGTGGGCAAGGCTCGCGAGTGGCTGCCGGACCTGAAAGCGCTGGCGTCGAAGCTGAAAGTGAACGCCGGCAACGAGCCAGGCACTGATGTCGGCCCGCTGATTTCCAAGCGTGCCAAGGAACGTGTGCTAGGCCTGATCGAAAGCGGCATCCGCGAAGGTGCCAAGCTGGAGTTGGACGGCCGTGACGTGAAGGTACCGGGCTACGAGAACGGCAACTTCGTCGGCCCGACCCTGTTCTCCGGGGTGACCACCGAGATGCAGATCTACACCCAGGAAATCTTCGGCCCGGTGCTGGTGGTTTTGGAGGTCGACACCCTCGACGAAGCCATCGCCCTGGTCAACCGCAACCCCTTCGGCAACGGCACCGGCCTGTTCACCCAGAGCGGCGCGGCGGCGCGTAAGTTCCAGGCGGAAATCGATGTCGGACAGGTCGGCATCAACATCCCGATTCCGGTACCGGTGCCGTTCTTCAGCTTCACCGGGTCCCGTGGTTCCAAGCTCGGTGACCTCGGTCCTTACGGCAAGCAGGTGGTGCAGTTCTACACTCAGACCAAGACCGTCACCGCTCGCTGGTTCGATGACGACAGCGTCAACGATGGCGTGAACACCACCATCAGCCTGCGCTAAGGAGTTGATCATGCGTATCGCATTCGTGGGTCTGGGCAACATGGGCGCGCCGATGGCGCGCAACCTGATCAAGGCCGGCCACAGCCTCAACCTGTTCGATCTCAACACCACCATCCTCGCCGAACTGGCCGAGCTCGGCGGGCATATCAGCGACTCGCCGCAGGATGCGGCGAGTAACGCCGAACTGGTGATCACCATGCTCCCGGCTGCAGCTCATGTGCGCAGCGTGTACCTCGGCGAGAAAGGTGTACTGGCCGGCGTGCGCGTCGGTACGCCAGTGGTCGATTGCAGCACCATCGACCCACAGACTGCCCGCGAGGTTTGCGCAGCGGCGGCGAAGCAGGGCGTGGACATGGGCGATGCACCGGTCTCCGGCGGCACCGGCGGCGCGGCGGCGGGCACCCTGACGTTCATGGTCGGTGGCAGCGACGCCCTGTTCGCCACGCTGCAGCCGGTGTTGGCGCAGATGGGGCGCAACATCGTGCACTGCGGCGAAGTGGGCACCGGGCAGATCGCCAAGATCTGCAACAACCTGCTGCTGGGGATCTCCATGGTCGGCGTGTCCGAGGCCATGGCCTTGGGCAATGCCTTGGGTATCGACACCAAGGTACTGGCGGGGATCATCAACAGTTCGACCGGGCGTTGCTGGAGTTCGGATACCTATAACCCGTGGCCGGGAATCATCGAAACGGCGCCGGCATCGCGTGGGTATACCGGTGGCTTTGGTGCGGAGCTGATGCTGAAGGACCTGGGTCTGGCGACCGAGGCGGCGAAGCAGGCGCACCAGCCGGTGATTCTTGGGGCGGTGGCGCAGCAGTTGTATCAGGCGATGAGTTTGCGCGGGGATGGTGGGAAGGACTTCTCGGCGATCGTGGAGAGTTATCGCAAGCCTGAGTGATGGGTTTCGCTTGAGGGCCAATCGCCGGCAACGCCGGCTCCCACAAGGTCCGCGTATATCACGGAACCTGTGGGAGCCGGCGTTGCCGGCGATTGGCCTTCAAGGCTCAAGCGAACACGAAATACTTGCGCACGGTCTCGACCACTTCCCAGGTCCCCTTCATCCCCGGCTCGACGATGAAGATATCCCCAGCCCGCAGGTGAATCGGCTCCTGGCCGTCAGGGGTGATCACGCAATAGCCTTCCTGGAAATGGCAGTACTCCCACTTCTCGTAGTTCACCCGCCATTTGCCCGGGGTGCAGATCCAGGTGCCCATGATCTTGCTGCCGTCTTCGCTGTTGTAGGCGTTGAGGTTGACGGTGTGCGGGTCGCCCGCCAGTTTTTCCCATTTGCAGGCGTCGAGTACCGGCAGCGGATGGGTATCGCGAAGGACGACGATTGGCTTGCTCATAGGGGCTCCGTCAGACAATTGAAAGAGTCCGCAGCCTAGCGAGCCGGTTCGGCAGGCAATTGCCTGTGTTCGACGTCCAGTTGTCTAAATACGCGGCGCCAACGCTTCCAGCAGGGCCAATGCCTGGCCCGGCAACGTCGTGAACTCGCGTGCGCAGAGCAGCAGCCGGCGCTGTGCCCAATCCTCCTGCAAGGCCACGCTGTGCAACGGCAACAGTCCTTGCCAGCGCCGTACTGCGGCCAGCGGGACGATGCCCAGCCCTGCACCATGGGCGACCATTCGGATCACCCCGTCGAAGCCCTCCGCACGCACCCGCACCTGCATGCGCCGGCCGAGGTGCAGCGCCTGTTCTTCAAGATGAAGGGCGAGGGCGCTGCTGGCGCCTAGGCCGACGTAGCCGTGTTCGAGGGAGCGGGGAAAACCGGGGTTATCCACAGTGGCGAGGGGGTGGTCCGGCGCCATGATCAGCACCAGTGGGTCGTCGCGGAAAGGGCGGGTCTGCAGGTCGCCGGTGGCCACGGCTGTGGAAACGATGCCAAGGTCGGCGATGCCCTGGCCGAGAGCCTGGACGATACGCAGGCTGGGCAATTCCTGGATATCCACATCGATATTGGGCCGCTCGCGCAGGAAGCTGGCGAGCAGTTCCGGCAGGTACTCGGTCAGCGCGGCGGTGTTGCACAGCAGGCGTACCTGGCCGTGCAGGCCGTTGGCGTACTGGGCCAGGTCGAACTGCAGGCGCTCTACCTGCTGGCCGATCTGCCGCGCGTGGGTGACTAGAGCCTGGCCCGCTGGCGTGGGCTGCACGCCACGACGATTGCGCTCCAGCAGGGCAATGCCGAGCGAGTTCTCCATCGCCCGGATCCGCGCGCTGGCCGCCGGCAATGACAGGTGGCTGCGCTGGGCGCCGGCGGTGATGTTGCCGCACTCGACGGTGTGGAGGAAAAGGCGGAGGTCGATGAGGTCGAAGTGCATGAATGAGACCACTGCAAAGGTTTGCCGAGTATAGTCCTAGCCTATTGTTTTTATGAAGGCTGGCTGCGGGAATTCCAGCTCCCCAAACTTTTCGGCATGCGCCAGCATAGCGGCATGACTTCTTTCCTTAGCTTCTACCAAACCATCGGCCCAGCCCTGACCCTGCTGGTCCTCTTCACCTTCCTCCTGGCCGGCGCAGTCAAAGGCGTGATCGGTCTTGGCCTGCCCACCATCGCCATGGGGCTGCTGGGCCTGGCTATGCCTCCGGCGCAGGCAGCGGCCTTGCTGATAGTGCCTTCGACCGTCACCAATCTCTGGCAACTAGCGATTGGCGGGCATTTGCAGGCGTTGCTCAAGCGTCTGTGGCCGCTGTTGCTGATGATCTTCGTCGGGACGCTGGCCGGCAGCCGTTGGCTGGGCATGAGCAGCGGTGCCTGGGCCGTTCATGCCCTCGGCGCGGCGTTGCTGGCGTATGCGGCGATGGGCCTGTGGCTGCCGCCGTTCAGCCTGAAGCCGCGACAGGAGAAATGGCTGGGGCCGCTGTGCGGCGGAGTGACCGGACTGATCACTGCCGCCACCGGTGTCTTCGTGATTCCCGCCGTGCCCTACCTGGGCGCGCTGGACCTGGATCGGGACGAGCGCGTCCAGGCCCTGGGCCTGTCGTTCACCGTTTCCACCGTGGCATTGGCCATCGGCCTGGCCGGGCAGGACGCGCTGGGTGGCGAGGCCCTGGGCGCGTCGCTGCTGGTGCTGGCGCCGGCGCTGCTCGGCATGCTGTTCGGCCAGTGGCTGCGCCAGCGCATCAGCGCGCAGCTGTTCAAGCGCTGCTTCTTCATCGGCATGGCGCTGCTCGGCGCGCACCTGATGATCAACGGCTAGCGGAAGACTCGCTGAGCATCTCGATGTGCTGGATCTCGAAGTCCCGCTCCAGGTATTCCATGCGCTTGTCGAAGAACTCGCGCATGTGCGGCAGCGCCGAATGCTCGTCGAGGGCGGCCTGGCTGGCCCAGATCTCGTAGAAGACGAACAGGGTCGGATCTTCCTTGTCGCGCAGCATGTGGTACTCGATGCAGCCGGGTTCGGCGCGGCTCGGCTCGACGTAGGCACGGAACAGCGCTTCGAAGGCCTCGGCCTTGTCCGGACGGGTCTTGGCTTTGAGGATGAAGCCGCAGGGTTCGCTCATGGAATGGACCTCGTTGAAATGAAGCGCTGATTCTATTTCAACAATATGTCTTCAATTCGTGCTTTTAGGTCAAAAGTATTTTGTCCCGCTGACGGTTTTTCCCACGTCTTTTCCTCACTAATCTGCCGCCATTCGATATCCCGGTCCCCCGGCCACCGGCCCTGGCGCGACCCACGACAGATGAGGCAAGACATGAAAAAGATCCTGTTGCTCAACGGCGGCAAGCAATTCGCCCACTCCGATGGCCGCCTGAACGAAACCCTGCACGAGACCGCGCTGGCATTCCTCGACCGCGCCGGCTACGACGTCAAGACCACCTATATCGACGGTGGCTACGACAACCGTGAAGAAGTCGAGAAGATCCTCTGGGCTGACGTGGTGATCTACCAGATGCCCGGCTGGTGGATGGGGGCGCCGTGGACGGTCAAGCAGTACCTCGACGAGATCTTCACCGCCGGCCACGGCAGCCTCTACGCCAGCGATGGCCGTACCCGCGCCGACGGTTCTAAGAAGTACGGCAGCGGCGGACTGATCCAGGGCAAGCAGTACATGCTGTCGCTGACCTGGAATGCGCCACAGGAAGCGTTCGATGAGCCTGGCCAGTTCTTCGAGGGCAAGGGCGTCGACGCGGTGTACTTCCCGTTCCACAAGGCCAACCAGTTCCTCGGCATGAGCGGCCTGCCGACCTTCCTCGCCACCGATGTGATGAAGCAACCCGACGTGCCGGCCGCAGTGGCCGCCTACGAGGCGCACCTGGCGAAGGTTTTCGGCCTCCAGGCCTGACGCGAACTTGCGTCGGGCCGGGCGAGGGGCTATCTATTCGCGCGTCATGTGTCGCGAGGTAGTCCCGTGAAAGCCAGGTCCGATGAGTTGCAGGTGTTCGTCTCGGTGATCGAGTGCGGCTCGATTTCCGCCGCTGCCGAGCAGGGCGGTCAGACGCCTTCGGCGATCAGTCGCACCCTGTCGCGCCTGGAGAGCAAGCTGGGCACCACCCTGATCAACCGCACCACGCGGCGCATGGACCTGACCGAGGAAGGGCGCTTCTTCTTCGAGCGGGCCAAGGCGATCCTGCAACAGATGGACGATCTGGAAGACCATCTCTCGCGGCATCGGCAAACACCCTCCGGGCGTCTGCGGATCAATGCCGCGCTGCCGTTCATGCTCCACGCGATCGTACCGTGGGTCGCCGAGTTCCGGGCGCTGTACCCGCAGATCCAGCTGGAGCTGAACACCAACGACCTGATCATCGACCTGCTGGAGCAGAGCACCGACGTGGCCATCCGTATCGGCGATCTGGCCGACTCCAGCCTGCATGCCCGCTCCCTTGGCTGCAGTCCGCTGAATCTGCTGGCCAGCCCGCAATACCTGGAGCGGCATGGCACGCCGCAGCGGGTCGAGGACCTGGCTGGGCATACCCTGCTCGGCTTCACCCAGACCGAAACCCTCAACCACTGGCCGCTGCGCCACAGCGAAGGCGACCGCCTGCTGATCCGCCCGGACCTCTGCGCGTCCAGCGGCGAGACCCTGCGCGCCCTGGTGCTGGCCGGCGAAGGCATCGCCTGCCTGTCGCACTTCATGACCCACGAGGACATCCGCGCCGGTCGCCTCCAGGTGCTGCTGGGTGACTTCAACAGCGGCTATCGCCAGCCCATCAACGCGGTGTACTACCGCAACTCGCAACTGGCCTTGCGCATCCAGTGCTTCCTCGACTTCATGCAACGCAAGTTGGCGATGTACGCCTGCTGAAAAGGAAATGTCCTACCTCGTTTGATAACTCTTCCCTCATGGGCCTTAATGAGTGTTCAACGAAAACAACAACCAGGGACGTATCTATGCGCGTTGTGATGTTTCGCACCTTGGGCTTCTCTGCGGCGATCCTCGCCAGCTCAACCACTTATGCAGTCACGCTGGAAGGCGGCGCGGTCGCCGCACCTGATCAATATGGCGCACAGGTGGCCGCCGATATCCTGAAGAAGGGCGGCAACGCGGTGGATGCCGCGGTGGCCACGGCCTTCACCCTCGCCGTCACTTACCCCGAAGCCGGCAATATCGGTGGCGGCGGTTTCATGACCCTGTACATGGACGGCAAGGCCTATTTCCTCGACTACCGCGAAGTGGCGCCGAAAGCGGCCACGCGCAACATGTACCTCGACGACAAGGGCGAGATCATCGAGAACCTCAGCCTGGTCGGCGCTCGCGCCGCCGGCGTGCCGGGCACGGTGATGGGCCTGTGGGAGGCGCACAAGAAGTTCGGCAAGCTGCCCTGGTCCGAGCTGATCACGCCGGCGGTGGGTTACGCGAAGAACGGCTTCAAGGTTGCCGCCAAGCAGTACCAGTACCGCGAGGACGCCCTCGGCCTGTTCAAGGACAGCACCAACTTCAACGACTACTTCGGCAAGATGAAGGTCGGCGAGACCTTCAAGCAACCGGAACTGGCGCAGACCCTGGAACGCATCGCAGACAAGGGCGTCAGCGAGTTCTACCAGGGCAAGACCGCCGACCTGCTGGTGGCGCAGATGCAGGCCAGCAACGGCCTGATCAGCAAGGATGACCTCAAGGACTACAAGGCGGTGTGGCGCGAGCCGATGCGCATCGACTGGCGCGGCAACGTGGTCTACACCGCGCCGTTGCCCAGCTCCGGCGGCATCGCCCTGGCTCAGTTGCTGGGGATCAAGGAGCAGCGTGCGGCGGACTTCAAGGGTGTCGAGCTGAACTCGGCGCGCTACATCCACCTGCTGGCGGAAATCGAGAAGCGCGTGTTCGCCGACCGTGCCGACTACCTCGGCGACCCGGCCTTCGCCAAGGTGCCGGTAGCCGAGCTGGTGGCGCCGGAGTACCTGGCGCGGCGGGCCAAGGAGGTCAATCCGAACGCGATTTCCGAGACCGAGAAGGTCCGTCCGGGGCTGGAGCCGCACCAGACCACGCACTTCTCCATCGTCGACAAGCAGGGCAACGCGGTGAGCAACACCTACACCCTGAACTGGGACTATGGCAGCGGGATGGTGGTTAAGGGCGCGGGCTTCCTGCTCAACGACGAGATGGATGACTTCAGCTCCAAGCCGGGGGTGGCCAATGCCTTTGGCGTGGTGGGTGGCGATGCCAATGCCATCGAGCCGGGCAAGCGCATGCTGTCGTCGATGAGCCCGAGCCTGGTGACCCGCGATGGCAATGTCACCCTGGTGCTGGGGACGCCGGGCGGTTCGCGGATCTTCACCTCGATCTTCCAGGTGCTGAACAACCTGTATGACTACGACCTGCCGCTGGAAAAAGCCGTGGCGGCGCAGCGGGTGCATCATCAGTTGCTGCCCAAGGACACCATCTACTTCGATGCCTTTGCACCGTTGACCGGTGAGGTGGCGCAGGAGCTGAAGAAGATGGGCTACACCCTGGAGGACCAGGGGTGGGAGATGGGGGATATCCAGGCGATCCGGGTGCGTGGCGAGAAGCTGGAGACGGCTTCGGATCCGCGCGGGCGGGGTGTGGGACAGGTAGTCAAATAACGGGTTTTGCTGTGTTCTTCCGGGCCTCGTCGCAGGCTTCGCCAGCTCCCACAAGGACCGCGTGCACCGCGAAACCTGTGGGAGCTGGCGAAGCCTGCGATGAGGCCCGAAAGAGCGACCTCATCTTCCCGGTCAGACCCGGAAGTGACTGACCATCATCTGCAACTGATTCCCCAACCGCGCCAGCTCCACACTGGACGCCGCCGTCTCTTCACTGGCCGACGCGGTCTGCTCCGACACATCCCGCACACTCAGGATGCTCCGGCTGATCTCCTCGGCCACCGCGCTCTGCTGCTCGGCCGCCGCGGCGATCTGCTGGTTCATTGACTGGATGTCCGACACCACGCGGGTGATGCTCTCCAGCGAGGTACCGGCCTTGCGCGTCAGCTCGACGCTGCTGTCGGTCAGGCTGCGGCTGCCGAGCATCACATTGGCCACCTGCTGCGTACCGTTCTGCAGGCCGGCCACCAGCACTTCGATTTCCTCGGTGGACTTCTGCGTGCGCTGGGCCAGCCCGCGCACTTCATCGGCGACCACGGCGAAACCACGCCCGGCCTCGCCGGCGCGGGCCGCTTCGATGGCGGCGTTGAGGGCCAGCAGGTTGGTCTGCTCGGCCACCGACTTGATCACGTCCATGACGCTGCCGATCTTCTGGCTTTCCTGCTGCAACTGCGCCATGGCGTCGGTGGAGCGCGCCACTTCGTCGGCCAGCTTCTCGATCTGCGCGATGGCCTGGGTGACCACGTCGTCGCCGGCGCGGGCCTGGCGGTCGGCGTCGGTGGCGGCGGCCGAGGCGTGCTCGGCGTTGCGTGCGACTTCCTGCACCGTGGTCGCCATTTCATGCATGGCGGTGGCGACCTGGTCGGTCTCGACTTTCTGGTTGTTGGCACCGGCGCTGGTCTGCTCGGTGACGGCCGACAGCTCTTCGGCAGCGCTGGCGATCTGGGTGACGCCGTCGCGGATGCCGCTGATCAGGTCGCGCAAGGTGGTGCCCATGCGCTGGATGCCCTGTTGCAGCACGCCAAGTTCGTCGCGGCGGGTGACGCGTTGCTCGTGGGTCAGGTCGCCGGCAGCGATGCGTTCCACCACTTCCAGGGTCTGGCGCAGCGGGCGGGTGATCTGGCGGGTGATGATCACGGCGGCGGCGATGCCCACCAGCAGCGCCAGCAGCGTGGCGATCAACTGCAGGCTGCGGGCCTGGGCGCTTTCGGCGTCACGGCGTTCGAGCTGGATCTTGTACAGGGCTTCGCTGCGGCTGACGATGTCGTAGCCTTGGGTGGTCATTTCGGTGCGGGCCGCGGCGATGTCGGCCACGGCATTCTTGTAGCGGTTCAGCGCGTCGCGGTAGCTGACCACGGCGGCCTCGAACTGCTGGATGCGCGCCGCTTCGTTGGGCAGGGCGCCGTTCAGCTTGCGGGCGTAGTCGAGGGCGTTGTCCAGCTGGCGCAGGGCGGTCTGTTCGTTCTGCGCGCTGTTGTCGGCGATATAGCCGCGCACTTCGAAACGCACCTGCAGCAGTTGCTCCTTGGCAGCGCTGGCGGCGCGGTACTGGTCGAGGCGCGCGGCGTCGCTCTCGCCCTGGGCGAGCACGTCGCGGTTGATCGCGTCGATCAGTTGCAGGGCGCTGCTGGCGGTGGTCTCCAGGTCGCCACGGGCGTCGGCACCAGCCTTGTAGGTGGCACGCATGCGATTGAGGGTGACCTGGTAGGCGCTGATGATCTGCGCCTGCTCGTTCAACAGCTTGAGGTTTTCCGGGCTCTTGAAGTTGTTGAGCAGGAGCTGTTGCTGCTTGTTGAAGTCGTTGAGCTTGGCCTGCACGTTGGCGGCAGCGGTGTCGTCGCCGTTGGCCAGCATGTACTGCAGGCGTGCGACGCGCAGGTTGGTCAGGTCGCTGTTCAGGCGGGTGATGTCGCTCATCCAGTTGCTGCGCTGGATAAGGCTGCCCAGGCTGGTCCAGCCGGCCAGGGCGAGAAGGCCGGTGAGCACGAGCACAAGGCCGAAGCCCAGCCCGAGTTTGCGGTTGACGCTGATGTTGGCGAACCAACTGTTCATCGAAGTCCCTCCAGGAAAAGGTGTGATCGGCGGTCGCTGATGGTTCTTTTTCTTGGAGGCCAGCGGGCGTTGAGCAGGCTTTATCGGCTACAGAACGCTGAGCTGAAACGCTTTTTCAGTAAATCCGACAGAAATACTCAACAAGATGTGACAAGCCCCGCAAATGCGGGGCTTGTCCGGGAGTGTGTCCAGTCACTGTGGGAGCGAGCAATCCTCGACAGTGTCTATAGGCTCTTGGCCTTGAAGGTATCGCACTGGTTCACATCACCCTTGTCGAACCCGGCCTTGAACCACTTCACCCGTTGCGCCGAGGTGCCATGGGTGAACGAGTCCGGCACCACCCGACCCTGACCCTGCTGCTGCAGACGGTCGTCGCCGATGGCATTGGCGGCATTCAGCGCCTCCTCGACATCCCCCGGTTCCAGCCAGTCGTGCCGTTGCTGGGCCTGGTAGGCCCAGACCCCGGCGAAGCAGTCGGCCTGCAACTCCTGGCGCACCAGCAGGCCGTTCGCGCCCTCGACCTTCTGGCCGCTGCGCCGGGCATCATTTACCTTGGCCGAAATGCCCAGCAGGGTCTGCACGTGGTGACCCACTTCATGGGCGATCACATAGGCCTGGGCGAAATCGCCGGCGGCGGCGAAGCGCTGTTCCATCTCGCGGAAGAAGCTCATGTCCAGGTACACCTGCTGGTCCGCCGGGCAATAGAAAGGTCCGGTGGCCGAGGTGGCGAAGCCGCAGGCGGAATTCACCTGGCCGCTGAACAGCACCAGCTTCGGATCCTTGTATTGCTTGCCGGCCTGGGCGAATAGCGCCCGCCAGGTGTCCTCGGTGTCGCCGAGGATGCTGGCGACGAACTGGCTGGCTTCGTCGTTGGCCGCTGGTCGTGGCTGGGTTTGCGTTGGTGCGCCCCCTTGCTGCATCTGTCCGGCCAACTGGCCAAGGATCTGCATCGGATCCTGCCCTGTGAGCAGGCCGATACCGACGATCAGCACCACCGCGCCGAGGGTCAGGCCCTTGCCGCCGCCCATGCGCATCCCGCCGCCCGAGCCTTCGCCGCGGGCATCGACCACGTTGTCGCTGCGTCTGCCTTTTCGCCATTGCATGGATGTCTCTCCACGAGGGTGGTGTCATCGCCCTAAAGGTTAGCCCACCCGAGAGGCAACCGGTTACACATAACCAAATGGTTATGGATGCTGTCGGACAATTCAGTTTTCGCCGGGGCGCTGGCAGTGGACACTTTGCCGCACCACCCGCCCGTCCTGATCGGGCTCTCCATAACTCCAAGAACAGGAGAACGACATGTCTGCCACAGACAACAGTCGCTTCGTCATCCGTGATCGGAACTGGCATCCGAAAGCCTTCACCCCGGACTACAAGACTTCCATTGCCCGCTCGCCGCGCCAGGCGCTGGTGAGCATCCCGCAGTCGATCAGCGAAAGCACCGGCCCGGACTTTTCCCACCTGCGTTTCGGCGAACACGACAACGACCTGCTGCTCAACTTCAACAACGGCGGCTTGCCCGTTGGTGAGCGCATCCTGGTCACTGGTCGCGTGTTCGACCAGTACGGCAAGCCAATTCCCAACACCCTGGTGGAAATGTGGCAGGCCAACGCCGGCGGCCGCTATCGCCACAAGAACGACCGTTACCTGGCCCCGCTGGACCCGAACTTCGGCGGCGTCGGCCGCGCGCTGACCGACAGCGAAGGTCGCTACAGCTTCCGCACCATCAAGCCGGGCCCGTACCCATGGCGCAACGGCCCGAACGACTGGCGTCCGGCGCATATCCACTTCTCCATCAGCGGTCCGTCGATCTCCACCCGTTTGATCACCCAGCTGTATTTCGAAGGCGATCCGCTGATCCCGCTGTGCCCGATCGTCAAGAGCATCGCCAACCCGGCGGCCGTCGACCTGCTGATCGCCCGTCTGGACATGAGCAACGCCAACCCGATGGATTGCCTGGCGTATCGCTTCGACATCGTCCTGCGCGGCCAGCGCGCGACCCACTTCGAAAACCGCTGAGGAGCCCCGTCATGCCAATCGAACTGCTGCCGGAAACCCCTTCACAGACCGCCGGCCCCTACGTCCACATCGGCCTGGCCCTCGAGGCCGCCGGCAATCCGACCCGCGACCAGGAAATCTGGAGCCAGATGGCCAAGGGCGACGCGCCGGGCGAGCATATCGTGGTGTTCGGCAACGTCTATGACGGCAACGGCCACCTGGTGCGCGACTCGTTCATCGAGTTCTGGCAGGCCGACCACAACGGCGACTACCAGACCGACTACAACCTGGAAAACGCCTTCAACGGCTTTGGCCGCACCGCCACCACCTTCGACGGCGGCGAGTGGACCATGCAGACCGTCAAGCCGGGTGTGGCGAAGAACGCTGCTGGCGTGCCGATGGCACCACATATCAACGTCAGCCTGTTCGCCCGGGGGATCAACATCCACCTGCAGACGCGGATCTACTTCGACGATGAGGCCGAGGCCAACGCCAAGGACCCGGTGCTGAACCTGATCGAGCAGCCACAGCGTCGCGAGACCCTGGTGGCGACCCGCTGCGAGCGGGACGGGAAGACGGCGTATCGCTTCGATATCCGTATCCAGGGGGAAGGGGAGACGGTGTTCTTCGACTTCTGAACCTGAAGAACGCTGCAAAACCCTGTGGGAGCGGGTTCACCCGCGATTACGTCAGTGAATTCACTACCGCAATCGCGGGTGAACCCGCTCCCGTAGGGGCCGCGTCAGCCTTTGGCCTTTGAGTTGAAGGCCAGCACCTCCCCCTCGATCACCCCCTGACTGACGATCAGCGGCTCCAGCAACGGCCGGCTGGCCAGGAAGTGCGGGGTCTGCATATGCGCCTCGAACGCCGCTTCGCTTTCGTATACCTCGTACAACCACACCAGATCCGGCTCACTGAAATCGCGGATCACATCGAACACCAGGCACCCCGGTTCATCCCTCACCGAACTGGCGGCATTGACCCGCATCGCCTCCATGAACCGCTCCAGGCTACCGGGCTGCAATTGGGTCTTGAGTAGAAGGCTGTACACGTCGAACTCCTTTTTGTCTTATATTTCTGAAAAATTGTATACAAAAATGGAGTCGAACTCATGGCTGTCCGTCCAAGCCGCCTCAACGGCCTGCGTCATCTCGCGATCCTGGTGCCCAACCTGGAAGTCTGCGAGCGCTTCTACGTGGATATCCTCGGCATGCAAGTGCTGCACCGCGCCAACGAAGATCTGGTCTACCTGACCTGCGGCAACGACAACCTGTCCCTGGGCCGCGCCTTCGTGCCGAGCAGCGGCGAGCAGGCGGTGGATCACTACGGCTTCGTGGTCGACAGCATCGACGAGCTGCATGCCTGGCATGCCTACCTGAAGGAATGCGGCGTGACCCTGCTGGACGCGCCGTTCGCCCACGGCGATGGAACCTGGAGCTTCCACCTGCTGGACCCGGCGGGGAACAAGGTCCAGCCGATCTATCATCCGGCGATTTCCGGGCAACGCTTCAACTGATCACTCGTAGGCGGTTACGCCGGCGATATGACGACCGGCAATGTAGCCGAAGGTCAGCGCCGGCCCGAGGTTGATGCCGCCCGCCGGATAGTGTCCGCCCATGATGCTGGCCATGTCGCAGCCCGCCGCGTACAGGCCCTCGATCGGTTGCTGGCGCTCATCCAGCACCTGCGCATGTTCGTTGGTGCGCAGCCCGGCGAAGGTGCCGAAGCAGCCCGGCTCGACCTTCACCGCGTAGAACGGCCCATGCTCGATCGGCGCCACGCAGGGGTTCGGCCCGTGCAGCGCATCGCCCTGCTTGCGGTTGTACAGAGTGTGGCCGCGACCGAACTGCGGGTCCTCGCCGAGGCGGGCATGGCGGTTGTACTCGCTGACCGTATCGACCAGGCCACGGGCATCGATGCCGCACTGGTTGGCCAGGTCGTGCAGGCTGTCGGCGCGCTTGAGGTAGCCATTGCGCACCAGCGTCGAGGTCGGCAGCGGGAAGGGGCGGGCTATGCCGAGGCCGTAGCGGCGCTGGAAGCGGTGGTCGCAGACCAGCCAGGACTCGACCTTCTCACCCGGCGCGGCGGCGACCATGGCGCTGACATAGTCGTAGTAGCCGTCGGCCTCGTTGACGAAGCGCTGGCCATTGCTCAGCACGCCGATGATCCCAGGCTTGCCGCGCTCGATGATGTGCGGGAAGTGACCGCTGCTGCCGTCCGCATAAGGCACCTTCGATACCGGTGCCCAGGCCACCGGGCTGTGCAGGTCGTCGGCGACCTTGCCGCCGACGCTTTCGCCGAGGCGCAGGCCATCGCCGTTGGCGGCTACGGGTGGCAGGGCCAGGTGTTCGTGGCCGGTGGGCGTGCGTGGGAACAGCGCCTTGCGTCGTTCGATATCGTTGGGGAAGCCGCCCGCGGCGAGCACCACGGCGCGGGCGTTGATGGTGACTTCGCCGTTGGCGGTCTCCACTACTGCACCCGTCACCTTGTCGTCTTCCCGCAGCAGGCGGCGGGCCGGTGCCGACTCCCAGAGCAGCACGCCGAGATCGTCGGCGGACTTGGCCAGGCGCGCCACCAGCGCCACGCCGTTGACCAGGTGCAGGGCCCGGCCATGAGTGACGAGATCGAGCAGGTGCTTGCCGACGCGCTTACCTACATGCAGCAGCGAGCGCCAGGAGCGGGTCAGCGTGAGGAAGGCGCCGAGGTCCGGGCCGGCCATGATCGGCATGCCCCAGAACGAGGTTTCGCGCATGGTCCGGCGCAGGCGCTTGAGCAGTTTGCCGGTCTGCCGGGCATCGTAGGGCGCGGCGATCACCGAACGGCCGCCGGTGCCGGCGCCTGGCGTGTCGCCGTGGATATCGGCGATGCCGTTGCCGTCGGCGAACTGCAAGGCGGTGTGTTTCTCGAAGAAGCTGACCATGTTGGGCCCGGCTTCGAGGAAGGCGTCGATCAGCGGCGCGTTGAAGCGTTCGCCCAGCTCATGTTCCAGGTAGGTGCGCGGCGCCGAACGTTCCTCGACGATGCCGGCGCGCCGCGCCAGCGGATTGCACGGCACCCAGGCCCAGCCGCCGGACCAGGCGGTGGCGCCGCCGAATACCGGGTCCTTCTCGACCACTATGACCTTCTGCCCGTGCCAGGCGGCGGTGACCGCGGCGCTGAGGCCGGCGGCGCCGGAACCGATCACCAGGACATCGCAGTCCACCGTGCGGGCGTGGGAGGGAAGGGCGGTCATGGAAAATCCTCGTAGTGTTATTTTTGGAACTTGATTCCATAATCCATGATCGCGCGGGTGGTGCCAAGTCGCTGCCCGTGAAGTTGGGCGAAGATCGAACAGTGGTTTGCGCTTTGTCTGGCGCTCTTTAGAATTCGCTCATATTTTCAGGGACCACGACCATGGCCGGCAGTCAGATCGAACGCGCGTTCAGCCTTATCGAAAGCCTTACCAGCGAGCCTCGCGGGCTGCCGATGCAGGCCCTGTCCGAGCAACTGGACATCCCCAAGAGCGCGACCCACCGCATGCTCGCCGAGCTGATCCGCCTGGGTTATGTGCGCCAGAACCCGGAGAACAGCCGCTACCTGCTGAGCACCCGCCTGGTTGCCCTGGGCTTTCGCTACCTGGCCAACAGCGGCGCGGACATCGTCCAGCCGATCCTCGACCAGCTGGCCGGGCAGAGTGGCGAGCTGGTGCGCCTTGGGGTGATCGATGGCGAGCGCCAGACCTGGATCGCCAAGTCCCAGGGGGCGCGTTCCGGGCTCAAGTACGACCCGGACATGGGGCGGGATGCGCCGTTGTTCTACAGCGCTTCCGGGCATGCCTGGCTGGCCAGCCTCAGTGATGCCCAGGCGTTGCTGCTGGTGGAGCGCCAGGGCATCGCGCCTGCCGAAGACTTCGGGCCGAATGCGCCGAAGTCCAATGCCGAGCTGCTGGAGCGCCTGCGTATTGCCCGGGAGCATGGCTATGCCTGGGTGGTGGAGAGTTCGGCGGTGGGCATGTCGGCGCTGGCGGCGGTGATCGCCGATCCGCGGGACGGGCACGCGCTGGGGGTGGTGAGCATCGCCGGGCCGACGGCGCGGATGAGCGAGGCGCGAATGCATGAGCTGGCGCCAGTGCTGCTGGAGACTGTGCAGGAGCTGGCGGCGGCGAGTCCGGCTTCCGAGTTGTTCATCTGATTCTTCCGTTGTTCTTCAGGGCCTCATCGCGGGCAACGCCCGCTCCCACAGGGACCGCGTACGCCGCATGACCTGTGGGAGCGGGCGTTGCCCGCGATGAGGTCCTGATATCCACAGCAGCACTCTCCCGCTCTGAACCCAGGGCAGTCTTTTTTCTGCTTGCAATGAAACTGGAACCAAGTTCTAAATAATTGCACCCAGAACAAAAGAGAACCCCACTCCCATGAGCCAACGCATCCTCTCCCTGGCCGCCCTCACCGTCCTCGAGCTCTCCCCTCCGGACATGGTCGAAGTCGCTGCCCGCGCCGGCTACAGCCACGTCGGCCTGCGCCTAGAGCCCGCCACCCCGGAAGAACATCATTTCCCTCTGGTCCGCGACGCCGCGCTGCGCCAGCAGACCGCCGCGCGCTTGCGCGACACCGGGATCAAGGTGCTGGACATCGAGATCCTGCGCCTCAAGCCGGAAACCCGCGTCGCCGATTTCGACTCGCTGCTGGCCGTGGGCGCGGACTTCGGCGCCACCGAGCTGCTGGTGGCCGGCAATGACCCGGACCCGGCGCGCATGACCGACAACTTCGCCGCCCTCTGCGATCTGGCGGCTAAGTACGGCATCCATCCGCACCTGGAATTCATGCCCTGGACCGACGCGAAGAACCTCACCCAGGCCCTGGCCATCGTCCAGGCCGCCAACCGCGACAACGGCTGCGTACTGGTGGATGCCTTCCACTTCGACCGCTCCGCCTCGCGCCTGGAAGACCTGCGCAACGTGCCGGCTTCGCGGATGCGCTACCTGCAACTGTGCGACGTGGCCGGGCCACGACCGGACGACATGGCCGAGATCTTGCGCCAGGCGCGCAACGAGCGGCGTTTCCCCGGTGACGGCGACTGCGACCTGCGCGGGCTGCTCGCCAGCGTTTCCCCCGACATGCCCCTGAGCCTGGAGATCCCCACCCGGCAACTGCTGGAACAGGGCGTGTCCGCGCTGCAACGCGCACAGTGGGCGCTGGACAAGACCCATAACGTATTGAGCCACCTCTAACGCTTCGAGCCGCCCATGCCCTCCGTCAGTCAACCGTTCAAAGGCATCCTGCTGGTCGTTGTCGCGACCTTCCTGTTTTCCAGCCACGACGCGATGTCGAAGTACCTGTCGGGGTTCTATCCGATCGTCTGGGTGGTGTGGGCGCGCTATCTGGTTCACACCCTGCTGATGCTGGGGATCTTCCTGCCCCAGGCCGGCCTGAGCGGCTTGCGCACCCGAAGGCCGCGGCTGCAGGCGGCGCGGGCCTTGTGCCTGCTGGGCTGCAGCCTGCTGTTCACCAAGGCCCTGCAGTACCTGCCGCTGGCCGAGGCGACGGCGGTGAACTTCCTCGCGCCGCTGATGGTGACGGCGCTGTCGCTGCCGTTGCTGAAGGAGTCGGTGAGCAAGGGCCAGTGGCTGGCCGTGCTGGCCAGCTTCGTCGGCGTGCTGATCATCGTTCATCCCGGCGGCGCGCTGTTCACTCCTGCGGTGTTGCTGCCCTTCGGTTCGGCGACCTGCTTCTGCTTCTACCAGATCCTCACCCGCAAGCTGAGCCAGGTGGACAGCCCGACCGCCACCAACTTCTTCACCGGGTTGTTCAATACCCTGGTGATGAGCGCCCTGGTGCCGTTCTTCTGGACCGTGCCCACGCTGACCCACGGCCTGATGACCCTGGCCCTCGGTACCTTCGGCATGCTCGCCCACCTGTTCCTGACCCAGGCCTTCCGCCACGCGCCGCCGGCCATGCTGGCGCCGTTCAGCTACTGCCAGATCGTCTTCGCCGGGCTGATGGGCATCGTGCTGTTTGGCCAGCGTCCGGACCAATGGGGGATCATCGGCATAGCCATCGTCTGCTTGAGCGGGCTGGCTGCGGCCTGGCTGCAACGGCGGCGCTGAAACGCAAGCGGGGCCTGTTTTTTCGGAACAGGCCCCGCGTGGGTCAGGCGCTTAAGGTCAGTCTTCGACCTTCGGTACCTTGCGTGGCGCCATGAAGTACATCCAGGTCAGGGCGATGAAGTACATCGCCGGGATCATGGTGAACAGCACGGTGTAGTTGTTGTTGGTGGTGGTCAGCACGTAGCCGACGATCTGGGTCATGAACATGCCGCCGATGGCCGCGCACATGCCGCCGAAGCCGAACACGGTGCTCATCATGTGCTTGGGCGTGTAGTCCATCACCAGGCTCCAGATGTTGGCGGTCCAGGCCTGGTGCGCAGCGATGGCCAGGGAGATCGCCAGTACCGCGACCCACAGGCTGCTGGCGCCGGCGGCGAAGATCACGCCGACGATGGTGGCGGCGAACAGCGCCATCGACATCAGTCGCGCCTTGACCGGCGCCACGCCGCGGCCGATGAGGAACGAGGAGAGGATGCCGCCGCCGACGCTGCCGAAGTCGGCGCTGAGGTAGATGACGATCAGCGGGATGCCCATCTGGGTGACGCTGATGCCCAGGCTGTATTGCTGGTTGAGGAACGGCGGCAGCCAGTACAGGTAGAACCAGAACACCGGCGCGGTGATCGAGTAGGCCAGGGCGAAGGCCCAGGTACCTCGCATGCGCAGGATCCGCGAGAACGGCACGCCTTTCTGCTCAGGCTCGGCCTCGCCCATGACGTAGGCACGTTCGGCAGCAGTGACGGTCGGGTGGTCTTCGGGGTTGAAGTACTTCAGGCCCCAGAACAGCACCCAGACCAGACCCAGGGCGCCCATGGCCATGAACGCGGCCTGCCAGCCCCACACGGTGAGGATCAGCGGCAGCAGCATCGGGGTGAACATGGCACCGACGTTGGTGCCAGCGTTGAAGATACCGGTGGCCACGGCGCGTTCGCCGGCCGGGAACCACAGGCGGGTGGTCTTGACGCAGGCCGGGTAGTTGGCGGCTTCGGTCAGGCCGAGGATGAAGCGGCAGACCATGAAGCCGACCGCCGAAGTGGCCAGGCCGTGGGCGCCGGTGGCCAGGCTCCAGAGCAGCACGGCGCAGAAGAACACGCGCTTGACGCCGACTTTGTCGATCAGCCGGCCCTGCAGGACGAAGCCGATGGCGTAGCCGACCTGGAACCAGAAGTTGATGTTGGCGTAGTCCATCGCCGTCCAGCTCATTTCCTTGGCCAGGATGGGCTGCATGACGCCGAGGGCGGCGCGGTCGATGTAGTTGAGGGTGGTGGCGAAGAACACCAGGGCGAGCATGACCCAACGGGTCTTGCCCACGGCCATGGCGCCGCGGATCTTGTCGCCGATACCGGCGTGCGGGGTACTGCTCAACGGCTGAGCAATGGGATTGCTGGAGCTGTGGATCATCGTAGGTTACCCGTATTTTTTATGTTTATAGGTCGAGCCTTGGGTGACGCAAAAAACGGCATTGCATAAGCCTTAGTTGGCAGGATCGACCGGGTACGGTGGCCAGGATCCCTGCTTCCATGGTTTGAAATGGTGCGCACTGCTCAAAAAAGGGTCAATTCGTCACAGCGCATTTCGGGCGATAATCGCACACAAAACTAACCGGTTCGTACCTTTTTCTTGAGGTGGTTTTCGCCCCGGCCAATAATTCTCCTCAGTTTGGGCACTGCCTGCCCACAGGAGACTGAAGATGCAGCGTTCGATTGCCACCGTGTCCCTCAGCGGCACCTTGCCGGAAAAGCTCGAAGCCATAGCCGCCGCGGGTTTCGACGGCGTCGAGATCTTCGAGAACGACCTTCTCTACTACGACGGCAGCCCCCGCGAAATCAGGCAGCGCTGTGCCGACCTTGGCCTGGATATCACCCTGTTCCAGCCCTTCCGCGACTTCGAAGGCTGCCGCCGCGAGCGTCTGGCACGCAACCTCGATCGCGCCGAACGCAAGTTCGACCTGATGCAGGAGCTTGGCACCGATCTGGTGCTGGTGTGCAGCAACGTTGCCGCCGATGCCATCGGTGAAAAACAGATCCTGGTCGATGACCTGAGCCTGCTGGCCGAGCGTGCTGGCGCGCGTGGTTTGCGCATCGGCTACGAAGCCCTTGCCTGGGGTCGCCATGTGAACCAGTGGCAGCAGGTCTGGGACATTGTCCGTGAGGCCGATCACCCGGCACTGGGGATGATCCTCGACAGTTTCCACACCTACTCGATCAAGGGTGACCCGAGCGGTATCGCCCAGGTGCCGGGGGAGAAGATCTTCTTCGTGCAGATGGCCGATGCGCCGATCCTGGCCATGGACGTACTGGAGTGGAGCCGGCATTTCCGCTGCTTCCCGGGGCAGGGCGAGTTCGACCTGCCGGCGTTCCTCGCACCGATCCTCAAGGCCGGTTATCGCGGCCCGCTTTCGCTGGAAATCTTCAACGACGGCTTCCGCGCCGCGCCGCCGCGGGCCAACGCCGCCGACGGCCTGCGCTCGCTGCTGTACCTCGAAGAGAAGACCCGTGAGCGCCTGCTGCAGACCGCACCGGCCGTGGCGGCCGAGCCGGAGTTGCTGTTCGCGCCGCCAGCGGCGGATGCCTATGACGGTGTCGAATTCCTTGAGTTCGCCGTGGATGACGCCTCGGGCGCCAAGCTGGGTAGCTGGCTGGAAGGCCTGGGTTTCGCCAAGGTCGGCCAGCATCGTTCGAAGAACGTCAGCCTGCTGCGTCAGGGCGACATCAACCTGATCCTCAATGCCGAGCCGTATTCCTTCGCTCACAACTTCTTCGAGAGCCATGGCCCGTCGCTGTGCGCCACCGCCGTGAGGGTCAAGGACAGCGCCAAGGCACTGGCTCGCGCCGTCGGCTATCACGGACAGCCCTATCGCGGCCTGGTCGGTCCGAACGAGCGCGAACTGGCGGCGGTGCGGGCGCCGGATGGCAGCCTGATCTATCTGGTAGACCAGGATGCCAATGGCCAGACCATCTACGACACCGACTTCAGCCTCAGCGCCGCAGCCGCGCCGGGCAGCCTTGGCCTGACCCGTATCGACCATATGGCCATGGCCCTGCCGGCCGATGGCCTGGATACCTGGGTGCTGTTCTACAAGAGTCTGCTGGACTTCAAGGCCGATGACGAAGTGGTGCTGCCGGACCCTTACGGCCTGGTGAAGAGCCGTGCCCTGCGCAGCCAGTGCAGCAGCATCCGCCTGCCGCTGAACATCTCGGAGAACCGCAACACGGCGATTTCCCATGCGCTGTCGCACTACCGTGGCTCGGGGGTGCATCACATCGCCTTCGATTGCGAGGACATCTTCACCGCGGTGAAGAAGGCCAAGGAAGCCGGGGTGGCGCTGCTGGACATTCCGCTGAACTACTACGACGACCTGGCGGCGCGCTTCGATTTCGACGACGAGTTCCTCAGCGAGCTGGCGTATTACAACGTGTTGTATGACCGCGATGCCAATGGCGGCGAGCTGTTCCACGTGTACACCGAGCCGTTCGAGGAGCGTTTCTTCTTCGAGGTGATCCAGCGGCGCAATGGTTATGCCGGGTATGGCGCGGCGAACGTGGCGGTGCGCCTGGCGGCGATGGCCAAGGCCCGTAGCGGCGGATTGCGCCACGCCAAACTCTGAGGCACCGCAAAACCCTGTGGGAGCGGGTTCACCCGCGATTACGGTAGTGAGTCCACCATCGCAATCGCGGGTAAACCCGCTCCCACAGGGTCCGCGTGATCCTTGGAATTTCCTTGCAATCCCAAGGCTTTCTTCTGACGCACATGCGCCCCATAATCGTGCGGATAAATCGAAGGCCACGAGCTCCGTATGACCACGACCACTGCACCTTCCGTGCCCGCCGAAACCGCGTCGCGCAAGGGCCGCAAGAACAACCCGGAAAAGACCCGCGAGAACATCCTGCAGGCGGCGATCAGCGAGTTCGTCCAGCAGGGCCTGGCCGGTGCCCGGGTGGATGCGATCGCCGAGCGCACCCAGACCTCCAAGCGCATGATCTACTACTACTTCAATTCCAAGGAGCAGTTGTACGTCGAGGTGCTGGAGAAGCTCTACGGCGATATCCGCAGCACCGAGAGCAACCTGCACCTGGCCGAACTGGAGCCGCGCACCGGCATCCGTCGCCTGGTGGAGTTCACCTTCGATCACCATGACCGCAACGTCGATTTCGTGCGTATCGTGTGCAACGAGAACATGCACCATGGCGAGTATGTGAAGCAGTCCTCGGCGATCCGTTCGATGAACAAGACGGTGTTGCAGGCGCTGGACGAGATTCTCCGCCGTGGTGCCAGCGACGGCTTGTTTCGCAAGGGGCTGGAAGCGCTGGACGTGCACCTGCTGATCAGTTCGTTCTGTTTCTACCGGGTGTCCAACCGCCACACCTTCGGTGAGATCTTCCAGGTCGATTTCGAGGACCAGGCCGTCAAGGCCCGGCACAAAGAAATGATCTGCGAATCGGTGTTGCGCTACCTGCAGGCCTGATCCCCACAACGCCGCGGACTTGCTCCGCGGCGTTTTTCTTTCTCAAGCGCCCAGGCTGTGGAAATGCTCGGTCATGCGCAGCGGATCGGGGGTGATTCCGCTGAACAGCTCGAACGCCTTGACCGCCTGGTACACCGCCATGGTCGCGCCGTTCAGGGTGCGGCAGCCGAGGGCGCGGGCTTCGCGCAGCAGCTCGGTTTCCAGCGGGAAATAGACGATCTCCGCCACCCACAGCTCGGCCCGCAGCAGGGCTTTCGGCACTGGCATACCCGGCAGCTTGGCCATGCCCATCGGGGTGGTGTTGACCAGGCCGCAGGCTTGCTTGAGCGCGCTGTCCAGATCGTGGCCGACTTTGGCGCGGCTGCCCGGGAAATGCTGGTTGAGGTTATCCACAAGGGCCTGGGCCCGTTCGGCTTCCACATCGAACACGGTCAGTTGTTCCACGCCTTCGCTGAGCAGGGCATGAGCCACCGCCGCACCTGCGCCGCCGGCACCCATCTGCACCACACGCTGGCGCGAGACATCCGGCAGCCCGCGCCGAAAACCTTCGGCAAAGCCCAGGCAGTCGGTGTTGTGGCCGATGCGCCGGCCATCCTTCAGCACCACCGTGTTCACCGCGCCGATGCCGCGGGCTTCCGGCGAAAGTTCATCCAGCAGCGGTAGGATCGCCTGCTTGCACGGGAAGGTGATGTTCAGGCCGGTAAAGCCCATGTACTGCGAGGCGGTGAGCAGTTCTTCGAGGGCGCTGCTGTCGAGCTTGAGCTGGTCGAGGTCGATCAGCCGGTACAGGTAGTTCAGGCCCTGGGCGGCGCCTTCGTGTTCATGCAGCGCTGGGGTGCGCGAGGCCTGGATGCCCGCGCCGATCAGGCCGGCGAGAATGCCGGGCGGTTTGGCCAGATTCATCGGTCAAGACTCCGTTGTTGTTCTTGGCAATTGGAAAAGGAGTGTCCCGGTAAAATGTACCGTTTGGTTAACAGGAATCAATTGGCGGCGACGATTAGTGTTCGCTGATCGAACAGGGTCGTGCTACATCTTGTGGTTCGACCACGGAGGAGGGACGTAAATGGCGGTGAAAATGGACGTTACCCAGCATCAGACCTGGCCCGGGCTGGCCAACCTGACCCATTCGATTCTCGCGGCGTTGGGCGCGGTGGGCTTTCGCAATCCGTTCGGCCTGGCGCCGTCGTCGGCTACCTGCTTGCTGCTGATCGATGGCCTGGGGCATGAGTTGCTGCGCAAGCATGCCGAGCATGCGCCGTTTCTTGCTGCGTTGATGCGTCCGGAGGGCGTGTTTCGGGTTGGCTTCCCCGCCACCACGGCTTCGAGCCTGGCCGCCCTGGCGTCAGGGCTGGGCAGCGGCGCCCACGGTATCGTCGGTTGCAGCTTCGCCCTGGATGCCGACAGCGAATTCTCGCCGCTGACCTGGAGCTGCGCGCCCTTCGTCGCGGGCCGCGCCGTTACCCACGCCCCTGCGCCTGAGCGCTTCATCGCGCCGCAGACCGCTTGGGAGCAGGCCACCGAACAGGGTTTCAGGATCAGCACGGTGATGCCGGCGCGCTATGCCGAGTCGGCGTACACCCGGGCGATCTACCGGGGCTCGCAGATCCTCGGGGCGCCGTCCTATTACGCTTATCCGGAACTGGTGCGCCAGGCCCTGCAGATGCAAGCGCCGGCATTGTGCTTCGCCTATTTTGCCGATCTGGATTTCGCCGGGCATCTGTTCGGGCCGGGCTCCGAGGCGTGGTTGGCGCAGTTGCGGCTCGCCGATCGCCTGGCCGAATCGATCTTCCAGCAACTGCCCGCCGGCGCTCGGCTGCTGGTGACCGCCGACCACGGCATGCTCGGGCTGGACGCCGAGGCGGTGGTGGACTTCGACCGTGAGCCAGGGTTGCAGGAAGGGGTGCTGGCGGTGGCCGGGGATATCCGCGCGCGGCATGTCTATGTCGACCCGACGCGACTGGACCGCACTCAGCAGCGCTGGAGCGATCGCCTGGGCGATGCCTATACGGTGCTGAACAAGGCGGATGCCATCGGTGCCGGGCTGTTTGGCGATGTGATGCTGAGCCAGGCGGAGGCGCGGATCGGCGACCTGATCGTGGTGCCGAATGGGGACGGGGGGATCATTCGCAGCGAGGTGGAGCCAGCGGCGAGTCGCTGGCAGGGGCATCATGGGGCGTTGACCGATATGGATCAGTTGGTGCCCTTGTTGATGTGCTGACTGTGAGAACCTCATCGCGGGTTCACCCGAGATGAGGTCCGGGAGATCAGCGCCGAACCAGCAGCACCCCACTTTCCATATGGTGGGTATAGGGGAACTGATCGAACAACGCACACCGCTCGATCCGGTGCGTGTCATGCAACTGGGCGATGTTGGTCGCCAGCGTCTCCGGGTTGCAGGAGATATACAGGATATTGTCGAAACGCCGGGTCAGTTCGCAGGTGTCCGGGTCCATGCCGGCGCGCGGCGGGTCGACGAAGACGCTGCCGAACTGGTAGCTCTTCAGGTCGATGCCTTCCAGGCGACGGAACGGCCGCACCTCGTTCAGCGCCTCGGTCAGCTCTTCCGCCGACAGCCGCACCAGCTTCACGTTATCAACCCCGTTGTCATCGAGGTTGTGCAGCGCGGCATTCACCGAGGTCTTGCTGATTTCGGTGGCCAGCACGTTGCGCACGCGGGTCGCCAGCGGCAAGGTGAAGTTGCCGTTGCCGCAGTACAGCTCCAGCAGGTCGTCGTCACGCTGGCCGAGTGCTTCATAGGCCCAACCCAGCATCTTCTGATTCACCTGGCCGTTGGGCTGGGTGAAGGCGCCCTCCGGCTGGCGGTAGCGGAACTCGCGGCCCGCTACGTTCAACGCTTCCACCGCGTAGTCGCGGCCAATCACCAGGCGCTTGCCCTTGGAACGGCCGATGATGCTCACGCCCAGCTCTTGCGCCAGGCGCTTCGCTTCGACCTCCCAGGCCTCGTCCAGCGGACGGTGGTAGCACAGGGTGATCATCGCGTCGCCGGCCAGGGTGGTCAGGAACTCCACCTGGAAGAGCTTGTTGCTCAGCGCCTCGCTGGCCTGCCACGCGCTTTTCATGCGTGGCATCAGATCGTTGATCTGCAGGCTGGCGATGGGGAAGTCCTCGATGAGGATCGGCGTGTGTTTCTCGCCTGGCGCGAACATCGCGTAATGCCGCTGCCCATCCTGGCGCCACAGGCGGAACTCGGCGCGCAGGCGGTAGTGCTCGCGCGGCGAGTCGAACACGCTCGGCTGCGGCGCATCGAACGGCGCCAGCAGTTCGCGCAGGCGCTCGACCTTGGCGGCGAGTTGCTGGTCGTAGGTGGAAGGGTCGAAGACAGCACTCATGCGTTGAACCAGCCCAGCTTGATGACGAACAGGATGGACAGGATCACCAGGGCCGAGTTCAGGTCGCCGCGGCGGCCGGAGATCAGCTTGATCGCGGTCCAGGAGATGAAGCCGAAGGCGATGCCGTTGGCGATGGAGTAGGTCAGCGGCATGGCCAGGGCGGTGATCATCACCGGCGCGGCTTCGGTAATGTCATCCCAGTTGATCTCGGCCAGACCGGAGGCCATCAGCACGGCGACGAACAGCAGCGCCGGGGCGGTGGCGAAGGCCGGCACGCTACCGGCCAGCGGGGCGAAGAACAGCGCCAGCAGGAACAGGATGGCAACGACGATGGCAGTCAGGCCGGTGCGGCCGCCGGCGCTGACGCCTGCTGCCGACTCGATGTAGCTGGTGGTGGTCGAGGTGCCCAGCAGCGAACCGGCCATAGCCGCGGTGCTGTCGGCGATCAGGGCGCGGCCCATCTTCGGCATGTGGCCGTCCTTGCCCATCAGGCCGGCGCGTTTGGCCACGCCGATCAGGGTGCCGGAGTTGTCGAACAGGTCGACGAAGAGGAAGGCGAAGATCACGCTGACCAGGCCGATGTCCAGCGCGCCCTTGATGTCCAGTTGCAGGAAGGTCGGGGCCAGCGAAGGCGGCATCGACACCAGGCCGCCGAACGGGGTGACACCGAGGACGATGGAGACGACGGTAACGGCGAGGATGCCGATCAGCACGGCGCCGCGCACTTTCAGCGCTTCCAGGGCGACGATCAGGAAGAAGCCCAGGGTGGCGAGGATCGGTGCCGGTTGCTTGAGGTCGCCCAGGCCCACCAGGGTCGCCGGGTTATCGACGACGATGCCTGCGTTATGCAGGGCGATCAGCGCCAGGAACAGACCGATACCGGCAGCGATGGCCGAGCGCAGCGGCAGCGGGATGCTGTTCACGATCCACTCGCGGATACGGAAGATCGACAGCAGGAAGAACAGCACTGCGGAGATGAACACCGCGCCGAGCGCCACCTGCCAGGTGTGGCCCATGTGCAGGACCACGGTGTAGGTGAAGAAGGCGTTCAGGCCCATGCCCGGTGCCAGGGCGATCGGGTAGTTGGCGATGATGCCCATGATCGTGGAGCCGATGGCCGCGGCCAGGCAGGTGGCGACGAACACCGCGCCCTTGTCCATGCCGGTCTCGCCGAGGATGCTCGGGTTGACGAAGAGAATGTAGGCCATGGCCAGGAACGTGGTGACGCCCGCCAGGATCTCGGTACGCACATTCGTATCGTGTGCTTTCAGTTGAAACAGCCTTTCCAGCATGTCCTGCTCCCCGTGGCGCGATGGGCGCCGAAAGTTGTCGGTCCAGTCAGGAAAGCACAAAGCGTACCGCCTTGATGTGATTTCGCGTCGGACCGGAAAAAAGCCGCGCATCATACCAGCATGGCTGGCACAGGGTAATGCGTCCAACCGGCCATCGATCAGCCGCTGTCGGCGGTGTGATCTACGCTGCTTGGATACGCCCGGAAGGAGTTCATTCATGACCCAGAGAGCCCTGATCGTCGTCGCCGAAGGCGTCGACGACCTGCAGACCGTGACCCTGATCGATGTGCTGCGCCAGTCGGCGGTGGAAGTGCTGGTGGTGAGCATCGAGAACCGCCGCATGCTTACCTGCGCCCGCGGCACACGGCTGACTGCCGACGCCATGTTGCTGGATGTACTGGCGCAGTCGTTCGACCTGATCGTGCTGCCGGGCGGAGAGAATGGTGCTCAGCACATGGCTGCCAGCCAGCCGCTACAGCAGCGGGTGCAACAGCAGGCCAAGGCCGGGTCGTTCTATGCGGCGATCGGCGAATCGCCGGCGATTGCCCTGAATGCCTGGGGGTTGCTGCGCCAGCGCAAGATGACCTGCCACAACGATGTCAGCCAGCAGCTGTCTGGCTGCAATTTCGTCGATCAGCCGGTGGTGGTGGATGGTAACTGCATCACGGCGCAGCACTCGGCGGCGGCGATCGAGTTTGCCCTGACGCTGGTGGAGTTGCTGGAAGGGAAGGTGATGCGCGGGCAGGTGGCGCATCTGCTTGGGTGTTGATCTTGAGGCCTTCATCGCTGGCAAGCCAGCGATGAAGGCCCCGCGGTCAGTCGGCCGAACGCCGGCTATGCATATGATCCCGACCCGCCAGCGTCGGGAACAGCTTGATCCATACCCCGGTCACCACCAGCGTACCGACCCCGCCCAGCACCACCGCCGGCACCGTGCCGAACCAGTGCGCCGTCACCCCGGACTCGAATTCGCCAAGCTGGTTCGAAGCACCGATGAACAAGCCATTCACCGCACTCACTCGCCCACGCATCTCGTCCGGTGTCTCCAGTTGCACGAAGGCGCCGCGGATCACCATGCTGATCATGTCTGCCGCCCCCAGTACCGCCAGCACCGCCAAGGAGAACCAGAACGAGGTGGACAGGCCGAAGGCGATGGTCGCCACGCCAAACACGCCCACCGCCGTGAACATCACCCGCCCGACCTTGCGTTCCACCGGGAAGCGCGCCAGCCACAGTGACATCAGCAACGCCCCCACCGCTGGCGCCGAGCGCAGCAGGCCCAGGCCCCAGGGCCCGGTGAGCAGAATGTCCTTGGCGAACACCGGCAGCAGCGCGGTGGCCCCGCCCAGCAGCACGGCGAACAGGTCAAGGGAAATCGCCCCGAGGATATCCGGCCGGCTGCGGATGAAGCGGATCCCCGCCAGCAGCGACTCGATGCTGGCTCGGCCCTGGGCCAGTGGGGTCTGTCGTGAAGTCAGGCTGAGGGTCAGGCAGCAGGCGATGACGTACAGCAGCACCGTCGGCCCGTACACCCAGACACTGCCAAAGGCATAGAGAAACCCGCCAAGGGCCGGGGCGACGATGGTCGCCGACTGCATCGCCGAGGCCGAGGCTGCGACCGCCCGTGGGAACAGCTCCGGCGGTACCACGTTGGGCAGCAGCGCTTGGGTCGCCGGCATTTCGAACGAACGCGCGGCACCGAGCAGGAAGGCGAGGATGAAGATCAGCTCGCGGCTCACCGAATCCGTGGTGCTGGCCAGCGCCAGGACCAAGGCGATGACTGCCTGCAGGCTTTGGCACAACGCGGCCACGCGGCGTCGGTCATAGCGGTCGGCGACATGCCCGGTGTGCAGCATGAACAGCACTCGCGGGGCGAACTCCACCAGACCGACCAGACCCAGGTCGAGGACGTTGCCGGTGAGCTGGTAGAGGTGCCAGCCGATGGCCACGGTGAGCATCTGGAAACCGCTGGCGGTGAACACCCGGGCCAGCCAGAACGACAGGAAAGGACGATGATGACGCAGCAACAACGGAGCCTGGGCAGACATGGGCGAGCGCGGAGTCTTCTATGGGGAGGGGTAACGCAGCGTAACACCGGCCTGTAACAAAAGGTTGCGAAAAGCGTCGATCCTGTTCGCTGAGCGCACCGTTTCATCTTTCCGTAAAGGGGGTGAGGCAACCGGTCACGCGGCAACGCACCACACAACCGTCGCGGTGGTTCGGGACTATCCTTTCTCCCTGTCGTTGATCTGGATCAATAGTTGTATCTGAAACGATCGATCCGTCTGCGACAGGCCTGCGGGCCACCAATCCCTGCGGTGGGAAACTTTTCAGAACAAATCCAAAGGTGTCGCACTCCACCACCACAGGGGCAGTTGGCGTCAAGGCAACGGACCCTGGCGCCGGATTACCTGACAGAGGAAGCACCATGTTCGGATCAGAGGCTCTCGATCTCGCCCGAATGCAGTTTGCGTTCACCGTGTCCTTTCACATCCTGTTCCCTGCCATCACCATCGGCCTTGCCAGCTACCTGGCGGTGCTCGAAGGCCTGTGGCTGAAAACCAACGAAGCGGTCTACCGCGACCTCTACCATTTCTGGTCGAAGATCTTTGCCGTCAACTTCGGCATGGGCGTGGTCTCCGGCCTGGTCATGGCCTACCAGTTCGGCACCAACTGGAGCCGCTTCTCCGACTTCGCCGGCGCGGTGACCGGCCCCTTGCTGACCTACGAGGTGCTCACCGCGTTCTTCCTCGAGGCCGGCTTCCTCGGCGTCATGCTCTTCGGCTGGAACCGTGTCGGTCGAGGCCTGCACTTCTTCTCCACGGTGATGGTGGCGATCGGCACGCTGGTCTCGACCTTCTGGATCCTTGCCTCCAACAGCTGGATGCAGACCCCGCAGGGCTTCGAGATTGTCGATGGCCGGGTGATCCCGGTGGACTGGCTGGCGGTGATCTTCAACCCGTCGTTCCCCTACCGCCTGATGCACATGGCCACCGCGGCCTTCGTCGCCACCGCCTTCTTCGTCGGCGCCTCGGCAGCCTGGCACTTGCTGCGCGGGCGTGATAACCCGGCGATCCGCAAGATGCTCTCGATGGCTATGTGGATGGCCCTGATCGTCGCTCCGATCCAGGCGGTGATCGGTGACTTCCACGGCCTCAATACCCTCAAGCACCAGCCGGTCAAGATCGCCGCCATCGAGGGCCATTGGGAGAATGTCGGCGATGAACCGACGCCGCTGATCCTCTTCGGCATCCCCGACATGAAGGCCGAGACCACCCACTTCAAGCTGGAAATTCCGGCGCTGGGCAGCCTGATCCTCACTCATAGCCTGGACAAGCAGGTCCCGGCGATGAAGGATTTCCCGCCTGAGGACCGGCCCAATTCCACCGTGGTGTTCTGGTCGTTCCGCATCATGGTCGGTCTCGGCATGCTGATGATCTTCGTCGGCCTGTGGAGCCTGTGGCTGCGCAAGCGCGGCACCCTGTACAGCTCGCGGCCGTTCCTTTACCTGACCCTGTGGATGGGCCCGTCCGGGCTGATCGCCATCCTCGCCGGCTGGTTCACCACCGAAGTCGGTCGCCAGCCGTGGGTGGTCTACGGCCTGATGCGCACTGCCGATGGCGCGTCGAACCACAGCTACGCGCAGCTCGGCTTCACGCTGATCATGTTCGTGGTGGTGTACTTCGCCCTGTTCGGCGCGGGCCTGGGCTACATGATGCGTCTGGTGCGCAAGGGGCCGAAGACCGGCGAAGGCAACGAGACCAATCCGGGCGGCCCTGGCCAGCCACGCACCCCGGCGCGACCGCTGTCCGCGGCGAAGGACGACCACGACACCGGCGACGTCAGCCTGAACCAAGAAGGACACTGAATCATGGGAATCGATCTTCCGCTGATCTGGGCCGTGATCATCATCTTCGGGGTGATGATGTACGTGGTCATGGACGGTTTCGACCTGGGTATCGGCATCCTCTTCCCCTTCGTCAAGGGCGAGCAGGATCGCGATGTGATGATGAACACCGTGGCGCCGGTGTGGGACGGTAACGAGACCTGGCTGGTGCTGGGGGGAGCGGGTCTGTTCGGCGCCTTCCCGCTGGCCTACTCGGTGGTGCTCTCGGCCTTGTACCTGCCGCTGATGCTGATGCTGGTGGGCCTGATCTTCCGCGGCGTGGCCTTCGAGTTCCGCTTCAAGGCCAAGGCCGACAAGCGCCACCTGTGGGACAAAGCGTTCATCTGGGGCTCGCTGGCTGCGACGTTCTTCCAGGGCGTGGCCCTGGGGGCCTTCATCGAGGGCTTCAAGGTGGTCGACCGGCAGTACGCTGGCGGCACCCTGGACTGGCTGACGCCGTTCAGCATCTTCAGTGGTCTCGGCCTGATCGTCGCCTACGCGCTGCTCGGCTGCACCTGGCTGATCATGAAGACCGAAGGCAAGCTTCAGGAGCAGATGCACAACCTCGGCCGGCCGCTGGCGCTGGTGCTGCTGCTGGTGATCGGCATCGTTAGCCTGTGGACGCCGCTGGCCTATCCGCAGATTGCCGAGCGCTGGTTCAGCATGCCCAACATGCTGTGGTTCATGCCGGTTCCGCTGCTGGTCCTGGTGACCTTCTACGGCCTGCTCCAGGCGGTGAAGCGCAACGCGCACTACACGCCGTTCCTGCTGACCCTGGTGCTGATCTTCCTCGGCTACAGCGGCCTGGGCATCAGCCTGTGGCCGAACATCATCCCGCCGTCGATCTCGATCTGGGATGCCGCCGCGCCGCCGCAGAGCCAGGGCTTCATGCTGGTCGGCACACTGTTCATCCTGCCGTTCATCCTTGGGTACACCTTCTGGAGCTACTACGTGTTCCGCGGCAAGGTGACCCACGAACATGGCTATCACTAGGAGGGTTCAGGGCATGAAAGGCAACGATACCTTCGAGCCGGAGAAGAAACCGCTGTTGCAGCGGCTCGGCTGGCTGGCGCTGATCTGGGGGCTGAGCGTGGCGAGCCTGGCGGTGGTGGCGTATCTGATGCGGATGTTCATGAGTGCGGCGGGGCTCAGTACGCACTGAGTAGCTGACACACGACGCGGACCCTGTGGGAGCGGGTTCACCCGCGATTGCGGTAGTTAATCCACCATCGTAATCGCGGGTAAACCCACTCCCACAGTGGTCCGCGTCGTGATTTTGTTCTCTATTACTTCCGGGCCTTGAGGATCACGAACTTCGGCGTCGCCGCCACCTGTTCCACTCCCCGGAACAACCGCGCCAGCTTGGTGTGGTAGCCCAGGTGACGATTGCCGACGATATACAGGGCCCCACCCACCACCAGCGCTTCCCGGGCCTGCTGGAACATGCGCCAGGCGAGAAAGTCGCCCACCACCTGCTGCTGGTGGAACGGCGGATTGCACAGCACCACATCCAGCGAGTTCGCCGCCTGCCCGTCCAGGCCATCCGCTGCGCGGATCTCCACGTCCCTTTCACCCAGTGCCGCCCGCCAGTTCTCTGCGGCCGACTGCACCGCCATGTACGACTCATCGACCAGGGTGTAGTGCGCCTGCGGGTTCTCCAGTGCGCTGGCAATGGCCAGCACGCCGTTGCCGCAGCCCAGGTCCGCTATCCGGGCTGCGCCGAGGTTGCGCGGCAGGTGCGGGAGGAAGGCGCGGGTGCCGATATCCAGACCTTCGCGGCAGAACACGTTGGCGTGGTTGACCAGCTCCAGTGCTGGTTTGTCCAAGCGGTAGCGTGTCGGGTATGGAGACACTGCTGCGGGCTTCTGCTCGAAAGTGGCGACCAGCAGGCGTGCCTTCTTCTGTGCCAGCGATGCCTGCATCGGCCCGATGTACTGCTCCAGGAGTTCGCCCGCAGCCCGTGGCAGGTGCTTGATCATCGCTCCGGCGACCACTTGCGCGCCCGGTGCCAGGTGCCCTTGCAGGCGGATCAGCTGTTCTTCCAGCAGCGCCAGGGTTTTCGGCACCCGTACCAGCACATGGTCGAACGGGCCCTGCCAGGTTTCGCTGGATGGGACGAATGGCACGCCATCCCAGGGCAGGTCGTTACGGGGCAGGTTCTTTTCCAGGCCAAGTCGGGCGAGGAAGGAATCGCCGCTGCTAGTCACCGCGAAACGTGCGCGCAGGCTGATGGCCAGGCCGCCGAAACTGTCATTGAGCACCAGCACCCGTGCACCGTCGGGCAATCCCCGTGCGGCCAGGTGCTCCAGCAGGTATTCGTCGGCGGCGTCGAAGGCCTGCAGGGGATCGTTGGCGTAGTCGGGCTGGCGGATCAGGTCGAGTTGGGCGAAGGGGCTGGTCAGCAAAGGCATGGGTCGAGGCTCTGGGGCATGGGCGTGCACTGCCCGGGCAGTGACAGACAGGCGCCGATTCTACAGGGCTTTGCCGTGCTGCGGGGTCAGAGCAGTCCGTGCAGGGCGGCGATGGCCACGGCACCGGCCTTGTTGTTGGCGTGCATCTTGGTGATGACGCTGCGGATATGGAAGTTCACCGTGCTCTGCGACAGGGTGAGGATGCAGGCGATGTCCGAGGCGGTCTTGCCGGCGGCGGACCATTTCAACACTTCGCGCTCTCGGCACGAGAGGCCGAAACCATTGGGCTGCAGGGGATTGATGCGTTCGAGCATGACCGTGTGCATGACATTGCACAGCCACAGGGCTTGGCCGGTCTTGTCGTAGAACTCGATGATACTGATGGGCTGTTCGCTGCGCGCCAGGCTGAGCATGCTGTTGTTGCCGCGGATATCGTGGGCTGCCTGGCTCCAGCCGTGCGCCAGTCCGTGAGCCTTGGCGTCCTCGCGCAATTGCGGGACTTCATTGAACAGGTCGTCTTCCCAGAGCAGTGGAATCAGTGAATGCCGGCAATGGCTGAAGGTCGGATCGAGGGCGAGATAGTTGTGCTGTTGGTAATGGGCGTTCCACTCGGCGGAATAGTTGTTGAACATCAGCACTTGCGGGGTCATGCCGGTAGTCTGGCTTTGCACCACCAGCCCGAGATACTCCATCTCCAGTTGTTGTGCCAGGGACACGGCGGATTCGAAGATGCGCTCGGGGTCTTGTTCCGAGGTCAGGCGTTCGAGCTGCTCCTGCTTCCAGTGCGGCATTGGTGGTTGCTCCCTGTCTATGGATCCAATTAGCCGAGCGGTGTCAGGTGAGTATAGGAATTGTCCTACAGCGTGATTGGTTTTTTTCGCTATAAGTTGACCTATGTCATGGCTAGTAAAGGGTATCCGGGTTAAACGCGATGTTTGGGTCTGGCCACTGACGAAGTCACTACAAACCGACGGTGTTTATTCCCCCGGCTTTGCGCGAAACTGGGCGCACCTGATTTGTGGAGCGAACCATGACTGCCAGCGCGGAGAAACACACCCGCCAGACCCTCCTCGACGTCCAGCCGCTGACCCCCAACCTGTTCAGCCTGCGCACCACCCGCGATGCCGGTTTCCGCTTCCGCGCCGGACAGTTCGCCCGCCTGGGCGTGACCAAGGCTGACGGCAGCGTGGTCTGGCGCGCCTATTCGATGGTGTCGTCGCCGTTCGACGAACACCTGGACTTCTATTCCATCGTCGTCCCGGGTGGGGAGTTCACCAGTGAGCTGAGCCGCCTGCGCGAGGGCGATGAGCTGCTGATCGACCGCCAGGCCTTCGGCTACCTGACCCTTGACCGTTTCGTCGATGGTCGCGACCTTTGGTTGCTGGCGACCGGGACGGGGATCGCGCCCTTCCTCTCGATCCTGCAGGACTTCGAGGCCTGGGAGCGCTTCGAGCGGATCAAGCTGGTGTATTCGGTACGCGAGGCGCGCGAGCTGGCCTATCTCGACCTGATCGAAGGCCTGGAGAAACGTGAATACCTCGCGGAGTACGCTGGCAAGCTGCAGTTCATTCCGGTGGTGACCCGCGAGCAGCATCCGGGGGCGCTGAACGGGCGCATCACCACGCTGATCGAAAACGGCGAGCTGGAGCGGGCGGCGGGGCTGGAGCTGATTCCGGAGCATTCGCGGGTGATGCTCTGTGGCAACCCCGAGATGATCGACGATACGCGCAAGGTGCTGAAAGCGCGTGACCTGAACCTGAGCCTGAGCCGGCGACCGGGGCAGGTGGCGGTCGAGACCTACTGGTAAAGCTGGACGCGATCCCCTGTGGGAGCGGGTAAACCCGCTGCCACAGGGGCCGCGAAGCTTTCAAGGCTTGTTGTTCTGCGCCTTGAGCAGGTCCCGAATCTCGGTCAGCAGGGTCTCCTGCGGCGTCGGCGCCGGCGGTACGGACGGCGCCACCGCCTCTTCGCGCTTCAGCCGGTTGATCGCCTTGATGCCCATGAAGATCGCGAACGCCACGATCAGGAAGTCGATCACGGTCTGGATGAACTTGCCGTAGGCCAGCACCACCGCTGGCGTATCGCCTTGTGCCGCTTTCAGCACCACCGCCAGATCACTGAAGTCCACCCCGCCAATCAACAACCCCAGGGGCGGCATCACCACATCGCCGACAAACGAAGAAACGATCTTGCCGAAGGCGGCGCCGACGATGATACCGACGGCCATGTCGACGACATTGCCCTTGACCGCAAAGGCTTTGAATTCACTGATCAGGCCCATGGTTTATTCCTTGTAACAATTGAAAGGGTCAACGCAGTGTAATTCAGCCGCTGGCTTCATGCGCTGCGCGAACTACAAATGACCCCGCTCATCGCCAATGGTTTGGTCGCGATTGGCGCCTGGCGCGACGCGGCGGCTATCATGGCGACTTTTTCTAGGAGATTGCCCATGGCCAAGGCCAAGCGCTTGTACGGCTGCACCGAGTGCGGCGCGACCTTTCCGAAATGGGCCGGCCAGTGCGGTGAATGCGGCGCCTGGAACACCCTGACCGAAACCATGATCGAGAGCGGCGGCGCGGCGGCACCCAGTGGCCGCACCGGCTGGGCCGGGCAGCAGGCGCAGATCAAGACCCTCGCCGAAGTCTCCATCGAGGAAATCCCGCGTTTCTCCACCGCGAGCGCCGAGCTTGACCGGGTCCTCGGCGGCGGCCTGGTGGACGGCTCGGTGGTGCTGATTGGCGGCGACCCTGGCATCGGCAAATCGACCATCCTCCTGCAGACCCTCTGCCATATCGCCTCGCGCATGCCGGCGCTGTACGTCACCGGTGAGGAGTCCCAGCAACAGGTGGCCATGCGCGGCCGGCGCCTGGGCCTGCCCCTGGACCAGTTGCGGGTAATGACCGAGACCTGCATCGAAAGCATCATCGCCACTGCCCGCAGCGAGAAGCCCAAGGTGATGGTGATCGACTCGATCCAGACCATCTTCACCGAGCAGTTGCAATCGGCGCCGGGCGGCGTTGCCCAGGTCCGCGAAAGCGCCGCCTTGCTGGTGCGCTACGCCAAGCAGAGCGGTACGGCGATCTTCCTCGTCGGCCACGTGACCAAGGAAGGCGCCCTGGCCGGTCCGCGGGTGCTGGAGCACATGGTCGACACCGTGTTGTATTTCGAAGGCGAGTCCGACGGCCGCCTGCGCCTGCTGCGGGCGGTGAAGAACCGCTTCGGCGCGGTCAACGAACTGGGCGTGTTCGGCATGACCGACCGTGGCCTGAAAGAAGTCTCCAACCCCTCGGCGATTTTCCTCACTCGCACCCAGGAAGCCGTGCCCGGCAGCGTGGTCATGGCCACCTGGGAAGGTACCCGGCCGATGCTGGTGGAAGTGCAGGCACTGGTGGACGACAGCCACCTGGCCAACCCGCGGCGGGTGACGCTCGGCCTCGATCAGAACCGTCTGGCCATGCTCCTGGCGGTGCTGCATCGCCACGGTGGCATTCCGACCCACGACCAAGACGTGTTCCTCAACGTGGTCGGTGGGGTAAAGGTGCTGGAGACCGCCTCCGACCTGGCGCTGCTGGCCGCGGTGATGTCGAGCCTGCGCAACAAGCCCTTATCCCAGGGGTTGCTGGTATTCGGCGAGGTTGGCCTGTCCGGCGAGGTGCGCCCGGTGCCGAGCGGGCAGGAGCGCTTGAAGGAAGCGGCCAAGCACGGCTTCAAGCGCGCCATCGTGCCCAAGGGCAACGCGCCGAAGGAGTCGCCGGCGGGCTTGCAGGTGATCGCGGTGACCCGCCTGGAACAGGCCCTGGACGCGCTGTTCGAGGAGTGAACCGAGGGGAAGCGTCTTCTTGCAAGTGATTCTCACTAACGAGTAGCATGGCGCCTCCATTCCGATAGCCCCCTGGAGTTCGCGTGGCGGAGTCCGACCTCAAGCGCCTGTTCCTCAAGCACGCGAAGACCCTGCAGGGCCTGCTCACGCGCAAGGTGCGCGATCCGCAACTGGCCGCCGACCTGGTGCAGGAAAGCTTCCTGCGCCTGGCCGAGCAGCAGTCCGGCGAGCGTATCGACAACACGCCGGCATACCTCTATCGCACGGCGCACAACCTGATGATCGATCACCTGCGCCAGCAACAGCGGCGCAAGACCGACCTGGTCCCCCACGAGGCTCTTGAAGGCATCGTCGAAGACAGCCTCGGCCTGGAAGAGAGCACCGCCGCCGAGCAGCACATGCGCCGGCTGCGCGCGGCGATGAACGAACTGCCGCCGCGCACCCGCGAGATCTTCCGCCTTAATCGCCTGGAGGGCCTGACCCACGCCGAAGTGGCCAGGCGCCTGGATATTTCCGACAGTTCGGTGCAGAAGCATCTTTCCCGGGCACTGGCCTATGTGATGCAGTGTTTGCAGGAACAGGAATGACGAACGGTTTACTGAACAATGCGCCTTCAGACGTCAGTCCTTTCATAAGCAGAATTCGAGAGAACCGTGTGAGCCAGAACCCGCCAGAGCAAGCAATTCGCGAGCAGGCCGCCGAGTGGGCGGTGCTGCTGGACGCCGGGTGCCTGAGCCCCGCGCAGGAGCAGGCGTTGGCCGCCTGGCGCGACAGCGATCCGCGGCACGAACGGGCGTTGGCCTTCGCCCGGACGACCTGGGCCGATCTGGGGCGTCTCGGGCATCTGGACGAAACACAAGTCATGCCGGCAACCCATGCGTTGCCCGAGACTTCACGACCGCTTGGCGGCCGACGCCGCCGCTCGCGCCTGCGCTGGGCGAGCAGCACGGCGGCGGCATTGCTGGTCGCTGTGTTCGCCGTGGATCGTGCCCCGGACCTGTTGCAGCGCATGAGTGCCGACTACGTCACCGCTCGCGGCGAGATCCGCCAGGTGACCCTGCCGGATGGCAGCAAGGTCGATCTCGACAGCCGCAGCGCCATCAGCGTCGCCTACAGCGCCAGCGAGCGACGGGTGCGGTTGTTGTCCGGTGATGCGGTGTTCGAGGCGGCGCCGATCGGCGCGCGGGAGTCTCGGCCGTTCGTGGTCGAATACGCGGGGGCCACTACCCGGGCGCTGGGTACGCGTTTCGTGGTCGGCGAGGAAGGGCAGGGCGGCTGGGTCGGCATGCTCGAACACAGCACCCGGGTGAGCCTGGCCGAGCCGCCGGCCGAGCGCGTGCTCAACGAAGGGGAAAGCCTGCGCTACGACCTCCAGCATGGCATTCGTGCCTGGCCGGAGCAGGATCCGCGGCGGGCCAGTGCCTGGCAGCGCGGGCTGCTGATCTTCGAGCGCGAGCCACTGGTGCGGGTGGCCGAACAGATCAATCGCTATCGCGGCGGGCATGTGCTGATCACCGATTCGGCGCTGGCAAAGCGTGAGGTCAGTGGCATGTTCCGCCTGGACAACCTGGACCAGGCGCTGGTGATGCTCACTGATGAGCTGAAGGTCAAGCGGGTCGATGTGGCTGGGCTGACCCTGCTCTACTGACAGATTTTCTTTGCCCTTGAGGGCCTCATCGCGGGCAACGCCCGCTCCCATAAGGAGCGCATGCACCGCTGGCCTTGTGGGAGCGGGCGTTGCCCGCGATGAGGCCCTTGAAAGCCCCGCAAATCCTGCCTCCCAACCCCCTCCATGAAATGTCCTAAAAAATAATTTACTGACTTTCTCAGCCCCGCTCGTCTGTTTGTTGAGATTGATTTTCATTACTAGAAAAACGCCAACACAGCGAGCCACACCAAGTGACCAATCCACAACAACGACGTTTTCGCCTCAACCCGGTTGCCCTGGCCTGCAGCCTGGCGCTGGGCGCCTGCCTGATGCCGATGGGGATCGGCATGGCCCAGGCGGCCGAGCAGAACCCGAACGCCAGCCAGCGCAGCGCGCTGGTCCGTTTCGACATCCCGGCCCAGGCCCTCGACAGCGCCGTGCTGGCCTTCGCCGAGCAGGCCAAGGTCCAGGTGTTCTTCGACAGCCGCAAGCTGGCCGGCCTGCGCAGCGAGGGCCTGCACGGTGAACATACCGCCGAACAGGGCCTGGCCCTGCTGCTGGGCGGCAACCCGGTTCGCTACCGCTTCAGCGGCAACGACCAGGTCGGCCTGGAACGTCTGAGCGAGGATGGCAAGGCCCTGGAGCTGGGCGCCACGCGTGTCCAGTCGCACGGCGATGCGGACTGGGTCTACACCACGCCACGCTCGGTCAGCGTGATCACCCGCGACCAGATCGACAAGCGCCCGCCGCGTCATGCCGCCGACATGCTGGAGCAGACCGCCGGCGTCTACACCGCAGTCAACCAGCGCGACCCGGGCCTGTCGGTAAACATTCGCGGCGTGCAGGACTACGGCCGGGTCAACATGAACATCGACGGCATGCGCCAGAACTTCAGCGTCAATGGCCACCAGCAACGCAATGGCGTGATGTTCATCGACCCGGAGTTCGTCAAGGACATCGAGATCGACAAGGGCACCTCAGCCGGCATGGGTGGCGCCGGGGTGATCGGCGGCATCGCCAGCTTCGACACGCTCCAGGCCAGCGACCTGCTCGGCCCAGGCAAGGAAATCGGTGGTCGTATCCGTGCCGGTCACGGCATTGGCGAGCTGGGCAATGGCACTTATTTCAACGGCAGCGCGCTGTTTGCAGCGGGAAACGAAATCGGTGACGTGATGGTCGGCTACAGCGAGCGACATTTCGGCGATTACCGCAGCGGTACGCAGAACGCCGACAACCTCGGCACCGAGATCCGCACCAAGACCTTCAGGCCGCAAGCCTGGAAAGGCTGGCTGAACGGCGAAGTCGGTGCGATGGATAGCATCACCCGTTCCGAAATATTCAAGCTCGGCCTCAACTTCGCCGAAGACCAGCGCCTGCAGTTCAGCTACTTCGAGACAGACACCGACAGCAAGGACGCCTGGACCTACCTCGACTCCACGACCGACCGCTACTACTACCATGTCACCGGCACCAACGACATCAACGCGAAGAACGCTGCGCTCGACTACAGCTTCAACCCTGACAATGACCTGATCGACTTCAAGGCCAAGCTCTACTACGTGACTACCCGGCAGGATCGCTGGAACGAGAGCAACGGTTCGTCCGCCAGCAGCGGCAACCGAGTCGAGGCCTACACCGACCAGTTCCGCACTGACACCCTCGGCCTGCAACTGGAAAACACCTCGCGCTGGCACATCGGTACGGCCGACACCCTGATCTTCAACTACGGCACCGAGTTGTTCCAGGACACCTTCCGGCCCAGCACCAATCGTATCGCCGCACCTAACGAGGTGGTGTCGCTGCCTTACATTCCTGGCGGGGCCAACCCCAAGGGCAAGCGGGCGATGGCCAGCGCGTTCGGCAACCTGACCTACGAACATGCCGACTGGCTGACCCTGGACGCCGGCTTGCGCTATGACCGTTACCGCCTCAGCGGCAACACCGGGGTGACCACCTGGATGTACCCGATGGGCGTCACCGAGACCAGCCTGACCCGTCAGGAAACCCACATGATCTTCGACGACGAAACCGAAGAAGGGCGTTTCTCCCCAACCTTCGGGGTCGCGGTGAAGCCGGGCCTGGACTGGCTCCAGGTCTACACCCGCTGGGGCCGCGGCTGGCGTCCGCCAGCGGTCACCGAGGTCTTCATGAGCGGCCGCCCGCATGGCGGCGGTGGCGCCGAGATGGTTTATCCCAACCCCTTCCTCAAGCCCGAGGAGTCGCACAACTGGGAATTGGGGCTGAACATCTTCAAGGAGTCACTGCTGCGTGAGGGCGACCGCTTCGGCGCCAAAGTTGCCTACTTCGATACGCGCATCGACAACTTCTCGTTCATGGACACCAACGTCACCCTGCCCGGAGAAAGCGTGGGCGGCATCGCCCTGGGCCGCTCGGCCTACCAGAACAACCTGGAAACCACCAAGTTCCGTGGCGTGGAGTACAGCCTCGACTACGACGCTGGCGCCTACTACGGGCAGCTCAGCTACACGCACATGATCGGCACCAACGAATTCTGCTCGAACCAGTGGTACATGGGCGGCGCCCAGCGCCTGGTAAACGTGGGCACCGAGCTGCGTCCCGTGCGGGTTGGCAGCCGGATCATCATGCTGCCGGTACGCGTCTCGCGGGCCGAATCCGCGCCCGACCTCGATGCCAGCGTCAGATGCAACGACATCATGGGCAACGCCAGCTACATGCCGGCCGACCGCGGCGCGCTGACCCTGGGCATGCGCTTGCTGGAACGTACCCTCGATGTCGGCATGCGTATGCGCTACAGCGAGGGTAACGGCAAGAACCTCGATAGCCACAACTACAACCTGATGGATCAGGCGCAATGGCCCAAGTACAAGGTCTACGACCTCTACGCCAGCTACTGGGCGACACCTGACCTGAACCTGTCGCTGGCGCTGGAAAACGCCACCGACGAGGCCTATCTGGTGGCCATGGGCGACGGCAACAACCTGTCGCTGGCCCGCGGCCGCACCTTGAGCGGCATGCTCGAATACCGATTCTGATCCACCGTGTTCGCCCATTCCGGGCAACGCGAAGGCACGGATGCTGCCTTCGACTTCACGATGCAACAACGAGGAAGCGTTATGACCATCTCCGTTACTTACGATGCCGCCTTTGCCAGCTCGACCGTTGACGACTACCTGGCCTTCTGGACTGCCGGTTTCGTCACCGCCGGCCACGGCTACAGCAACACCGGCGGTTTCAGCAACGGCAGCCGTGATGGCGACCAATACGGTACTCACGGTCGCGGTACCTCCGACTACGCGTTCATTGCCGACAGCAACGACACCAACGGTCTGCACTACGTGTGGAACCCGGCGCTGGGTGCCACCGACAACCTGAATCACTACCTGTACGGCTCGCTGGACAAGGTTTCCCTCGGCGAAGTGCTGGGTGGCGGCAGCGGCAGCGACTTCACCCTGAGCAACTACGTGGTCACCTTCTCCGGCCTGGATCTGGACTCCGTACTGGGCGCCGGCCGCACCGGCAACGACGTGCACCAGGTCATCTACGGCCTGATGCAAGGCAACACTTCGGCCCTGGAAGGCGTGCTGGACACCCTGCTGGCCAGCTACGGCGTGTCCACCGACAGCACCTTCGCCGATATCAGTGCTGCCCTGGCTGCCTCCTCGGCCACCGCCGTCGGTGTTCAGTCGCAGGTCGACGACCTGGCCCTGGCTGCGTGATAGCGGGCAATAAAAAGCGAATGGCAGGTCACCCTGGCATTCGCTGATCTGCTGCATTTACCCCGCAGCCCGTGTCTTTGCCGGGCCCAGGCTGCGGTGGTGCGAATTCTGTGGCGAGGGTGCGGTGAAAGCAATCACCTGCCGTCGCTGTCTGCGAGGAATCCAAGCAATGGGAACCGCTCCCGTTTCGGGCAATGAAGTGCGCCAGGCGCTCAAGGCCTGCCGCGCCGGCTTCGCCAATGTCGGTGTGTTCACCGCGGTGATCAACCTGCTGATGCTGGCGCCGGCCCTGTACATGCTGCAGGTCTACGACCGGGTGCTGTCCTCGGGCAATGAGATGACCCTGCTGATGCTGAGCCTGATGATTGTCGGTCTGTTCGGCTTCATGGGCCTGCTGGAGTGGGTGCGCAGTCTGGTGGTGATCCGCCTCGGTACGCGGATGGACCTGCGTCTCAACCCGCGGGTGTTCCAGGCCGCCTATGAAGCCAGCCTGGCTGGCAGCAAGGGCGCCGCCGGGCAGGTGCTGGCTGACCTGACCAGCCTGCGCCAGTTCGCCACCGGCCAGGCGCTGTTCGCCTTTTTCGATGCGCCGTGGTTCCCGGTGTACCTGGGGGTGATGTTCCTGTTCAGTCCGTGGCTGGGGCTGATGGCGCTGGTCGGCGCGGTGCTGCTGACGGTGCTGGCCTGGCTCAACGAGCGCCTGACCCGCGAGCCGTTCGCCGAGGCCGGGCGCCTGTCCCGGCAAGCCAGCCTGCAGGCCGGCGGCAACCTGCGCAACGCCGAGGCCATTGAGGCCATGGGCATGCTCGATGCCGTGCGCCAGCGTTGGACCACGTTGCACCATGGCTTTCTCGGGCTGCAGAACCATGGCAGTGAACGTGCGGCGGTGATCGCGGCGCTGTCGCGGACCCTGCGCATGACCCTGCAATCCCTGGTGCTCGGCCTCGGCGCCTGGCTGGCTCTGGAGAAGCAGGTGAGCCCGGGGATGATGGTCGCCGGCTCGATCCTCATGGGCCGGGTGCTGGCGCCGATCGACCAACTGATCGCGGTCTGGCGCCAGTGGGGCTCGGCGCGCCAGGCCTATGTCCGTCTCAACGAACTGCTGCAGGCCCAACCTGCTCGACCCGAGGCCATGCCGCTGCCGGCCCCTACCGGCCGCCTGGCGGTGGAGCAGGTGGTAGCGATGCTGCCGGGGACGCGCAAGCCGTGCCTGAGCAATCTCGGGTTTGCCCTCGACGCGGGCGATTCCCTGGGCATCATCGGCGCTTCCGGCTCAGGTAAATCGACCCTCGCGCGACTGCTGGTCGGCGCGGCGAAACCCTTCGACGGCAAGGTCCGCCTCGACGGCGCCGACCTGCAACAGTGGGATAAGGTCGCCCTCGGCCAGCACATCGGCTACCTGCCGCAGGACGTGCAACTGTTCGCCGGCAGCATCGCCGACAACATCGCCCGGCTCGGCGAGGTGGACGCCGAGGCCGTGGTCGCCGCGGCGCAACTGGCTGGCGTGCACGACATGATCCTCAAGTTCCCGGCTGGCTACGACACGCTGCTGGGCGACGGTGGCAGCGGCCTTTCCGGCGGTCAGCGCCAGCGCATCGGTCTGGCCCGGGCGCTGTACCGCCTGCCGGCGCTGATCGTCCTCGACGAGCCTGACTCCAACCTCGACGAAGCCGGCGAGCAGGCGCTGCTGGCGGCCATCGCCAAGGTCCGCGAGCAGCGCCGCACGTTGATCCTCATTACGCACAAGCCCGCCTTGCTGGCCGGTCTGGAAAAACTCCTGGTCCTGCAGAACGGCCAGTTGCAGGCCTTCGGTCCCACCGCGCGGGTGCTCCAGGACCTGCAGCGCAATGCCCGTCCCGCCGCCGTGCCCACCGCTGCCCCTACCGCCCTGCGCAGTCCCACCACCGTGAGCATGAGCTACGGCACACCGAGAGCCTGACCGATGAATGCAAGCGTTCAACTGCCCGAGCCGAAAGACGCGGTACGGGCCGACAATGTCCTGAACATGGACGAGCGCCGCCCGGCGCGGATCGGGCTGTGGATGGTCCTCGCCGGCTTCGGCGGCTTCATGCTCTGGGCCGCCCTGGCCCCGCTGGACAAGGGCGTGCCGTTGTCCGGCAACGTGGTGGTGGCCGGCAGTCGACAGGCCGTGCAGCACCCCACTGGCGGAGTGATCGAACAGTTGCTGGTGCGCGATGGCGATCAGGTCACCGCGGGGCAGGTGCTGCTGCGCCTCGACGCGACACAGGCGCGTGCCCAGCACGAGTCGCTGCGGGTCCAGTTGCTCACCGCTCGGGCCATGCAGGCCCGACTGCTGGCCGAGCGTGCGGGCCAGGCGACGGTGCAGTTTTCTCCTGAATTGTTGAAGGATGCCAGCGAACCCTGGCTTGCAGCCATCCTTGAAACCCAGCGGCAACTGCTGACCAGTCGCCATCAGGCGCTGGGCATGGAGCTGGACGGGCTGCGCGAGAACATTGCCGGCTCCCAGGCCAGTCTCGATGGCCTGCAGGGTTCGATGGTGGCCAAGCAGGAGCAGCGCGCCGCCTTGCAAGAGCAACTACAAGGCCTGCGCGAGCTCGCCCGCGACGGCTATATCCCGCGCAACCGTCTGCTGGAAAACGAACGCTTGTATGCGCAGGTCAACGGCGCGATCTCCGAAGACCTCGGCAACCTTGGCCGGACCCGCCGCCAGTTGCAGGAACTCAGGCTGCGTATCGCTCAGCGCCAGCAGGAATACCAGCGAGAAGTCAGCCAGCAACTGACTGAGGCGCAGTCCAGTGCTGCCGACCTCGGCAACCGCCTGCGCAGCGCCGCTTTCGACCTGGCCAGCACCGAGGTCAAGGCTCCCGCCAGTGGCACCGTGGTGGGCTCCAGCGTGTTCACCAACGGCGGGGTGATTGCCCGCGGCCAGTCGCTGATGGAAATCGTGCCCCGTGACGTGCCGCTGCTGGTGGATGCCAGGGCTTCGGTGGAACTGATCGACCGTCTGCATCCTGGACTGCCGGTGGAACTGCTGTTCGTCGCCTTCAACCAGAGCACCACGCCGCGGGTCGAGGGCGAGGTGACCCTGGTGTCCGCCGATCGTCTGGTGGACGAGAAGAACGGCCAGCCCTATTACCAGGTCCGCGTGCGTGTCGGCGAGGACGGCCTGCGCCAGTTGGTCGGCAAGGACATCCGACCGGGTATGCCGGTGGAGACCTTCGTCCGCACTGGCGAGCGCTCGCTGCTCAATTACCTGTTCAAGCCGCTGACCGACCGGGCCCACGTCGCCCTGGCGGAGGAATGATGCGCCTGTTGTCCTGCCTGATTCTGCTGGGCCTGAGCCTGCCCGCCGCGGCCCTCGAACTGAGCGATGCCTATGCCTTGGCTCTGCGCAACGATCCGACCTTTCATGCCGCCATCGCCGAGCGCGATGCCGGCCAGGAGAACCGTGCCATCGGCCGGGCGCGTCTGCTGCCCAACCTGTCGTACCGCTACACCAACGCGCGCAACGACTCCGAGGTGACCCAGAGCACCACGGTCGGCAATCTCACCACCCAGCGCGACTACCGCAGCTACACCTCGACCCTGACCCTGCAGCAACCGCTGTTCGACTACGCCGCCTGGGCCGACTATCGCCAGGGCGTGGCCAAGGCGCTGCTGGCCGATGCGCAGTTTCGCGGGCGCGGCCAGGAGCTGGCGGTGCGCCTGTTCCAGGCCTACAGCGAAGCGCTGTTCGCCAGCGAGCAGATCGCCCTGGCCCAGGCGCAACGGCGCGCCTACGCCGAGCAACTGACCCTCAATGAACGTCTGTTCAAGGGCGGCGAGGGCACCCGCACCGATGTCCTGGAAACCCGCGCCCGCTACGAGTTGGCCAAGGCCCAGGAGATCGAGTCCACGGACAACCTGGACGCGGCCTTACGCGCCCTGCAGGCGATCATCGGCGAGCCGGTGGAAGTGGAAGACCTGGCGCCGTTGGCCAAGGGCTTCAAGGTCGAGCCGCTGGCGCCGGGTAACTTCGAGCATTGGCGCAGCCTGGCGGTGGGCAACAACGCGCAACTGATCGCCCAGCGGCATGCTGTCGAAGTCGCCGACCATGGCATCGAACGCAACCGCGCCGGGCACCTGCCCAGCCTCAGCGCCTATGCCAGTACCGGGCGTTCCAGTTCCAGTTCGGAGAGCACCTACAACCAGCGCTACGACACCGACAGCGTCGGTATCCAGCTGAGCATGCCGCTGTTCGCTGGCGGTGGTGTCTCGGCGGCGACCCGCCAGGCCACAGCCCAGCGCGACCAGGTGCAATACCAACTGGACGGCTTGCTCAACGAGACCCTCAACGAGTTGCGCAAGCAGTTCAACCTGTGTGCCAGCAGCGTGGCGAAGATTCGTGCCTATGAACTGGCGGAGGATTCAGCGGATCGCTTGATCGAGGCGACGCGCAAGAGTGTGGCGGGCGGGGAGCGGGTCAATCTTGATGTGTTGAATGCCGAGCAGCAGCTGTACAGCGCCCGACGTGACCTGGCCCAGGCCCGCTATGACTACTTGCGGGCCTGGCTGCAGGTTCACTATCTGGCGGGGACTCTGGAAGCCAGTGACTTGCAGAAGCTGGACAGATATTTCGTCAGCCGCGGCGCAAAGGCCACCGCCAGCCGCTGAGGCGTCGGCACTGGCCAGCGCCAGCGAATCGAGCGGGCTCGGCGCTGGCGTTCATGTATCAACCAGGCCATGCACAGCAGCATCACCAGCAGATGACCTTGCTGTACCAGCATCGGCAAGAGCATCGCCGGCCAGCAGGCCAGGACGCACCAACTACCCTTGGTGACGCCGTAGCCCACGCAATCGCGCACGACCTGCCAGCCAAACGCGGAGATCCGGGGGGACGCATGGCAGCGATTCAGGCTTTTCTGCTTGAGCGGCGTGGCTTGCCAGACCAGCACGATCAGGATCGCCGATAGCGTCGCAGGCCAGATGGCATCGCCGGCCAGCAACTTGAGGCCGATTGACAACAAGGTCAGCACGACCCCGGCGACACTCCACACCAACACGTAGCCTGTCACGAAGAGCATCACCGCCACTGGGCGGCGGCGTGGCAGGCTGCGTTGCCACAACGTGCGCATGGGGTTGTTGAGCAGCAAGGGCATCATGGCTAGCAACATCACCAACCAGGATTGCCACAGCCCCATTGGGTCGAGTACCAGCGCCTGAGTGATGCCGCGCCAGCCCAGTGCCGAGAGCAGATCGGCAATCGAACCGCAGAACACTGGGAGCGCCGCTTGCGTCGGCGCTCCCAGCAGTGCCGCCCAACCCGCCAGGCTGGCGGTTGCCAGCCAGGGCCAGGGACTGTTCAGCCAGGCGATGCTACGTTGCCTGACGCCCATCTTCACTCGCCTTTACGGTAGATGCTGATGCGTCCGATGGAGATATCGTCGCCGCTGACCAGCGGTTTGCGGGGATGCAAGCTGACTTGTAGATGGCTCAGGTCGAGCTCGCCCTTGGCACGCAGTGCATCGACGATCCCGGTGATCTCCAACGAGGCACTGATACCACTGCCGCCGTGAGGGTCGTTGGCATCACTGGCTGCGGCGACACCGAACAGCGATACCCCACCAGCACGCAATTCCGGATGGGTCGAAGGTGACTCGCCGTCGGGCAAGTTGACATAGACTTCGATAAACAGGCTGTTCCTGCGTCCACGGATGTTTTCCAGATTGAGGAATACCCGTTCGTGGGTTGGCGCCGCGGCGTTTTCAGCAAGCAGGCTTTTTGCTGCGAGGCCTTTTGCCACTTTGGCCACGCCTGGTTTGTCCAGACGGACCTGGGTAGTGCTCTTGTGGCCGTGCAATTGCAGCTTGTCGCTGTTGGCGCCGATCAGTTCGACTACAGGTTTCTTCACGCTGGCCACCGTTGGTCGAGCGCTGAAGGCAACAGCTTCCTTCGGTGCCTGCGACGTTTTGGGGATCGGATCGTGGTAGCTCTCGTAGGCATAGCCCAGCGCGTTCAGATCAAGAGTCTGATGAACTTTCCAGAAAGTGCTCTCGCCGTTCTCGTCCGGGAAGATGAAGGGACGTCCTGCTGGTGGGCCGTCGACGAACTCTGACTCGGTCGGGTTCTGATGGCTGGGGTCACGGTTGAGCCAGACCTGCCAGAGACGGTCGATGTTGGCGTGATGCAGCCAGAACACCGGATCCAGACCTGCGGTGCGCGGATCGGCCATCAGGCCCTCGTGGTAGTCGGGCGAAGTGTCCGGCAGGCCGTTGTTGCCCCCGACCATGTCGTGGACGTTGTTGTGTGGACTGCTTTCCAGCAGGCCGAAGATATGGTCGCGTCGCTCACCGTGGTTGAAACCGGTGACCGGGCCGCCAAAGCCGGTGGCGACGTCATCGTCACTGGTGTAGGGCACGGCTTTGATTGCGGTGGCAAGGTCAAGCTGCACGGGGTCGAGCTGGATGACACCATCGCCCTGTGTGCCATAGCGCAGGTTGACCGGCAGGGCCAGGGGATTCGGCGTGCCGTCGGGGAGGGTTTCGTCATAGAACTCCTGGGGCAACCCGAGAGTTTCCGGACGCGCCACGTAATCGTCGTAGTCCCAGTAGGGCAGGGCCCAGTCTGCAGGGCCGTTTAGCTTGATGATTTCGCTACGGATGATCTGTTCGAACGCCAACAGATAGGGACGGTGCCACGGCAGGAAGAACCAGGTGCGGTGCTGGCACTGGTCCCAGAACAGTTCGCGGTCATCGGCGGATGGCAGTTTCTCGCCTTTCTGGTAGTAGCCATCGGTTATCCACAATGCTTCCTTGAAACCGTGGATGGCGGCGAGGAAACGCCAGCTGGTGGGGTCAGTGATCGGACGCTTTTGAAGTACCTGGATCGCCTTGGCATACCACAGCAGGGTCGGGTTCCAGGTTTCGCCGAGCTTCCACAGATCCTTGCGCACATAAGTCATGTTCACGTTCTCCCTGTTCCTTGTGATGGGGTGTGTTCCGTTCGGGCTCGATGACGATAGACCCGTGACGGCAAAATGCCATATCCCTGTGTCGGTTTGTTGTACTAAACATCTGTGCGCCAACCAATGAAAAAGGGGCCGATGCTTGCGCATCGACCCCTGTTGCTACTGCCGTGTCATCAGTGTTCAGCGACGGCCTTTCGTCGTGACGCCGTTCCGGCATGTTCTCCTTCGGCGACCATCGGGATTTCCTTGCCGTCGGCATCGAACAGCTTGCCGTCCTTGAAGTAATCGCCGTCACGCAGGGCAGAGATATCGGAGTAAACCACTGTGCGCTCATAGCCGGCAGCGAACACGGACTGCTGGTCGGAATTGCCGGCCTTGAGGTGGTTGAACAGCAGGTTCAGGGCAATGGCCATGATCGCCGCCGAGCTGATGCCCGAGTGGAAGATGGTTTCGAACCAGCGCGGGAAGTGATCGTAGAAGTTCGGTGCGGCGATCGGGATCATGCCGAAGCCCAGGGAGGCGGCGACGATGATCAGGTTCATGTTGTTCTTGTATTCCACCTTGGACAGGGTGCGGATGCCGCTGGCGGCCACGGTGCCGAACAGCACGATACCGGCGCCACCGAGTACCGAGGTCGGTACCGCGGCAATCACCCGGCCCATGATCGGCAGCAGGCCGAGGACTACCAGGATCACGCCGCCGGTGGCTACCACGTAGCGGCTCTTCACTCCGGTCACGGCGACCAGGCCGACGTTCTGGGCGAAGGCGCTCTGGGTGAAGGAACCGAAGATTGGCGCAAGGATGCTCGAGGCCATGTCGGCGCGCAGGCCGTCGCCGAGACGACGCGAGTCGACCTTGGTGTCGATGATTTCACCGACGGCGAGGATGTCCGCCGAGGTTTCCACCAGGGTTACGATGATCACGATGCACATCGACAGGATCGCGGCGATGTGGAAGGTCGGCATGCCGAAATGGAATGGCGTCGGGAACGCTACCAGCGGGCCTTCCATGACCTTGCTGAAGTCGGCCATGCCCAGCGACCAGGCGATCAGGGTGCCGATGACCATCGCCAGGAGGATCGACAGCCGCGAGATGGCCGCGCTGCCCAGCTTGCTCAGGGCCAGTACGATACCGAAGGTCAGCGCCGCCAGGCCGATGTTGGCCATGCTGCCGAAGTCCGGCGACTTGCTGTTGCCGCCCATCACCCAGCGTGCCGCCACCGGCATCAGGGTCAGGCCGATGGTGGTGATGACGATGCCGGTCACCAGCGGCGGGAAGAACTTGGTGATGCGCGAGAAGATCGGTGTGATCAGGAAGCCGATGAACGACGCGGCCATCACTGCACCGAGCACGCCCGGCAGGCCACCACCGCCTTCGGTGCTGATGATCGCACCCATGGTCGCCACCCCGGCGAACGATACGCCCTGGACCAGTGGCAACTGGCAGCCGAAGAACGGCAGGCCGAGGGTTTGCAGGAGCGTGGCCAAGCCACCGGCGAACAGGGAGGCGGCGATCAGCAGGCCGATCTCGGCCGGCGTCAGGCCAGCCGCCTGACCGAGAATCAGGGGTACGGCGACGATCCCTCCATACATGGTCAGGACGTGCTGCAGGCCATAGGCCAGGTTGGCGCCGAGACCGAGGTTTTCGTCCTCGGGACGTTGAGCGGGAGACGTGCTGGGTGCGGACATGTTCATGGGAGCATGGGTCTCTGTTTTATTGTTGTGGCGCTACTGTAGACACTCCATGCATTCGATTGCCAGCAAAATTGTATACAATTTATCGATTGGCGCAGGAACAGTAGGGCCATAGATTTGGCCGTTTATCCTGTGCATCAATCGTTCCAGTTATGCAGGCGCGCTGTATCACAGCTATGAAAAAACCGTGTACAGCGCGAAAAAAGCTGTCTTAGTGGACAAGAAAGCCGAGGGAGGGAAATTCGATAGCAAGCTAAAAGTTTTTAAACTTCGATCAATTCGTGGAATTCACGCTCCAGTTCGGTGCGATTTGCCAGGTTCAGCTCGATAAGGCGGCGTAAATGTCCCATCGACTCGATATCGATGTGCAGACAGACAAAACCCAGCTGGGTGTCCTCGACATGACGCAGTTGCACCTGCATCGTCACCCGAGCTTCCTTGTTCAGGTGGATATGTGCGTTGAACGGTTGCTCGCCGTCGCCGTCCCAGTCGGCGGGGGATTCGACCAGCAGGCCCTTGAGGGAGATATCGATCAGTTCGACCGGCCAGCGGCGCTCGCCCTGGATCAGTTCGGTGGGGGCATCGAAGGCAATGCGTTTGAAGCGTCGACGTTCGTTCTGCTCGTTCATGCTCGGGCCTCCGGGGGGACTTCTGAACTATAGCGCAGTGCTTGCCAGCGCCCGCCAAGGGGCGCAATCTTGCCTGGTGGCCATGGGCCTTGGAGGCTCTAGACCAACGTTGGGGCTGGCCTTTCCGACGACTCTCGCTAGACTCGGAAGGCTAACTTTTATCCACTAGCTGGAAGCGAACCATGAACAACAATAATAGCCTGGCCCGCCATATCCCCTGGCTGGCGCTGGCAGTACTAGGGGCCTGTGCGCTCGGGGTGGTTGCCCTGCGGCGTGGCGAAGCCATCAATGCCTTGTGGATTGTCGTCGCCTCGGTGGCGATCTACCTGGTCGCGTACCGTTACTACAGCCTGTTCATCGCCACCAAGGTGATGCAACTGGACCCGCGCCGGGCTACGCCTGCGGTGCTCAACAACGATGGCCTGGACTACGTCCCGACCAACAAGCACATTCTATTCGGCCATCATTTCGCCGCGATTGCAGGCGCCGGTCCCCTGGTCGGTCCGGTGCTCGCCGCACAGATGGGCTACCTGCCCGGCACCTTGTGGCTGATCGCCGGCGTGGTGCTGGCCGGTGCGGTGCAGGACTTCATGATCCTGTTCCTCTCCACCCGCCGCAACGGCCGTTCCCTGGGCGACATGGTGCGCGAGGAAATGGGCCGCATCCCCGGGACCATCGCCCTGTTCGGCTGCTTCCTGATCATGATCATCATCCTCGCGGTGCTCGCACTGATCGTGGTGAAGGCCCTGGCCGAGAGCCCATGGGGCATGTTCACCGTGATGGCGACCATCCCGATCGCGATGTTCATGGGCATCTATATGCGCTATATCCGTCCGGGGCATATCGGCGAGATCTCGGTGATCGGCGTCGTCCTGCTGCTCCTGTCGATCTGGCTGGGGGGCCAGATCGCAGCGGATCCGGTATGGGGCCCGGCGTTCACCTTCACCGGCGTGCAGATCACCTGGATGCTGGTGGGCTACGGCTTCGTCGCCGCCGTGCTGCCGGTATGGCTGGTGCTGGCGCCGCGTGACTACCTGTCGACCTTCCTCAAGATCGGCACCATCATCGCCCTGGCCATCGGCATCCTGATCATCGCTCCAGAGCTGAAAATGCCGGCGCTGACCCAGTTCACCGACGGCACCGGCCCTGTGTGGAAGGGCACCCTGTTCCCGTTCCTGTTCATCACCATTGCCTGTGGCGCGGTGTCCGGCTTCCACGCACTGATCTCCTCGGGGACCACGCCGAAGTTGCTGGACAACGAAGTCAACGCCCGCTACATCGGCTACGGCGGCATGCTGATGGAGTCGTTCGTCGCCATCATGGCCATGGTCGCCGCCTCGGTGATCGAGCCGGGCGTGTACTTCGCCATGAACAGCCCTGCCGCAGTGGTCGGCGCCGACGTGGTGTCGGTGGCCCAGACTGTCAGCAGTTGGGGCTTCACCATCACCCCCGAGCAACTGGAAGCGACCGCCCGTGACATCGGCGAGCACACCATCCTGGCCCGTGCCGGTGGTGCGCCGACCCTGGCGGTGGGTATCGCGCAGATCCTCCACCAGGTGCTGCCGGGTGAAAATACCATGGCCTTCTGGTACCACTTCGCGATCCTGTTCGAGGCGCTGTTCATCCTCACTGCAGTGGACGCCGGTACCCGTGCCGGACGCTTCATGCTTCAGGACCTGCTGGGCAGCTTTATCCCGGCGCTGAAGCGTACCGAGTCGTGGGGCGCCAACCTGCTTGCCACCGCCGGTTGCGTGGCGCTCTGGGGCTACCTGCTGTACCAGGGCGTGATCGATCCGCTGGGCGGCATCAATACCTTGTGGCCGCTGTTCGGCATCTCCAACCAGATGCTCGCCGGCATCGCGCTGATGCTGGGTACCGTGGTCCTGATCAAGATGAAGCGCCAGCGCTACATCTGGGTCACCCTGGTACCGGCCGTATGGCTGCTGATCTGCACCACCACTGCGGGCCTGATCAAGCTGTTCGACCCGAACCCGGCCGTCGGCTTCCTGGCCCTGGCCAAGAAGTACAGCGCTGCGCTGGACGCAGGCCAGGTCATTGCCCCGGCCAAGGACATTGCGCAGATGCAGCACGTGATCTTCAACGCCTACACCAACGCTACCCTGACCGTGCTGTTTCTGGTCGTGGTGTTCAGTGTGCTGTTCTTCGCGCTCAAGGTCGGTTACGCCGCCCTCGGCAAGAAGGAGCGCAGCGACAAGGAAACCCCGTTCCAGGCCCTGCCGGACGCTTGATAGAGGATCGCCGTCATGTTCAACGACCTGGGTCGACTGGGTAAGTACCTGGGGCAGGCAGCCCGCCTGATGGTCGGTATGCCCGACTACGACAACTATGTCGAGCACATGAAGAGCAAGCACCCGGACAAACCGGTGATGAGCTACGAGGCGTTCTTCCGCGAACGCCAGGAAGCCCGTTACGGCGGCAAGGGTGGGCCCAAGTGCTGCTGAAAGGCCGCGCTTGAGCCAGTGACACAACCTGTGGGAGCCCGGCGCGCCGGGCTCCCACAGTCATTTTCAGCGTCAGGAGAGTTTTCCGCGTGCATTCCCCCATTCCCGTGACCGTGCTCAGTGGCTTCCTCGGTGCCGGCAAGACCACCTTGCTGCGGCACATCCTCAAGGCCGAGCACGGCCTGAAAATCGCCGTCATCGAGAACGAGTTCAGCGATGCCGGCATCGACAGCCAACTGCTGGGCGATGCTCCGGTGCAGGTCATGACCCTGGCCAACGGCTGTGTCTGCTGCAGTATCCACACCGACCTGACCAAGGCCCTGTACCTGTTGCTGGAGCGCCTGGACAGCGGCGAGATCGCCTTCGACCGCCTGGTGATCGAGTGCACCGGCCTGGCCGACCCGGCGCCGGTGGCGCAGACCTTCTTCATCGACGAGGAGCTGCGCGAGCGCTACATCCTCGACGGCATCATCACCCTGGTGGACGCGGCGCATGCCGAGTTGCACCTGACCCAGGCCATCGCCCAGGCCCAGGTCGGGTTTGCCGATCGCTTGCTGCTGAGCAAGACCGACCTGGTGGACGACGCCACGGTCGAGGCGCTGACCGCACGCCTGGGCCGCATCAACCGGCGCGCGCCGGTGCGGGTGGTGGATCATGGCCAGATCGATCTGGCCGAGTTGCTGGATGTGCGCGGCTTCAACCTCAATGCCGACCTCGGTGGCGGGATGATCCTGCGGCCGGTGGGCGGAACCGCCACGCCGGACCGGATCACCAGCCTGGTGCTGCGCACGGAGACGCCACTGGATATCGATCGCCTCAGCGACTTCATGAACGAGTTGCTGGAAGAGCATGGCAAGCAGTTGCTGCGCTACAAGGGCGTGCTGAATGTCGCTGGCGAGGATCGGCGGCTGGTGTTCCAGGGGGTGTTGAAGCTGTATGGGTTTGACTGGGATACCGAGTGGGCTGAGGGGGAGGTGCGAGAGAGCGTGATGGTGTTCATTGCCGATCAGTTGCCGGAAGAGAAGATCCGGGCGGGGTTCGAGGCGTTGGCGCACTGACCCGAGTAACAGCGCAGCTCCCACAGGTCCCTGCTAAATCAATGAGTCAGGTGTCGTTCTCAATGATTCGCCAGTTCCTGCGACAGTTCGGGATGCCTGGCTATAAGGCGCATCAAGCAGAGCACCCCCCCCGGCGGAACATGGCGCCCTTGCTCCCAGTCACGCAGGGTCGCCACCGGTGTGGCGATACGTTCGGCGAATATCGCCTGGGTCAGGCCGGAGCGCTCCCGTGCCTGGCGGACCAGCATCTGCTCCGGGGTGGTAACTCGTCCTGCCCCCGTCTTCGCTTCCTGGAGCGCCTGGCGCAGGTCTGGAATGGCTTCGCCAGCATCGCTCTCGATGGCTCTGGCAACCGCTTCAATATCAATGTCACGCATATCACACCACCTTGCCGATTTCAGCGGGGCTCATGTTGGAGCACTCGGCCTTTGCATAGAGGGCAACCAGCAGAACGATTTCATCTTCGGTCAGGTTGAAATAGATCACTCGGGTACCGCCAGATTTTCCACAACCGCTCCTGGTCCAGCGCACCTTGCGCGCACCCTCTGCCCCAGGGACCACATCCCCCGCCAGCGGGTTGAGCGCGCCCCAATCAATGAATGCCACCCGCTCGTCATCAGACCAAAGCCTGGCAGCGTGTTTCTGAAACGTTGGTGTTTCGATCACTGTTCGCATTGCCGCCGAGTACGGGAAACCCGTACTCGGCGGGAGTATGGCTTGCCCGGTTGTTCGTTTCAAGTTGCGTCTGCTGGGCGATTTTTGGCGGTCATTGGCAAGTAACTGAAAAGGCGGCCGAGCGCGGACCCTGTGGGAGCGGTGGCGATCCATCAGGCATAAAAAAACCGATGCCGGTCACCCGGCATCGGTTTTTTCAGTTCAGCCCTGAATCAGTTGCCGTAGACCGGCAGCTTCTTGCAGATGGCCTTGACCTTCTCGCGAACGGCGTCGATCACCGCTTCGTTGTTCAGGTCAGCCAGGATGTCACAGATCCAGCCAGCCAGTTCCTTGCATTCGGCTTCCTTGAAGCCGCGAGTGGTGACCGCTGGAGTACCGAAGCGCAGGCCGGAAGTGACGAACGGGGAACGTGGGTCGTTCGGTACGGAGTTCTTGTTCACGGTGATGTAGGCGCGGCCCAGGGCGGCGTCGGCATCTTTACCGGAAATCTCCTGCTTGATCAGCGACAGCAGGAACAGGTGGTTCTGGGTACCACCGGAGACCACGTCGAAACCACGCTCGATGAACACGCTGGCCATGGCCTGAGCGTTTTTCACGACCTGCTGCTGGTAAGCCTTGAACTCAGGCTGCAGCGCTTCCTTGAAGCAGATGGCCTTGGCGGCGATCACGTGCTCCAGCGGGCCGCCCTGGGCGCCCGGGAAGACCGCGGAGTTCAGCTTCTTCTCGATGTCGGCGTTGGCACGGGCCAGGATCAGGCCACCACGTGGACCACGCAGGGTCTTGTGGGTGGTGGTGGTGACGACGTCGGCGAACGGAACCGGGTTCGGGTACACGCCAGCGGCAACCAGGCCGGCCACGTGGGCCATGTCGACGAACAGGTAGGCACCGACCTTGTCGGCGATTTCACGGAAGCGGGCGAAGTCCAGGACCTGCGAGTAGGCCGAGAAACCGGCAACGATCATCTTCGGCTTGTGCTCCAGCGCCAGGCGCTCGACTTCGTCGTAGTCGATCAGGCCGTTGCCGTCGATGCCGTACTGGATGGCGTTGTACAGCTTGCCCGACGAGCTCACGGCGGCGCCGTGGGTCAGGTGGCCGCCGTGGGCCAGGCTCATGCCGAGGATGGTGTCACCGGCCTGCAGCAGGGCCAGGTAGACGGCGGCGTTGGCCTGGGAGCCGGCGTGCGGCTGGACGTTGGCGTAGTCGGCGCCGAACAGTTCCTTGGCACGGTCGATGGCCAGTTGCTCGACCACGTCGACGTACTCGCAACCACCGTAGTAACGCTTGCCTGGGTAGCCTTCGGCGTACTTGTTGGTCAGAACCGAGCCTTGGGCTTCCATCACGGCTGGGCTGGTGTAGTTTTCCGAAGCGATCAGCTCGATGTGCTCTTCCTGGCGCTGGGCTTCCTGCTGCATGGCTTCGAAGAGCTCGGCGTCGTACTTGGCAATGGTCAAATCACGGCTGAACATGGCGGTCCTCAAGGATCGGGCTGAAATAGGCGGGCATTCTACCCCATAGACTTTTGTCTGGCATATGAAAGGGGATCATCTGGCAGACAAATGGGATTCAAGCAGCATGAATCCCCGGGCTACTCCAGCATGAACAGCGTTTCGTTGCTGAACTGCGCCTCGAACTGGTTGGCCGGCATCGGCCGGCCGAACAGGTAGCCCTGCACCTCGTCGCAGCCGTGCTCGCGCAGGAACTCCAGTTGCTCGTGGGTTTCCACGCCCTCGGCGATCACCGCAAGGTTGAGGCTGTGGGCCATGGCGATGATCGCGCGAGCGATCTGCGCGTCCTGTTCGCCTTCCGGCAGGCCGTCGACGAAGGTCCGGTCGATCTTCAGCACATCGATGGGGAACTGCTTGAGGTAGTTGAGCGACGAGTAACCCGTGCCGAAGTCGTCGACCGCGATGCTCAGGCCGAGGTTCTTCAGGCTGTCGAGGATCTGCATGGCCTCGTGCACTTCGCGCATCAGGATACTTTCGGTCAGCTCCAGCTCCAGGCACGCCGGTGGCAGACCGGTGTCCTTGAGGATACTGGCGATGCGATTGCCCAACTGGCCATCGGAGAACTGCCGCGCCGAGATGTTCACCGAGACCTTCGGCACCCGCACCCGCGCCTGGTGCCAGGCCTTGAGCTGGCGCGAGGCTTCGGCGATGACCCAGTCGCCCACGTCCACCACCAGGCCCAGTTCTTCCATGACCGGGATGAAGTCTCCCGGCGGCACCAGCCCGCGTTGCGGGTGGCGCCAGCGCAGCAGCGCCTCGGCACCGGTCAGGCGCTTGCCGTCGCCGCTGAACTGCGGTTGGTAGTAAAGGATGAATTCGTTCTGTTCCAGGGCGTGGCGCAGGTCGCTTTCCAGTTCCAGGCGTTCCAGGGCACTGGCGTTCATGTCCGCCTGGTAGAACTGGAAGTTGTTCTTGCCGCGCTCTTTGGCGTGGTACATCGCGGTGTCGGCGTTCTTCATCAACTGGCTCAGTTCGCTGCCGTCTTGCGGACTGAGGGCGATACCGATACTGGCGGTGACGAAGAACTCGCGGTTCTCCAGGACGAACGGTCGAACCAGGCTGCCGAGGATCTGTTCGGCGACATGGATGGCGCGGTTCAGCGCCATCTCGCGGGTGGCCCGCGGTTGCAGGAGCAGGGTGAATTCGTCGCCGCCCATGCGCGCCACGGTGTCGTCGTCATCGACGCAGTCCAGCAAGCGTTCGGCCATGTCCTTGAGCATGCGATCGCCGGCGGCGTGGCCGAGGGAGTCGTTGATCGGCTTGAAACGGTCGAGGTCGAGGAACATCAACACCACCCACGACTTGTGCCGCTCGGCCTGCTGCAGCGCGGTATGCAGACGGTCCTGGAACAGCGTGCGGTTGGGCAGGTGGGTGAGGGCGTCGTAGTAGGCCAGGCGGTGGATGCGCTGTTCGCTGGCCTTGCGCTCGCTGATGTCGGTGAAGAAGCACACGTAGCTGGCCAGGTCGCCCTCGTCGTCGAGCACCGCGGTGATACCCACCCACGCCGGGTAATGCTCGCCGCTGCGGCGCTTGAGCCACACTTCGCCTTCCCAGGTGCCGCGCTGGTGCAACTGCTTGAGCACGTAGCGCAGGTGCGAGTCCTGCTGGCCGTCGACGGTGAGCATGCTCGGCAACTGGTCGAGGACGTCGCGTACCGCATAGCCGCTGACCCGGCTGAACGCTTCGTTGGCCTGGACGATGTAGCCGGCCGGGTCGGTGATGAGGATCGCCGAGGTCGAGTGTTCGAAGACCGTTGCCGCCATACGCAGGTCTTTTTCCGCGCGGCGCTGCTGACTGATGTCGCGGCCGACGCCGAGGATGCCGCCGAACTGGTCGTGCTCGTCCCAGACCAGCACCAGGCGCAGTTCGATCGGAATCTTGCGGCCATCGGCGCGCAGGCAGTCGAACAGGAACAGCTGGGTCGGCACCTGGGTGCGCAGGGCTTCCAGCTGGGCGGCGTCGCCAAGAGCGCGGTTGACCCGTTCGATCAGAGTGTAAAGGCCGGCCAGTTGCGCCGGGTTGGCGATGGTCGATTGCCAGCCGTTGTTGAAGATCCACTCGACGTTGTAGCCCAGCACCGAGCGTACCGATGGACTGACGTAGTTGAGCTGCAACTGGTCGTCGGTGGAGAAGATCACGTCGCTGATGCTTTCGGCGAGCATGCGGTAGCGCTGCTCGCTGTCACGCAGGGACTCGCTGGCTTCGAGCTGGTCGGTGACGTCCTTGGCCACGCCGATGATCCGCGTGACATTGCCGGCGGCATCGCGGGTCAGCACCTGCTCGCGGATGTCGTAGCGGCGCCAGCGCTGGTCGTGGTGGCGGAAGCGCAACTGGCAGTGCAACTGCTCCAGGTAGCCGCTCTCGCGCTGTTGCTGGCGCAGGGCACGGTACAGCGCCGCGTCTTCCGGGTGCAGGAGGATTTCCCAGAAGAACTCGCCCATGCGCGCCAGTTCGTGGCGCTCGTAGCCCAGGGTCTGGCCGAGGTGGCGGTTGCTGAAGATCATCCGCAGGCTTTGCACGTCCTGCACGTAGAGCTGGTCCGGCACGGTGCGGACCACGTCGGACCAGAAGCTCTCGCGCTCCAGCAACGACAGTTCGACGCGCTTGCGGCTGGTGATGTCGCTGATGCTGAGGATCACCGCCTTGTAGTCGCGGCGCTGCTCCGGGAAACGCACCATCAGCCACAGGTGCTGGTCGAGGCCCTGCTCGGTTGGCAGGCGCACTTCCAGTTCTAGCTGCGCCTGCTGGTCGAGCAGGGCGCCCACCAGGTGCAGGCCGACGCCGTCACGGTCCAGGGCATTGCCGGCGATCAGGTGGCGCCAGGCGCCCTCGCTGCAATCGACACCGAGCAGTTGCAGGGCAACCTGGTTGACCTCGGTGACCTTCAGTTCGCGCAACAGCAGGTCGCGCAGCGCCGGGTCGTTGTCCAGGCGTTGCTCGAGTTCCTGGCGGCTGCGCAGGCGCAGGCGTTCGAGGAGCGCCGGCAGGGCGGACAGGTCGAGCACGCAGAGAGCCACGCCGGTGCTTTCGAAGATGTCCTGGTAGCGCCGACGGCTTTCCTGCAGGGCCAGGTTGCGCCGACGCATGTTGAACAGCGCCAGCAGCGGCAGCACCGCGCAGAGCAGCACCAGCATGGCCTTGCCCACCAGCGCCGGCAGCAGTTCGCGGCGACTGCGCTCGGCGTCGTGGAAGCCGCGCAGTTGCCAGTCGCTGTGATCGAGGAAGGTCAGCACCACGCTTTGCAGCGGGGTCTCTTCGCTATTGGGCGAGGGTGGCGGATGGCGATGCAGGTGGTCGCTGAGTGTCTCTGCGGTCTGGCCGTTTTCCAGTTGCCATTGCGCGCGATTGGCATGTACCAGGTGTTCGGCGAGTTGCTGGTACCAGCCCGGTTCGAAGCGCAACAGCCAGTAGGCACTGTCTGCCTCCTCGCCTTGGTGCAGTAGCAGGTACACGAAAGCATTGCCTGCGGCGTTGCTGAAGAAGTACGCGTGCTGCTGGTTGCGCCGTAGCAGTTCGGCCATGACTGTCTGGTCGGGGGACTCGTCGAGACTGTCGCGCAGGATCCGTCCGTCGGCGGTCACCCAGGCCAGGCTGTCGAGGGCCGGCAGGCGCTGGTGCAGGCGGCTGAACAGCGCAGGCATGGTCTCGGCATCCGGCGCGGCGGCGGGCAGCAGGTTGCGCGCGCCCTGGGCTTCCAGGGCCAGGCTCAGGTTCATCCGCTCGGCCAGTTCGGCGCTGGCGTCGATGCTGTGCTGGCGGCGGTCGGCCAGCGTGTGGCGGTACTGTTCCAGGGTCTGCCAGAACAGCAGGGCGAGCAGCAGCAGGACCAGGATCGCCAAGGCGCCCTTCAACGAGCCGCGCAAGGACTGACCCGACGCGACGGAGGCTTTGCGCGAGGAAGACGGCTGATTGAGATTGGTCAAACGGTGATCCTGCGGTAAGGCTGGGACGGCAGCGCATGGTCGGTGCCGACCAAGCTGGCGGCGATCCAGGGCTGCACTATAAGCCGGACGCCCGAAGGGCGGCTAGCATGCCCTGAAGTGTGGCAAAGTGCCAGTCCTGTTCGTCGGAACGCTTTTCCCGTCTCGCCCGACGGTAGGGGCGGTACCGCCCTGACCCCTGCCCGCCGTCGCCCAGTTCGGGTAACCTTAGCGGTTCCGACTATCTGTAGCACAAGGGTGAGGCCACGGCCTGTACCCGCCGCGATCCTGCCCCGGGAAAACCCGCGAGCGCAGTGACGCCGATACCCGGTTTGTTCCAGCCCTGTCCCGCGGACGGGGCTTTTCCAACGATTCGAGCGAGGTCCGCATTTTGGCTCAATACGTTTACACCATGCACCGGCTGAGCAAGGTTGTTCCGCCCAAGCGTGAAATCCTCAAGAACATCTCCCTGTCGTTCTTCCCCGGCGCCAAGATCGGCGTGCTCGGCCTGAACGGCTCGGGTAAATCCACCCTGCTGAAGATCATGGCGGGCGTCGACACCGAATTCGACGGCGAAGCCCGTCCGATGCCGGAACTGAACGTCGGCTACCTGCCGCAGGAGCCGCAACTGGATCCGGCCAAGACCGTGCGTGAAGTGGTCGAGGAAGCCGTCAGCGTGATCAAGGACGCTCAGGCCCGCCTGGACGAGGTCTACGCTGCCTACGCCGAACCGGATGCCGATTTCGACAAGCTGGCCGCCGAGCAGGCCAAGCTGGAAGCCATCCTGCAGGCCAGCGACGGTCACAACCTGGAGCGCCAGCTGGAAGTCGCCGCCGACGCCCTGCGCCTGCCGGCCTGGGACGCCAAGGTCGAGCACCTGTCCGGTGGTGAAAAACGCCGTGTGGCCCTGTGCCGCCTGCTGCTGTCCGCCCCGGACATGCTGCTCCTCGACGAGCCGACCAACCACCTGGACGCCGACTCCGTCGCCTGGCTGGAACACTTCCTCCACGACTTCCCGGGCACTGTGGTAGCGATCACCCACGACCGTTACTTCCTGGACAACGTCGCTGGCTGGATCCTCGAACTCGACCGCGGCGCCGGCATTCCTTACGAGGGCAACTACTCGGGTTGGCTGGAAGCCAAGTCCGACCGTCTGGCCCAGGAGTCCAAGCAGCAGTCGGCCCACGAAAAGGCCATGAAGGAAGAACTGGAGTGGGTGCGCAAAGGCGCCAAGGCCCGCCAGTCCAAGTCCAAGGCCCGTCTGGCGCGCTTCGAGGAAATGCAGTCGCAGGAATTCCAGAAGCGCAGCGAGACCAACGAGATCTACATCCCGGCCGGTCCGCGCCTGGGCGACAAGGTCATCGAGTTCAAGAACGTCACCAAGGGCTATGGCGACCGCGTGTTGATCGACAACCTGTCGTTCACCATGCCCAAAGGCGCGATCGTCGGTGTCATCGGTGGTAACGGCGCGGGTAAATCGACCCTGTTCCGCATGCTGATGGGCAAGGAACAACCGGACTCCGGCAGCATCGAGATCGGCGAAACCGTGCAACTGGCCTGCGTCGACCAGAGCCGCGAGGACCTGGACGGCAGCAAGACCGTGTTCCAACAGATCTCCGACGGTTCCGACCAGATCCGCATCGGCAACTACGAGATCCCGTCGCGTACCTACGTCGGCCGCTTCAACTTCAAGGGCGGCGACCAGCAGAAGTTCGTCAAGGACCTGTCCGGTGGTGAGCGTGGCCGCCTGCACCTGGCCCTGACTCTGAAAGAAGGCGGCAACGTCCTGCTGCTCGACGAACCGTCCAACGACCTGGACGTTGAAACCCTGCGTTCGCTGGAGGAAGCGCTGCTGGACTTCCCGGGCGCCGCCATCGTGATTTCCCACGATCGCTGGTTCCTGGACCGCGTCGCGACCCACATCCTGGCCTATGAGGATGACTCGCAGGCGGTGTTCTTCGAGGGTAACTACACCGAGTACGAAGCGGATCGCAAGAAACGCCTCGGCGATGCTGCTGCCCAGCCGCACCGGGTACGGCACAAGAAGCTGGCCCAGTAAAGCCGGCTGTTTATGCACAAGAATGGGGCCCTTGGCGGCCCCATTTTTGTGCCTGTGATTCGGTCCTGTGTTGATCCAGTCGCTGTCAAGCCAGCTCCCCAAGGATCCGCATCAGGCCAGGATTTTGGGGGTGAAAAAGGTCCTTGTGGGAGCTGGCTTGCCAGCGATGAGGCCCATCACAGCCTGTATACACTTATAGAAATGCACCAAAAAAATTCAGAAAAACGACATTTCGCCCTATTCCAGTGCGATTGCTTCTTGGTAAAGTCCCGAAAAAACCAAAAAGTCCAACTCCCTCGGTGAGATGTCTACTCATGACTGAATCTGTCGATCACTTCCTCGCGCGTCTGAAACAACGCGATCCTGCCCAACCCGAATTCCACCAGGCTGTCGAAGAAGTCCTGCGCAGCCTCTGGCCTTTCCTCGAAGCCAACCCGCATTACCTCGAAGCCGGCATCCTCGAGCGCATGGTCGAGCCTGAGCGTGCGGTGCTGTTCCGTGTGTCCTGGGTCGATGACGCAGGCAAGGTCCAGGTCAACCGTGGCTATCGTATCCAGATGAGCAGCGCCATCGGCCCGTACAAGGGCGGCCTGCGCTTCCATCCGTCGGTGAACATCGGCGTACTGAAGTTCCTGGCCTTCGAGCAGGTATTCAAGAACTCCCTGACTTCCCTGCCCATGGGCGGCGGCAAGGGCGGCTCCGACTTCGATCCGAAGGGCAAGAGCGACGCTGAAGTGATGCGCTTCTGCCAGGCCTTCATGAGCGAACTGTACCGCCACATCGGCGCCGATCTCGACGTGCCGGCCGGCGATATCGGCGTGGGCGCGCGAGAAATCGGCTTCATGTTCGGCCAGTACAAGCGCCTGGCCAACCAGTTCACTTCCGTGCTGACCGGCAAGGGCATGAACTACGGCGGCAGCCTGATCCGTCCGGAAGCCACCGGCTACGGCTGCGTGTACTTCGCCGAGGAAATGCTCAAGCGTGAAGACAAGCGCATCGACGGCCGCCGCGTCGCCATCTCCGGCTCGGGCAACGTCGCCCAGTACGCCGCGCGCAAGGTCATGGACCTGGGCGGCAAGGTCATCTCGCTGTCCGACTCCGAAGGCACCCTGTTCGCCGAAGCCGGCCTGACCGATGCCCAGTGGGACGCGCTGATGGAGCTGAAGAACGTCAAGCGCGGCCGCCTGAGCGAACTGGCGACCCAGTTCGGCCTGGAGTTCCGTGCCGGCCAGCGCCCATGGAGCCTGCCGTGCGACATCGCCCTGCCGTGCGCCACGCAGAACGAACTGGACCTGGACGACGCCCGCGCGCTGCTGGCCAACGGCTGCATCTGCGTAGCGGAAGGCGCCAACATGCCGACCACCCTGGAAGCGGTCGACCTGTTCATCGACGCCGGCATCCTCTTCGCTCCGGGCAAGGCGTCCAACGCTGGTGGCGTTGCGGTCAGCGGCCTGGAAATGTCGCAGAACGCCATGCGCCTGCTGTGGACTGCCGGTGAAGTGGACAGCAAGCTGCACAACATCATGCAGTCGATCCACCATGCCTGCGTGCACTACGGTGAGGAAAACGGCCGTATCAACTACGTGAAAGGCGCCAACATCGCCGGCTTCGTGAAAGTCGCCGACGCCATGCTGGCCCAGGGCGTGGTCTAAGCCTCAGGCTCGATGGTGACGACCTCGATCGCCTGATCGCCCGCCGGTCGTCGCCACACAACCTCGTCACCGGGTGCTGCTCCCAGCAGTGCCCGGCCCAACGGGGAACCCCAGTTGACCAGGCCGGCAGCGATGTCGGCCTGGTCTTCCCCCACCAGTTGCACCACATGCTGCCGGTCCTGCTCATCGACGTAGGTCACCCGGCTGCCGATCTGTACCTTGTCCCGTGATGTCGCCGCCGGTACTACCTGGGCGCTCTGCTGTCGTGCGCTGAAGTAGCGCAGGTCGCGCTCGGTGTCGGCCAAGGTCTGCTTGTCGGCGCGTTCGCCCTGGGCGAGCAGGTCGCTGCGCAGGCGATTGAGTTCGGCCACGCGCTGCTGCAAGGCGGCCAGGCCCTGGGCGGTGACGTAGTTGGGCTGGTCGCTGACCTTGCGTTCCACCGGCTGGCTGGCCTGGGCCGCGGCCTGGTCCTCGTTGACGAATGCTCGGCTCATTGCTGGTCTCCTTTGCCAGAAGACCATGCTGGCAGGTGCGCGGTTTCAGTGGATGCCCGATTGCGACCCTTTCAACGCCGATAGGCCCGGGCCGCGCCCTGGTCCTTTTCCTGTTGCCAGCGTTCCTCGCGTTCGTCCCAGTGGCGGTTGTAGTAGTTCTGCTGGTCCTGGTTCTCGCGCATGGCCTGGCACTGGCGGAAGCCATCGTCCCAGCCGGTTTCGTACTGGCGGTTGTGCAGGTAGCGCGGGACGTCCTTGCGGAACTCCCCGGCCATCACCCCGGCGGCCTGGCGGCCACTGCCGCAGCCGTCCTGGAAGCCATCGGCATAGGCCGGTGGATACCCCTTCTCGATCAATTGCTGGTGGGTCGATTGGCAACCCGCCAGGAACAGCACAGCTACAACCCAGTACCAGCGCATCGCAAGACTCTCCACAAGATGGGGAAAGTCTAGGAGGGGGATTGTCAGCGTGCCGTCAAAAGGCCGTGAAACTCTCGCTGACCGGAAGGGCCTCATCGCTGGCAAGCCAGCTTGTGTCTTCAAGTCCTCTTAAACTCAAAGGGGTGAGAGCAGTGGATGGCAGACTGAATGCCAGCGGTGCCTAAAGCACGAGTGGGAGCCAAGTCGCCATCCACCTCTCACTCTGACCAGAAGCCCGAACAGTTGGATGAGCCACGAAACTCGAAATCACAAGCTAGGGATAGGTCAGAGTGCTCTCACTTCTTGAGTGTAAGAGGGCTTGGCAATGATTTCCTACTGTGTTGGTCTCGATGTTTCGAAAGCGACTGTAGACGTGGGCTTCTTTCCCGCGAATATCTCACAGTTTCGAGTCAGCAATGACCCTGCAGGCTTCGCTCAGTTGATCGCTTGTTTGAATGAGCTTGAGGTCGAGCGGGTATTGCTTGAGGCCACCGGCGGTTATGAAAGGGCTCTATTCAGGGCCTTGCGGCTGGGCGGGCTGAACGCAGTCCGCGTCAATCCCAAACGCGCTCGTGACTTTGCGAAATCCATGGGCAGGATTGCCAAGACCGACAAGATCGACGCTCAAATGCTGGCGAAGTTTGCCAGAGATTTCGAGGACGTGCCCCAGGTTGAGCCCAACAAGGACCGAGATGAGTTGGGGGAACTGATCAAGCTGCGAGGCAGCCTGGTCAAGAGTCGGGACAGCGACAAACGCCGGATCAAACAGACCACTTGCGCTACAGCCGTATCCACTTACACCGATCACATCGCTTACCTTAACGGCCAGATCAAGGCCTTGGACAAGGCGATTGAAAATGCCTCGAACGTGCTGGACAAGGAAAAAGCCAGGCGCTTGAGATCGGTTAAAGGGATCGGGGTCATCATGTGCGGCACGCTCATGGCGCTTCTGCCAGAACTCGGAACCGTGACGGGGCGCAAGATCGCGGCCTTGGCTGGATTGGCGCCCTACAACAACGACAGCGGCAAGAAGAACGGCCCCAGATCGATCGAGGGTGGGCGCTATGCAGTCCGCGGCGCGACCTATATGTCGACCTGGTCGATGGTCCGGCATGATCCGGAAGTCAAAGCTGAGTATCAGGCTTTGAGAGCGCGAGGAAAGCTTCCCAAGGTCGCTGTTGTGGCATGTATGCGCAAGCTCCTGGTGCGTCTCAATGCGATGTTGAGAGACGGTAAGGAGTGGAGAGAACAGGAAGCTCAGGCATCCGCGGCCTGATAAAAACCGAGGACCATTTTTTAAAGCGGGCTTCGCCAGCGACACCGCTACGCGGTATCGCTGGCGAAGCCGTGTCTGAAGGGATCATTTGAAAATAAATCCTCAAAGACAGTTGCTCCCACAATGTGGGAGCTGGCTTGCCAGCGATGAGGCCCTGAAGAGCGACATCAAACTCAATAGTTGTACCACTTCAATTCCAGCATCACCTCGTTCTGCGCCGTCGCCAGCTGGCTGAACTCGCGCCTGGCGCTCAGGCGCAGGCCAAGGCTGTCACTCAGCTCCCACTGCTGGTTCAGGCTGAGACTGCGCCGCACTTCGCCGTTGATGAAGTAATCCCCCTTGGCCTCGACCGTCAGGTTGCCCAGCCCGTTGCGCCACAGCAATCCGGTGTTGAACCCCGCCGCCGGTGCGATGAACTGGGCGAAATCGTTGTGATGCTCGACCCGCACCGTCCCCAAGGCAAAACCGAGCATGTCGTCGCCCAGTGCCCAGGTACCGCCGGCACCCCCATTGACATGGCTGACCAGCACCTCGTCGTCATGCTTGCCCGGCACACGCTCCAGGCCGCCGGCCACCTGCCAGGACCACGGTTTGAGCAGGTCGTTGCGCGGGGTCAGGGAGCGGATGGTCGCCAGGTCCAGGCGCTGCACCTGCCAGTCATTGCCCTCGTACTGGCGCAGCTTGAGCTGGAGGATCTCGATCTGCGCCCCCAGCGGGAAACCGTAGGCGTTGTCGTTGAGGTCGTGATAGGCCATGCGCAGGCCATATTCGGCAAAGGCGCGGTCCTCGCGGGTACCGACGCCGAGCTGCCAGGTGCGCGACTCGTGACCGTCCTCGGGCAAGCCCGGACGTTCGATATCCAGCGGCGGCGGCGGGTTGCGGTTGATCGCCCGCAGCAGCTCGAAGCTGCGCCTGGCTTGTGCCGGATCCCGTTCTTGACCGGTAGCGCGGTAACGCTCGAGGCGATAGGCGGCGTCTTGCACCAGGGCCTGGCGCTCTTGGGGTAGGGCGGTAAACTCGGGGCTTTGCAGCCGGGCGGTATCAGCAGCCAGGGCGAGCACCTGGTGCTGCTCGCCCTTGTCCAGCGGCTCGGCGCGGGCCAGCAGTTCGCGCTCACGCGACGGACGGTAGTCCACGCGCTCGACCAGCCCAGCGTGCTTGACCGCCTTGACCGTGTCGGTGGGGATGGCGGTGAGCGGGAAGTGCGAGGTCAGGTCCAGGCTCGGACGCGCCACCTGGAGCAGTTCCAGCAGGCGGTAGGAGCAGTTCTCGTCGAAGAAGAAGTAGTCGAAGCGGATCTGCTTGAGCTCCCAGATATGCTCGACCATGCGCCCGGTTTCCTCGGGCGAAAGGTTCAGCCGGTATTCCCACAGGTCGCGGTTTTCCAGGCTGCGGTATTCGGAAAGTTTCTCCTGGTAGGGGACGAAGGCGAACAGGCCGGGATAACCGCCCATCAGGCCCTTCCAGGCGTAGAGGATGCTGTTGTCGTTGCCTTCGATATAGGCACCGAAGTTGACCGCGTAGCTGAGCAGGGCGGTCTCGTTGCTCTGCACGTCGGCCTGGTCGATGCGTAGCAGGGTGTGGCCGAACATCGACGACGGGCTGTTCAGGTAGGCGGCGGGGAAGATCAGCACCGCGCTGTGTGGCGATACGTCCTTGAACCACGCGGTGTATTCGGCGCAGTCGGGGGCGGGCAGGTCGGTGAGTTGCAGTTGCTCGCGCAGCCAGCGGGTTCGTGCCGGATAGACGCACTGGGCATGCTTGTCGCCTTTGCTGGCCGGTTCGTACAGGGCCTTTACGGTGGCCGCCAGTTCGCGGTCGGGGTGGTGCGCGCCGTCTTTGGCGAGGAAGAACCGGTCGTCGTCGACATAGCTGCGCCAACCGCCCAGCTTGCCCGTCTCGTAATGACCGAGGGCGATCCAGTAGGGATCGGCGGCCAGCCGTTGCAGACGCGATTCGTCCATGAAAGGTGCCGCGTGCAGCGGGGCACAGGCACAGAGCGCCAGGTAGGCGAGGCGTTTGAGCATGTCGGGCAACTACTTCTCGATGAAGCCGATAGGGATCAACAGCCCGCCCCTGAGCGGGGCGGGGTGACGCGACGTCAGCCTCAGGCCGGAGTGGCGTACTTGGCAAGGCGTGCGTCGGACTTGAGCACGGCGAGGGTGTTGGTGTGGACGTCTTCGGCGGTGGTGTCCGCGGTCTTGAAGATGTCCTGGAAGTGCTGGTGGGTGACGGCGGCGAAGTGCGCGCGGTCTTCAGGTGCCACGCCGAGAACCACGGCGTAGGTGGTCAGGGCTTCGCCCTGGCCCTTGGCCATGTCTTCGGATAGCTCGTTCATCATGCCGTTCATGGCGATCCACGACTTGCCGCCGTAGGTCAGTGCCGCATTGGTGGAGCAGCCGTTGGTGCCCGAGGTCATGCCGAAGGTGGCGTTGCCCGAGGTACCGTTGGTGGTGGACGCGAGGAAGTGAGCGGGGGTGCCGCGTTGGCCTTCGAACAGCATGTTGCCCCAACCGCAGTCCGGACCGCCTGGCGCCTGGGCCATGGCGTTGATCGAAACCGCGGTGAACAGAGTACCCAGAAGAATCCGTTTCATAGCTTTGTTCTCTTTTTGATTTGCAAACCAAAGGTCAGGGTTGTCCGGCGTGCCTGGAGGGGGACTGCCGGATCGGGTCCGGTTATCTACCCGGCCGCGCAGTGTTTGAGTTTAGGCACGATCTGACGGTTCCGTTGTTAATTGCGAAATATTGCTTTGACACGCGTGTCTCATCACGTTTTGGACGCTTGCAGGCAAATGCACCAAGAGCCTTGCAACGCGGCTGTAGGCGGCGCCAGAATGCCCGCATCTGCCCCGCCGAAGTAAGGAAACCCGATGCCCGATCCTGTCGCTGCGAGCCTGCGTCTTGCGCCAGAAGCCCTGACCCGGCCGTTTTCCGCTGAACAGTTCGCCTTTTCCACAACCAATGATCTGGAGCCATTTCGCGGTGTGCTGGGCCAGGAACGTGCGGTAGAGGCCCTGCAGTTCGGTGTTGCCATGCCCCGTCCGGGCTACAACGTGTTCGTCATGGGCGAGCCGGGCACCGGCCGCTTTTCCTTCGTCAAGCGCTACCTCAAGACCGAGGGCAAGCGCCTGCAGACCCCATCCGACTGGGTCTACGTCAACAATTTCGACGAGCCGCGCGAACCCCGTGCGGTAGAGCTGGCGCCGGGTAGCGCGAGCACTTTCATCGCCGATATCGGCAGCCTGATCGACAACCTGGTGGTCACCTTCCCGGCGGTCTTCGAACACCCCTCCTACCAGCAGAAGAAGAGCGCCATCGACCGCGCCTTCAACCAGCGTTACGACCGCGCCCTGGACGTGATCGAGCGTGCTTCGCTGGAGAAGGACGTGGCGCTGTACCGCGACAGCAGCAACGTCGCCTTCACCCCGATGAGCGATGGCAAGGCTCTCGACGAAGCCGAGTTCGCCCAGTTGCCGGAAGCCGAGCGCGAGCGTTTCCACGAAGACATCGCCCTGCTGGAGGAGCGCCTCAACGAGGAACTGGCCAGCCTGCCGCAGTGGAAGCGCGAGTCGAACAACCAGCTGCGCCAGCTCAACGAGGAAACCATCACCCTGGCCCTGCAGCCGCTGCTGGGCCCGCTGTCGGAAAAATACTCGGAGAACGCCGCGGTCTGCGCCTACCTGCAGGCCATGCAGGTGCACCTGCTGCGTACCGTCGTCGAGCAACTGGTGGACGACAGCAAGGTCGACGCCGTGGCCCGCAAGATGCTCGAAGAGCAGCTCTCGCCGAGCCTGGTGGTCGGTCACTCCGCCAGTGGCGGTGCGCCGGTGGTGTTCGAGCCGCACCCGACCTACGACAACCTGTTCGGCCGTATCGAATACAGCACCGACCAGGGCGCCCTGTACACCAACTACCGGCAGTTGCGCCCGGGTGCGCTGCACCGTGCCAATGGCGGTTTCCTGATCCTCGAAGCGGAGAAGATGCTCGGCGAGCCGTTCGTCTGGGATGCCCTCAAGCGCGCCCTGCAGTCGCGCAAGCTGAAGATGGAATCGCCGCTGGGCGAACTGGGCCGCATCGCCACCGTGACCCTCACCCCGCAGATGATCCCGCTGCAGGTGAAGGTGGTGATCATCGGTGCGCGCCAGCTCTATTACGCACTTCAGGACCATGATCCGGACTTCCAGGAGATGTTCCGCGTGCTGGTGGACTTCGACGAAGAGATCCCGATGCACGACGAGAGCCTGGAGCAGTTCGCCCAGCTCCTGAAGACCCGCACCAGCGAGGAAGGCATGGCGCCGCTGACCGCCGACGCGGTGGCACGCCTGGCGACCTACAGTGCGCGCCTGGCGGAAAACCAGAAGCGTCTGTCAGCGCGGATCGGCGACCTGTTCCAGCTGGTCAGCGAGGCCGACTTCATTCGCCACCTGGCCAACGACGAGATGACCGACGTCGGCCACATCGAGCGTGCGCTGAAGGCCAAGGCCACCCGTACCGGGCGGGTCTCGGCGCGGATCCTCGACGACATGCTCGCCGGCATCATCCTGATCGACACCGAAGGCGCGGCGGTGGGCAAGTGCAACGGCCTGACCGTACTGGAAGTGGGCGACTCGGCCTTCGGCGTGCCGGCGCGGATCTCCGCCACGGTGTACCCGGGCGGCAGCGGCATCGTCGACATCGAGCGCGAGGTCAACCTCGGCCAGCCGATTCACTCCAAAGGCGTGATGATCCTCACCGGCTACCTCGGCAGCCGCTACGCCCAGGAATTCCCCCTGGCGATTTCCGCGAGCATCGCCCTGGAGCAGTCCTACGGCTATGTCGACGGCGACAGCGCTTCGCTGGGCGAGGCCTGCACGCTGATCTCGGCATTGTCGAAGACGCCGCTCAAGCAGTGCTTCGCCATTACCGGCTCGATCAACCAGTTCGGTGAGGTGCAGGCGGTCGGCGGGGTCAACGAGAAAATCGAGGGCTTCTTCCGCCTCTGCGAGGCCCGCGGTCTGACCGGCGAGCAGGGCGCGATCATTCCGAAGGCCAACGTCTCCACCCTGATGCTCGACGAACGGGTGTTGCAAGCCGTGCGCGCGGGGCAGTTCCATGTCTATGCCGTGAGCCAGGCCGACGAGGCATTGAGCCTGCTGGTGGGCGAACCCGCCGGTGCGCCGGACGCCGATGGACAGTTCCCCGAGGGTAGCGTCAATGCCCGGGTGGTGGAGCGGCTGCGGGTAATCGCCGAGATGATCAGCGAAGAGGACCTCAAGGAAGCCGAGAAAGATCAGGCAGAACAGGCACTTGTCGAGGTAAAACCGGCCTGACGGGATACTGGCGGGCGTCGTGATGGCACTACCATTCGGCGCCCGTTTGCCGCCGGTCGCTTGTGCCGGCCGGTTTTCTTCTATTCTTCAAAGCATGGATAGTCGTCGGTACAGGATGGAAACAGCCTTGTTCGAAGGCTGAACGAGATTCTTCCGAGGGTCGTCGCCATGCCGCGCAGCCTCAGCCTCACCCGCCAATGTCTGGGTCTGGTCACCCGCATTGAGTGCAGCATACGTCCGCTGGCCGGCGATACCGGCATGTGGACCCTTCTCTTCGCCGCCGGCATGGCTGGCGAGCAACCTTCCGCAATCAAGGCCCAGGGCCCGTTCCACGGTCCCTCCGTCGCTGAATCGGTACTCGATGCCATCGTCGACAGCCTGACCCTGCATGGCTACCAGTTGGCCGATGATCCGCAGATCTGGAGCGTGCACCTGCAGGCACAACTACGGCGGGTCAACGGTCACGTTCATCACTGAAACCAGTAGTCATACCTTTGATTCATTGGCCTGCGACCGCGTATCGCAGGCTTTTTCCTACACGTTCGGCTGATATACTCCCGCCCGATTTTCCCCCGCCTTCAGGTGACTCGCTCAATGGAACGCTTTATCGAAAATGCGATGTACGCCTCGCGCTGGCTGCTCGCACCGATCTACTTTGGATTGTCGCTGGGCTTGCTGGCGCTGGCGCTGAAGTTCTTTCAGGAGATCTTCCACGTCTTGCCGAACATCTTCAGCCTGGCCGAAGCCGACCTGATCCTGGTGATCCTGTCGCTGATCGACATGGCCCTGGTGGGTGGCCTGCTGGTGATGGTGATGATTTCCGGCTATGAGAACTTCGTTTCGCAACTGGACATCGACGAAGACAAGGAAAAGCTCAGTTGGCTGGGCAAGATGGACTCTTCGTCGCTGAAGATGAAGGTCGCGGCGTCGATCGTGGCGATTTCCTCGATCCACCTGCTGCGGGTGTTCATGGACGCGCAGAACATCTCGCCGAACTACCTGATGTGGTACGTGATCATCCACATGACCTTCGTGGTTTCGGCCTTTGCCATGGGTTACCTGGACAAGGTCACCAAGCACTGACTGGCCTTCCGGCCCGCATCATCGAGCCGCCCGTCCGTTGCCAAACGGACGGGCGGTTGCGTTTCTGCCTTGTGCTTTGGGCGTGGCTGTACAAAAAATGAACGGACGCTCGATTGTTCCCGCTGCGAGGTACTGCCATGAACCTGCACGAACTGAATGCCCAGGCCCGCACGGGCCATATCCAGGAGATCAACCTGATCGCCATCGAGGGCGGCGACTTCCTGCTGGAAGCCCGCGCCCACGGGCACGCCCACGCCCTGACCGACACCCGTGGCGGACGTCTGAAAGTGCATTCAGTGGAGGAGGCGCACCATCTGCTCGATGGCCTGCCGAAGCTGCCGCTGCACCTGGTGCACTGGTCGGTGCAGGACGAAATGTGCGGCATGCCCGACGTTCCCGAGGAGGACCTCAAGCTGCCGGTGTCCAGCCGTTCTGCCAGGTAGCTGATACGCTTTGCCGCAGTGTGCTAGGCTGCTCGCCCTTTTCATGAAGGGCGCGGTTGTCAGTGCGCCCTGCTGCGGAGTAGATCAATGTCCGAACTCAACCTGTCCACCGACGAATCCCGCGTCAGCTACGGCATCGGCCGCCAACTGGGCGGCCAACTGCGTGACAACCCGCCACCGGGCGTCAGCCTGGAAGCCATCCTGGCTGGCCTGACCGACGCCTTCAACGGCGCCGACAGCCGCGTCAGCGAAGCCGACCTGTCGGCCAGCTTCAAGGTCATCCGTGAAGTCATGCAGGCCGAGCAGGCTGCCAAGGCTGAAGCCGCTGCTGCTGCCGGCAAGGAATTCCTGGTCGAGAACGCCAAGCGCGAAGGCATCACCACCCTGGCTTCCGGCCTGCAGTTCGAAGTGCTGACCGCTGGCGAAGGCGCCAAGCCTACCCGTGAAGACAGCGTGCGTACCCACTACCACGGCACTCTGATTGATGGCACTGTCTTCGACAGCTCCTATGATCGTGGCCAGCCTGCCGAATTCCCGGTTGGCGGCGTGATCGCCGGCTGGACCGAGGCCCTGCAACTGATGAACGCCGGCAGCAAATGGCGCCTGTACGTGCCGAGCGAGCTGGCCTATGGCGCGCAAGGCGTCGGCAGCATTCCGCCGCACAGCGTGCTGGTGTTCGACGTCGAGCTGCTGGACGTTCTGTAAGGCTTCTGGCCAGAGGGCAAGGATCTTCTTTGCTCTCCCGGGTCTCATCGCTGGCTTGCCAGCGATGGGGTCCTGAAGAACAACACAGGAATCAGCTAGAACCCCGCATGCGGCGTGTTCGGGCGCAACGCCCGGGCGTAACAGAACAGGAACAGGTTCCTCACCAGTTCCTTGAGCACGATCGGCTCACTCGAATTCAATCCGTTCAGGTCCAGGTCTCCCTGGTCGCGCAGTTCGTCCAGTGCCGCTTGTTCGAGTACGGCACAGACTTCGCCGGTCTCGCGGTGGAGGATGCGCAGGTAAGGTTGCGGGCGGTCAAGCCAGGCGTCGATCAGATAAGTCATGGCTATTCTCCTTGAAAGCTTTCAGTGAGAATAATTCTTATTATCAGAATAGCAAGTGACAATTGGGAATAATTTGCATTTTCTGCCGAGGTGCGCGCCCGTGTCGCAGGGCGCACCTGGAAAAGGCGGGTCAGACCTTGCGGACGAACTCCGATTTCAGCTTCATCGGGCCGATGCCGTCGATCTTGCAGTCGATGTCGTGGTCGCCATCGCACAGACGGATGTTCTTGACCTTGGTGCCGACCTTGACCACCAGCGAGGTGCCCTTGACCTTCAGGTCCTTGATCACGGTGATGGTGTCGCCGTCCTGCAGGACGTTGCCCACTGCGTCCTTCTTCACCACGTCGTCATTGGCCGCCTCGGCTTCGCCGTTGGCCGACCACTCGTGGGCGCACTCGGGGCAGATCAGTTGAGCGCCGTCTTCATAGGTGTATTCGGAGTTGCATTTGGGGCAGGGTGGCAAGGTGCTCACTACGTTTCCTCGGGGCATGCGTACAGAAAACCCACATTGTATAGGGTTTTGCCTGACAGAGGAAAAGCAGGCCCGCAGAGCAGCGGGCCGGGGAGGGGGTATCAGTGGGTACGGGCGACGGCGAATTCGCTGAGTTCCACCAGCGCATCGCGGTATTCGCTGGCCGGCAGCACTTCCAGGCAGGCGATGGCGCGGGCCACGTAGTCGCGGGCCATTTTCGCGGTGTAGTCCAGCGAACCGGAGGCTTCCACGGCTTCGCGGATGCGTTCCAGGTCCTCGATCCCGCCTTTCTGGATGGCCTGGCGCACCAGGGCAGCCTGTTCCGGGGTGCCTTCGCGCATGGTGTAGATCAACGGCAGGGTCGGCTTGCCTTCGGCGAGGTCGTCGCCGACGTTCTTGCCCAGGGTCTGCGCGTCGCCCTTGTAGTCCAGCAGGTCGTCGACCAGTTGGAAGGCCACGCCCAGGTGGTCGCCGAAGGTGCGCAGGGCCTCGCGCTGCTCGTCGCTGGCGTTGGCCAGGGCGGCGGCGCTGTGGGTAGAGGCTTCGAACAGCATCGCGGTCTTGCCGCGGATGACGTCCATGTAGATCTCTTCGGTGGTGCTGGCATCGCGGATTCGCGACAGCTGCAGTACTTCGCCCTCGGCGATGACCCGGGTGGCCTTGGAGAGAATCTGCATGACCGGCATCGAACCCAGCTCGACCATCATTTCGAACGAGCGGGAATAAAGGAAGTCGCCCACCAGCACGCTCGGCGCGTTGCCCCACAGGGCGTTGGCGGTGGAGCGGCCACGGCGCATGCCGGACATGTCGACCACGTCGTCGTGCAGCAGGGTGGCGGTGTGGAGGAATTCGATGGTGGCGGCGAGCAGGCGCAGGTCATCGCCTTCACGGCCCAGGGCCTTGCCGCAGAGCAACACCAGCAGCGGACGCAGACGCTTGCCGCCGGCCGAGGTAATGTAGTCGCCGATTTTCGATACCAGCGGAACGCGGGAAGTCAGCTGTTTCTTGATGATCTCGTCAACGGCGCTGAAATCGTCCGCTACTGCGCGGTAGAAAGCTTGGGGTTGCATCGGCCACAGGTGCTCCATAGAGGTTGCGCGGCATGCTAGGTCGCGGGTCCCGGCGTGTCAAGGCGCCCGGCCCGGCGGGCCGGGGCGCCACTTGCAAGGGCCGGATGGCTTGCGTACAATCGCGCACCCTACTTCCTGGGCAGCACCTGCCTTACGCAATTGCACCGGGCCGTTCCAGCCCTATGCAGCCATGCCAGCCAATACTCTTCCTATAAAGCGCTGGGTGAGCAGGATTATCGGAGAAATACCATGTCTTACGCAGTAATTGTTACCGGTGGCAAGCAGTACAAAGTCGCCGAAGGTGAATACCTGAAGATCGAAAAACTGGAAGTCGCCACTGGCGAATCCGTTACTTTCGACCGCGTTCTGCTGGTTGCCAATGGCGACGACGTGAACATCGGCGCTCCAGTCGTTGCTGGTGCAAAAGTTGTTGCTGAAGTGATCTCCCAAGGTCGTCACGACAAAGTGCGCATCATCAAGTTCCGCCGCCGTAAGCACCACATGAAGCGCATGGGCCACCGCCAGTGGTTCACCGAGATCAAAATCACCGGTATTCAGGCTTAATTCCAGCCTAATCCCCCTTCAGGAGAATTGAACTCATGGCACACAAAAAAGCTGGTGGTAGTACCCGTAACGGTCGCGACTCAGAAGCCAAACGCCTTGGCGTGAAGATGTATGGCGGCCAGGCTATCGTTCCAGGCAACATCATCGTCCGCCAACGCGGCACCCAATTCCACGCTGGCTACGGCGTTGGCATGGGCAAGGATCACACCCTGTTCGCCAAGATCGCGGGTAAGATCAAGTTCGAAGTAAAAGGCGCCTTCGGTCGTCGTTACGTGAGCGTTGTCGCCGAGTAATCGCGCGCACGCTGGAAGAGCCCTGTCTTGCGACGGGGCTTTTTCGTTTTTGGAGTGAGTCTCTTGCAAAGCTGTCCGCTTGGGCTGCCGGCGCTGTATTCGCAGGACGGGAGTCGCCGCGCTCATTTTTGCAAGAGCCTTACGTTATCTGGTCACTCAGCTCGTCCATCCGACGAGAGGCGGTTTTGAATGAAGTTTGTTGACGAAGTATCGATCCGGGTCAAGGCCGGTGATGGCGGTAACGGTTGCATGGCCTTCCGCCGCGAAAAGTTCATCGAGAACGGCGGTCCCAACGGCGGTGACGGTGGCGACGGCGGCTCGGTGTACATGGTTGCCGACGAAAACCTCAACACCCTGGTCGACTACCGCTATACCCGCCATTTCGAGGCCGAGCGTGGCGCCAACGGCGGCAGCACCGACTGCACCGGCAAGAAGGGTGAAGACCTGGTCCTGCGCGTCCCGGTGGGCACCACCGTGATCGACGCCAGCACCCAGGAAATCATCGGCGACCTGGTCAAGGCCGGGCAGAAACTGATGGTCGCCCAAGGCGGCTGGCACGGCCTGGGCAACACCCGGTTCAAGTCCAGTACCAACCGTGCGCCACGCCAGACCACCCCGGGCAAGCCGGGCGACCAGCGTGACCTCAAGCTGGAAATGAAGGTCCTGGCCGACGTCGGCCTGCTGGGCCTGCCGAACGCCGGCAAGAGCACCTTCATCCGCGCCGTCTCGGCCGCCAAGCCGAAGGTTGCCGACTACCCGTTCACCACCCTGGTGCCGAACCTGGGCGTGGTCAGCGTCGACCGCTGGAAGAGCTTCGTCATCGCCGACATTCCCGGCCTGATCGAAGGCGCATCCGACGGTGCCGGCCTGGGCATCCGCTTCCTCAAGCACCTGGCGCGTACCCGCGTGCTGCTGCACCTGGTCGATCTGGCGCCGCTGGACGAAAGCAGCCCGGCCGATGCCGCCGAAGTCATCGTCAACGAGCTGGAGCGCTTCAGCCCGTCGCTGTGCGAGCGCGAGCGCTGGCTGGTGCTGAACAAGTCGGACATGATCCCGGAAGACGAGCGCGAAGCGCGGGTCAAGGAAGTGGTCGATCGCCTGCAGTGGGAAGGCCCGGTCTACCTGATCTCGGCCATCTCCCGCCAGGGCACCGAGCAGATCAGCCACGACCTGATGCGTTACCTCGAAGATCGCGCCGACCGCCTGGCGGCCGACCCGGCCTACGCCGAAGAGCTGCGTGACCTCGACCAGCGCATCGAAGACGAGGCCCGCGCCCAGTTGCAGGCCCTGGACGACGCTCGCACCCTGCGCCGCACTGGCGTCAAGAGCGTGGCCGATGCCAGCGATGACGACGATGACTTCTGGGGCGATGAGGACGACGAAGACGGTCCGGAAATCATTTACGTGCGCGACTGATCCGTTGCAGTACACTGAACGCCGCTTTTTCAAGCGGCGTTTTGTTATCTATAGAATCCACACAGATCGATAGGTTGGAAGAAGATGCGGAGCAAGGTGACAGGTGCCCAGCGCTGGGTCGTGAAGATTGGCAGTGCCCTGCTGACGGCAGATGGCAAGGGCCTGGATCGCGCGGCCATGGGTGTCTGGGTCGAGCAGATGGTGGCCCTGCGTGAAGCGGGCGTCGAGTTGGTGCTGGTCTCTTCGGGGGCCGTGGCTGCCGGCATGAGCCGTCTGGGCTGGACCAAGCGACCGAGTGCGATGAACGAGCTGCAGGCCGCTGCGTCCATCGGCCAGATGGGCCTGGTGCAAGCCTGGGAATCGAGCTTCGCCGAGCACGGCAAGCACACCGCGCAGATCCTCCTGACCCACGACGACCTCTCCGACCGCAAGCGTTACCTCAACGCCCGCAGCACCCTGCGCACCCTGGTGGAGCTGGGCGTGGTGCCGGTGATCAACGAGAACGACACCGTGGTTACCGACGAGATTCGCTTCGGCGACAACGACACCCTGGCCGCCCTGGTGGCCAACCTGGTGGAAGCCGACCTGCTGGTGATCCTCACCGACCGTGACGGTATGTTCGACGCCGACCCGCGCAACAACCCCGAAGCCCAGCTGATCTACGAAGCCCGCGCCGACGATCCGGCCCTGGACGCCGTGGCCGGCGGTACCGGCGGCGCCCTGGGTCGTGGCGGCATGCAGACCAAGCTGCGTGCGGCGCGCCTGGCGGCCCGTTCCGGTGCCCATACCATCATCATCGGTGGGCGCATCGAGCGCGTGCTGGATCGCCTCAAGGCCGGCGAGCGCATCGGCACCCTGCTGTCGCCCGAGCGCGGCATGCTGGCCGCGCGCAAGCAGTGGCTGGCGGGCCACCTGCAGACCCGCGGCACCCTGGTGCTGGACGCTGGCGCCGTGCAGGCGCTGCGCCAGGCCAACAAGAGCCTGCTGCCGGTCGGCGTGAAGACCGTTCAAGGCAGCTTCCGCCGTGGCGAGATGGTGATCTGCGTCGGTCCGGACGGCGTCGAAGTCGCCCGCGGCCTGGCCAACTACAGCGCGCTGGAAGCGCAGAAGATCATCGGCCAGCCATCGGACGCCATCGAGGGCCTGCTGGGCTACAGCGCCGAGCCTGAGCTTGTGCACCGCGACAACCTGATTCTGGTGTGAGGAGAGTGACCGTGTTCAAGGGACTGTTTGCCGCTGCCCTGCTGGCGATGCCAGTGCTGGCGTCGGCGGAAGTGGTGGGTGAGGTTTCCACTGTGTTCAAGTTCGTCGGGCCGAACGACAAGATCGTCGTCGAGGCGTTCGATGACCCGAAGGTCGAGGGCGTGACCTGCTACCTGTCGCGGGCCAAGACTGGTGGCGTGAAGGGTGGACTGGGGCTGGCCGAGGATCGGGCGGAGGCGTCGATTGCCTGCCGCCAGGTGGGGCCGATCACGTTCAAGGGTGACCTCAAGGACGGCGATGAAGTGTTCAAGGAGCGGACGTCGCTGGTGTTCAAGACCATGCAGGTGGTGCGCTTCTTCGACAAGAAGCGCAATACGCTGGTGTACCTGGTGTACAGCGACCGCGTGATCGAGGGCAGCCCGCAGAACGCGGTGACGGCGATTCCGATCCTGCCCTGGGCCAAGTAAATTTTCGGTGTTCTCTCGGGCCCTATCGCTGGCTTGCCAGCGATAGGGCCCGTAAGGGCCCCGCATCACTTTCAGGCTGAAACCTCTTCAGCCTCCCCCCGCACCACCGCCTTCTCCACATCCAGCCGGCTGATGTACTTCCAGTCCGCCTCGTCGATGTAGATCCCGTTCGGCCCGCTACCCCCTTCCAGGTCGATCGCCACCCGCGCCGACACCTGCGGCTTCACGCTCGCCAGGATCGGCACGAAGCCCAGTTGCAGGCTGGTTTCCAGCAGTGCCGCCTGGTTGCGTTCGTCGATGTCCGCCGCCTCGTCGAGGTAGTACGGCAGGCGCACGCGGCCGGCCAGGTCGCGGTCCATCAGGTGCAGCAACAGGTACATGTTGGTCAGCGCCTTGATGGTCATGGTGGTGCCGTTGGACGCCGCGCCATCGATGTCGGTGTGGATCACCGGCTGGCCATTGACCTTGGTGATCTCGAACGCCAGCTCGAACAGGTCCTTCAGGCCCAGCTGGTTGTGGTTGGCCGCTACCAGCCGCGCCAGGTATTCCTTGGCTTCCTCGTTCTTGTTGTCCTGCTCGGCGCTCTGGCTCAGGTCGAACACCGACAGGGTCTCGCCTTCCTCGTACTGGCCGGCGCTGTGGATGATCTGGTCGATGTGCTTGAGCGCTTCCTTGTTCGGCGCGAGGACGATGCGGAAACTCTCCAGGTTGGACACCTGGCGCCGGTTGATCTCGCGGTTGAACAGGGCCAGCTGGTGTTCCAGGCTGTCGTAGTCGCTGCGGATGTTGCGCAGGGTCCGGGCGATGTCGGTGACCGCCGCGCGCCGCGCCTTGCCCAGGGTCAGGGCTTCGTCGGTGCGGTGCGCATAGGCATTGATCAGCAACTGCAGACGGCGCTCCATGTCGTCTTCGCTGTCGAACTTGGCCACGCCCTTGAGGCGTACCTGGGCGTACAGCGCCTCGATCTGGTTGTCGACCCGCAGCAGGCCCTGCCAGCTGTCCTGGTAGTCGCTCAGCAGCGGCAGCAGGTTGTCCATGGAGTCGTCCACCGGCTCCATGAACGGCGTGCCGAACGGCAGGTCCGCCGGTAGCAACTGACGGCGGCGCAGGGCGTCATCGAGGGTACGCTGCTTGGCTTCCATATCAGCAATCTGCCGGCCCACCAGCTGCAGCTTGGCGGACAGTTGCTGGACGCGCTCGGTGAAGGCGTCGCTGGAGCGCTTCAGTTCGTCCTGGGCGGCTTCCAGTTGCGCCAGCTGTTCCAGCTTGTCGCCTTCCTCGGCGCTCAGGGTCTGGCTGCGGCGGAAGTCTTCCAGGGCTTTCTGGGCGTCCAGTACCTGCTGGTACAGCGCTTCGGTCTGGGTCTTGCTCGCGGCACGGTCGGCGGCCACGGACTGCTGGGTCTTGAGCTGCTTGAGCTCCTTCTCCAGGCGTTCCTTCTGGTCGCGCAACGCGGCGCGGTCGGCCAGGGCCTGGAGGGCCGGCGGCTCGATATGCGACAGGTCGACGGAGATGCCCGGCACTTCGAAGCGCTCGCCCTTGAAACCGTCCAGCAGGGCTTCGAGGGTCTTGATCCAGACATCGCTTTCGTCCAGCTCGATGCCGCGCTCGCCCAGCGGCAGGCTGAACAGCGCGCCGTTGAACAGGCGCATCAGGCGCTCGACGTCCTGCTGGGAGAATTCCTCGCGCAGGCGGGCGTAGCTGTTGTTGTCGGCGTGATCGAGTTGCTGCTTCACCGACTTCAGGCGTTTTTCCAGGTCGCGCAGGCGCTCTTCCAGGTCTTCGGCGCTGAACTGGCGGGACTGCGCCAGCGCACCGGCCAGTTCGTCGTGGGCGTCCTTGGCCGCCAGCAGTTGCTGCTCCAGGACCTTGACGTCATCCACCAGGGCAAAGCGGTTCTTCAGCACCGACAGCTCGCCGAGCCAGCGCTGGATGCCGCTGATCTCGCGTTCCAGGCGCATCAGTTCCTGGGTGCCGCTGCGCTGGTCGTTCTGCAGCGCGTCCTGCTCGCCCTTGTAGTGCTCGGACTGGATGACCAGTTCCTCTTTGCGTGCGCTGGAATAGTCCTGCCAGGTACCCAGCAGCGAGTCGAGCAGCGGCGACAGGCGGTGCAGCTTGCCGCGCAGGATGTCGCGTTGGGCCACGCCGTTGGCCAGGGCTTCCACCAGCGGGCCGGCGGCCACCAGCGAGTTGTAGTCCTGCTCCATGCGACGCACGTCGCGGAAGGCTTCGTCGCAGGCGGCGATGTAGTCAACGCTGCCGGAACGCAGGCTGTGCTCGAAGGCGTCGAGGAACAGCTGCTTGAGCTTGGCCGCGGTGATCTCGCGCATGTGCAGCAGGTTGATGAACAGGGCGCGGAAGGTCTTCAGGCTCTGCTCGCTGGTGGAGCGCAGCGGGATCAGGGTCAGGTCCAGCGGGATCGAGGTGTGGCCGCCGACCAGCAGGCGGCGCAGTTCGTCCGGCTTCAGTTCGTAGGCTTTCAGGCCGTTGCGTTCCAGGTTGGAGAACAGCTCCTTCTGGCGCAGGCAGGTGTCGTTCTTCTGGTAGTGGGCCAGGTCCAGCTCGCCGGCATAGGCGAAGAACTGGTGGCCGAAGCCGCCGCCCGGGCCGCGACCGACCACGCCGATGACGTGGGGGCCGTGGGGCAGGTTGACTTCGCAGAGGATGTAGCTGGTGTCGCTGGCGAAGTAGAAGCGCCGTGACTGCTCCAGGCTGTATTTGCCGAAGCTCATGTCCGACATGCGCGCCAGGATGGGGAACTGCAGGGCGTTGATCGAGGCACTCTTGCCCAGGTTGTTGGCGCCGTAGACCGACAGTGGGTGTTCCAGGGGGAACAGGCCGAGGCTGTAGCCGGCGGTGTTGAGCAGTGCGAAGCGGCGGATGCCGTAGCGTTCCTGGCTCATGCGTCAATCTCCTGTTGCTCTTCGGCGATGGCCCGGGCCAGGGCCTCTTCTTCGCTTTCTTCGGCGAACGGCGCCAGATCCAGCGGATCGTCGGTACGGTTCAGTTCTTCCGGGGTTTCCTCGACCACCAGCACCGGGGTCGGCAGCGGCAGGTTGCTGTGCAGGCTGGCGGCCAGGTCGCGGTCCTGCTGGACCGACAGGCAGACGTCGAGGAAGCGGTGCATCGGCGGCAGGAAGCGGTAGATGCCGTTCTCTTCATGGGCGAAGCCGAGCTGGGTCATGCGGCGCATGATCTTTTCTTCCAGCTCGTCCGGGGTCTGGACCTCGGCCTGGAGGAACAGGTCGCGGTACTTGTCGAGCATCGATGGCAGTTCGTCACGGCCGAGGCTGCCGCCGTCGAGTACCGACATCGGGTCGCGACCCTGGTCGGCCAGGTGCTCGACGAGGATGAAGGTGAACAAAGCCAGGCGCTGCGCGGTCTTGTTGACCTGGGCGGCGGCCTGCTCGGGGACGAAGTAGTAGAAGCCGCGGGTATCGCAGACCAGTTCGTAGCCCAGGGCCTTGAACAGGCCGCGGTACTGGTCCTGGAAGTTCGACAGCTGGGCGTACAGCTCCGGATCGCGCCGGCTGATGTGGAAGCCCTTGAACAGCTCGCGGAAGATCGGTGCGAGCTGGGACAGTTCGGAAAGATCAAGATGCATGGGTCGGGCTCGCAGCAGGTTCGGGCGAAGATTCGGGCGACGCTTCGCGGCTGGATGTCAGGGCGAAGGAGCGCAGGCTCACCAGGTGTTCGCGGGTGGTGTAGTCGCGGCGGTCGAGGCGTTCGCGTTTGAAGCGTTTTTCCCGCGACAGGCGCGAGAACCAGTACAGCAGCTCGTCGGTGGCGCCTTCCGGCTCCTGTTCCAGCAGCCACACCATCAGGTCCGGCAGCGGCAGGGCGTCCTCGCAGCGCTCGAGCATTTCCTTGACCGTGCGCGGCGCGCGGGTCGGTTCGCCCTTGTGGCTCTTGTGTGCCTTGGGGAAGCGTGCGGGTTTGGGTTCGAAACGGGCCAGGGCGTAGACGTAGGCCTCGACCTGGCTGGCGCTGCCGAGGAAGGTGCTCTGCGGCCGGGTGAACAGCGGCATGGCCGCCTGCGGCACGGCGTCGATGCCCTTGCGCCGGATCACCGAGAGGGCCAGGGCGGCACCGCGGGTCACGGCGTTGTGCCGGCGCGCTTCTTCACGCAGCGGCAGCAGCAGTTCGCGGGCATGGCGCAGGGTCAGCTGGGCGCTGGTCTGCATTTCAAGGATGCGCGCGTGGGTGCGCAGGAGCATGTCGTCGTCGACCAGCTGGCCGAGCCGCGCCTGTTCGCTGAGCAGGCGCAGCAGCACGGTCTCGACCTTGCGCACGCCCTGCTCGAAGGCGCCGTCGGCGTTGACCAGCTGGATCATCGGCTCGACGTACTCGTCCCAGGTCGCCAGGACCTCGGCGTAGCGCTGGCGCAGGGGGATCTGCCGGTCGCTGGTCTTGGCCCGCTCGGCCACGCCGACCAGCGCCTGCTCGTCGTTGTCGAGCTTCTTCAGCACGTCGCGCACGCGCATGTCGAGCAGGCGCAACTGGCGGGCCAGGTCGTGGCCGTCGCGAATGTCGAAGGCGTCCTGGATATGCCCGGCCAGGCGCTCAAGGTGGCGCAGGTAGGCCTCGATCTCCAGGCACAGGCCGAGGCGGTGCTCGCGGCGCAGGTAGGCGAGGAAATCGTGGATCTGCGCGTTCAGCTCGAAGCGGTTCGGGCTTTTTGCCACCGGGACCAGAATATCCAGGCGGATCCACACGTCGAGCAGGGCGGTGATGTCCTGTGGCGTGCTCTCCAGCTGCTGGGCGGCCAGTTGCTGGCGCAGTTCGCCCAGGCTCAGGGTGCCGCCGTCAAAACGCTCTGACAAAGGTTCCAGCAGGTTCCAGTGCTCGGCCAGGGCGCGCAGGACGCGTTTCGGTTCGATCATTGGCGGGTCGACTCGCTGCCAAATAAAACGCCGGATTGTACTGCATTGAACAGGAATGGTTTCACCCTTGATCGTTTGCAGCGGTTGTCCGGCGGATTTGTCGTGATCGGCAGCGGCGCGGCGCGCACAACGGCGTTAGAATGTCGCCCCGACTTATCCACAGATGGCCGAACGTCCTTGCTCACCGAGTCCCGCCGCCGCGCTTACCTGAATGCCATGCAAGTGGTGCACTGGCTGCCGCGTACCGAACTGCCGTTCGCCGCGCCGTCGCGCCCGGAATTGCTGCTGCCGGTCGAGCCGCTGCTGGACGAGCTACCCATGGCGCAGCCGGCCCAGGCTCAACCGGCGAGCGCCGCGCAGGTCGTGAACAAACCAGCGGAACGGCCGAAAATCGAGATTCCGCGACCGAATGCCGCGGCCAGGGTCGCCAGCAAACCGGTGGAAAGCGCGGAGGAAAAGCCTGCACCGGTCCGTGTCGTCGCGCCGCCACCGCCGCGCTTCGCCCTGCAACTGCTGCGCGCCGGCAGTTGCCTGTTGCTGGTGGAACTGGCCACCAGCCAGCCGTTCCAGAGCCGCGACCCGTCCTACCTGCTGCTCAAGGACATGCTGCGTGCCGCTGGCCTGCCGGACAGCCCGCAGATTCTCGGCGAACCGATCCGCTGGCCGCTGCTGGTGCGTGGCAGCCTGGACCAGGGGCCGGACGCCGCGCGGGACTTCGTCCACGGATTCACGCAGGTGCAACTGGAGCGCGAGCCCGCTGCCTGCCTGTGGCTGATCGGCCTGCCAGCCATCCGCCATGCCGGCGAGCGCGACGAAGACGCGTATTACCAGGAATTTCCCGTTCAGGGCCTGGGCATCGCCTGGGCGCTGCCCGGTCTTGAAGTGTTGATGGACGAGCCGCAGCGCAAGGCGGACGTCTGGAAAGCCATGCGCCAGCTGATGGCGCGCTGGAAGCCAAGCAATGAGTGACACCCTCAGTTTCCGCCGGATGACCGAGGCGGACCTGGATGCAGTACTGAAGATCGAATACGCCGCGTTCAGTCACCCCTGGACCCGCGGGATCTTCCTCGATGGCCTGAAGAGCTACGAGATCTGGCTGATGTTCGAAGGCGAGCAGCAGGTCGGCCATGGCGTGATCAATGTGATCATCGACGAAGCGCACCTGCTCAACATCACCGTCAAGCCGGAAAGCCAGGGCCGCGGTCTCGGCCTGGCACTGCTGGAGCAACTGATGAAGCGCGCCTACGAGATGAACGGTCGTGAGTGCTTCCTCGAAGTCCGCGCCAGCAACCAGTCGGCCTATCGCCTGTACGAGCGCTATGGTTTCAACGAAGTGGGCCGGCGTCGCGACTACTACCCGGCTCCGGGCGGGCGCGAGGATGCGCTGGTGATGGCCTGCACCCTGATCGAATAAGGGCGGCGTGACCTTCCCGGGTCGTCGCCTGTCACAACAAAGCATCATTTCATGAGGCTTGACCATGCACGACCTGCAGGAACTGATCGACAACAACGAACGCTGGGCCGACGCCATCACACAGCGCGACCCGGACTTCTTCGCCAAGCTGGCGCGACAGCAGACCCCTGAATTCCTCTGGATCGGCTGTTCCGACGCGCGGGTGCCGGCCAACGAGATCGTCGGCATGCTGCCGGGCGATCTGTTCGTTCACCGCAACGTCGCCAACGTGGTGCTGCACACCGACCTCAACTGCCTGTCGGTGATCCAGTACGCGGTGGATGTGCTCAAGGTCCGCCATATCCTGGTGACCGGGCACTATGGTTGCGGTGGGGTGCGGGCGTCGATGCAGGATCGCCAGTTCGGGCTGATCGATGGCTGGCTGCGCTCGATCCGTGACATCTACTACGAGCATCGCGTGGAGCTGTCGAAGCTGCCGACCGAGGAAGCGCAGGTTGACCGGCTGTGCGAGCTGAACGTGATCCAGCAGGTGGCCAACGTGGGGCATACCACCATCGTGCAGAACGCCTGGCATCGTGGCCAGGAGCTGTCGGTGCATGGTTGCATCTACGGGATCAAGGACGGGCGGTGGAAGAGCCTGGACGTAACCATCAGCGGGCTGGCGCAGTTGCCGCCGCAGTATCGGTTGCGCCCGCAGGAGTAAAGCAACGCGGACCCTGTGGGAGCGGGTTCACCCGCGATTGCGATAGTGAATTCACCGACGCAATCGCGGGTGAACCCGCTCCCACATTGATAGGTGTTCGTTTCAGATCCCTTCGATCGGCTTCTGCAGTTCCCTCAAACTCCGCGTCACCGTCCCGGTATTGCACTTGGCACTGGCCTGCTCCGGTGTCAGGTTGCGAATGGTCCGGTAGAACAGCTCACAGGTCTGCTTCTTCGCCGTCACCTGCCACTTCTGCATACAGGCATTCAGCGTCAACTGCGGATCCGCCTCCGGATTACTCCCCACCCCCGCCTGCCAGCACGCTGCACTCAGGTCCTGGCCCATCATTTTCAGGCCCGCCGCATCGGCCTTTTCCATATCACCGCCATAGTTGGACGGGTCTGCCGTGTACCAGATCGCACTTGGATGATTGGAGCCCAGCACCGGCACCTTCTGCCCGGCGTTCGGGCTGATGGTTCCGAGACCCAGCACCTTCAGGTCCACGCCGTACTGCTGCTTGATCCAGCTGCGTACCGGCGCACCGAACGCCACCATTGGCAGCGACGCACCATTCGAGGCCACCGTGACTTCCTTGACCATGCGTACCTGGTAGTCCTGGAAATAGCCATAGGTGCCTTCCAGGGTCGAGCCCGCGCTGGCCGGCGCGGCGATCGGAGCGATATCGACGATGGTCTGGTAGGCCGGGGTCTGCTCGGCCGGGATGCCGTTGAAGGTCAGCAGGCTGGCCCAGCGGTCGGTGGTGTTGGAGCGCAGGTAGTCCTGGGCCTGGGTCAGCGAGTAATCCGGCGGGAAGTGCAGCAGCTCGATGCTGCGGCGGTTCTCCAGGGCCATGCCCAGCGGCAGGAACAGGTACCAGTCGTAGGACCACTTGCCGTCGCTGTTGAGCTTCTGCGCACCGTTGTAGGCCAGTTCGCCGGTGTCGAGCAGGGCGTTCAGGGGTTTGTGGTACTCGCTGGGGACGTTGCTGATATCGGCATAGTACTTGTCGTTGTCGCGATGCACCGTCACCTTCGCGGCCGGGTAGCCATCGCGTTGTACGCTCTGGTTCAGGTAATGCTCGACGGTCTGCTCCAGCGTCCAGTTGCGAAAGCAGATCACGCTGCAGTTGTTAGGGTAGGCGAACAGGCGGGTCACCCGGGCCTGGTCGCCCAGTTCGACCCGGGCATCGGCCAGTGTCTGGCTGGCCAATCCGAACGCAACCAGGCTCAAGGCAATCGGTGCAATCTTGTGCATGCTTAACTCCTTGTCAGATGGCTCCCGGCGGAGGGAGGCACGCCATACTGGAGGACGCGCGGTGGTCGTGGGAAGAGGGCGGATGAATGGAGTGCTGCTGGCGTTGGTGGCGTTGCTGCTCGGTGGCGCTGCGCGCGCCGACGAACGGGATCTGTGGATGTTCGCCCAGTGGACCGGCGAGCATGACACCCGCGCCTTGCGCGAGATGCTGGTGGACGCGCGACTGTATGGCGTGGTCCCGCTGTACCAGTTGCTGCGCTCGGCCAGTGACTGGCGCCAGTGCCGGGCCGAGCCGTTCGCGGTGGCGCCGGTGTCCCACTGGGCGGATGTGCGCAGTACGTTGCGCCTGCTCGACCTGCTGCGCGACGAACGCATCCTCGGTCCTTTCGAAGTAGTCTCCGCCTACCGCGCCCCGGCGCTCAATCGCTGTGCCGGCGGTGCGCCGGGCAGTGCCCACATGCGCGCCTTCGCGGTCGATCTGTTGCTGGAGAAAAGTGCCGACACGCAGTCGCTCTGTAGTTTCTGGCAGCGCTACGGCCAAGCCTGGAACATGGGACTGGGACGCTATCCGTCAGGGCGGATACATATCGATACCGCGGGCTACCGCACCTGGGGCGACGCCTGTTCCATGACCCAGGCGGTGAAGCGCTGACACTTCTCCGACTCCGCCAGTACCTGCGGGCACAACAGTACGTACGCCGAACCATCGCGGACGAAACCATGGGGCGCCAGCAACTGCCCGCTGGCCAGTTCGTCAGCCACCATCAGGCGCGAGGCCATGGCCACGCCAAGTCCCGCGACTGCCGCCTGGATGCACAGGTAGAAGTGCTCGTAGTCGGCCCGCTCGGTGCCGCGCTCGGTTTTTCGGTTCAGGCGTAGCCACGTCGCCCAGGCAGCGGGGCGAGTGGCGCTGTGCAGCAGGCGCTGGCCGGCGAAACCTTTGGCAGGCAGGTCCAAGCGTGGGCTGACCACCGGCCCGACCCATTCGTCGCAGATCTTCTGCACGTGCAGCCCGTCCTCCCACTGGAAATCGTCGCGCCGCAGGGCCAGGTCGACCCCGCTGCGCACGAAATCCACCGGCCCGCCAGCGGCCATCAGGTGCACCTGGATGCCGGGGTGGCGGGCATGAAAATCCGCCAGTCGCGGGATCAACCACTTCATGGCCAGGGTCGGCTCGCAGGAGAGCACCAGCACGTTTTCCCGGGTCTGCTGCTGCAGCCGCGACACCGTGCCTTCCAACTGCTCGAAGATCGACTGGGTGGTGCCCAGCAAGGTGCGACCGGCGGCCGTGAGGAAGATCGCCCGGTTGCGCCGCTCGAACAGTTCCACCCCTAGCGAGGCTTCCAGCAGCCGCACCTGGCGGCTCACCGCGCCATGGGTGACATGCAGCAGTTCGGCGGCACGGACGAAACTCTCGGTGCGCGCGGCGACATCGAAATAACGGAAAGCGGTGAGGGCGGGCAGTTTCATATCTGTGAGGAAAACTAGCGGATTTGCTGCACTATAAATCGCTTTTCCCCGCTGGGTCAGGCTTTCGATAATGGCGGCCTTCATATCGATCGGCGCCATTTGCTAGCGCATTGCAAAAAGGAAAACCCTCAGTGAACGAACTTATCGCCGTTGCCCTGTTCACCGTGCTGGCAGTCATCAGCCCTGGACCGGACTTCGCCATGGTCACCCGTGCCAGCTACGCCTACGGCCGGCGCAGCGGCCTGCTCGCTGCCCTGGGCATCGCCTGCGGGGTGCAGGTGCACGTGCTGTACACCGTGCTCGGCGTGTCGGTGCTGGTGCAGCATTCGCCGACGCTGTTCCTGGTGATGAAGGTGCTCGGCGCCGGCTACCTGATCTACCTCGGCTACAGCTCGCTGACCAACACCTCCCGCCTGTCGCTGGACGGTGATGGCAGCGCCAGGAAGGGCACCTTCCTCTCCGGCTTCCTGACCAATGCCCTGAACCCCAAGACCCTGCTGTTCGTTGTCAGCGCCTACACCCAGGTGGTCGGGCCGGACAGCTCGCTGGCCCAGCAATTCGGCTATGGCCTGTTCATGTCCGTGGCGCATTGGGTGTGGTTCAGCATCGTCGCACTGTGTTTTTCCAGCGCGCCCCTGCGCCGGGTGATGATCGATCGCCAGCGCCTGGTGGACCGGGTGATCGGCCTGGCCTTGCTCGGGCTGGGGATGACGGTGCTGTTCGCCAGTGTGCGTTGAGCGGATTGCAACAGTCTGTGTCGGATTCATAAGAGAGCTGGGGATCTCCCACAGGATCCCGGCATCGAGTCACACTTCTTCGGTCCGACACGCAACCTTGTGGGAGCGGGCGTTGCCCGCGATGGACCGCGCAGCGCTCCCCGGGGGGCTCTCGGTATCGAGGGGCGAGAACCACTGCGGCCACGAACTGCGATGCCGCCCACCCACTTCCACGCAGGGAATCAACCGCTCCGTCAGCACTGCCGTTTGCCCCACGGATTTCGCGGTGCGGTACTTGAAGCTGTGGATGCATTCGCGGTCGCCGAACTCGCAGCGGTTCAGCTGCGTTCCGCCGCAGGGCCCGTTCGCCAGGCCCTTGGGGCAGGTCTCGGGACAGACGTACAGGGTGTCCTCCAGCCGGCAGCTGCCGCAGGTGTCGCAGCCCACCAGCGGTCGCTTCGCCCCGCGTTCCAGGCGGTGCAGCCAGCGTGCGCCGCTTGGGGTCGACCACAATGGCTGCTGCACCGCCCAGCCAAAAGCCCGGCTCATCAAGGTAGTGCGATTGAACAACAGCGAGTGCAATGTCGACAGCAGGTGGTAGCGCAGCTTCTCCCGTGCGCTGGCCTGCACCTGCGATTCACCCGCTTTCCAGTCCGACGCGGGCGGATGGAAGGTCACCGCAGGCACCTGCGGCATACGCCAGCTCTCGGCCCAGGCGACTGCCCATTCTTCCTCGCTGCGGATCTTCCCCTCCCACTCCTCCAGCGCCTGCTCCAACGCCAGCAACGATTGCAGCTCATGCACCCCTGACAGGTTGATCCCGGCATAGCCCATCTGCCGCAGGCCGATCACCTGCAAGGCCAGGCGGCTGACACTGCGCGCCTGGGCAAACGCTTTCGACACCGCTTCCTCCGCCGCCACCAATGCGCGCATCGACGGCGACACGGTGACCCCGGCCACATGCTCGAGCATCTTCGCCCGGCCATGGGTCAGGCCCATGATGCACGCCAGCATCGGCCGTGGCGTTGGCTGGCGCTGCATCCAGTCCATGGCTTCGCGGTACTTGGCCATGTCGAAGCCGAGCTGGAGGATGAGGAAGTCGGCACCGGCGGCGAGTTTTTTCTGCGCCTTGAAGTACTGCGCGCCGCCTTCTTCCTCGCGGTACTTGAAGGGGTTGAGCGCGGCACCCAGCAGCCATTCCGGCCGTGCCTGGCGGACGATGCCGAGGGCGGCCACCGATTCCAGGTAGCGAACGGGCCGCTCGCCTGGAACATGGCCGTGCAGGCGGTCGCCGGTGAGTAGCAGGAGCTGGTCGAGGCCGAGACTGTCCATGCGTTCCAGTTGTGCCAGCAGGTCCTGGCGTTCGCGCTCCTTGCCGGAAAAGTGCGGAATCACCGGGACCGGACGGGAGAGGGCGGTGAAGGTATCGAGTGGCGACAGGTCAAGGTTGCTGCCGACCCGATCGGCGATGCCGGCGAGCATCGGCCAGCCGCACAACTGCCCGCGCTGCATCAGCGTCTCGAACGCGGCCATCCGTTGCGGCTTGGGCACGAACTCCATGACGCAAACGAACTGGTGTTCGCGTAGGGCCTGTTTCAACACATTCATGTAGGGCGCCATCGGCTCAGCTCATCGACCTGCCGATTCTGCGGCAGGGCTGCGCACGGCCCATGTCCGAAAACGCAGGGAAATGTTTTGAACGAGACATCGAGCAGTGCTGCATCAAATTCCAGGCACAAAAAAGCCCGCGCGAGGCGGGCTTTTTCGTTTGCCTTGAAGCCGAACAACAACTTCAGGGCGGGGTATGGTGGCTACACAGGGACTTGAACCCCGGACCCCAGCATTATGAATGCTATGCTCTAACCAACTGAGCTATGTAGCCAAGTGGCGCGCATTATTCGCTCGAAACGGATTACTGTCAACACTCTTTTTCAAAAAATTTTACGCGCTTTCAACCGCTTAGCCGAAACCGCTTTCTTGAATCCGCCCATCATGACAGATCCGCCACCCAACGCCGGATTTGCCCGCAAGGGCCCCGATCCATTAACGTTGCGCTTTGCCCCTGTGGTTGTTCGCCGAAGTCGCCTTCCATGCCCAACACCTCCGACCCCGAGCCGCTCCCCGAAGGACAGGAAGTTCTTCGCCTGCGGGAAATCATCGCGCACAACTCCGACTGGCTCTGGGAGGTCGACAGCCAGGGACGCTATACCTTCTGTTCCGAGCACAGCCGGCAGATGCTCGGCTATGCGCCGAGCGAGGTGCTGGGCAAGACGCCCTTCGACTTCATGCCCGCGGAAGAAGCGGCGCGGGTCGGCGCGATCTTCGCCGGCATCGTCGCCGAGCAACGGCCGTTCGCCGGGCTTATCAACCGCAATGTCCGTTCTGACGGGCGTCTGGTCGTCCTTGAAACGAGTGGCGTGCCGCTGTTCGACGCCAAAGGTGAACTTACCGGCTACCGTGGCATCGATCGCGACGTGACGCCGGCCATTGGTCCGCTGGACCGCCGCGAAGTACAGCTCGAAGCGCTGTACGCCGCTGCTTCGGTCGCACTGGGCCTGGTGGACCGGCAGGGCGTGCTGGTCAACGTCAACCATGCCCTTGGCCAACTGCTTGGCGGCGATGCCACGGAACTGGTGGGACAGTCGCTGACGGCGCGGATGCCGGTGGCGCAACTCGATCTGGATCACTGTCTTGCCGAACTGGAACAGGGTTGCCCCCTGGCCGACCGCGAACTGGACTGGCGCGAGCGCACCTACCTGCTGCAAATCGGCGCGGTACGCGATCTGGACCAGCAGGTCCTCGGCATGACCCTGGCCTTCAGCGACATTACCGAACAATGCCTGATGCGCCAGGCACTGGCCGACAGCAATGCGCAGCTGGCAGAGGCCAATGCACGCTTGCAGGCTCTGGCCAGCGAGGACTTCCTCACCGGCTTGCCCAACCGCCGGCGCTTCGACGAAGCCCTGCTGCAAGAGAAGGCCCGCGCCCGTCGGGAAGGTCGGCCGCTGTCGTTGCTGATGGTGGATGTGGACTACTTCAAGGTGTTCAACGACCACTACGGCCACCAGTCCGGCGACGAGTGCCTGCGGCGTATCGCCATGCTCCTGAGCCAGTCCCTGCAACGTCCGGGTGATCAGGTCTGCCGCTACGGTGGCGAGGAGTTTGCGGTGATCCTGCCCGACACCGATGCCCACGGAGCGCGCAGCGTCGCCCGCTATCTCTGCCACCAGGTCTTCGACGCCCACCTGACCCACGCCGCCAGTCCACTGGGGCGGGTGACCCTGAGCATCGGCAGCGCCAGCTATGATCCTGACCAGCCCGATGCCAGCGTGGCCGTGGGCGAGCTTTTGCGGGTGGCGGACCTGGGCCTTTACCAGGCCAAGCAGGGGGGGCGTAATCGCTTGGTCCAGGCATCGGGATCGACGCCGGTGTCTTGAGGGAGAAGGCTCATGCCGAGTCATCCAGAGCACCACAGGTCTGCAGTCGGGCAAAAGTCTCGCAGGGTCTACACCTGGCAGGATGGCCAACGTAGCCAGGTCCACTCATCCAGCGCGCCATTGCCGGCGTTCGCCGCGCTGGCGATGGGCAACGGCGAGACGATGAGAAAGGCATCGATGCCCAGGCGCGGACACGCCTCCCCGCTCGGCAGTACGCGCAGCAGGTAGACACCTTCCCGCCCGGTGACCCGGTCCCTCAGGCGGCCTTGCACCACGACCCGGCCATGGGCCTCCAGACGCAGCGACAGCGTGGTCACGCTGCGCGCCAGATCGCTGGCGATACGTTGCACGCCATACAGGCCGAAGCCATGATCGAGCCAGCCACTTTTCAGGTGCCGTGCCAGAACGAACTCTTTGCTTTCCAGATCGATGCTGGCGGTCAGGATCGTTTCGTCCTCCAGCAGTATTGACTGTTCCAGATCCATGCCGGGAGAGAAGGACAGATAGTCCGTGGTCGTGAATGCGGGATCGAGCGGGGCTGGGGCTTGATTGTTGTTTTCGGTCGCCATTGCCGGGTCTCCAGGAGGCAGAGAACAAGGAAAAACGGAGCCTTGTTTTTAAGCCCGGCCGGCGGAGCCGTCTACTGACAGAAATATCAGGTCGCCAGGATCCGGGCGTTGGTCAGCCGAAGTAGCGGGCCAGGATGTTGTAACGTCCGCGCGACGACAGCGCGCTGATACCGGAGGCGAGGATCTTGCCGTCGTTCTGGACGTCCAGGTTGTTGCAGCTGTCCAGTCCGCCAAAGTCGGTCATCACCTGACCGTTGTTGCCGAAGCTGACGTCCAGGTTGCCGTTGCTGAGGAAGCGCATCAGCACGAAGTTGTGGGTTTCGGCAGTACCGATGGCTTCACCGCCGGTCACCAGCATGTTGTCGGCTTGCAAGGCGACGGCCATGTTCTGCGTTTCATGGCCCTGGTACACCATGATCTTGGGTTCACCGCCGTTGAAGCTCATGTCCATGCCTCCGTCGGGATCAAGGCGGGTGATCAGGCTATGGACGCCCAGGCCGACATCCGCGCTGCCGACCGCCACGATCTTGCCGTCCGGTTGCCGTAGCACGGCGCTGCACCAGACCGAGCCGTTGTCGATCGTCAGAGAGGCCTCGCCGTTTTCACCGAAGCGAGTATCAGGCTTGCCGTTGGCCTGGTATTGCCGGAAGACGAGCCGCGAAAAATTGGTGGCGGAACTCCCTACCAGAATGCCCCCAGAGGGCAGGATCGAAAGTCCGGCGGTCTCGTCCTCATCGACCCTGACCAGGCCGGAGCCGTTCGGGCCGAAGCTTGGGTCGAGGTGGCCGTTGTCCAGGCGTGCGAGGTAATTTCGTCGGGTCAAGGTGCTGTAGTTGCTCGACACGAGGCTCACCACCACCTTGCCGTCATCCAGCAGTCCAGATGCCGTGATGACCGTCGAGGGTTCCTCCAGGGCGATCATGCAGTACCCGGAAACACCGAAGCCGCTGTCCAGTTCGCCGCTGGGCAGGATACGCATGACAACGGCAGGCCCCTGATAGGGGTTGCCGACTGCACAGGTCACCAAGACTGAATCGTCCGGCATTGGCCGCAGTTTTACCGCCCCGATTTCGCCAGGCCACGGCAGCGTGATGCGAACGAGGCCCTGGTCACCGAACGAGCTATCGATTTCACCTGTTTCCAGGTGGCGGACCAGGATGAGCAGGGTGCCGTACATCTCGCTGCCGCCCGTCAGTATCGTTCCATTGCTGAGCCTCTTCGACTGGACGATGCGCAGCTCCACCGGGAAAGGGGCTAGACCGTCGTTGCCGAAGCCTGGATCGAGGTCGCCGGAGGCCTTGGGGAATTTGGTTGATTTCATGGTCGAACTCCTAGGCCTCTCCCCTGCTACGGGGAGGGCATTCAGGTTGGAAGAGAAATCCAGTTCTACTCCCGGAGTCATCTTCCCTCTACTGACAGAAATGCCAGGTAGCTGCGCCGCGCGATCCCGGCACGATTGACGCAGACGACGTGCTTAGCCTAGAGTGCCGGCCCTCTCTACGATCCTTGCTGTAGCCGAACATGAACGCCGTTGTCCGTCCTTTCACTGCCAGCCTGCCCGTCTTCCGGGCGGTTCGTCGTGCCTGGCCGCAGGACACTGTGCTCAAGCGCCGGCGCAGCGTGCTGTTCGCCTTCACCTTCTCGCCACACCCGTTCGCTCTCTGATCCCTACGGGCCTCTGGTGGCTCGTGCGTCTTCATTCGTCATCGAGCATGAACCGGCTCGCGCATGGCTTTCATCCCGGCGCGGCGGTTGTGGAGTGAGTTGTGAACAAGCGTTTTCTCTGTGGTCTGTTGTTCGTCGTATCCATCATCGGTTTCAGCCTGGGCGCGACCCTTCCACTGGTGTCCCTGCGCCTGCTGGATGCCGGGGCGAGCAGTCTGCGCATTGGCATCCTCTCGGCCATGCCGGCCGCGGGCATGATGCTCTCGGCGTTCCTCGTCGATGCCTGTTGCCGGCACCTGACCCGGCGGGTCATCTACCTGCTCAGCTTCAGCATCTGCGCCCTCAGCGTCGGACTGATCGAGTGGGCGTTCTCCTCGATCTACCTGCTGGCGGGCCTGCGTCTGGCGCTGGGGATCGGCATGGGCGTGGCGATCATCCTCGGCGAATCGTGGGTCAATGAACTGAGCGAGGAGCACAACCGCGGCAAGGTCATGGCCCTGTACGCCACGGCCTTCACCGGCTGCCAGATGCTTGGCCCGGCCATGCTTTCGCTGCTCGGCGCACAGGGGCCGTGGCTGATCGTGATGGTCTCGGCGGGCTATGCGCTGGCGCTGGCCTGCATCCTCTGGAGCGTGCCCAACGACCATGTCGAGCATGGCGAGGACGGTGAAAAAAGCTTCTCGCTGGCCGGCTTCTTCCGTGTCGCCCCGGCGTTGTGCATGGGCGTGCTGTTCTTCTCTTTCTTCGATGCGGTGGTGCTCTCGCTGCTGCCGGTATACGCCACCCATCACGCCTACGCGGTGGGCGTGGCGGCGCTGATGGTGACGGTGATCCTCACCGGTGACATGCTTTTCCAGTTGCCCATCGGCTGGCTCGCCGACCGCTGCGAACGCACCACCCTGCACCTGGTCTGCGGCGTGGTGGCGATGCTGATCGGTCTGGCCCTGCCGTGGCTGATCTCGGTGCAGTGGCTGCTGTGGCCGGCGCTGGTGTTGTTGGGGGCGGTGGCGGGCGGGGTGTACACCCTGGCGCTGGTGCTGATCGGGCAACAGTTCAAGGGCCAGGACCTGGTGACGGCGAATGCCAGCGTCGGGCTGCTATGGGGAGTGGGCAGCCTGATCGGACCGCTGGTCAGTGGTGCCGCGATGGATGTGGCGCCGCACGGGCTGCCGATGGCGCTGGCGGTGATGGCGGCCTTGTTCGTGTGTTTCGCGCAGTCGGCGAGCCGGCGGGCGTATCGGGTCTCGGCGACGGAGTGAAGCCGCTGTGTGATGAGCACAGCGGCTTTGCTGGCGGGCATTTTCGAGGATGCTGGTACGCCGTGATTCTCTCGTTGCACCTCAAGCGCGTAAGTGGGCTGGTTAGTCTTTGAGAGCCTTTTCGATGTCCTTGATGGCTGCTTCGACCTTTGCTTCGTCCCCGGTGCACGAGGACCCAAGGGGCGTAAAAAGGCCCGAATCTGCTGGGGTCGAGGGCTTGGGAGGTGTGATAACGCTGAACGCTGTCGAGCTCGATTCGGGCCACTCGTTTCTCACTGGCCAGGCATGCTTGGCCCTGATCTTTTTTCCGCTTCGTCGCGATCGGCGGCGCTGATGGTGTCCTTGACGGTGTGCGCGCGTTAGTGGATGCGCGGCCCGGTGGTTCCTGGTGGCCAGGCTTTCATGGTGACGCTTCGCGTCCGGCTGTCTGCTGGCAGAAATATCAGGTATCCGAGAGTCGGCTGTTTCAGGGGGAGCCTGGTGAAGAGTTTGTCCGGTAGTACGCCAACGCCGATTCTCTGAAGTCGGCGTTGGCGTCGGTTGTTATTGAATCGGTACGCCTTCCGTCGTGCCGGTCATCGCGACCGTCAACATGGCCTTGCAGATTTTCAGGTCGAGAAGGACATCGCTGAGCAGGGGCTGATTGCCCGAAAGCGCTTGCTCGGGCAGCAGCTTCAACCCGCAGATGGCGCCCCTGAGGTACTCCTCGGCATACCTCAGCGCTTCGGCAGGGGGCAGGTCGGGACGGGTGCAGAGGATTGGGGGGGATCGGGGACGATTTTTTTCATGGTGCAACTCCCAATGACGCTGAACTGGCAGGAGTCTCCACCAGTCGCTGCTATACGATGGGTGGCGGCTGTACGTGGGTAGCAGACCGAACATTGGGACTCGGCGCACCCGAAGGTGCCCACACGCACAGCCGCCATAAAGATTGCTGGCGATAATCCCAACGCGGACTGCTAATCCGAGGTCGTTGATTTGGCAACGACCGGCGAAGACTAGGTGCCGTTTCCCTGGGACGCAACCGTCAGGCGGGGTCGGGGAGTATGCTTGGGAAATTGCCTACAAGAAAGTCGGAGATAGGTGAATTTTCGTGGCGGAATGCGACAGTTTCTTGGCTTGGTAACACCGCGATGAATAGACGGATTGCCGGCTATTCATCGCGGTGTTTCTCAAGGGGTTCGGTCTATTCGCCCTTTGGGAACATGGGCCGACCGAGTCCTAGCTCGGCAAACATGTCTTCATCGAACACGATTCTTACGGGGTAGTTGTATCTGGCCCTGATGAGCTTTTCCGCCTCCTTCCTGTCGGCCGCATTCACGACATCCGACTTGGTCGACTTGGTGTTGTGGCTGCCGTCAGATGCATAGGCTACGTAACCGAACTCTGCCATTTTGAACTCCTTGCATTTGCCTGAGTGGACGAATAGGTCAGCGCCGATTAGCCATCACTCGCGCAATGACCCCGGCACCAGTCTGCGCGTCTCGGGCGAGATGTCTAGCTGGCAGAAATGACAGGTACCGAGTAAGGGATGGGCAACGGTGGCACGACCGCTGACTTGCACCTGACGCATGATGTCCCAGCCGGGATGCAAGAGCGGGTCGAAGCGCTCGAGCCGCACGGGATAGTCGTAGAGGGCTCTGGCCTGCTTTTGCGCGTCTTCCTCTCGGTCGGCGATCAGCAGGACCTTTTCCGTTTTGTGGCGCTTTTTTCGGCATGAACGATGTAGATGAACTGGGGCATCTTGAACGCCTTGCACGGGCCTGGGGGGCGGGCTGACTGATGCGGATGATCTGCCCAATGCGCAAGAGGTCAGGTGTTCAGTGTGAGCGCTTCAGGTGGAGTGTCTACCGGCATAAATATCAGGTATCCCGGGTCAGTGGGATGGCCTTGCAGGCTAGCCGTGACGAAGAGGTGCCGCAGCACCTCTCAAGACGAATTTCACACGTGCTGCAGAATCGCCCCGATCAACCCCGGGAAGCGCCCGTCCAGCGCCTCGGTCCGCAGCGAATTCATGTGCGTGGTCCCCACCGCACGGGTCTGCACCAGCCCGGCATCGCGCAATACACGGAAGTGATGGGACATGCTCGACTTCGGTCGCCCCCCGTCCAGCTCGCCACAACTGGCCTCGGCCACACTGGCAAGGCAGCGGACGATTTCCATGCGCACAGGATCGCTCAGCGCATAAAGCACGCGTTCGAGGACGAAGTCTTGAGGTTCGGGGTGTTTATAGGCACGCATGGGCCGAATGATACCGGAGGCTTCTCTAAATGCCAAAGTTCGAATACTATCGAACAATCGTATCTCTACTGTAGGACGTTTCCCTATGACTGCACTGTTCCAGCCCTTTACCCTGAAAGACGTCACCCTGCGCAATCGCATCGCCATTCCGCCGATGTGCCAGTACATGGCCGAAGACGGCATCGTCAACGACTGGCACCAGGTGCATTACGCCGGCATGGCCCGTGGCGGTGCTGGCCTGGTGGTAGTCGAGGCCACCGCGGTCGCACCTGAAGGCCGCATCACGCCGAACTGCACCGGCATCTGGAGCGACGCCCATGCCCAGGCCTTCGTACCGGTGGTCAAGGCGATCAAGGCGGCGGGTTCGGTACCGGGCATCCAGATCGCCCACGCCGGGCGCAAGGCCAGCGCCAACCGTCCGTGGGACGGCGACGACCATATCCCGGAAAGCGATCCGCGCGGCTGGCAGACCCTCGCGCCGTCGGCGATTCCTTTCGGTCACCACCTGCCGAAAACCCCGCGTGAAATGACTCTCGACGACATCGCCCGGGTCCGTCAGGACTTCGTCGATGCCGCGCGTCGTGCCCGTGACGCCGGCTTCGAGTGGATCGAGCTGCATTTCGCCCACGGCTACCTGGGCCAGAGCTTCTTCTCCGAGCACAGCAACCAGCGCACCGACGCCTACGGCGGCAGCTTCGACAACCGCAGCCGCTTCCTCCTGGAAACCCTCGCCGCCGTGCGTGAAGTGTGGCCGGAGCATCTGCCGCTGACTGCGCGTTTTGGCGTGATCGAGTACGACGGCCGCGACGAGCAGACCCTCGCCGAATCCATCGAGCTGGCCCGTCGTTTCAAGGCCGGTGGCCTGGACCTGCTGAGCGTCAGTGTCGGTTTCACCATCGCTGAAACCAACATTCCGTGGGGCCCGGCGTTCCTGGGTGAAGTGTCGCGTCGTGTGCGTGATGAAGCCGGTATTCCGGTGACCTCGGCCTGGGGCTTCGGTACGCCGCAACTGGCGGAAGAAGCGGTCAGCTCGCGGCAGCTGGATATCGTTTCGGTAGGGCGTGCGCATCTGGCCGATCCGCATTGGGCGTATTTCGCGGCCAAGGAGCTGGGGGTGGACAAGGCTTCCTGGACGTTGCCGGCGCCTTATGCGCACTGGCTGGAACGTTATCGTTGAGTTTGAGATAGCCGGGGCCGCTTTGCGAGCAAGGGCTTCCACAAGAAGGGCCTCCACAGGTTGTGGGGGCTTTTTTGTGGTTCATCACGGAATACCGGGAAGCTTTGGGTTTAGTGGCGGTATCGGTATCGCGAGCTTATCCATTGCGGGCGGTGACGCCACCAGCCCCTTCCGCCTCTACGGCGGGTCCATTTTGTCTTGGCAAAATAGACGAAAACCGCTTGCTCCTGCATCCGGCCCTGCGCTGCGGGTCCCCTCCCTCCGGCGCCTGACGTCGCGAGTTACGGGTGGAAACAAGATCGGCATCGGTAGCCCAACATAACAAGACGCCGCGCTCTTGCTTTTGCTCTTAGTGCGCGAAGGTTCAGACGCCGCAAGTTGCGACCTCAGCCGGCCGAGTGGAGGTGTCTTGCGGGGGCAGGTGCGCAGCACCTTTCGGCGAAGCCGAAGCGCGAGGTGAAGACTTGCGAAGCAAGTCGTAGGCCGCGGGCCCACGCAAGGCGCCGGAAGGAGGGGACCCGGAGCGAAGCGCAGGGCCGGCTGTGGGAGCGGGCGGTTTTCGTCCATTTTGCCGCAACAAAATGGACCCGCCGTAGAGGCGGAAGGGGCCGGTGGCGTCACCGCCTGCAATGGATAAGCTCGCGACACCGACACCGAACATTCAACCCCCAAGTTTCCCAATATACCGTGATGAACCTTTTTTGTGGGAGCGAGCTTGCTCGCAAATGGCTGCACAGCAGCCCCGGCTTTGCGAATCACGCACCGCTGTTTTGCCTTGCGAGCGGATTCCCCGCGATCGCACGGCCCCCTAGTCTGGCGCTATTCCGTTCAGCCCATTCGATGAGGTTCGCCATGTCTCCTGGTTCTCCCGCTGCTATCGACTCCCGCGCAGCGCATGCGACTCCGGTTTTATCCACATCCCTGGTGTTCTTCCTCGCCCTTTGCTGTGGCGCGGTGGTCGCCAACCTGTATTACGCCCAGCCGATCGTCGAGCTGATCGCGCCGAGCATCGGCCTGTCCAGCCACAGCGCCAGCCTGATCGTCTCGCTGACCCAGTTCGGCTACGCGCTGGGCCTGCTGTTCCTGGTACCACTGGCCGACCTGTTGGAGAACCGCCGCCTGCTGGTGGGCTTCACCCTGGCGGCGGCGGTGTGCATGGCGGCTGCGGCCTTGAGCACGACGCCTTCGCTGTTCCTGGTCAGCTCGCTGCTGATCGGCCTGACCTCGGTGGCGGTGCAGATCCTCGTGCCGCTGGCCGCGCACATGGCGCCGGAGGCCAGCCGTGGCCGGGTGGTCGGCAATATCATGAGCGGTTTGCTGTTGGGCATCCTGCTGTCACGCCCGCTGTCCAGCACGCTCGCCGAAGTCTTTGGCTGGCGCGGCGTGTTCTTTGGCGCTGCCGGTCTGATGACTGTGATGGCGGTGGTGATGGGCCTGCTCCTGCCGCACCGGCTGCCCGCGCATCGCGCCAGCTACCCGGCGCTGATCGCCTCGGTGTTCGCCTTGGCGCGGCGCTATCCGCTGTTGCGTGAACGCTCGCTGTACCAAGGCCTGCTGTTCGCCAGTTTCAGCAGTTTCTGGACCATCGCCCCGATCGAGCTGGTGCGCCATTACGGCTTCAGCCAGGGCGAGGTGGCGATCTTCGCGCTGGTGGGCGCGGTGGGGGCGGTCGCCGCACCGATCGCCGGGCGTCTGGCCGATGCCGGGCATGCTGTACGCAGTACTGCGGCGGCGTTGGTGCTGGCACCGTTGGCACTGATCGCCGGCTCGCTACAGGGTGCCGGCTGGTTGTGGATGGTGGTCACCGCGGTGGCCCTGGACTTCGCCGTGCAACTGAACATGGTGCTTGGACAGCGCGAGGTCTACGCCCTTGACCCGCATAGCCGGGCGCGCCTCAATGCGGTGTATATGACCAGCATCTTCGTTGGTGGCGCCCTCGGCTCGCTGATCGCAAGCCCACTGTACGAGCAGGCGGGCTGGGAAATGTTCGCCTGCCTGTCGGCCTTGCCGCCGGCCGCGGCCCTGGCCCTGTTCGTCTTCCGTCCGCGCGGCTGAGCACGGCGATGCAAGCGCGCGGCGCCGCTTTCGTTCACACTCACCGGCCAGGAATTCAAGCTGCCGAGGGCCGGGCTGTGGATAAGTTACAGGCGTTGAGCATGTTCGTTGAAACCGTGCGTTGCGGTGGTTACTCCGCCGCCGCGCGCAAGCTCGGTGTGGCGACGTCGTCGGTGACCCGCCAGGTCGCGGCGCTGGAGGCCGAGCTGGGCACGACCCTGCTCAACCGCACCACCCGCCACAGCAGCCCGACGGTGGTGGGCCAGGACTACTACGACAAGGCCATAGCCATCCTCGATGCCCTGGCCGAGGCCGATGGCGCGGTGTTCGACCGCGGCCTCGAAGCGAAGGGGCGGCTTCGGGTCTGCGTGCCGGTGGAGTTCGGCCGCCGAGTGATCGCACCCCATCTGGGGCGATTGCTGGCACAGCATCCCGAGCTGGATATCAGTCTTCACCTCAGTGACCAGATGACCGACCTGGCCAAGGAGCGCATCGACCTGTGCGTGCGTCTCGGCTCGACCCTGGCCAGCGACGACATCATCAGCAAGCCCATCGGTCGCTTCCAGCGCTGGGTGGTAGCGAGTCCGGGGTACCTCGCGCACGGTGCGATCCCGCTGCATCCGCTGGAGTTGCTGGAGCATCAATGCCTGGTGTTCGACTATGGACCGTCGTTGCAGAACTGGGTATTTCGCGAAGGTGGCGACAGCATCCCGGTGAATGTCCATGGGCGGCTGTACAGCAACAATGCCGATGTCTTGCGTGAGGCCGCGCTGGCCGATGGCGGGCTGGCGCTGCTGGCCGACTGGCTGGTGGCCGAGGATGTGCGCCAGGGGCGGCTGGTGCGGGTGCTGGAGGGGTTCGAGGCGAATCCCGGCAGTGCCAGCTGTGGGATCAACGTGCTGTACCTGCCGGGGCACCGGGAGTCGAGCCGGATCCGGGCGTTCGTGGCGTTTCTCGAAGAAATCCTTGGGGAGTGACTGGGCCGCGATAGCGGCCCCAAAGCTCACTTGCCGATTTGAATGAAATCCTCCTCGAAGTACTCCCATTCCCCACGCCCGTCCCCCTGCCGCCGCACCACCTCCATCTGCCGCAATTCCACCCGCCTTATCTTCCCGGAGATGGTCTTGGGCAACTCCACCACGAACTCGATACGCCGCACCCGCTTGTACGGCGCGAGGTTGTCGCGGGCGAAGGCGAGGATCTCGCGGGCCAGTTCGGCGTTGCCCCGCTGGTCGTGGGCGAGGATCAGAAACGCCTTGGGTACTGCCAGGCGCACGGGGTCGGGACTGGGCACCACCGCCACCTCCATCACCGCCGGATGCTCGATCAGCGCGCTTTCCAGCTCGAACGGGCTGATGCGGTAGTCCGAGGCCTTGAATACGTCGTCAGCGCGCCCGACGAAGGTGATGTAGCCATCGTCATCGATCTGCGCGGTGTCGCCGGTGCGGTAGTAGCCGTCGCGCATCACCTCGGTGGTTTTCTCCGGGCTGTCCTCGTAGCGCAGCATCAGGCCCAGCGGGTGTGGCTCCAGCGGTAGAGCGACTTCGCCTTCGTCGGCGGGCTGGCCGTCGGGGTCGAGCAGGGTCACCTGGTAGCCGGGCAGGGGACGGCCCATGGACCCGGGCTTGAGCGGCTGGCCGGGGGTGTTGCCAACCAGCGCGGTGGTTTCCGACTGGCCGAAGCCGTCGCGCAGGTCGAGGCCCCAGGCGTGCTGGATCTGTTCGATGATCTCCGGGTTCAGCGGCTCGCCGGCACCCACCAGTTCGCGTAGGCGCAGGCGATCACGATAGCTCGCCAGGTCTTCCTGGATCAGCATGCGCCACACGGTGGGCGGCGCGCACAGGCTGGTCACGCCATACTGCTCCAGCACCCGCAGCAAGGCGGCGGCGCTGAAGCGCGAGGTGTTGTGGATAAAAATGCAGGCGCCGGCGTTCCACGGCGCGAAGAAGCAGCTCCAGGCGTGCTTGGCCCAGCCTGGCGAGGAAATGTTCAGGTGCAGGTCGCCGGGTTGCAGGCCGATCCAGTACATGGTCGACAGGTGCCCGACCGGGTAGCTCTGGTGGCTATGCAGGACCATCTTCGGCTTGGACGTGGTGCCGGAGGTGAAGTAGAGCAGCATCGGGTCGCTGGCGCGCGTCGCACCGTCGACGTTGAATATGCTGGAGTGTTCACGAGCGGCTTCGTGATCGATCCAGTCCTCTACCGGCGGGCCGACGCTGATGCGCGTGCAGCCCTCGGCCAGGCCGGCGAACTTGTCCACATGTCCGCTGCCCACCACCAGATGGCGCACCTGGCCACGCTCCAGGCGATCACGCAGGTCGTCGGCGGTGAGCAGGGCGGTGGCGGGGATCACCACCGCGCCGAGCTTGAACGCGGCGAGCATGGTTTCCCACAGGGCGATATGGTTGCCGAGCATCAGCAGCACCCTGTCGCCGCGCTTCACGCCGAGGTCGCGCAGGTGGTTGGCAACGCGGTTGGAGCGCTGCGCCAGGTCTTCGAAGCTGTAGCGGCGCTCGCTGCCGTCTTCCTCGACTATCCACAGGGCCGTGGCTGCGTTGTCGCGGGCCATGTCGTCGAAATAGTCCAGCGCCCAGTTGAATTCGTCCAGCTGTGGCCAGCGGAAATCACGGGCGGCGATGGCGTAGTCGGTGCGGTGCTCAAGCAGGAAGTCGCGTGCAGCGAGGAAGGCATGACGTTCGTTCATGGCAGGCGGCCCTTGATTGTTGTTATGGGGGCGATGCGGGTCTGGCCGAGTATAGGCAGGGCGGTGGTAGGGGAGTACGGGCAGAAAAGCCGGAGGGATGTGCAAAAAAACCGGAGTGGTGCTGGTCTGTCTGAAGCGTTGGCTCCAGACGCTGAAGCGCAAGTGCATCACGTCACTGTCCTTGACGATCCAGTCCTTCTTCCAGACACCATCTGCCGGCCTCTTTCATGCCATGTCCTCGACGTATCCAGCGCCCGGTCGAGGCCGCTCAATGGCGATCTCAGGCAATCTCGCGCTGGTAGCGTTCGACCTCCTCGAACAGCCAGGCGACGAACAGGTGGCGCTTCACCCCGGGACGCTCACGCTCGGGCAGGACCAGCCAGTAGGGGTAGTTGTACGGCGTCACATACTCGCTCAGTTGCACCAGCTCGCCGCGGCGGATGGCTTCGTGGACCAGGCTGCGCCGCAGCAGGGCGATGCCTTGGCGCAGGCGCACGGCTTCGAGAACCAGGTTCGAGTCGTTGCTGCACAGGCCGCTGCGCGGCACCTCGGTCGCCAGTCCCGCCGCCTGGCACCAGGGTTGCCAGGGGTCCATGGTGAAGATGATCCGGCTGCTGACGATTTCCTGCGGGGTTCGCGGCAGGTCGCCATCGCGGAAGCCCGGGGACGCTACCACCACCAGATCGTCGTGGAACATCAGGCGCTTTTCCAGGCCCGGCCAGTCGCCGCGACCCATGCGCACGCCCAGGTCGATGGTTTCCTGGGCCAGGTTGGACAGGCTCAGGCTCGCCTGCAGGCGGACCGAGAAGCCAGGATGACGTTCGAGAAAACGCTCGATCCGCGGCAGCAACCAGGAGTGGCCGAACGACGGCATCACCGCTACCACCAGCTCCGTGTCCCGGGGTTGCGTCTTGATCTGACGGGTGGCTTCGACCAGCGCACTGAGGGTTTCGCGCACCTGCAAGGCGTAGAGGCGGCCGTCCTCGCTGACCTGCAGGGTTCGCCCGTCGCGGATGAACAGCCCCACCCCGAGCATTTCCTCGAGGGACTTGAGCTGCTGGCTGATCGCCGAGTGGGTGACGTGGAGTTCCTGCGCCGCCAGGGTCACGCTGCCCAGGCGCGCGACCGCTTCGAAGCTGCGCAGGCTGCTGAGCGGAGGGATCAGTGACATGTTAGCGATCCTTACATTAACCGGAAAAAATTATAAATATTATGGCTTTCTAAAACCTAATATTGTAAGTGCAGCTAAGGGGTGATCGTGAAGGCTGGTGTGCTTGGGTGAAGCAGGAGGTGTGCGATGAGAGTTGCCTGGACATCATCGGGGTCGGTGATCACCCCGGTTTCCGAGTTCGACCACGACGGGATGCAGGTGACCCTGACCCGCGCCCAGTTGTTGTCGCTGGAGGTGAGGAGGCCGATCCTGGCGCGCTCGATCAGCGGCACCCACTGGATCAGCTGGCATGGCCGCGACCTGCTGCTGGCGCAAGGGCAAAGCGTGATCCTGCATGCGGGGCAGGCCTTGATCAACGGCGATGGCGTCTTTGCCTTCGCACCGAGCCGGCCGCTGCCCCATGGCTACCTGAGCGCGCTGCGCCGCTGGCTGAAGACCGGACTGCCGATCGTGCAGCCCTCGGCCCTGCATATCGACATTGTGTGAAGGCTCACCAGGACAAGGATCGCCAAGGATGGCATTGCATACCCGCCAGGCGGACACGCGCCTGATTCTGATCACGACCCTGCTCGCCTCGACCTTTCTCATGGGCTCGAGCTTCATTTCCGGCAAGATCCTCCTCGATCAGGGCTTCCCGCCCTTCCTGCTGGTGGGCTGGCGCTTTTTCGTCGCCGCGCTGGCGACCCTGCCGCTGGTCTTGCTGGACGGTCGCCCATTATTTGCCGGTCTGTTCCCGCGCGACGTGCGCGGTCGGGAAGTACTGACCGTCATGGCCATCGGCCTGGCCCAGACCGCCGCGGTGATGAGCTTGCTGTTCCTCGCCATGCGCACCCTGTCGGCCGCCGCCGCCGCCATCCTGCTGTTCACCAACCCGCTGTGGGTGGCGCTGGCCAGCCGCGTTCTGTTCGCCGAGCGGCTGGGCCTGGCACGGTTTAGCGGCTTGTTGCTGGGCATCCTCGGGGTGGCCCTGGCGATCGGGCCGGAGGCCCTGCTCAGTCGTGACCCGGCCATGCTCGGCGGCCTCGCCTGCGGGCTGGCCTCGGCCCTGTGCTGGGCGGCGGCGACACTGGTCAACAAGCGCAGCCAGTTGTCGCTGGGCAACTGGTCGTTGAGCTTCTGGCAGATGTTCATCGGCTCGCTGTTCGTGTTGCTGGCGGCCAGCTTCACCGGTGAGCAGTGGCCCGCCGACGTCAGCGCGACGCAATGGGGTTGGTTCCTGTGGCTGGCGATTCCGGCCTCCACCGGCTCTTTCGGCTTGTGGTTCCTGGCTTTGAAGCAGGGCAATGCCACCCGGGTCAGCGGCTTCCTGTTTTTCGCGCCGCTGTTCGCCGTGCTGCTCTCGTTCAGCGTGCTCGGCACGCAACTGTCCTGGGTGCAAGGCCTGGGCGCGCTGGCGATAGCGCTGGCGATCTGGCTGGTTAACAGCTGAGCGCGCATCCCCTCACGAACAACCGGGAACCGGAGACACCAGGATGGATCTTGCCTTGATCGAAGCGCTTTCGCGCCCAGCCCCCGACAGCAGCCATGAAGGCTGGCAGGTCGCTCTCCACGAGCAGTTGCAGTTGTTGGGATTCGCCCATTTCCGTTTGCGCCTGGGTGCCGGCGGCCATGTCCTGGAGATCGCCAGCTTCGCCGAGGGCGCCGCGGAGTGCTTCGGCGACACTGATCCGGACCTGGAACACGGCGCGCGTTTTCATGGTGCGCCGAGCATCCTGCCGGTGACCTGGGCGCGGCCCGTGCGCGCGGCGGGGCGTGAGCTGCATGGCATGACCTTCGCCTTGCTCGGGCCGCAGGGGCAGTCCGGCACCCTGGACATCTTCTGTGGCGGCGACGACGAAACCCGGGCCGCAGCGACCTTTCGCGCCAACCTGCCGATGCTGTCGCTGCTCAAGGACTGCGCGCTGCAGGGCGCGCTGGGTTTTCTTCAGGCGCAGGGCACGGTCAAGCTGACCAAGCGCGAGAAGGAGGTCTTGCGCTGGAGCGCCATCGGCAAGACCAACTGGGAAATCTCCAACATCTGCAACCGTTCCGAAGCCTGCATCGACTTCCACTTCAAGAATATCCGCCGCAAGTTCGGTGTCAGCACGCGCAGCGCTGCTGCGGTGCAGGCGTTAGCCATGCAGCTGATCCAGTTGTAGGCCGACGCCTGGCGCGTCGAGCCAGCTCAGCGACAGGTCGTCCGGGCTGAGCAGGCCGAGGCCGATCCCCCGGACTTCGACGGTGTCCAGCGGCGCGCCGCTGACCAGGGTGCCGATGCCTTCCCGCGAGGTCAGGCGGAAGCTGCGCTGAGTGGTATCGCGGGCCATGTCGCACAGGCAGCGGCACTCGCCGCGAATGCCGCTGCCCAGGTACTTCAGGGCCGCTTCGCGGCGAGTCCACAGCCAGACGAACGCCTCTTCGCGCTGCCGCTCCGGTCGGGCCGCCAGCCAGCGCTGCTCGCAAGGGCAGCAGTAACGTCGTGCCGCGCTGGTCCAGAAGGCCGGTGCCGGATCGCTCTCGTAGTCGATGCCGATCGGCTGCCGGGACAGCGCCGCCACCCCGGTGGTGGTGCCATACGCAAGGCTGACGAACAGCGTTTCCCCGACGTCCAGCGACAATCGCCCGAGGGCATCGCGGCTGATCGACGGCGCTGTGCCCTGCGCGCCGGGCAGCGCCCGGGCCGCGATGCGCAGGGCAATACGGCCGTTGATGAAGCGTACCAGGTGACGGCCGGAGAGACTTTGCGCATGGCCCAGTTCCGCCGTCGTCAGGTATTCCCAGTATTCGCCGAGCGCCAGCCGTTCGAGCGGGAACAGCAGCAGCCACGGCGGGCTCACGTCGCCAGGCTCAGGTTGTGGCGCACCTGCAGGCTGGCGAAGACGAAGGCGTAGCTGCCGGCGAGCAGCAGCACCGGCAGCAGGGTGGCCTGCGGATGCGGTGTACCGAGCAGCCCGTGAACACCGAACAGTGCACCGGCATACAGCAGCATCGCCGTTGCGCCGGCCCCCGCGGCCGCCGGATAACGCCGACTGTCGCCAACCAGGCGATTGATCAACGCGGAGAAGGCGAAGGTCGCTGCGAAGCTGAGCAGCCACTGCCCTGCAGCCGACAGGAGTATCTGCCCCACAGCCTGGCCGCGCGCCGAGTACGCCACCCAGCCGGCGTACAGGCAGGCCGAAAACAGTGAGCTGAACCACTTGACCCTTGTCGGGTCAGCCAAGGAGCTTGCCGAAGACACTGGCCACCCCCCGTTTCAGGCGCAGGTGCAGCGCGGGAACCTGGAAGGTCCTGGCCACCTGCGGCAGGTTGTGCGGGGTAATGCTGTGCTCGATGGTCGGTCCGAATACGTACAGCCAGTGCAGCAGGCCACGGTCCAGGCTGGCGAGCAACTGACCGACATCGAAGTACATGATCCGTACCCGCTCGCCGCTGTAGGGATGCTTCTTGTGGATGGGCAGGCAGCGCGCGCCGAGCTTCACGTAGATCGGCACCAATACTTCGATGGCATCGAGGACGATGTAGCGGCTGCGCAGGTGCAGGGTGATGCGCCCCAGCTCGCGCAACAGCGCAAGCATCACCCGGTGCCCTGCGTACTCCGGACGTATCGCGACCCGCGACATCTCGACGAAGCCGGCGTCCCACAGCCATGTCGGTAACGGCGTCGCCACCTCGATCTCGCAGCGTCCGCGATGGCCGTCGTTGACCACCACGCGGCCGGAGCCGACACATTTGCCGCCGAGGGAGGCGGCGACATGGATGGAGTACGGATCGAACTCGTCCCACAGGCTCCAGGCGCTTTCCACGTCGCCCAGGCGTCCGTAGTGACGATTGGCAGCCAGGCGGCATTCCAGGACCTGGAGCATGGGGTCGTCGGCCTTCACGATATTCACCGCCAGCAGGCGGTCGATGGCCGTCGACTTGCGTAGCACGGCGGGCAGGCTGTCGAAGCTGAAGCGTTCGCGCTGGCACAACAGCAGCAGCGCCAAGGCCCGGCTCGAGGCCTGATCAAGCACGCGGAAGCTGCAACTGCGCTGTTCGTCCTGCTGGTGGATGCCGGTCACCTGGACGCATACGCGGCAGGTACCGCTCCAGCGGCATTCGAAGGTGAGTTCCAGATCGAGGCCGGGCAGCAGGCCCGGGTCATGGGGCATGACGCGGAATTCTCCGCAGTATGGGTCCAGATGGCCCAGTTCGATCGCGAAGCGCCGGCGGAACAGCACCGGGCTGCTGGCGCTGGCGGTCAAGGCCGGGTCCTCCCATGGCATATCCGGCGGCAGGTAGTCCGGGTGCGGGCTGAGCAGGCTGGCGTTCAGCCGGGTACGGCTGGAGCCGATTTCCAGGACCTGCAGCGAGACGGGCAGGGCCGGGCGATGCAGAGACTGCCGGTAGCTGAACGTGACCACACTGTAGTCGTCCGGGAAGCTGCCCTGTTGCAGGTCGATCTGGCAGCGCTGCGGGTCGAGCAGCTCGAGCATGCCGGGCAATTGCCTTCCGGCGCATGACACCTGTACCGGAATGCGGTGCGCCTGGCCTGGGGCAAGGTCGCGGGAGAGGGCGGAGAGAGGCAGAGCGGAGGCGCGGGTTGTCGACAACCCGCCAAACGGAGCTGGCATGTCGCGATCCTCATCGAGAGCGGCGCGGGCCGTGGGAACGGCCCGCGCCAGTGGTTCAGGCGTTCAGCGAGCGTCTGAAGTCCTGCAGCAGTTCGAAGCCCTGCGACCACCGGCCGAGCCTGGACTTGCCATTGATGTGCCCCAACGCTCCGAGGTTGCGGAAGGAGCAGCCCAGGCGCTGGGCGCTGCGCCCGACATAGTCGAGATCGCCGTAAGGGTCGTTCTCGCTGGCGACGATGGTCAGCGGGAACGGCGCGCCGAGGCTATCCGCCGGCCGAAAGCCCAGGGCCTGCGGTGGGAAGTTGTCGCTGGCCGGATCAGGCACTGCCACCAGGAAGGCACCGAGGATTTTCTCCGAGTGATGTCGCGCAGCCCACTCCAGCAACAGGAGGCAGCCGAGGCTGTGGGCGACGATGACCACCGGACGGGTCAGGGACTGCAGCATGCGCTGCAGCTCCTCGACCCACTCCTCGCACTGCGGCTCTTCCCAGTCGCGGTGTTCCAGCCACAGGCCGTTTTTCTGTCCTGTCTGCCAGTGGCGCTGCCAATGCGACTTTCCGGAGTTGCCGATGCCGGCGAGGAACAGCCAGTCGTGATCGGCCTCAGACTTCATATTCCACCCCCACGCCATCGAAGCGCAGACGGTCCTGCACCAGCACACGCTCGCCGTGCTTGTCGAAGCCCTCGAGCAGCCCGGCTTCCATCAGGCGGATGATGAACTGCGAGGAGTTCACCTCGCCCACGTCGTTGAGACGGATCATCATTTCCTTGTAGCCGAAGTGTTGCTCGTGCACGGCCTCGACCACGCCGAGCAGCGGCCCGCTCACGGCATACTTGGTCATGTCCTTGCCCGCGCCGTTGCACAGGATGCGTTGTGGCTGCAGCTTGAAGCTCTGCGGTTCGATCTTGAAGAAGCCCTCGGTACCGACCTGCATGCCCTGCCATTCGAAGCGCACGATGCGGTTCAGCTGCTTGGTCAGGTCGGAGATCCAGCGCACCCGCGCCGGGTTGAGCTCGGCGTCCATGAACTCGTCGGTGAGGCCCTGGCGCTGGTGGCGGCCGATGGCGATCATGGTCGCGGCACGGTCCTTGAAGTCGCCGATCTGCGGACGACTCTGGTTCTCGCCGCTGACCAGCTGCTCGAACCATTCCTTGCGCTTGAAGCGCTCGTCGGCCGACTCGGAGATACGGCGCTTGGTCCAGAACGCTGACTCCGGCTCGGTGAACGAGGCGAAGGTGTAAAAGGACGCGAGGAATTCATGGTACTGGTTGTAGGTTTCGCGGTAGGTGCGGTTGTACCAGGCGTGGACCTCTTCGGCCTGCTCCGGCTGATTCATCAGATAGTCGATGCTCGCTGCCGCGCTGACCGCCGACTGCGACGCCAGGTGCACGCCCTGTGAGAACAGCGGGTCGGTGAAGCAGGCCGAGTCGCCGCAGAGGAAGAAGCGCTGGCGCGAGAAGCACGAGGTCTCGTAGGACCAGTCTCGGACCAGCTTGACCTCTTCGCGACGCGGCGTGCCCTTGAGGATCGACAGCGCCCGTTCGCTCTTGGCCAGGGTCTTGTCGTAGAACTGTTCGAGGCCGTCGGCCTTGATTTCCGCCAGCTTGCTCTGATCGACGATGACGCCGACGCTGTACACGCCATCCTTGAGCGGGATCATCCAGACCCAGCCGTCTTCGAAGGTGATCGAGAAGGTGGTGCCGTTGAGGTCGTTCTGGAACGGGTCCGGGGTTTCGAAGTACGACCACAGCGCCACGCTCTTGTAGAACTCGTCGTATTCGCGCAGCCCCAGCTTGCGCACCAGCGGGCTGTTGCTGCCGGATGCGTCGATCAGGTAGTCGGCGGTGAATTCGCTGCTTTCGTTGCGGTGGCGTACCTGGACGCTGACCTGGTCGGGGCGTTCGACATCGACCTCGGTCACCGCGGCCTCTTCGAACACCTGCACGCCGCGTTCGCGGCACGTGTCCAGGAGCATCTGGTCGAACTCCGAACGCAGCACCTGGATGGCGTGGTCGAAGACCCAGTCCTCGGTCTTCGGTGTGGTGAAGGAGAAGGTCCAGGGGGCTTCGGTCTTGCCCCAGAGGAAGGTCGCGGACGGCTTCTGCACGTAGCCGGCGGCATCGATCTTGTCGCTCAGGCCGAGGCGGTGAAGGATCGACAACGTACCTGGCAGGAAGGATTCGCCCACCCGGTAGCGCGGGAACTTCTCCTTCTCGAACACGGTGACCTGATGTCCGAGTTTCTGCAGGGTCAGGGCCGCGATACTGCCGGCCGGGCCACCGCCCATGACGATGACTTTGGCTTTCTTGCTCATGCGTTGTGACTCCCTTCAACCAGTTGAATGATTTTTTGCCGTGCGGACGAACTGCAATGCGAGCGTTCGGGGATCTGTTCGCTGAGGGTCACCCCGGCCTGCGCGGTGACGTCGTCGCCGATCTCCGTCTGTGGCACCACCACGGTGCTCAGGCCGAAGAAGCAGCGGCTGCCGATGGCTACGCTGTTGCCCGCGTTGAAGTTCGGTGAAACGAAGTTGTTGTCGCCGAGGGTGCTGTGGTGACCGATGCAGCAGTGGTAATTGATCATGTTCCACGAGCCGAGCCGGACGTTGACGCCCAGGTAGCTGTCGGCGGCGATGACGTTGCCGCGGCTGGCGGACAGGTCCAGCTGATGGCGTACTGACGGGTGGACAAAGTTCGGCGCCGCCAGGCGGCCGTCGCTGAAGTAGCGGTCGATGAGCGACTGGCGCCGGGCAATGTCGCTGATGCCGAGGACATAGCGGTGGCTGCTCGAAAGCTGCACGTCGCTGTCCAGCAGGTCTTCCAGCGCGAGGTGGGTGAGTCGCGCCGTGGGCTCGATGTCGCGCAGGTAGCTGGCCAGCTCCAGGGCGAAGCGCTCGTTGCCGAGAATGACGATAGTGCTCATAGCGCCACCACCCGGGTTTTCTTGAAGCGGCTGGAAAAGGCGATCTGCTCGACCTGGTTGATCTTCACCGGCAGCTTGTAGGCTTCCAGGTGCTGTCCCAGGTAGTCCAGTACGTAGCGCTTGAGGGCCTTGCGACATTCGATGGCAGTGGACTTCACGTCCATGTGCACTGCCTGGCCGGTGATGGCATTGGCCACGCCGTAGACCAGGCAATCCTCGATCAGCTCGCTTTTGAGCAGCAGGTTTTCGATTTCCATCGGCAGCACCTTGAGGCCGCCGACGTTGATCATCTCCTTCTGCCGGCCCTGGATGCGCAGGTAACCCTCGTCGTTCTGCTCGACCAGGTCGCCTGTGCGGAACCAGCCGTCCTCGGTGACGTTGTCGGTGGCCTGGTTGAGGTAGCCGAGGAACTGGCTCTGGGTCTTGAGCTGGAGTTCGCCGTCGACTATGCGGAACTCGGTGCCGTCGTCGGCGAGCTTGAAGAACGTGCTGGCCGAGGACTGGCTGACGGTGGTGCTGATCCCGGTCTCGCTGGTGCCGAAGGTCTGCAGCATGCGCGCCTTGGGGAAGGCGCGCTGGATGCGCTCGAGCAGGCTCGGTTGCATGGCTTCGGTGCCGTAGGTGATCAGGCGCACTGAGGACAGGTCGTGCTGTTCGTGATGGCGCCCCATCAGGATCAGGTTGAGGAAGGTCGGGCTGACCGGCAACACCTTGATCCCGTAGCGTTCGATCAGGCCGCACACGGCTTCGGGCGAGCGCTCGGTTGGCAGCACCGCGCAACCGCCGACGGTCAGGCTGTTGATCAGCGAGTTGAGGCCGCCGATATGGTCGAACAGCAGAAACATCAGCAGCGTTGTGGGCTTCTTGCGGGTCTTGCCGAGCTTGGGCAGGACCAGTTCGTCGAAGTCATGGAGGATTGCCTTGGGGGCGCCGGTGCTGCCGCTGCTGAGCAGGACCAGGCCGGCGCGACCCTGCTCGCGCAGGCGCTGGTAATGGGCGGGAGCGGCAACCTCGGCATCTGGCTCAAGCGCCTGGACTCGCAGGCCGTCGGCCCCGGCGGCGACCAGGTACACGCACTGCGCCGCTTCGCGCAGGGTGCCGACATTGCGTTCGCCGAGCTCGACCAGCGGCGCGACGATATTGCGGTTCAGGTACAGCGCCAGCAGCGTGGCGACAGTCGCCAGGCTGTAGTCGCCGTTGAGGATCACCGCCTGCCCGGGCTGCACGCCCTGGGCCAGCAACGCCTGCCAGGCTGCTTCGGTCTCCTGGTGCAGGTGTCGGTAGCTGTGCGTCTGGCCGTCGTGAATGAGGGCCACGGTGTCGGCGCCGGCGGCCAGTGTCTCCAGCAGCGGGTGGCTCATTGCACACCTCCCAGGCTCAGGGTTTCGCCGGTGATGAAGGACGACTGTGGCGAGATCAGGAACTCCAGCGGCCCGAGCACGTCGGCGAGCACGCAAGGCCTGGGAATGGCTTGGCGTTCGATCATTTTCTGCTTGATCTCCTGGGGAAGCGTGCGGGTCATGGAGCTGCGGAACAGCGGCAGTGCCAGGGTGTTGATACGGATGTCGAAGGCGTACAGCTCCTTGCTCAGGGTGCGCGTCAGTTGCTCGACGGCGGCCTTGCTCGCCGCATAGACCGACTGTCCGGGGATCGCCCAGGTAGTCGCGACGGTCGAGAGCATCACCACGGCGCAGGAGCCCTCGGTTTTCTGCATCAGCTTGACGGCCTCGCGGGTGACGTTGATCAGTCCGAAGACATTGCTGGCGAACAGCTCGCGGGTGGTTTCCTCCGGTGTCAGGAGGAATGGCGCCATGCTGGCTTGCGCAGCGTTGTTGATCAGGACGTCGAGATGGCCGTGGCTCAGGCGTACCTGTTTGAGCATTCGCCGCACGGCCAGCGGATCGGCGAGGTCGAGAGCGAAGTGCTGGTAGCCGGGGTGCTCGATACTGCCCTCGCCGCGGCTGCAGCCGATGACCTGGTGGCCCAGGGTAAGGAAGTGTTGGGCCAGTTCCTTGCCGATGCCTTTGCGGGTGCCGGTTATTAATAGAATCATGTCAGTGCAACTTGTAGCCGATCAGCAGCGGCAAGCTGTAGACCGGATTGATCAAACGTGCCGCCAATAATTCGGAGCGGGTCTTTATCAACGACGGCACTTCGCGCTTGATAACCTTGGAACATGCAATCCGGCGTTCGCCGAGAACGGCGGCATCTATTGCCAGGCACTGCACGCGCATCATCAGGCACAGTTTAAGTCGCCAACTATCGACCGTCTTCGCGCATAATTCAGGATCGCTGACGTAAAGCAATCTGGCGAATGGCTCGAACCAGCGCCGGCGCATTTTCTTGACGATCATGTAGCAACTTCTTCCGCTGGATTCGTCGATGATCATCAGATGCCGGCACTCCAGGCCGGCATGATCGTGAAATATAACCTTGTCCTGTTCACTCAAGCGCCCCTGAATGCTGAACAGATTACTTTCCAGACGATAGCGCCAGCGTATGTTCAATGGATTGAATACCGGGTATATCAGGCGCAGGCGAGACTCCAGATCGGTGAAACCAAACTTCTTGCTGATTTCATAGACATCCGGCGTCGGTGTGTAGTTGAGCAGCGTCACCTTGCGCATGGATAACGCCGGCAACAGCAGTTTCAGGCTCTCCTTGCGATAGGCGTCCTTGACATACCAGCTGTGCAACTCGCAAAAGCGCTCTTGCGGACCATTCACCGGCTGTCGGGTGAACAGCAGGCCAAGAAATCCGACGATTTCCTCGCCATCGAGCATGACGTAGCCGAAGTAGTCCTCACCGCCTGCCCAAGGGTCCTGGAACATGCGTTTGCGGATATTGACGCCTATCCAGTTGGAGTTGAGCGTCGATTCGCGCAGCAGTTTGCAGACCGGGTACATGTCGCTGCTGATGGCTTTTCTGACGGTAACGCTCACGTTTGTTTCCTCGCGTGGCAGGCGGTCAGGCGGACGCGGCCTGGGTTTCAAGGGTTTCCGCAAGGATGAAGTCGATCAGGCAGGAGACGCTGCTGAACGGGCTGACCTTCTGCGAAACGGCCTTGTCGGAAGTCAGCGATATTTCAATATCGAGTTCATCGTCGAGTCCCTCTTCGACGGCGGCGAGGAAACTTACAAGTTGCATTGAGTCGAATACGCCGGCTGTTCCGTAAAGTGCCAGGTTGCGCACATCGGAAAGATCGATCTTCTCCTTGCGAGTGGCATTAATCTCGCCAAGGGTGCGTTGGATAATTTCGAATATCTGCTCTCTCATCATCAACTCCTTGTTGATTCCCGGCCTGCCTATGGGGGCTATCTTGCGGCAGGGGGAAATTAACAGGCTGACTGTCGAGGAAAAAGCTACCGGAATCGGTAGGTTTTTCAGGAGACACTTCTTGGATAGGATCCGCTGTCGTGCAGCGCATCCCGTACTTGCGGGACTTCGAATACTAGCCAGGCAAGGTGGATCGATATGTTGTTCCTGCAGGTGGTACTTATTCTGATTGTCGCCAAGTCGGTTGGCGCATTGTTGAAGAAAGCCGGTCAGCCCGAAGTCATTGGTGAAATGATGGCGGGCTTCATTTTGGGGCCTATTGTACTGGGCTACTTCTTTCCAGACTTTCATCGTGCACTATTTCGGGGCGCGGCGGAACTGCAATTGAAAGTTCTCAGTGATTTGGGAATTCTTCTCTTCATGTTCGTGGTCGGCGCCGAGTTTCGTTTTCCCGAGCGCAAGAGCCACGGTCCAAGGCATGGTGTATTGCTGATTGGCAGTTGCAGCATCGTTGTGCCATTCGTGCTGGGGGCCCTGGTCGCGCCGGTGCTATACCGTGCCTTTGCCCCGCAGAGTGCACCAATGTTGGGCTTCATCCTGTTCGTCGCCACGGTGTTCTCGGTCACGGCCTTTCCGGTGCTGGCGCGCATTCTCAAGGAGCGGCGCCTGGTCGACAGCGAGCAGGGCACGGTGGCGTTGATGTCCGCAGCGCTTAGCGATATCGGCGTGTGGATCATGCTCGCGGTGATTGCCCTGAGCATGCAGGTCGACGGGCGCTGGCAAGACCTGCTGCTGCGTCTGCTGGGCCTGGGACTGCTCTGCGTGGTTTCGTTCTGGGGCGTGCGCCCGTTGTTCAAGGCATGGATCAACCGGGTTGGGCCGAACGCTCCCTATTTGCTGCTGATCCTGGTCTGCGGCGCGTTGATCTACGCCAGCATCACCGAGTGGCTGCAGGTCCATTCGGTGTTCGGTGCCTTCCTCTTCGGTGCTTGCCTACCCCGTGACCAGCGCCTGCTGGAGATGCTGGTCGAGCGTGTCGAACATCTGGCGGTGGTGGTGCTGATGCCCAGCTTCTTCGCCCTCGCCGGACTGAATACCTCGATTGCCGCATTCAGCGGCGTCGGCCTCGGCCTGCTGGCCTTGGTCCTGCTGGTGGCAGTGTCGGGCAAGTTGCTCGGGGCCGGGTTCGGTGCCCGGCTGGCGGGCTACCCCGCCGGGCAGTCGTTGCAGATCGGCGTGCTGATGAACGCCCGCGGCCTGATGGAACTGGTGGTGCTGAAGATTGGCATGGACCTGGGCCTGATCGACGACCGCCTGTTCACCCTGTTCGTCATCATGACCGTGGTCACCACCATGATGACCGGCCCGTTGCTCAACCTGCTGGGACGACAGGCCGGTAATCGCCGCCTGTTGGGCACTCCGTGAGTGCACCGCAGTCCTTTCCTTCCCCCGACCCGAGAATCGAACGTGATCAAACGCATCATGCTGGGCTTTGCTGCAGTGCTGTTGGCTGTCGCCATCGGCCTGCTTCTTTACATACAGGGCAAGCAGCCCTTGCGCGGGGGTACGCAGGCCGTGACCGGCCTGCACCAGCCGGTAACGGTACGCTATGACGAACGTGGCGTGCCGCATATCCGCGCCGGGAACGAAACGGACCTGTACCGCGCCCTGGGTTATGTCCAGGCCCAGGACCGCCTGTTCCAGATGGAGATGCTGCGTCGGCTGGCACGTGGCGAGCTGTCGGAAGTGCTGGGCCGGCGCCTGTTGCCCACCGATACCCTGTTTCGGACCCTGCGCATTCGCCAGCGGGCTGATGCCCAGGCGGCTGCGGCGGACCCCTCCAGCCCCGAAGCGCAGGCCATGCAGGCGTACCTGGAGGGCATCAATCAATACCAGCAACGACACGCCCGTCCGCTGGAGTTCGATCTGCTGGGCATTCCCTCGCGTCCCTTCACGGCGGTGGATGTCTACAGCGTCATTGGCTACATGGCCTACAGCTTTGCCGCCGCCTTCCGTACCGAGCCCTTGCTGACCTACATCCGCGACACGCTGGGCGAGGATTACCTGCGACCGTTCGCCAGTACCTGGCAACCCGATGGCGCCCTGGCTGCGCCCCAGTTGACCGCAGCCGACTGGCGCGGCATGGCGGCGCTGGCCAAATTGAGCGAGGACGCTGTCGGCAATGCCGGCTTGCCGCAGTTCGAGGGCAGCAATGGCTGGGTCATCGCCGGCAGCCGCACCCACAGCGGCAAGCCGTTGCTGGCCGGGGACCCGCATATCCGCTTCGCCGCGCCCTCGGTGTGGTACGAGGCCCAGCTGTCGGCGCCGGGATTCGAGCTGTATGGCGACTACCAGAGCCTGGTGCCGTTCGCCTTGCTGGGACATAACCAGGCGTTCGCCTGGACCCTGACCATGTTCCAGAACGACGACATCGACCTGATCGCCGAGACCACCGATGCCGCCCATCCGGGCCAGGTGCTTTACCACGGCGAGTGGGTCGTCCTGGAAGAGGAGACGCAATCCATCGCGGTCAAGGGCGAGGCGGCGGTGGAGTTGCGCCTGCGTCGTTCCCCCCATGGTCCGATCATCAACGATGTGCTGGGCCAGAACGCTGGTACCCGTCCCATCGCCCTGTGGTGGAGCTATCTGGATGCGCCCAACCCGATCGTCGACGCGTTCTACCGGCTGAATCGCGCCGACACCCTGGACAAGGCGCGCAGCGCGGTCGCCGGCATCCAGGCGCCCGGCCTCAACGTGCTGTATGCCAATGCTCACGGCGATATCGCTTGGTGGGCCGCTGCCGCCCTGCCGCGACGGCCTGAGCGGATCGATCCGGCGTTCATCCTGGAGGGTGCTGGCAACCAGGCGGACAAGGCCGGCTACTACCCCTTCAGCGAAAATCCCCACGAGGAAAACCCGGCGCGTGGCTACATCTTGTCTGCCAACAGCCAGCCGCCGTCACCCAGCGGCCGGGTGATTCCCGGCTACTACAACCTGCCGGACCGCGGCCAGCGTCTGAACCTGCTGTTGGCCGGCGGGAGCGACTGGAATACCAGCAACAGCCAGCACCTGCAATTGGACGAGCGCACCGACTACGCCGCGCGGGTCCTGCAACCCCTGTTGCCTGAGCTGCGTCGACAAGTGACCGATCCACCCCAGCAGCAGTGGCTGGATCGGTTGGCACAGTGGGATGGCAGCTATCCGCGGGATTCGCTGGAGGCTACGGTGTTCAACCAGTTCTTCTACGAACTGGCGCGTGCGACCCTGCATGACGAACTGGGTGACGCGCTGTTCGACAACCTGCTGGGCAGCCGCGTGCTGGACACCGCGATGCCGAAGCTGGTGGCGGACGCGCAGTCGCCGTGGTGGGACGATCGCGACACGCCGAAGAAGGAGGGACGCGCCGAAACGGTACTCAAGGCCTGGCAGGCGGGGATCGTCCATCTGCGCTCGACCCTGGGCGAAGACCCGCTGCAATGGCAATGGGGCAAGGTGCATCGCCTGACCCAGATGCACCCGCTGGGCACCCAGCCGGTGCTGGCGCTGCTGTACAACGTCGGACCGTTCGAGGTCGGCGGTAGCCACGAAGTGCCAAACAACTTCTCTGCACCACCCGGTCCGGCGCCTTGGTCGGTCAGCTACGGTCCTTCGATTCGCCGTATCATCGATATGGGGGCGCCGGGGGAGGCCTTGGGGGCGTTGCCGCTGGGCCAGAGTGGCGTGCTCTTCGACCGCTATTACAAGGACCAGGCCAAGCCGTTCGTAGAAGGCCGCTACCAGGCCATGCACCTGTCTGAACGCGACGTTGCCGGGCATACCGAAAGCCAGCTCGAGTTGCATCCGGCAGACTGAGGAGGAGGGCGCGAAGCGTTAGACAGAGCCGAATGGCAGATTGACCCTTGCTGCACTGACATGTTTTGCTCCGCAGGCCTGCCAGCGATGAATGGCCATTCAGGGTCAAATCCCGCGTTCAGGGACGAGGAAGGAGCGTCATGTCAGAGTTCAAATTGCATTGTTTTGCCGAATCCGGGAACGCCTACAAGGTCGCGTTGATGCTCGAGCTGAGCGGACAGGACTGGGAAGCGGTTTTCGTCGACTACTTCAACGGGCAGACGCGCGAGCCGGGCTGGCGCGGCGAGATCAACGAGCAGGGCGAGGTGCCGGTGCTGGAACATGCGGGCCGCAAGCTGACCCAGTCGGCGCTGATTCTCGAGTACCTGGCCGGGCAGACTGGCAAGTTCGCGGCGCGGAACGAGGAGGAGCGGCAAGAGATCTGGCGCTGGATGCTCTTCGACAACCACAAGTTCACCTCCTACTACGCGTCCCTGCGTTTCCTCTACGGCCTGAAACAGATCGGCGAGACGCCGGTCACCGGGTTCCTGCGCGAGCGGGCGGTAGCGGCGTACGATATCGTCGACGCGCACCTGGCTCATCGGCCGTTCATGCTCGGCGAGCGCCTGACCATCGCCGACCTGTCGCTGGCCGGATATGTGTTCATGCCGGAGGAGACCGGCATTGACCTGGATGCGTTCAGCCATATCGAGGCGTGGAAGGCGCGCATCCGCGCGATGCCAGGCTGGAAGTCGCCCTATGAACTGATGCCGGGCAAGGCATCGGGCTGAGAACGAAAAAGCCCCCTGGAGTATCGCTCGCAGGGGGCTTTTCAGTGCGGACCGGAATCAGACGTTGAAACGGAAGTGCATCACATCACCGTCCTTGACGATGTATTCCTTGCCTTCCAGACGCCATTTGCCGGCTTCCTTCGCGCCGCCTTCACCCTTGAACTGGATGAAGTCGTCGTAGGCGACCACTTCGGCGCGGATGAAGCCTTTTTCGAAGTCGGTGTGGATCACGCCGGCTGCCTGTGGCGCGGTGGCGCCGACGCGGACGGTCCAGGCGCGGACTTCCTGCACGCCGGCAGTGAAGTAGGTCTGCAGGTTGAGCAGGGCGTAGCCGGCGCGGATCACGCGGTTCAGGCCCGGCTCTTCGAGGCCCAGGGCTTCGAGGAACATGTCCTTCTCTTCGCCTTCGTCCAGCTCGGCGATTTCCGCTTCGATCTTGTTGCACACCGGCACCACCACCGCGCCTTCTTCTTCGGCGATGGCTCGCACCACGTCCAGGTGCGGGTTGTTGTCGAAGCCGTCTTCGGCAACGTTGGCGATGTACATCACCGGCTTGCTGGTGAGCAGGTGGAAGCCACGGATCACGGCCTTCTCGTCGTCACCCATGTTCTTCATCAGGCTGCGCGCCGGCTTGCCCTCGGTGAAGTGCGGGATCAGTTTTTCCAGGATGGCCTTCTGCGCCAGGGCTTCCTTGTCGCCACCCTTGGCGTTGCGCGCGACCTTCTGCAGTTGCTTCTCGCAGCTGTCGAGGTCGGCGAAGATCAGTTCCAGGTCGATGATCTCGATATCACGCTTCGGATCGACGCTGTTGGAAACGTGGATCACGTTCTCGTCTTCGAAGCAGCGCACCACGTGGGCGATGGCGTCGGTCTCGCGGATGTTGGCGAGGAACTTGTTGCCCAGGCCTTCACCCTTGGACGCGCCCGCCACCAGACCGGCGATGTCGACGAATTCCATGGTGGTCGGCAGGATGCGCTGTGGCTTGACGATGGCTGCCAGGGCGTCCAGGCGCGCATCGGGCATCGGGACGATGCCGCTGTTCGGCTCGATGGTGCAGAAGGGGAAGTTCTCCGCCGCGATACCGGATTTGGTCAAGGCGTTGAACAGGGTGGACTTGCCGACGTTGGGCAGGCCGACGATGCCGCAATTGAATCCCATGGTGAATCCCTCTTCGTGAAGTCAGGCCTTCTGGCTGTGCAGCTCTCTCATCGCACGCGCCCATTCGCCGGCGAGGATGTCCGGCAGCACGCCGAGGGCAAAGTCGATGCTGGCGTCGAGCTTGTCCTGCTCGGCGCGCGGCGCCTTGCCCAGGACGAAGTTGGACACCAGCTTGGCATCACCCGGGTGGCCGATGCCAAGCCGCAGACGGTGAAAGTCGTTCTTGTTGCCGAGCTGCGCGATGATGTCGCGCAGGCCGTTGTGCCCGCCATGGCCGCCGCCCTTCTTGAGCTTGGCGACGCCGGGAGGCAGGTCGAGTTCGTCGTGGGCCACCAGGATGGCATCCGGCTCGATTCGGAAGAAATTGGCCAGCGCGGCAACGGACTGGCCGCTGCGGTTCATGTAGGTGGTGGGGATCAACAGGCGAACATCGTTGCCCTGATGGCTGAATTTTGCCGTCAGGCCGAAATACTTGCGGTCAGCGGTCAGGTTGACGCGCTGGGCGCTGGCGATGCGTTCAACGAAAAGAGCCCCTGCGTTATGCCGGGTCTGTTCGTACTCGGGGCCTGGATTTCCCAGGCCGACGATCAACTGGATGGCGGTCACGTCAGGGGCTCTTCCTTGGAGTTGGGGGTGGCGGCGCGATCACCGCCACCCGGGCAACACCGGCGAACCGAGTAGATTACTCGGCAGCGCCTTCTGCTTCTGGAGCAACGCGCGGGGCGTGAACGTTGGCAACAGCCTTGTCATCACCGTGGGCCAGAGCGACGAACTCTACGCCTTTCGGAGCTTTCAGGTCCGACAGGTGGATGATGGTGCCGATTTCGGCGTTGGCCAGGTCGACTTCGATGAACTCAGGCAGGTCCTTGGCTTCGCAGGAAACTTCGATCTCGTTCAGGGTGTGAGAGATCTCGCCGCCTTTCTTGACCGGAGCTTCTTCGTTGACGAAGTGAACCGGAACAACGGCGGTCAGTTTCTGGCCAGCTACGACGCGAACGAAGTCAGCGTGCAGGATGATGCCTTTCGAAGGGTGACGCTGCATCGCTTTGACAACGACGTTCTGCTTGGCGCCGTCGACGTTCAGTTCGATAACGTGGCTGAAGGCAGCTTCGTTTTCGAACAGCTTGGCGATTTCCTTGGCCAGGATGGTTACGGATTCAGCAGCTTTGTCACCACCGTAGACAACGGCAGGGATGCTCAGAGCGTGACGCAGGCGGCGGCTCGCACCTTTCCCCAGGTCAGTACGCGCTTGGGCGTTCAGGATGAAATCAGTCATTTTGTATCTCCAAAATTAGCCAGCTCCACAGGGCATTTGCGACCAATGCCGAAGCGGAGAGGGCAAAAAAGCCCCGCCCCAACAACAGGTGTTGGGGCGGGGCGCTTTACGTCAACGGAGGTTCGCCGGGCTTGCGCCTCAGCGGAACATCGCGCTGATCGATTCTTCGTTGCTGATGCGGCGAACCGCTTCGGCTACGACCGGTGCGATATCCAGTTGGCGGATACGGTCACAGGCTTGTGCTGCGGCGGACAGCGGGATGGTGTTGGTCACCACCAGCTCGTCGAGCACGGAATTCTCGATGTTCTCGATCGCGCGACCGGAGAGTACAGGGTGCGTGCAGTAGGCGTAAACCTTGGCAGCGCCATGTTCTTTCAGGGCTTTGGCCGCGTGGCACAGGGTGCCGGCGGTATCGACCATGTCGTCGACGAGAATGCAGGTACGTCCTTCGACATCACCGATGATATGCATCACTTCGGAGTGATTGGCCTTCTCGCGGCGTTTGTCGATGATACCCAGGTCGACACCCAGGGACTTGGCGACGGCACGTGCACGCACGACACCACCGATGTCCGGGGAGACGATCATCAGGTTCTCGAAACGCTGGTCTTCGATGTCATCCACCAATACTGGGGAGCCGTAGATGTTATCTACCGGAATATCGAAGAACCCCTGGATCTGGTCAGCGTGCAGGTCGACGGTGAGTACACGGTCGATCCCGACGACGGTGAGCATGTCAGCGACGACTTTGGCGCTGATTGCAACACGCGCCGAACGCGGACGGCGGTCCTGGCGGGCATATCCGAAGTAAGGAATCACAGCGGTGATTCGGGACGCTGAGGAGCGGCGGAAGGCATCGGCCATCACTACCAGTTCCATCAGGTTATCGTTGGTTGGCGCGCAAGTCGGCTGAATGATAAAGACGTCCTTACCGCGGACGTTTTCATTAATCTCAGTGCTGATTTCGCCGTCGGAGAACTTGCCGACAGAAACATCACCCAGTGGGATATGCAGCTGACGTACGACACGCCGAGCCAGATCGGGGTTGGCGTTCCCCGTAAAGACCATCATCTTGGACACGCGCAGTACCTGAAGGCTGAGGGTATACCTGGATGAGTATAAGGAAAATGGCAGGGGCGGCTGGATTCGAACCAACGCATGGCAGGATCAAAACCTGCTGCCTTACCGCTTGGCGACGCCCCTGTATCTGCTGCTGCGAGTACCTGATACTCGGTTCCTACAGACCTCGTAGCTTGCGATGCAACATCGAAACGTTGCTTCCCTTTGCCACGAATCCTGTCTGGGTCTCTGCAAGAAGGGCCAAAACTCTATCAGCTTCAGCTTTGCCTGGGAAGGCCCCAAACACACAACTTCCAGTTCCGGTGAGTCTTGCTTCAGTGAATTTGTTTAGCAAATTCAATGCGTTACGTACTTCTGGGTAACTTTGCTCAACTACCGCTTGACAGTCATTTCGACTGTTTCCCTCGGGAACGGGGCGCACTTTAATGGGCTTTGAATTACGTGTCAACAATGGATGCGAAAAAATTTCCGCCGTACTTACAGACACTTGCGGGACCAGCACGACGTACCAGGGCTCGTGCGGGTCGACCGGGGTGAGCTTCTCGCCCACTCCCTCGGCGAACGCCGCGTGGCCACGGACGAACACCGGCACGTCGGCGCCCAGGCCCAGGCCCAGTTCGGCCAGCTGGTCCTCGGAGCAGCCGGTGTTCCACAAGTGATCGAGGCCGAGGAGGGTGGTGGCGGCATCCGAGCTGCCGCCGCCGATGCCGCCACCCATGGGCAGCACCTTGTGCAGCCAGATGTTGGCGCCTAGCGAGGTGCCGGTCAGTTGCTGCAGCTTGCGTGCGGCGCGGACGATCAGATTGTTGTCGTGGGGGACGCCGGGAATCTCGGTGACCAGGCGGATTTCACCGTCCGCGCGTGGTTCGAAGCTCAGTTCGTCACCGTGGTCGAGGAACTGGAAGAGGGTCTGCAACTCGTGGTAGCCGTCGGCGCGGCGGCCGAGGATGTGCAGCATCAGGTTGAGCTTGGCCGGGGCCGGAAGGGTCAGGGTGGAGTTCATCTCAATGTCCCAACTGGCGCGGTTGCCATTCCTTGAGGACCACGGTCACGTCCAGGTCCTGGCCGTGCAGCTTCATGCGCTCCGGCAGCCAGTAGCCGTTTTGCTCGGTGTAGCTGGTGTATTCGACCTGCCAGCCATCCTGTTCCAGGCTGGCCAGGCGGCTGTCGCTGTCGAGGGTCAGCTTGCTCTTGCTGTCCGGAGCCGGCAGGCCGCGGACCCACCAGACCAGGTGCGAGACCGGCAACTCCCAGCCCATCTGCTCGGCGAGCAGGGCTTCAGGGGTCGTGGCCTCGAAGCGGCCCTGGTTGGCCACTTCCAGCACCACATTGCCCGGACGCCCGGTCAGGCGCGCGGCACCGCGGCCCAGCGGGCCGGACAGGCGGATGTCGTAGTAGTCCTGGCGCTGCAGCCAGAACAGGGTGCCGCTGCCGGAATCCTTCAGTGCGCGGATGCCGACCTTGCCGTTGATCTGCCAGCCGTCGAGCGTAGCCAACTGTTGTTTGTGTTCTTTCCACAACTGCGGGCTGCCCTGGCCCTGAACAGCTTCTTTCGATCCGAAACCGGCGCAACCGGCGAGCAGGGCGATCAGGCTGAAGGTAATGACGTGGCGCAGAAACATAGGCTTAAAGGGTCTCGGATCCGGTCAGGCGCAGGATTGTCTTGCGCAGGATGGGGCTGTCGGGCTGGGTTTCAAACGCCTTGGCCCACACTTGGCGGGCTTCGCGGCGCTTGCCGTTGGCCCAGAGCACTTCGCCCAGGTGAGCGGCGACTTCATGGTCGGGGAAACGCTCCAGGGCACGGCGCAGCAGGCGTTCGGCCTCGTCGAGGTTGCCCATGCGGTAGTTGACCCAGCCGAGGCTGTCGAGCACGGCGGGATCTTCCGGGGTCAGCAGGTGGGCCTTCTCGATCAGCGCCTTGGCTTCGGCGTAGCGCGTGGTGCGGTCGGCCAGGGTGTAGCCGAGGGCGTTCAGGGCCATGGCGTTTTCCGGCTCGCGGGCGAGGATGCTGCGCAGGTCCTTTTCCATCTGCGGCAGATCGTCGCGCTTTTCGGCGAGCATGGCGCGGGTGTAGAGCAGATTAAGGTCGTCGGGGTACTGCTTGATGGCTTTTTCCAGGACGCGCAGGGCCTGGTCGTCTTTCTTGTTGTTGCCGAGAGTCTCGGCCTCGATCAGGTACAGCTGGATGGCGTAGTCCGGCTGACTGTCGCGAGCCTGGTCGAGACGACGCACGGCCTCGTCGGTGCGGCCGTTGGCGATGAGGATGTCGGCCTGGCGCAGTTGCGCCGCCAGGTAGTCGTTGCCCGGGCCGACCTGGGCGTATTCGGTCAGCGCGCCCTCGGGATCGTTGCGCTCTTCGCGGATACGGCCGAGGTTGAGGTGCGCAGCGTCGACATGGCTGTCGCGGTCGATCAGGTCTTGCAGGTAACCGGCGGCTTCGTCATACGCCTTGGCTTCCAGGCTGACCAGGGCGAGGGAATAGCGCAGCTCATCGTCGTCCGGGTACTGCTGGAGCAGGTTGGCGAACTCTACCTTGGCATCGTCGATCCGGTCCTGTTCCACCAGCATGCGCGCGTAGGTCAGGCGCAGGCGCTTGTCGTCGGGGTTGCGCGCGATGCTCTTGCGCAGCAGCGGCAGGGCTTCGGAGCCGCGGTCGAGGCTCTGCAGCAGGCGTGCGCGCAGGAGGATCGGGGCGATTTCGGTCTCGTCCTTGGGCGGATGGGCTTCGAGCAGGGCCAGGGACTCCTCGGACTTGCCATCCTGTTGCAGAAGCAGGGCCTTGCCGAACACCAGTTGGCTGTTGTCGGGGTACTTCTGCAGCAGTCGGTCGAAACTCTTCAGCAGGCCATCGCGGGTGTCCTGGTCGGTTTCCGCAGCGGACAGGGCGAGGAAATCGAAGTGGGTATCGCCTTGGCCCTGCAGGACTTTCTCCATGTAGCTCATGGAGTCGTCGTAGCGCCCGGCGCGGGCCAGCTGGATGGCGGCGGCGCGCTGCGCGTCGATGTTGTCCGGGTCGTTTTTCGCCCACAGCAGCGAGGTGTCCAGCGAGGCCTGGTCGGCACCGAGGTACTCGGCGATGCGGAAGGCGCGCTCGGAGATCGCCGCGTCCTGGGTCTTCTCGGCCTGGGCCACGTAGTTGTCCAGGGCGATGTCGAAGCGGTTGCGCTGCCCGGCGATTTCCGCCACCAGCAGGCTGTACAGGGTGTCTTCGCTGAACGAGCCATAGACCGTCGGCTCGGGCTTGGCCACCGGCACGGCGGCCTGCTGCCCGGCGGGCGCCGTGGCATCGTCGGCACCGGGCAGGGCCTGGCAGCCCTGGAGCAGGGCGAGAGCGAGAAGCAACGCGGAAGATCTATTCATAATGAGGATTTTGAGCGGCTAACCTGCGGTCGGGCCATCATGACACAAGCGTCATGGCAAACCCACTCGCGATGGGGTTCATGGATACAGTCTATAGAGACAATCGCGAGCGGTGGTTGTTCTCGATCCAGCGAAGTAGGACAATTATCGGCTTCACGTCACAACCAGCGACCTTGAATGGCCTTTCTTGCCCTCGGTATCAACCATAAGACTGCCTCGGTAGACGTACGCGAGCGCGTGGCGTTTACCCCCGAGCAGCTGGTCGAAGCCTTGCAGCAGCTCTGCCGACTGACCGCCAGCCGCGAAGCCGCGATCCTTTCGACCTGCAACCGCAGCGAACTGTACATCGAGCAGGACCACCTGGCGGCGGACAGCGTTTTGCGCTGGCTGGCCGATTATCACCAGTTGAGCATCGACGAACTGCGCGCCAGTGCCTACATCCACGAGGACCATGACGCCGTCCGGCACATGATGCGGGTCGCCTCCGGGCTCGACTCACTGGTGCTCGGCGAGCCGCAGATCCTCGGCCAGATGAAGTCGGCCTACGCCGTGGCCCGCGAGGCGGGGACCATCGGCCCGCTGCTGGGGCGCCTGTTCCAGGCTACCTTCAGCGCTGCCAAGCAGGTGCGCACCGATACCGCGATCGGTGAGAACCCGGTGTCCGTGGCCTTCGCTGCGGTCAGCCTGGCCAAGCAGATCTTCAGCGACCTCGGGCGCAGCCAGGCCCTGCTGATCGGCGCCGGCGAGACCATCACCCTGGTCGCCCGCCACCTGCACGAGCAGGGCGTACGCCGCATCGTCGTGGCCAACCGCACCCTGGAGCGCGCCAGCACCCTGGCCGAGCAGTTCGGTGCCCACGCCGTGCTGCTGGCGGACATCCCGCAGGAACTGGTCAACAGCGACATCGTCATCAGTTCCACCGCCAGCCAGTTACCGATCCTCGGCAAGGGCGCGGTGGAAAGCGCGCTGAAACAACGCCGGCACAAGCCGATCTTCATGGTCGACATTGCCGTGCCGCGGGATATCGAGCCGCAGGTCGGCGAACTGGACGATGTCTATCTCTATACCGTCGACGACCTGCACGATGTCGTCGCGGAAAACCTCAAGAGCCGCCAGGGCGCTGCCCAGGCCGCCGAAGAGTTGGTCACGGTTGGTGCCGATGACTTCATGTCGCGCCTGCGTGAACTGGCCGCGGTGGACGTGCTCAAGGCCTACCGCCAGCAAAGCGAGCGCCTGCGCGACGAGGAACTGCAAAAGGCCCAGCGCCTGCTGGCCAACGGTGCCAATGCCGAGGACGTGCTGCTGCAACTGGCCCGTGGCCTGACCAACAAGCTGCTGCACGCGCCGAGCGTGCAACTGAAAAAGCTCTCCGCCGAAGGCCGCCTCGATGCGCTGGCCATGGCCCAGGAACTCTTCGCCCTCAACGAGGGCCCGACGGATAAAACCCCGCAATGAAAGCGTCGCTGCTGAACAAACTGGACATCCTCCAGGACCGCTTCGAGGAACTGACCGCCCTGCTCGGCGATGCCGAAGTCATTTCCGACCAGACCCGCTTCCGCGCCTATTCCCGTGAATACGCCGAGGTCGAGCCGGTGGCTGCAGCCTTTGCGCAGTGGCGCAAGCTGCAGGACGATCTGGAAGGGGCACAGGCCCTGCTCAAGGACAGCGACCCCGACCTGCGCGAGATGGCCGTGGAAGAAGTCCGCGAAGCCAAGGAGCAACTGCAGCAACTGGAAGACCAGTTGCAGCGCATGCTCCTGCCCAAGGACCCCAACGACGGTCGCAACGTGTTCCTGGAAATCCGTGCCGGTACCGGCGGCGACGAGGCGGCTATCTTCTCCGGCGACCTGTTCCGCATGTACTCGCGCTACGCCGAGCGGCGTGGCTGGCGCCTGGAGATTCTCTCGGAGAACGAGGGCGAACACGGCGGCTACAAGGAAATCATCGCCCGGGTCGAGGGCGAAAGCGTCTACGGCAAGCTCAAGTTCGAGTCCGGTGCGCACCGCGTGCAGCGGGTCCCCGAGACCGAATCCCAGGGCCGCATCCACACCTCTGCGTGCACCGTGGCGGTGCTGCCGGAGCCTGATGAGCAGGTGGCCATCGAGATCAACCCGGCCGATCTGCGGGTGGACACCTACCGCGCTTCCGGCGCCGGTGGCCAGCACGTGAACAAGACCGACTCGGCGATCCGCATCACCCACTTGCCCACCGGCATCGTTGTGGAGTGCCAGGAAGAGCGTTCGCAGCACAAGAACCGCGCACGGGCGATGTCCTGGCTGTCGGCCAAACTCAACGACATGCAGACCAGCGCCGCGCAGAACGCCATCGCCTCCGAGCGCAAGCTGCTGGTGGGCTCGGGCGACCGCTCCGAGCGCATCCGCACCTACAACTATCCACAGGGCCGTGTCACCGATCACCGTATCAACCTGACCCTTTATTCGCTTGACGATGTCCTGGCGGGTGGCGTCGACGCTGTAATCGAGCCGCTGCTGGCGGAATATCAGGCTGATCAACTGGCCGCACTGGGTGACTAAATGACCATCATTGCCAGCCTGCTCCGCGGCGCGGAGCTTCCCGACTCGCCCACCGCGCGCCTGGACGCTGAATTGCTCCTGGCTGCCGCCATCGGCAAGAGCCGCAGCTACCTGCACACCTGGCCGGAGCGCATCGTCGCCAGCGAGGCGGCGCAGACCTTCGCCGACTACCTGCAGCGGCGCCGCGCCGGCGAGCCGGTGGCCTACATCCTCGGCCAGCAGGGCTTCTGGAATCTCGATCTGGAAGTCGCCCCGCACACCCTGATTCCGCGTCCGGAAACCGAGCTGCTGGTGGAGACCGCCATGCAGTTGCAACCGGCCGACCAGGCCCGGGTCCTCGACCTCGGCACCGGTACCGGCGCTATCGCCCTGGCCCTGGCCAGCGAGCGCCGGCAGTGGCAGGTCACCGCAGTAGACCGTGTGGACGAGGCCGTGGCCCTGGCCGAACGCAATCGCCAACGCCTGCAACTGGACAACGCTCGCGTGCTGGTCAGCCACTGGTTCAGCGCACTGGATGGCCAGCGTTTCGACGTGATCATCAGCAACCCGCCGTACATCGCCGCAGAAGATCCGCACCTGGTGGCCGGCGATGTGCGATTCGAGCCGAGCAGCGCCCTGGTGGCCGGACACGATGGCCTGGACGATCTGCGTCAGATCATCGCCGAGGCCCCGGCGCACCTGGTAGGCGGCGGCTGGCTGCTGCTGGAACACGGTTACGACCAGGCCGCAGCAGTACGTGAACTGCTGGCCCGCCACGGTTTCGAGCAGATCGAAAGCCGCCTTGACCTCAACGCGCACGAGCGCATCACCCTGGGGCGCCTGCCGTGCTGAGCGACGAGGAACTGCTGCGCTACAGCCGGCAGATCCTGCTGGCGCAGATCGATATCGACGGCCAGTTGCGCCTGAAAAACGCCAGCGCGCTGATCGTCGGCCTTGGCGGCCTCGGCTCGCCGGTGGCCTTGTACCTGGCGGCGGCGGGGGTCGGCAGCCTGCACCTGGCGGACTTCGACACGGTCGACCTGACCAACCTGCAACGGCAGATCATTCACGACGGCGCTTCCGTCGGCCAGCCCAAGGTCGATTCGGCGCTGGCCCGCCTGCGCGGTCTTAACCCTGATATCGAACTGGTCGCCCACCGTCGTGCGCTGGACGAGGATTCCCTGGCCGCCGCAGTAGCAGCGGTCGACCTGGTGCTGGATTGCTCGGACAACTTCGGTACCCGCGAGGCGGTCAACGCCGCCTGCGTCAAGGCCGGCAAGCCGCTGGTCAGTGGTGCGGCGATTCGCCTGGAAGGGCAGTTGTCGGTGTTCGACCCGCGCCGCCCGGAGAGCCCGTGCTACCACTGCCTGTATGGCCATGGCAGCGAGGCCGAACTGACCTGCAGCGAGGCCGGCGTGGTCGGCCCGTTGGTGGGGCTGGTCGGCAGCCTGCAAGCGCTGGAAGCCCTGAAGCTGCTGGCCGGTTTCGGCGAGCCGCTGGTGGGCCGCCTGCTGCTGGTGGACGCCCTGGGCACGCGCTTCCGCGAGCTGCGGGTCAAGCGCGATCCGGGTTGCGCCGTGTGTGGGACGACCCATGACTGAGGCGGCGGCAGCGCCGGTAGGCGTGTTCGATTCCGGCGTCGGCGGCCTGTCGGTGCTGGCCGAGATCGCCCGCCTGCTGCCCGACGAATCGCTGCTGTATGTGGCTGACTGCGGCAACATCCCCTACGGCGAGAAATCTCCGGAGTTCATCCGCCAGCGCTGCCGCAGCGTGGCCGAGTTCTTTCAGGAGCAGGGCGCCAAGGCCGTGGTCCTGGCCTGCAATACCGCCACCGTGGCTGCCGCCGCGGACCTGCGTGAACGCTTTCCGCATTGGCCTCTGGTTGGCATGGAGCCGGCGGTAAAGCCGGCGGCGGCGGCAACCCGCAGCGGTGTGGTCGGCGTACTGGCGACTACCGGCACGCTGCAGAGCGCCAAGTTCGCGGCCTTGCTCGACCGGTTTGCCACCGATGTGCAGGTGGTCACTCAGCCCTGCCCGGGGCTGGTCGAGCGCATCGAGGCGGGCGACCTGGGCAGTCCGCTCCTGCGCCACTTGCTCCAGGGCTATGTCGAGCCGCTGCTGGCCGCCGGCTGCGACACCATTATCCTCGGTTGCACCCACTATCCCTTCCTGCGGCCCTTGCTGAGCCAGATGGTCCCGGCCTCGGTGGCAATCATCGATACCGGCGCCGCCGTGGCTCGCCAGCTCCAGCGTTTGCTTGCCGAGCGCGATCTTCTTGCTATTGGCCCGTCCCGACCGACCCAGTTCTGGACCAGCGCCGACCCTGAACATTTGAGAAACATCCTGCCGTTGTTGTGGAATAAATCTGACTCTGTGCAAAGCTTCTCCCGGTAATCGACAAAATTTTCACAAAAAGTCGAAAACTCACTGAACTCCTTTGTAAGCGCTGATTTCTACTACGTTGTCTGATGAGACACAAAAACACCAATAAACGGCTTTTCCTATAAAGGACGTTTCTCATGAAGAAACTTTGTTTGGCTGTGGTTGCAGCCGCAACCCTGGGGCACGTATTCACTGCGCAGGCCGCTGGCGTGACATTCGCCGTTGGCCAGACCAGCGATTCCACCATGACCTATCGCCTCGGCTTCGAGTCCGACTGGGATGCCAGTTGGTGGCAGACCAGTGTCGGCCGTCTGACCGGCTACTGGGACGCCGGATACACCTATTGGGAAGGGGACGATACGTCGAGCAACCACAGCCTGTCGTTCGCTCCGGTGTTCGTCTATGAATTTGGTGGTGGGTCGGTCAAGCCGTACATCGAGGCCGGTATTGGCGTCGCTGCATTTGCCCACACCAAGTATGAAAGCAACGACATGGGCTCGGCCTTCCAGTTCGAAGACCGCATCGGCTTCGGCCTGCGTTTTGCCGGCGGGCATGAAGTGGGGATTCGCGCGATCCACTACTCCAACGCCGGCCTCAAGGAACCTAACGATGGTGTCGAGAGCTATGCCTTGCATTACCGCATGGCGCTCTGAGGCCTGAACAGGAAACCCCGCTTCGGCGGGGTTTCTTTTGGTTCATCACGGAATACCGGGAAGCTTTGGGTTTAGTGGCGGAATCGGTATCGCGAGCTTATCCATTGCGGGCGGCGAAGCCACCGGCCCCTTCCGCCTCTACGGCGGGTCCATTTTGTCTTGGCAAAATAGACGAAAACCGCTTGCTCCTGCATCCGGCCCTGCGCTGCGCTCCGGGTCCCCTCCCTCCGGCGCCTGACGTCGCGAGTTACGGGTGACGACACGAAAGACCCATCTTCGAAAACAAGATCGGCATCGATAGCCCAACATAACAAGACGCCGCGCTCTTGCTTTTGCTCTTGGTGCGCGAAGGTTCAGACGCCGCAAATTGCGACCTCGGCCGGCCGAGTGGAGGTGTCTTGCGGGGGCAGGTGCGCAGCACCCTTCGGCGAAGCCGAAGCGCGAGGTGCAATGGATAAGCTCGCGACACCGACACCGAACATTCAACCCCCAAGTTTCCCGATATACCGTGAAGAACCTTTCTTTTTGCCGGGATCTTCCGGTTTGTACAGGACTTTGTGGGTGCGCGCTCAGCATCCGGTCTTGATCACTCTGGTGTGTCAGGACTCACCGCCGCAACGGCCACAAACTGCTGATCGACATCGCCTCCAGCACCATCTCCGGCATGCGCCGCGGCAAGCGATCGATGATCGCCAGCGCCGCCGTATCCGCCGTCCATTGCTGTGGCAGGACGATGCTCGGGGTGATGGGTTTCTTCAGGGTTTGCGGGGCGACCAGGGTCAGATCGATTTCCTGAGGCGAAAGCCGGCTGCGGGTTTCGCTGAACCACTGGCCCATGCTGTTCTGCGCTGTCGGCCACTGACTGCTTTCGTGCTGCTGGATCGCTGTCAGGTTGCTCAGGATCCCCACGACATGGGGCTTCCTGCCAGCGAGCAGCAGCGGCAGGGCACTGTCCAGGCCGTGGGCGCTGGCCGCCAGGTTGCTGGCGATCAGGGCTTCGAACAGTGCCGTGCCGCTGGCCTGTTCGTCCAGATAGTCACAGGCCCCGGCATTGAGGATCAGCATGTCCAGTGCGCCCCAGCGTTCCTGGATGCACTGGCTCATGCGCTCGGCCTGCGCGGCGTCGCTGAGGTCGCCGTCGAGCATGAGGCAGCTCGGCAACAGATTGCCCGGCAGGGTGTCGAACGGAGCACGGCCGCTGATCGCCACCTGATGACCAAGGCTGAGCAGGTGCAAGGCCAATGCATGACCGAGGCCAGTGCTGGCGCCGGTGACCCAGATTCGTTTCGGATGCTCAGTAGTCACGGTTTGGTTCTACTTCTTCGGAGTCTTTGGGAAGTTGCCTGAATGCCTCGATTGCACGCTGACGGCTCATGCTCAGGTCGACGATGGGTTGTGGATAACCCTTCACCGCGAACAGTCCGCCTGGGCTGTGAACTTCCCTGTCATCCAAATCCTGCAGTTCTGGTAGCCAGTGTTTCAGAAAGCGTCCCTTGCTGTCGAAGCGCTGGGACTGACTTACCGGGTTGAATACCCGGAAATAAGGCACCGAGTCGGTGCCGGTGGAGGCGCTCCACTGCCAACCACCGTTGTTTGCGGCCAGATCGCCGTCGATCAGATGACGCATGAAGAATCGCTCACCCTCGCGCCAGTCGATCAGCAGGTTCTTGCTGAGGAACATCGCCACTACCATGCGCAGCCGGTTGTGCATCCAGCCGGTGGTGATCAGCTGGCGCATGGCGGCATCGACGATGGGCACGCCGGTGCGGCCTTCCTGCCAGGCTGCCAGGTCCGCCGGGGCATCGCGCCATGGCACCGCCTCGGTGGCGGGACGGAAGGCACGGTGCCGCGAAACGCGCGGATACCCCGTCAGCACATGCTTGTAGAACTCGCGCCAGAGCAGTTCGTTGATCCAGGTGATCGCTCCCGGGTTACCGCTTTCGAATTCGCCCTGATTACTCGCCAGCGCCGCATGCAGACACTGGCGCACCGAGATCACCCCGGCGGCCAGGTACGGTGACAACTGGCTGGTTCCGTCGACTGCGGGGAGATCACGTGTTACAGAATAGTCCGCCATGACGTCGTCGACGAAACTTTTCAACCGTTTGCGGGCGTGTTCTTCACCGGCGGGCCAATGATCGCGCAAAGCCTCGGAAGGCTGTGTGAACCCCTTGATTGACGCGGGTATCTCGTCGCTGGTGGCCTTGAGCTTTTCCTGCTGGCGCGGCAGGCGCTGCAACGCTGGCAGACCGTGGTGCAGGCGCTGGTAGCAGACCTTGCGGAACTGGGTGAAGACCTTGAAATAGCTGCCACTCTTGGTCAGCACGGTGCCCGGCTTGAACAGCAACTGGTCCAGATGGCTGTGCAGGGTGATGCCGTGACCTTGCAGCAACTCGCCGACCTCGCGGTCGCGCCGTGCTTCGTTGACGCCGTATTCCTCGTTTACGTGCACATCCTGCACGCCGTGCTCGCGGCAGACCTGGTGAATTACCCGTGGTGCACTGGCCCAGTGTTCGGCGTGGCGTATCAACAGGGGGATGTTGTAGTGCGCCAGAGCGTCCTTGAGCTCACGCAGGTTGCGCAGCCAAAAGTCTACTTTGCACGGGGCGTCGTCATGGTCTTTCCATTGGCCGGGGCTGGTCAGCCACAAGGCCAGGGTCGGACCACGCTCACAGGCGGCGACCAGCGCGGTATTGTCGTGAACGCGCAGGTCGCTGCGCAGCCATATCAGTTGCATGTATCAGTTTCCGGGGAGTGTGGCAGGCCGGGCAAGCGGACCAAGACCTTGCAAGTGGCGCAACGCCGTCAGGGGTGAGTCGAGCAGGTAACACCCGGGATCGAGGTCAGGTAATTGCCTGTATAAGGTGACCGCTGCGCCGAACAGGAGTTTCGGTGGCTCGATCAGTGCCAGGGTGCGGTTCAGCGGTACGCTGTCGGTAACCTCGGGGACACTGAGCAGCAGTGCCCGGGCGTCGAGCTGCTCCACGGCCAGCGCCAGGTCGCGCCCCTGCAAGGCCAGGTCGAAGACCTCCACCGGATAGCCGGCATCGCTGACCAGCCAGGCGCACAGCCACAGGGCGGGATCGATGACCTGGCGTCCGGCGCCGACCAGCAACACCGGCGTCCCCTGCAACTGGCGGTTGTTGTGGTACACCCGCAGCCCGAGCTTGCTGCGCAGCCAGCTATGGAAGAACGCCTGTTCCACCCGAGCCGAAGGGTGTATCTGCCAGCGGGTTTCCAGTTCGCCCAGCAGTGGCAGCAAGAGTTGCTCGCACAGTGTGAACGCCGGATAGAGTGCCATTGCCTGGTTGAACTGCTGGTCGAGGCGGCGCTCGGCAAGGTGGGCGATGCAGTCGGTCAGATGAGCGCGTTGCGCCTGCCAGTCGTCACCTTGGGCCACAGGCTGCGGCGCCTGGTCATGCTCAAGCAGCGGAAGCACCTGGCTGACCGCGACACCGCGGTTGAGCCAGGACAGGATTGCCTGGATCCGTTGCACCTGGTCGTGGCTGTACAACCGATGGCCCTTGCTGGTGCGTTGTGGCACCACCAGGCCGTAGCGCCGTTCCCAGGCGCGCAGGGTGACCGGATTGACCCCGGTCAGCCGGGCCACGTCGCGAATCGGCAGCAGAGGTTCAGATGGCATTGCGCAAGCTCAGGTTTTCCGGGTGGGGCTGCAGGTAGACCTGGGCCAGCAAGTAGGGATCGGGGTGATGGCGCAAGTGGTGCTTGAGCAGGGTCAGCGGCACGACGAGAGGCACCACGCCAGCCATGTACTGGTCGATCAGGCCGCGGATTTCCTGTTTGTCCTGCGGTCCGAGGAAGCGCCGCAGGTAGCCGCTGAGGTGCATCAGCACGTTGCCATGGGTGCCGCGGCTGGCGCAGCGGCGCAGGGCGGTCATGAGCTGGCTGAAGTAGGCTGCACCAACCTGTTCGGCATCGTCCTGGCGGGTCATGCTGCCCAGCAGCTTGCCGAGCACCTTGTATTGCTCGGGGTTGTGCGCCATCAACTGGTACTTGTAGCGGGAATGGAAGGCGATCAGTGCATGCCGGCTCAGGCCCTCGCTGCACAGGCGCTGCCAGTCGGCGTAGGCCAGCACGCGGGTGATGAAGTTTTCCCGAAGGACCGGGTCGCACAGGCGACCTTCTTCTTCCACCGGCAGGTCCGGGCGTAGCTCACAGAAGCGCTCGGCGTACAGGCCGCTGGCGAGCTGGCGGGCGGGATAGCCGTTGGCTTGGTAGACCTTGATGCGCTCAAGGCCACAGGACGGCGATTTCTGCATGAAGATGTAGCCGCAGATGTCATCCAGCGCGGCGGCGGTGTGCACGGCGTAGTCGCGCAGGGCATCCGTGACGTCCAGGGACGGGTCGCGGCTGCCGACCGCGCGTGGGTGTTCGGGGTCGCCGGCGAGATGGATCGCCGCCCGTGGAACGCCCAGGCCGATCGCCACTTCCGGACAGACGGGGACCAGTTCGAAGTGCTCTGCCAGTACATGGGTGCACAGGCGCGATTGCTTGTGGCCGCCATTGAAGCGGACTTCCTCGCCCGCAAGGCAGGCACTGATGGCGATTTTCGGCTTGGTGTCGAGCATCTGGATACGACCTTTCTTGTACAAAAATAAAAACCTGTACAACGTTGGTCAGCATAGGCCGATAGTTGTACAAGTCAATATTCCTGTAGAGGTCGTAGTGCCGGCCGAATTTATTCCAGGTGCTCGATCAGCCGACGGGCTGCTTCCTGGCCGCTGAGCCAGGCGCCTTCGACCCGTCCCGACAGGCACCAGTCGCCGCAGGCGTAGAGGCCCAGGTCAGCGTCGGCGAGGGCCCCCCACTCATGGCTGCCGGCGGGGCGGGCGTAGAGCCAGCGGTGGGCCAGGGTGAAGCTCGGCGCGGGAACGGCGCAGCCCACCAGTTCGGCGAAGTCGCCCAGCAGTTGCTCGATCACCGCTTCCTTCTGCAGGTCGATGTGCTGCTTGCTCCAGCCCGAGGTGGCGTGCAGTACCCAGGTGTCGAGGCGTTCCTCGCGGCCCGGCTTGCTGCGGTTGCGCGCCAGCCAGTCGAGGGCGCAGCCCTGGACGAAGCAGCCCTGCATCGGGGTATCGAGGGGCGTGTCGAAACCGAGGGCAATGGCCCAGGTCGGCTCCATCTGCACGCCGGCGGCGGTAGCGGCGAGTTTCGGTGCACACGCCAGCAACGGCGTGGCCTGCGGCGCTGGCACGGCGACGATGACCCGGCTGAACGGGCCATGGCTGCAGCCTTCGGTGTCCTGCAGGTGCCAGTACTGCTTGCCACGGAACACCTCGGTGATGCGGCAACTGAAGTTCACGGTGACGTCCTTGAGCAGGCCGCGGGTGATCGCGCTCATGCGCGGCACACCGACCCAGCGCAGTTGCTCGTCCGGCGAAGGGCTGAGCTGGCCATCGCGGTAGTTGTACAACTGGGGTTTCCACTCCGCGACCCAACCCTTGTCCTGCCAGCGCTGGACCTGCTCGACGAAGCGCCGGTCGCGGGCGGTGAAATATTGGGCGCCGAGGTCGAGGGCGCCGGCGTCACTGCGTTTGCTGGCCATGCGTCCGCCACTGCCGTGGCCCTTGTCGAACAGGTGCACGGTCAACCCTTGTTCTTGCAATGCCTGTGCTGCGGAGAGTCCGGCGATGCCGGCACCGATGATGGCGATAGGTACAGTCATGATGGCCTCTTCGAACCCGTGTGAGGTACAGACAGCCTTGGCTGTCGACAAACCTGTACAACTCTGATGTTCTGTATAAGATTGAACGGCTCGTTACGACAGGTTGGCCTAATGTTTATCCCAGAGCGAACGGTCAAAAAAGTGCCTTGCTCTAAAAATAGACCAGCCCACGCATTAGAGAGGACACGGCCATGAATATATTGCTGACCGGCGGTACGGGTCTTATCGGACAGCAGCTGTGTCGTCACTGGCTCGGCCAAGGGTATCGCCTGACTGTGTGGAGTCGGCGCCCCGAGCAGGTTGGAAAGCTGTGTGGCGCAGGAGTTCGCGGGATTGCCCAATTGCAGGATTATGGCGATGCGCCGCTGGATGCCGTGGTCAACCTGGCCGGCGCGCCCATCGCCGACCGGCCATGGACGGCCTCGCGCCGGGCGCTGCTGTGGGGCAGCCGGATCACCCTCAGCGAGCACTTGCTGAGCTGGCTGGAACGGCGCGAACAACGTCCGGCCGCACTGATTTCCGGCTCCGCCGTGGGCTGGTATGGCGACGGCGGCGAGCGCGAGCTGACCGAGGCCTCGCGTCCGGTGAAGGAGGATTTTGCCAGCCAGCTGTGCATCGCCTGGGAAGAAACCGCGCAACGTGCCGAGGCATTGGGCATCCGCGTGGTCCTGCTGCGTACCGGGTTGGTGCTGTCGGCGGAGGGCGGCTTTTTGTCGCGCCTGCGCCTGCCGTTCAAACTCGGGCTGGGCGGGCCTATCGGCGATGGCCGGCAGTGGATGCCGTGGATTCATATCGCGGATGAAATCGCCCTGATCGATTTTCTCTTGCAGCGCGATGATGCCAGCGGTCCTTATAATGCCTGCGCGCCGGAGCCGGTGCGCAACCGCGAGTTCGCCCGGCGCCTGGGGCGCGCCTTGCACAGGCCGGCGTTCATGCCGCTGCCGGGGCTGGTGCTCAAGGCAGGATTGGGCGAACTGTCGACGCTGCTGCTCGGTGGCCAGCGCGCCCGCCCGGTCCGGGCCCTGGCGGCGGGTTTCACCTTCCGTTTCAACGATGTGCAATCGGCGCTGGACGATTTGTCCCCGCGCCTCTGAAAAGGATGTTGCATGACCGATCACGCTCTGCTGCTGGTCAACCTGGGTTCGCCGGCCTCGACTTCCGTCGCCGATGTGCGCCGTTACCTCAACCAGTTCCTGATGGACCCCTACGTGATCGACCTGCCGTGGCCGGTGCGTCGCCTGCTGGTGTCGCTGATCCTCATCAAGCGCCCGGAACAATCCGCCCATGCCTACGCCTCGATCTGGTGGCCGGAGGGGTCTCCGTTGGTAGTGCTGACACGGAAACTGCAGGAGGCCATGGTGCCGCACTGGCCCCACGGTCCGGTGGAAATCGCCATGCGCTACGGTGAGCCGGCGCTGCCATCGGTACTGCAGCGCCTCGCTGCCCAAGGCGTGCGCAAGGTCACCCTGGCGCCGCTTTATCCACAGTTCGCCGACAGTACAGTGACCACCGTTGTAGAACTGGCGAAAGCGACCATCGCCGAGCAGAAGCTGCCGCTGGAAATGCGCGTGCTGCGTCCGTTCTATGATCAGCCGGAGTACATCGACGCCCTGGTGGCCAGTGCCAAGCCATACCTGGAGCAGGATTTCGATCACCTGCTGCTGAGCTTCCACGGCCTGCCGGAGCGGCATCTGAAGAAGCTCGACCCCACTGGCAAGCACGACTTCCAGCAAGCCGACTGTTGCCACGATGCCTCGGCGCAGATGCTCGCCGTCTGCTACCGTGGCCAGTGCCTGCGCACGGCCCAGGCCTTCGCGAAAAAGATGGGACTGCCGGACGGCAAGTGGTCGGTGTCCTTCCAGTCGCGCCTGGGCAAGGCCAAGTGGATCGAACCCTACACCGAGGCGCGCCTTGATGAGCTGGCCAAGGCCGGGGCGAAGAAGCTGCTGGTGATGTGCCCGGCCTTCGTCGCCGACTGTATCGAGACCCTGGAAGAAATCGGCGACCGCGGTCGCGAGCAGTTCATCGAGGCGGGGGGGGCGGAACTGGTGCTGGTGCCATGCCTGAACGATCACCCGCAATGGGTCGAGGCGCTGACCACGCTCTGCGAACGGGCGTGAAAAACAGAAGGGGCTGCGATTGCAGCCCCTTCTTCGTTCAAGTGTTGGTCGATCCGCTCACGGCAGATGATCGTCCATCACCTTCTTCTTCCAGCCATCATTTCCCGGCAGCAGCAGGTTCAGCGCAATCGCTACCACTGCGCACAGGGCGATGCCTTTCAGGCCCCAGTCATCCGGGCCGTCACCGCTACCCACCAGCACGCCGCCGATGCCGAACACCAGGGTCACCGAGACGATCACCAGGTTGCGGGCTTCGCCGAGGTCGATCTTGTGGCGGATCATGGTGTTCATGCCCACCGCGGCGATGGAGCCGAACAGCAGGCAGAGGATGCCGCCCATCACCGGTACCGGGATGCTCTGCAGCAGCGCGCCGAACTTGCCGATGAAGGCCAGGGTGATGGCGAAGATCGCCGCCCAGGTCATGATCTTCGGGTTGTAGTTCTTGGTCAGCATCACCGCGCCGGTCACTTCGGCGTAGGTGGTGTTGGGCGGGCCACCGAACAGGCCGGCAGTGGTGGTGGCGATGCCGTCACCGAGCAGGGTACGGTGCAGGCCCGGGGTCTTGAGGTAGTCGCGACCGGTCACGCTGCCGACCGCGATCACGCCGCCGATGTGCTCGATGGCCGGAGCCAGGGCCACGGGGACGATGAACAGAATGGCCTGCCAGTTGAACGCCGGGGCGGTGAACTTCGGCAGTTCCAGCCACGGTGCGGCGGCGATCTTGGCCACGTCGACCACGCCGAAGGCGAACGACAGGGCGAAGCCCACCAGCACGCCGGCAATGATCGGCACCAGGCGGAAGATGCCCTTGCCGAACACGGCGACGATCAGGGTGGTCAGCAGCGCCGGCATGGAAATCATCATGGCTGTGGAGTAGGGCATCAGCACGCTGCCGTCACCGGCCTTGCCCATCGCCATGTTGGCGGCGATCGGGGCCATGGCCAGGCCGATGGAGATGATCACCGGACCGATCACCACCGGCGGCAGCAGGCGGTCGATGAAGCCGGTGCCCTTGATCTTCACGGCCAGGCCAAGGAAGGTGTAGACGAAGCCCGCGGCCATCACGCCGCCCATGGTCTCGGCCAGGCCGAACTGGCCCTTGGCGAGGATGATGGGGGTGATGAAGGCGAAGCTCGAGGCCAGGAACACCGGGACCTGACGGCCGGTGACAATCTGGAACAGGATGGTGCCAAGGCCTGCGGTGAACAGCGCGACGTTGGGGTCCAGGCCGGTGATCAGCGGCATCAGCACCAGGGCGCCGAAGGCCACGAAGAGCATCTGCGCGCCGGAGAGGACCTGGCGCCACAGCGGGTCGTTGAACTCGTCCCGCATGCTCAGGTGTCCTTCTGCTTGGTGCCGAAGATCTTGTCACCGGCATCGCCCAGGCCAGGGATGATGTAGCCGTGTTCGTTCAGGCGCTCGTCGATCGAGGCGGTGTACAGCTTGACGTCCGGGTGGGCCTTCTCGACCACGGCGATGCCTTCCGGTGCGGCGACCAGGACCATGGCGCGGATGTCCTTGCAGCCGGCGCGCTTGAGCAGGTCGATGGTGGCGACCATGGAGCCGCCGGTGGCCAGCATCGGGTCGATGATCAGGGCCAGGCGCTGGTCGATTTCCGGGGCGAGCTTTTCCAGGTAGGTGTGGGCTTCTAGGGTTTCCTCATTGCGCGCCACGCCGACGGCGCTGACCTTGGCGCCCGGGATCAGGCTGAGGACGCCGTCGAGCATGCCGATGCCGGCACGCAGGATCGGCACCACGGTGATCTTCTTGCCGGCGATCTTCTCGGCCTGGACCTTGCCGCACCAGCCATCGATTTCGTAGCTTTCCAGCGGCAGGTCCTGGGTGGCTTCATAGGTCAGGAGCGCGCCGACTTCCTGGGCGAGTTCGCGAAAATTCTTGGTGCTGATATCGGCGCGGCGCATCAGGCCGAGCTTGTGGCGGATCAGCGGATGGCGGATCTCACGGATGGGCATAGGGGGAGGGCTCCGGAATGCGGGCAAAAAAACCGCGCTAGATTAATCTATTCGGTCACGCGTGTCCTAGGGGCATACTGGACGTTAGTCCAGAAATGCTTGATCTGGTGCCAACGGATGCGTACCTTTGCCCGCTTTTCCAAATCCTGACCACCTGGAGAGCATCCATGTCCGCCGATCTCGAGCACATCCGCCAAGTCATGCGCGAGGCCGACTGCCTCTACAACGAGGCCGAAGTCGAGGCAGCCATCGCCCGCGTTGGCGCGCAGATCAGCGAAAAGCTCGCCGAGAGCAACCCGGTGGTCTTCTGCGTGATGAACGGTGGCCTGATCTTCGCCGGCAAGTTGCTGACCCACCTGCAGTTCCCGCTGGAGTCGTCCTACCTGCACGCCACCCGCTACCGCAACCAGACCAGCGGCGGCGACCTGTTCTGGAAGGCCAAGCCGGAAGTCTCGTTCATCGACCGCGACGTGCTGATCATCGATGACATCCTCGACGAGGGGCACACCCTGAGCGCCATCCTCGATTTCTGCCGCCATGCCGGTGCCCGCAACGTTTATACCGCCGTGTTGATCGACAAGGACCATGACCGCAAGGCCAGTGCCGACCTCAAGGCCGACTTCTGCGGCCTGAGCTGCGTCGACCGGTATGTCTTCGGTTATGGCATGGACTACAAGGGCTACTGGCGCAATGCTAATGGCATCTATGCCGTCAAAGGACTCTGAGTCATGAGCCAATCGTCCTATCTGGACCAGACGCTGTTTACCGCCATCGCCGAGAAGGCCGGACAAAGCCCGCGCGGGCGCCAGCACCACAACTTCCACGAGATGGACGACCCGTGTCATCGCATGGCGGTTGGCCTTCAGCCGGAAACCTACATTCCGCCCCACCGCCATCAAGCGCTGGACAAGGCAGAGACCCTGATCGTGCTCAAGGGCCAGTTGGGCCTGCTGATCTTCGATGAGGCCGGCCAGGTCATCGACAAGCGGGTCCTGCAGGCCGGGGGCGAATGCCTGGGTGTAGATATGCCGCCCGGCACCTTCCATGGCCTGGTGGTGCTGGAGCGCGACAGCGTGATGTTCGAGTGCAAGGCGGGTCCTTACCGCCCGGTGGCCGACGGCGACATGGCGCCCTGGGCGCCGAAGGAAGGCGAGCCGGAAGTAGCCGCCTACCAGGCCTGGATGCGCGCGCACTTCGATTGAACACGGCAGGGGCCCAGGTGCAACGCTTTGGCCCCGTCTGTCATGCTAGAGTGCCAGGCCGCCTACAAGGAGCCTGTCATGCGTGCGATCCTCCCGCTTCTCCTGTTAATCAGCCTCCCGTTGGCCGCAGCGCCGATGCACAGTCAGTTCCTGCCGCCGGACGAACAGGCGGTCCGCCAGGAAACCCCGGAAACCCAGCAGTTGCTGCAGGTCACCAGCTATTCGGTAGTGGTGGGAAACCAGCGCCAGTCCAACCAGCAGCCATTGCCGATCACCTCGTCGCAAGTGATGCGCCTGAAGGGCAAGCCGCTGAGCCAGGGGGCGTCGATCAGCCAGGTGCTGATCAGCTTCGACGGCGAAGGCAAGAGCCTGCGCAAGCCGGTCTATGACAGTGCCAGCCGCACCCTGACCCTCAACTATCCGCCGGCGCAGTACCAGGTGATCCTCGATCTGCTGCGCAACGACACCGTCTATGTGCAGTTCCTCAGCTACCCGAACGGGCATATCTGGGCCGATGTGCACACCGGAACCCTTCGCGCGCGTTGAGCGGCGGGCGTGCCGGGGGGTACACTGCGTGCCCTCTGGAAAATGTCCTTGATGGTTCAGTTGGAGTCGGAAATGCGTAAAGACAAGAAGCAGGTGATTGGCGACGAGATCAGCGACGACTACGTCAAATCGTTCCTCATTTTCGAGCCGGCCGATGGCCTGACCTCGCCTTCGCACCACAAGCTGATCAAGGGCTACCGCGGCCTGCGCATCGACGACTTCGAGCGTTTCGTCGGGTTCTTCGTCGAGGCCGGCTATGACCTGGATGGCAAGGACGAGCAGGGCAAGACCTTTGTCGAGGTGATCGCCGACCAGCGCAATGCGCCGGAATACATCGAGATCATCGACAAAGCTCGCGGTTGATCTGATGCCCTCATCGCGGGCTTGCCAGCGATGAAGACAATACCGGTCGCAAGGCCATGAAAAAACGCCCAGAAGGGCGTTTTTTCATGGGAGCAGATCAGGCGTAACTTGGCGTCGGACTGCTTTCGACCAGGCCCAGGGCCTCGTCGTTGTACGCCGCGATCTTGTGGTACAGATCAGCGTCGGCGGCCAGTACTTTCTCCCGCGCCGGGAAGATTTCCTTGAGCTTGGCAGCCCACTCGCCCTTGGCCTTGTCGGCGAAGCAGCGCTCGATCAGTTCCAGCATGATCGACACGGTCACCGAAGCGCCTGGCGAAGCGCCCAGCAGGGCGGCCAGCGAGCCGTCCTGGGCGGCGACCAGTTCGGTACCGAACTGCAGGATGCCGCCTTTCTTCGGGTCCTTCTTGATGATCTGCACGCGCTGACCAGCCACTTCCAGGCGCCAGTCCTCGGCTTTCGCCTCGGGGTAGAAGCGGCGCAGGGAATCCAGGCGCTGCTCCATCGACTGCATCACTTCGCTGACCAGGTACTTGGTCAGGTCCATGTTGTCGCGGGCCACGGCCAGCATCGGGCCGATGTTGCCCATGCGGACCGACAGCGGCAGGTCGAGGAACGAACCGTGCTTGAGGAACTTGGTGGTGAAGCCGGCGTATGGCCCGAACAGCAGGGATTTCTTGCCGTCGACGACACGGGTGTCGAGGTGCGGTACCGACATTGGCGGCGCGCCCACCGCGGCCTGGCTGTAGACCTTGGCCTGGTGCTGCTTGACGATTTCCGGATTGTCGCAACGCAGCCACTGGCCGCTCACCGGGAAGCCGCCGAAGCCCTTGCTTTCCGGGATGCCCGAGGCTTGCAGCAGCGGCAGGGCCGCGCCACCGGCGCCGAGGAAGACGAAGCGGGCGTCGACATCACGGCTGCCGCCGCTGTTGACATCCTTGATGCTCACGGTCCAGCCGCTGCCGTTACGGCGCAGGCCGGTGACGCGCTTGCTGTACTTGACCTGCGCATCGGCGCTGTTGCCCAGGTGCTTGAGCAGCTTGTTGGTCAGGGCCCCGAAGTTGACGTCGGTGCCTTTCATGACGCGGGTCGCGGCGATCTTCTGGTCCGCCGGGCGGCCCGGCATCATCAGCGGCATCCAGTCCTTCATCACCGCCTGGTCTTCGGTGTATTCCATCTCGGCGAAGGCGTGGTGCTGCTTGAGCAGCTCGAAGCGCTTCTTGAGGAAGGCGATGCCTTTCTCACCCTCGACGTAGCTCAGGTGCGGCACGGGGTTGATGAACGCCCGTGGCGAGCTGAACGCGCCTTTCTTGCTCAGGTACGCCCAGAACTGCCGGGAGACCTCGAACTGAGTGTTGATGTGCACCGCTTTCTTGATGTCGATGCTGCCATCGGCTGCCTGAGGCGTGTAGTTCAGTTCACACAGCCCGGCATGGCCGGTACCCGCGTTGTTCCACGGATTGGAACTTTCCGCGGCACCCGAATCCATCAACTCGACGACTTCCAGCTTGATCGCCGGATCGAGTTCCTTGAGCAGCACGGCCAGGGTGGCACTCATGATGCCTGCCCCTACCAGTACCACATCGACTGTTTCGTTCTGCGCCATTTAACGCATCTCCAAAATCTTCAGCACCTAATTGACAGCATAGGATCCCGGTCACGCGGGATCGCCATATCCGCTACTTCACAGTTTTTCCAACGTTCACGGACACCGCCAACCGGGCTCTCGATAGTGCATATGAACGCATCCGAGGGCCGGCGTGGCAATTCGACTTATGGTCGAGGCGCCCGCAGCGCGCTGTGCACCGGCCTCAGTCACCCACTCGGGATGAGGACTGACACCAGCTGATCGGGGCTGTTCGGGACACTGATGATGCTCTTGCACATACCAGACTGTTCATGCTCGCCACACTCTCGTGAAGTTGTGAAAACCCGTTTTTTCACGCTCTTTTGGAGTCGTGAACCTCAAAAAGGAGCCGTGCAGGGCAGGCTCGTCAGGTTCAGGCAGAGCGTGGGGCCGAGAAAAAGCGGGCACACCGGCTTAGCAAGACCTGTGTGAACGGCTCTCTGTGGGCGTTTTGGGGGGATGCCGATGCATGGCATTGGCGGTACTGCGGGGCCCGATCAGGAGACGTCCTTATAATCGGGGGCAGATTATAACGATGTCGCGGGCAGAAATGGCCTTTATTACAGACTTTTCTTGCTGACCGGTCAGGCGGCGAGGGCGCGTTGCAGCAGATTGCCACGCCGACGCGGTACGGCCCGGGCGCTGGCAGGCAGCGGACGGTTCAGCCAGCGCAGGTCGGACTCGCCGACTTCGACCCAGCCGGTACCGGCGGGCGGTTGTTCGCAGCACTTGAAGGCCTGGCACAGGCCCTGGGCATCGAGGCGGGCGAAGTGGCGTTGTGGCTGGCGCTTGAACAGGGACCAGAGGCTGGACATGGCGACGTACCTGATGGGGATTGGCGCAAGGATAAGAGTGGGATGATGAAGTCCTTGTGACAGGCGGGAATCAGTAATGTGAAAGTGCTGTCCCATCTCTGTACGGGCCGATGACTGGCGCATGGGGCGCTGGGTATACTGGCGGCCTTTGCCGCTATTCCAGGAGAGATGAGCATGTTGCAACGTTTGTTGTTCGGTTTGATCGCTGTGACCAGCCTGACCCTGGTGGGTTGCGCCCATAGTCCGCAACAACTCAGCCCGCAACCGAAACTCACCGCCCAGCTCGCCCCCGTTGGCCACGGCCAGCCGGTGGTGGTACGGGTGGTCGATGGACGTGGCACCCAGACCCTCGGCACCCGCGGCGGTCTGTACCCGGAAACCAGCGCGATCACCGTTACGGGCAATGATGTCCTGCCCAAGCTGCAGGCCCAGGCCGAAGCCGCGGTGCGCCTGCTCGGCTTCACCCCGACGCCGAACGCCTACAATGCGCCGCAGTTGACCGTGACGCTGGCCGAGCTGAAGTACCAGTCGCCGAAGGAAGGTCTGTACGTGACCGAAGCCACCATTGGCGCGACCTTCAAGGCTGACGTGAACAACGCCAACCGTCGCTACAGCGGCCGCTACGGCGCGTCCCTGGACCAGCGTTTCGGCATGGCGCCGAACCAGGAAACCAACACCAAGCTGGTCAGCGACGTGCTCAGCGATGCGCTGACTCGCCTGTTCAAGGATCCGACCATCGGTCAGGTTCTGGGCGAATAAGCCTTACCGCGTAAACAAGAAGCCCGCGTCCTGTCATCAGGACGCGGGCTTCTTGATTTCTGGACGGTGCACAAAACCCTTGTGGCTGGGTGTCAGGCCGCTTCGATATGAAAGTCGAGCACGCTGATGCCGGTCTGGCTGTCGACCTCCGGCAAGTGATCGTGGGGATGGCCGCCCAAGGCGCAGTAGACCAGCCACTGGCGGTCCTGGACGTTGATGGCGAAACCGTCGATCAGCGCTTCCTGCTCCTCGCTCTGGGCAATCAGATAGAGGCGATCCTGGTTTTCGGCGTGCAGCATGACAAGCTCCGGTGCGTTGCGAGGGCGACAGGGTGGCCTGTGATGATGACGGGCGTGTGACGGCGACCTGCTGTTGGTCATTTGGTCGCAAAGGGCGGGCGAACGCGACCGGCTTGGGTAGAATGCGCGCGGTTCGTTTTTCGAGGTTAGGTGATGTCGCTGCAAATGCTCTGGGGGCTGTTCGCCGGTCACCCGGCCAAACTGATCAATCTGTTCGCGCTGCTGCTCACCTGTCCGGGCGGCCTGCTCCTGCACAACGCCCGCCGCCGCGCATCGCGGGCCATGGCCAGCCTGCCGTCGGGCGAGGCGGCGATCGACCTGCTGACGCAGCGGGTCAACCGGTTCTACTACAGCCTGGGTGGGGCATTCCTGGCGATGGCCCTGTTGCTGTCCTGGGTCAGCACCTGGATCTGATACCTGCTGGGTCTCCATCGCTGGCTTGCCAGCGATGGAGACCCTCAGGGTTTACAAAGGCAGCCCGGCCTTGACCCGATACTGATTGCGCACCGGCGTCGCATACTGCAGCACCAGGTACGGCCGGTGCTCCTCGGGGCACGCCTCCAGCCGGCGCTGCCACTCTGCCTCGGCCTTGGCCAGTTCTTCGGTGCCAAACACCTCGCTGGCCTTCGGTACCTGCAACTGCGGATCGGCATCAGCCCACTGCGCATACGCCAGGTAATGCACCGGGAACAGGCGATAGCCACCGAGAATCTGCTTGTCGATATGCGCCGCCAATTGCTTGGTGTCCTCGAAGGACGCGGTCACCGGCGGCGTGAAGTTGATATGCACCCGACCTTTATAGCCAGTGATGCCAAGGCCGATGCTCAGGTCATCCTCGCCCGGCGCCTTGCTGTAGCTGCCGGTGGTGGCGCGGATGTACAGCTCCCGCGCCTTGGCCGCGTCGCACGGGTCGTATTCGTAGCTGATCGACACCGGACTCAGGTTCAGCGACTGGATCACTTCGCCGAATGGCTCGTCCTTGCGGCTCATGTGGAACATCTTGAGGATCGCCGAATCGGTACGGTCGTCGCCGTCCTTGGCGCGACCTTCGGCCTGGGCGATCCAGATCGATGCGCCATCGTTGCGGATCGAGTGATTGATGTAGGCGGAGAGCAACTGGTACGCGGCCAGCTTCTCGCGCCGACCGCTGATGGAGCGGTGCACGATGAAGCTTTTGTTCAGGCGCATCATGTCGCTGACGAACGGCTTCTGCAGCAGGTTGTCGCCGATGGCGATGCGCGGGGTCGGCAGGCCGGCGTGGTACACGGCGTAGTTGACGAAGGCCGGGTCCATGACGATGTCGCGGTGGTTGGCCAGGAACAGATAGGCGGTGCCCGACTTGAACTGCTCGACGCCGGTGTAGGTAACCCCGTCGGTGGCGCGCTCGATGGTGTGATCGACGTAGAACTCGACCTTGTCCTGCAGGGTTGCGACACAGGTCACCCCGGCGAATTCCTTGCGCAGGCGGCGGGCGATCAGCGGCTTGAGCAGCCAGCCGAAGCTCGTTGCCATCCGCGGGAAGCGGAACCGGGTCAGGATATCGAGGAATGCCGGATCGCTGAGCAGGCGTGCCAGAACGGCAGGGACCTCAGCGTCGTCATACGGTCGGATGGCATCGAATTCGCCCATCATGCTCTCTTGTTGTGAAACGACTAGGGTAAAGGGTGGGGCCGCGCCGAAAAGAACCGGGATCGGTGGCGCAGGACCGGCAATTATACGCACAAGTAACCGCGGAGGCCGCGATGCTGGAAACTGCGTTCTACGATTGTCCTTATTGTGGCGAAGAGGTGGAGACGACCCTCGATCTCTCCGGCGGCGACCAGACCTATATCGAGGATTGCGCGGTATGTTGTCGTCCGATTGTCTTCATTCTGCAGGTGCATGGTGACGAATGGATGCTCGACGTGAAGCGCGAGGACGATTGATGCGGCGGATCTACGAACCGGAAAACCTGCTGGAGGCCGAAGTGCTGATCGGCATGCTCGGCAACGAGGGCGTCGAGGCGCACCTCGTCGGCCGCGACCTGCTGGGCGGCATCGGCGAGTTGCCGTTGCAGGGGTTGCTGGGTGTCGCCGTTGCCGATGACCAGGCCGAGTACGCACGACAACTGATCGCCGCGTACAATGCTGCCCTGCCGCTTCCTGGCGATGAGCCGGAGAGTTTCCCCGGAACGCTGATTTGCTAGGTTTCTCCTGATGTGTGGACGTTATGCCCTGTTCCGCTGGTCGCCGGCCTTTGCCGCGTTGCCCGGCTTTCCTGCTGGCCAGAAGGCGCAGTGGAACATTTCTCCTGGTGCCCAGGTGCTGATCCAGCGTCGCGAGGATGACCAGTTGACCCTGGCCCGCGCCCGCTGGGGCCTGACCCCGCCGTGGCTGACCGACCTTACCCGCACCCCCGCTCATGCCCGCGCCGAGACCCTGACCGACCAGCCGATGTTTCGCGAGGCCTTTGTAAAGCGCCGCTGCCTGCTGCCGGCCAACGGTTTCTACGAATGGCGCGGAAATGTGCGCAAGCGCCCGTACTGGCTGACGCCGGGTGAAGGTTCGTCGTTGTTCTTTGCGGCGATCTGGGAGGCGTATCCGGTGCAGGAACAGGTCTGGCTGAGCGTGGCGGTGGTGACCCAGGCGGCGATGAACCAGCGTCGGCCGCTGATCCTCGATGCGGCGGGGCAGGCGGCGTGGCTGGATCCTGAGACGCCGATTGCCGAACTGCATGGCCTGCTGGCGAGTCCGCCTGCGGCGTTGCGCGAGCGGGTGCTGGCGAATTTCGTCAATGATCCGAAGCTGGATGGGCCGGAGTGCCTGACTCCGGCGTGAATTGGGGCCGCTTTGCGGCCCCAATAGAGTTACACCCTGAACTGATTGATCAACCGCCGCTGCTGCTCCGCCAGCTTGGTCAACTCGGCACTGGCACTGCTCGACTCATCGGCACCACCCGCCACCTCATTGGCCACCTGGCCGATATTGATCACGTTGCGGTTGATGTCCTCGGCTACTGCGCTCTGTTCCTCGGCGGCACTGGCGATCTGGGTGTTCATGTCGTTGATCACCGACACCGCGCGGGTGATGCTTTCCAGCGCATCAGCGGCCTTTGCCGCCTGCTGCACGCTGATATCGGTCTTGCCCTGGCTGTCCTCCATGACCCGCACCACGTCGCGGGTGCCTTGCTGCAACTGCTGGATCATCTGCTGGATTTCTTCGGTGGCCTGCTGGGTCTTCTGCGCGAGGTTGCGCACTTCGTCGGCGACCACGGCGAATCCACGACCCTGCTCGCCGGCACGGGCCGCCTCGATCGCTGCGTTGAGGGCCAGCAGGTTGGTCTGCTCGGCAATGGCGCGGATCGCCACGAGGATGGCATTGATGTTCTCGCTGTCCCGAGCCAGGGTCTGCACCACGCCGACCGCGCGGCCGATCTCGTCGGCCAGGGCGGCGATGGAGTGAGAGGTATCACGGACGATGGACAGGCCCTGGTTGGCGGCCTGATCGGCATTGCTCGCGGCCTGGGCGGCGTGGGTGGCATTGCGCGCCACGTCCTGGGCGGTGGCGGTCATTTCGTGCACTGCCGTGGCCACCAGATCGATTTCCGCCATCTGTTTATGCACGCCCTGGTTGGTGCGGATGGCGATGTCGGCGGTGTGCTCCGACGAGTCGCTGACCTTCTGCACCGAGGCGACCACCTGGCTGATCATGGTTTGCAGCTTGCCCAGGAAGGTGTTGAAGCCTTTGGCGATGGAGCCCAGTTCGTCCTGGCGATCGCTGTGCAGGCGTCGGGTAAGGTCGCCTTCGCCCTGAGCGATGTCGTCGAGCATCGCCACCATCTGCCGCAGCGGACGGGCGATGCCGTGGGCCAGCAGCCAGATCACCAACAGGCCAAGGGCTGCGATGGCCAGGCCGACCAGGGTCATGCCGGTGATATCGGTGCGGCGCTGGTCGCTGAGGTCCTTCTGCAGTTTTTCGGCATCGGCCATCACTACGTTCAACGGCAGGTCCAGCAGCAGGGTCCAGCGCGATGCGGTCTCTCCGATCTGGAACGGCAGGAGCAGGCGGATCTGGCCGTTCTCGTTGTCCACTTCATAGACTGGCGCGTCGCCCGTTACCTTCTTGAGGCTGGCGGCGTCGGCGGCGGGCAGCACGTCACTGGCTTTCTCACCGAACTTGCTTTCGTCCTTGGTATAGGCGACCAGGCGACCGTTGTTGGCAATCAGCGCCAGTTCGCCGGCGCCGTTGTACAGTTGGCCGTCTGCGGCCTTGAGCAGGTCCTGGATGAAGTTCACCGACAGGTCGGCGCCGACGATGCCCTGAAACTTGCCGTCGATCATGATCGGCTGGATGAAGGACGCGAGCATCACCATCTTGTCGCCCACCTTGTAAGGGGCCGGGTCGATGGCGCAGGCGCGCTTGCTTTCCTTCGAGCACAGGTAGTACTCGCTGGCGCGTACGCCAGTGGAGAGCAGGGTGTCGTTGTTCAGGTCGACCAGTTTTTCCAGGCCAAAGCTACCGTCGGTGTTGCGGTACCACCAAGGCTGGAAGCGGCCGTTGGCCGGATCGATGCCCTCCACGGCGGTGCCGATGTAGCTGGCGTCGTCATGATCGACGGCATTCGGCTCCCAGGCGACGTAGGTGCCCAGCAGCAGCGGGTTGTCCACCAGGCTCTGCTTGAGCAGGCTGATCAGTTGGCTGCGGTCGACTTTCAGGGCGGGATTGCCGGCGGCGTCCTTCATGCCCAGTTGCGCGTTGGTGGTGGCGATACCGCGGGCCACCAGCAGCGGCGCTTCGAGGCGGCGCAGGATCTGGCTGGCCTGGGTCTGGGCCAGGGCGGTCAGGCGCTGCTCGATGATCGTGCCGAACTGCTCCTGTGTTCGTTTCTCCACCAGGTCCTGGGTCCGGGCTCCGGAAAACACCGCGTACAGCACCAGGGCTGCGACGATACTCAACACGATAGCGCCCGCCAGGGCGGCAACGGAAAACTGGATCGACTTGAACTTCATTGAGGGCTCCGAGCGCGGGGAAAAGTCGCCTAGCCCCCGTAATATCGGCGTGAAACCGATAAAGCATTAGTGGGTCAGAGAGAAATCTTTGCTTACGGTTATGGCGCGATCAGGCGCGCCGTCCTAGGATACGGCCCACCTCAGAAGGGAGTTTTTACATGCGTAGATTGGTTGTTGTCGGTGCCCTGGGCGCTTCGATCCTGCTGGCCGGTTGCCAGGCGGTGAACACCACCAGTGGTGGAGCGGTCGGTGTCGAGCGCAAGCAATATATGTTCAGCATGCTGTCGACCGACCAGGTCAACCAGATGTATGCCCAGTCCTACCAGCAGACCCTGGGCGAAGCGACCAGTAAGGGCGTGCTGGACAAGACCAGCACCAACGCCAAGCGCGTCCAGGCCATCGCCGACCGCCTGATCGCCCAGGCTCCGCAGTTCCGTCCGGACTCGGCGCAATGGCAGTGGGAGGTCAACCTGATCAAGAGCGACGAGCTCAATGCCAACTGCGGTCCTGGCGGCAAGATCATTTTCTATACCGGCCTGATCGATAAGCTGAAGCTGACTGATGACGAGATTGCCGCCGTGATGGGCCATGAAATCGCCCACGCCTTGCGCGAGCATGGTCGTGAAGCCATGTCCAAGGCCTACGGCATCCAGATGGCCCGTTCCGGCGCCGGCGCCCTGCTGGGTCTGGGCGAAGACAGCCTGCAACTGGCCGATACCGTGGTCCAGTACAGCCTGACCCTGCCCAACAGCCGCAGCAACGAGAACGAAGCTGACCTGATCGGCCTGGAACTGGCCGCCCGCGCCGGCTACAACCCGAATGCCGCGATCACCCTGTGGAACAAGATGGCCCAGGCCTCGGGTGGTGCGTCGCAGCCGGAGTTCATGAGTACCCACCCGGCGTCGGATAGCCGGATTGCTTCGTTGCAGGCGGCGATTCCGAAGGTGATGCCGCTGTACGAGCAGGCCAGGAAGTAAATCTCCAAGACTGCACGGACCCTGTGGGGGCTGGCAAGTCAGCTCCCAAAGGATTTTGTGCAGTTCTCGCTATTGCGTCAGCCCACCCAGCCGCTGGCCTGCATCGCCGAATACACCGCGATCACTGCCAGCACCACGAAGGCACTCGCCGCCAGGCGACGAATCAGGGTCAACGGCAGTTTCTCCGCTGCGAAGTTGCCCGCCAGTACCACCGGCACGTTGGCAATCAGCATGCCCAGGGTAGTACCGATGATCACCATGATCAGGTGCGGGTACTGCGCCGCCAGCATCACCGTGGCCACCTGGGTCTTGTCGCCGATCTCCGCCAGGAAGAACGCGATCAGCGTGGTCAGGAACGGCCCGAAGCGCCGCGCGGTGCTGGCTTCGTCATCGTCCATCTTGTCCGGGATCAGCGTCCACGCCGCCGTGGCGAGGAAGCTCGCGGCCAGGATCCAGTGCAGCGTGACATTGCTGAAGAAACTGCCGAACCAGGCACCCACGGCACCGGCGGCGGCATGGTTGGCGAGGGTCGCGGCGACGATACCGGCGATGATCGGCCACGGCTTGCGGAAGCGCGCGGCGAGAATGAGGGCAAGCAGCTGCGTCTTGTCGCCAATTTCGGCGAGCGCAACGATTGCAGTGGGGACAAGCAACGATTCCAGCATCAGGATTCCTACGGGGGCGGGTCGACACGGCTATGACACGTACAGCCTTCCCGCCCCGGGTAAGGTGTGCGTGTCATAGGTCTTGTCAAACCCTGGATCCGTCTGATGCGGACCGTGGGTCGTGCGCGCCATGGTCTGTGGACCAAGTATGTTGACGTCGCACCTTGCGAGCAGGGCGCTCGCGGGAGACTACTCCCCTAGGACGGAGCGGATTCTGCCTACGTGGATTCGTTTGCGCAAGTGCTGTTTTTCAGCCGCGCAGCGCCCGGTAGATCTTGAATCCGTCGGCCTGGGCACGCGTTTCGCAGTTGCCCAGTGCTGCTTCGATCAGTGGTGGATAGCGCAGGAAGCTGTTCGCAACAAGGCGCATTTCACCGCCTTTTTTCAGATGATCGGCGGATTTTTTCAGCAGGTTCTCCGACGCCTGATAGTTGGTGTGGACTCCGGTGTGGAACGGCGGATTACTCAAAATGAGATCGAGTTCGCAGGGTGCGGCGTCGATCCCGTCACCGGCGATCACCTCGCCTTCCAGACCGTTGGCCGCCAGGGTCAGGCGACTGCTGGCAACGGCGAAGGCATCGACATCGAGCAGGGTGACCCGGTTCTGTGGATAACGTCGCTTGACGATCGCCCCGAGCACGCCTGCACCGCAGCCGAAGTCGAGGACATGCCCGCTCGGCAATCCGTCCAGATGCTCCAGCAACAGCGCAGTGCCACGGTCCAGGCGGCCATGGCTGAACACGCCCGGCAGGCTGACGATGTTCAGCGGGCCATCGTCCAGCGGTAGTTCGAAGCGCAGGGCCAGGCTTTCCAGCGACTGTGCCGCCGGTGGGTTATCCACAGTCACCTGCCACAGCTGGCAGTGCCGCGCACTGTCCAGCTTGCGCGGCTTGCCGAAGGCGTGCAGTTGTTTCGCCGCCCCCTCGATGCCGCCGCGTTTTTCCCCGACCAGGAACAGCTGGCGTCCGCCCAGGCGCGAAGCGAGGGCGTTGAGCAGGTAGTTGGCGAGGTCACGGGACTTGGGCAGGAACAGCACGGCGGCGTCGAAGGGTACCTCCGGTACGTCGACGCCGAAGTGGCTGCGGCCCGGGAAACGGGCATCGAGAAGTGCCTGGTCGCCGGCATGCCAGCACCAGCCATGGGCCTGTGGAAAGCTGCCCGGCAGACTGTCCGCCGGCAACCCGGCGAGCAGCAGCGGGCCGGTGAACAGATCGGCCTGACGAAGCAACACTTCACTGCGCGGGTCCATGGACGGCGGCTCCTGAGAAAAAAGGGGCGAATTCTAGCAGAAGCCGGCGTGCCTCAGCTGACCATGCGGCGCGGGGTGCCGGCGAGGAAGGCGCGGGCGTTTTCGGCGAGCTGGTCGACGATGCGCTGCCGTGCTTCTACCGCGCCCCAGGCGCTGTGCGGGGTGACGATCAGGCGTGGGATGTCGCCGGCCAGCAGCGGGTTACCGTTGACCGGCGGCTCCACGGTCAGCACATCGGTGGCTGCGCCACCGAGATGACCGGCACGCAGGGCGTCGGCCAGAGCCTGTTCGTCGATCAGCCCGCCGCGGGCGGTGTTGACGATGAAGGCGCCGGGCTTGAGCAGGGCCAGTTGCGCTGCGCCGATCATGTTGCGGGTGTTGTCGTTGAGCGGGCAGTGCAGGGTCAGGGCGTCGACCTGGGGCAGCAGTTCTTCGAGGCTCAGACGGTCTTCACGGGGTGGGCGGCCGGGCAACTGGCCAAGCAGCACACGCATGCCGAAGGCCTGCGCCAGGCGCGCCACCGCGCCGCCCAGTTCGCCATGGCCGAGCAGGCCGAGGGTCTTGCCTTCCAGTTCGACGATGGGGAAGTCCAGCAGGCAGAACTGCTTGGCCTGGTTCCATTTGCCGGCGGCGACCGCCTGCTGGTAGTCCGCCAGGCGCGTGGCCAGGGCCAGTAGCAGGGCGAGGGTGTGTTGCGCCACCGACGGCGTGCCGTAGCCCTGGCAGTTGCTGACCACGATGCCTTGCTCGCGGGCGGCTTGCAGATCGATATTGTTGGTCCCGGTGGCGGCCACCAGGATCAGCTTGAGGTCCGGGCAGGCGTTGAGCACTGCGGCGTCCAGCACGACCTTGTTGCTGATGGCCACACTGGCGCCTTGCAGGCGTTCGACAACCTGGTCGGGGGCACTCGCCGGGTGCACGTCGAGGCGCTCGAAGCAGGCGTGCAAACCGCCCAGGTCAAGGTCGCCCAGGTCCAGCGAGCTGTGATCGAGAAAGACGGCGTGGGTCATGGCGGGGCTCCCGGGAAATTCAGAGATGGAAACAGCTATCGGAAATCTGCTGCAGGCTGGCGTCGAAGGCCTGCAATTCGCCGAGCTGGCGCTGCAACTCGTCGATCCGCTGCTGGACCTGCACGCTCTTCATGGCGATGGCGGCGCGGATGTCGTCGCGGCGGGTCTGGCCGTCGGCCATTAGAGCCTGCATCTCCTTGAGGGTAAAGCCGAGCTTCTGCGCGCACTTGATCAGTACCAGCAGCTCGACGGCGTGCTGGTCGTAGACGCGGTAGCTGCCCTGGCGCCGGGCCGTGGACAGCAGGCCGATGCTTTCGTAGTGGCGGATGGTCTTGATGGTGGTGCCGGAAAGACGGGCGGCTTCGCCGATGAACATTGCACTTCCTTGTCAGTGCAGGGCCAGCGTGCGGGTCTGGTCCAGCCAGGACTGGCGTCGCTGCGGGGAGGAATGGAGGACCGGCCCGAACGTTAGCGTCTTTCCCGTGCGGATGCCACAGAACGCCAGGGTGGTGCGGCGCATCTGGTGCAGGCCGGGCATGGCCTGGAACCAGCGGTAGTACCAGGGCGGGGTGTCCATGGTCACCAGCAGGTGGGCGTGGCGGCCGGCCAGGAGTTTTTCCGGGAAGGGCGAGCCGGTCTTGTAGCGAAAGGCGAAGCCCGGTTGCAGGATGCGGTCGAGAAAGCCCTTGAGCAGGGCGGGTACGCCGCCCCACCAGATCGGGAACACCAGCACCAGGCGCTCGGCCCAGAGGATCGCCTGCTGGGCGGCGAGCAGGTCGGGTTCAAGGGGTTGCTCGACACGGTAGCCGTGGTGCAGGACGGGTTCGAAGTCCAGTTCGCCGAGGCTCAGGTGACGGACGTCGTGACCGGCTTCGCGGGCGGCTGTGGCGTAGTGCTGGGCGAGGGCGGCGCAGAGGCTGTCGGGGGAGGGGTGGCCGAGGAGGATGAGGATGCGTTGGGTCATGGCGCCGGATCCGGGGGGAAAGGGCGGCAGGCTAAAGGTTGACCCTTGGGGGAGAGTCAATAGGGTGATTGGCACATCCCCCTGTGGGAGCTCAGGTCGGGCCTGTTGTAACAATGTGTGAGCGGTTAAGGTACGTCCCCTCGATCGTTACCAGGAGCCGCTCCCCCATGTACTGGGCAGAATTTCTCACCGTCGCGCTGATCCACCTGCTGGCCGTCGCCAGCCCCGGCCCCGACTTCGCCGTGGTCGTGCGGGAAAGTGTTACCCATGGCCGTCGCGCGGGAACCTGGACCGCCTTCGGCGTCGGCACCGCGATCTTCCTCCACGTCGGCTACTCGTTGCTGGGCATCGGCCTGATCGTGTCGCAGTCGATCATGCTGTTCAACGCTCTCAAATGGGCCGCTGCGGCCTATCTGGTCTATATCGGCTTCAAGGCCCTGCGGGCCAAGCCGGCTGCGGCGGGCGCCGAGTCGGTGCAGGTTTCCACGGCCGAACGCACGCCGCGTGCGGCCTTCGTCGCCGGGTTCATGACCAATGGCCTCAACCCCAAGGCCACGCTGTTTTTCCTGTCCCTGTTCACTGTGGTCATCAACCCGCACACCCCGTTGCTGGTCCAGGCAGGTTATGGCGTCTACCTGGCCCTGGCCACCGGCCTGTGGTTCTGCCTGGTCGCCCTGCTGTTCAGCCAGGCCCGCGTACGCGCCGGCTTCGCCCGCATGGGCCACTGGTTCGACCGCACCATGGGCGTCGTGCTGATCGCCCTCGGAATCAAGATCGCCTTCAGCGAGATCCGCTGAACAGAGGGACCGAACGGCATGACCGTTCGGTCGAAAGACGGTCAAATCATTCCTTTGGCTGATTTGACCGGCGTTGCCCCGTTCTAGAGTAAGGACAGCTTTGTCCATGCCCCGTGCAACTCCAGAAAAGGGATTCCCATGTTGCAGACTCGTGTCATTGCTCCCGCCGAGGGTGCGTATCAGTTTCCGCTGCTGATCAAGCGCCTGCTGATGTCCGGCAGCCGCTACGAGAAAACCCGCGAGATCGTCTACCGCGACCAGTTGCGCTACAGCTACCTGACCCTCAACGAGCGCATCGCGCGCCTGGCCAACGTACTTACCGAGGCCGGGGTCAAGGCCGGCGACACCGTGGCGGTGATGGACTGGGACAGCCATCGCTACCTGGAGTGCATGTTCGCCATCCCGATGATCGGCGCCGTGGTGCACACCATCAACGTGCGCCTGTCGCCGGAGCAGATCCTCTATACGATGAACCACGCCGACGACCGCTTCGTGCTGGTCAACAGCGATTTCGTCGGGCTCTACCAGGCCATCGCCCCGCAACTGACCACGGTGGAGAAGACCCTGCTGCTCACCGACGGCCCGGACAAGAACGCCGAGCTGCCCAACCTGGTCGGCGAGTACGAGCAACTGCTGGCCGCCGCCAGCCCGCACTACGACTTCCCGGATTTCGACGAAAACTCGGTTGCCACCACCTTCTACACCACCGGCACCACGGGCAATCCCAAGGGCGTGTACTTCACCCACCGCCAGTTGGTGCTGCACACCATGGGCGTGGCCACTGTTACCGGTAGCATCGACAGCGTGCGCCTGCTCGGCACCGACGACGTGTACATGCCGATCACCCCGATGTTCCACGTGCATGCCTGGGGCATCCCTTACGTGGCCACCATGCTCGGGCTCAAGCAGGTCTATCCCGGGCGCTACGAGCCGGACATGCTGGTGCGCCTGTGGCGCGAGGAAAAGGTCAGCTTCTCCCACTGCGTGCCGACCATCCTGCAGATGCTGCTCAACTGCAAGAACGCCCAGGACGTCGACTTCGGCGGCTGGAAGATCATCATCGGCGGCAGCGCGCTGAACCGCGCCCTGTACGAGGCGGCCAAGGCCCGCGGCATCCAGCTGACTGCGGCCTACGGCATGTCCGAGACCTGCCCGCTGATCTCCTGTGCCCACCTCAACGAAGAACTTCTGGCCGGCAGCGAGGACGAACGCACCACCTACCGGATCAAGGCCGGGGTGCCGGTGCCGCTGGTGGAAGCGGCGATCGTCGATGGCGACGGCAACTTCCTCCCGGCCGACGGCGAGTCCCAGGGCGAACTGGTGCTGCGTGCGCCCTGGCTGACCATGGGTTACTTCCGCGAGCCGGAGAAGAGCAAGGAACTGTGGGCCGGCGGCTGGCTGCACACCGGTGACGTCGCCACCCTCGATGCCATGGGCGTGATCGATATCCGCGACCGCATCAAGGACGTGATCAAGACCGGCGGCGAATGGATCTCCTCGCTGGATCTGGAAGACCTCATCAGCCGTCACCCGGCAGTGCGCGAAGTGGCCGTGGTCGGCGTCGCCGATCCGCAGTGGGGCGAGCGCCCGTTCGCCCTGCTGGTGGTGCGCGAAGGCGCGAGCATCGACGCGCGGGAACTCAAGGAACACCTCAAGCCGTTCGTGGAGCTGGGGCACATCAACAAGTGGGCGATTCCGAGCCAGATCGCCCTTGTTACCGAAATTCCCAAGACCAGTGTCGGCAAGCTCGACAAGAAGCGCATTCGCCTCGACATCATCGAGTGGCAGGCCAGCAACAGCGCATTTCTTTCCACCCTGTAAGTCGCACCGGCTCGCGCCTTGACCGGTGCGAGCCGCGTTCCAGAGGCTTCGCGGCCTTGTGAAATGAAAAATATCAGCCATCCTTGCCCGGCCAGTCTTCGTATCGCCGCCTGGGCGGTGCCACGAACGAGGGGGATGTGCAAATCACACTTTAGAGGGATCAAGCACTACTACCTGCTGGCTATAGTCGGGCCAGGGGATTTCGGGGACGGGGAATGCGCATGCAGCGCACACCGACTTGCGGCCTGCCAGCACTGGCGTCGATCGGCCCGTTTCTTTGAAGGACTCACTGCCATAAAAATAAAGTACATGGAGTAGCGTCGATGACATCAGTAAATCTGTTCTGGCGCCGGGCGAAACTGCCCCTGGCCGTCAGCCTCGCTTCTACGCTTGCAAGTCCTGCATTCGCGGTCAGCTTCAACATCGGGGAGATCGAGGGGAGTTTCGACTCGTCGCTGTCGGTCGGTGCCAGCTGGTCGACACAAAGCCCGAACAAGAACCTGATCGGGGTGAACAACGGTGGCAAGGGCCTGTCGCAGACTTCCGACGACGGTCACCTGAACTTCAAGCGCGGTGAAACCTTCTCGAAGATCTTCAAGGGTATCCATGACCTCGAACTGAAGTACGGCGACACTGGCGTCTTCGTTCGCGGCAAATACTGGTACGACTTCGAACTGAAGGATGAAAGCCGGCCGTTCAAGGACATCAGCGACTCCAATCGCAAGGAAGGCGCCAAGTCTTCCGGCGGGCAGATTCTCGACGCGTTCGTCTACCACAACTATTCCATCGCCGACCAGCCAGGCTCCGTGCGTTTCGGCAAGCAGGTGGTGAGCTGGGGTGAAAGCACCTTCATCGGCAGCGGCATCAACGCCATCAACCCGATCGACGTGTCCGCGTTCCGTCGTCCGGGTGCCGAGGTCAAGGAAGGCCTGATCCCGGTCAACATGTTCTACATCTCCCAGAGCCTGACCGACAACCTGTCGGCCGAGGCCTTCTACCAGCTGGAGTGGGACCAGACCGTAGTGGATAACTGCGGTACGTTCTTCTCGCAGCCGGACATCATTGCCGATGGCTGTACCGACAACCTGCGGGTGCTGTCCAGCAGCCGTTCGCTACCGGCATTGCAAGTAGCCGGTCTTCGCGCAGCGGGCATCGATATCAACGAAGAAGGCGTCAAGGTTGGCCGCGGTCCGGACCGTGACGCCCGTGACAGCGGTCAGTTCGGTGTCGCACTTCGCTACATGTTCGAGCCGCTGAATACCGAGTTCGGTCTTTATGCGATGAACTACCACAGCCGTGCGCCGATCTTCAGTGCTACCGGTGCGTCCCGGGCAGCCTATACGGCTGCAGGAGCCGCGGGGCAAGCCGCACCGATCATCGTGGCGGGCAACTCCAAGTACTTCGTCGAGTATCCTGAGGATATCCGCCTTTACGGCCTGAGCTTCTCGACTACGTTGCCAACCGGTACCGCATGGAGCGGTGAAATCAGCTATCGCCCCAACGCGCCGGTACAACTCAACACCACCGACATTCTTTACGCCGGTGTGCGCAGGCTGGGTGGCCTTTATAGCAATGCCTCGCTGCTCAATGGTGTACCGGGCGAAGACCTCCATGGTTATCGCCGCAAGGAAGTCACCCAACTGCAAACCACCTTCACGCACTTCTTCGATCAGGTGATGGGCGCTAGCAGGTTGACCCTGGTGGGCGAGGTCGGCATGACCGTGGTTGGCGGTCTGGAAAGCAGCGACAAGCTCCGCTACGGTCGCGACCCTATCTTCGGGCCAGGTCCGTTGCCTGCCACCGGTCCTGCAAACACGTGCTCGGCGATTCTCAACACCGGCACTATCAATGGTGCCGGCGCAGGCGCCTCTACCGATAACCGCAGCCGCTACTGCGAGGACGACGGCTATACCACGCGCACTTCCTGGGGCTACCGTGCCCGCGCCATCTGGGACTACCCGGACGTGTTCGCCGGTGTGAACCTCAAGCCAAGCATCGCCTGGTCCCACGACGTCGACGGCTACTCGCCAGGCCCTGGCGGCAACTTCGAGGAAGGTCGCAAGGCCGTCAGCCTCGGCCTGGACGCCGACTACCTCAACACCTACACCGCCAGCCTGTCGTACACCAACTTCTTCGACGGCAAGTACAGCACCGTGGATGACCGCGACTTCGTCGCCCTCAGCTTCGGCGTGAACTTCTAAGCGCATTATTCAGGAAGAAGAACATGACCATGAAAAGCACCAAGACTTTGCTCAAAGCCGGCGTACTGGGCCTGTCCCTGCTGGCGAGCAGCGTGATGGCGGCGGTCTCCGCCGACGAAGCGGCCAAGCTGGGCACCAGCCTGACCCCGATGGGCGCGGAAAAGGCCGGTAACGCCGACGGTTCCATCGGCGCCTGGGAGCCGCTGTCCAAGACCGCCGGCGCCGTCGATGCCCGCGGTTTCCTGTCCGACCCGTACGCGGCCGACAAGCCGCTGTTCACCATCACCGCGCAGAACGTCGACCAGTACAAGGACAAGCTGTCCCCGGGCCAGGTGGCGATGTTCAAGCGCTACCCCGAGACCTTCAAGATCCCGGTGTACAAGACCCACCGCGGCGCCACCGTGCCGGACAACGTCTTCGCCGCGATCAAGAAGAACGCCACCGAGACCACCCTGGTCGAGGGCGGCAACGGCCTGAACAACTTCCAGGTCGCCGTGCCGTTCCCGATTCCGAAAAGCGGCGTCGAGGTCATCTGGAACCACATCACCCGCTACCGCGGTGGCAGCGTGACCCGCCTGGTGACCCAGGCCACGCCGCAGCAGAACGGCAGCTACAGCCTGGTGTACTTCAAGGACCAGTTCGTCTTTCGCGACCAGATGAAGGACTTCGATCCGAAGGATCCGGGCAACGTGCTGTTCTACTTCAAGCAGGAAGTGACCGCGCCGGCACGTCTGGCCGGTAGCGTGCTGCTGGTGCACGAGACCCTCGACCAGGTCAAGGAGCCGCGCAAGGCGTGGGTCTACAACGCCGGCCAGCGTCGCGTGCGCCTGGCGCCGCAGGTCTCTTACGACGGTCCGGGTACCGCAGCCGACGGCCTGCGTACCTCCGACAACCTCGACATGTACAACGGCGCGCCAGACCGTTATGACTGGAAGCTGGAAGGCAAGAAGGAGATGTACATCGCCTCCAACAGCTACAAGCTGGACTCGCCAACCCTGAAGTACGCCGACATCATCAAGGCTGGCCACATCAACCAGGACCTGACCCGCTACGAGCTGCGTCGCGTGTGGCACGTGGTGGCGACCCTGAAACCGGGCCAGCGCCACATCTACGCCAAGCGTGACTTCTACATCGACGAGGACACCTGGCAAGCCGCAGTGATCGACCAGTACGACGGCCGCAATCAGTTGTGGCGGGTTTCCGAGGCCCACGCTCAGGACTACTACAACGTCCAGGTACCGTGGTACACCCTGGAAGCCATCTATGACCTGCAATCCGGTCGTTACCTGGCGCTGGGCATGAAGAACGAGGAGAAGAGTTCCTACGACTTCGGCTTCACCGCGTCCAAGGCTGACTTCCAGCCGGCCGCCCTGCGTCAGGCGGGTGTGCGTTAAGGTCTGAGCTATTCCGTGTGATCCCCCAGAACGCCCCGGCTTGCCGGGGCGTTCTGATTTTCGGTGACACAGTTCATCAGAAAAATCCCTTCTCCCTCTCGGATTAACTCCCGAGACATATCATTCATTGCCGCCAATCAATGTTGTCCTTGTTGCTTCTTGTTGTAGTCTTTTTTTGCCTACCTGCGGCAATCGCCTTCAAATGTGCCGGTTAAACCGCTAGTCTGCGGCAATCCCTGTCGCCGAGATTTTCCCAGGAAAGAGCCGGCCATGACCGACCTGTCCAGCACGCAAGGGTTCACCAGCCAGACCGTGTCCGCGCTGGAAGGACGCTTCTACCGGCCACCGCTGCCCGACGGGCATGTGCCGCGGGCGCGCCTTTGCCAGCGTTTGCAGGCCGGGCTCGGTGGTCGCCTGTTGCTGGTCAACGCACCGGCCGGATTCGGCAAGAGCTCCCTGGCGGTGGAGTTCTGCCAGGGCCTGCCTGCGCAGTGGCGCAGCCTGTGGCTTGGCCTGAGCAGGCGCGACGCGGACCCGGGGCGTTTTCTCGAACGCCTGCTCGAAGGCCTGCAACAGCATTGCCCGAGCCTCGGTGCCCAGGCCCTCGGCCTGCTGAAGATGCGCCAGCGTCACCAGCCTTTCGCCTTCGAGGAATGGCTCGACGGCCTGCTCGACGAACTGGCGGTGCACCTGCACAACGGTGCGCCGATCCTGCTGGTGCTGGACGACTACCACCTGGCCCAGGGCCCGGTACTCGACCGCTGCCTGCAGTTCTTCCTCAATCACTTGCCGCCCGGGCTGGTACTGCTGGTCACCAGCCGCCTGCGCCCGGACTGGCACCTGGCGCGCCTGCGCCTGTCGCGACAGTTGCTGGAGCTGACCGAACAGGACCTGCGCCTGACCCCCGACGAATCCTTCGCCGTGCTCGGCCAGCATCCCTCGCTCCTGCGTGGCCAGGCGCTGGACAATCTGGTCCAGCGCAGCGACGGCTGGGTCGCCGGCCTGCGTTTCTGGCTGCTCGCGGCGACCGAGTCCGGGGCCGACAGCGCCTTGCCCCAGGCCCTGCATGGAGGCGAAGGGCTGATCCGCGACTACCTGCTGGAAGAAGTCATCGACTGCCTGCCGCCCGAGGTGCAGGCCTTCCTCAACGACACCGCCTGTCAGGACCGTTTCTGCGCCGACCTCTGCGATGCCCTGCGGGAAAGCCACGACAGCGGCGAGATCCTGCGTTTCCTGCAATCGCACCAGGTGTTCCTCGTGCCGCTGGACGAGCACGGCTACTGGTTCCGCTATCACCACCTGTTCTCCGACCTGCTGCGTACCCGCCAGGCCAGCTTGCCGCTGTCCAGCCTGCACCTGCGTGCCTGCCGCTGGTTCCATGGCCAGGGCCTGCTCGACGAGGCGGTGGAACAGGCGTTGCGCGCCGGGCATCTGGACGTGGCCGCCAACCTGGTGCAGAACCTCTCCGAAGAGCAACTGCTGGCGGAACAGAACGTTGGCATGTTGCTGCGCTGGAAGATGGACCTGCCCGACAGCCTGCTGATCAGCACGCCGCGGCTGATCGTGCTGTACAGCTGGGCCCTGGGCCTGGCCTGCCAGCTCGATGCGGCGCAGGAACTGGCTAGCCATCTCAGCCGTTTCCTGCCGGCGCCGTCGGCCACCGCGCAGAAGTCCATGCTGGCCCAGTGGCTGGCATTGAGCGGGATCATCGCCCGTGGCCGCGGTGACCGTGAGCGCACCCGCTCGTACTGCGAGCAGGCTCTGCAAAGCCTGCCGCACAAGCGTTACGGACAGCGCCTGATGTGCCTCTCGACCCTGTCCAACCTGGCCATCGCCGACGCCGATTTCTGGCGCGCCCGGGGCTGGAACCGGGAGGGACTGGAGCTGGCGCAGCGGGTCGGCAATCCGTTGTTCGAAGCCCTGGCCCATTACGACCGCGCACGGGTGCTGCATGCCCGTGGCGAGGTGCTGCGGGCCATGGACGAGGTGCGCCAGGGGCTGCACCGCTTGCGCGGGTTGTCCTCGCAGCGGCTGTATGCGGTGCGGGCGCGCTTGATGCTTTATGAAGGTTATCTGCTGGTGGGGCGCCTGCAGGCGGACGTCGGCCGCAGCCGCTTGCGTGCGGGCCTGATCGAGGCCCGTGCCTGTCGCGATATCAGCGTGCTGATCGGCCATTGCGCCCTGGCCACCCTGGACGGGCGCGAAGGGCGTTTCGCCGAGGCCTTCGCCGAACTGGCCGAGGCCGAGCGGCTGATGCATATCTGGGACGTACCGCCGATCTTCTACCTGGCCATGATCACCCTGGTGAAATGCGAGCTGTGGCTGGCCCAGGGGCGCAACGACCTTGCCGAGTCCTGGCTGTTGCGTCTGAGCCAGACTTACGGCGGTCAGCAAGCCGCAGCGGCGCCGGAGTTCCATCCGTTGCTGCCTTTGCATATCGAATTGCAGCAGGCGCTGCTGGAGCAGGCCCAGGGGCGTGCGGCCCAGGCCGGGCAGCGTTTGCAGGCGCTGGTCAATCGGGGTCAGGCCAGTGGCGGCCAGTTGCTGTGCGTAAACGCCTTGTGCCAGGCGGTCGGCCTGGCGTTGGGGCTCGGCGACCAGGCGCAGGCGCGCGAGCGACTGGCCTTGGCACTCGATGCCGCGCGGGGCGGGGCGTTGCAACCGTTCCAGCGCCTGCTCGCCGAACATCCCGAGTGGTTGCGCGAACAGCTCCAGGCCCAGCCGTCCAGCCCGATTCAGGGCAGCCTGCTGGCGTTGCTGCCCGCCCAGGAGAGCGCCAGCGCGGAAACCCTCAGTGTGCGCGAGCATGCGGTGCTCAAGCTGATTGCCCAGGGTTGCTCGAACCAGGAAATCAGCGAGCAGCTGTTTATCTCCCTGCATACCGTGAAGACCCACGCCAGCCATATCAACAGCAAGCTCGGCGTGGAGCGGCGCACCCAGGCGGTGGCCCGGGCCAAGTCGCTGGGGCTTTTGTAACGGCGTTATACTCGGAAACCTGGTTTACCCACCTCAGTGGGCTGGACATCAATCCTGTGGGAGCGAGCAAGGTCTTCACGTGCGCAGTACCGCGTAAGGAAGTGTTACCAACGGATTCTGGCGCAGGTCTTGCTTGTATCGGATAACCGATCCGGAGCCGCCGATGAGCACAATAAAAACAGCCCCGACCTCGAACCCCCGCCTTGCCCGCGAACGCCTGTCCGTCGAGGGCCAGTTGCCCGACGGTTTCCTGCGTGCCGAAATCGATGCCTCCTGGCGCCGCAGCCTCGGCCATGGGGTCACCGGTAACGCCAGCCAGGAAGTCGCCCTGACTTCCGCCGCCAGCCTCGACCTGCTGCTGGCCAGCAACCGTCCGCTGCTCGACGCCGCCAGTGCCGAACTCGACTACCTCGGTGCACGCCAGGGACAGGACAGCCTGATCATCCTCGCCAACGCCGACGCCACCATCCTCGCCATCCAGGGCGAGTCCGGCGTGCTCCGGCAGCGCGGCCTCGGCGATATCGCCCCCGGTACCTGCTGGAGCGAGGCGAGCCGCGGTACCAATGCCTTGGGTACCGCGCTGGTGGAGGCGCGCACGGTGCAGATCGACTGCGGCGAACATTTCCTCGAACGGCTCAGCGATTTTTCCTGTACCTCGGTACCGATCCATTGCCCGCAAGGCGAGCTGTTCGGGGTTCTCGACCTGACTCGCCAGGGCCCCCTCGGTCGCCTCCACGACCGCACCGCGCTGCTGGCGCTGGCGGTGATGCAGATCGAAAGTCGGTTGTTTTGCAACAGTTTCCCCGAGCAGATCGTCCTGGCGTTCCACAGCCGTCGGCAGTACCTCGACTCTTGCTGGCAGGGCCTGCTGGCGGTGAGCCTGGACGGGCGAATCCTCGCGGCGAGCAACCAGGCTTGCCAATTGCTGCGCAGCGACCGCGCCAGCCTGGTCGGTCAGCGCTGCGACAGCCTGCTGGGCCTGCGCGTCGAGCAGTGGCTGGCGCGCCTGCAAGCGGGCCAGATCGATAGCATCGAGACCGCCAAAGGCGCCTTCCACTACAAGGCGCTGCACTTGCCACCGCGCTCCATCGCCGTGTCGGTGCCCGCCATCCTCAACCGCCCCGCGCCAGCCTCGACCACGCCCTCGCTGGAAACCCTCGCTGCTGCCGGCAGTCGTTTCGCCCGCACCCTGCGCATGGCCCGCCAGGGCCTGGCCAGTGACCTGCCGGTGGTGCTGCTGGGCGAAACCGGCAGCGGCAAGGAAGTGGTGGCCCGCGCCCTGCATCAGGACAGCGCCCGCGCCGGCAAGCCGTTCATCGCGGTGAACTGCGCGGCGATTCCCGAAGGCCTGATCGAGTCGGAACTGTTCGGCTACCGCGAGGGGGCCTTTACCGGTTCGCGTCGCGGCGGCATGGTCGGGCGCTTGCAGCAGGCCCACGGCGGCACGCTGTTCCTCGATGAAGTCGGCGACATGCCGCTGGCGTTGCAGGCCCGGCTGCTGCGAGTCCTGCAGGAGCGCAAGGTGGCGCCTCTGGGCGCGGCACAGGAGCAGGACCTGGACATCGCTCTGATCTGCGCCACCCACCGCGACCTCAAGCAGCAGGTCGCCGACCAGCAGTTCCGCGAAGATCTCTACTACCGCCTCAACGGCATCAGCGTGAAGTTGCCGGCCCTGCGCGAGCGCGACGACCTGCCGACACTGATCGGCAGCCTGCTGGCCCGCCTCGGCGGCCAGGGCGTGCGCCTGTCCGATGAGCTGGCGCGGCTGTTCGGCGCCTATCACTGGCCCGGCAACATCCGCCAACTGGAGATGAGCCTGCGCCTGCTGCTGGCGATGCGCGAGGACGGCGAGCAGGTGCTCGACCTCGACCATCTGCCGGACAACCTGCTCGACGAACTGCGCAGCGGCGCACCCCAGGCGAAGGCGGAAAACCTGCGGGACCACCAGTTGGACCTGATCCGCCAGGCCCTCGACCGTCATCATGGCAATGCTACGGCCGCCGCCGCTGCACTGGGCATCAGCCGCGCCACGCTGTACCGCAAGCTCAAGCAGATGACGCCGTGATCCAGCGTCTGCTCAGTCGCCTGATCGAGCATCAGGATCGGCCCGCCGTGCAGGACGCCCTGCACTGGCTGTACGGCTTTATCCGCCCGCACCGGCTGGCCATCGCCGGCTTGCTCGGCCTGTCGATGTGCGCCACCGCGCTGGTGCTGGTGCAGCCCTGGCTGACCAAGCTGCTGATTGACGATGGGCTGCTGGCCAAGGACTTCCCGAAGCTGGCGCTGATCGCCGGGCTGATGGTCCTCGCCGGCATTCTTGGCACTTTGCTGTCCGGCCTCAACCGCTACCTGCACACGCGCTTGTCCGGGCGTATCCTCTTCGCCCTGCGCGACGCCCTGTATCGCCATCTGCAACGGTTGTCGCCGAGCTTCTACGGGCAGCGCCGCCTGGGTGACCTGATGTCGCGGCTGGACGGCGACGTTGCGGAGATCCAGCGCTTTGCCGTGGATTCGCTGTTCTCCGCGGTGTCCAGCGTGATCGGCCTGGTCTGTGCCCTGGGCATGCTGCTGATGCTGTCGTGGCAGCTGTCGCTGCTGGCGCTGCTGCTGATCCCGCTGGATGTGCTCTGGCTACGCTGGATGCGGCGCAAGGTGGAGCGCGAAGTGCGCCAGTTGCGCGAGCGCTCGGCCGATGTCTCGTCATTCCTGGTGGAAACCCTGCCGGCAATGAAGTTCATCCAGTCCGCGGGCCAGCAGCAACGCGAGGCGCGGCGTCTCGACGGCCTGGGGCAGGGCTACATGAGTCAGTTGCTGCGCCTGCAGGTCACCGAGTTCTTCACCCAGGCGGTGCCCGGGACGCTGACCTCGCTATCCCGCGCATGTGCCTTTCTGGTGGGCGGTTACTGGGTGGTGCAGGGCACGTGGCAACTGGGGGCGTTGATTGCCTTTTCCACCTACCTGGGCATGGCAGTAGGGCCGGTGCAGAGCCTGCTCGGCCTGTATGTGGCGGTGCAGCGGATGAGCGTCAGCCTGGGGCGGGTCATGGAGTTGCGTGGTGTCGCTCCGGAGGTGGAAAGCCCTGTCCAGGCTGCGCCGATGCCGGGGCGCGGCGACCTGGAACTGCGCGGCCTGTGCTTCGCCCATCCGGGGCGACCACCGCTGTTGCAGCAGGTCGATGCGCATATCCCCCACGGCTGCAAGGTGGCCCTGAGCGGCATGTCCGGCGCCGGCAAGTCGACCCTGATCGACCTCCTGCAACGCTTCTACGATCCCCAGGCGGGGCAGATCCTGCTGGGCGGCGTCGACCTGCGTGAGCTCGATTTGCAGGCCCTGCGTCAGCGCGTGGCGGTGGTCAGCCAGGATATCGTGCTGTTCCGCGGCAGCCTGGCCGACAACCTGGCCTACAGCGCGCCGGACGCCAGCCGTGAGGCCATCGCCGAGGTCGCCCGCCTGGCACAGCTCGACGGCCTCATCGCCAGTCTGCCGGAGGGCCTGGACAGCCCGCTGGGCGAGCGCGGCCAACAATTGTCCGGCGGACAGAAACAACGTATCGCCATTGCTCGCGCATTGCTCCAGAATCCCCTGCTGCTGGTGCTGGACGAAGCCACCTCACAAGTCGACGAAGACACGGAGCGAGAAGTGATTGCCGCGATAGACCGATTGTTTGCCGAGCGGACCCGGATCCTGGTCAGCCACCGCCCTTCGACCCTCGCCAATGCCGACCTGCACCTGGTGCTGCGGGACGGCCAGTTGCGGGAGCGGGAGGCCGGGCATGTCTGAGGTGAGCATCGGCGTGGTGGACAGCGGTGGTCCTCTCGACCGTCTGGCCGGAGCCCAGCGTTTCCAGTTGGCGGCGGTCGGCGTCAGCGAACAGCCGGCGCGGGAGGATGCGCTGGGGCATGGCACGGCGGTGGTCGAACTGATCGCGGCCGGTGCCGGTGACCTGCCGATCCATGTCGCCCAGGTCTTCGACGAGCGTGGCATAACCAGCGCCCTGCAGGTGGCCGCGGGCATCGAATGGCTGGTGATGCGTGGTGTGCGCCTGATCAACCTCAGCCTCGGTCTGCGTGAAGATCGCCCGGCGTTGCGCGAGGCCTGCGTGGCGGCTCAGGATGCCGGTGTGCTGATCTGCGCCTCGACCCCGGCCCAGGGGTTGCCGGTGTATCCCGCCGCCTATCCGGGTGTGCTGCGCATTACTGGTGATGCCCGTTGCCAGCGCGATGAATGGAGCTGGCTGGACAGTCCCCAGGCCGATTTCGGCGCGTGCGTGCGGGCCAAGGAGAGTCCGCTGTCCGGTGCCAGTTTCGGTTGCGCGGCGCTGACCGGGCAGATCGCCGCGTTCCTTCGTGAGCAGCCCCATGCCACCAATGCGCTGGTAATGGCCTGGCTGCTGCACAATGCGCATTATCGTGGTCGTGAATATCGGGGTCGTGCTTGAAATCCATTGTCGTACTCGGTGCCGGCCCGGCGGGCGCGGTGGTTGCCCTGGGGCTCAAACGTCTTGGCTACGACGTTCGGGTCGTCAGCGAGTGGCGTCGCTTCGCCGCGCTGGAGGGGGTCTCGCAGCGGGTCCTGGAAGCGCTGCGCAGCACCGGCCTGCAGCAGGCGCTGGCGGTGGCCGGCGAGCCTTCGCGGCGGCATGCGCGCTGGAACAGTGAGGCGCAGAGCCGCAATGTCGAGTTCCTGCTGGATCGTCCGCGGTTCGACCAGGGCTTGCGTGACGACCTGCGCAGCGCCGGGATCGAGGTGATCGAGGCACGGGTGCTCGGGGTACGCGTCGAGCAGGGTCGCAGCTTGATCGAACTGGACGGCGCGCCATCCCTCAACGCCGATTTCCATGTCGAAGCCCGGGGCCGGCAGGCGCCGCAACATGACAAATCCATCGCTCGTGCCGCGCGTGGGCCGGAAACCCTCAGCCTGCTCAACCGCTGGCAGGGCCCGCCAGGCAAGAGCGCCAGCGCCGTGGAGAGCCAGCCTGACGGTTGGGTGTGGATGGCCCGTCAGGCCGATGGCCGTTGCTACTGGCAGTGGACCCTGGATGTCGCCGCCACGGCCTTGCCGGACAAGGCCGCGCTGCTGGAGTTCTGCCGCGAGAAACGCTGGCAGTCGCCCTTGGCCCGGGCCTTCTTCGATACCGACCAGGAACAGGACCTTGAACTGCATGCCCGTAGCAGCACGGCGATCCTTGCGCCGCTGTGCGGTGGCGACAACTGGCTGCGGGTCGGGGATGCGGCGATGGCGGTGGATCCGCTGTCGGGCAACGGCATCTTCCAGTCCTTGTCGTCCGCCTTGCAGGCGCCGGCCGTGATCAACACCCTGCTGACCCATCCCGAGCGCCGCGAGCTGGCGCTGCGTTTTCATCAACAGCGGATCGGGCACCTGTTCTGGCGCTTTGCCCGTCTGGGGCGGGACTTCTACCTGGAGGAGCGGCGCTGGGCCGATGAGCCTTTCTGGCAGGCGCGCCGGGAGTGGCCGGATGCCGAGCCGGTGCATGCCGAAGCGGATTTCTCCAGCCTGCGGGTAGAACAGGCGCCCGTACTGCGCGAGGGTTTGGTGGACCTTGCGCAGGTGGTGATCAGCCCCGATCAGCCACTGGGCATCTGGCACCTGAATGGTGTGGAACTGGCGCCGCTGGTGAGCCGGTTGCGCACCGAGCCTGCGGAGCAAGTACTGGAGCCACTTAGCCCGGAACAGCAGCGCTACCTGCGCAGCTGGCTGCTGAGCCAGGGCTACCGCCCCTAGACAAAGCGCAAGTGCGACACGGACCCCAGGTTTTTGGATCAGGCACCAGACCCTCGTTTCGTGTTGATCGGCCCCGATCAGCCACCGAGGATCTGCTGCCTGAATGCTTCAAAGCTTGATCAACACCGACTTCACCTCGGTGTAATGCTCGATCGCCGCCGCCCCCATCTCGCGACCGACGCCGGACATCTTGTAACCCCCGAACGGCAGCGCCGGATCCAGCGCGCTGTGGCAGTTGACCCACACCGAGCCGGACCTGATCTTCGGAATCATCCGATGCACGGCACCCAGGTCATTCGACCAGATACTCGCTCCCAATCCATACGGACTGTCATTGGCCATGCGCAGCGCCTCTGCCTCGTCATCGAAGGGCATGGCCACCAGCACCGGCCCGAAGATTTCTTCCTGCACCAGCGGATGCTTCTGGTCCACGTCGACGATCACCGTCGGCTTGACGAAATACCCCGGCCCGAACTGCTCGCCACCACAGGCGATGGTTGCGCCGCTGCCTCGACCCTGCTCGATATAGTCGAACACGCGCTTCTGCTGGCGCGCGGAAATCAGCGGGCCCATCTGCACGCTCGGGTCCAGGCCGTTGCCCAGCTTCATGGCGTTGGCGATGCCGGCGATATCCGCCACCACGTTGTCGAAGTGCTTGCGGTGCACGTACAGGCGCGAGCCGGCGCAGCACACCTGGCCCTGGTTGAAGAAGATCGCTTGGGCAGCGCCGGCAGCGGCGGTGGACAGGTCGGCGTCGGCCATGACGATGGTCGGCGACTTGCCGCCCAGCTCCAGGGTCACCCGGGTCATGTTGTCCATGGCGATCCGGCCGATCTGCTGGCCGACGGCGGTGGAGCCGGTGAAGGTCAGCTTGTCCACCCGCGGGTCGCGGGTCAGGGCATCGCCGGCGACGGCACCGGTACCGGTGACCACGTTGAACACGCCGGCCGGGTAGCCGGCTTCCAGCACCAGCTCGGCCAGCTTCAGCGCGCTCAGCGGGGTTTCGTCGGCGGGCTTGAGCACCACGCTGCAACCGGTGGCCAGGGCCGGGCCGAGTTTCCAGCAGGCCAGCAGCAGGGGGAAGTTCCAGGCGACGATGGCACCCACCACGCCCACCGCCTCGCGGCGGATGAAACCGTGGAATTCATCGGTCGGCATCAACGGCATCGACACATCGACGGTATGCCCCTGGACCTTGGTCGCCCAGCCGGCCATGTAGCGCAGGAAGTCGATGGACAACTGCACGTCCATCACCCTAGCCACCACCGCGCTCTTGCCGTTGTTCAGGCATTCCAGCTGGGCCAGGACCTCGGCATCGCGCTCCATCAGGTCGGCGAGTTTCCACAGCAGGTTCTGCCGTTCCCGCGGACGGGTGCGGCTCCAGGCCGAGTCATCGAAGGCCTGGCGCGCGGCGCCCACGGCCCGGGCGACATCGGCAGGCGTCGCCGCCGGCACCTGGCACAGCACGTCGCCGGTGGCCGGGTTGCGCAGGGTCAGGCGTTCGCCGTCGGCGGCCTCGACCCAGTCGCCGCCAATCAGCATGGTCGGCGCGCGTCGGATAAAGGCCTCGACGGCCGGGTGCAGGGGGGCAGGGGTGGACATGGGCAGACCTCGTTCTTGTGAGTGAATGCCGGGGGCTTCGCAACGGCTGTGCCAAGGTCGCCGGAGCCGGTGAATTCAGGGGCGCGGCTCGGGTCCGATCCTCGCGAAGGCAGTGCCGGTCGTCGCAAAACGAGACGCCGGCTGAGACAGTCTCAAGTGCCTGAGACAACCGTCTCAGCCTGTCTCATCTGTCGCGAAACGCGCCGCGAGGCCCGGCCTGCGCGGGCCGCAAGCCCCGTGAAACAGCACTTCCGGCGTTTGGCACGCAATATGTATCGGCCCTTGCAAGCGGCTCTTCGGTGCGTGCTCTGCCCCTCTGTGGCCGACGGAAGAGACCTATAAGAAGTGTACGAACAATAAAACGAACAATAAAAAGCACGCCGTGGGAGGTCAGTCATCGATGAAGAGAACACTCAGGTTCGCCAGCGCCGGTGGCCTGCTGGCAGTGGCCGTCAGCCTTGCCTTGCAACCGCAGGTCAGCGAAGCCCGTGAGGGCCGGCAGATTTTGATGGAGACCTGCCAGGGTTGCCATCTGCCCGAGGGCAACGATGCCCTCAGCCGTATCAGCCACCAGCGCAAGACCCCGGAAGGCTGGCTGATGACCATCGGCCGCATGCAGACCATGCATCAACTGCAGATCAGCGACGAAGACCGTCGCACCCTGGTCAAGTACCTCGCCGATACTCAGGGTCTGGCGCCCAGCGAAACTGACGGCGTGCGCTACGCCCTGGAGCGGCGGCTGAACACCGTCGAGCAGATCGAGGAACCTACCAAGCAAATGTGCTCCCGCTGCCACTCTGGCGCGCGCATCGCGTTGCAGCGGCGCCCGGCTCAGGAGTGGGAGCGCCTGGTCAACTTCCACCTGGGTCAGTGGCCGTCGCTGGAATACCAGGCGCTGTCCCGCGATCGCGACTGGTTCGACCTGGCGAAGAAAGACATGGTCCCGCTGCTGGCGCAGAAGTATCCCTTCGACAGCAAGGCCTGGAGCGACTGGCAGAAGTCCATGCCCAGGGCCGCGATACTGGCCGGCGACTGGAGTTTCAGCGGCCACCTGCCTGGCAAGGGCGAGCTCAACGGGGTGATGAAGGTCACGTCCGAAGATGGAGATCGCTTCAAGGTTAGCGTCGACGGCCAGTACGCCGATGGTTCGCCGTTCAAGGGCGAGGGCAGCGCGGTGCTGTACAGCGGCTATGAGTGGCGCGGCACGGTGGACGTCGATGGCGTGAGCATGCGCCAGGTATTCGCCGCCCATGACGGCCAACTGGTGGGCCGCATGTTCGACAAGACCCATGACGAACGCGGCATCGATTTCAGCGCCGCGCAGCAGGGCAAGGCGCGCCTGCTGGCGGTCCAGCCGGGCTACCTGAAGGCCGGCAGCGAAAGCGAGCTGACCCTGGTGGGCAGCGGCCTCAGCGGCACGCCATCGTTCGGCCAGGGCGTGGAAGTGCTGCAGGTGATCGAGAACACCCCGCAGCGCATCAAGGTGCGGGTCAAGGCCGCCGCCGATGCTGTCAGCGGCCTGCAGGAGGTCAAGGTCGGTGCACTGGGTGGCCAGCAACTGGCGTTGTATCGCGAGATCGCCGAAGTGAAAGTGGTGCCGGCCTTCTCGGTGGCGCGGGTGGGTGACAACGGCGGTTCCACGCCGAAGGTCCAGGGAAGTTTCGACGCCGAGGCCTGGGGCAAGGGCGCCGATGGCAAGGACTATCGCATCGGTGTGTTCCCGGCCAAATGGAAGGTCGAGCCCTTCGACGAGCGTGCCCGCGAGGACGAGGACGTCAAGTTCGCCGGCGTGATGCAGGCCGACAGCGGCGTGTTCACACCAGGCGATGCCGGGCCGAACCCGGCGCGCAAGATGTCCACCAACAACGCTGGCAACCTCAAGGTCATCGCCGCCGTGGACGACGCGGGCAAGGCGCGTACCGGCGAGGGCCAGATGATCGTGACCATCCAGCGCTGGAACAACCCGCCGATCCCGTGATCCGGCGGTTTGACCTGGCCATGTCCGAGTTTTCGAGGAGGTTGTGATGGGTGCCATCCTGAACCTGGTAGAACGCAATCTGCATGAAGTGCGGGTCGACGATGCCCGCATGCTGTTCCATATCCCCAGCAGCTCGCTTTTCGCCAGCGACGCCCTGACCGGGGAAATCATCGACGCACTGCGCCGCGAAAGCTGTTCCAGCGATGCCTTGGTGCAACGCCTGGCGGCGCGGTTCGACGGTGCGGAAATCAACGAGACCCTGCGCGAACTGATCGCCCTGGAGCTGGTCAGCGACGGCTCGCCGCTGACGCCGGAGGTCGGGGCGAAGCGGGTCGAGCGCACGGCGCTGAACACCGTAGTGCTCAACGTCAACACCGGCTGCAACCTGAGTTGCACCTACTGCTACAAGGAAGACCTGGACAAGCCCTCGGCAGGCAAGCGCATGGATATCGAGACCGCAGTGGCCTCGGTGGAAATGCTGCTCAAGGAGTCGCCTGACGAGCCGGTGTACACCGTGGTGTTCTTCGGCGGCGAGCCGCTGAGCAATCGCAAGCTTATCGAGTATATGGTCGACTACTGCGAGCGACGTTTCAGCGAGGCGGGCAAGCGCGTGGAGTTCGTCATGACCACCAACGCGACCCTGCTGACCGAGGAGATCGTCGACTACCTCAATGCCCACCGCTTCGGGCTGTCGGTGAGCATCGACGGGCCGAAGACCGTGCACGACCGCAACCGCATCACCGTGGGCGGGCAGGGTACCTACGACGTGGTGCGGCGTAAGGCAGACATGCTGCTGTCGCGCTATGACAGCCGCCCGGTGGGCGCTCGGGTGACCCTGACCAAGGGTGTCACCGATATCGAGACCATCTGGAACCACCTGTTCAACGAGATGGGTTTCGCCGAGGTCGGTTTCGCCCCGGTGACGTCCGGTGATGTCAGTGCCTACAACCTCAGCAGTGAGGAACTGGTGGAGGTCTTCGCCAACATGAAGGCCTTGGGTCGGCGTTACCTGGAGGCGGCGCTGGAGCATCGCAACATCGGTTTTTCCAACCTGCACCAACTGCTCACCGACATCCACGAAGGCCATAAGAAGGCGCTGCCCTGCGGCGCCGGCCTGAAGATGCTGGCGGTGGATCACAAGGGCGAGCTGAATCTCTGTCACCGCTTCACCGGCTCGTCGCTGCCGACCTTCGGCAACGTGCACAGCGGGGTGAAGCAGGTCGAGCTCAACGACTTCCTCTCCCAGCGCCTGGACCGCACCAACACCGGTTGCGACAGCTGTCGCATCCGCAATCTGTGCTCTGGCGGTTGCTACCACGAGAGCTACGCCCGCTACGGCGACCCGGCCCATCCGACCTACCACTATTGCGAACTGATGCGTGACTGGGTGGACTTCGGCATCGAAGTCTACAGCCGGATCATGGCCGAGAATCCGGCCTTCATCAGCCGCTACATCACCGCGCGCAAGGTCCACTGACATGAAGCATCTGAAACCGATCAACAACAAAGCGCTGAAACTGGAACAGGCCGCGCAAGAGAACCGCATCGAGGAAGTGGTGGCGATGAACTCGGTCGCCGGTTGCGCCTCGACCACCGACCCGGGCTGGGAGATCGACGCTTTCGGCGGCGTCTCGTCGTTGTGCCAGCCGATGGAGTCGGACCTCTACGGCTGCTCCGACCCTTGCTGGTGGCCAGCCCAGGTGCCGGACATGATGAGCACCTTCCCCGACTGGAACAAGGACGCGCAGTCCTCCGGGGATGGCTGGCGCAACCTCGGCACCGTATTCCCGGACGACAAATGAGCCCCCGGGCGAACAAGAAGAGGGATATCTCCATGCTGCACATTGCAACCCGCGGCCTGGCCGCCCTGGTGGCGCTCGGCGCGACCACCGGCCTGGCCCAGGCGGCCGACGAAGGCAAGGCGCTGAAGGCTGGCCACGAGTACATGGCCGTCACCAACTACCCGAACAACCTGCACGTCATCGATCTTGGCAGCGACAAACTGTACAAGACCTGCGCCATGCCCGACGCCTTCGGCCCGGGCTCGGTACAGATGTCGCCGGACAAGCGCATCGCCTACGTGCTCAACAACCACTACGCGGATATCTATGGTGTCGAACTGGACAGCTGCAAGCAGGTGTTCCACGCCAGCATCACCCAGTTGCCGGGGGAGAAGGCGCGCTCGATGTTCTCCTTCACCGTCAGCCATGACGGCAAGGAGATCTACACCGTCGCCAACCCGACCAAGCTGTTCAGCGACCACTACGAAGTGCAGCCGCCGCGGCTGGATGTCTACGGCACCGATGCTGGATTGAATGCCAAACCGCTGCGCAGCTTCCCGGCGCCGCGCCAGCTGACCATCATGCAGAGCGGCGACGACGGCACGCTGTACGTGGCAGGTCCCGACATCTACAAGGTCGACGTGAAGACCGGCAAGTTCGACGTCATCGTCCCCAGCCGTCACTGGAAGCGCCCCAACTACAGTGCGCCGGACGTGCTCTACGTGTGGAACCAGCAGACCTGGCGGCATGAGTTCTCGCTGCTCTACACCACGGCGAAATTCACCGACGAGAAGCAGGATCCGGCGACGGCGCAGAACCTGTATGGCTTCTTCAGCGTCGACCTCAAGACCGGCAAGAGCGAGACCGTGGACTTCGGCCCGCTGACCGAAATCTACTTCAGCGGCATGCGCTCGCCCAAGGATCCGAACGTGGTGTATGGCGTGCTCAACCGGCTGGCCAAGTACGACATCAAGGAGAAGAAACTGATCAAGGCCGCGACCCTGGATCATTCGTACTACTGCGTGTCGATGAACAAGGCGGGGAGCAAGGTGTACCTGGCGGGGACGTACAACGACGTGGCGATCTTCGATGCGGACAGCCTGAAGCCGCTTGGCAAGATCCAGCTGCCGGGTGGGGATATGGCGATTACTACGGCGCAGGTGTTCGTGCGGTAGGCATCGGTCGAGGACGCGATTCCCCTTGCGGTCCCGAATTCGGGACCGCTTTCATTCCATCGCACCACCGTTCGTCGTAAATACCGTTCCTGGATGAGCTGTGAAAATCCACATTTGTCTTACCTATACTGACGACACGGTTTTTTGTAATACCCAGTCACCAGAACGCCGCGTGGACGGTAATTGACTATTTTGACCCGGGGTCGATAATCGCGGTCCTGCCTGGCCACGAGCCAACGTCATCAACACGGAGCTTTCCATGTCCCTCAAAGCGAATGCGCCGGCTTCTGCACTGTTTGTCGCAGCCCTCGCCTTGATCAGCGACTACGCTGCGCTCTCCGAGCAGGGTGCCAGCGGTCATTCCCCAGTGGCTTCCACGAGTGAATCCGCAGCAGTCCTCAAGCTCCGTTCAGTGATCGCGGCTCTCGCCAGCGGCTGGAACGATCTTGATACCCACTACGCGCGCAGCGTAGAGAAGATCGCCACCCTGACCTCGCTCGACGAAGAACACTTCCTGCGCAACATGGAACTCCTCAAGGCGATCCGTCAGCTTGAGGAGGCGCTGCGTGATACGCGGGTTCCCTCTGCGCTGAGCAACGAACATGAGCAATTGCGCAGATCCGTTGCAAAGGTTCGTACCCGTCTTGCAACCATGGATCTGATGTACCGGCAGTTCTTCGTTCGTCCCGATGAGTTTCCGAGTGAGGTCGAGCCTCAAGCCCTTCGGGATCTTGCGGACTACACCACGAAACGGATTGCGAAAATCGCCTAAGGGAACCAATGGCTTTCGAGGTCTCCTTCCATCCAGAAACATTCGAGGCCTTCTTCCTTCCTGTCGACGCCAAGCACCCAGGCTTGTCGGAAATCTTGAAGACGGAATTCAGCCGGTATATCGAGTCGGATCGTTTGCACATTCCGGCAATCTTCGGTCGCGATGCACCCTATACCCAACCAGCGTCTGCTTTGCTGGCTTGCCTGATGCACATCCACGTACGCATTCCTCCTGCACGTTTTCGCACCGGGGTTCCCCAGCGAGACCGGGTATGCAGGAACGGGCGCCCGGGTGAGGACGCCGCACTGGTCTACGTTCCTGGCGAGCTTTACGAAAACCGCATTCTGATATTGGCTTTTCTCTGGCCTGATGCTCACGGAAAAGCCCGTGATCGGGAAATCATGCGCTATTTGTCCAGGTTGGCCAGTGAGTGGAGAGCGCAGAACTGATTGGCGCCAGTCCCCGGCTCAGTAAAACCGCCGCGGATCCGAAACCCCCACCAGGCTCGCCAGCTGCGTCAACGCAAACTTCAATTCATCCTCCCGCGTCGGCGACATCAGCACCACCCGAACCCCACGACTCCCGCCACTACGCTCGGCCTGGAACTGCGATCCACTGAGCACCTTCACCCCCTGCGCCCGCGCCAGGGTGGCGAACTCATCCGCGTTCCACGGCTCCGGCAATTCCAGCCACAGGTGATAGCTGTGCGGTTCGGCCTTCACCTTCACGCCGTGCAATATCTCCCTCGCCAGCGCCTGGCGCTTCGCCGCTTCCTCGCGTTGCAGCTTCACCAGCCGCTGGTCCAGCCCTTGCTCGATGATGTTGCTGGCCAGTTGCGCGGTGAGCGGAGAGGGCATCCACACGCTGCTGCGCACCATGGCGGTCAGGCGCGAGAGCAGGCGCGGCGGGCTGTACAGGTAGCCGATACGCAGCGCCGGCAGTACCGACTTGGACAGGCTGGTGAGGTACACCGAACGCTCCGGTGCATAGCTTGCCAGCGGTCGCAGCGTGGTGTCGGTGGCAAGGAACCCGTAGATATCGTCATCGAGGATCAGAAAATCGAATTCCTCGGCGATGGCGGCAATCTCCGCCCGGCGCTGGTGCGACATGGTCGCGGTGGTCGGGTTCTGGCAGGTAGCGACGCACACTAGCATCTTCGGCCGCTCGCGCTGACAGACTTCACGCAACGAGGCCGGGATGATGCCTTCTTCGTCCATCTCCACCCCGCGCAAGCGCCGTTGCAGGCTGTGGGCCAGAGAGATGATCCCCGGGTAGCACAGCGATTCGCAGAGGATCAGGTCACCGCTTTCGGTCAGCGCACTGATCGCCACCAGCAAACCATGCTGGGCACCGGCGGTGATCACCACCTGCTGCCAGACCGTGTCCGGCAACCACTGCCGCAGCCAGTGCGCCCCCGCCTCGCGATGCGCCGGGTGGCCGCCATCCGGTGCGTAGTCCAGGGCCTGGGCGAAGTCGGTGCCATTGGCCAGGTCCACCAGCGCGCCGCGCAGCCAGGTGGAGGCGGTGTCGCCCGCAGGCTTGATGATCGACAGGTCGAGCACCGGTGGCATCACCGACAGGCTCGCCGGTTGCACCACGGGCTCCACGATGACCGGCTCGGCCAGTGGCGTCGCCCGCACATAGGTGCCGCGCCCCACTTCCCCTTGCAATAACCCGCGCCGCTGCGCCTCGCCATAGGCGCGGCTCACCGTACCCGGGGTGACCTGCAACGCCTGCGCCAGCTCGCGCAGGGTTGGCAGGCGCTCGCCCGGCTTGAGCGCACCGCTGGCGATATCACGGCCCAGCGCGTCGGCGATGGACAGGTACACGGGTTGATTGAAGGCGTTGAGCAGGGGGACCCACATGGACGAACTACCAATGGAAACAAGTGCGCCGAGCCTATCACATCGCAGCAATCGGCCTGTGCCGCGGAGCAATCCTGGCGGCGTATGGGTGAGGAGAATATTTCAAATTGTTTAATTGAGTCTATTGAATTGATTCGATTGAATCGAATAGATTTGAAATTAATCGAATCAATTTGCTGCATAGCCATGGGAGAGCTGCATGGAACACCTCAGAAAGGACCTTTCGCTGTCGGCGGTCGTCGCCGGACTGATCGCTGTGATCATTTCCTACGCCGGCCCGCTGATCATCGTCTTCCAGGCCGCACGTGAGGCACAGCTGGCGCCGGATGAGGTGTCGTCGTGGATCTGGGCGATTTCCATCGGCAGTGGTGTCACCGGCCTGCTGCTGAGCTGGCTCCTGCGTGCGCCGGTGATTACCGCCTGGTCGACACCGGGCGCGGCCTTGTTGGTGTCGATGCTGCCGCAGGTGTCGTTGGCCGAGGCGATCGGCGCCTACATCGTCGCTGCGCTGGTGATCGCCGTGGTCGGCTTGAGCGGTGCCTTCGACCGCCTGATGAGCCGCCTGCCCAAGGCCATCGCCGCCGCCATGCTGGCCGGCATCCTGTTCCGCTTCGGCGCCGAGCTGTTCACCTCGATCAAGCTGCAACCGGCGCTGGTCTTGGCCATGTTCGCCAGCTACCTGCTGTTCAAGCGCCTGTCGCCGCGCTACGCGATTCTCTCGGTGCTGATCGTCGGCTGCGTGGTCGCCGGATCGCTCGGGCAACTGAATGCCTCGGCATTGACCCTGGCCCTGGCCGAGCCGAAGTTCACCGCGCCGCAGTGGAGCTGGCACGCCATCATCAACATCGGCCTGCCCCTGGCGCTGGTCAGCCTGACCGGGCAGTACGTGCCGGGCATGGCGGTGATGCGCAGCGCCGGCTACGGCACGCCGGCGCGGCCGATTCTCGCAGTCACCGCCCTCGGCTCGGTGCTGCTGGCCCCCTTCGGCTCCCATGGTTTCAACCTCGCGGCCATCACCGCCGCCATCTGCACCGGCCGTGAAGCTCATGAACAGCCAGGCAAACGCTATATCGCCGGGATCGCCTGCGGCCTGTTCTACATCCTCATGGGCACCTTCGGCGCGACCCTGGCCTCGGTGTTCGCCGCCTTGCCTCGCGAGCTGATCGCGGCCCTTGCCGGTCTGGCCCTGTTCGGCGCGATCATGACCGGCCTGGCCGGCGCCATGGCCGACGAGCAGCAACGCGAGCCGGCGCTGATCACTTTCCTGGTGACGGCCTCGGGCATGAGCTTCCTCGGCCTGGCGGCAGCCTTCTGGGGTCTGATCTTCGGGCTGGTGGCGCACGCGGCGCTGAACTGGAATCGCCAGCGCAAGGCTGCTGCCGCAGGCGTTGCTGCCAACTAGCGCACACCTGGGACCGGAAGATTGGACGGCAATAGTGGCAATTAGCTATTTTAGAGCTGCTTTCCTTTCTCTCCGGCCCCTGTTCCATGACTGCCTTCGACTGGCTCGCCCTTGGCACATCGCTGATGTTGCTGGCCCTGCTGCTGCGCGCCCGTCGCCTCGAACGGCGTCTGCGCGCGCGCCTGGCGGTGTGCCAGATCCGCCTCGACAACCAGCCGCAGAGCCCGCCGACGTTCGTCCCCCGCGACGACAGCGAGCGCTACCAGCGCAGCCAGTACTTCGCGCGCATCGGCACCTGGGATTGGGACATCGACACCGAGACCCTGTACTGGTCCGATGCCATTTACGGGATGTTCGGCTATCAGGTGGGTGAGATTACTCCGAGCTACGAGCGCTTCTGCAATGCCGTGCACCCGGACGACCGCGCGCAGGTCCGCGCTGGCGAACTGCGCTGCATCGAGACCGGCAACAACCACGACGAGGAATACCGCGTGGTCTGGCCCGACGGCAGCATTCACTGGCTGCGTGAGACCGGCAATATCGTGCGCAACGCCGACGGCGTGGCGGTGAAGATGATCGGCGTGGTTCGCGAGATCACCGAGGAAAAGGCCTGGGCCAGCCAGCTCCAGCAACTGGCCCACAGCGACGTGCTGACCGGCCTGCCCAACCGCCTGGTGCTCGAGCACCGGCTGTTGCAGGCGCTGGCACAGGCCCGGGAAAGCGACGGCCAGGTAACCCTGGTGTTTCTCGACCTCAATGGCTTCAAGGCGATCAACGACCAGCACGGCCACGCCGTCGGCGACCGCGTGCTGGTGCTGATTGCCCGGCGGCTCAAGCAAATGCTACGTGCCGCCGATACCGTAGCGAGGATTGGTGGCGACGAGTTCGTTCTGGTCCTTGATGGAATGCCCGAAGGGGAGGGCGGCGAGGCCGAGCTGCATGGGCTGTGCCGCCGCCTGATCGACACCCTGGCCGAGCCGATCAGCCTGGCCGAAGGCACCCTGCAGGTGGGCAGCAGCCTGGGCGTGGCGGTATTTCCGCAGCACGCCACGGGCATGGATACGCTGCTCCACGCCGCTGACCTGGCGATGTATGAAGCCAAGCGCAGTGGCGACAATCAGTACCGGCTGGGAAGCCAAGGGTTGCTGGCGACGGCCGACGGTCATACCTGACCGGGGCGGCCTCGCGGGTTGCGCCGGGCCTGTTCTTGTGTGTCGTGTGCGTTTCAATAATTTCCAGGACAGGTTTTGCGGATGCTGGTCTACAGCCAAAAGAGTTTTCTCATCGTCGATGACTTCACCGATTTCCGCACATCGTTGCGTTCGATGCTGCGCGAGGCGGGGATCAAGGACGTCGACACCGCCGAAAGCGGCGAGACGGCGATCCGCATGTGCGGGCAGAAGCGCTACGACTTCATCCTGCACGACTTCCACATGGGCGACGGCAAGAAGAATGGCCAGCAGGTCCTCGAAGACCTGATGCTGGACAAGCTGATAAGCCACGAAGCGATCTTCGTCATGATCACCGCCGAGAGTAGCCAGGCCGTGGTCCTCAGTGCCCTCGAACACGAGCCCGACGCCTACCTGACCAAGCCGTTCAACCGCCTCGGCCTGACCCAGCGCCTGGACAAGCTGGTGCAGCGCAAGACCTTGCTCAAGCCGATTCTCCAGGCCCTCGATCGTGGCAACCCGGCGCAAGTGCTGGTGGCCTGCGAGCAGTTGTGCAAGAAAGACCCGCGCTTCGCCCCGCTGTGCCTGCGCTATCGTGCCGACGCCATGGCCGCGCTGAATCGCCACGAAGAACTGGAACGTTTTCTCAAGGCCATCCTCGCCAACCGCCCGACCCCCTGGGCCTACTCGGCATTGGGCAAGCTGCTGTTCAAGCGCGGCCAGACCAGCCAGGCCAAGGAGATCTACGAGCAGGCGATCAAGGCCTTCTCGATGATGCCGGGGCTGTACGACGGCCTCGCCGAAGTGCTCATGGCCAGCGGCGAAAACCGTCGCGCCCAGCACGTGCTGGAAGACGCCGTGCGCCTGTCGCCGCTGGCGGTGAAACGGCAGATGCTGCTGGGCAAGCTGGCCTTGGGCAACGCCGATTTCGACGGTGCCTCGAAGGCTTATCGCCAGGCCGTCAGCCAGGGCCAGAACTCGCGGTTCAAGGACCCGGAAAGCAACCTCGGCCTGGCCCAGGCGCTGATCCAGAAGAACGCCGGCAACGGTCTCGACGCGCGCACCCGGGTCGAGATCAACCAGGTGCTTGGTGACGTCGCCAAGCAGTACGCCGAGGACCAGGGCTTGCAGGTCCGTGCGCGCCTGATCAAGGCCACCGGCGTGGCCCAGGCCGGCGATGCCGAGACCGCCGCCAAGCTCACCGAGGCGGCCATGGCGCGCCTGGAAACCATGGACCAGTTCTTCTCCGCCGAGGCCGCCCTGGCCGTCGCCGCCCAGCTCAAGCAATTGGGCCAGGAAGACGCAGGCAAGAACATTCTGAAGAACTGCGTCGAGGTCTACGGTGACGACAACGCGGTGATGCAGAGCATCGCCAAGCTCACCGACGACCCGGCCATCCTCGGTGCCGGCAACGAAGCCGTCGACCTCAATCGCCAGGGTGTGCGCAGCTACCAGGCCGGTAACCTGGACGAAGCGTTGAGCCTGTTCCGCAAGGCATTGAAGCTGCAATCGAAGAACATCAGCATCGCCCTCAACACTGCCCAGGCCTTGTTGCGCGTGGGTGGGGAGAATCCGCCGGCGGCGGTGCTGCAGGAGTGTCGCGAGTGCCTGGCCAAGGTGGCCGGGATTCCCGACACCGATCCGCGCTATGAGCGCTACCGCAAACTGCGCATTCGCGCTGTGGGGTCATGATGTCCAGGGACAAGGAATCGGGGCTGGATTTTTCCACGGTGATCGCCTCCACCGTGCACGACATGAAGAACTCGCTGGCCATGCTCATGCAGGCTCACAGCCAATGGCTGGCGCGCCTGCCAGAGGGGCATCAGCAGGCGCCGGAGCAGGTGGTGATCGAGCACGAGTTCGTCCACCTCAACGGCATGCTGGTGCAACTGCTCGGCCTGTACAAACTGGGGATCAACCAGTTGCCGATGCTGCCCGACTACCACGACCTCGACGACTTCATCGGCGGCCTGCTCGCCGGCTACCAGGAGATCCTCGACAGCCGCGGCATCATCGCCCGCTACGAGATCGACGAAGCCACGCCGCTGGGGTTCTTCGACCGCGAGCTGGTGGGGTCGGTGATTTCCAACATCATCAACAACGCCACCCGCTATGCCGGGCATGCCTTGCTGGTGACCGTGTGCGAGGAAAACGAAGCGCTGGTGATCAGCGTCAACGACGACGGCGCCGGCTTCCCCGCAGCGATGATCGCCCAGCAGGATGAGTACGTGCAGGGTATCGAGCACAGTACGGCGAGTACCGGACTGGGGCTGTATTTCGCCGCACGCATCGCCGCACTGCACGCGCGCAACGGGGTACCGGGGCGTATCGAGATCGCCAATGGCGGGGCGCTGGGGGGCGGGCTGTTCAGGTTGTACCTGCCCTGAAGTATTAATCACTTCCGGGGATTGACGGGGCTTGCGATCAAGGTGAGCGTGGCAGTGTGCGGTGTGAGTGGTGCACGTTCGATCTTCCTGATTCGGGAGTATCCGAAATGGCCCATTTACCCGCAGGCCCATGCCTGCAACACAGCGCTATCGCCGTTCTCTTTGCCCTGACGGTTTCTGCCCATGCCAGCGCTGCAGACGCGGAATGCGACGCCAGGTGGAGGGAGTCTTCCGCCTACCGCACGTGTTCGTTGCATGATTCGACACAGTCACCGAAGGGGGTCTGCACTTTGGTGACCGTGTGCGACGAAACGTCGGGCCTTGGTGGCGAGATGATCACCTCCACCTGGACGCTGGGCAGCGTGTCGAAGCTGAGCAACAGCAACGGCATGTTGGCCGGTGGTGACGTGCCAAAACCTGTCGCGCCCGTCACTCCCGCACGGGTTCCACTACCGGAACAGTAGTGGAGGGAGCCGGTCCGAAGCCTTCAACCTGCATCCGGGCACTGCACCGGTTTCGCCGAGTCGGGCACATCGAACAGTTTGTCGAAGCCCCACTGAAAGGCGAACGCATAGAAAAAGAAGAACACGAACAGCCCCAGGTTGGTCATCAGCCCTTGGAGCAGGCTGATGTCCAGCCAGTAGCTGACCAGCGGCACCAGGAGGAGGGTCAAGCCACCTTCGAAGCCGACCGAATGGATCACACGTCGGCCGAAGGTACGCTCGCGGTTCGCCAGGGTGCGCTCGATCCGTTCGAAGACATGGTTGTAGAGCATGTTCCAGCTCACCGCGATGGTCGAGATGAGCAGGGACAGTGCGGTGGAGTGTGCGAGCCCGCTGTCGTAGAAGAGGGTGAAGGCCGGGGCGATGAAGAACACCGCCACCAGTTCGTAGGCCGCAGCCTGGAAGATCTTGCGTTTCAGGCCCTGCATGGTTGCACCTGTGTGTGGGTCGTTCAGCGCATGGAACGGCATATCGGGGCGGTGCTCAATTTCCCTATACTCAACGCCCTTGAGCAGAGCTGAATTGACAGGGTGCCATGTTCAATCACTTGCCGTTGAATGCGCTGAGGTACTTCGAAGCGGTTGCCCGGCTGGGCAGCCTCAAGCGTGCAGCTGTGGAGCTGTCGGTGACATCGTCGGCGGTGTCGCTGCAAGTGAAGAGCCTTGAGGAATGGCTGGGCACCACCGTTTTCAAGCGAACGTCCAGTGGGCTGGTGCTGACCGCTGCGGGGGAAACCGTCTTCAGGTCGGCGCACACGATGCTGTACGAACTGTCCGTCGTGCTGAACACGCAGCGCCGGAACAAGGACGTCGACACCCTCAACGTCACCACCACGCCGGAGTTCGCCGCCCTGTGGCTGGTGCCGCGCCTGGAGGATTTCTACCGGCGCCATCCGGGCATCCGCATCCGTGTCGTGCCCGACACCGAAGTGGTCGACCTGCTGCGCAACCACGATGTGCATGTCGCCATTCGCGCCACCAGCCAGGATTATCCGGAGCTCTACCAGGAAACATTGCTCGACGAGCGCTTCGGCGTGTTCGCCGCCCCGGAGCTGCTGGCCCGGGCGGGAGACGATCCGCCGCGGTTGATCGACCTGTCCTGGAATGCCAATGCCAGCGCGCCGATCTCCTGGGCGGACTGGTGCGGCCAGACCGGCCTGCAGGCATGGCTGGGCAAGGAGATGCTCGATTACTACAACGAGCACCTGGCGCTGCAGGCGGCGATTTCAGGGCAGGGCTACGTGCTCGCCAGTCGTGTGCTGGCGGCCGGCAGTGTCAGGGAGGGAGCGCTGGCGCCGTACCGGGGCGAGACCCTGTTGCCTGGCAAGTGCTACATCGCCCTTTGTGCGCCTGGGAAGGAGCGGCATGCCAGTGTCAGGGCGTTTCTGGATTGGTTGCATACGCAAGTTTGAGAGGGCGTGTGCGGGACCCTCGTCGTATCCCGCTCAAGGACTATTTTTCAAGGGACAGCCGTAATGCCATTGTTGGATTTTCGGGAAATCGCTTCGGCGAACAGAGCCTATAACACTTCACAAGCACTGCCTTTGGGACAATCTACCTCGGTCGATGACTTCGAGTTATTTGCCCAGGAGTTCTTTACTTCCGTGAGGAAGATGAAGATTTTCAAGAGCGTTTCGAATGGTCCTGACCAAGGTATCGACCTCGGCGTTGTGGATGCTTCTGGGGCTCGTTGGCTGGTCAGTTGCAAGCATTATGCGCATAGCGACAAGCCCGTGCCCCACGACAAGGAGTCCGGGATCATCGAGCGAATCATCGCCTGGGACTGCAAAGGCTTCATTGGCTTCTACACCACCGTTCCGACTGCGACTCTGGCGCAACAGATCACCAGTGCAGGTAAGTTAGGTTTTCAGGTCGAGACCTACACCAAGGAAATGATCGAGGCGGATCTATTGGGGTCTTCGATCGGGACCATCATCGCAGCCCGATACTTTCCAAAGTCGATGACCAATCACTATCGTCAGCTGATTGCCACGCTTGATGAGTTCAAGGTCAACGACGTGCAGCTCGTCGATGGCGAGGCCCGCCTGGGCAATATTCGGCAGTTTGTCGCAAGTTACAGTCCAGTGGAGATCGAGCAAGTAAAAATAGAACTGGCCTATATGCAAAACCTGCGCGCAACTGCTCGCCAGCATCAGCCTTACTTTGCCAGGGCAGTGCAGGACGCGGTGGCATTGGGGGCGAAGTTCTTTCAGCAAACTTCCGGGCTGCCCGACTATTTCTGTGGCCACTCCCCGACCTGGGATGCTTACGAACTCGGCAACGAGCGCAGTCTGGAACAGATCTATTTCGTCGCTGCGGTATGGTCGTTCTGGGACTGGCGCCAAGCGCATGACGACCTTGCCAAGGCACTCACGATCCGCGCCTTTTCCCATCTTGGAGAGATTCGCAATCAGAACGACTTGCAGGCATTGGTCGATGACGAGGAATACAGTGAGTCACTGGAATCACACAAGTCCAGGGGACTGCTGACCATCGGCTGGATCAGTCAGAAAATGCCGGAAGGCAAGCGGGACATCCTTGGCAGGCTGTTTCTTTTCGGTCAGGTGTAAGCGGGTGGCAGCTGTACGTGGGTTGACAGACCGAGAATAGAGGAACCCGGCGCGCAGCGAGTGCGCCCCACGCACAGCCGCCATAAGCCGTTATCCGGACATGAAATGCTCCGGCATCGGGGATGGCGCTGAGGATTCACTATTGATCGGCCTGTCAAAGCCGGTCGTCAAACCACAACGACGGAGGCAAGCCTAGGCCTACCTCGCCTTGCGTGCGCTCAGCGCCATTCCCACCCCACCCAGCACCACCGCCGAAATTACCATCAGGCGCAGCGACAACGGCTCGCTCAACAGCAGCACGCCGCCCAGCGCGGCGATCACCGGCACGCTCAGTTGCATCGTCGCTGCCTGCTGCGCGCTGACCTGCCCGAGCACGCCATACCACACTGCATAGCCCGCACCGGAGGCGAGCACGCCCGATCCGAGAGCATAGAGCAGACCGTGGCCGGTGATGCGCAACTCATCCGAGAACAGCACCAGCAACAGGGGCGCCGCCAGCAGCGGCAGGCTGCGCAGGAAATTGCCGGCGGTGTCCGCCAGCGGATTGGCCGAGCCCTTGCCGATCAGCGAATAGGCGCCCCAGGCGATACCGGAAATCACCATGAACAACGCACCCAGCGGTGCGGGGGCATTGGCGCCGGGCACTAGCAGGGCGACCAGTCCGGCAAAAGCGATGAGCATGCCCGCCAGCACCCGTGCCTGGATGCGATCGCCCTTGAACCAGGAGAAGGCGAACATGGTGATCTGCACCGCGCCGAACAGGATCAGCGCACCCACACCGGCACCCAGCTGCACATAAGCGATGGAAAACAGCCAGGCATACAGGAACAGCGCCAGCCCGCCTTTCCAAGTGCCGCCCACATCTTTGCCGGGCTGGCGCAACCTGAGCAGGCAGAACAGGAACAGCGTCCCGCTCAGCAGGCGCACCGCAGTGAAGGCGTGCGCATCGATATCGCCATGGACCAACGCCATGCGGCAGAAGATCGAGTTGGCCGCGAACGCCAGCAGGGCGAAGGCTGCAGGGCCGATCCAGGTGGTGGGTGCGGGGAGAGAGGCAGAGCCCGTCGTCTTGTGGTTGTTCATCTCAACGTTGCCCATGTGTAGAAAAGCTTTGTGGCCTTGATTGCGCTGATTGCATCGAATTACGCTCATCAAGGCGTCTTGTGCAATTCATAGAGGGCATTGTCTGCGCCGGCAAAGAAGTTTTTCTTTGTCGTGACAGCTTGCTGCTTTGGTCGTAGTCCCTGTCAGCGATGCAAAAAGGCTCTGGCATCTGTATGGCGAGCGCAAAGCGGATCTGTGTCTAACGTGGCATCCGCAACGGATCTAGCATCGACTTCTCCAACCAAGGTATGAGTGCGATGAGCGATATTCCGGGTGATCTGGACTTTGCGGAGCTGAAGGTGCGCAGGCTGCGACCTGGGGATGACGAGATGATCTGCCGCCACCGCGAGGCGATGTTTCTCGAGGCCGACGGTGACCCGGCGACCCTTCGACAGATGACCGAGCATTTTCGGCCCTGGCTGCAACCGCGTCTGGTGGATGGGCGTTACTATGGTTTCGTGCTGGAGGAGGGCGGGCAGGTGGCGGCGGCGATCGGCCTGATGAGCATCGACTGGCCGCCGCATCCGGCTCATCCGGAGCGGGATCAGCGCGGGTATGTGCTGAATGTGTATGTCGAGCCGGAGTATCGGCGGCGGGGGCTGGCGTCGAAATTGATGCTGCTGGGCGAGGCGGAGTTTGCGCGGCGCGGACTGGGCTTTGCGGTGTTGCATGCGACCGAGGCGGGGCGGCCGGTGTATGCGGGGTTGGGGTGGAAGGCGACGGCGGAGATGGCGAAGGTGCTGGGTTGAGGTGTAGTGGGGCCTGCAAAGCAGGCCCTGACTACGCCGCTACTCTGCGAACTTGCCCGTATCGATCGGCATCGGCACGAACTCCGGCCCCTGCCCGGAGATCCGCCAGCGCACATTGGAGATGCCATAGCGCTCGGCCATGGGGCGGCTGACTTTCTTGATCTTGTGCTGACCAAATCGCGGAATCACGCCCACCCCCGCATCGCAACTCGCCCAGTGCCAGGCCTCGGTGTTGTCCATGCGGTCGAGGCGGATGATGAAGGTGCGGTGCTGTCCCTGAAGCTCGTATTCGATTACGTACAATTGTTGTCCTGCCATTGGAATCCCCTCCGTTCCGTCCACGCCTATTGAGCGAGAGGGTATGAAAAAATTCATTCGGATTGAGTCGGCGGCGAAAACGCTCGCGCCCCGCGCGGGTGCGGGGCTGTCCAGGGTTTCGTTGCGAAAGCCGTGCCGAATCCTGGAGTCTGTTCTGCCCCAGCAAAATCAGGGAAATGTTGATGTGCGGTGGTCGAGGCCGATTGCAACTTGCATGATCGGGCGCTTGGCCACCGTGCAAAGCGCGGGGTCCTCAGACGCTGAGCGCGGGTAATCGGCGGGTCATCAGGGCGGCAGCGGTCGGGGTGAGCAGGTCGGCACTCAGTTGCTCGCGCTTCACCCATTTGCAGGCGGCGATTTCGTTATCCGCGATGGCGTCGGTGAAGTCGTCGCAATGGGTGGTGAAGACATGGTGGACGACATTACCCACTTCGAGGGTGCATAGCTGCAGCAGTCCCACGCAACGCAAGCGGGTTTCCTCCTCCAGTTCGCGGGCGGCGGCCTGAACCGGGTTTTCCCCAGCTTCGATGGTGCCGCCGGGGAAATTCCATTTGCCGCCTTTCTTGCGCACGAGAAGTACCTTGCCACTGCGCAGGCAGATGATGGTGGCTCTTGCCTTGTATCTGCGGCTTTTTCCTGACATCGGGTAGATCCTGTGGTTCGGATTCCATAAACGCCGTGTTTAAAACACACCGCCTGTCTCCCGAGAGACTTGCGCAATTCCAGTCAGGTTCAATTAAACGTAGCAGTTTGATGGCTATCGGTTAGGCTCTTGGTCAGTTGCTGAATGTCAGGACCTCATCGCTGGCTTGCCAGCGATGAGGTCCTGAAGAACGACGGTTTCTCCGGACCCTTGCCCATGTCCCTACGCGCCCTGCGCACTCTGGTCGCCATCGCCCAGCACGGCTCCTTTGCCCGTGCCGCCGAGGCCGTGCATCTCACTCAGTCGGCCGTGAGCCTGCATATCCGCGGCCTGGAAGAGGAATTCAACGCCCCCCTGTTCGACCGCTCGCGGCGCCTGCCGGTGCTCACCGAGGCCGGGCACGTGGCGCTGGAGCGGGCCCGTGAAATCCTCGCCCTGTACGACGGCATCGCCCTCGAACTGGGCGAGGATGGCGAGTTGCGCGGTCGCCTGCGGGTCGGTGCGATCCACACGGCACTGGCCGGAATACTGCCGGCCGCCCTGGCCGCGCTGGGGGCCGAGCATCCGCACCTGCGGGTCAACGTGGCCTCGGGTATGTCGGCGGAGCTGGCGACCCGGGTCGAGGCCGGTGAGCTGGATGCGGCAGTCACCACCGAGCCGGTCAAGCCGCACCCTTATGGCCTGGTCAGCACCGTGCTGTATGAGGAGGGCTTCTGGGTGATTGCTCCGCAGCCTCTGGCCGGGGTCGAGCCACGCCGTCTTTTGCAGGAGCAACCCTTCATCCGCTTCGATCGTCGCGCCTGGGCCGGGCGCACCATCGAGCGTGAGCTGCGGCGCATGCGCCTGCGGGTCCGTACCACCATGGAGCTGGATAGCCAGGAGGCGATCGTGCAGATGGTCGCCAGCGGCCTCGGTGTGTCCGTGGTGCCGTCGTCTCCACGCAACCTGCAGCGTTTGGGCGCACTGGCGCACCTGCCGTTCGGTGACCCGCAGCGCACTCGCCGGGTGGTGCTGATCGAACGTGAGGACCGTCCGCGAGGACGCCTGGCGGCGGCCCTGGCCCAGGCGATACAGCGGCAGGCGACGCTGACCGATGAGTAAAACTTGAGGCTGGCTCAATAATTCATCGTTTTTAATCAAGCGTGCGGGTCTTTATCGTGACCTCCATCAGTCACCCGCCCGGACCTGTCATGACGCTTTCCCTGCTCCTCGCCCTCGTCCCCATCGCCTTGCTGATCGCCCTGGGCACCTGGCTGCGCCACAGCCAGTTCCTCGCCGACGCTTTCTGGCCGCAGGCCGAGCGGCTGGGTTACTACGTGCTGCTGCCGGCGCTGTTCGTGCACGGCCTGGCCACCGCGAAACTTGACGGTGTACCGGTGCTCGGCATGGCGCTGGCCCTGGTGTCGTCCACGGTGCTGGTGGCGGTATTGCTGGTGCTTTCACGACGCTGCTTCGGCGTGGGCGATGCTGCGTTCACGTCGGTGTTCCAGGGCGGTGTCCGCTTCAACAACTATGTTGGTGTCTCGGCGGCGGCGGGCTTGTTCGGTGCCCAGGGCATCGCGCTGGCGGCGGTGGCGAATGCGGCCATCGTGCCGACGGTGAATATCCTCTGCGTGCTGGTGTTCGCCCGTTATGGCTCGGCGGGGCGCATGACCTGGAAAGGCGTGGCCCGGCAGATGGCGTTCAATCCGCTGTTGATGGCCTGCGCCTTCGGGATCCTGCTGCACGTTGCTGGACTGGGGCTGCCGCCGGGAGTCGAGCCGTTGTTGAAAGCGCTGGGGCAGGCGTCGCTGCCGTTGGGCCTGCTGTGCGTGGGGGCGGCGCTGGACCTGAAGGCGGCGCGCAGCTGGCTGCGGCCGGTCGGGTTGTCGTCGGTGGCGAAGTTCGTCGTCATGCCGCTGATCACCCTGGCAGCCTGTCACCTGTTCGGCCTCAAGGGCGAGGCGGCGATTGCTGCGCTGTTGTTCCAGGCGCTGCCCACCGCGTCGTCGTCCTACATCATGGCCCGGCAGCTGGGTGGGGATGCGCCGTTGATGGCGGGGATCATCGCCGGGCAGACGTTGCTGGCGGCGGTGGCGTTGCCGTTGGCGGTGAGCAGTCTGTTGCCGTGGCTCTGAGCAGGCGATACTGCTTCCCGTCTCAGGATGAGTCTTTTCAGACAAACAGGGATATCGGGGAAGCGAAATCGGAAGTAGTGCGAGGCAAAAAGCCAGCCGACTACATTGAGCCCCGCGCTGGGCGCCGTGGAGTAGAAACCAATGAACAGATCGCACTCGTTGGTGATCAATGCTGCGAGTGCACTGGTTTCTCGGGACACCGCGGAGTCGGTATGTGCCTGATGCTTGCAACTGAAGAGGGCGGTTTTTCCGTCCAGCCCGACCTTCAGGTCCAGAAGGTTGTCCGCGCCACGATGCGTTCGCGTGATAATTTCCGCTTTGAGGATTTTCTCAAAGAATTCCTCGACCAATTTTTCGAACGCATCCAGATCATGGCTTTCCACCCGGAACGTAACGACCCGAGTTCAAAAGGCTTATATGACCGTCACCGCTCCTACCCTTATCCGCGAAACCTTCCCCGTCGGCCCTTTGCAGTGCAACTGCACGATCATCGGTGATCCGCTGACGAAAAAGGCCATTGTCGTCGACCCGGGCGGCAACCCCGACCTGATCATGCAGAAACTCGATGCCCACGGCCTGAAGGTGGTCAGCATCATCCATACCCATGCCCATCTGGATCACTTCCTCGCTTCCGGCCAGCTCAAGGAAAAGACCGGAGCCACCCTGCACCTGCACAAGGACGACCAGTTCCTCTGGGATAACCTGGAAATGCAGTGCCGCATGTTCGGCGTGCCTTATGTGCCGGTGCCGTCGCCGGACCGCTGGCTGCAGGACGACGAAGAACTGGCCTGCGGTTGTGGCGTGGCCCTGCACACCCCCGGGCACACTCCGGGTTCGATGAGTTTCTGGTTCGCCGACGCCAAGCTGCTGATCGCCGGTGACACCCTGTTCCGTCGCGGTGTGGGGCGCACTGATTTGTGGGGTGGCGATCAGGCGACTATCGTTCGTTCGATCAAGCAGCGGCTTTACAGCCTCGACGAGGAGGCCACCGTGGTCGCCGGGCATGGTCCCGACACCCGCTTGGGCGAGGAAATGCGTGAGAACCCGTTCGTACGGGCGTGAACAGACCGCAGGGAATTTTTCCGCGCCGCCGTGATCCAAGGCTGGTGGCAAACCAAAAGCAGTTTGCCATCTACACGAATTACCGCAGGAGCTATCCATGTTCACCATGCGTCGTTTGATTATCGTCGCTACCGCCGCCGCCCTGATGTCCGGTTGTGCCAACCAGAACCCCTATGACAGCCAGGGTGGCCAGGCACAGGACTCCTCAGGGATGAGCAAGACCGCCAAGTACGGCGGCCTGGGCGCACTGGCCGGCGCCATCGCCGGTGCCGCCATCGACCACAACAACCGTGGCAAGGGCGCGCTGATCGGCGCAGCAGCAGTCGGTGCCGCGGCCGCAGGTTATGGCTACTACGCCGACAAGCAAGAAGCCGAGCTGCGGGCGAAAATGGCCAACACTGGCGTCGAAGTGCAGCGTGAAGGCGATCAGATCAAGCTGATCATGCCGGGCAACATCACCTTCGCCACCGATTCGGCGAACATCTCTCCGAGCTTCTACGCGCCGCTGAACAACCTGGCGGGCTCGTTCAAGCAGTTCAACCAGAACACCATCGAAGTGGTCGGTTTCACCGACAGTACCGGCAGCCGCCAGCACAACATGGACCTGTCGCAGCGTCGTGCTCAGGCGGTGAGCACCTACCTGACCTCGCAGGGTGTCGATCCTTCGCGGGTGAGCGTGCGCGGCATGGGGCCGGACCAGCCGATCGCGAGCAACGCCGATGCCAACGGGCGGGCGCAGAACCGTCGGGTAGAGGTGAACCTGAAGCCGATTCCTGGGCAGAACTACCAGCAGTAATCTTTGAGGGCCCCATCGCTGGCTTGCCAGCGATGGGGCCCTCAAGGTTTCAACGATTCAACTGCTCCAACCGCTGATCCTTCCGCTCCCACAACCGGTTGATCCACTGCTGGAACGCCGCCCGGTATTCCTCGTCCTGGTCATAACTCTTCCCGAGAAACGCCTCCGGAATCGCCAGTTCCTCGAACTGCACGACGATCCGCCGTACCCGCCCGCACAGCAGGTCCCAGAACCCTGGCGCCCCTTCGGGATAGTGGATGGTCACATCGATGATCGACTCCAGTTGCTCCCCCATCGCATCCAGCACGAAGGCAATGCCGCCGGCCTTGGGCTTGAGCAGGTGACGGAACGGCGAGTTCTGCTGGCGATGCTTGGCCACGGTGAAGCGCGTGCCTTCGGCGAAATTGAAGATCGCTGTCGGCTTGCCGCGGAATTTCGCGCAGGTGCGACGGGTGGTTTCCAGGTCCTTGCCGCGCTTTTCCGGGTGCTTGTCCAGGTACGCCTTGCTGTAGCGCTTCATGAACGGAAAACCCAGTGCCCACCAGGCCAGGCCGATCACCGGGACCCAGATCAGCACCTGCTTGAGGAAGAATTTCAGCGGGCGGATGCGCCGGTTCAGCACGTACTGCAGCACCAGGATATCGACCCAGCTCTGGTGGTTGCTGGTGATCAGGTAGCTGTGCTGGTAGTCGAAGCCTTCCAGCCCCGAGACCTGCCAGCGAGTGCGCCCGAGCAGTTTCATCCAGCCCTTGTTGTTGCTGATCCAGGCTTCGTGGATATGGCGCATCAGTTCGTCGGTGACCCGCTGCGCTGCCGCGAAGGGCAGGCACAGCTTGACCAGGCTGACGATGAACAGGGGCGTGCAACACAGCACTGTGTTGAGCCCCAGCAGCAAGGCGGCGAGGGCGCCGCGCAGGTTCTCGGCCATGGCTCAATATTCCGCTGCGCGGCTGGCCTGGATCGCGGTCAGGGCGATGGTGTAGACGATGTCGTCCACCTGGGCCCCGCGCGGCAGGTCGTTCACCGGTTTGCGCAGACCTTGCAGCATCGGCCCGAGGCTGACGCAGTCGGCGCTGCGCTGCACCGCCTTATGCGTTGTGTTGCCGGTGTTGAGGTCGGGGAAGACGAACACCGTGGCGCGGCCGGCCACCTGGCTGTCCGGCGCCAGTTGCCGGGCGATGTCCTGGTTGGCTGCGGTGTCGTACTGCAACGGGCCGTCGATCAGCAGGCTGCGTTGCGTCTCCTGGGCCAGCAGGGTGGCTTCGCGGACCTTTTCCACTTCCTCGCCACTGGCCGAGTCGCCGCTGGAATAGCTGAGCATCGCCACCCGTGGGGCGATGCCGAAGGCCTGCGCCGAGTCGGCGCTCTGCAGGGCGATTTCCGCCAGCTCCGCGGCGCTGGGGTGCGGGTTCATCACGCAGTCGCCGTACACCAGCACTTCCTCCGGGAACAGCATGAAGAATACCGAGGACACCAGGCTGCAGCCCGGCGCGGTCTTGATCAACTGCAGCGCAGGACGGATGGTGTTGGCAGTGGAGTGGACCAGGCCGGAGACCAGGCCGTCGACCTCGTCCAGGGCCAGCATCATGGTGCCGATCACCACCGGGTCTTCAAGCTGCTGCTCGGCCATTGGCGCGTTGAGGCTCTTGCTCTTGCGCAGGCTGACCATGGGCTCGACATAGCGCTCGCGGATCAGGTCCGGGTCGAGGATCTCCAGGCCTTCCGGCAGGCTGATGCCCTGGGCGCGGGCCACGGCCTGGACGTCGTCCGGGCGGGCCAGCAGCACGCAGCGGGCGATGCCGCGTTCCTGGCAGATGGCCGCGGCCTGCACGGTCATCGGCTCGGCGCCTTCGGGCAGGACGATGCGCTTGTTCGCCGCCTGGGCCTGCTGGATCAGGCGGTAGCGGAACACCGCCGGCGACAGGCGCATCTCCCGCGGGGTGCCGCAGCGCTGGTTGAGCCAGTCGGCGTCGAGGTGGCTGGCGACGAAGTCGGTGATGATCTCCGCGCGCTCGCGGTCGTCCACCGGGATTTCCTTGTTCAACTGGTTGAGCTGGTTGGCGGTGTCGTACGAGCCGGTGCTCACCGAGAGGATCGGCAGGCCGGCGAGCAGGGCGCCCTGGCACAGTTCGAGGATGCGCGGATCGGGCTTGCTGTCGCTGGTGAGCAGCAGGCCCGCCAGGGGGACGCCGTTGATAGCCGCCAGGCTCACGGCGAGGATGATGTCGTCGCGGTCGCCCGGGGTCACCACCAGCGTGCCCGGCTTGAGCAGCGGCACGGTATTGGCCACGGTGCGGGCGCAGAGGATGATCTTGTTCATGCGCCGGGTCTCGTAGTCACCGGCGTTGAGCACCTGGGCGCCGAGCAGGTCGGCGACGTCGCGAGTGCGCGGGTCGTTGAGTCCGGCCTGGAACGGAATGCAGCCGAGCAGGCGGAAATCACCACTGCGCAGCAGCGGCGAATGGTCGCGCAGGCGCTGGGCGAACGCGGCCATGCCGTCGTCGCTGCGCACCTTGTTGAGGATCACGCCGAGGACCTTGGGGTCCTTCGGGCCGCCGAACAGTTGCGCCTGCAGCTCGACGCGGCCGGAAAGCTCGGCGAGCACATCGTTCTCCGGTGCCGAAACGAGGATCACCTCGGCGTCGAGGCTCTTGGCCAGGTGCTGGTTGACCCGCGCGGCGTAGCTGGCGTGCCGGGTCGGGACCATGCCCTCGACCACCAGCACGTCCTTGTCGACGCAGGCCTGCTGGTACAGGGTGATGATTTCTTCCAGCAGTTCATCCAGCTGGCCTTCGCCGAGCATGCGCTCGACATGGCCCAGGCTCAGCGGTTTCGGCGGCTTCAGGCCGTGGGTGCGCGAGACCAGTTCGGTGGAACGTTCCGGCCCGGTGTCACCGGGGTGCGGCTGGGCGATCGGCTTGAAGAAACCGACCTTCAGGCCGGCTCGTTCCAGGGTGCGGACCAGGCCCAGGCTGATGGAGGTCAGGCCGACACCGAAGTCGGTCGGCGCGATGAAAAAAGTCTGCATGCGAGCTTCTCGAAATGAGCGGTGCAAAAGAATCAATTGCCAAGGGTATCGCTATCGCGCCCCTGCGCGCACCAGCCACAGGCAAAAGCCTCACCGATGCGCCGCTGACGCTCCCCGGCGTCGAGCACCCAGGCCCTTGATTGCCAAGGTGGCTGGTGGCGCAGGTGCTGGGTGTGGCCGCAGGACAGATCGACTACCCAATGGCCGTTCTCGTCCTGATGGAAACCCTCGATATGGCTGACCCGTTTGTCCGGGTTGCGTTCGCTTTCGGGCGAGGCGTTGGTTACACTTGGCCCTTCATACTTCTTATGCAAAAGGTCTTGCCCCCATGCTGATCGCCGCCAACAAGGCTGTCTCCATCGACTATACCCTGACCAACGACGCTGGCGAGGTCATCGACAGCTCCGCCGGCGGTGCACCGCTGGTCTACCTGCACGGTGCCGGCAACATCATCCCGGGTCTGGAAAAGGCTCTGGAAGGCAAGGGCGCCGGTGAAGAACTGAACGTCACCATCGAGCCGGAAGACGCCTACGGCGAATACCTGGCCGAGCTGGTCAGCACCCTGAACCGCAGCATGTTCGAAGGTGTCGACCAACTGGAAGTCGGCATGCAGTTCCACGCTTCGGCGCCGGACGGCCAGATGCAGATCGTCACCATCCGCGACCTGGACGGCGACGACGTCACCGTCGACGGCAACCACCCGCTGGCTGGCCAGCGCCTGAACTTCAAGGTCAAGGTCGTCAACATCCGTGACGCCAGCGAAGAAGAAATCGCTCATGGTCACGTCCATGGCGAAGGTGGCCATCACCACTGATTTTCTGCGCTAAGCTCAGAGAGTCGCGAAGGCGCCTTGTCCTTCCGTTGTGCAGCCCCCGAGGGTGCATGCGGCAGGCCAGGCGCCTTTTTAGTGGGCCGCGTTTCTGTCCGGCCACCGGGATGACCGGGGATCCGTCGTAGAGGGGAGTACGTCATGAGTGCATTTCACGACCTGAAGTTGCAAGCGCTGGACGGCCAGGACCTGCCGTTGGCGCCGTTCAAGGGCCAGGTGGTGCTGGTGGTCAATGTCGCCTCCAAATGTGGCCTGACGCCGCAGTACGCGGCGCTGGAAAATCTATATCAGCAGTTCAAGGGCAAGGGTTTCAGCGTGCTGGGCCTGCCGTGCAACCAGTTCGCCGGGCAGGAGCCGGGCAGCGAGGCGGAGATCGCCGAGTTCTGCAGCCTCAACTACGGGGTGAGCTTCCCGCTGGGGAGCAAGCTGGAGGTCAACGGTGCGCACCGGCATCCGCTGTATCGCCTGCTGGCGGGCGAGGGCGCGGAGTTTCCGGGGGACATTACCTGGAACTTCGAGAAGTTCCTCGTCGGCAAGGACGGGCGGGTGCTGGCACGGTTCTCGCCGCGGACGGCGCCGGATGATCCGACGGTGGTGCAGGCGATCGAGAAGGCCCTGGCCTGATGTGTCGCCCTTGAGGGCCTCATCGCGGGCAACGCTCGCTCCCACAGGGTACGCGGCGACCACGGAACCTGTGGGTGCGGGCGTTGCCCGCGATGAGGCCCGAATGAACACCACAAGGCCCATGCCCTCAAATCACCCAGATCAATAGTACTCGTTCCGCCACACCCCCCATCCTATGCTCAGGCGCCTTTCATCCCGAGGAGCGCCACATGTCCGTCACCGCACTGTTCACCCCTTTCCAACTGGGCGCCCTGAAGCTGCCAACCCGCGTGGTCATGGCGCCGATGACCCGTACCTTCTGCCCCGGCGGCGTGCCCCACGCCAAGGTGGTCGAGTACTACCGCCGCCGCGCCGCCGCCGGTGTCGGCCTGATCATCACCGAGGGCACCACGGTCGGCCATGTGGCGGCCAACGGCTACCCGAACGTGCCGCGCTTCCACGGTGAAGACGCCCTGGCCGGCTGGAAGACAGTGGTCGATGCGGTGCACGCCGAAGGTGGACGCATCGTCCCGCAACTCTGGCACGTCGGCGCGGTACGTCGCCTGGGCACCGAGCCGGACGCCAGCGTTCCCGGCTACGGCCCGAGCGAGAAGCTCAAGGACGGCCAGGTGGTGGTCCACGGCATGACCCGCGAGGACATCCAGGACGTCATCACCGCCTTCGCCCAGGCCGCGAAGGACGCCCAGGCCATCGGCATGGACGGCGTGGAAATCCACGGTGCCCACGGCTACCTGATCGACCAGTTCTTCTGGGAGACGAGCAACCGCCGCGATGACGAGTACGGCGGCGACCTGGCCGGCCGCTCGCGCTTCGCCATCGAGCTGATCCAGGCCGTGCGCGCCGCGGTCGGTCCGGACTTCCCGATCATCTTCCGCTTCTCGCAGTGGAAGCAGCAGGACTACACCGCGCGCCTGGTCACCACGCCCGAAGCGCTGGGTGATTTCCTCAAGCCGCTGTCCGACGCCGGCGTGGATATCTTCCACTGCTCGACCCGACGCTTCTGGGAGCCGGAGTTCGATGGCTCGCCGCTCAACCTCGCCGGCTGGACCCGCCAGCTCACCGGCAAGCCGACCATTACCGTGGGCAGCGTCGGCCTGGACGGCGAATTCCTGCAGTTCATGGTGGACACCGACAAGGTGGCGCAGCCGGCTAGCCTGGAAAACCTCCTGCAACGCCTGAACGCCGAGGAGTTCGATCTGGTGGCGGTAGGGCGCGCGCTGCTGGTCGATCCGCAGTGGGCGGCCAAGGTCCGCGATGGGCGTGAGGAAGAGATCCTGCCGTTCAGCCGTGAGGCGCTGACGAGCCTGGTTTGACCAGCAGGCCGGGCCCGCTGTGCGGTGCCTGGCCCTCTCGCAGGGGTTCGCAGGCGTTGCGCAGATGCGCCTCGAACTGCTCGATGATCGCTGGCCAGCCCTGGCGACTGGCGTGCTGCCGCGCATTGAGGCGCACCCGGCGCAGGGTTTCGCTGTCTTCCAGCAGCCAGCAGGCGGCATCGATGAACGCCGGGGCATCGCCGGGCATGGCCAGCGCGCCGTTGTGGCCGTGGCGTATATGTTGGGCCGCCGCGGCTTCGTCATAGGCGACCACGCCCAGGCCCGAGGCCAGGGCTTCCAGGACCACGTTACCGAAGGTCTCGGTCAGGCTCGGAAACAGGAAGATGTCGCCACTGGCGTAGTGCTCGGCCAGCTGCTCGCCGCGCTGCGGGCCGCAGAAGATGGCGTCCGGCAGTTGTTCCTGCAATGCCGCCCATTGCGGACCGTCGCCGACGATCACCAGGCGAATACGCCGCTTCGGGTGCCGGCGCTGCAGTTCTTCCAGGGTGCGAGCGAGCATGCCCAGGTTCTTCTCCGCAGCCAGGCGACCGACGTACAGCAGGGCGATGTCATCGTTGCCCAGGCCCCACTGTTCACGTAGCGCGGGATTGCGTCGCGCCGGGCTGAACAGGCTGCCATCGACCCCGCGGGAGAGCAGGGCCAGGCGCTCGAAACCACGGCGCTCCAGGGACAGGCGCTGGCTCGGGCTGGGCACCAGGGTGCTGTGGGTGCGGTGGTGGAACCAGCGCAGGTAGTTGGTCAGCGCCCGCGCCAGCAGGCCAAGGCCGTACTGGTTGGAATACTGCTGGAAATTGGTGTGGAAACCGCTGACCACGGCGATGCCCAGACGCCGGGCGGCGCGCAGGGCGCTGAGGCCGAGCGGTCCTTCGGTGGCGATATAGAGCACGTCCGGCCGGTCACGTCGCCAGCGCCGCAGCAGCTTGTGCATCGACACCTGGCCCCATTGCAGGCCCGGGTAGCCGGGCAGCGGCCAGCCGCGGCAGAGCAACTGGTCTGCGTCGGTCTGGCCGGGCGGGTCGTCACTCTGGCGCGGGCGCACCAGTTCCACTCGGTGGCCGCGCTGGCGCAGACCGTCGCTGAGGCGGCCAAGGGTATTGGCCACGCCGTTGATTTCCGGTGGGAAGGTTTCACTGATGAGCGTGATGTGCAGCGGGAGCGTCGTCATAATGGCCAGTTTCCGGCGCCCTGTTTGCGCTCGGATGACGCTCATGTGACATATACATGACGCTCGATCCTTGGCATTTCTGCGCCCGCAAATAATCACGTTTTATAGCTCAAGAATGGCCCCCCGCCAGCCGATGCAGATGCATTCCCGATGACGATAGCGCTCCAGGAGAGCGGTGATGTTCAACAGCAAACTGAAAAAAGAAAACGACGAGTTGCGTGAAAAACTGCTGAGTCTCGAGCAGGTCAAGGACAGCCTCGACAGCGAGATGCTCGTGCTGCAGTTGGACCCGAGTGGTCGCATCGAATCGGCGAATATCAATTTTGAAAAGGAAATGCTCTACAGCAGTTCCCAGCTCCATGGCCGGCACATCGAAGAGATCGTCCCCGCCCATGTGAAGCCGCTGGAGTTCTACCAGCGCATGAAGCAGGCCATCGCTCGCGGCGAGCACCTCAATGGCGCCTTCCGCCTGCTGCGCGGCAACGGCGAGGAAGCCTGGTTGCGCTCGATCCTGCAGCCGGTCAAGGATGGCAACGGGCGCATCAAGTACTTCACGATGCACTCCAGCGACCTGACCCGCACCATCGAGACTTCCCGCGAGAACGAAAGCCTCATCAATGCGCTGATGCGTTCCACCGCGGTGATCGAGTTCAACCTCAATGGTGAAGTGCTGACCGCCAACGACCGTTTCCTGCGCACCATGGGCTACACCCTCGATCAGGTTCGTGGCAAACACCACCGCATGTTCTGCGAGCCGGAGGAATACAACTCCGCCGTTTATCAGGCGTTCTGGGAAAAGCTGCGGCGTGGCGAGTTCATCGCCGAGCGCTTCAAGCGTGTCGACGCCCATGGTCGGACCGTGTGGCTGGAAGCCTCGTACAACCCGATCATCGATGCCCACGACGTGCTCTACAAAGTGGTCAAGTTCGCCACCGTGATCACCGACCAGGTGAACCAGGAGAACGCTGTCGCCCAGGCTGCCGATATCGCCTACAGCAACTCCCTGGCCACCGACACCAGTGCACGTCGCGCCACCGAGGTGGTGACCCAGACCGTGGACGTGATGCGCGGCCTGGAAACCTACATGCAGGATGCGGCGGAAGGCATCCAGGCGCTGGACAAACAGTCCCAGGTGATCGGCTCGATCATCAAGACCATCAGCGACATCGCCGGGCAGACCAACCTGCTGGCGCTCAACGCCGCCATCGAGGCCGCCCGTGCCGGTGAGCAGGGCCGTGGTTTCGCCGTGGTCGCCGACGAAGTGCGCCAGCTGGCCTCGCGCACCAGCACCGCCACCGAGGAAATTGCCCGGGTGGTGCAGCAGAACGAGCAACTGGCCAAGGCCGCGGTGGACATCATCGACAGCAGCAAGCGCCAGGCCGAGCAAGGGCTGGCGCTGGCCGGGCAGACCGGGACGGTGATCATCGAGATCCAGGACGGGGCGCAGAAGGTGGTGAATGCGGTTGGGCAGTTTTCCAACCAACTGAAGTGAAGGGTTGCCCCTGCTGACGTCATCGCGGGCAACGTCCGCTCCCACAGGTCTCGTGTGCACCGCCGAACCTTGTGGGAGCGGGCGTTGCCCGCGATGGCGTCAGTCGGAGCAACCTTGATTCAGCGGATCCCCAGCACCCGATCCAGCGACCATGCCCCGCCACCCCGCGCCACCAGCAGCAACAGCAACCCCGCCCACGACAGATGCGTCGGCCACGCATCCGGATACACGAAGATCTCGATCACCAGGGTCATCCCCAGCAGCGCCAGCGCCGCGCCCCGGGTAAACAGCCCGAGCACCAGCAACAGCGGAAACAGATGCTCGGCATAGGTCGCCAGGTAGGCCGCGATGTGCGGTGGAATCAGCGGCAACACATACTCGGTGCGAAACAGCTCGAACGTACTTGGTGTCAGGGTCAGGAACCCTTCGACCTTGGTCCGCCCGGACATGAAGAACACCGCGGCGATCCCCAGGCGTGCCACCAGGCACAACAGGGATTCGCCCAGCAGGCGCTGCACGGCGTCGACCAGTGGGTTGTACAGCGAACGTGACGGCGAACGGGCGATATCCATGACAGGCTCCTTCATTCGAGGGCGAGAAAGACGCCGGCGCGCAACAGGCGGCCGAGCAGGTCGGTGAAGTCGAGATTGGCCTGCACTTGCAGGGCCAGTTTCGAGGCGTGGTCGAGGTTGTGACCGCCGGCGCAGGCTTCGAGAAACGCACAACCACCTTGTTCCAGCGGCTGGTGACTGACACCCGCGGGACCGCCGACCAGCAGCGCGCCTTCGCCGTGCCAGGGGATGTCGTCGCTCCACTCCAGACTGTCGCGGCCGTGCTGCCAGAGGCTGTACACCGGATGCGTCTCGAACCAGCGCCAGCGCGCGCCGCACCGTGGGACAAGGCAGCGGTTGCCCAGGTCGCTGGCGGTCGAGCCCGCCAATGCAGCCAGGGTCAGGACCGCTTCGTCCGGCGCGCAGAAGGCCATCAGCCAGTCGTGATCCAGCCGCGCGACGTCCGCCAGCCACGGCCATTCATCGAGGTTCTCCAGCTCGTCGAGGAACGCCGGGAAGGCCGCGCCGTAATGGACTAGGCGTGCGTCGGCGGGTGGCGAGCGCAGTGCGTAGTCGCTGGCTGCCGCGCGCAGCCAGGGCGTGCCGGCCAGCCGCTCGACTGCGGGAAAGTTGGCGCACAGGGCGTCAACGCAGCCCTTGAGCACGGTGTTGCGGTACACGGCGAAGGCCGGTTGCGCGCTCAGATCGGCCAGGGCCGGGGCAGGGCGTTGATAGAGCGCTTCGACGAAGGCGTCCTGGAATTGACCGAGGTTCATGGCTGATTCTCCGCGAGGATGTGCTGGGCGATATCGCGTTCGGCCAGCAGTTCGGCGAACGCCGGAATGGCGTCGTCGCGCTCGATCAGTGTGGGACGCGGACCGATGCGCTCGATCAGTTGCCGGTACAGCTCCCACACCGGCTCGGCGACGGCCGCGGCATGGGAGTCGATCAGCAGGCTGCCGGCCTCGTCGGGACTGAAGCCCGCCAGGTGGATCTCGGCAATGGTCGCGGCAGGCATCCGCCGCAGCCATTCGCTGGCGTCATAGCCGAGGTTGTGGGCGCTGACATGTACGTTGTTGACGTCCAGCAGCAGCGCGCAGCCGGTACGCCGGGTGAGTTCGACGAGAAAATCGATCTCGTCCCAGGTATGCCCGTCCAGACGCAGGTAGTGGCTCGGGTTTTCCACGGCGATACGTCTACCCAGAGCCTCCTGGGTGCGCTGGATGTTGTCGACGATGCGCGACAGCGCCTCGTCGGTTCGTGGAAAGGGCAGCAGGTCCGGGTGATAGCTGCCGCGCCAGGCCGACCAGGCCAGGTGCTCGGACACCAGCGCCGGGTTGACCAGGTCCACCAGCTCGCGCAGGCGGCGCAGGTGTTCGAGGTCTGGCCTGGAATCCGCCGCCAGCGACAGCGAAACGCCGTGCAGCGACAGCGGATGGCGTTCGCCGATCCGCTGCAGCCAGGCCCGCCGCGGGCCGCCGACCATGTAGTTCTCCGGATGGACCTCGAACCACAGGCCCTCGGCGTTGCAATCCCAGGCCTCGGCGTAGTGTTCCGCCTTCAACCCGAGACCGGCGCCCAATCGGTCGTACCTGTTCATGGCCGGTGCTCCGGATCAGGACTTCAGCGGGGTCAGCGAGCCCATGCCGGTGGGCGTCTTGATCGAGGTGCAGGTACCGGCGGGTACGTTCTTCCAGGCATTGCCCTGATAGTCCTTCTTCGCCGTGCCGGCGCAGGTGGTACCGGCGCCAGCCTTGCAGTCGTTCTTGCCGGCCATGGCCACGCCGTAGCATTTCTCCATGGCGGCGCCCTGGTCTGCCGGGGTTTTCATGTCGTCAGCCATGACATGGCCAGCCAGTGCGGCAAGAGCCAGTGCGGCGGTAGCGAGGGTCAGGTTTTTCATGATGCAGTCTCCACGAGAGGGGGTGGCCATGGCGGTTTACCGGTGGCTCGTGGAGTAGTTCGCCGGCGTGCGGCGAACGGTTACAGCCCGGAGAAAATTTTTTGAGGTTTTTTCGCCAGCCTCCTAAGGTAATGCCGCGAAGGAAATTTCATCATGGGTGTAACCCGGGCGGCCGATGCAGCGAACTACTTCACAGGACGTACTGAGCGAGCGCGAGGCGCAACTGCAAGCCTTGCTGCTACGCGGCATGGACGGCGACGCGGCGGCTTACCGCGAATTCCTCGGTGCGCTGACGAACCACTTGCGCGGCTTTCTGCGCCGTCGTCTGGCGCAGCGCCCGGACGCCATCGAGGACCTGCTGCAGGAGGTGCTGCTGGCGGTGCACAATGCCCGCCACACCTACCATGCGGAACAGCCTCTGACCGTCTGGGTACAGGCCATCGCCCGCTACAAGCTGGCCGATCATTTCCGCGGGCATGCCCGCCGCGGCGCGTTGCACGAGCCGCTGGACGACGACAGCGAACTGTTCGATGAGGGCGACGAGGAAGCGATGTCGGCCAGTCGTGATCTGGGCAAGCTGCTTCAGCAGTTGCCCGACAAGCAGCGCCTGCCCATCGTCCACGTCAAGGTCGAGGGCCTGTCGGTGGAGGAAACGGCGCAGCTCACCGGGCTGTCCAGCTCGGCGGTCAAGGTTGGCATCCACCGCGGGCTGAAGGCGCTGGCGGGCTTGATTCGAGGTAAGGGTAACGATGAAGACCGATGAACTGATCGACCTGCTGGCCAGCGGCGAAGGACCGGTGGACCGTCATGTGCTGCTGCGGCGCATGGGCATCGCCTTGCTTGGCGGCGGTCTCGCGGCCTTGCTACTGACCATGGTGCTTTACGGCGTGCGTCCCGATATCGCCGAAGTGTCGCGCACGCCATTGTTCTGGGCCAAGGTGGCCTTGCCGGGGAGTCTGGCGCTGCTGGCGATCTGGTTGAATCGACGCCTGTCGCGGCCGGGGGTGAAGGGCGGGGCGGCGTGGGCCTTGCTGGGCCTGCCGCTTTTGCTGGTCTGGCTGGGCGCGCTGCTGAGCCTGGCCGGTGCCGCGCCGGACGCTCGCGCGGACCTGATCTTCGGTCGTACCTGGCGTACCTGCGCGTTCAACATCGCGCTGCTCTCGTTGCCGGTGTTCGTTGCGGTGTTCTGGGCCCTGCGCGGCCTGGCACCGACCCGCCTGCGCCAGGCGGGTGCAGCGGGCGGCTTGCTGGCAGGGGCGACAGCGACCCTCGCCTATTGCCTGCACTGCCCGGAGATGGGCGTGCCGTTCTGGGGCATCTGGTACCTGCTGGGGATGTTGGTGCCGACCCTGGTCGGCGCGGCCCTGGGGCCGCGCCTGCTGCGCTGGTGATCAGCGCCCGTCGCGCTCTCGCACCCAGAACAACGTGGCCCCGGCCACCGCCGCCGGCATCATCAGGATATTGACGAAGGGAATCAGCAACGCCAGGTAGGTGATGCCGCCAAAGCCCAGCGATTGCCAGCGCTTCTGGCGCAGCCAGGCGAGCATGTCCTGCCAGCTCATCTTGTTGTTGTCCGCCGGGTAGTCGATGTACTGGATCGCCATCATCCAGATACCGAACAGCAGCCACAGCGGCGCGGCGACGACGTTGACCACCGGGACGAACGACAGGATGAACAACCCCAGCGCCCGCGGCGCGAAGTAGCCGAGCTTGCGCATCTCGCGGCCGAAGGTGCGCGGCACCATCGCCACCAGTTCGCCCCAGCTGAAGGGCGGGAAGTCGTCCTTGCCGCGCACCACCACTTCCACCTTCTCCGAAAGGAAGCCGTTGAACGGCGCGGCGATGATGTTTGCCAGCATGGTGAAGGTGAAGAACACCATCAGCGCCACCAGCGCCACGAACAGCGGCCAGAGGATCCAGGTGAGGAAGCTCAGCCAGCTGGGCAGGGTCGGCATCAGCGCGTCGACCCATAGAGCGAACTGATGTCCGGCCAGGTACACCAGGCCGACGAACAGCAGCAGGTTGATTGCCAGGGGTAACAGCACGAACAGGCGCAGCCCGGGACTGAGGACCAGCTTCAGGCCTTCGCGCAGGTATTGCGGGCCGGATAGAACAGGGGCTTGCATAGAGGGCTCCGAGGGAGGGAAAACGCGCCGACCTTACCGAGTTTGCCGGCACGATTAAAGCCGCGCGGGGGCGGCGAAACGGGGTGTAACAAATCTTGAAACAGGACGCTCATAGGAAAACCCCGGCACCAGGTAGGCCTGTATAGAGCCAGTCTATAAGGTAGATTGTTTAAGGATATTTCCTTAATCTTTGGCCGCTGGTTAAAGTGCGCCCATCCTGTTTCAACGGCTTCGAATCCACGGTTCTCAAGGAGTTCCCATGAGCATTCTGGTCAGCGAGCCCGCCCTGGAGTTCGATGCGGCCTTGCAATTTAACGAGCAACATGGCGAAGTCTGCCGCGCCGGCTGGCGACCAGGCCAGCAAAGCATGAAGGCGAACGCTCAGGGCGTCGCTGATTACCTGGCGGAAAATGCCAAGCGCCTGTAAGGCCTCGCTGCAACGGTTTTCAGAACCCGCAGCCACAGGCCTTCCCCAAGGCCTTGCGGGTTCTTTTTTAATTTCACCGGCGATCCCGGTGTCACCGGGCTGGACAGCAAGCGCCAGCCCGACAGGAGCGTGTCATGTCCGAAGTACGTCATTCTCGCGTCATCATCCTCGGTTCCGGCCCTGCCGGTTACAGCGCAGCGGTCTATGCTGCCCGTGCCAACCTCAAGCCGCTGCTGATCACCGGCATGCAGGCTGGCGGCCAGCTGACCACCACCACCGAAGTCGACAACTGGCCGGGCGATCCCCATGGCCTGACCGGCCCGGCGCTGATGCAGCGCATGCAGGAACACGCCGAGCGTTTCGAGACCGAAATCGTCTTCGACCACATCAATGAAGTCGCGCTGCAGCAGAAGCCGTTCACCCTCAAGGGCGACAGCGGCACTTACACCTGCGACGCATTGATCATCGCCACCGGCGCCAGCGCCCGTTACCTGGGCCTGCCTTCGGAAGAAGCGTTCATGGGCAAGGGCGTGTCCGCCTGCGCCACCTGCGACGGTTTCTTCTATCGCAACAAGCCGGTCGCCGTGGTCGGTGGTGGCAACACTGCTGTTGAAGAAGCGCTGTACCTGGCCAACATCGCCAGCAAGGTGACCCTGATCCACCGCCGCGATACCTTCCGCGCCGAGAAGATCCTGATCGACAAGCTGCATGCCCGGGTTGCCGAAGGCAAGATCGAGCTCAAGCTCAACGCCACCCTGGATGAAGTCCTGGGCGACAACATGGGTGTCACCGGTGCGCGCCTGAAGAACAATGACGGCAGCTTCGACGAGATCAAGGTCGACGGCGTGTTCATCGCCATCGGGCACACCCCGAACACCTCGCTGTTCGAAGGCCAACTGGAGTTGAAGGACGGCTACATGGTTGTAGCGGGCGGCCGTGAAGGCAACGCCACCGCCACCAACATCGAAGGCGTGTTCGCCGCTGGCGACGTGGCCGACCACGTCTACCGCCAGGCGATCACCTCGGCCGGTGCCGGCTGCATGGCCGCACTGGACACCGAGCGTTACCTCGACGGTCTGGCGAACGCTTCGTTCTGACCGAAAAAACCGCGAAGGGCCTTGTTGGCTCTTCGCGGTTTTTCTTTTCTCGCGGGTCTTCAGTACGCGCGTTTCAGCCCCGCCAGTCCTTCCTTGCCGCGCTTGCGACAGATCACGATCCCTACCAGCGACACGCCCATCGCCAGCATCAGCGTGCTGGTTGCCTCGGCGCGATGGTCCGGGGTGAACAGCAGTACCGCCAACGCTGCGGAAATGAACAGGATCACGCCGTAGGTCAGCCACGGGAACAGCCACATCTTCAGGGCCAGGGCTTCGCCATGGCGGCGGCGCATGCGCAGTTGGGAAATGGCGATGGCCAGGTACACCAAAAGAGCGATGGCGCCGGAACTGGAGAGCAGGAAGTCGAACAGGCTCGCCGGGGCGAAGTGGTTGAGGGCGGAAATGAAGGCACCGACGAAAGCCGTGACCAGCACGGCATTGCGCGGCACGCCGTTACCCGAGGTGCGCGCGGTCGCCGTCGGTGCATCGCCGCGACGGGACAGGGAGTAGAGCATGCGCGAGGCGATGTAGATCGACGAGTTCATGCAACTGGTCACCGCCACCAGCACCACCAGGTCGACGATCAGCTTGGCGTGGGGCACCTGCAGCAGTTCCAGGGCGCGCTGGTAGGAGCCGACCGTTGCCAGTTGCGGGTCGCTCCACGGCACCACGGAAATCACCACCATGATCGACAGCAGGTAGAACACGCCGATGCGCCAGATCACCGAGCGGGTGGCCTTGGCAATGTTGCGCGAGGGCTCGCCGGATTCGGCAGCGGCGATGGTCACCGACTCGGTGCCGATGAAGCTGAACATGATGGTGATAAAGGCGCCGACCACGGCGGTCATGCCGTTGGGGGCGAAGCCGCCGTGTTGCTCCATCAGGTTGAACAGGCCGCTGCCTTCGTGGTTCGGCACCCAGCCGGTGAGGGCGGCAGCGCCGAAGCCGATGAACAGGATGATGGCGGTTACCTTGAGCAAGGCGAACCAGAACTCGAACTCGCCATACTTCGACACGCCAAACAGGTTGGTGATGCTCAACAGGACGACCGAGGCCAGGGCAAAGATCCAGCTGTCGATCAAGGGAAACCACTGGTTGAGGATATGCCCGGCCGCCAGCGCCTCGATGGGCACCACCAGCACCCAGAACCACCAGTACAGCCAGCCGATGGTGAAGCCGGCCCAGGGGCCGATGGCTTTCTCCGCATAGGTGGAGAAGGAGCCGGTGTCGGGGTTGGCTACGGCCATTTCTCCGAGCATGCGCATCACCAGCACCACCAGGGTACCGGCGACGAGGTAGGCGAGGATCACGGCGGGGCCGGCGGCGGCGATGGCGTGGCCGCTCCCGACGAAGAGTCCGGCGCCGATGATCCCGGCGATGGACAGCATGGTGACGTGACGGGGTTTGAAACCGTTGGACAGCTGGCCGCTGCCGGGTTCGTTCAGGCTCGACATATGTCTCTGCTCTTGTTGTTCGGTCCATTGAAGGCAGAGACGAAGCAGCGACGGGGAAATCAGGGCCGCTTCAAGGTTACGTGCCTCTACGCGTGTGCTCATGGGCCGGCTCAGGCGGGCCGGCGGGGCTACCTTAACGCGAGGGGAGGCGGGGGAATTGATGCGATTGCGGCTTGGGGCTGTCGGATTACGACATTCCAAAGCGCAACGCGGCCCTTGTGGGAGCGGGCTCACCCGCGATTACGGTGGTGAATTCACTATCGCAATCGCGGGTGAACCCGCTCCCACAGGGTTCGCGTCGATTTTGAGATTTATCAGAGGCTCAGGCGCATCGACAGGTCCACTGCCTTCACATCCTTGGTCATCGCCCCGATCGAGATGTAGTCCACCCCGGTCCCGGCGATCACCCGCAGCGTACTTTCATTGATCCCGCCACTGGCTTCCAGCTTGGCGCGGCCGGCGGTCAGGCGTACCGCTTCACGCATCTCATCCAGGCTCAACTCGTCGAGCATGATGATGTCTGCCCCACCATTGAGCGCCTGCTGCAGCTCGTCCAGGCTTTCCACCTCGACCTCCACCGGCTTGCCCGGGGCGATGCGCCGCGCGGCAGCGATGGCTTCGGCGATGCCGCCGCAGGCCGCTATATGGTTTTCCTTGATCAGGAAAGCATCGAACAGGCCGATGCGGTGGTTATGGCAGCTACCGCAGGTGACCGCGTATTTCTGTGCCAGGCGCAGGCCGGGCAAGGTCTTGCGGGTGTCGAGCAGGCGCACCTGGGTATCGGCGACCTGATCGGCAAGGAATTGCGCGCGGGTGGCCACGCCGGACAGCAGTTGCAGGAAGTTCAGCGCACTGCGCTCGCCGGTCAGCAGCGAACGGGCCGGGCCTTCCAGGTGGAACAGCGCCTGGTTGGCGACGGCGCGGTCGCCGTCCTGGACCTGCCAGTGCACCGCCACCCGCGGATCGAGCTGGCGGAAGACCGCGTCGACCCACGCCGTCCCGGCGATGACGCAGTCCTCGCGGGTAATGATGGTGGCCTTGGCCAGGCGTTCGGCGGGGATCAGTTGCGCGGTGATGTCGCCGCTGCCGACATCTTCCAGCAACGCACGGCGCACGTTGGCTTCGATTTCGGCGGTCAGATCGGCGAGGCGTAGGTTCGGCATGACAAGCTCCACAAGCTAAGTGGCCGGGATTATAGGGCAGGCAGGGGCGTGCGCGCAGTAGCCGGCGGGCGCTGCGTCTATTGCGCGCCTTTGGTCGGGAAAGTTGAGCGTTTTGCTCGGAACGGGGTCTACCCAGCGCTGGCGTTCCGCGCATTGCCCCTCTGGCGAACAGGAAATAATTTCAAGATAATGCGCGACCACTATTTGACGTCATGGTTTTGACGAGTTTGAGATGACCCCCCTGCAAGGAGACCGGGATGCATAACGACGGGAAGGTGCTGCCCTTTCGCAGCGTCGCCAGCCAGGCGTCGTTGACGCCCCTCGCTCGTCTGCCGGTCGCCTTGCTGCATGTGCGTGACAAAGCCGCGTTGCAGTTGCGCCAGGCGCTCCAGGTGCTGTTCGACAACGCCGACGACACCCTTTTCGAAATGGCCGACAAGGCCGCCACCAGCAAGGAACAGAACCTGCTGTTCGAAGCCATGCGCGACCTGCGGCACAAGCGCAAGAGCATCGAGCGTGGCTTTCTCGACAGTTTCTACGCGGCCTTCATGGAAGTTGGACACGGCGATCCGCTGGCCGCCCTGCCGGCCCGCACCCCGGCCCATGACACCCTGAGTCTGGTGGCCAGCGACGAGCTGGAGCGCACCGTGGCGGTGGATGGCATGGTCGCCCGGGTCCTGGCTCGCGACGGTTTCGCCCTCGGCCAACTGACACAGCGCTTGAACAGCCTGCTGCAACAGCATCTGAGCGACCAGAACAACCCTCTGGGGCCGACCCTGCTTTGCGAATACTTCCTGCGTGCCGGGCGCAGCCTGGGTGTGGGCATCAAGGTCAAGCTGATCCTGCTCAAGCTGTTCGAGCGCTACGTCCTGCGCGAGGCCGACCAGCTGTATGGCGAAGCCAACCAGTTGTTGGCCGCCACGGGTATTCTCCCCGAGCTCAAGGCCTTGCCGCTGCGCCGGTCCCAGGACCGTGCGGTCCTGGAAACCCGGGTGCCCGCCAACGAGACCGACGACAGCAGCGCCAGCCCGGAAGTGGATGCCAATACACAGGCGGTGTTCTCTTCCCTGCAATCGCTGCTGCGCCCGGTGCGCGGGCGCCTCAACCCGCGCCTTGGCAGCGCCCCGCTGCGGCCGATCAGCAGCCGCGACCTGCTGCGCCTGCTGACCCACCTGCAACAGTACGTGCCTGCGGGGCTTGAGCACGAAGACTTCGACCTGCGCCACCACCTCGAACAACTGCTGACCCGTCTCAGTGTGCAAAGTGGCAGCGGCCGGCGCATCGATGCCAGCGACGAGGACGTGATCAACCTGATCACCATGCTCTTCGATTTCATCCTCGACGACCGCAACCTGCCCCATTCCCTGCGGGTACTGATTGGTCGCCTGCAGATCCCCATGCTCAAGGTGGCGTTGCTGGACAAGCGCTTCTTCAGCCGCGCCACCCATCCGGCGCGACGCCTGCTCAACGAGGTGGCTGCGGCTGCGATGGGCTGGGACAAGCGCGATGACCAGCAGCGCGACAGCCTCTATCAGCATGTCGACACCCTGGTGCAACGCCTGCTCGACGACTTCAGCGACGACCCGGCGATCTTCAGCGAACTGCTCAACGACTTCCTTGCCTTCAACAACGACGAGCGCCGCCGCGCCGAGTTGCTCGAGCAGCGCACCCGCGACGCCGAGGAAGGCCGCGCCCGCACCGAGCACGCTCGGGGCCGGGTCCAGCACGAACTCAACCGGCGCCTGCAGGGCAAGCAACTGCCGCGTATCGTCGTGCGGGTGCTGGAAGATGCCTGGAGCCAGGTGCTGTTGCTGGCCTGGCTCAAGCACGGTGAAACCTCAACGGCATGGCGTGACGCCCTGCTGACGATGGATGAGCTGCTGTGGAGCGTCGGTCCGCTGGAGCGGCCGGAGGAGCGTCAGCGCCTGCTGGAGCAGGTGCCGGCGTTGCTCAAGGCCTTGCGTGACGGGTTGGGCGGTGCGGTATTCGATCCCTTCGCTACCAGTGAGTTCTTCTCCGCCCTGGAGGCGTTGCACCTTGGTGCCTTCGAGCCAGCGGGGGCGCGGGGTGAGGTGCAGGCGGGCATCGAGCGGGTGTTGGTGCGTGATGAAATCATCCTGCGCGGCCCGGAAGACTGTCCCGCCAATGACAGCGACCGGCACCTGGCCGAGGATGCCCCGGAACTGCTCAGCGTGCGAGGCCTCCAGGCCGGCAACTGGATCGAGCTGCACGAGGACGATGAACCGCTGCGCTGCAAGCTGATCGCCCTGTTCGACGACAGCGATCGCTATGTCTTCGTCAACCGTAACGGCATGAAAGTGCGCGAATGGACTGCCATGGGCCTGGCAGTGGCGCTGCAGCGCGGTGATGTGAGTCTGCTCGATGACAGCCTGCTGTTCGACCGTGCGCTTGACTCCGTGGTCAGCCAACTGCGCCGTGAACGCGGCTGATCTCACACTTTTTAACGATACAGCGCCGGTCGGCTCGGGGCATACTGGTGCGGTGTCCCCCGTGTTTCAGGACTTTCTATGCAGCTGGATCGCACCACTGGCTGGTTTTCTGGCGTCACCCATTGCCCGTCCCCCAATTTCAACGCGCGCCCGGAAGGCGAAGCGATCGCCCTGCTGGTGATCCATAACATCAGCCTGCCGCCCGCGCAGTTCGCCACCGGCAAGGTCCAGGCGTTCTTCCAGAACCGCCTCGACCCGGCCGAACACCCCTTCTTCGAGACCATCAAGGACCTGCGGGTGTCCGCTCATTTCCTGATCGAGCGCGACGGCAAGGTCACCCAGTTCGTCTCCTGCCTCGATCGTGCCTGGCATGCCGGCGTGTCGCGTTTTGGCGAGCGCGAGGCGTGCAACGATTTTTCCCTCGGGATCGAGCTGGAAGGCACCGACGACCTGCCCTACAGCGATGCCCAGTACCAGGCACTGGAGTGCCTGACCCGGCAGTTGCGCGCGGCGTGGCCGGCCCTCGAGGGCGAGCGCATCTGCGGCCACAGCGATATCGCCCCAGGGCGCAAGACCGATCCAGGGCCCGCGTTCGACTGGGCCCGTTACCGCGCCACCCTGCGGGACAAGGAGAATTGATCGATGACTTTTCTGGTGTTGCTGCTGGTGCTCTGGGTGGAGAAATTCTCTGCCCTGCGCGTACGCCTGCAGCGTGATGGTTTTTTCCTTGCTGAACTGGCGCGCCTTGAGCGCACGGGCAAGACCGGGCCGTGGTGGGTCCTGGCGGTCGTGGTGCTGGCCCCGGTGGCGCTACTGGCCCTGCTCCTGCATGTGCTGGACCCGGTGGCCTACGGGTTGCTGGCCTTGCCGGTGCATTTGCTGGTGCTGATCTACAGTCTCGGTCGCGGCGACGTGAAAGCCACCCTTGGGCCGTTCCGCGATGCCTGGCGGCGTGGCGACGAGCAGGCCGCGGTGCATGTGGCCGAGCGCGACCTGAAGGTGATCGCCGATGACGAGCAGAGCCTGTTGCACAAGGTTCAGGGTCACCTGCTGTGGGATGCGTGCCAGAGTTTCTTCGTGGTGATCTTCTGGTATGTGCTGTTGGGGCCCGCGGCCGCGCTGGCCTATCGCCTGCTGGCGCTGGCTGCTGACAACGCGCGCAACCCGGCGGTGCAGGAACGCGCCCGGCAACTGCGGCATGCCTTCGACTGGGCGCCGGTGCGGGTGCTGGCGGCGAGTTTCGCGTTGGTCGGCAATTTTGTCGCGGTCAGCCGGGTGATGCTGCATGAGCTGCTCAACTGGCATATCGCGGCGCCGCGGCTGATCAATATTGCCGGGCATGCGGCGGCGGAGTTGCCGGCGACAGCGCCGGCGGGTGAAGAAGGCTTGGCGGGGCTGGACAAGCTCTGGGAACTGCTGCTGCGCTCGGCGGTGCTGTGGTATGCGTTCTTTGCCCTTTGGACCGTGTTGGGTTGAATCATTGACCTGGCAGGGCCCTGTGGGAGCAGGTTCACAGGGCCCAACAAATGACCACCAAGTCATTTACCTTAAGTTACAAAGCCCTCCTTCGATATGCGCTATACAAGTGCAGGAGCGTCGCCAATGGCTAACTGCCATTGCGCCGGACAACAATAAGAAATCGAAGGAGACGACCAGTGAAGAGCCTGTTGCGTCCGGCCATTGCGCTGATGAACCGCCTGAGTTTCGGCATGAAGTTCAGCCTGATCAGCGTCCTGTTCTTCCTGCCCATGCTGGTGACCAACTTCTATCTGGTCCGTGATTCCTACGCCAAGTTCAACGCCACCCGCATCGAGCTGCAGAGCCTTGATCTGCTGCGCGGTGCCTTGGGCGTGCGTGGCGATCTGGAAACCCTCGGCAATCTGGTGCAGATCAACGCCGTGCTCGGTCAGTCGGGCAAGGCCGAGGATGTCGAGGCACGTATCGCCAGCCTCGGCCAGCAGGTGCAGGCGAAACTTTCCGCACTGCAACCGGTGCACGACGACGAGGCACTGGCCAAGGCCTTCACCGACAAGCGCGATGAACTGCTCAACGCTCTGCGCGCGGCGCTGGGCGAATCGTCGCTGCTGGCCCAGGTGGCGCTGTTCGACAAGCTGCAAACCCCGGCGCAGAACCTGCCACGGCTGGTGGCCAGTCAGTCCGGCCTGAACCAGGATGTCGACGGTGCCATGCGCCAACTGACCGACCTGGTCACCACCGTCACCCCGCAAGTCACCCAGACGCTCGGCGAAGGCCGCGCCATGGGCGCCTATTCCCTCGGCCAGGGCTTTATCAATTCCACCGCCAGCACCCGTTTCGAAGACCTGCTGCTGAAGCTGGACAAGCTCTCCGCCGACTATGCCTTGAAAATCCAGGAAGCCCTGGCCGGTGATCGCCAGGCCGAAGTCCGCTTGGGCAGCCAGGCTGCCGCCAGCCAGGCGTCGCTGAAACAGGCAGCCGAGCTGTTCGAAAGCCAGGTGGTGGTGGCGGAAACCCTTGATGCGCCGTGGGCGACTTTCTACAAGCAGACCAGCGATCTGATGGCGCGTACCTACACCCTCAACGAAGACACCGTGGCCTTCCTCGACCAGCAACTGCAAGGGCGCCTCGGCGAATATCGCAGCCATATGATCCTGCTGGTGGTGGCGCTGGCCAGCGTGTTCTTCCTCGTGGTCTACCTGTACAGCGGCTTCTACGCTTCGACCCGCAACACTCTCAACAGCCTCGGCGAGGTGATGGACAAGGTGGCGGGGGGGGACATGACCGTCAGCTACCAGGTGCAGAGCCGCGACGAACTGGGCGAGCTGGGGCAGATGTTCAATGGTACGGTGCAGCGCATCCATGACCTGATCGAGAAGGTCGGCCAGACCGTCAGCGAAGTGGAGCGCCAGGCCGACCAGGTGCACCAGGTCTCGTCGCGCAGCAACCAGGCCGTGAGCGGTCAGCGCGGGCAGATCGAGCAGGTCGCTACGGCGATGAATCAGATGTCCGCCACCGCCCAGGAAGTGGCGCGCAGCGCGGCGGCGGCGGTGAGCAGCGCTCATAGCGTCAATCAGGAGACGGTTACCGGGCGTGGCCTGGTGGAATCGCAACAGGGCAGCATCGCCGGGCTGGCCAAGGAGATCGATCAGTCGGTGGCGGTCATCAACCAACTGGTCAGTGACAGCCAGGCCATCAGCCGGGTGCTGGAAGTGATCAAGAGCATCGCCGAGCAGACCAACCTGCTGGCACTCAACGCCGCCATCGAGGCGGCCCGGGCCGGCGAGCAGGGCCGCGGCTTCGCGGTGGTGGCGGACGAAGTGCGCACCCTGGCCAAGCGCACCCAGCAGTCCACCGGGGAAATCGACGAGATGATCTCGCGCCTGCAGAACGGGGTTGGCGCGGCGGTGCGGGCGATGGACAGCAGTCACCAGATGGCGGCGGGCACGGTGAACCAGTCGCAGCAGGTGCAGCAGGCGCTGGAAAACATTCTCGGGGCCATCGGCATGATCGTCGACCAGAACCAGCAGATCGCTGCGGCGGTGGAACAGCAGACGGCGGTGGCCCATGACATCGATCAGAACATCGTGCAGATCAATCGCGCGGCGGAGCACACCACCCAAGGAGCGCACCAGACCGAGGATGCCAGCCGGCAACTGAGTTCGCAGGTGATGGAACTGAAGCAGTTGATCGGGGCGTTCCGGGTTTGACTGGCACACCGAGGACGCAGGTTTTATGGCCGCTTCGCGCCCATTCGCGAGCCAGCTCGCTCCCACAAGGTTTGTTTCGTCTCGCTACTTCCAACCAAACAATCCACAGGCATTGCGGGTACTGGCTTCGGTCAGTGTTTCAACGCTGATCCCCATGATCCCCGCCAACGCCCCGGCAATCTCCGGCAAATGCACCGGGCTGTTCCTCACCCCCGGATACATCGCCGGTGCCATGTCCGGCGCATCGGTCTCCAGCACCACGCTGTCCAGCGGCAAGCGCGGCAGCACCTTGTGCAGGCGCAGCGCCTGCGGCCAGGTGGCGGCACCGCCCAGCCCCAGGCGGAAGCCCAGCTTGATGTACTCCCGCGCTTCCTCGTAGCTGCCGGCAAAGGCATGGATGATCCCGCCACGCTCCAGCTTGAAGCGCTTCAGGGTGGCGATCACCGCCGCATGACTGCGCCGCACGTGCAGCAGCGCCGGCAAGGCGAAGTCCTTCGCCAACCGCAACTGTGCCTCGAACAGCGCCTGCTGCCGTTCGCGATCGAGCGCTTCCAGATAGTAATCCAGGCCGAACTCACCCACCGCGCACAACTGCGGATCGCCGTGGCAGCGCGACAACCAGTCACCCAGCGCATCAATATGCCTTGGCTGATGATCGTCGAGATACACCGGATGCAGCCCGAACGCCGCGTACAACCCCGGTTCGGCTTTGACCAGATCCCAGACCCGCTGCCAGTTGGCCTCGTACACCCCCAACACCACCATCTTCTCCACTCCACCGGCCCGCGCCGCCGCCAGCAGTTCGCGGCGGTCGGCGTCGAAGTCGGGGAAGTCGAGGTGGGTGTGGGTGTCGATCAGGCGCATGTCAGCCCTTGAAGATCCGCTGCTTGAAGGTTCGCGCCACGGCATGGATGCCCGGCTGGTACTGCTTTTGTTCCACGGCGGCGAGGGCGAGTTCCAGCGCGGTCTCGGCGATCAGGCCGTGTTGCTGGGCCATGGCGTTGACCGGCAGCGGCAGGAAGTCGAGCAGTTGGGTATCACCGAAGGTGCCCAGGTGCAGCGCGCGCGAGTCCGCCGGACGGGTCGAGAGTACGTCGAACACACCTTGCAGCAGCACATAGGAGGTGGTCACCAGGGCATCCGGCAGGCGTCCCTGCTCGGCCAGCAGCTCGCTCATCAACTGGCGCCCGCATTCACGGCTGAAGGCGTCGCCCTGGTACTGGCTGACCTTGCCGTTGAACGCATGCAGGGCTTGGTCGAATCCGCTGGCACGGGCCTGGCTGACGCTCAGTTCCGGACGGGCGCCGATCAGGGCGATGTTCGCCGGCTGCAGTTCCAGCAGGCTGCGGGTCAGCTCCAGGCTGGCCGGCTGGTCATCGCTGACCACCGAGCAGAACACCTTCGAGTCCATGGTGCGGTCGATGGCGATGATCGGCAGGCCCTTGGCTTGCAACTCGCGGTAGCTGTCATCGTTCGGAGGCAGACAACTGGCGACGAACAGCGCATCGCAGCGCCGTGCGCGGAACAGCTGCTGCAACTGGCGCTCGCTGTCCGGCTGGTCGTCGCTGCTGGCGATCAGCAACTGGTAGCCACGAGCCCGTGCACCCTGTTCGAGCTGCTTGGCGATGCGCGCGTAGCTGGGGTTTTCCAGGTCGGGAAGAATGAAGCCGAGCGTCCGGGTGTGCCGGCTGCGCAGGCCGGCTGCCTGCGGGTTGGGGGTGAAGCCATGGGCTTCGACCACAGCGCGGACACGCTCCACAGTCGCATTGCTGATGCGTTGCTGCTCGGCCTTGCCGTTGATGACGTAGCTGGCGGTGGTCACGGAGACACCGGCCAGACGGGCTATATCGCTGAGTTTCACCAGATTTTCCTTGTTATATGCCAGGGCGGGCGCGAAGCCTGACCGGTCATTGTCGCCGATCCTGTGCCGGGGGCGCAGGCGACCATTGTCGCAATTGTCCGACACGAAAGGACTTCTTTGTTCACAGGTTATCGAGTAACGTGCTCTTCATTTTCAGATTAATCGTTTCAGCACGCTATTTTTCTGCCGCAGCTTGGGCGTGCCAAAGGATCAGACAAGTACTGGCCCTATGCTTGTAACCACACAACAATACCTCGGCGCCGCCCCGGCGTTGCAAAAGGAGAGGACGATGCTCGAATTCACCACGGCGCAAATTGCCCTGGGTCAGGTGGCTGTGGATAAAACCGCCGCCCTGGGCCTGTTGGCAGCCCGGCTGGTCGAGGATGGCCTGGTGGCCGAGGGTTACCTGGCCGGCCTGCAGGCGCGGGAAGCCCAAGGTTCGACCTACCTCGGCCAGGGCATCGCCATTCCCCATGGCACGCCGCAGACCCGCGACCAGGTGTTCGCCACCGGCGTGCGCCTGATGCAGTTCCCCGCCGGGGTGGATTGGGGTGACGGACAGATCGTCTACCTGGCGATTGCCATCGCCGCCCGCTCCGACGAACACCTGCGCCTGCTCCAGCAACTGACCCGCGCCCTCGGCGAAGCGGACCTGGCCGACGCCCTGCGTGGCGCCGAGAGTGCCGAGGCGGTGTTGCAACTGCTGCAAGGCGCCTCGCGGGAAATCCTGCTGGATGAGCGCAGCATCGGCCTGGGCGTCTCCGCCGACGATTACGACGACCTGCTCTGGCAAGGCGCACGTCTGCTGCGCCGTGCCGAATGCGTGGACGCCAGCTTCAGCGCACGCCTGCAACAGATCGAACCGCTGCTGCTGGGCGAGGGCCTGTGGCTGCTGTCCTGCGACCAGTCGGTCCGCGCGCCGGGCCTGGCCTTCGTCACCCCGCAGCAGCCGCTGCGCCACCTCGGTCAGCCGCTCAACGGCCTGTTCTGCCTGGCCAGCCACGGCGATGCCCAGCACGCTCTGCTGGATCGGCTGTGCACCCTGCTGATCGAAGGTCGCGGCCAGGAACTGCTGCGCGCCACCGGGGTGAATGGCGTGCTCGCCCTGCTCGGCGGCGCGGTGCCGGACGACTGGCCCAGCGCCCGCATCGCCCTGGGCAACCCCCATGGCCTGCATGCGCGGCCGGCGAAGGTCCTTGCGCAACTGGCCAAGGAATTCGACGGCGAGGTGCGTGTGCGTCTGGCCGACAGCGTCGGCACGCCTGTTTCGGTGAAGAGCCTGAGCAAGCTGCTGAGCCTCGGTGCGCGGCGCGGCCAGGTGCTGGAATTCAGCGTCGAGCCGGCGATCGCCGAAGCCCTGCCACTGCTGCTCAGGGCGGTGGAGGGCGGGCTCGGCGAGGAGGTCGAGACACTCGCGCCATTGGCACCGATGCCGGAGGAACTGGCTGAGGCCGATATCATCCCGGTGAAGCCGGTGGCCGGCGCGATCATCCAGGGCGTAGCGGCCGCTTCCGGTATCGCCAGCGGCCCGGCCCATGTGCAATTGCTGCAGACCTTCGACTACCCGCTGCGCGGTGAATCGCCCGCGGTGGAGCGCCAGCGCCTGCGCACGGCGCTGGACCAGGTCCGCGCCGATATCGACGAACTGATCCGGCGTAGCGACGTCAGCGCGATCCGAGAGATCTTCATCACCCACCAGGAAATGCTCGCCGACCCTGGTCTGGCCGAGGAAGTCGAGTTGCGCCTGCGCCAGGGCGAAAGCGCTCCCGCGGCCTGGCTGGCGGTGATCGACAGCGCCGCGCGCCAGCAGGAATCGCTGCAAGACACCCTGCTCGCCGAGCGCGCCGCCGACCTGAGGGATGTCGGTCGCCGCGTGCTGATGCAACTGTGTGGCCTCAGCGAGACGCCTGAGCCGACACAACCCTACGTACTGGTGATGGCTGAAGTCGGTCCCTCCGACGTGGCTCGCCTCGATCCGGCGCGAGTGGCCGGCATTCTTACCGCCCGTGGTGGCGCCACCGCCCACAGTGCCATTGTCGCGCGGGCGCTGGGCATTCCCGCCGTAGTCGGTGCTGGCGACGGCGTGCTGCTGATCGCCTCTGGCACGCCGCTGCTGCTCGACGGTCAGCGCGGCCGGATCACCGTCGACCCGACCATTGAGGTCCTGGCCCACGCCCTGGCCGAACGCGAGCAGCGGGTAGAACGCCAGCGCGCCGCTGATGCCCGGCGCCTGGAACCGGCCATCACCACCGATGGCCACGCTGTCGAAGTGTTCGCCAATATCGGCGAAAGCGCCGGGATCGACAGGGTGGTGGCGCAGGGCGCCGAAGGCGTCGGCCTGCTGCGCACCGAACTGATCTTCATGGCCCACCCGCAATTGCCGGACGAAGCCGTCCAGGAAGCGGAGTATCGCCGCGTGCTCGACGGGCTCGCCGGGCGGCCGCTGGTGGTGCGCACTCTTGATGTCGGCGGCGACAAGCCCCTGCCTTACTGGCCGATCGCCAAGGAAGAAAACCCCTTCCTCGGCGTGCGCGGCATCCGCCTGACCCTGCAGCGGCCCAAGGTCATGGAAAGCCAGTTGCGCGCCTTGCTGCGTGCGGCAGGGGACAGGCCGTTGCGGATCATGTTCCCGATGGTCGGCCAGGTCGAGGAATGGCGCGAGGCGCGGCGCATGATCAACCGGCTGCTGGAGGAAATCCCGGTCGCCGATCTGCAGGTGGGGATCATGATCGAAGTCCCTTCGGCGGCCCTGCTGGCCCCGGTATTGGCGGCGGAAGTGGACTTCTTCAGCGTCGGCACCAACGACCTGACCCAGTACACCCTGGCCATCGACCGTGGCCACCCGAGCCTCTCGGCCCAGGCCGACGGCCTGCACCCGGCGGTGCTAAGCCTGATCGACATGACCGTGCGTGCTGCCCATGCCCATGGCAAGTGGGTCGGTGTGTGCGGCGAGCTGGCTGCGGATGCGCAGGCGGTGCCGCTGCTGGTCGGGCTGGACGTGGATGAGTTGAGCGTGGCGGCGCGCAGCATTGCCGAAGTGAAGGCACAGGTGCGCGCGCTGAGTATTGAACAGGCCCGTGGCCTGGCGCGACAGGCGCTGGCCCTGGGCAGTGCCGCCGAGGTGCGGGCACTGGTGGAGATGCACTGATGGCGAAGATCCTGACCTTGACCCTCAACCCGGCGCTGGACGTCACCGTGAGCCTCGACGCCCTGCGTCCCGGCGCGGTCAACCGCGCTTCGGCGCAGCACAGCCATGCTGCCGGCAAGGGCCTGAACGTGGCCCAGGTGCTGGCCGATCTCGGTCACGAGCTTAGCGTCAGCGGTTTCCTGGGTGTGGATAACCTCGGCCCGTTCGAGGCGTTGATCAGCCAGCGCGGCTTCGTCGACGGCTTTGTCCGCGTGCCCGGCGAGACCCGCAGCAATATCAAGCTGGTGGAGGCGGGTGGCCAGGTCACCGATATCAATGGCCCGGGCCCGCAGGTGGACGAGGCGGCGCGCGACGCGCTGCTGCAACGCCTGGACCAGTTGGCGCCGGGACATGACGCGGTGGTGGTGGCCGGCAGCCTGCCTCGCGGGATCACGCCCGAATGGCTGGAACAGTTGCTTGTACGCCTGAAAGGACTGGGCCTGAAGGTCGCCTTCGACAGCAGCGGCGCGGCCCTGGATGCCGGCTTGCGCGCCACGCCGTGGCTGATCAAGCCAAACACCGAGGAGCTGGGCGAAGCCGTGGGTCGGCCGCTGCTCGACCTGGCCGAACAGCGTCAGGCGGCGCAACGCCTGCTCGACCAAGGCATTGCCCATGTGGTGGTGTCTCAGGGCGAGAAGGGCGTCAACTGGTTCAGCGCCGCGGGCCTGTTGCAAGGTGTGCCGCCGCAGGTGACCGTCGCCAGCACCGTAGGCGCCGGCGACTCGTTGTTGGCCGGCATGCTTCACGGCCTGCTCGCCGCCGAGCCGGCGCCGCAGACCCTGCGCCGCGCGACAGCCATCGCCGCCCAGGCGGTCAGCCAGATCGGTTTCGGTATCAACGACCGCGCGCAACTGGCGCAGCTCGAAGCCGGCGTACTTATCCACAACCCCGACGCAGAACAAGAGGGTGCCCAATGAAACTCGCGATCATCACCGCCTGCCCTAACGGGCAGGTGTCCAGCGTGATCAGTGCGCGCCTGCTGGATGCCGCAGCGCAGCGCCTGGGCTGGAGCACCTGCGTCGAGCAGCATGACCCGGCGCACCCGGAGCGCCAGTTGTCGCCAGCGGCGTTGGCCGAGGCGGACTGGGTACTGCTGGTCAGTAGCGTGCCGCTGGACCTGCAGCGCTTTGCCGGCAAACGTCTGCTGCAGAGCACCCCGGCCCAGGCGCTGGGGGATGTGGATAACTTCCTGCGGGAGGCGGCCAAGTGCGCGGAGGTGTACCAGCCGGACGCGGCGCGCCCCCCCAGCGTGGCGGCGGTGGGGCAGAAGATCGTCGCTGTCACCGCCTGCCCGACCGGCGTGGCCCACACCTTCATGGCTGCTGAAGCCTTGCAAGTGGCAGCACAGCAGATGGGTCTGCAACTCAGCGTGGAAACACAGGGTTCGGTGGGCGCGCGCAACCCGCTGAGTACCGCGGCCATCGCCGAGGCCGACGTGGTGTTGTTGGCCGCCGATATCGAGGTGCCCACCGAGCGCTTCGCCGGCAAGCGCATCTACCGCTGCGGCACTGGCGTGGCGTTGAAGCAGGCCAAGGCGACCCTGACCAAGGCGCTTGCAGAGGCTCGCGAGGAAAGCCAGTCCGTCTCAGACCAGGCGCCTGCGGCGCGCAGCGAGAAGACCGGGGTGTACAAGCACCTGCTCACCGGCGTGTCGTTCATGTTGCCGATGGTGGTGGCAGGCGGTCTGCTGATCGCCTTGTCCTTCGTCTTCGGTATCGAGGCCTTCAAGGAACCGGGCACCTTGCCTGCGGCGCTGATGCAGATCGGCGGCGAGGCGGCGTTCAAGCTCATGGTGCCGTTGCTCGCGGGTTACATCGCCTGGTCCATCGCTGACCGGCCGGGGTTGGCGCCGGGGATGATCGGCGGCTTGCTGGCCAGCACCCTGGGCGCGGGTTTCATCGGCGGCATCATCGCCGGCTTTCTCGCAGGCTACAGCGCCAGGGCCATCAGTCGCTGGCTGAAGTTGCCGACCAGCCTGGAGGCGCTGAAACCGATCCTGCTGATTCCGTTGTTCGCCAGCCTGTTCACCGGACTGGTGATGATCTACGTGGTGGGCAAGCCGGTGGCGGGGTTGCTGGCCGGGCTGACCCAGTTCCTCGACAGCATGGGCACCACCAACGCGATCCTGCTGGGTATCGTCCTTGGCGCGATGATGTGCGTCGACCTTGGCGGGCCGGTGAACAAGGCGGCCTATGCGTTTTCCGTGGGCCTGCTGGCTTCGCAGAGCTACGCGCCGATGGCCGCGACCATGGCCGCCGGGATGGTGCCGCCAATCGGCCTGGGCATCGCCAGCTTCCTGGCCCGGCGCAAGTTCGCCCAGAGCGAGCGTGAGGCGGGCAAGGCGGCGTTGGTGCTGGGGTTGTGCTTCATTTCCGAGGGCGCGATTCCGTTCGCGGCCAAGGACCCGCTGCGGGTGATTCCGGCCAGCATTGCCGGTGGCGCGCTGACCGGGGCGCTGTCGATGTACTTCGGCTGCAAGCTGATGGCGCCCCATGGCGGGCTGTTCGTCATGCTGATCCCGAATGCGATCAACCATGCCTTGCTGTATCTGCTGGCGATTGTCGCCGGGAGCCTGTTGACCGGGGTGGTGTATGCGCTGGTCAAGAAGAGCGAGGTGGTGGAGTTGGTGGTGCAGCCGGTGAAGGGGTAGACCTCCGGGGCCTCATCGCGGGCAACGCCCGCTCCCACAGGTTTCGGCGGTGTACACGGTCCTTGTGGGAGCGGGCGTTGCCCGCGATGAGGCCCGGAAGAGCGACACAATCAGGCCAGTTTCTCCAGAGCCTTCACCAGCAACCCGACCTCTTCCGGCGTCGTCACGAACCCCGGCGTCACCCGAATGCACGGCCCGCATGCCGAACCATCCCGGGCCACGGTGAACAGGTTGAATTCCTCGAGCAACCGCCTGGCCATCGCCACCTGATCGGCATGCCGCGTGAAGCGGAACGAGGTAATCCCGCAATACAGCCGCGGATCATCCGGGGTCAGCACCTCGATGCCGGCGATCTCCCGCGCAGGCTTTACCCACAGATCGCGCAGATAATTCAGCCGCGCCCCCTTCAACACTGACCCGCCCATGGCCCGGTGCTCCTCGATCACCGTTGGCAAGGTCATCCACGCCGGGATGTTTGGCGTGCCATAGGGCGCCCGCGAGCGGATGTCGTCCTGTGGATAACGCACCTCGCCCATGTCCGCGTCCACCGCGTCGAGCTTGCCCGGGGCAATGTAGATGACCCCCAGGCTCAACGGCGCGCCGATCCATTTCTGCAGGTTGAAGCCCGCCAGCTCGATACCCAGCTGTTCCAGGTCGACCTCGATCTGGCCCAGTGCATGGGCGCCGTCGAGCACCACCTCAACGCCATGTTCGCGCGCACAGCGGGCGATGGCCTCCACCGGCATCACCAGCCCGGTGCGGTGGTTCACCCAGGTCAGTGCCATCAGGCGGATGCGTGGGTTGCGCACGAAGGCGTCGCGGTAGCTGTCCACGATGTTCTCGAAGGTCGCCGGGTGCGGCAGGCGCAGGGTGATCAGCTCCAGGCCACGGTCACGGGCCAGCCAGCCCATGGCGTTCTGCACGCTGTCGTATTCCAGGTCGCTGACCAGCAGTTCGTCGCCCGCCTGCAGACGGTTGTAGTTGCGCAGGATCGATTGCAGCGCGCCGGAGGCGCTGTGGGTGATGGCTACGGACTGCGGCGCCGCCCCGATCAGCCCGGCCACGGCATCGCGGATTTCCACGCTGCCGATCTGCTCGAAGTGCTGGCGCACCGGCAGCGAGTTCAGGCGGTTGATGGTGTCGATGTGCTGGTGGTAGGCGTGGGTGACGGCCCGGGTCATGCGCCCGAAATAGCCGTGTTCCAGGTTGACCGGGCCGGGCTCGACATCGTACTGCGCAGCGATGCGCTGCCAGTAGCCCTCATCGCGGGCCAGGAGGGAGGTCTGGGACGAAGGCAACTGAGTCATGCGGGTTCTCGCTTTTTCAGGGACGGGGGCGGGGATGCTTCTTGCGCAGCGGTTCGAGCAGGTCCGACAGGCCGTTGTGGTCGACCTCGTGCATCAGTGCCAGCAGCCCGCCCAGCTCGCCCTTGGGAAAGCCCTGGCGGGCGAACCAGTTGAGGTAGTGGCCGGGCAGGTCGGCGATCAGGCGGCCCTTGTACTTGCCGTAGGGCATTTCACGGGTGACCAGCAGCTCGAGGGCTTCGGGATTCATGGGTACGCGGTGGGAAAGACTGACGATTGGCAAGGACGATACAGGCAATCTGCACGAAGGCCAAAGGACAGTTCATGCAGAAAGCGAGCATACAGTTTTCAGGATTTTTTATAACTTACTGATAAATAAGAATATTTTTATTTTGATCGAGCTGGCATGAAGCCTGCGACAAGTCATGCATCATCCCTCATGCAAAAGGAGCTGTGTCATGACCGATACCAACAAAGAAGTCATTTCCGTACTCAATGACCTGATCGAATTCAGCAAGGACGGTGAAAAGGGCTTCGCCACCTGCGCCGAAGACGTCAAGCGTGCCGACCTCAAATCCTATTTCCTGCAGCGCTCCGGCGACTGCGCCGCTGCTGCTGCCGAGCTCCAGCAGCATGTGCGCAGCCTGGGCGGCGATCCGGAAACCTCCACCAGCCTGAGTGGCGACCTGCACCGTCGCTGGGTGGACCTGAAGGCCATGGTCACCGGCAAGGACGACGAAGCGGTGCTCAACGAGGCCGAGCGCGGCGAGGACCATGCCCTGAAGGCATACAAGGAAGCGCTGGAGAAACTGGCGAAGATCGCCCCGGCTTCGACGTCTTACACCCTGGTGGAGCGTCAGTACCATGGGGTGCAGCGCAATCATGACCAGGTGAAGGTGCTGCGTAACAGCGCTCGCGCTCAGTCCTGATCCAATGAGGGCCGCCTTGCGGCCCTCTCTCCCCTAGGAGCGTGAGTTCCTATCTCCTATAAAGAGCGCGCTAGCGTGTTACTTCACGCGGGCTGCGGTGCCTCGACCCGGTTGCGGCCATCGCGTTTGGCCCGGTACAGCGCTTCGTCGGCCCGCGCTATCAAGTCCGCCAGGGTCTGCGCAGTCCCCGGCTCATAAACCCCGATCCCGATGCTCACACTCACCGACCGCTCGTCACCGCCATACGGCGGCAGCGCCTCGACGCCTTGCCGGACCCGCTCGGCCAGGGTCAACGCTCCGGCCAGGTCGGTGTCCGGCAGCACCGCGACGAACTCCTCGCCGCCATAACGCGCCGCCAGATCGGTGGGGCGTAGCAGGCTGTCGGCGATGGCGTCGGCCACCCGGCGCAAGGCTTCGTCGCCCCCTTGATGGCCATGGCGTTCGTTGAAGCCGCGGAAGTGATCCACATCGATCATCAATACGGCAATCGGCCGCTGGGTGCGCTGGGCCCGCGCCCATTCGCGGCGCAGCACCTGGTCCAACTGGCGCCGGTTGGGCAGGCCGGTGAGGCTGTCGGTGGCTGCAAGCTCCGCCAGGCTACGCTCGGCGCTGTGGCGGCGCTGCAGTTCGCGGCCAAGCATCAGCGACAGCCACAGAATGCCGACGCACAGTATGGCGGTGGCTGTACTGACCAGGATTGCGGTGCGCTTCCAGGCGCCGTAGACCTCGTTCACCGATTGCGTCACCACCAGCACCAGCGGGAGTTTTTCAACGCGAGCGAAGGTGTACAGGCGCAATTCACCGTCATCCCCGGACTCGCTGGTGAAACTGCCAGCGCCCTCGGTCAGCAGGCGCTGGAAGTTGGGACGACTGGCAAAGCTGTCCCCCACCTGCTCGTTGCGTCTGACGCTGCTGCCGGTGGCATGGCGGGCGAGCAATTGGCCATCGGTGTTCATCAGGTTGATGGCACTGTCGAGACCGACATCAAGGCGTTTGAACATGTCGTTGAAGTGCGACAGGCGCAGGGCGCCACCGGCGACCCCAGCGAAGTTGCCGTCGGCGTCGTCGATGCGCCGGCTGAAGCTGATGCACCAGTCCAGGTCGCCCAGGCGCGCCTTGAAAGGCGGGCTGATGACCATGCCCAGATCGGGGTTGCGCTTGTGTTCCTGGAAGATCTTGCTGTCGGCGAAGTTGGCCGTGCGCGGCGTGGTGCTGGCGGAGTCGGCGACCACGTCACCGTTGCGGTCGAGCCAGAGAATGTCGCCGCGCACCGGGCTGCTGAAGGCCTGGTTGAACAGCACCTGCTGGCGCATATGGGCGGGGATGCCCAGCAGTTCCGGGTGTTGCACCGCCCAGATCAGGCTCTGCAGGGACAGATCGTAGAGTTCGACATTGCGGATGATGTCGGTCTCGATGAGCTTGACGATATTGTTCGCCGAACGTACCGCGGTCTGTTCCACGTTCATCCGTTCGCGCATCAGCAGGAAGGTGACGATGGAAATGATCGCCGCCACGGCCAGGCAACTGCCCAGGTTGAGGATCAGCTCCGGGTGTCTCCGGTACAGGCTGGAGCGCGGGGGCGGGGTGGGCGCGTTCATGGTCGCGGTTTGCCTGGGCGTCGGCTGGGCCGGGAAACGGATGAAACCGTCCGCCGGCGGCAGGTTTGACTGTTCCGGGAGCGGTGCGGGTCGTGGAATTCCAGTGTCACGCCGCGCGCGAAGGGGCCCGTGCGGCGGCGGATATTTTAGGTGGGGGTGGATTGTAGGACAAGATGTGTCTGAGAAGGGCGGATGTGCGGTCGAACGGGCACCACCGTCGGTGTGGAGCGGATTCATCCGTGATCGGCGGCGAAGCCGTCGTAAAACCGGAATCCCGAGGCTTTCTGACACACCGGGGACTCAGGTTTTATGGCCGCATCGCGGCCAATCCCGGATGAATCCGCTCCCACGCCAAATTGTGTAAACCGTCAGGTCAGAACACGTTCACCGGATACTCGACGATCACCCGGTACTCATCCACATCGTTGTCCACCGCCGAATACCCCTGGCTGCCGCGATGCGCCGCCCAGCGCAGGCGCACGGTCAGGTCCTTGAGCTGGTTTTCCTGGAAGGTGTAGGCCAGGTCGAAGTCGCGTTCCCAGTGTTGGGCGTTCTTGCCGTCCTCGCTGTACCAGTGGCCATAGCCGGTACTGGCTGGATCGACCTTGGTCAGGTCCAGCTCACCGCGCGAGTACGACACCGCCGTGGTCAGCCCCGGCACGCCGACGCCGGCGAAGTCATAGGCGTACTTGAGCTTCCACGAGCGCTCGTTGGGCCCGTTGAAGTCCGAGTAGATCTGCGAGTTGTCCAGGTAGATGCTGTCGCCCTGGTTGATGTAGTCGAACGGCGTGTTGCCGTTGACCCGCTGGTATACCGCGGTCATCGAGTGGAAGCCGACATTCACCGCGAAGTGCAGGCTGTAGGTGTTGTTGTCGATATGCCCGAGCAGGCGATCGCCGGTGTCCTGGGTGTGGTAGTAGTGCAGGCCCGGGTTCAGGCTGACCAGGTCGTTGAGCTGCCAGGTGTAGTCGAGGTCGAAGTAGTACTGGTTCCAGATGTCCTTCAGCTCGGCGGCGTACAGGTTGCTGCTCAGGCCCTCGATCGGTGTCCAGGCGGCGCCGGCCCAGTTCAGGTGACGGCTTTCGCGGTTGTCCGGCAGGCTGCCGTAGAAGGTGTCGATGCGCCGGTGGCCGCTCTGGTTGTACGGCTTGGTGAAGCTGGCCTGGCCGCCTTCGAGCATCAGGTGGTCGAAGCTGGTGTTGGTCAGGCTCACGCCGCGGAAGGTCTGCGGCAGCATGCGGCTTTCGCCGCCGGCGATCACCGGGTTGGTGAGGAACAGGTCACCGGCACGCAGCACAGTGTCGAAGGCGCGGACCTTGATCGAGGCACCGGCGCTGGAGAAGTCATCCGGCGCCTTGCCGTAGTCGTAGCCGTCCTTGCTCGGGCTGTTGATCGGCAGGATGCTGGAGCCGGCCGTGCCGCCACCGCCATCCAGTTTCAGGCCAAGCATGGCGTAGGCGTCGAGACCGAAGCCGACGGTGCCCTGGGTGAAGCCCGATTCGAACTTGCCGATGAAGCCCTGGCCCCATTCGCGGTTGTCACGCACGCCTGGCAGCAGTTGGTTGCGGTTCAGGTAGTAGTTGCGCGCGAGCACATCGAGGTGGGCACCTTCGACGAAACCTTCGGCGGCCTCTTCCTCAGCCAGGGCATGCAGCGGCATCGTTGCAGCGAGTGCAAGAAATAGCGGTGTAAAACGTGGGGTCTTGATCACCTTGATGAACTCCTTTTAGGTGGTTTTGGCGGCAGTTTTTATTTTGGATGCAGGTATTTTTCTTATCGGGGTCCGGCCGTATTCCGGTACTTTTCACCAGGCAAAAAAAAGCCGCTGACGGGCAGCGGCTTCAATGACAGACGCACCGGGGCAAAAGTCACCAGGGCGAAAGTCGAGGGAAAGACAAAGGGGCGGTGCTGACGATCAGCTATCGCTGGCGTCATTCAGGCTTGCCTTGGATGCGGTCTGCTCCGAGCCTTTGACGGCGTCTTGCTGCTGCTTGGCGAAGGCCTCGCGGGACTGCTCGAGGGCAGCCTGGTGGCGGGCGGTCTGGGCTACGAAAGCCTGAGACTCTTCGGCCATCGCCAGAGGCGAAAGCAGTACGGAGGACAGAACGAAAACGCTGGCAATACCCATGCTGTTGGACATTTGGAACAACCTTCCTGCGGGGCAGGTATCTGTTTGGTGTGTCCAAATTAATGGTTAGCAAGCGAACGAAAAAGATCGGTTTTGGAGATGGACTGTTGCTGATTAAGTAATAGTCAGCTGGAAGGGCCGGATTAGAGGGTTTTGGTGATAGTGAGGGCCCTATCGCTGGCTTGCCAGCGATGAGGCCCTCAAGCGGGCAGGAGAATGCCGAAGGTATTGGCGCCGGCCTGGCTACGCACGAACACGCTGCCACCGTGCATCACCGCAATCGCCTTGACGATCGCCAGCCCCAATCCATGGTTGCTGCCGCCGCTATTGCTGCGCGCCGCATCGACCCGGTAGAAGCGCTCGAACAACCGTGCCAGGTGCTCGTCGGCAATCGCCGGCCCGGGATTGCTCACGGCGATGCGCACCTGCCCGTCCTGGCGTTCGATGCTGACCCGGATCACCTGTTGCGGTCCGGTGTGCTGCACGGCGTTGTTGATCAGGTTGATCAGCGCGCGGCGCAGGTGGGCCTTCTCGATCCGCGCCTGGGCGTCACCACTGACCTCGACTCGCACCTGGGCGTCTTCGAGGATGTAGTCGAGGTAGTCGAGGGTGGTCGCCACTTCCTCGGCCAGCGAGCTGCTGATCAGCGCCGTGGCCTTGCTGCCCTGGTCGGCGCTGGCGAGGAAGAGCATGTCGTTGACGATGCTGCGCAGGCGCTCCAGCTCTTCCAGGTTGGACTGCAGCACCTCGAAGTAGTGTTCGGCGCTGCGCCCGCGGGTCAGGGCGACCTGGGTCTGGCCGATCAGGTTGGTCAGCGGCGAGCGCAGTTCGTGGGCGACGTCGGCATTGAAGGCTTCCAGCCGCGAGTAGGCCTGGTCGACCCGCTCCAGGGTGGCATTGAAGGCTTGGGCGAACTGTTCCAGCTCCGGCGGCAGCGCCGACACCCGCAGGCGCCCGCTAAGGCGCGGTGGCGCCAGTTGCTGGGCTTCGTCGGAGAGCTGGTGCAGCGGCCTCAGGCCGATCCGCGCGACCCAGTAGCCGAGCACCGAGGCCAGCAGGATGCCGACCACCGACAGGCTGACCAGGGCAATCAGCAAGGTGCGCTGGGCATTCCAGAAACTGTCGGTGTCGATGCCGATAAGGAAGCGTAGCGGCGGGCGCTCTTCCAGCGCCGGCAGTTCGCTGAGCATGATCTTGAACGGGTAGGGACTGTCTGCCAGGTACACGTCGCGCATGCCTGGCCGGCCTTCGGCGAGGTGGCGGATGACTGCGTCGGGATGGCCGTATTCGTAGCGGCTGTCGCCGCTCACCACCCAGAAACGGATGCGCCGGTCTTCTTCGCCGAGCAGGTCGAGCTTGCGGGTGATCTTGCCCCAGTGTTCCTGGTTGCCGAAGCGCATCAGCGACGACTCCAGCACCGAGTAGCGCGCATCCAGTTCCGCCGAGGGCAACAGGTCGAGGCTGCGGTCGACCTGCTTGTACAGGGCCCAACCGATCAGCAGGAACACCACCAGCGCTACCAGGGTGAACAGGGCGCTGAGGCGCAGGGCCAGGGAATTAGTGCGCACGGTTTTCCAGGACATAGCCCATGCCTCGAATGGTGTGCAGCAGCTTGCTTTCGAACGGCCCGTCGAGCTTGGCCCGCAGGCGTTTGATCGCCACTTCGACGACATTGGCGTCGCTGTCGAAGTTGATGTCCCACACCAGTTCGGCGATGGCGGTCTTGGACAGGATTTCGCCCTGGCGCCGGGCCAGGACGCTGAGCAGCGAGAACTCCTTGGCGGTCAGGTCGAGGCGCTGGCCATTGCGGCTGGCCTTGCGGCTGATCAGGTCGACCCAGAGATCGGCGACCTGGATCTGCACCGGCTCGTGGCCGCCGCTGCGGCGGGTCAGGGCCTGCAGACGGGCGACCAGTTCGAGGAAGGAGAACGGCTTGCCGAGGTAGTCGTCGGCGCCTTCGCGCAGGCCGTGGATGCGGTCTTCCACGCGCTCGCGGGCGGTGAGCATGATCACCGGAGTCTGCTTGCGCGCGCGCAGGGCCCGCAGCACGCCGTAGCCGTCCAGGCCGGGGAGCATGACGTCGAGGACGATCACCGAGTAATCGCCTTCAAGGCCCAGGTGCAGTCCCTCGATGCCGTCCCGCGCCAGGTCCACGGTGAAACCCTGTTCGGTCAGGCCGCGGTGCAGGTAGTCGGCGGTTTTTTCTTCGTCTTCGATAATCAGCACGCGCATGGTCGGCTCTCAGTTCGCGATTGGCCGGGGCGCCTGGGCAGCGCGCTGGCGCCGGTGGAACAGGCGCTCCAGGGCCAAGTATATGACCGGGGTGGTGAACAGTGTCAGGGCCTGGCTCACCAGCAGTCCGCCGACCACGGCGATGCCCAGCGGCTGGCGCAGCTCGGCACCGGCCCCGGCGCCAAGCATCAGTGGCACGGCGCCGAGCAGAGCGGCCAGGGTGGTCATGATGATCGGCCGGAAGCGGGTCAGGCAGGCCTTGTGGATCGCTTCCTCGGGGCTCATGCCCTGGTTGCGCTGGGCGTCGAGGGCAAAGTCGATGAGCAGGATGCCGTTCTTCTTGACGATGCCGATCAGCAGCACCACGCCGATCAGGCCCATGATGGTGAAGTCCTGGCCCCACAGCCAGAGCAGTGCCAAGGCGCCGAGACCGGCCGGGGGCAGGGTGGAGATGATGGTCAGCGGGTGGACGAAGCTCTCGTAGAGCACGCCGAGAATGATGTACACCGCCACCAGCGCGGCGAGGATCAGCCACGGCTGGCTCGACAGCGAACTCTGGAAGGCCTGGGCCGCGCCCTGGAAAGTACCGCTGATGGACGCCGGCATGCCCAGTTCGCGCTGGGTCCGTTCGAGGATGCTCACAGCATCGCCGAGGGCCACGCCGGGGGCGAGGTTGAACGACAGGTTGGCGGCAGGGAACAGGCCGTCGTGGGCGATGGAGAGCGGTCCGGTGCTCGGTGCCTCGACCTTGGCCACGGCGGCCAGCGGCACCATCTCGCCGGTCAGGGGCGAGCGCAGGTAGAAGTAGTTGAGGCTTTCGGCGCGGCCGCGTTGGCGGGCGTCCAGTTCGAGGATCACCTTGTACTGGTTGGTCTCGGTCTGGAACTCGCTGATCTGGCGCTGGCCGAAGGCGTCGTACAAGGCCTGGTCGACGTCGGTGGTGGTCAGGCCGAAGCGTGCCGCGGCCTGGCGGTCGATTTCGATGCGGGTGACGCTGGCACCCAGTTGCAGGTCGTTGGACAGGTCGCGGAACGCCGGGTTGGCCTTGAGCCGTTCGGTCAGGCGCTCGGTCCACAGGTTCAGCGCCGGGCCGTCGTTGCTCTTGAGCACATATTGATACTGGCTGCGGCTCGGTCCGGAACTGAGGTTGATGTCCTGCCCGGCACGCAGGTACAGGACCACGCCGGGGACCTTGGCCAGCTTGGGCCGCAGGCGGTCGATGAACTCGCTGGCAGAGACATCCCGGTCACCACGGTCCTTGAGCGAGATCCAGAAGCGGCCGTTGGCGATGGTCTGGTTGCTGCCGGTGACCCCCACCGCATGGGAGAAGGCGCGCACTGCCGGATCGGCGCCGATGATCTCGGCCAGGGCCTGGTGCTTGGCCACCATGTCCGGGTAGGACACGTCAGCCGCCGCCTCGCTGGTGCCGAGCACGAAACCGGTGTCCTGCACCGGGAAAAAGCCCTTGGGGATCAGCACGTAGCCGACCACCGCCAGGGCGGTGCTGAGGAAGAACACCCCGAGCATAAGGCGCTGGTGAGCCAGAGCCTTGTCCAGGGCGCGTTCATACCAGCCGAGCAGACGCTCGCCGAAGCCCGGCTTGCGTTGCTTGTCGTGGGCTGGGGCGTTCATGAACAAGGCGCAGAGGGTGGGCGCCAGGGTCAGGGACACCAGAACGGAAATCAGGATGGTCGAGGTGGCGGTCAGGGCGAATTCCTTGAACAGGCGACCGACCACACCGCCCATGAACAGCAGCGGAATAAAGGCCGCTACCAGCGAGAAGCTGATGGAGACCACGGTGAAGCCGATCTCCCGCGCGCCCTTGAGTGCGGCTTCGCGACGGCTGTCGCCTGCCTCCAGGTGACGGTGGATGTTCTCCACTACGACGATGGCGTCGTCCACCACGAAGCCCACGGCGATGACGATGGCCACCAGGGTCAGGTTGTTCAGGCTGAAGCCCATCACGTACATCAGGGCGAAGCTGGCAACCAGCGACACGCCGAGCACCGCCGAGACGATCAGGGTCGCCGACAGCTGGCGCAGGAACAGCGCCATCACCGCGATCACCAGCAGCACGGCGATGGCCAGGGTCAGTTCCACTTCGTGCAGGGAGGCGCGGATGGTCTGGGTGCGGTCCTGCAGTACCGAGACGTTGACCGTGGCCGGGAGCATCTCTTCCAGGCGCGGCAGCTCGGCATTGACCCGGTCCACGGTGTCGACGATGTTCGCTCCCGGCTGGCGGAAGATCACCAGGTTGAGGCCTTGCTGGTCACCGGACCAGGCCTTGACGTAGGCGTTCTCCGAGCCGCTGATGACCTTGGCCACATCTTTGAGCTGCACCGGTGCACCGTCGCGGTAGGACACGATCAGTTGCGCGTACTGCTCGGGATGGAAAAGCTGGTCGTTGGTGGCCAGGGTCGACACGCTGCTGTCGCCGTACAGCGCGCCCTTGGCCAGGTTGAGGCTGGTCTGCTGGATCGCCACGCGCAGGTCGGCCAGGGTCAGGCCGATGGCGGCGAGCTTGTCCGGCTGGGCCTGGACGCGGATCGCCGGGCGCTGCTGGCCGGTGATGTTGACCAGGCCGACCCCGTCGATCTGGCTCAGTTGGCGGGCCAGCAGGGTTTCCGCGTAGTCGCTGAGTTCGTTGGCCGGCATGTGCTCGGAACTGACGGTGAGGATCAGCACCGGGCTGTCGGCCGGGTTGACCTTGCGCCAGGTCGGCGGGCTGGGCATGTCCTGGGGCAGGCGCGCGGTGGCGGTGTTGATCGCGGCCTGGACTTCCTGGGCAGCGGTGTCGATGTTCTTGTCGAGGGTGAACTGCAGGATCAGGCTGGTGGAGCCCAGGGCACTGCTGGAGGTCATCTGGGTCATGCCAGGGATGGCGCTGAACTGCACTTCCAAGGGCGTTGCCACCGACGAGGCCATGGTTTCCGGGCTGGCCCCGGGCAGGTTGGCGGTGACCTGGATGGTGGGGAAGTCGGCTTCTGGCAGCGGCGCCACCGGCAACCGCGGGAAGGCGACCACGCCGAGCAGGACCAGGGCGAAGGTCAGCAGCAGGGTGGCGACGGGACGATCGATGCACCAGCCGAACAGGCCTTTGCGCCCCTCGGGCAGGGCGGCGTTCATGGCTGCACGCTCGCGGCGACGTCTTCAGCGCTGGCCGGTGCGGAGTCGAGGATCTCCACCTTGGAGCCCGGCTTGAGGCGTGATTGACCATCGGCGACCAGGCGGTCGTTGGCCTCGATACCGGTGATCACGTTCACCTTGCTGTCCTGGTAGATCACCTTGACCGGCACGGCCTCGGCCTTGTCCCCGGCGATGCGGTAGACGAAGTGTTTGTCGACGCCCTGGCGCACCACGCCGGGCGGGACCACCAGGGCATTGCGCTCGATGCCGGTCTGCACGCGCAGGGTCACCAGTTGCCCGGGCCACAGGCGTGCGTCCGGGTTGTTGAAGGTGGCCTTGGCCCGCAGGGTACCGGTGCCGGCGGCGATCTGGTTGTCGATGAGGCTCAGGCGGCCTTCGCCGAGCAGCGTGCCGCCGGTATCGCCATCGCCTTCGAGGTAAGCCTGGATGGGCGCCTGTTCTGTACTGGCGGTGAGTTGTTGCAGGGTCGGCAGCCATTGCTGCGGCACGGAGAATTCCACGTTGATCGGGTCGAGGCGGGTCACGCTGAACAGGCCCTGGGTGTCGGTGGTGCGCACCAGGTTGCCTTCGTCGACATTGCGGATGCCGACCCGGCCGCTGACCGGCGAGAGGATCCGGGTATAGGACAACTGCACCTCGGCGGCGGCGATGTTCGCCTGGTTGCCTAGCATCGTCGCTTGCAACTGGTTGACCAACGCTTGTTGCTGGTCGAGGGTCTGCCGCGAAATGCCGTTGTCTTCGCTGAGCAGGCGATAGCGCTTGAGGTCGGTCTGCGCCACCTGCAACTGCGCCTGGCTCTGCCCGAGCTGGGCGCGGGCCTGGTCGAGGCTGGCGCGGATGGCACGGTCGTCGAGGGTTGCCAGCAGGTCGCCCTTGTTTACGGTCTGGCCTTCCTGCACGGCGATGCGGGTCAGCACGCCTTCCACTTGCGGGCGGATCACCACGCTGTGCAGGGATTGCACGGTGCCGATGGCGCTGAGAAAGCGCGGCACGTCCTGGCGCTGCACGGCGATCACGCTGACCGGCACGGCATTCGACTGTACAGGACGGGCGGCCTGGGGGCGCTGGCCGACGAACCAGGCGGCTGTGGCCAGGAGGACAAGGGCGAGCAGGACAAGCAGCGTTCGGGGGCTGGAGATTCGCATGCGTCAGGAGTGCCGGCAGAAAGGAGGAAGGGCTTTTATCACTTATAGAGGACAGACACGGTCAGGAACGTGACGGCTACCTGTCACGGCTGTCAGGTGGCTTTAGCACCGATCAACGGTGCTGGCAATAGGCCTTTATGCTGCTCTGGGTCAAGGTTGGATCCAAGGCTCGAACGTAGTATCTGCGCCCTGCTTTCTACCCCCACCCCGAACGACGAGCGCCTCTCGATGAAGAGCAATCTGCCTGTTACCGGTCGAAATGTGGATTACCCCGTGGATGCGAACATCCTCTCCACCACGGACCTGACGAGTGCCATCACCTACGCCAACGACGAGTTCATCAAGATCAGCGGGTTTTCCCGTGATGAGCTGATCGGCAGCGCGCACCATATCGTGCGTCATCCAGACATGCCGTCGGCGGCCTTCGAGCACATGTGGCAGACCCTGAAAAAGGGGCGTTCGTGGATGGGGCTGGTGAAGAACCGTTGCAAGAACGGCGATCATTACTGGGTCAGTGCCTTCGTCTCGCCGATCACCAGCCAGGGCCAGACCGTGGAGTTCCAGTCGGTGCGGACCAAGCCGACGCGGGCGCAGGTCGAGGCGGCCGAGCGCCTGTACGCCGACATGCGCAGCGGCAAGCGAACCCTGGGTGAACGCCTGCCACGCCTGGGCCTGGGGGCGCGCTTGAGCCTGGGGCTGGGTGGCTTGCTGGCCGTGGTGATGGGTGGCAGTCGCTTGCTCCTGCCGGAAATCCCGTACCAGGGCGCACTTGAGTGGCTGGTGTTCGCCGGAGTCGGCACGTTGCTTGTGCGCCATGCTCTGAGTCCGCTAGAGCGGCTCGGTCGTCGCGCTCGCGACATTGCCGACAACCCTCTGAGCCAGCGCCTATATACCGGTCGCGGTGATACCGTGGGGCAGATCGAGTTCGCTCTGCAGATGCTCGAAGCGCAGATCGGCGCAGTGGTCGGGCGTATCGGCGACACGTCCAAGCGCCTGGCCGGACATACCGCCGACCTCGCCAGCCACCTGCAGCACAGCCACACCACCACGGTGGGCCAGCAGGGCGATGCCGATCAGGTCGCTGATGCCATCCACCGCATGGCTGCGCGGGTCGCTGAAGTGGCCAGCAGCGCCCAGCAGGCTTCGAAGGCGGCAGATCAGGCCGAAGGCGAGACCCAGGTCGGGCATCAACTGGTGGATCAGAGCCGCAGCACCATCCTGCAACTGGCCAATGCCCTGGCCGAAGCCACCGAGGTCGTGCATACCCTGGAAAACCACAGCGAGGAAATCTCCGGTGTGCTGGAAGTTATCCACAGCATCGCCGAGCAGACCAATCTGCTGGCCCTCAACGCGGCGATCGAGGCGGCCCGGGCGGGGGATCATGGGCGTGGCTTCGCGGTGGTGGCGGACGAGGTGCGTGGCCTGGCCCAGCGCACGGCGCAATCCACCGGTGAGATCCAGCGCATGATCACGGTGTTGCAGAGCGGCGCGCGGGATGCGGTGGTGGCGATGCAGCAGAGCAGCGATCACGCCGGGCAAAGTGTCGAGCAGGCCCAGCACGCGACCCAGGCGTTGCACGGCATCAGCCAGCGGGTTAACCAGATCAGCGAGATGAGCATGCAGATCGCCGCCGCTGTGGAGCAGCAGAGTCTGGTCAGCGAGGACATCAACCGCAACATCATCAGCATCCGCGAGGCCAGCGAGCAGAGCGTCAGCGCCGGCCAGCGCGGTCACTCCACGGCCAGTGACGTGGCCGGCCTGGCCGAAGACCTGCGCCGCCTGGCTGAAGAGTTCTGGTGCCGGCGCCAATAGCGTGCCGGATCAGAACCCGATGAAACTGTAGTGCCCGGCGCTCGTGCCGGTGACCCTGGCCCCTGCCGAGCCCAGTTTTCCGGCAAGGTCGCCATCCTCCACATGAAGAACCCACGCGGCGAGCTTCGCCGAAGGATCGGCAGCCGTTTCCAGCATGGCCTGCCGCAGTGCCGTCGTGTCCGGCAGGTACGCCGTGAAGCCGTTGCCCTTCAGGGCGCTGGTGTCGATGCCCAGGCGCTGGCAGATCAGGGCCTTGTCGCGGATGTCGTCGCGGTCGGCCTGGCGTGAGCGCTCGATCATTTCCATCAGTTGCGGATCTACCACGTGCTCGCGATGGATCAGGGCGTCACCACTGTCCCAGGCTTCCGGCGGGCAGTCCTTGGTTTCCGGGCGCAGCGGGATATGCGGGTTGATTTCCATCGGATAGATACGGCACACCAGCGGGCGCCGCTCGTAGATCATGCAGCGCAGTTCGGCATCGAGGTTGCGGCACGGGCCCGGGTTGAAGGCGGCGAAGGTGATGGCGACAAAGGCTTCGGTACTGCCGCAGGGGACTGCGCAGGAGCGGCGGAGGGCGTGTTCCTGCTGGGCGACGGGCAGGCCCAGGCCGTTGCCGAGAAAGGCCTCGACCAGGACGATGACCTGGCCGCCGTCGTCGACCCACTGGCGGGCCTCACTCAGGGTCAGCGGGACATGGTGGCCGGTGCAGCACTTGCCGCAGCCGGTGCAGTTGAAATGGATTGTCTCGGCGGTGTCGTTCACGGTTTGCCCGGGGTCCATTCGGTGACGTAGGCCGTCTTGTGGCGGCGGTCGTAGAGGCACAGCTCGCTGCCCTTGCGGTTGTTCATGTGCTTTTGCGGGTAGCGGCCTTGCAGGAGCAGGGCGGAGTAGCCGCTGCGGTCGTCGAACTCGGCGCTCTTGCCCAGGGCGCGGATGTCCTTGAGCTGGCTGGCGGCGGTGCAGGCCTTGAGCAACTGCTTGTCGTGCTCGGCCCAGGCCTGGTCGCTGGACGCGTGGGCGAGGGGGGCGAGCAGAAGCAGGCTGAGGATGGGCGCTTTCATGAGGGAAGTGGCTCCTCTGGGGCTGAGTGCCGGAGTATGCCTGATCTTCCTTGTGTTGTTTCGGGCCTCATCGCTGGCAGCGATGAGGCCCTCAGTAGCAATCCATTATCTCTCGGTAAAGGCTACCGTTCGTGCCGCGACGATCAAACAGTCGGTCAGCTCCGGCGAGGAAAACTTGGTCAGCACCGCATTCGCCCCCGCCGCCTTGGCCTTCTCGCTGTTCATCGCGCTGTCCAGCGAGGTGTGCAGCAGCACATAAAGATGCTGGAAGTCCGGCGTCTCGCGCAGGGTCCGGGTAAAGGCATAGCCATCCATCTCGGACATCTCGATGTCTGAGACCACCACGTCGATCTCCTGGTCGGTGCCCTGCAACTCCAGCAGCACGCCGATGGCGTCCTTGGCACTGCGCGCCGTGTGGCACTCCAGGCCCAGGCTTCGCAGGGTATAGATCGACTGCTGCAATGCCACCTGGCTGTCATCCACCACCAGTATGTTGGTCGCTGCCAGGATCGCAGCGTCTTCGTCACTGAGCTGGGCCGGAGAATCGTGGTGATGGACCGGGGCGATGGTGTGGATGACCTTCTCGATATCCAGTACCTGCACCAGGTTGTCATCGATACGGGTCACGCCGGTGATAAAGGATTTATCCCCCGAACCATAGGGTGGCGGACGGATATCGGTGCTCAGGCAGTGGACGATGCGGCTCACTGCCTGGACATGCAGGCCCTGCTTGGAGCGGCTGATATCGGTGACGATCAGGCAGCCGCCGTTGGGATCGGCCAGCGGCCGCTCGCCGATCGCGCGGGACAGGTCGATCACCGGCAGTGACTGGCCGCGCAGGGTCGCCACGCCTTTGACGTGGGGATGAGCCTCGGGCAGGCGGGTCAGGGGCGGGCAGGCAATGATCTCGCTGACCTTGAGCAGGTTGATCGCCATCAGCTTGCCGCTGCGCAGGGTGAACAGCAGCAGCGACAGCGAGTCCGCGCGGGCTTTTTGCGAGAACATAGAAACCTTCGTGATGATGAATTTCAGGGGCTGGTGCCGGGTTATCGACCCGACCGCTCAGCGCTTTAGCATATCCGTAAATCAGCGCAGGCCAAGTCGGCGTGCCAGACGCGCAAGGTTGGCGCGGTCCAGGCCCAGTTCGCGGGCGGCGCTGGCCCAGTTGCCCTGGTGGCGTTCCAGGCATTGGCCGATCAGTTGGCGTTGGTAGTGGTCGACGGCCTGGCGCAGGTCGCCGCCGGTTTGCGTCGCGGAGGGCGTGACGGTAGTGGCGGGCGCCAGGCTGGTGACGCCGGGCAGGTCGAGGTCGCTGCCATCGAGGGTGAGAATCCGCGGGCGGTCCTGGTGTTGGCCGAGGGCCTTGAGCGCCGAGCGGCCGATCAGGTGCTCCAGTTCGCGGACATTGCCCGGCCAGTTGTACGCCAGCAGCGCGGCCTGGGCCTCGGGGCTCAGGCGCAGGCTGTTGAGGCCCATGCGCGAGCGGTTCTGTTCGAGGAAGTAGCCGGCCAGCAGCAATACGTCGCGGCCCCGCTCGCGCAGGGCCGGCACTGGCAGCGGGTAGACGCTGAGACGATGATAGAAGTCGGCGCGGTAGCGGCCGGCGCGGACCTCCTCGGCCAGGTCGCGGTTGGTCGCGGCGATCAGGCGCACGTCGACGCGGTGCTCCTGGTCCGAGCCAAGGCGTTGCAACTGGCCGCTCTGCAGCACCCGCAGCAGCTTGGCCTGGACCATCAGGGACAGCTCGCCGACTTCGTCGAGAAACAGCGTGCCGCCGTTGGCCAGCTCGAACTTGCCGCGGCGTTCGCCCACCGCGCCGGTGAAGGCGCCGCGTACATGGCCGAACAGTTCGCTCTCCACCAGGGTGTCGGGCAGGGCCGCGCAGTTGAGGCTGATCAGCGGCTTGTCGGCCCGTGCCGAGGCCTGGTGGATGGCCTGGGCCACCAGTTCCTTGCCGACCCCGGTTTCCCCGGTGATCAGTACCGTCAGGTCGCTGCCGCCGACCAGGCGGATTTCTTCCAGCAGACGCTTGTGCGCCTTGCTCTGTCCGATCAGTTCTTTGTGCTGCTGGTCGCTGGCTTGGCGATAGACCTCGGCGCGCAAGGCCAGGCCCTCGATCCGCTGGGCCACGTTGACTGTGGCGGCGGCAAGGCTGGCGAAGGCTTGCAGGGAGTCCAGCTCGACCTGCTGGAAACTGCCCGGGGTCAGCGCGTCGAGGGTGATCAGCCCCCACGGGCGCTCGTCGACGAATAGCGGGCAACCCATGCAGTCGTGGACTTCCAGGTGTTGGTGCAGCCCCTCGACCAGGCCGTCGTAGGGATCCGGCAGCTCGCTGTCACTGGCGAAGCGGGTTGGTTCGCTGCGGCTGAGCAGGGCGGCGAAGCGCGGGTGTTCGCTGACCCGGAAGCGCCGGCCCAGGGTGTCGGCGCTGAGTCCGTCCACCGCCAGCGGCACCAGCCACTCGCCCTCCAGGCGCAACAAGGCGGCAGCATCGCAGGGCAGCAGGGTGCGCATGGCTTCGAGCAGGCGGCGATAGCGTTCGTGCTCGGGCAACTCGCGGGACAGGTCGCTGACCAGGGGCAGCAGGGCGGTAAGCAGGGGTTTTGCGGTCATAATGACTCCTGTGAGTCTTTATGACTCTAGCAGCTTATGTGTCAAATTGACTCTTTATGGTTTCAACTGCCTGATTTTATTGGGTTTAAACATTGGCACGGATCATGAAGTGACGACAGCAGTGTTTAAACAGAAGCCAACAGGCTCAGGAGTCGTTTCATGTTGACCGCCGAAGACCGTGCAATCATCAAGGCCACCGTCCCGCTGCTGGAAAGCGGGGGTGAAGCCCTGACCACTCATTTCTACAAGATGATGCTCAGCGAGTACCCCGAGGTGCGTCCGCTCTTCAACCAGGCCCACCAGGCCAGCGGCGACCAGCCGCGAGCCCTGGCTAACGGCGTGCTGATGTACGCCCGGCATATCGACCAGTTGGAGCAATTGGGAGGCCTGGTCGGGCAGATCGTCAACAAGCATGTGGCCTTGCAGATCCTGCCGGAACATTACCCGATCGTCGGTAGCTGCCTGCTGCGCGCCATCGAGGAAGTGCTCGGCAGCGAGATCGCCACCCCCGAGGTGCTGAAGGCCTGGGGCGCGGCTTATGGACAGTTGGCCGATATCCTTATCGGTGCCGAGGAAGGCCTGTACCAGGCCAAGGAGCAGGCCAACGGCGGTTGGCGTGGTGCGCGGGTCTTCACCCTGGTGGAGCGAGTGGAGGAGAGTGCCGAGATCGTCTCCTTCTGGTTTGCCCCTGTGGATGGCAAGCCGGTGCTTGTAGCCGAGCCGGGTCAGTACATCGGCCTGCAACTGGTGATCGATGGCGTCGAGCAGCGTCGCAACTATTCGCTGTCGACCCTGGGCGATGGTCGCCTGTACCGCATTAGCGTCAAGCGCGAGGCCGAAGGCAAGGTGTCCAACTACCTGCACGACCAGTTCAAGGTCGGCGACAGCATCAACCTGTTCCCGCCGGCGGGTGACTTCACCCTGGCCGCCAATGACAAGCCGCTGGTGCTGATCAGTGGCGGCGTCGGCATCACTCCGACCCTGGCGATGCTGGATGCCGCGCTGGAGAGCGGACGGCAGATCCACTTCATCCACTGTGCGCGCAACGGTGGGGTACATGCGTTCCGTGAGCATGTGGACGCCCTGGCGGCGCGTCATCCGCAACTGAAGCGTTTCTATTGCTATGAGGTGGATGACGGCGTGAGTATGCCAGCGGATGCGCTGGGGCAACTGAGCCAGGCGCAGTTGGAGCAGTGGTTGCCGCAGGAGCGGGACCTGGACGCCTACTTCCTCGGGCCCAAGGGCTTCATGGCGGCAATCAAGCGCCATCTCAAAGCGCTGCGGGTGCCTGAAGGGCAGAGTCGCTATGAGTTCTTCGGGCCGGCTGCGGCTCTGGAGTAACCACCACCGTGGGCTGGCTTGCCTGCGAAGGACCGCTTTGCGGTCCTTCGCAGGCAAGCCAGCTACAACATCCGCGCAGAATCAGTCGATTAATCCCCCTTTAATCTCCCTCCGCTTCACTTCCTTCCCGCGCCTGCCCCTTTTCACGCGGACTTCACTTCTGTTTCATGGTCTGCCTGTAGACTTTCGGCCTGCGCGCGGTCATCTTGTGCGCCCCGCGAATTCCGCGCGGCCGAACCACTGAGTGAAGGGAATGCCAATGAACGAGCAATCGCAGCGCCTGAATCGCGAACGGCGCTTCCTGGTCCTTTTGGGTGTCATCTGCCTGGCGCTGATCGGCGGCGCGTTGTACATGCAGATCGTCCTCGGCGAGGCGCCTTGCCCGCTGTGCATCCTGCAACGCTACGCCCTGCTGCTCATCGCCCTGTTCGCCTTCATCGGAGCGGCCATGCCTGGCAAGCGCAGCCTGACCATCTTCGAGGCGCTGGTGGTGCTCAGTGCCCTGGGTGGCGTCGCTGCGGCGGGCAACCACGTCTACATCCTCGCCAATCCTTCTGTCAGTTGCGGCATCGATACCCTGCAACCGATCGTCGACGGACTACCGCTGGCCTCGGTCCTGCCCCTGGTGTTCCAGGTCGACGGTTTCTGCTCCACCCCATACCCACCTGTATTGGGACTTTCCCTTGCACAATGGGCACTTGTAGCCTTCGTCCTGACCGTCGTGCTGGTGCCGCTGGGCATCTGGCGCAACCGTCGCCAGGGTTAGACAAAAGTCCTGTTTTGACGCAAGTCCCTTGTGCGGCGAGATTTCCCACAATGCCCACAGGGCAATTGACTTGCGTCAACCCCGAGCCCTTGTGGGACGGGCGTTTCAGAGCTATTAGGGCGGGTGCGACAAACTGTCGCGAAACTGATTTTTTGCCCTGGATTATTACACTTCCTGTAAAAGACTGTTGCTCAATAAGTCATAGTCAAGGGGGGGCTACCTATCTACAATCGCCCCCAATTTCCGTTCGGCACTGCTTGCTAAGTCGCAGTTTCAAAGGCCCCGAGGCCTTTTTTGCTGACTTCGACGAGCATCGCCCGCGGCGATGCCGGGCTGACTCCCCTCCGTGATTTTCCGCACCAAATGGACTTGGTCTGAAATACAGGCCTGTTGCCCACGAAGTCAGAACAATAACCACGTACCACCCAAGGTTTATGCCGAGCAGCGTCGCTCCTCAAGGTATGACCTTATTCGCCCGTAAATGCTGACACCAGGCAGGAAGAGGTGTTGGCGACCAAAACACAAATTGCATTGAAGCAAGCTGATCTAGAGGTCGTGAGATGAGTAAAAAGCGTTACCCCAGACTGTTTGGCATTCTGCCCTTTTTAGGCATGCTTTTACTCAGTGGGTGCAACTGGACCCTGCTCGACCCGAAGGGCCAGGTCGGCATTGAGCAAAAGAACCTTATCCTGATCGCCTTCGGCCTCATGCTGCTGGTGGTCGTCCCGGTCATCTGCATGACCCTGGCGTTCGCCTGGAAGTACCGTGCTTCCAACAAGGCTGCCAAGTACACCCCGGACTGGTCGCACTCGACCAAGATCGAAGTGGCGGTCTGGACCATCCCGGTCCTGATCATCATCGCCCTGGGCGTCGTCACCTACAAAACCACCCATGAGCTGGACCCGTATCGTCCGCTGGTTTCCGACGTGAAGCCGGTGCAGATCGACGTGGTCGCCCTGGACTGGAAATGGCTGTTCATCTACCCGGAACAAGGCATCGCCACCGTCAACAAGATCGTCTTCCCGGCCAACACCCCGGTGAACTTCCGCGTGACCTCCGATGCAGTGATGAACTCGTTCTTCATCCCGGCGCTGGGCGGCCAGATCTACGCGATGGCCGGCATGACCACCAAGCTGCACCTGATCGCCAATGAAAACGGCGAGTTCGACGGTATCTCGGCGAACTACAGCGGTGCTGGCTTCACCGGCATGAAGTTCAAGGCAGTCGCCACCTCCCAGGCCGATTTCGAGGCGTGGGTGAACGAAGTCAAGCAATCGCCAAAACAGCTGGACGAAGCTGAATACGCAGCCTTGGCCAAACCGAGCGAAAACAATCCAGTCGCGCTGTACAGCGTGGCGCCGGCCGACCAGTTCCAGACCATCGTCGACAAGTACGAAGGCATGAACCGCGGCAAGCCGGTGGTACACGAGAAGGCCGAGCACAAAGAAGCAGCGGCCACCAAGGGTACCGAAGGGATGGACGTGAGTATGCATTCAGCTGCCGGGGCAGAGGAGTAAGAGATGTTCGGTAAATTAAGTCTGGACGCGATCCCGTATCACGAGCCGATCGTCATGGTGACCCTCGCCATGATCGCGCTCGGTGGTATCGCGTTGTTCGCGGCAATCACCTATTTCAAGAAGTGGACCTACCTCTGGTCCGAGTGGCTGACCTCGGTCGACCACAAGAAGATCGGCGTGATGTACATCATCGTCGCCATGCTGATGCTGATCCGCGGCTTCGCCGACGCGATCATGATGCGTACCCAGCTCGCGGCCGCCACCGGCGGTTCCGAGGGCTACCTGCCGCCTGAACACTATGACCAGATCTTCACCGCCCACGGTGTGATCATGATCATCTTCATGGCGATGCCATTCTTCACCGGCCTGATGAACCTGGCGCTGCCGCTGCAGATCGGCGCCCGTGACGTGGCCTTCCCGTTCCTGAACTCCCTGAGCTTCTGGCTGCTGGTGTCCGGCGTTGCGCTGGTCAACATCTCCCTGGGCGTCGGCGAATTCGCCAAGACCGGCTGGGTTGCCTACCCACCACTGTCGGGTATCCAGTACAGCCCTGGCGTTGGCGTTGACTACTACATCTGGGCGCTACAGCTGTCCGGTTTGGGTACAACGTTGACCGGCGTGAACTTCCTGGTGACCGTGCTGAAAATGCGCGCACCTGGCATGAAGCTGATGGACATGCCGATCTTCACCTGGACCTGCACCTGGGCCAACGTGCTGATCGTTGCTTCGTTCCCGATCCTGACTGCTGCACTGGCTCTGCTGACCGTTGACCGTTATCTGGACTTCCACATCTTCACCAACGAGCTTGGTGGGAACCCGATGATGTACGTCAACCTGTTCTGGGCCTGGGGTCACCCTGAGGTTTACATCCTGATCCTGCCGGCCTTCGGTGTGTTCTCGGAAGTCACCTCGACCTTCACCGGCAAGCGCCTGTTCGGTCACCACTCGATGATCTACGCATCGGGCGCGATCGCGGTACTGGGCTTCGCGGTATGGCTGCACCACTTCTTCACCATGGGCTCCGGCGCCAGCGTCAACACCTTCTTCGGTCTGGCGACGATGCTGATTTCGATCCCGACCGGCGTCAAACTGTTCAACTGGCTGTTCACCATCTACCAGGGCCGTCTGCGCTTCACCGCGCCAGTCCTCTGGACCCTGGGCTTCATGGTCACCTTCTCCATCGGTGGCATGACCGGCGTACTGCTGGCCGTTCCAGGTGCTGACTTCGTGCTGCACAACAGCCTGTTCGTGATCGCGCACTTCCACAACGTGATCATCGGCGGCGCGGTATTCGGTTACGTAGCGGGCTTCGCCTTCTGGTTCCCGAAAGCCTTCGGCTTCACCCTGAACGAGAAGTGGGGCAAGGCTGCCTTCTGGTTCTGGATCTCCGGCTTCTACGTGGCATTCATGCCGCTGTACGCCCTGGGCTTCATGGGCATGACCCGTCGTCTGAACCACTCGGACAACCCTGCCTGGGAACCGTACCTGTACGTTGCCGTGGTCGGCGCCGTGCTGATCCTGTTCGGTATCGCTTGCCAGCTGATCCAGCTGTACGTGTCGATCCGCGATCGCAAGGACAACCTGGACGTGACCGGCGACCCATGGGGCGGCCGTACCCTGGAATGGTCGACTTCGTCGCCACCAGCGTTCTACAACTTCGCCACCATGCCTGAGAAAGTGGGCCTGGACGCCTGGCACGAAGCCAAGGAAGCCGGCGTTGCGTACAAGGTTCCGGCCAAGTACGAAGCGATCCACATGCCGAACAACACCTCCACCGGTGTGTTCATGGGCCTGTTCCTGACCATCTTCGGCTTTGCCTTCATCTGGCACATCTGGTGGCTGGTCGGTGTCAGCCTGTTCGCCACCGTTGCAGTCTTCGTTCGCCACGCTGCTCGTGACGACCAGGGCTACATGGTTCCGGCCGAGGAAGTTGCGCGCATCGAAGGTGAGCGCATGAAAGCCCTGGGTCTGGCCACTGGTGCGCCTGCCGGTGCACGTGTCGAATCGTTTGAGCGGGTGTAATCAATGTCCAGTCATGTAATCAACGCAGATGTCCATGGTCACGACCATGGGCATGACGATCACCACCACGACAGCAGCGAGATGACCGTCTTCGGTTTCTGGCTGTACCTGATGACCGACTGCATCCTGTTTGCGTCGATCTTCGCGACCTACGCGGTGCTGTCCGGTAACTTCGCCGGCGGCCCGTCGGGTCATGACATCTTCGAGCTGAACTACGTACTGGGCGAGACCGCGCTGCTGCTGTTCTCCAGTATCACCTTCGGTTTCGCGATGCTGCAGATGTACAAGGGCAACAAGGGTGGCGTACTGGCCTGGCTGGCCGTCACCTGGCTGCTCGGTGCCGGCTTCATCGGCATGGAAGTCAACGAGTTCCACCTGCTGATCAGCGAAGGCTTCGGCCCGAGCCGCAGCGGCTTCCTGTCGGGCTTCTTCGCCCTGGTGGGGACTCACGGTCTGCACGTGACTGCAGGTCTGATCTGGATGGCAATCCTGATGTATCAGATCAACAAGCACGGCATCACCAACACCCACAAGACCCGCATGAGCTGCCTGAGCCTGTTCTGGCACTTCCTGGACGTGGTCTGGATCTGCGTGTTCACCGTCGTGTACCTGATGGGGGTTCTGTAAATGGCTAACGCAAACAACCACGGTCACGACGAAGCCAACCACGGCAGCGTCAAGTCGTACGGCATCGGTTTCATCCTGTCGGTGATCCTGACGGTCATCCCGTTCTACCTGGTGATGAACCCGAGCCTGCCGAAGGACATGACCCTGCTGGTCATCATCGGCTTCGCCGTGATCCAGATCGTCGTGCACCTGTACTACTTCCTGCACCTGGATGGTTCGAAAGCGGCACGCTCCAGCGTGACGTCGTTCCTGTTCACGGCGCTGGTGATTGCACTGCTGGTCGGCCTGTCCCTGTGGATCATGTTCAGCATCCACACCAGCATGATGGCGAAGTGAGGTAAGGCGGCATGTCCCTTAAGCACTACATTCAAATCACCAAGCCGGGAATCATTTTCGGCAACGTGTTGTCGGTAGCGGGCGGGTTCTTCCTCGCCGCGCAAGGGCATGTCGACTTCATGCTGTTCCTCGCCACGGTGATCGGTACTTCGTTGGTGGTCGCCTCCGGTTGTGTCTTCAACAACTGGATCGACCGTGACATCGACGTGAAGATGGAGCGCACGAAAAACCGTGCGATGGTGCAGGGCGCGATTTCCTCGCCCGTGGCGCTGGCCTACGCGACCCTGCTCGGGGTCGCAGGCTTCGGCCTGCTGTACTTCAAGGCCAATGCCTTGGCAGCGCTGTGCGGCCTGATCGGCTTCATCATCTACGTCGGTTTCTACAGCCTGTACCTCAAGCGCAAGTCGGTGCACGGCACCCTGGTTGGCAGCCTGTCCGGTGCCATGCCTCCGGTGATCGGCTACTGCGCCGTAAGCGGCCAGTTCGACCTGGCAGCGCTGACCCTGCTGGTGATGTTCAGCCTGTGGCAGATGCCGCACTCCTATGCCATCGCGATCTTCCGCTTCAACGACTACCGCGCTGCGTCGATCCCGGTCCTGCCGGTCGAGCGTGGCGTGCAGGCGGCGAAGAAGCAGATCATCTGGTACATCGTTGCGTTCATCGTCGCGACCCTGATGCTTACCGTCGGCGGCTACGCGGGCCTGGGCTACCTGGCCGTCGCCGCTGCCATGGGCCTGTACTGGCTGTACATGGCACTGCGCGGCAACAAGGTGACCGATGACCGCCTGTGGGCGCGCAAGGTGTTCGCCTTCTCCATCTTCACCATCACTGCCCTGAGCGTGATGATGTCGGTGGATACCCGTTCGCCGGTCGATGTGCTGATGACCTACGTGCACTGAGTACGCAAGGTCTGACGAAGACGCCCCGGAGCCGAGAGGTTCCGGGGCGTTTTTGTTTCTGCCTTTCCGGCCTCATCGCGGGCAACGCCCGCTCCCACAAGGTTCCAGGCGACTCCGAACCTTGTGGGAGCGGGCGTTGCCCGCGATGAGGCCGGTACAGACAAAAACAGAGTCAGGAAATATCGCTTTACATCCATCCACCACCGGCCCTACATTCTCCCTCGGCCACCGCAGTGGCCAACGTCGCTCGGACGGTTCCGGGCGCTTACGTCTCCGAGGAAAGCATGGCCGACTCCAGTTCGCCGCGCCGCTTTGCGCGCATCGATCGTCTCCCCCCCTACGTCTTCAACATCACCGCCGAACTCAAGATGGCCGCGCGCCGTCGTGGCGAGGACATCATCGACCTGAGCATGGGCAACCCCGACGGGGCCACGCCGCCGCACATCGTCGAGAAGCTGGTGCAGGTCGCCCAGCGCGAGGACACCCACGGCTATTCCACTTCCCGAGGCATCCCCCGTCTGCGCCGCGCGATCTCGCGCTGGTACGAGGAGCGCTACAAGGTCGAGATCGACCCGGAAAGCGAAGCCATCGTCACCATCGGCTCCAAGGAAGGCCTGGCTCACCTGATGCTGGCAACCCTGGACCACGGCGACACGGTGCTGGTGCCCAACCCCAGCTACCCGATCCATATCTACGGGGCGGTGATCGCCGGCGCCCAGGTGCGTTCGGTACCGCTGGTGCCTGGCGTGGACTTCTTCGCCGAGCTGGAACGGGCCATCCGCGAATCCATTCCGAAACCGAAGATGATGATCCTCGGCTTCCCCTCGAACCCTACGTCGCAGTGCGTGGAGCTGGACTTCTTCGAGCGGGTGGTGGAACTGGCCAAGCAGTATGGCGTGCTGGTGATCCACGACCTGGCCTATGCCGACATCGTCTACGACGGCTGGAAAGCCCCGTCGATCATGCAGGTGCCCGGTGCCAAGGACATCGCGGTGGAGTTCTTCACCCTGTCCAAGAGCTACAACATGGCCGGCTGGCGCATCGGCTTCATGGTCGGCAACCCGGAGCTGGTCAGCGCCCTGGCGCGCATCAAGAGCTACCACGACTACGGCACCTTCACCCCGCTGCAGGTCGCGGCCATCGCCGCCCTTGAAGGCGACCAGCAGTGCGTGCTGGACATCGCCGAGCAGTACCGCCAGCGCCGCAACGTGCTGGTCAAGGGTCTGCACGAGACCGGCTGGATGGTCGAGAACCCCAAGGCGTCGATGTACGTCTGGGCCAAGATCCCCGAGCAGTATGCGCACCTGGGCTCGCTGGAGTTCTCCAAGAAGCTGCTGGCCGAGGCCAAGGTCTGTGTGTCGCCGGGCATCGGTTTCGGTGACTACGGCGACGACCACGTACGCTTCGCCCTGATCGAGAACCAGGACCGGATCCGCCAGGCGGTACGCGGTATCCGCCAGATGTTCCGTGCCGACGGCATCGAGCCGCCGAAGGCCACGAAACCGGTCAAGGCCTGAGGTCTTGCCGAAAGCCCGAAGCCCCCGTGATACGGGCGCTTCGGGCTTTTTTCATTCCGCCGGTCGGGCGCCAAACTTTCTTTTCGCAACCCCCTTCTCAACGGCGTGCCGTTGCATAGAATTGGCGACGGGACTCTCCCCATAACGACAATTCTCCCCCCTCCCGACATCATGTCCGACAGCCATCCTTGCTTGAGTTGCGGCGCCTGCTGCGCGCATTTCCGTGTTTCCTTTTTCTGGGGTGAATGCGCCTCGGCCGGTGGTTGCGTACCGGACGACCTGGTGGTTCAGATTACTCCGCATCGGGTTGCGATGATCGGCACCGATGCCAAGCCTTCGCGCTGCATCTCCCTGAGCGGGGAAGTGGGCAGGGCGGTCAGTTGCAACATGTACGAGCAGCGCTCGACCCCCTGTCGGGAGTTCGAAGCGTCCTGGGAGTACGGCGAGCACAATCAGCGCTGCGACGATGCCCGTGCGGCCCATGGCTTGCTGCCGTTGCAGCCGTTCGACTTTGGCGCCACGGCAGCCTGACGGGGTTCCTCGAGCACTTCTCTGGCTCAAACGGGCGTGACAAATGACTTACGCCTACGCGGCCTTTTGCCTTAGAAAGGCCGCGATCCTCTCAGCGCCGAGTCCCACACTGCACCACCAGCATCCCCACCACGATCAACCCCACCCCCAGCAGCCGCAGCAGGTTCACCGGCCGCTCCGGCAACCCCATCAACCCCCAGTGGTCCATCGCCAGCGACGACAACACCTGCCCGGCCACTACGCAGACGATGAACCCCGCCGCGCCCAGCTTCGGCGTGAGGATAAGCGCCGCCGTGATATAGACCACCCCGGCTACCCCACCGAACCACGCCCACCATGGCGCATTCGCCAGTGCGGTTAGCTGCGGCATTGGCGCACGCATCAACCACAGCGCCGGCAACACCAGCACCACGCTCACCGACAACGACACCAGCGCCGCCCACAACGGATGCCCGAGCAGACGTCCCAACGCGGCATTGCCGCCCGCCTGGAATGGCACGGCGGCACCGGCGAGCAGGGCGATCAGCGGCAACAGCACTACAGCAGGGGCAAAATTCACATTCACGGTGGACTCCTTGATACGCATGACAGGCATGAGGCAGTCTTGGTTATTCACGCGTTGGATGGAAATTCGGATTCAATACACGGACTATTCGCTAAATGGATGATTTGCGTCGCATTGACCTCAACCTGCTGCTGACCTTGCACGCCCTGCTGGCCGAGCAGCATGTGTCCCGCGCCGCCCTGCGCCTGCACCGCAGTCAGCCGGCGGTGAGCCATGCCCTGGCGCAGTTGCGCGAGATCTTCGCCGACCCGTTGCTGGTACGCCGCGGCGGCCGGCTGCAACCCACCACGCGCGCCCTGGCCTTGGTGCAGCCGTTGCAGGAAGCACTGCAACAGCTGGACGCGCTGCTCAGCAGCCCCGGTTTCGATCCTGCCCGGGCGCGACGCAGCTTTCGCCTGGCGATGTCCGACTACGGTGCGCGTGTGGTGCTGCCGCGCCTGATGCGTGAGCTGCGCGAAACTGCGCCGGGTATCGACCTGGTGGTGACCCAGGGCAGCCGCGAGGCCATGCTCAGCCAACTGATGGATGGTGAGGTGGACCTGGCCCTGGCGGTGTTTCCCGACCTCGCCGAGCCTTTGCGCGCGCAGACCCTGTTCGTGGAGGGCTTCGCCTGCCTGGCTGATCGCGAAACCCTGCCGGCCCGTGGCGGTCTGAGCCTGGCGCAGTGGCTGGCGCGGCCCCACGTGCTGGTAGCGGTGCGTCCGGGGGCCGACAACGAGATTGACCTGGCCCTGGCCGCGCTGGGTGAACAACGCCGAGTTGCCCTGGCGCTGCCACACTGGACGGCAGCCACCGAGGTGATCGCCGGCACCGACCTTGTGCTCACCGTGGCCCGCCGTAGCGTATTGCGTCCGCCGCAGGGCTTGCGCTGCTTCGAGCCGCCCTTGCCAATTCGGGCCTTCGATTTCCAGCAGGCCTGGCACGAACGCCGCGAGGGCGACGTTGCCCATCGCTGGTTGCGCGGGCAGGTGATGCGCGCATGCCAGCTTGAATCCGTTCAACCACGACATGGAGTTAGCCGATGAATCCGAGAATCCTTGCCAGTGCCCTGGTCCTGCTGGGTGCCAGCCAATTGGCCCAGGCCGACAGCTATAGCCAATGCATGAAGACCGCCAATACCACGATGGCCATGCGCGACTGTTCCGGTGCCGAACTCAAGCGCCAGGACGTCCGGCTGAACCAGACCTACAAGAGCGCCATGGGCAGCCTCGAGCAACCGCAGCAGGACAAGCTGCGCGAGGCCCAGCGAGCGTGGGTGAAGTACCGGGATGCCAATTGCGGGATGTATTACGGGCTGACGGGCGGGACTATCGACCAGCTCAATGGGGCGGGGTGTGAGGTGGACATGACCAAGCAGCGAGCCGATGAGTTGGAGAAGCTGCAAAGCCATTGAAGGCCAGCGCCCACAGGGTGCGAGGTTGGCCATCAGATGTGCAAATAAAAAGCCCCGGGTCCTTGGGACCCGGGGCTTCTACCATCTCGCATTTCTGGTTCTGGTGTGTTTCAGCCCAGCCGCTCCAGGAATTCCTCCTGCAGCAGCGCGTCATTGGCGCTGCTGTTCTGCTCGGCCACCGCGCGTTTGCTGCGCAGCTTGCCATAAAGGTGTTCCAGGGCGTTGTTCAGTTTCTGTGCGGCACCTTCGATGGCTTGTTCCAGCGAAGCGGCCTTGTGAGTAACGGAAATCGGTTGATGGCCTTTTGGGCGTGCCTCCATCTGGCAGCGTTTATCGTGCGGGCCGGGCTTGTCGCCGTTCTCGTCCCGCAGATGCACTTCGATGCGGGTCAGGCAATCGTCGTAGCGTTCGAGCGTGCTTTCCACCGTGCTGCGTACCCACTGCTCCAGCCGGATGTTGCCTTGAATATGGTTGTCGCTGTTGACCTGGATTTGCATGATTCCAATCCTTATTCAGCTAGCTCGCAAGAGACTGATGAGGGGAGAGGTTCCCGTGGAAATCATCGCCTCTTGACTACAAGGTCAGGCAGTTCGACAAAGATTTCAACCCCCTAAAAAATAAAAATATTTTGTTTCAAGTTGGCTGGGAAACAGGGTTAGGATCAGGGGGATAAGTCGCCCCCCCCCATCTCCCTTGTGGGAGCGAGCTTGCTCGCGAAGGGCCGCAAAGCGGCCCAAAACTGCTTAGAACGCCACTGAAGTCTGCAGATAAACCGTCCGCGGTTCCCCCACGTACTTGCCCTTGTTGTTGTCATCGAACGATCGGGTGAAGTATTCGCGATTGAAGATGTTCTTCACCCCTACCGCCACGTTCAGGTTCGACAACTGCGGCCCGAAGTCATATGCCGCGCGGCTGCTGAACAGCATGTAGCCTGGGATCTTGCCTGTGCTGCCATCGGCGCTTTCCTGCGAGGTGTTGGCGTTGTCGGCGAACTGGTCGCTCTGCCAGGTGCTGTCCAGGTTGAGCTTCCACGGACCCTCGGTGTATCCCACGCCCAGCGTGCCCTTGTGTCGCGACGAGAACGGCACGCGGTTGCCCTTGTTTGCACCGTCCTCGCGGATGGTGGCGTCGATGAAGGCATAACTGGCGTACACATCGAAACCGGCCAGCGCCGGGCTTACGTCATCCAGCGCATATTTCACGCTGGTCTCCAGGCCCTGGTGCCGGGTTTCGCCGCGGGCGATCACGCTGTCGTTGGTCTGGTTGCTCTCATACTGGTTGTCGAAGTTGATCAGGAACAGGCCGGCTTCTGCTTGCAAGTTGCCGTTATCGTAGCGGGTTCCGATTTCCCAGGTGCGCGCCTTTTCAGGCTTCACTTCGCCCTGGTCGACCCGGTTGGGCATCTGGCTGTACTGCACGCTGCCGAACGAGCCTTCGGTGTTGGCGTAGAGGTTCCAGCTGTCGCTCAGGTGGTACATCACGTTGAGGGCGGGCAGGGCGGTGTTGTAGCTGCCCTGGTAGTCCTTGCCGGTGAGGTTGTTGTTCTGCCGCGAGTCGATCATCTCGTAGCGGATGCCCGGGGTGAGGGTCCACTGGCCGATGTCGATGCGGTCATCGAGGAACAGCGCATGGGCCTCGGTGGCGCCACGGGTGTCGCGGTCGTTGCGGCTCGCGGTGGTCGGCAGGCGGTTGGCGCTGACCGCTTCCATGAACCGCAGCTCGTGCCCGGCCTCGTTGACGTAGCGGTAGCCGAGACCGACTTCGTGATGGCTTTCGCCGAGGGCGAAGCCCTGGGTGAAGCGGGTCTCGATGCCACGCACCCAATATTCGCGCGGCGACAGCGAGATCGAGCTGCCCTGGCGCAGGTAGCCGCTGCGCAGGGTCTTGGTGAAGAAGCTGTTGACGCTGAATTGGCGCTCGCCTTCCTTGTAGTCGTAGCCGGCGTTGAACATCGTGCGGCGGCCCCAGAACTCGTCGACCAGGCGGGTCGACTGGTACGGATCGGCGTTGTAGTCGGCCACGCTCAGGCCGCCGGGCATCTGTGCTTCACCCTCGTAGTACTGGGCCATGGCGTGCAGGCTGTTGGCCTCGTCGATCTGGAACTTGCCCTTGAGGATCAGGTCGTCGATCTGCGTGTCGCTGTGCTCGCGCCAGTCGCCGCCGCGGGTGCCGGAGTACAGCAGGGCGCCGCCGAGGCCGTTGTCGGCGGTGCCGCCGGCCAGCAGGTTGGCGCTGCTCTTGAAGCCGTCATGGCTGGACGACGGACTGGTCTGAGTCTGCAGGCCGGCCTTCACCGTGGGTTCGTCGGGGATGGCGCGGGTGACGAAGTTGACGATGCCGCCGACGTTCTGCGGGCCGTAGCGTACCGCGCCGCCACCGCGGACCACGTCCACCGCGTCCATGTTGCCCAGACTGATCGGGGCGAAGGACAGCTGTGGCTGGCCGTAGGGCGCGAAGGGCACCGGGATGCCGTCCATCAGCACCGTGGAGCGCGAAGCCAGGCGCGGATTGAGGCCGCGGATGCCGAAGTTCAGGGCCATGTCGTGGCTGCCGGTACCGTTGTTTTCCGGGGCATTCACGCCGGGGATGCGGTTGAGCACTTCCCGCGCGCTGCTGGCGCCGGTGCGTTCGAATTCCTCGCGGCGGATCACGTCCCGCGCGCCGGCGTGTTCGAAGACGTTGTCCTGCTGGGCGTCGCCAAGCCAGTCGCCGACCACGCTGGAGGCGCCCAGCTCGACCGGGGCGCTGGCGGCGTTGCCTGCGGGTTGCAGGCTGAAGGCATTGTCGCCTTCGGCGCGGGCTTGCAGGCCGGTGCCTTCGAGCAGTGCGGCGAGGCCCTGGGCCGGGGTGAAGTCGCCGCTCAGGCCGTGGCTCTGCAGGCCTTGGGTGACTTGCGAACCGAAGGAGATCAGCACGCCGCTGTCGCGGCCGAACTGGTTCAGGGCGCTTTCCAGCGGCATCGGGGCGATGTGATAGGTGCGCGCGGGGGCTTCGGCGGCGTGCAGCGGGGCGACGCTGGCAAAGGACAGCAGCAGGGCGAGGGCCAGCGGGCTCGGTCGGAAGGGCATCGGGGGATCCTTGAGAAGAGCGGAATGGAAGGGTTCTGTCTTCTCTGTCACGCGAGGTTGGGAAAACGGCTCACGGGTTTGAAAATGATATTTGTGTCGGTCTCTCGGGCCTCATCGCGGGCAACGCCCGTTCCCACGAGTTCAGCGGCGCATGAGGACCTTGTGGGAGCGGGCGTTGCCCGCGATGAGGCCCGGAAGGGCACTGCATCAGGCCTTGGCTTCCACCGTGACCCAATACCGCGTAAAGCGCTTCACCCGCACCGGCAACGCCACCTCCAGCAGATCAAGAATTCGCTCGCTGTCCGCCAGTGGATAACTCCCCGACACCAGCAACCGCGCCACCGCCGGGTCGCAATTGAGCTGTCCGCGGCGATAACGTCCCAGCTCTTCGAGGAACTCCGCCAGCGGCATGTGCGCCGCCACCAGCATGCCGTCGACCCACGCCCCGCTGTTGGCATCCAGCGGCGTGCGCACGCTCCAGCCAGCATCGTCGAAGCGCGCCTGATGTCCGCTTTCCAGCGCTTCCCCGCCGAAGCTTGCGCGCCCCTGGAATACCGCCACGCCGCTATGCCGTGGCCACTGCCGGACATTGAACCGCCCGGCCGACAGATCCAGCCGCCCATCCCGCGTCAGTACCCGCAGTGGCCGGTGATCCTCGGCCACGCTGAGCAGCAACTCGCCTTCCAACAGATGCACCAGGCGCTGCCCGGCGTCGAAGCGCACGTCGGCGGCGCTGGCGGTGTTCAGGTGCAGTTCGCTGCCATCGTCCAGATGCATCTGCCGACGCTGTCCCAGTGGGCTGCGATAGTCCGCCAGCAACGGCGGCAGGCCGTCGCTGGCCTGCATGCCCAGGCCCACGACACTGCCGGCGCCGAGCAGCAACAGCATCTTCAGGGCGCGACGACGACCGGCCGAGGCGGGCGCCTGCAAGGTGGCATGGGCCAGCGGCGACGACAGCCCGCTCAGGCGCTGGTTGACCCGCTGGATATGCGCCCAGGCCTGGCGATGTTCTTCGCTGGCCTGCAGCCAGCGCTCCATTGCCAGTTGCTGGCGGTGATCGAGGCTGCCGCCCTGCAATTCGATCAGCCAATGCACGGCCTGCTCGGCCACGCGGGGGGAGAAACCGGGCGTGTCGTGGTTCACAGGGCGAAGTAACAGCGCATGGCCGCCTTGTTCAGATGACGTTTCACCGTGGCCAGGGAGATGCCCAGCTGCGTGGCGATTTCGTTGTAGGTCAGGCCGTCGACCTGGGCCAGCAGGAAGGCGCGCTTGACCTGGGCGGGCAGCCCGTCGAGCAGGCGGTCCAGCTCCAGCAGGGTGTCGAAGATGATTGCCCGGTGCTCTTCTGATGGCGCCACGTCTTCCGGCAACTGCGCCAGGGCCTGGAGGTAGGCGCGCTCCAGCTCCTGGCGGCGGTAGTGATTGAACAGCACGCGCTTGGCCACGGTGGTGAGGAACGCCCGTGGCTCGTTCAGCACCGGCGCTTCACGGGCCTGGAGCAGGCGCATGAAGGTGTCCTGGGCCAGGTCGGCGGCGTTGTCCGGGCAGCCCAGGCGCCGCCGCAGCCAGCCGGTCAGCCAGGAATGATGGGCATGGTAGAGACCTTCCACCGCAGTCGAAAGAACGGGAGGGGCGCTGGGCACCTGAACACTCCGGCGCCGGGGATGCGCAAAAGAATAAGAATTGTTCGCATTGTATGTGGGAAAACCGCGCATCGGCAATCGGACAATGACAGTCGGCCCGTCAGACAGTTTTGCGTGTGAGAATACCTATCATTTATATTGGCGGCCTTTCCCGCCCTGGATGTTTCCCGCATGAAGAGCAAAGCCGCCGGGCTGCCCCTGAGTTATCGCCTGGCCGTGACCTCCCGCTGTCTCGCCGCGTTGCTGGGTGGCTACCTGCTGGCGTCCATGGCCAGCGTGTGCTTGAGCCAGTCGTTGCCGCTTTCGCGGGTCGAATCGGTGCTGACCGGGATGATGAGTTCCTTCCTGTTCTACATCGGTGCGTTCATCTGGGCCTTCGCCGCGCGTAGCGCCGGTCGGGCATGGGCGGGGATCCTGCTGCCCGCTCTGGTGCTGGCGGCAATCAATGGAGTGATGTACTGGATGGCCAAGCCATGAAAGAAGGCTTCCGTCAGGCGATGGCCTGGCTGCACACCTGGGCCGGGCTGATCTTCGGCTGGCTGCTGTTCGCGATTTTCCTGACCGGGACCCTGTCCTACTTCAAGCCGGAAATCACCCGCTGGAGCCAGCCGGAGCTGCCGCTGCGCACGCTCGATACCCCCGCCAGCCTGGCCAAGGCCCAGGACTATCTGCAGCGCCATGCCGCAGGCGCGCCGAGCTGGTTCATCCAGCTCCCTGACGAGCGCACCCCGGCTATCGGCGTGGGCTGGCGCGGCGGCGACGGCCCGCGTGGTATCACCCGCAAGACCCTCGACCCGCAGACCGGCGAGGAAATCACCGCCCGCCAGACCCTTGGCGGCGAGTTCTTCTACCGCTTCCACTTCGAGCTGGAGATGCCCTATCCGTGGGGCCGCTGGCTGGCCACCTTCGCCGCGCTGATGATGCTGCTCGGGCTGGTCACCGGGATCATCACCCACAAGAAGATCTTCAAGGAGTTCTTCACCTTTCGCCCCGGCAAGGGCCAGCGCTCCTGGCTCGACGGCCACAACGCGATCGGCGTGCTGGTGCTGCCGTTCCACCTGATGATCAGCTATAGCAGCCTGGTGATCTTCATGTACATGGTCATGCCGGCGAGCATCCTCGCCAGTTATGGCAGCAACCAGCAGGCTTTCTTCAATGACGTGTTCGGGCCGCGGGAAACCCTCAAGGCCTCCGGCGAGGCGGCGCCGCTGCCGGACATGACGACCCTCTATGCCAAGGTCCGACAGCAGGCCCCCCAGAGCCGGATCATCTGGCTCGACGTGCAGCGTCCGGGCGACCGCAACGCCCAGGTGCTATTCATTTCCGACGGTCACGAGCGCATCGCCGTGCAGCGCGGCGCCGGCTGGCGCTATGACCACGCCGACGGCTCGCTGGCCTGGAGCGCGCGACCCGAGCATGCGCCGGGGATCATCGCCGGCGGCTTCTACGGCCTGCACATGGGCGAGTTCGCCGGGCCGTTGCTGCGCTGGCTGTACTTCTTCTTCGGCCTGGCCGGCACTGCGGTGATCGGTACCGGCCTGGTGATGTGGCTGGGCAAGCGCCAGCTCAAGCATGCCAAGAGCGGGGTGCAGCCGTTCGAACTGCGCCTGGTCGAGGTGCTGAACATTGCCAGCATGAGCGGACTGATCCTCGCCGTGGCCGGTTTCTTCTGGGCCAACCGGCTGTTGCCGGTGGCGCTGGAGGGGCGCTCGGACTGGGAGATCAACGTGTTCTTCGGCGTCTGGCTGACCGCGTTGCTGCACGCGGTGTTGCGCAAGGGCCGGCGCGCCTGGGGCGAGCAACTGGCGCTGGCAGCGCTGCTCTGGGCCGGCCTGCCGCTGCTCAATGCCGTCACCACTGGCCAGGGCCTGAATCATTCGATCATGGCGGGCGACTGGGTCATGGCCGGCTTCGACCTGACCGCCCTCGGCTGCGGTCTGTTCCTCGCCTGGGCCGCCGGCAAGATGCTGCGGCCGCCGGTACAGGCGCCCAAGCGCGCCCCAAAGCCGGCCAAGGCGGCACCCGCGCTCACCACTGAAGCGGAGACGAGCTGATGCTGGCGATCACGCTGTTCGCCTTCGCGGGCTGCGCCGCGTTGTGCCTGGCCATGGACAAACACTTCAGCGAACTGCTCGGGCGCAAGCCCCGGGCGGAGCAACTGCTTGGCCTGCGCGTCGTCGGCTGGCTGCTGATGGCCCTGGCCCTGGGCGCTGCGGTGAACCACAGCGGCTGGGCAATGGGCCTGGTCGAGTTGTTTGGCATGCTCATGGCCGGTCTGTGCCTGTGGGTGTTCCTGCTCCCGTACCGACCGCGCTGGCTGCTCGGCCTGGCCTTCGCCAGCCTGCTGCTGGCGCCGTTCTGCGCTTTGGGACTGATCTGACGCGATGAACGAGCCCTTCGACCCGCCCCCTGGCGACGCCTCGGCCCGCGCCCGCTTTCTCCAGGTGTTCCTGGCCCAGCGCGGTCGCATGGAAAGGCTGGTGAGCCGGCGGGTCGGCTGCCGGGCGACGGCGGCGGACCTGGTGCAGGATTTGTTCCTGCGCTTCTGGCGCCGGCCGCAGGTGGAGATCGAGTCGCTGGACAGCTATCTGATGCGCTGCGCCGGCAATATCGCCATCGACCACCTGCGCAGCGAAGGCGCGCGGGAGCGGGTCAACGACAGCCTGCCCGAACCGCTGGAGCAAGCGCTGGACAGCGAGCCCCAGGCCGCGCTGGAAGCCGACAGCGACCTGCGCCGGATCGAGGCGGCGCTGCGCGCACTGCCTGAGCGCACCCGGCATATCTTCCTGCTCAACCGCATCCACGGGCGCACCTATGGCGAGATCGCCAAGGTCATGAACCTGTCCCAAAGCGCTGTGGAAAAACATATGATGCGCGCCCTCGAAGTCTGCAAGGCGAGCATCGCCGCGGACCTCGAACAGCCCCGCAAGCCAGGAAGCGCGCCGCGATGAATGCCTCGATCACTGCCGAACAGCAGCAGACTGCACTGGACTGGCTGGTCCGAATCAATGGCCAGCCGGCGCTGGCCGATGGGGCGGCGTTCAAGCGCTGGCTGCTGAGCGACCCGGCCAATGCCCAGGCGTACCGCGCGGCCCAGGACCTGTGGCAGCACAGCGAGGCAGCGGCGGCGCGGCTGGTCGTCGAAGAAGACCGCGTGTTGCAGGCCTACCTGCGCGCCATGGAGCGTCCAGCCGCGTCGCCCTGGCGCAAGCTGGGCGGCCTGGCGGTGGCCGCCTCGGTGCTGCTGATGCTCGGCATCGGTGCCGGCTGGCACCCGACGGACTGGTTGCGGGATTTCGGCGCGGACTATGTGGCGGCGGTCGGGCAGGTCCGGGAAGTGACCCTGGCGGACAACTCGCAGCTGAGCCTGGATGCCGATACTGCCATCAAGGTCGACTTCAGCAACGGCCAGCGCCGCATCGAAGTGCAGCGTGGCGCGGTGTTCTTCCAGGTCACCCACACCGGCCAGCCGTTCATCGTCGAGGCCGAGGGTGGGCGCACCGAGGTGTTGGGGACGAAGTTCGAAGTGCGTCGGCAGGGCGGCGGGGCGGAGGTCACTGTGCTGTCCGGGCGCGTCGGTGTCACTGCGGCCAACGGTGAGCCACCACAGATCCTCACCGCCAACCAGCAGGTGGATTACCGCGAGGGTCACGTCGGCAACGTCCACGGCGTCGACAGCGAAAGCCGCCTGGCCTGGCGCCAGGGCTGGCTGAACTACTACCAGGTGCCGCTGCGGCAGGTGGTGGACGACCTGGCCCGCTATTACCCCGGCCGGATCCTCCTGCTCGACGGCGACCTGGGCGCGCGCAAGATCAGCGGCAGCTTCCCCGCCGACGACCCGCTCGCGGCCCTCGATGCTCTCGGCGCGGTGGCCGGCTTCCAGCGCCATACCTTGTTGGGCCGGGTCACCCTGCTGCGTTGAAAAATATTTTCAAAAATCGGTGAGGTACTTCGCGACGGCATCCGTGTAGTGAGTGGAAGTGCGATTTATTCGCATTAATACAGTTCTCTCACAGGTTCATCGGCATGCGTGCAAGGTCGGCGGTGGTTCACAGTCTTTCAATCGGTTTGGCGGTCGCCGGCGTATTGCCTGCATTCGCGGCAGAGCAGGTCGAGCAGGTGTACGCCTTCGACCTGACGGCCAAACCGCTGCCCCAGGCGCTCAGCGATTTCAGTCGGATCACCGGCCTCAGCGTGGTCTACACCGTCGACCTGCCGAGCCTGCAGGCACCGGCGGTCAGTGGTCGTCTCAGCGCCGAGCAGGCCCTGCAGCGCCTGCTGCAGAACTCCGGCTTCGCCTACCGGCGCGTCAATGCCCGCACCCTGACTCTGGAGCCACTGGCCCGTGACGCCGGCGCGCTGAACCTCGATGCCACCAGCATCACCTCGCAGGCCAATGGCGTCGGCAGCTATCGCCAGCCGGAAAGCACCTCGATCATGCGCGGCTCGGCGTCGAGCATGGAGATCCCGCAGGCGATCAACGTGGTGCCGGAGCAGGTGCTCAAGGACCAGACCCCGCGCAACCTCGACGACGCCCTGTACAACGTCAGCGGCATCACCCAGGGCAACAACTTCGGCGGCACGTCCGACACCGTGATGAAGCGCGGCTTCGGCGACAACCGCGACGGCTCGATCATGCGCGACGGCATGCCCATCGTGCAGGGCCGCAGCCTCAATGCCACCACCGAACGGGTCGAGGTGCTCAAGGGCCCGGCGTCTCTGCTGTACGGCATCCAGGACCCGGGCGGGGTGATCAACGTGGTCAGCAAGCGTCCGCAGTTGCAGAGCTACAACGCTCTCAACCTGCGTGGCTCGACCTATGGCGAAGGCAAGAACGGCAGCGGTGGCGGCCTCGACAGCACCGGCGCGCTGGGCGACAGCGGCCTGGCCTATCGGCTGGTGTTGGACCATGAAGATGAGGACTACTGGCGCAACTACGGCGTGCACCGTGAGTCGCTGGTGGCGCCGTCGCTGGCCTGGTATGGCGAGAACACCCAGGTGCAGCTGGCTTATGAGCACCGCGAGTTCGTCTACCCGTTCGACCGGGGTACCGCCATCGACCCGCGCACCAACCGCCCGCTGAACATCCCCGCCGAGCGCCGTCTCGACGAGCCGTTCAACGATATGGAAGGGCGTTCGGACCTGTATCGCCTGGAGGTCGATCATCAGTTCAACGACGACTGGAAGGCGCACTTCGGCTACAGCTGGAACCGTGAGACCTATGATGCGAGCCAGGTGCGCGTCACCGGCGTCAACGCCACCAATGGCACCCTGACCCGCAGCATCGACGGCACCCATGGTTCGCTCAGCACCGATCGCTTCGCCACCCTGAGTTTCGACGGCAAGGTGCAGATCGGCGGGTTGCAGAACGACCTGCTGTTCGGCCTCGACAGCGAGTACCGCAAGATCTATCGCTCGGACCTGATCCGTCAGACCAGCCGCAGCACCTTCAGCTACCTGAACCCGGTGTATGGCCGTGAAGTCGAGGGCACCACCGTGCGTGCCAGCGACAGTGCGCAGACCGACAAGCTACGCAACGATGCACTGTTCTTCCAGGATTCGCTGCACCTCGACGACCACTGGATCCTGGTGGCCGGTGCGCGCTGGCAGACTTATGACCAGTACGCTGGTCGTGGCCGACCGTTCAAGGCCAACACCGACAACAAGGACCAGGCCTGGGTGCCGCATGCCGGGGTGGTGTACAAGGTCGACGACACCTTGTCGCTGTACGGCAGCTACAGCGAATCGTTCAAGCCCAACTCCAGCATTGCGCCGCTGACGGGTGGCCTGGTACTCGACTCGGCGATCGCGCCGGAGGAAGGCAAGGCCTGGGAGGTCGGTGCCAAGCTGGACCTGCCTGAGTCGCTGAGTGCCACCGTGGCCTTGTTCGATATCACCAAGCGCAATGTGCTGGTGTCGAACTTCGATACCTCGACCGGCGACACTGTTTACAGCGCGGCGGGCGAGGTGAAATCGCGAGGGCTGGAAGTGGATGTCAGCGGCCAGCTGAGCGAGCGCTGGAGCCTGATGGGCAGCTACGCGTACACCGACGCAGAAGTGACCAAGGACCCGGACTACAAGGGCAATCGTCTGCAGAACGTGGCCAGGCACAGTGGTTCGTTGTCGGCGGTGTATGACGTCGGCACCGTATTCGGCGGTGACCGCCTGCGGATGGGCGCGGGGGCGCGCTATGTGGGTGAGCGGGCGGGCAACCCGGTCAATGACTTCGACCTGCCGTCGTACACGGTGGCGGATGCCTTCGCCAGTTATGAAACGAAGCTGGACGAGCACAAGGTGCGTTTCCAGTTGAACGTGAAGAACCTGTTCGACAAGACCTACTACACCTCGGCGGTGAACCGGTATTTCGTGGCGATCGGCGATTCGCGGCAGGTGAGCCTGTCGAGCACGCTGGAGTTCTGACTACTGATGTCAGGTGCACCGCGGTCGGTGTGGGAGCGGACTCATCCGCGATCGGCGGCGCTTCAGAAACTAGCTGCGCAACGCCAATCGATACGCCCCCGGTGTCGCCCCCAACGCCTGGCGGAAGCGGTTGCTGAAATGACTGGCACTGGCAAACCCGCACGCCAGCGCTACTTCACCCAGCGGCAACCCGCTGCCCGCCAGCAGCTCACGGGCCTTGGCCAGGCGTCGCGCCAGCAGATATTGGTGTGGCGGCAAGCCGAAGCTGTGGCGGAACATCCGCGCGAAGTGATACTCCGACAGGCTGCACAACCCGGCCAGCTCGGTCAGCCCGATGGATTGCTCCAGGTGTGTATCGATGTAGTCCACCAGTTGCCGTCGCTGGTGAGGCGCCAAGCCGCCCTTGAGCTTCAGCCCCGCCCGCAGGCCGACCTGGCTGAGGATCGCGTGGCCGAGGATGTCGTGGGCCAGGCTGCTGGTCAGCAGGCGCTCGCCGGGCTCGCTCCAGTTCAGCGTGATCAACTGGCGAAAGCGCGCAGCCTGCTGCGGGTCTTCGAGGAAGTCCGCCTCGCGCAATTGCAATTCCCGTGGCTCGCGGTCGAGCAGGGTCACGCAACCAAGGGCGAACTGTTCCTCGCTGATGTACAGGTGCGCCAGGCGGATGCTGCCGTTGACGATCCAGTTCGACACGCAGCCCGCCGGCATCACGCACAGCTTGTCCGGCGCTCCCTTGCGCTCCGGCTGGCCGCGGCGAAAGGTGCCAGTACCATCGGCGATGTAGCAGGACAGAGTGTGGTGGCTTGGGGATTCATAGTCGCGGGCATCATGACGGTTGCTCCATAACGCCGCCGCGATGCCGTCGCCCAGCAGCGCGCTGCTTTCCAGGCGGGCATGGGGCGACGCATTCATGGATCTGAACACTTGCAACTGGTCGAGCACGGTCATGATGGCTACCTCCGACGCCATCCTACGCCTTGGGAATTGGTCTGACAGCCCGCCGCCCGACAAAAGCGCAAGTTTGTGCAAGCGCCTGACTCGTGCGCGGCCGGAGACTGAAGGCAACCGTAGGAGTCTTCGCCATGAACCTGTCGCTCTACCTGCTCACCGTGCTGATCTGGGGTACCACCTGGATCGCCCTGAAACTGCAACTGGGCGTGGTCGCCATCCCCGCGTCCATCGTCTACCGCTTCGCTCTGGCGGCGCTGGTGTTGTTCGCCTTTCTGCTGCTCAGCCGCAAGCTGCAACCGATGAACCGCCGTGGGCACCTGGTCTGCGTGGCTCAGGGGCTGTGCCTGTTCTGCGTCAACTTCATCTGCTTCCTCACCGCCAGCCAGTGGGTCACCACCGGGCTGATCGCCGTGGTGTTCTCCACTGCGACCCTGTGGAACGCGTTGAATGCGCGGGTGTTCTTCGGGCAGAAGATCGCCGCCAACGTGCTGCTGGGCGGGGCGATGGGGCTGGCGGGGCTGGGGTTGCTGTTCTGGCCGGAGCTGGCCGGGCAGGCCGCGAGCCATGAGACCTTGCTCGGGCTTGGCCTCGGGTTGGCGGGGACGCTGTGCTTCTCTGCGGGCAACATGCTGTCCAGCGTGCAGCAGAAGGCCGGGCTGCGGCCACTGACCACCAATGCCTGGGGCATGCTGTACGGGGCGACGATGCTGGGGCTGTATTGCCTGGTCAGTGGCGTGCCGTTCGGCATGGACTGGAGTGCGCAGTACATCGGTTCGCTGCTGTACCTGGCGGTGCCGGGTTCGGTGATCGCCTTTACCGCCTACCTGACCCTGGTCGGGCGCATGGGGCCGGAGCGCGCAGCCTATTGCACCGTGCTGTTCCCGCTGGTGGCGCTGAATGTGTCGGCGGTGGTGGAGGGGTATCAGTGGACGGCGCCGGCGCTGGCAGGGCTGGTGTTGGTGATGGCTGGGAATGTGCTGGTGTTCAGGAAGCCGAAGGCCAAGGTGGTGGCTGCTGAAGCGGTGTTGAGGTAGAAGGTTTTCTGGTGGTCTCAAGGGCCTCATCGCGGGCAACGCCCGCTCCCACAGGTATCGCGTGCACCGCAATACTTGTGGGAGCGGGCGTTGCCCGCGATGAGGCCCTGAAGGTCTACTTCCAGACCTGAGGATTCACCAGGTCCTGCGGCCGCTCACCCAGCAAGGCGGCACGCAGGTTGTCGATCGCCCGGTTGGCCATGGCCTCGCGGGTCTCGGCGGTCGCGGAGCCGACGTGGGGCAGGGTCACCGCGTTGCTCAGCGAAAACAGCGGCGACTCGCCCAGCGGCTCCTTCTCGTACACATCCAGGCCTGCACCGCGAATGGTGCCGTTCTGCAGCGCCTCTACCAACGCCGCCTCGTCCACCACCGGACCACGGGAAATGTTGATCAGGAAGGCGCTGCGCTTCATCTGCTTGAGTTGCTCGGCGCCGATCAGGTGCTTGGTGTGGGCGCTCAATGGCACCACCAGGCAGACGAAATCCGCCTCGGCCAGCAACTGCTCCAGGCTGACGTAGCGCGCGCCCAGTTCCTGTTCCAGCTCGGCCTTGCGGCTGTTGCCGCTATAGAGGATCGGCATGTTGAAGCCGAAACGCCCGCGCCGCGCCACCGCCGCGCCGATATTGCCGAGGCCGACGATGCCCAGGGTCTTGCCATGCACATCGGAGCCGAAGTGCGACGGCGCCACGGTGGCCTTCCAGTTGCCGGCCTTGGTCCAGGCATCCAGCTCGGCGATACGCCGGGCGCTGCTCATGATCAGGCTGAAGCCGAGGTCGGCGGTGCTTTCGGTGAGCACGTCCGGGGTGTTGGTCAGGGCGATGCCGCGTTGGGTCAGGTAGGCCACGTCGTAGTTGTCGTAGCCCACCGAGACGCTGGACACCACTTCCAGCTTCAGCGCGCCGTGCAGTTGCGCCTCGCCCAGCTTGCGCCCGGCACCGATCAGGCCGTGGGCTTCGGGCAGAGCTTCGTCGAACTGGGCGGCGATATCGCCGTTCTTCGGGTTGGGGATGATGACGTTGAAGTCTTGCTGCAGGCGCTCGGCCATGGGCGGGGTGATGCGGCTGAAGGCCAGTACCGTCTTTTTCATCGGCGAAATCTCTGCGGGGCGGGGGAGAATGGGTAGCAACCTATCATTCTCGCCACGCCCGGCACAAAGATTTAGTTGGCCACGCGCAGTTCGTGAGTTTTCAGGTCAGCCTCGTGGGCGGCGAGAATCTCCGGCAGCGAATTGCGCAGGTACTCGACCCAGGTCTTGATCTTGGCGTCGAGGTACTGCCGCGACGGGTAGATGGCGTACAGGTTCAGCTCCTGCAGGCGGTAGGCCGGCATCACCCGCACCAGGGTGCCGTCGCGCAGGCCGTCGATGGCCGAGTAGATCGGCAGCACGCCAACCCCCATGCCACTGCGGATTGCCGCTTTCATCGCATCGGCGGAGTTCACCTGGAACGGCGCCTGGGTGATGTTCACCACTTCCTGGCCTTCCGGACCGTCGAACAGCCATTTCTCCAGCGGGATCACCGGGCTGACCATGCGCAGGCAGGCGTGCTTGAGCAGGTCTGCCGGTTTCTGCGCCACGCCGTGCTCGGCCACGTACTCGGGCGAGGCGCAGACGATGCTGTAGGTGATGCCCAGGCGCTGCGACACGAATCCGGAGTCCGGCAGCTCGGTGGCGAGCACGATGGACACGTCGTAGCCTTCGTCCAGCAGGTCCGGCACACGGTTGGCCATGGTCAGGTCGAAGGTCACGTCAGGGTGGGTCTGGCGGTAGCGGGCAATGGCGTCGATGACGAAATGCTGGCCGACGCCAGTCATCGAATGCACCTTCAATTGCCCGGCCGGGCGGGCGTGGGCGTCGCTGGCCTCGGCCTCGGCTTCCTCGACATAGGTGAGGATCTGCTCGCAGCGCATCAGGTAGCGTTTGCCGGCTTCGGTCAGGGCAATGCGCCGGGTGGTACGGTTGAGCAGGCGGGTTTGCAGGTGTGCTTCCAGGTTGGAAACCGCCCGCGAGACGTTCGCGGTGGTCGTATCCAGTTGCACGGCGGCGGCAGTGAAACTGCCGACCTGGGCCACACAACTGAAAGCACGCATGTTTTGCAGGGTGTCCATGGGGCGCTCTCAAAGAAGACGACTGAATTGTGACATGAAGTAACTGAGCCGGTCTTCCGACTAAAGCCGGATTATCGCCGTTTTGGTAACAAAGATTCGCAGGAAAGCACGCTTATCGCCACCGCGGCGGCCCCCTAGAATTGCCCAGCCTCATCCACCTACGTCGGGAATTCGCAGCTGTGCCGCGTCGCATCATCAGAGCGCTGAATGCGCTCAGTGTCTGTGCCCTTAGCTTGACCTTGAGCGGCTGTATCGGAACCTGGGGCATTGCCCCGCTAAGCAAGACGCTGCAAGACAATTCCCTGACCACCGACGCGGCGATACAAGACGCCGCCCGTGACGCCCACTGGCCCGACCAGCAGTGGTGGCGCGCCTATGGCGATCCGCAGCTGGACCGCTGGATGACCCTGGCCCTCGCCGGCAGCCCTAGCCTGGCCATGGCCGCGGCGCGGGTGCGTGAAGCCAGGGCGATGGCCGGGGTAATCGAGTCGGCGGAAAAACTCCAGGTCAACGGCGATGCCACCCTCAAACGCCACAATTGGCCGGAAGACCAGTTCTACGGCCCTGGCGCGCTGTCTGGCGCCAACACCTGGGACAACAACGCTGCGCTCGGCTTCCGCTACGCCCTGGACCTCTGGGGCCGCGAAGAAAACGCCAGCGAGCAGGCCGTGGACATGGCCCACATGAGCGTGGCCCAGGCCCGCCAGGCGCAGCTGGAGCTGCAGAACAATGTGGTCCGCGTGTACATCCAGCTCTCGCTGCACTTCGCTCAGCGCGATGTGGTCAAGGCCGAACTGGCCCAGCAGGAACAGATCCTGGCCTTGGCCGAACGGCGCCTGGCCGGTGGCATTGGCACTCATTTTGAAGTGAGCCAGGCGCAGACGCCGCTGCCGGAAACCCATCGCCAACTCGATGCCCTCAACGAGGAAATCGCCCTGGCGCGCAACCAACTGGCGGCCTTGGCCGGCAAGGGGCCGGGGGAGGGGGCGCAACTGCAGCGTCCGCAACTGGCCCTCGGCGCGCCGCTGAAACTGCCGTCGGCGTTGCCGGCCGAACTGGTCGGCCAGCGGCCGGACGTGGTCGCCAGCCGCTGGCAGGTGGCGGCACAGGCCCGTGGCATCGATGTCGCCCATGCCGGCTTCTTCCCCAATGTCGATCTGGTCGGCAGCCTCGGCTTCATGGCCACCGGCGGCGGTCCGCTGGAATTCCTCACGGGTCGCAAGTTCAACTACAACGTCGGCCCGGCCATCAGCCTGCCGATCTTCGACGGCGGCCGCCTGCGCTCGCAGCTCGGCGTCGCCTCGGCCGGCTACGACATCGCCGTGGCGCGTTACAACCAGACCGTGGTCGACGCGCTCAAGGGCATCTCCGACCAGTTGATCCGCCGCGAGTCGATGAAGGAGCAGGCGCACTTCGCCGCCGAATCCGTGGCCTCGGCGCAGAAGACCTATGACATCGCCATGATCGCCTTCAAGCGTGGCCTCACCGACTACCTCAACGTGCTCAACGCCCAGACCCTGTTGTTCAAGCAGCAGATGATCGAGCAGCAGGTCCAGGCCGCGCGCCTGAGTGCCCATGCCGGGCTGGTCACGGCGCTGGGCGGTGGTCTGGGTGCGGGCGCCGATGTGCCTGACGCTGAGCGGCAGGTAGCGCCGCCGACGCCGAAAACCCTGGCGATCTTCGATAAACCCGGCCACGACCAATGAACGCACTGGCCTTGCCGCTACGCTGGCTCGCCTCCCTGGAGTGGCGCCGCGGTTTCCTCGAATGGGCGCGCACCGACGGTGTGACCTGGGTCTACATCTTCAAGGTGCTGACGGCCGCCTTCGTCACCCTGTGGCTGGCCATGCGCCTGGAACTGCCGCAGCCGCGCACGGCGATGATCACCGTGTTCATCGTCATGCAGCCGCAGAGCGGGCATGTGTTCGCCAAGAGCTTCTACCGGGTGCTCGGCACCCTGGCAGGCTCGGCGATGATGGTGGCGCTGATCGCCATCTTTCCGCAGAACACCGAGCTGTTCCTGCCCAGCCTGGCGCTGTGGGTCGGCCTGTGTTCGGCGGGGGCGATGCGGTATCGCACCTTCCGCGCCTATGGCTTCGTGCTGGCCGGCTACACGGCGGCGATGATCGGCCTGCCGATTCTCGACCAGCCGCAGCAGGCCTTCATGGCTGCGGTGTGGCGGGTGCTGGAGATCGGCCTGGGCATCTTCGTCTCGACCATGGTCAGCGCCGCGATCCTGCCGCAGTCGGCCAGTGCGGCGATGCGCAACGCGCTCTACCAGCGCTTCGGCGTGTTCGCCGGGGTGGTGGTGGAAGGCCTGCGCGGCGACAGCCAGCGCGATCGCCTGGAGACCAGCAACGTGCGCTTCATCGCCGAGGCGGTGGGCCTGGAGAGCCTGCGTAGCGTCACCACCTTCGAAGACCCGCACATGCGTCGGCGCAGCGGCCGCCTGATGCGCATGAACAGTGAGTTCATGGCCATCACCACCCGTTACAACGCCCTGCACCAGTTGCTCGAACGCCTGCGCCTGCGTGGGCCGTTGCAGATCGTCAGCGCCATCGAGCCGGGGCTCAAGACCCTCGCCGAACTGCTCGACCCCTATGTCGGCCGCGCCCTCACCGATGCCGACGCGCTGCGCCTGACCCTGGAGCTGGCGGTGTACAAGGAAGGTCTGCCGGCGCAGGTCCGCGCCTTGCGTGCGGCCTACGAGGAGACCGGGCCGAGCGAGTCCGACCTGCTGGATTTCCACACCGCCTACGAGCTGCTCTACCGCTTCGTCGACGACATGCACAACTACGCCGAGACCCACGCTTCGCTGGCCGCGCACAACCACGAGCGCGAGCAGTGGGACGAACCCTACGTGGCGCAGACCAGCTGGCTGGTGTCCGCCGCCGCCGGGGTGCGCGCTGCGGCGGTGCTGCTGTTGCTCGGCAGTTTCTGGCTGCTCAGCGACTGGCCCAGTGGCGGCATGATGACCCTGATCGCCACGGTCACCGTGGGCTTGTCGGCGGCGTCGCCGAATCCCAAGCGCATGTCCTTCCAGATGGCTTGCGGCACCCTGTTCGGCGCCTTCGTCGGCTTCTTCGAGACCTTTTTCGTCTTCCCCTGGATCGACGGTTTCCCGCTGCTGTGCCTGGTGCTGGCGCCGGTGCTGATGCTCGGTGCCTTCCTCGCCTCGCGCCCGGCCTACGCCGGGTACGGCATCGGCCTGCTGGTGTTCTTCGCCATCGGCTCGGTGCCGAACAACCTGACCGTGTACAACCCTTACACCTACGTCAACGACTACATCGGCATGGTCATGGGCATGCTGGTCTGTGCCGCAGCGGGCGCGATCATCCTGCCGCCCAACAGTCGCTGGTTGTGGAGCCGCCTGGAGCAGGAGCTGCGCGAGCAAGTGCTGTTCGCCATCAGCGGGCGCCTGCGTGGACTCGGCTCCGGCTTCGAAAGCCGCACCCGCGACCTGCTGCATCAGGCCTACGGCCTGGCGGTGGGCCAGCCGCAGGTGCAGAGCCGCCTGCTGCGCTGGATGTTCGTGGTGCTGGAGATCGGTCACGCCATCATCGAGCTGCGCAAGGAACAGGCGATCCTGCCGGTGCACCCGTCCTACGCCGAATCGCAGCCGTGGCGCCAGGCCATCCGGGTCATGGGCCGGGCGCTGGCGCGCTTGTTCCTGCAGCCGTCGGCGAGCAACCACGAGCGCGCACTGGTGGCAGTGGAACATGCGATCAGCCGCGTGCAGGCCACCGACGAACCCTTTGCCCGCCACTTCGACACCTCGGCGCTGCGCCGGGTGCAGAGCTACCTGCACTTCATCCGTACTTCCCTGCTCGACCCACAATCGCCGCTGGCCGAACTCGGCGCGGTGCAAGGACTGCCGCATGCTTCGTGAAATCGCCTTCCATGGTCTGTACATGCCCACCGTGACCCTGATGTTCCTGTTCGCGGCGGGGCTTGCCTGGGGGCTGGACCGCTTTATCGCGAGCATCGATGGCTACCGCTTTTTCTGGCATCCGGCCTTGCTGCGCCTGTGCCTGTTCCTTTGCCTGTTCGGCGCCATGGCGCTGACCGTCTACCGTTGAGACCCCGTCGATGAAGAAGTTTTTCAGCCTGATCGCCACCTTGCTCGTGCTGGCCGCCGCCGTGGTGATCGGCCGGCAGCTGTGGATCAACTACATGACCACGCCCTGGACCCGTGACGGCCGGGTGCGTGCGGACATCATCAACGTTGCCGCCGACGTGCCCGGCTACGTGGTGGACGTGCCGGTGAAGGACAACCAACTGGTGAAGAAGGGCGACGTGCTGATGCGTATCGACCCTGAACACTACGAGGTCGCTGTACGCCAGGCCGAGGCGCTGGTGGCCTCGCGCAAGGCCACCTGGGAAATGCGCAAGGTCAATGCCAGCCGCCGTGCGGACATGGACAACCTGGTGATCTCCAAGGAGAACCGGGATGACGCCAGCAATATCGCCAATTCGGCGCTGGCTGATTACCAGCAGGCCCAGGCGCAACTGGCGGCGGCGCAGTTGGACTTGAAGCGCACCGAGATCCTGGCCACGGTGGATGGCTACGTGACCAACCTCAATGTGCATCGCGGAGACTACGCGCGTACCGGCGAGCCGAAGATGGCGGTGGTCGACCGGGATTCGTTCTGGGTCTATGGCTTCTTCGAGGAGACCAAGCTGCCCCATGTGAAGGTGGGCGACCAGGCCGAGCTGCAGATGATGAGCGGCGAGGTGCTGCGCGGGCATGTGGAGAGCATTTCGCGGGGGATCTATGACCGCGACAACCCCGAGAGCCGCGAGCTGATTGCCGACGTGAACCCGACGTTCAACTGGGTACGGCTGGCCCAGCGGGTGCCGGTGCGGATTCATATCGATGAAGTGCCGGAAGGTTTCCTGCTGGCGGCGGGGACTACTTGTACAGTGGTGGTGCGGCCGCAGGTGCAGTGACTTTCAGGGCCTCATCGCTGGCAGGCCAGCGATGAGGCCCTGAAAGTCAGGCATCGAAGCCAGTGTCAGGCCCCAACCGCCACGGCCTCGATCTCGATCTGCATCCCATCCAGCGCCAGCCGCGGCACCGGAATCAGCGTGCAGGTCGGCGCCATCCTCCCTTCCCACACCCGACCCGCCACCGCCACCCACTGGCGCAGCTTCTGTTCCGAGTGATCGACGATCAGCAAAGTCAGCTTGAACACATCGCCGATCCCCGCACCCTTGGAGGCCAGCGCCGTCTGCACATTCTCCAGCGCTTGCCGGGCCTGCTCGGAGAAATCCGTCGACAAGGCACCACTGCTGTCCTCGCCCCCTTGCCCGGCAATGAACAACAGGCGGGTCCCGACCTTCACCTCGGCGACATGGGAATAGGCATTGCCACTCGGGTCGTAGAGGCCTTCTGGGTTGGACAGCTGGAAAGCAGAGGTCATGGCGAAACTCCGTAGGACGAAAGTGCGGGGGAGTTTCGGACCTCAACTTAGGTTGAGGTCAAGCGACTTTTCCCCGCCTGTCCTCCATGACAATCCCGTCATGGATTCTCCCCGCCACTTCCCCTACTCTGACGCGCACACTTTCCCGATACCGGCACCGCATGCTCATCCACCTCGCCATCTTCCTCTGCACCCTGGTCGCCATGGAGGGTGTCGGCTTCCTTGCGCACAAGTACGTGATGCACGGTCCCGGCTGGTTTCTCCATCGCTCGCATCACGAGCCGCACCTGGGCGTGCTGGAGACTAACGATGTGTACCTGGTGATCCTCGCCCTGGTGGCAATCACCCTGATCGTGCTGGGCAATGCCGGGCACGATCCGTTGCAGTGGATCGGCGCCGGGGTGGCGGCGTTCGGCATTCTCTACGTGGTGATCCACGACGGCATCGTCCACCGCCACTGGCCGACCCGGCCGAAACCGCGCCATCCCTACCTGCGCCGCTTGTATCAGGCGCACCTGATGCATCACGCGGTGAAGGGGCGGCGCAACAGCGTGTCGTTCGGCTTCCTGTATGCGCCGCCGGTGGACGTGATCAAGCGCCAGCTGCGCGAGAGGCGCGAGTCAGAAGCGCGGGTCGAGGATCGCCGGCAGGGTGATTTCCTTGACGAAGCTCGCGGCTGACAGACTCAGCGCCATCCGCACCACCTGCACCACGTCATGTACCGGGATCAGCTCGCCGTCGCCGCGGCGTTCGGCTTCATCGCGGGGCACGCTCAAGCCATCTTCGGTGTTCAGGTAACCCAGGTTCAGGCAGGTCACGCCCAGGCGCCGGTCGCGATAGCCCTCGCGCAGGGCATCGGCCATGCCGCGCAGGGCGAACTTGCTGGCGCCGAAGGTGACTTCCGGACGACCACTCTGCGGCAGGCCGGAGGTGGAGCCGGTGAGCAGGATGCGCGGGCGGTCGCTGCGCAGCAGGACCGGCAGCAGGTGCTTGATCAGCAGGATCGGGGCGGTGACGTTGCAGTCGACGATGCGCTGGAGTTGTTCGTCGCGGTCGTCGAGGAAGTCGTAGGCCTCGTCGAAGGCCCGGTCTTCCCAGATGCCGAGGTTGTAGACCAGGGTGTCCAGGCCGCTTTCGCTGGCGCAGTGGGCCAGCAGGTCGGCGGCCTGGCGCGGGTTGCCGAGATCGGCTTCGAGCCACAGTTGGTCGATGCCGGGGCGTGTCGCCAGATCTGTCGGCCGGGTGCGGGATACGCCGATCAGTGTGTCGCCGGGGTCGCCCAGGCCCTCCATCAATGCCTTGCCCAAGCCTTTGCTGGCGCCGATCACCATGATTTTCATCGCTGCACTCCTGTGTGAATTCAAAACCACGACGCGGACCTACTGCCCCAGCCGATCCAGCCCCGCGCGCAGGTCGCGCTTCAGGTCGTCCATGTCCTCCAGCCCGATCTGCAGGCGCAGCGCCAGGCCATCCGGGTTCCAGACGGTCGCGGTGCGGTAGTCGCGGCAGTCGAAGGGAATGATCAGGCTTTCGAAGCCGCCCCACGAATAACCCATGCCGAAGATCCCCAGGTTATCCAGCATGTGGGCGAGCTGGCGCTTGTCGTAGCCGGGCTTGAGGATCACCGAGAACAGTCCGGTGGAGCCCTTGAAGTCGCGCTTCCAGAACGCGTGTCCCGGGCAGCTTTCGAACGCCGGGTGCAACACCGTCAGCACCTCCGGCTGCTGCGCCATCCACTGTGCCATTTCCAGTCCGCGGCGCTGCGCTTCCTGCACCCGCAGGTGCATGGTGCGCAGGCCGCGCAGGGCCAGGAAGCAGTCCTCGGCGCCGGGCAGCATGGCCATCGCATCGTAGGTCTTGCGCAGTTGCGGCCAGGTTTCGGCATTGGCGCTGACCAGCCCCATGAGCAAGTCGGAATGCCCGCCCAGGTACTTGGTCCCGGCCTCCACCGAAAGGTCGCAGCCATGTTCGTGAGCGCGGAAGAACAGCGGCGTGGCCCAGGTGTTGTCGAGGATGGTCTTGATCCCGCGGGCCTTGGCCACCGCAGTGATCGCCGGCACGTCCTGCACCTCGAAGGTCTGCGAGCCCGGCGATTCAAGGAAGATGGTCGACGTGTTGTCGCGCAGCAGCCCGGCAATGCCGGCGCCGATCAGCGGGTCGTAGTAGCTGATCTCGATGCCGAATTTTTCCACCAGGTTGGTGCACAGCCGACGGGTCGGGCGGTACACCGAATCGGGCATCAGCAGGTGGTCGCCGCTCTTCAGGGTTGTCAGCAGGGCCAGTGCCAGCGCGCCCAGGCCGGAGGGCGAAATCACCGTGCCGGCGGCCCCGGAAATTTCGCTCCAGGCGTTTTCCAGCGCCTCGATGGTAGGCGTGCCGAGGGTGCCGTAGGTGAAGCGTGCATTGCCCTGTTCCAGGTCCGCCAGCGTCTTGAACACCACGGTGGAACCCCGGTAAACCGGCATGTTGACGAAGCCCTGCTGCAGCTCGTGGTCGCGGCCCAGGCGGGTGAGGCGGGTGGCCAGGGAGAGTTCGGTGTCGGTCTCTTTCATCTCGCAAATCCAGTGTCCGGTGGGCGTCGATCGTCAGAGTGGCATGAGCATCTCATGCCACGCCATGCCGCCGTAATCGGACGGCGAGGGGCGGACATAGGCATAGCCCATCCGGCGGTACAGCTCCACGTGTTGCTCCTTGCACATCAGGTGGATGCTGGTCTTGCCCAGTGCCTTCATCTGGCGGATGAACTCGTTCATCAACTGCTTTGCATAGCCCTTGCCCTGATGGGCCGGATCGACCACCACCGACATGATCACCACGTTGGGCGCCGCCGGATCGTGGCCGACCAGCTCCTTGAAGGCCTCGTCGGACATCACCACGTCATGGGCGCAGCCGCTGTTGATGAAGCCGACGATGTGGCCGTCAGCTTCCAGGATCAGGAAGCCGGCCGGGTATTGCGCGATGCGGGTGCGGATCTTCTCCAGCGTGGCCGCCTCGTCGCCTTCGTAGGCACCGATCTCGATGTCGTAGCAGCGCTCGGCGTCCCGTGGGGTGGGGTGACGGAAAAGCATGAGAGGCTCCTGTGGAGAGGGAAGTCTGGCCATGGTAATTCAGCGGTTCACTGTATAGGCTGGATTCTTTTTCAGACGGCGCTGCACGACGCGTATTCCTCGCCGGAATGATCCCAAGCAGGTACCCCCTATGGAGTTTCGCGACATCCTCGACGCCGACCCGGCGATCCGCGATCAGGTGCGCGTCTTGCGTAACCATGTGGACGTGCGTCGCTTCATGTACAGCGACCACGAGATATCCCCGGACGAGCATGCGCGCTGGCTGGCCAGCCTGGTGGGCAACGCGCGGCAGCGGGTGTTCGTGGTGATGCACGACGCTGCGGTGGCGGGCATTGTTTCGCTCAATGCCATCAACCTGGCTCATCGCTCGGCCGATTGGGCGTTTTACCTGGACCCGGCGTTGCAGGGCAAAGGCCTGGGCAGCGTGGTGGAGTTCTGGTTGCTGGATCATGCGTTCAATGAAGTGGGGTTGGAAAAGCTCAACTGCGAAGTGCTGGCGAGCAATGCGGCGGTGGTGAAGATGCACCAGAAGTTCGGCTTCGCGATCGAGGGTGTTCGGCGGGAGAACATTCTCAAGGATGGCGTGCGGCTGGATGTGGTGCTGCTGGGGATTACCCGTGGGGAGTGGCTGGCGCAGCGGCCGGGGATGCTTGGGCTGATCGGGCGGTTGTCGCGCAACGCATGATTCATTGACTCTCCACGGCCCCGGATCTTGTGGCTGGCCCCGAAACCCGTGGGAGCGGGCGTTGCCCGCGATGAGGCCCTCAGCAACCCCATCGCCGCAACGTCGGATCCTTTAGAAATCCGCCCGCAACGTCACCGTATAGTTGCGCGGATCCCCATAGTGGTTCGCCGCATACAACCACCCGATCGTCGAGTAGTACTTCTTGTCGAACAGGTTGTTGCCATTCAGCGCGACGCTGAAGTTCTTGTTGATCTTGTACGCCACCCGCGCATTCCACACCGCATATCCCGCCTGCTCGATATCGCCGACGCCATCGGTGCCACCGAAGTTGCTGTGGTAGTTGCGGCTCTGGATATTCGCGCCAGCGCCGACACTCCATTGCTCCAGCTCGCCCGGCAGGGTGTAGTCCGCCCAGAAGCGCAGCAGGTGCCGCGGGGTGTAGGTGTTGAACGCGGCACCGGCCGCCGAGACGTCATCGTTCGGATCGTTGCGGTACTCGGTGTGGGTGTAGGTGTAACCGGCGAACAGTTGCAGGCCATCCAGCACCTCGCCGCTGACCTCGGCATCGAAGCCTTGGGTACGTACCTTGCCGCCTGCCACGTAGCAGTCGTCGCAGTTCGCGCCGCTGTTGTACACCGCACGGTTTTCCTGGTCGATCTGGAACAGGGCGAAGCTGGTGTTGACCCGACCATCGAGCAACTCACCCTTCAGGCCGAGCTCGTAGTTGGCGCCTTCCATCGGCTCCAGCGCGGCGCTATTGACGTCCAGCTCGGTCTGCGGCTTGAAGATATCGGCGTAGCTGGCGTAGACCGACCATTGATCGTTCAGCGCATAGATCAGGCCGCCATACGGCGTGAACTCGCCGGTGTGCTTCGAATGCGCGGGCTTCGGCGAGCCGGTGTTGAAGCGATGCAGTTCGTAGTCGTATTGGTAGTTGCTGCTGCGCCCGCCGAGCACCAGGGTCAGTGGCTCGATGAGCTTGTAGCGCACCACGCCGTAGAGGCCGTTCTGGCGGATCTTGCCGGTGGAGGTGCCGGCGTAGGTGGTGCCCAGCAACTGCTCCATGGTCGGGCGCTGCGGCGACACCGGGTCGTACAGGTTGATGGCGCCGAGGTTGAGCAGGCCGCCTTGCAGGTCGTCGGTCTTGAGGTCGCTGGCGTTGGCGCCGACCACCACTTCGTGTTCCAGATCGAAAGCGCGCCACTTGCCGGTGAGGTTGATGTCGGCGCCCTTGTTCACGTTCTCGAAGTCGTAGAGATAGGCCCGCGAGCGCATGCCGTCGCCTGTGGCCGGGTCCACCGCGCCACGGCCGAAGCTGTAGAGGATGTAGTTGGTCTCGCGGATATAGCTGCCGGAGGCCTTCAGGCGCCAGTCGTCGTTGAAGTCGTGGGTGACGTCGGCGAAGTAGGTCACCTGCTTGTTGTCCCACTTGTTCCAGTCGGCGCCGGTGAAGGTCGAGCGTCCGGCGTTGACCGCGCTGCCGTCCTTGTTGCGCGGCAGGCCGCTGAAGAACGGCGTCGAATGCAGGTCCTCGACGCTGGCGCCGGCGGCCACGGTGGTGCTGTCGGCGAGGTCGTATTCGAGGATGCCGTAGAGCACGTTCTTGCGGCTTTCGGCGGTGTCGTAGAAGTAGTCCTGGTCTTCATGCCCGGCCACCAGGCGTCCGCGCAGGGATCCGTCGGGCGTGAGCGGGCCGCTGGCGTCGAGGGTCTGCCGGTAGCTGTCCCAGGAGCCGGCGCTGGCGGTGACCGACAGGGACGGCTCGGCCTTCGGCCGCTTGCGCACCAGGTTGATCGCCGCGCCGGGGTTGCCGCTGCCCTGCAGCAGGCCGTTGGCGCCGCGCAGTACCTCGACGCGGTCGTAGAGCAGGGTGTCGGAGGTGAAGCTGCTGCCGATCGCGTAGTAGCGGCGGTCCAGCGGCACGCCGTCGTACTGGATGGTCTCCACCTCGAAGCCGCGAGAGTAGATGTACTTGCCGCCCGACGGGCTCTGGAAGGTGGTGATGCCGGTGGTTTTCTCCAGCACGTCGTCGAGAGTGTCGAGGCGCTGGTCGTCCATGATCTGCCGGGTGACCACGGTGACCGACTGCGGGATGTCCTTGAGGCGGTGGGTGGACTTGCCGATGGTGGCCGCGTTGGCGGTGTAGCTGCCGGAGTTCTCGGTGGTGGCGCTGATCGAGCGGCCGTCGATGTTCAAGGGTTCCAGGTTCAGCGCCGAGCCACCGAGGGGCAGGGGCTCCAGGCCGTACACGCCATCGCCACGCAGCACCGCGCGCAGGCCGCTGCCGGTGAGGACAGTGTGGAAACCGTCCTCGATGCCATAGCTGCCCGACAGGCCGGGACTGCTCAGGCCCTGGGTGAGCGCGGGCGAATATTGCAGGGTGATCCCGCCTTCGCTGGCAAAGCGCGCCAGCACCTGGGCCAGGCTGCCGGCACCGATGCTGTAGCTGTGGGGGGCCGACGCGGGGGCAGCGTTGGCAGCCGGCGCGATGCCGTGCAGGGCGAGGGTCAGCAGGCTGAGGGCGAGCAGCTGGCGCGGATGGGGTGACGCGGCGCGAATCATCGAGGGATTGTCCTTATGTGTTGGCAGTTTCACAGACAAGGACTGACGACGACGGAAAAGGGGCCAATTCTCATTAACGCGGCGTGATGGTGACCCAGTAGCGGGTCCGGTAGCCGACCCGCACCGGCAGCGTGGCGGGCAGGGCGGCGAGGATCGCGTCGGTGTTGCCGAGCTGGAAGGTGCCGCTGATCAGCAGCGGCGCCACCGCGTCCTGGCAGCGCAGCCAGCCGCTGCGGTAGCGGCCCAGTTCGCCGAGGAAATCGCGCAGGGGCATTTCCTCGACGATGAGCTGGCCGCGGGTCCACTGGCTGTCCTGTTCGCGGGCGGGGGTGGTGCTGGATGGATTGCGGCCGTCGAAGAGGATTTGCTGGCCGGCGTCGACGCGCTGGTTGGTCGGTGTTACCAGCACTGCGCCTTCGAACACGCTCAACTGCGTGCGGCCGTCGCGCTGGCGGACCAGGAAGCGGGTGCCCAGGGCTTCCATCACGCCTTGTTCGCTGACTACGCGCAGTGGGCGATGCTGTGGGTCGTGGCCGCTGTCCACGAGGATTTCGCCGCGGCGCAGGGTGATCAGGCGCTGGTGGTCGTCGAAGTCCACGTCCACTGTGGTCTGGGTGTTGAGTTGCAGCACGGTGCCGTCTGCCAGCTCCAGGCGCTGGCGTTCACCGGTGGCGGTGCGGTAGTCCCCGGCCGGTGATACCTGGCGATAGCCCACGTAACCGGCGGGCGCGACAAGGGCCAGCACCAGCAGTTGCTTCATCACCTGGCGGCGTTCGCGGTTCAGCGTGCCCATGGCCAGTTGCGGCGGCAGCAGGCCGAGGCGGGCTTGTACCCGTTGCGCCTTCTGCCACGCGCGTTCGTGCTCCGGCGCGGCCGCACGCCAGCGGGCGCAGGCCTCGCGCTGGGTGGGGCTGGTGCCTGGGTCGAGCATCAGCATGTGCCAGCGGGCGGCTTGCCGGGCGACTTCGGGGGCGATGCGGGCGGGTTCGGCGGACATCAGAAATCGTCGTCACAGAGGATGCAGGCTTCGAGGGCGTTGGCCATGTGGCGCTTCACGGTGCGTTCGCCGATTCCCAGGCGCTGGGCGACCTGCACGTAGGTCAGGCCCTCCAGTTGCACCAGCAGGAAGACCGAGCGCACGACGGGTTTGAAGGTGTCGAGGAGGGCGTCCAGTTGCTGCAGGGTTTCCCGCAGGCAGTAGTGATCTTCCTCCGAGAGCGCGAAGACCTCGGGCAGTTGCGCGAGCATTTCCAGATAGGCGCGTTCCAGGGACTGGCGGCGGAAATGGTCGTAGACCAGGCGGCGGCTGACGGTGGCGAGGTAGGCGCGGGGTTTCTCGAGGCTGAGGCGGGCACCGGCCTTTTGCTGGGCCTGGAGGATGCGCAGAAAGGTGTCCTGTGCCAGATCTGCCGCCTGGGCAGAGCAACCGAGGCGGCGGTAAAGCCACTGCTTGAGCCAGCTGTTGTGCTCGGCGTAGACCTGACTCAGATCGTCATGCATCGCGTGCAGTCCTCGGTTTGGATGGCGGCACGTTAATTGATAACGATTATCAAATCAATTCGTGATGTGACGAGTTGATGTAGTTGGTTTTGCGGAATGAATCACGATCGAGTGAGCGGCGCGATCGGTGTGGGAGCGGGTTCACCCGCGATCGGCGGCGAAGCCGTCGTAAAACCTGAATCCCTAATTTCCCTGACACCCTTGAGATCCGGAAGCCACAGAGCCCCACTGCGGACCATGCCCGCAGTGGGGCTCGCCTCAGATCGGAACGGTCATCGTGGTTTTCGCCTGGGCTAGCGTGAGCATCGCTTTGCTGACGCGCAGAAAGCGAATCGCATCGGCGAGACGGATCTGGTCGATGGTGGTGGGTTGGGAAGGCAAGAGTTTCAGCACCGCGATCGCGTCGGCGAGGTAGCTTTCTGAGTGACCGATGGCTTCATGGTGAGAAAGGTTGGGTCCGACACAAAGGATCGGGGGTGGATCGGGGACGATTTTATTCATAGTGGTTCTCCTGTGGTGAATCGGCGTCGCCACATTTCGCCGCTAAACGAAGGGTGGCGACTGTACGAGGGTTAGCAGACCGAGACACAGGAGAAACCCGGCGCACCACAGGGTGCCCACACGTACAGCCGCCATAACAGGAGCTGGTGCGAACCGGTGTGTTCGGACTGCTAATCCGGTCGTTGATTTGGCAACGACCGACGGAGATTAGGCAGCGTTTCCACAGGACGCAACCGCCAGGCGGGGTTGGGGAGTATGCTTGGGAAATTGCCTACAAGAAAGCCGGAAATGGGGGAAGTTTCGTAGCTGTATGCGACAGGTTCCCGCATATCGAAAGCATTCCGCCGTAGGATCCAACTCGGAAGATGGTCACAAGTCGAGATGCTGAGCTTTTTGTCTGGACCTGATTACGGCGATTGCTTTAAACCGGTGCTCAGGTCCGTTCCCAACCTGAAAGCCGTTCTTTAGAAATCCGAACCGCCTCTGTAGAAAATACTGTCGGGTATCTGAGAATGACCGCTTCAAACGCGAAATCTCCTAGACCCATCTCGAGCAGTGCTTTGTACCCTTGGGTTTCTATCGGACGACACACTGCTCGATTGACAGACTCGACAATCCCGTGCCTCTCAATCATCTGCCATGTGCGAGTAGCGCGAGTTTTCTTTCCGTTCTTGGCACGTAAGGTTTCCTCATATGCGTAGATGGCTTGCAGCGCTTCCTTCTCCGCTTGAGTAGAGGCGCCGTATGATTCTGCTCGGAGCTCTGTGGCACGAAGGATCGCTTCATTAGCCAAGTCTTGGCGTCCCTTCTCAGTCGCGTTCTTTGCAAAAATCTCACACTTCTCGGGTGAGTCAATTTTCTTGATTCTGTCGTCCATAGATTCTGCCTAAACGCGCGCCACACTATTCGTATTTAAAGCTCGCGCTGCGTGCCAAGGAAATTCTGACTGCCTGCGCCAGGCGACAAGTTGATTGGAGCATTTCAATAATGCTACTCAGAAAGTGACCTCTTCAAGATATTCCCAGTATCGGTCGGGGCCGTGAAGCTCTATCGCAACCGTCAGCAGATCGATTGGAAATAACAAAGCCGCTCAGCGAGTGCCGGCGGCTTTTCCCAGTTGGGTAGGCGTGTCTGCAGCCTTACTTTTTGGCGATCTTGAACGTCACACTGGAGTTATCACCCGCGCCTCCACGATAGGAAACATTGATCGCATCGCTGTTTGTATGGATATCGTAGGTGTTGGTTCCGACAAACGGGTCGTTCCAATGGATCCTGATGTAGAAGATTTCTTCGACAGCCGCATCGTAGAACGCGTAGATGCAGTGTCCCTCCGTACCGGTAGCCAGCCCGTCGGATTCGCTTTGCCATTCGCCCTTGCCAGGTACGCCCCTGTCCGCCTTCGGGATTTTCAGCGGCGGCATGGTGGTCCAGATTCCGTGGTCGAGGACCTGAGATTCCGGGGTGATTGTCAGGGAAGTGTCCAGGTAGTTCTCAAAATGGACTTCAACGCTTCTTGCAGCCATTGGCATAGATCCTTGTCGTAAACACTATGTTCGTGGGAACGAGGTCGAGTTCAGCGAAGGAATGGGACGACGCTGATTCCTCTGGGTCGTAAATCAGTTCTTGCCAGCGTTCAGCTTACGCAGCTCTTCATAAGTAGCCGATTGAACAAACCAGAACCCGGAAACGATGCACCACGTCAGCGTGCCAGCCACGAAAATCCCGAGCGCTGGCAGGAACCCGCTGGTGAAGAGCGCGACGATGGAGAACAGCCAGATGACGCCGAGAGAGATGTAGAGGACAGTGTTGTTGACGCTGATGACGAAGTCTTTCATGGGGGTATTCCTTTACTGAGTGATTGATTCGGGTCCTTCCGGGTATGGGGCGATGCTAGCACATTGCTGGTATTTGTTTTGGATTGGTGGGAAGCCGGGTGCCGCTTTGCGGTGCTTCGCAAGCAACGCTTAACTCAATGATTTGGCGGGGACCTGGGAGCGGTTTTACCCGCGATTCGGTAGTGAATTCACCGACGCAATCGCGGGTGAACCCGCTCCCACAAGGTCCGCGTCGAGCTCTCGACCTATGTTCTCTGTGAGGCAGAGAAGCCCACAGGGTTGGGTGGACTTCCACAAGGACAGGGGCATGCAGGTGAGGACTGGTAGGGAGGGTATGACGGGGAGGGCTTGGTGGAGATCTCTGGGTGTCAGGTCGAGCCGGGACTCAGGTTTTACGACGGCTTCGCCGCCGATCGCGGATGAATCCGCTCCTACACCGATATGCGTCGCTTGGATGATTTCAATTCAGTCCCAAATCCCAGGCACAAAAAAGCCGACTAAAAAGTCGGCTTTTTCTGGATCTTGGTGCCCCGAGGGAGACTCGAACTCCCACTCCTTTCGAAAACGGATTTTGAATCCGCCGCGTCTACCAATTCCGCCATCAGGGCTTGTGGCGGCGCAGTATAAAGAGGCCCCTACCGTTGGTCAATCAGCTTTCATGGTCAATTTTTCCGCTTTCGGCTAAACTTCCCGGCCCTGTCGAACCCGTACCCATTGCCATGCGCGTCGCCGATTTTTCCTTCGAACTCCCCGATTCCCTGATCGCCCGCCATCCCCTGGCCGAACGCCGGGCGAGCCGGCTGCTGGTCCTCGATGGCCCGAGCGGCGCCCTGGCGCACCGGCATTTCGGTGATCTGCTGGAATACCTGCGCCCCGGCGACCTGATGGTGTTCAACAACACCCGGGTCATCCCGGCCCGCCTGTTCGGCCAGAAAGCCTCCGGCGGCAAGCTGGAAATCCTCGTCGAACGCGTGCTGGACAGCCATCGCGTCCTCGCCCACGTGCGCGCCAGCAAGGCGCCCAAGCCAGGCACGCAGATCCTCATCGACGGCGGCGGCGAAGCGGAAATGGTGGCGCGCCACGAGACCCTGTTCGAACTGCGCTTCGCCGAGGACGTGCTGCCGCTGCTGGACCGCGTCGGCCACATGCCGCTGCCTCCTTATATAGACCGCCCCGATGAGGGCGCTGACCGCGAGCGTTACCAGACGGTCTACGCCGAGCGCGCCGGTGCCGTGGCGGCACCCACTGCGGGTCTGCACTTCGACGAGGACCTGCTGGCGAAGATCGCCGAGAAGGGCGTCGACACCGCCTTCGTCACCCTGCACGTCGGCGCCGGCACCTTCCAGCCGGTGCGCGTCGAGCGCATCGAAGACCACCACATGCACAAGGAATGGCTGGAAGTCGGCCAGGATGTGGTGGACGCCGTGGCCGCCTGCCGGGCCCGCGGTGGTCGCGTGGTCGCCGTGGGCACCACCAGCGTGCGCTCCCTGGAAAGCGCGGCGCGGGATGGGGTGCTCAAGCCGTTCAGCGGCGACACCGATATCTTCATCTTCCCGGGCCGGCCGTTCCATGTGGTCGATGCCCTGGTCACCAACTTCCACCTGCCCGAGTCCACGCTGCTGATGCTGGTTTCGGCCTTCGCCGGTTACCCGGAAACCATGGCCGCCTACGCCGCCGCCGTGGACAACGGGTACCGCTTCTTCAGTTACGGTGATGCCATGTTCATCACCCGCAATCCGGCGCCACGCGGCCCCGAGGATCAAGCATGAGTCGCACCTGTCGTATGTCCTTCGAGTTGCTGGCCACCGACGGCAAGGCCCGTCGCGGCCGCCTGACCTTCCCCCGTGGCACCGTGGAAACCCCGGCCTTCATGCCGGTGGGCACCTATGGCACGGTCAAGGGCATGCTGCCACGGGACATCGAGGCCATCGGCGCCGAGATGATCCTCGGCAACACCTTCCACCTGTGGCTGCGCCCGGGCACCGAGGTGATCAAGGCCCACGGCGACCTGCACGATTTCATGCAGTGGAAAGGCCCGATCCTCACCGACTCGGGTGGTTTCCAGGTGTTCAGCCTGGGCGCCATGCGCAAGATCAAGGAGGAGGGCGTGACCTTCGCCTCCCCGGTAGACGGCTCGAAAGTGTTCATGGGCCCGGAAGAGTCGATGCAGGTCCAGCGCGACCTGGGCTCCGACGTGGTGATGATCTTCGACGAATGCACCCCGTACCCGGCCGACGAGGACGTGGCGCGCGTGTCCATGGAGCTGTCGCTGCGCTGGGCCCAGCGCTCGAAGAACGCCCACGGCGACAACACCGCGGCGCTGTTCGGCATCGTCCAGGGCGGCATGCACCAGGACCTGCGCATGCGGTCCCTGGAAGGCCTGGACAAGATCGGCTTCGACGGCCTGGCCATCGGCGGCCTGTCGGTGGGCGAGCCCAAGCACGAGATGATCAAGGTGCTGGACTACCTGCCCGGCCAGATGCCGGCTGACAAACCTCGTTACCTTATGGGTGTTGGCAAGCCAGAGGATCTTGTGGAGGGTGTGCGCCGCGGTGTCGACATGTTCGATTGCGTGATGCCGACTCGTAACGCGAGGAATGGTCATCTGTTTATCGATACCGGCGTGCTGAAAATCCGCAACGCGTTCCATCGTCACGATGATTCGCCCCTGGATCCGACCTGCGACTGCTACACCTGCCAGAACTTCTCCCGTGCCTATCTGCACCACCTGGATAAATGCGGGGAAATGCTCGGCGCCATGTTGAATACAATCCATAACTTGCGTCATTACCAGCGCTTGATGGCTGGTTTGCGCGAGGCTATTCAACAGGGTACATTGGCCGCCTTTGTCGACGCCTTTTACGCCAAACGCGGACTTCCCGTACCGCCTTTGGATTGATGTTCTGTCATCCGACAAATACAACTTCTGCAAACTGGAGTGCTAAATGAGCTTTCTGATCCCTGCCGCTTACGCGGACGCCGCAGCCCCTGCCGCTGCTGCCGGCCCGGCCGGTACCGGTTTCGAATGGATCTTCCTGGTCGGTTTCCTGGTCATCTTCTACCTGATGATCTGGCGTCCACAGGCCAAACGTGCCAAAGAGCAGAAAAACCTGCTGGGTAGCCTGCAAAAGGGTGACGAAGTCGTCACCAACGGCGGCATCGCCGGCAAGATCGTCAAGGTCAGCGATGACTTCGTGGTTCTGGAAGTGTCCGACTCGGTCGAACTGAAGTTCCAGAAGGGCGCCATCGCGGCCACCCTGCCGAAGGGCACGCTGAAAGCGATCTGAGTTACGTTTTTCACCAATCGACGGGGCGCGCAAGGCGCCCCGCGTCTTGAACGGGCGGCGTGATGCTGAACAAAACTCCTCTATGGAAATACGCACTGATCCTGGTCGTACTGGTGATCGGTTTTATTTATTCCGCTCCCAACCTCTATCCTGACGACCCGGCAGTGCAAGTCAGCGGCGCGAGCACCGCGCTGCAGGTCAGCCAGGCCGATCTGGATCGCGCCAGCAAGGCGCTGACCGATGCAGGGATTGCAGTCAAGGGCGCCAGCCTGGGCGTGAACGGCAAGGGTGCTTTGCTGCGCCTGACCAAGCAGGAAGACCAGCTTCCGGCCAAGGACGTTGTGCGCAAGGCACTGGGCGATGACTACGTGGTGGCGCTGAACCTGGCCCCGACCACTCCGCAATGGCTGCGTAACCTCGGGGCACACCCGATGAAGCTGGGCCTGGACCTGTCCGGTGGTGTGCACTTCCTGCTGGAAGTGGACATGGACAAGGCCATGAGCGCGCGCCTGAAAGTCTACGAAGGCGAAGTGAAGAGCCTTCTGCGCAAGGAAAAAGTCCGCTACCGCAGCCTGCCGCAGCAGGATGGTGGCATCCAGCTGGGCTTCTCCGACGACGCGACCCGCGAGCAGGCTCGCAGCCTGATCCGCAAGAATTTCAACGATTTCGAGCTGACCACCACCGAGCGTAACGAGCTGTCGGTGCTGCGTCTGGCCATCGCCCCGGCGAAGATCACGGAAATCCGTGAATACGCCATCAAGCAGAACCTGACCACGGTACGTAACCGCGTCAACGAGCTGGGCGTCGCTGAACCGCTGGTACAGCGCCAGGGTGCCAACCGCATCGTGGTCGAGCTGCCGGGCGTGCAGGACACTGCCGAAGCCAAGCGTATCCTCGGCAAGACCGCCAACCTGGAATTCCGCCTGGGCGCCGAGCCTGGTGCGTCCAAAGCCACCACCGAGCAGTTCGAGTTCCGTGAAGGCGGGCGTTCGGCCCTGGTCGAGCGTGGCCTGATCATCACCGGTGACCAGGTTACCGACGCCCAGGCCAGCTACGACGAGCACGGCCGTCCGCAGGTGAACATCCGTCTCGATGGCCACGGCGGCGAGCTGATGAGCCGCGCGACCCGCAGCAACGTCGGTCGCAGCATGGCGGTGATCTTCATCGAGCAGCGTCCGATCACCCGTTACGAGAAGCAGACGGTGGACGGCGTCGAGAAGGATGTGGCGATCCAGACCTTCCAGGAAGAGAAGAAGATCATCAGCCTGGCGACCATCCAGTCGCCGCTGGGCAGCCAGTTCCGCATCACCGGCCTGAACGGCCAGGGTGAATCGTCCGAGCTGGCCCTGCTGCTGCGTGCCGGTGGCCTGGCCGCGCCGATGTACTTCGCTGAAGAGCGCACCATCGGCCCGAGCCTGGGTGCCGACAACATCACCAAGGGTATCGATGCTTCCCTGTGGGGCATGCTGTTCGTCTCGCTGTTCATCATCGCCATCTACCGCTTCTTCGGCCTGATCGCTACTGTCGCCCTGGCGGGCAACATGGTCCTGCTGCTGGCGCTGATGTCGTTGCTGGGTGCGACCCTGACCCTGCCGGGTATCGCCGGTATCGTGCTGACCATGGGCATGGCGGTGGACGCCAACGTGCTGATCTTCTCGCGGATCCGCGAGGAGCTGGCCAACGGCATGTCCGCGCAGCGCGCCATCCACGAAGGTTTCGACCGCGCCTACACGGCGATCCTCGACGCCAACCTGACCACCCTGCTGGTGGGCGGCATCCTCTTCGCCATGGGCACCGGCCCGGTGAAGGGCTTCGCTGTCACCATGTCGCTGGGTATCTTCACCTCGATGTTCACCGCCATTCTGGTTACCCGTGCGATCGTCAACTCGATCTACGGTGGGCGTGACATCAAGAAGCTGTGGGTTTAAGGGGCTGCCATGCTACGTACGATCAACTTCATGGGCGTGCGCAACGTTGCGTTCGCCGTCACCATGCTCCTTACCGTGCTGGCCTTGGGCAGCTGGTTCTACAAGGGTCTGAACTTCGGCCTGGACTTCACCGGCGGTACGCTCATCGAGCTGACCTACGAGCGTCCGGCCGACCTGGGCCAGGTTCGTGAAGAGCTGGTCAAGTCCGGCTTCCACGAGGCCGTGGTGCAGAGCTTCGGCGCCACCACCGATCTGCTGGTGCGCATGCCGGGCGATGATCCGCAACTGGGTAACAAGGTTGCCGCGGCGCTGAAACAGGTGGGCGGCGACAACCCGGCCACGGTCAAGCGCGTCGAGTTCGTCGGTCCGCAGGTGGGTGAGGAACTGCGCGACCAGGGCGGCCTCGGCATGCTCCTGGCGCTGGGCGGGATCCTGATCTACCTGGCCTTCCGCTTCCAGTGGAAGTTTGCCGTGGGCGCGATCGTCTCGCTGATCCACGACGTGGTGGTGACCATGGGCATCCTGTCGTTCTTCCAGATCACCTTCGACCTGACGGTACTGGCGGCGGTGCTGGCGATCATCGGCTACTCGCTCAACGACACCATCGTCGTGTTCGACCGGGTCCGCGAGAACTTCCGCGTGCTGCGCAAGGCGTCGCTGATCGAGAACATCAACATCTCGACCACCCAGACCCTGCTGCGTACCGTGGCCACCTCGGTGTCGACCCTGCTGGCCATCGCTGCCCTGTTGATCTTCGGCGGCGACAACCTGTACGGCTTCTCCCTGGCGCTGTTCATCGGTGTTCTGGCGGGTACCTACTCGTCGATCTACATCGCCAACGTGGTGCTGATCTGGCTGAACCTGACCAGTGAAGACCTGATTCCGCCGGCGAAAACCGACGGTGTGGACGACCGTCCATAAGGCTTTTTCCAACGCCGTTGGCGGAAGAGGAGGGCGCGAGTATTGAACTCGCGCCCTTTTTTTTGCTCCAAGGCTGGGAGAAGCGCGGTGAATTCCGCAGGTAAATCAGGAGGTTCACGTGAACAAGTCGATGCTCGTGGGTGCGGTACTGGGTGCTGTCGGTGTGACTGCCGGAGGTGCTGTGGCCACCTACAGCCTGGTCAACAATGGTCCGGAGTATGCCCAGGTCGTGGGCGTGCAACCGGTCAAGCAGACCGTCAAGACGCCACGGGAAGTCTGCAAGGACGTCACGGTCACCCGGCAGAAGCCGGTGCAGGACCAGCACCAGATCGCAGGGACCGTGGTCGGTGCACTGGCCGGTGGCCTGCTCGGTAACCAGATCGGCGGCGGCACCGGCAAGAAGATCGCCACGGTGGCCGGTGCAGTTGGCGGCGGCTATGCCGGCAACAAGGTGCAGGAGCACATGCAGAACAGCGATACGTACACCACCACCCAGACGCGCTGCAACACGGTGAATGACGTGAGCGAGAAGGTGGTTGGGTATGACGTGAAGTATTCGATTGGTGACAAGGTGGGTCAGGTGCGCATGGATCGTGATCCAGGCTCGCAGATCCCGCTGGACAAGCAGGGCAACCTGATTCTGGGTCAGGCCCAGCCGGGGCAGCCTGCTCAGTAAGTTGGTGTGGTTGATGGCCTCATCGCGGGCAACGCCTGCTCCCGCAAGGTCTGGCGGCGCACGCTATCCCTGTGGGAGCGGGCGTTGCCCGCGATGAGGCCGGTCCAGTCAACACAACGCTCCCTGAATTGCAGGCACAAAAAAAGCACCTCGAAAGGTGCTTTTTTCATTTCAGGCGAAACTCAGCGCTTTACCGAAGGCGGCAGGTGCGGCTGGATAGCGGTCAGCACAGCCTTGAAGCACTTGATGTTGCCGGCAACCACATGACCCTTCTCGAGGAAGTCATGGCCACCGGTGAAGTCGCTCACCAGGCCGCCCGCTTCCTGGATCAGCAGCGCGCCCGCAGCCATGTCCCACTCGGACAGGCCCGACTCCCAGAACGCATCGAAACGACCGGCAGCCACATAGGCCAGGTCGAGGCTGGCGGAACCGGCGCGGCGGATGCCGGCGGTCTGGCCGACCAGAGCGCGGAACATGCCCAGGTAGTTGTCCAGGTATTCCATCTGGTTGTCGCGGAACGGGAAGCCGGTACCCAGCAGGGCGCCTTCCAGGCTGGTGCGCGAGCTGACGCGCAGGCGACGGCCATTGAGCTGGGCGCCACGGCCACGGCTGGCGGTGAATTCTTCCTGGCGAACCGGGTCGAGGACCACGGCATGTTCCAGGCGGCCGCGGTATTTGCAGGCGATGCTGACAGCAAAGTGTGGAACGCCACGCAGGAAGTTGGTGGTGCCGTCCAGCGGATCGATGATCCACAGGTAGTCTTCACCTTCGCCGCTGCCGGCATGCAGACCAGTCTCTTCGCCCTGGATGGCGTGGGTTGGATACGCCTTGCGCAGCGCATCGATGATGACCTTCTCGGCTGCGCGGTCGACCTCGGAGACGTAGTCCTTGGCGTCCTTCTCATCAACCTTGATGGTATCCAGGCGTTCGATTGAGCGGAAAATCAGTTCGCTGGCGCTGCGGGCGGCGCGCAGCGCGATATTCAGCATGGGCTGCATGGACGTTTCACCTGAGATGTTAAAGAAAGCCGAACATTCTAACAGAAAACTTCCGGGGCAGAAGGGCAACATTTGCTTACGTGGCGTTACGCCCGTCGCTTCTGTAAGATTTGCTCCCCCCTGATTTGATGCCTGTGAGCGCCCGACGTGCTGGAAAATATTCGTGTCGTCCTGGTCTGTACCAGTCATCCCGGCAACATCGGCGGGGCTGCGCGTGCCATGAAGAACATGGGACTGTCGCGCCTCGTGCTGGTGGATCCGGCGGATTTCCCTTCCCCTGAAGCCAGTGCTCGCGCCTCTGGTGCCGACGATGTGCTGGTCGGCGCGCAAGTGGTCGCTTCCCTGGAGGACGCCCTGGTCGGCTGCACCCTGGTGGTCGGCACCAGCGCCCGCAGCCGCAGCCTGCCCTGGCCGATGCTCGACCCGCGCGAATGTGGCGCCGAAGCGGTCAAGCGCGCGGCGCAAGGCGAGCAGGTTGCGCTGGTCTTCGGTCGTGAACACGCCGGCCTGACCAACGACGAGCTGCAGCGATGTCACTACCACGTGCATATCCCCTCCAACCCGGACTTCAGCTCGCTGAACCTGGCGGCGGCGGTGCAGGTGCTGAGCTACGAAGTGCGCATGGCCTGGCTGGCTGGAACGCCGGCAACGGTCACGACGGACAAGGACGAGGCGGTCGAGGAATTGGCCACCATGGATGAAATGGAGCGGTTCTACGGCCACCTGGAAAGCACCCTGGTGCAGATCGGTTTCCTCGATCCGGCCAAACCCAAGCACCTGATGCCGCGACTGCGGCGCCTGTTCGGGCGCAGCGCGGTGAATCGTTCGGAAATGAGTATTTTGCGCGGCATCCTCACCGAAACCCAGAAAGCGGCCCGGGGCGATGCGCACAAGCGGAAGGATCAATAGATGTTCGAGCGTCTGCGTGAAGATATCCAAAGCGTTTTCCACCGTGACCCGGCGGCGCGCAATGCCTTCGAGGTGCTGACCTGCTACCCGGGGATGCACGCGATCTGGCTGCACCGCGCGGCGCACTGCCTGTGGAAGAAAGACTGGAAGTGGCTGGCCCGCCTGGTGTCCAACTTCGGGCGCTGGCTGACCGGCATCGAGATTCACCCTGGGGCCAAGGTCGGCCGGCGTTTCTTCATCGACCACGGCATGGGTATCGTCATCGGTGAAACCGCCGAGATCGGCGATGACGTCACCCTCTACCAGGGCGTGACCCTGGGCGGCACCAGCTGGAACAAGGGCAAGCGCCACCCGACCCTGGAGGACGGCGTGGTGGTGGGGGCGGGTGCCAAGGTGCTCGGCCCGTTCACCGTCGGCGCCGGGGCCAAGATCGGCTCCAACGCCGTGGTGACCAAGGCGGTACCGGCCGGTGCCACTGCGGTGGGTATTCCGGGGCGCATCATCGTCAAGAGCGATGGCGAGCAGGAAGCCCGGCGCAAGGCCATGGCCGAGAAGATCGGCTTCGATGCCTACGGCGTCAGCGAAGACATGCCGGACCCGGTGGCTCGCGCCATCGGTCAGTTGCTCGACCACCTGCAGGCGGTCGACGGTCGCCTGGAAGACATGTGCGGCGCCCTGACCAAGCTCGGCAGCGACTACTGCGCCAAGGAGCTGCCTGCCTTGCATGAAGAAGACTTCGCCTGCGTCAAAGGCGAGGTGCGAAGCGACGCGGCGACGCATTGACAGCCGTCCGGCACATTGGGGCGTGTGCTCACGCCCCGACTTTGCTATGATCTGCGCCGCCGTTCAGGCGCAAACCCGACTAAAGCAGTAGGTCTTATAGTTGACTTAAATGCTCGGGAATCGCATACTCGCACACATTCCGTAACCTCCGTGGTATCAAATAGCCATGCGACTGACTACCAAAGGCCGATACGCCGTGACTGCCATGCTCGACCTGGCACTGCACGCGCAAAATGGGCCGGTCTCCCTGGCCGACATCTCCGAGCGCCAAGGCATTTCCCTTTCCTATCTGGAACAGCTGTTCGCCAAGCTGCGCCGCAGCAACCTGGTGTCCAGCGTTCGCGGTCCAGGTGGCGGCTACCAGCTGTCGCGGACCATGGAAAGCATCCAGGTCGCCCAGGTCATCGATGCGGTCAATGAATCGGTCGATGCCACCCGTTGCCAGGGCCTCGGTGATTGCCATGCCGGCGATACCTGCCTGACCCACCACCTGTGGTGCGACCTGAGCGCACGGATCCACGAATTCCTCAGCGGAATCAGCCTGGCCGACCTCGTGACCCGCCGTGAGGTCCAGGAAGTCGCCCAGCGCCAGGACCTGCGTCGCATCGCCGGCCGTGCCCCGCATCTGGACAAGATTGAAACGTCCGCCGTCGAATAACCGTACCGACGAGCGACGCGCCTGCCTGATAGGAGATATTCAATGAAGTTGCCGATCTACCTCGATTATTCCGCGACCACTCCGGTCGACCCACGCGTCGCCCAGAAGATGAGCGAATGCCTGCTGGTCGACGGGAACTTCGGTAACCCGGCGTCGCGCTCCCACGTCTTTGGCTGGAAAGCCGAGGAAGCGGTCGAGAACGCCCGCCGCCAGGTCGCCGACCTGGTCAACGCCGATCCACGCGAAATCGTCTGGACCAGCGGTGCCACCGAATCCGACAACCTGGCGCTGAAGGGCGTTGCGCACTTCTACGGCTCCAAGGGCAAGCACATCATCACCTCCAAGATCGAGCACAAGGCGGTCCTGGACAGCACTCGCCAACTGGAGCGTGAAGGCTTCGAGGTTACCTACCTGGAGCCGGGCGAAGACGGCCTGATCACCCCGGCACTGGTCGAAGCCGCGCTGCGTGAAGACACCATCCTGGTTTCGGTCATGCACGTGAACAACGAGATCGGCACCATCAACGACATCGCTGCCATCGGCGAACTGACCCGCTCCCGCGGCGTGCTGTTCCATGTCGACGCCGCGCAGTCCACCGGCAAGGTCGAGATCGACCTGCAGAAACTGAAAGTCGACCTGATGTCCTTCTCCGCCCACAAGACCTACGGCCCTAAAGGTATCGGCGCGCTGTACGTCAGCCGCAAGCCTCGCGTACGTCTGGAAGCGGCGATGCACGGCGGCGGTCACGAGCGCGGCATGCGCTCCGGTACCCTGGCTACCCACCAGATCGTCGGCATGGGCGAAGCCTTCGCCGTGGCGAAAGAACTGATGGCCAGCGAGAACGTGCGCATCAAGGCACTGAGCGACCGCTTCTTCAAGCAGGTCCAGGGCCTGGAAGAGCTGTACGTCAACGGCAGCCTGACCGCCCGTATCCCGCACAACCTGAACCTGAGCTTCAACTACGTCGAAGGCGAGTCGCTGATCATGGCGCTCAAGGACCTGGCCGTTTCGTCCGGTTCTGCCTGTACTTCGGCATCCCTCGAGCCGTCCTACGTCCTGCGTGCCCTGGGCCGCAACGACGAACTGGCGCACAGCTCGATCCGTTTCACCTTCGGCCGTTTCACCACCGAAGAAGAAATCGACTACGCCGCGCAGAAGGTGTGCGAGGCCGTTACCAAGCTGCGTGAACTCTCGCCGCTGTGGGACATGTACAAAGACGGCGTCGACATCTCCAAGATCGAGTGGGCTGCGCACTAAGTAGTCGCCGGCAAGAGCGGCTCTCTGATGAGGAAGGAATTGCACCATGGCATACAGTGAAAAGGTCATCGACCACTACGAAAATCCACGCAACGTCGGCAAGATGAACGCCGAGGACCCGGATGTCGGTACCGGTATGGTCGGCGCTCCAGCGTGTGGCGACGTGATGCGCCTGCAGATCAAGGTCAACGAGCAGGGCGTCATCGAAGACGCCAAGTTCAAGACCTACGGCTGCGGTTCGGCCATCGCCTCCAGCTCCCTCGCCACCGAGTGGATGAAGGGCAAGACCCTGGACGAAGCCGAAACCATCAAGAACACCCAGCTGGCCGAAGAACTGGCCCTGCCGCCGGTGAAGATCCACTGCTCGGTACTCGCCGAGGACGCCATCAAGGCGGCCGTTCGCGATTACAAGCAGAAGAAAGGTTTGATCTAACCCGCCTGTTGCAGGTCAAGGAGTCCCGATGGCTATCAGCATGACAGAAGCCGCCGCCAACCATGTGCGGCGCTCCCTCGAAGGACGCGGCAAAGGTGACGGCATTCGCCTGGGCGTCCGTACCACCGGCTGCTCCGGTCTGGCCTACGTGCTGGAGTTCGTCGACGAGCCGAATGACGAAGATCAGGTCTTCGAGAGCCATGGCATGAAGGTCATCATCGACCCGAAAAGCCTGGTCTACCTCGACGGCACGGAGCTGGACTTCGTCAAGGAAGGGTTGAACGAGGGCTTCAAGTTCAACAACCCCAACGTGCGCGGTGAGTGTGGCTGCGGCGAAAGCTTCAACGTCTGAGGCTGCGCGTGGGTACTCCTTGTCATTTCGCCCTGTTTGACCTGCAGCCGGACTTCCGTCTGGATCTGGACCAGCTGGCCGCTCGCTACCGCGAGCTGGCCCGCGCCGTGCACCCGGACCGCTTCGCCGACGCCAGCGAACGCGAGCAGCGCCTGGCGCTGGAGCGTTCCGCCGGTCTCAACGAGGCCTACCAGACCCTCAAGAGCGCGCCCCGTCGGGCGCGTTACCTGTTGGCGATCAGCGGCCACGAAGTGCCGCAGGAAGTCACCGTCCACGATCCAGAGTTTCTCTTCCAGCAGATGCAATGGCGCGAAGAGCTCGAAGACCTGCAGGACAGTGCCGACCTTGATGGCGTGGCCGCATTCAAGCGCCGCCTGAAAGTCGCCCAGGAAGCCCTCAACGAGGAGTTCGCCGCCTGCTGGAACGATGCCGCGCAGCGTGAACAGGCCGAGCGCCTGATGCGCCGCATGCAGTTCCTCGACAAGCTCGCCTACGAAGTGCGCCAGTTGGAAGAGCGCCTCGACGATTAACCCGGTGCCGCCCTTGGCGACACCTTTGGTATTCAGATAAGCATGGCCCTACTGCAGATCGCCGAACCCGGTCAGAGCCCGCAACCCCACCAGCGCCGTCTGGCCGTGGGTATTGACCTTGGCACCACCAATTCACTGGTCGCTGCCCTGCGCAGTGGTCTTTCCGCTCCGTTGCCCGACGCCGAAGGCCGGGTCATCCTGCCGTCCGCAGTGCGCTACCACGCCGACCGCATGGACGTCGGCCATGCCGCCCGCGAGGCTGCGTCGGCCGACCCGCTGAACACCATCCTCTCGGTCAAACGCCTGATGGGCCGCGGTCTGGCAGACGTCAAGCAACTGGGCGAGCAACTGCCGTACCGCTTCGTCGGTGGCGAATCCCACATGCCGTTCATCGACACCGTCCAGGGCCCGAAAAGCCCGGTGGAAGTCTCGGCGGACATCCTCAAGGTGCTGCGCCAGCGCGCCGAGGACAGCCTGGGTGGCGAGCTGGTGGGTGCGGTGATCACCGTCCCGGCCTATTTCGACGATGCCCAGCGCCAGGCCACCAAGGACGCCGCGCGTCTGGCCGGCCTCAACGTCCTGCGCCTGCTCAACGAACCGACCGCCGCCGCCGTGGCTTACGGCCTGGACCAGAACGCCGAAGGCGTGGTGGCCATCTATGACCTGGGCGGCGGTACCTTCGATATTTCCATCCTGCGTCTGACCGGCGGGGTCTTCGAAGTCCTGGCCACCGGCGGCGACACTGCCCTGGGCGGCGACGATTTCGACCACGCCATCGCCGGCTGGATCATCCAGTCCGCGGGCCTGTCGTCCGACCTCGATCCGAGCGCCCAGCGCCGCTTGCTGGAAACCGCCTGCGCCGCCAAGGAAGCGCTGACCGACGCCGAAGCCGTCAGCGTGAGCTACGGCGACTGGCAAGCCGAGCTGACCCGCGTCGCCTTCGACGCCCTGATCGAGCCGATGATCGCCCGCAGCCTCAAGGCCTGCCGTCGCGCCGTGCGTGACAGCGGGGTCGAGCTGGAGGAAGTCAGCGCCGTGGTCATGGTCGGTGGTTCGACCCGCGTGCCGCGCGTGCGCACTGCCGTGGGCGAGCTGTTCGGCCGCCAGCCGCTGACCGATATCGACCCGGACCAGGTGGTCGCCATCGGCGCCGCGATCCAGGCCGATACCTTGGCCGGTAACCGCCGTGAAGGCGGCGAGCTGCTACTGCTCGACGTGATTCCGTTGTCCCTCGGCCTGGAAACCATGGGCGGGCTGATGGAGAAGGTGATTCCGCGCAACACCACCATCCCGGTGGCTCGCGCCCAGGAATTCACCACCTACAAAGACGGCCAGACCGCGATGATGATCCACGTGCTCCAGGGTGAGCGCGAACTGATCAGCGACTGCCGCTCCCTGGCGCGCTTCGAACTGCGCGGCATCCCGGCCATGGTCGCCGGCGCGGCGAAGATCCGCGTGACCTTCCAGGTCGATGCCGACGGCCTGCTCAGCGTTTCGGCGCGGGAGCTGGGTTCGGGCGTGGAGGCGAGCATTCAGGTCAAGCCGTCCTACGGTCTGACCGACGGCGAGATTGCCCGCATGCTCAAGGACTCCTTCGAACATGCCGGCAACGACAAAGCCGCGCGTCAGTTGCGCGAGCACCAGGTCGACGCCGAGCGCCTGCTCGAAGCGGTGCAGGGCGCCCTGGACGCCGATGGCGAGCGCCTGCTGGGCGCCGACGAGCGCCTGGCGATCGAATACCAGATGCAAGAATTGCGTGACTTGATGAACGGCACCGATGGCGCGGCCATCGAGCAGCAGACCAAGCGTCTGTCGCAGGTGACCGATGCCTTTGCCGCCCGGCGCCTTGATTCGACGGTAAAAGCCGCACTGGCCGGGCGCAACCTGAATGAGATCGAGGATAACTGATGCCGCAGGTAACATTTCTGCCCCATGAGAAGTTCTGCCCGGACGGCCTGACCGTCGAGGCAGCACCGGGGACTTCCATTCTCGAGCTGGCACATGACCATCACATCGAGATCGAAAGCGCCTGTGGCGGCGTGTGTGCCTGCACCACCTGCCACTGCATCGTGCGCAAGGGCTTCGATTCGGTCGAAGAGGCGGACGAGCTCGAAGAAGACATGCTGGACAAGGCCTGGGGCCTGGAAGCGCAGTCGCGCCTGGCGTGCCAGGTAAAGGTCGGCGACGAAGACCTGACCATCGAGATTCCTAAGTACTCGCTCAACCACGCCGCCGAAGCGCCGCACTGATCCCTGGAGCCGACATGAGCCTGAAATGGGTTGATGTACTTGAAATTGCTATCCAGCTTGCCGAAAGCAAGCCGGAAGTCGATCCTCGCTACGTGAACTTCGTCGATCTGCACCGCTGGGTGCTGGCATTGCCAGAATTCAGCGACGATCCGGCCCGCGGTGGCAAGAAGGTCCTGGAAGCCATCCAGGCTGCCTGGATCGAAGAAGCCGACTGAGCGCACTCGGCAGGTTAGGCAATCCCCCGGAACCCGCGTATAATTCGCGGGTTTAATTTTTCGCATCACTTACTGTTTCTGGAGTTACACCATGGCTGTTCAACGCACTTTCTCCATCATCAAGCCTGACGCCGTTGCCAAGAACGTGATCGGCAAGATCACCACCCGCTTCGAAGACGCCGGCCTGAAAATCGTTGCCTCGAAAATCAAGCAACTGTCCAAGGCCGAAGCTGAAGGCTTCTACGCCGAGCACAAAGAGCGCGGCTTCTTCGGCGACCTGGTTGCCTTCATGACTTCCGGTCCGGTTGTCGTTCAGGTTCTGGAAGGTGAGAACGCCATCGCTCGCAACCGTGAGCTGATGGGCGCTACCAACCCTAAAGAAGCTGCTGCCGGCACCATCCGCGCCGACTTCGCCGAGTCCATCGACGCCAACGCCGTCCACGGTTCGGACTCCGAAGCCGCTGCTGCTCGCGAAATCGCCTACTTCTTCGCAGCTACCGAGGTAACCACTCGCTAAGCCACGGCTGACGAGTGAGGGTGAATCCATGACGACATCTACCGACAAAATCAACCTGTTGGGGCTGACCCAGCCGGAAATGGAAAAGTTCTTCGACTCGATAGGGGAGAAGCGCTTCCGTGCCGGCCAGGTAATGAAATGGATTCACCACTTTGGCGTCGATGATTTCGACGCCATGACCAACGTCGGCAAGGCCCTGCGCGAAAAGCTCAAGGCACGTGCCGAAATTCGCGGCCCGGAAGTGGTCAGCGAGGACATCTCGTCCGACGGTACCCGTAAATGGGTGGTACGCGTTGCCTCCGGCAGTTGCGTCGAAACCGTGTACATCCCCCAGGGCAAGCGCGGTACGTTGTGCGTATCGTCCCAGGCCGGTTGCGCCCTGGACTGCAGTTTCTGCTCCACCGGCAAACAAGGATTCAACAGCAACCTCACCGCCGCCGAAGTGATCGGCCAGGTGTGGATTGCCAACAAGTCGTTCGGCTCCGTGCCGGCCACCATCGACCGCGCCATCACCAACGTGGTGATGATGGGCATGGGCGAGCCGCTGCTGAACTTCGACAACGTGGTCGCCGCCATGCACCTGATGATGGACGACCTCGGCTATGGCATCTCCAAGCGCCGGGTGACCCTGTCCACCTCCGGCGTGGTGCCGATGATCGATGAACTGGCCAAGCACATCGACGTCTCCCTGGCCCTGTCGCTGCACGCGCCGAACGACGCGCTGCGCAACGAACTGGTGCCGATCAACAAGAAGTACCCGCTCAAGGTGGTCCTCGACTCGTGCATGCGCTACATGTCCGAGCTGGGCGAGAAGCGCGTGCTGACCATCGAGTACACCCTGCTCAAGGACGTCAACGACAAGCTCGAACACGCCGTGGAAATGGCCGAGCTGCTCAAGAACGTACCGTGCAAGATCAACCTGATCCCGTTCAACCCGTTCCCGCACTCCGGCTACGAGCGTCCGAGCAACAACGCCATCCGCCGTTTCCAGGACCACCTGCACCATGCCGGTTTCAACGTGACCGTGCGTACCACCCGTGGCGAAGACATCGATGCCGCCTGTGGTCAGCTGGTCGGTCAGGTGATGGACCGTACCCGTCGCAGTGAGCGCTACATCGCCGTGCGGCAACTCAACGCCGACGCCGATTCCAGCGGCGTGGCGGGCAACTGAGACGAGGATCGCCATGACCCTGCGCGCCGCGCTGCCGCTTGTTCTGTTGACGACGCTGCTGTGCGGCTGTGTCAGTTCCGGTGGTTCCGCTGCGCAGGTCAGCGGCAAGGCGCGTGACGAGGCTCGCCAAGCTTATGTACAGCTGGGGCTGGGCTATCTGCAACAAGGGCAGGCCGAACGGGCCAAGATTCCCCTGAAGAAAGCCCTCGAGCTCGGCGCCGGTGACGCGCAGGCCAATGCGGCCCTGGCCCTGGTGTTTCAGCGTGAGGGCGAGACGGCCCTGGCGGACGCGCATTTTCGCAAGGCGCTCTCGGCACAACCGCACGATGCGCGGATCCGCAACAACTACGGCAGTTTTCTCTTCGCCAACGGGCAATATGCCCAGGCGCAGCAGATGTTTCGCCAAGCGTCCGCCGATACCCTGTATCCTGAGCGGTCGCGGGTGTTCGAGAACCTCGGTCTGACCGCCTTGAAGCTGGGGCAGCGCGACCAGGCGCGGGAATACCTGGAAAAGGCTTTGCGTCTCAACCAGCAGCAGCCCAAGGCCTTGCTGGAAATGGCTGAGATGTCTTACGAAGACAGGCATTATGTACCGGCTCGTGATTTCTACGACCGGCATGACCGTCTGAGTGAACCGAGCGCCCGCAGCCTGTTGCTTGGCAGTCGCCTGGCAACGGTCTTCGAAGAAAGGACCAAGGCCCTTGAGCTGGGCCTGCAATTACAACGACTTTATCCCGGTACGCCGGAATATCAGCAATACCTGTCGGAGCAATGATGAAAGCGGCGCATCCCGAAGTAGCAGCAGCGACTCGTGAGAATCCCGGTGAAACCCTGCGTCAGGCCCGCGAAAGCCGGGGCTGGGATCAGGGCGAAGTGGCCCGCAAGCTCAATCTGACCGTGAGTTCCCTCAATAACCTCGAAGACGGCGCCTTCGACAAGCTGCCGGGGCATACTTTCGCCCGCGGCTATATCCGTGCCTACGCCAAGCTGCTGGACATGGACCAGGCCGCCCTGGTGCAGTCCTTCGACGGCTACACCGGCACCCACGCCCAGGGCAGCGACGTGCACGCCCTCGGCCGCATCGAGGAACCGGTCCGCCTTTCCCACAATATCCTGCGCATCGTCAGCCTGTTGCTGCTGGTGGTGGTGGTCGGTGGTGGCTTCGTCTGGTGGAAAGACCAGAGCGGCAATGCCGGCAAGGAACTGTTCAACCTCGCGCCGGAACACATCGAGGTGGAGAGCGCCGACGGTACCACCCAGATCCATCCGCTGGACGAGCCGGAAGACCAGGCCGTGACCGCGGGCGAACAACCTGAAGCCGCTGCGCCGGCCAGCGAGCCGTTGCCGATGGCCGAAGCTGCACCACAAGCTCCGGCGGCACCGGTAACCAGCGCGCCAGCCGCTACCGTCGCTCCGGCTGCACCAAGCGCTGCTACTGCCCCTGCTGCCCACGCTGCCGCCACGCCAGCCCCTGCCGTGCCGGTCGCACCTGTGGCACCGGTGACCGCTCCAGTGGTCGCCGCCGCGCCTGCTGCCGTTGCTCCGGCACCTGCTGCCCCTGTCGTGGCTCCTGCCGGCAGCGGCCAATTGCACGTGCAGTTCACCGCCGATTGCTGGACGTCGGTCACCGACGGCAACGGCAAGGTCCTGTACAGCGGTATCAAGCGCAAGGGTGAATCCCTCGAACTCGCCGGCAAGCCGCCGTTCGCTGTGCGCCTGGGCGTTGCCCGTGGCGCGCAGGTCAGCTGGAACGGCCAGGCTGTCGATATCGCTCCGTTCACCAGTGGCGAGACTGCTCGCCTGAAGTTGGGACAATAAGTCATGCACGGCGAATCTCCGATCAAACGTCGCGAATCCCGGAAAATCTGGGTCGGTAACGTGCCTGTCGGCGGCGATGCACCCATCGCCGTCCAGAGCATGACCAACACCGATACCAACGACGTCGCCGCCACCGTGGCGCAGATCAACCGCCTGATCGATGCTGGCGTCGACATCGTCCGCGTGTCGGTGCCGGACATGGATGCCGCCGAAGCCTTCGGTCGCATCAAGCAGCAGGTCAGCGTACCGCTGGTCGCCGATATCCATTTCGACTACAAGATCGCCCTGCGTGTGGCCGAGCTGGGGGTGGACTGCCTGCGCATCAACCCGGGCAACATCGGCCGCGAAGACCGCGTCCGTGCCGTGGTCGATGCCGCCCGCGACCGTGGCATCCCGATCCGCATCGGCGTCAACGCCGGCTCGCTGGAGAAGGACCTGCAGAAGAAGTACGGCGAGCCGACCCCGGCCGCCTTGGTGGAATCGGCGCTGCGCCATGTCGAGCACCTCGATCGCCTGGACTTCCAGGACTTCAAGGTCAGCGTCAAGGCTTCCGACGTGTTCATGGCCGTCGAGGCCTACCGCCTGCTGGCCAGGCAGATCATCCAGCCGCTGCACCTGGGCATCACCGAAGCTGGTGGCCTGCGTTCGGGTACGGTGAAATCGGCAGTCGGCCTCGGTATGCTGCTCGCCGACGGGATTGGCGATACTATCCGCATCTCCCTGGCGGCCGATCCGGTCGAGGAAGTGAAGGTCGGCTACGACATCCTCAAGTCGCTGCACCTGCGTTCCCGGGGCATCAACTTCATCGCCTGCCCGAGCTGCTCGCGGCAGAACTTCGATGTGGTCAAGACCATGAACGAGCTCGAAGGCCGTCTGGAAGACTTGCTGGTGCCGATGGACGTGGCGGTGATCGGTTGCGTGGTCAACGGTCCTGGCGAAGCCAAGGAAGCCCATGTAGGGCTGACCGGCGGTACGCCGAACCTGATCTACATCGACGGCAAACCGGCGCAGAAGCTGACCAATGACAACCTGGTGGATGACCTGGAAAAGCTCATTCGCCAGAAAGCGGCCGAGAAGGCCGAGGCCGACGCGGCACTGATTGCCCGCGGTTGACCGCTACAGATTTCGTTAAGGATTTTTCGTGAGCAAATCGCTGCAAGCCATCCGTGGCATGAACGACATCCTGCCCGAGCAGACGCCCCTGTGGCGCTATTTTGAAGGCACCGTGGCAGGTCTGCTGGATACCTATGGCTATCGCCAGATCCGCACGCCGATCGTCGAGTTTACCGAGCTTTTCAAGCGCTCCATCGGTGAAGTCACCGACATCGTCGAGAAGGAGATGTATACCTTCAACGACCGCAACGGCGACTCCCTGACCCTGCGTCCGGAAGGCACCGCGGCCTGCGTACGCGCTGTGCTGGAGCACGGCATCAGCGGTAACGAGCAGGTGCAGAAACTCTGGTACATCGGCCAGATGTTCCGCCACGAGCGTCCACAGAAGGGCCGTTATCGCCAGTTCCACCAGATTGGCGTGGAGGTGTTCAACCTTGCCGGTCCGGATATCGACGCCGAACTGATCGCCCTGACCTGGCGCCTGTGGGGCCTGCTCGGCCTGCGCGACGCGGTAACCCTGGAATTGAACAGCCTCGGCACCAGCGAAGCCCGCGCCCGTTATCGCGAAGCGCTGGTGGAGTTCCTCTCCGCCCGTCTCGACCAATTGGACGAAGACAGCCTGCGCCGCCTCAAAACCAACCCGCTGCGCATCCTCGACAGCAAGGACGCCAAGACTCAGGCCGCCCTGGTCGGTGCGCCGAAGCTGGAAGAGTACCTGGACGAAGAATCCCGCATTCACTTCGAAGGCCTGAAGTCGCGCCTGGATGCCGCCGGCATCCCGTACGTGATCAACACCAAGCTGGTGCGTGGCCTCGACTACTACAGCAAGACCGTGTTCGAGTGGGTCACCGACAAGCTCGGCGCCCAGGGCACCGTCTGCGCCGGCGGCCGCTACGACGGCCTGGTCGAGCAGATGGGCGGCAAGCCGACCACGGGCGTCGGTTTTGCCATGGGCATCGAGCGCCTGATCCTGCTCCTGGAAACCCTGGAACTGGTGCCGGAGTCGATCTCCCGCCAGGTCGACGTCTACCTCTGCGCCTTCGGTGAACAAGCCGAACTGGCTGGCCTGCAGCTCAGCGAAAAACTTCGCGACCGCCTGCCGAACCTGCGCCTGCAGGTCAATGCCGGCGGCGGCAGCTTCAAGAGCCAGTTCAAAAAGGCCGACAAGAGTAACGCTCTGTACGCCTTGATCCTCGGAGAGGACGAACTGGCCCAACAAGTGGTAGGTTTCAAACCCCTGCGTGGTCAGGGTGAACAACAGAACATTGCCTGGGATGCTCTGGCCGAGCACCTGGAAGCTTCCCTCGCGCAGGCGTGAAGCGCCCACAGCCGAATTGTCGAAAGGAGTATTGGGGTGTCGAGTACCGATGATGAAACACTGGCCACGGTCAAGGACTGGTGGGAGCGCAACGGCAAGCCACTGGTAACCGGCGGCCTCCTGGCCCTGGTGATCGTGTTCGGCTGGCAGGCCTGGCACAAGTACCAGACCAACCAGTCGCAAGGCGCTTCGAACCTGTATCAGGCCCTGCTGGAGACCTCGCTGACGCCGACCGGCACGCCGGACGCGGCCAAGGTTGCCGAGCTGTCGGGTAAGCTGAAGAGCGAGTTCGGCGGTACCGCCTACGCCCAGTACGGCAGCCTGTTCGTGGCCAAGGTCGCGGTGGACAGCGGCAAGCTGGACGATGCCGCTGCCGAGCTGAAAAGCATCTACGACAAGCCGGCCAACGCGACCCTGGGCGAAGTTGCCCGTCAGCGCCTGGCCCGCGTGCTGGCTGCGCAGAACAAGGCCGACGAGGCCCTGAAGCTGCTCGACGGCGATACCGACAAGGCCTTCGTCGCCACCCGCGAGGAGCTCAAGGGCGACCTGCTGGTGCAGTTGGGCCGCACCGATGATGCTCATGCTGCATATCAAAAGGCCAAGGCCGCGCTGTCCGATGACGACGCGGTAGGTGGCCTGCAACTCAAGCTCGACGACCTGGCCAAAGGGGATGCGTGACGTGATCGGTTGGAAACATGCAGCAGTGCTGACCCTGGCCATCCTGGCCGCGGGTTGCAGCAGCAACAGCAAGAAGGAACTGCCACCGGCCGAGCTGACCAAGTTCACCGAGGAAGTGGTCCTGCAGAAGCAGTGGAGCCGTTCGATCGGTGACGGTCAGGGCGACACCTGGAACATGCTGGTGCCGGCCATCGAGAACGACCGCATCTACGCCTCTGACGTAACCGGCGTGGTGATGTCGCTGAACCGCATGAACGGCGACGTGGTGTGGAAGAAGGATCTGGAAAAGCCGATCTCCGGCGCCGTTGGCGTGGGTTATGGCATGGTCCTGCTGGGTACCCTCAAGGGTGAGGTCATTGCCCTGGATTCCAGCACCGGCGAACAGAAATGGACCGCGCGGGTCACCAGCGAAGTGCTGGCCCCGCCAGCGACCAATGGTGACATCGTCGTGGTGCAGACCCAGGACGACCGCGTGATCGGCCTCGACGCCGCCACCGGCGACCGCCGCTGGATCTACGACAGTACCCCTGCCGTACTGACCCTGCGCGGTACCGGCGCACCTATCGTGACCAACCGCCTGGCGGTCGCTGGCCTGTCCAGCGGCAAGGTCATCGCCCTGGATACCAGCAACGGCGTGCCGGTGTGGGAACAGCGCGTAGCGGTACCTCAAGGTCGTTCGGAACTGGAGCGCGTGGTGGACATCGACGGCGGCCTGCTGCTATCCGGTGGCACCCTGTACGTCGCCACCTACCAGGGCCGCGTCGCCGGCCTGGACCTGGAAAGCGGCCGCGTGCTGTGGCAGCGCGATGCCTCCAGCTACACTGGCGTCGCCCAGGGCTTCGGCAACGTCTACGTGAGCGAGGCCTCGGGCACCGTCGAAGGGATCGACGAGCGTTCGTCCTCGGCGCTGTGGAGCAATGACCAACTGGCCCGTCGTCAACTGTCGGCGCCAGAAGTCTTCTCCAGCTACGTGGCAGTCGGTGACCTGGAAGGTTACCTGCACCTGCTGAGTCAGGTGGACGGCCGCTTCGTCGGCCGCGAGCGCATTGACAGCGACGGCCTGCGCGCCCGTCCGCTGGTCGATGGCAACATGATTTACGTGTATGGCAACAGCGGCACCCTTGAGGCGCTGACCATCAAGTAAGTCTATGCTTGGGGCCTTCGGGCCCCGGGCTGCGACGTCGTGAGACGACGCCCCGAACTTCGGCCGCTGCCTCGCAGCGGCCTTTGTATTTTCTGAATTTACGCAAATGGAGAGCCGCATGGTTCCCGTAATCGCCCTGGTGGGTCGCCCGAACGTCGGCAAGTCCACCATGTTCAACCGCCTGACCAAGACCCGCGACGCCATCGTCGGCGATCTCTCGGGCCTGACCCGTGACCGCCAGTACGGCGAAGCGCGCTGGCAGGGCCGTTCCTACATCCTCATCGACACCGGCGGTATCACCGGTGACGAGGCGGGCATGGACGAGAAAATGGCCGAGCAGTCGCTGATGGCCATCGAGGAAGCCGACTACGTGCTGTTCCTGGTGGACGCCCGTGCCGGTCTGACCGCTGCCGATCAGATGATCGCCGAGCACCTGCGCAAGCGGAATAAACAGTCGTTCCTGGTGGCGAACAAGGTCGACAACATCGATCCGGACACCGCCCGCGCCGAATTCGCCCCGATGGGCATGGGCAACGCCATCCCGGTGGCCGGCTCCCAGGGCCGTGGCATCAACGCGATGATGGAAATCGTCCTCGGTGACGTGCCGCGCGACGCCGAAGAAGAGTCCCTTGACGAGAACGTCGCCGAAGGCGAGGAAGCCACCCGCATTCCTGGTCCGAGCGAGAAAGATGGGATCAAGATCGCCATCATCGGCCGCCCGAACGTTGGCAAGTCGACCCTGGTCAACCGCATGCTTGGCGAAGAGCGCGTGGTGGTCTACGACGAGCCCGGCACCACCCGTGACAGTATCTACATCCCGTTCGAGCGTAACGACGAGAAGTACACCCTGATCGACACCGCCGGGGTGCGCAAACGCGGCAAGATCCACGAGGAAGTCGAGAAGTTCTCCGTGGTGAAGACCCTGCAGGCGATCAAGGACGCCAACGTGGTGATCTTCGTCATGGATGCCCGCGAAGGCGTGGTCGACCATGATCTCAACCTGCTGGGCTTCGCCCTCGAGGCCGGTCGTGCCATCGTCATCGCCCTGAACAAGTGGGACGGCATGCAACCGGGCGAGCGCGACTACGTGAAGACCGAGCTCGAGCGCCGGCTGTTCTTCGTCGACTTCGCCGACATCCACTTCATCTCGGCCCTGCACGGCACCGGCGTCGGCAACCTGTACCAGTCGGTGCAGAACTCGTTCAAGTCGGCGGTTACCCGCTGGCCGACCAGCCGCCTGACCCAGATTCTCGAAGACGCGGTGAGCGAGCACCAGCCGCCGATGGTCAACGGCCGTCGCATCAAGTTGCGTTATGCCCACCTGGGTGGCGCCAACCCGCCGATCATCGTGATCCACGGCAACCAGGTGGAGAAGGTCCCGCGCTCGTACTCGCGTTACCTGGAAAACACCTACCGCCGCGTGCTGAAGCTGGTCGGCACGCCGATCCGCATCGAGTACAAGGGCAGCGACAACCCGTTCGAGGGCAACAAGAACACCCTCACCGACCGCCAGGTCAACAAGAAGCGCCGGCTGATGTCGCACCACAAGAAAGCCGAGAAGAAGCGCAAGGACAAGCGCAAGTAAGCACGTGGCGGCGCAGGGTCGAATCCTGCGCCGCCGCACTTCTTGATCCCGGTCAGCGCCCCCCGCTGGCCGTGTGTTACAACCTTTTTCCCGATCCGTCGATCCGCTATGCTCGGTGGTCTACCGCCCTTGGGCCGGGTCCGCAGGAAAGAGGGTTTCATGATCAGCAGCAAGCTGCCGAATGTCGGCACGACCATCTTCACCACCATGTCTCAGCTCGCCGTGCAGACCGGCGCGTTGAACCTGTCCCAGGGGTTTCCCGACTTCAATGGCCCGCAGGCCCTGCTCGATGCGGTAGGACGGCATGTCAGTGCAGGGCACAACCAGTATTCGCCGATGACCGGCTTGCCAGCGTTGCGCCAGCAGGTAGCGGCGAAGATTGCCCGGCACTATGGCGTCAGCGTCGATGCCGACAGCGAAGTGACCATCGTCCCAGGGGCGACCGAAGGTATCTTCTGTGCGATCCAGGCGGTGATCCGCGCCGGTGACGAAGTGATCGTCTTCGACCCTAGCTACGACAGCTACGAGCCGTCCGTGGAGCTGGCCGGTGGCCGCTGCGTGCATGTGCAACTGGATCCGGTGGACTTCAGCATCGACTGGCAGAAATTCAGCGATGCCCTGAGCGCGAAGACGCGCATGGTCATCATCAACTCGCCGCACAACCCCAGCGGCGCGCTGATCACCCGCGCCGACCTGGACCAACTGGCGGCCCTGATCGCCGACCGCGATATCTACCTGATCAGCGACGAGGTCTACGAGCACCTGGTGTTCGACGGCGTTGCCCATGCCAGCGTGCTCAGCCATGAGGCCTTGTATCAGCGCGCCTTCGTAGTCAGCTCGTTCGGCAAGACCTACCACGTCACCGGCTGGAAGACCGGCTACGTGATCGCGCCGCCGGCCCTCAGTGCGGAAATGCGCAAGATTCACCAGTACGTCAATTTCTGCGGCGTGACCCCGCTGCAATGGGCGCTGGCCGATTTCATGGCCGAGCATCCCGAACACATCGACGAACTGCCAGGGTTCTACCAGGCCAAGCGCGACCTGTTCTGCGACCTGCTGGCGCCGTCGCGCTTCAGCTTCCGCCGGTCGCCCGGCACCTATTTCCAGTTGGTGGACTACTCGGCGATCCGCCCCGACCTGAACGATGTCGACATGGCCCTGTGGCTGACCCGCGAACACGGCGTGGCGACCATCCCGGTGTCGGTGTTCTACCAGCAACCCATTCCTGAACAGCGCCTGGTGCGCCTGTGTTTTGCAAAACGCGAGGAGACGCTGCGCGAGGCAGCGGAGAAACTATGCGCGATCTGAGCAGCCTGCCTGATTTGAAAGTTGCCCTGGTCCAGACCAGCCTGATCTGGCAGGACCGCCAGGCCAACTACGAGCATTTTGAAACCCTGCTGGACCAGGCCCGCGGTGCTGACCTGGTGATCCTGCCAGAGATGTTCACCACCGGTTTTTCCATGGAATCCGAGCGCCTGGCCGAGCCGGAGAACGGGCCGACCTATGCCTGGCTCAAGGCCCAGGCGGCGCGGATCGACGCGGTGATCACCGGCAGCGTGATCATCCAGGCCGCCGATGGCAGCCATCGCAACCGCCTGCTGTGGGCGCGACCGGATGGCGAGATCCTGCACTACGACAAGCGCCACCTGTTCCGCATGGCCGGCGAGCACAAGCACTACACCCCGGGCGAGCGCCAGGTGCAGTTCGAGCTCAAGGGGTGGCGGGTGCGGCCGCTGATCTGCTACGACCTGCGTTTCCCGGTGTGGAGCCGTGATGCCCAGGACACCGACCTGCTGCTGTATACCGCCAACTGGCCGGCGGCGCGGCGTCTGCACTGGAACCGGTTGCTGCCGGCGCGGGGGATCGAGAACCTGTGCTATGTGGCGGCGGTGAACCGGGTGGGCACCGATGGCAAGGGCTTTGCCTATAGCGGCGACAGCCAGGTGCTGGATTTCCAGGGTGAAAGCCTGCTGAGCGCGGGGGAAGCGGACGGGGTGTTTACCGTGGAACTGAGTGCGGCGGACCTGGCGGCCTACCGCACGAAGTTTCCGGCAAACCTGGATGCCGACAGTTTCGAACTGCATTGATGGCTTGAGGGCCTCTCGCGGGCAACGCCCGCTCCCACAAGTTTCGCGGCACACGCGGTCCTTGTGGGAGCGGGCGTTGCCCGCGATGAGGCCCTCAAGACCTCAATAGACATCGCGCCGATAACGCCCTTCCTCGATCAGCGCCTCGACCCTGCTACTGCCCAGCAACTCGTTGAGCGCAGCATCCACACCCCCCGCCATGCCTTGCAAACTCCCGCAGACATAGATCGCAGCGCCTTGGTCCAGCCAGTGCTGCAACTTGCCCGACTGCTCGCGCAGCAGGTCCTGCACATACACCTTCTCCGCCTGGTCCCGCGAGAACGCCAGGTCCAGCCGTGCCAGATCACGGCTTGCCAGCCAGCCCTGCAATTCATCCCCGCAAAGAAAGTCCTGCGCGCGATTACGTTCGCCGAACAGTAGCCAGTTGCGCTCCTCGCCACTGGCGATGCGCGCCTTGAGCAAGCTACGCAGGCCCGCCAGCCCGGTACCGTTACCGATCAGGATCATCGGCGCCGGTTCCGCCGGCAGGTGGAAGCCGCTGTTGCGGCGCAGGCGCAGGCTCACCGTGCCGCCCAGCGCCATATGCTCGGTCAGCCACCCCGACGCCAGACCCAGCGACCCGTCCGGGTGCCGTTCCTGGCGCACGATCAGTTCCAGTACGCCATCGGCAGCGATGGATGCGATGGAGTACTCACGGGCATCCAGCGGAATCAGGGCATCCACCAGCGCCTGGGCATGCAGCCCCACCAGATGCTCGCGACCGACCGGCAATTGCCGGCTGGCCAGGGCCACGGACAGCGGCTCGCGCAAGCCGTCCACCTGGACCACGGCATCGGCATCCAGGCCGAGGCCGGCGAGGAACTGCTCGATACGCCGGGGCGCCTGGCGTGGCAGGATCTCTACCAGGTCGCCGGCATCCCATTGCACCGCTGACGGTGGATTCAGGCCGAGCAGGAACACCGGAAGGCCCTGGCTGCCCGGGTTGAGCAGTTCGCGACGGTTCAAGGTCCAGGACTCATAGCTCGGTGCCTGCCAGGCGGGCACATGGACACTGCCGCTCAACTCGGCCAGTTGTTGCTGCCAGCGTTGCAGGGCTGCCGGGTCGGCACTGTCCACTTCTACCGGGGCGAAACGGGCCTGGGCGCCGCGTTCGCCGAGCCAGGCGTGCAGGCGCCGGGCGAAGCCGCAGAAGTGCGGGTACTGGCGGTCGCCGAGCGCCAGCAACGAGTAGTTCAGGCCTTCCAGCGACCATGGCTGGCCCAGCACCTTGCGCTCGAAACCGCGGGCACTGTCCGGTGCTTCGCCATCGCCGAAGGTACTGACCACGAACAGCGCACGCTGGCTCTGACGCAGGTCGTCTTCGCTCAGGCTCGCCAGCGATTGCACGCGCACCGGCAGGCCAGCGGCCTGCAGTTGCCCGGCGCTTTGCCAGGCCAGTTGCTCGGCGAAACCGCTCTGGCTGGCGAAGCCCACCAACCAGCTGTCCTTCTGTTCGCCACCCGAAGTCAGGCTGCTACGCGCGGCACGGACCTGGCGCTTCTTGCGTCGACGATCGAGATACAGCAACCAGCCGGTGACGAAGAACAGCGGCATGGTCAGGCTGGCGATGGACACGATGATCCGTCCCGGCAGGCCGAAATAGCTGCCCACGTGCAGGGCGTAGACGCTGGCCAGCAACTGCGCCTTGAACGACTTGTCGGTGTACACCTCGATCCGCTTGACCTTGCCGGTGGCCGGGTCGAGGGTCAGGGTGTTGAAGGCGCGCTCGTGGGCGGCGTCGTCCAGCAGGTAGAAGAGCATCGCCGGCTGACCGCCCGCCGGTGGCAGGCGCAGGTTGTAGGCGGCCAGGCCGGGGCCGGCGGCCTGTTGCAGGCTGGCCCAGATGGCGTCGTAGTCGACCACCAGTGCCGGGGCGTTGGCATCGGGCTTGGGCGGGCCACCATGGCCGCGACGTCCTTCGCCGCGCTTCTGTTCCTGGCCGGCCGGCGGCTTGTCCGCCAGCAGCTTGTTCAGGCCTTCGCGGTACCACTCGTAGGACCAGAACAGCCCGGTGAGGGCGAACAGCAGATAGAACAACAGGCACCAGGTACCGAACACGGCGTGCAGGTCCCAGTTGAACGCACGGCCCTTCTTGGCCCAGTCGAGGGTCAGCCAGACCCGCCAGTTCAGCGCCTGGCGCGGCCAGCGCAGGTACAGGCCGGAGAGGCAGAAGAACACCAGGATCAGGGTGCAGGCGCCGGTGATCTGCCGGCCGGTATCGCCGATGGCGAGGAAGCGGTGCAGGTTGAGCATCAGGTTGAAGAAGTCCAGGCCGACCACGTCGCCCTGGAACGCACCGGTGTACGGGTCGACATAGCGCAGTTGGCCACGGCGCTCGCCCGGCGGCGGGGTGAAGAACACCCGCGCTGCGGCATCGCTGTGGGTCTCGATCCAGAGCATGGCGACCTTCTTGCCCTCGGTGGCCTCGACGCGGCGCACCAGCTCGGCCGGGGCGAGGACGCCGCCGTCCTGTACCTGGACCTTGAGCACCTGCGGGTTCATGGCCCGGAGGATCTCGTCCTGGAAGGAATAGGCCGCCCCGGTGATGCCCATCAGCGCCAGCACCAGGCCGGCCGTGATGCCGAAGAACCAGTGCAGTTGGAACAACGTCTTTTTCAGCACAGCGACCACCTGATATTTCTGGGAATGCGAATTACTCGCGCATTATGCCTTGATACACAAAAGCCCCGCTCATCTGAATGAGCGGGGCTTGACCGGAAGCGACCCTTAGAAGTGGAAGCTGGTGGTCAGCAGGGTGGTACGACCCGCCGCCTGGTTGGCGAAGTGGGTGCTGTACGCCTTGTCGTAGTAGACCTCGTTGGTCAGGTTCTGCACGTTGAGCTGCAAGTCGACGTTCTTGCTCAGCTTGTAGGCGGCCATGGCGTCGTAGCGCACGTAGCTGTCGACCATGGTGGTGTTGGCCACGCTGCCGTAGACCTCGTCGGTGTAGAAGGCGCCGCCGCCGATGGTCAGCTTCGGCGTGACCTGGTAGGTGGTCCACAGGCTGGCTGCGTTGTTCGGCAGGTTAGGCAACTGGTTGCCATCGTAGGCCTTGTTCACGGCACCGCCGTCGATCTGGCGACCTTCCAGGTAGGTGTAGCCGGCGAAGACCTGCCACTTGTCGGTGATCTTGCCGCTGGCCGACAGCTCGATGCCGTCGACGCGGGTGGTACCGACGTTCTCGTAGGTGGTGGCATCGACCTGGACGCGGGCGTTGTCCTTCTCGGTGCGGAAGATCGCGCCGGTCAGGGACAGGCGGTTGTCCAGCAGGTCCCACTTGGTACCGATCTCGTAGTTGGTGGTTTCTTCCGGCTCCATGTCGCTGCCCAGCAGGTTGCCGCTGCGATCGGTGCTGTTAGGCAGCAGGTTGCCTTCCTGGCCTTCGCCGAGCATGGCGCCCGGCGGTGTCGCGGAGGTGGCGTAGGAGACATAGATGCTGCCGTTGTCTGCCGGTTTCCACACCAGGCCCAGTTGGCCGGTGACGAACTCGCTGGTGTCCTCGCCTTCGGCACGCACGCCTTTGGTGCTGACGCTGGTGGCACCGTTGGCGGTGTAGGTACGGTACTCGGTTTCGAAGTGGTCGTAGCGCAGGCCCATGTTGACCAGCCACTGCGGGGTCAGCTCCAGGGTGTCGAACACGTAGATCGCGCGGGTCTTGCTCTTGGTGGTGGTACCGGCGTAGTTGCGCGAGATCGCACCGTTCCACGGATCGTCCGGGTTCGGGTTGCTCAGCGAGGTGCAGTTGTAGCCGCTGGACGCAATGGTGCCCACGGTGCAGTTGGTGCTGGACGGGGTGGCTGTGGTGATTGGCGTCAGCGGCGTGGTGTCGGTGTTGACGTTGTAGGCCGAACGCTTGCTCTCTTCGCGGCTCAGCTCGATACCGGTGGAGAAGCTGTTCTTGAAGCCGGCGATGTAGAAGTCGCCGAACAGGTCGGTCTGGTTGGTGGTGGTGGCGGTGTTGCCCACCCGGGTGTTGGCCCGGCGCCACACGCTGCCGTTGTTGACGTTGCGCTGGCTGTCGTCCGGCTGGGTGAGGATGTAGTCCTGCATCGAGTTGCCGTGGCGCAGGGTGTTCTTGATGGTCAGTGCGTCGCTCAGGTCGTGCTCGATGGCGATGGTGGCGATGTCGGTGCGCGCCTTGCGGAAATCGCGGTTGGTCAGGCCATAGAAGTTGCTGCTGTCGCCACCGTCGATCGGCTTGCTCGGGTGTGCCGATGTGCGCGCGGTGCTGCCGGCGGCCGGGATCGAGTAGGGAATGCCGGAATCCGGCAGGTCATCGCTTTCGACGTGGTACCAGTCGAGGTTGACGCGGGTGTCGGTGCCCAGGCCAAAGGCCAGCGACGGCGCGATGCCCCAGCGATCGTAGTTGACCTTGTCGCGGCCAGCGACGTTGCTTTCGTGGCTCATCAGGTTCAGGCGGCCGGCGACGGTGTCGCTGAACTGGTAGTTGCCATCGAAGGTGTAGCGCTGGGTCTGGTCGGAGCCCCAGGTGAAGCCGCCATCGAGGGAGTTGCCCAGGTGCGCCTTCTTGCTCACCAGGTTGATGCTGCCACCGGCCGCGCCACGGCCGCCGATCGCGGAGTTCGGGCCCTTGCTGACTTCGATGGATTCCACGGCGAAGATTTCGCGGGTCTGTGCACCGGTGTCGCGCACGCCGTCGATATAGGTATCGCTCTGCGAGTCGAAGCCGCGGATGAATGGCCGGTCACCTTGCGGGTTACCGCCTTCACCGGCACCGAAGGTGATGCCCGGCACGGTGCGCAGGGCGTCCTGCAGGGTCAGGGCATTGGTGTCCTTGAGGACCTGTTGCGGAATCACGGTCACCGAACGCGGCGTGTCCACCAGCGGCGCGGTGTACTTCTGCGAGGAAGCGCGTTCCACCTTGTAGTCGGTGCTGGCCTGCTCGGCCTGGCCGGTGATGCTGGTGGCATCGAGGGCGATCGAACCATCCTTCTTGCTGGCAGCGACGGGCTCGTCGGCGTAAGCCATGTGTGCGGCGGACGTTGCGGTGATGGCGACACCGATGGCGGATGCGAGCAAGCGTGGTGAACTGACAGTGGCTGGTACGAATTGACGCGACATCAGGTGGACCCCCTCCCAAGGTTTCGAGGGGGCGGAATATAAGAGCAAGTGATAGACACTCACAATTGAGAAGAACTGGCATTTACATTCTTTACATCTTTTTCACGAATTTTTGCCAAGGATCAACGTCCACCCCTCGGACGGGGCTTGTGGCTGGCAGATAGGAATCAATACCATTGGCATCCTTTTCTGCTCAGGTGCCAGACCGCCATGCTTTTACACATTCCCGGGCTGTTCAATCGCGAGGAAGTGCTGCGTATCCGCGAGGCGCTGGAGCAGACCGACTGGGCTGACGGCAAGATCACGGCCGGCTACCAGTCGGCCAAGGCCAAGCACAACCTGCAACTGCCCGAGGGACATCCGCTGGCCAAGGAAATCGGCACGGCGATGATCGAGCGTCTGTGGAACACCCCGCGCTTCATGTCCGCGGCGCTGCCGCACAAGGTGTTTCCGCCGCTGATCAACTGCTATCGCGAGGGTGGCAACTTCGGTTTCCACATCGACAACGCGGTACGTCAGCCGCGCGGCAGTGTGGAGCGGGTGCGTACCGACCTGTCCTCGACCCTGTTCTTCAGCGACCCCGAGGATTACGACGGTGGCGAACTGGAGATCCAGGACACCTACGGCCTGCAGCGGGTCAAGCTGGCGGCGGGGGACATGGTCCTGTACCCGGGTACCAGCCTGCACCGGGTCAACCCGGTGACCCGTGGCGCCCGTTACGCGGCGTTCTTCTGGACCCAGAGCCTGGTCCGCGAGGACAGCCAGCGGGCGATGCTGTTCGAGATGGACAGTGCGATCCAGCAACTCACCGCCGATGTGCCGGAGCATCCGGCGCTGCTGCAACTCACCGGCACTTACCACAACCTGCTGCGGCGCTGGGTCGAGGTCTGAGGCATGGCGTTCCAGTTGCGGCGTGAGGAAATGGTCGGCAGCGACCAGTTCGGCGAGATGTTCGAAGAGAGCCCGGCCAAGGCCGCCCAGGCCTTGTTGATGGCGGCGGGGCAGAACGTGGTGGAGGCGCAGGCGCTGCTTGGGCAGATCCTCCTGGACGGACGCGGGATCGAAAAGGATCCGGCCCTGGCCCGGCGCTGGTTCGGCATTGCCGCCAATGGCGGCAGCCTGATGGCGCACAATATGCTCGGGCGTTGTCTCGAACATGGCTGGGGCGGGGAGGCGGATGCGGCGCAGGCTGCGTTGCATTACCGGCATGCGGCCAACGGCGGGCTGGACTGGGGCATCTATAATCTCGCCAACCTGCTGGCGACCGGGCGGGGAGTGGCGCTGGATCATCAATTGGCGCTGGCCTGTTATCGGCGCGCGGCGCAGATGGGGCATGCCAAGTCGATGAACTTGCTGGGTCGCTATCTGGAAGAGGGCCTGCATTGCCAGGCGGACCTGCCAAGGGCGCGGGAGTGGTACCGGCGCTCGGCCGAGGGCGGGGATTTCCGCGGGCAGTTCAGCCATGCGGCGATGCTGGCGGGGCAGGGGCAGCTTGAGGAAGCGCTGGTGTGGTTGCAGCGGGCGCTGGAGGGCGGGAATGCGAATTTCCTGCGGGTGGCCGGGCCGGCATTGGAGCAGGCGCCTCAAGCCGAGGTGCGGGCGATGGCGGGGGCTTATCGGGCTCGTTTGGCTGAGCTGGGGTAGTGGCCTTGGGGGCCCTATCGCGGGTAAACCCGCTCCCACAGGGATAGCGGTGAACTCAAGATTTGTGCAGACCTTGTGGGAGCGGGTTCACCCGCGATGAGGTCCTCAAGCGCACAAAGAAAAAGGGGCTGATCTCTCAGCCCCTTTTCTTCATTTACAGATAGTAAGCCTTCAGCGGCGGGAAACCGTTGAATTCGACTGCACTGTAGCTGGTGGTGTAGGCACCGGTGGACAGCCAGTACAGGCGGTCGCCGATCGCCAGGTTCAGCGGCAGGCCGTACTTGTAGTTCTCGTACATGATGTCGGCGCTGTCGCAGGTCGGGCCGGCGATGACCACTTCTTCGGCCTCGCCTTTCTTCTCGGTCCAGATCGGGAACTTGATGGCTTCGTCCATGGTTTCGATCAGGCCGGAGAACTTGCCCACGTCGGTGTAGATCCAGCGCTCGACGGCGGTACGGGATTTACGCGCCACCAGCACCACTTCACTGACCAGGATACCGGCGTTGGCGATCAGCGAACGGCCCGGCTCGAGGATGATTTCCGGCAGGTCGTCACCGAAGTCTTCCTTCAGGAAGCGGATGATTTCCTCGGCGTAGGTTTCCAGGCTGTTGGTACGGGTGATGTAGTTGGCCGGGAAGCCGCCACCCATGTTGATCAGCTTCAACTCGATGCCGTCTTCTTCTTTCAGGCGCTCGAAGATCACCTTGACCTTGGCGATGGCGGCATCCCACACCGAGATGTCACGCTGCTGCGAGCCGACGTGGAAGGAGATGCCGTAAGGCACCAGGCCCAGGTCGCGGGCGAGGATCAGCAGGTCCATGGCCATGTCGGTCTGGCAGCCGAACTTGCGCGACAGCGGCCAGTCGGCAGTGGTGGAGCCTTCGGTCAGGATGCGCACGTAGACTTTCGAACCCGGGGCGGCCTTGGCGATGTTGCGCAGGTCGGCTTCGGAGTCGGTGGCGTACAGGCGCACGCCCTTCTCGTAGAAGTAGCGGATGTCCTTGGACTTTTTGATGGTGTTGCCGTAGCTGATGCGCTCCGGGCCGACGCCACGGCTCAGGACCTTGTCCAGCTCATAGATGGAGGCGATGTCGAAGCTCGAACCCTTTTCCTTCAGCAGGTCGATGATCTCGACCGCCGGGTTGGCCTTGACCGCGTAGTAGACCTTGGCGAATTCGAAGCCGGCGCGCAGGTCGTCGTAGGCCTGGCTGATCATCTGGGTGTCGATGAGTACGAACGGGGTTTCTTGCTTGTCGGCGAACGCCTTCATTTTCTGGAAGGTTTCGCGCGCGAAGTAGTCTTCGACCTGAATCGACATACGATGGGACTCCATGGGCAAACTGAATGAATAAGTGGCTGCAACTGAACGCCCTCCGTATCCCCACTTTGGTTCGCCTACTTCCCAAGGCATGTCGCCGAAAGCAAAAAGGTCAACCGCGCGCGATAACTTGCTCCACGGGTGACCTTGCTGTCTCGTCGTCAGTACTTGAGCCGGATGGATCGTTTCCAGCATGGACGTTCGGCGCGAACTTTAGGACCTGAGGGGTTCAAGATCAACTAAAAATGTCGCGTTTTCGTACTCCTCGGCAGCCTGTTGTCGACGTGTTTCCTTGATAACCGACTCAGGTGACAGCCATATGTTCCTTCGAATCGCCCGAGCGTAAAGAATTGTGGAATAGCTGGCGATTTGCCGAAGTTTGCCGAACTTGTCCCACAACTGATTCATTCGCCGAGTTTCGCCACGAAATGACTTTCATTGATTAAAAACGACCGTCTGTCGTGCAGCCGGAAGTTGCAGGTCAGTGGCCATGACTGTTCATATTTATGGCCACCCTTGGCGTGGGTGTTTTGCGCGGAAAAATTTTTGCCGCCAGCCTTCGATCGGACGAGATGACGCCGCATTTGCCGCTCTTAATAAGAAACATTACTATTCGCGCACCTTCCCACCGCCTGACGATGACCTTCGCACCGTGTCTCGACCCAAAGGCTTCCTCGACCACTACCACGAGCTGATCGGCACCTGGACGCGCAAGCTGCGCAATCGCCAGCAGGCCGAGGATCTCGCACACGATGCGTTCGTGCGGGTGTTGGAAAGCGGGCAGGACGAGGTCGAGCAGCCGCGTGCCTACCTGCACCAGACCGCGCGCAATATCGCCGTCGATGGCTATCGCCGCGAAGACCGGCGCCAGTCCCTGGAACAACAGGCCCTCGACCTCAGCCCGTCGGTCGATGACGACCCGGAGGCGTACATGAGTGCGCTGCAACTGGCGGACCGCATCGAGCGCGCCCTGGCCGAGCTGCCGCTGAACTGCCGCAAGGTGTTCGTCTGGCAGAAGCTGGAGGGGCTGACCCAGGCGGAGATCGCTGAGCGCATGGGATTGACCAAGAACATGGTCGAAAAGTATATGATCCGCACGCTCCGTCATCTGCGCGAGCACCTGGATGTGTCGACGAGATGAGTCAGGCGAATGTATTCATGAATCAGGGCGCAAGTCCCGGGCCGCACCAGGCCGTGCGCGAGCAGGCGGCCGAATGGTTCGCCCGCGTCCAGGATGCGCCGCTGTCGGCCGAACAGCAGGCGGGTTTCGAGGCCTGGCTGGTCGCCGATCCCCTTCACCGCGACGAGTATGAGCTGCTGGCCAGCCTGTGGCGGGCCAGCGACCTGTTGCCCCGTGAGCGTCTGCAACGGTTGTGCGTCGAGGACCCGGTTCATCAATTGCCGCGCCGTCGATTCCTCAAGCAGGCACTTGCCGCCAGCGTGGTCGCCGCGGCAGTGGGCCTTGGCTGGTTCGGCTGGCATCAACATCGCTTTAATTATTCCGCACAGTTCGAAACCGCCTTGGGCGAGCGCCGTCAGGTCGAGTTGCCCGACGGTTCGCACCTGGAGATCAACGGCCGCACCCGCTTCGATGTGCGCTTCAGCGCCGGCCAGCGGGATATCCACCTGCAGCAGGGCGAAGTGATGTTCAGCGTCGCCCATGACGCCAGCCGGCCTTTCGTTGTGGATGCCGGTAATGGCACGGTCACCGTTACCGGAACCCGTTTCGATGTACGCCGCGATCCCGCGCAGACCCGCGTCGCGGTGGAGCAGGGCTCGGTACGGGTGCAGGGCCAGGGAGATTCGAAAGCCTTGCTCAGCGCCGGCCTCGGTTCCCATATCGATGCCCGTGGCGCCGTCGCCGCGCCCTATGCGGTGGACGCCGCCGCGCTCACCGCCTGGCGCTCCGGCAAGCTGGTGTTCAACGACGCCTCGCTGGCGCAGGTGGCCGAAGAAGTTTCGCGCTACCGCCAGCAGCCGCTGAAAGTGGCGCCAAAAGTTGCCGCGCTGCGCCTCAGCAGCACCTTCCGTGTCGACGACACGGACGCTCTGCTACGGGCCTTGCCAAGCATCCTGCCGGTCACTGTAGTCGCTCGTGCCGATGGCTCTCACGAAATAATCGCGAAATAGATTCAGGTATTTTCCGAGTTGTTCGTCTTCCTGCCCGACCTGTAATTGCCACGCATTTTCATTCGCAGGCAGTTGATCCCGATCCGCCCCTCAGGACCTCTCGAAGACGTGAACAACAACAAGCGTTCCCCGCGTTCCGCCAGCCCCTCGCGCTGGCTGCCCCTGGCGCTGGCCCTGGCGGTCAGTGCCGGCATCGGCAACAGCTACGCCGACTCGACCTCGACCCACATCCAGATCCAGGCTCAGTCGCTGGCCACGGCGCTGAACCAGCTGGGTCAGCAGACCTCGTTGCAGCTGTTCTTCAGCACGGACCTGGTGGCCGGCAAGCAGGCCCCGGCGGTGTCCGGCCAGCTGTCGCCGGAGCAGGCGCTGCAAGCCTTGCTGCAGGGCAGCGGGCTGACCTACGAGATCTCCCAGGGCACCGTGGTCCTGCGCTTGGCCCAGGCCGACAGCCAGGCTGCAAGCGGCACCCTGGAACTGGCGCCGACCTCGGTAAGCATGATTGGCGACTGGCTCGGCGACGCCCAGGAAAGCGTGGTGCAGAACCATGCCGGCGCACGCACCGTGGTGCGCCGCGAGGCCATGGTGGAGCAGGGCGCGATGAACGTGCGTGACGTGCTCAAGGGTATTCCCGGGGTGCAGGTGCAGGACTCCAACGGCACCGGCGGCAGCGACCTGTCGCTCAACGTCGGCGTGCGCGGCCTGACCTCGCGCCTGTCGCCACGCTCCACGGTGCTGATCGACGGCATCCCGGCGGCCTTCGCTCCCTATGGCCAGCCGCAGCTTTCCATGGCGCCGATCTCCTCCGGCAACCTCGACAGCATCGACGTGGTGCGCGGCGCCGGTTCCGTGCGCTACGGACCGCAGAACGTCGGCGGGGTGATCAACTTCGTCACCCGCGCCATTCCCAAGGAGGCCACCGGTGAAATCGGCACCACCCTGGAGACTTCCCGTCACGGCGGCTGGAAGCATATCGAGTCGGCCTTCATCGGCGGCACCGCCGACAACGGCCTCGGTGCGGCGCTGCTGTATTCCGGGGTCAATGGCAACGGCTACCGCAGCAGCAACAACGACAACGATATCGACGATGTGCTGCTCAAGACCCATTGGGACCTGACCGAGCAGGACGAGCTGTCGCTGAACTTCCACTACTACGACGGCAAGGCCGACATGCCCGGCGGCCTGACCCAGGCCCGGTTCGACGCCGACCCGTACCAGTCCGACCGCGACTACGACAACTTCAGCGGCCGGCGCAAGGACGTGTCGCTGAAGTACCTGCGGCAGATCGACGACCTCACTCAGTTCGAAGTGCAGACCTACTACACCGACAGCTTCCGCGGCAGCACCATCGCCGCCCGCGACCAGAAGACCCTCAGCTCGTACCCGCGCAGCTACCACACCTTCGCGATCGAGCCGCGGGTGTCGCGGATCTTCTTCACCGGTCCCGCGACCCAGGAAGTCAGCGTCGGCTATCGCTACCTGAAGGAAGCCATGCACGAGCAGGCCAGCCGCCTGGCGCTGGTCAACAATGTGCCGACCGTCACCCCGACCTCCGATGGCCACATCTATCAGGATCGCACTGGCGGCACCGAGGCCAGCGCCTACTACATCGACGACAAGATCGACATTGGCAACTGGACCATCACCCCGGGCGTGCGCTTCGAGCACATCAATACCGACTGGCACGAGCGGCCAGTGCTCGGTACCAATGGCGTGCGGGTCCAGGAGAAGAACCGCAGCGTGACCAGCAACGAGCCGCTGCCGGCGTTGAGCGTGATGTACCACCTGTCCGATGCCTGGAAGCTGTTCGCCAACTACGAGACCTCGTTCGGCAGCCTGCAGTACTTCCAGCTGGGGCAGGGTGGGATCGGTAATTCGACCGCCAACGGCCTGGAGGCGGAAAAGGCCAAGACCTACGAGATCGGTACCCGCTACAACGACGGTACCTGGGGTGGCGAGCTGACGGCGTTCTACATCGACTTCGATGATGAACTGCAGTACATCAGCAATGATGTCGGCTGGACCAACCTTGGCGCGACCAAGCACCAGGGGATCGAGGCGTCGGTGCACTACGATCTGTCGGGGCTGGACTCGCGCCTGGATGGCCTGAGTGCGAATGCCGGGTTCACCTACACCCGCGCGACTTATGAAGGCGACATTCCCGGCTTCAAGGGCCGCGACCTGCCGTTCTACTCGCGTCAGGTGGTCAATGCCGGTTTGCGTTACCAGGTGGATCGCTGGACCTGGAACCTGGACGCCTTCGCTCAATCCAAGCAGCGCGCGCCGGGTACCGGGATGAATGCCGATGGCAGCTTCACCGGCAACTACATCACCACGCCGAGTGCCGATGGGCAGTACGGCGACATTCCGGGCTACGTGACCTGGAGTGCCCGTGGCGGGTATGACTTCGGCAAGGAACTGTCGAACCTGAAGCTGGGGGCGGGGGTGAAGAACATCTTCGACAAGCAGTACTACACGCGGTCCAGCGACAACAACTCGGGGATCTACCTGGGTGAACCGCGGACCTTCTATGTGCAGGCCAGTGTAGGGTTCTGACCTTCAGGGCCCTATCGCTGGCTTGCCAGCGATAGGGCCATCAGCCGTTACATAGCAGTTTCAGCCGGGGAAACGATACTGGTCTTGCCCCCACGCGAGCGCCCCGAACTCAGGTACGCCGCGATCGATTCCTGGGTCACCTCGCCCAGGAACACCTTCTCGCCATCCAGTACCGGCAACCACGCGCGGTTGAACTCGTACATCCGCGACAACAGGATGCGCAGGTGCTCGTCATGCGCCGCCGTGGCATTGAACTCGCGCAGGAAGTCGGCGCAGGTGCCTTGCTGGCGATGCAAATCTCGGCGGCGTACATAACCCAGCGCACGGTTGTCGCCATCGGTCACCACCACGTACTTGCGATCATGCTCGTCCATCAGCTCCAGAGCCTCCGCCACCGGCATCTGCGGACTGGCCGACGGCGCGTTGTCCGCCGCGTCTTCGGCACGTACCAGCAGCAGGCGCTTGAGCGTGCTGTCCTGGCCGACGAAGTTGCTGACGAACTCATCCGCCGGATGCGCCAGCAGGGTATCCGGATGATCCAGCTGAATCAGCTTGCCCGCGCGGAAGATAGCGATCTTGTCGCCCAGCTTGATCGCCTCGTCGATGTCGTGGCTAACCATGATCACCGTCTTGTTCAGCGCCCGCTGCATCTCGAAGAACTCGTTCTGGATCATCTCGCGGTTGATCGGGTCGACCGCGCCGAATGGCTCGTCCATCAGTAGCAGTGGCGCCTCGGCAGCCAAGGCACGGATTACCCCGATGCGCTGCTGCTGGCCGCCGGACAGTTCTCGCGGATAACGCTGCAGGTATTGCTTGGGCTCCAGGCGGATCATGCTCATCAGCTCGCGGGCGCGCTCATGGCATTTCTGCTTGTCCCAGCCCAGCAGGCGCGGGACCACGGTGATGTTTTCCTCGATGGTCATGTTGGGGAACAGGCCGATCTGCTGGATCACGTAGCCGATGCGCCGGCGCAGGGTCACTTCGTCAAGGCCGGTGGTGTCTTCGCCGTTGATCAGCACCTTGCCCGAGGTGGGCTCGATCAGGCGGTTGATCATCTTCAGCGTGGTGCTCTTGCCGCAGCCGGACGGGCCGAGGAAGACGCAGATCTCGCCTTCGTTGACGGTCAGGCTGACCGAATCGACTGCCTTGACCTCCTTGCCGTTGCTTTGGAAGGTTTTCGAGAGATTCTGGAGTTCGATCATTTGAGCAGTCCTTCTGGAGTCAGCGAGCGTTGCAGGGCTTGCAGCAGCAGGTCGGCGAGGATGGCCAGGAGGCTCACCAGCACGGCGCCGACCAGCAGCATCGACATGTCGCTGCGGCTGATGGAGGTCAGGATAAGTACGCCGAGACCGCCTGCGCCGATGGTGGCGGCGATGGTCATGACGCCGATGTTCATCACCACGGCAGTACGCACACCGGCCAGGATTACCGGCACGGCGATCGGCAGCTCGACCATGCGCAGGCGCTGACCGAAGGTCATGCCGATGCCGCGGGCGGCTTCACGGATACCCGGCTCGACGTTGGTCAGGGCCAGGTAGGTGTTGCGCATGATCGGCAACAGGGAATAGAGGAACACCGCGGTGATCGCCGGCAGCGGGCCGAGGCCCTGGCCGAACTTCGAGTAGAACGGCAGCAGCAGGCCGAACAGGGCGATCGACGGCACCGTCAGCAGCACCGTGGCGCTGGCTTGCAAGGGGCCTGCGAGGCTGGGGAAGCGGGTCATCAGGATGCCCAGCGGCACACCCACCAGGATCGCCAGGCCGACGGCGATGCCCACCAGGGTCACGTGCTGGCCGGTCAGGTGCAGCACTTGTGCCCAGTCCAGGTGGGCGAAGGTATCCAGCAGGTTCATTGCGCACCTCCTTGCAGCGGATGCTCACGCAGGAAGTCGTCGGCCACCTTGCCCGGGCTCTGGTGCTCGACGTCCACCTTGGCGTTGAGCTGGCGCATGGTCTCGTCGTCCAGTTGCTCGGCCAGTGGCTTGAGCAGGGTGGCCAGCTCGGGATGGGCTTCGAGCACGGCCTTGCGCACCACCGGGGCGGCGGTGTAGTCGGGGAAGTAGCGGCGGTCGTCTTCCAGCAGTTTCAGGTCGAAGGCGCTGAGGCGGCCGTCGGTGGTGTACACCAGGCCGGTGAACACCTGGCCGTTGCGCAGGGCGGTGTAGACCAGGCCTGCGTCCATCTGGCGGATGTCCTTGCGGGTGAACTGCAGGTCGTAGGTCTCGGTGAGGCCGGCGAGGCCGTCCGGGCGGTTGGCGAACTCGGTGTCGAGGGCGAGGACGTGGGTCTTGCCCGCTTCGTCGCGCAGCACCTGGTTGAGCTGGCTGATGGTGCTCACCTGCGGGTACTGCTCGGCGATGTTGCGCGGCAGGGCCAGGGCGTAGGTGTTGCTGAACTTCGACGGCGCCAGCCAGACCAGGCCCTTCTTCGCGTCCAGCTCCTTGACCCGGGCGTAGGTGGCCTCGGCGCTGGGCATGCGCTCGTCGATATGGTTGTAGGACACCAGAGACACGCCGGTGTATTCCCAGACCATGTCCAGCTGGCCGCTTTCCTGGGCACTGCGCGCCAGGCTACTGCCGAGGCCTCCGGTGACGCTGACCTCGAAGCCGTGCTGGCGCAGGTAGCGCGCGGTGATTTCGGCGAGCACGGTCTGCTCGGTGAACACCCGCGCGCCAATGCGGATCAGCGGTTTGTCGGCGGCCTGGGCAAATCCCGCGAACAGCAGGGCCGCGCCCAGGAGCAAGGCGATTCTTCGTTTCATGCGTGTTCCTCGGTCAGTGAGTCAGGCCGCGTTCCAGCCAGCGGCGGCTGCACTGGCTGACCAGCGCATCGAGCAGCAAGGCCAGGGCCGCAGTGCAGGCCGCGCCCAGCAGCAGTTGTGGCTGGTTGTTCAGGGCGATGCCGGGGAAGATCAGGCTGCCCAGGCTGTTGGCGCCGATCAGGAACGACAGCGGCGCGGTGCCGACGTTGATCGCCAGGGCCACGCGCACGCCGCCGACGATGATCGGCACAGCGTTGGGCAACTCGACCTGGTACAGCGTCTGGCGCGGGGTCATGCCGATGCCGGTGGCGGCTTCCTTGAGCGAGGCGGGGACGTTTTTCAGGCCTTCGTAGGTGTTGCGCACGATGGGCAGCAACGAGGCGAGGAACAGCGCGAAGATTGCGGGGCCGGCGCCGATGCCGAGGATGCTCAGGGCGATGGCGAGGACGGCGAGGGGAGGAACGGTGTTGCCAATGTTGAAGACCTGCATGAAGCGTTCGGCGCGGTCGACCCGGTGCGGTCGACTCAGGGCAATGCCGGCGGGGATACCCACGGCAAGCGCCGCCACCATCGACAGCAGCACCAGCATCAGGTGTGCCTGCAGGTAGAACCAGAGATCGGCGCGGTAGTGCGCGATCGTATCGATGCCGATCCAGTGGATCAGCAGGGCCAGGATGACGAGCGCGGCGGCCCATCCCATCAGCCCCTTGCCATAGCGTACAGCCATAGGCATGGACTCCTTTTTTATCGTCGGCGCACGGATGCCGTGGTGTCGCCATTCCAGGCGACGGGCGATCCGTGTGCGAAAAGCGGCGGCCAAAAAATGCGCGCCATGAGCGAAGCCCCGTCAGGCTCGTGTTGCCGGTGAAACCACCCCCGACCAACGGTCATTGCAGGGGAATGGACGCCTCCATCGCTTTAAAGGTTCCCATCTGATGCGGCATTTGGCCAGCGCTAATCTCCCGGGTGTTCGAAATTTCGCACGAGGAATAAGCGTGATTCTTACGGGGAGGCGTTGAATTACCTGCTGTTGGGCCGTTAGTCGCGAGGGGCAGCATTACCTCTGTACCTGGAAGGAGGTGCCGGGAAAATGGCAATGACACTTGATGATTTGATGGACAGCCTTTCTCCAGAGCGCAGGGCATGGGTAGAGGGGCAAACTCGTGAGCTGATTCGCGAGGAGTTGACCCTGCAGGCTTTGCGCCGGCAGTTGGACGTTACCCAGGAAAGCCTTGCCGAGCGATTGGAAATGGGCCAAGCCAATGTTTCCAAAGTGGAGAACCGCAGCGACATGTTGATTTCAACGCTGCGCGGTTATGTCGAGGCGCTGGGGGGACGGTTGGAGCTGGTTGCCTGCATGCCGGGTCGTGCGCCGGTAAAACTACAGGGTTTCACTGACAGCCCGGCGGCTGCCGAGTAGATTTGCGCGCTTTGGTATCCATATCAGGGGACCCGATTTTGGTCCCCGCCCGACTTCAGGTATGATACGGCCCCTTTTTTCAATCCCCAGTCAGGCGATTTCCCATGACCCAACAGGCCGCCGAAGTCGCGAAGCGCCGCACTTTCGCAATCATTTCCCACCCCGACGCCGGTAAGACCACCATCACCGAGAAGCTCCTGCTGATGGGCAAGGCCATTGCCGTCGCCGGTACGGTGAAGTCGCGCAAGTCCGACCGCCATGCCACTTCCGACTGGATGGAAATGGAGAAGCAGCGTGGTATCTCCATCACCACCTCGGTGATGCAGTTCCCCTATCGCGAGCACATGATCAACCTGCTCGACACCCCGGGCCACGAAGACTTCTCGGAAGACACCTACCGTACCCTGACCGCCGTCGACTCGGCGCTGATGGTGCTCGACGGCGGTAAGGGCGTAGAGCCGCGGACCATCGCCCTGATGGACGTCTGCCGCTTGCGCGACACGCCGATCGTCAGCTTCATCAACAAACTCGACCGCGACATCCGCGACCCGATCGAGTTGCTCGACGAGATCGAAGCAGTCCTGAAGATCAAGGCCGCGCCGATCACCTGGCCGATCGGCTGCTACAAGGACTTCAAGGGTGTCTATCACCTGTCTCAGGACTACATCGTGGTCTACACCCCGGGCCACGGTCACGAGCGCACCGAAGCCAAGATCATCGAGAAGCTGGATTCCGACGAGGCCCGCGCGCACCTGGGCGACCAGTACGACAGCTTCGTCGAGCAACTGGAACTGGTGCAGGGCGCCTGCCACGAGTTCAACCAGGACGAGTTCCTCAACGGCCAGCTGACCCCGGTGTTCTTCGGTACCGCGCTGGGCAACTTCGGGGTCGACCATGTCCTCGACGCCGTGGTCGACTGGGCGCCGCGCCCGCTGGCCCGTGTCGCTCACGAGCGCAGCGTGGAGCCGGTGGAAGAGAAGTTCAGCGGCTTCGTGTTCAAGATCCAGGCGAACATGGACCCCAAGCACCGCGACCGCATCGCCTTCATGCGCATCTGCTCGGGCAAGTACGAGAAGGGCATGAAGATGCGCCACGTGCGCACCGGCAAGGACCTGCGCATCGGCGACGCGCTGACCTTCTTCTCCTCCGAGCGTGAGCAACTGGAGGAAGCCTGGGCCGGCGACATCATCGGCCTGCACAACCACGGCACCATCCAGATCGGCGACACCTTCACCGAAGGCGAGAGCCTGGGCTTCACCGGTATCCCGCACTTCGCCCCGGAACTGTTCCGCCGCGTGCGCCTGAAGGACCCGCTGAAATCCAAGCAACTGCGCCAGGGCCTGCAGCAGCTGGCGGAAGAGGGCGCGACCCAGGTGTTCTTCCCCGAGCGCAGCAACGACATCATCCTCGGCGCCGTCGGAGTGCTGCAGTTCGATGTGGTGGCCAGCCGCCTGAAAGAGGAATACAAGGTCGAGTGCGCCTACGAGCCGATCACCGTCTGGTCGGCGCGCTGGATCGCCTGCGATGACAAGAAGAAGCTCGAAGACTTCAAGAACAAGGCCATGGAAAACCTCGCGGTGGACGGCGGCGGTCACCTGACCTACCTGGCGCCGACCCGGGTCAACCTGTCGCTGATGGAAGAGCGTTGGCCGGATGTGAAATTCCGCGCTACTCGTGAGCATCACTGATCCTTGAGACCTGTGGGAGGGCTGCCGGCCTCATCGCTGGCAAGCCAGCTCCCACAGTGTCCGCGGCGCTGCTGAACCCTGTGGGAGTTGGCTTGCCAGCGATGAGGCCGGTGAATTCCCCACAACAATCGGATCAGTTACCGGCTTTGATACTGGTCCAGATCCTGGTCCGGATCCGGTCGATCTTCGCCGGCATCGCTTCCAGTGCATACAGCTTGTCCATCACCTCGTCCTTCGGATAGATCATCGGGTTGGCCTTCAGCTCTGGCTTCACCAGCGCATCCGCCTGCTGGTTACCGTTGGCGTACTGCACGAAGTCGCTGATATTGGCCATCACCTCCGGCTGCAGCAGGTAGTTCATGTAGGCATACCCCGCCTTCTCGTCCGGCGCATCCGCCGGCATCGCCACCATGTCGAACCACATCGGCGCGCCTTCCCTGGGAATCGAATAGCCCACCTTCACCCCGTTCTTCGCTTCCTCCGCACGGTTCTTCGCCTGCAGCACGTCCCCCGAGAAACCCACCACCACGCATACGTCGCCATTGGCCAGGTCGCCGGTGTACTTCGACGAATGGAAGTAGCTGATGTACGGCCGCACCTTCATCAGCAGGTCCTTGGCTTTCTCGTAGTCCTTGGGATCCTGGCTGTGATGCGGCAAGCCCAGGTAGTGCAGGGCGATCGGCAGCAACTCCGGGCCGTTATCCAGCACCGCGACGCCGCAGCTCTTCAGCTTGCCGATGTACTCGGGCTTGAAGATCAGGTCCCAGGAGTCCACCGGTGCGTTGTCGCCGAGCACCGCCTTGACCTTGTCGATGTTGTAGCCGATGCCGGTACTGCCCCACAGGTACGGGAAGCCATGCTGGTTGCCCGGGTCGTTGACCTCCAGCGCCTTGAGCAGCACCGGGTTGAGGTTCTTCCAGTTGGGCAACTGGCTCTTGTCCAGCTTCTTCAGGGCACCGCCCTGGATCTGCCGGGCCATGAAGTGGTTGGAGGGAAACACCACGTCGTAGCCGGAGTTGCCAGTCATCAGCTTGCCGTCGAGGGTTTCGTTGCTGTCGAAGACGTCGTAGGTGGGCACGATGCCGCTGGCCTGCTGGAAGTTCTTCAGCGTGTCCGGGGCGATGTAGCTGGACCAGTTGTAGATCTTCACCGAGTCGGCGGCGCTGGCCACGCTGGCGGCCAGCATCAGGGGTGCAATGAAAAGCTTGCGCATGTCCGGGGTACCTTTCTTTGAGCTGTTGTTATCGAAGGCGGCAGGCGATCAGCGGATCAGAAAATCAATACGTAGGTCTTGCGCACGGTCTCCTGGATGTCCCAGATGCCGGTGCTGTTGGCCGGTAGCATCAGTGCGTCTCCGGCTTCTATGGTCAGGGGCTCGCCACCGTCGGGGGTGAAGGTGCAGCGGCCGGTGATGATGTGGCAGAACTCCTGTTGCATGATCTGCCGCCGCCAGCGCCCCGGGGTGCATTCCCAGATGCCGGTTTCCACGCCGTCGCTGCGTTCGACGCAGGTGACCGAGGTCACCGCGACGGGCTCGCCGAGCGGCACGGCGACCGGGCTGGACGTTTCCAGGGCAACGCTATCGGTATGTTTGAACTGGGTGATGCTCATCACTGCGGGTTCCTCTGTGTACGAAGTCAATTCATGAAGCTCTGCATGAAGTCCGCCAGGCTGCTGGCCATGCGCCGGCGCCAGGGTGGGCTGGCGGGGCTGGCCAGGGTGCGGTCCTCGAAGACGAAGCTCTGGATGATGGCGTTGTAGCCGAGCCAGCGGCAGGGTTCCGGTGGCCAGCTGGCGAGGCTGGACAGCGCCCGGTTGTCGTGGACCCAGGGCTGCGCGGTGAGGGCGTTGTGCTGACCGAGGATCAGCGCGGCGAGGGTGCGTCCACCGAGGTTGGTGGCGCCAACGCCTTCGCCGCCGTAGCCGCCGGACAGGGCGATGCCGCGCTGGCGGTCGCAGAGCATGTGCGGGCGGAAGCGCCGGGCCATGCCCAGGTTGCCGCCCCAGGAATGGGTGATGCGCACGTTCTTCAGTTGCGGGAACAGCTCGCCGAACAGGTAGCGGCGCAGCTCGACCTCGCCGGGGGTGAGGCTGAAGTCTTCGCGCAGCCGTCCGCCGAAGCGATAGCCACCGCGGGCGCCGAACATCAGGCGATTGTCGCGGGTGCGCTGACCGTAGGTGACCTGCCGGCTGTTTTCGCTGAAGGCCTGGCCTTCCTTCAGGCCGATCTCGTCCCACACCGACTCCGCCAACGGCTCGGTGGCCACCAGCAGGCTCTGCACGGGCAACTGGTGCTTGCCCAGCGGCGGCAGGCTGGCGGCGTAGCCCTCGACGGCGGGGACTACCCAGTGGCTGCGGATCGTCGCTTGTGGGGTGCGTACCTGGCCGGGCTGCCAGTCGATGGCCGGGGTGTTTTCGTAGATCTTCACGCCCAGGCGCTCCACCGCTCGCGCCAGGCCGCGGGCCAGTTTCGCTGGCTGGATAGTGGCGGTGTGCGGACTGAAGATCGCGCCGTAGGCGTTGCTGACCCGCAGTTGGCCCTCCAGCTCTTCCGGGCGCAGCCAGCGATAGTCGTCGGCGGTCATGCCCTGGCGGTACAGGTCGTCGAGCCACTCGCGCAGGCTCTTTTCCTGTTCCGGGTAGCGCGCCGCGCAATACAGCACGCCGCCCTTGCGGTAGTCGCAGTCGATGCCTTCGTGGTCGAGCACGCGGCGGGCTTCATCGGGAATGTCGTGGAGCAGGTCGATGCTGTCCCGGCGTTGCTGCGGGGACAGGGTGGCGAGCAGGCGGTCGTCGCCGAGCATGTTGCCCATCAGCCAGCCGCCGTTGCGGCCGGAGGCGCCGAAGCCGGCGAATTTCGCCTCGATGATGGCGATGTTCAGGTGCGGTGCCTGCTGCTTGAGGTAGTACGCGGTCCACAGGCCGGTGTAGCCGGCGCCGATGATGCACACATCGACATCCAGATCCTGGCTCAACGCCGGGCGTGGCTCGATCTGTTCGTCGAGCTGGTCCATCCACAGGCTTATCGTGCGCCAGGCTTGCATCGGGTACTGCTCCACATCCGCGAAAAGGTCTGGCGTCGATCCTAGTGGCGGGCGGGGCGGGTTGTCTTACGTGCGTGCACGCAGGGAAATCTGCTTCACATAGGCCTTGGGCGAGAGGCCGGTGTGTTCGCGGAAGCACTTGTAGAAGGCAGACAGGGAATTGAATCCGGCATCGAAGGCCAGTTCGTCGATGGGCGCTGCGCTAGCGGTGCCGTCCAGGCCGCCGAGCAGGTGCTGCAGGCGGGCCTGGTTGACGTAGCGGTAGAAGCTCTGGCCGAGCACCTGGTTGAGCAGGTAGGAAATCTGGTTGCGGCTGTAGCCGCTTTCATTGGCCACCCGTTGCAGGTCCAGTTCCGGGTCGAGATACGGGCGCTGGCGCTGGAAGTAATGCTCCAGGTCCTGGGCCATGGTGCTCAGTTGTCGCGGCGACAGGCCCAGACGGCTGGTGGCCGGGCGTGGGCCGCCGCTGGTACCGGCCTTGCCGTTCTGGCGGATCAGGGTGGCGTATTCGTTGACTCGCCAGATCAGTCCGTCCCTGACCGTGATCGCCTCGCTGGACTGGAAGGCCACCAGGCCCTCGCCGCCCTGCACGGTGACCTGGTACTGGATGAAGGCGGTGCAGCCGTCGACGCGGATGCGGTCGCTGTGGACGATGTCCTCGCCGGCTTCGTGGGGCAGGCAGGCCTTCACGTAGTCGCGCAGTTCGGCGTAGCCGAGGATGCGGTTCTGGAAGAAGTCGTGGTACTCGATGGCCGGGTGGTAGAGGGCCATGACGCCGTCGAGGTCGCGGTGCTTCCAGCACAGGTGGTAGCGCAGCACGGTGTCGGCTGTGAGCGGAGTCTGGTTGGGGCCGTCGGGGACGAGGTGGGCAGTCATTGCTCGATAGTGCTTGAGGGCCCTATCGCTGGCAAGCCAGCTCTCACAGGGTTTGTGGTGCATGCGGTACCTGTGGGAGCTGGCTTGCCGGCGATGAGGCCCTTGCAGAACACACTGAACGCGAAGGGGCAATCGCGCATTCTGCACGGTCCTCAGACAGGTATTTCGCCTAACTCATTGATTTTTTTGGATGTCATCTTTTGTCACAGTTGGCACATCCACTGCACCGCTTGCCTTGCGAATGGATTTCCTCCACCCGAACAAGGCGAAAACCCATGATCACTACCGAGTATTCCTCTGCTGCTATAGAAGCCCCCAACCGCTCAGGCGTGTCCTGGGCTGCCATCTTCGCCGGTGCCGCGGCGGCGGCGGCGTTGTCCCTGGTCCTGCTGATCCTCGGCGCGGGACTGGGCTTTGCCGCCACGTCTCCGTGGGCCGACGAGGGTGCCAGCGCCAAGGCCCTGGGCATCTCCACCATCATCTGGCTGCTGGTTACCCAGATCATCGCTTCCGGTCTCGGTGGCTACATCGCCGGTCGGTTGCGGGTGAAATGGGCCAACCTGCATGGCGACGAAGTGTATTTTCGCGATACCGCCCATGGCTTCCTGGCCTGGGCCGTGGCCACCCTGGTGGCGGCGATGCTGGTGTTGGGCACGGCAGGCAGTCTTGCCAGCGCGGGTGCCCAGGCCGGTGCTGCTGCGGTAGCGGCGGGTGCCGGTACCGCAGCAGCGGCGAGCACCAACAACAATGATCCGATGGGTTACTTCGTCGATACCCTGTTCCGCAGCGAAGGCCCTACCGCGGTCAGCGACGATGCGGCCAATGGCGTGGCCAGTCGCATTCTGGCGCGCGGTGTGATGCAGGGCGGCAGCCTGTCGCCGGAGGATCGTACCTACCTCGCCCAGGTGGTAGCGCAGCGTACCCGCCTGAGCCAGGCCGAAGCCGAGACGCGGGTGGATCAGGTGATGGCGCAGGTACAGCAAGCCAAGGTCGATGCACAGAAGGCTGCCGATGCGGCGACCAAGGCGGCGGCATGGGCTTCACTGTGGACCTTCGTCGCGCTGCTGTGCGGGGCGTTCTTCGCCAGCCTGGCGGCGCTCTGGGGTGGTCGTCAGCGGGATCGGGTGATCTGGCTTGAAGGAACCGCCACGGACTATGCGGGGCGTCAACGTACCGTGTCGATGAACTGAGTCTTTGAACGAAGAACAAGGAGAAACGTTATGCGCTCTTTACTGCTGTGGATGCTGGGTGTGCCGATTCCGGTGATTATCCTGATCGCTTTGTTTATGCATTGACCTCAAGGGCCTCATCGCTGGCAAGCCAGCTCCCACAAACGCGGTCCCTGTGGGAGCTGGCTTGCTAGCGATGAGGCTACATCGATCTAGAGAAACTGCTCGGCGTAATGACACGCCACCTGCCGCGTTTCCACCTGCCGAAACGCCGGTACTTCCTTCGCACAGCGTTCCGTCGCATGCGGACAACGCTTGTGGAACGCACAGCCATCAGGCGGATTCAGCGGATTGGGCAACTCCCCGGCGATCTTGATCTTCGGCTTCAGCGGGTCCGGGTGAATGGTCGGCGTCGCCGACAGCAGCGCCTGGGTATAGGGGTGCAACGGCTTGTTGTAGATATCCTCCTTCGGCCCCATCTCCGCCGGCCGCCCCAGGTACATCACCAGCACCTCGTCCGCCACGTGCCGCACCACCGCCAGGTTGTGCGAGATGAACACGTAGGCGGTGTTGAACTCCTTCTGCAGGTCCATGAACAGGTTCAGCACCTGGGCCTGGATCGACACGTCCAGCGCCGAGGTCGGCTCGTCCGCCACCAGCACTTTGGGTTGCAGCATCATCGCCCGGGCCAGGGCGATGCGCTGGCGCTGACCGCCGGAGAACATGTGCGGATAGCGCTGGTAGTGCTCAGGCCGCAGGCCGACTTGCTGCATCATCGCCTGCACCCGTTCACGGCGCTGCTCCTTGGACAGCGAGGTATTGATCAACAGCGGCTCGGCCAGTTGGTCACCGATCTTCTGCCGCGGATTGAGCGAGGCATAGGGGCTCTGGAAGACCATCTGCACATCGCGGCGCAGTTGCTTGCGCTCCTGCTTGCTGGCGCCATTCACCTCCTGCCCGGCGATCTGCAACGAGCCGGACGACGGCTCCTCGATCAGGGTCAGGGCCCGGGCCAGGGTCGACTTGCCGCAGCCGGATTCGCCGACCACGGCCAGGGTCTTGCCGGCCTCCAGTTCGAACGACACGCCATTCAGCGCGCGCACCGTGGCATGGCCCTTGAACAGGCCACGGGAGACTTCGTAGTGACGGGTGAGATCACGGGCGGTCAGGACAACGCTCATCACGCCACCTCCTGGTTCAGCGGATAGAAGCAGCGCGCCAGGCTGTGGGCCTGGGGATCGAGGCCAGGACGTTGCTGGCGGCAGTTGTCGCGGGCATAGGGGCAGCGCGGCGAAAGCAGGCAACCACTGGGCCGGTCATAGCGGCCGGGCACGATGCCAGGCAGGGTGGCCAGGCGCTCGGCACCCAGGCTGTGCTCGGGAATGGCCTTGAGCAGCGCTTCGCTGTACGGGTGCGCCGGTACCTCGAACAGCTCGGGCACCTGGCCGATTTCCACGGCCTGGCCGGCGTACATCACGCACACCCGTTTCGCAGTCTCGGCCACCACGGCCAGGTCGTGGGTAATCAGGATCAGCGCCATGTCCTGCTCCTTCTGCAGGTTCAGCAGCAGTTCCATGATCTGCGCCTGGATGGTCACGTCGAGGGCAGTGGTGGGTTCGTCGGCGATCAGCAGCTTGGGTTCGCCGGCAATCGCCATGGCGATCGCCACCCGTTGGCTCATGCCGCCGGAAAGCTGGTGCGGGTAGGCGTCGAGGCGGCTCTCGGGGGCCGGGATTTCGACTTTCTTCAGTAGCTCCAAGGCACGCTGGCGGGCGGCCTTGCCGCGCAGGCCGAGGTGCTGGCGCAGCACTTCCTCGATCTGGAAGCCCACGGTGTAGCTGGGATTGAGGGCGGTCATGGGGTCCTGGAAGACCATGGCCATGTCCTTGCCCACCACCTTGCGCCGTTGCCGGCCGCTGAGCGTGAGCATGTCGTGGCCGTCGAAGGTGAGGGCGTCGGCACTGATGCGCCCGGGCGGGTCGATCAGGCCCATCAGCGCCATCATGGTCACCGACTTGCCGGAACCGGATTCGCCAACGATGGCCAGGACCTCGCCTTTGTCCACGCTGAGGTCGAGACCGTCCACCACCGGTACGGCCGTGGCATCGCCGAAGCGCACGTTGAGATTGCGGATTTGCAGAAGTGACATGGGCTTCTCCTCAGGCGGCATTCTTGAGTTTCGGGTCCAGCGCATCGCGCAGTCCGTCGCCCATCAGGTTGATTGCCAGCACGCTGAGCAAGATGGTCAGGCCAGGCAGGCTCACCACCCACCAGGCACGTTCGATGTAGTCGCGGGCCGAGGCCAGCATGGTTCCCCATTCCGGGGTCGGCGGCTGTACGCCGAGGCCGAGGAAGCCCAGGGCGGCGGCGTCGAGGATCGCCGAGGAGAAGCTCAGGGTCGCCTGCACGATCAGTGGTGCCATGCAGTTGGGCAGCACGGTGACGAACATCAGTCGCGGCAGGCTGGCACCGGCCAGGCGCGCGGCGGTGACGTAGTCGCGGTTGAGTTCGCCCATCACCGCGGCACGGGTCAGGCGCACGTAGGAGGGCAGCGAGACGATGGCGATGGCGATCACCGTGTTGACCAGGCCAGGGCCGAGGATGGCGACGATGGCCACCGCCAGCAGCAGCGACGGCAGGGCCAGCATCACGTCCATCAGGCGCATGATCGACGAGCCCAGCATGCGCGGGAAGAAGCCCGCCAACAGGCCGAGGATGATCCCTGGAATCAGTGAGATCACCACCGACGACAGGCCGATCAGCAGCGACAGGCGCGAACCCTGGATCAGCCGCGAGAGCAGGTCGCGGCCGAGTTCGTCGGTACCGAGGATGAACTGCCAGTTCCCGCCTTCCAGCCAGACCGGCGGGGTCAGCAGGAAGTCGCGGTATTGCTCGCTGGGATGGTGCGGCGCTACCCACGGCGCGAACAGCGCGCAGAAGACGATCAGGCACATGAACGCAAGGCCGGCCACCGCGCCCTTGTTGCGCGAAAAGGCCTGCCAGAATTCTTTGTAGGGCGAGGGGTAGAGCAGGCTCTGGTCGATTGCCGGGGCCGGGGTTGGAGCGGGAGTATTCATGACGATGGCCTCAGCGCTGGTGACGGATGCGTGGGTTGGCCAGGCCGTAGAGGATATCCACGACGAAGTTGACCAGGATGACCAGGCAGGCGATCAGCAGGATGCCGTTCTGGACCACGGGGTAGTCACGGGCACCGATGGCTTCGATCAGCCACTTGCCGATGCCCGGCCAGGAAAAGATGGTTTCGGTGAGCACCGCGCCGGCCAGCAGGGTGCCGACCTGCAGGCCGAACACCGTCAGCACCGGGATCAGCGCGTTGCGCAGGCCGTGCACGAACACCACCCGCGCCGGAGACAGGCCCTTGGCCCGGGCGGTGCGGATGTAGTCCTCGCGCAGCACTTCGAGCATCGACGAGCGGGTCATCCGCGCGATCACCGCCAGCGGGATGGTGCCCAGGACGATGGCCGGCAGGATCAGGTGCATCAGGGCGTCCTTGAACGCGCCTTCCTCGTCGCTGAGCAGGGTGTCGATCAGCATGAAGCCGGTCTTCGGCTCGATGTCGTAGAGCAGGTCGATGCGCCCGGAAACAGGAGTCCAGCCCAGGCTCACCGAGAAGAACATGATGAGGATCAGCCCCCACCAGAAGATCGGCATGGAGTAGCCGGTGAGGGACAGTCCCATCACCCCGTGGTCGAACAGCGAACCGCGCTTGAGCGCGGCGATGACCCCGGCCAGCACCCCGAGTACGCCGGCGAACAGCAGGGCGGCGATGGCCAGTTCGAGGGTGGCGGGAAACAGCGCGAGAAACTCGTTCCACACGCTCTCGCGGGTGCGCAGGGACTCGCCCAGGTCGCCCTGGGACAGCTTGCCGACATAATCCAGGTACTGCTCGGGCAAGGGCTTGTTCAGGCCCAGCCGTTCCATGGCCTGTGCGTGCATTTCAGGGTCGACCCTGCGCTCGCCCATCATCACCTCCACCGGGTCTCCCGGTATCAGCCGTATGAGTGCGAAGGTCAGCAAGGTAATGCCGAAAAAGGTCGGGATCAGCAATCCCAGACGCCGGGCAATGAAACTCAACATCTTCTGGTGTTCCTCGTCAGCCGTCAGGCGTGCCCGCTTGTGCCCTGGTGGGGTGAGCGGGCGTTCTTGTTCTACTTCACCGCGGTAGTGGCGAAGTTGTTATTGGTCAAAGGGCTGATGATGTAGCCCTCGACGTTCCGACGCATGGCCGTGAACATCTTCGGATGGGCCATGGTTATCCATGGCCGGTCCGCATCGTACACGGCCAGGGCCTCGTTATAGAGCGCGTCCCGTTGTTTCGGGTCGATCACCTGGCGGGCCTGGGTGATCAGCGCATCGAATTTCGTATTGCACCATCGAGCATAGTTCTCGCCATTCTTCACCGCCTCGCAGCTGAGCAGCGGGGTCAGGAAGTTGTCCGGGTCACCGTTGTCGCCGGCCCATCCAGTGGACACCAGGTCGTGCTCGCCGTTCTTCGCCCGGCGTAGCATCTCTGCCCATTCCATGACGCGGATATCCAGCTTCAGGCCGATCTGCTTGAGGTCGGCTTGGAGCATCTCGGCGCTTAGGCGTGGATTGGGGTTGGTCATGCCGCCGCCGTTGCGGGTGAACAGGGTCAGCGTGGCGCCCTCCGGCACGCCGGCTTCCTTGAGCAGGGCGCGGGCCTTGTCGAGGTCGCGGGGCGGGTTCCGGTTGTCGTGGTTGTATCCCATCATCGTCGGCGGATAGGGGTTCACCGCGAGCAGTGCGTTGTCTTTGCCGAACAGTTGGTCGACGTGGCTCTGGCGGTCGAAGGCGATGTCGATGGCCTTGCGTACGCGCACGTCCTTGAGCAGCGGATGCTCGGTGTTCATGGCCACATAGCCGATGATCAGCGCCTCCAGTTCGACCACCTTGAGCATCGGGTCCTGCTTGATCGACGGCACGTCGTCAGGCTTGGGATAGAGCGCGACCTGGCATTCGTTGGCGCGCAGCTTCTGCAGGCGCACATTGTTGTCGGTGGTGATCGCGAAGACCAGGCTTTCGCTCGGCGGTGCACCGCGGAAGTAGTCCGGGTTGGCCTTGTAGCGGACCTGGGCGTCCTTGATATAGCGCTGGAGGATGAACGGACCGGTGCCCACCGGCTTGCTGTTGAGGTCGCCGGTGCGTCCGGCGGCGAGCAACTGGTCGCCGTACTCGGCGGAGTAGATCGAGGTGAAGGCCATGGCCAGATCGCGCAGGAACGGTGCCTGCGGCTGGGTCAGGGTGAAGACCACGGTGTGGTCGCCGGTCTTCTCCACGCGCTTGAGCAGTGTGCGGAAACCCATGCCCTCGAAGTACGGGAAGCCGATGCTGGTCTTGTCATGCCAGGGATGCTTGGGGTCGAGCTGGCGCTGGAAGCTCCACAGCACGTCGTCGGCGTTGAATTCGCGGGTGGGGGTGAACCAGGGCGTGGTGTGAAACTTCACGCCCTGGCGCAGGTGGAAGGTGTAGGTGAGGCCGTCGTCGCTGATCTCCCAGCGCTCGGCCAGGGAAGGCTGAATCTCGGTGGTGCCGGGCTTGAAGTCTACCAGGCGGTTGAAAATGGTTTCTGCGGCGGCGTCTGCGGTCACCGCAGTAGTGTATTGCGCCATGTCGAAGCCTTCCGGGCTGGCTTCGGTGCATACCACCAGCGGCCGGGCCCAGAGACTTGCCGAGGCGGTGAGCAGCAGCGTTGCTGCGACGGCGTGCAACCTGAGGTTTTTCATCGGGATGTCCTTTGTCGGTGCCTGGCCGGGCGGCGATCAGGATCGCCACCCGGCACCTGCTCAGAGAATGTTGAACGGCACGGTGGTCACGATGCGGAACTCGTCGACGTTGCCGTCGATCTGTGCCCGGCTGGCGCGGTGTGCGGTGTAGTAGGCACGGATGCTGGTGTCGGCCAGCGCCCCGCTTTGCACCACGTAGCTGGCGCCGAGGGACCATTCCCGGTGATGTTCACCGTCGAGGTTGCGTACATCGTAGCCGTTGCCCTTGTAGCGGGTACCGTCGATGCCCCAACCACGGGCGGTATAGGCGTTCAGGCGCAGGCCCGGCACGCCGTAGCCGGCCAGGTCGATGGCGTAGCCGAACTGCAGCGACTGCTCGTTGGGCCCGTTGTAGTCGGAGAACAGCGAGTTGGCGAGGAAGATCGCGTTGGTGTCGTGCACGTAGTCGAAGTACTCGTCGCCACTGACTTTCTGGTAGGCCAGGGTCAGGCTGTGGGCCTGGTGCGCCAGGGTGAACGAGAGGCTGAAGGTGTCGTTGTCGATCGGTCCAAGCTTCGCAGCGCCGGTATCGCGGGTGCGGTAGTAGTTCAGGCCGGTGGTCAGGCCCAGTACGCCGCGGTCTCCCAGTTCATGGGAAGCGCCGAAGTAGTACTGGTTCCAGATGTCCTCGACATGGCCGAGGTACAGGCTGGTGGTCAGGCTGCGCAGCGGCTGGTAGTTGAGGCCGGCGAGGCTGACCCGATCAGCGTTCGCGCCGATGGCGGAGTACTCCGTGGTGAAGCGGCTGCGGCCCTGCTCGGTGCGGGTCGAGACACGGCTGAAGCTGCCGAGGTCGAAGGACAGGTTGTCGAACTCGGCACTGTGCAGGCTGACGCCGTCGAAGCTGGATGGCAGGGCGCGGTTGCCGATGTAGGCGAACACCGGGGTGTTGATCGACTGCCGCCCGGCGGTGAGGGTGGTGTTGGACACCCGCGCCTGCAGGTTGGCCAGGCCGAGCTTGCTCCACTGGCCGATGACGTCGCCGTCGCTGTGGGTCAGGGTGCGGTTGTTCGGCCCGGCGACTGCGGCGCGCCCACGCTCCAGGGCGATGGCATTGTAGCCGGCGACCTGGGTGGCGAAGCCGATCGTGCCCTGGGTGAACCCCGAGCTGTAGTCGAGGATGGTGCCCTGCACCCAGTTGTCCCGGCTGTGGCTGTCGTGGCGGCTGCCGTCGCTCTTGTAGTAGCGGAACAGCGGGCCCTTGGTGGCCCGTTCCCGGGCGTACCAGTTGCGGGTCGAGCCGGACAGACGCTGGTCTTCGATGAAGCCGTTGGCCTCGGCCTGGGCGCTGTTTTCCTTGAGGCTCAAGGGCAGGTAGCTCTGGTCGACGGACTTGGCCTGGGCCAGGCCACCGAGGCTGGCAAGGGACAGGGTGATTACGGTAGTGATGCGTTTCAAGGCGGTGTTTCCTTTCTTGTTCTTGTCGGGGGACCGCCGGATCTCGTGAGCCGGGCGGTCGTGGTCGCGGCGCGGGTTCAATCGATGCCGACGTCGCGGAACGTGGTCTTGCCGAAGGGGCTCACCCGGTAGTCCTGCACCCGCGTGCTCACGGGCTGGCTGACGGTGGAGTGGGCGATCGGGGTGATCGGCACGTTCTGCTTGATGTAGTGCTGGGCCTGGCGATACAGCTCGCTGCGTTGCTCGCGGTCGCTGGTGCCCTTGGCCTTTTTCATCAGGGCGTCGTATTCCGGGTCGCACCACATGGAGTGGTTGTGGCTGCCGATGGCGTCGCAGCTGTACAGGGTGCCAAGCCAGTTGTCGGGATCGCCGTTGTCGCCGGTCCAGCCGATCAGCAGCGTATCGTGCTCGCCGTTCTTGGCGCGCTTGAGGTACTCACCCCATTCGTAGCTGACGATGTTGACCTTGAGCCCGAGCTTGCCCCAGTCGTCCTGAAGCATCTGCGCCATCAGGCGTGCGTCGGGGTTGTAGGGGCGTTGCACGGGCATGGCCCAGAGGGTGATTTCGGTGCCTTCCTTGACCCCGGCATCGCGCAGCATTTGCCGGGCTTTTTCCAGGTCGCGGGGGGCGTCGGCGACGCTCTCGTCGTAGGACCACTGGGTCGGCGGCATGGTGTTCACCGCCACCTGGCCGGCGCCCTGGAACACGGTCTTGATGATCGCCTCTTTGTTGACCGCCATGTCCAGGGCCTGGCGCACTTCCAGCTGGTCGAACGGTTTGTGCCGGGTGTTGTAGGCGATGTAGCCGAGGTTGTAGGCGGGTTTCTCGATCAGGTTGATGGTCTCGTCGCGACGCAGCGCTTCGAGATCGGCGGGACGCGGGTGGATGCTCACCTGGCATTCGCCTTTGCGCAGTTTCTGCACGCGCACGGATGGATCGACGTTGATGGAGTAGATCAGGTTGTCCAGCTTGACCTGGTCCGGGGCCCAGTATTCGGTGTTGCCGCGATAGCGGATCTGGGTGTCCTTCTGGTAGCGGGTGAACACGAAGGGACCGGTGCCGATGGGTTTGTGGGTGATGTCCGACGGGGTGCCGCGGGCCAGCAGGTGTTCGGCGTACTCGGCGGAGAGCACCGAGGCGAAGCTCATGGCAAGGTTCTGCAGCAGGGTTGCGTCGGGGTGGTTGAGGGTGAAGGTCACGGTCATGGGACCGGTCTTCTCCACCTTGGCGATGGTCCTGTCCATGCCCATGGCGTTGAAGTACGGGAACACCGTGCCATAGGCCAGGCGGAAGGGGTGGGTCGGGTCGAGCATGCGGTTGAAGGTGAAGACTACGTCGTCGGCGTCGAACTCGCGGCTCGGGGTGAAACCGGGGTTGCTGTGGAACTTCACACCCGGGCGCAGGTTGAACGTGTACACCAGGCCATCCTCGGAAATGCTCCAGTCGGTGGCCAACGATGGTTCCACCACCGTGGCCCCGCGTTCGAACTCCACCAGCCGGTTGTACAGCGGTTCGGATACGTCGTTGTCGGTGCCGCTCTGATACTGCGCGGTGTCAAAGCCGGAAGGGCTGCCCTCCGAGCAGAACACCAGGTTGCCCTTGGCCAGGCCGAGGGGCGAATGGACCAGCAGGCCCGCCCCGAGCAAGGCGGCGAAGAGAGACGTCATACGCATGGGAATTCCCTGTCTTGTCGTCGTTGTTTGGAAGTTTCCGCGGCACATGAGGAATCCTCGCTCACGCGTCGCGGCGCCCTTCCCAAGGTAAGTGGGGGAAGGGCGTCCGACGAGGTACACAAGGTGCAAATTGGGGTAGGAGGTTTCTGAGTGAATTGTGGAAATTTCAGCAGTGAGCTGATGACTGATCCACAGGTCGCCTCATGGCGTCCCGTACGGTCCCGGTGCGTGACCGGGACCGCGCCTGCGGTCACGGCTTCAGGCTGACGCCATTGAAGTCGTTGAGGGCGAACGGACTGATCTTGAAGTCATCGACGTTCTTGCGCATGGGTTGGTAGACCGTGGAGTGGGCGATCGGGGTGATCGGCACCTGGTCCTTGAGGATGTGCTGGGCCTGCTTGTACAGCTCGGTGCGCTTGGCCTGGTCGGGGATGCGCTTGGCGTCCTTGACCAGCTTGTCGTAGTCGGTGTTGCACCAGTGGGAGAAGTTGTTGCCGTTGACCGCGTCGCAGCCGTACAGGGTGCCGAGCCAGTTGTCCGGGTCACCGTTGTCGCCGCTCCAGCCGATCAGCATGGCGCCGTTCTCGCCGTCCTTGGCGCGCTTGATGTACTCGCCCCATTCGTAGCTGACGATGCGTGCCTTGATGCCGATCTTGGCCCAGTCCGACTGGATCATCTCGGCCATCAGCTTGGCGTTGGGGTTGTACGGGCGCTGCACCGGCATGGCCCACAGGGTGATCTCGGTGCCTTCCTTGATCCCGGCTTCCTTGAGCAGGGCTTTGGCTTTCTCCGGATCGTAGGCGGTGCCCTTGATGGTTTCGTCGTAGGACCACTGGGTCGGCGGCATGGCATTGACCGCCATCTGCCCGGCGCCCTGGTACACCGAATCGATGATCTGCTGCTTGTTCACCGCCATGTCCAGGGCCTGGCGGACCTTGAGCTGGGCCATGGGGTTGGGCTCGTTGCTGCCCTTGATCTTGTCCATCACGTTGTAGGCGATGTAGCCGAGGTTGAAGCCGGCCTGGGATGGCATCTGCAGGTTCGGGTCGGCCTTGAGCGCCTCGAGGTCGGCCGGACGCGGGAACAGGGTGACCTGGCACTCGTTCTTCTTCAGCTTCTGCATGCGCACCGAGGCGTCGGTGGTGATGGCGAAGATCAGGTTGTCGATCTTCACCTCGCCCGGCTGCCAATAGTCCTTGTTGCCCTTGAAGCGGATCTGCGCGTCCTTCTGATACTTGCTGAACACGAACGGACCGGTGCCGATGGGCTTCTGGTTGATGTCCGCGGCCTTGCCCTGCTTGAGCAACTGGTCGGCGTATTCGGCGGACTGGATCGAGGCGAAGCTCATCGCGATGTTCTGGATGAAGGCGGCGTCGACTTCGGCGAGGGAGAAACGGACGGTGTGGTCGTCGATCTTCTCGACCTTCTTGATGTTCGCGTCCATGCCCATGTCGGTGAAGTACGGGAACTCGGTGGGGTACGCCTTGCGGAACGGCAGCTCCTTGTCGAGCATGCGGTTGAAGGTGAACAGGACGTCGTCGGCATTGAACGGACGGGTCGGCTTGAAGTAGTCGGTAGTGTGGAATTTCACGCCTTCACGCAGGTGGAAGGTGTAGGTCAGGCCATCGTCCGAGACGTCCCAGCGGGTGGCCAGGCCAGGGATGACCTTGGTGCCGCCGCGCTCGAACTGGGCGAGGCGGTTGAAGACGGTTTCGGACGAGGCGTCGAAGTCGGTTCCGGTGGTGTACTGGGCGGGATCGAAGCCGGCGGGGCTGCCTTCGGAGCAATACACCAGGTTGGAAGCTGCCTGTGCGGCGGGGGTGGCGGCGAGCAGACCTGCGCCGACGAGGAACGGAATGACTGCGGTTTTCAGCATGGTGGCCTCATTGTTGTCATTTTTGATTGAGGGCGGCCTCGTGAGCCGACCCGAGGATACTTATGCAGGCGCTGTACCGGTTGCAACAGGTCGAAGCGTGGAAACTGTGAAATGGTGGTACGGTCGTACAGGAATGTCGCATTCTTGTAATTTTCAGATATTTAAACGTTTGCGCGAGGAATTTTCCCCGAAGTTTGTGGGTAAAAAGCTGTGCGGGGTAGGAGTTTTCCGGTGCCTGCATCGCATGAAGGATAGCGGGCGGGGGGGAGTGCGCCAGGTGCGCTGGATCAAGATCCGGGAGGGTGGGTGACCGCTTTGCGGTCCTCCATGAGCAAGCTCGTTCCGACAGTGAGAAGGGGCCTGCGAGGCAGGCCCCAAGTTTGGTTACATCTGCACTTCAATGGTGCCATCGGCATTGACGCTGACCTCGGTGGTCCCCGCCTCGACCTGCGGCGCCGCCGCGCCCTCGGCATCCATGCTGGCTTTCATCATCATCGGTGCCCGTGCATAGGGGTGTGGATAGCCACTGCTGTTGAGGTTCAGGCTGACCACCTTGTAGCCCTTGCCACCCAGTGCCTCGGTAGTGATCTGCGCGCGCGCCTTGAAGGCATCGATGGCGTCCTTGATCAGTGCATCTTCGCTGGCCTTGCGGGTGGCCGGGGCGATGGCGAAGTCCATGCCGCCCATCTTCAGCTGTTGCAGCAGCTCGCCGGTGAGCTTGGACAGGGCCGGGAAGTCGCCGCTCTCCAGGCGCAGCTCGGCGCGCTCGCGCCAGCCGGTGATCTTCTGACCCTTGTCGTCATAGATCGGATAGGCGTTGCGGCTGCCCTGGCTGATCTTCACGTCTTTGATCTGGCGCGCCTGCTCCAGAGCCTTGTTCAGGGTCGTGGTGATCTCGGCGGCCAGCTTGGCCGGGTCGCTGTTCTGCGCTTCGCTGTACAGGGTCACGACCATCAGGTCGCGCGCGACTTCCTTGCTCGCTTCGGCGCGCAGGGAAACCTGGTTGTAGCGCGGCTCGTCCGCCAGAACGGGAAGGCTGACCAGGACACTGGCAGCCAGCAGGGCTTTGGCGCTACGGCGTGGGGTATGCATGTGCGACTCCTTGAAAAATGGGCGTGGCCGATACGATCCTGTGCCACGCAGACCCTATCCGACCTTGAAAGTAGCACTAAGGTTCCACTTAGCCATCATTTAACCCGTTGCGGTGTGGCGAGTTGCCGCATCGCTGCAGCCCTGGGAGCCGCTTGGCGTATACTCGCCGGGGTTTACCTGGAGCCCTCATCAGGAGCGCTCATGCTTGCCCCGGTCACTATGCAAATGCTGTCTGCTACCCGTCAAAACCTCTGGCGCCTGACGTTCATCCGCACCTTGGTACTGGCCGCCCAGGCCGGCTCGGTCGGCGTCGCCTACTGGACCGATCTGCTGCCACTGCCCTGGCTGGCGTTGAGCGTCACCCTCGGTTTCTCCATGGTCCTGTGCCTGGTCACCGCCTTGCGCCTGCGTGCCTCGCTGCCGGTCACCGAGCTGGAGTACGCGGTGCAACTGGCCTGTGACCTGCTGATCCACAGTGCCTTGCTGTATTTCTCCGGCGGTTCGACCAACCCCTTCGTTTCCTATTATCTGGTGCCGCTGGCGATCGCCGCAGTGACCTTGCCCTGGATCTATTCGCTGATCCTTTCCGGCATCGCACTGGTGGCCTACACCTTGTTGCTGGTGCAGTTCTATCCTCTGGATACCTTCCCCATGGCCCGGGAAAAGATGCAGATCTACGGCATGTGGCTGAGCTTCGCCCTGGCCGCGGCGGTGATCACTTTCTTCGCTGCGAAGATGGCCGAGGAACTGCGCCGCCAGGAACAATTGCAGGCCCAGCGCCGCGAGGAAGGCCTGCGCGACCAGCAACTGCTGGCCGTGGCCACCCAGGCCGCCGGCGCCGCCCACGAACTGGGCACGCCGCTGGCGACCATGAGCGTACTGATCAACGAGATGCGCCAGGATCATACCGACCCGCTGCTGCAGGACGACCTGGCGGTGCTCCAGGAACAGGTCAAGCAGTGCAAGCACACCCTGCAGCAACTGGTGCGCGCCGCCGAGGCCAACCGGCGCATGGTGGTGGAACAGCAGCCGGTGACCTTCTGGCTCGACGAGTCGCTGAACCGCTGGCACCTGATGCGCCCGGAAGCCAGCTACCGCTTTCAGCGCCTCGGGCAGGGCCTGATCCCGCACCTGGCGCCGCCGCCGGACCTGACCCAGGCCCTGCTCAATCTGCTGAACAACGCTGCCGACGCCTGCCCCGAGGGCCTGGAAGTGCACCTGGACTGGGATGCTTCTGACATCGTCATCAGCATCCGCGACCATGGCCCCGGCGTGCCGGTGGCCATCGCCGAACAGATCGGCAAACCTTTCTTTACCACCAAGGGCAAGGGCTTCGGCCTTGGCCTGTTCCTGAGCAAGGCCAGCGTTACCCGTGCTGGTGGCTCGGTAAAACTCTATAGTCACGAAGAAGGCGGTACGCTTACCGAGCTGCGCTTGCCCCGTGACGCACGAGGAGACGTGTGATGACTGATGAAATCCAGGTTGAAGGCGAAGAACTGCCGCACCTGCTGCTGGTCGACGACGACGCGACCTTTACCCGGGTGATGGCACGCGCCATGAGCCGCCGCGGTTTCCGCGTCAGCACCGCGAGTTCGGCGGAGGAGGGCCTGGTCCTGGCTCAGCAGGACGTGCCGGACTACGCCACGCTGGACCTGAAGATGGAAGGCGACTCGGGCCTGGTGCTGCTACCCAAGCTGCTGGAGCTGGACCCGGAGATGAAGGTGGTGATCCTCACCGGCTACTCCAGCATCGCCACGGCGGTGGAGGCGATCAAGCGCGGCGCCTGCAACTACCTGTGCAAGCCGGCGGATGCCGATGACGTGCTGGCGGCGCTGGCCTCCGAGCATGCCGACCTGGATACCCTGGTGCCGGAAAACCCGATGTCGGTGGACCGTTTGCAGTGGGAGCACATCCAGCGCGTGCTGACCGAGCATGAAGGCAATATCTCCGCTACGGCCCGGGCCCTGGGCATGCACCGGCGGACGTTGCAGCGCAAGCTGCAGAAGCGGCCTGTTCGTCGCTGAATCCTTCATTGCCTTGAGGGCCCTATCGCTGGCAAGTCAGCTCCCACAGGGATCGCATGCACAGCGGACCCTGTGTGGCTTGCCTGCGATAGGGCCCTCAAGATCGGCGAAATTACTGCATTTCATCCACAAACCCCCATCCCTGAGCCTTGCACTGGCGTATCATTAGCCACCTAACGACAGGCCCACGGAAATCCTCCCGCATGCTCGCCCTCTTTATCCAGACCCTGAACATCACCGCACCGGTCTTCGCGATGCTGTTCATGGGCGTGCTGCTGCGCCGCATCGACGCGATCAACGACAACTTCATCCAGACCGCCTCGTCGCTGGTGTTCAACGTCTGCATGCCGGCGCTGCTGTTCCTCGGCATCTACCACGCCGACCTCGATGCTGCGGTAAAACCCGGCCTGCTGCTGTACTTCATCGCCGCCACCTTCGGCAGTTTCGCCTTGGCCTGGCTGATTGCCATCTGGCGCTGCCCCCGGGAAGATCGCGGCATCTACACCCAGGGCGCGTTCCGTGGCAACAACGGGGTGGTGGGGCTGGCGCTGGCGGCCAGCATGTACGGCGACTACGGCATTTCCCTCGGGGCGATCCTCGCCGGGCTGGTGATCCTGCTCTACAACTCGCTGTCGTCGGTGATCCTCGCGGTGTACAGCCCGACGGTGAAGTCCGATCCGTGGAGCATCTGCAAGAGCATCCTGCGCAACCCGCTGATCATCAGCGTGCTGCTGGCGACCCCGATGGCCTATGCCAAGGTGGGCTTGCCCAACTGGCTGCTGACCTCCGCCGACTACGTCGCGCAGATGACCCTGCCGCTGGCGCTGATCTGCATTGGCGGCACGCTGTCGCTGGCGTCGTTGCGCGCCAGCGGGCGAATGGCTCTGAGCGCGAGCCTGGTGAAGATGGTCTGGTTGCCCCTGGTATTTACCTTCGGCGGCTGGCTATGCGGTTTTCGCGGTGCGGAACTGGGCATCCTGTTCCTTTATATTGGCAGCCCCACGGCGGCGGCCAGTTATGTCATGGCCCGTGCGGCCAATGGCAATCACGAGTTGGCGGCGTCGATCATTGTCATCACCACATTGGCGGCGGCTCTGACAACCAACATCGGAATCTTCCTCTTGCAGTGGGGAGGATGGATCTAGATGCTGCGGAAAAATAATACGAACACTGCGTCTCACGTCTGAGGACATTTCATGCAAGACCAGATCACGCCCGAGCGTTTGCATCGCGGCCTGAAAAATCGCCATATCCAGCTGATTGCCCTGGGCGGGGCCATCGGCACCGGCCTGTTCCTGGGTATCGCCCAGACCATCCAGATGGCCGGACCGTCGGTACTGCTGGGTTACGCCATCGCCGGCCTGATCGCCTTCTTCATCATGCGCCAGCTCGGCGAAATGGTGGTGGAAGAGCCGGTTTCCGGGACCTTCAGCCACTTCGCCCACAGCTACTGGGGGCCGTTCGCCGGTTTCATGTCGGGCTGGAACTACTGGGTGCTGTACGTGCTGGTGGGCATGGCCGAACTGACCGCCGTGGGCATCTACGTGCAGTACTGGTGGCCGGAGTTCCCGACCTGGGCCACGGCGGCGATCTTCTTCGTCATCATCAACCTGATGAACGTCAGCCAGGTGAAGGTCTACGGCGAGATGGAGTTCTGGTTCGCCCTGATCAAGGTCGCAGCGATCCTCGGCATGATCGGCTTTGGCGGTTACCTGCTGATCAGCGGCACCGGTGGTCCTGATGCCAGCGTCGCCAACCTGTGGCAGCACGGTGGCTTCTTCCCCAACGGCGTCACCGGCCTGATGATGGCCATGGCGGTGATCATGTTCTCCTTCGGCGGACTGGAGCTGGTGGGCATCACCGCTGCGGAAGCCGATAACCCGCGCCACAGCATCCCGCGCGCGACCAATCAGGTGATCTACCGCATCCTGCTGTTCTACGTGGGCGCCCTGGCCGTGCTGCTGGCCCTGTACCCGTGGCAGAAAGTGGTCGATGGCGGCAGCCCGTTCGTGATGATCTTCCATGACCTGGACAGCAACGTCGTCGCCACGGTGCTCAACCTGGTGGTACTGACCGCCGCGCTCTCGGTGTACAACAGCTGCGTGTACTGCAACAGCCGCATGCTGTTCGGCCTGGCAACCCAGGGCGATGCGCCGAAGTCGCTGCTCAAGGTCAACGCCAAGGGCGTGCCGCTGGCAGCGCTGGGCATTTCCGCGCTGGCCACCGGTTTGTGCGTGCTTATCAACTACTTCATGCCCCGCGAGGCCTTCGGCCTGCTGATGGCGCTGGTGGTGTCGTCGCTGGTGATCAACTGGGGGATCATCAGCATCACCCACCTGAAGTTCCGCAAGGCCAAGGCTGCGCAGGGGCATGAGACCTTCTACAAGAGCCTGGGCTACCCGCTGACCAACTACCTGTGCCTGGCCTTCCTGGCCTTTATCCTGGTGATCATGTGGCAGACCGAAGGCATCAGCATCTCCGTGGAGCTGATCCCGGTGTGGCTGGCGGTGCTGTTCGTGGTGTTCAAGCTGACCAAGGGTCGTCGCGCCTGACGACCCCGTTCCGGGAAGTGTTCGATCAGCCCTGTTGCCAGGCGTCGATCACTTCCTGGGCCGCGCGGAACGCATCGATCGCCGCCGGTACGCCCGCATAGACTGCGCAATGCAGCAGGGCTTCGCGAATCTCTTCCACCGTACAGCCATTGTTCAGGGCTCCACGCACGTGGCCCTTGAGTTCCTGCGGGCACTTGAGCGCGGTCAGGGCGGCGAGGGTGATCAGGCTGCGGGTCTTCAGCGGCAGGCCTTCGCGGCTCCAGACGCTGCCCCAGGCGTGCTCGTTGACGAACTCCTGCAGCGGAGCGGTGAACTCGGTGGCGTTGCCCAGCGCGCGGTCGACGAACACATCGCCCATGACCTGGCGGCGAACCTGTTCGCCGGTTTTCTTCGTATCGCCCATCTTGTTTTCCTTAGTGTTGACGACGCCAGGCTCTCAAGGTCGTGTAGCCAAGCAACAGCCCGAGAACCGGCAGGACATAGAACAACATCAGTTGCTCCAGGCGGTTAGCCAGGGGCATGCCGGTGGTGAAGGCCACCACGTGCAGGCCATAGGCTAGATACAGGCAGAGGAAGACCAGCCCTTCGGCGCGGGTCACCCGGTAGCCGGAGTAGAACACCGGCAGAGTCAGTACCGCGACGCCGAGCATGACCGGCAGGTCGAAATCCAGGGCATTGGGCGAGATGGACAGCGGTTCCGGGGCCAGCACTGCAGTCAGGCCGAGCACGGCCAACAGGTTGAACAGATTGCTGCCGATCACGTTGCCCACGGCGATCTCCCGCTCGCCGCGGATGGCGGCGATCAGAGAGGTGGCGAGTTCTGGCAAGGACGTGCAGACGGCGACCACCGTCAGGCCGATGACCCGCTCGGACAGGCCCAGGTCCGTCGCCACCTCCACCGCAGCCTCCAGCAGCAGGTGTCCGGCCAGGCTGAGCAGGCCCAGGCCGAGGGCCATCAGCAGCAGGCTGCCGAACCAGAAGCCGACGCCGCGATCGACTCGCGGGTTTGGCGCCGGGTAGGTGCGGGCGTAGTGCCGTGATTGGTGCCAGAGCATCGCCAGGTAGGCCATCAGGCCGGCGAGGAGCAGGGCGCCTTCCCAGCGGCCAAGCACTTCGTTGAGGGCCAGCAGGTACACCGCCAGGCTGGCGCCGATCATCAGCGGGATATCCAGGCGTACGAGCTGGCGCGAGACCCGCAAGGGGATGATCAGCGCGGCCAGGCCGAGGATCACCAGGATGTTGAAGATATTGCTGCCGATCACGCTGCCCACCGCCACGTCGGGGGCGCCGGTGTAGGCGGCCTGCAGGCTGACGGTCAGCTGCGGCGCGCTGCTGCCGAAGGCCACCAGGCTGAGGCCGATGATCAGTGGGCGCACGTGCAGGCTGGCGGCGATGCGCAGGGCGGAGCGCACCAGCAGCTCGGCACCGAGAATCAGGAGGATCAGGCCGCTGCACAGTTGCAGGAGGCTGAAGGTGGGTAAGGCGGCCAGGTCGAAAATGGTCGTGCTCCGTAAACGGGGTCAGTCGCTCAGGCTTTGTACCCGGACTCGCGCCGTTCCGCTACGGAGCATATCCAGGCTTAGTGCCGCGGCGCGTGACAGGTCGATCAGGCGGCCGCGGGTATGCGGGCCGCGATCATTGATGCGTACCACGACACTGCGGTCATTTTTCAGGTTGGTGACCAAGACCCGGGTGCCGAACGGCAGGCTGCGGTGAGCGGCGGTCAGGCCGTGCTGGTCGAAGGCTTCGCCACTGGCGGTGCGTTTACCGTGATGGCGCGAGCCGTAATAGGAGGCGGTACCGGTTTCATCGTAGCCGCGTGGGTCGATGTCGTGGCTGGCACAGCCGGCGAGGAGAGTGAACAGCGCGAGGGCGCTTAAAGGACGCCACATTTATGTCTGATGCTCCGTGGTGGGGCTATCGCTGGCAAGCCAGCTCCCACAGGTACGGTGTACGCCGACCCTGTGGGAGCTGGCTAGCCAGCGATGGAGGCAACGCGGTTACCCTTCGAGCTTGCTCTTGAGCAGTTGGTTCACCTGTTGCGGGTTCGCCTTGCCCTTCGACGCTTTCATTGCCTGGCCGACGAAGAAGCCGAACATCTTGCCGCGCTTGGCCTCATCGGCGGCGCGGTATTGCTCGACCTGCTCGGCGTTGGCCGCGAGCATCTCGTCCAGCACCTTCTCGATCGCACCGCTGTCGGTGACCTGCTTCAGGCCGCGGCTCTCGATGATCTGGTCGGCATCACCTTCACCCGCCGCCATCGCTTCGAACACGGTCTTGGCGATCTTGCCGCTGATGGTGTTGTCGCGAATACGCAGCAACATGCCACCCAGTTGCTCGGCAGTGACCGGCGCCTGGTCGATCTCGACACCCAGCTTGTTCAGCAGGCTGCCCAGTTCCACCATGACCCAGTTGGCCGCCAGCTTGGCGTCGCCGCCGATGGCCGCGACCTTTTCGAAGTACTCCGCCTGCTCGCGGCTGGAGGCCAGCACATTGGCGTCGTAGGCCGACAGGCCGTACTGGCTCTGGAAGCGCTCGACCTTCTGTGGCGGCAGCTCCGGCAGGGTAGTGCGCAGGTCCGCCAGGTAGGCCGACTCGATCACCACCGGCAGCAGGTCCGGATCGGGGAAGTAACGGTAGTCGTTGGCTTCCTCCTTGCTGCGCATGGAGCGGGTCTCGTCCTTGTTCGGGTCGTACAGGCGGGTTTCCTGGATGACCTTGCCGCCGTCCTCGATCAGCTCGATCTGGCGCTGCACTTCGCTGTTGATCGCGCGTTCGATAAAGCGGAACGAGTTGACGTTCTTGATCTCGCAGCGGGTGCCGAACTCGACCTGGCCCTTCGGCCGGATCGACACGTTGCAGTCGCAGCGCAGCGAGCCTTCGGCCATGTTGCCGTCGCAGATGCCCAGGTAGCGCACCAGCGCGTGGATTGCCTTGACGTAGGCCACGGCTTCCTTGGCGCTGCGCATTTCCGGCTCGGAAACGATTTCCAGCAGCGGGGTGCCGGCGCGGTTCAGGTCGATGCCGGTGGAACCGCTGAAGTCTTCGTGCAGGCTCTTGCCGGCGTCTTCTTCCAGGTGCGCACGGGTGATGCCGATGCGCTTGACGGTGCCATCTTCAAGAGCGATGTCCAGGTGGCCCTTGCCGACGATCGGCAATTCCATCTGGCTGATCTGGTAGCCCTTGGGCAAGTCCGGGTAGAAGTAGTTCTTGCGCGCGAACACGTTGTGCTGGCCGATCTCGGCGTCGATCGCCAGGCCGAACATGCAGGCCATGCGCACCGCTTCCTGGTTCAGCACCGGCAGTACGCCGGGCATGCCCAGGTCGATCAGGCTGGCCTGGGTGTTCGGCTCGGAGCCGAAGGTGGTGGCGCTGCCGGAGAAAATCTTCGACTGGGTGGCGAGCTGGGTATGGATCTCCAGCCCGATGACAACTTCCCATTGCATGTGTCTGTCCCTCAGAAGCCGTTAGGTGCGCGGGTGTGCCAGTCAGTGACCTGCTGGTACTGGTGCGCGACGTTGAGCAGGCGGCCTTCCTGGAAATACGGGGCCAGCAGTTGCACGCCGACCGGCAGGCCGTCGACGAAACCGGCCGGCATCGACAGGCCCGGCAGGCCGGCGAGGTTGGCGGTGATGGTGTAGACGTCTTCCAGGTAAGCGGCGACCGGGTCGGCGTTCTTCTCGCCGATCTTCCAGGCCAGGTTTGGCGTGGTCGGGCCGAGGATCACGTCGACGCCTTCGAAGGCGGCCATGAAGTCGTTCTTGATCAGGCGGCGGATCTTCTGCGCCTTCAGGTAGTAGGCGTCGTAGTAGCCGGCCGACAGGGCGTAGGTGCCGACCATGATGCGGCGCTGCACTTCACTGCCGAAGCCTTCGCCACGGGAGCGCTTGTACAGGTCGGTGAGGTCTTTCGGGTTGTCGCAGCGGTAGCCGAAGCGCACGCCGTCGAAACGCGACAGGTTCGAGGAGGCCTCGGCCGGGGCGATCACGTAATACGCCGGGATGGCGTGCTGGACGTTCGGCAGGCTGATTTCCTTGATCACCGCGCCGAGCTTTTCCAGTTCCTTGACGCTGGCCTGGATCAGATCGGCGATACGCGGGTCGAGGCCGGCGCCGAAGTACTCCTTCGGCAGGCCGATGCGCAGGCCCTGCAGCGAGGTGTTCAAGCTGGCGCTGAAGTCCGGCACCGGTTCGTCGATGCTGGTGGAGTCCTTTGGATCGAAGCCGGCCATGCTTTGCAGGAGCAGGGCGCAGTCCTCGGCGGTGCGTGCCAGCGGGCCGCCCTGGTCGAGGCTGGAGGCGTAGGCGATCATGCCCCAGCGCGAAACACGACCGTACGTCGGTTTCAGGCCGGTCAGGCTGGTCAGTGCGGCAGGTTGGCGGATCGAGCCGCCGGTGTCGGTGCCGGTGGCGGCCGGCAGCAGGCGCGCGGCCACGGCTGCGGCGGAACCACCGGACGAACCGCCCGGCACGTGCTCAAGGCTCCATGGATTCTTCACCGCGCCGTAGTGGCTGGATTCGTTGCCCGAACCCATGGCGAACTCGTCCATGTTGGTCTTGCCCAGGGTCACGGTGCCGGCTTGCGCCAGCTTGCTGACCACGGTGGCGTCATAGGGCGCGACGAACGAGTCGAGCATCTTCGAGGCGCAACTGGTGCGTACGCCCTGGGTGCAGAACAGGTCCTTGTGGGCGATCGGCGCGCCGAGCAGGGCGCCGGTTTCGCCAGCGGCACGGCGGGCATCGGCGGCCTTGGCCTGGCTGATGGCCAGGTCGTCGGTGACGCTGATGAAGCTGTTGAGCTGCGGGTCGAGCTGGTGGATGCGCGCCAGCAGGGCACGGGTCAGCTCTTCGGAGGAAAACGATTTGTCGGCGAGTCCGCGGGCGATCTCGGCCAGGGTAAGTTGATGCATGGCAGGCGCTATTCCCTTACTCGATGACTTTTGGAACCAGGTACAGGCCGCTGTCCGTCGCCGGGGCGATGGCCTGGTAGCTGTCGCGATGGTTGCTTTCTGTTACAACGTCGGCGCGCAGGCGCTGACTGGCTTCCAGTGGGTGGGCCAGAGGCTCGATGCCGGTGGTGTCGACGGCCTGCATCTGGTCGACCAGTCCCAGAATACTGTTCAGGGCATCGGTAGTGCGTGGCAGATCAGCCTCGTCCAGGCCCAGGCGGGCCAGGTGAGCGATCTTTTCCACGTCGCAGCGTTCAAGCGCCATGGGGATCTCCTGGGGAAATAAAACGGAATTGTCCGCGCAGAGGAACATGCCGGTGTACACGCGGTCATAAGGCCCGATCGTGTGCTGGCCTGCTCGGAAAAACCGCCAATTTAACATATTGGCGCCTTGCCCAAAATCCCCGCCATTGTTAGAGTTTGCCGCACTTTTTTACCCACGCGTTGCCAGGGTCCCTTTCCCATGTTCAAGAAACTGCGTGGCATGTTTTCCAGCGATCTCTCCATCGACCTGGGCACTGCCAACACCCTTATTTACGTGCGTGAGCGCGGTATCGTCCTGAATGAGCCCTCTGTCGTGGCCATTCGTACCCACGGCAACCAGAAAAGTGTCGTAGCGGTCGGTACCGAAGCCAAGCGCATGCTCGGTCGTACCCCGGGCAACATCGCTGCCATTCGTCCGATGAAGGACGGCGTGATCGCCGACTTCAGCGTCTGCGAAAAGATGCTGCAGTACTTCATCAACAAGGTTCACGAGAACAGCTTCCTGCAGCCAAGCCCGCGCGTGCTGATCTGCGTACCGTGCAAATCGACCCAGGTCGAGCGCCGTGCCATCCGTGAATCGGCCCTGGGCGCCGGTGCCCGTGAAGTGTTCCTGATCGAAGAGCCAATGGCCGCCGCTATCGGTGCCGGCCTGCCGGTCGAGGAAGCCCGTGGTTCGATGGTCGTCGACATTGGTGGTGGTACCACCGAAATCGCACTGATCTCCCTGAACGGCGTGGTTTACGCCGAATCCGTCCGGGTTGGCGGCGACCGCTTCGACGAAGCCATCGTCACCTACGTGCGCCGCAACTACGGCAGCCTGATTGGCGAATCCACCGCCGAGCGCATCAAGCAGGAAATCGGTACCGCCTACCCGGGCGGCGAAGTGCGCGAAGTCGACGTCCGCGGCCGTAACCTGGCCGAAGGCGTGCCACGTGCCTTCACCCTGAACTCCAACGAAGTTCTCGAAGCCCTGCAGGAATCCCTGGCGACCATCGTCCAGGCGGTCAAGAGCGCCCTGGAGCAATCGCCTCCGGAACTGGCCTCGGACATCGCCGAGCGTGGCCTGGTGCTGACCGGTGGTGGTGCCCTGCTGCGCGACCTCGACAAGCTGCTGGCCCAGGAAACCGGCCTGCCGGTGATCGTTGCCGAGGACCCGCTGACCTGCGTCGCCCGTGGTGGCGGTCGCGCCCTGGAAATGATGGACAAACACACCATGGATCTGCTCTCCAGCGAGTGATTTCGCCGGATTGCCTCCCCGTCGCCCGGTTTTCGGCTAGCCTGCGCAGTGCTGTCCGAACCCGGGCTGACGTCCCTGTGGACGTCCATTCCCCCCATCCGCAAGCCAGGCCGGTGCGTTGCCGTATGAATGACCTGCTGAACCGTCGACCACGAGGAGCGGCCCATTAAACCGCTTTTCGCCAAAGGCCCGTCGCTGGGCGTGCGCCTGCTCGTGCTGGTCGTGCTGTCGATCGCCCTGATGGTGGTCGATGCCCGCTTTACCGTGCTTCAGCCCGTGCGCAGCCAGATGTCCCAGGTGCTGATGCAGTCCTACACGATCACCGACCTGCCGCTGCGTTTGTGGCAGGGCGTGGCCAGCCAGTTCGGCAGCCGCACCGAACTGATCGCCGAGAACGAGAAACTCAAGACCGAAGCCCTGCTCCTGCAAGGTCGCTTGCAGAAGCTGGCGGCGCTGACCGAGCAGAACGTACGCCTGCGCGAGTTGCTCAACTCCTCGGCGCTGGTCAACGAGAAGGTCGAGGTCGCCGAGCTGATCGGCATGGACCCGAACCCCTTCACCCACCGTATCCTCATCAACAAGGGCGAGCGCGACGGCGTGGTCCTTGGACAGCCGGTGCTCGACGCTCGCGGCCTGATGGGCCAGGTGGTCGAGCTGATGCCGTACACCTCGCGGGTGTTGCTGCTCACCGACACCACCCATAGCATCCCGGTGCAGGTCAACCGCAACGGCCTGCGCGCCATTGCCAGCGGTACCGGCAATCCGGAGCGCCTGGAACTGCGTCATGTCGCCGATACTGCCGACATCAAGGAAGGCGATCTTCTGGTCAGCTCTGGTCTTGGCCAGCGTTTCCCCGCCGGCTATCCGGTGGCGACGGTGAAGGAAGTGATTCACGACTCCGGCCAGCCGTTCGCCATCGTTCGCGCAGTGCCGACAGCGGCGCTGAACCGTAGCCGCTACCTGCTGCTGGTGTTCTCCGACAGCCGTACCCCGGAAGAGCGCGCCAGCGACGCGGTCAAGGCGCAGGAAGCGGACCATCCGGTGTCCCCGGCCCAGGTCGACCCTGCCCATCCTGCCCCGGCGAACACTCCGGCGCCCGCTACTCCCGCAGCCACCACCCCGGCCGCGCCACACGCCCCGGCAGCCACGCCCGTACCTGCGCCAGCCCCCGCTGCCGCTGCGGCGAACCGTGGAACGGCAACGACCCCTTCCCGGGAGAGACACTGATGGTCAGTACCCATGGCAAGAATGGCTGGGTGGTCTGGTTGACCTTCCTCATCGGCCTGCTCCTGAGCGTGTGGCCGATGCCGCCGTTCATGGATATCTTCCGTCCCCTGTGGCTGGCCCTGCTGCTGGCCTTCTGGACGCTCAACCTGTCGCACAAGATCGGCATGACTACCGCGTTTCTGCTCGGCCTGTGCGAAGACGTGCTCTACGGTACCCTTCTGGGGCAGAACGCCCTGGTGCTGACCTTGATCACTTTCCTCGTGCTCAGCCTGCAACAACGCCTGCGAATGTTCCCGATGTGGCAGCAGAGCCTGACTATCCTCGTGGTCTTCGGGGTCGCGCAATTGGTGCAGCTGTGGCTCAGCGCGCTGACCGGCAATCGCCAGCCGACCCTGGCGCTGATCTGGCCTGCGGTCACCAGCGCCTTGCTCTGGCCCTGGATCAGCTTCGGTTTGCGCGGATTGCGCAGTCGCCTGAGCATCTACTGAACCATCCGCGTTTCGACGCTGACAGGGAGACGTCAACATGACCCCGCTGTACCTGGCCTCCGGTTCGCCGCGCCGTCGTGAGCTGCTGACGCAGATCGGCATTCCCTTCACCGTTGTCAGTGCATCCATTGACGAAACCCCACGGCCCGGCGAACAGGCTGGCGCCTACGTCGAGCGCCTGGCCCGGGGCAAGGCCGCCGCCGGGTTGGCCCTGCTCACCGCTAGCGGCACCCGCGAACCTCTGGCCGTGCTCGGTGCCGACACCGCTGTCGTGCTCGACGGCCACATCCTCGGCAAGCCGGTCGATCGCGACGACGCCCTGGCCATGCTGGGCGCCCTCTCCGGACGCGAGCACGAAGTGCTGACCGCTGTCGCCGTCACTGATGGCCAGCACACGGAAAGCCTGTGCATCACCAGCCGCGTCGCCTTCAATCCCATCAGTGAATCCCGCGCACAGGCCTACTGGGCAAGTGGCGAGCCGCAAGACAAGGCTGGCGCCTATGCCATCCAGGGCCTAGGCGCTGTGTTTGTGCAGGGGTTGCAGGGCAGCTACTCCGGTGTGGTCGGCCTGCCGGTCGCCGAGACGGCCGAACTGCTGGCGCGCTTTGGTATTCCCTGCTGGCAAGGTATTGCGTGAGGATGCACTGACCGCCGTTTATTGCTCGCCAGCCACCGCCGGGCGATCCATGATTACCTGAAGACCCTTTGACGAGAGCCTGCCATGAGTGAAGAGATCCTGATCAACATCACCCCGATGGAATCCCGCGTGGCGGTGGTGGAAAACGGTGTCCTTCAGGAAGTGCATGTCGAGCGCACCCAGCGCCGCGGCATCGTCGGCAACATCTACAAGGGCAAGGTGGTTCGCGTGCTGCCGGGGATGCAGGCTGCCTTTGTCGACATTGGCCTGGAGCGTGCGGCGTTCATCCATGCTTCGGAAATCTCCCTGCGCGAAGGCACGACCGTGGAAAGCATCAGCGCCCTGGTCCATGAGGGCCAGAGCCTGGTGGTGCAGGTGACCAAGGACCCGATCGGCTCCAAGGGCGCGCGCCTGACTACCCAACTGTCGATCCCATCGCGCTACCTGGTGTACATGCCACGCACCAAGCATGTCGGCATTTCCCTGAAGATCGAGGACGAAGCCGAGCGCGAACGCCTGAAACAGGTGGTCAGCGACTGTGTTGCCCAGGAGAACATCCAGGATTCCGGCGGCTTCATCCTGCGCACCGCCGCCGAAGGCGCCGGAGCCGATGAGATCCTCATGGACATCCGTTACTTGCGTCGCCTCTGGGACCAGATCGGTGCGCAGATCAAGACTGTCGGCGCACCGACCGAAATCTACGAGGACCTTGGCCTGGCCCTGCGCACCCTGCGCGACCTGGTCAACCCGAAGATCGAGAAGATCCGCATCGACTCCCGGGAAACCTTCCAGAAAACCACGCAATTCGTCGCCGAACTGATGCCGGAAATCGCCGATCGCCTGGAGCACTACCCGGGCGAGCGGCCGATCTTCGACCTTTACGGGGTCGAGGACGAGATCCAGCGCGCCCTGGAGCGCAAGGTGCCGTTGAAGTCCGGTGGCTACCTGGTGGTGGACCCGGCCGAGGCCATGACCACCATCGACGTCAACACCGGTGCCTTCGTCGGTCATCGCAACCTCGAAGAAACCATCTTCAAGACCAACCTCGAAGCCGCCACCGCCATTGCCCGCCAACTGCGCCTGCGCAATATCGGCGGGATCATCATCATCGACTTCATCGACATGGAAGACGAGGAGCACCAGCGCCAGGTCCTGCGTACCCTGGAAAAGCAGCTGGAGCGCGACCACGCCAAGACCAACATCATCGGCCTGACCGAGCTGGGCCTGGTGCAGATGACCCGCAAGCGCACCCGGGAAAGCCTGGAGCAGGTGCTCTGCGAGCCGTGCATCAGTTGCCAGGGGCGTGGCAAGCTGAAGACCCCCGAGACGATCTGTTACGAAATCTTCCGGGAAATCCTGCGCGAGGCACGGGCCTATCAGGCCGAAGGCTATAGGGTGCTCGCCAATCAGAAGGTGGTGGACCGCCTGCTGGATGAAGAGTCGGGGAACGTCGCCGAACTCGAAGCCTTTATCGGGCGAACCATTCGCTTCCAGGTGGAGTCCATGTATTCCCAGGAACAATACGACGTGGTGCTGCTCTGATTCGTTCTGAAGCTTCGATCGCCGCCTTGGCGCTGGCAAACCCGTTACGTCGGGCCATAGTTACAGGACGACTCGGGGGGCCACTGCAATGGAGCGTCTGATCCGCGTTCTGGCTGCATTGACCCGCTGGGGGTTGGGTGCCTGTGCGCTGCTGGCGGTATTGGTGGCGCTCTACGTCAGCCTGAGCCGCGAGCTGATCCCGCTGGTTGCCGAATACCGTGGCGAAGTGCAGGACAAGGCCGAAGCCGCGCTGGGCATGCCGCTGCACATCGGTGCGCTGGAAGGGCGCTGGAGCGGCCTGGCGCCGATCCTGGTGGTGCGCGACGTGCAGGTCGGCGAAGGCAATTCGGCGCTGCGCCTGGACGCGGTCAAGGTGGTGCCCGACCTGTGGGCCAGCCTCACTCATCGCGAAGTGCGCCTGGCCCGGGTGGAACTGGGCGGCCTGCAGCTCAACCTGCACGAGGACGAGAACGGCCATTGGGCGCTCAAGGGCCTGCCGGTGCAGGACGACCAGCCGCTGGATGTCGAGCAGGTACTGCGGCGCATACAAGTGGTGGGCAAGGTTTCCCTTCTCGATAGCCAGGTCACCCTGGAGCCCTTCGGTCACGAGCCCCTGACCCTGACCTATGTCGGCCTGAGCCTGCAGACCGGCAGCGTGCGCCAGCGCCTCGACGCGCGTCTGACCCTGCCGGACGGCCAGCCCATGGCGCTCAGCCTGAAAAGCCGGATCCGCGCCTCGCAATGGCGCGACGGCCAGGTCGAAGGCTATCTCAGCCTGCCGCAGAGCGACTGGGCCAAGTGGCTGCCGGCGCGCCTGCTTGGCCAATGGCAGCTTCCCGAGGCAAGGGCCGGCGGTGAAGTCTGGATCGACTGGAGCAAGGGCCGACTGCAAAGCGCGACACTGCGCCTGAACGCGCCGAAAGTGCGCGCCGCCTACGCCGAACGCAAACCGGTAAGCCTGGATAACGTGGCCCTGAATGCCTGGCTACGCCGTGGTGAGCAGGGCCTGGACATCACCCTCGATTCCTTGGCCCTGAGCCTTGGCAAGACCCGTTGGGAATCCCATGTGCAGATTCGCCAGCGCCATGACGAACAGGACGGCGAGCTGTGGAGCATCCAGGCCGACCGGCTCGACCTGACGCCCCTGACCCCGGTGATCCAGGCCCTCGGCCCTCTCCCGAAGCAAGGCATGGCGGTGGTCGACGGGTTGAAGGTAACGGGCGGATTGCGCAATGTCCTGCTGGATATCCGCCCGCAGGTCGAAGGCGACCGACTGTTTAGCTTCGCCGCCAACCTCGATCGCGTCGGCTTCGATGCCTATCACGGCGCGCCAGCGGCGGGGAATGTCAGCGGCAGCATCAGCGGCGACCTGGGGCATGGCGAACTGCGCTTGGATACTGACAAATTCATGCTGCATCTGGTGCCGATCTTCGCTGATCCCTGGCATTACCTGAAAGCCAACGCCCAGCTCACCTGGAAGCTGGACAAAGAGGGCTTCACCCTGATCGCGCCTTATCTCAAGGTGCTGGGCGAAGAGGGCAATATCGCCGGTGACTTCCTGATCCGTCTGCTGTTCGCTGAAGGCAGCGAGGACTACATGGACCTGCGGGTCGGTCTGGTCGACGGCGATGGCCGCTACACCGGCAAGTACCTGCCCGAAGTGCTCAGCCCCGACGTGGCGCACTGGCTGCGTACCGCCATCCTCAAGGGCAAGGTCGACGAGGGCTATTTCCAGTACCAGGGCTCGCTGAACCACGGTGCGCCGGACCATGCCCGCAGCATCACCCTGTTCTTCAAGGTCGAGGACGCCACCCTGGACTTCCAGCCGGGCTGGCCGCAATTGAGCAAGGTGAATGGCGACGTATTCATCGATGACCACGGCGTGCGGATCAAGGCCAGCACAGGTCAGATGCTGAATACCAGGGTCAGTGACGTGCTGGTGGATATTCCCCATGTACCGGCCGGTGAGCACAGTCATCTGCTGGTCGATGGCGACTTCGATGGCACCCTCGGCGATGGCGTGAAGATCCTCCAGGAAGCCCCGATCGGCACGGCAGCGACCTTCGCCGGCTGGGAAGGCGAGGGCGACCTGAAGGGGGCGCTCAAGCTGGACATCCCCTTGGCGCACGACACGATGCCCAAGGTCGTGGTGGATTTCCAGACCGAGGGCGCACGGCTGAAGCTCAGCGAACCGGTGCTCGAACTGACTCAACTGAAGGGTGATTTCCGCTTTGACCTGGACAAGGGGCTGAGCGGCAAGAACATCGCTACCACGGCATTCGGCAAGCCGGTCACCGCGGAAATCTTCGCCGAGGGCAAGCCCGGCCAGTTGCAGACCCGTATCGCCGCCAAGGGACAGATCGCGCTGAAGTCTCTGACCGACTGGCTGCAGTTCAACCAGCCGCTGCCAGTGTCGGGGGAGATGCCCTACCAGTTGCAGGTGTCGTTGGGCAGCAACAACCAGCTCAGCGTCGATTCCACGCTCAAGGGCCTGGCCATCGACCTGCCCGCGCCTTTCGGCAAGGCCGCCAACGACACCCGAGCCAGCCAGTTCCGCATGAACCTGCAAGGCAGCGAGCGGCGCATCGATGTGGCCTACACCGATCTTGCCAGCCTGGCTATGGCCGCCCCGGCGGGCAAGGTCGAGCAGGTGCGAGGCGAGCTGCTGCTGGGCGGCGGCACTGCGCAACTGCCGTCGGGTCAGGGCCTGCGGGTAAGGGGCAAGCTCGCCGAACTGGATGTGGAGGGTTGGCAGAACAAGGCTGGCAACTATGCCGGCGACGACCCGGGCGGCAGTGCCCGGCAGATCCTCCGTGATATCGACCTCAGTATCGGCAAGCTCACGGCCTACAGCGTCGAACTGAACCAGGCGGTGGTGCGCCTGGGCCGCAACAGCGACAACTGGGACCTGCGCCTGGATAGCCAGGAAGTCATCGGCAATGCGCGGATTCCCGATGCCAAGGCCGCGCCTATCGCCATCAATTTGCAGACCCTGCACCTGCCTGCGCCGGATCCGACCGAGGAAGCCTCCCCCGATGCACCGGACCCGTTGGCCTCGGTTGATCCGCGCAACATTCCAGCGCTGGACGTGAGTATTGCCAAACTGTTCCGTGGCGATGCGCTGCTGGGCAGTTGGTCGCTGAAGCTGCGCCCGACCCCGAAAGGTCTCGCCCTCAACGACCTCGATCTCAATCTCAATGGCCTGCTGGTCAATGGCTCCGGCGGTTGGGAAGGTGTGCCGGGCGCCAGCAGCAGCTGGTTCAAGGGGCGTCTGGAGGGCAAGAACCTTGGGGATGTGCTCAAGGCCTGGAACTTCGCGCCATCGGTCACTAGCCGCGAATTCCAAATGGATGTCGATGGCCGCTGGCAAGGCTCCCCTGCCTGGATCAGCCTCAAGCGCTTCTCCGGCACCATGGACGCCACTTTGCGCAGCGGCCAGTTTGTCGAAGTTGAAGGCGGCGCCCAGGCCTTGCGGGTGTTCGGGCTGCTCAACTTCAACTCGATCGGCCGGCGCCTGCGGCTGGACTTCTCCGACCTGTTCGACAAGGGGCTGAGCTACGACCGGGTCAAGGGCCTGCTGGTGGCCAGCGACGGTGTCTACGTGACCCGCAGCCCGATCGCGATGACCGGCCCGTCGAGCAATTTCGAGCTGGACGGCACCCTGGACATGGTTCGTGACCGCATCGACGCCAACCTTGCGGTGGCCCTGCCGGTGACCAACAACCTGCCGCTGGCGGCGCTGATCGTTGGTGCGCCGGCCATCGGCGGGGCGCTGTTCCTGGTCGACCGCCTGCTGGGTGACAAGGTGGCGCGCTATGCCAGCGTCAACTATCGGGTCGAAGGTCCGGTTAAAGAGCCTAAAATCACCTTTGTGAAACCTTTCGAAAAATCCAGGTAGAGCGTGGACATGACCAGCGCCGTCATTCAGATGATCAGCCAGGACGATATCGCGGCCAACCTGCTCCGCGCTCGCGTCCTCCTCGAACAGGCCGCCAGCCAGGGCGCACGGCTCGCCGTACTGCCGGAAAACTTCGCTGCCATGGGCCGCCGCGACAGCGCTGCGATCGGCCTGGCCGAAGCGCTCGGCGAAGGCCCGATCCTGCCGTGGTTGAAACAGACTGCCCGCGACCTCAGGTTATGGATAGTGGCGGGCACCTTGCCGCTGCCGCCCGTCGACCGGCCCGAGGCCAAAGCCCATGCCTGCTCCCTGCTGGTGGACGAGCACGGCGAGCTGGTCGCCCGCTACGACAAGTTGCACCTGTTCGATGTGGACGTTGCCGACAACCGTGGCCGCTATCGCGAGTCCGATGACTACGCCCATGGCGCGCAGGTGGTGGTGGCCGATACTCCGGTGGGCAAGCTGGGCCTGAGTGTGTGCTACGACCTGCGCTTCCCGGAGCTGTACAGTGCGCTGCGCGAGGCCGGAGCCGAATTGATCAGCGCCCCGGCGGCGTTCACCGCGGTGACCGGCGCGGCGCACTGGGAAGTGCTGATCCGCGCCCGCGCCATCGAGACCCAGTGCTACGTGCTGGCTGCCGCCCAGGGCGGGATGCACCCGGGACCGCGGGAAACCCACGGACATGCGGCGATCGTCGATCCCTGGGGACGGATCCTCGCCGAGCAGGATCGCGGTGAAGCGGTGCTGCTGGCCACGCGCGATAGCGCGGAACAGGCGTCCATCAGGGCGCGGATGCCGGTGACTTTGCACCGGCGCTTTTTCTCGCGGGACGCATTGCGGCCCGCGCACCTCTCGGAGTGACTATGAGCGAGTTGTTAACAAGCGTCAGCGAGCAACTGCTGGCCCCCGGCGACCTGACCCTCGACAGCCTGCAAAGCGTGCTGGGCGAACTGGCCGGTCCGGGCATCGACGCGGCCGACCTGTATTTCCAGGGCCAGATCTCGGAGTCCTGGGCGCTGGAAGACGGCATCGTCAAGGAAGGCAGCTTCAACCTCGACCAGGGCGTGGGCGTGCGTGCCCAGTCCGGCGAGAAGACCGGCTTCGCCTACAGCAATGCGATCAATCTCGAAGCGCTGACTTCCGCCGCCCGCGCCGCCCGTTCGATTTCCCGGGCCGGGCAGAACGGTACGGTGCAGGCTTTCAAGAGCCAGTCGGTCACTGCGCTGTATGCACCGGACAATCCGCTGGACGTCCTGAGCCGCGCGGAAAAGGTCGAGCTCCTCAAGCGTGTCGACGTCGCCACCCGTGCCCTCGACCCGCGTATCCAGCAGGTCAGCGTGAGCATGGCCGGGGTCTGGGAGCGCATCCTTATCGCCGCGGCTGACGGTAGCCTGGCGGCGGATATCCGTCCGCTGGTGCGCTTCAACGTCAGCGTGATCGTCGAGCAGAACGGCCGTCGCGAGCGCGGTGGTCATGGTGGTGGCGGACGTACCGACTACCGCTATTTCACCGAAGATCGCGTCATGGGCTTCGCCCGCGAGGCGCTGCGCCAGGCCCTGGTCAACCTGGAAGCGGTTCCGGCCCCGGCCGGCACGCTTCCGGTGGTACTGGGCTCCGGCTGGTCCGGTGTGCTGCTGCACGAAGCGGTCGGTCATGGCCTGGAAGGTGACTTCAACCGCAAGGGCAGTTCGGCCTACAGCGGGCGAATTGGCGAGATGGTCGCGTCGAGCCTGTGCACCATCGTCGATGACGGCACCCTGGAAGGGCGCCGCGGTTCGTTGAGCGTCGACGACGAAGGCACCAAGACTGAATGCACCACCCTGATCGAGAACGGCAAGCTGGTTGGCTACATGCAGGACAAGCTAAACGCACGCTTGATGGGCATGGCGGTCACCGGCAACGGTCGCCGCGAATCCTACGCGCACCTGCCGATGCCACGCATGACCAACACCTACATGCGCGCCGGCGACAGCGACCCCGCGGAGATCATCGCCTCGGTCAAGCGCGGCCTCTACTGCGCCAACCTCGGCGGCGGCCAGGTGGATATCACCAGCGGCAAGTTCGTCTTCTCCACCAGCGAGGCGTACCTGATCGAGGACGGCAAGATCACCGCGCCGGTGAAGGGGGCGACCCTGATCGGCAACGGTCCGGAAGCCATGAGCCGGGTGTCCATGGTTGGCCGCGACCTGGCGCTGGACAGCGGTGTCGGGACCTGTGGCAAGGATGGGCAGTCGGTGCCGGTTGGTGTGGGCCAGCCGACCCTTAAGATCGATGCGATCACCGTGGGTGGCACGGGCGCATGAAGGTGACACCGGGCGGGCAGGGCGCCTGCCCGGTACGGCAACTCAGCGCAGGCCGCGCTGGGTTTCGTCGAGGTCGCGGATGTACTTGAAGAGCTTGCGTGCGGCACTTGGCGGCTTGTTGGTCTTCGCCTCGTGCTGGGCCTGGCGAATCTGCGAGCGCAGTTGCTGGCGGTCCGCGTCCGGGTATTCCTGGACGAACTTCTCCAGCACGTCGTCGCTGCCGCCGATCAGGCGGTCACGCCAGCGTTCCAGGTTGTGGAACCGCTCGTTGTACTGGCGGCTGGAGGCATCCAGTTGATCGAGCAGGGCGTTGATCGCGTCGAGGTCCTGGTCGCGCATCAGCTTGCCGATGAACGAACGGTGACGTCGCTTCGCTTCGTTGGCCGTGTGCCGTTTGTGCTCTTCGAGGGCTGCGCGCAGCTCGTCGGTCAGGGGCAGTTTGGCCAGGGTGTCGGGCTTGAGCGTGGTAAGGCGCTCGCCCATATCCACCAACGCCTGAAGTTCGCGCTTGATCTGGGTTTTGCTTTTTTCGCCTTCGTCGAAGGCATCGTAAGAATCAACCATGGGGGCAGTCCGCTGAGAAACGCCGCCATGATAACCAGTCGGGGGCCGCTTGTCCGGCCCGGTCGCTCGATGACCCTCGCCGAACGCCGTATTTGAGTGGAGAAAACCATGAGTGCAGTCCAGAGCGTAGGTCCGCAAGCCCTGCCGGCCTTGCAGGAGCAGGTCGAGCAGATCATCGCCGAAGCGAAACGCCAGGGCGCCAGTGCCTGTGAAGTAGCGGTGTCGCTGGAGCAGGGGTTGTCGACCTCGGTGCGCCAGCGCGAAGTGGAAACGGTGGAGTTCAACCGCGACCAGGGCTTCGGCATCACCCTCTACGTGGGTCAACGCAAGGGCTCGGCCAGTACCTCGGCCAGTGGCGCCGACGCGATTCGCGAAACTGTTGCCGCTGCCTTGGCCATTGCCAAACATACGTCAGAAGACGATTGCGCCGGGTTGGCCGATCCGGCGCTGATGGCCCGCGATATCGCCGATTTCGATCTTTATCACGCCTGGGACATCACCCCGGAGCAGGCTATCGAGAAGGCGCTGATCTGCGAAGCGGCGGCGTTCGAGGCCGATACGCGGATCAAGAATGCCGATGGCACCACGCTGAATACCCACCAGGGTTGCCGCGTGTACGGCAACAGCAACGGTTTCATCGGCGGCTACGCCTCGACCCGACACAGCCTGAGTTGCGTGATGATCGCCGAAGGCGACGGGCAGATGCAGCGTGACTACTGGTATGACGTCAGTCGGCAGGGCGAATTGCTCGCCGACCCGGTGAGCATCGGCAAGCGCGCCGCGCAGCGTGCGGCCAGCCGCCTGGGCGCGCGTCCGGTACCGACCTGCGAGGTGCCGGTGCTGTTTTCTGCGGAGCTGGCTGGCGGACTGTTCGGTAGTTTCCTGTCGGCGATTTCCGGCGGCAACCTGTACCGCAAGTCGTCGTTCCTCGAAGGCACCATCGGTCAGCGCCTGTTTCCGACCTGGCTGACTCTCGACGAGCGCCCGCACCTGCCGCGCGCACTGGGCAGTGCGGCCTTCGATGGCGACGGTCTGGCCACCTATGCCAAGCCGTTCGTCGAAAATGGCCAGTTGGTGTCCTACGTACTGGGCACCTACTCGGGACGCAAGCTGGGGCTGCCGAGCACGGCCAACGCTGGTGGCGTGCACAACCTGTTCGTCACCCACGGCGTCGAGGACCAGGCAGCGCTGATCCGGAGCATGGGCCGAGGGCTGCTGGTGACCGAACTGATGGGCCATGGCTTGAACATGGTGACCGGAGACTATTCCCGCGGCGCGGCGGGCTATTGGGTGGAAAACGGAGAGATCCAGTTCGCCGTGCAGGAAGTGACTATCGCCGGCAATATGAAAGACATGTTTCAGCAGATTGTGGCGATCGGCAGCGATCTGGAAACCCGTAGCAACATCCACACCGGCTCGATTCTGATCGAGCGGATGACGGTCGCCGGCAGCTGATCCTGCATTTCACCTGTCACCCGAAAGCCCGGCCTCTGTGCCGGGCTTTTTCTTGCCTGCAAAAAAGTCTGTTGAACTGATTCTATTTATCAATTAATAATGAATATCATTATCTTGGTGGTGATGTTCTTCATGAAATCCGTCCTTCACGAATTGCCCTACCTCGAAAACTGGCGCTGGCTGAGCCGGCGTATCCGCTGCGCGCTGGAGCCCGATGAGCCGCGCCTGATCGAACACTACCTCGCTGAAGGACGCTACCTGGTCTGCTGTACCGATACATCGGCGTGGACCGTGGCCCTGACTTCTTTCCGTCTTCTGCTCGATACCGCCTGCGACCGCATGTTGCCGTGGCATTGGCGCTGCCTGTGCCTGGACCAGGCATGGCGGCCATTGCTGCAACTGCGCAAGCTCGATGGCGGTGAGCAAGGCCAGCGCTGGCAGCCGCTGGCCCTGCAACTGGCGAACTGCACGCTATTGCCTTCGATTTCTTCCGCTGAACTGATGCAAGGACTTGATGATGAGTAATACCCGTATCGAGCGTGACAGCATGGGTGAGCTGCAGGTGCCGGCCGAGGCCCTGTATGGCGCCCAGACCCAGCGCGCGGTCAACAACTTCCCGATCAGCCAGCAACGCATGCCGACCCAGTTCATCCGTGCGCTGCTGCTGGCCAAGGCTGCCGCGGCCAAGGCCAACGTGCAGTTGGAGCAGGTGACCCCGGCCCAGGGCGAGGCGATCGTCGCCGCAGTGGAGCAACTGCTTACTGGTGACTTCATGCAGCACTTCCCGGTGGATGTGTTCCAGACTGGCTCCGGCACCAGTTCCAACATGAACGCCAACGAAGTGATCGCCACCCTGGCCAGCCGCGTCGCTGGCGACAAGGTCAATGCCAACGACCACGTCAATTGCGGCCAGAGCAGCAACGACATCATCCCCACCACCATCCACGTCAGCGCCGCACTGGCCCTGCACGAGCAACTGCTGCCGGCGCTGAAGCACCTGGTGCAGGTGATCGAGGCCAAGGCCGAGCAGGTCCATCCGTTCGTCAAGACCGGTCGTACACACCTGATGGACGCCATGCCGGTGCGCATGAGCCAGGTCCTCGGTGGCTGGGCTCAGCAGGTCAAGGCCAGCATCGGCCACCTGGAGAACACCTTGCCGAGCCTGCAGGCCCTGGCCCAGGGCGGTACCGCGGTCGGCACCGGCATCAACGCCCACCCGGAGTTCTCTGCGCTGTTCGCCAAGCAACTGAGCGGACTGACCAAGGTCGACTTCGTGCCGGGCGAGAACCTGTTCGCCCTGATCGGCTCGCAGGACACTGCCGTCGCCGTCTCCGGCCAGCTCAAGGCTGCTGCCGTGGCCCTGATGAAGATCGCCAACGACCTGCGCTGGATGAACTCAGGTCCCTTGGCCGGCCTCGGCGAGATCGAGCTGGAAGGTCTGCAGCCGGGCTCCTCGATCATGCCGGGCAAGGTCAACCCGGTGATCCCGGAAGCCACCGCCATGGTCGCTGCCCAGGTGATCGGCAACGACGCCACCATCGCCGTCGCTGGCCAGTCGGGCAACTTCGAGCTGAACGTGATGCTGCCGGTCATCGCTCGCAACCTGCTGGAAAGCATCGAGCTGATGGCCAACGCCAGCCGCCTGCTGGCCGACAAGGCCATCGCCAGCTTCAAGGTCAACGAACCGAAACTCAAGGAAGCCCTGGCGCGCAACCCGATCCTGGTCACCGCGTTGAACCCGATCATCGGCTATCAGAAGGCTGCCGAGATCGCCAAGACCGCCTACAAGCAGGGCCGTCCGATCATCGACGTGGCCCTGGAACACACGGAGCTGTCGCGCACCCAGCTGGAAGTCCTGCTGGATCCGGAGAAGCTCACCGCTGGCGGTATCTGATACCGCCCACCGTTTTGGAGGTTCGCCATGCAGCACTGGAAACGTACCACCGAAATTGCCAACCGCCTGTTCAACCAGGGCGATCTGGTCGATGCCCGCGAGTTGTACTTGCAGGCCCTGGCGCTGGCCCAGGTGCTTTTCGAACGCTGGCATGACGCCGACGAAGCGGTGGCCGCCTGCGTGATTTCCCATCACAACCTGGCGGACCTGCACCTGCGCCTGAAGCAGCCGCAGGAGAGCGCCGAATATCTCTGCGCGATCCACCAGCGGCTGCTCAGTGCCAGCCAGGACATGCGCCTGTCCCAGGGGCTGCGTGAAGCAGCCCTGCGCCAGAGCGGAAAGACCTACACCGAACTCCTGAGTTTCATCAGCGAGTACGGCCAGTACCCGCGCACCGCGCGCCTGCTGTACCGGCAGGAACCGCAGCCGGGTGTGCTGGCCGGTCAGGACCCCGTGATCACCCAAGCCTTCCAACAAGGAATCCACTGATGCCACATACCTTGCCTGCACTGCCTTACGCCTACGATGCCCTGGAACCGCACATTGATGCGCAGACCATGGAGATCCACTACACCAAGCACCATCAGACCTACATCAACAACCTCAACGCGGCCATCGACGGCACCGAGTTTGCCGAGTGGCCGGTGGAGAAGCTGGTGGCCGCGGTCAAGCAACTGCCGCAGAACCTGCATGCGGCGGTGATCAACCAGGGCGGCGGGCACGCCAACCACACCCTGTTCTGGACCGTGATGGCGCCGAACGGCGGCGGTCTGCCACAAGGTTCGGTGGCCAAGGCCATCGATGGGCAACTGGGTGGCTTCGAAGCTTTCAAGGATGCCTTCACCAAGGCCGCGCTGACCCGCTTCGGCAGTGGCTGGGCGTGGCTGAGCGTTACTCCGGAGAAGAAGCTGGTGGTGGAAAGCAGCGGCAACCAGGACAGTCCGCTGATGAACGGCAACACGCCGATCCTGGGCCTGGACGTCTGGGAGCACGCCTACTACCTGCGCTACCAGAACCGTCGTCCGGAATACATCAACGCCTTCTATAACGTGGTCGACTGGGCTGAAGTCGAACGGCGCTACGTCGCTGCCCTGGCCTGAGTGACAGACGGATGCGTTCGGATGTCTTGTCCATAGGCAGTGTCCGCTTGTTCCGTCTTGCCCTGGGTACCTTGCTGCTGTTGGTGGGTGCCGCCTTGCTGTTGGTCCAGGCTATCGCTTGGCTCGACCTCGAGCCGCGCATGCTGCGCGCGCTGGAGGGCGGTGCCCTGTGTGCCCTGGGAACCGCGTTGGGTGCTGTTCCGGTGCTGGTGATCCGCAACATGCCAGTGGCTCTGGCCGACTCCTTGCTGGGTTTTGGCGCTGGCGTGATGCTGGCAGCCACGGCGTTTTCACTGATCATCCCGGGACTGGATGCCGCCCAGGTTGTTGGTTTCGGCAAGTGGGGTGCAGGTGGTTTGATCAGCTTCGGCCTGCTGTTCGGCGCCTTCTGCCTCTACCTGCTGGATCGCAAGGTAGCCGGTGCTTCTCCGGAGGCGCTGGTGGCATCCGCTGGCCAGCCGGTGGTGCCGGCGCGGATCTGGGTGTTCGTCATCGCGATCATCGCCCACAACATCCCGGAGGGCATGGCCATCGGCGTATCAGCCGGCGGTGGCATGTCTGATGCCGACAGCCTGGCGATGGGCATCGCCTTGCAAGACGTGCCGGAAGGCCTGGTCATCGCGCTGGTGTTGGCTGGCGCAGGGATGGCGCGCTTCCAGGCGTTCCTGATTGGCGCAGCGTCGGGGCTGGTGGAGCCGGCGGCGGCCGTGATCTGTGCTTGGCTGGTGAGGCTGGCCGAGCTGGCGCTGCCACTGGGCCTGGCCTTTGCGGCAGGGGCCATGTTGCTGGTGGTAACCCAGGAGATCATTCCGGAATCGCGGGCCAATGGGCATCATCGATTGGCGAGCCTGGGGCTGTGTGTCGGGTTTTGCTTGATGATGGTGATGGATACGGCGTTGTCCTGACCCTGCCATCGACTGCGCATGTTATAGAACTGCATGAAAAAGCCCGCCAATCGGCGGGCTTTTCGTTACAGGCGATCACTCGCCTTCGTCAAACCGGTTGTTGATCAGTTCGATCAGTCCATCCAGCGCGGCCTGGTCCTGTTCGCCCTCGGTCAGCAGATGCACCTTGGTGCCCTTGCCAGCCGCCAGCATCATCACCGCCATGATGCTCTTGCCGTCCACCAGCTTGTCCGGTGCGCGCCCAACCTTGATCGTGCAGGGAAACTTCCCGGCCACGCCGACGAACTTGGCGGCGGCGCGGGCATGCAGCCCCAGCTTGTTGATGATCTCGATTTCGATTGCGGGCATCGCGGGGGGATCCTGTGGGCTAGAGGTCGCGGTGACGGACCTGAACATTCTTCAAGATGGGTTGCAACAACTGGCCCAGGCGTTCGGTCAGGTAGACGGAGCGATGGTGACCGCCCGTGCAACCGATGGCGACGGTCACGTAGGCGCGGTTGCTGGCGGCGAAGCGCGGCAACCATTTCAGCAGGTAGGAGGAGATGTCCTGGAACATTTCTTCCACGTCCGGTTGCGCGGCGAGGTAGTCGATGACCGGTTGATCCCGGCCCGAGTGCTCGCGCAGTTCCGGCTTCCAGTAGGGATTCGGCAGGCAGCGCACGTCGAACACCACGTCAGCATCCACCGGCATGCCTCGCTTGAAACCAAAGGATTCGATCAGGAAAGCCGTGCCGGGTTCCGGCTGATTGAGCAGGCGCAGTTTGATCGAGTCACGCAACTGGTAGAGGTTCAGATTGGTGGTATCGATCTTCAGGTCCGCCAGGTCGGCGATGGGCCCGAGCAGCTCGCTCTCGACCCGGATTGCTTCGGCCAAGGAACGGTCCGGGTTGGTCAGCGGGTGGCGGCGGCGGGTTTCGGAAAAACGTTTGAGCAGGGTTTCCTCGTCGGCGTCCAGGTACAGCACATCGCACTGGATGTGGCGGGCACGGGCTTCGTCGAGCAGCTCGGGGAATCGCGTCAGGTGACTGGGCAGGTTGCGGGCGTCGATCGACACCGCCACTCGCGGTTGCAGCAATTCGGTATTGATCAATGCGCTCTCCGCCAACTGCGGAAGCAGGCCGGCGGGGAGGTTATCGATACAGTAGAAACCATTGTCTTCAAGGACATCGAGGGCCGTACTTTTGCCGGATCCGGAACGGCCACTGACAATGATCAGGCGCATGGCTCAGCTTCCGTTCTGTTCGTCCAGGACAACCTGGTACAGGGCGGCGCTGCTGGTGGCGGCGCGCAGCTTGTCACGCACGTCCTTGCGGTCGAGCATGCTGGCAATCTGGCGGAGCAGCTCGAGGTGTGCATCGGTGGCGGCTTCCGGTACCAGCAGCACGAACAGCAGGTCTACCGGTGCGCCGTCGATGGCGTCGAAATCGATGGGGGCGTCCAGATGCAGCAGCGCGCTGATCGGACTGGTGCAGCCCTTGAGGCGACAGTGTGGAATGGCGATGCCATTGCCGAAGCCCGTCGAGCCGAGTTTCTCCCGGTCGATCAGGCTCTTGAACACGTCCTGGGTGTCCAGTTCGGGAACTTCCTTCCCGATCAGGTTGGCGATCTGTTCGAGTACGCGCTTTTTACTGCCGCCCGGCACGTTCACGAGGGAACGGCCGGGGGTCAGAATGGATTCAAGTCGGATCATGGATGAGGGGGATCAGCGGGCGGCTGCACCTTGCAGCAGACTTTGCTGTTTTTCCTTGTGTTTTTTCAGTTGGCGGTCGAGCTTGTCGGTCAGGAGGTCGATGGCGGCATACATGTCTTCGTGCTCTGCATTCGCTACCACTTCACCGCCAGGAATCTGCAAGGTCGCCTCGATCTTCTGTTCCAGCTTCTCGACCTTGAGGATCACCTGCACATTGGTGATGCGGTCATAGTGGCGCTCGAGCCGGGCGAGTTTTTCCCCGATGTAGGTACGCAGGGCCTCGGTGACTTCTACATGTTGTCCACTGATGTTGACTTGCATACTGCTTCTCCTTTGTTGCCGTGCATAAAGAGGCAGGTGTTGCGCCTGCCACTGAATTGCGATGGCACATCTCAGGGAAGGTCACATCAATCGCTTGCGTTCACTCGATGGTGCGATACCGAGGGACTCGCGGTACTTGGCGACGGTGCGACGTGCTACCTGGATGCCTTGTGCCTCCAGTAAACCAGCGATCTTGCTGTCACTCAATGGCTTTTTCTGATTTTCCGCGGCAACCAGTTTCTTGATGATCGCGCGGATGGCAGTGGACGAGCATTCCCCGCCTTCGGAGGTGCTCACGTGACTGGAGAAAAAGTATTTCAGCTCATAGATCCCGCGGGGGGTGTGCATGTATTTCTGTGTGGTCACCCGGGATATGGTCGATTCGTGCATGCCCACCGCCTCGGCGATGTCGTGCAGGACCAGCGGCTTCATGGCCTCGTCGCCGTGGTCGAGGAAACCGCGCTGGTGCTCGACGATCTGGGTCGCCACCTTCATCAGCGTCTCGTTGCGGCTTTGCAGGCTCTTGATGAACCAGCGCGCTTCCTGCAACTGGTTGCGCATGAAGGTGTTGTCGGCGCTGGTATCGGCGCGGCGGACGAAGCCGGCGTACTGCGGGTTGACCCGCAGGCGCGGCACCGCTTCCTGGTTCAGCTCCACCAGCCAGCGCTCGTTGTCCTTGCGCACGATCACGTCGGGGACCACGTATTCCGGCTCGCTCGACTCGATCTGCGAGCCGGGGCGCGGGTTCAGGCTCTGCACCAGCTCGATGACCTGGCGCAGCTCGTCTTCCTTGAGTTTCATGCGGCGCATCAACTGGCTGTAGTCGCGGCTGCCGAGCAGGTCGATGTAGTCACTGACCAGGCGCTGCGCCTCGCTCATCCATGGCGTGTTGGGTGGCAGTTGGCGCAGTTGCAGCAACAGGCACTCGCCGAGGTTGCGTGCGCCGATGCCCGCGGGCTCGAACTGCTGGATGCGGTGCAGGACGGCTTCGACCTCGTCCAGCTCGATGTCGAGCTCGGGGTCGAAGGAGTCGCAGATTTCTTCCAGGGTCTCGTCGAGGTAGCCCTGGTTGTTGATGCAGTCGATCAGGGTGACGGCGATCAGCCGGTCGGTGTCCGACATTGGTGCCAGGTTCAACTGCCAGAGCAGGTGGCTCTGCAGGCTTTCGCCTGCGGAGGTGCGGGTGGTGAAGTCCCACTCGTCATCGTCGTTGCTGGGCAGGCTGCTGGCGCTGGTCTGGTAGATGTCTTCCCAAGCGGTGTCAACCGGCAGCTCATTGGGAATGCGCTCGCTCCATTCGCCTTCCTCGAGGTTTTCCGCGCTGGGCGCGGATTGCTCGAAGCTGCTTTCCTGCGCTTCCGCGACCGGTTTGCTCTCGGCGTTGTCGGCCATGGGGTCGCTGTTATCGAAGTCGTCGCCTTCTTCCTGGCGTTCGAGCATCGGGTTCGACTCCAGGGCTTCCTGGATTTCCTGCTGCAGGTCCAGCGTGGAAAGCTGGAGCAGTCGGATGGCCTGTTGCAACTGCGGGGTCATCGTCAGTTGCTGGCCCATTCTTAGGACGAGCGATGGTTTCATGGCTGGGGCTTAACACCTTATTCGCCGGCGCGCATGCGCCATCTACTACACGGCGCGGGGCGCCAATTTTAAGCAAGATATATGCCTGAAATTGATGCGTTTGCCTAGAGCGCTGTAACAATTAAGCCGCAATAATGGCTGAATGCCAGCGCTCAGTCACTCCGGTACTTGGCCTACAGGCGGAACTCGTGGCCGAGGTAGACCTCTTTCACCAACTGGTTGGCCAGGATGGTTTCCGAATCGCCTTCGGCGATCAGTTGGCCATCGTTGACGATGTAAGCGGTTTCGCAGATATCCAGGGTTTCACGGACGTTGTGGTCGGTGATCAGCACGCCGATGCCCTTGGCCTTCAGATGATGGATGATCTGCTTGATGTCGCCGACCGAGATCGGGTCGACACCGGCAAAGGGTTCGTCGAGCAGGATGAACTTTGGCGCGGTGGCCAGGGCGCGGGCGATTTCCACGCGACGACGTTCGCCGCCGGACAGGCTCATGCCAAGGTTGTCGCGGATATGGCTGATGTGGAACTCCTGCAGCAGGCTTTCCAGCTCCTTGCGTCGACCGTCGCGGTCCAGGTCTTTGCGGGTTTCCAGGATCGCCATGATGTTGTCCGCCACAGACAGCTTACGGAAGATCGAGGCCTCCTGTGGCAGGTAGCCGATACCGGCGCGTGCGCGACCGTGCATCGGCTGGTGGCTGACATCCAGATCGTCGATCAGCACGCGGCCCTGATCGGCCTGGACCAGGCCGACGATCATATAGAAACACGTGGTCTTGCCAGCGCCGTTGGGGCCGAGCAGGCCGACGATCTGGCCGCTGTCGATGGACAGGCTGACGTCGCGCACGACTTGCCGGCTCTTGTAGCTCTTGGCCAGGTGCTGGGCTTTGAGAGTTGCCATTACTCGGCCTTCTTCTTCGGCTGGATCACCATGTCGATACGTTGACGTGGCGTCTTGATGTCTTTGCCGCCACGACCGGCGGTAGCGACCTGGGTCTTCGAGTTGTAGACGATCTTCTCGCCTTCGGTGGTATTGCCTGCGTTGATCACCCGGGCCTGGTCAGTGAGGATGATCAGGTCCTTGCCGGCCTGGTACTGGATCTGCTTGGCATAGCCCTGCATCTTGTCTGGCTTGCCGGGATTCTGCTGCTGCTCGAAATAGGCCAGGTTGCCAACCGAGGTGGCGGTGTCGATGTCACCGGCCTGGTTCAGGGTCACGGTCACGACGTTGCCTTTGATCATCATCGAGCCTTGGGTGATGATCACGTCGCCCGTATAGGTGGCGACCTTGTTCTTGTCGTCCATCTGGGCGCTGTCGGCCTGGATGCGAACGGGCTGCTCGCGATCGTTGGGCAGGGACCAAGCGCTCGCGCTTCCCAGTGCCGCGCTCAGGCTGAGCAAATAAGGGAGGGTTTTAACGAGCCTCATACTGTCCTCTTACGTTGGACAGCAGGTCCATCCTGCCGTCTTTCAAATACGCTTTCATTCCCTTGCCCGTAGTCACGCCACCGGCGCCGTCGATTCTAACGTCTTGCTCGGTTTGCGCATATTGCTTCTGCGGGAATACCGTCATGCGACTGGAGGTGATGATAGTGGTGCGATTCTGCTCGTCGGTGCGGGCCACGCGCACGGAGTCGATCAGCTCTACCTCGGTGCCGTCCGGGTTGACCTCGCCACGTTCGCTCTGTACGTGCCAGGGGAAGGTGGTGCCGCGGTACATCTGCAGGTCCGGCTTGGTCAGCAGGGTGACTTCGCTGGCCTTGAGGTGCTCGACCTTGTCTGCGGTCATTTCGTACTGCAGCTTGCCGTCGGGCAGGAACTGCACACTGTGGGCGTTGATGGCGTAGTAGTCGATGGCACTTTCGTCGACCTGCGCGACCGGCTGGTCGAGGAAGCGCTCGGGGACGATGTTCCAGTAGCCGATCGCCGCGAAAAGTGCGGCGATCACGCTGAACAGCGCAATATTGCGAATCTTCTTGCTGAACATGACGTGCTCTACAGGTAGTGGGCGTTTGCTGCTTCCAGGTTGCCCTGGGCTTGCAGGATCAGTTCGCAGAATTCACGTGCCGCGCCTTCGCCGCCGCGAGCCTGGGTCACGCCGTGGGCGTGCTCGCGGACGAACGCCGCGGCATTGGCCACTGCCATACCCAGGCCGACCCGGCGGATCACCGGCAGGTCGGGCAGGTCGTCGCCCAGGTAGGCGACTTCCTCATAGCTTAGGCCGAGCTGGGCGAGAAGCTCGTCCAGCACCACCAGTTTGTCTTCGCGGCCCTGGTACAGGTACGGGATGCCGAGGTTCTTCGCCCGACGCTCTACCACGGGAGTCTTGCGTCCGCTGATGATCGCGGTGGTCACGCCGGAGTTCATCAGCATCTTGATGCCCTGGCCGTCGAGGGTGTTGAAGGTCTTGAATTCGCTGCCGTCTTCGAGGAAATACAGGCGGCCGTCGGTGAGAACGCCGTCGACGTCGAAGACCGCCAGCTTGATGGCTTTGCCGCGTTGCAACAGGGTATTCATCACATCACTCCGGCGCGCAGCAGGTCGTGCATGTTCAAGGCGCCGACCGGACGGTCAGCCTTGTCGACGACTACCAGCGCGCTGATCTTGTGGTCTTCCATGATCTTCAGGGCCTCGGCGGCGAGCATCTCGGCGCGGGCGGTCTTGCCGTGGACGGTCATGACCTCTTCGATCAGGGTCTTGTGCACATCGATGTTGCGGTCGAGGCTGCGGCGCAGGTCGCCGTCGGTGAAGATCCCGGCAAGGCTGCCGTCGGCCTCGGCCACTACGGTCATGCCCAGGCCCTTGCGCGACATTTCCAGCAGGGCGTCCTTGAGCAGGGTACCGCGTTGCACCTGCGGCAACTCGTCGCCGGCGTGCATGACGTTCTCGACCTTCAGCAGCAGGCGGCGGCCCAGGGCGCCGCCCGGGTGCGAGAAGGCGAAGTCCTCGGCGGTGAAGCCACGGGCTTCGAGCAGGGCGATGGCCAGGGCGTCACCCAATACCAGTGCGGCGGTGGTCGAGGAGGTCGGGGCCAGGTTCAGCGGGCAGGCTTCCTGGGCCACGCGGGCGTCGAGATTGACCTCGGCGGCCTTGGCCAGCGGCGACTCGGGGTTGCCGGTGAGGCTGACGAGCTTGATGCCCAGGCGCTTGATCAGCGGCAGCAGGGTGACGATCTCGGCGGTGGAGCCGGAGTTGGAGAGCGCCAGGATGATGTCGTCCCGGGTGATCATGCCCATGTCGCCGTGGCTTGCCTCGGCGGGATGGACGAAGAACGCCGGCGTCCCGGTGCTGGCCAGGGTCGCGGCGATCTTGTTGCCGATGTGCCCGGATTTGCCCATGCCTACCACGACAACGCGGCCCTTGCTGCCCAGGATCAGTTCGCACGCCTTGACGAAATCGGCGTCGATATGGGCCAGCAGGCCTTCTACCGCTTCGATTTCGAGGCGGATGGTGCGTTGTGCGGATTGGATCAGGTCGGTGGATTGGCTCATGTCGGAAATCGGTTTGCCTGATGAAAAGGTCGCGATTATAGCGGTAATGCGCGAAAGCCTCACCTGCGGATTGGCCGCAGGCAGCCTGTTGGAGCGTTTTGCCGCGGCGCGGTTCCGTTGCACGATGGCATGAAAATGCCTGTACCGGGCCTGAACAGGCCGCGTTATGGCCTTGGGAAGGGCTTGTCAGCGGTGCTATAGTTCGCCACCAGTTCGGCCCGCTCGATAGCTGCGTGTCTCCACGAAGGGGGCGTGCGTCAGAGCGACAAGGCTGCATCGCAAGGAGTCTAGATGAGCGTTGATAACGCCTACGCGGTCGAGTTGAAGGGGCTCACCTTCAAACGCGGTTCGCGCAGCATCTTCAATAATGTCGACATACGCATTCCCAAGGGCAAAGTCACTGGCATCATGGGGCCTTCCGGCTGTGGCAAAACCACGCTGCTGCGCCTGATGGGCGCACAATTGCGACCTGCCAGTGGCGAAGTCTGGGTCGCCGGGCAAAACCTGCCGGTCCTGTCGCGCAGCGACCTGTTCGACGCACGCAAGCAAATGGGTGTGCTATTCCAGAGTGGCGCGCTGTTCACCGACCTCGACGTGTTCGAGAACGTCGCCTTCCCGTTGCGCGTCCATACGAAGCTTTCCGAGGAAATGATCCGCGACATCGTTCTGATGAAGCTCCAGGCAGTGGGCCTGAGGGGCGCCATCGAGTTGATGCCTGACGAACTCTCCGGTGGTATGAAGCGCCGCGTGGCCCTGGCTCGGGCGATCGCTCTGGACCCGCAGATCCTCATGTACGACGAGCCGTTCGTCGGTCAGGACCCGATCGCCATGGGCGTGCTGGTGCGTCTGATCCGCCTGCTCAACGATGCCCTCGGTATCACCAGCATCGTGGTCTCCCATGACCTGGCGGAAACCGCCAGCATCGCCGACTACATTTATGTCGTCGGCGACGGCCAGGTGCTCGGCCAGGGCACTCCGGCAGAGCTGATGGACTCTGACAACCCGCGCATCCGCCAATTCATGAAGGGCGACCCGGACGGACCGGTGCCTTTCCATTTTCCTGCGCCTGACTATCGCGCCGATCTGCTGGGGAAGCGTTAGATGCGCAGAAAATCCTTACTCGAACGTATCCGCCGTTTTGGCCGCTCGGCCATCGACGTGGTCGCGGTCATGGGGCGTTCCTGCCTGTTCCTGCTGCATGCCCTCGTCGGGCGCGGCGGCATTGGCGGCGGCTTTCAGTTGCTGGTGCGCCAGCTCTACTCGGTGGGTGTGCTGTCGCTGGCGATCATCGTCGTTTCCGGCATCTTCATCGGCATGGTCCTGGCCCTGCAGGGGTTCAGCATCCTGACCAAGTACGGTTCCGAGCAGGCGGTGGGGCAGATGGTCGCCCTGACCCTGCTGCGCGAGCTGGGGCCGGTGGTGACCGCGCTGCTGTTCGCCGGGCGGGCCGGTTCGGCGCTGACAGCCGAGATCGGCAACATGAAATCCACCGAGCAACTGTCCAGCCTGGAAATGATCGGGGTCGATCCGCTCAAGTACATCGTTGCGCCACGGTTGTGGGCCGGTTTCATCTCCCTGCCGCTGCTGGCGATGATCTTCAGTGTCGTCGGCATCTGGGGCGGCTCGTGGGTCGCGGTCGACTGGCTGGGCGTCTACGAAGGCTCGTTCTGGGCCAACATGCAGAACAGCGTGTCCTTCACCGACGACGTGCTCAATGGTGTCATCAAGAGCATCGTCTTCGCCTTCGTCGTGACCTGGATCGCCGTATTCCAAGGCTATGACTGCGAGCCCACTTCAGAGGGGATCAGTCGTGCCACCACCAGGACCGTGGTCTATGCCTCGTTGGCAGTGCTCGGCCTGGACTTCATTTTGACCGCCCTGATGTTTGGAGATTTCTGATGCAAAACCGCACCCTGGAAATCGGTGTCGGCCTGTTCCTCCTGGCCGGGATCCTGGCGCTGATCCTGCTGGCCCTGCGCGTCAGCGGCCTGTCCGCCAGCCCTAGCAGCGATACCTATAAACTTTATGCGAATTTCGACAATATCGCCGGTTTGACTGTCAGAGCAAAAGTGACCATGGCTGGTGTGACCATCGGCAAGGTCACTGCCATCGATCTGGATCGCGAGACCTACACCGGTCGGGTGACGTTGCTACTGGACAAGAGCGTGGACAACCTGCCCTCCGACTCCACCGCATCGATCCTGACCGCCGGGTTGCTCGGCGAGAAGTACATCGGCATCAGCGTTGGCGGTGAAGACACCGTGCTCAAGGATGGCGGGACCATCCACGACACCCAGTCGGCGCTGGTACTGGAAGATCTGATTGGCAAGTTCCTGCTCAATACCGTAGGCAAAGAAGCTAAATAAGGAGTTTCCATGATTTCGATCCTGCGACGCGGCCTGCTGGTACTGCTGGCGGCCCTGCCGATGCTGGCTCTGGCGGCACCGGGCCAATCGGCCCATGACGTGATTTCGGGCACCACCACGCAACTGCTGGCCGATCTCAAGGCCAACAAGGAGCAATACAAGGCCAACCCGAGCCAGTTCTACGATGCGCTGAACACTATTCTCGGTCCGGTGGTGGATGCCGACGGCATCTCGAAAAGCATCATGACGGTGAAGTACTCGCGCCAGGCCTCGCCTGACCAGATGAAGCGCTTCCAGGAAAACTTCAAGCGCAGCCTGATGCAGTTCTATGGCAACGCCTTGCTGGAGTACAACAACCAGGGCATCACCGTCGATCCGGCCAAGGCCGAGGACGGCGATCGCGCCACCGTCGGCATGAAAGTCACCGGCACCAACGGTGCGGTCTACCCGGTGTCCTACACCTTGCAGAAGCTGCAGGGTGAGTGGAAAGTGCGCAACGTCATCGTCAATGGCATCAACATCGGCAAGCTGTTCCGCGACCAGTTCGCCGATGCAATGCAGCGCAACGGCAATGACCTCGACAAGACCATCGACAACTGGGCCGGCGAAGTCGCCAAGGCCAAGGCGGTCACCGAGGACGCGGCGGAGAAGCAGGCGCAATGAGCGTAGGCAGCGTGCAACTGGCCGAGCCGGGCGTTCTCAGCCTGGCTGGCACCCTTGATTACCGTTCGGGCCCCGACCTGCGCAAGCAGGGCGCGGCGCTGATCGCCTCGAGTCCGGCCAGCGCGCTGGTACTCGATTGCGCTGCGGTGGAGCAGTCCAGCAGCGTCGGGTTGTCCCTGCTGCTGGCGTTCATGCGCGATGCCAAGGCAGCGGGCAAGGGCTGCGAGGTGCGCGGTATGCCTCACGGCATGCGAGAGATCGCCGAGGTCTACGGGCTGGACGACATCCTCGCGTTTTAATGATTGTGTGAAATAACCGAAGCCCCTCTGTCAGAGTCCTCGTTTACGGGGTTCGCAGGCGAGGGGCTTTTTTGTATGATGGCCGACCCGCGCGCACAGGGCGCCGATTGAGGTTGAGCATGCAGGCCGTAGAAGTTAAGAACTTCCTTGAAGAAAAGTTGCCGGGAACCCGGGTCGAAGTTGAGGGCGAAGGCTGCAACTTCCAGTTGAACGTGATCAGCGACGAAATCGCGGCCCTGAGCCCGGTCAAGCGTCAGCAGCAGATCTACGCTCACCTTAATCCGTGGATCACCGACGGCCGCATTCACGCGGTTACCATGAAATTTTTCAGCAGCGCAGCCTGGGCTGAGCGCACCTGAGCCAACTGGCGCGAGATTCCAAATGGACAAACTGATTATTACTGGCGGCGTTCGCCTCGACGGCGAAATCCGTATTTCCGGCGCGAAGAACGCGGCCCTGCCGATTCTCTCGGCTACCCTGCTGTGCGACGGCCCGGTCACCGTGGGCAACCTGCCGCACCTGCACGACATCACCACCATGATCGAGCTGTTCGGTCGCATGGGCATCGAACCTGTGATCGACGAGAAGCTCTCGGTGGAAATCGACCCACGTACCATCAAGACCCTGGTCGCGCCGTATGAGCTGGTCAAGACCATGCGCGCCTCGATCCTGGTCCTGGGCCCGATGGTCGCCCGTTTCGGCGAGGCCGAAGTGGCCCTGCCCGGTGGTTGCGCCATTGGCTCGCGTCCGGTCGACCTGCACATCCGCGGTCTGGAAGCCATGGGCGCCAAGATCGAAGTGGAAGGCGGCTACATCAAGGCCAAGGCCCCTGAAGGCGGCCTGCGCGGCGCGCACTTCTTCTTCGACACCGTCAGCGTGACCGGTACCGAGAACATCATGATGGCCGCCGCACTGGCCAAGGGCCGCAGCGTCCTGCAGAACGCCGCGCGCGAGCCGGAAGTGGTCGACCTGGCCAACTTCCTGATTGCCATGGGCGCGAAGATCCAGGGCGCCGGGACCGACACCATCACCATCGATGGCGTCGAGCGCCTGGGCTCGGCCACCTACCGCGTGATGCCGGACCGTATCGAGACCGGTACCTACCTGGTCGCCGCTGCCGTCACCGGCGGTCGCGTCAAGGTCAAGGACACCGATCCGACCATCCTCGAAGCCGTCCTCGAGAAACTCAAGGAAGCCGGCGCCGAGATCATCACCGGCGAAGACTGGATCGAGCTGGACATGCATGGCAAGCGGCCGAAAGCCGTCAACCTGCGTACTGCCCCGTACCCGGCGTTCCCGACCGACATGCAGGCACAGTTCATCTCCCTCAACGCCATTGCCGAAGGCACCGGCGCGGTGATCGAGACGATCTTCGAAAACCGCTTCATGCACGTCTACGAAATGCACCGCATGGGCGCGCAGATTCAGGTCGAAGGCAACACCGCCATCGTCACCGGCACCAAGGCACTCAAGGGCGCGCCTGTCATGGCGACCGACCTGCGGGCTTCCGCGAGCCTGGTACTGTCGGCCCTGGTGGCCGAAGGCGATACCCTGATCGACCGCATCTACCACATCGACCGTGGCTACGAGTGCATCGAGGAAAAACTGCAGATGCTGGGCGCGAAGATCCGTCGCGTACCGGGCTAGTCTGCTGATGGCGCAGGGACGCGCCACGAATTGAACAACGCCGCCGCGGGCCCTGGTTGCCCCCGGCGGCTTCAAGCCGCATAAGGACCGACGTTTCCCATGTTGACCATCGCGCTGTCCAAGGGCCGCATTCTCGACGATACCCTGCCGCTTCTGGCGGAAGCGGGCATCGTTCCGACCGAGAATCCGGACAAGAGCCGCAAACTGATCATCCCCACGACCCAGGACGACGTTCGCCTGCTGATCGTGCGGGCCACCGACGTGCCGACCTACGTCGAGCATGGCGCCGCCGATCTGGGTGTGGCCGGCAAGGACGTGCTGATGGAATACGGTGGCCAGGGCATGTACGAGCCGCTGGACCTGAACATCGCCCGCTGCAAGCTGATGACCGCCGGTGCCATTGGCGCGCCGGAGCCCAAGGGGCGCCTGCGGGTCGCCACCAAATTCGTCAACGTAGCCAAGCGCTACTACGCCGAGCAGGGCCGCCAGGTCGATATCATCAAGCTTTATGGCTCCATGGAGCTCGCACCGCTGGTCAACCTCGCCGACAAGATCATCGACGTGGTCGACACCGGCAACACCCTGCGCGCCAATGGCCTGGAACCCCAGGAACTCATCGCGACCGTCAGCTCCCGTCTGGTGGTCAACAAGGCATCGATGAAGATGCAACACGCCCGGATCCAGAGCCTGATCGACACCCTGCGTCAGGCCGTGGAGTCGCGACACCGCGGCTGACCTTGTGCGCGACTTCGTGTCGCGCCCGTCTATCCGCGTCATAGCCAAATACCTCGGGTGCCCGCGCGGATGGACTGGTAGCTTCAGGGCGCCTGAACCATTCGCCAATTACCGAGGCTTTAGCTATGACCACGTCCACTGCAATTCGCCGACTCAATGCCGCTGACCCGGATTTCGCCCGACATCTGGATCATCTGCTGAGCTGGGAAAGCGTGTCCGACGACGCGGTCAACCAGCGGGTCCTCGACATTATCAAGGCCGTGCGCGAGCGCGGCGACGCGGCGCTGGTGGAGTTCACCCAGCGTTTCGACGGCGTCGACGCCAAGTCCATCGATGACCTGATCCTCGGTCGCGAGCGCCTGGAACTGGCTCTGACCCGCATCACTGCGCAGCAGCGCCAAGCCCTGGAAAAGGCTGCCGAGCGCGTGCGCCTGTACCACGAGCGGCAAAAGCAGGACTCCTGGAGCTACACCGAGGCTGACGGCACCGTGCTTGGCCAGAAGGTCACCCCGCTGGACCGCGCCGGCCTGTACGTGCCAGGCGGCAAGGCGTCGTACCCCTCTTCCGTGCTGATGAACGCGATTCCGGCCAAGGTCGCCGGCGTCGGTGAAGTGGTGATGGTTGTGCCGACCCCGCGTGGCGAGGTCAACGAGCTGGTGCTGGCGGCGGCTTGCATCGCCGGTGTCGACCGCGTCTTCACCATCGGCGGCGCCCAGGCGGTCGCGGCCCTGGCCTACGGTACCGAGAGCGTGCCGCAGGTGGACAAGGTGGTCGGCCCGGGCAACATCTACGTGGCGACTGCCAAGCGCCATGTGTTCGGCCAGGTCGGTATCGACATGATCGCCGGCCCGTCGGAAATCCTCGTGGTCTGTGACGGCCAGACCGATCCGGACTGGATCGCCATGGACCTGTTCTCCCAGGCCGAACACGACGAGGACGCCCAGTCGATCCTGGTCAGCCCGGATGCCGACTTCCTCGAACGCGTCGCCGCCAGCATCGACAAGCTGCTGCCGAGCATGGACCGCGCCGAGATCATCCGCACCTCCATCGACGGACGTGGCGCGCTCATCCACGTACGTGACATGGACCAGGCCATGGAAGTCGCCAACCGCATCGCGCCTGAACACCTGGAGCTTTCGGTGGCCGATCCACAGGCCTGGCTGCCAAAGATCCGTCACGCCGGTGCGATCTTCATGGGTCGCCACACCAGCGAGGCGCTGGGCGACTACTGTGCAGGTCCGAACCACGTTCTGCCGACCTCCGGCACCGCGCGGTTCTCCTCGCCACTGGGGGTGTATGACTTCCAGAAGCGTTCGTCGATCATCTTCTGCTCCGAACAGGGCGCTTCAGAGCTGGGCAAAACCGCGTCGGTCCTGGCTCGTGGCGAATCTCTCAGCGCGCACGCGCGCAGTGCCGAATACCGCATCCTTGCCGACCAAGAGGGCAACTGAACATGAGTAAATTCTGGAGTCCCTTCGTCAAGGACCTGGTGCCTTACGTGCCGGGCGAGCAGCCGAAGCTGACCAAACTGGTCAAGCTCAACACCAACGAGAACCCGTACGGTCCGTCGCCGAAGGCGCTGGAGGCCATGCGCGGCGAACTCAACGATAACCTGCGCCTGTATCCGGACCCCAACAGTGACCTGCTCAAGCAGGCCGTGGCCCGCTACTACAGCGTCCAGCCGAACCAGGTCTTCCTCGGCAACGGCTCGGACGAGGTGCTGGCACACATCTTCCACGGCCTGTTCCAGCACGATGCGCCGCTGCTGTTTCCGGATATCAGTTACAGCTTCTATCCGGTGTACTGCGGCCTGTATGGCATTCCGTTCGAGCCGGTGGCGCTGGACGATCAGTTCCAGATCCGCGTCGATGACTACCGCCGCGCCAACGCCGGGATCATCTTCCCCAACCCGAACGCGCCGACCGGCTGCCTGCTTGCCCTGGAGGCCATCGAGCAACTGCTCACGGCCAACACCGAGTCCGTGGTGGTGGTGGATGAGGCCTACATCGACTTCGGTGGCGAGACCGCCATCAGCCTGGTGGACCGCTACCCGAACCTGCTGGTGACCCAGACTCTCTCCAAGTCGCGCTCCCTGGCAGGCCTGCGGGTTGGTCTTGCCGTGGGCCATCCGGACCTGATCGAGGCGCTGGAGCGTGTGAAGAACAGCTTCAACTCGTACCCGCTCGACCGTATCGCCATTGTCGGTGCGACCGCCGCATTCGAAGACCAGGCGTACTTCGAGGAGACCTGCAACAAGGTCATCGCCAGCCGCGAGAAGTTGGTGACCGAGCTGAATACCCGTGGTTTCGAGGTTCTGCCGTCGACGGCCAACTTCATCTTCGCCCGGCATCCGGGCAAGGATGCTGCCGGGATCGCTGCCTCTCTGCGTGAACAGGGCGTGATCGTGCGTCACTTCAAGCTGCCGCGGATCGATCAGTTCCTGCGCATCTCCATCGGTACAGAAGAGCAGAACCAGGCGTTGCTCGACGCCTTGAACTGATCCAGAGGCCAATCGCTGGCACGCCAGTTCCCACAGGGACCTGTTACAGGCTGCCACAGGAATCGCAAGCACCGCGAAACCTGTGGCTGGCTTGCCAGCGATGAGGCCCTTCAAGAACACCCAGTCTCCCTCAGGTTTGCATTCTGTTGAAACAACCAGTTACCCTTCTCCTTTCTAAATTCATCCGATGATTGGATGTAAGCCGCGCATGCCCCAACTCATCAAACGCTCCCTGGTCGAACAAGCCGTCGATCAACTCCGCCAACGCATCACCAACGGGGCCTGGACTGTCGGCCAGCGCCTGCCCACCGAGCCGGAGCTGGCTGCCGAACTGGGCATCAGCCGCAACACCGTGCGCGAAGCGATGCGTGTGCTGGTCTTCAGCGGCCTGGTGGAAGTGCGCCAGGGCGATGGCAGCTACCTGCGCACCGCTTCCGATCCGCTCTCGGCGATGCAGGCGCTCTCCGGCTGCAGCCTCGAACACGCTCGGGAAACCCGGTACTTGCTTGAAGCCGAAGCCATCGGCCTGGCTGCTTTGCGCCGCACCGAGCAGGACCTGCTCGGCCTTCGTGAAGCCTTGCACCACAGTGGTTCGCACTTCCACGGTGACCTGGGCGACTACATCCGCTGCGATCTGGCCTTCCACCAGCGCCTGGTGGACGCCGCCCACAATCCCGCCCTGAGCGAGCTGTACCGCTATTTCTCCAGCGTGGTGGCGATGAAGCTGGAACAGAGCATGAGCCGGTTGCCGCGCGACCAGGCGGTTTTCGATCTGCATGTCGCGATCCTCGAGGCCGTCGAACAACAAGATCCGGAACGGGCCAAGGCCCTGAGCCGGACGTTGATCAATGAACCCTGAATTTTCGAGACTGCCATGGGCCAAGACCTCCATACCAAGCCAGCGCCCCACGGGCCCGTACTTGAAGAATTGCTGATCGATGCCGAAGCCGACGATGCCGCGCTTCAACCTCCTTCCCGTTTGCCACAGGCCTGGCTGCTGTTGCTCGGCCTGGTGCTGGTGGCGCTGAACCTGCGGCCAGCGCTGTCGAGCATGGCGCCGCTGCTGGGCGATGTATCCCGCAGCCTCGGCCTGAGTGGCTCCCAGGCCGGTCTGCTGACGACCCTGCCAGTGCTCTGTCTGGGCCTGTTCGCCCCGCTGGCCCCCGCACTGGCCCGGCGTTTCGGCAGCGAGCGGGTGATCCTCGGCATCCTGCTCTGTCTCGCTGGCGGCATTGCCCTGCGCAGCGCCTTCGGCAGCGTCGGCTTGTTCGTCGGCAGCCTCATCGCTGGCGCCAGCATCGGCGTGATCGGCGTATTGCTTCCGGGTATCGTCAAGCGCGACTTCCCGGCCCATGCCGGGTTGCTGATGGGCATCTACACCATGGCTCTGTGCCTTGGAGCGGCCTTGGCGGCGGGGGCGACCGTGCCCTTGAGTCACGCCTTCGGTGACAACTGGGCGCTGGGGCTGGGCTTCTGGCTGGTGCCGGCGCTGGTGGCGGCGCTGTTCTGGCTGCCGCAGGCCCGGCAAGGTCACGGGGCCCATCACGCGGCGTTCCGCGTGCGCGGCCTGTGGCGCGATCCACTGGCCTGGCAGGTGACCTTGTACATGGGCCTGCAATCGTCGCTGGCCTACATCGTGTTCGGCTGGTTGCCGTCGATCCTCATCGGTCGCGGCCTGAGTCCGACTGAGGCCGGGCTTGTGCTGTCCGGCTCGGTGATCGTGCAGTTGGTCAGCGCCCTGACCGCGCCGATGCTGGCGACCCGCGGCAAGGACCAGCGCCTGGCCATTGTGGTGGTGATGGTGCTGACCCTGGCCGGCTTGTTCGGCTGCCTGTATGCGCCGCTCGGTGGCCTGTGGGGCTGGGCGGTGGTGCTCGGCATCGGCCAGGGCGGTACTTTCGCCCTGGCGTTGACCCTGATCGTGCTGCGCTCCCGGGACTCCCATGTCGCCGCCAACCTGTCGAGCATGGCCCAGGGTGTCGGCTACACCCTGGCCTCGGCAGGGCCCTTCGCGGTGGGCCTGGTGCACGACCTGACCGGGGGGTGGGACGCTGTGGGCTGGATCTTCGCGGTGCTCGGCGCCGGTGCCATCGGCTTCGGCCTCAAGGCCGGACGCTCGCTGCATGTGCAGGTGACCAGCGAGCGCATCTGAGGGCGTACCATTCGTCCGGTTGATGGCGCTGGCCTTGTGCCCTCAGCCGGACTATCGTGCAGCGCTCAGCCTTCCGGTGATGGAACCCCTCATGAGCGATGCCAACAGTGCCCTGATCACCCGTTTCTACCAGGCCTTCCAGCGCCTTGACGCCGAGGCCATGGTGGCGTGCTACAGCCCCGACATCGTCTTCAGCGATCCCGCGTTCGGCACCCTGCGTGGCAAGGACGCGGGCGATATGTGGCGCATGCTCACCAGTCGCGCCAAGGACTTTTCGCTGATCTTCGACAGCGTTCGCGCCGATGACCGCGGCGGTTCGGCGCACTGGGTGGCGACCTACCTGTTCAGCCAGACCGGTCGCGTTGTGGTCAACGATATTAGAGCCGCCTTCGTGATCCGCGATGGTCTGATCGTCGAGCATCACGATGTGTTCGACTTCTGGCGCTGGTCCCGCCAGGCCCTGGGTACGCCTGGCCTGCTGCTGGGCTGGACGCCGTTCTTGCGCGACAAGGTGGGTCAGCAGGCGCTCAAGGGCCTGCGCGCGTTCCAGGGCGGGCGCTGAGGCGGTAAGCTGTCGGCTCCCGCCGTCAGACTATTCATTTCATCGTGACTGAACCTGCCACTAACGTTGTCGACAAACCTTGGTACGTCTACCTGGTGCGCGCCGCCAATGGTTCGTTGTATTGCGGAATCAGCGACAACCCCGAGCGACGTTTCGTCGCCCACCAGAAAGGCCAGGGGGCCCGCTATTTCAGCACCAGTCCGGCAGTGGCCCTGGTGTATGTGGAGCAATGGCCGGACAAGTCCCAGGCGCTGCGCCATGAGCGACTGATAAAGGCCCTGCGCAAAAGCGCGAAGGAGGCGCTGGTGGCCTCCTTCACAGTGCAGCAGGACGTTGCCGTCACGGCGTGTTGCAGTCTTTCATCTTCTTGAAGGCATCCAGCGAGACGCCCTGGCGCCTCGGTTCGAGGGTGATCGGGGCGGGGATCGGTGACTGGCTCAGTTGGCATTCCAGCTGGAACCTGACGCTGTCGCGCATCTGGGTGGCAGTCAGCTTGGGGCTGGTCCATTCAGGATCTTGCTCATGCTCCTTGAGGAGTTGCTGAAAGATTTCCTCGGTGTCCTCTGGCCCGTACGTGCAGCCAGCGTAGTCCAGTTTGATCTGCAGGCTAGGGTAGGAGCCTGCGAAGTATCCGCCGACTTTCTCTGTAGTCCAATTCGCTTCGAGGATAGGGTCGGAACAATCCGGGTCGGCGTTGGCGTGTTCCAGGGGTACTGCGGCGATGGCTACGCTCAAGGCAATCCATGAGAGGTTGGTGGTGTTCATGATGACCTCCTGCTGACGGAGACAGTGAGCCGGGTCAGTCCTTGGTGACCGGTTCAGTTGTCGCACTGTTTGGCACCTGATTCCTGGATACCGATCAGGGGCCGATGAGGCTCCAGCGTCCATTCCGGGGCGTAGCGTCGATAGACGAAATGGCAGGTCAGTTGCCGACGCATGCTCAGGATGTTCTGTGGGTTGCTGGCCGATGTGCCTTGCCAGGCCGGATTGCGGTAGTAGAGGGCGACCAGTTCGTTGAAGAAGTTGTTGGTCTGGTCGTCCCTGGCTTCCCGGCCACAGGCGCTGGGCACCACGACCAGGCTTTTCTTGCCGGGCGAGCCGGGCAGGTCGACGAAGCGCGCACTGTCGAAGTACTTGCCGCACCTGTTGGGGCCGGTGGTGGGCTGGATGGCCTGGTCGTCTGGCTTGTAGCTGAACAGCGCATCGGCTGTCATGGTCTGCGGCAGGTCCAGTTTCACCAGTGGCAGGTAGCGCCTGGTCGCGAGCCACCACTCGATCTGGTTGGCTCTGGCGTTCTCCAGGCCCGAGGTCTCGGAGCTTGGCGGCGTGGTGTAGAAGGTGCTTTCGACAGGCGGCTCGATAGGTGGATTGTTTTTCCAGGTAGCGATGCGCAGTTCATTCTGCAGCTTGAACAGCGAGGTGCCGGCCAGGTTGCGGGCTTCGATGCTGGCCATGAAGGCCGGGCCGGCGAAGGCATTGCGCCGGTCGCGGACGTCGAAAGCGCACAGGTCGACATGGTTCGAGGCCGTGCTGCCGAAGCGCTTGACCCACTCCTGGGCGGTCTTGATGCCCATGAGATCGCAGTAGTCCTCGACCGTCGCCGAGCCCGAATGATCGGTGCAACCCTGGCCCGCTCGCCCGTCGGTACCGGCATCGCTCGGGAAAGAGCACAGCACCTCGTAGGTCTTGTTCGGGCTCGGGTTGGCGAGCACCGGGTACAAGGTGAAGCCGTTGTCTCGACGCCAGGCCAATTGAGGGAACCTGGCGTCCTTGCCCAGGAAGGATGCCGAGATGGCGCCACTGGTGATGTTCTTTTCCTGCGGCACCCAGAACTTCGCCGCGGCCGTGGCACGGATGATCACGCCTCTGCAAAGGAACGCGGGCATCGAATCAGCCCCGCAATTGCGGGCGGTATTGCGATAGCGATCATTCAGTGACCGGGTCGTGTCTTCTCCCGGGCCGGCCTGGACGATACCTGTCGTGAGTGACAGGGCGACCAGCAGGTATCCCGGGAATGTCATGGACCTTTTCATGGCTGCACCTTGTTGTGGAGCACCCGGCTTGCGGAGGCACCGGGGCGACACGTTCAGGCTAAACAGTCAGAAATATCCCTCGCTACTGACAAAAATGTCAGTTCGGATCAGCGGTTTAGTCCTTGCGCCGTTTCAACTGGTCGGTGAGCTGGGTCGGCAGGCCCTTGATGATCAGGGTTCCCGCCTCTTCGTCATATTCGATCTTCGAACCCAGCAGGTGCGCCTCGAAACTGATCGACAGGCCTTCCGCACGGCCAGTGAAACGGCGGAACTGGTTGAGGGTGCGCTTGTCGGCCGGAATCTCCGGCGACAGGCCGTAGTCCTTGTTGCGGATATGGTCGTAGAAGGCTTTCGGCCGGTCTTCGTCGATCAGGCCGGACAGTTCTTCCAGCGTCACGGGTTCGCCGGCACGGGTCTGGCTGGTGGCGTAGTCGACCAGGGTCTGGGTCTTCTCGCGGGCGGCTTCCTCCGGCAGGTCCTCGCTTTCGACGAAGTCGCTGAAAGCCTTGAGCAGCGTGCGGGTCTCGCCCGGGCCATCGACGCCTTCCTGGCAGCCGATGAAATCACGGAAATAATCCGAGACCTTCTTGCCGTTCTTGCCCTTGATGAAGGAGATGTATTGCTTCGAGTTCGGGTTGTTGCGCCATTCGGAAATATTGATGCGCGCGGCCAGGTGCAACTGGCTCAGGTCCAGGTGGCGGGACGGGGTCACGTCCAGTTCGGCGTTCACCGCTACGCCTTCGCTGTGGTGTAGCAGGGCGATGGCCAGGTAGTCGGTCATGCCTTGCTGGTAGTGGGCGAACAAAACGTGGCCGCCTACCGACAGGTTGGACTCTTCCATCAGCTTCTGCAGGTGCTCGACCGCGACACGGCTGAAGTCGGTGAAGGTCTTGTCGCTGTCCAGGTATTCCTTCAACCAGCCGCTGAACGGATGGGCGCCGGACTCGGCATGGAACAAGCCCCAGGCTTTGCCCTGCTTGGCGTTGTAGCTGTCGTTGAGGTCGGCGAGGAGGTTTTCGATGGCAGTGGATTCGGCCAGTTCCGAGTCGCGTGCGTGCAGTACTGCGGGGCTGCCATCGGGTTTCTTGTCGATCAGGTGGACGATGCAATGACGGATCGGCATGGAATTCTCGGCTCGATGAAAGGGTGGCGCGGGGCGTGGCAAAGTTGCCAAGTGTAACCCAGCCGGGCGTCGGGACGGTGTTCTGCGGTGTGTTGGGGGGCGCAAGGTTCGTTTTTCGTTCTGTTTTTTGCGATATTTTGTGTAAACCCCCGAAAAACCTGAAGATTTGCGCCAGGCGAAGCGGATATTTATCTATTCCTGTGGTAGTTTTGCCCGGTCTTGCGCCCCCCGTGCGGCGCAGTGCTGGCAGACCGCTGGCGTCCCGTCGAACCAATCGCATTTTTAGGTATCTACATACGCGATTGGCAAAATGGATGTATCCCGGCCACCGCCAATTCGCGGCGCCGGAACCGATGGCTGACGCGGCACTCTGCAAACCCACTGAATTTGATTAGGGAAGGAACATCACCATGGCATTGACCAAAGACCAACTGATCGCCGATATCGCTGAAGCTATCGACGCGCCGAAAACCACCGCGCGTAATGCTCTGGAGCAACTGGGCCAGATCGTTGCTGATCAACTGGAAAACGGCGCCGAAATCACCCTGCCAGGCATTGGCAAGCTGAAAATCACCGAGCGTCCTGCCCGTACCGGCCGCAACCCTTCGACTGGCGCTGCCATCGAAATCGCCGCCAAGAAAGTCGTGAAGTTCGTTCCAGCCAAAGTGCTGACCGACGCAGTCAACAAGTAAGTTGTAGACCGCTCGAAAAAAAACCGCGCCGGGTGCGAGCCTGACGCGGTTTTTTCATGCCTGCCGTTTGCGTTTCACTTGTTCTGGAAGCGCTGTCGGCACCATTGCTGGCGCGCCTGTGCGTCCTGGAAGGTCCAGGCCACCAGTCGGCTCTGCTTCTGTCCCTGGCCCATCTCCAGTACCCGCTGCTCGACCGCGCCGGCCTTCTTCAGCGCCGCCTCGATGCCGGGCAGGTTGGATGCTTTCGACACCAGGCTGCTGAACCACAGCACTTGCTGGCCCAGCGCCTTGCTCTCCTGCACCAGTTGGGTGACGAAACGGATCTCGCCGCCTTCGCACCACAGCTCGTTGTTCTGCCCGCCGAAGTTCAGCACTGGCAGTTTGCGCTTCGGATCCGCCTTGCCCAGGGCGCGCCACTTGCGCTGACTGCCGCGGGTAGCTTCCTCGCGCGAGGCGTGGAAGGGGGGGTTGCACAGGGTCAGGTCGAAGCGTTCCTCTGCGGCCAGCAGGCCCGTGAGGATGTGCTTGCGATTGCCCTGCTGGCGCAGGCTGATGAACTTGTCGAGGCGGTTGGCCTGGACGATGGTCTTGGCCGAGGCCAGGGCCACCGGGTCGATGTCCGAGCCGGCGAAGCGCCAGCGGTAATCGGAATTGCCCAGCAGCGGGTAGATGCAGTTGGCACCGACACCGATATCCAGCGCCTGGACCTGCGCACCACGAGGGATTTCCCCACCGTTTTCTTCGGCCAGCAGGTCGGCCAGGGCGTGCAGGTAGTCGGCGCGCCCGGGAATCGGCGGGCACAGGTAGTCGGTGGGGATATCCCAGAACTGGATACCGTACTGGGCCTTGAGCAACGCACGGTTGAACACCCGCACCGCCTCCGGGTCGGCGAAGTCGATGCTCGGCTTGCCGTAGGGGTTGGTGATGGTGAAACGCGCCAGTTCCGGGCTGCTCTTGATCAACTGCGGGAAGTCGTAGCGGCCCTGGTGGCGGTTGCGGGGGTGCAGGGTGGGTTTGTCGGGTTTGGTCATGGTCATGAATGCCAAGAGCGGGCAAGCCCGCTCTTCTATAACACCGCATGGGTGATTGATTTGGCGCTCATCTGTAGGAGCAGGCAAGCCAGCTCCTACAGGGGCCGCGTCGCTTTACAGGGCGGCGATCCGCGCGTGCTGCTCGGTGAAGTTGGCCAGGGCCTGTTCAGCCTCGGCCAGCTTGGCGCGCTCCTTGTCGATCACGGCCGGCGGGGCCTTGTCGACGAAGGCGGCGTTGGACAGCTTGCCGCCGACGCGCTGGACTTCGCCTTGCAGACGCTGGATTTCCTTGTTCAGGCGCGCCAGTTCGGCATCCTTGTCGATCAGGCCGGCCATCGGCACCAGCACCTGCAGGTCGCCGACCAGCGCGGTGGCGCTGAGCGGGGCTTCGTCCTGCTCGCCGAGCACGGTGAACGACTCGATCTTCGCCAGCTTCTTCAGCAGCGCTTCGTTCTCGCTGAGACGACGCTGGTCTTCGGCAGTGGCGTTCTTCAGGAACAACTGCAGTGGCTTGCCCGGACCGATGTTCATCTCGGCGCGGATGTTGCGCACGCCCAGCATCAGTTCCTTGACCCACTCGATGTCGCTTTCGGCAGCGGCGTCGATGCGGCTGTCGTTCGCTTCAGGCCATGGCTGCAGCATGATGGTCTTGCCGTCGATACCAGCCAGCGGCGCCAGGCGCTGCCAGATTTCCTCGGTGATGAACGGCATGAACGGATGGGCCAGGCGCAGCGCCACTTCCAGCACGCGCACCAGGGTGCGACGGGTACCGCGGGCGCGCTCGACCGGGGCGTTCTCGTCCCACAGCACCGGCTTGGACAGTTCCAGGTACCAGTCGCAGTACTGGTTCCAGATGAATTCGTACAGAGCCTGGGCGGCCAGGTCGAAGCGGAACTGCTCCAGCTGGCGGGTCACTTCGGCTTCGGTGCGCTGCAGCTGCGAGATGATCCAGCGGTCGGCCAGCGACAGCTCGTAGGCCTCGCCGTTCTGGCCGCAGTCCTCGCCCTTGTCCAGCACGTAGCGGGCGGCGTTCCAGATCTTGTTGCAGAAGTTGCGGTAGCCTTCGACGCGGCCCATGTCGAACTTGATGTCGCGACCGGTGGATGCCAGCGAGCAGAAGGTGAAGCGCAGGGCGTCGGTGCCGTAGCTGGCGATGCCTTCGGGGAACTCGGCCTTGGTCTGCTTGGCGATCTTCTCCGCCAGCTTGGGCTGCATCATGCCGCTGGTGCGTTTTTCCAGCAGGGCGTCGAGGGTGATGCCGTCGACGATGTCCAGCGGGTCGAGGACGTTGCCCTTGGACTTGGACATCTTCTGGCCCTGGCCATCGCGGACCAGGCCGTGGACGTACACGGTCTTGAACGGAACCTGCGGGGTACCGTCCTCGTTCTTCACCAGGTGCATGGTCAGCATGATCATCCGGGCGACCCAGAAGAAGATGATGTCGAAGCCGGTGACCAGCACGTCGGTGGAGTGGAAGGTCTTGAGGAATTCGGTCTGCTGCGGCCAGCCGAGGGTGGAGAAGGTCCACAGGCCGGAGCTGAACCAGGTGTCGAGGACGTCGTTGTCCTGGTTCAGGACCACGTCGGCGCCGAGGTTGTTCTTCGCGCGGACTTCTTCCTCGCTGCGGCCGACGTAGACCTTGCCGGACTCGTCGTACCAGGCCGGGATGCGGTGGCCCCACCACAGCTGACGGCTGATGCACCAGTCCTGGATATCGCGCATCCAGGAGAAGTACATGTTCTCGTACTGCTTGGGCACGAACTGGATGCGGCCGTCTTCCACGGCGGCGATGGCAGGTTCGGCCAGCGGCTTGGTGGAGACGTACCACTGGTCGGTCAGCCACGGCTCGATGACGGTGCCGGAGCGGTCGCCCTTCGGTACTTTCAGGGCGTGGTCGTCGACGCTGACCAGCAGGCCCAGGGCGTCGAAGTCGGCGACGATCTGCTTGCGCGCGACGAAACGGTCGAGACCGGCGTACTGCTGCGGCAGGCTGCCGTCGATGGCTTCGTTGACGCTGCCGTCGAGGTTGAACACCTGGGCGGCCGGCAGAACCATCGCGTTCTTGTCGAAGATGTTCAGCAGCGGCAGGCTGTGGCGCTTGCCGACTTCATAGTCGTTGAAGTCGTGGGCCGGGGTGATCTTCACGCAGCCGGTACCGAACTCGGGGTCGCAGTAGTCGTCGGCGATGATCGGGATGCGGCGGCCGACCAGCGGCAGTTCGACGAACTTGCCGATCAGGGCCTGGTAGCGCTCGTCGTTCGGGTTCACGGCGACGGCGGCGTCACCCAGCATGGTTTCCGGACGGGTGGTGGCGACCACCAGATAGTCCTTGCCTTCGGCGGTCTTGGCGCCGTCGGCCAGCGGGTAGCGCAGGTTCCACAGGTGGCCTTTCTCGTCGTGGTTTTCCACTTCGAGGTCGGAAATGGCCGTGTGCAGCTTGGTATCCCAGTTGACCAGACGCTTGCCACGGTAGATCAGGCCGTCTTCATGCAGGCGCACGAAGGCTTCCTTGACCGCTTCGGACAGGCCGTCGTCCATGGTGAAGCGCTCGCGGCTCCAGTCCACGGACGAGCCCAGGCGGCGGATCTGGCGGCTGATGTTGCCACCGGACTGGTCCTTCCATTCCCAGACCTTCTCCAGGAACTTCTCGCGGCCCAGGTCGTGACGGTTCTGGCCCTTGGCCTCGAGCTGGCGCTCCACCAGCATCTGGGTGGCGATACCGGCGTGGTCGGTGCCTGGCTGCCACAGGGTGTTGCGGCCTTGCATGCGGCGGAAGCGGATCAGGGCGTCCATGATCGCGTTGTTGAAGCCGTGACCCATGTGCAGGCTGCCGGTGACGTTCGGCGGCGGGATCATGATGGTGTACGACTCGCCCGCGCCTTGCGGGGCGAAGTAATTCTTGGACTCCCAGGTGTTGTACCAGGAGGTTTCGATGGCGTGCGGCTGGTAGGTCTTATCCATGCGCGGGGGGACCCTATGGCATTTATTCGGGAAAGCCGGGAAGTATAACGGAGGCGGGTGTTCGAGGCGACAAGCAGGGAGGCTTCAAAAGCGCGACGCGGACCCTGCGGGAGCGGGTTTACCCGCGATTACGGTAGTGAGTTCACCGACGCTATCGCGGATGAACCCGCTCCCACAGGGTTTTGCGATATCAGGAAGACTGGCTGAGCAGGCGTTCGAGGCGGGCGTCCAGACGGCGCTTGATCTCGTTCTCGATATGCGGGGCGAAATCGTCGATCACGTCTTGCATGATCAACTGCGCTGCGGCACGCAGCTCGGCGTCCAGGTGCAGCAGGGTGTCCTGGCGACGGGTCTGTGGATCGACCTCTTCCACGGGCGCTGCGGCAGGCTCGGCGGGCGCGAGCTCCTCGGCCGGTTCGAGCAGCAGAGGGATCTGTTCTTCCACGGTGTCGGTCAGCAGGGGCGGTTGCAGGGTTTCGTCACCCAGCAACTGGCGGATCGACTCCAGGTCGTCCAGCAGGTGGGCGGATTGTGGCAGGGGGGGGCGTTTGTCCATCGTCGTCAGAATCGCTGTAAGCGGTGATCTTGCAGAGCATAGCCCTGTTCGCGGTAGAAGCGGAAACTCTCTCGGGTCGCCTGGCGAACCGCCGGATCCTCGATCACGATTTCGGCGATGCGGGCGAACCGCGCGGCGAACGACGGGACCTTCAGGTCGAGATTCACCAGCAGGTCCTGATGTTCGCCGGGGTCGTCGCCGATGCCCAGTGCCACCGCTGCCGCAGCATCGGCCTCGGCGTGGCTGTGGGGTACGAAGGCCTCACCCTTGAAGGCCCAGAGGCGTGCATCCAGTTCTTCGCGCTGGGCGCTGTCGCTGCAGTTCAGATAGACCCGGTGCCCGAGGCGCCAGGCCTTTTCGCAGAACTTGCAGGCAAAGTCCAGGCGCGCGGCGGGCGAGGGCGTGGGCAGGATGTAGAAGTCGACTTGGCTCATCAGGCAGTCGCCGACCGGTCACGGGACCGGCCGGCATCCGGTCAGGCGCTGGCGCGATCGAGCAGGTACTGGGTCAGCAGCGGAACCGGACGGCCAGTGGCGCCCTTGTCCTTGCCGCCACTGATCCAGGCGGTACCGGCGATGTCCAGGTGCGCCCAGCTGTAGGTCTTGGCGAAGCGCGAGAGGAAGCAGCCTGCGGTGATGGTGCCGGCCTTCGGCCCGCCGATGTTGGCGATGTCGGCGAACGGACTGTCCAGCTGTTCCTGGTACTCGTCGAACAGCGGCAACTGCCAGGCGCGGTCGTCGGCACGCTTGCCGGCGTCGAGCAGTTGCCCCACCAGTTCGTCGTTGTTGCCCATCAGGCCCGAGGTGTGGCTGCCCAGGGCGACGATGCAGGCGCCGGTCAGGGTGGCGATGTCGATCACCGCCTGCGGTTTGAAGCGCTCGGCGTAGGTCAGGGTGTCGCACAGCACCAGGCGGCCTTCGGCGTCGGTGTTGAGGATCTCCACGGTCTGCCCGCTCATGGTGGTGACGATGTCGCCCGGACGGGTGGCGCCGCCGCTCGGCATGTTCTCGGCACAGGCCAGCAGGCACACCAGGTTGATCGGCAACTGCAGTTCCAGCACGGCACGCAGGGTGCCGAAGACGCTGGCGGCGCCACACATGTCGAACTTCATTTCGTCCATGCCGGCGCCCGGCTTCAGGCTGATGCCACCGGTGTCGAAGGTGATGCCCTTGCCCACGAGGACGAACGGCTTGTCGCTCTTCTTCGCACCCTGGTACTGCATGACGATCAGGCGTGGCGGCTGGTCGCTACCCTGGCCGACGGCGTAGAACGCGCCCATGCCGAGGTCCTTGATCTTCTTCTCGTCGAGGACTTCGACCTTGAGGCCCTTGAACGCCTTGCCCAGGTTCTTCGCCTCTTCGGCGAGGAAGCTCGGGTGGCAGACGTTCGGTGGCAGGTTGCCGAGGTCGCGGGTCAGGCGCATGCCGTTGGTGATGGCGCTGGCGTGCTTCACGGCGCGCTCGGTGTCGGCCAGGCCGGCCTTGTCAGCGAGCAGGGTGATTTTCTTCAGGGCACGAGGTTCGGCTTTCTGGCTCTTGAAGCGGTCGAACACGTATTCGCCGTCGAGCAGGGTCTCGGCCAGCAGTCGGGCCTTGCCATAGTGGGCGTCGCGGCCGACCAGGGCGATATCGTCCAGGGCCAGCACCGCGTCGGCGCCGCCCAGGCTCTTGAGCACGCCGAGCACGGCGTTGGCCAGCTTGCGCCAGCTGCGATCGCCCAGACTGTCGTCCTTGCCGCTGCCGACGAGCAGAACGCGCTCCGCCTTCAAGCCCGGCAGGCCTGGCAGGAGCAGGGTCTGGCCGACCTTGCCGGCGATGTCGCCGCGCTTGAGCGCGGCGCTCAGGGCGCCCTTGGTGGCGTCATCGATGGCCTTGGCGCTGCTGCCCAGCTTGCGGCCTTCGCCCACGGGCAGGACCAGGGTGGCGGTTTTCAAGGATGCTGCGGCTACGCTTTTTACAACCAATTCCATGTCAGGGTCCCCGAATGAACTGTCAGTGCGCGTTGTCTGTGCAAGCGCTCGAAGCGACCTGGCCGCCCGTGGCGCGCCAGACGCAAAGCCGCCAGTTTGAGCCCGGTGCGCCGCCGCTGACAACCCCGTTTTCAAGCATTGCGCGGTGCCAAGTGACAGGCAGGGTCAATCACAGGATAATGCGCGCACTTCGAAGTCCGGGTGCATTGACGCACCGGCAACTATCTTCATGTTGGTTGCAACGTTTTCCTTGTTCGGCTGTCCGAGCCTGACAACCCAGGAGTGTCTGGTTTGATCGTCTTCCGTTATCTGTCCCGCGAGGTCCTCGTGACCTTGAGTGCCGTCAGCGCCGTGCTGCTGGTCATCATCATGAGCGGGCGCTTCATCAAATACCTGGCCCAGGCCGCCCAAGGCATGCTCGATCCGGGCGTGCTGTTCATGATCATGGGCTATCGCCTGCCGGGCTTCCTGCAGCTGATCCTGCCCTTGGGGCTGTTCCTCGGCATCCTGCTGGCCTACGGTCGTCTGTACCTGGAAAGCGAGATGACCGTGCTGTCCGCCACCGGCATGAGCCAGCAACGCCTGCTGCGCATGACCATGGCGCCGGCCGCGCTGGTTGCCGTGATAGTGGCCTGGATCAGCCTGAGCCTGGCGCCTCAGGGCGTCGCCCAGGTCGCCCAGATCATCAACCAGCAGGACGCCCTGACCGAGTTCGATACCCTGGTGCCGGGCCGCTTCCAGACCCTGCGTGACGGGACCCGGGTGACTTACACCGAGCAACTGTCGGATGACCGCGCCAACCTGGCCGGGGTATTCATCTCCGAGAAGCGTTTCTCCACCGACAAGAGCAAGGACCGAGGCATCAGCGTGCTGGTGGCCGAGAAGGGCCGCCAGGAAGTGCAGGCCGACGGCAACCGCTACCTGATCCTGGAAAACGGCTACCGCTACGACGGCAATCCGGGCCAGGCCGACTACCGGGCGATCAAGTACGACACCTACGGCGTGCTGCTGCCCAAGCCGGAGGTCAGCCAGGACATCACCGAGCGCGAGGCCATTCCGACCTCCGAACTGCTCAAGAGCGATGCCCCGCGCGAGCGCGCCGAGCTGCAGTGGCGTCTTTCGCTGCCGTTGCTGGTGTTCATCGTGACCCTGATGGCGGTGCCGCTGGCACGCGTCAACCCGCGCCAGGGCCGTTTCCTCAAGCTGCTGCCGGCGATTCTTCTGTATATGGCTTACCTGACGATTCTGATTGCCGCCCGCGGCGCCCTGGAAAAAGGCAAGATCCCGCTGGCTCTGGGCCTGTGGCCGGTCCACGGGTTGTTCCTGCTCATCGGCGTGGGGCTCATGTACTGGGAGCCGCTGCGCCTGAAACTGAGCGCGCGTCGTGCGGAGGTGGCCCGTGCGTAAGCTCGACGGTTACATCGGCAGCAGTGTATTCATGGCGATTCTCGCGGTGCTGGGGATCATTCTCGGTCTGGCATCCCTGTTTGCCTTCATCGATGAAATGAGCGACATCAGCGACACCTACACCCTGTGGAACGCCGGTCAGTTCGTCGCCATGACCGCGCCGCGCCGCCTCTACGACATGTTGCCGATGGCAGGCCTGATCGGCTGCCTGATCGGCCTCGGCAGCCTGGCCAGCAACAGCGAACTGACCATCATGCGCGCCGCCGGCGTGTCCATCGGCCGGATCGTCTGGGCGGTGATGAAGCCGATGCTGGTACTCATGCTGGCCGGCGTGCTGATCGGTGAATACGTTGCGCCGGTTACCGAGAACAAGGCCCAGGCCGATCGTTCCCTGGCCCAAGGCGGGGGCGAGGCGCAGACGTCCAAGCGCGGTCTGTGGCACCGTCAGGGCGAGGAATTCGTTCACATCAACACCGTGCAGCCGAACGGATTGCTGTTGGGTGTCACCCGTTATCGCTTCGATAGCGAGCGGCATATGCAGTCGTCCAGCTTCGCCCGTCGCGCGCAGTACCAGCAGGATCACTGGCAGCTCACCGACGTTACCACCACCCTGTTCCGCGGCGACCACACCGAGGTGGTGAAGACCCCGGAAGAGCGCTGGGACGTCGCCCTGACCCCGCAACTGCTGAATACCGTGGTGATGGCACCGGAATCGCTGTCGATCACCGGGCTGTGGGACTATATCCACTACCTGTCCGACCAAGGCCTTAACAATGATCGCTACTGGTTGGCGTTCTGGACCAAGGTCTTGCAGCCGCTCGTGACTGCGGCGCTGGTGCTGATGGCGATCTCGTTCATCTTCGGTCCGCTGCGTTCGGTGACTCTTGGCCAGCGTGTGTTCACTGGCGTGCTGGTGGGCTTCGTGTTCCGTATCGCCCAGGACCTGCTGGGGCCATCCAGCCAGGTGTTCGGCTTCCCGCCGCTGCTGGCGGTGCTGCTGCCGGCAGGGATCTGTGCGCTGGCAGGTGTGTGGTTGTTGCGCAGGGCGGGATGATCCGCTTCTCGCAGCAATGAAAAAGCCGGCCCATCGAGGTCGGCTTTTTCATTGCTGCTGTCTGCGATGAGGCCCGAAAGAACACCATCACTTCTTGCGCTTGGGGATCCGCACCAGTTGCGTCTCGGAATACATGTCATGCCAGCTGCGCTTGCGCTTGTCGATCAACACCCAGAAGAACCCAAGCCCCAGGCACAGCCACGAGCCTATCGAAACGACGAAACGCAGCAACGCCTGCCACAGGCTGATGGCGCTGCCGTCGGCGTTCTGCACCCGCACGCCCCACACCTGCATGCCCAGGGTCTGGCCGCCATGGGTCCAGAACTTGGCGAAGAAGCCGAACAAGGCGAACACCAGGATCGTCGAGAGCAGCGGATCGCCGTCCAGGGCGCCGGCTTCGGTCATTGCCCGCATCTGCGTTTCGCCGATGATGGACATCTGGATCATCTTGTAGACCAGGGTGGTGACCATCAGCAGGGCAACGCAAAGGAGGAAATCATAGAACATCGCCGCAAGGCGGCGGCCCAGTCCGGCAACCGGGAAGTCGCCCTGTGGCTGGAGCAGTGGTTTCGGCATTGGGTGAAGCTCCTGGCGCAAAAAACGTGCATTCTACGGAATTGCGCGCAAAAAAAAGCCCCTGTCATTGACAGGGGCTTTCGGGGATCGCGAAGACTTAGGCTTCAGCGATGACCTCATCAGCTTGCATGCCTTTCTGGCCTTGCACAGCGATGAAGGTCACTTTCTGCCCTTCTTTCAGGGTCTTGAAGCCGTTGCCCTGGATAGCGCGGAAGTGCACGAACAGATCCGGACCGCTCTCAGGAGTGATGAAACCGAAACCCTTTTCGTCGTTAAACCACTTGACGGTACCGCTCTGACGTTGAGACATGTCTTAATTTCCTTTGAAACTTGAATTGTGATAACAGCTTCTTTCATTGAAATGTAATGAAAGCGTACTGGGCTGGGTTGCAGGAAAGTAAGAGACGTCGAACGTTGTGTAGCGAATCTCAGGCTACTGTCCAGGCCACGAACTATAGCGACCCATGCAAACACAGTCCGCTGACTCTACGCTAACTCTCCCGGGAAACACAAGCCCCGCAGACCGCTGGTTTTCAGCCTTTCAGATGCGTTTGGGCGGATTTTTACGATGTTTTTTCGATGCTTGCCCAAGCTCATGTTCGAAAGTTTGAAAGGGCGTTCGAAATCGAATATCCCGAACGCACCATGACACATTTTGTCGTGCGCTCAACCGCGGTAGTAACGCTGCGCAACGAACGGCATCTTGCTGACTTTCATCGCCACGCGCTTGCCTCGCACGACCGCCCAGACCTGGGTATCGAGAGCGCTATGCGTGCTGTCCAGGTAACCCATGGCTACCGGTGCGCCCAAGGTTGGACCGAAGCCGCCGCTGCATACCCGGCCGATGACCGTACCGGCCTCGTCGACGATCTCTGCGTCTTCTCGTACTGGCGTGCGCTCCTGTGGCAATAGTCCGACGCGCTTGCGCGTTACGCCACCCTGCTGCTGGGCGAAGACCCGGGCAGCCCCCGGGAAGCCACCGGCGCGCGCGCCATCGGCACGGCGTGGCTTGGACACGGCCCAAAGCAGGCTGGCTTCGACCGGGGTGGTCTGGCTGTTCATGTCGTGCCCGTACAGGCACAGACCGGCTTCCAGGCGCAGCGAGTCGCGGGCGCCGAGGCCGATGGCGGCGACTTCCGGTTCTTCCAGCAGGCGGCGGGCCAGGGCCTCGGCCTTGTGCGCCGGCACGGAGATCTCGTAGCCGTCTTCGCCGGTGTAGCCGGAGCGGCTGACGTAGCAGTCCTCACCCAGCAACTGCACCGGGGCGAACTGCATGAAGGTCATCTTCGCCACCTGTGGCGCCAGGCGCTCCAGCACCTTGACCGCGGCCGGACCCTGCAGGGCCAGCAGCGCACGTTCCTCGAACAGTGCTTCGATCTCGCATTGGCTGCCGATGTGCTGGCGCAGGTGGGCAAGGTCCTGGTCCTTGCACGCGGCGTTGACCACCAGGAACAGCTCACCATCACCGAGGTTGGCGACCATCAGGTCGTCAAGAATGCCGCCCTGTTCGTTGGTGAACATGGCGTAGCGCTGCATGCCGACCGGGAGGTCGATGATGTCCACTGGCACCAGGCTTTCCAGGGCCTTGGCCGCATCGGCGCCGCGCAGGCGGATCTGGCCCATGTGCGAAACGTCGAACAGGCCGGCCTGTTCGCGGGTGTGCAGGTGTTCCTTCATCACGCCCAGCGGGTACTGGACCGGCATGTCGTAGCCGGCGAAGGGCACCATGCGCGCGCCGAGTTCCAGGTGCAGGGCGTGCAGCGGGGTTTTCAGCAGTGTTTCGGTGGACATGTGGTACTCCTGGGTTTCAATGGGGTGTCAGCATTCGATGATGTTGACGGCCAGACCGCCGCGGGCGGTCTCCTTGTATTTGCTTTTCATGTCGGCGCCGGTCTGGCGCATGGTGCGGATGACCTTGTCGAGGGACACGAAGTGCTGCCCGTCGCCACGCAAGGCCATGCGCACCGCGTTGATCGCCTTCACCGAGCCCATGGCGTTGCGCTCGATGCAGGGCACCTGGACCAGTCCCCCGATGGGGTCGCACGTCAGGCCCAGGTTATGTTCCATGCCGATCTCGGCGGCGTTCTCCACCTGCTGCACGCTGCCGCCCATGACCTCGCACAGGGCGCCGGCGGCCATGGAACAGGCCACGCCGACTTCGCCCTGGCAGCCGACTTCGGCGCCTGAAATCGAAGCGTTTTCCTTATAGAGGATGCCGATGGCGGCGGCGGTGAGCAGGAAGCGCACCACGCCGTCTTCGTTGGCTCCGGGGATGAAGCGCATGTAGTAGTGCAGAACCGCCGGGACTATCCCGGCAGCGCCGTTGGTCGGCGCGGTGACCACCCGGCCGCCGAAGGCGTTTTCCTCGTTCACCGCGAGGGCGTAGAGGTTGACCCAGTCCAGCACCGAGAGAGCGTCACGCAGGCTGGCTTCCGGGCTCGAGCTGAGTTGGCGGTACAGCGCCGGGGCGCGCCGTTTGACTTTTAGGCCGCCGGGCAGGATGCCTTCGTGGCGACAGCCGGCGCTGACGCAGTCCTGCATCACCTGCCAGATATTCAGCAGGCCGGCTCGGGTCTCGCTTTCCGGACGCCAGGCCGCTTCGTTGGCGAGCATCACCTGGCTGATCGACAGGTGCTGCGTGGTGCAGTGCGTCAGCAGTTCCTTGGCGGTCTTGAACGGCCAGGCCAGCGGTGTCTTGTCCTCGACGATACGGTTGGCCCCGGCGGCGTCCTCGTCGACCACGAAACCGCCGCCCACCGAGTAATACTCACGGCTGCGGATCTGCAGGCCAGCGCTGTCGAAGGCGCGGAAGATCATGCCGTTGGGGTGGTAGTCCAGCGGCTTGCGGATCATCGCCAGGTGCTGTTTTTCGTGGAAATCGATGGGGTGCTCGCCCAGCAGGGTGAGTCGGCCGCTGTCGCGGATGGCCTGCAGGCGGGCGGGAATGCTGTCGGTGTCGACGCTGTCGGGATGCTCGCCCTCAAGGCCCAGGAGCACGGCCTTGTCGCTGCCGTGGCCCTTGCCGGTAGCGCCGAGCGAGCCGTACAGCTCGACCTTGACGCTGTGCGTGGTAGTTAGAAGACCATCACGCCGCAGCCCTTCGGCGAAGCGCGCAGCAGCGCGCATCGGACCGACGGTATGGGAGCTGGAGGGGCCGATGCCGATCTTGAACAGGTCGAAGACGCTCAGTGACATGGCTTGATCCTCCAAGGAGTGATTCAGGGCCTTATCGCTGGCAAGCCAGCTCCCACAGGGGCCGCGGTGCATGCGATCCCTGTGGGAGCCGGCTTGCCGGCGATGAGGCCGACAAGTGAACTCAGGCGTCCTGGTAGCTCTCGATCGAAGGACAAGCGCACACCAGGTTGCGATCCCCGAACACGTTGTCCACCCGACCGACCGGCGGCCAGTACTTGCCTTCCACCAGCGACGGCAACGGATACACCGCCTGCTCGCGGCTGTAGCCGTGGGCCCACTCGCCGACCAGCTCGGCCGCAGTGTGCGGCGCGTTCTTCAGCGGGTTGTCGTCCTTGTCCAGGCTGCCGTTCTCCACCGCGCGAATCTCTTCGCGGATGCGGATCATCGCGTTGCAGAAGCGGTCCAGTTCTTCCTTGGACTCGCTTTCGGTCGGTTCGATCATCAGCGTGCCGGCCACAGGGAAGGACATGGTCGGGGCGTGGAAGCCAAAGTCGATCAGGCGCTTGGCCACGTCGTCGACGCTGATGCCGCTGGTGTCCTTGAGCGGACGCAGGTCGAGGATGCACTCGTGCGCCACCAGGCCGTTGCTGCCGGTGTAGAGGACAGGATAGTGCTCTTCCAGGCGACGGGCGATGTAGTTGGCGTTGAGGATCGCCATCTGCGACGCACGCTTGAGGCCGGCGCCACCCATCATGCGGATGTACATCCAGGTGATCGGCAGGATGCTGGCGCTGCCGAACGGCGCCGCGCAGACCGCGCCCTGCTTGTTGTCCATGTGCCCGTGACCCGGCAGGAACGGCGCCAGGTGAGATTTGACACCGATCGGGCCGACGCCCGGGCCGCCACCGCCGTGAGGGATGCAGAAGGTCTTGTGCAGGTTCAGGTGCGAGACGTCGCCGCCGAACTTGCCCGGGGCGCAGAGGCCGACCATGGCGTTCATGTTGGCGCCGTCGATGTACACCTGGCCGCCATTGTCGTGGATGATCCCGCAGATTTCGCCGATGGCTTCCTCGAACACGCCGTGGGTCGACGGGTAGGTGATCATCAGTGCGGCGAGGTGTTCGCGGTGCTCGATGGCCTTGGCGCGCAGGTCGTCGATGTCGACGTTGCCGCGGGCGTCACAGGCGGTCACCACCACGCGCATGCCGGCCATGTGCGCGGTAGCCGGGTTGGTGCCGTGGGCCGAGGACGGGATCAGGCAGATGTCGCGGCGGGCGTCGCCACGGCTCTGGTGGTAGGCGCGGATCGCCAGCAGGCCCGCGTACTCGCCCTGGGAACCGGCGTTCGGCTGCAGCGACACGGCGTCGTAGCCGGTAGCGGCGCAGAGCATGGCTTCCAGCTCGGAGGTCAGTTGCTGGTAGCCCTGGCTCTGTTCGGCCGGGGCGAACGGGTGCAGGTTGCCGAACTCGGCCCAGGTCACCGGGATCATCTCGCTGGCGGCGTTGAGCTTCATGGTGCAGGAGCCCAGCGGAATCATGGTGCGGTCCAGCGCCAGGTCCTTGTCGGCCAGGCGGCGCAGGTAGCGCATCAGCTCGGTTTCGCTGTGGTAGCGGTTGAACACCGGGTGCTCGAGGATCGCCGACTGGCGCAGCAGGGCGGCCGGCAGCTGTGCTGCGGTGCTCGCGGTGAGGGCGGCGAAGTCCGGCAGGGCCTGGCCGTTGGCGAACAGGCTCCACAGCGCTTCAACATCTTCCTGGCGGCTGGTTTCATCCAGCGACAGGCCGACGCGTGCAGCATCGATCTGGCGCAGGTTGAAGCCCAGGGCGCGGGCCTTGTCGTGCAGTGCGGTGGTGTCGGCGGCCGTGTTCAGGGTCAGGGTGTCGAAGAAGCTCGCGGTTTCTACCGTGACGCCCAGCGCCTTGAGGCCCGCCGCGAGGATCGCGGTCAGTTGGTGGGTGCGCGCGGCGATTTGCTTCAGGCCCTGCGGGCCGTGGTAGACGGCGTACATGCTGGCGATGTTGGCCAGCAGCACCTGCGCGGTGCAGATGTTGCTGGTGGCCTTCTCGCGGCGGATGTGCTGTTCGCGGGTCTGCATTGCCAGGCGCAATGCGGTCTTGCCGAAGCGGTCGATGGATACACCGACCAGGCGACCCGGCATGTCGCGCTTGAATGCGTCACGGGTGGCGAAGTAGGCGGCGTGCGGGCCACCGAAGCCCAGCGGGACACCGAAGCGCTGGGCGCTGCCGATGGCCACGTCGGCGCCGAATTCGCCCGGCGGAGTCAGCAGGGTCAGGGCCAGCAGGTCGGCGGCCACGGCGACCAGGGCATTGGCGGAGTGGAAACGCTCCACCAGCTCGCGATAGTCGAAGACGTCACCGCTGCTCGCCGGGTACTGCAGCACGGCGCCGAAGAAGCGGCTGACGTCGGTCAGCTCGCGTTCATCGCCCACCACTACTTCGATGCCGAGCGGTTCGGCACGGGTGCGCAGCACGTCGAGGGTCTGCGGATGGCAATGCACGGAAGCGAAGAAGGCATGGCTGCCTTTGTTCTTGCTCAGGCGCTTGCAGAAGGTCATGGCCTCGGCGACGGCGGTGGCTTCGTCGAGCAGGGAGGCGTTGGCGATCGGCAGGCCGGTCAGGTCGCTGATCAGCGTCTGGAAGTTCAGCAGGGCTTCCAGGCGACCTTGTGAAATCTCGGGTTGATACGGGGTGTAGGCGGTGTACCAGGCCGGGTTTTCCAGGAGGTTGCGCAGGATCGGTGCCGGGGTGTGGCAGTTGTAGTAGCCCTGGCCGATGAAGCTCTTGAACAGCTGGTTCTTGTCGGCGATGGCCTTCAGCGCGGCGAGGGCGTCGGCCTCGCTTTGGCCGGCGCCCATGTCGAGAACGCTGGTGCCTTTGATGCTGTCGGGGATGACTGCGGCGCTCATGGCGTCCAGCGAGTCGAAGCCGAGGGTGGCGAGCATGGCCTGTTCATCGGCCTGGCGTGGGCCGATATGGCGGGCGATGAATTCGTTGGCGGTGCCGAGATTGACGGTCATGGCGGCCTCCTCAGGCGTCGTCGTTGGCTTTGAGCAGGCGGTCGTAGGCGTCCTGGTCCAGCAGCCCGGCGAGGGCGCCGGTGTCGGCCGGGACGAAACGGAAGAACCAGCCTTCGCCCAGCGGGTCTTCGTTTACCAGTTCGGGATTGGAGTCGAGCAGGTCGTTGACCGCTACCACATCGCCGTCCAGTGGCATGTACACGCCGCTGGCAGCTTTTACTGATTCAACGGTGGAGGCTTCGGCGCCCTTGGCGTAGTGCTGCAGTTCCGGCAGTTGCACATAGACCACGTCGCCCAGGGCATTCTGGGCAAAGGCGGTGATGCCCACGGTCACGCTGCCGTCGGCTTCGGCACGCAGCCACTCGTGATCTTCGGTAAAACGCAACTCGCTCATGGAAACTCCTCGAAGGCCGTCGGTGCGGCCGGATGCGGTAGTGGCCCGCCGGATGAACACGGCAGGCCGGGGCTGGAATTTCCATAGCAAGTTTGCGGCCATGTCGCGGGAAGCCACGTAAATAAGGGGTCTGGCTATGTTTTCCTGACCATTTTTGAAAATTGATGTAATGAAAACGATACAGATGTAGCGTCCAGAGAATGTTTCGCGAGATCAACGCCTTGTTATAGCGTCGTTACAATTGTTTGTATCGAATTCAGTACGGTGTATTGAATTCGATACGACCTGATAGTTCTACCAGTTTACACCGGCGGGCAACGCTCGCATGCTCATGACCAGCGCGCTTAATCAGCAGTACAGCGGCTTATCTCCCACTTCCCAGGAGCATGCTCATGGATCGATTTTTCTGCTGGTTCGCTTTTTTGCTCGCCTTGTCGCTCGGATCGTGCCTCCAGGTCCAGGCAGCTTCTGATTCACCACGTGTCATTGCGGGTGGAATGGTTGCCGTGGATCGCTGGTTTCCTGAAAACAGCGACGGTTACAACGAGATGGAGTTTCCGCTGCTGATCGCTACCGAGCCGGGTTACAACGGTCGGACCTTTTGGGCGACTCAGTTTTATATCCATGGGGGCGATGGAGGTTATGCGGGATTGCAGCAGGTCAGGACGAATGAGAAACGCATCAACTTTTCGATCTGGAACGCAATCAGGTGGGACTCTCCGGGGGCGGGGGTGAACTGCGGCTTTTTCAATCACGAAGGTTCGGGTGTCCAATGCTGGATGGTCTATCAATGGAAACCGGGGGTGAAATACGTGTTTCTATTGAAGCGCCTCCATCCCGGGAGTTTCCAGCTTTCGGTACGTGATGACAGTAATGGGGTCACCACCAGGGTCGCGATAATCCAGACGCCTAATACCTGGGGTCGCTTGAAGGCGCAGACCGTATCGTTCCTCGAAGATTTCGCACAGGGCAACGAGCAGCACCCTTCCTGCACCGCCGTACCGTCGACAGCTGCCGTGTTTTTCCAGCCGTTGGCGAACGGTGAAATCGCCCCGCAGTCGACCACTAGCTATCCCTATGGCAATTGCAAGGCCATTGCGCGCACGGTTTGCACCGAGCAGCAGGACTGCCTGGCCAGCGCCAATATGTTTGATCATCCCTCGTTCCGCTTGAAGCATGACACCAGCGGTCAGTGTCTGGATTTGCCCGGAGAGAGCAAGGACGCCAGGCTGGGCGAGTGTGGAGCGAATGCCGACCAGCTTCTGAATCGGACCGACATCTTCGCATTGCAGGCCCGCCAAGGGACACAATGCCTGGATGTGGCTGCGAATGGACAAGTGGTGGTGGCCGCCTGTGCGAACAGCTCGAGCCAGCTATGGTTGCCGGTTTCCGGAACGCGGGTCATTTACAACCCGGGCAAGCAACACTGCCTGCGAACCTCGCAGGATGTTGCTCCTGGGACGCCCGTCATTGCCGGTACGTGTGTGGCAGCCCCAAGATGGACGGCACTGGAGTGAAACCCCGTGCTCAGCTCTTCCCGGAAATCCCATACTTGCGCAGCCGATGGGCAATCGCGGTATGCGAGGTCTGCAGCCGGCTGGCCAGTTGCCGGGTCGACGGATAGTCGGCGTAGAGCTTTTCCAGCAGGTTCTTCTCGAAGTCCTCGACGGCCTGCTCCAGGCTGGCGACCTCGCCGTCGTGCTCGCGGGCCATCGAGGTACCGGCGATGTCCAGGTCGCCGATGTCTACCAGGCTGCTGTCGCTGATGGCGGCGGCGCGGAAGATCACGTTCTGCAACTGACGCACATTGCCCGGCCAGCGGTTGCCGAGCAGGGCAGGGTAGGTGTCCGGCGCCAGGCGGCACAGCGGGCGCTGGATCTGGGTGCAGGCCTGCTGCATGAAGTAGCGCGCCAGCAGCAGGATGTCCTGGCCGCGATCGCGCAACGGCGGTACCTCCAGGTTGAGGACATTGAGGCGGTAGAACAGGTCTTCGCGGAAGCTGCCTTCTGCCACCATCTTTTCCAGGTCGCGGTGGGTGGCGCTGAGGATGCGCACGTTGACCTTGATCTCGCGGTCTCCCCCCACCCGGCGGAAGCTGCCGTCGTTGAGGAAGCGCAGCAGCTTGGCCTGCAGGTACGGCGACATTTCGCCGATTTCGTCGAGGAACACCGTGCCCTGGTTGGCCAGTTCCATCAGCCCCGGCTTGCCGCCGCGCTGGGCGCCGGTAAAGGCACCGGGGGCATAGCCGAACAGCTCGCTCTCGGCGAGGTTCTCCGGCAGCGCCGCACAGTTGAGAGCGAGGAATGGTGCAGCATGGCGGCTGCTGATGGCGTGGCAGGCGCGGGCCACCAGTTCCTTGCCGGTGCCGGTCTCGCCATGAATCAGCAACGGCGCGTCGAGGGCGGCGACGCGCAGGGCTCGGGTCTTGAGGGTGCGGATCGCCGGTGACTCGCCGAGCAGGGCGTCGAAGCCCTCGGCATGGTCGTGGTGCAGCGCCGACAGGCGCTCGCCGATGCGGTTCGGCGGGTACAGGGTGACCAGGGCGCCGGCGTCGGTGATCGGCGTTGCGTCGAGCAGCAGGGTCTGGCCGTTGAGCACCACCTCGCGCATCGGCAGGCGGAAACCCTGTTCGACCAGGGTGGCGAGCAACTCGGGGGCGTCGAACAGCTCGGCGATGCTGCGTCCCGCCGGCTCCTGGCCGCACAGGGCGATCAGCGCCGGGTTGGCCAGCAGCACGTGGCCGGCGCTGTCGAGAGCCAGCACCGGATCGGCCATGGCCGCCAGCAGGGCGTCGAGTTGCAGGTGACGGCGCTGGCCGGGAAGGATGTCGACCACGCGCACGGTCTGCACGCCATGCACGTTGAGCAGGGCGTCGTGGAGTTCTTCGAGGACGAAGGGGTTGAGCGTCGGTGCATCGATGTAGACGTTCGGCGGCACCATCTCCACGGCATCCAGGTTGAGATTGCGGGCACCCAGCAGGGCGAGCACTTCCTGGGTGATGCCGACGCGGTCGATGAAGCTGACGTGGATGCGCATGGGGAGCTTGGGGTTCACGGCTGGCGAAGCGTGCAAGTATGCCTTGCGCCCGCCTGGCGGTCGAATGGCTTGCCAGCGGTGAAACCGCGCGGATTATTCCAGGTGCTGCGGGTTGATCGGGTCGCCGGACTTCACGTCGAGCTTGCTGCGGATGTCCTCGAACATGGCGTCGTAGTACATGTCATGTGCGGAAGTGACAACCGCCTTCGGCGGCACACCGTACTGCTTGGCGATGCGGTCGATGGAGCGGGCGAAGTCGAAGGCCTGGTCCTTGGCGAGGAAGAATTTCTCGTCCACCGGCTTGTCCTGGATGCTCCCGTGCATGCGGAACTGCATGCCCTTGCCATCCCTGGGATCCTGGGTGACTTCGTAATCGACGCAGATGTTGTAGCTGTGGTCGTCCTTGTTCAGCGCGTGACGCTCGATATGCAGGTGACCGGGGTTGAACTGTGCCATGACAGGCGCTCCTTGTACGGTTGAAACAGGCGGACCCGCCAGCAGGCCCGCCGCAAGGTTTCAACGATAGCTGATGCCTGGCGAGGCCGTGCTGACCCGGGTGCCGGCGGTGCCTTTGACGATATCCTCGATATCGCTCAGCGAGCCGATCACCGCGACTTTGCCTGTGTGACGGGCGAAATCGCAAGCTGCTTGCACCTTCGGCCCCATGGAGCCGGCGGCGAAGCCCAGGCGTTCCAGTTCATCCGGATGGGCCTGGGCGATGGCTTTCTGGGTCGGCTTGTTGAAGTCGACGTAGGCTGCGTTGACGTCGGTAGCGATCACCAGCAGGTCAGCGTCCAGCTGTTCAGCCAGAAGCGCCGAGCACAGGTCCTTGTCGATCACCGCTTCGATGCCCTGCAGCTTGCCGTCGGCACCATACAGGGTCGGGATGCCGCCACCACCGGCACAGATCACGATACTGCTCTTTTCCAGCAGCCACTTGATCGGGCGGATCTCGAAGATGCGCTTGGGTTTCGGGCTGGCCACCACGCGGCGGAACTTGTCGCCGTCGGGGGCGATGGCCCAGCCTTTTTCCTTGGCCAGACGCTCGGCTTCTTCCTTGGAGTAGACCGGGCCGATGGGCTTGGTCGGGTTCTGGAAGGCCGGGTCCTTGGCGTCCACTTCGACCTGGGTGAGCAGGGTGGCGAAGGGTACTTCGAAGTCCAGCAGGTTGCCCAGTTCCTGTTCGATCATGTAGCCGATCATGCCTTCGGTCTCGGCGCCGAGGACGTCCAGGGGGTAGGGGGTGACCGAGGTGTAGGCCGCCGCCTGGAGCGACAGCAGGCCGACCTGCGGGCCGTTGCCGTGGGCGATGACCAGTTGGTTGCCGGGGTGGATCTTGGCGATCTGCTCGGTGGCGATGCGGATATTGGCGCGCTGGTTGTCGGCGGTCATGGGCTCGCCACGACGCAACAGCGCGTTACCGCCTAGTGCAACAACGATACGCATGGGGAATGTCCTTCGAATCTCGTTGAACGGGAGGCCGCCATCGCTGGCAAGCCAGCCCCACAGGGGGCGGCGTGCGCCGGACCTGTGGAAGCTGGCTTGCCAGCGATTGGGTTACAGATCAGCCAGGGTCGAAACCAGGATCGCCTTGATCGTGTGCATGCGGTTTTCCGCCTGCTCGAAGGCGATGCAGGCCGGCGATTCGAAGACGTCGTCAGTCACCTCGATGCCATTGGCCAGGTGCGGATACTGCTCGGCGATCTGTTTGCCGACCTTGGTCTCCGAGTTGTGGAACGCCGGCAGGCAGTGCATGAACTTGGCCCGCGGGTTGCCGGTGGCCTTCATCAGCTCGGCATTGACCTGGTACGGCAGCAGTTGCTGGATACGTTCGCCCCAGGCTTCCACCGGCTCGCCCATGGACACCCAGACGTCGGTATGCACGAAGTCCACGCCCTTGACCGCGGCCTTCGGATCCTCGGTGAGGGTGATCCGCGCACCGCTGTCTTCCGCGTATTGCTTGCAGCGCGCAACGAGGTCGTCATGCGGCCACAAGGCTTTTGGCGCAGCGATGCGCACGTCCATGCCAAGCTTGGCGCCGATCAGCAGCAGCGAGTTGCCCATGTTGTTGCGGGCATCACCGAGGTAGGCGTAGCTGATGTCGTGCAGCGGCTTGTCGGCGTGCTCGCGCATGGTCAGCACGTCGGCGATCATCTGGGTCGGGTGGTATTCGTCGGTCAGGCCGTTGAACACCGGCACGCCGGCGAACTTGGCCAGTTCTTCCACCACTTCCTGCTTGAAGCCACGGTACTCGATGGCGTCGTACATGCGCCCGAGCACACGGGCGGTGTCCTTCATGCTTTCCTTGTGGCCGATCTGCGACGAGTTGGGGTCGATATAGGTGACGTTGGCGCCCTGGTCATAGGCGGCCACTTCGAAGGCGCAGCGGGTGCGGGTCGAAGTCTTCTCGAAGATCAGGGCGATGTTGTTGCCCTTCAGGTGCTGCTGCTCGGTGCCGGTGTACTTGGCGCGCTTGAGATCGCGGGACAGGTCGAGCAGGTAGCGCAGCTCGCGCTCGCTGTGGTGTTCGAGGCTGAGCAGGTTGCGGTTGTGGATGTTGAACGCCATTTTGGATTCTCCTTGGATTCGGTGATCGATCCCCGACCGTGCCGGGTAGGCCCGGTCGGGGCGATGGACGTTTTAGTAATCGATAGGGTCGCGGATGATCGGACAGGTCATGCAGTGGCCGCCGCCACGGCCACGGCCGAGTTCGCCGGCGCTGATGGTGATGACCTCGACACCGGCCTTGCGCAGCAGGGTGTTGGTGTAGGTGTTGCGGTCGTAGCCGATGACCACGCCGGGCTCCAGGGCCACCACGTTGTTGCCGTCATCCCATTGCTCGCGTTCGGCGGCGAAGCTGTTGCCGCCGGTTTCCACCACGCGCAGCTTGCTCAGGCCGAGGGATTCGGCGACCACTTCGATGAACGACTTGTTCTCGCGGCGCACATCCATGCCGTACGGCTTGCTGCTGTCGGGACGGATGACGAACGGCACGATTTCCTTGACCACTTCCGGGAAGACCGTGACCAGATCGCGGTCGCAGAAGCTGAATACGGTGTCCAGGTGCATCGCCGCGCGGGATTTCGGCAGGCCGGCGACCACCACTTTCTCCACTGCGCCCTTGGCGAACAGCGACTGCGCCAGTTGGCCGATGGCCTGGCGCGAGGTCCGCTCGCCCATGCCGATCAGCACCACGCCATTGCCGATCGGCATGACGTCGCCGCCTTCCAGAGTGGCTTGGCCGTGGTCCTTGTCCGGGTCGCCGTACCAGACCTCGAAGTCGGCGTGGGTGAACTCGGGATGGAACTTGTAGATGGCGCTGGCCAGCAGGGTTTCCTGGCGGCGGGCCGGCCAGTACATCGGGTTCAGGGTCACGCCACCGTAGATCCAGCAGGTGGTGTCGCGGGTGAACTGGGTGTTCGGCAGCGGCGGCAGAAGGAAGCTGGAGTGGCCCAGGTAGTCGCGGTACATCTTGATCACGCTGGCGCCTTCGCTCTCCGGCAGGTCCTCGCCGGCCACGCCGCCGATCAGGAACTCGGCCAGGCGTCGCGGCTCCAGGCTTTCCAGCCAGCTGCGCACTTCGTTGGTCAGGCCGACGCCGACGGTGTCGGGGGTAATCTTGCGATCGAGGATCCACTTCAGGGCTTCTGGGTTCTGGATCGTCTCGGTCAGCAGGTTGTGCATTTCCAGGACTTCGACACCGCGCTCGCGCATCTTGGTGACGAAGTCGAAGTGGTCGCGCTTGGCCTGGTTGACCCAGATGACGTCATCGAACAGCAACTCGTCGCAGTTGGTCGGGGTCAGGCGCTGGTGAGCGAGACCGGGGGAGCAAACCATCACTTTGCGCAGTTTGCCCGCTTCGGAATGGACGCCGTACTTAACTTTATCCGTGGACATGATCATTTCCTCCAAAGGTGTGAAATACGGGGGTTACAGCGTAAGGAAGCCGTCATACAGACCGTAGGCCGCCACCAGGGCGCCAGCGATCACGGCGGCGAATATCAACTTCTCCACGTTGGTAAAAATCGGTTGGCCGACCTCGCGCTTGGCCTTGGCGAACAGGATCGCGCCAGGGGCATAGAGCAGGGCGGAAAGCAGCAGGTATTTGACGCCACCGGCGTACAGCAGCCAGATCGCGTAGATCAGGGCGATGCCGCCGATGATCAGGTCTTTCTTGCGTTCGGCCAGGGCGTTCTCGTAGGTCTCGCTACGGAAGGCGAGAAGGAAGGCGTAGGCCGCCGACCACAGGTAAGGCACCAGGATCATCGAGGTGGCGAGGTAGATCAGCGACAGGTAGGTACTGGCCGAGAACAGGGTGATCACCAGGAAGACCTGCACCATGGCGTTGGTCAGCCACAGGGCGTTGGCCGGCACGTGGTTGGCGTTCTCGCGGCGCAGGAACTCCGGCATGGTGTGGTCCTTGGCTGCGGCGAACATGATCTCCGCGCAGAGCAGCACCCATGACAGCAGCGCCCCCAGCAGCGAGATGATCAGGCCGACGCTGATCAGCACCGCGCCCCAGTGACCGACCACGTGCTCGAGCACGGCGGCCATCGACGGGTTCTGCAGCTTGGCCAGCTCGGGCTGGGTCATGATGCCCAGGGACAGCACGTTGACCAGGACCAGGAACAGCAGCACGGTGATGAAACCGATGACCGTGGCCTTGCCCACGTCCGAGCGTTTTTCCGCGCGGGCCGAGAAGATGCTTGCGCCCTCGATGCCGATGAACACCCAGACGGTGACCAGCATCATGTTGCGTACCTGGTTCATCACGCTGCCCAGGTCCGGGTTCATGGTGCCCCAGATGTCAGCGGTGAAGATGTCCAGTTTGAAGGCGAACAGTGCGATCAGTACGAACAGCGCCAGCGGCACCACCTTGGCCACGGTGGTGACCAGGTTGATGAACGCTGCTTCCTTGATCCCGCGCAGCACCAGGAAATGCACGGCCCACAGCAGCACCGAGGCGCCGATGATCGCCGCCGGGGTGTTGCCCTCACCGAAGATCGGGAAGAAGTAGCCGAGGGTGCTGAACAGCAGGACGAAGTAACCAACGTTGCCCAGCCAGGCGCTGATCCAGTAGCCCCAGGCCGAGGAGAAACCCATGTAGTCGCCGAATCCGGCCTTGGCATAGGCATACACCCCGCCATCCAGATCAGGTTTGCGGTTGGCCAGGGTCTGGAACACGAAGGCCAGGGTCAGCATGCCCACGGCGGTGATCGCCCAGCCAATCAGTACTGCACCGACATCGGCACTTGCCGCCATGTTTTGCGGGAGGGAAAAGATCCCGCCACCAATCATCGAACCAACTACGAGTGCGACCAGTGCACCGAGTCGAAGTTTTCCGGATGCCTCTGACATGGCTTGGCTCCATTGCGGAAAAGAGAGTCTGTAGGGTAGGGCGCATGCAAATAGCGGAAGATGATTCAGGTCAGTTCATTGGCACATTCCATTGTTTTCGAATGACTGAAAGAGCATGCGGAAGATACTCTCTCCTGCCTTGGAGGCCTTGAACGGCGGTACCTGTACCAAGGGTGAGAATCGCTCGCAAGACGTCGGGAACTTTGAAGCTAGTCCGTTTCGGGGGAATGGCAAATTTTTAAGTCGAAAATATTAATCAGACTTGCCGAAGCGGAATTAGTGCACAAAACTCAGTTCGGATTGTCGGACGATTAGAGTGCTTTGTTATTAAATTGGCGCGCTTATAACCTGGATTTTTTACAAAATCGTGATCAGGCTAATTAACTGAAAAGTGACGGATAAAAAGGGGAAATTCATGTCCGAGCCGGGTCAGAAACTGCGCCTGGGCGCGTTGATCGCGCTGGTGGTCGGCTCGATGATCGGCGGCGGGATCTTTTCCCTGCCACAGAACATGGCTGCACGTGCCGATGTCGGTGCAGTACTGATTGGCTGGGGGATTACCGCGATCGGTATGCTGGCCCTGGCCTTCGTCTTTCAGAGCCTTGCCAATCGCAAGCCGCAGCTGGACTCCGGGGTGTACGCCTACGCCAAAGCGGGTTTCGGCGAGTACATGGGCTTTTCTTCGGCGTGGGGCTACTGGATCAGCGCCTGGCTGGGCAATGTCGGCTATTTCGTCCTGCTCTTCAGCACCCTTGGCCTGTACTTCCCGGTGTTCGGCGAAGGCAATACGCCGCTGGCCATCGGCTGCGCCTCGCTGCTGCTGTGGGCGGTGCACTTCCTGGTGCTGCGCGGGATCAAGGAGGCGGCGTTCATCAACCAGGTGACCACGGTGGCCAAGGTGGTGCCGCTGATCCTTTTCATCGTCATCGCCGCGGCGGCGTTCCGCGTGGAGATCTTCACCCGCGACATCTGGGGACTCGCCAACCCCAGCTTCGGCAGCGTGCTCGACCAGGTGCGCAACATGATGCTGGTGACGGTCTTCGTGTTCATCGGTATCGAAGGTGCCAGTATCTATTCCGGGCGAGCGCAGAAACGCTCGGACGTGGGCAAGGCGACGGTGATCGGCTTTCTTGGCGTGCTGGCTTTGCTGGTGCTGGTCAACGTGCTGTCGCTGGGGGTGATGACCCAGCCAGAATTGGCCGGGCTACACAACCCGTCGCTGGCCTCGGTGCTGGAGCATATCGTCGGGCCTTGGGGCGCGTTGCTGATCAGCCTCGGGCTGGCGGTGTCGCTGATCGGTGCGTTGTTGTCCTGGGCACTGCTGTGCGCGGAGATCCTCTACGCCACGGCGCGGGACAAGACCATGCCGCGTTTTCTCGCCCGCGAAAACGCCAACCAGGTGCCGGCCAATGCGCTGTGGCTGACCAACAGCATGATCCAGGTGTTCCTGCTGATCACCCTGGTGTCGGCGGGCACCTACACCAGCCTGATCTACCTGGCGTCGTCGATGATCCTGGTGCCGTACCTGTGGTCGGCGGCCTATGCGGTGTTGCTGGCGCTGCGCGGCGAGACCTACGAGGGCTTTGCCGGGACGCGGCGCAAGGATTTGCTGGTGGCGCTGGTGGCGCTGCTCTACGCGATCTGGCTGTTGTATGCGGGGGGGCTGAAGTACCTGCTGCTGTCGGCGTTGTTGTATGCGCCGGGGGTGATCCTGTTCGCGCGGGCGAAGCGAGAGCAGGGGCTGCCATTGTTCACCCACTGGGAGAAGGCGATTTTCGCGGCGGTGCTGGCGGGAGCGGGGTTGGCGGCGTTCAGCCTGTATAGCGGGGTGTTGAGCCTGTAAGGGGGCCGCCAAGCGGCCCCCAAGGACAGATCAGATGTCCCACACCACATTGATCGCAAAGTTGCGACCCGGCATGGTCAGGCGATCCAGGTTGGCCGGCGCGGTCGCGCCTGCTTCACCGATGCCGTCATAGCCACGCACATCATCCCACTGCCAGTACTTCTTGTCGGTCAGGTTGTACAGGCCGGCATTGATCGTCACGTCGTCAGTCACCTTGTAGAAACCGGTCAGGTCGAGCACGCCGTAGCCCGGGGTCTTGAACTGTTTGCTGGTGCCGTCCGGTGCGTAGAAGGTGGTGTCGTCGACACGGTTCTTGCGCTTGACCAGGGTCCAGCTCAGCAGGCCGCCGTAGTTGTCCTGGTCGTAGCCCAGGCCCAGTACCGCGGTAAGCGGGTTGACGCTATTGATCGGCGCCCCGGTGTCCTCGTTCTTGCCCCAGGCATAGGCCAGCGAGCCCTGGCTGTACAGCCCGGTCGGCGCGCCGAAGTGATCCAGGTTCAGCCGGCCCTTGAACTCGGCACCCTTGATGGTGGCGTGCTTGATGTTGTTGGCCTCGAAGTTCTGGCCGATGTTGGTGCCTTGCACGGCGTCTTCGTTGATGAAGTCGCGGTACTTGTTATAGAACACCGCCACGTCGAAATTGCCGGCGTCGAAGTTGCCACGCAGTCCGGTCTCGTAGCTCTTGCTGGTCTCGGGTTCCAGGTTCGGGTTGCCGGTCACGCTGTAGCCCACCCCGGGGTTCTCGAAGCGGCCGTACAGGGCCTTGGCGGTCGGGGTGCGGAAGCCTTCGGCGTACTGGCCGTACCAGGTGTAGTTGTCGTTGAAGGCATAGGTCACGCCGAACTTCGGCGAGACGCGGTGCCATTTCTTCTCGTCGAGGTTGACCGGGTCGGCGGTGCCGCCGATGGCGCGCAGGAACTCGTCGGTCGCGTGGGGTTCCAGGCGGGTCTGGTCGTAGCGCAGGCCCGGGAGGAAGGTCCACTGGTTCCAGCGGATCTCGTCCTGGGCGAAGACGCTGTAGGTCTTCACGATCGGATCGGGGAAGTCACTGACTTCGCGCAGTGTGCCGGAGGCATTGGGCTGGCCGGTGACGCAGCCGAAGCCGGTGGTCAGGCAGGTGGCAGTGCCACTGCGTGCGCCGGTCACTTCGTTGCGCTTGAAGGTGGCGCCGTAGGTCAGCAGGTGCTCGGTGTCGCCGATGCTGAAGGCCTTGTCGGCCTGGGCATCGAGGATCCACTGGCGGTCCTTGTAGGTGGTCTTGCGGGTACGATCGACGGTATAGACAAACGGTCGATAGATTTCCGCGACGCGCTGGTCGGTCTTGCCAATCTGGTAGTTCAGGCTCCATTTCACGTGGTCGGCCAGGGCGCTGTCGAGGCCGAACTCGTGGTTGATGCCGAAGCGCTCGCGGGTGACCACGTCGCTACCGGTTCGAGCCAGATACATGTTCTGCGGCGCCGGGCCGAACGGCCCGCCCACCGAGCTCTTCTCGTTGAAGTCGCGATCGTCCTTGTAGTGCTCGTAGGTCAGCGCCAGGCGGGCGTCGTCGGCGTAGTTCCAGCCGAGCTTGGCGAGGACGTTGGTGGTCTCGGCGTCCGTCGGGTTGGCCGCGGTACGGGACAGGCCGGTGCCACCGTGCTCGCCGTAGGATTCGGTTTCTCGGCCATCACGGCGGCTCAGGTGCAGCAGGCCGTCTAACTCGCCCTGGCGGCCGGCGACGGTGGCAGATTTCAGCCAGCTGTTGTCCGCTGAACTGTAGCCCGTCTTCAGGCGTGCGCCGACGTCCTGCCCGGGTTTGATGATGTCGTCCGGGTCGAGGGTGAAGTAGCTCACCGCGCCGCCGATGGCGTTGCTGCCGTACAGCACCGAGGCCGGGCCGCGGAGGATTTCCACGCGCTTGACGATTTCCGGATCGACGTAGTTGCGCTGGGTCTGCGCATAGGGGCCGAAGAAGTAGCTGTCGGGAATGGCCACGCCGTCGATCTGGGTCAGCACCCGCTCGCCGTCGATGCCGCGGATGTTGTAGCCGGTCAGGCCGCTGCGCAGGCCGGTGCCGCTGACCGACACGCCCGGTTCGTAGCGTACCAGGTCCTTGATGTTCTTCACGTTCTGGCGGTCGAGCTGTTCGCGGGTCTGCACGCTGACGGTGCTCGGTACCTGGCTGACGTCCTGGGCACTGCGGGTGGCGCTGACGGTCACCTGCTGCAGGGCGATGGCCTGGGTCTGGCTGCGCTCGATGGCGACGTTGTTGCTGCCCAGTTTGCGGTAGGTCAGCCCGGTGCCCAGCAGCAGGCGTTGCAGGGCCTGCTCAGGCGGCAGGGCGCCACGCACGCCCGGCGAGACGACGCCATCGGCCAGCTCGGCGGAGAAGCCGACCTGCCAGCCGGTCACCGTGGTGAAGGCGTTGAGGGCGGAGACCAGCGGTTGCTGGTTGATCGCGAAACGGTAGTCACCCATGCGCTGCGTCGGTGCCTGCGCAGGCTCGGCGGCCAGGGCCGGCAGGCTGACGGCGCCGCTGGCAAGCATGGCCAGGGTCAACAGGGAGAGCGTGCAGCGTTGCAGGCCCGGTTTGCGTGCGGAGATGGAAACTCGACGGGTGGATCCGGTAGACATCGAAAGGCGCTCCCTGTCGCGCGTTGTTATAGGTCACGTCTGACTCAAAAATAAGAATCAGTTGCATTGGCTATAACGAGACGAGCGGCGTCAGGGGATCGCGTAAAAAAACTTTCGGCTCAGTTGAGAATCACCACCGCCGGGAACTCCTGGACCCGTGCCGAGGTGATATGGGCGAGGGAGCGCACTGCCTCCAGCGGTTGATCGAGACGGTAGTTGCCAGTGACCGCGACCTGGTCCAACTGGCCGTTGGTATTGATGATCCAGCCAGGGTAGTAGCGGCGCAGCTCGGCCAGCACTTCGCTCATCGGGCAGTTCTCGAAGATCAGCCGACCCTTGACCCAGGCCAGGTCCTTTTGCAGGTTGGCGGGTTCGCGCTGGGGCACGCCATTGCGGCCGACACGAAGGCTGTCGCCGCTGCTCAGGCGGATGCGCTGGTCGCTGCTGGCGAGCACGTCGATGTCGCCGCGCTGCACGCGGACCTGGGCTTCGCCGTCGAGATAGCGCACGGCGAAGTCGCTGTCACGCACGCTGGCGCGCAGCGGGCCGGCCTGCAGTTCGAGGGGCTGGGTACGACCGCCGGGCACTTCGAAATAGGCCTCGCCCTGGTACAGGCGGGCGACCCGCTGACGCGCGTCGATGTCGCTGGAGAACGCGGAATTGGTGTTGAGCAGAACCCGCGAGCCATCGTCCAGTTGCACCCGCTGGCGTTCGCCGACCACGGTGAGGTGATCGGCCTGCATGCGCACCGGCAGATTGCCCACGGTGAAGATTCCTGCCAACACCACGGCGGCGGCACTCAGCGGTTTCCAGTGCGGGCGCAGGCGTTGCAGGCGGGAGGGTTTGTGTTGCGCGTGGAGGTCGACGGCGGCCTCGCGCATGACGTTGCCATTCCACAGGGCTTCGGCGTCGACATAGGCCTGGGCATTGGCCGGGTCGGCTTCCAGCCACGTCTCGAAGGCGCGGGTGTCGTCGTCGGTGGGGCATTGCAGGCGGATCAGCCAGTCCAGCGCCTCATCCATGGCCTGGTCGCGGGCAGACAGGTCCGGCGCTGGGCGATGAGGGTCGGGCTCGGTCACGGGAGATCCTTGCGGTGCTGCGGCGGTCTTGTAATGGGGCGTCATGATCGGGGCAAACGCAGGATCAGGCAAGCAGCCGTCAGTTGCCGTTGAGCCGATCGGCCACACCCATGCAGATCGCCATGATCAGTTTCAGTTCCTTTTGCACCGTGCTGGCCGAGACGTCCAGTTGCCCGGCGATCTCCAGGTAGCTGGCGCCGTGCAGGCGGCTGAGGATGAAGATGCGTTGCTGGCGTGGGGTCAGCTGGGACAGCGAGCTGCTCAGGCGCTTGAGCAACTGCTCGGCGTGGGCGGCGTCTTCGGCGCTGCTGGTGGGGGCGGCGACATTGTGCACCACCTGCTCGGGCACATCGTCGAGCATGGTCCGCGCCTGCACGCGGCGCGCACGCAGATGGTCCAGGGCGAGATTGCGCGCGGTCTGGAAGACGAAGGGCTCGATGTGCTCGATGGGCCGCTCGCCGAGGGCGCGGGTGACCCGCAGGTAGGTTTCCTGGAGCAGGTCTTCGGCGGTGCTGGGGTTATCCACCATGCGCTGCAAGGTACGAAGGAGGGTGACCCGCTGGGCGAGGAAGACGGCGTTGAATCGGGAATGGCTCACGGCGGTGCTCGACCGGAATTTGTGAATGATAATGCTTATCATCAACCCTGTTGGTCAAGCGCGGCGTTCGTGGGCGCGCTATTTGGCACCGGCACAAAACCCTCCCACAGGGTCCGCGTGCGGCCCTTCTAGCGGGCATTCCACAGCGCCAGGCAGTTATCCAGCATCCGGTTGGAGAACCCCCACTCATTGTCATACCAGGCCATCACCTTGAGCATCCGCCCCTCGGCCTTGGTGTGGTTGGCATCGAAGATCGCCGACAGCGGGTTGTGGTTGAAGTCGCAGGACACCAGCGGCAAATCGTTGTACCCCAGGACCTTCGACCCGCGACTGGCCTCCTTGAACAGCGCATTCACCTCATCCACGGTGGTCTCGCGGCCCAAGGTCACGGTCAGGTCCACCAGCGACACATTGATCACCGGCACCCGCACCGCCATGCCGGTCAGCTTGCCGGCCAGTTCCGGCAACACCAGGCCCACCGCCTCGGCAGCGCCGGTCTTGCTGGGAATCATCGACTGGGTCGCGGCACGGGCGCGGAACGGGTCGCTGTGGTAGACGTCGGTCAGTACCTGGTCGTTGGTGTAGGCGTGGATAGTGGTCATCAGCCCCTGCTCGATGCCGAACGCGCGGTGCAGCACCTGGGCCACCGGGGCCAGGCAGTTGGTGGTGCAGGAGGCGTTGGAAATGATCTGGTGTGAAGCGCGCAGGATGTCGTGATTGACGCCATGGACTACAGTGGCATCCGCGCCCTTGGCCGGTGCCGAGATGATCACCTTGCGCGCCCCGGCGGCCAGGTGGGCAGCGGCCTTGGCCCGGTCGGTGAACAGACCGGTGCACTCGAGCACCACGTCGATGCCCTCGGCCTGCCACGGCAGGTCCGCCGGATTGCGGATCGCGCTGACCGCGATACGGTCGCCGTTGACCATCAGGCTTTCATGATCGTGAGACACGGTCGCCGCAAAATGGCCGTGGACACTGTCGTACTGGAGCAGGTGCGCGTTGATCGCACTGTCGCCAAGGTCATTGATGGCGACGACCTGCAGGTCCTGACGGTAGCCTTGGGTATAGAGTGCGCGCAGCAGGTTGCGGCCGATACGGCCAAAGCCATTGATTGCGATACGGATAGTCATGGGGCCACCTCTTGTGCTGTCCTGACTGTTTGTTGTTTTAATTACAAGATTAATCGGAAACAAATAGAAAACAAGCGAAGCTGCTGGCAGTATTTTGTTCGGATCACAACAAAACAAGTGAGTCGAACCTTTCCTCGCCCCCTACCCTTGAGCGTAGGCGCAATCGTTTGGAAGGGGAAATCGCCAGACCGCCGCCACCACCGTTTAGCCTGGAGTCCAGTTCATGCATCCGCGCATTCTTGAGGTCACCGAACGGTTGATCGCTCGCAGCCGTCCCACCCGCGAACGCTACTTGCAACTGATCCGCAGCGCCGCCAGCGAAGGGCCGATGCGTGCCCGCCTGCAATGCGCCAACTTCGCCCACGCGGTCGCCGGTTGCGGCAGCGACGACAAGCAGACGTTGCGCCTGACCAACGCCGCCAACGTGGCCATCGTCTCCGCCTACAACGACCTGCTCTCTGCCCACCAGCCCTACGAACATTTCCCCGAGCGCATCAAGCAGGCGTTGCGCGAGATCGGTTCGGTCGGCCAGTTCGCCGGTGGCGTACCGGCCATGTGCGACGGCGTCACCCAGGGCGAACCAGGCATGGAGCTGGGCATCGCCAGCCGTGAAGTGATCGCCATGTCCACCGCCATCGCCCTGTCGCACAACCTGTTCGACGCTGCGCTTCTGCTCGGCATCTGCGACAAGATCGTCCCCGGCCTGCTGATGGGGGCGCTGCGTTTCGGCCATCTGCCGATCCTCTTCGTACCTGGGGGGCCGATGCCGTCGGGCATTTCCAACAAGGAAAAGGCCGACGTGCGCCAGCGCTACGCCGAGGGCAAGGCCAGCCGCGAAGAGCTGCTGGAATCGGAGATGAAGTCCTATCACAGCCCCGGCACCTGCACCTTCTACGGCACGGCCAACACCAACCAGTTGCTGATGGAAGTGATGGGGTTGCACCTGCCGGGCGCGTCCTTCGTCAACCCGTACACCCCGCTGCGCGATGCCTTGACCGACGAGGCATCGCGCCAGGTCACCCGTCTGACCAAGGCCAACGGCGCCTTCATGCCACTGGGCGAGATCGTCGATGAAAAGGTGCTGGTCAACTCGGTGGTGGCCCTGCACGCCACCGGCGGCTCGACCAACCATACCCTGCACATCCCGGCCATCGCCCAGGCCGCCGGCATCCAGCTCACCTGGCAGGATATGGCCGACCTCTCCGAGGTGGTGCCGACCCTGTGCCACGTCTATCCCAACGGCAAAGCTGACATCAACCATTTCCAGGCGGCGGGTGGCATGGCTTTCCTCATCCGTGAGCTGCTCGATGCCGGGCTGCTGCACGAGGACGTCAACACCATCGTTGGTCATGGCCTGCGTCGCTACACCCAGGAACCGTTCCTCGACGGCGAACAACTGGTGTGGCGCGACGGGCCGTTCGACAGCCTCGACGAATCGATCCTGCGTCCGGTGGCGCGGCCATTCTCGCCGGAAGGCGGGCTGCGGGTGATGGAAGGCAACCTCGGGCGCGGAGTGATGAAGGTCTCTGCCGTGGCGCCCGAGCACCAGGTGGTGGAGGCCCCGGCCCGGGTCTTCCACGACCAGCAGGAACTGGCCGACGCCTTCAAGGCCGGCGAACTGGAACGTGACTTTGTCGCCGTGGTGCGCTTCCAGGGCCCGCGCTGCAACGGCATGCCCGAGCTGCACAAGATGACCCCCTTCCTCGGCGTGCTGCAGGACCGCGGTTTCAAGGTCGCGCTGGTCACCGACGGGCGCATGTCCGGTGCCTCGGGCAAGATTCCGGCGGCCATCCACGTGTGTCCCGAGGCCTATGACGGTGGCCCGCTGGCGCGGGTGCGCGACGGCGATATCGTGCGCGTCGACGGCACTGACGGCACGCTGCTGGTGCGGGTGTCGGCGGAAGAATTGGCGTCCCGCGACATTCCACCCGCGCCGCTGGGCAACGACCTCGGCTGCGGCCGTGAACTGTTCGGTTTCATGCGCCAGGCCCTGAGCCCGGCGGAGAAGGGCGCCAGCGCCTTCACCCAGGCACTGGAGGGCTGCAAATGAAGGTTGCGCTGGTCGGTGATATCGGAGGTACCAACGCCCGCTTTGCCCTCTGGCGCGACGATGCGCTGCACGACGTGCAGGTGTTCGCCACGGCGGACTACAGCAGTCCGGAACAGGCGATCGGTGTCTACCTGCAAGCCCAGGGCATCGCCCGTGGCGAGTTGGAAGCGGTGTGCCTGGCGGTGGCCGGGCCGGTGTCCGGCGACGAATTCCGCTTCACCAACAGCCACTGGCGGATCAACCGCAGTACCTTTTGCGCGGCCTTGCAAATCGAGCACTTGCTACTGATCAACGACTTCTCCGCCATGGCCCTGGGCATGACCCGGCTGCGTCCGGAAGAGCGGGTCAGCGTCTGCGCCGGCGAGGCCGACCTGAGCCGCCCGGCGTTGATCATCGGCCCCGGTACCGGGCTCGGCGTGGCCAGCCTGCTGCGCCTGGAAGAAGGCCGCTGGCTGGCGATGCCGGGGGAGGGCGGGCATGTCGATCTGCCGGTGAACGATGCGCGGGAGTCGGCGATTCGCCAGGCTATCGCCGAGCATACCGGGCATGTCAGTGCCGAGACCGTGCTCAGTGGTGGCGGCCTGCTGCGCCTGTATCACGCCATTTGCACCCTGGACGGGCACACACCGAATCTCGCCACGCCGGCGGCGATTACCGAGGCAGCGTTGTCCGGCGAGCCCGTGGCGCTGGCGGTCATCGAGCAGTTCTGCCGCTTCCTCGGTCGCGTTGCCGGCAACGACGTGCTGACCCTCGGCGGTCGTGGCGGCGTGTATATCGTCGGCGGCGTGGTGCCGCGCTTCAGCCGTCTGTTCCTGCGCAGCGGTTTTGCCGAGAGCTTCGCCGACAAGGGCTGCATGAGCGGCTATTTCGCTGGCATCCCGGTATGGTTGGTGACCGCCGAATTCTCCGGCCTGCTCGGTGCCGGGGTGGCGCTGCAGCAGGCACTGGGCGGCACTGCCCGGGTATGAACGACAAGGAATGCCGTCATGAGCAAGTCGATCCTGCTGGTCGATGACGACCAGGAAATCCGCGAACTGTTGCAGACCTACCTGAGTCGCTGCGGCTTTCAGGTGAACGCCGTGGCCGATGGCGCGGGATTTCGCCAGGCGCTGGACGCCGAGGGCTGCGACCTGGCGATCCTCGACGTGATGCTGCCCGACGAGGATGGCTTCAGCCTGTGCCGCTGGGTACGTCAGCATCCGCGTCAGGCGCAGGTACCGATCATCATGCTCACCGCCAGCTCCGACGAGGCCGACCGGGTCATCGGCCTGGAGCTGGGCGCCGACGACTATCTGGGCAAACCCTTCAGCCCGCGCGAGTTGCAGGCGCGGATCAAGGCCCTGCTGCGCCGTGCCGGCTTCCAGGCACCGGGTGGCGAGGTGCTGTCCTTCGATGACTGGCGCCTGGACACGATCAGTCACCGCCTGTTCCACCGCGACGGCGAGGAAGTGATCCTCTCCGGCGCCGACTTCGCCCTGCTCAAGCTGTTTCTCGACCATCCGCAACAGATCCTCGACCGCGACACCATCGGCAACGCCACCCGCGGCCGCGAGCCGATGCCGCTGGACCGTATCGTCGACATGGCGGTCAGTCGCCTGCGCCAGCGCCTGCGTGACACCGACAAGCCCCCGCGTCTGATCCGCACCGTGCGCGGAAGCGGCTACCTGCTGGCAGCCAGCGTTGCGCCCTCGCACTGAGCGCCGCTGGCGCCTGCCGCTGCCGCGCTCGCTGCTGGGGCGCATGCTCCTGTTGACCTTGCTGGTGGTGGCGGTGGCTCAGGGGTTGTCGAGCGTGATCTGGCTCTCGCAACTGCGCGCCAGCCAGCGCGAGGGCCTGGTGGCCAGTGCCCGCAGCCTGGCTCACTCGATGAGCGCCAGCGTCAGCTACTTCCGCTCGTTGCCCCTGGCCTATCGCCCGCTGGCCCTGGACCAGCTACGCAGCATGGGCGGCACGCGTTTCTTCGTCTCGCTCAACGAGCGCCCGCTGGACATGCAGGCCCTGCCGTCAACGCCGCGCAAGGACGCTGTGGTCGCGGCCGTGGACGACGTGCTGCGCCAGCGACTCGGCGAGCAGATGCTGATTTCCGTGGAGTTCGTCAGCCCGCAGGACCTGCGCATTTTCAACAGCGGCCTGAAGCTCGACGAGCTGCCGCGCTCCTGGGCGCACTACGCGCTGACCCTGGAACCGGTGGAGCCGCCGGTGCTGGTGACGCAGATCCGCCTGGCCGAGGGCGAATGGCTGTACATCGCCTCGCTGCTGCCGGAGCCCTACACCAGCCTCGAAGACGAGGGCTTGCCGCGTCAGCAGTTGTGGTTCATTGGCTTGACCAGCTTCTTCCTGCTGCTGTTCATCGGCCTGCTGGTGCACTGGCAGAGCAGGCCGCTCAAGCGTCTGGCGATGGTCGCGCGGGAGATGTCGCTGGGGGCTGAGGTGGAGCCGGTGGTGGAGGGTGGTGGCAGCGAAGTGGAAGAGGTGGCGCGGGCGTTCAACACCATGCGCGAGCGGATCAGCCGCTACCTGACCGAGCGCAGCCAGTTGTTCAGCGCGATTTCCCATGACCTGCGCACGCCCATCACCCGCCTGCGGTTGCGGGTGGAATTGCTGGAGGACGAGCAGGTGCAGGCCAGGTTCAGTCGCGACCTGGACGAACTGGAGATGCTGGTGAAGGGCGCGCTGCAATGCGTGAAGGACACCGATATCCACGAGAACATCGAGCCCATCGATCTTAACCAGGTGTTGGAGTGTCTGGTCGAGCCCTACCTTGCCAGTGGCCAGGTCACGGTCAGCGGACGGGCCGAGGCGGCGTATCCGGGCAAGCCGCTGGCGCTGCGGCGGTGTATCGGCAACCTGATCGACAATGCCTTGAAGTATGGCGAGCGGGCGCATTTGCGGTTGCTCGATGGCGAGGACAGTTTTGTCCTGCATGTCGACGATGAAGGGCCGGGGGTGCCGGCGCAGCGGCTGGAACAGGTGTTCGAGCCGCATTTCAGGTTGGCCGGGACGCAGCAGGGGTATGGGTTGGGGCTAGGGATTGCGCGCAATATTGCGCATAGCCATGGGGGTGAGGTGAGTCTGCGGAATCTGCGGGAGGGCGGGTTGCGGGTGACCTTGAGTTTGCCGCGATATCGCGGGTGACTGTCAGGGCCTCATCGCTGGCAAGCCAGGTTGTCTAATGTCCCTGAGTGCGGCGCGGTACCTGTGGGAGCTGGTTTGCCAGCGATGAGGCCCGCAAGATCAGCACAAGTTGCGCGACTCGCCAGTCATTATTTCGCATGTTAAATAATAGCTTCACACCTATCCCGACCCCAGGCCCCGCCATGACCCGAACCACCCACACGGTCCCCTGTACTGACGGCTTCATCCTCCGCGCCAACCTGTTCGGCACTCCCGCCACGGCCAGGGCCCTGGTCCTGCTGCACCCGGCCACCGGGGTGACCGAGCGTATGTACGCCGTCTTCGCTACCCATCTCGCCGAACAGGGTTTCCTCGCCCTGACCTACAACTACCGCGGTCTGCAAGCCGGCACTCCGGCCAAGGCGGTCAAGGCCGGCTTCAGCACCTGGGCCGACCTCGACGTGGAAGCGGTTACGCACTGGGCCGCCGGCGAATTCCCCGACCTGCCGCTACTCGCCGTCGGCCACAGCTTCGGCGGCCATGCCATTGGCTTGTGCGACAGCAGCCGCCTGCTCAGCGGCGCGGTCATGATCGCCTCGCAAGCGGGCTGCCTGCGCTTTATCCGCCCCACCGCCGAACGCCTGCGGGTCACCGCCCTGCTCAAGGTGATCGGGCCACTCTGCGCGCGGCTTATGGGCTATGTGCCGGGCCGTAAGCTGGGTATCGGCGAAGACCTGCCAGCCCAGGTGATGCTCGAGTGGTGCCGCTGGACCTCGCTGCCCAATTACTTCTTCGATGATCCGACAATGAACGCCGTCGAACGCTTCCGCCGCCCGCGCATGCCGGTGCTGGCCATCGGGTTCAATGACGATCACTGGGCGCCGCCCGAGGCCATCGATCTGATGAGCGGCCACCTGGCCAATTGCGCGCTGGAGCGCCGCCAGTACGGCCCGGCAGACAGCCAGGGCCAGTCCATCGGGCACCTGGGCTTCTTCCGCGATCGCCATGCCGCAACGCTATGGCCGCAGGTCAGTGACTGGCTGGCGCGGCAGGTCGGGGAGGGCGCCTGATGAGTCACGACCGTCGTTATGTCCTGCTCCTGAACACCGCGCAGAAACGCCTTCGTCGCCATCTGGAGCAGCACGCCGAACAGCGCGCCGGGATCAGCGTCGTCCAGGCCGGTGCACTGTTTGCCTTGCTCAAGCAGGACGGCGCGCTGAGCACCGAGGTCGCCAGCCAGCTGGATATCGCTCCGTCGGCCATGACCGGACTCGCCGATCGCATGGTCCGCGCCGGCCTGCTTGAGCGCCGCGTCGACGCGCAGGACAAGCGCATCAACCGCCTCTGGCTGACCGACCACGGTCGCGAGGTGGCGGCCATTGCCCATGGAGGACTGGCGCCGCTCAACCACACCTTGGGCGAGGGCTTCAGCGCCGAGGAAATGCAGGTGGTCTCCCGCTGGCTGACGGCGGTGGCAGAACGCTTTGCCTGAAACCGCGAATGTCACCACCCGGTGACATTCGCGCATCCCTTCGTTACTTGCCTGCCACGGTGGCTGGTTAGACTCCAATGCAAGCGCAAGCACCCTGACTTGCCCGGCATAACAACAAGAAAGGTTCCTCTCGATGAATGCGATCACCCGACTTGCCACCGTCGTTTCCCTTGCCTCGCTGTTTCCCCTGAGCGCCCTGGCCGACAATCCCGGCACCGTCGAAGTCCTGCACTGGTGGACCTCCGGCGGCGAAGCCCGCGCCGTGGAAACCCTCAAGCAGCAGGTGCAGAAGGACGGTTTCGTGTGGAAGGACAACGCCGTCGCCGGTGGTGGTGGCGCCGCCGCCATGACCGTGCTCAAGACCCGCGCCATCTCCGGCAACCCGCCATCCGCCGCGCAGATCAAGGGCCCGGATATCCAGGAGTGGGGCGCTCTCGGCCTGCTCACCGAGCTGGACGAGGTGGCCGACGCGAACAAGTGGGATGACCTGTTGCCGAAGAAGGTTGCCGAGATCATGAAGTACGACGGCCACTACGTCGCCGTGCCGGTGAACATCCACCGGGTCAACTGGCTGTGGATCAACCCGCAGGTGTTCGACAAGGCTGGCGCCAAGGTGCCGACCACCCTCGACGAACTCTTCGCCGCCGCCGACAAGCTCAAGGCCGCCGGTTTCATCCCCCTGGCCCATGGCGGCCAGCCGTGGCAGGACAGCACGGTGTTCGAGGACATCGCTCTGAGCATCCTCGGGCCCAAGGGTTATCACGCCGCCTTCGTCGACCTCGACGAGAAGACCCTGACCGGGGCGAAGATGGTCGAGGTGTTCACCACCCTCAAGCGCCTCGGCACCTACATGGACCCCAACCGCGCCGGGCGTGACTGGAACATCGCCGCCGCCGAGGTGATCAACGGCAAGGCCGGCATGCAGATCATGGGCGACTGGGCCAAGAGCGAATGGACCGCCGCCGGCAAGGTGGCAGGCAAGGACTACCAGTGCGTGCCGTTCCCCGGGACCCAGGGCAGCTTCGCCTACAACATCGACTCGCTGGCGATGTTCAAGCTGAAGAACGCCAACGACATCAAGGCGCAGAACGACCTGGCCAAGGTGGCCCTGGAGCCGGAATTCCAGACCGTGTTCAACCAGAACAAGGGTTCGCTGCCGGTGCGCCAGGACATGGACATGAGCCAGTTCGACGCCTGCACGCAGAAGTCCTCGGCGGACTTCAAGGAAGCGGCCACGGGTGATGGCCTGCAACCGAGCATGGCGCACAACATGGCCACGACCCTGGCGGTTCAGGGGGCGATCTTCGATGTGGTGACCAACTTCCTCAATGATCCGGGGGCGTCGCCGGAGACCGCGGTGAAGCAGCTGGATTCGGCGATCAAGTCGGCCAAGTAGTCTCAGGTCTAGCGGTGCACGCGGTCCCTGTGGGAGCGGGTTCACCCGCGATTGCGATAGTGGATTCACCGACGCCATCGCGGGTAAACCCGCTCCCACCCGGTCCCCGTCAGACCAATGAATTGTGTGTTGACTTGCCCCTGTCTGACACCGGAGATCCCTGATCATGACCACAGCAATCGCCCACCGGCGAGCCTCCCCCCTGGACGCCCTCCAGCGCTGGCTGCCCAAACTGGTCCTGGCCCCCAGCATGCTCATCGTGCTGGTCGGCTTCTACGGCTACATCCTCTGGACCTTGCTGCTGTCCTTCACCAACTCCAGCTTCATGCCCAGCTACAAGTGGGTCGGCCTGGCCCAGTACGCGCGGCTGATGGACAACGACCGCTGGTGGGTGGCGAGCAAGAACCTGCTGGTGTTCGGCGGCCTGTTCATCGCCATCAGTCTGGTCGTCGGCGTGTTCCTGGCGATCCTGCTGGACCAGCGCATCCGCCGCGAAGGCTTCATCCGCACCGTCTACCTGTACCCCATGGCCCTGTCGATGATCGTCACCGGCACCGCCTGGAAATGGCTGCTCAACCCCGGCCTGGGCCTGGACAAGCTGCTGCGTGACTGGGGCTGGGAGGGCTTTCGCTTCGACTGGCTGGTGGACCCGGACCGGGTCGTCTACTGCCTGGTGATCGCCGCCGTGTGGCAGGCCTCGGGTTTCGTCATGGCGCTGTTCCTCGCCGGCCTGCGCGGGGTCGATTCGTCCATCGTCCGCGCCGCGCAGGTCGACGGCGCCAGTCTGCCGACCATCTACCTGCGCATCGTCCTGCCGAGCCTGCGCCCGGTGTTCTTCAGCGCGCTGATGATCCTTGCCCATATTGCGATCAAGAGCTTCGACCTGGTCGCTGCCATGACCGCCGGCGGTCCCGGCTACGCCTCCGACCTGCCGGCGATGTTCATGTACTCCTTCACCTTCAGCCGCGGCCAGATGGGCATGGGCTCGGCCGGCGCGATCCTCATGCTCGGCGCGATCCTGGCGATCCTGGTGCCGTACCTCTACTCGGAACTGCGAGGCAAGCGCCATGACTAGTTCGCTGCGCCTGAGCCGCATCGCCATCTATGCCACCCTGCTGGCGGCCTGCGCGGTGTACCTGGTTCCCTTGCTGGTGATGCTCCTGACCAGCTTCAAGACCCCGGACGACATCCGCACCGGCAACCTGCTGAGCTGGCCCGAGGTGGTCACCGGCATCGGCTGGATCAAGGCCTGGGACACGGTGGGCGGCTACTTCTGGAATTCGGTGAAGATCACCGTGCCGGCGGTGCTGATTTCCACGCTGCTCGGTGCGCTCAACGGCTACGTGCTGTCGATGTGGCGCTTTCGCGGCTCGCAGCTGTTCTTCGGCTTGCTGCTGTTCGGCTGCTTCCTGCCGTTCCAGACCGTGCTGCTGCCGGCCTCGTTCACCCTTGGCAAGCTCGGCCTGGCCAGTACCACCACCGGGCTGGTGCTGGTGCATATCGTCTACGGCCTGGCTTTCACCACGTTGTTCTTCCGCAACTACTACTGCAGCGTGCCGGAAGCCCTGGTGCGCGCGGCGCGGCTGGACGGGGCGGGGTTCTTCACCATCTTCGGGCGGATCCTGCTGCCCATGTCGGTGCCGATCATCATGGTCTGCCTGATCTGGCAGTTCACCCAGATCTGGAACGACTTCCTGTTCGGCGTGGTGTTCGCCAGCGGCGACGCGCAACCGATCACCGTGGCCCTGAACAACCTGGTCAACACCAGCACCGGGGTCAAGGAATACAACGTCGACATGGCCGCGGCGATGATCGCCGGCCTGCCGACCCTGCTGGTCTATGTCCTCGCGGGCAAATATTTCCTGCGCGGGCTCACCGCCGGCGCGGTCAAGGGGTGAAGCATGGCAACGCTTGAACTTCGCAACGTCAACAAGCGCTACGGCAGCGGCTTACCGGATACCTTGAAGAACATCGAACTGAAGATCGATTCAGGGGAGTTCCTGATCCTGGTCGGCCCGTCCGGCTGCGGCAAATCCACCCTGATGAACTGCATAGCGGGGCTTGAGGACATCAGCGGCGGCGCGATCCTGGTGGACGACGCCGATATCAGCGGCATGAGCCCCAAGGACCGGGACATTGCCATGGTGTTCCAGTCCTACGCGCTGTACCCGACCATGAGCGTGCGCGACAACATCGCCTTCGGCCTGAAGATTCGCAAGATGCCGGCGGCGGCCATCGACGAGGAGGTGGCGCGGGTCGCCCGCCTGCTGCAGATCGAGCACCTGCTGGCGCGCAAGCCCGGCCAGCTGTCCGGCGGCCAGCAGCAGCGCGTGGCCATGGGCCGGGCGCTGGCGCGGCGGCCGAAGATCTACCTGTTCGACGAGCCGCTGTCGAACCTCGACGCCAAGTTGCGGGTGGAGATGCGTACCGAGATCAAGCTGATGCACCAGCGTCTGAAGACCACCACCGTCTACGTCACCCACGACCAGATCGAGGCAATGACCCTGGGTGACAAGGTGGCGGTGATGAAGGACGGGCTGATCCAGCAGTTCGGCACGCCGCAGCAGATCTACAACGACCCGGCGAACCTGTTTGTCGCCAGCTTCATCGGCTCGCCGCCGATGAACTTCATCCCGCTGCGCCTGCAACGCCGAGAGGGGCGCCTGATGGCCCTGCTTGACAGTGGCCAGGCGCGCTGCGAGCTGCCCCTGGGACTGAGCGAGGCGGGGCTGGAGGATCGCGACGTGATCCTCGGCATCCGCCCGGAACAGATCGGCCTGGCCCCCGCCGAGGCCAACGGCTTGCCGAGCATCCGTGCCGAAGTGCAGGTCACCGAACCCACCGGGCCGGACCTGCTGCTGTTCGTCACCCTCAACCAGACCAAGGTCTGCTGCCGCCTGCCGCCGGATGTGCCGGCGCGGGTCGGTGACAGCCTGACCCTGCAATTCGATCCGGCCCGGGTGCTGCTGTTCGACGCCGCCAGCGGCGAACGCCTGGGCCAGATCGGCAACCCGCGCACGACGACGGGCAATGTGGCGCAGTTCAAGGGCCGTTAACTTCGGCCGCCGTGCATGAATCACCATCGATAACAAGAAACGAGGAAAGAACGGATGGAGTACTTCAAGCGCAGTCTGGGATGGAGTCCGCTGGCCTTGCTGGTGGCGGTGACGAGCAATTCGGCCCTGGGCGCCGGGGCCTTCGACCCCTCATCGAAATGGATGAGCGGTGACTGGGGCGGGACCCGTACCGAACTGCTGGAAAAGGGTTACGACTTCACCCTCGACTATGTCGGCGAGGCGGCGACCAACCTGCATGGCGGCTACAACGACGACCGCACGGCGCGCTGGAGCGACCAGTTCGCCCTCGGCATGAAGCTCGACCTGCAGAAGATCCTTGGCTGGAACGATGCCGAGTTCAAGCTGGCGATCACTGAGCGCAGCGGCCGCAACCTGTCCAACGACCGCATCAGCGACCCGCGCGCCGGTCAGTTCAGCTCTGTGCAGGAAGTCTGGGGCCGTGGCCAGACCTGGCGGCTGACGCAGATGTGGGTCAAGCAGAAGTACTTCGACGGTGCGCTGGACGTGAAGGTCGGGCGCTTCGGCGAGGGCGAGGACTTCAACAGCTTCCCTTGCGACTTCCAGAACCTGGCGTTCTGCGGCTCGCAGGTGGGCAACTGGGTCGGTGGCATCTGGTACAACTGGCCGGTGAGCCAGTGGGCGATGCGGGTGAAGTACAACATCACGCCGGAGTTCTTCGCCCAGGTCGGGGTGTTCGAGCAGAACCCTTCCAACCTGGAGACCGGCAACGGCTTCAAGCTCAGCGGCAGCGGGACCAAGGGCATGATCCTGCCGGTGGAGCTGGTGTGGGCGCCGCAGGTCAACGGGCTGCCGGGTGAGTACCGGCTGGGCTACTACTACAGCACCGCCAAGGCCGATGATATCGAGGACCCGTCGCGGACCCACTCGAGCAAGCATGGCTGGTGGGTGGTGGCACAGCAGCAGGTCACCGCGCATAACGGCGATGCCAATCGCGGGCTGAACCTGTTCGCCAACTTCACCGTGCACGACAAGGCCACCAACGTGGTGGACAACTATCAGCAGGTCGGGCTGGTGTACAAGGGCGCGTTCGATGGGCGGCCGAAGGATGACATCGGCTTCGGTGTGGCGCGGATCCATGTGAATGACGATGTGAAGAAGCGCTCGGAGCTGCTCAATGCGGCCAATGGCATCGACGACTATGACAACCCGGGGTTCATGCCGATCCAGCGCACCGAGTACAACGCCGAGCTGTACTACGGCTTCCATGTCACCAACTGGCTGACGGTGCGGCCGAACCTGCAGTACATCAAGAGCCCGGGAGGGGTGGACGAGGTGGACGACGCGCTGGTGGCGGGGCTAAAGATCCAGACGTCGTTCTGATTTGTAGTAAGTTTACAAACTTATAAAGGCGGACGCGGACCCTGTGGGAGCGGGTTCACCCGCGATTGCGGAGGTTAATTCACTACCGTAATCGCGGGTGAACCCGCTCCCACAAAGTCCGCGTCGTGGCTTCAACTCAACTCATCATCCAGCGGATAGCGGCTGGCATTCAGGCTTTCCTTGATCTTGCGCAGGTGCGGCTGGAAATCCGCCCCGCGGCGCAAGGTCATGCCGGTGGCCAGTACATCCAGCACCGTCAGCTGGATGATCCGCGAGGTCATCGGCATATAGATGTCGGTATCTTCCGGCAGCGGAATGTTCAGGCTCAAGCTGCTGGCATTGGCCAGCGGCGAGTTGGCGGCGGTCAGGGCCAGTACCGAAGCGCCGTTGTCCCGCGCCAGACGCGCCACTTCCACCAGCTCGCGGGTGCGCCCGGTGTAGGAAATGATCACGAACAGGTCCCCGGTATGCGCGACCGAGGCCAGCATGCGCTGCATCAGCACGTCGGCATGGGCCGATACTGCCAGGTTGAAGCGGAAGAACTTGTGCTGCGCATCCAGCGCCACCGGTGCCGAGGCGCCGAGACCGAAGAAATGGATCTGCCGGGCCTGGATCAGCAGGTCCACGGCGCGGCTGATCAGCGCCGGATCCAGTTGCTGGCAGGCCACGTCCAGTGAGGCGATGGTGCTGCCGAAGATCTTCTGCGTGTAGGCTGCCGGATCATCGTCGGCTTCCACTGCGCGGCTGACGTAGGCGGCGCCGCTCGCCAGGCTCTGCGCCAATTGCAGCTTGAGTTCCGGATAGCCGCTGACCCCGAACGAGCGGCAGAAACGGTTGACGGTCGGCTCGCTGACCTTGGCCGCCTGGGCCAGTGCGGCGATGCTGAAACGGGTCGATTGCTGGGGGCTGCGGAGGATGACTTCGGCGACTTTGCGCTCTGCCTTGTTCAGCTCGTCGAGACGGCCCTGGATCTGTTCCAGGAGGTTTCGCACGCGGTCCATGGGGGTTCCTTCGGTCGGGGAGTCGGCCGATTCGCGCGAGCGCGGGCCGTGGTCACAAGGTCGTATCCTACTGATGGCATGGTTACTGCACCACTTGAATCTGTCCGATATGCCTGATGTTGTGGTTTTTACTACATTTGTTCTTGATAACTACAGTCGAAAACGGTATTTCTACAACCACTTGGTAAAAGAACCTACAACATGTCTTCGATCCCGGTTGAACCCTGCACCTTTGCCCTGTTCGGCGCCCTTGGCGACCTGGCGCTGCGCAAGCTGTTCCCGGCCCTCTACCAGCTGGACCGCGCCGAGCTGCTGCATCCGCAGACCCGCCTGCTGGCCCTGGCCCGCGAGGCCGGCAGCGAGGAGCAGCACCTGGCGGCGATCGAGGCGCACCTGCATGAGTTCGTCGCATCCGACGAAATCGACGTCAGCGTCCTGCAACGTTTCCTTGCACGGCTGAGCCATGTGCACATGGACTTTCTCGATGCTCAGGCCTATCCGGCGCTGGTCGAGGCGGTGGCCCCGGACGTGCCGTTGATCGCCTACTTCGCTACCCCGGCGGCGGTCTACGGCGGCATCTGCGAGAACCTGGCCAGGGTCGGCCTGGCCGAGCGCACCCGGGTGGTACTGGAGAAGCCCATCGGCCACGATCTGGAATCGTCGCGGCGGGTCAATGACGCGGTGGCGCAGTTCTTCCCGGAAAACCGCATTTATCGCATCGATCACTATCTGGGCAAGGAGACGGTGCAGAACCTGATCGCGCTGCGATTCGCCAACAGCCTGTTCGAGACCCAGTGGAACCAGACCTCGATTTCCCATGTGGAAATCACCGTGGCCGAGAAGGTCGGCATCGAAGGCCGCTGGGGCTACTTCGACAAGGCCGGGCAACTGCGCGACATGATCCAGAACCACTTGCTGCAACTGCTCTGCCTGATCGCCATGGACCCGCCCAGCGACCTCTCTGCCGACAGCATCCGCGACGAGAAGGTCAAGGTGCTCAAGGCCCTTGCACCGATCAGCGGTGAAGGCTTGGGCACCCGTGTGGTGCGTGGCCAGTACATTGCGGGGCACAGCGACGGTCGTGCGCTACCGGGTTACCTGGATGAAGACAACGCCAACACCCACAGCGACACCGAGACCTTCGTCGCCCTGCGCGCCGATATCCGCAACTGGCGCTGGGCCGGGGTGCCGTTCTACCTGCGCACCGGCAAGCGCATGCCGCAGAAGCTGTCTCAGATCGTCATCCACTTCAAGGAGCCACAGCACTACATCTTCGCGGCGGAACAGCGTTTGCAGATCGGCAACAAGCTGATCATCCGCCTGCAGCCGGACGAGGGCATTTCGCTACGGGTGATGACCAAGGAGCAGGGCCTGGACAAGGGCATGCAACTGCGCAGCAGCCCGCTGCAACTGAATTTCTCCGACAGCACCTTTCGCAGCGCGCGGATTCCCGACGCCTACGAGCGGTTGCTGCTGGAGGTGATGCGTGGCAACCAGAACCTGTTTGTGCGCAAGGATGAAATCGAATACGCGTGGAAATGGTGCGACCAACTGATCGCCGGCTGGAAACAATCCGGCGAGGCGCCCCGACCGTACGCGGCGGGCACCTGGGGGCCGGTGGCGGCGGTCGCGCTGATTACCCGCGATGGGAGGTCTTGGTATGGCGATATCTGAATTGCAGTGGCCGGCGACGGTCACCGCGCTTGAACTGAAGAATGCCGAGCAGTTGGCGAAGCGGCTGGCCACGGACGTTGCCGAACAGCTGCGCGCGGCGATCGCGGCGAAAGGAAGGGCGGTGCTGGTGGTCTCCGGCGGACGCAGCCCGGTGGCCTTCTTCCAGGCCCTGGCGCAGGCAGCGCTGGACTGGTCGAAGGTGACCGTCAGCCTCGCCGACGAGCGCTGGGTGCCGGTGGAGCATGTCGACAGCAACGAAGGCCTGCTGCGTCGTTATCTGCTCCAGGGCAATGCGGCGAAGGCGCGGTTCTTCGGCCTCTACCGCAACGCCGCCAGCCTGGACGCCGCCGCGCTGGCGACCGACCAGGCCCTGGCCGAGCTGCCGCCGATCGATGTGCTGGTGCTGGGCATGGGCGACGACGGCCACACCGCCTCGCTGTTCCCAGGAAGCCCCAACTTGCAGGAAGGTCTGCAGGCCGATGGCGAACGCCGCTGCCTGCCGATGCTGGCGCCCAGCGTGCCGCACCAGCGCCTGACCCTGACCCGGCGACTGTTGGCCGCAGCCGGCTTCACTGCCTTGTCCGTGCAAGGCGCCGGCAAACTCGCTACCCTGCGCGCCGCGCTGGAAGGCGACGACCTGGCGCAGATGCCGATTCGCGCCTTCCTTCACGACCCTTTGCGCATCTACTGGTGCCCATGAGCCAAGGACCCCTGTCATGACCACCCTCGAACGCCAGAAGCCATTGCTGACCATGGCTGAAAAAATCACCCGGATCGACGCGATCTGCGGCCAGGCGCGCATCCTTCCCGTGATCACCATCGCCCGTGAGGCCGATATCCTGCCGCTGGCCGACGCCCTGGCCGCCGGCGGCATCCGCACCCTGGAAGTGACCCTGCGCTCCGAGCACGGCCTCAAGGCCATCAAGGTCCTGCGCGAGCAGCGTCCGGAGCTGTGCGTCGGCGCGGGTACGGTGCTCGATCGCGCGCAGTTCGACGCGGTGGAAGCGGCGGGCGCGCAATTCGTGGTGACCCCGGGGGTGACCCGGGAGATTCTCCAGGCAGGCGTCGACAGCGACATCCCGCTGCTGCCGGGGATCTGCACGCCGTCGGAAATCATGATGGGTTATGCCATGGGCTATCGCCGCTTCAAGCTGTTCCCGGCGGAAATCAGCGGTGGCGTGGCAGCGATCAAGGCCTTCGCCGGGCCGTTCGCCGACGTGCGTTTCTGCCCCACCGGCGGGGTCAAGCCGGACAACCTGCACAGCTACATGAGCCTGCCCAACGTGATGTGCGTGGGCGGCACCTGGATGCTCGACAGTGGCTGGATCAAGAACGGCGACTGGGCCGCGGTGGAGAAGTGCAGCGCCGAGGCGATGGCGATGTTCGACGAATAACCATTACGTTGTGTGCTTTACGGCTGTTCGGGGCGCTTGGTCGGCGCCCCTTTTTTTGCCTGGGGTATCTTGCTCGAATCCTGGGTCACGCCACCTTGAAGCGACTCACCAGCTGCTGCTGATGTTCTGCCAGGCGCGCCAGCTCCTGGCTGGTCACGGCCGTCTGCTGCGCCCCGGCACTGACCTGGATGACCAGGTCGTTGATCTCGTTGACGTTGCGGTTGATGTCCTCGGACACCGCGCTCTGCTCCTCGACGGCGGAAGCGATCTGCAAGGTGCGGTCGCTGATATTGGCGACGCCCTCGGTGATTCGCTCCAGCAGCTCGCCGGCGCGGCCGATGCGCTGCGCACCTTCCTGGGCCTTGCCCAGGGTGTTCAGCATCGAGGCGTTGGCGCGGTCCGAGCCGGCCTGCAGGTTGCTGATCATCTGCTGGATGCTGCCGGTGGATTCCTGGGTGCGCTGGGCGAGGGTGCGCACCTCGGTGGCGACCACGGCGAAACCGCGACCGTGGTCACCGGCCCGGGCCGCCTCGATGGCAGCGTTGAGGGCCAGCAGGTTGGTCTGGTCGGCGATATCGCGGATCACGTCGAGCACCGAGGTGATGGCGTCGCTTTCCTGCTTGAGGTTGTCGATGATGTCCGCCGTCTGCTCGGCCTGGCCGGAGAGTTCACGGATCAGCAGGATGGTGCCTTCGATTTCCTCGCGGCCCTGGGTGGTGCTGGCGTGGATCTGCTTCGACAGGTCCGCTGCGTCGCTGGTGCTGTGGGCGACATCGCGCACCGTGGCGCTCATTTCGTTGATCGCGGTGGCCACCGACTCGGTGCTCATGCGCTGTTGCTCGACACTGCGGCTGGTCTGCAGGGTAACCGCCGAGGACTCTTCGGCCGCCGTGGCAACCTGGGTGGTGGCGCTGCCGATCTCCTCGATGACGCTGGTCATTTCCCGGGCCATGCGATCGAGGTTATCGGCGATCTGGCCGAACTCGTCCTGGCTGCGATAGCGGGTACGCACGGTCAGGTCGCGGTTGGACAGGCCGTTGAGGGTGGCATTGATATCGACCACGGCGCTGCCGATGGCACGAATGATGATCCACGACAGCATGGCTACCACCACCAGCGCCACCAGCGCAGCGAGGATCGTCAGCCACAGCGCCTGGCTGGCGCGGTCGAGGGCCTCCTGGGCGAGGGCGCTGACGTTTTGCGCCAGGCTCTTTTCCACTTCGCTCATCTGGTCGATGCGCTGGGTCGAGGTTTCGAACCAGGACTCCGGGGTAATCGCCAGGGACTGCCCCAGCGGCACCTCGAAGGCCATGCGCTGCAGCCGGCTGACATCGCTGGCGGCACTGGTGCTCAGGCGGGCGTCATATTGGTCGAGAAGGCTGGCGGGGACCTTGAGGCGGAAGCCTTCCGAATAGGCGGAGTATTCACCGAGGTTGCGACTGAAGCGCGACAGCAGGTTGGCATCGAAATGGTCCTGGCTGAATACCAGGCCCAACAACACCCGCTCGCGGCCGGCGCGCTCCTTGAGTTCGATGAATTGATTGAGTGCCCCCAGTGCGCGTATCACCGCGGGGTCGCTGACATGGCTTTCCAGTTCATGGGTAAAACCGATCAGGCGTTGAATGATTGCGGTATAGCGCTCGCCGGAAACAGTGCTGTTGATTGCCAGTTTGTCGACTTGCGAGCGCAACTGTCCCAGCTCTTCCAGGCTGCCCAACAGTTTTTTCGTCCCGCTGTTCTGCGTGGTAGAGAGTGCCCTTACGCCTTGATCGCTATCCTGGCGCATCTGGCTTAAGCGATTACCCATGTTCTTGCCGGAACTGCCGATGAATACGCCGCTGGCGCCGCGTTCGCGCTGCAGCCTAGTGATCAGCTCGCTGAGGGTTTGCGCAGTGGAGCTGGCGTCGACCGTGGCTTGCATGTCGCTGTGGGTCTTGAAGTTGCTGGAGATGAATAACGCCGAAAGTATAAGGAATCCGCTTAAGGGTAATATCAGTATCAATAGCAATTTGTAGCGAAGTGGCAGGTTGGTCAGCACGTCTCTAGTCCCCGATGAAGTTTTGCAAGGGTGGTGATAAATAGCGCACTGATATTGTTATTGGTTAAGTGGCGCATGGCCATTATAGTACGGTCGTACAGGGTGCGTGCGATAGAAGGGAAGTATTAAAAGTGTGATTGGTTTTTTATTAAGAGTTGTAAATGAATAAAACAACTGATCCAGGTCATTACTTTTTCGCAGGCAAAAAAATGCCCGCCTGGATAGGCGGGCATTCATTCGCGAGGTGACTCAGCGCATCACGCGGCCTTGTTGGCGGCCTGCTGGCTCAGCGAGCGGTTCAGCGCACTGAACAGCGCCTTGAAGCTGGCCGTGGTGATGTTTTCATCGATGCCCACGCCATGTACCGGACGACCGCCGGCCACACGCAGTTCAATGTACGCCGCCGCCTTGGCATTGGTGCCGGCACCGATGGCGTGCTCGTTGTAGTCCATGATCTCCACGGCGACCGGCAGGCCGGCCACCAGGGCTTCCAGGGCGCCATTGCCCTTGCCGCGCCAGTGCAGGGTGGTCTCGCCTTCACCGGAGACTTCCACTTCCACGGCACTGTGGCCGTTCTCTTCCTGCAGGCGATGGCTGACCAGCGCATACGGCGAGTTGGCTTGCAGGTACTCGCGCTGCAGCAGTTTGTAGATCTGCTGCGCAGTCATTTCCAGGCCCAGGCGGTCGGTTTCACCCTGGACCACCTGGCTGAACTCGATCTGCATGCGGCGTGGCAGGCTGATGCCGTATTCCTGTTCCAGCAGGTAGGTGATACCACCCTTGCCCGACTGGCTGTTGACGCGGATCACCGCCTCGTAGCTGCGGCCGATGTCGGCCGGGTCGATCGGCAGGTACGGCACTTCCCACAGGGTGTCGTCCTTCTGCTGGGCGAAGCCCTTGCGGATGGCGTCCTGGTGCGAGCCGGAGAACGCGGTGTGGACCAGGTCGCCGACGTACGGGTGACGCGGGTGCACCGGCAACTGGTTGCATTCCTCGACGACCTTGCGCACGCCGTCGATATCGGAGAAGTCCAGCTCAGGGTCGATGCCCTGGGTGTACAGGTTCAGCGCCAGGGTCACCAGGTCGACGTTGCCGGTACGCTCGCCGTTGCCGAACAGGCAGCCTTCGGCACGGTCGGCACCGGCCATCAGGCCCAGCTCGGTGGCGGCGATGCCGGTGCCGCGGTCGTTGTGGCAGTGCAGGCTGATCACCACGCTGTCACGACGGCTGACGTTGCGGCAGAACCACTCGATCTGGTCGGCGTAGACGTTCGGCGTCGAGACTTCGACGGTGGCCGGCAGGTTGAGGATGATCTTGTGTTCGGGAGTCGGGTTCCACACCTCGATGACCGCGTCGCAGACTTCCTTGGCGAACTCCATCTCGGTGGCGCTGAAGGTTTCCGGCGAGTACTGGAAGGTCCACTGGGTTTCCGGCTGCTGGGCCGCGTATTTGACGAACAGCTTGGCCGCGTTCACCGCGATGTCTTTCACGCCCTGCTTGTCCTGGTTGAAGACGATGCGGCGGAACGACGGGCTGGTGGCGTTGTACAGGTGGACGATGGCCTTCTTCGCGCCGCGCAGCGATTCGAAGGTGCGCGAGATCAGGTCTTCGCGGGCCTGGGTCAGCACCTGGATGGTGGTGTCGTCAGGGATGTGGCCGTCTTCGATCAGGGTGCGGACGAAGTCGAAGTCGGTCTGCGAGGCCGACGGGAACGAGGCTTCGATTTCCTTCACGCCCACGCTGACCAGGGTCTTCCAGAAGCGCAGTTTCTTTTCCGAGTCCATCGGCTCGATCAGCGACTGGTTGCCGTCGCGCAGGTCGGAGCTGCACCAGATCGGCGCCTGGGTGATGGTCTTCGACGGCCAGGTGCGGTCAGGCAAGTCGATGGTCGGGAACGCGCGGTACTTCTTCGAAGGGTCTTTGAGCATGGTCATGTGGGCAATCCTTGAATGCGGCCTGGAACGGGCCTGCCGAAACTGAAAATTTTTGGATGGGCGAGGCGACGCGGTTCAGCTTGGTAGTCGTGCACTGACCAGGCAAAGGCTGCGGTGTTGGCGAAGGCGGATAAGCGTTTCAAAGGTTTTCATGCCCTCAACCCTACCCAGTGGGGTGAAAGATGGCAAGCGCCTCGGAAAAATTGATAGAAATGTGCGGAAACAGCAATTTATCGGCATTTAATCGCGCACTGAAACGAAAAAGACCGCGTCGGTTGCGCGGTCTTTTTGATTGGCGCAAGGGCGCCGTTCGGCTTGTTGCTCAGGGCTGGAAGGCACCGATGAAAATCGCCGGGTCGACCCGCGCATCGTTGAGGCTGACGTTCCAGTGCATGTGCGGGCCGGTCGCGCGACCGGTGGAGCCGACCTTGCCGACCACCGCACCGCGGGTCAGGACCTGGCCGGGCTTCACGTCGATCTTCGACAGGTGGCAGAACATGCTGATGAAACCCTGGCCGTGATCGACGAACACCGTGTTGCCATTGAAGAAGTAGTTGCCGGTAAGGATCACCTTGCCGTTGGCCGGGGTCTTGATCGGCGTGCCGGCGGGGACGGCGAAGTCCAGGCCGGAGTGCGGGTTGCGTTCCTCGCCATTGAAGAAGCGACGCACACCGAAGCGGCTCGACAGCGGCCCGTTGACCGGTTTGTCCAGCAGCAGGTTGCTCGGCGTGCCCGGGCTGAAGCTGCGGTAGGCCTTGATCTGCTCGGCAAGCTCCGCATCGATGCGCTTGAGGTCGGCCGGGTTCGGGTTGACCTGGCGCTGGTTCTTCAGGGTGATGTGCTGTTCCTGGTACTTCTTGCTACCCACGGTGAAGCTCAGGTTGCGGCTGCCCTGGGTCAGGGTGGCAGCGCCGGGCTTCTGGGTCAGCGGCAGGCCGACGATGGCCAGCCAGTTGGCGCCTTCCTTCACCACCAGCACGGGCTTGCCATCGAAACGCGCGACCAGCGGCTGGGCCGACGGGCCGAGGTCGACCACGGCGACGCCGCCGGGCACCGGCTTGTTCAGCTGGCGAGTGATGTAGCTGGCGTGGGCACTACTGGCGAAGGTGAGGCAGAGCAGAAACAGGGATACGAGCAGTCGTGGCATGTGTCAGTCCAGAAGGGAAAGCGTGACCGGAGTCTGGTGGTTGTCCTCGACCCGCACCAGCAGCTCGCCTTCGCCGAGGCGGGCTTTCAGGCGCTGGCCGTTCTGCGTCTGCGCGGCGCTGCGGATCGCTTGGCCACGCTCGTCGAGGAGAATGCTGTAGCCGCGGCCTAGGGTCGCCAGCGGGCTGACCACTTCGAGCATCTGCACCTGGGCCTGGAGGCGTTGGCGACGGTCCTTGAGGGCGTCGCGCATGGCTTTGGGCAGGCGTTCGGCGAGGTTGTCCAGACGCTGCTTGAGCAGGGCCAGGGTGCGCCCCGGATGCTGCGCGGCGAGGCGCGTGTCGAGGCGGGCCAGGCGTTCGCGACGCTGGTTCAGGCGCTGTTCGAAGGCGCGGCGCAGGCGCATGTCGAGGTCGTCGAGACGCTGCGCCTGCTGGCGCAGGCGCTCACCGGGATGGCGCAGGCGCCGTGCCAGGCCATCGAGGCGCAGGCGGTCGTGGGCCAGGCGGCTCTGCATGCGCATCAGCAGGCGTCGTTGCAGGCTTTCCAGGCGCCGTTGCAGGTCGCTGCTGTCCGGTGCCAGCAGCTCGGCGGCGGCGGACGGCGTGGGGGCGCGGACGTCGGCGACGAAGTCGCTGATGGACACGTCGGTTTCATGTCCCACGGCGCTGACGATCGGCGTGACGCAGGCGGCGATGGCGCGGGCCACGGCCTCCTCGTTGAAGCACCAGAGGTCTTCCAGTGAGCCGCCGCCACGGGCCAGGATCAGCGCGTCGAAGCCCTGGGCATCGGCTTTCTGGATGGCCCGGACGATCTGGCCGATGGCCTCGCGACCCTGCACGGCGGTGGGCAGCAGGTTAAGCTCGACCTGTGGCGCGCGGCGGCGGAACACGCTGATGATGTCGCGGATCACCGCGCCGGTGGGCGAACTGATGATGCCGATGCGCTGCGGATGGGCGGGCAGGGCGCGTTTGCGTTCGGCGGCGAACAGACCTTCGGCGCCGAGCTTTTCCTTCAGCGCTTCGAAGGCCAGGCGCAGGGCGCCGTCGCCGGCCGGCTCGACGGTGTCGAGGATCAGTTGGTAGTCGCCACGGCCCTCGAACAGCGAGACCTTGCCGCGGACCTTGACCGCCAGGCCGTCGCGCAAAGCCTGGCGCACCCGTGCGGCGTTGTTGCGGAACAGCGCACAGCGCACCTGGGCACCGCTGTCCTTGAGGGTGAAGTAGACATGGCCGGAAGCCGGGCGGGCGAGGTTGGATATCTCGCCCTCGACCCAGATGCTGCTGAAGACATCTTCCAGCAGCACGCGGGCGCGGCCGTTGAGTTGGCTGACGGTGAGGACTTCACGGTCCAGGCCGAGGCGTTCGAAAGGGTCTCTGATCATGGGGCGGGACTATAAAGGATTGCGGGGCAAGGTGTCGTGGGTTGACGTGGGGCAACCCTGGAGTCATTAAAGCCTTTCAACCAAGTCATTGCTTGACTCTGTAGTCACTAGAGGGTTTATCGTCCGCCAATCGAAGTACCAAAGGACCGCGCAAACCAGCCCCGGGTTTGTGAACTTCAACAAGGATGTTGATGAAATGAAAGATCCCTGACGCCCCCCGTTAATAACCCGAAGACTGAGTTTTTCGGGTACCTGCGCATGTCATCGCACTACACGGCCTGATTTGAAAAGGGCTGTTGTACGGACAGTTTCGCGCTGGAAAAACATCAATCAAAAGATCGAAGCCTCGACGTTCGATCTGCGGTTCTCTGCGCTTGTGTGTCTTTGAAACAACCATCAATGGAAATGAGGAACTTCATGAACAGCAGCGATTTTTCGGCACGTTTGAAAGAACTGGGTATCGATCCGCTTAAAGCGGCCGCCGCCTCGGTTTCGGAACTTTATAGATTGCCGCAGGAGACGCTCGATGAAATCAAGACTTCACTGATCATCGAGGCGTTCAGATTCCATTACCGCAACAATGCCTATTACCGTCAGGCCTGCACGAACAAGGGCATCGACGAAAACACCATCGCCACCTTCGACGACCTGATCCGCATTCCCCTGGTGCCGATCGCCAAGTTCAAGTCCGCCAGCAGTCATGAACTGCTGTCCAAGCCGCTGGCGCAGATCGAGCACGAAATGCGCAGCACCGGCACCAGCGGCATCCCGAGTATTTCCCGGCGTTGCCACGAGACCGTCGACGTTGCGGTGGTGGCGATCTATGCGATGTACCGCGAGTTCCTCGGCATCTCCAAGGGCGCCGGGCTCTATATTTGCCCGTCCACCGAGGAAATCCCGGAAATGGGCATGATCAAGGCGCTCAACATGCTCGCCGGCCTGCTCGACACCCATGAGTTCATGGTCAAGCAGGAGCGCTTCGTCCCCGAGCAGGCCATTGCGCAGCTCAAAGGCTGGGAAAACCAGTTCACCCGCCACATCATCGGCCCGCCGTTCCTGATCCATCGCCTGCTGCAGTTCCTCAAGCAGACCGGCCAGCGCCTGACCCTCGACCGCGGCAGCCGGGTCATCACCCTCGGCGGCTGGAAGCGCTTTACCGGGCAGATGATCTCGCGCCGCGAATTCAACCTGATGTGCCAGGAATACCTCGGCATCGACCCAGGGTCGGTGCGAGACATCTATGCCCTGGTGGAATCCAACGTCATGGCCATCGACGACGAGCATCAGATCAAGCACGTGTCGCCCTACGTGCACTTCACCGTGCGCGACATGAACGACCTGAGCCGTGAAGTCGCCGCGGGCGAGAAGGGCGTGCTGGGCATCCTCGATCCGCTGGCCCTGGCCACCCCGGGCATGATCCTGACCGAGGACATCGTCGTCCTGCTGCCGGGTGAAAGTCCTTCGGGTCGCAGTGGCCAGCGCATGGAGTACGTCATGCGTGCACCGTCCTCGCTGGAGTTCGGTTGCTGTGCGGTGAACCTGGAAAAAACCATGGATGAACAGACCTCCGACCAGCCTTCGGTATGCCCGATCGCCAACTGATGGATATGGACCTCGCAAAAGGACATTGATCTATGTTCAACGACATTATCGTCAAGAACTTCTCCGACCCTGTATATGCCGCCGAACTTGATGAACAAGCCGCGGCCATCGAACTGGGCAACCCGGTATGCGGTGATCGCATTCGCGTGCAGTTCGAGGTCAACGATCACGTTATTCAGGGCGTGCGTTACCAAGCGTGGGGCTGTGCAACTTCCCTGGCCACCGGAAACATATTTTGCGCGCAGATAGACGGTAAGTCCCTGGACGATATCGAGCGTATCGAAAGTTCCGATATGGCCGGGATGCTGGGCGAAATAGAACCGTCGCAACACCATTGCCTGGAAATGCTCAATTCACTCTTTGCCCGGCTACGGCAATACAACGCCGCCTGAGGAAGAACGGATGTCGACCCACGGTTATTTCGATTACAACGCTACGACGCCGATGTACAAAGAAGCCTGCCACGCCTTGAGCGAGGCCCTGCATCACTTCGGCAATCCGTCGAGCGTCTACACGCTGGCCCGGCAGAACCGCAACGCCCTGGCCACGGCGCGGCAGCAGGTCGCCGGCCTGATGAGCTGCGCGCCGAACGAGCTGACGTTCACCTCGGGCGGTACCGAGGCCAACAACTGGGCGATCAAGGGGGCTTTGCTCGCTTGCGGCGCCATCGGCAGGGTCGCGCGGCCCACCCACGTGATCATCTCGGCGATCGAGCATTCCTCGATCCTTGAAATCGCCGCTCACCTGGAGCGGGTCTTCGGCTTCGAGGTCACCCGACTGGCGCCGGACCGGGAAGGGCTGGTCAGTGCCGAGCGGGTGCGCCAGGCCCTGCGCGAGGACACGCGGCTGGTTTCGATCATGCTGATGAACAACGAAGTCGGAACCTTGCAGCCGGTGGGCGAGATCGCCCAGGTGCTGCAGGGACGTGGCATCCATTTTCATGTCGATGGCGTGCAGGCGGTCGGCAAGATCCCGGTGGATGTGCAGGCGCTGGGTGTCGATACCCTGTCGTTTGCGGGCCACAAGTTCTGCGGTCCCAAGGGCATCGGTGGCCTGTACCTGCGCAGCGGGGTGGTGCTTGAGCCGCTGCTGCATGGTGGTGGCCAGGAAGGCGGCCTGCGCGGTGGCACCGAGGCCTCGGCGCTGGTCACCGCCATGGGCGTGGCGGCCGAGGTGGCGGCGGCGACCATGCCCGAGACCATCGCCCGCATGGCCGTGTACCGCGAGCACCTGATCCAGCAACTGCAACAGCGGATTCGCGGTGTCACCATCAACGGCTCGGCTGACCGGACGAAGCAGGCACCGAACACCCTCAGCGTCTGCATCGACGGCATCCGCGCCGAATCCCTGGCCGCGCTGCTGGACCAGATGCACGGTATCCAGGTATCGCTGGGCTCGGCCTGCTCCAGCAACAACGCCAAGTCGCTGTCCCATGTGCTGCTGGCGATGGGGCTCGGCGAAGCGGCGATCCAGTCGACCATGCGCGTCAGCCTCGGCCCGCTGACCACCGAGGACAGTCTGGAGCGCTTCGTCACTGCGGTGGAGGCGGGGATCCGCATGCTGCGTCGGATCAACGGCGAGGTGCCGGCATGAACGGCACGATTGCGCTGGACCGCGCCGCGACCCTGCTCGACTGCCTCGACCACTACGCGGCCTGCCAGCCCGAGGCGCCGGCCTACACCTTTGTCGGGCACAAGGAGACCGACCGCCAGGTGCTCAGCTATGGCGAACTGCACCAGCGTGCGACGCGTTACGCGGCGATGCTGCAGGAGGCCGGGCTGGCGCAGCGCAATGTGCTGCTGTTGTTTCCGACCGGGCTGGATTTCATCATCGCTTTCTTCGCCTGCGCTTATGCGCGGGCGGTAGCGATCCCGGCCAACCTGGCGCGCAACAGCCACCATTACACCCGGCTCGGACAGATCGTCGACAACGCGGACGCCGTCGCCGTGCTGACCGTGGCTGATCTGCAGGCGTCGATTGCCGAAGGGTTGGGGCAGCAGCGTGCTGCTCTGGCGTTTCATTGCGAGCCGGACGAGCCCCTGCAGGTCACTCCGCCTCTGGCACGTCCGGACCCCGGGCAACTGGCGTTCATCCAGTACACCTCCGGCTCCACCGGGGTGCCCAAGGGCGTGATGATTCGCCATGCGCAACTGATCGCCAACGAACGCGCCATTCAGTCAGTGTCGGGCCTGTGCGAGGGGTTCGTCGGTGCTGGCTGGCTGCCGCAATTCCATGACATGGGCCTGATCGGTGCGCTGCTGCAACCCATCGCGTTGGGCGGCCACTATGTATTTATGTCGCCCCTGCATTTTCTGCAACGCCCTCTGCGCTGGCTGACCCTGCTCAGCCAGTACCGGGCCGTGGCGACTGCAGCACCCAATTTCGCCTTGGCCCTGTGCGTGCAGGCCGAGATGGACGACGTGAGCGCCGCGCAACTGGACCTGTCGGCTCTGCGCATCCTCTTCTGCGGGGCCGAGCCAGTCAGTGCCGCGGTGCTGGCGGGCTTCGAGGACAGGTTCGCCCGCCATGGCCTGCGGGCCGGCACGGTCACGCCGTGCTACGGCCTGGCGGAAGCGACCCTGATCGTCTCCGGTGGCCAGGTCGAAGATGCGCCACGGGTCCTGCACGTTGCGCGCAAAGCGCTGGAAAGCGGCCAGGTGCGTTCCGCTGATGTGGACGACCCGGACCCGCAGGCGCTGGTCAGTTGCGGTCCGGTGGTGTGTGAGCACCAGATAGCGATCGTCGATCCCGACAGCTTGCACGTGCTGGGTGACGGCCAGAGCGGCGAAGTATGGTTCGCCGGCCCCAGCGTCGCCGCGGGCTATTGGGCCAATGCCGAAGCCAGCGCGGCGACCTTCGCCGCTACCACCGCCTGCGGCCGCGGGCCCTGGATGCGCACCGGCGACCTGGGTTTCACCCAGGCGGGGAGTCTGTACATCGCCGGTCGCATCAAGGAACTGATCATCCTGCGCGGGCGCAACATTCATCCCCACGACCTTGAAGCCAGCCTGCGCGAAGCACTGCCGGTAGCCGGCGAGGCGGCCATCGCCGTGTTCGCCGTGGAGACCGGCGGAACGCCACGGGTGGTCGCCTATATCGAGTTTCCGCGCCGCGACCGCCAGGCTGCCGCGCTGGACTTCGCCGCCCTCAGCCGGCACCTGCGGGCGGCGGCGATGAGCGTCCACGAGGTGCGCCTGGAAGACATCGTCTATCTGTACCAGGGCGCGATCCCGCGCACTTCCAGCGGCAAGGTGCAGCGCCACGTGTGCGCCAGGCACTACCTGGACGGCAGCATCGAGGAGCACCGCCTGCTGATCCACTCCACCCGCCAATCCAACCCGTCTCGCCTGGAGGCCATCGCGCCATGAATTCCGAATCCACTGTTTGCGCTTCGCTGCCCGATGCCTCGTGGTCCAGCGAAGCAGGCCTGGCTGCGGTCAAGGCACTGATCACGACCCGCCTGCAGGACTACCTGCGGGTCCACCAGCCGGATTTCGCCGAGGAGATCCACGACAACCTGTCGTTCGACTACATCGGCCTCGATTCGGTGGCCCGGGTCGAGTTGATCGCGGCGCTGGAGCGGCACCTCGGCATCGCCCTCGACCCGACCGCAGCGTATGACTTCGTCACTGTCGGCGCCCTGGCCAGCTTCGTCTGGTCGGAGCTGTCCGGCGAGTCCCTGGACCTGAAAGCCACGCTGGGGGTGTGAATGCTCGACTGTCTCGTTATCGGTGGCGGGCAATCGGGCCTGCTGTGCGGGCACCTGTTGGCGCAGGCCGGCGTCGGCTACCGGGTGGTCGATGCCGGTCCGCGCGCCGGGGAGGTCTGGCGCCAGCGCCCGGCCAGCCTGCGCCTGTTCACCTCGCGTCAGTTCTGTCGCCTGGCGGATCTGGAGATGCCCGGCGATCCGCAGGGCTATGCGTCCGGCCATGAGTTTGCCGACTATCTCGACGCCTTCGCCCGAGCCAAGCAGGTGCAGGTGTCCTGGTCCACCCGGGTGCGGCGTCTGCGCCAGGTGAGCGGGGGCTTCGAGGCCGAGTTCGACAACGGCGACACGCTGCGCTGCCGCAGCGTGATCAACGCCACCGGCTCGAATCAGGCCGCAGTCGTGCCTGAGTATGCGCGCAAGCTGGGTGCGGAGATCGTGCAGCTCACGGCCGGGCAGTTCCACGATGCGGATTTCCTGCCCGCTGGTTCGCGCGTTGCCGTGGTCGGTGATGGCGCCAGCGGCCGGCAGATCGCCCAGGAACTGGCCGGCCGGCACCGCGTGCTGCTCGCCTGTGGTCGCCAGCGCAAGCTGGTGCCCAACCAGGTGTTGGGCAAGGACGTGTTCTGGTGGCTGGGCAAGTTGGGAATATTGTTCGCGCGTCACGATAGTTGGGTCGCCGGCATGCTCCGCAAACGCGATCCCATTCCGGTGGCCAGCGCCAACAACGGGAAACTTGCGCAACTTGGTGTGGCTATAAAAAACCGCGCGATCGATGCCGACGAAACCGGCCTGAAGTTCCAGGACCAGGGGGCCGAGGTGGTCCAGGCAGTGATCTGGTGCAACGGTTATCGGGAAGATATCAGCTGGCTGGAAATGCCCGGCGCAGAGACCTTTGGCGCCACGATCGGGCATCAGGGGCGAACGTCTCAGGCGGGCTTTTTCCTGATGGGGCGCAAGTGGCTGAGTTGTCGCGCTTCGGAGCTGGTGGTCGGCGCTAATGACGATGCCGCGACCGTCATCGAACATGTCCGGGCGCATCTGGGCGACTAATCGAAGTTCATCTGAAGGATGAGTTGATCATGATTGGAAATACAGTTGCCTGGATCGTCAGATTCAGGTTGTGGGTTCTTATTGTCCTGGGTTTGACCACGGTGCTGTTCGCCACGCAGGTCAGGAACCTGCAGATCGTCATCAATCCCAACACCATGTTGCCTCAGGCGCACCCTAGCGTGATCGGCACCAACGTGGCGGAATCACTGTTCGGTTCCAAGCACGTGGTGGTGATCGGCATCAGCGCGGCCAATGGCGGCACCGCGCTGACGGCGCCGATCCTCGATACCCTCGGCGCACTGGCCAGGGACATCAGCGTGCTGCCCGGGGTCAAGGCACACACCCTGATGAGCGTGACGGCGAACAAGGCCAAGTCGATTTCCGGTGACGCCGACGAGATGCGCGTTGATCCGCTGCTGGAAACGCCTGTCGACGACCACGCCATTGCCCTGCTGCGCGAGCGCCTGGCGAGCAACCCGGTGTACCGCGGCACGCTGGTCGCCGAGGATGGCAGCCTGGTCTCGCTGTCGTTCGCCATCCATGCCGACCAGGGCGGTTTTCGCAAGATCATGGATGGCGTGCAACGGGTCATCGACACGCATCAGGCGCAGGGCCTGAAGATCACCGCCAGCGGTTCGCCGGTGTTCTTCGCCGCGGTTGAGCGTTTCGCCCAGCGCATGGCCATCCTGTTTCCCATTGCCTTGCTGATCATCGGCCTGATCCACCTGGAAGCCTTCCGGACTGTCCAGGGCCTGGTCTTGCCGCTGGTCACTGCGGTCCTCGCGGTGGTCTGGGGCCTGGGCATCATGGGCGCGGTCGGGGTGCCGATGGATGCATTCAACGCGACCACGCCGATCCTGATCCTGGCGGTCGCCGCCGGGCATGCGGTACAGATCCTCAAGCGTTACTACGAGGAATACGACCGGCTGACCCAGGGCGGTGCCAAGGGTACGCCGCAGCAACTCAACGACCAGGCGATCATCCAGTCCCTCAGCCGCGTCGCGCCGGTGATGCTGACCGCAGGCGGCGTGGCGGCGCTGGGGTTCTTTTCCCTGGTCACCTTTGAAATCGCCACCATCCGCACCTTCGGCCTGTTCACCGGGCTGGGCATCCTCAGCGCGCTGTTCATCGAACTGACGTTCATTCCGGCCCTGCGCAGTTACCTGCCGGCGCCTGCGGTCAAGCCCGTTGCCGTCAGGCAGGGCCCGCGGGTCTGGGACCGCCTGGCCGAGCAATTGACCCGGCTGATCCTGCGGCGACGCGGTGTGATCCTTTCGGCCTTCCTGGCGACTGCGCTGCTGTCCTCGGTCGGCCTGCTGTTCCTCAACAAGGAAAACTCGACCAAGAGCTACTTCGGCAGCAGCCTGCCGGTGTACCAGGACGACGACTTCCTCAATCGCAAGCTGGCCGGTACCAACACCCTCTACGTGGTGTTCCAGGGTGACCGGGCCGACAGCATGAAGGACCCGCGCACCCTGCAACTGATCGAGAGCACCCAGCGCTTCATCGAGACCTTGCCGGAGGTGGGCAAGACCACCTCTATCGTCGACTTCATCAAGCAGATGAGCCAGTCGATGAACGCCGGTGATCCGGGCTTCTTCCGCGTGCCCGAGTCCCGGGACATGGTCTCGCAGTACCTGCTGCTGTACTCGATGTCCGGTGACCCCACCGACTTCGACGCCTACATCGACTACGACTACCGCAATGCCAGCCTGATCGTCTGGACCCGCAACGACAGCAGCACCTACGCCGCCGGTCTGGTGGACATCATCCGCAGTTACGTCGCAGAGCGCCTGCCGCCCGGCGTGACGGTGCAGATCGGTGGCAGCGTGCCGCAGTCTTCGGCCCTGAGCGAAACCCTGGTGCACGGCAAGATGATGAACATCCTGCAAATGATGGGGGTGATCCTGCTGGCCGGCGCGCTGGTGTTCCGTTCGCCCTTGGGCGGCATCTACCTGGTGGTTCCGTTGGCCGTCACGGTGCTGGTCAACCTCGGGGTGATGGGCGCCACCGGCATTCCGCTGAACACACCGAACTCGGTGGCCTCGGCCATGGCCATCGGCATCGGCGCCGACTACGCCATCTACATCCTCTATCGCATGCGCGAGGAACTGCGCCGGGTCGACGATTTCGACACGGCTCTGCAGGAAACCATGCGCACGGCCGGCAAGGCGGTGGTCTACGTGGCCACGGCAATCGCCGGCGGTTACTCGGTGCTGATGCTGTCGTTCAACTTCTACATCCATATCTGGTTCGGCTTCCTCATCGTGCTGTCGATGATCGTCAGCGCGTTGTGTGCCCTGGTGCTGATCCCGGCGCTGATGAAAGCCTTCCCGCCGACCTTCCTGCGAGACCCTGCCATGAAGAAACCACTTCCCGGAGCGGCCATGCTGCTCGTGCTGGCCGTTGCTGCCGGTTTACTCGTCCAGCCAGGCCGCGCCTTCGCCGGGGCTGCCGATGCCGACGAAATCATGTCGCGCAGCTACCAGGCGACCCGCATGGACAGCTCGCTGGCGCAGTCGACCTTTACCCTGACTAACGCCTCCGGCCAGGAGCGGGTGCGCAAGACCTTCGCCGCGACGCGGCTCCAGGCCGACGCCACGCACAACCGTCGAGTGATCCGCTTCCTGTCCCCGGGGGATGTGCGCAACACCACCACGCTGATCATCGAGAAGGCTGCGCAGGACGATGTCTGGGTCTACCTGCCGACCCTGAAGAAGGCCCGGCGCCTGGCCAGCAGCAACAACAACCGCAGCTTCGTCGGCACCGACCTGACCTACGGCGACCTGATCGGCCACAAGCCGCAGGACTGGACACACCGCCTGCTGCGCGAAGACACCTGGGAGGGCACGCCGGTGCGGATCATCGAGTCGCTGCCGAAGACCGCGGAAATCGCCAGCAACACTGGTTACTCGAAGCGCATCAGCTGGGTCGCCGACGACTCGTTCGTGGCCCTGAAGGCGGAGCTCTACGACGCCTCCCAGGCGCTGCAGAAGACCGTCGTCAGCAGCGAACTGAAGACCGTCGACGCGGCGCGGCAGAAATACCAGCCAATGCTGGTCAAGGTCAGCAACCACCAGACCGGCCACTCGACCACGGTGCGGATGGACAGCTTCGAGGCCAACGTCGAGGTCGCCGACGCCTACTTCACCAATGGCTACCTCGAACGACAAGAGTGAATCCATGCGCGCTCATCTGCTTGTGTTGATTGCAACTGCCGGCGCTGCTGCCTTCAGCCAGCCCGGCCGGGCGCAGGACCTGCCCTTCGGCGAGTGCCGGGCCGGCTACTGGTCGTCCAACCGCAACCTGGACGACCGTCGGGATATCGCCAAGGGCACCTGCCTGGTCAACTGGAACCTCGATCTCGCCGAGCAGGCGCGCCTGGTCCTGGCCGCGCGCGCCGGGATCGACGATAGCGCCAAGGCTGACGGCTACAGCGGCCGTCTGCGCGAGGGCTACGTCGAGGCCGGCAACGACGGCTGGCGCTGGCGGGTGGGGCGGCAGATCATCGCCTGGGGGCGCTCGGACCGGATCAACCCCACCGACTACCTGTCGCCCCGCGACCTGACCCTGCTGGTGCCCGAAGATGACGAGCAGCGCATGGGCATCAACGCCGTGCAAGTGCGTCATGGCTTCGACGACAGCCTGTCACTCACCGCGGTGCTGGCGGACTTCGACGCCAACCGCATGCCCACCGGCAGCCTGCCCGCCCGGTTGGACAAGCGCGACGAGCCGGACGCCCTGGAAACGGCGCTGAAACTCGACCATGCCGGTGACAGCCTGGACTGGTCGTTGTCCTGGTTCGATGGCTACGAGCGGGCGCCGCGCTATCAGGCCGTGCTGACGCCGTCGCTGCGCTTTATCAGTGCGTACGAGCGCAAGCGCGCGGTGGGTGCGGATTTCGCCTGGGCGACGGGGGAGTGGACCATGCGTGGTGAGTTCGCCCATGAGCGCTTGACCCTGGATTGCTCGGGATGCCGAGACGAGCGGCGCGAGGTGAACCGTATCGTTCTGGGAGCGGATCGCAACTTCGGTGATTCGGGGAACTTCAACGTGCAACTGTTTGGAGTTTTCCGTGACTACCGCGAACCGGCCGGCAGTGGAGTCTTGCGGCTTGTGGAGGAGGGCGTCGACCGGCTGAATTCCGAGTTCGACAGACGGGACTGGGGGATGACCACGCGGGTGTCCGACATGTTCTTCAACGAGCGGTTGAAGCTGGAGTTGTCGGCGGTGGTGGATATCACCGGCAGCAGCTATGTGTTGCGGCCTCGGGCCAGTTATTCAGTGACGGATTCGGTGAAGCTGGGGGCGGGTGTGGATCATTTTCATGGAGCGCGGCAGACGTACTTCGGGGTGAGGGAGAAGAACAGCGTCAAGTTTGTCGAGGTGAGCCTGGTGTTCTGAGGCTGTCCGCACCCGTAACTGCGCTGCATTCGGTGTGGGAGCGGGTTTACCCGCGATTGCGATAATGAATTCACTACCGTAATCGCGGGTGAACCCGCTCCCACAAGGTCCGAGTCAGGCATTCGCCCTATGTTTCCTCAATTTGAAGTGTCGCGGGACTCTCTATGATCGCAAGCGCGACTGGCCGTATCACCTCCCAGCGCCCCTTCGCGAATCCGCCGCACATTGTCATTGAGCACCTTGTAGAAGAAGTTGTGGTACAGCCACCCCTTCACTCCGCTCAGGTTGGTCTTGTGCTCACGGTAGAAATCATCTGGCGAAGCATAGAGCCCCAGTTCCCGGGCGATGCCCTCGCGCTGGATGTAGGTATCCCGCCCGGTCCACTGCACTGCCGGCGTTGCCAGGGACGACGTGGCAACGGCATAGCCGAGGAAGGCATGCTGGCAATTGATGAACCTGTTCTGTACCGCACGCAGGTACTGCGCATCGAGGATCACGCCCTCCAGCACGACCCACTGCCCGTGCAGCTCGACCTCGACCCAGGTGTGCAGGATTTCCCGGGGCGCCATGAAGTAAACGAATGCGGTCATCGCGCCTTTCTGCAGGCGTTTGTCGATGGTGAACGCGCGCAGTCGGCAGGGAATGCCCAGCGCCCGCAGCAAGGCCATGAGCAGGTTCGACTTGGTGTTGCAGTGTCCCAGGCCTTCCTCGAGGATCGCCGAAGCGGGCAGGCTGTCGGCGCCGGCGTTGTAGCCGAAGAGGATTTCGTCGCGGCAGAACTCGTACACGGCCCGTGCTGCCTGTTCAGCAGGCAGTTGGCGCCAGCCACGGGCCTCGATGAGGTTGGTGATCGCCGGGGCATCGAAGTCGAGTATCGCGGTGCGTTGCAGGTAGTTCTGATCCTGTTGGGTGTTCATGGCAAAGCCTCCTTGTTTCTGCCTAGGGTGGACCCTGTAGCTACTTCAGGGTCAAGGTGCCCGCATCTGTGCCAGGAATTGCCTGACCAGTGTTCCGGCATCGCGTCGATAGGCGATCGCCACGGTGCTCACGCAACCTGGGTCGTCCAAGGGAATGAAGCGCAGAGACACCGGAGCGATGTCCTGCATGCAGCGGGGCAGCAGTGCGACGCCGAACCCCGCCTGGATCAGTTGCAACTGGGTGGTCTTGCGCGACACCACCCGCGCCGGCCGTGGAAAGAACCCGGCCGCCATGCACAACTCTGCCGACAGGTAGCTGAGCCCGCCGCGTTGGCGATGGGGGATGGAGATAAAGACCTCTTCGCGCAGGTCCGCGAGTTTCACGCGGGTCTTGCCAGCCAGCACATGGTTTTCCGCTACCGCGAGCAGCAACGGTTCCTCCAGCAGCGGCTCGACGCACAGTCCTTCATGCTGGCGCAGCACCGGCAGACGCAGCAGACCGATATCCAGCCGACCCTCGGCCAGTTCTTCAAGCTGGCCTTCCGAGGAAAGCTGGGCTATCTCCATGGACACGCCCTCGTTGTCATGCAGGTAGCCGCTGACGCGCTGCAGCAGGGCGCCGGTCAACGGCACGGTGCTGGAATGACTCAGGCGCAGGCTGCCGCGCAGGCCCTGGCCGACGGCGCGGGCGAGGTCGCCGGCCTTGTCCAGGTCCTGTAGCAGATTGCGGGCCCGTGGCAGGAACGCCGCGCCTGCTGCGGTCAGGCGCGGCTGGCGGGCAGTGCGTTCGAACAGTGCGGTATCGAGTTGCTGCTCCAGTTCGCGGATCTGCCGGCTCAGGGCCGACTGGGCGATGTACAGGCGTTCGGCGGCGGCGCTGAAGCTGCCGCTCTCGGCGATTTCGACGAAGTAGCGTAACTGGCGGGTGGAAATCATGAGCTATGCCGTTTCGAGATGGCTGATGGCGGAATTGCATATTAGTCGGCATGGCTGCCGGCTGGTTAAGGTGCATTGAAAAACATTGCCAAGGTGCTGCCCGGATGCTCTCGACCCTGTTCGCCCAACTGCCGTTCTCAGCCCTCGACTGGCTACCGATCCTGCTGGGTGTTGCCGCTGCCTACGTGGTCTTCGGCATCGCCGGCTTCGGCACTGCGCTGGTCGCCGGGCCGATCCTGATCAATTTCATGCCGCTGTCGCGGATCATCCCGTTGCTGGTGCTGCTGGATTTCGTCGCCGCCTTCGGCAACTGGCTGCCGGCACGCAAGGCGGTGGCGCGCAGTGAACTGCTGCGCCTGCTGCCGTTCATGGCGCTAGGCTGCACCCTGGGCGTGGTGTTCCTGCTCAACCTGCACGCCGATGTGCTGATGCTGCTGATGGGCCTGTTCGTCACGGCCTATGCGCTGTACAGCCTGGCGGTGAAGGTCAAGCCGGCCAACCTGGCGGCGGGGTGGTCGGTGCCGGCGGGGACCGTGGGCGGACTGTTCGGCGCCCTGTTCGGCAGTGGCGGCTTTCTCTACGCGCTGTACCTCAATGCCCGCCTGGAATCCACAGAGCAGGCGCGGGCGACCCAGAGCGCACTGATCAGTTGCAGTACTGTGGTGCGCTTGAGCCTGTTCCTCATTGCCGGGGTCTATGCCGATTGGCCGTTGCTGCTCCTGGCCCTGTGCCTGCTGCCGATGATGTTCCTTGGCCTGCGTATCGGCCGCCGCCTGACCCTGAACATGTCCCGGGAAGCCTTCGTGCGCCTGGTCACCTGGCTGGTGCTGGCCAGCGGCGTGGCGTTGATCGGTCGCTGGCTGAGTCAGGCCGCCTGGTAAGCGTCGATTTAGAGCCGTTGCGGTCTCTACCTGGTATTTCTGCCAGTTGTTGCCGCTGGTGCGACTTTTAAACTCCGGGACATGCCCTCCACCATCGAGAGGGTTGTTCCGGAGTTACTGCGATGAAAGATATTCAAGCGTTCGTGCGCCACGGTAGCGGCCTGCTGCACCCCTTGTCCAAGGTCGGAGAAAACCGGATCTGGCAGGTCGATCCTCAGCGCGAGCCCGTACAGGGCAGCACCAGCTCCCTCGACCGCCATTTCTCGGCCCTGTTCGAGTTGGTGGAAGGCGAGGAGCGACGGTCGTTCCTGCCCGAGACCGTAACCCTGTTCGATGTTCCGGGGTTCGCCGGCAAGCTCGTCACCGGACGCCATCGTGCTGCGCCACCGCACGAGGCCTACGAAGAGTCGGTAGGGGTCGCCTTTCTCGAAAATGTGCCGAACGGCTCCTACAAACTGGCCGGGTTGGGCGCGGATGCTCCGATCGCCCTCAACTATGGTTTGTACTTCCGCAATCCGCCGTTCTACCCCGACGGCGATGTACTGTGTGACTTCGACGTGCTCAGCGGTACGCTCATCCTGATGAACGACTGGGAGCAGGGTGTGCTTGAGGGGCGTATGCGTGACGTCGTGGTCCGGGTCGACAAGATCGACGACCAGATCGGCATCGGTCCCGATCGCCCTTACGAGTTGAAGATCATCAACGGCAGATTCAAGGTGAGCCTGTCAGATGCCGGCCGCTGACTCGGGTAGACTGGCGCTTTGAACCAATCCGACCGCCGTCATGATCACCCAGAGCATCATCGTTCCCCGCATGTCCTCCATCCCCGTGCACGAAGCCCGCGCACGGGCCATCCTGCGCTGGCTGGTGCGCGAGAAGATCGTCGAGGAAAGCCTCAGCACCTGCGGCGGCACCGGCAACCGCATGGGCCATGCCATCGCCGAGGGTGCGCGCAAGATCGTCGAGCGGCCGGAACTGCTGCCGTTCGGAAAAAGGGTCAACGGCCTGGAGGTCGTCACCAAGCGCTGCATCTATACGCCGAACGAAGGTTTTCTCGAAGAAGCGGGCTGCCCGGAGTGTCGCCAGGAGATCGGCGAGGCCCTGTTCGACAGCCTGGAAGCATGGATGCCGGCGCAGACCGACAACTTCATCTGCCCCGAATGCGCCCACGAAGACGACATCAACGGCTTCCTGTTCCTCCAGCCATGTGCCTTTTCCAACCTGGGCTTCATCTTCAACGGGTGGGCCGACGCCGGTTTCAAGCCGGCCTTCCTCGACGCCTTCGCCGACTGGCTCGACCAGCCGGTGGCCGTGGTGCGGGTGAAGCTGTCGGGCAACTGACCGAAGGCCCATCTTTACATTGAGCGAATCGGCGCGCATGAGTATAATGGCGCGCTTCCATTTTTCCCGCCCGGGAGCCCCCGCGATGCTGCGTATCAGCCAAGAAGCCCTGACCTTCGACGACATTCTCCTTGTACCTGGCTACTCCGAGGTACTGCCCAACGAAGTCAGTCTCAAGACCCGTTTGACCCGTGGCATCGAGCTGAACATTCCGTTGGTTTCCGCCGCCATGGATACCGTGACCGAAGCCCGCCTGGCCATCGCCATGGCCCAGGAAGGCGGCATCGGCATCATCCACAAGAACATGACCATCGAGCAGCAGGCCGGCGAAGTGCGCAAGGTGAAGAAGTTCGAGGCCGGCGTGGTCAAGGACCCGATCACCATCGACGCCGACGCCACCGTGCGCGACCTGTTCGAACTGACCCGCCTGAACAACATCTCCGGTGTGCCGGTGCTGCACAACGGCGACCTGGTCGGCATCGTCACCTCCCGCGACGTGCGTTTCGAATCCCGCCTGGACATCGCCGTCCGTGACGTGATGACCCCGAAAGAGCGCCTGGTCACCGTCCGCGAGGGCGCCGACAAGAACGAAGTCCGCGAGCTGCTGCACAAGCACCGCCTGGAAAAAGTCCTGATCGTCGACGCCGACTTCGCCCTGAAGGGCATGATGACCGTCAAGGACATCGAGAAGGCCAAGGCCTACCCGCTGGCGAGCAAGGACGACCAGGGTCGCCTGCGCGTCGGTGCCGCGGTCGGTACCGGCAAGGACACCGCCGAGCGCGTGGCCGCACTGGTTGCTGCTGGCGTTGACGTTGTCGTCGTCGACACCGCCCACGGTCACTCCAAGGGCGTGATCGACCGCGTTCGCTGGGTGAAAGAGAACTTCCCGCAAGTCCAGGTGATCGGCGGCAACATCGCCACCGGCGCCGCCGCCAAGGCCCTGGCTGAAGCCGGCGCCGACGCGGTCAAGGTCGGCATCGGCCCGGGCTCGATCTGCACCACCCGCATCGTCGCTGGTGTGGGCGTACCGCAGATCAGCGCCATCGCCAACGTTGCCGCTGCCCTCGAAGGCACCGGCGTACCGCTGATCGCCGACGGCGGCATCCGCTTCTCCGGTGACCTGTCCAAGGCCATCGTCGCTGGTGCTTCCTGCGTGATGATGGGTTCGATGTTCGCCGGTACCGAAGAAGCACCGGGCGAGGTCGAGCTGTTCCAGGGCCGCTCCTACAAGGCATACCGCGGCATGGGTTCGCTGGGTGCCATGGCCCAGGCGCAAGGTTCCTCCGACCGTTACTTCCAGGACTCCTCGGCCGGCGCCGAGAAGCTGGTACCGGAAGGCATCGAAGGCCGCGTCCCGTACAAGGGCGCCCTGGCCGCGATCATCCACCAACTGATGGGTGGCCTGCGTTCCTCGATGGGCTACACCGGTAGCGCCAACATCGAAGAGATGCGCACCAAGCCCGAGTTCGTGCGCATCACCGGTGCCGGCATGGCCGAGTCCCACGTGCATGACGTACAGATCACCAAGGAAGCGCCAAACTACCGCGTAGGTTGATGCTCCTGGCAACACCTTGAAGCGGGGCTGTTATCGAACAGCCCCGCGTCGTTTCCGATTTCCACTGACGAGATTGAGTCATGGCCCTCGACATTCACGCTCACCGCATCCTGATTCTCGACTTCGGTTCCCAGTACACCCAGCTGATCGCCCGCCGCGTGCGCGAAATCGGCGTGTATTGCGAACTGCACCCGTTCGACATGGACGATGAAGCGATTCGTGCCTTCAACCCGCGCGGGATCATCCTCGCCGGCGGTCCTGAGTCGGTCCACGAAGCCAACAGCCCGCGCGCGCCACAGGCCGTATTCGACCTCAACGTACCGGTGCTGGGCATCTGCTACGGCATGCAGACCATGGCCGAGCAGATGGGCGGCAAGGTCGAAGGCTCCGAGCTGCGCGAATTCGGCTACGCCCGTGTCGACGTGGTCGGCAAGAGCCGCTTGCTCGACGGCATCGAAGACCACGTCGATGACGACGGCGTTCTTGGCCTCGACGTGTGGATGAGCCATGGCGACAAGGTCACCCGCATGCCGGAAGACTTCCACGTCCTGGCCAGCACCCCGAGCTGCCCGATCGCTGGCATGTTCAACGATGCCCGCGGCTACTACGGCGTGCAGTTCCACCCGGAAGTGACCCACACCAAGCAGGGCGGTCGCATCCTGTCCCGCTTCATCCTCGACATCTGCGGCTGCGAAGCCCTGTGGACCGCCTCGAACATCGTCGAGGACGCGATTGCCCAGGTGCGTGAGCAAGTGGGTTCGGCCAACGTCCTGCTGGGCCTGTCCGGCGGCGTCGACTCCTCGGTGGTTGCCGCGCTGCTGCACCGCGCCATCGGCGACCAACTGACCTGCGTCTTCGTCGACAACGGCCTGCTACGCCTGCACGAAGGTGACCAGGTCATGGCCATGTTCAAGGAGAACATGGGCGTCAAGGTCATCCGTGCCGATGCCGAAGCCCAGTTCCTCGGCAACCTGGAAGGCGAAGCCGACCCGGAGAAGAAGCGCAAGATCATCGGCCGCACCTTCATCGACGTGTTCGATGCCGAAGCCAGCAAGCTGGAGAACATCCAGTTCCTCGCCCAGGGCACCATCTACCCGGACGTGATCGAGTCGGCTGGCGCCAAGAGCGGCAAGGCCCACGTGATCAAGTCGCACCACAACGTCGGTGGCCTGCCGGAGGAAATGAACCTCAAGCTGGTCGAGCCGCTGCGTGAGCTGTTCAAGGACGAAGTCCGCAAGATCGGTCTGGAGCTGGGCCTGCCGTACGACATGGTCTACCGTCACCCGTTCCCGGGCCCGGGCCTGGGCGTGCGCATCCTCGGCGAAGTGAAGAAGGAATACGCCGACCTGCTGCGTCGTGCCGACCACATCTTCATCGAAGAACTGCGCAAGGCCGACTGGTACCACAAGACCAGCCAGGCGTTTGTGGTGTTCCAGCCGGTGAAATCGGTGGGCGTGGTCGGTGATGGCCGTCGCTACGCCTGGGTCGTGGCCCTGCGTGCCGTCGAGACCGTGGACTTCATGACCGCGCGCTGGGCGCACCTGCCGTACGAGCTGCTGGAAACCGTCAGCGGCCGGATCATCAACGAGATCGAGGGGATTTCGCGGGTGACCTACGATGTGTCGAGCAAGCCGCCAGCGACGATCGAGTGGGAATGATCCCGCGCGCGTAGCCTGTCTGCGCACGCGATGAAGTGCAAAAAAGCCCGCCAGAGTGCGGGTTTTTTTGTGTCTGGCGTTCGGTCCGCAATTGCTATGTTCACAGACCAAATTGTGAGTACTTGCATAATTTGTGGTGTTAAGTTAAGCCCGCGATCGAGCACGGATCAGGACGGCCTCTCGACCTCTTCGCTCTGCGGGACGCGGGGGAAACCGAACTGAAACCGTGCCATGCGATGTTGATCGTCATTCCCCGGACCACCTCCGAAACTGAAAGGAATCACCATGTCGCAAAGTCCCCAATTCGGCTGTGCCTGCTGTACCCCGAACATGCTGCCGCGCTTCGAGCACGCTGCCGAAGCCTGGCAAGCCCTGCTCTCCGAGGCCGAGACCCTGGCGCCCCATGGCGGTCAGCAAGCCGTGATCTTCTTTGGCGGCAATATCTATCCGGATCCCGAGCGGCCGGGGCTGCTGGTCGAGGCCCTTGGTATCGCCGAGGGTGAGGTGAAGGCGAGCGGCGCACTGGACGATGTGCGCAAGGCGATGCAGCAATACAAGCCGGTCGATCGCCCGCTGAAACCGGAAGAAACCTTGCTGCCCGGCTTGATTGATGCCCATGCGCACCTGATGTCCACCGCATTGATCACCGGATGGACCGATCTGTCGCCCATCCAGGACCAGCGCCTGAACAGGGAATACAGCATCGCCTACGTCAAGGCCGGAATCGTGAAGGCCGCCGAGGCGGTGAAAGACAAGCCCGAAGCTGAGCAGTGGGTGACTGGATTCGGTGTCGATCCTTCGTTGATGAAGGAATGGCAGGACATTGACGCGCCCACGCTCGATGGCCTCTACCCCGAGTTGCCTGAGCTGAAGATCTTCCTGCTCAACGCATCCGGTCATATCAGCTATGCGAACACCAAGGCCCTGGAGCTGGCCGGTCTTGAAAAGGACTACAAGAATGGCGTCCTGACCGAAACCCAATCGGCCCTGATGATCCCAAAGCTGCCTCAACCGGGGCCGTTCCAGTTTTTCCGCAACCTGCTGCAGGTGTTCAAGGACGCGAACAAGCGTGGGATCACCACGGTGTTCGATGCGAGCGTCGGCTTGGTCGGCAAGCAGTATGAAATCGGTCTGATGCGCCTGCTGGCCAAGACCCATGTGCTGACGCTGCGGGTAGGCGGAGCCCTGTATGGCAGCGACGCCGACGATCTGAAGATGTGGCTGAAGTCCTACCATCCCGAGCTGGACAGCAACGCCAACGAGCTGTTCACGCTGCGTGCGATGAAGCTGATCGCCGACGGCTCGAACCAGGGGCTTACCGGGCTGCAAAGCGCGCCCTACCAATGCTGCCATGAACACCAGGTACCGGGCGTCGGTGCCTATGGCCTGTTCAACTACAACCCGGTGCGCGAGCTGGCCAATGTCATGGCCGATGTCGCCGCCAAGGGCTGGCCGATCCTGACTCACGCCAACGGCGACGAAGCCATCGACAACGTGCTGTCCTCCTATCAGTTGGCGCTCTGCACGGTGCCCACCGATCAGGAACAGATGCCCGAGCCGCCGTTCAACAGCGTGCCGGCCTGGGCTGGGAAGCGTCATCGCATCGAGCACTGCTCGCTGCTGCACGACGATGCCATTGCCCTGATGCAGCGCATGGCGATCTCCCCCAGCTTCCTGATTGGCCATGTCGGTTACTGGGGCCGGGCGTTCCAGAAAACCATCCTCGGCAAGGACCGGGCGGATATGCTCGACCGCTGTGCCTCGGCGCTGAAAGGTGGCCTGCGTATCAGCCTGCACAGCGACCGCTTCGTCACCCCGTTCGGCCCGCTGCGCTACATGGAGCAGGCAATTGGCCGGGTGATGGAGGCCGTTGTCGATGATCATCAGGACGAACACGAGCACAAGCGGATTCTCAACAAGCATGAGCGTCTCGATGTACACCAGGCGCTGCGTGCAGTGACCATCGATGCCGCCTGGCAATGCCACCTCGACCATCAGGTCGGCTCGCTGTTGCCGGGCAAGCAGGCCGACCTGGTGATCCTGGCCAAGGATCCGCTGCAATGGACAGCCCCCCATGCCGCCGGCATGCGCGATATCCAGGTGGAGGAAACCTGGGTGAGCGGGCGCAAGGTGCATTCGGCCTGACCAGCAGCCCACCCCGAAACAAAAAGCCCGCAATCATGCGGGCTTTTTGTTTCGGGGTGGGACCTAGTTGGTATAGGCCCCGCCCACGGCAATGTTGTAGCGAATGCCGCCGCTGCCACGCCTGCTGTTACAGGCACGGCACAGATAGGCGTGATTAGTGGTGTCCTGGTACCAGTTCGCCCGTGCCAGCCTGCTGGTATTGCATCCGGTCAGGTTCCAATGTTGTGCCACCGGCATGATGTGGTCGATGGTCACGTCGGCCACGGTTGCCTGGTGTGTCGCGCGACCGAATCCCGGACACATCCAGGAACTGGCATTACCACCCGGATGGTTGGTGACGTAAGTGTCCTTGGCCTGGGTGGCCGTGGTGTTCCAGGCCGAGGGGTAGTTGTTCTGGCGGATGCGTTCGAAGATGGCCCCTTCGAGCTGGTCCGCCCGCTGGTTGTTGACCAGGCGAATCGCCGCAACGACTTCCGCAATGGTGGCCGCAGTATTGCTTTGGGGTTCGAATGCGTTATAGGCGTTGTACAGCGCCGCATAGCGCGGGTCATCGTCGTCGATCTCCTCCATCGTGAGATCCAGCAGGTGTTCGATTCCTTGAGCGTCTGAAGGGCTTAAAAATCGTGGCATGTATCCCTCATGGGCACGTCGTGGTGAAAGATCGATTTGCAGTGCCGTCAATTGCGTGAGCACAGCGATTCACCTGATCCTACGTGATTATCAGGCTGTGGCACAACGCCACCAAGCGTTGTGAATCACCCCCTGAACAGCGCATCCCCGCGCAACCGCTCCACCGCCATATCCACAAACGCACGCACCTTCGCCGGCGCCTGCCGCCCCTCCGGATACACCAGATGAATCGGCAGCGGCGGCTCCTCGAAATCCTCCAGTACGATCTGCAACTCCCTCGCGAGCAAGGCCGGTCCGACCTGGTACTGCAGGACCCGGGTCACGCCCCAACCCGAGCGCGCTGCATCGATCACCGCCTGGTTGGTATTGCACATCAGCGCCGGGTCGATGCTGATCCGCTGCCCGCCCGCGAAACGCCATTCCGGCGAGGCCCATGAGCTGTTGGAGGCGACGATGCGGTGTTCCTTGAGGTCCGCCGGGGTTTGCGGGATACCGCGCTTTTCCAGGTAACCCGGCGCCGCGCAGATCACATGCCGCACCGCGCCGACGCGCACGGCAGTCAGCCCGGAATCCGCCAGATGGCCGATACGCAAGGCGACATCGAGGCCTTCCTCGACGATATTGACCTGGCGATCGATGAACAGGGTGCGGGCATGCATGCCGGGGTAGGCATCGAGGTAGTCGGTGACGATCGGCAGTATGTACAACTGGCCGAAGAGGATTGGCGCGGTGATCGCCAAGGTTCCGGAAGGCTCGCTGTAGTGTCCGGCCGCGGCAGCCTCGGCTTCGGCGATATCGCCGAGGATGCGCCGGCAGTCGGCGAGGTAGCGCGCGCCGGCTTCGGTGGTCTTTACCGAGCGGGTGGTGCGCACCAGCAAGCGGGCGCCGACCAGGTCCTCCAGCGCGGCGATGATCCGCGTCACCGCCGGCGCGCTCATGTGCACCGCGCGGGCGGTCTTGGCGAAGCTTTCGGTTTCCGCGACCTTGACGAAAACCCGCATTGCCAGCCAACGGTCCATGGCGCTGTGTTTCCTTCGTTTCGAATGCTTGTCGGGTATGTCTCCGGTGAGGCCCGGGACACGCTCAGGGTGCCCGGGATTATGTGCCATTTTCACGTACCTTCCAGTGCCGGTTTCAGAAACCGAAGTGGCTCAGGCCCGGGTGATCGTCCGGACGGCGGCCCAGTGGCCAGCGGAACTGGCGCTGTTGCTCGCTGATCGGGTGCTCGTTGATGCTGGCGTGGCGCGCACGCATCAGGCCGTCTTCGGCGAACTCCCAGTTTTCATTGCCGTAGGCGCGGAACCACTGGCCGCTGTCGTCGCGGTATTCGTAGGCGTAGCGCACGGCGATGCGATTGCCGGTGAAGGCCCAGAGTTCCTTGATCAGTCGGTATTCCAACTCGCGATGCCATTTGCGGGTGAGGAAGGCTTCGGCTTCGGCGCGGCTGGTGACGAACTCGGCACGGTTTCTCCAGCGGGTGTCGAGGGTGTAGGCCAGGGCGACCTTGGCGGCATCACGGCTGTTCCAGCCATCTTCGGCAAGGCGAACTTTCTCGATGGCGCTCTGTTCGGTGAACGGGGGAAGCGGGGGACGGGACATGGCAGATCTCCTGGATCACAGTGAAAGTTGAATCGGGTCCTTGCCGGCGGGGACCGCGCAGCAGATCAGGACTTCGTCGTCGCCAACCCTGGCGGCGGGCTCCTTGAGGTAGCTGACCGCGCCCTTGAGCAGGCGGGTCTTGCAGGTGCCGCAGTGGCCTTCGCGGCAGCTGTATACGGGTTCCAGTCCGCGGGCTTCGGCCAGTTCCAGCAAAGTGCCGGAGCCGGGTTCCCAGCGGGCTTGCTTCAACGACTCGATGAAGGTCACCGGGATTGATGTGGTAGCGGGCGGCGGGCCAGCAGGAGCGATTGCCGGCTGTTCGCCGGAACGTTTCAACGATGCTGGACCGAAGGCTTCGGCGTGGATCCGGTCGTCGATGACGCCGTAGCCACGCAAGCCGTCGTAGAGCGACTGGCTGAAGGACGGCGAACCGCACAGGTAGAACTCGTAGTCACCGAACGGCAGGTAACGGCTCAGCAGCGGCATGTCGATCCGCCCGGCAGCGTCGTAGTCGATGCCTTCACGGGCGTCGCGAGTGTCGCTCAGGACCCGGATCACGCTGACGTTCAGTTCTGCCAGCTCGCGGTCGAAGGCGCGGTCGTGCTTCGAACGGGACGCGTAGAACAACACCACCGGGCGCATCCGTTGCGTGCGCCGGCCTTCGAACACCAGGTGACGGACCATGGCCAGCATCGGTGTGATACCGACTCCCCCCGCCAGCAGGACCAACGGGCGGCGGCTGTCTGGATCGACGATGAAATCGCCGGCCGGGGCGCGGGCTTCCAGGGTGTCGCCTGCGTGCAGATGGTCGTGCAGCCAGCTCGACACCAGCCCGTCGCGCTTGACGCTGAGGCGGTAGTAACCGTCGGACGGAGCGGTCGACAGGGTGTAGGTGCGGATCAGCGGCTTGTCTGCACCCGGCATCCGCACCCGGATCGGCAGGTGCTGCCCGGCCAGGTGCGGCAGCACGCCCGCTCCGTCTTCGGGTTGCAGGTGGAAGGAACGGATCGATGCGCTTTCCTGGACCACCTGCGAAACCGTGAAACGTCGCCAGTGCGTGGCCAGTTCGGCCGCACGCAGACGTTCGCCCGCCTGTTTCCAGTCGCCGGTCATCAGCGAGCTGTCGGCTTCGCCGTCCTCCTGGAAGGCCCAGCGCAGAGCCAGCCCGCCGGGGCGGCGGACGATACGCCGGGCGCGGAAGCTCCACAGGCGCTCGGCACCCTGGAAGGCATCGATCTCCGGCGAGTCGAAGATGACCTCGGCATCACCGCTCATCTGCAGCACATCGCCGCTGTCGTAGTCGACGAACAGCAGCCCGGCCTTGCCGTTGAGATGGATATTGCCCAGGGTCGAGAAGAACAGGTTGCCGTTGAAGTCCGGGATGGTCAGCAGGCCGTCTTGCGCCACGCGGACGAAGCCCGGCTTGCCGCCGCGATGGGAGACGTCGACCTGGCGGCGGTCATCGCGATCGGCGTAGGAGGCGACGTAGAAAGCGTCGGCCCCTTCGATCAGGCGCCGTGCCGTGTCATCGAGTCGAGAGAGGGATTCGACCGCGCCCACCGAGGGCTGTCCCGGTTCGCGAGCGAAGGAAAAGTCCCGCAACTGGATATAGCGCGGGCAGTTGCCGAAGCTCTGGTCGACCTCGACACGAAAGCCCGGGGCGGTGAGGGACAGCACGCCGTTCATGCGGTTGCGCCGGCGAGTATGCAGCTCGATGCCGAGCAGTCCGACCGGCGCGCCGTCGAACATACCGGCCGCCGCAGGATCCTTTGGGTCCGGGCGGGCCGCGATATCGAGGGTCACGGGGGAGGGCGAGGTCATGAACCCTGGCCGGCCTTCGATGAAGGTCGCCCAGGCATCGCCATCGCCGTCTACGCTGCCCAGCACCATGAACGGCAACTGGGCGTAGAACTCGCGATGCTGGTCGGGCATGAAGTCCCGGATCACCCGCTGGCCGACACCTTCCATGCGCTCGGCGACGCCGACTCTGGCCTGGATGAAGGTCTCGCCTTCATGCCAGGTGGACAGGGATTTCAGGTGTGCGGCCATGGTCATCGCTCCCGTGGGATGCAGCAGGGGATATCAGGCCCGCAGGCCGGCGCGGCTCTGGGTGAAGGGCACGAAGCCCGGCAGTGCTTCGACGCGGCGCAGCAGGGCATTCACCGCCGGGTAGCCGGAGATGTCGACATTGCCCTCCGGCGCCTGGACGATGTAGCTGTAGATCGCCACGTCGGCGATGGTCGGATGGTTGGCGGCCAGCCACTCGCGGTCGACCAGGTGTTGTTCCAGGCGGCCCAGCAAGACGTGGGCACGGGCGATCACTTCATCGGCGTTGAAGCTGGCGTTGAACACGGTGATCAGGCGGGCGGCACAAGCGCCGTAGGCCAGCTCGCCCGCTGCCACCGACAGCCAGCGCTGTACCCGTGCGGCACCTGCGGCGTCTTCTGGCAGCCAGTCAGTGCGGCCGGCCTTCTTCGCCAGGTAGACGAGAATGGCGTTGGAGTCGGCAATCACGATGTCGCCATCTTCCAGCACCGGGATCTGCCCGAACGGGTTGAGGGCGAGGAAGGCCGGGGACTTGTGTGCCCCAGAGGCCAGGTCGACCTCGACCAGCTCGTGGGGTACGCCCAGCAGCGATGCGAACAGAACGACACGGTGGGCGTGGCCCGACAGCGGGTGGTGATGGATTTTCATGGTCCGGCTCCTGGTGGGTTTGGCGGGGCGGGGTACTTCCCGATCCGTGGACACAGTGTGGAACTGGATGGATTTCGGCGGAATACGCTTTCTTGGCAGTTCTTTATTGCTTCAGGTGGAATAATCCGTCGGGCCGGCTGACCAACGTCATTGCCCGGGCATGCTGCGAAATGGGATGATTCGCAATTGCAATCACTCCAAGGCCGAGCCCGCCCGTGTCCCCCCGACTTCTCCTTGCCGAAGACGACCTCAACCTGCGCCAGGACCTCCGGCAGCATTTCCAGCGCCGTGGTTTTTACGTGCATGCCTGCGAAACCGGCAGCGAGGCCGGACAGGTACTGGAGCAGGGCGACTTCGACCTGATCCTGCTGGACATCATGCTGCCCGGCATCGACGGCCTGAGCCTGCTCGACCGCCTGCGCCGCGACCAGGCGGTACCGGTGATGCTGATGTCCGCCCTCGGCGCCGAACAGGACCGCATCAGCGGCTTTACCCGTGGAGCCGACGACTACCTGCCCAAGCCCTTCAGCCTGGCCGAGCTGGATGCCCGGGTCGATGCGCTGCTGCGTCGGGTGGCGCTGGATCGGCGTCGGGATCCGGGTACGGTGACGCTGGACCAGGAACTCCAGGACGTCGTGCACCAAGGCCGCAACGCTGGCCTTACCGGCTCCGAATACCGCCTGCTGGCCACCTTGCGCGCTCATCCAGGTGAGGCGCTGAGCAAGGCGTTCCTCTATCAGAGCGTGTTGCACCGCGCCTATACCCGGCTCGACCGCGGCCTCGACGTGCATGTGTGCAACCTGCGGCGCAAGCTGGCGGCCATCGGCGCGACGCATCTGCAGATCCAGTCGGTGCGCAGCCAGGGCTACATTCTGGTGGAGACGGAGCCGTCCTGATGCGCCGCCATCCCTTGCTATGGAAGCTGGCCCTGTGGCTGGTCAGCTTCTGCCTGCTGCTGACCTGGCTGATCTGGACCTGGGGCCTGTCGGTGGAGCGCAGCACCTATTTCCTCAGCGCGGCGGACCAGGCCTACCTGGCCCGTTATGCCGAACAGGCCGAGCAGGCCTGGCGCGACGGCGGGGCCGAGGGCGCCGAAGCCTACCGGCGCCAGTTGGCACAGGAGGAAGACACTTGGGTGGCGCTGGTCGGTCCTCTGCTGCAAAGCCTCGGCACCACGCCATTGAGCGCCGAAGAGGCCAGCCACCTGACCTTCATGCGCAAGCTCGACTGGCCCATGAGCAAGCGCCTGCAAGACGAACTGCCCTATGTCAGCATCGAGTTTCCCCAGCACCCCGAGGACGGCCGCCTGGTGATCCAGTTGCCGGAGCGCCTGCTGCCCACCGGCCTGACGCCCTGGACCCACGTGGTCACCCACGGCGTGGCCCCGGCGATCCTCGCCTTGCTCCTGGGCCTGCTCCTCTATCGCCATCTGGTAGTACCGCTCAATCGCCTGCGCGACCGCGCCGACGCCTTGCGCGCGGACGACCTGGACAGCCCCGGGCTGCCGTTGCAGAAGCGCCGCGACGAACTCGGCGAACTGGCCCAGGCCTTCGAACACATGGCCGGGCGCCTGCGCCGCAGCCTGGAGCAGCAACGCCTGTTGCTGCGCACCCTGTCCCACGAACTGCGCACGCCCTTGGCGCGCTTGCGCATCGCCCATGACAGCGAGCTGCCGCCGGAGCAACTGCGCCGGCGCCTGGATCGGGAAGTGGACGACATGCAGCGGCTGCTGGAAGACACACTCGACCTGGCCTGGATGGACACGGAGAAACCGCAGTTGCCCAGCGCACCGGTGCAGATGCTGTCGATCTGGGAGGCGCTCTGCGAGGACTGCTGTTTCGAAAGCGGTTGGGCGCGCGCTCGGTTCCTCAGCGACCTGGGTACCGACTGCTGGGTGTCCGGACATCTGGACAGCATCGCCCAAGCGGTGGAGAACCTGCTGCGCAATGCCATCCGTCATTCGCCCGAGGGCGGCGTGGTGCGGCTCGACGGGCAGCGCGTGGGCGAGCACTGGCACTTCCAGTTGCGTGACCAGGGCCCGGGCGTGCCAGTTGCGGACCTGCAGCGCATCTTCGAGCCCTACCAGCGCCTTGCCGACAGCGGCGCCGGCTTCGGCCTGGGGCTGGCCATCGCCCGCCGAGGCATTGAGCTGCAGGGCGGGCGCCTGTGGGCAAGCAATGGCAATCCTGGGCTGGTCCTTCATCTCGTCCTGCCGACGGCGGAATGTTTAGAAAGTTAATGAGCTTTACTCTCAATTAGCATTCATTATCATTCGTGATCTCTCGCATTCAGCGCCCGTCCCGGAGATCGATGATGTTGCCCCGTCCTGTCCCTCGCATTCCCTTCCTGCTGCTCTCCAGTTGCCTGCTGTCGACCGCCGTGCACGCGGCCAGCGAGTCCGAAGCTGTCGAGCTGGCGCCGCAGAACGTGGTCGCCACCGCACTGGAAGAAACCAAGCAGGCGCCGGGCGTGTCGGTGATCACCGCCGAGGACATCAAGAAGCGCCCACCGGCCACCGACCTGTCACAGATCATCCGCACCATGCCGGGGGTCAACCTCACCGGTAACTCCACCAGCGGCCAGCGCGGCAACAACCGGCAGATCGATATTCGCGGCATGGGCCCGGAAAACACCCTGATCCTCGTCGACGGCAAGCCGGTGGCCAGCCGCAGCTCGGTGCGCTATGGCTGGCGCGGCGAGCGTGACTCCCGTGGCGACACCAACTGGGTGCCGGCCGACCAGGTCGAGCGCATCGAGGTCATCCGTGGTCCGGCGGCCGCGCGCTACGGTTCCGGCGCCATGGGCGGGGTGGTGAACATCATCACCAAGCAGCCGGGCAAGGAAACCCACGGCAACGTCACCGTCTACCAGAACTTCCCGACCCACAGCGACGAAGGCGCCAGCAAGCGCATGACCTTCGGCCTCAACGGCCCGCTGACCGACACCCTGAGCTACCGCGTCTACGGCAACGTGGCCAAGACCGACGCCGACGACTGGGATATCAACTCGGGTCATGAGTCCGCCCGCACCGGCAATCAGGTCGGCACCCTGCCGGCCGGCCGTGAAGGTGTGCGCAACAAGGACGTCAACGGCCAACTGAGCTGGCACCTGACCCCGGAACAGACCCTCGAACTGGAAGCCGGTTTCAGCCGCCAGGGCAACGTCTATTCCGGCGACACCCAGAACACTAACTCCAATGCCAACGTGAAGAGCATGCTCGGTAAAGAGACCAACATCCTTTACCGTGAGAACTATGCGCTGACCCACCGTGGCGACTGGGACTTCGGCAGCACCATGGCCTACCTGCAATACGAGAAGACCCGCAACCAGCGGATCAACGAAGGCCTGGCCGGCGGTACCGAAGGCATCTTCAGCAACACCGATTTCTACACCTCGACCCTGCGCAACCTCACCGCTCATGGCGAGGTCAACCTGCCGCTGCACGCCTGGCGCGACCAGACCCTGACCCTGGGCAGCGAGTGGAGCCAGCAGAAACTCGACGACCCGAGCGCCAACACCCAGACCACCAGCGAGGGCGGCGCGGTCAGCGGCCTGACCAGCACCGGTCGCGACGGCAGCTCGCAGGCGCAGATCTTCTCGCTGTTCGCCGAAGACAACATCGAACTGCTGCCGGGCACCATGCTCACCCCGGCGCTGCGCTTCGACCACCACAGTGTGGTCGGCGACAACTGGAGCCCGTCGCTCAACCTGTCCCACGCGCTGACCGACAGCGTCACCCTGAAGGCCGGTATCGCCCGGGCGTACAAGGCGCCGAACCTGTATCAACTGAGCAGCGACTACTTGCTGTATAGCCGTGGCCAGGGCTGCTACGGCCAGACCACCAGTTGCTACCTGCAGGGCAACGACGACCTCAAGGCCGAGACTAGCGTCAACAAGGAACTGGGCATCGAGTTCCAGCAGGATGGCTGGGTCGCGGGGCTGACGTACTTCCGCAACGACTACAAGAACAAGATCGAGTCCGGCCTGAGCCCGATCGGTCGCGCCACTGGCGGTACCGGCAGCTATGCCAACGCCGCGGTGTACCAGTGGGAAAACGTGCCGAAGGCGCTGGTCGAGGGCCTGGAAGGCACCCTGACCATCCCGCTGACCGAGCAATTGAAGTGGAACAACAACTTCACCTACATGCTGCAATCGAAGAACAAGCAGACCGGCGAGGCCCTCTCGGTGACGCCGAAGTACACCCTGAACTCGATGCTCGACTGGCAGGCCACCGATGACCTGTCGCTGCAGGCCAGCGTGGCCTGGTATGGCAAGCAGACGCCGAAGAAGTACGACTACCACGGTGTCCGGGTTACCGGTAACTCCAACAACCAGCTGTCGCCGTATGCGCTGGTGGGCCTGAGCGGTACATATGCGTTCACCAAGAACCTGAGCCTGACCGCTGGCGTCGACAACCTGTTCGACAAGCGCCTGTTCCGCGAGGGCAACGCCCAGGGCGTGACCAATATCGATGGTGCGGGCGCCGCGACCTACAACGAGCCGGGTCGCACGCTGTACACCAGCATTACCGCGTCCTTCTGATTCTGGAATGCAGCCATCGCCTCCCTTGTGGAGGCGATGGCGTTCTTGCCGAAGTCATAACGAGAATTGCCTGATGAAACTCACCCCTTTGTTCCTTGGCCTGGCACTGGTCGCGGGTAGCGCGTTGGCGCAACCGGAGCCGGAGCAAAAGATGGAAGCCGCCGTGTTGCAACAGGACAGTGCTTACCACTTCACCACCCTCACGCTCGACTCCGTTGATGGCCAGCGGCATTACCAGCTGTGGGTCGGCAAGCCGGATCGCCCGGCGCCGTCTGCCGGTTATCCGGTGTTGTGGATGCTCGACGGCAATGCGGCGTTGAGTGCGCTGGAACCGGCGGAGTTGAAGAAGCTCGCCGCCGGACAGGCGCCGTTGCTGGTGGCGGTCGGTTACCAGACCGAGCAGCGCATCGAGCGCAATGCCCGGACTTATGACTACACCCCGCAGGTGCCGGGTGCGGCGCAACAGCTCGATCCGTTGACCGGGCAGGCCAGTGGCGGGGTGGATGTCTTTCTCGATCTGCTGAGTCAGCGCATGCGGCCGATGGTGGCGGGCGTGGCGCCGGTGGATCCTTCGAGGCAGACGCTGTGGGGGCATTCCTATGGCGGGCTTGCGGTGCTGCATGCGTTGTTCAGCCGGCCGGGAGAGTTCAGCGACTATGCTGCGGCGAGTCCTTCGCTGTGGTGGAACGATGGCGCCATCGTCCGCGAGGCCGCAGGGTTGGCGGGGCGGCTGGGCGAAAGCCGTCCGCGGCTGTTGCTGATGCGCGGTAGTGCGGAGCCGGCTCACCCACGGATGCCGAGCACCGGCGACACCGAGGCGCCGGTCCGGGCGCTGGTGGCGGACTTGCAGAAGGTGCGGGGATTGCAGGCCGAATATCGGCGGTTCGAAGGCCTGAACCATGGGCCGATGTTGCCGGCGTCGCTGCACTTGGTGATCGAGTGCATGTCTCGCTGACAACCGAGGACAATGTGTGCGGGTTCACCTGCCTGCGACAAGACTTCACTTAAGTTTTCGCAAATGCGGGTGTATCGTATTCGCCCTTCATACTGGCCCAGCAATGGCCAGTCCCCCGCGATACGAGGTGCCTGCTCCAATGTCCTTTACCCGTCGACAAATGCTCATGGGCCTCTCCGGCCTGGTGGTGGTTGGTCTTGGTGCCGGTGGTGCGGCCCGTTACTGGCTGGGCAAGGTCGAGGACGAGAATGCCGGGCACGACTACGAACTGATCGCCGCGCCGCTGGAAGTGGAACTGGTCCCCGGCTTCAAGACCGAGGCCTGGGCCTTCGGCCCGTCGGCGCCGGGCACCGAACTGCGGGTGCGCCAGGGCACCTGGCTGCGGGTACGCTTCATCAACCACCTGCCGGTGGAAACCACCATCCACTGGCACGGCATCCGCCTGCCGCTGGAAATGGATGGCGTGCCCTACGTCTCGCAACTGCCGGTCAAGCCCGGCGAGTTCTTCGACTACAAGTTCCGCGTCCCGGACGCCGGCAGCTATTGGTACCACCCCCACGTCAGCAGCAGCGAAGAACTGGGCCGCGGCCTGGTCGGCCCGCTGATCGTCGAGGAGCGCGAGCCCACCGGCTTCCTGCACGAACGCACCCTCAGCCTGAAGACCTGGCACGTGGACGAGCAGGGCGCTTTTCTGCCCTTCAGCATCCCTCGCGAGGCTGCGCGCAACGGCACTGCCGGGCGCCTGATCACCATCAACGGCCAGGCCAATCAGGTCACCGAACTGCCGGCTGGCCAGGTGGTGCGGGTGCGTCTGCTCAACCTCGACAACACCTGGACCTACCGCCTCAACCTCAAAGGCAACTGCGAGGCCATGATCTACGCCCTCGACGGCAACCCGATCACCCCGCGCCCGCTGGAAGAGGATTACTGGCTCGGCCCGGGCATGCGCATTTGCCTGGCCATCCGCATTCCCGAAGCCGGCGAGGAAATCTCCCTGCGCGACGGCTTCGTCCGTCTTGGCACCCTGCGTTCAGTGGCCAACAGCGACAAGCCGGGCGACTGGCCGCCGGCACTCCCGGCCAACCCGATCGCCGAGCCGGACCTGGAGAATGCCGAGAAGCTCAACTTCAATTTCGAATGGGCCGGCAACGTTTCGGTGAACACCGACAACGGCCGTCCGCCAAGCCTGTGGCAGATCAACGGGCAGGCCTGGGACATCACCGACAAGACCTGTGCCGACCGGCCGATCGCTACGCTGCAGAAGGGCAAGAGTTACATCTTCGAGCTGAAAAACATGACTCAATACCAGCACCCAGTGCACCTGCACGGCATGAGCTTCAAGGTGATCGCCTCGAACCGTCGGCAGATCGTCGAGCCGTGGTTCACCGACACCTACCTGCTGGGCAAGAACGAACGCGCCCAGGTGGCGCTGGTAGCGGATAACCCGGGTACCTGGATGTTCCACTGTCACGTCATCGACCATATGGAAACCGGCCTGATGGCCGCGATCGCGGTGGTCTGATGCGTCCGCAGATCATCGATCGCAGCCGCGACCAGGAATTCATGCGCCTGGCCCTGGAACTGGCGGCGCAAGGCGCGGCCCTCGGTGAAGTGCCGGTGGGTGCGGTACTGGTGCAGCACGGCCAGGTGCTTGGCCAGGGCTTCAACCGGCCGATCACCGACAGCGATCCCAGCGCTCATGCGGAAATGGTCGCCATCCGCGCCGCCGCGCAGGCGGCCAGCAACTACCGCCTGCCGGGCAGTACCCTGTACGTCACCCTCGAACCCTGCAGCATGTGCGCCGGGCTGATCGTTCATTCGCGGGTCAACCGCGTGGTTTACGGCGCACTGGAGCCGAAGGCGGGGATCGTGCAGAGTCAGGGACAGTTCTTCACCCAGGGCTTTCTCAACCATCGGGTGATCTATGAAGGCGGGGTGCTGGCGGAGGAGTGCGGGGCGATCCTGAGCGAATTCTTCAAGGCCCGCCGGGCCAAAGCCTGAGATTGGTTGGTCTTGATGGCAAGCCAGCTCCCACAAGGTCCGCGTCGTACCTGAATATCAAGGTCGGCCCGGACTCCGCGTCGGTCAGAGCTGAGGGCTCTGCTCCGCGGGTTTGTCCTTGTTGACGCCGGGCACGTGCAGGTTGCCCTCGGCAACCTGGCTACCCTCCAGCTGCGGCTGGGTCACCCAGGTAAGGATGTCGTAGTAACGACGAATGTTGGCGACGAAGTGCACCGGCTCGCCGCCGCGGGCATAGCCGTACTTGGTCTTGCTGTAGTACTTCTTCTGCGACAGGCGCGGCAGCATCTTCTTCACGTCCAGCCACTTGTTCGGGTTCAGGCCCTCACGCTCGGCCATCTTGCGCGCATCGTCCAGATGGCCGGTGCCGACGTTGTAGGCGGCGAGGGCGAACCAGGTGCGGTCCGGCTCCTTGATCGAGTCGTCCAGCTCTTCCTTCACGTGCATGAAGTACTTGGCGCCGCCGCGGATGCTCTGCACCGGGTCGAGCCGGTTGGACACGCCCATGGCCTGGGCGGTGCGCTGGGTCAGCATCATCAGGCCGCGCACGCCGGTCTTGGAGGTGACTTCCGCCTGCCACATGGATTCCTGGTAGCCGATGGCCGCCAGCAAGCGCCAGTCCACCTGTTCCTGCTTGGCCGAATTGCGGAAATGCTTCTCGAAGCGCGGCAGGCGTTCCTGCAGGTGTTGGGCGAAGGTGTAGGCGCCGACATAGCCGAGTACGTCGACATGCCCGTAGTAGCGGTCTTTCAGGCGTTGCAGGGTGCCGTTCTTCTGAACCTTGTCGAGGAAGGCGTTGATCTCGTTGAGCAGGCTGTTGTCTTCGCCGGCGGCCACCGCCCAGCGCTGGTCGCGGGCATCGCCGAGGTCGAAGGCGACGCGCACGTTGGGGAAGTAGACCTGGTTCATCGCCAGTTCGTTGGAATCCACCAGGGTCAGGTCGATCTGCCCTTCGTCGACCATGCGCAGCAGGTCGACCACCTCCACCTGGTCGGATTCTTCATATTCCAGGCCCGGGTACTGCTTCTTCAGTTCCGCCAGTTGTTCGGCGTGGCTGCTGCCCTTGAGCACCAGGATGCGCTTGCCCACCAGCCCGGCGGGATTGGTCGGGCGGGTCTTGCCGTTGCGGTAGATGACCTGCGGGGTGACGTCGAGGTAAGCATGGGAGAAACGCGCCTGGTTCTTGCGCTGCTCGCTGCTGACCAGCCCGGCCGCTGCGAGGACCGGGCCGTTGGGCTGGCCGAGCTGGCTGAACAGGTCGTCGAGGTTGTCGGCAGTCTCGATCTGCAGCTTGACGCCGAGATCGTCGGCAAAACGCTTGACCAGCTCGTATTCGAAGCCGGTTTCGCCGTTGCGGTCCTGGAAGTAGGTGGCCGGGCTGTTGCGCGTTATCACCCGCAATACGCCATCCTCCTTGATGCGTTCCAGGGTGCTGGGTTTTTCAACGCAGGCACCGAGCATCAGGAAGAGTCCGAGTGCGATGAGCCATTGGGCGCACCGCTGGCGCAGAGCTATGTGGGCAGACATAGGGTGCAGTATACGCAAAGGGCCTGCTGCGCCATATCTCGACAACTAATAGCTTGTCTGCTATCGCGCTTCGTGATTGCGGCTTTTCACCGCAGTTTGACCCTTGCGGGAAAGCTCCGACACGCCTGGAATGGCCTTGCCGACATTCGGATGGCCGGCAATGCTGCGTTTCGGGTGCCTGACGCCTCGCTTTAGGCTAGAATGCACGGCCTCCAAGCACACCCCCTTCTGAGGCTGTCCCGACGATGTTGATCCTGCGCGGCGCTCCTGCCCTTTCTGCCTTTCGCCACGGTAAACTCCTTGAGCAACTGAGCCAGAAAGTCCCCGCTGTTAGTGGTTTGTACGCTGAATTCGCTCATTTCGCCGAGGTTGACGGCGATCTGACCGCCGACCAACAGCAAGTGCTCGCGCGCCTGCTCAAGTACGGCCCGAGCGTCCCGGTGCAGGAGCCTGTCGGTCGCCTGTTCCTGGTCATGCCGCGTTTCGGCACCATCTCGCCCTGGTCGAGCAAGGCCAGCGACATCGCCCACAACTGCGGCCTGGAAGTCGTTCGTCGCCTGGAGCGCGGCATCGCCTACTACGTCGCCGGTGAGCTGAGCGACGCCGACGCCGCCAGCGTCGCCGAGCTGCTGCACGACCGCATGACCCAGATCGTGCTGGGCAAGCTGGAAGAGGCCGCCGGCCTGTTCAGCCATGCCGAGCCCAAGCCGCTGACCGCCGTGGATATCCTCGGGGGCGGCCGCGCCGCGCTGGAAAAGGCCAACGTCGAGCTGGGCCTGGCCCTGGCCGAAGACGAGATCGACTACCTGGTCAACGCCTTCCAGGGCCTCAAGCGCAACCCGCATGACATCGAACTGATGATGTTTGCCCAGGCCAACTCCGAGCACTGCCGCCACAAGATCTTCAACGCCAGTTGGGACATCGACGGCCAGAGCCAGGAAAAAAGCCTGTTCGGCATGATCAAGAACACCTACCAGATGCACAGCGAAGGCGTCCTGTCCGCGTACAAGGACAACGCCTCGGTGATCGTCGGTTCCGTGGCCGGCCGCTTCTTCCCGAACCCTGAGACCCGCCAGTACGGCGCGGTGCAGGAGCCGGTGCACATCCTGATGAAGGTCGAGACCCACAACCACCCGACCGCCATCGCTCCGTTTCCGGGTGCCTCCACCGGCTCCGGTGGCGAGATCCGCGATGAAGGCGCCACCGGTCGCGGTGCCAAGCCGAAAGCCGGCCTGACCGGCTTCACCGTATCCAACCTGCGTATCCCGGGCTTCGAACAGCCGTGGGAGCAGCCATACGGCAAGCCCGAGCGCATCGTCGACGCCCTCGACATCATGATCGAAGGCCCGCTGGGCGGCGCCGCGTTCAACAACGAATTCGGCCGTCCGGCCCTGACCGGCTACTTCCGTACCTTCGAGCAATCCATCAGCACCCCTCACGGCGACGAAGTGCGCGGCTACCACAAGCCGATCATGCTCGCCGGCGGCATGGGCAACATCCGCGAAGAGCACGTCAAGAAAGGTGAAATCACCGTTGGCGCCAAGCTGATCGTCCTCGGCGGCCCGGCCATGCTGATCGGCCTGGGCGGCGGTGCAGCCTCGTCCATGGCCACCGGCGCCAGCTCCGCCGACCTGGACTTCGCGTCCGTACAGCGGGAAAACCCGGAAATGGAGCGTCGTTGCCAGGAGGTCATCGACCGTTGCTGGCAACTGGGCGACAAGAACCCGATCGCCTTCATCCATGACGTCGGTGCCGGCGGCATCTCCAACGCCTTCCCCGAGCTGGTCAACGACGGCGGCCGTGGCGGTCGCTTCGAGCTGCGCAACGTGCCGAACGACGAGCCGGGCATGGCCCCGCACGAAATCTGGAGCAACGAATCTCAGGAGCGCTACGTGCTGGCCGTCAGCGCGGTCGACTTCGAGCGCTTCCAGGCCATTTGTGAGCGCGAGCGCTGCCCGTTCGCGGTAGTCGGTGAAGCCACCGAAGAGCCGCAACTGACCGTCACCGACAGCCACTTCGGCAACACTCCGGTGGACATGCCGCTGGAAGTGCTGCTGGGCAAGCCGCCGCGCATGCACCGTTCGGTGACCCGCGAAGCCGAGCAGGGCGATGACTTCGACCCGTCGAAGCTGGAACTGGCCGACTCCATCGACCGCGTCCTGCGTCACCCTGCCGTGGCCAGCAAGAGCTTCCTGATCACCATCGGCGACCGCACCATCACCGGCCTGGTCGCCCGCGACCAGATGGTCGGCCCGTGGCAGGTTCCGGTGGCCGACTGCGCTGTCACCGCTACCAGCTTCGACGTCTACACCGGTGAGTCCATGGCCATGGGCGAGCGCACCCCGCTGGCCCTGCTGGACGCTCCGGCCTCCGGGCGCATGGCGATCGGCGAAACCCTGACCAACATGGCTGCTTCGCGCATCGAGAAGCTGTCCGACATCAAGCTGTCGGCCAACTGGATGTCGGCCGCCGGTCACCCGGGCGAAGATGCTCGTCTGTACGACACCGTCAAGGCCGTGGGCATGGAACTCTGCCCTGAGCTGGGTCTGACCATTCCGGTGGGCAAGGACTCCATGTCGATGAAGACCCGCTGGAGCGACGAAGGCGCCGAGAAAACCGTCACTTCGCCGCTGTCGCTGATCGTCACCGGCTTCGCCCCGGTCACCGACATCCGCAAGACCCTGACCCCAGAGCTGCGCATGGACAAGGGCGAGACCGACCTGATCCTGATCGACCTGGGCCGCGGGCAGAACCGCATGGGCGCCTCGATCCTGGCGCAGACCCACGGCAAGCTGGGCGCCCAGGCACCGGACGTCGACGACGCCGAAGACCTGAAAGCCTTCTTCGCGGTGATCCAGGGCCTGAACGCCGACGGTCACCTGCTGGCCTACCACGACCGTTCCGACGGCGGTTTGCTGGTCAGCGCGCTGGAAATGGCTTTCGCCGGTCACTGTGGCCTGAGCCTTGAGCTGGACACCCTGACCAGCAAGCGCGAAAAAATCGCCGCCATCCTGTTCAACGAAGAGCTGGGTGCCGTGATCCAGGTTCGCCAGGACGCCACCCCGGACGTGCTGGCCCAGTTCAGCGCTGCCGGCCTGGGTGAAGACTGCGTTGCGGTGATCGGCAAGCCGGTCAACAGCAACGAAGTGTCCATCAGCCTCAACGGCGAAGTGCTGTTCGACGGCCAGCGCCGCCTGTTGCAGCGCACCTGGGCCGAGACCAGCTACCAGATCCAGCGCCTGCGCGACAACGCCGAGTGCGCCGACCAGGAATTCGACCTGCTGCTGGAAGAAGAAAACCCGGGCCTGAGCGTCAAGCTGGGCTTCGACGTCAACCAGGACATCGCCGCGCCGTACATCAAGAAGGGCGTGCGTCCGCAGGTAGCAGTACTGCGCGAGCAGGGCGTCAACGGCCAGGTGGAGATGGCCGCGGCCTTCGACCGCGCCGGCTTCAACGCCATCGACGTGCACATGAGCGATATCCTCGCCGGTCGCGTCGACCTGAACGAGTTCAAGGGCCTTGTGGCCTGCGGTGGCTTCTCCTACGGTGACGTCCTCGGCGCCGGTGAAGGCTGGGCCAAGTCGGCGCTGTTCAACGCCCGTGCCCGTGACGCTTTCCAGGGCTTCTTCGACCGCAAGGACAGCTTCGCCCTCGGCGTGTGCAACGGTTGCCAGATGATGTCCAACCTGCACGAACTGATCCCGGGCACCGAGTACTGGCCGCACTTTGTGCGCAACCGCTCAGAGCAGTTCGAAGCGCGTGTGGCCATGGTCCAGGTTCAGGAGTCCAACTCGATCTTCCTGCAGGGCATGGCTGGTTCGCGCATGCCGATCGCCATCGCCCACGGCGAAGGCCATGCCGAGTTCTCCAGCGAGGAAGCCCTGCTCGAAGCCGACCTGTCCGGCTGCGTGGCGCTGCGCTTCGTCGACAACCACGGCAAGGTCACCGAGCGTTACCCGGCCAACCCGAACGGTTCGCCGCGCGGGATCACCGGCCTGACCAGCCGCGACGGTCGCGTCACCATCATGATGCCGCACCCTGAGCGTGTGTTCCGTGCCGTGCAGAACTCCTGGCGTCCTGATGACTGGAACGAAGATGCCGGCTGGATGCGCATGTTCCGCAACGCGCGGGCCTGGGTGAACTGAGTTTGTACAAACTCGCGTTCTTCGTCCCGCCAAGCCACGTCGACACGGTCAAGCAGGCCGTGTTCGCCGCGGGTGGCGGGCGGATCGGCGACTATGACAGCTGTGCCTGGCAGGTGCTGGGCCAGGGCCAGTTCCGCCCGCTGGACGGTGCAACGCCGTTCATCGGGCAGGCTGGGGTCGTGGAGTCGGTGGAAGAGTGGCGGGTGGAGCTGGTGGTGGCGGACGAGCTGATTCATCAGGTCGTTGCGGCGCTGAAGCAGAGCCATCCCTATGAAACCCCGGCCTACGAGGCCTGGAAGCTTGCCGATATCTAGCGACTGAACGCAAAACCCTGTGGGAGCTGCCTGGAAGGGCTGGTTCCAGTCTCAGGGCCGAATCTCGATCATCGTCCCGTCCTTCACCAACCCCCACACTTCCCGCATGTCCACATTGCGCATGGCGATGCAGCCTTCGGTCCAGTCGAGGGTGTGGAATACCTGCTCGGGGTATTCGACGCTGTCCGGCGTGCCGTGGATCATGATCATCCCGCCTGGCTGAACGCCTTCGCGGCGGGCCTTGGCGGCGTCGCTGACATTCGGGTAGGACACGTGGATGGCCAGGTTGTAGCGGTCCGAGGCCTTGCGCCAGTCCAGCCAGTAGAAGCCTTCCGGGGTGCGCTTGTCACCTTCGCGTTCCTTGGCTCCAACCGGTTTCTTGCCCAGGGAAATGCGATAGGTCTTCAGCGGCTCGCCGGCGCTGATCAGTTGCAGGCGGCGTTGCGATTTGATCACCAGGACCTTGTCGATGCGTTCCAGCGACGGTTTGCTGTCGACCGGGGAGGCGGCCGGAGCCTGGGGCACGGGCTTGCGGATGATGGTTTCGGTAAAGGCGGCCTGGGACACCGAAGCCACACCGAGGCAGAAAAGGGCAAGCAACCAACGCATGTGTACGGTATCCCCGAAAAGCGGTTTCACGAATCGATAGTAGGTGGCGGGGCGAAAGAGGGCGGCAGGCAATCGTTGCGTACCGGGTAGTGCTGCTTTTCGCGGTCCCGATAGTAGCATTCTAGTGTGACGCGCACGGTGCGGAAAGCCAGCTCGTCCCACGGGATCTCATGTTCCTCGAACAAGCGCACTTCCAGGCTCTCGACGCCGACGTCGAAGTCCAGGTCGGCCAGTTCGCCGCGGAAGAACACGTGCACCTGGTTGATATGCGGCAGGTCGTAGAGGTGATAAAGCGCCAGATCTTGCAGGCGCGCGCAGGCTTCCTCCACGGTTTCCCGACGCGCGGCCTGTTCCATGGTCTCGCCGTTCTCCATGAACCCGGCCGGCAGGGTCCAGTAGCCGCGACGCGGCTCGATGGCGCGGCGACAGAGCAGTACCTGGCTGCCATGGCTGGGCAGCACGCCGGCGACGATATTGGGATTCTGGTAATGGATGGTCTGGCAGTGATCGCAGACATAGCGCAGACGGGAATCGCCGTCGGGAATGCGCTGGGTGACTGCCTTGCCGCACGCGCTGCAGTATTTCATGCTTATCTTCCTGAGAGTTGCCGCTATCTTCGCGCTCCGTTCGCGGCCGCCGCAAGTGCGATCGTCAGCGGGGGTTGGGCGCGGCGCGGCTTTGGTGCATGATGCAGGACGCAATTGGACGAGAGAAACCATGCTGGACGAGCTTCTTCGCCGTGTGAGCAGTCACACCCCGGGTACTTTGGAAACTGACAAACGTTTTCCCGAGGCCGCGGTGTTGTTGCCCATCACCCGCAGCGAAGAGCCGGAGCTGGTTCTCACCCTGCGCGCCAAGGGCCTGTCCACCCACGGTGGCGAGGTGGCCTTTCCCGGTGGCCGTCGAGATCCGGAGGACCCGGACCTGGTGTTCACCGCGCTGCGCGAGGCCGAGGAAGAAATCGGCCTGCCGCCGGGCCTGGTCGAGGTGATCGGCCCGCTGACGCCGCTGGTGTCGCTGCATGGCCTGAAAGTCACGCCCTATGTCGGGCTGATTCCCGACTACGTCGAGTACCAGCCCAACGATGCGGAAATCGCTGCAGTGTTCACCGTGCCCCTGGAGTTTTTCCGCCAGGACCCGCGCGACCATACCCACCGCATCGACTACCAGGGCCGCAGTTGGTACGTGCCCAGCTACCGCTTCGGCGAATACAAGATCTGGGGGTTGTCGGCGATCATGATCGTAGAGCTGGTCAACCTGCTCTACGACGCCAAAATCAGCCTGCACCAGCCCCCGGAACGCTTCACCCCCATCTGACGAGCGGGACCACCCGCCGCGCATCCACCGTGAGGATCCACGCATGAAATACCGTCTGGGCGACCTGCGGGTCGAGACCCATCCGCAAAGCTGGGTGGCGCCCAATGCCACGCTGATCGGCAAGGTGCGCCTGCAGGCGGGGGCCAGTGTCTGGTTCAACGCGGTCTTGCGCGGCGACAACGAACTGATCGACATCGGCGAGAACAGCAACGTCCAGGACGGGACGGTGATGCACGCTGACATGGGCTCGCCACTGACCATCGGCAAGGGCGTGACCATCGGCCACAACGCAATGCTTCACGGCTGCACGGTGGACGACTACAGCCTGATCGGCATCAACGCGGTGATCCTCAACGGCGCGAAGATCGGCAAACACTGCATCATCGGCGCCAATGCGCTGATCCCGGAAGGCAAGGAAATTCCCGAGGGTTCGCTGGTTATGGGCTCGCCGGGCAAGGTGGTGCGTGAACTGACCGACGCGCAAAAGAAAATGCTCGAAGCGAGCGCGGCCCACTATGTGCACAACGCCCAACGCTATGCCCGCGATCTGGTCGCCGAGGACGCGTGATGAGCAACACGGAAAAACCGGTCGCCTCGCCCTGCGTCAGCATTTGCGCGCTGGATGATCACGATATCTGTACCGGCTGCCAGCGCACCGCCATGGAAATTACCCGCTGGGGCCGCATGGACAATGCCGAGCGCCGTCAGGTGTTGGTGCTATGCCACGAGCGGGCCCTCGCCGCAGGCCTGATATTCGGCCAGGCCGCCAAGGTCAGCTGACTCAAGGGACTTGGCCGCGCAGGGGCTCTGCATTACCCTGTGCGGCTTGTCCATCGGTTCTCTCCCCATGTTCTTTCTCATCGCCTATATCAGCAGCGTGGTGCTGATCAACTACGCCTTCTCCAGTGCGCCGCACCTGGATGTCATCTGGTCTGCCTGGGGCGGGCTGGTGTTCGTCCTGCGCGACATGGTGCAGACCCGCTTCGGCCATGGTGCGCTGGTCGCCATGCTGGTGGCGCTGGTGCTGTCCTATGTCACCTCGGACCCGGCCATCGCCCTGGCCAGTGCCACCGCGTTCGCGGTTTCGGAGCTGATCGACTGGCTGGTGTTCAGCATTACCAAGCGGCCGTTGCATGACCGCTTGTGGATCAGTTCGGCGCTTAGCATCCCCATCGACACCTTCATCTTCTTCGGCATGATCGGCGCCCTGACGCCGGCGGTGGTGGGTACGGCGCTGGCCTCGAAGTTCGCCGGGGTCACTGCGGTGTGGCTGGCCATGGCCTGGCGGGTGCGCAAGAGCGCCATCGCCAACTGACTGCTTGCACCGAACCCTGTGGGACCTGTGTCGCACTCCCGATCATTGCTCATGTAAAATATGCGCCTTTCGCTGGCCCGCACCGTGCTGGGGCGGTCCTGGATCTATCCCGCTGAGGACCTGAAATGACTCGTATCGGAACTCCATTGTCGCCCACCGCGACCCGCGTACTGCTGTGTGGCTGCGGCGAGTTGGGCAAGGAAGTGGTGATCGAGCTGCAACGCCTGGGCGTTGAAGTGATCGCCGTGGACCGTTACGCCAATGCCCCGGCCATGCAGGTGGCGCACCGCAGCCATGTGATCAACATGCTTGACGGTGCCGCTCTGCGCGCAGTGATCGAGGCCGAGAAACCGCACTACATCGTGCCGGAAATCGAAGCCATCGCCACCGCCACCCTGGTCGAGCTGGAAGCCGAAGGCTTCACCGTGGTGCCGACGGCTCGCGCCGCACAACTGACCATGAACCGCGAAGGCATCCGCCGCCTGGCCGCCGAAGAGCTGGACCTGCCGACCTCGCCGTACCACTTCGCCGACACCTTCGAAGACTACAAGGCCGCTGCTCTGGACCTGGGCTTCCCTTGCGTGGTCAAGCCGGTGATGAGCTCGTCGGGCAAAGGCCAGAGCCTGCTGAAGAGCGCTGACGACCTGCAGAAGGCCTGGGACTACGCCCAGGAGGGTGGCCGCGCTGGCAAGGGTCGGGTGATCATCGAGGGCTTCATCGATTTCGAGTACGAAATCACCCTGCTGACCGTTCGTCATGTCGGCGGCACCACCTTCTGTGCGCCAGTCGGTCACCGCCAGGAAAAAGGCGACTATCAGGAGTCCTGGCAGCCACAAGCCATGAGCCCGGTGGCGCTGGCCGAGTCCGAGCGCGTGGCCAAGGCGGTCACCGAAGCCCTGGGCGGTCGCGGTCTGTTCGGCGTGGAGCTGTTCGTGAAGGGCGATCAGGTCTGGTTCAGCGAAGTGTCGCCGCGTCCGCACGACACCGGTCTGGTCACCCTGATTTCCCAGGACCTGTCGCAGTTCGCCCTGCACGCCCGTGCCATCCTCGGCCTGCCAATCCCGGCGATCCGCCAGTTCGGCCCGTCGGCTTCGGCGGTGATCCTGGTGGAAGGCACCTCGCAGCAGACCGCCTTCGACAACCTCGGTGCCGCGCTGGCCGAGCCTGACACCGCGCTGCGCCTGTTCGGCAAGCCAGAAGTCAACGGTCAGCGCCGCATGGGCGTGTGCCTGGCGCGTGACGAGTCGATCGAAGCTGCCCGGACCAAGGCGACCCGCGCTTCGCAAGCGGTCAAGGTCGAGCTGTAAGGATCAGGACCAACTGGGGCCGCAACGCGGCCCCTTTTTAGTTACAACTCCGCGTGCCGGGTTTCCTTCAGGCACAGCACTGCGATCAGGCTCAGTAGAGCCGCCACCGACACATACCCGCCCACCCAGCTCAATCCCCCCATCACCACCAGCTTCTGCGCGAAGAAGGGTGCCGCCGAGGCACCGACGATACCGCCCAGGTTGTACGCCGCCGACGCACCGGTGTAACGGACATGGGTAGGGAACAGTTCCGGCAGCAGCGCGCCCATCGGGGCGAAGGTCACGCCCATCAGGAACAGCTCGATGGCCAGGAACAGCGCCACCCCGGCGGTGGAGCCGGATGTCAGCAATGGCTCCATGGCAAAGCCCGAGGCGATTGCCAGCACGGCGCCGACGATCAGTACCGGCTTGCGTCCGTAGCGGTCGCTGAGCCAGGCCGACAGCGGCGTTGCGAGGGCCATGAAGACCACAGCGAAGCACAGCAGGCCGAGGAAGGTTTCCCGTGTGTAACCCAGCGTCGACACGCCATAGCTCAGGGAAAACACCGTGGAGATGTAGAACAGCGCGTAGCACACCACCATTGCGGCGGCACCAAGCACTACTGGCAGCCAGTATTGGGCGAACAGTTCTACCACCGGCAGCTTCACCCGCTCGTGCCGGGCGATGGCCTTGGCGAAGACCGGTGTTTCCTCCAGCTTCAGCCGCACGTACAGGCCGACGATGACCAGCACGGCACTGAGCAGGAAAGGAATGCGCCAGCCCCAGGCCCGGAAGTCTTCATCGCTGAGAAGCATGGCCAAGGCCAGGAACAGGCCGTTGGCGGCGAGGAAACCGATGGACGGACCCAGTTGCGGGAACATGCCGAACCAGGCGCGCTTGCCCTTCGGCGCATTCTCCGTGGCCAGCAGCGCCGCGCCACCCCATTCGCCGCCCAGCCCCAGGCCCTGGCCGAAGCGCAGCACGCAGAGCAGGATCGGCGCCCAGACACCGATGCTGTCATGCCCCGGCAGCACGCCGATCAGCGTGGTACAGACCCCCATCAGCAGCAGCGAGGCAACCAGCGTTGACTTGCGCCCGATGCGGTCGCCGAAGTGGCCGAACAGCGCCGAGCCCAGCGGCCGGGCGAGGAAGGCGATGCCGAAGGTGAGGAAGGCCGAGAGCATCTGCGCGGTGCCGGAGGTCTGCGGGAAGAACACCGGGCCGATCACCAGTGCGGCGGCGGTTGCATAGACGTAGAAGTCGTAGAACTCGATGGCGGTGCCGATGAAGCTGGCGGTGGCGACTCGCGCTGGCGAATTGCCGGACGGCGCGGCGTCCGCCTCGTTGTAGGTGCTGCTGGTTGTCATGCGGTGTACCCCTGACAGTCGAGTGCTCTTCTGGCGACCACGCACGGATGGCAGCGAGGGGCGCCGGAGCGTTATTTATTGGAATGACTCGCGTCGCCGAGCATACGCCCTGTGGGGATAAGGGCGGGCGCGGGCACTGTTCGGGGTGTGAAGCAGTGCCGCTGGAGCGCGCGATGCGGCGGAATGCGCTGGCCGCAAAGCACCGGATGCGGGTAGCGGGCGCGACGGCAGGGCTGGGTAAGCGTGGACCGAGTATAGCCACATTCGATACTGAATGTGTCTGTCCCGTGGCTTGGCGAGTAGCGAATCAGGCGGCGGGCAGGCGTGCCACGGTCCAGACCAGGATGCGGCTGGCGCGGTTGTCCTCGGTTTCGAGGATTTCCAGGCGGTAGCGGCCGATCTTCAGACACACCGCGCTGTCCGGGATGCTCTCCAGGGCTTCGGTGACCAGGCCGTTGAGGGTCTTGGGGCCGTCGCTGGGCAGGTGCCAGCCGAGGCAGCGGTTCAGTTCGCGGATGGCGATGGCGCCTTCGATGACGTAGCGCCCGTCGGCCTGCGGATGGATATGCGGGTTGTCCTGGCTGTCCTGTTCTTCGAACTCGCCGACGATTTCTTCGAGTATGTCTTCGAGGGTGACGATGCCCTGCACTTCACCGTATTCATCGACGACGATGCCCATGCGCCGCTGCTGCTTGTGGAAATTCAGCAACTGCATCTGCAGCGGGGTGCTTTCCGGGACGAAGTAGGGCTCGTAGCAGGCGGCCAGCAAGCTTTCGTGGGTCAGCTCGGCCTTGGGCAGCAGGTGGGCGATGTGGCGGAGGTTGAGCACCGCCTGGACCTGGTTGATATCGCTGTGGAACACCGGGAGGCGGGTGTGCTTGCAGGCGGTCAACTGTTTGATGATGGCCTCGATCGGGTCATCCAGGTTGACCCCGTCGACCTCGCTGCGCGGCACCAGGATATGGTTGACGGTGATCTTTTCCAGGGCCAGGAGGCTGTTGGGCAGGGTATGCGGACCGGGTTTGTCCTGGTCTTCCTGGCGGTCATCGGTTTCTTCGGTGTCGTTCTCGTGATGGTTGACCATCGCTGGCTGCACCGCGAAGGGGCGTACGATCAGGCGGGCGATGCCGTCCAGCAGGCAGGCCAGCGGCTGCAGCAGGCGCAGGGGGAGCTTGAGGATGATGCCCAGGCCAATGAACGCCTCGGGATTGCGTCGGGCCAGTTGCCGCGGCAGGTACTCGGCACAGACCAGTATCAGCAGTGCTGCGCCTAGGCAGCCCAGCCAGAAACCGTATTCGCCCTGGCAGCGCAGGCCGGTGAGGGCTGCGAGGGTAAACACCAGCAGCTTGCCGAGGCTCGCGGCCAGGACCAGGGCCTGGGCCGGGATACCGTCGAGGGTGGGGTGACTGTCGCTGCGCCGGGCGCTGGCCAGTCGTTGGCGCGCGGCGTCGACGGCAGTGAACAGCGCCGACCACAACAAGGCCAGGGCCAGGAGCCCGAGCAGCGGAGCCAGCGGCAGAGTGTTCATCGATCGCCCGTCAGATATGCAGGATGAATTCGCGTACCAGCTTGCTGCCGAAGTACGCCAGCATCAGCAGGCAGAACCCGGCCAGGGTCCAGCGGATCGCCTTGTGTCCGCGCCAGCCGAGGCGGGTACGGCCCCACAGCAGCACGCTGAAGACGATCCAGGCGACGCAGGCCAGCAGGGTCTTGTGCACCAGGTGCTGGGCGAACAGGTTTTCGAGGAACAGCCAGCCGGAAATCAAGGACAGCGTGAGCAGGCCCCAGCCGGCCCAGAGGAAGCCGAACAGCAGGCTTTCCATGGTCTGCAGCGGCGGGAAGTTGCGGATCAGCCCCGACGGGTGCTTGTGCTTGAGCTGGTGGTCCTGCACCAGCAGCAACAGCGCCTGGAACACCGCGATGGTGAACAGGCCGTAGGCCAGGATCGACAGCAGGATATGGGCGAGGATGCCCGGCTCCTCGTTGATCAGCGGCACCGTGCCGGACGGCGCGAACTGGGCGATCAGCGCCGTCAGCAGGCCGAGCGGGAACAGCAGCAGGAGCAGGTTCTCCACCGGGCTGCGCAGGCAGGCGAGCAGGGTGATGGCGATCACCGCCGTGGCGATCAGGCTCGCGGCGCTGAAAAAGTCCAGGCTCAGGCCCAGGGGCGTGAGCAACTGCCAGAACAGCGCGGTGCCCTGGGCGACGACCGCCACTGCGCCAAGCAGGCCGAGCAGGCGCTTGTCGGCCTTGACGCCGCGGGAAAGCCCGATGGCTTGGAGGGCGAACGCGGCGGCATACAGGCAGGCGGCGATCAGGTTGGGTAGCAAGCTGGGTGACAAGGGGAGCATAAGTCCTGTTAGGCAAGCCCGAAAGTCGCCGAGTTTGGCATAGAACGCGGGCCCCTAGGAAGACTGCGCGCCGACGGCATGGTGTGCGCTGGCCTCAGTCTTCGTTATAATCGCGCCCCTGCCCGCGCCCCTGGGCTGGCTAAACCCCGGTTCCAACGAGCCTGAAAGGATCCCCATGTTTGAAAACCTGACCGATCGTCTGTCACAGACGCTGCGCCATGTCACCGGCAAGGCCAAGCTGAATGAAGACAACATCAAAGACACCCTGCGCGAAGTGCGCATGGCGTTGCTCGAAGCCGACGTCGCCCTGCCGGTGGTCAAGGACTTCGTCAACAAGGTCAAGGAACGTGCGGTGGGTACCGAGGTTTCCCGCAGCCTGACCCCGGGCCAGGCGTTCGTGAAGATCGTCCAGGCCGAGCTCGAAGAGCTGATGGGCGCGGCCAACGAGGACCTGAGCCTGAACGCCGCGCCGCCTGCCGTGGTGCTGATGGCCGGTCTGCAGGGGGCGGGTAAAACCACCACCGCCGGCAAGCTGGCTCGCTTCCTGAAGGAGCGCAAGAAGAAGACCGTCATGGTCGTCTCCGCCGACGTCTACCGCCCGGCGGCGATCAAGCAGCTGGAAACCCTTGCCAACGACATCGGCGTGACCTTCTTCCCGTCCGACATCAGCCAGAAGCCGGTGGCCATTGCCGAAGCGGCGATCCGCGAAGCCAAGCTGAAATTCATCGACGTGGTCATCGTCGACACCGCCGGTCGTCTGCACATCGACGCCGACATGATGACCGAGATCAAGGACCTGCACGCCGCGGTCAAGCCGATCGAGACGTTGTTCGTGGTCGACGCCATGACCGGCCAGGACGCTGCCAACACCGCCAAGGCCTTCGGCGACGCGCTGCCGCTGACCGGCGTGGTGCTGACCAAGGTCGATGGTGACGCTCGTGGCGGTGCCGCGCTGTCGGTGCGCGCCATCACTGGCAAGCCGATCAAGTTCATCGGCATGGGCGAGAAGACCGAGGCCCTGGAGCCGTTCCATCCGGACCGTATCGCTTCGCGGATCCTCGGCATGGGCGACGTGCTCAGCCTGATCGAGCAGGCCGAGCAGAATATCGACAAGGCCAAGGCCGACAAGCTGGCCAAGAAGCTGAAGAAGGGCAAGGGCTTCGACCTCGAAGACTTCCGCGACCAACTGCAACAGATGAAGAACATGGGCGGCCTCGGCGGGCTGATGGACAAGCTGCCGAGCATCGGCGGGGTCAACCTGTCGCAGATGGGCAACGCTCAGGGCGCGGCCGAGAAGCAGTTCAAGCAGATGGAAGCGATCATCAACTCGATGACCCCGGCCGAACGCCGCGATCCCGAGCTGATCAGCGGTTCGCGCAAGCGCCGCATCGCCCTGGGTTCCGGCACCCAGGTACAGGACATCGGCCGCCTGATCAAGCAGCACAAGCAGATGCAGAAGATGATGAAGAAGTTTTCTGCCAAGGGCGGCATGGCCAAGATGATGCGCGGCCTTGGCGGCATGATGCCTGGCGGCGGCATGCCCAAGCTGTAAACCCTATTCCGGGGTGGTGGCGCCTGCGGCACCACCTTCGAAACCCGCTTCGGCGGGAAAATCGCTGCCTTATAAAAGGGCAGCCTCATTGCAGATCTGTATGACAGACAGGCAGTTGCCAGAAAAAAGGCATTTGCAAAAGTCCGTGTATTCCCCGAGAATATGCGGCCTTTCGGGCACCCGTGCCCGTTTGGCCTATAGATTTGCAGCACCGACTACAGGAACGATGTTCACATGGTAACCATCCGTCTTGCCCGTGGCGGCTCCAAAAAGCGCCCATTCTACCACCTCACCGTGACCAACAGCCGCAATGCGCGCGATGGTCGTTTCGTTGAGCGTATCGGCTTCTTCAACCCGATTGCTTCGGGCGCAGAAGTCAAACTGTCCGTAAACCAAGAGCGCGCCACCTACTGGCTGGCTCAAGGTGCACAGCCGTCTGAGCGCGTTGCTCAGCTGCTGAAGGAAGCTGCCAAGGCTGCTGCCTGAGCACTATGAACGCGACGCCAGAAACTGCAGATGACCTCATCGTCGTCGGCAAGATTTTTTCGGTACACGGCGTTCGCGGCGAGGTGAAGGTTTTTTCCTTTACCGATCCGATCGACAACCTGTTGCAGTACCGCCACTGGACGCTTCGGCGCGAAGGCGTGGTCAAGCAGGTAGAGCTGGTCAAGGGCCGATCCGGTCAAAAGGATCTGGTCGCCAAGCTCAAGGGGCTCGATGATCGCGACGAAGCTCGTCTTCTGAGCGGTTATGAGATCTGTATCTCGCGAAGCCTTTTGCCCAACCTGGCCAACGACGAGTACTACTGGTACCAGCTCGTGGGTCTGAGTGTCATCAACCAGGACGGACACCTGTTCGGCAAGGTTGATCACCTGTTGGAGACCGGCGCGAACGATGTAATGGTGGTCAAGCCCTGTGCTGGCAGCCTCGATGATCGTGAACGACTGTTGCCGTATACCCGGCAATGCGTGTTGGCGATCGATCTGGCCGCGAGTGAGATGAGGGTCGAATGGGATGCGGATTTCTAAGCAATGGCGAGCCTGCGCGTAGAAGTCATCACGTTGTTCCCCGAGATGTTCTCGGCCATCAGTGAGTACGGCATTACCAGCCGGGCGGTGAAACAGGGGTTGTTGCAACTGACCTGCTGGAACCCGCGGGACTACACCACGGATCGTCACCACACGGTGGATGATCGGCCTTTTGGCGGTGGTCCGGGCATGGTGATGAAGATAAAGCCCCTGGAAGATGCCCTGGTCGATGCCAGGCAGGCAACCGGAGGTAAGGCGAAGGTGATTTACCTCTCGCCGCAAGGCCGCAAGCTGAATCAGTCGGCGGTCAAGGACCTGGCGAAGCATGAATCGTTGATTCTGATAGCCGGTCGTTACGAAGGCATCGACGAGCGTTTCATTGAAGCTCATGTCGATGAAGAGTGGTCGATTGGCGACTATGTATTGTCTGGCGGCGAGCTGCCGGCGATGGTCCTGATCGATGCGGTTACACGGCTGCTGCCCGGAGCTTTAGGGCATGTGGACTCGGCGGAGGAAGACTCTTTCACCGACGGTCTGCTGGATTGCCCGCACTACACCCGGCCTGAGGTGTATGCGGATCAGCGTGTTCCCGACGTGTTGCTAAGTGGCAACCATGCACACATCCGGCGCTGGCGTTTGCAGCAGTCCCTTGGGCGGACCTGGGAACGACGCGCTGATCTTCTGGAAAGTCGCTCACTTTCTGGAGAAGAGAAGAAGCTGCTCGAGGAATACATCCGCGAGCGGGACGATAGTTAACGTATCGATGGTAAATCTGACGATTTGCCTTAGGAGCACAGAGATGACCAACAAAATCATTCAGCAGATCGAAGCTGAACAGATGAGCAAAGAGATCCCTACCTTTGCCCCGGGCGACACCGTTGTCGTTCAGGTGAAAGTGAAGGAAGGCGATCGTTCCCGTCTGCAGGCGTTCGAAGGCGTTGTAATCGCCAAGCGCAACCGCGGTCTGAACAGCGCATTCACCGTTCGCAAGATCTCCAACGGTGTTGGCGTTGAGCGTACTTTCCAGACCTACAGCCCGCAAATCGACAGCCTGGCCGTGAAACGTCGTGGTGACGTGCGTAAAGCCAAGCTGTACTACCTGCGTGACCTGTCCGGTAAAGCAGCTCGCATCAAGGAAAAACTGGCCTGAGTCCAGTCCGACCTTTGCGAAAGAAAGGGCAGCCTACGGGCTGCCCTTTTTGCATTTTCAAGGCCGCCACAGGGTCCGCGTCGCGTCATCGTTTTTGTTGAGTGTCCCCCATGACTACCCGAGATCAGGAAATCGAACGCCGCACCGCGCTGTCGGTCACACGCGTGACCAAGGCGGTGTTCCCCTCCACCACCAACCACCACAACACCCTGTTCGGCGGCACCGCCCTGGCCTGGATGGATGAAGTCTCGTTCATCGCCGCCACACGTTTCTGCCGCCTGCCACTGGTGACTGTGTCCACCGACCGTATCGACTTCAAGCACCCGATCGCCGCCGGCTCCATCGTCGAGCTGGTCGGCACCGTGGTGAAGGTTGGCAACACCAGCCTCAAGGTGGAAGTCGAGGTATTCGTCGAAAGCATGAGCTGCGATAGCCGCGAGAAAGCCATTCATGGCCTGTTCAGCTTCGTCGCCATCGACGAGGACAAGCGCCCGGTGCCGGTGCTGCCGGGCTTCTGAGCCCTTCAGTCCTTTTCCGGCTGGATCAACGACAGCAGTGTCCATCCTGACGCGGGCTTGAGCGGGTGGTCCGGGCCGACCACATGTACCCAGCCGCTGGCATCGCGGGCGAACAGCAAGGTGGCCCTGTCGCCGTGAAGGGCTCGGTAGGCCTCCCAGTCGAAGGCGTCGGTCAGGTGCGTGCTGTACAGCTCGGCGCCCTGGTGCAATTGGTTGGCCAGTTGCACGTAAGTCAGCGGCTGGCTGCCTAGCGCCTGGCCACGGTGTTCGTCGCTGGCCCGATGCTTGTCGCTGCGGCTGAGTTCCAGGCCGCTGGCCAGGGAAAACAGGCGCTGCACACCGAAATCATGGCGAAAACGCATGCAGGCCAGGGCGTTCAGCTCACCCGCCGGCGACAGGCCAAGCAGATGGCCCAGCCCGACGAGGTCCAGATGCGCATCGGCGTGCTGTGACGCCGGGTTGCCGAAATAGGTCGCCAGCCCGTCCATGCGCGCCGCGCGGATGTTTTCCCAGCTCGAATCGGTCAACAACACGCGGCTACCCATCTGCTGCAAGGCTTTGCCAATGGCCCGCGCCGGCGGGTTGGCGCCGACGATGAGAAAGCCGCTGGGCGCCGGCTCCGCCACTTTCAACAGGCGTGCCAGCGGTCGTGCGGTGGCACTTTGCAGCACCACGGTGCCTATGATCACCGCGAAGGTCAGTGGCACCAGCAGCAGGGCGCTGTCATGCCCGGCCTCGTCGAGGCGGATGGCGAAGATCGCCGAGACCGCCGCCGCGACAATGCCCCGCGGGGCAATCCAGGCCAGCAGGGCTCGTTCCCGCCAATTCAGCGGCGAGCCCCAAGTGGACAGGGCGACGTTCAAGGGTCGGGCGATCAACTGGATCACCAACAGCAGCGCCAGCACCGCCGGACCGAGGCCGAGCAGGGCGCTGAGGTCGAGGCGCGCTGCCAGCAGGATGAACAGCCCGGAAATCAGCAGGACGCTGAGGTTCTCCTTGAAATGCAGGATCTGCCGGACATCCACGCCCTTCATGTTCGCCAGCCACATCCCCATCACCGTCACCGCCAGCAGCCCGGATTCGTGCATGACCTGGTTGGCAGCGATGAAGATCCCCAGTACCGCCGCCAGAGAGGCCAGGTTGTGCAGGTATTCCGGCAGCCATTGCTCGCGCATCACCTGGCTGAGGATCCAGCCACCGGCGGCACCGAAGGCACTGCCGCACAGGATCACCCCGGCAAAGGTCTTCAGGCTCTGGGTGAGGCCTTCATCTGCGGCGCTGGCGATGATGAAGCTGTACACCACCACGGCGAGCAGGGCACCGATCGGGTCGATGACGATACCTTCCCAGCGCAGGATGTTGGCGATCGCCGACTTGGGCCGCATCACCCGCAGCATCGGCACGATCACGGTGGGCCCGGTGACCAGGGTCAGGGTGCCGAACAGCACCGCCAGCGGCCAGTCGAAGCCCAGCAGCCAGTGGGTGGCGACGGCGATCACCACCCAGGTCACCAAGGCGCCCACGGTGACCATGCGTTGCACCACGCTGCCGATCTCGCGCCATTGCGAAAGGTGCAGGGTCAGGCTGCCTTCGAACAGGATCAGCGCCACCGCCAGCGATACCAGCGGCATCAGCAGGGGGCCGAACATCTCCTGGGGATCGAGCCAGCCCAGCACCGGTCCTGCGAGGATGCCGCTGAGCAGCAGGAAGAGAATGGCTGGCAGTTTCAGGCGCCAGGCCAGCCACTGGCAGGCCAGTGCCGCCGCGCCGATGCCACCGAAAGCCAGGAGGATCTGTTGTTCGTTCATGCGGATTCCCTATCCCGGGCAGGTTATGGAAGACTAGCCATCTTTCGGCGTTTTCATCGCCTGTTCACAGAGCCGTCATGCCCGCAATAGACCATCCCCTGATCGACCAGTTTCTCGATGCCCTGTGGCTGGAGAAAGGCCTGTCCGACAACACCCGTGCGTCCTACCGCAGCGACCTGGCCTTGTTCAACGGCTGGTTGCAGGACAAGGGTGTCCAGCTGCCCGACGCCGGCCGCGAGCTGATCCTCGATCACCTCGGCTGGCGCCTGGACAATGCCTACAAACCACGCTCCACGGCGCGTTTTCTCTCGGGCGTGCGCGGCTTCTATCGCTACCTGCTGCGGGAAAAGCTGATCGCCATCGATCCGACCCTGCAGGTGGATATGCCGCAACTGGGCCGGCCGTTGCCCAAGTCCCTCTCCGAAGCCGATGTCGAAGCGCTGTTGCGCGCCCCGGACCTTGGCGAAGCCATCGGCCAGCGCGACCGCGCCATGCTGGAGGTGCTCTACGCCTGCGGCCTGCGGGTGACCGAACTGGTCAGCCTGACCCTCGACCAGATCAACCTGCGCCAAGGCGTGCTGCGGGTGATGGGCAAGGGCAGCAAGGAGCGCCTGGTGCCCATGGGCGAGGAGGCGGTGGTGTGGATCGAGCGCTACCTGCGCGACGGGCGCGCCGAGCTGCTCAATGGCCGTCCCAGCGACGTGCTGTTCCCTAGCCTGCGCGGCGAGCAGATGACCCGGCAAACCTTCTGGCACCGCATCAAGCACCATGCCACCGTGGCCGGGATCGGCAAGGCGCTGTCGCCCCACACCCTGCGCCATGCCTTCGCCACCCACCTGCTCAACCACGGTGCCGATCTGCGCGTGGTACAGATGCTGCTGGGGCACAGCGATCTGTCCACCACGCAGATCTACACCCATGTGGCCAAGGCCCGCCTGCAGGAGCTGCATGCTCGTCATCATCCGCGGGGTTAGCCGCTATTTGGCTTCTCGACGGCCCGTGTACTGGGCGGTGAATGTGTTAGTCTTTCAATGTTTACGTCCTGGGCCGGCGAAATCCCCGCGTTTTCAGCACGGGCGTCCCTATTCCGGTCCTATGCAAGGAGTTTCCCCTCATGCGCTTGATCCAGACCCTCGCGGCCGCCGCCCTGGCGCTGGTCACTTCGTTCGCCGTGGCTGACGATGCCGAAAAGGCGATCCGCGAAACGCTGAAATCGCTGGATTCCGAAATCCCGGTCGAGAGTATCGCCAAGAGCCCGTTCTCCAGCCTGTATGAAGTCAAGCTGCAGGGCGGTCGTGTTCTTTATGCCAGCGCCGACGGCCAGTACGTGATGCAGGGCAACCTGTTCCAGGTGGAAAACGGCAAGCCGGTCAACCTCACCGAGAAGGCCGAGCGTGCCGGCATCGCCAAGACCATCAACACCATCCCGACTGCGGAAATGGTGATCTATCCGGCCAAGGGCCAGGCCAAGTCGCACATCACCGTCTTCACCGACACCACTTGCCCGTATTGCCACAAGCTGCACGAGGAAGTCGCCGAACTGAACAAGCTCGGTGTCGAAGTGCGCTACGTCGCGTTTCCGCGTCAGGGCCTTGGCTCGCCGGGTGACGAGCAACTGCAGGCAGTCTGGTGCTCCAAGGACCGCAACACGGCCCTGGACAACATGATCGGCGGCAAGGAAATCAAGGCCGCCAAGTGCGAGAACCCGGTGAGCAAGCAGTTCGCCATGGGCCAGTCGATCGGTGTCAACGGCACCCCGGCCATCGTCCTTGAGGACGGCCAGGTGATCCCGGGCTACCAGCCGGCAAAGCAGGTGGCCAAGCTGGCCCTGGCCAGCACCAAGTAATTCAATCAGCGGGCCGTCTTCATGGGGAGACGGCCTTTTTCATGACCGGCCGCGTGTCGGTCGTTCAATGGGGAGTTCACAGTGAAACCGGTCAAAGTAGGCATCTGTGGGTTGGGGACCGTCGGTGGCGGAACCTTCAATGTTCTTAAGCGAAACGCCGAGGAAATCGCCCGCCGCGCCGGGCGTGGCATCGAAGTGGCACAGATTGCCATGCGTTCGCCCAACCCGAACTGCCAGATTACCGGTACCCCCATTACCGCTGACGTGTTCGAGGTCGCGACCAACCCCGAGATCGATATTGTCATTGAACTGATCGGCGGCTACACCGTGGCCCGCGACCTGGTGCTCAAGGCCATCGACAACGGCAAGCACGTGGTCACCGCGAACAAGGCGCTGATTGCCGTGCACGGCAACGAGATCTTCGCCCGCGCCCGCGAGAAGGGCGTCATCGTCGCCTTCGAGGCGGCGGTGGCCGGCGGCATTCCGGTAATCAAGGCGATCCGTGAAGGCCTCTCGGCCAACCGCATCAACTGGGTCGCCGGCATCATCAACGGCACCGGCAACTTCATCCTCACCGAAATGCGCGAGAAGGGCCGCACCTTCCCTGACGTGCTGGCCGAAGCCCAGGCGCTGGGCTATGCCGAAGCCGATCCGACCTTCGACGTCGAGGGCATCGACGCCGCGCACAAGCTGACCATCCTCGCGTCCATCGCCTTCGGCATCCCGCTGCAGTTCGACAAGGCCTACACCGAGGGCATCACCCAGCTGACCACTGCCGACGTCAACTACGCCGAGGCACTGGGCTACCGCATCAAGCACCTGGGCGTGGCCCGCAGCACTGCCGCCGGCATCGAGTTGCGCGTACACCCGACCCTGATTCCGGCCGACCGCCTGATCGCCAACGTCAATGGCGTGATGAACGCGGTCATGGTCAACGGCGACGCCGCAGGCTCGACCCTGTTCTACGGCGCCGGCGCCGGCATGGAGCCGACCGCTTCTTCGGTGGTCGCCGACCTGGTGGACGTGGTTCGCGCCATGACCGCTGACCCGGAAAACCGCGTACCGCACCTGGCTTTCCAGCCGGATTCGCTGTCCGCCCACCCCATTCTGCCGATCGAAGCCTGCGAAACCGCGTACTACCTGCGCATCCAGGCCAAGGACCATCCGGGCGTACTGGCCCAGGTGGCGAGCATCCTGTCCGAACGCGGGATCAACATCGAGTCGATCATGCAGAAGGAAGTCGAGGAACAGGACGGCCTGGTCCCGATGATCCTGCTGACCCACGAGGTGCAGGAGCAGCGCATGAACGACGCGATCGTCGCTCTGGAAGCGCTGCAGGATGTGATCGGCAAGGTCGTGCGGATCCGCGTCGAACAACTCAATTAAGTCCAGCGGCAAGCTGCAAGCCACAAGCGGCAAGAACGAGCGCAGCTGCTTTTTCTTGCCACTTGAAACTTGCAGCCTGAAGCTCAAAGAAGGTTTGTCCCATGCGCTATATCAGTACCCGTGGCCAGGCGCCGGCCCTGAATTTCGAAGACGTGCTGCTGGCTGGCCTGGCCAGCGACGGCGGTCTCTACGTACCGGAGAACCTGCCGCGTTTCACTCAGGAAGAGATCGCTTCCTGGGCCGGCCTGCCATACCACGAACTGGCGTTCCGGGTGATGCGCCCGTTCGTCACCGGCAGCATCGCCGACGCTGACTTCAAGAAGATCCTCGAAGAAACCTACGGCGAGTTCGCCCACGCCGCAGTCGCCCCGCTGCGTCAGCTGAACAGCAACGAGTGGGTGCTGGAGCTGTTCCACGGCCCGACCCTGGCGTTCAAGGACTTTGCCCTGCAACTGCTCGGTCGTCTGCTCGACCACGTCCTGGCCAAGCGCGGCGAGCGCGTGGTGATCATGGGCGCCACCAGTGGTGACACCGGTTCTGCGGCAATCGAAGGCTGCCGCCGTTGCGACAACGTCGACATCTTCATCCTGCACCCGCACCAGCGCGTGTCGGAAGTGCAGCGCCGGCAGATGACCACCATTCTCGGCGAGAACATCCACAACATCGCCATCGAAGGCAACTTCGACGACTGCCAGGAGATGGTCAAGAACAGCTTCGCCGACCAAGGCTTCCTCAAGGGCACTCGCCTGGTGGCGGTCAACTCGATCAACTGGGCGCGGATCATGGCCCAGATCGTCTACTACTTCCACGCGGCCCTGCAACTGGGCGGCCCGGCCCGTTCCATCGCGTTCTCGGTGCCGACCGGCAACTTCGGCGACATCTTCGCCGGCTACCTGGCGCGCAACATGGGCCTGCCGATCAGCCAGCTGATCGTCGCGACCAACCGCAACGACATCCTGCACCGCTTCATGAGCGGCAACCAGTACGTCAAGGAAACCCTGCACGCGACCCTGTCGCCGTCGATGGACATCATGGTTTCTTCGAACTTCGAGCGCCTGCTGTTCGACCTGCACGGTCGCAACGGCGCGGCAATCGCCGAGCTGATGGCCAATTTCAAGCAGGGCGGCGGTTTCAGCGTCGAGCAGGACCGCTGGACCGAAGCGCGCAAGCTGTTCGACTCGCTGGCCGTGGATGACGCGCAGACCTGCGAAACCATCGCCGAAGTCTTCGCCCAGACCGGCGAAATACTCGACCCGCACACCGCGATCGGCGTCAAGGCGGCCCGCGAATGCCGCCGCAGCCTGGACACCCCGATGGTGGTGCTGGGCACCGCGCACCCGGTCAAGTTCCCGGATGCCGTGGAGAAGGCGGGTGTCGAGAAGGCCCTGGAACTGCCGGCGCACCTGTCCGACCTGTTCTCGCGGGAAGAACGCTGCACCGTTCTGGCCAACGACCTGGGCAAGGTTCAGGCGTTTGTCAGCCAGCATGGCAATCGCGGCAAGCCGCTGTAAGCGGTTCGTCTGATGCAAGAAAGCCCGTCCTCAGTGACGGGCTTTTTCATTTCGATCAGAAGCAAAGATCAAAAGTAAGATGCGGACCGTGTGGGAGCGGGTTCATCCGCGATGGCTATGGTGAATCCACTACCGCAATCGCGGGTGAACCTGCTCTCACAGGGATGGCGCATCAGCTTGCCGGGGGGGGGGTTAGATGCTCTGTCGGAAACGGACGTCATCCTTTCGGATTTGTCCTATAGGTCCCTCTGCACTATTTCCCTAGAGTCGCAGCTTCGTGCCATCACGGAGACCAGCTTCATGCACTCCCTCAAGGTCCTGATCCTCGAAGACCACCCCTTCCAACTCATGGCATTGCACCAGATGCTCAATGCTGCAGGCGTGTTCGATGTGCTCGCCGCGGAGTCGGTGAACTGCGCCCGGCAGATGCTCGAGCGCCGGGGGCCGGTGGATGTCGCCATCTGCGACCTGTACATGGATGGTCCGGACGGGTTGGCGATGATCCGCCATCTGGCCGACAAGCGACTGGCCGGCGCGTTGATCGTGCTGAGCGATGCTGAACCGGCCCTGCTCGGCAACATCGCAGAACTCGCCCCGCAACTTGGCCTGCACCTGCTCGGCTGCCTGCAGAAACCGGCCAGTGGAGCCGTTCTCCACCGCCTGCTGAGCGAATACCACGACCGCAGCGGTGATCCGCCAATGTCGGACAGCGCGCCGCCGATAAAGGCTTTGCGCCGGCTTTCAGCAGAGCAACTGGCCCAGTTGCGCCAGCAGTGGCAGGTGAACTATCAGCCCAGAATTGACGCCGACGGCAATCTGGTCAGTGTCGAGGCCTCCGTACGCTGGCAGCATCCAACCCTTGGTTCACTGGTGCCAGGACAGTTCTTCACCGTGCCCGAAGGCGCCGCACTCCTAGCGATGCTGACTTGGCACCTACTGGAAAACGCCTTGGCGCTCAGTGCGGTGGATGGCCGACAGTTGCCGGTGGCGGTGAACCTGCCGCCTGCGTTGTTGTTCGACAACGATCTGGTCGGATGCCTGGAACAACTGCTGGCGCTGCATCGCGTGTGCGCCAGCAGCCTGATCCTGGAAATCGGCGAGCGTCATTGCTGCCGGCTCGATCCTTCCCAATTGCAGCGCCTGGTAGACCTGCGCCAGATGGGTGTGCGGCTGTGCCTCGACGAGTTCGGTCGTGGTGCGGCCAACCTCCGTCAACTGTTCGATCTTCCGCTGAGCGAATTGAAACTCCCCGCTGAATTCCTCTGCGGTATGGCCGAAGAGGGCACCAAGGCCGCAGTCGTCGCGGCGGCGTTGATCCTGGCAAGACGTTCGGCGCTCGACGTGGTAGTAACGGAGGTGGACACCCTTGCCGATTGGCAGGCAGTGCAGGGGGTAGGGCAGCCGTGGGTACAAGGGCGCTTCGTCGCCGGACCGATGTCGAGTGGCGAACTGCTCCACTGGATGCACGTCCGCGAGCCGAAGACACGGGGTGAGAAAGGGGTGGCTTGATGCGAAAGTGGCTTTTTGATATCACTTTGTCAGGGCGCTTTCAATCTGTCATGTTTACCGGGCATGCTCGCTTGAACCCCTGGTGAAAACCCCGTTTTGCCGAACTTTTCCAGCAACTGCGGGGTCAGTCGAAAACCACTTGGTCCTATCGAGGTGAAGATGGAATCCATCAGCGTGTTGCTCAATGAAGCATTGGCACCTTATCAGGTCACTCTGGAACCCCAGGGCGCTGGCGACTTCAAGGTGTCGCTACGTGACGAGAATGGTTTCGACATATTGCAACGCACTGCGCGTGCCAGCCAGTTGCAGGACCAGCGCTTGCTGGTGGATCTGGTGGATGGCCTGCAGCGCGACCTGCGCATTGCTGAAGGCCGCCTGCAGCCCTGCGTGATCGCAGCCTGGCAGCATGCGCGGCAGGCTCGTGGTTTATCGGCTACCTTGTGAGAGGAACCTTTGCCGGAGACGGCAATCAGACACCCTACAGGCAGCCAGTCCTCATTTTGCTCCGATGCTGACTGGCTGTCTCCACGAAAGGCCCCCCAATTGGCCTTCGTTTAACCCCGATCGGGCTCCCCACCGTTCGGGGTTTCTTTTTGCCCGCAGTCAGGGATGGTCGTCGCTGAAGAAATGCCGTGCGTCTTCCAGATAGATCTCGCGGGTATGGGCATCGAGCCATTCGGCATAGAGCGCAGGCAGGATGTCCTCGCGCATCTGCAGCAGCAACTGATTGACATGGACCACGGCCTCGCGGCCCTGTGGCGTGTCGGAACAGCCGACATGAATGAACTGGTACTCGGCCATGCCCTGGATCGGGTAGAAGGTCAGGGCGTCCAGCGGCTGGCCCAGTTCCTGGCTCAGGTAGCGGACTTCCGGCCAGTAACCCAGCAGCCATTTCAGCCGTCCCAGGTTCTGCATCTGCAACAGGCTGCGCACTGCATCATTGCCGTAGTGCGGGGTGAGGTTGTCCGGAGGGGTGGCCTTTAGCAGGATATCGACCGGCGTGCTGTAGCTGCGCTCGGCGACCATCCCCAGGCGCGCGGTCTGGCTCGCCAGCAGGGCCTTGAGATCGACCTTGCCGTCCACCAGGAAAGGCTCGACCAGCGCGGCGTCCTGCTTGCGCACGATCAGGCCATTGCTCAGGGTGCCCATGCTCGGTACCGAGAAATTAATGAAACGCGCCCGTTCCGGAGTCCACAGCAGGGTTGCGTCGCAAGTGAAACTGGGCTCCTGGAGCATCTGCATGGCCCGGGCGCGATTGACGCGCAGGATACTGTGGTCGTATTCGGGCATCTGCTCGATCAGTCGGACGAGCATCTGGTCCACGGCACCCTGACCCTTGCGTGTCCCCTCGAAGATGGTCAGCGGCGGCAGGTCACGCAGCAGCCAGGTCAGCCTCTCCTTGGCCGTCACCATGCCGGAAGTGCTCAGCAACATGCCGAGCAGCAGGCCCAGGCCGGTGCCGCGCCAGAGCCGCTTCAGATGGCACCCTGCTCGCGCAGGTCGCTGATGGCCGCCGGGCTGTAGCCCAGTTCACCCAGCAACTGGTCGGTGTGCTCGCCCAGCTTCGGTCCGACCCACTCGCTGGAGCCCGGAGTATCGGACAGCTTGGGCACGATGCCGGGCATCTTGAACGGCTTGCCGTCCGGCAGCTTCGCCTGGAGGAACATCTCGCGGGCGAGGAATTGCGGGTCGGCGAACATGTCTTCGGCGGAGTAGATGCGGCTGGCTGGCACCTCTGCCTCATTCAAAGTCTTCATCAGGGTGTCCAGCGGCACGCTGTTGGCCCAGCGATCGATCACCCCGTACAGCTCGTCGCGGCGCAGGTCGCGGCCGTCATTGCTGGCCAGGCTCGGGTCTTCGGCCAGGTCGGTACGGCCGATGGCGAGCATGAAGCGCTTGAAGATGGCATCGCCGTTGGCGCCGATCTGCACGTGCTTGCCATCGGCGCTGGTATGGATGGAGGAGGGCGTGATGCCCGGCATGATGTTGCCGGTGCGCTCGCGGATAAAACCGAACACGTCGAATTCCGGGACCATGCTTTCCATCATGGCGAAGATCGCCTCGTACAGTGCCACGTCGACCACCTGGCCTTCGCCGCCGTTGACCTCGCGATGACGCAGCGCCATCAGCGCACCGATCACTCCCCACAGGGCGGCAATCGAGTCACCGATGGAAATCCCGGTGCGCACCGGCGGCCGGTCCTCGAAGCCGGTGATGTAGCGCAGCCCACCCATGGACTCGCCCACCGCACCAAAGCCCGGCTGGTCCTTCATCGGCCCGGTCTGACCGAAGCCGGACAGGCGCACCATGACCAGCTTCGGGTTCAGCGCCTTGAGCACGTCCCAGCCCAGGCCGAGCTTTTCCAGCACGCCGGGGCGGAAGTTCTCGATCAGGATGTCGGCGTCGGCCAGCAGGCGCTTGAGGATCGCCATGCCTTCCGGATGCTTGAGGTTGAGGGTCAGCGATTGCTTGTTGCGCGCCTGGACGAACCACCACAGCGATGTGCCCTCGTACAGCTTGCGCCACTTGCGCAGCGGGTCGCCGCCGTCCGGCGACTCGACCTTGACCACCTGGGCGCCGAATTCTGCGCAGATGCGCGAGGCGAAGGGACCGGCGATCAGGGTTCCGAGTTCGACGACTTTCAGACCGGCGAGAGGTTTGCTGGGCAGCGACATCAGGGCATCCGTGGCGAAGGGGGGAGCGCTCGTTTTTATCACAGGGCGACAGCCTCAGATACTGTTGTAGCGCAGGATTGTGGCAGCGCGTCGTCGATCGGCGGCGCATCGGGTAGACTGTGTGACTTTTCCGATACCAGAAGCCCGCCCCCATGGCCCAGCCGTCCACCACCTACAAATTCGAACTGAACCTCACCGACCTCGATCGCGGCGTCTACGAAAGCGTCAAGCAGACCATCGCCCGCCATCCGTCGGAGACCGAGGAACGCATGGCCGTGCGTCTGTTGGCCTACGCCCTCTGGTACAACGAGAACCTGTCGTTCGGCCGTGGTCTGTCGGACGTCGACGAAGCCGCGCTGTGGGAAAAGAGCCTGGATGACCGCATCCTGCACTGGATCGAAGTCGGCCAGCCGGACGCCGATCGCCTGACCTGGTGCTCGCGCCGCACCGAGCGCACCAGCCTGCTGGCCTACGGCAGCCTGCGGGTCTGGCAGAACAAGGTGGTGGACGCGGTGAAGGGCCTGAAGAACCTGAATATCGCCGCAGTACCGCAGGAGGTCCTGGAAACCCTGGCCACCGACATGCCGCGTTCGATCAAGTGGGATGTGATGATCAGCGAGGGCACGGTGTTCGTCACCGACGACCGTGGCCAGCACGAAGTGCAGCTGGAGTGGCTGTTGGGCGAGCGCGGTTGAGCTGACAGCCTATGCGTATCGAACCGCGATCCCTGCCGCCGACCCTGCCATTCCTCGGCGACCTGCCGCCCCTGCTGACCCGCCTGTACGCCGCCCGCGGCGTGCAGAGCGCCGAAGAGCTGGACAAGAGCCTGGCGCGGTTGCTGCCGTTCACCCTGCTCAAGGGCATCGACGCGGCGGTGGACCTGCTGGTCGAGGCACTGGCCAGGCGCCAGCGCATTCTCATCGTCGGTGATTTCGACGCCGACGGTGCCACCGCCAGCAGCGTCGGCGTGCTTGGCCTGCGCCTGCTGGGCGCGGCCCACGTCGATTACCTGGTGCCCAACCGCTTCGAATACGGCTACGGCCTGACCCCGGAGATCGTCGCGGTGGCGTTGCAGCGCACGCCGGACCTGCTGATCACCGTGGACAACGGCATCTCCAGCGTCGATGGCGTGGCGGCGGCCAAAGCGGCAGGGCTGAAGGTGCTGGTTACCGACCACCACCTGCCCGGTCACGAACTGCCGCAGGCCGACGCCATCGTCAACCCCAACCAGCCGGGCTGCGAGTTTCCGAGCAAGTCGCTGGCAGGTGTCGGGGTGATCTTCTATGTGTTGATGGCCCTGCGTACCCGCCTGCGCAGCCTCGGTCATTACGAGAACAAGCCACAGCCGAACCTTGGCGAACTGCTCGACCTGGTGGCTCTGGGCAGCGTTGCTGACGTGGTGCCGCTGGACGCCAACAACCGCATCCTGGTGCACCAGGGCCTGGAGCGCATCCGCGCCGGTCGCGCCCGTGCCGGGCTCAAGGCGATCCTCGAAGTGGCCCGCCGCGACCACCGCCGCATCACCTCCACCGATCTCGGTTTCATCCTTGGCCCACGGCTCAACGCCGCTGGCCGCCTGGACGACATGAGCCTGGGCATCGAATGCCTGCTCAGCGAAGACGAGACTCTGGCGCGGGACATGGCGGTGCAACTGGACGAACTGAACCAGGACCGCAAGTCCATCGAGCAGGGTATGCAGCGCGAGGCGCTGGCCCAGCTCAAGGACCTGCCTGTCGAATCCATGCCGTTCGGGCTGTGCCTGTTCGAGGCCGACTGGCACCAGGGCGTGATCGGCATCCTCGCCTCGCGCCTGAAGGAGCGTTACCACCGGCCGACCATCGCTTTCGCCGATGCCGGCGAAGGCATGCTCAAGGGCTCGGCGCGCTCGGTGCCGGGTTTCCATATCCGCGATGCGCTGGATGCAGTGGCGGCGCGTCATCCGCAACTGATCAGCAAGTTCGGTGGTCACGCCATGGCCGCCGGTCTGTCGTTGCCGGCGGGCAACTTCCCGGCCTTCGCCGAAGCCTTCGACGAAGAAGTGCGCCGGCAACTGCGGGAAGAGGACCTGACTGGCCGCCTTCTCTCCGACGGTACCCTGGCGGTGGAGGAATTTCACCTGGAACTGGCTCGCGCCCTGCGCCATGCCGGTCCTTGGGGCCAGCACTTCCCCGAGCCGCTGTTCCACGGCGTGTTCCAACTGGTGGAACAGCGCGTGGTCGGCGAGCGGCACCTCAAGGTGGTGCTCAAGAGTGAATGCGGTTCGGTGAAGCTGGATGGTATCGCCTTCAGCGTCGACCGCGAGGTCTGGCCGAACCCCACGGTGCGTTGGGTGGAACTGGCTTACAAGCTTGACGTCAACGAGTTCCGCGGCCAGGAAAGTGTGCAACTGATGATCGCGCATATGGAGCCGCGCTGATCGGGCGTAGGATTGTGGTCTAGTCTGTGTAGGACCGGCACTGAGCCAAAGGGAAAAATGAGCGCTCGGTTCGGCCTACCATTCGGAGTCCAGAGAGGTGCTGTCATGAGCCTTCTGCTTGAGCCCTACACCCTGCGTCAGCTGACCCTGCCCAACCGCATCGCCGTGTCCCCCATGTGCCAGTATTCCAGCGTCGATGGCCTGGCCAACGACTGGCACCTGGTCCACCTCGGCAGCCGCGCCGTCGGCGGTGCCGGGCTGATCTTCACCGAAGCCGTGGCGGTCACCGCCGAAGGCCGCATCACCGCCCAGGACCTGGGCTTGTGGGACGACGCGCAGATCCCGCCGCTGCAACGCATTACCCGTTTCGTGACTGCCCAGGGCGCTGTCCCGGGCATCCAGCTGGCCCATGCCGGGCGCAAGGCCAGCACCCATCGGCCGTGGCTGGGCAAGCACGGCAGCATCCGGCCGGATGACGGCGGCTGGATCCCGGTGGGGCCGTCGAAGATAGCGTTCGACCCGGAACATACGCCGCCCAGCGAACTCAGCGAAGGGCAGATCCGTGACGTTATCGACGCCTTCGTCGCTGCGGCCAAGCGCGCGCTGGTGGCGGGGTTCAAGGTGGTGGAGATCCATGCGGCCCATGGCTATCTGCTGCACCAGTTCCTGTCGCCGTTGAGCAACCAGCGGCGGGACAGCTATGGCAGTTGTTTCGACAATCGCATTCGCCTGACCTTGCAGGTCACCGAGGCGGTGCGTGAGGTGTGGCCGGAGTCCTTGCCGCTGTTCGTGCGGGTGTCGGCGACGGATTGGGTGGAGGATGGCTGGAACCCGGACGAGACCGTGGAGCTGGCCCGGCGCCTGAAAGCGTTGGGGGCGGACCTGATCGATGTGTCATCCGGCGGGACATCGGTGCATGCCGAGATTCCCACTGGCCCTGGCTACCAGACCCGTTTTGCGGAGCGGGTGCGCAAGGAGTCGGGCATTTCCACCGGCACGGTCGGCCTGATCACCGAGCCGGCGCAGGCCGAGCATATCCTGCGCACCGGGCAGGCGGACCTGATCTTCCTGGCGCGGGAACTGCTGCGTGATCCGTATTGGCCGCTGCATGCCGATGATGATCTTGGCGGCAACAAGGCGACGTGGCCGGCGCAGTATCAGCGGGCGACGAGCCGGGAGCAGCCGATTCATGAGTCTGATCTGAGGGATTGAAAGCTGAAAGGGGCAGGTCTTTCGATCTGCCCCATCGTCAGGCGTGTGCTGCCTGGTTCAGCACGTCGCTGACCCACTGATTGATGCTCTTGTTTTCCAGTTCTGCCTTGGCTGCAACGCTGGCGTGCAATGTTGGTTCCAGCCGCAGGCTCAATTTTCCTGAATAAGTTTTCTGCGGTTCTCGACCCAAGCGGATGCAGGTTTCCAGATAATCGTCCACAGCCTCCTCGAAAGCGCTGCGCAGTTGGGCGACCGACTCGCCGTGAAAGCCGATCACATCGCGAATGCCCGCCACGTGGCCGATCAGCAACTGATCTTCATCACTGTATTCAATTCGGGCGGCGTAGCCCTTGTAGGTCATTACATTCATGGCGTCACTCCTGCCAGCTCAAGAAACCGGCGTGCATCGCGGATCTGATAATGCTTGGCATGTTTATCCGGGTGAGGGCGATGGAAAGTCGCAATTTCTCCCCGCAGTTCGAAACGGACCCGTGACCCCCTGCCTTCGACCACGATGGAGCCGACTCAATCCTTTGGATGTAGGAAAGGGGGGTGGGTCGGGTAGGAACTGTCTTGTTGTATGAAAAATGGCAGAGCAAGGACCGCGTCAGCGGTCCCTGCTCTGCGTCAGGCCAGCTCGCCCACTGCCCGCCACGCCTCATCGATCGCCGCATGCGCATACGCACTCCACGCCGCATCCGAGTTGGCGATGGTCACGTTGCCCAGCGGCTTGCGCGCCGTTTCCTGCCATTTCTCCGTCTGCTCGGGATCATCGAACAGCGTATTGGTAAAGCACGCATACCCATGGGACCAACGGTTGACCGTGATCGCCAGAATGTCCCTCTGGTGATCGAACCCACCCGGCCCCAGCATCCGCTGCAACTGATCCCTCAATTGCGCCTCCAACTGATCGAAACTTTGCGCATAAAGTTTCGCCCGCCCGGTGCGCGCCTGGTCGCGGGCATTCATCCCGGCGTTTGGCGTGGTCGGCACATACACCATGTGCAGGCCGATGGCCTTCGACGGATCCCGCGGATGCTCGTAACCGCCCATGCTCACCGGATAATCCAGCTTGATCCGGCTGTACGGCTGGGTCGCGGCATAGATCTCGTGCACGCCCAGCGTGTGGAACGCCTGCCAGTTGCGCACCACCACCTTGGTGTACACCAGCGGGAACTTGACGTTCTGGCTCAGGGCATTGGCTTGCTCGGCCGGCAGGTCACGCAGCAGGTACGGGATCATCATGTTGTAGCAGGCCATCACGCAGTGCTTGCCGCGCACCTGCGCCAGTTGCCCGCCACGGCTGTAGCCGACGTTCACCCCGCCGTCGACGTTGCGCACACTCACCGCCGTGCTGTTCAGGCGAATGCGCACCGCATGCGCGGCCTGGTCCAGCTGGCTGTAGTCGAACTGCGCCAGGACGATATCTTCCATGCCCTTGCCCGGCGCCACCTGGGGAATCAGATCGCGCACCAGCAGGCGCGCCAGCGAAGCGTTGCCGTCAGGGAAGTGGTAGATGTACGGCTCTTCCATCTCTGCCCGGGCTTCCTCGCTGATCGGCTCCAGCTGCATCGCGGCGAAGCCGGGGAAACCGACGTTGTAGGCATCGGACGCGGCCACCGCATCGATGCTCAGGGCCATGAAGTCGTTGGTGCGACCCTGGAAGTACGCCACCGCCGTCGGCGACAGGCCGACATCCTTGAGCAGGAAATCACGATAGCTGGTGCGCTCCAGGTGCTCGTTCTTCTCCTTCAGGCTCTTGCCCGCCAGGTAATCGCGCGGCGTTTCATGCAGGTCGATCAGCGCCTTGCGGTCGGCTTCCGGCAGCGGGAAGTCGTTGATGAAGTCGCGGATCGAGCGGGCATTCAGGCGCTCCGGGGCGATGTCGTCGGCCACCATGGGCGTCGGGTCGCCGGTCACGAGCTTGTCTTCGCCGAAGGTCTCCTTGTCGAAGAACACGGCGCGGGACAACTTCAGGTCCGGGTAGAAGTTGCGGTCGAAGGCGGTTTCGAAGCGCTTGATCTCCACCCCCAGCGCCTTGAGCAGGCCGTTCACTTCCTTGCTGTACAGGTGGTTCGGCGACTGGAACGCTTCGCTGCCGCCATAGCCGATGAGGGTCCGCCCGTCGGCGCTGAACTCGTTGCGCTTGGCGTGGCCGCCGAAGTCGTCGTGGTTCTCGATCACCAGGACCCGCGCCTGCGGGTGCTTCTGGCGATAGAACCAGGCCGCCGACAGCCCGCTGATGCCACCGCCGACCACGATCAGGTCGTACTGCTCGGCGATCGGCAGGGCATCGGTGTCGAAGGTCTTCTTCTCCCAGCCCATCTGGTGTGCCACTTCAAAGGCGCCCGGGTGACTGCCACGCAGGCCGGTCAGGGACGGCGGGTAGTAACGCCCGTCCGGTGCGGCCTGGAGGATCTGCAGCGGGGTCAGGCCCGCTGCGATACCGATGGCGACGCCGTTGAGAAAATCGCGTCGTGTGATCTGCATGAACAGTCCTTAGTGCTTGAACATCACATGACGGATGCAGGTGTAGTCTTCCAGTCCGTACATGGACATGTCCTTGCCATAGCCGGACAGCTTCTGCCCGCCATGGGGCATCTCGCTGACCAGCATGAAGTGGGTGTTGACCCAGGTGCAACCGTACTGCAGGCGCGCCGAGACGCGGTGGGCGAGGCCGACATCGGCGGTCCACAGCGACGAGGCCAGGCCGTAGTCGGAGTCGTTGGCCCAGTCCAGCACCTGCGCTTCATCGTCGAAACGGGTCACCGAGACCACCGGGCCGAACACTTCGCGACGGACGATCTCGTCGTCCTGCTGGGCATCGGCAAGTACCGTCGGCTCGAAGAAGAAGCCGTCGCCCGGCACCGCCTTGCCGCCGGTGACCAGGCGGATATGCGGCTGGGCGATGGCACGCTCGACGAAGCCGGCGACGCGGTCGCGGTGCTGCGCGGTGATCAGCGGGCCGAGCTCGGTTTCCGGGTCGTCCTGCAGGCCGTACTTGATGCTCGAAACGGCGGCGCCCAGTTTCTCCACGAATTTCTCGTAGATGCCGCTCTGCGCGTAGATGCGGCATGCCGCGGTGCAGTCCTGCCCTGCGTTGTAGAAGCCGAAGGTACGGATGCCTTCAACGGCGGCGTCGATATCGGCGTCGTCGAAGATGATCACCGGCGCCTTGCCGCCCAGCTCCATGTGCATGCGCTTCACGCTGTCGGCGGTGCTGGAGATGATGTTCGAGCCGGTGGCGATGGAGCCGGTCAGCGAGACCATGCGCACCTTCGGATGGGTCACCAGCGGCGCCCCCACGCTCGGGCCCTTGCCGAAGACGATGTTGAGCACGCCGGCCGGGAAGATCTCGGCGGCGATCTGCGCCAGGCGCAGGGCGGTCAGCGGGGTCTGCTCGGACGGCTTGAGCACCACGGTGTTGCCGGCGGCCAGGGCCGGGGCGATCTTCCACGCCACCATCATCAGCGGGTAGTTCCACGGCGCGATGGAGGCGATCACGCCCACCGGGTCGCGGCGGATCATCGAGGTGTGGCCCGGCAGGTACTCGCCGGCCGCCGAACCATTGAGGCAACGGCTGGCGCCGGCGAAGAAGCGGAACACATCGGCGATGGCCGGGATCTCGTCGTTCAGCGCGGCGGCGTAGGGCTTGCCGCAGTTGTCCGATTCCAGTTTCGCCAGTTCCTCGCCATGGGCCTCGATGGCATCGGCGAGCTTCAGCAGCAGGCCGGCGCGCTCCTTGGGCGGGGTCTGCGACCAGGCGTCGAAGGCGTGGTCGGCGGCGCGTACGGCGGCATCGACCTGGGCGGCGGTGGCTTCGTTGATGCTCACCAGGGTGGCGCCCAGGGACGGGTTGAGCACGTCGTAGGCAGGTCCTTCGCCGGCCACCAGTTGGCCGTTGATCAGCAGTTTGGTTTGCATGATTCAGTCCTCGTCAGGTTATTTGCCGCTGCCAGCGACGCTCTCGCCGCCGCGGGTCAGGTAGTAGGCGCCAAGGATCGGCAGCATGGTCACCATCATCACCAGCATGGCGACCACGTTGGTCACCGGTACGTCGCGTGGCCGGCTGAGCTGGTTGAGCAGCCAGATCGGCAGGGTGCGTTCGTGCCCGGCGGTGAAGGTGGTGACGATGATCTCGTCGAACGACAGGGCGAAGGCCAGCATGCCGCCGGCCAGCAGCGCCGAGCCGAGGTTCGGCAGGATGATGTAGCGGAAGGTCTGCCAGCCGTCGGCGCCGAGGTCCATGGAGGCCTCGATCAGGCTCTGCGAAGTGCGGCGCAGGCGGGCGATGACGTTGTTGTAGACGATCACCACACAGAAGGTCGCGTGACCGACCACGATGGTGAAGATCCCCGGCTCGATGCCCAGGCTCTTGAACGCCGAGAGCAGGGCGATACCGGTGATGATGCCGGGCAGGGCGATCGGCAGGATCAGCATCAGCGAGATGCCTTCCTTGCCGAAGAAGCTGCGCCGGTACAGCGCCGCCGAGGCCAGGGTGCCGAGCACCAGGGCGATCAGCGTGGCCAGGCAGGCCACCTGCAGCGACAGCTTGATCGACTCCAGCACGTCAGGCCGCGAGAAGGCCACGCTGAACCACTTCAGGGTGAAGCCCTGGGGCGGGAAGCTGAAGGCCGCGTCTTCGGTGTTGAAGGCGTAGAGGAAGATGATCAGGATCGGGAAGTGCAGGAACACCAGCCCGCCCCAGGCCGCGATACGCAGGCCCAGCGAAGCTTTTTCAGAGTGCATCGAAGGCCCCCAGGCGTTTGACGATGGACAGGTAGATGGCGATCAGCACGATCGGTACCAGGGTGAAGGCCGCGGCCATCGGCATGTTGCCGATCGCGCCCTGTTGGGCGTAGACCATGCCGCCGATGAAGTAGCCGGGCGGGCCCACCAGTTGCGGGACGATGAAGTCGCCCAGGGTCAGGGAGAAGGTGAAGATCGAACCGGCGGCGATGCCCGGCACCGACAGCGGCAGGATCACCTGCATGAAGGTCTGCCGCGGGGTCGCGCCCAGGTCGGCCGAGGCGTGCAGCAGCGACGGCGGCAGGCGCTCCAGGGAAGCCTGGATCGGCAGGATCATGAAGGGCAGCCAGATGTAGACGAAGACCATGAAGCGCCCCAGGTGCGAGGTCGACAGGGTACTGCCGCCCACGCCCGGGATGCCCAGCAGGAATTGCAGCACCGGCTCCAGGTGCAGCAGCGAGACGAACCACTGGGCCACGCCGCCCTTGGCCAGCAGCAAGGTCCAGGCGTAGGCCTTGACGATGTAGCTGGCCCACATCGGCATCATCACCGCGATGTAGAAGAACGCCTTGGTCTTGCCCGTGGTGTAGCGCGCCATGTAGTAGGCGATGGGGAAGGCCAGGGCGGCGCTGGCGATGGACACGGCGATGGCCATGGTCAGGGTGCGCAGGATGATGTCGAAGTTCGCCGGGTTGAACAGCGCGGCGAAGTTGGCCAGGGTCAGGTCCGGCGTCACTGCCATGGTGAAGTCGTCGAAGGTGTAGAACCCTTGCCACAGCAGGCCCAGCAGCGAGCCGAGATAGATCGCGCCGAACCAGATCAGCGGCGGGATCAGCAGCAGCGCCAGGTACAGGTTGGGCTTGCGGTACAGCAGGTTGGAGAAGCGCCGCATGAGCGACATCGAGGCCGGCGCCAGGGCCGGTTTTTCCAGGGCCAGGCTCATCTCAGCGACCCTCGCCCAGCACGGTTTCCTGCAGCGGCGTCATCGCCTCGCGGGCCCAGTGCGCGGCCAGGCGCTGGCCTGGTTGCAACTGGGCGGCGTCGGCCTGCCACTGGTTGTTGGCCTGGCTGACGTTGAGCAACTGGCCGTTGTCCAGCTTCAGCTCGTAGCGGGTGGCGCTGCCCTGGTACTGGATGTCGTGGAGCACGCCGCTGACCTGCACCTGGCCACTGCTGGCGGACTCGCCCAGGCGGATGTGCTCGGGGCGGATGGAGAACGGCTGGGCATTGCCGGCGAGCTGGCTGGCAAGGTCGCCACGCAGCACGTTGGAGGTGCCGACGAATTCGGCGACGAAGGTGGTGGCCGGCTTCATGTACAGGTTGCGCGGGGTGTCCACCTGCTCGATGCGGCCGCGGTTGAACACGGCGACGCGATCGGACATGGACAGCGCTTCGGTCTGGTCGTGGGTGACGAAGATGAAGGTGATGCCCAGTTGTCGCTGGAGCTTCTTCAGCTCGGTCTGCATCTGTTCGCGCAGCTTCAGGTCGAGGGCGCCCAGGGGCTCGTCGAGCAGCAGCACGCGGGGGCGGTTGACCAGGGCGCGGGCCAGGGCCACGCGTTGGCGCTGGCCGCCGGACAGTTGCACGGGTTTGCGCGAGCCGTAGCCGCCGAGGGCGACCATGCCCAGGGCTTCTTCGGCGCGGGCGTGGCGTTCCTGCTTGCCGATGCCCTTGACCTTGAGGCCGTAGGCGACGTTGTCCAGCACGCTCATGTGCGGGAACAGGGCGTAGTCCTGGAACACCGTGTTGACGTCGCGCTGGTAGGGCGGCAGGCCGGCGGCTTCGGCGCCGTGGATGCGGATCGAGCCGTCGCTGGGTTGTTCGAAGCCGGCGATCAGGCGCAGGCAGGTGGTCTTGCCCGAGCCGGAAGGGCCGAGCATGGAAAAGAACTCGCCGTCCTGGATATCGATGGATACCCGGTCGACGGCCTTGACCTCGCCGAACAGACGGGAAACCTGGGTGAACTGGACTGCAAGGGTCATGGTGCGGTGCTCCGGATAGGCGTGGGTGTGTGCAGCGGCCCAGGCCTGGACGACTGACGACGGTGGTGCTTGTTTTTGCAGGGGGTGTCGGGGCTGATCGCGGACCCTGTGGGAGCGGGTTTACCCGCGATTGCGTCGGAGAATCCACTATTGCAATCGCGGGTGAACCCGCTCCCACAGGTCCGCGGTGAGCCAGAAACTAAGGCTCAGCGCCCACCCATGATCGCGATGTAGTCCTGGGTCCAGCGGCTGTACGGCACGAACTTGCCGCCTTCAGCCTGCGGGGTTTTCCAGAAGGCGATCTTGTCGAACTGGTCGAAGCCATTGGTCTTGCAGCCTTCGGCACCCAGCAGCTCGCTGCCGGTGCAGGCCGCCGGTACCGCCGGCAGGGAGCCGAACCAGGCCGCCACGTCACCCTGCACCTTCGGCTGCAGCGACCAGTCCATCCACTTGTACGCGCAGTTCGGGTGCTTGGCCTCGACGTGCAGCATGGTGGTATCCGCCCAGCCCGTGGCGCCTTCCTTCGGAATGGTGGAGGCCACCGGCTGGTTGTCGGCCTTCAGGCCATTGACCATGTAGCCCCAGGAACTGGAAGCCGCCACGCCTTCGTTCTTCACATCGCTCATCTGCACCGTCGCGTCATGCCAGTAGCGGTGGATCAGCGGCTGTTGCTGGCGCAGCAGGTCGAGCACGGCCTTGTACTGGGTCTCGTTCAGCTCGTAGGGGTTCTGGATGCCCAGCTCCGGCTTGGCCGACTTCAGGTACAGCGCCGCGTCGGCGATGTAGATCGGACCGTCGTAGGCCTGCACGCGGCCCTTGTTCGGCTTGCCATCGGGGAAGTTCTGCGGCTCGAACACCACGCCCCAGCTGGTCGGCGCCTGCGGGAACACCTTGGTGTTGTACATCAGCACGTTCGGGCCCCACTGGTACGGGGTGCCATAGACCTGCTTGTTGACCACGTACCACGGCCCGTCCTGCAGGCGCGGGTCGATGTTCTTCCAGTTGGGGATCAGCGCGGTGTTGATCGGCTGCACGCGCTTGCCGACGATCAGGCGCAGCGAGGCGTCGCCCGAGGCGGTGACCAGGTCGTAGCCGCCCTTGGCCATCAGGCTGACCATCTCGTCGGAGGTGGCGGCGGTCTTCACGCTGACCTTGCAGCCGGTTTCCTTCTCGAAACCGGTGACCCAGTCGTAGGCCTTGTCGCTGTCACCGCGCTCGATATAGCCCGGCCAGGCGACGATATCCAGCTGGCCTTCGCCGGCACCCACGGCCTTCAGTGGTTCGGCGGCCTGCAGGCTGGCGCTGGCCAGCAGGGCGGTGCTCAGGGCACTGAGCATTGCGGTCTTGTGCACGAACATGGTGTTCCCTCTTGTTCAAATCATTGTCGGGGGCAGGTTGGCAAACGGTGCAGCGGTACAGCTTGTTGTAGTGCGAACGTATTCAGGCCAGGGTCTCGCCGTGGCGCGCCATGATGTGGCGGACCACGCTGTAGTCCTGCAGCGAATCGCTGGACAGGTCCTTGCCGTAGCCGGAGCGCTTGAGCCCGCCATGGGGCATCTCGCTGACCAGCATGAAATGGCTGTTGATCCAGGTGCAGCCGTACTGCAGGCGCGCGGCGATCTGCATGGCCTTGTCCAGGTCGCGGGTCCACACCGAAGAGGCCAGGCCGTACTCGGAGTCGTTGGCCCATTCCACCGCCTGGGACAGCTCGTCGAAGCGGGTCACGGTGACCACCGGGCCGAACACCTCGCGCTGGACGATCTCGTCGCGCTGCTGGCAGCCCGCCAGCAAGGTTGGCTGGTAATAGTAGCCGGCCCCCGAATGCACGGCGGCGCCGGTGACCCGCTCGATATGCGGCTGGCTCAGCGCGCGCTCGACGAAGCTGGCCACGCGGTCGCGCTGGCGGGTGCTGATCAGCGGGCCGATCTCGTTGTCGGCGTCGCGCTTGCTGGCGAAGCGCAGGCTGCTCACCGCCCAGCCGAGTTCGGCCACCAGCTTGTCGTGGATGCCGGCCTGGGCGTAGATGCGGCAGGCCGCGGTGCAGTCCTGGCCGGCGTTGTAGTAGCCGTAGGTGCGCACGCCCTGGACCACGGCTTCGAGGTCGGCGTCGTTGCACACGATCACCGGCGCCTTGCCGCCCAGTTCCAGGTGGGTGCGCTTGAGGGTCTTGGAGGCGGCCTGGAGGATCTTCTGCCCGGTGACGATATCGCCGGTCAGCGACACCATGCGCACCCGGGCGTGGCTGACCAGATGGCTGCCGACCCCTTCGCCGCCGCCGCAGACGATGTTCAGCACGCCCGCCGGCAGCAGCTCCGCCAGCGCCGGCGCCAGGGCCAGGATCGACAGCGGGGTGTGCTCGGACGGCTTGAACACCAAGGTATTGCCGGCGGCCAGGGCCGGGGCGATCTTCCACGCCGCCATCATGATCGGGTAGTTCCACGGCGCGATGGAGGCGACCACGCCCAGCGGATCGCGGCGCACCATGCTGGTGTAGCCGGGCAGGTACTCGCCGGCCAGCTGGCCGGTCTGGCAGCGCACCGCGCCGGCGAAGAAACGGAACACATCGATGGCCGCCACCAGGTCGTCCTGGCGGGCCAGGTGCAGGGGCTTGCCGCAGTTCAGGGCTTCCAGCCGGGCGAGGTGGTCGGCCTGCTTCTGAATGACGTCGGCGATGGCGAGGAGGAGGTTGGAGCGCTGTTGCGGCGTGGTGCGCGACCAACTGGCGAAGGCGCGGTGGGCGGCCTGGATGGCGGCCTCGACCTGCTCGGTGCTGGCCTCGGCGATCCGGGTGAGCACTTCGCCCGTGGCCGGATTGAAGATCGGTTCGGCGACGCCTGCGCCGGCGACCAGTTCGCCGTCGATCAGCAATGCGGTGGACAGGGTCGGGTGCGCGCCGGACATTGGAATTCTCGTTGTTCTGTTTTTTATGCATCGCCCTACCGGAGTGGGCGATATTTCTTACAGAGCCTAGAGCGGAGCGCGCAGGTCGACAAATTCTAAATACTGAAGGGGGCGTTCGATTAAATCGAAAGCTTGCGTCCCGTGCCCGGTTCGCGGGCCACCGTCAGGAACGGATCGACCAGGGCCGGGCGCGCCGTGCCTCGGCGCCAGGCCAGGCCGATATCGAGGGTCTGGCTCAGGTCGGCCAGGGGCCGGGCCTCGATGATGTCGCCTTCCAGCGACCAGGGGCGGTAGGTCATGTCCGGCTGGATCGACACCCCCAGGCCCGCCGCCACCAGGCTGCGCACCGCCTCGGTGGACGCCGTGCGCAGGCTGATCTGCGCCTGCAGGCCCGCGCCGGCCCACATGCGCCGGGCGTTCTGTTCCATCTCGTCGACGTTCAGCTGGATCAAGGGTTCGTCGGCCACGTCGGCGAGGCTGATGCTGTCCCGTTCCAGCAACGGGTGCTGGGCGGGCAGCCAGAGGCGGTGCGGCGAGTGGGTGAGGACCTCGGTCTGCAGGGCCAGGCGGTCTTCCAGGTTGGACAGGATCAGCACGCCAACGTCGATTTCGCCGGACACCAGCAGGTGCTCGATATAGGGGCGCTCGTCCTCGGTCACGCGGATTTCCACGTTGGGATAGGCGCGCTGGAAGCGGGTCAGCAGGTCGGCGAGATAGTAGCCGGCGACCAGGCTGGTCACGCCGATGGTGAGCTGGCCGGCCACCTGGTCGGTGCTTTGTTGCAGGCTGCGCTTGGCGTTGTCCACGGTGGCCAGGATCAGGTGCGCCTGGCGCAGGAACTGATGGCCCTGGTGGGTGAGGGTCATGCCCTTGGCGTGGCGGTTGAACAGGCTCACGCCGATTTCCTGCTCCAGTTGCTGGATGGCCAGGGTGAGGGTGGATTGGGAAATGAACACCGCCTGGGCGGCGGCGGAGATGGAACCGGTTTCCGCTACGGCGATGAAGTGGCGGATCTGGCGGAGGGTCATCATGAGGGGAGGGGCTTTATGAGTTTTGTTGGTGCTGGGGAGTTTATATCTTTTTTTTCGAATGGCTTGGCGGGAGATTGCATCAGGGCTACCAGCGTTCCTATCAGAAACGAAAAATCCCCGGCCATCCGGACAGGGGATTTTCCATTTGCAAACCCTTCAAGGCTCCAACCCGATCCCCCGCAACACCACCGCCGTGATCGTCTGCACCGCCTGCTCGAACTGTTCGTCACTCAACGGCTGGTGCCCGTTCAGCGCGCGCACCTGATAGTCGAAGTCGGCATAGTGCTGGGTCGAGGCCCAGATCATGTACAGCAAGGCGAACGGCTCGATCGGCTTGATGCGCTTTTCCTCTACCCATTGGCGGATCTTGTTCTCTTTGTACTTGGCCCCGGCAAACAGGTGCTCATCGAGAATGTCCCGGAACAACGGCGCTCCATGCATGATCTCGTTGGCCCACAGCTTGGAGCCGTGGGGCCGGGTGCGCGAGTGGGTCATCTTCTCGCGCACGTAGCTGGTCAGCACCACCCGCGGGTCGTCGAAGTGGACGAAGCAGGCGCCTTCCTTTTCCCAGGCGCTGAGCAGGTTGACCAGCACCTCGCGGTACAGCTCGTCCTTGGTGGTGAAATAGTAGTGCAGGTTGGAACGGGGCAGGTCGGCGAGCCTGGCGATATCGGACATGGAAGTACCGGCATGGCCCTGCTCGGCGAATACCTGCTCGGCAGCCAGAAGGATTTTCTCGACGTTCTTGCGACGAATGTTGATCTTGTGGTTACTCATTCCATTCCCGACCAGGGCTAAGTAGTTCAGTTTCAGACGCGCGATCAGTGGGCAGGCGCCACATCCCTTTGGCGCAAAATTGCCATCATGTCGCCATTGGGCAAGGCAGGCGTTGAGCGTTGTCATGCCTCACTGTGCACGTCGATAGATTTGCGCGTACATCGGCCAGTGGTCGGAGACGCCCTCCGGATATTTGCCACCCTCGAAACGTGCCGGCGAGCCCCATTTGTTGACCTGGTACGGACTGTCCTTCGGGGTGTGGATGCTCGTGCTGTCCACCTTCCAGCCATTGAAGCCGTTGCCGGTCATTTCCTTGGGGAACAGCAGGATATCGAAGAACGACCACTGCCGCGCGCTGTGGTAGTAGTAGCTGCCCTTGCAGTCGCCGCAGCCGATCAGGTGCGACACGCTCCAGGTGCCGGCCAGACCGTTGGCGATGTAGTGGTGCTGGCTTTCCTCCTTGGCGTTGATGTTGAAGTCGCCACCGACGATCGGCAGCACGTCCGCCGGCAACTGGCGCTTGAGTTCGGCGAGGTACTCGACCGCCTGACGTCGCAGATAGCCCGGCCCGCCACCGGAGGGCAGGTGCACGGCGAACACCGAGGCCTTCTGCCCGTCCGGCAGGAGCAGACGCACTTCGAGGATGCCGCGGGTCTTACCGGTCTTGTCCGAGGTGTCGCCGTTCTCGTTGCGGTACGGCACGCGATGCAGGACCGGCTCGCCCCACTGCGGCAGGCGGCTGAGCACGGCGGTGTCGATGCCGCGCTCGTCCCAGCCTTCCAGCAGCACCCGGGTCTGGTAGCCGGACTTGCCGAGGCGGGCGTTGAGCTGTTCCACCACATTGCGGTTTTCCACTTCATCCAGCATCAGGATGTCCGGTCCGCGACCGGCGTCGATCTGCTCGATCACCGACGCCAGGCGGGTGAGCTTTTCCTTGAGCTGGGCGTCGGTCCAGTCGTTCTTCTCGCACTCGTCGCGCCAAGCCTGAACGGTGATCTTCGCGCAGGTGGCCAGCCACTCCGGGTGCGCCTGTTTCAGGCTCAGGGGCAGGTAGGCGTAGTCTTCCTTGCCCTCGTCGTGGACGGTATCGAAGAGGTTTTCGACGTTGTAGGTCATCAGTGAAACCCGTTGTTCGCCGGGCTGCGGAGTCGGTGTGGCGGCACAGCCGGCGAGGCCGAGGGCGAGCAGCAGGGGCAGGTGGCGCAAGGGCAAAGGGATCATGGAATTCACGGTTCTCAGGAGGCTGGACGACCGGCGACCAGCGCCGCGTTGAGTAGTTGCGCGAGGCGCACCGAAGCCAGCTGCACCTGCTTCTCGGCCACTGGCACGAAGGTGCTCATGTACTGCGCGTCGATGCCGTCGCTGCCGCCCTTGGCCTTCTCGTTCATCAGCTTGTCGCCGCGGCTGTAGTCCTTGCCGGTGCGGTTGTACTCGATGGCCTTGGCGGCGTAGTCGACGCTGCCGCTGTCATCGTCGTCGCCTTGGGCGCGATGGGTCGGCAGCTTGCGTTTCTTCTCGGCCTTCTGCGGGTAGATGCTGTCGTCGCGGACGATACGGCAGGCCTGTTGCGACCACTGCGCCGGATCGGCGGAATCGGCGGTGGGCAGACTGGACTGAAGCTTGTCGGCGTAGGCCTTGACGTCGAGCCTGGCCGAGCCGAGCAGGAAGTCGTCCCAGACCTGGCGCAGGTTATAGGTCTTGCCGCCGGCCTTGACCGGGAAGTCGTAGCCGCCCTTGTCGTCCTTGAAGCTGTTGTTCAGCGGCGAGCTGGCGTCGCTGCTGTGGTGGATTAAGAACAGCAGGGCCATCAGCCGTGTCTGGTTCGGTGCCTTGGGATCGGCCAGGGCCTTGCGGTTCTGCTCGATGGCCGCAACGCTGCAGGCGCCGCCGGGGCAGTCGCGAGGTCGTTGGAAGGTGCAGTCGTCGGCCTTGTAGATCACCAGGCGCTGGTTCTTGGTCTGCTCCCACAGGTCCTGGGTCTGCGGGTTCTTGTCGAGGTTGCCAGCCCAGTTGGCCACCACCGCGAAGTCGTCCTGCTTGATCAGGCCCAGTAGTCGCATGGCCTCGGCCTTGGCCTCCGGGGTCAGTTGGCGCTGCGCCAGTTCACCGACCAGCGCGGTGCCTTGCTGGCCCCAGGCGAACACCTGGCCAGCCCACAGGCCGGCGAGCAGCGCCAGGCCATTGCGTAGGGATTTGCTAACGATCACTTGCAGGTTCTCCTTGGAGGGCATCGAGGGCCAGTTTCATCATGGCGTGGAAGTCCAGTTGCCGTTGCTGGGCGTCAAGGGCTTCGCCAGTCAGGATGTGGTCGCTGACGGTGAGCACGGTCAGCGCCTGCTTGCCCAGTTCGGCGGCCACGCCGTAGAGCCCGGCGGCTTCCATTTCCACGGCGAGAATGCCCATGCGGGTCATGCGCTCGAACAGCGACGGGTCGGGCTCGTAGAACAGGTCGGCAGAAAACACGTTGCCCACGTGTACGGGCTGGCCCGCGGCGTCGGCAGCGCGCACCACCTGTTCCAGCAGGCGGTAGCTGGCGATGGCGGCGAAGTCGAAGCCGTTCAGGCGCTTGCGGTTGACCACCGAGTCGGTGCTGGCGCCCTGGGCGATCACCAGGTCACGAACCTTGATGCCGGGTTGCACGGCGCCGCAGCTGCCGACCCGGACGATGCGTTCGACGCCGTACTGGCTGAACAGCTCATGGGCATAGATCGACACCGAGGGAATGCCCATGCCGGAGCCCATCACCGAGATCGGCTGGCCGTTGTACAGGCCGGTGTAGCCGAGCATGTTGCGGATGCCGTTGACCTGGCGGACCTCGCTCAGGTAGTGGTCGGCGATCATCTTGGCGCGCAGCGGGTCGCCGGGCATCAGCACGGTGTCGGCGAATTCGCCGGGCCGGGCAGCGATATGCGGGGTTGGCATGTCAGGCGTCTCCTTCGAGGAACGAACGGCCATGGTCCAGGGCGGGCAGGGTGAAGAACGCCGCCAGGGTCTGGCCGATATCGGCGAAGCTGTCGCGGGCACCGAGGCTGCCGGCGCTCACGCCCTTGCCCCAGGCCAGCACGGGAATATGTTCGCGGGTGTGGTCGCTGCCCGGCGCGCAGGGGTCGCAGCCGTGGTCGGCGGCGAGGATCAGCAGGTCGTTGGCGCCCATGGCCGCCAGCAACTGCGGCAGGCGCTGGTCGAAGGCTTCGAGGGCGGCGGCGTAGCCTTCGCTGTCGCGGCGATGGCCGTAGAGCATGTCGAAGTCGACGAAGTTGCTGAACACCAGGGTGTGGTCCGGCGCCTCGGCCAGGGCCTGCAGGGTGCTGTCGAACAGGGCGTCGTTGCCGTCGGCCTTGTACAGGCGGCTGATGCCCTGGTGGGCAAAGATGTCGCCGATCTTGCCCACCGCGAACACCTGGCCGCCTGCCGCGCAGAGGTGGTCGAGCAAGGTCGGCGCCGGTGGCGGCACCGAGTAGTCGTGGCGGTTGCCGGTGCGCTTGAAACTGGCGGCATCCTCGCCCTTGAATGGCCGGGCAATGACCCGGCCGATGTTGTACGGGTCGCACAGCTCGCGGGCCAGTTCGCACAGGGCGTACAGGCGGTCAAGGCCGAAGTGTTCCTCGTGGCCGGCGATCTGCAGCACGCTGTCCGCCGAGGTGTAGACGATAGGCTTGCCGCTGCGCAGGTGTTCCTCGCCCAACTGTTCGATGATGGTGGTGCCCGAGGCATGGCAGTTGCCGAGGATGCCGGGCAGGCTGCCGCGTTCGATCAGGGCCTCGAGCAGGGCAGGGGGAAAGCTGTTCTCCAGTGCCGGGAAATAGCCCCAGTCGAACCGCACCGGCACCCCGGCCATTTCCCAGTGCCCGGACGGCGTGTCCTTGCCGCTGGACAGCTCCCGCGCGTAGCCCCAGGCACCCTCGACGGCGATATTGGCATCGAAGCCCGGCGGTAAGCTGCCGCCACTCAGTGCTGCCGCATGCCCCAGGCCGAGGCGGGCGAGGTTGGGCAACTGCAATGGCCGCCCGTCACGGGCACGGGCCTCGGCGATATGCAGCAGGGTATTCGCCCCGGCATCGCCGAAGCGCTCGGCATCGGCGCTGGCGCCGATGCCGAAGGAGTCGAGGACCAGCAGCAGGGCGCGTTTCATGCGGGCTCCAGGCACAGGCCGGAAATTAGCACCGGCGCTTCGTAGGGCACGGTGGCGATGGTGTAGGCCGCCTGTACCGCGGCTGCCGCACGTTCGGCTTGCTCCAGATCGCGGGCATGCACCAGCGCCAGTGGCCGGTTGGGCCCTACTGCTTCACCGGGGAAGCACAACTGGCTGAGGCCCACCGCCGGGTCGATCGGGTCTTGCGGAAGGCGCCGACCGCCGCCGAGGCCGACCACCGCCAGGCCGATTTCCCGGGTGTCGATGCTTTGCACGATGCCAGCCTGCGGCGCCACCACCGGGATCACCACCGGCGCCGCCGGCAGATGGTTTTCCTGGCGCTCGACCAAGTCCGCCGGCCCGCCCAGGGCTTCGACCATGCGCGCGAAACGCTGCAGGGCCGCGCCACTTTTCCAGGCATTGAGCACTTGTTCCCGGGCCAGCTCGACCGTGCTGGCGAGGCCGGCACAGAGCAGCGTTTGCTCTGCAAGGGCAAGGGTCACCTCCCACAGGCGCTGGCTGCGCACTTCGCCGCGCAGCAGGGCGATGGCTTCCTCGACTTCCAGGGCATTGCCCGCCGAGCGCGCCAGCGGCTGGCTCATGTCGGTGATCAGGGCACGGGTACGCACCCCGGCGCCATTGGCTACGGCGACGATGCTTTCGGCCAGGGCCGCGGCATCGCTGGCCTGGTCCATGAAGGCACCGTTGCCGACCTTGACGTCGATCAGCAGCACATCGAGACCCGCCGCCAGTTTCTTGCTGAGGATCGAGGCGATGATCAGGTCGATGGATTCCACCGTGCCGGTGACATCGCGGATGGCGTACAGGCGCTTGTCCGCCGGGGCCAGGTCGCTGGTCTGGCCGATGATGGCGCAGCCGACGTTGGCCACCACGTCGCGCAGGCGCGCCATGTCCGGCTGGCTGTCGTAGCCGGGGATGCTGTCGAGCTTGTCGAGGGTGCCGCCAGTATGGCCCAGGCCGCGCCCGGAAATCATCGGCACGTAGCAGCCGCAGGCGGCCAGCAGCGGCGCCAGGGGCAGGCTGACCAGGTCGCCGATGCCGCCGGTGGAGTGCTTGTCCACCACCGGGCCTGGCAGGTTCCAACTGAGCACCCGGCCGGAGTCGCGCATGGCCGAGGCCAGGGCGATGCGTTCGTCGATCGTCAGGCCCTTGAGCAGCACGGCCATGGCGAAGGCGGCGACCTGGCCCTCGCTGATGCTGAAGTCGGTGATGCCGCTGACGAAGCGGCGGATATCGGCGTCGTCGAGTGTCTTGCCATCGCGTTTGCGACGGATCACTTCCTGTGGCAGCCAGACCATCAGTAGCGCCCTCCGTCCTGCGCAGCGGGGACCCCGAGCCGGTTGAGCAGGTCGCCGAGCAGGCTGGAGGCGCCGAAGCGCAGGTGCCGTGGCGAGATCCACTGGGCGCCGTTGATGGCTTCGGCCAGTTCCAGATAGACCCGCGCATCGGCCAGGGTCTTCATGCCACCGGCCGGCTTCAGGCCGACATTGACGCCGCTGGAGGCGATGCATTCGAGCATCACCCGCGCCGCCTCGGCAGTGGCATTGACCGCCACCTTGCCGGTGCTGGTCTTGATGAAGTCGGCGCCGGCCTCGATGGCATCGAGGCTGGCCTGGCGGATCAGGGCCGGGTCGGCCAGCTCGCCGGTTTCCAGGATCACCTTGAGCAGCGCACGGTCGGCGCACAGCGCCTTGCACGCACGGACCAGGGCGAAACCAGAGTCGGCATCGCCCGCCTGCAGGGCGCGGTACGGATAGACTACGTCGATCTCGTCGGCGCCGTCGGCCAGGGCCTGGCGGGTCTGCTCCAGTACTTCGTCCAGCGGCGCGTTGCCGGCGGGGAAGTTGGTCACGGTAGCCACGGCCACGGTCTGCCCGCCGAGGTCGTCGAGGGTGCGCCGGGCGAGGGCGACGAAGCGCGGGTAGACGCACACCGCCGCCACCGGGCCCACCGGGGTCAGGGCACGCTGGCAGAGGCCGACGATGCGCCCTTCGGTGTCGTCGTCGTTCAGGGAAGTCAGGTCCAGCAGCGCAATCACTTTGTGCGCTTGTGTCGTATCGAGTTCGGTCATATCGGGTTCACGCGAATTCATTGGGTTCAGGTTCACAGCGCCAGGAAGACCCCGGCGATTGCCGCGCTCATCAGGTTGGACAAGGTGCCCGCCACCACCGCCTTGAGGCCGAGGCGGGCGATATCGGCACGCCGCTCCGGCGCCATCACCCCCAGGCCGCCGAGCTGGATGCCGATGGAGGCGAGGTTGGCGAAGCCGCACAGGGCGAAGGTGACGATCGCCTGGGTCTGCGCCGACAGTACTGCCACGCCCTTGGCGGCGGCCTGCGCCGTGTCAAGGTGGCTGGCCAGGTCGACATAGGCGACGAATTCGTTGAGCACGATCTTTTCGCCGATCAGCCCGCCGGCGGTAATCGCCTCATGCCAGGGCACGCCCAGTACGAAGGCTAGCGGAGCCAGCAGATAACCGAGGAGCAATTGCAGGTTCAGTTGCGGGAAGCCGAAGCAGTCGCCGGTCCAGCCGAGCAGGCCGTTGAGCAGGGCGATCAGGGCGATGAAGGTCAGCAGCATGGCGCCGACGTTGAGCGCCAGGCTCAGGCCGGCGGAGGCACCAAGGGCGGCGGCGTCGATGACGTTGGCCGGCTTGCTGCCCGGCTCCTCCGGCAGGTCGTCGGGGTCGTCGTGGGCCTTTTCGGTTTCCGGTTCCATCAGCTTGGCCATCAGCAGGCCGCCGGGGGCGGCCATGAAGCTGGCGGCGATCAGGTACTTCAGCTCGATCCCGAGGCTGGCGTAGCCGATCAGCACGGAGCCGGCCACCGAGGCCATGCCGCCAGCCATCACCGCGAACAGCTCGGATCGGGTCAGGCGGCGGACGAAGGGACGGATGACCATCGGCGCTTCGGTCTGGCCGACGAAGATATTCGCGGTCGCCGACATCGCCTCGGTACGGCTGGTGCCCAGCACCCGCTGCAGGCCGCCGCCGATCACGCGGATGACCAGGGTCATCACGCCCAGGTAATACAGCACGGCGATAAAGCTGCTGAAGAACACGATCAGCGGCAGCACGCGGATGGCGAAGACGAAGCCGCCGTTGCCGAACACTTCGAGCATCTTGCCGCTGCTCAGGCCGCCGAAGATGAAGTCGATGCCCTGGTTGGCATAGCCCTGCAGCGAGCCCACCGAGTCGGAAATCCCGGCCAGGGTGCTCTGCCCCCAAGGCACGTAGAGGGCGAAGGCGCCCAGCCCGGCCTGCACGGCGAAGGCCGCGCCGACGGTACGCAAACGAATGGCCTTGCGGTTGCTGGACAGCGCCACGGCCAATAGCAACAACACCACGATACCGATGAGACCCATCGATGTTTCCCCAGAGGATTCAAGTAGTGGCCGCCGTCCCTTGCTGCCGATTGTTTTTTATTGTCAGAACTCGCTGAAGGCGCCGGGCAGCAGTTGCCCGACGGTCCAGTTGCGGGTGGCGGCGGGGTCATGGCCCACGCAGATCACCGGGCATTCGTTGTCGAGCAGTTCGACCATCACCTGGCGGCAGGCGCCGCAGGGCGAGATCACCGGCACCTTGGGCGCGTACACCACCAACGCCTTGAAGCTGCCGGGGGCGAGGCCCTGGCTGATGGCGCTGAACAACGCGCTGCGTTCGGCGCAGTTGGTCAGTCCGTAGGACACGTTCTCGACATTGCAGCCGCGGATGATCTCGCCATCGAAGGTCAGCAGCGCGGCGCCCACGGGGAACTCCGAGTGCGGGCACCAGGCGCTGTCGGAGGCGGCGATGGCGTGGGGCAGCAGGCGATGGTGCAGGGCTTGCCAGTCTTCAGGGCGCATTGCTGGCGACCTCGGCGCTGGCCTTCTGGATGCGCTGCTGGGCTTGGGCGAAACCGACTGGCTGGCCGGCACGGTCGCGTTCCTGCAGGTAGCTGATCATCGATTCGAGGTCGTTGATCCCGGTGTCGAGGCGATCCCGCGCCTGCTTGAGCACGCCGAAGTGGTCGCCGCCCTCGGCGAGGAAGCTGTTCATGGCGATGCGGTAGTCCTGTTCTGCCTGCACCGGCTGGCCATCGACCAGCAGGCTGTCGGCGAGCACGCGCTGGCCCTTGGGCCGACTGTCGTCATAGCGGTAGGTCAGCGAGGCCGAAGGCTGCAGCAGGTAGAAGCCCATGCCGCCGTCCTGCCATTGCTGTTCCAGCAGTTCCTTCAGTTGCGCGCCGCTGAGGGTGAGCAGGGTCAGGCTGTTGTTGAACGGCTGCACCGTGGCCACCTGGCCGTAGTTCACCTGGTCCTGGCCTTCGTCGAGGCTGATGTCCATGCGCATGCCGCCCTGGTTCATCAACGCGACCTGGGCGCCGAGGGCGCGGGTGGCGGCCAGTTGCGAGTCGGCGATCAGGTCGCCCATGGGCGACTCGCCGGCGTCGTTGACGGTGCGCCGCACTTCACGGGCGGCCAGGCGCGCGACCGGCTTGCCCAGTTGCGCCTGGCTGCGGCTTTCCACTTCGGCCAGCAGCGGGGCGACCTGCGCGGTGGCGCTGTAGCGCTGGGCGTCCACCACCAGGTTCTGCGCCTTCACGTCGAGCAACTGGTGCTTGTCGGTGTCGACGGTCAGGGTCAGGCGGGTCAGCAGGCGGCCGAACGAGGCGCCCTGGGTCACCAGCTTGTCGCCCAGGCGGCACAGGTAGCCTTCATGGGTGTGGGCGGTGACGACGACCTTGATCTGCGGGTCGAGGCGCTTGGCCACTTCCACCACGTCGCCGCTCAACTGGCTGCACTCCTGCTGGTCGAAACGCTCCGGGGTGGCGCCGCCCTGGTGGATCACCGCGACGATGGCGTCGACCTTCTGCTGGCGCAGTTCCGGCAGCAGGGCGTTGATCGCCTCGGCTTCGTCGACGGTGTAGAGGTCGTCCATGTTCTTCGCGCTGACATAGGCGCTGACCGTGCGCAGGGTGGCGCCGACGAAGGCGATCTTCGCGCCGTGCGCCTGTTCGATGCGATAGCCGGCGAACACCGGCTTTCCGCTCTGCTTGTCCATCAGGTTGGCGGAAATGTAGGGGAAGCCGGCGCCCTTGAAGTCCTTGTCGAACTGGCAGGCCTTGTCGGCGCGGTCGGACTGGCAGCCGCCGTTGACCTGGCGCAGCAGTTCGCCCTTGCCGTGGTCCAGTTCATGGTTGCCGACCACGGAGAATCTCAGCCCGAGCAGGCTAAGGGCTTTCAGGCTGGGCTCGTCGGCCCACATCGAGGAAATCGGCGGGCTGCCCCCGACCATGTCGCCCGCGCCGATCAGCAGCAGTTGCGGGTCCTGCTGGCGCAGTTCGGCCAGGGCGCCGCTGAGCGGGCCCAGGCCACCGGCCTTGAGCTTCACCGTGGCGCCGGCATCCGTGTACTGGAAGGGGCTGGCCAGCAGGTTGCCGTGGAAGTCGTTGAGGGCGGCGATATTCACCTGCACTGGCTCGGCAGCTTTCTGGCAGCCGCTGGCCAGGAGCATGGCGGCCAGCAGCAGGGACAAACGACGTGGAGCGGAAGACGACATGAAGAACCCCGGCCTGTCAGGCGGTTTGCAGGTTGGTGGCGGTGGCGGCGGTGACCGGCTTGCTGGCGAACGGGGTTCCCATGCCGGCACGCAGCAACAGCATCTTCAGGTGGTCGTTGATCAGTTCCAGTCGGTCCTGCAGGTGGTTGTTGAACACCAGTCCGACCAGGGCGATGGCGATACCCAGGGCAGTGGCGTACAGCGCGGTACCGATGCCGCGGGAGACTTCGCCGGGATCGGAAACGCCGGCCTCGGCCAGGGCTTTGAAGGTGTCGATGATGCCGAGGATGGTACCCAGCAGGCCGAGCAGCGGTGCGCCGGCGACCACGGCTTCGAGGATCCACAGGCCGTGGGACAGCTTGCCGCGCATGGAGATGTAGATGGCCTGGCCGAGGTCTTCCAGTTCGTTGTGCGAGTGCACCTGGCTACGGCCTTCGAACAGCTGGCGCAGCAGTTCCAGGGGCAGGCTGTCGCGCTGGCGCAGCTCGGCGGGGAGTTCGTCGAAGTGTCGGACTTTCTTGTGCAGTGCGCTTTCCAGGCCGCGGGCCTTGCGCAGGTTGTACGCGAAGAAGATGCCGCGTTCCACCACCACGAAGGCGGCCAGGGCGGCGGCGCCGTACATGATGTAGAAGGTGATGTCGTGGAGCAGGTCCATGTTCATGCGGGGTTACCTCGGGCATGGCCGGGACCGGCGAGTGCCGGTCCCGGACGGGGGTCAGAAGTTGGCTTCGACGGAGAGCGCGACGGTCTGCTCTTCACCGATGGTGTAGTAAGGCGTCTGGGCCCCGGCGTAGGAGCTGCCGCTGCCGTTGTAGCGGACCGAGTTGAAGACGGTGGTTTGCACGCCGGACAGGTATTCGCGGTTGAACACGTTGTTCAGCGACAGGCGCACGGTGGCGTCCTTGACGAACTTCTTGTTCACCGGCAGACGGTAGCCGACGTTCATGTCAACCGTGGTGTAGTGCGGAATGCTTTGGTTGTTGGTCAGGTCGCCGTACTGGCTGTCGACGAACTTGCCGATGACGTTGCCGTAGAAGCGACCGTCGTCGTAGCCCAGGCTCAGGTTGAACATGTTCTTCGGTACGCCGGCGATCTGCTTGCCCTTGGTCGGAACGTACACGCCGTAGTACAGGGTGTCGTTCTGCTGCTCGGCCTCGGTGTAGGTGTACGAGGCGTAGTAGTTGAAGTTGTGCGGCAGCAGGCCGCTGAACTCCAGTTCCACTCCACGGTTTTCCACTTCACCGACGTTGAGCATCAGGTAGTCGCCGGTGACTTCGTCGCGGCTCGAGACCTGGCGGTCTTTGAACTTGAGGTAGAACAGGGTAGCCGACAGCGCCATTTCGTCGGTCGCGTAGCGCCAGCCGAGTTCCTGGTTCCAGCTCAGCTCGGGCTTGAGGCTGATCGAGTCGCCGGTGTTGTAAAGCACGTAGTTCGGCGGCGTGCGCATGTTGCGGGTGACGTTGTAGAACGCCTGGTTCTCTTCGTTGACCTGGTAGCGCGCGCTGAAGCTCGGGAGGAACTGGTGGTAGGTCTTCTCGCGCTTCTCGGGCTTGTCGTAGAGGCTGGCCTTCATGTCGCCGTCACGCTTGGAGTGCTCGTAGGCGACGCCGGCGGTCAGGGTCAGGTCGGGCGTGGCGCTCCAGGTGTCCTGGAGGAACAGCTTGTGCACCGGGGTGATGGTGAAGTAGTTGCGGCCTTGCACCACGTTGCCCTTGGCATCGCGGGCCTGATTGGAACCTTCGTAGTCGGCCCAGATGTCGGTCGGGCTGCCATCTGGCTTGAGGGTCACGAACGGCTGGGTCTGGCGCTGGCGAGCGCGTTCGTACCAGTAGCCGACGTCGATGCTGTGCTCGTCGTTGAACGCCCAGCTCAGCTTGGTGTTGACACCCGGACGCCAGGTCTCGGTCCAGGACGGACGGTAGTAGCGGCCGCTGACCGGATCGCCGTCGGCGTTGTACTGGGCGCTGGTCTTCAGGTTGCTGAAGTCGTAGTTGCCGGAGCTGTTGGTGGTGCGGTTGAGCGTGGCCGGCGAGCCGAAGGCGCGGTAGCTGCCACCGTTGGCCCAGTAGTAGTACGGGGCGACGGTCAGTTGCAGGTCGTCGCGCAGTTGCCAGCGGCTGGTCACCGAGGCGGTCACGGTCTCGAACGGGTTGACGCTGGTGCGCCAGCTGGCGGTGGTCAGCTTGCCGGTGGTCGGGTTGTAGGTCGGCTCGTTGGGGAAGTCGTAGTCGTGGTCCGACTTGTACTGCGCCAGGCTCGGGGAGACGTAGTTGTAGTTCTCTTGCTTGTGGTACTTGATGATGCCGTTGATCGAGTTGCCTTCGCCGAACTTGAACAGGCTGTTCAGTTCGAACTTCTCGGCATCCAGGTCACCCTTGCCTTTCCACTTGTCGCTGTTGGTCTTCGACGCGGAAATATAGTTGCTCAGGCCGTTGTATTCGCCGGTGTTCAGGCGCACGAAGGTCTTGGTCAGGTTGTTGCTGCCGACGGTCTGCTTGAAGAACACGCCAGCGTCCTTGGTCGGGCTCATCGACACCAGGCCGATGTTGCCACCACTGGAACCGATATGCGGGGCGTCCAGTTCGGAAGAGCCCTGGGTGAGGAAGACTTCTTGCAGGTTTTCCGGGTCGCCGAGCAGGTTCGGGTAAACGGCATAGTTGCCCGAGTCGTTGATCGGTACGCCGTCCATGGTCATGCCGATCTGGTCGGAGTTCATGCCGCGCATGGTGAAGTTGAAACCGGACAGACCGCTGCTGTCGTCACTGGAGACGTTGATGCCGGGGGTGTATTTCAACTTGTCGATGCCGTTGCCGGTCGGCGACATCTTTTCCAGGGCTTGCTTGGTTACGGTGGAGCGGGCCTTGGCCGCTTCTTCCTGGACCATCTGGCCATTGCCGACGGTCTGGCCGGTCACGTTCACGTTACCGATATCCACTGATTCTTCTGCCAGGGCCGAGGCAGTCCAACTGCCGCAACCTACAGCCAACATCATGACGAACAGCCGATCGAGTTTCACCGAGCTTCCCTCCCATATATGAATGTGGTTTTTGTCGAAGACAGGTTTTGCGCGCGCAGGCGCCCACGCGGCGCCCGGAAAGGGCGTCGGCGAACGGTGTTGCGTGAAACCTAGTTTTCTATGTTGTAAACAAGTGTCGCGATGAAGCGGTACTTATCCCTGCCCTCGAAAACCGCATCGGGAAAGGGCCTTACTTGCTCTATCCGGCGCAGACTGGTTTGCGCGGCCTTGTTCAGCAGCATGTTCGCTGCCTTCTTCTCGATCCCTGAGTCGAGCACTTTTCCTCCCCGGTCGATCAACAGCCAGACCACGACGTTGCCTTCCGGGCGTTGCAGCGAGGCCTCGCGGCCGCGCGGGTATTGCTTGTACTTCTCCAGCTCCGCGTGCAGTGCGGCGATGTAGCCATTTTCCAGTGCGGCCACGTTGACTGCGGGGGCCGCCGGAGGTGGTGGCGGTGCGGGCCTGGCGGCGACCGGCGCCGCGGCTGGAGTGCTCGGTGCCGGTGGGGTGACCGGCTGGGGGGGCGCTGGGGTCGGCGCCGGTTTTGCCACGACTTGCGGTTTCGGTTTCGGCGGCTGCGGCTTGGGCTCAGGTGGCTTGGGCTTGGGCGGCGGCTCCGGTATTTCCACGATCGGTTCCGGATCGGGCTCGGGCAGTGGCTCGGGTTCCGGCTCCGGTTCCGGCGGTGGAGGCGGCGGTGGTTCCGGCTGCAAGTCGGCCGGGTCGATCAGTGCCACTTCCACGGCGCTTTCGTCGTACTTCGGGGTGATCTTCAGGTCCGCCTTCAAGGCGCTCTGCACGGCTATCGCCAACAGGCAGATCGCCGGCAGGCACGCGAGGACTTTTCGCGATTTGAACAGGGCCGACATGACTTACAGCTTTCGCGTGGCGATGGAGACGGAGGCGAAGCCGTTGCTCTTGAGCAGGTCCATCACTGCCACGAGACGACCCACTTCCACGTCCTGGTCGCTGTTGAGGATGATCACCAGCTTCTCGTTGGTGTTCTCCAGCGACTTGAGCTGGCGCACCAGTTCGTCTTCATGCAGGTCCTGGCCATCCAGTTGCAATCGGTCGTTCAGGCCCAGGGTGATCACCGCCTTGTTCTGTGGCTTCAACTGCTGGGCATGGGCGGCGCCGGGCAACTGGGTCTTGATGCCCAGGGCCGGAATCACGTTCAGGCTGATCAGCACGAAAAACACCAGCAGGAACATCATCACGTCGATCATCGGAATGATCTCGATGTGCAGGCGTTTCTTTTTCGGTTCTTCCCAACTGCGCATTGCGGAGGCTCCACGATTTCCTGGTTTGTGAGAGCCCGGTCACGGAATTTCCGAAAGCTGTCACTGATGTCAGGAACAACCTAGAGATGGAACGTTACATTTTGATTAAGTGGTGAATGAGCAAATAGTTTTGTTGTCGTTCACCTGTTTTGTTCCGATAAATAGGGGAGTTTGCAACGGTGTGAGCGAAGGGGCAGTGGCTGAAACATAATTGACATTACTGTCAGGTATGAAGGTTTCCGACTTTCAATCCGTGAGGTTTACGTGGGTATTTCCCATTACACCCTGGCGGCCGTGCTGGCCGTCTCGCTGCTGGGCTGTTCGCGTCCGGCGCCGCAACCCGAGGTGCGCTGGATCAGTGTCGAGCAGCTCTCTGCCAGCTTCGCCAGGGCCGCGCCGATGGCGGTGGGCTTCGATATCGACGACACCGTGTTGTTCTCCAGCCCGTGCTTCTACGAGGGTCAACGCAAGTATTCGCCGGGTAGCAACGCGTACCTGAAGGATATGGCGTTCTGGACGGAAACCAATGGTGGCTGCGATCGCTATTCGATTCCCAAGGATGTGGCGCGGACGTTGATCGCCGAGCACCAGCGGCGGGGGGACACGCTGTTCTTCATTACCGCGCGGCCGCAGACCGAGGGTGAGCAGCTCACGCAAATCCTGCGGGAGACCTTCGCCATCAAGGCTATGCAGCCGGTGGTGTTCACCTCGGGGCCGGACAAGACCCGGTTCATCCATGACCGGGGGCTGAAGCTGTACTACGGCGATTCCGACAACGACATCACCTCTGCAAGGGACGCTGGCGCCCGGCCGGTCCGGGTGATGCGGGCGAGCAATTCCACCAACCAGCCGTTGCCGGTGAACGGGGCATTGGGGGAGGAGGTGTTGCTGGACTCGGCGCACTGATCAGGGGATTGCTTGGGCCTGTGCCGACCTCATCGCTAGCTTGCCAGCGATGAGGTCGGTATGAACAGAGCAGATATCCTGCTCAGAACCTCCCCAATCGATAACACTCATACCCCGGCAGCCCAGCCACCTCGGCCCCCTCCAACCCCGCCACCATCTCCGCCGTCACCGCCGCCTGGGTCAGCCCCAGGTGCTGGTGCCCGAACGCCAGCAGCACCTTGCCGTCACAGACCCGGTCGATCACCGGCAGCGAATCCGGCAACGACGGCCTGAAGCCCATCCAGGGCGTAGCCCCGGCGGCATCCAGCTCGCGCTTGAACAAGCCCTGGCTGAGGCGTTGCAACTGCCAGGCCCTGGCCATGTTCGGTGGACGCTGTAACCCGGCGAACTCCACCGTCCCGGCCAGGCGCAGGCCGCCTGCCATCGGCGTCATGATGAACTTGCGTTCCAGCGAGGTGACGGCGAATGGCAAGCGCCCGTGCTCGTTGGGCAGCATCAGGTGATAGCCACGCTCGGTATCCAGTGGCACCCGTGTCCCGGTCAGTGCCTCGGTGAGCGGCGCCGAATGCGCGCCGCAGGCGACCAGCACCTGTTTCGCACTCAACTCACCCTGCTCAGTCAGCAGGGCCACGCCATCGGCGGTCACCCGGCCACCGCGCACCTCGCGCTGGATAAAGCGCACACCCACGGCGCGAGCCGCTTCGTACAGCGCGTCCACCGCCTGGTGCGGATCGAGGAAATGCCCGGTGGCGGGGAAGAACAGACCACCCAGCAGGTGTTCGCTGAGCTGCGGCGCAGCAGCTTTCACTGCGCTCGCCTGCCACAGTTCCACCGCCACGTTCTGCTCGCGCAGGCGCGCTTGCAGGGCATCGATGGCGGCGCGTGACTCCGGCTTTTCGAAGACCAGAAGCGAACCATCCTCGCGCAACAACTCGCTCTGCCCCACCGACCCCAACAGGCGCTGCCAGGCCGCCAGGCTGGCCTCGTTCAAGGCACGAATGCCGGCCACGCTGCGGCGAAACGGCTTCGAGCGCAGGTTCAGCAACAGCCGGGCGAACCACGGCAAGGCCCTGGGCAGGTACTTCCAGTCCAGGCGCAGCGGGCCCATGGGGTCCATGAGCATCGCCGGCAGGCGCTTGAGGATCGACAGGTCGGCAATGGGGAATACCTGCTCGGTGGCCAGGTGCCCGGCATTGCCGAACGAGGCCCCCATGCCCGGGGCCTGTCGGTCCACCAGCACCACCCGCTTGCCGTGGCGCGCCAGCTGCAGGGCGCAGGCGACGCCGACGATGCCGGCGCCGACCACGGCGATGTCCAGATCACTGGCCATGCAAGTCGTGCTCATGCTTCACGCTTCCCGCTGGCCATCGAGCAGCCGCCGCAGGTGCAGCGGGTTGCCGTACTGCAGGGCCACCGGCAGCAGGCTGTCGGGGAAGTCCTGGTAGCACACCGGGCGCAGGAAGCGCTGGATTGCCGCGGTGCCCACGGAGGTGCCGCGCGGGTCGGAGGTGGCCGGGAACGGGCCGCCGTGGACCATCGCGTCGCAGACCTCGACACCGGTCGGCCAGCCGTTGACCAGCAGACGCCCGGCCTTGCGCTCCAGCACCGGCAGCAGAGCGCGAGCATCGTCGAGATCGGCGTCGTCCAGGTGCAGGGTGGCGGTCAGTTGGCCTTCCAGATGCTCGGCCACCTGGCGGACTTCCCCGTCATCGGCACAGGCGACCACCAGCGACGCTGAACCGAACACTTCGGCCTGCAGACTCGGGTCGTCGAGGAAATCCTGGGCGCGGGTGACGAACAGGTGGGTCTGGCACTGGTTCGGACCGTCATCCGGTTTGCCAGCAGCGGCGATATCGGCGTTGGGATTGGCGCCCAGCGCCTCGATGCCGCTGCGGTAAGCACTGAAGATGCCCGGAGTGAGCATGGTCTGCGCCGGGCTCTGCCAGATGTGCTGGGCCGCGTTGGCGATGAAACGGTCGAGGTCCGCGCCCTGGCGGGCGATGACCAGGCCGGGGTTGGTGCAGAACTGCCCGGCACCCTGGTTCAGCGACGTCACGAAACCCTGGGCCAGTGCTTCGCCACGGGCCTGCAGGGCGGCCGGGAAGAGGAACACCGGGTTGATCGAGCTCATCTCGGCGTACACCGGAATCGGTTCGCGACGGGCCTGTGCCGCCTGGCACAGGGCGATGCCGCCGGCGCGCGAGCCGGTGAAGCCGACCGCCTTGATGCGGTCGTCGCAGACCAGGGCGATGCCTACTTCGCGTCCAGAGCCGTAGAGCAGGGAGAACACGCCTTGCGGCAGGTTGCACTGCTTCACCGCGCGGGCCACGGCCTGGCCGACCAACTCGCTGGTGCCGGGGTGGGCGCTGTGGGCCTTGACCACCACCGGGCAGCCGGCGGCCAGGGCCGAGGCGGTATCGCCACCGGCGACGGAGAAGGCCAGGGGGAAGTTGCTGGCGCCGAATACCGCCACCGGGCCCAGGGGCACCTGGCGCTGGCGCAGGTCGGCGCGGGGCAGCGGTTGGCGCTCGGGTTGAGCGTTGTCGACTCGCACGTCCAGCCATTCACCGGCGCGCACGGTGCGGGCGAAGGTGCGCAACTGGCCGCAGGTACGGCCGCGCTCGCCCTGAATGCGGGCACGGGGCAGGCCGCTTTCCAGCACGGCACGGTCGATCAGTTCGTCACCGAGGGCTTCTATCTGCCCGGCGATGCATTCGAGAAAGCTGGCGCGGGCGTCCAGCGAGGTTTCGCGGAAGCTGTCGAAGGCCGCCCAGGCCAGGGCGCAGGCCTGTTCGACCTGTTCAAAGGTGCCGCCCGGATACGCCGGCTCCAGCGTCAGGTTGGTGGCCGGATCGATCGCCCGGATGGCTTCGCGGCTGCCGGCAACGGCTTGCTGGCCGATCAGCATGGTGCCTGTCAGGGGCATGGCGCCTCCTCAATGGAATTGGGCGCCGGGCGCGCTAAGACAAGGCTGCGCGACCGGCAAAAAAACCAGCGGCGCGCAACGCGCCGCAAGGGATCAGACCAGGTTGTGCTGGGCCGACCAGCTGGCGTACCAGCTGCGGAACAGGGCGTACTGGGTTTGCGCGTAGTTGCGCTGGGCGTCGCTGAGCACGTCGGTTTCATTGAAGTGCAGGGTGTATTCCAGGTCGCCGTTGAGCACCATCAGGTACTTGTAGTACAGCACCAGGTCGCAGCCTTCGTCGAAGGACGACAGCACCTGCAGGGCCTCGGACAACTCCAGCGCGCGACTGCGGGCCACGGCGTCGCCTTTCGCGGCCTTTTTGCTCAGGTCCACCAGCAGCAACACTTCGCGCGGCAGGGCGTTACCGATGCCGGTGATGGCGCCGGTCGCGCCGCAGTTGACGAAGCCGTGCACCACCTGGGTGTCGACGCCAGCCATGAGGATCACGTCATCGTCCTGCGAGGTGATGTGCTCGGCGGCGTAGCGCATGTCGGCGGCGCCGCCGAACTCCTTGAAACCGATCAGGTTGGCGTACTTGCGGCGCAGCTTGAAGAACAGCTCGGCGCGGGTGGCGAAACCGTAGTACGGGCTGTTGTAGATCACCGCCGGCAGGTTCGGCGCTGCTTCGAGAATGGCCGCGAAGTGGGCTTCCTGGGCCGCCGGCGAGGCACCGCGAGACAGCACGCGGGGGATGACCATCAGGCCGTGGGCGCCGACCTTGGCGGCGTGGGCGGCATGGGACACCGCTTCGCGGCTGTTGACCGCGCCGGTGCCGACGATGGTCGGCACGCCGGCGGCGACCAGGCGTGCCACACCTTCCTGGCGCTCGGCCTCGGTCAGCAGCGGCCAGTCGCCCATGGAGCCGCAGTAGACCACGGCGCTCATGCCGATCTCGATCAGTTCCTTGCCCTTGCGCACCAGCGCGTCGAAGTCGGGCTTGCGGTCCGCGGTGCACGGGGTCATCAGGGCGGGGATGGTGCCGGTGAAGATGTTGGTGGTCATTGCAGTGTTCCTTCTGGTTTCAATCAGGTGGTGGATTCATCGCTGGCTTGCCAGCGATTGGGGGCGACTCAGATGCCCCAGGCAAACGCATCGGTTTCATCGATCAGCAAGGTGCTGTCGGCGGTCATGTAGGCCTTGCCGGTAATGAACGGGCGAATCCGCTCGCCGTCCCATTCGAAGCGGCCTTCGAAACGGCTGCCGGTGATGCTCGCCTGGACCCAGGTGTCCCCGGCGGCAAGCTTGCCGTCAGCGGCCAGGCAGGCCAGCTTGGCGCTGGTCCCGGTACCGCAGGGCGAGCGGTCATAGGCTTTGCCCGGGCACATGACGAAGTTGCGGCTGTCGGCCTCGGCGTCGTCGGCGAACAGCTCGATATGGTCGATCAGCCCGCCGTTCTCGCCGGTGATGCCTTGTTCTTCCAGGGCACGGAGCATCTTCCAGGTCAGGTCGGTGAGCCGTTCGACGTTGTCCAGGCGCAGGTCCTGGCCATGCTCGGAGACCAGGAAGAACCAGTTGCCGCCCCAGGCGATATCGCCGAGGAAGCGCCCGTAGCCCGGCACTTCCACAGCGACCTGCTGGCGGTAGCGGTACGAGGGCACGTTGCCCACGGTGACCGTGCCGTCGTCGTGCAGGGTGGCGCTGACCTGGCCCACCGGGGTATCGATCCTGTGCACGCCGGGGGCGATCAGGCCCAGGTGCTGCAGCGAGTTGACCAGGCCGATGGTGCCGTGGCCGCACATGCCCAGGTAGCCGGCATTGTTGAAGAAGATCACGCCGCAGGTGGCGTCCGGCGAGACCGGCTCGCAGTACAGCGCGCCGACCAGGACGTCGTTGCCGCGAGGTTCAAGCAGGCAGGCACGGCGCCATTGGTCATGGTGCTGGCGCAGGGCATCGCGTTTTTCCGCCATGCTCGCGCCGGCCACTTCGGGGAAGCCCTTGAGCACCAGGCGCGTGGGTTCGCCGCCGGTGTGTGAATCGATGACATGGATCTGTTTCATGAAGCTGTCCCCTTCGTGAATTCGTTGTTGTGGATCAGGCCAACAGGCCGTGGATATCGTTCAGCAGGCTTTGCTCGACCCACACGCCCTCGGCCTCGGAACGCTTGCGCGCGGCGAAGCGGCGTTGCGAGGGCAGCCGTGCGCCCTGGCCGGTGATGGCGTCGAACAGGCGCTCGGCGCGTTGCTGGCTGGCGATCAGGTCGTCGCCGGCGAAACGCTGCGGGTCGAAGGCCAGCAGCAGTTCGCCGTGGCACGGCGTGGCGCCGGCACCGCCATCGAAGGCCAGGGAATCGGCGCTGGTGAGGTCGCCGATCAGCGCCCCCGCCAGCAGTTCGATCATCGCCGCCAGGGCTGAGCCCTTGTGCCCGCCGAAGGTCTGCATGGCGCCGTCGAGCACGGCGCGGGCGTCGGTGCTCGGCTGGCCGTCAGCGTCCATGCCCCAGCCCAGCGGAATGGCCTTGCCCTGGCGGGCATGCAGCTCGATGTCGCCACGGGCGATGGCGCTGGTGGCGAAGTCGAAGACAAATGGCTCCTGTCCCGCTCTCGGCCAGGCGAAGGCCAGTGGGTTGGTGCCGAACACACCCTGGCTGCCACCTTCCGGCGCCACCCAGGCGTGGCTCGGGGTCATCGCCAGGGCGGCCAGGCCGTGGCTGGCGATGGCCTCGACTTCCGGCCACAGCGCCGAGAAATGGAAGCAGTTGCGGATCACCAGGGCCGCCACGCCCTGTTGTCGCGCCCGCTCCACGAGCAACGGCAGCCCTTGTTCGAAGGCCAGCACCGAGTAGCCATGATGGGCATCGACCTTGACGATCGATGGTGCAGGCGTGCTCAGGCTCGGCCGGGCGGCCGGGTCGACCTTGCCCGAGCGCAGCGAACGTACGCACACCAGCACCCGGTACAGGCCATGGGAGTGGCACTCGTCGCGCTGGCCTTGGGTGATCACCCGGGCGATCGCTGCGGCATGGTCCGCGGCCATGCCGTTGTCGGTCAGGGCGCGCAGGGCCAGGTCGTGGACCTGCTGCAGGCTGAGGTTGATACGGTCGCTCATCGCTCGGTCTCCGCGGATCAGGACAGTTGGGCGCGTGCGCCGCTGGGGAGGGGGGCCTGGCCTGGTTCGATCTCGCTTTCCGCGTCTTCCGCATCCAGGCGCACCAGGTGGGCCGGTACGCCGGTAGCCGCGCCCCAGTAGTAGATGCCGAGGGCAGACAGCGCCACGACGACGGTGTCGAACGGATGGGTGATGACACCCATGCCGCCGAAGCTGCCCAGCCAGGACAGGAGGATGGTCACGGCGTAGAAGCCGATCAGCCACGCCGAGGAGCGCACCTGCTGGCCCAGGCTCAAGTGCATGGTCGGTACGAAGCGACCGCACAGCAGGTAGATGACGAACATCAGGATCTGCAGGCTGAGCAGCCAGGACACGGTCTTCCAGCCGGACCAGTAGACGATCAGCGCGGCGATGATGAACGACAGCGGGCCGAGCACGCCCATGTGCCGGACGCGGAACGGACGCACCAGTTCAGGGGCGTTGCGGCGCAGTGCGGCGACGGTCACCGGGGCCACGGCGTAGCTGAGGATCAGGGCGGCGGAGACGACGTTGATCAGCGCTTCCCAGGACGGGAACGGCAGGGTCCAGAACACCGACAGACCGAAGGTCAGCCACAGCGCCGGGCGCGGGATACCGGACTTCTCGTCGATGCGGGTGAAGACGCTGAAGAAGGTGCCGGTGCGAGCCCAGCCGTAGACCACGCGCGGGGTGGCGTTCATGTAGATGTTGCCGCAGCCGCTGGGCGAGATCACCGCATCGGCCACCACCAGCCAGGCCAGCCAGCCGACGCCGAGAGCGATGGCGATATCGCGATAGGGCAGGGCCAGTTCCTTGGTCACGCCGGCCCAGCCGTTGGCCAGCATCTCGGTGGGCACGCCGCCGAGGAAGGCGATCTGCAGCAGGGCGTAGATCGCGGTGGAGAGCAGGACCGAAAGGATCAGGGCGATGGGGATGGTGCGCTGCGGGTTCTTCACTTCCGAGGCCACCGAGATGATCGGGGTCAGCCCCAGGTAGGCGAAGATGATGCCGCCGGCGGAGACCGCCATTTCCACGCCGGAGAGGCCGAACGGAGCGAAGCCATGGGAGGTGAAGTTCTGCGGCTTGAAGAAGGTGAACAGCACGCCGATCACCAGCAGCGGAACGATGAACTTGAAGATGCTCACCAGGTTGTTGGACTTGGCGAAGGTCTTCACGCTGCTGTAGTTCAGAGCGAAGAACAGGCACAGCAGGCCGAACTGCACCAGCCAGCCGAGCAGGGTCGGGTCACTGGAACCGGTCTTGGTCAGGTCCGGGAACCAGGCTGCAGCGTACTGGCGTGCGGCGACCACTTCGATGGCGACCAGGCTGGAAAAGGCGATCAGGGTGATGAAGCCCATCAGGTAGCCCAGCAGCGGGCCGTGGGAGTACACCGGGTAACGCACCACGCCGCCGGCACGGGGCAAGGCCGCGCCCAGTTCGCAGTAGACGATGCCCAGCAGCAGGACGGCGAAACCGCCGAGCAGCCAGGAGAAGATCCCGGCGGGACCGGCGATGGCGGACACATGACTGGCGGCAAACAGCCAGCCCGAGCCGAAGATGGCTCCCAGTCCGATAAAGGTGAGGTCTATCAGTGAAAGTTGTTTCTTGAACTTGCCTTTGCCTGACATGGGCGTCGCCTTCTTGTGGGTTATTGGATAGGCAGAATGGATGTCGTTGCGGCACGGCGTGGGGATCACCCGGGACCGTGCTTGCGGCTGTGGGCAGCCGCGCATTTTTATTAAGGTCCGTCTTCAAGAGTCATTGTCTTGCGATCGCGGGACACACCTCCCACGACCCTTAACGCACTTTCGCCCGTCGCTCGCCGAAATTTCCGACGACCCGGCCGATGGGCAATACAGTGGACTCATCGGCGCCCGGGCGCTTGATGGTTTTCTTCAAGGAAGATGACGAAATCGGCATAGTTAGGAAATTTCCCTATGACTCTTCGGAAATTTTCTGAAGCCTTGCAGGCCACGCCCAATAAGGCGTCCAGCGAAGCTCGACAGCGCGCTGGGGCTGCGGCAAGCTGGCCGCCGTTTGCCACGGTAGTGGCAGTTTTTACCAGTCGGTCAGGAACGGGAGTCAGGCACATGTCCCCAAGCGCATTCGCCATCCTCTGCGAGGGTGACCCGCGATGTCGTCCGCAGAGCATCGAGGAACTGTTGTCCGGGCTGGCATTCCTGCTGCCGCTGTTCGATGCGATTCCCAATGCCACGGTGTTCATCAAGGACCTGCAGGCGCGCTACCTGTTGGCCAACCAGGCGTTGGTCCAGCGCTGCGGCAAGAAGCACTTGCGGCAGATGCTCGGCAAGACCAGCGCCGAAGTCTTTCCCTCGCACCTGGGGCCCGGTTACACCGAGCAGGACCGGCGAGTGCTGGAGGAGGGGCGGGTGCTGGAGGATCAACTGGAACTGCATCTGTACGGGACCAAAGAGCCGGGTTGGTGCCTGACCCACAAGCGGCCGCTGTACGACCGCCGCGGGCAGATCATTGGCCTGGCGGGGATTTCCGTGGACCTGCAGTCGGCCAGCGACACTCATCCGGCGTTCCAGCGCCTGGCCCAGGTAGACGCGTACATCCGGGCGCATTTCCACCGGCCGGTGACCCTGGGTGAGTTGACGAAGATTGCGGGGGTGTCGGTGGCGCAACTGGAGCGCTACTGCAAGCGGGTGTTCCACCTGACGCCGCGGCAGATGATCCACAAGGTGCGGCTGGAGCATGCGCACCGCTTGCTACACACCGACCTGCCGATCACCGAGGTGGCGTTGCAGTGCGGGTACAGCGACCACAGCGCGTTTACCCGGCAGTTCAAGACGCTTACCGGGTTCACGCCGAAGCAGTATCGGCAGGTGGCTTGTGGGGATCCTGGCGTGTGATGGCGCTCGCTCCCTCACTGTTCAGGCCGTAAGTTGCAATGCCAGCCACGGACTGAGGTTCAGCAGCAGTACCCCGATCTTGTACACCGCCATCCCGCCATAGTGCAGCGCATCGAAACGCTCCTCTGAAATCCGGAACCAGCGCTCGTGCAGGCGATACAGCCAGCCATGGGCACCGCGGAACACCAGGAACCAGACCAGCAGCACCAGGTAGTTGATGACCAGGCAATGCAGCAGCAGGGCTTTCAGGAGTTCGATGGACATGGCGCACCTCGGGAAAGGCTTCATTCTCTCAGCCTAGTTCCGGTGCCAGGGCTGTCATGTGCTGAAATATATTTTCATCCAGCTGCGCCAAAACCTCCGGCTACGATCCGCTTCCTATAAGGCGCTGACGAATATTCATCGGTACCTTTCCGAAAACGCCACTTGCGGAGGGCTGCAATGAACACCCGCGGATTACTCGATCAATTGCTCAAGTCCGGCCAGGACCTGCTGCAGAAACAGTCTGGCAGCGCGCCGAAGAATGGCGGCGGCCTTGGCGGCCTGCTCTCCGGCGTCGGTGGCGGCGCCGCGGCGGCCGGTGCCCTGGGCCTGCTGCTGGGCAGCAAGAAAGCCCGCAAGTATGGCGGCAAGGCATTGACCTACGGCGGCCTGGCGGCCCTCGGCGTGCTGGCCTACAAGGCCTACGGCAACTGGCAGGCCCAGCAGGCCGCTGCGCCCAAGGGCGAGCCGCAGACCCTCGACCGTCTGCCACCGGCCCAGGTCGAGCAGCACAGCGAGGCGATCCTCAAGGCTCTGGTCGCTGCCGCCAAGGCCGACGGCCATGTCGACGAGCGCGAGCGTGAGTTGATCGAGGGCGAATTCGTCAAGCTCTCCGGCAACGACCGCGACCTCCAGCACTGGCTGCACGCCGAGCTGAACAAGCCGCTGGACCCGGCCGACGTCGCCCGCGCCGCAGCGACTCCGGAAATGGCCGCGGAAATGTACCTGGCCAGCGTCCTGCTGGTGGACGAGCAGCACTTCATGGAGCGTGCCTATCTCGACGAGCTGGCCCGCCAGTTGCGGCTCGACCCGGCACTCAAGCTGGAACTGGAGCGGCAGGTGCACACGACCTGAGTCAATAAAATGGGCAAATGGCCACAAACGTAGTCATTTTGCCCAATCAAACCTGTAGGATCAGCCCCATCGATACGTAGGCCGTGGGCTATAATCAGCCCATTTTTCTTGCCGCGTAGAACGCTCGAGGGCTGATTGTGAAGAACTGGACATTGCGCCAACGGATCCTGGCAAGTTTCGCCGTGATCATCGCCATCATGTCGTTGATGGTCATCGCCGCGTACTCGCGCCTGCTGGCCATTGAAGAGAGCGAGCAGGCGGTCCGCACCGACAGCATTCCCGGCGTCTACTACAGCTCCATGATCCGCAGCGCCTGGGTCGACAGCTATGTGCACACCCAGCAACTGGTGGGCCTGAGCAACAACCGCGACCTCACCGATGCCGACCTGGCCCTGTACAAGAGCTTCGATGACCGCCTGCACCAGCAGATGGACAACTACCGCCAGACGATGGATGACGAGGAGGACAAGGCCAACTTCGAAGCCTTCAAGGGCATGGTGCAGACCTACCAGGCGACGATGGCCTCGGTGCTCAATGCCTATCGCAAGAAAGACTATCCGGAGGCCCAGCGCCTGCTGCTCTCGGACATGACCCCGGCCTGGGCCGAGGGCCGCAAGCACCTCAACAGCCTGATCGACTGGAATCGCCGCTACGCCGACAAGGCCACCGACAACATCGTGGCCGCCGTCACCGCCGCAAAAATCAGCATGGGCATTTCCCTGGTCCTGGCGATCATTGCCGCCGCCGTCTGCGGCCTGCTGCTGATGCGGGTCATTACCGAACCGATGCAGCGCATCGTCCGCGCCCTGGAAACCTTGCGCGGCGGCGACCTCAGCGTACGCATGAGTCTGGACCGCAACGATGAATTCGGCGCCGTGGAAAACGGCTTCAACGAGATGGTCAGCGAACTTACCGGGCTGGTGTCCCAGGCCCAGCGCTCCTCGGTGCAGGTGACCACCTCGGTGACCGAGATCGCTGCCACCTCCAAGCAGCAACAGGCCACTGCCACTGAAACGGCCGCCACCACTACGGAGATCGGCGCCACCTCGCGGGAAATCGCTGCGACCTCCCGTGACCTGGTGCGCACCATGACCGAAGTGACCTCAGCCGCCGACCAGGCCTCGGTGCTCGCCGGTTCCGGCCAGCAGGGCCTGGCGCGTATGGAAGAAACCATGCACCAGGTGATGGGCGCCGCCGACCTGGTCAACAACAAGCTGGCGATCCTCAACGAGAAGGCCGGCAACATCAACCAGGTGGTGGTCACCATCGTCAAGGTCGCCGACCAGACCAACCTGCTTTCGCTCAACGCCGCCATCGAGGCGGAGAAGGCCGGCGAATACGGTCGCGGCTTCGCCGTGGTCGCCACTGAGGTGCGTCGCCTCGCCGACCAGACCGCAGTCGCTACCTACGACATCGAGCAGATGGTCCGCGAGATCCAGTCGGCGGTGTCTGCCGGAGTGATGGGCATGGACAAGTTCTCCGAGGAAGTGCGCCGCGGCATGTTCGAGGTGCAACAGGTCGGCGAGCAACTGACCCAGATCATCCATCAGGTCCAGGCCCTGGCGCCGCGGGTGCTGATGGTCAACGAAGGCATGCAGGCCCAGGCCACCGGTGCCGAGCAGATCAATCACGCCTTGACCCAGCTCAGCGATGCCAGCAGCCAGACCGTGGAGTCGCTGCGCCAGGCCAGTTTCGCCATCGACGAGTTGAGCCAGGTCGCGGTCGGTCTGCGCGGCGGTGTGTCGCGGTTCAAAGTCTGACGTGGCGATGAACGAATTCACGCCTCGCCGCCAGCAGGACGCGGCTCGCCAGGGACGCTTGTTCCTGATGTTCCGCGTGGGTGGCGAACGCTTTGCCCTGGATACCCGCGACGTCGTTGAAGTGCTGCCGTATCTGCCGCTCAAACCGATCGCCCGTACCCCGGCCTGGGTCGCCGGGGTGCTCGCCCATCGCGGAGCGCTGGTGCCCGTGGTGGATGTCAGCGCTCTCGGTTTCGGCACGCCGGCGCTACGCCGCACCAGCACGCGTCTGGTGCTGGTGCATTACCGCGCCGATCCGCTGCGCCCGGACCTGCTGCTCGGGCTGATCCTCGAACAGGCCAGCGACACCTTGCGCTGCGATCCTGCGGAATTCCGTCCGTATGGTGTCGACAACCGCGAGGCGCCGTACCTCGGCCCGGTGCGCGAAGATGCCCAGGGGCTGTTGCAATGGATCGGTGTGCAGGACCTGCTCGACGACGAGGTCCGCGGCCTGCTGTTCCCCGCTGACGGCAGTGCGCTGGAGGTGCTGGCATGACCATCGAGCGACGACTTTTCCGTTTTCTTCAGGAGCGCATCGGCCTCGATGTCGCCTCGGTCGGCGAGCCGATGGTCGAGCGTGCCTTGCGCCAGCGTTGCGTGGCGGTGGAGGCCGCTGACCTCGACGACTACTGGCTGCGCCTGCAGCAATCGCACGCCGAACAGCAGGCGCTGATCGAAGCGGTGATCGTTCCGGAGACCTGGTTCTTCCGCTATCCGGAGTCCTTTACCGCACTGGTGGAGCTGGCGCGCAAACGTCAGTTCGAGTTAGGCGGCGTGCGTCCGCTGCGAATCCTCAGCTTGCCGTGTTCCACCGGCGAGGAACCCTATTCCATTGCCATGGCCTTGCTCGACGCTGGCTTGCTGCCTCACGCTTTTCGCGTCGACGCGATGGACATCAGCCCCAATTCCATCAGCCGTGCCGAGCGTGCGCTCTACGGACGCAACTCGTTCCGTGGCACCGACCATGCCTTCCGCGAGCGGCATTTCAGCGAGGATGAGGGCGGTCACCATCTCGACGCGCGGGTGCGCAAGCAGGTGCAGTTCACCGTGGGCAATGTCCTCGACCCGGCGCTGCTGGTGCGCGAGGGCAGCTATGACTTCGTGTTCTGCCGCAACCTGCTGATCTACTTCGACCTGCCGACCCAGCAACGGGTGTTCGAGGTCTTGAAGAACCTGACCCACACCGATGGTGTGTTGTTCATCGGCCCGGCCGAGGGCAGCCTGTTGGCACGGATGGGCATGCGCCCGTTGGGTATCGCCCAGTCGTTCGCCTACGTGCGGCAGGTGCCGGAAGTCCGGCCGGCCGTACCGATGACTGCGGCCCCGGTGACGCCGGCGCCCCGTCCGACAATCACGCCACCCGCCCCGGCGCCGAGGCGGATGACTGCACCGATCGCTCCGCCCGCCTCTCGTACCCTGGCCCAGGGCCGCGGCGAACAGGCTGGCGAGCTGCTGGCGCAGATCGCCGTGCTGGCCAACGGCGGCAACAGCAGCGAGGCGCGTGCGGCCTGTCAACGCTACCTGAAGCAGTTCGAACCGTCGTCTCAGGTGTTCTACTGGCTGGGCCTGCTCAGCGATACCGCTGGCGACAGTGCCGACGCCATCAGCCAGTACCGCAAGGCGCTGTACCTGGAACCGCAACACCCCGAGGCGCTGGCCCACCTGGCAGCGCTGTTGGCCTCCCAGGGCGACACCGTGGGCGCCCGGCGCCTGCAGGAACGCGCCGCACGTCGCGAGCGGGAGGCTGATCGATGATCGATGAAATCAACGTACTGACCGGCGATGTCGAACATGTCGATGATTGCTGGAACCGTATCGGCGTGCACGGCGACAAGAGCTGTCCGCTGCTCGCCGAGCATGTGCATTGCCGCAACTGCGCGGTGTATGCCGCTGCCGCCACGCGCCTGCTCGACCGTTATGCCCTGGCCCAGGATGTCCATGTCCGGGAGAGCGTCGAGGAAGAGGTTAAGCAGGGGCCTTCGCTGCTGCTGTTCCGCCTTGGCGAGGAATGGCTGGCCCTTGCCACGCGCAGCCTGGCCGAGGTAGCGCCGCAGCAGCCGGTGCATTCGCTGCCCCATCAGCGTTCGCGAGTGCTGCAGGGCGTGGCCAACGTGCGTGGCGCGCTGGTGCCTTGCCTGTCGCTCGGTGACCTGCTCGGGCTGGAGTTGACGCCGGCCGCGGCCACGTCGGCGCGGGTCATGCCGCGTATGTTGATCCTCGCTGCCAAGAGGGGCGCAGTGGTGCTGCCGGTGGACGAGGTCGATGGTATCCACGCCCTCGACCAGCGCCTGAACGGCGAGACCGGCCATGAAAACCGCTTTACCCGCCAGGTGTTGCAATGGCGCGGGCGAAGCGTGCGAATCCTGGATGAAGACCAGGTGTTGTCCGCCGTTGACCGGAGCCTTTCATGACCCCAGAGCAAATGCGCGATGCCTCGCTGCTGGAATTGTTCAGCCTTGAGGCCGAAGCCCAGACCCAGGTGCTCAGCGCCGGGCTGCTGGCGCTGGAGCGCAATCCGACCCAGGCCGACCAGCTGGAAGCCTGCATGCGTGCCGCGCACTCGCTCAAGGGTGCGGCGCGGATCGTTGGCATCGATGCCGGGGTCAGCGTTGCCCATGTCATGGAAGATTGCCTGGTGGAAGCCCAGGAGGGGCGCCTGCGCCTGCGTCCCGAACATATTGATGCATTGCTGCAAGGCACCGACCTGCTGATGCGCATCGCCACGCCGGGGGATGCCTCCACCGAGGCGGCGGTGCAGGGGTTCCTGGTGCAGATGGCCAATCTGCTGCAACCCGGTGCGGCGCCGGCCCCTGTGGCTGCACCCAGCCTGCCGCCGGTGCTGGCTGAGCCTGAGCCGGTCGTCGCCGAGCCTGAACTCGAAGCGGAGCCCGAACCTGAACCCGAACCGCGCCAGGCCCGCAAGGGCAAGAGTACCGAAGGCGGTGACCGGGTCTTGCGGGTCACCGCCGAGCGCCTCAACAGCCTGCTTGATCTGTCCAGCAAGGCGCTGGTGGAGACGCAGCGCTTCAAGCCGTTCCTCGCCACCCTGCAACGTCTCAAGCGCGTGCAGGGGCAAAGCCTGCGCGCCCTCGACGGGCTCAAGGTGCAGATCGAGGCGGGCGAGCAGGGCGAGGAGGTCAGTCAGGCCTTGGCCCTGACCCAGCAACTGCTGGGCGAGGCGCAACAGATGCTGTTGCAGCAGGTGGTCGATTTCGACGAGTTGGGTTGGCAGGCCGGGCAGCGCGCACAGTTGCTTTATGACACGGCGCTGGCTTGCCGCATGCGGCCGTTCGCCGATGTGCTCACCGGGCAGAGCCGCATGGTCCGTGACCTCGGTCGCTCGCTGGGCAAGCAGGTGCGCCTGGAGATCGAGGGTGAGAAAACCCAGGTCGACCGTGACGTCCTGGAAAAGCTCGAAGCACCGCTGACCCACCTGCTGCGCAACGCCGTCGACCACGGCATCGAGATGCCCGAGCAGCGCCTGCTGGCGGGCAAGCCTGCTGAAGGCACCATCCGTCTGCGCGCGTCGCACCAGGCCGGATTGCTGATTCTCGAACTGAGCGACGACGGCGGTGGGGTCGACCTGGACCGCCTGCGCCGCAGTATCGTCGAGCGCAATCTGTCGCCCGCCGAAACGGTGGCACAGATGAGCGAAGCGGAGCTGCTGACCTTCCTCTTCCTGCCCGGTTTCAGCCTGCGCGACAAGGTTACCGAGGTATCCGGGCGCGGTGTCGGCCTGGACGCGGTGCAGCATATGGTCCGCCAGTTGCGCGGGCAGATCGAGATGACCCAGGGCGGCGGCCAGGGCAGTCGCTTCCACCTGGAAGTGCCGCTGACCCTGTCGGTGGTACGCAGCCTGGTGGTGGAGGTCAGCGGCGAGGCCTACGCCTTCCCTCTGGCCCATATCGAGCGCACCCTGGAGTTGCCGCCCGAAGCGATCGTGCAGATCGAGGGGCGCCAGCAGTTCTGGCATGACGGCCGGCACATCGGCCTGGTCTCGGCCAGCCAGTTGCTCAACCGCCCGGTGAGCCAGAACGGTGAGCAGAGCATCAAGGTGGTGGTGATCCGCGAGCGCGACACCCTCTATGGCGTGGCGGTGGACCGCCTGGTGGGCGAGCGGGTGCTGGTGGTGATGCCGCTGGACGCGCGCCTGGGCAAGATCCAGGACATTTCCGCCGGCGCGCTGCTGGACGACGGCTCGGTGGTGCTGATCGTCGATGTCGAGGACCTGCTGCGCTCGGTGGAAAAACTCCTCAGCACCGGTCGCCTGGAGCGCATCGAACGCCGCGGCACGGCCCGCGAGGCACCGCGCAAGCGTGTGCTGGTGGTGGACGACTCGCTCACCGTACGCGAACTGCAACGCAAGCTCTTGAGCAATCGCGGCTATGAGGTGGCCGTGGCGGTGGACGGCATGGACGGCTGGAACGCCCTGCGCAGCGAGGATTTCGACCTGCTGATCACCGATATCGACATGCCGCGCATGGACGGCATCGAACTGGTCACCCTGCTGCGCCGCGACAGTCGTCTGCAATCGCTGCCGGTGATGGTGGTGTCGTACAAGGATCGCGAGGAAGACCGGCGGCGGGGGTTGGACGCGGGCGCCGACTATTATCTGGCCAAGGCCAGCTTCCATGACGATGCCTTGCTGGATGCCGTGGTCGAGTTGATCGGAGGAGCGCAGGGGTGAAGATCGCCATCGTCAATGACATGCCGCTTGCCGTGGAAGCACTGCGCCGTGCGCTGGCCTTCGAGCCGGCGCACGAGGTGATCTGGGTCGCCAGCAACGGCCTCGAAGCGGTGCAGCGCTGCGCCGAGAACACCCCCGACCTGCTGCTGATGGACCTGATCATGCCGCAGATGGACGGTGTGGAGGCGACGAAGCGGATCATGGCTGAATCGCCCTGTGCCATCGTCATCGTCACCGTGGATCGCCGGCAGAACGTGCACCGGGTGTTCGAGGCCATGGGCCACGGCGCCCTGGACGTGGTCGACACCCCGGTGCTCGGCGGCGGCGACCCTAAGGAGGCGGCGGCACCGTTGCTGCGCAAGATCCTCAATATTTCCTGGTTGATCGGGCAGCAGCGCGCCAGCAGCGTGCGTCCGGTTTCCACGCCGCTGCGCCAGGCTGCGCAGCGTCAGGGCCTGGTCGCCATCGGTTCGTCCGCTGGCGGGCCGGCGGCCCTGGAAGTCTTGCTCAAGGGCCTGCCCAAGGCGTTCCCGGCGTCCATCGTGCTGGTCCAGCACGTCGACCAGGTGTTCGCCGCGGGCATGGCCGAATGGCTCAGCAGTACTTCGGGGCAGGACGTGCGCCTGGCTCGCGAGGGCGAGCCGCCACAACCCGGCCGGGTCCTGCTGGCCGGCACCAACCACCATATCCGCCTGCTCAAGGACTGTACCCTGGCGTATACGGCGGAGCCGGTGAACGAGATCTACCGCCCCTCGATCGACGTGTTCTTCGAAAGCGTGGCGCGGTTCTGGCGCGGCGATGCGGTGGGCGTGCTGCTCACCGGCATGGGCCGGGATGGTGCGCAGGGGCTCAAGCTCATGCGCGAGCAGGGCTTCCTGACCATCGCCCAGGACCAGCAGAGCAGTGCGGTGTACGGCATGCCCAAGGCGGCCGTCGCCATCGACGCAGCCGTGGAGGTACGTGCGCTGGAGCGGATCGCCCCACGACTAATGGAAATTTTCCCGAAATGACGATATGTATTGAGTCACGCCGGCGTGCCGGCAGTGCCCAGGTGACAACGGATGAATGATCTACCGATCGACGGCTTTTTAACCGCTGACGAGAATTCGGCGATGGTTCTGCTGGTCGACGACCAGGCGATGATCGGCGAAGCCGTGCGCCGGGGCCTGGCCCAGGAAGACAATATCGACTTCCACTTCTGCGCCGATCCGCACGAGGCGGTGGCCCAGGCCATGCGCATCAAACCGACGGTGATCCTTCAGGACCTGATCATGCCGGGCCTCGACGGCCTGACCCTGGTCCGCGAGTACCGCGCCAACCCGGCGACCCAGGACATTCCGATCATCGTCCTGTCGACCAAGGAAGACCCGCTGGTGAAGAGTGCGGCCTTCGCCGCCGGGGCCAACGACTACCTGGTCAAGCTGCCGGACACTATCGAGCTGGTGGCGCGGATCCGCTATCACTCGCGTTCCTACCTGACCCTGCTGCAGCGCGACGAAGCCTATCGCGCCCTGCGGGTCAGCCAGCAGCAACTGCTCGACACCAACCTGGTGCTGCAGCGGCTGATGAACTCCGACGGCCTGACCGGACTGTCCAACCGCCGGCACTTCGACGAGTACCTGGAGCTGGAATGGCGCCGGGCGATGCGTGAGCAGTCGCAGTTGTCGCTGCTGATGGTCGACGTCGACTACTTCAAGGCGTTCAACGACACCTTCGGCCACCTCGCCGGGGACGAAGCGTTGCGCCAGGTGGCCGAGGCGATCCGCTCGTGCTGCGCGCGGCCCAGCGACCTGCCGGCGCGCTATGGCGGCGAGGAATTCTCCCTGGTCCTGCCCAACACCTCGCCGGGCGGCGCGCGGCTGGTGGCGGAAAAGCTGCGCCAGACCGTCGAGGCGGCGCGCATTGCCCATACCAAGCCGACCGAGGACTCCTGGCTGACGGTGAGCATCGGTCTGGCGACCCATACCCCGGCGATCGGCAGCCATTGCCGGCAGTTGATCTCGGCGGCGGATGACGCGCTGTACCAGGCCAAGAACAATGGCCGCAACCGGGTCGGCGTGGCCTGAAAAGCAGGCGCAAGCTTCAAGATGCAAGTTCCAGGAGAAAGGCGGGCACACCGTGTGGCTCTTACTTGCCGCTTGTAGCTTGAGGCTTGTAGCTGCTCCCCCCGCCTGCGCTATACTCTCCGGCTTTTCACCGAATTACGCACGAGAGCTGCCCGCCCATGGAAATCAACCCGATTCTGAATACCATCAAGGACCTCACCGAGCGTTCCGAGTCCATTCGGGGGTATCTTTGACTACGATCACAAGCATGACCGCCTGATCGAAGTCAACCGCGAGCTCGAAGACCCGAACGTCTGGAACAAGCCGGAATACGCCCAGGCCCTGGGCCGCGAACGCGCCATGCTGGCGCAGGTCGTCGAGACCCTGGACAAGCTCTCCGGTGGCCTGGCCGACTGCCAGGACCTGCTCGACATGGCCGTCGAGGAGAACGACGAGGGCGCCGTCCAGGACGTGGTGTCCGAGCTGCAGCAGCTCGAAGATCACCTGGCCAAGCTCGAATTCCGTCGCATGTTCAGCGGCGAGATGGACATGAACAACGCCTACCTGGACATCCAGGCCGGCTCCGGCGGTACCGAGGCACAGGACTGGGCCAACATCCTGTTGCGCATGTACCTGCGCTGGGCTGACAAGCGCGGGTTCGACGCCACCATCATCGAACTGTCCGAAGGCGAAGTCGCCGGCATCAAGGGCGCCACCGTGCACATCAAAGGCGAGTACGCCTTCGGCTGGCTGCGCACCGAGATCGGCGTGCACCGCCTGGTGCGCAAGAGCCCGTTCGACTCCGGCGCCCGTCGTCATACTTCGTTCTCGGCGGTGTTCGTTTCGCCGGAGATCGACGACAAGGTCGAAATCGAGATCAACCCGTCCGACCTGCGCATCGACACCTACCGCTCCTCCGGTGCCGGTGGTCAGCACGTCAACACCACCGACTCGGCGGTGCGTATCACCCACGTGCCGACCAACACCGTGGTGGCCTGCCAGAACGAACGCTCCCAGCACGCCAACAAGGACACCGCCATGAAAATGCTGCGGGCCAAGTTGTACGAGCTGGAAATGCAGAAGCGCAACGCCGCCTCCCAGGCGCTGGAAGACAGCAAGTCGGACATCGGCTGGGGTCACCAGATCCGTTCCTATGTGCTGGATGACTCGCGCATCAAGGACCTGCGGACCGGCGTCGAGCGTAGCGACTGCCAGAAGGTCCTGGACGGCGACCTCGACCAGTACCTGGAAGCGAGCCTCAAGCAGGGGCTGTAAGCGGTACACCACTGCCGCGGGACCCGGCCTTGCGCCGGGACATCGCGCCCTGCCCGGAACGGGCAACGAATACCTGATGGAAAGAATGACGATATGAGCGACCTGAAGACCGAATCGCAAGACCTGCAACAGGAAGAAAACGCCCTGATCGCCCTGCGCAAGGAAAAACTTGCTGCAGAGCGCGCCAAGGGCCAGGCCTTCCCCAACGACTTCCGCCGCGACAGCTACTGCAACGACCTGCAGAAGCAGTATGTCGACAAGACCAAGGAAGAGCTGGAAGCAGCGGCGATCCCGGTCAAGGTTGCCGGCCGCATCATGCTCAACCGTGGTTCGTTCATGGTCATCCAGGACATGACCGGTCGCATCCAGGTCTACGTCAACCGCAAGACCCTGCCGGAAGAAACCCTGGCTGCGGTGAAGACCTGGGACCTCGGTGACATCATCGCCGCCGAAGGCACCCTGGCCCGTTCCGGCAAGGGCGACCTGTACGTCGAGATGACCAGCGTGCGTCTGCTGACCAAGTCGCTGCGCCCGCTGCCGGACAAGCACCACGGCCTGACCGACACCGAGCAGCGCTATCGCCAGCGCTATGTCGACCTGATCGTCAACGAGGAAACCCGCGAGACCTTCCGCGTGCGTTCCCTGGTCATCTCGCACATCCGCAGCTTCCTGGCCAAGCGCGACTTCCTCGAAGTCGAGACGCCGATGCTGCAGACCATCCCTGGCGGCGCCGCGGCCAAGCCGTTCGAAACCCACCACAACGCCCTGGACATGCCGATGTTCCTGCGTATTGCGCCGGAGCTGTACCTCAAGCGCCTGGTGGTCGGTGGCTTCGAGAAGGTCTTCGAGATCAACCGCAACTTCCGCAACGAAGGCGTCTCGACCCGGCACAACCCTGAATTCACCATGCTCGAGTTCTACCAGGCCTACGCCGACTACCGCGACAACATGGACCTCACCGAGGAACTGTTCCGCGAGCTGGCGCAGCTTGTGCTGGGTACTACCGACGTGCCGTACGGCGACAAGGTCTTCCACTTCGGCGAACCGTTCGCGCGGATGTCGGTGTTCGACTCGATCCTCAAGTACAACCCGGAGCTGACTGAAGCCGACCTGCTGGACGTCGACAAGGCTCGTGCGATCGCCAAGAAGGCTGGCGCCAAGGTGCTGGGCCACGAAGGCCTGGGCAAGCTGCAGGTGATGATTTTCGAAGAACTGGTGGAGAGCAAGCTGGAGCAGCCGCACTTCATCACCGAGTACCCGTTCGAAGTCTCGCCGCTGGCCCGTCGCAACGACCAGAACCCGGCCGTGACCGACCGTTTCGAGCTGTTCATCGGTGGCCGTGAGATCGCCAACGCCTACTCCGAGCTGAACGACGCCGAAGACCAGGCCGAGCGCTTCCTCGCCCAGGTGGCCGAGAAAGACGCCGGTGACGACGAAGCCATGCACTTCGACGCCGACTTCGTCCGCGCCCTGGAATACGGCATGCCGCCGACGGCCGGTGAAGGCATCGGTATCGACCGCCTGGTGATGCTGCTGACCAACTCGCCGTCGATCCGCGATGTGATCCTGTTCCCGCACATGCGTCCGCAGGCCTGAATTCGCCAGGCTTGAGGTCCCCATCGCTGGCAAGCCAGCTCCCACAAGGATCGGTGTATGCCGGACCCTGTGGGGGCTGGCTTGCCGGCGATGAGGCCCTTCAGGACACCCTGAATCAGCCGCCCCTGGCGGCTTTTTCATGCCCGCAGAAAACTACCGAATCGTGATGAGGTAACCCCAGTGACCCCCGCAATGGCTCAACAAGGCGCCGCCGGCGTTGCCACCGCCGTCGCCGAAAGCGTCCAGTATCAGGGCCGCAAGGCCAGTCGCCAGGGCAGCGAGCAGCGCCGCCAGCAGATCCTCGACGCGGCCATGCGCATCGTCGTGCGCGACGGCGTGCGTGGTGTGCGTCATCGCGCCGTGGCGGCGGAGGCAGGCGTGCCGCTGTCGGCCACCACCTACTACTTCAACGATATCCAGGACCTGCTCAGCGACACCTTCGCCCAGTACGTCGAGCGCAGCGCCGCCTACCTGGCCAAGCTGTGGGAGAACACCGAGGTGGTCCTGCGCCAGTTGCTCGCCCAGGGCGACGGCAGCCCGGCCTCCCGCGCGCGGCTGGCCGACGAGGTGGCGAAGATGACTGCCGAGTACGTCCAGCGCCAGTTGCACAACCGCCGCGACTTCCTCATGGCCGAACAGGCCTTCCGCCAGGAAGCCCTGCTGTGCCCGCGTCTGGCCGAACTGGTGAAGGCTCACGAGCAGATTCTCTTGCGCGGTACCTGCCAGTTGCTGCAGGTCGTGGGTTCGCGGCAGCCGCAACAAGACGCCATTGTATTGACGGCAATCATCGAGCAGATGGAGTATCAGGGCCTGCTCGATGCCGCAAAACCGCAGGCTGAAGGGCAGATGCTCGCTATTCTTGTCCGTTACCTGCATCTGGTGCTGGCGGCGGAATAAGTCGCGAGCGCCCTCAAGGAGATTTCGATGAACGCCTGGCGTGTGCTCCTGGCCCTGTCTTTCCTGCTGTTGAACGGCTGCCTGGTGACCTTCAACGAGCCGATTCCCAGCAACCAGGCGGCGCCCAAGACGCTGCTCGGCACCTGGTCGAGCAAGGACGCCTGGGGCGAGCCGCTGACCTTGCAGATCAGCCGTTCCGGCGGCAACGCCTACAAGGCGGTGGCCACGGCCAAGGGCAAGCCCCGCGAGGAATACGCCTTCACCGTGTCACGCCATGGCAACCGCTGGTACCTGTCCGCTGGCGTGCCGAAGAAACTCGGTGGCAATTTCCTCATCGGTGGCTTTGAAGTGATCGATAACAAGGAACTGGTGGTCTACAACCTCGACGTCGAGCAGGTGAGCCAGGCCCTGGACAAGAAAGAACTGAGCGGACGCACCGTCGAAGTGCCCGACGAGAATGGCGACGGGGTGTTGATCGACAGCCCGGCCGAGCGTGTGCTGGCATACCTGGATGATCCGGCCAACTCCGACCTGTTCGTCGAAGTGGCGCGGTTCCAGCGGGCCGGCAAATAACGAGGAACAAAGGAGTGAGCGTGGACGAGTACCAGCAGACGATCCGGACCCTGTCCGACCGCATAGTCCAGGCACAGACGCCGATTCGCGTGCTCGACGCGGTGAAGTGGGATGACAGCATCCGTCAGGGCTTTCTCAAGGCCAAGGGCAAGGAACCGCCGGCGGTGGACCGCGCCTACTACCTGAATCGGCCGTTATCCTTCGATTCCGCAGCGTTGAAGCTGGAATTCCAGAATATCGAGCGTGACATCACCCGCCAGTTGGGCCAGTTCAACCCGGTCGGGCAGATCATGCGGCGCATGTGCAAGGAATACCGCATGGTGGTGCGCATGCTCGAAGCGCGCGGTACCGAGGACTTCGGCCTGATTTCCCAGGAGCTCTACGGCGCGGCGTCCGACGCCTTCCACGCCGGCGATCCGACCCTGGCCGACCTCGGCCTGATGCTTTCCGACTACCTGAACAACATCGACGGCCGCGGCGACCTCAAGGACGAGCCGAAGAACCTCAATGCCAAGCAGGCCGTGGAAATCCTCCAGCAGCGCCTGAACAAGACCTTCGGCGAGGCGGAGGGCACCATTCGCGTGTTCGAGTCCGACGGTATCGTCGCCGATGCCGCGGCGGGCGCCGACTACATCAAGATCCGCGCCGACGCCATGTTCAACAGCCGTGACGTGCGCGCCCTGGAGGTCCACGAGGGGCTGGTCCACGTCGGCACCACCCTCAACGGCCTCAACCAGCCGATCTGTACCTTCCTCGCCAAGGGCCCGCCCTCGTCGACGGTGACCCAGGAAGGCCTGGCGATCCTTATGGAGGTGATCGCCTTCGCCTCCTACCCGAGCCGCCTGCGCAAGCTGACCAACCGTACCCGCGCCATCCATATGGTGGAGGAGGGTGCCGATTTCCTGCAGGTCTACGAATTCTTCCGCGCCCAGGGCTTCGAGATGGCGGAAAGCTATTCCAACGCCAGCCGGGTGTTCCGTGGCTCGGTACCGAATGGCATGCCGTTTACCAAAGACTTGTCCTACCTCAAGGGCTTCATCATGGTTTACAACTACATTCAGTTGGCCGTGAGAAAGGGCAAGCTGGAGCAGATCCCGCTGCTGTTCTGCGGCAAGACCACCCTGGAAGACATGCGCACCCTGCGCCAACTGGTGGACGAAGGGTTGGTGGAGCCGCCCAAGTACCTGCCGGAGCAGTTCCGCGACCTCAACGCCCTGTCGGCATGGATGTGTTTCTCCAACTTCCTCAACCACCTGAGCCTGGACCGGATTGAAGCCGACTACTCGAACATTCTCTGAGCGCTGGTGCGGGGCCCTGGTCCTGTGCCTGGTGCTGCTGGGCCTGTCCGGGTGCAGTTCGCTGTTGTTCTATCCCGAGCCCGGACAGCCGTTCACCCCGGAGAAGGCGAAGATCGCCTGGCGCGACGTGACCCTCACCGCCGCCGACGGCACCCGCCTGCATGGCTGGTGGCTGCCGGCCAAGGAAGGCGTGGAGGTGAATGGCACCGTGCTGCACCTGCACGGCAACGGCGGCAACCTGGCCTGGCACCTCGGCGCCAGCTACTGGCTGCCGGAGCAGGGGTACCAGGTGCTGATGATCGATTACCGGGGGTATGGCCTGTCTGCGGGCAAGCCGACCTTGCCGGAGGTCTACCAGGACATCGGCGCTGCGTTCGACTGGCTGGACAAGGCCCCGGAGGTGCAGGGCAAGCCGCAGGTGCTGCTGGGTCAGAGCCTGGGCGGGGCGATGGCGATCCATTACCTGGCACAGCATCCTGAACAGCAGGCGCGCTTCAAGGCGCTGGTGTTCGATGGGGTGCCGGCCAGTTACCGCGACGTGGGGCGCTTCGCCCTGAGTACTTCATGGCTGACCTGGCCATTGCAGGTGCCGCTGTCGTGGCTGGTGCCCGACGGTGACAGCGCGATTCGCTCCATCGCGCAATTGAAAACAACGCCGAAACTGATTTTCCACAGCATCGACGATGCCCTGGTGCCGATGGACAACGGCATCCGCCTGTACCAGGCCGCGCCGCCGCCGCGGGTGCTGCAACTGGTACGCGGCGGGCATGTGCAGACCTTCGGCGATCCGACCTGGCGCCAGGTGATGCTGCGTTTCCTCGATGATCCCGAGCATTTCAACGGCCTGCGCCGCCTGGCCGAAGTCCCCAATTACCCTGACGAGAAGTCGCAATGAGTGAAGAACGCAACGCCATCCCCCTGATCATCACCGGAGTCTGCAGCATCGTCGGCACGGTCTGCGCCCTGTGGTACTACGGCTACCTGCATTTCGCCAAACCGGAGGATGCGCTGCTGCTCTCGGAATTCACCATGCTCAAGACCGTGCCGGGGGAGGACTACAAGCTCTCGATCAACCCCGCGCCGCAGATGGCCCAGTGCATCGATGGCGTGCTGGTGCTGTTCGATATGCAGCAGAAAGGCCTGACCGGGGTGTTGGTGGACAACAAGAAGCAGGCGGTGCGCTGCATGGGGCAGGAGACGCCGCAGGAGGTCAAGTGACCGAGGGGCTTGTCTTTAGCCTTTCAGCGCCCTTGAGATCGAGCGCCGCGCGGGCGGCGCTCGATCTCAAGGGCGCTGCACCTGCCAAGGCAAGCACCTGTCAGCCCTGATACGGCTCCCCGCCCGCACATTGAATTCCAGCAAATAGTCAGTTGTCGTTTCCCTCTGCGTCGGCGATGAGCTCATCGATATCTACCCTGACGGTGGGCTCGCCACGACGCTGACGTACCAGCTCCGCCAATTGGACATCGTCGATCAGATCCATCATCGCTTCGTAGCGGTCCGGTGGAACCGCGTAGAACGCTGGCGCGTTTCTGTTGAGAATGACCACGGTTTCGCCTTTACCTTCGCGCAGGGTGCCCATTGGATCTTTTTTAAGGTCGGTGACTGATGCGGCTACATCAGCCAGCACCGCGAATGTCATTGCCATGGCAACACTTCCTGATTGGTACTGCTGTCGGGGGAGAGCTCAGAAGTCGGTAGTCCGGATCCGCATTTCCACATCTGGATCGAGGCGACTGGGGCATGGTGCGCACCTTAGCTCATTATGAGCTATCTTTAAAGGTGCTTTTAAAGGTGTCTTTATTCGTCTTTCGGGCAAAAAAATCCCGCCAATCGGCGGGATTTTTCGTCGGCGGGCGTTCGTTACTGCAATCTGCTCACGCTACGCGGCGCCACCGGCTGGTTGTCGTTGGAAATGGTCACTTCCACCCGACGGTTCTGCGCACGGCCCGAGTTGCTGGAGTTGTCAGCTACCGGATACTCCTTGCCATAACCCTGGGCAACGATGCGGGTCGGGTCGACGCCAGCCCGGACCAGAGCCATGCGCACCGAGTTGGCGCGGCGCTCGGACAGGGTCTGGTTGTAGCTGGCGCTGCCGGTGCTGTCGGTATAGCCCTCCACGATTACCTTGCGGTCAGGGTTTTCCTGGAGGAACTGGGCCAGCTTGGTGATGTTCGGGTAGGCGTTGCTTTTCAGTTCGGCCTTGTTGTAGTCGAACAGCACGTCACCGAAGGTCACCAGGGTGCCGCGGTCGGTCTGCTTGGCGTTGAGGCTCTCCTGCAGCTTCTTGATCTGCGCGTCGCGGGCATCCAGGCGGGCCTGGGCGCGCTGAGCGGCGGCGTTTTTCAGGTTGGCTTCGGCAGTGCGCAGGGCGATGGTCTGCTTGGCCACCTCGACGCGCTGGTTGGTCAGGTAAGCCAGTTGGTCGACCTTCTTCGCGTCTTCCTTGTCCATGTAGGCCTTGTCGGCCTTGTTCAGCCAGTCCTGGGCGTCCTTGGTCTCAAGGGCCGCGACCTTGCTCGCCTGCGGGTCGCTCTGCAGGGCGGAGAAGTTGGTGCGGGCCGACTCCAGGTTCGGGTTCGGCTGCGTGGCACAGGCCACCAGGCCGATGCTCATGGCCAGGAGGGCGGGGATCATCACGTGATTACGCATAATGTTCATCCTTTGATCGATTACGAATGCTCGGGGCGGCGGCGCTTACGGCTGCGGCTGCATCGGGTCGGCAGCGCGCATGCCTTCCTCGCGCACGTCCTCTACGCCCTGGCGGGCATCTTGCAGGGCCTTCTGGGCTTTCATGGCCTGGGCCTTGCGCTCGGCGACGCGGGCATCCCACTCGGCCTGTTCGGCGAGGATCTTCGCTTCGTCATACTTCTTGTCATGCATGGCTATTTCGGCCTGCTTGAACTTGTCCTGCGCGGCTTTCATTTCCACGGCGGCATATTCGGTGCCACCGGCGCTGACGGCCGAGTTCACCGCCGACTGGGTCACGGCGTACTGCTCGGTAGGTGGCTTGCCAGCGCAACCGGCCAGAACCAGGCTGCTGCCCAGGGCCAGGGCGGCCAGTTTGATCCCGCGCAGTTGGAACGGGGATTTCTCGATGCGGGTCTTCATGGTGGTCAACTCCATTGGATCACTCCTGATGAACGACGAGGTCCGTAACAGTCCATCGACACGCCTCACCGGATCAGGGCCCGGGAGGTGATTTTGCCGTAGTGGCTAATGGCTCGGAGTCGCGCGTTTTCGCAAAAGTTCAGAAAAAGTGCCGCTTGATGACGACTTTTTCTGACTGATCGGTCAGTGGAGAAGAGCGGGAACTTTTACGGTGATGGAGGGGTATTCGGGGATTTCCAGGCTAGCAAAAAACCTGTGGGAGCGGGTGTTACCCGCGATTGCGATAGTGAATCCACCACCATCATCGCGGGTGAACCCGCTCCCACAGGAGGGACAATGCGTCAATGAGTTGGTGCGTTCTTGCCGCTGCTCAGCGCATGCAGATGCTGCCGCGACAGCGCCAGGAAACGCGGGGTCGGGCCGACATCTTCATACAACGGATCGCCTTCCTCGTCGGTGGCGATCACCTGCTGTCCCTGGACGTAGGGGAAGCTGGCCTCCAGCTCTTCCAGCGCTGCGCCGAGCAGTTCGCCGAGTAGCTCTTCAGGGCTGCGTTTTGGGTACATCTCGGCCAGCGCGGCCAGGCGCGCCGTCGCTTCGACATCCAGGTACAAGGTGTGTCCGGTGGGGCTCAGGCGGCCTTTGGCGTTCTGTTCCCAGGACTGCACAAGTTCACGAATTTTCATGATGCCCTCCGTAAATCCATTGGGACTGGTTAAAGCGTAGCCAGTTCGCTCGCGCCCGTGCCTTGAAAGCACCACCGGTAGTGGGGCACTCTGCAAGAAAAGCGGTTTTTCCAGGGTATGGAGAAGGTGATGACCGATATCGATGTGCGCTTGCGGGAAGATGTCCATCTGTTGGGCGAGCTATTGGGAGATACCGTGCGCGAGCAGCACGGCGAAGCCTTCCTGCAGAAGATCGAGGCGATTCGCCACAGCGCCAAGGCCGATCGCAGTGGCGGCGAGGAACAGCTGAGCTCGACCCTCGCAGACCTCGCCGACGACGAGTTGCTGCCAGTGGCCCGGGCCTTCAATCAGTTTCTTAACCTGGCCAACATCGCCGAGCAGTACCAGTTGATCCGTCGCCGCGATGCCGAGCAGCCCGAACCGTTCGAGGCCCGGGTACTGCCGGAACTGCTGGCCCGCCTCAAGGCCGCTGGCCACAGTGACGACGCGCTGGCCCGCCAGTTGGGCAAGCTGAATATCGAACTGGTGTTGACCGCTCACCCCACCGAAGTGGCGCGGCGCACCCTGATCCAGAAATACGACGCCATCGCTGCGCAACTGGCCGCCCAGGACCATCGCGACCTGACCCCCGCTGAGCGCGAGCAGGTCCGTGAACGCTTGCAAAGGCTGATCGCCGAGGCCTGGCACACCGAGGAAATCCGCCGTACACGACCGACCCCGGTGGACGAGGCAAAATGGGGCTTCGCCGTGATCGAGCATTCTCTCTGGCACGCCATCCCCAGCCATCTGCGCAAGGCGGACCAGGCCCTGCATGCCGCCACCGGCCTGCGCCTGCCGCTGGAAGCAGCGCCGATCCGCTTCGCCTCGTGGATGGGCGGCGACCGTGATGGCAACCCCAATGTCACCGCCGCTGTAACCCGCGAGGTGCTGTTGCTGGCGCGCTGGATGGCCGCCGACCTGTTCCTGCGCGACGTGCATTCCCTGGCCGCCGAATTGTCGATGCAGCAGGCCAGTCCTGCATTGCGGGCCAAGGTCGGCGACTGCGCCGAGCCTTACCGCGCGGTGCTCAAGCCGCTGCGCGAACGCCTGCGCGAGACCCGCGCCTGGGCCCAGGCCGCCCTGACCACGCCTCAGGTGCCCGGCCCGCAGGTGTTGCAGGACAACCGCGAGCTGTTCGAACCCTTGCACCTGTGCTTCGAATCCCTGCATGAATGCGGCATGGGCGTGATCGCCGATGGCCCGTTGCTGGACTGCCTGCGCCGCGCCGTGACCTTCGGCCTGTTCCTGGTCCGCCTCGATGTGCGCCAGGACTCGTCCCGGCACAGCGCCGCCCTCAGCGAAATCACCGATTACCTGGGCCTGGGCCGCTACGGGGAGTGGGGCGAAGACACCCGCATCGATTTCCTCCAGCGTGAGCTGCAAAGCCGCAGGCCGTTGCTGCCGGCGCACTTCAAGCCGCAGGCCGACACCGCCGAGGTGCTGGCCACCTGTCGTGAGATTGCCGCAGCGCCAGCGGCCTCACTGGGTTCTTACGTGATCTCCATGGCTGGCGCCGCCTCCGATGTACTGGCGGTACAACTGCTGCTCAAGGAAGCCGGCCTGCTGCGGCCGATGCGCGTGGTGCCGCTGTTCGAGACGCTTGCCGACCTGGATAACGCCGGCCCGGTGATGCAGCGTCTGCTCGGCCTGCCGGGCTATCGCGCCGGTCTGCACGGCCCGCAGGAAGTGATGATCGGCTATTCCGACTCGGCCAAGGACGCCGGCACCACCGCCGCAGCCTGGGCGCAGTACCGGGCCCAGGAAACCCTGGTGCAGATCTGCCGCGAGCAGGAGGTCGAGCTGCTGCTGTTCCATGGTCGCGGTGGCACCGTCGGGCGTGGCGGTGGTCCGGCCCATGCGGCGATCCTGTCACAGCCGCCGGGCTCGGTGGCCGGGCGTTTCCGTACCACCGAACAGGGCGAGATGATCCGCTTCAAGTTCGGCCTGCCGGATATCGCCGAGCAGAACCTCAACCTCTACCTGGCCGCCGTGCTCGAAGCCACCTTGCTGCCGCCGCCACCGCCGCAGCCGGCCTGGCGCGAGCTGATGGACCAACTGGCCGCCGACGGGGTGAAGACCTACCGCGGCGTGGTGCGGGAGAACCCGGACTTCGTCGAGTATTTCCGCCAGTCCACCCCTGAGCAGGAGCTTGGCCGCCTGCCGCTGGGCAGCCGCCCGGCCAAGCGCCGCGCCGGCGGTATCGAGAGCCTGCGGGCGATCCCGTGGATCTTCGGCTGGACCCAGACCCGCCTGATGCTGCCGGCCTGGCTCGGCTGGGAAGCGGCGCTGAACAACGCCCTGGCCCGCGGCCAGGGGCCACTGCTGGCACAGATGCGCGAGGAGTGGCCGTTCTTCCGCACCCGCATCGACATGCTGGAGATGGTGCTGGCCAAGGCCGACGCGGACATCGCCCGCTTCTACGACGAACGTCTGGTGCAACCGGAACTGCGACCTTTGGGTGAACATCTGCGCGACCTATTGTCGCAGGCGTGCCAGGTGGTGCTGGGCCTGACCGGCCAGCCGGTGCTACTGGCACACAGCCCGGCGACCCTGGAGTTCATTCGCCTGCGCAACACCTACCTGGACCCGCTGCACCTGCTCCAGGCCGAACTGCTGGCCCGCTCGCGGGAGCGCGAAGCCGCTCTGGACAGCCCGTTGGAGCAGGCCCTGCTGGTCACCGTGGCGGGTATCGCGGCAGGCTTGCGCAACACAGGCTGAGTGTCAGATGGATAGTTTTGGGGAGTCAGATGGCTCCCCAAAACTCGTAGGAAATGCCTGTCTGAATAGTCGGTTGCGCTGGGCGCAACCTGTATACACCGTGGCTTCGTGTCGCAGGTTTTTCCGACTTTCGACCGCTTGTATGGTCCCGGTGCGCTGTGTATCTTGGGCAGCCTTTTGACCGATTTATGGTCATCGCCCGATTTCCTGCGATTCGCCAATCCTGCGAATCCATTGATTTGCTTATAAAAAATGAGGAGCACAAGATGCGCGTAATTCTGCTGGGAGCTCCCGGGGCCGGTAAAGGTACTCAGGCAAAGTTCATCACCGAGAAGTTCGGTATTCCGCAGATCTCGACCGGCGACATGTTGCGTGCCGCGGTCAAGGCCGGCACTCCGCTGGGCCTGGAAGCCAAGGCCGTGATGGATGCTGGCAAACTGGTCTCCGACGACCTGATCATCAACCTGGTCAAGGACCGTATCGCTCAGCCAGACTGCGCCAACGGTTTCCTGTTCGACGGTTTCCCGCGCACCATTCCTCAAGCTGAAGCCATGGTTGCCGCTGGCGTCTCGCTGGATGCCGTGGTCGAGATCGCTGTCGACGACGAAGAGATCGTCCAGCGTATCGCCGGTCGCCGCGTGCACCTGGACTCCGGTCGCGTCTACCACGTGGTCTACAACCCGCCGAAGGTTGAAGGCAAGGACGACGTCACCGGTGAGGACCTGATCCAGCGTCCTGACGACAACGAAGAAACCGTACGTGGCCGCCTGAAGGTCTACCACGAGCAGACCAAGCCGCTGGTGGACTTCTACCAGAAGCTGGAAGCCGCCAACGGCAAACCGAAGGTCAGCCACATTCCTGGCGTCGGTTCGGTCGAAGCCATCACCGCCAAGGTGCTGGCAGCCCTGAGCTGATCCCCGCCTCGTATCGCCAACGGCCCGCTTGCGGGCCGTTGTCATTTCCAGCTGCAAGCCATAAGTCTCAAGCTGCAAGAAAAAGCAGCGCCTACGCAGGCTGGCTTCTTCTCATGGCTTGCCGCTTGGAGCTTGAAACTGCGGTTATAATGCCGCTCTTTTTTCTCTCGCCTGGAACCCCCGATGACCACCTTGCTGGCCCTGGATACCGCCACTGAAGCCTGCTCCGTTGCCTTGCTGCACGATGGCAAGATCACGAGCCACTACGAGGTGGCCCCGCGCCTGCATGCCCAGAAACTGCTGCCGATGATCCAGGTCCTGCTCGCCGAGGCCGGTGTTGCCCTGAGGGATGTCGATGCCATCGCCTTTGGTCGCGGACCGGGCGCCTTCACCGGCGTGCGCATCGCCATCGGCGTGGTCCAGGGCCTGGCCTTCGCTCTTGAGCGTCCGGTGCTGCCGGTGTCCAACCTGGCGGTGCTGGCCCAGCGTGCCTTGCGTGAGCATGGCGTGCACCGTGTGGCGGCTGCCATCGATGCGCGAATGGACGAAGTCTATTGGGGCTGCTATGAGGAAGTAGAAGGGGAGATGCGTTTGCAGGGTGCCGAAGCGGTATTGCCGCCCGAGCAGGTCGCGCTTCCCGCCGGTGCGGGCGGTCCATGGTTTGGCGCCGGTACCGGCTGGGGCTACGCGGAGCGTCTGGCGGTCAAGGTGGATGCCCAGGATGCCAGTATGCTGCCTGATGCGCTGGACCTGCTGACCCTGGCGAAATTCGCCTGGGATCGCGGTGAAAGTGTGCCGGCGGAACAGGCCCAGCCTGTTTACCTGCGCGACAAGGTGGCCACGCCCAAGAAGGGCTGATGACCTCCGGTCGGTTATCGCCGTTTGCCGTAAACCAAATTGTGTATATGTGGTCCAGTTATCAGTAGCGCATTTGCAAGGGAACTCAGGTGCCGCTAAATTGCCATCATCGGCCCTGAGTACATCTGCATGCGTATCGACGGCTTTTCCTCATCGAGTTACCCGCTCAAGCGTCCCCAGCGCAAGGGGCCGGTGCGCGTGGAAGAGTCGGATGACGACATCGTCGCCGAGGTCGAGGCACAACCGGCCAGCAACGCCCAACGCAGCACGCCCAACCTGCCGGCCCGGCCGCAGGACATGATCTTCCCCCGTGCACGCGACCGGCGCACCGCCGGTGCCCTGGCCAGCTACCTGACCACGGCCGGCTTCGTCGATTGGGAGATGGAAGTACTGGGGCTGGATCTGTACATTTGAGCCAATGAGCTCACTATCCCTGCCTTATTTCCTCGGTTGTCCCTCCTGGAGCGAAAACGCCTGGCGCGACTACCTGTATCCCGCCGACGCGAAAAGCACCGACTTCCTTGGCCTCTACTGCCAGGTCTTCAATGCTGTCGAAGGCAATACCACCTTCTATGCGCGGCCCGCGCCGGCCACGGTCGAGCGTTGGGCGCAGATCATGCCGGCGCACTTCCGTTTCACCGCCAAGTTTCCCGGTGACATCAGCCATAGCGGTGACCTCCACGCGCAGCTGGAAGCCGCCCGCAGCTTCGTGCAACTGCTCAAGCCCCTTGGCGGCCGGGTAGCGCCGTACTGGCTGCAACTGCCGGCGAGCTTCGGCCCGGCGCGCCTGGGCGAACTGCTGCACTTTGTCGACGAGATCGGCGTGCCGGTGGCGGTCGAGGTGCGCAACGACGCCTTCTTTGCCAAGGGCGAGGAGGAGCGCCAGCTCAACCGCCTGCTGCATGAGCGCGGTATAGAACGCATCTGCCTCGACCCGCGGGCACTGTTCAGTTGTACTTCCCGCGAGGCCAGCGTGCTGCACGCCCAATCCAAGAAGCCCCGGGTGCCACCGCGGCCGACGGCGTTCAGCCAGAACCCGCAGGTGCGCTTCATCGGTCACCCCGAACTCGAGGCCAATGAACCTTTCCTCCTGCCGTGGCTGGACAAGGTCGCCGCCTGGATCGAGGAAGGGCGCAGCCCCTATGTTTTTCTGCATACCGCCGACAACCGCCTGGCCGCAGCCCTGGCCCAGCGTTTCCATCGTGGCCTGATGGAACGCCTGCCGGGGCTGCCGACCCTGCATGAACCCGAGCGGGGGCCGGAGGTCGAACAACTCGGCCTGCTGTGATTTCCCGCCGTCTGCCCTGGGAGTTCCACCATGGATGTGCAAACCCTGCGTGCCGAAGCCTTCAAAGCGCTACATGAGCGCCCCGGTACCTTCGTGATTCCCAATCCCTGGGATGCCGGCTCGGCGAAGATGCTCGCCAGCCTCGGCTTCGAGGCCCTGGCCACCAGCAGCGCCGGCCTGGCGTTTTCCCTTGGCCGGCCGGATGCCGAAGGTGCCATCAGTCGCGACGAGACCCTGGCCAATGCCGCCGCCATCGTCGATGCCACGGCCTTGCCGGTGGCTGCGGACCTGGAGAACGGCTTCAGCGATGACCCGGCCGGCTGCCACGAAACCATCCTGCAGGCGGCGCGGGCCGGTCTGGTGGGTGGCTCCATCGAGGACGCCACGGGGCGCAGCGAGGAGCCGATCTACAACTTCCATCGTGCCGTGGAGCGGGTCGAGGCCGCCGTGGCTGCCGCCCGCAGCCTGGACTTTCCCTTCATGCTCTGTGCCCGCGCGGAAAACCTGCTGCATGGGCGCAATGACCTGGACGACACCATCGCCCGCCTGCAGGCCTTCGCCGAGGCTGGCGCCGATGTGCTCTACGCCCCGGGCCTGCGCACGGCGGAGGATATCCAGCGGGTGGTCAAGGCGGTGGCGCCGAAGCCGGTCAACGTGTTGATGGGGCTGGCCGGGGTGAACCTGGGCTTTGCTGACCTGGAGGCGCTGGGAGTGAAGCGCATCAGCGTGGGGTCGTCCCTGGCCCGGGTCGCCTATGGCGCTTTCTTCGAGGCGGCCACGCGGATTCGCGGGGAAGGGCGCTTCGACCATGGGGACAAGGCGCTGTCGTTCGACCAGCTCAACACCCTGTTCCGGCGCTGAGCCTCCATGCGCTACGGCGGACTGGTGCTGTTGACGGTGCTGGCCGGCGTGGCGCTGTTCGGCTGGCGGCAGGGCTGGCGCCTGCCGGACCAGTGGAATCCCTGGGCGCCGCTGGATGTGCGCCAGCCGCCCAACCTGCTGACCTCATGGAAGCTTGGCCGGCTGCGCGACGACCCACAGTTGTGCGCCGCTGCCCTGGCCACCTCCGATCTGCGCTACAGCCCGCAGGCCGATACTCCCGCCGATGCCAGGTGCCCCTTGACCAACGTGGTGCGGGTGCAGGGCGCGGCGGTGCGCCTTAGCAGCAGCTTTCTCGCCACCTGCCCGGTTGCCGTGGCCTTCGCCCTGTTCGAACGGCATGCGCTGCAGCCCGCAGCGCAACAAGTCTTCGGACAGCCCGTGGTGCAGGTCGACCATCTAGGCAGCTATGCCTGTCGCAACGTCTACAACCGTGCCGACGGGCGCCTGAGCCAGCACGCCACGGCCAATGCGCTGGATATCGCCGGTTTTCGCCTGAAGGATGGCCAGAGGATCGAACTGCAAAGGGACTGGAGTGGCGACGGCGCGAAGGCACGCTTTCTCCGCCAGGTGCGCGATGGCGCCTGCGAGAGCTTCAATACGGTATTGGGGCCGGACTACAACGCGGCGCACCATAACCACTTCCACCTGGACATGGGTCGCTGGAGGGTTTGTCGTTAGGCAGCGATACGCACGTTATTCAGTACAACCGGACGCGCCCACTGGATATCGAAGTCCAGGTCATGCTGCTGCTTGGCCAGGGTGGCTTCGTCGAACGGCTCCGCTGCCGGATCCAGCAGCTTGCGTTCCAGTTCGGCGATCGGCAGGTGCAGCGGATAGGACGCTGGCGCCGGGCCCGGCTCGGGATGCGGATGCCCCTGGCTCATGACTACCGGGCGAACCCAGCTGTTGCTGATATCCAGCTGGCGCTGCTGCTCGATCAGTTCGGCGGCGCTGAAGGGTGGAGCGGGTTTGTCCAGCAGGTCCAGTTCGAACTCGGCGATCGGCAGGAACAGCGGCTCCGGCGGTGCGACTTCGGTGTCCGTGACATTGCACAGGCGCTGGCTCTGGATCTGCGCCAGGGTCTGGCTGCCGGTGATCGGCTCGCCGGTCTCGACATCCACTTCCTCAACCGGCAGCGGCTCGCGCACCACGCCTTCTTCCTGCTGCGCGGCCAGGGCGCGGGCGAAGAAGTCCTGCCACAGGTGGCTGACGCCGCCCAGGGCCTGGGTGTTGTGGCGGCTGTAGTCACCGACGGGTGACAGGTAGCCTGAGGGAAGTTGAAGAATCTCTGACATCGGAGTCGAAGAGCTCTGGCAAAATGGCGCGTACTTTGTGTATCGGGCCATGGGCGTCGATCTTTAACTTTTTTTGCAGCAGGAAGGTGAGTGTGGAGCAGCAGGTCGAAGGCGGTATCCGGGTCGAGGCACTGACCGCCGACTATCAGGCGCGGGCCGAGGAATGGGCGGCGCGGCTGGGCTTGCCGCTGCACGACGAGACGGCTGCCTTTGCCGTGCAGGTCGGCCCCGATGGCTTGCAGATCCAGCAGCTCGGCCCGCAGGCGCCGGGGCCGGTGCGGGTCGACTTCCTCGAAGGCGGTGCCGCCCATCGCCGTCTGTATGGCGGCGGTGCCGGGCAGATGATCGCCAAGGCGGTGGGCATTGCCCAGGGCGTGCGCCCGCGGGTGCTGGATGCCACGGCGGGGTTGGGCAAGGATGCGTTCGTGCTGGCCACGCTGGGCTGCGACATGCAGTTGATCGAGCGCCAGCCGCTGGTGGCGGCGTTGCTGGAGGATGGATTGGCGCGGGCGGCCGGGGATGACGAAGTGGGGCCGATCGTCGCGCGGATGCGGTTGCTGCACGGCAATTCCATCGAGACCATGCGCAACTGGCAGGGTGAGCCGCCGCAGGTGGTCTATCTCGATCCGATGTTCCCGCACCGGGACAAGAGTGCCCTGGTGAAGAAGGAAATGCGCGTGTTCCGCCCGCTGGTGGGGGATGACCTGGATGCGCCGGCGCTGCTGGAGGCCGCGCTGGCCCTGGCGACGCATCGGGTGGTGGTCAAGCGCCCGCGCAAGGCGCCGATCATCGAGGGGGCGAAGCCGAGTCATAGCCTGGAGGGGAAATCCAGCCGGTATGACATCTATCCGAAGAAGGCCCTGAAGCCTTGATCCAAAGCTGTGGGAGCGGGGCCCCGCTGAGTCAATGGGTTCCGCGTCGTTCAATCAGGCGCGGTACGCCCGCAGGAACAACTCCACCACCTCCCGCACATGCACCTCGGCGGCCTCCGTCGTCAACGGTTCCCCGCACCCCAGCAACAGCCGGAAATTCGCCCCGCCCTTGAGCAGGCAGAAGAAATGCTCTGCCGCCGTAGACGGATTTGCAATCCGCAGCATGCCGCGATCATTGGCCAGGCGCAGCAGCGCTTCCGTCTCGCCGAGGATCCGCTGCGGCCCCGCTTCGTAGAAGATCTGACCCAACTGCGGATCCTGCGGCCCCTGGGTGATGATCAGGCGGTGCAGCTTGATCGAGTGATCGCTGTTGATCAGCACCTGGAAACCCCGGCCGATATTCATCAGCACCTGCTCCAGCGGCATGCCTTCGGGCAGTTCGAAGATCAGCCCTGGCAACTGCGCCTGGCAGGTGGCGAGGATGGCCTCGGTGAACAGGTTTTCCTTGTCGTTGAAGTGACTGTAGACCGTCAGTTTCGATACACCTGCCGCTGTCGCGACCGCATCCATGCTGGTGTTGGCATAGCCATTGGTGAGAAACAGCTCCTTGGCGGCTTCGAGAATGGCGTGGCGCTTGGCCAGGTCCTTGGGCCGTCCTGGGCCGCTGGATACGGTGGGATCTTGGGGCATGGGGCACTTTTACAGGTTTTGAAGCGGTAGATAGTACAACGTTACCGGGTGGACGCCATCGCGGGCATTGCCCGCGATGGTCCCCGACCGCTATCCCTCCTTGCTGCGATATTCCGTGGTGGTCATCCCCGCGTACCCCCAGTTATCGGTGTCCACCTCCTCGATCACGATATGGGTCAGGTCCGGCCGCTTGCCTAGGACCCGTTCCAGGGTCTCGGTGAATTCCCGGATGACCTGGGCTTTCTGTTCCCGGGTCACTCCGTCGCGGGTGATGCGAAGGCTTACGAAAGGCATGTCGTGCGCTCCTGTGTGATGGGTTGTCCGCTTACCACTTGCCTGCGCTCATGCCGCCATCCACCGGTAGGACCGCGCCGGTGGTGAAGTCGGCATCCGCCAGGTACAGCACTGCGTCAACGATGTCTTCGATGCGCCCGATCCGGCCGCTGGGTTGCAGGCCGGCGAGGAAGCCGTGGATCGCCGGATCGTGCATCGGCGTCTCGATGATGCCGGGCGCTACCGCGTTGACCTGGATGTTGTGCGGCGACAGCTCCAGGGCCAGGGCACGGGTCATCTGGTTGAGACCGCCCTTGATCAGCACCGGCAGCGCCGCCGGCACCGCCAGGTTGGCTTGCAAGGCCACGGCCGCGGTGATGTTGACGATATGGCCCTGCTGACGCTCGATCATGTGCCGCGCTGCGACCTGCGAAGCGTAGACCACGCCCTTGAGGTTGGTTTCCAGCAGGCTCTCCAGCTCCACCGGGGTGTAGTCGGTGAAAGGCTTGGGCAGGAAGAAGCCGGCGTTGTTGACCAGCACGTCGACCGCGCCGAAGGTTTCGATCGCTGCCTTGAACAGCTGTTCCGCGGTCTCCGGCCGGGCGATGTCACCGGCGACACCGATGTAGTTCGCCGGGTTGCCCAGCGCCAGCTTGCTCTGCCACATCCGTTCCTCGCTGCGGGCATTGCCCACGACGTTGTAGCCGCGCGCCAGGAAAGCCCGGGCCAGGCCCAGGCCGATACCGCTGGAAGTGCCAGTGATCACGACGGTCTGCTTGCTCATGATGTTTCTCCGCAAAGGTTTCGAAAGGGTGATCAGCGCGCTGTGGCAGCCACTATATTTTTGCGGTGGAAAGGGATAAACAGACCTTCGAGCACTTCAGTTGATACATGGTGTAATCAATGGCGAAACGACAATTCGACGATGTGCTGCTGGGCAGCATCGAGCTGTTCTGCCTGGCAGCGGAGGAAGGCAGCTTCACGGCGGCGGCGCTGTCCGCGGGGGTGACGCCGGCGGCGGTGAGCCGCTCGGTGGCCCGCCTGGAAGAGCGTCTTGGCGTGCGCCTGTTCGTCCGCACCACCCGCAGCATCCGCCTGACCGAAGGCGGGCGCAGCTACTACGAGCAATGCCGGCAGGCCTTGACTCAACTGGTCGAGGCCGAGCGCGGCGTGATGGGGCGGCAACTGGAGCCGACGGGCACCCTGCGCATCAGCCTGCCCACCACCTACGGTCATCACCGCATCCTGCCGCTGCTGGCGGAGTTTCGTGGGCGCTATCCGAAGGTCAGCGTCGATATCCACTTGAGCAATCGCAATATCGATTTCGTCGGCGAAGGCTATGACGCGGCCATCCGCGTGCGTGCGCAGCCGGACTCGACGCTGATCGCGCGGCTGCTGGAAGACGCCGCGCTGGTGGTGATCGCAACGCCCGAATACCTGGCCCGGGTTGGCGAGCCGGTGTCGCTGGCGGAGCTGGAGCGGCACGAATGCATCCAGTTCGAACTGCCCAGCAGCGGGCGGCGTATCAGTTGGCTGTTCCATGAGGACGGCGAGCCGCGGGAGATTCTCGGCGAGGGTGGCTATGTCTGCTCCGACGATGTGCTTGGCGGCGTGACCCTGGCCAAGAGTGGCGCGGGGTTGTTCCAGACCTATCGCTTCATCGTCGAGCGCGAACTGGCGGACGGGACGCTGGTGGAGGTGCTGAAGGACTTCGGCGGGCGCTCGCGGCCGTTCAGCCTGCTGTACCCGCATGGCCGGCACGTGCCGCTGCGGCTGCGGGCGTTCATCGACTTCCTGATGGAGAAGAGGGGCGCCTGGGAGAGCGCTTGAGCCCGCTCCCACAGGTTTCCGCCAAGTCAGTGGGACTTGGCTTCACTCAGCTTGCTGACCAACGCCTTGCCCAGTTCATGGTCGGAAAACGGGTTCTGCCCGGTAATCAGTTCCCTATCCACCACCACGTTCGGACTCCAGGCCTGGGCATAGCTCATGTTGCCACCTGCGCCCTCCATCGCCCTGGCCGGGTAGAACAGGATGCGATCGCCATTCAATGAGCTTTCGAACACCTGCTCTTCGGCGTCGGCGAAGATGGTCATGCGATAGCCCTGGTAGATCCAGTCCTTGGCGGCCGGCTTTTCGCCCCGCGCCAGCGCTGCCTGGTAGGCCGCCGGATCGGCCTGGGCCGAAAGCAGGGAAATCGGGCCGTGGCAGATCGCCGCGGTCGGCTTGCCGGCCTGGTGGAAGTGTCGCAGCAGGGCGCCGACCTCCGGGTTGTTGGCAAGGTCGATCAGCGGTGCGTGACCGCCGGGGATCAGCAAGCCAGCGTAGTGATCCAGGTCGCCGGCGAGCACTTCCTTGAGCGACAGGGTGTCGTCGATGCCCGGCAGGCTCGCCACCAGTTTCTGGATGCGCTTCATCTCCGTGGCGTCACCCGCGAAGTACTGCGGGTCCACCGAGCGCTCGTCGACGCTCGGCGCATTGCCCTTCGGCGTCACCAGCACCAGCTTGTAGCCGGCCTTGAGCAGATGGTCGGCGGGTACGCCGAATTCGTTGAGGTAGTAACCGGTGGCGTATTGCTTGCCATCGTTCAGCGGCAGGCGGTTTTCGCTGGACAGCAGTACCAGCACTTCGCCCTTGGGCGCGGCGGTGGCGGACGCGGAAAGCAGGGCGCCGGCGACTGCCATCGCCAGTCGGGTGGTCTTGGTCATGAGAAAGGTCCTGAAATCAGTTGAGCGGGGCAATGTCCAGCGCACGGGCGAGGCGAACCTCGGTGGGCGCGGCCAGCCAGGCGGCGGTGGTGCTCCGGTAGTGCTGGTAGTGGGCACTCTGGCGATGGGCGTCCACGGCGGCGTCATCGACATAGAGTTCGAACAGGTCGAATGCCAGGGCCTCGCCTTGGCGGATAAACAGGTCGTAGCGCAGGTTGCCCGGTTCGGCGCGGGACTGCCGGACCATCGTCCGCAGGGCTTGCTCCACCTGGTCACGGTGTTCGGCTTGGGGGTAGATGCTGGCGAAGATGCTGATGCTCATGAGAGGGCTCCCGAGGGTCGATGGACGTCATCTTCCGACAGTCACTATGATTCGGGAATTCGAAAGCCTTTATCACAGTCTTCCAAAAAATGAATATCGCCAGGAAAGATCTCAACCTGCTGCTGGTCTTCCATGTGCTGTACCAGGAGCGCAATGCCTCGGTCGCCGCCGAGCGCATGTCCCTCAGCCAGCCCGCGCTGAGCCACAAGCTGAACAAGCTGCGCCATCAGTTTGGCGATCCGCTGTTCGTCCGCGCACCCCGCGGGCTGACGCCGACGCCCCGGGCCCATGAACTGGCGCCGCGGGTGCAGCAACTGGTGGGAGACCTGGAAGCCTTCTACGACTTGTGCGACGGCCAGGACTTCCTCGCCCGTGCCGAGCGCCTGCACCTCTACAGCACCGACTACATGGAGCAGATCCTGCTGCCGCGACTGTTGCCGGTGCTGCGCAGGGAGGCGCCGAACCTGGTGCTGATCACCCACAACACTCGCGGCGCGCTGCCCCGGGAAGAGCTGGAAAAGGGCACCTGCGACCTGGCCATCGCCGGTTTCTACACCGACCTGCCGGAGACGTTTCACCAGCAGCGGTTGCTCGGCGAGGATTTCGTCGTGCTTGCCTCCGGGGGCAATCCTCGCCTGGCCAAGGGGCTGGATCTGCAGGCGTTCATCGACTGCGAACACCTGATCACCACGCTGACCGGTGATCTCGATGGCCTGGTGGACCGGGCATTGAAGGCGAGGGGGCTGGAGCGTCGGGTGGTGGCGGGGCTTTCCAGCTTCATCGCACCCACCCGGCTGGTGCGGGGTACCGATCTGCTGCTGACCTGCCTGCGCTCGTTGGCCGAGGAAGCGGTGGCACGGGATCCTGACCTGAGTCTGCACCCGTTGCCACTGGAGCTGCCGCAGGTGGAAGTGATGCAGATCTGGCATGCGCGGACCCACGGGGACCGCTTGCGGAGCTGGTTCCGGCAGCGGGTGTTCGAGTCGTTGCAGGGGTAGTTCTTCAAACTAAACACCCTGCCGGAGCCGGGTGTCAGTCAGATGCGCCACGTGGCAGCCTTGTAGACTTCGTCATCGCGCCTACTTGAAGCGAGCCTCCATGTCCTCGAGGCTCACCGTTTTCTCTTCGTCCAGTGTGGAAAGCCGGTCGATGGCCTTGCGCTCGGCGCGCAGGTCGTCGAGTTCATCCTGGAGTGCCTGGAATGCTGCGACGCCCATCAATACGGCCGCTGGCTCGTTGTCCTTGAAAATCACCAGATGGGAGACCTTCCCACTGGTAACTTCCTTCAATTTCGCACTGAAGCCGCGAACCATCGCGGTAGCAGACACCGCCTGCTCGGCACGGTCAAGAAGTGCACTCATGGCTTTTGCCTCAATTTGTTTGCTCGGGCTGTCACCACGGGCGGGTGACGCATGGGGTGCAGTATATGCAATGTAATGCGTAAAACAATACATCTATGAATCGCCTGATCTCTCTTCGAGAGGCTGTGGCGAAGTGCCAATCGCCACCTTTCGCAACGCAACACACTGATTTAATATACCCGCCAGTCTAAAAATTCGAAGCACCCTCGCGAAAGGTCATTTCCCATGTTGCGCCATGCCTTGCCCATCGCTCTGCCCGCCGTCCTGGCCGCGCTGTTGTCCGCTTGCGGACAGGAAAGCGTCCCGCCCACCGTCATCCGCCCCGCCATGGTGGTGCAGCCGCAGCCGGCCTCGGCGGCAGTGGACAGCTACCCCGGCGAGGTGCGTGCGCGCTTCGAGCCGGAGCTGGCGTTTCGCATCGGCGGCAAGGTGAGCAAGCGCCTGGTGGAAGAGGGGCAGCGGGTCAAGGCTGACCAGCCGCTGGCCGAACTGGACCCGCAAGACGTGCGCCTGCAACTGGAGGCCACCCGCGCCCAGGTCGCCGCTGCCGAGGCCAACCTGAGCCTGGTGCAGGCCGAGCGTGATCGCTACAAGAAGCTGCTGGACCGGCAGATGGTCAGCCACTCCCAGTACGACAACGCGGAAAATCTCTACCGCGCCGGCCAGGCGCGGCTCAAGCAGATGCGCGCCGAGTTCGATGTGGCCGGCAACCAGGCGGGTTATTCGGTACTGCGTGCCTCTCAGGACGGCGTGGTGTCCAAGCGCCAGGTGGAAGTCGGCCAGGTAGTGGCCGCCGGACAGACCGTGTTCACCCTCGCCGCCGACGGCGAGCGTGAGGTACTGATCAGCCTGCCAGAGCAGAATTTCGGCCGCTTCACCGTGGGCCAGCCGGTCGCCGTGGAACTCTGGTCGCAACCGGGCCAGCGCTTCGACGGACGCATCCGCGAGCTGTCGCCCGCCGCCGACCCGCGCTCGCGTACCTTCGCCGCGCGTATCGCCTTCAACACCGGCAAGGTCCCGGCCGAACTGGGTCAGAGCGCGCGGGTGTTCATCCAGCACGCCGAGCAGATTCCCCTGGCGGTGCCGCTCTCGGCACTCAGTGCGGAGAACGGCAAGACCTATGTCTGGCGCGTCGACGGCAACAACACGCTGCAGCGCGTCCCGGTGCGGGTCGGTGCCTATGGCCAGGACAGCGTGCCGGTGCTCGAAGGCCTCAGTGCCTCGGACTGGGTGGTCGCCGCCGGTGGCCACGTGCTGCACGAAGGACAACAGGTGCGGCCGGTGGACCAGTCCAATCGCACGGTGAATCTGGCGGCCAAGGAGTAAGTCCCGATGGGTTTCAACCTTTCCGCCTGGGCCTTGCGCAACCGGTCGATCGTACTGTTCCTGATGCTCCTGCTGGCCATCGTCGGGGCCTTGTCCTATACCAAGCTCGGACAGAGTGAGGACCCGCCCTTCACCTTCAAGGCCATGGTCATCCGCACCCTGTGGCCCGGCGCCAGCGCCGAGGAAGTCTCGCGCCAGGTTACCGAGCGCATCGAGAAGAAGCTGATGGAGACCGGCGAGTACGAGAAGATCGTCTCGTTCTCGCGGCCCGGTGAGTCTCAGGTCACTTTCATGGCCCGCGACTCCATGCATTCGGCGGACATCCCCGAGCTGTGGTACCAGATCCGCAAGAAAACCGCGGACATCCGTCACACCCTGCCACCGGGTATCCAGGGACCGTTCTTCAACGACGAGTTCGGCACCACCTTCGGCAATATCTACGCCCTGACCGGCAAAGGCTTCGACTACGCCACGCTCAAGGACTACGCCGACCGCGTGCAGATCCAGCTGCAGCGGGTCAAGGACGTGGGCAAGGTCGAGTTGCTGGGCCTGCAGGACGAGAAGATCTGGATCGAGCTGTCCAACACCAAGCTGTCCACCCTCGGGCTGCCGCTGGAGGCGGTGCAAAAGGCCCTGGAAGAACAGAACGCGGTGAGCACCGCGGGCTTCTTCGAGACCCCGACCGAGCGCCTGCAACTGCGGGTCACCGGGCGTTTCGACAGCGTCGAGCAGATCGAGCAGTTCCCTATCCGGGTCGGCGAGCGCACGTTCCGCATCGGCGACGTGGCCGATGTCCATCGCGGGTTCAACGATCCACCCGCACCGCGCATGCGCTTCATGGGCGAGGACGCCATCGGACTCGCGGTATCGATGAAGGCGGGCGGTGACATCCTGGTTCTGGGCAAGGCTCTGGAAGCCGAGTTCGCCCGTATCGCCAACAACCTGCCGGCGGGCATGGAACTGCGCAAGGTCTCCGATCAGCCAGCAGCGGTGAAGACCGGCGTCGGCGAGTTCGTCCGCGTGCTGGTGGAAGCCTTGGCCATCGTCCTGCTGGTGAGCTTCTTCTCCCTCGGCATGCGCACCGGCCTGGTGGTGGCGCTGGCCATTCCGCTGGTGCTGGCGATGACCTTCGCCACCATGTACTACCTGGGCATCGGCCTGCACAAGATTTCCCTCGGCGCGCTGGTACTGGCCCTGGGCTTGCTGGTGGACGACGCGATCATTGCCGTGGAGATGATGGCGATCAAGATGGAGCAGGGCTTCGACCGCCTCAAAGCGGCCAGTTATGCCTGGACCAGCACGGCATTCCCCATGCTCACCGGCACTCTGATCACTGCGGCAGGCTTCCTGCCTATTGCCACCGCGCAGTCCGGCACCGGCGAATACACCCGCTCGATCTTCCAGGTGGTGACCATCGCCTTGCTGGCGTCCTGGGTCGCGGCGGTGGTGTTCGTGCCGTACCTCGGCGAGCGCCTGCTGCCAGACCTGGCCAAGCTGCATGCGAAGAAGCATGGCACCACCGACGACGGTGAGACTGACCCCTACGGCACGCCGTTCTACCAGCGCGTGCGGCGCCTGGTGGGCTGGTGCGTACGTCGGCGCAAGACGGTGATCGTGGCCACCGTGGCCTTGTTCGTCGCCAGCGTCATGAGTTTCCGCTTCGTCGAGCAGCAGTTCTTCCCGGCTTCGGGGCGGCTGGAACTGATGGTCGACCTCAAGCTGGCCGAAGGCGCCTCGCTGAGCAACACCGCGGTACAGGTCAAGCGCCTGGAAGAGATGCTCAAGCAGAAGGAAGGCATCGACAACTACGTGGCCTACGTTGGCACCGGTTCGCCGCGCTTCTACCTGCCGCTGGACCAGCAACTGCCGGCGGCCAGCTTCGCGCAGTTTGTCGTACTGGCGAAGACCATCGAGGACCGCGAGGTCCTGCGTACCTGGCTGATCGACACCCTGAACGAGCAGTTCCCCGACCTGCGCTCCCGGGTCACACGCTTGGAAAACGGCCCGCCTGTGGGCTATCCGGTGCAGTTCCGGGTGACCGGTGAGCATATCGAGGAAGTCCGCGCCCTGGCACGCAAGGTGGCGGCCAAGGTCCGTGAGAACCCCCATGTGGCCAACGTCCACCTGGACTGGGAAGAGCCGAGCAAGGTGGTCTACCTGAACATCGATCAGGACCGTGCTCGTGCTTTGGGCGTCAGTACCGCCGCGCTGTCGAAGTTCCTGCAGAGCTCGCTGACGGGCAGTAGCGTCAGCCAGTACCGTGAGGACAACGAACTGATCGAGATCCTGCTGCGCGGCACCGTGCAGGAACGCACCGAACTGGACCGCCTGGCCAGTCTCTCGGTGCCCACTGACAACGGCCGCAGCATCGCCCTGTCGCAGGTGGCGACCCTGGAGTACGGCTTCGAGGAAGGCATCATCTGGCACCGTAACCGCCTGCCCACCGTCACCGTGCGCGCCGACATCTACGGCAAGGACCAGCCAGCGACCCTGGTCAAGCAGATCCTGCCGACCCTGGAGCCGGTGCGTGCGGAACTGCCGGACGGTTACCTGCTGGAAGTCGGCGGTACCGTTGAAGACTCGACCCGCGGGCAAAACTCGGTGAACGCCGGCGTGCCGCTGTTCATCGTGGTGGTGCTGACCCTGCTGATGCTGCAACTGCGCAGCTTCTCGCGCATGACCATGGTGTTCCTCACTGCGCCGCTGGGCCTGATCGGGGTGGTGTTGTTCCTGATGTTGTTCCGTCAGCCGTTTGGTTTCGTCGCCATGCTCGGGACCATTGCCCTGTCGGGGATGATCATGCGCAACTCGGTGATCCTGGTGGACCAGATCGAGCAGGACATCGCGGCGGGGCTGGGGCGCTGGCAGGCGATCATCGAGGCGACGGTGCGGCGCTTCCGGCCGATCGTGCTGACCGCGCTGGCGGCGGTGCTGGCGATGATCCCGTTGTCGCGCAGTGTGTTCTTCGGGCCGATGGCGGTGGCAATCATGGGCGGGTTGATCGTGGCGACGGCCTTGACCTTGCTGTTCCTGCCAGCGTTGTATGCGGCGTGGTTCAGGGTCAGGAAAGAAGAATAGGCGGGGGGAGGGCTTCAAGCTTCAAGCTGCAAGAAAAAGCGTGGTGCTCTGACTTGCAGCTTGAAGTTTGTAGCTCAAAGAAAGATCAGAGAGCGCCGAAGACCTTCTTGGCCAGGCTGGTCGCCGCAGCCGCCGGGTTCTCGCGAATGCTGGCTTCCTGCTTGCCGATCATCTCGAACAACCCGTTGAGCGCCTGCTCGGTCACGTAACCCTCGATATTGGCGCTCTTTTGATCCACCACACCAAAGCTCGCGGCCTGGCCGGCGAACTGGTTGTATTTCTGCGCCACGCCCACCTTGTCGGTGGCGCTTTTCACGATCGGCAGGAACTTCTCGCGGATCTGCTCGCGGCTGGTCTTGCTCAGGTACTGGGTCGCCGAGTCCTTGCCGCCGCTGAGAATGCCCTTGGCATCATCCACGGTCATTTTCTTCACCGCGTCCAGCAGGATCGCCTGGGCCTGTGGCACGGCTGCCTCGGCGGCCTTGTTCATGCTGGTTTCCAGCTCATCGACCTGGGCGCCCATGCCGAACTGCTTCATTTTCTTCGCGACCTTACCCAGATTGCCCGGCAGCTCGATGCGCACGTCCGGGTTGTTGCTGAAACCGCCCGGGGTACCGAGTTGCTTGACGGCAATCTGCGCGCCCTGGCTCAGGGCGTCCTTGAGGCCGCCGGAGGCGTCTTTCTGCGACAGGTCACCAAGGGAAAGCGCCAGGGCACTGGCGGACAGCAGCAGGCCGGCACACAGGCCGGTGACGGTGAGGGTACGGCGAATCATGACGACATCCTTAATGATGAAAACGAAAAATCAACGAACCGCATCGACCTTGATGCGCAGCGGCTGCGGGTCGCTGCCGTCCAGTTGCACGCTGTGTTGCTCGGTGTTGATGAACAGCAGCTTGCCGTCCAGTTCGATCCGCGCGCTCACCGCGTAGCGGTGGCCGGGCTTGAGCTGGGCGCGGTCGTAGGACAGCTGGAACGGCAGCGGCACCTGGCCCTTGACCGGGCCGTTCTGGCTGGCGAGGGTCACGGCGGGGGCGTCGGCCAGGGAAATGTCCTGCAGGGCGACGTTCAGGGTTGCCGTCGGGGGCAGGGCGATGCGTTGCAGGTAGAAGACTTCGCCGTTCAGCGAGGCCTTGTCGGCAGGGGAATGGCTGGAACAGGCCACAAGCAGCGAGGCGCAGAACAGCATAAAGAGTTTTTTCATGGGGTCTCCGATCCTTGATACCGGCTTTTGGCCGATATCGAGGACTTTAGCGGATTTTTCGGTAATCGACTTCTCGCTGTTTTGTAGGATTATTCGCCGATAGCCGCTTCGTCGCGGTGCAGCGCCACTTGACGGATCGACAGGCGCACTTCCGCCGACAGCACGCGCTTCGCCGCACCTTCGGCCAGTTCGCCGAGCTTGTCATGGAAGCCCAGCTTGCCGGCTTCGTCAGGGCGCAGCACGCCCTGCTCCACCAGGGTCTGGATGAAATGACGGAACAGGCTCTTGTCGAAGAACTCCGGGGCATTGAGGCCGTGCAGGATCGACAGGCGCTGGGCCATGACCACGCACAGGTCTTCGAGCTCTTCGGCACTGAGGCTGTGCTGGCCGCTGTTGAGCAGCAGCGAGGTGGCCATGTAGAAGCGCTGCAGGGTCTGGGTGATGGCCCGGGCCAGCAGGGTCAGCAGGACGAATTGCCGCGAGCTCGGCGCCGGGCGCAGGTACACGCCGTTCTCCATGCGCAGCAGGCCCTGTTCGACGAAGGCCGCCAGCCACTGGTCGATCACTGCATCGAGCTCGTCCAGTTCCCAACGAATGAACAGCTCTGATTGCAGGTACGGGTACAGGGCGCGGGCGTACTGCAGGATCAGCTCGCGGCTCATCCGCGAACTGCTCTGGAAGAAGCTTGCGAGCAGTGCCGGCAGGGCGAAGATGTGTAGGACGTTGTTGCGGTAGTAGGTCATCAGGACGGCATTCTGCTCGTCCAGGTAGAGAATGCGACCGAGGGCATCGCGTTGTTCGGCCAGCAGGTCCATACCGCGGACATGGCTGATCAGCGCCAGGCCGTCGCCTTCCGGCAGGGTGGTGTGGGGCGAGTAGGGCACCTGGCGCAGCAGGGCCAGGTACAGGTCGAGCACGCGGGCCAGGGCGCGTTCGTCCAGGGCCAGGCGGCTGGTGGAGAGCAGCGCCAGGGCCACCAGGTTGACCGGGTTGATCGCCGCCGCTTCGTTGAGGTGGCGGGCGACTTTTTCGCCCAGGCGCGAGGTGGTTTCGTTGAGCCAGGCCGGGCGGAACTGCGGCGCGAGCTGTTGTTCGCGCCAGCCGGGTTGCTGCTGGTCGAGGAACTGGTTGAGGCGGATCGGCTCGCCGAAGTTCACCGAGACCTGGCCGAAGCGCTGCTTGAGCGCGCCAAGCACCTTGAAGATGTCGAAGATCGACTCCTTCTTCTTGCTCGCCCCGCGCAGCTCGCCGAGGTAGGTGCGGCCTTCCAGCACCCGCTCGTAGCCGATGTACACCGGCACGAAGACGATCGGCGTGCGCGACGAACGCAGGAAGCTGCGCAGGGTGATGGCCAGCATGCCGGTCTTGGGTTGCAGCATGCGCCCGGTGCGCGAGCGCCCGCCCTCGACGAAGTACTCCACCGGGAAGCCCTTGGTGAACAAGGTGTGCAGGTACTCGTTGAACACTGCGGTGTAGAGCGGGTTGCCCTTGAACGTGCGGCGCATGAAGAAGGCCCCGCCACGACGCAGCAGGCCGCCGATCACCGGCATGTTGAGGTTGATCCCGGCGGCAATGTGCGGCGGGGTCAGGCCGTTGCGAAACAGCAGGTAGGAGAGCAGCAGGTAGTCGATATGGCTGCGGTGGCACGGCACGTAGATCACTTCATGGCCCGGGGCGATGCCTTGGACCTGTTCGATATGGTTGACCTTGATACCGTCGTAGATCTTGTTCCAGAACCAGCTCAGCACCACTTCGAGGAAGCGGATGGCGGTGTAGGTGTAGTCCGAGGCGATCTCGTTGCCGTACTTCAGCGCCGTGGCCTCGGCCTTGGCCAGCGGGATCTTCTCGCGCTCGGCCTCGTCGAGGATTGCCTGGCGCACCAGCGGGTCGTGCACCAGGCCTTTGACCAGGTTGCGCCGGTGGGAAATGTCCGGGCCGATCACCGCAGCCTTGAGGTTGCGGAAATGCACGCGCAGCAGGCGCTGGGCCATGCGCACGGTGCGCTCGTGACCCTTGTTGTGCTCCACCAGTTCGCGCAGATGGATCGGCGCGGAGAACTGCACCCGGGTCTTGCGACCGAGGATGAGGATGGTCAGCAACCGGCGCAGGCGCCCGGTCACTGCCCAGCTGTCGGCGAACAGCAGTTTCCACGGGCTGGACTCACTGGCGGGTGACTGGCCCCAGAACACACTGACCGGAATGATCTGCGCATCCTGCTCCGGCTGCTGGCTCACCGCGCTGACCAGGCGGCCCAGAGTCGGTGGCGCGCCGCGCTTGTACTGGCGGCCGAGCCAATCCGGTTCCGGAGTCAGGTAGAAGAAGGCGGCGGGCTCCATCAGGTCGCCCACGGCCACGGGCAGTACCGGACGCGGCAGCCCCGCTTTGGTGCATTCGCGGTCGAGCACGGCCAGGTCGGTCAGCGACGGCGACTGGATCGCGTAGAACACCGGACGACTGCGGTCCAGGTTGAGGGTAAAAGAGGACTGGTTGATGGTCTCGGAGCGAACCCACAGGTACAACAGTCGGCGCAAGGCGCCGAAGATCAGGCGGCGCAGGGGAGAACGGGTCATACGGTGTGTGCTCTGAAAAATGGGACGCAAGTACAGACAGCAGGCAAGTGTGCCGTATCCGCGCAAGTTCAGCAAAAACCGGCCAGGTCATGAAAATTAATTTATGTCTGTCTTATACTCGGTCCGCCCCTTGCAGGGTTTTTCAGCAAGCGGCGTACGCAGGAGCGAAATCTCCCGCAGACAAGGCGAGTCCAAAATAAAAATCCGGAGTGTTACAGATGTCGTCTCGTGAGACTGGAAGTGTGAAATGGTTCAATGACGCCAAGGGCTATGGCTTCATTCAACGTGAAGGCGGGGCGGACGTTTTCGTTCACTACCGTGCGATTCGTGGCGAGGGTCACCGTACCCTGCTCGAAGGGCAACAGGTTGAATACAGCCTGACCCAAGGCCAGAAAGGCCTTCAGGCCGAGGATGTAGTGGGACTTTAAGCGGTCAGCTACAAGCCACAAGCTGCAAGCTGATCGTGCCCGTCTTGCAGCTTGCAGCTTGAAAACGCCAGCGGTTCAGCTGGTGCGCCAGGTGATTTCCTCTTCGCCGTCGGCGCTGATGCGGATCCAGCGGTCGGCGTCTTCTTCCCCTTCTTCCTCGACCCAGCTACCCGGTGCGCAACGCACTTCGACGTTCAGCGCGGCATGGGCGGCGCGGGCACAGGCGATGTCGTCTTCCCACGGGGTCTTGTCACTTTCCAGGTAAAGACTGTTCCATTTTCCTACGGCCTTGGGCAGCCAGGTAACAGGAATGTCACCGGCGGTACATTTGAAGGTCTGGCCTTTCTGCTTCCACTCGCTGCAAGGACCGAGGGCGGCCTCCAGCCAGGCGGCGATCTGCTTGTGGTCGACGTCGGCGTCCTTCAGGTAGATCTCGATATCGGGTTGGCGCATGGGGATTCTCCGGGAAGGCTCAGTCCTGCAGGACAAAATAGTCGTAACGCATCGACACCGTCACCTCGAACGGCGCCGCCTGGTCGATCACTGCAGCGCGGCGTTCGGCGCTGGCGCGCCAGCCATGGGGCGTCATCGCCAGCAGGTTGGCACGGTCGGCGGGCGCTGCCAGGCTCAGGCGGAATTCGAGGATTTCGCTGTGGGCGTGGGCCATGTCCGCCGGGACCAGGGCCAGGTGCTTGTCGTCGCTGTAGTCGCGGACCTCGTCGTAGAGCTTTTCGCGCAGTTCCATCAGGTGGCCGCTGGTGGGACCGACGCGCATCAGGCCGCCGCCGGGGCTGAGCAGGCGGCGGGCCTCCTGCCAGTCCAGAGGGCTGAACACGCTGGCGATGAACTGGCAACTGGCATCGGCCAGCGGCACGCGGGCCATGCTCGCTACCAGCCAGGTCAGTTGCGGGCTGCGCTTGCAGGCGCGCTTGACCGCCTCGCGGGAGATGTCCAGGGCATAGCCGTCGGCATCCGGCAGGGCCTCGGCGAGCTGCGCGGTGTAGTAACCCTCGCCGCAGCCGATGTCCACCCAGCGTGCCGGCGCGCGCTCGGCGGCCAGGGCGGCCAGGCGCGCGGCCACCGGGGCGTAGTGGCCGGCGTTGAGGAAGTCACGACGGGCTTCGACCATGGCCTGGTTGTCGCCGGGGTCACGGCTGTTCTTGTGCTGTACCGGCAACAGGTTCAGGTAGCCTTGGCGGGCGCGGTCGAAACGGTGGTTGGCGGGGCAGCCGACACCGTTGTCGAGGGCGCGCAGGGGTTCCCGGCAGATGGGGCAGGTGAGCATCAGGCGAGCAACCGGGTCAGGGTCTGGTAGTAGATCTCGGTCAGCACGTCGAGGTCGCTGGCCAGGATGCGTTCGTTGACCTGGTGGATGGTGGCGTTGACCGGGCCCAGCTCGACCACCTGGGTGCCCAGGGTGGCGATGAAGCGGCCGTCGGAGGTGCCGCCGCTGGTGGAGGCGCGGGTTTCGCGACCGGTCACCGCCTTGATGCTGGCGGAGACGGCGTCGAGCAGCTCGCCCGGCTCGGTGAGGAACGGCAGGCCGGACAGCGCCCACTCCACGTCCCAGTCCAGCTGGTGCTTGTCGAGGATCGCCGCGACGCGCTGCTGCAGGCCTTCGACGGTGGACTCGGTGGAGAAGCGGAAGTTGAACAGCGCGGTCAGCTCACCCGGGACCACGTTGGTGGCGCCGGTGCCGGAGTTCAGGTTGGAGATCTGGAAACTGGTCGGCGGGAAGAACGCATTGCCTTCGTCCCAGTGCTCGGCGGCAAGTTCCGCCAGGGCCGGGGCGGCCAGGTGGATCGGGTTCTTCGCCAGGTGCGGGTAGGCCACGTGGCCCTGCTTGCCGCGCACGGTCAGCTTGGCGCCGAGGGAGCCGCGGCGGCCGTTCTTGACCACGTCACCCACCAGGGTGGTGCTCGACGGTTCGCCGACGATGCACCAGTCCAGGCGCTCGCCACGCTCGCGCAGGCGCTCGACCACGGCCTTGGTGCCGTGGTGGGCCGGGCCTTCCTCGTCGCTGGTGATCAGGTAGGCGATCTTGCCGCGGTGGTTCGGGTAATCGGCGACGAAGCGCTCGGTAGCAATGATCATAGACGCCAGGCTGCCCTTCATGTCGGCGGCGCCGCGGCCGCAGAGCATGCCGTCGGCATCGATCAGCGCCTCGAACGGATCGTTCTGCCAGGCCTGCACGGGGCCGGTGGGGACCACGTCGGTGTGGCCGGCGAAGCACAGCACCGGACCGTCCTGGGTGCCGTGGGTGGCCCAGAAGTTGTCGACGTCCTCGAAGCGCATCGGTTCGAGCATGAAGCCGGCATCGCCCAGGCGTTGCATCATCTGTTTCTGGCAATCGAAGTCGAGCGGGGTCACCGACGGACGGCGGATCAGGTCGCAGGCCAGTTCGAGGGTAGGCGAGAGTTCGGCGGGGGCCGTCATGAAGGACTCCGGGAGCAAGGCGGGGGTACGTTTTGGGGCGTTATCTTATAGCAAAAGCACGAAGGCAGGACGCCGGATCGCTGCTGTTTGTCTGGGAAGGGAAGATAATGGCCGGGACTGCACGGCCCCTGTGGGAGCTGGCTTGCCAGCGATGAGGCCGGCACTGACGATGATGTTGTCAGATCTGGCCCTATCGCTGGCAAGCCAGCTTCCACAGGTGCTTGAGTCAGGCGGCGGGAGCCTGCTCCACGGCCTCGGCAGGCTTGGGCAGCGACGACAGCAATGCCATCACCAGCGCTGCCACATACGGCAGCGACTGCACCAGCAGCATCGCCACCCAGAAGCGCATGTCATTGCTCGGCAGTCCCTGGACCAGATAGATCCCGGCCGCCGCGCCCCACAGCAGGAGCATGATGAACAGCTCTTCCCGCGCCTCGGACAGCGCCACCAGCAGGCCATGGCTGTCGGCGTTCTTTGGCGTGCGGAAGAACGGGATGCTGCTGGTGAAGAACCCGTACAGCACCGCCTTGGCGATGGTATGCGACAAGGCCAGCCCGGCCAGCGCCGCGGCGAAGGCGTCCTTCAGGTTGACCCCTACCGCACGGCGGTAGAGGAAGACGATCTTGCCCACCTTGAACACGAACAGCGCCAGCGGCGGGATGGCGAAGATCAGCAGCGGCGGGTCGACCCGCTGCGGCACGATGATCATCGCCGCCGACCACAACAGCGCGCCGACGGTGAAGAAGATGTTCATGCCATCGGCGATCCACGGCAGCCAGCCGGCGAGGAAGTGATAGCGCTGGCCACGGGTCAGCTCAGTGTCCTTGCCCCGCAGCAGGCTGGCGGTATGGCGCTTGATGATCTGGATCGCGCCATAGGCCCAGCGGAAGCGCTGCTTCTTGAAGTCGATGAAGGTGTCCGGCATCAGGCCCTTGCCGTAACTGTTGTGGGCATAGGCGGCGGAATAACCTTTCTCGAACACCCGCAGGCCCAGCTCGGCATCCTCGCAGATGCACCAGTCGGCCCAGCCCAGTTCTTCCAGGACCGAACGGCGGGTCATGGTCATGGTGCCGTGCTGGATGATCGCGTCACGGTCATTGCGGGTGACCATGCCAATATGGAAGAAGCCCTTGTACTCCGAGTAGCAGAGCTTCTTGAAGGTGCTTTCGTTCTGGTCGCGATAGTCCTGTGGCGACTGCACCACGGCGATCTTCGGATCGGCGAAGTGCGGCACCATGTGCTTGAGCCAGTTGCGGTCGACGCAGTAGTCCGAGTCGATCACCGCAATGACCTCGGCATCCTTGGCGGTATGCGGGATCAGATAATTCAACGCGCCGCCCTTGAAGCCGGCCAGCGGTGAGACGTGGAAGAACTTGAAGCGTTCGCCGAGCAGTTCGCAGTGCGCCTTGATCGGCTCCCATACCGCCGGGTCCTTGGTGTTGTTGTCGATGATCAGGACTTCGTAGTCCGGATAATCCAGGGCCGCCAACGCGTTAAGGGTCTGCTTGACCATCTCCGGCGGCTCGTTGTAGCACGGCACATGCACCGAGACCTTTGGCCGGTAGGCTTCATCCGCTTGCACCGGCAGGAATTCGCGGCGACGCTTGTGAATCCAGACCGCTTCGGCCAGTTCATGGGCTTCGGTGAGCAGGACGATGAACACCCCCAGCGCGCCAAGGGCCAGGAGGAAGCCCACGGTCAGGCTGAACCAGGTGCTGTACTGCTGGCTGTAGTCGTAGCCGATCCACACCAGCACCGAACCGCAGAGGAACGCGATGAAGGTCAGGAAGGTGCGGCCACGTTGGCGCAGAGCCGAGCCGTCGATCAGCAGCATGGTCAGCGAGAGCAGGGCGAGGACCACGGAGCCCACCGCCAGCACGCGCCACTGCGGGATCGCCACTACCGGCCCTTCGAAGTTGAATTTCTGCTGGCGGGCAGCGTTGAACACGCCCCAGTAGGCTCCCACCGAGCCTTCGTCACTGGCTTTCCACGGTTGGTCGTAGGCTTCGATGACGAAGTAGTTGTAGCCCTGGCGGTTGAGCTTGTTGACCAGGGTCCGCAGGTAGATGGCCTGGTCGGCCTGGGTCGCGTCGGCACCGCCGCGCATGCGCCCGTTGCTCGGCCAGCCAACCTCGGAAAGCAGCAGCGGCTTGCGTGGGAACAGGTGTTTCATGTCGCGGGCACGGTCGAGGACGAACTGGCCGGCATCCTTCATCGGGATGAATTCCCAGTAGGGCAGGATGTGCGCGGCGATCAGATCGACGTGCTTGGCCAGTTCCGGGTGCTCCTTCCAGATGTGCCACTGCTCGGAGGTGGTCACCGGCACCTTGACGGCGGCGCGGACCCGATCGAGGTACTTGATCAGGTCCTCGGGGGTGATTTCCTTGCGGAACAGCGCTTCGTTGCCGACCATCACCCGCACCACGCTGCGCGAGGTGTTGGCCAATTCGATGGCCTTCTGGATTTCCCGTTCGTTGCGCTCCTGGTCGGGGCTGATCCACACGCCCAGGGTCACCCGCAGGCCGAATTCCTCGGCCAGCCGCGGGATTTCCGCCTGGGTGCCCTCGACCGTGTAGATACGGATGCTGTCGGTCAGCTTGCTCAGCTGTTCGAGGTCTTCACGGATTTCCGCTTCGGTGGGGTACTGGCCCTTTTGCGGACTTTCGCCGAGGCGGAACGGTGAATAGGAGAAACCGGAAATCTGCTCCGGCCAGTTGGGGGCAGAAACCGGGCGGTTGATCAGCGCCCAGAACCCGGTGAAAAGCGCGGCGATCGCCATGACGATCACCAGGTTGAGACCAAATTTACGCGATGACATAAGTTGTTCGAGTTCCGGAGAGTGGAACGGGCCCGCGTCGAGCGCGCGGATCCAGCGAGAAGTCGGGTTTGTTCCTGGAGGAAAGCCAACCTGACGGCCATTGGATTTTCTTCAGTCGATGAAGTTCTGAAGCCCGCTATATGTCGTCCAAGACTTTTTGCAGCGTAGGACACTTCGTCGGACATTAAAGCAGCTTTGCCATCATCCTGACCAATGTGCGGGCTGTCCGAAGGGTGTGGGGGCGGGCTGTCATTGCCCGCGCGGGGGCCTATAATGCGCGCCGGTTTTTTGCGGGGTGTGCGGCATGAGTACTGAGGATCCACGGTTTGCCGGCATTGCCCGGCTGTACGGCGTCGACGGCCTGAAGCGCCTGGGCGCTGCCCATGTGGCGGTGGTCGGCATCGGCGGCGTCGGCTCGTGGGCGGCGGAAGCGCTGGCGCGCAGTGGCGTCGGCGAGATTTCGCTGTTCGACCTGGACGACGTTTGCGTGAGCAACACCAACCGCCAGGCCCATGCCCTGGAGGGCAACGTCGGGCGAGCCAAGGTCGAGGCCATGGCTGAGCGCCTGCGCGCCATCAACCCGGCCTGCACCGTGCACACAGTGGCGGACTTCGTCACCCGCGACACCATGGCCGAATACATCACCGAGCAACTCGACTGCGTGATCGACTGCATCGACAGCGTGATGGCCAAGGCCGCGCTGATTGCCTGGTGCAAGCGGCGCAAGATCACCATCATCAGCACGGGTGGTGCCGGTGGGCAGATCGACCCGACGCAGATCCAGGTCGCCGACCTCAACCGCACCTACAACGACCCGCTGGCCTCGCGGGTGCGTTCGACCCTGCGCCGCGACTACAACTTCTCGCGCAACACCAGCCGCAGCTATGGCGTGCCGGTGGTGTTCTCCACTGAGCAACTGCGTTATCCGGGCGAGGATGGCGGCATCTGCCTGAGCAAGAGTTTCGTCGGGGAAGGCGTGAAGCTGGACTGCGCCGGCGGTTTCGGCGCGGTGATGATGGTCACGGCGACCTTCGGCATGGTCGCCGCTAGCAAGGCGGTGGACAAGTTGGTGGCCGGAGCGCGACGCCCGGCCGAGCGCAAGGCTGCTCAGCCGCCCGCAGCGAGCTGAGCCATGCGCTGCAGCACGGCGTTCAGGCCGTTGCTGCGCGAAGGGGAAAGCTGGCGGCTCAGGCCCAACTGATCGAACCAGCCGGGCAGGTCCAGTTGCTGCAGCTCGGCGCTGGACAGGCCGTCGACCCGTACCAGCAGCAAGGCCAGCAAGCCGCGGATCAACCGTGCATCACTGGCCGCAGCGAAGCGCCAGCGACCGTCCTGCTGTTGTGCCACCAGCCAGACTTTGCTTTCGCAGCCGTGGACGCGGTTGTCTTCCGACCTTTCCTCATCCGTCAGCGGTGCCAGACGCTCGCCCCATTGCATCAGCAGGCGTGCGCGCTGTTCCCAGCCCGAGGCGGCGGTAAAGGTAGCGAGCGCGTCTTGTGCTTCTTTCGGCAGACTCATCGCAGCAACTCCAGGGCCTGGTCCAGCGCCGAGAAGAAGTGCTGCAGATCGTCCGAGTCGTTGTACAGCGCCAGCGACACGCGGATCGCTCCGTCCAGGCCGAGGCGGTTGATCAGTGGCATGGCGCAGTGATGCCCGGCGCGCACGGCGACGCCCTGTTCGGTCAGCAGGTGCGAAAGGTCGGCGTTGTGCACGCCTTCCACCACGAAGCTGGCCAGGGCCGCCTCGGGAGCACCAAGGATGCGCACGCCTTCGCGGTCGTTGAGGCCGCGCAGCAGGTGGCGATGCAGAGCCGACTCATGCTCGGCTACGGCGGCAGCGTCGAGGCTGGCCAGGTAGTCCAGGGTTGCACCGAGGCCGATCACGCTGGCGATCGGCGGTGTACCGGCTTCGAAGCCCAGCGGTGCCGGGCGGAAGCTGGACTCCTGGTAGCCGGCCAGTTGCACCATCTCGCCGCCGAACTGCCAGTGGCGCAGCATGGCCAGGGCCTGGGTACGTCCGTAGAGCACGCCGAGGCCGTCCGGTCCGTACAGCTTGTGGCTGGAGAAGACGTAGAAGTCGCAACCCAGCTGGCTGACGTCATGGCGGCCATGGACGATGCCCTGGGCGCCGTCGACCACGGTCAGCGCACCTTGGGCACGGGCATGGTTGATCAGCGGTTGCAACGGCTGCCAGCTGCCGAGCACGTTGGACAACTGGCTGACCGCCAGCACCCGGGTACGGGGGCCGATCAGTTGCAACGCGGCGTCGAGGTCGAGCTGGCCGTTTTCCGCCAGGGGCAGGATCACCAGCTTCAGGCCGCGGCGCTGGGCCAGTTGCTGCCAGGGCAGCAGGTTGGCGTGGTGTTCGAGGGCGCTGACGGCGATTTCCTCGCCGGCCTCGAAACGGTGTTCAAGGCCGTAGGCAAGCAGGTTCAGAGCCGAGGTGGCGCCGTGGGTGAAGACGATATTGCCGTTGGCACCGGCATTCAGCCAGGCGGCGACCTTGTCGCGGCTGGCCTCGAAAGCCTGGGTGGCGAGGGCGCCGGGCAGGTGCTGGGCACGGTGCACGTTGGCCGCGCCATGGCCGTAGTAATGGCTCAGGGCGTCCAGCAATGCCTGGGGTTTCTGGGTGGTTGCCGCGCTGTCCAGATAAGTCTGGTGCTGGCGTTGCAGGGCGGCGATGGCGGGAAAGTCCGCACGCCAGGGGGAGGGTTGGAACATGATCTTCGCGCCTGGGAATCGGGTCTGGCGAAGGGCCAGACCCGAATCGTACCACTTAGTTGTGGGCGTGCAGCGCTTCGTTCAGCTCGATCGCCGACTTGTGGGTCTTGCACTCCACTGCGCCGGATACCGAGTTGCGGCGGAACAGCAGGTCGGCCTGGCCGGCCAGGTCGCGGGCCTTGACCACTTTCACCAACTGGTTCTGCTCGTCGAGCAGTTGCACCTTGGTGCCGGCGGTGATGTACAGGCCGGCTTCCACAGTGTTGCGGTCGCCCAGCGGGATGCCGATACCGGCGTTGGCGCCGATCAGGCAGCCTTCGCCGACCTTGATGACGATGTTGCCGCCGCCGGACAGGGTGCCCATGGTCGAGCAGCCGCCGCCCAGGTCCGAACCCTTGCCGACGAAAACGCCCGCGGAAACGCGGCCTTCGATCATGCCCGGGCCTTCGGTACCGGCGTTAAAGTTGACGAAACCTTCGTGCATGATGGTGGTGCCTTCGCCGATGTAGGCACCCAGGCGTACGCGGGCGCTGTCGGCGATTCGTACGCCGCTTGGCACGACGTAGTCGGTCATCTTCGGGAACTTGTCCACCGAGAACACTTCCAGCAGCTCGCCTTTCAGGCGTGCTTCCAGTTGCGCTTCGGCAAGTTCGGCCAGGTCGATGGCGCCCTGGCTGGTCCAGGCGACGTTTGGCAGCAACGGGAAGATGCCGGCCAGGCTCAGGCCGTGCGGCTTGACCAGACGGTGCGAGAGCAGGTGCAGCTTCAGGTAGGCTTCCGGGGTCGAGCTCAGGGTGGCGTCTTCGGCCAGCAGGGTGGCGACCAGCGGCTTGCTGCTTTCTGCCAGGCGAGTCAGCAGGGCGGCCTGGGCCGGATCGCCGGCCTTCACGGCGTCGGCCAGTTGCGCGGCCTGGGCGTTGCTGAACGCGATGGCCTGATTGCCACCTTCATAACCCAGTACCGGGGTGATGGCAGCGACCAGATCGGCGCTCGGGTTGAGCAGCGGCAGTGCGTAGAAGACTTCCAGCCAGGCGCCCTGGCGGTTCTGGGTGCCGACACCGAAGGCCAGGCTGAACAGGGATTGGGACATGCGGTTACCTCGTACTGAAATAGGGTGAAAGCGGGCGGCTCACTGCAGGGCGGCCGCGTACAGGTCCGGTTTGAAACCCACCAGGGTCTTGCCGCCCAGGTCGAGCACCGGGCGCTTGATCATCGACGGCTGGGCGAGCATCAGCTCCACGGCCCGTGCCTGGTCGAGGTCGGCCTTCTGCGCGTCATCGAGCTTGCGGAAGGTGGTGCCGGCGCGGTTGAGGATCTTTTCCCAACCGTGCTCGTCGCACCAGCGGTTCAGGCTGTCGCGGTCGATGCCTTGGGTTTTGTAGTCGTGGAAGTCGTAGCCGATGGCTTTTTCCTCAAGCCAGGTACGCGCTTTTTTCATCGTGTCGCAAGCTTTGATGCCGTAGAGAATGTAAGCCATTGAACTTCAAGGGGCGCCGGACATTCCCCGGGCGTCCCCGCAACTCCTCGAAAATTGGGGTGGGCGGGATTATGCGGCATCAATCGGCAAGGCGCCACGGCTGTGGCGCCGCCTTCTGACCGATGCGTTCTCAGGCGTCGCCGAGCAACTGCCGGGACTGGATGAAGATCACGCCGGCATCCTGCATGGCGGACAGAGCCTGCTCCAGCGAGTCGTCGCTGTCGATGGCCCGGCAGGCATCCAGTACCACGTAGGTGACGAAGCCTTCGCGGCGGGCGTGGAGGGCGCTCCAGGCCACGCAGAAATCCAGGGCCAGGCCCACGAGATAGACGGTGTTCACGCCTTTTTCCCGCAGGTAGCCGGCCAGGCCGGTGGTGGTCTGCTGGTCGGCTTCGTAGAAGGCTGAGTAGCTGTCGACCGCCGGATTGCCGCCTTTGCGCACGATCAGTTGGGTGTGGGGAATGTCCAGGCCGGGGTGGAACTGCGCGCCGTGGCTGCCCTGGATGCAGTGGTCCGGCCAGAGCACCTGCGGGCCGTAGGGCAACTCGATGACCTCGAAGGGTTGTTTCCCAGGGTGGCTGGAGGCGAAAGAAATATGCCCGGCGGGGTGCCAGTCCTGGGCCTGGACCACGTTACGGAAATCCGTGGCGAGGCGATTCACCAACGGCACGATCTCGTCGCCGTGGGGCACTTCCAGGGCGCCGCCGCGAGTGAAGTCGTTCTGGATATCGATCACGAGCAAGGCGCGATCGGGGCTATCGTTGTTCAGGGCGTTGGGCATGGCGTGGCCTTCCTTGTTTCTGGGGCTGCAAAGCAGCCCCAATTTGGCATCTGACTCATTATGTATTCTTGATGTGTAGCATGGTGTTACATATTCCCCGGCCACCTGCGACTTTTGTGCAGCGGCCCACCGGGGGTACCGCTCGTTACTATATGTGTCCAATGCCGCGCCCATGTCCAGCGCGCTGGCAGCGCTTTCGAATCGAACAGGAAACACGCACGCATGCAATCAGCCTATACCGTCCTCATCCTGCTGATGCTGGTCAGTGTCTCCAAGCTGGTGGGGCGGATGATCCCGCTGCCGTTGCCGCTGGTACAGATCGCTGCGGGGGCCTTGCTGGCCTGGCCGACCCTCGGTCTGCATGTGGCGCTCGATCCGGAACTGTTTCTCTTCCTGTTTCTGCCGCCCCTGCTGTTCTCCGATGGCTGGCGCATGCCCAAGCGCGAGTTCTGGCGCTTGCGCGGTCCGATCCTGACACTCGCCGTGGGACTGGTGCTGTTCACCGTGGTCGGCGCCGGCTACTTCATCCACTGGATCATCCCGACCATCCCGTTGCCGGTGGCCTTCGCTCTGGCGGCCGTGCTGTCTCCCACCGACGCCGTGGCGGTCTCGGCGATCACCCAGGACCGCCTGCCGACGCCGTTGATGCACATGCTCCAGGGCGAGGCGTTGATGAATGACGCGTCCGGCCTGGTGACCTTCAAATTCGCTCTGGCTGCAGCCATTACCGGGGTGTTCTCCCTGGCCGAGGCCAGCTTGACCTTTGTCCTGGTGGCGCTGGGTGGCCTGGCCATCGGCGTGGCCCTGAGCTGGCTGGTGGGACGCCTGCGCGCCTGGATGATCGCCCGCGGTTGGGACGATCCCGCCACCCACGTGGTGTTCATGCTGCTGTTGCCATTCGCCGCCTATGTGCTGGCCGAACGCCTCGGTGCTTCCGGCATTCTCTCGGCGGTGGCGGCGGGGATGATGCAGAGCTGGCTCGACCTGCTGCCGCGCCAGACCAGCACGCGCCTGCTCAACCGCAGTGTATGGTCGTTGCTGGAATTCGCTTTCAATGGCCTGATTTTCCTCCTGTTGGGTTTGCAACTGCCGGACATCATCAAGGCAGTGACCAGTCACGAAGCCTCGCTGTGGCCGACCCTGGCTTGGCGCTGCCTGGACGTGGTGGCGATCTTTGGCGTGCTGGTGCTGTTGCGCTTCGTCTGGGTGCAGAGCATATGGCGCCTGATCGGTCAGGTACGGCGCTGGCGCGGCAAGTCGGAACTGGTGCTGTTGCCCGATGCGCGCTCCTGCTGGCTGTTGACTCTTGGCGGGGTACGTGGAGCCGTGACCCTGGCGGGCGTGATGTCGGTGCCGCTGCTGATCAGCGCGGGCACCGGCTTCCCCGAGCGCGACCTGCTGATTTTCATCGCGGCCGGGGTGATCCTGCTGTCGCTGGTGGCGGCCTGCGTATCTTTGCCGTTGTTGTTGCGCGGGATCCAGAAGAGTCCCGACGACGCGCTGCAGCAGGAGGCCGACGAAGCCTGGCGGCGCACCGCCGAGGCGGCGATCCACGCCCTGGAGGCTGAGGAGACCGCCGAGCCCGGTGCCGCCCAGGACGCAGCCCAGGCCGCCCTCGCTGCCGAGCTCAAGGCACGGTTGATGGCTGAATACCGTCAGCAGCTCGACGCCTACAACGACAGCGCCGAAGCCCGTGCCCTGGCGGCGCAGATGGACCAGTTGGAGCGGCGTCTGCGCCTGCGCGCGCTGCGGGCGCAGCGCCTGGAGCTGTATCGTCTGCATCGGCATCATGAGGTCGGTGACGATGTGGTGCGCAGGGTGCTGGGGGAACTGGACCTGAGCGAGGCGAACCTGGGGGCGGTGAAGTGAAGCCGCGCAGCGGCAATCAATGCCCGCTGCGCGGCTGAGGCTGGCGATGCATCTGGTTCACCGACCGGAGATCCAGTCCAGGTAATAGTCCCTGAGGTACTCGACGAAGGAAATCTGCGAATTGCCATCGAGGTTGATCTTTTTGATCACGCCCTTCAGATCTTCCTCGGTCAGGTAGGGGCCGATCGCATCGCTGAACTCGTTGACGCTCACTTTTCCGTCGTTGTTCGTATCCTTTTGCATCAGTTCGCCGAGAATCCGTTGCAGTTGCTCGTCGCTGAGCGCTTTCGATCCGGCCCGTCCGACCTCCAGCCCGGTGAAGGCTTCAAAGTTGGACAGATTCCCGTCACCGTCGATATCGAGTTCCTGAAAAGCAAGCTCGTACATCTTGCGTTGCGATGCGCTCAGTTGCAGGTCCTTGCTGAGGGCTGCGATGAACTCGGCGCAAGTGACCTTGCCGTTCTTGTTGGTATCCCAGCTATCCAGTTTTTTCTGGATGGCGACCAGGTCAGGCAATTCCGAGCGCTCGATGAAGCTGTTGTTGTTTTTGTCCATTGCGTAGAGCAACTGGCTGACGGAACTTTCGCTGTAGCCTTTTGAAACCAGCATGTTGTTCAGCATGTAGGTGCTCAGTTTCTCTACGCCACCCAGCAACGGGTTTTTGGTGTCCGCACCCATGATTTCCATGACGGCCTGCAGGGTTGCTTCCATATCTCCACCTTCGAAGTTATGCCAGCCTCGGGAAAGGCTGTCGCGAAGACAGTTTTCGGCGGGAATACCAAGCGCGCAACTGACAGAAATATCAGTTGCGAGAGAGTGAGGGTTGGGCTAGCGCGAACTCTGGAAGGCGGTCGCCGCGGCGCAGATGCCGCGGCAATCCGATGCTCGTCAGCCTTCGATGAAGGCCCGAATCCGTTTCGCCGCTTCAACGCACTCGGCCAGCGGCGCGACCAGCGCCATGCGTACGCGGCCGGCACCTGGGTTGACGCCGTCGACATCGCGGGACAGGTATGAGCCTGGCACCACGGTCACGTGCTGCTGCTCGAACAGATTTCGGCAGAACGCCGCGTCATCATTGCCCGGGACCTTGGCCCAGAGATAGAAGCCACCGTCCGGCTTCTGCACGTCGAGGACCGGGGCGAGGATGTCCAGCACGGCGTCGAACTTCTCGCGGTACAGGTCGCGGTTGTCGCGTACATGGGCTTCGTCGTTCCACGCGGCGATGCTGGCCAGTTGAGTCTGAACCGGCATGGCGCAGCCGTGGTAGGTGCGATAAAGCAGGAAGGCCTTGAGGATCTCGGCATCACCGGCGACGAAGCCGGAACGCAGGCCCGGCAGGTTGGAACGCTTGGACAGGCTGTGGAATACCACGCAGCGCTTGAAATCGCTGCGGCCGAGCTCGGCGCAGGCGCTCAGCAGGCCCGGCGGCGGGCTTTGCTCGTCGAAGTACAGCTCGCTGTAGCACTCGTCGGCGGCAATGACGAAATCGTACTGGTCGGCCAGGGAGATCAGTTTCTTCAGGGTTTCCAGCGGTACCAGGGCGCCAGTGGGATTGCCCGGCGAGCACAGGAAGAGGATCTGGCAACGCTGCCAGACGTCCACCGGAACCGCGTCGAAGTCCGGGTTGAAGCCGTTGCTGTCCAGGCACGCCAGGTAATGCGGCTTGGCCCCGGCCAGCAGGGCCGCGCCCTCGTAGATCTGGTAGAACGGGTTGGGGCTGACGATCAGGCCGTCGTCGCTGCGATTGACCACCGCCTGGGTGAAGGAGAACAGCGCTTCGCGGGTGCCGTTGACCGGCAGCACGTGTCGGGCGGCATCGAGCCAGCCGGCCGGCACGCCGAAGCGGCGCTCGCACCAGTGGGCAATCGATTCGCGCAGGGCCGGCAGACCCAGGGTGGTCGGGTACACCGCCATCTGGTCGAGGTTGTCGGCCAGTGCCTTGGCCACGAAAGCCGGCGAGGTGTGCTTCGGCTCACCGATCGACAGCGCGATCGCGCGCTTGTCCGCCGCCGGCGTGACGCCGCCGAGGAGGGCACGGAGTTTCTCGAACGGGTAGGGCTGAAGCTGGTTCAAAGCGTTGTTCATCGGCGCAAGGTCTCGTCAATGCATTAAATGGTCAGGCGAAAGGATCCGGTTCCGCTGGCCTGGTCGACCCGCAACTGCTCGACGATCGCGTCCTGCAGGCGGCTGCACAGTTGGGGGTCGGAAAGTGGCTGGTTGTCGGCGTCGGTGATGAAGAACACGTCCTCCACACGCTCGCCGAGGGTGGCGATCTTGGCGTTCTGCAGCGACAGGTCGAAGTCCAGGAAGATCTTGCCGATCCGCGCCAGCAGGCCGGGGCGGTCGGGGGCGATGATTTCGAGGATGGTCACCGGGCGCTGGGCGTCGTTGAGGATGGTCACCTGTGGCGCGAAGTTGAAGTGCTTCAGTTGTCGCGGTACCCGACGGTGGATGATGTTCGGGTAATCGTCCGGGTTGCGCAGCGCCTCGGTCAGGCCTTCGCGGATCTGCTTGACCCGCTGCGGGTTGTCGCCGATGGCGCCACCGTCGTTGTCCAGCACGATATAGGTGTCGAGGGTGAACTGGCTGCTGGAGGTGATGATCCGCGCGTCATGGATGTTCAGGTTGAGCTGGTCCATGGCCGCCACGGTCACGGCGAAGAAGTCGTGCTGGTCGGGAGCGTAGATGAAGATCTGCGTGCCGCCCTCGAATTCGCGCTGGGTGGTTTCCTTGATCAGTACCAGCGGGCCGCTGTTGGCCGGCTGTTGCAGGATGGCGTCGGAATGCCAGGCAACGTCCGCGGCGGTGTGGCGCAGGAAATAGTCGTCGCCCAGTTGCGACCAGAGCTGTTCGACATCGTCCTGGTCGTTGCCTTCGCGGACCAGGATGTCCAGGGCCGCGCTCTGTGTCTGGCGGATCTGCTCCTCGCGGTCCAGCGGGTTTTCCAGGCCGCGGCGGATGGCGCGCTTGGTTTCGGTGTAGAGCTGGCGCAGCAGGCTGGCGCGCCAGGAGTTCCACAGGCTGGGGTTGGTGGCGTTGATGTCGGCCACGGTCAGCACGTAGAGGTAGTCCAGGTGTACTTGATCGCCGACCAGTTGGGCGAAGTCGTGGATCACCTGTGGGTCGGACAGGTCCTTGCGTTGCGCAGTGGTGGACATCACCAGGTGGTTCTGCACCAGCCAGACGATCAGGCGGCTGTCCCAGGCCGGGAGCTGATGGCGTGCGCAGAAGGCTTCGGCGTCGACCGCGCCGATCTCCGAATGGTCGCCCTGGCGGCCCTTGCCGATGTCGTGATAGAGCCCGGCGAGGTAGATGAGTTCGGGCTTGGGTAGACGGCCCATGAGCTTGCTGGCCAGCGGAAACTTCTCCGACACCGGCGTGTACTGCAGTTTGCGCAGGTGCTTGATCAGGTTCAGGGTGTGCGCGTCTACCGTGTAGATGTGGAACAGGTCGTGCTGCATCTGCCCGACGATCAGGCCGAACTCCGGCAGGTAGCGGCCGAGGATGCCGTAGCGGTTCATCCGGCGCAGGTTGCGGTGGATGCCGATCTCGCACTTGAACAGCTCGATGAACAAGCTGGTGTTACGGATATCGTTACGGAAATCGTCATCGATCAGGTGGCGGTATTCGCGCAGCAGGCGGATGGTGTCGGCGCGCACGCCTTTGATTTCGGGGTGCTGAGCCATCAGCACGAAGATTTCCAGCATGGCGAACGGGGTGCGTTTGAACACGTTCGGGCGCACCGCTTCGATATAGCCGTCGTGCAGCTGGAAGCGGGCGTTCAACGGCTGGGTGGTGGTGCTGCTGTCATCGGTAAGGATGACTTCCTCGAAGTGCTGGACGATCAGGTCGCTCAGCTCGGCGATGCTCAGCACGACCCGGTAGTACTGCTGCATGAACTGCTCGATGGCGCGCTTGGGGTTGTCATCGCTGAAGCCGAGCAGGGCGGCGATGCTGCGCTGATGGTCGAACAGCAGGCGGTCCTCGGCGCGCCCGGCGAGCATGTGCAGGGCGTAGCGGACCTTCCACAGGAACTCCTGGGAAGCGGCGAGCAGTTTGTTCTCGTCTTCCAGCAGGAAACCTTCACCCGCCAGGGCGTGAAGGTTCAGGGTGCCGTACTGGCGGCGGGCCACCCAGAGCACTGTCTGGATGTCACGCAGGCCGCCGGGCGATCCCTTGACGTTGGGCTCGAGGTTGTATTCGGTGTCGTTGTACTTGTGGTGGCGGGCCTTCTGCTCGGCACGCTTGGCCAGGAAGAACTCCTTGCTTGGCCACATGTACTCGGTGCTGGTGACGTCCAGCATGCGCTGGCGCAGGCGCTCGGGGCCGGCAATGGTGCGGCTTTCCATCAGGTTGGTGATCACCGTCAGGTCGGCACGGGCCTGTTCCGCGCACTCGTCTACCGAGCGCACGCTCTGACCCACTTCCAGGCCGATGTCCCACAGCAGGGTGAGAAAACGCTCGATCGAATCGCGGAAGACTTCGTGGTCGGCGCTGTCCAGCAGGATCAGCAGGTCGATGTCCGAGTAGGGGTGCAACTCGCCGCGCCCGTAGCCGCCCACTGCGACCAGGGCGATATCGGCCTCGTCGCTCCAGTCGAACTGCTTCCAGGCCTGTTGCAGGACATTGTCGACGAACCAGGCGCGATCCTCGATAAGCCGACGGATGTCGCGGCCTTCGCGGAAACGCTGGTCAAGCACCTCGCCGGCAAGGCGGATGGCCTTCTTGAACGCCGCGATGGGGCTTGACTTGAGGGCCAGTTCCGCCTGGAACTGGCCGCGATCGAACAGCTCGGGATCCACCTGGGGCATCGAATCGTCCTGTCTGGTCAGGCTGAAGTACGGGGGATGGTGTCGTCTTTGCGCAGGGTGAAGATCTCATAGCCGGTAGCGGTCACCACCAGGGTGTGTTCCCACTGGGCGGACAGCTTGCGGTCCTTGGTGATGGCGGTCCAGCCATCGCCCAGGACCTTGGTGTCGGCCTTGCCCTGGTTGATCATCGGCTCGATGGTGAAGGTCATGCCTTCCTTCAGTTCCATGCCGGTTCCTGCGCGGCCGTAGTGGAGGATCTGCGGCTCTTCATGGAACACCTTGCCGATGCCATGGCCGCAGAATTCACGGACTACCGAGAAACCGTTCTTTTCCGCGTGTTTCTGGATCACTTCGCCGATGTCGCCCAGGCGGCAGCCCGGCTTGACCAGTTCGATCGCCTTGTACAGGCATTCCTGGGTGACCTGGGACAGGCGCTCGGCCCAGACCGGCACGGCGCCGACGTGGAACATGCGGCTGGTGTCGCCGTGGTAGCCGTCCTTGATCACGGTGACGTCGATGTTCAGGGTGTCACCGGCCTTGAGCGGCTTCTCGTTGGGGATGCCGTGGCACACCACATGGTTGATCGAGGTGCAGATCGACTTGGGGAAGCCCTTGTAGTTGAGTGGCGCCGGGATGGCCTGCTGGACGTTGACGATGTAGTCGTGGCACAGGCGGTCCAGTTCTTCGGTGGTCACGCCGGGCTTGACGTGCTCCTCGATCATTTCCAGGACTTCGGCGGCAAGGCGGCCGGCGATGCGCATCTTCTCGATGTCTTCGGCGGTTTTGATGGTAACGGTCATTGCAGGCTCTCTACGGCGCCTTGGCGGCGCGGGCGAACAGGAAAGGAGCGATTCTAACAGAGCACGCGGGGGTTCTGGGCGTCACGCGGCGCGCGGCTGTTCATATGGCAGCTATCCATATAGATGATGGCATTCTGGTGTGATTGCGCCCGCGTGGCAAAGGCCGGAAGCTGATTGGCAATTCCGGTTTCGTTGGTCATCCGAGTGTGGTATAAAGTGCGCCGCTTTGCGGGGATGGCCCCCAAAGCTCAAACCCACACACGTATCGACACGGTGACCTGGGTGCCCCGATCCACTGGATTCGCGGGTTGGTCATTGGGATGCGTGGAGGCCCAACCCGACTTATCAAGGAACTATCATGTCCCAAGTCAACATGCGCGATATGCTGAAGGCCGGTGTGCACTTCGGCCACCAGACCCGTTACTGGAACCCGAAAATGGGCAAGTTCATTTTCGGCGCGCGCAACAAGATTCACATCATCAACCTGGAAAAAACCCTGCCAATGTTCAACGAGGCTCTGACCTTCGTCGAGCGTCTGGCCCAGGGCAAGAACAAGATCCTGTTCGTCGGCACCAAGCGTTCCGCTGGCAAGATCGTTGCTGAAGAAGCAGCACGTTGCGGCTCGCCGTACGTCGACCACCGCTGGTTGGGCGGCATGCTGACCAACTACAAGACCATCCGCGCTTCGATCAAGCGTCTGCGCGAGCTGGAAACCCAGGCTGAAGACGGTACCTTCGCCAAGCTGACCAAGAAAGAAGCCCTGATGCGCTCCCGTGATCTGGAAAAACTGGATCGCAGCCTGGGCGGTATCAAGGACATGGGCGGCCTGCCTGATGCCCTGTTCGTGATCGACGTCGACCACGAGCGCATCGCCATCACCGAAGCCAACAAACTGGGCATTCCGGTCATCGGCGTTGTCGATACCAACAGCAGCCCTGAAGGTGTTGACTACATCATCCCAGGCAACGATGACGCCATCCGCGCCATCCAGCTGTACATGGGTTCGATGGCTGACGCCGTCATCCGTGGTCGCAACAACGTTGCCGGCGGCACCGAAGTTTACGCTGAAGAAGCGCCAGCTGCCGAGTAATCGACGTTAGCGTCGATCTGGCACGCAAAAAGGGGGCTCGGCCCCCTTTTTGCCACCTTGAAATCCTCCTGTCGCCAAGTGTCCGCATTATCGACGCGCCGCCTATGAGACAGGCTGTTGATTTCCAGAATTGAACCCCCGTGAACAGCGGGTGGAATGGTTGAAAACCTATCCAAGAGGATTTTGAAATGGCAGAAATTACTGCAGCGTTGGTCAAGGAACTGCGTGAGCGCACTGGCGAAGGCATGATGGACTGCAAGAAAGCCCTCACCAAAGCCGGCGGTGACATCGAGAAGGCCATCGACGATATGCGCGCTTCGGGCGCCATCAAGGCTGCCAAGAAGGCTGGCAACATTGCCGCCGAAGGCGCCATCGCCATCAAGGAAGACGGCAAGAGCGCCGTTCTGATCGAAGTCAACTCGCAGACCGACTTCCTGGCTCTGCAGGAAGACTTCAAAGCCTTCGTCGCTGCCAGCGTCGAAAAAGCCTTCAACGACAAGCTGACCGACGTCGCTCCGCTGATCGAAGCTCAGGAAGAAGCCCGTCTGGCCCTGGTTGCCAAGACCGGCGAAAACGTCAACATCCGCCGTCTGGCGCGTGTTGAGGGTGATGTTCTGGGTGCCTACCTGCACGGCAACAAGATCGGCGTCGTGGTCTCCCTGAAGGGCGGCACCGTCGAGCTGGCGAAAGACATCGCCATGCACGTAGCGGCCAGCAACCCTGAGTTCCTGCTGCCGTCGGAAGTTTCGGCCGAGGCCATCGAGCGCGAAAAAGGCGTCTTCCTGTCGCTGAACGAAGACAAGATGAAAGGCAAGCCTGCTGAAATCGTCGAGAAGATGATCAGCGGCCGTATCACCAAGTTCCTGGCTGAAGCCAGCCTGGTCGAACAAGCCTTCGTCAAGGATCCGGACGTCACTGTAGGTGCCCTGGCCAAGAAAGCCGGCGCTGAAATCGTTTCCTTCACCCGCTTCGCGGTCGGTGAGGGTATCGAGAAGCCAGTCGACAACTTCGCTGACGAAGTTGCCGCTCAAGTGGCTGCTGCCCAGAAGCAATAAGACGGATTCACATCTGTCGCCCCAAAGAGGCTGCCCGCTCACGCGCGCAGCCTCTTTGTCAAAGCGCAGGCGCTTTTCGTGCCAAAAGCCGGATGCGTTTGCGCGCTGGCACCTCTCGGGTGCCAAGCTACAGTTGGCGCAGACTGAAAACAGTCCGCCCGGAATTTATACAAACGCCGCAGGAGAGATTCGCAATGGCTCAGCAGGTGAGTGGTCGTCAACCTCGCTATAAACGCATTTTGCTCAAACTTAGCGGCGAGGCCCTGATGGGCTCGGAAGACTTCGGGATCGACCCGAAGGTGCTGGATCGCATGGCCCTGGAAGTCGGTCAACTGGTCGGCATCGGCGTCCAGGTCGGCCTGGTGATCGGTGGCGGCAACCTGTTCCGTGGTGCGGCCCTGAGCGCGGCCGGCATGGATCGTGTCACCGGTGACCACATGGGCATGCTGGCGACCGTGATGAACGCTCTGGCCATGCGCGACGCGCTGGAGCGCTCGAACATTCCCGCCATCGTCATGTCGGCGATTTCCATGGTCGGCGTCACCGACCACTATGACCGCCGCAAGGGTATCCGCCACCTCAACTCCGGCGACGTGGTGATCTTCTCCGCCGGTACCGGCAACCCGTTCTTCACCACCGACTCGGCCGCCTGCCTGCGCGCGATCGAAATCGATGCCGATGTCGTGTTGAAGGCAACCAAGGTCGATGGCGTGTACACTGCCGATCCATTCAAGGATCCGCATGCCGAGAAATTCGACCGTCTGACGTACGACGAAGTGCTCGACCGCAAGCTCGGCGTCATGGATCTGACCGCAATCTGCCTGTGTCGTGACCACAAGATGCCGTTGCGGGTATTCAACATGAACAAGCCTGGCGCCTTGCTGAACATCGTAGTGGGCGGCGCTGAAGGAACTCTGATCGAGGAAGGCGAAGAATGATCAACGAAATCAAGAAAGACGCTCAGGACCGCATGAGCAAGTCCATCGAGGCCCTGGGTCGCAACCTGGCTGCGATCCGCACGGGTCGTGCTCACCCGAGCATCCTCGATAGCGTCAAGGTCACCGCCTGGGGTAGCGAGATGCCGCTGAACCAGGTCGCGGCGATTTCCGTCGAAGACGCCCGGACCCTGAAGATTGTAGCGCACGACAAGAACCTGAGCGCCGCCATCGAGAAGGCCATCCTGACCTCTGACCTGGGCCTGAACCCGAGCAGTGCCGGCACCACCATCCGCGTACCGATGCCAGCCCTGACCGAGGAAACCCGCAAGGGTTACACCAAGCAGGCTCGTGGCGTTGCCGAAGAAGCCAAGGTCGCCGTTCGTAACGTGCGCCGTGATGCCCTTGCCGATCTGAAGAAACTGGCCAAGGACAAGGACAGTGGTATCAGCGAAGATGCCGAGCGCCGCGCTGCGGATGAGCTGCAGAAGCTCACCGACAAGTTCATCGCTGAAGTCGACAAGGCTCTGGAAGCAAAAGAAAAGGACCTGATGGCCGTTTAAGGTCGGGGTTTTTTCAATGGAAAAGAGCAAGCAGGGTATGCCGTCCTCGGTGCCGCGCCACGTCGCGATCATCATGGACGGAAATAATCGCTGGGCGAAGAAGCGCCTGTTGCCCGGCGTTGCCGGGCACAAGGCAGGTGTGGACGCGGTGCGGGCTGTTATCGAGGTCTGTGCCGAGGCCAAGGTCGAGGTGCTGACCCTGTTCGCCTTCTCCAGCGAGAACTGGCAGCGCCCGGCCGACGAGGTCGGGGCGTTGATGGAGCTGTTCTTCTCGGCATTGCGCCGGGAGGCCAAGCGCCTCAACGAGAACAACATCAGTCTGCGTATCATCGGGGATCGCTCGCGCTTTCACCCGGAGTTGCAGGCCGCCATGCGCGAGGCTGAGGCGCTGACCGCTGGCAACAATCGCTTCATCCTGCAGATCGCCGCCAACTACGGCGGTCAGTGGGATATCGCCCAGGCCGCCCAGCGCCTGGCCCGCGAAGTCCAGGCCGGTCACCTGCGGCCGGAAGACATCACTCCCGACCTGCTGCAGACCTGCCTGGCCACTGGCGACCTGCCGTTGCCTGACCTGTGCATCCGTACCGGGGGCGAGCATCGAATCAGCAACTTCCTGCTGTGGCAACTGGCCTACGCCGAGCTGTACTTCTCCGACCTCTATTGGCCGGACTTCAAACACGAGGCCATGCGCAGCGCGCTGGCCGATTTCGCTTCGCGCCAGCGCCGCTTCGGTAAAACCAGCGAGCAGGTCGAAGCTGGAGCCCGTGCTTAATGCTCAAGCAACGCATCATTACCGCGCTGATCCTGCTGCCGATCGCCCTGGGCGGCTTCTTCCTGCTCGATGGGGCGGATTTTGCCCTGTTCATCGGACTGGTGGTCACCTTGGGTGCCTGGGAGTGGGCCCGCCTGGCCGGCCTGATGGGGCAAGCGCTGCGCGTGGCTTATGCCGCGGTCATCGCAGGCTTGCTGATGTTGCTGCACCTGATGCCGGACCTGGCACCATGGGTGCTGGGGGCCTCGGTCCTGTGGTGGGGCGTCGCAACCTGGCTGGTGATGACCTACCCGCGCAGCAGTGAGTTGTGGGCCAGTGCAGCCTGTCGCCTGCTGATTGGCGCGCTGATCCTGCTGCCTGCCTGGCAGGGGCTGGTGCTGCTCAAGCACTGGGCCATGGGCAACTGGTTGATTCTCGCGGTCATGGTGCTGGTCTGGGGGGCGGATATCGGCGCCTATTTCTCCGGCCGGGCCTTCGGCAAGCGCAAGCTGGCGCCGCAGGTCAGTCCAGGCAAGAGCTGGGAAGGCGTCTATGGTGGCCTGGCCCTGAGCCTGGTCATCACCCTTGGCGTCGGTCTGACCCGGCACTGGAGCGTCGGTGAGCTATTGCTTGGCCTGCTCGGTGCGGCGGTGATCGTCATGGGTTCGGTGGTCGGCGACCTGACCGAAAGCATGTTCAAGCGCCGCTCCGGGATCAAGGACAGCAGCAACCTGTTGCCGGGTCATGGTGGTGTTCTCGACCGCATCGACAGCCTTACGGCGGCGATCCCGTTGTTCGCCGTTCTGCTCTGGGCCGCTGACTGGGGCAGCATGCTGTGAACCGTCCGCAACGCATTACCGTGCTCGGTGCCACCGGTTCCATTGGCCTGAGCACGCTTGACGTCATTGCCCGTCACCCTGAGCGCTATGAAGCCTTCGCCCTGACCGGCTATTCCCGGCTGGACGAGTTGCTGGCGTTGTGCCTGAGGCATGTGCCGGTGTTTGCGGTGGTCCCGGATGAAGCTTCGGCTGCGACGCTGCGTGCCGGTCTTGACGCGGCGGGTTCTCGCACCGAAGTGCTGGTGGGGGAACGTGGCTTGTGCGCGGTTGCCGCGGACCCGCAGGTCGATGCGGTAATGGCGGCCATCGTTGGTGCGGCGGGCCTGCGCCCGACCCTGGCGGCGGTGGAGGCGGGCAAGAAGGTCCTGTTGGCCAACAAGGAAGCGCTGGTGATGTCCGGTGCCTTGTTCATGGACGCGGTGCGGCGCCACAACGCCGTGTTGCTACCCATCGACAGTGAGCACAACGCGATCTTCCAGTGCCTGCCTGTCGACTACGCACGCGGCCTGGGTCAGGTGGGGGTTCGTCGCATTCTGCTGACGGCGTCGGGCGGCCCATTCCGTCAGACTCCCGTCAGTGAGCTGGCACGGGTCACTCCGGAGCAGGCCTGCGCCCATCCGAACTGGTCCATGGGGCGGAAAATTTCCGTTGACTCCGCGAGCATGATGAACAAGGGGCTAGAGCTGATCGAGGCCTGCTGGCTGTTCGATGCGCCAGCATCCCGGGTCGAGGTGGTCGTGCATCCGCAAAGTGTGATTCACTCCCTCGTCGATTATATCGACGGTTCGGTACTGGCCCAGTTGGGCAACCCGGACATGCGTACCCCGATCGCCAATGCCCTGGCCTGGCCGGAGCGCATCGATTCTGGCGTGGCGCCACTGGACCTGTTCGCCATCGCCCGCCTGGACTTCGAGGCACCGGACGAGACGCGTTTCCCTTGCCTGCGCCTTGCGCGCGAGGCGGCGGAGGCGGGCAACAGTGCTCCGGCCGTGCTCAACGCCGCCAACGAGATCGCCGTGGAAGCGTTTCTCCAGCGGCGCATCCGCTTCCCGGAGATCGCGAGTATGATCGAACAGGTGCTGGAGCGAGAGCCGGTGGTTGCCGTGGACTCGCTCGATGCGGTGTTCGCCGCCGACCAGCGGGCCCGGGAGCTGGCGGGAGAGTGGTTGACGCGCCACGGGCGCTAGGTCCTGCCCGCTTGAACGTTATTCGGAGAAAGACATGAGTGCGCTCTACATGATTATCGGCACCCTGGTCGCCCTGGGTGTTCTGGTTACCTTTCACGAATTCGGCCACTTCTGGGTGGCCCGGCGCTGTGGCGTCAAGGTCTTGCGCTTTTCCGTAGGCTTCGGCACGCCGCTGCTGCGCTGGCACGACCGGCAGGGTACGGAGTTCGTCGTGGCTGCCATTCCGCTGGGCGGCTACGTGAAGATGCTCGACGAGCGCGAAGGCGATGTCGATCCGGCGCAGCGTGAACAATCCTTCAATCGCAAGACCGTTGGCCAGCGTATCGCTATTACGGCGGCAGGCCCGATCGCCAACTTCCTCCTCGCCATCCTGTTCTTCTGGCTGCTCGCCATGCTCGGCAGCCAGCAGGTGCGCCCGGTTATCGGCAATGTCGAGCCTGGCAGCCTTGCAGCGGTCGCCGGGCTGGGTGCCGGCCAGGAAATCGTCGCGATCGACGGCAAACCGACCAGCGGTTGGGGGGCGGTCAATTTGCAACTGGTGCGTCGCCTGGGTGAGAGTGGATCGTTGCGTATCGAGGTACGTGGCGAAGGCGCCAGCGCCGTAGAAAGCCACAGTTTGGCCCTGGACAGCTGGCTCAAGGGGGCCGACGAGCCGGATCCGATCAGTTCGCTGGGTATCCGTCCGTGGCGCCCGGCCTTGGCTCCGGTGCTTGCTGAGCTTGATCCGAAGGGCCCGGCCCAGGCCGCCGGGCTGAAGACCGGTGATCGCCTGCTGACCCTGGATGGCCAGGCGCTGAGCGACTGGCAGCAGGTGGTCGACACCGTTCGTGGCCATGCCGGCGCGAAGGTCGTGCTGGGTGTGCAACGTGACGGCGCGCGGATCGAGGTGCCGGTGACCCTCGCCACTCGTGGCGAAGGCAAGGCCGCCAGCGGTTATCTCGGTGCTGGCGTGGCCGCGGTGGAATGGCCGAAGGAAATGCTCCGCGAAGTCAGCTACGGGCCGCTGGAAGCAGTGGGCGAGGGCCTTTCCCGGACCTGGAACATGAGTGTCCTGACCCTTGATTCGCTGAAGAAAATGCTCTTCGGCGAGCTCTCGGTAAAAAACTTGAGTGGACCGATAACCATTGCTAAAGTGGCGGGCGCTTCAGCCCAGTCCGGCCTTGGGGATTTCCTGAATTTCCTTGCCTATCTGAGCATTAGCCTCGGGGTTCTCAATTTGCTGCCCATTCCGGTTCTGGACGGGGGGCATTTGCTGTTTTACCTGGTCGAGTGGGTGCGTGGTCGTCCGCTGTCGGATCGGGTGCAAGGTTGGGGGGTCCAGATCGGTATCAGTTTGGTAGTCGGGGTGATGTTGCTCGCCCTGATCAACGATTTGGGTCGACTGTAACGCTTCGCTCAATTGCGAGCTTGCCGCGTCCTTGCGGCGGGCCGTTTATTGCCAGTTGGAATAAAAAAGGACTTCATGAAACGTCTGCTGCTAACTGCGGCTCTCGCCGCACTGATGATCGCTGAAGTTCACGCCGAGTCCTTCACCATCTCCGATATTCGTGTAAACGGTCTGCAGCGGGTTTCCGCGGGCAGCGTTTTCGGTGCCCTGCCATTGAACGTCGGTGACCAGGCGGATGACAGTCGTCTGGTGGAGTCGACCCGTTCCCTGTTCAAGACCGGGTTCTTCCAGGACATCAACCTGAGCCGCGATGGCAACGTCCTGATCATCAACGTCGTCGAGCGTCCTTCGGTCTCCAGCATCGAGATCGAGGGTAACAAGGCGATCAGCACCGAAGACCTGATGAAGGGCCTGAAACAGTCTGGCCTGGCCGAAGGTGAGATCTTCCAGCGCGCGACCCTCGAAGGCGTGCGTAACGAACTTCAACGCCAGTACGTCGCCCAGGGCCGCTACTCGGCCGAGGTGGACGCTGAGGTTGTGCCGCAGCCGCGCAACCGGGTGGGCCTGAAGATCAAGATCAACGAAGGCACGGTCGCTGCGATCCAGCACATCAACGTCGTGGGCAACACTGTGTTCTCCGACGAGGATCTGCAGGGCCTGTTCGAACTGAAGACCACCAACTGGCTGTCGTTCTTCAAGAACGACGACAAGTACGCCCGCGAAAAACTCTCCGGTGACCTCGAGCGCCTGCGCTCCTACTACCTGGACCGCGGCTACATCAACATGGACATCGCGTCCACCCAGGTGTCGATCACCCCGGACAAGAAACACGTCTACATCACCGTCAACATCAACGAAGGCGAGAAGTACACCGTTCGCGACGTGAAGCTCTCCGGCGACCTCAAGGTGCCGGAAGACCAGGTCCGTGCGCTGCTGCTGGCCCAGCCTGGCCAGGTGTTCTCGCGCAAGGTGATGACCACCACCTCCGAGTTGATCACCCGTCGTCTGGGTAACGAAGGCTATACCTTCGCCAACGTCAACGGCGTGCCACAGCCGCACGACGAAGACCACACCGTCGACATCACCTTCGTCGTCGATCCGGGCAAGCGTGCCTACGTCAACCGCATCAACTTCCGTGGCAACACCAAGTCCGAGGACGAAGTGCTGCGTCGTGAAATGCGTCAGATGGAAGGTGGCTGGGCTTCGACCTACCTGATCGACCAGTCCAAGACCCGTCTGGAGCGCCTGGGCTTCTTCAAGGAAGCCAACGTCGAGACCCCGGCCGTTCCGGGTACCGACGACCAGGTCGACGTCAACTACACCGTGGAAGAGCAGGCCTCCGGTTCTATCACCGCGAGCGTTGGTTTCGCCCAGAGCGCCGGTCTGATCCTCGGTGGCTCGATTAGCCAGAACAACTTCCTGGGCACCGGTAACAAGGTCTCCATCGGCCTGACCCGTTCCGAATACCAGAGCCGCTACAACTTCGGCTACGTGGACCCCTACTGGACCGCGGACGGCGTCAGCCTCGGCTACAACGCCTTCTACCGCAGCACCAACTACGATGACCTCGACGTCGACGTGGCGAGCTATGCGGTGGATAGCCTGGGTGCCGGTGTCAACGTCGGCTACCCGATCAGCGAAACCTCGCGTCTGACCTTCGGCCTGACCGTACAGCAGGACAAGATCAAGACCGGCCGCTACACCGTCGACGAAATCTTCAACTTCCTGCAGAAGGAAGGCCAGGACAATTTCCTGAACTTCAAGGCCTCGGCCGGCTGGTCCGAGTCGACCCTGAACAAGGGTGTGCTGGCGACCCGTGGTCACTCGCAAAGCCTGACCCTGGAAGCGACCACGCCGGGCAGCGACCTGTCGTTCTTCAAGCTCGACTACCGTGGCCAGCTGTTCAAGCCGATCACCAACGACTACACCCTGCGTCTGCACACCGAGCTGGGTTATGGCGACGGCTACGGTTCCACCTCGGGCCTGCCGTTCTATGAAAACTACTACGCTGGTGGTTTCAACTCGGTGCGTGGCTTCAAGGACAGCAGCCTTGGCCCACGCAGTACCCCGAGCAAGGGTACCAATCCAGGAACCATCGCGGATCCGGACCAGGATCCACTGCCGTTCGGCGGCAACGTCCTGGTCCAGGGTGGTGTTGAACTGCTGTTCCCGCTGCCATTCGTCAAGGATCAGCGCTCCCTGCGGACCTCGGTCTTCTGGGATGTGGGTAACGTGTTCGACACCAACTGCGGCTCCAAGCCTGACTGCGAGAAAGTCGGCCTGTCCGGCCTGGCCAGCTCTGTCGGCCTGGGCGTGACCTGGATTACCGCACTGGGTCCGTTGAGCTTCAGCCTGGCGATGCCGGTGAAGAAACCGGACGATGCCGATACCCAGGTGTTCCAATTCTCTCTGGGCCAGACCTTCTAAGGGTCTGGTTCACGTAAACGACAACGGATTCTGTAGGAGTGCATCGTGCGTAAGTTGACTCAACTGGCAGTACTGGCCGCGGCCCTGGTCGCCACCCCGGCGTTTGCCGAAATGAAAGTTGCCGTTCTGAACTATCAGATGGCCCTGCTGGAATCTGACGCGGCCAAGGCTTACGCGGTCGACGCGGAGAAGAAGTTCGGTCCGCAACTGACCAAGCTGAAGAACCTGGAAAGCAGCGCCAAGGGCATCCAGGATCGTCTGGTCAAGGGCGGCGATAAAATGCCTCAGGGCGAGCGTGAGCGTCTGGAGCTGGAATTCAAGCAGAAAGCCCGTGACTTCCAGTTCCAGTCGAAGGAACTGAATGAAGCCAAAGCCGTGGCCGACCGTGACATGCTCAAGCAGCTCAAGCCGAAACTGGATGGCGCCGTTGAGGAAGTCATCAAGAAAGGCGGTTTTGACCTGGTTCTCGAGCGTGGTGCGGTCATCGATGTCAAGCCTCAGTATGACATCACCCGCCAGGTCATCGAGCGCATGAACCAGTCCCGTTGATATGACGGCGATCATGAAACTCGGCCAGTTGGCCGAGTTCCTCGGGGCAACCTTGCAGGGCCCTGAAGAACTCGAAATCACTGGTCTCGCAACCTTGCAGGAAGCTGGCTCCGGCCAGTTGAGCTTCCTCGCCAATCCCCAATACCGCAAATACCTGGTCGACACCCAGGCGGCTGCGGTGTTGCTGCGCACTTCAGACGCCGAAGGTTTCGCCGGCAACGCCCTGATCGTGCCGGACCCGTACCTGGCCTACGCTCGCATCTCCCACCTGTTCGACCCCAAACCCAAGGCTGTTGCGGGAATTCATCCCAGCGCCGTGGTGGCGGTGGATGCGCAGGTCGATGCGAGCGCCAGCATTGGTCCGTTCGCTGTGATCGAAAGCGGCGCGGTGATCGCGGCCAACGTGACCGTGGGTGCCCACTGCTTCGTCGGCGCGCGTAGCGTGATCGGCGAAGGTGGCTGGCTGGCCCCGCGGGTGACTCTGTACCACGACGTACGCATCGGCAAGCGCGTGGTCATCCAGTCCGGCGCGGTGTTGGGCGGTGAAGGATTCGGCTTCGCCAACGAGAAGGGCGTCTGGCAGAAAATCGCCCAGATCGGGGGCGTCAGCATCGGCGATGACGTAGAGATTGGCGTGAACACCGCGATCGACCGCGGCGCGCTGGCTGATACTCGTATCGGTGATGGTGTGAAACTCGACAACCAGATCCAGATCGCCCATAACGTGCAGGTCGGTGACCACACGGCCATGGCGGCCTGTGTCGGCATCTCGGGAAGCACCAGGATCGGCAAGCATTGCACCATCGCTGGCGGTGTCGGCATGGTGGGTCACATCGATGTCTGCGACAACGTTTTCGTGTCCGGCATGACCATGGTCACGCGTTCCATTACCGAACCTGGTGGGTATTCCTCCGGAACGGCGATGCAGACTCTGGGCGACTGGCGCAAGAGCGCTGCGCGGATTCGCCAGCTGGATGACATGGCCAAGCGCCTGCAACAACTGGAAAAGCGTGTCGAAACCGTGACCTCAGGCGACCAGCCATCATCTGATGGCTGATACCTTTCCTGATCAAGGCAGCAGCGCGATTGCCGGTTGGCTTTCTTGATTTGCAAAAGGCGCATGGCGCACGGCGCATGCTCCCTATCTTTACTACAGGCTTCCCCCAGAAATGATGGACATCAACGAGATTCGCGAATACCTGCCCCACCGTTACCCGTTCCTGCTCGTGGACCGGGTAGTGGAACTGGACGTCGAGGGCCAGCGCATTCGTGCTTACAAGAATGTCAGCATCAACGAGCCCTTCTTCAATGGTCACTTCCCGGCGCATCCGATCATGCCTGGCGTACTGATCATCGAGGCCATGGCCCAGGCGGCCGGCATCCTCGGTTTCAAGATGCTCGATGCCAAGCCGACGGACGGCACCCTCTACTACTTCGTCGGTTCCGACAAGCTGCGCTTCCGCCAGCCGGTGTTGCCGGGTGACCAACTGATCCTGGAAGCCAAGTTCATCAGTTGCAAGCGCCAGATCTGGAAGTTCGACTGCCAGGCCTCGGTCGACGGCAAGCCTGTCTGCTCGGCCGAGATCATCTGCGCGGAACGCAAACTATGAGTTTGATTGACCCTCGGGCAATCATCGATCCCTCGGCCAGGTTGGCCGACGGCGTCGAGGTCGGTCCTTGGTCGATCGTCGGCCCGGATGTCGAGATCGGGGAAGGGACCGTCATCGGTCCGCATGTGGTGCTCAAGGGGCCGACCCGTATCGGCCGTAACAATCGCATCTACCAGTTTTCCTCGGTCGGCGAAGACACCCCGGACCTGAAGTACAAGGGCGAGCCCACTCGCCTGGTGATCGGTGACAACAATGTCATTCGCGAAGGTGTGACCATCCATCGCGGTACCGTCCAGGACCGCTCTGAAACCACCATCGGCGATCACAACCTGATCATGGCTTATGCCCATATCGGTCATGACAGCGTCATCGGCAATCACTGCATCCTGGTCAACAACACCGCACTGGCCGGTCATGTGCACGTCGATGACTGGGCGATCCTCTCCGGCTTCACGCTGGTTCATCAGTTCTGCCATATCGGCGCCCACAGCTTTTCCGGTATGGGCACGGCCATCGGCAAGGACGTCCCAGCGTTTGTCACCGTGTTCGGCAACCCAGCCGAAGCTCGCAGCATGAACTTCGAGGGCATGCGTCGCCGCGGTTTCAGCGAGGATGCAATCCATGCCCTGCGCCGTGCCTACAAGGTGGTCTACCGCCAGGGGCTGACCGTCGAGCAGGCGATTGCCGAGCTGGAAGAGGCCGCGAAGCAGTTCCCGGAAGTCGAACTGTTCCGTCAAACCATCCAGAACTCCGCTCGCGGCATCACCCGCTGATATGCCGGCTCTATGCATAGCGCTGGTGGCCGGTGAGGCCAGTGGCGACATTCTCGGTTCCGGCCTGATGCGTGCTCTCAAGGTCCGCCACCCTGAGATTCGTTTCATCGGCGTCGGTGGCCCCCTGATGGAGGCCGAGGGCCTGGACTCCTACTTCCCGATGGAGCGCCTGGCGGTCATGGGGCTGGTCGAGGTGCTCGGTCGTCTGCCCGAGCTGCTCAAGCGGCGCAAGCTGTTGATCCAGGCGCTGATCGCGGAAAAGCCGGATGTCTTCATCGGCATCGACGCCCCTGATTTCACCCTCAATATCGAACTGAAGCTGCGTCAGGCCGGGATCAAGACCGTGCATTACGTCAGCCCGTCGGTCTGGGCCTGGCGGCAGAAGCGGGTGCTGAAGATCCGCGAAGGCTGCGACCTGATGCTTACCCTGTTCCCCTTCGAGGCGAAATTCTACGAAGAGCAGGGCGTGCCGGTGCGTTTTGTCGGTCATCCGCTGGCCGATACCATCCCCCTCGACGCCGATCGCCAGGCCGCGCGCCAGGCCCTCGGCCTGCCCGAGGGGCCGCTGGTGGCGCTGATGCCTGGCAGTCGCGGTGGCGAGGTGGGGCGTCTTGGTGCGCTGTTCCTCGATACTGCGCAGCGCCTGCGGGAGTTGGTGCCCGGGGTGCGCTTCGTCTCGCCGTGCGCCAATCCCACGCGCCGCGTGCAGCTGGAGCAGATGCTCGCAGGTCGTGACCTGCCGCTGACCTTGCTCGACGGCCAGTCCCACAAGGCCCTGGCCGCCTGCGATGCGGTGTTGATCGCCTCAGGCACCGCGACCCTCGAAGCCCTGCTGTTCAAGCGCCCAATGGTGGTGGCCTACCGCCTGGCTCCGCTGAGCTACTGGATTCTCAAGCGTCTGGTGAAAAGCCCCTACGTGTCCTTGCCTAACCTGCTGGCCCAGCGCCTACTGGTCCCGGAGCTGCTGCAGGCGGCCGCCACCAGTGAGGCCCTGGCGCAGACCCTGGCCCCGCTGGTCCGGGATGGTTCGCAACAGACCGAAGGCTTCGACCAGATTCACCGTACCCTGCGTCGCGACGCCTCCAATCAGGCGGCCGAGGCGGTGCTGGCCCTGCTGGAAGATCGATAAATGCAAATGGGACTGGACTTCAACCTGGTCGAAGACCTGGTCGCCGGCGTCGATGAAGTCGGCCGCGGCCCGCTGTGTGGCGCGGTGGTGACTGCCGCGGTGATTCTCGATCCGGCCCGGCCGATCCTCGGCCTCAACGACTCGAAGAAGCTCACCGAGGCTCGCCGCGAGAAGCTCTTCGACGAGATTTGCGAAAAAGCCCTGAGCTTCTGCATCGCCCGGGCCGAAGTCGAGGAGATCGACGAGCTGAACATCCTCCACGCCACCATGCTGGCTATGCAGCGCGCGGTCGAGGGACTGCACATCACTCCGAAACTGGCGCTGATCGACGGCAACCGCTGCCCGAAGCTCCAGGTGCCGGCTTCGCCCGTGGTGAAGGGCGATAGCCAGGTACCGGCGATTGCGGCGGCGTCGATCCTGGCCAAGGTCACGCGGGATCGGGAAATGTCCGCTTTCGAGCTGATCTATCCGGGCTACGGTATCGGCGGCCACAAAGGCTACCCGACGCCCGTCCATCTCGAAGCGCTGGCCCGCCTGGGGCCGACCCCCATCCACCGGCGCTCCTTCGCGCCGGTGCGGGCGGCCTACGAGGCCCGGGAGTTGCTGGGCAGTCAGTCGAGCCTGGTCTGACCCCAGGCATTCACCTTCAGTCCGGATCGTCATGGTCCGGCTGTTGTTTTGATCGGGGCCCGGTACAATCCGGGCCTTGTCGTTTTGCGTTGCTATAGGATCATCATGTCGGCTTCCTTCGTTCATCTTCGCCTGCATACCGAATTCTCGCTGGTCGACGGACTGGTGCGGATCAAGCCGCTCGCCAAGGCCCTGACCGGGATGAACATGCCGGCCGTGGCGGTGACCGACCAGAGCAACATGTGCTCGCTGGTCAAGTTCTACAAGACCGCCATGGGCGCCGGGATCAAGCCGATCTGTGGTGCCGACCTGTGGCTGGCCAGCGACGATCCGGATGCGCCCCTGGCGCGTATCTGCTTCCTGGCGATGGACGCCAAGGGCTACCGCAACCTCACCGAGTTGATTTCCCGTGGTTGGGTCGAGGGCCAGCGCAATGGCCTGGTGATCATTCAGCGTGAGTGGATCGCAGAAGCCGCCGAGGGCCTGATTGCCCTGTCCGCGGCCAAGGAAGGCGATATTGGCATGGCTCTGCTGTCCGGCAACGAAGTCGAGGCCGAGGCCCTGCTGCGCGACTGGATGGGCATGTTCCCCGATCGTTTCTATGTCGAAGTGCAACGCACCAACCGCGCCGGCGACGAAGAGTATCTGCACGCGGCCGTGGCCCTGGCTGACCGTCTTGGCGCGCCGCTGGTGGCGACCAACGACGTGCGCTTCATCAAGCAGTCCGACTTCGACGCCCACGAGACCCGCGTGTGCATCGGCGAAGGCCGCGCTCTGGACGACCCGCGCCGTTCGCGCAACTACAGCGACCAGCAGTACCTGAAGAGCCCGGAGGAAATGGCCGAGCTGTTCAGCGACCTGCCCGAGGCCCTCGAAAACACTGTCGAGATCGCCAAGCGCTGCAACATCACCGTGCAGTTGGGCAAGTATTTCCTGCCAGACTTCCCTACGCCCAATGGCATGGGCATCGACGACTACCTGCGCCACGTTTCCCACGAAGGCCTGGAAGAGCGCCTGGCGGTGCTCTGGCCGAAGGAAACCACGCCGAATTACGAAGAGAAGCGTCAGGTTTACCTGGACCGCCTGAAGTTCGAGCTGGATATCATCATCCAGATGGGCTTCCCCGGTTACTTCCTGATCGTTATGGACTTCATCAAGTGGGCCAAGAACAACGGCGTGCCGGTTGGTCCGGGCCGGGGTTCGGGTGCCGGCTCGCTGGTCGCCTACGTGCTGAAGATCACCGACCTCGACCCGCTGGCCTATGACCTGCTGTTCGAACGTTTCCTCAACCCGGAACGGATTTCCATGCCCGACTTCGACGTCGACTTCTGCATGGACGGCCGCGACCGGGTGATCGAGTACGTGGCCGAGGCCTACGGCCGCAACGCAGTGAGCCAGATCATCACCTTCGGCACCATGGCGGCCAAGGCGGTGGTGCGCGACGTGGCGCGGGTGCAAGGCAAGTCCTACGGCCTGGCGGACCGCCTGTCGAAGATGATCCCGTTCGAGGTCGGCATGACCCTGGACAAGGCCTTCGAGCAGGAAGAGATGCTCCGCGACTTCCTCAAGACTGACGAGGACGCCAAGGAAATCTGGGACATGGCCCTCAAGTTGGAGGGGGTCACCCGGGGTACCGGCAAGCACGCCGGTGGCGTGGTGATCGCGCCGACCAAGCTCACCGATTTCTCGCCTATCGCCTGTGACGAAGAGGGTGGCGGCCTGATCACCCAGTTCGACAAGGATGACGTCGAGGCAGCGGGCCTGGTGAAGTTCGACTTCCTCGGCCTGCGGACCCTGACCATCATCAAGTGGGCCATGGAGATCATCAACCGCGAGCAGGCGAAGGCCGGCCTGCCGGACCTCAACATCGACTTCATTCCGCTGGATGACAAGCGCACCTACGACCTGCTGCAGCGGGCCGAGACCACCGCAGTCTTCCAGCTCGAATCCCGCGGCATGAAGGAACTGATCAAGAAGCTCAAGCCCGACTGCCTGGAAGACCTGATCGCACTGGTGGCGCTGTTCCGTCCGGGCCCGTTGCAATCAGGCATGGTGGACGACTTCATCAACCGCAAGCACGGCCGCGCCGAGCTGGCCTATCCGCACCCGGACTACCAGTACGACGGCCTGCAGCCGGTGCTGGCACCGACCTACGGCATCATCCTGTACCAGGAACAGGTGATGCAGATCGCCCAGGTCATGGCCGGCTATACCCTGGGTGGCGCGGACATGCTGCGTCGGGCCATGGGTAAGAAGAAGCCCGAGGAGATGGCCAAGCAACGCGGTGGCTTCATCGAGGGTTGCGCCAATAACGGCATCGATGGCGACCTCGCGGGCAACATCTTCGACCTGGTGGAAAAATTCGCCGGTTACGGCTTCAACAAATCCCACTCCGCGGCCTATGGCCTGGTGTCCTACCAGACCGCCTGGCTGAAAACCCACCACCCGGCGCCGTTCATGGCCGCGGTGCTGTCGGCGGATATGCACAACACCGACAAGGTGGTGATCCTCATCGAGGAAGTGCGCAGCATGAAGCTGCGCCTCGATGCGCCGGATGTGAACTTCTCCGACTTCAAGTTCACCGTCAACGACGACGGTCGCATCGTCTACGGCCTCGGCGCGATCAAGGGCGTCGGCGAAGGCCCGGTGGAAGCGATCATGGAGGCCCGGGCCGAAGGCGGTCCGTTCAAGGACCTGTTCGACTTCTGTGCCCGCGTCGATCTCAAGCGCATCAACAAGCGCACCCTCGACGCTTTGGTGCGCAGCGGTGCGCTGGACCGTCTCGGGCCGTTCTTCCATGACGAGATCAAGGCCTACCAGGCCAACGTGGACCAGAACCGCGCGGTGCTGCTGTCGGCCATGGAAGAGGCGATCAAGTCCGCCGAGCAGACTGCACGCACCCATGACAGTGGTCATGCCGATCTGTTCGGCGGCTTGTTCGACGATGCCGATGCCGATGTCTATGCCAAGCACCGCACTGCGCGTGAGCTGACCCTCAAGGAACGCCTGCGCGGCGAGAAGGATACCCTCGGCCTGTACCTGACCGGCCACCCGATCGATGAATACGAAGGCGAGATCCGCCGCTTCGCCCGCCAGCGCATCATCGACCTGAAGCCGGCCCGCGACACCCAGACCGTGGCCGGGATGATCATTGCCCTGCGGGTAATGAAGAACAAGAAGGGCGACAAGATGGGCTTCGTCACCCTCGACGACCGTTCCGGACGCATCGAGGCCTCGCTGTTCGCCGATGCCTTCATGGCCGCGCAGTCGTTGCTGCAGACCGACGCCATGGTGGTGATCGAGGGAGAAGTCAGCAACGACGACTTCTCCGGCGGCCTGCGCCTGCGGGTCAAACGGGTGATGAGCATGGAGGATGCGCGCACCAACCTGGCCGACAGCCTGCGCCTGAAGATCCACGCCGACGCCCTCAAGGGTGACCGCCTGGCCTGGCTCGGCGACCTGCTCAAGCGTCACCGCGGCGCCTGCCCGGTGAGCATGGAATACACCGGCAGCGACGCCAAGGCCCAGCTGCAGTTCGGCGAAGACTGGCGGATCGACCCGGCCGATGGCCTGATTCAGGCCCTGCGTGACCAGTTCGGCCGAGAGAACGTCTTTTTGCACTATCGATGAATTTTTAATCTCGACCTGAATGCGCCTGATCCCTTAAGGTAGGGCGCCAAACGGATCAACCGGCCGGCCGCCTGGCCGTCGACCCAAGACGGAAGCCTATGAACCCGAATTTTCTGGATTTCGAACAGCCGATCGCTGACCTGCAAGCCAAGATCGAAGAGCTGCGCCTGGTGGGCAATGACAACTCGCTGAACATCGGCGACGAGATCGGTCGGCTGCAAGACAAGAGCAGCGAGCTGACCAAGAGCATCTTCAGCAACCTGACCAGCTGGCAGATCGCTCGCCTGGCGCGCCACCCGCGCCGGCCGTACACCCTGGACTACATCGAGCACATCTTCACCGAGTTCGACGAACTCCACGGCGACCGTCACTTCGCCGACGACGCTGCCATCGTGGGCGGCATCGCCCGTCTGGAGGACCGTCCGGTGATGGTCATCGGCCACCAGAAGGGCCGTGAAGTACGCGAGAAGGTTCGCCGCAACTTCGGCATGCCGCGTCCGGAAGGCTATCGCAAGGCCTGCCGCCTGATGGAAATGGCCGAACGCTTCAAGATGCCGATCCTGACCTTCATCGACACTCCGGGCGCCTACCCGGGCATCGATGCCGAAGAGCGCAACCAGAGCGAGGCGATCGCCTGGAACCTGCGTGTCATGGCCCGCCTGAAGACCCCGATCATCGCCACCGTCATCGGTGAAGGTGGTTCCGGCGGTGCGCTGGCCATTGGCGTCTGCGACCAGTTGAACATGCTGCAATACTCCACCTACTCGGTAATCTCGCCGGAAGGTTGCGCCTCGATCCTGTGGAAGACCGCCGAGAAGGCGGCCGACGCCGCCGAGGCCATGGGCATCACCGCCGAGCGCCTGAAAGGCTTGGGCATCGTCGACAAGGTCATCCAGGAGCCGCTGGGCGGCGCCCACCGTGACCCGGCCGTGATGTCGGCCTCGGTTCGCGAGGAACTGGTGCAGCAGTTGGACATGCTGAAGAAGTTCGACAATGACGCGCTGCTAAAGCGCCGTTACGATCGCCTGATGAGCTACGGTCTCTGACCTGAAGCCATTCGGTAAGCTAATTGGGGCTGCTTTGCAGCCCTTCGCGAGCAAGCTCGCTCCCACAGGCAGGATTACATTGGCATTGTGGGAGCGAGCTTGCTCGCGAAGGGCCCAAAGCGGCCCCAATTGTTTTTAAGCCAGGAACCCTGACCATGACTGATCTCGCCGCTCGTTTGCAGGGCAAGCTGACTTCCTGGCAAGACGCGCCGGGCTGGTGTATTGCACTGTCGGGCGGGCTGGATTCCAGTGTGTTGCTGCATCTGCTCGCGACCCTGAAACACCGCCCCGCCTTGCGCGCCGTCCACATCCATCACGGTCTGCAATCCGCTGCGGATACCTGGCCCGAACACTGTCGGCGCTTCTGCGAATCACTCGGCGTCGACCTGCTGGTACGACACGTACAGGTGGGGCAGGGCGCCAGTCTGGAGCAGGCGGCACGGACTGCCCGCTACGATGCATTCGCTGAAATCCTGCAGGCGGGCGAGATCCTTCTGACTGGCCAGCATCGTGAAGACCAGTCCGAGACCCTGCTGTTGCGTCTGTTGCGGGGTTCCGGCCTGCGCGGTCTGGCGGCGATGCGGCAACAGCGATCATTGGGCGCTGGCCTGCTGGTTCGATCGTTGCTCGATGTTTCCCGTGCCGAGCTGCTGGCATATGCGCGGGAACATGGTCTGAGCTGGATCGACGATCCCTCGAACGAGGACACTCGCTTCAGTCGCAACTACCTTCGCCATCAGGTGATCCCCGCACTCACTTTGCACTGGCCTCAGGCGAGTCGCAGTCTGGCGCGCACCGCCGGCCATCTGGCCGAGGCGGGCGAGTTGTTGGACGAGTTGGCGCGGGAGGATCTGGCGCAGGCCCAGGTGCCGGGAGACTTTCCCTGGCTCGGGTTGCCCTCCCTGCATTTACCGGGGCTGACCCGCCTGTCTCCGGCACGGCAGCGCAACGCGTTGCAGTTCTGGCTGAGCCAGTTCACCCGCTTGCCGGACACCGATCATTGGGCAGGCTGGAATGATCTGCGGGATGCCCGCACCGACGCCGCGCCGATCTGGCGACTCACCGATGGCGAGCTGCACCGGGGCGGTGAGCGGGTCTACTGGCTGGGTGGCGACTGGCTGCGTTCTTCCGGCGAGGTACCGTGCTGGCACGATCCCCGGCAAACGCTGGAATTGCCCGGTAATGGTTGCGTCACGCTTAGCGGCACGCTGTCCGGGGAGGCGCTGCGAATCGCCTACCGCCAGGGCGGTGAAAGCATGACGCTTCCCTGTCGTGGTCGCCGCGACCTCAAGCGCCTGCTCAACGAGCGTCAGGTTCCGTCCTTCGTCCGCGGCCGCCTGCCATTGCTGTTCGCCGGCGAGCGATTGGTCGCCGTGGCCAACCTTCCGGACCTCACTGATGGCGATTTGCAACTCGTGTGGAATGTACCGACGAGTGAGCAAGGTTTGAGGTGATGGGCATCTTCGGGTAGACTACGCTCCCTTCTTGATACAGCTTCTGTGAGCTCCTTTCGAGCCACGGCAGTTGCCGATTACCAAGCAGTTTTTTGCTGGGCGATTCTCAAAATGTGTAGCGAGCTCCGTACCGGGATTTCAACCCCCGGTCTGTACAGACGCGGCAGTATTTTCGGATGCACTGTGATAGACGCAGGTGATCGGGGGCTTCGGCCTTCCTTCGCTTTCCCCGGCGGCGCAGACCGCTTTAACGCAGACTTCTAGGGTTTTTCATGACGCGCTACATATTCGTCACGGGCGGTGTTGTTTCTTCATTGGGGAAAGGCATTGCCTCGGCTTCATTGGCGGCCATCCTGGAGGCGCGGGGGCTCAAGGTCACCATGCTCAAGCTGGACCCGTACATCAACGTCGACCCGGGCACCATGAGCCCGTTCCAGCACGGTGAAGTGTTCGTCACCCACGACGGCGCCGAGACCGACCTGGACCTGGGCCACTACGAGCGGTTCATCCGCACGACCATGACCCAGAACAACAACTTCACCACCGGCCGCATCTACGAGCACGTGCTGCGCAAGGAGCGTCGTGGTGACTACCTGGGTGCGACCATCCAGGTCATCCCGCACATCACCGACGAGATCAAGCGTCGCATCATCAAGGGTGCCGGCGATGCCGACGTGGCGCTGGTGGAAATCGGCGGTACCGTGGGCGACATCGAGTCGCAACCGTTCCTCGAGGCCATCCGCCAACTGCGCGTCGAAGTCGGTTCCAAGCGCGCGATGCTGATGCACCTGACCCTGGTCCCGTACATCGCCACCGCCGGCGAGACCAAGACCAAGCCGACCCAGCATTCGGTCAAGGAGCTGCGCTCCATCGGCCTGCAGCCTGACGTGCTGATCTGCCGTTCCGACCATCCGGTCGACGTCTCGTCCCGTCGCAAGATCGCCCTGTTCACCAACGTCGAAGAGCGCGCGGTCATCTCGCTGGAAGACGTCGACACCATCTACAAGATCCCGGCCGTGCTGCACGCCCAGGGCCTGGACGACTTCGTCGTCGAGCGCTTCGGCCTGCAATGCAACGGCGCCGACCTGTCCGAGTGGGAAAAGGTCGTCGATGCCAAGCTCAATCCTGAGCACGAAGTCACCATCGCCATGGTCGGCAAGTACATGGAACTGCTGGACGCGTACAAGTCGCTGATCGAAGCGATGAGCCACGCCGGCATCCAGAACCGCACCAAGGTCAACCTGCGCTACATCGATTCCGAAGACATCGAGAATCAGGGCACCGGCCTGCTGGAAGGCGTCGACGCCATTCTGGTTCCGGGCGGTTTCGGTCTGCGCGGCGTGGAAGGCAAGATCACCGCGGTCCAGTACGCTCGCGAGAACAAGGTCCCGTACCTGGGCATCTGCCTCGGCATGCAGGTGGCGGTCATCGAGTTCGCCCGTAACGTCATGGGCTGGAAGGACGCCAACTCCACCGAGTTCGACCGCAGCAGCGGTCACCCGGTGGTCGGCCTGATCACCGAGTGGGCCGATGCCACCGGCGCGGTCGAGACCCGTACCGAAGCTTCGGACCTGGGCGGCACCATGCGCCTGGGTGCTCAGGAATGTCAGCTGGAGAGCGGCTCCAAGGTTCACGACTGCTATGCCAAGGATGTGATCGTCGAGCGTCACCGTCACCGCTACGAAGTGAACAACAACCTGCTGCCGCAACTGATCGAGGCCGGCCTCAAGGTTTCCGGTCGTTCCGGCGACGGCGCGTTGGTGGAAGTGGTCGAGTCCAAGGACCACCCATGGTTCGTCGCCTGCCAGTTCCACCCAGAGTTCACCTCGACCCCGCGTGACGGCCACCCGCTGTTCAGTGGCTTTGTCAAGGCGGCCCTGGTGCAGAAGAACAAGGCCTGATCCATGACCCAGAAGATCATTCGCGTCGGCAACATCGAGATCGCCAACGACAAGCCGTTCGTCCTGTTCGGCGGCATGAACGTCCTGGAGTCCCGTGACCTGGCCCTGAAGGTCTGCGAAGAGTACGTGCGGGTTACCGAGAAGCTCGGTATCCCCTACGTATTCAAAGCCAGCTTCGACAAGGCCAACCGCTCGTCGATCAACTCGTACCGCGGTCCTGGCCTGGAGGAAGGCCTGCGCATCTTCGAGGAAGTGAAGAAGACCTTCGGCGTCCCGGTCATCACCGACGTCCACGAGCCGTTCCAGGCCGAGGCCGTGGCCAAGGTCTGCGACATCATCCAACTGCCGGCCTTCCTGTCGCGCCAGACCGACCTGGTCGTGGCGATGGCCAAGACCGGCGCGGTGATCAACATCAAGAAAGCCCAGTTCCTCGCGCCCCAGGAAATGAAACACATCCTGACCAAGTGCGAGGAAGCGGGCAACGACCAGTTGATCCTCTGCGAGCGCGGTTCCAGCTTCGGCTACAACAACCTGGTGGTGGATATGCTCGGCTTCGGCATCATGAAGCAGTTCCAGTACCCGGTGTTCTTCGACGTGACCCACGCCCTGCAGATGCCGGGCGGTCGCGCCGACTCTGCCGGCGGTCGCCGTGCCCAGGTCACCGAGCTGGCTCGCGCCGGCCTCAGCCAGGGGCTGGCCGGTCTGTTCCTGGAAGCCCACCCTGATCCGGACAACGCCAAGTGCGACGGTCCTTGCGCCCTGCGCCTGGACAAGCTGGAGCCGTTCCTGGCCCAGCTCAAGCAACTGGATGATCTGGTGAAGAGTTTTCCGACAGTAGAAACCGCATAAGTCGCGTTTCTCCGGTAAAGTAACCCCCCGTTCAACCCCTGACCGCAAGGTCAGGGGTTTTCTCCGCCCCAGGCCTGCCCGTGCCCCGTGCCTGGAATCGAGCGGAATTCTTCAAGCTGCGTTGTTTTCGTCAATTCTGGAGTGCTTACAACAATGGCAAAAATCGTCGACATCAAAGGTCGTGAAGTTCTCGATTCCCGGGGCAACCCTACTGTGGAAGCGGACGTACTGCTCGACAACGGCATCATCGGCAGCGCTTGTGCGCCGTCGGGTGCTTCCACCGGTTCCCGCGAGGCACTGGAACTGCGTGATGGCGACAAGAGCCGTTACCTGGGCAAGGGCGTGCTGAAGGCCGTCGCCAACATCAACGGCCCGATCCGCGACCTGCTGCTGGGCAAGGATCCGCTGGACCAGAAAGCCCTGGACCGCGCCATGATCGAACTGGACGGTACCGAGAACAAGGCCAAGCTGGGCGCCAACGCCATCCTCGCCGTGTCCCTGGCTGCTGCCAAGGCTGCCGCCCAGGACCAGGACCTGCCGCTGTATGCGCACATCGCCAACCTCAATGGCACCCCAGGCCAGTACTCCATGCCGGTTCCGATGATGAACATCATCAACGGTGGCGAGCACGCCGATAACAACGTCGACATCCAGGAGTTCATGGTCCAGCCGGTTGGCGCCAAGACCTTCTCCGACGGCCTGCGCATGGGCACCGAGATCTTCCACCACCTCAAAGCCGTGCTGAAGGCCCGTGGCCTGAACACTGCGGTCGGTGACGAAGGTGGTTTCGCTCCTAACCTGTCCTCCAACGAAGACGCCCTGGGCGCCATCGCCGAAGCCGTGGCCAACGCTGGCTACAAGCTGGGTACCGACGTGACCCTGGCTCTGGACTGTGCGGCCAGCGAATTCTTCGAAGACGGCAAGTACAACCTGTCCGGCGAAGGCAAGTCATTCGACGCCGAAGGTTTCGCCGACTACCTGAAAGGCCTGACCGAGCGCTTCCCGATCATCTCGATCGAAGACGGCCTGGACGAGTCCGACTGGGCTGGCTGGAAGATCCTCACCGACAAGATCGGTGAGAAGGTGCAACTGGTCGGCGACGACCTGTTCGTGACCAACACCAAGATCCTGAAGGAAGGCATCGACAAGAAGATCGCCAACTCCATCCTGATCAAGTTCAACCAGATCGGCTCGCTGACCGAGACCCTGGAGGCCATCCAGATGGCCAAGGCCGCCGGCTACACCGCGGTGATCTCGCACCGTTCGGGCGAAACCGAAGACTCCACCATCGCCGACCTGGCCGTGGGTACTGCTGCCGGCCAGATCAAGACTGGCTCGCTGTGCCGTTCCGACCGCGTTTCCAAGTACAACCAGCTGCTGCGCATCGAAGAGCAACTGGGCGCCAAGGCGGTTTACCGTGGTCGCGCCGAGTTTCGCGGCTAAGCGATAGGTGGTAAAAAGACAGCACCGCGTTGTGCCATGGTTATATGACTTGGCTGGCGCGGGCGCTGCGAGCGCTGCACTCACAAAGCCTGGCTTCGGTCAGGCTTCGTGCCATCAGCCCTTCGCGGTTGCGGTCTTTTGCCTGTGGATGCCCTGATGCGTAGTCCTTATTGGTTGTTCCTCGTCCTTCTCGCACTGCTCGGTGCCTTGCAGTACCGCTTGTGGGTGGGTAATGGCAGCCTGGCCCAGGTGGCCGAACTCAAGCAGCAGATTGCCGACCAGCACGCCGAGAACGAGCGTCTGCTGGAGCGCAACCGTGTCCTCGATGCCGAGGTGCTGGAATTGAAGAAAGGTATGGAAACCGTCGAAGAGCGGGCCCGCCATGAACTGGGAATGGTGAAGGAGGGGGAAACCCTCTACCAATTGGCCCAATGAATACCTCGCTGCCTGCCTTCTGGGCAGTGATCCCCGCCGCCGGCGTGGGTGCGCGCATGGCCGCCGACCGGCCCAAGCAGTACCTGCAACTGGGCGGACGCACGATTCTCGAACACAGCCTCAACTGTTTTCTCGACCATCCCTCGTTGAAAGGGGTGGTGGTCAGCCTTGCCGCTGACGATCCCTACTGGCCGGGCCTCGCCAGTGCCAGCGACCTGCGTATCCAGCGTGCCGCTGGTGGTCGCGAACGTGCCGATTCGGTACTCAATGCCTTGCTCTTGCTGCATGCCCAGGGTGCGGCGGACAGCGACTGGGTGCTGGTGCACGATGCGGCGCGGCCAAACCTGGCTCGCTCCGACCTCGATCATCTGCTCGCTGAACTGGCCGATGACCCAGTGGGTGGCCTGCTCGCCGTGCCGGCCCGGGATACCCTCAAGCGCGCCGATGCTAATGGCCGGGTCGCTGCCACGGTCGACCGCAGCACTATCTGGCAGGCCTATACCCCGCAGATGTTCCGTCTGGGTGCGTTGCACCAGGCCCTGGCCGACAGCCTGGTAGCGGGCGTGGCGATCACCGATGAAGCCTCGGCCCTGGAATGGGCCGGCCATGCGCCGCGCTTGATCGAAGGGCGCAGCGACAACATCAAGGTCACCCGCCCCGAGGACCTGGAATGGCTGCGCCAGCGCTGGTCCCTGCGCTGATAATCCTGTTGGGGGCGCTTTGCGCCCCTTCGCGAGCAAGATCTGCGCAATCCTGTGGGAGCGAGTTTGCTCGCGAAGGGCTGCGAAGCAGCCCCAAAGGGCTAGCCGACCTGGTACTCCGGCCTTAGCGCCAACCCTTCGCGCAGGTGATCCACCAGCTTGCGCACCTTCGGCGACAGATGCCGCTGCTGCGGATACAGCGCCCACACCGCAGTATTGGGCGGTTGGTGGGTTTCCAGCAGCGACACCAGCGCGCCGCTCCCCAGGTGCTCCAGCACGTAGTAGTCCGGCAACTGGCATAACCCCATGCCCTGCAACGCCGCATCGAGCACCGCCTGGCCGCTGTTGCAGCGCCAGTTGCCCTGTACGCGCTGGGCTATCTCGCGGCCGTCCTGTTGCAGCGCCCAGATATCCGAGCTGCCGACCAGGCAGTTGTGCCGCGCCAGTTCCGACAGGCTGTGGGGACGGCCATAACGGCTGAGGTAGTCCGGCGAAGCACACAGGTACATGCGCCGTGGCGCCAGACGTGCAGCCACCAAACGCGATTCCTGCAGGCGGCCCAGACGGATCGCCAGGTCCATGCCTTCGTGAACCAGGTCCAGGGTGTTGTTGGTCAGCTCGATATCCACCCGCAGTTGCGGATACTGGCTCATGAAGCTGGCGACCAGCGGCGCAATGAAGCGCTCGCCGTACGCGACTGCGCAGGTCATGCGCAACAGGCCCTTGGGCTCGCTCGTCAGGTCGCCCATGGCGCGCAGGGCTTCCTCGCGGCCGTCCTGCAGGCGCTGGCAATGCTGGAGAAAGGTCTGCCCTGCTTCGCTGAGGGTAACGCGGCGGGTGCTGCGATACAGCAGGCGGGTCTGCAGGCGTTCCTCCAGGCGCGCCACCTGGCGGCTGATATGCGAGGAAGACACACCCAAACGGTCGGCGGCAGCGGTGAACTGACCGGATTCGGCCACGGCGACGAACTCGTCGATCCCTTCCCAGCGACTGCTCATTGATTATCCCTGTACAGCAATAATGTTTTGTCTTTGGCCGGATTATTCATCAAAAAGGCTTGAATTACACTGCGAGTCTGAACTGTCCCTTCGTTGGAGAAGATTGATGATCAAGTCCCGTGCCGCCGTTGCCTTCGAGGCCAAGAAACCGCTGGAAATCGTCGAAGTCGACGTGGCGATGCCGAAAGCCGGTGAAGTGTTGCTGCGCGTGGTCGCCAGCGGTGTTTGCCACACCGACGCCTACACCCTTTCCGGCGCCGATCCGGAAGGCATCTTCCCGTCTATCCTCGGGCACGAGGGCGGGGCGATCGTCGAAGCGGTGGGCGAGGGCGTGACCTCGGTGGCAGTGGGCGACCATGTGATCCCGCTGTACACCCCGGAATGCGGCCAGTGCAAATTCTGCCGCTCGGGCAAGACCAACCTCTGTCAGGCCATCCGCGCCACCCAGGGCAAGGGCCTGATGCCGGACGGCACCACCCGTTTCTCCTACAAGGGCCAGCAGCTGTTCCACTACATGGGCACTTCGACCTTCTCCGAGTACACCGTGCTGCCAGAAATCTCCGTGGCCAAGATCCAGAAGGAAGCGCCGCTGGAGAAGGTCTGTCTGCTCGGTTGCGGCGTGACTACCGGTATCGGCGCGGTGTTGAACACTGCCAAGGTCAAACCCGGTGACACCGTGGCCATCTTCGGCCTCGGCGGTATCGGCCTGTCGGCGATCATCGGTGCGGTCAAAGCGAAAGCCTCGCGCATCATTGCCGTGGACATCAACCCGGGCAAGTTCGAGATCGCCCGTCAGCTCGGCGCTACCGATTGCGTCAATCCAAAGGACTACGACCGTCCGATCCAGGATGTGATCGTCGACCTCACCGACGGCGGCGTGGACTTCTCCTTCGAGTGCGTAGGCAACGTGCAACTGATGCGTGCGGCGCTGGAGTGCTGCCACAAGGGCTGGGGCGAATCGGTGATCATCGGTGTCGCCGGCGCTGGCCAGGAAATCGCTACCCGTCCGTTCCAGCTGGTCACCGGACGCGTCTGGCGCGGTTCCGCCTTCGGTGGCGTGCGTGGTCGCAGCGAGCTGCCGAGCTATGTCGATATGGCGGAAAAGGGCGAGATCCCGCTGGATACCTTCATCACTCACACCATGGGCCTGGAGGACATCAACAAGGCCTTCGACCTGATGCACGAAGGCAAGAGCATCCGTAGCGTCATCCACTTCTGAGGTTGCCCATGAGCCTGGAAAACATTTCCTGCCAGAAGAGCTTCGGTGGCTGGCACAAGCGCTACCGTCACCGCTCCGAGGTGCTCGGTTGTGACATGGTCTTCGCCGTGTACCTGCCACCGCAGGCCGAGCAGGGCGGCACGCTGCCGGTGCTGTACTGGCTGAGCGGGCTGACCTGCACCGACGAGAACTTCATGCAGAAGGCCGGCGCGCACAAGCTTGCCGCCGAACTGGGGCTGATCATCGTCGCACCGGACACCAGTCCGCGTGGCGCCCAGGTCCCGGGCGATCCGGACGGCGCGTGGGATTTCGGCCTGGGTGCCGGCTTCTACGTCAACGCGACCCAGCAGCCGTGGGCTGCCAACTACCGCATGTATGACTATGTGGTGAGCGAACTGCCGACACTGATCGAAGCGCATTTCCCGGCTTCGCAGCAGCGCGCCATCAGCGGTCATTCCATGGGCGGCCACGGTGCGCTGGTGTGTGCCTTGCGCAACCCGGGACGCTATCAGTCGGTATCGGCGTTCGCGCCGATCAGCAACCCGATGGATTGCCCGTGGGGGCAGAAGGCGCTCGGCCGTTACCTGGGCGAGGACCGTTCGCGCTGGCGCGAGTGGGATGCCAGTGTGCTGATCGCCCAGGCCGAGGAGCGCTTGCCACTGTTGGTGGACCAGGGCGATCGCGACGATTTCCTGGAAAACCAGCTCAAGCCGCAAGTGCTGCAACAGGCGGCGCAAGCCGCGGGCTATCCGTTGCAACTGCGCCTGCAGCCGGGTTACGACCATAGCTATTACTTCATCGCCAGCTTCATCGATGACCACTTGCGGCATCATGCCGCGGCCCTCGGGATCGACCTCGGCTGAGGCGACAATTCGAGCCCAAGCCCCGGTAAAGCGGGTAGAATCACGCCCTGACTCAATCAGGGCGTTTTTCTATGCGTATTGGCCACGGCTACGATGTGCACCGCTTCGCCGAAGGCGATTTCATCACCTTGGGTGGCGTGCGTATCCCGCACAAATACGGGCTGCTGGCCCACTCCGACGGCGACGTGCTGCTGCACGCCCTGAGCGATGCCCTGCTCGGCGCTGCCGCGCTGGGTGACATCGGTCGCCATTTTCCCGACACCGACCCGCAGTTCAAGGGCGCCGACAGCCGTGTGCTGCTACGTCATGTCGTCGGCATCGTTCAGGCCAAGGGCTGGAAGGTCGGCAATGTCGACGCCACCATCGTCGCCCAGGCGCCGAAGATGGCTCCGCATATCGAAACCATGCGCGCGCTGATTGCCCAAGACCTGCTGGTCGAACTCGATCAGGTCAACGTCAAGGCCACCACCACCGAGAAGCTCGGCTTCACCGGGCGTGAGGAAGGTATCGCTGTGCACGCCGTCGCCTTGTTGCTGCCAGCATGACCGAACTTGAGCTTCTTGGCCCGCGCGCCAGCGGGCCGGCCTTGGGCAGTGCAGTGTTGAAGGCGGTCGCGGAGGACTTCCAGGTCGACGAGGTGCTCGATATCCCGCTGTCGGGACAGGGCGAGCACCTGTGGCTGTGGGTCGAGAAACGCGACCTGAACACCGAAGAAGCGGCTCGTCGCCTGGCCCGTGCCGCTGGCGTACCGCTGAAGACCGTCAGCTACGCCGGACTCAAGGACCGCCAGGCGTTGACCCGGCAGTGGTTCAGCCTGCATCTGCCGGGCAAGGCCGACCCTGACCTGTCCGCTGCAGAAAACGAAAACCTGCGTATCTGTCAGCGGACCCGTCATTCGCGCAAGTTGCAACGCGGCGCCCATTCGGCCAACGGCTTCACCTTGCGCCTGACCCGGCTCCAGGCCGATCACGCGGCGCTCGATTCCCGCCTCGAACACCTGCGCGAGCAAGGCGTACCGAACTACTTCGGCACCCAGCGTTTCGGTCATGCCGGCGGCAATGTCGAGGAAGCGCGCCATTGGGCCGGGCGCAAGGCTCTGCCGGAGCAGCGCAACCTGCGTTCGCGTCTGCTGTCCAGTGCACGTAGCTACCTGTTCAATCGGGTTCTGGCCGAGCGTGTCAACGACGGGAGTTGGCAGCACGCCCAGGTGGGTGACCTGCTGGCCTTCACGGACAGCCGTAGCTTCTTTCCGGCAGGTGAGTCGGAATGCAGCGATCCGCGTCTGGCCATTCTCGACCTGCATCCTACAGGCCCATTGTGGGGCGAAGGCTTCCCAGCTACTCAGGGCGTGGCAAGCGTGCTTGAACAGCGTGTCGGCCGCGAGGAGATGGCACTCTGCGAGTGGCTTGGCCATGCTGCCATGAAGCAGGAGCGACGTATTCTGCGACTGCCCATTGGCCGGCTGACGTGGCATTATCCCGAGCCTGATATCCTGCAACTGGAATTCGTCCTTCCGGCCGGATGCTTCGCCACCGTTGTGGTGCGCGAACTCGTCGATCTGGTCCCGGCAGGGCAGACGGACAGCCCATGCGTATTCTGATTTCCAATGACGATGGCGTTATTGCGCCCGGACTCGCCGCGCTCCATGGTGCGCTGGCGGACTATGCCGAGTGTGTGGTGATCGCCCCGGACCAGGACAAGAGCGGTGCCAGCAGTTCGCTGACGCTCGATCGTCCACTGCATCCGCAAACCTTGCCCAATGGCTATATCAGCATCAACGGCACGCCCACCGATTGCGTTCACCTCGGGCTCAACGGCCTGTTGAAACAGACGCCTGACATGGTGGTCTCGGGGATCAACCTCGGTGCCAACTTGGGAGACGACGTGCTGTATTCCGGCACGGTCGCTGCCGCGCTGGAAGGGCGTTTCCTCGGCAACACCTCGTTTGCCTTCTCGTTGCTCTCGCGCCTGCCCGACAACCTGCCGACGGCCGCCCATATCGCACGCAAGCTGGTCGAGGCTCACACGCGGCTGGAACTGCCACCGCGTACCGTGCTCAACGTGAATATCCCGAACCTGCCGCTGGACCACATCCGCGGTATCCAGCTCACCCGACTCGGCCATCGGGCCCGGGCTGCTGCGCCGGTCAAGGACGTCAACCCGCGTGGCAAGGAAGGCTACTGGATCGCCGTGGCCGGTGACGTCGAGGACGGCGGCCCGGGTACCGACTTCCATGCGGTCATGCAAGGCTATGTGTCCGTCACTCCGCTGCAACTGGACCGCACCTTCAACGATGCCTTCGAACACTTGGGTGGCTGGCTGGAGGGTGTGCTCTGATGCGTGATCAGGACGATATGATGCGTCGTGGTATCGGCATGACTTCCCAGCGCACGCGGGAGCGCCTGATCCAGCGCCTGTGCGAGGAAGGGGTGACCAATCCGCGAGTACTGGAGGTACTTCGTCGCACGCCGCGGCATCTGTTCGTCGACGAAGCGCTGGCGCACCGGGCCTACGAGGACACCGCACTGCCGATTGGTCACAACCAGACCATCTCCCAGCCGTTCATGGTGGCTCACATGAGCGAAGTGCTGCTGGAGGCCGGTCCGCTGGACAAGGTCATGGAGATTGGCACCGGTTCCGGCTACCAGACCGCCGTGCTGGCGCAACTGGTGGAACGTGTGTTCTCCGTGGAGCGAATAAAGGTCCTGCAGGACCGGGCCAAGGAGCGCCTGACCGAGCTGAACCTGCGCAACGTGGTTTTCCGCTGGGGCGATGGCAGTGAAGGCTGGCCGGCACTGGCACCCTACAACGGCATCATCGTTACCGCAGTCGCCCCGGAAGTGCCCCAGGCCTTGCTAGACCAACTGGCTCCGGGCGGGCGCATGGTGATCCCGGTGGGCGCTGTCGGTGAAACCCAACAGTTGCTGTTGATCGTTCGCGAGGAGCATGGTTTTTCTCGTCGGGTGCTGGGTGCGGTACGCTTCGTTCCACTGCTCAACGGGACTTTGTCCTGATCGCTGTTTATTTTTGACAGCAGCGAATTCTCGGTGCCCCGCCGGGTCTATCTGGCGGGCGTTTCATACCCGGGTCGGCAACCGTTCACGTTTTGCATGTCTTCGACGAGCGCAAGTTGGCGACCCCTGGTTATAATTGCAACGTTATTGCATTTTCAATATTCAAGAACTTTCAAGGGAGCGGCGGGTGAGTCAAACAGTCATTCGGCAGCGTATGGGTCTATCAAGCATCAGGCTCCTGGTGGTTGCACTTGCCTTTGGCACGTTGGTGACGGGTTGCTCCAGCACTTCCTCCTCTTCCAGCGGTGCGCGGGTGGTCGATCGCAACAATGCCGCACCCAAGCGTCCAGCGGTGACCTCCGGCCAGTACGTGGTGCGCCCGGGGGACACGCTGTTCTCCATTGCCTTCCGCTATGGCTGGGACTACAAGTCGCTGGCCGCGCGCAACGGTATCGACGCGCCCTACACCATTCGCCCGGGCCAGGCTATCCGCTTCGATGAGCCTTCCTCCGGTTCTTCCCGCGTGGTGACATCCACTTCACCATCGAGCAAAACCACGGTCACCCGACGACCGGCTGGCACTCCGCCACCACCGAAAAGTACTAATACTGCGAGCACCACGCCGGTCGTCACGCCGTCTACCGCGCCGACCCAAGTGCCCGCTGCAGAGCGCTCCAGCGGTGGTTGGGCATGGCCTGCGAACGGTGTATTAATTGGAAAATTCGCTTCAAACGGTAGTTTGAATAAAGGCATTGATATCGCCGGGGATTTGGGACAGCCTGTTTTTGCTGCCTCTGATGGTTCAGTGGTGTACGCCGGTAGTGGCTTGCGGGGCTACGGTGAGCTCGTAATCATCAAGCACAACGAAACCTACGTGAGTGCCTACGGTCACAACCGTAGGCTTTTGGTTCGGGAGGGACAGCAAGTCAAGGTAGGGCAGACAATTGCCGAAATGGGGTCCACGGGCACCGATCGGGTGAAGCTTCACTTTGAAATTCGCCGCCTGGGTAAACCGGTAGATCCGCTGCAGTTCCTGCCAAACCGTTGATTGTTGGTTCCGGCCTGTTCCTTGGCGTAATGGGGACAGGCTCAAGCGATGCCATGGATAAGGTACGCTCGAGTCTGAGTTCGAACTCAGCAAAGGACTATAACAATGGCTCTCAGTAAAGAAGTGCCGGAGTTTGACATCGACGATGAAGTTCTCCTGATGGAGACGGGCATCGTTTTGGAAACGGATGTGGTGTCAGACGAACCTGCTGTACCTTCGGTTCGGACCAGGGCCAAGCAGGGCTCTTCGCTAAAACAGCACAAGTACATCGATTACACCCGAGCACTTGATGCGACCCAGCTTTATCTCAATGAAATCGGTTTCTCTCCTCTGCTGACACCTGAAGAGGAAGTCCATTTTGCGCGTCTGTCGCAAAGTGGTGATCCGGCGGGCCGTAAGCGGATGATCGAGAGCAACCTGCGTCTGGTGGTGAAGATTGCCCGACGTTACGTGAATCGCGGGCTTTCCCTGCTCGACCTGATCGAAGAGGGCAACCTGGGGCTGATCAGGGCAGTCGAGAAGTTCGATCCGGAACGGGGTTTCCGTTTTTCCACCTATGCGACCTGGTGGATCCGGCAGACCATCGAGCGCGCGATCATGAACCAGACTCGCACAATCCGCCTGCCGATTCATGTGGTCAAGGAGCTGAATGTCTACCTGCGCGCGGCCCGCGAGTTGACCCAGAAGCTCGATCACGAGCCTTCCCCTGAAGAGATCGCCAACCTTCTGGAAAAGCCTGTTTCCGAAGTGAAGCGCATGCTCGGGCTGAACGAGCGGGTTTCTTCGGTGGATGTGTCGCTTGGCCCAGACTCGGACAAGACACTTCTCGATACCCTGACCGATGACCGGCCGACCGATCCTTGCGAATTGCTGCAGGACGATGACCTGTCCCAGAGCATTGATCAATGGCTGAGCGAATTGACCGACAAACAGCGTGAGGTGGTTATCCGCCGCTTTGGCCTTCGTGGTCACGAAAGCAGTACGCTGGAAGACGTTGGCCTTGAAATCGGTCTGACCCGTGAGCGTGTACGTCAGATCCAGGTCGAAGGACTCAAGCGTCTGCGCGAGATCCTGGAAAAGAACGGCCTGTCCAGCGAGTCGCTGTTTCAATAATTAGAACCGCCAGCCTTGCAAGAAAACGCCCCGACACGTTCGGGGCGTTTTCGTTGGTGTCCTAGGACATCAGGCTATTCTGTCGGCTCTTAGTCTTTTGTTGTAAGTAATTGCTTACGAGTTCTGTAAGCCAATGCAGTACATGCAGGTAAATTCGACTCGATCTTACTGTCGAATCTTATCTAAGGTATTGAAATAAAAGGATTTTATGTTTTGCTTAGACAACCCTTGTGTCTTTTTTTGAGAGCCATTGCCAGTTGCGAGCAACGTCGTACGCGTTAATATTTGTCCTGTGTCTACGGACTGACACAGGTTTTCAACGGATGAAGACCAAGGACATCGCAGGATGCGATTCATCAGGATGATGAAAGGGAATACAGGGACTACGGAAAAAATGTGGGCGGGTCAAACCGCCCCTTTTTTTGCCCGGTGAAAATGAAAAAAGGCCCGTAAGGGCCTTTTTTGTTGATCGTGTCGCGAGCCGGGACTCAGCGCTCCAGATCCTTGATCTTGCCTTTGACTCCGTCGAATTCCTCGGCCTCTGGCAACGCGTCTTTCTTCTCGGTGATGTTCGGCCAGATCTCTGCCAGCTCGGCGTTCAGCTCGATGAATTCCTGCATGTCATCAGGAACCTCATCTTCCGAGAAGATGGCTTGGGCAGGGCATTCAGGCTCGCACAGTGCACAGTCAATGCACTCATCCGGGTGAATGACCAGGAAGTTCGGGCCTTCGTAGAAGCAGTCCACCGGACAGACTTCTACGCAGTCGGTGTACTTGCACTTGATGCAGTTGTCGGTGACGACGAAGGTCATTTCTAATTCTCTCCTCAGGCGACGGCAGCGGTGCCCTTCCAGTCAGGGCCGCTCGGCTTGGTAGGTTCGCGGCGAGCCAGGCTAATAACTCGACGCTCCGCCAAACCGCGCGGGATTCTAACAGCTTGTAAGGCAGCGCGTTATAACAGAGTCTTCAGTGCATAGAGCATTTCGATAGCTTGACGTGGGGTCATGTTGTCCAGGTCGAGCTTGCTGATCTTCTCGATGGCCGGGTGCGGCAGGCTGGCGAACATGTCGCTTTGGTGCGGTACGGCTGGCGCACTGCGACTACTGGTCGCGGGCTTCGGCACCTCGTGGGGCAGGCTGGAGGTCTCCAGGCGGCTCAGATGCTCCCGCGCGCGCTGGATGACCACCGCCGGCACGCCCGCCAGTTGCGCCACTGCCAGGCCATAGCTCTGGCTGGCAGGGCCAGGCAGGACATGATGGAGGAAGACGATGCGCTCGTTGTGCTCTGTGGCATTGAGATGCACGTTCGCCACCAGGGGCTCACTCTCCGGCAGCACGGTCAGCTCGAAGTAGTGCGTGGCGAACAGCGTGTAGGCGCGCAACTGGGCCAGGCGCTCGGCGGCGGCCCAGGCCAGCGACAGGCCGTCGAAGGTGCTGGTACCGCGGCCGACTTCGTCCATCAGCACCAGGCTGCGGTCGGTGGCGTTGTGCAGGATGTTGGCGGTTTCGCTCATTTCCACCATGAAGGTGGAGCGGCCGCCGGCCAGGTCATCGCTGGAGCCGATGCGGGTGAAGATGCGGTCCACCAGCGACAGCTGGCAGCGTGCTGCGGGGACGTAGCTGCCGATATGGGCCAGCAGCACGATCAGCGCGGTCTGGCGCATGTAGGTGGACTTACCGCCCATGTTCGGGCCGGTGATGATCAGCATGCGCGTGCTGTCGTCGAGGGACAGGTCGTTGGCCACGAACGGGCTGGTCAGCACCTGCTCGACCACCGGGTGTCGGCCCTGCTCGATCTGCATGCACGGCTCGTCGACGAAGGTCGGGCAGTTCAGGTCGAGGGTCAGGGCGCGTTCGGCCATGTTGCTCAGCACGTCCAGCTCGGACAGCGCGGCGGCGGTATCCTGCAGTGGCGCCAGGTGGCTGATCAGGGTTTCCAGCAGGGCGTCGTAGAGCATCTTCTCCCGGGCCAGGGCGCGGCTCTTGGCCGACAGTGCCTTGTCTTCGAAGACTTTCAACTCGGGGGTGATGAAGCGCTCCGCACCCTTGAGGGTCTGCCGCCGGATATAGTCGGCGGGTGCCGATTCGGCCTGCTTGCTCGGCAGCTCGATGAAATAGCCGTGCACGCGGTTGTAGCCGACCTTGAGGTTGGCCAGGCCAGTGCGGGCCTTTTCCCGGGTTTCCAGGTCGATGAGGAACTGGCCGGCGTTCTCGCTGATCGACAGCAGTTCGTCCAGTTCGGCGTCGTAGCCGGTCTTCAGTACGCCGCCGTCACGGATCACAGCGGGCGGGTTGTCGATGATGGCTTTTTCCAGCAGGTCAGCCAGCTCCGGATAGGTGCCGGCGATGGCGGCCAGGCGCGCCAGGTGCGGCGCCTCCAGCTCGGCCATGGCGTTTTGCAGCTCGGGCAGGGCACCGAGGGCATCGCGCAGGCGGGCCAGGTCCCGCGGACGGGCATTGCGCAGGCCGATACGGGCGAGGATCCGCTCGATATCGCCGATATCTTTCAATTGCGGCTGCAAGCGCTCGAAACGGTAGTTGTCGAGCAGGCAGCGGATCGAACCCTGGCGCGCCTGCAATACCTTCAGGTCGCGCAGCGGGCGGTTCAGCCATCGGGTCAGCAAGCGGCTGCCCATGGCGGTCTGGCAGCGATCGATCACCGATTGCAGAGTGTTGTCGCGACCGCCGGCCAGGTTGACGTCCAGCTCCAGGTTGCGGCGGCTGGCACCGTCGAGGATGACCGTGTCGTCCAGGCGCTCGTGCTTGAGGCTGCGCAGGTGGGGCAGGGAGGTGCGCTGGGTTTCCTTGGCGTAGGCCAGCAGGCAGCCGGCGGCGCCGATGGCCAGGGTCAGCTTGTCGCAGCCGAAGCCCTTGAGGTCCTGGGTCGCGAACTGCTGGCACAGGCTCTTGCGTGCCGAATCGCGGTCGAAGTCCCAGGGGGCGCGACGACGCGAGCCACGGCGCTTCTCGGCGGGCAGGCCCTGGGGCCAGTCGTCCGGGATCAACAGCTCGACCGGGTTGGTCCGCTCCAGCTCGGCCAGCAGGTTTTCCCAGCCCTTGAGCTCCTGCACGGTGAAGTTGCCGCTGGTGATGTCCAGCACCGCCAGGCCGAACAGGCGTTCGTCGCCCAGTACGGCGGCGATCAGGTTGTCGCGGCGCTCGTCCAGCAGGGCCTCGTCACTCACCGTACCCGGGGTGATGATGCGCACCACCTGGCGTTCCACCGGCCCCTTGCTGGTGGCCGGGTCGCCGATCTGTTCGCAGATCACCACCGATTCGCCCAGCTTCACCAGCTTGGCCAGGTAGCCTTCGAGCGAGTGGAAGGGGATACCGCACATGGGAATCGACTGGCCCGCCGACTGACCGCGGGCGGTCAGGGTGATATCCAGCAGTTTCGCGGCTTTCTTCGCGTCTTCGTAGAAGATCTCGTAGAAGTCGCCCATGCGGTAGAACATCAGCTGGTCCGGGTGCTGGTTCTTCAGCTTCCAGTACTGCTGCATCATCGGGGTGTGTGCGGAGAAATCAGAAATTGCTTTATTCATCAATGGTTTAGAGCGCTTGTCTCAAAAGTGTGGGGCAAATTTGGGGCATTTCCGCTTTGCTTTTGGATGCCGCTCCAGATGTACTGAAGCTCAGTCGGCGATTCGTCATCCATCCATTTCGCGTAGACCTCCACCAGCATGGTGAAGTCCTTGTGGCCCATCTGCTTGGCAATGAATGCAAGGTTACCACGCGCTGTTAGGCACCAGCACGCATAGGTGTGTCGAGTTTGGTAGGGGCGTCTGGCGCGGATCCCGGCCCGCCGCTGGATCGCTGCGAACTTGGTGTTCCAGGCGGTCGAGACGAACCAGTGGTTGATGATCAGCTTTCGTGCCTGGGTGCTGGGTGAGAGCAGGGGCGTGACGAACTCATCACGCCATTCATGCCGATTCTGGTACACCCGCACTTCGCGTTTGGGGTGGTCGGCTACAAGGTTCATCAGCACCCTGGCGGCATCGATGGCGGGCTGCATCATCAACACCGTCCGGGGCTTGCCGGTTTTCGGAACCTTGAAGGTGCTCTTCGTGGTGATCGCCCTGGTGACCTCGATCTTGCCGCCGACCAGGTCGATGTCCTCCACGGCCAGGGCGCACAGCTCGCCCGGGCGAAGACCTGTGTAGGTGACCAGGGTGATCGCGGCTGCATCCTGGGGATGTAGGCAGCCTTTGCGAATCAGTCGGTCGAATTCCTCGTAGGTGAAAGGGTCGGGCTCCTTGTCGCTCATTGCGAATCGGGTGCAGGCGGCAGCCAGTCCCGCCTTGCAATACCCGTTGCTTTCGCACCAGGTCAGGAAACCTGCGAAGGTGGCCAGGTAGTGGTTCACTGTCGACGGGACCCTCGTTTCGATCAGCCTTGCGCGGAGTGTCTGGATGTCCTCAGGCAGCAATATGCCGGCGAAGCGCTCCCCGCCTATGGTGTCTATGCATATATCAAGGGCACGCCGGTACCGGTCCTCGGTCTCGGGCGTGATGTCCACGGCCTTGAGCGGTTTGTACCGCTCCACCAGCAGGCTCAACCGCTCGTCCTTTACGGTGCTGTAGTTGGATGAGTGCTTCGAATCTGGGAAGTGACGGCCATAGTCGAAGGTGTTGGTTTTGATCTCGTGAAGAATCGCCGCCCTGAGCAGGGCGGCGTGCTTCACGTTGGCCTTCGTCGGTGGCAGGCCGAGAGACTCGCGGCACCGGGTGCGGCGCCACATGAAAACGATCCGCAGATAGCCTCCATGTAGCTCAATGCCCTTATGCTTGGCCAGCTCGGCCGCTACGCCACTTGCGGTGCGCTCTCGGCCCACTTGTCGTACTCCGTCATGTTGATGGTGATGCGTCCGTCTGGCGCTTTCCGCCAGATGCGTCCCTGTGCCCAGGTGCCATTCTTGACCTTGTGGCGAATGGCATCCTCTGAGTAGCCGGTGAGCTCGGCGGCCCGGTTGATCAGTACCCAGCGCGGAAGGCTCATGCGCGTTTCCCCTGTGCTCGTTTGGCGGCCTGGTTGGCCATGACGGATTCCCAGTGAGCGTTCATGCGCTGCTGGCGGGTCCGGCTGCATTTCGTGTGGCGTCCAACCGTCCTCGACTTCCCGCAGATGTCACACATGACGTTCAGGTCGAGGGTGTAGGTGGCCAGTCGTGGGCGGGTTTGCTCAGTCATTGGTCACGTCCATCATCATCTGGCGAAGGCGCAGCAGCTCGGCCTGGATCCCGGCGCTTTCTGCTGCTCGGTCGAGGCGTTCCAGCTCCGCCAGCAGTAACGCGGCTGCGGTGATCAGCATCGTGCGCGGGTCTTCAATCTTGACTTGCCACTGGCATATCCCGGCTTGATACACCCAGCCAGGCGCTGTTCCTGTAGCGATCAATGCATGCGCCACCGCGTAGCACGTGAGCTCCCCCAAGCTGTAGTGGTCATCATGGGCGGCGGTATAGCCCTTGAAAATCTGTCGACGCCTTTCTGTCAGAACGTCTCTCGCAGCTTGCTGCCAAGATGGAGTCTCGGAGTCGAGCAGTGCCCTGGTCTCTTTCGCCAGGTCCGAGAGGTTGTCGTCGCGGGAGTTGGCGAGTTGCAGCCAGTGCTCAAGCAGTGAACCGCGTTCTGCCACCTGAAGGTTGAAGGTGTCGCGTTCGGCTGCTGCTTCTACGTGCAGTTCGTGGGGCGTTTTCGCTCCTACGCGTTGAGTCGTCACGATGACCTCAAACGGCTGGTCGCCGGTGTTTAGGGAGATGGTGAAGACGTCGCCAATGTAGTTTGCTGCCCCGGACTCGATCACCTTCTTGGCAGCTAGCTCGGCCAACTGCGAGGTGGCCAAGTTGAGGTCGGGCTGCTCGCCCTCCGCTTTGTCTAGGTCGTGCTCGGGCGTAGGTGCAGCGGTGAGGCTGCCAGAGGGCTGGATGTTGATCTCGGGCTTACAGCCCTCGGCGTTCAGGGGGCGGTGGCGCTCGATCTCTGCGATCAGTTCCAAGGTCACCGCTGGCGGCATGGCCATTCCATAGTCGTTGCCAGCCACCGCATCGTATGGGTTGGACTTGGCCGCTATCGCTAGTGCTTTCAACTTGTGCAGGTCGATGTTCATGCTGTCTGCTCCAGAAGTCCGCCACGATGTAGTGAGTTCATGCATGCCCGGTTGAGCCAAAGGCACTCTGTGCGTGTCGCTCCGCCCCGTCCGGCGCTGATCCGTGCCTGTGTCGAGTTCATCGTCCAACCCTGGAGGTGGTCCGCGTAGAGCTCGCTGGGGTAGCCGCTCAAGACGACCATCCCTTTCAACGAGCACAGTCTCTGCAGGAGCTCCGCGTGCTGTGCGTCGGTCATCTCGTGCCTGTAATAGCGGCCGTGCTGGGCGCCGCGTACGCGTGTGTCATGCAGGTAGGGTGGGTCGACGTAGTGAAGGGTTCGCGGGGAGTCGTGGCCCAGCATCACTTCCAGCGCCGGGCGGTTCTCGATCAGGACGCCGGCGAGGCGTTGGCCGACGGCTGCGAGCTGATCCGGATAGCGTGCCCACAGCTGTTGTGCGGTTCCGTACTGTCTGGCGCAGTCGATTCGGAACCCCGTCGTACCCTTGCTGGCTCCGGCCGATCCGAAGCCCATCTGGGCTCGAACGATCGTGCGCCGGGCACGCTCCACGGGATCCTCTGCCACTATCCAGGCAAGTTCGAACTCCTCCCGGGCGTACGGGGTGAGAACGAGCTGCTCGACCAGGGCGGCGCGGGTCTCTGCGCCCTGCAGGACGCGGAACAGATTCACGACGTCGCCGTCGAGGTCGTTGTACACCTCGCCGTGTGCCCGTGGTTTCTGCATGAGCACGCCGGCCGCTCCCCCGAAGGGTTCGACATACACTTGGTGCGGGGGGAAGTGGTCTATCACCCAGCTGGCCAGCCGGAATTTCCCGCCGTGGTAGCGGATAACCGGAGCTGTGACCTCTGCTTTACTCGCGCTCGCCATCACGCGGTCCCCCGTTGAGCGACGCTCAAGCCGACAGCGACAGGGCGTACCCAGATCGGCACGCTACTGAGCACGAACGTTTCGCCTTGGGCAACGAGCAGTAGGGTGGTCCCCATAACGTGCCCAATGGCTTCTGCGGCGTACGGTGGGACTGCGTTGCCGATGCGCTCTCGCCAAGCCTGATCACTGAGGCCGTCCAGTTCCAGTTGTTCCTCTGGCTCGACAAGGCTCTGGATCGCGGCCAGTTCGAGGGTGGTGAAGGGGCGATGCCAGGTGCCGTCGAGCGACTGGATTACACACGCGAGTCGCTCGCTTGCCTCGGGCAGTCGGGGATCAGCCACGCTCCATCGCCCGTTGTCGTGCATGGCACTCGCGGAAACAGCACCAGCAGATCCTGACCACTCAACCACGCCATAGTGGCCGCCAGTCAGGTACGCATCGCCCTTGGTGCGGCGCATGCCTGGTCGTGGGTCCGCGATCGATAGCTGACCACCCTGGACGCCCTTGCCGCCGGCGATGATGGTTGAGCTGTGCCGGTTCCAATCCATCACTGCCAGGTTGTTGCTGTGCCTTTTCCAGTTCGGTCGAGGGTCCGCAATGCACTGTCCGCCGGCGCTTGGAGACTGACCACCAGTTACCACCCCCGCTGGACCATCCATTCGGCAGACCCGATACACGTTGTTGTGCCGAACGCCAGTCGGTCGCGGGTCGGCAACACTGAAGGTTCCTTGCCCGGGCGACTTCACGCCAATGACCGCGCCGCTGGTGTCCTCCCAGCGGCGGACGCCATATTGCTGATATTGCAGCGCGTCGGCTTGGGCCCGTGGGTCAGCGACCGAGAACGCACCGTTCGTGGGGCTGGAGCGACCGGCCACCGTGCCCATGCTGTCATTCCAGCCGTGGACGCCCATATACCCCGAACGATGCTCCGGCACGATGATCAGGTCTCTTAGGTAGCCGTCCTCGATCGCCAGATCGTTCAGGCTGCGCCAGTCCTTCCCGGCTTCGACCAGGGCGAGTCGCACCCAGGTCTTCCACTGCAACGCTGGAACGCGGTGCATCGGCCCCGCAGCAGCGACGTCGCCGGCCAGTGGCATCCTGCCGAGGATGTCCCCGACCGCACGCAGCGTCTTGTGTTCCGGCTCGTACAGGAAGGCGGGGACCTTCTCGACGTGGCGGGCGACCAGCAGGAAGCGCTTCCGGCTCTGTGCCAGGCCGCCGATGACCCCGCAGTCGTGCGTCGTCTCGGCCACGGCATAGTCGAAGCTACCGAGCAGGCTGTTGATCTGGTCCAGCAGATGCCGGCCGCGAGTCGCGAGTCGCGGGACGTTTTCGAAGACCAGCAGGGGCACCGGGTCGTCCGCCCAGGCCTCGCCGAACAGCCAGATGCAGCGCAGGGTCAACTCGTTCAGCGCCTGGTACTTGGGGGTCTGGCTCATCTTCTCGGACAGCAGGCCGCTCGCGCCTTTGCATGGACTGCTGATGAACACCGCGTCCGGACGCTGGCCACCAGCTGCCCGGCGGATGTCTTCCGGTGTCGCCTCCCGCCAGCCAGGCGGTGGCTCTTTCCCGTGGAACCGGGTGTACTGGTCGCGGGTGAACAGGTCCAGCAGCGTGCCCTTCACGCCGCTCAGGCGCTCGAAGTCCGCCAGACCGGCCGGGTCGACGTCGACACCGCCGAGGCACTGCCACTCCGCCTGGAGATTGCCCACGATGGGTTTGGCCCGGTTGAAGCCCTTGGCGCCGCCACCCAGGCCGCAGCACATGTGGAAATGCTTGAGGACGTGCTTGCGAAGAGTCATGCCGCGCTCCCTGCGTTAGTCGCGAGAGGCTGCTTGCGGATCTCGGCGTGCACCAGCTCGGCGAGGCGCTGCAGCGCGACGAGCTCTGACGCTGCTCGTTCTGACCAGGTGCTTGTTCCCTTCATCGCATCCCAGGTGCGCTTGGCGATGGTCAGCGTTTCGGCGGCGCGGATTATCAGCTGGTGGTCGGCGGCCGTCACGGCCAGGCCGGTGTAAGACCTGACCCGTTCCTCCAACTCGTCGATCCTGCCCTGCAGTGCCGCCTTGGAATGGAGGAACTGTCGCTGCTCCTTCTCCCGCTCGATCGCACGTTCCTCCTGCGCGCGGTCCAGGTCCTGGAGCTTTTTCCACGCCATGGCGTCCCGCTGCTCCAGGCCTTCCGCAACGCCGTCGGCCCGGCCATGCTCATAGGCTCGCGCGCGAGTCCGGGCAAACAGGTAGTTGGCGACGACCAAGGTCAGGATCAGCGCGATCCCGGCCGCGAGCGTGTAGTGCTGTGCTTGCATTTGCTGTACTCCAAATGGAATGCCGCTACCGGGGTTGGGTGAGAGCCGGTAGCGGACTGATGCCCCTGGTGGCCGGGGTCGCCTTCTAGCTATGCCGTCTGGGGTGCCTGGGCGTCGATGTACGTGGCGAGGTCGTGCAGGTACACCACGTGCTGGGCTCGGGCCGAGTTGTGCAGCTTCGTCAGCTTGAGGCTGATCTGGCCGGCGGCGATCAGCTCGCGGAAATGCCGGTCCGTGCGGATGTGGGGGAAGTAGTGCTCCCTCACCGCAGACATCGTTGGGCAGGGTGTGGGCCACTGCCGGCGGAGCTGGTCGAGCGTGCTGGTCATGCCGGCTCCCCGTTCCCCTGGGTGAGCAGGCCGAGCTTGGTGCGGACTTGCGCGGCCAGCGCCTCCTTGCTCGACCCTGTCGCCACCGCGCACATCTCGCCGCTGTTGTTGGTGATGGCGACGGCGAACGGGGTGCTCGGCCAGGGAGTAGGGGAGATATAGGCCAGATGGTTTTCCGGAAGCTGCGCGCTCACGAACTCATGCGCCTCCATCAGGGCCAGCGCTTTGCTGACGTGATCCGCGCGGTCGTTGGCCAGGTCTTGGATGAAGTCACGCAGGTGCAGGTGGTTGGCTGGGTCTCCGCGTTGCAACTTGAGGTTGCCGATCACGGACTTGAACTCGACCTGCACATTTGCAGAGTCGGCTTCGACCTGGGTGCGGACGGTGGCGACATCCCAGCCTTCCGAACGACGAACGCGGCAAGGCATGCTGCCGCCGTCCGCCAGGATCTGCTGCAGCAACATGACATTGCCGAGGGGCACCTGGTACGCGCTCATGCTGCCCCCTTGGTCACAGGGACAGCATGTGCGTAGCCGCGGGTGTTGATGACAACCAGCATGCCGGTACGGTGCTGGAGTGCGTTGACGACCGCTCTTGTACAGGCTGTGGGGTGCAAGAAGATCTTGCAAGTGTGCTGTGCATTTTCCATTGGTTCGTACTCGGTGAGAGGAGGTACGGACGGAAAATTAGTATTAGTGTTTTATTCTGTCAATAGCTTTGCTGCTATTTACTGTTTTTCAGTGGTGGGTCACAAAAAAGCCCGCTGGAGGCGGGCTTCTTTCACAGATCAACGATTTTTCTTCGGGCTCGACCGTAGATACGCCACGTAGCGTCGGTCTTGATGACCTGATCAGGCCATCCTGGATTTACCGCGTGGAGATAGGTAACTCCGGCCTCAACGCTGATTTGGCGCAGAGTCGCAGCCTGGTCTGTGGAGGCTTTCGCCAGGACATAATCGCCCGATTTCCACTCCATAGTCGGATCGATCACGACCTTATCGCCGGGTGCGAACACCGGTTCCATGCTCTTGCCTTCAACTCTGACAACGAATGCACCCGGGCCTGCAGCGCCGCCGGCCTCAACCCATTCCTTTACCTCTTCCTCTGAGAAATCTCCGTTCGCCTCGCTAAAGGCCCCCACTTCTTCGTATCCGATCACAGGCAAAAGTCTCCCCGCCGGTCCTATCTCCATGGCGTTCACATGTAAACCCTTTCCAAGGGCTGGACTTAACATTGAACTGTTAGCAGTCGTGTCGAGGGTTTCTGCTAAACGTGGACTGATGGCCTCCGGGGGGACGCGGAGGACTCGGCTGAGGCTTAAAAGGGCTGGGAGGTTGAGAGCGATTTTTCCCGTCATGTATTGACTTACGGCGCTCTGGCCGGCCCAGCCGCATGCCTCAGCGACCTTCTCCTGGTTCAGAGAGCGGTCTTCTGATTTACGTGCTTTGTAGGCTGCCTGGAGACGGGCGGCTTCTTCTGCAATGTAGGACGGTTTCATCTTCATGAGGCGATGCTATAAGGGTTGCTGATATGCCTCAAACAGTGACGATGGTTTTCTCTTGCATCATTTTATGAGTCTGACTAATATCTGCCTGCAGTCCATTCTTGGGAGCTGGCAATGTGTATTCAATTTGGAACCCCGCTGCGTGAATACGTGACCGGAAAGAGTCAGGTCGAAGTCGCGGAGAAGCTGGGCGTTACCCAGGGCGCAATCTCGCAGATGCTGCTGAGCGGGCGCGATGTCCGAGTGGTCATCGATGACAGTGGTAAAGCGGAAGGCTACGAATTGCGGCGCATCGGTAGTAGAAGAAAACAGATGGCCGCCTAAAGGGCGCCGGACTAGGGACTCTCACCTCCCTAGTCCGGCTACGAACGCGCACAGCACGTACAACGGTCGTAGTCGTAGGATAGGGCGTGCCCGTTCCTATGGCTACACCGTAAAAGGAGTTTTTACGGTTATGAGCAGGACAGACCTCTTGCCGGGCGCGGGCCCGGTGCTCACGTTGCGCCAAGCGCTCTATCGCGCCGGGCGTGACTATCAGGGCGGTTTCACCCGCCTTGCCTTCGAAATGGTCCTCGACCAGGACACGCTCCAGAAGAAGCTCCACCTCGATGAAGAACGCCGCTGGCTGAACCCCGACGAACTGGAGGAGGTGATCAGGCTTACTGCTGATCCCCGCCTGCTCGACGCTCTGGTTCGGCCGGCAGGTGCCGTGTGGTACCGGCCGGAGCCAGTGCCCGCGACGAACGAAGCCTTGAAGGCGGTCGGCAAGCTGCTGGACGAGGCGGGCGAGTTCGTCAGCACCATGCACGACGGTGCTGCCGACAATATCTGGGAGCTGCATGAAGTCCAGCTGCTGGAGCAGCGCGGAATGGACGTGATCCGCCAGGTGATGGCGATCATGGCCGGTGCACGCAAGGCGATGGAGGACGGCGCTCATGGCTGACCAGGCTGATATCGCTAACGACCGCGCCGAGTTTCATCTCGGTCTTGCCCTGCAGCAGATGGCTCTTCGGCCGGTCAGGCCAAGTGCGCAGTTCTGCGGCGACTGCGGTGACCCCATTCCCTTTGATCGGCAAGCAGCGGCGCCGGGGTGTGATGCCTGCATCGACTGCCAAAAACTGCGGGAGCGGCGTCGATGAGCGAGCGTCCGACCACTGCGACGGCTGACTGGGCGCGGCGTTACATCGAAACCTTTGGCCTGGCCCTGGTTCCCATCGAGCCGGGGGAGAAGGGGCCGAAGGGTGTCGCCTGGAACAAGCCCGGTGGCTACTTCACTGAAGCCGCTGATGCCGAGGCGTTCTGGCGGAAGTGTCCGAGCCACAACCTTGGGGTGGTGCTCGGGCCAAGTCGTGTCTGTTCCCTGGACGTCGACGAGGTGCAGTGCACGCGCCAGATCCTGAGCGAGGTGCTCGGCATGGATCTGGACGCCCTGGCCGACTCCTATCCAACATCGGTGGGCAACCCGGCACGGTTCCGCATCATGTTCCGTGTGCCCGATGGCATCGATCTGAGCTGGCACCCCCTGACCTGGCCCAGCCAGGCGGACCCTGATGGCTCAATCCACAAGGCGCTCATGGCCCAGGCCAAGGTCGCCAGGGATGCGGGTGATGCTGAAAAGGAAGCGGCCTTGAAGGTGGCCGCCGAGCCGTTCAAGAAGATCCCCGTCTTCGAGCTGCGGGCCGGCCTCGTGCAGGACGTGCTGCCGCCATCCATTCACCCCGGTACCGGCAAGCCTTACACATGGCGCACGCCGCCATCGGTAGAAGGGTTGCCGGTACTGCCGCCTCAGTTGCTCGCCATCTGGCAAGGCTGGGACGAGTTCAAGCCCAAGGCCGAAGCGGTTTGCCCTTGGCGGCCGCAGTCGGCGCCCGCCCCCCGGCCAACGCCGGCAAAGCCCCGGCCAGCTGCTGCTCACTCCGGGCGGGATCTCCCGGATGTCATTCCCCTGTTCAACCAGGCGCACGACATCGCGACGCTGATCGAGGCGCACGGTTACGAGCGTCGAGGTGACAAGTGGTTGTGTCCGCAGAGCAGCAGCGGTCTGGCCGGCGTCACCATCATCGACGACAAACTGTTCTCCCATCACAGCTCTGATCCGCTAGCGAACGGGCACAAGAATGATGCGTTCGACGTCTTCTGCATTCTCGTGCACGACGGTGACCAGCGCGCGGCGACCCGGGCTGCGGCAAGGATGTTGGGAATCGACGCCAAGTCTCGTCCGCCCGAGCCGCCTCCGCTGGGCGAGCTTCCCCGCACCCCTTCGCCAGAGGCGAAAGCCGAGGTAGGGGATGATGAGTTCGGCGACACGGATGACTCCCCGTCGCCCTCGGCGGACGACGCACCCAGCCCGGCCGGCTCCTCGGCCACCGGGGGCGGCGGGGGAAATGATCCCGTGCGCCGATTCGCTCTGGTCGAGGGCACCACCAACGTGTGGGATCTCGACAAGTGCCAGCTCATGAAAAAATCTGGCTTCGAGGCCCTGGTCGGCAAGGACATCTTCAAGGAGTGGCTGGCGAACGCGGACAAGAAACTGATCTCGATCGACCAGGTGAAAGAGATCGAGCAGAAACGCAAGATCTCCGGCCGCAAGGGCGGCGCTCTGAACCTCGACCCGATCGACCGGTATGTCTACATCGACGGCACGAAAGACGTCTGGGATCGGGAGAAGAAGCGGCGGATCGCCGAGGGAGCGGTGAAGATGGCCCTGGGCGATGCGTACGCGCTCTGGCTGAACAGCACTCGCCGGCGAGTGGTGGACGTCGATCACATCGTCTTCGACCCCACCATGACCAAGGACCCCAACCTCTACATCAACACGTTCGAGGGGCTGCCGCTGGAGCCTGTCCGTGATGATGGCGCCTGCCAGAACCTGCGCTGGCTGATTTCCTTCCTGTGCAACCACGACCCGGATGCCATGGCATGGTTGGTGAAATGGCTGGCGTACCCCCTGCAGCACATGGGCGCCAAGATGGATACCGCAGTGCTCATGCATTCGATCATGGAGGGTTCGGGCAAGAGCCTGCTGTTCGCCGATGTCTTCGGCCAGCTGTATGGGCAGTACGCGGCGACGGTCGGGCAGACGCAGTTGGAGGGCAGTTTCAACGCCTGGCAGAGCCGCAAGCTCTGGGCCGTTTTCGAGGAAGTGGTGAGCCGGGATCAGCGATACAACCAGGTCGGCAAGATCAAGCACATGATCACCGGCAAGACAGTGCGCATGGAATCCAAGTTCATCAACGGCTGGGAGGAGGCCAACCACATGAACGCGGTGTTCCTGAGCAACGAAATCATGCCCTGGCCCATCAGCGATGACGACCGGCGGATGCTGGTAATGTGGCCGATGGAGACGTTGCCGGCGAAGCGTCAGAAGGCGATCAGCCGTGAGTTGGCGAATGGTGGCGTGGCGGCGCTGTATGGGTGGCTGCTTGATGTGAACCTGGGCGACTTCGACCAGCGCACGCGACCACCGCGGACTGATGCCCGACAGCGGCTCGTGGCCATGAGCCGGACGGCTTGGCAGACGTTCCAGCACCTGTGGCGCATCGGCGAGCTCGGCCCCAAGTTGTGGGGGTGCTGCCTGAGTAGCGATCTCTATGCGATGTTCCTTGAATGGTGCTCGCGGAACAAAGAGCACTCGATGAGCCAGACGAAGTTCTCGCTGATGATCAGTGCGACGGTGATGAAGACGCCCTCGTTGCCCTGGACAGACGGGAACACCCGGCGATTTGCGGCCTTCTTCTTCCCCGAAGTCGAAGAACCTTCCCCGACCCCATCCTTGAAAGCGGCCGAGCTGGGCAAGCGCGTCGTCGAGTGGCGTGCAGCTGCCAGGCTGGCGGGCTGGAACGTCGACGGTTGGGACCACATCAAGGGGTTGGCGGCATGACTACGACTGCTGATGTGGTGGGTGTGGTGGGTTTGTGGTGGGTTGCCCGGAGAGGGTCAGCACAACTGAAAGTCGCGGTTTACACGCCACGGGGATGGTCTGTGTTGGGTGTGGTGGGTTTGGCGTCGCGCGCGCGTACGCGGGATTTTTTCTCGGGGGATTCACTTATCCCCAAAAAATCCCATGCGAACCCTGAAAAAGCCACCACACCCAACACACTAACCACATGTTCTAACAATCCATTGAATTCATTGAAGTTTTTTTGTGTTGGGTTTGTGGTGGGTTGGACATTTCTGTGTTGGGTTGTGGATGGAGGGCGCCGGTGATGATGAAGGACATCGATTGTTTGCTGCGTCACTGGGCCGAACAGCGCGCCCAGCTCGGCCAGTCCAGCTTGGGCAGCCAGATGGGCAGCATCATGGAGTGGAAGGGGCTGGCCCCGCGCACCGGTGCTTCAGGCTCGCGGATCCTGATGGCGGGCGCCGGACTTGATCACGCTGCTGCGGAGATCGACGCGGCGGTGGCCGAGCTGGAGCGGCGTGATGATCGCGGCAAGGTTCTGGCACGCCTTGCAGTCTTCCGCTACGTCTACGGGGCCACGATTCGCGAACAGATGAGGGAGGTGGGCTTGCAGGAACACGCCGAGCGGACCTACTGGAACTGGGTCGCTGCCCTGCACCTTCAGGTGGCCAGAATCCTGGTGAGCCGCGCGGGACCCAACCGGAGCAATACCGTTCGTCGGGTTGGAATGCGCCGAGAGTGCGTCGAAGGTGCGCCGAAGTAGCGTCGAAGCGACGAACCGAAAATCACCCCTTTTCGGTTTTGCAGTTCGTCGGTAAAAAGTCCCCACGATATGACAACTGCGCTTCGGCGCTTCACCCAAGCACCGAACTGCGATCCATGAGAACCCTGCCAGCTGGCGGGGTTTTCTGTTTCTGGCGCTGTGCTTTTTACATGCGAGGACCGTATGACAACCGAGCAACAAGCGTTAATCGAAATGCCGATCTGGGCGGTGATCCTGCTGGCCCTGGTCGGCGGGGTGTCGGGCGAGGCATGGCGCGGCGATGTAGCAGGTTTGCATGGTTGGGCCCTGGTGCGGCGCATCGCCCTTCGCTCCGGCGCCTGCGTTGTCACCGGGATGGCGACCATCATGCTGCTCTACGCGGCGGGCCTTTCCGTCTGGGCAGCGGCATCGTTCGGTTGCCTCGCGGCGGTGGCAGGTGCCGACGTTGTTATTGCCCTCTACGAACGCTGGGCGGCGAAGCGGCTCGGGGTCTGCGAAGTGCCCCCATCGAGCGGTGGGCCGGGGCAGTGAAATCTGGCTGGAGCCCAGGCGGGCCGGGGACCCTGGCGATATTGACCGGGTACGGGACGGGGAACCCGCGGGACTTTGTTAGCGGGAGGTTCACCAGCTTAGTGAACTGCGGTGAACTGGTTAACCCCTTGAGTTCACTGGGTAAACTGGGTGGTTAGCCATGACCTATCTGAGCAAGTCTGAGTTCGCTGCCCGCCGGGGCTGGTCGAAATCCTATGTTTCAAAACTCGCCAGCCAGGACCGCCTGGTGCTGACCGCCGATGGCAAGGTGGACGTCGAGGCTACCGAAGCGCTTCTGGCTCAGTCGGCCGACCCCAGCAAGGCGGCCGTCGCGGCAAGGCACGAAGAGAATCGCATCGACCGTGACGTTCGCAGCCTCCTTGAACCAGTCGCCGAAACACCTGCGGCGCTGCCGACCTTGCCGGCGGTGAGCAAGGGCCCTGACTTCCAGAGGGCCCGGGCACACCGGGAGCACTTCCTTGCCCAGCTGGCCGAGGCCGAGTTCCTCAAGGTGCAGGGCAACCTGGTCGAGCGCAAGGCCGTGGAAGACGCAGCCTTCACCGCCGGTCGCACCTTGCGCGACCTGGTCTTCGGCCTCGCACCGCAGCTCGCCGCGGAGATAGCCGGCATGTCCGATCCCTGGACGATCGAGAAGCAACTCAACCGCGCCTTCCGCCAGGTCTTCGAAGACGCGGCGAAGATGAACGGCGCCGACCTTGAACAAGCCATGACAACGAGCTGAGCCTATGCCCACCGAGTACGCGGACGGTGCGAAGGCGTACCGCGAAGCGTATGGCCGTGGGCTGAAGCCTGACCCGGAACTGTGGGTGGACGAATGGGCTGACGAGTACATGCGGATACCGCGTGATACTGGCGCAGCCGAGCCCGGCAAATACCGCACGGCGCGTACGCCGTATGCCCGCGAACCCATGCGCTGCCTGTCGCCTGCCCACCCGTGCAAACGGGTGATCACGATGGTCGCCTCGCAGCTGATGAAAACCCAGATCGCCCTGAACTGGATCGGGGCGCTGATCCACATGTCGCCGTCGAACATCCTGACGCTGCTGCCCAGCCTGGGACTGGCGAAGCGCGTGTCTTCGCGGATCGGCAAGACCATCGCGGTGACCCCGGAGCTCAAGGCCCGTGTCGCGGCCAACCGCTCACGGGACTCGCGCAACACCATGGACACGAAAGAGTTCGAGGGGGGCACGCTGTTCGCCACAACCGCCGGCTCGGCCGCCAACCTCGCGGAGCTGTCCGCGCGCTTCATCTACGGGGATGAGGTGGACCGCTGGGATGTGGACGTTGACGAGGAGGGCGATCCGATCGACCTGGCGGAAACCCGGGGCAGTACCTTCGGGCGCAACGCCAAGTTCTACTTCTCCAGCTCGCCGACCATCAAGGGGGCGTCGCGGATCGCCGACCTGTATGAGCAGAGCGATCAGCGCCAGTACTTCGTGCCGTGCCCGACCTGCGGGCACATGCAGGTCCTGGTTTGGGATCGCCTGCTGTATTCACCGGACTTCTCGATCGTCCATTACAAGTGCGCCAGCCCCGAGTGCGACGTGTTGATCGAGGAACATCACAAGGGCGAGATGCTGGCCAACGGCGAGTGGCGGGCCACGGCGAAGGGGGATGGTGAGACCGTCGGTTTCCACCTCAACGGGCTATATGCCCCATTGGGCTGGACGTCATGGAGCGATCTGGCCAAGCAGTACGAAAAGGCCAAGACCGCCCAGGACCGCGGCGACCTTGAGCCCATGCAGGTGTTCTACAACACCCGACTGGCGAAGGTCTGGGACAGCGCCGTGGAGCAGACCAAGCACGAAGTCTTGATAGAGCGTGCGCGTAAGGAAGGGTACTCGTTGGGTTCCATGCCTGCGGGCGTACTGGCGCTCACTGCATCTGTGGACGTCCAGGACAACCGTCTGGAGCTGATGGTCAACGGGTGGGGCGTAGGTATGGAGCGCTGGGTAGTTGACTACCAGGTGATCCCCGGTGACCCGGCAGATGATCGCCTCTGGGCGGTCTTGGATGAGCGGCTGAAAGCGCGGTACCGCCACCCCTGTGGAGTGGCCATGGCGATCCTCGCCACCGGCATCGACTCCGGTGGTCACCACACCCATGAGGTCTACCAGTTCACCCGCCTTCGTCGCTGGCGCAACATCTTTGCGTTGAAAGGCGCGAGCAAGCCGGGTCGCCCTGTCATCGCCCAGCGGCCATCGCTGGTTGACGTTACCTGGAACGGCCAGACCGAGCGCAACGGCGCGGAGCTGTGGATGGTCGGTACCGATACGGCCAAGGACTGGATCTACAACCGCTACAGCTTCGAGTCGGGGCCGGGCGCGCTGCACTTTGCGAACGACCTGCCGGAAGAGTTCTTCCAGCAATGTGTGGCCGAGCGCAAGGTTGCCCGCTACGTCAAAGGGTACAAGCGGATCGAGTGGGTCAAGGGCAAGGCCGAACGCAACGAGGCGCTGGACCTGCTGGTTTACAACCTGGCGATGGCCTACTACCTCGGGTTGCACAGGTATGGCGAGCAGGACTGGGCACGCCTTCGCCAGGCCCTGGCACAAGCCGGCCTGTTCGACGACCAGCAGGTGCACAAGCCTGTCCCTGTCGAGCTGGCAGCGGATGCAATGCCGGAATCGGAACCTCTGCCACGACCCGCACCAAGCCCGGCCCGGCCTGCAGCAGCTCCAGCTGCTCGGTCACCCGCCCAACCAATGCAACGCCGCGCTTCCACCAGCGGCTATCTGAAGAGACGTTGACATGGCCTATACCCAGAAACACCTCGACGCGGTCGAGCGGGCGATTGCGCGCGGCGAAAAGGTCGTGCGCTACGAAGACCGGACGGTGGAGTACCGCTCCGTTGATGAACTGATACGGGCGCGGGACGTGATTCGTACCGAGCTTGCCCAGGCTACTGGCAAGCGCTCGCGCGTGGTCCGCCTCTATCACGGGGGTAAGGGGCTGTGAGCATTCGTTACCCCACGTTGTCACGGGCGGGGTTCTTGGTTCCGGAGCGTATCAAGGCCAGCTACGAAGGCGCAGCTGATGGGCGGCGCTCGTCCAGCTGGGACGCGCCGGACATGGGTGCTAACAGCCTGATCATGCCGGCGCTGCGTAACCTCCGCTCCCGTTCTCGGGCGGCGGTTCGCAACGACCCCTACGCCGCGAACGCCATTACCCGCCGAGTCAGCAACCTGATTGGGACGGGTATCACCCCTCAACCCCGCCTGGAGGACGCCGCGTTGCGCGGTCTGTTCCAGGATCTGTGGGAGGACTGGTGCGATGAGTCGGACGCCGACCAGCTCACCGACTTCTACGGCCAGCAGTCGCTTGTGGCTAGGACGGTCGAGCAGTCAGGCGAATGCTTCATCCGCCTGCGACCCAGGCGCATCGAGGATGGGCTGGCGGTGCCGCTGCAATTGCAGTGCCTGGCGCCGGAGTTCGTTCCGCACGATAAGTTCGAGGTCACCAAGAACGGCAACGTCATCCGCGCTGGCATCGAGTTCAACCCGATGGGGCAGCGGGTGGCGTACTGGTGCTACCGCTCGCACCCCAGCGACCTGGCGGCTTTGAATGCGGGCTACAACATGCTGGTGCGCATCCCGGCCAGCCAGATGCTGCACATCTTCGAGCCGGTCGAGCCTGGTCAGTTGCGCGGTGTGCCGCGGCTGGCGCCGGTGCTGAAGCGCCTGCGCAGCCTGGACAACTATGACGACGCGGTGCTGTTTCGGCAGGAGGTCGCGAACCTGTTCGCCGGTTTCATCCGCAAGCCGGCCGAGACTGGCCCGCCGGTGTTCGACCCTGTCAGCGGCGCGCCGCTCAAGGTCGGCGGCGATGGCTTCACGCCGATGGTTGCCCTGGAGCCCGGCACCATGCAGGAGCTGCTCCCGGGCGAGGAAGTGGAGTTCTCCGATCCCCCCGACGGTGGCAACAACTATCCCGACTTCATGCGGCAGCAGTTGATGGCCGCTGCCGCTGGCGCGGAGGTCCCCTACGAGCTGCTGACGGGCGACATGCGCGACGTGAACGACCGGGCGATTCGTATCACGCTCAACGAGTTCAGACGTCGCCTGGAACAACTGCAGTTTGCGGTCTATGTCCACCAGCTCTGCCGCCCGGTCCGGGCTGCCTGGATGGACATGGCGGTTCTCTCCGGCGCGCTCGACCTGCCGGACTACGCGCAACGTCGCCGCCAGTACCTGCGGACCCGCTGGGTGCCCCAGGGCTGGGCCTACATCCACCCAGTCCAGGACGTTCAGTCCCGAATGCTCGAAGTCAACGCGGGCTTCGCCTCACGCGACGAGATGTGTCTGCGCTCCGGCACCGACGCAGAGATCGTTGACCGCGAGAACGCGGCAGCAGCCACCAGGGCGAAAGAGCTGGGCCTCAACTACACCACCTTGTCGGTCATCGATGAGGATCCCGACGAGAAGGAGAAATCATGAAACCGCTGATGCCGTTTCGCATTTTCAACAAGGCTAAGACGCCGGCGCAGGTCCAGGATCAGCACTGGTACCAGATCAAGGGCGCAGCCGAAGCCGGGGAGGCCGCCATCGAGGTCTACATCTACGGCGAGATCGGCGGCTGGGGTATCACGGCCAACGACTTCATCAGGGACCTGAAGGCGATCGACGATGGAAAGTCCCCCGTCGTAGTGGGGTTCAACACCATCGGTGGCGATCTGTTCGATGGCCTGGCGATCCACAACGCGCTGGACCGCCTGGGCGAGCGCTGCACCGCACGGATCGACGCGCTCGCCGCCAGTGCCGGCAGCGTTGCGGCCTGCGGTGCCCACCGGGTGGTGATGGCTTCCAACGCCATGATGATGATCCACAATCCCTGGACCTGGACTTCCGGCGATGCCGAGGACTTGCGTCGGGTGGCAGATGTTCTCGACCAGACGCTGGAAGCGATCATCGCTGCGTACAAGGCGAAGTCACCTGATATTGACGATGCCGAGCTGCGGCGAATGGTGAACGCTGAGACCTGGCTCACCGCGCAGGAGGCGCTGGCACTGGGCCTGGCTGACGAAGTCGGTAACGGCGTCGAGGTCAAAGCCTGCCTGGGGCAGGGCGCTGCCATGAAGCGATACAGGCAGACACCCAAGGCCCTGCTCGATTTGCTCAATGAGGCGCCGGACAACGCCCCCCAGCCCGGCCCAGATCCAGACGACTCGGCGGCGAATCCCCCCGCCGGTACAGGCGATGCTGATGCCACAGCACTCGCACTGATGATCACGCAAGGGTGCGGCAAGGCGGGTATCGCCAACCTGGTGGAGCCGCTGATCGCATCCACCAAACTCACCGATGAGGCGACGGTCCAGGCCGCGCTCAATCGCGCCCGGGCGGTTCGTGATCTTTGCGTCGCGGCGCGCTTGCCGGAGCTGGCGGTTGAGTTCGTCAAGGCGGGTCTGGACTCCTCGGCCGTGCGGGCGAGGCTGTTCGACAAGCTGGTCGGCTCGGGCAAAGGGTTCGAGATCGACAACAGTTTGCCACCCGCCGAAGACGCGCCCGAATCGATCAAGGCCCAGTTGCCCAATCCCACCACTATCTGGGCTGCACGACGGCAGTCCGCCCGTAAAGGAGCACGACCATGAGCAATATCCAACGCGAGCCCACCCATGCGGGCGAATTTCTCCTGTCCGAGGGGCCGGGCAGCATCTCCCGCGAAGCGATCAGTGTCGCGGCGGGCCCTGCCTTGGTAGCAGGTCAGCTGCTTGGCCTGGTCGAGGCCACTGGCCAGTTCGCACCCTACGATCCTGCGGCCGAGGATGGCAGCGAGAAAGCCAACTGCATCCTGTTCGCCCCGCTCGGTGAGTCGGACGTGGTCCGCCGCGGGCGTGCGGTCGTGCGGCTGGCCGAGGTCAGCGAGGCCAGCCTCACTGGCTTTGATGCTGAAGCGGAGCGAGACCTGGCGGCTCAATTCATCATCGTTCGATAACCCCTTCAATTGCACTCAGACCCCGCTCACTGCGGGGTTTGTCATTTCTGGAGCATGACTTATGGCCGAAATCGGCATCTTTCAGGACGACGCCTTCGGCGTTGCCGCACTAACCGCAGCCATCAACGAACAGGAGTTCGTTCCGGGCCGCATTGCCAGCCTCGGGCTGTTCGAAGAGGAGGGCGTCAACACCCTCACCGTTCAGATCGAAAAGGACGGTGACAAGCTGGCGCTGGTGCCGGCAGGTGAGCGCGGCACTTCTGGCCTGGTCGTCGGCGCGAGCAAACGGATCCTCCTGCCGTTCAACACGGTCCACCTGCCGGAGCGCTTCGCCATCAGGGCGGACGAGATCCAGGGCATCCGCGCCTTCGGTACGCAAACCGAATTGCAGGCTGTGCAGGACGTGGTCAACCGCCGTCTGGAGAAAGCGCGTCGCCAGCTGGACGCTACCCACGAGTTCCATCGCATGGGGGCGATCAGCGGCAAGGTGCTGGATGCGGACGGCACCACCGTTCTGCTCGACATCTATGACCGATTCGGGGTCGATCGACAAAGCATGTCGATGGGCCTGAACGACGCCGGCACCAACGTCCAGGTCCAGTGTGTCGAGGCGCTGGACATGCAGGAGGATGCGCTCGGTAGCGTGACCACGACTTCGTCCCGGGCCTTCTGTGGCAAGAACTTCTGGAAGAAGTTGATTGCGCACAAGTCGGTGGTGGAAACCTACAAAGGCAGCCAGCAGGCCGCTGCTCTGCGTGGCGATGCTCGCGAGGCCTTCGAATTCGGCGGGATCATCTGGGAGCGTTACCGCGGCAAGGTTGCCGGCATTGCCTTCATCCACGATGACGAAGCGCGCCTGGTGCCGGAGGGGGTGCCGGAGATGTTCCTGTCGGTGTATGCCCCGGCCGACTACATGGAGACCGTCAACACGCAGGGCCTGCCCTACTACAGCAAGCTGGAGCCTATGCCTTACGGCAAGGGCGTATCTGGCGAGGCGCAGTCCAACCCGTTGCACATCTGTACCCGGCCGCGTGCGGTCGTTCGCCTGACGCTCTGACCATGAGCTTCCGCGAGCTGATCGAGGATGTGGACGACGTTGTGTTCGAGACGCTAGCGGACACGGCGTATATCGAGGGGCGCGAGGTTTTGGGGATGCTACGTGTGCCCTGGCAGCAGCCCAAGCTGGGCAAGATCGTAACCACCGTGCGTGAGCCGCACCTGGTCATTCGTGTTGCGGATGCGCAGGGCGTGACCGAGCGGCAGCAGGTGCGTATCGATCTGCCTGTGCAGGACGGGGGTGGCACCTACATCGTTGTCCGGCCGGAGCCGGGCGGGGACGGGCTGGTCACCCTGATTCTGAGGAAAACGGCATGAGCGTTGGCAGTTACTTCCAGAACAAAGCCGACCACGGATTGCTCACCCTGCAGGTGGCGACCACCGACAAGCAGCGGTTCAGCCGCTTCGCTGAGCTGGCGCCGAGAGCCTTCAGTGCTGCCGAGCGTCGAGCGATCAACAAGACGCTGCGCTGGCTGCGTACGCACATTGCCCGGTCGATCAGTCAGCAGGAGCGAATCGCCCAGGCTGCTGTTCGCCAGCGACTGCGTGCCTTCCCGGTCAGTGGTAGCGGTCCTGGCAAGCTCTGGTTCGGCATCAACGCGATCGAGGCAAGTCGAGCGGGCCGCGCTCGACAGAATCGATCAGGTGTCTCGGTGGCCGGTCGCCGTTACCAGGGCGCTTTCTACAAGAAGGTCTACGGCAACAGCCCGGACATCTGGATCCGCACTGCCAGCAAGCACTTCAACGCAAGTGACTACCCGGAGAGCAAGTTGGGTGCCCGCAGCACTGGCTACGCCTCGGAAAGCGGATATCGGTTCCCCCTGGCCAAGGCCATGCTGTCGCTTGAGGGCGTCCGCCCCCACTTCGACACCTGGGCCCGGCGGGCGCACGAGCGGCTGCTGGAGATCCTGGAGCAAGAGCTGAACTACGAACTGCAGAAGCTGTTGAAAGGGGGCTGACGTGTCTGATCAAACCTTCAACCTCGACGCGCTCTATCAGGCGATCGAGGATCATGTACGCGAGGCGATCCCGGGTCTGGAGGCGGTCTGCTTTCCTCCTGGCGTGGTGACCTCTGTGCCAGTGCCGATGGTGCTGCTGGAACTGGCGGAGTTGGAGCCGGGCCAGGACCAGGGTACCGGCGAGACTGCTGTTCTCGCACGTTTCGAAGCCCGGGCTATCGTCGGTGCCGAGCAGGAGGATTGCTACCAGCAGGCGGCATTCATCGCCTCCCGGCTTGCGGTTCTTCTGCGCATGCAGCACTGGGGCCAGGAGGTAGGTCCGGCCGAGTTCGTTCGTGCTGCCCAAGACTTCACTCGGCCCGAACTGGACGGCTATGTCGTCTGGGTCGTTGAGTGGACGCAAGGGCTGTATCTCGGAGACGAAGTCTGGCCGTGGCCGAATCAGCCCCCGGGGACGCTCATGCTCGGCTTCAGCCCCAACACCGGTACCGGCCAGGAAGGCCAGTACATCGCGCCGGAGGGCCTCGAATGAGTCGGGTCAGCGCGGCACATGACCGCATGATCGCTGGCCTGATCATCCCGTGCCGTGTGGTCGCCGTCGACCTGGCGGCAGCGATGGTGCGCGTATCCGATGGTGCTGGCTGGACCAGTGCCTGGGTCCGCTGGCACAGCCAGGCGGCCGGTAAGGCGCGGCACTGGCGGGCGCCCAGCCTCAACGAGCAGGGTGCCCTGATGAGTCCCAGCGGGGAGCCCGCCCAGGGCACGTTCGTGCCGGGCCTCTACGGCAACGCAGGTGCCCAGCCCGACAACCGCGACCACGTCGAGGTCTGGCGTTTCGACGACGGTGGTTCGCTGGTCTACGACTGGCAGGCCAAGACCTACACGATCGTTCTGCCCACTGGTACCGCGACGATCAAGGTCGGTGGCAGTACCGCAGTGGTCACGGACGACGCGATCACCGCAACGGCTACCACGGTGGTGGTGAACGGTGACGTGCAGATCAACGGCAAGCTGCAGGTGTCCGGGGATATCTTCGGCGGCGCCAGGATCATCGACACGGCCGGCAACACGCCGAATCACAAGCACTGACCCATCCCTTTTAACCAGCCCGCCCAGTGCGGGCTTTTTCATTCCAGGAGGATTCATGGCGAACAAAGAAACCCCGCCGGCGACACCGCCCAAGCCCGGCCCGGCCCTGAGTTATCGCGACACCCGCTTCACCTCCCGCGTGCTGGTGCTGCCGGACGGCCGGCTGCTTTCTGTTGCCCAGGGCATCGTCGCCACCACCGCGAGCGACACCGTCGGGCTCGACTACTTGGCGGCGCACCCAGACCTGGTGCCAGAGGAGTAACCGATGCTCGGAGTGGATCGCCGTACCGGGCAGCCGCTGTCGGGCATCGCCCACCTGCGGCAGTCCATCGAGGACATCTTGACAACCCCGCTGGGTAGCCGGCGCATGCGCCCGGACTACGGCAGCAAGCTGCGCCGTTTCGTTGACCTGCCGGTCAACGAGGGATGGAAAAGCGCGGTGCAAGCGGAGGTCGCCCGGGCGCTGGGACGCTGGGAGCCGCGCCTGAAACTGGAACGTGTGCGGGTGACGGCCGTCGTCGGCGGCCAGATCACGCTGCAACTGACCGGGCAGTACCTGGGCGATAGCCAGATCTTGGAGGTGAGCGCGTGAGCACTATCGAACTGTCGTCGCTGCCAGCGCCGCTGGTGTTGGAAGACCTGGACTTCGAGGACGTTTACCAGAATGACCTGGCGGCGTTTCGTTCGCACCTGGGCGATAACTGGAACGCGTCACTGGAAAGCGACCCAGTGACCAAGCTGCTGGAGGTTGGGGCGTATCGCACCCTGCAGAACCGGGCACGGGTCAACGATGCAGCCAAGGCCTTGCTGCTGGCATTTGCTCGCGGGAGCGACCTTGACCAACTGGCGGCAAATGTCCGCCTGCACCGTCTGGTGGTTCAGGCCGAAGACCTGAGCACGTCGCCACCTACTGCGGAAGTGCTTGAAGAAGATGACGCCCTGCGAGAGCGAATCCAGCTGGTCTATGAGGGGCTGACCACCGCAGGCCCGCGTAACAGTTACATCCTGCATGCGCGCAATGCTTCCGGGTTGGTCGCTGACGCGAGCGCCGAAAGCCCGTTGCCGGCGTGTGTCACGGTGACGGTGCTGAGCCTGAGCGGGTCTGGTGAAGCCGACGAGGCGCTGTTGAATACGGTGCTGGTCAAGCTCAGTGATGACGATGTCCGGCCGGTGGGGGATCGACTGACTGTGCAGGGTGCAGAGATCCTGCGTTACCGCATTGATGCGGTTGTGCACACCACCGGGCCAGGCCCTGAAGCCGAGGCGACTTTGGCTGAGTGTCGGCGCCGGCTGGCTGCTTGGATCAACCCGCGCCGCCGCCTTGGGGTGGAAGTGGCGCGTTCCGCAATTGACGCCCAGTTGCATATCGCTGGTGTCAGCCGAGTCGATATTGAGGGCTGGCAAGACATCCGTCCCAGCCAGGCGCAGGCTGCCTGGTGTGATGAATTCACCGTGACGCGAGGCGACTGACATGACCAGTTTGCTGCCGCTCAATAGCACGTCTCTGGAGCGCGCCATGGAAGCTGCTGTGGCTGAGGTCACAGAGGTCCCGTTGCGTACGCTGTACAACCCCGACACCTGCCCGGCGCACCTGCTGCACCAGTTGGCGTGGGCCTGGTCGGTGGATCGCTGGGACGAGAATTGGCCCGAGGCGGTCAAGCGCTCGGTGATCCGCAGTTCGTTCTATGTGCATGCGCGCAAGGGCACCATCGGCGCGCTGCGGCGGGTGGTCGAACCACTGGGCTACCTGATTGAGGTGCGTGAGTGGTGGCAGACCGTGCCCGAGGGCGTTCCGGGCACCTTCGCGCTGCAAGTGGGCGTGCTCGATCAGGGCATCACTGACGAGATGTATCAGGAACTTGTGCGGCTGATCGATGACGCCAAGCCGGTCAGTCGACACTTGACCGGCTTGGCGATCACGCTCGCCTCGACCGGCTACCTGCGCCTCGCCGTGGCCCTCGCCGAGGGCGAGGAAATCGACGTCTACCCACCGTCTGCGCGTGACATCGACGTCGGTGGTACCTATGGCCACTCCGGCCGTGAACATCAAATTGAATATCTGGACGTGTACTCATGACTGACCAGAACAGCCAGTTCTTTGCGATCCTCACTGCGGCGGGGGAGGCCAAGCAGGCCAACGCGAATGCCCTGGGCGTGCCCTGGACCTTCGCCCAGATGGGGGTTGGCGACGCGAACAATACCGATCCGGTACCGTCGCGCACCCAGACAAAGCTGCTCAACGAACGCCGCCGGGCGCCGCTCAATCAGATCAAGATTGACCCCGCGAACGCCAGCATCATCATTGCCGAGCAGGTTATTCCGCCGGATGTGGGCGGCTGGTGGATACGCGAAATCGGTCTTTACGATGCTGCCGGCGATCTTGTGGCCGTGGCGAACTGTGCGCCGAGCTTCAAGCCTCTGCTCGCCCAAGGCACCGGCAAGACTCAGATAGTACGGCTGAACATCGTTGTCACAAGCACAGCGAACATCCAGCTCAAGATCGATCCGGCGGTGGTGCTCGCGACCCGGGACTATGTCGATTCGTCGATCTTGAGCGTTCTGCCCCCGAACAAGCTGGCGGGCACATACACGAAAGTCCAGTTCAACGAGCGAGGCATTTTCGTCGCTGGCTCTAACCCGACCACGCTTGCCGGCCTTGGCATTGTCGACGCGCTACAAGTCGGAGTCGTAAGCACCCAGCGCCCGGTCCTTGCAGCAGCAACGCCTGGCGACACGCTCGAAGATGCAGCTCTAATCATTCGAGAAGCAAAGGGCGGGATTACTGTCCAGCACAACGAGACGTACGCGCCATCCATCGCTTTTTATTGGTATGGGAAGTCCGCCGGAAAGCTCATCATGACGTCGCTTGGCGATCTGACGTGGCGCGGACAAAAAGTCATCACCACGCTTGAACAAGATCTGATGACGCTCGAAATCCAGAAAAAGGCGCCGTTGGACAGTCCTGATCTGAAAGGCACCCCGGCTGCCCCGACCGCGCCGGCGGGGAGCCGAAACAAGCAGATCGCGAATACCGAGTTTGTACGCGCTGAGTTCGATGCGCTCATCGCTGCTGCGCCCGGTGCGCTCGACACCTTGGCCGAGCTGGCGGCGGCGCTCGGCAATGACCCGAATTTCGCAACCACGATTACTACCGAGCTGGCGAAGAAAGCGACCAAGGCCACAACCCTGGCGGGCTACGGCATCGGCGATGCGTTGAAAGTGGGTGCGGTGAGCCGGCAGCAGCCTTCACTGTCGGCGCCGACGGCGGGTGAAACTGTTTCAGATACCGCGCTGTTGCTCCGCGAAGGGCAGGAGGTCGCGGCGACGAAAGATACGGATTCGTACGCGCCCTCCCTCGGTTTCCACTGGAGTGGGAAGACGGCAGGCCGGCTGATCATGGACGCCCTGGGCGTTCTGAAATGGCGCGGCAAGCCTCTGCTGACCGGCAAATACGCAACGTTCGAAGAGCTGAACGAGGGCGCGAGCGACGAGACGGTGGTGTCTCCGTTCAAGCTGCGCTGGGGCTTTTCCTTCCTTGTCGGCGGCACTGGCTACATTCAGTTCCCGCCCTGGTTGGGGGGCTTCATGTTGCAATGGGGGATCGCGTCCGGGGTACCCAAGGCGGGTACCGCAGTGGGCGCGGCGGGCCCCACGCGCGACGTTATCTTGCCAGTGGCGTTCACCGCCGACGTGTTCCGCGTGTTCGCAACGATGAACTTCACAACGATGGCTGCCACGGCCGCCGGCGCGGCCAGTTCGGCCGGGACGCCGGGGGCGATGGCGATATCGAAGTCGGTCATCCGGATACAGAACAACTACAGCGGTTCTGACGGCGAAATTTCGTGGTTTGCGATTGGGCGATGAGGTACTGACATGACTTTGCTTTTCAGTTTCGCGGAGCGCGGTTTTTTTGACTCGGATATTCACCGGGTCATTCCTGGCGACGCGGTCGAAGTGACACCTTCAAAACGGGTTGAGATCCTGGAGGGGGTTGCCCGGGGTCAGGAAGTTGTCCGGGTCGGTGGTGAGTTTGTATTGACGGACCCGGAGGCGGACCCCGCAGCGCTGGCTGCCAAGGCGCGGCTGGCCGAGCGCGATTGGCGCGACGCAGAGTTTGCACGTGTGCAGTGGCTCAGAGATCGACATCGCGACGAGCAGGAACAGCAGTTGGCCACAACCCTGAGCTACACCCAATTCGCTGAGCTGCTTGGCTATCTGCAACTGCTGCGTGAATGGCCGCAGTCTGTCGACTTCCCCGACCGATCCCGACGCCCCGTTACACCGGCCTGGATCGCTGTATCGGCCAGTCCCTAGCCCCGTCCCCTCGGGGCTTTTTTTCATCCGCAATTTTCTGAATGGCCCCGCTCTGTCGGGGCCTTCGCATTTCTGGAGGCTTTACGTTCATGAGTGGATTCTTTCACGGCGTTACCGTAACGAACGTCGATACCGGCGCACGCAATATAGCGCTGCCGTCGTCGTCCATCATCGGCCTGGTCGACACCTTCACCCCGGGACCGGACGCCACGGCCAAGGTCAACGACCTGGTGCTGATCACCAGCGAGCGCGAAGCTGTCGCCGCCTTCGGCCCGGCCTCGGCCATTACCAAGGCGTGCCAGGCCATCTACACCCGCGCCAAGGCAGTGATCGTCGCCTGCGGCGTGGCGAAGCTGGATGACGCTGCGGCGCAAACCTCGGCGATCATCGGCGGGGTGCTTGTCGATGGCAAGCGCACCGGCCTGCAAGCGCTGCTCGACGGCAAGAGCCGCTTCAACGCCCAGCCACGCCTGCTGGTGACCCCGAAGCACAGCGCCACCCAAGCCGTGGGCGCCGCCCTGGTCGCCCTGGCCGACAAGCTGCGCGGCATCGCGATCATCGACGGACCGGGAACCACCGACGAAGCTGCGCTGGCCTATGCCGAGAACTTCGGCGCCAAGCGCGCTTACATGGTCGACCCGGGTGTGCAGTACTGGGACACCACTGCCGACGCCACGGTCGATGCGCCTGCCTCGGCCTGGGTCGCCGGGCTGTTCGCCTGGACCGACAACGAGTATGGCTTCTGGGCCTCGCCGTCGAACAAGGAGTTCGTCGGCATCACCGGCACCACCCGCTCGGTCGAATTCCTCGACGGCGACGAGACCTGCCGGGCCAACCTGCTCAACAACGCCAACATCACCACCATCATCCGCGACGACGGCTACCGCCTGTGGGGCAACCGCACGCTGTCCAGCGATCCGAAATGGGCGTTCGTGACCCGGGTGCGCACCATGGACATCGTCATGGACGCGATCCTCTACGGACACAAGTGGGCGGTCGACCGTTCGATCACCGCGACCTACGTCAAGGATGTGGCCGAGGGCCTGGAGAGCTTCATGCGCGACCTGAAAGCCCAGGGCGCAATCATCAACTTCGAAGTCTACGCGGACCCCGAGCTGAACACGGCCAGCCAGTTGGAGCAGGGCAAGGTGTACTGGAACATCCGTTTCACCGACGTCCCGCCTGCTGAAAACCCCAACTTCCGCGTCGAAGTCACCGAGCAGTGGCTGACCGAAGTCCTCGACCAGAACGCATAAGGAGCGCACCACATGGCAATGATTCCGCAAACCCTGGCCAACCTGAACCTGTTCGTCGACGGCGTCAGCTTCCAGGGCGACGTCACCAGCCTGACGCTGCCCAAGCTGACCCTCAAGACCGAGGAACTGCGCCTGGGCGGCATGGATGCGCCGATCGAGAAAGACCAAGGCATGGAGAAGCTGGAAGCCAGTTTCGCCACAACCGGCGTGCGCAAGGAGTCGCTGAAGTTCTTCGGCCTGGCCGACGGTACGTCGTTCAACGGCACCTTCCGTGGGGCCTTCAAGGGCCTCAAGGGCGCGATCACCCCGGTGGTGGTGACGCTTCGCGGGTTGCTCAAGGAGCTCGACATGGGCGACTGGAAGCCCGCAGACAAAGCCGAGTTCAAGCACTCGGTCGCGCTCACGTACTACAAGCTCGAAGTCGACGGGCGCCTGATGTACGAGATCGACCCGCTGGGCATGAAGCGGGTAATCAACGGTGTCGACCAGTTGGCTGCCCAGCGTTCGGCCCTTGGCCTTTAACCCCCATCACATACACAGGAACCCCGCATGAGCCAGAAAATCCCGAGTTGGATGGTCATCGATGCTGACCGCGTCACCGTCAACCTGAGTCGCGCCGTCGAAGCCAACGGCATCAAGGTCGACAAGCTGAGCCTGCGCGCGCCGACCGTGCGTGATCTGCGCACTGCCCAGCAGACCGGCGGTGAGGATCCCGAGCAGCGTGAGATGAACCTGTTCGCGTCCCTCGCCGAGGTCAGCGCCAAGGATCTGGAGGGCATGACCCTGAAGGACTACACCCGCCTGCAGGCCGGGTATTTTCGCCTGGTGCAGGACGACGAGCTTTAGTCCGTCCACGCAGAAAGCGGCAGCGAAGCGGCTCGCACAGGAGCTCGGCTTTTCCGCCGCAGAGATCATGACCATGTCCTACGCCGACATGGTCTGGTGGCTCACGGACTGAGCCCAGCTGGGGTGAATCATGGCAAAGCTGAATCTATCGCTGGTCATCGGCGGCGCCGTGGCGTCGTCCCTTGGCTCGGCGTTCAAGACCGCAGAAAGCGGCATCTCGCAGCTGGAGCAGAAGGGCGCCAAAGCCCGGGTGCTGAAGAACGTGATTGGCGAAACGGTCAAGCTGCGGGAGGAGTGGAAGAAAGCGCACGACAGCGGCTCGGCCTCGGCCGCAGGGCTGCTGCGCAAGTTGGAGAACAACCTGGATTCTCTGCGCAAGCAGGGTGTCCAGGTGGGCAGGCTGGAAAAGGAGTACCAGCGCCTGGGTCGGACCGCGCGTGCGACTGATCTGCAGGTCAAGGGCCAGCAGCAGCTCACTGCGGGCAAGGAGGGGCTCAAGTCTACCGCTGCCCATGCGACCGCAGCGGTGGCTGCTGTGGCGGTACCGACCGCGATCAGCGCCGGGTACCAGGCCACGATGCGTGACATTGCGATCAAAGCCGGTGTGGCGAATCAGCCCGAGGAGCAGGCGATGTCCAAGCGCATCATCCAGGTCGCCCAGGACAACGGCATGAGCAACTCCGGCGTTGCAGATCTCGTCAACCAGCTTGTCGGTGCAGGTATGGACCTCGACCGTGCGCTGTCCTATGCAGATGTCGCGGCGAAGTTCTCGGTCGGGCAGGGGGCGAGTGGCGAGGACACGGCCAAGATGATCATGTCGATGGAGCAGAACGCCAAGATCACTGACCCTGAGCAGATGAAGAAGGCCCTGGAGGGAGTCGCCCTGCAGGGCCAGGCAGGTTCATTCGAAGCCAGTGACATGGCCCGCTGGTTCCCGGTGCTGCTGGCCGGCATGGAGAAGACCGGCAGTGTTGGGCCGGAGGCAGTGGCGCAGTTGGGGGCGATGTTGCAGGTGCAGATGAAGACTGCGGGCAGCTCCGACGAGGCGGCGAACAACCTCAAGAACTGGATCGAGAAGATCGGCTCCGGCGAAGTGGTCGACGCATACAAGAAGGCGGGTATCGATTACCAGGCGTCGCTCACCACAGGGATCCAGAAGGGTATGTCTGTTCTCGAATCAAGCATGGCCCTGGCGATGCAGTACGTGCAGAAGACCGACCCGGCGAAGGCGAAGAAAATGGCCGAGGCGCAGGCGAAGATCGACAAGGAAGTCAACCCGGCGAAGGCGCTGAAAATGCTGGATGCCCTTGAGCAGTCGCTGCGTACCGGCGATATCTTCGCCGACATGCAAGTGAAGGCGGCGCTGACGGCATACGGCCAGAACCGGGGGCTGTATCAGGAGTTGAAGAAGGATGCGATGGGCGACAAGGCCACCGGCATTCTCGACAAGAACCTTGCCGAGCGCCGCGAGACATCCGCGCAGAAATGGATCGAGGCGAAGAACGCCATGGACGACGCCATGCGAAGTCTCGGCGATTCGATACGGCCGTTCACTGACTGGGTGGCGACCAGCGTTGCCGGCCTGGCCCAGGGCTTCAGCAAGCTGTCCAGCGAGTCCCAGTCGGTTGTTGTCGGGATCGGGGCGCTCGCTGCGGGGTTCATTGCGCTCAAGGGGGCCATCAACAGTTACCGGGTCGGGAAGGGGCTGATCGACCTGGGGCGCGGTAAAGCCGGGGAGCGACTCGCCGAGATCGGCGTCGGCGCCGGCAAAAGTGTGTTGGGAAGTAGTACGGCGTCAGTGCCAGTGCCGATGGCGCCAGGTGAGCAACCGAGGCTGCCCAGCCGTTTCCGCAGAGGGAGCAATGACCCCGCTGGCGGGCTGCCGGTGAAAGCGCCGGAGACGCAGAAGGTCTTCGTTGTGAACGCTGATGCTATCGGTCGCACCGTTCAGGGCGGAGGCTCAGGGCCCGAGTCCAGCCGCCGGCAACGGCGCCGGGCGCGGCGTCAGGATCGCGCGCAGGTGCGTCGCACGACGGCCTCTCGTCCAACAACTCCGGCGGTCACTCCCAAACCAGCTACGGTTTCCCATCCGCAAACGCTTGATGCGCCGAGGTTGCCCGCATCTCCGTCGGGGCGGCTCGGTGGCATCGTCAAGGGTGCGCGGAGCGTGACGGAAGTTGGGAAGCGTCTGCCGGGGGTGAGCCTGGTCGACGCCGGCCTTGGCGCGATTGATGTTGCGCTGAATGCCGAAACCCAGGACGAGAAAGCGGAGGGTTACGGCGGCGTCGTCGGTAACCTCGCAGGCTCTGCTGCAGGTGCTATGGCCGGTGCGGCGATCGGCTCGGTGGTCCCTGTGATCGGAACCGCCATTGGCGGTCTGGTGGGGGCCATCGTCGGCGGCATGGGCGGGGAGGTCGGCGGTGCCTGGGCGGGCAAGGCGCTGTTCGGCGAAAAGGAAATGCCGGCGGAAGCGGTCGCTGAAAAGCCGGTAGCAGCCCCGGCGCCTGGTGATGTAGTCCGCTCTATCACCGAAGCCGCCCCGCCACCGGCCGTGGCGCCGAGCATCGCGGTTGCGCCTGCGGCCTCCAAGCCCGAGCCGGCCAAGGTCGATCAGTCCTTCGTCTTTTCCCCCAGCATCCCCATCACTGTGCAAGGCGACGCTAAGGATCCAGGTCGCATGGCACAGGAGCTCTGGCCTCACATACAGCGGCAGATGCAGGACTTCGCACGGCAGGCCCAGGCCCGCCAGTTGAGTGATGAACCCCACGTGTAGGAGGGCCCATGGCCTATATGGAGCAACTGCAGTCCGGGTTGAAGTACCTGGTTGCAGCGGGAGAGGCGGGCCGGCGCAGCGCGGACGACATGCTGGGCCCCATCACCGGGGCAATCAGCGATATCACCGGTGCTGCATCCGAGTTGGAGAACATCCCGTTCCTCGGCCCGGCCATCGGGGAGAAGTTGCAGCGAACGATGCGGGGTATCAACGCTGCGCAGGAGACTGTCGGCCGGGCAGCGGCGATCTACGGCCAGGCGACCACTGCGGCCGCCCAGGTGCAGGAGCGACTGGGGATGCTGCGGGAGCAGGCCGCGAAAGCCGGTGCTGCAATCAACCAGGTCGCCGGCAAGGTCAGCCCGTCGCTGGGCAACATCGTGTCGACTGGCTCGTTCGCGCCAGAGCAAACGCCGGCGGCGGAGGCGGTGAAGCCATTCCCGCATTTGCTGATCATCCAGTCGCTCGAACCGAATGCCCAGCCGTACTACTTCAACCTCCACACTGCTGCGTTCGACGAGCTCCGCCGCCAGACCGCGTTCCGCTGGGCTGGCCAGGAACGGCTCTCGCGCTCGATCGCCCAGCAAGCAGTGGGGCAGGGCGAAGACAAGGTCTCGCTGAAGGGGGTGATCTACCCCGACGGCCAGGTCGGGCTCAAGCAACTGGAGACCCTGCGCAGCATCGGCCGCGCGCTGCGGCCGCTGAGCCTGGTCACCGGCTACGGCGAGGTGCTCGGCAACTGGTGCCTGCTCAGTGTCGAGGAAGAGCAGAGCAGCCTGCTCGCCGGCGGGATCCCGCGTAAACAGTCATTCTCCCTGGAGTTCGTGAGCTATGGCGACGACATGCAGAACGTCTGACGGGGATCTGCTGGACACGCTCTGCCAGCATTACTACGGCCACCTGAACGGCGCCGTCGAAGCCGTGCTGGACGCCAACCAGGGGCTGGCAGAAGAGCCACAGCCCTACCGTGCCGGCGTGCTGATCGTGCTGCCTGACCTGGCGGTGCAACAGGACGCAACGGTGCAGTTGTGGGAATGACCGCATTTCCTGTCACTGACCCCGCCCTGCGCGGGGTTTTCTTTTTCTGGAGGAGGAACGATGCAACCGATTTTTCGCATCGTCGCGGACGACCGCGATATTACCGCCCTCATCAACGACCGGCTGTTGATGCTACGCACGTCCGACAAGCCCGGGCTGGAGTCCGACGAATTCGAGCTGCGCATCGATGACCGCGATCGAGCGGTGTCGCTGCCCGCCCGGGGGGCCAAGGTCGACGTGTTCATGGGCTACGCCGGCAGACCGCTTGCGAAGCTGGGGCGCTACACGGTCGACGAGATCGAGTTGAGTGGACCGCCGGATACCCTGGTCATCCGAGGCAAGGCCAGCGACATGCGCGGTACCGGCAAGACCACGCGCAGCGGCAGTTGGGAGAACGTCGCCCTGCAGGAGATTGTGCGCGACATCGCAAAGCGCAACGGCTGGGAGCCGGTCTGTCCGGTTCAGACCAAGGTGCCCCGGGTCGACCAGCTCAACGAATCGGACTTCAACTTTATCACCCGGCTCGCAAAGCAGTACGACTGCACGGCGAAGGTGGCTGACGGCAAGCTGCTGGTGATGCCTCGCCAGGGTGGCCAGAGCGCAAGTGGCAAGACGCTGCCGGCGATCACCATCAGCCGGGAGGAGGTCAGTCGCTACCAGTTCACCCTCGGCGACAAGACCACGCACAAGACCGTGCAGGCGAAGCACCAGGACAAGAAGACGGGCGAGCTCAAGGTGATCGATGTCACCAACGACGATGCGCCGTCGACGTTGCCGCCGGTCCACACCGACCGCCACATCCACCCGAACAAGACGGCAGCCGAGCAGGCCGCCAAGGCTCGACTGGCCGCGTTCAACCGCAGCACTGCGGGCGTGCGGCTGGAAATGGCCGGTCGTACGGACCTGTTCGCTGAGCGCCTGATCGTTGCCCAAGGCTTCAAGGTCGGACTCGACGGCGAGTACCTGGTCGACAGCGTTGAGCAGACCTTTACCGCGTCCGGCTGGACGACCTCGGTCGAATGCAACGGCGGCAAGAAGGGCAAGGCCAAGGCCAAAGGCAAGAAGAAGAAAGAAACCAAACCCCTCAAGACGATCGATCTGTCACCCACGGCCTGACGGCCACACAGGAGAACGACACAATGCCTATCAACGAGCAGCAACTGCTGCGCATTCTCCCCAGCGCCGGCAAACAAGCCGGCGTTTTTGTTCCTGCACTCAACGCGGCCATGGGTAAGTACGGGATCATCACCCGGCTGCGCATCGCGGCCTTCCTTGCCCAGGCCGGTCATGAGTCTGGTCATCTGCGCAACCTGAAAGAAAACCTCAACTACCGTGCGGAGCGGATCCGTGAGGTCGGGCTGGCATCGCCGCCTGACAGCCGTTGGCGCTCCCTGGTACCGCGTGCCGCTGAGCTGGGTGGCCAGCCCGAGAAGTTAGCCAATGCCGTCTACGGCGGCCGGATGGGGAATGGGCCAGAAGCGTCGGGAGATGGTTGGCGTTTCCCTGGGCGCGGTCTGATCCAACTGACCGGCCGGCTGAATTACAACGCCTGCAGCGAAGCGTTGTTCGGGGATGGGCGCTTGCTCAACACCCCTGAACTCCTCGAGCACCCGGTCTACGCATCGATGTCGGCTGCCTGGTTCTGGCAAACAAACGGGCTCAATAGCCTGGCGGACAAGGGTGATTTGCGGCAGATCACGAAGACGATCAACGGTGGTAGCAACGGCCTGAAGGACCGTCAGGCGTTGTATGACCGCGCGCTGGAGGTGCTCCAGTGAGCCTGCTGGACTGGCGCCTGCCTGCGTTCGCGCTGCTGCTGGGGCTCGGCCTGGGCGGCAGCGCCTCCTGGAAGTGGCAGGCGTACGCGTATCAGCTGCAGCTCGCCGAGCAGGCTGGCTTGTTCCAGGACGAGCGCCTAGCGGCGGGGCTCGCCGTTATTGACTGGAACAACGCAGAGCAGGCCAGGCGTACTGCCTTGGAGGCCCGCCTGCAGGCCGCTGACAAAATCCATCACCAGGAGCTTACCGATGCGCAACAAGCTTCGGCTCGCCTTCGCGACCGCCTTGCTACTTCTGATCTGCGGCTGTCAGTCCTCCTCGACGCCTCCGCCTCGGCTGGTGGCGGTGGGGTGTCAGCCACCACCGGCGCCGGCGGCGTGGTTCATGGAGCCAGTCGAGCCCGACTTGACCGAGCGCATGCTCAAAGAATTATCGGAATCACCGGTGACGGCGATCAAGGACTGATCGCGCTGAAGGCCTGCCAGGCCTATGTGCGAGGGATCGCACCCTGATGTGAAAGGAGCGGGCCTGGTGGATGCGTCAACATCCACCAGGCCCACCAAACCGCAGACCAATCCTGCAAGTCCGGCCAAGGCTCCTGCTCTGTGCACAAAGCGCAGCGAGCCTACCATTTGCTAATACCTACCGAAAAGACTTGCTAATCAATGACATCCCCAATCTTTCCTTGGATGGGTGGCAAACGCCGCCTTGCCGATCGCCTCATCCCGCTTTTCCCGCCGCATGAATGCTACGTCGAGGTCTTCGCCGGCGGTGCTGCTCTCTACTTCATGCGGCCTCAAGCTGCTCCCGTGGAGGTGCTCAACGACATCAACGGCGACCTGGTGTGCCTGTACCGGGTTGTGCAGAACCATCTGGAGGAGTTCGTCAGGCAGTTCAAATGGGCCCTCAGCTCGCGTCAGGTGTTCGAGTGGCAGAAGATGACCCGGCCGGAGACCCTCACAGATATCCAGCGGGCTGCCCGGTTCTTCTACCTGCAGCACCACGCCTTCGCCGGCAAGGTCACGGGACAAACCTTCGGTACCGCGACAACCGGCCCCGCGATCAACCTCCTGCGGATTGAGGAAAACCTGTCAGCTGCGTGGCAGCGCTTGTCTGGCACCTACGTAGAGAATCTTGCGTGGCTTGAGTGTGCCGAACGGTACGACCGGCCTCACACCTTCCACTACATGGACCCGCCGTACTGGCAGACGGCAGGGTACGGAATGGACTTTCCGTTCTCCGAGTATGAGCGGATGGTGGATTTCATGCGCCGCTGCAAGGGCAAGGTGATGGTCAGCATCAATGATCATCCGGATATCCGGAAAGCCTTCGAAGGGTTTCATTTTGAGAGCCTCGATATCCGCTACACAAACACTAATCAGCGACAAGGAAAAGCTGATGTCACTGGAGAACTTGTGATTATGAACTGGAGCCCAGCAGATCTGGGTGGATTGTTCTAGCGCCTCCGCTCACGGATAAGCCTTACCAGTTCAATCGCTAGAATAAGTATCAGGTCGAAGCTCATGCTTTAGTTTCTCCAAGTCAGATGCGCCCGCTCAAAGCCGATGGCGTCGAGTGGTTGGGGCGGTTGGTTCAGTGCCTTTCCATTAAATATTGGAAGTTACAGTTGCGTCAACACTTGTTGATGGAATTTATCTGTCGGCCAGGTGCGGGCTCGTTCGCGAATTAGCGCATTAGCGCATTAGCGCATTAGCGCTTTTGCGCTTTTGTATCTTTGTACCTTTGTACATACCTTGGGTTTACTTTGCTGTATTCCGATATCTTTTGATATCAAGGGATAGCTTGAAGTTATCTATGGATATCGACGGATATCTAATTGGTATTTGTTGGGTATCTAAAGGATATCCATATGTTTAATTTTTATCGGAGCTTATCGATCAAGTCAGGGCCTTGATTCCGTACGTTGCCTACGGCTTTGCTAACGGGGTGCCATCTGAAGTCTTTGGCTGGTCGGCATCCGCTCTGCACGATCTCGGCTGCTCTCGTCGGAGGCGTGTTCGGATCTAGCCACTCGCGGGCCACTCCAGGTGTAAGCACCAACGGTTTACGGTCATGAATGTCGACGAGCCCCTCGTCGGCGGCGGCAGTGATGATTACAAAGCCATCGCGCTGGTCGACCTCCAGCCCTGGGTGGACTTCTGCAAGCGCTGCAAAGAACAGCGGCTCATAATCGCTGGCAGAGATGTAGTAGGGCTGCTTGCGCTTTGCATCGGTCGGGTCGGGTATCCACTCGAACCATCCGTTCGCCGGCGCCACGGCTCGGCCTGCTGGCCAGAGCGATTTGAAAAACTTCCCCGTCATCACCGTCTCGGCCCGCGCATTGATCGGGTCGGGACGCTTCCCCTTCGCCCAGAATGGCGACCATCCCCATTTCACTCGATCGACGCTCAGGCCTCCCGCGACAGAGCGGATCAGCTCCACGCGGGTCGATGGCGCGACGTTGTAGCGGTTGATCCGCTCGTGGTCATAGCCGTTGATCACGACGAGGTCCAAGGACAACTGCCGCAGGTAGGTGTCCATGTCGTCGTAGATCGAGTACCTCCCGCACATAAATCACCTCCACTCGTTTGTCGGTTGCTTTGCGACCATCCATTGACGTAGGAAGCATCTGACAGTTAACTGTATGAATATACAGTCTGCTGTGGGACGCTTCGCTATGACCATCACTTTTTTTGGAACGCCGACCGGTGGACCAACATTGCTCCCTGTTTACTCCTTCCGCGTGCCGGCCGGCTTTCCGTCGCCGGCGGCGGATCACCTCGAACGGCACATCTCCCTCGACGAGCTGTTCGACCTCCGTGCGCCTCATGTCTACTTGGTGCAGGTAGAAGGTGACAGCATGCAGGGCGCCGGAATCTACTCAGGTGATCTTCTGATCGTAGACCGCAGCAATGAAGCCGAGCACGGCGATATCGTGATCGCGGCCGTCAACTCGGAGCCGGTATGCAAGCGGCTGCACCGTCGCAACGGTGTGGTGATCCTCCAGTCCGAAAACCCCGCTTACCCGCCCCGGCACATCCTGGAGGGCGACGAACTGGTGATCTGGGGCGTGGTTCGCTACAGCGTGCGTGATCATGCCCAGTGACCAGGTGTTCGCCCTGATCGACTGCAACTCGTTCTATGCGAGCTGTGAGCGCGTGTTTCGCCCCGACCTGGCGAAGACCCCAATTGTTGTTCTGAGCAACAATGACGGCTGTGTCATTGCTCGATCGTACGACGCAAAGCCCTTCGTCAAGATGGGTGAGCCTTACTTCCAGGCCAAGGAGAAGTTGAGGCGACATGGCATCGTCGCCTTCTCGTCGAACTACGCGCTGTACGGAGACATGAGCGAGAGGGTTATGACCCTGATCGAGTCGATGGTGCCGGCGTCTGAGGTCTACTCGATCGACGAATGCTTCGCGGATCTGACCGGGATCCCGGGCGATCGCACCCAGCTCGGCCGAGACGTTCGTGCTCGAGTGTTTCGGTGCACGGGCATCCCCGTTGGTGTGGGGATCGCTCGGACCAAGACCCTGGCGAAGCTTGCCAACCACACCGCGAAGCGCCTGCAGGCTCAGACCGGCGGCGTGGTGGATATCTGCGATGACTTCAAGCGTGACTGGGTGTTGCGCAATACCGCGGTGAAGGAGGTGTGGGGCATTGGCCGGCGGATGACCGAGAACCTGCAGGCAATGAGTATCCGGACGGCGATGGACCTGGCGAAGGCTGACCCACGGATGTTGCGCGACAAGTTCAGCGTGGTGGTGGAGAAGACGGCCAGAGAGCTCGCCGGCACGTCCTGCCTGGAATTGGAGGACCCAGATCCGCCCAAGCAAGAGATCTGCTGCAGCCGGATGTTCGGTAAGCGTCTGGTTGAGCTGACGCCGATCAAGCAGGCGGTGGCCACCTATGCTGCACGGGCAGCGGAGAAGCTGCGAGCCCAAGGCTCGGTGTGCAAGCGCATGCGGGTGAGCATTCGTACCGGTATGTTCAACCCTGATGAGGCGAGGTATGCCAACGGTGCGTTGGTCGAACTGCCGTATCCCACTAATGACACCCTGCTGCTTACCAAGGCGGCCATCGAGGCTGTGGAGCGGGTCTACCGCCCCGGATTCCGTTACAGCAAGGCTGAGGTGCTGCTGATGGATCTGCGGCAGCCTGGCGAATTCACGGATGACCTGTTCGCGGTGACGCAGCCGGAGGCATGTGAGAGGCTCATGGCGGTGCTGGACGAGATCAATTGCCGATATGGCCGGGGAACGATGCGCGCCGCTAGCGTCCCCCGCACCCCCGAGTGGGGGATGCGTCGTGAGATGATGAGTCGGTTGTATACAACACGAATTAATCAACTCTGGACGGTGTTTGCACACTAGCGCTGTGGTGGTCACGTGCTTAACTCATTACTTTCTTTGCTTGTGAACGTCGAGTTTTGTCTATACTCGGGGCATTGTTTCGGTAATGGCTGCTTGGTGCAGGTACGTTCAGTATGCTCTTCGAAAAATTTGTTGATCTGGTTTCTGCACGCTGGAAAGAATATTTAGCTTCTGTTAGAGGTATGTCGGAGAGTGGGAAGTTAGTATTTCCGGATGGTCATAAGGCGTTTTACCCGAATATGATCGTATTTACCAAGTGCTCAGGGTATTATCTTTGTGAATTGGTAGGTGTTACCGATGTGTACCGTGGGCTTGTTATTAAGCGCTGTGCTGAAAAATTTATTTATCGATATTTAAGTCAATTTTATGACGATGAGCCGGATCCGTTATTCGCAATTGAGAAGGCGGCTACGTTTAGGGGGCTGACGCTGTCAACTGCGGCTGACTTAGATAAAGTCTCTCAACGATTTCCATGTGTGGAGTTAGGTAGGCCGGCAATAAGTCGGGAGAATGGACATGGTAGTGTTGTTGGGTTTGGTAATGAAATGGAATACTGTTTTTTTGAAAATTGTATTTTTGTAAATTCAAGGGAGGAGCTATATCGTTGTAAGAGTGTTCTCCATTTGATGGTTTTTAAGAGTGAATTGTCAAGGGGGGAGGTCGATCGCTTGTTGTCGAGCTATTTGGGTGAGCTTGAAATTCATGGGGTTCACTGTGTCCCAGACGAATACGTGCGTCGGCAGAAAGTCGCAGGTCAGCTTCAAAATCTTTATCTATCTAGAGGGCTGCACGAAACAACTCTTGGGGAGTTTTTCCGGCTTCATCCTGATGTTGTTAACTCTGCGTTCAAAACGCAGAAATTCATATATGAGCCTTATCTTCTTTGGATTCAACATGACGGCACATGCACGGATAGCGCGATCAATCCTGATTTAATGGTGCGGCGTGAGGATGGGTTGTACGATATATATGACCTTAAGACGGCGCTTTTGGATAGGAGAAATATCACCAAAGGCCAACGAAAGCGCAGACGGTTTATTGATTACGTAGAGGAAGGGGTTGCACAGCTAGCTAACTATGCAGAGTATTTTTCCTATCCGGCGAATGCCGAATTTGCTAAAGGAAAATATGGGATTGAAGTTTACAATCCCGGCTTGGTGCTAGTTGTTGGGAGTTGGGAGAATTCTGACCATTCTGAAATAATCCAAGCCTGTCGGCGCTATCCGGGTGTTAGAATTATTGATTATGATACTCTTTGCCATGTTTTCCTTGGTAACGTTGGTTCTAATGTTGGTGATGTGGGTGGTTTAACGACTAGGAGTATATGAATGTATTTTGTTGTGATAGCCTGCTCGGTAGTAGGGGGAGTAATTTATGGACAATGGTCGGTGCTAAAATTGGTTCTCTGCTGTGGCCTGAAAAGTTTACTTGTATTTTTGCTTAACGTCTTTGTGTGTAAATCTTGAGTTTTTGAGCGGGTCACAGGCTACCGCATCGGGGGGGCGGATTCGAATTCCTTCTACTAATAAGAGCAGGTGGTCCACTTCAGGTGGGTGCGGCTGGCGAGATCTGTATGAGGGGGCTTGGGGAGGGCGATGGTGCGGACGCACTTGGCACTGCCCACGACCAAGGACCCGAAGCTGGGGCAATTTTTGGGCAAATTTCAGGCCTTAATAGGATGCCACAGTCCGGGGCAGGTACTGTAAGTCACCGTGTTTTTGGGCCTGCGACGGCCTGTTGCGGACGACCGGCGGGTTCAAATCCCTATCCACAGAACGTTCAGCAGCTCGACCAATCGGCAGGCATCCAGCGGGGCGGCCGTTGAGAAATCCACGGGACACAAATGGCTGTATCGGACCCCAAGCAATGTCCATAAGCGCCTGGAAGAGAGGATATGCGATAGCGGATATGGCTTGTGCAGCCCTTGTAAATCAAGGGCTGAGGCGATTTTGTGGCTGATACTCCATCACAATTGAGCTGGATATTAATACATCTGTGAAAAAAGATCCTTACCAGACACGGTTGTCCAATATGTTCGCAAAATGCTCCAGCTGTATATTTTGTGTTTTGAACGCTGTCTGCCACTGAATGAGTCGATGGGGGTTAATGTTTCCGACCCATTCAATAACTCGAATGGGTTTATAAGCTCCATACATGGCGATCAATTCATTTAGATGGATATCCTGTCCAGAGTAGCCGACTACAACAATTTGATGGGCTTCTTGAAGGGCGCGATGTAGGTAGTGCCAATAAGCAGTCAGGATGGGGGATGCGCTAATCACGGAACGTTTGTGTGCTACGTGGGTTAAAACAATATGCTCAGAAGGGTTTGCTGTGAATGTGCTAATTTCATGGCGTTGAAGCTTAAGAATTTGTCCGTTGGCATTGGTATAGAAAAGAGGCGAGCCATGAAGGTGTAGGTAGTATCCAAAATTTCTACCATACATGCGCTCTAGGTTTGCAGGAGTAAATCCTTGGTTTGTGATTCCGTCGACAAGGCTGCCGTTGAAGCCAGCTAGGATGCCCCGATCAATAAAGGCGCCATATAATAATTTGTCATAATTTAAGGTGGCTACATGGGAGTTTGTTTGTAGGATGAAATTAGATAGCGATGTAATAAAGTCGGCTGGCAAGTCAGCATCTGTTAAGTGTAGTCTGCTCGCAACCATATGAATATATTTTGAAACCGCAGTTGGAAAGCGCTGACCATTTTCCGTAAGCCAGTGGAGGTTTGGGGAAAGTATTCTGTTTAATGTTTTGCAAGCTGTAACGGCTTGATGAAGGACGTCAAGCTGAGCCTCGCTTTGAGGAATGGCACCCTCATGTCCAAGGGTCAAACTGATAAGCCGTTTATCATCTTCTGTTAGAAAGTGGGCGATGTTCCATACGTCGTGCATAACTTGGGATAAGTTGAACTGCTGCGGAGCAAGTGCCATGCCTAGCCCATTACCAAAAATTAATACTTTACGCATCTGTCATCCCTGTCTTTGGAGTGTTTGACACTGCAGGTTGCAGAAGGATAGTGATAGTGTCAATTGGCCATTGATGGCCTATTGGCAGTGTCTGACGCCTTCGAATCCATTCTAATAAGATCGAATGGTCACCGTCTGGCGGTGAGGATAGCGAGATCTGTCGAATTGCCGTTTCTTGGACGCTGCCTGACTATGACCCATAAATAGGGTGGTGGAGCTTGGGCAAATCTTGGGCCATAACACGACGCCTCAGCACAGAGCGGATACGGTAGTGGATCGTGTTTTCAGGCCTGCAACGGCCTACTGAGGACTCCCGGCTGGTGCAAATCCCTATCCAGAGAGCGCTCAGCAGCTCGGCCAATCGGCAGGCATCCGGCGGGGCGGCCGTTGGTGAATCCATGGGGCAAAAATGGGGCAAATCAGACGCCAAACAATGCCCATCAGCGCCTAGGAGAAAGGGTATGCGATAGCGCATATGGCGTGTGCAGCCCTTGTAAATCAAGGGCTGAGGCTCTTTTAAGGCTGATACCCCAGCACAATCGGGGTGTGTGCGGAGAGGTCAGACATTCAAGGCCTTACAGCTGTGCGTCTATTGGACAAATGCGAAACGCCCAATACTACAGGGATTTCTTCGCTGGCGCTGAGGCCGCAAGGCGACAAATCCCCACAGGCTCTTTACAACTTATGCCGGATCGCGCCCGTTCAATGCATATTCGCAATTGCATTCCGGCTATCGCCAGGGCAGTATGCACGTCATGCACAAGCGCAATGTAGCCTCAGTCCTCAAATCACTGCTGGATCGCCACGGGATCTCCGCCACGGAGCTGCACCGGCGTACCGGCGTGCCCCAATCCACCCTGTCGCGGATTCTCGGCGAGAAGATCGTCGATCCGTCCGACAAGCACGTGTCGAAGATCGCCGAGTATTTCGGCGTGAGCACCGACCAGTTGCGCGGTCGTGTCGACCTGGGCGACAGCCGCGAGGTCGAGCGGGTGCCCGGTCATGACGAGTTGCGTGATATCAGCCTGTGGGACGATGAAACCCCCGTCGAGGACGACGAGGTGTCCGTTCCTTTTCTTCGCGAGGTCGAGTTGGCAGCAGGATCAGGAAGATTCGTCATCGAGGAAAGCGAGCGCGCCCGCCTGCGTTTCGGCAAGCGCAGCCTGCGTCACAACGGCGTGCAGTTCGACCAGGCCAAGTGCGTGACGGTCCGCGGCAACAGCATGCTGCCGGTGCTGCGCGATGGCGCCACGGTGGGGGTCAACACGGGCAAGTGCTCGATTGGCGACATCATCGATGGCGATCTCTATGCCATCAACCACAACGGCCAGTTGCGGGTGAAGCAGCTGTATCGCCTGCCCACCGGCATCCGCCTGCGCAGCTTCAACCGCGATGAACACCCCGACGAGGACTACAGCTTCCAGCAGATGCAGGAAGAACAGATCGCCATCCTCGGCCATGTGTTCTGGTGGGGCATGTACGCTCGCTAGGTCATCTCCTCGGTCATCGAAAACCCGCCTCGGCGGGTTTTTTTTCGCCCTTCGAAAACCGCTCCGCACCCATGCCAGCAAGGCTTTCATGCATATGTGCAAATCCAGTAGTGCAAATATTTCCAAAAATGCATTGACTGTATATGCATCCATGCATAAAGTTCGTCTCAAGCCGGTCAGACACCGGCGGCGAGAAAGGCAGCGATGAACAGGCCTCGACTGTTCAGAGGGTTGGCAACTGACCCGGGTGTGCAGCGTAAAGCACCAAGAGCAGTTATCCGGCGGGCAGGTGGCCGCGGCCGGAGGAACAATCTGAAGTGCAGACGTCCCGCGCACCAGTAGTGGCGGGCGTTTCAACGACGCATTACTGAAGAGCCCAGGGCCTGGCCCCGGGCTCTTTGGAATGCCGAGTGATCCCTCGGTCCCAAATGGCTCATCGCCAGGCGGAAAGTAAAAAAGGAGGCAGGACCGTGACAAGCGAGCAACAGACGTTGCTGGAAATGCCGATCTGGCTGGTGATCGTCCTGGCGTTGCTGGGTGGGGTCTGCGGCGAGATGTGGCGAGCGGACAAGGCGGGCGCCCGTGGCGCAGCCCTGTTGAGACGACTGGCACTGCGCTCGGGGGCCTGCATGGTCTGCGGCGTATCCACCATGATGCTGCTGTATGCCAGCGGCTTTTCGATCTGGGCGGCCAGCGCCCTGGGGTGCCTGACCGCCGTGGGCGGCGCGGACATCACCATGGGGTTGTACGAGCGCTGGGCGACCAAGCGCCTGGGCCTGGGCAATGACAGCAAGGAGAGATCATGACCGACCTCAGCGGATTGCATCAGGCCATCAGCGCAACCATCGAGACGGCGATACCGCAGCTGGCCACGGTCGGCAGCTATGCCGCCGTGCAGCAGGAAACGGCGCTGCCGGCGCTGTTCTACGCCATCGTCGGGCTGAAGCCCGATGTCGATCCGGGCGACGGGCATTCCCGTGTCATCGCCACGTTCGAAGCGAAGATCAGCACCGACGGCGGTCGCCCCCAGGCGACACTGGAAGCCATCACCCTGGCCGCGCAACTGATGGTGCTGTTGCGCAAGCAGTACTGGAACATCGATTTCGTCGAGGAAGCCCGCGGCGTGCAGGCGTTGCCGTCGAGCACGGCGTCGACCACCTGGACGGTGCAATGGGAGCAGGCGCTGCACCTGGGCGAGGCGCAATGGCCGTGGCCGAACCAGCCACCAGGTTCACTGGTGCTGGCCTTCGATCCCGATTCCGGCCCTGGTCACGAAAATGACTACAAGGCGCCGGAGGATTTCGCGTGAGCTACGCCAGCGCAATGCATGACCGCATGATCGCTGGCCTGCTGATTCCCTGCCGGGTGGTGGCGGTCGACCTGGCTGCGGCGCGGGTGCGGGTATCCGACGGCGCCGGCTGGACCAGCGCCTGGGTCCGTTGGCACAGCCAGGCCGCCGGCAAGGCCCGGCACTGGCGGGCGCCGAGCCTGGACGAGCAGGGCATGCTCATCAGTCCCAGCGGCGAACCGGCCCAGGGCACCTTCGTCCCGGGTCTCTACGGCAACGCCGGCAATCCGCCGGACAACCGCGAGCATGTCGAAGTCTGGCGCTTCGACGATGGCGGCTCGCTGACCTACGACTGGCACGCCAGCAGCTATAGCGTCGAGCTGCCCCAAGGCAGCATCACCCTCAAGGTCGGCGGCAGCACGCTGGTGGCCACTCCCGACTCCATCACGCTGACCGCTGGCAGCCTGACCTTGAATGGTCCGGTGCAGGTCAACGGCGCGCTGAACGTGACCGGGGATATCCACGGCGGCGGGGCGATCATCGACACCGCCGGCAATACGCCGAACCACAAACACTGAAGCCCGCCCATTGCGGGCTTTTTCATGCCAGGGAGGAACGCCATGGCGCCCACGAAAAAGCATTTTGCACCCGGTGTCCGCGCCGCGGTGCACAACCCTCAATCTACAAAGGAGTAGCGCCATGATCGGAATGGATCGCCGCTCCGGTCAGCCACTCTCCGGTCTCGCCCACTTGCGCCAGTCCATCGAGGACATCCTCACCACCCCGCTGGGCAGCCGGCGCATGCGTCCGGACTACGGCAGCAAGCTGCGCCGCTTCGTCGACCTTCCCGTCAACGAGGGCTGGAAAAGTGCGGTGCAGGCCGAAGTCGCGCGCTCCCTGGTGCGCTGGGAGCCGCGTTTGAAACTGGAAAGGGTCCGGGTCACGGCGGTGGTTGACGGGCAGATCAGCCTGCAACTCACCGGGCAGTACCTGGGCGACAGCCAGATCCTGGAGGTGACGGCATGAGTATTGTGGACCTCTCGGCGCTGCCCGCGCCGCAGGTGCTGGAAGACCTGGATTTCGAGGAGATCTTCCAGGCCGACCTGACGACCTTCATGTCCCATATGGGCGACGGCTGGAACGCGCCGCTGGAAAGCGATCCGGTGACCAAGCTGCTGGAAGTCGGCGCTTACCGCACACTGCTCAACCGGGCCCGGGTCAACGACGCCGCCAAGGCGCTGTTGCTGGCCTACGCCCAGGGCAGCGACCTCGACCAACTGGCGGCCAATGTGCAACTGCGCCGCCTGGTGGTACGTGCCGCCGACCCGAACAGCGTGCCGCCGATCGAAGAACTGCTTGAAGAAGACGACGCCCTGCGCGAGCGCATCGAACTCGTCTACGAAGGGCTGACAACCGCCGGGCCGCGCAACAGCTACATCCTGCACGCCCGCAATGCCTCCGGGCAGGTGGCCGATGCCACGGCGGAAAGCCCGTCGCCGGCGATGGTGGATGTCACGGTGCTGAGCTTCGACGACGAGGGCGCTGCCAGCGCCGAACTCCTGGCGCAGGTCGCCGCCTACCTGAACGATGACGAGGTTCGTCCGGTCGCGGATCGCCTGACCGTGCGCAGTGCCGAGATCCTGCACTATCGCATCGAGGCGGTGTTGCACATGGTCGGCAACGGTCCGGAGAACGAAGCGACCCTGGCCGAGTGCCGGCGCCGCTTGCAGGCCTGGATCAACCCGCGCCGTCGTCTCGGTATCGAAGTGGCGCGCTCGGGGATCGACGCGCAACTGCATATCAGCGGGGTCGCTCGGGTGGAACTGGTCGGCTGGCAGGACATCCGTCCGACCAAGGGCCAGGCCGCCTGGTGCGATGAATTCACCGTGACGCTGGGAGGCTGACATGACCAGCCTCCTGCCACTGAACAGCACCTTGCTGGAACGGGCTGTGGAGGCCGCCACGGCGGATGTTCCGCAGATTCCCCTGCGCACCCTGTACAACCCCGACACCTGCCCGGCGCACCTGCTGCACCAGCTGGCGCTGGCCTGGTCGGTGGACCGCTGGGACGAGAACTGGCCGGAGGCGGTCAAGCGCGCGGTGATCCGTGGCTCGTTCCAGGTGCATGCCCGCAAGGGCACCCTTGGCGCCTTGCGCAGGGTGGTCGAACCCTTCGGCTACCTGATCGAAGTCGCCGAATGGTTCAACACCGTGCCCGAGGGCGTGCCGGGCACTTTCGCCCTGAAGATCGGCGTGTCCGAATCCGGGATCAGCGAGGAGACCTACGAGGAACTCACCGCGTTGATCGACGACGCGCGGCCGGTCAGCCGGCACATGATCGGCCTCGCCATCACCCTCGACAGCAAGGGCTACCTGCGGGTTGGCCTGGGTTTGAGCGAAGGCGATGAAATCGACATCTACCCGCCTGCCTCACGTGACATCGAGGTCCGCGGAAACCTTGGCCGCAGAGGCCATGACCATCAAATCGAAACCCTGGACGTTTACTCATGACTGACCAGAACAGCCAGTTCTTCGCGATCCTCACCGCGGTGGGGGAGGCCAAGCAGGCCAACGCGAACGCCTTGGGCGTGCCCTGGACCTTCGCCCAGATGGGCGTGGGCGACGCCAACAATACCGAGCCGGTGCCGTCGCGCACCCAGACCAGGCTGATCAATGAACGCCGTCGGGCGCCGTTGAACCAGCTTACGATCGATCCTAAGGACGCCAGCATCATCATTGCCGAGCAGGTGATTCCGCCGGATGTCGGTGGCTGGTGGATCCGCGAGATCGGCCTCTACGACAGCGCCGGCGACCTGGTAGCGGTGGCCAACTGTGCGCCGAGCTACAAGCCGTTGCTGGCGCAGGGGACCGGCAAGACCCAGGTGGTACGCCTGAACCTGGTGGTAAGCAGCAGCGCCAATGTGCAGTTGAAGATTGATCCGGCGGTCGTACTGGCGACGCGAGATTACATTGAAACGGTAATCATGACTGTGCTACCGCCGACCCGACCAGCGGGAACATATAGCAAAGTTCAGGTCAATGATCGTGGTGTCGTGATCGGCGGTGAAAACCCGACGACGCTGGCAGGGTATGGAATCGTTGACGGACTGAAGAAGGGCTATCTGGGTCTGGGCGGCAAGACTGCGGCTGCTAGCGAGATCGACAGGGTTGGTCTTGAAGGAGGATTCCACTCTTTCACTTCTGGCACCACTTCCTTTGGAAACTGGCTTTCGTTGCTTAACTTTCCCTATACCACGGATGATTATGCTGCCCAGCTTGGTTTTCAATATGGTTCGGATGAGCCAAAAGTCCTGGTGCGTTCAGCCAAGACTTCCGGGCAATGGGGGAATACGCGAACCCTGTGGCATGACGGAAACTTCAGGCCATCCGAGTATATTCGTGTCAGTGATGGATACCTGAGGGCACAAGTGGACGGGCTGTTGGCCGGTAAGGCAAACAAAGCCACAACACTGGCTGGTTACGGTATTACCGATACTTTCAACTCCACTGAGCTCCACAGCACGTTCGCCAGCAAGGCTGACAAGGCCACAACGCTTTCGGGTTACGGAATTACCGATACGTTCACCGCGACGGAACTTCTAGCCAAGTTCGGAAACAAGGCTGATAAAGCTACAACGCTCGCAGGTTATGGAATTACCGATGCGCTTCGTGTGAACTCAAACTATGTCAGTCAGCAGGTACCGATTCTCGCTGCGCCCTCCGCCGGTTTGACGGCAGCAGATACCGCGATAGTCATTCGAGAAGCACAACAGGTCGGTGCAGCTCAGGCGGGTGATGAATATGCCCCTGGGATGGCCTTTTTCTGGAGTGCCCGTCGTTCTGGGCGTTTGATCATGGATGCCTTGGGTGCTTTGAAATGGAATGGTATTCCACTGCTGACAGGATCCGTCGCGACTCAAGCCGAAGTTGATCAGGGGGTAAGCGATACGGCAGTGGTTACGCCCAAGAAATTACGCTGGGGGTTTGATTTCATAAAGGGCGGAGGCTATGGGAGCAGCGCGATTATATTCCCGAGCTGGTTGGGTGGGTTGATGATTCAGTGGGGCGTACATGCAGCGAACAGTGTTGATACTGAGACCAATGTTAGTTTTCCATTGGGCTTCAGTATTATCCCTGCCTGTGTCAGCACCTTCACTCATGATGCGGCAGTTGTAAACTCCACCGTCGGTACACAGATGCGCTTGCTTACTGCAACCGGTTTTCAGTCTCGTCGAGAGGATATTATCAACGTTAGTACTTATCCTGCTGGTACCGCTTATATCCGTTGGGTTGCTATCGGTTATTGAGGATAAAATATGAGTATTTGGGCAAAGTGGATTGAAGCGGATGGCCGGTTTCTATTCAGTCTTGATAACAATGGAGGCCATGAAATTAGCCGTGAGCGGCATTTGGAGTTGCTTGAAGCCTGCGCTGGCGGGCAGCTGATTCGGCCTCAGCATGATGGTCTTCCTGAAATTCACGAGCAGCCGCTGCTGAGTATCGAGATATTGAGCGAGCGAGAGAGGATCTGGCGTACTGGTGAACTGGCCCGTTATGAATGGTTGGTGAGTCGTCATCGTGAAGAACAGGATATGGGCATAACACCGACGTTGACTGCTACGCAGGTCGTCGAATTGCTTGGCTATCGTCAGACCTTGCGTGACTGGCCATCAGCCAGTGTGTTTCCTAATATCGATCAGCGCCCAGTCTCCCCTGTCTGGCTTCTTGAAACAGATGAATAAAGCCCTACCCGGGTACTTGCTTTCCCATCCCAAAGGCCCCGTATCCACGGGGCCTTCTCATTTCTGGAGATAAACACATGAGTGGATTCTTCCACGGCGTCACCGTAACCAACGTCGACACCGGCGCCCGCAGCATCGCGTTGCCGTCCTCGTCCATCATCGGACTGGTCGACACCTTCACCGAAGGTGCGACCGCCACCGCCAAGGCCAACGACCTGGTGCTGATCACCAGCGAGCGTGAAGCCGTCGCCGCATTCGGCGCCGACGCGGCGATCACCAGGTCCTGCCAGGCCATCTTCGCCAGGGCCAAGGCCGTCATCGTCGCTTGCGGCGTGGCCAAGCTGACCGACGCCGCCGAGCAGACCTCGGCGATCATCGGCAGCGTCGACGCCGAAGGCAAACGCAGCGGCCTGCAAGCCCTGCTCGACGGCAAGAGCCGCTTCAACGCCCAGCCACGCCTGCTGGTCACGCCGAAACACAGCGCCACCGCCGCCGTGGGCACCGCCCTGGTCGCTCTGGCCGACAAGCTGCGCGGCCTGGCTATCATCGATGGTCCGAACACCACCGACGAAGAAGCCATCGCCTACGCGGAAAACTTCGGCGCCAAGCGTGCGTTCATGGTCGACCCGGGCGTGCAGTACTGGGACACCGTCACTGACAAGACCGTCGATGCACCAGCCTCGGCCTGGGTCGCCGGCCTGTTCGCCTGGACCGACAACGAGTACGGCTTCTGGGCCTCGCCATCGAACAAGGAGTTCGTCGGCATCACCGGCACCAGCCGCCCGGTGGAGTTCCTGGACGGCGACGCGAGCTGCCGCGCCAACCTGCTGAACAACGCCAACATCACCACCATCATCCGCGACGACGGCTTCCGCCTGTGGGGCAACCGCACCCTGTCCAGCGACCCGAAATGGTCGTTCGTCACCCGCGTGCGGACCATGGACATCGTCATGGACGCGATCCTCTACGGCCACAAGTGGGCCGTGGACCGCTCGATCACCGCGACCTACGTCAAGGACGTGACCGAGGGCCTGGAGAACTTCATGCGCGACCTGAAGGCCCAGGGCGCAATCATCAATTTCGAAGTGTATGCCGACACCGAGCTCAACACTGCCAGCCAGCTGGAGCAGGGCAAGGTGTACTGGAACATCCGCTTCACCGACGTACCCCCTGCAGAAAACCCCAACTTCCGTGTCGAGGTCACCAACCAGTGGTTGACCGAAGTCCTCGACCAGGCCGCTTAAGGAGCAACAACACATGGCAATGATTCCGCAAACCCTGGCCAACCTGAACCTGTTCGTCGATGGCGTCAGCTTCCAGGGCGACGTTACCAGCCTGACCTTGCCCAAACTCGCCATCAAGGTCGAAACCCACCGGGTCGGTGGGATGGATGCAGCGATCGAGATCGATCAAGGCATGGAGGCGCTGAGTGCGTCGTTCAAGACCACCGGCATCCGCCGCGAAGCGCTGAAGTTCTTCGGCCTGGCCGACAGCTCGGCGTTCAACGGCACCTTCCGTGGCGCCTTCAAAGGCCTCAAAGGCGCGATCACCCCGGTGGTGGTGACCCTGCGTGGCATGCTCAAGGAAGTCGAGATGGGCGACTGGAAAGCCGCCGAGAAACCGGAGAGCAACCACGTGGTTTCGCTGACCTACTACAAGCTGGAGATCGATGGCCGGCTGATGTACGAGATCGATCCGCTGGGCATGAAACGCGTGATCAACGGCGTTGACCAGCTCGCCGCCCAACGGACCGCCCTCGGTCTCTGACACAAGGACAAGCTCGTATGACGCAAGCAACGAAAGTACCCGGCTGGATGACCGTCAGCGCCGAGCGCGTGGTAATCAGGCTCAGCCGTCCAACCGAGGCCAACGGTGTGCAGGTCGACAGCCTGTCGCTGCGGGCACCGACGGTACGGGACCTGCGTGCCGCGCAGGGTGGCGGCACCGACGACGAACAACGGGAACTGAACCTGTTCGCCTCCCTGGCCGAAGTCGGCATCAAGGACCTGGAGGGGCTCACCCTCAAGGACTACAGCCGTGTACAGGCCGGGTATTTTCGCCTGGTGCAGGACGACGAGCTTTGACCCCGCACGCCAGAAGGCGGCAGCGAAGCGGCTCGCCAAGGAGCTGAACTTCTCTGCCGCCGAGATCATGACCATGTCGTACCCCGACATGGTCTGGTGGCTTACGGACTGAGTCCGGGTTTGCACCCATAGGAGGATCAAATGGCGAGCAAGCTGTCATTAGGGTTGGAGCTGGGGATTGGCGGTGTGGTCGGTTCCACGGTGGGTACGGTTTTCAGCATGATCGAAGACCGTCTCAAGAGCCTGGAGTCGAAGACCAGCCAGACCAAGGCGCTGATGGGCACCATCGTGGAGGCCCAACGGTTGGGCGAGGCTTTCGCGGCTGTCGAAGACAAGGGTTCGGTCGCCGCGATCACGCTGCAGGACGACCTGGCGAAAATCCACAAGAACCTCAAGGATCAAGGTGTCGACGTCACGCGGCTGAGCGAGAAATACGCTTCGCTGGGGCGCGTGATGGAGGGTATCGAACAGCAGAAAAAGGGGCATCAGCAGATCGCGGAAGGGAAGGCCGCCATCGCCAATGCCACGACCCGCTTCAAGACGGTCATGGTGCCGATCAAGGCCAGTGCCGACTTCCAGGTGAAAGCGATGGACCTGGTCGCGGCTGCCGGTGTGCCCGCCGGTGACGAGGCGCGCAAGAAGCAGGAGGAAATCTCGGCCGGGGCTGTCCGGGTCGGGGAGGAAAGCGGGATGGCCAGTACTGACGTACTGGCGATGATCGGGCAGATGACCGCTGCCGGCATGAGCCTGGATAACGCAGCGGGGCTTGCGCAGGTCGCTGCGCAGTTCTCGGTCGGCCAGGGACTGGAGGGCAAGGACTCCGCCGGACTGGTTGCCGCGCTGGCGACGAAATCCGGAATAACGGATCCCGAGGTGTTGAAAAACGTACTCGGAGGCCTGGCACAGCAGAGCAAGGGCAGCAAGATCGGCATCGCCGAGGTTACCCGGTCACTGCCCAAACTACTGGCCGAAATGAAAGAGGGATCCGCCGTTGGCTTGAAGCCGGTCCTTCGTCTGGGAGCGCTGCTGCAAGTGCAAGGCACGGCCAAGGGAGGGGCGGAAGAGGGCGTCAAGGAGATCAGGACGCTCATCTCTGCCGACAAGCTTGGCAGTGCCGAAGAGATGCGCAAGGGAGCGGGTGACGAGGCAGCGCAAGCGCGCTTTATGTCGTTGTCCAACGACCCTTCGCGGAGCGGAAGCAAGACCTTCGACGACGACTTCAAGGCTCGCAGCGACACCTCGGCATACAAGCTCAAGGGCGCGGCCAATGCCTATGACGACCTGAAGCGCAGTTATGGCGACGCCATCCGGCCCGCTTCCGATTTCGTCGCGGAAGGTTTCACCGCAGTTGCTCGCGAGCTGACCTCGCTGATCAACGGCTCGCAGAAACTGGTGCTGGTGGTATCCAGCGTCGCGGCGGGGTTCGTGGCGTTGGGGGCAGTGATCGGTGCCTACAAGCGCGTCAAGGGCGTGGTGGATGTCGGGCGTGGCCTGGTCAAGGAGTTCGGACGAGGTCGTGGCGATTCTGCAAACGCAGGTGGCGGCGAGAGTCCCCTGGGTCAACGCAACGGGCCGGTGAGGGTCGTGGTGGTTGGCAACGCCGTTTCGAGTCTGTCACGTGGTGGTTCCTACTCGCCAGGTGGCTATGGACCTTCCCGGGGCCGGCGTGTGTCCTCTTCCTTCGCTACGCCTCCAGCGGCTTCGCCCGGTTACCAGGCGCCCATGAGGTCGTTTGCTGCACCTGCCTACCAGGCGCGTCAGGTATCGAGCGTCCATCAACCATCACAGGCGTCATTCGCATCGTTCGGGCCACGGACTTCCGTGGCAGCGCCAGCGCGAAAGTCGTGGGCATCGAAAGTCCTGAGCATGGTTACCGGGATCGACGATTCCTACTCTTCATTCGGTTTTGTCGGCGGTACATCGCCGGTCGATACTCATCCCCCGGCTCAAGCCGCCCCTCGAACAACAGGAGTTGCGAGCAAGGGGCGTGGATTCCTGAAGGCAGTTCCCGGAGGTCGATTCGTCGACGCTGGATTGATGGCACTGGATACGTTCCAGACCGCTACCACTACGGAACAGAAAGCCGAAGGCTATGGGGCCGCTGCCGGCAATCTCGGCGGCACCCTGGCAGGCGCCGCAGCGGGAGCAGCGATCGGTTCGGTCGTACCCATCGTGGGAACGGCGCTGGGCGGACTCATAGGGGCAGCGTTGGGAGGCATGGCCGGGGAAGACCTGGGCGGCTGGCTGGGCAAGCGCCTGATGGGCCGCGAGGATAAGTCGTCCGATGCCGCCGGCCAGCAGCATCAGGCCAACCGCGCCGTCGGCAGCGACGGGTTGGATTCCAATGGTTCCGTTCAGGCTGTCAAGCCCGGGCCAGTGGCGGTACCGCAGATCGGCGTGGTGGCGCAGGCGCTGGCCGCCGACGCACCAAATCCCGGCCTGCCTGCTGGCGCTGCCGATGCGTTCAGGGCACCCACCGCCGCCAGTCCGTCCGCGCAGTACTTCACCATTTCGCCGAGCATTCCCATCACCGTGCAGGGCACCATCGCCAATCCCGATGACCTGGTCAGCCAGCTGGCGCCAGCGATCCAGCGGTTGTTTGCCGACCTGGCTGCCCAAGCGAATCGCGGCAACCAGATGTGGGACAACCCTGCCGCCACCTATGTCGCATAAGGATCCCCCATGGCCTACATGGAACAACTGCAATCCAGCCTGCGCTCCCTGGTGACAGCGGGCGAGGCCGGACGGCGCAGCGCCGATGAAATGCTGGGGCCCTTGAATGGCGCCATCAGCGATGTCACCGGTGCAGCGACCGAACTGGAAAACCTGCCCTTCGTGGGCGAAGTCATCGGCAAGAAGCTGCAACGCACGATGCGCGCCATCGAGGTGGCGCAATCGACCGTGGGCATGGTCGCCGCGAAATACAACCAGGCGGTCAGCGTGGTCAGCGAGGTCGAAAGCCGCCTGGAGTCCTTCTCCGAGCAGGCGGGCAAGGCCGCTGCTGCAATCAACCGAATGGCCGGCAAGATCAGTCCCGCGCTGGGCTCGATCCTGCCGACCGGGACCTTCGCACCCGCGACGACCCCGCCGGAAGAAGCGGTCAAGCCCTACCCCCATCTGCTGGTCTTGCAGCCGTTGCCGAGCGGCGAGCCCTTCTACTTCAACCTGGATACTGCGGCGTTCCACCAGTTCAAGCGCACCAAGGGATTCAACTGGGCCGCCCAGGAGCGTCTGTCGCGCAGCAAGGCGCAGCAGGCGATCGGCCTGGGGGATGACAAGATCACCATCGAAGGTGTGATTTTCCCTGGCTTCAAAGGTGGGCTGGGCCAACTGCAACGCTTGCGCAGCATTGGCCAGGAACTGCGGCCGCTGAGCCTGACTACCGGTTTCGGGGAGTTTCTCGGGAGCTGGTGCCTGACCAGTGTCAGTGAAACCCAGGACAGTATCCGCGCTGGTGGCATCCCTGGAAAACAAGCCTTCACCCTGGAGTTCGTGAGCTATGGCAACGATATGCAGAACGTCTGAAGGGGACCTGCTCGACACCCTGTGCCAGCACTACTACGGCCATCTGCGCGGCAGCGTCGAGGTAGTACTGGACGCCAACCAGGGGCTGGCCGACGAGGTCCAGCCGTTTCGCGCAGGCGTGCTGATCCGGTTGCCGACGTTGTCCGCGGTCACCGATGCCACGGTCCTGCTGTGGGATTGAGCCCTTCGCCGTACCAGGCCCCGCCCAGTGCGGGGCTTGTCTTTTCTGGAGTTTGAACATGCAACCTGTGTTTCGTATCGTCGCCGACGGCAAGGACATCACCGCGCTGATCAACGACCGTGTGCTGCTGCTGCGCACCACCGACAAGACCGGCATGGAGTCCGATGACTTCGAACTCAAGCTCGACGATCGCGACAGTGCCCTGGCCTTGCCCAAGCGCGGGGCACAGCTTGAGGTCTACCTCGGCTATGCCGGGCAGGAGTTGACGCGGTTGGGGCGCTACACGGTGGATCAGATCGATGTTTCCGGGCCGGCCTCGACCCTGGAAATCCGTGGCAAGGCTGCGGACATGCGTGGCACTGGCAAGACCATCCGTAGCGGTAGCTGGGAGAACGTGTCGCTGCAACAGATCGTCCGCGACATCGCCGCGCGCAATGGCTGGCAGCCGCAGTGTCCGGTGACCACCGTGGTTCCCCGGGTCGATCAGCGGGACGAATCGGATTTCAATTTTCTGACCCGCATTGCCCAGCAGTACGGTTGTACCGCCAAGATCGGCGACGGCGTGTTGCTGGTGCTGCCCAGGCAAGGTGGCAAAAGCGCCAGTGGCAAGGACCTCGGTGTGGTCAGCCTGGCCATCAGCGATGTACGGCGCTGGAAGTTTCATCTGCAGGACCGGTCCACCGTGAAGGCGGTGCAGACCCGCCATCAGGACCCTGCGACCGGGCAGCAGAAAACGGTCGAGAAGGAAAACGAGAACAAACCCGAGGATGTCAGTGCGGTGTTCATCGACCGCCACATCTATCCCAACAAATCGGCCGCCGATCAGGCTGCCAAGGCGCGCCTGGAGGCGTTCAAGCGCAGCACTGCCACGGTGTACCTGGAAATGGCCGGGCGTACCGACCTGTTCGCCGAACGCATGCTGCATGTGCAGGGTTTCAAGGATGGTCTCGATGGTGAGTACCTGATCGACACCGTCACCCAGACCTTCACCGCCAGCGGCTGGGATACCACGGTCCAGTGCAACGGTACCAACCAGGGCAAGTCCACGGCGAAGACGCAGAAAACCAGGCAGACCAAACCGCTCAAGGCCGAGCAAAGCGAGGGCCGGAAATGAATCTGACCGAAGCCGAACTGTTTCGTATCTATCCCAACGCCCGCTCTACAGCGGGCGTTTTCGTTGCACCGCTGAATGCCGCCATGGCCCACTGGTCGATCGACACGCCGCGGCGGGTGGCGGCCTTTCTCGCCCAGATCGGCCATGAGTCCGGGCAACTGCGCTATGTAAAGGAGCTGGGTTCCGAGCAATACCTGGCCCGCTACGACACCGGCAGCCTGGCCCTGCGCCTGGGTAACACCCCGGAGGCCGACGGCGACGGCCAGCTGTATTGTGGCCGCGGCCTGATCCAGGTCACCGGGCGCAACAACTACCGCGCCTGCAGCATGGCGCTGTTCGAGGACGAACGCCTGCTGGCGCGCCCGCAGATGCTCGAGGAACCCCAGTGGGCCACCGAGTCGGCGGCCTGGTTCTGGCATTCGCGTGGGCTCAACCAGCTGGCGGATCGCGGTGAGTTCAATCGCATCACCCGGCATATCAATGGCGGCCTGAACGGTCTCGAAGACCGCCTGAAACTCTGGGCCCGAGCCCGCGAGGTGTTGTGTTGAGCCGCCTGCGGGTCGCCGCCCTGGCGCTGCTGGTTCTGGCGTCCTGTGCACTGACCTGGCAAGTCCAGGAATGGCGTCATGGTCGCCAGGCCGCGCTGCGTGAGGAGGCTTACGCTCGCGAGCGTCAGCAGCAGGCGCAAATCGCCACGGCGCAACTGCAGGACGAACGACGGCAGCGACTGACGCTGGAACAGCGCCTGCAGGCTGTCGACCAGACCCATTATCAGGAGCTTATCGATGCTCAACAGGCTCAAGCCCGTCTGCGTGACCGGCTGGCTACTGCTGACCTGCGGTTGTCAGTCCTCCTTGCCAGCGACGCCGGTGCCCCCGCTGTGCCAACCACCACCGGCACCGGCGGCGTGGTTCATGACCCCCCGCGAGCCCGACTTGACCCGGCGCATGCTCGACGAATTGTCGCCATCGTCGACGACGGCGACCAGGGACTGATCGCCTTGCGCGCCTGCCAGGCCTACGTGCGCGCGCTGCGCTTCTGAGTGGTGTAGGGTAGGCGGCAGTTTTTCCAAGGAGGCTGCCATGGACCCGATCACCGCACTTTCCGCCCGGCTGGGGGAACATCTGCGTCGTTTCAATGCCCAAGTGACCACCGCCGAGTCCTGCACCGGCGGTGGCATCGCTGAGGCCATCACTCGCATCCCCGGCAGTTCGGCCTGGTTCGAGGCCGGCTACGTGACCTATTCCAATGCGCAGAAGACCCGTCAGTTGCAGGTGCCGGAGGTGCTGTTCGGCCAGGTCGGCGCGGTCAGCCAGGAGGTGGTCGAGGCCATGGTGCGTGGCGCCCAGGCGGCCAGCGGCGCGCGTTTCGCCGTGGCGGTGAGCGGTGTCGCCGGGCCTGATGGCGGCTCGCCGGCCAAGCCGGTGGGCACCGTGTGGCTGGCCTGGGGCGACGGCAGTCATGTCAGCAGCGAGCGACGGCAGTTCGACGGCGACCGCGAAGCGGTACGCCGACAAACGGTGATCGCCGCGCTAGAGGGCTTGTTACACCTTCGCGCGGAGTAATTCACGAATCGGGGGTAGGCGGAAATAATTCCCTGTGGAATAATACTGGCTACTTATACAGTTGTTTCTGGCCGTCAGGCCCTATCGATTACGTGAGGACTTCAATGGACGACAACAAGAAGCGTGCCTTGGCTGCGGCCCTGGGTCAGATCGAACGTCAATTCGGTAAAGGCGCGGTCATGCGCATGGGCGACCATGAGCGCCAGGCAATCCCGGCCATCTCCACCGGCTCGCTGGGTCTGGACATCGCCCTCGGCATCGGCGGCCTGCCAAAAGGCCGTATCGTCGAGATCTACGGTCCCGAGTCGTCCGGTAAGACCACCCTGACCCTGTCGGTCATCGCCCAGGCGCAGAAAATGGGCGCCACCTGCGCCTTCGTCGACGCCGAGCACGCGCTGGATCCGGAGTACGCCGGCAAGCTGGGCGTGAACGTCGACGACCTGCTGGTCTCGCAGCCGGACACCGGCGAGCAGGCCCTGGAAATCACCGACATGCTGGTGCGCTCCAACGCCGTCGACGTGATCATCGTCGACTCCGTGGCCGCCCTGGTACCCAAGGCCGAGATCGAAGGCGAAATGGGTGACATGCACGTGGGTCTGCAGGCCCGCCTGATGTCCCAGGCCCTGCGCAAGATCACCGGCAACATCAAGAACGCCAACTGCCTGGTCATCTTCATCAACCAGATCCGCATGAAGATCGGCGTGATGTTCGGCAGTCCGGAAACCACCACCGGTGGTAACGCCCTGAAGTTCTACGCTTCGGTCCGTCTGGACATCCGCCGTACCGGCGCGGTGAAGGAAGGCGACGAGGTGGTCGGCAGCGAAACCCGCGTCAAGATCGTCAAGAACAAGGTCGCTCCACCGTTCCGTCAGGCCGAGTTCCAGATCCTCTACGGCAAGGGCATCTACCGCAACGGCGAGATCATCGACCTGGGCGTGCTGCACGGTCTGCTGGAAAAATCCGGCGCCTGGTACAGCTACCAGGGCAGCAAGATCGGTCAGGGCAAGGCCAACTCGGCCAAGTTCCTCGCCGAGAACCCGGAAATCGCCGAGACCCTGGAGAAGCAGATTCGCGAGAAACTGCTCAGCGCTGGTGCTGTCGATGCAGCCGGTAAAGCGGCCGCTCAGAACGAGTCCGCTGAAGACCTGGCCGACGCTGACGCCGACTTCTGATCCTGCCCATGTCCGTCGTACTCGACACCCCCGTCGCCGTCAGGCGGACAGCCATGGACCTGCTCGCGCGCCGCGAGCACGGTCGCGCCGAGCTGACGCGCAAGTTGCGTCAGCGCGGTGCTACTCCTGAGATGATCGAGCACGAACTCGACCGCCTGGCGGACGAGGGGCTGCTGAGTGAAGCCCGATACCTTGAAAGCTATATCAGTTCGCGCGCACGCGCGGGGTATGGTCCGGCGCGGATCCGCGAGGAGCTGAACCAGCGTGGTCTGCCGCGTGGTGACGTGGAGCAGGCTCTGCGGGAAGCTGATATCGACTGGCAGGCGCAGTTGGCGGATGTCTGGCGGCGCAAGTTTGCCGGGCAGTTGCCAAGTGATCCTCGCGAGCGGGCCAAGCAGACGCGCTTCCTGGTTTATCGTGGTTATTCGATGGACAAGGTTGGCCGGCTGTTGAGCGGGCGAAGCCTGGACGATTGACTTCAGACATCTGGGGCCGCTTTGCGCCCCTTCGCGCCGAACCGTCGCGAAGGGGCGCAAAGCGGCCCCATTGTTTTTGCAATCAAGTGACCTTTAGCGGTTCCCGTACGCGTTGTGGCGCTGCCGAACTCGCCGCAGACGCCACCCGGTTCTCCGGCAGATTGATAAAGTCCACCAACTCCCGCAGACGCCCCTGATCGCGCCCATTGAAGGCAAACACCAGGCGATGCAAGTGACTGAACTGGACGTCGTCCTGATCCTCAGCCGAATAGGCGTGCTGGACAAAGCTCCCGCTCAGGCGCAGATCGGCGAAGGCGACCTGCATATCGAGCAAGGCCGCATCGTTCAACGGATGCTGCATGCGAATCACGAACTGGTCCTTCAGCCAGCGACTGCTGTGGTAGTTGCTGTAGAACTGATTGATTTCCGCGACTGCCTCATCGGCACTGTGCACCAGGCGCAGCAGTTTCAGATCGCTGGGCAGGATGTAGCGATTTTCCTGTAACTGCCGGATGATGAAATCCAGCGCCTCCTGCCAGAAGCTGCCGCCGGGGGCATCCAGCAGCACCACCGGTACCAGCGGGCTCTTCCCGGTCTGGATCAGGGTAAGGACTTCCAGGGCCTCGTCTAGGGTACCGAAACCACCCGGGCACAGCACCAGCGCATCGGCTTCCTTGACGAAGAACAACTTACGGATGAAGAAGAAATGGAAAGGCAACAGCTTGTCTGTGCCGTCCACCGTGGCGTTGGCGTGTTGTTCGAAGGGCAGGGTGATATTGAAACCGAGGCTGTTGTCGACGCCGGCGCCTTCGTGGGCCGCGGCCATGATGCCGCCGCCGGCACCGGTGATCACCATCAGCCCGGAGCGGGCGAGGGTGGCGCCCAGTTCCCGGGCAAGCGCGTACATCGGGTGTTCGACTGGCGTGCGCGCCGAGCCGAACACGGTGACCTTGCGTCGGCCCTTGTATTGGGCCAGCACCCGAAACGCATGATCGAGTTCGCGCAGGGCCTGAAGGGTGATCTTGGCGTTCCAGCGGTTGCTGTCGTCGTGGGCCATGCGCAGCACAGTGAGCATCATGTCCCGGTACAGCGGCAGGTTGGGGCTGTTGGCGGCGACCAGGCTCAGTTGCCGGTCGATGTGTTCGAGGTCGATACCCTGGTTCTTGAAGTGGCTGGCCAGCAGCTCGTTGGGTAGGTAAGGCATTGAAAACGTCTCCTTTGTGCAGCAAAACCTCAGACCAGGTCAGGATCGGGACCTGGCCGCGACACGAGCCGTGTCGCTGGCTGCGCAGGCCTGGGCACATGCCCGGCATTGCAGTAGACCTGAAGAAGGTCTCGTCGCAGTGATGATCTGGATCCCTTGTCTTGTCGTTGTCGGGATGGTTGGCGCCTGGCACGTGGTGATCGGACAGCCTCCTTTTTCTGTCCGGAAGATGAAAGGTATTTGTAATCAATCTAGACCCTGTCACGTGTTTGCGCTTTGTTGAGCATGTGCGCATAACGTGATGACAGATAATCGTTTTATTCGCTTTCGCATGCTCCCTTGTGCCACTCGTCAGATCGGATCCAATTTATGTGGCGGTCTGGTTAACTGAAAGTAAGTAATACGCGGCACAGGGAGGTTGCATATGCAACGTGTCAGTCTTGAGGTCGATAGCCAGCTGTTCCGGCTTCTGCAAAATGCGGCTCGGGCCAACAACCTGAGCATCGAAGAGGAATGCCTGCGTCGGCTGCAAGGCGGTGAACGCCGTTCGCGCTATCTGCAGGCGCTGGTCGCGGAATTGCGCGCCGATGAGGAACAACGGCGCGAAAGCAGTCAACTGATGTGAAGCGCCACGGTCATTTCTTCTTGCCGTTGATTCCACAGCTCTGGGCGTTGAAGTTTTCCGTCGCCACCGGGCGATTGGTCTTGTACTCGGTGAACTGATAGGTCAGCACCGCGCCGCGGGCCAGCAGCTGGCGATAGCCGTTGTTGGAGCAGACGCTGGCGCCCAGTTGATCGCGGACCTTGTCCGGGTTGGCCTGCATCTGTTGCGCATGGCTGGCGCGGACGCTGAGGTGGTTGATCAACTGGGGGCCGTGGACGGTATAGCCCTGGTCGAGGATGTCCTCGTTGATGGCGCGCGGAGTGCCCACGCTGCTTTCCCGGGCGACCTTTTCCAGCATCTGGGTCAGTTCGTATTCCTGCTTGGACGCGGCATTGGCGGCGAGGGGCAGGACCAGCAGCAGGCCCAGGGTGGGGGCGATGAAACGCAGCATTCATTTCTCCAGATTCGGTAACTGGCGCTTTGACCCGTATCCGCACGCCGTGTTCCGTCACGGGCGTAGTCAGTCGCAACCATCGACAAGTCGGGGATTATAGTGGAGTGGGATATTTCCCTGCACGGCAAAGCGATGTGCCGTACACTCCCGCGCAATTCGCCCCGCCGAGCTTGTGCTGTGCCTTTTTTCTTCCTTTCTCGCCGTAATCCGACATGAGCCATGCCGTTTCGCGCCTGCGCGCCGAACGTCTGGCCCGCAGCATCAAACCCTTCCTCGCCCGTGGCTCCCGCGCACCGCGTTGCCCGGCGTGCCGGGTGATCTTCGACTATTGCCTGTGCGCCTGGCGGCCGCAGGTCGAGGCCGGTTCGACGATGTGCCTGCTGATGCACGATACCGAGCCGTTGAAACCGACCAATACCGGCTGGCTGATTGCCGACATCCTCGCCGACACCAATGCCTTTGGCTGGCAACGCACGGTGGTGGACGAGCAATTACTGGCGCTGCTCGACCAGCCTCAGTGGCAGCCTTATATCGTGTTCCCCGGAGAGTTCGTCGAGCCCTCGCGAGTGGTTACCGAAGTCAGGCACGAAGCAGGCAAGCGCCCTCTGTTCATCCTGCTGGACGCCACCTGGACCGAGGCACGCAAGATGTTCCGCAAAAGTCCTTACCTGGAGCGCTTCCCGGTGTTGAGCCTGGAGCCGGAACAGATTTCCCGCTACCGCCTGCGCCGTTCCAAGCGTGACGACCACTTCTGTACCGCGGAAGTGGCGGCGATGTGCCTTGAACTGGCCGGGGACCAGATCGCCGCGCAGGCGCTGGACGCTTACCTCGATGTCTTCAGCGCTCATTACCTGGGGGCCAAGTTCCAGTTACCGCTGGATCTCGACGACGCCGTCCATCAGCGCCTCAAGCCCTTCCTATAGTCCAAGGGGCAAGTCTTGCGCTTTGCTTCATAATGATGAACGCGGCGCCGGAACGGGCCGGGACCGAACTTGACCACCCGGTTCCGCCTCGGCATCCTTGGCGCCGATTCGGGCGCGTCGCGGGCCTGGCCAGCATGCCTTTTCGGCATCCGGCCTCGCTGCCGTCGCCTTGAGTTGCTTCGCCAGGTCCCGGCGTCTCCGGAACCTGCACAGAACAGGATCATTAGATCGATGGCCACGTACGAAATCCTGATTGCCGATGACCACCCGCTTTTCCGCAGCGCCTTGCGCCAGGCCGTGACCCTGGGACTGGGCAGCGATGTTCGCCTGGTGGAAGCCGCCAGCATTGCCGAGTTGGAGACCCGTCTTACGGAAAAATCCGACTGGGACCTGGTGCTGCTCGACCTCAACATGCCGGGCGCCTATGGCTTTTCCGGCCTGGTGCTGCTGCGTGGGCAGTACCCGCAGATTCCGGTGGTAATGGTGTCGGCCCAGGAAGAAGCTTCCGTCGTCGTCAAGTCGCGGGAATTCGGGGCCAGTGGCTTCATTCCCAAGTCGAGCCCGCTGGAAGACATCCAGGACGCCGTGCGCAAGGTGCTCGACGGCGAGGTCTGGTGGCCGCCGCAGGCCTTCGAGAAGGTCGATGTCTCCGCCGAGGCCAAGGCCGCCAGCGAAGGCCTGGCCAGCCTGACGCCCCAGCAATTCCGTGTGCTGACCATGGTCTGCGAAGGGCTGCTGAACAAGCAGATCGCCTACGAGCTGAGCGTCTCCGAGGCGACCATCAAGGCCCACGTCACCGCGATCTTCCGCAAGCTGGGTGTACGCACCCGGACCCAAGCGGCGCTTCTCTTGCAACAGCTGGAGTCGGTGGCCAACGGATAGGCCATCATCTTCACGGTTTTTTGACCCGCGGTGCACTAGTCTGCACCGCTCTCCACAGTCGGAAGTGGTTCTCTATGTCGCCCTTCAAAGGCCAGACCGGCCTCAAACGTGTTTTCAATGCCGCAGGCTACTCCCTCGACGGCCTGCGCGCGGCATTTTCCGGTGAGGCGGCGTTCCGCCAACTGGTGCTGCTCAACGTGATCCTGGTACCGCTGGCGTTCTGGCTTGAGGTCAGTCGTGCCGAACGCGCGATCCTGATCGCGGTGTGCATGCTCGGACTGATCGTCGAACTGCTCAACTCCGCAGTGGAAGCTGCGATCGACCGCATTTCCCTGGATCGCCACCCCCTGTCAAAGAACGCCAAGGACATGGGTAGCGCCGCGCAATTCGTGGCACTGACCATGGTGGCGGTGGTGTGGGGCGTGATCCTGCTCTAAGCGATGCTCGGTAGGACGATCTCATCGCTGCGCTGCACGCCGGCGGTGAAGGTCCGACACAGTTCGAGAAATTCGCGCATCGCCGAGGTCTGGTATTTCTGTTTGTGCCAGATAAAGAAGAACTGCCGCGCCAGGTCCAGTTCCGGGGTTTCCACCGGGACCAGGCTGCCGCGGCGGAAGGCGTCGCGCAGGGCCAGGCGCGAGATGCAGCCGATGCCCAGCCCGGATTCCACGGCGCGCTTGATCGCTTCGGTATGCTCCAGTTCGAGACGGATATTCAGCGTGGAGCGGTGATGACGCATGGCCTGGTCGAAGGTCAGGCGGGTGCCGGAGCCTTCCTCGCGGAGGATCCATGCCTCCCGGGTCAACTCTTCAAGGCTGGCGTGGCCGCGTTGCGCGAGGGGATGCTGCGGTGCGCAGAACACCACCAGTTCGTCGGCAACCCACGGCTGCACTTCGAGATCCGGATGATTGCAGTCACCCTCGATTAGACCCAGGTCAATTTCGTAGTGCGCAACCTGTTGCACGATATGTGCAGTGTTCTGCACGTGCAGTTTGACCTGGCTTTCCGGGTGAACCTGCATGAAGCTGCCGATCAGCAAGGTCGCCAGATAGTTGCCGATAGTGAGCGTGGCACCCACCGCCAGCGAGCCGAAACCGGATTTGCCGTTGAGCAGGTCCTCGATTTCCTTGGCCTGGTCGAGCAGGGCCACCGCCTGGGGCAACAACTGATGGCCCAGGGCATTGAGGCTCAGGCGCTTGCCGGCGCGATCAAACAGTTGGCAACTGGATTGCCGCTCCAGTTCAGTGATGGAGGTACTGGCCGCCGATTGCGAGAGCGCCAGCACACTGGCAGCGCGGGAAACGCTCTGGTGCTGGGCGACAGCGACGAAGACCTGAAGTTGACGAAGCGTAAATCGCATATCTATATAACCGATAAGACATATCTTGATAATCCAGTTAACAGATATTGTCCTCCGCATTAAACTATCGCGCAATCGCGCTCTCGGTTAGCGCTGCGTTTTTCTCAGGAGCCCCCTTACATGAGCAACATGAACCACGAACGTGTCCTCAGTGTGCATCACTGGAATGACACCCTGTTCAGCTTCAAGTGCACCCGCGACCCGGGCCTGCGCTTCGAGAACGGTCAGTTCGTGATGATCGGCTTGCAGCAGCCCAACGGCCGCCCGCTCATGCGTGCTTACTCCATCGCCAGCCCGAATTGGGAAGAGCACCTGGAGTTCTTCAGCATCAAGGTGCCGGACGGTCCGCTGACCTCCCAACTGCAGCACCTGAAGGAAGGCGATGAGGTCATCATCAGCAAGAAGCCAACCGGCACCCTGGTCCTCGACGACCTGAACCCGGGCAAGCACCTGTACCTGCTGAGCACCGGCACTGGCCTGGCGCCTTTCATGAGCGTCATCCAGGATCCGGAAACCTACGAGCGCTTCGAGAAAGTGATCCTGGTCCACGGCGTGCGCTACGTGAACGAAGTCGCCTACCGCGAGTTCATTACCGAGCACCTGCCGCAGAACGAGTTCTTCGGCGAAGCGCTGCGTGAAAAGCTGATCTACTACCCGACCGTTACCCGCGAGCCATTCGAGAACCAGGGTCGCCTGACCGACCTGATGCGCAGCGGCAAGCTGTTCAGCGACATCGGCCTGCCACCGATCAACCCGCAGGACGACCGCGCGATGATCTGCGGTAGCCCGAGCATGCTGGACGAAACCAGCGAAGTGCTGGACAGCTTCGGTCTGAAGATTTCGCCGCGCATGCGTGAGCCGGGTGACTACCTGATAGAGCGTGCTTTCGTCGAGAAGTAAGCATCGAGAGATACAAAAAACGCAGACCCTGGTCTGCGTTTTTTATGCTTGAAGTATTTGTATTGTTCTTCAGGGTTCTATCGCTGGCAAGCCAGCTAGCCCACAAGGATTGCAGCGAGTTTCAGGTTTGCACTCAACCTGTGGGAGCGGGCTTGCCAGCGATGAGGCCCTTGAAGGCAGTATCTATTGCGGATCAACCACTACTTCCAGCACCCGGATCCGCTCCGGCACCGGATAGTGCCAGCGCACCTGCACATCCCAGAACCTCACCCCATACACTCGCTCCGGCGGTGGCACTTGATAGGCCGGCCGCGGATCCTGCGCCAGGCACTGTTCGATCAGTTCCACCAGCGGCTCGCCCAGGCGCAGTGCATGGTCATGGGCCTGTGGCAGGGCGCTTTCGCTCCATTGCACCGCAATCGGTTCAGGCGGCGCACTGGCCATCTGGTTGCTGGCCTCGGCAACACTGTCGGCATAGGGCACATAAGGCTTGATATCCAGCACCGGCGTCCCATCCAGCAAGTCGATCCCCGACAGCATCAGCCGCCCCGGCTCGACCTTCTCCAGGCGCACCACCGACTGCCCGATGCCATTGGGCCTATGGGTCGCCCGGGTGGCGAACACCCCCATCGAGGCATTGCCACCCAGCCGCGGCGGACGCACCTTCAACCGAGGCTTGTCTTCCAGCGCCTGATGAAACAGGAACAGCAACCAGACATGACTGCTCTGCTCCAGCCCGGCCACCGCCTCGCCCGTATCGAACGGCGGCACCAGCTCCAGCACGCCCCGCGCCGCCGGTGCCAGGTGCGGCTGGCGCGGAATGGCGAACTTCTCCTTGAAGCAGGAGCGCACGAAACCGACCGGCGAGACGCGATGGTCCATGTGCCGTTCAGCCACGGATACGCAGGGTCAGGCCCTTGAGGAAGTTGCGCAGCAACTGGTCGCCGCACGGGCGGTAGTTGTGGTGGTCGACCTTGCGGAACAGTGCGCTAAGTTCCGGCTTGGAGACCGGGAAGTTGGCCGACTTGAGCACCGCGTGCAGGTCGTCTTCCTTCAGTTCGAAAGCGACTCGCAGCTTCTTCAGCATGATGTTGTTGGTCACTGGCAGTTCGACTGGCAGGGGCGGGCGGCTCTCGTCGCGGCCACGGCGGAAGATCACCAGGCCATCGAGGAAATGGGCCAGGGCGTCGTCCGGGCACTGCCGGAAGCCGGCGTCCTCGTCTTTCTTCAGGTAGCTGGCCATGTCCGCGTCGGTGACATTGAAGCCATTGGCGCGAGCGATCTGCGCCATCTTGGTGTCGGAAATGTCCAGCATGTAGCGCACGCTGCGCAGTACGTCGTTGTGCATCATGAAAATGTGATCCTGATCGGGAGCTTCGCCAGTACGGCGTGGCTCAGAATTTTTCCTTGCTTTCCAGGTAGCGCCATTGTCCGGCCGGCAGCTTGGCCATGGCCACGCCACCGAGGCGGATGCGGCGCATGCCGACCACTTCCAGGCCGACGCTGCGGCAGAGCAGTTCCACCAGCCCGGCCGCCGGGTTCTTCAGCACCATGCGCAGGCGTGTCTCGTTCTGCCAGCTGGCCTTGATCTTCGGCAGTTCGTGGCCCTTCCAGTTGAAACCGCGATTCAGCCGCTCAAGGCCGGTGCCAATGATCTGGCCGCGGACTTCGACCACGTACTCCTGTTCGAGCTTGTTCAGGTCGGAGTCGATCTTGCGCACCGTGCGCCAGTCCTGGCTGTAGACCTGCAGTCCGCTGGCGCCGGCCTGCAAGGGGGCCAGGCAGGTCAGCCGGGCGAAGTGCCCACGCAGCACGCGGCGCTCACCGACGTGAGCTTCTGAGCAGTTGTCGGGGTTCATGGCGTTGCGGGCGCTTTCGGCGTCCTGGCCGGATTCCTGGTGCAGCAGCAGGGTCACCGGCTCGAGTGGCTCGGGCTTGGCGCCTGGGAGTAGGGCGACTACCTGCTGGTCGACCGGGAACTGCGGTTCGTCGATGACCTGGCCATCCACCGTGACCCAGCCTCCGCCTATATACAGTTCGGCCTCGCGGCGGGAGCAGCCGATCTGGGCAACGAGGCATTTGGAAAGACGGGTGGTTTCGGACATGAAGAGGGCCGTGGGACAGGGAAAGGCGTCCATTGTAACCGCCGAGGAGAGCTCGGGTCCGGCAACATTTCGCGCCTGGGGCTATTCGGAACCGACTGACGATATCTGTCAGTCGAATTGCTCAGATTTTGTAGGAGTTGTCTTTGGTAGTTGTCGTCCAAAAACAAGCCGGTCGCGGAAAACAAAACCCCGCCAGAAGGCGGGGCTGTTCAGCGGGACCGATCTCAGATCGGTTCGGCCCAGAGGTCGTACTCGTCTGCGTCCACCACGCGGCAGCGGACCTTGTCGCCCGGCTTGTAGCCATGGTCGCCGTCGATGAAGACGTTGCCGTCGATTTCCGGTGCATCGAAGAAGCTGCGGCCCACCGAGCCCTGCTCCTCGACTTCGTCGATCAGCACTTCGATCTCGCGACCGATGCGCAGTTGCAGGCGGGCGCTGCTGATGGCCTGTTGATGAGCCATGAAGCGGTCCCAACGGTCCTGCTTTATCTCGTCCGGAACTTCGTCAAGGCCCAGGTCGTTGGCCGGCGCGCCTTCCACCGGGGAGTACTGGAAGCAGCCGACGCGGTCCAGCTGGGCTTCGCTCAGCCAGTCCAGCAGGTATTGGAAGTCTTCCTCGGTCTCGCCGGGGAAGCCGACGATGAAGGTCGAACGGATGATCAGGTCCGGGCACTGCTCGCGCCATTTCTTGATGCGCGCCAGGGTCTTGTCTTCGAAGGCCGGGCGTTTCATCGACTTCAGCACTTTCGGGCTGGCGTGCTGGAACGGGATATCCAGGTACGGCAGGATCTTGCCGGCGGCCATCAGCGGGATCACGTCATCCACGTTCGGGTATGGGTAGACGTAGTGCAGGCGAACCCAGGCGCCAAGGCTGCTGAGGGCTTCGCACAGTTCCAGCATGCGGGTCTTGACCGGGCGACCGTTCCAGAAGTCGGTCTTGTACTTGACGTCGACGCCGTAAGCGCTGGTGTCCTGGGAAATCACCAGGATCTCCTTGACGCCGGCCTTGACCAGGCGCTCGGCCTCGCTCAGCACTTCGCCGACCGGACGGCTGACCAGCTTGCCGCGCATCGACGGGATGATGCAGAAGCTGCAGCTGTGGTTGCAGCCTTCGGAAATCTTCAGGTAGGCATAGTGGCGCGGAGTCAGCTTGACGCCCTGTGGCGGCACCAGGTCGATCAGCGGGTTGTGGTCCTGGCGCGGCGGCACGACTTCGTGCACGGCGTTGACCACCTGCTCGTACTGCTGTGGGCCGGTGACGGCCAGCACGCTCGGGTGCACGTCGCGGATATTGCCTTCCTCGACGCCCATGCAACCGGTGACGATGACCTTGCCGTTTTCCTTGATGGCTTCGCCGATCACTTCGAGGGATTCGGCCTTGGCCGAGTCGATGAAGCCACAGGTGTTGACCACCACCACATCAGCGTCCTGATAGGTGGGCACGACTTCATAACCTTCCATGCGCAGCTGGGTGAGGATGCGTTCGGAGTCAACCAGAGCCTTCGGGCATCCGAGCGAGACGAATCCTACCTTTGGCGTGGTGGGGGTTGCGGTGGTGGACATGGCTAACCTCGGTGTAGAGGGGCTGCCGCGTACATGACGAAAGGCAGCCCTGCTGGGCGCTTCCAGGCGCCTCTGATCAAAAAGTGCGCAATTCTAGCGAGCGTTCGTCTGCTTGACCAGCAGAAAAACGACGAACGCTGCGCTATGCTTCGCCGCGTTGTGCCCCTGACATTTTCGGACAGGGGCGACAGGGTTCTGCCGACGACAAAAATCATAGCGTCTGGTACGAAATTCACCGGTTTCCGGTTCATGTTCGCGGGAGTGGTTGATGGGTCAGGCAAGCAGTGAAGCCTCGGCGGGGCACGGCGCGACGCGCTCGTTGGGTCTGCTGGTGGCAGCTGTCGGGGTGGTGTACGGCGATATCGGTACCAGTCCCTTGTATACCCTGAAGGAAGTCTTTACCGGCGGTTATGGGGTGCCGGTCAACCATGATGGTGTGCTGGGCATCCTGTCGCTGATCGCCTGGTCGCTGATCTGGGTGGTGTCGTTCAAGTACGTGACCTTTATTCTGCGTGCCGATAACCAGGGCGAGGGCGGGGTCATGGCGCTGACGGCCCTGGCCACGCGGGCGGTGGGCGCGCGGCCGAAGCTGCGGGCGATGATGGTGGCCTGCGGCTTGATCGGTGCCGCGCTGTTCTATGGCGACAGCATGATCACTCCGGCGGTCTCGGTCCTGTCCGCAGTGGAAGGTATGGAACTGGCCTTTGACGGTATCGATCACTGGGTGGTGCCAATCGCCCTGGTCGTCCTGGTGGCGTTGTTTCTGGTGCAGAAACACGGGACAGCGAAGATCGGTATCCTCTTCGGGCCGGTGATGGTGACCTGGTTCGTGGTGCTCGGCCTGCTGGGCCTGCACGGCATCGCGCAGAGTCCCGAAGTGCTCAAGGCCTTCAACCCGGTATGGGCGGTGCGCTTCTTCATTGTCCACCCGGGCATTGGCGTGGCGGTCCTCGGTGCCGTGGTGCTGGCACTGACCGGTGCCGAAGCGCTGTACGCCGACATGGGCCACTTCGGCCGCAAGCCCATCGCCCGCGCCTGGTTCGGCCTGGTGCTGCCGGCGCTGGTGCTTAACTACTTCGGCCAGGGTGCCTTGCTCCTGCAGAACCCGGACGCGGCGCGCAACCCGTTCTACCTGCTGGCGCCGGGTTGGGCCCTGTTGCCGCTGATCGCCCTGGCCACCCTGGCCACCGTGATCGCCTCCCAGGCGGTGATTTCCGGGGCCTTCTCCCTGACCCGTCAGGCCATCCAGCTCGGCTATATCCCACGCATGCAGATCCAGCACACCTCCAGTGATGAGCAGGGGCAGATCTATATCGGCGCGGTGAACTGGTCGCTGATGGTTGCGGTGGTGCTGCTGGTGATCGGTTTCGAGTCCTCCGGCGCCCTGGCGGCAGCCTACGGCGTGGCGGTAACCGGGACCATGCTGATGACCACACTGCTGGTGTCCTCGGTCATGCTGCTGCTGTGGAAATGGCCGCCGCTGCTGGCAGTGCCGATCCTTGTCGGTTTCCTGCTGGTGGATGGCCTGTTCTTCGCCGCCAACCTGCCCAAGGTGGTGCAGGGTGGTGCCTTCCCGGTCCTGGCGGGTGCTGTCCTGCTGCTGTTGATGAGTACCTGGAAGCGAGGCAAGCAGATCCTCGTCGATCGTATCGACGAAGGCGCGCTGCCCTTGCCGGTGTTCATCGGCAGCATTCGCGTGCAGCCTCCGCATCGGGTCGAGGGCACCGCGGTGTTCCTGACTGCGCGTCCGGACGCCGTGCCCCATGCGCTGTTGCACAACCTGCTGCATAACCAGGTGCTGCACAGCCAGGTGGTGTTGTTGACGGTGGTGAGTGAAGACCGGCCGCGGGTGCCGGAGCAGGAGCGCTTCGAGGTCGAGGCCTATGGCGACGGCTTCTTCCGCGTACTGTTGCACTTTGGCTTCATGGATGAGCCGGACGTGCCTGGGGCACTGCGCCTGTGCCATCTCGACGAGCTGGATTTCAGCCCGATGCGCACGACCTATTTCCTGAGTCGGGAGACGGTGATTTCGTCACGGCTGGAGGGGATGTCGCGGTGGCGGGGGAATCTGTTCGCATTCCTGTTGAAGAATGCCAACGGGAACCTGAGGTTCTTCAATCTTCCGCTGAACCGGGTGATCGAGCTGGGGACCCAGGTCGAGATCTAGGGTGTTTTTGAAGGCCTCATCGCAGGCTTCGCCAGCTCCCAAAAGGACCGCGTGCACCGCGAAACCTGTGGGAGCCGGCGTTGCCGGCGAGAGGCCCTCAAGTCAGGCATCAGTTCTGTTCAGCGACGCTGTTCTTGCCCTGCCGGCTTTCGATCTCGCCGATCAGTTTGCGGGCCAATGCCGGGTAGTTCTCGTCGAAGTGATGCCCGCCCGGCAGCTTGAGCTTCTCGCCCACGGCGGTGGTATCGGTGCAACCGCTCTCGTCGGTCTCTTCCACGCCATACACGCAAAGCACCTTGGCCGCCGGCATCCTCGCCATTTCCGGACCGGTCGGCGCTTCCTTGCCTTCCTGGCCCAGCCAGCCTTCCACCTGGATCTCGAAGCTGCCGCTGCGGGCGAACGCCAGCAGGATCACCGCGTCGATGCGTTTCTTGTCTTCATCCGGCAGGCGGTTGTAGATCGCCGGCAGGACGTCTGCGCCAAAGGAATAACCGGTCAGCACGAAGCGCTTGGTGCCCCATTTCTGCCGGTAGTGTTGCATCAGCTCGGACAGGTCGACGGCCGTCTGTTCCGGGGTCTTGTGCTGCCAGTAGTAGCGCAGGGTGTCGATACCCACCACCGGATAGCCCAGCTTGGCCATTTCCCCGGCGACGTCGCGGTCCAGGTCGCGCCAGCCGCCATCACCGGAGAGGAACAGGGTCACGGTGTCGGTGGTCTGGCCAGCCGGTACTTCCACCACGGGAATGCTCATGGCGTTGCCGTCGCCGCCCACCAGAGCGTGGGTCAGTTGAGCCTTGAGCACCTGTGGCAGGTGGATGTCGTAGTCGGAGATGCTGGTCTCGGCATTGGCCTGGTCGCGCACGAAGGCGGCACTGGCGTCGTCCGGGCTGTCGTTCCAGGCCACGTTCCAGTGCCCGTGAGGCGCCGACTTGGCGGAGGTGATCGAGCAGCCGGCACGCTCCACATTGAAGTCCACGGAAATGGCCTGGGCCTTGTCGTCCTTCTGTGCAGCCAGCCAGTCCCAGGCCAGGTTGGCGCCCGGGCCGATACCGGCGACCAGGGTCGGTGAGCCCTTGAGCTGTTGCGTGGCCAGTTGTACGGCCTGTTGCTGCAGGTTGCAGTCGCTGGGCGGCAATGCAACCTGGACCAGTTGTGCTTCACCGCTTTGGCTAAGGTCCAGCAGTTGCTTGTCGCTGAGCAGTTGGTCCTGCGGCGAGGCGATCACCACCCGGGCCTTGGCGTCGGTGCCTGGGGTGGCGCGGGTCAGGCTGCTGCCATCACTGAGGGTGATGTGCTCCAGATGGGCTTCGGGGGCGGGACGGGTCCAGACCCAGAAGCCCACGGCGGCTGCCAGCAGCGCCACGATCAGCGCGCCGAGCAGGTAATACCAGTAACGTCGAATCATCAGCGTTTCACCAATCCTGTAAGACCGCCCGCGATCAGGGCGGCGGTATCGGCCAGTGCGACCAGCGGATCGAGTCCGGCGGGGACGGCCATGTAGCGGGGTTCCCAGTCTGGCTGGAACTTGTCTTTGAAGCGGCGCAGGCCCTGGAAGTTGTAGAGCTGCTCACCGCGCTGGAACACCATCGAACCCAGGCGCTGGGTCAGTGGCGCGCCGCGCCGCGGCTGCAGGCCCGACAGGGGTACCATGCCAAGGCTGAAGCGGGCATATCCATGCTGTTTATAGTGTTGGATCAGGCCGATCATCATGAATTCCATGGTCAGCTTCGGCGCCTCCGGATGGGCGCGCATCAAGTCGAGGCTGGCCAGCTCTCGGCTGTGGGTTTCCAGCAGGTTGGCAAAGGCCACCGGCTGGCCCTGGAAGCGAATCAGGGCAATGCGGAAATGCTGCAGGTAATCCTCGCTGAAGCGACCGAGGGAGAAGCCTTTCTCGCGCACGTTCTTGCCAGTCAGCCAGGCGTCGGAAATGGCTTTCAGTTCATCCAGAGGCGCCTGGCCAGGTTCATGGATTTCCAGGCTTAGACCATCGCGCCCGCCGCGGTTCCAGGTGTAGCGCAGATCTTTCATCTCCTTGCCCTTGGCTTCCAGGTCGAAGCGCAGCAGGTTGACCCGCGCTTCCTCGCCGAGCTTGATCGCGGTCAGGCCGATGTCCATGTAAAACGGCAGGTTCTCCGCGCGCACCTGATAAAAGACCGGGCGGGCGTGGTAGATGTCGCAGAGGTCGCGGAACTGCCAGATCATCTCGGCACGACGCTGGGTCGGGCCGATCGGATCGTAAAGTGCCACCAGGCTGCGGCCGCGGCGCGCGTACATGAGGAAGGCGTCGTCGTCAGGATGGAACAGCAGCGCCTTGTCGCCGGTCAGGGCCAGACCGCCGTCGGGCTGGTCCGAGGCTAGCAGGATACGGTTGGCGCGTTGCAGCTCGTCATTGGTCGGCAGGTGGATCACCGGGCGGGCGGTACGCAGCAGCCAGGTCAGGGCCAGGACCACCAGCAGCACCGCGCTGCCCAGGGCCGAGCGCAGGCCACGCGGGGCGTCGGCATCGAGCGTGAACTGCCACCACAGTTGATGGCTGTAGGGTACGTCCTGGTAGGCGAACAGCAGCAACCAGATCGACGCACCGACCACGCAGGCGCTGGCCATCAGGTAGATCGGCGAGAATGGCAGTTCCAGCAGGCGGCTCGGGCGGTAGAACGAGCGTCGGAACACAGCCAGCAGGCTGGCGGTAAAGATCATGATGCTGGCTTCTTCCCAGTCGAAACCCTTGAGCAGGGAGAGCAGGGCGCCGATCAGCAGGAGAATGGTGGTCAGCATCCAGGCCGCCGACAGGCGGCGACGCAGGCCTTGGGCCAGGAGCAGGCAGAGCACGCCGATCAGGCTGGCGCCGAAATGCGAGGCGTCGATCAGGCGATGTGGAATCAGGAAGCCAAGATGCTTCAGGCGGGTGTCGATTTCCGGGGTGGCGCCGGAGAACAACAGCACCACGCCAGAGAGAAATACCAGCACCGCCAGTACCGGTGCGGCCATGCCCGAGGCAACCTTGATCGCCTGCTGGGCGAACAGGAAGCGCCGTGCCTCACTGGCCAGCAGTACCACGCAGGCCACCAGCATCGGCAGCACCACATAGATGAGGCGATAGAGCAGCAGCGCCGCTGCCAATGGCGCGGCGCCAAGCTGGTTGGCGAAAGCGGCGAGGAGGATCGCCTCGAATACGCCGACGCCGCCCGGGACGTGGCTGAGCACGCCGGCCGCCAGGGCCAGCAGGTACACCAGCAGGAATGCGCCAAAGGGCGGGGCTTCCGGCAGCAGCAAATAGAGTACGGTTGCCGCAGCGGCGACATCCAGCGCGGTGATGACCAGTTGCAACAGGGTCAACCGGGCACCCGGCAGACGCAAGGTACGGCGTCCGACGCGGCTCAGCAGGGCATGGGGGAAAGGCTGCTCCGGCAGGCGACGGCGGTAGAGGCCATAGGCCAAGGCGGTGGCGAGCAGCAACACGGCAATGGCGATGCTGGCCAGCAGGCCTTGCGGCAGGCGCAGTGCTTCCGATGCGGCGGACAGGTTGCTCAAGGTGGCCAGGGCGGCGAGTGGCGGCAGGGCGCAACCCAGCGACAGGCTGGCAAACAGGGTCATGCGCGCTACTTCGGCGGCGCCGATACCCTGGCGGGCATACAGGCGATAGCGCACCGAGCCGCCGGAAAGCAGCGAAAGGCCAATGGCGTTGCCGATGGCGAAGGCGCAGAAACCGCCCATGACCAGACTGCCAGCGGGCAACTTCACATCGGCGTAGCGGCTGGCTGACCATTCATAGCCGAGCAGCGTGATGAACCCGACGATGGTCGCTAGCAGCGCGCCGGCCAGCGCAGGCTTGGGCGTGGCCAGGATCTGATCGTGCAGGGCATAGATATCCAGCTCGCTAAGCAGATGGCGGCAAGCGATCAGGGCTATCCCGAACAGCAGCAGAGTCACGGCCAGACCGATGGGTTGACGGTACTTGCTCAACAGATCGAGCCAGCGCAGGCGGCTGGCAGCGATGGGGTGCGCGGCGGTAACGGGAATTTCGGTTTCAGCGGTTGGGCGCATCAATCACCTCGGGGATTGTGCGCGACAGGATGGGAGTATCCGGTCAATGTACCAATCCCTATGGAATAATAATGTCTGAATATTACTAGCGTTCAGACGGATCCGTGAGGGTCATGATAGTTAAAGAATATTCACATGGCAGCCAGAGAGAGGTGGCTGGCGAGGTTTTTTTGACGCAAACGAAAAAGGCCAATCTTTCGATTGGCCTTTTTCTGTATCTGGTTGCGGGAGCCGGATTTGAACCGACGACCTTCGGGTTATGAGCCCGACGAGCTACCAGGCTGCTCCATCCCGCGTCTGATGGGTGCGCATTCTACAGCCTTGAATCTGGCTGTCAATGCTTAATTATTGATTTTCTTGAAAAACCTTTTCGGCCTGAATCGCAGGCAAACGAAAAAGGCCAATCTTTCGATTGGCCTTTTTCTTGAATCTGGTTGCGGGAGCCGGATTTGAACCGACGACCTTCGGGTTATGAGCCCGACGAGCTACCAGGCTGCTCCATCCCGCGCCTGTGAGATCGAATTCTACAGGGATGGCTTTCCCTGTCAAGCATAAGTTCAAAAAAATCCTTTTTTCTTCAAATGGTTAGCATTCCTGGGTGATGACTTGTCAGCCAGTCGCAGGCGGCGCGGCGCGCTATCCGGGGCTTATGCAGAGGTTTGATGCGGTTCGGCAGGCCGGGTGAGATACTGCGCGTACGACTTTTCCGCATTAACGGTCATCCATGCTTCAGCGCAAGATCATTCATATCGACTGCGATTGCTTCTACGCGGCTATCGAGATGCGTGACGACCCGCGTCTGGCCGGGCGACCGCTGGCGGTGGGCGGCTCTGCCGAGCGTCGAGGCGTGATTGCCACCTGCAACTATGAAGCCCGGGCGTTCGGCGTCCGTTCGGCGATGTCCTCGCGGCACGCACTGGGCTTGTGCCCGGATCTGCTGATCGTGAAGCCGCGCATGGATGCTTATAAAGAAGCCTCGCGGGAAATCCATAACGTCTTCCGTGAATACACCGACCTGATCGAACCGCTGTCGCTGGACGAAGCCTACCTGGATGTCAGTGAAAGCCCGCGTTGCTCTGGCAGCGGCACTCTGATCGCCCAGGATATCCGGCGCAAGATCGCCCAGCGCCTGCATATCACCGTGTCGGCGGGGGTCGCACCGAACAAGTTCCTGGCCAAGATCGCCAGCGACTGGCGCAAGCCCAACGGCTGTTTTGTAATCACGCCCGCCGAGGTGGAGGATTTTGTTGCGCAGTTGCCAGTAAGCAAGCTGCATGGGGTGGGCAAGGTCACGGCGGACAAGCTGCATCGCCTGGGAATCGTGTCCTGCCTGGATCTTCGCCAGTGGGAGCGGTTGGCGCTGGTCAGGGAGTTTGGTGGTTTTGGTGAACGGCTGTTCAACCTGGCCCGGGGTATCGATGAGCGGCCGGTGCAGAATGACAGTCGGCGGCAGTCGGTCAGCGTGGAAAACACCTACGACCAGGATTTGCCGGATCTGGCGAGCTGTCTGGAGAAGCTTCCGGAGTTGCTGGAATCCCTGAACGGTCGCATGGCTCGTATCGACAGCAGCTATCGACCCGGCAAGCCGTTCGTGAAGGTCAAGTTCCATGATTTCAGCCAGACCACCCTGGAGCAGGCGGGGGCGGGGCGGGATCTGCAGAGTTACCAGCAGTTGCTCAGCCAGGCGTTTGCGCGGGGAGGGCGGCCGGTTCGGCTATTGGGGATTGGGGTGAGGCTTCAGGATTTGCGCGGTGCCCATGAGCAGTTGGAGCTATTTCCGGCGCCTTGAAACAGCTTGGGGCCGCAAAGCAGCCCCAGCTATCTAACTGTCAGTGCGCGCCCGGATCGGCTACCAGGCGCCCCGCATCCTTCGTCAGCGACTTCAGGAACTCCTGCTGCAACTCCGGATCATTGCGCGTCAGCTCGATCAGGCTCTGCTCCAGCTCGCTGGCTTCCTCTTCCAGACCCAGGTCTGACAGGCGTTTGACCCGATGCACCCACTGACTGACGTCGTCCTCTTCGAGATCATCGAAGATCAGGCCGTGAGCTTCCACCAACTTGTTGCGCAGGGTACCGCTGACCAGCAGGCTGGCATCGGCGCGTACCGCACTGTCCTCATCTGCCACCGACAAGTGCAGGGTGCCGATATGGGTCAGGTTCTGCTCGCTGAACGGGCTGTCCAGCAGATTCAGGCGCAGGACGCCGTTGCGATCGGTGGTCAGTTCGTGCGACATCTTGCCGGCCTTGACCTCGACTGGACGTTCACTCCAGGGAACACTGCTGTATTCCTGGCGCTTGTCCTTCTGTACTTCGTCGATGCCGGCCAGGTTCTGCTGGGCGCGCCCGTTGGACTGCGTGTTCATGAACGGGTTGAGCCCTGCGAAGCCGTAGCTGAGCCAGTCCTTGGTCACGCTGTCCGGCAGGCTGCCCAAGGCGAATATATTCACCACGTTGGCACCGACGCCAGCCACCACGGCCACAGCTCCCAGTGGGATCTCGTAGATTTCCCGCCAGGGTTGGTACGGCGTATAGCGATCATAGCGGCGGGTCACTTCGAACTCGGTGACTTCGAAGTGCTTCTGCTCGTGGATGCGCACACGACGTTGCGGCAGCTCGAGTACCTTGGGTTCCCCGACATCGATCTGCAGGCTGTGCTCGAGCAGCTTGCGCTCGATGCGTTCCTCATGCTCGCTGCGCTGGGACATCTGGTTGGCGCAACCGCTGAGGAGCAGGGCGCCACACAAGGTGGCGCCCCCGAAGGTAAAGGTACTTCGCTTGAACATGGTGACTTCTTGCGTTGGCTATCGATCAGCGGCGGATACGGGCTTGCAGGAACGACACGACATCCGCCACCGGCAGGGCCTGGGCCTCGCTTTCGGTACGGTGCTTGTACTCCAGCTTCCCTTCGGCCAGGCCGCGGTCGCTGACCACGATGCGATGCGGAATGCCGATCAGTTCCATGTCGGCGAACTTGATGCCGGGGCTGGTCTTCTTGTCGCGGTCGTCCAGCAGCACGTCGAAGCCGGCGGCGGTCAGTTCGGCGTACAGCTTGTCGGTGGCCGCACGGACTTCCTCGGTTTCGTAGCGCAGCGGTACCAGGGCGATATGGAATGGCGCCAGGGTGTCGCTCCAGATGATGCCCTTGTCGTCGTAGTTCTGCTCGATGGCGGCGGCGACTACGCGGGATACGCCGATGCCATAGCAGCCCATGGCCAGGGTGACCGGCTTGCCATTCTCGCCCAGAACCTGGCACTTCAGCGCTTCGCTGTACTTGGTGCCCAACTGGAAGATGTGGCCGACTTCGATACCGCGCTTGATCTGCAGGGTGCCCTGGCCGTCCGGGCTTGGGTCGCCTTCGACCACGTTACGCAGGTCGGCGACTTCAGGTACCGGCAGGTCGCGCTCCCAGTTCACGCCGAAGTAGTGCTTGTCATCGATGTTGGCGCCGATGGCGAAGTCGCTCATCAGGGCGACCGAACGGTCGATGATGCACGGCAGCGGCAGGTTCAGCGGGCCGAGGGAGCCAGCGCCGGCGCCGATGGCGGCACGCAGTTCCTCTTCATTGGCCATGACCAGCGGATCGGCGACCAGCTCGAGCTTGGTGGCCTTGATTTCGTTCAGTTCGTGGTCGCCACGGACGATCAGGGCAACCAGCTTGCCTTTCTCGGCGCCGTGTACGATCAGGGTCTTGATGGTGCGTTCGATCGGCAGGTCGAAGCCTTCTACCAGGGCGGCGATGGTCTTGGTGTTCGGCGTGTCGACCAGGCGCAGGGCTTCGTTCGGCGCAGGACGCACGGTCTCGCGCGGGATGGCCTCGGCCTTCTCGATGTTGGCGGCGTAGTCGGAGCTGTCGCTGAAGATCACATCGTCTTCACCGGACTCGGCCAGCACGTGGAATTCGTGGGAGTAGCTGCCGCCGATGGAGCCGGTGTCGGCTTGTACGGGACGGAAGTTCAGGCCCAGGCGGGTGAACACGTTGCAGTACGCCTGGTGCATGCGGTCGTAGGTTTCCTGCAGGGAAGCCTGGTCGGCATGGAAGGAGTAGGCGTCCTTCATGATGAATTCGCGGCCGCGCATCAGGCCGAAGCGCGGACGGATCTCGTCACGGAACTTGGTCTGGATCTGGTACATGTTCAGCGGCAGCTGCTTGTAGCTGCTCAGTTCGTTGCGGGCCAGGTCGGTGATGACCTCTTCGTGGGTCGGACCGACGCAGAATTCGCGACCATGACGGTCCTTCAGGCGCAGCAGCTCGGGGCCGTACTGCTCCCAGCGACCGGACTCCTGCCACAGCTCGGCGGGCTGAATGGCCGGCATCAGCACTTCCAGAGCGCCGGCGGCGTTCATTTCCTCGCGAACCACGGCTTCGACCTTGCGCATCACGCGCAGGCCCATCGGCAGCCAGGTGTACAGGCCGGAGGCGAGCTTGCGGATCATGCCGGCACGCAGCATGAGCTGGTGGCTGATGACGACCGCGTCGGAAGGGGTTTCTTTTTGTGTGGCGAGCAAATATTGACTGGTGCGCATGATAGGCCGTTGTCGGTTGCTTAACTGAAATGACCCCGCATTGTACGGGGGGGAATCGGTGACGTATAGAACGCAGGAAAGTGAATGTGGCGCAAGTGACTGACGGAAATGAAAAAGCCCGGCAGGGCCGGGCTTTTTCGTACTGAGGTCTGCGGGCCGGGAGGGCTTACAGGATGCTCAGTGGGTACTCGACGATCAGACGCAGTTCGTCGATCGAGTTGGAGCCGTAGTAGACGCCATCGGAGGAGCGGTAGGTAGCTTGACGTACGCGCAGGCTCAGGTCCTTGGCAGGGCCTTCTTGCAGCACGTATTTCACATCGATGTCGCGTTCCCATTCCTTGCCGTTGTCGGTAGTACGGGTATTGGCGTCGGTACCCTTGGCGTAGCGGGTCATGAAGGACAGGCCTGGGATGCCGTATTCGGCGAAGTTCAGGTCGTAGCGAGCCTGCCAGGATTTCTCGTCTTCGGCGTTGAAGTCGGAGCGAGCGATGGAGTTGGCCAGGAAGACGGTACCACCACCATCCACGCCGTAACCGTAGTCACCATCACCGGTCACTTTCTGGAATGCCAGGGTGAAGGTGTGAGCGCCAACGTTGTAAGCGCCCGACAGGCTGAATGCGCGGTTGTCGAGTTTGGTTACGCGATCGTTGTAGGCGCGTTGCAGACCTTTGCCGTCGCTCTTGGTGTCGTAGATGTTGAAGTCGAACACCAGGCCTTGTTTGTCGGAGAGAGGCAGTGCCCAGTTGACGTTACCGTAGTATTTACGCCAGTAGTCTTCGACTTTCGAGTAGTAGAGGGTGGTGCTGAGCGAGTCGGTGAACGCGTAGGTGCCACCGACAACGTTCGCGCTCGTCAGGCCAGGATTCTTGAGGCCGGTGTCGCTATCCCGGCCATTGATGCTGTCGCGCCAGGAGGCAGCTTGTGCTGTGAGGCTGGTGAAGCGGCCAGCATTCAGGGTCAGGCCTTTGATCTCGTTGCTGGTGATCAAGGTGCCGCGAGCGATCTCTGGCAGCAGGCGGCTGTCGTCAGTTGCGAATACCGGCATGGCGGTGAACTGGTCGCCCACTTTCAGCACGGTATCGGAAACACGGAATTTGATTGCTGCACCGCCCTTGTTGTAGGAGTCCTCGGCACGGCCTTCGGAGTCTTGAGGGAACAGGCCGGCGCCGGCACGACCATCACCGGTGTCCAGCTTCAGGCCGAGCATGCCAATGGCGTCGACACCGACACCAACGGTGCCTTGGGTGAAGCCGGACTCGAAGGTGCCCAGGAAGCCCAGGCCGGTCTCTTCTACACGGCTCTGCGAGCCAGCTGGTGCGTTGCGGAAGTCACGGCTGAAATACAGCATGCGGGTCTTGACGCTCAGCTTGCTGTCTTCAACGAAACCCTTGGAATCGTCCTGCGAGGACGCTACAGCCATTTGCGAGGTCCCGGCGGCTACGGCCAGGGCGATCATGCTCCACTTCATCACGCGCATCGTGATTTGCTCCTTTGGTTTTTAGGAAGATTGCTGCTGTCCCAGCTGGTTTTTTTATTGGGACTGCTCTTTCTTGTTTGAGTCGGCGGAAATGTATATCACGCTGACTAGGCTAAGCGATACTTGCGAACGGAACCTTTCGGTAACTTTATGGTCGTGTCGCAAATAGTTATATCCATGTCGCAAATCACGTCCCTTTTCAACCGGGTCGTGCAACTCCAGCGCTGTTTCGGTTGAACCAGGCGCCTGCGTCTACGCGCTAACACCTTGATTCCCAAACTCCTTGGTTGCCCGTGCGGCTGTTGTTATTCGTCCTGCGCCATCAGTCCATGCAGGTGGCGTGCCGACCGTGGCGATCACTGATGCAACAAGCGTGCTCAAAAATATCCGGCGCTGATGAAATTTTCACGTTTGCTGATCTTTTTTCGAAAAAGCGCAGCAAAACCGGGGGTGAAAGATCGGTCGGCTCTTTCGTCGGTATCTTTCTGGAATAAGTAATAAATGGACTTTCTGGTCAGGACGTTACCGTTGCGAGGCTCTGAGTGGGTAGTTTGGGGATACTAGACGCTCTTCTGCGGTTCGCCAGGCGCCATTTTGGTGCGGAAAGTAGCATTTTGTTACCTAGCCGCAGAAACAGAGGTGTGCAGACCCGCAGGTCCCTCGAAATACTGCTGCTTTTCGGGGCCTGGCCGGTGTATTCGTGCCCGCCGACGCTGATCGGAGTATCCTGCGCACCAGGGTCCGCTGCGGCGGATCGCACTGATCGATGAGGAGACTACCCCGTGTTCGCTTTGGATTCGCGCCTTGAACAAGACACTTTCGCATTGGGAGACTTTCCTCTTTGCCGCTTGTTACTTAGTAAGGATGCTAACTATCCCTGGTTCATTCTTGTTCCGCGTCGCGCCGACATCAGTGAAGTGTTTCAACTAAGTGACGCCGACCAGCAGCAACTCTGGAAGGAAACCCAATTCTTGAGTGAAGCGCTCAAGGGTTGTTTTGCCGCCGACAAGATGAACGTTGCTGCACTCGGTAATGTTGTCAGTCAGTTGCATATGCATGTGATCGTGCGGCGTCGTACTGACGTCGCGTGGCCGGCACCTGTCTGGGGTGCCAAACCTGCAACTGAATATTCCGCTGTTCAGTTGAGTGAAGTGCGCCAGCGTCTTGAAGCGGTACTGGGCGATGACTTCCAGTTTCTGGAGGCTTGAACAATGAGTCTTGAAGAGCGGGTAATGGAGCTGGAAAGCCGCCTGGCGTTCCAGGATGACACCCTGGCGACCCTCAATGACGTGCTGGTCGAGCAGCAGAGGGTAGTAGAACGGCTGCAACTGCAGATGGCCGCCTTGCTCAAACGCTACGAAGAGGTGATGGGGCAGTACGAGGCCAGCGAAGAAGAAGCACCTCCGCCGCATTACTGAAATATCGCACACGAAAAAAAGCCGCGACGTCCTCCAAGGACTGTCGCGGCTTTTTGCTGCCGGCGAGGGTGTCAGCGGCGCGGGGCGGCGATCACGTCTTCGGCCTGCAGGCCCTTGTCGCGGTTCATCACCGAGAACTCCACGCGCTGGCCTTCCACCAGTACGCGGTGACCTTCACCGCGGATGGCGCGGAAGTGCACGAAGATATCGTCGCCCGAATCACGGGAGATGAAACCGAAGCCCTTGGAGGTGTTGAACCACTTCACGGTACCGGTATCGCGCTTGCCCATGTCGTAGCTGGCATTGACGGCATTGCTGCGCGCTTTGGCCGGCTTCATGAAGCCGGCGCTCAGGTGCAGGACCGCGGCGAACAGCGCGGCCACCAGGGCGGGCAGGCTGCCGAGTTCGGGAAGCACCAGCAGGCCCAGTGCCTGGAGGACCACGGTCAGGACCAGCAGGACGCTGGCGCTGACCTGCAGGTACTGGCGCGCGCCCTTGTAGTACTGCGGTACCACCGGCGCGAGGATCAGGTTGGCCAGGCCGAACAGGGCCAGGTAGATGGCATCGTGTTGCAGCAGGTACGGGGTGACGTCGGCGCGGAGGCTGGGAATGAAGGACAGCAGCAAGGCCGCTGCGCCCGTCAGGAGGTGGACGATCTTGAACATGATGGTTTGGCTCGCATCTTATTAGGCGGATCACAGGAAGAGCTGGGCCCACGGTGCACGGTGCATGAAAAAGGCGCAAAAGGGTGGGGGTTCCAGCCTATGCGTCATGGCGCTGACGATCTGCCATGACGACACGGCTTCTATTTAACAGCAAAGACCGGGCCTACTCAAATCAGCGGGACGCCCGGCGCGCACGGCCTGCAGCGCTGTGTCGCGGCTCTGAAGCTGCAGATGGGGAAAACTCTTGATACAGTGGGGCCAGTACCGTTGAACCGAAAATCAGAGGAAGGAATTTTTACATGGCAATCGATATCGGAATCAGCCAAGAAGATCGCAAGTCCATTGCCGACGGCCTGTCCCGCCTGCTTGCGGATACCTACGTGCTCTACCTCAAGACGCACAACTTCCACTGGAACGTGACCGGTCCGAGCTTCCGTACGCTGCACCTGATGTTCGAAGAGCAATACAACGAGCTGGCGCTGGCCGTGGATTCCATCGCCGAGCGTATCCGTGCCCTGGGCTTCCCGGCACCGGGTACCTACGCTCAGTACCTGCAACTGGCGTCGATCAAGGAAACCGAGGGCGTGCCAAGCTCGGACGAGATGATCAAGTACCTGGTGGAAGGCCAGGAGGCTGTGGTTCGCACTGCGCGCAGTCTGTTCCCGCTGACCGACAAGGTTAGTGACGAACCGACCGCCGACTTGCTGACCCAGCGTATGCAGGTGCATGAGAAGACCGCGTGGATGCTGCGCGTGCTGCTGGATCCGAAGTAACCCGCGCAAGGCACGAAAAAGCCCGGCCTCTCTCGCAGAGGCCGGGCTTTTTCGTGCCTGTGAAATGGGCCCTGGAAGCGTTTTCACGGGTTATCGATAGGTCCGGGATTGGCGACCGGTCCTACGCCAAGAGTGCAGGCGTCTGCTGGTTTCGGGCGCGGCATCGGCGCTTCATGGCAAGGGTGTGCGGAGCGGTCCCGCATGCATTCATTCCCCTGTCTTGAGGCGTGGTGCTGCAATGTCCCGAACCTTGAACCCGAGCGTGCGCAAGCCCGGCGACCCGCGGTCCATCGAGATCGATCCCTTCGAATCGGATTTCAACATGCAACTCGCCCAGCCCTTGTCGCGCTCGGTGCGACTGAACGGCTTCGCCACCTGCCTGCGCCTGGAAAGCATCTACTGGGCGGTGCTGGAGCGAATAGCCCAAGCCAACGGTTGCACGGTCAACTCGGTGTTGTCCCATGTCGACCGCGAGGTGCACCTGCGCCATGGTGGGGTGAAGAATTTCAGCGGTCTGGTGCGGGTTATCTGCGTAGTGTTTCTGATGAACGGGGGAAGCGAGGAGGGCGCCTCGCAACCAGACCGGGCCTGCGAGTAGCACCCGGTGCGACCGTTCGTGATGCGGGCGCTGCCCGTAGGCTGCACAGCCCCGGCTAACCATATATAATCCGGCCTTTTACTGTGCGGCGCGGCCCGCGCAGGGTCCTTTGAGAAACGCCCCATGCCCCTGTACGACTATCAATGCGGTTCCTGCAGCCATCAGATGGAAGTTCTCCAGAAGATCAGCGCGGCCCCGCTGACCGATTGCCCGGCCTGCCAGCAGCCCCAACTGAAGAAGGTCCTGTCCGCCCCAGGCTTCCGCCTGAGTGGCAAAGGCTGGTACGAGACCGATTTCAAGACCGGTGCGAAAAAGAACCTGGCTGGCAGCGGCGACTGAGTTGAACTGTACTGCCCGGGTCTTGCACTATTGACCCTTTCGGGCCGTCAAGGCCTTACCGAATTCACGAATGACGAGAAGCGAAACCACCATCATGATGCGCAGCCACTATTGCGGCCAACTGAACGAGAGCCTGGACGGTCAGGAAATCACCCTTTGCGGCTGGGTCCATCGTCGTCGCGACCACGGCGGGGTGATCTTCCTCGACATCCGTGACCGCGAAGGCATGGCCCAGGTCGTCTTCGACCCGGATCGCGCGGACAGCTTCGCCGCCGCCGACCGCGTGCGCAGCGAATACGTGGTGAAGATCACCGGCAAGGTCCGTCCGCGTCCGGCCGGTGCAGTCAACCCGAACATGGCCTCCGGCGCCATCGAAGTGCTGGGCTACGAGCTGGAAGTGCTGAACGAAGCGGAAACCCCACCGTTCCCGCTGAACGAATTCTCCGATGTCGGCGAGGAAACCCGCCTGCGCTACCGTTTCATCGACCTGCGCCGTCCGGAAATGGCCGACAAGCTGCGCCTGCGTTCGCGCATCACCTCGAGCATCCGTCGCTTCCTCGACGAAAACGGCTTCCTCGACGTCGAAACCCCGATCCTGACCCGCGCCACCCCGGAAGGCGCGCGTGACTACCTGGTGCCGAGCCGCACTCACGCCGGCAGCTTCTTCGCTCTGCCGCAATCGCCTCAGCTGTTCAAGCAACTGCTGATGGTCGCCGGCTTCGACCGCTACTACCAGATCGCCAAGTGTTTCCGCGACGAAGACCTGCGTGCCGACCGCCAGCCGGAATTCACCCAGATCGACATCGAGACCAGCTTCCTCGACGAGTCCGAGATCATCGGACTGACCGAGAGCATGATCCGCAAGCTGTTCAAGGAAGTCCTGGACCTGGAGTTCGGCGAATTCCCGCACATGACCTTCGAGGAGGCCCAGCGCCGCTACGGTTCCGACAAGCCGGACCTGCGTATCCCGCTGGAACTGGTGGACGTTGCCGACCAGCTCAAGGATGTCGACTTCAAGGTCTTCGCTGGTCCCGCCAACGATCCGAAATGCCGCGTCACCGCCCTGCGTCTGCCGGGCGGCGCGAGCATGCCGCGCAGCAAGATCGACGAGTACACCAAGTTCGTCGGCATCTATGGCGCCAAGGGCCTGGCGTACATCAAGGTCAACGAGCGCGCCAAAGGCGTTGAAGGCCTGCAGTCGCCGATCGTGAAGAACATTCCGGAAGCCAACCTGAACGTGATCCTCGATCGCGTGGGCGCGGTCGATGGCGACATCGTCTTCTTCGGTGCCGACAAGTCCAAGATCGTCAGCGAGGCCCTGGGCGCGCTGCGGATCAGGCTGGGTGCCGACTTCAACCTGTACACCTGCGAGTGGGCGCCGATGTGGGTCGTCGACTTCCCGATGTTCGAAGAAAACGAAGACGGCAGCTTCACCGCGCTGCACCACCCGTTCACCGCGCCGAAGTGCACCCCGCAAGAGCTGGAGGCCAATCCGGCCACTGCCCTGTCCCGTGCCTACGACATGGTTCTCAACGGTACCGAGCTGGGTGGTGGTTCGATCCGTATCCACCGCAAGGAAATGCAACAGGCGGTGTTCCGTCTGCTGGGCATCGACGCGGCGGAGCAGGAAGAGAAGTTCGGCTTCCTCCTCGACGCACTGAAATTCGGCGCGCCGCCTCACGGTGGTCTGGCCTTCGGTCTGGATCGCCTGGTCATGCTGATGACCGGCGCGCAGTCGATCCGTGAAGTGATCGCCTTCCCGAAAACCCAGAGCGCCGCGTGCGTCATGACCCAGGCCCCAGGCCTGGTCGACGCCAAGGCCCTGCGCGAGCTGCACATCCGTCTGCGCGAACAGCAGAAGGCTGAGTAAGCGGACCGAAAAGGCGCATCCCACGGGATGCGCCTTTGCTTTGAGGCACCCGATTTAGTTGTGTCGTCCCGCATCGAGCCGGGCGGCGCGTGATTTTGTTTCAAGGATTTTTGGAGTCAGTTATGGCGGGCCATTCCAAGTGGGCGAACATCAAGCACCGCAAAGAGCGCCAGGATGCCAAGAGAGGCAAGATCTTCACCAAGTGGATCCGTGAGCTGACCGTCGCCGCCAAGCAGGGCGGTGGCGATCCGGCGTCCAACCCACGCCTGCGCCTGGCGCTGGACAAGGCGCTGGGCGCCAACATGAGTCGCGACATCATCGACCGTGCCATCGCCCGTGGCGCTGGTACCGCTGAGGCGGACAACGTCGAGGAACTGAGCTACGAGGGCTACGGCCCGGGCGGCGTGGCGATCATGGTCGAAGCCATGACCGACAACCGCAACCGTACCGCGGCGGCAGTACGCCATGCCTTCAGCAAGTGCGGCGGCAACCTCGGTACCGACGGTTCCGTGGCCTACCTGTTCGAACGCAAGGGCCAGATCAGCTTCGCCGAGGGCGTCGATGAAGATGCCCTGATGGAAGCGGCGATGGAAGCCGATGCCGACGACGTGGTCAGCAATGGTGACGGCTCGTTGGACGTGTTCACTTCGTTCGCCAGTTTCTACGCCGTGCGCAGCGCCCTGGAAGCCGCCGGCTTCAAGGCTGCCGACGCGGAAATCGTCATGCAGCCGACCACCAGTGCCGAACTGGACCTGGACGGCGCGCAGAAAGTCTTGAAACTGATCGACATGCTGGAAGACCTGGACGACGTGCAGAACGTTTACTCCAATGCTGAAATTCCTGACGAGGTCATGGAAAAGCTCGGCTGAGGTTTGTCCGATTGGTCCGAGGCCGGTCCCGCCTGCAGGTGGGGCCGGCTTTTGTATTTGCACCTTTAGTCACGCAGGCGTTATGACTCTGATTCTTGGTATCGACCCCGGCTCGCGGATAACCGGCTACGGTGTGGTGCGTCACACCGGGCGCGGCTGCGAGTACGTGGCGTCGGGGTGCATTCGCACCGGTAGCGGTGAGTTGCCTGAGCGCTTGCAGATCGTTTTTCGCGGGGTGGGCGAGATCATTCGCCTGCACGGCCCGGTGACCATGGGTATCGAGCGGGTGTTCATGGCGCGTAACGCCGACTCGGCGCTCAAGCTTGGCCAGGCGAGGGGCGCGGCCATCGTCGCGGCGGCCGAGGCCGGGCTGGAGATCGCCGAATATACCGCCAGTCAGGTCAAGCAGGCCGTGGCCGGCAGCGGCGGGGCCAACAAGGAAGCGGTGCAGATGATGGTCATGCACCTGCTCAAACTGACCCAGAAACCCCAGATCGACGCCTCCGACGCCCTGGCCATCGCCCTGTGCCATGCCCATACCCGCTCCAGCCTGGTGCCTCATGGCCTGAGTGTCGCGCGCAGTCGCAACGGACGCCTGCGTCTCTGATAGCATCCCTGCTTTATATAGATGCGCGCCCGGCATCCAGCCAGCGCTCATGAGAAAGGACCTGAACGTGATTGGACGTTTGCGCGGCACCCTGGCTGAAAAGCAGCCGCCGCACCTGATTGTCGACATCAACGGCCTCGGCTATGAGCTGGAAGTGCCGATGACCACCCTCTATCGCCTGCCCAAGCTGGGCGAAACGGTAACCTTGCATACCCATCTGATCGTTCGCGAGGATGCCCACCTGCTCTATGGCTTCTTCGAGAAGCGCGAGCGTGAGTTGTTCCGCGAGCTGATCCGTCTCAACGGCGTGGGCCCGAAACTGGCACTGGCGCTTATGTCGGGGCTCGACGTCGACGAGCTGGTGCGTTGCGTCCAGGCTCAGGACACCTCGGCCCTGGTCAAGGTGCCCGGTGTCGGCAAGAAGACTGCCGAGCGCTTGCTGGTCGAACTGAAGGACCGCTTCAAGGCCTGGGAAACCGTGCCGAGCATGTTCCAGTTGGTGCCTAACGGGCCGGCGCCGTTGCCGACGGTCTCCACCGCCGAGGCGGATGCGGTCAGCGCCCTGATTTCCCTGGGCTATAAACCTCAGGAGGCCAGTCGTGCGGTGGCCGCCGTGGACGCCAAGGGCCTTAGCAGCGAAGAGCTGATCCGGCGCAGCCTGAAAGGGATGATTTAAGTGATCGAAGCCGACCGTTTGATAACCGCCACCGGCCGCGACCGGGAAGAGGTCCAGGATCGCGCGATCCGTCCGCTGCGCCTGGCCGAGTACATCGGCCAGCCGGTGGTGCGCGAGCAGATGGCGCTGTTCATCCAGGCTGCCCGTGGCCGTGGCGAGTCCCTCGACCATACGCTGATCTTCGGCCCGCCGGGGCTGGGCAAGACCACCCTGGCCAATATCATCGCCCAGGAAATGGGCGTGTCGATCAAGAGTACCTCGGGGCCGATCCTTGAGCGCCCGGGCGATCTGGCCGCGCTGCTGACCAACCTCGAACCCCATGATGTGCTGTTCATCGACGAGATTCACCGCCTGTCGCCGGTGGTCGAGGAAGTGCTGTATCCGGCCATGGAAGACTTCCAGCTGGACATCATGATCGGCGAAGGCCCGGCGGCGCGCTCGATCAAGCTGGACCTGCCGCCCTTCACCCTGGTCGGTGCCACCACCCGCGCTGGCATGCTGACCAACCCGCTACGTGACCGCTTCGGTATCGTCCAGCGTCTTGAGTTCTATAGCGACGCCGACCTGGCCACAATCGTCAGTCGTTCCGGTGGGATTCTCGGTCTGCCGATCGAGGATGAGGGCGCCTTCGAAATCGCTCGCCGTGCCCGTGGTACACCGCGAATCGCCAACCGCTTGTTACGACGTGTACGTGACTACGCGGAGGTGCGTGGCAAGGGTGAGATCACCAAAGGTGTGGCGGACATGGCCTTGAACCTGCTGGATGTCGACGAACGTGGTTTCGACCATCAGGACCGGCGCCTGCTGTTGACCATGATCGAGAAGTTCGACGGTGGTCCGGTGGGTGTCGACAGCCTGGCCGCGGCTATCAGCGAGGAGCGCCATACCATCGAGGACGTGCTGGAGCCGTATCTGATCCAGCAGGGGTACATCATGCGCACGCCGCGTGGCCGGGTAGTGACGCGGCATGCGTACCTGCATTTCGGGCTGAACATCCCGAATCGGCTGGGTGAAGCATCCGGTAGCAGTGATTTTTCCGATTTGAGCGATGAGTGACAGATTTAATCGGTACTTTTGTGGTCCTATCCGCGGACTGCGGCATACCGCGCTGGCAATACGACATACATCCGTGAAAAACAGTTGGCGGAGCGGATTGGCAAGCTGAGGAGTTAGCACTAGAGTATGCGCGCGCAAAATGGGGTTGAGCCGTTCGCACATCGTTATCGCGTCTATTACGAGGACACCGATGCGGGTGGCGTGGTCTATTACGTCAATTATCTGAAATTCATGGAACGCGCCCGCACCGAGCGGCTGCGCGACCTGGGCTTTGCCCAGTCGGCGCTGGCGCAAGAGAACACCCTGTTCGTGGTTCACTCCGCCGAAGCGCGCTATCACGCGCCGGCCCGTCTGGACGACGAATTGCGGGTAACCGCACAAGTGCTTGAATTGAATCGTGCCAGCCTGCGTTTCGTGCAGCAGGTCTGGCGCGAAAGTGATGCAACGCTGCTCTGCGAAGGGCAGTTCCTGGTGGCCTGTGTGCGCGCCGATACGTTCAAACCCCGGGCCATTCCCTCCGAGCTGCGATCAGCCTTCATCGCGGCGGGCAGTCCGGGCATACATACAAACGCAGGAGATTAAGCGTGGAAGCTAACGTCGTCGACCATACCTCCATGTGGAGCCTGGTCAGCAATGCCAGCATCGTGGTGCAGCTGGTCATGCTGGCACTGGTTGCCGCATCGGTGACTTCGTGGATCATGATTTTTCAGCGCAGCACCATGCTGCGCGCCGGTCGTCGTGCCCTGGACAGCTTCGAAGAGCGCTTCTGGTCGGGTATCGATCTGTCCAAGCTGTATCGCCAGGCGGGCAGCAACCCTGATCCGGATTCGGGCGTGGAGCAGGTCTTCCGGGCCGGCTTCAAGGAATTCTCCCGTCTGCGCCAGCAGCCAGGCGTCGATCCTGATGCGGTGATGGAAGGTGTCGGCCGTGCCATGCGCGTCGCTATTTCCCGCGAGGAAGAGAAGCTCGAGCAGAGTCTGCCGTTCCTCGCCACCGTCGGTTCCACCAGCCCGTACGTCGGTCTGTTCGGTACCGTGTGGGGGATCATGAACTCCTTCCGTGGCCTGGCCAGCGCCCAGCAGGCCACCCTTGCCACGGTTGCCCCGGGTATCGCCGAGGCCCTGATCGCCACCGCGATCGGCCTGTTCGCCGCCATCCCTGCCGTTATCGCCTACAACCGTTTCGCTGCCCGCAGTGAAGTGCTGATCGGCCGTTACTACACGTTCGCCGACGAATTCCAGGCGATCCTGCACCGCAAAGTGCACACCAGCGAAGAGTGATCAGGTAGAAACCAATGGCCCGAGTTCGCCACAAACGCAAGCCGGTCGCCGAGATGAACGTGGTGCCCTACATCGACGTGATGTTGGTACTGCTGGTCATCTTCATGGTTACCGCACCCATGCTCAACCAGGGCGTGAAGGTCGACCTGCCCAAGGTTTCCAGCGAAGCCTTGCCGCAGGACAACAATGTCCAGATCCTGACCATCTCGATCAAGGCCGACAAGACCTACTACTGGAACCTCGGTAGCGAAGTCGACACCGACAAGCAGATGGACAAGGCCATGACGTTGCCGCAAATGACCGACGCGGTGACCAAGATCATCGCCGCCGGTCGTGACCAGGGCAAACAGACACAGGTCTTCATCCGTGGCGACAAGGCGGTCGACTACGGTGCGGTCATGGGTGCCATGGGCGGGTTGCAGAAGGCCGGTGTCGGTAACGTTGGCCTGATTACCGAGGCGCCCTGATGCAACAGCGAGAGCCATCCGCCTCGGAAAGCTACTTCTGGCCCAGTGTCTGGGCCATCGCGCTGCACGTCCTGGTGTTCGGCATGCTGTTCGTCAGCTTCGCCATGACGCCTGAGCTGCCGCCGGCCAAGCCTATTGTCCAGGCGACCCTGTACCAGCTGAAATCCAAGAGCCAGGCGACCACCCAGACCAATCAGAAGATTGCCGGGGAAGCGAAGAAGACTGCTTCGCGCCAGACTGAAGAAGAGCAGATGGAGCAGAAGAAGGTCGAGCAGCAGAAACAGGAAGCGGTGAAGGCTGCGGAACAAAAGAAAGAGGAAGCGGCTCAAAAGGCCGAGGAAGCTCGCCAGGCGGCAGAAGCGAAGAAAGCCGAGGCAGCGAAGGCGGCTGACGAGGCCAAGAAGGCCGAAGCGGCGAAGAAAGCCGAGGAAGCCAAGAAGGCTGAAGAGAAGCAGCTAGCCGATATCGCCAAGAAGAAGGCCGAGGAAGAAGCCAAGAAAAAGGCTGAAGAAGAGGCCAAGAAGCAGGCTGCTGAAGAAGCCAAGAAACAGGCAGCCGAGGACGCGAAGAAGAAAGCGGCCGAGGATGCCAAGAAGAAAGCGGCTGCCGCCGAAGAGGCGAAGAAGAAGGCAGCCGAGGAAGCGAAGAAGAAGGCGGCAGCCGACGCGGCCAAGAAGAAGGCCACCGAAGCAGCCCGCAAGGCGGCGGAAGACAAGAAAGCCCAGGCTCTGGCCGAGCTGCTGTCCGACACCACCGAGCGCCAGCAGGCATTGGCGGACGAGCAGGGCGACCAGGTCGCCGGCGACTTCGACGACCTGATTCGTGCCCGTGCGGCCGAAGGCTGGGCGCGTCCTCCTTCAGCGCGCAAGAACATGACCGTGGTCCTGCAGATCAACATGTTGCCGGATGGCACCATTACCAATGTCAGCGTGGCACGCTCCAGTGGTGACGGACCGTTCGACAGCTCCGCCGTCGCGGCAGTCAAGGGCATTGGCCGCCTGACCGAGATGCAGGGATTGAAACCGAGCGACTTCGCTCCGTACCGTTCATTCAAGATGACATTCACACCTGAGGACCTTGCCTTGTGATTAACCTTCTTAGAGGACTGCTGGTCGTTCTCTGCTGCGCAGCAGGGATGGCCAACGCAGAAGAAAAGAACATCCTGGTGACCAGCGGCAGCGACCGCGCGGCACCGATCGCCGTGGTGCCGTTCGGTCTGCAGGGCGGCGCCGTGCTGCCCGAGGACATGGCCGACATCATCGGCAACGACCTGCGCAACTCCGGTTACTACGCACCGATCCCGCGGCAGAACATGATCAGCCTGCCGAGCCAGGCCAGTGAAGTGATCTTCCGTGACTGGAAGGCGCTGGGTGCCCAGTACGTCATGGTTGGCAGCATCGTGCCGTCCGGCGGTCGCCTGCAGGTGCAGTACGCGCTGTTCAACGTCGCCACCGAGCAACAGGTGCTGACCGGCAGTGTTTCGGGTACCACCGACCAGTTGCGCGACATGTCCCACTACATCGCCGATCAGTCGTTCGAAAAGCTCACCGGCATCAAGGGGGCATTCTCCACCCGCATGCTGTACGTGACTGCCGAGCGTTTCTCCACCAACAGCACTCGTTACACTTTGCAACGCTCTGACTACGACGGTGCCCGTGCAGTGACCCTGCTGCAATCCCGCGAGCCGATCCTGTCGCCACGCTTCGCCCCGGATGGCAAACGCATTGCCTATGTGTCGTTCGAGCAGCGTCGCCCGCGTATCTTCGTCCAGCACATCGATACTGGCCGCCGCGAGCAGATCACCAACTTCGAAGGCCTGAACGGCGCTCCAGCCTGGTCGCCCGACGGTAACCGCCTGGCGTTCGTGCTGTCCCGCGATGGCAACCCGGAAATCTACGTGATGGACATGAATTCGCGTCAGATGACCCGCGTCACCAACAACCCGGCCATCGATACCGAGCCGTTCTTCGGCAAGGACGGTTCGACCCTGTACTTCACCTCCGACCGGGGCGGAAAGCCACAGATCTACAAGACCACCATCGGTAGCGGTGGCGCCGAGCGCGTGACTTTCGTCGGCAACTACAACGCCAACCCGAAACTTTCCGCGGATGAAAAGACCCTGGTAATGATTCATCGCCAGGAAGGTTTCACCAACTTCAAAGTTGCCGCACAAGACCTGCAACGGGGCAGTGTAAAGATTCTCTCGGACACCAACCTTGATGAGTCTCCCACTGTTGCGCCAAACGGCACCATGCTAATCTACGCCACCCGCCAGCAGGGCCGGGGAGTCTTGATGCTCGTCTCTCTCAACGGACGCGTGAGGCTCCCGCTTCCTACCGCTCAAGGCGAAGTCAGAGAACCGTCCTGGTCCCCTTACCTGAACTGATGCGGCGATACACGTTTTACTTAACACACTGGGGTTCATTAGGAGTTTCACGATGGAAATGCTGAAGTTTGGTAAGTTTGCTGCGCTGGCTCTGGCCATGGCCGTAGCTGTAGGTTGCTCCTCGAAAGGCGGTGACAACGCTGGCGAAGGCGCTGTTGACCCGAACGCTGGCTACGGCGCCAACACCGGTGCTGTCGACGGCAGCCTGAGCGAAGAAGCTGCTCTGCGCGCAATCACCACCTTCTACTTCGAATACGACAGCTCGGACCTGAAGCCAGAAGCCATGCGCGCTCTGGACGTTCACGCCAAGGACCTGAAAGCCAACGGCGCTCGCGTCGTCCTGGAAGGCAACACCGACGAGCGTGGTACTCGCGAATACAACATGGCTCTGGGCGAGCGTCGTGCCAAGGCCGTTCAGCGCTACCTGGTGCTGCAAGGCGTTTCCCCAGCTCAGCTGGAACTGGTTTCCTACGGCGAAGAGCGTCCAGTTGCCACCGGCAACGACGAGCAGTCCTGGGCTCAAAACCGTCGCGTCGAACTGCGTAAGTAATTCGATATGCGAGCGTGCCGTCGTGCTGTAACCGTCCTGGCTCTCACTCTGCCTCTCATGGCAGCGGCTGAGGTTCCTGTTGTCGATGACAATGCTGGTGGATATAACGGCGCAAGCAGTTATCCGCCTGCAGGTTACGGTACGAACGGCGCCTACGCCGGGGGAGGGGTTTCAACCCCTGCCTCGGCGCAGGGCCAGCTTTTCATGCAGTTGCAACAGATGCAGGAACAGATCGATCGGCAGCAGAACACCATCGAGATCCTGCAGAACGAAGTGTTCTCGTCTGAAACAGGAAGGCCTGGAGCGTTACCAGGACCTGGATCGGCGTATTTCCAGCGGCGCGGCACCTGCACCGTCCGCAACCCCCGAGAATTCGGCTGACGGCAGTGCTCCGGCACCTGCCCTCGGCAACACGCCTGCACCGGCCAACCAGCCGGCCGCAAGCAGCGAGCCTGGCGATCCGGCGAAGGAAAAGCTCTACTACGATGCAGCCTTCGACCTGATCAAGGCCAAGGACTTCGACAAGGCCGCACAGGCGTTCAACGCCTTCCTGCGCAAGTACCCGAACAGCCAGTACGCCGGCAACGCCCAGTACTGGCTGGGTGAAGTGAACCTGGCCAAGGGCGATCTGCAAGGCGCTGGCCAGGCCTTCGCCAAGGTCAGCCAGCTGTATCCGAAGCACAACAAGGTGCCGGATTCGCTGTACAAGCTGGCCGACGTGGAGCGCCGCCTGGGTCACACCGACCGGGTCAAGGGCATCCTTCAGCAAGTGGTCACCCAGTACCCCGGCACCTCCGCCGCGCAACTGGCCCAGCGCGACCTGCAGAAGCTCTGAGTCGCATCCTTTGAAAGAAACCCGCGCTTGTCGCGGGTTTTTTCGTTAGAATCTGTGCCCTTTTATTGAAACGCTGTCGCGGATAACGCTATGTCGAGTCCGTGACGGTGCCTGACGGAGGCGGACGGCCTGTATAGCTGTCACGCCCGTGGCGACCATGCAAGACACATTACGCATCACCGAAGTCTTTTACTCTTTGCAGGGTGAAACGCGCACCGCTGGGCTGCCCACGGTATTCGTGCGTCTCACCGGTTGTCCGTTGCGCTGCCAATACTGCGACAGCGCCTATGCCTTCAGCGGCGGTACGATCCGCACTCTCGATTCGATTCTCGAACAGGTCGCCAGCTTCCGGCCGCGCTATGTCTGCGTCACGGGTGGCGAGCCCCTGGCCCAGCCGAATGCCATTCCCCTGATGCAGCGACTCTGCGACGCCGGCTACGAGGTTTCTGTGGAAACCAGCGGCTCGATGGATATTTCCGCCGTAGACACCCGCGTCAGCCGCGTCGTGGACCTGAAGACCCCGGGCTCCGCCGAGGTCCATCGCAACCGCTACGAGAACATCGATCTGCTGACCGCCAACGACCAGGTCAAGTTCGTTCTCTGCTCCCGCGAGGACTACGATTGGGCGGTGTCCAAACTGATCCAGTACGGCCTCGACAGACGCGCGGGCGAAGTGCTGTTTTCCCCGAGCCACCATGAATTGAGCGCCACCGACCTGGCCGACTGGATCGTCGCCGACAACCTGCCGGTTCGCTTGCAGATGCAGTTGCACAAGCTGCTCTGGAACGACGAGCCGGGACGCTGAGAGGAGTTTGAGCAATGACTGAGAAACGCGCGGTAATCCTGCTGTCCGGCGGCCTGGACTCGGCCACGGTGGTCGCCATGGCCAAGGCCGAAGGCTACAGTTGCTACACCATGAGCTTCGACTACGGCCAACGCCATCGTGCCGAGCTGAACGCGGCGGCCCAGGTAGCCCGCGACCTTGGCGTGGTGGAGCACAAGGTCATCGGCCTGAACCTGAACGGTATTGGTGGTTCGGCGCTGACCGACAGCAGCATCGACGTACCGGAAGCGCCCAGCGAAGGTATCCCGGTGACCTACGTGCCGGCACGCAACACCGTGTTCCTGTCCCTGGCCCTGGGCTGGGCCGAGGTGCTGGAAGCGCGGGACATCTTCATCGGCGTCAACGCGGTGGACTATTCCGGCTATCCGGATTGCCGCCCTGAGTTCGTCGCAGCCTTCGAGCGCATGGCCAACCTGGCGACCAAGGCTGGTGTGGAAGGGCGGGGGTTCCGTATTCAGGCGCCGCTGCAGAACCTGAGCAAGGCGCAGATCGTCCAGGCCGGCATGGCCCGCGGCGTCGACTACAGCCTCACCGTTTCCTGCTACCAGGCGGACGATGAGGGTCGTGCCTGCGGCAAATGCGACAGTTGCCGCCTGCGCGCGGAAGGCTTTGCTGTGGCCGGTGTTCAGGACCCAACGCGATATTTTTGATTTTTTTTGCTGTGGGGTGTTGATTTCCTGTTAGAAAACAGTAATATACGCGCCATCCAACGGGTCGTTAGCTCAGTTGGTAGAGCAGTTGGCTTTTAACCAATTGGTCGTAGGTTCGAATCCTACACGACCCACCACTATTCACAGCGGTTCGTGATGTACTAGGAAGGGGGGCTTGCCAGCCAGTTTCTAGTCTTGCAGCCGTCTGGAGCGAACCTTAGGCTCGCTTCAGCGTGATGTCAATATGGAATAGCCCGCCGCTTATGGCGGGCTTTTTCGTGTCTGGGCCAAAAAACTCAATGACTTAGCGGATTTGCGGGGTGCTCAGCTCTGCAAAGCCTCCATTCAAGTTGCCGCTAAAACCCGCGCAGCCAAAGGCATGGCGCCAGTTTCCTAGCACCAAAAACCTGGGACAGCTTTGCCTATCTGACTTTCTTGAGCTGTCGATTTAGTGGCTGATTGCCATTCGTCGATTCATCGCTTCGGGGAGGCACGTGCGTTGTAGACGGTGCCTGCGTCAGCCGAATGAGATCGAGCAAAGGGTGTGGAACCTGTCGTCGATGCCATCAGGCTGAATAGAAGGCTAGGCTGGAAGAGATCTTCAGGCGGTAGCAAAGCGCTGGCACAGACCTGCTTGAACTCAATCAGCAGATGTTCTGGTGCAGTCGCGCCACCTCCGTAATGATCTTGTTGGTTTGTTCGTCGCTGACCAGGTTCTTTACGTGCCTGGTTTTCTTCTGTTCGCGGTTTTGGTGCCCCACTGTCATCCACCCGCCGCACAAGACGTAATGCTCCCTGCTGCATGCTCCGCTCGTGCAACACGTCTCGCATGTGGTCATAGTCGGCCTCGATGTAGCTCATCGTGGTAGCGATGTTCGAATGGTTCAGCAGGTTCTTGGTTAGGTGGATGTTTCTTTCCGGCTGCTTCATCAGATCGGTCGCAAGCGTGTGCCTGAACCGGTGCGGAGTCATCCGAACTCCGAGTTTGATGATCAGCTTCTTGTACATCGCCTCGACCTGGTCGGAATTCATTTCGCGACGCTTGTAATGGCGAGAGAAACGATTGACGTTGAAGAGTTGGTCTTCGGCGGTAAAGCCAGCCTGAGCAGCTTCATCGATGAGCCGGCGCATATGAGGCGCAAGGCCGTCCATGATCGGGATCCGGAATTCCCGGTGGGTCTTTTCTGTTTCACCTCGTACCAGGATGAGCTGTCGATCCCAGTCGACGTCCTTCAACCGAATGCACAGCAGCGCGTTCAGTCGAATGCCGGTGTAATAGAATATTTCGAATGTTACGAGCCAGAACCACCCAGGCGTGATTTTTGCGCGCTCGCCCGTTGACTCTTCCTGGTCGGCCAGACTTCTGAGCCATCGCCGCGCACGGACGATCGCCTCGCCGGCAATGATTTTGCTCGGTCGTTTCGGGGCAATTACCGTCGTCTTCTTGAATGGGTTCACATCAGTGTTGGGCAGAATCCCGTACTCGATGCCGTAGCCCCAGATGGTTCGGAGGTGATTGGAGTAGGTGTTCCAGCTGCGCTTTGATAGGCCACCCTCAATCAGCTTGTTTCTCAAGCCGAGAATGTCCCGTCGATCGAGTGATTCGACGTCCACATCCTTGCCGAAGTTCTTCTCCAGCGTCTTCATTGCCGCGCCATAGATCTTCGCGCTGGCAGGGCGGAGCTCGTGATCGACCAGGTATTCCCGGAGCAGTTTCTCGGGTGTCATTCAGCGGCCCCTTCCGTCACCCGCTTCAAGCTCGGGTTATTCATGGGCTGCTCAGGGAATAACAGCTTCGGGTCGAGAAGCAGGTAACCCCTCAATTGGGTGGTCTTCCTTGGACCTATTACATCGTAGGTCCAGATGTTCAACTGCTTGCTGGTCTTCAGGTGCCTCTTCTCTTTCTCAAATGCGCGTTGGATTTGTTGCCAGGCCGCTGTCCCCGGTTTACCGACAGTTTTCTCAAGCTCAGGATGCTCCAGCACATATCGCTTGAAGATCCCGGGTGTAACGAGCATTGCGGTGTCGTCGACGGTATGAATCAGGGCTTTTGTGTCGTTGATGATCAATTTGTGGGAGGCGACGCCTGCTTTCACCCAAGCGATGAAAGCCACTCCCAGCGAACTACTCGTAGGCATTTTTGTGACATCTTTTGGTGCAGCATTCCTTGCTATGACTGCTAGAGAATCGTCAGCCGGCTCTACCTCTCCGGGTCCTTGATTGGGAGGGGAGGCGGCTGCTGAGCCTTGGCTAGCAATTAGCTCTTCTGATGGCGTAGTAATATTACTATACAGTGACAGGAGTTCTTCACGTTCCGACGATTGGATCCATTCGCTTGGGGCTGGCTGTACCAAAGCTGGAGGCCGGGCCGGCGGCTGAGGAGAGTTGCGATCCAAGTCGACTGGCTCATCCGGTACCGCGCAGACTGTTTCTTCACTCGGACTCAACTGCGTGACTGCTCCTGGTTCCTGCTCCAGGGTCAGGGTGCCACTGTAATGGGGCGGGCGATCGTCCGGTTTGGGCCAGACGAGTGCGGGCGAGATCTTCAAGAAGGTGAAGCTATTTTTCCAGCCGCGGCCGTTATCGATGGTGGCTTTCCAGATCGCCTTATCCTGCGAGTTGGTCTGGATGATGGCCTGGTCTTGCAGCATGTTGAAAAACGGGGCATTGGAGGTAGGAACTCCCTCTATGCCCTGGGTCAGCATGTATGCCCGGAGCTGGTCTGCTGCAGGTTTACTCACCAGCCATAGCGCATCCTGCGTCAGCCACCCATCCGCTGGCCCGTCCGGGTGGTTGAGTTTGAGCTTCTCTCGCACCAAGAATCGAAGACCCTCCGCCAGTTGCCTCTGGAGCGACTGTTTGGGAGCTGCGAGTGCGCGTTCTGGATTCCCCCCCAGTTCCTGGGCAACGGAGGCTTTGTCCGCCTGCACCACAATCTCGCCAAGGATGCCGGCATGCTCGTACTGGCCTGCGAGGAGGTAGATAAGTTGCCTCCATAGCTCAGGGAAGCCACTCAGCCAGTCAAGGATTCCGGTGTCCAAGATCTGCATATACACCAAGGCCGAAGCAGCACCGTGTAGCTGGTACTCTCTGCCTTTGACGTACTTGAACCGGTAGGGGCGGCTGATCGGTCCATGCCACGGGTGCCACGCTCGGCCATCCTCCAGCTCCACGCGGAGGTCAACAGCGATCTTTCCTAAGTCGTGCAGCAACGCACCATACGCTGCGGCTGCGGTCCATGCTTCAGCTTGGGCCGACTGCGACTCCGGTGGGGCTCCGATCGGTAGAAGATGCGTCTGACGGATTTTGAGGGCGTAAGCCATGATCTCCAGGCCGTGGTCCAGAAGGCCCCCAAGGTGGGCATGGTGATGGTTTTCTGAAGCAGGGAGCAGTTGCACCAGCTCTGCGTAGCGCTCGAGGGGCTTGAGGTAGAGAGTATTGAACTGAGCTCGTGAGAGCGAAGCCCTGCGCCAGATATTCTCCAGGAGCTGCTGACGGAGTGGGCTCTGCAGCAGAGCAGCAGCCTTCGTGGGCAGGTGGAAGCCCCGCGGTGAGGCTTCTGGTGTTGGTTTAGCCGGTTTGCGACTGAACCAGGAGAGGAGTTGCATAGGTTGCTCCATGGCGTGTGCATGGAGCGGGCTTTTCTCCTAATGCCAAGATGGCATCAACGGAAAAGCGAATTTCTGCGGTTATGGATTTCTTGGCATATGGCCATCATTCATGGGCAGAAACTCACTAAAACTTGGGGGTCGGAGTGGTCGCCTGCTTCTGTTGCGGGCTAGGAGTATGGTCTGGTCTAGGAGGTGGGGGGAACAAATCCGGTGCATATTCATGCAGCGCATGGGTTTCTACTACATCTCCCTTTTGGCTAACTCCGAGGACCGTTGAAAACGTTTCTGGTGTCATCCCTCCCGCGCTCCCTACACGCCCATCTGGAACTTTATGTGCTGCCAACAATTTAATGTATATGTCAAACTCCTGTTTTGGAATGCCGCAGGCCAGAATTTCAATAGGGTTGTAATAAGACTTTTCTTCGTTGGTGTCGAAATAATACTCGGCTCTCAATTGGAGAGCACCCTCTTCAAGTACGCCATAAATAAAATAGTGATGAGTGTAGTTTGAAAGCTCTTTTTTTGCTTTTTCGTAATCAAGAAATAAAGATAATTCAGATGGTAGGACCTCACGAGTTCTCTTGAACTCAATGAGAACAAACTTATCCGCCACCCCGAAAACTGCGTCGCCTGCATATCTCTCGTGTACACCTGCCAGCGGAGCTGCAAATCCCATTTTTCGACTGAGAACTAGCCGAGCCACATACGCGTATTCGACAGTCTTTTCAAACCATACGGGTGCCTTTGTCATAGCTTTTCCTTTTTACAGTTCATTTTGGGTTGTGACCTTTTGGGGTAGGGCTTTTACCCTTGTCATCCATTCCATTATCCATTCAATCCCATTTCCATTTTGGCCCATTTATCCCTTTTGAAGAGGGCTTACTCAGCTTGGGATTTCAGTGGAGGTAATTTAAGGATTTGTTGTTGGAAAAGAGAAAACGTCGACTCCACAATAGGGATTATCTCGTCAATATAGGCAGCGTCAATATCTAGCCAATATTTTTTGTTGTGTATGTGTGTAGATGAATTTGCGAGTGTCTTGGCGGTATTCTTGTACTCGTCGGTTATTTGGCAGTCAGCATGTGCGATGATGTTTCTTAGGTTGCTAAGATTTTCAATTGCACGCCAATGTTCCGGGTTGAGTTCGATGCCGAATCTTGTGAGAAATAGCTTGTGGCGTGTTATGTTCTTTTTGAAGCGGTATTTTGTTGTTCTTAGATCTTTTTTAAATTCTTCTGTCTGATCGTTTATCGCTATAATGAATGTGCTGGCGGAAACGAATATTGATTCAAAGGTGCTAAAAATGCTTAGAACTAAAGTTTTTATCAGGATTTCATTGTGTCTGCTGTAGTGTATTCTTCGTGTGATATTGTTCAGAATTGCTATCGTTTCAGGGTCGTCATTTTCTTCGACTTTGTAGCGGTTTGTGTATTTTTCGTCTAGAGGACGGAGTGTTTTGTCAATAAGTTCTCTGTAGTCTTTTATGTCTTTTATTTTTGCGCGGCTATCTCGGTTGATGACGCTGGCTATCAGGGAGTAGTGGTAGTCTATTTTGTTCTGGGTTTCGTCTGTCATGATTTATCTATTCTGATTGGTCACTTCTGAAGATAATATCTCGTCGTTTAGCATCGATGCCCTGAGGCTATGGGGTTTCTGCTGTATGACATTCAAACCGTCTCCTTTTGAGCGCTCTGCACCTTACAGTAGATGCTGCAAGTGCCTGGTATCCTCCATCGCATCATGTAAGACTCGGATGATCTCAATAACCTGGTCTGTCCCTATGCGATAGAAGACAATGTGACGAGGACTGATTGCGCGGCCTTCAGTAGTCTCCAGCACGTTGAATGACAGATGCAGGCTGCGAAGTCCAGGTGAAAGCTCATCGCGAATTCTGCTGCCGGGGAGCGCTGGTTGTTCTGCAATGCGATGGAATGTTGTCTGTAGCAGGTCTTGATACCGATTCCTGACAGACTCGCCTAATCTCACGTGGGTAAAACGGAGGGTATCGGCGATGTCGGTGCATGCTTGGGGAGCTATGCGAATCATGGCCCTACTCATGCTTTACTGCTCGCTCGGCTTCCAAGGTTGTCGAGATAGGCCGTGAGGTTAGCTGGATCAATTTCTTCGTACTGGCCCGCTTCGACCTGCATGATGCCAAGTGATGTAGCGTTTCGCAGGGCTTCGAGCCGGGCTGCCTCAGCTGCTTCGTGCTCGAGCAACATCCGTATGCCTGCCCGTACGACCTCGCTGAAGTTCTGGTAGCGACCTGTGTTGACGAGATCATCTATGGACTGCTCCATCGGCTTAGGAACGACGACGTTGTGGGTGGCCATGAATGTGGACCTGATAAGTGGTGATGGCGTTTTATGCCATACCCTTGCGAAAATGCCAAAGGTGTCGTATATCTGATGGCAAGATGCTCTCACCGAGCAAGGAGATGGATCATGACTGTTGCCACCAAACACTCGATTGCCTTTCGCTTAGGCCGGGCTCTGGGAGGCGTGGCTCGCTTCTGCATGCATGATCGAAGCATTGTTTTGCGCTGGATCAAAAGAGCGTTAGTTGGAACTATATTGCTGGCCGTCTTGGTTAGCTCCTTCAGTTGGCTGGCCTCGGCTGCGATCTGGGTCGGTATCATTGCGTTGGCAGCATATGGGTACAGAAGCCCTGGGCAAGCTTGGACTGATGAGGAGTGGGAGAGTTTTCAGGCACCTTATGGTCGTGATGTTTTGGGTCGTCCTTTGACCGTACGGGGGGATGTTGAGAATCCTTACGACCTGACTTCTTAATGTTTCTAGAAGGGTATGCCGTTAACTAGCGTTAACGGCAATTTTATTTATGGTTTTATAACTGAATTTCCTACTTTTGATATTGCGCCTGTCGCGAATTTTCCACCGGCCTCACCGGCGCCTTGTACGCCTTTAACTCCGTTGGATAGTCCATTTATTACACCGCTAGTGTTCACTCCAGCCCAGCCCAGAGCTAGAACCCAGAAGGTAGGCAGCATGATGAACATGGACCCCATTACAAAGTTAAGAATAGCATCTTGAGTAGTGGTGTTCAGACCCATCACGGGATCGAAGGACAAATGCGGTGAGCCTGAGCCGTACAAAACGTCGATAATTGTGCTATCGACCCATCTGGCTAGTTGAAACCAGAAGTCTAAAAAGATTAAGGCGAACATCGTCACGGATATAGTAATCGCAACCTCAATCCTGTATGCGCCAATTATCAGCACAAGCGGAATGCAGATAATTAGAGCCATCTTGAGGAATGCCATGATCATGGGTAACGCTTGCCTAACCATGTCCATGCCTGGGAAGTAAGCAACTGACCCGATTGCGACCCCTAGTGTTCCCCCTGCACGAGCAAGGCCATTCCATACGGTTCCATCGACCTGCCCGCCATAGTCGGTGTAGACGTCGCCGCTGATCTGGCTGGATGGCGACACGAGCTGGCGAATCATCGAGTCGGTTACTTCTTCCTGGGACAGCCACTTTGCCCATCCAAGAAACTGGTTCAGCAGGCTCGGATCGACCTGGGCTTTCAGTCGGTCCCGTAGGCCGATGTTCCCGTCTGACCACCACTGCTTGCAGGTGGGGTACCCACCACCACCGGTCACCTGGGGCATCCCGTCATCACGTTTCGTGTCATACGGCCAGGATGTACGGGGAGTTCTGGAGTAGTCCGTGTCGTAGTACCCCGCTGTATTCAGCAGATAGTGGGACCCGATCCAGTTCAGGTCCTGCAGGGCCTTCTGGTCCTTGGCTATCGATCCAATGTCGGGCTGACGCATGAACAGGCGCGCCCGAGATGGGCCGAAGCAATCATGGGTGAAGTCTGCTACCTCTTGCGCGAGCAGGGGGTTACCGATCCTCATCGCGTCGACCTCCATGCGCATTTGCCTGAGATCTGTACCGCAGGGGATTGCTGCAACAGCGCCGCTATTCAACCCCTTGGACAGGGCGTGCACGAGCGCCCACCAGACCGGCACCTTCGCGCTCTTGCCGGCCAACGAACTGAAGGTAGTGTTCCACCCTGTCTCCGAGGGGGCTGGCGTCAGCACCTGGCACTGCTTCCCTCGCGATTGGTCGAATTGCAAAGTGTCAAAGCCAACAGGTATGAATGGTACAGCGCACAGAGATACCACCACATATCCGACGTAGATCCGGGTCTCAATTCGAGCCAGGGACAGCACTCCCTTGTTGCCCTCGTCGGCGCCTTCACCTCGGACCTTGAGCCACTCCTGGGCCACGATGATGATGAAGGGTAGGGCGAACAGGCCCGTGTCCGAAATCATGTCCCAGATCCCGTTGTTGATGATCCATCCTACAAGGGTGAGGTAATACTCCAGGTAGTCGTTCGTGTAGAGTGTCATAGCACCTCCGACCAGGTGATTGGTGCTTTAGAGATCTCGATGATCACGAACAGCAGGAGCACCAGGAACTCGATTCGCTGCGTCCCCTTGGATCCTTGCCCTGCCTCAGCCCCGGGTAGGCGCGCTTTGAGTTTCAACCAGCCAAAGACGATGATGCCGTAGAGGGTAATTCGCCATAGCAGCAGTGGCAGGTAATTTCCCTCCCGCCACTTCAACCAGGCGTCGAACACGCCCAGGTGATTGATCGCAATGATGCCGAGCAACATGCTCAGCAGCAGCATCACCACGCTGAGAACCACGCCTTCCAGCAGAACTTTCAGGGGGTGGGCTTTTTTCTCTACATCCTCGGACATGTTCACTCCTTGCCTGCAGGCTTCTGCAGCTGCAGCAGGCGATCCTGTTCAGGAGCCGCGTCATAGATTGAGCGGGAGCTTTCGGAGCGCGCTTTGCCTCGTTCGATGATCTTCATCGGGGAGTTGTTCGCGAGCTGCTGCCGCATGTCGAGCTCGGTCTTGAGGTTGGTGATGAGTTGCTGAAGCGTGTCGACCTGTCCGAGGGTGGCCTCAACCGCCAGCTTGTTAGCATTCACGTTGGGTTCCTTGCTGCCTGTAATCAGCATGCGTTGCAGCAGCAGCCCTTTCTCCAGGACATCTGCCAGGGCCACCTCGGATGCCAAGCGTGAGGCCAGCACCGCCTGATCCCGCTCGTCACGAAGGGCTGTAACGACACCGCGGGTGATGGGTAGGGAGTCGCTGCTTGCCTCACGCAGCTTCTCGGAGGTGATCTGTGTGCCGGGCTTCAACAGCTCCTGTAGGGCAGCGAGCTTCTTGTCGTATGTTTCCTGGATCAGCGGGGTCAGGCCTACACCCGGAGTGGACGTTGTGGTGCAGCCTTCACAGGTCTGGAGCTGCTGCTCACCTAGGACGCGGTTCGCGAACTGCGCGGCTTCGGCCGGGGACTCCCAACTGCCGCATACCAGGCCATTGGAGCAGTTGGACTGCGGGATGCTTGAGGTATCCTGAGCTGCGCGGTTGTTGAGGAGGTTGTAGCCTGCTTTGGCGACGTCCCCGACCACCTTGATGGGCTGCTGGCCATTGCCACCGGCCTGCTTCCCACCTACCCAGGTCACACCGTTGGAACCTGGTGCTTCCTCGACCTTGTCGACCACTGCTACGGCGTCGTTGCTGGATGCCAGGGCTTGCCCCATCTTCTGGCCCTCCGCAACCTTGCCCCATCCCATCTGGCCGCCTGCAATGTCAGCCATCCGTTCGGCCATCGCCCTGCAGGTTCCCTTCGAGCGGTCGTAGTCGAGGCGTGCCTGCAGGATCCCGTTCGTGAGCAGATTGTAGAGGGCAGGATTGGCCCGCTGCAGGATCAATGCTGGTAGTGACGTGACAGCGCCGGTCGCGTTCTGGATGACGCTGCTCATGATCTGCTGAAAACCCTGCGTTGCGCCGTTCAGCTGGTTCTGCAGAGTGTTGCTGAGGTCCATGTTCCCGCAGACCAGGTTGTTCTGCCAGCCGGCGCCGACGGTGATGCTTTCCATTTGGCCAGCGCTGCCCATCTGGACAGCACTGCCACCGCCGATACTGTAGAGCACGTCGTCCCCGATCACGCTACCCTGGGACTCCACCTTGATGGGGTCCGCGGCCTCGGCCATGGACCAGGTACTGCTCAAGCCAACAGCGAGCAAGATGGCGGCGGCTAATTTGTTCATAGAGATCTCCAGGTCATATCTCATTGGAAGTCAGTGCTTCCCAGGAAGGTTTGCCCCTTGCGCTGGCAGCATGAATAGGGCCGCCACAGGGCCCAGGCATAGGCTTCGTCGACCGCGTCGGCATTAGGGCCAGGGGAGGGGAACACGGCACAGGTGGGGCTCATGTTCGGCGTGAGCTCCTGCCACTTGCCTGTGCTTGCATCACCTTCTTTCAGCTCCCCAGCAGGCCAGTAGCCTGGCTCTGGAAGGGAACGCATTGGTAGGTAAACATGGGGCTGTCCTACGCGGGTCGTGATGTCACCGGCGCGTTGGGCGATCACTGCACCGGACTTGAAGTCGTCGACCTGGTGGATAAACCCACTACGTGGGTAGATGCTTCCCCACATGTCAGCTGAGAGAAGCCCCCCGACTTCACGCATGCCGGGAAGCAGGGCCTCGGGATAGACGGATTCGGGAACTCCGTACCGCCATGCGAGGGTGTCCAGCGTGCTGAGCATGTAGGGCACGTATGGGGTAGTCGCGCCGTGACAGGAGTATCCAAAAGAGCTGACAAACTGGTTGAACACCGCAGCTCCAGGGTGGCCGATAACGTCAGCCTCTTTGAACTTCGTGATGTTGTTCTCGGCGTTATGGTTGGTGGTGCCATCGTTGCCGGCTTGTGCTGTGGCGTTCGGCATCCCCATCGGGCTCACCTCAGTCCAGGGGTTGCCGCCAGTGTTGGCGTAAGCCGATACCACCGCGTCTGGGATGTAGTGGCGGACTTTGGTAGACGTTTTCACCGTACAGCCGACTGGGGTGCAGAGCAGCCAGTAGCAAATGCCAACTACCTTGTACTCCAGGCACGTGGGCGAGCTGGTGGAGGCGAGAATTGCTGCCGAGCTGATGGCCGCAGAGGCTGTGAACGGTAATGCCGACGCCAGAACACCAGCCAGGGTGAGTTGGGGAATCCGTCTCATCATCGCCCCCTTGCCCGGTTGATGACCTGTATGGCAGCTGTAACGTCGGGTTGGCCGTAAACCACATACTGGCGATCGACCACCACAGCCGGCACTTTCGAGATGCCGATACTCCACGCATCAGCATTGCCCTGCTGGGCAACGGCCAGCTGTTCCATCAGCATTGCTCCGGCCGGTGTACCCATCAGCTGTCTTGCTGCGAGAGCTGCCTGGTGCGGGTTGGGTGGCAACTTCTTGGACAGCTGCTCCTCGATGTGTTGCTGCTCATCGAGCTTGATGACTCGCACATCAGTTGGCACGGCGGACAGTGGGTGTGCTGTGTCTGTAATGGCCCAGGTCTCGGCGTGTGCGGTGCCGTTGGCCAATGCGACGACAAGGAATATGGCGGTTCGCCAAGACTGTGGGTGAAGTTTGAGCATCGGGCTGTACCTAGAAGGGGAACCGGTACAGGAAATCTCATCGGCCTCATAGGTTCAGTAGGAAATGAATAATCGACTAGGTGGGAATTTCTCGGTAAGCGTCCGGCTACCCTACCTTCCGAACTCCAGCCTTAAGGACGATGGTGTCCGCGTATTTTTAAGCGGACGCGATCATCCTTATCGCCAAGATTTCCATGCGCCAGAGCAACTTCACTGCCGGCATTCGTTCCGCTAAAAGCCGCATCTAAACGGCCAGTTGAAGCGTCAGTGATCATCGAGCTGCCCATGGCCGGCCAAATGATCACAGTGAAGTGGCCAACCTCAGATCCTGAGGGCTGCGCGCAATTTATTCGGGCTGTCGTCCAATGATCCGCATTTATGCGATCTGGCTGGCCCTTGAACCGTTGGATATGCGCGCCGGCACCGAAACCGCATTGGCCCGGGTGATCGCGGTGTTCGGTGCGGCGAAGCCGCACTGCACTTATTTGCTCGCCAATCGACGCGCTAACCGGAAGAAAGTGCTGATGCAAGATGGTGTGGGCATATGGCTTGCCACGTGGCGACGGAATCACGGCCACAAAGTCAATCTCGATAGCGAACAATTCCAGGCGCTGGTACTGAGTCTGCCGTGGCAGCGAGTCGGCGCAGGCGGTGTGATCAGCATGCTGTAACCGCCGGCCATTTGGCCGGTCTGCGTCCGTCGCTAAGGGAGCTTCAATTAGCGAGCGCCCATAGCGATGTAAAGCTTCACTCCGTAACGAGTTGACCGTTGAGGTACTGCTCGTCGGTGACAGCTTCCATCCAGTCGGTATTCTTGCCATCGAGCGTTTCTGTGATCGCGAAGTGCGACATGCCGGTTTCTGCAGCGGCACCATGCCAGTGGCGCTTGCCGCAGGCGCAGGAGACGACATCCCCAGCACGAATTTCAGTGCGCGGGCCGCCTTCGCATTGAGTCCAACCTACACCGGTCAGCACCACTAAGGTTTGACCCAGCGGATGTGCATGCCAGTGCGTCCGTGCGGAAGGTTCAAACGTGACAATGGCTCCGGTTGCTCGACCAGGCGCTGCGGCTTGGAACATGTAATCGATCCGCACCGAGCCGGTGAACCAGTTTTCTGGACCCTTGACCGAAGGTTTGCTGCCGTTGCGGATAATGGTCTGGTCTGTGCTGCTCATGGTATTCGTACCCGTTCGTTGAGGCTTAGCCGCCGTGGATGGGCCAGTTCAAGGCCGTACGAACACTGTAGAAGCTTCAGGAATTGGGTACTAGGCGGCAAAATATGGATACACTCATTCACAGGTGGATAAATGTCCTCTCCTGATCTGAACCATTTGGTCGCCCTGCTGACCGTTGCGCGTGAACGGAGCTTTACGAAAGCGGCTGCAAAATTGGGTATCCCTCAGTCGTCACTGAGCAGAATAGTGACCACTTTAGAAACCAGGCTCGGGATGCTACTGCTGATGCGCACGACCAGAAGTGTCTCTCCCACTGAGGCGGGGCAGCGGCTTTTGGACTCGGTCGCTCCGAAGCTGGAGGAAATCGAGGCAGAGCTGATGGCTGTTGCTGAGCTCCGAGAAAAGGCGATAGGTACGGTGCGCATATCTGCTACCGACTATGCCGTCAACCAATACATCTGGCCAAAGCTGCAGGGGCTCCTGGCTGAGCATCCCGAGTTGCAGGTCGAACTTATCAATGACTACGGCCTATCAGATATCGTAAAGCAGCGCTACGACATTGGTGTGCGCCTTGGCGACCAGGTTGAAAAGGACATGATTGCAGCGCGCATAGCGCCTGATGAAACCCTTGCGATAGTAGGCGCTCCGAGCTATCTGGAAAGCAGATCTGCTCCAGAGGTGCCCGCAGACCTCACTGCGCATAACTGCATCAATCTACGACTTCCCACCAAAGACACGCTCATGTCATGGGAGTTGTGTAAGGGAAATGACACGCTTGAGGTGAAAGTGAGAGGTCAACTGGTGTTCAACAACTCTTATCAGATGTTGGATGCTGCATTGAGGGGCTTTGGTCTAGCGTATCTCCCTCTGGCTCTTGTTCAACCCCATGTCGAGGCAGGACGACTCCGCTTAGTACTTGAGGATTGGTTTGCAACTGTGACCGGCCACCATGCCTATTATGCTCACAGACGCCAGTCTTCGCTTGCAGTACGCCTTGTAATTGATGCTTTGCGTGCCAACTAGCCATATCGTCCGATTTAGATCTATTTCAGCCGCTTAAGATGTATCCGTTTGCTGGTCAAGTCGAATGCAAACAGGTGGCCCAAATCAATGCGGTTAAAAAACTCACACAAGGTGAGTTGGGCGGGCGCTTGCATTTCTCGGTAAGTCGGTCAGATGTACATCTTTATCGCTTGCGTCTGATTCAATATGAAGTCCGGTGCGACTAGCCTACCGTCTTAAAGACAGATTGAGCACGTGCTTGGTCTGTGCAGCCTCCTCGTTCAGGCGCAAACATTCTTCATCTGCCTGTAGCTGGTTCGGGAATTTAGTCGAAAGATGGACGCCAGTCTCGGTATTGACGATCCGGAAGTAAAAGCCGCATCCCGTCTCGCTAGCCATTGGTCTCTTTTGTACGATGAAGACTTCGTCCATGATTTTCATCCCTGTTGAAAAATTCACCTAGCTTAGTAAGAAAAGTATAAAGATTTCAAGTGATAGTCGGGAATCATCTAAGACAGAAGGGATGATTTAAAGAGAAGCCCACCGAGGCGGGCTTCTATCGAGCACTGAAAAGGGGAGGTTAGTAGCTCGACCAATCTATTGTAGCCTACCTCCGTGATCGCGATCACTTGCGCTATGGGTAACTCGCATCACCTCTTCCAGCAGGCTTTCGAGCGCATCTAGGGTTTCGGAAATCTGTTCCAGCGATTGTGCTGGATACGACATACTGTCCCGGGTGATTCCCTTCATGGATGTCGCCAGCGACAGCTGAACATTGGCCAACCGTGAAAGCAGAGCCAAGGTGAGAGTATCTGTGACCATAGTAGGGGCCTCACTTGAAGATGCAGCAGCATAAAGGCCAGCATCAGGTGCCAGGTCGAGATCCTGTACAAGACGCTTCGACCGCGTGCTCTAATGGTAGCTGAGCAGTCAGCGAGCTTTGAGTGGAAGCACCGCCTTAGAGGGGGCATACTGGTTCGATTTGCACGGAGGCGGATATGCGCAATAGAGGTCAAATTTTCTGGGAGTGGGCAGATCCTGATCTGCATTTCCGAAATTTCGATGAGCGTTTAGCCGATGGTTCGCTCATCAATATCCAAGTGCGTACCTCCAAGGCGAAGCAGACACAATTGTTCCTCGGAATCTATACCCATGATGGGAGCATGTTGCTTGAGGAGGGGTATCTGGATTGCGAAGGGCAGACGATGACAGCGGCAACGACCTGGGCATTGCTGCGCGCCCGTACCTGGCTCGAGGACAGAACTAAACTGCAACCGACGAAGGATTGAGGGCGGCGCTCATGCTCGGCTTGGGATAGACGATTGATGTAGAGAGGTGTCGCGAGGGACGGTGTCCCCCGGAAGTGCTGTCGTCCTAGTTGTAGGAGATCACACGGGCAGGCTTGGAGCCTGCCCTGTTTGGATCACACGCGGAACTGTTCCATCAATCCTTGCTGGTGGTTGGCCAGCTGGTTGAGGTTCTGGCTGATCTTCGCAGACTCATTGGCCTGGCCTGACAGCGCTTCCGTAACATCCCGGATATTCGCTACGTTACGATTGACCTCCTCCGCCACTGCGCTCTGCTCCTCCGCTGCTGATGCGATTTGCAGGTTCATATCGTTGATGACGGTAACCGAATCTCCGATACGATGTAGAGCAGTGACTGCCTGGTCGACAAGTTCAACGCTATTCTCCGCCTGCTTGTAGCTGTTGTGCATGGTGTCCACTACATCACGAGTACCGTTTTGTAGCTTCTCGATCACCAGGCGGATCTCTTCTACCGAATCTTGGGTGCGCTTAGCCAAGCTGCGCACTTCGTCGGCAACCACTGCAAAGCCGCGGCCGCTTTCCCCCGCGCGAGCTGCTTCGATGGCTGCATTGAGGGCAAGCAGATTGGTCTGTTCGGCGATGGCGCGAATCACTTCCAGCACCGATCCGATTTGCTCGCTGCTACCGGCAAGCGCTTCGACTTCATCCGTTGCCGAGTTGAGTGTGTTTGCCAGTTGCTGTATTGCCATTGTCGTACGATCAATCACCGCCAGTCCCTCGCGGGTCGCACTATCAGCTCCTCGTGCGGCATTGGCAGCCTGGGCGGCGTTGTTCGCAACATCATGAGCGGTGGCGCTCATCTCCTGAGAGGCGGTAGCGACTTGGTCAACCTCGCGGAACTGTTGCTGCATACCGTCGCTTGTCTGGCTGGCGATGGCTGCAGACTGGTCGGCAGTGGCACGTGCATCCTGCACCGAACGTTTCACATCTGCGATGATTGGTTGGAGCTTTTCGAGGAAACGGTTAAACCAACCGGCCAGTTCCCCGAGCTCGTCCTGATTGGTGTACGCCAGGCGCTGCGTCAGGTCCCCTTCACCACTAGCGATGTTTTTCAGCATTCTAGAAACCGCGATGATCGGGCGAGTTACACCACGTGCGGTCAACCACATTAGCAACAAGCCGACAATAGCTGCTGCTGTACCGAACAATAGCTCTAGAGCAGTACCTTGTGCGTTGTGCTGGTCGAGGTCAGCCTGCAGCGCTAACGCAGGTGCCAGAAGAGAATCCTGAGGGACATCCAGCAGGACGCCCCACGACTTAGAGCCCGGAATCGGTTGAAATGGTTCCAGTAGCTGGAGATGGCCGTTGGTCTGACGCTCATGCCTCTGCTCTTTGAGTTGGAGCTCTAGCAAAGTGGTGGCGCTTTCCGGATAGGCTTGGGATAACGCTTTGCCGAGGAGCTCGTCGGTTTTGCTATAGCCGGCAAGGAGACCAGAAGGGCTGATGATGCTGATTGCGCCTTCGCCTTTGTATAGCTCTTGGCTGCCTTGATTGGCCAGTTGTTGCAAGCTACTAAGGCTGATGTCCATACCTACAATCGCAATCATTTTACCATCCTCGATCACTGGGAAAGTCAACGTGGTGATCAGTGTTGGCTGCCCGGAGGCATCATCGAAATAGGGGTCCAGCAGACAAGGCTTGAGAGTCTTTTGTGGACAGGTATACCAGGCGCTGAAGGGTTCGCCATCGAGCATCGGCGTAGCATCGAAAATTGCTGCCTCGGCCGGCGTCATCGAATTAAGCTTGCCATCAAGTTGCGACCAGTATGTGGAGAATCTCCCCGTTTCATTGCTGCCAAGATCGTCACGACTGATGTATTGGGCATCGTTACCATCCAGCGCATTCGGCTCAAATACCAGGTAAAGGCTGAGCAGCTCAGGCGTGCCTTGTAGCGTAGTCTTGACCTGCTGGTGCAAATCCGCACGCAGGGTTTTGCTGTCGATACCCAGCGCCTGAGCCTGTCTACGTTGATTCAGTGTTTGGCGGGAGAAGTTGAGGCCGGTCTGATAGGCCGCGAGGAAGTAACGCTGGATGGTGAGCGCCTGGACCTTGCCCTCGCCACTCATGAGTTCACGGGCAGACGATTCCAGCATCTGCGCGCTATTTTGCTTAACTAGTTCGGCGCTTGCATGCATACGATAGAGCGAAATGCCGATCAGCACTGCGACGATCGCCAGTAGGCAAAGGCCAGCCAATAACGTAATTTTCCATTGGATGGATAAGCGATTTAAAAGCATGGGCGCGAAATCCTTGAGAGTCTTGTTATTGGCTTGTAATGCAGGCTTGTACTGGTAGGTATCCATTAGCAGATTAGATAGTAGCTGGTCCAGCTCGCCGACGCGACGCTGCAAAAGCTACCAAAAGTGCAGTTTAGTCCTGTAGGCATTTATCTAACCCAGGATTACGGACGATAATATCCGGGGCTCTTATCGCTCGCGCTCGAACTTCTCGACAAGATTTCCATGCCCAAGAAATCTAGGTATTCCAAATCGTTCTAGGTTAAACTGCTGAAAGGTTCTAAAGCTTGTGGCAGCCCTCGCCAGGGCTGCCACAAGCTCGGACATGACTCTTAGCTTATAGTGCTCTTTGCAAGAATTAAGGTTTTAAGACTCAACGACCATCAATCCCGGTGCTGGTTTTTTAAAGCCTGCTGTCAGCCACATAAGGTACACACCACCGCATACCAACCAAGCCACCCCGGTCAGTACTACCACAGCGCTTAGTAGCGACAGCAGATAAAGATTCACTCCAATTGCCAGCACCGGAAGTACCACGAATCTCACCCCGCTCAGCCGCTGTTTGCGCCGCTCTCGCAGGTAGTAGGCGATCACGCACACGTTAACCGCAGCAAACGCCAGAAACGCACCGAAGTTGATTACCGATGCTCCCGAACTCACATCGGCGCTGATCCCGATCAATCCCAGTCCGGCGATCAACAGCAGGTTGAACACTGGTGTTTGCGCCTTGCCCTGCAGTCGGGCGAAGTAGCGTGGAGGTAATGCACCTTCGCGTCCCATGAAGTACAGCAATCGGCTGGCGCTGACCTGCACCGCTAGGCATGATGCAAAGCCTCCGATGATGCCTCCCAGATTTACGAAGTCGGCGAAGAATTGCCCACCTACCTCAATCGATAATGCGTAGGTCGCTGTCTCCGGGTCGGCGAACTGCCCGCCAGGATGGCTCAGTTGCATTAAGTAGGCTACCGCTGTGAACAACAGTCCGCCTAGGCTGATAACCAACAACACCGCCCGGGGGATGTCACGTTTGGGCTGCTCGGCTTCCTCAGCGAGAGTGGTCACGGCGTCGAAACCGAGGAACGAATAGGCGGCAATTGCGGCGGCGGCGGTCAGTCCCGTTAGGGTGCTGTGCTCGTTCCAGATGGGTTGAGTGAAGCCAATCTGCGGCTGGCCAGCCACATAGCGCAGGCAGTAGCCAATGAATAGCAGCACAAGGGCCACGCTTAGGGCTGTTAGCACTTTGTTTAGACGATCAGTCAAGGCCATGCCGCTGACGGTCACTGCCGTGGTCAGGCCGATGTTGATCAGCAGCCAACCCCAAGTAGGGATCTGCGGAAACTGGGCGTTGAGGAACACGGACTGCAATAGCCAGGCGACCATGGGCATGAACAGATAGGCCAATAGCACCGACCAGCCGACCATGAAGCCGCAGCCTGGGCCGAGCAGACGCTTGGCGTAGTAGTAGGCAGAGCCGGATACAGGGAATAGATGCGAAAGCTTGGCGTAGCTAAGGGCCGACAGGAGCATGGCGCCGGTAGCCAGCAAGAAGGCGCTTGGGGCGATGCCGTCACTGCTGTCGGATATGACGCCGAAAATGACCATGGCCAGGCTTGGGCACATGTAGGCTAGACCGAAGACTGTCAGGGACGTCAATGAGAGTTTTGCGGGTGCGGCATTAGACATGGGCGACCCCTTGGGACTTTGGGGTCATGCCACGCGCCGGGGGTTGAACGATATGAGCCATGGTTCATCCTCTCTTGTGGTTTTTCTAGGAGGCTGAATTGGAACTCCAAGAGCTTTGAGCCTGGGAGTAGTGGAGCAGGTGATCGCTTGTGAGCTACTGCCGGCCTAGTATGCGGGGCTAGGCGCAGATTTCTATAACGTCAAATGATTAACCCGGGGTAGAGGCGTAAGGAACCTAAGGCGCCGTTTGCAGCCTGGCGAGGTCATCGCCCGCCAGAAACAGCAACGAGAACAACTCGCTCTGGGAGCTCACGTCCAGTTTTCGATAGACGTTGCGTCGATGGACTTTAACGGTCTCAGCGGAAAGCTTGAGTTTGTTCGCAGCCTCTTTGTTGGAGTGCCCCGAAAGAATTAAGCGCACCACATCCAATTCCCGTGCCGTGAGCGCCGACTCTACCTGGCGGCGCGCATCGTCTCGCTTGTGCGCAAGGCCCAGGGTGGGTTTTTCCACTGCGGGTTCGGGCAATTGCTCGAAGTGCAGCCGCTGGCGCAGCAGTCCAATCAGCCAGGGGCGAACCAACTCCAACTGGGCTATGGCCTGAGTGTCGAAGCGCGAGCGTCTGCCCAGTGATAAACATAGCGTGCGCCCATCGCGGATTGCCACGTTGAACTGAACCTCGTCGGCGACCACGTTGTGTGTGAAGTACAGTCGGTAGTAGTCAGTCTGTTGGAAATGCTGCGGGGCCACGTCTGCTAGGCGCACGAGGCCGGTCAGTGGCTGCTCTCGGCTACTGATATAAAACGGGTCGAGTAGGTATAGGCGGTTGGCGTACTCGGTTACCAGCGGGTCGACACCCTCGTGCTGATAGGGGCTCTGCGCGAAGATCAATGGTTTCTCGTGACTAAATAGCAGAGCCACCCAGGTATCCAACTCCACGAAGTCGCCGAGCATCGTCGCCAAGGTATGCCAGAAACTCGGCCGGTCGAGGTGTTCGATGCATTGGCCAACGCCCTGGTGCCATGGAAGATCTTGCGGGTTCAATCCCATACCTACCCCCGGGTTAACCCGTTGAAGTGATTGTTTTGTGGGTAATTATTTTCATACTTGCACCACCCTTCGCAATTGTCACTTTGCCCGCGGAAGGGTCGGGCTCAGCGAGACGGATTGCCCATGAAGATCGAAGTGGTACAGACGACAACCCGTGATGGCGATACAGCACACAACCTGAAGACCATTCTCAAGGCAATGGCCCAGTGTGCGTCGGACACCGATATCCTGCTATTCCCCGAGTCACATCTGACCGGCTTCCTCACCGCAGATGATGTGGGCATGCTGTCCGAAGCCATCGACGGCGATGCGGTGCAGGCAGTGGTTGCGGAGGCACGCCAACGCAATGTGGCGGTAGTGTTGGGGCTGTACGAGAACGCCAATGGCATCTTTTATAACACTACCCTGTTCATCGCTCCCGAGGGAATCCTGCTTACCTACCGCAAGACTCATTTGTGGGTGCCGGAGCACGGCATTGTGGTGCCGGGCGATCGCTTTGCTACCGTCGAATGGCGTGGAGTGCGCTTGGGTCTCTTGATCTGCTACGACAGCGAGTTCCCTGAGACCGCGCGTGCGCTGAAGGCACTTGGGGCACAAGTGCTGTTGATCACCGACGGCTTAGCCGAGCCAGAAGATCATGTCCACAGGGTGTCGGTGATGGCCCGGGCGATGGAGAACCAGGTTTTCGCTGTTACCGCCAACCGTATAGGCGACGGACCCGATAGCTGCGTGTTCATCGGAGGAAGCATAGCGGTAGACCCGTATGGTAAGGTGCTGCTTGAGGCCGGGCGTGGCGAGTCGCGGCACCAGCTGAGCCTTGACCTGTCATTGATCGACAAGGCGCGGGCCGTCCATAACTATACTCTCAATCAGCGTCTCGGTTTGTCGGGCGAGCGGATTGAGCATACCAATGGCATGCGTGAGCTTGTTATCGATAACACAAGCATCCGGTGACCTGTTGATCGAAGTTGCTACATAGAAAAGTGCCCACCGCGTGCGGATACGTGCGTGGTGGAGACTTCGAAGCGTCAATTGTCAGATATCCATTTTGGAGTCTTTCGCCAAATTCAGCTTGATGATGGTTCCGGACGTTGGGCTGTACCAGTCGACGATCACGAAACGTCCCGTCCCGATGGATGCGTCATAGTCCATGAGCACACAATCGTCATTCCACTCCTGGAGAGCCCAGCTTAGTTCTGTGTGAGATGGGAATTTTTCCTCGGATATTTCAAGCTTAAAGCTCGCACTCCCAGCTCCAGCACCTGGAAAAAAACTGCTTGGCAGATTACTTTCTTCGTCATTGTTATCAGTGTGCGTAACTGTGAGTTTGATTGTCACCTGGCTACTCCTTGCGCAGCGTGCTTTGAGTGGCCAGGGCATCAATGGTCGATAGTAGTACAGCGCTGTCCACAGGGCCCTCCAGTCGTACGCTTTGCCCTGTAAGGGTGTCGGTGACCTCGATCGTGGGGGTAGCGGCAATGCCGCGATTCTTGGCCACAGCCAGTTGTCTTTCTACAACTCCACGGATGTCCATGTTTTTTTGTGCGCAACTGGAAAGAGACTTGGCTGAGATACCTGGCACCTCCAGATCCTCAGCGAGCCCTTGTCCATCACCCCGTGTGCGCAGCAGAACCAGTTCGATTGCCTGCCAGAACACCGCCGCCCCCCCTAAGTACCCTGCGCATTGAACGAGTCGGGCCTCCGATTGTGCAGCAACGCCATGGATATCGAGGGGGAAATGGTGCCACGCGAGCTTCACGTTATCTTGCCCGTTCACCCATTGCTTCAGTTGCGGGGCGTATGCCCTGCAATAAGGGCACTCGAGGTCTGCATACTCAGTAATTACCCACCTAGCATTCGTGGATCCGAAGTACCAGGTCTCATCCGGGTTTCTGGTGTTCGAGCTCGTTGCGAGCTGCCAGCAGGCACCTACGCCTGCGATCACCATGACGATAAACAAGATGAGGTTGGGCCTAAGCTTAGGCATGCTTCCCCCCGAAATCATCAGGATGCGCTCCAGAGCGACCGAGATTCTGCAATGCGACTTGGAGATCCTGGATTGCCCCCTCAGGTTGGGGATGCTGTTTCAGCCATTCATCCAACACGCACTGAACCAGTGGAATGATGTCGCGACGATCGAGGGCGTTATTTTTGATCTGTTGCAGCTCGTCAATGAGCACGGGGGCGCAAACTGACAGCGACTGCAGTGTGTCGTGTCCGGGCTCTTTGAGCAGTTGGGTCAGGTTATCAATGATGTTCTGGGTCAGGGTATTCATGACTCTCATGCCACGCGCTCCACGGCCTTTTTTTGTTCGGGAAAGGTGATGGGGAAGGGGGTGATGCCGCGTTTGCGGTCCAGGTCCGCGGCGACCTGCAGCGCGGCATGTAATTCGTCGCAGCCGAGCGCTTGCATGGTTTCATAACGTTGCCGCTTTTCTTCTGGCTCGGTCATGGCCAAGGCGAGGCACAAGCTGGGCGGCACTACCCGGAACAGCATCTCGATCCGCTTGGCCAGGACGATGCCCTCGGTGAACTTGCCGTTCTCCTTCCTTGCCGAGAGCATCATCGTCTTCTGTGCCGGCGTGAGCTCACGGAAGCGCGCGATCTTCTCCACCTCGTCTGGTGGCATGTTCAGGCAGATCCACCACTCGATCATGTTCAGCAGCGCCGATGCTTCTGGGGGGATGTCGTCGACGTTTTGGGTCGCCATCCAGTACCAGGCACCCAGTTTTCGCCACATCTTGGTGATCTTGACCGAGTACGGGGAGAGCAGTGGGACCTTCAATGGAATGTGGCCTTCGTCGGTGAAGGCAATCAGTGGTCGACCTTTGAACTGGTCACGCTCTGCGATGTTGTTGATGGTGTTCAGCAGTGAGATATAGGCGATGGCCATCTGGGCCTGATAGCCCTCACGCGCGTAAGTGGCTAAGTCTACGATCGTGATGTCAGCTTCCGGCCAGGCGGTACCAGGACGGTTGAACATCTCGGCTTCCGTACCCATGGTGAACATCCCCATGGCTTCGGCCATCTCCATGAGTCGGTTGCGCCGGCTTTCAGGGAGCTTGTCGTTGCTGGCCATCGCTTGGAGTGCTGCGCTGATATCTTCAGTGAGCACTGGCCGGTTCTTGCTGACACACAGCTCGGCCGCGTTGAGGATGCACTGGCGGATAGCACTGCGGTCAGCCCGAGTGAGCCGAGCATCTTCCTTGGACTCGCCGCCTGTGATCATCAGTCGGGCAGTGATCTCAAGTTCGCCCAAGATATCCCGCTGGTCGTCCTCGAGCCCCGCCATGGCGTCGGCGAGGTGTTGATCGGAAGCATCCACGTCCGCGGCATTCAGGACCTTGACCTGGTCCTTGTTTTTGACGAGTTGCACCGCGTCTACGAACGGGGCAAGGCTCACGCCGCTGCCTGGGGCGAGCCGCACTCGGTTGACGGTCAAACCGAGCCGCTTGGCGAAATCCCCCAGCAGGCCGAAGCTGTTGCCGGCCTCGATGATGAAGAACCTTGGGCGGTACAGTGCGATGGCTTGCATGATCAGGTAGTTGGCTGTTGCAGACTTACCCGCGCCGGTGGGACCAAACAAGAACAGGTGCGCGTTCATCTGGCGATCGAGCTTGTTCAACGGGTCGAAGGTCAGCGCCGCTCCACCCCTGTTGGAGAGCGTGAAACCTGGGTTGCCTGTGCCAGTGGAACGCCCCCATACCGGCGCCAGATTCGCGATGTGCTGGGTGAACATCAGCTGGGTGTACCAGTCCAGAGCGCGGTTTTCATTCGGGTCGAAATTGCAGGGTAACCACCGTAGGTAGCTGTTCAGGGGCGCTACCTCGTCCTGTGGCTGGACTGGCTGCATGCCGGCGCCGAGCAGGACGTTGCACAAGCTGGTAGTGCGCTCCTCGAGCACGGCTTTATCCTGCCCACGCAGGAAGAACGCAACACTGCCCCTGTAGAGCTTGTGCTTGCGCCCGAGGATGGTCCGTGCGGTTTGAACGTCATCCCGGGTGTGGCTGGATGCCTGGGTGTCGCCGATGGCCTTCCTGGAGAGTTGTTCAAGATGCCCTTCCAGCAGATCCTGCGGGGTCGGCACCATGGTGATACACAGCACGGTATCCTCAGGCAGGCGGTCGAACAGCGAGTTCAATGAGTCTGCCTGCTTGGTCTCACCGGTCAGGTGCCCAGTAAGGGGGGCATTTTTCAGGCGATCGAGGATCACAACTCGGTGCGGCATGCCGTCGAACGACCAAAGGCCACTGTCGACATCCGAGCGCGGTTCTCGGAAGAACAAATTCTCCGAAAAGTCGGTACCGCTGGCCACCGGCAGCTCACCCTCGTCGAGCTCGCGTGGTGGTTGGCAGACCGTGTCGTAGAATCGACGGATATCGCGATCGGTCGTGCCCAGATGATCTGGGTGTGGATTGAACCAACCCACGAGCCAGCGCTTGATCGCGTGGCCATCCATGCGTTTGGTTGTAACGCCGGCGTTGGCCAGGGATCCCTTGAGACGATCGCAGATTGACTTGAGGTAGGCGGCAGGATCCTGTCCGCGAACCACGAGGTCCTGTTTCTTTACCCGGCGGTACACCACCAGGCGGACTTTCCGGGTCTGCCCACGCCACGGGAGATTGCTGACTGCAGTGTCGACGAACAACCCACCCGGCTTGGAGATGGACTCGAGGTGGTGGCGGAACAGCGCGAGGTACAACCTGGTGAAATCCGTGTTCTCAGCCCGCGGCTGGACGTAGGCCTGGAGTCTTTGCAGGTAGTCACCCCAGTCTGTTTCGTCCTGGGCGTAGAGCTGGACTACCCAGTGGGAGCTTTCCAGCTCGTCGAAGCTGTCCTGCAGTACACCCTGCAACGCATCTCGGGCTTGTTGAAGCCAGTTGTCGGAACGCCCCTCGGTGCCGATCGGGACCAGCTCGAAGAACGCGGCCCTGGAGATGCCATCCTCGAGGAGCATGGCTTCTTCCTCGGGCAGATATTCAGCCCATGGCAGCATGTCAACGAACGACGGGTTGACCTCGTACATGCGCGACACGTCAGCTTTCGTCGCCGGCCGACGTTTAGGGTTTTGCCAGTCGATAGGGGAAGGGATGCCCATCGACTCCAGGCGGGCGATGTACCGGTCATTCGCAGCCAGGCGGTCCTCCTCGTTGACGGCTTTACTAACCGTTGCGGGACGGTCGTCGATTGGCTCGTGTTCGGTCGCCGTCTGGCCGAGCACGGGCTCTATGGGCATTGCAGAGCCTTTGCCCAGCAATTTGCTGATGAACTGCATCAGTACTCCTCCGTACGCTCGCCTGGCATGGCGTACTGCACGCGTTGATACATCGGGAACACCGTGGTGTAACCCGGGACTGGAACCGGATCCGTACCAGCCAGGTGCGGGAACACGTACATCACCAGGTCAGGGTTCGGCAGGCGCTTGAACTGGCTGTAAATCTCGTTCTGGGGCGTGCGAGTGAAGGTGTCAGCACCTGCCTGCTGGCGAACCACCTGCGCCTCATCGAGCGGCCGACGAAGCTCTTGGCGAGCATCCAGCAGCGTTCTGCTGTTGGAGCTGCCAGAGCTCCCGCCAGACGTGCCGTGTTGCCAGACGTCCATCATGTTGGCTTCCCCGTGGGGCAGCAGTTCGTCTTTGTCAGTCGTGCATCCGCCGAGAATGAGGGCGAGCACGAGCCAGGCCCCGGCCTGGAGGTGGGGCTTAGTCCAAGTTTGCGGATACATGGTTGGCTCCGGCGTTGTAATCGACCTTGCGGCCTTTGATCTCGTAGTCGATGGCGAGCTGCTGGTCCAAGTGGACGGCGACCTTCGCCCCGGGCTGGACGTACACGGCGGCGAAGGCTTCGCCGTAGAGCTTGTTCATCCAGGAGCGGATGTCGCTGACCCCGCCGGTGAGGATCGCGCCCATGGCTGAGTTCCCCGAGGAGCCCGTGGTCCCGAATGACGTTCCTCCGCTGCTGAAGGATGTCGAGCTATTTTGCTCATCGGTCTTCAACAGTTTGGCGATGCCCGCGCCCGCGGCCGTCACCAGGGATTGGTTGGTCAAATACTCCTTAGCGTTTGATCGGCGGTCGCCCGAGATGCAGGGGATGCCGTAGGAATCGCTAATCCAGCCGAGTCCGCCTTGGATCGCCGGCTGCCCGTTCCCGTTGCTGCTGTTCTGATTGTTGTTCTGGCTACCGTTGGCTTCCTCAGCCGGGGCAGGGAACGATCGAACCGTGCCGTCGGCGAACACGAAGGTCAGGCTTCGGACTTGCCCGCGCACGCAGGACAGTGTCCAGTCGCCCGATGCGGTCCCACTGGCGACGGCACCGACGACGTCAGGGAGATCAATGCCGTTGGCGGTTAGGTTGTCCGGACCGATCAAAACCTTAAATGGGAAGGGGTCATTGACTGTTCCATCGATCGGGACGCGGCCAATGAGCGCTGACATGGCTACCGACCCCATCAGGGTCGAGTTCTGAGGCAGGGTATAGGCTTTGCGCACTTGCTTGCGGGCATCCTGGGGAGACATCTCAGCACCGACGTTCTGCGCCGTTGCGCTGAGAACGGTCTGGCCTTTGTCCAGGGTGCTGCCAAAACTGGTGGGAAAATTGAAGCCGCTGGCTGCCTGGGGGGAGCCGGGCTGAAGGGGTTTACCGCTAGCATCCACGGCAGTGGCATCGGTTGGCTCAACCCACACAAGTCCACTGGACTTCGTCGCTTTGTCGAAACCCGCACCGTCACCTGGTTGCACTCCTAGCCCAATGGGGAGGTCCTGCCCAGCGGCATTGGGATTCTGCGACAGGTTATCCAACTGACGCTGGAACTGGTCCAGCAGGCCTAGGCTCTGGTTCTTCACCTGCTCCTGCAGCTCACCCTTCGCGTCATTTAGCTTGCTGTCGACATTTTGATCTATGCGCGAGAGCCGGAGTTGGAGCTCTGCGTTCTGGTCCTTGAGTTCTTTGTTGTCGGTCAGCACCTTTGCGATCTGGTCTTTCACCTCCCGGCTTTCGGCGACAACGGTGCGGAGGGTGTCGGCAGGGGTATCACCATCCACCCCTAGCTTGCGCGCGGTGTCGCTTCCGATGAGGATCGGTTTTTCTTCCGAATCCTTCACCTCTTCTTTTTTACTCACCCCCTTGAACAGGATGATGAGCGCGATGACGAGCACCGGTATGAGCAGGTACTTGAGGAGTGGATTACTTTTTAGACTGCCCACGGCGCCCTCCTGCTTTCGGATCAACTTGGCTGACCGAGGACGGTAGCAAGGCGTCTTTCAGTCCTTTGCCTTGGGTGACCAGGTATAGCGTGGTGGTATCGCTGGCGTTTCCGCGAGCCCCAAGGTACGGGTGTTGGAATGTTGCTGTGGTGAAGTTCCCCATCAGTTCTGTTGCATCCATCGTCAACTGCTGGGCGCTCAGATTCCTCAGCTTGACTGCTGTGACGTAACTGTTGTCGAGGCGCCAAGCCCCCAGCACCGATGCCTCCACTGGCAACACTGGCAACAAGGTGCTCAGGTCCATGCCTCTATCAACACGCACCTGGCTGATGCCGGTGACTGGCTCAACGGTTCGAAGTGGGGCGTACAGCATTTGTGCCGCATAGCGCGTGAGAGCCACAGGCGCTGGCGTTTCATGGCGGGGTGCGGGCGGAACATCGTCCTCCTCCGACGGTGCAGACGTCGAGGATCGCTTCGTCGGAGCGCGTGTGGAGGTGGTATCGCCGTAGTAGGTGGAGGGGGCCGTACCGGCGATGATCTTCGCGGGTTCAAGCTTGGCTTGTCCCTCTGTCGCAGGTGTCGCAGCAATATCGACGAGCATGATCTCGCCGGTTGTCACGTTTTGCAGTTGCAGCCTGGTCGGTGGAATTTCCTGGCTGGCCAACAGGTAGATGGCGCCGCCGGTGCTCTGGACCCGCAGATGGCCAACAAGCTCCGGAGGCATGCCTACGCGCACATTCTGGTCGACGAACACAATGCGCTCTTGCCCGACAATCAGCGGGACTGCCATGGGAATACGGTCCCACTGCAGCAGCTCAACTGCTTTCACATCGGCAGCTGCGAGGAGGCCCAGAGCAAGGAACCAGGTGCGTAGATTCATGGCTTCACCCCGGCGGCTTGCAGGTCAACTTCGATGCGTTGCGGGTTGGAGGCGTAGCAGTTCCACATCAACCCGAACGGATTTTTTTCAGGATTGACGTCCGCCCGGACGATGGACAGTGGGTAGCGGGTCATTGCACGCTTGACCCGCTCGCCGTTCACTGACTCGTCAGCGAGCAGATCCAGGTTGACTGTCCAGTCGTTGATTCCGATCTCTTCCACGCGCAGCACGCCAGGGTCGGTCAATCCGTGGCCCGGGATCTCTGAGACATTCCGCTCACGGCGGCGCAGCTCACCGGCGTTACGGCGCATCTCGTAGTCTTTCTGCAGGTATTCCTTGCAGCCAGGGGTCACGTAGGAGGCCAAGCGCTCGATGTTGTCTTGGTAGTCGTCGTCTCCGTTCTTCTCCCACCGCTGCATCTGCTGGAAGATATAGAACCCGAATGCGTAGACGTTTTCTGGTGGTACCTCCCACCATTTGCGAGTACTGCCGGAGCGGAGGTCCGGCGGCACATGCACGGTCAGGTCTTCTGGGGCTTTGTGCCAGCCGTAGAACGCGAAAAGACTGACTGCGCCCAGCACAATGACCGCGATTCGCAAGCTGAGAATGTGTGCCTGCTGAGCATCCACTCGTTTTCGAAAACTCATGAAGATCCCTACTTTCCTGTACGACGGCATGTCCACGCACCCTTCCGGATGACCAACTGGGGGCCACCGAGGAAGGGGAGGTGTTGAGCTTTGTAGAACTGGAGCTGGCGGTAAAACCATGTATCCGGCCGGCCGCGCTTCATCTTCCGGAGGATCCGGCTTGCCACGGTCAAGCCCAGAGCTCCACCTACAAGCGCGCAAGCGATAAAGAGAGCTGGGTTGCCGAACAAGAACGACACAGGGATGCCCAGGATCACTCCGGCTCCCCCACAAACGCCGACCGTTCCCCACATTTCATCAGCAGTGAGGCCGCCCATGACGATGGGCTGCCTGTTGAGGTTGTGTGGAAGGAAGTCGAGCGTTCCGTCCTTCAGGTAAGTGGTCTCAGCCATATCGCATCACCAGTTAGAGGACGCCAGTAGCCTTGGTGACCATGAAGATGCCAACGCCGATCAGGCAGATCCCGACCACGGCGGTGAGCCCCAGGTCTCGCCACTTTTTCTTACCCTCGTGGATGTCGTGGTATACGCCATAGGCATGGGAGGCGACCCCCACCATCATGCCTCCGAGCAAGAAGAGCCCGATCAGCATGAAACCGTCGTAACCGTAGTTCTGGATGGTCTGCAGCCAGCTCGTTCCCTCGCCGCGTGTCGGGGCTTGTGCTCCTGGTAAGGCTGCGGCGGCAATGACTGGGTGCAGGCCCATGATCAATGCGGCGGCGCCTGTGAGTGACTTAGTGATGGTGCGGATAGACATCGGTTAGCTCCTTGGCTAGCTGAGAACGAGTGCGGAAAGGATCAGCAGCAAGACGATGACCCGGACGGTCGACGATCCTGCGATGTGTTTGTCAATGTTCTGAGTCGCCCAGCCCCGATAGATGCTGTACAGCGCCCAGGCACCCCAGAGGGTCGACAGTGCGATGACGGTACCTACGAACAGTACGGTGCTGGCCTGAGGCGTTATGCCGCTCGCAGCGTTGAAGGCTGCGACTTGAGTGCCGCTCATGCTCATGGGATACGCCCGCCGGTGAGGGTGTATTTGCCCGCTAGCTCTGCAGGATCCCGAGGCTGTGCTCGGCTTGGGGTCAGGTACTCCTGCAGGCCCTGGCGGACGCGCTGGATGTCGCCGGCCAGACGCTCATAGTCGAAGTGGTAGCGCTGACCAGGTTCGCTGGCGATTGTGGCGCTGCGCCGCGCCGAGTCCTCCAGGGCATTCAGCTGACGGATCATCACCTCGATGTTGGCCTGTTCTGATGCGCCGGCCGCTTGGGCATTGGGCATGAGGGAAAAGCCGCCGCTGACGCTGATCAGCGCGCCAATCAGGATTCGGCGAGGAGATGCAAGGAGGAGGAATGGCATGTTCACGGCTGGGCTCTGGCAAGACTGACTGTGGGCGTCAGGATGCCGAGGCCGTGGGCTGGCTCGCCTTAAGAAATACTTATCTGGGTGTCGTAGAATTTTTTGCGGTAAGAAAAGTCTTGCGCGTTTGAGGAGGTCAGATGCCGCATCGAAAACCACAATCACCGAAACTCCGTGAGTGGATAGCGGACTACCTAGGCGTCAATTTCCGGGATGAGTCGTGCTACGACAATGCCATCCAGGCAGCGGAGCAACTGCATGCTGATGGGCTGGTGAGCTCAGCGGAGCTAGTCGATATGATCAAGCGAGCCAATGTGTTCCTGCTCCGGCTTCACGGTTAAGGTAGTAGTGGCCTCTGGCGCTTGACTAAGCCCATTGAAAACTCGGCCACGAATGCGACTGCTTTTGGGGCACCGTTTCTGCGTCGATTTCGACGTAATTTTTCGTCAACCGATTTTGGTTGACGGCGAATGGTACGATTGGCATGATGATCTCAATCGCGCCCGATCCTCTGGTGCTGGCTTAGTCCGGCATTACGTTCGGGCCTTCTTATTTCTGGGAAATGGATTTTGCTGGCTCCGAAACCTTTTCGAACCTATACAGATCTCGTGGCTCTCATCCAGCAGCGCAGGATGCACGTCGCCGATACGGTTCGAGCCGAGCGCAAGCTGGCTCAGCTGGGCTACTACCGCCTAAGCGGATACTGGTATCCCGCACGCGAGTTCGATGTCGATACGGTGACCAACCAGGCGAAGATTTGTCCGATCACCAGCAAGCCGCTTCGGCAGGATGTGTTTGCAGCAGGTACCTCTTTTGACGACGTTGTAAGTCTGTACAGGTTCGATAAGGACCTTCGGCTTCTGATGCTGGATGCGATCGAACGGTTGGAAGTCAACCTGAAAACGGTTATAGCCCACGTTGTTGGTTACCACGACCCGATGGCGTATATAGACGTCAGCTATATCGTCCCTAAATATGCAAAAAACTTCGTCGACTCGCGCGGAAATCCTCGAAATACCTGGAACGAGTGGACGTTGAACCAACAGAAGCTCTTGGATAGGAGTACCGAGGATTCCATTCAATGGCACCGTCGTACAGGTAGACCCATTCCTTTCTGGGTTGCTGTGGAGGCGTGGGATTTTGGTGCGCTGTCTCGTTATTTTGAGATGCTCAAAGGGACCTACCAGAATCAGATCCTTTCAAGGTTTGGTTTGACTGATGCCAAGATTTTCGCCCGCTGGTTGCAGGCGATCAACTTACTGCGAAATCGTTGCGCTCATCATACCCGGATCTGGAACCAGGTTGCGGCTAACCCATTATCTGCTCTCCCTGCAGACCCCTATTTTGCAGCCTTGAATTTGGACGGCAATGCGTTGGCCAGGCTTTACGGTTTGGTATCCATTATTTGGTTCTTGCTCAAGCAGCTCGCGCCTAGCTCGGACTGGATCAGAAAGGTTGCGGATCTGGTTGACAGCAAACCGGGGTTACCAGGATGCACGTTCGTCTCGCTTGGTCTTCCAGCCGAAACTGGATTTCCACGTGCCGCCTTTGGGATTTAACGCTCTGCTTGGTTAGCGGCACGGTGGCTGCGGTCCCATGAGTTCCTGGTTTCAAGGTGGGATTCAAGCTATCTCGCGCTTGAAAAAGAGCAGATATCCGACTGGCATAGGAAAGCCGTAGGACCATGCCTGGGCATTTTGATTGCCCACCTTGATCTCCCCTCGACAAACGGGCTGTGTGCTGACGAGCTCCCAACCGGCGGCGCCGAGTTCGAGCATCTTCTTCTGCAGTGGCTCTTCCTCCGCCAGAAGAGAGACAATATCGGGCTCCAACGTCTGCTCCGTGCTCTTGAAGATCCAAGCGCCGCTGGTCGTGTTTTTGAATGGGATAGCGACGTACTCAGCGTGGTGTTCGAATTTCTTGCTCATAGAGACTCCTTTGTTTAATCAGCCGCGCACTTGACGCGCCCCAAGGGCGAGAGCGTCGACGTACTCTTCCTCACAAATACTTCTTGAAGCTCGCGGCCGTAATGCTCACGGACACGCCGAGCAAGGCAGCGCAGGGGAGTAGCACCAGCATGGGGCTGATGCTGATCGGGAGCGCCAAATAGAAAGTCCAAGGGAAAATGGCCAACGGCATCATCGTTGCCCGGGCCTTGTGGTACAGGTAGCTGGACTCTCGACCGGCACCGAATTTACGGAGGTCGCGCCGGACCAGACCGTCGACCAGGCCTGTGAGTGCGGCCATGGCAAAAAGCGGTACCGTCATCAACAGCACGACCAAGCGGACGCAAAATACCAGGACGGTGAAAAGGGCCGCCAAGGCGTAGTTCTGTACAGTTGTGACGCTCTGCGCTGCCCAATAGCGCATGTCCAACTCGTTGCGGGGACCGGCTTGAGCGATCGACTCCATGCCCTGGACCCAGCTAAGCATCCCGGTCTTCACGACCAGCCAATCGTAAGCTTCGGTGACCAGCCAGGTCGCGGTACGCCCGGGCTCCTGGACGATAGCGCTATGGACCAGCCCCTTGGATAACCAGCTGATCTCGCTGACCAGCATTTGCTGACCGTGCCGCCACCCGGCCTCTGGCCAGAAGAAGTACAGGCATACCCAGTCGACCACGATGGCGAGGAATAGCGAGCTGAACATCACACCGATGAAGGTGATAGGGAACCAGAAGATCTTGCTGAACAGCGATTCCTGCCGCTCTTGCTGCTGTTCGGCCTTCTTTGAAACGTCATCTGCCATTGGCTACACCTCAAGCTGCATCATCGGTGGCCACCTGGCGGAAATCTTCAACCAGGTCTTCGGGCAAAGCTGATTTCAGCTCTTGATAGCCAGGGGCTTCCCACCAATCGCTCGAGGACGCCGCCGATCGCCGCATGCCGGCCGCGAGGTCCTGCAGGTTGCTGGGCATGACCTCATCTGGGTCGTTCGCGGGAAGCGGCATGCGCACCTTCCAGAGGTTCCCCCCCTCAATGAGCGCGAAGGCCTGTCCTTTGGGTAGCCCGACCACGTGGGCTGGCTCAATCATCGGTACGCTCGCCAACTGCACCTGGTCATGGGAGCTCGACGTGAATGCTGTTTTGCCGTTGACCGAGTCGTTCGCACTGCTTGCCGGCGTGCTGTTGTAGATCTGCACCTTGGGCAGCTGGTTGGTCAGCAGCTCGGCAGTTGCAGTCTCACGGACGCGTAGCATGAACAGGTTGTTGAAGTTACCGATCACCTGGCCGGCCTTGGCTTTCGAGCCAATCTTCGCCTCGATGTCGCTCATGGTCTGGGTATAGGCGGTGACCTGCATGCCGGCGCCGCCAGCTTTGTTCACCATCGGGATGAACTCGTCCCCAATCAGTTCGTTGAACTCGTCAGCGTGGAGGTTGATGCGAACCTTGCCACCGGCCATATGGCCTGGCAGGCCATCATCGATGCCATGCTTGTAAATGTGGCCAGCGACGGAGACCAAGTCGCTGAACATCGAGTTGCCCACCGCCGCGGCAACCTCGGTGTCGGACAGCGCGTCGAGACCGATGTAGACAACCGCACGCTTCCGAATCACTTGCATCCAGTCGAAAATCGGTCGCTGGTCAGCGAGATCCAGGTAATCAGGTGCGAGGAGTTCAGCGATACGACCAGTGGTGAGCTTCTCCAGGAGTGGTAACAAGGATGCAACGATCTTGTCAAAGTAGGTCTTGTCGTAGCGCACGGCGCTGCGCAGGCCATCCATGACCGAGTCGTTGATGCGTTTCTGGGTCAAGTACATGTCGATAGCCACGACGCGCAGCGGGCGGTCTTTCATAGCAAAAGACAGGTTCTTCCGATCGATCTTGCCTTCAACTTCAACGATGGCTTGCCAGGCCTTCGGATCATGTTCTGCGAAGTACTTCTGGGCGTATTCGATGAATAGCTCATCGATGTTGATGACGTGTCGGCGGATCTGTTCGTAGTCAGGGCGGCGGCCGAGGGCGACCAATGACTGCGCGATGATGTTGACGAATCGCCAGGCGAACTCCCGGAACGCAGCAGAATTGCCCTCGCCGGAGAGCTGGCCAGCGATACGGGTGGCGACCTCGCTGATCCGACCAAAGCGGCCGATGGCGTTGTAGCGCGCGGAAATGTCCGGCCAGCCCAGGTGAAACACATAAAACTCGTCGAGGCGCCCCGCGCGCTTGCATTCGATGTACATGCGCTTGAGCAGATCCGCATCACCTTTCGGATCGAAGACGATCACAACCTCGTGGTCGGCCTGTGCCTCTGCACGCCGGCGCCGGCTCCAGCGATGGGAAGTTTGGCTCCGGCGCCCCATACGGACTCGCGGCCCACGTCGATGCGTTCGGCGAATGTCCTGCGTGATGAAGACCTCAGCCAGCCGAGTCTTACCTACCCGTGTGGTTCCCAGCACCAATGTATGGCCCACGCGCTCACCGAGAGGCAGGCTAACGTTCTGTTCATCAGGCTCGATTCCATGCAGTCTGGGCAGGCCACCCACGGGTGGCAGTGGCCTGGCGGGGTTCCAGTTGGAGTCCCAGCCAGTGACCTTGGTGATTAGCTTCAGTGGAAAGGGGGCGAACTCCAGACGTTCCTCCATCCAGCGCGCACGCATATAGAGGTTCGTCGGCTCGACGTAGGCCGCGAACTGGGGAAGGTAGGTGTCGGCCAGGCGTTGCGTGTGCTTCTGTGTCCACCGGAATCCACGACCGATGAACAAGCGCTCGTTGCTGATCGGCATTTCAGCGCTGGTCATGGTGTAGTGGGGAAGCCGCCGTAGATTCGCCTGGTAGCGTAGGACCCTCCGCGCCTGCAGGAGCCGAATGGTGCCCAGGTAGATAAAACCCAGGGCGGCGACAATCCCGAACAGTGGTGTCAGGGCGAAAGCCCAGGGTGCGCCAATGCAGAGTGCAGCCGCTACATAGCAGACGGCAGTGGTGAATAGTTCTACCGGGGGGCGGAGCAGAGATTCAAGGGTGTATGTCGCCATCTCACGTCCTCGAGGTGTAGGTTAGGGCGTCGGCTTCAGCGCGTGCTGCCTCGACCTGGTCCGGAGTCAGCCGTTCGGCCAGGCGCTGGGCGAATGCGTGTTCGTTGAACTCGGAGATCCCGGTTAAGCGCGCACCGTAGAGCTCGCTCACGTGGCGGACCTGCTCGATCATTTGCTCCCGGCCGGGTCGGTGCAGGGGATGGCTGATGATCAGCGTGAACACCGGCGATACAGGTCGCGTTGGGCGCATACCGATTCTCACTGCTGAAGGGTTGTGGCTGTGATCAGCACCGGGTAGTGCTGCAGTCCCAAGCGACCAGCAATATCGCTGGCAGGAACGGGCATCACTTGCAACCCGGGAGCCCAGCGGCGGATCTCTTGCAGTCGTGCTGCGTTGCCGACATTCACGGCGAGTCCCACTGCCTGCAGGCCTTGAAGTGCCGGCAGTTTCTGCTTGAGCCAGGCCTGCGACATTGGATCATCCCCGACGATGAACATCGGCTGCAGACCAGCTGCATTGATGACCCGTCCCTGTACTGGGCCCGGGCTCAGTTCTGGAGTCAACACCGGGAAAGCCCCACCAGCCCGGACACCAGTCACAACCGGGGGAGCGTGCGCAGGCTCGGGCTCAATGTCCTGGTAGTAGGGCAATGCCGATGCTCCGCCGCGGTCCTCCACTACAGTGAGCACCGCTTGCTGGTCAGCATTGGTGGGTAGGGCCAGACTGGTCACTATCGCAAAGGCTAGGGCTTGCAAGACGTGTGACCGCCAGGCGTGGGGATATGTCATGGGGTCCGTACCTCGAAATTGATGCCGGTGACCCGGCTGAGATGTTTCGCGAAGTAGCCACGGTACTTTGCCGCCGGCGCGCCGCCGGCCGGGCGGTGATACCGCCCGGCAGCATCGATCCAGGTTCCCCCCTTGGCCTTTTGCTCAGCCAGGATCTGGGCGGTCACCGCCAAGTTCTTGTAGGGGTCCAGGCCTTCGCAGGGAAAGCTGTAGCGATGCCCGTTCGAGCGAATATTGGTTTGCCCCAGTCCCACGTCGACTCGAGCGGGCCCAGCCGTCGCAATTGCGATCACCAGCGCTCTGCAAGCATCGGCGCGGGTGGCGAAGCGATAGCCGGTGCCCGCTACATTCAACGTCCACGGCCAGGGCACAAGCTGACCCCGAAGTCGGGTGCCGCTCTCCTGCAGCGCCACTGAATAGAGCACGACCGGTGGAACCCCGTGCCTTATGGCGATCGCCTTGTAAGCTGGTGGCGGATCTTCCACGCCCCACGCATTGCCGGCGAACAGTAGCACCGGCAGCAGGCAGAGCTGCCACCAACTCATTGACGGCGCCATGATCCGTTCACCTGCGTCACGGCCGCTGGCAGCGAGCCGCCGAGACCGAGGCGAATCCAACGACCCTGGTCATGATTGAGTGTGATCAGTCGGCTTTTAACGCTGGACGGGTCAACACCCGCGAGGATTGCCCAGCGGCGAATACGTTCATCGTCGTTCTGGCTGCCGACGAAATAGAGGTCAAACGGCGTCTGGGACGCCTGCAGGCGTTTGACCTGGTCGATGCAGGGCAGGCAGTCGTCTTTGACGAAGAGTGCCATTCGCCCGTTACCTTCCAGAGCTGGGCCGCTCCCGGACCCGGACCGGGCCGAAGGGGAGGCCGAAATCTCAATGGCATTGATGCCCGGGAACAGACGCTGGTACGCCTCATCGTAGGCTCGCTGGTAGGCGAGCTCCCTGTCGACTCGTTGACGCTCTGCCTGAACCTGGAGCTCGGCAAACCGGCGCCGCTCACTATCCGATCGAGCTTCGATTCCGAGTGCAGTTAGCGGGTCAAGCCCCGGCGAATACACCCCCCGAGGCCCTTGCATCACCTCTTGATATCGCTCGTATTCCTTGGAGGTCAGGCCCCACTCCTGCGCTGCTTTATCATGAAGCTTGTCCTGCGACAGGATGCTTTCGCTGGTGAGCTGTTGAACACTGGGGGCGCCTCCTCCTACAGCGGAAGGAAGCGGCGCGGCCTCAATGCCCGCAGCAGTAAATGCGCAGGCGCAGGCGACGGCTCGAACGATCGGTAGATTCATGATGCTTTTCTCATGGCTGGATGCTCAGGGTTCGGGTTGTGCCGCCGGCGTCGAAGGTTGCAGTTCGTTCATCTACAGCCTTGAGTCGCCAGGTGCTGCCACTGACCACTTCGCCTGGCCGAAGCAGGTAGATCTGGCTCAGTCGCGTGCTACCGGTGGGGGCAACAGATAGAAAGCGCTCGCCGCCCCGGTATTCGAGACCGACCATCTGAAATGGCGGAGGCTCTTGCGGCATGGGCGTGGCTTTAACCGGTGCGGGCTTCGCCTTCGGTTTGGAAGTGGAGGCTTTAGGAGCTGGTGCAGTTGCCTGGGCCTGTGGCCTGCTCATTTTCTGCAGTTTGCCGTCAAGTGACTCAAGGTCGGCTTTCAGTACCAGGAGATCCCCCGCAGTCGCGGATGAGCGAGTGGCTTCAACTGCAGCTTCGTGGGCCTGCTTTGCCGTGGCTTGCACTGCATCGATCCGGCTCGAGAGTGTTTGCTGGCTAACACGGAAGTCTTCCATCGTGACCAGGGGTTTGCCTGACACAGTGTCGAGACGATCGTCGATCGTGCTCACCCTGCTCTGGAGTGCGTCGATGGAAATTTTCTCTGCTGCTCCGTTCACAGCGCGAGACAGGGTCGACAGCTGGTATTGCTGGAACGCGATGATGCCGCCCAGGATGAGCAATCCTGCGGCGATGGGCAGATATTTTCGGATCGGCAGTTTCATGGGGGTCCTCTCGAAGCCGAGTACACCCTCGCGCAACCATGATGCTGTTTCAGCAGAAAATACTTAGCCCGACCGCGTGGAATTTATTGATCGATGCCGAAGGGCCCGCCATCTGCTGGTGAGCGCCGCGACTGAAAACCCACTCTTGCAGCCCGGGTCGCTCAAGGCGAGCGTGCTGGACAAACGGCTTTTTCGGCTGACGGTCAGTGTGAACCGCCCCGGGTATCGCGGAGGCTCCACCTTTTGAGAAACTGGAGCCACTATGCCAAAACCACCTAAATTTTCCCCCGAAGTCCGTGAGCGTGCTGTGCGGATGGTCTACGAAGTCCGCGAGTCGCACGATTCTCAGTGGGCAGCCATCGAGGCTGTGTCCAGCAAGATCGGATGTACAGCCCAGACCTTGAGCAACTGGATCCGCAAGGCCTCTTCCCCCGCAACGTCTAGTGCCCCGGCTGATCCCCGGATCAAAGAGCTGGAGCGCGAGGTTCGTGAGCTCAAGCGAGCCAATGAGATCCTCAAGGTCGCCAGCGCTTTTTTCGCCCAGGCGGAGCTCGACCGTCGTTTGAAGTGATCTGGCGTCTGATCGACGAGCATCGACAGCGCTTTGGAGTCGAGCCACTGTGCCGCGTGTTGCAAGTGTCTCCATCGGCTTACCGGCGGCATGCTGTACGGTTACGTGATCGCTCACGGCGCTCTGCCCGAGCGATTCGTGACGAGGCACTTGCCGTACAGATTCATCGTGTCTGGCAGGAAAACTACGAGGTCTATGGGGCCAGGAAAATCTGGCGGCAGATGCATCGCGAACATCAGGCAGTAGCGCGCTGCACAGTGGAGCGGTTGATGCGTGAGAGGGGGCTTTGCGGCGTGACCCGGGGCAAAACGGTGAAAACCACACAAGCGGATCCTGACAATGCCAATCCCAGGGATCTGGTAAAGCGTCAGTTCACTGCTGAACGCCCCAATCAGCTCTGGGTCGCCGACTTCACGTTCGTTTCAACCTGGCAGGGGTTTGCCTATGTCGCGTTCATCGTGGATGTCTATTCACGGTTCATCGTTGGCTGGCGTGTCAGCCGACACATGCGTACAGAGTTTGTTCTGGATGCACTAGAACAAGCCCTTCACGCCCGTCGGCCTGAGCCTCATCGACTGGTTCACCACAGCGACAGAGGCTCGCAATATCTGTCGATTCGTTACAGCGAACGGCTGGGAGAAGCGGGTATTGAGCCGTCAGTTGGCAATACCGGTGACAGCTACGACAACGCAATGGCAGAGACCATCAATGGCCTTTACAAGACCGAGCTGATTCACAAACGAGGGCCATGGAAAAGTGTTGAAAGCTTGGAATGGGAAACGCTGAAATGGGTGGCTTGGTTCAACCATCAGCGCCTGCTGGAGCCGATTGGAAATAGGCCGCCGGCTGAGTTTGAGGCACTATACGAACAGAGTCAGACAACAAGCCCAATTGCAGCCTGACTCAAACAGAACAGCCTCCGCGATACCCGGGGCGGTTCAGTGAACGATTGCCCCGAATGTTTAGAACCAGCCATCTGTGGGTTACACTGGATTCACTTTCCAGCAGGCAAAAAAAACCGCCTTTAGGGGAGGCGGTTTTTGTGCAATCCAGATTAGGGGTCTGAATTGCGAGTCCTCACAGGGACCATCAACGTGCGTTCAGTTTACGTTCGTAAATTACGATTTGCAAATGGTGGTGGTCCGATCGGGATTGCGTTTTGGCATGCGACGAATGTAGCGGCCGTTATCGGTGGCCTGAAAACAACGGGCGGTGCGGGCAGCCCGTATTTTTGAAACAGCGGTGCCAGTGCGGCCCCGGCTACCTCGGACACGGCGGTGTCCCCCCTACAGCGCCTCGGTGAGTTCGGCCAGATTCTTGGCATTGCGCAGCGGATGCCCCGTCGGAAAACACCAGCAGCCTGTTGATGCACAGCCGCTGGTTTTTCCAGTGCCTTGAAGTGTACCCGGTCAGTGATCGGACCGATGTAAAAGTCCATTTCGCCCTACTCCGGATCTTGCTGCATACGCGATAACAGTCCCTCATGGATGGTCAGCTTGACGGCCGGATAACGCTGCTTAAACGGCTCAAGCACTATTCGTAGAAAGGCAATGTGGGGAACAGTGGAAAGCCCGACCGTGACGTTCCCGAGGTGCTGCCAGCCAGTTGCAACACCTCGTCCCGCGCCCCGTCCATGTCCAGCAGTATCGCGCTGGCCCGCTGCTGGTAATGCTTGCCGGCCCACGTCGGTGCCAGATCGTGGAGAACGTTGTCATCATAACGTTGGTAATGTCTGATTGTCTTATTTCGCGCCGTATCACAGTTTAAGTGGACATGCACAATCACTGAAGCAGCAAAAGGCGAGGATCAACTTCGCCACACGTTGCCATATGCTCCAGGCATTCCTGCACGATGAGACTGGCTTCCTCCATAGCGGCGACCTCTTTCGATAACGTGTCTGAGTCGCGCGACGCGTGCGCCTTTAGAGCAGCAAAAGCAGCATCATGAACTCTTTTATGTGGGGTCTCAATTTCTCGATAGCCAGGTAGTTGAGAGTAGCTTTTTTTACCTGCACCCTCATAGTACCACTTACCAAGTCGACAGTGAGTATGAAGTGCAAAACTACTTTCGCTTTCGTCGGAGATACCAAATAGTACTTTATAAACTCGAAACTTATAGATCAGATGATCAATTTTTGCCAGCTCACAGAAACTACGCAACGCTGAGGCAGAAACAGTCCGTTCGGTGGTGGCGGACATTTCTAGAAGACGTCGCATGGTGTCAGCCGCCTCTTGGCCGTCTTTGCTAAACACCGCGGAGTGCTCAGCTAAATTAGCGATCTGATCGCGGCTATTTGAACTATCTGAGCGAATTTTTCCTACAAGAGTTGTAATTTCTGCGGTGGCTTCTGCTGTCCGCTTTGCCAGTTTACGCACTTCATCAGCCACTACAGCAAACCCTCGCCCCGCGTCACCCGCTCGCGCAGCTTCAATGGCAGCATTAAGGGCTAATAAATTCGTTTGGTCAGCTATCTCTTTAATAATCTGGAGGATGCCGCCAACCTTCTGCGCTTGCTCATCAAGTTGACCAACTTTCGCTGACGCCTCTTCAGAGGAGCCGGCCAATGTTTGCAAGTTCATTGCAATGGAATCGATAGCGCTTCGGCTATCTTGGGAAATCAGCTGAGCTTGGACAGCGTGCTGCCTTTCTTGTCCCATACTCTCCGCCAATTTAGCGAAGGAAGATTGAGTCATTTCCAACGATCTGGAGAATGTTGAAAGATTTGCGACCAAGCTGGCAAATTTTTGACTGCTCGCTTGATATTCGGCCACTCGCTGCTCAGCTTCAAATGCACGCTGATTGGCTGAATTAAGGTTTTTATCCGCAATCTCCAGAGCTAGCTTCAACCTCTGAACTTCATTGTTTTCATTTTCTGACTTATTCCACCACGCCTTCATATTGCACCTGTCTGTAATCGCTGAATAATTTGTTATGAGCCGATTTCGAAGAATGAAATTTTCTAATAAGGTAGTAAGTCGCTGGCTGGCGTAATTATGCTAGTGGCAAATGCCCTGATACAATTGCGAATATTGCCACAAATAAAGGTGAATTCAATATATGATACTTTGATGCCCTGGTTCGCGATGCTTGAATGGATAAGAATGCCAAGGGTTTGGCTGCTTTCATATGGGAGATCGCCAATGTCTCATTGCTCAGATATCTATACACAATATTCTCAAGCATATTCTTTGCTTCCGCCTTAAATGCTTTCGATAACGAGTTGATACTTCAAGAAGGCTTCTCAGTATCTGACTAAAACACTAGGATTAACCGGGGCTAGCCTCCTATTAAGCTAATGTAGTGAGAATATAAAGCATTTTCCATAGACAGACGGTACTGCCGAATACTCGATAAACTATTAATATCTGAACTAGTGGTGCAACCAACCTAATTTCCGGTTTGGAAACGCTTGCGAAGCTAATGTCAATACCTTCAAAATAGTATATTTCTATCAAGCAAAAATAGCCAGTCTATCAAGTAAAATCCAGGGGTTGGATCCAATACGCGCAGTGCCATTTTTTGGACGCCAAAAAAAAGTCTAGCAGGTGCACGCTTATTCCATTGCTGGACGATTGCAATCCAAAAGTGTGAGTTCCGTCTAGAGCATATGGTGAGATATCATATTGCCATTATAAAAAATAAACATAAGTTATCCTTGTTTGATGAGAAGTGAGATGTCGGGTTGCTATAGATTTAAGATTCAAGATAAGAATTTAAGAGTGAATCCCAATGCTTAACGATGTGGCATTGTTTGTTGAGATCGTGCGATCTGGAAGCTTGTCAAAGGCGAGCAAAAAGCTTTCCGTTCCAGCCAATACGTTAAGTCGACGACTGATAAATCTCGAAAAGAGACTTGGCACGTCGTTGATTCTCCGGTCGACTCAAGCATTACGGTGCACAGCCGATGGTGAGCGTCTTTTTGACAGTTGTAGTGCTCATATTGATATTTTAAATTTAAAAATAAACTCTTTACAGTCTGCGCTCAATGACGTGTCCGGGAAGGTCAGAGTGCAGGTTCCTTCAGGTTTCTTTAATTATCCGAAAAATGATTTCCTGTGCAAATTGTTAGAAGTTCACTCGGAACTTGAGATTGAGATAATTGTTTCAGATGAGGAAAAGAATCTCATAGAGGAAGGGATTGACCTTATGTTTCACTTCGGTGAGCCGAGAAAGGGAAGCTATATTATAAGGAGGCTGAGTGGTTCGGAGTTGGGTTTGTACGCGAGTCCCTCGTATCTTGCCGAAAATGGACTTCCTGAAAGACCTGAAGAAATGGAGATGCATGATTGCTTTCACTGTACATCTGGAAGCTCCGTTGAAATTAAACGGCGGGACGGTAGCGGCGCCAAAGAGATTATTATATGCAAGAGATTGAAAACTAGGTCAATTCCAGCCCTGATTAACGCCGCCGAGCATGGCGTTGGAATCGTGTTAATGAATACTTCTTGTATGATTAACAATAATTCTTTGATACGGGTTTTACCTGAGTTTATAGCTGAAGGTGAGCCTTTGTTCGCAGTCTACTCTAATCATCATGCCTTATCGGCCTGCGCTAGAGTGGTAATGGATTATGCCTTTCAACGGAGCGAAGAATTCGACGTTTATCCATCAATGCCTTCCCATCTAGAATTTAATCATGAAGAAGAACTTACCCGTCACAAATAACCAGTGCGTTTTCCCTTCAAGTCAGCGTTTGATTTCAGCTACAGATCTTCAAGGGAATCTGACCTATTGCAATGAGGAGTTCGCCTCCATCAGTGGATACAGTCGCGAAGAACTGATAGGGAGTCCCCATAACATTGTAAGGCATCCCGACATGCCAGAAGCCGTATTTAAGCAGATGTGGTCATATTTACAGTCGGGAAGAAGTTGGATGGGTGTCGTGAAAAACCGATGCAAAAACGGTGATTTTTACTGGGTCAGCGCTTACGTCACTCCAATCATGGAAGATGGCCGGTTGACCGGATATGAGTCTGTAAGGGTCAACCCTACCCGTAAACAAATAGAGCGCGCTGAACTGCTATATGCTCGTTTGCTGATCGGGAAACCTGCGATTCCTTTGCTGCGTAAATTCATGGTGATCCTGTGCAGATATGTAGTGCCTATCATAGCTGGGATGGTCGCCTGCGGTGCGACTCTATTACTCCCGAGCCTAGCAGCCTTATCTATAACATTTATCTTATTCCTGGCCTCGGCTTGGTGGATATGCGCCAGGCAAGAAAAGGTATTGAAGGAAGTTATTAAAACTGTCCCTCATGCTTTTAAGGATTCATTAAGTTCTCTGACCTATAGCGACAGGCCGGGCAGTCTAGGTCAGTTGGAGCTGATCTTACTCAGCGAGGATGCGCGTCTTAAAACTGCGCTCACTCGCCTGGATGATCTGGCTGGCAAAGTGGCTGAAGCTGCATCGCATGCCTCTTTGCTTTCGACCCAAATCGAACATGCATTAGTGGAGCAGCGCGCGGAAACAGACATGACCGCCGCCGCCATGACAGAAATGGCCGCCTCCATCAGCGAGGTCTCCGGGCATGTCCACCAAACTGCCACAGAGGCTGAAACAGCACATGGGCTGGCTGTGCAAGGTGACAAAGTTGCCGGGACTTCTCGTGAGGCTATTCAGCTCCTAGCAACTACGGTCACGAACATTAGCAATGCTGTGGATAATCTCGCCCGAGAGACTCAACAAATCATGTCCGCCGCAGAGGTTATTCAGTCCATCGCGGATCAAACAAATTTACTCGCGCTCAACGCTGCGATAGAGGCAGCACGGGCTGGCGAGCAGGGGCGCGGTTTTGCTGTAGTAGCTGATGAAGTCCGCGCCTTGGCCAGCAAAACTCGGGTATCCACACAAGAAATTCAGAGAGTGATTGAAACTCTGAAAAAAGGCACCGATGAGGCAGTTGATATCGCGAGGATCGGTACGCTGGAAGCTGATCATGGTGTGCAGCAGGTCATACAGGTTCAAGGGGCGCTGGAAGGTATTCGCGAAGCAGTTGGGCGCATTAGCGGCATGAGCCAGCAGATGGCGGCTGCCTCAGAAGAGCAGTCTCATGTCGCAGAGGATATTGCCCAACAAATTAACAATGTTGCCGGCACCGTGGAGCACACTGCAAAGAGTTCCCACGCAGCAGTGATTCGGGCGGGTGAGCTTGAAACCACCTCGCGTGGTTTGCATGCCCTGGTTGAGCGCTTCAATAGGTAACGTCTTGGAAAGCTATGGGATTAGTCAATGAGTGAAGGATATCGTGCAGCTGTTGATGCGGCGGCTATTTTTTCAGAAACCGACATGGAGGGAAATATTACCTATGTCAATGATCATTTCTGCGCTATTTCCGGTTATAGCGCTCATGAGCTCTTAGGGCAAAATCACCGGATTCTGAATTCGGCCATGCATCCGCCGGAGTTTTTTACCGAGTTATGGAATACCATTTCACGCGGCAACGTCTGGAAAGGGGAAATCTGTAATATTCGCAAGGATGGCAGTCTCTATTGGGTGGACAGTACAATCGTCCCCACGTTTGACAGTGTTGCAAAAGTTAAAAAATACGTGTCTATTCGTTTTGACGTGACCGAAAAGCGTAAGTTGATGGATACGCTACAGTGGCGTGCGGATCATGACGTATTGACGGGTCTTCCCAATAGATCCTTGCTGAATAAACGTTTCAAACAAGCCATTCAGACGGCGAGTAACCGCGGTATTTCCATCGCGGTGTGCGTGCTTGATCTCGATGGCTTCAAAATTATCAACGACCGTTATGGTCACGCTACAGGTGATCGCTTACTGGTAGAGGTGAGTGAGCGGTTAAAGAAAACTATTTTTGGCGATGATACAGTGGCGCGCTTGGGAGGCGACGAGTTTGTACTCCTTTTATACCTGTCGGACACCAGTGATTTAGAAGTGGTGATGCGCAAAATTCTGCATGATATTTCCTATGTATATACTATTGATGGTGTCGAACTGGAGATTTCCGCCAGTATTGGGGTTACCCTCTACCCCAAAGATAATGTCGGTATCGACTCGCTCCTTTTGCATGCCGATCAGGCAATGTACAGGGCTAAATTGAGAGGGAGAAATTGCTTCCATGTATTCAATTTGTTATTGGATAATGAGCACCGTACTGCATTCGAAACGGTGGTCGAAGTCAGCAAGGCACTACGTAATAACGAATTCCGATTGTACTATCAACCAAAAATTGACTTTAATACCGGAAAACCTGTTGGTTTCGAGGCGTTGCTACGATGGTTACATCCACAAGACGGGATTATCTCACCTCAGAATTTTATCCCGTTCATCGAAAGTACTAATCTGATCGTGGATATCGGTAATTGGGTTATGGAAGAAGCCCTGAAGCAAATTACACAGTGGCGCGAATCAGGACAAGTATGGTCGATTTCAGTCAATATTGGTGCTTTGCATTTCCAGCAAAAAGGTTTTGCTGAGAAGTTAAAGTGCTTGCTTGCCCAATACCCCGAGGTGCGACCGGAACAGTTGGATATTGAGATTGTTGAGTCTGTCTTGCTAGGCGATATGCCAGGTGCCATCAAAAATATTAACGATTGCCAAAGCTTGGGCGTGACCTTCTCGTTGGACGATTTCGGCACAGGCTATTCATCACTTAGCTATCTCGAGAAGCTGGATACCCAGTCCATAAAAATTGATCAGTCATTTATACGGGGCATACTGAATGACAAGAAGAGCTTGTTGCTGACCATCGCCATAATTGGCCTGGCGAAGTCATTTAATCGACAGGTCATAGCTGAAGGGGTCGAAACCGTTGAACAGGCAGATCTGCTGATGCGCCTAGGCTGCGATATCGCTCAAGGGTATGTTATTGCCAAGCCTATGCCAGCGGAACACGTCCTGCAGTGGGTTGAACAGTTCGTAAAAATCGGAGGCGAACGCCACTGATGCCCGGTTGGCTCAGTGATTGCCGCAGATGGGGTCAGCTCCCGATCCTGAACGGTAACACTCCACAATACGTTTGCGCTGAAATTCTGCAGAGCACCATGGCTTTGCGTGGTGTAGCGCCTGACGGTAGTACCGAGGTGAATGGCTTTACTAATTTCCTAGTGATAGCGACACTAAGTACCATCGTCCTAAATCCATTCAAGGTTCCTGTTTCCTCGAATGCGTTGGATTGGCGATAAGTGGTCAATGGTCCGTGAGGTCTTCCTTGGGGGACGAATTGCCTGCTCACAGCCAAAAACATAGAATCACACCAATAGATTGATTTTTTGAAAGTGTATGGCTTCAAATATGTTCAGGGTGGCTTTCTTTATCCTCGGGTGCCTTTTAAGGATCTCAAAGAATTGCTCTCTAGCCTCTGACATTGTCATAATTATCGAAGTGAGTTGGAGTTAGCGTATGGACCTCATTACTGGAATACTATTCGTTTTTTATGGCGAACATGGCGATAGTCTCTGCCCTTGCTATGCATTGGTAAAGTATACATCCGTCAATGACCCAGGCGTCTCTATGCTCCTAAGTGAGCCCTCGTCACAGCACACTTATGCTCAGTATTTTCTTACTGTCTCGCAGGCCATGCAGCCAACCGCCTGGTTGGCAATTGCCGCGTGGTTTGCAGAAGCCCCTGCGAGAAAACTGACTATGCAGTTCGGCCAGACGCAAGTTCATGCTTATTCGCTACTGGAAGTCGCCGTCCTGCTGGAAGAGCTCCTGTCTCAAAATACCACGCGCACCACTAAACGTAATTGAATGTCAACCTCAGTGCCTTTGGAGGTGTTATCTCCCTAATCACATACAAGGACGCGGGCGCAACATATGTGCTTTTTGGTGCTGCACCCTTTCTCCTGGTTCGTGAGGTGTTCGAGCCAACCACTCGACTTTGAGAGTTCCAACTGTAGCAACCCTAGAGCAGGTGAGCCGAGCGCGATGCCAAGGCCAAGACAAACCACCGAGGTGGTAACCGGTGCCCAGCGAAGATAGGACGATGACAGGGCTAGGACCAAGAGCACTGCGCCCAGCATGGCGAACCAAACGATGAAGGTCATTACCCAAACGCCTTGAAACTCAGATGGTGAGCGTTCGAGTGGGTACCGAAGCGGCTCGTTCAGCCTGTCTCCAGATGTCACTTGTCTAGCCGACCAAATGTAAAAAAAGATTTCAGGCTCTCACGACGGTCCTACGTTCTAGTACACCTAGGAGAAAGTCATGAAATTCGCGCAGTTCTGCCAATGGCTCGCCAACCGGTCGGGGAAGCCAAGTACATTTTTGATCGCCGTGGTGCTCATTGGGTTATGGGCTATCTCAGGGCCCTGGTTCCACTACAACGACACCTGGCAGCTCATCATCAACACCTCTACGACGATCGTCACTTTCTTGATGGTGTTTCTGATTCAGAACACGCAGAACAGGGATAACGACATCATCCACGTGAAGCTGGACGAGCTGATTCGCGCCACCAAGTCGGCTCAACGTTCTGTCTTGGATTTGGAAGATATGGACAGCAAAGAGCTTCGAGCGCTGCGCAGGGAATACCGCGCGATGGCTGAAAATTGCGGTCAAGCGGACTTGCAGGAGCCAAGCGCTCCTGAGGATGAGCAGCGCGAAAATATCGATCAGCAACGCTAGCCTGGGGCGTTTGATTGATTAAGTGAGTCAGAAGGAATTTTTCTGGTACAAGCGATGTCGTAATGACATCGCGCACCAAGCCGCCTTGAAGACGGCGACAGGATGTCAGCTTCGACCTGGTGCGCGTTACGCGAGTCAGATGATGAAACACACGATTTCCCCTCCACCGCTTCCCCCCGTGATGCTTGTAGAAGACGAACCTGCGTTAAGAGAAATCCTCACCTTTATGCTGGAGGATCTCGGAGCTGTGGTGACCAGCTTTGCAACCGCGGCTGAAGGACTCGCCGCTCTAGGTGCTCATGACTGGGCGTTGGTCCTGACGGACGTTAGAACCCCAGGGCCTGTCGATGGGCTTGCTCTTGCAACCACAGCTAGGGCAAGACTGCCGGCCGCTGGGGTCATAGTAATGAGCGGGTTCTATGAAGAGATGGGAAGACCACTGCCGATGGGAGTGTCTTTTCTGCCCAAACCGTGGCCTTCAGAGTCTTTTGACCAACTGGTAAAGCCCGTTCTCGAACAGTTCAGCAAGCGGATGTACCCAGAGCAGGGGGTTACCGGCTCAGGGCTTGTCCGATGGCGTCAATGAGTTGTTCAAGAGCCCAAGGTTTGAAAAGGAAGATGGTCCGAGGATCGAGCCCACCTGTGTCTAGGTTGAAGCCGGACGTGAATATACAGGGCAAATCGGGCCACTTCTGTTGGATCATGGAAAGGAACTCCATACCTTTGATGCTACCAGGTAGCCCATGGTCGGCGATGGCCAGAGAGAAGCTACCGTGCTGCTCCAATAACTCGATGAGCGCGTCATCGGCGTTATCGAATGTGGTGCAGTCACCTCCCAACTCCCGAATGATATCGGACATCAATGTCCTCAACGTCTGATCGTCTTCCAGAACAAGTACCTTCATTCCGGTCAAAGACAGTCCTTTTGTCTCGAATTCCATAAGGCCTCTCGCCTGCAAAAAAGAGAGTTTTTCATGATCCTAGGTGGTAATCGACGGTAGCGTATAGCCATCGCGTCTGCTCGCGCCGTCATATTTTTGAACAGACCACCAAAGGATGATGGTTGCGAAGAAGGTCGTCTTCGGTGTGTGGATGCGAGCCCCCACGTCCAGAGATATTCTGAACGAAGCGGCATGACAAAATTCCCTACTCGGCGCTATGGGTACGCTCAAGGTAGGGGCGGAACTCTCGGAGAAAAATTTCGAGGGTTTTCGGCCCAATCCCGTCCAGGCTTAGAAGCCAAGTTTCAAATTGACCGGTGTCGGATGCTGTGACGACAGTTGCAAGTTTGGCGTGGAGCTCTGCCTCAAGGCGTAGCCCTAAAGCGTGGAGCCGGCGGGCTGTTGATTCGTCGTAACGTGCATAGCCAGCCTGGCCCAGCAACTTTACAAGGACCTGGTGCGAGCATCCGGCCAGCTCGCTCGGTGAATCCAAACCATGTCTGTCGACCAGGGTGCGATAGGCCTCTACTGCGGTGCTGGACCGAATCCTCTTTCCAATCAGAAAGCTGGCCAGCAGCCACTTGTAAACACCGACTTCATAAGCCTTTGAAATGTCGATGCCCAAAGTGGCAGCGGTAACCGTGATCACCCCTTGGTGCGCTTCGGGTCAGCGGCACGTGGATACGTCCGTTCTTCCTCGATTGTACCGTCGGCCTTGTGGATCTTCACCGAGGCGGTTTTCCCGTCGAAGAACTCGGAAAGGTGGCCGACCAATTCAGCCTTCGTAGCAGCGCGCTTGGAAGCACGTTCAGCACCGGCTTTCTTCAGCTCCCAACCATCGGCGGTCGGGCTCACGTGATAATTTTCCACGGCTCATCCTCCTATTAGATTAGATTAATTCGCCATCGTCCTGGATGTCTTCTTCAGCTTCAGCTGCATCCGTGGCGTCGGCATCGTTCAACGGTGGAGATGTAGGCCTCTCCGGGTCGTTGATGAAAGGGACCTTGCTCGGCCCTTGCTCTTCAGAACCTTCTGTTTTTGGCTGCATAGTGCACCTCCTTTACCCACGGTTGGAGCGCTTCGCAGCGTCTACGTTCAGTTCGATCGGTTGCTCCGTCTTTCCGATCCTATGCTGCTGCTAGACGTGTTCAGTTGTCTGGGCCCCGAGGTTCACACAGGTATTCAGCTGCCATGTTGCCTCACAATCGATGTTGAAGCGGCTTGGCCGAGGTGGCGAGCACGTGCAACCCCCCAGTTCATCGCGCGGGTCATTGTCTCGCCGGGGCGCTTGTAGAAGCCCTCCTCAGAGAGCGGCTGACCGAGCTCATCGTAAACCCCTATGAAGAGCTGGGTTTCTCCTGTCCGCGCCAAGCGCACCTGTACATCGATCAAACGCCCGTTATCCAATTTCTCACTGTGAGTTCGGTGATGAAGATTAGGATCCGCCCACTGCCAAAAGGCCTTTCCCCGGTATTTCATTGTCTCCGCCTCTGCTTCGGCTGCTGTGTGTCTTTGACAAAATAGCGGAGGCACCAGTCTTCTCAAATCCGTCGCCGAATTATGTGACCTGCTTCAGACGCGAGGAGACGCTCAGTCCTTTGTGAAGGAGTTTTAGGGCTGGGACACTCGCCACTCTCTATCCGGAGCAGGCGACACGTGACCGTCTACGAGGTCTGCTGAACCAATCGTTTTGGATAAACGTCAATCCAGAAACAGACCAAGGGGACTACAGCCTTGTTTAAGGATCCCGTTGCGGACCTGCTGGCACTGCAAGGAAAATGATCTTCTGGTGACCACCGCCGAATCATGTACTGCCAGCTACATGATTTTCCTGCTGGCAACGGGGCCGATTATGTCTGGGGTATTACGAGGCCTCAATAGATTTTGGTGCGCACCCTTACACCAAGTCTGTGATTGGTCATCTGTCTGACTCCGGGCCGGCCGGAGAAGGTCTGCTGGGTTTGAGCTTACTAGCGTGTGCGGGGAAAATAGCTGGCAAGTCAATCACACCTTGTTTGTCTGTGTTGAGGCTGGGCAGGCCATCGCATATTTAATAGCGGCCTTAATCGATAATCACCCTTTAATCTACGAGCGTAGTACAGTATTTCAAGGCTGGGTAGATGCCAAAAATCGGATGGTTGAGGTGCTGACTGGTGAAGCTTGCGATCGCAGTAAGCCAGTCTACTCTTCCGTGAGCCCCCGCTATGACTACATGGAAGAGTTGCTATGCTGAATATAAGTGAGAATGCGTTCAGGGATTATATATTCAATAATCATAAGGAAGATTTTTCCTCTTTGATTGCAGGAAGGAGGGAGCCGGTAGAGTGGTACGGTGAAGAATTTCCACCGCTTCATTTCTTGCTTCGCCGAAAGGTTGAGCGTGCCATAAATGAAATTCTGGATCAGCTGGAAGAATTGGTCTTAACGGCTAAGGAACTACGCCTTGAAAAAAATGGCCCTCATCCGACTCGCGTGGATCTTTTTGGGTGCTCGGATTCTACAGGCATCACTATCATCGAGTTGAAAAAGTCGCAGCAAACCGAACGGCAGGCCTTTACTGAACTCTTAGCCTATGCAAATCATTTCTCCTCGATATTTGCTGGAGTTAACGAGACGGCCATCACCACAGTGTTGGTTGCTCCGATGGAGACCCGAACGGTAAAGGATGCATATGTTCAAGAGCTATTGCTGAACAAGAAGAATATTGTCTCTCTTATTCCTTCTTGTGAGGGCGGTCGCTATCGCCTTAATGTGTTTTACCCTGATGAGAGCTATTATAGATGGTTTGAGAATAATGTGTTCAATGATCACTCCATGACCTGTTTGACTCTGTCATTTCCGTTGATTAAAGGTTGGATAGATTCTGAATACAGCGAGCCTCCGCAGTGCGCAAAAGATGCATTGAATCAAATAAGCAAATCTATTGCGCAAGTCTTAGAGTCTAAAGGCTTCCATTCTATAGTTTATGCTTCTCAGAAGTGGAGCGAGATCACGAGTCTATTCCCCTATCCTAATATGATTGTTGTGGCCGCAGTGAATCCATTTTCCTCGGTGAGAACGTATGTTGAGGATGATGAGATTGGGGGAAGATCTGCGCCCGGGAGGCTGACTGAAATTCAAGCAATTTATAACCAGCTCACCAAAGACGATCAGCGCTTTAACTGGTTTGAGGCGATGGAAAGTAACTATACCGGTCGTTTGATTCGAGCCGTACGCGATCAGCTGGAGTTCTGCCTTCTGAATGATTCGCGATCAATACATGTCGAAATTTGACTGCCGGATTGGTATGGATTTAAGACGAGTATGGTCGATGCGGTATTTACACACAATTTGGAGACTCATACTACTGGACTTTTGAGGGAGGTTTATACCGAATATATTTGCTATCTTTATGAAACTGGGCAGCAAAAAGTCATGTTTGGTTATCAGATGTTAACTCCGTTTCTCGCAGTGTGGGAGATTTGTCGCGGCTTCGGTTACGAAGCAGAGTAATAGCATTCGGAGAAAAATGGCCACCGATTGGTGGCCCTTTTTTCATGGAGCTATAAGTTGTCTAGCAAGAGCCATTTCAACAGAGTCCTCATCCTGGTTCAGTGAGTCGAGCCCGGATTCCGGCACATCGCCCGAAGTGCTCTGCGCCACTGCGATCTTCTTGGCCATCAGCTGCAGGCAGGTGATCTGCGAGCTGCCGGCGTAGCCGAAGAAGACCACGCGCACCGGGTGTTTCTGCCCGATCCTCCACGAACGCCGCGCGGCTTGCTGTAGGGTGTACACGTTGTACCCCGTCTGCAGGAACGCGATGGTTGGGAAGTCCAGCAGATCCAGCCCGGTCTTAACCAGCTCCGGGTTGGTAAGCAGCACGTCGACATCGCGGTCGACCTGGTCGAGGATCCAGTCCTCGCGCCGAGCCGTTTCAACCGTGGCTCGCAGTACCGCAACGCGCAGACCGGCCTGCTCGAGGACCTTCTTCAACCTGGACGTGGTGTCGCGCGTCCCGCTGTAGACGGTATATGCAAGTACCTTGCGGCCTTTTGCTTTCTCCTCGAGGCACAGGTTCAGCAGCGCCTGCTCCTTGGGCATCAGTTCATCGTCACCGAAGAGCGCCGGCACAAAGGCTAGCGTGTCTCGGGTGCGAGGATGTTTGACCATCTCCGATCGGAAGCAGCAATCCGGCCAGGCCAACAGCACATTGAGCACCACTCCCAGAAGGGTGGTGTCTCTCCGGGCCAGAGCCCGGCGGAGTTCAGCTGTCAACGTGGCCGCCAAGCGCAGGTAGGCCGAGGCCTGCTCCGGCGCCATGGGCACGTCGATGAACTCCTCCTGGTAGCTGGGCAGCACATTGCCACCGATATCCTTGAGCTTCAGGAACACGGTGAATGGCAGCACGAACCGGTGGATGCCTTTAGGGCCGAAGCCTGGGGCTTTCACGGTGCGTACTGACAGCTTCTTGCCCTTGGCGGTCTTGTGCGAATCGCCATCGCGCTCGGTGTAGATGTCCTTGAGCACGCCGTGATCGCGCATGAACGACATGGCTGCAGGAGCCATACTGCCGCGTGCGTTGGGTCGGTAGCCGTCCTCGATCATGCGCTGGGTGAGGATGCGGAACAGAAGGTAGAACAGGTCGTCGGCGTAACCACCCATCAAGGTGCCGGTGAGAAGCACGGTTTTACGCGCCTTCGCGGCCAATACCCCCATGGCCTGGCCCTGGGCCGAACCGCTGTTCTTGTACTCATGCCCCTCGTCGACCACCAGCAGGTCGAAGAAGCCATCGGGTAGGTAGCGCTTGATGAACTCTGTCGGCTGATAGCCGCCTTCGCCGAATCCGAACTCGATGTTGGCCATCGCCCGTTCCATGCGCTTGGCCTGGCGATCGCTGAAGACGAAGTTGCCTTTCGCGTCCATCAGGTTGATGAACTCTGAAACGTTGTCGACCAGCATCGAGGCCAGGAAGTCCTCGCCGAAGTCGTTCAGCAGCCGTTCCGCCCGGACCGGGCCGATCGTCGGTATCCGGCACATCGACTTCAGGATTGTCGAGCGCCGGTCCCCACCATCGGCTTTACCTGGGCGCATAAGCGTCCAGAGGGCAGCGTTGCAGGCAGTGCAGTTGCGACGGCGATCACCGCGCTCGAATTCATCCACGGTGACCAGGTTGCCTTCCAGGTCCTCGAGGACCTGGCCACAATCTGGACATGCCGCCAGCAGCTGGCCACCTGCAGTACGCCGCTTCCAGCAGGCGAGCCGCCAGTGGAAACCCATCCGCATCCTGACGCGGCCGAGAATGAAAAACTCCGGTCGGCCATCGTAGGCTTGCCCCGACTGGTCACGCAGCTTGAGCAGTTTGACCAGCGTGTCCGGGCCGTTGAGCACCCAGACGCGGGCGCCTGGTGTGGTTTCCAGGATCTCGCGCCGCCACTTGTAGACCAGGTGGGGCGGCGAGATGACGAGGGTTCGACGGTAGCCGGCCGCGTGGAGCACGGCAGCGACTGCGATGGCCATCATCGTCTTCCCGGTCCCCATCTCGGCGTTGATGATCGCAGCTTGCTCGTTGCGATCGAGCAGAAGCGCGGTGATGGCTTGAACAACCTCAGCTTGCGCCACGAATGGCGTGCGCTTGAGACTTGCCATCACGGCCTGCCGCTGTTCGTTAATGCTGCCGGTATAAACCGGAGGGTTGGAGCGGTTGAGCGACTCCAGGAGCTCGTCGCCGAACTCGTCGATGAAATCGGTCAGGTTGATGTTCAGTGGTGAGTTGGCCGAGGCGGCTACTTGGGTCAGTGCGTTCATGTGCATCTCCTGCAGGGAAAGCAGGGCATGCACAAACCCCGACGGGTATAGGCATACCCTGTGGGTCGGTGTGGGGTTGTCGCCGTTGCGGCGCTGGTCAGTAGTCGCTGGGAAGCAGCAGGGTGGTGGAGCTGCGGTCGGCTTCGGTGATGATCCAGAGCCTGGACTCGTCGCCGGCGTCGATGTCGTAGCCTGAGAACAAACGGTCTCCGTGGGTAAGCGCAAGCTGATTGGAGGCTCGATCGTCATCGCATAGCTCACCCCAGTCGCCAGCAAGATGGCGTTTCAGCGAGGGAGTAGGGTTGAGCTGCCCGGTTTCGACCAGATGGCTGACAGCGGCGGTCATCATGATCTGCCCCGGGTTGAACAGCGGCGTTGCAACTGACTCAACAGTTGCAGGCGCCTCGTCGTTGCTCGCCGGTGAGGAACTGATGATCAGCACCTGGCCGTGGTTCACCGAGGAAGGTGTCATTTCCCAAGCGCGGATGATCGGAATGAACCGGTCGGTGAGGATCCTGACTTCTGAGACGTTGCCTTTCTCGTCCTCGGTGAATTCGGTCTTGCGCACCTTGTCCTTGTAGGTATCACCCTTCACGACCAAGACGCGCCCCGACTTCGAACGTACAACACCGGAGATTGCGCCGGCGGCCAGGGCCAGTGCGAGGTGCCAGCGGGAAAGCTCGCGGACAGGGGCCCGGGGTTGAAGGCCGACTTGCCCGAAGTGCAAGTTGAAGTCGGGCCAGAGGCCTCGCAGCCGCAGAATCTCGGAGGCGAATTGCTCCGGCTCCAGGGTAATGCGATAGAAGTGCTCCAGCTCGCTGGCAACTGACGGAATGAGGTACGGCTCCCATGGCCAGGTGGCAGGGACCTCCTCGGGCAGTTGCTGCCCAGCGCCGATCGCCTGCAGGCGGGACCTCACCTGGTTGGTGGTGGCCCGAGCCAGGTCTTGCCGGCGTACGCGAATGCCGAAGATCACCACCTGTTTGAAGGTGGGGTCTGCAGCAGCGTATACACGCAGTTCGGCGAAGTGGTTGCTCAGCCATCCTGTGAACTCGTCGTCCAGCACGTAGTGAGGAACGATGAGCACCATGACGCCGCCGTACTGCAGAAGCGGGAGGCAGCGTTGATAAAAGGCTTTCTCCAAGCGCCGGCGGCCGCTGCCTTGGTACTGTGATGCACCGGAGTGATCCGCGACCAGGTCACCGTAGGGTGGGTTGAGCCAGAGCAAGCCGAACGACTGACGGCTGATCAAGGTGTCGAAGAGGTCACTGTGTAGCACCCGGTCGAGCAGACCTCGCGCGTGAACCGCGCGTTCGCGATCGTACTCGACCGCGAACGCTTGGACCTGGTCGCGGCCCAGGAAGTGAGCTGCTTCAGCAAGGGCAACACCCTCACCGGCACAAGGGTCGCAGATCCTCATCCTGCCCGAAGTGGCGGGAGTGAGTGCCTGCAGCGTGCGTTCAAGAGTGATTTCATCGGTGGGGTAGTAGCCGTTGCGGGCAAAGTTGCGCGCCAGGCGCGGAAACATGAGGGCCATAGGGCATCCTTTGAATTGGTGAATGAGCTCAGGCAGGCGCCTGAGCTTCAGTGGTGAGTACGCCCTGGCGAATCAGCTCTCCGAGAGCAGGCTCAAGTACCTCGAGCTTCATGGCGAGTCGCCAGGCGCAGACATCGCCGAACGCTCCAGGGAGGGCGATCAGCATCTGGTGCTGGGTGAGGACTTCCATCACAGGCTCGCGCCAGTGGGAGAGAAGGGGAAGCGGGCAGGTCTCGATCACCAGCGGCCAGAGCCGATGGTGTGGGGCTTCATTACGCTTCAGTAGGGCGAAGGCGAAGTGATTGGCTTGGTCGGGCACCGAGGCGCGTCGATCGAACAGCCAGAGGTGCAACATGCTGCCGAACAAAGTCCCGCGGAATTGCCGTGTTGTGCGCTTTTCCAGCTGGTCCTGGTTGGGGAAAACGGGGATGCTCCGCCCGTCGACGAGAATGTGAAACTGCTCGAGGCCGTTATCTTCCCGGCCAAGCGTGAGCCTGGCCAGAAACTCCTGCAGGGCAGTGTCACGACCCCAGGCCGACATGAACACCAGGTTGCGCTGCTCGTCGCACACGCAGGCGTCGACGTACAGGTCTGGGCATTCCTCGATCTGGAACAGGGGGGATGGGTGCATGATGGCCTCCATTGTGGAGGCGTCCGTCCCAGAGGGCGGAAACGCCCCCCGGGATGGTCTGGTGGTTAATTGAAGGTCCTGGTGAGCGGATCGAAAGCCACACTGTGTTGGTGCAGCGGGCCGTGACCCTCTAGGAATATTTGGATCCGGTACTGGTCGCGGAGACGTATAGCAGCCTCAGCCTGGTCTAGGGTGAGGTCCAACTCTTCGATGAAGAAGTCGACGAGCTCCTCGTCAGTCGACACCTCGTTGTTGGACAGCTGGTCCTCAATGTTGGCGAGGATTTGTTTGCTCAAGTTGCTGAACATAGCGTTCATGATGGTGCTCCAGGTAGATAAATGGAGCCCCTGAGGAGGCCCCTCAGGGTGTGTGGTTCAGGTTGACTGCGGCAGTGGTCTGACAGGCCGCTTTAAGGGGAAGCCCTGGTCCAGGTTTGAGTTTTGAAGTCCATGGTAAAACCGAGCTGGTCCAGCCGCGTGCACTGGGCGCGCAGCCGTTGTCGGTCTACGGTGGTGTCGAGCCTCACGGTTTCGCTCAATGGCCACACCGTGCCAAATAGCTCGGCATCGATGTCGTTCGTGATCGGAGACACCGGTGGGGTCATCCCGAAGGGCTCATCCGAGGCGAGGGCATCAGTTTGGGGCTGTCGCGCCGGCGCACTTGGAGCCCGACGTGACGGTATCGGTGTGGGTGGTGGCCCGTCCTCTTCAAGAGGGTCAGGGACGTTGGTTGGCAGGTGTTCTTCGTCCTCGCGACTGAGACCTGTGACATCCTCCAGGGTCATGCCCTCGAGTTCAGCCCTGATCTCAACAACGAGTCGACCGCCGTGTGAGTAATACGATGGGCGAATCTGCTTGATCGCGAAGTCACCTCGGTATTTACCCTCTTGGTATTGATCCAGAAGAGCATCCTTGATGGTGAACTCACCGATCGAGGTACTGAGGCGGCCGACGTTGAATAGCCCGAGTCGGCCGGAGATGGTGCGGATGGCCAACTGGCCGGTGATTGAGATCATGTGCGCTCCCCGTAAAGCATGGGGAACTCCCTGCGGGCGTTCCCCGCGAGGGTGGAAGGTGTTCAGCAGTCGAACAGCGGCAGACCGTCGAGAACGTTACCGTTGGGGTCGATGACCAGGAACCTCACTTCAGCCTCAGCGGCAAGAGTGAGCACTCGGATGGTCTGCTCGCTGAAGCCCTCGGCGGCTTGCAGCGCTTGAAGTGTCGATAGGTCGTACCCCCAGTACTGTCCCAGATGTTGGTCGGTCCAGGGCGTACTGAGAAGTTTGAAGCCGATGGCATCACTGTCGGGCAGTACAAAGCACTCGAACTGAAGGAGAGCTGTATCAGCAGTTTCAACGAATGCCTGCAGCTCCTCCCAGTCCTCCTCGGGCAAGTGCGCAGATGCGATCTCGAACGCGTGGCTGCAGCAGGGATGAGTTACAGGGTGATCACCAGCAGAGATGTGGAAGGGGTTGGGTGATTGTGCCATGTGGCGTGTTCCTGGTTGAGAGGAAGCCACCCCAGAGGGTGACCCCTCTGGGTGAGTAAAAAATGGCTGTGTCAGGCAGGGGCTGCAGCGGGCTGCAGCTTGATCTGGATGTAGGATGGCTCGTCCTCGGGGGCCACGATTTGCAACATGAGGGTGACCCAGTCACGGTCACAGCCGGTGTGGCGCTTCGTGTACACACCGAAGGACAGAGCATTCGCCTGAGGCTGCTGCTTGAGCTCTTGCCACGCAGTTTGGACGACAGTGGCGAGGCGTTGGCTCATTTCGGCTACCCGGTCCGGGTTTTCGAGATAGACCGCACGCATCCACGCAGCGTTGTCCAGGACAACCGGAAGGGTGAGGTATGGCTCGGACGATGCGGATGGTATGGACATCAGAGGTCTCCAGAATGAGCGAGGCCTCGGTCCGCGAGGGATGAGATCCCCGCGGGTAGGTAAAGTAGAAGGCACTCCATCACTGAGTGATGTGATCGCGCTACCGAGTGCTCGGCGATCTTGGGTGGGTTGGCGCAATGCGCTGGAGCCTTAAACCCTGGCTCCGGGAGGCACTGTCAACGACAGTGAGCTAAATCTGTCCCCGTCTAGACGGGGAACTTACGGTTATATTGGAAGCCCGGAAGAAAAGTCTCTCCGTGCGATTTTCAATGAGGCATGAAGTCATCATCTACATAGCTCAATTCGAGCTCATTCATTAAGCTCTTGTACTTCCTGAGAAGCCCAAGTTCTTCAAGCATCGGTTGATGCTTCGGGCGGTAGTTGTGAAGGTGATCCGAGCCTGCAAGCTCCCATAAGGCTATCTCCCACTCACTGTCCCTATCAAAGAGATTGAGCGGTGTTTCTGCAGAGCCAGTATAGGGGGGTATTGCTGTTGAAAAATCGAGTTCAATCTTATCGAGAACCCGCTCATGCGCGTAGAGAACACCAATCTTGATGATTAGAGATAGTCTTTCAGGATAAGTATTAGTGTGCATTTTTTAGCTCCAAGGGAGGTGAGGAATACGCCTCCCCTAGGAGATCGGCGTCCCCTAGTGGGTTGGAATCAGGTGGTGTGATCAGTTGATCGGCACGATCGTGGGCAGAAAGTAAAGGCGCTGAAATCAGCGCCTTGATAGGGGTTACGCGGCCTCGTTGACCTCTTGGGAACGATCACTGCCGAAGACTGGGGGAAGCTGTTCACCGAGCTGCTCGGCGCCTGGCTGACCTTGGTCTACGGGTTGGTCCTGGTCGCCCGGACGGTCCGTATCATCAGAGTGGTCTTCATTGCCAACGGGCGGGTTGGTGAATTTTGGCTTCGCTTCGTAAACCAGCTTGCCGTCAACTTTGATCCAGCCGATGAAGAGCAAACGGCCTTTGAGGCTTGCGCCGGCCTGACCCTTCTTGTCGCCTTTATCGTAGGTGAAAGCATCAGCCCAGATGTCGCCGATTCGGAAGGAGACGAGCACCTTCTTTTTGGCTTCAACGGCCTGCTGGCAGCGTTTGATCAGCGATTCTGCCTCGGCACCGACAACATTGCAGTCGATGTAGGAGTACTCGGCTTTATCAGCCGAGCCGTGCAAGGCTGCAACGGTGACACAGGTGAAGGGCTTGCCCTTGCGGGGACTGACTTCACGGATACGGTTGAGGTAGCCGATGCCAGTGGTGTGCAGGTCGAAGAATTTGGCTTCGTTGGATTGGTTGCTCATGGTGATTCTCCAGTTTCAATAGCGAAAGCGGAGAAACACTTTGCCCATGGGGGAAGTATTCCCCGCATGGGTTGGGATGTAGCAAGTTGGGTGGGCTTCCATCAATCGAGAGATTGATCAATCGCGCTTCCGGAAGCTTGGCGATTTTGGGGAGATCAACACCGTAGTGGGTGTAGCGGTCTTTCAGATCATAACCGCTCGGGCTTGGGTTACTGACGACGTCAGCAGCTCACAGTCACAAGGATGGAAACGGAGAAACACATTGTCAAGCCCTGAAAGAAAAAAAACCTCCTGGTGGAGGGTTAAGTTGGGAAAATAGATGATCAATGTGCTCGAAGAATCTTCTGGCACCGGCGTTTGATGTTAGGCCAATCGGCCCAAACTGCCATGCCGACGCAGATGACGAGCAGGGCGGTGAACATGAGGATGCCGAATGTGGTTTGGCTCATGTCATTCCTCCGGGGTGAGGTAGATGCCTGTTATCCAGATTACAACACCTACCACGAGGGCGAAAGCGGTTAGGAGACGGCTAGTGCTGAGGAAGATACCTACGAGGGCGGCGGCAACGGCCGTCGTTCCGATCTTGCGAAGGTCGTCTGCCACTGCCGCACGTTTTTTTGAAACCATGGCGTTCCTTTGATCGCCAGGCCCTCACCTTGCCAGGTAGGGAGCCTGGCACTGGTTGAGGTTGGAGGGGAGTTAGATCGCAACTGGAGCTATGAGATCGTTCAACGGGCCCATACGCAGCTCTGATGCGTTGGATTTGCTCGGCTTGCGCTGACGGGGCCGGCGCTTGGTCGGTGGTACCGCTTTGGTGTTGATTTCGTACCACTGGTTCAGATCAACGCCGCGGCGTGAAAGGGTTGGAATGCGGCAAAGCTCATCCCAGTCGTTGCGGGTGGGCGTTATGCTCGCGAATTGAACGACAGGCCGGGCGTGGGCTGGGACGACTGGGGCTGGACGTTTCATGGCGCGCAGGAACTCACGGGTGAGAGTGCCGAGCGCGTAGCCAAAACGGAAGCCGATCGAGGGTGCGGACATTGCGGTCATGGTGTTTCTCCTGCGGTTTAAAAATGCGGAGAAAACACTGACCCTGACGGGGAAATGTATTCCCCGCTGGGTTTGCGGAATGAGCTTCTATCGACGGAGGTCGACCGGTCGTGCTACCAGAAGCTAAACGACCTTGGGCTGTTGGACCACACAGACTTCGTGCTGCAGCATTACGGATCCGAGCTGCATGGGGCATGTTGCTGACGACGTCAGCAGATCACCGCTTAATAATCGGAGCGGGGATGGATTGTGTCAAGCGGAGGGGGCGGAAAGGGGGGAGAGAGAGGGAGAAGGCCGGCTGGATCAGCCCTTGGAGGTGATCCAGCCGTATTTGAAAAAAAGTTGAAGAAGCCACCTGTGTCGAAATCGTCGATCCCTGGGCATTGATCGTCTCGATTCTCATCACCTGGCCATTCTCGTGGCTTTGGCCAGCAAACATGAGGCACGCATCCGCGCACAAAAGGAGCCCGGCTTATCGCCGGCGGGCCACCGGCAAAGGAGAGAGTACCCATTGGGTAGCCTCATGAACCTTTCACAAGTCCATCAGGCTACCCAAGGGGAGGAAAAGAGGAGGGGCCACATTACCAATGTGGCCCTTGGATCAAAGAAGCACCGAACCTCTTGAAACTCTATGTGCCTTTGAACCCGATCATCACGAGTTAGACGGCTGCGCGACTAGAGAGAGCAGGGAGACACAGGGAGAGCTTTCAACCAGATCCGCACGCCCTTCCCGGAGCTATAGCGTGCTTACGGTTTGGTGTTGAGGCGAACCACGACACCTGGGCGCTACTGATGACCGACAGTAGCCAGCGGGGTTAAACCAGAACTGATGTCATTATGGGTTGTACAACGGCCGGGACGCAAGGCTCGTAGGCATTTTCGCACGGCGTCAACGGTCAATAGACCGCAACGACTGCCCCTTCCGGGACTGGCGCTGGAACAGCGATGGCCATGCTCCCCCCCTTCGGCGAGAACAACTGGCCCGACCGCTTAATACCTACCGTCATGGACTCAGTGCGCTCGCTCAGTGCGGAAGGCAGGCCGGCAGGAACCATTCCGCTGACGTAGGTGTATGAGACCCCTCCGACGATGTATGTGGCGATCCCGTTTTGCTTGATGTACCAGCTCGGAAGGTTCAGCGATGCGTCCGCCGGCGCTCCAGTGAATCCAGGATTGGTCTGGGCATACTCTGCTGCGGCAGAGCGGTAGATCAGCATGCTCCGGCTGAGAGCATCGATCGTTGCCTGCTCAGAAACGACCTCATCTGTGTGCTGCACCTGGGTGAAGATGCCTCCTGCCACGATTAGCAGGGTCATAGCGATCCAGTAGATGTACATGAAGAAATCCTGAGGATTAAGCGTTGTGGACTATAGTCCGCTGACGATTATAGTCAACAACCCGAAAATTCTGACCTTTGATCTCGTGATCTCGGGTTGGACTTTTGGAATTACAACCAGACTCTTCGAAAAAGCACAATCATGCTTTCGGCATGGTGTTGGCCGAGTTGCGCATTGCTCGGGGCATCTCGCAAGAAAAGCTGAGCTTCGAAGCTGGTGTAGATAGGTCGTACATCAGTCTGCTTGAGCGTGGCCACAAATCTCCAACCCTGGATACCGTTTTCAACCTTTGCCGCGCATTGGAAATCCGATTCGACCAGTTGGCCAGGCTGCTGCAGGCCAAATTGGAAGATTTGAATGACCCAGGACATGACGCTTGCTGAGGGATTGACCCTTTATCGACAGAAAGTCTCCGTACTGAAGAAAGGCTTTGTACAAGAAAGTTACCGTATCTCTAGTCTGCTCAAGTCCAAGTACGCCGACAAGAGCATGCGTGAGTTTCGAAGTCCAGATATCGCTAGTCTCCGCGACGAACGTCTGTCGCAGACCAACCCAAAAACGGGTTCACCGATTTCACCATCGACGGTGCGCCTGGAGATGTCGTTGCTGTCGAACGTGTTCGACATCGGCCGGATCGAGTGGGGGGTATGCGAGTCGAACCCAGTCTCGAACGTGCGTAAGCCGAAAGCAGCACCTGGCCGTGATCGACGCTTAACCGCCCGTGAGGAGCGCCAGATCATGCGTTATTGTCACACGCATCCCACGCCAGACCTCTATGTCCTTGTCGTCCTGGCAATCGAGACGGCTATGCGCCAGGGGGAACTGTTGAAGCTTGAGTGGGAGCACATCAGCCTACAACGGCGAATTGCGCACCTCCCGGATACCAAAAACGGATCGAAGCGGGACGTGCCCCTGAGCCTCAAGGCTCGTGATGCGTTAATCCAGCTCGGTGCACGATCGAAGGGCAAGGTGTTCGGCTATACCGCCAATGGGTTGAAGTCGGCCTGGCGCATCATGCTCCAGCGCCTGGATATCAAGGATCTTCATTTCCACGACCTCAGACATGAGGCCTGCTCGCGCCTGTTTGAGCTTGGCACGCTCGACATCATGGAAATTGCTGCCATCAGCGGGCACAAGAGCCTCGCAATGTTGAAGAGGTACACCCACTTAAAAGCCTCTAGGTTGGTCAAGAAGCTTGAGGGGAATAAGCATCGTGGTCAGCAGGTGATCATCAATCATCTAGTTCCGTATCCTGCTGTAGTTTCGGAAACCCCTAACGGTGTCATCGTGCGAGTGCTCGACTTTGATGGTGTACAAGGGGCAGGGCGGACTGCGGAGCTGGCAAAGCGCGTGGCGCAAGATGCGCTGCTACGACATCTGATGGTGTCGTTGCGAGACAAGGAGCCTATTCCAGCGCCTGACCAGTATTTAGAGCCGGTCAACGAGGGCGACATAATCATGTTGGACCCGTTGAGTCAGAATTGTCCCTTAGAAGGGAATCACACCTTTTTACGGTGATTAGGTGATGCCTACAGATTGCCCTGGCCAGGTAGGCTGGGCATCTCAGTGAGATCCTATTGCCAATCCGGTGTGTGGAAAGGTAGTGAGCCGAAATTTGTTATTGCTGGGGAATTTTCTGCAGGTCCTGGTGAAGTAATCAGGATGATCTCTGCGTCAGAGGGAACCTGCTTTCAATCCGGATTTTATACAGCTTCTCTGAATAACTACGATTCGTTCAATGGTCGAGTATATGTAGGGCCTGATGGGTATTGGTATGTTTCAACTGTTGGTAGCGCCTATGCACGTGGACAAACACTATTCGCGACTTGCATCAGAAGCTAACCGACTATCGTGACTCGATTAAGTTTGCCAATCCGGTGTGTGGACAGCAGCACGGTTCGTGGCGAGCTTGGCGGATGGCAGCTCTGGCATAAACGGTAATACAGGGTACAGCGGGACCGGTACTGTAACGGGCAGCCTGTTTTCTGGAACATTAAATGCCGGATCTGATGTATGTGGTGGATTCGGCTACGTGTTTTGTGGCAGTAGCGTGAGTTGTGCGATCGCGAATGCAGGGGTACTACTCATTGACAACTTCTATGGATACACGGTATGGTGTTAACGACCTGCCCATAACATCCTCAGTAAGGGAGTGGTGATATGCATAGTTTGGATTTGCTTGCTTTTAATGCAGGAAGCGGACCGTATCCACACTTAGTTACAGCATGCTCTGTTGAGCGATTGGCGACTAAATGTTCTACCACAGAGCTTGCAGAGTCCGTCAAAGCGTTGGAATAGACCTTGCATTGCTTTATAAAGTCCTGCTGACAGCCGTAATATCCAAATTTCTTCGCTAGGGCACATTTAAATTTGCTAAAAGCGAAGTCACATAACTGTTCTCGACGTGACGATCCATCTGCCAATCCGGACACCGGATTGGCAAGATGGCAATGCGTCACGTCGAAATAGTTGTGTGTACTTTCGCTTTTAGCAGGTAATTTAAATGCTGCCCTAGCGAAGAAATTTGGTCGGTGTCAGTCAGGGCTTTATAAATCAATCGCAAGGTTTCCAACGCTTTGGCGGACTCTGCAAGCTCTGTGGAGAACTCTTTAGTCGCCAATCGCTTAAGAAGAGCATGCTGTGAACTAAGAGTGGATATGGTCGCTTCGATTAAAACAAGAAAATCCAAACTATTCATATCACCACTCCCTCACTGAGGATGTTATGGGCAGGTCTTTAACACCAACCGTGTATCCATAGAAGTTGTAATGAGTTAGTACCCCTGCATTCGCGATCGCACAACTCACGCACTACTGCCACAAAAGACGTGCCGAATTCAGCCACATAGCTCAGACGGAATTTACATTTCAGACAGTCCGGTTAAGTGCCATCTCTCTACCATGGACCCACATGTTTGTTTTGCTGAGAACCATGAACTCGCGGGTTTAACTGTGTACTCAAGGTTACGATCCATTCCGCCAACCCAGACACCGGATTGGCAAGAAGATGTGAGGCACTGGCAGGTCAGCGGCGCGCCCAGATTGTTTTTCGACTGGATACCTATCTTCGGGCAGGCCTGTCCTTCGACAGCGGTGCTCTCGATGTCCAGGTATTCCCCAACTGTCACACGTCCATCCGCCTGGAGCGTGCCGCCGCGGATCTTCCCGCCGGTCAACAGGCCCTTGTCGTTCAAGACCCTGACCCAGTCAGTATCGGACTGATAGATGCCGCCTCCCCACTTTTCGTTCACCCACCCAGTGTCGTTCTGGCTTCTGAACCAGCCGTCCTTACTGGTGATATCGTTCGTCGTGGTGACAGCGCGGGCATTGTTAATGTCGTTGCCACCCATATCGATCGCCGTGTTCATCCGGTTGTACTCAGGGTGACCTGGAACAGCGTTGCGATAGAGGTAGTCGTTGGCAAGGTCTCCATCCATGAGGAACAGAGCACTCGCGGTATGACCCTGTCCTGGATTGATGCCGTAGTTGCTCAAGGCGAGCTCCCAGCCTCCACGGACTCCCTGGATGACCCCGGGCTTCAGCGCCGAAATGAAGCCGCCCGGCCCGCCCAGGTGCTCCGCGATCGTACGAATGCCCAACTCAGGGATCGCCTGGCCACCGGTGGTCACCACAATGGCCTCCAGCTGATTGGCATTCAGGCGCCTGGCCAGACCAACGATGGTCTGGCCGAAGCTATTGGTCGAGCTGAAGCTCCCCGGCAGATATTTGGTGTTCTGCATCATGTCCACGGTAATCTGGACGGGCGTTGTCGGGCCGGCGTTGGAGAGCACCACGGCATAGTTGTCCTTCAGGTACTTGGCAAAGGCGTCTGCCACGGTCCGCTGCTGTTCGGCGGCGATCCTGTAGTCCTGGTGATTCCCCAAGCTGAACATCCACCAGGCTGCGAGGGAGAGCATTATGCTCAGCACGATCAGGCCGAACAGCGCATCGATGGTAAAGAAGCCAGCCTGCCCGCGTTTACTGGCCATGCCAGAGACTCCTGTTCGATTGTGTGACGATGTCTTGCTCGATCATCTGGAGATGCCCGCTGCGGATCTTTTCGCGGATGGACGGTGCGTCATCCAGTGTGAGCAACAGGGTTTGGAGTGTCAGCCGCGGCTGTCCGTGTTCTGGGCGCAGCAGGGTTTGATGAATCACCGCCGTCAACCCTTGGGAGAGCACCTCCATGGCATTGGGCATCACTGGCTCGGCGAGCACAGACAGACGCTTGATGGCCCCCCCTATGCTGCCCGCGTGCCCCGTAGAAAAAATGAGGTGGCCGTTGATGGATGCCTTGATGACCTCAACTGCCGTAGCTGTGTCCCTCACTTCTCCGACTAGAATGAGGTCCGCGCGCGTGCGAAGGGCACGGATCAGCGTTTCTGAGTAACCTCCCTGGATGCGGGAGACTGGCAACTGGATGCAACGGCCTGGGCCATGTTCCCCTTGCAGGAGAGTTTCTGGCGGATCCTCGACCGTCAGGCCAAGGCCTCCGAGGGACATCAGCCGAGCCTTGACCGCCGAGGCTGCACTGCTAGTCTTCCCAGTCCCCATCTCTCCGGCGAAATACACAAGGCCTCTGGTTTCCTCTGCGAGCAGGCACTCGTAGATATGATCCGGCAGCCCAAGATCTTCGAGGGGGATGATGGTTGCTCTTGAGCGGTTCAGTACAAAAAATGCCTTGGTGAAGACATCCAGGTTGTACGTCACCCGCAGGAGCACTCGCTCTTCGAGCACAAGGGAAAACTCAGGCTCACGTGTCGTCTCGTACTGACGCAGACACTGTGCCCGAAGCTCCTGGATCTCGGTCAACCATTCCGCAGGAACGGGGGCTCGGCGGGGCTGGCCGGCGAGCCCCTTCACATCGGAAAAGTCGTGGCCAAGGTAGAGGTCCACGAAATCAGCATCTGCGATCAAGCTCACGCCGGCAGCCTTCAGTAGGTGGTCCAGGAGATCGAGTTCATATCGTTGGAGCAGCTTGTTGCTGCAGTCGCGGGAAGCACCTCGCCGCTGGTTGACGAACCACCGTTGATGGCAGTGGTGGTCTGCTTGTCCTTGGCGATCTTTGTGGTCAGCATGATGCAGGCCGCCTTGGGCACGTTGCTCTCGGAAAGAGTGAAGGTCATGCCATTGCTCACAAGTGTGACGGCGCCATTCCACTGATTCGTCAGGTTGGTACCTGAAACGCCCATGGAGCCGGTTCCGTCAATGGCGATCAGCGAAGGGACCAGGTTGGTCCCGGAGGTCCCGTATCCAGACGACCCTTTGAGCTTCTTCGCGTTGGTGATGATGGTGGTGATATTGCTTTGCTCTACAGCGGCATCAGAACTGCCGAGCATCTTGTAGCCGATCCAGGCGATGAAGCCCAAAGCAATGGTGATGAGCATGATCCACAGTGCTCCGTCGATTGACAGGAAGCCACGTTGTTTTTTGGGGGTAGAGAGTTTCATTGATTGCCTCTGGGCTATGTGCTTAGTGTTGGATTGAGTCCATCAGGCCGATGGCGAGCTGGAAGATACCGACCATCACGAAAATCATGAGCAAGCCCATGATTACTGCGGATATGGCTGTCAGGGACTTCGAGATTGTTTCCACGCGCTTGAGCATTTGCTCGAGCCAACGATTGGCAAACCGCTCCATGGATATGGCAAAGCTCTGTCGGGTGGCCAGGACCTGCAGGAAGTGAATGGCCATCTGGTCTGGGAACTGGTGCCCTGCCAATTTGAGCGCAGTTCCGAAATCTTTACCCGAGCTCACTCCATAGTTAATGGCGTCGATCCTTTCTCGCAGCCATGGAGATGCGCTGCGGCTGAGGATGTTGAGTGCGCTCAACTGGCCTACGCCAGCGCGAAGCATCACTGACATGTTGAGCAGGAAGATCGAGCCATGCAGTACCTTGTAGATCGACCATGGTGGAATGCTCTCGAGTCGCAGCCTGGTGATTTGCAATAGCAGGCTGAGCTGTGTTTTCCATGCCGGGCTGTTCGGTCGAACCTGTAAACCGCAGAAAAATGGAAGCGTCACGAACGACACGACGATCAGAGTAAACACCACCGCCACTATCAGCAGACCATAGTGCGTGACCAGCTTGGATAGGGCATACAGAAGACCTGGGATGCCTGTCCACAGCTCAGGATCTTGGCGTTGGGCCATCGACGGCACCATCCATGTGGCGATGACATAGAGCAGTGCGCCCATGAGGCTCCAAGTGATTGAAGGAAGCGCTACGACTGATATGACCAAGCGAGCTATGCGTTGGCGAGCCTCGATAAGCCGGACGCAATCCCTGAACGCTCCGACCAGATTGCCGGTTTTCTCCCCGGTCTCGACCAGGGAAGCCTCGTCATGTGGCAGGTGGCTCCTGCAGGCATCCGCCAGAGATTTACCACCGCGCACGAGCATAGCCACTTGACCACAAATGACCGACACAGGGTGCATCGTCGTTCCATCGCTGCTAAACGCTTTCGCAACGGTCTCCAGCGCTTCCTCGATCGCAATCCCGTCCTCGAGCACGCCCATCAGGCTTTCGTAAAACTGGATTCGTTCGTTCTTCCCAAACTGCTTAGCGTAGAAGGTGACTACCCATCCCTGGGCGGCCTCCCGTACGCCTGTCCAGAAGTCCTGAAGCAACTCAAGCATCGGATTGCTCCATCAATTGCCGGTCGAAATCGAGCGGCCCCGCAAAGAGCTCGGCATCGCGTGGGTCCACTATGCCGCTGGTGACTTTCATGATCCCGTGGGCGATCTTGGTGATGCCGCCCATCTCGTTGACCCAGTACCTGCGCGCAGCGCTTGCCCCGCGCCTGGTGAACGTATCCATGAGCTTGACGTTGGTCAGTAAGGTTTCGGCGATAACGGTGCGATCGACGACCCCGAGGTGCCTGCACTTGCTGCAGCCTTCACCGATCAGGTTGACTTGGTCGACAATCTTCAGTTGCTTCAAACGGACGAAGAGATCGCTGCTGATGCCGTGTGTATGGTCTCGGAGCGGGATGCGGCAGGCGGGACAGAGAACTGGCACCAGGGACTGGTTCGCGATCCCAGTGGTCAATAGTGGGTCGGTGACCAGGTAATGAGCCACGCCCATATCAATCAGGCGCTGGATGGTGGCGATCACGTTGTTGGTGTGCAGTGTCGTCCAGCCCAGGTGGCCTGTCATGGCGCCGGTATACGCTGCCTTGGCCGACTCCAGATCGCGTAACTCACCGTACATGAGGACATCGGGGTCCAGACGTACAGCATTGGTAATCCCGTCACCCCAAGTCTCGCCGGCGTAGATCGGTGATTGGTTAGCCTTAAGCGGATACTCAGGAGGATTCTCGAGCGTAAGAATGTGTCGGGAGCCACGGGTCTCGTCGTGCAGCGCGTTGAGATTGACCTGCAGGGTCTTGGATTTGCCGGAGCCTGTTGGCCCAGTGATCAGGTTCAGCCCAAACGGAAGACCTCGCAGCCTTCTGAAATGCTCTGTCTGCTCAGGCAGAAAGCCGAGCTCCTCGAAGCTCTGCTTGGACGTGTCGTCGTACAGCAGACGCATCACCATCAACGGGCCATCCACCAGCGGTCGAGTTGCAACCCGTGCTCCATACAGCCCGAGCTGGTCGACGAATTTGCGGCTAACGCGGGCATCCTGAGCGATATGGGGCTGGTAGTAATCGCCGGAGACATCGCACATGCTGTTGTACAGAGCAGCGCAGAACTCCCGCCCTACGTCGCTCTTTTCCTGACGTACCTCTTGAAGGATCCCGTACAGCCGATATTTGATCTGAGTGACATCATGCGAAACGACGATGTGAACATCACTGGCGCCGCGGTGATGGGCGTCTCCCATCAGCTCCACCACCTGGGCTTGACGCTGAGTCTCGACAAGAGCCTTCATGCCCGTCGACACCGAGGCCTGATATAGCGCTTTGATCTCCGTCATCGATGCGGAGATGACCTCGAAGTTGATCCCCTTGTGGTCCAACTGGTCCATGAAGGACATGACATAGGGGTCGCGGACATGCTGGGGGGAGATGTACAACTTCCCATCGGCCGTCAGCGCAAGGACCTGTCGCAGATCGTCTTTGATTGGATGAGGGCCGCCTGGTGCGGTCAGCACCGCCACTGGTAACGGTGACAATGCCAAGTCGACAGGCTCAAGGTCGACGGGCTCTGCGGATAGCTCGGTCATGTTCAATGCTCCTCAGGGTTGGCCGGGGATGAGGCCAGGCAGGCTCTGTTGTGGTTGAGATACCACCCGGTTTCCAAACCCTAAGGGGAACCGCTTCCCCTCCTTGCTTAGTACCACCCCATCGAGCGTGATCTGCTGGACTCGGAAACCGTTGGGTACCTCGCTTCCCGGCTTGGCATCGACCTCGCTGCCGTCGCCGTAGATCAGGCTTGCCCGCAGTTTCTGTCCTGAGCCGCTGATTTCTTTCACTACTGGCAAGGGCGACTGGCGCGGTGCAGGAGAGGTTGGGGTCACGGTGGGAGTGAACCTAGGAGCAGGGAACTGCGCTACTGGCTGAGGGGCGCTAGGAAGTGTGCCGTTTGCTTCGAGTTCGGCCTTGCTGCGCTCGGCCTTTGCCTTAAACAGGATGGTTTCGCTCTGCACCTTGCCGAGCTCGCCGACGTTGATGCCCGAGAGGTCGGGGACGGCAGCAAGGGCATTGGTGATCGGCAGCCAGCAGGCCAGGAACAAAAGGCTGAGGTTATTTCGCATACAGGACTCCTGTGACCGACCAGATCAGGTGGTCAGCCTTGTATTCGGTCTTGATCTCCTGAAGGCGCAGTCCCTGGGTTGGCGCGCCATTGAAGGAGTCGTAAGGCAGAACGCCGGTGGTGTAGGAAAGCTGGTATTGCTTCCACTGAGGTGGTGGGGGCGGCGGTGGTGCCGGCTGGCCCGGCAGAGCTGGCTCCTGGGGAATAACCACCGGCATGGATTGCAACTGTGGCTCCTGAGAGAAACTGTGGAACCAGCTGGTCAAACTCTCGAGAGCGTCCTTGGCCTCGACCAATGCGTCGTCACCCGCAGCGTCAATGGCAATGTCGAACCTCAGGACCCCGGACTTTGCCTGGTCGGTGAATTCCGGGTATATGGAGAAAAGCTCTCTGACGGCCGTCGTGAAATCGTGAGCAGTGCTGTTACCAGCACGGTCGTAGGTCGCCACGATTTGAGAACCGTTGCACTCGGCCTTGTTGATGGGCCAGCCCTGAATATTCAGTGGCAACTGGTACATCACATGGCTGCATGCCGCTACGAAGTCAGTGACCGAGGGTTGTTTCGCCCAGGGATGTTCCAGCGCCTGGAGAGGTTGCTCTGTACCTGTTTGCCGCTGTAGCTCGGCCAACTCCTCGAGGCGTTTCTTCTCCGCTTCGATGGCAGCCTGGCGCGCAATCTCTGCCTGGTGGGATTTCCATTGTGACCAGGCCAGCAGGCCGCCACCGATCAGGAGGACCACCAGGAACAGCTGGGCCAGTTCAGGCTTGGACATCCCAAACACGAGGGGACGTAGCCGATACTCACGCTTGAGCCGAGATGGTTGGAGTAGCTCGTCGACGTCGATGAGCTCGCCACCCATGGCAAACTCGGTCGGCAAGAACTCTCGCTCGAACTGGATCCCGCGGCTGCGTTGCTGCAACACCCGCTTACGGACCTCTGATGCCGTGGCAATCAGGTCGCAGCCCGGGATGATCCTGCCCTCATGGACCGCGACGATGGCATATCGGTCTTGATCGGCGTCGACGGCCCAGGCAGCAATCCACGAATCCCCGAGCTGGCCAGCCATCGTCGCAGCCAACGAGTACATGCCTTTGTGAACGTCAGAGGAGCGAGAGACAAAGCCCGCCTGGATCATCAGCGACGTTCTTCGGATAGCCACGATGTCCAGGCCGTGCTCATGGCCATACTGGCGGGCTTCCTTCATGTAACTGGTCATATTGCCCAAGGGCGTCCAAAGCATGCCAGTGACGAAGACGCGCCCTCTGTGCTGAATGGTCTGCACCCGGCTCGACGGTTTGGGAGTGTCGCTGTTCATGAGCGCCGCCACTTACAAGTTGTCCGGGAGGACAATTGGCGTCACCAGCACCACCAGGGCGCTGTGGGACGTCGAGCGGGTTCGACCCCCACCTAAGGCGAAGAAACTGGGGCTTCCCACGCCGGACTTGCCAGCGTCGTCGCTGTTTTCGTCGAAGCCAGTGAGAATCAGCGTTTCACCGCTGCGAAGGCGAACTTTCGGCGCAACGTTTTTGGTGTCGTAGTCTGGGATCTGTACTTTCGAGTCGTTGCTCTCAAAGTCGGCAAAAATAGGCTTGCTGCTGATGTTGAGGGTTATCCACAGCAGCAGGTTTTCTTTGTCCAGAAGCTTTGGCAGCAGCATCATGTTGAAGCCGCTCGTAATGGACGCAGGAGTCAGAGAGGTGGTGGACCCAACAGATGCTGTGGTCGAAGTTGAACTGGAGGAAACGTAGCCCTTGACGTTACCTATTTGGATCGGGGCCGGCTGCAGGTTCAGCGTGGTCACCGATGGCGAACGCACCTCGGAGACGCGCCCTTGCTCTGACAGGGCTTGGACGACGGCCTTGGAGCCGGCCCACGGAGAGCTGGACGTATCGAGAATGCTGCCGCTGGCCGAGATCGCCTCTGAGCTGATTCCGGCGACGGTGTTGCTCAGGCCGAAGCCCCATTTTCCGGAGATGGACTTATAGACGGCGCTCCAGTTGACCGCCGTCTGGTCGCTGTCGCTGAAGTTCACCTCGTAGACCTTGACGTTGAAAAGCACTTGTCGAGTGATGCTGCGGTTGGTCTCTTTCAGGTAGGCCGAGATGCGATTCAGCACCTCCGGCCGATCGCTAACGGTGAGAGTGCCGGTGGAGCGGGAGAGATATAGCCGCCCTGGGGGTTGCATGCTGAGCATGGCTTTGACGTTGCTCTCGATGTCGCTCATTAGCGAGGTCTTGTAGGTGGACTTGGTGCTCTGGTTGCTGCCGGACTCGCCCGTGGCCCCCCCCGAAGAGGTTGAGGATCCAGAGTCGCCATTGCCCGTGGAGGTCAGCAGGCCAGATTTGACGGTACTTTCGATCTCCAGCTCATCACCGAACGTCCATACGTCGAAGGTTCGGGTGTCGAAGTACGTGATGCGTACGCCCTGCAGTTCAGGGTCGAAGTGCCAAGATAGCCCCAGGCGAGCGGTGGTCTGGTTCAGCAACCCCGAAACGTTGCCGTTATAGTTCAGCCCGGAAATTTGCCCTCCAACGTTACCGCTCAAGCTGAGGTCGAACGAACTGGCACTGCCCGGTACAGCGCCGGCGATGCCGGTTGGCATGAGACCAGCCAGGCTGTCTGGATCTGTTAAAGCCTGAGCAGTGCCCCGTGTAGCTGCGCCGGCAGGCTTCGAGGAGAGGATCGCGGGATTCAATGCGTCAGGCGCTACGATGACCTGCAGACCGGTTTCCTTGGTGATCAGCTGAGCCACGTCAGTGATTGAGACTGATCCAGCAGGCCGATAGGAAATATTCCGGTCCAGGCTGAATGGAAGCCCGCGCCTGGTCACCAGTGGCTCCGTAGAGACCCACGGCTTATTGCTGAAAACGACCGTGTCGCGGTTCTGCTGTGGCTGCTGGTTCTGCAGGAACTTGTTGTACTGGCTAGCCGTGCGGCCCTGGAACTCTGCTCGGTCGAACGACTCATTGACCCGTTGCACGGCACAACTGCTCAGCAGGGCCAGAGCAATTGGAGTCAGTGCCCAGTGGACCCAGGGAAACTTGGTCATTTCTTCTTCCTCTCAGCGACGTACAAGACGCTCTGGGAGCCTTCGCTACCATCGACTACGAAGGATCGCTGGGCATTGTCGTAGAGCGGGAACAGCTGCTTGACGGCTTCCTGGAACGAGCCCTCGAAGTGCAGCGGTGCCTCGATCGGATAGTTGAGGTCTTCCTGGGCCCAGATCACGCGCCACCGGGCTTTTTTGGCCCATTCCTCAACGCTATCGCGCAGGGTTGATCCAACTTCGGCCGTCCATACCTGGGGCAGCGGCCGGGGTGGTGGAGCGGGCTTGACCTCGATGGCTGGGGCCGCCACTGCTGTAGTGGTCACGGCAGCCGCTGGCTTGGATGCTGCAAGTTGGTCGGGCGCTTTCGGTGCTGGGGACGCAGGTGTCGAAGGTTTAGCCGCGGTGGTGACCATCGCAGCCGGGATAGAGCCATCCTTGGCGGGTGCCACTGGGGGGAGCGCGGGAGCCACTGGCGCTGGGGCTGCGACAGCGGGCGTATTCGTGGAGATGGAAGCGGGAGTAGGCACTGCGGCGACGACTACGCCTGACGTCGAGGCCGGTGTGGCGGAGCTGGTTCCAAGAGCCCGCGCTTTGTCGGCGTAGAGCTCGCCTGCCGGCGTCGACGGGGTTGGCAATTGGTAACCGGGGCGAAGCACGAAGCACACCTGACGGTTCACTTCATCGATCTTCACCTGCCAGGCTGGGCCGGCGAGGACCTGGAGGGTATTGCGCAGCGTCATCGGGCCAAGTTTGTACTGGGCTGCCGGCAGAGGTCGGGTGTACAGGATGTTGACGTGCTGCGAACTGGGCGGGCAGAGGGCGTACCCTGACCGGTCGACCACGTAGAGCATGGCATCCCTAACGCTTGGGTTCATGCTGGACGGGATGGTCACGTCGATGATCTGTGCCATCAGGTCCCGCTGGCTCGCGTCGGGTTGGGTACTTACCAAGGTGTAGCGGCCATACCGAACAACCGGCTCTTTTTCCGGGGTCGCCCCGTTCGGGTAGATGTCCGGAGACAGCCATTCGGGATTGCGGCTGCTATCGAACGCCGGCTTCGGCGGCTGCTCAGCCTTCTGAATCGCACAACCCGCAACGAGTGCGACGAGCGAGAGAGTGGTCAACTGCCTGATCATGAGGCCCCCTGTAGTCATTGAGGGCACGGTGACAGCCAGCAAATTCTCATGCAGCAGGAAATCAATATCACACAGAGTTAGAATTTCCGGCGCGCTTGATGGAACGCAAGCAGGTTGCCGCTTAGGGTGCCGAGGTTGGCCTGACCTAGAAATGGAAATGATCAACGGAGGTGATAATGCTCGACAGTCGAATTGCCGCTTTCGAACACCTGATGGACTGGGCGAACAGCCTCAGCGCTGAGCACAATCGGCGCGGCCTGGAAGACCTCATAAAAATTGTGCTCAGGCCCGTTCAGGCCGTTCACTTACGAGACGCACTGCTTCGACCTCGGCATGCGGGCCCTCAGTCGCTGCACTGGATGAGCTCACTTGGTGGGCTGTGGGATGGTTACGCCGATAACGGCACTTGGGCCGCATTTCTGCTGAAGAATTGCCGCCGGCCAGTTGATCAGAGCTCAAGCATCCGGTTGGCCAGTGACATGGTAATCCCAACTTTGTGGTCGGAAAGCAGCATACTCAACAGCCTCGGCATGATCGGCGAGGGGCGAGAACTCGGCGCGTTCGTGCAGGATCCAAACCATAGCGTGACCCTAATGCAGCCGTTGAACATAGCTTGGGTCAACGGCGGTAACCATTCGATCGCCCAAGGCATTCTGGGCGGGGAAGGGGTGCTCGTACCTGATGATGTTTATGACGTTACCGAGATCATCAGGGGAGTGCGTTTTGATGGCGAATGCTGGGTCTGTCGGAAGACCGGCGACAAATATGGTTCACCAATCTACGTTGAGTTTGGATGGGCCTGGGAGATCGCACGCTTGCTGGTCGACCTCCCACGCGGATCTACTGGCTGATGGTCGCGGCGAGCATAGCCTTGGCCAAGGCGTCCTGCTGCTCTTCCGGCTCAATGAGCTCCAAGCTGACTTGGCGCTTCGCTAAGAGCATCTGCCAGAGTTGCTGATCGATGCTGTTCTCCACGAGGGGGATCTTCACGATCACCGTCCTGAGCTGACCATTCCGGTACGCCCGGTCCTCGGCCTGATCCTGTTGTCCGGGTGTCCAGGGCAGGCCCAGGAAGAATACATAGTTGGCGGCCGTGAGGTTGTTGCCTGTACCGGCGGCTTGGGTGGTGCAGATGAAAGCCCTGCAGTCGGGGTCGCCCTGGAACTTGTCGATCGCCTTCTGGCGCTTGGTGAGTGAGTCACTGCCGACCAGGGTGACGTTCCCGATACCGGCTGCATCGCACAGCTCCTTGAGGCGGGCGACGGTGGGTTTGAACTCGCAGAACAGGATGACCTTGTCTTCGGGGTCCAGCTCGCCCAGCAGGTCCATAACGACTCTGACCTTCACCTGTTCCAGGTAATGGCGAAGCGCGCCGAGCCTGGCAAAGATGGGCCTGTCCTCGAGGCGAATGCAGTCGTACTTCTTCCGCTCCTCCACCCCCATCGCCACGGGCAGCAACTGCCGGTGCTTACCCTTGAGCCCGGGCAGAACGTCTTTGCGCCGGCGAAGCATCCAGTCGCCCAGTTCTGCCCGGAGGTTTTGCCGGAACTCTGGGCTGCCGGCGAAGCGTTCGCAGAAATCGCTGAGGGGCAACTGGCCGACCGGGTGCCCCGATAGACGTAGCAGGGTGTGCAGCTCCGTCTCGCGATTGAGGACAGGCGTGCCTGTCAGCAGATAGCGATTAGGCACCTTGGCTGCGATATCGAAGCCATGGCGTGTACGCTCGGCAGTCGGCTCCTTCAACTGGTGCGCCTCGTCGACCACTAGAACGTGGTAATGCTCAGCCAGCAGCACGTAGTCGCCGAGACGCTCGTAGTTGATCAGCATCCATTGGACCAGCGGGTCGTGCTTCTGCACAGCGACTGTCGCGTCGGGGTAGACCGCCAGGATTTCGCGCTGCCAGTTGATCAGCAACGAGGAAAGGGTCACCACCAGGATCGGGCGACCGGCTGCACTGATATGCGCCGCGATGATGGCCTGGCGCGTCTTGCCGAGGCCCATATCATCAGCCAGCAGTGCGCTGGTGCGCTGGAGCAGGTGAGCGATGCCAGCAGGCTGGTGATTGAGCAGGGAATAGCCGACCAGGGCCTGGGCGATTGTGGCATCTGAGAACTCGGTGCGTTCGATCGGCGAGACGGCAGCGAGGTAGATGTCGTTGGAGCTCTCCTCACCGCTGGCGGCTGTCGAGGGTTCCTGAGGAGTACCGCCCAGGCTGATGCGCGGGATGTCTGCTGCTGGAGTAACAGAGCCATCGCCCAGGAGCTCCTGTACAACGTCCAGGATCTCGAACTGATCCTCTACAAGACCGAGCTCCAGGACCAGGTTGCTGCGCAGGATCTCGGCGGTGGCGTTGACTCGCCACGAGCTGGATTTTCCCAGGAACACTCCCCGCATCCGGCGGGCCACTGCAACGACTCCAGGATGATAATCTCCGGACAGCAGCACGCCGCCGTCGGCTAGCGGAGCAATTCGCAGGAGCATTCCGGAGATGAAAGCGTCTCGGCGTGGGTTGGCCAGTGCGCTCTCGATCTTCTGGCGGAATGCCTGCCATGATTCAGTGACCTTGCCACCGGCAAGCTCGATCAGCTGGTTGTACACCAGGTCCAGCTCGTCGATGAACTTGGCCTTGGGTACGCGCCAATAGCGGCAGAGCGGGTGATCACCGCGGCGAATGAAGAACCCGCTACGGGCGAACATGACCTTGTTTGCGCCCTCGATGTAGGGCATGAGGATGCCCATGTCGTAGCCGTCGAACACGGCAGCTTCGAGCAACACTGGCTGGCTGTTGAGGAGGCGTGGACGTTTCAATTTGCGTCCGCGCTCTTGGGCTTCATCGGCACCGTTTGGTCGAGGTGGTAGGCCGCGACCCAACGGGTTAAGAGCACTGAGCCGTGGAGTGATCCTCCCTGGCCACTGATTACATACGCAGCTGGTTCTGCGTCCTTCGGCACACGTCTGCGCTCCTGCTTCCAATACCCGGCGGTCTTGATGTCGTCAGGTTGTAGCGGCCAGCTTGACTCACCTGGCCGGGACTCATAATGGGGTATCTTCGGATTGTTCGCCTGCTCGGCCTTCAGCCGATCAATGACTTTCTTGGAACGAGCCACAAGCACCTCCGGGAGGATGAGTAGTCAACACGTCATCATTCAAGGTGCGCCTGCCCGCACCCGTAAGAGCGAGCAGATTGGCAGCTGGGGGAGAGCGGCTACAGGAGAAATGGATTACCGCCCCCGAAGCATTTTGGCTACAAGCCCCTGGGCTTGGACATATCCGGCTTGCCGCTCACCGAGGGGTAGCTCACACGGCAGTTGTTCACCTTGTACCCGGTGCATCCCCAGAAGTCGTAACCCCCATCACCGCGCTTCTGGCGGCGCGCCAGTGGCATCCCGCACTTGCCGCAGGAATGGCCGCCCTGGGTGCCTGATGAAGCTTCAGGCGAACGCGCCTTCATCGCCACTGTGGGCGCCTGGCGGAGGGCTGCGAGCTCTGTCTGGAGATGCTGAAAGAACTTGGCAACCACCGAGCCGTACTGCTCATCCCCCCGTGCGATTCGGTCCAGATCCTTCTCCAGCGTGCTGGTGAACGCCAGTTCGACGAAGCTGAACCGGCCCTCCAACTGGTCGATGGTGCTCACCCCCAGCGGGCCTGGGACCAATTTGCGCTTCTCCTCAACGACCAGGCCTTTGCCGGTGATGTTCTTGATGATCGATGCAAACGTGCTGGGGCGTCCGATCCCCAGTCGCTCCAGCTCCTTGATCAGGCTTGCCTTGGTGAAGCGTGCCGGCGCCTTCGTCTTCTGGTTGAGCACCTCACCCTGAAGCACGCTGAGGATCTCTTTGGGTTCGAGCACCGGCACCGGATTCCTGGGGATGTCGGTCGACTCTTCATCCGTCTCGTCCTTCTGCAAAAGCTTCATCCATCCGAGATAGGCGACAGTGCTGCCAGTCGCGGCGAAGCGCAGAGGCCTCTGATCCGGCCCCCTGGCCAGCAGTTTGGCCATGCGCACGTCGTAGATGGCGTCTGCGAGCTGGCTGGCCAGCGCCCTGATCCGGATGAGCTTGTACAGCGCTTGCTCTTCAGCAGACTCGCCTGCGACTTCATCCTCCCACGCGGTTGGCGCAATTGCGGGGTGACCTTCCTGGGCGCTATCCGCAGCCTTGAACGTCCGGCGCTCGTCAACAACGTCGAGGCCTTGCCTGCGAGCCATTGCCTGGATATCTGGCATGGTTTCATCGGCCAAGTTGGGGTTATCCGTCCGGTGATAGGTGATCACGCCCTGCTCGTACAGGCGCTGCGCGACCTGCATGGTTTTGTCCGGGTCCCATTTCAGCGCTACGCTGGCCGCCTGCTGCAGGGTGGATGAAATGAACGGTGGGGGTGGCGGGCGCCGCTTCTTGCCGTCTTCACATGACTCGACAATGACTGCGCGCGTTGCGGCAACCCTTGCCGCGAGTGTGCCATCCTGAATATAGGGGTTTTCTTTGCTCGCGAAGTCGGGGATCGGTTGCCATACGGCAGTCCAGTCCATACCGGTGGCTTCGTCCTTGAAGGTCAGCTCTACCCCGAAGTGGTGGACCACCTTGAAGTTCCTGATTTCTCGCTCGCGCAACACCACCAGGTAGAGGGCAGGTGATTGAACTCGACCAGCGGAGGTAGGTTGGCCCAGGACTCTGCGAAGCTCCTGCGTGACCAGGTAGCCCACCAGGCGGTCCAGCACTCGCCGGCACTCTTGTGAGGCAACGAGTTGCCCATCGATTCTCCGTGCATTGGCCAGGCCCTCTCGTACTCTGGCTTGGGTGATCTCATTGAACGTGACTCGCTTGTACTCGCGGATCCCCAGCGCCTGCTGTATGTGCCAGGCAATACTTTCCCCCTCCCGATCCGGGTCGGTGGCGATGTACACCTCCGTGGCGTCCTTGAGCGCTTTGCGAATGGTGCTGACGTTGCGGGCACTCTTGGGCAGGATCTCGTAGACCGGACGAAGGGTCTTCAAGACGCCGGTTGTGATCATCGTGTCGTCCTGACCCGACTGGGGGAGATCACGGATGTGGCCACCAGATGCCACCACCACCCAGTGCTCGCCAGGGCGGATCTTCTTCATCATGGGCCCAAGCTTCTTCAGCTTGCCCGGTGCCTCGATGATCATGAGTTTCATAGGGTGCCCCTGCACAGATAAATCAGGGAGCACTCTTGCCGCCGACCGGGGACGGCACAACGCGAAATGGTCAAATGGAAGGGAGGGAATTCGGTAGGGCTCAGGCCCACGGAGGAAGGGTCAAAAATTGAGAGTGAGCTGCTGGGCGCGCTTGTACCCTTTCAGCCAGGAGGCAAGCATGGCGGGGTGCTTGTAGGGGCAGGCATATATGGGCAGCCCTTTCTCGGCGGCTTCAACCCCAGCGGCCTCCACCGCAGGATGGGGGTTATTGAACTGGCGCCTGTCCGCTTTTCGCTCCTGGGCATCTTCGTTCTGTATCGATTGTTCCTCATCAGCGCCACTGTTCACGCCGGGCGAGTCACGCCTCAAACGACCTAGCCACCAGCAATTCCTCGACAAGGGCGTTTTTTACGACCCTGTGGCTCACTTCGATACAAGTTAGCAGCCGTAGGGCGGAGATGCCTTCAGGAAATGGTAATTTGCCAACGCTGGCATTTCAAATTCCCCCTGACCTGGGCAAGCGCTGCCTGCAGCGCCCCTTCGGCTACGAGTTCGCGTCCTCGTCGTAGGAGCTTCACGAGCTGCGGCCGCAACAGAAGGTCCTTGTCGCCGGTAATGTGAAGCATCAGAACGCCAGGTTCAGAGGAAGGGACAGCGACGATCCGTCCTTGTCTCCGGAAACTTCACGAGTGGCGCGCCTGAAAATAGCTCTCACGCCAATGCCCGTGTGCCACAGCTAGTGGGGAATCATGCTTGAGCGGTAGAGCGCCGACCATGCCAGCAGCGTAGCGCTGGGGTCCTCCAGTGCGGCACGAACCATCACCTCAGCGTGTTGACCTGTGATGTCGCAAACTGCCTGCCCAAGTCGAAGGAGCTCAGCTTTCACCCCTGCATCCCGGGCCTTGGTCGCAAACTCATACTTCTCGGCCTGCCCATACTCAAAGGTGGCATTGAACCGGAGGCGAAGCATTTCGATGGCCTCCACTTCTGCCTCCGGCAGCATGATGGATTCGCCGTCGCAAAAGACCTGGCGGACGCCATTGAGAGCTCGAACGGCATCCATGTAGCGCGAGGGGTCTACAGTCGCTTTGACGGATGGATATTCCGGGTAGTCGTGGTGCATGGGGCGATACCTCGAAGCGGAATGAGGTGGCGACGATCCGTCCTTGCCCCCAGTGACTTCACGAGAGGCGCCTGAAAAATCGCCTGCCAGGCTGTGGCTAGAATGCCGTGGAGATGCCCCATCGAAGGGAGGGGAAACTCGAAGTGACGTCCTTGTCACCAGGAGCTTCGCGATGTGGCGCGCCAAATTAAGGGGGGGCTACAGGGGGATGTCGTCGTCAAAGCCTTCGCTGTAGTGGCGCATGTCGTCGGGGCTCGGCTGAGGAACGTTTTGAGCGTGGCCGCCGCTGGGCTGACTACGCCCCTGACCTTGCTGGTGATTGGCCGGACGCTGACCATTGCCGTTCGATGCCAGGGTGATCTGTTCGATACGATGCGGGAGGATCGCGATGCGGCTTGCCTCGACCTTCAGCGCCGAAACGTCTTCACCCGTTTGCTTGTCTTTCCAGGTGTCCATGATCGCCCGGCCAATGACCAGGACCCGCATACCTTTCTGGAACAGTTCAGCAAAGCGCTCGGCATCCTGATGCCACCACTCAACGTTGCACCAGAACCCCCCACGATCCTTGTAGCCACCCTGGCCATCAGGGATCGAGTTGTCGAACATCACATTGAGTCGCAGCATGTGCCGCGGATCTTTGTTGCCGTTGGCGAACGAACGGTGCTCAGCTGCGTTACCGACGTTGCCTTCCCAAACTACTGGTGTACCCATGGTCTATCTCCGTTCAGTGTTGAGGTGGGTTCATGACCTGCTGCAGTCGAGCCTGATATTCGGCCTCGGCCTGCCCCATCTTTTCTGCACACTCGGCGGCCTGTTTGCCGATGGAGTGGATGAGGCTGATCTGCATGTTCAGGGTGATTCGGTGTTGCTCCAGGGCAAACAGGTCCTGCAGCAAGTGGATTGGTGTTTTGGGGGCGTGAACCATCTGAGCCCATACGCCGACACCCATGCGCCGCTCTTGCACGCTTTGCCAGCGAAGAAAGGTTGTGCCAGCTGCTGTGTTTTGCTCGATGAGCCTGACGGGCAGCAGGGCGAATGGATGTTGGCGAACCTGGGCCAGCACTTCCTGGGTAAGGGTGCGCAGCCCCGCCTCCAGCGATGCGCACTGCTCCGCCAACTGGACCAGCTCCCCCTTACCTTTAAAGGGCTTTAAAAGGCCTTTTAGTGAGGCACTCTGTTGCAGCCCCTGATAGGCACCCTGTTGCAGTGGTTTGAAGGCACCCTGTTGCAGCGCCTCCATTGATCGGGTGTCCGAACGCATGAGGATCAGGCCTCGCCTTCGATATCGTCATCCATCTCCTCGATGGGCTCTGAGGAGCCACGGCGGATGGGTGGGGCGAAGTTCGAGCGGCGGGTGCCTTCCAGGATGTCCTGGGGGATGTCGCCGTAGCGCTTGTACATTTCGCGCGCGTTTTCCGCCCGGGCATTATTGGCGGCGAAGTCGTCTCGCGATGCGCCAGAGAAGCGATGGAGCTGGGCCAGCCCAAAAAGACTGCGCAGCAGGTGGGCACCTTCATCGATCCAAATCTCGCCATCGCGGCGACCGATCATGGCAACGTGCTGAGCCAGCAGGATGCGGCGGACGACTTCGTCGTACTGAGTCAGGAGGTGGACGCCCTTGAAGCCCAGCGGGTTGGAGATGAAGAGCGGCAGCTTCAGCGGCTGGATGGAGAGGTTCTCACCGATTTCGAGTGCCTTGGGCAGCTGGGCCATCACCCCATCCAGGCGGCTGTCGATGGCCTTGAGGGCATCGTCTACTTCCTGGATCTTCTCCTCGACCCTGATCATCCACCAGTCGGAGTAGGGATCATCTTGTGCGGCGGCGCGGTCGATCTGGTTGATCTTGAGGCAGAAGCCGGCCAGCCCGAGGATGCTGTGTTTGTCATCGGTCTTCTGGCGACCCAGCCAGATTCGAGCAGCATGATGTGTGTGGAGAGTCAGCTGGACCTGGCTCCTGAGGGAGCCGATGTTGAGCTGATAGTTGTCAGCCATGGACATGGTTTCCTTATATAAGGTGGGTGAGCGATGTCCATGCTGCTTTCAGGCTGTTGGGGGCGCAGTAATAAATGAAGAACCCGGGGTGCTGGATTTGTCCTGGTCGGTTCACACCATCCTGGTGTTGCGGGTCGCAACACTGCCAGGTGATACCGATGGCATCACTCGGTTGGCCGTCGGCGCCGGTGTCGATACCGGTAAGTGATGCGGCCCGCATCACTGTCGGTGACTCCGGTGGCACCACTCGCTTGGCGCCGTCACCGGTGGCCGGGCTGTAAGTGATGTGGGCCCCATCACTGTGCGGTGTTGCCACTGGCAACACTCACCTGTCTCTCGGCGCTGGTGATCCTGTCGGTAGGTGGTGCGGCCCGCACCACTGCCAGGTGGTTCCAGTGGAGCCACTCGCTTGGCGCCATCACCGGTGGCCGGGCTGTAAGTGATGTGGGCCCCATCACTGTGCGGTGTTGCCACTGGCAACACACACCTGTCTCTCGGCGCTGGTGATCCTGTCGGTAGGCGTTGTGGCCCGCAACACTGCCGGATGTTGCCACTGGCAACACTCACCTGTCTCGGCGCTGGTGATCCTGTCGGCAGGTGTTGCGGCCCGCACCACTCCAGGTGGTTCCAGTGGAGCCACTCGCTTGGCGCCGCCACCGGTGGCCGGGCTATAAGTGATGTGGGCCGCATCACGGTGAGGTAGTGCCCGCGGCACCGCCCAGCTTGGCGGCATCAAAGCACGAAAGTGGTGTGGGCCACACCACTGCGAGGTGGTGCCAGCAGCCGGTTGATTGAGTGCCGGGCCTGCCGGGTGTTGTGGGCCACAACACTCTGTGTGGTTCCAGTGGAGCCCCGGCCGGTCGTCGGTAGCCGGGGTTACCCTGGAGGTGTTGTGGGCCACACCACTGTGAGGTGGTATCAGCGGCCGGTCGATTGGGTGTCGGCCTGCCGGGTGGTGTGGGCCACACCACTGTGCGGCGGTGTCAGCAGCCGGTTGATTGAGTGCCGGGCCTGCCGGGTGGTGTGGGCCACACCACTGTGAGGTGGTATCAGCGGCCGGTCGATTGGGTGTCGGCCTGCCGGGTGGTGTGGGCCACACCACTGTGCGGCGGTGTCAGCAGCCGGTTGATTGAGTGCCGGGTCTGCCGGGTGGTGTGGGCCACACCACTGTGAGGTGGTATCAGCGGCCGGTCGATTGGGTGTCGGCCTGCCGGGTGGTGTGGGCCACACCACTGTGCGGCGGTGTCAGCAGCCGGTTGATTGAGTGCCGGGTCTGCCGGGTGGTGTGGGCCACACCACTGTGAGGTGGTATCAGCGGCCGGTCGATTGGGTGTCGGCCTGCCGGGTGGTGTGGGCCACACCACTTGAGGTGACCTCAGCGGCCGGCTGATTGAGTGCCGGGCCTGCCGGGTGGTGTGGGCCACACCACTGTGCGGCGGTGTCAGCAGCCGGCTGATTGAGTGCCGGGTCTGCCGGGTGGTGTGGGCCACACCACTGTGAGGTGGTATCAGCGGCCGGTCGATTGGGTGTCGGCCTGCCGGGTGGTGTGGGCCACACCACTTGAGGTGACCTCAGCGGCCGGCTGATTGAGTGCCGGGCCTGCCGGGTGGTGTGGGCCACACCACTTGAGGTGACCTCAGCGGCCGGCTGATTGAGTGCCGGGTCTGCCGGGTGGTGTGGGCCACACCACTGTGCGGCGGTGTCAGCAGCCGGTTGATTGAGTGCCGGGCCTGCCGGGTGGTGTGGGCCACACCACCACTCGGCTGATTGCCGCTGCCGGCGGCCAGACTGCGGGCTGCATGATAGGCTTGGTTTTCGTCCTGCGGCCGGAGCGACTGGTTCGATATGAAAAAACTGATTGTTTGGATTTTGCTTACTTTGCTATTTGCGGTAGTGGTGTTGACTGCTCAGGTAACTAAACTGGGTTCTATAAAGGATAATTTTGTCATTAAATTTTTTCTTTCGTGAAGATGCATCTGTACGGGGCGGTAATTGTTGAGAGTAATAGGAATAGCTGTGCTATCACTGTCAGTGCAGTTATAGACAGTGATGCGCCTGTCAAGAATGGGAAGACGTCTACGTCAGTCGTAATTCGAGTTAGTGCCAGGTATTGTGATTCGTGAGAATGCAGGCTTATCCAACAGAATGTAAGGGCTGCCATCCAAATGCTGATGGCTTTCGATATGTTTTTGAGGTTTTTCGTGAATGTCACTTTCGGAATCAGTTTCCGGTTGAGGAAATTAGTGATGGAGATGGCTAGCAAATTTGCTGATAGACAAGTAGACCACTCCAGCCAGAAATCCTGCTGCAGCTTAATTTTGCTCCAGTGAGTGATTGCCAGTGAAGCGATAAAAAGAAATATGAATAAACTGAGTGGGTGATTGAGTGGTTTTTGCAATGCAGTAATTAAAGAATAGGCGATATTGTTCTGTCGGGTTTTCATGTCATGTTCCAATGAGCGGGTATATCTAAGACTAATTACTGGCTAATAAGATGAGTTGGCGCTGGCGAGGAAGATCATCCAACCTGCCAGCGATAGGGGGGGGCCAAAAGGCATACTTGCACCGCTGGTTATGCCCTCTACGAGGCGCAGGTATACAGTGAGAATGACTGCGATCATTAACGAGCCAGCCACGGTGCCGGGAAGAACTTGCCAACCGCCCCAAGCTCCTATCATGGCCAACAGCTTGAGGTCGCCCATGCCCATGCTCACTCGCCCCGTGATTAGTCTGGCCAGTTGACTCACGGACCAAAGGCTCATATAGCCTGCGATACACCCCAAGAGTGCATCCTGCAATGTCGCGAACAATCCGAAGGAATTGAGGGTGATGCCAGCCCAGAGCCCTGGTATCACCAGTGCATCCGGCAGTAAGTGGTGCTCACTGTCGATCAAGCTTAAAGTCAGGAGCAACCAGGTGAACAGCAGGGCACATACCGTCTGCATAGTCGGCCCATAATTCAGCGTCACCATGAACGAGAATGTGGCACAGCTGATCTGCGCGATCCATATTTCTCGCGATGAGGCTCTGACCGTTTGAAGGTCGTTAGGCCTCTGGATATCCAGTCCCAGTAGTTCCCGTGCATCCCGCTGCCATTGGCGTTCGAGGTGCGCAGGTAGGTAGCAAGCGCCCCAAGCACAGCCCCGGCCGGCCAGCATACCAAGCACGACAGAGGCAAAACCTAGGGCGATCTCAGAGTCGATCCAATCACTCATCGGTGGGCTCCACGCGGCGTCTAGGGTCAAGCAGCGCTTGCAGCGAGGTCAGCGCGGAATTCGCTGTCTGCATCGCTGTCGGCGTCGGCGTCGGCGTCGGCGTCGGCGTCGGCTTAGGGGCAGTGGGCTGTGTGGGGCGTGTAACCGCCCTGGCCGCTGGGCGCATTGGCGTCGGAGTTGGAGCGGGGGCTGAAGGGCTCCATTCGGCGTTGAAGTCCCCCCGTATGGCCTTGCCAGCAAGGCTCGTCAGGTATGCAAGGGGCTTGGCCACGCTCCCGCTTATGCAGCGATGCTTCCACTGGTTGATCACCGCCTCTCGGACATTCTCCGGTACCGGTCCCATGATCTCGCGTGCCTTCACACGGTCCTCGGGCTTGAGGAGGTCCAGGGCAAGCAACCAGTTCACACCTGTACTCTCGCGCTGTTGTACAGAGCTTTTAGATACAAACTTGTCTGTATTTGTATACGTACTAGCTGAGTTCGGATTCCGAACTGAGGGTGTACTCAGTGGTTTTAAGCTGAGTTCGGATTCCGAACTCAGGGGGAGGGCCCCCTGTTTCGCTGAGTTCGCACTGAGTTCGGAATCCGAACTCAGTCCATCCGCCGCCAAATCTTGCTGAGTTCGGATTCCGAACTCAGGCGCGGGGAGTGCATTTTGCTTGGTCTCAACCGCCCAGGTCTGGGCATTCAGCCGATCGCTAATCGTGTCAATGCGCGAGGGAAGTCGTCGACCTACATCGGGATCACTGGTGAATTCACGCCAGGTGATTGCGGCGATGTCCTTGATCGCTTTGTTCTGATGCTCCATAGATTGCATCAGCAAGGTCATGTAGTCCTTGTCGAACTCCAAGGCTTCCGCCGGCGTAACAGGCTCGTCGTGTAGGAGATAGACGTTACCCTGAACCTGGCCGTTGATCTCATTGCGTACGGTCCGGCCCAGGCTTAGCCAGCGTGTCAGACGGAGCACGGTCAAGGCTTTTGCGACGGTTTCTCTAGAGGCATGTTTACCTGGATTCATGCCCAGGTAAGGTCGCAATTGGTCATAGGTGGGGAAAGCCGTGATCCCATCTTCGTTGACTAGCAGTCGAAAGACTTGCCAGCAATTGCGCTCCAAAGGAGTAAGCCGATTGTCGAGCAGGAGTTTACGCGGGACCGTTTCATGCGGATTTCCGCTGAATATGATCCCGGAATAGGGGGTAGCAGGCGCTGCAGTAGGGGCGGTGTCCTCAGCTCTCTTCTTCTGCACATGGGCCTCGAGTTGCCCCGAGGCCGAGTCTAGGAGCATGGAAATCGGGAACCGTGTGAGCTTCATCTTCTATGATCGCCTTCTCCAGGATGGCTAGAGGCGGTGCAGTCCTCATCGACAAGGCGTACGCTGCCCTCGTCCAAAAGAGTGAGCTGTCGACGTTCTGTGGCTCGGGGCCGTTCCCTGCTGCCGGGATACAAGCCTTGCTCAACCCACTGAGTGATTCGTGACCAGATCTGCGCAAGCGTTAATCCGTCTGTGCTCAGTTCCTCAGCAACCAGCATGGCCACGTCAAGCATGGCTAGGCTATCCTCGAGGTCGACGCGATGCGTATCCATCAACTTGGTCCAGCGGTGCCAAATATGGTGATCTTGATCCTCAGAGAGCTCTGGCCATCGGCCGCGCGGGGCGCGCACCCCAATGACGGTTCGCTGCAAAGCGATCTCTTGCGGCGTGAGCCCGAAGAACTTGCCGAGCAAGCTGGTGGTGGCCCCCAGTCGGATCGCGCGCTCAATAAGACGAGTTTCCTCTTCTGTACGCGCGGCGCCGGTCAGCAGCTTCAGGATCATCGAGCTGTTGATTGACACGTTGACCCATGAAACAGGTGTGTTGCGGAGTAAGCTGAGGACTGTTGGGTGCTGGATCTGGCCCAGCACTTCAGGTTCAACTCCCATTTCCACACAGCGCTGAAGTTGACCATTACGCATAAGGTCAAGTAGCTGCGACAGAACCGCTTCGTTAAGTGTTGACTTGGACATTGAGACTCCCTCCCATTCATCTCATCGAGTGTTCAGTTGTCCTGGACTGGCGAGGACCGTTTGAACTCTTCGATTTCCAAGTCGATTAGCCGGCGAGCCAGCCGAATGATACGGAACAGTTTGACCAGAGCGCCGTCGCTTAAACGGCCTTCGTCACCTGGCTCTTGTTCAGCACTCAGAGGCTGGCCGAGCAGCAGTTGGCCCAGGCCAGCTGCAAATTCAAATTCTGCCAATGCACTGGCAGGATCTGGTTGCTCATTCAGCATCTTCAGAGCGATAGCCATGGCTCCGCTTAATGACTGAAGCAGTGTCAGCGTATGCTGAGCTGTTGCAGTAACCTCAACTTCAGTGTCCGGCTGCTTGTACTTGAACCCGATCCCTCCATCGATGGCCTGGATATCGCCAGGGCCGTTGACGGATTCGAGAATCTCCACGGCAAGTTGGGCTACCTGACTGCGCAACTCGCCAGGTTCGTCAATCTGGTGCTCGATGTACCAGAGGTCTGTGATGGGGTGCAGTCCGCCGGCTTGCACTGGGATGGCGACCAGACAGTTCGAGTTGAAATCGGGCAGCGTTTCCCCGCTAAGGGCGGCAACCTTCGCTTTGGTCTCGATCACCCGCTGGCTGAGGTTCGCAGGGGACGCAATGTGCCCTGCAATTCGTTCCTGCTGCTCCTCTGGTGTGAGCGCAGCTCCTGGCGCTGTAGCAGTTGGCTGTGGTGGTGTCTGAGGAGGCCGCTGCGAGCGACCAGAACCTTCAGGTGGTTGATGCGAGGGCGGAAGGGTGGAGCTTGCCCCAGGCGCAGGCGCGGGTGGAGTAGACGTCGAACTGGTGATCGGCAATTCAACCACCGGCGTCGAGCGACGAAGTTTGTCCTGCTGTTGAGTGATTTCCAGCAGAATGTCCTCATAGCCCAGCGGCAGTGACTTTTTCATTGTTCCGATGAGTTCGTCCTGGAAACGCTGGAACAGAAACTCTTCTGCTTCGCCTTCGAACTGAGCAAGCACATCCTGGAACAGCATTTCGAAGTCGACGCCGTCTCCGTTGTAATGTTTCGTCCAGCAGGCGAAGGCAGATTTTCTCAGGGCTAATATTTTGGTGATCCGGTCGTACCCGAGGCCTGAATACAACAACCCAGGTGCAGCCGGTAATAGGTACTGCAAAGTATCCAGCATTCTACTGATGTGCGAATGCGAGACTGGATATCCGTCCTTCGTCAGGCGTCGAGAGAGTTCTCGAATTCCAATTTCTTGTCCGTCCTCAGCTTCATAAAGAGCTTTGGCTTTGCCGACCCCCACCGAGCGCTCGATGAACTTGAGTTCGCCCTTGAGATCTTCGGCCAGGTGGCCGGTGAGCATGACGATCTCGCCCCGGATCTGGTCCCACGGTCGAAACAGAAAATTGATCCTGTGGAACCTTTCTTCTCCAGTTTCCTGGAAAAGCTCCTTGAGGATGTTGATTCGAGTGTTACCGCCGTTGCGAATCCGGTATTTCTCCTCTCCTGGCCGGCGAGTTACAGGCGGGGGGGTGTCGAGGCCGCGGTTGCGTATCGACTCCTTGAGTTCATCGTACCGAGGGTTCCGGGTGGTACGAGGGTTGTCCTCCCAAGGGAGGACCTCGTCGATGCTAAGCACGAGTGGGGTATCAGCGATAGGGTCGCTCATGGCGGCGGTGGAGCCTGTAGGGTTGAAGCCTGGAGCGAGGAGCCTCGCTTTGAGGTCAGAACCGGCCATATCAAGCTCCTACCGCAGCATGGGGTTGAGCCAGGGGAGAGTGGCGGACCAGGTGCAACACTTCTTGGATGTCATCCTGAGTAGGAACGGCGTTTTGCAGCAGGCGATCGATGATCCGATACGCGCGCGTCAGCTCGGACCTCAACTCCTCTGCGTCGGAGCCGTCCGACAGCGGATTCTGCGCCGGCTCGAATTGGGCATTGAGTAGTGACTGTTCCAGGCGATCGATGATTTCGCTGTTCATGGAGCGATGATTCTTGCGGGCGACTTCTGCCACTTGTTCACGCATGCCGTTCGGCAGGCGAACCACGAATTTGTCAGCGGTACGGGAGTTGGTTGCGTTCATGATGTTCTCCAAAAATGCGGGTGCGCTCAGCGCTGGGCAATGACGGGGCGGTAGCTGTTGTCTGGAACAGAGGCGAAAAAATCGAATTGAGACAGGCCTTGAAAGGCTGCCGGATTGAGCCAGAGGCATTCGGTCCGCCCTCGCGCGCCATCGGCGTATGCCTGCCTGCTTACCCGGTACCAGTCTTTGTAGAGGTCGTCGTAAAGGGCGCAGGGGTAGCCGGAGAGCACCACCATCCCTTGCCTTCTCTGCAAGAACATGGCGAGCTGCAGGTGTTCTTCGTCGCTCAATTCGTACCGATAGGATTTGCCCGTGGCGGTGTGGCGGACTTTCGTGCTGCGGGTGGAATGCACATACGGTGGATCCACGTAATGCAAAGTGCTCGACCGGTCGTGGTGTGCCATGACCGTCAGGGCGTCGCGCTGCTCGATCACTACCCCCTGTAAACGCTCGATAATCGTGTCTAAGGCATCGGGGTAGTTGCGCCAGTCCACCGCAGGTGAGGTGCCGGATCGAACCGATGTTGAACGAAACCCTGTGCGCTCCCCGCTGGCAGCGGCACTACCGAACCCTTGGAAAGAGCGGAGTACCATCCGCCGGGCGCGCTCGAGAGGATCTGCCGTCTCGCTGTAGCTTGCGGCAAACTCTTCACGGGCGAAGGGGGTCAGTGCGAGTACGTTGCGAAGCTCATCACCACGGTCCCGGGCTATACGGAAAAGGTTGACTACTTCGCTGTCCAGGTCGTTATAGATCTCGGCAGAGCTTCGAGGCTTGCGCAGCAGAACAGATGCGGCCCCACCAAACGGTTCTACGTAGGTGTGATGGGGGGCTAAGTGCTGGATGATCCACTCAGCAAGCCTCCACTTCCCCCCGTGATACCGAAGTATCGGGCGCTGAACTTCTTTCATTGATGCTCTCCCGAGTCCGTGATACGGCGTTTCAGCTGGTCCTTGAGCTGAGTGGGCAAGTTCTTGATCGTCAGGGAATCGGTGTCGGCGTCGTAGGTGACGTTGGATCCGAGCAGGTGCGCTTCAAAGCTGATCGACAGACCCTCGGCGCGGCCCGTGAAACGGCGGAACTGCTTGAGCACGCGCTTGTCGGCCGGGACCTCGGGTGACAAGCCGTAATCGCTGTTGCGGATGTGGTCGAAGAACGCCTGGGGTCGATCTTCATCGAGAACTTCTGACAGCTCCTGCAGATGGAGCGGCTGACCGAGCTTCGTTTGAGTCGTGGCGTAATCGAGGAGCGCATGCGTTTTTTCACGCGCGCTTTCTTCAGGAAGGTCCTCTTTCTCGACGTACTCGGTGAACGCTTTGAGAAGCGTGCGGGTTTCACCTGGCCCGTCGATACCTTCCTGGCAGCCGATGAAGTCGCGGAAGTAGTCCGAGCTCTTCCTGCCAGTCTTGCCTTTGACGAAAGAGATGTACTGCTTCGAGTGCGGATTGTTCCGCCACTCGCTCAGGTTGATCCGGGCCGCGCAGGAAAAGTTACTGGTGTCCAGATAGCGGGAGACGACAACGTTGAGATCACCGTCCAGGCCAACGGTCTCGACCTGTTGGAGGACAGCGATCATCAAGTATTCGGTCATACCCTGCTGGTAGTGGGTGAAGAGCACATGACCACCGGTGGATAGGTTGACCTCTTCAATCAGTTTCTGCAGGTGCTCGACAGCCACACGGCTGAAGCTGGTGAAGTCTTGCTCCTCCTCCAAGTACTGTTTCAGCCAACCGCTGAATGGGTACGCACCCGACTCCCCATGGAAAAAGCCCCACGCTTTGCCTTGCTTGGCGTTGTAACTGTCGTTCAGGTCGGCCTGGAGGTTCTCGATGACATCTGTGGCCGGGAGCTCTGTGTCACGGGCGTGAAGGACGGCTGGGTTGCCGTCGGGCTGCTTATCGAGCTGGTGAACGATTGCGTGTCGGATCGGCATTACTGAATCCCCCGCGTAGAGCAGTTGTGGGCTTCCGCACGACGCAACAGAGCCCGAGTATTACGCTCGGTGCGATGGTCGCTGGGTGTGCAGGAGGTGAAGATCGGCGTGAAGCCGGCCTTGCTAAACTTCAGGTGTCCGCTGTTGGAGCGGGTTAGGGTCCAGCCCTCGGCGAGTGCGAATTCAGCAAGCCGGCGAACGCTATCGTGCGCGCCGCGAAGGAGATTACGCATTGGATCCGGCCTCCTTCAGGCAAAGTGCATCACCGGCTTGGATGGCCACAATTTCCGGGGTGTAGCCCGGGTATTGGGTGGCCAGGTCGGTGAGGAACTCACGTGTAGTTTCGCGCGATCCAGGAATGCGGAAGACCACGGTGCAGTGGTGAGCCTCGTCCACGGAGCAGGCCAGATGGGGGGTTACTGCAACCTTCAGACCGCAGCTCAGCAGGTGCCTTGGTACCCATACGGACCAGAAATAATTGATCAGCAGGGCTGGTTGGCCAAGAAGGGTCGCTGTCAGGGTTCCAGCATCATGGCTTTCCAGCTCTATGTACTGCAGCTGTGTCAGCTCTTGCAGAACCTCATTCAGCTCAACGGGCACCGTAGTTTCACCGAACTGGGTGAGCCGTGAGACAACCTGGCCGAGAGCATCCAGCCAAACCGCGTTTACGCCAGACTGGTGCGCGAAGGCCAAGGCCGATTGGTCGGTGTTTGCGATCGCAGGGATCGAAGGGTAGATCTGCTCAACCTGCATTCTGCACCTCCGAAAGAGGATCCAGGTCGTAGCTGCCGCAAACCGGGCATACCAGGACCTCTGCCTCACCTTCAGGGGTGTGCTCGGCGGGATGCACCTGCCGAACTTGATGCACCGCGAAGTGCCGGCCACAGCTACGGCAGGCATGCGTAATCGGATGGAGTTGCATGGGCGTCATGCGGCAGCTCCTTGCCAATGATCGGCAGTGAGGTTTGCGAATCGGGTTTGGTTGGCGATGAAGGCTGCACGCACATAGCCGACGGGGCCGTTGCGGTGTTTACCGATGATCAGTTCGGCAACGCCTTTGAGTTCGGTGTCCTCGTTGTACACCTCGTCCCGATAGACAAAGAGGATAAGATCCGCGTCCTGCTCGATAGCCCCGCTGTCCCGTAGATCAGCATTCACGGGGCGCTTATTGGGACGGCGCTCGAGGTCCCGATTGAGCTGGGAGAGGGCCATAAAGGGGCAGTTGAACTCCTTGGCGATCCCCTTGAGTGATCGGGAGATTTCGCTGATTTCGTTGACCCTGTTTTCCTGACCTGGGCTCCGCATGAGCTGCAGGTAATCCGCCATGATCAAGCAAGGCTTCCCGAAACGCCGGCTAGCACGTCGAACCTTGGCCCGCATAGCAGCTGGGGTCAGGTTCGCGCTGTCATCGATGACCAGTCGGTTGCCATAGGCGTTCATGCGATGGACGGCGGCTGATAGTTTGGGCCAGTCCTCATCCTGCAGCTGACCCGAAAGCAGCCTGCTCAGATCGATGTGGCCCAGAATGGCCAGCATTCGATAAATCAGGGCCTCGGTAGGCATCTCCATGCTGAAAACCAGCACGATCTCGTCAGGCGAATTGGTCAGCGCAGTATCGACGGTGCTCAAGCAGAACGAGGTTTTGCCCATGGAGGGGCGCGCGCCTACGATGATCAGATCCGCTGGCTGCAAACCGCGGGTCATCTCGTCAAGGTCGGTTATCCCGGTCGGCACACCGGTCACGGTCACATGGCCATTGAAATTGGCGTCGATCTTGTCGACGACAGAGAGCAATGCCGCATTCATGTCGGTGAATTCGCTAACCACACGACCTTCGCCCAGCTTAAACAGCTTCTGCTCTAGCGTGTCTTGCACCTCAGCCGCGTCAGCGGCGAGTTCAGATGCGTCCCGAGTCCCCTGAAAACACAGGGACATGATGCGGCGGAGATGGGCGCGGTTGCGGACGATCTCGGCGTACGACTGGATATTCGCCACAAACGGGGTGTTCTTGGCCAGCTCGACCAGGTAGGAAAGGCCTCCTACCTCCTCGGGGACGGCCATCGCCTCGAAAATCGTCACTACGTCGAACGGGCTGTTTTTCTCTGACAGGTCTTGGATGGCAGAGAAGATCAGCCTGTGCTCTGAGCGGAAAAAATCATCCGCCTGCAGTAGATCACCGACCAGATCCCAGGCTTCGTTGTCCAGCATCAGCCCGCCCAGAACTCCTTGCTCGGCCTCGATGGAGTGAGGTGGGGAAAGGTTCAGATCGTTCATCTGGCACCTCCGTGGGTAATGCTAGGCTGGTCAGTGCGGCCAAGCCCCCGGTGGATCTGAGCACGCCGGCCTTGCCGGATTCCTGCGTACAGCGAGCTACGATCGTGGCCTTTGGCTTCGCTTGGCGTGATGTCGCTGTGCTTCAACTCAGGGTGATGCACGGTCAAGTAGGCTGTGATATCAGCCTGAATTTCCGGAGCTAGGTCACCCGCGAACTCTCGAACTCTGTAGGCCACTGCCCCGATCCAACCCTCGGCAAAGAGTTGGCCGCGGCGTCGTTTGGTTTTCAGCTGGCACCGTTTCTGCTGCGAGACATGCTCGCGACGTGCTTTCTGTAATTGCAGGACGAGGCTGCTGTAGGCATAGGCAGCCAGATCCGGACCGATACCCTTGCCCAAGAACTTGAAGCAGTAACCCTTCAGTGGGTGGTAGTAGGAGAGGTGGCTGCAGTCGAAAGCAGCTGCACACGTTCCGGCGAGGGAATGCAACCAATCCGCTGGGGAGCGACGTGTGCCCGTGGGGATGCTGGTTTCAAGAACCTGGCCGGCACGAAGTTCGTCGGACGCGATGTTGTATTGGGCCATAAGCGAACGGGCCTGGCGCAATGCGGTGGCTGCCTCGTTCGCGTTTGCCCCAGGGCTGTTGGCCAAGGCCATCAGCTTGGTGACTTTGTCGAGGATCTTCTGCTTGTCCATCAGGAGCCCTCCCCAAATCGGTGAGGTCGGCCACGCATTGCGGACACGATCAAGGCCAGGAGATTCACCAGCCCGGCGGTACCGAGCGCATACGCCGAATAGACCGCTCCCTGCAGAGCAAGCTCGGCATGGGGGGCTTTGAAGATCGAGCCCAAGCCGTAGGCTGTGGCCAACGCTACGGAGCAGTTCGTGAGGTATAGGCAGAGCAAGCCTGCGAATTGAGATATGAGGGCAAAGCTCATGCTTGGCCCTCCTGCCTGTCCGCTGCAGGCACCAAGGCCTCTTGCCAGAGGCGAAGGGTCTCGCGTTCGTCTGCTGTCAAGGCAGCCAGGCCTACAGCTTCGGCCACTTTCTCCTGCAGGAGCCGCAGGCGTTCCTCAACCGATGAACCATCGTCATAAGCAAGGTGGCTGGTCAGGTCGCTGATCATGAAGTAGCGGAGTGATCTGACATTCCCGGCTCGGTGTTGCTCCACTGAATGCCCATGGAGCCGAGCAGGTGTCTTCAGCTCGTTTCTGATGTAAACGTTGAATTCAGAAGGGTTGTAGGAGGTGTTTAACTGCCGTGCACGATTCAGAATGAGTGCGGCTTTGATCGTCTCCAGCAGTTCTTCGTGAGTTTCGGTAGGCAAGGGGAACGTACGGGCTACCAGCTGTTTCGACTGAGCATCACGCGCATCTTGCCGGCGTTTCGTTTCTTTCTCGGAACGAACGCGCTTTTCCTTCGCATGGGTCACGTTGTGACCGATCGAATCAACGAGTTGTGCTGCACTACGCAGTAGCTCGCGCTGTTCAATGCTCAGAAGGTCACCGAGCGAACCGAGCAAGCCGGCACCCATCTTCCAACCGTTGGCTAGCTTGTGCAGGTCTCCAGACGCGGATGTCAGCTTTTTCTGGATGCCGCGTAACTCATTGGAGCTGTAGAGTTTCCCAATCCTGAGGACTTCATCGGCCGTGATCCCGGCCGCCTCGGTAATCGCGTGCTTACTCATCGCGGCGGGCCTCCTTGGCGATCTCGGCAACACGCTCTTCGGTCATTGCCTCGAAGCGGTCTTTCCATTCTGGGAACGCCTCGATAGCCAGGTTGCGGATGACGTTCAGCGCCGACGGCAACTTACGGTTCGACGGTTGACGATATTCAAGCCGATGCGCCGGCACGCCTTGGCTCGCGGCTTTCTTGAAGATGACGGCATCTGGAATGATCGATTGCAGGACGGTGTAGTCAGGGTTCCCGTCGAAAATTTCACGGACGGTGCGGTGGATCTCGCGCGCGTCAGCAGTTTCATCTAGGCCGTTGATGATGATGTTGATGTGGGGAATGGTGAGGCCGAGGCGTGCGTAACTGCGCAGGCCATCCATCATATGGATGGTCCCACGGCTGAATTCGCGCGCGGCCAACATGTTCGGGGGGAGGGGGGAGAGGATGATGTCGGATGCAAGAACGACCATCTCCAGCATCGCAGAGCGGGCGCCCTGGGTGTCAAAGAGGATGAGGTCGTAATCGGCATCGAAAGCCGACATCAGGTTGGCTAGTCGCAGTCTGCCATCAGGCGCCTGCAGTATGAGGTTGTTGAGCTGGTTGTTGGCGTCGTTCGAGATGATGACGTCGAGATTCTTGATCGACGTGCGGGAGATGATCTTGGCCGGGTCGGTCTCGTTGTACGACAGCAGCTCGAAAATGCCGCCAGGGGCGGTGTACTCCAGGGGGAAATAGGAGGATGCGGAAGGCTGGACGGGGTCCAGATCGATGAGGAGGGTGCGCAGCCCAGCGTCTGCAGTGAATGCCCCCAGATTGGTGGACCCGGTGGATTTACCGGTGCCGCCTTTGGTGGAAACCTTACCTGCTCGTCTTGCTTTCTTCGGATGTGTCATTGCCATGCCTCTAATGTGGATTTCATTAGAGGCTGCGTGCCTAGGCGCTGGAATGGTGCTTAAAACCCCTCCCTAGATGGAAATTTCGCCCTAGATCCCAATTGTCTTTTAACCAATTGGTCGTAGGTTCGAATCCTACACGACCCACCATATTCACAGCGGTTTAGTGAGTACTAGAGATCGGGCTTTATACGGTCATCTTTACTCTTTAAGCCGTATGTTGCGAACCATAGGCACGCAGCAGAGTGATTCAAATATGAAATAGCCCGCTACCGTAACCGGTCAGCGGGCTTTTTCGTTTTCGTGATCGACATATTCTTGCCTGGCACTATCGGCTGGCCTGCCAGGTCGATCCGCCCCTGGCGGGCAAGCCCGCCCACTGCATTTTTTCAGCGAACGATCTTGTCAACCTGGATCTTCAGCTTCTTGAGGCGGTACCAGAAGCTACGATCGGAAATACCAATTTTCTGCGCAGCTGCCGCCTGCACGCCATTGCTCTCTTGCAGCGCCGCGAGGATGTACGCCTTCTCCACTTCCGCCAGCGCAGCATCGAGGTCCCGGGGCAATCCCGAGCCTTCGCTGAGGATCGTGGCCACGTCGCCTTCCGCCGGCTGAGAGGCGAACAGGTACGCTGGCAAGTCGATGTCCTCGATCACTGGGCTCGAGGCCACGATGGTCGCCCGCTCGACGCAATTTTGCAGCTCGCGGATATTGCCCGGCCAGGCGTACGCCGCCATGGCCTGCAATGCTTCCGGGCTGAACCCGGTGATGCGTTTTCCGGCCGTGGCGCTCAGGGTCTGAGCAAAGTGTCGGGCCAGAGGGCCGATATCCTCCACCCGCTCGCGCAGCGCGGGCAACGGGATAGGAAACACGTTGAGGCGGTAGTAGAGGTCTTCGCGAAACTCCTTGTTGGCCACCGCGTCCAGCAGGTTCTTGTTAGTGGCCGCAATCACCCGCACGTCCACCTTGCGTTCACGCGGGTCGCCTACCGGCTCGATCACGCGCTCCTGCAAGGCCCGCAGAATCTTGGCCTGCAGCGCCAACGGCATATCGCCCACTTCGTCGAGAAACAACGTACCTTTGTCAGCTTGTTGAAAGCGTCCCACACGGTCTGCCACGGCGCCGGTAAATGCACCCTTGCGATGGCCGAACATTTCGCTTTCCAGCAAACCTTCCGGGATGGCCGCGCAGTTCACCGCCACAAACGGTTTGTCGGCACGGTTGCCGTGCTTGTGAATGGCACGGGCGACCATTTCCTTGCCGGTGCCGCTTTCGCCGGTCAGCAGGATGGTGGCGCTGCTGTCGCGCACCGAATCCACCGCTTGCAGCACCCGCCTGAAGGCCGGACTGTCGCCCACCAGGCTGTCAAATTGCGCATGCTCGTCCAGCTCGGCGCGCAGCCGCGCGTTGTCGCGCATGATGTCGCGAAACTGCAGGGCCTTGGCTACGGTGATATCCAGTTCGTCGATGTCGAATGGCTTGGCGATGTAGTCATAAGCGCCATTGCGCATCGACTGCACGGCGTTTTTCACCGTGCTGTAGGCAGTCATCACAATGACCGGAATGTTCGGGTAACGCTGTTTGACTTCCGCCAACAGCGCCGGCCCATCCATGCCGGGCATGCGCCAGTCGCTGATGACCAGGTCGATGTCTTCGGCCTCCAGCACCTTGAGCGCGTGCAGGCCGTTGCCGGCGGTGAACACTTGGATATCACCCTGGTTCAAGGCCGAGGACAGCAGGTCACAGAGCTTGGGCTCGTCGTCGACGACCAATACGTTATGCGTCATTAGCTTCCTCATCATCGCCGTCGTCTTCACCGTGGGCCGGAATGTACAGGCTGAAGGTGGCGCCGGCATCTTTCTCGCTGACACATTCGATACTGCCATCATGACTTTCCATGATCGAGAAGACTTTCGCCAGCCCTAGCCCCGTACCGGTGGCCTTGGTGGTGACGAATGGCGTGAAGATGCGTTCGATCATGTCGGCCGGGATGCCCTGGCCGGTGTCGGAAATGCTGATGACGGTGTAGTCGTCCACGCTGCTGATGCCCAGGGTCAGGTGTCCGCCTTCGGGCATTGCATCAATGGCATTGAGAATCAGGTTCAGGCACGCCTGCTTGAGCTGTTTGGCATCGGCATACAGCTTGGCACCCGGTGCCCGGTCGTCGATCCGGGCGTCGATATTGTGAATGGCAAGCTCGGGGCCGCAGAACCCGAGAATCTCGTCCACCAGAGGACGCGCCGGTTGCAGGCTGCGTAGCGGCGCACTGGGCTTGGCGAAGTCGAGGAACTCGGTGATCAGGTCATTGATACGGCTGACCTCGCTCACAACGTATTCCAGGTGACGTTTGTCGGTCTCTGCCAGATCCGCCCGGCGATGCAGTAATTGGGTGGCGGTCTTGATGATGCCCAGCGGGTTGCGGATTTCGTGGGCCAGGCCCATCGCCACTTCACCCAGCGCATGCAGACGATCACGACGGCGCAACTGGGCTTCCAGGTGATGCAGTTCGCCCAGGCGCTCGGTCATGTGGTTGAACGTTGTGCTCAACTGCGCCAGTTCGTCACCACCGCTCACGGCGACACGGTGCTGGTAGTTACCGGAAATCACCGCGCTAACGCCCTGGGACAAATCACGCAATGGCAAGGTAAGGCGCTGGGAAACCAGTACGCCCGCGCCCAGGGACAGCGCCGAGCTGAGCAAAAAGATCAACACGAACAGGTTGCTCTGGTTCACCAGCCCCACCAGGCTGGTGTGACGCAGCAAGCCGCTGAAAATCACGCCTTGCAGCTCGCCGCTGTCATTGAAGATTGGCCAGTACAGTCCGCTGTAATTGTTGGTGAACTGCTCGCTCGGCGCGCGAGTGCTGCGCAACGCCGCTTCGACTTTACTCGGGATACGCGTGGGGTGGTCTTCAAAACTCTGGGTGGAGAAAATCTCCGAGAAACCGTTGGGATTGGCCAGGTACAGGCGCAGATCCAGCGAGTGCACATCGGCCACGCTGGTCAGAAAGCTGCTGTCCAGATAGGTGGCAACCAGCAGCATGTAGTCGACCCCTTCCTGGCTCGTCTCGAAGGTGGACACCACCACGCCCGTGTTCACGCCGGCCACCTGCACCGTTTGCAGTACGGCGTTACTGGCCAGGCTGATTTGCTTGATGATGTCGTCAGGCGCATTGCTGAACACCACCTTGTGGTCACTGCTGCGGATAAGCGCGACCACGTCGATGTCGGTAGCGGCAGCGATGTCGGCGGTGAGCCGGTCGTGCCTGGTGGCCTGGCGCGACGACGGCGGCTTGGTGTAGCGCAGGAACAACTGCGCCACGCGGGCATTGTCGTGGAGGATTTCGCCAATCTCGTCCTTGACGATCTTGGTCGATTCTTGCAGCCAGATGCGCACGTTGCTGTCGAAAATCTGCGATAGCGTGCTGGCGGCCAGTTCGGCGGCGATCATGGTCGGGACCACACTGACCAGCCAGAATGCCAGCACCAGCTTACGCTGGACACTCCAGCGCGAAATGGCAAAAGGGCGGGCTTTTGGGCGGTTCTTGTTGATCATCAGGTTTCGCTTATCGCAGCAGCCATGGCAGGGTCGGATCGGTCCGGCCGGAAGAACATTTTGGCCACCGCCAGCACGCGGTTGACCAGCCAGTTGCGGTGGCAGAAAAACATGCTGTTGCCCTGGAACCGACAGCCCAGGCGCAACTTGCTGGCATATCCGGCCTGACCGCATTCATACACCGGAATGTCGTTCTGAATACAGTAGTCAACATTGGTCAGCCAACTGCGGAAATACAGGTTGTATTCACGACTGAGCTCCAGGTCGTGACCGAAAAACTTGTCGATCAGCCGGTCCTGGTTCAACAGGATCAGGTTGAACGCCACCAGTTGGTCGTCCACCCAGTACAAAACACAGGCCGCACGCTCCTGCAACCCTTCAAGGATACCGGTGAAGTAGCCCACAGGCAGCCGCTCGAATTGCAGCTCTGCACGGGCCAGCGTGGCGTCATAAAGGCGCATGATTTGCGGCAGCACATCATCGATGTTGCGCCGCCATTCCACCCTTGGTCCCGGGGAGCGCAGTTTGCGGCGCAGGTCCTTGCGGGTGGATTTGCCCAGTGAACCCAGATAGGCGTCCACCGAGTCGAAAGGCATGGGCAACATTGCCGAAGGCAGGCTGGGCATGCTTTGAAAACCTGCCGCCTGACAGCTGTTGGCCCATTGTTCATCGTGGGTCGGCGCATCCTTGACCGCCAGCAGACCGATGCCGAACCCGTCCGCATCGCGGCGGGCAGCGGCAAGCAGTTCCATCAACAGGGCCTGGCGCTGTTCGTGGGGCACGTGGCTGGCCGTTCCGGCATTGCACTGTTCGGCCACCGGCGAACCAATGGCGTAGAGTCCCAGTTGCAAGGCGCCCGGCCACACCCGTTGCAAGCGCTCGGTAAAGCGCTTGCCCACGCCCGACAACGTAGTGTCGAGGCGGTAGTTGGTGATAAAGGCCGGTGCGACCGCAACCAGCGTGGCATCGTCGAACACCGCCAGGTAGCGCCACTGGAAATCGTCGATCGCGGCGTTTTCCACGGCCACGTAATAGTCCCAGTTCTCCAGTGCGCCGGGGAAACAGTCGTTCCAGACACAGCGTTCGATAGCCCGGATGGACGAGAAGGCTTGGGCGGTAATCACGTGTGGATCCTTAGGCTCACGCCAACTGTCGCAATGCTTCGGGAACAGGCGCCGGGCGCACGTGCTGCAGGACAAACTCGGCGCTCAGCTCGATCACGCGGCGGTATTGCAGGTCGACGGTGATCATGTGGTAGCAGTTGTCGAGCAGGACCTTGGTGACCTGTCCGCCCAGATGGCGCTCCACGTAATCGGCATTCCAGCGGCTGGTGATGTCGTCCTCGATGGAGTGCAGCACCAGCGCAGGCGTCTTGATCTTCGGCATGAGCTTTTTCACCACGGCGTTCATCCGGTGCAACTCGCGCACCGTGATGCCTTCCATGGTCAGAAGCCCGGCCTGGCTGCTCTCACCTTCCTTCATCTGGCGCTCGACGATCGCCCGCAGGCGCTCGTTCTTGATGCCATACGGCGGTTTTTCCTCGAAGCTGCAAATGTGCACGCCGAACGGAATCTTCATCAACAAAGGTGTGAGAAACGCCAGTTTGTGGATGCTCCAGCCGTCGTACTTCAAGGTGGTGGAATACATCAGCAAGCCCGTGACCTGCCCGGGGAACTGCGACGCCACGTACATGGACATCACGGCCCCCATCGACAGGCCACCGACAAACACCTGTTCGTGGCGCTGTTTCACGCCCACGAAGGTTTTGCGCACGCCTTCGTACCAGTCCTGCCAGCCGGTGGCCTGCAGGTCGCTGTTGTCCCCGCAGTGCCCGGCCAGGGTCGGCACGTACACCGTGCAGTTGCCCTCTTTGGCCAGGCCCTGGGCCACCCGACGCAATTCTGTCGGGGTGCCGGTCAGGCCGTGGATCAACAGGATCCCGACCGGACCTTCGCCGAGAACGAAGCCAGCATCACCTTCACCGAGGTCGATCCCAGTGATGTTCACCGGTTGGTCGCCCGAACCAGCAGTTGCTCGAGCAGCTTGAGTCCCAGATCGATTTCCGGGTAGCTGATTTCCAGCGACGGTGCCAGGGTGATCACGTTCTTGTAGTAGCCGCCCACGTCGAGGATCAGGCCCAGTTTCTGGCCGTCCACGATCATGTCGCCCTTCATGCCTTCCTCGACCATGTAGTCCAGGGTGGCCTTGTCCGGCGTGAAGCCGTCCGGTGCGCAGATTTCGCAGCGCAGGGCCAGGCCCAGGCCATCGACGTCGCCGATGATCGGGAAGCGCTTCTGCAGGTCCTGCAGACCTTCCAGGAAATATTTGCCCTTGGCCATGACCATCGCACCGTAGTCGACTTCGTTGGTCATCTTGAACATTTCCAGGCCCACGGCTGTACCCAGCGGGTTGGAAGCGAACGTGGAGTGGGTGGAGCCTGGCGGGAACACCTTCGGATTGATCAGTTCTTCACGGGCCCAGATGCCGCCCAGCGGGTTCAGGCCGTTGGTCAGCGCCTTGCCGAAGACGATCACGTCCGGTTGCACGTCAAAGTGTTCGATGGACCACAGTTTGCCGGTACGGTAGAAGCCCATCTGGATTTCGTCGGACACCAGCAGGATCCCGTGTTGATCCAGCACGTGCTTGAGTTCGCGGTAGAAGTTCATCGGCGGAATCACGTAGCCGCCGGTGCCCTGGATCGGCTCGACATAAAACGCGGCGTATTCGCTGGCGCCGACTTTCGGGTCCCACACACCGTTGTATTCAGTCTCGAACAGGCGGGCGAACTGCTTCACGCAGTAGCTGCCGTACTCTTCCTTGGTCATGCCTTTGGGGCCGCGGAAGTGGTACGGGAACGGGATGAACTGCGCACGCTCACCGAAGTGACCGTAGCGGCGACGGTAGCGGTAGCTCGATGTGATCGAGGACGCGCCCAGCGTACGGCCGTGGTAGCCGCCTTCGAAGGCGAACATCAGGCTCTTGCCGTTGGAGGCGTTACGTACCACCTTCAACGAGTCTTCGATGGACTGCGAGCCGCCCACGTTGAAGTGCACGCGACCGTCCAGGCCGAATTTCTTCTTGGCGTCGACAGCGATCATTTCCGACAGCTCGATCTTGCCTTTGTGCAGGTACTGGCTGGCGATTTGCGGCAGGGTGTCGATCTGCTGTTTCAGCGCGTTGTTCAGGCGCGGGTTGGCGTAGCCGAAGTTGACGGCCGAATACCACATTTGCAGGTCGAGGTAGGCCTGGTCTTCGGTGTCCCATACATAGGAGCCTTCGCAACGGCTGAAAATGCGTGGCGGCTCGATGTAGTGAACGGTGTCGCCGTAGGAGCAGTACTTGGCTTCTTTGTCGAGAAGCACCTGGTCTTCTGCGGTAGCGATACGGGTATCAGACATGGCGGAAAAGGTCCTGAGTGTCGGAAGAGGTGTTGAAGGAAGTGGCGTTGGCAGCCATGCCCTGAGGCAGCCTGGCTAGCAACGCGGGCAATTCGTCAAAGTTGTCGAAGCGCAGGTGCGGGAGATTGTTGGCCTCGCAATACTTGGCCAGGCTGCCCTTGGCAAAGACGAAGTCGGCTGTGGAAGCTACGCACATGTCGGATTTGCCATCGCCAATCACCAGAACGCGCTTGTTGCGCGGGGTGGATTTGCACTTGCAGTTGCCGGACGCAGAGCGGCAGGCGTCGCTGGAGTACGGAAAGTCGAGGCGCCAGCTGTTGTGGTCGAGCTGGCGCAGGCGGTTGGCGAGGATCGGCAACAGGGTCACGTAGTTGCGCGAAAGAATCCGCGCGATGCCCTGCTCGATGCCGTCGCTGACCACTTCGATGGAAGCTCCCAGGCCTAGCACGTGGTCGACGAAGTCAGGGAACCCTGGGTCTATCTCGACGCTGTCGAAGTACTCCAGCAGCTCGGCCGGAGTGGCCTTGACGAGTGCCAGTTGGCGGCTCAGGCATTCGCGTGACCCGAGGTGCCCGTCCAGCCATTCCTGTTCGATGACTTCCCACTCGGGGTCGGCGAAGCGTTGGAGGACGTTGTCGATGACGTCGGTGGGGGTGATGGTCCCATCGAAGTCACACACGATATGCCACTGAATCATCTGTGTTTACCTTGAAGAGGAGCGCGCTGTTGCGCTTGCAGCAGGGGGTGGAGCATGGAGTGTGCCAAGTGCATGAAGCCCGCCGGGGCTGGGGGTTTGGGAGGGGATTGCGGAGAAATGTGTCGGCGCAGCTACAATTTTTGTAGGTCGCTACAAACAACATGAGTGCTTGCGCACCTGCGGACGTTTGAGCATTTATGCGCGCATACCTAATCAAGGATCATCTTTCATGTTCAGGATCACCTGTGCTGCGTTGGCCGGTTTGCTTGGCCTGTGGGGCTTTTCAACGGCAGCCGAAGCCGAACCGATTACCGGCGAGGTGGGCGCCGGGGTCAGCTATCAACCCCGTGAGCCCACCGGCAGTCGCTACGAGACCGCTGCGGTGCCCTACCTGGATCTGGACTGGGGCGACGTCAGCCTCAGCACCGACGACGGCCTGACCTGGAGCGTTTTGAACAGCAACGGTTTCAGCGCCGGACCCTTCATCAACTATGTACCGGGACGTACAGCAAACGGCGCGCTGGCCGGGCTGCGCGACGTATCGAGCATGGCCGAGGTGGGCGGCTTCGTGCAGTACGCACCAGCCGATTTCTGGCGGGTGTATGCACAGGTGGGCCAGGCCATTGGTGGTGGACATGGGCAGGGCGGTGTGCTGGGCAAGATCGGCGGCGAGCTGGGCTACCCGCTGGGCGCCGGAATCATCGGCAGTAGCGAGCTGGCCGCGCATTTTGCCGACGCTCGCCAGAACCAGACCTACTTCGGGGTGGACGACAACGAGGCGGCGGCCTCACAGTTCCGGGCCTACAACGCCAGCGCGGGTTTTCAGAACCTGACGCTGACGCAAAGCTTCGAGTTTCCGCTGGCGCCCAAATGGTCGCTGCTGACCAGCGCCAGTTGGACCCATCTGGTGGGCTCGGCGGCCAACAGCAGCATCGTCAAGGAGTCCGGCGAGGTGAACCAGGGCCAGGTGCAAACCGCGATCAGTTACAAATTCGACTGACCGTCAAACACTGGTCTGAGCTTTGCAATAGCCCCCTGGAATCCATTTCTTCAGGACGCTATTCATGGCTCGCCCCGCTTACCGCTTGCTCGCCCATTCGTTGTGGGACCTGATCCCCATCGCAATGGGCCTGGCGCATTTCGCGTTTGTCATCTGGTTGGTCACGGCTTTCCACAGCCTGTCCTGGTGGGCACTGGTGCCACTGGCGCTGGTGTACGCCGTCAGTCTGTCGTGGAGCATCAACAGCATTTCTCACAATCAGATTCACAATGCCTATTTTCCGCAGAAGAGCCTGAACCGTGCGTTCGACCTTCTGCTGTCGGTCACCATCGGGTTTTCGCAAACCCTCTACCGCGATATCCACAACCGCCACCATCGCGGCAACGCTGACTTGCCGGGGCCGGACGGCAAAACCATCGACCCGCTGTCAATCTATCAGCGCGGCAAAAATGGCCAGCCGGAAAACCCGTGGGCCTACACGTTCCTGAGCTTTTTCCGCGACGATCCAAAGCCGTTCTATGACGAAATGAAGCGCAAGCGCCCGGCCGACGCACGCTGGGTCAAGGTTGAAATCGTCGTGACCGTGGTTTTCTACATCGCGCTGACGTTCTATAACTGGCAAGCGGTGTTGTGGTTGCTGCCGTTCTGGTACCTGGGCCAGAGCCTGTCATCGCTCAACGGCTTCTACGAGCACTACCAGGGCAACCCGGACGTGCCGATTGCCTGGGGCGTAAGCTCCTACAGCGTGTTGTACAACCTGATCTGGATGAACAACGGCTACCATGCCGAGCATCACTACCGGCCCAAGATGCACTGGACCAAAATGAAGGCGTTCCACCGCGAAATCGCCCAGCAGCAGCGTGAGGCCGGCGTGAAAGTGCTGCCGGTGTCCCACGGCCTGGGCTTTTTGGTCGCCCACCGCAAATCTTGATCCCGAAACCGTTCCTTGCACTGCGCAGGCTTGACCCACCAGGGACAAGCCTGCGCAGTGCAAACACGCGGGTCAGTTCTCCTCGCCCTCGGCGAGCAGCGCAATCCCACCGATAATCACCGCCACGCCCACCCAGTGCAGCAGGCTGATGTGTTCGCCCAGGCCAAGCCAGGAACCGAGCAGCACCACTACAAACACCAGCGAGCTGAGCGGAAAGGCCAGCGAGAGGCTGCTGCGGCGCAGAATCAGCATCCACACGAAGAACGCGCCGATATAGCTGCCGATCGCCGCCAGAATGCCAGGGTTGCGCATCACTTGCGCAAGCCACTGCAGGCTGAAATCCATCTGGCCGATCTGGTCGCCCGCTATTTTGGTGAACAGTTGCCCCGCGCTTTCCGTAGTGATCAGCAAAGCCCACAAAATCACCGTCCCCAGCCGCCCGTGCAGCCAGCCCTCCTGACGCTCTACCGTTACATTTTCCAGATTCATGCTTGAGTTCCTGCAATAGCCACCAGCATCACGCCAGCTGTAATCACAAGCGTGCCCATCCAGCGTCGACGGCTGACTGTCTCGCCCAGCACCACTTTGCCTGCCAGCACCACACCCACATACGCCAGCGCCGCCGACGGAAACAACAGGCTCAATGGCGCACGGGACAAGGCTTCCAGCCACACGAAAAATTCCACCGCATAGGCGCCGATCCCGGCCCACAGCAGAGGCGCACTCAACACTTGGCCCCAGAAGACGTTCAGGCGAAAACCGCCCTCCAGCTCCGGCAGGCGGTCCAGGCCGATCTTGAAACATAGCTGGCCGATCACATCGAGCACGATGGAAAAGGCCACCAGCAACACCACGATCAGGGTCACGGAAACAGCTCCTCGAACAGATTGATCAACGCCTCGTTGGTTGCGGCGTTGCGCAGCAAATCCTCTTCGTTCCAGCGTTCGGCGGGCGGCTGGTCGGACCTGGCCTCCCAGCGCTTGAGCGCATTGCTGAAGGCCGGGCGGGCGAATTCGCCACACACGTCAATGCCGATGATGCGTTTGCGCGCGGCCAGTGCCCGTAGCGCCTCCAGCAGATGGGTCAGGCGCATGCCGCCCTGATCCCAGTTGGTGGCGGCGTCCTCGCTGGCCAGCACGTCCTTGTCGATGGTGATCCAGATGGCCTTTGTGGGCAGGCTGGCGATCATCTGGTCAAGGAAAGCCGTCCAGTCCAGGTCCGCCAGGTTGCACCAGTGCAGGTGATCTTCCTGTTGCCGGTGCCCGGCGCCGTCGCCGATGCGGCCCCAGACTTTCGACGGCGCGTGCTGCCAGGGAAACAGTTGTAGATCCCCACGCTTGAGCGCTGCGAGATTGCCGCCACGCAATTGCGGGTTGTGCAGGTCTTCGCTGCATGGGCCCAGGGTGACGATGCGTCTGATCGCTGGCATCTTCAGGGCACGGTTGACCCACGAACCACAGTGGCGCTTGGGCGCAAACCGCACCCAGTCGGGGTGATTGTCGAAGTGGATCAGGCTGACGGGCTCTTTCAGGTCAGCCAGAAAGGCCGGGGTCAGGTGGTGATAATCACCTGAGCCAACAAAGATGATTTCCGGACGCGCGCCCGTGGAGGGTGGCCGCAAGGCCAGGCGCTCGGCAAAGCGCTTCCAGGTTTTTTCGGTGGACCACAGGCGCAATCCGGGACCCAGGTCGAGCAGGTCCAGGCGTGTGGCCTGGCCGCAGGCAAGACGTTTGGCAATCGGTGCCTGCTCGGTGAGGCTGTGATCGAGGTCAAGAATATACAAGGAAATATTTCACCTCTTGGCAGACCCGTCCGTACACCAGGTTCATCACACATGAACGCTGGCCGAACGGGCTTTCGAGGGTGAATGCAAGGGACGGGCCAGGGACTAGCCGCGGGCCTCGCTGATGATCTGGCGGATGGCGCCCACAAAGGCTTCGGCAGGTTGCCCACCGCTGACGGCGTACTGGTCGTTGAACACAATCGTCGGCACCGAACTCACCCCGCGCGACACCCACAACTGTTCCTGCTCACGGACTTCGCTAGCGTACTCATCCGAGCCCAGGATGGCTTCGGCGCGCTGACGGTCCAGGCCCACGCTTTCGGCCAGCGTCGCCAGGGTGGCGTGGTCGGACGGGTTCTGCTGGTCGGTGAAATATGCTTTGAACAGCGCTTCCTTGAGGTTGAACTGCAAGCCTTCGAGCCCTGCCCAGTGCAGCAGGCGGTGCGCGTCGAAGGTGTTGTAGATACGGCTTTGGCCGTCAGTGCGAAAGGCAAAACCGACGCTGGCCCCCATATCGCGGATACGTGCGCGGTTGGCCTGGGACTGTTCGGCTGTAGAGCCGTACTTCTCAGTGAGGTGTTCGGTGATGTTCTGGCCTTCGGGCTCCATGTCAGGGTTCAGCTCGAAGGGCTGGAAATGAATCTCGGCCTGCACCTCGGCGCCCAGCCGGTCCAGGGCTTCGCTGAGGCCGCGCAGGCCGATGACGCACCAAGGGCACGACACATCGCTGACAAAATCGATTTTCAGAGCAGTACTCATGGCGATCAACTCGCAATGTAAAGTCGCCACCATACACCCTCGCAACTCCTTTGCGAGCGCCTGGGTATCCCTTCAGGACCTCTAGGGCTGGGCACGACACCATTTCGAAGGACACAAGATTTGCAAGGATCGTATGGAGGCGGGTTTCCCGGCTCTCATAATGTTCGCATTGCGTTCTCGATCTCTCGGTACTAGCACGCTGTCACTGATGTACGGACACCTGGTTGCGCCCGCCCTTCTTCGATGCATACAACGCCTGGTCCGCCCAGGCGATCAGGTCGGCATGGCTATCGGACGGCTGGCTGAGGTCGGCGACACCGAGGCTGATGGTGAAGCGGATGCTCTGTCCCTCGTGAACCACTTCCAGCGCCTCGATGGCCTTGCGCAGGCGCTCGGCGAATGCTACTGCGCCATGTTTGTCGGTGTCAGACAGCACTACGCCGAATTCCTCGCCACCGTAACGCCCGGCCACGTCAGTATCGCGTACGTACTGCCGCAGCATTGCGGCGACCTGCTCGATGACCTTGTCACCGGCCTGGTGACCGTAGGTGTCGTTGATGCGCTTGAAGTGATCGATGTCGAACATCACCAGGCTGGTGTGGTTGCCATGGCGCTGATGACGGGCATAGGCAACCTTGAGGCTATCTTCCCAGTGTCCGCGGTTGTACAGCCCGGTCAGGCGGTCGGTGCTCGACAGCTTCTGCAACTGCGCATTGGCCGACTGCAGCATGTGGCGGTTGGTGGCGACGTCGGTCACGTCGTAGATCACCAGGCAGTAGTGGCTGATGCTGCTGTCGGTGGAGCGCAGCGGGAACAGTGTGGTGTTCTGGTACATGAAGTCTTCCTGCCCGGTGATCGGCTGGTAGTTCTTGAACCGCACCAGATACGGGCGTTGTTCCCACACTGTAAATGCTGGCGTACCGAGCGTGGCCACGCTGTCCAGCTTGCGCTGAAACCATTCGCGGTTGACCTCGGGAAACAGCTCGAAGAACGAGCGACTATTGGCATCCTTCGGCGCGACACCTGAGCGGTTCTCCATGAAGGTGTTCCAGACCTGCACGCAATAGTCGCGATCGAGCACCACGACGCCGACATCGATGCTCTGCACGATCGCCAGCAGCCAGTGGAACTCGGTCAGATCAAGGGGTTTGTTCATGGGTCAGGTCATCAGGTACGCGAGTTTATGGGTCAGTCGTTCGATGGAGTCTTCGGTGAACAGCAACAGCAGGTCGAAGCTGATGTCATGGCCTTCGAGGCCGTAGCTGATCTCCACCGCCAGGGTCTTCTTCCAGCGCTGCTGGTTGACCCTGATCAGCTCTTCGATGTTGGCGTGCTGCCCGAGTATCTGCGGGTGACACTGGGAGAACACCACGTCGACCTGTTCGGCGATGCTCGCCAGGCAGGCGCCGATGAGGATACTGGACAGGTCGAGGAGCATTTCCAGGTCGGAGGACTGGCTGCTCTGATGTTTCATCAGTCGCGCCATGCTGGCGATTTCCGAATCGTGGAACATCAGTAGCGCCTCACCGGCGATGCCGCCACCGATGAAGCCTTGGCACACTGCGGTCAGCCGCTGACAGCGTCCCGCGTCAGCCAGGGCCATGTGCAGTTCTCCGACTTCGAGTACGTTGACGTTCGGTACCGGTAGTTGCACGAAGACTCCAAGCACCTTGGCGATCAGCGCAGCGGCGCGGCCCATGGCGACGTTGGCGGTCTCGCGGAATACCTCGTTGAAGCTGACGTGGGCGCTGGTCTGTGGACGATGGCTGTGCGCCGCGGCACCGCCCAGGCTCATCAGACCCAGGCGGTCGAGGGTCTGGCGCAGTTCGTCTTTTTCGAAGGGTTTCTTCAGGAAGGCCAGGGCGCCGAGTTCCTGCACGCGGCGCAAGGCTTCCTGTTGGACGTCCCCCGAGATAACGATGACGTTGGTCTTCAGACCTTCCTCGCGCAGGGCGTGAAGCACCTGGTAGCCGTCCATTTCCGGCATGTTCAGGTCAAGGACGACGACCTGGCCCAGGCCCTTGCGCACAGCTTCCATGCATTGGTGGCCATTGCTGGCCTCGGTGATCGACACCGGCCAGTCGGGCGGTAGCGCCCGCAGAACCTGCTTGCGGGCAACGGTGGAGTCGTCACATACGGTTAGGGTAGTCACTGACACAAATCATGGCTCGTTAGCTGGAGGTGCGGGATGATTTCATTATGCCATAGCCGTACAAAGACTACGCTTACTACCTCAGGGAAACACTGAGCGTAAAAGCGGATCAAGCCCGGAAAACCCTGATCTGCGTCAGGGAAAGTCTTAAAGCGTGTCGCGAGATAAAGTCATGCACAGTTCATACTCATTTCGCGAAATTTTAATGAAATCCATAAAATTTTCCCCGCATCGTTGATTCGCGCCAGTTTTCGATCGGCCACTGTGCCGCAGCCGAATGTCCTCTGCCAGACTGCTGTCGTCGCCAGACAGGTACTCAGGGAATCCCTGACCTGCAGGAAACGTGCAAGAACGCCAGATGAAACGTTTCGTCAATTTGTCGGAACGAGACTTCTGCTGCTGTCAGAGCGACATCAAGCAGTGGTATGTTTCTTTCCAGAATGAAGTCGAAATAGTGGATTGATCATGCCTAAAGCGTCCCACCAAGAACTGCGCCGTGCGTTTCGTAAACTCCTTGCTTCTCCTCGTTGCTACCACACCGCCTCGGTGTTCGATCCGATGTCTGCGCGAATCGCCGCCGATCTCGGATTCGAAGTGGGTATCCTCGGGGGCTCGGTGGCGTCGCTACAGGTCCTTGCCGCACCGGATTTTGCCCTGATCACCCTGAGCGAGTTCGCCGAACAGGCGACTCGTATCGGTCGTGTCGCCCAACTGCCGTTCATTGCCGACGCTGACCACGGCTACGGTAACGCTCTCAATGTGATGCGCACGGTAATCGAGCTGGAGCGCGCCGGCGTTTCCGCGCTGACCATCGAGGACACCCTGTTGCCTGCTCAGTTCGGCCGCAAGTCCACCGACCTGATCAGCATTGAGGAAGGTGTAGGCAAGGTTCGTGCCGCCCTGGAGGCCCGGGTCGATCCCGAGCTGGTGATCATCGCCCGGACCAATGCTGCGGCCATTCCGACCGAGGAAGTCATTGCCCGTGCCGTTGCCTACCAGAACGCTGGTGCGGACGGCGTGTGCATGGTGGGTGTACGTGATTTCGCCCACCTGGAAGAGATCGCCGCGCACCTGACCGTGCCACTGATGCTGGTCACTTATGGCAATCCGCAATTGCACGATGACGTGCGCCTCGCCGAACTGGGCGTGCGCATCGCGGTCGATGGTCACGGCGCTTATTTCGCCGCGATCAAGGCCACGTACGACTGCCTGCGCGAACAACGTCGCATCACCAGCTCCGCCTCCGACCTGAGTGCGACCGAGCTGACTCACACCTATACCCAGCCGAACGACTACATCGTCTGGGCGCGTGAGTTCATGGACGTCAACGAGTAAGACCTTGCCTCACGCCGGAGCGCCGCCGCGCGTTCCGGCATCCGGGCGGCCGATGCTGTAGTAGGCCAGGCCCGCAGCGGCCATCTGTGCCGGCTCGAACAGATTGCGCCCATCGAACAGCACGCCGTCGAGCAGTTGTTGCCTGACCCGCTCGCTGTCCAGCACCCTGAAATCCTGCCATTCGGTGACGATCACCAGCGCGTTGGCGCCTTCCAGCGTGTCTTCCTTATTGTCCAGCAAGTGCAGGTCTGCACGATCGCCGAACAGACGCCGGGCTTCCTCGCGGGCTTGCGGGTCGAATGCGCGCACCTTGGCTCCGGCCCGCCACAGTGCACGCAGCAACACCAGGCTGGATGCCTCGCGCATGTCATCGGTGTTGGGTTTGAATGCCAAGCCCCAGACGGCGAAGGTCTTGCCTGCCAGGTCGCCGTCGTAGTGATCGAGGATCTTCTCGAACAGGCGATGTTTTTGCCGCTGATTGATGGCATCCACCGCCTGCAGCAGGCGCGGCTGGTAGTCGTATTGCTCGGCGATGCGTTGCAGGGCCGAAAGATCCTTGGGGAAGCATGAGCCACCGAAACCGCAGCCGGCATAGATGAAGTCGTAGCCGATGCGCGGGTCGGAGCCGATGCCGCGGCGTACAGCCTCGATATCCGCACCCATGCGTTCGGCCAGGTTAGCCATTTCGTTCATGAACGAGATCTTCGTTGCCAGCATGCAGTTGGCCGCGTACTTGGCCAATTCGGCACTGCGTGCATCCATGCTGATGAATTTGTCGTGGTTGCGGCTGAACGGGGCGAACAGGTCACGCAGCAAGACCAGGGTGGCCGGGCTGGCACCGCCGATCAGGATACGGTCCGGGCGCATGCAGTCGAGGACCGCCGAGCCTTCCTTGAGGAATTCCGGGTTGCTGACCACTTCCAGGCGGCTGGCCAGGCTGGGGGCGTGGCGGGCCAGGCGTTCCTTGATCGTGTCCACGGTACCCACTGGCGAGGTGGATTTGTTGACGATGATCTTCTTGTCCCTGGCATGCCGGGCGATGCTGTCGGCGACCGCGAAGACCTGGCTCAGGTCGGCACTGCCATCGGGTAGCGCAGGCGTGCCGACGGCGATGAAGATCACCGTGGCGCTGTCGATGGCCCGGGTAGCTTCGGTGGTGAACTGCAGGTGGGCGCTGGCCAGGCCTTTCTTCAACAGCATCGGCAGGCCGGGCTCGAAGATCGGGCACAGCCCCTTGGACAGGCCGGCAACGCGATCGGCGTCGACATCGACGCAGCACACCGAATGACCGACCTCAGCGAGGCAGGCGGCGAGGGTCAGGCCGACATAACCAGTACCGAACACGGCAAGTTTCATGGCGAAGCTCCGTTGACAGGCGATGCTGTTCCTTCCGCCGGTCGGGCGGGGCGTGCCCTGAACATGTCAGTGTCCGATGACAGTTGTATGAGGATCGGATAGCGGTTGCAGCACTGTTGCAGCGCAAATCGAGAAAAATCTTACTAGCGTTCAGGATCTTTCCCGTCCAGGCGGCGCCAAACCAACGGATCCGAAGCCGTCAAGGGTGGTAATCTCGCGCCCGGCGAGGCCTGTGCATGCAGCGCAGTGGCCGTTCTTACTCTCAGGGACATCTGGATCACTTCATGAAGAAAACACTCATCGCTATTGGCGGGCTGGTTGCCGTGTGCGCTGCCGCCTGTACCGGGGTTGCCTGGTACACCGGCAAGCAGTTGCCCGAGGTGCTCGACACCTCGCTGGCCCAGTCCAACCGGCAACTGACAGCGGCCTTGAGTGGCAGCGGCAGTGGCAAGGTGGAACTGCTGTCCCTGGAGTCTGGCGTGTTCAGCAGCGAGGCCCGCTACCGGCTGACCCTCGACGGTGCCGATGGCGAACATGTTCAGCTGGACTTTGCCGATCACCTGGAGCACGGGCCGTTTCCCTGGTCGCGTCTCAAGCGTCTGCAACTGCTGCCGGTGATGGCGGCCAGCAACTATGCGCTGGAAAAGAACGACGACAGCGCCCCCTGGTTCGCCGTCACCAGCGAGCAGTCGCCGCTGCAGGGCAGCATGAGCGTCGGTTACGGTGGCGCGATTCGCAACGAGTTGCTGGTGCGGCCTTTCGAGGTGAGCGACGAGGATGGTTTCTCCTTGTCATTTTCCGGCCTGACCTTGCGCATGGACTCCGCCCTGGAAGGCGAAGGGCTGCGCCTGCAAGGCGAGATGGGCCGGCTGGCGATCGCTACGGGGGGCGAAGCAGCGTCTAGCTTCAGCCTGAAGGACGTGACCCTGGCCACCGATTTCAAGATGAGCGACTACGGCTACTTCGTCGGATCCATGAACATCGACGTCGCGCAAAGCACTCTTTCGTTCGGTGACAATCAGTCGCTGCGTTTCGGCAAGTTCGAGCAACGTGATGTCTATCGCATCGAGGAGGCCGGTCTGTCGCTGAAGCAGGCGGCGACACTGGCCGACATCAGTTTCTCCGGCAAGCCGATCGGCAGTGCGCGCCTGGCATGGCGCGTGGAGCGCCTGAATCCCGAGGCGGTAGGTAGCCTGGTGAAGTGGTACGAGCAGAACCTGGTGCAACTGCAAAGCGCGGCCCTTGGTCTGGCGCCTGATGCCGGTGCTGCCATGCTGGACGATCCACAATTGCAGGCACCGTTGCTGCAACTGTTGGTGGGCGGTCCGCGCATCGCTCTCGAGGAGCTTTCGTTCAGGACCGCCAATGGCGAGAGCCGTTTCGACCTGGATCTGGATCTTTCCGGCAAAGGGCTGGACGGTGTGCCGCTTGAGCAGGCGTTCGCCCAGTCGGTGAAGTCGCTGCAGACCAACCTGAAGATTTCCAAGCCGATGGTCGGGGATCTTGCCGCGTTGCGCGCCACCCTGGAAGGTCTGGATGCCGAACAGGTGCGCCAGGCCTCGGCGTCCGGGGAAATGGTCGGCATGATCGCGCTGCAAAGCCAGCTCGCGACCGTCAAGGGCGACGATATCCTCCTGCAACTGGGCTATGCAGACGGCCAGGTGGACTTCAACGGGCAGAAGATGACCGTCGATCAGTTCGCCGCGCTGGTCCAGCAGCGCACCGCTGGGTTCAGCGGCAGCGCGCAGTAAAACCCTGCTACGGCGGGCGGCGTGTCGAGCGTCGTCCGCCGGCCTGTCCGGGCAAAAATCTCTTTGGAATTCATCCGATTGGCTGTAGCCTTCGGCCTCTCATAAAACCGAGGTCGCAGCGGACTTTTGCCACCCTGGCAAGGGCTGAGCTGTTACCCGAGTTGTCCGTGCCCGATGATACACTCGACTTACGCGCATCAGCGCCTGCAGGTCTTGCGAACATGACGCAGATTTCCGAACGCCTTCTGGTCCAGGCCCACCTGGACGCCAAGCAGCCCAAGCCCCTCACGTCTGAACAAGAGGCCGAATACCGTGCAGCCATCGCCGCCGAGCTCAAGGCGCGGGATGCAGTGCTGGTTGCCCACTATTACTGTGATCCGGTGATCCAGGCGCTGGCTGAAGAGACCGGCGGCTGCGTGGCCGACTCCCTGGAGATGGCCCGCTTCGGCAAGAACCATCCAGCCACCACCGTACTCGTGGCGGGTGTGCGCTTCATGGGCGAGACCGCCAAGATCCTCACCCCGGAAAAACGCGTGCTGATGCCGACCCTCGAAGCCACCTGTTCCCTCGACCTGGGCTGCCCGGTGGAGGAGTTCTCGGCGTTCTGCGACAAGCATCCGGAGCGCACCGTAGTGGTCTACGCCAATACCTCGGCGGCGGTGAAGGCCCGTGCTGACTGGGTGGTGACTTCCAGTTGCGCGCTGGAAATCGTCGAGAGCCTGATGGACAACGGCGAGACCTTCATTTGGGGACCGGACCAGCACCTGGGGCGCTACATCCAGAAGCAGACCGGTGCCGACATGCTGATGTGGGACGGTGCCTGCATCGTTCACGAAGAGTTCAAGTCGCGACAACTGGCCGATATCAAGGCACTGTATCCGGACGCTGCGATCCTGGTGCATCCGGAGTCGCCGGAGGCGGTGATCGAACTGGCCGACGCGGTAGGTTCCACCAGCCAGCTGATCGCTGCAGCGCAGCGTATGCCGAACAAGCGTTTCGTGGTCGCTACCGACCGCGGCATCTTCTACAAGATGCAGCAGCTGTGCCCGGACAAGGAGTTCATCGAAGCACCAACTGCCGGCAATGGTGCGACTTGCCGCAGTTGCGCGCACTGCCCGTGGATGGCGATGAATACCCTGGAGCGCACCCTGCAGTGTCTGCGGGAAGGGACCAACGAGATCTTCGTCGAGCCGGCGCTGGTGCCGCAGGCGATCAAGCCGTTGCAGCGCATGCTGGATTTCACCGCGGCGGCGCGCTTGAAACTGTCCGGTAACGCCTGAAGTCTTGGGGCTGCAAGGCAGCCCCAAATGCCCTCAGCGCATCATGTCCTTGACCATCCGCTGCTGCTCCAGCAGATCCCGCTGCCGGGCATCGATCCGCGAGGCCAACTGGAAGTTGTTGCCGGCGCGCCGCTTGGCGTAATCCAGCTGCTGTAGCGCCTGGTCGAAATCACCCGTCAGGGCGAAGAACTCGGCACGGGCCTGGTGCAGGCCGATGGTATTGCCGGAGAGACCGCGGGCTTCGGCCAGGTCGTACCAGACGTCCGGATCGTCAGGACGATTCTTGACCAGTGCTTCCAGTGACTTCTCCGCCTCGGCAGGCTTGTTCTGCTTGAGCAGCAGGTCGGCTGCCACCTGTTGCAACGGATAGTTGCCTGGATATAGCAGGCGCATCTTGTCGACCCGTTGCTGGGCGTCGGCCAGGCGATTGTTGGTGATGTCCAGGTCGATCTGGGTCAGGTTGTAGGTGATGTCGTTCGGTGCCTTGGCCAGCAGCGGCTTGAGGTTCTCCCGCGCTTCGTTGAGCTGGCCGCCTTTGATCTGCGCCAGGGCCAAGCCGTAGCGGGCCGCGTCGAGTTTCGGGTTTTCATCCAGCAGTGCACGGAAGCGCTTGGCCGCGAGGCCCGGGGTGCCTTCATAGAAGAGTTGTACGCGCGCCCGCATCAGTTGGTAACGCACGCTGTCCTCGGTGCCGCCGGCAGGCGCCTGTTCGGCGCGGTTGCGAGTGTCGGCGATCCGCGATTCGGTGACCGGGTGAGTCAGGAGGAATTCCGGCGGCTTGGCATCGAAGCGGTACTGGCGCATCAGGCGCTCGAACATGGTCGGCATGTTGCGTGGGTCGTAGCCGGCCTTTTCCAGGTTGAGGATGCCGATGCGGTCGGCTTCCTGCTCATTCTGCCGGGAGAAGCGCCGTTGTTCCTGGATCGCCGCGGCCTGGGTGCCGGCGATGGCGGCAATACCGGCGTCGCCGGCACCGGAAGCGGCGACCACGATGCCGGCGAGCAGCGCTGCCATCATCGGCAACTGCATGCGTTGCTGGGCCTCGACGCCGCGAGCGAAGTGGCGTTGCGACAGATGCGCCAGTTCGTGAGCCAGCACCGAGGCGTACTCGCCTTCGGTCTGCGCGTTGAGGAACAGGCCGCCGTTGACCCCGACGATCCCGCCGGGGGCGGCGAATGCGTTGAGGTCGGGGCTGTTGATCAGGATGAATTCCAGGCGCCGATCCTGCAGCTGGCTGGTTTCGGCAAGGCGGTAGACGCTGGTTTCGACGTAATCCTTGAGCTGCGGATCGGACAGCTGCGCGACATTGCCGCGCAGCAAGCTCAGCCAGGCGCGGCCGAGCTGATGTTCCTGTTGCGGCGAGACAATCGCGGAGCTGGCGTCGCCGAGTGACGGAAGGTCGTCGGCATGGCTCGGAAGCGCAAGCAGGCAGGCCAGCGTCAGCAGGGTAGGGCGCAGAACATTCATGCACGGAGCTCTGGTCGACAAAGAGCCTTACTGTAGCCGCCTCGCACGGTTGCGACCAGTGGCGGTATTCTGCGAGGCTTGCGTGCGCCGTACGCCAGGGCTTTTCTGGCGCGCCGGTTTTTCTGGAGAGTTGCAATGACCGACACCCTGCACCATGACGCCGAACTGGACGCCAGCGGCCTGAACTGTCCGCTGCCGCTGCTCAAGGCCAAGCTGGAGCTCAATCGCCTGGCCTCCGGCGCCGTGCTCAAGGTGATCGCCACCGACGCCGGCTCGCAACGCGACTTCCGCACTTTCGCCCAGCTTGCCGGTCATACGCTGCTGCTCGATACCGCCGAGGGCGGCACCTATACCTACTGGCTGAAGAAGGCCTGACCCGTTTTCCAGGAATCCTCGATGTTCAAAGTGCTTCGCAGCTGGCTGCACCGTTATTTCTCCGACGAAGAGGCGGTGGTGCTGGCTGTCCTGCTGTTCCTCGGTTTTACTGCCGTCCTGACCCTCGGCGGCATGCTTGCGCCGGTGCTGGCGGGCATGGTCCTGGCCTTCCTGATGCAGGGGCTGGTCAATGCCCTCGAACGCCTGCGGGTGCCGAGCAAGGTCGCGGTGGGGCTGGTCTTCACCTTGTTCATGGGGGCGCTGGCGGTGTTCCTGCTGGTGCTGGTGCCGTTGCTCTGGCACCAATTGATCACCCTGTTCAACGAGCTGCCGGGCATGCTCGGCAAGTGGCAGTCGCTGCTGTTGCTGCTGCCGGAGCGCTACCCGCATCTGGTCTCGGACGACCAGGTGCTGCAGGCGATCGAGGCCATGCGCGGAGAGATCGGCAAGTTCGGCCAGTGGGCGCTGACCTTCTCCCTGTCCAGTCTGCCGCTGCTGGTCAGCGTGATGATCTACCTGGTGCTGGTGCCGATCCTGGTGTTCTTCTTCCTCAAGGACCGCGAGACCATCGCCCGCTGGGTCAGCGGCTATCTGCCGCAGGAGCGCGCGTTGATGACCCGGGTCGCCGAGGAGATGAACCGTCAGATCGCCAACTACATCCGTGGCAAGGGTATCGAAATCCTGATCTGCGGCGTGGCGACCTATATCGCCTTCGTCGCCCTGGGGCTGAACTACGCGGCCTTGCTGGCGCTGCTGGTGGGACTGTCGGTGGTAGTGCCCTACGTGGGGGCTGTGGTGGTGACCGTGCCGGTGACCCTGATCGCCCTGTTCCAGTGGGGGTGGGGTGACCAGTTCATCTACCTGATGGCGGTCTACGCGATCATCCAGGCTCTGGATGGCAACGTGCTGGTGCCGTTGCTGTTCTCCGAGGCGGTTAGCCTGCACCCGGTGGCGATCATCTGCGCGGTGCTGCTGTTCGGCGGGCTGTGGGGTTTCTGGGGGATCTTCTTCGCCATTCCGCTGGCGACGCTGTTCAAGGCGGTGCTGGATGCCTGGCCGCGGCGCGAGCCGCAGGTAGCGCCGCTGCTCTAGAGCTTCAAGCCGCAAGTTTCAAGCGGCAAGAAAGAGCAATCCGTAGCGCTGCCGACTGCTCTTTCTTGCCGCTTGAAGCTTAAGGCTTGGCGCTTTTCAAGCCTTGTGCAGATCTTCGGCGGCAGAGAGAACCGCCGCCACATGGCCCGGCACCTTCACGCCACGCCACTCCTTGCGCAGCACGCCGTCCTTGTCGATCAGGAAGGTGCTGCGGTCGACGCCCATGTACTCCTTGCCATACAGCTTCTTCAGCTTGATCACGTCGAACAGCTGACACAGGCTCTCGTCCTTGTCGCTGATCAGCTCGAAGGGGAAGCCCTGCTTGGCCTTGAAGTTCTCGTGGGACTTGATGCCGTCGCGGGATACGCCGAACACCTCGGTGCCTGCAGCCTGGAAGGCAGCGTATTGGTCGCGGAAGTCACCGCCTTCGGTGGTGCAGCCCGGGGTGCTGTCTTTCGGGTAGAAGTACAGCACGACCTGGCGGCCCTTCAGGCCTGCGAGGCTGACCTGCTGGCCACTGGTGGCCTGGGCCTGGAAATCGGCGACGGGTTGGTCGAGTTCAACGGCCATGGAGAAGGCTCCTTACATCGGGTTCTGTGGACGCCAGGGTTCGATCAGTGCGTCCAGGTTGAGCGCGTCGGCAAAGTCCAGGAACTGGTCGCGCAACCAGCTGATCTGGGTGCCGGCGGGCAGCGTGACGGTGAAAGTGGCATTGAGCATGGTGCCGCCGGTCTGCGGTGCCTGGTAGGTGTCGCAGGTCAGGTTCTCCAGCTCGACGCGGTGGTCGATGAAGAACTGGCACAGCTCGTTGATGATGTCCGGGCGGTAGGCGGCACTGACGTAGGCGACATAGGGCAGCGACAGCGGGCGCACTTCCAGCTCGCTGCTGCGCACCACGTTGACGATGAAACCGTGCTTCTTGGCCAGGCTCGGCAGCGAGCCTTCGAAGCGCGCCAGGGCGTCCCAGTTGCCGGTGATCTGCAGGATCAGGGCGCTGCACTCGCCGTGGCGGGTCAGGCGCGAGGTCACCACCGAGCAGCGGCTGTCGTTGCTGGCGCGGCAGAGGATGTTGGTCAGCTCCATCGGGCTAGGGCCGAGGGCGCTGACGACAAGGAATTGTTCGCGGACGATGGGGGTGGACATAGCATTCCTAAAGCGATGAGCGGTCGGTACCTGACGCGGCAAAGAGACGGTTCAGCGGGTTCCAGGGGCTCTGGATCGAGGGGACTGACGCCGCCGGGACGCATTGTTGGCAGCCCGGCGGGCCGCTGTGTACCGATCAAAGGAGGAAGGGTAGCGAAAATGGCCGCGAAGGGGAATGCTCCGGGCGCCTGCGTCGCTTGTGCAAGCCCGATGGCGCCAGTACCATTACCGCTCTCTTTTTCCGGCAGGAGCAGCTTCATGATTGCGGGCAGTATGGTGGCATTGGTCACACCCATGGATGCACAAGGGCGTCTGGACTGGGACAGCCTCAGCAAACTCGTGGACTTCCACCTGCAGAACGGTACCCATGCCATCGTCGCCGTCGGCACCACCGGCGAGTCGGCGACCCTCGATGTCGAAGAGCACATCAAGGTCATCGAGTTCGTGGTCAAGCAAGTCAATGGTCGCATCCCGGTCATCGCCGGCACCGGTGCGAACTCCACCAGTGAAGCCGTTCACCTGACCCAGAACGCCAAGGACGCCGGTGCCGATGCCTGCCTGCTGGTCGTGCCGTACTACAACAAGCCGACCCAGGAGGGTCTGTACCAGCACTTCAAGCACATCGCCGAAGCCGTCGACATCCCGCAGATCCTCTACAACGTTCCCGGCCGCACCTCCTGCGACATGCAGGCCGAGACCGTGATCCGCCTGTCCACCGTGCCGAACATCATCGGCATCAAGGAAGCCACGGGCGACCTGGCTCGCGCCAAGGCGATCCTCGACGGCGTCAGCGACGACTTCATCGTCATGTCCGGCGACGATCCGACCGCGGTCGAACTGATCCTGCTGGGCGGCAAGGGCAATATCTCCGTGACTGCCAACGTCGCCCCGCGTGAAATGGCCGACCTGTGCGAGGCCGCCCTGCGTGGCGATGCCGAGACCGCCCGGGCCATCAACGAAAAACTCATGCCGCTGCACAAGCACCTGTTCTGCGAAGCCAACCCGATCCCGGTGAAATGGGCGCTCGTGGAAATGGGCCTGATGCACAAGGGAATCCGCCTGCCGCTGACCTGGCTGAGCGAGTCCTGTCACGACACCGTCCGCCAGGCCCTGCGCCAGGCTGGCGTGCAGTATTAATCGAGGAAGTACACCGCATGAAGCGATTGGCTGGTCTTTCCGCCCTTGCCCTGATCATTTCCAGCACCAGCGGTTGCGGCTGGTTGTGGGGCGAAGACGGGTATTTCCGTGACCGTGGCAGCGATTACCTGCAGGCGAACCCGACGCCGCCGATGCAGCTGCCGCCCGATGCGAGCAACGTCAAGCGTCTCGATCCACTGCTGCCGATTCCACGCAACGTCGCCGACGACACCGTCAAGGGCGAGTTCGAGGTTCCGCGTCCGTTGCCTCTGGCCGCCAGTGCCGAGGCCAGCGACTTCAGCCTGCAGAAGAGCGGCGCTGCCCGTTGGGTCCTGGCCCAGCGCGCCCCGGCCGAAGTCTGGCCGGTGGCCCGGCAGTTCTTCGAGGACAACGGTTTCCGTATTGCCGAAGAACGTCCGCAGACCGGTGAGTTCAACACCACCTGGCAGCGTTTCGACGAGCTTTCCGCGTCCATGGCCGATCGCCTCGGCGGCGCGGCCAGCAGCCGCGACGACGAGATCCGTGCCCGTGTACGGATCGAACCAGGCGTGCAGCGCAACACCAGTGAAGTCTACGTGGTGACCGTCGAGCGCAAGGCCGGCGACAGCGCCGAGCAGGAATTCCCGGCACGCTCCAGCAACACCGGCGTCGACGCCGTACTGGTCGACGAAATGCTCGCCAGTATGACCCGCAGCGCCGAGAAGGGCGGTTCGGTGTCCCTGCTCGCGGCCCGCGACTTCGACGCGCCAAGCCGCGTCAGCCTGAGCGAAGACGGCAGCGGCAACCCGGTACTGAACCTGGGCGCCGACCTCGATCGTGCCTGGTCCAGCGTCGGTCGTGCCCTGGAGCACGGCGAATGGCGTGTCGAGGACATCAACCGCAGCCTGGGCCTGTACTACATCAACCTGGCCGAGAAAGCCGAGCCGAAGAACCAGGAGCCTGGCTTCTTCAGCCGCATGTTCGGCAGCGCGCCGAGCAAGGAAGAGATCGAAGCCCGTGCCGAGCGTTATCAGGTTCGCCTGAGCAAGGTGGGTGACAGCGTCCAGGTCACCGTCGAGAAGAACATCAATACCGTGGCCCCGGCTGACGTGGCCCGTCGCGTACTGAGTGTCATCCAGGACAACCTGGGTTAAGTGCGCTTCGCGGTTCTTGGAAGCGGTAGCCAGGGAAATGGCACGCTGGTCTCCAGTGGCGATACGCACGTCCTGGTCGATTGCGGCTTTTCCCTGCGCGAAACCGAGCGGCGCCTGGCGCGGCTCGGTGTCACGGCCGATCAATTGAGCGCCGTGCTGGTGACCCACGAACATGCCGACCACGTGCATGGGGTGGGGCTGCTGGCACGGCGCTACAATGTTCCGGTGTACCTGAGTCGTGGCACCTTGCGGGGTCTGCGCAAACCGCTGGAGGCGACGGAGTTTCTCGCGGCGAACGACACCTTCGCCGTGGGCGCCCTGAGCATCAAGGCGGTGGGTGTTACCCACGATGCGCTGGAACCCTTGCAGTACGTGTTCAGCGACGGTCGTCGGCGCCTTGGCGTGCTGACCGACCTGGGCTGCTACGACGCGGTGCTGCTGGAGCACTACCGCGGCCTCGATGCCCTGATGATCGAAGCCAACCATTGCCGAGACCTGCTTGCCCGTGGGCATTACCCGGTTTTTCTCAAGCAGCGGGTCGGCGGCGACTACGGACATCTGAACAACCACCAGGCCGCGAACCTGGTGGCGGAACTGGGATGGGAGAATCTGCAGCACCTGGTGCTGGCCCACCTCAGCAGCAAGAACAACCTGCCACAGCTGGCCCGGCAATGTTTCGTCGATACCCTCGGGTGCGACCCGGACTGGCTGCAAGTGGCCAATCAGGATTGTGGGCTCGACTGGCGCGAAATCGTCTAGCCCCCCTCATTTAGCAAGCGGAGCCCATCATGGAAAAACGTGAAGAACTCTACCGCGGCAAAGCCAAGTCGGTTTACAAGACCGACGACGCTGACCGCTTGATCCTGCTGTTCCGTAACGACACCTCGGCGTTCGACGGCAAGCGTATCGAACAGCTGGACCGCAAGGGCATGGTGAACAACAAGTTCAATGCCTTCATCATGCAGAAGCTCGAAGAAGCCGGTATTCCTACCCAGTTCGACAAGCTGCTGGGCGACAACGAATGCCTGGTCAAGAAGCTCGACATGATTCCGGTCGAGTGCGTGGTCCGCAACTACGCCGCCGGTAGCCTGGTCAAGCGCCTGGGCGTCGAGGAAGGCATCAAGCTGGAGCCATCGACCTTCGAACTGTTCCTGAAGAACGACGAGAAGGGTGATCCGTTCATCAACGAATCCCACGTCGTCGCGTTCGGCTGGGGCACCGCTGACCAGTTGGCGAAGATGAAAGCGCTGTCGCTGAAGGTCAACGAAGTACTGACCAGGCTGTTCGACGACGCCGGCCTGCTGCTGGTCGACTTCAAGCTGGAGTTTGGCGTGTTCCACGGCGAGATCGTCCTGGGTGACGAGTTCAGCCCGGACGGTTGCCGCCTGTGGGACAAGGAAACCCGCAAGAAGATGGACAAGGACCGCTTCCGCCAGGGCCTAGGTGACGTCATTGAAGCCTACGAAGAAGTCGCAAAACGCCTGGGCGTGCCGCTGTAAGCCGGCGCGTTCGCGCAAGCATCTGAAAGCACGCGATTTTTTTCATCAAAAGGCTTCGCCTTTGAGAAAAGTGCTGGTATGATGCGCGCCACTGGAGAGATGCCGGAGTGGCCGAACGGGACGGATTCGAAATCCGTTGTACTGGCAACAGTACCTAGGGTTCAAATCCCTATCTCTCCGCCATACATGTAGTACGCGAAGCCCCTGAAAACGTTGACGTTTTCAGGGGTTTTGTCGTTTCGGGGTCAGCGCTTTGGGCAGGTTCCGGGCAAAAAATCACTCGTTCAGGCCGCATTAGGCCGGGGCGTAGTTCATTCATATGTCGTTCACAGCGATTGTTATCCTGTAGTTTTCCTCCTGGCAGACCTGATTATTTGTGGTTAGTGCAAGACGGTGACATCTGGCTGTAAGGAGGCGCTGCGTTTGGCACCGTCGAGCGGGCTATTTGGCACTAGGAAGCGCAAAAAAAATGGCCCTGAGATGCGAACCGAACAACGCATCTCAGAGCCGAACGTAGCGCGCAGTGCTTACCCAAAGAGCGCTACCTCCCTCTCACCTCAACCACTTACCGCAACCATCAACTGATGGCACCAATTTACACCTGGCTCGCAGCCAGTGTATTTCGCCTAGCTGAAATCAATAGTCGAGCCATGGGCTAACGAGTACCTCTGCACTTCCCGCCCATGGGTTGCCATTGTTAGCGTCCTTGACCACCAGCGTACGGGCCTTGCCCTCAAGCTCCGACGGCACCACCAGAAGGCGTGGGATAACCCCGAGTGGACGGCCCTCATCGCTTTTGTAGCCGAGCATCGCTTTGCGCGCTGCCTCGTAGTTCTCAGGCGTCAAAGGTGCTTTGGAGCAGTACGCGAATTGCCAGAAGCCGAATCCTGCGCTGACTCGCGCATCGACACCGTAGCGGTACTCCCTTCGCATCCAGACCGCCTCATCTTCCGCGCGGTTCATCGCACGCAAGTCATACTGTTGACGCTTCTGGAAGAGCAGAGGCTTCAAGGCCCGACTAACATCCATCAGATACCAAGCCGGTCCGTCACCATCCTGGAAATTACTTACTGACCGCTGGTTGTCTCCGGCAAGACCGACAGGGTGAGTGGTATCGAAGAAAAATTTGCCGTCATAGCATTTTTCCGTAGTGCCATTTTTGAGTAGGTTATAAACCAACTCGTCCGGGTGGACCGTAGCTGCCCTGCCCATTTCCTCAAAAAGTGGACCGAAAACACCAACTTGATCGTCTTCGATAATATCCTTCGATACGACAATGGAGCTTTCGTAGGATTTGTTTTGAATGACATAACCGTGCGCTGAGATATCCTTCAAAACACGATCACCGATCCATTCGCGAAATGCTGGGAACTGCCCAAGCCAGCCATACGTATTGCCCGAAGTCGTGGACGGCACCTCAGTGGCAATTTGTTTCCAGCTGGTTTGTGCCTTCTCCCCACCTTGGCGGAAAGCGGTTTTGAAGGCGGTAAAGAGAGCGTCAAGTGTTCTGTCAGTGATAAGCATGATTTAGCCCGAGTGGATTATTTGGAAACGCTTTGGATGATGTGGCGAATTCCGGCATTAGAAATGCCGAACTCTTTTACTAGCTCCGGAATTTTGACTCCGTTTTTCCACGCCAAATGAATCTTGTTGTTTCTATCTTTTCGAAGGTTTTGAAGGGCTCTCCCCGACAAACCGGACTGCTTTGCGAAGTCAGAGATGATGTCGTAAATGACAGATTGCGCTAGGTCAAACCTCAATGCGATATCCTGTATTGAAGCTTTACCATCTTCCCAGAAAGCGTAGATCTCAGCGTTTCGCTTTCTTCGCGAAAAATCGCGATCCATAGGGATGTAGAGGCATTGACCACCAAGCTTTTCTTTGATGGCCATAGTGGCGAGAAATGCATATTTCTCCGGACTAGCCCCAGACTCGAAGGTCGCCATTTTCTCAAGAATGGCGTCATAGATATCCAAGAGCGGCCCTTTACGTATCAAGTCCCTGCTTTCTGTCGAGTTGCTCATTGGGTTACCCCATTTATTTAAGTTGGCTAGTGTGGAGCGCGTCGCTGCTCCCCAATGATGTCGTAAACCAATTGCGTGCTGGATTTATGTTTTTTTGCGATCTCTCGAACTGACATTCCAGACCGGAAATCCTTAAACATCTGATTGTCGCGGATGTTCTTTTTAAAAGCGGTAGCTTTGGGCACGTAAACTATTGTTCCGCCAAAGACCTTGCACAACGCTAATACTGTTGCATTCGCAAGATGCGCTGGGGATGCGTCTCGCTCCATCTCGACATCAATTGCATGCTCGATGATCTCGATCATTTCAATCATCGACTTGGTGTATTTGGCTCTGCCACGGGGTGTGGTAGGCGACTTAATGACATCTTGCATTGCATGTGCCTTCCAATGAATGGCCTGCGCCGACAAGACTCATTTCATCACTTTACAGACAACGTATGAATTTCTTCCAGACGAAAGATAGAGCGGAAAGATTAGGAAGGCGTGGAGGATCATTACTAGGCTGCACGAAGGCCTTAGAGAGTCGCCAAGCACCCAATAAACATGCTTCGGTCAAGATGGATTGGCAGGCCATAGTGACTAGCACCGTTAGAGGCGCGTTAGATTTGCACAGGACGATTAAACGCAAACCGCTAGTCCTATGATAGCGCCTATGGCACACGACGCTTGGCTGGCGCCAAGAGACGCTCGGGGATATGGGGTGACTTGGGTGATGTGATTGGTGGCTGGACACTAGCGTAACAAAGGCGCCAGGAGGCGCCCTGTCAGAGCATGATCTCAATATCAGTCCGCCGGGAAAACTATCTTCCCCAAATTGGCATCATATACGATACCGCCACGTTTTATGGCTGGTGGTTTGGGACCGGTGTACTCAATGGGGATAAGCCGATAGTAAGCCGACCGATCACCATTCCCGGTCGAAATTAACTCGACGTACCCAGCTTTAGCGAGGTGCCTTAGATAAGTTCGGGCTGTCCACAACGAAACATCGAGTTTAGCTGACGAGCTTTCGGCTAAGCTTCTTGCGGTTACAGTGCCTAGGATTCTAAGCGTTCGCCACATGGCCTCATTTCTGAGTCCGGCGGTGCTGCTATTCCCTTTTCTGGTGACGCTCGGAGCATCTATGCCTGTATTTTTGACCAAGCAAAGCGTTTGCTCTAAAAAGTGATCTGCTCCGGCTATCCGCTTTAAGTAACCGGCGTTAACAAGTGATTGTATATAGCTGCGTACTGTCGCGTCGTGAACGCCAGACTTTCTTGCGATTGAGTAGCCGGTGAATCCTTCGGGGAATTTACATATCGCATCCCAGATTCGTTGTCGATTAGATTTTCCCGTGGCTCGTTCCACTTCAATCGGCTTTCTGCCTTGCTTTGCCATATCGACCCCAACCATATAGTTTTTCAGAACACAAATAAAAACTCCCGACGGCCTTGCGCAGTCAGGAGTTTGTTCTTTCATTCGATTACTTGGGTCTGGTAGCGTTGAATGCCGCTTCGTATAGTGACTCTGCATCACCAAGTAGAATTGCAATAGCTCGTGCTATGTTAGAAATTCCTTTCGCCTCACCTTCTACAATCTCACACGCCCCAATCGCATCAAGTAGGCCGCGTGCAGCATATTGACGCTCGGAGGCTGCGCTGTATAGAACTTCTGACGATGCATTGGTTTTGATGTAAAGCGCAGCGCGAGTTTCTGCGCGCCCATCCAGTGAGATAAACTTATCCATGGCGCACCTCATTATTCGAGAATGCTTCTAGGGCTCGTGCTTTCTCCATGGCTGCGTTGTAGCGACGAAGACGGACAGAAAGAGAGGAGTCGGCGTGCAAGGCGGCAATGGCTATCTTGCGAAGTGCTAGAGCACGGATTTTGGACGGAATGAGGGCGGTCATGATGGGGCTCCGTTTACTGATGGAGCTGCCGAATCGTCGCCAAACGATTGGTGGCAGCTGTGCGCAGGTTGGCGAACCGGGGTAAACGGAACCCGGCAGACCCGAAGGTCTCCCACGCACAGCGGCCATGACATATCGCGGGCACAAAAAAAGCGCCTGCGGTCTGGTTGGGCGCTGTTGCGCCGTTTACTCGTCGGGTCGCCAAACCCGGTCACTGAATTTGCAGTGACGCCCGAAATCTAGCGTCTAACGGTGGGCTACGCAAGCTTTTTTACCGGTCTCGCCACTTCTACCCATGCTGGGCGGCTTTGAACTGCACTGGAGAGTCGAGCTGTCCGATGTAGCCTATGTCTGCCAGCCGCTTGATGATTTGATGCTCACGAACTCGCAGCATTCCAAGTTCAATAAGCATGTCTGAGGTGGTGAGATTTGAGAGAGCGCCGCGCCTACCAGCCGCATCGGTCTGATGGGCTCTATCCTGAGCTTTTAGCTCAACGGAATAACGATGCACAGCGGATTTCCCGATCTTATACCCTTGAAGACTCAGCCATTCTGATAGTCCCACTAGACCGGAGTAACCCGACTGTCGCAGACGCGCGTTCAACTCCTCTCGCAGACCAGGAGGAATTTGCATGATCTTTCTTACTCTGGGCATTTTTACCTATGACGACTTGATAAACCTTATTGGTGCCTTGGCACTCAGACATTCTCAAGCTTTCTGGTGCGGATCGGCCTTAAAGACTCACGATAACTCGTCAACAACGAGGCCGATTTCCGCTCACTCCCTTTTCGCTTTCTCTCGCGGTCAGCCAGGGTGAGGGCAGAAGCGCAAATTACTGATTCTGCTATTTTTTTTGCAATCCGAAATGTCGGATTGCCTAGTTAATGATTTTTCGTTTGTTCCCTGCTGGAAAGCGAAGCGTATAGATCATGCAGCCTGGTACCTCAGACGGCCTCCACGGCTGGCTTACGCCCATGGTGAGGTGCAAGACGGCTTTCAGCTTTGGTTTCTTTTCTAAGCTGAGTTCGGGGATGCGCTAAACCTCTGCACGCCAGAGAGTGCGGGGCTTCTGCGGAAAGAAACCAGCTTTCAGCTTTCGTTTCTTTCCCTTTTCGACCTAAGGAAATTAAGTAGAAAGCGTGAGTCTGGTTTTCACTAGGTATCGCTTGGCTTGCAGCCCAATGATAGGGGAGAAACGCGGTGCCAATTGGGCCGCTCGAAAAGCCCATTTGGGCTAAAACACGTCGTTTTCCATTTTGCAGCTATTTGGCACCGGTTTGGCACTACCTGCACCCGCCAAAGCCCCGGTTTTCCGCCGTTATCCAGCGTCTTCCATGGTCTTCCCACCTGTTTTAGGCCGCTTTCGTTTGGTGCCAAACACAGCACCTCCTCACACTGGCCTGATAGGCACGAAGTCACTCACCGCCGAGAAAATAATCATGTCAAACCATAAGGCTCCCACTTCCAAGGATTCGTCCTGGCAGATGAATCTTCCGCAATTTGATGTCACTCCAAAACACAGCGCCTATGACGTCGTCATTATCGGCGGGGCAACCATGGGGGCATGCAGCGCCTGGTTTCTAGCGTCGAACCCGGACTTCAAAGGCAGAATCCTTATCGTCGAGCCCGACCCGACGTTCGCCAAAGCTCAAACCGGTGCATCGAACAACTGCATGCGTCAGCAATTTGCCAATCCGATTAATGTCAGGATCGGTCAGTTTGCTGCCGAGTTCGCGAAGGCTTTTCGTGAAAATCTTGGGGGCGACACTGCAGTACCGGAACTGCCAATCCGCAATTTCGGCTACCTGTATCTCTCCGACAACTCCACTCTCACCTCCCTGCTGGAGCGTGATCAGCAAGTTCAGGCGGAAAATGGCGCCGGCACACGTATGGTCGACCGCCAGGAGATAGCCGCGCAGTATCCTTTCTTCCGACTCGACGACATCGAAGCAGGCAGCCTGAACACCCAGGACGAGGGCTATTACAACGCTCCTTTGATGATCGAGTGGTTGATCAAGAAGTCGATTGAGCGTGGCGTGGAGTATGTCCGCAACAAGGTGGTCTCCATCGGGCGTGTAAACGACAAGGTCACCAGTGTCACGCTGGAAACCGGCGAAGTTATCGAGGCAGGCCATATCGTGAATGCGGCGGGAACCCGCGCGGGTGAGATCGCCGCCATGGCAGATCTCAAACTCGATATTCAACCCAAGCGTCGCTACACCTTCATTTTCCGCGCGAAGCAGCCGCTGGATCGCGATCTGCCGCTTACGATCGACCCTACCGGGGTGCATTTCCGGCAGTTCGGTGACGATTACTTGGTTGGCTGCCCGCCGATGGGTGAGGACGAGACGGTCGCTTGTGATGACTTCACCGCAGAAGGGGGAATCTGGGAGAAGAAGGTTCACCCCATTCTGTCAAAGCGCATTCCACAGTTCAGTGATGTGGAAGTCATCGACTTCTGGATGGGGCACTACGATTTCAACACCTTCGATTACAACGTGGTGATCGGGCCCCATGACGTGGTATCGAATTTCCACTTCACCAATGGCTCTTCGGGCCACGGTTCCCAACAGGGGCCTGCTGTGGGACGCGGCATAGCCGAGCAGATCATCTACGGTGAGTTTCGCTCGCTGGATCTGTCGCCGTTCCTTTACTCGCGCTTTGCCAAGGGCGAGCGAGTGATCGAACGGGCCGTGATCTGATAAAGCCCACGGCGCTGATATTCGTCATCAGCGCCGTCATCATGACGAAACACCACGCCCGGCGGGATTACTCGACCTCGTCAAGCAACCAGGTGACGACGGTTCCGATCACTGATCCAGGCGTGATCGGATCGGCAGTCAGCACGTAGAAGCCTTCCTCGACATCCAGCGGATACCGGTCTCCCAGTGCCCGCACCAGGGCCCCCGTTTTCAATGATCGGCTTACCAGGGGTTCCGCAATCAGTGCGATTCCCACGCCCTGTTCGGCGGCATCCAGTGCGAGGCTGGTCTGCGAAAAGGTTGGCCCCACGAACCGGGCGCCAGGCAGTCCGTGGACATCAAACCATCGTTTCCAGTTGTTGTGACTGTCCGAGATGAGCGGTGCCTGCACTAGATCCTGAGGCAGCCGCCAGTCGCCGAATCCGCTCAACGTTGGCGAACACACGGCAATTGCCCGACCAGGGAGCAGAAAGCTCGCGCTGGCATCGGCGAAGGGGGGGACGCCCCATCGGATGGCCATGTCGACGCTGCCTCGGCCGTGCAATGGTCGCGTAACATCCGAGGCATCTATCATGATTGAAATCTGCGGATGGTCCTCGGCTAGCCGAGCCAGACGCGGTACCAGCCAGCGACTGGCGAACGCCGCTGTGGTACTGAGCGTCAGCCGATACGGGTCCTGTTCACTTTCGCTTTGCAGCAATACCCGGGTGGCCTCTTCGATAATTCCCATGGCCAGGCGAACACGGCTCACATACTCCTGTGCAGCCAGTGTGGTGGCCAGGCCACGCGGCAAGCGGGTGAACAACTTGATACCCAGCTTGTCCTCCATGGCTCGTACCTGCTGAGCGATCGCCCCCTGCGTCACGAAGAGTTCGTCGGCTGCTGCCCTGAAACTGCCGAGTCTGGCGGTGGCCTCGAACGCAACGAGCTGATTGTGAACAGCCTGCATCATTCGGCGCGCATCAAAGGTCTTCATCTTGTGGTTTTCCTGCTGACTGTACACTCGCCAGTTCGGCGTCATGGCTTCTGGCTGGACTCTGCCGATTTGACGAAAATGCAATTGCAGCCCCAAATGAATCCGAGGAAGACGAAAGCAGCGATAGCGGTTTTTTCATGGCCAGATTAACAGCGCTGCGCCGAAGCAAGAGAGACACCCCAACTGTCACCAATCGATAGAAATTCCACTGCCATGCCTGAAGGTTTTCCAGGGTTGCCCTCGCTCAATGCGCTTCGCATGTTCGAAGTGGTTGCCCGTCATCTGAATTTCCGTCTCGCCGCCGAAGAACTCGGCGTGACCCAGGCTGCCGTCGCCCAGCAGATCCGTGGGCTGGAAGCCAGCCTCGGCATTCGCCTGTTCGAACGCCTGCCGCGCGGCCTGGGAATGACCGATGCAGGTCTGGCCTACAGTGGCAGCATTCGCAGCGCACTGGCGATGATCGACGAAGCGACGCGCCTGCTGCGACCGGAGCCGTCCCATCTGACCGTCAGCGTCACGCCAACCTTTGCCTCGAAATGGCTGATCCCGAAACTGGGGACTTTTGCCGAAAGCCATCCGGACATCGACTTGCGTGTGCTGGCAACCGACAGGCTGTCGCATTTCCATACCGACGGGGTCGATATCGCCGTTCGCTATGGGCAGCCTGCGTTCGGGGCGGGGCTGAATACCGAACTGTTGATGGAGCAGCGTGTTGTCGCCGTAGCCGGCCCCAGGCTGTTCGAAGGAAAGGGCATGCCCTCCAGTTTCGACAGTCTTCAGGAATTCCTCATGCTCCACGACGCCCATAACTTCTGGCCCGAATTCACGGCGGCATTGTTCCCCGGCCATCCGCCACCCACTGCCAAGAACATGCGTTTCAACCAGACCTCCCTGGCAATCGAGGCGGCTATCATCGGACAGGGAATCGCCTTGGCCAGCCATGCGTTCGTCAAGAACGACATCGCGGCCGGCAGACTGGTACAGGTTTTCAAACAGCAGCTGCTGCTCGACAAGGCGTTCTTTCTGGTATGGCCACGCAAGGCGCAGCAGTCGCCGGCCCTGCTTGTCGTCAAGGATTGGCTCAAGCAACAGGTATCCGATAGTTAAACTACTGTGCTGGCAAAGGCTGGCTGCCTCCCTCCACATTGATACAGCTGCTAGGGTTAATGCACTTGGGAAAGCATGATTCCCACCCCTGGAGGCCGTTATGTCAGTAGAAAAAGTAGCAATAATCACAGCCGGCGGCAGTGGCATGGGCGCGGCAGCAGCGCGACGCCTGGCAGCCGATGGTTTCAAGGTCGGTATCCTGTCTTCCTCGGGCAAGGGTGAAGCACTGGCCAAGGAACTGGGTGGCATCGGTGTGACCGGCAGCAACCAGTCGATCGATGACCTGCAACGCCTCGTGGATGCCGTGGTGGAAAAATGGGGACGCGTCGACGTGCTGGTCAACAGTGCCGGCCACGGCCCTCGTGCGCCGATTCTGGAAATCAGCGATGAAGACTGGCACAAAGGCATGGACACCTACCTGCTCAACGTTGTCCGGCCAACCCGTCTGGTTGCGCCGATCATGCAGCGCCAGCAAGGCGGGGTGATCATCAATATCTCCACCGCCTGGGTCTTCGAGCCCAGTGAGCTGTTCCCGACTTCCGCCGTATTCCGGGCCGGCCTGGCCGCGTTCAGCAAGATTTTCGCCGACAACTTCGCCAAGGATAACGTGCGCATCAACAACGTCCTTCCTGGCTGGATCGATAGCCTGCCGGCGACCGAACAGCGCCGCGACAGCGTGCCACTCAAGCGTTATGGCACCAGCGAGGAAGTCGCCGCTACCATCGCCTTTCTCGCCAGCGAGGGCGCTGCCTATATCACCGGGCAGAACATCAAGGTCGATGGCGGCGTAACGCGCAGCGTCTGATCCCCTGAGGCCGCGACGCTCGTTGCGGTCCGCTTTTCATGCAGCGGAATATCCCATGCTCGATGTCTTGTTCCAGCGCATCTGGTCGGACCTGGCAATCCCGGTCGGCGCAGAGCGCAATCCCTTTCGCCTGATGCAACTGGCGACCATTGGTCCGCAAGGATGGCCGAAATGCAGGACGGTGGTTCTTCGTAGTGTCGATCAGAACGCGGGGACACTGTGCTTTTATGCGGATCAACGCTCGGCACTATGCGCTCAATTGCTGGCTGATGAACGTGTTGCGCTGACTGCACTAAGCCCTTGCGGCGTCATGCAGGTTCGTATCGAAGGGGCGGCCAATCTGGTCGACGATCTCGCGCAGCGACAACACTGCTGGCAGCAGGCGCGAGATAGAACCCAGGCGCTGTTCAGGCATGGCGGCATTCCGGGGCAGATCATCGATACTCCCGAACAAGCCTGTGAACATCTTCAGGAAGGCTTCAAGCACTTCGCGATTATCCGCGTCCAGATGAAGTCGCTGGAGTGGCTCGATCTTTCCCGCACCATTCATCAACGGGCTCGCTTCGTGCGTCAGCAGGCGCACTGGCAGTCTTCCTGGTGCGCGCCCTGAAGCAGAACGCTCATGAACAGAATCGCAATTCACAGCGACCACGAAGTAGTCCCCGGCCCCGTTCAATTCCTACAATCTCAACCCGCCGCGTTTATATCCGTCCCTCCCAAACCCCGCTAGCATGGCCCGTCTTTGTGCATCTGAACGGATCAACCTCCATGTCCAAGGAAGACACGCCTGCCGCCAACGAACGCTGGGTGCTGGAGCCGGATGAAGTCAGGCAGCGCATGGTCGCTACGTTCCAGGGGATTCTCGGACGGCTTGACGCAGCGACCGAGCGCGAGCGACTCGTCTTGTACGGCAATGCCGTTGGCCTGCTGATTGCCCTGCGCCTGGCAGGGCTGGTGGACGACGAAGAACATCGCCGCCTGGAAGTCAGCCTGGTGGAATCGATGCGGCCGATGCAGAGCAGCTGCGTACATTGAGCTCTTGCATCAAGGCCTTCAAGACCCCTTGCGCCTACCGGATTTTCTCGTCCTGAGCATTGCGAGACGCGCTATCCCCTCTATAAGATTGCGACTCTTTCTCATTTGCCTCAGGTCGCCGCCGCCGTGCCCGCCTCCAATTCCAACAAACTGGGTTTCTTCTTCAGCGAGCACCACCGCTGGCTGCTCCAGCATATCCAGCACAGGTTGAGCAATCGCGCGGATGCGGAGGACACTGCGGCCGAGGCGTTCTGTCAGATCATTGCCGCGCGGGTCGACCCGGACAACCTTGAGCAACCCCGAGCCTATCTTTCCACCATTGCCCGTCGACTCATCTTCGATCGTCATCGCCGCCGGCGCCTGGAACAGGCCTATCTCGAACGGCTGATGCTGTTGCCCGAGGAACTGGCGCCTTCGCCGGAAGAAACCCATCTGCTGCTGGAGTCGCTGCACGCCATCGACCGCAGCCTCGCCGGCCTGCCGCTGGAGGTGAAGAAAGCCTTCCTGATGAGCCAGCTGGACGGTCTTGGCTACACGGAAATCGCCCGGCGCCTTGATGTTTCGGTGCGCACCGTGGGGCGCTACATGACCGTGGCGCTGCGCCAGTGCTACCTGAGCGGGGCGCAGCCATGAGCCGTACCGAGCTGGACCCGGTCGCCGAGGAAGCCATCGCCTGGATGGTGCGCCTGTGTTCCGGCCCCGACGATGCCCGCCAGCAGGCCCGGTTCCAGCAGTGGCTCGAAGGCAGTCCGGCCAATGCAGCGGCCTGGGCGCAGTTGCAGCGGGGGATGGGGCGCCACTACGACGTCGTGCGCCGCGCGCCGGGAAGTCTGCGCGACACCCTCTTGCAGCCGGAAACCGCCCGTCGCGACCTGTTGCGTGGCCTGGCCGGCCTCGGCCTGTTGAGCGGCGGGTTGTGGCTCGGCGGGCGCAGCGACAGCGGCCGCACGTTGATGGCCGATCTGCGCACGGGCACCGGCGAGCGACGTCGCCTGACCCTGGGCGACGGCAGCCAGCTGTTCCTGAACGCCGGCAGCGCCGTCGATATCCAGCTGTCCGCGGAACGCCGTCTGCTGCGCCTGTACCGGGGCGCCCTGGTGGTCCAGGTCGCTGCGGATCCGGCACGGCCCTTCATCGTGCGCACCGCCCAGGGTGAGGTGCGCGCCCTGGGCACCCGCTTCCTGGTCGAACAACTCGCCGATGACAGCACGCGGGTGGTGGTGCTGGAGCATGCCGTGCGCGTCTCCCTGAGCAACGGCGCACAGCGGGACCTGTCCGAAGGCCAGGCGGCGCTGCTGCGCCTGGGGCATATCGATCCGCTGCCAGCCGGGCAGGCTTACCGCGCCGATTGGGTCGAAGGTCACCTCAGCGTGCTGGACGAGCCGCTGTCGAGCCTGATCGACGCCTTGCGCCCGTACCGCTCCGGTTACATCCGGGTCAGTCCGCAGGTGCGCAACCTGCGGGTGCAGGGCGTGTTCCCCCTGGACGACAGCGAGCGCACCCTGGCCGCGCTGGCAGAAACCCAGCCGATCCGGATCAGGCGCTTCGGTCCGTGGCTGACCCTGATCGAGCCACTCTGACGGTAGTGCAAGTAAAAATTTTTCTCATTCGTGTCCGGTTTTTTGCGCTCGTCACACCTTTCTCCTGACAACGCCAACACCATCAGGAGAATCCAATTGTTCAAACCCTGGCCATTCGCTCTCGCCATCGCCCTGGCCGCCGCGCCCAGTGCCTTCGTCCGCGCCGAAGGCACTGCCGAGCAACAACTGCAGCGCTTCGACCTGCCCGCCGCCAGCCTGGCTCAGACCCTCAACGCCATCGCCCGCCAGGGTGGCCAGGTAATGTCCCTCGATCCTGCGCTGGTGGCCGGCAAGCAAGCACCGGCCATCCGCGGCGAGATGAGCGTGCAGCAGGCCCTGCAGCGAGCATTGGCGGGCAAGGGCCTGCAGGTCATCGTCACCGGCAGTGGCACGTTCAGCGTGGTGCCGGCGGTCGACGGCGCGCTGGAACTGGGGGCGACCAACGTCAACGGCATGGGCCTGGGGGAGACCACCGAAGGCAGCGGTTCCTACACCACCGGCGCGGTGACCATCGGCAAGACCCCGCAATCGCTGCGTCAGACGCCGCAGTCGGTGACCGTGGTGACGCGCAAGCTGATGGACGACAAGAACCTCGTCTCCCTCGACCAGGTCATGGCCCAGACCCCCGGGATCACCCGTGCCAACCGTGGTTACGGCAACAACCATTTCAGCTCCCGCGGCTTCGACCTGACCGATGACAGCTACATGGTCGACGGCGTGCCTGGCCAGGCATTCGCCTATACCGGCTGGATGATCCCGGACATGGCGGTGTTCGATCGTGTCGAAGTGCTGCGCGGCGCTGCCGGCCTGCTGGTGGGGGCAGGCGGTCCGGGTGGCGCGGTCAATCTGGTGCGCAAGCGGCCGACCGTCGAGCCACGCTTTTCCATCACCACCCGCGCCGGTTCCTGGGACAACTACCGCCTCGACCTCGACGCCAGCGGCAAGCTGAACGCCGAGGGCACCCTGCGCGGGCGCATGGTCGCTTCGTACGAGGATCGCGGTTCATTCATCGACGTCACTACCTCCAAGCGCCCCTTGCTGTATGGCATCGTCGAGGGCGACCTGAGCGACGCCACCACCGTGGCCGTGGGCCTGCGTCGGCAGACCTCGCGCATCGACGGCTACAGCGTCCTTGGCTTGCCGACCAATCCTGACGGCAGCAACCCGCACCTCAAGCGTTCGACCTTCCTCGGCCAGGACTGGGCCAAGCTGCAGACCCGCACCGACGAGGTGTTCGCCGACCTGAGTCATCGCTTCAATGAGAACTGGAGCAGCAAGCTGGCCTTCTCCCACTCGGAAAGCGCGTTCAACCGCAGCGCCATCGAGTGGGGCGCGGAGGATTCCCTGGAATACGGCAGCCCCACCGGGCCGATGATTTCCGGGACCGGCTTCCACAAGTTCGACAGCACGACCAACGCCGTCGATGGTCATCTGGATGGCAACTTCGAAGCCTTCGGCCTGACTCATCAGGTGTCGCTGGGCGCCAACTGGTCGAGGCGCGACATGAACGACAAGGACGGCACCGCGAAGCTGGACACCCCCTTGCCCTTGAACGTGTTCGATCCGGACCACCATCTTTTCCCGGAACCGGCGCGACCTGACTGGGCCTCCAAGGAAGACACCCTTGATACCCGCTACGGCGCCTACCTCAATGCCCGCCTGCACATGACCGAGGACCTGAGCCTTGTGCTGGGGGGGCGGTTGAGCTGGTACAAGACCGAGGTCAATGATGGCGAGCGGGTCACCACCAACGAGCAGCGGCACGAGTTCACGCCGTTCGTGGGCGCGATCTATGACCTCGATGATTCCTGGTCGCTGTACGCCAGCTATGCCGACATCTTCATGCCCCAGGCCAGTTACCGCACGGCCGCCGGCGGCATGCTCGACCCGGCCATCGGCTCCAACTACGAGACCGGGATCAAGGGCGAACTGCTGGACAAGCGCCTGAACGTCTCCTTCGCGGTGTTCTACATCGAGCAGGAAGATGTCGCCGCGCGCGACTACGAGAACACCGGCAACTGCCCGCAGGACGTTGCCGGGCGCTGTTATGTGAACAGCGACGGTATCAACCGCAGCAAGGGCTTCGAAGCCGAGGCAAGCGGCGAACTGCTGCCAGGGTTGCAGGTGGCGGCCGGCTATACCTTCAACACCACCCGCTCCTCGGAAGGTGGCCCGATTTCCGCGCAAACCCCGAAACATATGCTGCGGTTGAACACCAACTACACCCTCCCGGGTGAATGGAACCGGATCAGCGTCGGTGGCGGCGTGTCGGCGCAAAACAGCTACTACGACGCCTACAACGGCGTGAGCAACAGTGGCCGGGCGGTCTTTGATGCACGTGCGGCGTACAAGGTCGACCAGAACTGGACGGTGGGCGTGGATATCGAGAACCTGCTGGATCGCAAGTACTTCGATTCGACGGGGTACTGGACCCGGGGGACGACCTATGGGACGCCGCGCAGCTACATGTTGACGGTACGCGGGGATTTCTGAAGTCTTGTTGACATTCGGGGCTGCTCTGCGGCTCTTCGCGAGCTTGCTCACGAAGGGCCGCAGTTGGTCTGCCAGCCTCAATCCAACCCCATCCGGTACTCGATCACCCCCGGCTTCTGCGCGATCCAGTCATACAGTCGCTGCGCCGTGTGATTGCTTTCCTGGGTATGCCAGTAGAGCCGGTCGCAGCCCTTTTCCCGCGCTTGTCCCTGAACGTATTCGATCAACTGCTTGCCGATCTTCCGCCCGCGCACGCTCGGGCTGACGAACAGGTCTTCGAGGTAGCAGAAATCGTTGCGGCCCCAGGTCGAGCGGTGGAACACGTAGTGAACAAAACCATAAATGCCCGCGTCGTCCGCGGCGACTGCGCAGTACAGCGGTTCCGACGGGTCGAAGAAGCGGTTCCAGGTGGTCCGGGTGGTTTCCGGCCCGAGGTCGACTTCGTAGAAGCGCTGGTATTGCGCCCAATACACGCACCACTGTTCCCAATCACCCTGGGTCAGGGGGCGAATGGCGATCGGCTGTTGTTCAACGGTCATTGCAAAGATTCCTTGTGTGACGGAGCAGGCCGGGCGAATCATGCCCGGGGCTGATTTATAGCCGTCGAATGGCCGGAATTGACCGGCCATTTACACAAGAGTGTTCAGACCATTTTCCGCAAGATCTTCTTCAGCTTCGTCACCGCACTGCCCAGCTCAGACGGCGCATGGGCGGCGAATCCCATCAGGAAACCCTGGTCGTTGCGCGGCACGGCATACAGGCTGCCCATTCCCAGCAGGTCCACACCCACCGCCCGGGCTGCCTGCACCACGGCCTGTTCATCCAGGGGGCGGGTGAATACGCAGGGCATCTGCATGCCACCAGTGGGGACCCGGGGCACGAGGAAGTCGGACAAGTGTTTCTCTACCAGCCCGGCCAGGACATTGCGCCGCTCGCCATACAGCGTACGCATGGTCCGCACATGTGCACCGAAATGGCCGCCTTCGATGAAGCGCGCCAGGGTCAGTTGCGAGAGGGACGCTGTATGTCCGTCCTGAAGCGTGCGCGCCGCGGTCATCGGGCCGACCAGGTGCGTCGGCAGGACCATGTAGCCAATGCGCAGGCCGGGGAACAGCGACTTGGTGAAGGTGCCGATGTAGATCGTCCGCTCGTGAGGATCGAGCCCCTGCACGCAAGCGGTGGGGCGGCCGTCGTAATGGAATTCGCTGTCGTAGTCATCCTCGACTATCCAGGTGCGCTGCTGCCTGGCCCATTCGATGACGGCCAGGCGGCGGTCGAGGGACAGCGTCGCGCCGCTGGGGTATTGATGCGAGGGCGTGAGAAACACGGCTCGCGCATCCGCCGCGCGTTCGCCCAGGCCTTCCACCTGCATGCCATCGCGATCGACCGATACCGGCACGCAGCTCACGCCTGCGGCCTGCAAGGCCTTGCGCGCGCCGTGGTACATCGGGTCCTCGACGAAGACTTGCTCGTCCGCGTCCATCAGGACGCTGGCGCAGAGGCTCAAAGCCTGCTGTGAACTGGTGAGGATCAGCACCCGGTCCGCCGAGGCCCGGGCGCCGCGTTCGAGGTTGAGGTAATCGGCGATCGCCCCGCGCAGGGTCTCCATTCCTTGTGGTGCGCTGTGCAGCAAGGCCCGGGTGCCGTGTTCCCGGAGCACCTGACGTTCCAGCCGTTCCCATATCTGCAAGGGGAAATTGCGGGTCTCGGCGACGCCGGGGGCGAAGGGACGCGGATACTGGAAGTTATCCACGCCGCCACCGAGAACCATCGCCGTACCCCGGCGGCTCAGTTCAGGCTGCTGCGTGTCGACCTTGGTGCGCTGGCGCTTTCGCGTCGGCAGATGGCGGGCACGTTCCGAGACGAAACTGCCGCTGCCGACCTTGCGCTCGATGAAGCCCTCGGCATGCAACTGGCCGTAGGCGGCTTCCACGGTATCCCGCGAAACAGCCAGGGATACGGCCAGCGGGCGAGTGGCCGGCAATGGCTTGCCCACCGCCAATGCGCCGTCGAGGATCAGTTGGCGAATGGCGCGCTGGATACGCACGTGCAGGGACTGGGCGCCGTGGGCCGGATCGTTGATCCAGGCCTTGACCGATTCCAGCTGGGCATTCTTGAACATGGGGCGGCTCTTCATCCATGAATGATTTGGAAATATCCCCGCCATTCTAAGGAAACAAACCCATCCCATCCTGTTAGTGTGATTGTCGCGACAACCACCAGTAAAAACGCCGGCTCACCAATGCGGCGCAGGTCGCTGGCTGAAGGCGGAATCACGCTGTTCCGTTTGATTGTCTCATCCATGATCTACAAAAGGATTTGAAACATGTACGCAAAGCTTCTCGCTGCAGCCCTCGTTTTCGCAGCACCCATGGCCGCCATGGCCGCCACCTCCGTGACCATCGACGCCAACGCCAACTGCATTTCCAGCCCGTTCGGGCCGACGGCCTATGGCACGGCGGTAAAGATCCCGCTGGATGCCGGCCGCTACGTCTTTTCGCTGGTCTCGAACACCATGAGCTGCTCCAACGGCGACCTGTCGAACGGCTGCCTGGCGGATTCGGTGTTTCTCCAGGGTGGCTGGGGTAATGCACGCTGGGGCACGATGGTGTCGGCCAAGCCGACGGTGGTCGATATGCCCCAGACTGCCAACCTCTTTGCCTATATCGGCGATGACGGCTGCCAGAACAACACCGGCACGGCACAGATCCTGATCCAGCAAGCCAACTGACGCGTCACCGCGCACAGCCAGTGACGGCTGTGCGCCACCTTTACCGTGCGAAGATGACGTAGCTCTTGCGCACGGTCTCGCGGATCGTCCAGGTGCCCTGGCAATCCGGCGGGAAGCACAGCGTGTCGCCACTGCGGAACGCCAGGGGCTCCCCGCCATCAGGGGTGAAGCTGCCGTCGCCGCTGATGATGTAGCTGTACTCCGCCTCCTTGATCCCGCGGCGAAAGCTGCCGGGCGTGCATTCCCAGATTCCGGTTTCGGCTGCTGTGCCTTGCAGGTTGTATTCGCCAGCGGTGCGCGCCTGGGCGATGGGTTCGCCGATGGGCTGGCCCACCGGGACGGGATTGCTGAACTGTTGATCTTCGACGGCTTTCAAGACGATCGGGTGCATCGGGATACTCCTCAGGAAATGGCATCGAGCAAACGGTACCAGGCGATGCCGACGCCCAGGTATAAGCGCTGCAGGTCGTGGAAGGGTATGGGGCGGATCGGTGTGACCGGGAACGGGAAATTCCGCTCCTTGCCCAGCAGGCGCTGTGCCAGATGCCGCCCGAGACTGCTGGCCATGGCGATGCCACGGCCGTTGTAACCGAGCAGGATGCTCAGGTTCGGCGCTGGTTCATGCAGGTGCGGCATGAAGTCCTGGGTCAGGGCGACGCGGCCGCTCCACTGGTACTCGAACTCGACCCCGGCCAGTTGTGGGAACAGCGTCAGCACGGAGCGCCGCAGGTGTTGCCAGTCTGCTGCCGAGCGTGGCTCGGCGAATGGGCCGCGTCCGCCGAGCAACAGGCGGCCGCTGGCGTCTTGCTTGAAGTAAAGGAGCAGTCGTCGGGCGTCGGAGCACACCTCTCCATTGGGTAGCACGCTCTGGCGCAGGTCCTCCGAAAGCGGCTTGGTGGCGACGATGAAGCTGTTGGCTGCCAATACGGTCTGGCGCAGGCTGGGCCAGAGGTTGTCGGTGTAGCCGTTGGTGGCGAGCACCACGTGTTCGGCCTGCACCCGTTGTTGCTGGTGGGTGGTCAGTAGCCAACGGCCGTCTTCGCGGCGCAGGTCGGTGACCCGGTTGTGCCCGTGCAACTGCACGCCCTCGGCGAGTGCCGCATGGGCCAGGCCGCGAGCATAGCTCAGCGGCTGCACGCTGCCGGCGCGCGGATCGACCCAGGCGCCGAGGTAGTCGGTGCTGCCGATGCGGCGGGTGACGCTGGCCTGGTCGAGCATCTCCACCGGCACGCCTTGCTGGCGCCATTGCTCGGCGCGCCGCTCGATGGCGCGCATGGCGGAGGGTGAGGCTGCCGGTTGAATCCAGCCTTTGCGCGTGGCGTCGCAGTCGATGCCGTAGTGTCCGATCAGTTCGAACACCTCGTCGGCGGCGTGCCCGGCCACATGGATCAAGCGCTCGGCCTGCTCGCCGCCGAACATTCTGCGTAGGTCATCAGGATCGTGCTTGAGCCCGGGAATCACCTGCCCGCCATTGCGTCCCGATGCGCCCCAGCCGGGCTCGCCAGCATCCAGCACGCAGACCCGGGCGCCGCCGCGGGCCAGGTGCAGGGCGGTGACCAGCCCGGTGTAGCCGGCACCGACAATGGCCACGTCGACCCGCAGGTTATCCCGCAGCGGTGGTGTCGCCGGCCCGGCGATGGCGGTCGCGGCCCACAGTGATGGGGGCAGGGGCAGCCGTTGCATGTTCATGCCAGGCCCCCTTCGGTATTCAGCAGGCGCCGGAGGAATTCCTGGGTGCGCGGTTGTTGCGGCGCACCGAGTACGTCCTTGGCCGCGCCCTCCTCGACGATTCGTCCGCCATAAAGGAAGCAGACCTTGTCGGCGACCTCGCGGGCGAAGCCCATCTCGTGGGTCACCACCACCATGGTCATGCCTTCGGCGGCGAGGGTGCGCATCACCGTCAGCACTTCGCCGACCAGCTCGGGGTCGAGGGCGGAGGTGGGTTCATCGAAGAGGATCGCCTTCGGCCGCATGGCCAGGGCGCGGGCGATTGCCACCCGCTGCTGCTGGCCGCCGGACAGCTCGTCCGGGTAGGCATCCATGCGATGGCTGAGACCGACTTTCTCCAGCAGGGCGCGGGCATGTTCGCGGGCCGCGTCCGGGTGCTCCTTCTTCACGTACACCGGACCTTCCATCACGTTCTGCAGAGCGGTGCGGTGGGGGAACAGGTTGAAGCGCTGGAACACCATGGCCACCTGGGTACGGATCTCATGGATGGTTCTGGCATTCCGGTCGACCCGCTCGCTGCTCACGAGGATCTCGCCGCCTTCGTAGGTTTCCAGGCCGTTGATACAGCGCAAAAGGGTGGACTTGCCCGAGCCGGAGGGGCCGATCAGGCATACCACCTGGCCGCTCTCGACGTTCAGGTCGATGCCTTCCAGCACCCGGGTGCTGCCGTAGCTCTTGTGCAGGGACTTGATGTCGATCATGGCTTCTTCCTCGTGGCGATCCGCGCTTCGAGGCGGCGCAGGGCATACGACAGTGGCAGGCTCAGGGCCAGGTAGAGCAGGGCCACCAGGGTGTAGACGGTCATGTTCTCGAAGGTCGAGGAGGCGATCAGCTGTCCGGCGCGGGTCATTTCCGCGACGGTGATGGTGGACACCAGCGACGAGTCCTTGAGCATCATCACCAGGGTGTTGCCGTAGGGCGGCAGGGCGATGCGGAAGGCCTGGGGCAGGACCACCCGACGCATGATCATCGGCCCGCGCATGCCGATGGACTCGGCGGCCTCGATCTGGCCCTGCTGGATGGCCTGGATGCCGGCGCGGAAGTTCTCCGCCTGGTACGCCGAGTAGGCGATGCCCAGGCCGATGATGCCGGCCTGCAGCGCCGTGAGCTGCACGCCGAATTCCGGCAGGACGAAGTAGATGTAGAACAGCTGCACGATGATCGGCAGGCCGCGGATGATGTTGACCACGCTGATGCCGAACAGGGCGACGGCGCGCACCTTCGACACCATCATCAGGGCGAAGGCCAGGCCGATGAGCGAGCTGAGCAGGAACGAGGCGATCGTGACCTGCACGGTGACCACCGCGCCACTCAAAAGAATGGGCAGGAAGTCCAGGGCGTTCTGGAGAAACATGGGATTGGTCCGTGAGTGCGAATCAGGAAAGCGCGCCCGCGCGGGGCGCGTGAAGGGGGGACGGTCAGTCGAGGTGCCACTTGTCGATGATCGCCGCCAGGGTGCCGTCGGCCTTGATGCTGGCGATGCCCTGGTTGACCCGGCTGAGCATTTCGCTGTCGCCCTGGCGCAGGATGATGCACACCTGGCCTTTGATCCGGGGCTGGTAGCTGTCCACCAGGCGCGCCTTTTTCAGGGTGCCCTTGGACATCTGGTAGGCGAGGATCGGGTGGTCGCCAAAGCCGGCCTTGATCCGGCCCAGGGCCAGGTCGCGGGTGAGGTCGGCCAGCGAATCGTAGCCGCGCACCTCCTTGAAGATTCCGCGTTTGTTCAACTCGTCGATGAAGATGGTGCCGACCTGGGCGCCGACTACTTCGCCCTTGAAGTCATCCATGCTGGTGTAGGCCTTGTCGTCACTGTCGCTGACGATCAGGCCTTCGCCGTATTCGAACACCGGGTCGGAGTACTGAACGACCTTTTCCCGTTCCGGGGTGCGCAGCATGGCAGCGGAGATCAGATCGATCTTGCGTGCGGTCAGCGAGGGGATCAGGGCGGCGAAGGTGGTCTGGGCGATCTCCACTTCGAAGCCGGCGGCCTTGGCCACGGCCTGGGCCGAGTCGACCATCATGCCCTGGATGCTGTTGCTCTTGACGTCGAGGAAGGTGAAGGGAATGCCGGTGGCGGTGGCGCCGACCTTGTAGGTCTCGGCTTGGGCGACCAGCGAGGTTGCGCAGCTGGCCGCGAGGGCGATGGCGCAGGTAAACACACGAAGGCGAGGATGCATGGTGATTACTCCCATTTGACGCGGTTTTTTATAGTTGTGCGTTATGGATGGCCTCATGAGCGGCAGGAGGCAGTGAAATCACCATAATGTGATTTACATAAATCGTAAAGAGATTTATAAGTATCGATTATCGATATTCAAATCCCGGTTTCAGGACGAAAGATGAGCGAAAACGACAATAACAACAGCCTGTTCAACCAGTCGCTGGAGAAGGGCCTGGCCGTACTGCGAGGCTTCAACGCGCGCAATCGCACCATGAACCTGGCCGAGGTGGCCGAGGCTGCGGGGATCAACAAGAGCTCGGCGCAGCGCATGATCCATACCCTCGAAGCCCTCGGCTACGTCAGCAAGCACCCGGTGACCAAGCGCTTCCAACTGACCCCCCACGTCATGGAAATCGGCTACAACTACCTCGCTGCCGACACCTTGGTGGACGTCGCCAACCCCTTTCTCGCCGAGCTGGCGCAGACCACCGGGGAGACCACCAACCTGACCGAGCCGGTGCGCAGCGACATGCTCTACGTCGCGCGTTTCGTCGGACCCAAGTTCATTCCCATCCACCTGCCGATCGGCAGCCGCATCCCCATGTACTGCACTGCGTCCGGGCGCGCCTACCTGAGCGCCCTGGAGGACGATGAGGTCATGGCCTTGCTGGAACAGAGCGATATCGCCAGCCATACCCAGTTCACCCGCACGTCTCTGGACGAGATCCTCGGCGAGATTGCCGAGATCCGCCGCAAGGGCTATGCGATCAACAGCGAGGAACTATTCCTCGGTGACATGGCGGTGGCGGCCGTAGTGCGCAACAGCCAGGGCCGTCCGGTGGCCTCGGTGCACGTGGTGGCGCCCACCAGTCGCTGGACGCCCGAGGAAGCGGAGCGCCGCCTGGCACCGGCGGCGTTGGAATGTGCGCGGGCGATCAGTACGTCGATCAGGACGCTGTAAGGCTGATCCAGCGCAGCACGCTGGAAACGCGTGATGGCATTGTGCTTGACGCTAGTCGTGCCGGCCCTAGACTGGGCCGCATTCCTTGTGGAGTCGGGTATATGGATTCTTCGCGTTGTCCGGACGGCAGCCCTCGCCGTCCGCCGTTTTCGCGCCTGCCGGTGGCGATCGACCTGGCGCCGCTGCTGGCGGCGCTGGCGGAGATCGACGAAGGGCAATGGCAGGCGCATTTCAACCAGGGCTACTACGACGGCGACTGGAGTGGCGTCGCCCTGATTTCCCCGGCCGATGCCGTGAGCGAACTGACCCATGGCGAGGGGCCCGCCGTCGAGCGCCAGCCATGGCTGCGCGATCCGCGCTGGCGCCAGGGGCTCGCTGCGCTGGACGTGGAAATCCGCAATGCCCGACTCATGCGCCTCGGGCCTGATAGCCATATCCACGAACATCGCGACTACGACCTCGGTGGCCCGGATGCCGACATGCGCCTGCATGTGCCACTGCTTGCCCCTGTGCAGGTGGACTTCCTCCTGGAAAACCGCCGGGTGCCGATGCAGGCCGGGGAGTGCTGGTTCCTCGACCTGGACCGGGCGCACAGCGTCGACAACCATGACAGCAGCCCGCGGGTCCACCTGGTCATCGACGTGCGCCCCGGCCCCTGGTTGGATGCGGCCATCGAAACCGGCCTGGCGACCACGCCGCCCGCCGGCATCGGTCGCCAGGCCGCCGCCTTCGCCGGTTTCGCCCAATGGCTGGCGGGCAACCCGCCAGCCAGCGCGCAGTTGCAAGCGCTGCGCGACAGCGAGGCCTTCATCGAGCGCACCCTGGCGTTGGCGGCCGAGCAGGGCTTCGTCTTCACCCGCGCGCAAGTACGCGCCGCCATGCGCCAGGGGCGCAGTAGCTGGAGAGATCAATGGAAAGCCTGAACCTGCGCGGCTGGTTGCCGATTCGTATCTGGCAAGAGGCGGATGAATGGCGGGTCGACTGGTGCTGGTTTGGCGAGCAGCGCCTGGAGCAGCCGTTCTTCCGTGATTCGGTGGACGACGCCCTGCGCCTGCCGTTCAACCAGGCCTTGCGCCGCCAGACCTCGCTGGAAGCACTGAGCCAGTGGCAGGCGCAAAGCCCTGGCGTGCCACCGCGCGCGTTCATCTACCACGCCTCGCGCTGCGGCTCGACCCTGCTGGGCCAGATGCTCTCGCGCCTGCCCAGCCTGGTGGTGCTGTCCGAGCCGCCACCCCTCGACACGCTGCTGCGCATCGACCTGCCCGACGCGCAGCGCAAGGCGGCACTGTGCGGCCTGCTCTCGGCCTATGGCCAGGTGCGCAGTGGCGCGGAGCGGGCGCTGGTGATCAAGCTGGATGCCTGGAATATTCGTGAGCGGGCACTGCTGCGCGAATGTTTCCCGGAGGTGCCGTGGTTGTACCTGTACCGCGAGCCGGTGGAAATCGCCGTGTCGCACATGCGCCAGGGCGGCATGCAGATGGTTCCCGGCCTGATCGGTTCGGCCTGGCTCGATGGCGACGGTACACCTGCCAAGCGCGAGGAGGAAATCGCCCGCCGCCTGGGCCTGATGCTCGGTGCCGCGGTGGAGCACTGCCGTGCAGAGGGCAACCTGCTGCTCAACTACAGCGAACTGCCGGCGGCGATGCACGGCCATCTGGCGGATTTCTTCGGTCTGGCACCGGAGGAAGCGGAACTGGCCCACGCCGCCGCCGCACGCAATGCCAAGCACCCCGGGCAGGCCTTCGTCGCCGATAGCCAGGGCAAGCGCGACGAGGCTTCGCCGGCGGTACGGGAGCAGGTCGAAGCGTGGGCGCGCCAGCCTTACCTGGCACTGGAGGCGCTGCGCCTGGCGGCGCGCTGACGCGGCGGACGGTCGCCACCCGCGCCAGCGTCGAGGGTGGCGTCAGGGCTTGTGGATATGGGCGACGATCTCGTCCTTGATCTTCAGGCGCTCCTTGCGCAGGCGGTTGACCTCGTCATCTGCGCTGGCGCTTTCCTCGGCCTCGATGACTTCCCGGTCCTTGCGCAGGTAATCCTCCTCCAGGGTGCTGAGCCGTGCATCCTTCTTCTTGTGTGCCTCGAATTCTTCCGCGGTCACTCCCAGGTCGGCGTACAGATTGTGCTTGACCGGCATACATGGATCTCCTCAGTCAGGTCGGGGCGTGAGTCTTCAGGATAGTTGCCTTTGCCGGGTTGGAAAGCTGGCGTTAGTCTGTCGGACCCATTCCCGCAACCGGACATCGTCATGCCCCAGCTTCACCTGGAATACAGCGCCAACCTGCGCACCCTCGACACCGACAAGGCGCTGCTGCGCCTGAACAGCGCCCTGGTCGCCAGCGGTCAGTTCAGTGATGAAGTGGACATCAAGAGCCGTGCCGTGGCCCATGAGGTGTTCCGCGTCGGCATCGCTCCGGTCGAACGAGCCTTCGTCCATGTGAAACTGGCCCTGCTCAGCGGCCGCTCGCCGGCGATCAAACGCCAGTTGTCCGCCGACCTGATCGAGGTGCTGAAGGATCTGGTGCCGGCCCAGGCGGGAGTGGATATCCAGTTGTGCGTGGAACTGTTGGATATTGATCGTGATTCTTATTCCAAAGTGCGCTTGCCCGGCTAAAGCAAAAGTCGCCGTCGTTTTCTGAACGGCGGCTGAACAAAAGGCCGCGGATTAACAATGATTCATCTGCGGCCATCGTTTGTTGGCGTTTTTTTCACGGAAAATTGATGAACGGCTGCTTACAGTCCACCCCGCAAACAAACTGATGTCGCAAAGACATTAGTGGTGGATTTCTCTAAAAGCGAATCGTCATGCTGAAAATCAAGTCGCTGCGTCCCGAATGGGTGACGCTGCTTGCCAGTGCCTATCTGTTGATCGGCTTCAACTCGGTGCTCTGGGAGCACATCGCCTCGGTATTGCAGGGCGATAGTCATGCGCTGGTATTGCGCCTGGCCTTCGGCGTGCTGTTGCTGTGCGCGTTCAATATCGTGCTGACCCTGCTGGCGTTTCGCAGAACATTGAAACCGCTGTTGGCAACCTTGTTCATCGTCAGTGCCGGCGTGGCTTATTTCATGAGCCAGTACGGGGTATTGATTGATATCGGCATGTTGCGCAATACCGTCGAGACCAATGTCACGGAAGTGCGTGACCTGCTGTCGTTGAAGTTGTTCGTCTATCTCTTTCTGCTCGGTGTAGTGCCGACCTTCATTCTGTTCAAGACGCCGATCAAGTTCCGCAGCCTGCCGCGCGAGTTGCTGCAGAAATTGTGGGTCGGCCTGGCCAGCGCCGTCTTGCTGGCGGCGGTGGCGATGGTCAATTACCAGGGCCTGGCCTCGCTGTTGCGCAATCACCATGAGCTGCGCCTGATGGTGGTGCCGAGCAACTACATCGGTGCCTCGGTCAACTATGTGCGCGAGAAAGTCGGGGTAGCCTCGAAGCCGTTCAGCACGATCGGCGAAGACGCCACTCTGGCGCCGTCCTGGGCCACCCATCCACGCAAGTCCCTGACCGTGCTGGTAGTGGGGGAAAGTGCCCGGGCGGAAAACTTCGGCCTGCTCGGCTACAACCGCGATACCAACCCTGAACTGAGCAAGGAAAAGGGTCTGGTGGCGTTCAGCAACGTCACTTCCTGCGGTACCGAAACCGCGGTGTCCGTGCCTTGCATGTTCTCCGGCATGACCCGCAAGGACTACGACGCCGCCAAGGCGAAGAACCAGGAAGGCCTGCTCGACATGCTGCAGCGCTCCGGGCTCGCCGTGTACTGGCGCGACAACCAGTCCGGCTGCAAGGGCACCTGCGACCGCGTGCATCAGGAGGACGTGAGCAACCTCAAGGAACCGATCCTGTGCGCCGACAGCGAATGCCATGACGAAATCCTCCTCAAGGATCTCGCCGCGCGCATCGATGACCTGAAGGAAGACACTGTGCTGGTCCTGCACCAGATGGGCAGCCACGGTCCCGACTACTACAAGCGCTACCCGGCCGCCTTCGAGCGCTTCACCCCGGTGTGTCACAGCAACGCCCTCAACGAGTGCGACCGGCAGAGCATCGTCAACGGCTACGACAACACCCTGCTGTACACCGACCATGTGCTGGCTTCGCTGATCGACGTGCTGCGCAGCAAGCAGGACCAGGTCGACACGGCGATGATCTACCTGTCCGACCATGGCGAGTCTCTAGGCGAATACAACCTGTTCCTCCACGGCACCCCTTACATGCTGGCGCCGGAGCAACAGAAGCACGTGCCGATGCTGGCCTGGTTCTCGGACAACTACCGCAGCACCTTCGGCGTCGATGTCGACTGCCTGCAACAGGGCCGCGAGCGGCCACTGAGCCAGGACAACCTGTTCCATTCCATGCTCGGCCTGCTGCAGGTGAAGACCAAGCTGTACGACCCGCAACTGGACCTGTTCACCGGTTGCCGCGGGGCGCAGGCCTCGAAGTAGCGTCCTTTCGAAAAATCGCTGCCCCGGCCTCCCGCATCTACTCTCCAGAGAGCCACCGTCGAGCGGTTTCCCGGCGGTGGCCTGTGCCGTATATACTGCGCGCCATTGTAAGTGGGAGAGCCTTGTGGCCATCGATATTCACTGGATCCGCGATGACAGCGCCCTGGCGGAACATTGCCAGCGCTGGCGTCAACTGCCCTTCGTGGCCCTCGACACCGAGTTCATGCGGGTCGATACCTTCTATCCCAAGGCCGGTTTGATCCAGGTCGGCGACGGGCAACGCGCCTTTCTCATCGACCCGCTGCTGATCCACGACTGGCAGCCGCTGGCCGGCCTACTCGAAGACCCGGCGGTGACCAAGGTCCTGCATGCCTGCAGTGAAGACCTTGAAGTCCTCGCCCGCCTTACTGGCAGCCTGCCTCTGCCACTGTTCGACACGCAACTGGCCGCCGGCTACCTCAACCTCGGTTTCTCCATGGGCTATTCGCGCCTGGTCCAGGAAGTGCTCGGCATCGAGCTGCCCAAGGGCGAGACCCGTTCCGACTGGTTGCAACGCCCGCTGTCCGAGACCCAGGTGAGCTACGCCGCCGAGGATGCCGTGCACCTGGCCGAGCTGTACGAGCGTCTGCGCCCGCAAATGAGCGACGAGAAGAACGCCTGGGTCCTGGAAGACGGCGCCGAGCTGGTGGTGCAACTGTGCCGCGAGACCGACCCCTACACCTTGTACCGTGAGGCCAAGCTGGCCTGGAAGCTGTCCCGCGCCCAACTGGCGGTGCTGCGCGAGCTGTGCGCCTGGCGCGAACTGGAAGCCCGTGAACGCGACGTGCCGCGCAACCGCATTCTGCGCGAGCACGCCATGTGGCCGATGGCGCGGACCCAGCCGGACAACCTGGTGGCCCTGGCGCGCATCGAGGACATGCATCCCCGTACCATCCGCCAGGATGGCGAATTCCTCCTCGACCTGATCAAGCGCACTGGCAACCTGCCTCCGTCGGAGTGGCCGCCGGCCGTGCCGGAGCCGCTGCCGATCGAGGCGGCGACGTTGCTGAAGAAGCTGCGCGCGATCGGTCAGGCCGAGGCTGAACGCCTGAACATCGCCCCTGAGCTGATGCTGCGCAAGAAGACCCTCGAAGCGCTGATCAAGAGCGGCTTCCCCGAGGGACCGTACCAATTGCCCGACTCGCTGCGCGGCTGGCGCCGCGAGCGCATGGGCCAGGCCCTGCTGGATTGCCTGGCCGACGCTGGAGAACCGATTTGAAACGCATCTGCTCGATCTACCGTAGTCCCCGCAAGAACGAAATGTACCTGTACCTGCTCAAGGCCGATGGCCTGAGCAAGGTCCCGGAAGCCTTGTTGCCGCTGTTCGGTACGCCGCAACATGCTTTCGATGTAGTCCTCAGCCCGGAGCGCACCCTGGCCCGCGAGGACATCACCAAGGTCCTGGAAAACCTCGACACCCAGGGGTATCACCTGCAGATGCCGCCGACCGAGGAAGAGTACATCGAGCACCTTCCGGAAGAGTTGCTGCGCCGCAACGACCCGGTCTGATCCCGTCCTTTCCGGGGCCGGCCGTCAGGGCCGGCCCTCCCGCCGTACTGCAAGGTTGTAAACGATATGCGCGTTCTGATCGCCGAACAGGATCACGCCCTCTACGCCCGCCTGTTGCGCGAGGCTTCGCCCGAACTTGAAGTGCTGACCAGCGGCGACTCCGCCGAACTGGCGCGGCTGGCTGCCCAGTGTCCGGTGTGGCTGGGCCAGCCGGATCTGCTGGCAAGCCTGTTGCGCCAGGGCCATCGCCCGGACTGGATGCAGTCGACCTGGGCCGGCATTACCCCGCTGCTGGCGGAGGGCCTGCCGCGTTCGTATCGCCTGACCCGTGCGGTGGGGATCTTCGGCCAGGTCATGGCCGAATACATGCTGACCTACATGCTCGGCCATGAGCGCGAAGTGCTGACCCGTCTGATGAGCCAGGTCGAGCGCAAGTGGGATGGGCGTCCCGGGCGCAGCCTGGACGGGCGTCGGGTGCTGATCGTCGGCACCGGCGATATCGGCTGCGAAGTGGCGCGCTTCCTCGTGCCGTTCGGCTGCAAGCTTTACGGCATCGCCAGTTCGCCGCGGGAGCTGGCGCCGTTCATCGAGGTGGGCGGGCTGGATGATCTTGGCCGGCTGGTGGGGCAGGTGGACTATGTGCTCAACCTGCTGCCGGATACCCCGGCGACCCACGATATCTACGATGCCGCACTGTTCGCCCGCTTCAATCCGGATGCGCTGTTCATCAACGCCGGGCGCGGTGCGGCGGTGGTCGATGGCGACCTGGTCGCGGCACTGGGCAAGGGGCATCTGGCGGGGGCGGTGATCGATGTCTGCCGGCAGGAGCCGTTGCCGCGCAATCATCCGTTCTGGACTGCGCTGGGGTTGCTGTTGACCGGACACAGCTCGGCGCCGACCTCGCCGTCGGCAATGGTGCGGTTGTTCGTGGAGAATCAGGGGGCTTATCAGCGGGGCGACGGGTTGCGCGGAGAAGTCGATTTCCAGCGGGGGTACTGATTGGGACCGCAAAGCGGTCCCAAAAGACTTACAAGGTGAAATCACCCTCAGCCGCCAGCTCGTTCAGCGGACGACGCGGGCTCGGCACTTCACGGGCCTGCAGGTACTCGGCCAGGGTCGCCTTGTCGCCCAGTTTGCCGATCGCCACCACCGCGTGCAGGTCATAGCCCTCAGGGATCTTCAGTTCCTTGCGGGTCAGCTCCTGGTCGAAGCCGGCCATGCCGTGGGTGTGCCAGCCGCTGATGCTTGCTTGCAGCGCCAGGTGGCCCCAGGCGGAACCGGTGTCGAAGGTGTGCCACAGCGCCGGGGTTTCCTCGCTGGCGCCCGGGGCGGTGAAGGTGGTCTTGGAGATCACGATCACCAGCGCCGAGGCATGCTGCGCCCAGCTGCGGTTGAACTCGTTGAGCAGGCCCAGGTAGCGCTCCCAGTTCGGCGTGTCGCGGCGGGCGTAGAGGAAGCGCCATGGCTGCGAGTTGTAGGCCGATGGTGCCCAGCGTGCGGCTTCGAGGAAGCCCAGCAAGGTTTCTTCACTGATCGCCTCGCCGGTAAAGGCGCGCGGCGACCAGCGCTGGATGAACTGTTCATGAATGGCGTAGTCGGCAATACGTGGGTTGGCGCTCATGGCGGGTACCTGATGGGGGGATGAGAACTGAAATGATTTGCAAAACTACAACTGTCGCCCGCCCCCTGACAAGCGGTCTGGCAAAGCCGCAGCGCACGTCCTAGACTGGCGCCGCCTGATACGGGCTGAAGAATTTTGAAACAGGATCACCGCAACATGCTGGCAAGCACCGAGCCGTTCTGGACCCGCAAGACCCTCGATCAGCTCGATGCTCAGGAATGGGAGTCACTGTGCGACGGCTGCGGCCTGTGTTGCCTGCAGAAGCTCGAAGATGAAGACGACAACAGCGTCTACTACACGCGGATCGCCTGCAAGCTGCTGGACCTCAAGACCTGTCAGTGCAGCGACTACCCGAACCGCTTCGAGCACGTACCGGACTGCATCCAGCTCACCCCGGGCAAGGCCGACCAGTTCAAATGGCTGCCGCCCACCTGCGGTTACCGCCTGGTCAGCGAGGGCAAGGACTTGCCGCGCTGGCATCACCTGGTCTGCGGCGACCGCGAGCAGGTGCACAAGCAGCGCATCTCGCAGTCCGGGCGCATGCTCAGCGAGAACAGCGTCGCCGAGGATGACTGGGAAGACTATCTGATATTCCGCGCCAGCTGAGCTGGCGCGTTTCGCGTTCGAACAAGGAGTCGGGCAATGCCTGTGCGTCACCCTCTGGCGTGGGTCGTGTTGCTGTTGGCGAGCAATGTCGCCTGGGCGAAGAAAGTCGATCTGGATTACCACGTGCGCCTGCTGCCGCAGAGCGGGCAGGCCGAGGTGCGCGTGACCCTGGCCGATGGCGCTCAGGTGCGCAGCCTGGATTTCGACCTGGGCAAGGAAGGCCTGTACAGCGACTTCAAGGCCGACGGCCCGTGGCAACTGCAGCCCGACAACCAGCGCGGGCGTTGGCAGCCGGCGTCCGGCAAGGCCAGCCTGACCTACCGGGTGCGTCTCAACCACAAGCTGAAGAACGCTAGTTACGACAGTCGTATCGCACCGAACTGGGCGCTTTTCCGTGGTGACGACCTGGTTCCGGCCGCGCGCCTCGACCAGCAGGACGGCACCGAACTGGTGGCACGCCTGAGCGTGGATCTGCCGGCAGGCTGGAGCAGCATCGAAACTGCCTGGCCGCGGGTGGGCAAGCAACGTTTCCGCATCGACAACGTCTCGCGCCTGTTCGACCGGCCCACTGGCTGGATGCTCGCCGGTACGGTGGGGGCGCGGCGTGCGCGCCTCGGCGAGACCGAAGTCAGCGTTGCCGGCCCGGTGGGGCAGGGCCTGCGCCGGATGGATGCGCTGACCCTGCTGACCTTCGTCTGGCCGCAGTACCAGGCGGTGTTCCCGCGCAATCCGCCGAAGCTGTTGCTGGTCGGTGCCCGTGAACATCTGTGGCGCGGGGCGCGGGCGGCGAACAATTCGATCTACCTGAACAGCGCCACGCCGCTGGTGGGTGAGAACGGCAGCAGTCCGTTGCTGCGTGAGTTGGTACGGGTGTTCGCGCGGATCAATGATCGCGAGGACAGTGACTGGATTGGCGAAGGATTGGCGGAGTACTACGCCACCGAATTGCTGCGCCGGGCTGGCGGGATCAGCGATGACCGCTACCAGGCGCTGCAGGCGCGCCTGGCCAAGGAAAGCAAGGCGGTGACGAGCTTGCGCGGTTCGCAGGTCAATGCGGCGACCGTCGCCCGGGCAGTCTTGCTGTTGCAGGCGCTGGACCGGGAAATTCGCATCCATACCCATAACAAGCAGTCGCTGGATGACCTGGTGCGGGCGTTGATGCGTATGAACAGCGTGAATACGGCGGAGTTCGTGCAGTTGGCGGAGAGTGTGCTGGGGCGGGAGTCGGAGGTCTTGCGCAGTTCGTTGTTGAACTGACGGGCCTCATCGCAGGCTTCGCCCGCTCCCACAGGGTCCGTGTCTAACTCCAGACCTGTATTTCACAGGAACACTACTGAATTCAAGATCAGCGCGGTACCTGTGGGAGCTGGCGAAGCCTGCGATTGAGCCCTCAAGAGCAATGCAAAAGTCAGGGCTTGGGACTCACCAGCGAATCATTCCCGGTCACGGTCGCACTCTTGGTCGCCGCCTCCGCCGCATCCTTCAACTGCTTCAGCTCGCTCCCGGTGCGCTCGATCTTTGCCCGGATCCCGTCCAGGTCCTGGCGTCCGCGCTCCAGCAGGCTCTTGGCCGAACAATGCCCGGTTACCCCACGAGCCAATACGGCGCCACCAATGGCGATCTGGATCAAGCCCAGCAGGCCGCCCCGGCGCAACCCCTTGCCCACCATCACCACCCCGGTGGCCACCGAGCCGGCGCGTTCCCAGCCATGCACGTTTTGTTCGGGATTGCTCTGGAAGGGCGTTGCCGGAATCTCAAGTTTCTGGCGCATGGGCGCTTCTCCTCGTGAGTGACGTGATAGTCAGCAGACCGCCAGCCCGCGGCCAGCGTTCAATCGCTTACTTGAACTTCGGTCCGGAACGGGTGTTGAGCCCTTTGGCCATGCGGTCGTAGAGCACCACGTTGACCGTTGCTGCGAGATTCATGCAGCCGTTGGTCGGGATGTAGATGGTCTCCTCGCACCAGGCCCGGACGTCGTCGTCCAGGCTGCCGTCTTCCGGGCCGAAGATGTAGATCGCGCGGTCCGGGTGGGTGTATTCCGGCAGCGGGCGTGCGCCGTCCACCAACTCCACGGCCACCGGGGTGCAGCCCAGGGGGATGATCTTCTGCAGGTCGTCGATGCCGATCAGCGGGATGTCGTAGTGCACCCGCTTGGTATCGGTGACGAAGTCGCGGGCCCGCTCATAGCGCTTGCCGGTGTAGAACACCGAGTTGACGCCATAGCAGCCGGCGGCACGCATCACCGAGCCGACGTTTTCGGGGGATTTGGGGTTGTACAGGCCGATGCAGCTGTACCTTTTGTTCGCCACGTGCCGGGCCCTTCGCAAAAAAAGACGCGATTATACGGGCCCGGATACGGACGAGCGAACTCAGTCGTCCTTCTTGCCGAGCATTCCGGCCAGGGCGGCGAACGGGTTGTGCGTCGCCTTGGCGATCGACGGCGTGCTCAGCGAGCCTTCGCTGAAGTACTGCTGGTCGGTGTAGCGGGCGTGCTCGTTGTCGTGGCAGTACAGGCACAGCAGTTCCCAGTTGGAGCCGTCCTGGGGGTTGTTGTCGTGGTTGTGGTCGCGGTGGTGCACGGTCAGTTCGCTCAGGCGCTTGCCGGAGAACTCGCGGGCACAGCGGCCGCAGACGTGGGGGTACATGCGCAGGGCTTTCTGGCGATAGCCCCGTTCGTCGTCGCGCTTGGCGTCGGCGAGGATGCGGTCGAGCCGCGCGGTGGCGGCGGCGGAGGAAGATTGGGTCATTGTCATGCCTTCAGGTGCTTCACGGTTTGGTGTCAGTTTAACGCCACGGCGGCGCGCTGGGCAGGCAATCCGTCACACGGCGGAGTAGGCTGTAGGACATGACCTCGAACAGGAGCCTTACATGCGTCTGACGAGCATTCTGCTGTTGTGCCTGGCCAGTTTCACCAGCGTCCAGGCCGAAGACCTGCAACCGCGGGTCATCGCTCCCGTGCCTGGTGCACCGGGTACGCCGACCCCGACGCCCTATCCGCAAGTAACGCCACCACAGGCGCCGCGAGCCAACGACGGCAAGCCGGGCGGGCCATTGCTGCCGCCGATGCCGTTGCCATCACCGCCTCGGGATCAACCGCTGCCAGGGCTGACACCCGATCCTGACAAGGCGAAGAACGACTAGACCTGCTGCGCCAGCAATTGCCCATCCACCATGCGCAGGCGTTTCGACAATGCCACCGCCAGCGCGCGAATCACCTTGGCCGCGATCTTCGGGGCATCGTTGAGCATCTTCTCCAGCGCATCCTTGCCCAGGCTGAGCAACTGGCAATCGCTGGCAGCGACACAGGACGCCGAGCGCCGCTCGCCGTCGAGCACCGCCATCTCGCCAAAGGCGCGGCCCTTGCGCAGCACGGCGATCTCGACCTCGCGGCCCTCCGCATCGGTCTTGCGCACCGACACCTGGCCGGCAACGATCAGGCACATGAAGGTGCCCGCATCGCCTTCGTGAAAGATTTCCTGGCCGGCGCCCATGGCGCTGAGGGCGAAATAGCCGGCGGCCGCGGCGAAATCGACGGGCTGCAGCTGGTCGAACAGACCGCTGTCCATGAGCAGGTCGCGGATTTCGTTTTTGAGGAGGGAGGCGTCAGGCATCGCGTTCGGTCTTTTGTTGTCGGTCTGGAAGAGATCGCACCGCGACGGGCGCCGCGGTGCAAGCTCAGACAACGAAAAATGCGATTTACACCACAGCCAGCTGATTCAGGACGAAGGCGTATTCCAGCGCGACGTCGCGCAGGCCCTGGTAGCGACCGCTCATGCCGCCGTGACCTGCGCCCAGCTCGGTCTTGAGCAGTAGTGGGTTGCTGTCGGTCCTGGTGACGCGCAACTTGGCGACCCACTTGGCCGCTTCCCAGTACTGCACGCGGCTGTCGTTGTAACCGGCGATCACCAGCATCGCCGGGTAGGCCTGGGCGCTGACGTTCTCGTAGGGGGCGTAGGCCTTGATCCGCTCATACACCTCCGGCTCCTGCGGATTGCCCCATTCGTCGTATTCGGTGACGGTCAGCGGCAGGTCGGGATCGAGCATGGTGTTGAGGGTGTCGACGAACGGCACTTCGGCGATGGCCACCTTGAACAGCTCCGGACGCTGGTTGAGCACCGCACCGATCAGCAGGCCGCCGGCGCTGCCGCCGCTGATCGCCAGGCGTTCGGCGCTGGTCACGCCGGTGGTGATCAGGTGCTCGGCGCAGGCGATGAAGTCGTTGAAGGTGTTGGCCTTGTGTTCCTGCTTGCCGGCGCGGTACCAGGCCTCGCCCAGTTCTCCGCCGCCGCGCACGTGGGCGATGGCGAAGGCCACGCCGCGATCGAGCAGGCTCAGGCGCGCGTGGGAGAACCAAGGGTCGAGGCTTTCGCCGTAGGCGCCGTAGCCGTAGAGGTACAGCGGTACCGGACGGCCGACATCGGCGCGGCGCTGCACCAGGCTGATGGGGATGCGCGTGCCGTCGGTTGCGACGGCCCACAGGCGCTGGCTGACGTAGTCGTCGGCATCGAACGCGCCGAGCACCGGCGTTTGCTTGAGCACCTGCTGTGCGCCGTCAGCCAGGTTCAACTGGCGCACCTGGGCCGGGCGGTTCAACGCCTGGTAGCGCAAGCGGATACGCGGGCTGACGAACTCCAGGCTGTCCTGCACATACAGGCTGTAGGCCGCGTCCGGCAGTTGCACGCGGTAGGCCGGCAGGCCCGTCGGACGCACCTCGATCACCGGCAGGCCGCCTTCGCGCAGGCTCAGGGTCAGGGCTTCGGCGTTGAGAGTCAGGCCATCGAGCATGACGTCGTCGCTGTGCGCCACCAGCACCTGCCACTGCTCGCGGGTCGGCACGCGGTCGCCGGGAGCATGGAACAGGGCGAAATTGATGCCATCCTGGTTGCTGCGCACGAACCAGCGCCATTCACCGTCGAGCTTGCCGTGGTCGAGGTCGTACTCGTGGTCCTCGACCCGCGTGGCCACGCACTGGAAGGGTTGTTCCGGGGTATCGGCATCGAGGACCCAGGATTCACTGGTGGTCTTGCTGTTGAGGGTCAGTACCAGTTGGCGCTCGGAACTGGTGCGGTAGCAGTGCAGGAAGAAGCGGCCGTCCTCTTCTTCGAACACCGTCTGCGCGTCGGTGTCGCCGAGGCGATGGCGGAACAGGCGGAACGGCCGGTGGGTCTCGTCCAGCTCGGTGAAGAACAGGGTCTGGCTGTCGTTGGCCCAGGTCATGCTGCCGTCGCAGTCGTCGAACGGCAGTTCGCTGATCGAACCGTCGGACAGTTCCTTGACGTACAGGGTGTAGATCTCGTCGCCACTGGTATCCAGGCTGTAGGCCAGGCGTTGGTGATCCGGGCTGATGTTGAAAGCACCGAGGCTGAGGAAGCCGCCGGCGGCCAGGGCGTTGGGATCGAGCAGCAGTTCCTCTCGGCTTTCGTCCACGGTGTTGGAATCGTCTGCCGGGCGTGGGCAACGGTAGTGCCGGGCGTATTCGTCTCCGGCGGTAGTGCGCGTGTAGTAAAGGTACGGGCCCCAGGGCGAAGGCAGCGACAGGTCGGTTTCGAGGATGCGGCCCTTGATTTCCTCGAACAGCAGCTCGCGCAAGCTGGCCTGGTCGGCCAGTTGCGCTTCCTGGAAGGCGTTCTCCGCCTCCAGGTAAGCCATCACTTCCGGTGCGTCGCGTTCCTGCAGCCAGGCATAGGGATCGGCGCCGTCCGCGCGGCGGGCGATCGGGGCGGAAGGGGCGTTGGCGGTGGAGGGCATGTGCGGTTCCTTGGCTGGGGGGCGCCTGCGCGCGGAAAAATCGTTATCATAAGCGCCTGTTTGCCTACCTTCCACGGACGCCATGACCGAAAACGACTATCTGTTCGCCTGGGGCCTGTATGCCCTGGCTGCCCTGGGTTGCCTGTGGGTGGGCTTTCGCCTCACCGGCTGGATGTGGCGCTGGCTGCGTGAGCCGTTGCGCCTGCTGGCGGCGGTGCTGCTGCTGACCCCGACCATTGTCGACCCGGCCAAGGACATCTTCGCCCCGGCCATTGCCATCACCGCCCTGGACCTGGCCTTCAAGGTCGGCAACAACGTCTGGCGTGCCGCCTCGGACCTGGCGATGTACGGCATGATCGCCTTCGCCCTGTACCTGATCTTCGTCGCCATCCGCATGCCGCTTGAGGCCCGTGCCCGGGCCCGTCGGGAGCGTGCCGAGGCCGCCGCCAAGCGCGAGGCCGAGGAAGTCATGGCCGATCCGGTGGACAACCGCGACCGTTATCGCAACGAGCCGCCCGAGCCTCCCCGTGGCGGCCCGCGCGAGCGTCTCGAACCGCGTCTCTGACCCTGGAGCGACCCGAACATGTGTGAACTGCTGGGCATGAGCGCCAACGTCCCCACCGACATCGTCTTCAGCTTCACCGGCCTGATGCAGCGCGGCGGCCGCACCGGCCCGCACCGCGATGGCTGGGGCATCGGCTTCTACGAAGGCCGCGGCCTGCGGGTGTTCCAGGACCCGGCGGCGAGCTGCGAGTCGGAAGTCGCCAACCTGGTGCAGCGTTATCCGATCAAGAGTGAAGTGGTCATCGGCCATATCCGCCAGGCCAACGTCGGCAAGGTTTGCCTGTCCAACACCCACCCCTTCGTGCGTGAGCTGTGGGGGCGCAACTGGTGCTTCGCGCACAACGGCCAGCTCGCCGACTTCGACGGCCTGAAGACCTTCTACCGGCCGGTGGGCGACACCGACAGCGAAGCGGCCTTCTGCGACCTGCTCAACCGCATCCGCGAAGCCTTCCCGGAGCCGGTGGAAGTCGAGCAACTGTTGCCGGTGCTGCAACAGGCCTGCGCGGAGTACCGCGGCAAAGGCGTGTTCAACGGCCTGCTCAGCGATGGCGACTGGCTGTTCTGCTTCTGCTCCACCAAGCTGGTGCATATCACCCGGCGCGCGCCGTTCGGCCCGGCGCGGCTCAAGGACGTGGACATGATCGTCGATTTCCACGCCGAAACCACGCCCAACGACGTGGTCACGGTCATCACCACCGAAGCGCTAACCGAAAACGAAACCTGGAACCGCTACGAGCCCGGCCAGTGGGGGCTGTGGCGCAAGGGCGAGTGTATCGCCTCGGGCCAGACCAGCTAAGGACGGGCTTATGCTCAGAAGCTACCTGCGGTTGATCCTGTTCACATGCGGCCTGCTGCTGGGCATCCAGGTCCCCGGCCTGGTCAATGACTACAGCCAGCGGGTGCAGGCGCACCTGCTGGAGTCGCGGGAGGGCCTGAAGGGCTTCCAGCAGACCGCGCAACGCTTCTTCAATGGCGACCTCGACGCCCTGGTGCGGCATTACCGCGCCAGTGACGATCCGGTGTTCCTCAGCGATGCCAACAGCATCGACAGCCTGGTCATCCGCAATCGCCTGCTGGAGGGCGAGTGGCAGTCGCTGCAGACCGGCTGGGCCGGTCGTACCTGGCATGTACTGACTCGACCGGACCCGGCGATCCGCGAGGAAACCCTCAAGGGCTACAGCTACCAGATTCTCCTGACACCGGAAGCCGCGACCTGGGGCCTGGGCTGCGCGCTGCTGTTCGCCCTGCTGGTGGAGAGCCTGTTGCTGCTGGTCGGCTGGGTGATCATGGGCGGCCGGCGCAAGGCCGTGCAGCCTAGCTGGCGCTAACCCTTTCCGGAGTCCATCCCGTGAGCCGTCTGCTACTCAACTGCGACATGGGCGAAAGCTTCGGTAACTGGACCCTGGGTCTGGATGCCGAGGTCATGCCCTTCATCGATTGCGCCAACATCGCCTGCGGCTTCCATGCCGGCGATCCCGGGATCATGCGGCACACCGTGGCCCTCGCCGTGGCCCGCCAGGTGATGATCGGCGCCCATCCGGCCTATCCCGACCTGGTCGGCTTCGGCCGCCGCTCCATGGCCTGCAGCAACGAGGAAATCCGCGACCTGCTGCACTACCAGATCGGTGCGCTGGACGGCATCTGCCGGGTCCAGGGCGGCCGGGTCGCCTACGTCAAACCCCATGGCGCGCTGTACAACGACATGATGGCCGACCACGGCAAGCTGCGCGCCGTGCTGCAAGCCGTGGCCGCCTACGACCCGCAATTGCCGCTGATGCTCATGGCCACCGCCGACGACAGGGCGGCCCGGGCCCTGGGTGACGAACTGGGGGTGACCCTGTGGTTCGAAGCCTTCGCCGACCGTGCCTATGACGCTGCCGGGCGCCTGGTGTCGCGGCGCCTGCCGGGGGCGGTGTATCACGATCCGGCGCTGATCGTCGAACAGGCCCTGCGCCTGGCCCGTGGCGAGGCATTGACCGCCAACGATGGCAGCGCCGTGCAGTTGCGCGCGCAGACCCTCTGCGTGCATGGCGACAACGACAGTTCGCTTTCGGCGGTGCGGCAGATCCGTCAGGCGCTGGACGCCTTGTCCAACCCATGAAGCCGCGTATCGAAGTGGTCGCCCTCGACGCGCTGATGGTGCGTCTGTTCGATGTGATCGACGAAGCCAACATGCCCTGGATGCTTGCCGCCGGCCAGCGCCTGCGGGCGGTGTTCGGTACACGGCTGATCGAGCTGGTGCCGTCCTACACCACGCTGATGGTGCAATTCGATTGCGCGCCGGGCGAGGCGCGGGCGCTGATTGCCGAGGCGCTGCATGACCTGCAACCGGACAGCGGGCAGGGTGGGCGCTCGATGGAGATTCCGGTGTGGTACGACGCCAGTGTCGGGCCGGAGCTTACGGTGCTGGCGGCGCGTTGCGGGGTGTCCGAGGCGGAAATCATCAAGCGCCACACGGGCCGCGAGTACCAGGTGTTTGCCCTGGGTTTCGCCCCGGGTTTCGCCTTTATGGGCCTGGTGGAGGAATCCTTGGCCGCGCCGCGCCTGGCAACCCCGCGCAAGCGCGTGGCGGCGGGCAGCGTAGGGATTGCCGAGCGGCAGACCGCCGCCTATCCGGCCTTGTCTCCTGGCGGCTGGAACCTGATCGGGCGCACCCCGGCGCTACTGTTCGATCGCCAGCGTGACGGCTACAGCCTGCTGCAGCCCGGTGATCGGGTGCGCTTCGTAGCAATCGAAAGAAACGAATTCCTGAAACGGGGTGGCGACGACACGCCGCTGGAGGAACGCCCATGAGTGGCCTGCGTGTCGAGGCCAGCACGCCGCTGTGTCAGTTGCAGGACGCCGGGCGTTTCGGCGTGCGCCATCTGGGCGTGACCCAAGGCGGAGCGCTGGATTGGGTGTCCGCGCGGTGGGCCAACTGGTTGCTGGATAACCCGGCAGATGCAGCGGTGGCGGAGATCACGCTGGGTGGCTTTGCCGTGGTGGCTGAGGCCGATTGCCGTCTTGCCCTGGCCGGTGCCGACCTGGATGCGCGGATCGATGACGAGCCGCTGAAGCCGTGGCACAGCTTCGATCTGCACAAGGGCCAGCGTTTGCAGTTCAGCCAGCCGTTGCAGGGGGCTCGCGCCTATCTGGCGGCACCGGGCGGGTTTGCCGCGGCGCAGGTGCTGGGCAGTTGCGCCACCGTGGTACGCGAAGGGCTTGGCGGGCTGGATGGGGCAGGGCGGGCGCTGGGCAAGGGCGATGAGTTGCGTTTCGACGGTCGATCGCAGGGGCGCGGGGTGGTGCCTGAAGCACTGCGTCCACGGTTGGAGGGCGAGGCCTGTCTGGATTTGGTGATGGGCGCCCAGTTGGGCGAGTTCAGTGGGCAGAGCCTGTTCGATGTGTTCAATAGCGCCTGGGAGCTGGACAGTCGAGGGGATCGCATGGGCATTCGCCTGATCGGGCCGGCATTGCGTTACCAGGGCAAGCCGATGATCTCCGAAGGCATTCCACTGGGCGCGGTGCAGGTGCCGCCTGATGGGCAGCCGATCGTGTTGCTCAATGACCGGCAGACCATTGGCGGGTATCCGCGGTTGGGGGCGTTGACGCCTTTGTCGCTGGCCAGGTTGGCGCAGTGTCTGCCGGGGGAGAAGGTGAGGTTCAGGGCGGTGGTGCAGGATTTTGCCTGGGCTGAAATGCAGGCCTGGTTCAAAAGGTTTGTTGACTGACACGGCCTCATCGCTGGCAAGCCAGCTCCCACTGTGGGAGCAACTGTCTTTGAGGATTTATTTTCAAATGATCCCTTCAGACACGGCTTCGCCAGCGATACCGCGTAGCGGTGTCGCTGGCGAAGCCCGCTTTAAAAAATGGTCCTCGGTTTTTATCAGGCCGCGGATGCCTGAGCTTCCTGTTCTCTCCACTCCTTACCGTCTCTCAACATCGCATTGAGACGCACCAGGAGCTTGCGCATACATGCCACAACAGCGACCTTGGGAAGCTTTCCTCGCGCTCTCAAAGCCTGATACTCAGCTTTGACTTCCGGATCATGCCGGACCATCGACCAGGTCGACATATAGGTCGCGCCGCGGACTGCATAGCGCCCACCCTCGATCGATCTGGGGCCGTTCTTCTTGCCGCTGTCGTTGTTGTAGGGCGCCAATCCAGCCAAGGCCGCGATCTTGCGCCCCGTCACGGTTCCGAGTTCTGGCAGAAGCGCCATGAGCGTGCCGCACATGATGACCCCGATCCCTTTAACCGATCTCAAGCGCCTGGCTTTTTCCTTGTCCAGCACGTTCGAGGCATTTTCAATCGCCTTGTCCAAGGCCTTGATCTGGCCGTTAAGGTAAGCGATGTGATCGGTGTAAGTGGATACGGCTGTAGCGCAAGTGGTCTGTTTGATCCGGCGTTTGTCGCTGTCCCGACTCTTGACCAGGCTGCCTCGCAGCTTGATCAGTTCCCCCAACTCATCTCGGTCCTTGTTGGGCTCAACCTGGGGCACGTCCTCGAAATCTCTGGCAAACTTCGCCAGCATTTGAGCGTCGATCTTGTCGGTCTTGGCAATCCTGCCCATGGATTTCGCAAAGTCACGAGCGCGTTTGGGATTGACGCGGACTGCGTTCAGCCCGCCCAGCCGCAAGGCCCTGAATAGAGCCCTTTCATAACCGCCGGTGGCCTCAAGCAATACCCGCTCGACCTCAAGCTCATTCAAACAAGCGATCAACTGAGCGAAGCCTGCAGGGTCATTGCTGACTCGAAACTGTGAGATATTCGCGGGAAAGAAGCCCACGTCTACAGTCGCTTTCGAAACATCGAGACCAACACAGTAGGAAATCATTGCCAAGCCCTCTTACACTCAAGAAGTGAGAGCACTCTGACCTATCCCTAGCTTGTGATTTCGAGTTTCGTGGCTCATCCAACTGTTCGGGCTTCTGGTCAGAGTGAGAGGTGGATGGCGACTTGGCTCCCACTCGTGCTTTAGGCACCGCTGGCATTCAGTCTGCCATCCACTGCTCTCACCCCTTTGAGTTTAAGAGGACTTGAAGACACAAGCTGGCTTGCCAGCGATGAGGCCCTGAAGAACACCCTCTTATTTGGAGAGGAACCTCATCCCTTCCTCCAGCCCCCGCAAGGTCAGCGGATACATCCGGTCCTCGACCAGCTCCCGGACGATATTCGTCGACGCCGTATACCCCCAGGTGTCCTTCGGATACGGGTTGATCCAGATGAGCTTCTTGAATTTCTCCATGAAGCGCTGCATCCACACATACCCGGCTTCCTCGTTCCAGTGCTCGACACTGCCACCAGGCTGGGTGATCTCGTAGGGCGCCATGGCCGCATCACCGACGAACACCACCTTGTAGTCAGCGCCGTACTTGTGCAGCAGATCCAGGGTCGAGGTGCGCTCGGAGGTGCGGCGCAGGTTGTTCTTCCACACCGACTCATAGACGAAGTTGTGGAAGTAGTAGTACTCCAGGTGCTTGAACTCGGTCTTGCAGGCGGAGAACAGCTCCTCGCAGATCTTCACGTGGGCATCCATCGAACCGCCGATATCGAACAGCAGCAACAGCTTCACGCTGTTGCGCCGCTCCGGGCGCATCTGGATGTTGAGCAGGCCGGCGTCGCGGGCGGTGTGGTCGATGGTGCCGTCGATATCCAGCTCGTCCGCCGCGCCCTGGCGGGCGAACTTGCGCAGCCGGCGCAGGGCCAGCTTGATGTTGCGCGTGCCCAGCTCGACCTGGTCGTCGAGGTTCTTGTACTCGCGCTGGTCCCACACCTTGACCGCCTTGCCCTGGCGCTTGCCGGCATCGCCGACGCGGATGCCTTCCGGGTTGAAGCCGCCGGAGCCGAACGGGCTGGTGCCACCGGTGCCGATCCACTTGTTGCCGCCGGCATGGCGTTCCTTCTGTTCTTCCAGACGCTTCTTGAATTCCTCGATCAGCTTGTCCAGGCCGCCGAGGGACTGGATCTGCGCCCGTTCCTCGTCGGTCAGCTGGCGCTCGAATTCCTTGCGCAGCCAGTCCTCGGGAATCAGCGCCTCAAGGTGCCGGTCGAGGTTTTCCAGACCCTTGAAATAGGCGGAAAAGGCCCGGTCGAACTTGTCGAAATGCCGTTCGTCCTTCACCAGGATAGCCCGCGACAGGTAGTAGAACTCGTCCATGTCGGCAAAGGTGACCCGTTGCTTCAGGGCATTGAGCAGGTCGAGCAGTTCGCGCACCGACACCGGCACCTTGGCCGCGCGCATTTCATTGAACAGGTTGAGCAGCATGGCGATCGCCCCCGTGGCTTCAGCGGTTGCCGCGGCGGCTCATGAAGGCCAGGCGTTCGAGCAACTGCACGTCCTGTTCGTTCTTCACCAGGGCGCCGGCCAGCGGCGGGATGGCCTTGGTCGGATCGCGCTCGCGCAGCACCGCCTCGCCGATGTTGTCGGCCATCAGCAGCTTGAGCCAGTCCACCAGTTCGGAGGTCGACGGCTTCTTCTTCAGGCCTGGCACCTTGCGCACGTCGAAGAACACGTCCAGCGCTTCGCTGACCAGGTCTTTCTTGATGTTCGGGTAGTGCACGTCGACGATCTTCTGCAGCGTGTCGCGGTCGGGGAAGGCGATGTAGTGGAAGAAGCAACGGCGCAGGAAGGCGTCCGGCAGTTCCTTCTCGTTGTTCGAGGTGATGATGATGATCGGGCGCTGTTTCGCCTTGATGGTCTCGTCGGTCTCGTAGACGTAGAACTCCATCTTGTCGAGTTCCTGCAGCAGGTCGTTGGGGAACTCGATGTCGGCCTTGTCGATCTCGTCGATCAGCAGGATCACCCGCTCTTCGGACTCGAAGGCCTCCCACAGCTTGCCTTTCTTCAGGTAGTTGCGCACGTCGTGGACCTTGTCCACGCCCAGTTGCGAGTCGCGCAGGCGGCTCACCGCATCGTATTCGTAGAGACCCTGGTGGGCCTTGGTGGTGGACTTGATGTGCCAGGTGATCAGCTTGGCACCGAAGGACGCGGCCAGTTGCTCGGCGAGCATGGTCTTGCCGGTGCCCGGCTCGCCCTTGACCAGCAATGGCCGCTCCAGGGTGATCGCCGCGTTGACCGCCAGTTTCAGGTCGTCTGTGGCGACGTATGCGCTGGTGCCTTCGAACTTCATCTGTCCATCCTCGTTGTTGCGAATGCCAGGGGACATGGCCCTGGTGGAAAATTGTCTTGCGCGACTATAGCGCGCGTCCTACAGGACTGGGAACGCAGACGGCCCATTCAGTCTCTGAATGGGCCGTCACTCGGTGACTCAGTCAGACTTGGGTGGGGAACGCTCGTAGCGTGCGTTGAAAGCCTGGATAAAGCCGTTGCGCAAGATCTGGATGACTGCCTCGAAGGCGCTGACATCGCTCTTGTGCACGCTGCCGGAGAGCTCGACCTTGGTGGCGAACTGGTTCTTCGGCTGGTTCTTCAACACCGTCTCGGTGGCGCCGACCAGGGCCTCCCATACCGAGCGGAAAATGTTCTTGTCCTTGTTTTCCACGTCCTGCTGCCAGTCGAACACCTCGACATCGCGCAGCAGCGGTTTGATGTAGCCGCTGAGCTGGCCCTTTTCGGCCTGGACTTCGATAACCACGTCGCCATGCCCGGCCTTGAAGTCGAACTTGCCATAGGCACCGGCGAAATCGTTGAGGCGGCGTAGCTGGATATCGGTGGCGCGCAGGCGGAACTGGAAATCTTCGAAATTGCTCAGCGGGTCGAAGGTGGCCTGGCTTTCCACCGGGGCATCACCGAGGAGCAGGGCCTTGCCGTCGAAGCTGGCGTCGCGCCGGCCTTGTTTGTCGACTACGTTGGTCAGGTTGCGGATGCTGGCATCGAGTTTCGTCGCCTTGAGGTCCACCGGCGGTTTCGAGTTGAAGTTGCGGAAGGTCAGGGTGCCGTCGACGATCCGCACTTCGTTGAGGGTGATGGGCAACAGTTTTTCCAACTGTTGCCGCCAGTTGGTGCCGCGACCGGTCTGCGAGGCCTGCTGGCTGCCGCCGTCGACGAAGTTCAGCTCCGGCCGCAGGAACTCAACTTCGCCGACCACGGCATGGTCGTACCAGAGCGAATGCCAGCTCACCGACAGGTCGATCAGCGGCGCATTCAACAACGGCACCGGTACCTTGCCGCTGGTCTTGACGATTTCCAGGCCATTGATCTTGTAGGCTCCACGCCACCATGCAAGATCAACATCGGCGATCTGGCCGCGATACTCGCCCATGTCGGCGAGTTTGTCGTTCAGGTAGTTGCGTACCAGCCACGGCAGCGACAACTGCAGGACGACAAGGATCAGGACAAGGCTGGCAAGGCCCGCCAGCGGCCAGCGATAACGACGTTTCATCGGGCATCTCCCGGGCGCGATGAAGGGTTGACCCCCGTCAGGTGCGGGGAGTTCGACCGGGGTAGACGCTCCCCCTAGGCAGGCTTACCCTTGAGGTTTTCGCTCGGTGCCAAAAGGACCCCCTGCCATGAGCCGTATTTTCGCTGACAACGCCCATTCCATCGGCAACACGCCGCTGGTGCAGATCAACCGCATTGCCCCGCGTGGCGTCACCATTCTGGCCAAGATCGAAGGGCGCAACCCGGGTTATTCGGTCAAGTGCCGGATCGGCGCGAACATGGTCTGGGACGCGGAAAGCAGCGGCAAGCTCAAGCCGGGCATGACCCTGGTCGAGCCGACCTCGGGCAACACCGGCATCGGCCTGGCTTTCGTCGCCGCCGCCCGCGGCTACAAGCTGGTGCTGACCATGCCCGCCTCGATGAGCATCGAGCGGCGCAAGGTCCTCAAGGCCCTCGGCGCCGAACTGGTGCTGACCGAGCCGGCCAAGGGCATGAAGGGCGCCATCGAGAAGGCCAACGAAATTCTCGCCAGCGATCCGGCCAAGTACTTCATGCCGGCGCAGTTCGACAACCCGGCCAACCCGGCGATCCATGAAAAGACCACCGGTCCGGAAATCTGGAACGACACCGATGGCGCGGTGGACGTGCTGGTTGCCGGCGTTGGTACCGGCGGCACCATCACTGGTGTTTCGCGCTACATCAAGCAGACCCAGGGCAAGGCGATCCTGTCCGTGGCGGTGGAGCCGATCTCCTCGCCGGTGATCACCCAGGCCCGTGCCGGCGAGGAAATCAAGCCGAGCCCGCACAAGATCCAGGGCATCGGCGCTGGCTTCGTGCCGAAGAACCTCGACCTGTCGATCGTCGACCAGGTCGAACTGGTCAGCGACGACGAAGCCAAGGCCATGGCCCTGCGCCTGATGCAGGAAGAGGGGATTCTCTGTGGCATTTCCTGTGGTGCCGCCATGGCTGCGGCCGTGCGCCTGGCCGAGAAGCCGGAAATGCAGGGCAAGACCATCGTCGTGATCCTGCCGGACTCCGGTGAGCGCTATCTGTCCAGCATGCTCTTCAGCGACCTGTTCACCGATCAGGAAAACCAGCAGTAAGCACAGGCTCTTTGTGTTGTGATTGATGGCCTCATCGCGCGATCCCTGTGGGAGCAACTGGCTTGCCAGCGATAGGGCCAGTGACTTCACAGCTTGATCCCGGGCAATGCATCAGACCTGGGGTTATTACAAAATCCTCAACACTGTCTATCAGGCCCCGGTTGTTCTTGCCGGGGCCTGTTCGGTTTATCATGGACGATTTCCGGCCTCCAGCCTGAACGAGATTTCCAGGAGCATTGAATGACTTTTTCCTTTGTCGCCAAGGCAGGCGTGCTGCTACTGTTCTTCGGCAGCGTCCTGTTCGTGCACCTGCGCGGCAAGGCGCGCTTGCCGGTGCTGCGCCAGTTCGTCAACCATTCGGCCCTGTTCGCGCCCTATAACTCGCTGATGTACCTGTTCTCCGGAGTACCGTCCAAGCCGTACCTGGACCGTGAGCGCTTCCCTGAGCTGGACGTGCTGAAGAACAACTGGGAAACCATCCGCGAAGAGGCCATGCACCTGTTCGATGAGGGCTATATCCGTGCCGCCGAGAAGGACAACGATGCCGGTTTCGGCTCGTTCTTCAAGAAGGGCTGGAAGCGTTTCTACCTGAAGTGGTACGACAAGGCCCTGCCATCGGCCGAGCTGCTGTGCCCGAAGACCGTCGAACTGGTCAACAGCATTCCCAACGTCAAGGGCGCGATGTTCGCCCTGCTGCCGGGCGGCAGCCACCTGAACCCGCACCGCGATCCGTTCGCAGGCTCCCTGCGCTATCACCTGGGCCTGACCACACCGAACTCGGACAACTGCCGCATCTATGTCGATGGCCAGCCCTATGCCTGGCGCGACGGTGAGGACGTGATGTTCGACGAGACCTACGTACACTGGGTGAAGAACGAGACCGACGTGACCCGGGTGATCCTGTTCTGCGACGTCGAGCGGCCGCTGAGCAGCCCCTTGATGACGAAGATCAACCGCAAGGTCAGTGCCTTCCTCGGTCGCGCCACCGCGCCGCAGAACACCGATGACGAGCGCGTGGGCGGGATCAACCAGGCCTATGCCTGGAGCAAGAAGTTCAGCAATGTCATCAGCGCCCGGGTGAAGACCTTCAAGCGAGCCAATCCCAAGGCCTACCGCGTGCTGCGGCCGGTGCTGGCGGTGGTGGTGGCCTGGCTGCTGTATCGCTGGTTGTTCTGATGTGATCTTTCGGGCCTCATCGCTGGCAAGCCAGCTCCCACAGGTACTCCGGTGTTCTCGAGAGCCGTGGAGATCCTTGTGGGAACTGGCTTGCCAGCGATAAGGCCCTCAAGGCTTGCGCTATCAAATGGCCAAGCCTATAGTCCCCCGACACTTCCCCTTCACCGAAGACTCGCTTATGCCTGCTTCCCCTGTAACCCCAGTACTGCCTGCCGCGCCCGACGCGGTGGTTGTCGTGCGCGGGATTCAGCAGCCGGTCATCAGCCAGTCTCCACCTGTAAGAGCCGTCGTGGCGTGCGTGGTAGTGGCCTGAGGCCGCTGCACCCCCAGCGATTCTGAATACGGCGGCTGTCACGACGCAGCCCGACCGTTCGGCTCATTTGCCCGATTACAGGTGGCAATTCACATGTCTCTTTTCAACAAAGCATCCGTGGCCTCGGCGGCCACCACCAGCCTGTTCGTCCTGCTCTGGAGCAGCGGCGCGATCGTCTCGAAACTGGGACTGGCCGAGGCGACGCCCTTCGCCTTCCTGCTGGTCCGCTTCTTTCTTGCCCTGGTCGCGTTGTTGCTGCTTGGCCCTTTGTTGCGCCTGCGCTGGCCCCGTGAACGCGGCGCCGTGTGGCAGGCCGTGGCTACCGGAGGGGTATTGCTCGGCGCCTACCAGATCTTCTACCTGCTGGCTCTGAACCTGAAGGTCACCCCCGGGATCATGGCCACGGTCATGGGCGTGCAGCCGATCCTCACCGTAGTCCTGATGGAACGCCAGCGCTCCTTCAGCCGGGTGTTCGGCCTGTGCCTGGGACTGGCGGGGCTGGTCATGGTGGTCTGGCAGGGCATCGGCCTGGGCGGCATGTCCTGGGCCGGCATGGGCTTCGCCCTGCTGGCCCTGGCGAGCATGACCTTCGGCTCGATCATGCAGAAGCGCATCACCCGCGAACCGCTCGGCACCCTGCCATTGCAGTACCTGGCGGGGCTGCTGCTGTGTGCGCTGTTCGCGCCGTTCCAGCCGCTGGATATCCATCTCACCCCGCAGTTCACACTGTCGGTGCTGTGGATGGGGCTGGTGGTCTCGGTGCTGGCGACCCTGCTGCTGTACCGCCTGATCGCCCGTGGCAACCTGGTCAACGTCACCAGCCTGTTCTACCTGGTGCCGGCAGTGACCGCGCTGATGGACTACCTGATCTTCGGCAACCGTCTCGCGGCCCTCAGCCTGCTGGGCATGGGGCTGATCGTCATTGGCCTGCTGTTTGTTTTCCGGCAGCCGGGACGGGCCGTGGCGCGGGCCTGAGTACCAGCCACAGGGACAGGCCGATCAGCAGTCCACCGTACAGGTGTGCGGTGGACAGCGGCTCGTCCAGCAGCCAGGCACCCCAGAGTACGCCGAACACAGGGATGAGGAAGGTCACGGTGGACGCTTTCACCGGGCCGATCTCGGTGAGCAGGCGGAAGTACAGGATGTAGGCGAAGGCGGTGCACAAAAGGCCCAGGCCCAGCAGCGACAGCCACACCTGCCAGCCACCCCAGCTGGCAGGCGGCTGGGTGGCAACGCTCCAGGCGAACAACGGTAGCAGCAACAGGCTGGCGCCGATCATGCTACCCAGCGCCGACAGGCGGCTATCGAGGCCGCCGCGCTGGTCCAGCCAGCGTCGCGCAAGGAAGCCGGCCAGGCCATAGCAGGCCGTGGCGGCGGTGCAGGCGAGGGCCCCTTGCATCAGCCTGGCATCGAACGCCACCGGCCCCGCGCCACTGAGAATGCCCACCCCGAACAGGCCGAGGAAGATTCCGGCCAGCTTGGGCAGGGTCATGGCTTCATGGAAGAACAGCGCGCCGATCAGCACGCCCATCAGCGGCGTGGTGGCGTTGAAGATCGCCGAATAGCCCGCGGGCAGCACCTGCGCTGCCACCGAGTACATCGTCGCGGGAATGCCCGAGTTGATCATCCCCAGCACCAGCGCCACCTTGAACTTGCCGCCAAAGTCCCAGCGCACCCGCATCAGGGCAAGGATGGCGATCAGCCCGAGGCAGGCGATCGACACGCGGAAGAAGGCGGTCGGCACCGTGCCCAGCACCGGCGCGATGATGCGCATGAACAGGAAGCTGGCACCCCAGATGGCGGCGAGGATCAGCAGGCGGGACAGGGCGATGGGGCTCACGGCGGACTCCGGTTCGGGGCGGGTGAGGGAGTGTACGGGAAAACCCGTGGCGATCTCGTCCGCTTTCTTGCCGGCTGAATCCGTTCATGCGCTTTATGTCGCCGGGTTGGCAAAAACTGCACTTTCCCGCTGCTGCCGATTTGGCCGATCCGCCCCTGTGCAGCGTCGTTCGCCGCGGTTACTCTCAGGCTTTCGCCCATCCCGCCAGAGGTCCTGACATGCCCCAGCAATGGCCGGCCGCCGATATCGCGCGGACCATCCTCGATGGTTTCGACAACTACCGCGAGCACTTTCGCCAGATCACCGACGGTGCCCGCGAGCGTTTTGAAAAAGCCCTCTGGCAACAGATCCAGAGCGCCGCGGCGGCGCGAATCAACCTGTACGAGGAGAAGGTTGCCGAAGTCACTACCTGCCTGCGCGAGCGCTTCGCCGAGGACGTGCTGTTGGACGTCTCGCTGTGGCCGCTGGTGAAGAGCGCCTACATCAACCTGATCGACCCGCGGCTGGACGACGAGTTGTCGGAGACCTGGTACAACTCGATCTTCTGCAGCCTGTTCAGCCATGACCAGATCAGCGACGGCTGCATGTTCATCCACACCACCCGGCCGTCGCTGCGCGCCCACGAGCGCGCAGCGCAGACCCGTATCTACCGCCCAGAAGGACACCTGTCCGGGCTGTTGGCGCGGGTCTTCGAGGACTACTGTTTCAACGTACCGTTCGCCGACCTGCCAGGCGACCTCGTGCGGCTGGAAGCGCAACTGCGCGACAGCCTGCCTGATTGGGTGTGCAAGGACCCGGCGCTGCAGGTCGAGCTGTTCTCGCCGGTGCTCTACCGCAACAAGGGTGCCTATCTGGTCGGGCGCATCTTCACCCGCGACGAGCAATGGCCGCTGGTGATCCCGCTGCTGCACCGCGAAGGCCATGGCATCGAGATCGACGCGTTGATCACCGATGAAGCCGATGTGTCGATCATCTTCTCCTTCACCCGTTCGTACTTCATGGTCGATGTCCCGGTACCGGCGGAATTCGTCGGCTTCCTCAAGCGCATCCTGCCTGGCAAGCACGTCGCCGAGCTGTACACCTCGATCGGCTTCTACAAGCACGGCAAGTCGGAGTTCTACCGCGCCCTGATCAATCATCTGGCCGGCACCGACGACCGCTTCATCATGGCTCCGGGCGTGCGCGGCATGGTCATGAGCGTGTTCACCCTGCCGGGCTTCAACACCGTGTTCAAGATCATCAAGGACCGTTTCTCGCCGTCGAAGAACGTCGACCGTGCCACGGTGATCGAGAAATACCGCCTGGTGAAGAGCGTCGACCGGGTCGGGCGCATGGCCGATACCCAGGAGTTTTCCGATTTCCGCTTCCCGCTGAGCAAGTTCGAGCCCGAATGCCTGGCCGAGTTGCTGGAAGTGGCGCCGTCGACGGTCAGCCTGGAAGGTGACACCGTGCTGGTGCGTCACTGCTGGACCGAACGGCGCATGACCCCGCTCAACCTCTACCTGGAGAACGCCAACGACGACCAGGTTCGCGAGGCCCTAGACGACTACGGCCTGGCCATCAAGCAACTGGCGGCGGCGAATATCTTCCCCGGCGACATGCTGCTGAAGAACTTCGGCGTTACCCGCCACGGTCGGGTGGTGTTCTACGATTACGACGAGATCACCTTCCTCACCGAGGCCAACTTCCGGCATATCCCGCCGCCGCGTTTCCCCGAGGACGAGATGTCCAGCGAGCCGTGGTATTCGATTGGCCCGCATGACGTATTCCCCGAGGAGTTCCCGCCGTTCCTGTTCGCCGATATGGGCCAGCGGCGGCTGTTCAGCCAGTTGCATGGAGAGCTGTATGACGCCGATTACTGGAAGGGGCTGCAGGAGGCGATTCGGGCGGGGAAGGTGATCGATGTGTTCCCTTATCGGCGCAAGGGGCGGGACGAGGTGATTGCCTGAACCGTTGGGGCTGCTTTGCAGCCCTTCGCGAGCAACGTCAACTTTTCAGGCATTTCAGCTCGCTGAAATCCTGCCTCACCTTGCCCAGCCGCTGGTCCAGGCGCTGGCGCTGTTCGGCGCTGCTCTGGGCCATCAAGTCCACCAGCAGGCTGCGCAGCTGGGCCTCGGTGTTGGCGAACGCAACGCGGTATTCCGGCGTCCAGAAGCGCTCACGCTCCTTGAGCAACTGGCCCAGGCGAGGCTCGAAATCGTCTTGGTGACGCTGGTCCATCAAGGAACTGAACTGCGCCTGCCAGTGCGCGCGGTTGGCGATCCAGGCGCGGTTCTGCTCGCCCAACTGCGCCGACCACGAGGCCACGCGCTGCTTCTGCTGCGGGTTCAAGCCACCAAACCACGGCGACAGGCGCTTTTCCATGCGCTCGCCGCGCTCGAAGACTTGCTGCGCCAGCGGCGTCTCCACGTACCTGGCCTGGCGCTCCTCGATATCCTTGGCGAAATTCTGGCGCATCTCGCGCACCTGTTCGTCGTCCATGCCGCGCAGCAATTGCGCTGCGGATGGAGTGATCTGTTCGGCGACCCGAGCCACCGCCTGGCGCGCTTCCACGGTTCGCTCCTGCAGGCCCTGGTCGGTGACCTGGTTGCGGGTGACCATCCCGCGGATCCCGTCGAGCCAGGTCAGATAACCCGGCAACTGGGTCTTGCAGTGCCAGGCCAGTTCTTCCTTGAGCTGCTGGTTGAGCCAGTTCTTCTGCTGGCGGTTCATGTCCAGGTAGTCGTTCAACGACCACGGCACCAGTACGTCGAGGTTGCGATAGGCCAGGTCCAGGCGCGTGCAGGACAGCAGCACGAGGCTGGCGAGCAGCAGCAGAACCGGGCGCAGGCGGCGAGATAGACGAGCGGACATGGTGCGAGTCCTTGCATTGGCTTCCTCTGTCTTTATAGAGCAGGTTCGGCCAGTGCGGTTCAACCCGATGCCAATGTCCCGATTGATGGGGCGAAACTGCCGAAGCGCCGGGCGATCGCTGCGGTTCGGGTGTAGAATGCGCGCCTCGCAACGAGGATTTCGAAGATGGCTTTAGTTGGGCGTTACAACACTTTGCAAGTGGTCAAGCACACGGACTTCGGTCTGTACCTGGATGGCGGCGCGGATGGCGAGATTCTCCTGCCCAACCGCTACATCCCCAAGGACACGCCCAGCGAGGACGAAGACTGGCTCAACGTCTTCGTCTACCTCGACAGCGAGGACAAGCTGATCGCCACCACCGAGAAGGCCAAGGTCCAGGTCGGCCAGTTCGCCAGCCTCAAGGTGGTCGAGATCAACAGCATCGGCATCTTCCTCGACTGGGGCCTGCCCAAGGACCTGCTGATGCCGTACTCCGAGGAAAAACGCCAGATGCGCGCCGGCGAGTACTGCGTGGTGCACGTCTACCTCGACCGCCGCACCCGCCGCATCACCGCCACCGCCAAGCTCGATCGCTACCTGGACAAGACCCCGGCCAACTACCGGGTCGGCCAGCAGGTGGACCTGCTGGTGGTCGAAGAGAGCCCGATGGGCTTCAAGGCCATCATCAACAACCAGCACTGGGGCCTGATCCACAAGAACGAAGTGTTCAAGTTCCTGCGCTCGGGCAAGCAGGAGAAGGGCTACATCAAGGAAGTCCGCGACGACGGCAAGATTGCCCTGAGCCTGCAGCCGGTCGGCGAGGCCGCCGCCGGTAGCCTGCACGAGCAGATCCTGAGCAGGCTCAAGGCCGCCGACGGCGTGCTGCCGGTCAGCGACAAGAGCGATCCGCAGGTGATCGCCGACCTGTTCGGGGTCAGCAAGGGCAACTTCAAGAAGGCCATCGGCGCCTTGTACAAGAGCGGTCAGATCGTCATTCACGACAACCGCATCGAACTGGCCTGATCAGCGCTGGCGGAAACCGGAGAAGTCCAGGTTTTCGCCGCCCGGGCGCAGGTCGCGCAGCAGCGAGTCGCGGTCGGCCGAGAGGGCGATGCTGATGGTCGAGCGGCGTTTGCCCGGGTTGCGCACTTCCATCTGCTCCATGTGCGAGCGCAGGTAGCGCTTCGGCACTTTGAGGTGCTGCAACTGATCGCCGTCCGGGGTGTGCAGCAGCAGGTTGACCCAGCCTGTATTGGTGCGCAGCCAGGCCACTGGCACATCGAACCACCACAGGCTGCGCTTGCCGTCGAGCACGGCGAACAGGGTGTTGTCGCTGTCCAGGGCGGGAATGCCCAAGGCCTCGTTGCGGCGGGCGATGGCGGTGGTCTTGTCGAGTTTCATGCGGTGTCCTGCAAGTGACGCTGGGTAAGGCCGGGTATTGTGATGGCAATGGGCTGAAACATAAAGCTGCGGCGGCAGGTCCTGGCTGGAACTTTTTTCCAGATTGATGTCAATTTGATGTCGTCGTTTGGCGACAATCACTGCCCCATTTTCCAGGAAGAATGAAATGCGCGTACTTATCGCATTGTTGCTGCTGTTCAGCGGGTTTGCCCAGGCTGGTTGTGGAAGTATCAACGACTCCGACAAGCGCAATTACTGCTATGCCCGGGAAGGCAACGGCAGTTGCGGCAGCATCGGCAATTCCGACATGCGCAATGCCTGCTATGCCGAAACCGGCAACGGCAGCTGTGGTTCGATTTCCGATAGCGACCAGCGTAATTACTGTTACGCAAAACAGGGCAATGGCAGTTGTGGCAGCATCAGCCGCTCTGATCTGCGCAATGCTTGCTATGCAGAGACCGGTAACGGCGGTTGTGGTTCGATCTCCGACAGTGACCAGCGCGATTACTGCTACGCAAAGCAGGGCAATGGTGGCTGTGGCAGCATCAGCGATGCAGATCTTCGTAACCAGTGCTACGCGGAAAAAGAGTGAGTTATGGTCTCGTCCAAAAAATAAATGAAACTCTCCGCTTCGCCTGCCACTCCACCCTTTGTCGATTCCGACGTTCCCTTCAAGGAGAAATCCCATGAGTGGCACCAAAGACAAAGTCAAAGGCCTGGCCAATGAAGCGGTCGGCAACATCAAGCAAGGCGTCGGCAAGGCGACCGACAATGATCGTATGCGCGCCGAGGGCAAGGCCCAGGAACTGAAGGGCGAAGCCCAGCAAGCCGTGGGCAAGGTCAAGGATGCTGTGAAGAAGCCTTGACCGGCCTGCGGGCCAAGCGAAGACGGCCATCCATGGATGGCCGTTTTTTTTGCACCCGAGAGGGAATCGCAACCTTGTGTGCAGGGTCTATTAGACTGTTTTGTAAATGAGCTTCAGGCTGTGCAAGGAGACGCCAATGAGACTTACCCATCTACGCGGTCTGCCGGTCCACCGCGTAATGGTGCATACCGTCAAGGAATTTCTCGATGACGAGATGTCCACCTACGCCTCGGCACTGGCCTACCAGATGCTTTTTTCGCTGTTTCCCTTCCTGCTGTTCCTCATCGCCCTGATCGGTTTCCTGCACCTGCCGGACTTCTTCTCCTGGCTGCGCTTGCAGTCGGAACTGGTGCTGCCGCCGCAGGCGCTGGAACAGGTCAATCCGGTGATCGACCAGCTCCAGCAATCCAAAGGCGGCCTGCTCTCGGTGGGTATCGTCATCGCCCTGTGGACCGCCTCGGCCGGCGTGCGCCTGATGATGAGCGCGATGAACGCCGCCTACGACGTGGTCGAGGGCCGTCCGGTGTGGAAGCGCATTCCGTTGTCGATCTTCTACACCGTTGGCATCGCCGGCATGCTCCTGGCCGCCGCCGCGCTCATGGTGCTGGGCCCGCAGGTGATGAGCTGGGTGGCGTCGCAGGTGGGCATGGAGGAAATCATCGTCACGGTCTGGACCGTGCTGCGCTGGCCGGCGATCGTGATCCTGATGATGGTGGCGGTGGCACTGATCTATTACGTGATGCCCGACGTGAAGCAGGAATTCCGCTTCATCACGCCGGGTTCGGTGCTGGCGGTGGTGGTGTGGATCATCGCGTCCCTGGGCTTCGGCTACTACGTGAAAACGTTCGCTGACTACAACGCCATGTACGGCAGCATCGGGGCGATCATCGTCCTGCTCCTGTACTTCTACATTTCCGCCGCAGTGCTGCTGCTCGGCGCGGAGATGAACGCGGCGATCGAGCACCTGTCCAGCGAAGGCAAGAATCCCGGGGAAAAAGAACCCGGCGATGGCGGCGTGGATCGTGCTACAAGTGAGGATTCCGGACTGGGTCGCGATCACGCCCCGGCAGCCGGACCCGAACCCGTGAGCCGAACCTCCCATGATTCGTGAAATCCTCAAGATGGGCGACGAGCGCCTGCTGCGCCTCGCCCCGCCGGTCCCGGAACGCCTGCTGGGCAGTCCCGAACTGCAGCAACTGATCGATGACATGTTCGAGACCATGCGCCACGTCGGCGGCGTTGGCCTGGCCGCGCCGCAGATCGGCGTGGACCTGCAACTGGTGATCTTCGGTTTCGAGCGCAGCGAGCGTTACCCGGATGCCGAGCCGGTGCCGCAGACCATCCTGCTCAACCCGGTGATCACGCCGATCGGCACCGAACTGGAGGAGGGCTGGGAAGGCTGTCTTTCCGTGCCAGGCCTGCGGGGTGTGGTCAGTCGCTACAAGAGCATCTTCTACGAGGGGGTCGATCCCCAGGGCCAGCCGATCCGCCGCACCGCCGATGGTTTCCATGCGCGGGTGGTGCAGCATGAGTGCGACCACCTGATCGGTCGCCTGTACCCGTCGCGCATCCACGATTTCAGTCGCTTCGGCTACACCGAAGTACTGTTTCCCGGCCTCGATCCGGCTGCCGACGACTGAGGCAGCAGCATTGCCAGCAAGGGCTTGCTGCGCCGGTAGCGGGCCAGGCGCTCGCAGAGCATGGCGGGCATGTCTTCGCTAACGGTGAAGTCCAGCCGTTCGTAGAAGGCCTGCAGATCCGGATGGCAGAACAGCCAGATGCAGCCCTCGGCCTGTTGACGGGCCTGCTCGATCAAGCGCCGCGCCACCTGCTGTCGTCGCCATTGCCCGGCCACGAGCAGGCCGGTCAGCCAATGGCCGCCCGGCACCGGGCTCAGGTTGAGCGCGGCGATGATTTCTCCCGAACGCGCCACCCAGGCCACACCGTTGTCGCTGGCACGCATCGGCGAGGACTGGCTTTTATAGAACTTGTTCAGCAACGGCCGCTCGGCGGCGCTCAGTGTGCTGCATTGGATCGGAGGCGATTCTGACACGGGCGAAGGCTCTGGGACGGGCATTTGATGGGGATGCCATGCGAGTCGATCGGGTAAGGATCAACCTGTATTGTTGCCGAATCGGTAACAGTGAATGTCAGGCTTGATGATTCAACGAAGTTAGCAGATCAGTAAACTGAGCGCATCCCCACTAAACAACGCCTGATGGGATCGGTACTTCGTGTCATGCCGTTAGTTGGCAATGACAACTTCTCCGCGCCACTTGGCAGATGAAGTCAATCAGTTGGTTCGATTGCTTTAAAGGCCCACGATCATGAAAGCATTAGTTGCAGTTGCATTACTTGCAGTGTCTTCGCTCGCCCTTGCTGAACAGGCGCCGGCTACTGCGCAGCCAGCGGCAGAGCAGTACAGCTACGGTTCCGACCTGGATATCGCCAAAGTCATCAGCCTGTCGAAAGTTCCGAATGTCTGTGAAGTTGTCCCTGCCACCATGGTCTATGAAGATCATCAAGGCCAGCGTCATATCCTCGAATACCGTGTGATGGGGGATGGTTGCAGCCAAGGCTGAAAGTTATAGCTGGATAAATAAGAAGCCCTCTTTTCAGGAGGGCTTTTTATTGCGTGTTTATTGCCTTTCCCGCTGCAGAAGTTGCTGTTTGCGTTCAACGCCCCAGCGGTAACCGGAAAGATTCCCGTCGCTGCGCACCACCCGGTGGCAGGGGATCGCCACGGCGAGGCTGTTGGCGCCGCAGGCTTGGGCCACCGCGCGCACGGCTTTCGGCGCGCCGATGCGCTCGGCGATCTGTGCGTAGCTCGCGGTACTACCCACGGGGATTTCCCGCAGCGCCTGCCACACCCGTTCCTGGAAGGCCGTGCCGCGCAGGTCCAGGGGCAGGTCGAGGCCGATGGCGGGGGCTTCGACGAAACCCACCACTTGCGCCACCAGTCGCTCGAAGCCCGCATCGGCACCGATCAGGTTGGCCTTGGGGAACTTGTCCTGCAGATCCTGCAGTAGCAATTGCGGATCGTCGCCCAGCAGGATTGCGCAGATACCTTTGGGGCTTTGCGCGATCAGGATCGCCCCGAGCGAGCATTGCGCGATGGCGAAGTGAATGTCGGTGTTGGCGCCGCCGTCGCGCCAGGTGCCTGGCGTCATGCCGAGGCGGGCATTGCTCGATTCGTAGAAGCGGCTATTGGAATTGAAACCGGCTTCGTACACCGCTTCGGTGATCGAATCGGCGTGGTGCAGCTGCTGGCGCAGCTTGCGTGCCCGGTGGGCGCTGGCGTAGGCCTTGGGGGTCAGGCCAGTGGCGCGCTTGAACACCCGGTGGAAGTGGTAGGGGCTCATGTTCACCTGTTCGGCCAACTGACTCAGGCTCGGCTCCACTTCGGCGCTTTCGATCAGCTTGCATGCCCGGGTGACCTGCGCCGCATGCTGGCGCGCCAGCTCGCTCTGGTCGCCGCCACGTCGCCGGCTGGGGCGGTAGCCTGCGGCCTCGGCGTCGGCCGGGGTGTCGAAGAATTCGACGTTCTCGATCCGCGGCCGCCTTGCGCTGCTGGACGGTGGGCAATACACGCCGGTGGTGCGCACGCCGTAGACGAAAGTGCCGTCGGCGCTGGCGTCACGGGCCAGCAGGGCTTGCCAGCGTGGGTCGGACTCGGTGATGGCAGGTTTGTCGGTGCGGCGCATGGATCTGTCTCCGAGGCATGTTCATACCGTCTTGAAGTCGACGCTGGCCCTGTGGGAGCGGTTGTCTTCGCGTGGTGTGGATGAAGCTTAAAAACTCCCTGTTATCCAGAAACTCCGCCTCTTGCTTTCGAATTCACTTCGCTGGCACCCGCCACAGGTACCAGGCCGCCACCGTCCGGTACGGGCTCCACGCGGCACCCAGCTGCTTCAGTTGCCTGGGCGTCGGCTGCACCTCCAATCCATGCAATCGCCGATATCCCTCGCGTACCCCGAAATCATCCACCGGCAGGATATCCATCTGCTCCAGGGTGTAGATCAGCAGCATCTCCACGGTCCAGCGTCCGACCCCGGGCAGTCGGGTCAGGCGCTCCACCAGCACTTCCTGATCCAGTTGCCGAGCCTCGGCATGGCACGGCACCAGCCCGTCCAGCCGCCCCTGGGCCACGGCCTGTACGGTACTGATCTTGCGCCCGGAAAACCCGCAGGCACGCAGTTGCTCCGGTGTGGTCGCCAGCAACTGTTCCGGCGATGGAAAGTCATTCCCGGGATACAGCGCGAGAAAACGTCCGAGAATCGCCTCTGCCGCCTTGGCATGCAGTTGCTGGTAGGCGATGGCGCGGACCAACGCCTGGTACGGATCGCGGGTCGGCAAGGGCAGGTGCAGGCACGGGCCGATGGCGTCGATATGCGCGGCCCAGGCCTGGCCTTGCTGGCGCAGGTGGTCAGTGGCCTGGGAGTAGAAAGCGTCGAGTTCGTTCATGGGAGTCCGGTCCGTGACAGTCGCGTGAGTGTAGGAGGGGGCCAGGACTTTTCACCCCGGATCCTGCGCCGTGAATTCGTCCAGCACCGCCGCAACCCGCTCCAGCGCCTGCTTCAGCTCGGCGCGGCTGCGCGCTGCGGTCAGGCTGATGCGTACCGCCGACAATTGCCCTTGCTTCACCGCGAAAACCTGCGCTGGCACTACTTCCACGCCCTTGGCGCGACAGGCCGCAGCCAGTTCGTCACCGGGACGCGGTCCACCGAGCCAGATATGCGGCGACGGCCTGTCCTGGTGGGCCAGCGTCGGCCCAAGTAGGCGCTGCGCCAGGCGCCAGCGCTGCATGACTTCCTCGCGCTGCCAGGCCAGCTTGCGCGCGGCACTGCCATCGTCGATCCAGCGACAGGCGATGCCTAGCATCAAGGGCGCGATCTGCCAGTGGGTGGCCTGGGCATGAGGATCGATCTGCGCCAGCAGCGTCGCATCACCGGCGATCCAGCCCAGGCGCAGGCCGGCGCAGACGGTCTTCGACAGGCTGCTGACCAACAGGCCGCGCGGGCCCAACAGTGGCAGCAGCGGTGGTTCATCGGCGAGGGCGCCGTAGACATCGTCCTCCACCAGCAGCAGGTCGAGGCGTTCGACCACGGTGGCGATCTCGCGCCGGCGCTGCTCACCCATGCTGGCACCGGTGGGGTTGTGCAAGGCCGGGGTCAGCACCACTACCCGCGCGCCACTGGCTCGGGCCACGCGGTCGAGGTCGTCGGGCAGGATCCCTTCGCGGTCCATGGCGATGCCATGCAAGGGCAGGCGCAACTGGCGGCAGGTGGCCTTGATTCCGGGAGCAGTGAGGGCCTCGACCATCACCGCTTCGCCGGGGTGACAGAACGACATCAGGACATTGAACAGCCCCTGGTGCGCGCCGCCGCAGAGCAGCACCTGGGAGGCGTTCAGCGCCAGGCCGCGTCGATTCAACCAGCTGGCACCGTGCAGGCGGCCAAGTAGCAATTGCTCGGCGCCAAGGTAGTGTTCGAGTGCGTGGCCAGCGCCCTGTTGCAGCAAGTCCCGCAGGGCCTGTTCCAGGTCCTGGCTGTGCTCGTCCACCACCGGTACGTTGGTCGACAGGTCGATGCTGGCGCTCTCGTCGTCGCGCTGTTTGAGGCGGAACAGCGTGGCCTCCTTGCTCCCGGCCAGCACATAGGTGCCGCGCCCGACCTCGCCGGACACCAGGTGCCGTGCTGCCGCTTCGCGGTAAGCCTGCTGCGTGGTGCTCGGATTCAAGCCCAGGGCCCAGGCCAGGCGGCGTTGCGGTGGGAGGCGTTCGCCGATCTTGAGTTCGCCGCTTTCGATGGCGCGGGCGATGGCGTCGATCAGGGCGAGATAGCGCGGTTGCCCGTCATCGGGGAGGCTGGGGGTCCACATGTTTTATTGTTGGCCATGCAATATAAGGTTTGACCCATACAATGCGCGGCGGCCAGGATCAGGTCAAATCCAACTGACTCGAGGTGCTCCATGTTCGATCTGCCTGCCCTGCGCGAAGCGTCCCGCCTGGTCCGCGCCGAGGTGCCCGCCACCCCGCAATACGCCTGGCCGCGTCTGGCCGAACGGCTGGGTTGCGAGGTCTGGGTCAAGCACGAGAACCATGCGCCCACCGGTGCCTTCAAGGTGCGTGGCGGCCTGCTCTACGTGCAGTCGCTGCTGGCCCGGGCGCCGCAGACCCGCGGCCTGGTCACCGCCACACGCGGCAATCACGGCCAGAGCATGGCCCTGGCCGCACGCAATGCCGGGGTGCCGATCATCATCGTCGTGCCTGAAGGCAACTCCCGGGAAAAGAACGCGGCGATGCGCGCCCTGGGTGCCGAACTGGTGGAGCACGGCGCCGATTTCGATCTGGCCCGAGCCGAAGCCGCACGGTTGGCCCAAGTGCATGGCTATGAGAGCGTGCCGCCGTTCCACCCGGACCTGATCCGTGGCGTGGCCACCTACGCCCTGGAGCTGCTGGAGGCGGTGGCGGGGCTGGACGCGGTGTATGTGCCGATCGGCATGGGCTCGGGGATCTGCGGGCTGATCCGCACTCGCGATTTGTTGGGGCTGGACACCGAGATCGTCGGCGTGGTGTCCAGCGAGGCCGATGCCTATGCGCAAAGCGTCGAGCAAGGCCGCATCGTCACCACCGAGACCGCCAATACCTTCGCCGACGGCATGGCTTGCCGCATGCCGGTGCTGGAAGCCTTCGACATCATCCGCCAGGGCGCAGCGCGGATCGTCCGGGTCACCGACGCCGAGATCGCCCAGGCGATTCGCATCTATCACGAGGACACCCACAACACCGCCGAAGGCGCCGGCGCCGCGGGGCTGGCTGCGTTGTACCAGGAGCGGGAGCGGCAGCGTGGGAAAAAGGTGGCGGTGGTGTTGAGCGGGGCGAATATCGATCGGGAGGGGTATGTGCGGGTGTTGGCGGAGAATTGATGCGCATAGGGATCTACACAGGTGGCCGATATGGCCCCTGTGGGAGCGAGCTTGCTCGCGAATGGGCGCGAAGCGGCCACAAAACCTGAGCGCAGGGTGTGTCAGATAAACTCGGGACTCAGGTTTCACGACGGCTTCGCCGCCGTTCGCGAGCAAGCTCGCTCCCACAAGAACTCCATCCTCCTGCAATTTCTCCCAATACAACCCTGCCCCAATCCGCTTTAATACCCGCCGCCCTTTTTTCAGTGTCGGAAGCGGATTCCTCCCATGCCTTTCTCCAACGGATTTCTCCTTAGCCTGTCGCTGTGCCTGGACATCGGCATCGCCAACATCGCGATGATCACCCTGGCCATGCAGCGTGGCTTCTGGCAAGGCATGTGGCTGGGCCTGGGCACCTGCGTCGGCGATCTGGTCTATGCCCTGGCGGCATTGGCCGGGATGACCGTGCTGCTGCAGTTCGAGACCGTGCGCTGGGTCCTGTGGATCGGCGGTTCGCTGCTGCTGACGTGGTTTGCGGTGAAGATGCTGCTGGCGGCGATCCGCGGCGACGCTCACCTGGACACCGATGCGCAGGTGGTTCGCGAGTCGCCTTGGCGCGAATTTCTGCGCGGTATCTTCCTGGCCATGTCGTCGCCCAGCGCGATCCTCTGGTTCGCTGCCGTGGGCGGCGTGCTGATTTCCCGCTCGGGTGGCGGCGGGGCGCTGGAAGCGGGACTGTTTCTGGGCGGCTTCTTCACTGCCGGCGTGCTCTGGTGCGTGACCCTGTGCGGGGTGGCCAGCCATGGCGGGCGCTTGCTTGGCGACCGGCTGCTGACCTGGTCGTACCTGGCGTCGGCAGGGATCTTCTGCTATTTCGCGATCTACGTGATCGTTTCCGGCTACCGCGAGTTCATTCTCGCCCCGGTCCTCTGAAGCGCGGTTTCCCTATTCCCTCGATACAGCTACGCTAGCCCTGTGCCATCAGGCGCGGCAACCGATAATGCCGCCCCGCGGGCTCTTTTGAGTTGACCTTGTGAGGCGTGGATATGTCGACCCTGATGGATGCCGGATTCGCCCCGGTCAGAATCGAAAACGGACGTTCGTTCACCATCGCAGGTTTCGGTGAGCGCTACACCCTGCAGACCAACAAGGCCATTCCTGCACTGTGGCAGCGTTTCGCCCCTCAGATCGGTAGGGTTCCCGGACGGATCGGCAACGACACCTATGGTGTCTGCTGCAATTTCGATGGCCGTGGCGGGTTCCTCTACATCGCCGGCGTCGAGGTACGCAGCCCGAGCGCGTTGCCCGAGGGGTTCAGCTGGTACACCCTGGCGCCGCAGCGCTACGCGGTGTTCGAGCACCATGGCAAGCTCAGTGGCCTGGGTCACACCTTTGAACGGATCTGGAAACAGTGGCTGCCGCAATCCGGTGAGCGTGCCGCCGATGCCCCGGAATTCGAGCGCTATGGCGAGGCCTTCGACCCGCAGACTGCCAGCGGCACGGTGGAAATCTGGATTCCCCTTGAGGCGACTGGATCGCGCTGATTTTCCGATCGCCTTGTCGATTTGACGTTTTCCCGTTCGACCAGTGTTGAAGGCGCCGGAATGTTCCTGTGCCGCACCCTGATGAACCTTCGGAGGACGTACCGATGAACACCGCAGCCGAACACGAAATCCGCCAACTGATCGAGCGCTGGATCCAGTCGGTGCGCGACCGCGACATCGAGGGCATCGTCGCGCCCTATGCCGAGGACATCGTCGCCTTCGACGCGATCAAGTCCCTGCAGTTCAGGGGCAAGGCCGCCTACCGCGCGCATTGGGAGATGTGCATGGGCTTCTGCACCGGGCCGATGGTCTTCGAAGTGGCGCAACTCACGGTGCACGCCGAGGGCGACCTGGCCCTGGCCCACTGGCTCAATCGCTGCGGCCCGGCGGACGACGACAGCCAGTGCGGCTACATGCGCGTGACCGTCGGCTATCGGCGCAGCGGTGGGCAATGGCAGGTCATCCATGAACACTGGTCGGCCCCCTTCGACATGGAAACCCAGAAAGCCCTGTTCGACCTTCAGCCCTGAAGCCAGCCGTCACCCTGCGTCGGAGAACATCATGAAATACCTGTGCCTGGTCTACTGTGATGAAACCCTGTTGCACGGTCTGCCCGAGAGCCCCGCGGATGCCGAATGCCTGGCCTATGCGACATCGGTCCACGACAGCGGGCGCATGCTCGCCGCCGAGGCGCTCAAGCCGGTACGGACCGCGACCACGGTGCGGGTGCGGGGCGGGCAGATGAGCCTGACCGACGGCCCCTTCGCCGAAACCAAGGAGCAACTGGCCGGCTTCTACCTGGTGGAAGCCCGCGACCTCAACGAAGCGCTGAACATCGCCCGTGGCATTCCCGCGGCGCGGGTCGGCAGTGTCGAGGTCCGGCCGGTGCGCGAGCTTGAACCCTGAACGAGGAGAACAACGACAATGCATCCTCAACAACCCGGCCAGGGACAGGCGCTGCATGAACTGTCGCTGAGCCGTCTGATCGACGCGCCACGTAGCCGGGTATTTCGCGCCTGGACCGATCCGCAATTGCTCAGTCGCTGGTGGGGGCCCCATGGCATGACCACGCCGGAGTGCGAGATGCAGCTGTGGGTCGGCGGCCTGTTCCGCACTGTGCTACGGGCGCCGGACGGCAGCGAGTACCCGAACCAGGGGGTCTTCCTCGAAATCGTCGCCCCCGAGCGGATTGTCTTCACCGACGCCTTCGGTCCCGGCTGGGTGCCGTCGGCGAAAGCCTTCATGACTGCGGTCATCACCCTCGACGATATCCACGGCAAGACCCTCTACACCGCCCGAGCCTGGCACTGGAGCGCCAGCGACCGCCAGGCCCACGAGGAAATGGGCTTCCACCGTGGCTGGGGCGAAAGCCTCGACCGCCTGGTGGAACTGGTGACCGGACCGCTGGACGACTGATGGCCGAGGCGCAGGCGGTCCGGGTCACCCTCGACGGGGTCTACCGCGAGGAGTCGCGACGCATCCTCGCCACCCTGATTCGCCTGCTGGGCGACTTTGACCTAGCCGAGGAGGCGATGCATGAAGCCTTCTTCATTGCCGTGGAGCGTTGGCAGCGCGATGGCATTCCCGACAGCCCGCGGGCCTGGCTGGTGTCGACCGGGCGTTTCAAGGCCATCGACGGCTTGCGTCGGCGGGCGCGCTTCGAGCGTTCGCCCGAGGTGTTGCGCCAGGCTCTCGAACGCATGGAGGCCGGAGGCATGAACGAGGAAGAACTGGAAGACGATCGCCTGCGCCTGATCTTCACCTGCTGTCACCCGGCCCTGGCCGCGGATGCCCAGGTGCCCTTGACCCTGCGCGAGGTCTGCGACCTGACCACCGAGGAAATCGCCCGGGCTTTTCTCCTGGCGCCGGCGACCATCGCCCAGCGCATCGTGCGGGCCAAGGCCAAGATCCGTGAGGCCCGGATTCCCTATCAGGTGCCGGCCCTGGCCGAGTTGCCGGAGCGGCTCGACAGCGTGCTGCGGGTGATCTACCTGGTGTTCAACGAAGGCTATTCGGCGTCGTCCGGTGGCAGTGTGGTGCGTGACGACCTGTGCGCCGAGGCGATTCGTTTGGGGCGCTTGCTGCGCGAGCTGCTGCCCGACCCGGAAGTACTCGGCCTGCTGGCGCTGATGCTGTTGCAGGCCTCGCGTTCGCGAGCGCGCAGTGCGGGGGAGGGCGAGTTGATATTGCTCGACCAGCAGGACCGCGGCCTGTGGGACCAGGCCCTGATCGGTGAAGGCTGCGCGTTGGTGCAGGAGGCGCTGCGCAGCCGGCGGTTCGGTCCTTACAGCCTGCAGGCGGCGATCGCTGCCGTGCATGCCGAGGCGGCAAGCGCCGAGGACACTGACTGGCCACAGATCGTCGGGCTGTATGACGTGCTGCTGCGCGGCTGGCCGTCGCCGGTGGTCGAGCTCAATCGTGCTGCCGCGCTGGCTCGGCGGGACGGTCCGCAGGCGGGACTGGAGGTGATGGAAGCGCTTCGGCAGCGGGGAGAACTGCGTGATTACCAGCCGGCGCATTGCGCGCGGGCCGAGCTATATCGCCAGTTGGGGTGCCATGAACAGGCCCGTGAAGCGTACCGAACCGCCCTGGACCTGACCCTGCAGGAACCCGGGCGGCGCTTCATCGAGCGCCGCTTGCGGGATTTGTAGGAACGATACTCATCAAATCAGCCGAACGTGATCGGCGGCGGGCTCACCAGCTCTACGGTCTGTTGCTTGCGCGGCGCGAGGATCTCGGCTTCACCGTCCACCACCAGCTCTTCGTTCTGGTTGAACACGCGGGTGGCGATGCGCACGCGGAACTTCGGCAGTTTTTCGAGGATTTCCAGGCGCACGGTCAGGGTGTCACCGATCTTCACCGGCTTCTGGAAGCTCATCTGCTGGCCCAGGTAGATGGTGCCCGGGCCGGGCAGCTCGCAAGCCACCGCGGCGCTGATCAGCGCGCCGCTGAACATGCCGTGGGCGATACGCTCCTTGAACATGCTCTTTGCCGCAAACTCGGCATCCAGGTGCACCGGGTTGTGGTCGCCGGACATCGCGGCGAACAGCTGGATGTCACGTTCTTCGACGGTCTTGCTGAAGCTGGCAGTCTGGCCCACTTCGAGGGATTCGTAAGGCGTGTTGGTGACCTGGGTCATTGAAGAAATTCCTTCTGTACGCGACGGGGACGCAGTATCACTCGCTGCGGACCGGCCGGCCAAGGGCCAGGGTCTGTTCGAGCCAGTCGATCACCTGCGTGGTGACCTCGTCACGGTTGGTTTCGTTGAGCAACTCGTGGCGGGCCTGCGCATAGAGTCGCAGTTGCACGTGCTGGTTCCCGGACAGGCGCAAGGCACCGGTCAGATCCTTCAGACGCTTGCCGGCACTGACCGGATCACATTCGCCGCCAATCACCAGGATCGGCAGGTTCGGATCGATCTGCGCCAGGTTGCTGGTGCGGCTGATCTGTTCCAGGCCGCTGAGCAGGTCGATCCACAGGCGATTGCAGCAACGGAAGCCGCACAGCGGGTCGTCCACGTACTTGTCGACCTCGGCGGGATCGCGGCTGAGCCAGTCGAAGGCTGTGCGGTTCGGTTTGAAAGCCTTGTTGAACGAGCCGAAGGAGAGGAACTCGATCAGCGCGCTGCGCCCCAGCGGGCCCTGGCGCCAGCTTTCCAGGCGGGCGATCTGGCGTGCAGCGCGGTACAGCCCCGGTGGCTGGAAATTCGAACCGCTCAGCACTGCGCCCTGCAGGCTGCCACTGTGGTGCAGCAGATAGGCCTGGGCGATGTAGCTGCCCATGCTGTGGCCGAACAGGAATAAAGGTGTACCCGGATGTTGCTGGCCGATGTGCTGGCTGAGCAGGCCGAGGTCGTTGACCACGCTGTTCCAGCCGTTCTCGCGGGCGAAAAGGCCAAGGGTGCCGAGCTCCGCCGTACGTCCGTGGCCGCGCTGGTCATGGGCGTAGAGGGCGAAGCCGGCACTGCTCAGAGCTTCGCCGAAGCGTTGGTAGCGGCCCGCGTGCTCGGCCATGCCGTGGGCCAGCAAAACCACGGCGCGCACCGGCGTGGCCGGCAGCCACTGGTGGACGTACAGGCTGCAATGGTTGCTGGCCGGCAGCCAGAAGGCGTCGTAGCTCATGGACAGATTTCCAGACCAAGGGATGCCGTTGAGTGTATAGCCGGATGATGAATTGCAACGCACGGTGGCCCGAGATTCACACGATCAATGACAACGCTTGGCATATTTGCCACCTGCCACATTGCTGCTAACGTCGGCAGAACGCCGTGTTGCAAGCAGCGACCGGCACCGAAAAGGCTCAGGACCGAGGACAATAATAAATGCACGCCGATTTCTGGAACGACAAGCGCCCCGCTGGCGTACCTTCGCAGATCGACATGGGCAGCTATAAGTCGGTGATCGAAGTATTCGAGCGCTCCTGCAAGAAATTCGCCGACCGACCGGCCTTCACCAACCTGGGCGTGACCCTGACCTACGCCGAACTCGACCGCTACTCCGCAGCCTTCGCCGCCTACCTGCAGCAATACACTGACCTCAAGCCGGGCGAGCGCATCGCGGTGCAGATGCCCAACGTCCTGCAGTACCCCATCGCCGTGTTCGGCGCGTTGCGCGCCGGGCTGATCGTGGTCAACACCAACCCGCTTTACACCGCGCGGGAGATGCGCCACCAGTTCAAAGACTCCGGCGCCCGCGCCCTGGTCTACCTGAACATGTTCGGCAAGCTGGTTCAGGAAGTGCTGCCGGACACCGGCATCGACTTCCTCATCGAGGCGAAGATGGGCGACATGCTGCCGACGGCCAAGGGCTGGCTGGTCAACACCATCGTCGCCAAGGTCAAGAAGATGGTCCCCGACTACAGCCTGCCGCAGGCACTGTCGTTCAAACAGGTACTGCGCCAGGGCAAGGGCCATGCGCTGAAGCCCGTGCAGTCCAGCCACGACGACATCGCCGTGCTGCAATACACCGGCGGCACCACCGGGGTGGCCAAGGGCGCCATGCTCACCCATGGCAACCTTGTCGCCAACATGCTTCAGGTCCTGGCCTGTTTCTCCCAGCTCGGTCCGGACGGGCAGAAGCTGCTCAAGGACGGCCAGGAGGTGATGATTGCGCCGCTGCCGCTGTACCACATCTATGCCTTCACCGCGAACTGCATGTGCATGATGGTCACCGGTAACCACAACGTGCTGATCACCAACCCGCGAGACATTCCCGGTTTCGTCAAGGAACTGAAGAAATGGCGCTTCTCCGCGCTGCTCGGACTCAACACCTTGTTCGTTGCGCTGATGGACAACCCCGGCTTCAAGGACCTGGATTTCTCCGCGCTGAAGGTCACCAACTCCGGCGGCACCGCGCTGGTCAAGGCAACCGCCGAGCGCTGGGAGCAGATTACCGGCTGCCGCATCGTCGAGGGCTACGGCCTGACCGAAACCTCGCCGGTGGCCAGTACCAATCCCTATGGCGAACTGGCACGTCTCGGCACTGTGGGGATCCCGGTGGCGGGCACGGCGTTCAAGGTCACCGATGACGACGGCAACGAGATGCCGCTGGGCGAGCGTGGCGAGTTGTGTATCAAGGGACCGCAGGTGATGAAGGGTTACTGGCAGCGGCCTGATGCTACTGCCGATGCCTTCGATGGCGAGGGCTGGTTCAAGACCGGCGATATCGCGGTGATCGACCCCGACGGTTTCACCCGCATCGTCGACCGCAAGAAAGACATGATCATCGTCTCGGGTTTCAACGTGTATCCGAACGAGATCGAGGACGTGGTCATGGCCCACCCGAAGGTCGCCGCGTGCGCCGCCATCGGCGTGCCGGACGAGCGTTCCGGCGAGGCGGTGAAACTGTTCGTGGTAGCGCGGGACGGCGGGGTCAGTCTCGAAGAGCTGAAGGCCTACTGCAAAGCCAACTTCACCGGCTACAAGGTGCCCAAGCACATCGTCCTGCGGGATTCGCTGCCGATGACGCCGGTCGGGAAGATTCTGCGTCGCGAGTTGAGAGAACCCGCATAAGCCACTAGCATTACAGCGAAAGCCGCGAGATAGAGCCTTCTAAAAGGCGCTTCTCGCGGCTTTTGCATGCCGGGTTTCGGAAGCTTTAGACTCTTTACTCTAAAAGTGACCAATGAATTATCAAGAGTCATTTTAGTGACCATTCGGGCCGCTTTAGCTCTAGGCGACCCTATTCAAAGCTGTTACTCTCGGCGCGCTTCCGATCACTCGGTTTGCAATAAACCGACATCAAATATCAATAATAATCGCATCGACGCGGTGAAGAATTCGCGGTTGCTGGAGGAGTGGGCTTCCATGATCGAAAACTTTTGGAAGGATAAGTACCCAGCCGGGATTGCCTCGCAAATCAATCCTGACGAGTATCCGAATATTCAAGCGGTATTGAAGCAGTCCTGCCAGCGCTTCGCCGACAAACCGGCATTCAGCAACCTGGGCAAGACCCTGACCTACGGCGAATTGTACGAGTTGTCCGGTGCCTTTGCTGCTTACCTGCAGCAACACACCGACCTGCAACCCGGAGATCGTATCGCCGTTCAACTGCCGAACGTTCTGCAATACCCTGTCGCGGTCTTCGGTGCCATGCGCGCCGGCCTGATCGTGGTCAATACCAACCCGCTCTACACGGCGCGGGAAATGGAACATCAATTCAATGACTCCGGTGCCAAGGCGCTGGTGTGCCTGGCGAACATGGCGCACCTGGCCGAGAAGGTCGTACCGAAGACGTCGGTCAAGCACATCGTGGTCACCGAAGTCGCGGACCTGCTGCCGCCGGTCAAGCGCCTGCTGATCAACAGTGTGATCAAGTACGTGAAGAAGATGGTCCCGGCCTACAACCTGCCGACTGCCGTCAGCTTCAACGATGCCCTGGCCAAGGGGCGCGGCAAGCCGGTCAAGGAAGCCGCGCCGGCCAGCGACGACGTCGCCGTGCTGCAGTACACCGGCGGTACCACCGGGGTGGCCAAGGGCGCGATGCTGACCCATCGCAACCTGGTGTCCAACATGCTGCAGTGCCGGGCGCTGATGGGCTCCAACCTCAACGAGGGCTGCGAGATCCTGATCACCCCGCTGCCGCTGTACCACATCTACGCCTTCACCTTCCATTGCATGGCGATGATGCTGATCGGCAACCACAACATCCTGATCAGCAACCCGCGCGACCTGCCGGCGATGGTCAAGGAACTGTCGAAGTGGAAGTTCAGCGGCTTCGTCGGCCTCAATACCCTGTTCGTCGCCCTGTGCAACAACGAGGACTTCCGCCGCCTGGACTTCTCCGGGCTGAAGATCACCCTGTCTGGCGGCATGGCCCTGCAGATGTCGGTGGCCGAGCGCTGGAAGGACGTCACCGGCTGCGCCATCTGCGAAGGCTACGGCATGACCGAGACCAGCCCGGTGGCGGCGGTCAACCCGGCCGAGCGCAACCAGGTCGGCACCATCGGCATCCCGGTGCCGTCGACCCTGTGCAAGATCATCGACGACGCCGGCAACGAGCTGCCGCTGGGCGAAGTCGGCGAGCTGTGCATCAAGGGCCCGCAGGTGATGAAGGGCTACTGGCAGCGTGCCGATGCCACCGCAGAGATCCTCGATGCCGAGGGCTGGCTGAAGACCGGTGACATCGCGCTGATCCAGCAGGACGGCTACATGCGCATCGTCGACCGCAAGAAGGACATGATCCTGGTCTCTGGTTTCAACGTGTACCCGAACGAGCTGGAGGACGTCATGGCGGCCCTGCCGGGCGTGCTGCAGTGTGCGGCGATCGGCGTGCCGGACGAGAAGTCGGGCGAGGTGATCAAGGTGTTCATCGTCGCCAGACCGGGAGTTACCCTGACCCGCGAGCAGGTGATGGAGCACATGCGCGCCAACGTCACCGGCTACAAGGTGCCGCGGTTCGTCGAGTTCCGCGATGCGCTGCCGACCACCAACGTCGGCAAGATCCTGCGGCGCGAGCTGCGGGATGAAGAGCTGAAGAAGCTGGGACTCAAGAAGATCGCCTGAGTCCTTCAGGGCCTCATCGCTGGCAAGCCAGCTCCCACAGGGATCGCATGCGCTGCGGACTCTGTGGGAGCTGGCTTGCCAGCGATAGCGGCCTGAAGATCAGCGCAATTTTTCTAGCATCTGGTAGTACCACATCCCCGCCGCCAACAGCGGATTCCCCAGCAGATCTCCCATCGGCACGCGAATATGCGAGCAGCCGGCGAAGGTATCGAATTTCTCCAGCGTCCCCGTGATCGCCTCGGCCATGATCTCGCCCATGATATGGCTGGTGGCGATGCCATGCCCGGAATAGCCCTGGCAGTACCAGACGTTCTCCGACAGCTTGCCCAACTGCGGAATGCGGTTGACCACGATGCCCATGGCACAACTCCACTGGAACTCGATCGGCACGCCTTTCAGCGCCGGGAAGGTGCGCTCGATGCACGGCCGCAGTTCGCCGGCGATATCCCGCGAATCCCGCCCGGAATAGTTGGCGCCACCGCCGAATAGCAGGCGCCCGTCGGCGGTCATGCGGTAGTAGTCGAGGACGAAGCGGCAGTCGTACACCGCCAGATCCTGAGGATTGAGCTGGCGGGCGAGGTCGCCCAGCGGCGCGGTGGTGACGATGCCGCCCATGGCCGGGAAGATCTTGCCCTTGAGCTGACCGGGTTCAAGCTTGTGATAAACATCGCCGGCCAGCATCACTTGCTTCGCCTCGATCCGTCCCTGCGCGGTGACTACCGCCGGGCGCGGGCCGTGGACGATCTCCAGCACCTGGGAATTCTCGAAGATCAACGCACCCAGCCCGTGGGCCGCGCGCGCCTCGCCCAGGCACAGGTTGAGCGGGTGCAGGTGCAGGTTTCGGGTGTTCTTCAGAGCACCGAGATAGAGAGGTGAATCCAGGTGGGCGCGGACGCCTTCGCGGTCGAGCAATTCGACCTGGTCGCCCATGCCGCGCCGTTGCGCCTCTGCTGCGAACCCTTCCAGCTCGTTCATGTGCGACGGCTTCATCGCCGCGTGCAGGTGGCCGCGCTTGAGGTCGCAGTCGATGCCGTAACGCTGTACCCGTTGCTCGATGATCTGGTGGCCGCGGAAGCGCAGGTGCCAGATGAAATCGTCGACATCATCGCCGAGGCGGTCGCGCATCTGCTTGCGCATGGCCTCGTCGCCGGACAGGCTGCCAGTGACCTGGCCACCGTTGCGCCCGCTGGCGCCCCAGCCGATGCGGTTGGTCTCGACGATGGCCACTTTCAGGCCACGCTCGGCCAGTTCCACGGCACTGGCGACGCCGGTGAAGCCACCGCCGATGATCACCACGTCCACTTCCACCGTGCCTTGCAGGGTCGGGTAGTGGGTCTGGTCGTTAAGGGTGGCGCTGTAGTAAGAGGCGGCGCGCTGTGCGGCACCCGGAGTGACGGCTGCATTCATGAAGCGGAATCCTTGTAAAAGAAAAAGGTGCGGGTCAGGCCTGGGTCAGGTACCAGCGCCAGTCCTGTTCGCCGACTTCGGCCATGAACTGACGGTATTCGGCCCGTTTGACCGCGAGGTAGACGCCGAGGAAGTCGGCGCCCAGGGCATCGCGGGCCCAGGCGGACTGTTCCAGAGCTTGCAATGAGGTGAGCCAGTCGGTTGGCAGGCGTTCGGTGGCCTGCGCATAACCGTTGCCCTCCACAGGGGCGCCGGGATCGAGCTGCTCGCGCAGGCCGCGATGGATGCCGGCGAGGATCGCCGCTGCCGCCAGGTAAGGGTTGGCATCGGCGCCGCAGATGCGGTGCTCGATATGCCGGGTCGGCGCCGGGCCGCCGGGTACGCGCAGGCTGACGGTGCGGTTGTCGACGCCCCAGGTCGGTGCCAGCGGCGCGTAGCTGTTGGCCTGGAAGCGTCGGTAGGAGTTGGCGTTGGGGCAGAACAGCAGCAGCGAGTCCAGCAGAGAACGCAGCATGCCGCCCACTGCCTGGCGCAGCAGTGGCGTGCCGGCCGGGTCATCGCTGGCGAACAGGTTATGCCCGGCTCCATCGTTGAGGCTGACATGCATGTGCATGCCGGTGCCCGCGAGGTGGTCGAAGGGTTTGGCCATGAAGCAGGCCTGCATGCCATGACGGTGTGCGACACCCTTGACGATGCGCTTGTAGCGTACCGCCTGGTCCATCGCCAGCAGGGCATCGCCGTGCTCCAGGGTGATTTCCACCTGGCCCGGGGCGTACTCGGAAATCGCCGTGCGCGCCGGTATGCCTTGGGCCTTGCAGGCGGCGTAGAGGTCGGCGAGGAAGGGTTCGATCTGTTCCAGTTCGCGCAGGCCATAGACCTGCGTACTTCGCGGTCGCCCGCCGTCGGCGTCCAGCGCCGGCTGCGGTCGGCCCTGGCTGTCGCACTGCTGGTCGAGCAGGTAGAACTCCAGTTCGCAGGCCATCACCGGGTGATAGCCGTCGGCCTTGAGCGCTTCGATCACTTGCAGCAGGACGTGGCGCGGATCGGCGATGGCGGCGGGCATGCCTTCCTCCGGGTGCATGCTGACCTGCACCGCTGCGGTGGGGATCTGCCGCCACGGCAGGCGCACCAGGCTGCCCACCAGCGGGTAGGCGCGGCAGTCGATATCGCCGACATCCCAGACCAGACCGGAGTTCTCCACGTCCTCACCGTGCAAGGTCAGGCCGAGGATGGTGCTCGGCAGCGGTCGGCCGCTTTCATAGACCGCCAGCAGTTCTTCGCGATGCAGCAGCTTGCCGCGAGGCACGCCGTTGGCGTCGAGGATGAACAGCTCGATCATTTCGATATCGGGATTGGCGGCCAGGAACGCGCGGGCCTGCTCGAGGGGGGCAAAGTGCATGGGTGCTCTCGCTTGCGCCGTGACGGCGCGCTGGAAATCGACAAGGCGGCCGATGCAAAAGCACGGCCAGGGTTATCGGTCAGGCGAGGGCGGTATCTGGTGGGCGGGCGTGACGGCAATGCCACAGGGCCCAGAAGGCGAGGATGATGTGCACCAGCGGGTTTTCGCCACGGCGAGCCCGTACCTTCGGGAACGAAGGGGCTTGGTGGGGGCGGGGCGTGCTGGTGGGCAGAGACATGCCTTGATACTCCCATGCTGGCGAAGGGTTATTAAATTGGTGTTTGTGTAACTTCAGTCAACAGTTTGCTAAACAATCGAAAAGCATGATGCGGACCCTGTGGGAGCGGGTTCACCCGCGATTGCGATGGTGAATTCACTGCCGTCATCGCGGGTGAACCCGCTCCCACAGGGTCCGCGGTGCCTAACCGCCCGTAATCTGCGACAATCACCGGCTATTCCAAAGTCGATCACGTCCCCGCAGGGCTGACCTGCGTACGCTAAAGAATCCATGACTGACCAGAACGCCGCCATCGGGCAACTGCTGAAAAACCTCGATCACGCCATGTCTGCCGAGCGCCACCGCCTGCGCCGGCAACTGCACGAACTGCGCAAGCGTCCTGACGAGACCAAGCTGGCCCAATGGGCCGAGCGGGTCCAGGCGTCCTGCGACCAGGCCGCCGCGCGCAAGGCCAGCGTGCCCGCCATCCGCTACGACGACAGCCTGCCGATCGCCGCCAAGCGCGACGAGATCAAGAAGCTGGTGGCGGAAAACCAGGTGGTGATCATTGCCGGCGAGACCGGCTCGGGCAAAACCACCCAGTTGCCGAAGATCTGCCTGGAACTGGGCCGCGGCCAGTTCGGTCTGATCGCCCATACCCAGCCCCGCCGTATCGCCGCGCGCAGCGTCGCCAGCCGGGTCGCCGAGGAACTGGGCACGCCGCTGGGCGCGCTGGTCGGCTATCAGGTGCGCTTCGAGGACCAGAGCGACGCCAACACCCTGGTCAAGCTGATGACCGACGGCATCCTCCTGGCGGAAACCCAGCACGACCGCTTCCTCGAACGCTACGACACCATCATCGTCGACGAAGCCCACGAACGCAGCCTCAACATCGACTTCCTGCTGGGCTATCTGAAGACCCTGCTGCCGCGCCGCCCCGACCTCAAGGTGATCATCACCTCGGCGACCATCGACCTGGAACGCTTCTCCAAGCACTTCGACGACGCGCCGATCATCGAGGTCTCCGGGCGTACCTACCCGGTGGAAACCTGGTACCGGCCGCTCACCAGCGAGCAGGACGAGGAGGGCAACCGGGTCGAGGAGGATCTCAGCGTCGACCAGGCGATCCTCGCCACCCTCGACGAGATCGCCGCCCACGAACGCAGTGTCGGCAAGGGCCCGGGCGACGTGCTGGTGTTCCTTCCCGGTGAGCGCGAGATCCGCGATGCCGCCGAGGTGCTGCGCAAGGCGCAGTTGCGCCACACCGAGATCCTGCCGCTGTACGCGCGCCTGTCGCCGGCCGAGCAGCAGCGTATCTTCCAGTCTCATCCGGGCCGTCGCGTGGTACTGGCGACCAACGTCGCCGAGACATCGCTGACCGTGCCGGGCATCCGTTACGTGATCGACAGCGGCACCGCGCGCATCAGCCGCTACAGCTACCGCGCCAAGGTCCAGCGCCTGCCGATCGAGGCGGTGTCCCAGGCCAGCGCCAACCAGCGCAAGGGGCGTTGCGGCCGGGTCGAGCCGGGCATCTGCGTGCGCCTGTACAGCGAAGAGGACTTCAATGCGCGGCCGGCCTTCACCGACCCCGAGATCCTGCGTACCAACCTCGCGGCGGTGATCCTGCAGATGCTCCATCTGCGCCTCGGCGCCATCGATGCCTTCCCGTTTATCGAACCGCCGGATGGCAAGGCCATCAGCGACGGTTTCAACCTGTTGCAGGAACTCTCCGCGGTCAACCGCGAGAACCAGTTGACCCCGCTGGGACGCCAGTTGGCGCGCCTGCCGGTGGACCCTCGCCTCGGCCGCATGCTGCTCGAAGGCGCGAAGCAGGGCAGCCTTCAGGAAGTGCTGATCGTCGCCAGCGCCCTGTCCGTGCAGGACCCTCGCGAGCGGCCGCCGGAGCGCCAGCAGGCCGCCGACCAAGCCCACGCGCAATGGAAGGACGCCGATTCCGACTTCGCCGCGCTGGTCAACCTGTGGCGCGGTTTCGAGGAGCAGCGCCAGGAACTCACCTCCAGCCCGCTGCGTAACTGGTGCCGCAAGAACTTCCTCAACTACCTGCGCCTGCGTGAATGGCGCGATGCCCATCGCCAGCTCGGGCTGATCTGCCGCGATCTGCAACTGAGCGTCAACAAGGAGCCGGCGGACTTCCCGCGGCTGCATAAGGCGATCCTCTCCGGCCTGCTCAGCCAGATCGGCCAGAAGACCGAGGACGGCGACTACCTCGGTGCCCGCCAGCGGCGTTTCTGGGTGCACCCTTCGTCCGGCATCGGCAAGAAGCGCCCGCAATGGATCATGACCGCCGAACTGGTGGAAACCACCAAGCTCTACGCGCGCATGGTGGCCAAGATCGATTCCGATTGGATCGAACCGCTGGCCGGGCACCTGCTGAAGAAGAACCACTTCGAGCCGCACTGGGAGAAGAAGCGCGGCCAGGTGGTGGCTTTCGAGCAGGTGACCCTGTACGGCCTGATCGTGGTCGGCCGGCGTCCGGTGCATTACGGGCCGATCGACCCGCAGGTCTCCCGCGAGCTGTTCATCCGCGAAGGTCTGGTGCGCGGCGAGATCAACTCCCGGGCGCGCTGTCTGGCGGCCAACAAAAAACTGCTGGAAGAACTCGACGAACTGGAGGCCAAGGCCCGTCGTCGCGACATCCTTGCTGACGAGGAGACCCTCTACGGCTTCTACGAGGAACGGCTGCCGGCGGAAATCCACCAGACCGCCACCTTCGACAGCTGGTACCGGGTCAACAGCCAGAAGGACCCGAACCTGCTGATCATGCGTGCCGAGGACGTGCTGGCCCGCGAGGCCAGCGAAGTCACCGCCGCGCAGTATCCGGATACGCTGCGCCTGGGCGACCTGAAGCTGTCGCTGACCTACCATTTCGAACCCAATCATCCACGCGATGGCGTCACCGTGCGGGTGCCGGCGCCGCTGCTGCCGAGCCTGCCGGGTGAGCGCCTGGAATGGCTGGTGCCGGGTCTGCTGGAGGCCAAGTGCATCGCCTTGGTGCGCAACCTGCCCAAGGCCCTGCGCAAGAACTTCGTGCCGGTGCCGGACTTCGTCAAGGCGGCACTGGCGCGCATGACCTTCGCCGACGGCTCGCTGCCCCAGGCGCTGGGCCGCGAATTGCTGCGCATGACCGGTGCGCGGGTCAGCGACGAGGCCTGGGCCGAAGCGGCGGACCAGGTGGAAAACCACCTGAAGATGAATATCGAAGTGGTCGACGGCCAGGGCAAGTTCCTTGGCGAAGGCCGCGACCTAGCCGAGCTGACCGCGCGCTTCGCCGCCGCCAGCCAGGCGGCGCTGGCCGTGCCGCAGTCGGAAAAGACCCAGAAACCGGTGGAAGCCAAGGGCTTCGGCAAGGTCGAGCAGACTGCCCAGCAGAAGATCGCCGGGCTGTCGATGACGGTCTACCCGGCGCTGGTGGAGGAGGGCGGCACGGTCAAGGAAGGACGGTTCTCGACCCAGGCCGAGGCCACCTTCCAGCACCGCCGCGCGCTGCAGCGCCTGCTGCTGCAACAGCTGGCAGAACCGGCGAAGTTCCTGCGCGGCAAGCTGCCGGGGCTGACCGAGCTGGGCCTGCTCTATCGCGAGCTGGGCCGGGTCGACGCGCTGGTGGAGGATATCCTCCTGGCCAGCCTCGACAGTTGCGTGCTCGAAGGCGAAAGCACCTTGCCCCGGGACGGCGCGGCCCTGGCCTCGCTGGCCGAGCGCAAGCGTGGCGACTGGACCGACCACGCCGAGCGCCTGGCGCGCCTGGTGCTGGAGATCCTCAAGCTGTGGCACGGTCTGCAGAAGCGCTTCAAGGGCAAGATCGACCTGGCCCAGGCGGTGGCGCTCAACGATATCAAGCAGCAGGTGGGCAATCTGGTCTATCCCGGCTTCGTGCGGGAAACCCCGGGCATCTGGCTCAAGGAGCTGCCGCGCTACCTGAAGGCGGTGGAACTGCGCCTGGAAAAACTCGGCGCCCAGGTGCAGAAGGACCGGGTCTGGAGCGGCGAGCTGAACAACTGCTGGGCGCAGTACAAGGCTCGCGCCGACAAGCACGCCCAGGAAGGCAAGCGCGATGAGCAACTGCAGCTCTACCGCTGGTGGCTGGAGGAATACCGCGTGTCGCTGTTCGCCCAGCAACTGGGGACCAAGGTGCCGATTTCCGACAAGCGCCTGAGCAAACAATGGAGTCAGGTGGACGCCTGACTGGCGCGGTTGTGGCACACTTGGCGATATTTTCCGTGGCCCTGGGGGAATTCCCCGGGCTGTGGTGACAAACACCCGGCAATGCCCCGTATGATCGGGGCTCATTGCCTGCACGAGTTGGTACCTTGGTGCCAGCTCACCGAACCGACCCGGTCGTTGCCCGCCTGGCCACGGCCCCGAACAGAGGAACGACCGTGCACAACGTCGTCATCAGCGGCACCGGCCTGTACACCCCGGCCAACAGTATTTCCAACGAAGAGCTGGTGGAATCCTTCAACACCTTCGTCGGCCAGTTCAACGCCGACAACGCCGCGGCCATCGAGCGCGGCGAGGTCCAGGCCCTGGCCGAGTCCAGCGCTGCCTTCATCGAGAAGGCCTCCGGCATCAAGAGCCGCTATGTCATGGACAAGGCCGGCATCCTCGACCCGCAACGCATGAAGCCGCGCCTGCCGGAGCGCAGCAACGACGAGCCGTCGATCCTCTGCCAGATGGCCGTAGCCGCTGCCGAGCAGGCCCTGCAACGTGCCGGGCGCACCGCCGCCGATGTCGACGCGGTGATCGTCGCCTGCTCCAACCTGCAGCGACCGTACCCGGCGATCGCCATCGAAGTGCAGCAGGCCCTGGGCATCAACGGCTTCGGCTTCGACATGAACGTCGCCTGCTCCTCGGCGACCTTCGGCATCCAGGTTGCCAGCAACAGCGTGCAACTGGGCCAGGCCCGTTCGGTACTGGTGGTGAGCCCGGAGATCTGCACCGGTCACCTCAACTTCCGTGACCGCGACAGCCACTTCATCTTCGGCGACGCGGCCACCGCAGTGCTGGTGGAGCGTGCCGACCTGGCCACTTCCGCGCATCAGTTCGACATCGTCAGCACCAGGCTGCTGACCCAGTTCTCCAACAACATCCGCAACAACTTCGGCTTCCTCAACCGCGCGGCGGAGGAGAGCGCCAACACGCCGGACAAGCTGTTCGTCCAGGAAGGCCGCAAGGTATTCCGCGAGGTCTGCCCGATGGTCGCCGAGCTGATCGGTCAGCACCTTTCTGAAAACAATCTCAACGTCAGCGACGTGAAGCGCTTCTGGCTGCACCAGGCCAACCTGAGCATGAACCACCTGATCGTCAAGAAGCTGCTGGGGCGCGATGCCCTGGAAGAAGAGGCGCCGGTGATTCTCGATCGTTACGCCAACACCAGTTCGGCGGGTTCGGTGATTGCGCTGCACAGCTATCAGGACGATTTGGCCAAGGGTTCGCTGGGCGTGCTCAGTTCGTTCGGTGCGGGTTACTCGATCGGCAGTGTGATCTTGCGTAAACGCTGATCCTTCAAGCGACGCGGCCCTTGTGGGAGCGGGTAAACCCGCTCCCACAAGGGCCGCGTTGTTTTTGCAACTGTGCTCTGCGTAGAAACAAAAAAGGCGGGAAATGCTGGATGGGGTCAGCATTTCCCGCCTTTTGGGTAAAGCAGCGTGGATTAGAACTTGGCTTCCAGATCCACTTGCAGGGTGTCTACGTCAGCATCGTTGTTGGCAGGCAACTGCGAGTAGTCGGTCTTGGCCATCAGGTAAGCCGCGCCCAGAGAGAAGTTCTTGTCGATTTCGTAACCGACCTTGAACTTGTGACCGTGGGAGCCGGTGAAGCCGTTGCCGAAGTCGGAGTCGGTGAACAGGCTGACCACAGCGTTGCGTTGCACGTCGCGGTAGTTGTAGTCCAGGCTCCAGGCGCCGATCTTGGTCTTCAGACCAGCCAGCCAGGCCTTGTCCTTGCCGTCGGTGCTGTCGGTGTTCTTCACGTACTGACCGTAAGCCGACAGTGGGATCGCCAGACCCGTCAGATCGATCTGACCGAAGCCTTCCACCAGGTTGAATTCGTCGGTGGTGTTACCCAGCGAACGCAGCAGGGCGGACGGCTTGTCATTGTCGTAGCCGTAGATGCTCGCACCGACGGTGACTTTCACGGTGTCGGCCGGAGCGAACTTGGTACCCAACTGAGCGTGGTACAGCTGCGCGTCGTGCTTGTACTGGACGCCGTCGCCGTCGACGTTGTCCTTCAGGGTGTACTGGCCGGCGCTGCCGAAGACTTCGGCGGCGCCGAGATTCATCTTGTAGGTCGCTGCCACACCTTCAGGGTTGATGTCGCTATCCCAGATGATGTCGCCCATGCTGACCCAAGGCTGGGCCATCTTGCCGCCGATCAGGTGCAGGTTAGGGATGGCGGTCGGGTGCCAGTCGAGGTAGGCCTGGTCCAGCCACAGGGACTTCTTGTCGAAGTAGCCGTCGAGGCTCTGGTTGGTCGAACGGCGGTCGGCGCTGCTACCGGTGGCAATGCGCACGCCAGCATCGACTTGCGGGTTGATTTCGCTGTAGAAGCCAACGCGAGCACGGATGCGCTGGCGGTCCTGGTTGCCGCTGCTGGCGTTCGGGTTGTCGACATTGACGTCTTCGTAGCGCAGACGCACATCGCCTTTAACCTGAGTCTTGGCGGCCCATGCCACTTTCTGTTCAAAAGAACTCATCCGGTCGGACTGAGCTTTCTGGTCGGCCTTTTCCTTGGTTTCCTTAGCCAGGTCGCCTTGCAGCTCGTTGTACTGGGCCTGGTTGATCGAACCGTTGGCACGCAGCATCTCGAGCAGTTTGGCGTCGACGGCGGCACTGGCCGGAGTGCTGAGAGCGAATGCCAGACTGGCGATGCCCGCTCCGGTAAGTGTAGAAACAAGACGCATAAGGTTCTCCCTACTGAAAAAGATGGGGTGGCTCTGCGCCCGCCCCTGTGTTGGCATGTCTTCGGAAAGGGCCTGAATAGACAGGTTCTAGGGTTCCGTAAAACAGGCGCAAGTATTGCGAGGGAAAATGACAAAATAATGTCTAAATGATGGCGGTCTTGTTAACTACTTGAAAATCGAGGGTTCTCTGGAAAATCAGTCAGTTGGGTGATTCGATTGGCTGGATTCGGCAAAATGGGCCCGCCGTGAAGTCCCGAAGGGTCGGTCGCGTCACCTTCTTTACTGACTAAGCACCGCGATGCCGGTTGCTAGTCCACCCCGTACTCCCCCCAAACAAAATCCTGTGAAGAATCTTTTCTACCTGCGTTTTCAGTCCGGAAGCAGACGATCGCGGCTATTGGACAGGTGCAGGCAAATTGCGGCGCGCGCAGCATCCGGGTCCTGGCGGCGGATGGCGTTAAGGATCGCCTCGTGTTCAAGGTTGGCCAGGTAGGCGTGGCGAGCCAGTTTCGCCCCCGAGCGTTCCTCCTCGGCCATGCGGTTGCGTGGAATCATGCCGCTGCCCAGTTGCCCCAGCATCTCGCTGAAATACAGGTTGCCGGTGGCCTCGGCGATCAGCAGGTGGAAACGCCGGTCGGCCTCGATGCAACTGTCGCCGGCTGCCGCCAGGTCCTGGTAGTCGTCCAGCGCCTGACGCATGCGCGCCAGATGCCTGTCGTCGCGGCGCACGGCGGCGAGGGCGGCGGCCTGTCCTTCCAGGCCGATGCGCAGCTCCAGCAGGTCACGCACGCTGGCCGCGCTCTCGGCTCCGACCCGCAGCTGCGCCTGTGCCTGACGCTCGATGACGAAGCTGCCGATGCCATGGCGCGGCTCCACCAGCCCGGACGCCTGCAGTTTCGACAGGGCCTCGCGGACCACCGTGCGGCTGACCCCGTGCTCGCGGACCAGGGTGTTTTCCGAGGGCAGCTTGTCACCGGGCTTGAAGGTACCCAGCAGGATCTGCCGAGTGAGGCTGGAGACCAGGTCGTGGGTGCGGCTGTGACCGCGTTTGCGCGTGGATTCCGGCAGCTCGGGCGAGGGCATCGGTGGCTTTCCTGAGGTGGTCGTACAAGTTGGCGGGCAATGAACGTGTATAAACGGCAATACTTGTACGACAAGTAAATATTTTCAACTTTTTTTCTTGTCGAATTGCCGCTTTCATTCCGCCAGTATTTTCTTTTTGGCGGTTATTTCGCCGAATTTTTGCTGTTTAACCGCTTGTATTTTGTTTTTTTAAAGCTGTTCGTGTTCTTGTCGTACAACATCGAAGCACATATGCTTTTTCCACTGGCATGTCATACAACCAGGCGGACTGCCCCCGCCACGACATCCATCGACCCGCACAAAAACAATTAGTGGGAGATTCCCCAGTGAACCGCACCCTCGATCCGTCCATCCGGCACGGCGACGTGTTGGCGAGCGCCGTGAGCAAGGTCAAGCGTCATGTCCTGCCGCTGTTCGTCATCATGTTCATCGTCAACTACCTGGACCGCGTCAACATCGGCTTCGTCCGCCCGCACCTGGAAAGCGACCTGGGCATCAGTGCCGCCGCCTACGGTTTCGGCGCAGGCCTTTTCTTCATCGGCTACGCCCTGTTCGAAGTGCCCTCCAACATGCTCCTTCAGCGCGTCGGCGCGCGGCTCTGGCTGACCCGCATCATGTTCACCTGGGGCCTGGTGGCCACCGCCATGGCCTTCGTGCAGAACGAGACCCAGTTCTACGTCCTGCGCTTTCTTCTCGGCGTCGCCGAGGCCGGGTTCTTCCCCGGGGTGATCTACTACTTCACCCGCTGGCTGCCGGCGGTGGAGCGGGGCAAGGCCATCGCTATCTTCCTCAGCGGGTCGGCGGTCGCTTCGCTGATCTCCGGGCCGCTGGCCGGGGCCCTGATGCAGATCCAGGGCCTGGGCATGCACGGCTGGCAGTGGATGCTGTTCGTCGAGGGTATGGTTTCGGTGCTGCTGTGCTTCGCGGTCTGGTTCTGGCTCGATTCGAAACCCCATGACGCCAAGTGGCTAAGCCGCGAGGAGCAGGATGCGCTGGTGGAGACCATCGACCGCGAGCAACGCGAGCGCGAAGTGCAAGGCACGGCCAGGCCATCGGCGTGGTCGCTGCTCAAGGACCGGCAGATCCTGCTGTTCTGTCTGATCTACTTCTGCATCCAGTTGACCATCTACGCGGCGACCTTCTGGCTGCCGAGCATCATCAAGCGCATGGGCGACCTGTCCGATCTGCAGGTCGGCTTCTTCAACTCGATTCCCTGGTTGATCTCGATCATCGCCATGTACGCCTTCGCCGCCGGCTCCGCGCGCTGGAAGTTCCAGCAGGCCTGGGTTGCCGGGGCGCTGCTGATCGCCGCCCTGGGAATGTTCATGTCCACCACTGGCGGGCCGGTGTTCGCCTTCGTCGCAGTGTGTTTCGCCGCCATCGGCTTCAAGTCGGCCTCGTCGCTGTTCTGGCCGATCCCCCAGGGCTACCTGGATGCGCGCATCGCCGCAGCGGTGATCGCCCTGATCAACTCGGTAGGCAACCTCGGCGGCTTCGTCGCGCCGACCACCTTCGGCCTGCTGGAGCAGCAGACCGGCTCGATCCAGGGCGGTCTCTACGGCCTGGCCGTGACCTCGGTACTGGCGGCGATCCTGGTGTTCTTCGTGCGCACCCGGCCCCGTGATGAAGTCACCCGCATTCAAGCAGCAAGCCCTTTGAACCCTGCAGGACAGAAATCATGAACATGCACAGCACCCCGCAAACTCCCGGTTCTCCCCAGGCCCATGGTGATACCCCCGTAGTCACCGACCTGCGGGTCGTCCCGGTGGCCGGCCACGACAGCATGCTGCTCAATCTCAGCGGCGCTCATGGCCCGTTCTTCACCCGCAACGTGGTGATCCTGCGGGACAGCGCTGGCAATACCGGGCTGGGCGAAGTCCCTGGCGGCGAGAAGATCCGCCAGACCCTGGAAGACGCCCGCAACCTGCTGCTCGGCCAGCCCATCGGTCACTACCAGCGCGTGCTTAACGCCATGCGCCAGACCTTCGCCGGGCGCGACGCCGGCGGGCGCGGCCTGCAGACCTTCGACCTGCGCATCACCGTGCACGCCGTGACTGCCGTCGAGTCGGCCCTGCTTGACCTGCTCGGCCAGCACCTGGGCGTGCCCATGGCGGCGCTGCTGGGCGAGGGCCAGCAACGGGACGCGGTGAAGATGCTCGGCTACCTGTTCTATATCGGCGACCGCGGCCAGACCGACCTGGCCTATCGCAACGAAGCCGATGCCGAGGACGCCTGGTTCCGCCTGCGTCACGAAAAGGCCCTGACGCCCGAGGCAGTGGTGCGCCTGGCCGAAGCAGCGCAGGCACGCTACGGCTTCAACGACTTCAAGCTCAAGGGTGGCGTGTTGCGCGGCGAAGAGGAGATCGAAGCGGTCACCGCTCTGGCCGAGCGCTTCCCCGAGGCGCGCATTACCCTCGATCCCAACGGCGCCTGGTCGCTGCAGCAGGCGATCGCCCTGTGCCGCGATCAGCACCACGTCCTGGCCTACGCCGAAGACCCCTGTGGTGCCGAGGACGGTTACTCCGGTCGCGAGGTGATGGCCGAGTTCCGCCGCGCCACCGGCCTGCCCACCGCCACCAACATGATCGCCACCGACTGGCGGCAGATGGGCCACGCGATCCAGTCGCAGGCGGTGGACATTCCCCTGGCCGATCCGCATTTCTGGACCTTGCAGGGCTCGGTGCGGGTTGCGCAGATGTGCAACGACTGGGGCCTGACCTGGGGTTCGCACTCCAACAACCATTTCGACATTTCCCTGGCGATGTTCACCCAGGTGGCTGCGGCGGCACCGGGCGAGATCACTGCCATCGACACCCACTGGATCTGGCAGGACGGCCAGCGCCTGACCCGCGCGCCGCTGCGCATCGTCGACGGTCATGTGCGGGTGCCGGAGCGTCCGGGGCTGGGGGTCGAGCTGGACGAGGAGCAACTGGCCAAGGCTCATGAGTGCTACCGCAACATGGGCCTGGGGGCGCGGGACGACAGCGTGGCGATGCAGTTCCTGATCCCGGGCTGGCAGTTTGATAACAAGCGGCCTTGCCTGGTGCGTTGAAGTTCGACAGTTGTCTTGGCTGACGGGCGCAGGCAGGCGCCCTGGCAGCACGGCCCCGGGAAACCGGGGCTTTTTTCTGTAGGTGTTTGGGCGTGATCAGCAGAGAATCTTCTTTTCTTCACGGCAACCCGGCACACTCCAGCGATGCCAATCCTAACTCCGCCGCACCTCAATACGATCGACGCCGCCACCTGGGACGACCTGGTGGGCGACGACCAGCCGTTCCTGCGCCATGCCTTCCTCACCAGCCTGGAAGACAGCGGCAGCGTCAGTCCGCATACCGGCTGGACGCCAGCCCACCGCCTGCTGAGCGATCAGCAGGGCAGGCTGCTGGCGGCCATGCCCGCCTACGGCAAGACTCACTCCTTCGGCGAGTACGTGTTCGATCACGGCTGGGCCGATGCCTGCGAGCGTGCGGGTATCCGCTATTACCCGAAGCTGCTCTGCGCAGTGCCGTTCTCGCCGGTGGGCGGGCCGCGCCTGCTGGGGCAGCCCGAGGCGCTGGCGCAGTTGCTGGACGAGGTGGAGACGTCGTTGGTGGCGCAGGGCCTGTCCGGCCTGCACGTGAACTTCACCGATCCGGCCAGCGATGCGCTATTGCGTGGTCGCGACGGCTGGATGGAGCGCCTCGGTTGCCAGTTCCACTGGCGCAACCCGGGTTACCGGGATTTCCAGGATTTCCTCGACGCCCTCAGTTCGCGCAAGCGCAAGCAGATGCGCAAGGAGCGAGAACAGGTGGCGGGGCAGGGCATCGAGTTCCGCTGGTATCGTGGCGCAGAGCTGAGCGAGGCGCAGTGGGACTTCGTTTACGCCTGCTATGCCAATACCTATGTGGTGCGTCGTCGCGCGCCCTACCTGACCCGTAAGTTCTTCAGTCTGCTGGCCGAGCGCATGCCGGAGGTGATTCGCGTAGTGATGGCGATCCAGGGCGGGCGCGAGGTGGCGATGGCGTTCAGCCTGGTGGCGGGCGACAGTTTCTATGGGCGTTACTGGGGCTGCCTGGCGGAGTTCGACCGCCTGCACTTCGAGACCTGTTTCTACCAGGGGATGGACTATGCGATTGCCGAAGGCTTGCAGCGGTTCGATGCGGGGGCACAGGGCGAGCACAAGCTGATTCGGGGGTTCGAACCGGTGATCACGCGGTCGTGGCACTACCTGCTGCATCCGGGGTTGCGCACGGCGGTAGAGGATTTCCTGCGGCAGGAGCGGCTTGGCGTGTTGGCCTATGCGCAAGACGCGCGTTCGGCATTGCCGTATCGACAGGGCTGAGGCATGGGGCCGCAAAGCGGCCCCATTTCAATCGACGCCGACGAAGCCCCCCGTCTGGTGATGCCACAAACGCGCATACAACCCGCGCTGTGCCAGCAACTCGCTATGGCTGCCCATCTCGGCGATACGCCCTTTCTCCAGCACCACCAGCCGATCCATCCGCGCGATGGTCGACAGACGGTGGGCGATGGCGATCACCGTCTTGCCCTGCATCAGGGTTTCCAGGCTTTCCTGGATCGCCGCCTCGACTTCCGAATCCAGTGCCGAAGTCGCCTCGTCCATGATCAGGATCGGCGCATTCTTCAGCAGCACCCGGGCAATGGCGATGCGCTGGCGCTGGCCACCCGATAGCTTGACCCCGCGCTCGCCGACATGGGCATCGAAACCGGTACGGCCCTGGGCATCGCTCAGGGCCGGGATGAACTCCTCGGCACGTGCCCGGCACACCGCGTTCCACAGTTCTTCGTCCGTGGCGTCGGGCTTGCCGTAGCGCAGGTTGTCGCGGATCGAACGGTGCAGCAGCGAGGTGTCCTGGGTAATCATGCCGATCTGTCCGCGCAGGCTCTGCTGGGTCACCTGGGCGATGTCCTGGCCATCGATGAGGATGCGTCCGCCTTCGAGGTCGTACAGGCGCAGGAGCAGGTTGACCAGGGTCGACTTGCCGGCACCGGACGGCCCGATCAGGCCGATCTTTTCGCCGGGGCGGATATCCAGGTCGAGGCCACTGATGATCCGGCTGCCGCTCTTGCCGTAGTGGAAGTCGACGTTCTCGAAGCGCACCGCACCGCGGTCCACCTTGAGGTCCGGGGCGTTGGGCCTGTCGGTGACGCTGACCGGCTGGGCGATGCTTTCCAGGCCGTCCTGCACCGTGCCGATGTTCTCGAAGATGCCGTTGACCACCCACATGATCCAGCCGCTCATGTTGACGATGCGGATCACCAGTCCGGTGGCCAGAGCGATGGCGCCGGCACTGATCAGCGACTGGGTCCACAGCCACAGGGCCAGGCCCGTGGTGCTGACGATCAGCAGGCCGTTGAGGCTGGTGATGACCACGTCCATGCTGGTGATGACCCGGCTGGCCAGCTGGGTTTTTTCGGTCTGCTCGCGGATCGCTTCACGGGCGTACTGCTGCTCGAAATCGGTGTGGGCGAACAGTTTGAGAGTGGCGATGTTGGTGTAGCCGTCGACGATCCGCCCCATCAGCTTGGAGCGCGCCTCCGAAGACACTACCGAACGCTCCTTCACCCGCGGCACGAAGTAGCGCAGGCAAACGACGTAGCTGGCGATCCACAGCAGCAGCGGGATCATCAGGCGCCAGTCGGCCTCGGCGAACAGCACCAGGGAACTGATGGCGTAGATGCTCACGTGCCACAGCGCGTCCATGGCCTGCACCAGCGAATCGCGCAGCGAGTTGCCGGTCTGCATGATGCGCTGGGCGATGCGCCCGGCGAAGTCGCTCTGGAAGAAATTCAGGCTCTGCTTGAGCACGTAGGCATGGTTCTGCCAGCGGATCATGCTGGTCATGCCCGGACTGATGGCCTGGTGCACCATCAGGTCGTGCAGACCGACGAACAGCGGTCGCAAAATCAGCGCCACCACCAGCATCCAGGTGAGTTCGCCGGCGTGTTCGCTGAACAGGTTGAGGTTGGGCGTACCCTGGGCCAGGTCGATGATCCGGCTCAGGTAGCTGAACAGCGCCACCTCGATCAGGGCCACGATCAGTCCCAGCACCATCAGCGCCGCGAAGCTCGGCCAGACCTGGCGCAGGTAGTAGAGGTAGAAGGGCAGGACCCGGGACGGAGGCGCCGCAGTGGGCGCCTCGCGGAAGATGTCGATCAATTGCTCGAAACGACGGAACAGCATGTATCACTCCTGTTGAAAGGGCAGCGCGCCGCCCGCGGGTCACATCCTTGTGACACGGCGGTCAGTCGATGCGCTTGGCCGACTTGATGTAGACCGGATCGGCGGGCACGTCGCGCATGCCTTTCTTGACGGTGGTCGGCGAGTTGACGATCTGGTCGACCACTTCCATGCCGCTGGTGACCTTGCCGAACACGGCGTAGCCACGGTCGCGACCCGGGTTGAGGAAGTCATTGTCGGCGACGTTGATGAAGAACTGGCTGGTGGCCGAGTTCGGGTCGGAAGTACGCGCCATGGACAGGGTACCGCGGGTGTTTTGCAGGCCATTGCCGGCTTCGTTGCGGATCGGGTCCTTGGTGTTCTTCTGCACCATCTGGTCGGTGAAGCCACCACCCTGGACCATGAAGCCCGGGATCACGCGGTGGAAGATAGTGTTGTTGTAGAAGCCGCTGTCGACATAGTCGAGGAAGTTCTTCGTGCTGATCGGCGCTTTCTCGGCGTTCAGTTCGATCTCGATCTTGCCGAAGCTGGTGACCAGCTCGACGTGCGGGGTCTTGTCCGAGGCCATCACGCCGGTGGCGAAGGCGACCGAGCAGGCGGCCATGAGGATTTTCTTCAACATGTACTCAATGATCCTTGAGAGGTGGTTGAGGCTGCAGCGAGGAACTGCAGCAGGGTCTGGTTGAACTGTTGCGGCTGGTCCAGGGGCGTAGCGTGCCGGGAATCGGCGATGACTGCCAGCCGTGCGCCGGGAATCAGGGCGGTGTAGCGCTCCTTGAGGGCTACCGGGGTGTAGTCATGATCGGCGCTGATGATCAGGGTAGGACAGTCTATCCGCCCCAGGCGTTCCTCCACTCCCCAGTTGACAATCGCGTCGAAACTGGCGAGGTAGGCGCGTTTGTCGTTCTTCGCCCAGCGCTCGGCCATCTCGCGGCGCAGCTCGGCCTGTTCCGGCTTGGGAAACAGCCGCGCGGCGAGGCCCTTGCCGATGGTGCGCAAGGACAGGACCCGGGCCAGTGTCCAGCGCTTGGCCCACTGCCAATAGTCGTCGCGGGTGCGCACTTTCACTGCCGGCGCACTGTTGACGATGGTCAGGCTGCGCAACCAGCCGGGGTTGTCGACGGCGAACTGGAAGCCGACCATGCCGCCCATCGACAGGCCGACATAGTGCACCGGGCCGGTGTTGAGGTGTTCGAGCAGGGCCATCAGGTCGGCGCTGAAGCCGGCAATGCTGTAGCGCTCGCGAGGCTTGTCGGAGCGGCCGTGGCCGCGCAGGTCGAGGAGGATCAGGCGATAGTCGGCGGCCAGCACCGGGATCTGGTACTGCCAGTCCAGGCAACTGGAGCCGAGGCCGTGGACCAGCACCAGGGGGGCGCCCCGGCCGTATTCTTCGTAGTGCAGTGTGCAACCTTCATGTTCGAAGTAGGCCATGGGCGATTCCTGTCAGGCTTGGACCGGGGCGGCGAACGGCACGTCCAGCGGCGCGGTGTCGAAGTTGCGCAGCAACTCGATGAGGATCTGCGTGGCCGGGCCGAGGGGTTTGTCCTTGTTCGAGTAAAGGTAGAACAGTGGGTGACGGCTGCCACCCTGGTCCAGCGGCAGCGGCTTGAGCAGGCCTTCGCGCAGTTCGCGTTCGATCAGGTGGCGCGGCAGCCAGGCGAAGCCCAGGCCGCTGCCGACGAAGGTGGCGGCGGTGGCCAGACTGCCCACGGTCCAGCGCTGTTCGGCGCCGAGCCAGCCGACGTCGCGGGGCTGCGAGCGGCCGGAGTCGCGGATCACCACCTGCAACTGGCTTTCCAGGTCCTGGAAGTTGAGGACCCGGCCAAGGCGGTGCAGGGGGTGTTCGGGGTGGGCGACAGCGACGAACTCCACCGCGCTGAGCTCGGCGCCCAGGTAGCCGGCGATGCTGAAGCTGCTGATGGCCAGGTCGGCGATGCCTTCGTGCAGCACTTCCTCGACCCCGGACAGCACCTCTTCGCGCAGGCGCACGCGGCAGCCGCGGCTCTGCGGCATGAAAGCACTGAGGGCGCGGACCAGGCGGGCGTTGGGGTAGGCGGCGTCCACCACCAGGCGCACCTCGGCTTCCCAGCCTTGTTCCATATGGTGGGCAAGGTCTTCCAGCTGGCTGGCCTGCTTGACCAGTTGCCGCGAACGGCGCAGCAGCACGCTGCCTGCATCCGTCAGCACGGCCTTGCGCCCATCGATGCGCAGCAGCGGTACGCCCAACTGGTCCTGCATCCGCGCCACGGTGTAGCTCACCGAGGATTGCGAGCGGTGCAGGGCTTCGGCGGCCTGGGCGAAGCCGCCATGGTCGACCACCGCCTGCAGGGTTCGCCACTGATCCAGGGTAACGCGCGGCGCTTTCATCTTCGGCTCCTGTTGTCCTAAGCTGGCGCTCTTCTCAAGGAGAGCGCCGCATGAAGAAATATGTTGTTGCTTTATTGGCCCTGCTGCCGTTGTCGGTGATGGCCGCCTATCCCATCGAGGTGAAAAAGGACCTCGGCGAAGGGGTCAAGCTCGATACCACTGCCTACGACACCGCCAACGACATGAGCACCATCACCCTGAACAACTACGGCGACGTCGCCGCCTCGTGCCGGGTGACCTTCAAGAACGGCCCGGAAACCCCACGGGTGAAGCGTGTCGATGTGCCGGCGAAGTCGAGCCGCGATGTCACGGCGTCGTTCAACAAGCAGATCATCAAGATGCGCATCGCGGTGGACTGCAAAGGGCAACAAGCAAATTAACCGATAGGTTTGACCGAGTTTTTACGCTTTTTTATCGATAGGTCAATCATTAATCTTGCCTCCATCGACTTAGCGACCTTGCCGATGGAGGCAAAATTCAATGTCCCGCGTACTGATCATCGAAAGCAGCGCCCGCCAGCAGGATTCCACCTCCCGGCAACTGACCCGCGATTTCATCGCCCAATGGCAAGCGGCCAACCCTGCCGACAGCATCACCGTACGCGACGTGGCCCTGAACCCGCTGCCGCACCTGGACAGCACCTTGCTGGGTGGCTGGATGAAGCCGGAAGACCAGCGCAGCGCCGAGGAAGTGCAGGCCCTGGCCCGTTCCAACGAGCTGACTGACGAAGTCCTCGCCGCCGACGTGCTGGTGCTGGCGGCGCCGATGTACAACTTCACCATCCCGAGCACGCTCAAGGCCTGGCTGGACCATGTGCTGCGTGCCGGCGTCACCTTCAAGTACACCGAGACCGGCCCGCAGGGCCTGCTCACTGGCAAGCGCGCCTACGTGCTGACGGCTCGCGGCGGCATCCACGCCGGTGCGGCCAGCGACCATCAGGAACCGTACCTGCGCCAGGTAATGGCCTTCATCGGCATCCACGACGTGACCTTCATCCACGCGGAGGGCCTGAACATGGGCGGCGACTTCCACGAGAAGGGCTTGAACCAGGCCAAGGCCCAACTGGCCGCGGTGGCCTGACTGCAACGAATCTTCCCTGCCTGACACCCCTTTTTGCTCCTTTGGGTGTAGTGCCCGGTCGAAGCCCAGTGCTCGACCGGGCTTTTTATTGGTTCATCACGGAATACCGGGAAGCTTTGGGTTTAGTGGCGGAATCGGTATCGCGAGCTTATCCATTGCGGGCGGCGTCACCGCCTGCAATGGATAAGCTCGCGACACCGACACCGAACATTCAACCCCCAAGTTTCCCGATATACCGTGAAGAACCTTTTTATTGCCCTTCAGGGCCTCATCGCGGGCAACGCCCGCTCCCACAAGGTTCGCGTGCGCCGCATGACTTGTGGGAGCGGGCGTTGCCCGCGATGAGGCCCTGAATGACGAAACAAAACTCTCGGCAATTGCACCCCGACCACCCAACCCGCTAAGGTCGCCGCCTCCTTTGCCGAGAGACCACCATGGGCTACCTACTGATCGTCGCGCTGATCCAGGCGTATTCCTTCAACCTGATCGGCGAATACCTCGCCGGCCATGTCGACAGCTACTTCGCCGTACTCGCGCGGGTCGTCCTGGCCCTGCTGATCTTCCTGCCCCTGACCCGCTGGCGCCAGGTCGAACCGCGCTTCATGCGCGCGATGCTGGTGATCGGTGCCCTGCAGTTCGGCATCACCTATGTCTGCCTGTACCTGAGCTTCCGCGTGCTCACGGTGCCGGAAGTGCTGCTGTTCACCATCCTCACCCCGCTGCACGTGACCCTGATCGAAGACGCGCTGAACCGTCGCTTCAACCCCTGGGCCCTGCTTGCCGCTCTGGTAGCGGTAGCCGGTGCCGCGGTGATCCGCTTCGACAGCATCAACCCGGATTTCTTCATCGGCTTCCTGCTCCTGCAACTGGCCAACTTCACCTATGCCGCCGGGCAGGTCCTGTACAAGCACCTGGTCGCCCGCTACCCGAGCGACCTGCCGCACTACCGGCGTTTCGGCTACTTCTACCTCGGCGCGCTGATCGTCGTGCTGCCGGCCTTCCTGGTGTTCGGCAACGCCCAGCATCTACCCACCACCGACGTGCAGTGGGGCGTGCTGCTGTTCCTCGGGCTGTGTCCGACGGCGCTGGGCCTGTACTGGTGGAACAAGGGTGCCTGCCTGGTCTCGGGCGGCACCCTTGCGGTGATGAACAACCTGCATGTCCCGGTGGGGTTGCTGCTCAATCTGCTGATCTGGAACCAGGACGAGCCGCTGGGACGTTTGTTCATCGGCGGGACGGTGATCCTCGCGTCACTGTGGCTGAGCCGGCTTGGCAGTCGTCCTGCTCTGACGGCAACTCCGTCATGAACCGTCAGTACTGGGTCTGTCCTGTCGGCCGTTGAATATAGTGATTCGCGGGCGAGTATTTGCGCAGATCGTTTCTCAGGCGGACCAGTTCATGCTGGTCCTGACCGAGAAGGTGTTCGATTTCCTTTTCTAGACGCTCGAACGACAGGCCTTCGCCCAGGCCGAGAATCTTGTAGGCACGCTCCAGCTCGGCAACGAGTTTCATTTGGAAGGGGTGCATTTCCCTGCTGTTGCTTTCCCGCTGCTGAGCTTGTTCGTGCTGAGGAAGCGCTTTGTTGACATAAAAGAAGTCCGCGTAAAAGCGCTCCAGCAGATGCTGGGTTCTCCACAGGGGACTGTAGTAACGGTCATTGAGTTCGTACTGACCGAGTATCAGGTTGTTGGAGAGAACGGCCATTATCACTTCCATGGAGAACGCCTCGTTCTGCATGTCGGGCAACGCCACTGCCGGGTGGTCGAATTCTCGCCAGAATACCGATGCGACAATGCCGGCGGTTTCGTCCGCATCGAGCTCGATCATTCGCCTGAGATCGTTATCCATTTCTTCGTCGGATGCCTCGGGTGCTTCATGAATCTCTCCCGAATGACCCAACTCTGTCCTGAGATAAGAGACATGACCGCAAATGAAGTGGGCCCATTCGTGAAAGACCACGAGCATGCTGGCCTTGATCGCGACCTCCGTTGCTATGGCGTGAAGGTGGGGATTGTCCGATAGATTGCCCAGCAATCCCTCCTGTTGTTGGAAGGGTACGATCGGGGCCAGCCCGCTTTCCTGAGTGAAGGTATCCAGAAAGCCGGGCGTGGCGTGAATACGATGAAGACGGTCAAGATTCTCCAGAAGCACCCCAATGTTCAGGAAAATCAGGGCGGTATTCTCCTTCTCGTCGTAAGACAGTCTGACCCACGCATTGAACGCCAGGGTGGGCACGATACATACAGCGCACTTCCACGGATAAAGGGGCTGCCCGTGCTTGCGATGGTTATTGCCAATCAGCTTCGAAATCCAGAAACACAGCTGGGAAAAGGCTTCGTCGAATAGCGCCCTGCCCTCCGGTTGCAGTAGCAGGTCATCGAGGCTGGCCCGGTCGAAGATCTCGTCGTTACCCAGCTTCGCCTTGATGATTCCTGCGGCTTCCTTCTTGATATTCAGCGGCAGGTCTCCAATGCAGAAAACCTTGGCCTCTTCGTCATAGTAGGTGTCGAAGGGGTCAGGAAGCGCCTTGGGCGATCCCAAGGACAAAGAGCGTTTCAGTGCATCGAACAAATTTCCCAACATGGATTCATCCTTGAACGTCGTTATCTGTTTTGTCGCCCGGCTTAATTCTGCCGGACGCTTTCGGTAATCACGCTGCTTTGCTGGGTCACGGCCAGCAGGCCGGAACGCAGGTCGCTGCCGCTCGGCTGCTGGTACAGGCTCAACCCGAACTCCGGCAACACCGCCAGCAGGTAGTCGAAGATATCGCCCTGGATGCGCTCGTACTCGGCCCACACCGTGGTCCGGGTAAAGCAATAGATCTCCAGCGGCACGCCTTCGGCGGTGGTCTGCATCTGGCGGACCATGCAGGTCATGCCCTGCTGCACGTCGGGGTGGTTCTTCAGGTAGGCGAGGGCGAAGGCGCGGAAGGTGCCGATGTTGGTCAGCTTGCGGCGGTTGGCCGATAGCTCGGCGACCTGGCCCTGGGATTCGTTCCAGGTGTGCAGTTCGTTGCGTTTCTGCGCCAGGTAGTCCTTGAGCAGGCGCACGTCACTGAGACGGTGCTGTTCCTCGGCGGTGAGGAAGCGCACGCCACCGGCGTCGATGAACAGGCTGCGCTTGATCCGCCGGCCGCCGGACTGCTGCATGCCGCGCCAGTTGCGGAACGACTCGCTCATCAGGCGCCAGGTGGGGATGGAAACGATGGTCTTGTCGAAATTCTGCACCTTCACCGTGTGCAGAGTGATGTCCACCACGTCGCCGTCGGCGCCGACCTGGGGCATCTCGATCCAGTCGCCGACCCGCAGCATGTCGTTGCTGGTCAACTGCACGCTGGCGACGAACGACAGCAGGGTGTCCTTGTATACCAACAGGATCACCGCCGACATGGCACCCAGACCGGACAGTAGCAACAGCGGCGAGCGGTCGATCAGGGTGGCGACGATGATGATGGCGCCGAACACATAGAGGACCATCTTCGCCAACTGCACGTAGCCCTTGATCGAGCGGGTGCGGGCGTGTTCGGTGCGGGCGTAGATGTCCAGCAGGGCATCGAGCAGGGCGGCGGTCGCCAGCAGCAGGAACAGGATGGTGAAGGCCAGGGCAAGATTGCCGAGGAAATGCTGGCTGGTGACGCTCAGCTCCGGTACCAGCTTGAGGCCGAACTGCACCACCAGCGACGGGGTGATCTGTGCCAGGCGATGAAACACCTTGTTTTCCAGCAGATCCCGCAGCCAGAGCAATGCCGGCTGTCGGCACAGCAGCTTGACCGCATGCAGCACCACGAAGCGTGCCACCCGGCCCATCACCAGGGCGATGACCAGCAGTAACAGAAGGCCGAGACCGGCGTGCAGCAGCGGGTGCTGGTCGAGGGTGCCCCACAGGTCGAGGGCGTCTTGCCAGAACTGTTGAATAGCCATGGGTAACGCAAAAACTCCACATCGATGAAAAAACAGGCTGCCATTAGAGCCGCGCGGGGAGGCCCGGAGCAAAAAGAAATTCGGCTCCGGCGGCGGAAAACGTTACCCTATGTGGCTGAATTTCTGCACATGCCCGAGGTTACATCCGTGTTTTCCGAATTCGCCCTGCACGAACGCCTGCTCAAAGCCGTCGCCGCACTCAACTTTGTCGAGCCGACGCCGGTGCAGGCTGCGGCCATTCCCCTGGCGTTGCAGGGGCGTGACCTGCGGGTGACGGCGAAAACCGGCAGTGGCAAGACCGCGGCCTTCGTCCTGCCGCTGCTCAACCGCCTGGTCGACCTGAACCAGAAACGCGTGGAAATCCGTGCCCTGATCCTGCTGCCGACCCGCGAGCTGGCGCAGCAAACCCTGAAGGAAATCGAGCGCTTCTCGCAGTTCACCTTCATCAAATCGGGGATCATCACCGGCGGCGAAGACTTCAAGGAACAGGCCGCGATGTTGCGCAAGGTCCCGGACATCCTCATCGGTACTCCGGGGCGCATGCTGGAGCACCTGAACGCCGGCAACCTCGACCTGGAACACGTGCAGGTGGTGGTGCTGGACGAAGCCGACCGCATGCTCGACATGGGCTTCGCCGAAGACGTGGAACGCCTTTGTGGCCTGTGCCAGAACCGTGCGCAGACCATGCTGTTCTCCGCCACCACCGGCGGCGCCGGCCTGCGCGACATGATCGGCAAGGTCCTGAAGGACCCTGAGCACCTGATGCTCAACGCGGTCAGCCAGCTCAACGAAGGCACCCGTCAGCAGATCATCACCGCCGACCACAACCAGCACAAAGAGCAGATCGCCCAGTGGTTGCTGGCCAACGAGACTTACGAAAAAGCCATTATCTTCACCAACACCCGGGTCATGGCCGACCGGATCTATGGTCACCTGGTGGCCAAGGACCTGAAGGCGTTCGTTCTGCACGGCGACAAGGACCAGAAGGACCGCAAGCTGGCCATCGAGCGCTTCAAGACCGGCGGTGCGAAAGTGCTGGTGGCTACCGACGTGGCGGCCCGCGGCCTGGACGTGGATGGCCTGGACCTGGTGATCAACTTCGACATGCCGCGCAGTGGTGACGAGTATGTGCACCGCATCGGCCGTACCGGCCGGGCTGGCAACGAAGGTCTGGCGGTGTCGCTGATCTGCCACGGCGACTGGAACCTGATGTCGAGCATCGAGCGCTACCTGAAGCAGAGCTTCGAGCGCCGGGTGATCAAGGAAGTGAAGGGCACCTACAGCGGGCCGAAGAAGGTCAAGGCTTCGGGCAAGGCGGCTGGGGTGAAGAAGAAAAAGGTAGACAAGAAGGCCGGTGACAAGAAGGCCGCGGCCAAGCGCAAGCCGACAGCCAAGCCACGGCCGAACGCGCCGCTGGCCAGCTCCGATGGCCTGGCACCGCTGAAGAAGCGCGCGCCGGCGGCTGAGTAATCTTTCGCCCCTGAGGGCCCCATCGCTGGCTTGCCAGCGATGGGGCCCTCAACGTTTGTACAAGAATCAGGTCTTCTTCTCCGCTTCCCGCAATTCCTGCAACCGCTTGTCGATCAACTGGCACTTGTCCGGCAGATCCTTGCTCTCCGTCCCCAGCTTCATCCCTTTCAACTCATCGTTGATTTCCTTGGCCTTTTGCGGGTTCTGCTCGGTCAGCCGGCTCACTTCCTTGGCCAGTTCCTCGCGTTTCTCCGTCGCTTCCTCCAGGGTGCAGGCCCAGCTCGGCAGTGCAAACAGCAGGCTGGCGGTGGCGGTCAGCATCATCAGGGTCTTCATGGTCGAGCCTCCATGTTCAGGTTTGCGGTGGAGGCCGCCGCCGTCCGGAAAGTTCAGTCGAACCGCCAGCGCGACTTCCGGTCACAACCGATACACCCCCAACGGAGGCCGTACCCCATGAGCACCGTTTATGACTGGGACCTGATCGAGCGCTTGTTGCACGAAGTGCAGAACAGCGCCGACCAACACTTCACCCCGCGCCCCTACGCCGAACAGCATGCCGCGCAGCTCGCCGCGGCGGGCGAGCCGGTGCCTGACGTTGACCACCTGAAAACCCGTGCCTGCGATTACGAGCGCCTGCTGCTGGAACGCGGCTACATCGCCGACCGCCCGGAAGACGAGGGCGGCAACGGCGAGAACTATGTGCTCACCCCACGCGGCTCTCGCCTGCTCAGCCTGATTGACAGCAGCATTCCCGGCAACGATCACCCGCGCCAAGTTCTCGACGAACAGGCCGATGCCCTTGACGAAGCGACCTTCGAAGAAGTGGCTACCAAGGCACAGATTGCGTGATGGATGTCAGACACATCTGGTAATGGCTGACGGGCGGTCCTCATAATCGGCGTCAATTCTTTGCTGCCATGAGGTCGTCATGCCGTTGTCAGAAGTGGGGGGGCGCCGATGAACGCTCCCCGTCGCGATCCCGATGCCTTTGCGTTTCAGGTGATGCTGGGGCTGTGCCTGATCTGGGGCGTCCAGCAGGTGATGGTGAAATGGGCTGCCGCCGATATCGCCCCGGTGATGCAGGCGGCCAGCCGTTCCGGTATCTCTGCGCTGCTGGTCGGTCTGCTGATCTGCTGGAAAGGCGGCTGGGAGCAGGTTGGCACGACCTGGCGTGGCGGGCTGCTGGCCGGGGCGCTGTTCGGTATCGAATTCCTGTTTATCGCCGAAGGCCTGACCCTGACCTCGGCGGCGCATATGTCGGTGTTTCTCTACACGGCGCCGGTGTTCACTGCCCTTGGTCTGCATTTTCTCCTGCCCAGCGAGCGCTTGCGGCCGTTGCAGTGGGTGGGCATCTTGCTGTCCTTCGCGGGGATCGCCTTCGCCTTTGCCGGCGGGCTTTCCCTGTCGGACCTGAGCGGACCGATGCTGCTCGGCGATTTCTTCGGCGTGCTGGCCGGCGCGGCCTGGGGTGCCACCACCGTGGTGGTGCGCTGCTCGCGCCTGTCCGAGGCGCCGGCGACCCTGACACTTTTCTACCAGCTGGCGGTGGGCTTCGTCGGCCTGCTGCTGATCGCCGCCTTCAGCGGCAAGATCACCCACGTATCGCTGACGCCCATCGCCATTGGCAGCGTGCTGTTCCAGGCGCTGGTAGTGTCGTTCTTCAGCTACCTGACCTGGTTCTGGTTACTGCGCAAATACCTGGCATCCAACCTTGCGGTGTTCTCCTTCGTCACACCGATCTTTGGCGTGACCTTCGGCGTGCTGCTGCTGGACGAGCCGCTGAGCTTGAACTTCATCGTCGGCGCCCTGTGCGTGTTGGCCGGTATCGTTCTGGTCAGCGCGGAACAGTGGGTGCGCAGGCGCCTGCGTTCGTTGCTGGGACAGCGTTAGGCCTCCAGGCCAGGGCGCCGGCCAGCAACAGGCCGCTGCCCGCGATGATCAGCGCCGGTTGCAGGCTGCCGGCGAGCTGATTGCTCAGCGCTGCCAGCAGCGGCCCGCCCAGTTGGCCGATGGCGAAGCAGGCAGTGAGCAGGCCGGCGTTGCGTTGGGTGGCGTGGGGCGCCAGCTCCCGCGAGCGCTGCATCACCAGTTGCATGCAGGCGAGGAACGGCGCACCGCAGAGGATCACCCCCAGGGCCAGGCCGGGACCGTTGCCCAGCAGGCAGGCGAAGACTCCGGCGGCCTGCAGCCACAGCGTGGTCATCAGCCAGTTCGATGTACCGTTGGGTGTTGCCCGGCGCCGGCTCAGCAGCACCACGCCCAGGGCCGCCGCCAGCCCGAAGCCGGGCCAGAACAGGTCGGCCATCCAGCTGCCGTGGAAGCGTGCGCTGGCCATCTGCGACATGAAAGTGGCCGGGATGATGTAGCCGATCCCATAGAGACCGTAGATCAGGCCGAGGCGGGCGATGCCGCGGCTTGGCGCCGTGTTGCCGTGTGTGGCGAGCGGGGCGGCCGGCAGGTGCTCGGGGCGCGGGATCATCGGCCTTACCGCCAGCAGCATGATCAGCGCGGCGGCGGCATAGATCAGCCACAGCGGCGCCGAGCCCAGGCCGTAGAGGTTGGAACCCAGGGCCAGCAGGCCGGTGAGCATGATGCCCAGGCCGGGCCCAGCGAACACCATGGCACCGAGGCGTGGCAGGTTGTGATGAGCGGCCAGGGGCTGGGTCAGGCTGGTGATCATCACCAGCACCCAGGCGCTGGCCACGCCGGTGCCAAAGCGCAGCAGGGCATGGGCAACGAAGCCGTCGGCCCAGAACGACACCAGGGTCAGGAGCACGCACAGCCACAGGCCGATATCCAGGCGCAGGCGCACCTGCCGCGGGCTGCGGGCGAACATCGCGTCCAGTGCACCGAGCAGGTAGCCCAGGTAGTTTGCCGCAGCCACCAGACCGGCGGCGGTCAGGCTCAACTGGCCTTCGCCAACCAGGTGTGGCAGTTGCGGGGTGAGGGCGAAGCGGCCGATGCCCATCGCCATCATCAGGGCGACGAAGCTGGCCAGCAGGCGGTGTCTTGGCGACATGGCGGAATTCCTCGGTGCAAGCGTTTGGGTGCCGTCAGACTACTGGTGATTGCTATTCATAAAAATTGAATAATACTGAGCTACTTTTTCAATTTTGGAGAATGGCTGTGGAACTGAGCCAGCTGCGAATCTTCCAGGCCGTGGCCGAGACCGGCTCGGTGACCCGCGCCGCCGAGCAGTTGCACCGGGTGCCGTCGAACCTGTCGACGCGCCTGCGCCAGCTCGAAGAGCAGTTGGGCGTCGAGCTGTTCCACCGCGAGCGCCAGCGCCTGCAGCTGTCGCCTGCCGGCAAGGTGCTGCTGGACTACGCCGGGCGCATGCTGGCCCTGCATGACGAGGCGTTCGCCGCCGTGCAGGGCGGCCAACCGGCCGGCGAGTTCATTCTCGGCAGCATGTACAGCACCGCCGCGATCCATCTGCCGAGCCTGCTGGCGCGCTACCACAAGGCCTATCCGGCGGTGAACCTGCAGGTGCAGACCGCGCCCAGCGGCGAACTGCTCGAAGGCCTGCTCGCCGGGCGCCTGGATGCCGCACTGCTGGACGGGCCGCTGTCGCTCTCGGGGCTGGATGGCGTGCCGCTGTGCGAGGAAACCCTGGTGCTGATCACCGAGCCCGATCATCCCCCGGTGCGCAGCGCCAGGGATGTGGCCGGGCGCGCGGTGTTCACCTTCCGCAAGGGCTGCTCCTACCGCATGCGCCTGGAAGCCTGGTACGCCCATGACCATGCGGCGATGGGGCGGGCCATGGAGATCGAGTCCTACCCGAGCATGCTCGCCTGCGTGGTGGCGGGTTCGGGGGTGGCGCTGATGTCGCAGTCGATGCTGGACAGCCTGCCGGGAAGGGAGAATGTGGCGGTGCATCGCCTGCAGACGCCGTTCGACCTGGCCACTACCTGGCTGGTGTGGCGTCGCGGTATGCGCGGGGCGAACCTGGATGCCTGGGTGAACTTGCAGGAAGCACTGCACCAGGGACCGTCCGTCGGCGAGGCGCTCAGCGCTTGATGCAGGTCAGAAACAGTGTTTTTTCTGCAGGCGATTTGTAGGACATACGGCTATGATGGGTAGGAAACATCGTAGCCAAATTGGATTGGACGATGACCCTCAAGGGGGGCTTTATGAAAAACCTGATGATGAACTGGCTCCATGACCTCGCGGTTGCGCTGGGACTGATCCCGCCGATGCAGCCGGTGCCGATTCCGACCGATGAAGAAAAGCGCAAGCGGCAGCCGCGGCGCTGAAATCAAGAATCTGAAGAGCGACACGAACCCTGTGGGAGCGGGTTGACCCGCGATTGCGTCGGTGAGTCCACTACCGTAATCGCGGGTCAACCCGCTCCCACAGGGTACGCGTCAGCCAAAGAAAAGGGCCTGCTTGAAGCAGGCCCTTTTCATTTCCGGTGTTCAGGCCAGCTTGGCCGCATTCACCGCCGGACGCGACATCAGGCTGACTACCACGAAACTCACCAGGCCAATCGCCAGGCTGTAGTAGATCGGCGTGTTGGCATCCATCCCGTCCTTGATCATGAACGCCAGCGCCGTGACGAAGCCCAGGGTCATGCTCACGATCGCACCGCGGGTAGTGGCGCGTTTCCAGTAGATGGCACCGATCAGCGGCACCAGCATGCCACCCACCAGCAGGTTGTAGGCCAGGGTCAGAGCGCTGATCACGTCTTCCACCACCAGGGCGATGGCCAGCACGACCAGGCCGGTCAGCAGGGTGAACAGGCGGTTGATCGCCAGGCTCGACTGTTTGCCGCCGCGCAGCTTGGGCAGCAGGTCTTCGGTCAGCACGGTGGAGGCCGCCAGCAGGCCGGCGCTCGCGGTGGACATCATCGCGGCCAGGGCAGCAGCGATCACCAGGCCGCGGATACCGTCCGGCAGTGCCGATTTGACGATGGCGGCGAAGGCATTGTTGGCGTTGCCCAGGTCCGGCAGCAGCACATGGGCCGCCATGCCGATCACCGCGCACACCAGGCCGTAGATCACGCAGTACACGCCAGCGGTGGTGCCGGCGTACTTGGCCACGTTCTCGTCACGGGCGGTGAACACCCGCTGCCAGATGTCCTGGCCGATCAGGATGCCGAAGAAGTAGATCAGGAAGTAGGTGATGATGGTGTCCCAACCGATGGTGGTCAGGCTGAAGCTGGCCGCCGGCAGCTTGGCTACCAGCTCGTCCCAGCCGCCGACGCGGTACAGGCAGATCGGCAGGAGGACGAACATCAGGCCCACGGTCTTGATGATGAACTGGACGATGTCGGTCAGGGTCAGCGACCACATGCCGCCGATGGTCGAGTACACCACCACGACGCCACCGCCGAGCAGGATCGAGGCCCAGAACGGCAGTTCGAACAGCACCTGCAACACGGTGCCGATGGCCAGGGTCGAGGTCACGCCGATCATCAGCGCGTAGGCGAGCATGATCACCGCGCTGGCCTGACGGGCCATGGGGTTGTAGCGACGCTCAAGGACCTGGGTCACGGTGAAGATGCGCAGGCGCAGCAGGGGTTTGGCGAGGAACAGGTTGAGGGCGATGATGCCCAGGCCCAGCGCGGCGCACAGCCAGAAGCCGGAGATGCCGTGGACGTAGCCCAGCTTCACGGTGCCGACGGTGGACGCGCCACCCAGGACCGTTGCCGCCATGGTGCCCATGTACAGGCTGGGGCCGAGATTGCGTCCGGCCACCAGGTATTCTTCGTGGGTCTTGGCGCGGCGCATGCCGTACCAGCCCAGCAACAGCATGCCGGCGGCGTATATCAGTACAACGAATATGTCCAAGGCCATGGGGTGTCTCCAATTATCTTTTTTATGTGAGATCGATCCCGCGCACGGTGGGCCCGCCGCGGGTCTTTTCTTCGTAGTGATGCAGGTCCGTCACCGGACCCTTTTTCATGGCTCCTGCCGCAAATACCGCTCCTTGCCTTGGCCTTAGCGGTGGGCTACGCCGGGCAGCACGCAGAGCATTTCGTACAGCAGGTTGGCACCCAGCAACGAGGTGTTGCCGGTGGTGTCGTAGGGCGGGGACACTTCCACCAGGTCGCAGCCGATCAGGTCCAGGCCTTGGCAGCCGCGGATGATTTCCATCGCCTGGATGGTGGTCAGGCCGCCGATTTCCGGGGTGCCTGTGCCGGGGGCCCAGGCCGGGTCGATGCCGTCGATATCGAACGAGAGGTACACCGGACCGCCGCCAACCTTCTCGCGGACTTCCGCCATCAGCGGCTCCAGCGACTTGTGCCAGCACTCTTCGGCCTGGACCACGCGGAAGCCCTGCTTGCGGCTCCAGTTGAAGTCTTCGGCGGTGTAGCCCTGGGCGCGCAGGCCGATCTGTACCACGCGGTCGCAATCCAGCAGGCCTTCTTCCACGGCGCGGCGGAAGGTGGTGCCGTGAGCGATCTTCTCGCCGAACATGTGGTCGTTGACATCGGCGTGGGCGTCGATGTGGACCAGGCCGACCTTGCCGTGCTTCTTGTGCAGGGCACGCAGGATCGGCAGGGTGATGGTGTGGTCGCCACCCAGGGTCAGCGGTATGACGTTGTGCTCGACGATCTGGTCGTAGGCTTCTTCGATGATGCGCACGGCGTCGAGCAGGTTGAAGGTGTTGATCGCCACGTCACCGATGTCGGCGACCGACAGCGAGTCGAATGGCGCTGCGCCGGTGGCCATGTTGTACGGGCGGATCATCACCGATTCGGCGCGGATCTGCCGCGGGCCGAAGCGGGTACCTGAACGCAGGGACGTGCCGATGTCCAGCGGTACGCCGATGAAGGCGGCGTCCAGGCCGGCAGGGCTTTGCAGGTGAGGAAGGCGGAGCATGGTAGCGATGCCGCCGAAGCGCGGCATTTCGTTGCCGCCCAGTGGTTGGTGAAGAATCTTGTCCACGGTTCGGGCCTCATCGATTCGATTGTTCTAGTTGTTGATATCTGTTCTCGACAACGGCCAGCCGGCCGGAATCGTCCTGGAACAGTTGCTGTGCGGCGCAGTCTGCAAAAGGTAGTGGGCGGAAAGAATCGCTACCGGCAAATACTTAGTTCAGGTTTTTCTGAACTATCCGCCCAGGCGCGGTTAGACTGTTGCCATTTCCGACCCGCGGACGCCCGTTTTCATGGCCTCGAACCTGCCCGATCTGAAGCTGCTGCGTATTTTCGCCAGCGTGGTGCGCCACCAGGGCTTCGCCAATGCCCAGCGCGATCTCAACCTGTCCACCTCGGCCATCAGCACCTACATGAGCCAACTGGAGTCGGCCCTGGGCATCGTCCTCTGCCATCGCGGGCGCGGAGGCTTCAGCCTGACCAGCAAGGGCGAGCTGTTTCATCAGGAGACTTTGCGCCTGCTGGCCGAGCTGGATGGTTTCGAGCAGTACGCGGCGGCGCTCAAGGGCGAACTGCGCGGCACCCTCAACCTCGGCGTGATCGACTCCACCGTCGGCGACCGCGCCTTGCCCCTGGCCGAAGCCATCGGCGCCTACAGCCAGGAACACCCGGCGGTGCACCTGCACCTGTCGGTTTCGAGTCCCTACGAGTTGCAACTGGGCGTGCAGGATAACCGTCTGGACCTGGCCATCGGCGCCTTTTCCACGCGCATGAGCGGCCTTGTCTACCAGCCGCTGTACCGCGAACAGCACTGGCTGTATTGCAGCAACCGCCATCCGCTGTACCACGAGCGGCGCATTCCCGAGCAAGTGATCACCCAGCAGCGCATGGTCGGCCGCGGCTACTGGAGCCAGGCAGAACTGGCCCGGCACGGCTTCAAGCACAGCGCGGCGACGGTGGAGAGCATGGAGGCGCAGTTGATTCTGGTACTGTCTGGCGCCTACATCGGCTACCTGCCCGAGCACTACGCCCAGGCCTGGGTCGACAAGGGTGATCTGCGCGTGCTGTCGCCGGCCACCTTCGGCTACCAGGCGCCCTTTTCGATGATCATTCGCCGTGGACGGAGTCGCGAACCACTCATTCAGACATTCCGTGACCTGCTTCGCGCACAGCTGACGCCCGGCTGACTAGAGGCGTTTTGCTATCATTACTTTGTGCCTATGGTAAAAATACTGGCCCAATGCCCCCACTCAGTTGAATGCTCTGCTAGACCTTTCTTTGCCTTGATGAATTTTCCGACAACCTCATCAGCAGGGAACGCCCGAGATGCGCAAGAACTTGCCCGTCACTGAGCAGGAAAGATCATTCCCCCCGGGGCAGCGGTTGATCTCCACCACCGACCTCAATAGCCGTATCACCTATTGCAACGACGCCTTCGTCGACATCAGCGGCTTCACCCGCGATGAACTGATCAACCAACCCCACAATATCGTGCGCCACCCCGACATGCCGTCGGCGGTGTTCGCCCATATGTGGGAAACCATCAAGGAGGGCAAACCCTGGATGGGCGTGGTCAAGAACCGCGCCAAGAACGGCGATTTCTACTGGGTCAGCGCCTATGTCACGGCGATCTACGAGAACGGTCGGGTCAGCGGCTACGAGTCGGTGCGCTCGTTGCCGACCCGCGAGCAGGTCGAGCGGGCTTCGGCGTTGTACACGCGGCTTAACGCCGGGCGGGCGCCGACGCCATGGGCTGCGCGTGTCACGGACGGGCTCGGTCACGGCTGGCCGTTGCTCGCTGCCGGCGCGGTGTCGGTGTTCGGCTACCTGGCCTTGCCACAGTACGCTGCCCTCGGCCTGCTTATGGCCAGCCTGCTGGGGGCCTGGTTCCTCCTGGAGAACCAGCACAACCGGATGATCCGCCATACCCTGGCGGAGCACCCGAAGGCCTTCACCAGCCCGCTGGTGGCCTTGACCTACAGCCGCAACCTCGGGCCCCAAGGGCAACTCGACCTGGCCATGATCAGCGAGGAAGCACGCTTGCAGACCGCGCTGACACGCCTGGTGGATGCCGGTGTCAGTGTGCGCAGTCGTGCCTCGCAGTCGTCCGAGCTGTCCGATGCCCAGGCGCAGATGCTCGATCGTCAACGCAGCGAGACCGACCAGTCCGCTACCGCGGTGGCGCAGATGGCGGCGACCATCCAGGAAGTCACGCACAATGTGCAGAACACCGCCCACGCGGCCTCCGACGCCGACCAGCTGACCCGCCAGGGCAGCACGCTGGCGCAGCAGAGCCTGAAGGCGATGGGCAGCATGGCCGAGGCAGTCAGCGACATCGGCCAGGCGGTCAATGCCTTGGCCGAGCAGACTCAGTCCATCGGCAGCGTGGTGGACGTGATCACCTCGATCGCCGAGCAGACCAACCTGCTGGCCCTGAACGCGGCCATCGAGGCGGCGCGGGCCGGGGAACAGGGGCGCGGCTTCGCGGTGGTGGCCGATGAGGTACGGTCCCTGGCCCAGCGTACTCGAGCGTCCACCGAGGAAATCCACCAGATCATCGCCTCGCTGCGGGCGGGTGCCGATCGTGCGGTGAGCAGTGCGAGCAAGGGCGAGCAGATCTCTCGTGACAGCGTGCACAGTGTCGAGGCGGTGCAGCAGGCGTTGAGCGGGATCAGCGAGGCGGTCAGCCGCATCACCGGCATGAGCCAGCAGATTGCCACGGCGTCCGAGCAGCAGAGCCATGTGGTGGACGACATCAACCAGCAGATCGTGCGCATCGCCCAGCTCTGCGACCACAGTGCCGGACAGGCGCGGCAGGGGGCGCAGATCAGCCTGGAGCTGGAGCGCATGGCGGAGTACCTGCACGACCTGGCGGAGCGCTTCAACCGCTGAACGCAATCACCGGCCCACAGGGAAGTGGGCGCGTTGCGGGACTGCTGTGGCACACTTGCCCGCCCAGGAGAGCCCGATGTCCAGAATCCAGTGCGAACGTTGCCTGCGTCCGCAGAATCACTGCCTTTGTCCCTTGATCCCGTCTCTGGACAGCCGCACCCGCGTGGTGCTGTTGCAGCATCCCGATGAAGTGCGCCATGCGTTGAATACTGCGCGGTTGGCAGCGCTTGGGTTGAAGAACGCGGAATTGCGGGTCGGTGAGGTGTTCGAGGATCTGGCTGAACTGGTCGCTACGCCAGGGTATCGGGTGGGATTGCTGTTTCCCGGCGAGGCGGCGACCGCGTTGCAGGCTTATGAGGCGGATGACCGGCCATGGCTGTTGATCGTGCCCGACGGTACCTGGCGCAAGGCGCGCAAGTTGCTGTACCTGAATTCGTTGCTGGAGAGGTTGCCGCGGGTGACCCTGGCCAGTGTCCTGCCGTCGCGCTATCGCCTGCGCAAGGCGCCTGGGGATGGAGCATTGTCGACGGTGGAGGCGGTGACCCAGGCGTTGAATGTGCTGGAGGGAGAGGGGCGGTTCGATGACTTGCTCAGGCCGTTCGATGCGCTGATCGAAGGGCAGATCGCGGCGATGGGGCGGGAGACGTTCGAGCGCAATCATCTGCGTTGATCATTCGGGCCTCATCGCTGGCAAGCCAGCTCCCACAGGTTTCTCCATCGTCCTCAAGAGCGACGCTGTACGTGTGGGAGCTGGCTTGCCAGCGATACAGGCGACACCGATCGAGCTGATTCACCGCTCGCGAAGCGCCTCCGTCCGCGCCTTCAGCACCGGCTTCAACAGGTAGTCCAGCACGCTCTTCTCGCCGGTGATGATATCCACCGTCGCCACCATCCCCGGGATGATCAACAGCGGCTTGTTGTCACCCCCGAGGTGATTCTTGTCGGTGCGCACCTGGATCATGTAGAACGCATTGCCCTTGTCATCGGTGACGGTGTCCGCACCGATCAGCTCCAACTTCGCCTTGAGCCCGCCATAGATCGAGTAGTCATAGGCACTGAACTTGACCATCGCGCTCTGCCCCGGGTGCAGGAATGCCACGTCCTGCGGCCGCACCTTGGCTTCGATCAGCAGGTTGTCTTCCAGCGGTACGATCTCCACCAGGTCGCTGCCCGGCTGGACCACGCCGCCGATGGTGTTGACCTTGAGCAGTTTGATGATGCCTTTGACCGGCGAGATCACCGTGGTGCGGTTGACCCGGTCGTCGATGGCGACGCTGGTGGCGGTGATCTTCGACAGGTCGGTGCGCTTCTCGTTGAGGTCCTTGGCTGCCTCGGAACGGAAGCTGGCGTCGGTTTCCTCGATCTTGCTCTTGATCTCCGCCACCGCCGCCTCGGCCCGCGGAATCGCCAGGCTGGTGGCGTTCATCTGGCCGCGAGCTTCCACGGCGTTGCGCTTGAGCCGGAGGATCTCCACCGGGGAAATCGCTCCGGTCTTCACCAGTGGCGTCGACATGTCCAGTTCCTGTTGCAGCAGGGCCAGGCCGGAACGGTACTGGTCTAGCTTGGAGCGAAACTCGGCCAGTTCCTGGGTCTTCTGCCGCAGTTGTTCGTTGAGGGTCTGCTTCTCGCTGCTCAGGCGGCGCTGGCGCGACTGGTACAGCGCCAGTTCGTCCTCGGCCACCTGCGGCGCCTTCGTGCGCACTTCCTCGGACAGCTGGAACGGCTTGCCTTCGGCCTCTGCCGCCAGACGCTCGACCTGGGCGGTGAGGGCATAGCGATCGGCCTCGCTCTCGCCCTTGTTCGAGCGGAAGCGCGTGTCGTCCAGGCGCAACAGGGTATCGCCCTTGTTCACCATCTGCCCTTCGCGGACGAAGATCTCGGTGACGATGCCGCCTTCGAGGTTCTGGATCACCTGGACCTTGCTCGACGGAATCGCCTTGCCTTCGCCGACCGTCACTTCGTCGAGCACCGCCAGCTTGGCCCAGACCAGGGCGATCAGCAGCAACGCCGCCGCCAGCCACACGGTGATCCGCGACAGCCGCGGCGAATCCTGCAGCGTGGCGCTGGCCAGGTCCGGCAGGTACTCGTGCTCGGCGGTCTTGTTGAAGCTGTTGAAGTAGCTGCGGAGCGAGGACATGGTGAACGCCTCTCATATCGTCGATTCAGCGCGGACCCTGTGGGAGCGGGTGAACCCTCCCACAGGGTCCGTGCCGTTTTAGAGCGCCTGGCCGATGCGGCCCTTGCGCAGGGCATCGATGACCGCGTCCTTGGCCCCGTCGGCAACGATCTTGCCGTTATCCAGCACCAGCAACCGGTCCACCAGGCTGAGCATCGAGGTGCGGTGGGTCACCAGCAGCAGCGTCTTGCCCTCGACCCAGCCGTGCAGGCGCTGGCGCAGTTGTTCCTCGCTGCTGTTGTCCATGTGGCTGGTGGGCTCGTCGAGCACCACGATCGGCGGCTCCAGTAGCATCGCCCGGGCCAGCAGCACGGCCTGGCGCTGGCCGCCGGACAGCAGTTGCCCACGTTCGCCCAGCGGCCGGTCGAAGCCACGCGGGTGCTGCCGGGCCAGTTCACTGACCCCGGTCAGTTCCGCCACTTCGAGCATCCGCGCATCGCTGACATAGCGCGCGCCCAGGGTCAGGTTGTCGCGCAGGCTGCCGGCCAGCAGCGGCAGGTCATGGGCGACATAGCCCAGTTGCTGGCGCAGCTCGGTGATGTCCAGTTGGCGCAGGTCGAGGTTGTCGAGGAGGATCTGCCCCTCGTCCGGCTCGTAGAAGCCCATCACCAGCCGCGCCAGGGTACTTTTGCCCGAGCCGCTGCGGCCGATGATGCCGATGCGCTCACCCGGTTTGACGCTGAAGCTGACAGTGTTCAGGGCCGGCGCCGCTTGCCCGGGATAGCGGAAGCTGACCCGGCTCAGTTCCAGCGCCCCTTGCAGGCGCGCGTGCTCCAGCGGTTGCTGGTCGGCACGGCGCTCCTGGGGCAGGGCCATCAGCGCGTCGGTGCTGCGCATGGTCAGTTGCGCCTGCTGGTAGCGGGTGATCAGCCCGGCGATCTGCCCCAGCGGCGCGAGCACCCGGCTGCCGAGCATGTAGCAGGCCACCAGGGCACCAACGCTGAGGTTGCCGGCGATGATGCTGTAGACCCCGGCGACGATGGTGGCCATGCCGCAGAACTGCTGGACGAACAGGGTGCCGTTGGTGGCCAGGGCCGCCAGGTTGCGGGCATGGGCGTCAAGTTGGGTGAGGGCGCCGTGGGTACTTTCCCACTGATACTGGCGTTCACTTTCGGCACCGCAGGCCTTGAGCGTCTCCAGGCCGCCGAGGGTCTCGATCAGCAAGGCCTGGCGCACCGAGCCGAGGGCCAGGCTCTTCTGTACGGTGTCGCGCAGGCGCACCTGGATCAGCAGGGCGAAGAGGATGGTCACCGGGAAGGCGATCATCGGGATCAGCACCAGCCAGCCGCCGAGCAGGCCGATGACTGCCAGCATCAGCACGACGAAGGGCAGGTCGATGACGCTGGTCAGGGTGACGGCGGTGAGGAATTCGCGCAGACCCTGGAAGTCGTGGATGCTCTGGGCGAAGCCGCCGATGGTGGCCGGACGGGCCTTCATCGACATACCGGTGATGCGCTCGAACAGAGTCGCCGAGAGGATCAGATCGGTCTTCTTGCCGGCCTGGTCCAGCAGGTGAGATCGGACCACCCGCAGGATCAGTTCGAAGGTGGTACCGATGAACAGGCCGATGACCAGCACCCACAAGGTCGAGATGGCCTGGTTGGGCACCACGCGGTCGTAGGTCTGCATGACGAACAATGGCACCAGCAGGCCCAGCAGGTTGATCAGCAGACTCGCCAGCAGGGCATCGCTGTACAGCCAGCGGGATTGTTTGAGGGTGTCGCGAAACCAGGCGTGGACCCGGGGTACCAGCGGGTTGCGTTGGTGTTCCAGTTCATGCCGGGGGCGGGCGAACAGGGCGTGGCCGGAATAGGCGTCGTCAAGCTCGGCGCGGCTGACCAGTTGTTCGCCGCCATCCGCCTCGCAGGGCAGGATCAGCGCCTGGTCCTGGTCTTTCCAGCGCCGCAGTACGGCGCAGCGGCCGTCCTTCAATAGCAGAAGCACCGGCAGGTTCAGCGCCGAAATCGCCGCCAGCTCGCGGCGCAGCACTCGCGCTTGCAAGCCGGCACGGGCTGCGGCCCGCGGCAGCAGATCGATATCCAGGCGTTGCTCGGGCAGCGGCAGGCCGCTGCACAGGCTGGCGCGGCTCGCCGTGCAACCGTGGAGCTTGCAGAGAATCAACAGCCCATCGAGTAACGGATCATCGAAACTCTGGCGTTGGTCCGCCGAGCTCGCCGGTTGCATGCTGGTCACAATGGCCTACCTCCCGCCGAGGTGGCGGATGCAGTCAACGCATATCGGGTAAGTGTGCGTCGGTCTTCACGTCGGTCTGGGCGAAGGCTTCCGGCGGCAGGGAAATCCTCTGCTTGGTCAGCAACTCGCCCATGTTGGCCAGCACCCGGTAGCGCGAGAAGATTTCGGTATAACGCACCTCCACATAGCGGCGGTTGGCGTTGTACAGCTCGTTCTCGCTGTCCAGCACGTCGAGCAGGGTGCGTTGGCCCAGACCGAACTGGTCCTGGTACGCGGCGCGTACGCGAGTGGTGGTTTCGGCGTACTGCTTGGCCGTCGGCGTCTGGATCTCGGCGTTCTTCCAGGCGTTCCACGCCAGCTTGAGGTCTTCGTTGAGCTGGCGCAGGGCGTTGTTGCGGATGTCCATGGCCTGGTTGATCTTGTGCGCGTCGGACTGCAGGCGCGCCTTGTCGCTGCCGCCGCGGAACAGGTTGTAGGTCATGGTCACGCCGGCAGTGATGTCGTTGGCGTGGCCGGGTTCGCCACCGATATTGTTGTTGGCGCCGGTGCTGAGCTCGGCATCCAGGCGCGGATAGAACGGCGACTTGGCCACCTCGTATTGCTGCTCGGCGGCGTTGACGTCGGCCTGTGCCGACTTCAGGTAGGGGTTGTTCTGCAGCATGTCCTGACGCGCATCGGTGAGGTTGGCCGGCATCAGGTCCTGGATGGAGGTGGGCGCTTCCAGTTGGTCGGGCTCACGACCGACGACGCTGAAGAAATTGGCGTTGGCGTCTTCCAGGTCGACCGTGGCGGTGTCCAGGTTGTTCTGCGCCAGTGCCCGGCGTGCGGTGGACTGGTCGAGGTCGGCGGTGCTGCCGACGCCGCGCTCGCTGCGCAGGCCGATCTGGTCGTTGACCCGCAGGTGCGCCTGCAGGTTGTTCTTCGCCAGGGTCACCAGCTCGCGGCGCTTGAGCACATCCAGGTAGACCTCGATCGCGCGCAGGGCGACGGTCTGCGAGGTGGCTTGCACGTAATAGGCGCGAGAGTTGGCCACGGCCTGGGTGCGCGCCACTTCATTGGAGGTATTGAAGCCGTCGAACAGCATCTGCCGCAGGCGGAGTTCGGACTGGGTGTAGTTGAGGGTTTCCTTGTTGTGGTTGCGCGTGCCGTCCGGGTTCAGGCCCCGGGTATTGAGGTTGTCCGAGCGCTGGCGGCCATAACCGGCAACCAGGTCGACGCTGGGATAGTAGCCGCCACGGGCATATTTCACGTCTTCATCGGCGGACAACCGGCCATTGACCGCTGCCTTGGCTTCCGGGTGGGTATCCACGGCGTTCTGTACGGCTTCCTGTAGTGACATCGCCTGGGCGCTGGCGCAGGTCATGGCCAACAACAAGGCGCTGGTGATGGGGTTCAAAACGCGCATGGGTTACTTCTCCCTGATCCATTTTTAGGTCTTGCAATCGCCAAAGATTTGACGAAAAAGAAAGTTCAAACCGTTTCAGGCTTGTAACAACAGAGCTAAGAACATCTGGACGGAAAGCTAAGAAGAAATTTTCATAAGGGTTATGCGAAAAAAAACTTATGCGGTCTAAGAAAAGCAGCACATTGTTTAACCCAAGCACCGCGTATACCGGGCGCTGTGGCGCTTTTTTACTGGCGTCAGAAAGATTTCAAGCCGTGATTCGGCACAGGGCAAGAAAGGAGTGGAGGGAGAGGGATAACGGAAATGCTGGCGACAAAAAGTTGACACAAAGCAAATCGCCAGATCGTGTTGTCACTCCGCCGCAGCGATACTCGCCATAACCGTGGTTTTCCCGGGGAAACCCACGGTCTTGACGGTCGCAGCTACTTCGAGTCGGACCCGCTGGCAGGGGTCCGCCCACGAAACACCACAGGCTTTCCTGCATAGAGAACGTCGGCAGTGGAGAGGAGTGGCTAGATGGCTAAGTCAATCGGTGTGGTCAGCAAGGTGATCGGGCAGGTGTTCGCGGTCGAGGCCGACGGAACCCGGCGGCTGCTGGTCGAAGGCGACCGGCTGTACGCGGGCGAACAACTGCAGACCGGCGCGGCGGGGGCGGTGGCGGTACACCTGGCCAACGGCGAGGAGCTGACCCTGGGTCGTGACAGCAGCCTGAACCTGTCCAATGCCTTGCTGGCCAACCACGCGCCTCACGTGCTGGCGCCGGAAGCGATCACTCCCAGCGAAGCCCAATTGACCGAGGTGGAGAAACTCCAGCAAGCCATCGCTGCCGGTGGCGACCCTACCCAGGATGCCGAAGCCACTGCTGCCGGCCCCAATAATGGTGTGCCAGGGGCATTGGGGGGCGGGCATTCCTTCGTGCTGCTGACCGAGGTCGCTGGGCATGTCGATCCGGTGATCGGTTTCCCCACGGCCGGTTTCAATTTCTTCGGCGAACTGGCCAACATCGACACTGGCTTCATTGATCACAACAACGAACTGCCGGCGGTCAACAATCCGATCAGCCTTGTAGGGCTGTCAGTGGAAGGCGGCGAGGTCACCGTCAACGAAGCCAACCTGCCATTGGGCTCGGCCAGCGATCCGGCGGCATTGGTCCAGGCCGGCACCTTCAGCGTGGTGGCCCCGGACGGCGTGCTCAACCTCAATGTCGGCGGCATCAATGTGCTGACCAACGGTGGCGTGACCGGGGTTGGGCAGTCGATCACCACCGGTACCGGCAATCTGCTGACCATCACCGGCTACGACCCCACCACCGGCGTGGTCAGCTACACCTACACCCTGACCACCGCGGGCAGTGCCGTGGGCGAGAGCATTCCGGTCTCGGCCAGCGACACCAATGGCGACGTCACCAGCGGCAGTCTCGATGTCACCATCATCGACGACGTGCCACGGGCGGTGAACGACACCAACCCCTCGGTCGCCACCGAAGCATCGACCGTGCTCACTGGCAATGTCCTGCCCAACGATATCCAGGGCGCCGACCGGACACCTAACCCGATCATTCCCGGCACCTTCGTCGGTACCTACGGTACCCTGGTCCTGGCCTCGGATGGTTCCTACACCTACACACTGAATCCGTCGGATCCGGACTTCGTCAATCTCCATGGCGGCGGCAAGGGCACCGAGACGTTCACCTACACCCTGACTGATGCCGATGGTGACACCAGCACCGCCAACCTGGTGCTGAACATCACCAACCTCGACGACGGCGTGAACCTCGGCGGCCTCGGTGCCAACGGCGGGATCATCAGCGTCTTCGAGAAGAACCTGGCCACCGGCAGCAGCCCCGACGCAGCGGCCCTGACCCAGGGTGGCAGCTTTACCGTCAGCGCAGCGGATGGCCTGCAGAACCTCAGCGTGGGCGGCATCAACGTGATCAGTGGCGGCGTGGCGATCAGCTCGCCGCAGTCGATCGTCACGCCGCTGGGCAATACTTTCACGGTCATCAGCTACAACCCGAATACCGGTGTGGTGAACTACAGCTACACCCTGGTGCAGAACGAAGCTCACCCGACGGGGGGCGGCGCCAACACCCTGGGCGAAACCTTCACCGTGGTGGCCAGCGATACTGACGGCAGTACCAGCAGCATCAACCTCAATGTGGTGATCGTCGACGATACGCCGACGGCAGTGGCCGATACCAATGCCTCGGTGGCGACCGAAGCGTCGACGGTGCTGACCGGCAATGTGCTGACCAACGATATCCAGGGCGCTGACAGGGTCAGCGGGCCGATCACCGCCGGTACCTTCGTCGGTACCTACGGCACCCTGGTGCTGGCTGCCGATGGTTCCTACACCTATACGCTGAATCCTTCAGACCCGGACTTCTACAATCTGCACGGCGGTGGTACCGGTACCGAGATCTTCACCTACACCCTGAGGGACGCCGACGGCGACACCAGCACCGCGACGCTGACGCTGGATATCAAGAACCTCAATGATCCGGTGACCCTCGGTGGTCTCGATACCGCCGGTGGCGAGCTGACGGTCTACGAGAAGAACCTCGGCGACGGCAGTGCTCCCAATGCCGGTGCGCTGACCCAGAGCGGGACCTTCACCGTCACTGCGCCGGATGGGCTGCAAACCTTGAGTGTGGGCGGCATCAATGTCATTAGCGGCGGCGTCGCTGCCGGATTCCCGCAGACGGTGACCACGCCGTTGGGGAATACTCTGACGGTTACCGGCTACAACCCGAGCACCGGGGTGGTGTCCTACAGCTACACCTTGGTGGAAAGCGAGACACATCCGAATGGCGCGGGCGCGAACAGCCTGACGGAAAGCTTCACCGTCACTGCGACTGACACGGATGGCAGCAACAGTACCGGCAGCCTCGATGTGAATATCGTCGACGACACGCCGACGGCGGTCGCTGACACTAACGCCTCGGTGGCGACCGAAGCGTCGACGGTGTTGACCGGCAATGTGCTGACCAACGATATCCAGGGGGCTGACCGCGTCAGCGGACCGATCACTGCGGGCACCTTCGTCGGTACCTACGGCACCCTGGTGCTGGCTGCCGATGGTTCCTACACCTATACGCTGAATCCTTCAGATCCGGACTTCTACAACCTGCATGGTGGTGGTACCGGTACCGAGATCTTCACCTACACCCTGAGGGACGCCGACGGCGACACCAGCACCGCGACGCTGACGCTGGATATCAAGAACCTCAATGATCCGGTGACCCTCGGTGGTCTCGATACCGCCGGTGGCGAGCTGACGGTCTACGAGAAGAACCTCGGCGACGGCAGTGCTCCCAATGCCGGTGCGCTGACCCAGAGCGGGACCTTCACCGTCACCGCGCCGGATGGTCTGCAGACCTTGAGTGTGGGTGGTATCAATGTCATCAGCGGCGGCGTCGCTGCCGGATTCCCGCAGACGGTGACCACGCCGTTGGGGAATACTCTGACGGTTACCGGCTACAACCCGAGCACCGGGGTGGTGTCCTACAGCTACACCTTGGTGGAAAGCGAGACACATCCGAATGGCGCGGGCGCGAACAGCCTGACGGAAAGCTTCACCGTCACTGCGACTGACACGGATGGCAGCAACAGTACCGGCAGCCTCGATGTGAATATCGTCGACGACACGCCGACGGCGGTCGCTGACACTAACGCCTCGGTGGCGACCGAAGCGTCGACGGTGTTGACCGGCAATGTGCTGACCAACGATATCCAGGGGGCTGACCGCGTCAGCGGGCCGATCACTGCGGGTACCTTCGTCGGCACCTACGGTACCCTGGTCCTGGCTGCGGACGGCTCCTACACCTACACCCTGAATCCGTCAGACCCGGACTTCTACAACCTGCACGGCGGTGGTACGGGCACCGAGACCTTCACCTACACCCTGAGGGACGCCGACGGCGACACCAGCACCGCGACGCTGACGCTGGATATCAAGAACCTCAATGATCCGGTCACTCTTACCGGCCTGGATACCGCCGGCGGGGAGCTAACTGTCTACGAGAAGAACCTCAGTGATGGCAGTGCCCCGAACGCCAGTGCGCTGACCCAGTCCGGGACCTTCACCGTCACTGCGCCGGATGGCCTGCAGACCCTGAGCGTGGGCGGTATCAACGTCATCAGTGGCGGCGTTGCAGCCGGATTCCCGCAGACGGTAACGACGCCGCTGGGGAACACGCTGACAGTCACCGGCTACAACGCCAGCACCGGTGTGGTGTCCTACAGCTACACCCTCCTCGACAATGAGACCCATCCGGCTGGTGCCGGGGCGAACAGCCTGACGGAAAGCTTCACCGTCACTGCGACGGACACGGACGGCAGCAACAGTACCGGTAGTCTCGATGTGAACATCGTCGACGACACGCCGACGGCGGTGGCCGATACCAACGCCTCGGTGGCGACCGAGGCCTCCACGGTACTGACCGGCAATGTGCTGACCAACGATATCCAGGGGGCTGACCGCGTCAGCGGGCCGATCACTGCGGGTACCTTCGTCGGCACCTACGGTACCCTGGTCCTGGCTGCGGACGGCTCCTACACCTACACCCTGAATCCGTCAGACCCGGACTTCTACAACCTGCACGGCGGTGGTACGGGCACCGAGACCTTCACCTACACCCTGAGGGACGCCGACGGCGACACCAGCACCGCCACGCTGACGCTGGATATCAAGAACCTCAATGATCCGGTGACCCTTACCGGCCTGGATACCACGGGCGGCGAGCTAACTGTCTACGAGAAGAACCTCGGCGACGGCAGTGCTCCCAATGCCGGTGCGCTGACCCAGAGCGGGACCTTCACCGTCACTGCGCCGGATGGGCTGCAAACCTTGAGTGTGGGCGGCATCAATGTCATCAGTGGTGGCGTCGCGGCTGGGTTCCCGCAGACGGTGACTACACCGTTGGGCAATACCCTGACGGTCACCGGCTACAACGCCAGCACCGGAGTCGTGTCCTACAGCTACACCTTGCAGGAGAGTGAGACGCACCCGAACGGCGCCGGAGCGAACAGTCTGACCGAGAGCTTTACCGTCACGGCCAGCGATACCGATGGCAGCAGCACCACCGGCAGCCTCGATGTGAACATCGTCGACGACACGCCGACGGCGGTCGCTGACACTAACGCCTCTGTGGCGACCGAGGCGTCCACGGTGCTGACCGGCAATGTGCTGACCAACGATATCCAGGGGGCTGACCGCGTCAGCGGGCCGATCACTGCGGGTACCTTCGTCGGTACCTACGGCACCCTGGTCCTGGCTGCGGACGGCTCCTACACCTACACCCTGAATCCGTCAGACCCGGACTTCTACAACCTGCACGGCGGTGGTACTGGCACCGAGACCTTCACCTACACCCTGAGGGACGCCGACGGCGACACCAGCACCGCGACGCTGACGCTGGATATCAAGAACCTCAATGATCCGGTCACCCTTACCGGCCTGGATACCACGGGCGGCGAGCTAACTGTCTACGAGAAGAACCTCAGCGACGGCAGTGCTCCGAACGCGGGCGCCCTGACCCAGAACGGCACCTTCACCGTGACCGCGCCGGATGGCCTGCAGACCCTGAGCGTAGGTGGCATCAATGTCATCAGTGGCGGCGTTGCGGCCGGATTCCCACAGACGGTGACCACACCGTTGGGGAATACCCTGACGGTCACCGGCTACAACGCCAGCACCGGAGTCGTGTCCTACAGCTACACCTTGCAGGAGAGTGAGACGCACCCGAACGGCGCCGGAGCGAACAGTCTGACCGAGAGCTTTACCGTCACGGCCAGCGATACCGATGGCAGCAGCACCACCGGCAGCCTCGATGTGAATATCGTCGACGACACGCCGACGGCGGTCGCTGACACTAACGCCTCGGTGGCGACCGAAGCGTCGACGGTGCTGACCGGCAATGTGCTGACCAACGATATCCAGGGTGCTGACAGGGTCAGCGGGCCGATCATCGCCGGTACCTTCGTCGGTACCTACGGCACCCTGGTCTTGGCTGCGGACGGCTCCTACACCTACACCCTGAATCCGTCAGACCCGGACTTCTACAACCTGCACGGCGGTGGTACGGGCACCGAGACCTTCACTTACACCCTGAGGGACGCCGACGGCGACACCAGCACTGCCACGCTGACGCTGGATATCAAGAACCTCAATGATCCGGTCACTCTTACCGGCCTGGATGCGACAGGCGGCGAGCTAACTGTCTACGAGAAGAACCTCAGCGACGGCAGCGCTCCGAACGCGGGCGCCCTGACCCAGAGCGGCACCTTCACCGTGACCGCGCCGGATGGCCTGCAGACCCTGAGTGTCGGTGGTATCAATGTGGTCAGCGGTGGGGTAGCGGCTACCTTCCCGCAATCCACAACGACCCTGCTGGGCAATACCCTGACAGTCACCGGCTACAACGCCAGCACCGGTGTGGTGTCCTACAGCTACACCCTCCTCGACAATGAGACCCATCCGACTGGCGCCGGAGCGAACAGTCTGACCGAGAGCTTTACCGTCACGGCCAGCGATACCGATGGCAGCAGCACCACCGGCAGCCTCGACGTGAACATCGTCGACGACGTACCGACGGCGGTGGCCGATACCAATGCCTCGGTGGCGACCGAAGCCTCGACGGTGTTGACCGGCAATGTGCTGACCAACGATATCCAGGGTGCTGACAGGGTCAGCGGGCCGATCACCGCCGGTACCTTCGTCGGTACCTACGGCACCCTGGTCCTGGCTGCGGACGGCTCCTACACCTACACCCTGAATCCGTCAGACCCGGACTTCTACAACCTGCACGGCGGTGGTACGGGCACCGAGACCTTCACCTACACCCTGAGGGACGCCGACGGCGATACCAGCACCGCCACCTTGACGCTGGATATCAAGAACCTCAACGATCCGGTCACCCTCAACGGCCTCAATGTTGCGGGCGGTGAACTGACCGTCTACGAGAAGAACCTCAGCGACGGCAGCAGCCCGAACCCGGCGGCCCTGACCCAGTCCGGCACCTTCACCGTAACGGCACCGGACGGCCTGCAGACCCTGACCGTAGGTGGCATCAACGTGGTCAGCGGCGGGGTGGCGGCGACCTTCCCGCAGACCTTGACCACGCCGTTGGGCAATACCCTGACGGTCACTGGCTACAACGCCAGTACCGGTGTCGTGTCCTACAGCTATACCCTGCTGGACAACGAGACGCATCCGACAGGCAATGGTGCCAACAGCCTGACCGAGAGCTTTACCGTCACCGCTACCGATACCGACGGCAGCACCAACAGCGGTTCGCTGGACGTGAACATCATCGATGACGTGCCGACCGCCCGGCCAGACGTGGCCTCGGTGATCGAGGGCGATACGGTGACCGGCAATGTCCTCGGCAACGACACCAAGGGCGCCGATGACCCGGGCAGCAACGTGGTGGTAGGGGTGCGGGCCGGTTCCAATACCTCGACCTCGGCCATCGGCTCGCTGAATACCAATGTCGTTGGCACCTACGGTACCCTGACCCTGGATGCCGCGGGCAACGCGGTGTATCACGCCAACCCCAACTCGGTGTCCGCGGCCGGTGCCCAGGATGTGTTCACCTACACCATCCGTGACGCCGATGGCGATGAAAGCACTACCACCCTGACGATCAACGTGAAGGACTGCTCGCTGGTCGCCAGTCAGGACCAGGACATTACGGTGTACGAAAAAGCCCTGGACCTGAACAGGGACGGCCAGGATCTCGCGCCTGGTACTGTGGTGGGTAGCGATCCGACCAGCACCGCGGAAACCAGCACGGGTACCTTGGTGGGATCGGTGTCGGGTGGTTCTGGCGCCATCACCTACACCCTGGTCGGTAGTGCGACCGGGTCCTACGGCCAGATTCAGTTGCTCGCGAACGGTTCCTACACCTACACCTTGACCTCGGCACCGAAGACGCCGGGCGGCGCCAACGACGGTGCCAACGTGATGACCGAGTCCTTCACCTACAAGGCGACGGATGCCCTCGGCAACTTCACCACCAGCACCATCCAGATCAACATCGTCGACGATGTGCCCAAGGCCGTGGGAGAGGTTCGCTCGGTCAGCCCGGGGCAGGTGGATACCAACCTGCTGCTCGTGGTCGACGTGTCGGGCAGCATGAACGACGCCTCTGGCGTGACCGGGCTGACTCGCCTGCAACTGTCCAAGCAGGCGATCAACGCCTTGCTCGACAAGTACGACGACCTGGGCGATGTGAAAGTGCAGATCGTCACCTTCTCCAGCGGTGCCACTGACCAGAGCTCGGCCTGGGTCTCGGTGGCCCAGGCCAAGGCTATCGTCAACGGCCTCACCGCAGGCGGGTCGACCTACTACGACTCGGCCACCACCACGGCGCAGGCGGCCTTTGTCACCGCAGGGAAAATCACCGGTGCGCAGAACATCGCCTACTTCCTTTCCGATGGTGAGCCTACGTCTGGACACGCCATTTCCGGCACCCGCGAGACCGCCTGGACTAACTTCCTGGATAGCAACGGGATCAAGTCCTATGCCATCGGCCTGGGCAGCGGTGTCAATGCCAGCAACCTCAATCCGCTGGCCTACGACGGCAGTACCCACACCGACACCAACTCCACCGTGGTCACCGATCTCAATCAGCTCAACTCGGTATTGTCCGGCACCGTACAGGGGGCGCCGGTCACCGGCAGCCTGATGACGGGCGGCACTTTCGGCGCGGATGGAGGCTTCATCAAGTCGCTGGTGGTCGATGGAACTACCTACACCTATGATCCGAAGGGAAATTCCAACCAGGGTTCCTATGCTGTCAGTGGCGGGACCGACAAGGGCACGTTCGATACCGTAACCAACAGCATCACGGTCAAGACCGCGCTAGGTGGTTCCATCGTGGTTAACATGGACACCGGCGAATATACCTACGTGCCGCCGAAGGATGATGGCGCCGGCCATGTGGAGAACATCGGCTACGTGGTCAGCGACAACGATGGCGACCTGGCCAATGCCAGCCTGGTGGTCAACATCTACACCAACGCCGCGCCGGTGCCAGGGGCCGACCACATCATCACCAACATTCTTTCGTCGAGCATCAGCGTGCCAGCCGAGGCATTGCTGGCCAACGATACGGATGCCAACGTCGATCGCCTGAATGCGTCGCCGACTACCTTCAACACCGGCTGGAGCGCCCGCGGCGCCGATTTCACCGTGGGCAGCACGACGCCGACCGTGGTGTTCAATGGCACCAGCAACACCCTGGCCAACCAGATGAAGGATATCGCTCGCAGTGCGTTCACCGGCACGGCATCGTCCACGACCGCAGCGGTGATCGTCAGCGGTTACCTGGGCGCGGTGACCACGGCCAATGCCAACGACGAAGACACCATCACCGTGACCCTGAAGCAGGGCGAAAGCCTGAACCTCGATCACGACCGGCCGGCCGGTAACGTATTGATGGAGTGGAAAGATGCTACCGGGAGCTACCAGACCATCGCCGACGGTGGCACCTTCACCGCGACCCACGATGGCGTCTACAGCATCCATGTGGTCAATCTGACCAACAGTAGCGGTGGCGGCAGCGCCAACAACGCGGAAAACTACCAGTTGACAATGACCATCGATTACTCCGGCGCTGCCAACAACACGCCGCAGTACAACGGCAGCTACACGGTCACGGATGGTCATGGTGGCACCGCGACAGGGGCGCTGGACATCAATTATCAGGACGGCTCGATACTCACCGGTACGGTGAACGCCGACGTGCTGCTCGGTGGCAGCGGCAACGACACACTCTATGGCGGCGACGGCAACGACGTGCTGGTGGGCGGAGGTGGCAACAACTTCCTGTATGGCGGCAATGGCAATGACCTGTTGATCGGCGGACCCGGCAACGACCTGCTGGATGGTGGACCCGGTATAGATACCGCCAGCTATGCCAATGCCACCGCTGGGGTCACGGTGAACCTGTCCATCACCGGCCAGCAGAACACCGTGGGTGCCGGGATGGATACCTTGGTGTCGATCGAGAACCTGATCGGCTCTGACTACAACGACACCCTGACCGGCGACGGCAACGCCAACGTGCTGCAGGGCGGGCTGGGCAATGACATCCTCAATGGCGGTGGCGGGGACGATGTGCTGATCGGTGGGCGTGGCGACGACATCATGACCGGCGGTCCGGGGGCGGACACCTTCCTCTGGCAACTGGGCGATAACGGCCATGACGTGGTCACCGACTTCACTCCGGGGACCGATCACCTCGACCTTTCACAGTTGCTTCAGGGCGAGAACGCGACTGCCGCGTCGCTGGACGATTACCTGCACTTCAAGGTGACCGGCAGCGGGGCCAGCCTGGTCTCGACCATCGAGGTGAGTTCAGTGGCCGGCGCGGCGCCGACCCAGACCATCGATCTGGCCGGAGTCGACCTGGCCCAGCACTACGGGGTGACGGCGGGAGCGGGCGGAGTGGTCGCGGCGGGGGCGGATACAGCCACCATCATCAATGGCATGTTGAATGACCATTCGCTGAAGGTGGATACGGTGTAGGGCTCGAGGGCCTCATCGCCGGCAACGCCGGCTCCCACAGATTCCGCGTATACCGCCGAACCCTGTGGGAGCGGGCGTTGCCCGCGATGAGGCCCTCGGCAACAGCCAATCAGCCAGGCCGATGCAGGGTCTTCTGCCGCAGGATATAAACCGAAACCAGCACCGCACTGGTCAGCATGAACCCCCGTGCCCACGGCGAAGGCACGAGATAGCAGGAAAAACCGATACTCACCCACATCAACCCGATGGCGTAGACCTTGCCCTTCAGGGGAATCCCCTCACCACTGAGGTAGTCGCGGATCCACGGCCCCAGTCGGGGGTGATTCACCAGCCAGTCATGGAAGCGCGGCGAACTGCGGGCGAAACAGGCGGCGGCGAGCAATAGAAAAGGGGTGGTTGGCAATACCGGAAGGAATATGCCAATCACCCCCAACGCGACACTGAGCCAGCCGACAGCCAGCAACAGGTAGCGCACCATCACCGAATCAGTGGTGGCGAGGCTTGAGCAGGGCCGGTTTCTCGTCTGGCGCGTGGCACAGCAGGTACAGCGCGGTCAGCGCTTCCGGGATCTGCACGATCATGTCGTCCATCAGGTTGGCGTCGCTGGCGATGTCGGCGAATTCAGGCTGTTCGTCGAACAGGCCGGAACCGACCATGATCGGCAGGAGCATCTCGCTGACTTCTTCCTCGGCGCTCTCGAACCAGGCTTCCTCGCGCAGGAACACGCCTTCCATGAAACCGATGCACCAGCCGCGCAGGTCGGAATCGTCCGGCTCCTCGCCGAGGTCGAGGTCGCACGGCAGCTCGAATTCCTCGTCGCTGGCCAGTTGGCGAGCGATGTGCGCCTTGAGCTGGACCAGCGTCGCCTCGATCTCGGCACGCTGGGCATCGCTGGCGTAGTGGGGTTCTTCGGAGAACAGGGCGTCGATCCATTCACGCTCCGGTACCTCTTCGGCGCAGATCGACAGCGCGGTCATGTAGCCGTGGGCGGCAACGTAGTCCAGCGCCTCTTCATGCAGCTCGTCGGCGTCGAGGAAGGCTTGCAGGCGGGTCAATTGCTCAGCGAAGGACATTAGGGGCTACCTTGGAAACGGAACGATGCTGAATTCTAGCATTTTGCGGCCCCAACAAGGCAAAGGATGACGGTCTATCGTGCGGTCGTCCTGCAAGGGCAGGGGCTCGGGTATACTGCCGGCTTTTTTCCGCCCGGGGAGGGCATTTCCCCCGGTAAAAGCTGCTTGCGTTTTTTCACGTGAGCTGCGCGCGGTTTTCATCCAGCCTGTGTGGCCGGGATGGATTCATGATTTTTGGAGTGGTTATGCTCGAACAGGCTCAGCGCGTCCTTCGCGACATCTTCGGCTACGACAGCTTCCGCGGTCGCCAGGGGGCGATCATCGAACGCGTGGCCAAGGGCGGCGATGCGTTGGTGCTGATGCCTACCGGCGGCGGCAAGTCCTTGTGCTTCCAGGTCCCGGCGCTGTTGCGCGAGGGCCTGGCGGTGGTGGTTTCGCCGCTGATCGCGCTGATGGAAGACCAGGTCGCCACTCTCGACGAACTGGGCGTCGCGGCCGCCTCGCTGAACTCGACCATGAGCGCCGAGCAGCAGCGTGAACTGGCTGGGCGCATCCGCCGCGGCGAGCTGAAGATGCTCTATCTGGCCCCCGAGCGCCTGGTGCAGCCGCGCATGCTGGACTTCCTGCGCGAGCTCGACATCGCCCTGTTCGCCATCGACGAGGCCCACTGCGTCTCGCAATGGGGTCACGACTTCCGCCCGGAATACCTGCAACTGGGCCAGTTGGCCGAGTTCTTCCCCAACGTGCCGCGTATCGCCCTGACCGCCACCGCGGACATGCGTACTCGCGAGGAGATCGTCGAGCGCCTGCACCTGCACGACGCCGAGCGCTTTCTGTCCAGTTTCGACCGGCCAAACATCTTCTACCGCATCGTGCCCAAGGAACAGCCGCGCAAGCAGTTGCTGGCCTTCCTCGCCGAGCGTCGTGGCAACGCCGGGATCGTCTACTGCCTGTCGCGCAAGAAGGTTGACGAGGTCGCCGCATTCCTTTGCGACCAAGGCTTCCCGGCCCTGCCGTACCACGCCGGCCTGCCCGCCGAGACCCGTGCGGCAAACCAGCGGCGCTTCCTCAACGAGGAAGGGCTGATCATGGTCGCCACCATCGCCTTCGGCATGGGTATCGACAAGCCCAACGTGCGTTTCGTCGCCCACCTCGACCTGCCCAAGTCGCTGGAAGCCTACTACCAGGAAACCGGCCGCGCCGGCCGTGATGGCCTGCCGTCCGACGCCTGGATGGCCTACGGCCTGCAGGACATGGTGATGCTCAAGCAGATGCTGCAGAACTCCGAAGGCGACGAGCGGCACAAGCGCGTCGAGCAGCACAAGCTCGACGCCATGCTCGCCCTCTGCGAGGAAACCCGCTGCCGCCGCCAGGCCCTGCTGCGCTACTTCGACGAGGAACTGCCGCAGCCTTGCGGGCACTGCGACAACTGCGTCGATGGTGTGCAGACCTGGGACGCCACCGAAGCGGCACGTCAGGCCCTGTCGGCGATCTACCGCACCGGCCAGCGTTATGGCGTTGGCCATCTGGTGGACGTGCTGCTGGGCAAGGACAACGAGAAGGTGCGCAACTTCGGCCACGAGAAGCTTTCCGTGTACGGCGTTGGCAAGAGCCGTTCCGAGAGCGAATGGCGCTCGCTGTTTCGCCAGCTGGTGGCGCGCGGGCTGGTGGATGTCGACCTCGACGGCTATGGCGGCCTGCGCCTGTCCGACACGTGTCGGCCGTTGCTGCGCGGTGAAGTCACCCTGGAATTGCGCCGCGATCTCAAGCCACAGACCAGCAGCAAGGGCAGCAGCGGTGGCGGTAGCCCGGCCAGCCAGCTGGTGCGCGGCGACGAGCGCGAGCAGTGGGAAGCCCTGCGCAGCCTGCGACGCAAGCTGGCTGAGGAACACGGCGTGCCACCGTATGTCATCTTCCCCGATTCGACCCTGCTGGAAATGCTCCGCAGCCAGCCCACCAGCCTGGCCGAGATGGCGCGGGTCAGCGGTGTCGGCGCGCGCAAGCTGGAGCGCTATGGTGAGGCCTTCCTCGAAGTGCTCGGCGGTGGTGCCGAGGCGCCGCCGGTGGTCACCGACCTGCGCCACGAACTCGTCAGCCTGGCCCGCGCTGGCATGACCCCGGCGCAGATCGCCGGGCAGTTGAAGTGCAGCGAGAAGAACGTCTACAGCCTGTTGGCCGAGGCCATCGGCCGCCAGGAACTGTCGCTGGAACAGGCCCTGGACCTGCCGGAAGACCTGATGATGGAAATCCAGGACGCCTTCCTCGACGGCGAGGGCGAACTGCCGCCGGTTTCGGAAATCCTGCCGCTGTTCGGCAGCCGGGTGCCGGAAGGCGTGCTCTATTGCGTGCGGGCTGCGCTGGCGGCCGAATTCGAGATGTGAGCTGGGGTGTCACGATTTCTTACGTTTGGTCCGAAGCGTCCTCCAGATGGACCTTGCCTAAGCGCAACTGGCATGGTTAGCTGACTAATAATTAGTTCTGAATAAGAGTTTTTCATGCCCCTGACCGATCAACACCGCTTCGGCATGCAGCTGGCCCATATGTCCCGGGGCTGGCGTGCCGAACTGGACCGCCGCCTTGCCGGCCTCAACCTGTCCCAGGCGCGCTGGCTGGTGCTGCTGCATCTCGCCCGTTTCGAAGAAGCCCCGACCCAGCGTGAACTGGCCCAGAGCGTGGGCGTCGAGGGGCCGACCCTGGCCCGCCTGCTGGACAGCCTGGAGTCCCAGGGGTTGGTGAAGCGTCAGGCGGTGGTGGAAGACCGCCGGGCCAAGAAGATCGTCCTGTGCCCGCCGGCCAAGCCGCTGATCGACCAGATCGAGACCATTGCCAATGCGCTGCGGGTGGAGTTGTTCACCGGGGTGGATGAAGAGGAGCTGGCGGTGTGCATGCGGGTGCACACGCGAATCCTGGCGAACCTCGACAAGTCCAAGGTCTGACGCATTGATTCAGCGCGGACCATGTGGGAACGGGTGAACCCGCTCTCACATGGTCCGCGTCGCCGTCCAGCCCCTAGAAGGTTTGTCCCAGGTTCAGATAGATCGCCTTCTGGTCCTCGGTATTGAACCCATAACTGAAGCTCAACGGCCCCAGCGGCGTATCGAAGCCGACGAAGATGCTCGCGGCATTGATATATCCACTGTCGAACTCGTTGTCGTTGTTCCACACCCGCCCGCGCTCCAGCGATCCTCCCAGGTACAACGGGAAGTCCAGCGGCAGGTAGGCCCGCGGCGTCAGCCGCCGGTAGTACACCACCCGTGCCAGGCTCAGGTTCTGTCCCGACAGCGAGTTCTGGCGGAAGCCCGACAATTGCCGCGCCCCACCCATCACCATGCTCGAAATCACCACCTCGGCATCGTCCAGCGTGCGTCCGTAGCGGCCGCCGAGAACAAAGGTGTTCGGCCCGCTGCTCAGGGCTTTGTCCAGCTTGAAGTCCCACTGCCGGTAGCGCTGGTCCGAGCCCAGTTGCGGCTCGAACTGGCGCAGGGTCAGGCGGATATCCTCGCCGTCATGGGGGAAGTAGACATTGTCCAGGGTGTCGAACGAGTACTTCAGCTCATAGAAGCCTTCGCTGAAGCTGACCTTGGGCAGGTCCTGGTCACCGATGCGTACGTTCGCTTCACCCCAGGCCTGGCCGACACCCAGGCGTACCTCGCCGCTGGTGCCAATCTGCCGGCCCAGGTTGAGGCCATAGCCATAGCGCTCCAGGCGGTATTCGGCCACAGGGTCGTTGTCCAGGGTCGCCTCGATATTCTGTGAGCCGAGGCTGAGGAACGGCGCGATGAAGTAGCGCGAGCCGGCATCCAGCGGCTGGTAGAACTCGCTGTACAGCTCCTGCACATCGCCGATCTGCGCCCGGGTCAGCCATTCCGCACCGAGCTTGTTGATGCCGTTGACCCGGTAGCTGGCGCCAAGGTTGAAGGCGCTGTCGCCGCGCATGTCGTCCGACAGGTTCAGGCCCAGACGCAGGTAGTCGGTACCACCAGAGCGTCCGCGGGCGTTGATCACCAGGGTGTGGTCCTGGCCCTTGTGCACCACGCGGTACTGCACCCGGTCGAAGTAGTCCAGGCCGTACAGGGTGCCCATGTCGGTCTGCAGGCGATCCAGTTCCAGCGGTTCGCCGATGGGCTGGCGAATGTAGTAGCGGATCACGTCGTCGCTGACCTTGGAGTCGTTCTCGATGCGGATCGCGGTGATCACCGGGGTGCGTCGGTCCGCCGAGCGCGCCACCGCCAGCTCGACGTCTCCCACGGGCGGACGCAAGGCGGCGAGGCGGTTGTCCAGGATGCGCGTGGCGCGGTAGCCGGCGTCCATCATTTCCTCGGCGCGGCCGAAATCGGTGGCGCTGATGCTGGCCAGCGGCGGCTGGATCAGGATGTCGTCGCGGTGCAGGGCGGCCAGTTGTTCCTCGGAGTTGCGCCGGGTCATCAGGGTGATGGACTGGTTGAGCACGTCCACCACCGTACCCAGTTGCTTGCGGTTGCGCAGCGGGGTACCGATATCGACGACGATGGCCAGGTCGACGCCCATTTCGCGGACGATATCCAGCGGGATATTGTCGACCATGCCGCCATCCACCAGCAGGCGGCCGTCCAGTTCCACCGGGGCGAACACCGCGGGAATCGACATGCTGGCGCGGATCACCTGAGGCAGGTGGCCGCGGCTGAACACTACCTTCTCGCCGCTGGCGATATCGGTGGCGACGGCGCGGAAGGGGATAGGCAGTTTGTTGAAGTCCCGGGTGTCGCTGGTGTGGGCCAGCAGGCTTTCCAGCAACAGCGCCAGGTTCTGGCCCTGGATCACCCCCAGCGGCAGGCCGAGGCTGCCGTCGTCGCGGAAGCTGATCTTCTGCTTGACCAGGAAATCACGGTCGTCCTGCTTGCGCCGGAAGGGTACGTCCTTGCGCGGCGGGGCGTCGGACAGGGCCTGTTGCCAGTCGATGCTGCGCGCCAGCTTTTCCAGTTCCGCGACCGTGTAGCCGGAGGCGTAGAGGCCGCCGATCACCGCACCCATGCTGGTGCCGGCGATGGCATCGATCTTCACCCCCTGTTCCTCGAGGGCCTTGAGCACGCCGATATGGGCCAGGCCGCGGGCAGCGCCGCCGGACAGGACCAGGCCGACCTTGGGCCGGGTGGCTTCGGCGGCCAGGAGGGTAAGCGGGGTCAGGACCAGCAGGAGGCTCAACAGCAGGCGGCGCATCGTGATTCTCGGAACCAGGGGCAAGCCGCTAGTATAAGCGCCACACATTTTGTTTGAGGTTGTCGTCGTGAGCGCTTCGAAGCCGGAAATCGTCATTACCTATTGCACCCAGTGCCAGTGGCTGCTGCGGGCCGCCTGGCTGGCCCAGGAACTGCTCAGCACCTTCAGTGACGACCTCGCCCGGGTAGCGCTGGAACCGGCCACCGGTGGCAACTTCCGCATCACCTGCAACGGCGTGCAGATCTGGGAGCGCAAGGCCGACGGCGGCTTCCCCGAAGCCAAGGTGCTCAAGCAGCGGGTGCGCGACCAGATCGATCCGCAGCGTGACCTGGGCCACAACGACCGTTAGTGCCCAGTCGCTGCCTTGCGTGATTCCCCGCTGGCAGCGAGCCGGCTGGAAATGACGATGGCGAAGATGATCAGCACGCCGCCGGCGAGCATGCGTGGCGTCGGTGTTTCGGCGAACAGCATCCAGGCCACAGCGATGCCGTAGATCGGCTCCATGGCAAACACCACCGCGGCGGTGCGTGCCTTGATCACGCCCAGCGCCGCCACGAACAGGCTGTGGGCGACGCCGGTGCAGAACACCCCGAGCAGGCCGATCCACAGCCAGTCCAGTACCGGTACCGCGCCCAGCCCGGGAGCGGCGAAGGGCAGCAGGCACAGGGCGACTACCAGGTTCTGGCACATGGCGGCCTGCACCGCCGGGATCCGTCCAGAACCGGCGCGGTTGGTCAGCGACAGCAGAGAAAACAGCAGGCCGGAGAGCAGCGACCAGAGCAGCCCGCCGGTGGCTTCGCTGGCTAGGTTGAACTCCGGTGTGACCAGCACCAGGCCGATGCTGACCAGGCCCACCAGCAGTAACTCGTTGCCGCGGATTCGCTCGCGGAACAGCAGGCCTTCGAGGATCACGGTGAAGGCTGGGAAACTGGCGAAGCCGAGGGTGGCGATGGCCACGCCGCCAACCTTCACCGAAATGAAGAAGCTGACCCAGTGTCCTGCCAGCAGCACGCCACCGAGTCCAAGGCGACGCCAGTCCTGAGCCTGCAGGGCTTTCCAGCCCGGCCCGGCGAGCCGCACGAACAAACTCAGGGCAAGCACGGCGAAGGCCGCGCGGCCGAATACGATGATCGCCGGCGATGCGCTGGCCAGCTTGCCGAAGACGCCGGTCAGGCCGAAGAACAGCGCGCCGATATGCAGGGCGCCGAGGGCGGTGCGGTGGTTCATGGAAGTCCTTGCAGGATAGAAGATTGCCCAGCCAGTCTACGGAACCGGGCGCAGGCATGTCTGTCGCGATCCTCGCGTCAGTTGTTGCAGGACTCGCGGCGCAAGGCACCGGGACTACGGCCGAAGGCTTTTAGAATGGCGGCAGCGAAGGCGCTCTGGGAACTGTAGCCGACCTGGCCGGCAATCTCGCCGATGGGCAACGCAGTGCCTTGCAGTAGGTGCCGGCCGCGCAACAGGCGGTGCTGGCGGATGTAGTCCATCGGCGTGATCCCGCGCTCGGCCATGAAGCGCGCGTGCAGGCGGGCGCTGGACAACCCGGCCAGACGCGCCAGGTCGGCGACCTGCAGCGGGTAGGCGGCGTATTGCTCGATATGGGCATCGAAGGCGGGGTAGGGCAATTGCCGTTGAGTGGAAGTGACGGCGCCGGCGCCATTCAGGCTGGCGAGCAGCAACACTGCGCCCTGGCGGGCGATCAGCGGATCGTCGACCGGGCTCTGGGCGAGCCAGTCCACCAGTTGCTGCTGGCGGCTGTCCAGCTGCAAGGTGCCGGGACGTTCGAGCAGGCGCCGGCAAGGATCGACATGGGCGCCCAGGCTGTCTTCCACCCAGGCGCAGCCGGGGACATCGAGCACCAGGCAATGGCTGCCGGCGGCGCTGTCGCAGCTGTGGTGCGCACCGGCGGGGACCACCATGAGGTCCTGGCGCTCGACCCGCCCGCCACGGCCGTCGACTTCGAATTCCAGGCGCCCGCGCAGGCCGAACACCAGTTGCGGGTGCTCGTGGGCGTGGGCGATCAGGTCATCGCGGTAGTGGCGCAGGGAAAGGATCGGGTCGCTGTTCATCGCTGCCGGGTCCGGAACGGGTGAAAGTGCACAGTGTACGCTTCGGCGGCTGTCATGGGATTGCCGCATGCTTGTCATGTTCGATTAACGGCTGGTTGGCAAGCTCGCCGAAAGCCTGCCGGAGCCTGCCCATGACCAGTGCCGCGTTGATCAAGCCCACGCGCAAACAGCGTGTCCGCACCCTGTGGATTTCCGATGTGCACCTGGGCACCCGGGATTGCCAGGCCGAGCACTTGTCGCAATTCCTCAAGCGCTATCACGCCGACCGCATCTACCTGGTCGGCGACATCATCGATGGCTGGAAACTGCGCGGCGGCATGTACTGGCCCCAGGCTCACACCAACGTGATCCGCCGCCTGCTGACCATGAGCAAGCGTGGCACCGAGGTGATCTATGTCACCGGCAACCATGACGAATTCCTGCGCCGCTATTCCAAGCTGATCCTCGGCAACATCCACCTGGTGGACCAGGCCGAGCACCTCACCGCCGATGGCCGCCGCCTGCTGGTGATCCATGGCGACCAGTTCGACGTCATCACCCGTTATCACCGCTGGCTGGCGTTCCTGGGCGATTCGGCCTACGAATTCACCCTCACCCTCAATCGCTGGCTCAACTACTGGCGTGCGCGGTATGGCTATGGCTACTGGTCGCTGTCGGCGTACCTGAAGCACAAGGTCAAGACCGCGGTGAACTTCATCAGCGATTTCGAGGAAGCCATCGCCCACGAGTGCGTGAAGCAGGGGTTCCACGGGGTGGTCTGCGGGCATATCCACCATGCCGAGATCCGCAAGGTGGGCGAGGTGGACTATCTCAACTGCGGGGACTGGGTGGAGTCGTGCACGGCGCTGATCGAGCACTGGGACGGCAATATCGAGCTGTATCGGCTGGCGGATGACCAGGCGCGGCAGGAGCAGGAGGAGGCGCAGGCCGCCGAGTCCGTGCAAGGCTAAGGGCCATCCCACTGGGAGTCCACCCAGAGTCGGCGTGGGAGCGGATTCATCCGCGATCGGCGGCGCAGCCGTCGTAAAACCTAAGTCCCAAGTTTTCCTGACACACCTGGGATACCGGTTTTATGGCCGCTTCGCGGCCAATCGCGGATGAATCCGCTCCCACGCCGTCCTTGCTAAATCAATGAGCCATGTGCTTATTCAGAAACTGACCTTCCCCCGCAACATGTCGCGGTACATCACGAAGTCCCCCAGCAAGCTGTAGAACGGATGCTGAAAGGTCGCCGGCCGGTTCTTCTCGAAGAAGAAATGCCCGATCCAGGCAAATCCATACCCCGCGAACGGCACCGCCAGCAGCAAGATCCATTTGCCGCTGGCGATGGTGTAGGCAAGCAGGGCGATCACCAGGGTGGTGCCGACGAAATGCAGGCGACGGCATGAAGGATTGGCATGCTCGTCGAGGTAGTAGGGGTAGAACTGCGCAAAGCTGTTGAATTGGCGAGGACTTTCCACGGGATCAGACGCCTCCTTGTTATTGTCGGTTTTCTGAACTGCACGGCGTGGAGCCTGATCTGAGTCTAGAGTCAACGAGTGATACGGCCAGTGACAATAAGCGCCACTTTAGTATCCTTGCGTCTTTCCCCCAAACCAGAGCCAGCCATGAACGAGAGAACCACTTCAGCAAGCTGGGCCTCGGGGATTGTCAAGGCTCTCGAACTGGAAGGGCTGGACTGCCCGGCCCTCTTCAACAAGCTCGGCCTGGACTTCGCCGCGCTCAGCGACCCGGATGCCCGCTTCACCCAGGATTCCATGACCCGCCTCTGGCAACTTGCCGAGGAGCTGTCCGGCAACCACGCTATCGGCCTGAACATGGCGCGGGTGGTACGCCCGGCATCTTTCCATGTGGTCGGTTACGCGCTGATGTCCAGCCGCACCCTGGCCGAAGGTTTCGAACGCCTGGTCCGCTACCAGCGTATCATCGCCGAAAGCTCGGATCTGAGTTTCCATCTCGGCCCCGAAGGCCATGCCCTGATCCTGACCGTGCATGGTGACCACCTTCCCCCGACCCGACACAGCTCGGAAGCCTCGCTGGCCTGCGCGCTGTCGCTGTGCAGCTGGCTTAGCGGGCGCACCATTCAGCCGCGCAAGGTGCTGATCCAGGGCCCGCAACCGGACGATATCGAACCCTACAAGGCCGCTTTCCATTCGCCGCTGGTCTTCAACGCGGCCTACGATGCGGTGATCTTCGACCCGGCGGACCTGCAATCACCCTTGCCCACGGCCAACGAAGCCATGGCCGTTCTGCACGATCGTTTTGCGGGGGAGTATCTGGCGCGCTTCTCGGAAAGCCGGGTGACCCATCGGGCGCGCCAGGTGCTGTGCCGGGTGTTGCCGCAGGGCGAGCCCAAGCGCGAGCTGGTGGCCCAGGCCTTGCACCTGTCCCAGCGCACCCTGCAGCGGCGCCTTCAGGAAGAGGGCACCAGCTTCCAGGCCCTGCTCGACGACACCCGGCGCGAACTGGCCGAGCAATACCTTGCCCAGCCCGGCATGACCCTGCTGGAAACCGCCTACCTGCTGGGCTTCGCCGACCCGAGCAACTTCTTCCGCGCCTTCCGCCGCTGGTTCGATGTTACCCCCGGCGAATACCGCGCCCGCCGTCACGGCCTGAGCCAGGCCGAGGCGGAAACCCTCAGTGACGCCAGAACGCCGGCATACACAACACCAGCACCGTGATGATCTCCAGGCGGCCCAGCAGCATGCCGCCGGCGAGGATCCACTTGGCCGCGTCCGGCAGGCTGGCGAAGTTGCCCGCCGGGCCGATAGTCTCGCCCAGGCCCGGACCAACGCCGGATACCGTACTGGCGGCGCCGGTCAGGGCGGTCATCCAGTCGACCCCGAGCAGCGACAGCAGCAGGGCGATCCCGCAGATGGTGATGGCGAAGAAGAACGAGAAGGTCAGGATCGAACGGACGATCTCTTCGTCGAGGCGGTGACCGTTGTACTTTTGCTTGATCACCGCGCGCGGGTGGATCAACTGGTTCAGCGAGGCCTTGAGCAGGATGTAGGCGACCTGGAAGCGGAAGATCTTGATGCCGCCGGCGGTGGAGCCGGAGCAGCCGCCGATGAAGCCCAGGTAGAAGAACAGCATCAGCGAGAAGTTGCCCCACAGGCTGTAGTCGCCCAGGGCGAAGCCGGTGGTGGTGACCACCGAGGTGACGTTCAGCGCCACGTGGCGCAGAGCGTCGAGCCAGTGCAGCTTGGTGGTCGCCCAGTACCAGGTGCCGAGCACCAGCCAGGTCACCACCAGCAACAGGAGCAGCCCCTGGACCTGCTGGTCGCGGATCAGCGCCTTGCGGTTTCCGCGCAGGGTCGCCACGTACAGGGTGAAGGGCACGCTGCCGAGGATCATCACCACCACCGCCACCCAGTGCACCGCCGGCTGGTGCCATTTGGCCAGGGACTGGTCTGAGGTGGAGAAGCCTCCGGTGGAGATCGCCGACATGGCGTGGTTGATCGCGTCGAACACGCTCATGCCCGCCCACCAGAAGGCCAGGCTGCCGAAGATGGTGATGCCGATGTACACCAGGACGATGGACTTGGCCACCATGTGCGAGCGCGGCATGACCTTTTCCGAGCGGTCCGAGGACTCGGTCTGGAACAGACGCATGCCACCGATGCGCAGCAGCGGCAGGATCGCCACTGCCATGCCGATGAAGCCGATGCCGCCGAGCCAGTGCAGCAGCGAGCGCCACATGAGGATGCCCGGCGACATCGTGTCCAGGCCGCTGAGCACGGTGGAGCCGGTGGCGGTGATCCCGGACATGCTTTCGAAGAAGGCGTCGGTGTAGCTGATGTGCTGGGTCAGCAGGAACGGCAGGGCGGCGAAGATGCACACCACCAGCCAACTGCTCACCGTCAGCAGGTACATGTCCCGCGGGCGCAGGTGCACGTGTTGCGGACGGCCGGGCACCACCAGGGCGAGGCCGGCGACGAAGGTGATCAGGCTCGACCAGAGGAACTCCGGCAGGTCGCCGGTGCGTTCGAAGATGACCAGCGTGGCCATGGGAACGGTCATGCTGATCGCCAGGGTGATCAGGAAGATGCCGATAATGAAACCGATGATCCTTAGGGTCGGCAACGCCACCATGTACTCAGCCCTGACTCGAAACGGAAGGGCGCCATTCTACCTGTGGGTCTTTTTAAGTAAACGACGCTGTGGCGTTTGTGGGGCGCGGCACTAGAATGCAGGTTCATTTTTCTGACCTGGAGGGATGCCCGTGGAGGCTCTCGACGCTTTGCTCAACCGTGTTTCCGTTCCGCGCCTGACCGAGCCCGCGCCCAATGCCGCGCAGCGCGAAGGCCTGTTCCAGGCCGCCCTGCGCGCCCCGGACCATGGTCAACTGCGGCCGTGGCGCTTCCTCACCGTCGAGGGCGAGGCGCGGAACAAGCTGGGTGAGCTGTTCGCCGAAGTGGTGGCGCAGAAGGGCGATGCCGACCAGGCCGCGCTGGACAAGGCGCGGGCCATGCCGCTGCGTGCGCCGCTGCTGGTGCTGGTGATCGCCTGCACCCGCGAGCACCCGAAGGTGCCGGTGTCCGAGCAGGTGCTGGCGGCGGGTTGCGCGGCCCATGGCATCCTGATCGCGGCCCATGCCCAGGGGATCGGTGCGGTGTGGCGTACTGGCGAGATGGCTTATTCGGCGCATGTGGCCAAGGGGTTGGGGTTGGGTGATGGCGAAGAGCTGATCGGCTACCTGTACCTGGGCACGCCGATGAGCGAGCCGCGCACGGCGCCGGTGCTCAAGACCGAGGACTTCGTCAGCGCCTGGGGTTGATCGCATAAGGGCTGATTGACGCGGACCGTGTGGGAGCGCATGCACCTTGGGTCAGGCGCTGGCAGTGCCCTGAACCGGCAACACCAGCGTCGCCACGAAGCCGCCCTGCGGATGATTGGCCAACTGCAACGTCCCGCCATGCCGTTGCGCCGCCTTTCGTGCGATTGCCAGGCCCAGGCCATGCCCCGGCGCGCTCTGCCCCGGCGCCCGGAAGAACGGCTCGCCCAGTTGCTCCAGATGCTCCGCCGCCACTCCAGGCCCATGGTCGCGCACGCTGAGCAGGATCTTCTCGTCCTCGCACTCCGCCGTTACCTCGATCGGCTGCCCTTCAGGATTGAAGCGCACCGCGTTGCGCAGCAGGTTATCCACCGCCCGCTCCACCAGCGTCGGCCAGCCGTGCAGGTTCAAACCCGGGGTCTCGCTGAGGTGGATCACTTGCTCCGGCGCACTCAGTTGCGCGTCCTTGCACACCCCGGCAAGCACCGCGTTGACATCCACCGGCTCGGCATGGGCCTGTTCGGCGTCAACCCTGGCCAGCACCAGGATCTCGCTGATCAGCGCCTCCAGACGGTCGCATTCGCGAGTCAACCGTGGCCAGTAGGCATCGCGCTGCTCCGGCTCGGCACGTTCGGCCAGTGCCAGGGCGATGCGCAGGCGGGCCAGGGGCGAGCGCAGTTCGTGGGATACGTCGCGCAACAGCTGCCGCTGGCTGCCGATCAGGCTCTGCAGGCGCGAACCCATGCGGTTGAAGTCATTGGCCAGCACGCCGAACTCATCGCGGCGGCTGGCCAGGCGCGCCAGGCTGTTCTGCTGGTAGCTGGTCTGCCCCAGGTCATGCACTGCGCCGCGCAGGCGGCTCAGCGGGCGGGTGATGGATAGGGTCACCAGCAGGCTGAACAGGGTCAGCACCACCAACGCGATGCTCAGGGCGCTGAGCGGCCAGATCAGGCTGTCGCGGTGCCAGGCATCGAGTTCGGGATGGGGAATGCGGTAGATGAGCAGGTAGGTCTCGCCGCTGCTGGCGCTGGTGTATTCCTCGGTCAGGCGGCGCCACGGCAGTGGCCGGTGGTCGTTGCCCTGGCGTTCTTCGAACACCGCCGCGCGACGCGGGAAGGTGCCGGGTACCACGGCTTCGCCAGCTTCGTTGAGCACCTGGGTGTCGATGTGATAGCGGCGCTTGCGCTGTTCCAGGTACTGCTGGGCGGCTTCCGGCCCCATCTTCTCGTAGCGCTCGGCCCAGTTCTTGGCCAGGGTATTGAGGCCAGGATGACGACTGAGGATCCAGGCGTCCTGGTTGAGCATGTGGCCCATGCCGATCGACAGGCCGGCGACCAGGGTGATGGCGAGCCAGAAGCTGGCCAGGATACGCCAGAACAGTGAGCGCAAATTCAGTCCCTCTAACGAGAAAAGCCCGGCCTGCGTGGGCAGGCCGGGCGGGGTCATGGATTACTGGACTTTTTTGCCGTGCTCGGCTTTCCAGGCCTGGAACTCCTGCCATTCGGCGCGGCGTTCCTCGCGTTTTTTCTTCATCTCGTCGAACTGCTTCTGCTGGTCAGGCTTGAGCAGGGCGCGGATGTCGGCTTGAGTCTTGTCCTGCTTGGCCTTGAGCTCGTCCTTCATGGCTTTCTGCTCGGCCGGCGGCAGCTTTTCCAGGTAGCGTTGGGTGACGTCGCGGCGGTCTTTCATTTCCTGGCCCATCAGCTTGCCGATCTGCTGGCGCTGTTCGCGGGTCAGGTCGAGCTTGGCGAAAGGCGCGTCACCGCGGTGGTGCTCGAAGCGCGGGCCGTGGTCAGGGGCCGGGCCGCCTTCCGGCATGGCCATGGCAACGGTCGGCAGGGCAGCGGCGAGCATCAGGGCGATAAGGGTCTTGCGCATGGTGTATCTCCTTTCTGAGGCCGGTCATTACCGGATGTGGCCAGTCTACGGAGATCAAGGTCAGCGGCGGTCAGGCGATGGTAAAGCCTGGGTAAAGACGGTCGAGCACCTCGCTGACACCGGGTTTACAGGCTGTAGTAATAGCCACGGCTGCGCAGCGCGACGATGCGCGGGCGGCCATCGGGGTGCGGCCCGATCTTCTTGCGCAGGTTACTGACGTGCATGTCCAGGCTGCGGTCGTACAGGGTCAGCTTTCGGCCCAGGGCGATCTGCGCCAGCTCCTGCTTGTCCAGCGGCTCGCCAGGCTGGCGCAGCAGGGCTTCGAGGATGCGGCTTTCCGAGAGGGTCAGGCTCAGTTCCCGTTCGTCGATGGCGACCACACCACGGGCCGGGCTGAAGTTCAGGTCGCCGATTTCCATCTGGCTTGGTGCTGCCGGTCCGTGGCTGCGACGCAGTACGGCGCGCAGGCGGGCGGTCAGTTCACGGGGATCGCAGGGCTTGGCCAGGTAGTCGTCGGCACCCAGTTCCAGGCCAAGGATGCGGTCCAGCGGTTCGCCGCGGGCCGAAAGCATCAGCACCGGCAGTTCGGCATGCTCGCTGCGCAACTGCTTGAGCAGTTCAAGGCCGCTGCCGTCGGGCAGCATCACATCCAGTACCACCGCGGCGGGGGCCTGTTCGGCCAGGGCCTTGCGGGCGCTTTGGCCATCGTGGCAGGCACGCACCAGGAAACCTTCCTGGCCCAACCAATGGGCCAGCAGTTCGCAGAGTTCCTGGTCATCGTCAATCAGTAGCAGCTCGCTCATTTCTCACTCAATTCAACCATTGCTTGCGCCGTCTGTGGCTGCCGCTGGCAAAGATACCGCAGAGCAGGGCGACCAGGGCAACCGCACCGCCCGTCACGAACCACTGCTGCTGATCGCTCAGCAGCCGCGGGCTGACACTGGCCTGGGCTTCCTTGAGCGCCATCTTCAGGCGCTGGTTTTCCTGGCGCAAACGGCTCAGTTGTGCGCTTTCGCGTTCGTTGTCGGCATTTTGCAACTGTTGGACCAGTGCCTCGCGCTGGCGTTCGCTGTCCTGCAGACGTTGCTGCAGTTCGGTGATCTGGGCGCCGGCGCTCAGCGACAGCGGGGTGGATTCTTCTTCGGCCTGGGCGAGGGGGCTCAGCAACAACAGGCACAGCAGCAGGGACAACGAACCTTGACGCATGGTAACTCCTGTAATTCAAGACGAATGTTCAGGACGTTGTCGGCCGGGTGATGAGAATAATGAGCAAAGGGATGGATTAAAAGCGTCAGGCGACGCACCGGCACTGGCCGGTGCGTCTTCGCGGTTACGGCAGGACTTGCTTGAACGGCTTGACCACGACGTGATCGTAGACGCCGGCAGCGATGTACGGGTCGGCATCGGCCCAGGCCCGGGCGGCTTCCAGCGAAGCGAACTCGGCGACGATCAGGCTGCCGCTGAAACCGGCGGCGCCCGGATCGTTACTGTCGATGGCCGGGTGCGGGCCGGCCAGCACGACGCGGCCTTCGGCCTTCAGCTGTTGCAGGCGCTCGAGGTGCGCCGGGCGTGCGGCCAGGCGGGCATCCAGCGAGTTGGCGACATCGGTGGCGATGATGGCGTAGAGCATGTCATTCCTCGGGTTTGGGAGTGGTGGGATCGCTGTCGTGCAGGTGTCGGGACAGGTAGACACCCTGGCCGACCAGGAACAGCACGGTCATGCCCAGGCTGCCGAACACTTTGAAGTCGACCCAGAAGTCCTGGAAGGTGAAGGCGACGAACAGATTGGCCGCGCCGCAGATCAGGAAGAAGGCGATCCAGGCCGCGTTGAGGCGGGTCCAGACGGCGTCCGGCAGGGTCAGGGCATGGCCCATGATGCGCTTGATCAGCACCTTGTCGCCGATGAAATGACTGCCGAAGAAGGCCATGGCGAACAGCCAGTTGACCACTGGCGCCTTCCATTTCAGGAAGGTCTCGCTGTGGAAGGCCAGGGTCAGGCCACCGAACACCAGGCAGGCCACGAGAGTCAGCAACTGACCTTTTTCAAGGCGGCGTTGCCGAATGAACAGGGCCCCGTAGACCACCAGCGAGCTGATGATCAGCACCGCCGTGGCGCTGTAGATACCGCCCAGGGTGAAGCTCTGGCCGGCGACCTCGACGAGACGTGGTTCGATCTTGTAGGTGATGAAGAACAGCAGGAGCGGGATGAAATCGATGAATTGTTTCACAGTGGCAGCCAGGAGCAGGATGTCCCGGCATAATAACAAACCTCAATGAGAGGAAAAGCTTCACCCCATGAATGTTGACCTGCACTGCCACAGCACCGCGTCGGACGGCTCGCTGACCCCCACCGAACTGGTTGCCCGCGCCTACGAACAGGGCGTGCGGACGATGGCGCTCACCGACCACGACACCCTCGAAGGCCAGGTCGAAGCCCGGGAAGCGATGCGCGCCCGCGGCATGCAATGGGTCAGCGGTATCGAATTGTCCTGCACCTGGTCGGGCGCTACCATTCATATCCTCGGCTATGGCTTCCCGCTGGACGCGCCGCCGTTGCTGGCCGCGGTCGAGTCGTTGCACCGCGGGCGCTGGCTGCGCGCCGAGGAAATTTCCCGGCGCCTGGCGGCCAAGGGCATGCCGGGTGCGCTGGAAGGCGCACGGGCGATCCAGCAGGCCCTGGGTGACAGCGGCAATGCCCCGGCGCGCCCGCATTTCGCCGATTTCCTCATCAGCGCCGGGCATGTCAAGGACCGCGCCGAAGCCTTCCGCAAGTGGCTGGGGGCCGGCAAGCTGGGCGATGTGAAGCTGCACTGGCCGACCCTCGACGACACCGTCGAGACCCTGCGCCAGTCAGGCGCCTGGGTCAGTCTGGCCCATCCCATGCATTACGAACTGACCCGCAGCAAGCGCCGTCGGCTGATTGCCGACTATATTCAAGCGGGGGGCCAGGCTCTGGAGGTGGTCAACGGCATGCAACCGGCTGAACAGGTCGGCACGTTGTCCATCCTGACCCGCGAGTTCGGCCTGCTGGCCAGTGCTGGCAGCGACTTCCATGGCCCGGGCACCTGGTCCGAAATCGGTGTTTACCGGCCTTTGCCGGAGGATCTGCCACCTCTGTGGCGTCGATTCAAACATGAGCAGCCATCCGCGGGCGTCTGAACAGGAAGACAACGTGAGTCAATTTTTCCAGATACATCCGGAGAATCCCCAGCCGCGCCTGATAAAACAGGCGGTGGAGATCATCCGCAAGGGTGGCGTGGTGGTGTTTCCCACCGATTCGTCCTACGCCATGGGCTGCCAGATCGCTGACAAGGGCGCCATCGAGCGGGTGCGCCGCCTGCGCCAGCTGGACAAGAACCACAACTTCACCCTGATCTGCTGCGACATGTCGCAACTGGGGCTGTTCGCCAAGGTCGATACCGGGTTGTTCCGTCTGATCAAGGCCCATGTCCCGGGCCCCTACACCTTCATCCTCAACGCCACCCGCGAGGTGCCGCGCCTGCTGATGCACGAAAAGCGCCGCACCATCGGCATGCGCGTACCGGAAAACCCCATTGTCCGGGCCCTGCTGGAAGAGCTGGGCGAGCCGCTGATGAGCGTCAGCCTGATCATGCCTGGCGAAGAGGAGGCGATGACCGATCCTTATGAAATGCGCCAGGTTCTAGAGCACCACGTCGACCTGATCATCGACGGTGGATTCGGTAGCCTGAAGGCTTCCACCGTGATCGACCTGAGCGGCGACGAACCGGAAGTGGTACGGGCCGGCTGCGGCGACCCCGAACCGTTCATGGTCAACGTGTGAGCGCGGTGGAAGCCATGGAAGCGCCGGTCGATCCCCAGGCCGGCGCCCAGCAGGAACTGCCGCTGGTGATGGTCTACGGCCAGGCCCTGACCGAGATGCCGGTGGACCTGTACATCCCGCCGGACGCTCTGGAAGTCTTCCTCGAAGCTTTCGAAGGCCCGCTCGACCTGTTGCTATACCTGATCCGCAAGCAGAACGTCGACATCCTCGACATCCCGGTGGCGGAAATCACCCGCCAGTACATGGGCTATGTCGAGCTGATGAAGACCGTGCGCCTGGAGCTGGCCGCCGAGTACCTGGTGATGGCCGCCATGCTCGCCGAGATCAAGTCGCGCATGCTCTTGCCGCGGGCCGAGACTGCCGAGGAAGAAGAGGACGACCCGCGGGCCGAGCTGATCCGCCGCCTGCAAGAGTACGAACGGTTCAAGGCTGCCGCCGAGGACATGGACGGCCTCAGCCGGGTCGGCCGCGACGTCATCGTGCCGCGGCTGGAAGCCCCGCAGGCCAAGGCGCGCAAGCTGCTGCCGGACGTGATCCTGGAAGAGGTGCTGATGTCCATGGCCGAGGTGCTGCGCCGCAGCGACCTGTTCGAAAGCCATCAGGTCAGCCGCGAGGCACTGTCCACCCGCGAGCGCATGAGCGAGGTGCTGGAGCGCCTGCGCGGCGCCGGTTTCGTGCCCTTCGCCGAGCTGTTCACCGCCGAAGAAGGCCGGCTCGGGGTGGTGGTGACCTTCATGGCGGTTCTCGAACTGGTCAAGGAACAACTGGTGGAACTGGTGCAGAATGAGGCCTTTGCGCCGATCCACGTCCGCGCCCGGGCAGAGTAAATCACGAGCACCGCAATGAACCTGACTGACCCCCATGACCTGGCGCCCCTGCTGGAAGCCTTCCTTCTCGCATCCGGCAAGCCGCAATCCCTGGAGCGCCTGTTCGAACTGTTCGAGGAAGCCGAGCGTCCGGAATCCGATGTGTTCAAAGAAGCCCTGGAGATCCTTCGCGAGTCCTGCGAGGGCCGCGCCTTTGAACTCAAGGAAGTGGCTTCCGGCTATCGCCTGCAGATCCGCGAGGACTACGCACCTTGGGTCGGCCGCCTGTGGGAAGAGCGGCCGCAGCGCTATTCCCGTGCCTTGCTGGAAACCCTGGCGCTGATCGCCTACCGCCAGCCCATCACCCGTGGCGAGATCGAGGACGTGCGTGGCGTGGCGGTCAACAGCAACATCATCAAGACCCTGCTGGAACGGGAGTGGGTGCGCATCGTCGGCTACCGCGAGGTGCCCGGGCGCCCGGCGATGTTCGCCACCACCAAGGCCTTCCTCGACCATTTCAACCTGAAAAGCCTCGACGAACTGCCGCCGCTGGCCGAGCTGCGCGAGATGGAACCGTCGCCACTGCCACCGGTGGACCTCGACGACCTGCCGGTACCGGCGCACCTGCAGGCCCTGGCCGACGCCAGCGCCGACCCGGACGAGCAGCCGCCGGCGGAAGAAACCAGCTTCCGCAGCCTGCTGGTGGAGCTGGATGCCATGGAGGAGGGCCTGAAGATTGACTTCGACGACATCCTGCGTGACCTGCCGGAGGCCGAGGCGGATGCAGATTCCGCCGAGCCCGAGCCGGAAACCCCGCGGGACTGAGGTGCCGCCCGGCGTAAAGGCCGGCGCGGTGGATTAAATCGGTCTACGCTCAGGTGCGTTTGCGCCGCGATCAGCGTATGATTCGCGGCCTTTTTGGCGCACATGCCAGAAACCCAGATTCGACTTTTTACACCGGGAGGTGCCCAGATGAGTGAACAAGACCTGCAAGACAGCCCGCCACGTCCGGCCGGGGAAAAACTGCAAAAAGTACTCGCACGCATTGGCGTCGGCTCGCGCCGCGACGTTGAAGCCTGGATCGGCGAAGGCCGCATCAAGGTCAACGGCGTGGTCGCCACCCTTGGCCAGCGGGTCGACCTGCACGACGCGATTTCCGTCGACGGTCGCCTGATCAAGCGTGAGGAGAGCGCCGAAAGCGTGCGCCGCGTCATCATGTACAACAAGCCCGACGGCGAGATCTGCACCCGTGACGACCCGGAAGGCCGTCCGACCGTGTTCGACCGCCTGCCGCGGCCGAAAGAGGGCCGCTGGATCAACGTCGGCCGCCTCGACATCAACACCACCGGTCTGCTGCTGTTCACCACCGACGGTGAGCTGGCCAATCGCCTGATGCACCCGTCCTTCGAGATGGACCGCGAGTACGCCGTGCGTGTGCGTGGCGAGGTCGACGAAGACATGATCGCGCGCCTGAAGGAAGGCGTGGTTCTGGAAGACGGTCCGGCGCGTTTCACCGACATCCAGCAGGCGCCGGGTGGCGAAGGCTTCAACCACTGGTACCACTGCGTGGTGATGGAGGGTCGCAACCGCGAAGTGCGTCGCCTGTGGGAATCCCAAGGCCTGGTGGTCAGCCGCCTGAAGCGCGTGCGTTTCGGTCCGGTGTTCCTCAACTCCGACCTGCCGATGGGCCGCTGGCGCGAAATGAGCCAGGGCGAGATCGACATCCTGGCGGCCGAAGTGGGTCTGACCCCGGTGGCGATGCCGCAGATGAACGCCAAGACCAAGGACAAGCTGGAGCGCATGCAGCGTAAGTCCAGCAAGCCGATCGGTCGTGGTGAGCGCGTGCGGACCCTGCGCCCGGCGAAGGAAGGGGAAGAGCGTCCTGCCCGCAAACCACGCGAGGACGCGCCGCGCAAAGGCCGTACCACCGTGGCCGAGCGTCCGAGTGACGTTCGCCGCAAGCCGGCGCCGACCGGGGCGGGCAAGCGTCCTGGCCCGGGTGCCGGGCGGGGCAAGCCGCGTAGCGAGTGAGTGATGTGCAGGAAGCCAACCTTCGGGTTGGCTTTTTTGTGTCTGGTAGAAATGTGTCGGGCTTGAGGGCCTCATCGCCGGCAACGCCACCCACAGGTTTCATATGCGCCGCCGAATCTTGTGGGAGCGGGCGTTGCCCGCGATGAGGCCCTGCAGGCCCCTACAAAACTGTCCTGTTGGAAATATTTTCGACCAGCCTGTAAATATTTTGTTACTGAGCCGCCACGCTTATCAGGCCGATCCCGGAACTCTCCAAAACTGTAAACATTCCTTGCCGCAATTCCCCCGCCAATCCCCTTTACGCTCACGTCAACACCTTGCCGCAACCCTCATAAACCGGGTGTCATGGCGTCCATAGCCAAGTGCCTGACCGCCGCAGAGCGGGACAGAAAACAAAACAAAAACGGAGGGCGCCATGCACGCCATTCACTCCCCCAGGCTTCAATCTGCCCGCTGGAACGCTTCGTGCCGTCATCAAAACGTTACGCTGTGTGTTGACCCTTGCGTCAATGCAAGGGTATACAGTGCGCCGCGTTTTACCTGTGACCTTCTTGCGTACCACGCACCCTGGCCGACGCCAGGCTGATATCCCCGGGGCTTTTGCCGGGATCGTCAGCCCGCGTCATGGCCCCAAGGTAACCACCCCTTGCCAATTCCGCCGCGCCACGAGCGTGGTGGGTCCGATCCCGTCACAGATAAAAACAACAGGTGACTTCGTTCATGAGTGGACAAACTCCGCATTCAGGTGAGCTCAAGCGCGGCCTGAAAAATCGCCACATCCAGTTGATCGCCCTCGGCGGTGCGATCGGTACCGGCCTGTTCCTCGGCTCGGCCGGCGTGATGAAATCGGCGGGCCCGTCGATGATCCTCGGCTACGCCATCTGCGGCTTCATCGCCTTCATGATCATGCGCCAGCTCGGCGAGATGATCGTCGAAGAGCCGGTGGCCGGTTCCTTCAGCCATTTCGCGCACAAGTACTGGGGCGGCTTCGCCGGTTTCCTGTCGGGCTGGAACTGCTGGATGCTGTACATCCTGGTGGGCATGTCGGAGCTGACTGCGGTCGGCAAATACATCCACTTCTGGTGGCCGGAGGTGCCGACCTGGGCCACGGCGGCGGCATTCTTCATCCTGATCAACGCGATCAACCTGGCCAACGTGAAGGTGTTCGGCGAGGCGGAGTTCTGGTTCGCCATCATCAAGGTCCTGGCCATCGTCGGCATGATCGGCCTGGGCAGCTACCTGCTGGTCAGCGGCAACGGCGGCCCGCAGGCGTCGGTGAGCAACCTGTGGGAGCACGGCGGCTTCTTCCCCCATGGCATCAATGGTCTGGTGATGGCCCTGGCGTTCATCATGTTTTCCTTCGGCGGCCTGGAAATGCTCGGTTTTACCGCGGCTGAAGCAGACAAGCCGAAGACCGTGATCCCGAAAGCGATCAACCAGGTCATCTACCGCATCCTGATCTTCTACATCGGTGCCCTGGTGGTCCTGCTGTCGCTGACCCCGTGGAATGCGCTGGTGGGCAATATCGAGGCGGCCGGCGGTTCGTACAGCGGCAGCCCGTTCGTCCAGGTGTTCTCGATGCTGGGCAGCAACACCGCGGCGCACATCCTCAACTTCGTGGTCCTGACCGCGGCGCTGTCGGTGTACAACAGCGGCACCTACTGCAACGCGCGGATGCTCTACGGCATGGCCGAGCAGGGCGATGCTCCGGCGAGCCTGGCGAAGATCGACAAGCGCGGCGTGCCGGTGCGTTCGATCCTGGCTTCGGCGGCAGTGACCCTGGTGGCGGTGCTGCTGAACTACTTCATGCCGCACAACGCGCTGGAAGTGCTGATGTCGCTGGTAGTGGCGACCCTGGTGATCAACTGGGCGATGATCAGCTACTCGCACCTGAAGTTCCGCCAGCACCTGGACCGTACCGGTCAGAAGCCGTTCTTCAAGTCGCTGTGGTACCCGTATGGCAACTACCTGTGCCTGGCGTTCGTGGTGCTGATCCTCGGAATCATGCTGATGATCGATGGTATCCGTGAGTCGGTATATGCGATTCCGGTGTGGTTGGGCGTGATGTGGGTGTTCTACATGATCAAGGCCAAGCGGGCCGGTGCGTCTGTCGTGGTGAGTCCGGCGGTCAAGTAAGTCTTCGGGGCCGCAAAGCGGCCCCAATTCCGGCAACTCGGAGTATCCTGACGCCCACATTCCCCCGGGCTTCCTCCGATGCTGGTCCTCTCCAACTCCGTGCATATCCCCGACGAAGAAATCGAGCTGAACGCCATCCGCGCCCAGGGCGCCGGCGGGCAGAACGTCAACAAGGTTTCCTCGGCCGTGCACCTGCGTTTCGACACCCAGGCCTCGTCGCTGCCGCCGTTCTACAAGGAACGCCTGCTCCAGCTCAGCGACAGCCGCATCACCCGCGACGGCGTGATCGTCATCAAGGCCCAGCAATACCGCACCCAGGAACAGAACCGTGCCGACGCTCTGGAGCGCCTGCGCGAGTTGATCCTGGCTGCGGTGAAGGTTGAAAAGAAACGCCGACCGACCAAGCCCACCCTGGGCTCGAAGACCCGTCGCCTCGACACCAAGAGCAAGCGCGGGGCGATCAAGGCCGGCCGCGGCAAGATCGACTACTGAACCCTACAAGGACCTCCATGGCCTGCGAACGGAATCTGACCTGGCACCCCGCTGCCCGCCGCGACACTTGGCGCCCCCCAACCCTGTGGTTCACCGGCCTCAGCGGCTCGGGCAAGAGCACCCTGGCCTTCGGCCTCGAGCGCCGCTTGCTCGACGCCGGTATTGCCTGCTGCGTGCTGGACGGCGATAACATCCGCCACGGCCTGTGCAGCGACCTGGGCTTCGACGCGCAAAGTCGTGCCGAGAACATCCGCCGTGTCGCCGAGGTGGCGCGCTTGATGAACGATGCCGGCCTGGTGGTGATGGCCGCTTTCATCTCGCCCTACCAGCGCGATCGCGAGATGGCGCGGCGCATCATTGGTGTCGAGTGCTTTCACGAGATCCACGTCAGTGCGCCGCTGGCCATCTGTGAGGGGCGTGATCCGAAAGGCCTTTACCGCAAGGCGCGGGCGGGGATGCTGAGTGGTTTTACCGGGGTGGATGATCCCTACGAATCACCGCAGGAACCGGCGCTGGCGCTGAATACCGCCGAGGTGGCGGTGGAGGAGTGTCTGGAGAGATTGCTGGCGCGGGTGCGCAGGGAGGGCGGAGCTTCTTGAGCGTGTGAAAACCGGTTGGTGAGGTGGACCCCCGGTAACCGAGGTTTTCACACGTCCTGTTGCGCGCTTTGTTATTCCTGGTCAGCGCTCGGATGGTCGTCGCCTTGTTGATCAGCCACCTGGGCTGGTTCGGCGCTCTGGGAAGCCGGCTTCTGCTCGACATGGTTCAGGCTTGGGAAGGGAAGATTCGGGATTTCGTGCATCTCGTCGTTCCTCGCAAGGTGGTCGTAGGTGGGAAGTTCACGCACAAAGTACGCGTGGCTCCGGTGAAGCCGGGGGCAGGATACAGCAGTCTGGATGACAGATTGAGTTTTTCCTGCTGATTGGTAGGAAAATTACAACATTAGTAGCAGGGCGCGGACCGTGTGGGAGCAGGTCCACACGGTCCGCGTCGCGTTTACTGACAAACGTTGGCAATGGCTGCCGCGAGGATGTCCAGCCGCGCTTCGTCGGCCCCGGCCACATTCGCCCGTCCGGTCCCGACCATATACACGCTATGCCGCTCCCGCAGCGCTTTCACCTGCTCCGGCGACAATCCGGTGTAGGAAAACATCCCGCGCTGTTCGGCAATATGTGCGAAGCGTTCGCTCAGCCCATGTGGCTTGAGTGCATCCACCAGCCCGCTGCGCAGCCGCGCAATCCGCTGACGCATGGCCTCGACCTCTTCTATCCACAGGCGCTTCAACGCCGGATCGCCAAGAATCTCCGCTACCACCGCTGCGCCATGATCCGGCGGCGTCGACCACAGGTTTCGGGCGATGAATGCCAGCTGGCTGCGCACATCCAACAGCTTCTCGGCGTCATGGGTACACACCAGCAGGGCACCGGTGCGCTCGCGGTAGAGGCCGAAGTTCTTCGAGCAGGAACTGGTGATCAGAAGTTCAGGCAGTTCGGCGGCGAACAGCCGCACCGCCCAGGCGTCCTCTTCCAGCCCGTCACCGAAGCCCTGGTAGGCGAAATCGATCAGCGGTAGCAGCGAACGCCGTTTCACCACGTCCAGCACGGCGTGCCAGTCGGCATGGGACAGGTCGAAACCGGTCGGGTTGTGGCAGCAGGCATGCAGCAGGACGATATCACCCTCGGCCGCAGTCTCCAGCGCGGCCAGCATGCCGGCCACGTCCAGGCGGTTGTCCGTGCCGACGTAGGGATAGTGCTCCACCTTGAGCCCGGCACTGGCGAAGATGGTTTCGTGGATCGGCCAGGTCGGATCGCTCAACCAGATACCGCGACCCGGCAGGCACTGCCGGGCGAACTCGGCGGCCAGACGCAGGGCGCCGGTGCCGCCCGGAGTCTGGGTCGCCCCGGCGCGCTGCTCGGTGAGCAGCGGCGAGGTCTCGCCCAGTACCAGTTGGCAGAGCAGGTAGCCGAAGGCGACATCGCCATGACCGCCGACATAACTCTTGCTCAGCTGGCGCTCGACCAGGCGCTGTTCTGCCTGCTTGACCGCCGCGGGCACCGGCGTCAGGCCCTGTGCGTCCTTGAACACGCCGACGCCGAGGTCGAACTTCACCGGGTTGGCATCCTTGGCGTAAGCCTCCATCAACCCGAGGATCGGGTCGCCCGGCACCCGGGTGATGGCCTGGAAATGCATCACTTGCGGCCTTCGGCGGTCTTGGCGACCTCGTCGGTGCGTGCGGCCATGATGAAGTCGTTGCGGTGCAGGCCTTTGATCGAGTGGCTCCACCAGGTGACGGTGACTTTGCCCCACTCGGTCAGCAGGCCCGGGTGATGGCCTTCGGCCTCGGAGATCGCGCCGACGGCGTTGGTGAAGGCCAGGGCGTGAGCGAAGTTCTTGAACAGGTAGACGCGCTCCAGTTGCATGATCGAGTCACGGACTTCGATGTTCCAGTCCGGAATCATGCGGATCAGTTCCGGCAGTTCTTCGTCGCTGACTTTCGGCGCATCGGCGCGGCAGGCTTCGCAGTGGGCTTGGGACAAGGCGTTCATAAGGTCTTCCAGTCGATTGTTATAGGTGTAGAGGGCGGCTCAGGCGGCCGCCTTGGGTGGAAATTTGGGTGCGTGCAGGCCGAGCTGCATGGCTTGCTGAACCATACCCATGATGTCTTCGTGGGCCAGGTCGAACAGGCGCTTGAGGTTCGGCAGGGTGAAATACACCGGCTGCAGGATGTCGATGCGGTACGGCGTGCGCATGGCTTCCAGCGGGTCGAACGGCTGGTGCTCTGGCGCATCGGAGAGACTGTAGACGGTCTCCTTCGGCGAAGACAGGATGCCGCCGCCATAGATCCTGCGACCTTGCGGGGTGTCCATCAGGCCGAACTCGATGGTCATCCAGTACAGGCGGGCAAGGTACACGCGCTGTTCCTTGGTGGCGGCCAGGCCGAGCTTGCCGTAGGTGTGGGTGAATTCGGCGAACCAGGGGTTGGTCAGCAACGGGCAGTGGCCGAAGATCTCGTGGAAGATGTCCGGCTCCTGCAGGTAGTCCAGTTCTTCCTCGGTGCGGATAAAGGTGGCGACCGGGAAGCGCTTGCTGGCCAGCAGTTCGAAGAACGTCTGGAAGGGGATCAGCGCCGGTACCCGGGCGACCTGCCAGCCAGTGGTGGCGCCCAGCACCGCGTTGATTTCCGAGAGCTGCGGAATGCGGTCATGGGGCAGGTTGAGCTGTTCGATGCCGTCCAGGTATTCCTGGCATGCGCGACCCTCGATCACTTTCAACTGACGCGTGATCAGGGTGTTCCACACCGCATGTTCCTGCGGCGGGTAATCGATAAAACCCTGCGCATCGGGCTCACGGGCCACGTACTGCGTCTGTTTCATGCTGCTCTCCTGCTGAGGGCTTTTATTGTTGTGTGCGGCTTGCGCCATGCCCTTAGAGATAGCCGTTGGCCGATGGATTTGCAGCCCGGGCGGAAGGCTGGACGGGGCGCCAACAAGCGGTTTCTGTAACGCAGAATTTACGTAATCGGCAGGATCGCGGAAATCCGCCATCGCGAAGCGCTGGGAAAGCCTGTTTTTGTAACGTATTATTTACAAAATTTCCGGCCTGGCCGCAGAAAAATCGCCGCTTTTACCTATTTGCAGGACCTTTCATGCGTATCAAAGTGCACTGCCAGAACCGCATCGGCATCCTTCGCGACATTCTCAACCTGCTGGTGGAGTACGGCATCAACGTCGCCCGCGGTGAGGTGGGGGGCGAACACGGCAACGCCATCTACCTGCATTGTCCGAACCTGATCAACCTGCAGTTCCAGGCGCTGCGCCCGAAGTTCGAGTCGATCACCGGGGTGTTCGGGGTCAAGCGCGTCGGCCTGATGCCCAGCGAGCGCCGGCACATGGAGCTGAATGCGCTGCTCGGGGCCCTGGATTTTCCGGTGCTGTCCATCGACATGGGTGGCTCCATCGTCGCCGCCAACCGCGCCGCCGCGCAGTTGCTTGGAGTGCGGGTGGATGAGGTGCCGGGCATCCCGCTGTCGCGCTATGCCGAGGATTTCGACCTGCCGGAACTGGTGCGTGCCAACAAGGCGCGGATCAATGGCCTGCGGGTGAAGATCAAGAATGATGTGTTCCTCGCCGATATCGCCCCGCTGCAATCCGAGCACGACGACAGCGAGGCCCTGGCCGGCGCGGTGCTGACCCTGCACCGCGCCGATCGCATCGGCGAGCGCATCTACAACGTGCGCAAGCAGGAGCTGCGCGGCTTCGACAGCATCTTCCAGAGCTCACGGGTGATGGCTGCGGTGGTCCGCGAGGCGCGGCGCATGGCGCCGCTGGACGCACCGTTGCTGATCGAGGGCGAGACCGGCACCGGCAAGGAACTGCTAGCCCGTGCCTGTCATCTGGCCAGTCCCCGTGGTCAGGCGCCGTTGATGGCATTGAATTGCGCTGGCCTGCCGGAATCCATGGCCGAGACCGAGCTGTTCGGCTATGGCCCGGGGGCTTTCGAGGGCGCCCGCGCCGAAGGCAAGTTGGGGCTGCTGGAGCTGACGGCTGGCGGTACGCTGTTTCTCGATGGCGTCGACGAGATGAGCCCGCGCCTGCAGGTCAAGCTGCTGCGCTTCCTCCAGGACGGTTGCTTCCGCCGGGTTGGTAGCGATGAAGAGGTGTATCTCGACGTGCGGGTGATCTGCGCGACCCAGGTCGACCTCTCCGAATTGTGCGCCCGCGGCGAATTCCGCCAGGACCTGTACCACCGGCTCAACGTGCTGTCGCTGCATATCCCGCCGCTACGCGAATGCCTCGATGGCCTGCCGCCACTGGTGGAGCATTTCCTCGACCAGGCCAGTCGGCAGATAGGCTGCCCGCTACCGCGCCTGGCGCCGGCGGCGCTGGAGCGTCTGAGCCAATACCATTGGCCGGGCAATGTGCGGCAACTGGAAAACGTGCTGTTCCAGGCGGTGTCTTTGTGCGAGGGCGGGGTGGTCAAGGCCGAACATATCCGTCTGCCGGACTACGGCGCGCGCCAGCCGCTGGGCGAGTTTTCCCTGGAAGGCGATCTGGCTCAGATTGTCGGACGCTTTGAAAAGGCAGTATTGGAATCTTTGCAAGGCGAGTTTCCAACCAGTCGGGCGTTGGGGAAAAGATTGGGTGTTTCCCATACGACGATTGCCAACAAGTTGCGTGATTATGCAATTGGCAAAGCGGTTGAATAGCGCTGGAGGTTTTCGGGGGGAAGTGCAGATTTATTAAGGGAATATTATTCGGGCGTGGCGCCTCTTGTTTCAATCAAGAGGCGCGGCAGCCACGGAGGGGAAGTTAGCCGTTGGAACAGCCATTACCCATGACGCGGTATTCGAGGATGTGCTTCTGACCGTTGGAATCCTCGTAGGTCATGCGCGCCGGAACCACTTCGCACACGTTTGGTATCTCGCTCATGGAAATGACCTTGGCGATATCCAGGTGTTGCGAGTAACTGTATTGTTCGACCGGGATCTGCTCGGCATTGGTATTTGCAATATCGTCGGCCATGGCCGAAGCGCAAACACTAGCGAGTGCCAATACCAGTAAAGCTTTCATCTTCTATTTACCTGTCCAGGGTAGAGAAAGGGGGCGTAGCGCTTGTGGCGCTACGGTGCAACAAAGTGAATCCTGAAAGTTATCTCGGGATTAACGCGCCTTCGTGGGGGCCTGTTACCTGAAGTTAATCTCGTTGCCGTTGCTGGCGAGGTGAATTTTAGGGGGTGCCATCAAGCTGAAACAGTCGATGTTTTGATAAACACTGTTGGCAGAATCCGTAACAATCGCCGCGAAAAAATCCCCGATCCCTCGGGTTAATACTGGGACGCCCGTGCTAGAGCGGTTTTCTGGCGGGGTGAGGCGAAAAGACCGTGGCGTTACTACCAACGTCGAATGGCCCGGGCGGCTCTGGTACAGTTAAAACGAGGTCATACAAAAACAACTATTACACCGAGGTAACAAAGATGAGTGCGGCTTCCCTGTACCCTGTTCGTCCCGAGGTTGCGGCGAATACCCTGACCGATGAGGCCACCTACAAGGCCATGTATCAGAAGTCGGTGATCAACCCGGACGGCTTCTGGCGTGAGCAGGCTCAGCGCCTCGAGTGGATCAAGCCTTTCACCAAGGTCAAGCAGACCTCCTTCGACGATCACCACGTCGACATCAAGTGGTTCGCCGATGGCACCCTGAACGTGTCCTACAACTGCCTTGACCGTCATCTGGAAGAGCGTGGCGACCAGGTCGCAATCATCTGGGAAGGCGACGATCCTTCCGAGCACCGCAACATCACCTACCGCGAGTTGCACGAGCAGGTCTGCAAGTTCGCCAACGCCCTGCGTGGCCAGGACGTGCACCGTGGCGATGTGGTGACTATCTACATGCCGATGATCCCTGAGGCCGTGGTGGCCATGCTGGCTTGTGCCCGTATCGGCGCGATTCACTCGGTGGTCTTCGGTGGCTTCTCGCCGGAAGCCCTGGCTGGCCGCATCATCGACTGCAAGTCCAAGGTGGTGATCACTGCCGACGAAGGCCTGCGTGGCGGCCGCCGCACTCCGCTGAAAGCCAACGTCGACGACGCTCTGACCAACCCGGAAACCAACAGCATCCAGAAGGTCATCGTGTGCAAGCGCACCGGTGCCGACATCAAGTGGAACCAGCACCGCGACATCTGGTACGAAGACCTGATGAAAGTGGCCGGCAGCGTTTGCGCGCCGAAGGAAATGGGCGCCGAGGAAGCGCTGTTCATCCTCTATACCTCTGGTTCCACCGGCAAGCCGAAAGGCGTTCTGCACACCACCGCCGGCTACCTGGTCTACGCCGCCATGACCCATGAGCGCGTGTTCGACTACCGTCCGGGCGAAGTCTACTGGTGCACCGCCGACGTCGGCTGGGTCACGGGTCACAGCTACATCGTCTACGGCCCGCTGGCCAACGGCGCCACCACCCTGCTGTTCGAGGGCGTGCCGAACTACCCGGACATCACCCGCGTGTCGAAGATCGTCGACAAGCACAAGGTCAACATCCTCTACACTGCGCCGACCGCAATCCGCGCCATGATGGCCGAAGGTCAGGCCGCCGTGGCCGGTGCCGATGGCTCCAGCCTGCGCTTGCTGGGTTCGGTGGGTGAGCCGATCAACCCGGAAGCCTGGAACTGGTACTACCAGACCGTCGGCAAGGAGCGCTGCCCGATCGTCGACACGTGGTGGCAGACCGAGACTGGTGGTGTGCTGATCAGCCCGCTGCCAGGTGCCACCGCACTGAAACCGGGTTCCGCGACCCGTCCGTTCTTCGGTGTGGTGCCAGCGCTGGTGGACAACCTGGGCAACCTGATCGAGGGCGCCGCCGAGGGCAACCTGGTGATCCTCGATTCCTGGCCGGGTCAGGCGCGTTCGCTGTATGGCGACCACGACCGCTTCGTCGACACCTACTTCAAGACTTTCCGCGGCATGTACTTCACCGGTGACGGTGCCCGCCGTGACGAGGACGGCTACTACTGGATCACCGGTCGCGTGGATGACGTGCTCAACGTCTCCGGGCACCGCATGGGCACCGCCGAGATCGAGAGCGCCATGGTCGCCCACCCGAAAGTCGCCGAGGCTGCTGTGGTTGGTGTGCCGCACGACATCAAGGGGCAGGGCATCTATGTCTACGTCACCCTCAACGGTGGCGAGGAGCCGAGTGAGGCGCTGCGTCTGGAGCTGAAGAACTGGGTTCGCCGCGAGATCGGCCCGATCGCTTCGCCGGATGTCATCCAGTGGGCGCCGGGCCTGCCGAAGACCCGTTCGGGCAAGATCATGCGCCGCATCCTGCGCAAGATCGCCACGGCCGAGTATGACGCCCTGGGCGACATCTCGACGCTGGCTGACCCGAGCGTAGTGGCGCATCTGGTGGAGACGCACAAGACCATGAACGTGGCTTGAAGGCTTTAAGGCTTGATGCGTTCCCTTGTGGGAGCGCGTCCTCCCTGTAAGCCCAAAACCCAAGGCCCCGTAGGCAATCTGCCTACGGGGCCTTGGGTTTTTGTTACTTCGACTTTCATCGGTAACCGCTCTGTCACCGCGATCGTACGAAAACGGGGCATAAGGAAACGCGGGTGTTCCATCCTGGTGCGCAATCGTTCGGGTTTTCCGACACTCGAACGGCTGGGCTTGCCGTATTACAAGGCTTTGCCAATAATGGGCCCGGTTATTGCTTTGGTTATAGGTTATTTGTTTTTCGCTTTTGCATATTTCCCCATGCCTGTCAATATCGCTCGGACGCTCTTCCTGCGCTTCTGTAACTACTTGTCGCATTGAAGAAATATCGGCTTCCGAGCTGTCGTTAAAATGCCGATCACTCGCTCGTGGCACCTGACCGGTGGTCCGGCCCTGCGCGGCTCTGCGTTGTACCCATTTGCATGGCAGGCAGTCGAACTGCCTGGTATCGCCCCTTACCAATGGAGTTCCCAGATGAAGAAACTCGCACTGCTTGGCGCCCTGGCGCTCTCCGTGTTTTCCCTGGTATCGGTGGCTGACGAGAAACCGCTGAAAATCGGTATCGAGGCCGCCTACCCACCCTTCGCTTCGAAAGCACCGGACGGCAGCATCGTCGGTTTCGACTACGACATCGGCAACGCCCTGTGCGAACAGATGAAAGTCAAGTGCACCTGGGTCGAGCAGGAGTTCGACGGCCTGATCCCGGCGCTGAAAGTGCGCAAGATCGACGCCATCCTGTCCTCCATGTCGATCACCGACGACCGCAAGAAGTCCGTCGACTTCACCAAACGCTACTACCTGACCCCGGCCCGCCTGGTCATGAAGGACGGCACCACCGTCAGCGACAGCCTGGCCGAGCTGCAAGGCAAGAAGATCGGCGTACAGCGCGGTTCGATCCACGACCGCTTCGCCAAGGAAGTCCTGGCTCCGAAAGGCGCCACCATCGTTCCTTACGGCACCCAGAACGAAATTTACCTGGACATCACCGCCGGTCGCCTCGACGGCACCGTGGCCGACGCCACCCTGCTGGAAGATGGCTTCCTGAAGACCGACGCGGGTAAAGGCTACGCCTTCACCGGCCCTGCATTCACCGACGCCAAGTACTTCGGCGACGGCATCGGCATCGCCGTGCGCAAGGGCGACAAGGAAAACCTGGAACGCATCAACGCTGCCATCGACGGCATCCGCGCCAGCGGCAAGTACAAGGAAATCCAGGACAAGTACTTCAACTTCGATATCTACGGTCCGGAAACCAACTAACCGGCGTCCGTGTCACCTGTTCAATGGTGCAAGCAGCAGAAGCGCTGAGGCTTGCACCATTTTTTCATCCCTAAGGTCGAGGACCTCATCATGTTGAAAGGCTACGGGGCAGTCATCCTCGATGGAGCGTGGCTGACGCTACAGCTCGCCTTGTCGTCCATGGCCCTGGCCATCGTGCTCGGCCTTATCGGTGTGGCCCTGCGCCTGTCGCCGGTGCGCTGGCTGGCCTGGCTGGGCGATCTCTACGCGACCGTGATTCGCGGCATCCCCGATCTGGTATTGATCCTGCTGATCTTCTATGGCGGCCAGGACATCCTCAACCGCGTCGCCCCGCTGCTGGGCTACGACGACTATATCGACCTGAATCCGCTGGCTGCGGGTATCGGTACCCTTGGTTTCATCTTCGGTGCCTATCTCTCGGAGACCTTCCGTGGCGCCTTCATGGCCATCCCGAAAGGCCAGGCCGAGGCCGGCATGGCCTACGGCATGAGCAATTTGCAGGTGTTCTTCCGCGTGCTGGTGCCGCAGATGATCCGCCTGGCGATTCCCGGCTTCACCAACAACTGGCTGGTCCTGACCAAGGCCACCGCGCTGATCTCGGTGGTGGGCCTGCAGGACATGATGTTCAAGGCCAAGCAGGCGGCCGACGCCACCCGCGAACCTTTTACCTTCTTCCTGGCAGTGGCCGCGATGTACCTGGTGATCACCAGCGTCTCGCTGCTGGCCCTGCGTTACCTGGAAAAACGCTACTCGGTAGGCGTTAAGGCGGCGGAACTATGATCTTCGACTACAACGTCATCTGGGAGGCGCTGCCGCTGTACTGGGGCGGCCTGCTGACCACGCTCAAGCTGCTGGCGATCTCGCTGTTCTTCGGCCTGCTGACCGCGATTCCGCTGGGTCTGATGCGGGTCTCGAAGCAGCCGCTGGTGAACGGTATCGCCTGGCTCTACACCTACGTGATCCGCGGCACGCCGATGCTGGTCCAGCTGTTCCTGATCTACTACGGCCTGGCCCAGTTCGCCGTGGTGCGCGAGAGCTTCCTCTGGCCCTGGCTGTCCAGCGCGACCTTCTGCGCCTGCCTGGCCTTTGCCATCAACACCAGCGCTTATACTGCGGAAATCATCGCTGGCAGCCTCAAGGCCACGCCCCATGGCGAGATCGAGGCGGCCAAGGCGGTGGGCATGTCGCGCTACAAGATGTACCGCCGCATCCTCCTGCCGTCGGCCCTGCGCCGCGCGCTGCCCCAGTACAGCAACGAAGTGATCATGATGTTGCAGACCACCAGCCTGGCCTCCATCGTCACCCTGATCGACATCACCGGTGCCGCACGGACCGTCAATGCCCAGTACTACCTGCCGTTCGAGGCCTACATCACCGCCGGCGTGTTCTACCTGTGCATGACCTTCATCCTGGTCCGCCTGTTCAAGCTCGCCGAACGCCGCTGGCTCGGCTACCTGGCGCCGCGCAAGGGCTGATGCCCCGCGGCCTATTGTTTTGCCCTGGGCTTGTGCCCGCGGCCGACTCTTTTCGCCCTGGGCCCGTGCCCGCGACCGAACGCATCGTGAGAACCGACAGCATGTACAAACTCGAAATCCAGGACCTGCACAAACGCTACGGCAGCCATGAAGTGCTCAAGGGCGTGTCCCTGGCCGCCAAGGCCGGTGACGTGATCAGCATCATCGGCTCCAGCGGCTCGGGCAAGAGTACCTTCCTGCGCTGCATCAACCTGCTGGAGCAGCCGCACGCCGGCAAGATCCTGCTGAACAACGAAGAACTCAAGCTGGTGCCGAACAAGGATGGCGCGCTCAAGGCTGCCGATCCCAAGCAGTTGCAGCGCATGCGTTCGCGGCTGTCGATGGTGTTCCAGCACTTCAACCTGTGGTCGCACATGACCGCCCTGGAAAACATCATCGAAGCACCGGTGCATGTGCTGGGCGTGAGCAAGAAGGAAGCGCTGGAAAAGGCCGAGCACTACCTGGCCAAGGTCGGCGTCGCGCACCGCAAGGATGCCTACCCGGGGCACATGTCCGGCGGCGAGCAGCAGCGCGTGGCGATCGCCCGGGCGCTGGCCATGGAGCCGGAAGTGATGCTGTTCGACGAGCCTACCTCGGCCCTCGACCCGGAACTGGTGGGCGACGTGCTCAAGGTCATGCAGTCGCTGGCCCAGGAAGGCCGCACCATGGTGGTGGTGACCCACGAAATGGGCTTCGCCCGCGAGGTGTCCAACCAGTTGGTGTTCCTGCACAAGGGTCTGGTGGAAGAGACCGGCAACCCGCGGGAAGTGCTGGTCAATCCGCAATCGGAGCGCCTGCAGCAGTTCCTCTCCGGCAGCTTGAAATAAGTCGTTGCGTCCTCGCCACTGCCGCTTTGCACCAAAATAGGTCATGCTGCGTCACCCGCGCAGCATGCACCACACTTGCTCCAGTCCGCCTATCCTTGCGGACACCAGACTCACTTCAGGTTCCGGACCTCACCTCATGACCACCCAGCGAATCGGTTTTCTCATCTGGCCCAGCACCAAGGCCCTGACCCTGGCGCTGGCGGAGGAGGTGTTGCGAGTGGCGCAGAAGGTGCACCCGGAAGTGGCCTACGAGCTGGCGTTTCTCCAGGCCGAAGCACCTGTAGAAGGTGACTGGCGCCTGCCGGGCGAGCCGTGGACCGGGCGCCTGGAAAATTGCCAGAAACTGTTCCTGCTGGCCGACGAGCCGCCGCCGGCGGTGGGCGCGGCACTGGGCGCGGCGCTCAAGCAGTTGGTACGTTCCGGTTGCGTGGTCGGTGGGTTGTCGGCAGGCGTCTATCCGCTGGCGCAGCTCGGTTTGCTGGACGGTTACCGCGCGGCGGTGCACTGGCGCTGGCAGGACGACTTCGCCGAGCGTTTCCCCAAGGTGATCGCTACCAGCCATCTGTTCGACTGGGACCGTGATCGCCTGACCGCCTGTGGCGGCATGTCGGTGGTCGACCTGCTGCTGGCGGTGCTGGCGCGGGATCATGGTGCAGAGCTGGCCGGTGCGGTGTCCGAGGAGCTGGTGGTCGAGCGCATCCGCGAGGGTGGCGAGCGCCAGCGCATTCCGCTGCAGAATCGCCTGGGTTCCAGCCATCCGAAGCTGACCCAGGCGGTGCTGCTGATGGAAGCCAATATCGAGGAGCCGCTGACCACCGACGAGATCGCCCAGCATGTGTGCGTGTCACGTCGGCAACTGGAGCGGATCTTCAAGCAGTACCTGAACAGGGTGCCGAGCCAGTATTACCTGGAACTGCGCTTGAACAAGGCGCGGCAGATGCTGATGCAGACCAGCAAGTCGATCATCCAGATCGGGTTGTCCTGCGGCTTCTCTTCCGGTCCGCATTTCTCCAGTGCCTACCGCAATTTCTTCGGCGCGACGCCGCGGGAAGACCGCAACCAGCGGCGCAGCAGTTCGCCGTTCGAGCTCTCCTCCGTCCCCGCCGAGCGCGGCTGATCTTCAGGGCCTCATCGCTGGCTTGCCAGCGATGAGGCCCTCAAAGCCACAGAAAAACCATCTGCCACCCCACCAATCATCAAACACCTTGAATTTCCTGCCTTTCCCGCCTCGGCGCCACTCCCCGCCAACCCCTCCCTCCGTTTAAACTGCGCCTTTGCGACACTATTTGGACCCAATTTGTCGCATTGCCGAAAGCCTTGGAAAAACAGGGTTTGGCGCTATAAGAAGTTGTCGCTTGGCGGCAAGGCCGAGTGTTCATCTCTCCTTACAATCCCCCCATCGCTCGCCAGTTCCAGGCAGGCGTTCCTCTTCAGGAGACTCCGATGTCCGTTGAGCAAGCTCCGGTGCAACGCGCCGATTTCGACCAGGTAATGGTTCCCAACTATGCGCCAGCCGCCTTCATTCCCGTGCGCGGCGCCGGTTCCCGAGTCTGGGACCAGTCGGGCCGCGAGCTGATCGATTTCGCCGGCGGTATCGCCGTTAACGTCCTGGGGCATGCCCACCCGGCACTGGTCAGCGCGCTGACCGAACAGGCCAACAAGCTGTGGCATGTGTCCAACGTCTTCACCAACGAGCCGGCCCTGCAACTGGCTCGCAAGCTGGTCGACGCGACCTTCGCCGACCGCGCGTTCTTCTGCAACTCCGGCGCCGAGGCCAACGAGGCCGCGTTCAAGCTGGCCCGTCGCGTCGCCCACGACCGCTTCGGCCCTGAAAAAAACGAGATCATCGCCACCGTCAACAGCTTCCACGGTCGTACCCTGTTCACCGTGAGCGTCGGCGGCCAGCCGAAGTACTCCGACGGCTTCGGTCCTAAGATCACCGGCATCAGCCACGTGCCGTACAACGACCTGGAAGCGCTGAAAGCCCAGATCTCCGACAAGACATGCGCCGTGGTCATCGAGCCGATCCAGGGCGAGAGCGGCGTGGTCCCGGCCGATCAGGCCTATCTGGAAGGCGCCCGCGCCCTGTGTGACCAGCACAATGCGCTGCTGATCTTCGACGAAGTGCAGACCGGCGTCGGTCGTACCGGCCATCTTTATGCCTACCAGCACTACGGCGTGATTCCGGACATCCTCTCCAGCGCCAAGAGCCTGGGCGGCGGTTTCCCGATCGGCGCGATCCTCACCACCAACGACCTGGCCAAGCACCTGGCGGTCGGCACCCATGGCACCACCTATGGCGGCAACCCGCTGGCCTGTGCTGTCGCCAACGCAGTGCTGGACATCGTCAACACCCCTGAAGTGCTGGCCGGCGTCAAGGCCAAGCACGAGCGCTTCAAGGCACGCCTGGAACAGATCGGCAAGAAATACGATCTGTTCACCCAGGTCCGCGGCATGGGCCTGCTGATCGGCTGCGTGCTGACCGAGCAGTGGAAAGGCAAGGCCAAGGACGTATTCAACGCCGCCGAGCAGGAAGGCCTGATGGTCCTCCAGGCTGGCCCGGACGTGGTGCGTTTCGCTCCGAGCCTGGTAGTCGAGGACGCCGACATCGACGAAGGTCTGGACCGCTTCGAGCGCGCTGCCGCCAAGCTGACCCAGGCCTGATTCGCCCCCGCGACACCCGCGCTGGCCGGCCACCGGCCAGCGCACCGATTTCATGTGGCCTGTGCCCAGCGTGCACACGCCGCTTTTTTTGCGCCGACGAATGCCGTTGGCCCGTATACCCGAAAGGAGTGACACCATGCTGGTGATGCGACCCGCGCAAATGGCTGACCTGGATGAAGTACAGCGCCTGGCTGCGGACAGTCCCATTGGTGTCACGTCCCTGCCGGACGATGCCGGTCGCCTGGGCGACAAGATCGCCGCGTCGGAAACCTCGTTCGCTGCCGAAGTCAGTTTCAATGGCGAGGAAAGCTACTTCTTCGTCCTTGAAGACTCGGACACCGGCAAGCTGGTGGGCTGTTCGGCCATCGTCGCCTCGGCGGGCTACTCCGAGCCGTTCTACAGCTTCCGCAACGAGACCTTCGTGCATGCGTCCCGCGAGCTGAAGATCCACAACAAGATCCACGTCCTGTCGCAGTGCCACGACCTCACCGGCAACAGCCTGCTGACCAGTTTCTACGTGCTGCCGGAACTGGTGAACACCGGCTGGGCAGAGCTGAACTCCCGCGGTCGCCTGTTGTTCATGGCCTCGCATCCGGAGCGCTTCGCCGAATCGGTGGTCACCGAGATCGTCGGCTACAGCGACGAAAACGGCGACTCGCCATTCTGGGATGCCATTGGCCGCAACTTCTTCGATCTCAACTACGCCGAGGCCGAGCGCCTGTGCGGCCTGAAGAGCCGTACCTTCCTCGCCGAGCTGATGCCGCACTACCCGATCTACGTGCCGCTGCTGCCGGACGAGGCCCAGGAAGCCATGGGCCAGGTGCATCCGCGGGCGCAGATCACCTTCGACATCCTCATGCGCGAAGGCTTCGAGACCGACCACTACATCGACATTTTCGACGGCGGCCCGACCCTGCATGCGCGGGTCTCCGGCATCCGCTCGATCGCCCAGAGCCGGGTCGTACCGGTCAAGCTGCAGGAGCAGCCGACCAAGGGCGGCCGCCAGTACCTGGTGACCAACGGCCAGTTGCAGGATTACCGCGCGGTATTGCTGGAACTGGACTGGGTTCCGGGCAAGCCCGTGTACCTCAGCCCGGAGGCCGTCGAGGCCCTGGGTGTGGGCGAGGGCGCCAGCGTGCGCCTGGTCGCGGTTTGATACCTGAGAGATACCGGCCGAGTTTCGCGGATGCCCCCAGGCATCCGCCCGAGGAGATAGCATGATCGTTCGTCCCGTACGCAACAGCGACCTTCCGGCGCTGATCGAGCTGGCGCGCAGCACCGGCACCGGCCTGACCACCTTGCCGGCCAACGAGGACCGCCTGGCCCATCGGGTCGGCTGGGCCGAGAAGACCTTCCGCGGCGAGGCCGAGCGCGGCGACGCGGACTACCTGTTCGTGCTGGAGAACGACGACGGCGTGGTCGTCGGCATTTCCGCCATCGCCGGCGCCGTCGGCCTGCGCGAGCCCTGGTACAACTACCGGGTCGGGCTGACCGTCAGCGCCTCCCAGGAACTGAACATCTACCGGGAAATCCCGACCCTGTTCCTGGCCAACGACCTGACCGGCAACTCCGAGCTGTGCTCGCTGTTCCTGCGGGCCGACAGCCGCACCGGCCTCAACGGCCGCCTGCTGTCCAAGGCGCGGATGCTGTTCATCGCCGAGTTCCCCGAGCTGTTCGGCAACAAGATCATCGCCGAGATGCGCGGCATGTCCGACGAGCAGGGCCGCTCGCCGTTCTGGGAAAGCCTGGGCCGGCACTTCTTCAAGATGGAGTTCAGCCAGGCCGACTACCTCACCGGCGTCGGCAACAAGGCCTTCATCGCCGAGCTGATGCCGAAGTTCCCGCTGTACACCTGTTTCCTCTCGCAAGCCGCGCGCGATGTCATCGGCCGTGTCCACACCGACACCGAGCCGGCGCTGGCGATGCTCAAGAGCGAAGGCTTCAGCTACCAGGGCTACGTCGACATCTTCGATGCCGGCCCGGCCATCGAATGCGAAACCCGCAAGATCCGCGCGGTGCAGGACAGCCAGAACCTGGTCCTGGCCGTCGGCACGCCGGGCGACGACGCCCCGGCCTACATCATTCACAACCGCAAGCGCGAAGACTGCCGCATCGCCGCAGCGCCCGCGCGCCTGGCGGCCGGCACCCTGGTGGTCGATCCCGCGACCGCCAAGCGCCTGCGCCTGAGCGCCGGCGACCAGGTGCGCGCCGTTCCGCTGTCCGCTGCCCGGGAGGCCAAACAATGACCACTCACTTCATCGCAGGCCAATGGCTGGCCGGCCAGGGCGAAACCCTGCAATCCCTCAACCCGGTGACCCAGGCGGTGATCTGGGAAGGGCAGGGCGCCACGGCGGCGCAGGTCGAGCAGGCGGTTGCCGCCGCACGCCAGGCCTTCCCGGGCTGGGCGCGGCAGTCGCTGGACATGCGCATCGCCGTGCTGGAAGCCTTCGCCGCGCAGTTGAAGGCCAATGCCGAAGCACTGGCCCACTGCATCGGTGAAGAAACCGGCAAGCCGCTGTGGGAAGCCGCCACCGAAGTGACCAGCATGGTCAACAAGGTCGCCATCTCGGTGCAGAGCTACCGCGAGCGGACCGGCGAGAAGAGCGGCCCGCTGGCTGATGCCACCGCCGTGCTGCGCCACAAGCCCCACGGCGTGGTGGCGGTGTTCGGCCCGTACAACTTCCCCGGTCACCTGCCCAACGGTCATATCGTCCCGGCGCTGCTGGCCGGTAACGCGGTGGTGTTCAAGCCCAGCGAACTGACGCCGAAGGTCGCCGAGCTGACCGTCAAGTGCTGGATCGACGCCGGCCTGCCGACAGGCGTGCTCAACCTGGTGCAGGGTGCGCGGGAAACCGGCGTGGCCCTGGCCGCCAATCCGGGTATCGACGGGCTGTTCTTCACCGGCTCCAGCCGCACCGGCAATCATCTGCATCAACAGTTCGCCGGACGCCCGGACAAGATCCTGGCCCTGGAGATGGGCGGCAACAACCCGCTGGTGGTGGACGAGGTCAAGGATCTCGACGCCGCGGTCTACACCATCATCCAGTCCGCGTTCATCTCCGCCGGCCAGCGCTGCACCTGCGCGCGCCGCCTGCTGGTACCGCAAGGCGCCTGGGGCGACTCGCTGCTGGCGCGCCTGGTGGAGGTCAGCAAGAACATTTCAGTGGGTGCCTTCGATCAACAGCCAGCGCCGTTCATGGGCTCGGTGGTCTCCCTGGCTGCGGCCAAGGCCCTGATGGATGCCCAGGCCCAACTGCTGGCCAACGGCGCCACCGTGCTGCTGGAAATGACCCAGCCGCAGGCCACTGCCGCGCTGCTGACCCCGGGCATCATCGACGTCACCGCCGTGAGCGGGCGTCCGGATGAAGAATTCTTCGGCCCGCTGCTGCAGGTGATCCGCTACGCCGACTTCCCGGCAGCCATCGCCGAAGCCAACGACACCCAGTACGGCCTCGCTGCCGGCCTGTTGTCCGACTCCCATGCGCGCTACCAGCAGTTCTGGCTGGAAAGTCGTGCCGGCATCGTCAACTGGAACAAGCAACTGACCGGCGCCGCCAGCAGCGCGCCGTTCGGTGGCGTCGGCGCCAGCGGCAACCACCGCGCCAGTGCCTATTACGCGGCGGACTACTGCGCCTACCCGGTGGCCTCGCTGGAAACCGCGAGCCTTGTCCTGCCTGCCACGCTGACGCCCGGCGTCGCCCTATAACAACAGGTTCACGGAGCCTTAGCCGATGAAATCGTTTGAAGTGAATTTTGATGGTCTGGTCGGACCGACGCACAACTACGGCGGCCTGTCCTACGGCAACGTCGCCTCGCAGAGCAACAGCCAGCAGGGTTCCAACCCGCGGGAAGCGGCGCGTCAGGGACTGGCCAAGATGAAGGCCCTGGCCGACATGGGCTTCAAGCAAGGCGTGCTGGCGCCGCAGGAGCGCCCGGACGTGGCGGCGCTGCGCCGCCTCGGCTTCGGCGGCAGCGATGCCGAAGTGATCCAGCGCGCGGCGAAGGAAGCCATGCCGCTGCTGGTCGCCAGTTGCTCGGCATCGAGCATGTGGGTGGCCAACGCCGCCACCGTCAGCCCGAGCGCCGATACTGCCGACGGCCGCGTGCATTTCACCGCTGCCAACCTCAACTGCAAGTACCACCGCAGCATCGAGCACCCGACCACCAGCCGCGTGCTGGGGGCGATGTTCGCCGACCAGCAGCACTTCGCCCACCACGCCGCGCTGCCGGCGGTGGCCCAGTTCGGTGACGAAGGCGCGGCCAACCACACGCGTTTCTGCCGCGCCTACGGCGAGCCGGGCGTGGAGTTCTTCGTGTTCGGCCGCAGTGCCTTCGACACCCGCTACCTGGCGCCGGCCAAGTACCCGGCGCGGCAGACCCTGGAAGCCTCGCAGGCCGTGGCCCGGCTGCACGGCTTGACGGATGACGGCGTGGTCTATGCTCAGCAGAATCCGGATGTGATCGACCAGGGCGTGTTCCACAACGACGTGATCGCGGTCGGCAACGGCGAGGTGCTGTTCTACCACGAGGACGCCTTCCTGGAGACCGAGCGGGTCCTGGCCGAACTGAAGGACAAGCTGGCCAGGCGTGGCGGCAACTTCAAGGCGATCTGCGTGCCGCGGGCCCAGGTCTCGGTGGAGGATGCGGTGCGTTCCTACCTGTTCAACAGCCAGCTGCTGTCCCGCGACGACGGTTCGATGCTGCTGATCGTCCCGGAAGAATGCCGCAACAACGAGAGGGTCTGGGCCTACCTGAACAGCCTGACCAGCCAGCAGGGCGCGATTTCCGAAGTGCGTGTGTTCGACCTCAAGCAGAGCATGCAGAACGGCGGTGGTCCGGCTTGCCTGCGTCTGCGCGTGGCGCTGAATGAAACGGAACTGGCGGCGGTGAATCCAGGCGTTATCATGACCGCCCCGCTGTACGACACCCTGACCCAGTGGGTCGACCGGCACTACCGTGACCACCTGGTCGAAAGCGACCTGGCCGATCCGCAACTGCTGGTGGAGTGTCGCACGGCGCTGGATGAACTGACCCGGATCCTCAAGCTGGGCTCGGTCTATCCGTTCCAACTCAACCCCTGAAAGAGCACCCGAACATGTCCGACGCCCTGCAACTGATCCTTGAAGACGAAGATGGTAACCAGCGTGAAGTATCCAGCAGCCGCTTTGCGGTGATCTGGCAGGGCAAGGAAGTGTGGATCCAGCAGGACGGCCGCGGCCAGCTGCTGATCGGTGTCGACGTCGAAGAAGGCGACACCGAGTACGCCAACCTGCTGCTGCGCCCGCTGGCCACCAACCTGGTCAGCCTGCAACTGGAAATGGAGCCGGCGGATGCCGGCGACGATGACGATCACGTCCACGGTCCCGATTGCGGACATCATCACTAAGGAACGACACCATGCTCGCCCTCGGCAAACTGCTTGAACTGACCCTGGCCGGTCGAGAACCGGCCGAGAAGACCCAGACGACAGTTCAAGGCGTGCGTTTGCGCTGGTTGGCCGAGGGGGCGCTGGAAGTTCGTCCGCCGGAGTCGCGGGACAGCGGGCTGGATATCCTCCTGTCCGCCGGCATCCACGGCAACGAGACCGCGCCGATCGAGCTGCTCGACGACCTGCTGGGGCGTATCGCCAGCGGTCAGGTGCAGCCACGGGCGCGGATCCTCTTCCTGTTCGGCAACCCCGAGGCGATCCGCCGCGGCGAGCGCTACCTGGAGCAGGACGTCAATCGCCTGTTCAATGGCCGTCATGAGTTGACCAGCGGATCGGAAGCCATGCGCGCCGGCGACCTGGAGCACCTGGCGGCGACCTTCTTCAGCATTCCGGGGCGCACCCGGTTGCACTACGACCTGCACACGGCGATTCGCGGGTCGAAGATCGAGCAGTTCGCGCTTTATCCTTATAAAGAGGGGCGCCAGCACTCCCGCCGCGAACTCGCCCGCCTGCGTGCCGCTGGCATGGAAGCGGTGCTGCTGCAGAGCAAGACCTCGATCACCTTCACTGCCTACACCTACGAAAAGCTCGATGCCGAGTCCTTCACCCTGGAACTGGGCAAGGCGCGGCCGTTCGGGCAGAACCAGCAGGTCAATCTCGACCGGCTGGAAAACCGCCTGATCCAGATCATCGAAGGCACCGAGCCGGAAGAGACCGACGCGCTCGATGGCTTGCAACTGTTCAGCGTTGCCCGCGAGATCATCAAGCACAGCGACAGCTTCCACCTGCACCTGCCGGCGGATATCGAGAACTTCTCGGAGTTGTCCCGTGGCTACCTGCTGGCGGAAGACCTGGCGCAGACGCGCTGGATCGTGGAGGAGGAGGGGGCGCGGATCATCTTCCCAAATCCCAAGGTGAAGAACGGGTTGCGAGCGGGGATCCTGATCGTCCCTGCATCGGCCGAAGGACTGGGCCAGTAATACTGGCCTCATCGCAGGCAACACCGCCGAACCCTGTGGGAGCGGGCGTTGCCCGCGATGAGGCCGGAACAGGCAAAAGAAAAGGCCGCGGTATCAACCGCGGCCTTCTTCTTTTATACCGCCACCTTCTGCGGCACTTCATTCCTGCGCAACGCCCGCAGCTTCAGCAGCGTATCCGCACAGGTATTCGCCGCCTCCTGCCCCTTCAGCACGAAATGCTCGAAGAAGAACTTCTGGTGCTCGTCACCGGCATGGAAGTGATGCGGGGTCAGCACAACCGAGAACACCGGCACTTCGGTTTCCAGTTGAACCTGCATCAGCCCGTCGATCACCGCGTGGGCGACGAAATCATGGCGGTACAGGCCGCCATCCACCACCAGTCCGGCTGCGACGATGGCGCCGTAACGGCCGCTGCGGGCCAGAAGCTTGGCGTGCAGGGGGATCTCGAAGGCCCCGCCAACCTCGTAGAAATCGATATCGCTGGCCTGATAGCCGTGCTTGGCCATCTGCTCGACGAAGCCTTTCTTGCTCTGATCGACAATATCCTTGTGCCAGCAGGCTTGTACGAAAGCGATACGCTCGTTGCTGTGGCCGATTGGGGTTGCTTGCATTGAAACGGACTCCTGTTTGTATGAGAAACAGGGCAGCTGGATCGAAGGGGATGGTCGCCGCGACGCTTCTGAAACGAAATTTGCGGACGAACGGACACAACGGTGCCTATCCCGTTCTCTCTTTATCCGGACTGTGACCGTCGGCCCCGGAATCACACCGGGTCTGCTGACCTCACAGGCCTTGCCTGCAAGCGCTCGCGGGCTATGCGCGTTGCGCGCAATTACCGCCGGTGGGGAATTGCACCCCGCCCTGAGAACGTTGCCATCATGGGTGATGGCGGGTCAATTTGTAACATAGATTTCGACGGAACGTATAGCCTGCTAACTAAATCGCCCCGATTAACAGGCATTTCATCCTGAATGGGGGGCAACAGCGTATAAAACCCACTACACCTGGCCCTCAGGCTAGCTATAATGCGGCCCTTTGCCGTCGTTTTCGTCATTTGACGCGCACATTTGCCTCAGGCCGCCGTTTCCGTGGAAGAACCTATGAAAAGCGCAGAAATCCGTGAAGCCTTCCTTCGATTCTTCGAAGAGCAGGGACACACCCGAGTCGCCTCCAGCTCCCTGATCCCGGGCAACGACCCGACCCTGCTGTTCACCAACGCCGGCATGAACCAGTTCAAGGACTGCTTCCTCGGCCAGGAAAAGCGCGCCTACACCCGCGCCGTGAGCAGCCAGAAATGCGTACGCGCCGGCGGCAAGCACAACGACCTGGAAAACGTCGGCTACACCGCGCGCCACCATACCTTCTTCGAGATGCTGGGCAACTTCAGCTTCGGCGACTACTTCAAGCGTGACGCCATCACCTTCGCCTGGACCTTCCTGACCTCCGACAAATGGCTGAACCTGCCGAAGGAAAAGCTCTGGGTCACCGTCTACGCCAGCGACGACGAAGCCTATGACATCTGGACCAAGGAAGTCGGCGTACCTGCCGAGCGCATGGTCCGCATCGGCGACAACAAGGGTGCTCCGTACGCGTCCGACAACTTCTGGACCATGGGCGATACCGGCCCGTGCGGTCCGTGCACCGAGATCTTCTACGACCACGGCGCCGACATCTGGGGCGGCCCTCCAGGCTCGCCGGAAGAAGACGGCGACCGCTACATCGAGATCTGGAACAACGTCTTCATGCAGTTCAACCGCACCGCGGATGGCGTCCTGCATCCGCTGCCAGCGCCGTCGGTGGATACCGGCATGGGCCTGGAGCGCATCAGTGCCGTGCTGCAGCACGTGCACTCCAACTATGAGATCGACCTGTTCCAGAGCCTGCTGGCCGCCTCGGCCAAGGCCATCGGCTGCACCGACGAAGGCCAGCCTTCGCTGAAAGTGGTGGCCGACCATATCCGTTCCTGCGGCTTCCTGATCGCCGACGGCGTGGTGCCGTCCAACGAAGGCCGCGGCTACGTGTTGCGCCGCATCGTTCGGCGCGCCTGCCGCCACGGCAACAAGCTCGGTGCCAAGGGCAGCTTCTTCTACCAGATCGTCGCCGCGCTGGTGGCCGAGATGGGCGAAGCCTTCCCTGAACTGAAATCCCAGCAGGCGCATATCGAGCGCGTGCTGAAGACCGAGGAAGAGCAGTTCGCCAAGACTCTGGAGCAAGGCCTGAAGATCCTTGAACAGGACCTGGCCGACCTGCAGGGTAACGTCATTCCGGGCGAAGTGGTGTTCAAGCTGTACGACACCTACGGCTTCCCGATGGACCTGACCGCCGACATCGCCCGTGAACGCGAGTTGAGCATCGACGAGGCCGGCTTCGAGCGTGAAATGGAAGCGCAGCGCGAGCGCGCCCGTTCCGCCAGCGCCTTCGGCCTGGACTACAACAGCCTGGTCAAGGTCGACGTGGACACCGAGTTCCTCGGCTACAGCGCCACCGAAGGCAACGCCAAGGTCGTCGCCCTGTACAAGGACGGCCAGTCCGTCGAGCAACTGGGTGAAGGCGAAGAGGGTGTGGTCATCCTCGATCGCACGCCGTTCTATGCCGAATCCGGTGGTCAGATCGGCGACACCGGCTACCTGCAGGCCGGCGCCGTGCGCTTCGACGTGCGCGACACCACCAAGACCGGCGGTGCCTTCCTGCACCATGGTGTGATCGCCAGCGGCAGCCTGAGCGTTGGTGCTCAGGTCGAAGCGAAGGTCGACGCCGACGTGCAGCACGCCACATCGCTGAACCACTCCGCTACCCACCTGCTGCACGCTGCGCTGCGTGAGGTCCTGGGCGAGCATGTACAACAGAAAGGCTCCTTGGTGAACAGCCAGCGCCTGCGTTTCGACTTCAGCCACCCGGAAGCGGTCAAGCCAGAGCAGATCAAGGCTCTGGAAGAGATCGTCAACCGCGAAGTGCGCCGCAATACCGCGGTCGAGACCGAAGAAACCGATATCGAAACCGCCAAGCAGAAGGGCGCCATGGCGCTGTTCGGCGAGAAGTACGGCGACAGCGTGCGGGTGCTGAGCATGGGCGGCGACTTCTCGGTCGAGCTGTGCGGTGGCATCCATGCCAAGCGCACCGGCGACATCGCGGTATTCAAGATCGTCAGCGAAGGTGGCGTGGCCTCCGGCGTGCGGCGTATCGAAGCAGTGACCGGCGCCGCTGCACTGGCCTACCTGAATGGTGCGGAAGAGCAATTGAAGGAAGCCGCGCAACTGGTCAAGGGCAGCCGCGACAACCTTATCGACAAGCTGTCGGCAGTGCTGGAGCGTAACCGTCAGCTGGAAAAGCAACTGGAGCAGTTGCAGGCCAAGGCCGCCAGTGCCGCTGGTGACGACCTGGCCAATAGCGCCGTGGACGTCAAGGGCGTCAAGGTCCTGGCCGCGCGCCTGGACGGCCAGGATGGCAAGGCTCTGCTGGCCCTGGTCGATCAACTGAAGAACAAGCTCGGCCGCGCAGTGATCCTGCTCGGCAGTGTCCACGAAGAGAAGGTCGTACTGGTTGCAGGCGTGACCAAGGACCTCACCGGCCAACTCAAAGCCGGGGATCTGATGAAACAAGCCGCTGCGGCGGTGGGTGGCAAGGGCGGTGGACGTCCGGACATGGCGCAAGGCGGTGGCGTGGACGCCGCGGCGCTGGACGCTGCACTGGCCTTGACCGTGCCATTCGTAGAGCAGGGTGTCTGAGGCGCCGACGGCCCGTCGTCTAGTGGCGGGCCGTCGGCGTTGTGTTTTGTTTATTGGGTGCCCTTCACGGGCTGAGGCGGCTTTGAAATGGCGTTGATCGTACAGAAATTTGGCGGTACCTCGGTCGGCACAATCGAGCGAATCGAGCAGGTTGCCGAGAAGGTCAAGAAGTTCCGCGAAGCTGGCGATGACCTGGTGGTTGTGCTGTCGGCGATGAGCGGCGAAACCAACCGCCTGATCGACCTTGCCAAGCAGATCAGCGATCAGCCGGTTCCGCGTGAACTGGACGTGATCGTGTCCACCGGTGAGCAGGTGACCATCGCCTTGCTTGCCATGGCGCTGATGAAGCGGGGCATTCCGGCGGTTTCCTACACCGGCAACCAGGTGCGGATCCTCACCGATAGCGCGCACAACAAGGCGCGCATCCTGCAGATCGACGACCAGAAGATCCGCGGCGACCTCAAGGCCGGTCGCGTGGTCGTGGTCGCGGGTTTCCAGGGGGTCGACGAGCAGGGCAACATCACCACCCTCGGTCGCGGTGGCTCCGACACCACCGGCGTGGCCCTGGCAGCAGCCCTGAAGGCTGACGAATGCCAGATCTACACCGATGTGGACGGCGTCTATACCACCGACCCGCGCGTGGTGTCCCAGGCCCAGCGCCTGGACAAGATCACCTTCGAAGAGATGCTGGAAATGGCCAGCCTCGGTTCCAAGGTGCTGCAGATCCGTGCCGTCGAGTTCGCCGGCAAGTACAACGTTCCGCTGCGCGTGCTGCACAGCTTCCAGGAGGGTCCGGGTACCCTCATTACCATTGATGAAGAGGAATCCATGGAACAGCCGATCATTTCCGGCATCGCCTTCAACCGCGATGAAGCCAAGCTGACCATCCGTGGCGTACCGGACACCCCGGGCGTGGCTTTCAAGATCCTCGGCCCGATCAGCGCCGCGAACATCGAAGTCGACATGATCGTGCAGAACGTCTCGCACGATAACACCACCGACTTCACCTTCACCGTGCACCGCAACGACTACGAGAAGGCGATGGGCGTGCTGAAGACCACGGCTGCCGAGATCGGCGCCCGTGAAGTGATCGGCGACACCAAGATCGCCAAGGTCTCGATCGTCGGCGTCGGCATGCGCTCCCACGCGGGCGTTGCCAGCCGCATGTTCGAAGCCCTGGCCAAGGAGAGCATCAACATCCAGATGATCTCCACTTCCGAGATCAAGGTCTCGGTGGTCATCGAAGAGAAGTACCTGGAACTGGCCGTACGCGCTCTGCATACCGCCTTCGAGCTGGACGCTCCTGCCCGTCAGGGCGAATAAGCGTTGTCCCCGAGGGGCGCGGCCTGGCCGCGCCCCTCTTTTTTCGACCGCTGTGGCGCCCGCCATCTCGGTCATGCTGGTCAATACTCAGGTGTAGTCCTACAGCCGTCCTGGTTGCAGGTCGAAGCCTTTCTTACTTACAGACTGTTATCCCTGAACTGAATCCCGTGAGGAAAAACGTATGCTGATTCTGACTCGTCGGTGTGCCGAAAGCCTGATCATTGGCGATGGCGAAATCACCGTGACCGTGCTCGGCGTCAAAGGAAACCAGGTGCGAATCGGTGTGAACGCCCCCAAGGAAGTGGCCGTGCACCGTGAGGAAATCTACCTTCGGATCAAGAAGGAGAAGGACGAAGAACCAACCCTTTAATTTTTCTCGTTTTTTTTTCAAAAAAGAGTTTGCAAACGGGGAAGGGTCTGGTTATTATACGCCCCGTGTTGCGGAGAGGTGGCCGAGTGGCCGAAGGCGCTCCCCTGCTAAGGGAGTATACCTCACAAGGGTATCGGGGGTTCGAATCCCCCCTTCTCCGCCATTATTCATGTAGGGCGCTGTAATCTGGCATGAATCACTAAGTAGTTGAAATTAAACGAAAAAGTGGTTGCCAAAACGATTTAGCGAACTATAATGCGCGGCTTCAAATGCACTCGTAGCTCAGCTGGATAGAGTACTCGGCTACGAACCGAGCGGTCACAGGTTCGAATCCTGTCGAGTGCACCATATAGGAAGCAAGTTTCACTGAAATTTGCTTCTGCTTCAACCAGCGGTTATCTGGTCCATCAAATGCCAACCCTGCACTCGTGGCTCAGCTGGATAGAGTACTCGGCTACGAACCGAGCGGTCACAGGTTCGAATCCTGTCGAGTGCACCATATAAGAAGCAAGTTTCACTGAAGTTTGCTTCTGCTTCAGCCAGCGGTAATCTGGTTCATCAAATACCAACCCTGCACTCGTAGCTCAGCTGGATAGAGTACTCGGCTACGAACCGAGCGGTCACAGGTTCGAATCCTGTCGAGTGCACCATACAAGCAAACAGCCCGCCTTCATGGCGGGCTTTTTGTTTTCCGCGATTTGTTGATCCCGATAAATAAATTGTCATTCATGCCTCAATGGCGCGTGCTAATTTTTCTGTAGTGCATGTGCTCTTTATCGAGCGCTGGCCGTCGCATTGATGGACTCGGGAGTTTGCATGCGTAACGTTCGCAAACGATTGTTTTCACCGATATTTTCAGCCCCTGCCAGCTCAAGCGGTGTATGATTGCGCCCGTCAGCCCCGCCGGGGCTTGTGGAATACCACCATGGACTTACCCAGTAGTTACTTAAAAGCCTCTTTTGCCAATCACGATGTGACTGATTGATCCTCCCGGCGTGCTCCGCTGCTGGGAGTGGAGTTCGCCTATGACTGAAATCGAAGCAAAAAAAACGCAGGAAAGCCTGCAGGACCGCCTGGCCCAGGTGGTCGAGCTGCTGCACCGCCAGCGCGTGGTCGAAGACCTGACCCATCGCCAGGAAGGCGCGCATAACGATCGCGTCGAAAACCTGGTTCACCGGCAGAACCTGGTCGAGCTGCAACGCAAGCTCGATGACCTGCACTCCGCCGACGTCGCCCATATTCTCGAAGCGCTGCCCCTTGAGGACCGCCTGACCGTCTGGCAGTTGGTCAAGGCCGAGCGCGACGGCGACATCCTCCTCGAAGTATCCGACTCGGTCCGCGAGACCCTGATCGCCGACATGGACGATCACGAGATCCTCGCCGCGGCCAAGGAGATGGACGCCGACGAACTGGCCGACCTCGCCCCTGAGCTGCCTCGTGACGTCGTCCACGAGTTGATGGAAACCCTCGACGCCCAGCAACGCGAGCGTGTTCGCTCGGCGCTGAGCTATGACGAGGAGCAGGTCGGTGCGCTGATGGACTTCGAGATGGTCACCATCCGCGAAGACGTCAGTCTGGAAGTGGTCCTGCGTTACCTGCGCCGGCTCAAGGAACTGCCGAACCACACCGACAAACTGTTCGTCGTCGACTACGACGGTATTCTCAAGGGCGTGCTGCCGATCAAGCGCTTGCTGGTAAACGACCCGGACAAGCAGGTCGCCGAAGTGATGGCCGACGATCCGGTCAGCTTCCACCCGGAAGAAGACGCCTACGACGCGGCCCTGGCCTTCGAGCGTTACGACCTGGTATCGGCCCCGGTGGTGGACAAGAACAACCGCCTGATCGGCCGTCTGACCATCGATGAAATGGTCGACTTGATTCGTGAAGAAAGCGAAAGTGAAGTGCTGAACATGGCCGGTCTGCGCGAGGAAGAAGACATCTTCGCCTCGGTCTGGCGTTCGCTGCGCAACCGCTGGGCCTGGCTGGCGATTAACCTGATCACCGCCTTTGTTGCCTCGCGGGTGATCGGCCTGTTCGAAGGCTCGATCGAGAAGCTGGTTGCGCTGGCGGCGCTGATGCCGATCGTAGCGGGCATCGGCGGTAACTCCGGCAACCAGACGATCACCATGATTGTCCGCGCCATGGCGCTGGACCAGGTCAGCCCGGGCAATACCACGCGCTTGATGCGCAAGGAGCTGGCTGTTTCGCTGCTCAACGGCCTGATCTGGGGCGGGGTGATCGGCGTGGTGGCCTTCCTGCTGTATGGCAGTTGGTCGCTGGGTGTGGTGATGACTGCGGCGATGACGCTGAACCTGCTGCTTGCGGCCTTCATGGGGGTGTTCATCCCGATGACCCTGATGCGTCTGGGGCGCGACCCGGCCATGGGTTCCAGTGTGATGATCACTGCGGTGACCGACAGTGGTGGCTTCTTCATCTTCCTGGGCCTGGCTACGCTGTTCTTGCTGTAGTCATCAGTAAACGCGAAAGCCAGCCTAGTGCTGGCTTTTTTGTGGCTGCCACAAAGCACAACGCCCGGTGCGATGCACCGGGCGTTGTGTTCTGAAGCGCGTTCAGGAATAAGGAGTCAGGAGGCGTCCGCAGCCATCTCGACGTCATGGGCGATCAGCGCAACCAGGGCGTTTTGCTGGCGGTGGGACAGTTGGCGGAAGCGTTGCAGCAGTTCACGTTCATGCAGGGACAGTTCCGGGCTGTCCAGGCGCATGCTCAACTCGTCGCCCAGTGCACCTTCCTGGATAAGGCTCTGTTCCAGGCGGGCAATGATCTCGGAGTTCATGCTGCGGTGGTGGTTACGCGCAACCTCGGCAATGCGCTCACGCATTCCGTCGGGCAGGCGGACGACGAATTTGTCTGCGGTGCGGCTTGAGTAGATAGCCTGTTTCATTGGGCGCATATAATTGACCGGTTTAGTTCAGGGGAAGCGGTTCTTGAAATTGGCCGCGCGATGGAGACTACGACCACCGATACGGTCAAATGTTCAACCTGAATTGTGAATGAGGTCGCAATGATGCCTCATTGTCGCCGGTTCCTTGGCGTCAATTCTGTGACAAATATTGAACCGGGTGGAGGCTTTTTGCCAGTACCAATTATCAGAAATGAGCACTGGTTTGAAAAGTTAAGATTCATCCACTTATCCGATTCAGCCACCTTTTTGACTCTTTGCAACGAGAGACGAAAAGGTAACGGAAAGCTCCTAAAATGCTGGGGCTTTTCCTATCTATGAGCATAGTGGCTATGCAGCATGACGCAAGCGCCAGGCCTCCGTCGGACGACCGGGGCAGGCTGATCTACCTGATGGGGCCGTCGGGTTCCGGAAAGGACAGCGTGATCGATCAGGCCAGGCCCGCATTGCGGGATCTGGGCGTGGCGGTCGCCCGGCGGGTGATTACCCGATCCGCCGAGGCGGTGGGTGAAGACGCCCAGGGTGTGTCGCCCCAGCAGTTCGCTTCGCTACGGGCCCAGGGGGCGTTCGCCCTGGACTGGCCGGCCAATGGCCTGCACTACGGCATTCCGCGGGAGATCGACGCCTGGCTGGAGCAGGGGCGCTGGGTGTTGGTCAATGGTTCGCGCGGACATCTGGAGGAGGCGCGTGCCCGGTATCCGGACCTGCTGCCGATTCTACTCAGCGTTGCGCCGCAGGTATTGCGCGAGCGCCTGATGCGTCGCGGGCGGGAGACCGCCGAAGAGATCGAGCAGCGCCTGGCGCGCAATCAGCAGGTGTCCACTCGTCTGGATGAGGATGTGCGTCGCCTCGACAATTCCACCTCGGTGGAAGAGGCCGCGCAGCGCTTGCTGGCGTTGTTGCATGAAGCCGGGCTGCCGCTTCAGAACGAATAATGATCCTGCTCGCGGACCGGATGATCCTGCCGCTGCCCGTCGGGTGCCTGTCCGAGCACCGCCGGCCGGGCCTGCATCGATGTGCGGTAATCCAGCGAGTTGGCCGGCGTCTCCTTGGGCAACAGGCCCAAGGCAATCACGGCGGTCAGGGCCAATGCGTTGAGGGCAAGCAAGGTATGGGTCATGGGGGCTGGTCCGGGGCTGTAGGGTCGAAAACATTCCATTACCCTTGTCAGAGCAGTTGTCGTGCCAGCCTTTAATTAAAGAATTTCTCTTGTAAATCAACGGCTTATATTGATGTATCGGTAGTGCATCCGTGCATCCTGCAATGATGGCTTTAGGCTTCATTGCAAAATGCACGAGCTGACTTTCCACAATCCTTCTTGTGACGGGCAAAAAGCCCGATCCACGGCATGACAAATGCCTTCCCGCTGGTTAACATGGCCGCCTTCCGCCGCGTGGCGCCCGCCGCCGGCCTTGTGTCTCAGTAGCTCAATTGGATAGAGCATCCCCCTCCTAAGGGGAAGGTTGGCAGTTCGAACCTGCCCTGGGACACCATCTCCTCAACGGCCCCCCTTCATCCGCCGGGCCAGCAGAAACACCCCGAGCCCGACCAATGCCGTCACCGCACCGATGTACCCGGTGCTCGTCCACCCCAGTCCCGCGCTGATCGCCATGCCACCCAACCACGGCCCCAAGGCATTGGCCAGGTTGAACGCCGCATGGTTCGAAGCCGCCGCCAGGCTTGGCGCCTCGTGGGCAATATCCATCAGGCGGATCTGCAACGGCGCCGCCAGCGCAACCATGGTCCCCACCAGGCCGATGCCCAGCAGAATCGACCACAGCGCCTGGGCCGCGAAGGTGAAGAACAACAGCACCGCGATCGACCAGGCCAGGATCAGCCCCACGGCACGGAACTGCAGGCGATCGAACAGCTTGCCGCCGGCGAAGTTGCCGATGATGCCGCCCACGCCAAACGCCGCCAGGCCGAAGGGGATCCACTGGGGCGATACCTTCGTCACTTCGAGCATCGTGGGGGCGAGGTAACTGAAGACGCAGAACATGCCGGCGAAACCGATCGAGGCGATGCCCAGGGCCATCCACACCTGTGGCAGGCGAAATGCCTGGAGTTCCTTGCGCGGATCGCTGCGGGCTTCGTCGCGCGGCTGCGGAACGAAGCGCCAGACCAGGCCGATGGTGCACAGGGCGATCACGCCAACCAGGATGAACGCCGACCGCCAGCCGAAGAACTGACCCAGGAACGTGGCCACCGGATTGCCCAGCAGCATGGCCAGGGTCAGGCCCATCATCACCCGCGCGACGGCGCTGGCTCGCTGGTTGCTGGCGACCATGCTCGACACCACCACGGCAGCGATGCCGAAGTAGGCGCCGTGTGGCAGCCCGCTGATGAAACGAAAAGCGATCAGGCTGGCGAAGGACGGGGCAAAAGCCGTGGCAAGGTTGCCCAGTGCATACAGCGCCATCAGCAACAGCAGCATGTGTTTGCGCAGCAGCTTGGCGCCGAGAATCGCCAGGGCCGGCGCACCGACCACCACCCCCAGCGCGTAGGCGCTGATCGCGTGGCCGACCTCGGGCTCGCTGAGCGACAGGTTGCTGGCGACGTCGGGCATCAAGCCCATGATGGCGAATTCCCCGGTGCCGATGGCGAAGCTGCCGAGAGCCATGGCGACCTCCATCTTGACGACGGTGCTTTTGGGGGCAATCAGTGGGGGTGTTTCGTGGACGGACATGCGGCTCCTTTGAAATAAGCTGAAACGTTAAAGTTTCGATCTTAGGCTATTGCAGGCAAAGCAGTCGAGGACGCCAGAACCGGGGCTTGTAGCCTGTGGGCGCTATCCTACTGCCGCCCAGGACGGGCGATGTTTCACTGATGAAAATCTGATTTTCACCTTCGCGCTGCGTCGTTTCTGACCGCACTGCTAGATTCGACGATCCTTTTTCGATGGACGCCGATCAGGCGCGGGAAACAACAATGGCAGGCAGCAAGGGCTACACCGCGACGGCGATGACGTTGCACTGGGGCAGCGCGGCGATCTGGCTGGTCGCCTGGTGCATCGGCTTTGTCGCCACGCATTGGCGGGATGAATTCAATTCGGCTCACTCGCTGACCTTCCTGCACAAGGCCTTGGCCAGCACCTTGATCTTCCTGGTAGTGGTTCGCCTGCTCTGGCGCGCCACCCATCCCGCACCCTCGCTACCGGATTCGATGAGCGTGCGGATGAAGCAGGGCGCAATAGTGGGCCATGTCCTGCTGTATGCCCTGGCGTTGGTATTCCTGCCTTTGTCCGGCTGGTACTGGAGCTCGGTGGCGGGCAAGCCGATCATGCTCCTGGGGCTGCTGCAACTGCCTGCGCTGGTGGCACCCGACCAGGACCAGTACGGCCTCGCCAAGTTCGTTCACACCTACACCTCATGGTTTTGCGCTGCGTTGATTGCGGGACATGTGGGCATGGCCATCAAGCATCACTTCATCGATCGCGACAATGTATTGACCGGAATGCTGCCGGGTCGGAAAAGCTGATCCGAGCAATTGTTTCGCCTTCGTTCAAAGCCTCGCAGTGTCGAGGCTTTTTCATTTTCGAAAGATGGGATCCGATGGTGAAAGGTGGATCCAATTTGAACATTACTGCAATAAACCGGGCGATAAGACCTCAAGAATTTCACAGGCGAAAAACACAATTCCCGTGAGCCGATTTTTCTTTGCCTGTAGCGGCGATAGTCTCGCACTACCAGATTTACAAATAACTCTAAGAAAGGTAGATGCTCATGCACTCCGGCGACCAAGCCTTGCCTGGCTCCAAATCCACGATCCTCTGGCGTGTCGCGGCCATCGCGACCATGGGATCGCTTGCCTTTGGCTACGACACCGGAGTGATCTCCGGCGCGCTGCCGTTCATGACCCTCGAACCCAGCCAGGGTGGGCTGGGGCTGACCCCCTTCACCGAAGGCGCGGTCGCGTCCTCGCTGATTTTCGGTGGCGCGGTGGGGGCCTTCGCCTCCGGTCACCTGGCCGACCGCTACGGTCGCCTGTTCGTGCTGAAGGTCCTGGCCTTGCTGTTTGCCTTCGGTGCCATCGGCAGTGCCCTCGCGCCGAACTTCCTGGCCATGATCCTGATCCGCTTTGCCTTGGGCATCGCCGTAGGCGGCGCATCGTCCATCGTGCCGGTGTTCATTGCCGAGCTGGCCGGCCCCAGGCATCGGGGGCGGCTGGTGTGCCAGAGCGAGCTGATGATCGTTTCCGGACAGTGCCTGGCCTATGTGTCGAGTGCGTTGCTGGCACACCTGTTCGAGAACCCGGCTATCTGGCGCTACATGCTGGCCATCGCCCTGATTCCGGCGGCGCTGTTGTACATGGGCGTGAATTTCGTGCCGACCTCGCCGCGGTGGCTGGTGGCCAAGGGGCGCGTGGACGAAGCACGAAAGGTGCTGCTGGGGCTGCGTGACTCGGCCAGGGAGACCGACGACGAAATCAAGGAAATCGTCGAGCAGTGCAGCTACGAGAAGACCCATACCAGCCTGATGAGCAAGCTCAACGAGCCCTGGCTGGTCAAGCTGCTGCTGGTGGGCATCGGCCTCGGCTTCATGATCCAGGCTACTGGCGTCAACGCCTTCATGTACTACACCCCGATCATCCTCAAATCCACCGGCATGGGCACCAACGCCGCGTTGATCGCCACCATCGGCAATGGCGTGATCTCGGTGATCGCCTGCCTGATCGGCATGTGGGCCATCAATCGCATGGGGCGCCGGCCGATGTTGTTGCTGGGCCTGTCCGTTGTGGTGCTGACGCAGGTTTTCCTCGGCGGGGTGCTCAACTTCATGCCCGGCTCCCTGCTGCAGAGCTACCTGGCCCTGTCGGGTATCCTGGTGTTCCTGTTCTTCATGCAGATGTGCATCGGTCCGGTGTACTGGGTCTTGATGTCGGAGATCTTCCCGACCCATTCCCGTGGCGTGATGAACGGCATCGCGGTGGGCCTGTTCTGGGTGTTCAACGCCATCGTGGCGTTCGCCTTCCCGATCGCTCTCAGCTACTTCGGCGGCATGACCTTCTTCCTGTTCGCCGTGGTGAACGTCTTCTCGATCATCTTCTGCCTGCGCTGCGTGCCTGAAACCAAAGGGCTGTCGCTGGAAGAGATCGAGCGCTTGATGGAGCGCCGCTTCGGTCGCAAGGAACAGCAGCCCGGCAGGTTGGCCGGCAAGGCCTCGACCGGAACGACCTGGTAAGCCGTAACACTTCTGTTGCCTGCGGCGACGTAGTCCGAACCGGCTTGCGTCGTCGCTTCACCCGCCCGCCGGGTTCGAACAGAACACGCTGATCGTTTTGTTCACACGTTCTGCCAACTCATTCCTCGCTTCATGGCCAAGTCCATGAGGGCGGGTCAGTGCGCGTGTCGTTCAGGCAGTGGAGCCTCTGCGTAAAAGGCTCGTATCCGTTAACTCACAATAAGAAGAGCAGGAGAGTTTATGCACATCGGTTATGTTCGTCCGGTCAATGCCCGGTTGTTGCTGGGCATGAGCGTGCTGGGAGTGATTGGCTTGTTGTCCGATAAAGTCATCGCCGCCGAGCCATTCAATGCCGCCAACTACATGACGGGCGATTGGGGCGGTCTGCGTTCGGAGCTGCATGAAAAAGGCGCCGACCTGACCATCGAATACGTCGGCGAGGCGGCTGCCAACCTCCACGGTGGCTACAACAAGGACAAGACCGCGCGCTACACCGACCAGATGGCCCTGGGCGCGACGCTGGACCTGGAAAAGATGGCGGGCTGGCAGGACACCAGGTTCCAGTTGATGATCACCGAGCGCAGCGGTCGCAACCTCGCCGGCGACCGTGTCGGTGATCCGCGCGCCGGCATGCTGAGCTCGACCCAGGAGGTCTATGGCCGTGGACAGACCTGGCGCCTGACCCAGATGTGGTTGAGCAAGGGTTTCCTCGATGGCGACCTGGATGTAAAGGTCGGCCGCTTCGGCGAGGGCGAGGACTTCAACACCTTCCCGTGCGATTTCCAGAACAACGCCTTTTGCGGTGCCCAGGCGGCCAACTGGGCCGGCTCGGTCTGGTACAACTGGCCGGTCAGCCAGTGGGCCGGCCGGATCAAGTACAAGCTGACCCCTGAGGTCTATGCCCAGGTCGGTGCGTTCGAGGTCAACCCGTCGTACCTGGAAACCGGCAACGGCTTCAAGCTCAGCGGCAGCGGTGCCAAGGGCGCCCTGTTCCCGGTCGAACTGGTCTGGACCCCGAAGTTCAACGGCCTGCCGGGTGAGTATCGCGCGGGTTACTACTACAGCAACGCGAAGGCCGATGACGTCTACGACGGCGCCGATGGCCAGCCGCAGCCGGTTTCGGGCGGCGCGTTCCAGAGCCATGGCAGCAAGCACGGTTCCTGGTTGGTCATCCAGCAGCAACTGACCTCTCGCGGCGGCAGTGCCGAGCGTGGCCTGAGCGTGTTTTTCAACGCCACCTTGCACGACAAGGAAACCAACCTGGTCGATCACTTCATCCAGGCCGGTATTTCCTACAAGGGACCCTTCGACGCACGTCCCAAGGACGACTTCGGATTCGGTGTGGCCCGCATCCACGTGAACCCGGATGTAGCGCGTCAGGCACGCCTGACCAACGAACTGGCCGGTATCCAGGACTACGACAACCCGGCCTACAGGCCCATCCGTGATACCGAGTACGATGCCGAGATCTACTACGGCTTTGCGGTCACGCCCTGGCTGACCCTGCGTCCGAACCTGCAGTACATCCGTCATCCCGGTGGCGTGGACGAGGTGGACAGTGCGGTGGTGGCAGGCCTGAAGATGGCCGTGAAATTCTAAGGCGGCAGTCTTCGACATGACTCAGGCCCGGCACCCAGTGCCGGGCCTTTTCGTTTTCCAGGCGAAAAAAAGCCCGTGCATCACTGCACGGGCCGCTCCTCCTGGCATGGGCTCAGCCCAGGTAGTCCACCTGGTAGCGGTGGGTGCGCATGTTGCCCAGCGCCGCCTTGACCCGCAGGTGCGCGGGGTGCGTCGCATAGTCTTCCAGTGCCTGTACCGACTCGAACTCCGAGTAGAGGACAACGTGGCAGGCGTAGTCGATCCTGCTGATGTCGACGCCGATTTCCAGCAGTTTCAGGCCAGGGATTTCGTGGCGGATAGCCTCGAACTCGCGCTTGACCGTGTCGATGTTGTCATTGCGTTCCTGCTCGCTTTCGCCGCGCAGATTCCACATGACGATGTGTTTTACCGGTTGCATGGGGTGCTCCAGGAGGAAGAGGGGCGAGCCGGCTGCAGTGGCCTGGCTCGCCCCGAGGCCCGTTGTCAGCGAGCGATGGGGTTGAGGACGAAGTCGAAATCGAGTGAGAACCAGGGCGTGTCGATGGCCTGGCCGTACGGGTCGGTACCGGCGTCGTGGGCCACCCAGTCGGCGATCAGCGAGGAGCGCACGCCGAACACGGCGTCGGAATCCAGGTACTCGCCATGCTCGCGGAAGACGTGGGTCACCAGGCGTTCGTGGTTCGGCGAGATGATCATGAAATGCAGGTGCGCCGGGCGCCATGGATGGCGCTCCAGGGCTTCGAGCATCTTGCCCACCGGGCCGTCATGGGGAATCGGGTAGCAATCCGGGATGATGGTCTTGAAGTGGTAGCGGCCTTCGCTGTCGGCCTGCAGGATGGCGCGCCCCTCGAAGCTGTTCGCTGCGCGTCCGGCTTTCTGCACGTCGTAGAAGCCTGCATCGTCGGCCTGCCAGACCTCCAGGGTGGCGTTGGGTACCGGGTTGCCGTCGATGTCGCGCACGGTGCCACGGACGAACCAGGGTACCCCGGGGAGGCCGGCGCTGATGTCGGCGCCGAGGTCGAAGTGCGGTGCATCGAGCACGTGGAAAGGCCCGAACACCGTGGCCTCGGTGCAGCCCTCGGGCTTCTTGTGGTTCTGCGCAGTCACCAGGGTGGACAGGCCCAAAGTGTCGGACAGCAGGATGAACTCCTGGCGCGTCGGGGTGCAGATCTGCCCGACCGCTGTCAGGAACTCGATGCCTTTTTCCCATTCCGCCTCGGTCAGCTTCGTTTCGCGCGCGAAGGCGTGCAGGTGCTGCACCAGGCTGGTCATGATTTCCCGCAGGCGCGGGTCGGGCGCGCTGGCATTGCGGGTCAGGACCGCTTGGGTAATGGTGTGTTCGTCCAGATTTCTCATAGGAGGCCTTTGCTGACTTTTTCTTGTAGTGGGCCAGGAACAATCGCTACCCCGGCCGTTTTCGATTCCACCCGACTACGCTAAAGTGCTCTCCAGTGGAATAAAACAACGCCAATGAAATTCTTTGTTTCACCAGTGAAATAATAAGAGGTGCCCTGTGGACCGTTTCACCGAGATAGAGCTGTTCGTGCAGACCGCCGAGCTGGGCACCCTGAGCCGGGCTGCGGAAAAACTGGATATCTCCAACGCCGCCGCCAGTCGTCACCTGGCAGCATTGGAAAGCCGCTTGAAGGTGCGCCTGGTCGAGCGCAACACCCGGCGCCTGGCCCTGACCAATGCCGGCCACGATTTCTACGGGCGCTGCAAGGCACTGCTGGCCGAGTGGGCAGAGGCCGAGGCCTCGGTCAACGCTGCGCTGGTCGAACCCACCGGGACCTTGACCATCACCGCCACCATCTCCTTCTCCATGCTTCACCTGGCGCCGCTGGTGCCGGCGTTCCAGCGCTTGTACCCGGGGATCAAGGTGAAGATCATCGGTGCCAACCGTTACTACGACATCATGGATACCGAGATCGACCTGGCAATCCGCACCCGCGAGTTCGAGGCCGATTCGAGCATCACCATCCGACGCCTGGCCGAGACCCGTCGGGTGCTGGCCGCATCGCCGGCCTACCTGGCCCTGCGCGGCCAGCCGAAGACGGTGAGCGACCTGCAGCACCACGACATGCTGATCTACAGCCATGCCAACCACCCCAATTCGATGGAGTTCTGCAAAGGCGACGAGCGCGAGTCGGTGAAGATCCAGCCGGCGATGGAGTCGAACGATGGCCAGATCGTGCGCGCGGCGGCGCTGGCGGGGGCGGGGATTCTGGTGCAGCCCAAGTACATCATCTATGACGACCTGGTGGCGGGCCGGCTGCTGCCGGTGCTGGATGACTGGGATCTGCCGCGGCTGACGATCAACCTGGCGTTCCAGGATCGTCGCTACATGCCGGCCAAGACCCGGCTGTTCATCGACTTCCTGCTGGAGCATTTCAAGCGCGAGGGCTACGAGCGCTACTGGACGCGTTGAAAAAAGCCCCACCCGGCCCCCCGCACGGAGATCGGGTGGAGTAAAGGCAATGGTCCGGTTTACGCCGGGCGTTTCCCTTCGTAAGCATTCTGGAGCAATTCACGGATCGCCACGCCCTCGATCGGACGGGGGTTCCAGTACGGATTGGCCAGGGCGATTTCAGTGGCCCGGTCCATGTCGGCCTCGTTCACACCCAGCGACTTCAGGGCCAGCGGTGCGCCCAGGGTCTTGGCCAGGTCGTACAGCGCCTGACCGGCAGAGTTGCTGCCCGCACCGAGCGCACGAACGATGCGCCTGGCCGCGTCCGGCGCTGCTTCGGCGTTGTAGGCGATGGCGTGGGGCAGGACGATGGTGTGGGTCGGTGCATGGGGCAGGTTGAAGCTGCCACCCAGGGTGTGGCAGAGCTTGTGGTGCAAGGCCATGCCGACATTGCCCAGCACGGTGCTGCACAGCCATGCGCCATACAGGCAGTCGGCGCGGGCATCCAGGTCCTGCGGGTTGTCGACGATCAACTTCAAGCCCTCGGCCATGGCGCGGATGCCTTCCTCCGCGATCAGCGACATCACCGGGTTGCCGTCCTGGGCATAGAGGCCTTCGGCGGCGTGGGCGATGGCGTTCATGCCACTGGTGACGGACAGATCCACGGGCAGGGTGGCCGACAGCTCCGGGTCGTAGATCACGGTTTTCGGCAGGACCCGTACATCCTTGCCGGTGCGCTTGATGCCGTTTTCGGTAAGACCGTAGACCGAGGTCATTTCCGAACCGGCGTAGGTGGTCGGGATCGCCAGGATCGGCAGGCCGGATTCCAGGGCGATGGCCTTGCCCAGGCCGGTGGTCGAGCCGCCGCCAATGGCCACGGCGCAGTCGGCGCCCAGTTGCCGTGCCACTTCACGGGCTTCGCGAGCGGTTTCGATCGGTACGTGCATCACTGCCTTGTCGAAGATGCCCGCAGCACGCGAACCAAGGATGTCGGCGATGCGTTCGGCCTGGCCGCGTTGTTCGGGGGTGGACAGCACCAGCGCCCGACGCGAGCCGAGGTGGTCGATCTCCGCTTCCAGTTGTTGCAGGGAGCCCTTGCCAAAGATGACGCGGGACGGCAGGCCGGTGTAGGTGAAATTCGCGATAGCCACGGAATCGGTTCCTGTTCTTGTTGATGAACTGCTCGCTGCGGGGGCGGGCAGCAGCGTTACCTGATCGGGGTCGGTTGATAGGCGAGGAACTTCCATTCGCCGCCGAACATGGACCAGATGGAAAGGGTGCGGTTGTTCAGCGATTTGTGCACGCCGCCGGCGACGATGTTGCCCGACATCCGTCCATGCAGAAGGGCGACGTCGCCCAGCACCTGGATCTTGTCCAGGGGGAAGTCGAGGTGGACGTATTCATAGAAGCCGTCGCGGCACTTGGCGACGTAGCTGGACAGCGTATCCACCACGCCGGTGGAATGGGTGTAGGTCAGGCTGGGGTGCGACAGGGCGATGAACGCGTCGATGTCGCCATCGAGCATGGCGCGGTAGCGACCCTGTTCCAGGTCCTGCAGGTGGGCATGGAGGGCTTCGGTGCTTTGCATGGCTGACCCGATTGATCGTTGTTGACCGGGTCAGCCTATATTTCCTGCAAACGGTAAAGAATGCCGATTCTGGAAATCTTTATTTCCCTGTTGAAAAAGTTTCAACGCGTCCACAACCGCTCGTAGTCGTTCTCGCGGAAGCGCTCCGCCAGTGCCTCGATGAACAGGCGGACCTTGGCCGGCATGTGGCGGCGGGTCTGGAACGCGATGTTCATGGTCAGGCGCGGCAGGTCCCAGTCGTCCAGCACCGGTACCAGGTCGCCACGCTGCAGATGGTCGTGGACGATGTACTTGGGCTGGATCAGGATGCCCATGTCGTCGAGTGCGCACTTGACCACCATCTGCCCGTCGTTGGTGGAAATGAACGAGCGCACGTTAACCGTCGCCGCCTCGCCACGACGCTTGAACGGCAGTTCGGTGGGATTGATGGCGTAGTCGTAGACCAGCATCTTGTGACGGATCAGGTCCATCGGGTGCTTGGGCGTGCCGTGGCGTTCCAGGTACCTCGGCGAGGCTGCCAGCACCCGGCGGGTTTCAGCCAGGCGGCGGATGGTCAGGTTGTTGTCAGCCTCGAACTGCCGCGTGCGGATTGCCACATCCACGTTGTTTTCCATGACGTCCAGGTAGCGGTTGGCCGCGATCACATCGATGCTGATTTCCGGGTAGCGGCGGGTGAACTCCGGCAGCAGCGGCTCGATATGCAACAGGCAGAACGACAGCGACGCGGTGACCCGCAGCACGCCGCTGGGTTTCACCACCGCGTCGCGGGCGACGCTCTCGGCCTCCCTCAGGTCGGCCATCACCGAGCGAGTGCGGCGATGGAATTCCTCGCCGACCTCGGTCAGTGACAGCTGGCGGGTAGTGCGCTGCACGAGGCGTACACCGAGGCGGGTTTCCAGGGCGATCAGGTGGCGACTGGCGGCGGATACCGACAGGCCCAGGCGCTCGGCCGCCTTGCTGATGCTGCCGGCGTCGACGACCTGGAGAAATAACTCGACTTCTTTGAAGGGATCCAATGGATTCTCCCGCTGGGTGGGAAGCTGTCTCCCAATGTAACGGGTTTTTTCGTGCAGTGGGAGAAACTAGACTCCGTCACACAGTCACAACAACAAGAAGTGGTCGCAACCATGACACTCCAGCCCCCGGCTTCCTGCTGCACGGCTATCGGCGAATGCGCTTCGCCACCTCTTGTCCAGACCGTAAAGACACCTCGGCGCTACCGACGGTAGCCACGCAGCGTGCCCGCTTTCCTTCACCCATCGAGTGATTCCTACATGCCAAGTCATCAAGTCGACCTGATCGCTTCCTACTGGACCATCGCCGGCGATACCTACCCGGGTGCGCCCAGCGAAATCAGCCCGTACACCCTGCAGGCCCGCGCGCAAGCCGCGGCCAAGGCCGGCTGGCGTGGCATGGGCCTGGTCCACGCGGACATCCTGCACTGGATCGAGCGCCTGGGCCTGCCGACGGTACGGCAGATCTTCGATGACAACGGCATGAAGCACCGCGAGGTGGAATTCCTCATCGACTGGCACCTGACCTGTGATCGCCGCTCCGTGTCCGACCGGATCTGCAAGGAGCTGCTGGATGTTGCCGGCGAAGTCGGCGCGACCCGCCTCAAATGCGCGGCCGGCCTGTTCGAGGAAGGTGAAGTGGACGTCGCCCTGATGCGCGATGCATTCGCCGTGCTCTGCGACAAGGCTGCCGAGTACAAGGTCGAGGTAGCCATCGAGTTCTTGCCGTTCTCCAGCGTGAACACTATCGACAAGGCGCTGGCGGTGTCCCAGGGCGTACGCCCCAACGGTGGCCTGATGGTAGACAGCTGGCATATCGCCCGTGGCGGCATGGGTTTCGGGGAAATCAGCAAGATTCCGGTCGAACTGATCAAGGGCGTCGAGATCGACGACGCCAATCTCGAACTGGTCGGCGACGTGTTCAACGACTCCACCCACCACCGCAAGTGCTGCGGCGAAGGCCAACTGGACCTGCCGCATTTCGTCCAGGCCATTCTCGACACCGGCTATCGCGGCCCATGGGGCGTCGAGCTGATTTCTGCCGAGCTACGCAAGCTGCCGCTGGACGTCGTCGCCAAGCGTGCCTTCGACAGCACCATGGCCCAGTTTGAAAACGCGCGCTTCTGAAGCGCCGGCAACTCTCCATCACATCAAGAACAACGAGGACTACATCATGGTTGGAATCGCAGTATTGGGCGCCGGGCGCATCGGCAAGATCCACGCCGCCAACGTCGCCGCCAACCCGCGCGCGCGCCTGATCGCCGTGGCCGACCCCTACGCCAGCGCCGCACAATCCCTGGCGGGTGCCCTGGGCGCCGACGCGATGACCGATTGCGAAGCGGCCATTGACCGCAACGATGTCGATGCCGTGGTCATCGGCACGCCCACCAACACCCATATCCAGTTGATGATGCGCGCAGTGCGCCAGGGCAAGGCGGTGCTGTGCGAGAAGCCGATCGATCTCGACCTGCTCAAGAGCCAGGCCGCGGTGGAAGAGATCCAGGGCCTCAACGGCCGGGTCATGCTGGCCTTCAACCGCCGCTTCGAAACGTCCTTCGCCGCCATGCGCGAGGCGATTCTCGCCGGCGAGATCGGCGAAGTGCGCCAGGTCATCATCTCCAGCCGCGACCCGGGCCTGGCGCCGGAAGACTACATCCAGCACAGCGGTGGCATCTTCCGCGACATGACCATTCACGACCTGGACATCGGCCGCTGGCTGCTGGGCGAGGAACCAGTGGAAATCACCGCCATGGGCAGCCGCCTGGTGGATTCGGCACTGATGGAAAAGTACGACGACTACGACACCGCGATGGTGCACATGAAGACCGCTTCCGGTAAGCAGTGCCACATCAACAACTGCCGCCAGGCCGTGTACGGCTACGACCAGCGCATCGAAGTGTTCGGCTCCAAAGGCATGCTGCTGCAGGACAACCTGCGCCCGACCACCGTGCGGCGCTGGACCCAGGATGTCACCGACGCCCGCGAGCCGTTGCTGAACTTCTTCCTGGAGCGTTACCAGCAGGCGTACAAATCCGAACTGGACGCCTTCGTCTCGGCGCTGGCAGACAACCAGCCACTGCCGGTCACCCCGTTCGACGGCCTGCAGGCCCTGCGCCTGGCCGACGCTTGTGTCGAGTCGGTGGCCAGCGGCCGCGCGGTCAAGCTTTGATTCATGACGGACGCCCGCGGGCGTCCGCTCTTGCGATAAGGAGAACAACACATGTCGCTGACCATTAACGGCAAACCCTTGGGTGTCGCCTGCCTGGGCATCACTCACCCCCACACCTCGGGCCGCGTCAAGGCGTTCAAGCGCATCCCAGGGGTGCGCTTCCTCGGCGCCTACGATGACAGCCCGCTGCTGCAGCCGTTCGTCGATGCCCTCGAACTGCAGGCGCGGACCAAGGAAGAGATCCTGGCCGACCCGGATGTCCATGTGGTGCTGGTGCACCCGAAGAGCTACCTGATGGCCGACTGGGCCATTGAAGCCCTCGAAGCCGGCAAGGCGGTGCTCTGCGAGAAGCCCGCCGGTCGCGGTTCGCAGGATACCCAGCGGATCGTCGAGGCGGTGGAACGCACAGGTGGCCTGTTCCAGGTCGGCTACTGCTGGCGCTTCGCGCCGTCGGTGGAAAAGATGCAGCAGGTGCTGGCCAGCGGTGAAATCGGCAAGGTGCTGCAGGTTCGCGCTCACGCCGGCTGCTCGCACAACGAAGCCGACACCAACCACATGAAGCAGCCCGGTGACCGCGGTGGTGCCTTCTACGTGATCGGCTGCCACACCATCGACCGCATCCTCCTGCACTTCGGCATGCCGCGCTCGGTGAACGCGCGCATCTCCAAGTTCGCTGGACAGATGCCCGAGTCCGCCCGGGAAGACGCCGCTGCCGCCGTGCTGAACTACGACGACAAGATGGTCACCATCGACTTCATGTCGTGGGATCCGATGCCCTGGACCGAAACCTGGGACATCACCGCCTATGGCACCCACGGCGTCATGCACTCGACGCCGATGCCAGCCTCGTACAAGCTCTACCACGACGGCAAGAACGGCCACCCGCAGGGCTGGACCCACTGGAACGAGACCAGCTTCCCGGAAATCTGGGCGGTGCGCAAAACCGTGTATTCGCCGGAAATCGCCGAGATCGGCAACCCGGTGTATTTCGATCGCGAGGCCGCGGCCTTCGTCCAGGCCCTGCAGAACGGTACGCCGTCGCAAGTGCCGGCGAGCCAGGCCCACAACATCAACATCCTGCTCGAAGCCCTGTTCGAGTCTTCGGATAACGCCGGTCGCGAAGTGCAACTCGGCTGAACCTATCCCCTGTTCAATCTTGCTGTTCCGCCCCCGCAACGGGGGCGGCTTTGAAAGTAACAACAAAAACAACAGATACATTTGAAGGTGAAAAAACATGCGCAAGTTATTTCAACTTGCCGCGACGCTTGTCGTTGCGGTGACGCTGTTCGGCTGCTCGAAACAGGAAGAAACCTCAAAAGGCCTCATCGGTATTTCAATGCCGTCCAAGACCGAGGCGCGCTGGACGGCTGATGGCGCCAGCATGGTCGAGGCCCTGGAAAAGCTGGGCTACAAGACCGATATCCAGTACGCCCAGTATGAAATTCCCACGCAACTGTCGCAGATCGAGAACCTCCTGGTAAAAGGCGTCAAGGGTTTGGTCATCGCGCCGATCGATGGCACGACCATGACGGATGTATTACGTCAGGCCAAGGAAAAGGGCATCACCATCATTTCCTATGACCGCTTGATCCGAAACTCCAAGGACTTCGACTATTACGCCACTTTCGACAACTTCAAGACGGGCGTCCTGCAAGGCGAATCCATCGTCGATGCGTTGAAGTTGAAAGAGGGCAGGGGACCGTTCAACTTCGAGATTTTCGCCGGCTCCACCGACGACAACAACGCCCACGTGGTGTACGCCGGGGTGATGTCGGTGCTCAAGCCTTACCTGGATAACGGCAAGCTGCTGGTTCGCAGCGGCCAGGTCAAGCTGGAGCAGGTGGCGACGCCGAACTGGGACGGTGCCCAGGCCCAGTCGCGGATGGACAATATCCTCAGCGCCTTCTACGGCAAGAACCATCTCGACGCGGTGCTGGCGATGAACGACCAGATCGCCGTGGGCGTGGTCTCGTCGCTGCGTGGCGTCGGCTATGGCCGCGGCGATGCGCCGATGCCGGTAATCACCGGCCAGGATGCCGAGGTACCGAGCGTCAAGGCGATCATGCGTGGCGACCAGTTCTCCACCGTGTTCAAGGACACCCGGGCCCTGGCCCAGTCCTGCGCGGTGATGATGGACAACGCCTTGCAGGGCAAGCCGGTCCAGGTCAACGACACCACCTCCTATGACAACGGCGCGATGGTCGTGCCCACCCTGCTGCTCGCGCCCGTGTCGGTCGAGGCCGGCAACGTCAAGCAGGTGCTGGTGGACTCCGGTTACTACAGCGCCGACCGCCTGCAGTAATCGCCACGGTGACGGCGCTCCCGAGCGGGGCGCCTCTGAGAGCGGAGAACATCCATGTCAACTCATCTGCTGGATATGCGTGGCATCCAGAAGAGCTTCGGCCCGGTGAAGGCCCTGTCCTGTGTGAACCTGCAGGTCGGCAGCGGCGAGATCCACGCCATCTGCGGCGAGAACGGCGCCGGCAAATCCACCCTGATGAAGATCCTCAGCGGGGTGTATCCCGCGGGCAGCTACGACGGCAGCATTCACTTCGACGGCGCGGAGCGCCGCTTCGCCGACCTGCGCGACAGCGAGTCCCTGGGCATCTGCATCATCCACCAGGAACTGGCCCTGGTGCCGATGCTGTCGATCACCGAAAACCTGTTCCTCGGCCACGAGATCGCCCGGCGTGGCGTGATCGACTGGTCCGAGGCTCATCGTCGGGCCAAGGCGCTGCTGGAGAAGGTGGGCCTGGCGGTGTCGCCGCAGACCCTGGTCAGCCAGCTCGGCATCGGCCAGCAGCAACTGGTGGAGATCGCCAAGGCGCTGGGCAAGGACGTGCGCCTGCTGATCCTCGACGAACCGACTGCCAGCCTCAACGAGAACGACAGCGAACGCCTGCTGGAACTGATGCTGGGACTGAAGGCACGCGGCATCACCTCCATCATCATTTCCCACAAGCTCAACGAGATTTCCCGGGTCGCTGACGGCGTCACGGTGATCCGCGACGGCACCACGGTGGATGTCATCGACTGCCGCAGCGCGCCATTGAGCGAGGACCGCATCGTCCAGGCCATGGTCGGCCGTGAGCTGGCCGACCGTTATCCGCCTCGGGAGCCGGTGCTGGGCGACACCTTGCTGGAAGTGCACAACTGGTCGGTGGAGCATCCCGAGCGTCCCGGCGCGGACTTCATCCGCAACATCAGCTTCCACGCTCGCCGCGGTGAAGTGGTAGGGATCGCCGGGCTGATGGGCTCCGGGCGCACCGAGCTGGCCATGAGTCTGTTCGGCGGTGCCTTCGGCCGCAATATTCGCGGCACGCTGCGCCTGGCGGGGCAGGACCTGCGCCTGCGCTCGGTGCGCGAAGCCATCGACAGCGGCATCGCCTATGCCACCGAGGACCGCAAGGGCGCCGGCCTGGTCCTGGGTGATGGCATTGGCCGCAACGTCAGCCTCGCCAGCCTGAAGTCCCTGGCCCGGCGCTGGGTCATCGACGAAAGCGAAGAGACCGGCGTCGGCGATGGCTACAAGCGCACCCTGCGCATTCGCAGTCCCGATCTGCGCCAACCGGTGGAACGGCTGTCCGGCGGCAACCAGCAGAAGGTAGTGCTGGCCAAGTGGCTTTTTTCCGACCCCGAGGTGCTGATCCTCGACGAGCCCACCCGGGGCATCGACGTCGGCGCCAAGTACGAGATCTACGGCGTGGTGAACCAGGTCGTGGCCAAAGGCAAATGCGTGATCATGATTTCCTCGGAGATGCCCGAGCTGCTCGGCACCTGCGACCGCATCTACGTGATGAACGAAGGGCGCTTCGTCGGTGAGTTCGCCATCGCCGACGCCTCTCAGGAGCGAATCATGCACGCCATCATGAAAAACGAGGTGATCCAGTGAGTGACGTCATCGCCCCCGTGGCGCCGAAACAGAATCTTCTCCCGGCCATCAAGCGCGGGGCCCGGGAATACGGCCTGCTCAGTTCGCTGCTGGTCATCGTGATCTTCTTCCAGGTCGCCACCGGTGGCGCCTTGCTGCAACCGCTGAACCTGACCAACCTGATCCTGCAGAACAGCTATATCGTGGTCATGGCCCTGGGCATGCTGATGGTGATCGTCTGCGGGCATATCGACCTGTCGGTGGGGTCCATCGTCGGGGTGGTCGGTTCGATCGCCGCGGTGCTGATGGTGCAGTACCGCATGGATTTCGTCACCGTGTCGCTGATCTGCCTGCTGGCGGGCGGCCTGATCGGTGCGGCCCAGGGTTACTGGGTCGCGTTCTGGGGGATGCCGTCGTTCATCGTCACCCTCGGCGGCATGCTGATCTTCCGCGGCGCGACCATCGCCATCACCGAAGGGCAGTCCATCGGTCCGTTCCCGGAGCAGTTCGTCGCCCTGAGCGCCGGGTTCCTGCCTGATCCCTTGCAGGGTCAGGGCCTGAAGATCAGCTCGCTGCTTCTGGGCGTGCTGGTGGTCGGTTGCTTCCTGTGGGTCGAATGGCGGGCGCGCAGGAGGGTGGTCAAGGCCGGTGCCGTTGCGATGCCGGTACCGCTGTTCCTGCTCAAGAACGGCATCCTCGGTGGCGCCATCATCGCCTTCTGCTACGTGCTCGCCACCTATCGCGGACTGCCGTCGGTACTGGTGATCATGTGCCTGCTGATCGGCCTGTACACCTTCATCATGAACCGCACGGTGATCGGTCGCTGGGTCTATGCGGTGGGGGGCAACCTGAAGGCGGCGAAGCTGTCGGGCATCAATACCGCCAGGGTGACCTTCTTCACCTTCGTCAACATGGGCGTGCTGGCGGCGGTGGCCGGGCTGATCTTCACCGCACGCCTGAACAGTGCCACGCCGCGGGCCGGCAGCGGCTTCGAGCTGGACGTGATCGCCGCGGTGTTCATCGGCGGGGCGTCGGCCTCGGGCGGGGTAGGCAAGGTGATCGGCGTGGTGATCGGTGCGTTCATCATGGGCGTGCTGAACAACGGCATGTCGATCATGGGCATCGGTGTGGATTACCAGCAGATGATCAAGGGCGCAGTGCTGCTGGCGGCGGTGTTCGTGGACGTCTACCAGAAGAGCCGGGGGTAGTACTTCACTGTCTTTCGGGGCTGCGTTGCAGCCCCTTCGTGCTGAAGATCAAGGTGCTGGTCCCACGCTCCTGCCTGAACCGCTCCGGCGGGGTTGGCGGCGAACCCGGATTCAGCCACGCAGTTGCGGATACACCAGCAGCGATTCGACGCAGCGCTGCGCCACATCCTCTGCCGACATTTCCCGGTTCGCCAGGGAAAACACCTCCGGCCCCACCTGGTTCAGCCCGCCGATGCGTGCCAGCAGCGCGACGATGTCCTGCAGCGGGAAGTTGCCTTGGCCGGGCCACATGCGGTTGAAACAGTCCTGTTCCAGGGTGGTCTGCGCTGGCAGCGGATGCACGCCGTCGCAGATCTGCACACAGCGGATCATCTCCCCCGGAATCTGCGCCAGGGTTTCCAGCCGCGACGCACTGCGCACGAAGTGCAGGGTATCGAGGACCAGGCCGCCATTGGCCACGCCGGCCTCGCGCACCACATCCCAGCCTTGCTCCAGCGAGCGCACACCCCACATCGGGATCGGCTCCAGGTCGCAGGTCATGCTGTGATCCCCGGCACGCCGGCAGATGGCAGCGTAGTGCCCGACCAGTTCGTCGAAGGCGTAGGCGTCCGCGGCGAAGGTGGCGTTGAGGCTCATATGGCTGCAGCCCAGCTCGCTGGCGATGGCGAAGAACTCGCTGGCGGTGGTGGTGTGGTCGGCAATGAATGCCTCGTCCATGTTGTTCGGGGCCCAGTTCGGGTTCCAGGTGCACAGCGGGTCGAGACGACTGATACGCACGCCCTGGTCGGCGGCCATGGCCCGCATGTCGCGGATCTTCAGGCCTCTGGCCACCAGGCGCTGCACTTCCTGGGGCTGGATGCTCAGTTCGTGGAAGCCAGCGAGGCGGGTGGCCTTGAGCTTGCCGGCGAAGTCCAGGTGCAGCACGTTGGAGAACGGCATGCTGAAGGTCAGGTCGGTGCGCAGTCGTTGTTGTTGGTCAGGCATGGCTGTGGCTCTTCAGGGAAAGCAGGAATTCTTGCGCGGCCCTGCGGCGATGTCAGTGAGGCTTTGTGGAAAACTGTTTTTCCCAGGCGAAGCGCTCGCTCATCGGCGCCAGGGCGCTGTGCTATCCTCCGCCGCCCGTGGCTTTGCGCTGGAGTTGTGGATAACCGATGGCCAGATCGTTCGTAACCCTGGATGACGTCGCCAAGGCGGCGGGCATGTCCCGTGCCCAGGTGTCCCGTGCGCTGCGTGGCGATCCCGGCGTACGGCCAGAAACCCGTGAGCGCATCGATGCCATTGCCGCGCACTTGAACTACCGGCCCAACCTGGCGGCGCGCAGCCTGGTGTCGTCACGTTCGTCCATTGTCGGACTGATCATCGGCGACCCCAACAACCCTTTCCATATCCAGCTGGCCCAGGCCGTGGACCGACGCCTGCTGGCGGCCGGTTTCGACGCGGTGACTTCGCTGCGCTCGGTGGACGACAGCGCCGCCCTGCAGGAAGTCGAGCGCCTGCTCAGCCTGCGCGCCGCCGGCGTGATCCTCCTCGGACCGGCCCATCATCCCAAGGTGATCGGCGAGATCGCCGACAAGCTGCCGTGCGTGTTCATCGGCAGCAAGCGGGTGTCCCATCCCGAGGTCATCTCCATCGCCGTGGACGACGACAGTGGCGTCAGGCTGGCGATGGAGCACCTCTATGCCTTGGGGCATCGCCGCATCGCCCACCTGGCCGGTGGGCGCGAACCCTCCTCGAAAGAGCGGGCCAACGCCTACAACGCGTTCATGACCGAGGCCGGCCTGGAGCCGCTGGTGATCCGCGGCAAGCACACCGCCGCCTCGGGTCGCCAGGGCGTGGACATCCTGTTCGCCAGCGCGACACCGCCCACGGCGATTTTAGCCTCCAACGACTTCATCGCCCTGGGCGTGCTGGACCGACTCAAGGGCCTGGGACTGAGCGTGCCCGAGGATGTCTCGGTGGTGGGCTTCGACGATATCCCCGATGCCGCCCATGCCTTGTTCTCCCTGACCACCCTGAAGCAGGACACCGAGGTCCAGGCCCAGGTCGCGGTGCAGGCCTTGCAAGCGATCCTCGCAGGCGATACCGCGGGAAAGCGCAGGATAGACATGCCGGTCAGCCTGGTAGTACGTGCCTCCACGGCGCCGCCTAAATAATTCGATAATTGTTCTCATTATCGACTGCGGCAGATTGACTCAGGGTGTAACAATTCATAACATTCCGCGCGGTTGCAAGGTGGCCCGGAGATGGCCGCTTTTTTTTGTCGCTTCATGAGAGCGCTCTCATTTCGTTCATTCCGCTCTGGGACAGGAAACTGGTGGATCATGGCCAGTAAAAATGAGAGCGCTCTCATAATGCTGCGGCGTGCTTGGCCAAGGACGGGCTGGCTGCCTTCACGGCAGAGGCTGCCTGGGGAGGTCCCGCTGCGGGGGCAGTGGGGCATCGATCTGAATGAATGGCTGAGGCCGCAAGTACTGTAGGAAGGAATATGAAGTTGAGAACCATCGTGCCGATCGTCATCGGCGCGATTCTGACCGTGCTCGGCGCTGGCCTGGCACTGGGCGGCGGCAAGCTGATCGCCCTGGGGGGTAGCGGGTACTACCTGATGGCAGGCGTGCTGATGATCGCCAGTGGTATCGGCCTGGTGCGACGCAAGGTCGTCGCGACCTGGATCGGTCTTGCCTTGTTGCTGCTGACCCTGGCCTGGTCGCTCTGGGAAGTCGGCCTGGACTTCTGGCAACTGGTGCCGCGCCTGCTGACCTTCATCGTCATTGCCCTGGTGCTGACCCTGCTGGTGCCGTTGCTTGCGGGCAACCGCCGCTTCCTCGGTGTCGGCCCACGTGCGGGCATCAGCCTGGCACTGATCGCCAGCCTGGTCGGCTTTGGCGTCGGCATGTTCCGTCCGCACCCGACCGTGGTAGCGCAGAAGGGCAGCACCTCGCCCGTGATCGCCCCGGATGCCGGCGAAGCGGACGGCCAGGACTGGACCGCCTATGGGCGTGGCACCCACGGCGAGCGTTTCGCCCAGTTCGACCAGATCAACAAGAGCAACGTCAAGGACCTGCAGGTCGCCTGGACCTTCCGTACCGGCGACATGGCGATCAATGGTGCCGAGTACCAGGGCACGCCGCTGAAGGTCGATGACACGGTGTACCTGTGCACGCCCCTGAACAAGGTCTTCGCGCTCGATCCTGTCACCGGCGCGCAGAAGTGGAAGTACGATCCGCATATCAAGGAAACCCCGTCCAACAAGGCGTGGAAGCGCTGCCGTGGCGTGGGCTACTACGATGCCGACAAGGCCCCGCAGGACGCCTCGTCACCGGTCGAGACCGTTGCCGTCGCAGGTGCGACGCAGCCTGCCGAATGCCGCCGGCGCATCATCACCACCACCGTCGATGCGCGCCTGATCGCCCTGGACGCCGCTACCGGCAAGCCCTGTGACGACTTCGGCGTGCATGGCGAAGTGGATCTGCTCAAGGGCATCGGCCCGAACACCGACGGCTCCTACTACCTGACCTCTGCCCCGCTGGTGGCGGGCAACGTGGTCATCGTCGGCGGCAAGATCAACGACAACCTGAAGACCGGCGAACCCTCGGGCGTGACCCGCGGCTTCGACGTGCGCTCCGGGCAATTGCTGTGGGCCTGGGACGCGCTGAATCCGAAGCGCGGCGTACCGCTGCCGGACGGCGAGGACTATCCGAGCGATTCGCCGAACTTCTGGGGCACCGCTTCCTATGATCCGGTACTGGGCCTGGCCTATATCCCCACCGGCAACCAGACCCCGGACTTCTGGAACGGCGATCGCAATCCCGGCTCCGACGAGTACAACGATTCCATCGTCGCCATCGACGTGAACACCGGCGTGGACAAGTGGCACTTCCGCACTGCCAACAACGACATGTTCGACTACGACGTGTCTGCCCAGCCGATCCTCTACGACCTGCCGAACAAGCAGGGTGGCAAGACCCCGGTGGTCATCGCCCTGACCAAGCGCGGACAGATCTTCGTCCTTGACCGCCGCGATGGCACCCCGGTATTCCCGGTGGAGCAGCGCCAGGTGCCCACCGATGGCGTCCCGGGCATGCGCATCTCGCCGACCCAGCCGTACTCGCAGCTCTCGGTCGGAACCGAGCGCTTCAAGGAATCGGACATGTGGGGCGGTACCGTGTTCGACCAACTGATGTGCCGGATCGACTTCAAGTCCTTGCGCTGGGAAGGCGAGTTCACCCCGCTGGTGGAAGGCCAGGCGAGCCTGATCTATCCGGGCTACTACGGTGGCTTCAACTGGGGCGGTGGCGCACTGGACGCCTCTACGGGGACCCTGATCGTCAACGACATCCGCATGGCCCAGTGGGGGCGCTTCATCAAGCGCGAAGACGCCCGCCGCACCGGCCTCAAGCCAAGCACCGAGGGTGAGTACTCCGAACAGCTGGGCACCCCGTGGGGCGTCGAGCGTTCGATGTTCGTCTCGCCATTGGGCGTGCCTTGCTTCAAGCCGCCGTTCGGCACCATGACCGCCATCGACCTGAACAACGGCAAGACCAAGTGGCAGGTACCAATGGGCAGCATCGAGGACGCGCCGGTCCACGGTATCGTGCCGGGCGTGCATATCCCGCTGGGCATGCCGACCATGGGTGGTCCGCTGGTGACCGGGGGCGGCCTGACCTTCTTCCATGGCACCCTGGACTACTACATCCGTGCGCTCGACAACGACACGGGTGAGGAAGTCTGGCGCGGCCGCCTGCCGGTTGGCGGGCAGGGCGCACCGATGTCCTATGTCGGTCACGATGGCAAGCAGTACATCGTGGTGACCGTGGGCGGCGCGACCCGCACCGGCACCAATGACAACCGCGGCGACTACGTGATCGCCTACGCGCTGCCAGGCGCGGCGAAGTAACTGGCGTTCCCGGCGGCGGTTCGGTGTATCCGGGCCGTTGCCGTGTCTTACGGCCGCCGCTACAGGCGGCCGCTTCATTCCTGTGACAGCAGATTTTCCCATGCCTGATCAAACCAAGGGGTGCGGCCTTCGCGCCCCTCTATCCTTGCTGTGCGCCGTGGCCAGTGCCACGGCGGTCGCCCAGGACCACCGTGTCACCCTCGACCCGGTCGCCGTGACCGGCACCTACGTGCCGTCCTCGACCTTCGATGTACCGGCGTCCCTGGATATCGTCACCCGTGAGCAGGTCAAGGATGGCCAGGTCGGGGTCAACCTTTCCGAAGCCCTGTCCTGGGTGCCCGGCGTGGTGGTGCAGAACCGCCAGAACTACGCCCAGGACCTGCAGGTTTCGACCCGTGGCTACGGCGCCCGCGCGGCCTTCGGCATCCGTGGCATCAAGGTGCTCAGCGACGGCATCCCCGCCAGCACTCCGGATGGCCAGGGCCAGGCGGCCTCGCTCAACCTCGACGTGGCCGAGCGCATCGAGGTGCTGCGGGGCCCGGCCTCGGCGATCTATGGCAGCAACGCCGGCGGCGTGATCCAGATGTTCAGCAAGGACGGCAGCGGCCCGGCGACGATCGGCGCCAGTACCCTGCTGGGCAGCGACGGTTTCCTCAAGAACCACCTGTACAGCCAGGGCGGCAACGATACGGCGGGCTTCGTTCTCGATGCCTCGCGCATGGACACCGATGGCTACCGCGACCACAGTTCGGCACGCCGCGACCAGACCTTCGCCAAGGTCCATGTGCGCCCTGATGACGACAGCCGCCTGGCGCTGATCTTCAATACCCTGGAACAGAACGCTACCCAGGATCCGCTCGGCCAGACCTGGAGCGGCTACCGGCACGACCGCCGCTCCGTGATCCCGCAGGCCGAGGCGTATGACACGCGCAAGAGCATCCATCACCAGCAAGTGGGCATGAACTACGAGCGCGACTTCGGCGAGGCCACCCTGCAGTTCAACCTGTATGCCGGTCAGCGCAGCGTTATCCAGTACCTGTCGATTCCCAAAGGCACGCCGGCCAACGAGCGGGGCGGTGGCGTGGTGGATTTCGACCGCGAGGTCCATGGCGGCACCCTGCGCTGGATCCAGCCGGTCACTGCCGTGCCGGGCGCGCTGACCGTGACTGTCGGCGCCGACTACGACCAGAGTCGCGACGATCGCCGCGGATACCAGAACCATGTCGGCAACGTGCTTGGCGTGAAAGGCGAACTGCGCCGCGACGAGATCGATACCGCCACCAGCCTCGATCCGTATATCCAGGCCCACTGGGAACTGGACCGCTGGACCCTCGACGCCGGCCTGCGTCGCAGCAGCATGGAGATGGAGGTGGATGACCACTATCCGGGCAACGGCGACTCCAGCGGTTCGAAGAAGTACCAGCGGACCACGCCGACCTTCTCGCTGATGTACGCCTTCACCCCTGACCTGCACGGCTATCTCAGCGCCGGCAAGGCCTTCGAAACCCCGACCCAGGCGGAAATGGCCTATGCGCCAGGCGGCAGCGAGGCCTTCAACTTTGGCCTGAAACCGGCCACCAGCACCCAGTACGAGATCGGCCTCAAGGCACGTCTGAACGAGCAGAGCCGATTGAATGTCGCGCTCTTCGAGATCCACACCGAGGATGAGATCGTCGTTGCCGGATCCAATTCCGGCCGCACCAGCTACTACAACGCCGGCAAGACCCAGCGTCGGGGTCTGGAAGTGGGCCTGCAGAACCAGCTCGCCGAAGCCTGGGAACTGAACCTGGCCTACACCCGCCTCGACGCGACCTACCGTGACGACATCACGGCTGGCAGCAATCGTATCGACAAGGGCAATCGCCTGCCCGGGGTGCCCGGGGACAGTCTGTTCGGCGAGCTGGTGTGGACGCCGCTGGAGGGTCTGAGCACGGCCGTCGAAGGCCAGTATCGCAGTCATGTGTACGTCGAGGACAGTAACCAGCAGAAGGCCGCACCGGCCTACAGCGTGTTCAACTGGCGGGCGCGGATGGAGCAGCGGCTCGACCGCTTCACCGTCTACGAGATGGTCCGCGTGGACAACCTGCTGGACCGCCGGTACGTGGGCTCGGTGATCGTCGGCGATGGCAATTATCGCTACTACGAAGCGGCGCCGGGACGTTCCTGGTATGCGGGGGTGGGTGTGGAGTATCGCTTCTGACCTGCGACACGGACTCTGCCACCTTGGCGATCCCCGTCAGGCCGCCTCGTTGTTGACTCGACGAGCATGGCCCGCGCCGACCAGCGCAGAACCCACGCAAGCCCCGGCGATCGCCACGATCCCTGCACATTGGGTCGCACTCAGGCGTTCCCCCAGCACCAGCCAGCCGGCGATTGCCGCAACGGCAGGCGAAGCGCTCAGCAGCACCCCGAACAGGCTCGCCGGCAAGCGCCGCATGGCGAAGATATCCAGCAGGAACGGAAAGGTGCTGGAGAGCAGGGCGACGCTCAGGCCGACGATCATCACCTGTGGCTCCAGCAGCAGCGGTCCCGCCTGGGCTGCCCCCAGAGGCACCGCCAGCGCGGCGGCGATCAACATGCCGGCGGAAACCGCCTGCCTGCCGTGAATCGCTACCCGCGAACCCAGCACCACGTACAGTCCCCAGGCCAAAGCAGCGGCCAGGGCGAACGCGATCCCCCGCGGATCCAGCCCGCCCTGACCCGAATCCCAAGGCAACAGCACCAGGCCACCAGCGGACAGCGCGATCCACAGCAAATCGATCCTGCGCCGGGACGACCACAGCGCCGCACCCAGCGGTCCGATGACCTCGATGGACACCGCGATGCCTACCGGAATGTAGAGAAAGGCGCGGTAGATCAGCAGGTTCATCAGCCCCATCATCACCCCGTAACCGAGCAGTTCGCCGAGCTTTACTTCACGCCAGATCGAGCGCGGCCGGATGAAGATGAACAGGACGAGCGCCGCGATCCCCAGGCGCAGCGCGGCCACGCCCTCGGGACCTACCAGGGGAAAGAGGGTCTTGCCCACGGCGGCGCCGATCTGCACGGAAACGAGTCCGAGCATCGCCGCGAAGACCGGGATGTAATGGGCGGGGGAATTCTGGTTCACGGCGATATCCACAGGGCGTTGTTGCAAGAACGATAGGGCGAAGTGCTGAAAGTCGACGCGCCCTTCGAGTGAATTGCTCTATCTGGATCGGTGAAATGAACGAAACCACCGGACGTGGCTGGACGCTTTCGACCAGGCCATCCTGCGGGATCGTGCGGGAGAGGGTCAAGGTCGGGTTGAGCCTGCCACTCCAGCGAGAAGGCGCTCAAGGATCAGGCCTGCGGCAGCCGCGCCTTGCCCAGCGCCTGGTTCACCATCAGCCAACCCTGCACCGCCGATTCACCGGCCTCGTCGAATGCCCGCTCCAGCAACCTGACCTGCTCCTTGCGCAGCATCTGCTCCAGCTTCGCGCCTTCCGCCGTCAGCTCCAGCAGCCGTTTGCGCTTGTCGTCCTCGGCCGCGACGCTGTTCACCAGGTGCATCTCCATCAACTGGCGCAACGGCGTGTTCAAAGCCTGCTTGCTCACCCCGAGCACGGCCAGCAGTTCCTTGACGCTCAGGTTCGGGTAGCGGGCAATGAAGAAAACGATGCGTTGGTGTACCCGGTTCAGGCCCCGACGTTCCAGCATCTCGTCGGCCTTGCTGGTGAAGGCCTGGTAACCGAAGAAAAACGCTTCCATGGCCAGTTGCTGGGAAGGGGTTTTTTTAAGGTCAATCATGTTGACTTATCCTGAAGGGCTGACGTAATTTCGGTCAACCAGTTTGACTCATTTCGCTCCCGTCCTGCCATCGGTGATTCCCATGCCCTTTTCCGAACGTGCTTCGCGTCTCAAAGGTTCCCTGATCCGAGAAATCCTTGCTGCGGCCCAGCGCCCTGAAGTCATGTCGTTCGCCGGCGGCCTGCCGGCCGAAGCCATGTTGCCGGCGGTGGACTGGGCAGCCATGCCGGTGTCGATGGGGCAGTACGGCATGAGCGAAGGCGAGCCGGCATTGCGCGAGGTGCTGGCGGCCGAGGCGCGGGCGCTGGGCATTCCCTGCGAGGCCAGCCAGGTGCTGGTGCTCAGCGGCTCGCAGCAGGCGCTGGACCTGGCGGCCAAGCTGTACATCGACAAGGGCACCCAGGTGATGCTGGAGGCGCCGACCTACCTGGCGGCGTTGCAGGTGTTCCAGTTCTTCGGCGCCGACTGCATCGTCGCCCCGCTGGAGGCGGACGGCCCGGATCTCGACGCGCTGCGCAGCCAGTTGCAGGCCCATCGCCCGGCGTTCATCTACCTGATCCCGACCTTCCAGAATCCCTCCGGCGTCTGCTACAGCGAAGCCAAGCGTGATGCCGTGGCCGCGTTGCTCGACGAGTTCGGCGTGACCCTGATCGAGGATGAGCCTTATCGCGAGCTGGCGTTCGACGGCGGCGGCGCCCGGCCCCTGGTCAGCCGCTTGCAGCGGAGCAGCTGGATCTACACCGGCACCGTGTCCAAGACCCTGCTGCCGGGCTTGCGTGTCGGCTACCTGATCGCCAGCCCGGACCTGTTCCAGCCCCTGCTGCGTCTCAAGCAGGCTGCCGACCTGCACACCAACCGCGTGGGCCAGTGGCAGGCGTTGCAGTGGCTCGGGAGCGATCGGCTCAAGGAGCATCTGGAAGAATTGCGCAGCTACTACCGCGTTCGCCGCGATGCGTTTCAGGTCGCCCTGCAAACCCATTTCTCTGACCTGGCCGACTGGCATGTGCCGCAGGGCGGGCTGTTCTTCTGGCTGACCCTGAAGCAGCCGCTGGACACCCGTACCTTGCTCGATGCTGCGCTGGCGGTGGATGTGGCCTTCATGCCGGGGGAACCGTTCTTCCCCGAGCCCGATGCGCACAAGGGGCACCTGCGCCTTAACTTCAGTCACGTCGATCCGGCATTGCTGGACGAAGGTCTGCGGCGTCTGGCGGAGGTAGTGCGCAGGGCGCAGTCGCTGTGACGGTATTCTCGAAACAAGATTAATTTTTTTTGTACACGAATTTACCGTTAAAGGTTCCAAAGGTTCCGGCCGAAAACCCATAGATGGCAGGTTGCCATTACTTGACCGCCTGCCCAACTTTTCGTTTTCCGGGACCTTTTCATGAAAATAAGAACCAAGCTCGCACTTGCCTTCGTCGCCGTCGCCATCGTCCCGGTGAGCCTGGTTGGCGTTATCTCCGTCAGCAATACCCGCACCGACGCGGTCAGCCAGTTCGTTGACAGCAGCACCCGGGAAATCCGCCAGATCGATGGCAACATGCGCCAGTTCTTCGATGGCACGCAGCAGAACGTCGATCAACTGGCCAAGGATCCTGTATACACCTCTGTAACCAGCCTGAAACATTACGCTGCGCCTGACGCCGCCCAGCAGCCACTGCCGGAATCGGCCAAGAAGGTGATCGAGCAGTTCGCCCGCTACGGCCAGACCCATCCCGCCGCCGCCATCCTGTCCATCGGCCTGGAGGACGGCAGCTACGCGAAGTGGCCGGACGATCCGACCCTGGCCAACTACGACCCGCGCACCCGCCCCTGGTACAAGGCGGCCATGGCCAGCCCGGGCAAGACCGTGCGCACGGCGGCCTACTACTACGACAAGGACGACGTGGCGCTGGTAGGCACGGCGCGGGCGATGCTCGATGATGCCGGCAAGGCCAAGGGCGTGTTCGTCGTCAGCGTGTCGCTGAAGAACCTCACCGAACTGGTGAAGAGCATCAAGCTGGGCGACAGCGGCTACGTGATGCTGATCGAGAACGACACCGTGCTGGTCGATCCCCGCGACGCGGCCCACAGCTTCAAGCCGCTCAAGGAGCTGGGCGAGCCCTACGCGCAACTGGCCGCCACCACGCAAGGCTTCACCGAGGTCGAGATCGACGGCGTCCGCTACATGGCCAATGTCTGGACCTCGCCAGGCCTGGGCTGGCGCTTCATCGGCCTGATCGAGCACAGCGAAGTGATGGCCTCGGCCACCCGCATGACCTGGCTGACCGCTGCCATCGTCGCGGTGCTGGCGCTGATCTTCGCGGTGATTGCCGCGGCGTTCTCGCGGGTCATCGTCAAGCCGATCGGCCAGGTCAGCAGCGGCCTGCAGTCGATCGCCGAAGGCGAGGGCGACCTGCGCCAGGACCTCAAGGTCCACGGCAAGGACGAAACCGCGGAACTGGCCGGCTGGTTCAACAAGTTCCTCGCCGCCATCCGCCAACTGATCCAGCACATCGGCGCCGCCTCCACCAACCTGCATGATGCCTCGCGGGTCAACAGCGAGATGGCCGGCAACATGAACGAAGCCGCCGGTCGCCAGCGTGAGGCGGTGGAGCTGGTGTCCACTGCGTTCAACGAAATGGTCGCCACCGCCAACGAAGTCGCTCGCTCCTGCAGCACCGCCGCCGACTCTGCGGAAAACGGCCATCGCCGGGTGGCCGAGGGCAAGCAACAGATCGAAGTGACCACCGAGAACGTCAACCGCCTGGGCAATCGTCTGGTCGAGTCGTCCCAGGCCATGCTCGAACTGGAAGCGGGCAGCCGCAGCATCAACCAGATCCTCGGCACCATCCGCGCCATCGCCGAGCAGACCAACCTGCTGGCCCTCAACGCCGCCATCGAGGCCGCGCGGGCGGGGGACCAGGGCCGTGGTTTCGCCGTGGTTGCCGACGAGGTGCGGGCGCTGGCCAAGCGCACTTCCGACTCCACCGGCGAGATCGACCAGTTGCTTGGCAGCCTGGGCAGCAAGACCCAGGAGGTGTCGCAGAAGATGGAAAGCTGTCTGGACCTGTCGCGGGCCAGTGTCGCCTCGATCGAAAGCGCGCGGGACAGCTTCGAAGGCATCCAGCTCTCGGTCAACGAGATCCGCGACCAGAACCTGCAGATATCCGCGGCCGCGGAGGAACAGCACAGCGTGGCCGAGGACATCAACCGGCATATCCAGCAGATCTACGACGAGGCGCGGTTGGTGGAGCAACTGGCGAGTTCGGCGCAGGTGGATTCCGGGCGCTTGTCCAGCCTTTCTCAGGAGCTGCATTTGTTGGTAGGGCGCTTCAAGTCGTAGGAAAAGGTCGCATGCTGGCCCTTTCAAGTCACTGTTTTCACATAGCATTTTTCGCTTCATGGATAGAGGGACTGATTTCCAGATGCGATTCAACTATGTGGCGGTGGTGGCGCTGGTGCTGATGTCCGTGGGGATGTCGGCGCAGGCGAAGGGGTTGAGCAAGCAGCAGATCGAGATGTGCCGGTGGGGCTCGGAAGTGGCTCGTTCGGCGCAGCACTCCAAGTTGTCCGGGACCACGCTGTGGCGGGCGCGGGAGAACCTCAAGGGGCGCACGTACCCGCGGCCGTGGATGCCGAAGATGGCCGTGGGCATTACCGAGCAGACCTATGCCAGCCGCAGTCGCTTGCAGCCTGGGTCGGTGAAGAAGACCTACTACGAGGGGTGTATCCGGCACGAGCAGAGCCGTCAGCGGGTTGTCCGGCGCTGACACCTGATGGCCTCATCGCGGGCAACGCCCGCTCCCACAAGGATTGCCGCCAGCCGCTGCACTTCGGCTTGCCGCTGAACCTGTGGGAGCTGGCGAAGCCTGCGATGAGGCCGGCAAGGACGATACAATTCCCCTTTCTTTGACCCTCAACCGCTCAAACATCACCGATAGCTGTCAGACTTCGCGCAACCTGAAGTTTTCGGAGATACCCCATGCTGCGCGTGCTTGAACGATGGCTCGACCCATTCCCCCCCGATGAACTGCCGCCACCCCCCACGGGCTTGCTGCGTTTCCTCTGGGCCTGCACCCGCGGCGCGCGCGGTTATGTACTGGCGATGGCAGTACTCAGTGCCGGCGTGTCGATCTACGAAGCCTGGCTGTTCGCCTTCCTCGGCCAGGTGGTCGACCTGCTCTCGACCTGGCAAGCAGGCGGTAGTGCAGCGAGCGAGGAGGAGCGCCGTGTTCTATGGGGCATCGGTATCGTGCTGGTGACCAGCATCGGTCTGGTGGCGGCACGAACCATGGTCCAGCACCAGGTCCTGGCGATCAACCTGCCGCTGCGCCTGCGCTGGGACTTCCACCGCCTGATGCTGCGCCAGAGCCTGTCGTTCTTCTCGGATGAGTTTTCCGGGCGCGTCACCACCAAGGTGATGCAGACCGCCCTGGCCGTGCGCGAAGTGCTGTTCACGGTGATCGAAATCCTGCCCGGCATCGGCGTGTATTTCATCGCCATTATTGCCCTGGCCGGTGGCTTCGCCCTCAAGCTGATGCTGCCGTTCATTGTCTGGCTCTTGCTGTTCGGTCTGGCCATGCGTTACTTCGTACCGCGTCTGGGCCAGGTCGGCCAGGAGCAGGCCAATGCGCGCTCCTCGATGACCGGGCGCATATCGGATGCCTACACCAACATCACCACGGTGAAACTCTTCTCTCACTCCAAGCGCGAAGCGCACTTCGCCCGCGCGGCCATGGAAGACTTCAAGGACACCGGTTTCCGCCAGATGCGCCTGGTCAGCCAGTTCGAGATCGTCAACCAGGCGCTGGTGGTCGGCCTGATCCTGGGCGCCGGCGGCTATTCCCTGTGGCTGTGGCACCAGGGCGACGTGGGTGCCGGTGCGGTCGCGGCAATCACCGCCATGGCCCTGCGCATCAATGGCATGTCGCACTGGATCATGTGGCAGATGACCTCGCTGTTCGAAAGCATCGGCACGGTGCAGGACGGCATGGCCACCCTGACCCAGGGCCCCAAGGTCGTCGATGCGCCGGATGCGGGCGTGCTGGCGACTCGGGGCGGGGCGGTATCGTTCGACAATGTCAGCTTCAACTACAACGGTGAGCGCCAGGTACTCGACGGCCTCAGCCTGGATATCCGCGCGGGCGAGAAGATCGGCCTGGTCGGCCGTTCCGGGGCCGGCAAGTCGACGCTGATCAACCTGTTGCTGCGCTTCTACGATGTCGACAGTGGTACCATCCGCATCGACGGCCAGGACATCGCCCGGGTGACCCAGGACAGCCTGCGCAGCGCCATCGGCATGGTCACCCAGGACACCTCGCTGCTGCACCGCTCCATTCGCGACAACATCGCCTACGGTCGTCCCGAGGCCAGCGACGCGCAGATCCGTGCCGCCGCGGCCAATGCCCAGGCCGATGAGTTCATCCAGCAGTTGAGCGACCGCCAAGGCCACAGTGGCTACGACACCCTGGTCGGCGAGCGCGGCATCAAGTTGTCCGGCGGGCAACGGCAACGTATCGCCATCGCCCGGGTGATGCTGAAGAACGCGCCGATCCTGCTGCTCGACGAGGCCACCAGCGCCCTCGACTCCGAGGTCGAAGTGGCAATCCAGGAAAGCCTCGACGGCATGATGCAGGGCAAGACCGTGATCGCCATTGCCCACCGCCTGTCCACCATTGCCGCCATGGACCGCCTGGTGGTCATGGACGACGGGCGAATCGTCGAGCAGGGCACCCACGCCGAATTGCTGGCCAGGAACGGTACCTACGCGCGCCTGTGGCAACACCAGAGCGGCGGCTTCCTCGGCGAGGACCTGGGCGTGGCCGAGGCGCTGGAGTGAAGCGCTGCGCTGGCGCTCAGGTTTGCTCAGAAACCCGCTGAAGACAGGCCAGAAAACACTGCGTATTTTGGCGCCGCTTATTGGCGCCATTCCCGCTGCAGGCTTCACGACAGAGTGCCCATCGCCGAGAACGGTGCCCACCACCCTCAAGGAGATGGCCATTGAAGCCACTGCATTTCGAACCGGCGGCCACCTTCCTCGGCAAGCTGGCCTTCACCTCCGGCAGCACCTGCCTGGCGGCGTGCATGCTGCCGGATGGCGGGCAAGCTCCGGCAATGACGGCATTTGCCCAAGGCACCCGTCCTGCGCGCGTCAGCGCTTACCAACTGTCCGACGGCAGCGTTCGCCTGCAGATCGATGAACGCTGGATCGGCCTCGACCGCGAATCCGGGTGCCTGGTTCTGAACCGCAACCTTGCTCAGGCGGCGACCTTGCGCCTGGCCGGCGAGTGCCTGGGGCAGGGCTGGGAGATGCTGGTGGAGGACCGCTGGTTGCCCGTGGTGTTCCATCCACAGGAGACGCAAGCGCTGCTGACGATCCGTCAGAAAGAGGGCGCCGAGTCCTGTTTCGAGCCGGTGCTGGTCACACCCTCACTCACCACCTTGGTGGCAACCAGGCAAGGGCGAGGAGCGGACTTGAGCAATGTTGTGCTGGATGGGACGCGGCTCTGCGGCGTGGACTTCACCGGTGCGTGTTTCAGCGGAGCGAGCCTGCAGGGTTCCGACCTGTCCGATTGCCTGCTGAGCACAGCCGATTTCAGCGGGGCCCGGCTGGAAGGCGCATCGCTCGCAGGCGCGCGCCTGGAGCGGGCCAGTCTGGTCGACGCAACGCTGACGGGCTGCCGACTGGACGGTGCCGTGCTGGACGGTGCCAACCTGACCGGCGTCTTTGCCCTGAAGGCGAGCTTGCGTGATTGCTCGTTGAAAAACATCGTCGCCAGCAACGCCAACTTCACCGCGGCGAACCTGTCCGATGCCGATCTGAGCCAGGCACAGCTGGATGCCAAGGTCCATCTGTTCAGTCTGGACGTGAGTCACATCGACACCCTGCAGTGCGGGCTGGCGGACGCGGCCCTGCTGGCGGCCTTCCAGACCCATGGCCTTGATCTGCCCGCAGACACTCAGATTCGCGAGCGGGTGGCACGGCGGTGCTGGCAGATCGGTGCGCGCAGCGAAGGCTACACGCTGATCGGTACGGCTGAGCGCATCGAGGTGTTCCGCACGGATGCAGCCCTGCGTCCGGCGATCTTCTATCGGGCCATCTGCATCGACACCCGTGCCTCCGGCGCCCACCTGAGCGGCGCCGACCTTCGCGGCGTGCAGTGGTGTGGCAGCGCCGCGACCCTCGATCATGCCGACCTGGAAGGTGCGGTGCTGTCCCACAGCCTGCTGGCATCCCTGGACTTGTCCGGGGCGCTGCTCAGTGGAGCCGACCTTACTGGCTGCGTGCTGGTGGATGCGCGGATGAGCGCTTGCACCATCCTCTGCGATGCCGGTTCGCGGGCCTTTTCCCTGGATGGCGCGCAGATCCAGGGGGTCGACTTCAGCGACACCAGCCTGGTCGATGCCTTGCTGATCAACGCCGGGGTGTCGATGGCGCAGGGTGTGCCACTGTTCACCCTGCCGCCATCGGCCTGGGACGATCTCACCCCCGCTGGCATTGCCACGCTTGCCTCACGTTTCGCCCTGGCAGGCTACCCACTGGGAACGTCGCCGAGCATCGAGCCGGGGACACTCTGGTTACTGGACGATGCCATTGATCCGGTGAGTGCGAGCATTCGTCAGGTTGCCGATCCGATCGTGCGACCGGCGCCTGGCACGGGCATCATCGGTCCATACGGTTATGCCGGCTTCCGTCTGGTGCGCTGTGAGCAGTGGGTTCAGGTCTTCGGCATGGGGTCGCTGTTGATGCGCGACTGGCCGGCGTATCCGTCCGGCGTGGCCTTCAAGGCGACCGCCGGGCTGGTGGCAGCGATGTCCGAGCACAGTATCGGGCCGGCGGGCTACCTGAAGCAGGCGCTGACGGCGAATGCGCTCGACAGCGAGGCGTTCTTCACGGCGGCAATGCCACGGCTTTCCTGAGGACTGTCGTGTCGTGGCCGGCTGGCTGCGGCAACTCCAGGCAGAAACAGATGGGGCGGCCTTGCCCACGACTTTCCAGGACCAGGCTGCCGCCATGCAGTTCGGCGATACGTCTGACCAGGTACAGCCCCAGGCCGACCCCCGACCGGTGCAGGGCCTGGGTACCGCGGAAGTACTTGTGGAACAGCTGGGGCGCCTGCTCGGCGGGAATTTCCGCACCTTCGTTGAGAACCCGCAGGCACACGCCGCTGACGCCATCCTCCACCTCCAGCACCACCGGGCTGTGCGGCGGGGCATGGCGGTCGGCGTTGGCCAGCAGGTTGCGCAAGGCTACCCGCAGCAGGCCGACGTCGCAGCTGAGCAGCGTTCGCTCGCTGCGTCGTACCAGGTCGATCCGGCCAGGCGGGAAGTCCTCCAGACAGCCAGCAAGCAAGGTGCGCAGGTCGTGTTCGGCACAGTGCGGCTCGCTGGCGCGTTCCTCCATGCGGTCGTGCTGCAGGTAGTCGTCGACCAGGGTCAGCAGGCGGCGGGAGGATGCGTGGATATCCCGGCAGCGCTGCTCGTTGCGTTCCGGCGCGGCCGTGAGGTTGCGGATCATCTGTTGCGCGGAGGTGCCAATGATCGCCAGTGGCGTGCGGAACTCATGGGACACCATGGCCACGAAGTCGCGCTGTTCCTCGCGCATCTGCTGTTCGTGGTGCAGCGCTTCGCGCAGTGCAAGCGTGCGTATCTCGATCTCGCGCTCCAGTTCCACATTCTGCTGCTGCAGCAACGCAGCGAAAGCCGCTTCGGCGCGGCGGGTCTGGCGTTTCAGCGAGCGGTAGTGGCGGATGATGCGCATGCTCATCAGCAACATGTGCAGCAGCGCGCCGAGGGCCACGGCGTTATCGGTAAAGAAGGTCGCGGGGAGCAAACCCAGGTTGCGCAGGAAGCTGATGACGATGCCAACGTAGTAGATGCCGAACAGCAGCAGAAAGGCGCGCGCCGGTCGATGGCCGCGGATCAGCGACCACAGTGCCAGGCCGATGAAGAACGGGATGCTGAGCAGTACCGTGAGCTGGTGCAGTGGCGCGCCGAGGCGGTACTGATCCGCGACGACCAGCAGGGCCGAAGTGCAGCCGATCAGCAGGCCGGCGGCAATCAGACCGCGTTGTAGCCGTCGATGGCCAGACAGACGCAGTTGGCGCAAGGTGAAGACCACGCCCACCGGCAGACTCAGGCCCAAGGCGCAACCCAGCAGGGTGTCGCTGAGCCCCATCGGCAGGGCTAGCATCTGCTGGGGCAGGCCCAGGGTCAGCAGTTCGATGACGACGCAGAAGCTGACGTAGGCCAGGTACCAGCCACTTTCGGGGGCCCGGGTCATGCGCCAGAAGGCGGTGTGGAAGACGATCAGCACCAGGCAGATGCCGAAGTACAGGCCGAATCCGAGGTATTCCATGGCCACGCCGTGGGCGAAGCGATCGTTGGGGGTGAGGCGCAGGTTCACCGACATCGCATTCTTGCTTTTCAGGCGCAGCAGCAGGGTGCGCGGCTGATCGGGCGGCAGGCTGAGTTCGAATGCTGGCGAGCGATAGTCCACGGCCCAGTGCTGGCGGCCCATTGCCTCGCCGCTGTGCAAGACCCGCGGCACACTGCTCATGTCGTACAGGGTCACTTCGTCGAGCAGTGAATTGCTCAGCACCAGCATCCACTGCGACGGCGATTCTGGGCCGCTGCGCAAGTGCAGGCGCAGCCAGACCGCACCGGAAACGAAGCCGGCGCTCAGCGAACCCGGCAGTGCCTGCCAGTTCGGCGAGGCCAGGGCCGCAGCGGCATCCAGATGTTCACCGGGATCGTCCAGGCGTTCGAGAAAGCCATTGGCGACCTGGCTTTGGTCGCCCAGCAGCAAAGGCGCTGCCGGTGTGCGCAAGGCTACCAGCAGCAGGCACAGCAGCAGCCAGGGCAGGGCGGACCGTTTCACTGGCTGATCTCCACCGGTTCGTAGAAGCAATAGCCGTTGTTGCGCAGGGTCTTGAGCGGCAGCTCAAGGCCGGTCGCCTGCTCGACATTGCGGCGCAGGCGGCGAATCTGGGTATCGAGGCGGCGCAGGTCGTAGCTGAGCCAGTCTTCGCCGAGGGCGTCGACGATCTGGCGTCGGCTCACCGTGGCACAGGCTTGCACCATCAGGCTGTGCAGCACCAGCGTGTCCTGATGTGACAGGCGCACGACCTGCTGGTTAGGTGCCCGCAGCTCGCGCGGGCGGGTGTCCAGGCGCCAGGCGGCGGGCGGGCGTTGCAGGTCCAGGCGGCGCACCAGGGCGGCCAGCACGGCGGCAAGTTCGTCCAGGTCGCACCCCTTGGCCAGGTAGTGATCGGCGCCCGTGCGCAGTCCCTGGACTTTCTGTCCGCTGCTGCCGCGGGCGGAGAAGGCGACGATGCCCAGGGCGCAACCCTGGTCGCGCAGGCTCTGGATCAGGTCCAGGCCGTCACCGTCCGGCAGGTTCAGGTCGAGCACCGCGAGCCGGTGACGGCGTGGCTCGAAGGCGTGGGTGAAGCTGGCCAGGTCGTGAACCAGGGTCACGGCATAGCCGCAGTCGCCGAGGAACTCGCCGAGCTCCCGGGCCATGACCGGTTCGTCTTCAAGGAGAATGAGTGGGAGCATCTATGGGGTTCGACAGGGAATGCCAGGCGCCAACCTGAGCGGGCGCCCAGTCTATCGGGAAGTCGATAACTGTTGAAACTTCCGCGGCGGCCGCAGCGAGCCGATATACACCGCCGCCACCGTCAGCAAAGCGCCGCCGATCTGCACCAGCGAACTCGGTTTATGCAGAAACACCACGTCGACGAAGTAGGTGATCACCGGTTCGAGCAGCAGGATCAGGCCGGCCAGGCCGAGGCTGATATGGCCGATGGCACGGTTGACCATCAGCCAGCCGACGAACTGCACCATCACCCCGTAGATCACCAGCATCAGCAGGGTCTGGCCGTCGCCGATGGCCAGGCTTTCGCCGCGCAGCAGGGCGTAGGCGAGCATCACCAGGCCGGACCAGACGCTCAGGTTGAACATCTGCGCGAGTTTGTCACCGCCGCCGTCGGGCAGGGCACTGGCGGCCTTCAGGTAGTACACGCAAATGGCGTAGGCCAGGCCCGAAGCGATGCCGAAGACGACGCCGCGGATGCCGAGTGCGCTGGCCATTTCCGGTGCCAGCAGCAGGTACAGGCCGAGAAACGCCAGGACGATGGCGCCGGTGAAGTTCAGCGAGGGCTTTTCCTTGAGCAGGTAGAGGCCGAGCAGGGTCATGAAGAACACCTGGCAGTTGGTCAGGATCGAGCCGATGCCGGGGCCGACGATATAGATGCTGTGGTGCCAGAGAATCAGGTCGATGGCCAGGAACACTCCGGCCATTCCGGTGAGCAGGCTGGCCTTGCGGCTCGGCAGGTGCAGCGGCACCTTGCGCCATTTCAGGCTTAGGTAGAACAGCGCCGAGGCGAACAGCATGCGGTAGAACCCGGCGCCGCCCGCGCCGATGTCGGCGAAGGCGACGGCCAGTGCCGAGAGGCTGAGCATGAGGCCGCCGAAGGTCAGTTCGAGAAGGGCTTTTCTATTGTCCATGTCGGAAGATCACTTGCAGGTTTGCGTGGGAACACAGAACCTAACCCTCTTGCCGGCGCAACGATTGGACGAAACTGGACACGTCATGAGCCACGGACCGCACGATCACGATTTCTCGCATTTTCTTCGCATCCCCGAGGGCGGCTGCGAGCTGCTCAGTGCCCGTTACAGCAACCAGCATTTCGGCCGCCACAGCCATGACCGCTATGCCTTCGGGGTGATTACCCAAGGTATTGAAAAACTCTACTACCGAGGCGCCCAGCATGTCGGCACGGCGGGGACACTGGTTACCCTCAGCCCCGGCGAGATCCATGACGGCGTGCCGGTGGACGCCATCGGTTGGGTCTATCGCATGCTCTACATCGATCCCGCGTGGCTGAACGAGCGGGTGCTGCAGGCGCCAGATGACGCGATCCATCTGTTCCGTGAACCGATGGCGCGGGATCCGGCCCTGGCCAGCGCCTTCATTGCTGCTCATCGCACCGCCAGCCAGTCGCTGTCGTCGCTGGAGCGCGAAAGCGTGCTGGTGCAAATGCTCGCCGACCTGTTCCAGCGTCATGGGCGGTTGCAGGTGGAGCAGGGACGTGTCGAGCGGGACGCGGTGCGACGGATCAAGGCCCGGTTGGAAGATGATCTGGAGCACAATCTGTCTTTGGAAAGTCTCGGCGCGCAGGTGGGCATGGACCCTCTCTACCTGATCCGGGTGTTCAAGCGCGAGGTGGGTGTGGCGCCGCACAGCTACCAGATCCAGACGCGGGTGGCTCGCGTCCAGGTTCTGTTGCGCGGCGGGATGGCATTGGCGGAGGCCGCCGTGGCTGCGGGCTTCTTTGACCAGAGCCACATGGCCCGGGCATTCAAGAAGGTCGTGGGCGTGACCCCGGCCAGTTTCCGCGATAGCCTTTGCCGATGAGCACGGCAGGCCGCTGCGCTTCACTCGACCTGCTGAAGTGGCTGGCGATCGTCAGCATGGTCGGCGATCACCTGCGCTACCTGTGGGTAGACCAGGACTGGCTGTTCGTCACCGGGCGCCTGGCGTTTCCCTGGTTCTGCCTGGCGATCGCGGCGAATGTAGCGCGCTCGAAAGGCATCAAGCGTCACTACCTGTACGGCTTTCTGCTGTTTTCCCTGTTGTCGGAGTTAACGTACCGCTGGCTGGACAATGGCTCACCGACCCTCAACGTGATGCCGACCCTGGCCCTAGGCCTGCTGGTCGCCTGGGGTGTGCATTTGCGTACGCGGGTGGCGAGCTTGCTGGCATTGGTGGTCGTGATCGTGGCGGCAGCGGCGAGTCACTGGTTGATGTATGGCTTGCCTGGCGTGCTGCTGCCGGCAGCGTTGCTCGCGGCACTGCGGGACGGACGCTTGTTCTGGCTGGCAGGGTTGCTGGCGGTGGCAGGGAACCTGACGAACAGCTGGTTGTTGCATCATCCATTGCAACCTGTCTCGCTGTTGGTGATGTCGGTCGCATTCCTGTCGATACCACTGGGGCTGGCGCTGCTGCGTCGGCCATGGCCCGGGCAGGTGCCGCCGGTGGGGCGTTGGGGATGGTGGTTCTATCCGCTGCACCTGGCGTTGATCAAACTGGCTAGTATCTGATCAGATGTCCACCACTGGAATATCCCCAGTCCCTTTCTTTTCCCGCCTCCCACTCATCCAGTCCCCCACCTGTGCCGCAAACCCGCTCGGCGCCTTGCGCCCGACCCTGCGTGCCAGGTCCAGCACGGTCAGCTCGGCCAGCGCTTCTTCCATGCGTTTTTGTGCGGTGATCATCGCCGCATGCACCGCACACGGGCCGTCGATGGCCCAACTGGGCGGTTCGCCGTCGAACAGCGCGCAGCGCCCGCGGATCTCGCGGCAGTCGAAGATCGACTTGCGTCCGTCGATGGCGTTGACGATATCCAGCAGGCTGATCTCGCCGGCCGGTCGGGCCAGGCGGAAGCCGCCTTTCACGCCTTCGGTGGCGGCCACCAGTTTCGCCTTCGCCAGCTTGGTAAAGATCTTCGCCAGGTAATCCTGCGGCACGCCCTGCAATTCGGCCAGGTCGCGCACGCTGGCGTCACGGCTTTCCTCCGCATCACCCACCAGGAATATCAGGCAGTGGATGCCGTATTCGACCCCCGCGCTGTACAGCGACATCTCGTTATCTCCGACTGAATTGATCGCAATATTACCGCGAAGGCTTGTTTTTTAAAACTACGACTAATAAAGTCGTAGTTGTCGAAGCAAAGCAACCTCACAACGGAGCAACACCATGACGCAGCACATCCTGATTCTCGGCGCCGGTTTCGGCGGTTTGTGGAGCGCCCTCAGCGCCATTCGCCTGCTGGACCGGCAGGGGCGTTTGGACATCCAGGTCAGCGTTCTCGCCCCGCAGGCCGAACTGCGCATTCGTCCGCGCTTCTACGAACCGGATGTGGCGAAGATGGCCGCGCCGTTGGGCGATCTGTTCGAGGCGGTGGGGGTGCGATTCATCCAGGGCACTGCGCAGCGCATCGATGTCGCCGGCAAGCAGGTCGAGTACCGCGATACCCAGGGCAACACCGCGACCCGCCATTTCGACAAGCTGGTAGTGGCTACCGGTAGTGGCCTGGCACGGCCGGACATGTCGGGTGTCGCCGAGCACGCCTTCGATGTCGACCAATTGGAAGAAGCCGTGCGACTTGAAGAACACTTGAAGGCGCTGGCCGGGCGCCCGGCCTCATCGGGTCGCAATACTGTGGTGGTCGCCGGTGGTGGTTTCACCGGGATCGAGACCGCGATGGAAATGCCGGCGCGCCTGCGTGAGGTGCTCGGCGCAGATGCCGAGGTGAAGGTGGTGATCGTCGATCGTGGTGAGGCCATCGGCGCGTCCATGGGCGCCGAGATTGCTGTCTCCATCGCCGCGGCCAGCGCCGAGCTGGGCGTGGACTGGCAGCTGAAGTCGTCGGTGGAAGTGGTGGATGCCGACGGCGTGACCCTCGCCGATGGTCAGCGCATCGAGGCGGCCACGGTGATCTGGACCACCGGCGTCAAGGCCAGCGACCTGACCGCGCAGATTCCAGGCGAGCGTGATCGTCTGGGTCGGCTGAAGGTGGATGGCAACCTGCGGGTGATCGGCCTGCAAGACATCTACGCCAGTGGCGATACCGCGTACGCGGCCACCGACGAACTGGGCAACCATGCGCTGATGACCTGCCAGCACGCGATCATGCTCGGACGCTATGCGGGCAACAACGTCGCGGCGCAGTTGCTGGGGGTCGAGCCGATTGCCTACAGCCAGCCGAAGTATGTGACCTGCCTCGACCTGGGCGCCTGGGGCGCGGTGTATACCGAGGGCTGGGATCGTCAGGTGAAGCTGGTGCGGGAGGAGGGCAAGCAATTGAAGACGCAGATCAACAGGGTGTGGATCTACCCGCCGGTGGCCGATAAGGCGGTGGCTTTGGCGGCGGCGGATCCGTTGATTCCGATTGCCTGATTTTGGGGCCGCTCTGCGGCCCTTCGCGAGCAAGTTCGCTCCCACAATGGATATCGGCAGCAGCCCTTGCCTTGTGGGAGCGAGCTTGCTCGCGAAGGGCTGCAAAGCAGCCCCAGGTTCTCAGACGTTTAAAGGATCTTCCCGATCCTCCTTGTCCTTGCGCACCTGCGCAGGATCCGCCGCATCCACCTCGCTGATCGGCTTGATCAGAGTCTGTGCCGCTACCGCCGCCTGCATCTGGGGCTCCACGGCGGCCATCGACTTTATCTCTCCCTCTTCCTTCATGCGCTGGGCAATCTGTTTGTCGATCGCGTCCTTCTTCTCCGGCGGCAGAGCCTCGTAGTCCTCTTCGGTCAGCCCAAGCTCGTTGAGCATCTTCAGGCGGATCTTCTCTTCGGGGGACAGGGCCATGTAGTCGCGGAACTCTTGGGCTGCGCTCGGTGTGACCGGAGTGCCCGGTTTCTCGGTCAAGCTCGCAGCATCGCCGGTTTCGACGGATGTACCGGTCTCGCTGGCGCCGGCGTTCTGCAGCGCCACCTTGAGCTTGGCGAAGGCCTCGTCCTGGGCGTCCTTGGCATCCTGGTAGGTCGAGTCCGAAGCACTGCGCGAGGCGCTGGTGCTGGCCACGGTGGACACTGCCGAGGCCGTCGCGGTCTCGGACTGGTAAGCTTGCGCATCGGCGCCGGGAATCGCGGCGAGCGTGCGGTGTTGACTGACCGCAATGTTTTGCCAGCCATGGCCGTTGATGATGCTCACGGGATCACACTCCTTTGGGTGGGGTACAGGTTCGGCTTGACACGGCAATAGCTGTGCCAGATTGGCAAAGCCCTGAAAACCGGGCCTTTCAGCGATGGCGGGGGACCGCTGTTTGCCACTTGCAGGAAGCAGCTTGCCGCTGGCGGCAAGGCGAACGGCACTAAAGTTTGCCCACGTGATGCCGATCACAAGAACACGAGAGCCGGGCCATGACCCGGTGTCCCATGCGGTTGGAGATCCCTGCCGGACGGGCAGGGTGGCGTCGCCTTGCGTCCACTTCAATTCATGGCCCGCCCAAGGCGGCGGGCATCGGTCTTTATGAGGAAGAGGCGTATGAATCTTTACATCAACCAGTTGCAGAAGAAGCCGGCATTCCGCGAGCAGGTCTATGCGGGCGATATCTTCCTCGATACCAACCTGCGCAGCGCCCACGAGCTGTGTGCGCTGGCCCGGCATAGCATCACCGAGGCCTTTGACGGCGAGACCGATCATGTCTCGCTGCACAAGATGATGCCGGTGGAAACCTTCGTCGAGCACGTTACCCGGCTCAAGCGCAAGTTCACCAACGGCCCGCAAGCCAAGGCGCTGATTCGCGACTATATCCTCGAGATCGGTGCCGACCCGAACGATTACATCTTCGACGTACCACGAGTGCGCGTAGTGCCGAACTACGACTACCTGCACGCCGGCGTCAGTTACGCCTACAAGCCGCACCGTGACACCTGGTACGGCAGTGTCGATTGCCAGCTCAACACCTGGATGCCGATCTACAGCATCGAGCCCGGTCAGACCATGATGATCAACCCGGCCTATTTCGAGCGCCCGGTGCAGAACTCGTCCCACAGCTGGAGCCTGACCGACTGGATCAACAACCAGCGCCTCAAGGCCAAGGACAACATCACCCAGGAAAACCGCGTACACCCGGTGCCGCTGGAAGAGATCGACACCTCCTCGGAAATCCGCATCGCAGGCAACAGTGGCGAGATCATCACCTTCTCCGGCGCTCACCTGCACGGTACCGTGGCCAACCACACCGACCGCATCCGCTTCAGCGTGGACTTCCGCCTGATTCACCTGCAAGACCTGATTCAGAAGCGCGGCGCGCCCAATGTCGACAACGGTTGTTTCGACGTGGAAGCCGGCTTCAAAGACCTTTTCCATGCCAGCGACTTTTCGCAATTCCAGGGAGTTAATCCATGACCAAGCGTCGTCTGACTGCTGCCGAGGTCGAGTACAACGAAAAGCGCGCCAGCGTGCTGAGCCGCGTCGATGCCCAATACGTGGCTGACGCCCCCTTCGTCTTCGCCAACCGCATCGCCGTGACCGCCGCGCTGTCGCGCATCGAGCTGTTCAAGATGGTCCAGGACATCCCGGGCGCCATCGTCGAATGCGGCGTGTACAAGGGCAATTCGTTGATGCTCTACATGCAGCTGTCGATGATTCTCGAGCCGTATGCGATCAACCGGTCGATCATCGGCTTCGATACCTTCCAGGGCTTTGCCAGCATCGACGAGAAGGAAGATCCGGCGGATATCAACGAGAGCATGTTCTCCGACACCGACGAAACCCTGATCCAGGACATGATCGAGGCCAACGACCTGATCCGTCCGGTGAACCGCATCCCGCGCTGCGAGATCGTCAAGGGCGACATCCTCGAAACCGTGCCGGCCTTCGTCAAGACCCGTCCGGACCTGGTGGTGGCGATGCTGATCCTCGACACCGACCTGTACTCGTCGACCAAGGTGGCCCTGGAAACCTTCCTGCCGTACATGCCGAAAGGCGCCATCGTGGTCCTGGACGAAGTCGCCTACCGCAACTTCCCCGGCGAGACCGCTGCCCTGCGCGATGTGCTGGATCTGAACAAGATCGAGCTCAAGCGCCTGCCGTTCGATTCGTCGGTGGGTTACTTCCGCGTCTGAGCGAATTTCAAGATTGTCCGAAACGGCCGCCCTGGAGCGGCCGTTTTCATTCACGGCGGGACGACCTGGTATTTTTGTCAGTTGCGGCCATGGTACCGGCGCTGCTTGAATCCTGTCGTCGCCGTTCTATTGGGGACGGTATCGCTGGACATCTTTCGGGGAGCTCCCATGAACCGTCAGGGTCTCGTCTTTGGGCTGTCGATGTCATGGAGCAAGGTGGCTTTTTCCATCATCTTCACCCTGTTGATGGCGCTGTCCGTTTCTGCCCGGGCGGCACCGCAGACGGCGGCCATGGCGGCGGGTACACAGTTGGCCGCCGAGCTGACCGCACTTTACGAAGCCACCCCTTCGCACTGCGAGAACGATCTGCCGGCCTACCGCTGCAGCGGTGTCATCGCTCGCGGCACACGGCAGACATTGCCTGAAGGGCAGGGCGCCTGGGAGCCTTATCCCCGGGGATGGTCGCGGGACACCTCGTTCAGTTTCCTGCGGGCCGACATCAAGATGAAGCGCCTGGCATGGAGCTACACCAATGGCTTCATCATCGCGGCGCCGGACCAGCTTGCCGTGGACTGCTTCTTTCCCATCGATGCCGTTTCGGACCAGCGCGACGACAAAGGCTGTGGCCCCAACAAAGACTATCGCTACGGCTACTCGCTGTGCGAGGCGTTGCTGACGCTCCGTTCCACGACGGAGGGCGATAGCAGGGGGCCCCCTGTGCGGCGCGACAGTGAGGAGTACCAGTGGACGCTGGAGCGCCTCAGTGCGCTATGGCTGAAATGGGACGAGCTTCACGCCGGGGACGCGAAACGGCGCTGCGCCTATTCCCTCAAGGACGCGCACGCGACCCAGCGTTTCGAGATCGCCCTGGCGGTGGCGGCGAAAGTGTCGCGCCTCACCGAACTGCCCAACGACCTGAAGATCCAGACCTGGGATCCGGGCTACGACCCGCGGTTGCCGATACGGGCGTTCTTTTATGTGAACGATCAGGGCAAGCCGTTTGCCGTACGTGATCGTGAGCGGTTCGAGCAGGTGACGAAGATCCATTTGCCTGTTCTCAAGGTGACCTTTCCCGGTGAGCGCGAAGGCAACATCAAATTCGAGTTCGTCGAGTGACGGGTAGGTGCGCCGCTTGGACAAGGTTTCCTGTCCGGGCAGTGAAGCCAGCGACTGATCGCTGAATATCCAGGGGATTGTCATGAAGATTCATGGCGTGATTTTCGGGTGTGCGATGGGCCTGACCCTGTCTGGCGTCAGCGGAGCTGAAAAGGCACCCTCCCCCACGGTGTCCGAGGGTGAGCGACTGGCTGCGGAGTTGACTCTGCTGTACGAGGCCACACCTTCGCGCTGCAAGGACGACCAGGCCGCCTATAAATGCAGCGGCGTCATGATTCGCGGTACGCGTCAGACCCTCCCCGAAGGCCAGGGTGCCTGGGAGCCCTATCCGCGAGGGCGGACGCTGGACACCTCGTTCACCTATGTTCGAGCCGATATCCGCGTGCCACGGCTGGCCTGGCACTACAGCAATGGTTTCATCATCGCGCCGCCGCAGGCGTTGTCGGTCAAATGCTTCTATCCCGTCGACGCGGTGTCGGACGAGCGTATCGACAAAGGCTGCGGTCCCAACAAAGACTACCGCTACAACTACTCGCTGTGTGAGGTCTTGCCCGCCGATGCCATGGTCATGGAGCGGGACGCGAACAGCGAGGAGTACCGCTGGGCCGTGGAGCAACTGGCGGACCTGTGGCTGGAATGGGACCGGCAATTCACCGACAGCATGCGCCGGCGTTGTGCCTACCGGCTCGACGATGCCTATGCCACCCAGCGTTTCGAAGTGGCCCTGGCCGTGGCGGCAAAGGCCTCGCAACAGGCGGACAAGCCCAATGACATGAAGGTCCAGACCTGGAACCCGGGCCATGACCCGCGGCTACCGATCAAGGCATTCTTTTATATCAACGATCAGGGCAAGCCCTTTGCCCAGCGGGATCGAGATCAATTCGAAAAGGCGACGAAGATCCATCTGCCCCTGTTGAAAATCACCTTGTCGGAGACCATGGGGGAGCCGCTCAGGTTCGAGAGCGGGGAATAAGTGATACGGGCCGTCCTGACGGTCTTGTCGTGACTTTTTGAGCCTTGGACTGACCCATTGCTTTTTGCAGTTAACAACATCCCTGGGGACTCCCCAGGAAGGCTGGCGGCATGTTGCAACTACGAGTCCATCAACGAAACCGTTGTTCTTCCCCCCGCACACGCGGGCTGCTCATTACGTTCTTGTCCCTGCTGGCCCTGCTCGGTAACGGGCAGGTTCTCGCGGCAGATGCCACTCAGGTTTATTTGACGACGATGTATTCCAGAGGCTGGACGAATTGCGTGGACAACCTTGTCAGGGGCATGCCCCTGCCAGAGGACCGGCAGTTGGAGGGGGCGGTGAACGCCTATAAGGAACACTACAAGAAGACCTACGCCGAAGTGGCTTCGGTCCTGGATACGGTATCCGTGGAAGCCATCATGGCGAAAGAGATCGCTTCTCAGGATGTAGCGCTGTACAAGTGTTCAGGGCTGCTCGTGCGAAGCACCCCACCGGTGGAACATGCCTGGGAACCGTATCCCGAAGGGCGCACGAGCGATAGCTCGTTCAGTTACCTGCGATCGGATATCAGAATGACGCGGTGGGCGGGGCCTTATCCCAACGGCTTCATTCTCGATCCAGCCAGTACGTTGAAAGTCGACTGTTTCTTCCCGGTGGACGGCGATTCCGACAAGCGTGGCGACAAAGGCTGTGGTGCGTATGAAGGCGGGTCAAACCTCAACCTGCAATGCCCGGACAATATAGTGATGACTGCCGATTTCGCGAACCCGATGCGCTGTCGCTATGATCTGCGTGGAGCGGATTCCGCCATTCAATTCAATCTGGGCGTCACCTCGGCGGTCAAGTCTTCCCGGGTATCGGATGTGCTTAACGAGCTAAAGGTCGAAACCTGGAAAAAGGGATATGACCCTCGAATGAAGATCCGTGCCTTCTTTTATGTGAACGCCGAAGGCAAGCCCACTGCCCAGCATGACCGCGATGTCTACCAGAAAGTCAGCGGGATTCGCGTGCCTGTGGTGGAAATGACGTTTCCGGGTACCAAGGGTGGTTCCGTGACGTTCAAGGTTGTGGACTGACGCGGCAGTCTCTGATGACCGAGCCTGGCAAGCCCGGTCATCAGGTTTCTTCTCAGATATGCAACGCATGCCCCAGCGCCCGCAGCGCCGCTTCCTGCACCGCTTCACCCAGCGTCGGGTGAGCGTGGATAGTGCCGGCCACATCCTCCAGCCGCGCACCCATCTCCAGTGACTGGCCGAATGTCGTCGACAGCTCGGAAACACCCACACCGACTGCCTGCCAGCCAAGGATCAGATGGTTGTCACGCCGTGCCACCACCCGCACGAAGCCGCTCTTCGATTCCAGGGTCATGGCCCGTCCGTTGGCTGCGAACGGGAAGTGCGCTACCAGGCAATCCAGGCCTTCTTCCTTCGCCATCTCTGGCGTCTTGCCCGCCACTACGATCTCGGGATCGGTGAAGCACACTGCCGCGATAGCCCTGGGGGTGAAGGCGCGCTGCTTGCCCGCGATCAGTTCGGCGACCATTTCGCCCTGGGCCATTGCCCGATGCGCGAGCATCGGCTCGCCGGCTACGTCGCCGATAGCCCAGACATTGCGCATGCTGGTCTGGCAGCGCTCGTCGATGGCGATGGCGGCGCCATTCATCTTCAGGGCCAAGGCTTCGAGGTTGAAGCCCTTGGTTCGCGGCCGCCGGCCCACGGCCACCAGGACCTGCTCGGTATCCAGGGCCAGTTCACTGCCGTCCGGGGCGCGCACGCGCAGGCGTTGTTCCGCCGTGTCGAAGCCTTCGACGCTGTGTTCCAGGTACAGCTTGATCCCGAGCTTTTTCAGCGACTCGGCCACCGGCTGGGTCAGTTCGGCGTCATAGGTCGGCAGGACGCGCTCGCGGGCCTCGACCACGCTGACTTCGACGCCGAGCTTGCGATAAACGATGCCCAGTTCCAGGCCGATGTAGCCGCCTCCGACCACAGTCAGGCGCTTGGGCAGGCTGGTTGGCGACAGCGCTTCGGTGGAAGAAATCACAGCGCCGCCCATGGGCAGCATCGGCAGTTCGACACTGCTGGAGCCGGTGGCGAGCAGCAGGTGCTCGCAACGGATGCGCAGGTCCTGGCCTTCGATTTCTACCAGCTTGCCGTCGATCACCTTGGCCCAGCCGTGGATGACCTTGACGTCGTTCTTCTTCAGCAGGGCAGCGACGCCGGTGGTCAGGCGATCGACAATGCCGTCCTTCCAGGCCACGCTCTGGCCGATGTCCAGGCTCGGCGCCGCAACCTTGATGCCGATGTTCGACTTGTGCGCGTGCTGTTCCGTCTGATGGAACTGCTCGGCCACATGGATCAGCGCCTTCGACGGAATGCAGCCGATGTTCAGGCAGGTGCCGCCCAGCGCCTGGCCTTCCACCAGCACGGTGGGGATGCCCAGTTGCCCGGCGCGGATCGCGGCAACATAGCCGCCGGGGCCGCCGCCGATGATGAGGAGGGTGGTGTCCAGAGTCTGCATGCTCACTCCACGAACAGGCTGGCGGGTTGTTCGAGCAGGCCGCGCACGGCCTGGATGAATTGCGCGGCGTCCATGCCGTCGACCACCCGGTGATCGAAGGAGCTGGACAGGTTCATCATCTTGCGCACGACGATCTGGCCGTTGACCACCATGGGCCGCTCGACGATGCGGTTGACCCCGACGATGGCCACCTCCGGCGTGTTGACCACCGGCGTGCTGACGATGCCGCCAAGGGCGCCGAGGCTGGTCAGGGTGATGGTCGAGCCGCTGAGTTCCTCGCGGCTGGCCTTGTTGTTGCGCGCAGCGTTGGCCAGGCGCGAGATCTCGCTGGCGTTGTTCCACAGGCTGCCGGCTTCGGCATGGCGCAGCACCGGCACCATCAGGCCGTTGTCGCCTTGGGTGGCGATACCCACGTGCACCGCACCGTGTCGGGTGATGACCTGGCCTTCGTCGTCATAGGTGGCGTTGATCTGCGGAAAATCGCGCAGGGCCACGACCATGGCTCGAACGAGGAACGGCAGCAGGGTCAGCTTGCCGCGACTTTCGCCGAACTTGCCGTTGAGGTGCTGGCGCAGTTCTTCCAGCGCCGTTACGTCGATTTCCTCGACATAGCTGAAGTGGGCGACGCGGCGCTTGGCGTCCTGCATGCGCTGGGCAATCTTGCGGCGCAGGCCGATCACCGGGATCTGCTCGCTGTCTTCGCGCTTGGCGTAGCCGCTCGGCGCTGCCTGGCCACGGGTCGGCTGGGTCAGGAAGGCGTCGAGGTCCTCGTGCAGGATGCGACCTGCCGGGCCGCTGCCGTGGACGTAGCGCAACTCGATGCCGGCATCCCAGGCGCGCTTGCGCACGGCGGGGGAGGCCAGGGGTTTTTCGTTGGCGCTGCGCGGGATGATCGGCGCTGCCTCGGTATGACTGGCTGGCGCGGCGACCGGCGTCGGCTTGGCCGCCGGGACCTCGACCACGGCGGCTTTCGGCTCAGGTGCGGCGACCACGGGCGCCGGTTTGCTGGCGCTCTCCTGATGGTTACCGGCCCCTTCCACTTCGATGCGGATCAGCTCGCTGCCCACCGCCATGACCTCGCCGGGCTGGCCGCCCAGGGCGAGGACCTTGCCGGACACCGGCGACGGGATTTCCACGGTAGCCTTGTCGGTCATGACATCGGCGACCACCTGATCCTCGGTGATGGTGTCGCCGACCTTGACGAACCATTCCACCAGTTCAACTTGCGCGATGCCTTCGCCAATGTCCGGCATCTTGATGACGTGCGTACCCATTCAGACCTCCATGACCCGTTTCAATGCCGCCCCGACCCGCGACGGGCCGGGGAAGTACGCCCACTCCTGCGCGTGCGGGTAGGGGGTGTCCCAGCCGGTGACGCGTTCGATGGGGGCTTCCAGGTGATGGAAGCAATGCTCCTGGACCAGCGCCACCAGTTCGGCGCCGAAGCCGCAGGTACGGGTGGCTTCGTGGACGACCACGCAGCGACCGGTCTTCTTCACCGACTCGACGATGGTCTCCAGGTCCAGCGGCCACAGGCTGCGCAGATCGATGACCTCGGCGTCGACGCCGGTTTCCTCGGCGGCGACCTGGGACACATAGACGGTGGTGCCGTAGGTCAGCACGGTAACGTCGTTACCCGGGCGGGTGATCGCCGCCTTGTCCAGCGGCACCGTGTAGTAGCCGTCCGGCACGGCGCTGGCCGGGTGTTTCGACCACGGCGTCACCGGGCGGTCGTGGTGGCCGTCGAACGGGCCGTTATACAGGCGCTTGGGTTCGAGGAAGATCACCGGGTCGTCGTTTTCGATGGAGGCGATGAGCAGGCCTTTGGCGTCGTAGGGGTTGGACGGCATCACCGTGCGCAGGCCGCAGACCTGGGTAAACATGGCCTCGGGGCTCTGGCTGTGGGTCTGGCCGCCGTAGATGCCGCCGCCGCAGGGCATGCGCAGGGTCAGCGGGGCGACGAACTCGCCGGCGGAGCGATAGCGCAGGCGGGCCATCTCCGAGACGATCTGGTCGGAGGCCGGGTAGAAGTAGTCGGCGAACTGGATTTCCACCACTGGCCGCAGGCCGTAGGCGCCCATGCCGACGGCGGTGCCGACGATGCCGCTCTCGGAGATCGGCGCGTCGAACACCCGGGACTTGCCGTACTTGTTCTGCAGGCCTTCGGTGCAGCGGAACACGCCGCCGAAGTAGCCGACGTCCTGGCCGTAGATGACAACGTTGTCGTCGCGTTCGAGCATCACGTCCATGGCCGAGCGCAGAGCCTGGATCATGGTCATGGTGGTGGTCGACATGGCGGTTTCCACTTCGATGGCGGTGTTGTGATCGTTCATGTCAGATCCCCAGTTCCTGGCGCTGCCGGCGCAGGTGCTCCGGCATTTCCTTGTAGACATCCTCGAACATCGAGGCCGGGCTCGGCATGTGGCCGCCGGCGAGGGTGCCGTACTGCTCGGCTTCCTTCTGCGCAGCGATGATCTCGGCGTCCAGTTCGGCGCTGACGGCCTGGTGCTCTTCCTCGGACCAGTGACCGCTGGCGATCAGGTGCTGTTTCAGGCGCATGATCGGGTCGCCGAGCGGGAAGTGAATCCAGTCGTCGGCGGGGCGGTACTTGGACGGATCGTCGGAGGTGGAGTGCGGGCCGGCGCGGTAGGTGACCCACTCGATCAGGGTCGGGCCGAAGCCGCGGCGGGCGCGTTCGGCGGCCCAGCGCGAGGCGGCGTAGACCGCGACGAAGTCGTTGCCGTCGACCCGCAGGGAAGCGATGCCGCAGCCAACGCCGCGTCCGGCGAAGGTGGTGGCTTCACCGCCGGCGATAGCCTGGAAGGTGGAGATCGCCCACTGGTTGTTGACCACGTTGAGGATCACCGGGGCGCGGTAGACGTGGGCGAAGGTCAGGGCGGTGTGGAAGTCGGACTCGGCGGTGGCGCCGTCGCCGATCCAGGCCGAGGCGATCTTGGTATCGCCCTTGATCGCCGACGCCATGGCCCAGCCGACGGCCTGGACGAACTGGGTGGCGAGGTTGCCGCTGATGGTGAAGAAGCCGGCTTCGCGCACCGAGTACATGATCGGCAACTGGCGGCCCTTGAGCGGATCGCGCTCGTTGGACAGCAGTTGGCAGATCATCTCGGTCAGCGACACGTTGCGCGCCATCAGGATGCTCTGCTGGCGGTAAGTGGGGAAGCACATGTCGGTGCGGTTCAGGGCCAGGGCCTGGGCGCTGCCGATGGCTTCCTCGCCGAGGCTCTGCATGTAGAAGGACATCTTCTTCTGGCGCTGGGCAACGACCATGCGGCTGTCGAACTGACGTGTCTTCATCATGGTGCGCAGGCCCTGGCGCAGGACCTGCGGGTCGATGTCCTCGGCCCAGGGGCCGACGGCATTGCCTTCACCGTCGAGCACGCGGATCAGGCTGTAGGCCAGGTCGGAGGTATCGGCGGGTTCGACATCGATGGCGGGTTTGCGGACCTGACCGGCGTCATTCAAACGGAGGTAGGAAAAATCTGTCTGGCAGCCTGGCCGGCCGGTAGGCTCGGGCACATGCAAACGCAGGGGGGCGTACTCGTTCATGCTTTTTACGCTCGCTCTGTCTTGTGTTTTTGTTGAGCTCTGACGCAGTAGCTACTGAGACCCGGCTCGTGACCGGAAAGTCAGTGTTGGCTTAATGATATTCCGGCCCCGGAAGAATATTTTTCTGATGTTGATTGCCTTTGAATGGGTGCGCGGATAAATATTCTGCAAAAGAACAATAGGCAGGAAGATTTATCTCATGCGCAAACTGGATCGCACCGACATCGGTATTCTCAACAGCCTTCAGGAAAATGCCCGGGTCACCAATGCCGAGCTCGCTCGTTCGGTTAATTTGTCGCCGACGCCCTGTTTCAACCGGGTCAAGGCCCTGGAAGAGCTGGGGGTGATCCGCCAGCAGGTGACCCTGCTGGCGCCTGAGGTGCTGGGGCTGGATGTCAATGTGTTCATTCATGTCAGCCTGGAGAAGCAGGTGGAGCAGTCGCTGCACCGTTTCGAGGAAGAGATTGCCGAGCGGCCCGAGGTGATGGAGTGCTACCTGATGACGGGGGATCCGGATTACCTGCTGCGGGTGCTGTTGCCGAGCATCCAGGCGCTGGAGCGGTTTCTCGATTACCTGACGCGCTTGCCGGGGGTGGCGAATATCAGGTCGAGCTTTGCCCTGAAGCAGGTCCGGTACAAGACCGCGTTGCCGTTGCCGGCCAATGGATTGACCCTGCGCGAGCCGCGTTGATTTTGAGGGCCTCATCGCTGGCAAGCCAGCGATAGGGCCCCTGAGAGCAACACACCTTTAAAGGTGTAGAAAATCACGATCAATCACCGCTATCTTCGCTTGATATTTTGAACAGTCCCTGAGTATGTTGTTCCTGTCGCCGTTTCCGGCATGCGAAAACAACAAGGATAGAGTCATGACGACCAATGTTCAGCGCTCCCTGGAAGAGCGTTTGACGGGCATTGATGAAATCGAGTGCGTTACGCCCGACCTCAACGGCGTGCCGCGCGGCAAGGTAATGACTGCGCAAGGCTTCCTCGAAGGCCGCCGCCTGCAATTGGCCCGTGGGGTGCTGTTGCAGTGCATCATGGGCGGCTACCCGCCGGCGCGCTTCTACGGCGGCGATGACGGCGACCTGGCACTGGTTGCCGAACCCACCCAGATCCACCGCCTGCCCTGGAGCACCGAACCCCGCGCCCTGGCCATCTGCGATGCCGACGAACTGAGCGGCGAAAGTTCCGGCCTGTCTACCCGCGGCCAGCTCAAGGCAGTGATCGCCCGCTACGCCGCCCGCGGCCTGGCCCCGGTGGTGGCGACCGAACTGGAATTCTTCGTCTTCGCGCCCAACCCCGACCCGACGCAAGCCTTCCAGCCGCCGCTTGGCCTGGACGGTCGTCGCGAGGACGGCCACTCTGCCTTCAGCGTCAGTTCCAACAACGGCCTGCGCCCGTTCTTCCAGGAGGTCTACCGCTGCATGGCGGACCTGGGCCTTCCCCGCGATACCTTCATGCACGAGATGGGCGTCAGCCAGTTCGAGATCAACCTGCTGCACGGCGACCCTCTGCTGCTGGCCGACCAGACCTTCCTGTTCAAGCACCTGCTCAAGGAGGTGGCGCTCAAGCACGGCCTGACCGTGGTGTGCATGGCCAAGCCGCTGGCCAAAACGCCGGGCAGCTCGATGCACATCCATCAGAGCGTGGTGGAGATCGGCAGCGGTCGCAACGTGTTCAGCGACGCCGGCGGCAAGCCGACCGAAACCTTCTTCCACTTCATCGGCGGCCAGCAGGCCTGCATGGCCGACTTCACCGCATTGTTCGCGCCCAACGTCAACTCCTACCAGCGTCTGTGCCATCCCTACGCCTCGCCGAACAACGCCTGCTGGTCCGAGGACAACCGTGCTGCCGGCCTGCGCATTCCGGCCAGTTCGCCGGTGGCGCGACGGGTGGAAAACCGCTTGCCGGGCGCCGATGCCAACCCTTACCTGGCCATTGCCGCAAGCCTTGCTGCCGGTCTGCACGGCATCGAGAACGGCCTGCAACCGACTGCGGCGATCCAGGGTGAGTTCGAGGTTCCGGATCACCTGTCGCTGCCGTGCACCCTGCATGCCGCCCTCGACCGCCTGAAACGCAGCAGCCTGGCTCGCGAGCTGTTCGGCCGCGAATTCATCGACGGTTACCTGGCGACCAAGACCCAGGAGCTGACCAGCTTCTTCGATGAAATCACCCCGTGGGAGCGTCGCGTGCTGGCTGCCCAGGCCTGATTGAACGCACGCTGGCCGGCGCGGGTCGGAAACTGACGGACAGGAGTCCGATAGCGGCATTCATGTCGCATCGGAATCCTGTTTTTTTATGTCTGCCTGACCGCTCGCCGGAAATAATCACTTATGCTTTCAGGCAGCTTTTTCCACCTGCTCAAGAGGCCGTTCGGGACGCTGATGCGCACTATCTGGAAGTCTTTTCGCGCGTTGTACTTCGCCGCATTGATGATGTTGATCGGCTCCGGCCTTTTGAGTACCTACCTGGCCCTGCGCCTGAGTGCCGACCAGGTCGACAGCCTGTGGGTCGGTGCCCTGATGGCGGCCAACTATTTCGGCCTGGCCCTGGGCGGCAAGATCGGCCACCGGCTGATTGCCCGGGTCGGCCATATCCGTGCCTACGCCACCTGTGCCGGTATCGTCGGCGCGGCGGTGCTCGGTCACGGCCTGGTCAGCTTCCTTCCGGCGTGGCTGTTCCTGAGGGTGATCGTCGGTCTCGGCATGATGTGCCAATACATGGTCATCGAGAGCTGGCTGAACGAGCAGGCCGACGCCAAACATCGTGGCGCGGTGTTCAGCGGTTACATGATCGCCTCCTACCTTGGGCTTGTGCTCGGCCAGTTGATCCTCGTCGTGCATCCGCAGCTCGGTCCCGAACTGCTGATGCTGGTCGCCATGTGCTTCGCCCTGTGCCTGGTGCCGGTGGCGTTGACCCGGCGCATTCACCCGGCGCCGCTGCGGCCGGCGCCGATGGAGCCGCGGTTCTTCATCAAGCGGGTGCCGCAGTCGTTGAGCACGGTGCTCGGTTCGGGTCTGATCGTCGGCTCCTTTTACGGTCTGGCACCGTTGTACGCCTCCAAGCAGGGCCTGAGCACCGAGCAGGTGGGTATCTTCATGGGCGTGTGCATCTTCGCCGGCCTGCTGGTGCAGTGGCCGCTGGGCTGGCTATCCGACCGCTACGACCGCGCCGTGCTGATCCGCAGCGTGGCGATCGGTCTGGCGGTGGCCTCGCTGCCCCTGGCGATCCTGCCCGGAGTGCCACTGCCGGTGCTGTTCGCCGCCGGGTTCCTGGTCTCGCTCCTGCAGTTCTGCCTGTACCCGCTGGCGGTGGCGTTCTCCAACGACCATGTGGAAAGCGAGCGGCGAGTGTCGCTGACGGCCATGCTCCTGGTCACTTATGGTGTGGGTGCGAGTATCGGCCCGTTGGCGGCCGGTGTGCTGATGAAGGCTTTCGGCGACCAGATGCTGTATGCCTTCTTCACCTTCTTCGCATTGGTCCTGGTCTGGCGCATCCGTCCGAAAGCAGTGACCGGGCTGCATCAGGTGGTGGACGCGCCGCTGTCCCACGTGGCCATGCCGGCGGCCAGTTCACCGCTCGCTGCCGCCCTCGACCCGCGGGTCGACGAGCAGGTTGTGCAGGATCAGATGCAGACGCCGGTGGCGGCCGAGGATACCGAGGCCGAGGAAGACAAGGTCGAGGTCAGGGAAGGGCAGGAGCCGGCGAAACCGACCCAGGTCTGAAACCGAACGGGGAGCCTTCTGGCTCCCCGTTTCACATCAGTAGTCGTCCTTGTCGAACCGACGCGCCTCGCGCTGCAGCTGATAGACGAAGCTTTCGATCTTGCGCTGCATCTGGCCGTTGAGGTTGTGGAACCTGACCCCGGCGAAGGTTGCGCCCAGGCGCTCCTCGAAATGCAGGTGGCGCAGCTCGACGGACATGTTGCTCAGACCAAGCGGATTGCTGGCGGCAAACTTCTCGTAGACCTGGCCCAGTTGCAGGCGCTCTTCGATATCGCCATCGAAGCGCAGCTTGCAGCCGGTGGCAGAGATGTCCAGCAGCTTGCCGCGAATGGCTCCGGCGCCCTTGAGCTTCTCGCCATCGAGGACCACATCGACCAGTTGCGACAGCTTGAGGGCAGCACGGAAGGCGTTGCGGCGCTGGTGGTAGGTGACTTCAGCGGGCAGGGTGCCGCGATAGCAGCGGATGTCGCCAGTGGAATCGATGGTCAGCGGTTGATTGCATTCCCAGGCGATCCGCACGCCTTCGTGGAAACCTTCGACGCGGAAGGGTTCGCCATTTTCCAGGAAGCGCTCGCCATCACGAGGGATCATTTCATCCAGGGCCAGTATGTTCTTGTCGCGGTCAACCTCGACCACATAGCTCTGGAAACGCTGGCTGCGCTCATGGAAGGTAATGATCAGCGGATCATGGCTCTCTTGCAGCATCCGCAAATTGGCGGCGATCTCCAGAGGCGTGGTGAACACCTTCGGAGGCTGCGGAGCTTCTACGTCATTGAACACGGTTGATGAATCTCCAGGCAAAAACGGCACACGCAGCTAGCATTCTGCCAGCATGCGTTGTGCCTTGATAGAGGGTCACGCCTGGCTGAGCGCACGAGGCTTGGATAGCGGCGATTTTGAGCCCCGGCTGTCGTAGAGGGTGGGGGCTTCGCCGCCATTGAGGATTCTGATCTGGTTGGCCGTGGTGGCCTGCTGCAGCACGATGGATTCACCGTTGCGCTCGTTGACCGCCTTGCACTCATTGAGCAGGTTGCCGAGCACATCGAGCTGGTGCAGCAGTTGCGAGCCGAGGTGCGACTGGCTGGCCAGGACCTCGACACCGGCACGGTCCGGGGTCAGGCCGATGCTGGCGAGCAGTTCGCTGCGTCGACGCCCCTGCTGATCAAGAAGAACGACCAGCGACTGCTTGTAGGCCAGGATGTTCTCCAGGGCCGGCATGTCACGGCCGTGCAGGGCCACGTATTCGTCCCGCAGCAGTTGCAGCAGCTGTTCCGCCGGGCCGATGTCGTCTTCGATCAGTTGCAGCAGGGTGGTGTCGTGCATGGCTGGCTCTTGGTCTTCGCGTCCTTGAAGTCAGCGCGCCGAGGCTAGCGCTGGGCTTCGAAATTGAGCAGTTTGCTGGCGACGCGGTTGGCGTCGACCTGGTAGCTACCGTCGGCGATGGCCTGTTTCAACGCGGCCACGCGGTCGCTGTTGACGATGGGCTGGTCGCGCAGCTTGTCGCTGACCTGTTGCAACTGCTGGGCCTCATGACTGAGGTGTACGGTTTCCCCGCTCTGGACGGTGCCGCTGGCCGCTGCAGGCTGGCCGGCGCTCTTGGCGGCCGGCTCCTGGCTGGTGCCAGTGCGCAAGCCGCCCGTCACTGACGGGGAGTTATTCAAACGACTGAAGTCGATGACCATGATCAGAAAACCTCGTGGGAATTTGGACGCTTGCCCTTTTTTCGGCCAACCCGGACAAAACTTTAGGCGCGAATGAATGGAAGATTCGCGACAGCGCCATCAGCCCGTAATGCGCACAGTTTAGAAAATGCATCTGCCAATCGCCAGTGCTCATCGACTGCGCGGTGCTCTGCGTCACAAGGTCACATCGAAACCTCCACTTCACCCGGCCCGGTTACCCTGGCCTTGATCACCCGTTTGGAGTTGAGATTGCGCACCCGGATCTGTTCGCTCATGCCGCCCTTGCTCAGCGCTTCGCCGGGCATGCGCACCGCCAGGGCGCCGGTTCGGGCAATGATGACCACGTGATCGCCCTTGCGGATGACCTCCGCCTGTTCCAGGTGAACCGGGGTGATGACCTGGTCGATGACCATTGGTCGGACGACTTTCTGTCCGATCGCCTGGTCCAGGCTCGCGAGGAAGCCCTGGTTGAGCAGGCCCACGTCGCGCTCGCGCAGGGAAACGTCCTGTTCGCCGACCACCGCTTCGCGCTTGAGCGGGCGGCTGACCACCACGACATCGCGGTACAGCTTGACCTGGGCCGGCACGAACACGGTCCAGGGCGCGCTACCATCACAGCGCACCCGCACGGTCACCCGGCCCAGCGGCTGGGCCGGGCTTTCCAGGTTGGCGCCGAGCTGTTCGCTGCACAACGGCATGCGCAGGCGCGGGTCGAGATTGTTCACCTGGATCTCGTAGCGACCCTCGGTATGGGTTTTTTGCAAATAGTCTTCGACAGTGAACTCAAGAAACCCCTGAGTGACACCGATAAGTTGTTCAGGCAAGGTGAAGGTGTCAGCCAGAGTTCGCGCACCGGGAGTCAATAGCAACAGCGCAGCAAGGAAGCCGGGCAGATGGCGGTGCAGGTGTCGGAAAAATGTCGTTTTCGTATTCATAAAAGTTAAAAAGCAAGGCGCGTGCCGAATGAGCGCGCTGCCCCAAGCTTCGGTTGAGGAGTCTGGCATGGCTGGTGTTATGGATTCGGTGAACCAGCGCACGCAACTGGTGGGACAGAATCGTCTCGAACTGCTGCTGTTCCGCCTGCGCGGCGAGCAACTGTACGGGATCAATGTGTTCAAGGTTCGGGAAGTGCTGCAATGCCCGAGCCTGACGCTTCTGCCCAAAGCCAGCCGGGTCGTGCGCGGTGTCGCGAATATTCGTGGGGCGACCATCCCGATCCTGGATCTGGCGATGGCGACGGGCCTGCCTCCGCTGGAGAACCAGGACCCGAGCAAGAGTTTCGTCATCATTACCGAGTACAACACCAAGACCCAGGGGTTCCTGGTGCATTCGGTCGAGCGCATCGTCAACATGAACTGGGAGGAGATCCATCCGCCACCCAAGGGCACCGGTCGCGATCACTACCTGACGGCGGTGACCCGGGTCGACAACAAGATGGTCGAGATCATCGACGTCGAGAAGATCCTCGCCGAAGTGGCTCCTGCGTCCGAATCGGTCTCCACCGGCGTGGTCAATGCCGAAGTGCACAGCAAGGCGGTGTCGCTGCGGGTACTGACGGTCGATGACTCGTCGGTGGCGCGCAAGCAGGTGAGTCGCTGCCTGCAGACCGTCGGGGTCGAAGTGGTCGCGCTCAACGATGGTCGCCAGGCGCTGGATTACCTGAAGAACCTGGTCGACGAGGGCAAGCGTCCGGAAGAGGAGTTCCTGATGATGATCTCCGACATCGAGATGCCGGAGATGGACGGTTACACGCTGACCGCGGAGATCCGCAACGACCCGCGCATGCAAAACCTCCACATCATCCTGCATACTTCGCTGTCCGGGGTGTTCAACCAGGCCATGGTGAAGAAGGTCGGCGCCGACGACTTCCTCGCCAAGTTCAGGCCGGACGACCTGGCGCAGCGTGTGGTCGACCGGATCAATGCCACACACTAATAGTTGTCGGGGGCTTCGGCTCCCGGCATTGCACACGATTTAAGAGGCGGCACCATTGTCTACGGGTAATTTGGATTTCGAACAGTTCCGGGTCTTCCTGGAAAAAGCCTGTGGCATCCTGCTGGGCGAAAATAAGCAGTACCTGGTTTCCAGCCGTCTCAACAAGCTGATGGAACAGCAGGGTATCAAGACGCTCACCGAGCTGGTGCAACGTATCCAGAGCCAGCCGCGCAGCGGGCTGCGCGAGCAGGTGGTCGACGCCATGACCACCAACGAAACCCTCTGGTTCCGCGATACCTATCCGTTCGAGGTACTGAAGAACAAGGTCATGCCAGAGCTGATCCGCAACAATCCGGGTCAGCGCCTGCGTATCTGGTCGGCGGCCTGTTCGTCTGGCCAGGAGCCCTATTCGATTTCCATGAGCATCGACGAGTTCGAGCGCAGCAATGTCGGCCAGTTGAAGATGGGCGCGCAGATCGTCGCGACCGACCTCTCCGGTTCGATGCTGGCCAACTGCAAGACGGGCGAGTATGACAGCCTGGCGATCGCCCGCGGTTTGTCTCAGGAGCGCCTGCAGCGCTACTTCGACCCGAAGGGGCCGGGGCGCTGGGCGATCAAGGCGCCGATCCGCAACCGTGTGGAATTCCGGTCGTTCAACCTGCTGGACAGCTATGCCGCCCTTGGCAAGTTCGACATCGTGTTTTGCCGCAACGTGCTGATCTACTTCTCGGCACAGGTGAAGAAGGACATCCTGACCCGTATCCATGCCACGCTGAAGCCGGGTGGGTATCTGTTCCTCGGTGCTTCAGAGGCGCTGAACGGGTTGCCGGATCATTACCAGATGGTCCAGTGCAGTCCGGGGATCATCTACCAGGCTAAATGATTCGGGTGCCCGTCAGGGCCCTATCGATGGCAAGCCAGCGATGAGGCCCTCGAAACCACTGCAAGACCCAGGAAAAAGCCCCCGATCTCACGACCGGGGGCTTTTGCTTTTACTTGCAGCTTATGGCTTGAAGCTTGCCGCTGCCGTCAGAAGTCGTAACGCACCTTCGCCGAGAACACATCGGCATCGAAGCCCGACTTGCCGATGTAGTCGTAGTTCACGCCCAGGGTCACCGCGCCCAGCTTGTAATCGGTACCGATACCGGCCTCATAGCTGTTGCGCACGGCCTTGGCGCCGCTGGTGACGAACGGGGTGTTGCCGAGCAGGAAGGTCGAGGTGCTGCTGGTCTCATCGGCGGCGAAGTCGTGGTACGCCATCAGCTTGACCTGCGGCTCCAGGGTGCCGGCACCGAGGTTGAAGCTGCCGGCAACGCGCACGCCGGCGCCCAGCTCGATGGCTTCGTAGCGCTGGTCTTCCACTTTCAGCGCGGCAGACGAACCCTTCTCGCGGTAGCCGTCGATGTTCACCAGGCTGTAGCGCGCCGCCAGGCGTGGTTCGACCAGCACCTGCGGGTTGATCTTCCAGGTGTAGCCGCCCACCAGGTTGAGGCCGAGCAGGTCGCTGTCGTAGCTGGCCTTGGCCCGGGTGCCGGCGATCTGGCGCTTGCTGTCGTTGTCGTTGAGGCCGTAGGTCAGGCTGCCATCGACGAAGTAGCTGCCCAGCTCATAGCCTCCGTACAGGGTGAAGGCATGGCTGTCGACCTCGGTCTTGTTGCCGCTCTTGCCGTTCACGTCGGTGTTGATGAAGCTGTAGGCCAGGCCCAGGGTCAGGTCGTCGCTGAGCTTGCCATCGGCACCCACGGCGATGCCGCGGCTGTAGGCGTTGTAGCCGGCCACGCCGTCACGCAGGTCCTGGGTGGCGTCGCTATACAGGCTCTGTACCCATACGCCGGTTTCCTTGAAACCTTCGCCGGACGAGGCGCCGCGCAGGCTGCTGGTGCGGCTGCCGGTGACGTTGCTGACCAGGTTCTGGCTGGTGGTCGCGGCACGAGTCGCGCCGCCGTTGGTTTCCGGGGTCAGTTGCTCGGCGATGCGGGTCAGGTCGGCTTCGTTGGTGTTGAGCAGGGCTTGCAGCAGAGGATCGTTGGGGTTCTGTTCGCGGATGCGGTTGAGAACGCCGTCGTTGACCAGGCTGCCGATGGCTTTCTGGCTGTTGGCCGAGCCGCCGTGGTTGCCGATGATCTCGCTGACTTCTTCCTGGCCCTTGCCGGTGACGGTGGCTACCAGGGTGTTGTTTTCGACGCTGTAGCTGTCGACCTTGAGCAGGGCGGAGGAACTGACGAGGTCGAGCTTGCCGTTCGGATCGATGGTGATGCCGTCGTCGGCCAGGATATCGATCCGGCCAGCGCTCAACAGCTTGTACACGCTGCCATTGGCGGCAAAGTCACTACCTTGGGCAGCCAGCTTGATCTGGGCGCCCTGGGCGAATTCGGCGGTGCCACTGAGGGCGAACACCGCGACATCCGGATTGGTGGCACTGCTCAGATTCAAGCCGATTGCCGAGTTGTAGGAAACGTAGAGATTGCCGTCGAGCCGGGTGTGCGGTGCCAGCAGATTCAGTTGCGCGGGTGGGTAGTCCTGGGCGCTTCCGACTTCCACCCAGTCTCGGGCGGCATCTTTCATCTGGATGTTGTAGCCCTCGCCACGCGATTCGACGGTCTTTCCGGTGAAGCGGGTATCGCCATTGACCTGGATCGACGAAAGGTCCATCAGGTTGCCGATCACCTGGCTGCCTTCTTCCAGTTCCAGGTAAACCTTGCCGCGGGGTGTCCATACGTCGATGGCCTGCTCATCCGAGCGCAATGTTCCACTGTTGATGATCCTCAGCGGCACCAGGTCGCCCAGGGAGCCGACGTTCGGGACATTGATGTCATAGCGGGTGATGTAGATGGCTGCCCAGCTTCCCTCGATGGTGCCGGTGTTGATGAAGTGATCACTGCCACCGTTGAAGCTGACGCCGCCAATATCGATGCCAAGAGCGTTTTGGCCGCGGGCAATGATGGTGCCGTGGTTCTCGATACCTGCGATATCGACCAGCTCGACTCTAGGGCCGTTGCCAGTGCCGAAGTTGTACCGGGCACTGAACTCGATACCGGTAGTATCTTCGCCCGTCCCTTGGATCAAGCCACGATTGATCACCTTGCCGGCGATTGCCCCGCCACGGATATCGATCGCGCTGGCTCCCTCGCCTTCGACGATGATGCGACCCTGTTCGCTGTTTATCAGGTCGCCGCCGATGCGGGCCGGGCTGCTGATGTTCATCCCGTTGGCAACGTCGTCACCCTCCATCGGTCCCCCTTTGGCCGACAGCAACCCTTCGTTGATCACGCTGCCGCCGATGTCTGCCAAGGCAATGCGCAGGCTGACGACACCGTCGCCCGTGGCACTGATGCTGCCTTTGTTGACGAGGTTGCCATCGACCCGGCTAATGAGCGGGCTGGCAGAAGTGGTGGGGGCCTGATCCAGATCCGCGCCGCCAGCGTAGTCACCCTTGCTGTCGATGGAGGCATTGAGAATCAGGTCTTTCTGCAGATGGCTGCCATGGATTTCGACAGGGGCGCTGGGTTGGGGGGCGTTGCCACTACCCTGGTCAACGACAACCTTGCCGTTGTCACCGCTATAGCTACCGGTGATTTCCAGGGTTTCGGCGTAGGTATGGTTTTCGCTCTTGAAGCCGGCATTGGTCAACTGCACGGTCTGGGCGTGGGCGGGAAGGGAGGTGGCGGCAACCGCCAGGGCGAGCAGGGTCTTGCGCAAACGAATGTAAGTCACGGTTCAATCCTTAAACGTCGTAGAGATCACGGTGCGGTCCTTGCGCGGCATAAGCCTTGTTGGCGGTAATAGCGATATGCCATGCAGCGAGCGAGCGGATGGTAAGGGACCAGCCATCAAAAGGACATACTTTTGGCGCCGGCTTTCCCTGCATCGTTGCCGCTTTTCGCCGCCGGTACTGGCAGCCAGCGGAAATCCATTGCCGCTTTTCTGGCATTGCCGCTTTGGCAAAATCACGAAAACCCCGGTTTCACTGGGTTTTCCTGTTTTGGCATGGGACTTGCTCTCTCATCGCCAACAGAACATCCGGTCAACCTCCGAAGGTTTCCCCGACATGAGCATCAGTTTCGACAAAGCGCTCGGTATCCATGAAAAGGCCCTGAGCTTCCGCGCCCAGCGCGCCGAGGTGCTGGCCAACAACATCGCCAACGCCGATACGCCGAACTACAAGGCGCGGGACATGGACTTCTCCAAGGTGCTCGCCGCCGAAACCGAGAAGACCCAGAAGGGCGGCCATTTCGCCCTGGATCGCACTAATGCCCGGCATATCGACGCCGAGGGCGTGACCCTCAGCGACGAGTCGCTGCAGTACCGCACGCCGATGCAGCCGTCGATCGACCAGAACACCGTCGATGCCCAGCTCGAGCAATCGAACTACGCGGAAAACGCCGTGGGTTTCCAGGCCAGCTTCACGCTGCTCAACAGTAAATTCAAAGGGCTGGTATCGGCCCTGCGCGGAGAGTAATCCATGTCCCTCGCCAGTGTTTTCAACATCGCCGGTAGCGGCATGAGCGCCCAGACCACCCGTCTGAACACCGTCGCTTCGAACATCGCCAACGCCGAGACCGTCTCGTCGAGCATCGACCAGACCTACCGCGCCCGTCACCCGGTGTTCGCCACCACCTTCCAGCAGGCGCAGAACAACGGCAGCCAGTCGCTGTTCCAGGACCAGGATGCGGCGGGGCAGGGCGTGCAGGTGCTTGGCGTGGTCGAGGACCAGAGCAACCTCGAGGCGCGATACGAGCCGAACCACCCTGCGGCGAACAAGGACGGCTACGTCTACTACCCGAACGTCAACGTAGTCGAGGAAATGGCCGACATGATCTCGGCCAGCCGCTCGTTCCAGACCAACGCCGAGTTGATGAACACGGCCAAGACCATGATGCAGAAAGTACTGACCCTGGGTCAGTGATTAAAGGACCGAGCCAATGGCCAGTGTCAACGATACGACTTCAGCGGTGAACCTCGGCGACGTCATCAAGTCGTCCGGGGTCAAGAGCGCCAGCGACCAGACCAGTGTCGCTTCCGCCACCAACAGTAAAAGCGGTGGGCAGACGCTCGGCAAGGACGCGTTCCTGCAACTGCTGGTGACCCAGATGCAGCACCAGAACCCGCTGGATCCGCAGGACAACAGCGAGTTCGTCGCCCAGCTGGCGCAGTTCAGCAGCCTGGAAGGCATCACCTCGCTGAACGAGTCCGTCACCGCGATTTCCAGCAACTACAAATCGTCCCAGGCCCTGCAGGCCTCGTCGCTGGTCGGTCGCTCGGTGATCGCGCAGACCGACAAGGCGGTGGTCGACACCTCGAAGAGCCTGAACGGCTCGGTGGTGGTACCGCAGTCGGTGAGCAGCGTCACCGTGACCATCAAGGACAAGGACGGCAACGCCGTGCGCACCCTGCAACTGGGTGAGCAGAAGGCCGGCAACGCCTCGTTCGTCTGGGACGGCAAGAACGAAAAGGGCGAGGTCATGGCACCGGGCACCTACTCGTTCAAGGCCACCACCACGGTCGATGGCAAGGAAGCGGAGATGTACACCTTGCTTCCTGCCACGGTCAGTAGCGTCACCATCAGTCAGACAGGGGGCGAGATGATGCTCAATCTCGCCGGTCTGGGCAGCGTCGCGCTGTCCAAAGTGCAAACCATCGGTATATAGAGCCGGCTAACGGCACAGGAGTGAAAGATGTCCTTCAATATCGGCCTTAGCGGTCTCTATGCAGCCAACAAGCAGTTGGACGTGACTGGCAACAACATCGCCAACGTCGCCACCAACGGTTTCAAGTCTTCCCGTGCGGAATTCCAGGACGTCTACTCGGCGAGCAAGCTGGGTGTCGGCAGCAAGACTGTCGGTAACGGCGTGAGCCTGGCGGCGATTTCCCAGCAATTCGGCCAGGGTGATGTGAACAACACCGGCAACGTGCTCGACATGGCGATCCAGGGGCAGGGTTTCTTCGTTCTCAGCGACAATGGCTCGCTCGCGTACACCCGCGCCGGTGCTTTCCAGACCAGCAAGGACAGCTATGTCGTCACTTCCGATGGTCTGCGCCTGCAGGGTTACGCTGCCGACGAAAACGGCAAGATTCTGACGTCCAGCCTGACTGACCTCAAGATCGATACCCTGTCGCAGCCGCCGAAGGCCACCAGCCTGGTCACCCAGGGGATCAACCTGAACTCCGAGGCCACCCCGATTCCGTTGCCGGGCGCGACGCCGCCTGGCCCTACTTTCGTGCCGACCGACGAAAACACCTACACCAAGAAGTTCTCGACCGAGATCTACGATACCCAGGGCAACAAGCACACCCTGGAGCAGTACTATCGCAAGACCGACCAGAACACCTGGACCATGTACTCCCTGATCGATGGGCGCAATCCGCAGAATCCGGCCAGTGCCACGCCGCTGGTGGGGACCATGACCTTCAATTCCGACGGCAGCATCAAGACGATGACCGGTTCGGTGGCTCCGGACGACAGTTTCGCCGTGGTCAATAATGTCTTTACCGTGAAAAACTGGGTTCCGGCGACCTACAATGCCACCACCGGTACCTGGGGCTCAAACGGCTCCGCCGGCAATGCCGCCGGTATCCGTCTGGACATGAGCGCGACCACCTCCTACAACACTGATACCGCTCGCAAGCCACCAACCCAGGATGGTTATGCCACGGGCCTGCTGTCGAGCCTGAGCATCGACTCCACGGGTGTCATGTTCGCCAGCTTCAGCAACCAGCAGTCCCGTGCCATCGGCCAGGTGGCGATTGCCAGCTTTGCCAACGAGCAAGGTCTGGAGCAGATGGGGGGTACGCGCTGGAAGGAAACTTTCGCCTCCGGTAGTCCTGGCATCGACACGCCGAAGACCGGCACCCTGGGTTCGATCGCCTCCAACTCCCTGGAAGAGTCGAACGTCAACCTCACTCAGGAACTGGTCGAACTGGTCAAGGCGCAGTCCAACTACCAGGCGAACGCCAAGACCATTTCCACCCAGAGCTCCATCATGCAGACCATCATCCAGATGACCTGATGCTGGCTGGGTAGAGTGAATACGAGCCCCTTCCCGGTCCGGGCGGGGGCTTGTCGTTTCAGTGAGGTGCGAATGAAGCGCTATCTGATTGCCGGGGTGCTGGTCCTGGCGGCGGTTCAGGCCGTGGCGGCCATGGCGCCGTGGTATCGCTGGGAAAGCCAGGCTGACGGGCGACTGGTGTGTGCCCAGCATGCGCCGGGCGAAGGCTGGAAGCGCTTTGCCGGGCCGTTCAACAATGCCGGGTGCCGGCCCTGATCTCTTGGCTGATCTTGCGGGCCTCATCGCGGGCAGCACCCGCTCCCGCAGGGTTTGGAGTCGTCGCGGACCTTGTGGGAGCGGGCGTTGCCCGCGATGAGGCCCGAAAGGAAAACGGAAGGGCGGGATCTTGCCGCCACCGGCAATGCCAGCGCCGATAATTTGTCTTTTCCTTCTGCTACAACCTTCCCTGAAACCGGCAATGCCCCGAAAACACGGGTCTTTTCCCGGTTGATCAAAAACTGGATCGAAAATTGCTTTATCGCTCGACAGCAGCGGTGAACGGCAAGTGTTCGCCAGCGCAGCGGAGGATGACTTGTGGACAAGATGCTTTACGTGGCCATGACCGGTGCCAGCCAGAACGCGCTGGCGCAGAAGGCCCATGCCAACAACCTGGCGAACATTTCCACCAGCGGTTTCCAGCGTGACCTGGAGCAGGCGCGCTCGATGCCGGTGTTCGGCGACAGCTTTCCGGCGCGCGCCTATGCCATGACCGAACGCCCGGCCACCGATTTCACCCCCGGTGCGCTGCAGGAAACCGGCCGCGACCTGGATGTCGCCGTCGGCGGCGACGGCTTCATCGCCGTGCAGGCCCCCGATGGCAGCGAAGCCTATGTGCGCACCGCCAGCCTGAATGTTGACGCGGTCGGCGTCCTGCGCGCCGGCAATGGCATGCCGGTGATGGGCAACGGCGGTCCGATCGCCGTGCCGCCTGAGCAGAAGATCGAAGTCGGCCAGGACGGCACCATCTCCATCCGCGCCATGGGTGAAGGCCCGCGGGTGATGGCCGAGGTCGACCGGATCAAGCTGGTCAATCCCGACCTGAAGACCATGACCAAGGGCCTCGATGGCCTGATCCATACCAAGAGCGGCCAGCCCGCTGCCGCCGACGCCAATGTGCAGGTGGTTTCCGGTTTCCTTGAGGCCAGCAACGTCAACGCCGTGGAAGAGATGACCTCGGTACTGGCGCTGGCCCGACAGTTCGAGCTGCACGTAAAGATGATGAACACGGCCAAGGAAGGCGACGAAGCCATGGCTCGGGTTTTGCAAATCAGCTAATTGACACAGGCGTAGCGCCGTAAAACAGGCGTACCAGGAGAACAGCATGCTTCCGGCTCTTTGGGTCAGTAAAACCGGTCTGTCCGCCCAGGACACCAACCTGACCGTCATTTCCAACAACCTGGCCAACGTTTCCACCACGGGCTTCAAGCGCGATCGCGCCGAGTTCCAGGACCTGCTGTACCAGGTAAAACGCCAGCCAGGCGCCCAGTCGACCCAGGACAGCGAGTTGCCGTCGGGCCTGCAAGTGGGTACCGGTGTGCGTATCGTCGGCACCCAGAAGAACTTCATGACCGGCAGCCTGCAGACCACCGAGAACCCGCTGGACCTCGCGGTCAACGGCCGCGGTTTCTTCCAGGTCCTGCAACCGGACGGCACCGTCTCCTACACCCGTGACGGTACCTTCCACCTGAACTCCAACGGCCAGATCGTCACCGCCAACGGTTTCGCCCTGGAACCGGCCATCGTCGTGCCGCCGGACGCACAGACCTTCACCGTCGGCCAGGACGGCACCGTATCGATCACCACTGCCGGCAACCCGGCCGCGCAGATCATCGGCAACATCCAGACCGCCGACTTCATCAACCCGGCCGGCCTGCAGGCGCTGGGTGGCAACCTGTTCCTGGAAACTGCCGCCAGCGGCGCGCCGCAGATCGGTACCCCGGGCCTGAACGGCTTCGGTACCACCATGCAGCAGACCCTGGAGAACTCCAACGTCAGCACCGTGGAAGAACTGGTCAACATGATCACCACCCAGCGTGCCTACGAGATGAACTCCAAGGTGATTTCCACCGCCGACAGCATGCTCCAGTACGTTACCCAGAACCTGTAATTGACGTGGGCAAAGTCGTTTTCACCGTTACACCGTGAGGTCAGAGTCATGAGCCGTTTGTTGTCCGTAGTCGCCCTGGGGGGGGCGGTGTTGCTGGCTGGTTGCGTCGCGCCGACGCCCAAGCCCAACGATCCGTATTACGCGCCTGTGTTGCCGCGTACGCCCCTGCCGGCGGCCGCCAACAACGGCTCGATCTACCAGGCCGGGTTCGAGCAGAACTTCTACAGCGACCGCAAGGCGTTCCGGGTCGGTGACATCATCACCATCACCCTGAACGAGAAGACCCAGGCGAGCAAGAATGCCGGGTCCCAGATCGCCAAGAACAGCAACGCCAACATCGGTCTTACCTCGCTGTTCGGTTCCAGCCTGACCACCAACAACCCGGTGGGCAGCAATGACCTCAGCCTGAGTGCCGGCTATAGCGGCACCCGGGGAACCAAGGGCGACAGCAAGTCGGCCCAGGGCAACACCCTGACCGGCTCGATCACCGTGACCGTGGCCGAGGTGCTGCCCAACGGCATCATCGCCGTGCGCGGCGAGAAGTGGATGACCCTCAACACCGGCGACGAGCTGGTGCGGATCGCCGGCCTGGTACGGGCCGATGACATCGCCACCGACAACACCGTGTCCTCGACCCGGGTCGCCGATGCGCGCATCACCTATTCGGGTACCGGGGCCTTCGCCGATGCCAGCCAGCCTGGCTGGTTCGACCGCTTCTTCCTCAGCCCGCTTTTCCCGTTCTAGGTTCGGGTGACCATGCTCAAGTTCAAGCAGTTCGTAGCCACGACCCTCCTGCTGGTCGTGGCGTGCAGTGCCCAGGCCGAGCGCCTGAAGGACATCGCCAGCATTTCCGGCGTACGTTCCAACCAGTTGATCGGCTATGGCCTGGTGGTGGGGTTGAATGGTACGGGTGACCAGACCACCCAGACCCCGTTCACCCTGCAGACCTTCAACAACATGCTTTCGCAGTTCGGCATCAAGGTGCCGCCAGGTTCGGGCAACGTGCAGTTGAAGAACGTTGCAGCCGTATCGGTGCACGCCGACCTGCCGCCGTTCGCCAAGCCGGGTCAGGTGGTGGACATCACCGTTTCGTCCATCGGCAACTCCAAGAGCCTGCGTGGCGGCAGCCTGCTGATGACCCCGCTCAAAGGTATCGACGGCAACGTCTATGCCATCGCCCAGGGCAACCTGGTGGTAGGCGGCTTCGACGCCGAGGGTCGCGACGGTTCGAAGATCACCGTCAACGTTCCGTCGGCCGGTCGCATTCCCGGCGGCGCCAGCGTCGAGCGTGCCGTGCCCAGCGGTTTCAACCAGGGCAACAGCCTGACCCTGAACCTCAATCGTCCGGACTTCACCACCGCCAAGCGCATCGTCGACAAGGTCAACGAGCTGCTCGGTCCGGGTGTGGCCCAGGCCGTGGACGGCGGGTCGGTGCGGGTCACTGCGCCCCTCGATCCGGGCCAGCGCGTCGACTACCTGTCGATCCTGGAAAACCTTGAGATCGATCCGGGTCAGGCAGTGGCCAAGGTCATCATCAACTCGCGTACCGGTACCATCGTCATCGGCCAGAACGTCAAGGTCTCGCCGGCGGCGGTGACCCATGGCAGCCTGACCGTGACCATCACCGAAGACCCGATCGTCAGCCAGCCTGGCGCGTTCTCCAACGGTCAGACTGCCGTGGTCCCGCGTTCCCGGGTCAATGCCGAGCAGGAAGCCAAGCCGATGTTCAAGTTCGGCCCGGGCACCACGCTTGATGAAATCGTCCGTGCCGTCAACCAGGTGGGCGCCGCGCCCAGCGACCTGATGGCGATCCTCGAAGCCCTGAAGCAGGCCGGTGCGTTGCAGGCCGACCTGATCGTGATCTGAGGACGCCGGCCCATGGACATGCCCAAGAGCCAGATGTTCAGCACTGCCGATAGCGGTGCCTATACCGACCTCAATCGCCTCAACTCGCTCAAGGTCGGTGACCGCGACAGCGAGGGCAACCTGCGCAAGGTGGCCCAGGAATTCGAGTCGCTGTTCCTCAACGAAATGCTCAAGTCGGTGCGTTCGGCCACCGACGTGCTGGCCAAGGACAACCCGCTCAACACCGAGACCACCAAGCAGTATCAGTCGATGTACGACCAGCAGTTGGCGGTGAGCCTGTCCCGCGAGGGTGGCGGCATCGGCCTGCAGGATGTGCTGATGCGCCAGTTGTCCAAGCAGAAGGCCAGCGCGCCGAATACCAGTCCGTTCCCGCGGATCGATACCGAGCAGCGCGCGCTGTGGGCGAGCAAGGTGGCGGAGCCTGCGCGCAAGGCCGAAGAAACCGCCATCACGCGCAATGACGTGGCGGCCCTCAATTCGCGGCGCCTGGCGCTGCCGGGCAAGCTCACCGATCGCCTGTTGGCCGGTATCGTGCCGTCGGCGGACGCCGCTGCGGCCACCACCAATACCGCTGCGATTCCAGGCCGCACCACAGCCATGACCGATGCCGTGGTCAAGGGTGACTGGCAGCCGGCGCAGACCTTCGCCGCCCCCGGCGCGACGCGCATCTATGGCCGCGCGGTGGCCCAGCCACCTCTCGCGCCGGCGAAGAAGGCCTTCGATTCCAGCGACGATTTCGTCGCCACCATGCTGCCGATGGCCGAGCAGGCCGCCAAGCGCATCGGTATCGATCCGCGTTACCTGGTGGCCCAGGCAGCGCTGGAAACCGGGTGGGGCAAATCGGTCATGCGCTCTGCCGACGGCAGCAGCAGCCATAACCTGTTCGGCATCAAGGCCACCGGCAACTGGCAGGGCGGTGAGGCGCGGGCGATCACCAGCGAGTTCCGTGACGGCAAGTTCGTCAAGGAAACCGCAGCGTTCCGTTCCTACGATTCGTACCAGGACAGCTTCCACGACCTGGTCAGCCTGCTGCAGAACAACGCGCGCTATCAAGAAGCGGTGAAGTCGGCCGATAACCCGGAACAATTCGTGAGAGAGCTGCAAAAGGCCGGGTACGCAACCGACCCGGACTACGCGAGCAAGATCTCTCAGATCGCAAAACAGATGAAGTCGTACGAAAGCTACGCGGCGCTCAGCCCAACGACGAAACTATAAGGTTTGAACCATGGCGAGTTTGATCAGCATCGGGATGTCGGGACTTGGGGCCGCTCAGTCGGGCCTGCACACCACAGGTAACAACATTGCCAATGCCGACGTGGCCGGCTATTCGCGCCAGCAGAACGTCCAGACCACGACGGGTTCGGTCCGCTATGGCCAGGTGTTCATCGGCACCGGCACCACGTTGGCCGACGTGCGCCGGGTGTATAACGCCTTCCTCGACAACCAGTTGCAGACCAGCACCTCGCTCAACAGCGATGCCGCGTCGTACCTGAGCCAGATCACCCCGACCGACAACCTGCTGTCCGACGCCAACACCGGCGTCACCGGCGCGCTGAAGAGCTTCTTCACTGCCTTGCAGGGACTGTCCGCCAAGCCCAATGACGACGCTTCGCGGCAATTGCTGCTGACCAACGCCGAGTCACTGGCCAACCGCTTCAACACCATCGCCGCGCAGTTCAAGGAACAGAACAGCAATATCAACGGCAACCTCAAGTCGATGACCGAGCAGGTCAACAACCTGGCCAAGACCGTTGCCCAGCTGAACGATCAGATTTCCAAGGTCGCCGCGGTCAATGGCCAGCCCAACGACCTGATGGACCAGCGCGACGAGACTATCCGCCAACTGAACGAGCTGGTCGGTGTGCAGACGACCAACCGCAACGGCAACATCGACGTAACCCTGGCCAACGGCCAGTCACTTGTCCTGGGTACCAGCGTCAACGCTCTGAGCGTGGTCACCAGCACCACCGACCCGAGCCAGGTCTCGATCAAGCTGGCCTACAACAACACCACCGTCGACGTGACCAACTCCCTCACCGGTGGCGAGATCGGCGGCCTGATGCGCTACCGCAAGGAAACCCTGATCCCGGCGCAAAACGAGATCGGTCGCCTGGCACTGGTCATGGCCGACAAGGTCAACTCGCAGCTGGCCCAGGGTATCGACAAGAACGGCGAGTTCGGCGCGGCCCTGTTCAACGACATCAACAGTGCGATGTCGATGGCCAGCCGCAGCCTGGCCATGGCCGGCAACAGTGCCGGCTCCGGCAATCTCGACGTGGTGATCAAGGACACCAGCCTGCTCAGCACCAGTGACTACCAGGTGACCTTCACCAGCGCCACCGGCTACACCGTGCGCAAGCTGCCTGACAATACCGACATGGGCAGCTTCGACCTCAACACCGTCCCGCAGCCAGTGATCGACGGCTTCAGCCTCAATCTCAACGGCGGCGCGGTGAGTGCCGGTGACAGCTTCAAGATCACCCCGACCCGCAATGGCGCGGCCAACCTCGACGTGGTCATGACCGACCCGAAGAAGCTGGCCATGGCCGCCCCGCTGACCGCCACCGCTGGCGGCAGCAACAAGGGCACCGGCGTGATCAGCCAGCCGGTGCTGAAGTCGGTGCTGGACATCGCCGACCCGGCCCAGCGCCTGGAACTGCAGAACGGTATCAAGTACTCGACGCCGGTGCGCCTGGTCTTCGGTGATGAAAGCGTGTCCCCGCAGACCTACCAACTGGTGAACGCCAAGGGCGACGCGATCGGTGCCCCCGGCACCTTCATTCCCGGCCAGAGCAATACCTTGCAGTTGAACATCCCGATGGTGGATGCCAGCGGTGCGCCGGTGGTCGACGGCAGCGGCGTGCAGAAAACCATCGCCGTGCAAATGGATGTCAGCGGCTCGCCGAAGCAGGGCGACAGCTACAGCATCGCCTTGACCGGCGCCTCGTCCTCGGACAACCGCAACGGCCTCGGCCTGCTTGAGCTGCAGAACAAACAGACCGTCGACGTCGGCAGTGCCACCAAGGGGGTCAGCCTCACCGATGCCTACGGCAAGCTGGTGGAAAGCGTGGGTGCCAAGACCCAGCAGGCCAAGATGGACAGCGCGGCGACCGAGGCCATCCTGACCCAGGCCAAGGCCTCCCGTGACTCTCTCTCCGGCGTGCAGCTGGATGAAGAAGCCGGCAACCTGGTCAAGTACCAGCAGTACTACACCGCCTCGTCGCAGATCATCAAAGCGGCGCAGGAAGTTTTCAACACGCTGATCAGCGCGCTTTAAGGAGTCGTAGACGATGCGTATCTCTACATCCCAGTATTTCGAGACCAGCGCTGCCAACTATCAGCGCAACTATTCCAACGTGGTGAAGAGCGGCGAGGAAGCCAGCGACCTGATCCGCGTGCGCACCGCCGCCGACGATCCGGTGGGCGCCGCGCGCCTGCTGCAACTCGACCACCAGAGTTCGCTGCTGGAACAGTACGCCACCAACACCACCTCGGTGCGCAACAGCCTGAGCCAGGCCGAGACCACCCTGAACTCGATCAACACCTTGTTGCAACGAGTCAACGAGTTGGCCCTGGGGGCGGGCAACGCCACCTTCACCGACACCGAGCGCAAGGCTAGCGCCACCGAGCTGGGCAAGCTCGAAGAGCAATTGCTGAGCCTGATGAACACCCGTGACGAGAACGGTCAGTACCTGTTCTCCGGCTCCAAGGGCGAGACCCAGCCGTTCTCCCGCAATTCCGACGGTACCTACAGCTACAACGGCGACGAAGGCGAGCTGCAACTGCAGGTCGGCGACATGCTCACCATGGCTGCCAACAACAGTGGCGCCACTGCCTTCCAGCAGGCCCTGAACACCAATCGCACGCAGACCAGCCTGACCGCGCCGACCCCGGATGACGGCCGTGTGCGCCTGACCGACGGGCAGATGTCCGGCGCCGTGGGCTACAACGACCAGTTCCGCAAGGGCGAGCCGTACACGGTCACGATGCTCAGCAGCACCCAGTTCAAGATCACCGACGGTGCGGGCAATGACGTCACCACCGAGGCGACCAACTCCGGCACCTTCGACCCGGGCACCATCGGTGGCAGTTCGGTCACGTTCCGCGGGGTCGACCTGCGTCTGAACATCAACCTGCAGCCGGGCGATACCAACCCCGACGCGGTTGTCGCGGGTCATACCTTCACCCTGGAAAGCAAGCCGGACACCATCACCGGCATTCGCAGCCCGGGCAATGGCTCCAGCACCCAGGTCACCTCCACCCAGGTGGTCGACGCCGACAAGTACGCCAAGGCCTTCCCGTCCGGCGGCGCGGTGATCAAGTTCACCAGCGCCACCGACTTCGAGCTGTATGCCCAACCGCTGGGCCCGGACAGCCGGCCGGTGGCCAACGGTACGCTGGCAGGCACGCCGCCTACCGCCACCGCCGCCGGTGTGCAGTTCACCTTCAGCGCCGCGCCGGGTGCCAGTGACCAGTACAGCGTGCAGGTCAACAAACACCAGACCCAGAACATCCTCGACACCGTCAGCCAACTGCGCCAGGCGCTCGAGAAACCGATCGATGGCAGCGTCGCCGGCCAGCAGCAGTTGCGCGAAGACCTCGACGCGGCGATTTCCAACATCAGCAGCGGGCAAAACCAACTGGCTTACACCGTTACGTCCATCGGTGCCCGCGGCAAGGCCCTGGACCTGCAGGAGCTGGCCAACGAAAGCCTGAGCATCGCCAACTCCACCACCCAGTCGTCGATCCGCGACTCGGACCCGGCCGAGGTGATGACCCGCCTGACCCTGCAGCAGACCATGCTTCAGGCGTCGCAGATGGCTTTCAGCAAGATCAGCCAGCTGAGCCTGTTCAACCGCCTGTAACCCCGTCTTCCCCGTCGCGTCGTCCCGATGACGCGCGACGGGGCCATCCGCCATTCCCCACGCTCCAGGCTGTTCCGATTCACCCGAGGGCAGCCTCCGGCCGAGAGTTTTCGTCGTGAATCCAGCGCCTCTTGTCAGTCTCGTCATTCCCGCCAACAACGCGCGTTTCTTCCGTGCGGCGCTGGTCGGTGCCCTGGCCCAGAACTACGAAAACCTCGAGGTCATCGTTTGCGACGAAGGGCGCGATGACGAGATCAAGGCCATCGTCGACGAGCTCGAACCACTGGCCCGCTGCCCGCTGTACTACCAGCGCAACCCGCAACCCCTCGGCCTGTCGCGCAACCTGCTGGCAGGGCTGGAACTGGCCCGGGGCGACTATGTGCAGTTCCTCTGCGAGGACGACCGCCTGCTGGCCGACTGCGTCAGCAGCGAGGTGCGCCTGTTCCTGGCCAATGACGACCTGAGCCTGGTCACCACCCGGCGCAGCCTGGTGGACGGCGCCGACTTCGCCCTGTCCCAGCGTTTGGAGAACAGCTGGTTCGCCTGGGGCGACACGGTGTACCACGGCAATGACCTGCTGGATTTCTTCGAAAGCAACCCGCTCAACTTCATCGGCGGCCTGAGCAACACCCTGATGCGCGCCAAGGACCTCGGTGAACTGTTGCCGGCGCTGGTCGAGGCGGGCTTCCATACCCGTATCGACTTCGCTTTGTTCGTCTGCCTGCTGCGCCGTGGCCACCTGGGCGTGACCGCCCAGGTGCAATGCATCGAGCGTATCCATCCGGATCAGATGCGCAGCCAGGCCGGGCTGCAGGAGGCCCGTGCCACCGAGCTGCAGTGGCTGCGCAACATGTTCGCCGCGCGTCCGCCAGCCACCGAGACCTTCTCCGGCTGGGTGCGCATCCATGTGCTGCCGGTGGATGGAAGCAGCGTCGCGCGGACCTGGGAAAACCTGTTTCTGGTCCACGTCCTGCGCAGCCTGCAGGCGATCCAGGAATCCCACGTGGGTAGCGACAGCGACACCTTCGCCGACCTCTACGCCAAGTGGCTGGGCTGCCGTCAGGACCCGTTGGTCCTGCGCCGCCTGATGCGCCTGAGCGAACACTGGGAATGGCGCCCGCGCTTCGCCGTGGTGGTGATCGACGAGGACGGCGACAGCGCAGCACGCCAGCGCACCCTGGATAGCATCCAGCGTCAATGCTATGGCGCCGCCAGCACCGTGCTCCTTGCTGCCGGGCGCTTGCCGGCCGGTGTCGACGAGCATCTGGTCAGCCGTGCGCTGCAGGACGACTGGGCGCGGCAGCTCAATACGTTGCTGCCGGAAATGAACGGTATCGACTGGTTCTGGCTGGTCCGTGCCGGCGACCGCCTCAGCGAGTTCAGCCTGATGCTGCTGGCCGAGCGCGTCGTCAGCCTGTCGGATATCGCCTGCATCTACGGCGACGAGGGTGGTCTGGGCGATGACGAGTCCATCGAGCCGGTATTCAAGCCCGACTTCAACCTCGACCTGCAGCGCGCCTATCCCTTCACCGGGCGCGGGCTGGCGTTTTCCCGTGCGCACTACCTGGCGGCCGGTGGCTTTGCCGAGGGCTACCGCGAGTTGGCGCCCCACGACTTGCTCTGGCGCCTGGTGGAAAGCCACGGCCCGCAGGTCATCGAACATATCCCGGAAGTGCTGGTGGAGTCGGCGTTCGGCTTCGCGGCCTGGGTCTCCTCGCCGGCGGTGGTCGCGGAAAACCCGCGCCTGCTGGACGGCCACCTGCGCCGCCTGGGTGTCGACTACCGCCTGGAGAACGAGGCGGGCGGGGCGATCAACCATATTCGCTATGTGCATGCCAGCCAGCCGCTGGTCACCCTGGTGCTGAGCTTCCGCGACCAGGTGGCAGCGCTGGAGCGTTGCCTGGAAAGCGTACTGGGCCGGACCATCTACCCGCACTACGAAGTGCTGGTGATCGACAACGCCAGTGAAAGCGAGGACTCCCGTGCCTGGCTGGCGGCCCTGGCGCAGATGGGCGAGCGCCTGCGGGTCCTGACCCTGGACGAGCAGACGTCGTTCCCGCTGCAGGTCAACCTCGCCGCGCAGCACGCGCGGGGCGACTACCTGCTGCTGCTCGATACCTTCGCCGTGGTTACCCAGGGAGACTGGCTGGATGAACTGGTCGCCCAGGGTCAGCGCAGCGAGGTCGGCATGGTCGGTGCCGAGCTGTGCAATGCCCAGGGTCTGGTGGTCAATGCCGGCGGCATCCTTGGCCTGCGCGGTGCGGTTTACTCGCCCTTCGTCGGCGAGACGGTCGAGGCGGGCGGCTACATGCAGCGCCTGCAGGTCGCGCAGAACTACTCGGCGCTGGGGGCCGACTGCCTGCTGATGCGCAAGCAGTTGTTCCTCGAGCTGGGGGGCTTGAACGACGGCGCCTTCAGCGCGGCGTTCAGTGATGTCGACCTCGGCCTGCGCATGCGCCAGGCAGGCTATCTCAGTGTGTGGACGCCGCGGGCGCGGCTGGTGCTGGACCGTCTCCCGGGGCCAGTGCTGACGCCGGAGCAGGAAGCCGAGCGCCAGCAGGTGCTGGCCCGCCAGCACGAGACCTTCCAGCAGGCCTGGATGCCGCTGATCGCCCGCGACCCGGCTTATAACGCCAACCTTTCGCTCAAGGAATCGGCGTTCCGTCTCGATCCGGGGCTCAAGGATGGCTGGCTGCCGTTCCTCGGGCGTTCGCTGCCGCATATCCTGGCCTTGCCGATGAACAAGTCCGCGGTGGGCCACTACCGGGTGATCAAGCCGCTGACCGAGCTGGAAGCGGCGGGCTGGGTGACCCAGCAGCAGTATTTCGAGATCCCCACCAATGTCGAGCTGGCGCGCAGCGCGCCGGACGTGGCGATTCTGCAGGGGCGCTACACCGAAGGCTTCATCAAGGAAATCGAGCGGCTGAAGACCTATTCCAAGGGCTTCGTCATCTATGAGCTGGACGACTACGTGATCAAGGTGCCGAAGAAGAACGGCCACCTCAAGCACACGCCGCGCGACCTCGAAGGCTCGCTGCGCCGCGGCATCGCCCGTTGCGATCGTCTGGTGGTGTCCACGGAGCCCTTGGCCGATGCCCTGAGCGACACCCACCATGACATCCGCGTGCTGCCCAACATGCTTGCCGAGGAACTCTGGGTCGGCCGCCGTGCCCAGCGCCGCACGTCGCGCAAGCCGCGGGTCGGCTGGGGCGGGGGGACCAGTCATACCGGCGACCTGGAAGTGATCGCCGAGGTGATCAAGACCCTCGCCCATGAGGTGGAATGGATCTTCTTCGGCATGTGCCCGCCGGCGCTACTGCCGTACATCCACGAATTCCATGCGCCGGTGGGCCTGGGGGCTTATCCGGCCAAGCTGTCCAGCCTCAACCTGGACCTGGCCCTGGCACCGCTGGAATTCCATATCTTCAACGACTGCAAGAGCAACCTGCGCCTGCTGGAGTACGGGGCGTGCGGTTATCCGGTGATCGTCACCGACACCGCCGCCTATCGTGGCTACCTGCCGTGTACCCGGGTCAAGACCAACTCCACCGAGGAATGGCTGGAAGCGATCCGCATGCACCTGGCCGACCCTGAGGCCAGCTACCGCATGGGCGACCAGTTGCATGACGAGGTGATGCGCAACTATGTGCTGCGGCCGGAGCATGTGCAGGTCTGGTATGACGGGTGGATGCCGAGCTGATGAGGCCATAGGCTCCCCGCAAATCTGGCGCGTTTCCTGCAAGTCCCCCTCCCATCGCCATAAATCCCGCACCTGCGCGATTTATCAGGACGGCCCGCCCCGCGCGGGCCCTGTGACGTACGAGAGGGAAGGACATGAAGGCAGTAATACTGGCCGGTGGACTGGGCACTCGCATCAGCGAAGAGTCGCACCTCAAGCCCAAGCCAATGATCGAGATCGGCGGGAAGCCAATTCTCTGGCACATCATGAAGCAGTACTCGGCCCACGGCATCCATGACTTCGTGATCTGCCTCGGCTACAAGGGCTATGCGATCAAGGACTTCTTCGCCAACTACTTCCTGCACACCTCCGACGTCACCTTCGACATGCGCGCCAACCGCATGGACGTGCACCAGAACTACAGCGAGCCATGGCGCGTGACCCTGGTCGACACCGGCGAGGAAACCATGACCGGCGGCCGCCTGCGCCGCGCCGCACGCTACCTGGAAGACGAGAAGGCCTTCTGTTTCACCTACGGTGACGGCGTCTGCGACCTGAACATCGGTGCCCTGGTGGACTTCCATCTGCAGCACGGCAAGCTCGCCACCGTCACCGCCGTACAGCCGCCCGGACGCTACGGCGCCCTGGAGCGCGACGGCGACCGGGTCAGTGGCTTCATCGAGAAACCCCGTGGCGACGGCGGCTGGATCAACGGCGGCTTCTTCGTCCTCTCGCCGAAGGTGCTGCCCTACATCGCCGATGACCAGACGTCCTGGGAGTCCGAGCCCCTCGCACAACTGGCCGCCGAAGACCAGTTGCAGGCGTTCCAGCACGATGGCTTCTGGCATCCGATGGACACCCTGCGCGACAAGAACCACCTGGAACATCTGTGGCAGAGCGGGGAGGCCCCATGGAAACAGTGGGCCTGAACGCCGAATTCTGGCAGGGCAAGCGCGTCCTGCTGACCGGCCACACCGGCTTCAAGGGCAGCTGGCTGGCGCTGTGGCTGCGTGAACTGGGCGCCGAAGTCACCGGCTTCGCCCTCGATCCGCTGGAAGGACCGAACCTCTACGAGTTGGCCCAGGTCGGCCGCGAGATCCGTGATATACGCGGCGACCTGCGCGACCTCGGCGCGCTGCTCGAAGCGGTAGCCGAGGCGCAGCCGGAAATCGTCCTGCACCTGGCGGCGCAGCCGCTGGTGCGCGAAGCCTACCGTGATCCGCTGGGCACCTATTCCAGCAACGTCATGGGTACTCTCAACCTGCTCGAAGCGATCCGCCAGGTTGGCGGCGTGCGCTCGGTGGTGCTGGTCACTACCGACAAGGTCTACGCCAACCAGGAATGGCCATGGCCCTATCGCGAGAACGAAGCCCTCGGCGGCCACGATCCGTACAGCAGCAGCAAGGCCTGCTGCGAGCTGCTGGCGCAGTCCTACACGGCGTCGTTCTTCGCCCCGGAGAAACATGCCGAGCATGGCCTGGCCCTGGCCACCGCGCGCGCCGGCAACGTCCTTGGCGGTGGCGACTTCGCTGCCGAACGCCTGATTCCCGACGTACTCAAGGCCTGGGATGCCGGGCATCCGGTCACCCTGCGTTATCCACAGGCGGTCCGCCCCTGGCAGCACGCCCTGGAGCCCCTGGCGGGCTACCTGCTGCTGGCCCACCGCCTGTACACCGAGGGCCCGGCCTTCTCCGGGGCATGGAACTTCGGCCCTAACGAAGGCGACATGTGCAGCGTCGGCGAAGTGGTCGCCCACCTGTCGCGGCAGTGGCCGGACTCGCCGGGCATCCGCGTCGAGCCGAGCGAGCTGCATGAAGCCGGCGTGCTGCGCCTGGACAGCGGCCGCGCCCGGCAATTGCTCGGCTGGCGTACGCGCTGGTCGCTGCGCGAGTGCCTGGAGCACACCCTGCAATGGCACCTGGCATGGAAGCGCGGCGACGATCTGCGCGCCGTGACCCTCGACCAGCTCAACCTGTACGCGGAGCTGTCGTGAGCGACCTGCATCTGCACGCCTTGCCGCTCGCCGGCCTGTTCAGCGTCGAGCACAAGCGCCATGGCGACGCCCGCGGCCAGTTTTCCCGGCTGTTCTGCGAAGGCAGCCTGGAGGGCTTGGGCACGCCGTTCCATATCCGCCAGATCAACCATTCGCGGACCCTCGGCGAAGGCTCGGTACGCGGCCTGCACTACCAGCAAGGCGAGCAGCCGGAAGCCAAGCTGATCACCTGTCTGCGCGGCGCGGTGTGGGACGTGGCGGTGGACTTGCGCCAGGGCTCGCCGACCTTCCTGCAGTGGCATGCCGAACGCCTCGAAGCGGACGACGGACGCAGCCTCCTGATCCCGGCCGGTTTCGCCCATGGCTTCCAGGTGCTTGGCGAGGAAGCCGAGTTGCTCTACCTGCACAGCGCCGACTACGCCCCGGTCCGCGAAGGCGGGCTGTCGGTGCACGACCCGCGCCTGGCGATCGCCTGGCCGCTGCCTGTCAAGAATCTGTCGGCCCGGGATGAAGCCCATCCCTGGCTGGATCACCTTTTTACCGGAGTGCCTGCATGAATTGCCGTGGCTGTGGCGCAGCGCTGAACCTGCCCTTGATCGACCTCGGCACCGCGCCGCCTTCCAACGCTTACCTGCGCGCCGAGCAACTGGCCCAGGCCGAGGCCTGGGTACCGCTGAAAGTCGGCGTGTGCCAGCAGTGCTGGCTGGTGCAGACCGAGGACTACACCCGCGCCGACGCGCTGTTCGATGCCGACTACGCCTATTTCAGCTCCTACTCCAGTTCCTGGCTGGCGCATGCCCGCCAGTACGTCGAGGACATGAGCGCGCGCTTCGGCCTGGACGGGCAGAGCCGGGTGGTGGAAATCGCCGCCAACGACGGTTACCTGCTGCAGTACGTGGCCGCCCGCGGCATCCCGTGCCTGGGTGTCGAGCCGACTCGCAGCACCGCCCAGGCGGCGCGGGAAAAAGGCCTGGAGATTCGCGAGGTGTTCTTCGGCGAGGGCAGCGCCCGGGCGCTGGTGGAGGAGGGCTGGGCCGCCGACCTGATGGCAGCCAACAACGTTCTCGCCCATGTCCCGGACATCAACGATTTCCTCCGCGGTTTTGCCACCCTGCTCAAGCCGGCGGGCGTTGCTACCTTCGAGTTTCCGCACCTGCTCAGCCTGATGGCCGAGCACCAGTTCGACACCCTGTACCACGAGCACTATTCGTACCTGTCGCTGACCGCGGTACGCACCCTGTGCCAGCGCAACGGCCTGGAGATCTTTGACGTCCAGGAACTGCCGACCCACGGTGGCTCGCTGCGGGTCTTCGTGCAGCGCGCAGGTGGTCCGCAGGACGTGTTGCCGGCGGTGCAGGGGCTGCTGGAGATCGAGGACAAGGTCGGTGTGAGCAGCGCGGACTTCTATTCGACCCTGGCCCCGGCCGCCGAACGCATCAAGCACCAGTTGCTGCGCTTCCTGCTCCAGGCCAAGGCCGAGGGCAAGCGCGTGGTGGGCTATGGCGCCGCAGCCAAGGGCAACACCCTGCTCAACTACGCCGGGGTACGGGGCGATCTGCTAGCCTGGGTCGCCGACGCCAACCCGCACAAGCAGGGCAAGTTCCTCCCGGGTAGCCGTATCCCGGTGGTGGCGCCGGAGCGCCTGGCCATCGAGCAGCCGGATTATGTGCTGGTGCTGCCGTGGAACCTGCTCAAGGAAGTCAGCGAGCAACAGGCGCTGGTGCGTGAGTGGGGCGGCCGCTTCGTCATCGCCGTGCCGGAGCTGACCGTCCTGTGATGAAGGTATTGCTCACCGGCGCCAGCGGTTTTGTTGGGCAGCACCTGGTCGCCGCCTTGTTGGCCCGGGGTTGTCAGGTGCGCGCCGTGGCGCGCCGCGAGGAACCTGCGCGTGCCTTGCCGTGGTTCGACCAGGTCGAGTTCGTCGGCGCCGATATCCATAGTCCGGACACCGATGTCGCCGCCTTGTGCGACGGCGTCGATGCCCTTGTTCACCTGGCCTGGCCGGGTTTGCCCAACTACCAGGGCCTGTTCCACTTCGAACGCAACCTGATGGCCGACTACGCCTTCATCAAGCGCGCGGTCGAGGCCGGCGTGGGGCAGGTGCAGGTCACCGGCACCTGCTTTGAATACGGTCTGCAAAGCGGCCCACTGGACGAGGCAGTCGAGTGCCGGCCGGCCAACGCCTATGGCTTGGCCAAGCACAGCCTGCACCTGTTCCTCGCCAGCCTGCGCCAGCAGTTGCCGTTCGCCCTGCAATGGGCGCGGCTGTTCTACCTGCATGGCGCGGGGCAAAACCCCAACAGTCTGCTGGCCGCGCTGGACCGGGCGATCGATGCCGGCCAGGCGCACTTCGACATGTCCGGCGGCGAACAGTTGCGTGATTTCCTGCCGATCGAAACGGCAGCCGCGTACCTGGCCGATCTGCTCCAGCAGCGCGATTTCAGCGGTGTGGTCAACGTTTGCAGTGGCCGGCCGATATCGGTACGTAGCCTGGTGGAACGTCACTGCGCCGCGCGGGATTCGCGGATCGCCCTGAATCTTGGGCATTACCCTTATCCGACGCACGAGCCCATGGCTTTCTGGGGCGATGCCCGCCTTCTGCGGGCCTTGCTGGGAGCAGAACATGAAGCATGAGTTGTACCGCGCCAGCGACCTGCCGGTGCTGCAGAACCGCACTTTCGCCGATGCCGCCAGCGCTCGCGCCAGTGCCAGTGCCGACATGCGCCTGGTGCAGGACCTGGGCACCGGCCTGGTGTTCAACGACGCCTTCGATGCCGACAAGCTCAGCTACGACAGTGACTACCAGAACGAGCAGGCCCATTCCGGCCAGTTCCAGCGTCACCTGAACGATGTCGAGGCCATCGTCGCCCGGCATTTCAAGGGTCGCAGCCTGATCGAAGTAGGCTGCGGCAAAGGGTATTTCCTTGAGTTGCTGCGCGAGCGCGGCTACGCGGTGACCGGCATCGACCCGGCCTATGAGGGCAGCAATGCCGAGGTTATCAAGGCGCCATTCACCCCTGAGCTGGACCTGCGCGCCGAAGCCATTGTCCTGCGCCATGTGCTGGAACATATCCAGGACCCGGTGAGCTTCCTCCACGAGATCGCCCGCGCCAACGGCAACCGCGGTCTGATCTACATCGAAGTACCGTGCCTGGACTGGATCATCGAGCACAAGGCCTGGTTCGACCTGTTCTACGAGCACGTCAACTACTTCCGCCTCTGCGACCTGAAGAGTCTGTTCGGCCGCGTGCTGGAGGCCGGGCGGCTGTTCGGCGAGCAGTACCTGTACGTGGTCGCCGACCTGGCCAGCCTGCGCCGCCCCGACGCGGCCGGCGTCGCACCGCTGCACCTGCCGGTCGACTTCAGCGCCAGCCTTGCGCGCGCGGTGGCGATTGTCCGTCGCGACGCCGGCAAGGGCTCGGCGATCTGGGGGGCCTCGTCCAAGGGCGTGATCTATTCGCTGTTCCTGCAGCGCGCCGGTGTGGCGGTCGACCAGGTGGTCGATATCAACCCGGCCAAGCAGGGCCGTTACCTGCCACTCAGCGGCGCACGGGTGTCGTCGCCGGAGGAGGCCATGGCCGCCTTGCCCGATGGCGCCAACCTGTTCGTGATGAATTCCAACTACCTCGATGAAATCCGTCGCATGACCGCCGACCGCTTTACCTATCACGCCGTCGACAGCGTCGCATTTCAATGACTTCCCAGAGAGACAGCACCATGACCGACGTTATCAAAGCCTTCGAAGCCGAATGCGCTGCCGGTATCAAAGCCCAGGGCGCAGACGAGCAGCTCAAGGGCCTGGCCCGGGACTTCTTCAACGAGTCGGCCAAGCACAAGTACAGCTACCACTTCTCCTGGATGGGCCGGCCGATCATCCAGCTGCCCCAGGACATGCTGGCGATGCAGGAGATCATCTGGCGGGTCAAGCCGGACCTGATCATCGAGTGCGGCATCGCCCACGGCGGTTCGATCATCTACTACGCCTCGCTGCTGGAACTGCAAGGCCACGGCGAGGTGCTGGGCATCGACCTGGACATCCGCCCGCACAACCGCGAAGCCATCGAAACCCATCAGATGGCCAAGCGCATCTCGATGATCGAAGGGTCGAGCATCGATCCGGCGATCGTCGCCCAGGTTCGCGCGCTGGCCGAGGGCAAGAAGGTCATCCTCGTGCTGGACTCCAATCACACCCACGAACACGTCCTCGAAGAGCTGCGTGCCTACGCGCCGCTGGTGGCCGTGGACAGCTATTGCGTGGTGATGGACACCGTGGTCGAGGACATGCCGCCGGAGTTCTTCCCCGACCGTCCATGGGGTCCGGGCGACAACCCGAAGACCGCAGTCTGGGAGTACCTCAAGGAAAACAGCGATTTCGAGATCGACCAACAGATGCAGGACAAGCTGCTGATCAGTGTCGCCCCGGATGGCTACCTGCGCCGGGTGCGCTGATCCTGCGTTCACTTGATGGCCTCATCGCGGGCAACGCCCGCTCCCACATTGTCCGTGTCGGACACAAAACCTGTGGGAGCGGGCGTTGCCCGCGATGAGGCCCGAATGACCACCACTGATTTCGAGTCAGGTACCGCCATGCTCATTTCCTCCCTGCACGACCAGTTCACCCTGGTCCTGCTGACCCACAAACGCCCCTCGTTCCTGCGCCGCTCCCTGCAGTACTACAAGGATTTCCAGGGCCGGATCCTGGTGTTGGATTCCTCGCTGCAGCCCGCCGAGGACATCGCCAGTCGCTTCCCGAATGTCGACTACCATCACCTGCCGCAGTTCGACTACATGGGCTTCCAGGCCAAGATCACCCACGGCCTCGGCCTGGTGCAGACCCCGTACATGGCCCTGGTGGCCGACGACGACTTCGTCCTGCCCGATGCCATCGTCGAGTCGCTGGCGTTCCTTGACGCCAATCCTGATTACGGCATGTGCCACGGGTACAACCTGATGTACCTGGCCACCGGACGGCATACCAACTATTACCGCCGTGACAAGAAGCTCGAGCAGGAAGACTTCGCCAGCGACGATCCGCGCCAGCGCGTGCTCGATTACCTCTACGCTTATATCCCGCCGTTCTACGCGGTGACCCGCACCGCGCTGCTGCAGGACTGGGCCCGGCAGATCCCCGCGAACATGCGCTTCGAATGGCTGGAGGTCAGCCATGTGTACTTCCTCCTGGCCAGCGCCAAGGCGCGCATGCTGCCGATTCCCTACGTGGTGCGCGAAGCCAACTACGGCGCCTCCGAGCACAAGACCGAAGTGACCTACGCACTGGCCTTGCCGGACCCTGAGTCGGTGGCCAGCCGCGAGGCGTTCACCGATGTCCTGGCGGGCCTGGACACGCCGCTCAAGGGCGAGGGCGAAGAGCTGCGGGCGTTCGTCCGGCAGAGTTTCGCGACGATGTACGAAGGCCTGGCGCAAAAGCGTTCGCTGACCATCGAGCAACTCTTCTACTCCCTGGTCCAGGGCCCTGGTGTTCCCGCGAAGCGGGGATTCCTGCCCACCCAGTACGTAGAATTGCCGTTCTACAACAAGGCCTTCTTCGATCGCCTCGACGAAATCGAGTTTCACCTGCACGCCATGCCGGCCGGCCGTGTGCAACTGGAGGAACTGGAGGCGATCTGGTTGAAACAGGAGCGTCTGCTCGCGGTACAGGTCAATGACAATGCCCTCAGTCAGATCGCCCGTGCTCGCGAAGCGCTGCAGGCAGCACCCTACAACCTCACTGTGGTCAAGCGTCTGGCCGACCTGCTGCAGGACGACGGTGAGACGGAAGAGGCGGGCAAACTGCGTGAGTGGGCCCGACGTCTGGAAGCGGTGCAAAGCGATGGCGGCCGCGCGCTGCTGGCTGCGCAACCTTCCGGCCGCCTGCTTGACTGGCTGGACGCACGCCAGCCTGACGAGGCCAGCCGCGCGGCCATTACCAAGCATCTCGATCAGCATCAGGGTGGTCCGCAGATCGGTGTCCTTCTGCTCAACCTGGAGCACGACGAGGCCAAGCTGCAAGCCACCTTCGACAGCCTGCTCGGCGGTGTCAGCCGCGCCTTCCGCGTCGTGGTCTTCACCAACGGTGCGCTGCCGGCGACGACCAGCCTGCAACAGACCCTGCACTTCGTCCGCGTGAGCAAGGACGACTACGTCGACAAGCTCAACCAGGTCGCCCGCCAGATGGACTGCGACTGGGTGATGCTGGCCGAGGCCGGCGACGAATTCACCAGCACCGGCCTCGTGCGCGCCGGCCTGGAACTGCTCGACGCACCGGACTGCCGTGCGGTGGCGGTGGATGAGATCCAGGTTCTGGCGGGCGCCTGGCGTGAAGTCCTGCGACCAGGGATCAACCTGGACCTGCTGCAGAGCCTGCCGGGACTGATGGCGCGCCACTGGCTGGTGCGTCGCGAGGTGCTGGTCGAGGCGGGTGGTTATGCCGGTGAGTTCAGCGACGCGCTGGAATACGACCTGCTTTTGCGGCTGATCGAGAAGGGCGGCCTGAACGGTCTGGCGCACCTCGACGAGCCGCTGCTGATCAGCCGCGCGCCGGAGGCCGTACACAACGAACACGCCCGTCTGGCCCTGGCCCGGCACCTGTCCGCTCGCGGCTACAAGGCTCAGGTCAGCTCGGCGCAGCAGGGTGGCTTGCGCATCGACTACCGTCACCTGGAGCGTCCGCAGGTGTCGATCATTCTGCGCAGCGAGGAAAACCAGGACGCCCTGCAGCGTTGTCTGGAAAGCATTCTCCAGCGCACCCGCTACACGCGCTACGAGGTGCTGATCGTCGATAACGCCAGCCAGTCACCGCAGCACCTGCAATGGCTGGAGCAACTGCAGAAGCTCGGCGGTCGCGTGCGCGTCCTGCAGAGCCCGCAGCGCCTGAGCCCTGCCGCCCTGGTCAATGCCGCCAGCGCCGAAGCCACGGGCGACTATCTGGTCCTGCTGGACGCCGAGGCGGAAATCGTCAACGCCAACTGGCTGGAACTGCTGCTCAACCAGGCCCAGCGCCCGGAAGTCGGCGTGGTCGGGGCAAAGCTGGTGGACGCGGAGGGTACGGTCACCCAAGGCGGCCTGATGCTCGGCGCCAACGGTGTGGTGGCGGCCCATGTCGGCCTGGGCAAGGACGACACCGGCTACCTCGGGCAGGCTGCGGTGGAGCAGAACTACCCGGCGGTCTCGGGTGTCTGCCTGATGGTCCGCGGCGAGGTGTTCCGTGCCCTCGGTGGACTGGACGAGGAGGCTTTCGCTGCCAGTCATGCTGATGTCGACCTGTGTCTGAAAGTCGCCGACGCCGGCCTGTTGACCGTGTGGACGCCGCAGGTTCAGGTGGTCCATCCGGGGCGGCTGTCGGACGACGCAGTCGCGCTCGCCGCCTTGCGCGACAAGTGGTCGTCGTTGTGGTCGAGCGCGGCCCATGGTCGCAGCCTCGAACCGCGCAGCGCTGCGTTCGACTGGAGAGCCCTGGTCGGCTGAACCAGCGACAGGGCCAGGGACTGGCCTGACTCTTGCTTCGGGCTTGGGTAAACAGGGTGGTGGTCAGAAAAACGTTGGTTTTCCGGCCCCCGCCCACTGCGAGTTACGGTTGCCGGCCTTTTCCCGAAGGGCCGGCAATCAAGCCAGGATTCCGGCATGTTCGACGACAAGTCCCTCTTTACTTCCAGCGTGATCGGCGCGTTCGGTCGCACGCTGTCCGGCGCGCCGGTGGAACTGGCCGGCGGCCTGGCGGCACCATTGCCGTCGGCGACCGTGAGCCGGATGCCGCTGGCCGAGAGGTCGGTGTCGCCGGAATCCGGCACTGTTCCCTATGGTCGACAGAGCGTCGATCAGGCCGATATCGATGCCGTCGTCGAGGTGCTGCGTTCCGACTGGTTGACCCAAGGTCCAACGCTCGAGCGTTTCGAACTGGCGGTCGCCGAGCGTTGCCACGCCACGCACGCGGTTGCGGTGAGCAATGCCACCGCTGGCCTGCACCTGGCTTGCCTGGCTGCCGGCCTGGGTGCTGGCGACTGGTTGTGGACCAGTCCCAACAGTTTTGTCGCTTCGGCCAACTGCGCCCGCTACTGCGGTGCTAGCGTGGATTTCGTCGATATCGATCCGCAGACCTGGAACCTGGACGTGCATGCCTTGGCGCGCAAGCTGGAGCGGGCCCGCAGCACCGGACGTCTGCCCAAGGTGCTGGTGGCAGTGGCCTTCTCCGGACAGAGTTGCGACATGGTCGAGATCGCCCGTCTGGCCCACGAATACGGTTTTCGTGTGATCGAGGATGCAGCCCATGCCTTTGGCGCCGACTATGCTGGCGAACCGGTAGGTTGTGGTCGCTACGCCGACATGACCGTGTTCAGCTTTCACCCGGTGAAGATCATCACCAGTGGCGAGGGTGGCATGGTTCTGTGCAACGATCCCGAGCTGGCCCGGCACCTGCGCGGCCTGCGCAGTCACGGCATCACCCGTGACCCGGCGCAAATGAGCGAAGCCAGCCATGGCGGCTGGTACTACCAGCAGACCGAGCTGGGATTCAATTATCGGATGTGCGATATCCAGGCGGCCCTTGGCTTGTCGCAGTTGCGTCGGCTCGATGAATTCCTCGATCGCCGTCGCCAACTGGCGGCGCGCTATGAGCGTCTGCTGGCCGACCTGCCGCTGCAGTTGCCGACGGCGCAGTCGGGGGCGCATTCTGCCTGGCACCTCTACGTGGTGCGCCTGCACGCGTCGCTCGAAGGTCGGCATCGTGCCGTGTTCGACGGCATGCGCGCGGCGGGCATCAACGTCAACCTGCACTACATCCCCATTCACCTGCAGCCCTACTACCGTGATCTCGGTTTCGCCGACGGTGACTTCCCCGAGGCGGAGCGTTATTACCGCCAGGCGATCACCCTGCCGTTGTATCCGGATCTCGGCGAAGCACAGCAGGACAGGGTGGTAGCTGTGTTCGCCGAGCTGTTGGAGCAACAGGCATGAGCGGCGCGGTAGCGATCATTCCGGCCCGTGGCGACAGCAAGCGGATTCCCGGCAAGAACCGCAAGCCGTTCAAGGGCGAGCCGATCATGGCCTACTCGATCCGTGCCGCACTGGGTTGCGGCCTGTTCGATCGCGTGGTGGTCAGTACCGATGATCCGCTGATCGCGGCAACGGCCCGGGAGTTGGGCGCCGAGGTGCCGTTCATGCGTCCGGCTACGCTGGCCGATGACCATGCCAGTACGCTCGCGGTCATCGTGCATGCCTTGCAGGCCCTGGAAGAGCAGGGCTACTGGGCCGAGCTGGCGTGTTGCATCTACGCGACCGCGCCGTTGCTGCAAAAGCGCTACCTGCGGGCCGGTTTCGAAACCCTGGTGGCACATCCGCACAAGGACTACGCGTTTTCCGTGTGTAGCGCCGGCTTCCCGGTGCAACGGGCCCTGACCTTGACCGACGATGGCGCCTTGACGCCCCTGTACCCGCAGTACCGCGACACCCGCTCGCAGGATCTGCCCCATGCCTATCAGGATGCCGCACAGTTCTACTGGGGGCGCAGTGCCGCCTGGGTGCGCGGTGAGCCACTGTTCTCCGAACGCAGCCTGCCGGTGATGGTGCCGCGGCATCTGGTCCAGGACATCGATACCGAGGACGACTGGGTGCGGGCCGAATACCTGTACAGCGTGTTGCACGCTGCCGGGGAACTGGACGATTGAACCTGCTGTTTCGCGTGGATGCCGGCTGTTCGCTGGGTATCGGCCATGTGGCCCGCTGCCTGACCCTGGCGGCGGAACTCAAGACTTGTGGGGCGAAGGTCAGTTTTGCCTGTCGTGACATCGCCGGGCATCAGATGACCCGCATTGCGGCGGCGGGACATGCGGTCTTCGCCCTGTCGGCCGATACGCCGGACGAGATAACCGCGCTGCGGGCGGTTTTGCCGGAGGATGCTTTCTTCGACTGGATCATCGTCGACCACTATCAGCTCGATGCCGACTGGGAAACCGCAGCACGACAATGGGCGCGGCGACTCATGGTGATCGACGATCTGGCTGATCGTAACCACGCCTGCGACCTGCTGCTGGACCAGAACTTCACCGCCAGCGCGGCGCTCTACCAGGCGCGGGTTCCCGCAACCTGTCGTCTGCTCGCCGGGCCTCGCTACGCCTTGTTGCGCCCGGAGTTTCGCCGCGAACCCGAGGCGGCGGCCGCTACCGCCCGGCGCGTGCTGGTCAGCTTCGGTGGTTTCGACCAGGCGGGCATGACCCTGAAGACCCTCCAGGCCCTGGTCGGCAACGAGCCGGTCGTGGTCCAGTGCATCGCGGGGCAGTCCAGCCCGGACCAGGCGTGCTTGCGCGCCCTGGTGGAGGCGCATCCCGGCTGGCAATTGCTGCCTTTCGTCGACGATCTGGCCGAACGTATGGCGGCCGCCACGCTGTTTGTGGGGGCCGGTGGCGGGACCACCTGGGAACGTGCTGCCCTGGGCTTGCCCAGTCTGTGCGTCAGCGTTGCCGACAACCAGGTGGCCAATGCGCAGGCCCTGGCCCGCGCTGGCGTCCATCTCTATCTGGGGGGCGCGGAGCAGGTCACGGTGGAGGCGCTGCGCCAGGCCATCGCCGGGCTATTGAGCAATGCGCCGTTGCGTCAACAATTTGCCGCATGCAGTCGGCAACTGGTGGATGCCCTGGGCGCGCGGCGCGTGGCGGCGGCACTGTTCAGCGATGCAGGTTATTCACAGGCTGAGTGCCATTTCGAACAGGTATTGAAGGATTCGCAAGATGAGCAGTTTTGATATCGGTCACCGTCGTGTAGGCACCGAGGTCGCACCGCTGGTGATCGCCGAGATGAGCGGCAACCACAACCAGTCGCTGGAGCGTGCGCTACAGATCGTCGAGGCTGCGGCGAAAGCCGGGGCCCATGCGCTGAAACTGCAGACTTACACCGCCGACACCATGACGCTGGATCTGAAGCACGGTGAGTTCTTCATCGAGGATCCCAAGAGCCTGTGGGCGGGGTCATCCTTGTATGAGCTGTACCAGAAGGCCTATACGCCCTGGGAATGGCACGAGCCGATTTTCCGCCGCGCCCGTGAGCTGGGCATGCTGGCTTTTTCCACCCCGTTCGATGAGACCGCCGTGGACTTCCTCGAAAGCCTCGAGGTGCCGGCCTACAAGATCGCCAGCTTCGAAAACACGGACCTGCCTTTGATCCGCAAGGTGGCGGCTACCGGCAAGCCGATGATCATTTCCACTGGCATGGCCAGCATTGCCGAACTGGACGAAACCGTGCGTGCCGCCCGTGCGGCCGGTTGTCGCGACCTTGTCCTGCTCAAATGCACCAGCACCTATCCGGCGAGTCCGGAAAACAGCAACGTGCGGACCATTCCGCATCTGCGCGAGTTGTTCGGTTGCGAGGTCGGTCTGTCGGATCACACCCTCGGGGTTGGTGGCGCGGTAGCTGCGGTGGCGTTGGGTGCCAGCGTCGTGGAAAAGCACTTCACTCTGGATCGCAATGAAGGTGGCGTGGATGCTGCATTTTCCCTGGAGCCTTCTGAAATGCTCGGATTGGTGCAGGAAACCGAGCGCGCCTGGCTGGCTCTGGGGCAGGTCAACTACGGCGCGAGTCAGGCCGAGCAGGCTTCGAAGCGCTTCCGTCGCTCGCTCTACGTGGTCCGTGACATGGCTGCCGGCGAGGTGTTCGACACTCGCAACGTGCGGGCCATCCGTCCGGGGCTGGGCCTGGCGCCCAAACATCTCGATTCCCTTCTCGGGCGCAAGGCCCGGCAGCCGCTGAAGCGCGGAACGGCGCTGGACTGGTCCCTCGTCGAATAGGGTGCCGGTCGCCCTGGTGCGCCCTCCGAGTGGGCGCGCCTAGGAAAATATGCCATTGTCTGTGAAAATCCGTGACCTATCGGTCAGAACGGACATCTGTGTCTCTATCGTTAATGGGAGTGACGGCCGTGTCACCGTCATTGCCACTGCCGTCCAGTCCAGCGGGCGGCGGGAATTCCTAGTTACTGGCGCCCCTCGAATCATGCGAGCGGTGATATTCAGCCCTTTTTTATCGGGAAGCCATGATGATTGGCATCAAAAGCATTGCGAGCTACGTGCCTGCCGCCGGCGTGGACAACTACGCCCAAGGCGCCAAGTTCGGCAAGGACGAAGACTTCATCCTCGGCAAGATCGGCTCGGCCTTCCTGCCACGCAAGAGCGACGAGCAGGAAACCTCGGACCTGTGCGTCGAAGCGGCCAACGCGCTGTTCGCCTCCAATCCCGCGCTGTCGCGCGAGGCCATCGACGCGGTGATCGTGGTCACCCAGAACGGTGACGCTGAAGGCTTGCCCCACACCGCCGCGATCGTCCAGGACAAACTCGGTCTGCCAACCCATGTCGCCGCTTTCGACATTTCCCTGGGCTGCTCCGGTTATGTCTACGGTATCTACGCGCTGAAGGGCTTCATGGAAGCCACCGGCCTGAAGAACGGTCTGCTGATCACCGCCGATCCGTATTCGAAGATCGTCGACCCGGAAGACCGCAACACCACCATGCTCTTCGGCGACGCCGCCACCGCCACCTGGATGGGCGAGGACCCGGTCTGGGCTCTGGGCAAGTCGGCGTTCGGCACCGACGGTTCCGGTGCCGCGCACCTGAAGGTGACCGATGGCGTGTTCTTCATGAACGGCCGTCAGGTGTTCAACTTCGCCTTGCTCAAGGTGCCGGCGCACCTGCACGAGTTGCTCGAGCAATCGCAGTTGTCCGCCGACGATATCGATGCCTTCTGCATCCACCAGGGCAGCGCGGCCATTGTCGATGCCGTGGCGCGGCGCTTCGAAGACAAGCCGGAGAAGTTCGTCAAGGACATGGTCGAGACCGGCAATACCGTGTCGTCGAGCATTCCGCTGCTGCTGGAGAAACATGCGCTGGACACTACCTGGAAGCGGGTTGCGGTCAGTGGTTTCGGGGTAGGGCTGTCCTGGGGGTCGGCGATTCTTCATCGTTCGTGACCTGAAGCGGTTCCCGAGGTAATCTCGGGCGTTTCGCAGGCAGGGGATGCTCATCGATGAGCGAGTTTTTCCAGCGTAACGCCCAGATCCTCCAGGCCCGCTGGCCGGCGTTGTCCACACGTATCGCGGGCGAGGACAGCGCAGCGGTCAATGCGCAACTGGTCGAAGGCCTGGGCTCGACCCTCAGTATCGATGGCATCCAGCTCACCAGTCGCCACGATCGCCTCGCCGAGGCGCGTTTCCAGGCTGCCAGCCTGCCCGATGTTGCGGTGCTGCATCTCTATGGCACCGGGCTCGGTGATCTCCAGGACGTGCTGCTGCAACGCCCCGGGCTGCAGCGCCTGCACGTGCACATCCTCAACGGCGCCCTGTTCGCCCTGGTCCTGCACCTGCTCGACCAGACCTCCTGGCTGGCCGATCCACGGGTCGAACTTGCCTGCGCGGGCGACGCCAGCGAGATTGCCCTGCCGTATTTCGCCCTGCCGGCGGAGCTGGTCCTGGCCGACGACTTCAATGCGAAGATCCGCGACCGCCTGATCAGCGAAACCCACCTGACCTTCAACAACACCACCTTCGACGTGGCCGACCCGCACCTGGTGGCGCTGCTCGACCAGAGCCTGCCGCTGCTGCGCGCCGACCACGACGTGGCGCAACTGTTCGGCAGCCGGGCAGGGCAGGAGGCCTTCGTGATCGCCACCGGTCCGAGCCTGCAAGGCCACCTGCCGGCGTTGAAGCGTGTGCGCGAGCAGGCCGGGCGACCGCTGTTCATTGCCGTCGACACTGCCTACAAGCCGCTGCTGGCGGCGGGCATCACCCCGGACATCGTGGTCAGCGTCGACCACAAGATCCGCCTGCACCACCTGCCGCCCGAGGCTTCGGCGGATACCGCGCTGGTCTATATGCCCATGCTCGATGTCGAGACCGTCGCGCTCTGGCGCGGCCCGCGCTATGCCGCCTATTCCGACAGCGCCCTGTATGCCCGGGTGCGCGACACGATCCCGCGCGGGCACCTGTTCGTCGGCGGCAGCGTCATCCATCCGGCGGCGGACCTGGCGGTGAAGATGGGCATGCAGCGCATCACCCTGTTCGGCGCAGATTTCGCCTTCCCCGGCAACCGCACCCACACGGGCTGGGACGATGGCGTGCTCGGTCCGCAACTGGCCGCGGCGCGTCACTGGGTGCTCGACGGTCATGGCCAGCGGGTGCGCACCCAGCTGAATTTCCGCAGTTACCTGATCGAGCTGGAGCGCTTCATCGCCCGTCATCCGCAGGTCGACTTCGTCAACACCAGCCGGGCCGGCGCCCTGATCGTCGGCACCCGTTTCGCTCCGGAGTTCTGCCCATGACCGCCTTCCAGGACAATGCCCGTCGCTGTGCCGGCCTGTTCCGCCTGGGGCGGGATGTAGAGGCGGCGGTCGCCATGGTCGAGCTGTTCGAGGCCGCCCCGGGCCTGTTCAGCCGGGCGCCACAGGCACTGCAAGGGCAATTCGCCGCGCTGTTCGGCGAACTGCTCGCCACCCAGCAGCGCCAGGACTGGATCGCCCTGGCCGACAGCCTGGAGTACGAGCTGGTGAATCTGATCGAGCAGGCAGCTTCGACCTGAAACTGTGATGGCCATCACACCGGGCTAACCGTTTGCGTTTCCGGTGCCTCTTGGCAAGTGCCTGATTTTCAAGGGGTGGCAGCGTGATGGCATTTTTTTTTGAAAAAACCCTAAAGCAATCCCCGAACCCGGCGATAAACATTACGAAGGTTCTCTAGGCCACACCCGGCGGATGCCAGGGCCGGAAGCCGCAGTATCCATCCAACGAGGAATTCGTCATGGCATTAACCGTAAACACCAACACCACTTCGCTGGGCGTGCAGAAGAACCTGAACAAAGCTTCCGACTCGCTGAGCACCTCGATGACCCGCCTGTCTTCCGGCCTGCGTATCAACAGCGCCAAAGACGACGCCGCTGGTCAGCAGATCGCTAACAAGCTGCAGACCATGGTTACCGGTACCACCGTTGCCATCAAGAACGCCAACGACGGTAACTCGATCACCCAGACCGCTGAAGGCGCTCTGTCGGAAATCACCAACATCCTGCAGCGTATGCGTGAGCTGGCTCTGCAAGCACGTAACGACTCGAACGGCACCACTGAACGTGCTGCTCTGAACAAGGAATTCGCGGCCAAGTCCGACGAAATCACCCGTATCGCCACCTCCACCACCTACGGCACCAACAAGCAACTGCTGAACGGTTCCGCTGGCACCATGGAGTTCCAGGTCGGTGCGATGACCGGTACCAGCCAGATCCTGAGCGTTTCGATGACCTCCAGCTTCGCGGCTACCGCCCTGGCTGTTGGTACCGGCGCCCTGGCGATCTCCGGTACTTCGGACTCCGCAGTTCACACCGCTGTTGACGGCGCAATCACCGCGATCGACGCCGCCCTGCAGAAAGTTGACGACAAGAAATCGGAACTGGGTGCCATCCAGAACCGCTTCCAGTCCACCATCAACAACCTGCAGAGCATGAACGAGAACTCGGCTTCCGCTCTGGGCCGTGTTCAGGACACCGACTTCGCCGCAGAAACCGCTCAGCTGACCAAGCAGCAAACCCTGCAGCAAGCGTCCACCGCAGTTCTGGCCCAGGCCAACCAACTGCCATCCGCTGTACTGAAACTGCTTCAGTAATAGCTACGATGAAGAGCGAGGGCGTGCGCGAGCATTCCCTCGCTTTTTACTTTGGAGGTGATGGGCGATGGACATGAGCGTCAGATTGAACGCGTCTTACCCGGCTCCGGCGGCAGCCGTGGCCCAGCAGGACAAAGCTGCTGAACAGGGTGCGTCCGAGAAGGTCCACAGCAAGCCGAGCCTTGCGGCTGTGGAAAACGAGAAGAAACAGTCCGACACCGACTTGCAGGAAGCGGTGAAGGGCCTTCAGGATTACGTCCAGTCGTTGCAGCGCAACCTGGAGTTTTCGGTGGACGAGTCCACCGGAACGACTGTCGTCAAGGTGATTGCGCGGGACAGCGGCGAAGTGATTCGACAGATTCCGTCGGAGACCGCCCTGGAACTGGCCAAGAGCCTGCAAGACGTCAACAGCCTGCTTTTCGACGAGAAAGTCTGAAAGCGGTACGAAATTTGATTGATCCCCGGTTCGTGGCCAGTGATGGTCAAGCGTTTGGCGTGAACCAAAAAGGAGAGAACAATGGCAAGTCCAATTCTACCGGCCCTCGGCCTTGGCAGTGGTCTGGATACCACTGCGATCGTCAAAGCCCTGGTTGACGCCGAAAAAACGCCCAAGCAGAACCAGATCGACCGGCAGACCAAGGCCAATACGGCCTCGATCTCCGCCATCGGCAGCCTGAAAAGTGCGCTGGCCACCTACAAGACCGCGCTGGAAAAACTCGGCAGCTCTACCACGCCGCAGTTCATCGCCTATTCGGCGACCACTGCCGACGACAAGACCGTCAAGGCGACGGCGGGTGCGAATGCGGTTAATGGTAACTACAACGTCGTCGTCAACAGCCTCGCTACGGCGTCCAAGGTCGCCAGCCAGCGCTTTGCCGACAGCAGCACGGCGATCAGTGAAGGCACCCTGGTGATCAAGCAGGGCGCGGCGGGTGAAGAACTCAAGGTCGAGATCGGTGCCGGTGCCACCTTGCAGTCGGTGCGCGATTCGATCAACGGCACGCTGACCGCCAAGGGCATCACCGCCAACATCATCAACGACGGCACCGGCTCGCGCCTGGTCCTGACGTCGACCAACACGGGTGCCGGTTCGGACATTTCCGTGAGTGGCATCAGCGAACTGGAGATCACCGGCACCACCAAGATGACGGGCACGGGCGCCGGCTTCATTACCGAGATCGCCAAGGATGCCTCGTTCACTGTCGACGGCATGCCGCTGACCAGCAAGTCCAACAAGGTCGAGAATGCCGTCAGCGGCCTGACCTTCGAGCTGGTGGCCAAAACCACTGAAGCAGGGACCAACATCACTGTCGGCACCAACAACGACGGCCTGAAGAAATCGGTGCAGAGCTTCGTCGACGCCTACAACGCGCTGGTGACTACCATCAACAACTTCAGCCAGACGCCGAAGAACGCTGATGGCACCATGGGTACCGCTCCTGCACTGGCTGGCGACTCCATGGTCCGCGGCATGCTCTCGGCGCTGCGCAACGAGCTGGTGGTTCCCAACGCCAATGGCAACGGCACCTTGAAGGTGCTGTCGCAGTTGGGCATCAATACCGTGCAGAGCACTGGCCTGCTGGAGCTCGACAGCACCAAGTTCACCGCGGCCATCGACACCCAGAAGCTGGGGGGCGAGATCCAGAAGATGTTCTCCGGTGATGACGGCCTGGCCAATCGCATGACCAAGGCGCTGGAACCGTACACGGCCACCGATGGCCTGCTGGCGGACCGCTCGAAGATCCTCGAGAGCGCCAAGAAGAACCTGACCATGCAGCAGTCGAGCCTGGATGCACGGATTACCGCGATGACCACCTCGCTGACCAAGAAGTACAACACCATGGATACCCTGGTCGGCAAGCTCAACGCCCAGCGTGATAACATCACGTCGATCTTCAGTGCGATGGCGGCTCAGCAGAAAAACTCCTGATCCCGCGCGTAACGCCAAAAGCCCGGCAGTGCCAATCCAGCATGTCGGGCTTTTTGCATTTTTCCTAAAGTTTTTTGACGCGGCGCCGATAGCCCTGTCATAGAGACAACGTTTTTGGTGAGGTACACGCAATGAATCCGATGTTGGCCCTTCGGCAGTATCAGAAAATCAGTGCACAGGCGCAGACGTCCGAAGCCAGCCCGCACCGCCTGGTGCAAATGCTGATGGAAGGCGGCCTGGACCGTATCGCCCAGGCCAAAGGCTCGCTGGAGCGCAAGGATATCGCCGGCAAGGGCATCGCCATCGGCAAGGCCATCGGCATCGTCGGCGGTCTGCGAGAGGGCCTGGACCGCGACAACATGACGGCGGAACTGGAGCGTCTGGACAACCTCTATCTCTACATGACCCGTCGCCTGACCGACGCCAACCTGAAGAACGACATTGCCGCGCTCGACGAAGTGACGGAATTGTTGACTACCGTCAAGGAAGGCTGGGATGCGGTCGCTCCACAATAACCAGTTGCGATAGAGGGTATCGTGATGAGTGCTGTGCTCAAGCGAATCGAGGAAACCCGGGAGGCGCTGATCGGTGCACTGGCCAAGCGCGACTGGGAAGCGGTGGGTGAACTGGACCAGGCTTGCCGTGACTGCATGGACGAGGTAATGAGCGCGGAAGTGGTCGACGAGGAGGCGCTGCGGGACAACCTTCAGGACCTGCTCGGGGTCTATCGTCAGTTGATCGACGTGGCGACGGAAGAGCGTCAGGCAATTGCCGACGAGATGTCAAAGATCAAGCAGGCGCAACAGGCGACAAAGGTATACCATCTGTACCGCTGAAGGTGGATCGAAAATCAGTCGCGCGCCATAAATTTGACTGTGAAGGGTTTTTTGACTTAACTAGTGGCTGTTTTCTAATTTCAGACGTCGGAACACTGACCGTTCAGTCGGAATGATGTCGAGCATGCCCTTCGACGGGCCTCGAGTTGACTAGGGAAGTTGCTATTGCATGTGGCGTGAAACCAAAATTCTCCTGATCGATGACGATAGTGCTCGCCGCCGTGATCTGGCGGTGGTGTTGAATTTTCTTGGGGAAGAAAATCTGCCGTGCTCCAGTCATGACTGGGAGCAGGTGGTCGAGTCGTTGTCGTCCAGTCGTGAAGTCCTCTGTGTCCTTATCGGCGATGTAAATGCGCCGGCTGGGGTGCTGGGTTTGCTTAAGACAGTGGCTGCCTGGGATGAGTTCCTTCCCGTTCTGCTTCTGGGCGAAATTTCTTCGCTCGAACTTCCGGAAGAGCTGCGCCGCCGCGTGCTCTCCAACCTCGAAATGCCGCCGAGCTACAGCAACCTGCTGGATTCGCTGCACCGTGCCCAGGTCTATCGCGAGATGTACGACCAGGCCCGCGAGCGCGGCCGGCAGCGCGAGCCGAACCTGTTCCGCAGTCTGGTCGGCACCAGTCGGGCCATCCAGCACGTGCGGCAGATGATGCAGCAGGTTGCCGATACCGACGCCAGCGTGCTGATCCTCGGCGAGTCCGGGACCGGCAAGGAAGTCGTCGCGCGCAACCTGCACTATCACTCCAAGCGCCGTGAGGCGCCGTTCGTCCCGGTCAATTGCGGGGCGATCCCTGCCGAGTTGCTTGAAAGCGAGCTGTTCGGCCATGAGAAGGGTGCCTTCACTGGTGCCATCACCAGCCGCGCCGGGCGTTTCGAACTGGCTAACGGCGGCACGCTGTTCCTCGACGAGATCGGCGACATGCCGTTGCCGATGCAGGTCAAGTTGCTGCGCGTGCTGCAGGAGCGCACCTTCGAGCGGGTCGGCAGCAACAAGACCCAGAGCATCGACGTGCGCATCATTGCGGCGACCCACAAGAATCTCGAAAGCATGATCGAGGTGGGGTCGTTCCGTGAGGACCTGTACTACCGCCTGAACGTATTCCCCATCGAGATGGCCCCGCTGCGCGAGCGCGTGGAAGACATCCCGCTGTTGATGAACGAGCTGATCTCGCGCATGGAGCACGAGAAGCGCGGTTCGATCCGCTTCAATTCGGCGGCGATCATGTCCCTGTGTCGCCACGGCTGGCCGGGCAACGTCCGCGAGCTGGCCAACCTGGTGGAGCGCATGGCGATCATGCACCCCTATGGCGTGATCGGCGTGGCCGAATTGCCGAAGAAGTTCCGCTATGTCGACGACGAGGACGAGCAACTGGTGGACAGCCTGCGCACCGACCTCGAGGAGCGCGTGGCGATCAACGGTCATGCGCCAAGTTTCCCGACCAACGCCATGCTGCCGCCGGAAGGCCTGGATCTGAAGGATTACCTTGGCAGCCTGGAACAGGGTCTGATCCAGCAGGCGCTGGACGATGCCAACGGTATCGTCGCCCGTGCCGCAGAGCGCCTGCGCATTCGTCGTACCACTCTGGTGGAGAAGATGCGCAAGTACGGCATGAGCCGGCGTGAAGGTGATGAGCAGGCGGATGATTGACGCCTGTTTCGCGTGCTTGCCCGCGTTGTTGTCATAAAACCTTTCTTTGTATGTGGTAAAGGCCCGTGTCCACGGGCTTTTTGCGCCATCCCTGGTTCCCTCCCGAATGGCGGAAAAGTTTCCGGCATGGCTATTGCTACATCGCTGGCAACATGCCGTTTTATGACGGTAAGCCATGCGAGAGAGCACGATGCCCCACGCCGCCACCATTTCCCCTGAGCCGCAACGCGCGGATGACGCCGAGCAGCAGAGCCGCGACGGCCTGGAGCAGGCGTTCGCCTTGTTCGACCAGATGTCGACCCAGCTCAGTCAGTCCTACAACCTGCTCGAGGCCCGGGTTACCGAGCTCAAGGGCGAACTGGAAGTGGTCAGTGCCCAGCGTATGGCCGAGCTGGCGGAAAAGGAGCGTCTGGCCAATCGCTTGCAGAACCTGCTGGACCTTTTGCCTGGTGGGGTGATTGTCATCGATGGTCATGGTCTGGTGCGCGAGGCCAACCCGACGGCCGGGGAACTGCTTGGCGAGCCGCTGGTGGGGGAGTTGTGGCGTCAGGTGATTGCACGCAGCTTTGCTCCGCGGGAAGACGATGGCCACGAGATTTCCCTGCGCGATGGTCGTCGCCTCTCCATCTCGACGCGTTCGCTGGATGCCGAGCCCGGTCAGTTGGTGCTGCTCAACGATCTCACCGAAACCCGGCATCTGCAGGCCCAGCTCGCCCGTCACGAGCGGCTTTCCACTCTCGGGCGGATGGTCGCCTCGCTGGCTCATCAGATCCGTACGCCGCTGTCTGCGGCCTTGCTCTACGCCAGCCACCTGGCCGAGCAGGACCTGCCGCTGGACACCCGCCAGCGTTTCGCCGGCAACCTCAAGGAGCGCCTGCATGAGCTGGAGCATCAGGTCCGTGACATGCTGGTGTTCGCCCGTGGCGAGTTGCCGCTGACCGAGCGCCTGACCCCCAAGGCGCTGTTCCAGGCGCTGCAGCAAGCGGCGCAGACCCAGGTTCAAGGTCATGAGGTGCGCTGGCAGTGCGATAGCCACCTCGGTGAGCTGCTATGCAACCGCGACACCCTGGTGGGTGCGTTGCTCAACCTGATCGAGAACGGCCTGCAGGCCAGTGGCGATCGCGCGCGCCTGAAGATTCACCTGTATCGCCGAAGCAACACCCTGCGCCTGTGCGTCAGCGATGCGGGGGCGGGTATCGACGCCGCGCTGCTGCAACGCCTGGGCGAACCCTTCCTGACCACCAAGGCAACCGGCACCGGTCTCGGGCTGGCAGTGGTGACGGCGGTTGCCCGTGCGCACCAGGGGGAGTTGCACCTGCGTTCGCGCCAGGGGCGCGGCACTTGCGCCATCGTCACCTTGCCATTGATTGGCGCGGCGACGGAGGTGTCGGCATGAGCGCGATCAAGGTCCTGCTGGTCGAAGACGACCGCTCCCTGCGCCAGGCCCTGGGTGACACCCTGGAACTGGGTGGTTTCACCTATTGTGCCGCCGGCTCGGCGGAAGAGGCGTTGGAGAGGGTTGCGGCCGAGTCGTTCAGCCTGGTGGTCAGCGACGTCAATATGCCGGGCATGGATGGGCACCAGTTGCTGGCACGCCTGCGTGCGGTGCAACCCCAATTGCCGGTGCTGCTGATGACCGCTCATGCCGCGGTGGAGCGGGCGGTGGATGCGATTCGCCAAGGCGCGGCGGACTACCTGGTCAAGCCATTCGAGCCGCGAGCTCTGCTCGACCTGGTCGCTCGCCATGCGCTGGGTGCTGCCAGCGGCGCCGACGCTGAGGGCCCGATAGCCTGCGAGCCGGCCAGTGCGCAACTGCTCGAGTTGGCTGCGCGGGTCGCGCGCAGCGATTCCACTGTGCTGATTTCTGGCGAGTCGGGGACCGGCAAGGAAGTGCTGGCGCGCTATATCCACCAGCAATCGCCGCGGGCCAGTGAGGCTTTCGTGGCGATCAACTGCGCGGCGATCCCTGACAACATGCTCGAAGCCACCCTGTTCGGTCACGAGAAAGGCTCGTTCACCGGCGCCATCGCGGCGCAGGCCGGAAAGTTCGAGCAGGCCGACGGCGGCACGCTGCTGCTGGACGAGATTTCCGAAATGCCCCTGGGCCTGCAGGCCAAGCTGTTGCGGGTATTGCAGGAGCGCGAAGTGGAGCGGGTTGGCGGGCGCAAGCCGATACCCCTGGATATCCGCGTGGTTGCCACGACCAACCGCGACCTGGCGGGCGAAGTGGCAGCGGGGCGTTTCCGTGAAGACCTGTTCTATCGCCTGTCGGTGTTCCCGCTGGCCTGGCGCCCGTTGAGAGAACGGAGCGCCGACATTCTGCCATTGGCCGAGCGTCTGCTATTGCGCCACGTCAATAAAATGAAGCACGCGCCGGTTAGGCTCTCCGAGGAAGCCAAGGCGTGCCTGCAAGGCTATCCGTGGCCAGGCAACGTGCGTGAACTGGACAATGCGATCCAGCGTGCACTGATCCTGCAGCAGGGCGGGGTGATCGCCGCTGCGGACTTCTGCCTGGCCGGCGTGCTGCCGGTGCTGGCGCCGCAGCCGCTCAAGGTTGCGGCCCCCGTGGCGGCAGCGGCTGAAACACAGGAGCCGGGCGGGCTGGGTGACGACTTGCGCCGGCATGAATTCCAGATGATCATCGACACCCTTCGCGCTGAGCGCGGCCGCCGCAAGGAGGCCGCCGAGCGTTTGGGCATCAGTCCGCGGACGCTGCGCTACAAGCTGGCGCAGATGCGTGATGCAGGTATGGATGTCGAAGCCAGCCTGTACGCCACGGGGCTTTGAGGATGGATGGTCATCGTTTTGCAAAATCGTTGGGCGTAGCTGGCACTCTTGTTGCTAAGTCCTGTTCATCCGCTGCGTGAGTGTCAAAAATCTGCGGGCCGTCGGAGAGAGAAGTTCATGAGCCAAGGTGTTGAATTCAATCGGTTGATGCTGGACATGCGCGCCATGCAGGCGGAAGCCATGTCGGCGCCGAAGGCCGTGCAGTCGCCTGCCGAACTGGGGCAGAGCAGTTTCGCCGACATGCTGGGTCAGGCCATCAACAAGGTCAACGACACCCAGCAGGCTTCCACGCAACTGGCCAATGCCTTCGAGATCGGCAAGAGCGGGGTCGACCTGACCGACGTGATGATCGCCTCGCAGAAGGCCAGCGTGTCGTTCCAGGCCCTGACCCAGGTGCGCAACAAGCTGGTCCAGTCGTATCAAGACATCATGCAGATGCCGGTTTAAGGCGGGATTTGATTCATGGCCGATGCAGTCGTCGATAACGTGCCCGCCAAGGGCAGCCCGCCAGCGCCAAAACCGCCGCTGTTCGGCATGTCGTTCCTGGAAAACCTCTCGCAGATGCCCATGCTGCGGCAGATCGGCCTGCTGGTCGGTCTGGCCGCCAGCGTGGCCATCGGTTTCGCCGTGGTCCTCTGGTCGCAGCAGCCGGACTACCGTCCGCTGTACGGCAGCCTCAGCGGCATGGACACCAAGCAGGTCATGGAAACCCTGGCGGCCGCAGACATCCCCTACAACGTCGAGCCCAATTCCGGTGCATTGCTGGTCAAGGCCGAGGACGTCTCCCGCGCGCGCCTGAAACTCGCCGCCGCCGGCGTGGCGCCAAGCGACGGCAACGTCGGCTTCGAGATCCTCGACAAGGAGCAAGGGCTCGGCACCAGCCAGTTCATGGAGGCCACCCGCTACCGTCGCGGCCTGGAAGGCGAGCTGGCGCGGACCATCTCCGCCCTGAGCAACGTCAAGGCCGCCCGCGTGCACCTGGCCATCCCGAAAAGCTCGGTGTTCGTGCGTGACGAGCGCAAGCCGAGCGCCTCGGTACTGGTCGAGCTGTACCCGGGGCGTTCGCTGGAAGCGGGCCAGGTCATGGCCATCGTCAACCTCGTGGCCACCAGCGTGCCGGAACTGGACAAGTCCCAGGTCACCGTGGTCGACCAAAAGGGCAACCTGCTCTCCAGCCAGTTGGAAAACACCGAACTCACCGTCGCCGGCAAGCAGTTCGACTACAGTCGGCGCATGGAAGCCCTGATGACCCAGCGGGTGCACAACATCCTGCAGCCGGTGCTGGGCAACGACCGCTACAAGGCCGAAGTCTCCGCCGACGTCGACTTCAGTGCCGTCGAATCCACCGCCGAACAGTTCAACCCGGACCAGCCTGCACTGCGCAGCGAGCAGTCGGTCAATGAGCAGCGCTCCAGCAGCTCCGGCCCGCAAGGCGTGCCCGGCGCGCTGAGCAACCAGCCGCCTGGCCCGGCCACGGCGCCACAGACCACCGGTGGCGGTGCCGCTGGCGCCGCAGCGGCGATCCAGCCCGGTCAGCCGCTCCTCGACGCCAACGGCCAGCAGGTCATGGATCCGGCCACCGGCCAGCCGATGCTCGCGCCGTATCCTGCGGACAAGCGCATCCAGTCGACCAAGAACTTCGAGCTGGACCGCTCCATCAGCCATACCCGCCAGCAGCAGGGTCGCCTGACCCGCCTGTCGGTCGCCGTGGTGGTGGACGACCAGGTCAAGATCGATCCCGCCAACGGCAACACCACCACCGTGCCGTGGAGTGCCGAGGACCTGTCGCGCTTCACCCGCCTGGTGCAGGACGCGGTGGGCTTCGATGCCAGCCGCGGCGACAGCGTCAGCGTGATCAACGTGCCGTTCGCCGCCGACCGTGGCGAGACCATCGCCGAGATCCCGTTCTACTCGCAGCCGTGGTTCTGGGACATCGTCAAGCAGGTGCTCGGTGTCCTGTTCATCCTCGTGCTGGTCTTCGGTGTCCTGCGTCCGGTGCTCAACAACATCACTGGCGGCGGCAAGCAGTCGGCCAGCGACAGCGACATGGAACTGGGCGGCATGATCGGTCTGGATGGCGAACTGGCCAACGATCGTGTGAGCCTGGGTGGTCCGCAAAGCATCCTCTTGCCTAGTCCGAGCGAGGGCTACGACGCCCAGCTCAACGCTATCAAGAGTCTGGTGGCAGAAGACCCGGGTCGCGTGGCCCAGGTCGTGAAAGAGTGGATCAACGCCGATGAGTGACAATCGAGCCCTGACTTCCAAGCTCACCCGGGTCGACAAGGCAGCCATCCTGCTGCTGTCGCTGGGCGAGACCGACGCCGCGCAGGTACTGCGGCACATGGGGCCGAAAGAGGTCCAGCGCGTAGGCGTGGCCATGGCGCAGATGGGCAACATCCATCGCGAGCAGGTCGAGCAGGTCATGAGCGAGTTCGTCGAGATCGTCGGCGACCAGACCAGCCTTGGCGTCGGTTCCGACGGCTATATCCGCAAGATGCTCACCCAGGCGCTGGGCGAGGACAAGGCCAACGGCCTGATCGACCGCATCCTTCTGGGCGGCAACACCAGCGGCCTGGACAGCCTGAAGTGGATGGAGCCGCGCGCTGTCGCTGACGTCATCCGCTACGAGCACCCGCAGATCCAGGCGATCGTCGTGGCTTACCTCGACCCCGATCAGGCTGGCGAGGTGCTGGGCAACTTCGATCACAAGGTGCGCCTGGACATCATTCTCCGCGTCTCCTCGCTGAACACCGTGCAGCCGGCGGCACTGAAGGAACTCAACCAGATCCTCGAGAAGCAGTTCTCCGGCAACTCCAACGCCGCCCGAACCACCCTGGGTGGCATCAAGCGCGCCGCGGACATCATGAACTTCCTCGACAGTTCGGTCGAAGGCCAGCTCATGGATGCGATTCGCGATATCGATGGCGATCTGTCCGAGCAGATCGAAGACCTCATGTTCGTCTTCAACAACCTGGCCGATGTGGACGACCGCGGCATCCAGGCGCTGCTGCGGGAAGTCTCCTCCGATGTGCTGGTGGTATCTCTCAAGGGTGCCGACGAGAAGGTCAAGGACAAGATTTTCAAGAACATGTCCAAGCGTGCGTCCGAGCTGCTGCGCGACGACCTGGAGGCCAAGGGCCCGGTCCGCGTCAGCGACGTCGAGACGGCGCAGAAGGAAATCCTCACCATCGCCCGCCGCATGGCCGAAGCCGGCGAAATCGTGCTGGGCGGCAAAGGTGCCGAAGAGATGATCTGATGGCTGGGCGCCGGTCCCTCGGGATCGGCGCCTTTTTCCAGGCAGCCCGCCAGTGGCAGCGCCTGGGCCCGATCATCCGCAACCCATTTTGAGCGCATGGAATCATGTCGACCAACGAGCATTTGAGTGAACTGATCCGCGCCCGCGACCTCGAGGGGTTCGACCGCTGGGCGCTGCCCAGTTTCGACCCTGAGCCTGAACCCGAGCCTGAACCTGAGCCGGAGCCCGAGGAAACCGTCGAGGAAGTCCCGCTGGAGGAAGTCCAGCCGCTGACCCTCGAAGAACTCGAAAGCATCCGCCAGGAGGCCTACAACGAGGGCTTTGCCACCGGCGAGCGCGAAGGTTTCCACAGCACCCAGCTCAAGGTCCGCCAGGAAGCCGAGGTGGCATTGAATGCCCGCCTGGAAAGCCTGGAGCAACTGATGGGGCATCTGCTGGAACCGATCGCCGAGCAGGACGCGCTGATCGAGAAGCAACTGGTGCACCTGGTCAGCCATATCGCCCGGGAAGTGATCGGCCGCGAATTGAAGACTGATTCCAGCCAGATCACCCATGTCCTGCGCGAAGCCCTGAAGCTGCTGCCCATGGGGGCCGAGAACATCCGCATCCATGTCAATCCCCAGGACTTCGCCCTGGCCAAGGCCCTGCGCGAGCGCCACGAGGAAAGCTGGAAGCTGCTCGAGGACGATTCCCTGCAGCCTGGCGGCTGCTGGGTAGAGACCGCCCACAGCCGCATCGACGCCACTGTCGAAACCCGAATCGAGAAGGCCCTGAAGCAACTGTTCGACCAGTTGCACGACCAGGGCCTGCACCCGGCCGCGCCGGACTTGCACATCGACCTGCAGGACAAGCACAAGGTGCCGGTCGAAGAAACGGAAACCAGCGATGCGCCTTGATCGCACCAGCTTCGCCACGCGCCTCGGCACCTACGCGGACGCCGTGCGTCTGCCCAGCCAGCCCGTGGTGGAAGGGCGCCTGCTGCGCATGGTCGGCCTGACCCTGGAGGCCGAAGGCCTGCGCGCTGCCATCGGCAGTCGCTGCAAGGTGATCAACGACGACAGCTACCATCCGGTGGAGGTCGAGGCCGAGGTCATGGGCTTTGCCGGCGGCAAGGTGTTCCTGATGCCGGTCGGCAGCGTCGCCGGCATCGCACCGGGCGCGCGGGTGGTGCCGCTGGACGACAGTGGTCGCCTGCCAATGGGCATGAGCATGCTCGGCCGGGTTCTGGACGGTGCCGGTCGTGCGCTGGACGGCAAGGGTGGAATGAAGGCCGAGGACTGGGTGCCGATGGATGGTCCGACCATCAACCCGCTGAACCGCGACCCCATCAGCCAGCCGCTGGACGTGGGTATTCGCAGCATCAACGGCCTTCTCACCGTTGGTCGTGGCCAGCGTCTTGGCCTGTTCGCCGGTACCGGCGTGGGTAAATCGGTGTTGCTGGGCATGATGACCCGCTTCACCGAAGCCGACATCATCGTGGTCGGGCTGATCGGCGAGCGGGGTCGCGAGGTGAAGGAATTCATCGAGCACATCCTCGGCACCGAGGGCCTCAAGCGTTCGGTGGTCGTTGCCTCGCCGGCGGACGATGCGCCGCTGATGCGTCTGCGCGCGGCGATGTACTGCACGCGGATCGCCGAATATTTCCGCGACAAGGGCAAGAACGTCCTGTTGCTGATGGATTCCCTGACCCGTTTCGCCCAGGCCCAGCGGGAAATCGCCCTGGCTATCGGCGAGCCGCCGGCGACCAAGGGTTATCCGCCTTCCGTGTTCGCCAAGCTGCCCAAGCTGGTGGAACGTGCCGGTAACGGCGAGGCCGGCGGTGGTTCGATCACCGCGTTCTACACCGTGCTGTCCGAGGGCGACGACCAGCAAGACCCGATCGCCGACTCGGCACGTGGCGTGCTCGACGGCCATATCGTGCTGTCACGGCGCCTGGCGGAGGAGGGGCACTACCCGGCTATCGATATCGAGGCGTCCATCAGCCGGGTCATGCCGCAGGTGGTCACCCCCGAGCAGATGACCCAGGCCCAGCAATTCAAGCAACTGTGGTCGCGCCTCTCGCAGAGTCGCGATCTGATCAGTGTCGGGGCCTACGTCGCCGGTGGTGACAAGGAAACCGACCTGGCCATCGCCCTGCAGCCGCGTCTCGTCGGCTTCTTGCGCCAGGGGCTGAACGAGAACGTCAGCCAGGAGCAGAGCCGCGACCAACTGGCAGGGGTGTTCGCCCCGCTTGCGCCGGGCTGATAGGCCATGGCCCAACCCAGCCGCGCCGCCCGCCTGGTTCCGGTGGTGGAGATGGCCGAGGACGCCGAGCGCAAGGCCGCGCAGCGTCTCGGTCACTTCCAGCAGCAGGTCAACCTGGCCCAGGCCAAGCTTGCCGAGCTCGACCAGTTCCGCGCCGACTACTCGCAACAATGGGTGCAGCGCGGCAGCCAGGGTGTGTCCGGCAAGTGGCTGGTGGGTTTCCAGCGCTTCCTTGGCCAGCTCGACACCGCGGTGGCCCAGCAGCACCAGAGCCTGACCTGGCACCAGAACAATCTTGAGAGTGCCCGCGGTACCTGGCAACAGGCCTATGCCCGGGTCGAGGGCCTGCGCAAGCTGGTCCAGCGCTATATCGAGGAAGCCCGTCTGCTGGAAGACAAGCGTGAGCAGAAGCTGCTCGACGAGCTCTCCCAGCGTCTGCCCCGGCACGATCACTTCTGAACACCGGGCGATGGTGGGCGCGCCTTGCCGGCGTGTCGGACCCCTGCTAAACCTGTAGAAGTCCGCTTTCGCCATTGTCGAAGGGAGCCTCAACATGGCCGTTGAATCCGAGCTGTCCCCGGACGGGAAAAAACTGACGATCCGTGTCAAGGGTCGTTTCGATTTCGGCAAGCATCAGGAATTCCGCAAGACCTACGAGGACGACACCGGACGCTCCTCCAGGCAGTTCGATGCGGTGGTGGTCGACCTCAAGGAGGCGACCTACCTCGACAGCTCGGCCCTCGGCATGTTGTTGCTTTTGCGTGACCATGCCGGCGAGGAGTCGCAGATCAGCGTGATCAACACCACGCCCGATGTGCGCAAGATCCTCGCGATTTCCAACTTCGAAAAGCTCTTCGAGATCAGTTGAGCCTCACCATGAGCAGCCAGCAAGCCCTCACCGTGATGATTGTCGAAGACGGCGCCACGGACCGTCTGCTGCTGGCGACCCTGGTGCGCAAGCAGGGGCATCGGGTATTGACCGCCGAGAACGGCATGCTGGCCGTGACGCTGTTCGCCGAGCAGCGTCCGCAGTTGGTGTTGCTGGATGCGGTGATGCCGGTGATGGATGGCTTCGAGGCGGCACGGCAGATCAAGGCGCTGGCCGGTGAAGAGCTGGTACCGATCATCTTCCTGACCTCGTTGACCGAGGACGAGGCGCTGGTGCGTTGCCTGGAGGCCGGCGGCGATGACTTTCTCGCCAAGCCCTACAGCCCGGTGGTGCTGGCTGCCAAGATCCGCGCGATGGACCGTCTGCGGCGTTTGCAGGCAACGGTGCTGGAGCAGCGCGACGAGATCTCGCGACATCATGATCACCTGCTGACCGAGCAGCGCGTGGCCAAGGCGGTGTTCGATCAGGTCGCCCATGCTGGCTGTCTCAGTGCACCTAATATCCGTTACCTGCAGTCACCCTACGCGCTGTTCAACGGTGATCTGCTGCTGGCGGCATTCACGCCTACCGGCGAGATGCATGTGCTGCTCGGTGACTTCACCGGCCATGGTCTGCCGGCGGCCGTGGGTGCGATGCCCCTGGCCGAGGTCTTTTATGGAATGACCGCCAAGGGCTATGGCCTGGCCGAGACCCTGCGGGAAATGAACGCCAAGCTCAAGCGCATACTGCCGGTGGACATGTTCTGCTGCGCGCTGCTGCTCAACCTGAGCTTTGAACGGCGCATGGTCGAGGTGTGGAACGGCGGCATGCCGGACGGCTATCTGTTGCCGGCGAAGGGCGGCGAAGCCATTCCACTGGTTTCGCGACACCTGCCGCTGGGGGTGCTGTCCGCCGAGCAGTTCGACGAGCATACCGATGTGTTACCGCTGGCCTTGGGCGATCGCCTGTTCCTGCTCTCCGACGGGGTGGTGGATACCTGTGACGAGACTGAGCAGCTATTCGGCGTCGAGCGCCTGCAGCGCGTGTTCGCCGACAATCAGGCGCCCGAACACCTGTTCGAGGATGTGCTGCAGGCCCTGGAAGCCTTTCGCGGGCGCTCGCGGGATGATGTCAGCATGCTGGAAATCACCGTGGTCGCGCCTGACCAGGTAGTGCCGCCGCCACTGATGTACTCCGATAGCGGGCAATCGAGTCCCCTGGACTGGTCGCTGTCCTTCGAATTCCGTGCCCAGACCCTCAAGCGCTTCAATCCCTTGCCCTGGCTGATGCAAGTACTGCAGGAGGTGCATGGCCTGCGCAAGCAGAGCGGGGCCTTGTACTGCGTGCTCAACGAGCTCTATGCCAACGCCCTGGAGCACGGGGTGCTGGGCCTGGATTCGGCACAGAAGCGCGATGCCAATGGTTTCAACGCCTATTATCAAGAACGCAACCGGCGTCTGGAGGCTCTGGACAGCGGCCATATCCGCCTCAATCTGCGAGTGGAACCGCGCAAGGGCGGTGGGCGTCTGATCATTGAAGTCGAGGACAGTGGCAGCGGCTTCGATGTTGCCAAAGTGCAGGTGCCGCCGCCCGTGGAGCAGCGGTTGAGTGGCCGGGGCCTGAACCTGGTACGCCGCCTGAGCCGGCAGGCCGAATGGACCGAGGGTGGGCGCCGGGCGCACGTGGAGTTCGCCTGGGATGCTCTGGCATAATCCGACTTGATCAAGGAGTGAACAAGTGTCCGATATTCATGTTGACCGCAAGGTATTGAGCGATCTTCAGGAGATCATGGAAGGGAATTACCTGAACCTGCTGGAAACCTTCCTCGCCGATTCCGAAGACCGCATTCGCCAGCTTTACAAGGCTCGCAGCGCGGACGATTTGGGTCGCGCCGCGCACAGTTTCAAGGGCAGCAGCAGCAACATGGGGGCTGTCGGCCTGGCCGAGCTGTGTCGCCAGTTGGAAGAGCGGGTCAAGACACATTCGCTGTTTGGCATCGAGGACCTGATCAACCAGATCGACCGTGAGTTCGCAGTGGTGCGCCAGGTCTACCGCGCCGAGCGCGAGCGGGTGCTGGTGGGTTGATTCACCTTTCCCCACCGCGTCAGGGCCAACCTGGCGTGACTTTTGCGTAGGCTTCGCTATTCGTGATGACGAGCTTCTGTAGCGGAGACCTTTTTCATGCCCGTCGCATCAAACCCATTGCTGCAATCCAGCCTTGCCGCCAAGAGCGCAAAGGCCCAGGCCGGCAGCCTGGACAAAGCCCAGCAGAGCCTCAACGACAAGGGTTCGGACTTTTCTCAGGTGTATGCGCAGCAGTCTCGGGACAAGACCGACAACAAGGTCGAGGTACCGGCGCGAGATCGTGACGGCGTCGACAAATCGACGGCAAACAGCGGCAAGGCCGATGGTCCCGGGCAAGGCAAGGTTGCCGATGGCGGCAACAAATTGCCTGACGAGCGCGATGACCAGGCCAAGCCCGCCGACGCGACCGACGACGACAGCGCGGTGGCCGACGGCGACAGTCAGCCCCTCGATGCCAGCCTGGTGGCTGGTCAACTGACCGACGCGCCCCAGGGGGCGCAATTGCTGCAGGCCCAGGCTGAAGCGGTGGCGCCGGTGATCCAGGCCGCCAGCCAGCAGGCCCAGGCTGCATCTGTCACGCCGCCAGCCACTGAAGACGACGCTTTCGACCCGGACGGCGATGCCCTGGCCGACCTGCCGGTACTGCGCCTGGCCCTGGAACAGAATGCCCAGGCCCAGGGCACCACCTCGACGCACGCCAAGCCAGCGACGACGGAAACCGCTCAATCCCAGCAGCCGGCTGTCAATACACTGGCGCAGATGCTCGAGCCGGCGGATGCCGATGGCGGGCAGACCGAAGGCGGCGACAAGGCCTTCGCCAACCTGATCGACGATGGCCTCAAGGACACCAAGAGCGCCAGCAGCGACACCCGCGTCGACGACTTCGCCAACCGCCTGGCCAGCCTGACCCAGGCCGTGACCGCCAAGACCGCCAATGCCGTGGCGCCTGCGCCGCTGCACCAACCCTTGGCGATGAACCAGAGCGGCTGGAGCGAAGGCCTGGTCAACCGGGTCATGTACCTGTCCAGCCAGAATCTCAAGTCCGCCGATATCCAACTGGAGCCGAAGGAGCTGGGGCGTCTCGACATCCGCGTGAACATGGGTGCCGATGCCACTCAGGTCACCTTCACCAGCGGCCATGCCGGCGTGCGCGAAAGCCTGGAAAGCCAGGTGCCGCGTCTGCGCGAGCTGTTCAGTCAGCAGGGCCTGGCCCAGCCGGACGTCAACGTCGCTGACCAGTCACGCCAGCAGCACAATGGCAGCCAGGATGACACGCCGAAGATGAGCGGCGTCGCTGGTCGACGTAATGCCGAGGGCGAGGAGGGTGAGGTGGCCGCGGCTGCGGCGACCGCGCCGGTGGAAACCGTCCTGGGCAACAGCACCGTCGACTACGTCGTCTGATCTTGCGCAGAGCCTGCGGGAGCTGGCAAGCCAGCCCCCACAGGCTCTGCGTTGTCCTTCCTGGCCTGGAAACTGGCATAACACTTGCTCGCCCACACGCCATAGTGGAACAAACCTCCTGTGAGTGACGGATTATTGGCATGGCGAAGAGCGAAGCAGCAGTCAAAGACCCCGCGGTAAAAGGCAAACTCAAGCTGATCCTGCTGTTGGTGCTGGCCTTGCTGCTGGCAATCGGCCTGTCCGTGGGCGCGACCTGGTTTTTCCTGCACAAGTCCGACAGCAAACCGGCCGCCGAACCCGCAGCGGCGGCAGCCAACGTCAAGCAACCGGCCATCTATGAATCCATGTCGCCGGCCTTCGTGGTCAACTTCAACCAGAACGGCCGCCAGCGCTACATGCAGGTGAGTATCACCATGCAGGCCCGCGACCAGGTCGCGCTGGATGCCCTGAAGGTGCATATGCCGGTGATTCGCAACAACCTGGTGATGCTGTTCTCCGGCCAGTCGTTCGACTCGCTGGCGACCCCGGTCGGCCAGGAAATGCTGCGTCAGAAGGCCACTGCCAGTGTCCAGGAAGTGGCGCAGAAGGAAGTCGGCAAGCTGGTCGTCGACCAGTTGCTGTTCACCAATTTCGTATTGCAGTAGGAGCCGAAGATGGCCGTGCAGGACCTGCTGTCCCAGGATGAGATCGATGCCCTCTTGCACGGCGTCGACGATGGCCTGGTGCAAACCGAATCCAATACCGATCCCGGCAGTGTCAAGAGCTACGACCTGACCAGCCAGGACCGGATCGTCCGTGGTCGCATGCCGACCCTGGAAATGATCAACGAGCGCTTTGCCCGTTACACCCGCGTCAGCATGTTCAACCTGCTGCGCCGGTCCGCCGACGTGGCGGTGGGCGGGGTTCAGGTGATGAAGTTCGGCGAATACGTGCACTCGCTGTATGTGCCGACCAGCCTCAACCTGGTGAAGATCAAGCCGCTGCGCGGCACCTCGCTGTTCATCCTCGACGCCAAGCTGGTGTTCAAGCTGGTGGACAACTTCTTCGGCGGTGATGGCCGTCACGCCAAGATCGAGGGTCGCGAGTTCACCCCGACCGAGCTGCGCGTGGTGCGCATGGTCCTTGACCAGTGCTTCGTCGACCTCAAGGAAGCCTGGCAGGCGATCATGCCGGTCAACTTCGAGTACATAAACTCCGAGGTCAACCCGGCCATGGCCAACATCGTCGGCCCGAGCGAAGCGGTGGTGGTCTCGACCTTCCACATCGAACTCGACGGTGGCGGCGGCGACCTGCACGTGACCATGCCGTACTCGATGATCGAGCCGGTGCGGGAAATGCTCGATGCCGGCTTCCAGTCCGACCTCGACGACCAGGACGAACGCTGGGTCAAGGCCCTGCGCGAGGACGTGCTGGACGTCAGCGTGCCGCTCAGTGCCACCGTGGCCCGCCGCCAGCTCAAGCTGCGCGACATCCTGCACATGCAGCCGGGCGACGTGATTCCGGTGGAGCTGCCGGAAGACCTGATCGTGCGCGCCAATGGCGTGCCCTCCTTCAAGGCCCGCCTGGGTTCGCACAAGGGCACGCTGTCCTTGCAGATCCAGGCGCCGATCGAGCGGCGCTGAGCGCCGCATGCCTTACCAACCGAATTGATTGCCCGTCGAGGACAGCATGGCTAACGAAAACGACATTACTTCCATGGAAGAGCAGGCCCTGGCCGATGAGTGGGCGGCAGCCCTGAGCGAAAGCGGCGATGGCGGCCAGGCCGATATCGACGCGCTGATGGCCGGCGACAGCGGTGCTTCCGGTGGGGGCGCCAGCCGCCTGCCGATGGAAGAGTTCGGCAGCTCGCCACGGCCAAACGAACAGGTCAGCCTCGAAGGCCCGAACCTGGACGTGATCCTGGACATCCCGGTGAACATTTCCATGGAAGTGGGCAGCACCGAGATCAGCATCCGCAACCTGCTGCAACTCAACCAGGGCTCGGTGATCGAGCTCGACCGCCTGGCTGGCGAGCCGCTGGACGTGCTGGTCAACGGCACGCTGATCGCCCACGGCGAGGTGGTGGTGGTCAACGAGAAGTTCGGCATTCGCCTGACCGACGTGATCAGTCCGAGCGAACGTATCAAGAAGCTGCGCTGAGTGAAGCGTCTTCTCTCACGGTTGGCGGCCGCCGCCAGCCTGTGCTGGCTGCCCCTGGCCCTGTCGGCGCAGGTCGGCGCCACGCCGGCGGCCAGCGTTGCGGCACCGGCGACTTCCGGCAGCGTCGCCGGCCAGCTGACCCAATTGGTCTTCGGCCTGCTGCTGGTGCTGGGGCTGATCTTCTTCCTCGCCTGGCTGCTGCGCCGGGTGCAGAACGCCGCGCCAAACGCCAACCAGGTGATCCAGGTGGTCGGCAGTCGCCAGGTCGGTCCGCGTGACCGCCTGCTGCTGGTACAGGTGGGCGACGAGCAGATACTCGTCGGCCATACCCCGGGTAGCCTGACCACCCTGCATGTCATGACCCGGCCCGTCGCTGCGCCGGCCAGCACCCGCCCGGCCACGCCGGAATTCGCCCAGCGCCTGATGGAGCTGTTGGGCAAGGACCAGAAGGACAAGCCGTGATGGCCGCATTGCGAACCCTGTTGACGCTGCTGTTGCTGGTTGCGGCGCCGATGGCGCTGGCGGCCGACCCGCTGTCGATCCCGGCGATCACCCTGTCCAACGGGGCGAACGGCCAGCAGGAATACTCGGTCAGCCTGCAGATCCTGCTGATCATGACCGCGCTGAGCTTCATCCCGGCGTTCGTCATCCTGATGACCAGCTTCACCCGGATCATCATCGTCTTCTCGATCCTGCGTCAGGCGCTGGGCCTGCAGCAGACCCCGTCGAACCAGATCCTCATCGGCCTGGCGCTGTTCCTGACCATGTTCATCATGGGGCCGGTGTTCGACCGGGTGAACAAGGACGCCCTGCAACCGTACCTGTCCGAGACCCTGACCGCGCAACAGGCGCTGGAAAAGGCTCAGGTGCCGTTGAAGGACTTCATGCTGGCGCAGACCCGGCAGAGCGACCTCGATCTGTTCATGCGCTTGTCCAAGCGCACCGATATCGCCGGTCCCGACCAGGTGCCGCTGACCATCCTGGTCCCGGCTTTCGTCACCTCGGAACTGAAGACCGCGTTCCAGATCGGCTTCATGATCTTCATCCCGTTCCTGATCATCGACCTGGTGGTCGCCAGTGTACTGATGGCCATGGGTATGATGATGCTGTCGCCGCTGATCATTTCCCTGCCGTTCAAGATCATGCTGTTCGTCCTGGTGGATGGCTGGGCCTTGATCATCGGCACGCTCGCTGGCAGTTTCGGCGGCGTCTAGCCCCGGGAGAACGCACATGACCCCTGAAGTCGCCGTCGACCTGTTCCGCGATGCCCTGTGGCTGACCACCCTGATGGTCGCCGTGCTGGTGATTCCGAGCCTGCTGGTGGGCCTGCTGGTGGCAATGTTCCAGGCCGCTACGCAGATCAACGAACAGACCCTGAGCTTCCTGCCGCGGCTGCTGGTGATGCTGGTCACCCTGATCGTCGCCGGGCCCTGGCTGGTGCAGAAGTTCATGGAGTACATCCTGTCGTTGTACGGCAGCATCCCGCAGTTGATCGGCTGAGCGCGACATGCTCGAACTGACCGACACGCAGATCTCCACGTGGGTGGCCAGCTTCATGCTGCCGCTGTTTCGCGTGGCGGCCGTGCTGATGACCATGCCCGTATTCGGCACCTCCCTGTTGCCGCAACGCATCCGCCTGTACTTTGCCGTGGCCATCACCGTGGTGATCGCGCCGGGGCTGCCACCGATGCCACCGATCGAGGCGCTGGACCTCAGTGCCTTCCTGCTGGTGGGCGAGCAGATCATCATCGGTGCGCTGTTCGGTTTTTCCTTGCAGTTGCTGTTCCAGGCCTTCGTCATTGCCGGGCAGATCGTCGCGATCCAGATGGGCCTCGCCTTCGCCTCCATGGTCGACCCGGCCAACGGCGTCAATACCACGGTGATCAGCCAGTTCCTGACCATGCTGGTGACCCTGCTGTTCCTGGCGATGAACGGCCACCTGGTGGTGTTCGAGGTGCTCACCGAAAGCTTCACTACCTTGCCGGTGGGCAGCGGGCTGATGGTCAACCATTTCTGGGACCTGGCCGGGCGCCTCGGTTGGGTGCTGGGCGCGGCGCTGTTGCTGGTGCTGCCGGCGATCACTGCGCTGCTGGTGATCAACATCGCCTTCGGCGTGATGACCCGCGCCGCGCCGCAACTGAATATCTTCTCCATCGGTTTCCCCATGACCCTGGTGCTGGGCATGGGCATCTTCTGGATCGGCATGGCCGACATCCTTTCCCATTACCAGTCGTTGGCATCCGAAGCGCTGCAATGGCTGCGTGAACTGGCACGGGCGCGCTGAGCATGGCAGAGAGCGAAAGCGGTCAGGACAAGACAGAAGACCCCACCGAGAAACGCAAGAACGACGCCCGCGAGAAGGGCGAGATCGCCCGTTCCAAGGAGCTCAACACGGTGGCGGTGATGCTCGCCGGTGCCTTGGGGTTGCTGAGTTTCGGCGGTTTCCTGGCCGGGGCGCTGATGGAGATCATGCGTAGCAACTTCAGCCTGTCCCGGGAAGTGCTGATGGACGAGCGCTACATGGGCATCTTCCTGCTCTCCTCTGGCAAGCTGGCCATCCTTGCTACTCAGCCGGTGTTGCTGGTGCTGCTGCTGGCGGCGTTGATCGGGCCGATCGCGCTGGGTGGCTGGCTGTTCGCTGCCGGCACCATGGCGCCCAAGTTCAGCCGCATGAACCCGTTGGCGGGGATCAAGCGAATGTTCTCCATGCACTCGTTGGCCGAGCTGCTCAAGGCGCTGGCCAAGTTCTTCGTGATTCTGCTGGTGGCCCTGGCAGTGTTGTCGGCGGACCGTGACGACCTGCTGGCCATTGCCAACGAGCCGCTGGACCAGGCGATCATGCATAGCGTCCAGGTGGTGGCCTGGAGCGCCTTGTGGATGGCCTGTGGGCTGCTGATCATCGCCGCGGTGGACGTACCGATCCAGCTCTACCAGGCCAAGCAGAAGCTGATGATGACCAAGCAGGAAGTGCGCGACGAATACAAGGACACCGAGGGCAAGCCGGAGGTCAAGCAGCGCATCCGTCAGGTCCAGCGCGAGATTTCGCAGCGGCGGATGATGGCCGCAGTGCCCGAGGCTGACGTGATCATCACCAACCCGACGCATTATGCGGTGGCGTTGAAGTACGACCCGGAGAAGGGTTCGGCGCCGTTGTTGCTGGCCAAGGGCACGGATTTCATCGCGCTGAAGATCCGTGAGATCGCGGTGCAGAACAATATCCAGCTGCTGGAGTCGCCGGCGCTTGCGCGGTCGATCTACTACTCAACCGAGCTGGAGGAGGAGATTCCTGCGGGGCTGTACCTGGCGGTGGCGCAGGTGCTGGCCTACGTCTACCAGCTGCGGCAGTACCATGCTGGCAAAGGCAAGGCGCCGGAGCCGATCAAGGACCTGCCGATTCCTCCGGATCTGCGGCGCGACTCCTGATTCTCTGCTGTTCTTTCGGGCCTCATCGCTGGCTTGCCAGCGATGGGGGTCTGATGTTCACCGCAAAGTTGGAAAGCTTCTTGCAAAGAGCAGCGCCAAGCGCCTCCGTGGCGTCAAAAGTTTGCTTGAAGAGGAAGACCGGTGGACCGCTCCCAACTGATCAACAGCGCGCGCAGCAACCTCAGCAGCCTGGGCCGGGGCAATATCGGCGTGCCGGTGCTGTTGCTGGTGATGCTGGCAATGATGATGTTGCCGATCCCGCCGTTTCTCCTCGACGTGTTCTTCACCTTCAACATCGCCCTGTCCATCGTGGTCCTGCTGGTCTGCGTGTACGCTCTGCGCCCGCTGGACTTCGCCGCCTTCCCGACCATCCTGCTGGTGGCCACGCTGTTGCGCCTGGCCCTGAACGTCGCCTCGACGCGGGTGGTCCTGCTCCACGGCCACGACGGCCACGGCGCTGCCGGCAAGGTGATCCAGGCCTTCGGTGACGTGGTCATCGGCGGCAACTACGTGGTCGGTATCGTCGTCTTCGCCATCCTCATGATCATCAACTTCGTCGTGGTGACCAAGGGTGCCGGACGTATCTCCGAGGTGAGCGCGCGCTTCACCCTCGATGCCATGCCGGGCAAGCAGATGGCCATCGATGCCGACCTCAACGCCGGCCTGATCAATCAGGACCAGGCCAAGGCCCGTCGCGCCGAAGTGGCCCAGGAGGCCGAGTTCTACGGCTCCATGGACGGTGCAAGCAAGTTCGTTCGCGGCGACGCCATCGCCGGTCTGCTCATCCTCTTCATCAACCTCATCGGCGGCATGGCCATCGGCATGGCCCAGCATGGCATGAGCTTCGGTGACGCCGGCAAGGTCTACGCCCTGTTGACCATCGGTGACGGTTTGGTGGCGCAGCTGCCGTCCCTGCTGCTCTCCACCGCGGCGGCGATCATGGTCACCCGGGCCTCCGGCTCGGAAGACATGGGCAAGCAGATCAACCGGCAGATGTTCGATTCGCCGAAGGCCCTGGCGGTCTCCGCGGCGCTGATGATCGTCATGGGCCTGGTCCCGGGCATGCCGCACATCGCCTTCCTCAGCCTCGGCCTGCTGGCTGCCGGTGGCGCCTACCTGGTGTGGAAGAAACAGAACCAGGCCAAGGTCAAGGCCGCCCAGGAAGTGCAGCGCCAGCAGGACCTGCTGCCATCGCCGCAACGCGCTGCCGAAACCAAGGAACTGGGCTGGGACGACGTCACCCCGATCGACATGATCGGCCTGGAAGTCGGTTACCGCCTGATTCCGCTGGTAGACCGCAACCAGGGCGGGCAACTGCTGGCGCGGATCAAGGGCGTGCGCAAGAAGCTGTCCCAGGACCTGGGCTTCCTCATGCCCACCGTGCATATCCGCGACAACCTCGACCTGGCGCCGAGCACCTACCGCCTGACCCTGATGGGCGTGATTCTGGCCGAGGCGGAAATCTTCCCCGAGCGGGAAATGGCCATCAACCCCGGCCAGGTGTTCGGCACCCTCAACGGCATTGCTGCCCGCGACCCGGCCTTCGGCCTGGAGGCGGTGTGGATTGACGTCGGTCAGCGCAGCCAGGCGCAGTCCCTGGGGTATACCGTGGTCGACGCCAGTACCGTGGTCGCCACCCACCTCAACCAGATTCTCTACAAGCACTGCCACGAGCTGATCGGCCATGAGGAAGTGCAGCAATTGCTGGCGGTCCTGGCCAAGGGTTCGCCAAAGCTGGCCGAAGAAATCGTGCCCGGTGTGCTGCCGCTGTCCGGCCTGTTGAAAGTGCTCCAGGCCCTGTTGGCGGAACAGGTTCCCGTCAGGGATATCCGTAGCATTGCCGAGGCGATCGCCAACAATGCCAGCAAGAGTCAAGATACCGCCGCACTGGTCGCCGCAGTCCGCGTCGGATTGTGTCGCGCTATCGTGCAAAGCATTGTCGGCACTGAGTCCGAGCTGCCTGTGATCACGCTCGAACCAAGGTTGGAACAGATTTTGCTCAATAGTCTGCAAAGGGCCGGGCAAGGTCAGGAAGACGGTGTTCTTCTTGAGCCGAGCATGGCTGAAAAGCTTCAGCGTTCGTTGATCGAGGCTGCCCAGCGTCAGGAGATGCAAGGTCAGCCGGCCATCCTGCTGGTTGCAGGGCCGATCCGTCAGATGCTGTCGCGCTTCGGTCGCCTGGCTGTACCGAATTTGCATGTTTTGGCGTATCAGGAAATACCTGACAACAAGCAAGTCACCATCGTTGCCACAGTGGGCCCCAACGGCTGAGGTAGTGGGTTATGCAAGTTAAGCGTTTTTTCGCCGCCGATATGCGTCAGGCCATGAAGCTGGTTCGCGATGAGCTGGGGGCCGATGCCGCCATCATCGGCAACCGACGGATTGCTGGCGGTGTCGAGCTGACGGCGGCGCTGGACTACAAGCTGTCCGCCCTGGCCCCGCGCGTGCCCAACGTCGAGCTGGAAGACGAGCTGCGCAAGACCGAATCGCGCATCGCCACTGCCCAGGCCGAACTGAGCAGCCGCAACGAGACCGACACCGGCAACCGCCAGCTGTTCGCCGGCCTGCCGCTGACCGCCTCCGAGCCGCTGGTCGAGAGCCGTCTCGAAGAGCTGGCGCCACCGCCGGCTCCTGCGCCCATGGCTCCGGCCATCGACCCGCGCCTGTTCGACTCGATGCGCTCCGAACTGTCAGGCCTGCGCGAGCTGCTGGAAGTCCAGCTCGGCTCGTTGGCCTGGTCTCAGTTGCAGGGCGCCAAACCGCACCAGGCCAACTTGTGGCGCCGCCTGCAGCGCATCGGCCTGTCCGGCCCGCTGTCCCGCGACCTGCTTGACCTGACCCAGGACATCGTCGATCCGCGCCACGGCTGGCGCATGCTGCTGGCGCACCTGGCGCGGATGATCCACGTGCCGGAAGTCGAGCCGATCGAGGAGGGCGGGGTGATCGCCATGGTCGGTCCGGCCGGCATGGGCAAGACCACCACCCTGGCCAAGCTGGCCGCGCGTTACGTGCTCAAGTACGGCGCGCAGAACCTCGCGCTGGTGAGCATGGACAGCTTCCGTATCGGCGCCCAGGAACAGCTCAAGACCCTCGGCCGCATCCTCAACGTCCCGGTGACCCACGTCGACCCCGGCCAGTCCCTGGCCCAGGCGCTGGAGCCGCTGCTGCGCAAGCGCGTGGTGCTGATCGATACCGCCGGCCTGCAGGCCAGCGACCCGGCCCTGCGCATGCAGCTGGAAACCCTGGCTGGCCGTGGCATCCAGTCCAAGAACTACCTGGTCCTGGCCACCACCAGCCAGAAACAGGTGCTGTCCGCCGCCTACCACAGCTACAAGCGCTGCGGCCTGGCCGGCTGCATCCTGACCAAACTCGATGAAACCGCCAGCCTGGGCGAAGTCCTGAGCCTGGCCATCAGTCACGAATTGCCGGTGGCCTATCTCACCGATGGCCCGCGCATTCCTGACGACCTGCACCTGCCACGGCGCCACCAGCTGGTGAGCCGCGCGGTCAGCGTGCAGATGCAGGACGAGCCGAGCGAGGAGGCCATGGCCGACATGTTCGCCGACCTGTACCACAGTGACGGCAAGCGAGTCGGCTGAGGTGGATATGTATCAGTTGCACAGTACCTGCATCACAGGGTCCGCGTGGCAGTTCGCGGTTGTAGCCGGCGCGGCCCGTCATGTGGCCTCGGTCTAAGCAAGACAAGGTAAAGAACAAATATGGGTAGCATGCATCCCGTACAGGTGATCGCCGTGACAGGCGGCAAAGGTGGCGTTGGCAAGACCAACGTGTCGGTGAACCTCTCGCTGGCACTGGCCGAGCTCGGCCGTCGCGTCATGCTGCTGGACGCCGACCTGGGCCTGGCCAATGTCGACGTACTGCTCGGGCTCACCCCCAAACGCACCCTGGCCGACGTCATCGAAGGCCGTTGCGAGCTGCGTGACGTCCTGCTGCAGGGGCCTGGCGGCGTGCGCATCGTCCCGGCCGCTTCCGGTACCCAGAGCATGGTGCACCTGGCCCCGGCGCAGCACGCTGGCCTGATCCAGGCCTTCAGCGAGATCGGCGACAACCTCGATGTGCTGGTGATCGACACCGCCGCAGGTATCGGTGACTCGGTGGTCAGTTTCGTCCGCGCTGCGCAAGAGGTGCTGCTGGTGGTCTGCGACGAGCCGACCTCGATCACCGACGCCTACGCCCTGATCAAGCTGCTCAACCGCGACTACGGCATGAGCCGTTTCCGCGTTCTCGCCAACATGGCGCAGAGCCCCCAGGAAGGCCGCAATCTGTTCGCCAAGTTGACCAAGGTCACGGATCGCTTCCTCGATGTCGCCCTACAATACGTCGGTGCAGTTCCCTACGACGAGTGTGTGCGCAAGGCGGTGCAGAAGCAGCGAGCGGTCTATGAAGCCTTTCCGCGTTCCAAGTGCGCGCTGGCCTTCAAGGCCATCGCGCAGAAGGTCGACAGCTGGCCGCTGCCGGCCAACCCGCGCGGGCACCTGGAATTCTTCGTCGAGCGGCTGGTGCAACCGACCAGTGCGGGACCTGTGCTATGAGCGCGAGCGGCTACCGGATGTACAGCAAGGCCTCACGTGACGCCCAGTACGAACTGATCGAGCGTTATGCCCCGCTGGTCAAGCGCATTGCCTACCACCTGCTGGCGCGGCTGCCGGCCAGCGTGCAGGTGGAGGACCTGATCCAGGCCGGAATGATCGGCCTGCTGGAAGTCGCCAACAAGTACGACTCGAGCAAGGGTGCCAGTTTCGAGACCTACGCCGGCATCCGCATCCGCGGTGCGATGCTCGACGAGGTCCGCAAGGGCGACTGGGCGCCGCGCTCGGTACACCGCAATACCCGCATGGTCAGTGACGCGATTCGTGCAATTGAAGCAAAAACCGGCCGTGACGCTAAAGATCACGAGGTTGCTGCCGAACTTCAATTGAGTCTCGATGATTACTACGGGATTTTGAACGATACCTTGGGCAGTCGCCTGTTCAGCTTCGACGACCTGTTGCAGGACGGCGAGCATGAAGGCCTGCACGAGGATGGCGCCAGTGCCCAGCTCGAGCCATCGCGCGATCTGGAAGACGAGCGCTTTCAGGCAGCCTTGGCCGACGCGATCGCCAACCTGCCGGAACGCGAACGCCTGGTCCTGGCCCTGTACTACGACGAAGAGCTGAACCTCAAGGAAATCGGTGAGGTCCTGGGGGTCAGCGAGTCGCGCGTCAGCCAGTTGCACAGCCAGTGCGCAGCCCGTCTGCGTAGTCGGTTGGGGGAATGGCGGGCGCGTTGAACGCGGGTTCGATGCAGTCGTGACAACGTGGTAGCCGGAATTGATTGAACGCGCGTTCAGCGCTGGACGCGTTAAAGACTGCTTGGAGGTCTAATTGAACAAAGATATGAAAATCCTCATCGTTGACGACTTCTCGACGATGCGGCGGATCATCAAGAACCTGCTGCGTGACCTGGGCTTCACCAACACGCACGAGGCCGACGACGGCACCACCGCGCTGCCCATGCTCGAAAGCAACAACTTCGACTTCCTGGTGACTGACTGGAACATGCCTGGCATGTCCGGCATCGACCTGCTGCGCAAGGTGCGCGCCGACGAGCGCCTCAAGCACATGCCCGTGCTGATGGTCACTGCCGAAGCCAAGCGCGAGCAGATCATCGAAGCGGCCCAGGCCGGCGTCAACGGCTATGTGGTCAAGCCTTTCACCGCCCAGGTGCTGAAAGAGAAAATCGACAAGATCTTCGAACGCGTCAACGCCTGAGGCGTGCAACGGGGGCGCTATGGACCATAACGAATCATCGTTGGGCGACTTCGAGTCGACCCTGAAGAAACACGCCCAGGAGCTGGTCGCGAGCCTTGAGCGCGGCCAGTTCGGCGACGCGGTGCAACTGATCCATCAGCTGAACCAGACCCGTGACCGCGGCCTGTATCAGGAAGTCGGCAAACTCACGCGCGAGCTGCATAGTGCGATCGTCAGCTTCCAGATCGACACCCAGGGCCCGCAGGCCGAGGAAATGTCGCAGATCACCGATGCCACCGAGCGCCTGGCCTACGTGGTCAAGCTCACCGAGGCCGCAGCGAACCGCACCATGGACCTGGTCGAGCAGGGCACGCCCGTGCTCCACGATCTGGGCGAGGAAGCTCGCCTGCTGCACAACGACTGGCAGCGGTTCATGCGCAAGGAGGTGGCGGCGCCGGAGTTTCGCGAGCTGGTCCAGCGCGTCGACAGGTTTCTGGCGCGCAGCGCCGAGGATAGCCACAAAGTTGGCGGCTACCTCAACGACATTCTGCTGGCCCAGGATTTTCAGGACCTGACCGGCCAGGTGATCAAGCGCGTGACCTCGTTGGTTACCGAAGTCGAAAAGAATCTGCTCAAGCTCGTGTTGATGGCCAGTCAGGTCGACCGCTTCGCCGGTATCGAGCATGACCGCCAGCAGATGCGTGACGAGAGCGACCACTACAAACATCCGACTCGGGGTGAAGGACCACAGATTCATGCCGATAAACGTGAAGATGTCGTGTCCGGTCAGGACGATGTCGATGATCTGCTGTCCAGCCTGGGTTTTTAGGGAGCACGTTTGATGAGCTTCGGCGCCGATGAAGAAATCCTTCAGGATTTCCTGGTAGAGGCCGGCGAAATTCTTGAGCAACTGTCCGAACAACTGGTCGAGCTGGAAAGCCGCCCGGACGACTCCGACCTGCTCAATGCAATCTTTCGCGGTTTTCACACTGTAAAAGGGGGCGCCGGCTTCCTCCAGCTCAACGAGCTGGTGGAGTGCTGCCATATCGCCGAAAACGTCTTCGACATCCTGCGCAAGGGAGAGCGCCGGGTCGACGCCGAACTGATGGACGTGGTCCTGGAGGCCCTGGACACGGTCAACAGCATGTTCGGCCAGGTGCGCGAGCGCACCGACATCACCCCGGCTACCCCGGAGCTGCTGGGCGCCCTGGCGCGCCTGGCCGAGCCTGCGGGTGCCGAACCTGCCGCTGCGCCGGCTGCGCCAGAGCCTGTGGCGATCGCTGCGGAGCCTGAGCCCGTGGCCGCCGTCGCCTCCGGTGACATCACCGACAGCGAATTCGAGCAACTGCTCGACTCCCTGAACGCCGTGCATGATGCCGCCGAGGCGCAGAGTGCCGAGGTCGCCAGCGACGAAATCACCGACGCCGAATTCGAATCCCTGCTCGACCAGTTGCACGGCAAGGGTCAGTTCGCTGCCGACAGCCTTCCGGGTGCCAGCGCTGCGGCACCGGTAGCCGAAGTGGGGGGCGAGCCGAGTGACGAGATCACCGACGCCGAGTTCGAAGCCTTGCTCGATCAGTTGCACGGCAAGGGGGCCTTCGCTGTGGACGCGCTGCCGGGGACCGCAGTCGCCGCACCGGAAGCCGTGGTCAGCGAAGCGCCGGCGCCTGGCGCAAGCGCCGATCACATCACCGAACACGAATTCGAAGCCTTGCTGGACCAGTTGCACGGCAAGGGCAAGTTCGCGGCCGATGCCGTGGCGGCCACTGCCGCACCTGCCGCCGCCGCTGTCGCCAAGCCTGCGGCCCGCCCTGCACCCGCGCCGGCCGCCGCCAAGCCGGCTGCCGCCGCGCCTGCCCGTCAGGCGGCCGCACCTGCTGCTGGCGACAAGCATCCGCCCGCCAGCGAAGCGGAAACCACCGTACGCGTCGACACCGCGCGTCTGGACGAGATCATGAACATGGTCGGCGAACTGGTGCTGGTGCGTAACCGCCTGGTCCGCCTGGGTCTGAACAGCGGCGACGAGGCCATGTCCAAGGCCGTGTCCAACCTCGACGTGGTCACTGCCGACCTGCAGACCGCGGTCATGAAGACCCGCATGCAGCCGATCAAGAAGGTCTTCGGGCGCTTCCCGCGCCTGGTTCGCGACCTGGCCCGGCAACTGAAGAAAGAGATCAACCTGGAGCTGGTCGGCGAAGAAACCGACCTCGACAAGAACCTCGTGGAGGCCTTGGCCGACCCGCTGGTCCACCTGGTGCGCAACGCTGTCGACCACGGCGTGGAAACTCCGGAAGAACGCGAGGCCTCGGGCAAGTCCCGTGGCGGCAAGGTGGTTCTGGCGGCGGAGCAGGAGGGCGACCATATCCTCCTGTCCATCTCCGACGACGGCAAGGGCATGGATCCGGCCGTGCTGCGTGCCAAGGCCGTGGAAAAGGGCCTGATGGACAAGGACGCGGCCGACCGCCTCAGCGAGTCGGATTGCTACAACCTGATCTTCGCCCCGGGCTTCTCGACCAAGACCGAGATTTCCGACGTGTCCGGCCGCGGCGTCGGCATGGACGTGGTGAAGACCAAGATTTCCCAGCTCAACGGCTCGATCAACATCTACTCGGCCAAGGGCCAGGGCTCGAAGATCGTCATCAAGGTGCCGCTGACCCTGGCGATCATGCCGACCCTGATGGTGATGCTGGGCAACCAGGCCTTCGCCTTCCCGCTGGTCAACGTCAACGAGATTTTCCACCTCGACCTGTCGCGAACCAACGTGGTCGACGGCCAGGAAGTGGTGATCGTGCGCGACAAGGCACTGCCGTTGTTCTACCTCAAGCGCTGGCTGGTCAGCTCGGCCGCTCATGAAGAGCAGCATGAAGGCCATGTGGTGATCCTGTCCGTGGGCACCCAGCGCATCGGTTTCGTCGTCGACCAGCTGGTGGGCCAGGAGGAAGTGGTCATCAAGCCGCTGGGCAAGATGCTCCAGGGCACGCCGGGCATGTCGGGCGCCACCATTACCGGTGACGGGCGCATCGCGCTGATCCTCGACGTGCCGAGCATGCTCAAGCGTTACGCCGCACGGCGAATCTGATCCCGGGTGGCGCGGTTTTGCGGCCGCGCGCCCTAATGGAGTGTTTATGGCAGTCAAGGTCCTGGTGGTGGATGATTCCGGTTTCTTCCGCCGCCGTGTCTCGGAAATTCTCTCGGCGGACCCGACCATCCAGGTCGTCGGTACGGCGACCAATGGCAAGGAAGCGATCGACCAGGCACTGTCGCTCAAGCCCGACGTCATCACCATGGACTACGAGATGCCGACCATGGACGGCATCACTGCGGTCCGTCACATCATGCAACGCTGCCCGACCCCGGTGCTGATGTTCTCCTCGCTGACCCATGAAGGCGCCCGGGTGACCCTCGATGCGCTGGATGCTGGCGCGGTGGACTACCTGCCGAAGAACTTCGAAGACATCTCGCGCAACCCGGACAAGGTCAAGCAGATGCTGTGCGAGAAGGTCCACACCATCTCCCGCAGCAACCGTCGTTTCAGCAGCTACGCCAGTTCATTGCCGGCGGTGAGCACTACTTCGTCCAGCCCGGTGTCGTCGTTGGGTTCGACCCGTGCGCCGTCTGCGCTGCCGACCCGTGCTGCCGCGCCCGCGCCGGCCCCGGCTGCCAACCTTTCTCCGGCGCCCAAGCGCAAGGCTTACAAACTGCTGGCCATCGGTACGTCCACCGGGGGGCCGGTCGCCCTGCAGCGAGTCCTGACCCAACTGCCGGCCGGCTTCCCGGCGCCTATCGTGCTGGTCCAGCACATGCCGGCGGCCTTCACCAAGGCGTTCGCCGAGCGTCTCGACAAGCTGTGCAAGATCAGCGTCAAGGAAGCCGAGGACGGCGACATGCTGCGTCCTGGCCTGGCCCTGCTGGCCCCGGGTGGCAAGCAGATGATGGTGGACGGTCGCGGCATGGTGAAGATCCTGCCGGGCGATGAACGCCTCAACTACAAGCCTTGCGTGGACATCACCTTCGGTTCGGCGGCCAAGTCCTATGGTGACAAGGTGCTGGCCGTGGTGCTCACCGGCATGGGGGCCGACGGCCGCGAAGGCGCGCGCCTGCTCAAGCAGGGCGGCAGCCAGGTCTGGGCCCAGGACGAGGCGAGCTGCGTGATCTACGGCATGCCCATGGCCATCGTCAAGGCCAACCTGGCCGATGCGGTCTACGGCCTTGACGATATTGGTCGCCACCTGGTCGAGGCGTGCATCTGATGGACGTTCTCAGCCTTCTCGGCATCATCCTGGCCTTTGTCGCAATCGTTGGCGGCAACCTGCTCGAAGGCGGTCATGTCGGTGCGCTGCTCAATGGCCCGGCAGCGCTGATCGTGCTGGGCGGTACCCTCGCGGCCGCGCTGTTGCAGTCGCCGCTGAGCGCGTTCAAGCGCGCCCTGCAGATCTTCGGCTGGATCCTCTTCCCGCCGCGCGTCGATCTGGCCGGTGGTATCGATCGGGTGGTCAACTGGAGCCTCACAGCGCGCAAGGAGGGCCTGCTGGGCCTGGAAGGCGTTGCTGATGCTGAGCCTGACGCCTATGCGCGCAAGGGGCTGCAACTGCTGGTGGACGGCGCCGAACCGGAAGCGATCCGCAGCATCCTCGAAGTCGACTTCCTCACCCAGGAAGCCCGCGACATCCAGGCGGCAAAGGTCTTCGAGAGCATGGGCGGCTACGCGCCGACCATCGGCATCATCGGTGCGGTGATGGGCCTGATCCACGTCATGGGCAACCTGGCCGACCCGTCGCAGCTGGGTAACGGCATCGCCGTGGCCTTCGTTGCCACCATCTACGGCGTGGCCAGCGCCAACCTGATCCTGCTGCCGGTGGCCAACAAGCTGAAGGCCCAGGTGATGCGCCAGTCGCGCTACCGGGAAATGCTCCTGGAAGGCCTGCTGTCCATCGCGGAAGGCGAGAACCCGCGGTCCATCGAACTGAAGCTGCAAGGCTTCATGGAGTAAGCATGGCCCGTCGTCGCAAGGTCGAGGAACACGAGAATCACGAACGCTGGCTGGTGTCCTACGCGGACTTCATCACCCTGCTGTTCGCCTTCTTCGTGGTGATGTATTCGATTTCCTCGATCAACGAGGGCAAGTACAAGATCATGTCGCAGGCGCTGATCGGTGTGTTCAGCGAGTCCGAGCGCAGCACCCGGCCGATCCCCATCGGCGAAGAGCGCCCGCTCAGCACCCGTCCGGCGCAGCCGATCATCAAGGACAGCGAGCAGACCGACGCTGGTCTCAACCAGTCCAGCGCCGATCCGCTGAAGACCATCACCGACCAGGTCATGGAGGCCTTCGGCGACCTGATCAAGAGCGACCAGATGACCGTGCGCGGCAACGAGCTGTGGATCGAGATCGAGCTCAATTCCTCGCTGCTGTTCGGCAGCGGCGATGCCATGCCCAGCGATATCGCGTTCAATCTGATCGAGAAGGTAGCGAATATCATCAAGCCGTTCGCCAACCCGATCCACGTCGAAGGCTTTACCGACGACCAGCCGATCCGTACCGCGCAGTACCCGACCAACTGGGAACTGTCCTCGGCCCGGGCTGCGAGTATCGTGCGCCTGCTGGCCATGGAGGGGGTCAACCCGGCGCGCATGGCGTCCGTCGGCTACGGCGAGTTCCAGCCGATCGCTCCCAACAGCACTGCCGACGGTCGCGCGAAAAACCGCCGCGTGGTGCTGGTGATCTCGCGTAATCTCGACGTGCGCCGCAGCCTGACCGGTACCGGAACAGCGAACGCGCAGCCGGATGCGGCATTGAAGCGGGCTGGCACACAAACTGCACCGCCTGCTGTAACACCGACGGCGGGTAACAACCCCGTCAAAACTCCGTCATCCTCGACCTTTTAATCGATCCCGGCTGGCAACCGTCTGACCGGGAGGAAACCGCGCATGAGAGTCTGGGCAGTAGCCAATCAAAAAGGTGGCGTAGGCAAGACCACCACGTCCATCGCCCTGGCAGGCCTGCTGGCTGACGCCGGCAAGCGCGTGGTCGTCGTCGACCTCGACCCGCACGGGTCGATGACCAGCTATTTCGGGCATAACCCGGACACCCTGGAGCACAGCAGCTTCGACCTGTTCCAGCACAAGGGCCAGGTGCCGGACGGCCTGCCCGGGCAATTGCTGCTGCCCACCAGCAATGAAAAGATTTCCCTGCTGCCGTCGAGCACCGCGCTTGCCGTGTTGGAGCGCCAGTCGCCGGGGCAGAACGGCCTCGGCCTGGTGATCGCCAAGAGTCTGGCGCAGCTCTGGCAGGACTTCGACTACGCCCTGATCGATAGCCCGCCGCTGCTCGGCGTGTTGATGGTCAACGCCCTGGCCGCCAGCCAGCAACTGGTGATCCCGGTGCAGACCGAATACCTCGCGGTGAAAGGCCTGGAGCGCATGGTCAGCACCCTGGCCATGGTCAATCGCTCGCGCCGCCAGGCATTGCCTTTCCATATCGTGCCGACCCTGTTCGATCGCCGTACCCAGGCCTCTATGGGGACCCTCAAGGTGCTGCGCGATGGTTACCCGGAGAACATCTGGCATGGCTACATTCCGGTTGACACCCGCCTGCGCGATGCCAGCCGGGCCGGGGTGACGCCTTCGCAATACGATGCCAAGAGCCGCGGCGTGGTCGCTTACCGTGCACTGCTCAAGCACCTGCTGCAGCAGAAAACCGTGGCGCAGGTGGCCTGATGAATCGTCCGCAGATCGCCACCAAGCCGCAGATGGCCTTGCAGTCCTACCTCGATGGACTGCTGCAGGAAGCGACCGAAGACATCATCGAACCGGTGGTCGCACCGGTCGTCGTCCCTGTGGTTACGCCGGTCGTGACCGCGCCGGCCCCGGATACCAGCGAAGTCCTGGACGAGTTCCAGGCCGCGGTGCTGGAAGAGCAGGCCCGGGATGCCCGCCGCGAATCGCTGGGCGCGCGCGTCGCGCCGACCACCTTTGCCGAGCCATCGCCAGTCCGTATTCCGGTAGCACCGCCGGCGCTCAAGGTAGCGCCTGTCGTCGAGCCGGTGGTAGAGAAGGTGACTGCGCCGGTCGTTGCCAAGCCCGAGATCAAGGTCGAGGCGCCGCCGCGGGTCGAACCGCTGGTGGAAGTCCACTTGCCGGCACCGCCGCAGCCGCCGAAGGCCGAAGGCGGGCGTCCGGACTGGGCCGCCGAGCCCTTCGAATGCCTGCTGTTCGATGTCGCCGGGCTGACGTTGGCGGTACCGCTGGTATGCCTGGGCTCGATCTACTCCCTGGCCGGCCAGGAGCTGACGCCGCTGTTCGGCCAGCCGGAGTGGTTCCTTGGCATCCTGCCGAGCCAGGCCGGCAACCTGAAGGTTCTGGATACCGCGCGCTGGGTCATGCCCGAGCGCTACCGCGACGATTTCCGCGAAGGACTGCAATACGTGATTTCGGTGCAGGGCTACGAGTGGGGGCTGGCGGTGCATCAGGTCAGCCGCTCGTTGCGCCTGGACCCGAACGAGATCAAATGGCGCTCGCAACGCGGCCAGCGGCCGTGGCTGGCGGGCACGGTGATCGAACACATGTGCGCATTGCTGGATGTCGCCGAGCTGGCCGAGCTGATCGCCAGTGGCGCCGTCAAGAAGATGCAGTTGGGAAACAAATGATCGGTCGCGCACCGGCGCGATCGCACTGAGCACTCCGCCGAAGGCGGTTTTTGAGGGTTAGGGGAATGAAAAAGACGTCTGGACAAGGTTCCGAAGATCCGATCCTGCAGTGGGTTACCTTCCGCCTGGACAACGAGTCCTACGGCATCAACGTGATGCAGGTCCAGGAAGTGCTGCGCTACACCGAGATCGCCCCGGTACCCGGTGCGCCGAGCTACGTGCTGGGTATCATCAACCTGCGCGGCAACGTGGTCACCGTGATCGACACCCGCCAGCGCTTCGGCCTGGTGCCGAGTGATGTCACCGACAACACCCGCATCGTCATCATCGAGGCGGACAAACAGGTGGTGGGCATCCTCGTCGACAGCGTTGCCGAAGTGGTCTACCTGCGTCAGTCCGAGGTAGAGACCGCACCGAACGTCGGTAACGAGGAATCGGCCAAGTTCATCCAGGGCGTATGCAACAAGAACGGCGAACTGCTGATCCTGGTCGAGCTGGACAAGATGATGACCGAGGAAGAGTGGTCCGAGCTGGAGAACATCTGAGTTGATCCTTGAGGTAGCGGTTGTATTCCTGGCCTTGCTGTGGGCACTGAGTGCCTGGTTGTTCATTGGCTACAGCAAGCGGCAGCGTGAACTGGCGTCGCAACAGGCCCAGGGTGATGCGCTGCGCGACCAGCGCATCAAGGACCTGAACAAGCGCCTGGATGACTACCAGAACATGTCGGTGTCCATGGGCGAGGCCTTGCACGAGCTGCGCGCGACGGTCGCCCCGCTGCCGGAAAAACTGCTCCAGCTGGAACAGCGCGACCCCAACAGCCTGTCGTTTGCTCAGGCGGCGCGGCTGGTGGGGATGGGCGCCAGCGTCGACGAACTGACCCAGACCTGCGGCTTGACCCAGGCTGAGGCGGAGTTGATGAGCAAGTTGCACAAGAGCTGAGGGTTTCCTGCGTTCTTCAGGGCCTTGACGCTGCGCCACGGCGCTCCGACAAGCCAGCCCCCACAATGATTGCGGTGCTCTTGAGAGCAACGGAGAGCCTTGCGGGAGCTGGCTTGCCAGCGATTGGCCCGAGCAGGCCCCACATCATTTCGGTCCAGGCAACCGCTTCAGGTCCGGCGTGATATCCCTTTCCACCGGCCCCTCGTCGTAGAACCCCACCGGCACCTTGCCCTTCAACTGCCAGGCAAAGGCGATGATCTCGGCAATGGTCAGGTATAGCGCCTCGGGGATGCTGTCCCCCAGCTCCATACGTGCCAGCAGCCTGACCAGTTCGGCATTCTCATAGATCGGCACTTCATGCTCGCGGGCAAGCGCGAGGATGGCTTGCGCCAGTTCGTCATCGCCCTTGGCCGTGAGGGTAGGGGCCTGGGTACCGTCGTAGCTCAGGGCGATGGCCTGGCGGGGTGGTGTCTTGCGGGTCATGCGTTCTCGTCCACCCAGCGTTGTTCCAGATGCGTGCGCGCCCCTTGGGGCGGGACGCCTTGATGGCAATGCAGTTCGCCGACATTTACCCCTCGGGCCACCAGCCGCGCGCGCAGATCGCCTAGCTCGCGCTCGATCAATGCCGCAGTCTCAGGGCGTTCCGCCCACAATTGGCTGGACAGACTACCCTGGCTGATCTGCGCCTGGACTTGCAACGGCCCCAGCGGATGCAGATCGAAAGCCAGGTCGATGCGCCAGAGCATCTCCAGCGGGTCGCGGCGCTGGCGCTCCGGATCGGCCTGCTGTTCCGGGGTTTCCTCGCGCTGCACCTTGACCTGCATCGGCATGAATTCCGGCCCGGTACGCAGGGGAATCTCGGTCTGCCAGGTGGTTTGCAGGTTGCCGTCCGGGGTCTTGCCGGTCTGTTCGAGACTTGCCAGTTGATGGCTCTGCACCCGCGAGATGGCCGCTGCGGCAAGGCGCAGCAGGTGTTGCAGGTCTTCCTCGCCTTCGGCGTTCTGCAGCAGGCGCGTTGGCAGCGGGAAGCCACCCGGCGGCGTGCGCGGCGTCACCTGGCCAAGCGCGCCGAGGGCGCTGCGCAGCATGCCCGGCAGTGCCTGGGCGACGGCGGCGTTGTTCTGGGTGAACAGCACGCCGCCCGGCACGTTCGGCAGCAACTGGGCGATCAGGCGTACTACTTGGGCCTTGATGTCCGGTACCACGGTGGCGCCGTTGAACAGCTTGGCTTCGAGGAAGGCTCCGCTGTTGCCCAAGGCCTGGGCTAGCTGGCGGGCGTCGCCCATCTGGCGGATATCCGGCAGGCTGGCCAGCAGCTTGTCGACGCTGGCACGGACATCGGCCGGCTGGTCGTCATCGGCGGCGATCCGCTGCATGGCCGCCAGCAGGCCTTGCAGCGAAGCCTGGCGGTTCTGCTGGGCGCTGAGGTTCTGGGCAATGGCCATCTGATCCTGGCGCCCGCTCAGCGGCACGAAGTTCAGTAGCTGGTCGCCCATCACCCGCGCGCTGAGCAGGCTGCCCAAGGGGAGCGGGCGAGGAGAGTCGATGGCCAGGGTGGCGCCGGCTTGGGTGGTATTGAGCAGACTGACCAGCGAGCGGTATAGCGGCGGCAGGCCCGCGCCTTGCTGCTGCAACTGGGTGGTCAGCACCTTGCCCTGCACCAGCGTGCCCACGGGCAGTTCGCGGCTGTCGAGGCGGGTGAGGGCGGCGACATTGCTGGCGATGGCCTGTTGCAAAGTGAGACTGAGCTGGCTCGAATTGGGCTGGCTGACCGTGATCAGGGTGCCTTGGGCCAGCGGCTGGCTGGCACTGGCTGCGACCATGGTCTCCCGGCCATTCTGCTGAAGCAGCTTGATCAAAAGTTGGATGTCCTGGCCGACCTGGCGCAGCGAGACTACCTCACCCTTGGCGGTTTCTCCCGGCTTCAGCAGGTCCGGCTGCTCCTGCAGCAGTTGCACCAGCTCGCCGGTCATCGCCGAGCCCCGCGCCTGTTGCGCGACGGCGGCAAACTGTGGGCCGAGGCTGTTTATTTCGCCTGTCATGGCTGTTGCGACCTGTTCAAATAGCCCTCTTTACAGTAGGACATGGCATGTATAATGCCGGCCGATTTCTTCCAGACCGGTCGGCCAGGATTTCGTTGTCTCTATAACGGCCAGGTATCAACCGACTTGAGCATAAGGCGAACCTGTGACTCCTCATCTGCAAGCCGTGGGCCTGGCCTGCGAGCGCGACTGGCGAATGCTCTTCGAACACCTCGAACTGCGCGTGTGCCCCGGCGACATGCTGCAGATCAGCGGCCCCAACGGCAGCGGCAAGACCAGCCTGCTGCGCTTGCTCGCCGGCCTGATGCAACCCACCCATGGCGAGATCCTGCTCAACGGCAAGCCACTCAAGGAACAGGGCAGCGAACTGGCCCGCTCCCTGGTGTGGATCGGCCACGCCGCCGGGATCAAGGACCTGCTCACCCCGGAAGAAAACCTCACCTGGCTCTGCGCCCTGCATCGCCCGGCGAGCCGCGAGGCGATCTGGCAGGCGCTGGATGCCGTCGGCCTGCGCGGTTTCGAGGATGTCGCCTGCCATACCCTGTCTGCCGGTCAGCAGCGCCGGGTGGCCCTGGCCCGGCTGTATCTGGACAGCCCGCCGCTGTGGATCCTCGACGAACCTTTCACCGCTCTCGACAAGCAGGGCGTGGCCCAGCTCGAAGCGCATCTGGCGCAACACTGCGAACAGGGCGGTATGGTGGTCCTGACCACCCACCACACGCTGGCGCAGACGCCGTCCGGCTACCGTGACATCAACCTGGGGCAGTGGGCCGCATGAGCGTATTCGTCCTGTTGTTGCGCCGCGAAGCACGCCTGTTGTGCCGTCGTCCGGCAGAGCTGGCCAACCCGCTGGTATTCTTCGCCATCGTCATCGCATTGTTTCCACTTGCGGTCGGTCCTGAGACACAATTGTTGCAAATTTTGTCTCCAGGATTAGTCTGGGTAGCCGCGCTTTTGTCCGTCCTGCTCTCGCTGGACGGGCTTTTCCGCAGTGATTTCGAGGACGGATCCCTCGAGCAGTGGGTCCTTTCGCCACACCCCCTGCCACTTCTGGTGCTGGCAAAGGTACTGGCACACTGGGCTTTTTCCGGGCTGGCGCTGGTATTGTTGTCGCCGCTGCTGGCGGTGATGCTCGGCCTGCCCGTGGAATGCCTGCCGGTCCTGCTGGCATCGCTCTTGCTCGGTACCCCGGTACTGAGTCTGTTGGGCGCCGTGGGTGCGGCCCTGACTGTTGGTTTGAAACGTGGTGGCCTGCTGCTGGCGCTGCTGATTTTGCCGCTATACATCCCTGTATTGATCCTGGGCAGTGGCGCGCTACAAGCAGCAGTGCAAGCTATGCCGGCAACCGGATACCTGCTCTGGCTCGGCAGCCTGGCCGCCCTGGCAGTCACCCTTGCACCTTTTGCAATAGCCGCTGGCCTGAAGATCAGCGTCGGCGAATAACGAGGTCTGGGCCCCCGCCCAGCAAAGACCCTGGATGTACCGTGATGAAAAGCAGCGCAATAAGCTGGACATGGTTTCACAAGCTCGGTTCCCCCAAATGGTTCTATGCCATCAGCGGCCGCATGCTGCCCTGGCTGGCGGTCGCCGCGATCCTGTTGATCGGCACCGGCGTGGTCTGGGGCCTGGCCTTCGCCCCGCAGGACTACCAGCAAGGCAACAGCTTCCGCATCATCTACATCCATGTGCCGGCGGCGATGCTGGCGCAGTCCTGCTACGTCATGCTCGCGGTGTGCGGGGTGGTGGGGCTGGTGTGGAAGATGAAGATCGCCGACGTCGCCCTGCAGAGCGCCGCGCCCATCGGCGCCTGGATGACCGCCGTGGCGCTGGTCACCGGGGCCATCTGGGGCAAGCCGACCTGGGGCAGCTGGTGGGTCTGGGATGCGCGCCTGACCTCCATGCTCATCCTGCTGTTCCTGTACTTCGGCCTCATCGCCCTCGGCCACGCCATCAGCAACCGTGACAGCGCGGCCAAGGCCTGCGCGGTGCTGGCCATCGTCGGGGTGATCAACATCCCGATCATCAAGTACTCGGTGGAGTGGTGGAACACCCTGCACCAGGGCTCGACCTTCACCCTCACCGAGAAACCGGCGATGCCGGCGGAGATGTGGCTGCCGTTGCTGCTCACGGTGCTGGGTTTCTACTGTTTCTTCGGCGCCGTGCTGCTGCTGCGCATGCGCCTCGAAGTGCTCAAGCGCGAGGCCCGCGCCAGCTGGGTCCGGGAAGAAGTGCTGAACAGTCTGGGAGGCGCACGATGAGCTTCGCATCCTTCGGCGACTTCCTCGCCATGGGCCATCACGGCCTGTATGTGTGGTCGGCCTACGGCATCTGCCTGGCGGTGCTGGCCATCAACGTCGTCGCCCCCCTGTTGGCCCGCCGACGTTACCTGCAAGCTGAGGCGCGCCGCCTGCGCCGGGAGAACGCCAAGTGAATCCGCAACGCAAGAAGCGCCTGTTTATCATCCTCGGCCTGCTCGCCGGCCTCGGTGTCGCCGTCGGCCTGGCCCTCAGCGCGCTGCAGGAAAACATCAACCTGTTCTACACCCCGACCCAGATTGCCAATGGCGAGGCGCCACTGGACACCCGCATCCGCGCCGGCGGCATGGTCGAGAAGGGTTCGGTGCAGCGCTCCCCCGACTCGCTGGACGTGCGCTTCGTGGTCACCGACTTCAGCAAGTCGGTGCCGATCACCTACCGCGGCATCCTTCCCGACCTGTTCCGCGAAGGCCAGGGCATCGTCGCCCTGGGCAAGCTGAACGCCGAAGGCGTGGTGGTGGCCGATGAAGTGCTGGCCAAGCACGACGAGAAATACATGCCGCCGGAAGTCACCAAGGCCCTCAAGGAAAGCGGGCAGACGGCCTCGGGAGTACCTGCGCAATGAACGCCTCGCTGATCATTCCCGAACTCGGCCAGTTGTCGATGATCCTGGCCATCTGCTTCGCCTGCGTGCAGGCCACGGTGCCGCTGCTCGGCGCCTGGCGCGGCGACAGCCTGTGGATGAGCCTGGCGCGCCCGGCGGCCTGGGGCCAGTTCGCCTTCCTCGCCTTCGCCTTCGCCTGCCTGACCCACGCTTTCATGACCGACAACTTCTCGGTCGCCTACGTCGCCAGCAACTCCAACAGCGCCTTGCCCTGGTACTACAAGTTCAGCGCGGTGTGGGGCGCCCACGAAGGCTCGTTGCTGCTCTGGGCGCTGATTCTCGGTGGTTGGACCTTCGCCGTGTCGATCTTCTCCCGGCAGTTGCCACTGGTCATGCTCGCCCGCGTACTGGCGGTGATGGGCATGATCAGCGTCGGCTTCCTGTCGTTCCTGATCATCACCTCCAACCCGTTCCAGCGCTTGCTGCCACAGATCCCCGGTGACGGCCGTGACCTCAACCCGCTGCTGCAGGACATTGGCCTGATCGTCCATCCGCCGATGCTGTACATGGGTTACGTCGGTTTCTCGGTGGCCTTCGCCTTCGCCATCGCCGCACTGCTCGGCGGGCGCCTCGACGCCGCCTGGGCGCGCTGGTCGCGGCCGTGGACCATCGTCGCCTGGGCCTTCCTCGGCATCGGCATCACCCTTGGCTCGTGGTGGGCCTACTACGAGCTGGGCTGGGGCGGCTGGTGGTTCTGGGACCCGGTGGAAAACGCCTCGTTCATGCCGTGGCTGGTGGGCACTGCGCTGATCCACTCGCTGGCGGTCACGGAGAAGCGTGGCGTGTTCAAGAGCTGGACCGTGCTGCTGGCCATCGCCGCGTTCTCTCTCAGCCTGCTCGGCACCTTCCTGGTCCGTTCCGGCGTGCTGACTTCGGTGCACGCCTTCGCCTCCGATCCGGAGCGCGGCATCTTCATCCTGTTCTTCCTGCTGGTGGTGGTCGGCGGCTCGCTGACCCTGTTCGCTTTGCGCGCGCCGGTGGTGAAGAGCCAGGTCGGCTTCGCCCTGTGGTCCCGCGAGACCCTGCTGCTGGCCAATAACCTGGTGCTGGTGGTGGCGGCGTCGATGATCCTGCTCGGCACCTTGTACCCGCTGGTGCTGGACGCCCTGACCGGGGCCAAACTGTCGGTCGGCCCGCCGTACTTCGACGCCCTGTTCATCCCGCTGATGGCGCTGCTGATGGTGGTGCTGGCGGTCGGCGTGATCGTGCGCTGGAAGGACACCCCGGTACGCTGGCTGGCCAGCATGCTGACCCCGGTGCTGATCGGCGCCGCGGTATTGGCTCCGATCGGTGGCCTGCTGGTCGACGACTTCGACTGGCCGGTGCTGACCACCTTCGCCCTGGCCGCGTGGATCGTCCTCGGCGGCGTGCGCGACATCCTCGACAAGACCCGTCACAAAGGCCTGCTCAAGGGTATTCGCGGGCTCAACCGCAGCTACTGGGGCATGCACCTGGCCCACCTGGGTCTGGCGGTCTGCGCCCTGGGCGTGGTGCTATCGAGCAACAACAGCGCCGAGCGCGACCTGCGCATGGCGCCGGGCGAGTCGGTGGAACTGGCCGGCTACCACTTCGTCTTCGAAGGCGCCAAGCACTTCGAAGGCCCCAACTTCACCTCCGACAAGGGCACCGTGCGGGTCCTGGAGAACGGCCGCGAGATCAGCGTGCTGCATCCGGAAAAACGCCTGTACACCGTGCAGCAGTCGATGATGACCGAAGCCGGGATCGACGCCGGCTTCACCCGCGACCTCTATGTCGCCCTCGGCGAACCGCTGGAAAACGGCGCCTGGGCGGTGCGGGTGCACGTCAAGCCGTTCGTCCGCTGGATCTGGCTGGGCGGCTTGCTCACCGGCCTCGGCGGTTTCCTCGCGGCGCTCGACCGTCGCTATCGAATCAAGGTCAAGACCAAGGTGCGTGATGTCCTCGGTCTGGAAGGAGCGACTGCATGAAGCGTTGGATCATGGTGCTGCCGCTGGCGGTGTTCCTGCTGGTGGCGGTGTTTCTCTACCGCGGGTTGTACCTGGACCCGGCCGAGCTGCCATCGGCGATGATCGGCAAGCCGTTCCCGGCCTTCGCCCTGCCCAACGTGCAGGGCGACCGCCAACTGACCGAGGCCGACCTCAAGGGCAAGCCGGCGCTGGTCAACGTCTGGGCCACCTGGTGCATCTCGTGCAAGGTCGAGCACCCGGTGCTGAACAAACTGGCCCAGCAGGGCGTGCTGATCTACGGGGTCAACTACAAGGACATCAATGCCGACGCCCTGAAGTGGCTGGCCGAGTTCCACAACCCCTACCAGATGGACATCCGCGACGAGCAGGGCACCCTGGGCCTGGACCTGGGCGTGTACGGCGCGCCGGAAACCTTCTTCATCGACGCCAAGGGCATCATCCGCGACAAGTACGTCGGCGTGATCGACGAAACCGTGTGGCGCGAGAAGCTGGCGCCGGTGTACCAGGGCCTGGTCGACGAGGCCAGCCAATGAAGCGCTGGCTGGCAGCCGCCGTGCTCGGCCTGAGCCTGTGCGGCGTGGCCAAGGCGGCCATCGACACCTACCAGTTCGCCGACGAGGCCGAACGCGAGCGTTACCGCGAACTGACCAAGGAACTGCGCTGCCCCAAGTGCCAGAACCAGGACATCGCCGACTCCAACGCGCCGATTGCCGCCGACCTGCGCCGGGAAATCTTCCGCATGCTCGGCGAAGGCAAGAGCAATCAGCAGATCGTTGACTTCATGGTCGATCGCTACGGTGATTTCGTCCGCTACAAGCCGGCCCTGACCGCCAAGACCTGGCTGCTCTGGTTCGGTCCGGCAGCGCTGCTGCTGGGCGGTGTCGGCGTGATGGCGGTGATCGTGCGCAAGCGCCGCGCACCGGCAAGCAACGGCTCGACCGACCTTTCTCCCGAGGAGCGCAAGCGCCTCGCCACACTGCTGGACAAAGAACAGACCCATGACTGATTTCTGGCTCGCTTCAGGCCTGCTGCTGCTGGTAGCCCTGAGCTTTTTGCTGATTCCGGTGTTGCGTGGCCGTCGTGCGCAGCAGGAAGAAGACCGTACCGCCCTCAACGTCGCCCTGTACCAGGAGCGCGTCGCCGAACTGCAGGCCCAGAGTGCAGCGGGCGTGCTCGATGCCGACGCACTGGCCCGCGGCAAGGACGAAGCCGCCCGCGAACTGCTGGCCGATACCGAGAATGCCGATGCCTCTCGCAGTGCGCGGCTGGGCAAGGCGCTGCCGATCGTTGCGGCGTTCCTGGTGCCGGCGATGGCGGTGGGCCTCTACCTGCACTACGGGGCCAGCGACAAGGTCGCCCTGACCCAGGAGTTCGCTACGGCGCCGCAGACCATCGAGGAGATGACCTCACGCCTGGAGCGTGCCGTCGCCGCCCAGCCGGACAACGCCGAAGGCCTGTACTTCCTCGGCCGTGCCTACATGGCCCAGGAGCGTCCGGCGGACGCAGCCAAGGCCTTCGAGCGCGCCGTGGGCGTTGCCGGTCGTGCGCCGGAACTGCTCGGACAGTGGGCCCAGGCCCTGTACTTTGCCAATAACAAGCAGTGGACTGCGCAATTCCAGGCCCTGACCGACGAAGCGCTGAAGAGCGATCCGAAGGAAGTGACCAGTCTCGGCCTGCTGGGTATCGCCGCGTTCGAGGATGAGCGCTACCAGGACGCTATCGACTACTGGAATCGCCTGCTGGCGCAGTTGCCGGAAGGCGACAGCTCCCGTGCCGCGCTGTTGGGCGGTATCGAGAAGGCCAAGGAAAAGGTCGCGGCGGGCGAGGGCAAGGCCTCGGAGCCGGTGGCAGCCTCGGGCGCGAAGCTGACCGTGCGCGTGGAACTGGCTGCAGCGTTGCAGGACAAGGTCAAGCCGGACGATGTGGTGTTCATCTTCGCCCGCGCGGCGTCCGGGCCGAGCCTGCCGCTGGCCGCCAAACGGATCACCGTGGCGCAGTTGCCGATCGAGGTCGAGCTGAGCGACAGCGACGCAATGATGCCGAACATGAAACTGTCGAACTTCCCTGAAGTCCAACTGATGGCACGCATCTCGCGCGCCGGCCAGCCCACCAAGGGCGAATGGGTCGGCAGCGGTGCGCCCCTGGCGAGCAATACTGCGACGCCGCAGCACCTGACCATCGACCGACCGGATCTATAAGAGAGCTTCCATGAACAGCACCGTACGCCTGACCCTGATTTCACTGGCCCTGGGGTTGAGCGCCTGTACGGTGCACCAGCAGCAGCCGGATCGCCAACCACTGCCGCCGATCGAAACCCTGCCACCCTCGGGCCCGGTAATCAAGCCGGGCCCGACCGCACCGAAACCCACCGTTACCCCGACGCCGAAACCCATGCCGCGCACCTCGGCCAGCTTCGCCCCGCCACCGGGCGGCGCCAGCCACTGGGACCCGAAGCTCGGCGTGTACGTGCTCGAAGGCAAGACCAACACCTTCTACCGCCAGCGCACCTACTACCGCTGGAACAACGGCTGGAGCTGGTCGACCAATCCTGAAGGCCCGTGGCAGGACACCGACTCCAGCGGCGTGCCAGGCGGTCTGGGCCGCGCGTTCAGCCAGTAATCTCGGCATAATGGCCCCTCGCTTATCGCCTGGGAGCCCGAGATGACGAAGACGGTACTGGTGCTGGTGGAGACGGTCGACGACTACCTGCCCCTGCTGGAAGACAACGGATATCGCCTGATCCGCGCCAAGACGCCGGCCTTGCGCACCGAGGCGATCGCTCGCCATGGAGCGGAGATCGATGTGGTGCTGACCCGTGGGCCACTGGGTATCACCGCCGAGGAAATCGCCGCGTTGCCGGCCTTGCAACTGATCTGCGTGATCGGCGCCGGTTACGAGCAGGTCGACCTGGCTGCCGCTGCGGCGCGGGGTATCGTCGTTACCAATGGCGCCGGGGCCAATGCCTCGGCGGTGGCGGATCACACCATGGCCCTGCTGTTTGCGGTGGTCCGGGATATCACCCGGGCTGATGCCACCACGCGGCTGGGACAGTGGAACCGGGTGATCAGTCCGTCGCTGGCGGGCAAGCGCCTGGGGATTCTCGGGCTGGGTGCGGTGGGGATGGCCATCGCCAAACGGGGCGCGCTCGGCTTCGACATGCAGGTGCGCTATCACAATCGCTCGCGGCGCGATGACGTGCCGTACCAGTACTGCGAGAGCGTGCTGGAGTTGGCGCGGGAGTCGGATTTCCTCATTGTCGCCACGCCGGGCGGGGCCAATACCAGGGCGCTGGTCGGGCGCGAGGTGCTGGATGCGCTGGGGCCGCAGGGTTACCTGGTAAATATCGCCCGGGCCAGCGTGGTGTCTACCGCCGAGATGGTCGCGGCACTGCGCGAAGGGCGGATTGCCGGGGCGGGGCTGGATGTGTTCGATGAAGAGCCGTCGGTGCCGGATGAGTTGAAGCAGTTGGGCAACGTGGTGCTGACCCCGCATGTTGCGGCGCAGACGCCCGAAGCGGCACGGGACATGGTGGCGCTGGTGTTGAAGAATATGCAGGCGTTCTTTGCGGGCGAGCCGGTGCTGACGCCCGTGACCTTTTGAACCCGCCACAGGGTTCTGCGGTGTCAGCAAGATATTGGCTACACTCACCAGCCATTCACCCTGGCAAGGAGCTCACATGACCACCCATCACGGCAGTTGCCTGTGCAACGCCATCCAGCTCACCGTCACCCTCGACGACAACGGCCTAGGTGCCTGCCATTGCAGCATGTGCCGCAAGTGGAACGGCGGCCCGCTGCTCACCGTCCACAGCAGCCAGGCGCCGCAGTTCAGAGGCGCTCAGCCAACGGTCTTCGGCTCCTCCGATTGGGCCGAGCGCGGTTTCTGCGGAAAATGCGGCAGCCACCTCTTCTACCGCCTCAAGGGCGGTAATTTCTTCGCTATCCCGGTGGGCGTGCTGGATGGTGAACACGCCTGGGACTTCAATCTGCAGGTGTATATCGACGAAAAACCGTCCTACTACTGCTTCTCCAACCAGACACAGAACATGACCGGCGCCGAGGTGGTGGCGCAGTTCAGCTAACCGGCCAGCAGGGGCGCCCGGTAGCACCAGTGCCAGGGCTCGAACTGATAGCCCATGGCATTGTCCCGCGGGTAGGAGAGATGGAAACCGAAGCGTTCGGCATTGAGCTTCAGCCATTCGAAGGCCGCGCTGTGCTCGAACTCGGGTTCCAGGGAATTGATATCCACCGCCCGGCCGGTGTGATGCTCGCTGAAGCCAGGCGGTGCGCTGAGGGCGAGGATCTGTTCCAGGTCCTGCTGCTTGTTCAGCTTGTAGCGGATGATCTTCGCCTGGTATTCGATGCTGCGAAATGCCGAGACCAGCCACAGCTCGACATGATCCCGTGCCGCCGCAGCACGCAGGTCGCGCCAGGCCGCGGCGGCGTTCGGTTCCAGTTCGAAGCGGCGGCCATCCGCGTCGATCTCGGCAATGGCCAGCACTGGTGCTTCCGGATATTCGACGAAACCACGGGCGATCAGCAGTTCCTCGCCGATCCCCAGTTCCTCGCACAGCGCCTTGATTTTCTCGTTCATTGTTATGTCCTTGTGACGCTTGTCCGGGTGATCCTAGCTGATTGCGCTGAATCTGCTTTGACGCAGGTTTGCCCTCACTCGGAGTTTGCCCATCCTGTTGTTGCAAATTACTGATATTCCTGAGAAAAGGCTGCGACCTATGTCACAGCTTGAAGAAAGAGGTCCGCGCCATGAGCGATGAACTGCAAATCACCGACGTCCAGCTGGGCGACGGCAAGGAAGTGGTCAAGGGCGCCCTGATCACCACCCATTACACCGGGACGCTGGCCGATGGCAGCGTGTTCGATTCCTCGCACCAGCGCGGCAAGCCGTTCCAGTGCGTGATCGGCACCGGGCGGGTGATCAAGGGCTGGGATATCGGCCTGATGGGCATGAAGGTGGGCGGCAAGCGCAAGCTGTTCGTGCCGGCGCACCTGGGCTATGGCGAGCGTAGCGTCGGCTCGATCCCGCCGGGTTCGGACCTGCATTTCGAGATCGAAGTGCTGGAAGTCCTGACCCGCGACGACTGAGTCGGGCGTCTTAATTTCGTAACACCGGCTGGGTAGAGTCACACCCAGCTTACGGATGAGCACCCCAAGGACAGAACCAATCGGGCCTGCTGCACTCTCAAGGACGCCCGCATCCAAGGAAGGAACGACAGACAGGGATGCTCCGCGGCTTCGGCCGCGGGGCAGCACTGGCGGGTTGGTTCCATGTCTTTGTCCTCAAGGGTTCATCATGAAGTTGCCCGTGACCTTCCCCTCGCGCCGCCAGGCGCTGCTTGGCTGTGTGCTCGCTGCTGGCACCGCCCTCCTCGGATTCACCACCTTCGACAGTTTCGCCACGCCGGTCGACGGCACCCAGACCCTGGTATTCCTGCGCCATGCGGAAAAGCCGGGTGAAGGTCTCGGCCAACTGAACTGCCAGGGCCTGAACCGCGCCCTCGAACTGGCCACCGTGCTCCCCGAGCGCTTCGGCAAGGCCGACTACGTGTTCGCCGCCGATCCCACCCGTGAGGTGGAAGAGGGCGCCAATGACGACAGCTACAGCTACCTGCGGCCGTTGATGACCATCAGCCCCAGCGCGATCAAGCTCGGCCTGCCGGTGAACATCGACTACGGCGCCAATGACACCAATGCCCTGGCCCGCGAGCTGACCAGCAACAAGTACCGCAATGCCACGGTGTATACCGCCTGGTCCCATGGCTATCTCCCGGAACTGATCAACGCCGTGGCCGGCAAGGCCCTGGGCGAGAAGCGGGTGATCACCGAGGATTGGGAGAACAGCGATTTCGATTCGCTGTACGTGCTGACCCTGACCTGGCATGACGGCAAGGCGACGATGCTCAGCCGCAATGTGAAACAGGGGCTGGATGGCGGTGAAGCGAGCTGTCCGAAGGCCGGGGTCTGAAACACATTCCTCACTGCCAACGCAAAACCCTGTGGGAGCTGGCTTGCCAGCGATTGGGTCAGAGTTGACGACGACGTTGTCTGATCAGGCCCCATCGCTTGCAAGCCAGTTCCTACAACGTTCTCCAGTGTTCTGAGTGCGTAAAAAAACGAGGCGTCGGTCTCGGACCGCGCCTCGCAAAGAGGTATTGCCGGGTTTGCCGGATGCGTCAGGTTCCTGGGCCTGGGCATCCGGCGGGTGTGGGAGCGGGTCGGCGTGCGTTCCGCCGCTCCTCACCGGTGTGCCGCTGCTGGGAGACAGCAGCTACCGGAATCTCAACGACCGAAATGCGCCGGCCAGCCAACGATGCGCTTGGTCCGCGGCGTGGCGTAGGTACGGCTCTTGGACGTGGACAGGCCCAGTTGCACCAGCGACTCGGCCATCTTCACCGCCGCACTGACCCCATCTACCACCGGCACGCCGGTGCGCTGGCGGATCTTCTCGTCCAGGCCGGCCATGCCGCCGCAGCCGAGGCAGATCACTTCCGCCTTGTCCTCGCGTACCGCCCGCTCGGCCTGCTCGACGATGGCTTCCAGGGCGCGTTCCGGCTGCTCTTCCAGTTCCAGCACGGCCATGCCGCTGGCCCGCACCGAGGCGCAGCGGTCGTACAGGCCGGAGAGCTTGAGGCGGTCCTCGATCAGCGGCACGGTGCGGTCCAGGGTGGTTACCACCGAGTAGGCATGCCCGAGGTACATGGCGGTGCTGGCGGCCGCATCGGTGATGTCCACCACCGGCACATTGAGCAACTCCTGCAGGCCTTCGCGGCCATGCTCGCCGTAGCCGGCCTGGATCACCGCGTCGTAGGGGCCGTCGTAGGCCAGCACGCGGTCCATCACGGCGATGGCGGCCAGGTAGCTTTCGAAATTGCCTTCCACCGACTCGGCACCGAAGTACGGGGTCAGGCCGATGATCTCGGTGCCCGGCGCGGCGACCGCCTGGGCTTCGCGGGCGATGGCCTCGGTAATGGCTTCGGTGGTGTTGACGTTGACGATCAGGATACGCATGTGGGGGTCTCGCTAAGGCAGTGACGGCCCGGCAGTCCCGGGCCTGAACAAGGAATCAGTGGCTGACGCTGTCGACGGCAATGGATTCGCCGCTGACCTCGGCGTACTGCCGGTTGCGTGGCGCCATCAGCAGGTAGAGCAGGCCGGCGATGCCCGCGCCGATCATCCAGGAGAACGGCGCGATGGTTTCGAAGTTGGGCACCAGGGCCAGGACGATGGCCAGCAGCGCGGCCGGGATGAACGCGGCGATGGCTCGCGGGTTGACGCCACGGCGGTAGTGGTAGGCGCCTTTCGGGTCTTCGCTGTACAGCTCGGGTACGTTGACCCGGCCTTTGCGCACCAGCCAGTAGTCGACCATGATCACGCCGTACAGCGGGCCGAGCAGGGCGCCGAGGCCGGACAGGAAGTACATGATCACCAGCGGGCTGTTGTAGAGGTTCCACGGCAGGATCAGCACGGCGAGGGTGGCGCTGATCATGCCGGCGCGGCGGAAGTTGAGGACCCGCGGCGCCAGGTTGCTGAGAACGAAGGCCGGGGCGACGAAGTTGGCCATGATGTTCACCGCCACGGTGACGATCAGGAAGGCCAGGCAGCCAAGCACGAGGAAGAAGGTGTTGGGGATGCTGGCGATGATCTGCGTCGGGCTGTCGATGATCTGGCCGTTGATCTTGAACTGCGCGCCGCACAGCAGCACCGAGATCACCGCGAAGGCCAGGATGTTCACCGGCAGGCCCCAGAAGTTGCCGGAGCGGATGGTCTTGCGGCAGGGCGAAGAACGGGCGAAGTCGCAGAAGTTCAGCACCAGGGTGCCGTAGATTGCCAGCCACAGCGCGCCGCCGGCGAAGATGTTGTGCCACATGGCGGTGCCGGTCAGCGGCTCGCGAACCGACCAGGCGATGTCGAAGCCGGCCTGGGTGTACATCCAGGCGGCCAGGCAGGTGACGGTGAGCAGGATCACCGGGCCGGCGAAGGCCTCGTAGCGGCGCACCATCTCCATGCCGTAGGCGAGGATCACCAGTTGCACCAGCCAGATCGCCACGAAGCACACCCAGCCGAGGCTGGACAGGCCGAGGATCGAATCCTGGTCATACACGGCGAGGCTCGGGGCGACGGCGGTGAGCAGCACCCGCAGGACCACCGAGGCCAGGTAGGTCTGGATGCCGAACCAGGCGATGGCGATCACCGCGCGGATCAGTGCCGGGATCTGCGCGCCGTGGATGCCGAAGGCGATCCGGCTCATTACCGGGAACGGCACGCCGGTCTTCTGGCCCATGTAGCCGGACAGGTTCATGAAGAAGTACACCAGCGCCGCGCCGATACCCAGTGACAGCAGGATCTGCCAGCCACCCAGGCCCATGGCGTAGAGACCCATGGCGAAGGAGTAGTTGGCGATGTTGTGCACATCGTTGGTCCACAGGGCGAAGATGCTGTAGCGCCCCCAGCGCCGACCTTCGGCCTTGGTCGGGGCCAGGTCGTGGTTGTGCAGGCGGGGGCTGAGGGTAACGGGGTGTTGCGGCTGCGTCGACGGTTCGGGGATAGACGAGGAAAAGTCCAGTTCTGTCTTGTTGTAGAGACTCATGCTCATTCCGGCGTGCTCCTGATACTCGTGGCGCGGTGAGGCCTGGTTGTTAAACCACGAGAACCAATTGGTTAGGGGCATTCCGCTACCCGGCGACGGCAGGTGGGCGGATCTATGTGTGCTCTGGATTTATGAAATTTGTATACAAAGCACGAGCAGAGGTTAGCCAGTTCCATGCCACGGGAACTTCAGTGGGGGGTTGGCTATGTTGTTGAAGTTGTTTGGATTTTTTGTAAGTTGATGAAATTCCGAATTTATAAGTTGACCAAATAAGCAGGATTTATTTTTTAAAGCGGTTAAATACTGATCGATTGGTCAAATTAGTTGGAGCGGGGGATGTAACGTTATGGGGCGCTTGCTGGAAAAATTGCACACAAAAATGGCACTTAAAGTTACATGTATGTGTACAGTTTTTAGGTTGACTCGCTCCCACAGGTTGACCGCGTACATCAATCCATCGGCGGCAACCGCCGCTTCACCGGGGTCTTCTTGACGATCGCCGTACTCGTCTCGGCATGGCTGTTGAGCTTGTCCAGCAAGGTGTCCAACTGCTCCATCGAGCGCACATGCAGGCGCGCGATAAAGCAGTCATCCCCGGTCACCTTGTCGCACTCGGTGAACTCGGGAATGGCGATGATCTGCCGTTCCACCTCATGCAACTGCCCCGGCAACGGCCGGATCCGCACGATGGCCTGCAGCTGGTAGCCGAAGCTGCGGGCATCCACTTCCACCGTGTAACCCTTGAGCACCCCGCGTTCCTCCAGGCGTCGCAGGCGTTCGCTGACGCTGGGGGCGGACAGCCCGGTGAGGCTGGCCAGCGCCTTCAGCGAGCGCCGCGAGTCCTCCATCAGGGCATTGAGCAGCAGTTGGTCGATGGCATCGGTCATGGGTAACACGCCTCGTAAGGTGAGTTGGTGTAATTGCCTTGATAACAAAGGTTAGCCGACATTCCAGCCTTGTTTATCCACTGGAACGGCCCGCAAGACCCTCGTCATAATCTGTCACATCTACTGGGAGGTGCGTGATGGACAATTCGCTGCGTCGCGGTTCGCTGGAAATGATCGGCGCCATGCTGATCTCCGGGACCATTGGCTGGTTCGTGCTGGTCTCCGGGCAACCGGTGCTGGATGTGGTGTTCTGGCGCTGCCTGTTCGGCGCCGCCACCTTGCTGGCGATCTGCGCGGCCATGGGTTTCCTGCGCCCGGGCCTGCTGACCCGCACGACCTTCCTGCTCGCCGTGCTCAGTGGCGTGGCCATCGTCGGCAACTGGGTGCTGCTGTTCGCCTCCTATTCGCGGGCGTCCATCGCCATCGGCACGGCGGTGTACAACGTTCAGCCGTTCATGCTGGTGGGCCTGGCGGCGCTGTTCCTCGGCGAGAAGATCACCGTGCCCAAGCTGTTCTGGCTGGGTGTGTCCTTCGCCGGCATGCTGGCCATCGTCAGTGCCCACGGCAGCCAGGGCGAGAGCGGTGACGCCTACCTGCTGGGCATCGCCCTGGCCCTCGGCGCGGCGTTCCTCTATGCCGTCGCGGCATTGGTCATCAAGCGCCTGACCGGCACGCCGCCGCATCTGATCGCGCTGATCCAGGTGTGCACCGGGGTGCTGTTGCTGGCGCCGTTCGCCAACCTCGGCGGCTTGCCGACCGGTCATGCCGAACTGGGTAGCCTGGTGACCCTGGGCATCGTTCACACCGGCCTGATGTACGTGCTGCTGTATGGCGCAATCCAGAAACTGCCGACCGCGCTGACCGGCGCACTGTCGTTCATCTATCCGATCGCCGCCATCGGGGTGGACTGGATCGCGTTCGGTCACCGCCTGGAAGCCCTGCAATGGCTGGGCGTGGCGGCGATCCTGCTGGCGGCTGCCGGCATGCAACGGGGCTGGTGGTTCAAATCCGCCGTCCGCGCGAGCGACGCAAAGGCGTAGAATGCGCCGCTTTAGTTCGCCGAAAACCCGCCATGACCGCTGCCATCGAAACTCTGCACCACCACCTGCTGACCGCCCTGAACCCGCCGCCGAGTGAAACCCGGCGGCTGTTTCATGGCCGCGGGCGCTGCTGGCCGGGGCTGGAGCAGATCACCGTGGACTGGCTGCAGGGTGTGTTGCTGGTGGCGCTGTTCCGCGAGCCGCCGCAAGGCCAACTGGCGGAACTGCAAGCCATGTTGCGCGGGTTGGCGCCGGAAGGCGTGGCGGTACTGATCCAGCATCGCTACCTGCCGGACAGCCCCGGCCACTGGCTGCTGGGGGAGCCCTGCGAGTCGAAGGTGATCGAAGAGGATGGCTTGCGCTACCAATTGGACCTGGGCCTGAAGCAGAACAACGGGCTGTTCCTCGACATGCGCTACGGCCGGCGCTGGGTTCGCGAGCAGGCGGCGGGCAAGCGGGTGCTCAATCTGTTCGCCTACACCTGCGGTTTCTCGGTGGCGGCGATTGCGGGTGGAGCGGAGCAGGTGGTCAACCTGGACATGTCCAGGGCGGCGCTGTCCCGCGGGCGAGACAATCACCGGCTCAATGACCATGACCTGAGCCGGGTCGGTTTCCTTGGCCATGAACTGTTCAAGTCCTGGGGCAAGGTGCGCAAGTCGGCGCCCTACGACCTGATCATCATCGATCCGCCGACCTTCCAGAAGGGCAGCTTCGCCCTGACCCAGGACTACGCGAAGATCCTGCGGCGTCTGCCGGAGTTGCTGAACGAGGACGGGACGGTGCTGGCCTGCGTGAACGATCCGGGGATCGGGCCGGAGTTCCTGATCCAGGGGATGGCAGAGCAGGCGCCGGGGTTGAGGTTCGTCGAGCGGCTGGAGAATCCGCCGGAGTTTCCCGAGATCGAGGTGGGTGGTGGTTTGAAGGCTTTGGTCTTCCGCTGACCTTCAGGGCCTCATCGCGGGCAACGCCCGCTTCCACAGGTCCTGTGCCTGCCGCCGAGAGGCCCTCAAGAACGACACAGACCCTGTGTCCATTGCCGAACCTTGTGGGAGCGGGCGTTGCCCGCGATGAGGCCCTCAAGAACACCACAAATTATTGAGCTACATCCCGCTGCGGCAACGGGTTGTACTGGGCAAAACTCACCTCGTCGGTCTGGTCCACCAGTTTCTTCAACCGCTCGTTGAACGCCCGGTTCACCGCATACTGCCCGCCCGACGTGGTCCTGAACTGCGCCGTCAGGGTCATGCCATTCAGGTTCATGCTGTCCACCCCGAACACCTGCAACGGCCCCTGCAGGTTGTGCCTCAGGATCGGGTCCTCGCTGATCGACTGTCCCGCCTCGCGAATCAGCTTCAGGGCCGTGTCCACGTCCGAGTCATAGCTGAACTGCACCGAGAAGAACGCATAGGCGAACTGCCGCGACTGGTTGGTGACCGCCTTGATCTGGCCGAAGGGTACCGAATGCACAAAGCCTTTGCCGTCGCGCAGACGCAGGGTGCGGATGGTCAGGCTCTCGACGGTTCCGGCATGCCCGGAGTCGAGCACCACCCAGTCGCCGATGGCGATGGTGTCCTCGATCAGGATGAACAGCCCGGTGATCACGTCCTGCACCAGTTGCTGCGAGCCGAAGCCGATGGCCAGGCCGACCACCCCGGCACCGGCGAGGAACGGCGCCACGTTGATCCCCAGGTTGGCCATGGTGGTGATGGTGCAGATCACCACCAGCACCACCTTGGTGGCGTTGCGCAGCATCGGCAGGATGGTCCGCGTGCGAGTGCTGGGCTGGCGCGAATTGCGCTTGCCCGGCGTGGGTTTCAGGGCCTCCTGGATGGCGGTGTCGATCACCACCCAGAGCAGCCAGGTCACCAGCAGGATCAGGCCGATGCTGCTCAGGGAGTCGCTGATCGCCCGGCCCAGGCTGTTGCGCAGGGCGAAGTCCAGCACCGAGAAGCCCCAGATGCGCCCGAGCAGTTCGATGAAGGCCACCGCCATGGCGATGCGCAGCAGGGCGTGAGCCAGGCTGTAGAGCAGTTCCTTGTAGGGGCGCAGGCGCTGTTCGGTCTGCCGTGGCTTGAACAGGTGCTGCAGGGTGATGCTGAGGAACACCGTGCCGATCAGCAGCACGGTGGTCAGCAGGGCCTTCTGCAGGGCGCGCTGGCTTTCCTCGCCGGCGCCGATCAGGTTGATCGCCGAGACCAGGATCATCATCAGGATCGGCAGGTACCACAGTGCCGAGAAGATTCGCAGGGTTTCCTGCACGGCGCGGTGTTGCAGGCGCTCCTTGAGGTTGCGGTTGCGGATCAGGTGCGCCACCGGGCGCCGCGAGCGCAGGACCAGCACGGCGAAGGTCAGGGTCGCCAGCAGACCGGTGATCGCGGCGGTGCTGCTGGTCAGGTTGCCGCCCAGTTGGCGGACGATCTGCGGACTGGTCAGGGCGTCGCTCCAGGCGGCGAGGAAGCCCACCATGAACAGCGGCCGTGGCGCTGACTCGCGGAGAATACGCACCGCGGCGCGCTTGTGGCCGACGTCGAAGAGGGTGATCAGGCAGAGGATGATCGAGGTGGAGAAGAGGCCGCTGCTGGTGGCGTAGGCCAGGCTCATGCCCAGGGCGCGGCCCACCGAGGGGTCCAGCTGACGGCTGACGAACAGCGCGGCGGGCAGGCTGATCAGCGCGGGCAGGGTAAAGGACAGCAGGTAGCCGAGCAGTTTTTGCGGGCGCGGGCGTTCGCGCAGGAGCCGGGTGCGCGCCGATCGGCGCGAGGCGAGGCGGCCCAGGTAGCAGAGCAAGGCGAAGCTGGCGGCCCAGGCGGCGCTGAGGATGAGGAAGTCACGGGCCATCTGCAGCCTGTCTTCCGGGCTGTGCCGGGTGACCAGTTGTCCGGCCTCGTTGGCCGCACGGTCGGCGCGCAGGCGCCAGGCGTCGAGCAGGTGGTGGTCGAGGTCGAGTTCGTCGGAGACATCGTCCAGGCCGTTGGCCAGGGCACCGAGCAAGCCGCCCTGGACCACGGGTTCCGGCTCCTTGGCCGGCGGTTCGCCGGTGATGGCGGACAACGGGCCGGCGGCGAATGCGGGCGTCCCGAGCAGGGTACAGAGCAGGAGGACGAGGAGGGTACGGATCACGGGGTACTCCTTTCAGCCGTGGGGTGACGGAAAGGGTAGACAATGCTCGGGCGGGTTTTTCTGCGAGGGATTTGCAATACCGGAGGGCCAATCGCTGGCAAGCCAGCTTCCACAGGTACCGCGCCGCTTTCGAAGCCAGTGGAGACCTTGTGGGAGCTGGCTTGCCAGCGATGGAGCCCTAAAGTCAGGCCCCAGATTTATTTGCCGGTATAGATCTGGTCGAAGATCCCGCCATCGTTGAAGTGGGTCTTCTGCACGGTGCGCCAGTCACCGAAGGTCTTCTCCACCGAGAGGAATTCCACTTTCGGGAAGCGGTCGGTGTACTTGGCCAGCACCGCCGGATCCCGCGGGCGCAGGTAGTTGGCGGCGGCGATTTCCTGGGCTTCAGGCGACCACAGGTACTTCAGGTATTCCTCGGCGGTGGCGCGGCTGCCTTTCTTGTCGACCACCTTGTCCACCACGCTCACCGGCGGCTCGGCCTCGGCGGACACGCTCGGGTAGATCACCTCGAACTGGTCGCGACCGAACTCGCGGGCGATCATCTCGGCCTCGTTCTCGAAGGTCACCAGCACGTCGCCGATCTGGTTGGTCATGAAGGTGGTCGTGGCGGCACGGCCACCGGTGTCCAGCACTGGCGCCTGCTTGAACAGCTTGCCGACGAAATCCTTGGCCTTGGCTTCGTCGCCGCCGGTCTTGAGGACGTAGCCCCAGGCCGAGAGGTAGGTGTAGCGGCCGTTACCCGAGGTCTTCGGGTTCGGCACGATCACCTGCACGCCATCCTTGAGCAGGTCCGGCCAGTCCTTCAGTGCTTTCGGGTTGCCCTTGCGCACGATGAACACGGTGGCCGAGGTGAAGGGCGCGCTGTTGTTCGGCAGACGGGTCACCCAGTTGTCCGGGACCAGCTTGCCGTTGTCGGCCAGGGCGTTGATGTCGGTGGCCATGTTCATGGTGATGACATCGGCCGGCAGGCCGTCGATCACGGCGCGGGCCTGCTTGCTCGAACCGCCGAAGGACATCTGGATGTTGATCTTCTCTTTGTGCTCGGCTTCCCAGTGCTTCTGGAAGGCGACGTTGTAGTCCTTGTAGAAGTCGCGCATCACGTCGTAGGAGACGTTCAGCAGCGGAGCAGGAGCGGCCTGGGCAACGCTGCCCACGGCCAGGCTCGCGGCGAGAAGCGAGGCACCGAAGAGTTTTTTCACTGTGCATTCCTTGTTGGCATTGGAGTTAAAGGCATTGTGCCAGCGACTATAGCCAAACGCCGCTTAGGCACAAAAAGATTAAAAAGTACTGTGCTTATTCCAGCTTCTTGAACAACGCATTGCCGCAGCGCGAGCAGAACGCGGCGCCATGTTCGTGGCTGCCTTTACGGCAAACCGGGCAATCATGGCGCAGTTGCTCGCCACGCATGGCGTTGGCCAGTTCGGCGGTAAAGATACCGGTGGGCACGGCGATGATCGAGTAGCCGGTGATCATCACCATCGAGGAGATGACCTGGCCCAGCGGCGTCTTCGGCACGATGTCGCCGAAGCCCACGGTGGTCAGGGTGACGATGGCCCAGTAGATGCCCTTGGGGATGCTGGTGAAGCCGTGTTCGGGACCTTCGACCACGTACATCAGGGTGCCGAACACCGTGACCAGGGTCGACACGCTGACCAGGAACACGATGATCTTCTGCTTGCTGCCCCGCAGGGCGTCGAGCAGGTAGTGGGCCTGCTTGAGGTAGGGGCTGAGCTTGAGTACGCGGAAGATCCGCAGCATGCGGATGACCCGGATGATCAGCAGGTACTGGGCGTCGCTGTAGTACAACGCGATGATGCCGGGGACGATGGCCAGCAGGTCGACCAGGCCGTAGAAGCTGAAGGCGTAGCGCATGGGCTTGGGCGAGCAGTACAGGCGCAGCAGGTACTCGACCAGGAACACCGCCGTGAAGCCCCACTCGATGGCGGCGAGCAGGCCGGCGTAGCTCTGATGGACCTCGTCGATGCTGTCGAGGATCACGGTGACCAGGCTGGCGAGGATGATCAGCAGCAGGATGGTATCGAAGCGGCGGCCGGCGATGGTGTCGGTTTGAAAGACGATGACATAGAGCCGTTCGCGCAGGCTCTGGGGGGTGTCCATAGGGATGGTGGTTCCAAAAGCGGGGTGGTGCTGGGAAGCCTAGGGTGGGATCCGGCAGTTGTGCAAGCTTCCAGGGCCCAATCGCTGGCTTGCCAGCGATAGCGTCAGATGCAGCGACTCTGCACCCCGGTCCCTTTTACATCCCCCAGCCGCACCATCCAGCACGCCACGATGAACGGCGCCGTCAGCCCCGGAATCGGCAGCAGGTTGAACAACGGCTGCACCGCGATCGCCAGCACGATCGCCAGCAACGGCTTCCACGGCTGCGCCCGGGTTCCGCTGAAGGCCAGCGCCGCCAGCGCCGCGTTGAAGCCATACAGCCCCATGTAGGCCGCCGTGGCCTCTCCACCGAGCAGCGCGACACTGCCGCCGATAGCCGCGCCAACGAAGGCCCAGGCCGCGGCATAGCGATCCGCCAACAACAGCCCCAGGGCAATCAGCATCCCCGCCAGCGGTTGGTCGAGCAGGAAGATCTGCCCCAGCCCCCGCGCCAGCGCATCCAGGGCACTGGCCGGCACTGGCGTATTGGCCGTCGTCGCGGGCTCGGCCACCAGCAACAAGGCCCAGCCCGCCAGCACGAAGGGCAGGGTATAGGCCGGCAGTAACACCGAGCCGCCGCGCTTGAGCCACTGGTGCACGAGCATGCTGCTCAGCCCGGCGGCGGCGATGATCAGCGGCAGCAGCAACGGCGACCACGGCAGCAGGTAGCTGAACAGCACGCCGATCAGCACGCCGTTGTAGCTGTACAGTCCGGCCTGGCGGTCGGCGCGGTTGTAGCCGCGGCGCTGCGCCGTGAGCAGCCCGGCAAGGGCACCCAGCAGCGCGCCGCCGATCAGTTGCGGTGCGGTAATGAGGATGGCCAGCAGGCAACAGAGGCCGCACAGCGGATTGCGCTGCAGCAGCACCTGGCTGAAGCCGTTGAGCAAGGCAGTGGCCCAGTCCGGGCACGGGTTTACAAAATTCTTCGTGTACATGGCAGTAGGTCTGAAGTGAAGTGGGGCGCCTCTTTGGGCGTGTGTTTTCCCACGGTTACGGGTACAGCTTTTCTTCTGTCGTGGATCGCGGAGCACGCTGGCGGCCACGGCTTCACGCGGATGAAGCGATGACCGCCGGCCTGCCCCGCGAAAGGGTCAAAGCAGGGTTTCGATCCGCAGCGAGTTAGTCGATCCCGGTTGGCCAAAAGGCACACCGGCGGTAATCAGCAGCGTGTCGCCGCGGTTGGCCATGCCCTGGGCCTGGGCGATTTCCAATGCGGTGGAGCAGACTTCGTCGACCTGGCGCAGGCGGTCGTTGACCACCGAGTGCACGCCCCAGACCACGCTCAGGCGCCGCGCGGTGACCAGGTTCGGGGTCAGGTTGAGAATCGGCGCCCGTGGCCGCTCGCGGGAGGCGCGCAGGGTCGAGTTGCCGGATTCGCTGTAGTTGACCAGCACCGCCACCGGCAGGATGCCGCTGATGCGGCGGATGGCGCAGCTGATGGCGTCGGACACGGTGGCCTCGGCCTTCGGCCGGCCGACATCGAGCTGGGTCTGGTAGTCCGGGCCGGACTCCACCTGGCGGATGATCTTGCTCATCATCTGCACGGCTTCGAGCGGGTAGTCGCCGGAGGCGGTTTCCGCCGACAGCATCACCGCATCGGCACCTTCGGCCACGGCGTTGGCGACGTCGGTCACCTCGGCGCGGGTCGGTGCCGGGGAGAAGCGCATCGATTCGAGCATCTGCGTGGCCACCACCACCGGACGGCCGAGCTGGCGGCAGGTGGCGATGATGTTCTTCTGGATCTGCGGCACGGCCTCGGCCGGCACTTCCACGCCCAGGTCACCACGGGCGACCATGATCGCGTCGCTCAGTTCGGCGATCTCGCGCAGTTGGGTGACGGCCGAGGGCTTCTCGATCTTGGCCATCAGGAAGGCGCGGTCGCCGATCAACTGGCGGGCCTCGACGATGTCCTCGGGACGCTGCACGAACGACAGCGCCACCCAGTCCACGCCCAGTTCCAGGCCGAAGGTGAGGTCGCGGCGGTCCTTGGCGGTCAGCGGGCTCAGGTCCAGCACCGCCTGCGGCACGTTCACGCCCTTGCGGTCGGACAGCTCGCCGCCGTTGAGCACGCGGGTGTCGATGGCGTCGGCGTGCTTGGCGGTCACTTGCAGGCGCAGGCGACCGTCATCCACCAGCAGGTCCATGCCCGGTTCCAGCGCGGCGATGATTTCCGGGTGCGGCAGGTTGACCCGGGTGGCGTCGCCCGGGGTCGGATCGAGGTCCAGGCGCAGGGACTGGCCACGCTGGAGCATGACCTTGCCTTCGGCCAGGCGGCCGACCCGCAGCTTCGGCCCCTGCAGGTCCATGAGGATGCCCAGCGGGTAGTTCAGCTGGCTTTCCACCTCGCGGATCCACTGGTAGCGCATCGCATGGTCTTCATGCTCGCCGTGGCTGAAGTTGAGACGGAAGATGTTGACCCCGGCTTCCACCAGGGCGCGGACGTCGTCGATACCTTTGATGGCAGGGCCGAGGGTGGCGAGGATTTTGACTTTTTTGTCAGGCGTCATGTTGGGCAGTCTCAAGAATGAGGATGGCGCGGAAATCGTTGACGTTGGTGCGGGTCGGCTCGGTGACGATCAGCGAGTCGAGCGCGGCGAAGTAGCCATAGCCGTTGTTGTTGTCCAGCTCGTCGGAGGCCGACAGGCCCAGGGCCTGGGCGCGGGCGTAGCTGTCCGGGGTCATGAGGGCGCCGGCGTTGTCTTCCGAGCCGTCGATGCCGTCGGTGTCGCCGGCCAGGGCGTACACGCCGGGCAGGCCCTTGAGGCTTTCGGTGAGGCTGAGGAGAAACTCGGCGTTGCGTCCGCCACGGCCATTGCCGCGCACGGTCACCGTGGTTTCACCACCGGAGAGGATCACGCAGGGCGCGGCCAGTGGCTGGCCATGCAGGACCACCTGGCGGGCGATACCGGCGTGGACCTTGGCCACTTCCCGCGATTCGCCTTCCAGGTCGCCGAGGATCAGCGGGCTGAAGCCGGCTTGCCGGGCCTTCACCGCAGCGGCTTCCAGCGACTGCTGGGGCCGGGCGATCAGTTGGAAGTGGCTGCGGGCCAGGGCCGGGTCGTCGGCCTTCACGGTTTCCGAGGCGGGGTTGTTCAGCCAGTCGATCACGGCTTTCGGCGCTTCGATGTTGTAGCGCTTGAGGATCGCCAGGGCTTCGGCCGAGGTGCTCGGGTCGGCCACGGTGGGGCCGGAGGCGATGACCGTGGCGAGGTCGCCCGGCACATCGGAAATCGCGTAGGTGTACACGGTGGCCGGCCAGCAGGCCTTGGCCAGGCGTCCGCCCTTGATCGCCGAGAGGTGCTTGCGCACGCAGTTCATCTCGCCGATGGTGGCGCCGGACTTGAGCAGGGCCTTGTTGATCTGCTGCTTGTCGGCCAGGGTCAGGCCTTCGGCCGGCAGGGCCAGCAGGGCCGAGCCGCCGCCGGACAGGAGGAAGATCACCCGGTCGTCGGCGCCGAGGTCGCTGACCATCTCCAGCACGCGCTTGGCCACGGCCAGGCCGGCGGCGTCGGGGACGGGGTGGGCGGCTTCCACCACTTCGATCTTCGAGCAGCTGGCGCCGTGGCCGTAGCGGGTCACTACCAGGCCGCGGACTTCGCCCTGCCAGGCGCGCTCGACCACTTCGGCCATGGCCGCAGCGGCCTTGCCGGCGCCGATGACGATCACCCGGCCGCTGCGGTCGGCGGGCAGGTGGGCTTCGAGGACCTGACGCGGGTGCGCGGCATCGATGGCCGTGGCGAACAGGTCGCGGAGAAATTGTTGCGGATCGACCGACATCTCAGGCCTCCAAATCTTATTGTTCTGCAGAATCAAAAACGCCCCTGGGACGGCCTCCGTGCAGGCTGAACCAGGGGCGGTGTTGCGCGGTTGCAACTGCCAGCCACAAGAATGAAAGGGACGATGCGCGGCCCTTCGCTCCGCGGCGTGCAGGTCGTGCTTACTTGTCGTCGCGGATCGAGAAGTTGGCCATGTGTTCCAGGCCCTTGATCAGCGCCGAGTGGTCCCAGTTGGCACCACCGATGGCCGCGCAGGTGCTGAACACTTGCTGGGCGTTGGAGGTGTTGGGCAGGTTGATGTTCAGCTCCTTGGCGCCTTGCAGGGCCAGGTTCAGGTCCTTCTGGTGCAGGCTGATGCGGAAGCCTGGATCGAAGGTGCCCTTGATCATGCGCTCGCCGTGCACTTCGAGGATCTTCGACGACGCGAAGCCGCCCATCAGTGCTTCGCGGACCTTGGCCGGATCGGCGCCGTTCTTGGCGGCGAACAGCAGGGCTTCGGCGACGGCCTGGATGTTCAGGGCGACGATGATCTGGTTGGCGACCTTGGCGGTCTGGCCGTCACCGTTGCCACCGACGCGGGTGATGTTCTTGCCCATGGCCTGGAACAGCGGCAGGGTGCGCTCGAAGGCTTTCGGGCAGCCGCCGACCATGATGCTCAGGGTCGCGGCCTTGGCACCGACTTCGCCGCCGGACACCGGTGCGTCCAGGTAGGCAGCACCGGTGGCCTTGATCTTCTCGGCGAAGGCCTTGGTGGCGGTAGGGGAGATCGAGCTCATGTCGATCACGATCTTGTTCGGGCCAACGCCTTCGGCGACGCCGTTGTCACCGAACAGGACGCTTTCGACCTGCGGGGTGTCCGGGACCATGACGATGATGAATTCGGCTTCCTGGGCCACTTCCTTCGGATTGGCCAGGGCCACGGCGCCAGCGGCGATCAGGTCGGCAGGGGCTGCGTCGTGGTGGGTGGAAACGAACAGGCTGTGACCTGCTTTCTGCAGGTTCTGCGCCATTGGGCGGCCCATGATGCCGGTGCCGATGAAACCGATTTTAGCCATGAGAAATTGCCTCTTCTTTTAATCAGGAGCGACGCGGTCCCTGTGGGAGCTGGCTTGCCAGCGATAGGGCCGGCAGCAGCAACGATGTTGTCCGGTCGGGCCTCATCGCTGGCAAGCCAGCTCCCACAGGGGAGGGCGGTGCTTGTTAGATCGCGTTATGGGTCTTCAGCCAGCCCAGGCCTTCCTCGGTGGTGGTCTTGGGCTTGTACTCCGCGCCCACCCAGCCCTGGTAGCCGATGCGGTCCAGGTGCTCGAACAGGAAGCGGTAGTTGATCTCGCCGGTGCCCGGTTCGTGACGGCCCGGGTTGTCGGCCAGCTGGATGTGGTTGATTTTCGCCAGGTTGGTTTCCATGGTCCGCGCCAGGTCACCTTCCATGATTTGCATGTGGTAGATGTCGTACTGCAGGAACAGGTTGTCGCTGCCCACCTCGGCCTGGATCTCCAGGGCCTGCTGGGTGGTGTTCAGGTAGAAACCGGGGATGTCGCGGGTGTTGATCATTTCCATGACCAGTTTGATCCCGGCAGCCTTCAGCTTGTCGGCGGCGAACTTCAGGTTGTCGACGAAGGTCTTGCGCACGTCGGCGCACTGCCGCCCTTGTGGACGGATGCCGGCCAGGCAGTTGACCTGGGTGTTGCCCAGGACCTTGGCGTAGGCGATGGCCAGGTCGACGCCGCTGCGGAATTCCTCGACCCGGGCCGGGTCGCAGGCGATGCCGCGGTCACCCTTGGCCCAGTCGCCGGCCGGCAGGTTGAACAGCACCTGGGTCAGGCCGTGGGCGTCGAGCAGTTGCTTGATCTCGGTCGCCGGGTAGTCGTACGGGAACAGGTACTCGACACCGCTGAAACCAGCGTCGGCGGCAGCCTTGAAGCGGGCGGTGAAGTCCTGTTCGGTGAACAGCATGGACAGGTTGGCGGCAAAACGTGGCATGGAATTCTCCTTGCTAGGTCGGGACCCCGCACCCGAAGGGCTGGGTCGCGCAGACGATCAGTCGAGCAGCGAAATCGCGGTTGGCGCGTCGTTGCCGACCAGCGCCAGGTCTTCGAATTCGTTGACCGCGTTGATTTCGGTACCCATGGAAATGTTGGTGACGCGCTCGAGGATCACTTCGACGACCACCGGTACGCGGAACTCTTCGGCCATCTTCTGCGCCTTGAGCAGGGCAGGGGCGATTTCCTCAGGCTTGAACACGCGCAGGGCTTTGCAACCCAGGCCTTCCACGACGGCGACGTGATCGACGCCATAACCGTTGACGTCCGGGGCGTTGATGTTCTCGAACGCGAGTTGTACACAGTAATCCATCTCGAAGCCACGCTGCGCCTGGCGGATCAGGCCGAGGTAGGCGTTGTTCACCAGCACGTGGACGTATGGCAGGTTGAACTGCGCGCCTACCGCCAGCTCTTCGATCATGAACTGGAAGTCATAGTCGCCCGACAGTGCCACGACCTTGCGGGTCGGGTCAGCCTTGACCACGCCCAGCGCGGCAGGGATGGTCCAGCCCAGCGGGCCGGCCTGGCCGCAGTTGATCCAGTGGCGTGGCTTGTAGACGTGGAGGAACTGTGCGCCGGCGATCTGCGACAGGCCGATGGTGCTGACGTAACAGGTGTCCTTGCCGAACACTTCGTTCATTTCCTGGTACACGCGCTGTGGCTTGACCGGAACGTTGTCGAAGTTGGTCTTGCGCTGCAGGCTCGACTTGCGGGCCTGGCAGTCTTTCAGCCATTCGCCGCGGCACTTCAGCTTGCCGGCGGCTTTCCACTCGCGAGCCACTTCGAGGAAGGCATCCAGTGCGGAGCCGGCGTCTGACACGATGCCCAGGTCCGGGGTGAACACGCGGCCGATCTGGGTCGGTTCGATATCGACGTGGATGAAGGTACGGCCTTCGGTGTAGACGTCGACGGAACCGGTGTGACGGTTGGCCCAGCGGTTGCCGATGCCGAACACCAGGTCGGATTTGAGCAGGGTGGCGTTGCCGTAGCGGTGCGAGGTCTGCAGGCCGACCATGCCGACCATCAGCTCGTGGTCGTCAGGGATGGTGCCCCAGCCCATCAGGGTCGGTACTACCGGTACGCCAGTCAGTTCGGCGAACTCCACCAGCTTGTCGCTGGCGTCGGCGTTGATGATGCCGCCACCGGCGACCAGCAACGGACGCTCGGCGTCATTGAGCATGGCCAGGGCTTTTTCCGCTTGCTTGCGGGTTGCGGCGGGCTTGGTGACCGGCAGCGGCTCGTAGGCATCGATGTCGAATTCGATCTCGGCCATCTGCACGTCGAATGGCAGGTCGATCAGCACGGGGCCTGGGCGGCCGGTGCGCATTTCGTAGAAGGCTTTCTGGAAGGCGTAGGGCACCTGGCCCGGTTCCAGGACGGTGGTCGCCCACTTGGTCACCGGCTTGACGATGCTGGTGATGTCCACGGCCTGGAAGTCTTCCTTGTGCAGGCGGGCACGTGGAGCCTGGCCGGTGATGCAGATAATCGGGATGGAGTCGGCGGAGGCGCTGTACAGACCGGTGACCATGTCGGTGCCCGCAGGGCCCGAGGTGCCGATGCATACGCCGATGTTGCCGGCCTTGGTGCGGGTGTAGCCCTCGGCCATGTGCGAGGCGCCTTCAACGTGGCGAGCGAGGACGTGATCGATACCGCCGACTTTCTTCAGGGCCGAGTACAGCGGGTTGATCGCTGCACCAGGAATGCCAAACGCGGTTTCCACACCTTCGCGGCGCATCACCAGAACGGCTGCATCGATTGCTCTCATTTTGCTCATGGCTTTGTGCCTCATTGATGTTGTAATTGTATACAAAACTGCTTTTGGCCAGAGTGTATTCACGGGATGCGACTCTGGTCAATCCCTTTCATCGCCCATGGGCGAAATGCCGCAGAAATGGGGTTTGCTGGGAATCAGGCAATCGGGTTCGAATTATTGTATACAAAAATTTTCTCCATTGTGTTCTATTTGGTCTATCAATTTTCACTTGCCCCCTGGGCTTCCAACAACAAGAGGACCGTTTCATGAACGCATTGAGCTTGAAAGTCGCCGTTGGCCTGGTGAATGGCGCGCTGGCGGCAGGTCGCAAGATCTGCGCTGCGCCGCTGACCGTGGTGGTGCTGGACGCCGGTGGCCACCTGCTGACCCTGCAGCGGGAAGATGGCGCCAGCCTGCTGCGACCGCAGGTGGCGATGGGCAAGGCCTGGGGTGCGATCGCACTGGGCAAGGGCTCGCGCCTGCTGGCCCTGGACGCGCAACAACGCCCGGCGTTCTTCGCCGCGCTCAATGGCCTGGGCCAGAGCCCGGTGGTGCCGGCGCCGGGTGGCGTGCTGATTCGCAATGAAGCGGGCGTGGTGCTCGGGGCGATCGGGATCAGCGGGGATACGTCGGATATCGACGAGCAGTGTGCGATCAGTGCGATCGAGGAGGCGGGGTTGCGGGCGGATGCGGGGGTTGCGGCCTAAGTCGGGAGGTTGGTGAAGGTCGGTGTGCGGATTCATCCGCGATTGGCCGCAAAGCGGCCATAAAACCTGAATCCCCGGTGTGTCAGGAGAAACCGGGACTCAGGATTTACGACGGCTTCGCCGCCGATCGCGGCGTTCCAGCGTTCCGGTGAATCCCCCACACCAATCGCGGAATCTTCAGTTGTCCGGCGCACAGCCCTTTAGAACCAGGCGAATGATCGTCTGCGCCGCCGCCTCGTAATCGCTGTCATCCAGCTTGGCCTTCCCGGTCACCACCGAGATCTGCCAGTCGAAATCCGCGTAGGTCTGGGTCGCCGCCCAGATGTTGAACATCAGGTGGTGCGGGTCCACCGGGGCGATCTGGCCCTTGTCGATCCAGCGCTGGATGCAGGCGATGTTGTGCCGGGCCTGGACGTTCAACTGCTCCACCTGGCGCGGGCTCAAATGCGGCGCGCCGTGCATGATCTCGCTGGCGAACACCTTCGACGCAAAGGGCAGGTCGCGGGAAATACGCACCTTGGAGCGGATATAGGCGCTCAACACCTCTTCCGGATCACCCTCGGCATTGAACGGCGTCGAAGCCTGCATGATCGGCTCGATGATGCTCTCCAGCACCTCGCGGTACAGGTTTTCCTTCGACTTGAAGTAGTAGTAGACGTTGGGCTTTGGCAGGCCCGCCTTGGCCGCGATATCACTGGTCTTGGTGGCGGCGAAGCCCTTGTCGGCGAACTCTTCACTGGCGGCGCGCAGGATCAGTTCCTTGTTGCGTTCGCGAATGGTACTCATGGGTGCTGGAAGTCCTCTGGCGCGGCGAACGCGGATGGTAGCACCGAACGCTGGAAGCGGCACGCCAGCGCTGCAAACTGTCGCCCGGCTGAATGAAATGCGCATCGCCCGGGTGTGCTGGCCACCGGCTGCTAGAGTGTCAACGTGCCTTGCGGCGACAGGAGGTCGCCGACGTCTTCGGGGCTGCCCGCTTTCCTTTCACTCGAACCGATCGGACGCGCTGTCGTGAGCACCCGCAAACGAACTGGACATGGACTTCTTCTGCTCGGCCTCGGCTTGCTCCTGGCGCTCGGCGCCTGGTGGCTGCTGTCCGCCCCCGCCAAGGTCAATCACGCGCCGCAGGCCGGCGAGCCGGTGGCGGTGGTCGCCATCACGCTCAAGGACGTGCCGGTGTTCATCGATGCCTTGGGTACGGTGACCCCCGCGCACAGTGTCAGCCTCACCACCCAAGTCAACGGCATTCTCGCTTCGGTGGAGTTCACCGAGGGCCAGGCGGTGCGCCAGGGCCAGGTACTGGCGCGAATCGACGACCGTGCGATCAAGGCACAACTGGCCGAGGCCCGCGGCACCCTGGCCCACGACCAGGCGGTGCTGGACAACGCCCGCCGCGACCTGGCGCGCTTCCACGAGCTGATCCGCATCGGCTCGGTCAGCCAGCAGACCCTCGATACCCAGGCCGCCACCGTGCAGCAACTGGCCGGCACCGTGGCCGCCGATCAGGGCGCGGTGCAGAACCTTGAAGTGCAACTGAGCTACTGCACCCTGACCTCGCCGGTGGACGGCGTGGTCGGCCTGCGCCAGGTCGATCCGGGCAACTACGTCAGTACCACCGCCACCACGCCCATTGCGGTGGTCACCCAGTTGCACCCGGCCATGGTGGTGTTCGCCGTGCCGGAAGACGCCCTCGGCAGCATCCACAAGGCCATCGAGAAGGGACCGGTCAGCGTCCAGGCCTGGGATCGCGACAAGCGCCAGCTGTTGACCACCGGCAGCCTGCTGGCGCTGGACAACCAGATCGACACCAGCACCGGCACGGTGAAGATCAAGGCGCGTTTCGACGACGCCGGCCACGCGCTGTTTCCCAACCAGTTCGTCAACACCCGTCTGCAGGCCGATACCCTGCAGCAGGTGCCGGTGGTGCCGACCCGGGCCATCCAGCACGGCAGCGGCGGCGATTTCCTGTTCATCGTCAACGGCCAGAAGGCGCAATTGCGCCATGTGCGCAGCGGCCCGGTCATGGGCGAGCTGACCGCGATCCTCGACGACGGCGTCAAGGCCGGCGAGCAGGTGATCACCGAAGGCGCCGACAAGCTCGATGACGGTTCGCCGATCAAGGTCGTGAGTCCCGGCCAATGAACATCTCGCGGCCGTTCGTCGAGCGCCCGGTGGCGACCTGCCTGCTGATGGTGGCGGTGCTGCTGGTGGGCATCCTCGGCTACCGCCTGTTGCCGGTGTCGGCGCTGCCGCAGGTGGACTATCCGACCATCCAGGTGTTCACCCAGTACCCCGGGGCCAGTCCCGAGGTCATCAGTTCATCGGTGACCGCGCCGCTGGAACGCCAGTTGGGCGAGATGCCGGGGTTGAAGTCGATGGGCTCGACCAGCTCCGACGGCGCCTCGGTGGTGACCCTGCAATTCGACCTGGCGCTGTCGCTGGATGTCGCCGAGCAGGAGGTGCAGGCGGCGATCAATGCCGCCGGCACCTTCCTCCCGGCCAACCTGCCGTACCCGCCGGTGTACAGCAAGGTCAACCCGGGCGACGCGCCGGTGCTGACCCTGTCGCTGACCTCCGACGTGCTGCCGCTGACCAAGGTCCAGGACCTCGCCGATACCCGCCTGGCGCAGAAGATCTCGCAGATCGCCGGCGTCGGCCTGGTCACTCTCAGCGGCGGCCAGCGCCCGGCGGTGCGGATCGAGGCCAACACCGCGGCGCTGAACAACCTCGGCCTGTCCCTGGAAGACCTGCGCACCGCCCTCGGCGCGGCCAACGTCAACCAGGCCAAGGGCAATATCGACGGGCGTTACCAGGCCTACTCCATCGGCGCCAACGACCAGTTGCAGAACCCCGACGACTACCACGACCTGGTGATTGCCTACCGCAATGGCGCGGCGATCCGCCTGGCGCAGGTGGCGCGCTCGATCCTCGGTCCGGAGAACCCGCGCCAGGCAGCGTGGACTGACAGCACCCCGGCCATCGTCCTGAACATCCAGCGCCAGCCCGGGGCCAACGTGATCGAGGTGGTGGACCGGGTCCAGCGCCTGCTGCCGACCCTGCGCGCCAGCCTGCCGGGCACGGTCAAGGTCAGCGTGCTCAGCGACCGCACCGAGACCATCCGCGCCTCGGTCAGCGACGTGCAGTTCGAACTCGGCGTGGCCGTGCTCCTGGTGGTGCTGGTGATCTTCCTGTTCCTGCGCAGCCTCACCGCCACCCTGATTCCGGCGCTGACCGTGCCCCTGACCCTGGTCGGCACCCTGGCGGTGATCTACACCCTGGGCTTTTCCCTGAACAACCTGACCCTGATGGCGCTGACCATCTCCATCGGCTTCGTGGTCGACGACGCCATCGTCATGGTGGAGAACATCACCCGTTACCTGGAGGCCGGCGATACGCCGTTGCAGGCCGCGCTGAAGGGCTCGGCGCAGATCGGCTTCACCATCGTCTCGCTGTCGGTGGCGCTGATCGCGGTGATGATCCCGCTGCTGTTCATGGGCGACGTGGTGGGGCGACTGTTCCGCGAGTTCGCCATGACCGTGGCGGTCACCATCGTCATTTCCGCATTGATCACCCTGACCCTGACGCCGATGCTCTGCGCGCGCCTGCTGCGCCATCGGCCGGAGGAGCAGAAGGCGGATTTCTTCGACCGCATCAACCGCCGTTACGTGCGCGCCCTCGACTGGGTCCTGTCACACCGGGTGCTGACTCTGCTGTCCGTGGTGCTCACCGGCGCCCTGACCCTGCTGACCCTGAGCCTGATGCCCAAGGGCTTCTTCCCGGAGCAGGACACCGGCCTGATCCAGGGCATTTCCCAGGCCGCGCCGACCATTTCCTTCCAGCGCATGCAGGAGCAACAGCAGCGCCTGGCCGCACGCATCCTGCGCGATCCGGCGGTGCAGAGCCTGTCGTCCTTCGTCGGCATCGATCAGAACAACCCGACACTGAACCAGGGCCGCCTGCTGATCAACCTCAAGCCCCGCGGTGAACGGGACAGCAGCGGCGCGGTGATCCGTCGCCTGGCCGATGCCAACCGCGACGACGCCGGCATCCGCCTGTACCTGCACAGCGTGCAGGACCTGACCCTGGATGCCACGGTGTCGACCACCAGCTACCGTCTCGGCCTGCAGGCCGGTGACATGGGCACCCTGGAGCGCTGGACCGGCCGCCTGCTCGACGCGATCCGCAAAGACCCGCTGTTCACCGATGTGCAGAGCCAGGCCATGCAGTTTGGCAACCAGGTCCAGCTCGACTTCGACCGCACCACCGCCGCGCGCCTGGGCGTCACCCCGCTGGCCATCGACAACGCGCTGTATGACGCTTTCGGCCAGCGCCAGGTCTCGACCCTGTACACCCAGCTCAACCAGTACCACGTGGTGATGGTCAGCGACCGGCCGCCCAATGACCTCGCCGACCTGCTCTCGGGCCTGCACGTCAGCCTTCCGGGCGGGGGCGTGGCGCCGCTGGCGAGCATGGCCAGCCAGCAACTGCTGCGGGTGCCGCTGACCTTGAACCGCCTCGGCCAGTTTCCCTACGCCGATATCGCCTTCAATCTCGCCCCCGGGCAGACCCTTGGCACGGCGGTTCAGCGGCTCAAGGACATCGAGGCGCAACTGGGTGTGCCGGCCTCGGTGCAGGTATCGCTGGAAGGCGCGGCGGCGACCTTCGCTGATTCGCTGGGCAACCAGGCGTTCCTGGTCGCGGCGGCCATCGTGGTGGTGTACCTGATGCTGGGTATCCTCTACGAGAGCTTCGTGCACCCGGTGACCATCCTCTCGACCCTGCTCTCGGCGGCCCTCGGTGCCTTGCTGGCGCTGCTGCTGACCGGTACCCAGTTCGACATCATCGGCCTGATCGGCATCGTCCTGCTGATCGGCATCGTCATGAAGAACGGCATCATGCTGGTGGACTTCGCCCTCGAAGCGCAGCGCCGCGAAGGCATCGAGCCGCTGGCGGCGATCCGCCGCGCTGCCGAGCTGCGTCTGCGACCGATCCTGATGACCAGCCTGGCCTCGCTGTTCGGTGCGGTGCCGCTGGCGCTGGGCACCGGCGTTGGCTCCGAGCTGCGCCATCCGCTGGGCATCGCGATCATCGGCGGGCTGTTGCTTAGCCAGGCGATGACACTGTTCTCCACGCCGGTGATCTACCTGGCCATGAACGGCCTGGCGCAGCGCCTCGGCGGGCGCCGCGCGGTGCTGGACCTGGCACGATGAACCTCAGCGAACCCTTTATCCGCCGCCCGGTGGCTACCACCTTCCTCGCCGTGGGCCTGGCCCTGTTCGGCGGCCTGGCGCTGAGCCTGCTGCCGGTGTCGCCACTGCCCGAGGTGGACTTCCCGACCATCAGCGTCCGCGCCTCCTTGCCCGGCGCCGATCCTTACACCGTGGCGACCTCGGTGGCGACGCCGCTGGAGCGCCAGTTCGGGCAGATCGCCGGGGTCACCCAGATGACCTCGGCCAGCACCCTCGGCGCTACCCGGATCAACCTGCAGTTCGACCTCGACCGCAATATCGACGGTGCCGCCCGCGACGTGCAGGCGGCGATCAATGCGGCGCGCAGCAACCTGCCCAGCGACCTCGCCGGCAACCCGACCTACCGCAAGGTCAACCCGGCCGACTCGCCGATCCTGATCATCAGCCTGACCTCCACCAGCGCCACCCCGGCGCAGATGTACGACGTGGCCTCCACCGTGCTCGAACAGCGCCTGCTGCAGACCAGCGGGGTAGGGGACGTGACCGTCGGCGGCGGGGCCCTGCCGGCGGTGCGGGTCGAGCTCAATCCCGACCGTCTGAACCACTACGGCGTCAGCCTGGAACAGGTGCGCAGCACCCTGGCCGGAGCCAACGTCAACCTGCCCAAGGGCAGCGTCGAGATCGCCGGGCAGCAGCATGTGCTGGCGGCCAACGACCAGCTTTACACCCCGGCGGACTATGCGCCGCTGGTGGTCAAGCAGTCCGGCGCCGAGCTGGTGCGCATCGGCGATGTCGGCCAGGTCCGCGAGGATGTCGAGGACCTGCGCAACTTCGGCCTGTTCAATGGCAAGCCGGCGGTGCTGCTGGTGCTGTTCAAGCAGCCGGGGGCCAACGTCATCGAGACGGTGGACCGGGTCAAGGCGCAGTTGCCGTTCCTCCAGGCATCGATCCCGGCGACCATCAAGCTGGACATCCTGATGGACCGCAGCACCACCATCCGCGCCTCGCTGCGTGACGTGGCAATCACGCTGATGGCCTCCATCGTGCTGGTGACCCTGGTCACCTGGGGCTTCTTCCGCGACTGGCGCAGCACCCTGGTCCCGGCCGTCGCCGTGCCGCTGTCGCTGCTCGGCACCTTTGGCGCGATGTACCTGCTGGGCTACAGCCTCAACAACCTGTCGCTGATGGCCCTGACCATCGCCACCGGCTTCGTGGTCGATGACGCCATCGTCGTGGTGGAAAACATCATGCGGCATCTTGAGCGCGGCAAGTCGCGCCTCGACGCCGCGCTGGACGGTGCCCGCGAGGTGGGCTTTACCGTGCTGAGCATCAGTGTGTCGCTGGTGGCGGTGTTTATCCCGTTGCTGCTGATGGGCGGCATCGTCGGCCGGCTGTTCCGCGAGTTTTCGGTGACCTTGTCGCTGTCCATCGGCATTTCCATGCTGGTCTCGCTCACCGTGACCCCGGTGCTGGCCAGCGTCTCCCTGCGCCCGCCACGCCAGTCCGACCACGGCGAAACCCCGGACTCGCTGTTCCATCGCTACTACGACCGCAGCCTGGCCTGGGTCATCGACCATTCGCGGCTGATGGGCCTGGTCACCCTGCTGATCCTGGTGCTGGCCGTGGCCCTGTTCGTGCTGGTGCCCAAGGGCTTCTTCCCGCAGGAGGACAGCGGGCGCCTGTCCGGCAGCATTCTCGCCTCGCAGAGCGTGTCCTACGCGGCGATGCAGGCGGACTTTCGCGAGATCAACCGCAAGGTCGCGGCCAACCCCAACGTCGAGACCGTCGGCGGCTTCGTCGGTGGCGGCGGGGGCGGAGGCTCGGGAGCGATCAACAGCGCGCAGATGTTCATCGCCCTCAAGCCCAAGGGCGAGCGCCAGGACAGCGCCGACCAGGTTATCGGCCAGGTCCGCCATGCCCTCGGCGACATGCCCGGCACGCGCCTGTACCTGCAATCGGTGCAGGACATCACCGTCGGCGGCCGGCAGAGCGGCGCGCAGTTCCAGTACACCCTGACCGCCGACGACCAGGACACCCTCGACCAGTGGGTGCCCAAGGTGGTCGCGGTGCTGCGCGGGTTGCCACAACTCACCGACGTCAACACCGACCAGCAGAACGCCAGCCTGATGACCCGCCTGCAGGTCAACCGCGACGCCGCCGCGCGCCTCGGGGTGAGCATGGTCGCGGTGGACCAGACCCTCTACGACGCCTTTGGCCAGCGCCAGGTCTCGACCCTGTACCGGGCAGCCAACCAGTACCACGTGGTGATGAGTGTGGCGCCGTCGTACTGGACCGACCCGGCGGCCTTGCAGTCCATTTACCTGCCATCCGCTACGGCCGGCGCGCCACTGGTGCCGCTGACGGCGGTGGCCAGCCAGTCGCTGACGCGTACTGCCATCGCCATCAACCACCAGGGCACCTTTGCGGCGGTGACGGCCTCGTTCAACCTGGCCCCGGGCGTGTCCATCGGCGAAGCCACGGCGCTGGTGGACAACGCGGTGCGCCAGTTGCGCATGCCGGCCAGCGTGGTCGGCGAGTTCGCCGGGACCGCGCAGGTGTTCAAGTCGTCGCTGGCCAGCGAGCCGTTGCTGATCGTCGCCGCGCTGCTGGCGGTGTACATCGTCCTCGGCATCCTCTACGAGAACCTGGTGCACCCGCTGACCATCCTCTCCACGCTGCCGTCGGCCGGGGTCGGTGCACTGATCGCCCTGCTGCTGACCGGCACCGAGCTGTCGATCATCGCCCTGGTCGGGGTGATCCTGCTGATCGGTATCGTCAAGAAGAACGCCATCATGATGATCGACTTCGCCATCCACGAGCGCCGTGCCCAGGGCCTGGAGGCCCGCGAAGCGATCCGCCGCGCCTGCCTGGTGCGCGGCCGGCCGATCATCATGACCACCCTGGCGGCGACTCTCGGCGCGCTGCCGCTGGTGCTGGGCAACGGCTATGGCGCCGAGCTGCGCCGGCCGCTGGGCATCTCGATCATCGGTGGCCTGCTGTTCAGCCAGTTGCTGACCCTGTACAGCACGCCAGTGATCTACCTGTGGCTGGATCGCCTGGCGGGCCGGCTGCGTCGACGCGGGAAGGAGCAGCCGTCATGAACAAGGCCTGGCCGTTGACGATCTGCCTGTTGCTGGGAGGCTGCATGGTCGGCCCGGATTACCGGCAACCGGCGCTGGACCTGCCGCAGTCGTTCAAGGAGGGCGGGGACTGGCAGCGCGCGGTCGCCGACCCAAAAGGCGCGCTGGATAGCCGCTGGTGGACGGCCTTTGGCGATGCCGAACTGGATGGCCTGATGCAACGGGCCGCGCAGGCCAACCAGTCGATCGTCGCCGCCGAGGCGGCCTGGCGCCAGGCCCGCGAGCAGGTGGCGATCACTCGTGCCGGGCTCTGGCCTACGGTCGGTCTGAACGTTTCGGCGACCCGTGGTGTCGATGGGGGTGGCTCGGGGTTGTCGAAGAGCACATCCACCAGCAGCGGCGGGGTGCAGCAGTCGGTCAGCGCTACCCTTGGCGCCAGCTGGGAGCCGGACTTGTGGGGGCAGGTGCGGCGGGGCATCGAGTCCAGCGAGGCGCTGGAGCGGGTGTCCGATGCGCAACTGGCCGGGGTGCGCCTGTCCATTGCGGCCAGTGTCGCCAACAACTACCTGGGCCTGCGCCAGCTGGACCTGGATATCGGCCTGCTCAGCCAGCAGCAGCGTCTCAACCAGCAACTGCTGGACATGACCCAGGCCAGCTTCGTCCAGGGCACGGCGTCCAATGACCAGTTGCTGGTGGCCCAGGACCAGTTGAGCACGGTGGTCGCCGCCTTGCAGACCGCGCAACGCAGCCGCGAGCAGTTCGAGCATGCCCTGGCGGTGCTGGTGGGCGAGGCGCCGGCGCGCTTCGGCGTGGCGCCGAAGGCCGACTATGTGTTCGCCACGCCGCGACTGCCCTTGAGTTTGCCGTCGAGCCTCTTGCAGCGGCGGCCCGACGTGATCGCCGCCGAGCGTACCGCCGCCTCCGCCAATGCGCGCATCGGCGTGGCCGAGGCGGCGTTTTTCCCCACGCTGGACCTCAGTGCCGAGATCGGATTCCGCGGCAGTTCGTTCGGCAATCTGTTCACCTTGCCCAACCGCATCTGGAGCCTGGGGCCGACGTTGGCGGCGACGTTGTTCGACGGTGGTGCCCGCGAGGCGACGTTGCGTCAGGCCTATGCCGGCTATGATCAGGATGTGGCCAACTATCGCGGCACGGTGCTGGCGGCGTTGCAGAATGTGGAGGACAACCTCTCGGCGGTGAATCATTTGCAGCTTCAGGAGCAGACCTACCGGCAGATCCACCAGCGCAACCAGCAGTTGTTCGCCAGCCAGGAGGCCCAGCAGCGAGTGGGGGTGGTCAGCCAGCAGGCAGTGGTGACCCAGCAGTTGTTGTTGCTGCAGAGCGAGCAGAATCTGCGGGATGCCCAAGGGCAACTGAGTCAGGCCAGTGTGGCCTTGATCCAGAGCCTCGGCGGTGGCTGGCAGGGGCCCCAGGATTAGCGGCCCCACCTGGTTTGACCGACATCAGTCCCGAAGAGCCGGGTATGCTCTGCGTTTTGCACACAAGGGTATGCACAACATGGCAAGCAGCCTGCTCGTACTGCTGGACGATATTGCCACGGTACTCGACGACGTTTCGGTGATGACCAAGGTCGCGGCGAAGAAGACCGCCGGGGTCCTCGGCGACGACCTCGCCCTCAATGCCCAGCAGGTGTCCGGCGTGCGCGCCGAGCGGGAGATCCCGGTGGTCTGGGCGGTGGCCAAGGGCTCCCTGGTCAACAAGCTGATCCTGGTGCCCGCGGCCCTGCTGATCAGCGCCTTCATCCCCTGGGCGGTGACCCCGCTGCTGATGCTCGGCGGCGCCTACCTGTGCTTCGAGGGCTTCGAGAAGCTGGCGCACAAGTTCCTCCACGGCGCCGAGGAAAAACAGGCTGAACACGCTGCCCTGAGTGATGCCGCGGCCAACCCGGCAGTGGACCTGGTGGCCTTTGAGAAGGACAAGATCAAGGGCGCGGTCCGCACCGATTTCATCCTCTCCGCCGAGATCATCGCCATCACCCTGGGCACCGTCGCCGGTGCCGCGTTGACCCAGCAGATCATCGTCCTGTCCGGCATCGCCCTGGTCATGACCATCGGCGTCTATGGCCTGGTGGCGGGGATCGTCAAGCTGGACGACCTCGGCCTGTGGCTGGCCGAGACCTCCAAGGGCATCGGCAAGTCCATCGGCCATGGCATCGTGCGTGCCGCGCCGTACCTGATGAAGACGCTGTCGGTGGTGGGTACGGCGGCGATGTTCCTGGTGGGGGGCGGCATCCTCGTGCACGGCATCGCGCCGCTGCACCACGGGGTCGAGGCGTTTGCGGCGGATAACGGCGGGGTGCTGGTGTCGACGCTGATCAACGGCGTGCTGGGTGTTGTCGCTGGTGCTGTGGTGCTGGCCGTTGTCAGCGTGGCGGGCAAGCTGTGGAAGGCGTTGCGCGGCTGACTGGTATTTTTGTCAGGTTCCAGCCCGTCCGGATCGGACCATACTGGCCGTCACCGAGGACCGGGGGATGCCAGTCATGTCGTCAAGTCGTCTGCTTCATCAGAACACGCCACGGCTGGCGGTAAGCGATGCGCGCGGGGCGCCGGTGCGCGCCGTCGCCTATTGCCGGGCCTCGACGCGGACGCTTGCCGAGGCGCGCGTCACCGTCCATGGGTTCGATCTCCTGGGCCACGACGTCGCCGCCCGCGATCCCCGTGCCTGGGGCGCTGGCGGACCGGCCAACCGCACCGCTGTTCACTCCCTGTCCGGACGTCCGTTGCTGGTCGACAGCTGTGATGCCGGCTGGCGCCTGGTGCTGTTCGGCGAGGCCGGTGTTGCCTGCGAAGCCTGGGACAGCCGTGGCACCTTCCTCCACACCGAGTACGACGCACAACTGCGCCCGCTGGCGAGGCACGAGCAGGCCGCCGGCGCAGCCTCCCGGGTGATCGAGCGCCGGCACTATGCCGGCGCCGGTTTCGCCACGCGCAATCAATCCGGCAGGCTGCTGCGCCATGACGATCCGGCCGGCAGCGTGCTGTTCGACGACTATGCACTGGGCGGGCAGTTGCGGGTGCAACGCCGACGCTTTCTCGACATCGTGCAGGACCCGGACTGGCCGTTGGACCTGGTCGCCCGCGATGCCTTGCTGGAAGTCGGTGCAGGCTATGTCAGCGAGGCGCACTTCACACCCACCGGTGATCCCTGCCTGCGTATCGATGCCCTCGGCAACCGGCAGTCGCTGCTGCTCGACGTGGCCGGTGCGCTGCGCCGCTCCAGTGTGCAACTGGCCGATGGTGGGGCGCCGCAGGCGGTCCGCGATTTCATTCGCTACGACGCCATGGGTCGGGTGGTCAGCGAGACGGCGGGCAATGGCGTGGTCACCGAGCGTGACTTCTGTCTCCGCGATGGCCGCCTTCAGCGCCAGCTGTCGCGGTTGCCGGGCCAGGCGGCGCTGCAGGACCTGCGCTATGGGTACGATCCGGTGGGCAATATCCTGAGCATCGAGGACCTGTCGCAAGCGCTGACCTTCCACCGCAACCAGCGGGTCGCGGCTCAGCAGTCCATGATCTACGACACGCTCTATCAGTTGATCGAAGCCCGTGGCGTAGAGGTCGACCAGCCCAGCCATGGTCCCGGCTTGCCGCCGCAATACGACCTGCCTCTGGACCCGACGCGGCTGGTCAATTACCAGCAGCACTTCACCTACGACGTCGCCGGCAACCTGTTGCAGCGTCAGCACGGCGGCGCCCCGACGCTGCACATGGCGGTGGCGACGACGAGCAATCGCGCCTTGCCCCAGCGCGCCGATGGCAGCCTGCCAGACGATGCACAGATCGCCGAGGCCCACGATGGCTGCGGCAATCTTCTCCAGCTGGAAGGGCTTGCCAGCCTGATCTGGAACCCGCGCAACCAGTTGGCCGAGGTGCGCCAGGTGCTGCGCGAGTCGGCCGGTGACGACTACGAACGCTATGTCTATGCCGCCGATGGCAGCCGGGTGCGCAAGCTCCGGGTGGCACAGGCGCGTTCGCACAGTTTGCTGACAGAGGTGCGCTACCTGCCTGGGCTGGAGCTGCATCGCGATGTCAGCGGCGAAACTCGCCAGGTCGTGCTGGTCGACGAGCATCTGCGCATCGCGAGCGGGCAATGGCGTTACAGCCTGGGCGATCATCTGGACTCCATCGCCGTCGAGCTGGACGGGGAGGGCGCGTTGCTCAGTCGCGAGGCGTTCTATCCCTATGGCGGTACCGCCGTGTGGGCCGCGAAGAGTGCCGTGCAAGGCAACCGGAAAAGCCACCGTTACTCTGGCAAGGAGCGCGATGCCAGTGGTCTTTACTGTTTCGGCCTGCGCTACTACGCGCCCTGGCTGGCGCGCTGGACCAGCGCCGATCCGCTGGGCGAGGTGGACGGGTTGAACCTGTACCGCATGGTGTCGAACAATCCGCTGAGCTTGCGGGATCGCCAGGGTGGTGAAGGAATACCGACCCTGGCGCACTCGTTCTGGGCGGGCAAGCCGATGTCGGCGGAGTTCCTGCAGAACACCCTGATGTTCCAGTACCACAACCCGGACTGGCAGGTGAACCTGTGGACGCCCAAGCCCAAGCATTGGGTGCCGGCGATGCTGGAGATGGAAAACGACGGCACCGCTGTGCAGCGTTTCCTGGCCCGTGAATTCGGTGATCAGATTGTCCACCGTGACCCGGAGGAAATGTTCACGGCATTGGCCGAGGTTTATCCGCAGGCGCACAAGGTCAAGGGGATCTATGCAAGGGAAGGTGCGGGGGTCTACCCGAATTGGGCATCGATGAGTGATGCGTTCCGGCTGGGCGCGCTACAGGCCTATGGTGGGCTGTGGATGGATGGTGATGTAGCGGTGGCCGGGCAAATTGACCTTTCCGGGCTCGACAGCGATTTCTACATGTATGCGAGCGAGGAGAGCGGCGAGGCCACGAATACCATTCTGGCCGCCGAGCCGGAGTCGTGGACCGGCCAGCGTCTGCTCGACCGGTTGGTGTTGGGGTACTCGCCGGACGCTTCCACGAATCGTCTCAGGCCGCTGGCGAGTTGGGTCGATAAGCGTTCCGGGCCCGGACTTTCGATGTTTTCCCGGCACAACCTCACCATGAGCCTGACCGGACCGCAGATGATCGTGAATGTGCTGGGAAGAAACCGGGTGAGTCGAGATGCGGATGCCTTGCCGATCGACTCTTTCTACTCAAGGGATACCACGCCTACTGGCGAGGAACCGCAGGAGCGGCCGCTGGTCGATGTGTTCTATTCGGACTATCGGAGCGGCCTGGATACCTCGGCCAACTGGCGACATATCCGCCCCGGCCGACGCGCCTCGATCGGCTGAGCGGCCACCGCAGGGTGGCCGCTGCAGGGCTTACGGATTGGCCACCGTACGCGCCTCGTGCTGCCCCTCCGGCACCCACTCCAGCAAGCGCTGCTTGAACCCGTAGCTGGCGCTTTCGTAGTAGGCGATGGCGCGGGTGATCAGCGGGTCGTCCAGCTCGGCAGGAACTTCCCGGCTTTCCCCCAGTGCCTGCTTGTGCAGGCGCAGCATGCCGCGCGGGCTGAGGATCGCCAGGTCCTGGCCGTCGAACAGGCCCAGGTGCTGGTAGTTGCCGATCAAGACCCGTGGCGGCAGTTCGTCCTGGCGCAGCAGGTCGCGGCCGAAGAAGGTCGAGGTGTAGCTCATGTTGAGCAGGCCGAGCAGGGTCGGTGCCAGGTCGATCTGGCTGGCCAGCTTGCCTTCCTCGCGGGCCTCGATCAGCTTCGGCGCGTAGATGAACAGCGGGATCTGGTAATTCTGCACCGGCAGGTCTTCCTTGCCCGCGCTGCCGGCGGTGTGGTCGGCGACGAAGATGAAAATGGTGTTGTCGAACCAGGGCTTGGTACGTGCCTCCTCGAGGAACTTGCCGATGGCGTAGTCGGTGTACTTCACCGCGCCATCGCGGCCGTTGCCCGACGGAATATCGATGCGCCCGTCCGGGTAGGTGTATGGCCGGTGGTTCGAGGTGGTCATCAGTTGCAGCAGGAACGGCACCTGGTTGGCGTGGTCGGCGTCGGCCAGCTTGATCGCCTGGCGATACAGGTCTTCGTCGGACATGCCCCAGGCGTTCTTGAAGCTGATCTCTTTCTCGTCGACGCTGCTCTGGTCGACGATGCGGTAACCGTTGCCGCTGAAGAAGGCGTTCATGTTGTCGAAGTAGCCACGGCCGCCGTAGACGAATACGGCGTCGTAGCCTACTTCGCTCAACTGCTGGCCAAGGCTGGCGAAGCCGCCTTCACGGCCGATGCGCTTGACGATGGAGCGCCCCGGCGTTGGCGGGATCGACAGGGTGATGGCTTCCAGGCCGCGATCGGTACGGGTACCGGTGGCGTAGAAGTTGTTGAAGTACAGGCTCTGCTTGCGCAGCGCGTCGAGGTTGGGCGAGAGGTTGCGCGGGTCGCCGTTGCTGCCCAGGTACTTGGCGCTCAGGCTTTCGATGGTCACCAGGACGATGTTCGGCGTGCGCTGCGTGCCGGGGTTGCTGACCTTGCGGCGGATATCCAGCGGTTCCTTGCCGATGAAGGTCACGCCCGGCTCGCTCAGTTCGGTCTGCATCTGCTTGGCGGTGACCGCTTCCGGCAAGGTGCCATAGAACTGCTGGTAATCCAGTTCGTTGTTACGGAACGCGGCGAAGAACTGGTAGGGACCGTTGCTTGCCAGTTCGCGCTGATAGGTGTTGCCGCCCTGGCTGCGCAGGCTGTCCTGGTCGGCGAACTGCACGCAGAGCAGGGTCAGCACGGCCAGGCCGGCGGTCTGCAGGCCGCGCTGGCGCAGGCTCGGATACGGCGCATCCAGCGCCCAGCGCAGCGGCCGGCGCAGGGCCAGGCAAAGGGTGAGGGTGAGCAGGCCGAGAATGCTCAGGAGCAGGCCGATGGGGTAGGACTCGAGGATGTTGTTCAGCACTTCGTCGGAGTACACCAGGTAATCCACGGCGATGAAGTTGAAGCGTACCCCGAACTCGTCCCAGAACAGCCATTCCGCCACTGCCGTGAACAGCATCAGGTAGATGCTTGCGGCCAGTACTACCCACAACAGTGCGCGGGTGACCCGCGCCTGCCACAGCCGGCGTGGGCAGAGCAGCATGAAGAGGCTCAGCGGCAGCGCGGTATAGACCAGGAACACCAGGTCATTGAGCAGGCCGACCAGGATCGGCGAGATGTACGCATGTCCGGCTTCGTCGAGATGGCTGAAGAGCAGTACCGCGCGGGTCAGGAAGAAGATGCCGAGCCAGGTGGCGCTCAGCAGGAAGAGAAAGCGCATGGGCGCCGTCTTGGGGGTGTGCATCGTTAATTCCCTTTTTATTGGTCCATTACCTGCGGCAACTCCAGTTGGCTGGCAGGTATGGCGAGTGTAGGCGGCGAACGCTAACAAGGGGAACGAGAAAGAAATGTAAATGTCATGTGGAAAAAACGAGAACTTGAACTAGCGTCTCTCGTTGCATTCGGGCAGGGAAGTCCGTTATGAACTGAGAACGGTTTCCACACGCGAGTAGTTCAAGGACGTTGTTTCATGCCCGGCTTTCATTTTCACTTCGATATCTTCCATCTGGCCGTCTATCTGGTGGTCGCCCTGGCCTGGTTCTGCCTGTGCCTGTTGCTCGCTTTCCACTCGAAACGCCTGGCCCGCCAACGCCTCTACCTGGGGGGTTGGGGCGTGCCCCTGTCCGGCGTGCTGCTGATCGGCGGCCTGCTGCTACTGGACGTGCTGGTGTTTCTCGACCGCGACGGCCTGTTGCTGCTGGCGCTGATGCTGGTCGGTGTCGGCGTTCCGGCCCTGGGCATATGGAGGATCCTGCGCCTGCGTGATTGACGCGGGTTCAAACAGTGTCAGGAGACACGCATGAGTGTGGATGCATCGGTGCGCGCGCCAGGGAGTTGGCCGCTGCAAAACACGTTGTTGGTATTTATCGTTTCCGTCTGGTTGACCCTGTTCATGAACGGGCCGTTCTGGCTGCGTCTGTGGGAGGCGGTGGGCGGGCTGGAGAATGAGCGGCCTTTGTTTCTCGCGACGCTGCCGGTACTGGTCTGTCTGTTCAACTTCGTCGTTCTTGGATTGTTGGCCTGGGGCAGGCTGACGAAAGTCGTGCTGATCGTCATGTTGCTGCTGTCCGCTGCGGTCAGTTACTTCATGAGCAGTTACGGAATCATGATCGACTATTCCATGCTGCTGAACGCCCTGCAGACCGACCGCCGCGAGGTCTTCGACCTGCTCGGCCCGGGCCTGCTGTTCTGGGTACTGCTGGTGGGAGTGATACCGGCGATCCTGGTCAGTCGAATGCAGTTGGTGCGCCAGAGCCTGCCGCGTGCCCTGCTGATCAAGCTGGGCAGCCTGTGCGCCGCGTTGCTGGCGATTGCCCTGATTCTTGCGCTGTCCTACCAGTCCTACGCCGGCCTGCTGCGTAACCACCGCGAACTGCGCCTGATGCTGGTGCCGTCGAACCTGGTCGGTGCCGTGCACAGCTATGCCAAGCGTCAGTTGCGTCAGCCGTCGGTGCTCGAACCGGTGGGGCTGGATGCGGTGCGTGTCGCCGTGACCGGCGAGGCCGAGCGGCACAAGGTGGTGGTGCTGGTGGTGGGCGAGACTGCCCGCTCGGCGAGCTTTTCCCTCAACGGCTACGAGCGCGAGACCAACCCGTCCCTGGCGGCGCGGGACGATGTGGTGAGCTTCAGCGAGGTCAGCGCCTGCGGCACCGCCACGGCCATCTCCGTGCCCTGCATGTTTCAGGACCTGGGCCGGCGCGAGTACAAGAGCTTCCATGCCCGTGGGCGCGAGAACCTGCTGGACGTGGCCCAGCGCGCCGGGGTGTCGGTGCTGTGGCTGGACAACAACTCAGGGTGCAAGGGGGTCTGCGAGCGGGTGCCCAGCGAGGACGTGGAGGCGCAGCGGATCGAAGGTCTGTGCACGGCTGATGGCTGCTTCGACGAAGCGCTGCTGCACGGGCTGGCCGAGCGCATCGGCCGTTCGACGGATGACACCTTGATCGTCCTGCACATGCTTGGCAGTCACGGTCCGGCCTACTACAAGCGCTACCCGCAGGCCTTCCACCGCTTCACCCCGGCTTGCGAAACCGCGCAGCTGGACAAGTGCGACCAGGCCAGCATTGTCAACGCCTACGACAACACCATCCTGTACACCGACCACGTGCTGGGCCAGTTGGTGGAGCTGCTGGAGAAACAGGCGGGACATGCCGATACGGCGATGCTGTACGTGTCGGACCACGGCGAGTCGCTGGGCGAGAAGGGGGTGTACCTGCACGGCCTGCCCTACGCCATGGCGCCGGACGAGCAGACCCGGGTGCCGATGCTCGCCTGGCTGTCGCCGGGCTTCACCCGGCGCAGTGGCATCACCAGCGGTTGCCTGCGGGAGCAGCGGGAATCGACGCTGTCCCACGACAACCTGTTCCACTCGATGCTCGGCCTGATGGGAGTCAGGACGACGGTGTATCGCGCGGAACTCGACCTGTTCAGGCCCTGCGCAGGGCCCGGACAGGTTGCCGCCATCGAGGAGCCGACGGCGGCAGACCACAACCTTAGAAGTGCACCTTGACCAGGAAGCTCGCGGTGTTCTGGTTGGTGTCGAAGTAGCGGGTGTTCTGGATCCCGTACTTGTTGTCCCAGTAGTCGTATTCGAAACCGACGTAGAGCTGCTTCGCGCCGAAGTTCAGCGCCTTGCCCAGGTCGTACTTGACCTGCGGGTTGAAGTGCAGGTTGGCGTGGTAGCTCTTGTCGTTGTCGACCACCCAGTCCATGAAGCCATCGATCAGGATGTCGGATTTGCCCACGGGGATGGTGTAGGCCCAGACCGGGGTGATCTGCCAGACGTTGTCGCCGTCGCGGCTGCCTTCGGTCTGGCGGTTGTAGAAGTTCAGCTGGAAGTAGTCGAAGCCCGGGATGTCCAGGTCGAAGCCAGGACCGATCAGGTAGGACTCGCTGTCGCCTTCGCCGAACTCGTAGGTCATGGCCAGCAGCACATCCTTGACCGGGCCGAACGACAGGTTCTGGTCGAAGATCTTGCCGAACGACAGGCGCGGGCTGAACTCACCGTAATAGGTGTTCGGGCCGTTGTTCCCGTCTTTCTTGCCGTTGTAGAAGATCTTGTCGACGAACAGGAAGTTGTCACCGTACTTCCAGGCATCGGCGTGCTCGAAGGTGAAGGTCTGCTGGACTTCCGGGTTGACGGCGAAATTCTTGCCCCACAGGTAGGTCAGGCTGTTGTTCTGCCACTGCAGCAGGTCACCGGCCATGGCGCCACTGGCAGCCAGCAGGCCGCTGGCGAGAATCAGGCTCTTGGTAAAGCTCATCGCGTTGCTCCCTTGGTTCTGTGTGCGACGCTCTTGTAATGGCGTCGTCGGGTTTAGTTTATTGTCTTTAAAGTCAGGTTTTTTCGATTGGCCACAGCAACATGGCAAGAGCTGGGCCAACCTTCCCGGCTGGATGCAGCACTCCTGCTCGACGTCTTGCTGAACAGATGAAACGGCTATTTCGTACTGGCCTTACGCCTGCCAAACGCCCGGATTCATTGACTGAGCGGTCAGCAAACGTGGGCGGAATCCTTCCGCCCCGATCGAGGGGGCGCGCAGATTACTGGCTTGCGCGCTGACCCTCAAGTGCTCCCTCCTGGAGCAGGTGGTACAAAAACTGTGCGTTTGGTCAGGATCTAAAAGTGAAACTTGACCAACGCACTGGTCACGCTCTGGTTGGTATCGAGGCGACTACTGTTCTCGATACCGTACTTGTCCTTCCAGTAGCTGTACTCGATACCCACGTAGAGCTGCTTGGCCCCGAAGTTCAGTGCCTTGCCCAGGTCGTACTTGACCTGCGGGTTGAAGTGCAGGTTGGCGTGATAGGTACCGCGCTTCTTGGTCTCGTCGTTGTCCACCACCCAGTCGATATAGCCATCGATGAGGATGTCCGACTTGCCTGCAGGAATGGTGTAGGAGAAGGTCGGGGTGATCTGCCAGACGTTGTCACCCGCACGGCTGCCTTCGGTGTGACGGTTGTAGACGTTCAGGGTGAAATAGTTGAAGCCGGGAATGTCCAGGTCGAAGCCGGGGCCGATCAGGTAAGCCTCGTTGTCGCCTTCGCCGGACTCGTAGCTCAGTGCCAGGAGCACGTCTTTGATCGGACCGAAGCCAACCTTGCGGTCGAGGATCTTGCCGAACGAGAAGCGCTCGGTGAACTCGCCGTAGTAGGTTCGGTAGCCTTTGCCCCGGTCGGCCTGGCCGTTGTAGAAGATCTTGTCGATGAACAGGAAGGTATCGCCGTATTTCCACTTGTTGGCGTGTTCGAAGGTGATCGTCTGCTGGATCGACGGATTGACCTTGAAGTCCTTGCCGTACAGGTAGGTGAGGCTTTCGCCGTGCCACTGGATCAGGTCCCCCGCCATCGCTGGAAGTGTTGCCAGCAAGCTGCTGCCCAGGAGAAGGGAAGTGGTGGTGCGTTTCATGTTGTGATTCCCGGCTGATTATTATTGTTCGTTGCGGTTTTTTCGGCGCGAAGCGCCCCGGACGACCCGCTCCCACGGGTCGACGGTCCTGCGTGTTGCTCGGAGTGGAACCGGGCGGCAAGGGCGCCGCCCAAAGCTCAATGCGAGTGGCTGGCTTCGTTGTGCGCGGCGCGTTCGGCCCCGCCCAGAATGTTGAACAGCAGGTTCAGCACCAGGGCGCTGACCGTGGCCATGGCGATGCCGCTATGGGTGATGGGTTCCATCCACTGCGGCATCTGCGAGAAGAACTCCGGACGCACCACCGGGATCAGGCCCATGCCCACGCTGACGGCCACCAGCAGCTGGTTGCGGCGGTCGGCGATATCGGCTTCCTGGAGGATCTTCATGCCGGTGGCGGTGACCATGCCGAACATGGCGATCGAGGCGCCGCCGAGTACCGCCGGCGGGATCGAGGCGATGAGGAAGGCCGCCTTGGGCAGCAGGCTCAGGAGGATCAGGAAGGCGCCGGCAACCACGGTGACGTAGCGGCAGCGTACCCCGGTCATCTGCACCAGGCCGATGTTCTGGGCGAACGAGGAGTGGGTGAAGGTGTTGAAGAACCCGGCGACGAACGACGCACCGGCGTCGCACATCAGGCCGCGACGGAGCATGCCCGGGGTGACTTCACGGTCGGTCACCTTGCCCAGGGCGAGGAACATGCCGGTGGATTCGACGAAGATGATCACCACCACCAGGCACATGGAAAGGATCGGCGCGAGGCTGAAGGTCGGCATGCCGAAGTGCAGCGGGGTGACCACTTGCAGCCAGGGTGCTTCGTCCAGGCCGGACAGGTCGACCATGCCGATGGAGCCGGCGAGGATGTAGCCCAGGCCCATGCCGATCAGCACCGACACGTTGACCCAGAAACCGCGCATGAAGCGGTTGACCAAGAGGATGGTCAGCAGCACCAGGGCGGCGACCATCAGGTACACCGGCGAACCGAAAGGCTCGGCCGTGGCGCCGCCGCCGGCCCAGTTGACCGCTACCGGAAACAGCGACAGGCCGATCGAGGTGATGACCGTGCCGGTCACCAGCGGCGGGAAGAACCGCACCACCTTGGACATGAACGGCGCGATGAGCATGCCGAAGAAACCGGCGGCGATGGTGGCACCGAAGATGCCCTGCAGACCGACGCCCGGCATGCCGGCCATGGCCACCATGCTGCCAACGGCGGCGAAGCTGGCGCCCATCATCACGGGCATGCGGATACCGACAGCACCAATGCCGAACGACTGGACCATGGTGGCGACACCGGCGACCAGCAGATCGGCATTGATCAGGAAAGCGACTTCTTCTCGGGAGAGTCCGGCAGCCTGACCGATGATCAGCGGCACCGCGATGGCGCCTCCGTACATCAGCAGCACATGTTGCAGACCGACCAGGATCAGTTGCAGCAGGGGCAGGGGCTGTCGTGGCGGCGCATCGGGGATGTACGCCTGGCGAGACTCGGACATGCAGCACCTCGAGTTTTGTTGTTATTTTTTTGAGCCGCGATCCCTGGCGGCGGACTTCGAAAAGCCCGTGGTTCCCGCCCGGGATGCGCGTGAAGCTTGCAGCGATGTTGCGGTGTCGCGGATCAGTTGACCGGGGCGCCCTTGGCGATCCAGTCACCGACCAGTTTGCGTTCCTCGGCCGTCATCTGGGTGATGTTGCCCAGCGGCATGATCTGGCTGGCGACGGCTTGCGCCTGGATACGCGGGGCCAGGGCCTGGATCTGTTGCGGGGTGTCGAACATGATGCCGGCAGGGGCGGTGCTGAACAGCGGGCTGGTCGGCTTGGCCGAGTGGCACACGGTGCAACGCTCCTGGATGACGCTGTGGATCTTGTCGAAACCACCACCCGGGGCTTGCGCGGCAGCGGTCGCTTCGGCCGGGGTCGCGGCAGGCGCGGCGGGTACGGCTTCAGCAGGTGCGGCAGGCTTGGCCTGGGCGGCCTGCCAGGCAGCGGCTTTCTCTTCTTCGGCCTTCTCGGCGGCGGTCTTGCCACCCAGTGCGGTTTCCGGCAGCGGCTGGTACTCGATCTTCGCGGCAGCCTGCTCAGGCGCGGTCGGCAGCGGCTTGGGACCTGTGACGTAGGCCAGGCAGATCATCGCCAGGGCGCCGACAGGCAGGGCCCAGGCGAACTTGTTGCTGTCGTGGCGGGTGTTGAAGTAGTGACGGATCAGTACCGCCGCTACCGCGATACCGGCCAGGATCGCCCAGTTGTATTCGCTGCCGTAGGTGCTCGGGAAGTGGTTGCTGATCATGATGAACAGCACCGGCAGGGTGAAGTAGTTGTTGTGGCGCGAGCGCAGCAGGCCCTTGGCCGGCAGTACCGGATCAGGGGTGGTGTTGGCTTCGATCGCGGCCACCAGCTGGCGCTGGGCCGGCATGATGATGCGGAACACGTTGCCGACCATGATGGTGCCGATGATCGCGCCGGTGTGCAGGTACGCGCCACGACCGCTGAACACCTGGCTGAAGCCGAAGCAGGCCGCGATGATCAGGACGAACAGCACCAGGCCGAGCAGGGCAGGTTGCTTGCCCAGTGGCGAGTCGCAGAGGAAGTCGTAGATGAACCAGGCGGCGATCAGCGAGCCGACACCGATGGTCACGCCTTCGAAGCCGGTCAGGGTGCTGCCCGGTTTCAGCAGGTACAGGGTCGGCTGCCAGTAGAACACCAGGCACAGCAGAGCGATACCCGACATCCAGGTGAAGTAGGCTTCCCATTTGAACCAGTGCAGGTTCTCCGGCATCTTCGGCGGTGCCAGCTTGTACTTCTCCAGGTGGTAGATACCGCCACCGTGGATCGCCCAGAGATCACCTGACAAGCCATCGCGCGGATTGGCCCGGTTCAGGTTGTTTTCCAGCCATACGAAGTAGAACGACGCGCCGATCCAGGCCACGCCAGTGATCATGTGAACCCAGCGCACGCTCAGGTTCAGCCATTCCAACAGATGTGCTTCCACAGTCTTGTACCTCTTGCCGATCACCGCCAGGAAACGGTGGCCGGCCTTCTCTTATTGGTGGGGATTGAGGATCAGTTGCTCATCCTCGGTAAAGAAATGCTCGTCGCAGTTGTTGCCGGAACCACTGCGATCAACCACCAGGAAGTCATCCCGCTTTTCGATCGTCAGCACCGGGTGGTGCCAGACGCCGCGATGGTAATTGACGCCCTGCCTGCCATTGCTCATGAAGGCACGGACGTGACCCGATACAGGTGCATCGCCAACTGGCGCGACCACGATCAGAAATTGATTGCCGAGCAGCGGAATGAAGGCCTGGCTGCCCAGCGGATGGCGTTCCAGCATGCGTACGGTCAGCGGCATGTCCAGCGCGTCGGCGCGGAAGATGCTGATGATCGCCTTGTCTTCCGGCTGCGCGGTCTCGACCGTCGCCAGCTTGTGGAAGCGCATGGTCGAGCCGTTATTGATCATGAAGTGGTCGCTGCCATCGGTTTCGATCACGTCACCGAACGGGGCGAAGGCTTCTTTGGTCAGGGGCTCGATCACAAGAGTACGCATGCTTTTATTCTCTGAATTCTGTGTTGTTGTCAGGCTATGGGCGCCAGCCGGGCTGGCGCGGGTCTTACAGTTGCAGCAGGCGGAACAGGGCGATCAGGTTGATCTGCGCCAGGGCTTCCTTGAACTCGGTCTCGGCATCGTTGTGGATGCGGGTTTCGAAGGAGGCGAGGATCTGGTGCCGGTTGCTGCCCTTCACTGCCATGATGAACGGGAACTTGAATTTCGCTTTGTAGGCATCGTTGAGCTCGGTGAAGCGGGCGAACTCTTCGGCGGTACACTGGTGGATACCGGCGCCGGCCTGTTCGTTGGTGCTCGATTCGGTCAGCTCGCCCTGGATCGCGGCCTTGCCGGCGAGGTCCGGGTGAGCGTTGATCAGCGCCAGTTGGGCGGCGTGATCGGCGCTGAGGAGGATGTCGCTCATGCGCTGGTGCAGGTTCTCGATCTGATCCACTTCCGCCAGTTGACCCAGGTCGTAGGCTTTTTCGGCGACCCACGGCGAGTGCTCGTAGATGTCGGCGAAGGCCGCAACGAACGCGGCGCGGTCCAGGGTCGAAGGGGTCAGGGTCTTGAAAGCGGTCATTTCGCGGTCTCGGCTTGGAATGGGTGGGTGGCGTGCCAGTGGCGGGCGATGTCGACGCGACGGGCGAACCAGACCTGGTCGTGGCTCTTGGCGTAGTCGATGAAGCGCTTGAGCGCGGCCAGGCGTGCCGGACGGCCGACCAGGCGGCAGTGCAGGCCGATGGATAGCATCTTCGGTGCCTCGGCGCCTTCCTCGTAGAGCACGTCGAAGGCGTCCTTCAGGTACTGGAAGAACTGCTCGCCGCAGTTGAAGCCCTGGACCTGGGTGAAGCGCATGTCGTTGGTGTCCAGGGTGTAGGGGATCACCAGGTGCGGCTTGCCGGTCGGGTTGTTCGGCTCCCAGTAGGGCAGGTCGTCGTCATAGGTGTCGCTGTCGTAGAGGAAGCCGCCTTCCTCCATCACCAGGCGCCGGGTGTTCGGACCGGTGCGGCCGGTGTACCAGCCCAGCGGGCGTTCGCCGGTGAGTTCAGTGAGGATGCGGATGGCTTCGAGCATGTGCTCGCGCTCCTGGGCCTCGTCCATGTACTGGTAGTCGATCCAGCGGTAGCCGTGGCTGCAGATCTCGTGGCCGGCCTCGACCATGGCGCGGATCACGTCCGGATGGCGCTGGGCGGCCATGGCCACGGCGAAGATGGTCAGCGGTACGCCGCTGTCCTTGAACAGCTTGAGCAGGCGCCACACGCCGGCGCGGCTGCCATATTCGTAGAGCGATTCCATGCTCATGTTGCGCGCGCCCTGCAGCGGCTGGGCGGCGACCATCTCGGAGAGGAAGGCTTCGGACTCCTTGTCACCGTGGAGGATGTTGCGCTCGCCACCCTCTTCGTAGTTGAGCACGAAAGACAAAGCGACGCGGGCATTCCCCGGCCAGTGCGGATGGGGAGGGGTATTGCCGTAACCGATCAGGTCGCGAGGGTAGTCAGCGCTCACTGCAGTCTTCCTTCTTGTTCGTAAAAACAGGGGTGGTGGCATGCGCGAGATTGCGTGGGGCCACGACGATGGGTTGATTGTATACAACTTTATTTACGATTTGTAAGCCTGTTTTTTCCCTTTTCTTTCGCCCTTCGTCTATAGGAGGGTGTGCAAGAAACCTGCCTGATTGGTCAGCTAATGACGATGACGTCTATACAGGCTCTGGCTTTGCGACTAATGGCGTATTTCCAGAGGTCGCTAGCGCTGAATCGGAAAATCGCCAGAAAAATTGTGTACAATTTTTCTCTAAAGTGTCTTAATACTTCCACAGCCGCCCGCTGCCGTGTTTCTCTCTGGTGCAGGCGGGTATTTTTTGCCCATAGAGTGAACAAGAGGCGAGCAAGCAATGGGACGTTTGACCACGCATGTACTGGATGCCGCGCATGGCTGCCCTGGCAGTTCGATCAAGGTCGAGCTGTACCGGGTCGAAGGCCAGCAACTGGAACTGGTGACCACTGCCCTGACCAACAGTGATGGCCGCGTCGACGCGCCGCTGCTGCAGGGTGACGACTACCGCAGTGGTGTGTACCAGCTGCAGTTCAGCGCCGGTGATTACTACCGCGCCCGTGGCGTGCAACTGCCGGAGCCGGCGTTCCTGGATGTGGTGGTGCTGCGGTTCGGCATCAACGACAAACAGGATCACTACCACGTGCCGCTGCTGATCTCGCCTTACAGTTACTCGACCTATCGCGGAAGCTAGTTGGTCGCTAGAAGAATCTTCGTAGGTCCTTGGCCCGCTCACACTGGCGGGCTTTTTTTCGTCTGCAGTTTTTGTGGGTGTTCTCCCGGGCCCTATCGCTGGCAAGCCAGCGATAGGGCCCGGGAGAACACCCACAAAAAAGCCCCACCCGAAGGTGAGGCTCCTGCCCTGCATCCAACCCTTACAGGAAGATGAACTTGGCAATGAAGATCGCGCACAGCACCCACAGGCTGGCGGAAATTTCCTTGTGCTTGCCGGTGAAGGCCTTCAGCACCACGAAGGTGATGAAGCCCAGGGCGATACCATCGGCCACCGAGAAGGTCAGCGGCATCATGATCACCGTGACGATCGCCGGAATGCTGTCGGTGGCGTCATCCCACTCGATATGCGCCATGCTGCCCATCATCAGCATTGCTACGTAGATCAGCGCGCCAGCAGTGGCATAGGCCGGAATCATCCCCGCCAGCGGGGCGAAGAACATCGCCGCGACGAACAGCAGGCCCACCACCACTGCGGTCAGGCCGGTCCGTCCACCGGCGGCCACGCCGGCAGCACTCTCCACATAGCTGGTCACCGGCGGCACGCCCACCACCGCACCGAACACGCTGGACGCACTGTCTGCCTTCAGTGCACGCGACAGGTTCTCGATGCGCCCGTCGGCATTCACCAGGTTGGCGCGCTGGGCAACGCCCATCAGGGTCCCGGCAGTGTCGAACATGTGCACGAAGAGGAAGGCCAGGACCACGGCGATCATGCTGACGTTGAACACCCCGGCGACATCCATGGCCATCCAGGTCGGCGCCAGGCTCGGCGGCAGCGAGAACACCCCGCCGTACTCCACCAGGCCCAGGCCCCAGCCGGCCAGGGTCACGGTGATGATGCTGATGAGGATCGCGCCGAACACCCGGTGGTAGCTGAGCACCGCGATCATCAGGAAGCACAGCGCTGCCAGCAGCGGACCGGCCGTGTTCAGGTGGCCGAGCTTGATCAGGGTGGCCGGGCTGTCGACGACGATGCCCGCGGTTTTCAGGCCGATCAGTCCGAGAAACAATCCGACGCCGGCGCCCATGGCATGGCGAAGGCTGACCGGGATGCTGTTGAGCAGCCATTCGCGCACGCGGGACAAGGTAAGGAACATGAACAGCACCCCGGAGACGAACACCGCGCCCAGCGCGGCTTCCCAGGTGTAGCCCATGGTGCCCACCACGGTATAGGTGAAGAAGGCGTTCAGGCCCATGCCAGGCGCGAGCCCGACCGGCCAGTTGGCGTACAACCCCATCAGCAGGCAGCCAAGGGCGGCAGCGATGCAGGTGGCGACGAAGGCCGCCCCGTGATCGATGCCGGCATCGGCCATGATGTTGGGGTTGACGAAGATGATGTAGGCCATGGTGATGAAGGTCGTCAGGCCGGCGATCATTTCAGTCTTTATGCTGGTGCCGTGTTGCTTGAGTTTGAAAATCCGCTCCAGCAGGCTCGTTTCGAGCGGCGGCGCGAGATCCAGCGTAGGTGCGTCGGATTTGCGGCTTTCCACAGCGTGTACTCCTCAAGTCTTTCTTGTTTTTTCAGAGCTGGTCCTGCGGAAATTCACTGGGGGCTCTGCGAGGGAAGGGGATCGCATGGCATCCTGATCTTAAGTTGACTTTTGGGTCAGGTTGCTGCCCGTGGATTATGCGTTTGTATACAAAGAATGCAAATACTGTTTTATTAGATGTGCGCAAATTAGCGGTTGCAGGCGCTATAACGAACACGCTCGCCTGCAGAAATGCCGATTGCTGTGTACAATGCGGCAATACCTTCAGCCGTTAATTTTCTACCCAGGACTTGCCATCGCCCCACTGGCTGGTATTACAGTCGAGGTCCGATAGGCGAATCTTCGTGCGCGAGTGCCCATGAACGAACAGCTACAACCCCTCAAGAAAGCCCCGCGAGCCGGCAAGACCGGTGGCCGCAGCGGCACCCAGGATGACATCGTCTACGCGCATATCTTCGAGGCCATTCTCGAACAACGATTGGCACCGGGTACCAAGTTGAGTGAGGAAGCACTGGGCGAGATCTTCGGCGTCAGCCGCACCATCATCCGCCGCGCGCTGTCGCGCCTGGCCCATGAAAGCGTGGTGCTGCTGCGGCCCAACCGCGGTGCGGTGGTGGCCAGCCCCACCGTCGAGGAAGCGCGCCAGGTGTTCTTCTCGCGGCGCATGGTGGAGCGGGCGATCACTGAACTGGCCGTACAGCACGCCACCGCCGAGCAACTGAACGAACTGCGCGAGATGGTCCGCGAAGAGCGCGACAGCTTCTCCCGCGGTGATCGCGGCGCCGGCATCCGCCTTTCCGGCGAATTCCACCTCAAGCTCGCCGAAGCCGCCGGCAATGCGCCGCTGATCAGCTTCCAGCGCAGCCTGGTGTCGCAGACCTCGCTGATCATCGCCCAGTACGAGAGCGGCAACCGCTCGCACTGCTCCTACGACGAGCACATGCAACTGATCGACGCCATCGAGGCCCGCGACGCGGCCAAGGCGGTGGACCTGATGATGCACCACATGGACCACATCGACAGCAAGCTCAACCTCGACGAGGAAAGCGCCTCGGACGACCTCCACGCGGTGTTCTCGCACCTGCTGCAGAGCAAGAAACGCGGCAGCTCGGTACCGGCCAAGGGCTGATTCCCACCGATAAACGAAGCGGGGCCGTTCCACTCCCATGACCAGGTGAGTGGAACGGCCCCGCTTCGTTTGTAACCACGGCTGGCGGGCGTTTGCCGCTCTGCTAGATTTATTCTGCTACATGTCCGCAAACCTTCATCAAGGCAGTTGGGCTTGCGCTTATCGGCGTACCACTTCTTGAGGACTGACAGATGTCTTCGCCCCTTGGCAAACGCATGGCGGCTGAACTGATAGGGACATTCTGGCTGGTGTTGGGTGGTTGTGGCAGTGCGGTACTGGCGGCGTCGTTTCCCACCGGTACCAATCTGGTCGGTATCGGCCTGGTGGGTGTGTCCATCGCCTTCGGCCTGACCGTCCTGACCATGGCGTTCGCCATCGGTCATATCTCTGGATGTCATCTCAATCCCGCGGTATCGCTGGGGCTGGTGGTGGGTGGGCGCTTCCCGGCACGGGAACTGCTGCCCTACATCGTCGCCCAGGTGGTCGGGGCGATCGTCGCTGCCGGAGTGATCTATTTCATCGCCAGCGGCAAGGCCGGTTTCGAGCTGTCGTCGGGGCTGGCCTCGAATGGCTACGGCGAGCATTCGCCGCAGGGCTATTCGATGGCGGCAGGGTTCGCCAGTGAGGTGGTGATGACCGCGATGTTCATCCTGATCATCATGGGTGCCACCGATGCGCGGGCGCCGGCAGGGTTCGCGCCGATCGCCATCGGCCTGGCGCTGACCCTGATCCACCTGATCTCCATCCCGGTGACCAACACCTCGGTCAACCCGGCGCGCAGCACCGGGCCGGCCCTGTGGGTGGGCGGCTGGGCGCTGCATCAGCTGTGGCTGTTCTGGGTGGCGCCGCTGATTGGGGCAGTCATCGGCGGCGCGGTCTATCGCGGACTGTTCGGCGGCGCTAAAACCTAGCGCTGGTGCACCCGGTTGCCGGCCGCGAAGGTCTCGCGAACGGTGCGGTCGTCACCCAGGGTGGTCAGCACGAACAGCGTCTCCTCGATGCTGTTGGACTGCTGCAGGCGGTAGTCCAGCAGCGGCGTGGCCTTGTAGTCGAGAACCACGAAGTCGGCGTCGTTGCCGGCCTTGAGGCTGCCGATGCGGTCGTCCAGGCTCAGCGCGCGGGCGCCGCCCAGGGTGGCCAGGTACAGCGACTTGAACGGATGCAGGCGCGCGCCCTGCAACTGCATGACCTTGTATGCCTCGTTCAGGGTGTTGAGCAGCGAGAAGCTGGTACCGGCGCCGACGTCGGTGCCCAGGCCTACCTTGACCTTGAACTGCTCGGCCTGGGGCAGGTTGAACAGGCCGCTGCCAAGGAACAGGTTGGAAGTCGGGCAGAACGCCACGGCCGAACCGGTCTCGGCCAGTCGCTGGCACTCGGCATCGCACAGGTGCACGCCATGGGCGAACACCGAGCGCTCGCCCAGCAGCTTGAAGTGGTCGTACACGTCGAGGTAGCCGTTCTGCTCGGGGAACAGCGATTTCACCCACTCGATTTCCTTGAGGTTCTCGCTCAGGTGGGTGTGCATGTACAGGCCTTCATGCTCGCCCAGCAGTTGCCCGGCCAGTTGCAGCTGTTGCGGGGTGCTGGTGGGGGCGAAGCGCGGGGTCACCGCGTAGTGCAGGCGGCCCTTGCCGTGCCAGCGTTCGATCAGCGCCTTGCTTTCGGCATAGCCGGACTCGGCGGTGTCGGTCAGGTAGTCCGGGGCGTTGCGGTCCATCATCACCTTGCCGGCGATCATCCGCAGGTCCAGGCGCTCGGCCTCCTCGAAGAAGGCATTCACCGACTCCGGGTGCACGCTGCCGAACACCAGCGCGGTGGTGGTGCCGTTGCGCAGCAGTTCCTCGACGAAGATCTTCGCCACCTTGTCGGCATGGGCCTTGTCGGCGAACTGCTTCTCGCAGGGGAAGGTGTAGGTGTTCAGCCAGTCCAGCAACTGCTCGCCGTAGGAGCCGATCATGCCGGTCTGGGGGAAGTGGATATGGGTGTCGATGAAGCCCGGGGTGATCAGGGCGTCCTGGTACTGCACCACTTCGATATCGGCGGGCAGGGTCGGCAGCAGCTCGGCGGCGTGGCCGACTGCAGTGATCTTGCCCTGGTCGACCACCAGCAGGCCGTCCTCGAAATACTCGAAGGAGTTTTCCACGCCCACGTCGGCGGGGTCGGCGATGCTGTGCAGGAGGGCGGATCGGTAGGCTTTGCGGGTTGCGCTCATAACGGTCTCGTCAGATGGCTTGGCTGCGCCGGGAGGGCGGCAGCAGTTGGGCGATGGGTTCAGCGTTCACGGCCGGATTGTGCTGGCCGAAGCTGGCGTTGTAGGTGGCGATGATCTCGGCGGCGATGGACACGGCGATCTCGATCGGCAGCTTGCCCTTGACCTCGGCCAGGCCCATGGGGCAACGCATGCGCTGCAGGCGTTCGGCGTCGAAGCCGCGGTCGCGCAGGCGGTGTTCGAACTTGGCGCGCTTGGTCTTCGAGCCGATCAGGCCGAACCAGGTGAAGTCGTTGCGCTTGAGGATGGCGGCGGTGAGTTCGAGGTCGAGCTGGTGGTTGTGGGTCATGACGATGCAGTAGCTGCCGCGGGGCAGTTCGTCGACCTCGTCGACCGGCTCTTCGCAGACGATCTTGCTGACGCCGGCGGGGACGGTCTCGGGGAATTCCTGCTCGCGCGAATCGATCCAGCGCACCCGGCAGGGCAGGGCGGCGAGCAAGGGTACCAGAGCGCGGCCGACATGGCCTGCGCCGAACACCGCGATCTGCGCCTGCACCGCGCCCATGGGTTCGAACAGCAGCACGGTGGCGCCGCCGCAGCACTGGCCGAGGCTGGCGCCGAGGCTGAAGCGTTCGAGGTGCGGCGATTCGCGGCCTTCGGCGAGCATCTGCCGGGCGATGTGCATGGCCTTGAATTCCAGGTGGCCGCCGCCGATGGTGTCGAACAGGCGGGTGGCGCTGACCACCATCTTCGAGCCGGCGTTGCGCGGGGTCGAGCCCCGCTCCTCGATGATGGTCACCAGGATGCAGGGCTCGCCCTGGGCTTGCAGGTCGGCGAGGGCGTTGATCCATTGGTGCATGATTAAGACCTCGATGCAGTGAAGTTGACGCGGACCCCTGTGGGAGCGGGTTCACCCGCGATTGCGGTGGTGGATTCACCGACGTCATCGCGGGTGAACCCGCTCCCACAAGGTCCCTGCTAACTCAGTGAGTCCTTTATTCAGTCACAGCCTCGACCTCGACCGAGGCCTGCTGCTGCGCCACCTTCTTCCTCATCTGCTCGCAACCCCACAACACCCGCTCCGGCGTCGCCGGGGCGTCGATGTTCGGCTGCTCGCGATAGTCGGCCAGGCTCGCCACCGCATCCTTGATCGCACACCACGCGGCGATCCCCAGCATGAACGGCGGCTCACCCACGGCCTTGGAATGGAACACCGTGTCTTCCGGGTTCTTGCGGTTCTCCACCAGCTTCACCCGCAAGTCGATGGGCATGTCCGCCACCGCCGGGATCTTGTAGCTGGCCGGGCCGTTGGTCATCAGCTTGCCCTTGGCGTTCCACACCAGTTCCTCGGTGGTCAGCCAGCCCATGCCCTGGACGAAGCCGCCCTCGACCTGGCCGATGTCGATGGCCGGGTTCAGCGACGCACCGACGTCATGCAGGATGTCGGTGCGCAGCATCTTGTACTCGCCGGTCAGCGTATCGACGATCACCTCGCAGCACGCCGCGCCGAAGGCGAAGTAGTAGAACGGCCGGCCCCGGGCCTGGTTGCGGTCGTAGAAGATCTTCGGCGTGCGGTAGAACCCGGTGCTCGACAGCGACACCTGGGCGAAATACGCCTGCTGGATCAGCGATTCGAAGGTGATGATCTCATCGCGCACCCGCACATGGTTGTTGCGGAATTCGACGTCTTCCTCGGTGACCTTGTACTGCCGCGCCGCGAACTCCACCAGGCGCTTCTTGATGATCTCGGCCGCATTCTGCGCCGCCTTGCCGTTCAGGTCGGCGCCGCTGGACGCTGCGGTCGGCGAGGTGTTGGGCACCTTGTCGGTGTTGGTGGCGGTGATCTGGATACGTTCGATGTCCACCTGGAACACCTGCGCCACCACCTGCGCCACCTTGGTGTTCAGGCCCTGGCCCATCTCGGTGCCGCCGTGGTTCAGGTGGATGCTGCCGTCGGTGTAGATATGGATCAGCGCACCGGCCTGGTTGAGGAAGGTGGCAGTGAACGAGATGCCGAACTTCACCGGGGTCAGCGCCAGGCCTTTCTTGAGGATCGGGCTGTTGGCGTTGAAGCGGCGGATCGACTCGCGGCGCTCGGCGTAGTCGGCGCTGGCTTCCAGGTCGGCGGTCATCTCTTCGAGCATGTTGTGCTCGACGGTCTGGTAGTAGTGGGTGACGTTGCGGTCGGTCTTGCCGTAGTAGTTGGCCTTGCGCACCGCCAGCGGATCGAGGGCCAGGTGGCGGGCGATGCGGTCCATCACTTCCTCGATGGCGACCATGCCCTGCGGGCCGCCGAAGCCGCGATAGGCGGTGTTCGACGCGGTGTTGGTCTTGCAGCGGTGGCCGTGCACCGTGGCATCGCCCAGGTAGTAGGCGTTGTCCGAGTGGAACATGGCGCGGTCGACGATGGAGCCCGACAGGTCCGGCGAATAACCGCAGTTGCCGGCCAGGTCGAAGTTGATGCCGTGCAGGCGACCGCTGTCGTCGAAGCCGACGTCGTACTCCACATAGAAGGGGTGGCGCTTGCCGGTCATGGTCATGTCTTCGACCCGCGGCAGGCGCATCTTGGTCGGTTGCCCGGTGAGGCGTGCGATCACCGCGCACAGGCAGGCCGGGCTGGCCGCCTGGGTTTCCTTGCCACCGAAACCGCCGCCCATGCGACGCATGTCGAGGACGATCTTGTTCATCGGCACGTCGAGCACTTCGGCCACCAGCTTCTGCACTTCGGTGGGGTTCTGCGTCGAGCAATACACGATCATGCCGCCGTCTTCGGTGGGCATCACCGAAGACACCTGGGTCTCCAGGTAGAAGTGTTCCTGGCCGCCGATATGCAGGGTGCCCTGCAGGCGATGCGGGGCGCTGGCCAGGGCGCTGGCCGAGTCGCCGCGCTGATGGGTGTGGCTGTCCAGCACGAAATGCTTCTTGCGCAAGGCCTCGACCACGTCGAGCACCGGCTCCAGGTCCTCGTACTCGATGATCGCCGCCATCGCCGCACGGCGCGCGGTGTCCAGGTCGCGGGCGGCCACGGCGATCACCGGCTGGCCGAAGAACTCCACCTTGTCGATGGCCAGCAGCGGGTCGCCGGCCACCACCGGGCCGATGTCCTTGAGGCCGGGAATGTCCTCGTGGGTGATGGCGATGCGCACGCCCTCGAAGGCGTAGCACGGGCTGGTGTCGACCTTGAGGATGCGCGCATGGGCGCGGTCGGCGGTGCGGGCGTAGACGTGCAGCTGGTTGGGGAATTCCAGGCGGTCGTCGATGTACACCGCTTCACCGGACACCTGCTTGTCGGCGCTGTCGTGCTTGACGCTGCGACCGACCCCGGTGGTCAGGTCCTGGCTGAACAGTTCGGCCAGTTCCGCCTGGCTCTTGACGACGTGATGATGGTTAGACATAAGCGGTCACCCGGGTCTCGATGTGCGGTGTTTGCAGTTCGACGAAGTACTTGCGCAGCAGGTTCTGCGCGCCCAGCAGGCGGTACTCCTTGCTGGCGCGGAAGTCCGAGAGCGGGGTGAAGTCCTGGGCCAGGGCCTGGCAGGCCTTTTCCAGGGTGGCCTGGTTGAACGGCTTGTCGAGCAGCGCGGCTTCGCAGGCATGGGCGCGCTTGGGGATCGCCGCCATGCCGCCGAAGGCGACGCGGGCCTGTTCGATCACACCGTTCTCGATACGCAGGTTGAACGCCGCGCACACCGCCGAAATATCGTCGTCCAGGCGCTTGGACACCTTGTAGGCGCGGAACGCCCAGTGTTCGCGGGCCTTCGGCACGATGATGCGCTCGATGAACTCGCTCTCCTGGCGCGCGGTGACGCGATAGTCGATGAAATAGTCTTCCAGCTTCAGGGTGCGGGTGTCGTTGCCCTTGCGCAGGACGATCTGCGCGCCGAGGGCGATCAGCAGGGGCGGCGAGTCGCCGATGGGCGAGGCGTTGCCGATGTTGCCACCCAAGGTGCCCTGGTTGCGGATCTGCAGCGAGGCGAAGCGGTGCAGCAGTTCGCCGAAGTCCGGGTACTCGGCGCTGAGGGCGTCGTAGCAGTCGGTGAGCGGGGTGGCGGCGCCGATCTCGATGCGGTCGTCGAAGTGCTCGATGCGTTTGAGCTCGGCAACGTTGCCCACGTAGATCATCACCGGCAGGGTGCGGTGGAACTGGGTCACTTCCAGGGCCAGGTCGGTGCCGCCGGCGAGCAGACGGGCTTCCGGGTGCGAGCCGTAGAGGTCGGCCAGGTCGGCCACGGTCAGCGGCACCAGGCAGCGCTTGTCGCCGCTGTTGAGTTCACCGATGTCCTTCGGCGCGATGGCCTTGAGGCGTTCGATGGTCTGCCACTGGGCAGCGTCGAACTGGTCGGGCTGGGCCTGGCAACAGGCCTGGTCGGCGGCGGCGAGGATCGGCCGGTAGCCGGTGCAACGGCACAGGTTGCCGGCCAGGGCTTCCTGGGCCTTGTGCAGATCCGGTGCATCGCTGTTCTTTTGCAGGGCGAACAGCGACATGACGAAGCCTGGGGTACAAAAGCCGCACTGCGAGCCATGGCAGTCGGCCAGCGCCTGCTGGACGCTGTGCAGCTTGCCCTGATGCTTCAGGCCTTCGACGCTGATCAGTTGCTTGCCGTGCAGGGAGGAAACGAAGGTCAGGCAGGAGTTCAGGCTGCGGTAGCGCAGGCTGTCCTTGCCGTCTTCCTGGGTCAGTTCGGCGACCACCACGGAGCAGGCGCCACAGTCACCACTGGCGCAGCCCTCCTTGGTACCGGTTTTTCCCAGATGCTCGCGCAGATACTCGAGCACCGTCATGTTGGGGTCCAGGGCATGCTCACTGCGCAATTCCTGGTTCAAGAGAAACTGGATCACGGAAGGGCCTCACAAGCGAATTTATTGTTGTTGAGCGGACTGAGGCGGAATGTATTCAGCCTTGACTTTCCGGTCAATGATTTTCTGACCTAAGGGTCAGGAAATTTTCCGCACGCTGTCGTCCGATGCCTTGGTTTCATGCATTTCAGTGTAGGAGATGGTGGGCTGGCTGCGCCCTGGGATCGCGTAGGTACGCCCTAAGCATCTGCAAGCAACATGCCGTTACTTCTACTAGCCTAGGAGGGAAGCTTCGCGCAGTTGACGGCCTTCATGCTGGCAGCAGGGCATTTGCGGTACACTTCCGCGTTTTTAGCCGTTAACCGATTTCGAAGGAAAACCATGACGTTCAAGGCGCCGGACAGCCTCTCCGAGCAAATTGCCCATCACCTGGCCGAGCAGATCATCGGTGGGGTCCTCAAGCCTGCCGAGCGTATCCAGGAACAGAAGGTCACCCAGGCACTGAATGTCAGTCGTGGCTCGGTGCGCGAGGCCCTGCTGATCCTCGAACGCCGTCACCTGGTGACCATCCTGCCGCGCCGTGGCGCCCATGTGACCGAGCTCAACGAACACAACCTGCGCAGCCTCTGTGCGCTGATGGGCGAGCTGTACATCCTGCTGGGCAACTCGGTGGCCACCGGGCACAAGACCCCGGCCGACCTCGCCCCGTTCCTCGCCATCCAGCAACGCCTGCAGGCCGCCTGCGAACGCAAGGACATCAAGGCCTTCGTCGAAGAAAGCTTCGCGGTGATGCGTGCCGCCTATCCGTTCGCCAACAACCCTTACCTGCAGGAGACCGTGGAAAACCTGCAGCCGGCGATGAGCCGTGCCCACTACCTGGCCCTCGACCGGCGCAAGACGCAGATGGAAGACTTCCTGCAACTCTTCGCCCGCCTGCTGCAGGCGGTGATTGCCCGCGACCTGGTGCAGATCCGCGAGGTGCTCGGCGAGTACTGCGCGCGCAGCTGCGAACTGGTGCTGGCCGCGCTGGTGACTGACTGACCATGCGCCTCAAGTGCATCCGCCTGGCGGGCTTCAAGTCGTTCGTCGACCCGACCACCGTCAACTTCCCCAGCAACATGGCCGCCGTGGTCGGGCCCAATGGCTGCGGCAAGTCCAACATCATCGACGCGGTGCGCTGGGTGATGGGCGAAAGCTCGGCGAAGAACCTGCGCGGCGAGTCGATGACCGACGTCATCTTCAACGGCTCCACCAGCCGCAAGCCGGTGAGCCAGGCGAGCATCGAGCTGGTGTTCGACAACAGCGACAACACCCTGGTGGGCGAATACGCCGCCTACGCGGAGATCTCGATCCGGCGCAAGGTCACCCGCGACGCGCAGAACACCTACTACCTCAACGGCACCAAGTGCCGCCGCCGCGATATCACCGATATCTTCCTCGGCACCGGCCTGGGGCCGCGCAGCTACTCGATCATTGAGCAGGGCATGATCTCCAAGCTGATCGAGGCCAAGCCCGAAGAACTACGGAACTTCATCGAGGAAGCCGCCGGCATCTCCAAGTACAAGGAGCGCCGCCGCGAGACCGAGAACCGCATCCGCCGCACCCAGGAAAACCTCGAGCGCCTGACCGACTTGCGTGAGGAGCTGGAGCGCCAGCTCGAACGCCTCCACCGTCAGGCCCAGGCAGCGGAGAAATACACCGAATACAAGGCCGAGGAGCGCCAGCTCAAGGCGCAACTGTCGGCCCTGCGCTGGCGCGCCCTGGATGAGCAGGTGCGCCAGCGCGAAAGCGTGATCGGCGACCAGGAAGTGTCCTTCGAAGCCCTGGTCGCCGACCAGCGCAACGCCGACGCCAGCATCGAGCGCCTGCGCGACGGCCACCACGAGCTGTCCGAGCGCTTCAACCAGGTGCAGGGCCGCTTCTACTCGGTGGGCGGCGATATCGCCCGCATCGAACAGAGCATCCAGCACGGCCAGCAGCGCCTGCGCCAGTTGCAGGACGACCTCAAGGAAGCCGAGCGCTCGCGCCAGGAAACCGAATCCCACCTGGGCCACGACCGCACCTTGCTGGCGACCCTCTCCGAAGAGCTGGAAATGCTCGAGCCGGAACAGGAAATGACCCTGGCGTCCTCCGAGGAAGCCGCGGCGACCCTGGAAGAAGCCGAGACCACCATGCACGGCTGGCAGGAGCAATGGGACAGCTTCAACTCGCGCTCCGCCGAGCCTCGGCGTCAGGCCGAGGTGCAGCAGTCGCGGATCCAGCAGTTGGAACACAGCCTGGAACGCCTGTCCGAACGCCAGCGCAAGCTCGGCGAGGAACGCGACCAGCTCAGCGCCGACCCGGAAGACGCGGCGATCCTCGAACTCGCCGAACAGGTGGCCAGCAGCGAACTGGTGCTGGAAGACCTGCAACTGGAAGAACAACACGCCGCGGAGCGTCTCGACGCGCTGCGTGAGCAACTGCAACAGGCGACCCAGGCCCAGCAGCAGGCCCAAGGCGAATTGCAACGTCTGGGCGGCCGCCTGGCCTCGCTGGAAGCCCTGCAACAGGCTGCGCTGGAACCCGGTAGCGGCGCTGCCGAGTGGCTGCGCGGGCAGGGCCTGGAACAGCGTCCGCGTCTGGCCGAAGGCTTGCGGGTCGAGTCGGGTTGGGAACTGGCGGTGGAAACCGTGCTCGGCGCCGATCTGCAGGCCGTGCTGGTGGATGGCTTCAACGGCCTGAGCTTCGACGGCTTCGACCAGGGCGAACTGCGCCTGCTGGATGTCGCCGCCGGTGCGCCGCGCCTGCCCGGCAGCCTGCTGGAGAAGGTTGAAGGCGCGGTGGACCTGGCGCCCTGGCTCGGTCGCGTACGGCCAGTGGAAACCCTCGACCAGGCCCTGGCCCAGCGCGCTCAACTGGGCGATGGCGAAAGTCTCGTCAGCCGCGACGGCTACTGGGTCGGTCGGCACTTCCTCCGCGTCAGCCGCGCCAGCGATGCCCAGGGCGGTGTGCTGGCCCGTGGTCAGGAGCTGGAACGCCTGGGCCTGGAGCAGGAAGAACAGCAAGCCCGTCTTGCCCAACTGGACGAGCAACTGGGCGACCTGCGCGAACAGCAGCGCCAACTGGAAGACGGCCGCGAGCAACTGCGCCGCCGCGCCCAGGACGAAGCCCGCCAGCAAGGCGAACTCAAGGCCAGGCTGTCCGCTGGCAAGGCCCGCGCCGAACAGCTCAACCTGCGCCGCCAGCGTCTCGAAGACGAACTGGCCGAAGCCGCCGAGCAGCGTGCCGTCGAGCAGGAGCAACTGGGCGAGTCGCGCCTGATCCTGCAAGAGTCCCTGGACCTGATGGCCCAGGACACCGAGCAGCGCGAACTGCTCCTGGCCCAGCGCGACGGCCTGCGCGAACACCTCGACCGCGTGCGCCAGGAAGCCCGCCAGCACAAGGATCATGCCCATCAGCTCGCCGTGCGCCTCGGATCGCTGCGTGCCCAGCACGACTCCACCCGACAGGCCCTTGAGCGCCTGGAACTGCAATCCGAACGCCTGACCGAGAAACGCGAGCAACTGACGCTGAACCTGGAGGAAGGCGAGGCCCCGCTGGAAGAGCTGCGCCTCAAGCTCGAAGAGCTGCTGGAAAAGCGCATGAGCGTCGACGAGGAAATGCGCCAGGCCCGCCTGCACATGGAAGACGCCGACCGCGAACTGCGCGACGCCGAAAAGCGCCGCACCCAGGCCGAGCAACAATCGCAACTGCTGCGCGGCCAGCTGGAAAGCCATCGCCTGGAATGGCAGGGCCTCAGCGTGCGCCGCAAGACCCTGCACGAACAGCTGCACGCCGACGGCTACGACCTCGACGGCGTGCTCGCCACCCTGGCCGAGGGTGCCAGCGAGCAAGAAGCCGAAGCCGAGCTGGAACGCATCGACGCCCGCATCCAGCGCCTCGGCGCGATCAACCTGGCAGCGATCGAGGAATACCAGCAGCAGTCCGAGCGCAAGCGCTACCTCGACGCCCAGGACGCCGACCTGGTGGAAGCCCTGGACACTCTGGAAAACGTCATCCGCAAGATCGACAAAGAAACCCGCAACCGCTTCAAAGATACCTTCGATCAGATAAATGCCGGATTACAGGCACTTTTCCCGAAAGTTTTCGGTGGTGGCAGCGCGTACTTGGAACTGACGGGCGAAGATCTACTCGATACAGGGGTGACGATCATGGCGCGCCCGCCGGGCAAGAAGAACAGCACCATTCATTTGCTCTCCGGCGGTGAAAAAGCGCTGACGGCCCTGGCTTTGGTATTTGCCATCTTCAAATTGAATCCCGCGCCGTTCTGTATGCTCGACGAAGTCGATGCGCCACTGGACGACGCCAACGTCGGCCGATATGCGCGACTGGTGAAAGAGATGAGTCAAACGGTTCAGTTCATCTATATCACCCACAACAAGATCGCCATGGAAATGGCTGATCAATTGATGGGCGTGACCATGCACGAGCCAGGCTGCTCGCGGCTGGTGGCGGTGGATGTGGAGGAGGCGATGGCCATGGTCGACGCCTGAAACAGGAAAAAGCGCACGATCTTCGAGCAAATGGCCTGTCAATGGTGACAGACGGTGTAAAGTTATCTTTGGTCGTGCTAGCTTAATGTCAATTTTTCGTGCGTGGGTAAAACGTCAGTCAGAACATAGAGTTGGCGCCACGTTTTAAAGGGTTTTAACCCTTTTATTTTTCAGCATTTTTTACAGAGGCACGGGATTACATGGAAATCGGTCTGCGCGAATGGCTGATCGTCATCGGCATCATTGTCATAGCCGGTATTCTCTTCGACGGCTGGCGCCGCATGCGCGGTGGCAAGGGCAAGTTGAAATTCCGTCTGGATCGCAGTTTCTCCAATCTTCCCGACGAAGAGAACAATGCCGAAGTGCTCGGCCCGTCCCGCGTGCTGGATACGCACCAGGAGCCGCAACTCGACGAGGACGACCTGCCGTCGATGAGCGCCCCGGCGCGCGAGCCCAAGCCGGGCAAGAACAACAAGCGCGGCAAGCGTGGCAACGAGCCACAGCAGGGCGACCTGAACCTCAGCGCCGAACCGCGCGAGCCTGACCTGTTCGCCGATGCCGACGACGATTTCCCGGCGGAAAAACCGCGCACCACCACTACCGGCTACGGCACCGCTGCCGAGGGCAAAGAATTGCCACCGGTCGAGGAAGTGCTGGTGATCAGCGTGATTTCCCGCGACGAAGGCGGCTTCAAGGGTCCGGCCCTGCTGCAGAACATCCTGGAAAGCGGCCTGCGTTTCGGCGAGATGGACATCTTCCACCGTCACGAAAGCATGGCCGGCAATGGCGAAGTCCTGTTCTCCATGGCCAACGCCGTGAAGCCGGGCGTGTTCGACCTGGACGACATCGACCACTTCAGCACCCGTGCCGTGAGCTTCTTCCTCGGCCTGCCGGGCCCGCGTCATCCGAAGCAGGCCTTCGACGTGATGGTGGCAGCGGCGCGCAAGCTGGCCCATGAGCTGGATGGCGAATTGAAGGACGACCAGCGCAGCGTGCTGACCGCCCAGACCATCGAGCACTATCGCCAGCGCATCGTCGAATTCGAACGCCGTGCCCTGACCCAGAAGCGCTGAAAAGAATAGAAACACGCAAGAGTAGGCTGGTGGATGCCAGTCAGTTGAACCTTGGGGCCGCATAGCGGCCCTTTGTGCTATATGGAAACGCCGCAATAGGCGTGGGAGCGGATTCATCCGCGATTGGCCGCAAAGCGGCCATAAAACCTGAGTCCCGGGTGTGTCAGGCAGATCCGGGACTCAGGTTTTACGACGGCTTCGCCGCCGATCGCGGATAAATCCGCTCCTACAAGGTCCGCGCCGCCATATGGATTGGCTCCACAACTGACTCTCCACCCGGCCGCTCTTCCGCACCGCAAGAGACCCCGAACCATGAACGCCGAAACCCGAATCCTCGAACTGCGCGCCGAACTCGACCAGCACAACTACCGCTACTACGTCCTCGACGAGCCCAGCGTGCCGGACGCCGAGTACGACCGCCTGTTCCGCGAACTCCAGGCCCTGGAAGCCGAGCACCCGGAACTGGTCACCGAGGACTCGCCCACCCGCCGCGTCGGCGGCGCGGCCCTGGCGGCCTTCACCCAGGTCCGCCACGAAGTCCCCATGCTCAGCCTCGGTAACGCCTTTGAAGAAGACGACCTGCGCGAATTCGACCGCCGCGTCACCGAAGGCCTCGACCTCCCCGCCGGCGACCTCTTCGGCGGCGGTGCGCCCGTCGACTACAGCTGCGAGCCCAAGCTCGACGGCCTCGCCGTAAGCCTGCTCTACCGCAACGGCCAGCTCGTCCAGGGCGCCACCCGCGGCGACGGCACCACCGGCGAAGACATCAGCGTCAACGTGCGCACCATCCGCAACGTCCCCCTCAAGCTGCAAGGCGAAGGCTGGCCGGACGTGCTGGAAGTGCGCGGCGAAGTCTTCATGAGCAAGGCCGGCTTTGAAAAGCTCAACGCCTCCCAGGCCGAAATCGGCGGCAAGACCTTCGCCAACCCGCGCAACGCCGCCGCCGGCAGCCTGCGCCAGCTCGACTCGAAGATCACCGCCAGCCGCCCGCTGGAATTCTGCTGCTACGGCATCGGCCAGGTCTCGGCGCCGGTGGGCGACACCCACATCGGCATCCTCGAACAGCTCAAGGCCTGGGGCATGCCCATCAGCCGCGAGCTCAAGCATGCCGCCGGCATCGAGGAATGCCTGGCCTACTACCAGGACATCGGCGCCCGCCGCAACGACCTGCCGTACGAGATCGACGGCGTGGTGTTCAAGGTCAACAGCCTCGCCTCGCAGCGCGAACTCGGCTTCCGCGCCCGTGAACCGCGCTGGGCCATCGCCCACAAGTTCCCGGCGATGGAAGAGCTCACCGAAGTCCTCGACGTCGAATTCCAGGTCGGCCGCACCGGCGCCGTCACCCCCGTGGCGCGGCTCAAGCCGGTCAAGGTCGCCGGCGTCACCGTGGCCAACGCTACCCTGCACAACATGGACGAAGTTGCCCGCCTGGGCGTGATGATCGGCGACACCGTGATCATCCGCCGCGCCGGCGACGTCATCCCGCAAGTGATGCAAGTGGTCCTGGAGCGCCGCGACCCCGAGGCCGTGCGCCCGGTACAGATCCCCACCGAATGCCCGGTGTGCGGCTCCCAGGTCGAGCGCACCCAGCTGGTCAAGCGCAGCAAGGGCAAGGAAACCGTCAGCGAAGGCGCCGTGTACCGCTGCGTCGGCCGCCTGGCCTGTGCGGCGCAGCTCAAGCAGGCGATCATCCACTACGTCTCCCGCCGCGCCATGGACATCGACGGCCTGGGCGAAAAGAGCGTCGAACAACTGGTGGACGAAAAGCTCATCGCCTCGCCGGCCGACCTCTACCGCCTCACCTTCGAGCAGGTGGTCGAGCTCGAAGGCTTCGCCGAAGTGTCCAGCAACAAGCTCCTGGCCGCCATCGAAGCCAGCAAGCGCCCGGGCCTGGCGCGCTTCATCTACGCCCTCGGCATCCCTGACGTGGGCGAAGAGACTGCCAAGGTCCTGGCCCGCTCCCTCGGCTCGCTGCAACGGGTGATGAAGGCCCTGCCGCAGGTGCTCACCTACCTGCCGGACATCGGCCTGGAAGTGGCGCACGAGATCCACAACTTCTTCGAAGACGAGCACAACCGCAGCGTCATCCAGCAACTGCTGGACTGCGGCATGGTCCTGCAGGACGAAGGCGAGGTCGCGGCCGAGTTCGCCCGCAGCACCACCCTGGCTGGCCTGATCGCCAAGCTGGATATTTCCTCCGTCGGCCCGACCGGCGCGGAAAAGCTGGTGGCCAAGCTCGACAGCCTGGACGCCATCTTCGCCGCCGACGGCATCGACCTGCGCCAGGCCCTGGCGGCCAAGCAGGCCGAAGCGGTGCGCGAATTCTTCCTGATCGAAGCCAATCGTGACCTGGCTCGCGCCATCGAAGCGCAACTGCTGGAATTCGGCATGCACTGGACCAGCGAGAAGAAGGTTGCCGAAGGCCTGCCCCTGGCCGGCCAGACCTGGGTGCTCACCGGCACCCTGGAGCGCATGAGTCGCGATATCGCCAAGGACAAGCTGGAAAGCCTTGGAGCCAAGGTGGCGGGTTCGGTCTCGGGCAAGACCCACTGCGTGGTGGCAGGGCCTGGAGCGGGTTCCAAGCTGACCAAGGCCAATGAGTTGGGGGTCAAGGTGCTGGATGAGGATGCGTTCATCGAGTTTCTGGCGGAGCAGGGCATCGCCCTCTAACGTCCCTCGCGGTGTCCGCGTTCCCATGGGCGACGCGGACCCCTGTGGGAGCTGGCTTGCCAGCGATTGCGTCGGTGAATTCAGCCTCCTGATTGCGGTGGTTCGCCGCCCTCACAATCAGCCTTCATTTCGGTAAGCCTGACACAACTGGCGCTCAGGCTCTCCGACAGCTTCGCCATCAATTGCCAAAAGACGCGCAGCTAGTCCCTCGCTTCGGACAAGTCCTTGAGAAATGATGATTTTTTCTCACTCAAAGGTTGTAACTCTGCCGCAGACCGGTACAATAGCGCGGCTCGTCACCTGACGAGCCGCGTTATGGTGGCCCCATCGGTCCCCCCGCAACGATTACCCGTAAACCTGGTCAGGCCCGGAAGGGAGCAGCCACAGCGGGAACATTGTGTGCCGGGGTGTGGCTGGTGGGGCCGCCTCCATTTCTGGGGTCTGAAAAGTCGTTTCAGGGCCTCTATCTCGTCGCTTTGCCCCTTCTTTATGCGCCCGTTTATCTGAGGGCTCATTTTCCTGTGATTTGTAATCGTTCTATTCCAGTGGCCGATTTCATTTTAATACCGCGTTGCATTTTCGGTGTTGTTCGGTGCTTGGTGCAACAGGATAGAATTCGCGCTTCATAGGAACAGGGTGGTCAATTTGAAGCTCGGACAAATACGCGCGCGATACGTCGAGCATGCTGAGATCGCCTTTCCCTTGATCGCACCAGTTTTGAGTCAGCGTGCCGGGGTCGAAATTTCGCTGGGTTCGATCGAGGAAGCGGAAATCTTGGCAACGGAGCTGTGGCGTCAACACCCCGCATGCCAAGTCACGTGGGGGTGGCGAGAGTTGATGCGCCGGATCCGACGGACTGCCAAGCGTATGGATGCCTCATTCTATTGCGGTGATCAGCTTTGTGGCTTGATGGTTGCCACGATTTCCCGGTCACGTGTGAATGTCAATGTGATGTACGTTGAAGCATCACCGGATCCTGAGCACCCACTGAAGAAAGTCTTCCTGGGAGTCGCGATGTTTCATGCTGAATTATTTGCTGCCTCATTGGGCGCTACCCACGTCTCCGTATCGAATCCGTTGCCCTTGGTCGTGGATTATTACCTACGCTTGGGGTACGGGCGGATTTTCAATGATCGGAAGCGTATGGCCCGTGGAAGCCCACCGAGAGATAAACTGCTTGTGAAGGCGATTAGGTAGGTTGTTTTGACCGCCGCTGGTGATTGGCGTAGGGTGGACACTGAGGAGCGAGGTAGGAGGTTCATATGGCAAAGCTCACTGCCCGTTTCGTGGGGCTGAACAGAAAATCAAAGCAAAAGCCGAAAGAAATCGATATTGCTGAGATTTCGCGTCGAATTAAAGACTACGCTGCTGCTCGTGGTGAGTTTTATTCTTTCACCTTCAGTGGTTCCGACGATCAAGAGTTTGTTGGTCCACTCGTCGGTAAGAAGACGAAAGGCATATGGATCAAGAGTATCAAGGCTCGTCAAAAAGAGTCTAAGCCCGATGCAAAGCAGAGTGCTTGATTTTTGATATCACCCCTTCGTGTTAAAAGAAAAGGGGACAGATTTATTTTTCGGCTGGAAAAATAAATCTGTCCCCTTTTTTCTGAGTATGCCGCGCGGATCAAGGGCGCCAGCGGGACCACCAATCGCGCCGCCAGCGAAACCCAGCAGCTAGGCTTCGGTTATCCGGAAGTCGGCGCGGAACTGGGCAAGCGCTGGAACCTGCCGCAGACCATCCAGTCGGCGATTCGCTATCAGGCGCAGCCACATCAGGCGCCGGATGGGCAGCCATATGCGCGGATCATTGCCCAGGCCATGGAAATTTGTGATGCGTTGGAGCAGCACGGCGGGCCGGGAGTGGAGGCACGTAATGCGTTGGGTGGGCCGTTGTTCGAAGGCGTGGATCTGGATGGGTTGTTCGAGAAGTTGCCGGTGGTGCTGGAGCAGGACAAGGCGTTTGCCGACTTTCTCGCCTGATCATCGCGACACTCTTTTCCCGATGAGCCTACGAGGTTCAATCCGAATGTCCCGAGTTCCAGCGCAAGCTTGTGGCTAATCAGAAAATGGCCCAAGACTTGCGCTGGAACTGGACTCTACGATCGAGGATGTTTGCTCTCAAACCTCGTCACCGACCCGGGGAGATCGCGACATCCTGCGTGGATGGTGGGCAGGGATCTGCGGAAACGATGTAGCGATTGACGATGGTGAACGTCTTTTCCGGGTCGTGCCCCAGGTTGGTGGGGTGGTACTTTTGCGAAGGCTCCCGTTTGGGGTGATGGTTGGGTAATGCGCAGAATTTCATACGCGCCAGGACGCTTCCATGGACCTTGTCGTGGTTGACGGGTTTGCGTCTCAGCAGCCCTGCGTTCTGATAGAAGTGGGAGAGCAGGACGCTGGCGTCGAAGTATTCGTCGTGCAGCCTGGCATTGAGGCATTCCTGGGGCCACGCCGTGCTTGCGAACAGGCGCTGATCCTTGACCTGCTCCAACATCCAGCGCAGCGGCGTCGCTTCGAGACCTACGGGGTCGGCTGCCTCCGGGTCCAGGTTTTTCGCACACATGGAGGCGTCGAATCCCTTGGAGTATCCCCCGCCCACATCCGCGTGGGCACCCGCGAACCAGACCTCTTCAAGTTGCTGATAGTCGTACTGGGGGACGCCGAATCGCTGCAGGCGGAAACTGTCGCGCTGCTCATCCAGTGACATCGCGTGGTACCCCCGCTTGGCGTACAGCTCCAGGCGGTGACCGTCAGGATCTTCATCGAGTCCGAAGCCGATCGCCGGAACCGTGTCGAAGACGCCTATGACTTCTACCACGGGCCTGGGCTCACCTGGCTTGTCGCCGTGGATTCTGATGCCCTTGTCTTGCCGATATGTCTCGAGGTCGGTTCGAAGTGTCTCCTCGAACGTTGCGCTGCCGTCATTGGTCCTGTTGTAGACGCGATACATGCCCTGGATCTTGCGATGGAAGTTGCCGGCCCAGCGCAGCATGAAGGTGCTGTCCAGCGTGTCAGGTTTGACCGTGTCGAGCTCTGCCAGACCGGCGAACTCGATGAAACCACTGAGTGAGCGTGCGGTGAACGCACCCCGGCTGAAGCCGAACAGATAGATCTGATCACCCGGCTTATAGGTCTCTGCCAGGAAGCGATAGCCCTGGCGAATGTTCGTGTTCACCCCGGCGCCAAACATGGCGCCGCTGACGGGAGTATAGGGATCCGTCCCGACGCCTTTGTCATAGAACGGAATCACCCTGGAGCTGTCAGGGCTGTTCTTGTCCGCGAGGGAGCTGGACAGGGCCAGGTTGTATAGACGCCAGATGTTGGTGGAGTCTTCCTTGTCGTTGGCGGTGCCGTCCAGCAGAACCACCAGCTTGCGCGGCTCGGGTCCTTTGTGCAGGCAGTTGAGCAGCGCCCAGCGTGCCCGCACCTTCTCGTAGGCGTCGTCCGGCTTGCTGAAAGGAAACGTATCGACGCCGGGACAGCCCCGAGCTTTCTGGACCAGTACCTTATCGGGATCCTTTTTGACTCTCTGTGAGGCCGGTACGGCGGTTGAAACGCTCTCGCTCATTGGTGCGAGGTACTGCGGGGGAGTTGAGCATCCTGTCAGGGTGCAGATGATCAGCAGCAAGGTCTTGCGCATAGGGGCCTCGAACGCCAAGTTTCCTGTTTGGTCCTGGGGCCCTGTATTGGACAAGCCGGCCGGACCTTCCATGGAGCGGTAGTCACCAGCAGGCAATCCAATGCATCCATGCTCGTGAAACGCCATCCAACGGACCGACTACTGCAGTCGAGCTGCGACACCTGTCGTGGGTTTTGCACGTTGGTAAGGATCAAGGTAGACGCGGTAAAGGCAATGCGCCATCAGGGGGCCAGCGCTATGCGCGGAGGCGTCCCCCAGGTCATGGAGTTCGCCGACTTCGTTGCTTGATGAAAGTATTCAATGCCGGTCAGTCAGTGATTTTGGGGCCGCAAAGCGGCCCCAACGGCTTCAGCTCAGATCTGCGCCTGACCACCATCCACGAACAACTCCGCCCCATTGACGAAACTCGCATCGCTGGACGCCAGGAACAGTGCAGCCTTGGCAATCTCTTCCGGCTCACCAACGCGCCCCAGCGGGATCTGCGAAGCCAGGTAGTCCAGCAGGCCTTGCTGTTGCGCGGCATCGGGGCCGGCGAGTTCGACCAGGCCTGGAGTACGGGTGGCCCCCGGGCTGATGGTGTTGACCCGCACATTGCGGTCCTTCAGATCCAGAATCCAGTTGCGGGCGAAGGCGCGGATAGCGGCTTTGGACGCGGCATACACGCTGAACGCCGGGGTGCCGGAACTGGCGGCGGTGGAGCCAGTGAGGATCACCGAAGCCTGTGGCGCCAGCAACGGCAGCGCCTGCTGCACGGTGAACAGCGTGCCCTTTACGTTGCGGTCGAAGGTGTCGTGGTAGTGCGCCTCGGTGATCTCGCCCAGCGGCAGCATCGAGCCGCCACCGGCGTTGGCGAACAGCACATCGATGCGGCCGTGTTCAGCCTTCACTCGTTGATAGAGGGCGTCCAGTTGCTCCACCTTCGAGGAGTCGACCTGCACGCCGGTGGCGTTGCCGATCTGCGCGACGGCGGCGTCCAGTTCGGCCTGGCGACGGCCGGTGACGTAGACGGTGGCGCCTTCGCTGGCGAAGAGCTTGGCGGTGGCCAGGCCGATGCCGCTGGTGCCGCCGGTGACGATTGCGATCTTGCCTTCAAGTTTGTTGCTCATGATTGCTTCTCCAAGGGGTTGTTTGTTTCGGTGAGAGAAGCCTATCGACGATCAGGAAAAACCAAAATAGAATCGTTTGAAACTCATCGTTGCAGAAATGAAATGAGCAAGCTTCCGGATTTTGAGGGGCTGGCGATGTTCGCCAAGGTGGCCGAAGAAGGCTCGTTCGCGGCGGCAGCGCGGGTCATGGGGGTGTCGGTGCCGACGGTTTCACGGGCGGTTGCCCGGCTTGAAGAGCGCCTGGGCGGGCGGCTGTTCAATCGCACGTCGCGGCAGTTGTCGTTGACCGAGTTCGGGCACGGCATGGTCGGGAAGGCCAGCGAGATCTATCGCCAGGCCGAGGAGGTCGAAGGGGAGGCCATGGAGTTGTCGGTGCAACCCCGTGGTCAGGTGCGGCTGGCGGTGCCGATGTCGTTCGGGCTGAGGTGGGTGGCGCCCTTGCTGCCGAAGCTGATTCGCCAGTACCCCGAGCTGTCCATCGATCTGCACCTGTCCGATGCCTCAGTGGACCTGGTTGCGGAGGGTTTCGATGCGGCGCTGCGGATTGCGGCGTTGCCGGATTCCTCGCTGGTGGCCCGGCGTCTGTGTGCCGTCACGCAGGTGCTGGTGGCGTCGCCGGCCTACCTGGAGCGGCACGGTCGTCCGCAGCATCCTCGGGATCTGGTTGATGCGCCGTGTCTCAGCTATGCCTACCGCGCCCGGAGCCAGGTGTGGCGCTTTACCGATGCCTCCGGGGCTGAAGAGGACGTGGTGCCCAACGGGCCGCTGCGGGTCACCAACTCCGATGCCATGATTCCGGTATTGCTCGAAGGGCTCGCCATCGCGGAATTGCCCGAGTTCATCGCCAGCGAGTACCTGGCGGATGGGCGTCTGGAGAGGATCCTTCCGGAGTGGAGCATGACGCGGGGAGGGCTGTACTTCGTGACGCCATCGGCGCGGACGCGGCCGGCGAAGATCAGGGCGCTTTCGGACTTTTTCCATGAGCACCTTGCAGAGCCGGTGTGGCGTTGTAGCATGCCCGGCTAATTCGAAAGGATTTCATCATGAAGGCATGGATGGGAATGGTGCTGCTGGCTGGGGCGCTGGCAAATGGGACGGTACTCGCCGCGGATGTTGAGGGCGGGATGAAGTTCTTCAAATCGTGCAGGGGGCTCCTGAATTACTGGAATGGAAAGCCGGTAGAGGCAAACTATGATGCCGCCGCCATGGGCTACTGCGTGGGTGTCGTGCATGGGGTTCGTGCATCGCTGCAATACCTCGAAGGCTGGCTGAAGAACGATCACGCCAAGGTATGTCTGCCTGCCAGCTATGAAGAGGCTATGGGAGTGCAGGCTGTCGTGAAGTTCCTGGATGACCATCCTGACGAGGTGAAGAAGGACGCGGCGCTGATAACAATGCTCGCGCTCAAGTCCGAGTATCCCTGCCGCTGATCAGTGCCGCATGGATTAGGCAAAGGTGTCCCATATTTGGGGCACAGTCCAATCGCGGCGGGAGGCCGACCCTGAATCTTGTGGGAGCGGGCGTTGCCCGCGATGAGGTCATCAGCAACACCCTCGAGCTAACGCTTCGCCAGCGACACCTTCATCAACCGTCGAAACGTCGGGCACGCCAGGTGATCCTCCTCCGGACACTCCGCCGCATGCCGCAACCCCTTGCTCATCGCCTGCAAGCGCTTCACCTGAGCATCGATCTCGTCTGCCCGCTCCAGCAGCTTCTGCCGGTCCACCTGCAGATTGACCAGCATCGCGCCCACATCCTCCAGGGAAAACCCCGCCGCCTGTCCCAGGGCGATCAGCGCCAGGCGATCCTCGACATCCGCCGCAAACTGCCGCCGCTGTCCCGCCCCGGCCAGTGACTGGAGCAGACCGATCTTCTGGTAGTAACGCAGCGTGGAAGCCGGTACCCCGGTGCGTTTGGCGACGTCGGCGATGTCCATGTTCAAATCCTTGACTTGAAGTTGACTTCAACTTCTATCGTGCTCGGCATAGTGGTTTTTCGTCAATGTGCCGAGGGTTTTCGTCATGCTTTCCATTCTGTTTATAGGGGTCGGGGCCACGCTGGTCATGGACCTGTGGACGCTGTTGCTCAAGCGGCTGGGTATCGCCACCTTGAACTACGCCATGCTCGGGCGCTGGGCTGGACATGTGGTTCGCGGGCAGGTTTATCAGCCGGCCATCGCCAAGGCTGAACCGATCGCCCATGAGCTGGCCTGGGGTTGGGGGCTGCATTACGCCGTCGGGCTGTTGTTCGCTGCCAGTTTGGTGATGATCGTCGGGGAGGGCTGGTTGCAGGCACCGACGCTGGGGCCTGCGTTGATCTTTGGCCTGATCACGGTACTGGCGCCCTGGTGTGTGATGCAGCCGGCCATGGGGGCGGGGCTCTTTGCCAGCCGGACGCCGACGCCCTGGCGGAACCGGTTGCGGAGCTTGATGACCCACGCGGTGTTCGGTTGCGGGCTGTATCTGGCTGCCAACCTTCTCTGACTGAGCGCCGCGAACCCTGTGGGGGTTCACCCGCGATGGCGATGGCGGGCCCACTACCGTAATCGCGGGTAAACCCGCTCCCACAAGGTCCGCGCCGCCTTCAGGGGCAATCACGGCCCGATCCAGAATGGCAGGATGCAATTTTGCCCCCGCTCCGCTAGCATTAGCGGTCTTCTCCCGGCTCGTTCAGGTTGCGACGTTTTTCATGAGTTATCAGGTTCTTGCACGTAAATGGCGTCCGCGCTCGTTCCGCGAAATGGTCGGCCAGACCCATGTGCTCAAGGCCCTGATCAACGCGCTCGACAACCAGCGGCTGCACCACGCCTATCTGTTCACCGGCACCCGCGGCGTGGGCAAGACCACCATCGCGCGGATCATCGCCAAGTGCGTCAACTGCGAAACCGGTATCACCTCGACCCCCTGCGGCACCTGTTCGGTATGCCGGGAGATCGACGAGGGCCGTTTCGTCGACCTGATCGAGATCGACGCCGCGAGCCGGACCAAGGTCGAGGACACCCGCGAACTGCTCGACAACGTGCAGTACGCCCCCAGCCGCGGGCGCTTCAAGGTCTACCTGATCGACGAAGTGCACATGCTTTCCAGCCACTCCTTCAACGCCTTGCTGAAGACCCTGGAAGAGCCGCCGCCCTACGTAAAATTCATCCTCGCCACCACCGACCCGCAGAAACTGCCGGCGACCATCCTGTCCCGCTGCCTGCAGTTCTCCCTGAAGAACATGACCCCCGAGCGCGTGGTCGAGCACCTGACCCATGTGCTGGGCGTGGAGAACGTGCCCTTCGAGGACGACGCCCTGTGGCTGCTCGGCCGCGCCGCCGACGGTTCGATGCGCGATGCCATGAGCCTTACCGACCAGGCCATCGCCTTCGGTGAAGGCAAGGTGCTCGCCGCCGATGTCCGCGCCATGCTTGGCACCCTCGATCACGGCCAGGTCTACGGCGTGCTCCAGGCCCTGCTGGACGGCGATGCCCGCGCGCTGCTCGAAGCCGTGCGCCATCTGGCCGAGCAGGGCCCGGACTGGAACGGCGTGCTCTCGGAAATGCTCAACGTGCTGCACCGCGTCGCCATCGCCCAGGCCCTGCCGGAAGCGGTGGATAACGGCCACGGCGACCGCGACAAGGTGCTGGCGCTAGCCCAGGCCCTGCCGGCCGAGGATGTGCAGTTCTACTACCAGATGGGCCTGATCGGCCGCCGCGACCTGCCGCTGGCGCCGGATCCGCGCGGCGGCTTCGAAATGGTCCTGCTGCGCATGCTGGCCTTCCGTCCGGCCGACAGCGGCGATGCCCCGGGCACGACGCTAAAGCCAGTGGGGATCAGCCAGGCCACGACTGATTCCCCGGCACCGGTGGCCCCGGTTGCGGTCGCCGCGCCAGTTGCCCAGCCTGCGGCAGCTCCAGCTCCAGCTCCAGCTCCAGCTCCAGCTCCAGCTCCAGTCGTCGAGGCGGCCCCTGCGCCGGTTCCTGAGCCCGAACCGGAACCGGAACCTGTGCCAGAACCCGAGCCTGTGGTCGAAGCCGCGCCGGAGCCCGAGCCCGTCGCGGAAGTCATCGACTTGCCCTGGGAAGACCCGGCCCCCGCGCCAGTCGCCGCACCACAGCCTGAACCCACTCCGGCCCCTGAGGCCGCGCAGGCGGTCGCCCCGCGTGAAGAACCGCCACTGGACGACCACGCCTACAGCCCCGCCGGCATGGACCGCGACGACGAGCCACCACCGGACGACGACTACTACCCGAGCGACCTCGATCCGGCCGGCTTCAGCTACCTGGACGAACTGGCCACCGAGCACGCTGCCGAACTCTCTGACGAGCCGGCCGCCGAGCCGGAACCCGAGCCCGCCGCGCAGCCGGCCACCGGCCTGGCCCTGCAATGGCTGGAGATGTATCCGCACCTGCCGATTTCCGGCATGACCGGCAGCATCGCCGCCAACTGCACGCTGATCTCTGCCGAGGGCGACAACTGGCTGCTGCACCTGGACCCGAACCACAGCGCCCTGTTCAACGCCACCCAGCAACGGCGCCTGAACGAGGCCCTGAACCAGCACCTTGGCCGCACGCTCAACCTGAGCATCGAGCTGATCCGCCCCGAGCAGGAAACCCCGGCCCAGGCCGCGGCGCGCAAGCGGGCCAACCGCCAGCGCGAGGCCGAGGAGTCGATCGAGAACGACCCGTTCATCCAGCAGATGATCCAGAAGTTCGGTGCCAGCGTGCGCCACGATACTATTGAACCTGTCGACGCCGTGGTGACCCAGGGCGAGTAACCGTATATCCAGCGCCGCGCTCCGTGCGCGGTGCGTCCAACAACTACCGAGGTGATTCTCATGATGAAAGGTGGCATGGCCGGCCTGATGAAGCAGGCGCAGCAGATGCAGGAAAAGATGGCCAAGATGCAGGAAGAACTGGCCAACGCCGAAGTGACCGGTCAATCCGGCGCCGGCCTGGTCAGCGTGGTCATGACCGGTCGTCATGACGTCAAGCGCATCAGCCTGGACGACAGCCTGATGCAGGAAGACAAGGAAGTGCTGGAAGACCTGATCGCCGCCGCCGTCAACGACGCGGTGCGCAAGGTCGAACAGAGCAGCCAGGAAAAAATGGGCGGCATGACTGCCGGCATGCAGCTGCCTCCAGGCTTCAAGATGCCGTTCTAAGACGGCATTCCGTTACATCCCGGTGGGAGCGCGGCCGCGAGGTCGTTGCTCCCATCGTCGTTTCTCCCCATTCGTTGATTTGCCAGGCCCATTACCATGAGTTTCAGTCCCCTGATCCGCCAGTTGATCGATGCCCTGCGCACCCTGCCGGGCGTGGGTCAGAAAACCGCCCAGCGCATGGCCCTGCAACTGCTTGAGCGCGACCGCAGCGGCGGCACCCGCCTGGCCGAGGCCTTGACCAAGGCCATGGAAGGGGTCGGGCACTGCCGTCAGTGCCGCACCCTGACCGAGCAGGAGCTGTGCCCGCAATGCGCCGACCCGCGCCGGGACGACACGCTGCTGTGCGTGGTGGAGGGGCCGATGGATGTGTATGCGGTGGAGCAGACCGGGTATCGCGGGCGCTATTTCGTGCTCAAGGGGCATCTGTCGCCGCTGGACGGGCTGGGGCCTGAGGCCATTGGCATTCCGCAGCTGATGGCGCGGATCGAGGAGCAGGGGACCTTTACCGAGGTGATCCTGGCGACCAACCCGACGGTGGAAGGCGAGGCGACGGCGCATTACATCGCGCAGTTGCTGGTGGAGAAAGGGTTGGTGGCATCGCGGATCGCCCATGGGGTGCCGCTGGGCGGGGAGCTGGAACTGGTGGATGGCGGGACTCTGGCGCACTCGTTCGCTGGCCGGAAGCCCATTTCCCTGTAGTGCGCAGGACCCTGTGGGAGCGGGTTCACCCGCGATTGCGGTGGTGAATTCACTATCGTAATCGCGGGTGAACCCGCTCACACTGTTCGCGGTGCTTCCTGTCAGTATTCGCTGAGCGAAAACTCGGTCAGGCAGAACGTCGGTACCCCGGCCTCGACCAGCTTCTGCGATCCACCCAGCTCTGGCAGGTCGATGATCGCCGCCGCCTCGAACACCGCAGCCCCCATGCGCCGCACCAGGTTCACCGCCGCCAGCAAGGTCCCGCCGGTAGCGATCAGGTCATCGAAGATCAGCACCTGGTCGCCTTCGCACAGGCTGTCCGCATGCACTTCCAGGAACGCTTCTCCGTACTCGGTCTGATACCCCTGGCTGATCACATCCGCCGGCAACTTGCCCTGCTTGCGGAACAGGATCAGCGGCTTGTTCAGCTCATGGGCGATGATCGAGCCGATCAGGAAGCCACGGGCATCCATCGCGCCGATATGGCTGAACTCGGCCTCGACATAACGCTCGATGAATTGGTCCATGACATGGCGCAGGCCCCGGGGCGACTGGAACAGCGGGGTGATGTCACGGAAGATGACGCCGGGCTTGGGAAAGTCCACGACCGGGCGGATGAGGGATTTCAGATCAAAGCTTTCGCTGGGCATGGAACGGGTATCCTGGTGGGCAAAACGCCCGTCAGTATACCCGTTTAACGCTGAAGTCAGGCTTCCAGCGCACCACCGGCCAGCGCGCAGAGCTGGATCGGGTCGACGATCCGCACTTCCTTGCCTTCGGCCTCGATCAGGCCGTTCTGCTGGAAGCGGGTGAACACGCGGGACACGGTTTCCACCGCCAGGCCCAGGTAGTTGCCGATCTCGTTGCGCGACATGCTCAGGCGGAACTGGTTGGCCGAGTAGCCACGGGCACGGAAGCGCGCCGACAGGTTGACCAGGAAGGTGGCAATGCGTTCGTCGGCGGTTTTCTTCGACAGCAGCAGCATCATCTGCTGGTCGTCACGAATCTCACGGCTCATCACTCGCATCAACTGGCGGCGCAACTGCGGCAGTTGCACCGACAACTCGTCCAGGCGCTCGAAGGGAATTTCGCACACCGAGGTGGTTTCCTGGGCCTGGGCCGACACCGGGTAGGTTTCGGTGTCCATGCCGGACAGGCCGACCAGTTCGCTGGGCAGGTGGAAGCCGGTGATCTGCTCCTCTCCACCGTCACTGAGGCTGAAGGTTTTCAGGGCACCGGAACGTACTGCGTAGACAGAGCCGAAGTTGTCGCCCTGCCGAAACAGAAATTCGCCTTTTTTCAGGGGTCGCCCGCGTTTGACGATTTCATCCAGTGCGTCCATGTCTTCCAGGTTCAGCGACAGCGGCAGGCACAGTGGCGCCAGGCTGCAATCCTTGCAATGAGCCTGGTTGTGAGGGCGCAGTTTAACTGGCTCAGACATTTCATCGATCCTTGTGGGAAAGCACACATAGAACGCAAGGGTAACCCAGCCGGGCTACTGTAGGCCAGCTTGCTCTGTCTTGGTGCGGCTTTCGCTCAAGTTCGCGGCTTCGAAGCCGATAAAACGACATGAATCATCTCTCCAGGCAGGCCCGGCCATGTTGACCGTCGACAGTAAAACGACTCGCCAGACGCTTCCTGCCAGTCCGGCCGATACCCGCACAAGCCCCGTGGCAGAGGCTTCGGCCCGGAGTGCATCGTCCACCGAGGGAATCCGCGTCGAGCTGTCCCTCAAGGGCTTGGAAGTCTCCAGCAAACACCAGGCCGATACCGATATCGACGAAAGCGGGTTGCCGGAGTCCGTTCGTCAGTTGCTCAAGATGATTCGCAAACTGCAAAAGGAACTGGCCGAGGCCAGCCGCCAGCTCCAGGCGTTGATGCGCGATCGCTCCCTCGATCCGGTTGAAATGCAGAAGAAGACCGCAGCGCTCCAAGCGCGGGTCAGTGCCTTGTCCGCCTCCCTCAATACCCTCAACTTCGGTCTGGTCCGGGCCATGAGCCAGGCCGACCTCAGCCCTGACGATGTGAACAAGGCGATGAAGTTCCTCGCTGCCTGACTAGTGTGGTGTTTCACAAATAACGACCATAACTCGCGGCGCTTTTTGCACTCATGCTGCGTTGTCGCTCCTCGCCGTAGCTGGGCTACGACTCGTCGCGCCGTCTTGCCTGAGCGCAAAAATCACTCGCGACTTATTGGTCGTATTTGCAAAACACCACACTAGATCACCCGCGAGAAACGCTGGCGATTGGTCAGGTCCAGGTAGGTATCGAACACCATGCACACCGAACGCACCAGCAGGCGGCCGGCCGGCAGCACGCTGATGCCGTTGTTGCGCAGTTCGATCAGGCCATCTTTGGCCATGCCTTCCAGCGCCGGCCACAGGTCCTTGAAGTAGCCGCGAAAATCGATGGTGAACAGGCTTTCGATACGCTCGAAACTCAACTCGAAATGACAGATCAGGTCCTGGATCACCGCCCGGCGGATGCGGTCGTCCTGGTTGCAGATCAGTCCGCGGCTGGTGGCCAGTTGTGCAGCGTCGAGGGCGTTCTGGTATTCGGTCAGGTCGCTGCTGTTCTGGCAGTACAGGTCGCCGATCTGGCTGATGGAGGACACGCCCAGGCCGATCAGGTCGCAATGCCCGTGGGTGGTGTAGCCCTGGAAGTTGCGTTGCAGGGTGCCTTCTTCCTGGGCGATGGCCAGCTCGTCGTCGGGCAGGGCGAAATGGTCCATGCCAATGTAGCGGTAGCCGGCGCGGGTCAGCTGTTCGATGGTGGCGTGCAGCATCTCCAGCTTGGCCGCCGGGGCCGGCAGGTCGCTGGCGTCGATGCGCCGCTGCGGCATGAAGCGCTCCGGCAGGTGCGCGTAGTTGAACACCGAGAGGCGGTCCGGCTGCAGCTTGATCACTTCGTCGACGGTGCGGGCAAAGCCTTCCGGGGTCTGCTTGGGCAGGCCGTAGATCAGGTCGAGGTTGATCGAGCGGAATTGCAGGGTGCGCGCCGCTTCGATGATGGTGCGGGTCTGTTCCAGGCTCTGCAGGCGATTGATAGCCCGCTGTACGGCCGGGTCGAGGTCTTGTACGCCGAGGCTGACGCGGTTGAAGCCCAGCTCGCGGAGCAGGCCCATGGTCGACCAGTCGGCTTCGCGCGGGTCGATCTCGATGCCGTAGTCGCCGGAGTCGTCGTCCAGCAGATTGAAGTGCTGGCGCAGGTGAGCCATCAGCTCGCGCAGTTCGACGTGGCTGAGGAAGGTCGGGGTGCCGCCGCCGAAGTGCAGTTGCTCGACCGTCTGCCCGGGGTCGAGGTGGCAGGCGATCTGCTGGATCTCCTGTTGCAGGCGCTGCAGGTACGGCTGGGCGCGGGCGCGATCCTTGGTGATGACCTTGTTGCAGGCGCAGTAGTAGCAGATGTTGGCGCAGAACGGCACGTGCACGTAGAGGGACAGCGGGCGCGCCGCGCGGCGGCTGTCACGCAGGGCGTGGAGGAGGTCGAAGGAGCCGATCTCGCTGTGCAGTTGCACCGCGGTCGGATAGGAGGTGTAGCGCGGACCGGCCAGATCGTAGCGGCGGATCAGGGCGGCGTCCCATTGGAGGGCATCGTGCATGGTGGCATTCCCGGGAATTACGGCAGTGTCCGGAGTCTAGGGAGCGCCACGTACATCTGTGTTGATTTGCATCAAGCGCGCTTCAGTGACCCATCAGCCAGTGCTGGTGCGGCCCCGGCAGGGTCCACAGGCCGAACAGGATCACTAGCAGCCCGCCCGCCACGCGCACGCCGCGCCGGCGCAGGAGGGCGGTGACACGCTCGGCGGCCAGGCCCGTGGCCAGCAGGATCGGCCAGGTGCCGAGGCCGAAGGCCAGCATCAGCAGGGCGCTGTGCAGCGCATTGCCCTGGCTGGAGGCCCACAGCAGGGTGCTGTAGACCAGGCCGCAAGGGAGCCAGCCCCACAGGGCGCCAAGCAGCAGGGCGCGGGGCAGGCTGGACACCGGCAGCAGGCTCGTGGCTACCGGCTGGATATGCTTCCACAGCCCGCGCCCGAGACTTTCCACCCGCGTCAGGCCGCTCCACCAGCCGGCGAGGTACAGGCCCATGCAGATCAGCAGCAACGCCGCGATTACACGCAGTCCTGTCGCCAGCGGGCTCCCGGCCAGGGCCCAGCCGGCGAGGCCGAGTAGCAGGCCGGCGCTGGCGTAGCTGAGCACGCGGCCGAGGTTGTAGGCGATCAGCAGGCGCAGGCGGCGGCCGCGCTGTTCCGGCGGGATCGCCAGGGTCAAGGCGCCCATCAGGCCGCCGCACATGCCCAGACAGTGACCCCCGCCGAGCAGGCCGAGGATCAGCGCGGAACCCAGCAGGGGCAGCAGTTCAACCACGGGCAGGGGGCTCTTTCTGGTCGTCCTCGACGTTGTCCTGGCCTTTCACGGCGGCCTGGTGCTTGGGGTCCTGGTCGTCGAAGAGGATGCTGTGGGCCGGACCTTCGAGGTCCTCGTACTGACCGCTGTCCACCGCCCAGAAGAAGATATAGATGGCGATGCCGACCAGGACCAGGGCGGCGGGAATCATCACGTAGAGCGCGGGCATGTTGTCTCCTCAGGCCGTCGCGGGTTGCCGGGTGGCGGACGCGCTGTGCGCCGGCGCTGTGCCGCGCAGCCGGGTCAGGCGCAGGGCGTTGAGCACCACGATCAGCGAACTGACCGACATGCCGACCGCCGCCCACACCGGTGTGATCCAGCCGAGGGCGGCGAACGGCAGCATGAGGCCATTGTACAGCGCTGCCCAACACAGGTTCTCGATGATGATCCGGCGGGTGCGACGGGCCAGGCCGAAGGCCTGCACCAGAGTGTCGAGGCGGTTGGACAGTAGCACGGCGTCGGCGCTGGTCTTGGCCAGGTCGGTGGCCGAGCCCATGGCGATGCTGATGTCGGCGGCAGCTAGTACCGGCACGTCGTTGACCCCATCACCGAGCATCAGCACCTTTCGGCCCTCGGCCTGCAGGGTTTTCAGGTGTTGCAGCTTGTCGTCCGGGCGCAGGCCGCCGATGGCCTGGTCGATCTTCAGTTCGGCGGCGACGCTGGCCACCATCGGCGAACTGTCGCCGGACAGCAGCAGGGTCTGCCAGCCACGGGCGCGGCAGGCGTCGAGCAGGTCGGCGGCGTCATGGCGCAGGCGGTCGTCGAGGACGAACCAGGCCAGTGGGCCCTGGGCATCGCCGAGCAGCAGCCACTGGCCGGGCTCGTCCGGCATGACGGGCAGGGCGGCGCCGCTCAGTTGGCAGACGAAGGCCGGCTGGCCGATACGCAGTTGGCGGTTTTCCACCTGGCCTTCGAGACCCAGGCCTGGCGTGCTCTGCACTGCCTCGGCCACGGCGACGGTGCGGCCAAAGGCGCGGGCGATGGGGTGTTCGGAGCGGTTTTCGAGGGCGGCGGCAAGGCGCAGGCAGTGGTCGGCGTCGAGGTCGGCCAGCGGGCGGATGGCGCGCAGGGTCAGGCGGCCTTCGGTAAGAGTGCCGGTCTTGTCGAAGATCACCGTGTCGATCTGGTTCAGGCCTTCCAGCACATGACCGCGGGTCAGCAGCAGGCCGAGGCTGTGCAGGGTGCCAGTGGCGGCGGTGAGGGCGGTCGGGGTAGCCAGGGACAGGGCGCAGGGGCAGGTGGCCACGAGCATGGCGAGGACGATCCAGAAGGCCCGTCCGGAATCGATCTGCCACCAGAGCAGGCCGATGCCGAGGGCGGCCACCAGGCTGAACAGCAGGAACCATTGCGAGGCGCGGTCGGCGATTTCCGCCAGGCGCGGTTTTTCCGATTGGGCCCGTTCCAGCAGGCGAACGATGGCGGACAGCCGGGTGTCATGGCCGAGGGCCTGGACTTCCACGGTCAGCATGCTTTCCACGTTGAGGGTACCGGCGGTGACCTGGTCGCCGCTCTGCCGCGGGTGGGGCAGGTATTCGCCGGTGAGCAGCGATTCGTCGATGCTCGATTGGCCTTCGACGATGCGCCCGTCCGCCGGCAGCACGGCACCGGGCTGGACCTGGATGCGGTCGCCGATCTGCAGTTCGCGCAGCAGGATGCGTTCGGCGTTGCCGGTGGCATCCAGTCGCAGGCACGAGGCCGGCAGCAGGTTGACCAGTTGCGCGGTGGCTGCTGCCGTGCGCTCGCGGGCGCGGCGTTCCAGGTAGCGGCCAGCCAGCAGGAACAGGGCGAACATGCCTACCGCATCGAAATACAGCTCGCCACTGCCGGTGATGGCGGTCCAGATCCCGGCGACATAGGCCAGGCCGATGGCCAGGGATACCGAGACGTCCATGGTCAGGTGACGGGTGCGCAGGTCGCGGGCGGCGCCCTTGAAGAACGGCGCGCAGCTGTAGAAGACGATGGGGGTGGTGAGGAACATCGCCACCCAGCGCAGGATGGTGTGCATCTCGGCGCTCAGGTCGATGTTGAATTCGGGCCAGGTGGCCATGGTCGCCATCATCGCCTGGAACCACAGCAGGCCGGCGACGCCCAGTTGGCGCAGGGCGGTGCGGTTTTCGCTGGCCAGTTGCTCGGCGGCGCGGTCGGCCTGGTAAGGGTGGGCGGCGTAGCCGATCTGGCGCAGTTCGGCGAGCAGCCGGGACAGCGGCAAATGGCTGTCGGCCCAGTTCACCAGCAGGCGGTGGTTGGACAGGTTCAGTCGCGCTTGGACGACGCCGGGCAGCGCGCGCAGGTGTTTCTCGATCAGCCAGCCGCAGGCGGCGCAGCTGATGCCTTCGATCAGCAAGGTGGTTTCGGCGAGTTCGCCTTCGTGGCGGACGAAGGGTTGCTGGACGTCGGCGCGGTCGTACAGGGCCAGTTCGTCCTGCAATTGCTTGGGCAGCGCTTCGGGGTTGGCGCTGGCTTCGCTGCGGTGCTGGTAGTAGCTCTCCAGCTTGCCGGCGACGATGGCCTCGGCCACGGCCTGGCAGCCGGGGCAGCAGAAGTGCCGTGGCTCGCCGAGCACGACAGCGGTGAAGCGGCTGTCGGCGGGGACGGGGAGGGCGCAGTGGTAGCAAGGCGTGGGGGTGGTCATGACTGTCTTATCGCAGGTCTTTCGGTGGTGACCCCAATCGCTGGCAAGCCAGCTCCCACAGGATTTGTGAACACCGCGAACCCTGTGGGAGCTGGCTTGCCAGCGATGAGGCCATTAGCAGCACGGCATTACTTGTCCAGGTGCTCGGCCCCTTTCAGTTCTTCATCCCCAAGCAGCAAGGTCACGTCATGCTTGACCTCTTCCTCCTCGAACAGCCGCCAGGTCTGTCCTTTCTCGGTGCCCAGCAGTTCGACGAAGCGCCGGCCTTCCACCCGATCCGGCAACTGCCCGACATAGCGCCCCTCACCACTCAGGGTCAGCGCCACCTTGCGATCCTTCTCCGGCTGGGTCGGCGAGATCAGGTTCAGCTCCAGGGTCTGTGGCTGGGTGTCACCGGTCAGGCGCAGTTCCACCTCGCCGGTGACCTCGTCCAGGTGCACGCTGGCCTTGAGCTTCAGGGTCTGCGCCAGTAGCTCGCGGTCCAGCGAGCGGTTGATGCCCTTGCCAGCCTCGTAGTAGTTGTCGTTGACCAGGTTGTCCGGGTTGTTCACCGCGATGCTGACCATGGTCAGGCTCAGGGTCACCGAAGTGGCCAGGATGCCGATGATGATCCACGGCCAGAGGTTCTTGTACCAGACGCTGTGAACAGTGTTCGTTGCAGGCATGGGCATGCTCTCTTAACGGATTTGCGGGCCGATGAACCGGCTCTTGGCTTCGACTTCGGTGCCACTGTTATCGGCATCGCGGAGAATGAAGGTGACTTCGTTGGTGGTCGACGGCAACTGCTCAGGGGACACCGACAACTGCACTGGCAGGCTGACGATATCGCCGGCGGACACGCGGATTTCCTTGGCGCCGTCCAGGCGCAGGTTCGGCAGGCCTTTCGCTTCCAGCACGTAGACGTGGTCGTGCTGGTCCTTGTTCATGACCTTGAGGCTGTACACGTTCTCGATCCAGCCCTGGGCGTTCTCGCGGTACAGCACGCGGTCCTTGCTGACATCGAAACCGACCAGCGAGCGCATGAAGAAGGCACTGGCCAGCAGCCCGATCATCACCAGCAGGACGACGAAGTAGCCGATCAGCCGCGGGCGCAGCATATGGGTCTTCTGCCCGGAGAGGTTGTGCTCGGTGGTGTAGCTGATCAGGCCGCGCGGGTAGTTCATCTTGTCCATGATGCTGTCGCAGGCGTCGATGCAGGCGGCGCAGCCGATGCACTCGATCTGCAGGCCGTCGCGGATGTCGATGCCGGTGGGGCAGACCTGCACGCACATGGTGCAGTCGATGCAGTCGCCAAGGCCCTTGGCCTTGTAGTCCATATCCTTTTTACGCGGACCACGGGTTTCGCCGCGGCGCGGGTCGTAGGAGACGATCAGGGTGTCCTTGTCGAACATCACGCTCTGGAAGCGCGCGTAGGGGCACATGTACACACACACCTGTTCGCGCAGCCAGCCGGCATTGCCGTAGGTGGCGAGGGTGAAGAAGCCGACCCAGAAGTACGACCAGCCGTCAGCCTGGCCGGTGAAGAAGTCGATCATCAGCTCGCGGATCGGCGCGAAGTAGCCGACGAAGGTCAGGCCGGTGACGAAGCCGATCAGCAGCCACAGGCTGTGCTTGGCCGCCTTGCGCGCGAACTTGTTGGCGCTCATCGGCGCCTTGTCCAGTTTCATGCGCTGGTTGCGGTCGCCCTCGGTGACCTTTTCGCACCACATGAAGATCCAGGTCCACACGCTTTGCGGGCAGGTGTAGCCGCACCAGACGCGGCCGGCGAAGACGGTGATGAAGAACAGGCCGAAGGCGGCGACGATGAGGATGCCGGACAGGAGGATGAAGTCCTGCGGCCAGATGGTTGCGCCGAAGATATAGAACTTGCGTTCCGGCAGGTTCCACCAGACCGCCTGGTGACCGCCCCAGTTGAGCCAGACAGTGCCGAAATAGAGAAGGAAGAGGAAGGCGCCACCGGCCATGCGCAGGTTGCGGAACAGCCCGGTGAAGGCCCGGGTGTAGATCTTTTCCCGGGCGGCATAGAGGTCGACGCCCGTGTCTTTCTTGTTCTTGGCAGGCGGGGTGATGTCTTGTACAGGAATCTGCTTGCTCATCGTTTACAGTCCCACGGCAGTGGAAAAACGCCGCGGCCAGTGCATGCCGACCGCAGTCAGAAGTGTTGCTGAACTGTCCGCATCATACGCCTGTGCAGGGGCTCTCGGACGCGGGTGCGACACTGGGTCGCGTTGGTTGAAAGCCGGCAATGGTGTATTGGCGCTGTCAATTGATCCAGGTCATGAGGCTGTTCTTTAAGGCATATTGCCGGCCGGTCTTACGCGGACCCTGTGGGAGCGGGTTCACCCGCGATGACGTCGGTGAAGCCACTATTGCAATCGCGGGTAAACCCGCTCCCAGAGGGTCCGCGTACAGTCTTGCATCCCGATCCAAGAAAAAAGGCCCCACCAGCCTGCACTGACGGGGCCTTTTCTACCGCCGGGCCTTACTGCGCCTCGGCCGGTTTCTCGTCCTTGTGCGACAGGCTGTAGACATAGGCCGCCAGCAGGTGGACCTTGTCGTTGCCTTGGATTTCCTGCTGCGCAGGCATCTGGCCCTGGCGGCCGTAACGGATGGTCTGCTGCAACTGGGCGAAGCTGGAACCGTAGATGAACGCCTGCGGGTGGGTCAGGTTCGGCGCGCCCATGGCTGGGGTGCCTTTGCCTTCCGGACCGTGGCAGGCCACGCAGTTGGCGGCGAAGATCTTCTGCCCGGCTACCGGATCGGCCTTGGCCCCTTCCGGCAGGGTGCGGCCATCCAGATTGGTGAGGACGAACGCGGCGACATCTGCCACGCCCTGCTCGCCGATCACTTCGGCCCACGCCGGCATCACGCCATGGCGACCGCCCATGATGGTGGTCTTGATGGTTTCCGGCTCGCCGCCCCAGCGCCAGTCGTTGTCGGTGAGGTTGGGGAAGCCGTAGGAACCCTTGGCGTCGGAACCGTGGCAGACCGAGCAGTTGGAGGCGAACAGGCGGCCACCCATCTTCAGCGCTTGCGGGTCCTTGGCCACTTCTTCGATCGGCATGGCGGCGAATTTGGCGAAGATCGGGCCGAACTTGGCATCAGCCCGGGCCATTTCCTTTTCCCACTCGTGGACGCCGGTCCAGCCAGCCTGGCCGTTGGCGAAGTCGACCTTCTTCTCGGTGTCCAGGTACTGGTAGCCCGGCAGGATGCCTTTCCAGTTGCCCAGGCCCGGATACAGCGCCAGGTAACCCAGGGCGAAGATGATGGTGCCGACGAACAGCATGAACCACCACTTCGGTAGCGGGTTGTCGTATTCCTCGATGCCGTCGAAGGAATGGCCGACGGTTTCCTCGGTGGTTTCGCTGCGCTGGCCCTTGCGGGTGGACAGCAGCAGCCAGGTCAGGGCGAAGATGGTGCCCAGACTCAGAACGGTGACGTACAGACTCCAGAAGGTAGTCATTCGTTGTTACTCCTAGACGCTTTCGCTTGCGCTTGCTCGACGTGCTTGCTGGCCTCGGGATCATCCGCGAAGGGCAGCATGGTCGCTTCGTCGAACTCGGACTTGCGTCGAGAACTGAACACCCACAACGCCAGGCCGACGAAGGCCACCATCACCACGACAGTGCCCAGGCCTCGAATCATCCCGATATCCATCGCAGTCACCGTTTGCTTTTGATGATGGTGCCGAGGCCCTGGAGGTACGCGACCAGGGCGTCCATTTCCGTCTTGCCCTTGACCGCGTCGCGGGCACCGGCGATGTCGGCGTCGGTGTACGGCGTGCCGAGGGTGCGCAAGACTTCCAGCTTCTTCGCGGTGTCCTTGCCATCGAGCTTGTTTTCCACCAGCCATGGGTAGGCCGGCATCTTCGACTCGGGCACGACGTTGCGCGGGTTGTACAGGTGTGCACGGTGCCAGTCGTCGGAGTAACGACCGCCGACCCGCGCCAGGTCCGGACCGGTACGCTTGGAACCCCAGAGGAATGGGTGGTCCCAGACGCTTTCACCGGCGACCGAGTAGTGCCCGTAGCGCTCGGTCTCGGCGCGGAACGGACGGATCATCTGCGAGTGGCAACCCACGCAGCCCTCGCGGATATAGACGTCGCGGCCTTCCACTTCCAGCGCGGTGCGCGGCTTCATGCCTTCGACCGGCTTGTTGGTGACGTCCTGGAAGAACAGCGGGACGATCTGGGTCAGGCCGCCAATGCTCACGGCGATGACCATGAAGAAGGCCAGCAGGCCGATATTCTTCTCGACTACTTCATGTTTCATCAGTGCGCTCCCACGACGACGATCTGTTCGGCGGCCTTGGCTTCGACCGGGTTCGCCGCGCGTACCGTGCGCAGAACGTTCCAGGCCATCAGCAGCATGCCCGAGGCAAAGAACGCACCGCCCAGGGCGCGGACGATGTAGCCGGGGTGGCTGGCTTGCAGGGCTTCGACGAAGGAGTAGGTGAGGGTGCCGTCATCGTTGATCGCACGCCACATCAGGCCCTGGGTGATGCCGTTGACCCACATCGAGGCGATGTAGAGCACGGTGCCGATAGTGGCGAGCCAGAAGTGCGCGTTGATCAGGCCGACGCTGTGCATCTGCGCGCGACCGTAGAGTTTCGGAATCATGTGGTACACGGCGCCGATGGAGATCATCGCCACCCAGCCGAGGGCGCCGGCGTGCACGTGGCCGATGGTCCAGTCGGTGTAGTGGGACAGCGAGTTGACGGTCTTGATCGCCATCATCGGACCTTCGAAGGTCGACATGCCGTAGAACGCCAGCGATACCACGAGGAAGCGCAGGATCGGGTCGGTACGCAACTTATGCCAGGCGCCGGACAGGGTCATCATGCCGTTGATCATGCCACCCCAGCTCGGGGCCAGGAGGATGATCGACATCACCATGCCCAGGGACTGGGCCCAGTCCGGCAGGGCGGTGTAGTGCAGGTGGTGGGGGCCGGCCCAGATGTACAGGGTGATCAGCGCCCAGAAGTGGACGATGGACAGGCGATACGAGTAGATCGGACGCTCGGCCTGCTTGGGTACGAAGTAGTACATCATCCCCAGGAAGCCGGTGGTCAGGAAGAAGCCCACGGCGTTGTGGCCGTACCACCACTGGATCATCGCGTCGGTGGCGCCGGCATAGGCCGAGTAGGACTTGAAGAAGCTCACTGGCAGCGACATGTGGTTGACGATGTGCAGCATCGCGGTGACCAGGATGAAGGCACCGTAGAACCAGTTGCCGACATAGATGTGTTTGGTCTTGCGCTTGACGATGGTGCCGAAGAATACAACCGCGTAGGTCACCCAGACGATGGCCAGCAAAATGGCGATCGGCCATTCCAGCTCGGCGTATTCCTTGGTGGTGGTGTAACCCAGCGGCAGGGTGATCAGCGCGCCGACGATGACCGCTTGCCAACCCCAGAAGGTGAAGGCCGCGAGGCTGTCGGAGATCAGTCGGGTCTGGCAGGTTCGCTGCACGACATAGTAGGAAGTGGCGAACAGCGCACAACCACCGAAGGCGAAGATCACCAGGTTGGTGTGCAGGGGGCGCAGGCGTCCAAAGCTCGTCCACGGCAGGTCAAGGTTCAGGTGCGGCCAGACCAGTTGCGAGGCGATGAAGACACCGAGGCCCATGCCAAGGATCCCCCAGACCACCGTCATGATGGCGAACTGGCGGACGACCTTATAGTTATAAGCAGTCGGACTGATTGCTGTGCTCATTCTAAGGTTCCACGGTTTTTAGGTGTTTTTGTAGGTAGGCAAATCGGCGCAAGTATCTACAGGCAGTGTGGGTATTGCAACGCAAGGGGACCCGCTCCACAGCACGCCAGAGCCTTTGTACCGGCTCGTCCGATTCATCTGCCGCGAAAATTGTACACAATAATCAATTCTTTATGTGCACCATTTTTATTGTTGGTTGCATGCTCGCGATGGTATGAAAACCCGGCGGAATCGCGCTTTTCGCCCTACGAAAAATAAGGGAAAGCAGGCAGCCGTCGGCCTTTGCGCTGGAAGACGAGGTGGGCAGAACCAGACAGGGGTGCATGCGCTACATCGCCAACAAACACATGTGGCAACAAGCTTAGTCCCGTTCGGAAGGGGTGCAAGGCAGGGCGGGGAAGGGGTGCGACACTCTGTCGCAGGAGGGGGAGTGAACCGCTGCATCCGGGTCGGATGCAGCGGTTTCAGTCAATGCTCAGATGGACTGATGTATCACTGTGCAGAAGTCTTGTCGCCTTGCTGCGAAAGGCTATAGACGTAGGCGGCGAGCAGATGGACCTTGTCGTTGCCTTGGATGTCCTGCTGGGCAGGCATCTGGCCCTGGCGACCGTAGCGGATGGTCTGCTGCAGTTGAGCGAAGCTCGAACCGTAGATGAACGCCTGTGGGTGAGTCAGGTTCGGCGCGCCCATGGCTGGAGTGCCTTTGCCTTCCGGACCGTGGCAGGCCACGCAGTTGGTGGCGAAGAGCTTCTCGCCGTTGGCCGGGTCGGCCTTGGTGCCTTCCGGCAGGCTGCGACCATCCAGGTTGGTCAGGACGAAGGCGGCCACGTCGGCCACGCCCTGCTCACCGATGACTTCGGCCCACGCCGGCATCACGCCGTGACGACCGAGCATGATGGTGGTCTTGATGGTTTCCGCCTCGCCACCCCAGCGCCAGTCCTTGTCGGTCAGGTTGGGGAAGCCGTAGGAACCCTTGGCGTCGGAACCGTGACACACCGCGCAGTTGGAGGCGAACAGGCGTCCGCCCATCTTCAGCGCCTGCGGATCCTTGGCCACTTCCTCCACCGGCATGGCGGCGAACTTGGCGAAGATCGGGCCGTACTTGGCGTCGGCGCGCTCCATTTCCTTTTGCCATTCGTTGGCACCGGTCCAGCCATTCTCATAGCCAGGCAGGATGCCTTTCCAGTTGCCCAGGCCTGGGTAGAGCACCAGGTAGCCGGCGGCGAACACCAGGGTGCCGACGAACAGCCAGAACCACCAGCGTGGCAGCGGGTTGTCATATTCTTCGATGCCATCGAACGCGTGACCCATGGTCTGGTCGGTGCTGCCGGGTGTCTCGCCCTTGCGGGTGGACAGCAGCAGCCACGTCAGGCCGATCAGGCTGCCGATGGTCAGTACGCTGATGTACGTACTCCAGAAGGTGGTCATTGCCCCTTACTCCTCAAGTCTTTGTCTTTCTCAGCGCCAGGCAGGCGCTCGTCGGCGAAGGGCAGCAGGGCTGCCTCGGCGAATTCACGGTCACGGCGACGGTTGAAGACCCAGAGCGACAGGCCGATGAAGGCAATCGCCACCACCAGCGTGCCGAGGCCGCGCAACTGGCCGATATCCAGGCTGAAGTCCATGGCGCTTACCTCTTGTTCTTGATCGCGGTGCCGAGCACCTGCAGGTAGGCGACGAGCGCGTCCATTTCGGTCTTGCCCTTGATCGAGGCGACGGCACCGTTGATGTCGTCGTCGGTGTAAGGCACGCCGAGGGTGCGCATGGCTTTGATCTTGGCTTCGGTGTGGCTGGTATCGACCTGTTGCGCCACCAGCCATGGGTACGACGGCATCTTCGACTCGGGCACAACGTTGCGCGGGTTGTACAGGTGCGCACGGTGCCAGTCGTCGGAGTAGCGGCCGCCAACGCGGGCCAGGTCAGGACCGGTACGCTTGGAGCCCCACAGGAACGGGTGATCCCAGACGCTTTCGCCAGCCACGGAGTAGTGGCCGTAGCGCTCGGTCTCGGCGCGGAACGGACGGATCATCTGCGAGTGGCAGCCGACGCAGCCTTCGCGGATGTAGATGTCGCGGCCTTCCAGTTGCAGCGCGGTGTAGGGCTTCATGCCTTCCACCGGCTTGTTGGTGACGTCCTGGAAGAACAGCGGGACGATCTGGGTCAGGCCGCCGATGCTCACGGCGAAGACCATCAGCAGCACCAGCAGGAAGACGTTTTTCTCGATAGCTTCGTGTTTCATGTCCTACTCCTCAGGCCAGCTGCGCGGTTGCGTCTGCGGTTGCCGGCGCCGGGGCACGCACGGTGCGCCAGGTGTTCCAGGCCATCAGCAGCATGCCGGTCAGGAAGATCGCACCGCCGACGAAGCGCACGATGAAGCCTGGGTGGCTGGCCACCAGGGTTTCCACGAACGAGTAGGTCAGGGTGCCGTCGGCGTTGACCGCACGCCACATCAGGCCCTGGGCGATGCCGTTGACCCACATCGAGGCGATGTAGAGCACGGTGCCGATGGTGGCGAGCCAGAAGTGCGCGTTGATCAGGCCGATGCTGTGCATCTGGGTACGGCCGAAGACTTTCGGAATCATGTGGTACAGGGCGCCGATGGAGATCATCGCGACCCAGCCCAGGGCACCGGCGTGTACGTGGCCGATGGTCCAGTCGGTGTAGTGGGACAGGGCGTTGACGGTCTTGATGGCCATCATCGGGCCTTCGAAGGTCGACATGCCGTAGAACGCCAGGGAGACCACGAGGAAGCGCAGGATCGGGTCGCTGCGCAGCTTATGCCAGGCGCCCGAGAGGGTCATCATGCCGTTGATCATGCCGCCCCAGCTCGGGGCCAGCAGCACCAGGGACATGATCATGCCCAGGGACTGGGCCCAGTCAGGCAGGGCGGTGTAGTGCAGGTGGTGGGGACCGGCCCAGATGTACAGGGTGATCAGCGCCCAGAAGTGGACGATGGACAGGCGGTACGAGTAGACCGGACGTTCAGCCTGCTTGGGCACGAAGTAGTACATCATCCCCAGGAAGCCGGCGGTGAGGAAGAAGCCCACGGCGTTGTGGCCGTACCACCACTGCACCATGGCGTCGGTAGCGCCGCTGTACAGCGAGTAGGACTTGGTCAGGCTGACCGGCAGTTCCATGTTGTTGACGAGGTGCAGGATCGCCACGGTGAGGATGAATGCACCGAAGAACCAGTTGCCCACGTAGATGTGCTTGGTGGTGCGCTTCATCAGCGTACCGAAGAACACCACGGCATAGGCCACCCAGACGATGGTGATCAGGATGTCGATCGGCCATTCCAGCTCGGCGTATTCCTTGGAGCTGGTATAACCCAGCGGCAGGGTGATGGCGGCCAGCAGGATCACCAGTTGCCAGCCCCAGAACACGAACGCCGCGAGGGCGGGCGCGAACAGTTGGGTCTGGCAGGTACGCTGCACCGAGTAGAAAGAACTGGCAAACAGCGCACAGCCACCGAAGGCGAAGATCACCGCGTTGGTGTGCAGGGGGCGCAAGCGCCCGAAGCTGGTCCAGGGAAGGTCGAAGTTGAGGGCTGGCCAGACGAGTTGCGCGGCGATGAAAACGCCGAGCCCCATCCCGACGATTCCCCACACCACCGTCATAATGGCGAATTGGCGGACCACCTTGTAGTTGTAGGCGGTACTGCTGGTTGTGTTCATGTATGGGTTCCCATCCACGGTTATAGGCAGGCTAAAAAGCGAGGCAAGCATGATTAATGGGGCGCTTCCCGGTATTGACGGGGATCAACTGGCTGACAGGGCGAACGTGCGGGGGTGGCTGTGGAATGCCCCGCAGAATCAGGCAGATGGCGGCTTCAAAGGCGTCCTGATCCTGGCCCATGGTGCTGGTGCGCCGATGGACAGCGGGTTCATGGAGGACATGGCGCAAAGGCTTGCCGGGCAAGGCCTGGGGGTGTTGCGCTTCGAGTTTCCGTACATGGCCGAGCGCCGTATCACTGGTGGCAAAAGGCCGCCAAATCCGCAGGCGCTGCTGCTGGAGTGCTGGCGCGAGGTGTGGCGTGAGGTGCGACCATTAGTCGCTGGGCCGCTGGCAATCGGCGGCAAGTCCATGGGCGGGCGGATGGCCAGTTTGCTGGCCGATGAGCTGGGGGCGGATGCGCTGGTATGCCTGGGATATCCGTTCTATGCCGCGGGCAAGCCGGAGAAGCCGCGGGTGGCGCATCTGGCGGAGTTGAAGACACCGACCTTGATCGTCCAGGGCGAGCGGGATGCGTTGGGGAGCCGGGAGACGGTGGAGGGGTATGACCTGTCGCCGGCGATCAAGCTGTGCTGGCTGGTGGCGGGGGACCATGACCTCAAGCCGTTGAAGGCTTCAGGGTTCAAGCATGAGGATCATCTGCAGACGGCGGCGGAGCAGACTGCACAATTCCTGGGTTGAGCCGAGGGCCCTGTGGGAGCGGGTTCACCCGCGATTGCAATGGTGGATTCACTACCCTCATCGCGGGTGAACCCGCTCCCACAGGGTCGGCGTGTACCGTCTTAGTCGCGGTACTCGCACAGGTAAGCGGTATCCACCGCCACCTTCAGCTGGAACTTGGCATTGGCCGGTACATTGAACTGGCTGCCTGCGGAGAAGGTTTCCCAGTTGTCGCTGTCCGGCAGCTTGACGGTCAGGGCGCCCGCGACCACGTGCATGATCTCGCGCTGGGCAGTGCCGAACTCGTATTCGCCCGGTGCCATCACGCCGACGGTGGCCGGGCCTTCAGCGGTGCCGAAAGCGATCGATTTGACCGTGCCATCGAAGTACTCGTTGACTTTGAACATGGGCGACTCCTGAAAAGAAAGGGACCAAAAAGGCTGGCCAGTATGCCCAAGCCTTCTGGTCCCGTCATCCGCTTTCAGGTGCCCTGGAGCGGTAGTGTCAGCGGTAGCAACCGCGCGGTGTTGCGGGCGTCCTCAAGGGCTCGGTGCTGCTGCCCGTTGAACTGCAATCCGGCCAGTTGCAATGCTCCATTGAGCCCCAATGGCCGCTGCAGGTGGCGGGCCTTGGCGAAGCGCTGCTTGAGGTTGAGGTGGGGCAGTTGCGTCAGCAGGCTGTCTAGGCCGTTGGCTTGCCAATCCTGCAGCAGTTGCTTGCGGTCGTAGTCGCCCCAACTGGTCCAGCCTTCCAGGCGCGGCTGGTAGTGCCCCAGCCAGCGCTCGAACTGCGCCCAGACCTCGTTGAACGGCTGCGCGCCATCGACATTGGCCTGGGTGATGTGGGTCAGCTGGCGGCAGAACGGCGTGAGCTGCGGGCGCCGCCGCGGTTTGACGAAACGCTGGAAATGATCCACCTCCCGGCCTTCGCGATTGACCAGGCTGGCGCCGATTTCGATGATTTCCATATCCGTGATCGGCCAACCACCGTCGTCGGTGGTGGCTTCCAGGTCGATCACCAACCAATGGCCCATAAACTGTATCCCTGACAAGACGTGGCTCAAGCGTAGCCAAACACCGGCATTGGCGATATCCCATGGCATTTTGCCTCAATGCTCGAAAATGGCGCATGCGGCGGGTTGTACTACCTGGGGAAAACGCCTAGCTTAATTGGATCCGGGTCCGAATCCTTGAGAGTGTCACCTTGATTCCAGCGCCCCTACTGCGGGTAATTTCTTCGCTAATGCTTTGCGCACTGACCTGGTGGGCCGGCGTGGCCTCTGCGGCCGATGCCGTCGAAGTCCGCATCGGCGCCGCGCACTTTCCGCCCTACACCGTCCGTCCCGAGCAGGGCGCCGACACCGGCCTGCTGCCGCAACTGACTGAAGCGCTGAACAAGGCGCAAGGTCGTTTCCATTTTGTCCTCGTCCCTACCTCGATCCCGCGGCGTTTTCGCGATTTCGAGCAGGGCCGGGTGGACATGGCGATCTTCGAGAATCCCGACTGGGGCTGGCAGAACATCGAGCATGTCAGCGTCGACATGGGCCTGGAGGACGCCGAGATTTTCGTCGCCCATCGCACCGCCGGGCGCGACCAGCATTACTTCGATGACCTGAAGGGCAAGCGCCTGGCCCTGTTCAGTGGCTACCACTATGCGTTCGCCGGCTTCAATCCCGATCCGCGCTACCTGGCCAGCACCTTCAACGCCACGCTGACCTATTCCCACGACAGCAACTTGCTGATGGTGCAGCGCGACCGCGCCGATATCGCCCTGGTTACCCGTTCGTACCTGAGCGATTACCTGGTGCGCAATCCAGAGAGCGACGGGCAGTTGCTGGCCTCGGAACGTATCGATCAGGTCTACCATCACTACGCGCTATTGCGCCCGCAGGGCAAGATCAGCGGCGACGAATTCGCCGCGCTGCTCGACCAACTGCGGGCCAATGGCGAGTTGTTGAGGATCTTCCAGCCCTACCGGATCCAGGTCATAGCCCCGCACAACCACTGAGCGGGCCGCAGGGGCGGCGAGTCAGTGGAGCAGGCCGGCGCCGCGGGCGCTCGACACCTTGCGGCAATGCACCAGGGCATCGCGGATCATGAAGTTGACCAGGGTCGGGGAGACGCCCAGTTCCTTGGCAATGTCTTTTTGCGGCACGCCGTGCAGGCGGTACATCTCGAAGGCATACCGGGTGCGCGGGGGCAGTTCGGTCAGTGCCTCGGCGATGTGTTCGAGGGTGGCGAAGTTGATATGCGCGGCTTCGGGCGAGGCACCCTGGATCACCACGTTCAAGCCTTCCTCTTCGCTACCTGAATACTTCAGCTCCATTGCCTGCTTGCGGTAATGGTCGATGGCCAGGTTGCGCACGATCTGGAACAGATAGCTCAGTTGCGCCTTGAACGACGAAGTGATCTGCGGCGCGGAATTGAGGCGAAAGAAAGCGTCCTGCACCACGTCCTCGGCTCGGGAGCGGCAGCCGGTGATACGGGCCGCGATCTTGACGAGGATGCCACGGTTGTCGACGAACGCTTGGAGTAACGGTGAATCGCACTTACTTGTGGATAGTTGTTCCGCCATGGAAATCACCTTTTCTCGAAGTGGATAGCGAACTGCCTTACGGGGCCGTTCGCGACGACGTGCGACAAACTAGTATTAATGATAATTATTGTCAAATGCGAAAGTTGATGAGAGGTGCTGCGATTTTGATCTAAGCCATGAACTGTGACGTGGCTCCCAGGCAGGGTTTTCTACCTAGACCCAAAGCACGACACGGACCCTGTGGGAGCAGGTCCGGCCTTCTTGCTTATCGCACAGGCAAATGACGAAACCGTGCCAACGGCGGGCAAAAAAAGGCCGCCTGGGCGGCGGCCGAAGGAAACCCGGTGCGTGGCTGAATCCGCGCCGGGCGGGAGGAAGGCTCAGCGCTTGCCGAGGATCTGTCCGAGCAGCTCGGGACGCGGCGCGCCCTGCTGGGTCTGCAGGCGTTGCTGGTCATCGAGATAGAAGATCGCCGGGGTGGCGGACAGGCCCAGTTCGTCCATCAGCGCCTGGTTGGCGGCAAGCTTGGCCTGCACCTGCGCCGGAATGCTTTCCAGCGGCTTGAGCTTGCTCGCCTTGCCGGCCTTCTCATGCTCCAGCAGGGCCTGTTGCGGATCCTTGGCCGCGAGCAGGGCAGCGGACTTGCCCGGGCTGTCGGCGCGGATGATGCCGACCATGATGTGCCGCAACTGCACCTTGCCCGACTCGACCCACGGCCGCGCCTGCTCCCAGAACATGTTGCAATAGGGGCAATTGGGGTCGCTGAACAGGTACACGACGCGCGGCGCATCGGCCTTGCCGTCGGCGATCCATGCGGCTTTTTCCATCTTCGCCCAGACTTCCTTGGCCATCGGCGCGTAAACCAGTTTTTCCAGCGGTTGCTCGCTGAGGTCCTGGCCCTTTTCGTCGAACAGGCTGCCGACCAGCACATGCTTGCCGTCCGGGGTCAGGTACAGGGCCACGCCACGGTTCTGGAACTGCGCGGCATAACCTTTCAGGCCGTTGGGTGCATCGAAGCTGCCGATGACCTTCGCGCCCTTGGCTTCGATCTGCCGGACCGCCGCCGGCAGTTCATCGGCCTGGAGCAGCGGACTGGCGAGCAGGCCCAGGACCAGGCCCAGAGAAACAGGGATCCTCATGGTGCATTCCTTGTTGGAGTGGTGAGCGGCTGCTGGCCTTCATCGAAGGTCTGCAGCGCGTGGTGCAGGCTGGCACGGGACAGTTCACCGAGGTGGCTGCCCACCAGGCGGCCGTCGGCGTCGTAGAACAGGGTGGTGGGCAGCGCCATCGAGCCGACCTGAGCCGCCAGTTGTCCGCCAGCGTCGAACAGCACGTGGGACAGGTTCAGGCCGGTGGTGGCGAGGAAGTTGGTGACGATCTGCGGCGTCTCGCCCTGATTGACGAAAAGGAAGGTGATCCCAGGGTACTCGTGTTGAGCCTGCTGCAGCACTGGCATTTCCCGCCGGCACGGCGGGCACCAAGTGGCCCACAGGTTGATCACCAGCGGCTTGCCGCGATGGTTGTCGAGCGCTACGGCCTGGCCACGTGCATCCTTGAGGGTTATTTGCGGCAGTTGCGTGCCTTCTTCATAGAGGTGGCTGGCCCAGCTTGTCAGGAGCCAGAACAGCGCACCGCTGGCCAGGCCCCAGCCCAGCGGACGGCGCCGCGCCGGCTTGCGCCAGGCGATCCACAGCGCGCCGAGCAACACGGTGAGCAGGCCGACCCAGGGCAGGAAACCGCCGTCGCGGATATCGACGATCTGCAGCAGGTCGTCGCGGTACATCGGCCAGTAGGCGATGACGAAGCCGATGCGTGCGCAGATCAGCCCGAGGATGAACAGGTTGAACAGCGAAGACTCGGGATTGTCGCCGCCACGTTTTGCCACCCGCCAGCCGACCAGGGTCGCCAGGCCCAGGGCCAGGAGCAGCAGCAGGTGGTCGAGGGCCAGGGCGACCGGGCCGATATTCACCGTCAGCATCAGCCTTCGCTCCGGGTGGCATTCCAGTGTTTGAGGAAGGTTTGCGCATCCACCTCGCCGACCAGGCGACGGGCGCGGCGTTCTTCGCCATCAGGACCGATCCACAGCATGCTCGGCGGTCCCGGAACCTGGTAGCGCTTGAGCAGTTCGCGGGCGGGCGCGGCATCGGCGGTGACATCGAGACGCACCAGGCGCACGCCACCGAGGGCGGCGAGCACATCGGCGCGTTCGAACACCTGCTTTTCCATGACCTTGCAGGACACGCACCAGTCCGCATAGTAGTCGAGGAACACCCACTGGCCCTGGGCGCGGGCGGCGTCCAGCTCGGCCTGCAGGGCTTGCGGGGTGCTCACGGTGGTGAAGGCATCATGGGCAGCGGCGACCGACGCCACCGTTCCACCTCCGGTATACGGCGCCAACGGTTTCCACGGATCGCTGCCACCGCCGGCGGCGCCGATGATCGCCAGCATGCCCCACAACCCGCCGATCAGCAGCGCCGGTTGCGCGGAACGCCAGCGACCAATGGACGGCCGGGCGCTCCAGGCAAGCGCCAGCAGCCAGGCGCCGGCGAGGGCCAGCCACAGACTCGGCGGTAGCACCGCCCGCAGGGTGTAAAGGGCCATGGCGAGGAAGACGAAGCCGAAGAAGCCCTTGACCAGGTTCATCCAGGTGCCCGGACGGGGCAGGTAGCGGTTGCCCAGGGTCACCAGCAGCAACAACGGCAGGCCCATGCCCAGGCCGAGGCTGAACAGCACCAGGCCACCGTGCACGGCATTTCCGCTCTGGGCGATATACAGCAGCGCGCCGGCCAGCGGCGCAGTCATGCACGGGCCCATCAGCAGACCCGAAAGGGCACCGAGCAGAGCCGCGCCGGCCAGGTTGCCGCCACGGGTCTTGCTCCCGGCGCGCTCCAGGCGGTCGCGCAGGAACATCGGCAGTTGCAGTTCGAAGACGCCGAACATCGGCAGGGCCAGCACTACGAACAGCGCTGCAAGGCTGCCCAGCAGCCACGGCTGTTGCAGCCAGGCCTGGAGGTTGGCGCCAAGCAGCGCGGCGACCACCCCGAGGGCGGCATACACCAGCGCCATGCTCAGCACGTAGACCCCGGCCAGGGCCCAGCCACGCCGGCTGCTGGCGTTGTTACCCATGACCAGCCCGGCGAGGATCGGCAGCATCGGCAGCGAGCAAGGGGTGAAGGCCAGCAGCAGACCCAGGCCGAAGAACACCAGCAGGCCCCAGCCGAGATGGCGTTGCTGCAGGGTGCCGGCCAGGGCCTGGTCGTCGGCCTGGTTCGCGGTATTGGCGACGGTGCCGCCCAGGTCGACCTGCGAGGTCTGCGGCGGATAGCACAGGCCGGCATCGGCGCAGCCCTGCCAGCCCATGCGCAGGCTGCCCTGGGCGGAGGCGGGGAGCAGCAGTTCAAGCTGGCCGCGGTACACCGGCTGGTCGCCGAAGAATTCATCGTGATGGTCCTGGGCCGGCGGCAATGGCGGGATCTGCTCCGCTGTCAAACCATCGAACTTCAGGCGTTTCTGGTACAGGTAGTAGCCGTCGCTGATCGCCCAGTGCAGGCGGGTCTGGCCGTCGGGGAGGCGTTCGCTGGTGAAGACGAAGGCCTTCTCCACCGGCAGGAAGTCGCTCTGGGCGAATGGATTGGCGAAGGGCTGCGCCTGGCTCAGGGAGCTGAACAGGCAGAGGAACGCCAGGATCAATGCACGCATGTCGAAGCCTTGCAATTTCATGAGCGACCAAGGCTGACCCGCCTGGATTAACCCAGGGTTAAGCCGTCGACCGGCAGGCGACGCGGCTTTCGCAGAAGCGCATAATCCCGGGTTAATCCTGTCATGGCCCACTACCGGCTTTCCTGTCCGATGACCGAATCCGCCCATGCATGTACTGCTCTGTGAAGACGACGACCTGATCGCCAGCGGCATCATTGCCGGGCTTAGCGCCCAGGGCCTGACCGTGGACCGCGTGGCCAACGCCAGCGCAGCGCGGGCACTGCTCCAGGCTGCACATTTCGACGTGATGGTGCTCGACCTCGGCCTGCCCGACGAAGACGGCCTCAAGCTGCTGCAGCGCCTGCGCCAGCAGGGCCACAGCCTGCCGGTGCTGATCCTCACCGCCCGCGACGCCGTCACCGACCGCGTCGACGGCCTGCAGGCCGGCGCCGACGATTACCTGCTCAAGCCCTTCGACCTGCGCGAACTCGCCGCGCGCCTGCACACCTTGGTGCGACGCATGGCTGGGCGCTGCGTCAATATCATCGAGCACGGCCCGCTGAGCTTCGACCCGAGCAACTGCGAAGTCAGCCTCGGCGGCAAGGCGGTGGACCTGTCGCGCCGCGAGCAGGCCCTGCTCCAGGCCCTGCTCAACAACCCCGGGCGGGTGCTGTCCAGTGAACAACTGAAGGACAGCGTCTACGGCTTCAGCGACGAAGTGGAAAGCAATGCCCTCAACGTGCATATCCACCACCTGCGGCGCAAGCTCGGCAACGGCATCGTCGAGACCGTGCGCGGCCTTGGCTACCGTCTTGGCCCAGCGCAGTTGCCCAACGAGGGGGCGCGATGAGCCTGCGCCTGCGCCTGAGCCTGATCCTCGGCACCGCCTTCGTCCTGATCTGGGCCCTGGCCGCAGCCTGGATGCTGCGCGACCTGCGCCAGCAGATGATGTTCTCCCTCGACCAGCGTCTGGTGGCCTCGGCGCGGATGGTCGCCGGGCTGATCGACCAATTGCCGCAGCCGCTGACCAGCCAGGGCGAGGGTACACGGTTGAGTGCCGACCAGTTGAGCGTGCCGGATGGCATGTCCTGCCAGGTCACCTCGTTGCGCGGGGAGATCCTCGCCCGCAGCCACCATAGCGCCGACCAGCACCTTGACGACGGCAAGGGCGGTTTCCATGACCAGATCATCGACGGTGCGCCCTGGCGCAGCTTTACCTTCGTCCATGACGACATCCGCATCACCACGGCGGACCGCCATCTGGAACGTGAGGCGTTGAACCGTTCGATTCTTCTGGCGGCCTCGGCGCCGGTGCTGGTGGCCCTGCTCGGCAGCCTGGCACTGTTGTGGATCGGCATCGGCAAGGGCCTGGCACCGTTGAACTGGATGCGTGAGGCACTGCGCCGGCGCAGTCCGGACTCGGTGGAGCCGCTGCAGATCAAGGCGGTGCCCAGCGAGTTGCAGCCGTTGCTGGATACCCAGAACCAACTGTTCCTGCGTATCGGCCAGACCATCGAGCGCGAGCGCCGCCTGACCGGCGATGCCGCCCACGAACTGCGCAGCCCGCTGACCGCGATCAAGACCCACCTGCAGGTGGCCCGGATGACCGACGGCCTGGTGCGCGAGCAGGCACTGGCCCATGCCGAAGAGGGCGCCGATCGCCTGCACCGGACCCTGGAACAGTTGCTGTTGTTGGCGCGGGTCGAGGGCAGCCTGTCATTCGATGACGGCGTGCAGTGCAGTGCCGACCAGGTGGCGCGCCAGGCGATCCAGGATACCGGTGACAATCGGCGTATCGTCCTCAAGGCTCCGCCACGGGCCGCCCAGGTGCTGCTGGACATGCCCGGTGCATTGGCGGTGGCGGCTTTGCGCAACCTGCTGGACAACGCTTTGCGCCATAGTAACGGCGAGGCGCCGGTGGAGCTGGAGGTGCAGGTGGAAGAAGAGCGTGTCGGCTTCCTGGTGCGTGACCATGGACCGGGGATCGCCGATCATGACCTGCAGCATCTCACCCAGCGCTTCTGGCGCAACGGGCAAAGCGAGGGCAGCGGGTTGGGGCTGGCGATTGTCCAGGCCATCGTGCAGCGCTGTGCCTGTTCGTTGCACTTCGAGAGCCGGGCGGATGGGTTGCGGGTGTTGTTGCAGATGCCGTTGAAAGCAACTGCCTGACTCGATGGTCCGGTGCAGGTGATCCCTGTGGGAGCAAGTCAGCTCCCACAAGGTTTTGCAGTGTCCCGACTATTCGCTTTCCAACCCTAAATTTCCTCCCCGACCCAACGTTCTAGCTTGGACATAAGCAGTTTCCATGGCTGGCACGGGTGGGGAATGACGATATCGCGGCGCGGTTTCATAGCAGGTCTGGCGGTAACGGGCGCGGCGGTGCCGGCGGTGTACTACGCCCATCAGAAGCTGACCCATGACCCCGAGGACGATGTCGTCACCCCCGGCGAGGCCAGCGTCGAACTGGCCGACATCGCCGGCCAGCAACTGGGCAACCAGCTGCGTGGCGTCTGGGACATCCGCTTCACCGGCGCCGACGATGGCCTGCCTGGCTTGCCCCGCGAAGGCGTGCAGATGTACCTCGACATCGCCGCCAAGGGCCGCGGCCTGCGTGGAGTGCTTGGCACCCGCGAGAACCTCGAACAACCCGGCCCCGCCAGCTACCGCGTGCTTGGCGACCTGGTCGGTGCCTCCACCGCCCAGGTGCGCTGGCGCCTGCTGAGCAACCAAGGCGGCCCCGGCTTCGAATGCATCGCTACCCTCGACGAAGTCTGGGGCGAGTTCGGCAATGCCGGCAGCGGCACCCTCAGTGGCCGCCTGCAACCCCTCGATCGCTCCATGGTGCTGCCGCTGCCGGACAGCCATTTCGTCGCGGTCAAGCGCATGGTCCCCGAGGCCCGCGAGCGCATTACCTACACCCCGGAACTGCGCGCCTGGCTGATCAGCGCCGAGCACCGCCTGTTCCACCAGCTCTGGCATGCGACCCGGGACAAGTGGCACCGTCTCTCGCAAGAGCGCCACGCTTCGCTGCGCGGCCTCGGCTGGCAACCTGGTCCCCGGGACAAGGAGCGCGACGCGCGCGGCCCGCGCAAGCATCGCAACGGTTCCGGGGTGGACTTCCTATTCATGCATCGGCACATGCTCCAGGCCGCCCGTACCTTCCAGCCGCTGCCGTCGTGGCCACATTTCCCTCTGCCGCAGCCGAATGTGGAATACGACCGCCACGGCTTCGCCCGCTACTTCGACAACCACGATGGCTACAGCGTCCCGCCGACCTGGCGCGCGCCGGGGGACAGCGATTACACCCAGTGGGTCGCGGCGATCAAGGCGCAGGAGACTTTCTGCAGCAACTTCCAGGTTTGGGAATCGCAGTACCAGGACCCGCAGTACCTGTCGAAGATGACCCTCGGCGAGTTGGGGTCGGAACTGGAGATGAACCTGCACGACTGGCTGCACATGTGCTGGGCTTCGGTGCCGCGGGACCCGTCCAATGGCGCGCCGGTCCCGTTCGCCCGCGATCCGTCGGACTTCGCTGCGCGCTGGTACGGGCCGGAGAATGACTTCCTCGGAGATCCGTTTTCGTCCCATGTCAGCCCGGTGTTCTGGGGCTTCCATGGCTGGATCGACGACCGCATCGAGGACTGGTACCGCGCCCATGAGCGGCACAACCCGGGGCAGGTCGCGCGCTTGCAGGTCAACGGCGTGGAGTGGTTCGCGCCGGGGCGCTGGAACGAGGTCGAAGACCCATGGCTGGGGCCGAGCACTCATGGCTGCAACACCACGCCTGGGATGTTCCCGGGCAAGTCGGTGGAGATGGATATCGAGACCATGAAGCTGGCGCTGCGTATCGTCTTTGCCAAGGATGATCTGCTGGAGCCGCTGATGAAGCGGGTACCGCAGCGGCCCTGGTATGCGCGGCATCTGTCGATGAAAGGGATAACCTGAAGGCCGGCAGGGGGTTCTACCCAAGTGGCCGACATGGGCTCTGTGGGAGCGGGCGTTGCCCGCGATGAGGCCCTGAAGCCTAGCGGGCAGCTACCTGCCACCCCCCACCAAGAGCCTTGTATAACGCCACGCTTCCCTGCACCCGTGCCAGCCGCAACTGCACCTGCTGATCCTGCGCCTGATACAAGGTCCGCTGCGTTTCCAGCACCGTAAGCAAGGTCTCCGCCCCCGCCCGATAGCGACTCTCCGCCAGCTCGAACGCCGTCCGCGCCTGGCGCACTTCTTCATCCTGCCATTGCCGTTGGCGATCCACGCCATCGATGCCGTTCAATGCCTTTTCCACATCACCGAAGCCGGCGACGATGCTGCCGCGATACAGTTCCAGCAGTTCATCCTGTGTGGCCCGTGCCTTGTCCCGCTCGGCCGCGAGCCGGCCATTGTCGAAGATCGGCGCCGCCAGTCCGGCGGTCAGGCTGTAGTAGGGGCTGCGCAGCAACTGGTCGAACACCTGTGCACCCGATCCGAGATCGGTACCCAGGGTCAGGCTCGGCAGCATCGCCGCGCGGGCCACCCGGACATTGGCCTTGGCCGCCGCCAGTCGCGCTTCGGCGGCGGCGATATCCGGGCGGCGGCTGAGCAGGTCGCTGGGCACGCCCGTGCCGATCCGCGGCCAGTGGATGGCGGCGAAGGCCTCGCGGCTTTCCGGCAACTGCTGCACCGGTTCGCCGAGCAGGGTGGCCAGGGTGATGCGGATGTCCTGCAACTGTTGTTCGAGCAAGGGTACCTGGCGCTCTTGCGCGGCCACCAGGCTGCGCTGCTGGGCCAGCTCCAGCGTCGTGGCCGAACCGGCGTCATGCCGGGTCTGCACCACCTTGAGCACATCCCGCGCATTGGTCAGATTGAGCCGGGCGATGGCAAGCTGCTCCACCAGCGCCAGGCTCTGCAGGTAGCTGTTGGCTACTCCGCTGAACAGGGTCAGTTCCACGGTCTGGCGGTCGAAGCGGCTGGCGTCGAGGCTGTGCAGGGCGCTGTCGCGGGCGGCGGCCTTGCCGCCCCAGAAGTCCACTTCATAGCTGGCGCTGAGGCGGGTGCCGTAGGAGGTGTAGGTGCGCTCGTTGCGGCTGGCATCGATACCGTTGTAGCCGCTTCCGCGCAGCAGGCGCTGGCGGCTGGCGTCGAGGCCGAACTTCACTTCCGGCAACAACGGCGCGCCTGCGATCACCGCGCTGGCCTGGGCCTGGCGCACCCGGGCCATGGCGGCGGCGAGGTCGAAGCTGTTGGCCTGCGCCTGTTCGATCAAGGCGTTCAACTGCGGGCTGGCGAAGGCCTTCCACCAGGCGCCGTCAGCGAGTGGCGCGGGTGAAGTTTCGCCCTGCCACTGCGCAGGGGTGGGCGGCAAGGCGCTGTCCGGCTCGTGACTGGAGCAAGCGGCAAGCAGCACGCAGAGGGACAGGAGGCTGAGACGGCTAGGCACTTTCATCGATTATTCGCTTGTCAGGGCTTTGACCGGATCCAGCCGGGCCGCTTTGCGGGCCGGCATGAAGCCGAACACCACGCCGGTCATCACGGCGCAGGTGAAGGCGCCGAGCACGGCGCCGAGGGAGAAGGCCACGGCGATGTCTGCGAGCATCAGACCGCCGCCGATCAGCGCAGCGAGGAGGATGCCGGTAACACCGCCGACCATCGACAGCAGCACCGCCTCGGTGAGGAACTGGCGCAGGATGTCGCGCTGACGCGCGCCGGTGGCCATGCGGATGCCGATCTCGCGGGTGCGCTCGCGCACCGTCATGAGCATGATGTTCATCACCCCGATGCCGCCCACCAGCAGGGAAATCGCGGCGATGGCGCCGAGCATCAGCGACAGGGTGTTCTGCGTGCGTGCTTCGGCCTGGATCAGCGCGGCGAAGTTGGTCAGCTCGTAGTCCTGCTTGCCGTAGTGCAGCTTGCGCATCAGGTGATCGATCGCTGCTTCGGTTTCCTTGACCCGGGCCGAGTCGGCGGCGGCGATGGTCACGTATTCCGGATCGCGGCTGCCGAACAGGCGGATCGAGGCGGCGGAATAGGGCACCACGATGCGCCCGTCGCTGTCGGTGTCGCCCGAGCTGGCGCCCTTGGCCACCAGGATGCCGAGGACCTGGAACGGTACCTGGCCGATCAGGATGTACTGGCCGATGGGGTTGCGCTCGCCGAACAGCTTCTCCTTCACCTTGGGTCCGATCACCGCCACTGCGGCGGCGTTGCGCTCGTCGGCGTCGGTGAAGAAATTGCCCTCGGCCACTGGCCAGTTGAAGATCCCGGGGAAAAAGGTGTTGTTGCCACCGACGTAGAACTTGCCGCTGGCGTTGCCGAAGCGCACGGTCAGCTCGCTGCCGATCACCGGCATGATCTTCTTCACCTGGGGCAGGCCGGACAGCGCCTCGACATCGTCCAGGGTGACGATGCCCGCCGGGGCGTGGAGGCTGGCCGGTTTGCCGCTGAGGTAGAGGATGTTGGAACCGAACGCGGCCATCTGGGCCACTACCTGGCGCTTGCTGCCTTCGCCGACCGCGAGCATGACCACCACCGAGGCGACGCCGATGACGATGCCGAGCAGGGTCAGCGCAGTGCGGAAGCGGTTGATCCACATGACTCTCCAGGCCGCCTGCAGGGCCTCCAGCAGTTCGCCTTTCCAGGCGCCGCGCTGGGTCGCACCGCGGTCCAGGTGCTGGCGCAGTTCTTCGGCCTGCGGGCCGGATTTCTGCACTGCCTGGCGTGGTGCTGCGTCCTTCGCCGAATCGCTGATCACCAGCCCGTCGCGAATCTCGATGACCCGTTGAGCGCGGGCGGCGACCTCGCGGTCGTGGGTGATAAGGATGATCACATGGCCCTGGCTGGCCAGTTCGTCGAGCAGGGCCATGACCTCGGCGCCGCTGTGGCTGTCGAGGGCGCCGGTGGGTTCGTCGGCGAGGATGATGTGCCCGCCGTTCATCAGCGCGCGGGCGATGGACACCCGTTGCTGCTGGCCGCCGGACAGCTGGTGCGGGCGGTTGCCGGTGCGTTCGCCAAGACCCAGGCGTTCCAGCAGGGCGGCGGCGCGGGCATGGCGCTCGGCAGCCGGGGTGCCGGCATAGATCGCCGGCATCTCGACGTTCTCCTGGGCCGACCCGGAGGCGATCAGGTGGTAGCCCTGGAACACGAAGCCGAAGGCCTCGCGGCGCAGCCAGGCCAGTTCGTCGCCGTCCAGTTCGGCGACGTCCTTGCCAGCGAACAGGTACTGGCCGCTGGTGGGGCGGTCGAGGCAGCCGAGGATGTTCATCAACGTCGATTTGCCGGAGCCGGAGGCACCGACGATGGCGACGAACTCGCCGGGATGGATGGCCAGGTCGATGCCGCGCACGACCTCGACCTTAGGCGTGTCGACGCCGCCGTAGGACTTGCGGATATCCCGTAGCTCGATCAGGGGCGTGCTCATTCAGCCTCCGCTGGCGACAGGCGCGCCGATCAGCAGGTGCTCGCCTTCGGCCAGGCCGTCTAGCACCTGCACCCGCAGGCGGTCGCTGATACCGGTGCGCACGTGGCGCTGCTCGATGCGCCCGTCGCGCCCCACCACCTGAGCCAGGCGCCGGTCGGCCTGGTCGCCATCGTCTTCCAGGGCCGCCAGCGGCGCGGTGAGCACGTTGCTGGCCTGGCCGGCGACGAAGAACACCTGGGCGGTCATTTCCGCCATCAGGCTGTTGTCCGGGTTGTCCACGTCGAGCAGCACGGTGTACAGCACCACTTTGCCGGTGCTGCCGCCGCTGGCGCTGGATGAGCCACCGCTGCTTTGCATGCTGGGGTCGAGGGGCTTGGGCGGAATCGGCAGGATTTGCCGTACGGTGCTAATCCAGCGCCGCTTGCCGCCGGCGAGGGTGGTGAAGTAGGCCTGCATGCCCGGTTTGACATGACCGATATCCGCCTCGGACACCTGGGCCCAGACGGTCATCGGCGACAGCTTGGCGATGCGCAGGATCAGCGGCGTCTGCTGCTGGGCATTGAGGGTCTGGCCTTCACGGGCGTCCACCGCGACCACGGTGCCGGACATCGGTGCATAGATCCGCGTGTAGCCCAGCTCTGCCTCATCGCTGCGCAGGCTGGCCTGGGCCTGGAGGATCTGCGCGCGGAACATGTCTATGCGCGCCTGGGTCACCTTGAGCTGGGCCTGGGCGGTCTGCACGTCTTCCTCGCGGGTAGCGCCACCGGCGGCAAGGCTCTGCTGGCGCTTGTACTGCTGTTCGGCGAGCTTGTACTGGGCCTGCTGCTCGGCCAGTTGCGCCTTGAGGTTGTCGATGGAGTAGCGTCCGGCATCAAGCTTGGCCTGCTGGGTCGAGGGGTCGATTTCCACCAGCAGCTGGCCTTCGCGGACCTGGTCGCCGGGCTCCACGTGCAACTTGCGGATCTGTCCCGAGGCCTGGGCGCCGACATCGACATAGCGTCGTGGTTGCAGGGTGCCGAGGGCGGTCACGCTGCTTTCGATATCGCCGCGGGTGACCGCGACCGTGCTCAGCGGATCGTTGCCCGGCAAGGCTTTCCAGGCCACCAGTGCGCCGAGGGCGGCCATGCCCAGGGTGCAGATCAGCAGGCGGCGTTTGAACGTCGGACGTCTCATGCGGGGTTCCAGCCAGAGGGATTGGCCCGGGCGGCGGGAACGCGGCGCACGGGAGGCTCCCAGGTAGACGAGAGGCTCATGCCTTAATTTACCCGCGGGGCGGGGGCGCCCTGGCGGAGAGGGTGGGATGGTAAGGCGAAATGGTCAAATGCTGGTGAGAATTATTACCATTTGATCGATATATCGTTTCGAGTGGAGCGAAGCGGCAATCCGCTACTCCAACAAATTCTTGACGCTGCCTTGATTTCCGACGGTTTCCCGTCAACTATCAAGGGAAGCTCCCAGGAATGCGCCTCGGCGCGGAAGTCTTGACCAAGGATCGTTCCCCACAACCACCGCACCCTGGTCAACGACGATGGCCGATAAATCCTTGCGAATCCTGCTGGCCGATGCGCATCCGATGCAGCTCTTGCAACTGGAGAAGATGCTCAACGGCATGGGTTACTTCCGCATCGCTCCCGTGCAGTCCTTCGAAGACCTGCAGCATCTGGTGCAGAATGCCTTGCTGCCGTTCAACCTGCTGATTGGCAACATCGACCTGGCCAGCCATGCCGGGGTCGACCTGGAGCGCTTCTGTCGGGTCAATGTGCAGATCCAGCATGCGCTGCTGTACGAGTCGCAACACCTGAAGATGCCCGCGGTGCCGCCGGGCCAGCGCCAGGCGGTAAGCATCAGCCTGCCCAAGGTGCCGGATGACGAGACCCTGCATGCGTTCATGGCCCTCGTGGATGCGCCGCGGGTGATCGGTCAGTTGCCTCATCCGTCGGGCAAGACCCTGCGCCTCTGCGCCAAGCGCTCGCACAACCTCGGTCACACGGTGTTTTCCCGGCCTACCTGAAGCGCCTGTCACGCGGCTCATTTTTGTTATGCTCTGCCCCTCGTTCAGGCGCGCGCGGCGCGCGGTCCCGTTCATTCCTGCGGAAACCCCTATGACTGCCAACGATTCCGCGCGGCTCTCGCGCGGCGACCACAAAACCCTTGGTCTCGCGGCCCTGGGCGGTGCGCTGGAGATCTACGACTTCATCATCTTCGTGTTCTTCGCCCTGACCCTGAGCCAGTTGTTCTTCCCGCCGGAAATGCCCGAGTGGCTGCGTCTGCTGCAAAGCTTCGGGATCTTCGTCACCGGCTACCTGGCGCGGCCCCTGGGCGGCATCCTCATGGCCCACTTCGCCGACCACCTGGGACGCAAGAAGGTGTTCAGTCTGAGCATCCTGATGATGGCGCTGCCGTGCCTGCTGATCGGCCTGATGCCGACCTATGCCGAGATCGGCTATGCCGCACCGCTGATCCTCCTCGCCCTGCGCATCCTTCAGGGCGCAGCGGTGGGCGGCGAGGTGCCGAGCGCCTGGACCTTCGTCGCCGAGCATGCGCCTGTGGGACGTCGCGGTTATGCCCTTGGCTTTCTCCAGGCCGGGCTCACCTTCGGCTATCTGCTTGGTGCCCTCACCGCGACATTGCTGGCCCGCGTGTACACCCCTGAAGAGATTCTCGACTACGCCTGGCGTTATCCGTTCCTGCTCGGTGGGGTGTTTGGCGTGATCGGCGTCTGGTTGCGTCGCTGGCTCAGCGAGACCCCGGTGTTCCTTGCCCTGGCCGCGCAGCGCCATGACCAGCCGGTGGAGTTTTCCCTGCGTGCGGTGCTGCGCGAGCATCGCCGGGCGCTGGTCCCGGCGGCCCTGCTGACCTGCGTGCTGACGTCGGCGGTGGTGGTGCTGGTGGTGATCACGCCGACGGTGATGCAGCAGCGCTTCGGTATGGCGGCCGGGCAGACCTTTGCCCTCAGCAGCATAGGTATCGTCTTCCTCAATATCGGCTGCGTGCTGGCCGGCGTGCTGGTGGACCGCATCGGTGCCTGGCGGGCGTTGATCCTGTATTCGCTGTTGTTGCCGCTGGGTATCGGCGCCCTGTATGGCAGCCTGGTGGCGGGCTGGGACACGGTAGGCCTGGCCTACGCCCTGGCCGGTCTGGCCTGCGGGGTGGTGGGGGTGGTGCCGTCGGTGATGGTCGGTCTGTTCCCGGCGCGGATCCGGGTTTCGGGGATTTCCTTTACCTACAACGTGGCCTATGCACTGTGGGCGAGCACCACGCCGTTGATGCTGATCGCGCTGATGCCCTGGAGTCCTTGGGTTTGTGTCGGATTCTGTGCGGTGATGGGGTTTGTCGGGGTGATGACGGCGTTGTATTTCAGCGGGCGGGAGCGTCTCTGCGCGGAAGACGACCTGGCCCTGGCCAACAACTGAAACCGAAAACGCGACGCGCGGCCGCGGTGCCCTGAAATGAAAAGCCCCTCATGCGAGGGGCTTTTTTGGCTTACATGTTCGGGTAGGTCGGCCCACCCGCACCTTCCGGCGTCACCCAGGTGATGTTCTGCGAAGGATCCTTGATGTCACAGGTCTTGCAGTGCACGCAGTTCTGGGCGTTGATCTGGAAGCGCTTGCTGCCGTCTTCCTGGGCGACCACCTCGTATACGCCAGCCGGGCAGTAGCGCTGCGCCGGTTCGTCGTACAGCGGCAGGTTGGTGCCGATCGGGATGCCGGCGTCGGCCAGCTTCAGGTGGCACGGCTGTTCTTCTTCATGGTTGGTGCTGGAGAGGAACACCGAGCTCAGCTTGTCGAAGCTCAGCTTGCCGTCAGGCTTCGGATAATCGATCTTCTTCGAGTCGGCCGCCAGCTTGAGGCAGGCGTAGTCCGGCTTGGTGTCGTGCAGGGTGAACGGCAGCTTGCCGCCGAACCAGTTCTGGTCGACATAGTTGAACGCCGCGCCGAACAGCGGGCCGAACTTGTGCATCGCCGGGCCGAAGTTGCGGCTGGCGAACAGTTCTTCATGCAGCCAGCTGGCCTTGAACGCGTCGACATAGCTGTTCAGCTGGTCGCCACCCTCGCTGCCGGCCAGCAGGGCATCGGCCACCGCTTCGGCGGCGAGCATGCCGGACTTCATCGCGGTGTGGCTGCCCTTGATCTTGGCGAAGTTCAGGGTGCCGAGGTCGCAACCGATCAGCGCGCCACCGTTGAAGACCATCTTCGGCAGCGAGTTCAGGCCGCCCTTGCAGATGGCGCGGGCGCCGTAGCTGATGCGCTTGCCGCCTTCCAGGTACTGGCTGATCACCGGGTGGTGCTTGAGGCGCTGGAACTCGTCGAACGGCGACAGGTAGGCGTTGGAGTAGGACAGGTCGACGATCAAACCGACCACCACCTGGTTGTTCTCCAGGTGATAAAGGAAGGAACCGCCGGTGTTTTCCTTGCTCATCACGTCCAGCGGCCAGCCGGCGGTGTGCACCACCAGGCCCTGCTCATGCTTGGCCGGGTCGATTTCCCAGATCTCCTTGAGGCCGATGCCGTAGTGCTGGGCGTCGGCGTCGCTGTCCAGGTTGAAGCGCTTGACCAGTTGCTTGCCCAGGTGACCGCGGCAGCCTTCGGCGAACAGGGTGTACTTGCCGCGCAGTTCCATGCCAGGGGTGTACATGCCGTCCTTCGGGTGGCCTTCGCGGTCCACGCCCATGTCGCCGGTGATGATCCCGCGCACCACGCCGTTGTCGTCGAACAGCACTTCCTGGGCGGCGAAGCCCGGGTAGATTTCCACGCCCAGGTTTTCGGCCTGCTGGGCCAGCCAGCGGCACAGGTTGCCGAGGGAGATGATGTAGTTGCCCTGGTTGTGCATGGTCTTGGGCACGAACAGGTCAGGTACCTTGATCGAGCTGTCGCCGTTCTTCAGGACGTAGATGTCGTCGCGCTTGACCTCGGTGTTCAGCGGCGCGCCGAGTTCCTTCCAGTCGGGGAACAGTTCGTTCAGGGCGCGCGGCTCGAAGACCGCGCCGGAGAGGATGTGGGCACCGACCTCGGAACCTTTCTCGACCACGCAGACGCTGATTTCGTTACCGGCTTCGGCGGCCTTCTGCTTCAGGCGGCAGGCGGCGGACAGGCCCGCCGGGCCTGCGCCGACGACGACCACGTCGAATTCCATGTATTCGCGTTCCACAGGTTCTCTCCTACTCAAGGCTCATCAGGTTTTTCTTTGTAGTGGGTGCAAGGCGGTCACGTCGAAGGGGGCGATTCTGTAGCTTCGGGGGATGACGTACTACACCGCTTTCTCTTGGCCGCGCATTATATCTACACCACTTGCGCGGTCCAATACAAACGTTTGTTTGAATTTGCCGCAGCCCAGTAAAATCAAAGAGGCGCGGCTGGAAGCTGGCGGTTTTGCCGTATTGACCGGATTGGGCGTTACGGTCAAGATACGGGCGGTTTTACGCTCGCCGTAGGCTGACCGTCGGATGCAGGAGCACCCCTAAAAACCTGGCAAAGAGCAGGGCAGTTATGCCAAACCCCGCTGTGTAGTGGAGTTTACACGCCACGACAAGAAATGGCCTTGGGGTTTTGCGATGAAGGGTCGAATCGGGACTGCCCAGTCAGTCTAAATTCGTTCCGCCGTGATCGTTTTCAGAGGTGCCCTTGTACCCACGCGCAATCGCCGGCTTCGGCCCAGGCGACATTCTTTTCACCGGAGAGTAACGAGGAATCCATGAAGGTTCTTGTAGCTGTCAAACGAGTGGTCGACTACAACGTCAAGGTTCGCGTCAAGGCGGACAACTCCGGCGTCGACCTCGCCAACGTCAAAATGTCCATGAACCCCTTCTGCGAGATCGCCGTCGAAGAAGCCGTACGCCTGAAAGAGAAAGGCGTCGCCAGCGAGATCGTCGTCGTTACCGTCGGCCCGGCCACTGCCCAGGAGCAACTGCGTACCGCCCTGGCACTGGGTGCCGACCGCGCCGTGCTGGTGGAGTCTGCCGAAGAGCTGACTTCCCTGGCTGTCGCCAAGCTGCTGAAAGCCGTCGTCGATAAAGAGCAGCCTCAGCTGGTCATCCTCGGCAAGCAGGCCATCGACAGCGACAACAACCAGACCGGCCAGATGCTGGCTGCGCTGACCGGCTTCGCCCAAGGGACCTTCGCCTCGAAAGTCGAACCGGCTGGCGACAAGGTCAACGTCACCCGCGAAATCGACGGCGGCCTGCAGACCGTTGCCCTGAACCTGCCGGCGATCGTCACCACCGACCTGCGCCTCAACGAGCCGCGCTACGCGTCGCTGCCGAACATCATGAAGGCCAAGAAGAAGCCGCTGGAGACCGTCACTCCAGACGCGCTGGGCGTTTCCACCGCCTCGACCAACAAGACCCTGAAAGTCGAAGCCCCGGCTGCACGCAGCGCGGGCATCAAGGTCAAGTCGGTTGCTGAACTGGTCGAGAAACTGAAGAACGAGGCGAAGGTAATCTAAATGACTATCCTGGTTATCGCTGAACACGAAAACGGTGCCGTTGCACCCGCTACCCTGAACACCGTTGCCGCTGCCGCCAAGATCGGTGGCGACATCCACGTCCTGGTCGCTGGCCAGAACGTCGGTGGTGTAGCCGAAGCTGCAGCCAAGATCGCTGGCGTGGCCAAGGTCCTGGTTGCCGACAACGCCGCCTACGCCAACTTCCTGCCGGAAAACGTCGCGCCGCTGGCGGCCGAACTGGGCAAGGCCTACAGCCACGTGCTGGCGCCTGCCACCTCCAATGGCAAGAACGTCCTGCCACGCGTTGCCGCGCTGCTGGACGTCGACCAGATCTCCGAGATCATCTCGGTTGAATCCGCCGACACCTTCAAGCGTCCGATCTACGCCGGCAACGCCATTGCCACCGTGCAATCGAGCGCTGCGGTCAAGGTCATCACCGTTCGCGCCACCGGCTTCGACGCCGTTGCCGGCGAAGGTGGTTCGGCTGCCGTCGAAGCTGTCGCTGCCGTGCACAACGCTGGCAAGTCGTCCTTCGTTGGCGAAGAGCTGGCCAAGTCCGACCGCCCTGAGCTGACCGCTGCCAAGATCGTCGTTTCCGGCGGCCGCGGCATGCAGAACGGCGACAACTTCAAGCACCTGTACGCCCTGGCCGACAAGCTGGGCGCGGCAGTGGGCGCTTCCCGCGCCGCGGTCGACGCAGGCTTCGTACCGAACGACATGCAGGTCGGCCAGACCGGCAAGATCGTCGCGCCACAGCTGTACATCGCCGTCGGTATCTCCGGCGCGATCCAGCACCTGGCCGGTATGAAGGACTCGAAAGTGATCGTCGCGATCAACAAGGACGAAGAAGCACCGATCTTCCAGGTGGCCGACTACGGCCTGGTGGCGGATCTGTTCGAAGCCGTTCCTGAGCTGGAGAAGCTGGTTTAATCCAGTCGCTTCACTTATAAAGGGCCCGGTTGTCACGGGCCGTGTGGGGGTGGTTTCCATCTCGCGCGGCCCGGGCAACCGGGCTTTTTGATTTCTGCAGATCGGAAAAAGGGGTAGGTGCATGAGGAAGGGAATGCTGGCCGTACTCGGGCTGGCCTGCCTGCCATCGTTGGCGCTAGCGGTGGGCAAATGCGAGCGGCTGGTAGCCACCGGCAGTCCGGATGCGCCGCCTTACTCCTGGCGTGATCCGCAGGATCCCCGGCACCTGGTCGGTGCCAATGTTGACCTGCTGCAGCAGGTCGCTGCCGAGCTGGGGCTGAAAATCGAGGTGCTGTACGGCGGCAAGCGCGCCGATGCCCAGGCCGAGGTGCGCAGCGGGCGCATGGATCTGTTGGTGGACGCGCCGCTGGCCGTCGACGAGTTGACCACCATGGACTACATCCATCCGGCCGTGGTTCAGAACGAATACGTGGTCTGGACCCGTCACGACTCCGCGCTGGTCTATGACAACCTCGCCGACCTGCACAAGCACCAGGGCGCCATCTCGGAAAAGGCTCGCCTGACCCCGGAGTTCTCCGCCTTCACCAAGGCTGAGCTCAAACTGGCAGTGGTACCTAACTTGACCCAGGCGATGCAGAAGCTGCTGCTCGGTCAGGTCGACTACGTGCTTGCAGGGCGTTATGCCGGTATGGCCATGGCGCAGAGCCTGGGCATGGCCAATGACCTGGTGGCCCGCGGCCAGGCCCTGGATCATCCCGGGTTGTTTCTGGCGCTGTCGCACAATTCCGCCTGTAACGATGCCTGGTTGCGCGGACAGTTGGCGAAAAAACTGACAGAATTGCCGGCTTCTGGCGTAGTCCAGGCGGTGGTGCAACGCAACGTCGAGCGCTGGCAGGCGCAGTTGCCGGCGCCGCTCGACGCCCCAAAACAGTAGGAAATCCGTGTGAGAACTCAACCGCTATTCATTGCTCTGGCGTTGCTGGCCCTGGCCGGTTGCGCCAGTGATCCGGCCCCCGAGGAACAGATGCGCCTGACTGAACAGGCGCTGGAACAGGCCAAGGCTGTCGGTGCGACCGATGATGTGGCCGAGCTGAAACTGGCTGAAGACAAGTTGGCAAGGGCTCGGTCCAATATGGCCAGCGAGTCGTTCCGCGATGCGCGTATGCGCGCCGAGCAGGCCGAGCTGGATGCGCGCCTGGCTGAAGCCCGGGTGCTGACCCTGAAGAGCCAGGAACAACTGACCTTGCTGCAATCCCGGGTGGATCGCCTGCGCAAGCAACTGGGGGAACAGCAGTGAGTTCGAACAAATCTCTGGCCCTGCTGGCGTTGGCCGGCGTGCTTGGCCTGCAGGGCTGCGCCAGTGAGCGCAGCGAAGTGGCCCTGGAGCAGGCGAGCACCAGCTTCCAGTCGGTCAAGGATGATTCCAATGTCCTGCGCAGCGCGCCGCGGGACGTCATTCGCGCCGGCGAGTCACTGGCCAAGGCCGAGCGCCTGGCCACTTACTGGGGCACTGGCAGCGATGTGCGGCATTACGCCTACCTGAGTCAGCGCTACAGCGAGATTGCCCGCGAGCACAGCAACCTGATGCTCAATCAGGAGCGCCAGGCCAAGCTGGAGCTGGAGCGCCAGCGCCTGCAACTGGCCTTGCGCGAAGCCAAGCTGAGCAGCGTGCAGCAGCAAGGCAAGTGGCTGGAAGAGCAGATCGTCAGCCTCGCTACGACCCAGAGCGACCGCGGACTGGTGATGACCCTTGGCGACGTGTTGTTCGACACCGGTCAGGCCGAGCTGAAGAATTCCGCGAGCCGTACCGTGCTCAAGCTGGTGCAGTTCCTTCAGTTGAACCCCAAGCGGGTGGTACGTATCGAGGGTTACACCGACAGCACCGGCAACCCGGAGGACAACCTCACTCTGTCGCGCGATCGGGCGCAATCGGTGGCCGACATGTTGGTGGACCTCGGCATCGACGAGAAACGTATCAAGGTGATCGGCTACGGCGACCAGTATCCGGTCGAGGTGAATGCCTCGGAGCGGGGCAGGGCGCAAAATCGCCGCGTCGAGATCGTCTTCTCCGACGAAAAGGGCCGGCTTGGCGCGGAGCGTTAAGTCAGGCGGCATGAAGAACCCGGCCATCGAAAGAGGCCGGGTTTTTTTATGGATACGGTTCTACTTATTCCAACGCAGCGCTTTTCAGCGCTTTCATGCAACTGTATTGTCGTCTGATCTGCAATCTGTTCCAGTACACTTGGCAACTGTTACGGTATTCTTCGCTGGCCTGGACTACAACAATCAAGATTGCCTGCGCGTGTCGAGAGTGGATCATGACCAACCTGTTGCTTTATCAGCGTATCGCCCAACAGCTCGCCGAAGATATCCGGCGCGGCGTCTATCAGCCGGGCGAGCGCGTGCCGTCGGTGCGCAAGATGAGTTCGCAACTGAACGTCAGTCATGCCACGGTGCTGCAGGCTTACGCCAATCTTGAGGACCAGGGGCTGATCCGCGCTCGTCCGCAGTCCGGCTACTATGTGCACCAGACGCCCGCGCTGACCGCTTCGACGCCGGATATCGCCCGGGTCGAGCGGCCGGGCCTGGTCACCCGTGCCAGCATCATCCAGCAGGTGTTGACCGAAGCCCGCCGCGATGGCGTGTTCCCGCTGGGCGCTGCGGTGCCCCACGTGGATTACCTGCCGGTACGCGCGCTGCACCAGCAACTGGCCAAGGTCACACGATTCCAGAGCCCGCGGGCGTTCAGCTACATGTTCAGCCCGGGCTTCGAGCCGCTGCGTCGACAGATCGCCATTCGCATGCGCGATGCCGGGGTGGTGGTCGACCCGTCGGAAGTGGTAGTCACCCATGGGTGCGTCGATGCCCTGCAGATGTCGTTGCGGGTGCTTACCCGTCCCGGCGACCTGATCGCCGCCGAGTCGCCGACCTATTATGGCTTGCTGCAACTGGCCGATCTGCTTGGCCTTAAAGTGATCGAGATCCCCAGCGATCCGTCCACCGGTATCAGCCTCGAAGCACTGCAACTGGCGGCCAACCAGTGGTCGATCAAGGCCCTGGTGCTGACTGCGCGCCTGAGCAACCCGCTGGGCGGCACCATTCCGGAAGACCGGCAGAAGCAACTGTTGCGTCTGGCCTCGGACTTCAATATCCAGATCATCGAAGACGATATCTATGGCGAATTGATGTTCGAGCAGGGCAAGACAAAGTCGCTCAAGGCGCATGATCGCCTTGGTCGGGTGATCTACTGCTCGAGTTTTTCCAAGACCCTGTCGCCGGGGGTGCGCATCGGCTGGATGGTCGCCGGCAGCTACCAGCAGGAAATCCAGCGCCTGCAGACCTTCAGTACCCATTCCGCTTGCAGCGTGACGCAGATGGGGGTGGCCTCTTACCTGGAGAATGGCGGCTACGACCGCCACTTGCGCTTTATCCGTCAGGAATACCGGAAGAACCTCAGCGCCTATCAGTTGGCGGTGCAGCAGTATTTCCCCGACGGCACGCAGATGACCCGGCCAACCGGCGGCTTCATCCTCTGGGTCAGCCTGCCGGGGCGGGTCAATACTCAGGAATTGCATGTTCGGGCATTGCAGCAAGGCATCAGCATCGCGCCGGGGCTGATCTTCAGTAATACCGAGCAGTTCAACCACTGCATTCGTCTCAACTGCGGCATCCCTTGGAATCGTGAGGCGGAGAGGGCGCTGATGACTCTCGGTATGCTGGCGAACCAGCTGTGCCAGGAAGCAGCGACCGGTACTGGCTATCTGTAATCTGCATCTTGTCAGGCATGTCTGGAACAGGGACCATAGCGACTTTCCTCGGGTGTTCTGTCGTTGCCTATGACTCCATTGCGTTGTGCCGGTCTGCTGTTGGCGGGTTTGCTCGCGGTGCCATTGGTCGCCCCGGCGCTGGCCAATCCTGCGGCTGCCCCTCTGTTGCTAGCCGAGTCGAAGGCACCGGCGCAGAAAGTCGAGGCCGGCAAGGCCAGGCCGCAACCGGCCAAGAAGCCTGCTGCCACGCAGAAGCCGGTGAAAAAGCCGATCAAGGCCAGCAAGACGCCCAGTCGCAAGAAGGCGGATGCCATTGCCGCACCGCTGCCCAAGGTCAAGCTCGACCTCAGCCTGCCACCGGACATGGTCAAGACCATGAAGCCGGTTGAGCAGATCGAGGCCGAAGTGCGCAAGCCGCTGCTGCCGGCGATGTTCGGTGAGAAGCCTGAGACGCAAAGCCCGTTCCAGCTCAATGGCCGCCTGCTGAGCAACGAAATGCAGCTGCAATTGCGCAACGAAAGCCGCCAGCAAGAGATCGAAGGCGCCGCCATCGAATTCGAATTCAAGCAGTAGCCGTTCACGACGGGAACTGGTCGGTCAGCGTTATTTCATCCTGTCGGTAATTTCAAACGATTGTTTTAGTCGCTACTATCCTTTCATCCGCACTATTTGCTTCTCTGAGGTTCTGATTTCCATGAAATGCCGTGAAGGCTGTGGAGCCTGCTGCATTGCGCCATCGATCAGCTCGTTCATTCCCGGCATGCCCGACGGCAAGCCGGCCGGCGAGCGCTGCATTCACCTGTCCGCCGTCAATCTGTGCGATCTGTTCGGCAAGCCGGAACGTCCGGCGGTCTGTTCGGGTTTCAAGGCGGACAGCGAGGTCTGCGGCACGGATCGCGACGAGGCGATCAGGATCATCGGTTGGTGGGAGCAGATGACTGCGGCCTGAAGGCTGATCTTCGACAACAAGGAAAACAAGCGGATGAGATCGTTGAAGCGTGTAGCAGTAATCGTGGGTTTGACTGCCTTGTCGAGCATGGCGTTGGCCGAGCAATGGGAAGTCGCCAAAAATGAGGAGGGGATCAAGGTTTCCCTCAGTGAGGTGCCAGGTTCCAAGTACAAGGCCTATCGTGGCGAGACCGTGATCAAGGCGCCGGTGGCGACCATCACGAAGTTACAGGAGGACGTGGCTGGCTCCTGTGCCTGGATTCACGAGTGCAAGCTGCAGAAGCTGCTCAAGCACGAAGGTGACCAGAGCTGGACCTATGCTCAGTTCAATACGCCGTGGCCGGTGACGCCGCGGGATTCGATTCTGCATATCACCACGGTCCAGGAGGCGGACGGCAGCGTGACCCGCAAGATCAATGCTGAACCGACCTATCAGCCGGAAGAGAAAGGCTTCGTTCGTGTTGCTGCGGCCGACGGCTTCTGGAAGTTGGTGCCTAGAGGTGACTCCACCGAAGTGACCTATCAATTGCATACCGAGCCTGGGGGCAGCGTGCCAGCCATGGTTGCGAACAAGTTCATCGTGGATGCGCCGTTCAATACCCTGAAGGCGCTGAAGGAGCGGGCCGAAAAGGCTAAGTGAAGCGTTACAGTTGCCGGGAATACTGCTTTTTCGGCAACTGTAGAAATACTGCCCAATAAAAAGGCTGCCATCAGGCAGCCTTTTTTCGCATTCGGCCGAAGCTTACTTGCGGTCTTCCAGTTTGACCAGGTCGCGGGACTCGTAGCCGGTGTACAACTGGCGAGGACGGCCGATCTTGTAGGGGCTGGAGAGCATTTCCTTCCAGTGCGAGATCCAGCCGACAGTACGTGCCAGGGCGAAGATCACGGTGAACATGCTGGTCGGAATGCCGATCGCCTTCAGGATGATGCCCGAGTAGAAGTCGACGTTCGGGTACAGCGAGCGCTCGATGAAGTACGGATCGGTCAGGGCGATCTCTTCCAGGCGCATGGCCAGTTCCAGTTGCGGGTCGTTCTTGATGCCCAGCTCGCGCAGGACTTCGTCGCAGGTCTGCTTCATCACGGTGGCGCGCGGGTCGCGGTTTTTGTAGACGCGGTGGCCGAAGCCCATCAGCTTGAACGGATCGTTCTTGTCCTTGGCCTTGGCGATGAACTTGTCGATGTTCGAGACATCGCCGATTTCATCCAGCATGGTCAGCACGGCTTCGTTCGCACCGCCGTGGGCAGGGCCCCACAGTGCGGCGATGCCGGCGGCGATACAGGCGAACGGGTTGGCACCCGAGGAGCCGGCCAGGCGCACGGTGGAGGTGGAGGCGTTCTGCTCGTGGTCGGCGTGGAGGATGAAGATCCGGTCCATCGCCTTGGCCAGCACCGGGCTGATCGGTTTGATCTCGCACGGGGTGTTGAACATCATGTGCAGGAAGTTTTCCGCGTACGACAGGTCGTTGCGCGGGTACATCATGGGCTGGCCCATGGAGTACTTGTAGACCATCGCCGCCAGGGTCGGCATCTTGGCGACCAGGCGCACGGCGGAGATCTCGCGGTGCTGCGGGTTATTGATGTCCAGCGAGTCGTGGTAGAACGCCGACAGGGCGCCAACCACGCCGCACATGACGGCCATTGGGTGGGCGTCGCGGCGGAAGCCGTTGAAGAAGGACTTCAACTGCTCGTGCACCATGGTGTGGTTCTTCACGGTGCTGACGAACTGGGCCTTCTGCTCGGCGTTCGGCAGTTCGCCGTTGAGCAGCAGGTAGCAGGTTTCGAGGTAGTCGGATTGCTGGGCGAGCTGTTCGATCGGGTAGCCGCGATGCAGCAGGATGCCCTTGTCGCCGTCGATGTAGGTGATCTTCGACTCGCAGGATGCGGTCGCCATGAAACCAGGGTCGAAAGTGAAGTGACCCGTGGCCCCCAACCCTCTAACGTCGATAACATCTGGACCAACGGTGCCGGTTAAAATGGGCAGCTCGACGGGGGCTGCGCCCTCGATGACCAACTGCGCTTTTTTGTCAGCCATGTGGCCTCCTATTAATGCTTGAAATCATCTGACAGACCCCCCACGCAGGGCCCGCACCACTATAGTGAGATAAATTCGAAAGTCAATTTGCCTAAAGCATGGTTGTAATAGGCTTTAGGCCCTGTTTTTCCTCGAAAATCCCGCCCATTTACGCCTTTTGTCCGGTAAAGGCAATGCGCTATTTGGGCTAGCCCTTCACGTTGTCATTAGTAGCCTAACTGTCTATACTCGGCACCCGACCTCCAAGGGCTTGCGCGCCCGTCTCTCTGGGGGTCGCCGCTCCCTGGGTGGTGGGTACCTGACCAGTACACTTACCAACAACTTTGCCCTGCTTGCTAGGGGCTCTTCAGTGTGAAAAAAGCCGTGAAAAGCCAACGACCTGTAAACCTAGACCTAAGGACCATCAAACTCCCGATCACCGCTTACACGTCCATTCTCCACCGTATCTCCGGCGTCATCCTGTTCCTGGGCCTGGCCATCATGCTTTATGCATTGGGCAAATCCCTGGGTTCCGAGGAAGGCTTCGGCGAGGTGAAGGCGTGTCTGACCAGTCCGCTGGCCAAGTTCGTGTTCTGGGCTCTGCTGTCCGCCTTGCTGTATCACCTGGTGGCCGGTGTGCGCCACCTGATCATGGACATGGGCATCGGTGAGACGCTGGAAGGCGGCAAACTGGGCTCGAAAATCGTCATCGTCATCTCCGTGGTGGTGATCATCCTGGCGGGAGTTTGGATATGGTAACCAACGTCACGAACCTGTCGCGTTCGGGCCTCTATGACTGGATGGCGCAGCGCGTTTCTGCGGTCGTTCTCGCGGCTTATTTCATTTTTCTGATCGGCTACCTGGTTGCGCACCCTGGCATCGAATATGCCCAGTGGCACGCTCTGTTCTCCAACAACGCGATGCGTATCTTCAGTCTGCTGGCACTGGTTGCCCTGGGCGCTCACGCCTGGGTCGGCATGTGGACCATTGCGACCGACTACCTGACCCCTATGGCGTTCGGTAAATCGGCGACTGCGATTCGTTTCCTGTTCCAGGCGGTATGTGGTGTCGCGATGTTCGCGTACTTCGTCTGGGGTGTGCAGATTCTCTGGGGTATCTGATTCATGGCTATCATTCCAACGATTTCTTTCGACGCCATCATTGTTGGCGGCGGTGGTGCCGGCATGCGCGCAGCGCTGCAGCTGGCCCAGGGCGGTCACAAGACTGCCGTGATCACCAAGGTCTTCCCGACCCGTTCGCATACTGTATCGGCCCAGGGTGGCATCACCTGCGCCATCGCTTCGGCCGACCCGAACGATGACTGGCGCTGGCACATGTACGATACCGTCAAGGGTTCCGACTACATCGGTGACCAGGACGCTATCGAGTACATGTGTCAGGAGGGCCCGGCTGCAGTCTTCGAGCTGGACCACATGGGTCTGCCGTTCTCCCGTACCGAAACCGGTCGTATCTACCAGCGTCCGTTCGGTGGTCAGTCCAAGGACTTCGGCAAGGGTGGCCAGGCTGCCCGTACCTGTGCCGCTTCCGACCGTACCGGTCACGCGCTGCTGCACACCCTGTATCAGGGCAACCTTAAGGCAGGCACCACCTTCCTCAACGAGTACTATGCGGTTGACCTGGTGAAGAACCAGGACGGCGCATTCGTCGGTGTGATCGCGATCTGCATCGAAACCGGCGAAACCCAGTACATTCGTTCGAAGGCCACTGTGCTGGCTACCGGCGGCGCCGGTCGCATCTACGCCTCGACCACCAATGCCCTGATCAACACCGGTGACGGCGTGGGCATGGCCCTGCGCGCCGGCGTGCCGGTGCAGGACATCGAGATGTGGCAGTTCCACCCAACCGGCATCGCCGGCGCAGGTGTACTGGTTACCGAAGGTTGCCGCGGTGAAGGTGGCTACCTGATCAACAAGCATGGCGAGCGTTTCATGGAGCGCTATGCGCCGAACGCCAAGGACCTCGCCGGTCGTGACGTCGTCGCCCGTTCGATGGTGAAAGAGATCATCGCGGGCAATGGTTGTGGCCCGAACGGCGACCACGTGATGCTGAAGCTCGACCACCTTGGTGAGGAAGTGCTGCACAGCCGCCTGCCGGGTATCTGCGAACTGTCGAAGACCTTCGCTCACGTTGACCCGGTCGTCGCGCCAGTTCCGGTCGTTCCGACCTGCCACTACATGATGGGTGGCGTTGCCACCAACATTCATGGCCAGGCCATCACCCAGGACGCCAACGGCCAGGACCAGATCATTCCGGGTCTGTTCGCCGTAGGTGAAGTCGCTTGCGTTTCGGTCCATGGTGCCAACCGCCTTGGCGGCAACTCGCTGCTCGACCTGGTGGTCTTCGGTCGCGCCGCCGGCCTGCATCTGGAAAAAGCGCTGACCGACGGTATCGAGTACCGCGACGCCAGCGACACCGATGTCGAAGTCGCCCTGAACCGTCTGAACAAGCTCAACGAGCGCACCACCGGTGAAGACGTGGCAACCCTGAAGCGCGAGCTGCAGAGCTGCATGCAGAACTACTTCGGTGTGTTCCGTACTGGCGAATACATGCAGAAAGGTATCGCCCAGCTGGCCGACCTGCGTGAGCGCATCGCCAACGTCAAGATCAACGACAAGTCCCAGGCCTTCAACACCGCGCGTATCGAAGCGCTGGAGCTGCAGAACCTGCTGGAAGTCGCCGAAGCTACCGCCATCGCGGCCGAAGTCCGTAAAGAGTCGCGCGGCGCCCACGCCCGTGAAGACTACGAAGACCGTGACGACGAAAACTGGCTGTGCCACACCCTGTACTTCCCAGGTGAGAAGCGGGTTGCCAAGCGTGCAGTCAACTTCGCGCCGAAGACCGTACCGGCGTTCGAACCAAAAGTCCGGACTTACTAAGGGTGGCCGCCATGTTGCAAGTAGAAGTTTATCGTTACAACCCGGATACCGACTCGGCGCCTAAAACCCAGGTGTTCCAGATCGACACCGGTGGCAAGGACCTGATGGTGCTGGACGTGCTGGCGCTGATCAAGGAACAGGACGAAGGTTTCTCCTACCGTCGTTCCTGCCGTGAAGGCGTTTGCGGTTCCGACGGCATGAACATCAACGGCAAGAACGGCCTGGCGTGCATCACGCCGCTGTCCTCTGTCGTAAAAGGTAACAAGTTGGTGGTGCGTCCGCTGCCAGGTTTGCCGGTAATCCGTGACCTGGTCGTCGACATGAGCATCTTCTACAAGCAGTACGAGAAGGTGAAGCCATTCCTGCAGAACGACACCCCGGCCCCGGCCATCGAGCGTCTGCAGTCGCCAGAAGAGCGTGACAAGCTCGACGGTCTGTACGAGTGCATCCTGTGCGCCTGCTGCTCGACCTCTTGCCCGTCGTTCTGGTGGAACCCTGACAAGTTCCTCGGTCCAGCCGCTCTGCTGCAGGCCTATCGCTTCCTGGCCGACAGCCGTGACACCAAGACCCAGGAGCGCCTGGCGTCCCTGGATGACCCGTTCAGCGTGTTCCGCTGCCGCGGGATCATGAACTGCGTGAACGTCTGCCCGAAAGGTCTGAACCCGACCAAGGCAATCGGTCACGTACGTAACATGCTGCTCCAGAGCGGTACCTGATTCTGAAAGTGTGATGTTGCAAGTGTGAAGTTGTAACCGCAGTACGCCAAAGTGCGGGCGCTAGCCCGCACCGAGGTGAAACCCGAGCGAGGGTCATAAGCCCGAGCTTTTACCTATGAAGATATGAGACCAGCAGGGGCATCCGGGCTGGTACCCGGTAAATCTGCGGGATCTTGCAGGCCTGGTTTTGGTGAGAAGACTCCAGGCTTACGTGGTTCTGCCGATCGAGGCCCCTAACCGAGGGTGACCAAGCATGCAAGAAAGCGTGATGCAGCGCATGTGGAACAGCGCCCACCTGTCAGGTGGTAACGCTGCATATGTGGAAGAGCTTTATGAGCTCTACCTGCACGACCCTAACGCTGTGCCAGAAGAGTGGCGCACCTACTTCCAGAAGTTGCCCGCCGAAGGCAGCACTGCTACCGATGTATCGCACTCGACGATCCGCGACCATTTCGTACTGCTGGCGAAGAACCAGCGCCGCGCCCAACCGGTATCCGCCGGGAGCGTGAGCAGTGAACACGAGAAGAAGCAGGTCGAAGTGCTGCGACTGATCCAGGCCTACCGTATGCGCGGCCACCAAGCTGCGAAGCTCGACCCGTTGGGGTTGTGGCAGCGCCCTGCGCCAGTAGACCTGTCGATCAATCATTACGGCTTGACCAATGCCGATCTTGATACGACCTTCCGTGCCGGCGACCTGTTCATCGGCAAGGAGGAGGCGAGCCTACGCGAAATCTTCGAGGCTTTGCAGCAGACATATTGTCGCACCATTGGCGCCGAGTTCACCCACATCGTCGACTCCGAGCAGCGCAGCTGGTTCCAGCAGCGTCTGGAGAGCGTGCGTGGGCGTCCATCCTTCTCCGCCGATATCCAGAGTCACCTGCTCGAGCGCGTCACTGCGGCGGAGGGTCTGGAGAAGTACCTGGGCACCAAGTACCCGGGCACCAAGCGTTTCGGCCTGGAAGGCGGCGAAAGTCTGATTCCGATGCTGGACGAAATGATCCAGCGTTCCGGCTCCTACGGCACCAAGGAAGTCGTGATCGGCATGGCCCACCGCGGCCGTCTGAACGTGCTGGTCAACACCTTCGGCAAGAACCCGCGCGAGCTGTTCGACGAGTTCGAAGGCAAGAAGAAGGTCGAGCTGGGCTCCGGTGACGTGAAGTACCACCAGGGCTTCTCCTCCAACGTGATGACCGCTGGTGGCGAAGTCCACCTGGCCATGGCATTCAACCCGTCCCACCTGGAAATCGTCTCGCCAGTGGTGGAAGGGTCTGTCCGTGCCCGTCAGGATCGCCGCAACGACGCTGTTGGCGACAAGGTCTTGCCGATCTCCATCCACGGTGACGCCGCGTTCGCGGGTCAGGGCGTGGTCATGGAAACCTTCCAGATGTCGCAGACCCGCGGTTTCAAGACCGGCGGCACCGTGCACATCGTGATCAACAACCAGGTTGGTTTCACCATCAGCAACCCGCTGGACTCCCGTTCCACCGAGTACTGCACCGACGTCGCCAAGATGATCCAGGCGCCGATCCTGCACGTGAACGGCGACGATCCGGAAGCCGTGCTGTTCGTGACCCAGCTGGCCGTCGACTACCGCATGCAGTTCAAGCGTGACGTGGTCATCGACCTGGTCTGCTACCGTCGTCGCGGCCACAACGAGGCCGACGAGCCGAACGGCACCCAGCCGCTGATGTACCAACAGATCTCCAAGCAGCGCACCACCCGTGAGCTGTACGCCGACAGCCTGGTGCAAGCCGGTCGTCTGGACGCCGAACGCGTGCAGGCCAAGGTCGACGAGTACCGTAACGCCCTGGACAACGGCCTGCACGTGGTGAAGAGCCTGGTCAAGGAACCGAACAAGGAGCTGTTCGTCGACTGGCGTCCATACCTGGGTCATGCCTGGACCGCGCGTCACGACACTCGTTTCGATCTCAAGACCCTGCAGGAACTGTCCGCCAAGCTGCTGGAGCTGCCGGAAGGCTTTGTGGTTCAGCGCCAGGTCTCGAAAATCTACGAAGACCGTCAGAAGATGCAGGCCGGTGGCTTGCCGATCAACTGGGGTTACGCCGAGACCATGGCTTACGCCACGCTGCAGTTCGAAGGTCATCCGATCCGCATGACCGGCCAGGATATCGGCCGCGGCACCTTCTCGCACCGCCACGCGGTGTTGCACAGCCAGAAGGACGCCAGCACCTATATCCCGCTGCAGAACCTCTTCCCGGGCCAGCCACGTTTCGACCTGTACGACTCGTTCCTGTCCGAAGAAGCTGTTCTGGCCTTCGAATACGGCTACTCGACCACCACGCCGAACGCGCTGGTGATCTGGGAAGCCCAGTTCGGTGACTTCGCTAACGGCGCGCAAGTGGTCGTCGACCAGTTCATCACCAGCGGCGAGCACAAATGGGGTCGTCTGTGCGGCCTGACCATGCTGCTGCCACACGGTTATGAAGGTCAGGGCCCTGAGCACTCCTCGGCACGTCTTGAGCGCTACCTGCAACTGTGCGCCGAGCACAACGTCCAGGTCTGCGTACCGACTACCCCGGCGCAGATCTACCATCTGCTGCGTCGTCAGGTGATCCGTCCGCTGCGCAAACCGCTGATCGTGCTGACGCCGAAGTCGTTGCTGCGCCACAAGCTGGCCGTCTCGACCCTGGAAGATCTGGCCGAAGGCTCGTTCCAGACGGTAATCCCGGAAATCGATACCCTCGATCCGAAGAAAGTCACCCGTCTGATCCTCTGCAGCGGCAAGGTCTACTACGATCTGCTGGAAAAACGCCGTGCCGAAGGTCGTGAAGACATCGCCATCGTGCGTATCGAACAACTGTATCCGTTCCCTGAGGACGATCTGGTCGAAATCCTCGCCCCATACACCGAGCTCAAGAACGTCGTGTGGTGCCAGGAAGAACCGATGAACCAGGGCGCCTGGTACAGCAGCCAACACCACATGCGTCGCATCCTGGGCCGTCACAACAAGGCCCTGGTACTCGAATACGCTGGTCGTGATGCGTCTGCCGCGCCAGCCTGTGGTTACGCTTCGATGCACGCCGAGCAGCAGGAAAAACTGCTGCAAGATGCCTTCACCGTTTAATGCCTCGCGCACCTGAAACCGAATTAAGGAACCACTGATAATGGCTATCGAGATCAAAGCCCCTACCTTCCCGGAATCGGTTGCCGACGGCACCGTTGCCACCTGGCACAAGAAACCGGGCGAAGCCGTCAAGCGCGACGACCTGATCGTCGACATCGAGACCGACAAGGTCGTCCTTGAAGTGCTGGCCACCGCTGACGGCGTGCTGGGCGCTATCGTCAAGAACGAAGGCGATACTGTCCTCTCCGACGAAGTCCTGGGTTCGATCGAAGCTGGCGGTGCTGCCGCTGCTGCTCCTGCCGCCGCTCCAGCTGCCGCGCCTGCCCAGGCTGCTGCTGCCGCCGACGCTGGCGAAGACGACCCGATCGCCGCTCCGGCCGCGCGCAAGCTGGCTGAAGAGAACGGCATCGACCTGGCTTCCGTTGCCGGTACCGGCAAGGGCGGTCGCGTGACCAAGGAAGACGTCGTAGCCGCCGTTGCCGCGAAGAAATCCGCACCTGCCGCTGCACCGGCTGCCAAGCCGGCCGCGGCTGCCGCTGCTGCTCCTGTGGTCACCGCCGCTGGCGACCGCACCGAGAAGCGCGTGCCGATGACCCGTCTGCGCGCCAAGATCGCCGAGCGTCTGGTCGAAGCCCAGTCGAACATGGCCATGCTGACCACCTTCAACGAAGTCGACATGACCGAAGTCATGGCCCTGCGTTCGAAGTACAAGGACCTGTTCGAGAAGTCCCACAACGGCGTGCGCCTGGGCTTCATGTCGTTCTTCGTCAAGGCCGCCACCGAAGCGCTGAAGCGCTTCCCGGCTGTCAATGCCTCGATCGACGGCAACGACATCGTCTACCACGGCTACGCGGACGTCGGCGTTGCCGTCTCCAGCGACCGTGGCCTGGTGGTACCGGTACTGCGTAACGCCGAGTCGATGAGCCTGGCGGAAATCGAGAACGGCATCGCCACTTTCGGCAAGAAGGCTCGTGACGGCAAGCTGGCCATCGAAGAGATGACCGGTGGCACCTTCACCATCACCAACGGCGGTACCTTCGGCTCGATGATGTCGACCCCGATCGTCAACCCGCCGCAAGCCGCGATCCTCGGCATGCACAACATCATCCAGCGTCCAATGGCCGTCAATGGCCAGGTCGTGATCCGTCCGATGATGTACCTGGCGCTGTCCTACGACCACCGCCTGATCGACGGTAAAGAAGCCGTGACTTTCCTGGTGACCATCAAGAACCTGCTGGAAGACCCGGCACGTCTGCTGCTGGATATCTAATCACGCAGCCGCACGCTGCGGGGCGCGGGCTTCGAAGAGAAGCCGGTCGCCCTGCAGCCTGAGGCTTGCTGCTTGAAGCTATAAAGGAATCTTTTATGAGCCAGAAGTTCGACGTAGTAGTAATTGGTGCAGGTCCTGGCGGCTACGTGGCCGCCATCAAAGCCGCGCAACTGGGCTTCTCCACTGCCTGCATCGAGAAATACACCGATGCCGACGGCAAGCTGGCCCTGGGCGGTACCTGCCTGAACGTTGGCTGCATTCCATCCAAGGCGCTGCTGGACAGCTCCTGGAAGTACAAGGAAGCCAAAGAGAGCTTCAACGTCCACGGTATCTCCACCGGCGAAGTCAAGATGGACGTCGCCGCGATGGTTGGCCGCAAGGCTGGCATCGTCAAGAACCTGACCAGCGGTGTCGCCACCCTGTTCAAGGCCAACGGCGTGACCTCGATCCAGGGCCACGGCAAGCTGCTGGCTGGCAAGAAGGTCGAAGTCACCAAGGCTGACGGCACCACTGAAATCATCGAAGCCGAGAACGTGATCCTGGCTTCCGGTTCCCGTCCGATCGACATTCCTCCGGCTCCGGTCGACCAGAACGTCATCGTTGACTCCACCGGCGCCCTGGAATTCCAGAGCGTACCGAAGCGCCTGGGCGTGATCGGTGCCGGCGTGATCGGTCTGGAACTGGGTTCGGTCTGGGCTCGCCTGGGTGCCGAAGTCACCGTCCTGGAAGCCCTGGATACCTTCCTGATGGCCGCTGACACCGCGGTCTCCAAGGAAGCCCTGAAGACCCTGACCAAGCAAGGTCTGGACATCAAGCTGGGCGCTCGCGTCACCGGTTCCAAGGTCAGCGGCGAAGAAGTCGAAGTGACCTACACCGACGCCAACGGCGAACAGAAGATCGTCTTCGACAAGCTGATCGTTGCGGTCGGCCGTCGTCCGGTCACCACCGACCTGCTGGCTGCCGACAGCGGCGTGACCATCGACGAGCGCGGCTTCGTGTTCGTTGACGATCACTGCGCCACCAGTGTTCCTGGCGTCTTCGCCATCGGTGACGTGGTTCGCGGCATGATGCTGGCACACAAGGCCTCGGAAGAGGGCATCATGGTTGTCGAGCGCATCAAGGGCCACAAGGCCCAGATGAACTACGACCTCATCCCGTCGGTCATCTACACCCACCCGGAAATCGCGTGGGTCGGCAAGACCGAGCAAGCCTTGAAGGCCGAGGGCGTTGAGGTTAACGTTGGCACCTTCCCGTTCGCGGCGAGCGGCCGTGCAATGGCTGCCAACGACACCGGTGGCTTCGTCAAAGTCATTGCCGATGCCAAGACCGACCGCGTCCTGGGCGTACACGTGATTGGCCCAAGCGCTGCCGAACTGGTGCAGCAGGGTGCAATCGCAATGGAATTCGGCACCAGTGCCGAAGACCTGGGCATGATGGTCTTCTCCCATCCGACCCTGTCCGAAGCGCTGCATGAAGCCGCGCTGGCCGTGAATGGCGGTGCCATCCACGTAGCCAACCGTAAGAAGCGTTAACTATAAGAAAACCACGGCGGTCTGCCCGTCGTGAGTCTTGCGTGCATGACTCACCGCGGAAAGTCCGCCGGACTCGAACCCCCGGAGCATACCGGGGGCAAGCGGTCACAGGTGGCGCGGCACCCCTCACGGGCGCAGCGCCGAAGCGCAGTACCTAACGAAGACGGTAAAAAGCATGAATCTTCACGAGTATCAGGGTAAGCAGCTGTTCGCTGAATACGGCCTGCCAGTTTCCAAGGGTTTCGCAGTCGACACCCCTGAAGCTGCAGCAGAAGCCTGCGACAAGATCGGCGGTTCCGAGTGGGTTGTAAAAGCCCAGGTTCACGCAGGTGGTCGCGGTAAAGCGGGCGGCGTCAAGCTGGTTCGCAGCAAGGAAGACGCCAAGGCGTTCGCTGCACAATGGTTGGGCAAGAATCTGGTGACCTACCAGACTGACGCCAACGGTCAACCAGTCTCCAAGATCCTGGTCGAATCCTGCACCGACATCGCCAAAGAGCTGTACCTGGGCGCTGTGGTCGATCGTTCGAGCCGCCGTATCGTGTTCATGGCTTCCACCGAAGGTGGCGTGGACATCGAGAAAGTCGCGCACGACACTCCTGAGAAGATTCTCAAGGCAACCATCGATCCACTGGTCGGCGCTCAGCCGTTCCAGGGTCGCGAGCTCGCATTCCAGCTGGGTCTGGAAGGCAAGCAAGTACAACAGTTCGCCAAGATCTTCGTAGGCCTGGCCAAGCTGTTCAAGGATCACGACCTGGCCCTGCTGGAAGTGAACCCGCTGGTGATCAAGGCCGACGGCGATCTGCACTGCCTCGATGCCAAGATCAACATCGACGCCAACGCCATGTACCGTCAGCCTAAGCTGAAGACCTTCCACGACCCGTCGCAGGACGACGCCCGTGAAGCCCACGCTGCCAAGTTCGAACTGAACTACGTTGCCCTCGAAGGCAACATCGGCTGCATGGTCAACGGTGCCGGCCTGGCCATGGGTACCATGGACATCGTCAACCTGCACGGCGGCAAGCCAGCCAACTTCCTCGACGTAGGTGGTGGTGCTACCAAAGAGCGCGTTACCGAAGCCTTCAAGATCATCCTGTCCGACAGCAATGTCGCGGCCGTTCTGGTCAACATCTTCGGCGGCATCGTTCGCTGCGACATGATTGCCGAAGGCATCATCGGTGCAGTGAAGGAAGTCGGCGTCAAGGTCCCGGTCGTCGTTCGCCTCGAAGGCAACAACGCCGAACTGGGTGCTAAAGTACTGGCAGAAAGCGGTTTGAACATCATTGCGGCCACCAGCCTGACCGACGCTGCTCAACAAGTTGTCAAAGCTGCGGAGGGCAAGTAATGAGCGTCCTGATCAATAAAGACACCAAAGTCATCTGCCAGGGCTTCACCGGCTCGCAGGGTACTTTCCACTCCGAACAAGCCATCGCCTACGGCACCAAGATGGTCGGCGGCGTCACTCCAGGCAAGGGTGGCACCACCCACCTGGGCCTGCCGGTGTTCAACACCGTCAAGGAAGCCGTGGAGGCTACCGGCGCCGACGCTTCGGTGATCTACGTTCCGGCTCCTTTCTGCAAGGACTCGATCCTGGAAGCGGCTTTCGGCGGCATCAAGCTGATCGTCTGCATCACCGAGGGTATCCCTACCCTCGACATGCTGGATGCCAAGGTCAAGTGCGACGAGCTGGGTGTTACCCTGATCGGCCCTAACTGCCCAGGCGTCATCACTCCGGGCGAGTGCAAGATCGGCATCATGCCAGGTCACATCCACTTGCCAGGCAAGGTCGGTATCGTTTCCCGTTCCGGCACCCTGACCTACGAAGCGGTCAAGCAGACCACTGACGCCGGTTTCGGTCAGTCCACCTGCGTCGGTATCGGTGGCGACCCGATCCCGGGCTCGAACTTCATCGACATCCTGAAGCTGTTCCAGGAAGACCCGAAAACCGAAGCCATCGTCATGATCGGCGAAATCGGTGGTTCGGCTGAAGAAGAAGCGGCTGCCTACATCAAGGCCAACGTGACCAAGCCAGTGGTTTCCTACATCGCCGGTGTGACTGCCCCAGCGGGCAAGCGCATGGGCCATGCTGGCGCCATCATCTCTGGCGGCAAGGGCACTGCGGACGAGAAATTCGCAGCCCTGCAGGACGCTGGCGTGAAAACCGTGCGTTCGCTGGCTGACATCGGCAAGGCCCTGGCCGAGCTGACCGGTTGGGAAGCGAAGAAGTAATTCTTCGCTGACCAGCAGAAAGAGGCCACCTTCGGGTGGCCTTTTTCGTTTCCCGACGCGGACCTTCGCAGGCAAGCCAGCTCCTACATAAGGGCCCGTGCCGCTTGATGTGGCGCAACCGTTTGCGACATTCAGGTTCACTCATCGGACAAACCGACCCGAAACCGTGCGCCAGAGCGGCAAATTGAGTACCATGCGCGTTCATTCGTGTCCGCTGCCCAAAAGGCCGCGCCACGCTATAAAAGTCCGCCTCAATCAGGGTGGAAAAAACATTTCCCTAACCCAAGGGGAAATCCCTCTCTAAATTCCGATTTACGCAGTGTGGTATTTCCTTAAATGAAAGTTTTGAAAGGCCAGGACATCCTGGCGCTTGGCTTCATGACGTTCGCGTTGTTCGTCGGGGCCGGCAACATCATTTTCCCGCCAATCGTCGGCTTGCAATCCGGACCGCATGTCTGGATGGCGGCCATCGGCTTCCTGGTGACCGCCGTCGGCCTGCCAGTGGTCACCGTGATCGCCCTGGCCAAGGTCGGCGGCGGCATGGACGAACTGAGCAGCCCGATCGGCAAGATCGCCGGTGGCCTGCTTGCTGCTGCAGCGTACCTCGCGGTCGGTCCGCTGTTCGCCACGCCGCGTACTGCTACCGTGTCCTTCGAGGTGGGTGTTGCACCGCTGACCGGTGAGAGCCCGCTGGCGCTGTTCATCTACAGCCTGGTGTACTTCACCGTGGTGCTGGCCGTGTCCATGTACCCGGGCAAGCTGCTCGATACCGTCGGCCGCTTCCTCGCCCCGCTGAAGATCATCGCCCTGGCCGTGCTCGGCATCGCTGCTTTCGCCCTGCCAGCCGGTACCATCGGTGATGCACAGCCGGCCTACGTCGCCGCGCCGTTCTCCCAAGGCTTTATCCAGGGTTACTTGACCATGGATACCCTGGGCGCGCTGGTGTTCGGCATCGTCATCGTCAATGCGATCCGCTCCCGTGGCGTCGAGTCGCCGCGGCTGATCACCCGTTACGCGGTGATCGCCGGCCTGATCGCCGGTGTCGGGCTGACCCTGGTCTACGTCAGCCTGTTCCGCCTCGGTGCCGGCAGCCATGACATCGCCGCTACCGCCACCAATGGCGCGGTAGTGCTGCATGCCTACGTCCAGCACACCTTCGGCTCCCTGGGCAGCGGCTTCCTGGCTGTACTGATCGCCCTGGCCTGCCTGGTCACCGCGGTCGGCCTGACTTGCGCCTGCGCCGAGTACTTCAGCCGCCTGCTGCCGCTGTCCTATCGGGCGTTGGTGGTGCTGCTGGCAGGGTTCTCGTTGCTGGTGTCGAACCTGGGCCTGACCAAGCTGATCATGTTCTCGGTGCCGGTACTCACCGCCATCTATCCGCCGTGCATCGTGCTGGTCGGCCTGAGCTTCTGCAAAGGCATGTGGCATTCGCAGACCCGCATCATGGCTCCGGTCATGGCGGTGTCGCTGATCATTGGTACCATCGATGCACTGAAGGGTGCCGGCTTCAACATGCCGGAATCCTTCGCCCACCTGCCGCTGAGCGAGCAGGGCATGGCCTGGCTGGTGCCGTGCGTGGTGACCCTGGTGGTTGCCGTGGTGTGCGACCGCATGCTCGGCAAGCCGCGCGAAGTGATCGCCTGACGTGATGCCTGCAGGCGGACGAGGCCACAAGCCATGAACGTCCGCCAGAGGTGATTGCGCGAAGCCCCGCCTTCTACCAAGAAGGTGGGGCTTTTTCATGCACGCGCGGTCCTTCGCAGGCAAGCCAGCTCCTAGAAGCGGTGTGTCTTTTCTTGTTGGTGGGCGTCGAATGGCCGTCTCTCCCGATCAGGACCGTCCATGAGCTTCATCGAAACCAACCTGACCAACCTGCTGGCTGCGCTCTGGTTCATCGTCTGCTGGGGTGGCTACACCCGCTACGCCATCTGGAAGGGCCGCGACACCGCGTGCCTGGCCAGCGTGATGCACCTCTACCGGGAAGACTGGATGCGCCGCATGCTCCTGCGCGATAACCGCATCGCCGACGCCAGCGTGATCGGCAACCTGGAGCGCAACGCCTCGTTCTTCGCTTCCAGCACGCTGATCATCCTCGCCGGTATCCTCACTGTGCTCGGTGCCTCGGACCGCGCGTTGTCGCTGCTGGCCGACCTGCCACTGGTACAACAGACCTCGCAGAGCATGTCGGAAATCAAACTGTTATGCCTGGCGGTCGTGTTCGTCTACGCCTTCTTCACTTTCAGCTGGTGTATGCGCCAGTACAACTTTGCCGCCGTGCTGGTGGGCTCGGCGCCCATGATCGGCGAGCGCCAGGTCAGCGAGCAGGAGCGCAAGGCCTTCGCCGCACGGGCGGCACGTGTCATCTCGTTGGCGGCGAACCAGTTCAACTTCGGTTTGCGCTCGTATTATTTCGGCATGGCGTTATTAAGCTGGTTTGTCAGTCCCTGGGCGTTCGTGGCGATGAGTACGGGAGTGGTATTGATTCTCTACCGCCGTGAGTTCCACTCGGATGTTCTGGACGTGATGGTGTTTACGCCGACCGAAGCGACGACAGCTGAAACGATTAATGAGGCAAATACCTGACCGTCACGAAAACCAGCCATAAAAAAACCCGACCTGAGTCGGGTTTTTCTATTCCAGCAGTAATTACTGCTTGGCTGGCTCAGCCGGAGCGGCTGGTGCCGGGGTAGCCGGTGCTGCTTCTGGAGCCGGAGTAGCTGGAGCGGCTTCTTCAGCGGCTTTTTGTTCAGCTTCGGCGGAATCTTTGGCGGCTTCGGCGTTTTCTTTAGCGGCCTCGTTCACTTTATCCTGAGCTTCGTCCATCTTCTGCTGGGCTTGCTCGGCATGTTTCTGAGCATCTTGAGCCTTGTTCTCGCTGGCTTTGTCGCAAGCGGCGAGACCCAGGGCAGCGGCGAGCATGACGGCATAAGCAAAAGGTTTACGCATGGGGTGTTTCTCCTTGTGGAATAGCATTACTTAAACCGTTTGAGTTGTCCCTTGTGGTTTAAGTTCCGCGCACGATACAGATATATAAGTTACGGATCCATATAGACTTTTTGCTGGCCTTATGCAGGTCCGCACAATGATGGAGAAAAGTTAGGAAATGAATGAAACGCCGTTGCTGCACCGCGCCATACGCTTCCTTTCCGCTTTGCGTCATTGTCAGAAATTGAACATGCAAGTTCATTCCGCCGATGCCGAAGGTATTGTCCTGCGCTTGCCGTACTCGCCCTCGATCGTCGGTAACCCGCAGACTGGAGCCATCCACGGCGGTGCCATCACCACCCTGATGGACACTGCCCTGGGCATGGCCACCCTCTGTTCGCTGCCCGAGTTCGAGGTGTGCCCGACCCTCGACCTGCGCATCGACTACATGAGTCCCGGCGTCGCCGACCAGGACGTGTTTGGCCATGCCCAGTGCTACCGGGTCAGCCGCGACGTGATCTTCATCCGCGGCACCGCCTATCAGGACGACCCCGAGCAGCCCATCGCCCAAGTGGTCGGCACCTATATGCGCCTGGGTAAGGACATCAAGGGCGGCCTCAACTTCGCCCGCAAGCTCAAGGGAGATGCGCAATGATCCCCGCCGACATCCACCAGCAACTGCGCGAGGCACACAGTCGCGGCGATTACTCCGCCTTGCTGCAACTGATCCCCTATGCCGGCCTGATCGGCATCGAATGCAGCCGCGACGGCGACGACCTGCTGTTCCGTCTGCCAGCCAACCCGGACAACATCGGCAACCCGCTGCTGCCGGCCATCCATGGTGGCGTGATCGCCGGCTTCATGGAGCTGTCGGCGGCGCTGTACCTGCTGATCTTCAGCGAGAGCGCGAGCATTCCGAAGATCATCGACTTCTCCATCGACTACCTGCGCGCCGGTCACTTCCGCGACACCTGGGCCCGTTGCCAGCTATGGCGCCAGGGTCGTCGGGTGACCAACGTGGCGATAACCGCCTGGCAAGGCGATGTCAATGAGCCCATCGCCACGGCCCGCGCGCATTTCAAGATCAAAGAGCTGGCCGCGCCCTTGAAATAGTCCGTGGCGGCCCCATCTGCTGTTCATCCCGCCGCGACTGGCGTCGTGCGAGCCCGGAAGGCCGCCTGCCAGCGTGACCAATGCCATCAGATCGGAGTTTTGAAGACCATGAGTGTGGAGACTCAAAAAGAAACCCTGGGCTTCCAGACCGAGGTGAAGCAACTGCTGCACCTCATGATCCATTCGCTGTACTCGAACAAGGAAATCTTCCTCCGCGAGCTGATTTCCAACGCCTCCGACGCCGTCGACAAGCTGCGTTTCGAAGCGCTGGCCAAGCCAGAGCTGCTCGAAGGTGGCGCCGAGCTGAAGATTCGCGTCAGCTTCGACAAGGACGCCAACACCGTCACCCTCGAAGACAACGGCATCGGCATGAGCCGCGACGAAGTGATCGCGCACCTCGGTACCATCGCCAAGTCCGGCACCGCCGACTTCATGAAGAACCTCACCGGCGACCAGAAGAAGGACTCGCACCTGATCGGTCAGTTCGGCGTAGGCTTCTATTCTGCATTCATCGTCGCTGACCAGGTCGACGTGTTCAGCCGCCGTGCCGGTGCGCCGGCCGCCGAGGGCGTGCACTGGTCGTCGAAAGGCGAGGGCGACTTCGAAGTCGCCACCGTCGAGAAAGCCGAGCGCGGCACCCGTATCGTCCTGCACCTGAAGAAGGGCGAGGAAGAGTTCGCCGACGGCTGGCGCCTGCGCAATATCGTCAAGAAGTACTCCGACCATATCGCCCTGCCGATCGAACTGCCGAAGCAGGCCGAAGCCGCCGAAGGCGAAGAGAAGCCGGCCGAGGAATGGGAAACCGTCAACCGCGCCAGCGCCCTGTGGACCCGTCCGCGTACCGAGATCAAGGACGAGGAATACCAGGAGTTCTACAAGCACATCGGCCATGACTTCGAGAACCCGCTGGCCTGGAGCCACAACAAGGTCGAAGGCAAGCTGGAGTACAACTCGCTGCTGTACGTCCCGGCCCGCGCACCGTTCGACCTGTACCAGCGCGAAGCGCCACGCGGCCTGAAGCTGTACGTGCAGCGCGTGTTCATCATGGACCAGGCGGAATCCTTCCTGCCGCTGTACCTGCGCTTCATCAAGGGCGTGGTCGATTCCAACGACCTGTCGCTGAACGTCTCCCGCGAGATCCTGCAGAAAGACCCGATCATCGATTCGATGAAGTCGGCGCTGACCAAGCGCGTGCTGGACATGCTGGAGAAGCTGGCGAAGAACGAGCCCGAGCAGTACAAGGCGTTCTGGAAGAACTTCGGTCAGGTCCTCAAGGAAGGCCCGGCGGAAGACTTCGCCAACAAGGAGAAGATCGCCGGCCTGCTGCGCTTCTCTTCCACTCATGAAGAGGGCGGCGAGCAGAACGTCTCTCTGGCTGACTACCTGGCGCGCGCCAAGGAAGGCCAGGACAAGATCTACTTCCTCACCGGCGAGTCCTACGCGCAGGTGAAGAACAGTCCGCACCTGGAAGTCTTCCGCAAGAAAGGCATCGAAGTGCTGCTGCTGACCGACCGTATCGACGAGTGGCTGATGAGCTACCTCAACGAGTTCGACGGCAAGAGCTTCGTCGACGTCGCCCGTGGCGACCTGGACCTGGGCAAGCTGGACTCGGAAGAGGACAAGAAGGCCCAGGAAGAGATCGCCAAGGACAAGGAAGGCCTGGTGGAGCGCCTCAAGGCCGCGCTGGGCGACAGCGTCAGCGAAGTGCGCGTGTCGCACCGCCTGACCGACTCGCCGGCGATCCTCGCCATCGGTGAACAGGACCTAGGCCTGCAGATGCGCCAGATCCTCGAAGCCAGCGGACAGAAGGTCCCGGACTCCAAGCCGATCTTCGAATTCAACCCGAGCCACCCGCTGATCGAGAAGCTGGACAACGAGCAGAGCGAAGACCGTTTCGCCGACTTCTCGCACATCCTCTTCGACCAGGCGGCGCTGGCCGCCGGCGACAGCCTGAAGGACCCGGCCGCTTACGTGCGCCGGCTGAACAAGCTGCTGGTCGAGTTGTCGGTTTGATGTAGTTGCAGGAAAGCCCGCTTCGGCGGGCTTTTTTCATGGTGCAAGGAGAAGAAATCGATGAGCAATGTCACGATCGAATCGCTGGTTTACCACGTCGACGGCCAGGCGTATGAAAGCCGCCTGCTGTACACCCACGGTGCGCAGCAGCCGGCGCTGGTGATGGCGCCGAACTGGATGGGCATCAGCGAAGGCGCCGAGCGCATCGCTCGCGCGGTGGCCGAGAAAGGCTACGTGGTGCTGATCGCCGACCTCTATGGCCAGTCGGTGCGTCCGCAGAACGCTGAGGAGGCGGGTGCGGCGATGATGCCGCTGAAGAACGACCGTGCCGAATTGCGCAAGCGCATGCAGGCGGCGGTGGCGCAATTGCTTGGGCAGTCGAAGGCGGTGCTGAGCCCGGGCAAGCTGGCGGCGTTCGGTTTCTGCTTCGGTGGTTGCTGTGCCCTCGAGCTGGCCCGCGATGGAGCGCCGCTGCAAGCGGCGGTGTCGTTCCATGGCACCCTGGATACGCCGAACCCGGCGGATGCGAAGAACATCAAGGGCTCGGTGCTGGTGTTGCACGGTGCGGCCGATCCACTGGTGCCGAAGGAGCAACTGCCGGCGTTCGAGGCCGAGATGGATGCTGCCGGGGTGGACTGGCAACTGACCAGCTACGGCGGCGCGGTGCACTCGTTCACCGATCCTGGGGCGAATGTGCCGGGCAAGATGATGTACGACGCGCGGACCGCCAAGCGGGCATTCGCGGCGATGCATGATCTGCTGGACGAAGTGTTCAAGGCCTGAGGGCCTCATCGCGGGCAACGCCCGCTCCCACAATGGATCGGCGTACGACGGACACTGTGGGAGCGGGCGTTGCCCGCGATGACTGATTTCAGGGCAACTCGATTCTTCCGGACTCACCCGGAACCACCGGCCAATCCCCGGCCGCCCACATCTCCCGGGCCTTCTCGATCAACCCCGGATCGCTCGCCACGAAATTCCAGTTCATCCGCCGTGGCCCATCCAGCGGCGCGCCGCCGATGATCGCCAGATGGCACTCGCCATCGGCGTACAGGCTCGCTTCCTCGCCCTCTGCCAGCACCACCAGAGTCTGCGCCTCCAGCGCCTCGCCATCCAGGCTCGCCTCGCCGGACAACAGATATACCGCCCGCTCGCGATGCTCGGTCGGCACGCACAGTGTCGTCGCCGCCTCCATGAACACCTCTGCATACAGGGTAGGGGAAAGCACCGGCACCGGCGATTCCAGGCAGAAGCCGCTGCCGGCGATCATGCGGATCTGCACCCCCAGTGCCTCGCTCACCGGTAGGGCGGTTGCGCTGTGATGGCTGTAGTGCCCATTCCCTTGCTCCCACTCCTTTGGTGAGGCCAGCCACACCTGCAGGCCATGCAGTCGCGAACCTCGTTCCAGCAGGTCTGCTGGCGTGCGCTCCACATGTGCGATAGCCGCCCCGGCGGTCATCCAGCTCACCTCGCCGGGCCGCACCCGCTGCTCCGAGCCGAGGCTGTCCTTGTGCAGCAATTCCCCTTCGAACAGATAGGTCAGGGTCGACAGGCCGATATGGGGATGCTGGCGGATATCCATGCCGTGCCCGGGCGCGTAGTCGGTTTCCAGCATATGGTCGAAGAATACGAACGGGCCGACACTGCGGCATTTCGCCGACGGTAGCGGCCGCAGGATCGGTTGGCCCTCCACCGATTCGGCGCGGGGACGGATGATCAGTGGCGAGGTCATGGTGCGGCTCCAGCAAGGACAACGTGGCCCTAGCATAGCGAACCGCCGTAGGCGGCGCGCGGTCTACCCTGTCCGAAGCATGGCGAAGGAGGGTAGGAATGTTAGGTAGGACCTTTGGCGGAATGCTGTTCGCCGGTGTGCTGATGATCGATGCCCAGGCGCGGGACTATCGCTACAGCGACGCGCATCTGCACTACGTCGATTTCTTCCAGGAAAGTGAGGGCATGCCGGCGCTTCTGGAGGCCATGGACAAGGCGGGCATCGAGCAGTCGATGATCAGCGGCATCCCCGTGGCGAAGAAATGGCACGAGGACGAACCCAAGCGCCCGCGCTACTACGCTGGTGACGACGCCGACGCCTACTGGTACAGCGCGACCGACACCTATGTCGCTGCGGCACTGGAAAAGCTGCCGCCAGAGCAACGCAATCGCTTTCACCCGTTCCTCACCGGCTTCAACCCGGTGGACAAGAACGCTGTGACTCACATCGAGCGCATGCTGGAACTGTATCCCGGGTTGTGGCAGGGCATCGGCGAGGTCTTCACCCGTCATGATGACCTCACCGCGCTCACCAGCGGTGATACGCCCAGGGCCAACAACGAGGCGATGACACTGATCTACCATCTGGCTGCCGAGCGGGACTTGCCGGTGCTGCTGCATTCCAACATCACCTCCAAGCGCGAGCGCAACCCGCTGTACCTGGCGGAGATCGAGGAGCCGCTGCGCAACCACCCGCACACCCGGTTCATCTGGGCCCATGCTGGCAGCAGCATGGAGATCCATCGGCACCAGACGCAGATGGACTTTCTCCTCCCGACGCTGGAACGTCTGCTGGAAGACTATCCGAACCTCTATGTGGACCTCTCCTGGAGCATGCTGCAACCTTACCTGCTCGATGACCAAGGCAAGCCACAGGATCAGTGGCTTGCCTTGGTCAAGCGTTTTCCCGAGCGGTTCATGCTCGGTTCTGACGTGGTCGGGCGTTTCGGCAGTCTTGGCGAGCAGTTGCACGGCTTCGAGCCATTCCTCGACGCCTTGCCCGAGGACATCGCGCGCAAGGTGGCCCGCGACAATTTCCTCATGGTGCTGCCGAAGCCGCGTTGAGCGGGGTTGTCATCAGCCTGTCATGCTCGAGTCAAAGTCTGCCGCGATCCACAACAAAAGAAGCGCAATATGTTGATGAGCCGTTTTAGCGCCCTGGTCGGGCTGATATGCATCGCTAGCCTGGCCTATGAGCTCACCGAGCATCACGAAGCCGTACCGGGCGAGTGGCACTTCATGGTGTTCCAGGGTGATCGCCTGCTGGCAGAGAAACGTTTCACTATGCGCTGAAACCTCGCGGTGACTTTACTGTCGCAATCATAAGGCGATTTGATATCACTATTTCTTCTTACGCAAAAACTCTACGGTCCGATACCTTCTAAAAGGATTTGTCAGCTGCCGACCTGTGCAGTGCTTTTCCGGAAGGAACCGATCGATGAGTCTTAGAAGCTTGAACATAGCGCCGCGGGCGGGTTTGGGGTTCGGCTTGCTGGCGCTGTTGGTGGTGACACTGGGATTGTTCGCGTTGGCGCAGATGGCCAGCATGCGCGAACAGTCCGACCAGGTGGAGAGCAACTGGCTGCCCAGCGTGATCAACGTCGGACAGATGAGTCAGGACATGCTCCGCATCCGCGCCCTGACCCTGCGCCTGCTGGTCAACCGCGATCCGGTGGCGCAGCGGCAGAACATGGAGCGCATCGAATCCCTCAAGCAAGGTCTGAACAAGGCGCAGAACGACTACAGCGTGCTGATCGTGCTACCCGAAGAGCGAACCCTTTTCGCCCGTTATCTCGAGCTGCAGAAGCAGTACCTCGACATGCAGCGGCAGGTGATGGAACTGGCGACCAGTGCTCAGGTCGATGAGGCAGCGAAGGTAGTCAACGGTGAAATGAACCAGTTGGCCGACACCCTTACCGCCACCCTTAACCAGTTGATCGACCTCAACAACCAGCATGCCCACATGGCTACCGACAAGGCGCAGACAGTGTATGTCAGCGCGCGGCTGTGGGTTATCGTCCTTCTCTCGGGAGCGCTGGTGCTGACGGTCATCCTTGCTTATGTGCTGACGCGCAGCATCGTCAACCCGCTGGCGCAGTCGCTGCAGGTGGCCGAAGTGGTCGCTACCGGCGATCTGACCCCGCAGATCAGTATCCAGGGGCGCGATGAGCCCGCGCGCCTGCTGGTGGCGTTGAAGAAAATGCAGCAGAGCCTGCGCGATACCATCGGGCGCATTTCCGACTCGTCGAACCAACTGGCCTCTGCCTCGGAAGAACTCAGCGCGGTGACCGAGGATGCAACCCGTGGCTTGCAGCAGCAGACCCAGGAAATCGAACAGGCGGCCACTGCGGTGAATCAGATGACCGCAGCAGTGGAGGAGGTGGCCAGCAATGCCGTGGCCACTTCGGAAGCGTCCCGCGAATCCGATCGCATCGCCCGCGAGGGCCAGGTCCGGGTGCAGCAGACCGTGGTGTCCATCGAAGCGCTGGCGGCAGGGGTAAGTACCAACGTCGACGAGGTAGGGCAGTTGGCGGAGCAAGTGCACGGGATTTCCAAGGTGCTCGATGTGATCGGTTCGATCGCCGAGCAGACCAACCTGCTGGCACTCAATGCCGCGATCGAAGCGGCGCGGGCCGGGGATGCAGGGCGAGGCTTCGCCGTAGTGGCGGACGAGGTGCGGGCCCTGGCTCATCGCACTCAGCAGTCGACCCGGGAAATCGAGCAGATGATCGAGGGTATCCAGCAAGGCACTGATCGCGCCGTGGGTGGCATGCAGCAGACCCGCGAGCGGGCGCGCAATACCCTGGATGGTGCTCATGCGGCTGGGGCGGCATTGGAGGAAATTGCTGCGGCGATCAGCCGGATCAACGAGCGCAACCTGGTGATCGCCAGTGCCTCGGAGCAGCAGGCGCAGGTGGCGCGCGAGGTGGATCGCAACCTGACCAATATCCGCGACCTGGCCTTGCAAAGTTCGGCGGGGGCTAGCCAGACGGTGGAGGCGAGTCAGGCGTTGTCGCAGTTGGCGGTAGATCTGAACACGTTGGTGCGGCGTTTTTCGGTGTAAGGCTTGAGGGGCTCATCGCAGGCTTCGAGGTCCAAAAACAAAAACGCCCCGAACCAGTCGGGGCGTTTTTATCGGTAAGGGATGACCCCTTACTTGCCTTCCCAGCGCTTCAGCACCAGGGTGGCGTTGGTGCCGCCGAAACCGAAGCTGTTGCTCATTACGGTGTCGATCTTGGCGTTTTCGCGGGTTTCGCGCAGGACCGGCAGGTCGGCGACTTCCGGATCCAGCTCGTCGATGTTGGCCGAGCCGGCGATGAAGTTGCCTTCCATCATCAGCAGGCAGTAGATCGCTTCGTGCACGCCAGCGGCGCCCAGGGAGTGGCCGGACAGGCTCTTGGTCGAGCTGATGGCCGGAGCCTTGTCGCCGAACACTTCACGCACGCCTTTCATTTCCGCGACGTCGCCGACCGGGGTCGAGGTGCCGTGGGTGTTCAGGTAGTCGATCGGGGTGTCGACGGTGGACAGCGCTTGCTGCATGCAGCGGATCGCGCCTTCGCCGCTCGGGGCAACCATGTCGTAGCCGTCGGAAGTGGCGCCGTAGCCGACGATTTCCGCGTAGATCTTGGCACCACGAGCCAGGGCGTGTTCCAGCTCCTCGACCACCACCATGCCGCCACCGCCAGCGATGACGAAGCCGTCACGGTCGGCGTCGTAGGCGCGGGAGGCCTTGCTCGGGTCTTCGTTGCGCTTGGTCGACAGGGCGCCCATGGCATCGAAGAGGAACGACTGGCTCCAGTGCTCTTCTTCACCGCCGCCGGCGAACACGATGTCCTGCTTGCCCCACTGAATCTGCTCCATCGCTGTGCCGATGCAATGTGCGGAAGTGGCACAGGCAGAGGAGATCGAGTAGTTGATGCCCTTGATCTTGAACGGGGTGGCCAGGCACGCGGAGACGGTGCTGCCCATGGTGCGGGTCACGCGGTACGGACCAACGCGCTTGACGCCTTTCTCGCGCAGGGTGTCCAGCGCTTCCATCTGGTTCAGGGTCGAGGCGCCGCCGGAGCCGGCAACGAGGCCGGTACGCGGGTTGGAAATCTGCTCTTCGGTCAGGCCGGAATCCTTGATCGCGTCCTGCATCGCCAGGTAGGCATAGGCTGCGGCATGGCCGACGAAGCGGTAGACCTTGCGGTCGATCAGTTCTTCGAGGTTAAGGTCGATGGAGCCGGAAACCTGGCTGCGCAGCCCCATTTCCTTGTATTCCGGGTTGAAACGGATGCCCGGACGGCTTTTACGCAGGTTTTCGGAGACGGTCTCTTTGTCATTGCCCAGGCAGGAAACGATGCCCAGACCGGTGATTACGACGCGGCGCATGCGAATAACCCTTAGAAATTGTCAGTGGAGGTGAAGACACCGACGCGAAGACCTTCGGCGGTGTAGATCTCGCGACCGTCGACGCTGACCGAGCCATCGGCGATGGCCATGTTCAGCTTGCCCTTCAGGACGCGCTTGATATGGATGTTGTACGTAACCTTCTTGGCCGACGGCAGTACCTGGCCGAAGAACTTCACTTCGCCCGAACCCAGGGCGCGGCCGCGGCCCGGCAGGCCTTGCCAACCGAGGAAGAAACCAACCAGCTGCCACATGGCGTCGAGGCCCAGGCATCCCGGCATTACCGGGTCGCCTTCGAAGTGGCAGGCGAAGAACCACAGGTCCGGATTGATATCCAGCTCGGCGACCAATTCACCTTTGCCGTACTTGCCACCCTCGGCACTGATGTGGGTGATGCGATCCACCATCAGCATGTTGGGGGCGGGCAGTTGCGCGTTACCTGGGCCGAACAGCTCACCGCGACTGCAGCGCAGCAGGTCTTCCCGGGTAAAGGCGTTTTGTTTGGTCATGCGAGCTCCTCAATAATCCTCGTGCGGCACGGGGCAGTTCTTCCCGATCCGTCCCAGAGCCCTTGGCCTGAGGCGGCAGCCTACTCATAGACTATTGCGTTGTAGTGAAAGTCACAGCACAGCGGACGAAGATGTACACTTGTGCACTGAAATTTTTCCGACAGACCTTTCTTAGGTCAGTTCCGGCCTCTAAGACTGCCGCAATTTAGCATTATTCGCCAGTCGCGACTGCTTGATCGGGTAGCCAACGGTGCAGAATCTGCTGCAAATCGGTCCGTTTGAAGGGCTTGGCCAGGTAATCGTTCATTCCGGCCGCCATGCAGCGTTCGCGGTCGCCCTGCAACGCGTTGGCGGTCAGGGCGATGATCGGCACCTCACGGCCCTGGGGCATTTGCCGCAGGCGTCGGGTCGCCTCGTAGCCATCGACGACCGGCAGGCGGCAATCCATCAGCACTGCGGCGAAGCGCTGGCGGGCCACCAGGCTGATGGCCTGGGCGCCATCGGCGGCAACGCAGACCTCGAAACCCAGGCTGCGCAGCATGGCCTGGATCACCGCCTGGTTGACCGGATTGTCCTCCACCAGCAGTACCGAACGACCTCTGACACCGCTATCTGTCGCGGTATCGCCCGGCAGGGCGGCCGGGCGCTCGCGCGGGCGCAGCGTCAGAGGCATCTCCAAGGTAAAGGTGGAGCCTTCGCCTTCGCGGCTTTCGGCACGCAGGCTGCCGCCCATGCGCTCGGCCAGGTTACGTGCGATGGACAGGCCCAGGCCGGTGCCGCCATAGCGCCGGGAAATCGAGCTGTCGGCTTGCTGGAAGGCGACGAACATGGTTTCCAGGCGGGCGTTGTCGATGCCGATGCCGGTGTCGCGCACGGCACAGGTGAACCAGATCAACTGTCGGTCGAGCACCTGCCAGCGCGGCATTATCCGCACGCTGCCATGTTCGGTGAACTTCAGCGCGTTGCCGATCAGGTTCACCAGCACCTGGCGGATCCGCGTCGGGTCACCGCAGACCTGCAGTTGCTCCATGCCTTCCGGCATGTCCAGCGCCAGGGCCAGTTGGCGCTGTTGCGCGGCATGCAGAAATGATTGCACACAATTTCCGATCAATTCGGCCAGATTGAAGTCGATCTGTTCCAGTTGCAGCGCCGTGCGTTCGATGCGCGAGAAGTCGAGAATATCGTTGATGACCTTGAGCAGGTGCCCGGTGGATTCAGTAGCCACCGCGCTGTATTCCGCCTGTTCGTCGCTCAGTTCGGTGGTCTGCAACAGTTGCAGCATGCCCAGCACGCCGTTCATCGGAGTGCGCAGTTCGTGGCTCATCATCGCCAGGAATTCCGATTTGGCCTTGTTCGCCTGTTCGGCCTCCTCGCGGGCTTGGGCCATCTGTGCCATTGCCTGCTGCTGTTCATGGGAGGCAAGGGCCAGGCCAGTGGCGAGGTTGTTGATATGTCGCGCCAGGTGCCCCAGCTCGCTGTCGTCCACCACCGGCAGCGGCGTGTCGAAGTCACCTTTCTGGATCGCCTTGACCGCGTGGCCCATGTCGGCGATCGGCGTCGACAGGCTGCGCGCCAGGCGCCGGGCGAGAAGAAAGGTGAAGAGCAGGGCGAACAGGGCGAGGATCCCGGCCTTGATCACGATTTCCTGCTGGCGCTGGCTGAAGGCGTCATCGGACATGCCGACGATCACCCGGCCCAGATAGTCGTCGGCGGTGATGCTCGGCGCTGCCTGGCCGTTACTGATGAAATCGCTGTCGAGGCTGATGCGCTGCAGGCGGATCGGCGCCTGGAACACTTCCACTTGTTGCGCACGGTTGACGTGCTCGTCGGGCTGCTCGACGTAGACCAGGATGTGGTTGGCGTTGTCCTGGACTTCCAGGAAGCGCACATGGGGAATGCTCAGGGTGGCGCGCATCAGGCCTTCCAGCACTTCATCGTTGCCGGAGATCACCCCGTACTCCGAGGCTGGGGCCAACTGGTTGGCGATCAATTGCCCGGTGTGGTTCAGTTCCTGGCGCTGGTCCTGGATCCGCACGAAGGTGAAGAAACTGATCAACAGCAGGGTCAGCACCAGCGCCGGGCCGAGGCTGATGATCTGGGTACGGGTACTGATATCCCAGCTTTTCATCGGGCGGATTCTCCTGCGGACACGGCCTGGCCGGCCGCGTCGGGATCGATCGATTCGATTCCCAGGGCGCGGGCCACCTGCTGGTTGCCGGAAACGCTGAAATGTTCGGGGTAATGGGCGCGTGGCCATTTCTCCGCGGGCTGGTCGAGCAGACGATCTAGCACCGCCAACCAGGCGTTCTGGTCGCTGAGGGTGCTGGCCAGGGCGCCGGCGCGGACGAAGCCGGCGTTCGGTCCGATCAGCGCCATCTGCCGCGAGTAGGCGCTGAGCAGCACGTTCTTCGCGGTCTTCGGGTTGTACAACTGAGGGTCGTCGAGGCCCAGCAGCACATCGGTGTCCTTGAGCAGGGTCTGCAACGGCCGATTGTCGCGCAGGTCGGGCCAGGGCTGGGCGTCGATTTCCAGGCCCAGCGGCCGTGCGGCATGACGCAGTTCATCGAGCAGGAAGCGGCTTTGCTCGCTGTACAGCACGCCGACCCGGCGCGCCTGCGGCAGCAGGTAGTGGATCAGGCGCAATTGCCGCTCCAGCGGTGGGTCGCTCCACAACAGGCTGAGGTAGGGAGGACGCAGGCTGCCGAGTCGTTGCTGAGCCTGGACCCGGCTGATGCGCAGCACCAGCGCCGGCGGCCCGGCGGGCTCGCGCAGGCGCCAGTCGAGGGCTTCGGGGTCGAGCAGGATCAGGCGTGTGTCGCTTTTCAGATGGGCGGGCGAGGGCAATTGCGCCAGGGGCACGAAGTGCACCTTGTCCGCCGGGCGGCGGGCGCCCAGGGCCTCGACGAAATCGCGAACGCCGCTGCTGTCCTGCGCGCCGGTGAGCAGAATCTCGCCAGCCGCGAGCGCTGCCAGGGGCCAGAGCAGGACCAGGAACAGGCAGCGCCGCCACAGGCGCATCAGAATTCCAGCTCCGCGCTGAAGAACAGCAGGTGGCGACTGTCGTAGCGGTTGTCGAGGGTGGTGGTCGGCTGGTTGTCGAGGCGTTGCTGAACGGTACCGGCCAGTTCCAGGCTACCGCCGTCCAGGGTGAAGCGCTTGGCGACGCGCAGGTCCACACGTTCGAAACGATACTGGTTCAGGGCGTCGTCTCCGTAATAGAAGAGGGCGCTGGACCAGCCCTTGCCCCAGTCACGCATCCAGCCGGCGGAGCCGCTGTTGCGCGCGCTGAGGCGCTGGTCGTCGGGGTTGCTGGCCGCGGCGTCGACGTAAGCGTAGGTCAGGCGCAGACGGTCGGCGGGTGTCAGGCGCCAGTCCAGTTGCGCCTCGCTACCCTGGAACCGGGCCTTGTTGCTGTTGCTGGCGATGTACTGGTTGTTCTTCAGCGGTTCGCTGATCATCCGGTTGATCTCGTCATAGAACAGCTTGAGGTCGACGCTCAGGTCGAGGTCGGCGAAATAGCCGTTGTAGCCCAGCTCTCGCGAGCGCATCAGCTCCTGGTCGAGGTTGCCCGGGCCTCGGGTTTTGACGAAGTACTCGGCCGTGCTCTGGCCGAACGCTGGTGGCGACAGGTTGCTGACCCGGTAACTCCAGTTGACGTTGTTCTCGAACATGTCCGGCGAGCGCACTGCCTCGGAATACACCGCGCGCAGGCCATGGCGCGGGGTGATCAGGTAGTTCACCGCCACCCGTGGGGTCAGCGAGTCGCGGGCCAGCCGCGAGTTCTCGTACATGGCCCCGCCCTGGACGATCCAGTGTTCGTCGACGCGCCATTCCAGCTGGCCGAACAGGCGCCAGGTCTGGTCATCGAGGCTGCCGTTGAAGTAGGTCTCGGAGTCGGCGCGATCGTAGCGGTAATTGGCGCCGCTGAGCAGGCGCAGGTTGTCGGCCAGGCTCAGGGTGTCCTGGATTTCCAGGTCGTAGCGGGTTTCCCGGGTGCTTTGATCGACGTCGCCGCAGACTACGTCGTTGCCTTCCTTTCTAAACTTGAGCCATTGCTCCTTGACCCGATCGGCAAGGTGTTCTTCCTCGCTGGTTCCTGGCGGTCGGTCCTTGTTGATATTTCGCGCCACCTTCTCGGCGTAGTCCGGGTTGAGCTGCCACAAGCGGGTCAGTTCCGGGCTGAAGGCAATCTGCGCATCGCAGGCACGCCACACCTGCTGGCGGTCCCAATGCTGCGCCGAGCCCTGCACGTAGAGGCTGTGGCTCGGATCGAAATCGATGTTCCAGCGCACCGAGCCGGCGTAGTCCTTGGCCTTGACGTCGGCGTTGTCGCCGCGCTCGGTGACGTAGGGGAAGACCGGCTGGTAGGTATAGGGTCGCTGGTTGGTCCCTTCCTTGGCCGACAGTTGCCAGTCGATGCTCTGGCTTGGGTCCAGGGTGTGGCTGGCGCTGATGTTGAAGCGGGTCAGGCGCCGGCTGTCGCGGTAATCGTCGCCGAAGCGGTTCTTGTCGAAGCCGTCGTCCTGCATCCCGGACAGCGACAGGCGCAGGTCGCCGCCGTCCCAGCCCATGCCCTGGCTGGCGTAGAAGTCGTCGATGCCGCGCTGCCCGCGGGTCACCTTGAGGCGCGTGCCGTGGCTGTCTGCCGGGGTACGGGTCAGGATGTTGACCACCGCCATCAGCGCATTGGCACCGTAGCTGACGGTATTCGGTCCGCGGAACACTTCGATGCGCTCGATGTCTTCCATGGCCAAGGGAATGTCGCTCCAGTCCACCGTGGCAAGGCCTGCGCGGTACACCGAGCGGCCGTCGATCAGCACCTGCATGCGCCGCGCGTCGTTGACGTTGCTGCCGTGGTAGTTGACCGTCGGTTGGTTGCCGGCGCCATAGCCGATCATCATCCCTGGCACCAGGCGCAGCAGTTCGGGGATGTCGCGGGCGCCGCTGGCGCGGATCAGTTCGGCATCGAGCACGGTCATGCTGCCAGGTACGGCGGCGGGGGATTGTTTCAGGCGGGTGGCGGTCAATACTTCGGGCAGGGCCTGGCTGTCGACGAACAGATCGTCGGCGCAGACCGGCCCGCCGAGCAGTGCGGCCAGCAGCAGGACAGGGTGTGAAGGGCGTGGGCCAGGGAGCACGAGGCGGCCTTGATCGAGTAGACAAACCGGCATGTTAACCGAGTAGCCGGCATTTTCCAGTGATCTGGCGCTGGTGGTGACACCGGCGCTCCGTATAATGCCGGCTTCGCCACTTATTTATGGTTTGAACGGATTGGATATGACTGAACAGCAACCTGTTGCGGTTCTGGGAGGCGGAAGTTTCGGCACCGCCGTGGCGAACCTGCTGGCCGAGAATGGCGTCGGGGTACGGCAATGGATGCGCGACCCGGAACAGGCCGAGGCCATGCGCACCACCCGGGAGAATCCGCGCTATCTCAAGGGCATCAAGGTCCACCCGGGCGTCGACCCGGTCAGTGACCTGCTGCCGGTCTTGCAGGGCAGCGAGCTGATCTTCGTGGCCCTGCCGTCCAGCGCCCTGCGCGCGGTGCTGGCGCCCCATGCCGAGCTGCTCGAAGGCAAGCTGCTGGTCAGCCTGACCAAGGGCATCGAGGCGCACTCCTTCAAGCTGATGAGCCAGATCCTCGAAGACATCGCGCCCAAGGCGCGCATCGGCGTGCTGTCCGGGCCGAACCTGGCGCGGGAGATCGCCGAGCATGCGCTGACCGCCACCGTGGTCGCCAGCGAGGACGAGGAACTCTGCCAGCGCGTCCAGGCCGTGCTGCACGGCCGCACCTTCCGCGTCTACGCCAGCAACGACCGCTTTGGCGTCGAGCTGGGCGGGGCGCTGAAGAACGTCTACGCGATCATCGCCGGCATGGCGGTGGCGTTGGGCATGGGCGAGAACACCAAGAGCATGCTGATCACCCGTGCGCTGGCCGAGATGACCCGCTTTGCTGTCAGCCAGGGGGCCAACCCGATGACTTTCCTGGGCCTGGCGGGGGTCGGCGATCTGATCGTCACCTGTTCCTCGCCCAAGAGCCGCAACTACCAGGTCGGCCATGCCCTCGGCCAGGGCCTGAGCCTGGAGGAGGCGGTCAATCGCCTCGGCGAGGTGGCTGAAGGGGTCAACACCCTCAAGGTGCTCAAGGCCAAGGCCCAGGAAGTCCAGGTGTACATGCCGCTGGTGGCCGGGCTGCACGCGATCCTGTTCGAGGGCCGCACGCTGAACCAGGTCATCGAGCTGCTGATGCGTGGCGAGCCGAAGACCGACGTCGATTTCATTTCCACCAGTGGTTTCAACTGAGCCAGACAGGAGCACAACGTGAACGAATCCCCGAATCAGATGCAACGCGAGTCCATCGTCCTGCGGGTGCTGTGGATGCTGTTGTTCCTGCTGGTCTGGCAGGTCGCCGTTACCCTGCTCGGCGCCCTGGTGCTGGTGCAACTGGTCTACCGCCTGGTGTATGGCGCACCAAGTGCCAGCATGATGAATTTCGGCGACAGCCTCAGTCAGTTCCTTGCCCAGATCGGCCGCTTCGGTACCTTCCATACCGAGCAGAAACCCTGGCCGTTCGCCGACTGGCCGGCGCCGCGTCCGGCCGATGGTGAAGCGCCGCACACTGTGCCGCCGGCGGCGCATCCGGTGCGCGACGAAGAGCCGAAGCTGTGAAGCTCTGGATCCTGCGCCACGGCGAGGCTGAGGCCCATGCGCGCAGCGACGACCAGCGCAACCTCACCGAGCATGGTCGCAAGCAGGTGTTGCGCAGTGCGGCGCACCTGATGGGCCAGCCGCTGGATGCCATCGTCGCGAGCCCCTACGTGCGGGCGCAGCAGACGGCGGCACTGGTGTACCAGGCACTGGGTTTCGACAAGCCGGTAGTCACCGTGCCCTGGCTGACCCCGGACAGCGATCCCGACCGGGCCATCGCCGAGCTCGACGCCCTTGGCCTGGAACATGTCCTGGTGGTCAGCCACCAGCCGCTGGTGAGTACGCTGCTGGGCCTGCTCGGGCATGGCAACCGCCAGTCGGGTGAGCCGATGAGCACCGCCAGCCTGGCCGGGCTGGAAGGAGAGGCGCCGCTGGCGGGCCTGATGACCCTGCGCAGTCTGCACCACGCCTGATGCAACGACAGCGGGCCTGCATTGCGCAGGCCCGCTGTTTGTCTAGTGATAACTGATGGTGAAATTCAAAGCCCCCTTGGCCGCCCCCGGTTTCACCGCCGCACTCGCCTCCGTCTGGTAATAGCGCGCTGTGAATGGCAGCACCGTCTCGCCACTGGGCGAGATCGCCTGCAATGGTACGTTCTCGTTGAGCCGCACCGGGGTAACGCCATCGCCCATCAACATCTGGATCGCCACGCCCTCGGCCGACGAATCGTCGCTCAAGTCGAAGATGCCGCGTGCGGCATCGATCGGTTGCGAGCCCTTGGTGCCTTCCAGGCGGATATGCGCGGTGGCGACGCCGCCCTCCGGGTCATCCAGGCAGTCGCTGAGGGTGATGCTGAAGGGGACGGCCGGCGTAGCGAAGCCGGGGCCGGTGAAGTCTCGGCTGTCCCATTCACCGAGTTGCACCGGATCGGCGCTGACCGGGTTGGTCGGCAGGCTGCACTGCGACTGGATCACCGCGCCATGCAAGCGCCAGCCAAAGGCCCTTCCCACGGTGCTGGCGGTGGCATTCCACAATTCCCTACCGTCGATGACGTTGATGCCAGGTGGGATGGGACCGGTCTTGATCAGGGTGATGGAGGTGCGAAACCCGGCCACGTCCGCGAAGAACTGGGTGTTGTGGTCGATATAGGCATCGAAGGGCACGATCGGCTCGCCGACCGGCCTCCAGTCATTGAGGTACTCACCATTGAACGGGCGCTCCTGCTTGAGGCGCACGCCGACGCCTGGCACGTTCGTCTCCAGGACCTTGCCAGTGAGGTCTTCGCCGTTGAGCGGTGGTAGCGGACCCGCAAACACCTTGACCGTGGCCCGGGCATTCAGGTGCAGTAGGTGCGGGCCGTCGGCGCGATAGCACGACAGGATGGCACCGACATCGTTGCCGCCATACCACACCGCGTCCACCGGATTGATGGGTGTGCCAATGGGGGCATCCCGCGGGACGTGGTAGGTACCGATGTCGATGGTGTAGGTGGACGGGCCCGGTGGGCGGTCCGCACGCCACATGCAGATTTCCTGGTCATCCGGCACCTCCCTTGCCTGGACATGGGGGTGGATGAACAGTGTCAGTGCGGCGCAAGCCAGCACGGCGCGGGTCGTTGTCGTCATGGTGTTCTCGAAGAAGAGCGTAAGGATCATTGGCAGGTCAGGGACTGCAGGTGATAGCCCTGGCGGTTAGGCATGCTCCGGGTGTCGATGGGCAGCCGGCACTGGTTGATGGGGTTGCTGCCCCAGCGAATGTCCAGCTCCTGGCTGGCGCTGTCGCTGCTCAGCATCACCTGGCCGGCCTGGGCCACCAGGCCGAGCACCTCGCCGTCGGTGTTGCGAACCTGGGTGCCGAAGGGGAGTGGTCGGTCATCGCTGCCGCGCAGGGTCAGCAGCACACGGTTGGTGCTGCGCACCTCGAACCTGGCCTTGACCACGGCGCCGCGCCGCGGCACCAGCTGGGTGGTACCGTTGGCGATCTCAACCTCCGGGCCCAGCAGGTCGGTTTCCAGGGCGATACGGTTGATCCGGTAAGGGCGCAGGTGCGGCATCAGGGCATAGCCACTGGCATTGGTGCGCAGCCCGTAGCTGTTCTGGATGCCGACATCGGCGGTCTGCGGCACTTCCACCAGGGCCATGGTTTCGCCCAGGTACGGGCCCAAGACCAGGCCACGGTCATGCAGCAGCAGCGCCCCGCTGGCGTTCACCGACAGCGAGCGGTAGTCGTTGCCCTGGGTCAGGCCGCCGCCGATGCTGCCATACGCACCCTGATAGCCCAGGGCCAGAGCACCTGAACGCTGCTGTCGTCCGTCGCGGGCAACGGAGGCGCGGTAGTTCACCCGGGCGTCCTCCAGGTTGCCATTGAGGCTGGCGCGCTGACTGTAGTGATGACCATCGTTCAACAGATCGAAGGAGGCGCTGGCGCTGCGACCGAAGTTCAGGGGCAGGGTCACGCTGAGGCCGAACTGGCGGTCCGAGTCGTTGCGTGTGTCACTCAGCGACTGGGAGGCGTACAGGTTGTAGCTCACGCCCTTGTACTGGGTATTGAAGTTGAACTGGAACTGACGCTGTTGGTAGTCGCTGTTCCAGTAGTCCTGTTGCGACAAGGTCAGGTTGACGGCGCTGTGGGCGCCGAGGTTCTGGTACAGCGATGCTTCCAGGCGGCTACGCCGGCTGCCGTGGTAGCTGTTGCTGCGGCTGCGCTCGCGCACGGCTTCGTCGAAGTCGCGATAGCCTTCGGTGGAGTAGCGGTAGCCGGCGAAGCGCAGGTTGGTGCGGCTGGCAAAGGATTTGCCGTACTTCAACGCGTAGCTCATGCCGCTCACCTGATGTCCCTCGAGGGTATCGACGTCGGCCCGGGAGTGGGTGAGGTCCAGGGCCAGTGCACCGAAGGCGCCGAGGTCGCGGGCCACGCCGAGATTGCCGGCGCGATAGAAGTCGCTGGCCATGAGCCCGCCATACAGGGTCGAATCCCAGGCACCACCGATGGCCAGGGTGCCTTGCCAGAGCAACGGACTGTCGAGGTTGCCATTGGTGTTGTAGCGTCCGGCCGCCAGGCTGTAGCGCCAGACACCCTCGCGCAACAGGTTGCTCAGGGTCGCGTAGGGCTGGGTGAAACGCCGCACCTGGCCATCGGCCTCGGTGAGGATGATCTCCAGTTCGCCGCTGCCGGCGACGGTGCTGAGGTCGTCGATCTGGTAGGGGCCCGGGCTGACGTAGGTGGTGTAGATCGGATAGCCGTTCTGGCGGATTTCCAGGCGTGCGCGGGTGTAGGCGACGCCGCGCACGATCGGCGCATAGCCCTGCTGACGGTCGGAGAGCATGCCCAGGTCGCTGGCGACCAGCGCGCCGGTGATCGGCACGCTGCGGAATACATCGCCACTGGTGAAGGTTTCGCCGAGGGTGAGGTTGGCGTGGGTGCCGGGCAGGTCGCGCTGCAGGTAGGTGTAGGCGCTGCTCCAGCGCCGTTCGCCTTGCTCGTCCTCGCGCAGCGACTGATTGCTGCGCAGGCGCCAGGCGCCGAGATTGAGGCCGCCGCTAAGGTTTACGTCCTGGCTGTCGCTGCGCCCGTCGTGGCGGTTGTGGCCTTGCTGCGCCGAGACCTGATAGTTGATGAAGGCCGCATCGATACCGGCGTCCCAGTCCTCCTCGGAGATGCCGGCGGAGGCATCACGGCGCAGGTAGTACTGGGGAATCGAAATCGTCAGTTGCAGACGGCTGCCATCGAAGTCCACCCAGGCACCGTCGAGCATGTCGGGAAGAGCCGGGCAGCCGTCCAGCACGCGCTCGGGTTGCTCCAGGCTGTCGAGCCGGATGCCGAACTGCCGGACCAGCTCTGCGGGCAGGCAGGGGACCAGCCCGCCCTTGGCGCCCTTGATGAACGCGAGCCTGTGCTGGCCAAGGCTGTGGGCATTGAGCACCACCTCTACCGAGTAATCGCCCGGCGCCAGCAGGCGGCTGCTGGCCAGGTGTTGCAAGGCCAGGCTACCGGCATCGGGATCATGGCCGGGGGCCTGGTGCATGAAGCTCGCCTCGAAGCCCGGCACGGCACTGGCCAGGGCCGACTGCATGGTGGGCAGGGTGAGGCCGCCGCTGGCGATCAGCAGGCGGAGCAAGGGAGGGCGGGAGATCAGGCTCCATCGCCGTGGAGAGGAAGGCATGGTTAGGCTCCTGGCGCTGAAAGGAGAGGTGGTCAAAGGTCCGACTGGACGGCGACCGTAAGCGGTTTGCTGTAGCCGCCGTAATCGTTGATGGCAGCGAAGGTCACCTGGAGGTTTGTGCTGAGCCGCTGGGTGGTCAGCGGGTAGCTCTGGCGCGAGAGCGGCGCCACCATGGGGGCATCCTGGGGGCGGATCGCCTGGTCGCCGTCGCGCAGTTCAAGGCGGCTGAAGGAAAAGTGGAAGGGCGTCGGGTTGTTCACCACCAGGCGCGGCCCCCCGGCGTCGTGTTCGATGGACCAGCGCAGGTCGGCCAGGCGGGTCATCGGATCGTCACGGAGCTGGACCGGTCGGTAGAACAGCTTGATGCGCGTGCGCAAGGCGATGTTCAGCACGTTGCCGTCACGGGCTCCGGCCTCGGGGATTTCCTGGACGTTGAAGAAGAACAGCGACTCGCGGTCGTCCGGCAGGGTGGCAGGCAGGGCATTGATCTGCACCAGTTGCTCTGTGCCCGGGTCCAGGCGGAACAACGGTGGCGACGCGATCAGCGGCACGGCGGTGGTGGTGTCGTCGACCTCGGTATTGACCCAGGTCTGAACGGCGAAGGTGCTGGTGCTGGGGTTGTTGACCACCAGCGAGACATTGCGCTTGTCGCTGTCGAACACCACGCGGGTGCTGTTCAGGCTCAACGCGGCCTGGCTGGCCGGCAGCCAGCCCAGCAGCGCCAGCGCAGCGGTGGCGAGTGGCCAGGAAGGCGAGGAAAAGAGAGGCATCGGGGTACTACCTGTGCGGGTGGTGGCCCGCGAGCGCAGGGGGAACGCTCGCGGGCGCGGGCGTCAGTTGATGGCGACGACGAAGGCGACGTCGGCATCCGCCGCGCCGGCGGTGACGTTGGCGGCGGTGGACTGGTACACCGCAGTGAAGTACAGCTCGGTGCTGCCGGTGTTATTCAGTGGATACGCGACGGAAGCCTCGCCGTTCTTCACCAGGGCACCGCTGCGGTCCTTGATCGCCACGGCGACACCGGTAGCGGCGCCGCCGATGGACTTGATCGCGTACAACGAGCCGTCAGCGCCGGCCCCGCCCTGCACGCCATTGAAGGTCACAGTCGCGTTGTTCGGATTTTCCGGATCCAGGCCGCACGCCGCGCCACCGGCCACGCGCATGGCGAAGCTGCGCCCGCCGGACTGGCTGCCCACCGCGGTGAAGTCGGTGGTCAGCGGCGCGCCCATCTGCACCAGGTTGCCGATGGTGCCGCTGTCCGGGTTGACGATCTCGATGGGGCAGGTGGCGCCGTTGATCTTGCCGTTGAAGTTGATGGTGCCGGTGTTGGCGAATGCGGAAGTACCGGTGAGGAGGAGGGAAAGTGTCAGTAGCGTGCGTTTCATGTATTTACCTGAACGAATGGGAAATGTCCGAAGTTGAACTTCGGGGGATGTTTTGAAGTTTGTTACATGCAGTAGGAATATTCCTTTTTGGATAAAGGATCGCCCTACAGGGTGGGAATCTTATGGAGGAGTTTTTGAGGGGTATGTAGGAAAAGTTGACTGTTATTGATTGAATGAGGATGTTTGGACGTGAGAGGGATTTTCGTGGGCTAAGGGAGGCCGGGACCGAACAGAGATGGTCGGTCCCGGATTGTGGGTATTTTTTATTAGATTATTTGAGGGGTTACGCCACGGGTAGGGTCCTTTATCCATTTTCCGTACCGCTTGACATAAGGGTTTCCGAAGATGAAATTCGCTATGCCTTTACCCGCACGCTGACCCGGATTCGAGTGAGGTTTCTTGGAGCCGGGTTTCGGTGGTGGTACTGGCGCAGGCCCCTTTCGTTCAGAGACAGGTGATATCGGCGCGTCGTAACTGGAGCTTCCCGATGCAACAGAGTCTCTTTGTTCAGGGTTGGACTGGAGCGGATGGTTTTTTCGGACCTGATCGGGACTCATCTGAGTACCAACGGACCTTTGTGCCACTTCCTGATTCAATCCCCGGGGCGCTTCGTCGAAATCCCTGGGAGGTGCTACTGGAGCACCGTCAAGCCCATTGATCTTCTGCTGACCCGTGTCCGCCTGTTCCGCCTCTTGAGGTGTCTTGTTTTGGTTTCTTTTGTTTGCGAGATACCCGGCGGTGCCTAGAGCGCCGGAAACGCCAGCCAAAAGGTAACTGGCATTTATCAGTCCCTCGCTCTCCATGAGCACGCCGGCCACCGCAACACCTACGGCTGCCACTGCGGCCGCGACCGATGCTGTGGCGAGGACGAAACCGACGGTCAGGGCGGGAGCAGCAAGTACCGGCAAGGCCGTCCCCACCGTGGCTACCAACACGACCACCGCGGCGATCACCGGCATCCAGTCCATCCAGCTTTTCTTCCTGGCCAGTTCCTCCGGCGGATCGATGTAGTCCGGGTCCCAGCTCCGCGCCTGTACGGGGTTGTGTCCGCTGGGGTCACGCAAGCGCACCGGATTGCCCAGGCAGTACATGTAGGGGTTGAGTCCGCCTTCACCGAACGGGCTCAGCGAATCCGGACTGTGGAAACGCATCAGCGCCGGGTTGTAGGCACGGTAGCCGCGGCCCAGCAGGTACCAGCCGGTGGCCGCTTCCCGCAGTTCGCCGTTGAAGGCCATCAGGCATTCCAGGCGCTGCTCCTCGGCCTGCTCGCCATAGGCGCTGTAGACCGCTTCGCGCAGCCCGGCGGCAAGGCTTTCGCCGATCACGCTGGGGCTGGCGTCGGTGAGCAGGAGCAGGGTGCGCTCATGGTCGTTCAGTTCCTGCTGGCCGAGTGGCTGGCCGGCGTGACTGAAGTAATGCACCTGCACGCCGTCGCGCACGGTATAGCTGACTTCGAAGTCCTTGTAGAAGCGCAGGGTTTCCGTCTCGTCGCCTTCCCGCACGCCCACCAGGTGCTGGTGACCGTCATAGCGATAAGCAGCGGTGGTGCGGCTGCCATCGGCACTGGTCACTGTCAGCAGGCGCCCCTGGCTGTCGTATTCCAGGGCCTGGCCCTGTTCGTCGTTGAGCTGGTTGCCGTCCGCGTCGTAGTGGAAGTCCTGGCTGCCTGGGTAGCCACCTTCGGTATAGGTATGGGTGACCCTGGTCAACTGGCAACTGTCGTCGTCGGCGTAGGTGTAGCGAGCGAGGTCGGTTTCGCCATTGGCGAAGGTGGTCTGACAGCGCTCGATATTGTTCAGAGCATCGATGCGGAACAGTTGCGCAGTGATGGCGTTGCCGTAGCGATCGGTGGGCAGGCGTTCGCCGGAGCAGTGATACTCCTCCAGGCGACCGCGCACGTCGTAGATGAATGTCTCGAACAACAGGCTTCGCCCGTCCATTTCCAGGTGGCGGCTGAACAGCTCGTCGTCGTCGCGCCAGACTTGGGTCAGGGTGCGCGGTGGGCTGTCGTTGAGTTTCAGGGTGCGTAGCACGATGCGGTCGAGGCTGTCGTACTGGTTCTCGCTGACCAGTTCGTCACCGTTGTTCAGGTCACGGGTGGTGATGAGGTGCTGGCGGCCATCGGCGTCGTATTCGAAGTCGGCCTGCAACTGGCCCTGGCTCATGGAGGTGAGGCGGCCGAGGTCGTCGTAGGTGTAATGGGTCTGCAGGCCATCGTCGACGCGCAGCGTGGCCAGGCCGAGCAGCGAGCACTCGTGGCGGGTTTCATGGGTGCTGCCATCTGCATCGACCCAGCGCTCCAGTTCCAGGTGGCCGAGGGCGGTGTAGGTGTATTCGCGGGCGCCAGCGTCGTTGGTAGCGCTGCTGATGCCCGCGTCGGCCTTGTCGAAACTGAACGTAGAGGTGCTGTCGGGCGCGACGATCTCTTTCGGCTGATCGCTGAGGTTGGATTCGTAGAAGTACTCGATGCTCTTCTGCGCCGGGGTGATGCGCTTGCTCACCCGGGTTTTCTGGTCTTCGTATTCGTAGCGTTCCACCCGCGGCCCGACGGTAAGGCTGGTGAGGCGGTGCAGGCCATCGAAGGTACGCTCGCCGACCAGTAGCTCGGTGTCCGGATCGTCGCCGGGGACGACCTTGATGGTGGTGGCCAGGTCGCCCGTGCTGTGCGCGGCGAAGGTGCGGCTCACCAGGGTTTCGTCGGGCAGGCGGGTGGACTGGACACGGCCGCGGATGTCGTACCCGAAATGGGTGCTGCGGGTTTCCGTGGCGCGCTCTTCGTATTCGGTGGCGATTTCCTCGTCTTCGCGGATGCAGCGGCCCTGGCCGTCGTAGGTGAAGTCGTAGCGGCCGACCACTCGGTCCTCGTCGTGGCGTTCGATCCAGTCGGGCTTGTCGAAACGGTTGAACTGGGTGACGGTCATCTGGCTGATGGCGGGCGGTTGCGTGGCGTTTTCCCGCCAACTGCGGCGCAGCGCACCGCCGTCACCGAAGGGCGTGAACTCGGAGGCCAAGCTGACGCCGTCCGGCCTGGTGGCGCGGCAGCGCTGGCCCCAGTCGTCGTACTCGTAGGTGGTGGTCTGGGTGATTTCCCGCGTGCCGATCCAGTCATGGCGGCTGTCCTCGCTCAGCCGAGCCATGCCGTCGTACACCGCGCTGTAGATCTTGCGCCACTCGTTGCCCTGCTTGCACTCGGTCAGGACCAGATGGCCGACGCCATCGTAGTGGTTGCGGGTCTGCACACCCTTGACCGTGGTCAGGGTCTGGCTGGCGTGCTGGCCATCGCTGGCGACCAGTTGGTGGGCGACCTGACGGCTGGCGACGAACTCGGTGTCCGGCGCCACGGTTTCCTGAACCCGCCGGTGCAGGCTGTCGTAGTCGTAGCGGACCTGTACGCCGTTGTCGTCATGGCCCAACAGGGGCGCGCCGTGGACCAGCGACAGCTCCTGGACCATGGTCTTGCTCGTGCCGTCGAAGCCGGTGAAGGTTTCCTCGCACTGCAGGCTGTCCTGGTCGAGCAGCGTGTGGCGCGCGGTGCCATAGCGGTAGTCGGTGGTCGAGCAGGTGCCATTGAACGAGCTGACCGATTGCATGAGGCGGCCGTGCAGATGCGCGTTGTCCGGGGTGTCGTAACGCTGGTGGAGGTTATGTTGCACCAGGATCTCTTCGGCGCCGCGCTGCTCGTAGAGGAAGTCTTCGCACAGCGTCAGCGTCCCGGGCAACGGCGTGCCTGCCAAGGGTTGCAGGACCTGGTAGCGGTAGCGGTTGATGACCACCGGTGCATCGCCGCGGGCGCCGGCCGGCGGGGTGATCACGGTTTCCTTGATGCTGTGGACGAAGCCGTTGGGGTTCGGCGGGCAGCCGTCCTCGCCATCCTTGTCGTAGTAGGTGGTGCGCTTGGTGATCCCGTTGCTCTTGATCTCCAGCACGATATTGCCGTGCTCGTCGAATTCGGTGGTGGCCGTTTCGCTGTGCACCTTGGTCGGATCATTGGCCATTTCCCAGCGGTTTTCCACGGTATGCGGCAACTGGAAGTTGGTCGGTTGCTGGTCGAACGGCACGTCCTTGGCGTGATAGGTGTTGATCACTTTCTTGACGCACTGGCCCTGGGTGATGACCTCGTCGGTGAGCAGGTGGAAGCGGTTGTAGATGCGCTTGACGGTGCGCAGCACCTGGCCGTCGAGCAGGTGCTTGGCGGTGCTGTCGTATACGTAGGTGTGGGTGACTTTGTACAACTGGTCGAGGCCGTCGTTCTCCCAACTGACGTTGGCGCCATTGCCGAGGAAATTGGTGTTCGAGTACTCGTACCGGGTTTCCAGGGTCGCCTTGTCGTGCCCCGGGCTGACCAAGTGGCGGGTGACCCGTGGCAGGTTCGGCGGTGGTTGCTGGCCCGGGAACGGGTGCCCCTCGTCACGGTACTCGATGGTCTCGTGGGCACCCTGCGGCGTCTTCACCGAAGTGATGCAGGTGCGTTCGCGGATCGGTTCGTAGGTGAAGCGCCAGGACGCCTGCTCTTCTACTGGCAGGACGATCTCCATCACCCGGCTACCCGTGAGCTTCATCAGGTAGCGGGTCAGCGGTTTGTCGTCGAAGGGCGGCAGCAGCAGCTTGACTTCGTGGTCGCTGCGCTGGATACGCAGCAGTTCACCACTGGCATCGCGGATGCTGGTCAGGCGCTGACCGCCGTTGAACGCCGCCCAGGTCAGTTCGATGCTGTGCCCGGAGGGGGTGTAGATGCGGTGAGGCACGGCGATGCGCTGGTCCTCGATACCACCGGCCTTGAGCACCTCGACCACGCCACTGCGGTGGACGATGCGCCAGGTGTCGTTGCCGTCGTCGAAGAAGCGAAAGCTGTCGATCTTCTTCTCCTTGATCGGCGGCTCGCCACCGACGTCGCTGCCGGTGACCTTGAACGACTCGCCGCTGAGCAGCGAGAGCATGCTGTTGGCGACGCGGTATTGGCTCAGGCGCAGGGTCCAGCCGATGCCGTAGCCGCTGTCGTCGGGATTGAGCGGGCTGAAGTCGAGCTTGATCGGCAGATCGGGGCCGTTCAGGGCATTGGCCCGTAGCTCGGGCAGATCGATGGACACGACGTACTGGCCGGTGCGTGCGTCGACGTGGCCCTTGACGGGGTAGTGGAAAGCGTTGGAGTTGACTGTGCTGTTGGTGGTCATGTCGAGGACCCCTCTTGAACGTGAAAAGACTGGCACTGCGGGTGTGGGCCGGGTCCGGGTCAGGGGGGGGGCTGCAGGTACAGGGTGCCGCAGCGGTAGCGGGTGGGATCGTTCTCGTCGCCTTCGTGGGTGCGGCCGATCAGCACCTTGTTGCTTGGGCATTCGAACAGATGTGCGCTTTCCTTCATCTCGTCGCTCCAGGGGTCCGGGCGCACCAGCAGGCGAGTGTCGTCGGAGAGGTAGGCTTCGGCGCAGGTGTAGCGGGTTTCGCCGCGTTCGTCGCCATCGTGTTCGCGGCCGGTCATCACCATGTCCTTTGGGCAAACGAAGTAGCTGGTGGCCTCGTGCTGGCCTGGGGCTTGGCGGTGGTTCTTCAGAGAGACCGCCCCACTTCCCTGGCTGGCGCTCGCACAGCGGTATTGGGTTGGCTCCTCTTCATCTCCATCATGGGCCCGGCCGATCAGGATGTAGTTGCCTTGGCAATGAAACTTCGAGTTGTGTTCGTTGCCTGCGTCCTCCCATGCCCTGGGTGCGGTGGTAACCGGCGCGACGGGCTTGGGCAGGGTGGCACGAGAGTTGATCACACGGATGCAGGACAGTTTGTCCAGGGCATCGACGCTGTCGCCTTCGAGATGCTTGTCCACCAGCAACACGCCTTCCGTGATGATCTCGCCGTTAGCGTGCAGGAACGGGAAGGCCATGGTGAATTCGCCGGGCTGGGTGATTTTCTTGATGGTCTTCAACTTGAACCAGAACGTGCTCTTTCCCGGCTCTTTCGATGTCTCGCAGGTGTCGCTATCGGTGAAGATCAGTTGCGTTGCCGAAGGGAGGTTGTAGAGGGCGATTTTCCGTGCGGTGTTGTTCATGTCCCCGCACGGTGACAGGTCGGCGGCGAATTCGTACTGGGCGTCCAGGCCGCTGCCGGCGGCACCGACCGGGATGCTGCAGTGACGTTCGTTCACGTCGCGTACGCTGATATAGCCCTGGTTGTCGTTGGTTGGGTCGGGTGCCGGACCTTGGGCGAAGGCGGGCGCGACGATGCCGAGCAACAGACTGCCGATGAATGTGGTGTTCATGCTGGAGTGGCCTTGTGGTTGGCACGCGGGGGAGGTGGCAGGTGCGCTCGTGATCAATACAGCGTGGCGCACAGGTACTGGGTCTGTTTCGTTTCATCGCCCCGGTGATATCGACCGACCAGGACCTGGTTGGAGGCGCACTGGAAGTTCGTTTCTTCCTCGTCGTCGATGCGTTGCCAGGTGCCTGGCACGACATTCATCGGGTTGTCCCAGTAGTCATGAATCTTGCCGCAGTAGTACCAGGTATCGCCGTTTTCATCGCCAAGATGGCCGCGACCGACCATGACTTCATTTTCAGGGCATACGACCCAGATGCCAGCGCTTTCCTTGACCCTTATGAATTCACGGACATCCGTGATCGGTATGTCCTTGAACTGGAAGATGCTGCCGCAGCGGTACTTGCTGTCCTTGTCTTCGGCCCCCCAGTGCCATCGGCCTACCAGCGCCTGGTCGGTGGCGCATTTGTAGTCGTGCGCATCTTCAGGCATCTCCGCCGACCAATCCTTCAGGGTCACCGTGGCCGGTGCCCGCGGCGTCTGGGATGTCTGTGCCTGGGCGCAGACTGACAACAGGGCGGCGATCAGCAACGCGGAAAATCCGCCGAGCAATGGGCGGGGGGAGTAATGCAGTTTCATGTCGGGCTCCTTGCGGTCCGGTGGTGCGGAGACTGTTTCATCGCAGTAGATACCCGTCCGGGGGCTTTGCCTACTTGGCAGAACTGCTAGGTTGCGATGCCCATCGGGCACGGCTGTACTGAGCTGAACACGTGATCACGGAGCCCGCTCATGTCCGATGCCTTCGAAGAACTGAACGAGTGGCTGCAACAGGCGCCGCGCACGTTGGGCTGGGGCGGCCTGCTGGCCTGGGACCGCACCCGGGTCAACAGCGTATTGCTGCAGCAATACATCGCCGGCTTCGACAACGGCCACTACCTGCCCAGGTTCACCGACCTGATCTACACGTCGACGCTGACCGCCGAGTACATCTACGACTACACCCTGGACTGTCCGCGGCTGTCGTTCGAGAACGCGACCATCCGCGACCCCAAGGCACGCCTGCGCATGCAGGTGGTCGGTGGCTTGCAGTTGTCGCTGCAGCAACTCACTGGCGACAGCGCGCGGGTCTACCAGATCGCTGCGGTGGACGTCCTCGACGGCCGCTCGCTGTACATGAACCTGGCGCTGATGCAGACCTCTGCGACCACCGGTTCGGCGGGTCAGGTGGTGCTGGACTTGTCCAAGGGCGCTGACTTCGACCTGACCTTTGCCCGCACTGCGCAGGAACGCTGGCTGGGTGGCGAGTACTTTCGCAAGCAGTTCGAGCAACTGGATGACAGTCAGAAAGTCCTGGTGCTTGGCGAACTGGGGGTGCCTGACGGGCAATCGCTGAAACCGCAGGACTTTGTGATCACCACCCACGGCAAGGCGGGCGAGCCAGACAAGGGCGCCGTGCTCATGCTGATCAGGATGAACGGCGATGCCCATGGCCATGTGCCGGCCACCGACGAAGACCTGCGTTACCTGCTGGAAGGCGGCTATTCCTTCACCCTGTTGCTGGGGCGGCATTTCCTGATACACCGGTTGTTCGTCCCGGCCTGCAGTCGCTTCGGGGGCGATGGCTCGCACTTCGAGCCTGCGGCCGAGGACCTGCCACCGGGCGCCACGCATTACCTGCGCGCCGCGCAGGGCCAGTTCCAAACCTATGGGGCTAACGTGGAGACGGCCTTTTTCCTCACGGTGAGCCTCCTGCGGGTCGCCTTGCCTTTGAAGTCTGCCGAATGCAGTTTCGAGCTGAGCTTCACGGGCGCGGATATCCAGTTGCACTGGCGTGGCGTTCATCATGTGCCGGTCTTTCTGCAAACGTGGGACGACCAGAAGGCATCGGTCGAGGGACGGATCGAGTTCGAGTTCAAGCGCAAACTGCGCTTTTCCTTGGACAGAAGCGATGGGCGGGTGACGTTCTGGGTGGGCGGCGAAACCCTGAACAACTGCCATTTCAGTCTCACCAGCGACGGCAACATACCCGGCGCCAAGGACAAGTTCAGGGCCGAGGCCAGCAGCGCACTGCAGCAAGATCTCATCCAGAGAGTCGATGTCGCGTTCGCACGTTTTCGTAGCGAGCTGGGTGAGATCCCCCTCGACCAGATGACCGGCTTGCTGTTCCAGCGACGTGAAGACCTGGTCTTCGAGAAGATCAGCTTCCCCCGCGACCTGGTGCTGTTCGGCCATCTCGCGCCGTCGCTCACGACATTTTCCGTGCGACCGGTGGAAACGGTGATGGGGCCGTCGCAGACTCAGCTGTTCACCACCTGGCCGCCACGCCTGGTGTCCTGGCGTGTGGACAACCTGCCCGGCGAGGACGGCCCGGTCGGCCGCATCGATGCCCTGGGTTTCTACACGGCCCCAAGCGCCGCGCAGTTGCCGGGGGCGTTCCTGCGGGTGAAGGTCACCGCCACCCTCGATGGCTACAGCAGCAGCGCCCTGGTCACGGTGTTGCCCGGCAACATCACGGTCAACCCCATGGTGATGGTGCACACCGCCGGAAAGCTGAACGAGGGCCGGGAAATGACTGCGGGCACCCGCGGCGGCGGGCAGTTGAGCTGGGCGCTGGCCGCCGGCCATTCCGGCGGGCGCCTTGTGCCCAGCAGCGAGGCGGACGGTGACCACACCTATTTCCCTGGTCCGGTAAACCCTGACCTGGTCTATTCGATCGACGAAGTTCGGGTGACCAACCCGGCCACCTTACGGGTGCAGACGGCCTATGTGCTGCTGTTGCACAAGGACGTTGTGGTGACGGTCACCGCGCGTCGTGGCAGTGGCGACACGGTGCAGTTGCAAGCGTCCATGCAGGGCAACGATCACCCGGAGATGGTGCGCGAATGGGCTGTGATGCTCGGCGGCGGCAGTGTCGACCGGGAGTCGGGGGTATTCACGCCGGGCGCCTCGGCACATCGCTTTGCGATTGTCACCGTGAAGCTGCACACGGAATGGGAGTTCGCGTTCAACGGGTTCATTCTCTTGCCGCTGCCCTACGTGGAACTGCCAGCGTGGGAGCCGCCCTCCGAGATTCTGCCCGGTCCCGTGTGAAAGCCACCGCCGGGGCCTGTTGCCATCCAGCGTAAACCCCTTTCCGGATTTGGCAACCTGACAGTTCTGCCAGTACCGCGGTAGCTGCCCGAGGTGTAAAAAATTTCATCACGTACATGCCTTCGCATGTTCTCCGGCATGGCTACAGGACCGAACCATGAGTGAATTCCCAGAACCTTCCATCCCCCTGATGGATGAATACAACACCATTGATCTGGGCGACGTTGGCCCGCAGTTGCAGACCTGGATCAAGTACCCGGGCATGGCGCTGGGCGACAAGGTGTACCCCAACTGGCGCGGATGCGGGGCGGACAAGCAGGCCTACGACATGGCCGGGTTTTCCATCGAGGTGTCCGAGGACGCGGGCTACGATGCCACCCTTGGTCTGCCGGTACCTATCCCGGCCACTGTGCTCATCGGCCTGGACCAGGGCTGGGTCATGTACTCCTATACCGTGGCGCTCCAGGGCGGTGCCATCGGGCCCGAGTCGTTGCGCCAGTTCTGTTATGTCGGCGTGCGTTCTGGCCTGGCGGCCTTGCTGCCGGTGGCGCAACTGCGCGATTCCCATGACCTGACCCTGGATCCCGACCTGGTCGTTGGCAGCAGCACTGCCGCCGTGGTGCCGCCTTACCTGGCGATGCGCGTACAGGACAAGGTGACCCTGACCTTCGCTGGCTACTACGACGGTGAACTCGACGATGAATGGAGCCAGGCCAAGACACTGGTCGCCGCCGACCTCGGCAAACCGTTGGTATGGCAGGTGCCCAAGGGCCAGTTGAGCTGGATCGAGGACGGTTACGCCGAAGTCGGTTACCGCGTCGACTACGCCGGCGGGGAGGGCAGCAGCGAATCGCCGTTGCAGACCTTCCAGATCCGTACCGAGGAGTCGTCCCGACTGATTGCACCCTGGATCGAGGGCTACGCGCCTGGCGAAGACCTCGACCCCGGGTATTTCCCCGATGGCCTGGTGGTGCATGTCGCCCCCTGGGCGGACATGCGTGACGGTGACCGTTTGCTCCTGCACTGGTTGGGTGAACGTGAGGCAGGCAACGTGACCAAGGAATTGCGCATCGACCCGTCGATGGTCGACAGCGGCATCATCCTGCTGCGCATCGAGCCCGAATGGTTGCAAGCCAGCCTCGGCGGCGAGGTTCACATGTTCTATCAGTACGCACGCGAAGGTGCGGCCCATAGCGGTGAGGCTTTGACCCTGCCCATCCGTCAGCCGCTGGACCTGCAGCCGCCGATCGTCGACAAGGCCACCGCCGAAGGTGGCAACGGCGAGAACAAGGGCGTCCTGTTGGCGCAGAACGCGTTGACGGGCACCTATGTCGATGTCCCGGCCAGTGTCGTGCTGCCCCCGGATGTGAGCCTGGAAGTGCACTGGGACGGCCACCCGGCCGGCGGCAAGCACGTGGCCACCAGTCCGGTCGGCGGTGAGGGGCGGCGCTTCCAGATCCCTGCCAGTGCCATTGCGGCCAATATCGCCGAAGGCGACAGCAAGCGCTTCGAAGTGTTCTACCGCGTGCTGGAAGATGAGAAGCCGGCTGTCGATTCACAGCCGTTCAACCTGCGCATCGAGCCGGCGGACCGGCAGCGCTATCCGAGCCCGCAATGCGCCCAGGCCGGCGCTGGTGTCCTCTCTCTGGCCCGCGTGCCGGCGGCTGGCGCCGACCTGAGCCTGGCCGAGTGGTACTTCATGGCCGAGGGGCACTTGCTGACCCTCGAAGCCAAGGGCGTCACGGCTGCCGGCCAGCCGGTCACCCAGGTGGTGCGCAACGCGCAGCCTGTCACCGCAGCCGAGTTCGCCGCGCGGCGCATCGAGGCGAAGCTGATCAAGGCCTTCCTTTCTTCCCTGTGGATCGACCAGAACTTCACCCTCACGGCCCGGGTGAGCTACGACGGCGGCGAAAGCCAGGTCCTGTTCCAGGACACCAACCTCAAGCTGACGACCTGATGGCGGGCGCAGTTGCATTTGTGAAGGCCAGCTAACCAGAGAGGACGAACACCATGGAATACAAGATACCCAAGGAGCAATTCCTGAACTGGCTGCGCGAGAAGCCACAGACCTTTGGCTGGGACTGCATCGTCGCCTACGACCGGGCCAAGACCAACAGGGTGCTGCGTCAGGAGTACATCGAACGTTTCGACAGCGGCGACTACCTGGAGCCCATCTCTGGCGACATCTCCACCTCCACCCTCACCAGCGAGATCATCTACGACTACATCCTCGACGCCGGTCGCCTGTCGTTCGTGAACTCCAACATCGCCTTTTCCAGGGCTCACCTGACCCTGCGCATCGTCAGCGGCGCACAGGTGTCGCTGGAAAGCGCGCCGGGCAGTCTGATCAAGCAGGTGGCGCGGATCAGCGCTATCGATGCCCTGGACGGGCCTTCGTTGATCATGGACATCAACCTGCTCGACGTCGAGGGTGACATCAGCGACAGCGGGCGGGTGTGGATGAACCTGCTGGATGCCTATAACGTCGAGTTGACCTTCGCTCGCTATAAAGAGGAGCGGGTGGCGGGTGGCAAGTACCTGATCGAGCACTTCAAGAAACTGCCGCCGGAGCAGCAGATTCTGGTACTCAACGAAGTCCAGCGTGACCCTGGCCAGTACATCAGCCCCAGGTACTTCAACGTTCGCACCCACGCCGCGCCGGGCGCACGGGATCCCAAGTCGGAATTCCATGGCTCGGGCGCGGTGTACCTGTTCATCACAACGGAAGACGGGAAAAACGGCACCATTCCGGTACGTGACGAGGACATGACCTACCTCCTGCCGGATGGTGCCTCGGCCACCATGCTGCTCGCCCACTCGTTCCTCATGCACAAGATCTTCTCCGAAGGCTGCCGGGCCATTGCCGACGCCAACAGCGATTTCGACTACGTGCTGGAGGGGCCGGAGCTGGACTTCGTCGATCAGCTCAAGGTGCTCAAGGGGCGGCGCACCGGCGAGCAGATCAGCACACAGCGCGAGTGGTACAGCGCCATCAGGGTCTTGCCGACATTCCCTCTGGCTTCGGACCAGTCGCAGATGACCTGCACCTTCAAGAACGATCGCATTCATGTCGAGTGGAAAGGTCATGCCGAGGCCGAGTCGTACCTTGAGACCTTCACCGGCGTCAAGTCGGACCTGCCGATCGATGTGTCCTGGCATGTGATCCGCTCGTTCGGCGTGGTCTTCGACCAGGCCAAGGGTACGGTCAGCCTGGTGCCACTGGACGAAACCGACCTGAAGATCATCAAGGTGGCGCCCGGCGCCAATGGCGAGATCAAGGAAATCGCCGAGAAGTTTTCCCTGATCACCGACCTCATCGAGCCGATGCTGATGGAGCAGTTGTGGAACACCTTGGAGGTGTTCGGTGAGCCAGCCAGCGAAATCGACGTGTTCCGCCTCAACAGCCTGCTGTTCAGGGGAGACAACGCGGTGGTTCTCGATAGCGTGCACCTGCCGGGTGACATGGCGCTGCTCGGCCAGGTATCGCCGACCCTGACCCAGTTCGCCATCGAACCGCTGGAGCCGATCATCGGCCCCGGAACCCAGCAGGTGTTCAAGACCGTGCCGGAGCGCAAGGACGTGGTGTGGAACGTCGTGGCCGTGCCGGGCGCCACCGGACCCACCGGCAGCATCAGTGCCAGCGGGGTGTATACCGCGCCAAAGCTGGAGGACATGCAAGGTGCCTTCACCCGGGTGCGGATCACCGCCACCGCCGGCGAGTTTCGCCAGAGTGCACTGGTCACCGTGGTGTCCCGTGACCTCAATCTCAACCCGGTGATCCAGATCTGCCCGGCCGGCGATCCGAATGGGCGGCCGCTATCGGCCAGCGGGCTGAACGGCAGCGAGCTGAAGTGGACCATCGCCGACCCGAGCAATGGTGCGAGGGTCGAGCTTGACCCCGAGGAACACGGCGATCATCTGTTCTTCCCGGGACCCCAAGGCGAGACCGGCATCACCATCGAAGAGGTGGTGGTGGAGAACCTGGCCACCAGGACGAAGCAGTCCAGCTATGTCGTGGTGGTTCACGGCACACCTATCGTGAAAATCCATTACGAGGAAACCGGCGATCCAAACAAGGTGCAGTTGAAAGCCACCATGGAAGACAACGAGATGCCGGGCGCGCCGAGGACGTGGACGATCCTCCACGGTTCCGGAAGCGTCGATGCCCAGGGTGTACTGACCATAGATGCCAGCGGGCAACACAAGTTTTGCGTGATCAAATGCGTCATGGACCTGTTTGGCACCTTTTTCACCGGCTGGATACTGTTGCCCATGCCCCTGGTCGATGTGCAGGAAGGGCTGCGGCTCCAGCGCCTGTGCCTGTCCAACGACGCAACCGACGCTTGAGGGAGGATCGATCATGTCCGAGCAAACCCTGGAGCAACTGCTGGCGCATATGCGCGACAAGCCGATTACCCTGGGCTGGGGGGCGGTAGCTGCCTTTGGTCGTGACCGCCTGAATGACTTTCTGCGCCAGCAACACGTGGAGGGCAATAGCGATTTCCGCCTGAACAAACCGTTCAGCGCACGCGTGTCGCTGGACCCCGACGGGGTGGCAATGGCTACCCTGACCGACCTGGTGTTCGGTCCGCCGCAGGTGTCGTTCGTGTCGTCCTCGCTGCCAGGGTCCGATGTCACCCTGACCCTCGACGTCGTTGCCGGCACCTTCAGTTTGATCGGTGAGGCCACCGGGTTGCCGCGGCGCCTGGCACACAGTTTCGATTTCAGCGAACACAGCGGCTTCCGTTTTTCCATGGAACTGGACCTGTCGACCATCGTCGCCGAGGTGGACCGTAGCGGACGTTTCGCCCTCGACCTGGCCAAGGGTGAGAAATGGAGCTGCAACCTGGTCGAGGAGTGGCCGGCACAGGAGGCCCTCGGCACGGCCATCGCCGACTATTTCAAGGACCAGCCGGCCAACAACCGTACCTTCGAGCTGGGCGGCCTGGACTTCAACGGCTACCACCCGTTGAGCCCGGTGTCCTTCCACCTCTGCGCCCAGCGCGCGCCAGGTACCGAAGATGGCGACGGTGCGCTGATGGTGTTCACCCGCCTCAAGGGCATCGACCAGAACGGCACCCTGCCGGCCAACGAGGGCGACTTCCCGTACCTGATTCCCGGTGACCGCTCAGGCGGAAAGCCGCTGTACTCGGCTGCGCTGGTGCTCAATAGCGAACTGCTCGAGTGGGTCGACGAGCAACAGCTCGACGTGATCAAGCGCATGGTCTTCCCTGGCCAGCAGGCCTTCGTCGAGGCGACGGGGGGGCGTCACGAGCCGCATGACCTGCTGATCCTCGGCAACGTCCCGGAAAAGGCGCAAAGCGCGACGATCGAACCTCTCTACAGCAGCGTCAAGGCTGGCGGGCAGCGCCAGTTCCGCCTGCGTCGCGGCGATGGCAGCGAGATCAGCGGTGCCTTGTGGAGCACGCGCAGCCTGGACAGTCCGCTGGCGGTGGGCAGCATCAGCGCTGGCGGACTGTATACCGCTCCCGCAGCCACGCTGCTGAGTCGCGACAGCGTGCCTGCTCTGGTGGTTGCCGAATACATGCTCGACAACCGCTTGCAACGCTCTACGGCAATGATTACGGGGCGTGCCGAGCTGATGAGCGTGGTGCCTCGGGTCAGCACCTTGGGGCTAATGGACGGCCCGGTGGACATCCATGTCTCGACCCTGAGCGGTGGCGACCTGCAGTGGGAACTGCTGGCACCGAAGCTGGGCACGCTGGAGGTGAAGGGCAACGGCCATGCCGTTTACACCCCACCCTCCGCCGTGGAAGCGCTGATCACCTTGCAGAAGATCCGCTGCACCGACAAGGCCACCGGCGAGACCATCGAGTCGGCCATGGTGGTACTGCGTACTGCGCCTGCCGGGGGGGTCGAGCCACCGTTCGTACCGTCGATCCGCCGTGGCAGCAGCGTGCCGTTCCACAGCACCAACATCCCCGACGAAGTGGCGCACTGGCGCGTTATCGGCGAGGGCTCGATCGACGACAAGGGCCTGTTCATGCCGCCGGATAATGTCACCTCGCTGGTCAGCCTGGTGCTCTGCGAAATGAAACCTGCCCCGGACGGGCCGGTGTTGATCACTGGGTACGCCGTGGTGCAGCTTTCCGAAGCACGGGAGCAGGTGCACTGGCAGGAGCTGGACAAGTTCTCCGTGACCGCGCCTGGCGGGTTGAGCCAGTGCTACATCAATGGCATGCAGCAGATCCCGCTGACGATCGAGGTCATCACCAAGCCGGTCAACATCGGCGGCATCGATATCTACATTCCCTTGAGCGAGACCGAGCTGGCCTCGATGCGCCTGGTGGACAACAGCAGCGGCGAGATCGCCTTCCTGGACATCGCTCAGGACGGTATTGCGCACGACAGTCCGATCCCCTACGCCGTGCATACGCGCAAGAACCGCTTCCACTTGTACTCGCCGACCGTGGCCGGGCTCAACCCGTACCAGCCGCTGCCACCTGCACGCAACGCCGGGCAGCGTTTTCGCGAGTTGTTCCTGCATGCCCGGGTGGAGGGCTCGCGGACCTTCTACGTGCGCTTCACGGATGACTTCGGTGGTGTTCACAGTTCAAAGGACTTGGTGGGCGAGGGGCACCAGGTCGAGATCACCGGCGAGCAGATCCCGGCCGTGGACCCGGTCGTCGGGCCCAACCGCGATTTCGACATCATCCGCACCCGGGTCTTCAACGGCCCGGGCACGGACGGGCCGAATGGCGATGACCCGTTCAACTACCGCCTGACCTCGGTGGACTATTGGGACGTGATCTACAAACGCACCGGAATCTACACGGTGCCGTTCTCCACCCTGGAGATCGAGGGCAACGTCTCGACCATACAGTGGGAAAGCGAGCAGATCAACGAGACGTTCTTCAGCTTCACCGGCTATGGCTTCTACCCGTACCCGACCCCGGGCGACGATAAGCCGCCGACCCGGCTGGGCTTCGATCCTTACTTCCTCTCGTTCAGCCGGTTCGCCGCAGGGACGCCGATTCGCGAGGCTTTCGAGGAAAGCCATCGACCCTCGCCCGGGGAGCTGATGATCAGCCTGCACCGGGAGATGGACATGACGTACTGGTACGACGAGATGGCAGAGGGCGACGAGCGCCGCATGTATCGCAAGATGCTCGACGGGCCGGTGGTCTTCGTCCTGCGCGACGTGGAGGGCAACCGTCACCGTCTGCAGGTGGGTTTCCCCTCGTCGACCTTGATCGACAGTCGCAACTCCCTGGTGCTCAACATTCAGTAGCACCCGTTCCCGGCCGAGGCCCGGCGGCAGTCCGCCGGGCCCTATCGCCCGCTGTTTTCTTTGTCAGGGACCTCGCCATGACCACTTCTTCCGTTGTGCGCTCCAACGCCTTCAACTTCATGAGCTACATGAACAACAGTGTCGATCCGCGGACCGGTCAGTACACCCTGTCCATCGATCTGCCCGAGCTCAAGGCCAATGCCCTGGCCGGTCCGGACATGCCGCTGCGGCTCGACTTCAATCCGCTCAATACCGTGGACAGCGGCTTTGGCCTGGGCTGGAACCTGCGCCTGAGCCAGTTCACACCCAACGACCAGATGCTCTCGCTGTCCACCGGGGAGAGCTTCAAGGTCACCGGCACCAGCGGCAACGAACCGCCGATCAAAGAGAAGAAGCTCGACAGCTTCCGTTTTTTCAAGGATGACGACGACACCTTCCGGGTGGTGCACAAGTCGGGCCTGGTGGAAACGCTCAAGGCCATGGGTACGGGGCTCAACCGGGTCGCCTTGCCGCGCTGGATCCATGGGCCCTTTGGCCACGCTGTCGAACTGACCTATGCCAGTTTCAACGGCATCCAGCGCCTGGCCAGTATCGCCGATATTAGCGGCGAATTGCTGCGTATCACCCGGACCGACACCAGCGTCAAGCTGCTGCTGCCGCCGTTTGATGACCAGCCGTTGAGCCGCTTCGAGATGAAGCTGACCGACAGCCTGGTCGTGGAAATCGTCCTGCCGGTGCCCGAGCAGGCCTCCTGGCGCCTGCGTTACGAGACGATCCGCGGCATCACCTGTGTGCGTGAGGTCGGCACGCCACTGGGCGGCCGTGAATACATCGACTACAACGACGCCGGCCATGCCTATCCGGGCAGTACCGACCGGCCCAATCTGCCGCGGGTGACAGAGCACCGCATCGACCCGGGCTCGGGCCAGGACGTGCTGACCACGCGATACGGCTACTCGAACGAAAACTTCCTCGGCAATGGCGCCAATATTTCCTGGGAAGACGATGGCCTGGACCAGTTGTACAAGGTCACCCATACCTACGAATACACCAGCACGGCCACCCATCTGCTCGACGGGCAGTCAACGCGCGAGGTCAAGCGCACCTTCAACCGCTTCCATCTGATGACCGAGGAAGCCACCCTTCAGGGCACGTGCCTCAAGCGTGTCGGCACCGAGTATCACCAGCGCGACGTGCCCTTTGACCAGCAGCCACCGATCTTCCAGCTGCCTCGTCGGATCGATACCCGCTGGGAAGTGGTGGGGGATGCGACAAAAACGAGGCTGGAAACCGTCGAAACCGATTTCGACATCCATGGCAACCCGACCCTGGAAATCCAGACCAACGGCGTGCGTACGGCCAGCCTGTACTACGCAGCGGCTGGCGAGGATGGCTGCCCGCCAGATCCAGACGGCTTTGTCCGCCATCTCAAAGAGCAGACGGTGACCCCGGCCACCGGCGGCGAGGGCGACGCGCCAGTGCTGACCACGCGCTACCGCTACCAGGCGCTGCCACCTCTGGCCGGTATTGCCAAGAACCCCTGGCTGGTGTTGAGCAACGAGGACCTGTCGGACCGTGGAACGCCGCTGCAGCAAGCCTTTCACGAGTACTTCGACCGACCTGGCGATGCACTCCTGCATGGCCGCATGAACAGCCAGAGCGCCACCTTGAATGGCCTGAGCACCTTCACCGACTACCGCTACGAGGTCCTGCCGGCCGAGGGCGTGTTACAGACCCACGAAACCCTGACCGGCTTCGATGACACCATCAAGACCCTGGTTCTGCAGCATGCCCTGCTGATTGGCGAGCCGGTGCAGACTCATGACGACAGCGACGTGGTTATCCGCTACGGCTACGACCGCTTGCGGCGGGTCACCGCGGAAACCGTGGCCCCCGACACCGAGTTCGAGGCTACCCGCACCTACGCCTACACCCTCACCAGCCTGGATGGGCAGAAGGCCGTGCAGGTGGCTACCGATGTCAAGGGCGTGCAGACCCGCAGTTGGGTCGACGGGCTCAACCGCCAGGTCCTCGAACAGCGCCAGGATGTCGATGGCGACGGTACCTGGCGCGATACGTCCAGCGCGCGTTATGACGGCCTGGGGCAACTGCGCGAGAGCTGCGAGTTCGACTGGCTGGCAGAGCGCTCGCTGACGTTGAGGAACCACTACGACTACGACGACTGGGGCCAGCAGCGCGCCGTCCGGGGCCCCGATGACGTGGTCAGTGTCGAGGAGACCGATCCGATCGGTACCCCGGCCTCTCAAGGGCCGATTACCCGGGCCTGGCAGCAGAGCGTCAATGGCGGCTCGCGCAGCGGCGAGACGGTGACCTGGGTCAACCTGTTCGGCAAGCCGGTACGCAGCGAGCGTCTCGACAACCAGGGCACGCAGGTCAGCCTGCACGAGTATTTCTATGACGGCCTGGGGCGCACCCGGCGCGAGGTAGATGCCCTCGACCATGTCACCACATACGCCTACGACGCCTTCGATCGCCTGGTCGAGAATGTGCTGCCGGGTGGTGCGGTGGTCAGCCGGCGTTTTGTCGAGCACAGCGACGAAGACCTGCCGACCCATATCAGCGTCGACGGACGGGAGCTGGGCCAGCAGCATTTCGATGGCCTGTCGCGCATGGTCGGCAGCATCACCGGTGGCCGCCACCGGATGTTCAGCTACGAGCCTGGGCGCATGCAGCCGCAGACCGTGACCACGCCGGCGGGGGCGTTGATCACTTATCAGTACCAGCCGCAGCTCGGCGAGGAGCCGATGAGTCGGGAGCTGGCGCCCGGGGTCGCGGCCAGCTATGTCTACGACCCCAAGAATGCCCGCCTGGTCAGTTGCGAGGAGCAGGGGCAGATTCTGGAGCGGGAATACTTCAGTACCGGCGACCTGCACATCGAACGCCGCCACGAGGATGGTCAGGTCTACGAGATGGAGTACCAGTACAGCCTGCGCGGCCGCCTGCTGAGCTACACCGATGTCCTCGGCCAGACCCAGACCTACGAGTACGACAGTGCCGGGCGCCTGGTCGCCACCGGGCTGGACAGCATTGTCTCGTCCTTCACCTACGATGCCCTGGGGCGCATGTCCACCATTCAGACCAGGGACAACGACGAGCAGGTGCACGTGACCCTGACGTACGACGATTTCGCCCGGGAGACCCTGCGCCACTTCGACTTTGGCACGGGGAGCCAGGACCTGAGCCAGGAATGGACGGCCGTGGACCGCCTGAGCAAGCGCACCCTGCTGGAGGATGGCGTGCTGCTGCGCGACGAGGACTATGAGTACGACGAGCGCTACCGCCTGACCGGCTACACATGCGCCGGCGTACCGCCGCTGGATGCCTACGGGCAACCGGTGCAGGCGCAGCAGTTCCGCTTCGATGCCATGGACAACATCACCCGGGTGCTGACTACGTTCCCCGGTGGACAGAACCGCGCCGACTACTACTACGACAATGACGACGACCCGACCCAGTTGACCCGCGTGAGCAATGATCACGAGGCCTATCCGCAGGAAATCCTCCTGCGCTACGACGCCGACGGCAACCTGGTGAGCGACGAGCAGGGGCGGCAACTGGACTACGATGCCCTTGGCCGTCTGCTCAGTGTCGGCGAAGGCGATGGCGTGCTGGCCGGCAGCTACCGCTACGACCCGCTGGACCGTCTCGCCAGCCTTGCCGGCGGCGCCGAGGCCGAGCAGCGCTTCTACCGCGAGGAAGAGCTGGCCAACGTGCTGCAAGGCGATGGTGGCAGCACCTTCGTGCGCGGTGCCGGCAACCTGCTGGCCGAGCGGCAGTCCGGGGAGGTCAACCTGCTGCTGGGCTGCGACCAGAAGAACACCGTGCTGCGCGAGAGCGTGGCGGGGCAGGGTGTCAACCTGGCCTACACCGCCCATGGCTATCGCAGTGCCACGGTTCAGGCACGGCTCGGCTTCAATGGCGAACTTGAGGAGCGGGAGGCGGGGGGGCAACTGCTGGGAAAGGATACCGACGCTACAGCCCGGTCCTGATGAGGTTCAACGGGCCGGACGATCTCAGCCCGTTCGACGTGGGTGGATTGAATGCGTACGCGTACTGCAATGGGGATCCGCAGAATCTGAGTGATCCGAGCGGGCATGCGTCCCCCTGGCCGCTCCTTTTCGCTGGGGTGTTCGGGATAGTCGCGGGCGTTGCCAGTGTCATTGCCATTGTGTCTGAGGGCGAAAAACGCAACAACTGGATCGGCGTGGCGGCGGTCGCCGGGGTTCTGGCCGTGGGCTTCGGGATTTCCGTCGGTCTGAAAAAGGGTGGCAACAAGAGCAGGGACTTCATGAGCAGCAGTCGGAAAGAGCCGAAACTTCGCACGGGTCAAAGCGTTTCAGACGATGGAAAGAACTCGTCTGGGGTGGCCGTCAAGGCTCAAGGAAAAGGCGAAGCAAGCGAGGCTCGTGAGATCGGCAGAGGATTGGATGAATACAAATTCCAGTCCTCGTCAACCAGAGAATCGTATTTGGTGACGCTGCCGGTGGACCAAAATAGTCTTCGCAGCAGTGTATTGGGGGGCATCCCCCTCCTGCTTCCGGAGGGCGTCCGCAAGCCCGTGCCGAAAATGGCTGGTAACAAGAAAAGGCGACTCAGTGACATTCCGGAGGAGACTTCAAGCATCCGGTCTTGATGAGTCCGGAAGACGTTACGCCCCTGTTGCCGCCTCCTTGAACAGGAGGCGGTTTTCTTTGAGGCCGGGTCCCTCCGACCTGTCATTTCTGCCAGTTACGCCCTTCCCCCCGGGAGTATTAAATGACTCCACGGCTGTTCGATCCGGAACGGTAGTCGCCGTTTTCTCGACGGGCCGAACACATGGAGAGGGTGACCACAATGTCAGAGTCAGAACAGCAACGCCTGGCCGAGCAGTCCCGCCGCGAGTTCCGCAAGGCCCAGGTGCAACGCCATCGCAAGGTGCAAGACCTGGCGCCGCCCCTCCTGGATGCTGGAGTGATCGTTGATCCCGCGGACAATACCTTGCACAAGAACGCTTTGCTCAATGACCTTGCGGTCACCATCCCGGTCTACGACAGCACGGCCGACCTGCTGCCCGGTGATGTCGACACCGTGTATCTGGAGTGGGCAGAGGCCGGCAGTGGTGCATTCGAAGTGTTCGACAGCATGGAGGTCACTCCGCCTGTCGAGGGCCTGTTTCCGCTCAACCTGGTTCTTCCGAAGCGGGAGATGGAAAGGGATGGTCCCTACGAGCTGCGTTACAGGATTTTTCAATACAACTTCGAAACGGCGATATCGCCCGTCCTGGGTGTCATTTGCGACAGTACCCCGCCCTGGGGCGAGGTGGACGACGAACCGCCGGCGATGCTGATGCCCGGTGTGCCGATCACCGATCAATACCTGGTGGACAACCCGGCCGGCGTGGTGGGGACCATTCCCGATTATCCCGACCGCCAACCCAGGGACACCGTGGTGTACTGGTGGTTGAAGGACCCCATTCCCGACGACATCACCCAGATCCCGATTGCCGGCATTCACGAAGTGACCGGTACGCCCGCCCGGATCACCGTCGATCCTGGCATCGTCCGTGAGGCGGGGGACGGCGGGTGCTACCTCGCTTATGCCTTGATCGACAAGGCGTTCAACCGTAGCCGAATTTCCTTTCCGACACCGGTTGCGGTGGCGCTCGGGCCCTTGCCCACCGACCTGGCAGCGCCAGAGGTGCCACTGGCCAGCGACGGGCTGATCAACCTGATGGATGCCTACCTGGGCGTGGTGGTGCATGTCCCGCTCTATTCGGGCTGGAAGGCGACCGACCGGGTCGAGGTCAAGTGGGGCGCGACCGATCTCTATGCTGAGGATGTCGGTTCGCAACCGGGTACGGAGATCCAGGTGAGGGTGCCTGCGGCTACGTTGAAGGCCGAGTACGGCGATGCCACCGGGTTGAAGGAAACCCGCGTCAGCTACCGGATCCTGCGCGGCACCGTGGCGTTCGATGCGCCTTTCACGCTGGTGGATGTGGACTTTTCCCTGATCGGTCCGCCACGACCTGAGCCCGATCTGACCTGGCCGGATCCGGTCAACGAAAGCCTGACGCAACTCGACACCTATGGCGCCGTCGACAACGCGTTCAACCACTTGACCACGGCGGATACCGGGCTGCCGGCAAAGCAGGTCACCTATGCCTTCGTCGGTGCGCAGTCAGGCGACACCATCGAGTTTTATTGGGGGGACGAACTGGCGTATACCCACACGATCCAGAGTTTCGAGTTGCCCGAGGGGGAAATCGGCGTGCAGATTCCTTGGGAGATCATCGAAAGGAAAGGCAATGGTCCGGCAGTTCCCGTGCATTATCGAATCGGCTCTCCGACCTCCAACAACAAGCAGCACTCGAAGACCTACCACGTCCATGTCGAGGCCGTCGTCCTTACACCGCCGGCACCTGAATACCTGGGGCGCAACCCGGCCAATGGCTGGCTGACCTGTGTTTCACTGTATGAAGACCCGCTCAATCCGCACCCGCTGGAGCCTTGTATCCGCGTCCAGGTGCCTGATCTGAGCACATGGCTCAAGGACGGTGACAGCGTGACCTTGACCTGGACGCCGTGGGATCGCCGTCAGCCGGGAGAGGGGCAGGTCATCGCCGACGCTGTATTCGAGGAGACCATCACCCTGGGCGGCCAGAATCCCGCTACTGGCTTTATCTGGCGAGTGCAGCCTTACGATGAATACATCCTTCCCATTTACCAGCCAGGTGTCAGTCGTGATGGCCGTGGGGTGACGAAGTACTCTTTCACTTATGAAGGAGACACTGTTACTTCGCTGGAGGTTGACGAAGTGGTTTCGATGCATATCCCAGGAGCTTCGTGCCCGATTCCTCCAACTCCGCAAAAAAAGTAAGGTGAGTCTGCCTTGAGCCCAGGCGCTTCGCGGGCTCAAGGTGCGTTGAATTAACTGCTATATATTGGAGAATATTCCTACATAAGTTTTGGGTTGTCGTCTGTAGTCTCGCGGGCCTTTGCGAGTGGACCCGGTTGCTTGTCGGCTTGGTTTATCGCTGTTGCCAAATGCCCTGCGAGATTTATTACCGATGCCTGTGACTTTCCCGTTCAAACCCCGCCCGCTGGTTCGGGTTCTGAAATTCGCGGTCTTTGCGCCGCTCGTGTTGGCCAGCGAACAGGTGTTCGCCGGGCTGGTGATTGGCGACGAAATCATCGATGGCAGTGACCCTGTCGACAATTATGTTGTGAGCCCGGGATCGAGCCTGACGGCCAATAACGCTACCACTCGGGATATCCGGGTAGAGCCACGCGGCACCTTGGCGCTGAATGGCACTACCGTGACCGCCACCGGTGCGCCCGGCGTGTCCCTGGTCAATGCGACGGGGACCCTCTCCGGCAGCACCATCAGCAGTGATACCGTTGGCTTGTCCGTGGGGCGTACCGGGCCGGATGGGTCGAGTGCGAGCGTGATCAACAGCACGATCACCGGAGGGACTCGCGGCATTGCAGTGTCCACCAACAGCACACTGCATCTGGAAAACACCACGGTCACCGCCACCGGCGCGACCGGCTACGGGATCGAACTCTTCGGCGGCCGCGTCGATGCCGTTGGCAGTACGATCACCGGTGGCGATAGCGGCATTCGTATCCGTTTCGACCCGGCGTTGGCCGGCAGCGCCACTTTGAACCTGAGCGCTACCCACGTCGAGGGCGAGGCGGGCGCGGCCATCGTGGTCGGTACCGTTCCCACCCAGGCGGCCACGGCTGACATTTTCGTCGGCAACGGCTCGACCCTGACAGGCGCCGACGGCAACGTGCTCAAGGTAATCAGCGGCTCCACCGCCAACATGGCCGTGGACAACAGCCACCTGGTGGGCAATGTGGTTGCCGAGGAGGGCGCGACCGCCAACCTGACCCTGCAGAATCACGCCACCTTGACGGGCTCATTGGACAAGGTCGCCAGCCTTACCCTGGCCAGCCAGGGTCAGTGGAACATGATCGAGAACGACGAGGTCGGCAAACTGGTGATGGACGGGGGCATGGTCAAGTTCGGCGAGACCGACGCCTACTTCCGCCTGACCGTGGAGAACCTCTCCGGCAATGGCACCTTCATCATGGACACCGATTTCTCCACGGGGCAGACCGACTTTCTCGACATCACCGGCGAGGCCACTGGCAACCATCAACTGCTCGTGGGCAGCAGCGGCGCCGATCCTGCCCAGGGCGTGCAGATCCATCTCATCCATAGCGCCTCAGGTGATGCGCACTTTTCCCTGGTCAATGGCCAGGTCGACCTTGGCACCTTCTCCTACGACCTGATCCAGCACGGCGACGACTGGTACCTGGATGCCTCGATGAAGACCATCAGTCCTGGCACCCAGACCGTGCTGGGCCTGTTCAATGCCGCTCCGACCGTCTGGTACGGCGAACTGAGCACCCTGCGCAGCCGTATGGGTGAGCTGCGCATGAACGGCGGCAAGGCCGGTGCCTGGATGCGCAGCTACAGCAATAAGTACGATGTCTCCGCGTCGTCCGGCACCGCTTACAAGCAGGTGCAGCAAGGCTTGTCCTTCGGTGCCGACGCGCCGCTGCCGTTCGGTGACGGCCAGTGGCTGGTGGGCCTGTTGGCCGGCTACAGCGATTCGGGCCTGAACCTGGCCCGTGGCTCCACTGGCCAGGTCAACAGCTACTACCTCGGTGGCTACACCACCTGGCTGGACCAGAGCAGTGGCTACTACTTCGATGCGGTGCTGAAGCTCAATCGCTTGCAGAACGAGTCGAAGGTCAACCTCAGTGACAATTCTCGCGCCAAGGGCGACTACGACAACCACGCCTTGGGCACCTCGCTGGAGTTCGGTCGCCACATCACCCTGGACGAGGGCTGGTACGTCGAACCGTATACCCAGCTGTCCGGTGTGGTCATCCAGGGCAAGAACTACAGCCTGGATAACGACATGCGCGCCGATGGCGAGCGTACTCACTCCCTGCTGGGCAAGGTCGGTACCACCGTGGGCCGCAACTTCGACCTTGGCGAAGGCCGCTTTGTGCAGCCGTACCTGCGGGTCGCTTATGCTCATGAGTTCGCCACCAACAACCGGGTGAAGATCAACGACAACCGTTTCAATAACGACCTGTCCGGGGCCCGCGGCGAGCTGGGTGCCGGGGTGTCGGTGGCGCTGGCGCCGAACCTGCAATTGCACGCCGATTTCGACTACAGCAAAGGCGAGTACATCGAGCAGCCGTGGGGTGCCAGCGTCGGGTTGCGCTATAGCTGGTAAGCCTTGTCCGCGGTCGCGCAAGGCGACCTCTCGACCTGCCGCGAGCCCTCAGGTGCGCGGCAGGTTTCTTGTTTCTGCGGACCTGATATTTCTGCCAGTTATGCCCCCACTGTTCTTACCGGAAAATGGAGTACGACACCCGTTCGTGCGGGAACCGATTCGCTTTCTCGAGGAGAGCCACCGATGTCGAGTTCTTTCAACGCCGAGCCCCTCGTGCTCGCGCCTGCCATTGTCGAAGCCCTGCTGGACGATATAGACGGTGGCCAGCCCAACCTGCTGCCCTTCGAGGCCACCTTGGCGCCGTTGCGCGTGGAAATTCCGATGTGGGGCAACTCGGACCCTTCGGCGGACACCCCTGAAACACTGATCCTGCTTTGGAACGGCAACGAAGTCGAGAGGCGCAACTGGACCACTCCGGTGCAACCGGGCGACCTGTTTCTCCGCATCGCCAGCGAGTACCTGGCGGAGGGGGTGCAACGCCTTGAGTACTGGGTACAGATCTACAACGGCGAGGGCGCCTATGGCCAACCGTTGCTGATCACCATCGACAAGACCGCGCCGGTGCTGGGCCCGGACCAGGGGGCGCTGCTGTTCCCGGCGGAAATCGTGGCCGATGGCGTGACGGTGGATTACCTGGAGGACAATAACGATGAGGTGCACGCGCAGGTGCCCGATTACCGCGAATCGCGGGTTGGCGATGTGGTCACCTGGTACTGGGACAGGCAACCCTTCGAGTTCAACCGGGTGGCCTCGTGCACCTTGTACGAAGAGGATATCGGCAAGCCGCTGTATCTGACATTTTCCGGGGAGATGATCCGCGAGCGCGGCGATGGGGCCCGCTACGTCCACTACGAGGTGCAGGATCGTGCTGGTAACTCGCCCGCTGCGTCGCGCCCGGTGACGCTTCAGGTAAATGCCACGCCGGTCCCTCGGGTGCTACCGTGGCTGGTGGTAGACGCCGCCAACGGTGTCGGCGAGCAACTGGTGCTCGACCCGGAAAAGGCCGTGCGCGGCGACATCCTGGTGTCCCTCGATCCGGCCACGGTGATTCATCCCGGTGAGGCGGTCTGGGTACAGTGGGGCGAGCCCGGTAGCTTCGGGGCCTTTCGTGGTCAGTTGAACACCGATAGCAATCCACGTGCCTGCCTGATCCCCAAGGCCAACATCGCCATTGCCATCGGCAAGACTGCGGCGCTGTACTACGAAGTGAGCAGCGCCGAACAGTTGCTGTTTTCCACGCCACAATGGGTGAGGGTACTGACCTTTCCGGTGAGCGATATGCCTACGGTGCAATGCTATGGGCATATGGGTGATGGCACCCTGAGCCTGGCCTCGGTACCCGCCGGCGGTGCAACACTGACCCTGCAACGCTGGAAGCTGATCGCCACTCAGCAGATGGTGCGCATCGTCGTCACCGGGGTGGCAGCCACAGGCGGCAGTATCCGTCATGAAGCGCTGCACGATCACCGGGTCACCGAAGCGGAACTGAGCAGTGGCATCGGCGCGGACGGCCGCGTGGTGATTGCGAGGTCGTTCCTGACCCAGCTCATGCTCAATCAGGTGTTCAGTGTGAAGGTGTATGTAAGCTTCGACCTTGGGGAAACCTGGCCACTGGACGTAGCCCCCAATTTCCCGACGCTGACGCCACGGCTGACGTCCTGAGGTTGCGCAGGGCCGGTGCCGTTCGCAGCTCCCGTGGTTGTCTCAGCGCAGCTTGATAAGGCCCAAGGCCAGGGCCTTGAGCATCGCTGCGCTGCGTGAGTTCACGCCGAACTTTCGGCGGATGTTGCAGAAATGGAAATTCACTGCCGACTCGCTGCATTGAAGGATGTGAGCGATCTCCCAGGACGTCTTGCCTTCTGCGCTCCACTGCAGAACCACCTTTTCCCGGAGAGTCAGCTTGATCAGGTCTTGCGGAATGAGTTGCGCACTTTCGCTGGAGGCGCGGGTGCGTGTAGTTCCCAGCATTGGAGATGCGAACATGGAGAGCTCCTGGATTTTGCTTGGAATTGGCATCCTTCGGATATCGATGCGACCGGGACGGTACGGGGACACTTATATCGCCGTTTGCTCTGCTTGAAACCTGACAAAAATATCAGGCGGCGCTCTGCTGGCACGCTCGCCTGCGACCTGCGGATGGCGCAGGTCACCTGATATTTTTGTCAGTTGTTGCGTGCTTGGTGACTTGCTAGCGTGAAGTTGTACAAGCCGCACTCTTTGCGAGGAGGAAGTCATGGCCGGATATGAGGGGCTGCATACCCGTTCGATGGATCTGCGTCAGGTACTGGACGAGTGCAACTTCAGCTATCAACTGGATTTTGCCGAGTTCCAGGTACTTCATGACGCTGCCGACGCGCGCTTCGATGCTCTGGTCCGGCGTTATGGGCATCGCCGCGAGTCCGAGTCTCTGCAACAGTTTCAGCAGGCTTGCGAGCAGATGGCGAAGATGCTCCAGGTGTCTTGCCTGGCCATGCAGCGGGCCCAGCTCTGCGAGCAGGACCGGCATCAGGTGCGCGAGGCCTACGAGTACCAGGTGGCCTATATCCAGGCCTGCATGCACCGTTCGTTCGAGGGTTTCTGAACGGCAGGGAGCCGGTATTGCCGCAGTGCGTACCGTCCCCCCTGACCGGAGTGCCATCCCCGATGGCTGTTACAGGCATTGCCGAGGTACCGGTGGTTGCGGACAATCATTGTCAGTTTTTTCCGCATCAGGCCGTCCGCCATGTCGCAACCGATCTTCTTCGCTCACGCCAACGGCTTTCCCTCGGCCACCTACGGCAAGCTGTTCGCCGCGCTGGCGCCGGACTATCAGGTCGATCACCTGCCCCTGCACGCCCATGATCCGCGCTTTCCGGTGGGGGACAACTGGCTGCTGCTGGTCGACGAGCTGATCCACCACCTCGAGCGGCAGCCGCAACCGGTCTGGGGCGTCGGCCATTCCCTGGGTGGTGTGTTGCACCTGCACGCGGCGCTGCGTTGCCCGCACCTGTACCGCGGGGTGGTGATGCTCGACTCGCCGGTGCTGACCCTCGCCGACCAATGGCTGATCCGACTGGCCAAGCGCCTGGGTTTCATCGATCGCATCACCCCGGCCGGGCGTACCGAAGGGCGGCGCGAGGCTTTTGATGACCTCGACCAGGCCCGGGACTATTTCTCTGGTAAGTCGCTGTTTCGCGCTTTCGATCCGGAGTGCCTGGAGGCCTACCTGCAACACGGCCTGAAGCCGGAAGGCGAGGGCTGGCGTCTGCGCTTCGATCCGGCCATCGAGATGCAGATCTACCGCAGCATCCCGCACACCCGACCGGCTCATCCGGGCCGGCTCAAGGTACCGCTGGCGATGGTCCGCGGCCGCGACAGCCGCATCGTCCGTGCCCACCACGCCCAAGCGGTGCGGCGCATGCCGCTGGGGGAAAACCACAGTGTCGCGGGCAGCCACATGTTCCCCCTGGAGCGCCCGCAGGACACGGCGCAACTGATTCGCCAGCTGTTCCAGCGCTGGCAGGAGAACCCGGCATGAACCCTGGCGTCGAAGAGGTCCGCCTGGACCTGGGCCATATCGAACTGGCCGCACACCTCTACGGCCCCGCCGACGGGCGTCCGGTGATCGCCCTGCACGGCTGGCTGGACAACGCCAACAGCTTCGCCCGGCTGGCCCCCAGGCTGCACGGCTTGCGCATCTGCGCACTGGATTTCGCCGGTCATGGTTATTCAGGCCACCGCCCGCCGGGCGCCGGCTATGCCCTGGCCGACTATGCCCATGACGTGCTGCGGGTGGCCGCGCAACTGGGCTGGGAGCGTTTTTCCCTGCTTGGGCATTCGCTGGGGGCGATCGTCTCGGTGATCCTCGCCGGCAGCCTGCCCGAACGTATCGTACGCCTGGCCTTGATCGACGGAGTGATCCCGCCGGGTGCGGCGGCCCAGGATGCCGCGGAGCGCATGGGCATGGCCCTGGAGGCGCAATTGCGTCACGACAACAAGCGCAAATCGGTCTACCCCGAACTGCAACAGGCCGTGGAAGCGCGGATGAAAGGTATGGTCGCGGTCACTCGCGAGGCCGCCGAGTTGCTGGCTCAGCGCGGTCTGGTACCAGTGCCCGGCGGTTTCAGCTGGCGCAGTGACAGCCGCCTGACCCTGCCGTCGCCGCTGCGCATGAGCGAAGAGCAGGCGCTGAGCTTCGTCCGCCGCGTCGCCTGCCCGACCACCCTGGTGGTGGCCGACGATGGCATGCTGGCGCGCAACACGACACTGCTGGAGCAGCTACCCTTCACCTTGGAGCATTTGCCCGGCGGCCATCATCTGCACCTGAACGACGAAGCCGGTGCAATGCTTGTTGCAGACTGTTTCAATCGCTTCTTTGCCATTCCTTGACTTGCGGCGGGCAACTGCCGAGGCTTGGCGGGTTTTGATCAGGGAGACAATCATGACCCAGCACGACAGCCGCCCCCTTTCCCTTGGCCACGCCGGACTTGCCGGCGGGGTTCGCCGATGAACGCCGTTCGGTCTCTGTTTTGCGTTCTTCTGCTGAGCTCCAGCGTGGCCCATGCCGCCGCTGAGCTACCGATTCCCCAGGATGCCAAGGTTTTTGACCAGCAGCCGGCGAAGGAGCAGGAACGTGTCTATCCCTTGGGTCCGCTGCGCAAGATCAGCGGTCAGTTGCGCATGGAAGGCAAGGTCGAGGGCCGTGGTCAGGTGAGCTCCACTACCTGGCTGTTGCCGCCCGAGCGCAGTGCCGCCGATGCTTTCACCGCCGCCCGCGAGGCCTTGCAGGTCGATGGCGGTTATCCGCTGTTCTGGTGCGAGAAGCGCGACTGCGGCGAAAGCAGCCTGTGGGCCAACGAAATCTTCTCCAATGCGCGGCTGTATGGTTCGGACGAGGACCAGGCGTTCATCCTGCTGCGCCGCAGTGGTGATGACCATGACACCCTGGTCGCGCTGTATGCCATTACCCGTGGCAACAAGCGCGCGTACTTGCATGTGGAGCAGTTCGAGGCCAATCAGCCGCTCGGTGAGCTGCTGCCGACCCCGGCCACGGTGCTGCGCGAACTGCGCAGCACTGGCAAGCTGGATTATCCGGACCTGAATGGCGAGCCGCCGCAGACCTGGGTGTCACTGCTGGCGCGCAGCTTGAACCTGGACAGCAGCCTGCGGGTGGGCCTGACCGGGGCGAAGGCGGCGGTGTGGAGTGAGCAGTTGAGTGCGGCGGGTGTGCGCGCGGCACGGCTGGAGACCGGCGACAAGCCGGCTGCCGGTCTGCATGTGGAACTGATCCGCTAGATTCACCGCGTACCCTGTGGGAGCCGGCTTGCCAGCGATTGCGGCAGACCTGACAACATCTTTGCCAGGTCTGTCCTCATCGCTGGCAAGCCAGCTCCCACAGGGCCTTCGATAAGCCCGAGCAATGTGTTTTTTTGAGAGAGGGCCTCCATGCTCAACAACGATCGCCTGCTGGTGCAGATCCTCCTGCTGGCACTGCTGGGCGCTGCCCTGTGGGTCATGGCCCCGTTCATTTCCGCGCTGCTCTGGGGGGCTATCCTGGCCTATGCCAGTTGGCCGCTGATGCGCCTGGTAACCCGTCTGTGTGGCGGTCGCGAAACCCTCGCCGCCAGCTTCCTGACCACCCTCTGGCTGATCCTCGTCGCCTTGCCCCTGGTGTGGCTCGGCTTCAACCTCGCCGACCATGTGCGTGATGCCACCGCCTTCATCCGTGACGTGCAGGTCGACGGCCTGCCGGACCCGCCCGCGTGGCTACCCGGCATCCCCCTGGTGGGCGAGCGCCTGGTGGGCTATTGGAACACCATCGACCAGCAGGGTGCCGCCTTGCTGACCACGGTCAAGCCCTACCTCGGCCAGGTCGGCAACTGGTTGCTGGCACGCAGCGCGCAGATCGGCAGCGGCATCGTCGAACTGATCCTGAGCCTGGTCTTCGTGTTCTTCTTCTACCGTGACGGGCCGCGCCTGTCTGCTTTCGTGCTGCGCTTGCTGGAGCGCCTGGCCGGGGATCGCGGCCCTTACTACCTGGGGCTGGTAGCGGGCACGGTACAGCGGGTGGTCAATGGTGTGATCGGCACCGCAGCCGCTCAGGCCCTGCTGGCGCTGATCGGCTTCCTGATCGCCGGCATTCCCGGGGCGCTGGTGCTAGGCCTGGTCACCTTCATGCTCAGCCTGATCCCCATGGGCCCGCCGCTGGCCTGGATTCCCGCCACCGCCTGGCTGGCCTGGAAGGGCGAGTACGGCATGGCGATCTTCCTGGGGATCTGGGGCACGTTCATCATCAGTGGCGTGGACAACGTGCTGAAGCCGTACCTGATCAGTCGTGGCGGCGACCTGCCACTGGTGATCGTGCTGCTTGGGGTGTTCGGCGGGTTGCTGGCCTTTGGCTTCATCGGCCTCTTTATCGGCCCGACCCTGCTGGCGGTGGGCTACAGCCTATTGGTGGACTGGTCGAATCACAACAATCCGGCGAAACAGGCCTGAACAGCGTTGGGGCCACAAAGCGGCCCCAAGGTACAGCCTTTACTCCAGATCCAGCTTGGCCTCGATGCGGTCCAGATGCACGTGCATCAAGCGCAGTGCAGCCTCGCTGTCACCCTCCTCAAGCGCATCCACCAGCGCCGCATGCTCCTCCCAGGCGCAATGCTCGCAGCCGTGCTGCTCGTACTTGGCGATGATCAGTGAAGTCATTGGCACCAGGCCATTGAGAAAGCGCGTCAACGGCGCGTTGTCGGCGATTTCCGCAAGCTTGAGGTGGAACTCGCCGCCGAGGCGGATCGCCGTGCAGCGCTGGCCCTGTTCGTGGCTCAGGCGCTCGCGGGCGATCAGCTCGCGCAGTTGGCGCAGTTGTCCCGGCCGCGAGCGCTGCGCAGCCAGTTCGATCAAAGTGGTTTCTGCCAGCCGCCGTGCGCTCAAGACCTGCCGCGCCTGCTCCGGGTCCGGCGCCGCCAGGCGCGCGGTGTGGGCCGGGCGCTGGACGATCACCTGCTGGTCCGACAGGCGTCCCAGCACCCGGCGGATGACCGTGCGGCTCACGCCGAATGCCTCGCCGAGGGCCAGTTCGGTCAGTGGCGTACCTGGGGTCAGGCGCTGTTCGAGGATGGCGTCGAACAACTGCGGATAAATCTCTTCGGCGGACATCCGGCGTCCGCCTCCGGCCGTGAGGAAGGGCAGGGAGGTGTTCATCTTCGCGCTCCTGGAGTCAGTGACCCGGCTGCTCGTCCGGAATCTTCAGTTCGATGCCCATGCGTCGGCCTTCCTGCAGGATGTGCCGGCGCATCTGCGCGCTGGCCTGGGCGCTGTCCTTGTTGCGGATGGCGCGCACCACGGCTTCGTTCTCTTCCAGCCGCGCAGCCAGGTGCTCGGGTGACTTGCGCAGCACCTGGGCGCTCTGCTTGAGGGCGTTGCTGGTCTGCTGCACCACGCTTTGGAAGATCGGGTTGGAGGTCAGGGCGAACAGCGCCTCGTGGAAGGCGATATAGGCATTGACCCCGGCCTGGGCGTCGTCGGCGTCGAGGGCTTCGCGCATGTCCATCAGGGTCAGGCGCAACTGCCCGGTTTCCTGGCTGCTGATGGATTGCGCCACCAGCCCGACGATGAAGGGTTCGAGGGTGTAGCGCAGTTGCAGTACATCCTCCAGGCTTGCCTCGGCCACCGTAGCGGGTACCAGCACCGGCTCGGCACTGTCGGCGTCTAGCACCAGCACGCCCTTGCCGGGCATAGAGCGGACCAGGCCGAGGGTTTCCAGCACGGTCACCGCTTCGCGCAGGCTCGGCCGGCTGATACCCAGTTGCTCGGCCAGCTCGCGCTGCCCCGGGAGCATCTCGCCGGAGCGCCATTGTCCACGGGCCAGGGCCTGGCGCAGTTTGTCGACGACTGCGTTGACGACGGTCGATGAAGTGATCACGGGACGCTCCACGAGATATCAGTCATGTTTCAGAACTCTTGTTGATGGGCCGTCTTGCGTGGCTGGAAGCCGTAGCCCTGCTTGCCGCTGAGCACGTTGTTGGCGCGCTCCATGTCGATGTCCTTTTCCCAGCGGGCGATGGCCACGGTGGCCACGCAGTTGCCGATGAGGTTGGTCAGGGCGCGGCCAATGCCCATGAACCAGTCCACCGCCAGTACCAGCACCAGCCCGACCACCGGGATCGCCGGGATCGCGGTTAGGGTGGCGGCGAGGATCACCAGCGCAGAGCCAGGGATGCCGTGGGCCCCCTTGGAGGTCACCAGCGACACCAGGAGGATGGTCAGCAGGTCGGTCATGGCCAGCGGCGTACCAGTGGCGTTGGCGATGAACACGATAGCCAGAGTCAGGTAGATGGAGAAGCCATCGAGGTTGAAGGAGTAGCCGGTGGGGATCACCAGGCCCACGGTAGAACTGCCGATGCCCAGATGCTCCAGCTTGCGCATGATCTGCGGCAAAACGGCGTCGGACGAGGCGGTGCCGAGGACGATGGTCAGTTCTTCGCGCAGGTACTTGAGGAAGGGCAGCATCTTCAGGCCCGACACGCGCATCACCACGCCCAGGATGATCAGAACGAAGCCGGCGCAGGTCAGGTAGAACAGCGCCACCAGGCCACCCAGGTGCTGCAGCGAATCGAGGCCGTACTTGCTGGTGGTGAAGGCGATGGCGCCGAACACCCCGATCGGCGCCAGGCGCACGATCATGCCCATGATGCGGAAGATCACGTGACTCAGCTCGTTGATCAGCCGCGAGATGCCCGAGGCGGACTCGCCCACCAGGTTCAGCGCACTGCCGAACAGCACGGAGAACAGCAGCACCTGGAGGATGTTGTTATCAGCGAAAGCGCCGATCACCGAGGTCGGGATCAGGTCCATGAGGAACTGGGTGGTGCTGTGGATATGTTGGCCGCGTTCGGCAAGGGCGCCGGCGTCGCTGGTCGAGAGCTGGTCCAGATGGATGTTGGCACCACTGCCGATGCCACTGGTGAAGGCGAACACCAGGCCCAGGACCAGGGCGATGGTGGTCAGGATTTCGAAGTAGATCACCGATTTCAGGCCGATGCGCCCGACTTTCTTCAGGTCGCCGGCACCGGAGATGCCGCTGACTACCACGCAGAACACGATCAGGCCGATCAACATCTTGATCAGCTTGATGAAACCGTCACCGAGGGGTTTGAGTTGCAGGGAGAGGTCGGGGAAGCTCAGACCGCAGACAATGCCGAGCACCAGGCCGAGCACTACTTGGAGGAAGATCGAACGCGAGCACCATTTGAGCATGGGAGGGATCTCTGATCGGTGTCCGGCTGCCGCGGAGGGCGCGTCGGACTTAATTATTGTGGTCTTACCGGTATGTCCAGTGCCGGATCAATATACGCCCGGCTTTTCCCGGTTCGCAAGGGGGTGGGCAACAATTGGTTTTACCGGTCTGACCAGTTGTAATGCAGTGCGGGCGTATTACCAAGTGCGCGAACCATTTTGTCGCGTATTTGCTATGGCTCCGACAAGGCCTGATCGACTGCGGCGATCAGTTTGCTCAAGTCTTTGCGGGGGGCTTTGTGGATGACGCCGAACAGGTAGGCGCGTTGCTGGTCTTCGCTGTCGAGGTCGGTGAAAAAGGCGGTGAGCTGGACGCCCAGGATGCGGGCAAAAACGAACAGGGCTTCGACGCTGGGGGTATAGGTGCCGGTCTCAAAGCGGCTGATCGTCTTGGGGTCGAATCCGGCTTTCTCCCCCAGCTCAGCCTGGGTGAGCCCGGCGACCTTGCGATAGCGTCGGATGGCTGACCCCAAACTTGAAATTTCCATCGCTCAATTCCCTTTTAGAATCAAGAACTTAACGACAAAATATTTTAAAGGACAACCTCGCATGCCATCACCTTGCATTGCAAAAGGTGATGCATTTCGTAGAATTTGCAGCCTGGACAGGTTTTCCCGCAGCGGGTCTCGCAGAGAACAACCCGAGTTTTTCCTGCGGCTCATGGAGCTTTATCGTGCGTCTCGACTTGCCAATTACTGCCGTGGATCAGACATTTCCGAGGCGGCACCATGGATGAAACCTACCGCACGGCGGTGGATGCCGCTGCGATCTTTTCCGAGACCGACCTCGACGGCCGCATCACTTACGTGAACGACCAGTTCTGTGCGATCTCCGGCTACAGCCGCGAGGAGTTGCTCGGGGCCGACCATCGCATGCTCAACTCAGGCCAGCACGAGCCGCAGGTGTTCCGTGAAATGTGGCACGCCCTGACGTCCGGCCAGGTATGGAAGGGTGAGCTGTGTAATCGAGCAAAGGACGGTTCGCTGTATTGGGTCGACAGCACCATCGTGCCGCTGTTCGACCGTGACACAGGCCGGGTGCGCAAATACGCTTCGATCCGCTTCGACGTGACCCACAAGCGCCAGTTGCTGCACACCCTGCAATGGCGGGTCGGTCATGACATGCTCACCGGCCTGCCCAATCGCTCCTGCCTTGGCGAGCTGCTCGACGAGGTGCTGCAACGCGCCCGCGCGACAAAGACCCGGCTGGCGGTGTGCATGCTCGACCTGGACGGCTTCAAGGCGGTCAACGATGGCTACGGGCATGACAGCGGCGACCTGCTGCTGGTAGAGGTGGCGCGGCGCCTGAAGCGCTTCCTCGGTGCCGGCGATGCGGTGGCGAGGCTGTCCGGCGACGAGTTCGTGATGATCCTCGGCGACCTCCAGGGGCCACCCTGCCTGCAGGACACCCTTGAACGGGTGCTGCGGGCGATCGCCGTGCCCTACGTCATCCGCGGACGCTCCATCAGCGTCAGTGCCAGTATTGGCGTGACCCAGTTTCCCAGCGACAACGACGATGCCGACACCCTGCTGCGCCATGCCGACCAGGCCATGTACCTGGCCAAGCAGCGTGGGCGCAATCGCTATCACCTGTTCGACGTGTCGCTGGACAAGGAGGTCAAGGCCACCCACCAGACCGTCGAGCAGGTGCGCCATGCCCTGCACCATGGTGATCTGTCGCTGTACTACCAGCCCAAGGTCAACATGCGCAGCGGCGCGGTGGTGGGTTTCGAGGCGCTGCTGCGCTGGAACCACCCGGTCCGCGGCGTGGTGCCGCCGGGGGATTTCCTGCCGCTGGTGGAGCGCACCGACCTGATCGTCGATATCGGCGAATGGGTGATCGACCGCGCCCTGGCACAAATGGAGCAGTGGCAGGCCATCGGTTGCCGCTGGCCGGTGAGCGTGAATATCGCTGCGCGGCATTTCCAGCGCTCCGACTTCGTCAACCGCCTGCAACGCCTGCTGGCCAGGCATGAGTCGGTGGCGCCGGAGATGCTCGATCTGGAGATCGTCGAGTCGGTGGCCATCGAGAATATCCAGCGGGTCAGCGATTGTCTGGAAGCCTGCCAGCGCCTTGGCGTGCGCTTTTCGCTGGATGATTTCGGCACCGGGTATTCATCGCTGAGCTACCTCAAGCGGCTGCCGACGCAAACCATGAAGATCGACAAGTCGTTTATTCAGGACATTCTGCATGACCAGGATGACCTTGCCCTGACCCGTGCGGTGATCGGTCTGGCCCAGGCGTTCGACCGCCAGGTGATCGCCGAGGGCGTGGAGACCGTGGCCCATGGCGAGCTGCTGATGGAGTTGGGTTGCGATGTCGCCCAGGGCTACGGCATCTCGCGGCCGATGCCGGCGGGGCAGGTGGTGGAGTGGGTGGAGCAGTTCCAGCAACCCAGGGAATGGCGGGTGAAGGCTCTAGGGGTGTTGTGATGCTGATGGCCCTATCGCTGGCAAGCCAGCGATAGGGCCGGTACAGACACCACAAAATCTAGAGCTGTGGCGCAGTATTCTTTACCACCGCCAGTTCCGGATGCGCCACCAGCTTGTCGATATGCAGCTCGTCATTGTTCATCCAGGTCTCGGTGAGCACCCGGTAGTGCTCCATGTCGCGGCAGCGCATGCGCAGGCTGTAGTCGAAATGCCCGCTGATCAACTGGCACTCGAACACCTGCGGACACGCCCGTACACAAGCCTCGAAGGCCTTCTGCGCCGATCTGCCGCTCTGGTTCGACAACGCCACCAGGACCAGCAGCGACAACCCCGGCGAGACCATCTGCACATCGATGATCGCCCCGTAGCCGCGGATCACCCCGCGTCGCTCCAGTTTGCGCACCCGCTCCAGGCACGGCCTGGGGGTCAGGTGCACCAGTGACGAGAGCTTCTCGTAGGTGATGCGCCCGTTATGCCGCAGCACGTCGATGATCGCTTCGTCGATGCGGTCCAGCGGCGGCGTGGCGTGGGAGGAGTTGGCCTTGGTATCCATGGTGGCGATGTTTCACTTCAAGCGGTTGGAAAGGAATTGCTGCAGGCGCTCGCTCTGCGGCTGGTCGAGAATGCTCGCGCTTCCTTGTTCCTCGACCAGTCCCTGATGCAGGAACAGCACCTGGCTGGACACCTTGCGGGCAAAGCCCATCTCGTGGGTGACCATGAGCATGGTACGACCTTCCTCGGCCAGCGTCTGTATGACCTTGAGGACTTCTCCTACAAGCTCTGGGTCAAGCGCCGACGTCGGCTCATCGAACAGGATGATCTCCGGCTCCATCGCCAGGGCCCGGGCGATGGCCACCCGCTGCTGCTGGCCGCCGGAGAGGAACGCCGGGTATTGGTCCGCGGCCCGAGCCGGCAGGCCGACCTTGTCCAGATAGGTGCGCGCCCGCGCCTCGGCTTCCTGCTGGCTCACGCCGAGCACCCGGCGCGGCGCCAGTGTGATGTTCTCGAGCACGGTCATGTGGCTCCACAGGTTGAAGTGCTGGAACACCATGGACAGCCGCGTGCGCAGGTTCTGCAACTGCGCGGGGTGCGGGCCGCGGCCTTGGCGCAGTTCGATGGTCTGGTCGTCGAGGGTGATGGTGCCGGCCTCCGGCTGCTCGAGGAAGTTGATGCAGCGCAGGAAGGTGCTCTTGCCCGAGCCGCTGGCGCCGATCAGGCTGATCACGTCGCCCTTGCGCGCCTGTAGCGAGACGCCCTTGAGCACCTCGTGGTCGCCGTAGCGCTTGTGCAGGGAGTCCACCGTCAGCTTGATCGCGGCGCTGTTGACTGCGGCCTGCGGCTGCGCGGAGAAGGTTGGTTGGATCGACAAGGCGTGTGCGGAAGTGGTCATGGGTCAGCCTCGGGAAGGAACGAGAAAACGCATCCAGCGTCGTTCGGCCAGGCGGAACAGCCCGACCAGCGCGAAGGACAGCAGCATGTACAGGAGTGCGGCGATACCGAAGGCCTGGAAGGTCAGGAAGGTCGCGGCGTTGGCGTCGCGGGCCACCTTGAGCACATCGGCGATGGTCGCGGTGAAGGCCAGCGAGGTGGCGTGCAGCATCAGGATCAGTTCGTTGCTGTAGGCCGGCAGCGAACGGCGCAGCGCCGCCGGCAGGATCACGAACAGATTCAGCTTCCAGCCATGCAGGCCATAGGCCTGGGCCGCCTCGACCTCGCCATGGGGAATGTTGCGGATCGCCCCGGCGAAGATCTCCACGGTGTAGGCGCAGGTGTTGAGCACGAAGGCCAGCAGGGTGCAGTTCAGCGCGTTGCGGAAGAAGCGGTCGAGCATCTCGTGATCGCGCACCACTTCCAGGCCGTAGAGGCCGGTGTAGCAGATCAGCAACTGGATATAGAGCGGCGTGCCGCGGAACAGATAGGTGTAGAACTCCACCGGCCAGCGCAGCCAGGGCTTGCGCGATACCCGCGCCAAGGCCAGGGGCAGCGAAAGGAAGAACCCGACCACCATGGTCACCACGAACAGCCACAGGGTCATGGCCAGCCCGGACAGGCCGGCGCCGTCGTGGTAGAGGTAGGCCAGGCCGTATTCCTGGATCAGTTCGATCATGATGTCAGCCCCTTGATGCCGGTGTTGAAGCGCCGCTCAAGACGCTTGAACAGGCGGTTGGACAGGGTCGTGATGAGCAGATAGACCAGCCCGGCGATAATCAGGAAGTACAGGACGTTGTTGGTGCTCTTGCCGGCGTTCTGCGCGGCTTTCACCAGATCGGCGAGACCGATGATCGATACCAGCGCGGTGGACTTGAGCAGCACCAGCCAGTTGTTGCCCAGCCCCGGGAGGGCGAAGCGCATGAGTTGCGGGAACAGCACCAGGCGAAAGCGCTGCAGGCGGCTCAGGCCATAGGCGGTGGCCGCTTCCAGTTGCCCGGCGGGCACGCTGAGGATGGCACCGCGGAAGTTCTCGGTGAAGTAGGCGCCGTAGATGAAGCCGAGGGTCAGCACGCCGGCGGCGAACGGATCGATCTCGAAGTAGCCCCAGCCCACCCACTCGGTGAAGTCGTTGAGCCAGATCTGGAAGGTGTAGAAGATCAGCAGGATCAGTACCAGGTCGGGGACGCTGCGGATCAGTGTGGTGTAGAGGGTGGCGGGCAGTCGCAGCAGGCGGACCGGCGAGAGCTTGGCGCTGGCGCCGATCAGGCCCAGCAGCAGGCTCAAGGCCAGGGACAGCAGCGCCAGCTTCACGGTCATCCAGGCGCCTTGCGCCAACAACGGGCCGAAGCCCTGCAGGCTGAGGGCCTGCAAGCCGACAGAGTGAAGGAAGTCGTTCACGGGAAAATCTCGATGGGTGCGCGCGGGCTCACCGACCAGGCCAAGGGCCCGGCCGGCGCGCGGCGGGGTTACTCGTTGTAGATATCCAGGTCGCCGACATATTTCTGCTGGATCTTCTGGAAGGTGCCATCGGCCAGCACCGCCGCGATGCCCTTGTTCAGCAGGGCCTTGAGTTCCTCATCGTTCTTGCGCACACCCATGGCGATGTCCAGCGGCAGGGTCGGGTCCTTGATCGCCGGGCCGCTCTGGAAGTCGGCGCCTTCGGGCTTGGTGAGGAAGTTGAGCTGGGCTTCGAGCTTGTCGGTGACGGTGGCGTCGAGGCGGCCGTTCATCAGGTCGGCGTAGTTCTGGTCCTGGGCCTGGTAGGCCTTTACCTGGGCGCCCAGCGGCGCCAGCTTGGCGCGGGCGTAGGCTTCCTGCAGCGAGCCCTGCAGCACGCCGACGGTCTTGCCCTTGAGGGATTCGGGGGTCTCGCCGAAGTCGGCGCCCTTGCGCACGATCACCGAGGTCGGGCTGAGGAACAGGCGGTCACTGAAGTCGATCTGCTTCAGGCGTGCCGGAGTGACGGCCATGGACGACATGATGGCGTCGAACTTGCGCGCCCGCAGGGCCGGGATCATGCCGTCGAATTCGTTGTGCACCCAGGTGCATTTGACTTCCAGCTTGGCGCAGATAGCGTTGCCCAGTTCGATGTCGAAGCCTTGCAGGCTGCCATCGGCGGCGACGGATTCGAAGGGGGGATATTCGGGGAAGACGCCAAAGCGGATTTCTTTCCATTCCTGGGCCTGGGCCGCGCTGGCGCAGAGGGGCAGGAGCAGGACGCCGAGCAGTTTTCGCAGCGAAGTCATAGATAAGGTCCCTGTGTTTTGTAGTTGGAAATAGGGCAGTGAAACGCTTCGTGGATTTGAGCCTTGTGAGCTTCTGGTGACTCTTCGGTCGGGGCTCAGGATGCGCGATGACGGTGGTTTTTTTGTGTCGTTCGGGCTGCTGCCGGCTACCGGAATATGCTGTTCCCAGAGCCTTGGCAGCCGATTCGGCTGGGGCACCTCCTGTTTTGGCTTTGCAACAGCGTTTTCCGATCCGCCGCGGGCTTGCCGCGACGGATTCGGTCGGGTCAGGCTCGCTTCTTTTCGACTGCGCAAACCGCTGGTCGAAGCAGGGCGTAGAGGTCTTTCGGGTCGTCCAGGTCCGGTACCAGGGCGATCTCGCTGCCGACCTCCAGGGTCTTGGCCACGTCCAGCACATAGCGCAGCGCCGAGTAGTCCTCGATGGCGAAGCCGACGGAGTCGAACAGAGTGACCTGCTCGGCGGATTCGCGACCTTCGATCTCGCCGTTCACCAGTTGCCAGAACTCGGTCACCGGCGAGTCGGCCGGCATCTGCTGGATCTCGCCTTCGATGCGGCTCTGCGGTTCGTACTCGACGATCACCCGTGCGCGCTCGACGATGTCGCGGTGCAGTTCGGTCTTGCCCGGGCAGTCGCCGCCCACGGCATTGAGGTGCATGCCCGGTTCGATCATTTCCGGGGTGAGGATGGTGGCATTGGCCTTGTCGGCGGTGACCGTGGTGACGATATCGGCGCCGCGCACCGCGTCCGCCACCGACACGGCTTTGACCAGACGGATGCCCGGGTAGCTGGCGAGGTTGGCGGCCAGCTTGGCGGTAGCTTGCGGGTCGAGGTCGTACAGGCGGATCTCCTCGATGCCGAGCAGTGCATGGAAGGCGATGGCCTGGAACTCGCTCTGCGAGCCGTTGCCGATCAGCGCCATGCTGCGGCTGTCCGGGCGTGCCAGGTAGCGCGCGGCCAGGGCGGAGGTGGCGGCGGTGCGGATCGCAGTGGTCAGGGTCATTTCGCTGAGCAGCAGCGGCTTGCCGGTGTCGACATCACCCAGGGCGCCGAAGGCCATCACGGTGAGCATGCCGTGGCGGGTGTTCTTCGGGTGGCCGTTGACGTACTTGAAGGCGTAGAGGTTGGCGTCGGATGCCGGCATAAGCTCGATCACACCATCCGGCGAGTGGTTGGCCACCCGTGCGCATTTCTCGAAGTCGTGCCAGCGCAGGTAGTCCTGGCGGATGTACTCGGCCATTTCTTCCAGGCAAGTGGTCAGGCCTTTGCGGGCGACCAGGTGGCTGAGGTCGGTCACGTCGATATAGCGGGTCATGATGGCTTCCTTCTTCGGTTTCAGTTGCGAGCGGGCAGGTGCACTTCGGCGAGCATGCAGCGCGCGCTGCCTCCGCCAATGCGTTCGATATGGTCGATGTTCACCACCACCGGGTGGCTGTGGCGCTCGGCCTGGCGACGTTGCTCAGGGCTGAGCGAGGTCCAGGCGCTGCGTGACATCACCAGCAGCGGCTGGCCTTGCTTGTCATGGACTTCGAGCATGTTGCCGGCGAAGCCTTCGAGCTGGTCGAAGTCCAGGGCGAGGATGTCCTTGCCGGTGTCGCGCAGGCTGCGTTCCAGGGTGTAGCGCTCGGCGGCGTTGGGCAGGGCGTCGAGGCAGACCACGGAAAGCTCGCGGCCGACGCTCATCATCACGTTGCTGTGGTAGATCGGTGCCTGGTGGCGGTCCACGGCGTGGAACACGCAGAGGCGGTAGTCCAGGCGCTCGGCGAAGGCGCGCAGGGCCTCGCCGTGGGTGCGTCCGGAATGGCAGGCATAGCTGATGCGGTGCTCGCGGTCGAGGACCATGCTGCCGGTGCCTTCGAGGAAGATTTCCTGTTGCTCCAGCGGGCTGAGGTCGATGGTGTCGCGGATGGCGAAGCGCTCGTCGAGTACCCGCAACACGCCCTTGTCCCGCTCCAGACGGCGGTTCTGGCCTTCCATCGGATACAGCACCAGACTGCCGTCAGCGTGGCTGCTCCACCAGTTGTTGGGGAAGATCGAGTCGGGGGTGTGGGGTGCCGGGGTGTCCTGCACCACCAGGACTTCGACGCCGTGCTGGCGCAGGGTGTCGACGTAGCCGTCGAACTCCTCCAGCGCTTTCTGCTGCGCGGTTTCGGCATCCAGCACGGGCTTCTGGAAGCGGTTGTTGAGGGCGGTGTCCGGGTTGAAGGCGAACCGCGCCGGGCGGATCATCAGGACCGTATTTGTTGTTTGCATCGGGGCACGCATCCGGGGTTGGCGATGCGTTCATTGTCCTCCCGATGCCGGCGCAATCCCGGCTGAAGCACATGGGGCGCCCAGCCGGGAAAGCTGAAACCGGTGATTTAACAGCCGAATCGGCTGCGCGCCTTCAATCGCTGATTCGTGCCAGCTCCCGGGCCAGTTGCAGGGCAGTGCGGGCGCTGTGTTCGCCGGCGACCAGGTGGGTGAAGGGAATGTCGATCATGCGGTTCTCGCGCACCGCGCGCAGGTGCGACAGGGCCGGGTGCTCGCGCAGGTAGTCACGCTTGGCGCTGGCCGGGGACCAGACTGCGTCGGCCAGAAGGAGTACGTCCGGGTCCTGGCGGAGCAGGGTTTCGGCGTCCACCGTGACCCGGTGCAGGGCGATATCGGCGAAGAGGTTGCGTCCGCCGGCCACTGCGATCAGTTCGGTGACGAAGCCGCGGCTGCCTTCGCTGTCCAGGCCCTGGGTCTGGTTGTCCAGGTAGAAGACCTGCAGCGGCTTGTGCCTGGAGGCGAGAGCTCGGGTCTGTTGCAGGTCCTCGCGCTGGCGGGCGATCAGTGCTTCGGCGCGGGCCTGGCGGCCGAGCAGGGCGCCGAGGGTGCGCAGGTCGTGTTCGATGGCGGCGAAGCCGGAGGCGGGCGGGATGGCGCAGGCGTCTTCCAGCAGGTAGCTGGCGATGCCCAGGCGACTCAGGTCGTGGCGCGAACCGACGCCGTCACGAAAGGCGCTGGCGAAGCCGCCGACCACCAGGTCGAAGCGTCCGGCGTAGAAGACTTCCTGAGAGGGGTATTTGCGCGATAGCAGGGGGACGCCGCGGTAGCGGTTTTCCTTCAGGGCGTCGGCGTCGTCATCTATATAGCTGACGGCGGCCAGGGCGGGGCCTGCCCCCAGGGCCAGCAACAGGTCGGCGGCGTGCTGGTTGAGGGCCAGGATGCGTTGTGGCGCCGGGGTCTTGAGCGTCCAGGTTTCGCCGCAATTCGGGTAGTCGAAGGCCTGGGCGCAGGAGCAGGCCAGCAGCAACAGCCACGTCAGGTGCTTCATTGGCGGTCTCCGTTGAGCAGCAGGTCCTGGACCGGGCGACCGTCCACCAGGTGTTCACGGACCAGGCGTCGGGCATCGTCGTGACTGGCGATGCGGTACCAGCAACGGTCCGGGTAGACCGTCGCCACCGGGCCGAGGTTGCAGGGGAACTGGCAGTGGGTACGGGTCAACAGGACGCCGTTGGCGGTTTCCATGCGTTGTGCGGTCAGCAGTTCGCTGCGCACCGTCTTCCAGACTTTCAGGGCGCCGCGCAGGGTACAGCGCGGGCCGGTGCAGAGCATGACGTGGCGGGCGTGGTCGGGGATGTGCGACCACTCGGGGTTGCAGGGGATGTCTTGTTCGTTCATGGACTGTCCTTCGAAATCCGTCGACCCGACGCGGACCTTGGAGCGGGTCCGTGTCGGTCACACAGCGGCCTAGAAGCTGTAGGTGTACCGCGCTTCTGCTGTGAACGGCCGCCCCAGGTTGCTCACCCGCGGCGAGCTGGAATCCATGCTGGTGGTGTAGTCACGGTCCAGCAGGTTCTCCAGCAGCAGGCTCAGGCGGTGCTGGCGCTGGCCGTCCAGGTAGCGGTAGGCATCAGCATCGACCACGGTGTAGTGGCCATAGTCGATATCCCGCGGGCTGATCACGCTGCCGATGTAGCGCACCGCGGCACCGGCACCCCACATGCGGTCGGCGGACTCGTAGCCGACCCGGCTGCGGGCGAAGTAATGCGGGATGTTGTTGATGGTCGCGCCGTTGCGCGACTCGGTGAGGTTGCGGGTCATGTCCGCCTGCACCTGCCAGCGGTCGCTGAGCTGCACCTGGCCGTTGAGTTCGAAGCCGCGCACGGTGATCTCGCCGTCGCCGTTGACCCACTGGCTGTCGACGAGGGTGATCAGGTCTTCGATGCGCCGATGGAAGAGCGTGCCGCTGACGCTGTACGGCTGGCCGTTGGCCAGGTTGCTGTAGTCCAGGCCCAGCTCCGCATTGCGGCTTTTCTCGGCCTTGAGGTTCGGGTTGCCCATCTCGTCGCCCGGCTCGTTGACGTACAGTTGCTCGGCGTTCGGCAGCTTGTAGGCCGAACCGAACTGGCCGCGCAGCTTGAGGTTGTCGGTGAGGTCGTAGAGCGAGGTGAACATGCCCACGGTGGCACTGTCGCCGCCGCTCAGGTGCTCGCGGCGTACGCCGATGCTCGGGTGCCAGTCGGGCAGGGCGGTGATCTCGGGGCGCAGTTGCACATACAGGGCGTGGGCTTCGGCCTGGTTCTGGTCGATCTTCAGGACATCGTCCTTGCCCTTGTAGAACTGGTTGTCGGTACCGAACACCAGGGTGTGGTTGCCGGGCAGCACCGCCGTGCCTTCGGCCTGCACGCCCCAGTCGCTGAAGCCCCAGTAGTCGTTGTGGTTGACCACCCGGGTGCTGCCGTCGGTGTTGTTGTAGACCCGGTTGTAGTTGGTGTCCCAGTCGTTCATGTGGCCCTTGACGAAGTAGCTGAAGTCTTCGTTCAGGTGCTGCTGGAAGGTCGCCGTGGCGATCTGCTGGACCCGGTCGTTGGTGGTGTTGCGGTTGGAGGTCGGGCGCAGGAAGTCGAGGCTGGCGGCGCTGTACTGGTAGAACAGTTCCAGGCGGCTGGTATCGCCGAAGCTCTGCGCGGCCTTGGCGCCGAAGGTGTTGACCTCGTAGCTGCGCTTGCGGTCGCTCACCGTCGCGGCGATGTCGCTGCTGCGGTACGGCTGGTAGCCCTCGGAAATGTTGTGGCTGACATAGGCGAGCAGGCCGAGGTCGCCGAAGCTGTTGCTGAAGATCCGTTCGATGCGTGCATCGCCATTGCGCCCGGCGAAGCTGTCGACCCCCAGGTTGACCTGGCCGGAGGCATCGCGGGACTGGGCGTTGCGGGTGACGATATTGATCACTCCGGACACCGCCTGGGTGCCGAACAGCAGGCTCTGGCCGCCCTTGAGCACTTCGATGCGCTCGATCGCTGCGGCGGGGAGGGTGTCGATGTAGATGCCGCCGTAGAGGCGGTTGTTCAGGCGTACGCCGTCGAGGAGGATCAGGGTGTCGTCGTTGCGCCCGCCCAGCAGCGAATAGGTGCCGTAGTCGAACGGGCCCTGCTTGGGCGCGACGTACAGGCCGGGGACGAACATCTGCAGGACACGGGTGATGTCGGCGCTGGGGCCGGCGCGCTCGATCTGCTCGCGCTCCACCACCTCCACCTTGCTGCCGTAGCGGGCCATCTGCCCGATGGTGTTGGATTCCACCGGCGGCGCCGAGACGATCTGCTGGGCGAGGGTGAGTGCGTCGGCGGCGTGGAGTGCCGCAGGGCTGCCAAGCAGGCAACCGAGAACCGCGCGCGCGATTGGAGTGAAGGATGTGTTGCTCATTGACTTCTCGAAAGTAAATTTCGGGAAGCGCACAGGAGGGTACTGGCGAACGCGCGCCAGACTACCGGCTCGTGCCCGCCCACCGCAGGTTTGCCAAATGACTGACGAGTCCTTTCTCCAGTCGTGATGCTTCAGGCCGGTCTCCGGGCTTGCGAGGATGGAAGCCATTCGCCTTCCCATGCGTCATGCGCACAGTGGCCTGTTGAGTGCTTCACTCGCTTACCGTTGCGGGGGCAGCGCCGGACTTGTCGTTGAAGACGCACCGGCTTCCCGTTTCACCTGCTGCACGGCGGCAGCAGACACCTGAAAACGGGCGGCATCTGACCATCGGGATGACCGTTCGTCAACCTGAAGGAGGGGGCTTGGTAAAACGCGGACACAAAAACGGCACCCGAAGGTGCCGTTCTGTTTGTAGCGCCGTGCGGGATTACTGGTGCAGTTCTTCCGCGGCGTACAGGGTGTTTTCCAGCAGGCAGGCGCGGGTCATCGGGCCGACGCCGCCTGGCACCGGGGTGATCCAGCCGGCGCGGGGCAGGGCGGTCTCGTAGACCACGTCGCCGACCAGCTTGCCGTCTTCCTGGCGGTTGATGCCGACGTCGATGACGATGGCGCCTTCCTTGATCCACTCACCCTTGACCAGGCCCGGCTTGCCGGCGGCGACCACCACCAGGTCGGCACGGTTGACGTGGCCGGCGAGGTCCTTGGTGAAGCGGTGGGTGACGGTGACGGTGCAGCCGGCCAGCAGCAGTTCCATGGCCATCGGGCGACCGACGATGTTGGAGGCGCCGACGACCACGGCGTTCATGCCGTAGAGGTCCTGGCCGGTGCTTTCCAGCAGGGTCATGATGCCTTTCGGGGTGCACGGGCGCAGCAGCGGGATACGCTGGGCCAGCCGGCCGATGTTGTACGGGTGGAAACCGTCGACGTCCTTGTCCGGGCGAATGCGCTCCAGCAGCAGGGAGGCGTCGAGGTGCGCCGGCAGCGGCAGTTGCAGCAGGATGCCGTCGATGTTCGCGTCATCGTTGAGGCGATCGATCAGGTCGGTCAGTTCCTGCTGGGAGGTCGTGCTCGGCAGGTCGAAGGCTTGCGAAATGAAGCCGACTTCCTCGCAGTCCTTGCGTTTGTGCGATACATACACCTGGGAGGCGGGGTCGGTGCCAACCAGGATCACCGCCAGGCCCGGGGTGCGCAGACCCTGCTGGCGGCGTTCAACGACACGTTGGGCGATCTGCTGGCGCAGGCTGGCGGCGATCGCCTTGCCGTCGATAAGTTGTGCAGTCATGACGGGTGATTAACCATCGAGAGAAAAAAGAGCGCGCATTCTCTCATGAGCAAGGCGAAGGGCAAAGGCGCTTGGTCCGGCAAATACCCTAAGCCCTTCAATAAAATGAAATTTTTCGAGAAATATGTTGACGGTGTTACAGGCCGTCTATAAGATGCGCCTCACTTGTCGGGCAGGGCCTAGCACTGGTTAGCAAGGTCGGGAAGAATAAGCGAATTCTGGCTTGTTCGGTACGGCTAACGTTAATTTGTAATCGCAAGCGAAAGCAGATTAAATATGCGCCCGTAGCTCAGCTGGATAGAGCATCCGCCTTCTAAGCGGATGGTCGCAGGTTCGAGTCCTGCCGGGTGCGCCAATCAAGGCAGCTTTGGCACAAGTAGCAGATGCGATATGGTGGACGTAGCTCAGTTGGTAGAGCGCAGGATTGTGATTCCTGTGGTCGAGGGTTCGATTCCCTTCGTCCACCCCATATTCTGAAAGGCGCCTGATGAAAGTCTGGCGCCTTTGCTTTAGATGCTTCACGCGGACGTGGTGAAATTGGTAGACACACTGGATTTAGGTTCCAGCGGCGCAAGCTGTAAGAGTTCGAGTCTCTTCGTCCGCACCATTCAAGCTTTCAGCGCCTGCGAGTGAGGTGCGAGAAAGCAGCAAGTCAGCAACAGATGGTGGACGTAGCTCAGTTGGTAGAGCGCAGGATTGTGATTCCTGTGGTCGAGGGTTCGATTCCCTTCGTCCACCCCATATTCTGAAAGGCGCCTGGTGAAAACCAGGCGCCTTTTTCGTTTGGGGTTGTCCGGGTATCTGTGGCGTACGGTGCTTTTGCCGCCTGAGGCATCTAGTAAGCCGCAAATGAAAACTGATAGATTTCAGCCGGTTGAACGAAAATGCCGGCACTCCGGCGAACAGGTATAAAGATGATTGCAAAAGAATTCCGCCAAGCGGCCGCCCTGGAGCGTTTCGTCCAGGCCAATCCGCAGCTGGTTGCGGAAATCGCGGCGCTGAGCGAAGCCGAGCAGCAGCAACAGATTCAGTGGGCGTTCGAAGATGAGGCCCACGAACAGGGTGTCGAGCCTTGGGAGCTGACCTTGCGCCTGATCGCCGAATCGCCCGAAGAACTGCAGGCCATGCGCCTGGAGGTTCACCGTGAAGTGGCGCAAGCGCTGGGGATGAGCTGGGAAGAATACTGCGGCTTCAACGAGATCGACGGTCCCGCTTCCTGAGTGTGTCGTTCATCTATCGTTCCGGGTGGTTCAATGCCTGTTTTTGTCGTCCGGACAATTAGCGAAATCAATGAAAGCCGGCGCCATTCGCCTCCGGGCCGAACAGGGTGACTTCTGGTGGCTGAGCTACTAGAATGCTTGCCCTTGATTCTGGAGTCGGGTATCGCCGGCTAACGTCTGTGCAACGAGGAATATTCATGCAAGTTTCTGTTGAAAATACTTCCGCTCTCGAGCGTCGTATGACCATCGCCGTTCCGGCAGAGCGCGTCGAGACCGAAGTCAACAAGCGTCTGCAACAGACTGCCCGTCGCGCCAAGGTTCCGGGCTTCCGTCCTGGCAAAGTGCCTATGAGCGTGATCCGTCAGCGTTATGAAGATGCTGCCCGTCAGGAGGCGTTCGGTGATCTGGTTCAGGCTTCCTTCTACGAAGCCGTGGTCGAGCAGAAGCTGAACCCGGCTGGCGCCCCTGCCGTCGAGCCAAAGTCGTTCGAAAAGGGCAAGGACCTGGAATTCGTCGCCATCTTCGAAGTGTTCCCTGAGTTCACCGTTGCCGGTTTCGACTCGATCGCCGTCGAGCGCCTGAGCGCCGATGTCGCCGACGCCGACCTGGACAACATGCTGGAAGTCCTGCGCAAGCAGAACACCCGCTTCGAAGCCACTGACCGTGCTGCCCAGAACGAAGACCAACTGAACATCGACTTCGTCGGCAAGATCGATGGCGAAGCCTTCGCTGGCGGTTCCGCCAAGGGCACTCAACTGGTGCTGGGTTCCGGCCGCATGATCCCGGGCTTCGAAGAAGGCCTGGTCGGCGCCAAGGCGGGTGAAGAGCGTGTTCTGACCCTGAACTTCCCAGAGGACTACCAGAACCTCGACCTGGCTGGCAAAGCCGCCGAGTTCACCGTTACCGTCAACAGCGTTTCCGAACCGAAGCTGCCTGAGTTGAACGAAGAGTTCTTCGCCCAGTTCGGCATCAAGGAAACCGGCATCGACGGCTTCCGCACCGAAGTTCGCAAGAACATGGAGCGTGAGTTGCGCCAGGCCATCAAGACCAAGGTCAAGAACCAGGTAATGGACGGCCTTCTGGCTGCCAACCCGATCGAAGTGCCGAAGGCCCTGCTGGAAAACGAAGTGAACCGTCTGCGCGTGCAGGCCGTTCAACAGTTCGGTGGCAACATCAAGCCTGAGCAACTGCCGGCCGAGCTGTTCGAAGAGCAAGCCAAGCGTCGCGTCGTGCTGGGCCTGATCGTCGCCGAAGTGGTCAAGCAGAACGAACTGAAGCCGGACGAAGACCGCGTTCGCGAACTGATCCAGGAAATGGCTTCGGCCTACCAGGAGCCAGAGCAGGTCGTTGCCTGGTACTACAAGAACGACCAGCAAATGAACGAAGTCCGTTCGGTTGTGCTGGAAGAGCAAGTTGTAGATACTGTCCTGCAGAAAGCGACTGTGACCGACAAGTCGGTCTCGTACGAAGAAGCTGTCAAGCCAGCACAGGCACCTGCCGCCGCTGAGTGATTTCCTCCTTCGTAGGAAAACCCCACAAGCCAGCCTTCGCGCTGGCTTGTGCGTATTCAAGCCACGACTATTTGGGAGTGAGTGCAGGACATGTCCCGCAATTCTTATATTCAGCAGAGCTCTGACATCCAGGCCGCCGGCGGCCTGGTCCCGATGGTTATCGAGCAGTCCGCCCGTGGCGAACGCGCCTATGACATCTACTCGCGCCTGTTGAAGGAGCGTGTGATCTTCCTGGTGGGTCCTGTAGAGGACTACATGGCCAACCTGGTAGTGGCGCAACTGCTGTTCCTTGAAGCGGAAAACCCGGACAAGGATATCCATCTGTACATCAACTCCCCGGGTGGTTCGGTAACTGCCGGCATGTCGATCTACGACACCATGCAGTTCATCAAGCCGGACGTTTCCACCATCTGCATCGGCCAGGCCTGCAGCATGGGGGCGTTCCTGCTCGCCGCCGGTGCCGCTGGCAAACGTCACTGCCTGCCGAACTCGCGGGTGATGATCCACCAGCCGCTGGGCGGCTTCCAGGGCCAGGCGACCGATATCGAGATCCATGCCCAGGAAATCCTCAACATCAAGTCGCGTCTGAACGAGTTGCTGGCTCATCACACCGGCCAGGACCTCGAAACCATCAAGCGCGACACCGAACGTGACAACTTCATGAGCGCCCAGCGCGCGGCCGAGTACGGCCTGATCGACTCGGTCTACGACAAGCGGCAACTGGCGTCCTGATCCAGGATGCCAGAGCGGGTGGGCGCGGAAAGCGCCTACCTGCGGACTTGAAAAAGCCCGCAATTGCCTTCATCTTGTGTTGCAAGCCTACCGGATTGGATCGATCGAATGACTGACACCCGTAACGGCGAGGACAACGGCAAATTGCTCTATTGCTCCTTCTGCGGCAAAAGCCAGCATGAAGTGCGCAAGTTGATTGCCGGCCCCTCGGTATTTATCTGCGACGAGTGCGTCGACCTGTGCAATGACATCATCCGTGAGGAGGTGCAGGAAGCCCAGGCCGAGAGCAGCGCGCATAAATTGCCTTCGCCGAAAGAAATCAGCGCCATCCTGGACCAGTACGTCATTGGTCAGGAACGCGCGAAAAAGGTTCTGGCCGTAGCGGTGTACAACCACTACAAGCGCCTGAACCAACGCGACAAGAAAGCCGACGACGTCGAACTGGGCAAGAGCAACATCCTGCTCATCGGCCCTACCGGCTCTGGCAAGACCCTGCTCGCGGAGACCCTTGCTCGCCTGCTGAATGTACCGTTCACCATCGCCGACGCAACCACCCTGACCGAAGCCGGTTACGTGGGTGAGGACGTCGAGAACATCATTCAGAAGCTGTTGCAGAAGTGTGACTACGATGTGGAAAAGGCCCAGATGGGCATTGTCTACATCGATGAAATCGACAAGATCTCGCGCAAGTCCGACAACCCGTCGATCACCCGCGACGTCTCGGGCGAGGGGGTGCAACAGGCACTGCTCAAGCTGATCGAGGGCACCGTTGCCTCGGTTCCGCCGCAAGGTGGCCGCAAGCATCCCCAGCAGGAGTTCCTGCAGGTCGATACGCGCAACATCCTGTTCATCTGTGGTGGTGCGTTCTCCGGTCTGGAGAAGGTCATCCAGCAGCGTTCCACTCGCGGTGGCATCGGCTTTGGTGCCGAAGTCCGCAGCAAGGAGGAAGGCAAGAAGGTGGGCGAGTCGCTGCGTGAAGTCGAGCCGGACGATCTGGTCAAGTTCGGCCTGATCCCTGAGTTCGTCGGCCGCTTGCCGGTCCTGGCGACCCTGGACGAGCTGGACGAAGCCGCACTCATGCAGATCCTTACCGAGCCGAAGAACGCCTTGACCAAGCAGTACGGCAAGCTGTTCGAAATGGAAGGTGTTGATCTGGAGTTCCGCAGCGATGCGCTGAAATCCGTCGCTCGCAAGGCGCTGGAGCGCAAGACCGGCGCCCGGGGCCTGCGTTCGATCCTCGAGGGCATCCTGCTCGACACCATGTACGAGATTCCTTCGCAGAAGGACGTCAGCAAGGTGGTGATCGACGAGAGCGTCATCGATGGCACTTCGCAGCCGTTGCTTATCTACGAGAACAGCGAGCCGCCAGCCAAGGCCGCGCCAGACGCCTGAGTCTGCAAGGCAGTGAAACCAGCAAGGGGCCTACGGGCCCCTTTGCTTTTCCTGTCGCGGAGCTTGTTTTTTTCCGAGGCTGCCCCCACATTGTCTCCAAGCTCAAATTTCCATCGGATTACGGCCACAGGGCCGCTGTAGAGGCGAAATCATGAAGACAACCCTCGACTTGCCTCTTTTGCCATTGCGCGACGTCGTTGTTTACCCGCACATGGTCATCCCGCTGTTCGTGGGGCGTGAAAAGTCTATCGAAGCCCTTGAGGCCGCGATGACCGGTGAGAAGCAAATCCTTTTGCTGGCTCAGAAGAATCCTGCCGATGACGATCCGGGCGAAGACGCCCTGTATCGGGTCGGCACCATCGCTACCGTTCTCCAACTGCTGAAACTGCCCGATGGCACCGTCAAGGTGCTGGTCGAGGGTGAGCAGCGTGGCGCTGTCGAGCGTTTCGTCGAGGTGGAAGGGCATATCCGTGCTGAAGTCACCCTGATCGAAGAAACCGACGCTGCCGACCGCGAGTCCGAAGTTTTCGTGCGTAGCCTGCTGTCCCAGTTCGAGCAGTATGTGCAACTGGGCAAAAAGGTGCCGGCCGAGGTCCTGTCGTCTCTCAACAGCATCGAGGAGCCGGGCCGCCTGGTTGACACCATGGCCGCACACATGGCCCTGAAGATCGAGCAGAAGCAGGAAATCCTCGAGATCATCGACCTGGCCACCCGCGTCGAGCATGTGCTTGCGCTGCTGGATGCGGAAATCGACCTGCTGCAGGTCGAGAAGCGCATTCGTGGTCGGGTCAAGAAGCAGATGGAGCGCAGTCAGCGCGAGTACTACCTGAATGAGCAGATGAAGGCTATTCAGAAAGAGCTCGGCGACAGCGATGAAGGTCACAATGAAGTCGAGGAGCTGAAGAAGCGCCTCGAAGCTGCCGGTCTGCCCAAGGATGCCTATGCCAAGGCCCAGGCAGAGCTGAACAAGCTCAAGCAGATGTCGCCGATGTCCGCCGAGGCTACGGTGGTGCGTTCCTATCTTGACTGGTTGGTGCAAGTGCCGTGGAAGGCGCAGAGCAAGGTACGCATGGACCTGGCCAAGGCCGAGGAAATCCTCGACGCCGACCACTACGGCCTGGAAGAGGTCAAGGAGCGTATTCTCGAATACCTCGCGGTACAGAAGCGCGTGAAGAAAATTCGCGGTCCGGTACTTTGCCTGGTCGGTCCGCCCGGCGTAGGCAAGACTTCGTTGGCCGAGTCCATCGCGAGCGCGACCAACCGCAAGTTCGTGCGCATGGCCCTCGGCGGTGTGCGTGACGAAGCCGAGATCCGTGGCCACCGTCGTACCTATATCGGCTCGATGCCGGGTCGGCTGATTCAGAAAATGACCAAGGTTGGTGTACGCAACCCGCTGTTCCTGCTCGACGAGATCGACAAGATGGGCAGCGACATGCGTGGCGATCCTGCCTCGGCGCTGCTGGAAGTGCTCGACCCCGAGCAGAACCACAACTTCAACGATCACTACCTGGAAGTCGACTACGACCTCTCCGACGTGATGTTCCTCTGCACCTCCAACTCGATGAACATTCCGCCTGCGCTGCTGGACCGGATGGAAGTCATCCGTCTGCCGGGCTACACCGAGGACGAGAAGATCAACATCGCGGTCAAGTACCTGGTGCCGAAGCAGGTCAAGGCCAACGGCTTGAAGAAGACCGAGTTGGAGGTCGACGAGTCGGCGATTCGCGACATCATCCGCTACTACACCCGCGAAGCTGGTGTGCGTGGCCTGGAGCGCCAGATCGCCAAGGTCTGCCGCAAGGTGGTCAAGGAATACATCGGGCAGAAGCAGGTGGTGGTCAAGGTCGACAGCGAGCGTCTGGAGCACTTCCTGGGCGTGCGCAAGTTCCGTTATGGCCTGGCCGAGCAGCAGGACCAGGTGGGGCAGGTGACCGGTCTGGCCTGGACCCAGGTCGGCGGCGAGTTGCTGACTATCGAGGCTGCCGTCATCCCAGGCAAGGGGCAACTGATCAAGACCGGTTCGCTGGGCGACGTCATGGTCGAGTCGATCACCGCTGCGCAGACCGTAGTCCGCAGCCGCGCGCAGAGCCTGGGCATCCCGGCCGACTTCCACGAGAAGCGCGACACCCATATCCACATGCCTGAAGGTGCTACGCCGAAGGATGGTCCGAGTGCAGGTATCGGCATGTGCACCGCGCTGGTGTCCGCGCTGACCCAGATCCCGGTGCGCGCCGATGTGGCTATGACTGGCGAAATCACCCTGCGTGGTCAGGTGCTGGCGATTGGTGGTTTGAAGGAGAAATTGCTGGCAGCCCACCGTGGTGGAATCAAGACAGTGATCATTCCAGAAGAAAACGTGCGTGATCTGAAAGAAATTCCTGACAATATTAAGCAGGATCTTCAGATTAAGCCGGTCAAATGGATTGACGAAGTCCTCCAAATTGCGCTGCAATACGCCCCGGAGCCCTTGCCGGATGTGGCTCCCGAGATTGTCGCCAAGGATGAAAAGCGCGACGGTGATTCCAAGGAACGGATAAGCACGCATTAATCAGTATTTAGCCAGGTGGCCTTTCGACCGTTTTCCAGGTCCTTGCCGTAAAAGGCACTTAAGTGTCATTGGCCACTTGGCGTTGATCCCAGCTTTGCTTTTACATAGTTAGAAACAAACTCAAATAGAGATAAGGGGACTTAGAGTGAACAAGTCGGAATTGGTTGACGCTATCGCTGCACAAAGTGATGTTCCAAAAGCTGTCGCTGGCCGTGTCCTGGACGCATTCATTGACTCCGTAAGCGGTGCCCTGAAGGAAGGCGACTCCGTGGTCCTGGTTGGCTTCGGTACCTTCTCGGTACAGGATCGCCCGGCTCGCGTCGGTCGCAACCCGCAAACCGGCAAGACCCTGGAAATCCCGGCTGCCCGCAAGCCAGGCTTCAAGGCCGGCAAGGCACTGAAAGAAGCCGTCAACTAAGACGTTCTTTTCAGGCTTTCGCCTAACCGGACCGCTCCCGCAGCGGGTCCGGGCGCGAAGCGGAAACGATACCGAATTCGTCCGTTTCGCCGTTACGAGAAGGCGCATCCCCGGATGCGCCTTTCTTCTATCAGGATTCTACCCACGCTCCGCGGTTGTGCAGCCGCCACAGCCGTTTCTGGGGGACGCATGCTGCAAAATATCAGGGACAATTCACAAGGTTGGATTGCCAAGACCATCATCGGTGTCATTGTGGTACTGATGGCACTGACCGGTTTCGACGCCATCTTCCAGGCCGTCAGCCACAACAAGGATGCTGCCAAGGTCAACGGCGACACCATCAGCCAGAACGAGCTGAGCCAGGCTGTCGACACGCAACGCCGGCAACTGATGCAACGATTGGGCAAGGACTTCGACCCCTCCCTGCTGGATGACAAGATGCTCCGCGAAGCCGCACTGAAAGGGCTGATCGAGCGTCAACTGCTGCTTCAGGGCGCCCATGACGCCAAGTTCTCCTTCTCCGAAGCCGCCCTCGACCAGGTGATCCTGCAGACTCCTGAGTTCCAGGTTGACGGCAAGTTCAGTGCCGAGCGCTTCGACCAGGTCATTCGCCAGTTGGGCTATGGCCGTATGCAATTCCGCGAGATGCTGGCCCAGGAAATGCTGATCGGCCAACTGCGTGCTGGTCTCGCCGGCAGCGGTTTCGTTACCGACGCTCAGGTTGATGCATTCGCCCGCCTGGAAAAACAGACCCGTGATTTCGCCTCGCTGACCTTCAAGGCCGACCCGGCCGCCGTCAAGGTTACCGACGAGCAGGTCAAGGCCCACTATGACCAGCATGCCAAGGAGTTCATGAGCCCTGACCAGGTTGTCATCGACTACGTCGAGCTGAAGAAAGCTGCGTTCTTCGACCAGGTCCAGGTCAGCGACGACGAGTTGCAGGCGCTTTACCAGAAAGAAATCGCCAATCTCGCCGAGCAGCGCCACGCCGCGCACATCCTCGTCGAAGTCAACGACAAGCAGGACGATGCCCAGGCCAAGGCCCGCATCGCCGATGTCCAGCAACGTCTGGCCAAGGGCGAGGACTTCGCCGCGCTGGCCAAGGAGTTCTCCCAGGATCCGGGTTCTGCCAACAACGGCGGCGACCTCGGCTACGCTGGCAAGGGTGTCTACGACCCGGCCTTCGAGGACGCGCTGTACGCGCTGAACAAGGACCAGGTGTCTGCCCCGGTGCGTACCGAGTTCGGCTATCACCTGATCAAGCTGCTGGGCGTGCAGGCACCCGAGGTGCCGACCTTCGCCAGCCTGAAGGACAAGCTCACCCGCGAACTGAAGACCCAGCAGGTCGAGCAGCGCTTCGTCGAAGCCAGCAAGCAGCTGGAAGACTCGGCCTTCGAGGCGTCCGACCTGGCCCAGCCGGCCCAGGACCTGGGCCTGAAGGTGCAGACCTCGGCACCGTTCGGTCGTGAAGGTGGCGAAGGCGTCACTGCCAACCGCCAGGTGATCCAGGCCGCGTTCAGCCCTGAAGTGCTGGATGAGGGTGCCAACAGCTCGGCCATCGAGCTGGACCCGGAGACCGTCGTGGTCATCCGTGCCAAGGAGCACCGCAAGCCTGCGCAACTGCCGCTGGAAGCCGTTGCCGGTCCGATCCATGACCACCTGGCCCAGGAGCAGGCTACCGCTGCCGTGAAGAGCAAGACCGAGGCCCTGGTCGCCGGTCTGCGCGATGGCAAGATCGCCTATCAGCCGGAGCAGGATGGCCAGGCCTGGAAAGTCCAGGAAGCGGCGACCCGCATGCAGGAAGGCGTCGATCCGGTGGAGCTGCAAGCGCTGTTCCGCATGAGCAAGCCTGAAGCCAAGGACAAGCCGGTGTACTCCACCGTGACCCTGGCCGATGGCAGTGTGGTCGTGCTGCGCCTGAACGGCGTCAACGAAGGCAGCGCCGCCAGCGCGGAAGAGAAGGGCGAATACCGTCGCTACCTCGCTTCCCGTGCCGGCCAGCAGGACTTCGCGGCGTACCGCAAGCAGTTGGAAGCCAAGGCGGAGATCACTCGTTACTGAGTGGTACCGCAGAGATGAAAAAGCCCGCAGCGATGCGGGCTTTTTCATTTCGAGTCTCAAGCCTCAAGCTGCAAAAAAGAGAGGTTGCGACGCGAATTGCTCCTTCTTGCCACTTGTAGCCTGAGGCTTGCAGCTCCCCAAAAAAGAAAAGGCCGCATTCGCGGCCTTTTCCCTTTCCCGAAGTCTTACTCCGAGATATCACCCATGGCAGTGGTGTTGAAACCACCGTCCACGTACATGATTTCACCGCTGACACCCGACGCCAGGTCGGAGCAGAGGAAGGCGCCGGCGTTGCCGACTTCTTCGATGGTGACGTTGCGGCGCAGCGGGGTCTGCGCTTCGTTGGCGGCCAGCATCTTGCGGAAGCTCTTGATGCCGGAAGCGGCCAGGGTGCGGATCGGGCCGGCGGAAATGGCGTTGACGCGGGTGCCTTCCGGGCCGAGGCTGCCGGCCAGGTAGCGAACGCCGGCTTCCAGGCTGGCCTTGGCCATGCCCATGACGTTGTAGTTCGGCATGGTGCGCTCGGCGCCCAGGTACGACAGGGTCAGCAGGCTGCCATTGCGGCCTTTCATCATTTCGCGACCGGCCTTGGCCAGGGCGACGAAGCTGTAGGCGCTGATGTCGTGGGCAATGCGGAAGCCTTCGCGGGTGGTGACTTCGGTGAAGTCGCCGTCCAGCTGGTCACCCGGGGCGAAGCCCACGGAGTGCACGATGCAGTCCAGGCCGTCCCACTTCTTGCTCAGCTCCTCGAAGACCTTGGCGATGTCGTCATCGTTGGCAACGTCGCAAGGGAAGCACAGCTCAGGGTTGGAGCCCCAGCCTGCGGCGAATTCTTCGACGCGGCCCTTGAGCTTTTCGTTCTGATAGGTGAAGGCAAGCTCCGCACCCTCGCGATGCATGGCGGCAGCGATGCCGGATGCGATGGACAGTTTGCTGGCGACACCGACGATCAGTACGCGCTTACCGGCGAGAAAACCCATGTGTTGTTCCTCTTCAGGTTATATCGACAGCCGTGGGAGCCAGGAAAGCGGCCTCCAGCAGCTGCTGTGTATAAGTATGTTGTGGTGCGGCGAAAATCTCCGCGGCCGGACCTTGTTCCACCACCTGGCCCTGCTTGACCACCATCAACTGGTGGCTGAGCGCCTTGACCACCGCCAGGTCGTGGCTGATGAACAGGTAGGTCAGGTTGTACTTGGTCTGCAGCGCACGCAGCAGTTCCACCACCTGGCGCTGAACCGTTCGGTCGAGCGCCGAAGTGGGCTCGTCCAGCAGGATCAGCGCCGGTTTCAATACCAGTGCCCGGGCAATGGCAATCCGTTGTCGTTGGCCTCCGGAAAACTCGTGAGGGTAGCGGTGCCGGGTTTCCGGGTCCAGACCTACTTCCCTGAGCGCTTCCATGATGGCCTGTTCCTGTTCCGCCTCCGTGCCTATCCGATGAATGCGCAGGCCTTCCCCGACGATGTCGCTCACGCACATGCGCGGGCTTAGACTGCCGAAGGGGTCCTGGAAGACCACCTGCATCTCCCGCCGCAGCGGGCGCACCTGCTGCTGGCTCATGCCGTCCAGCCGCTGGTTCTCGAAGCGGATGGCACCCTGGCTGGAGATCAGCCTAAGGATCGCCAGACCCAGCGTAGACTTGCCCGAGCCGCTTTCTCCAACGATGCCCAGGGTCTGGCCCTGGGGCAGGCTGAAGTTGATGCCGTCCACCGCCTTGACGTGGTCGACGGTACGGCGCAGCAGGCCTTTCTTGATCGGGAACCAGACACGCAGGTCCTCGACTTCCAGCAGCGGCGCACCCTCCGGGTTGGCGGCGGGCTTGCCGCTGGGCTCGGCGCCGAGCAGCATTTTCGTGTACGGGTGCTGCGGAGCGCGGAACAGTTCTTCACACGACGCCTGTTCGACGATGCAACCGCGCTGCATGACACATACGCGGTGTGCAATTCTTTTCACCAGATTCAGATCGTGACTGATCAGTAGCAACGCCATGCCCAGCTTGGCCTGCAAACGCTTCAACAATTCGAGGATCTTGAGCTGGACGGTCACGTCGAGGGCGGTGGTCGGCTCGTCGGCGATCAGCAGTTCCGGCTCGTTGGCCAGGGCCATGGCGATCATCACTCGTTGCCGCTGGCCGCCGGACAGCTCGTGGGGCAGGGCCTTGAGGCGCTTGACCGGATCGGGGATGCCCACCAGCTCCAGCAACTCCAGGGTTCGCGCCGTCGCCTCCTTGCCACGCAGGCCCTTGTGCAGCATCAGCACTTCGTTGATCTGCTTCTCGATGTTGTGCAGCGGGTTCAGCGAGGTCATCGGTTCCTGGAAGATCATCGCGATGCGGTTGCCACGGATGTGGCGCATCTTCTTCTCGTCCAGGTGCAGCAGGTCCTGGTTGTCGTAGCGGATGCTCCCGGTCGGGTGCCGCGCCAGCGGGTAGGGCAGCAGGCGCAGGATCGAGTGGGCCGTGACCGACTTGCCCGAGCCGCTCTCGCCGACCAGGGCCAGGGTCTCGCCACGGCGGATATCGAAGCTGACGCTCTCCACCACGCGCTGCTGCTGGGCGCCACTGACGAATTCGACGGCAAGGTCGCGTACTTCGATCAAGGTGTCCTTGTTCATGTCATTTCCTCGGGTCGAAGGCATCGCGGGCGGATTCGCCGATGAACACCAGCAGGCTGAGCATCAGCGCCAGCACGGCGAAGGCACTGATGCCCAGCCACGGGGCCTGCAGGTTGGATTTGCCCTGGGCGACCAGTTCACCGAGGGACGGCGCGCCGGGCGGCAGGCCGAAGCCGAGGAAGTCCAGGGCGGTCAGGGTGCCGATGGCGCCGGTGAGGATGAACGGCAGGAAGGTCATGGTCGAGACCATGGCGTTGGGCAGGATGTGCCGGTACATGATCGCCGCGTTCTGCATGCCCAGGGCCCGCGCGGCGCGCACGTACTCCAGGTTGCGTCCGCGCAGGAATTCGGCGCGGACCACGTCCACCAGGCTCATCCAGGAGAACAGCAGCATGATCCCCAGCAGCCACCAGAAGTTCGGCTGCACGAAGCTGGCGAGGATGATCAGCAGGTACAGCACCGGCAGGCCCGACCAGATTTCCAGGAAGCGCTGGCCGGCCAGGTCGACCCAGCCACCATAGAAGCCCTGCAGCGCGCCGGCGATCACGCCGATGATGGAACTGAGCACGGTCAGGGTCAGGGCGAACAGCACCGAGATGCGAAAGCCGTAGATCACCCGTGCCAGCACGTCGCGTCCCTGGTCGTCGGTGCCCAGCCAGTTCTGCGCCGAGGGCGGGGCAGGGGCGGGGACCTTGAGATCGTAGTTGATGCTCTGGTAGCTGAACGGGATCGGCGCCCACAGCACCCAGCTCTGCTTCTTCTCCAGCAGGTCGCGGATGTAGGGGCTCTTGTAGTTGGCTTCCAGGGGGAATTCACCGCCGAAGGTGGTTTCCGGGTAGCGCTTGAACGCCGGGAAATAGAACTCGCCGTCGTAGCGTACGACCAGCGGCTTGTCGTTGGCGATCAGCTCGGCACCCAGGCTCAGGCCGAACAGGACCAGGAACAGCCACAGTGACCACCAGCCACGGCGGTTGGCCTTGAAACGCTCGAAGCGGCGGCGATTGAGAGGGGACAGGTTCATCTCAGTGCTCCCGGCTTTCGAAGTCGATACGCGGATCGACCAGGGTGTAGGTCAGGTCGCCGATCAGTTTCACCACCAGCCCCAGCAGGGTGAAGATGAACAGGGTGCCGAAGACCACCGGGTAGTCGCGGTTGATCGCTGCCTCGAAGCTCATCAGGCCGAGGCCGTCGAGGGAGAAGATCACCTCCACCAGCAGCGAGCCGGTGAAGAAGATGCCGATGAACGCCGAGGGGAAGCCGGCGATCACCAGCAGCATGGCGTTGCGGAACACGTGGCCGTAGAGCACGCGGTTCGGGGTCAGGCCCTTGGCCTTGGCGGTGACCACGTACTGCTTGTTGATCTCGTCGAGGAAGCTGTTCTTGGTCAGCAGGGTCATGGTGGCGAAGTTGCCGATCACCAGTGCGGTGATGGGTAGGGCCAGGTGCCAGAAATAGTCGCCGATCTTGCCCCAGGTGCTCAGCTCGTCGAAGTTGCTCGATGTCAGCCCTCGGAGCGGGAACCAGTCCAGATAGCTGCCGCCGGCGAAGACCACGATCAGCAGGATGGCGAAGAGGAAGGCGGGGATGGCGTAGCCGATGATGATCGCTGAACTGGTCCACACGTCGAAATGACTGCCGTGACGGGTGGCCTTGGCGATCCCCAGGGGAATCGACACCAGGTACATGATCAGCGTGCTCCACAGGCCGAGGGAGATCGACACCGGCAGCTTCTCGGCGATCAGATCGACCACCTTGGCATCGCGGAAGAAGCTGTCGCCGAAGTCCAGGCTGGCGTAGTTCTTGACCATGATCCACAGGCGTTCCGGCGCCGACTTGTCGAAGCCGTACATGTGCTCGATTTCCTTGATCAATGCCGGATCGAGGCCTTGCGCGCCACGGTAGTTGGAGCCGGCCACCGAGACTTCGGCGCCGCCACCGGCAATCCGGCTGGTAGCGCCCTCGAAGCCTTCGAGCTTGGCGATCATCTGCTCCACCGGGCCGCCGGGCGCGGCCTGGATGATGACGAAGTTGATGATCAGGATGCCGAACAGGGTCGGGATGATCAGCAGCAGGCGCCGCAGGATATAGGCCAGCATGTCACTGCTCTCCGTGCGCGGCGGCGGCGTCTTCCGCGGCGGTCACCGGGGCGGCCGGGGTCACGTCGGGCTTGACCCACCAGGTATTCACGCCGATGTCGTACTTGGGCGGCGTGGCGGGGTGGCCGATATGGTTCCAGTAGGCCACGCGCCAGGTCTTGATATGCCAGTTGGGCACCACGTAGAAGCCCCACTGCAGCACGCGGTCGAGGGCGCGGGTGTGGGCGATCAGGCTCTGCCGCGAGTCGGCGTTGATCAGCGATTCCACCAGGCTGTCCACGGCCGGGTCCTTGAGGCCCATATAGTTGCGGCTACCGGGATTGTCGGCGCTGCCGCTTTGCCAGAACTCGCGTTGCTCGTTGCCCGGCGAGTTGGACTGCGGGAAGCCGCCTACGATCATGTCGAAGTCCCGCGAGCGCAGTCGGTTGATGTACTCGGCGACGTCGACCCGGCGGATGTTGAGGGTGATGCCGAGGTCGGCGAGGTTGCGCTTGTAGGGCAGGAGGATGCGCTCGAACTCGGTCTGGGCGAGCAGGAACTCGATGGTCAGCGGCTTGCCCTGGGCATCCACCATCTTGTCGTTCTCGATGCGCCAGCCGGCTTCCTGCAGCAGCTTATAGGCTTGGCGCTGCTGCTCGCGGATCATGCCGCTGGCATCGGTGACCGGGTTCTTGAAGGCTTCGGTGAACACTTGCTCGGGGATCTTGCCGCGTAGCGGTTCGAGAAGTTTCAGCTCATCCTCGCCGGGCAGGCCCTTGGCCGCCATCTCGGAGTTCTCGAAGTAGCTGCCGGTGCGGGTGTAGGCGCCGTTGAACAGTTGCTTGTTGGTCCACTCGAAGTCCAGCAGCAGGCTCAGTGCCTGGCGTACCCGCACGTCCTGGAACACCGGGCGGCGCAGGTTGAAGACGAATCCCTGCATGCCGGTGGGCGTGCCATTGGGGATTTCCTCGCGGATCAGGCGCTTTTCCCGTACCGCGGGGATGTTGTAGGCGGTGGCCCAGTTCTTCGCGCTGGTTTCGAACCAGTAGTCGAACTGCCCGGCCTTGAGCGCTTCCAGAGCCACGGTGTTGTCACGGTAGTAATCGACGGTGATGGTATCGAAGTTGTAGAAGCCGCGGTTGATCGGCAGGTCCTTGCCCCAGTAGTTCTTGTCTCGTTCCAGGCGGATCGAGCGCCCCGGCTTGACCTCGGCGACCTTGTACGGCCCGCTGCCCACGGGGATTTCCAGGCCGCCCTTGGCGAAGTCACGACCTTCCCAGACGTGTTTGGGTAGCACCGCGATCTGCCCGAGGATCAGCGGTAGCTCGCGGTTGTTGCCGTGCTTGAACTTGAACAGCACCCGCAGCGGGTCTTCGGCGACCACCTCGGAGACGTCGGCGTAGTAGCCGCGGAACAGCGGGGCGCCGCTTTTCATCAGGGTGTTGAAGGTGAACACCACGTCTTCGGCGCGTACCGGCTGACCGTCCTGGAAGCGTGCTTCGGGGCGCAGGTAGAAGCGCACCCAGCTATTGTCCGGAGCTTTCTCGATCTGCTTCGCCAGCAGGCCGTACTCGGTGAACGGCTCGTCGAGGCTGGCGCGGGCCAGGGTGTCGTAGACCAGGTCGATGTTGTCCGCCGGCACGCCCTTGCTGATGAAGGGGTTGAGGCTGTCGAAACTGCCGAAGCCGTTTTCGCGGAAGGTGCCGCCCTTGGGCGCGTCGGGGTTCACGTAGTCGAAATGCTTGAAGTCGGCCGGGTACTTTGGCGCTTCGTTGTACAGGGTCAGCGCATGTTGCGGCGCGGCCAGGGTCGGCAGGCTCAGGCCAGCCAGCAGCAGGCCGCCGAGCAACTGGCGCAGACGGGGCATTGGCATCATTGGGCGTTCTCCGAAGGCTTGAGCCACCAGGTATTCAGCCCCAGGGTGTAGGGCGGCGTGGTGACGAAGGCGAACCGGTTGCGGTAGGCCAGGCGGTGATAGTCGAGATACCAGTTGGGAATCATGTAGTGCTGCCACAGCAGCACGCGGTCCAGGGCGCGGGTCGCGGCCACCTGGTCATCGCGGGTCTGCGCGGCGAGCAGAGCATCGAGCAGGTGGTCGACCACCAGGCTGTTGACCCCAGCGTAGTTCTTGCTGCCCTTGGTGGCGGCCTGGCTGGAATGGAAATATTGCCATTGTTCCAGGCCGGGACTGAGGGTCTGGGTCAGGGTCATCAGGATCATGTCGAAGTCGAATTGATCGAGGCGCTGCTTGTACTGCGCCCGGTCGACAGTGCGCAGGCGCGCATCGATACCGATGCTGGCGAGGTTCTCGACATAAGGCTGGAGAATTCGTTCAAGGTTCGGGTTGACCAGAAGGATTTCCAGTTTGAGAGGCTGGCCGTTGCTGTTCAGCAGGCGCTGGCCGCTGAGTTTCCAGCCGGCCTTGCCGAGCAGGTCCAGAGCCTGGCGCAGGTTATCCCGGCCGATACCGCGGCCATCGGTCTGGCTGACCTTGAACGGTTGGGTGAACAAGCCCGGCGGCAATTCGTCGCGCCATGGCGCCAGCAATAGCCACTCCTTGCCCACCGGCAGACCGTCAGCAGTGAATTCGCTGTTGGGGTAGAAACTGGTGGCCCGGCGATAGGCGCTGCTGAACAGGGTGCGGTTGGTCCATTCGAAATCGAACATCAGGCCCAGGGCCTGACGCACCCGGCGATCGGCGAAGGCCGCACGACGGCTGTTCATGAACAGGCCCTGGGTCTGGGTCGGGATCTGGTGCTTGATCTGCGCCTTGATCACGTCGCCGCGCCGTACAGCCGGGAAGTTGTAGCCATTGGCCCAGTTCTTCGCCTGGTGCTCGATATAGATGTCGAACTCGCCGGCCTTGAAGGCTTCGAAGGCCACGTCGCTGTCGCGGTAGAACTCGTATTCGATGCGGTCGAAGTTGTACTTGCCGCGGTTGGCCGCCAGGTCCTTGCCCCACCAGTTCTTGACCCGCTCGAACACCAGGCGCCGGCCCGGCTGCACCTCGCTGATACGATAGGGGCCGCTGCCCAGCGGTGGTTCGAAGGTGGTGGCCTTGAAGTCCCGGCCTTTCCAGTAGTGCTGGGGCAGCACCGGCATCTCGCCCAAGCGCAGGATCAGCAGGGGATTGCCGGCACGCTTGAAGACGAAGCGGATGCGCTGCGGATTGAGCACGTCGACCCGTTCCACCTCCTGCAGGTTGGTGCGGTAGATCGGATGACCTTCCTTGAGCAGGGTGCGGTAGGAGAACGCCACGTCGGCGGCCGTGATGGGATGGCCATCGTGGAAGCGCGCTTCCGGACGCAGGTTGAACACCACCCAGCTACGGTCCTCGCTGTACTCCACGGAGCGGGCGATCAGTCCGTAGCTGGAGGTGGCCTCGTCGCCGGACGGATCGTACTGGCCGGTGCCGACCATCAGGGTTTCATTGAGCTCGCTGACCCCATACTGCAGAAAGTTCGGTGTGGTCACCGGACTGCTGCCCTTGAAGGTGTAGGGGTTGAGGGTATCGAAGGTGCCGAATGCCATGGCGCGCAAGGTGCCGCCCTTGGGCGCTTGCGGATTGACCCAGTCGAAGTGGGTGAACTTGGCGGGGTACTTGAGCGTGCCGAACTGGGCGTAACCGTGGCTTTCGGTGATGGTCGCGCCCGCAGGAAAGCTCAAGACCAGGCTGAATGTCAGCAGGAGGGGACGTATCAAGTCGGCGATCCGATCCAGGCGGCTTGGGCTTTATGGTTCCTACAGTAACAGCTTGTATCAGCAGGAAAAAGAGCGCGCCCGTGGCGTCCATGCACTGCCCGGAGGCGGTATCAGTGCGGCAGGTAGACGGTCAGGGTCTGGCCTGGCTTCAGTGCCTGACCACTGCGCGGATTCCAGCGTTTGAGGTGTTGCATTTCCACGTTGAAGCGTTTTGCGACCAGGTACAGCGAATCGCCTTTCTGGACCTTGTACTGTGTAGCGCGTTGCTTGGCGTTGGCGGTCGTGGAGGTGGGCTTGCTGGCGGACGCCACGGTGATCGGCTGTTTGCTCTGCAGGACCAGCGTCTGGCCGGCTTTCACGCGGTTGCCGCTGATCTTGTTCCAGCGTTGCAGGTCCTTGACGCTGACCCGGTTGGCCTTGGCGATGCTGCCCAGGCTGTCGCCGCGCTTTACCCGGTAGCGCACGCTGCGCGCCGCCGGGGCACTGGCTTCAGCCAGCGCCGCCTCGAACACCGCGGCCTTCGGCTGCAGGGCCAGCAGTTCCTCGGGTTTCATGCTCGACAGGCTGCTGGTCAGCAGTTGTGCCTTGGCAGTCGGTACCAGCAGTTGTTGAGGACCGTCCACGGTCATGCGTTTCTTGAAGGCCGGGTTGAGCTGGAACAGCTCGTCCTCGTCGATCTCGGCCAGGGCGGCAACCCGCGACAGGTCGAGACGATCCTTGATCGCGACCGCTTCGAAGTAGGGTTCGTTGGCGATCGGGTTGAGGTTCACCCCGTAGGCTTCCGGGGTCATGACCACCTGGGACAGGGCCAGCAGCTTCGGCACGTAGTCGCGGGTTTCCTGGGGCAGCGGCAGGTTCCAGTAGTCGGTGGGCAGGCCGAGGCGATCGTTGCGCTCGATGGCCCGGCTCACCGTGCCTTCGCCGGCGTTGTAAGCGGCCAGGGCCAGCAGCCAGTCGCCGTTGAACATGTCGTGCAGGCGGGTCAGGTAGTCCAGCGCGGCGTTGGTCGATGCGGTGATATCGCGGCGGCCATCGTAGAAACGGGTCTGGCGCAGGTTGTAGTGACGTCCGGTGGACGGGATGAACTGCCACAGGCCGACCGCATGGGCGCGGGAGTAGGCCATCGGGTTGTAGGCGCTCTCGATGGCCGGCAGCAGGGCCAGCTCCAGCGGCATATCGCGTTCTTCGAGGCGCTCGACGATGTAGTGGATGTACAGGCTGCCGCGGTCGCCGGCGGTTTCGAGGAAGGTCGGGTTGCTGGCGAACCACAGGCGCTGTTGCTCGATACGCGGGTTGACGCCGATGTCGTCCTGCAGCTGGAAGCCCTGGCGAATACGTTCCCAGACGTCTTGCGGTACCTGCTCCGCCGGCTTGGCCTGGACGAACACGGGCTTTGGCTTGGGCCGGTGCTGGACCTGCATGCGAACGCTGTCGTTGTCGCCCATATGGCTGGTGCTCTGGCAGCCCACGAGGGTGGCTGTCAGACCGAGCGCAACGGCCTGTGCGAGGCGCGTCAGAGCGGCGGGGGCGAAGGTTCTGCGGCTATTGGACGACATTGGCTGGGACAGAGTTCCGGGCGAAAATGTCGGGCGATTCTAGAAAGCGCCCCCAACCGGGTCAACCTTTCAGAACTGTGCAGTCATCAAGCGGCCATCTTCAGAAGGTATCTTTCCACGCCCGCAACCCAGCAAAAACAGCACTTGGCGTAAGGTTTAAAGCCCCGCTCCGTTCGTCTGCTTTTTCTTTAACGGATGTTTCGCCTACCCTCAGGAAAGGGTTGGTCAGACGTTCCAGGCCGATAGTTGATGGCAACGTGATGCGATTTTCAGCACGCAAACGGGTAACTTCCTCGAATCGTGCGTTAACGTGCGGATTTTTCGGCTCGACGGCACAGGCAAAGCGCAGGTTGCTCAGGGTGTACTCATGGGCGCAATACACCTGCGTGGTCTCGGGCAGGGCCGCCAGGCGTTGCAAGGAGGCGTACATCTGCGCCGGGGTGCCTTCGAACAGTCGCCCGCAGCCGGCGGCGAACAGGGTGTCGCCACTGAACAGCAGGGGCGTCATCGGTTGATCGCTGAAGTAGGCGATATGTCCCAGGGTGTGGCCAGGCACCGCGAACACCTGGAAATCCACATCCAGCACTCGTACCACCGCGTTGTCCTCCAGTGCCACGTCCCGCGCCGGGATGCGCTCGTTGGCCGGCCCGCTGACCCGTGCGCCGGTGGCGCTTTTCAAGGCTTCGACACCGCCGACATGGTCGTGGTGGTGGTGGGTGATGAGGATGTCTTCCAGCTGCCAGTCCGCGTGCCGTTCCAGCCAGGCCAGCACCGGCGCCGCGTCGCCCGGGTCGACCACCGCGCAGCGACGGTTGGCGGGGTCCTGCAACAACCAGATGTAGTTGTCATTGAAAGCGGGCAAGGCTTCTACTTGTATCATCGAGCGATTCGCCAAACGTGGGACAAGGGTGCATCTTAGTAGCTATGTGCGCCGTCGAGAACCTTCCAGGGAGAACGCAATGACCGACCAAGCCTTCGCCCAGGCCGATCCGCAGTGGCTCGAACTGATCAGCATGGCTCGTGACTGGTTCGCCGGTCCGTTGGGGCAGTTGATGCTCGCCGAGGAACAGCGCTTGCTGGAAGAGGAGCTGGGTCGTTACTTCGGCGGTTATCTGGTGCATTACGGTCCGTGCGCCGAAGCGCCGCCCACTGCGCCGCAGGTACAGCGCAACGTGCGCCTTGGTGCGCCATTGCCCGGCGTCGAGATCGTCTGCGAAGAACAGGCCTGGCCGTTGAGCGAGCACGCTGCTGACGTGGTGGTGCTGCAGCATGGCCTGGACTTCTCGCTATCGCCCCATGGATTGTTGCGCGAAGCGGCCAGCAGTGTGCGTCCGGGCGGGCACCTGCTGATTGTCGGGATCAACCCCTGGAGCAGTTGGGGCGTTCGCCGGGCGTTCGCCCACGATGCCTTGCGCAAGGCCCGCTGCATCTCGCCCTCGCGGGTTGGTGACTGGCTCAACCTGCTCGGCTTCGCGCTGGAGAAACGCCGGTTCGGGTGTTATCGTCCGCCGCTTGCCTCCCCGGCCTGGCAGGCCCGGCTGGCGGGGTGGGAGCGTCTCGCCGGACGTTGGCAAGGCTCCGGCGGAGGTGTCTACCTGCTGGTGGCACGCAAGATGGTGGTCGGCCTGCGTCCGCTGCGCCAGGAGCGCCGCGAACCGATGGGCAAGCTCATTCCGTTGCCGCTGGCGAAGGTCAATCGTCAGACACCCCACCCCGAAGGCAGACCCTTCAATGATGAGTAAGGTTGTACATGAGCGATAGCGTGGAGATCTACACCGATGGCGCCTGCAAGGGCAATCCTGGCCCGGGCGGCTGGGGCGTGCTGATGGTCTACAAGGGTGTGGAAAAGGAACTCTGGGGTGGCGAGCGCGAGACCACCAACAACCGCATGGAACTGATGGCGGCGATCCAGGGCCTGGCGTCGCTGAAGCGCGAGTGCGAGGTGTTGCTGGTCACCGACTCGCAGTACGTCATGAAGGGCATCACCGAGTGGATGACCAACTGGAAGAAGCGCGGCTGGAAGACCGCGGCCAAGGAGCCGGTGAAGAATGCCGACCTCTGGCAGTTGCTCGACGAGCAGGTCAACCGGCACAAGGTCACCTGGAAATGGGTGCGGGGGCATATCGGTCACCATGGCAACGAGCGCGCTGACCAGTTGGCCAATCGCGGGGTCGACGAAGTTCGTGGCCTGCGCTGATGAATCTCCGGGACGCGGCGGCGAAGCTGGGTTAAGATTCGCCGCTTTCAGCAACACGGCAGGAGATCACCGACGTGGATTTGCATGACAACAGGTCGGTAGTTCTCGATACCGAAACCACCGGTATGCCGGTCACTGATGGTCACCGGATCATCGAAATCGGTTGCATCGAGCTGGTCGGACGCCGCATGACCGGGCGCCACTTTCACGTCTACCTGCAGCCGGACCGCCCGAGTGACGAGGGCGCCATCGGCGTCCACGGCATCACCGACGCCTTCCTGGTCGACAAGCCACGCTTTGCCGACGTCGCCGAAGAGTTCTTCGAGTTCATCCAGGGCGCACGCCTGATCATCCATAATGCGACGTTCGACGTTGGCTTCATCAACAACGAATTCGCCTTGCTCGGCCAGCACGATCGCGCCGACATTTCGCAACACTGCGATATTCTCGACACCCTGATGATGGCGCGCGAGCGCCACCCAGGCCAGCGCAACAGCCTCGACGCCCTGTGCAAGCGTTACGGCATCGACAACTCCGGCCGTGAGTTGCACGGCGCGTTGCTCGACTCCGAGTTGCTGGCGGATGTCTTCCTGGCCATGACCGGTGGCCAGACCAGCTTGTCGTTGGCGGGTCATGACGGTGAAGGCGAGGGGGGCGGGGCTCAAGGCAGCGAGATCCGCCGGCTGCCGGCAAGCCGCCAGCCAGGCCGGATCATCCGCGCGACTCCCGAGGAGCTGGAGGCTCATGTCGCCCGCCTCGAAGCCGTTGCCAAGTCCGCCGGTGCGCCGGCCCTCTGGCAACAACTGGCAGAGGCCAACTGAGGCATTTGCCGCGCGTCATGGCGGCGACCTTCTACCCTGAGATGAATGGCCCATGTGGCCTCCCGCAGGAAGAAGGTAGCGCCGTCCATGTACAAGGACCTCAAGTTTCCCGTTCTCATCGTTCACCGTGACATCAAGTCCGACACCGTAGCTGGCGACCGCGTGCGTGGCATTGCCGAGGAGCTGGCTCAGGACGGTTTCACCATCCTCAGCGCCATCGACTATGCCGAAGGCCGCCTGGTCGCCGCGACCCATCACGGGCTGGCGTGCATGCTGATCGCCGCCGAAGGCGCGGGCGAAAACACCCACCTGTTGCAGAACATGGTCGAGCTGATCCGCCTCGCCCGTTCCCGAGCACCGCACCTGCCGATCTTCGCCTTGGGCGAGCAGGTCACGCTGGAAAATGCCCCTGCCGATGCCATGAGCGAACTGAACCAGTTGCGCGGCATCCTCTATTTGTTCGAAGACACCGTGCCTTTTCTCGCCCGCCAGGTTGCCCGTGCCGCGCACAACTACCTGGACGGGCTGCTGCCGCCGTTCTTCAAGGCGTTGGTGCAGCACACCGCGCAGTCCAACTATTCCTGGCACACCCCCGGGCACGGCGGCGGCGTGGCTTACCGCAAGAGCCCGGTGGGGCAGGCCTTCCACCAGTTCTTCGGCGAGAACACGCTGCGCTCCGACCTGTCGGTCTCGGTGCCTGAGCTGGGCTCACTGCTCGACCACACAGGCCCGCTGGCGGAGGCCGAGGCCCGTGCCGCACGTAACTTTGGCGCCGACCATACCTTCTTCGTGATCAATGGCACTTCGACGGCGAACAAGATCGTCTGGCACTCCATGGTCGGTCGCGACGATCTGGTGCTGGTGGATCGCAACTGCCACAAGTCGGTTCTGCACGCGATCATCATGACCGGCGCGATTCCGCTCTACCTGTGTCCGGAGCGCAACGAACTGGGGATCATCGGGCCGATTCCGCTCAGCGAGTTCAGTCCCGAGTCCATTCAGGCCAAAGTGTTCGCCAATTCTCTGACCAAGGATCGCAAGCCACGGGTGAAGATGGCTGTCGTGACAAACTCTACCTACGACGGCCTGTGCTACAACGCCGAACTGATCAAGCAGACCCTTGGAAACAGCGTCGAGGTGCTGCACTTCGACGAGGCTTGGTACGCCTACGCTGCCTTCCACGAGTTTTTCGCCGGGCGCTACGCCATGGGCACCTCGCGCAGCGCCGACAGCCCATTGGTGTTCAGTACCCACTCCACCCACAAGTTGCTCGCTGCTTTCAGCCAGGCCTCGATGATCCATGTGCAGGATGGCGGGCGCCGGCAACTGGACCGTGACCGCTTCAACGAAGCGTTCATGATGCATATCTCCACCTCGCCGCAATACAGCATCCTTGCCTCGTTGGATGTGTCCTCGGCGATGATGGAGGGGCCGGCGGGGCGTTCGCTGCTCCAGGAAATGTTCGACGAAGCCCTGAGTTTTCGCCGTGCTCTGGCCAATCTGCGCGCGCACCTGCCCGCCGAGGACTGGTGGTTCAGTGTCTGGCAGCCGCCGCGGGTCGAAGGCATCCATCGTGTCGCGACCGAGGACTGGCTGCTGGAGCCCCAGGCGCAATGGCATGGCTTCGGCGATGTCAGCGAGGACTACGTGCTGCTCGATCCGATCAAGGTGACCCTGGTCATGCCCGGTCTGGATGCCGGGGGTAGTCTTGATAGGCACGGCATTCCAGCGGCAGTGGTGAGCAAGTTCCTATGGGAGCGCGGGCTGGTGGTGGAGAAGACCGGGCTGTATTCGTTCCTGGTGCTGTTCTCGATGGGCATCACCAAGGGCAAGTGGAGCACCCTGCTCACAGAGCTGCTGGAATTCAAGCGCAACTACGACGCCAATACCGAACTGAGTCGGAGCCTGTCCTGCATCGCCAGCCAGGACCCGCAGCGCTATCGCGGTATGGGGTTGCGCGACCTGTGTGACCAGTTGCATGCCTGCTACCGCAGCAATGCCACCGCCAAGCAGCTCAAGCGCCTCTACACCCGCCTGCCGGAGGTGGTGATGAAGCCTGCCGACGCGTACGACAAGCTGGTGCGTGGCGAGGTGGAGGCGGTGCCCATCGAGCAGTTGCTCGGGCGTATCGCCGCAGTGATGCTGGTGCCATACCCGCCGGGCATCCCGCTGATCATGCCTGGGGAGCGCTTTACCGAGGCGACCCGCTCGATCATCGATTACCTCGCCTTCGCCCGTGCCTTCGACAGCGGCTTCCCCGGTTTCGTCGCCGATGTGCATGGCCTGCAACATGAGGAAATAGATGGGCAGCGTGTCTACACCGTGGACTGCGTCAAGGAGTAGCGGACCCGGCTGGTGGCCTGGTGCTAGAATTCGCCGCTTGAATTCAGGAGGTACATGCGTGCGCAAAGTGGCGGTGGTAATGGCGTTGCTGGCCCTGGCCGGTTGTGACAACGATGCGGAGCGGGTGCACAAGCAGGTCGCCGAGAGCCTGCAGAACCCGAAAACGGCCAAGTTTGCCAACGTGCGATTCAGCACCCAGGGCGATATCTGCGGCCAGTTCCGCGGCAAGGACGACGCTGGCAACTACCTGCCGTATCGCAGCTACGTGGCCATCAAGCAGGGCACGGACTACGACATCATCATCGACGACGGCAGCAACAGCCTGCGCATTCGTGAGGTCTGCGGTGGTGCCGACCTGCAGCGCCGTGCCGATGCCATCGCTGCCGAGCCGGCGCCGCAAGGCTGGGACGTGGAGATTGTCCAGGGGCCGAACATGGGCGCGGTGAGCGACATGACCGCGAGGCTGATCGAGAAGGGCATCCCGTCTTCCGTGGTCTATCGCGACGGCAAGCCGGTGGTCCTGCTCGGTCCTTACCAGGAGAAGGCCGAGGCTGAGGCCAGCAAGGCCGATGTCATGGCTCGACTGGGTACCGATTCGGTGGTGATCCAGCACGACGCCCCGCGCTGATCGCCTGCGCGGCGCTCTGCAGCAGGTGCTCCCGCGTTTGTCGGGCTATGCTCAGAAGGACGCAGTTCCATCGATGAGTGCAGCAACGGTGAGGAGGTGGCCATGTCCACGCTGGAGCGAGCCATTGCGGTTGCAGCCCGGGCCCACGAGGGGTACCGGGACAAGGTGGGTGCAGCGTACATCCTGCATCCCCTGCGGGTGATGCTGCGGGTTTCCACCACTGAACAGCGTATCGTCGCGGTCCTCCACGAAGTGCTGCGAGAGTCGCCGATGACGCTCTCGGATCTGGCGCGCGAGGGCTTCACCCTGAAGATTCTCGCCGCGGTACAGGCTCTCAGTCCGCGGTGCGGCGAGAGCGACGAGGAATTCGTCGTGCGGGTCGGCAGCGACCCGCTGGCCCGGGTGGTCAAGCTGGCAGACCTGGCTGACGAAAGCGACCTGACTCGCATCGTCATTCCCGGTCCCGCCGACATCGCTCACCTGCAGCGCTGCCAGCAGGCCAGCGCCTACTTGCAGGCACTGCCCTGACACTCAACTGCAGGCCTTGAGGTCCACCGGTCCGACGAATTCGTTGCCGTGACCCATTACGCAGGCCACGCGCTGGTTGCGCTGGCGCTCCCAGGCTTCGGCCGGATAGGTCTTGTTCCATGCCTCGTACAACTGCCGGTCTTGTCTGGACAGGTTCAGGTTGTACTGCTTGCTCATGTAGAAGTAGGTGCGCGCGATCATCCCGCGGATGGACGGTCTCGGCATGACTTTCCTGGCCTTGAAGTCGACCTGGGTCAGACACGAGCCGTATTGTCCGTGTTGCTCGGGTAGCCAGCCGTAGCTGAAGTTGCTGCGGTCGCCATTCACTTCGCCGATGCTCGGCACCAGGTTGTGCAGGTCGGCTTCGGCGCGGGCGTAGGTTGCGTCGTTGCGCGAGCAGTTCTTGCGCCCACCGTTCTGCCAGCACTGGCGCTGATGGCCGATCTGCCAGGCCGGAACGATATGTTCCCACTCGATCCGCGCCGCACGGTTGGCATTCTTGCGCGGGACGTAACCGCAACCGGCCAGGTCGACATGATTGCCTTTGTACTTGCAGCCGCAATAGAACTCTGTTGACTGCGGTGCGTAGAGGCGCCAGGCAATCTTCTTGGCTTCGGTAAAGGTGCGCGGGGCGTCGGCGTGGGCGGTGAAGCTGAACAACAGGCAGGAGGCTGCCAATACCGTGAATCTCATCCGCGTCAGTCTTCCTTCGGCACCGTCCAGAAAATCTGCACACCGCCATCGTCGCGATGGGCGAGGGTGACGTTGTCGTTCTCGGCGATTTCCTCGAGCAGGGTTTCCCAGTCGTCCGGGGATTCGTGTTCGAGCCGGAAGATCAGTGCTGCCCGGGAGCGCTGGGCGGTCGGGGCATTGATGATTTTCTGTATGCGGATGCCCAGTTGCTCATAGCTGCTGACGGGCGCGGAAGCGGAGGAGGTGGCCACGAAAGTGTTTCCTTGTTTTTGCTGTATGCGCATACAGTATTTAACTGTAGGAGTTTTCGCAACAGATCGTCGGTTCAAAGAGCGAATGAGACCGCTTCGCCGTGCTTTTGCTGCACGACGTCAAAAATAAATCTGCAAGGTTTTGACCATCGACGGTAGGGCGGCGCAAAAAATGGCCCTTTGCCTAGACTTTGAAGGGCAATTTCGCTGTCGGAAATCTGGATGATTTCCAATGAAAAGTTCGGTTTTCCGCGCGTTTGAGCGACAATTCCCCCGCTCCGGTACTCGGCCGGTCCCTCTATGGACATTTGACAAAGCCCGGTTCCGTTCGCATAGTGGGGTAACGCAAACGTTTGCGATCCGATAAAAAGCATAAAATGCGGAGTAAACTTCATGCACTTGCCTTCCACCGGACGGATATTGGCTGCCACCTTCCTTGTCCTCTGTGCTGCCTTTCCCCTGTCAACCGTCCGCGCCGACGAGCGTCCCAAGGTCGCACTGGTGATGAAATCACTCGCCAACGAGTTTTTCCTCACCATGGAAGATGGCGCCAAGGCCTACCAGAAAGAACACGCCAATGAATTCGACCTGGTGTCCAACGGCATCAAGGATGAATCCGATACCGGCAACCAGATTCGCATCGTCGAGCAGATGATCGTTTCCGGAGTCGACGCCCTGGTGATCGCCCCGGCGGATTCCAAGGCACTGGTCCCGGTGATCAAGCGCGCCATGGACGCCGGCATCACCGTGGTCAACATCGACAACCGCCTCGACCCCGATGTGCTGAAAGGCAAGGGCATGAGCGTGCCGTTCGTGGGCCCCGACAACCGCAAGGGCGCGCGCCTGGTGGGTGACTACCTGGCTGTGCGGCTGAAGGCGGGCGACGAGGTCGGCATCATCGAGGGCGTGCCGACCACCACCAACGCCCAGCAGCGCACCGCCGGCTTCAAGGACGCGATGGACGCGGCGCAGATGAAGATCGTCGCGGTGCAATCCGGCAACTGGGAAATCAACAAGGGCAATGCCGTGGCCTCGGCGATGCTCAACGAATACCCGAACCTCAAGGCGTTGCTCGCCGGCAACGACAGCATGGCCCTGGGCGCGGTTGCGGCGGTGCGTTCCGCCGGGCGCACCGGGCAGGTGCAGGTGGTGGGCTATGACAACCTCAAGGCGGTCGCGCCGATGCTGGCCGATGGTCGCCTGCTCGCCACGGCCGACCAGTATGCCGCGCGCCAGGCCGTGTTCGGTATCGAGGCCGCGCTGAAGATGCTCAAGGGCGAGAAAGCCGAGGTGGATGCCGACAATGTCATCCAGACACCGGTCGACCTGATCACGCGCCAGCAATGAGCGGGCAAGCGGTGTTGACCGTCAGCGGGGTCGGCAAGACCTACGCCCAGCCGGTGCTCGAAGGGATCGACCTGACCCTGCAGCGCGGCGAGGTGCTGGCGCTCACCGGCGAAAACGGCGCGGGCAAGAGCACCCTGTCGAAGATCATCGGTGGCCTTGAGCCTGCGACCACCGGGCAGATGCGCTTTCGCGACGAGCCCTATCGCCCGGCCAGCCGTGCCGCCGCCGAACGCCTCGGTGTGCGCATGGTCATGCAGGAGCTGAACCTGGTGCCGACCTTGAGCGTGGCGGAGAACCTGTTCCTGCATGACCTGCCCGGACGCCTGGGCTGGATCGATCGCAAGCGCCTGCGCCAGCAGGCCGTGGAGGCCATGGCGCGGATGGGGCTGGACGCGATCGACCCGCAGACGCCGGTGGGCGAACTGGGCGTCGGTCACCAGCAGATGGTGGAAATCGCCCGCAGCCTGATCGGCGATTGCCACGTGCTGATTCTCGACGAACCCACCGCCATGCTCACCGAGCGCGAAGTCGAGTTGCTGTTCGCCCGGATCGAGGCGCTGCGTCAGCAGGGGGTGGCGATCATCTACATCTCTCACCGGCTCGAAGAGCTGAAGCGTGTCGCCCAGCGTGTCGCCGTGTTGCGCGACGGGAAACTGGTCTGTATCGAACCGATCCAGCGCTACAGCAGCGAGCAACTGGTCAGCCTGATGGTGGGGCGCGAACTGGGCGAGCACATCGAGGCCCAGGACCGTCACATCGGTGTGCCGTTGTTGCGGGTAAGCGGACTGGGACGCGGTGACAAGGTCAACGATGTCTCGTTCGAAGTGCACGCCGGGGAGGTCTTCGGCCTGTGTGGCCTGGTGGGCGCCGGGCGAACCGAATTGCTTCGCCTGATCTACGGTGCCGACCGGGCCGATCGCGGTACGGTCGCGCTGGGTGATCCGTTGCGGGTGCAACGGATCGACTCGCCGATGGCGGCGGTACGGCATGGCATTGCCCTGGTCAGCGAGGACCGCAAGGGCGAGGGGTTGCTCCTGAGCGAATCGGTCAGCGCCAACCTTGTGCTGGGCAATCTCAAGGCGGTCTCCCGTGGCGGCCTGCTGGACAACGACGGTGAACGCCAATTGGCCGAGCGTCTGGTCGAGACCCTGCGCATCCGCACTGCCGGGGTGCAGCAGGCGGTGTGCGAGCTGTCCGGCGGCAACCAGCAAAAGGTGGTGATCGGACGCTGGCTGGAGCGTGATTGTCAGGTGCTGCTGTTCGATGAGCCGACCCGCGGCATCGATGTCGGCGCCAAGCTGGATATCTACGCGTTGCTCGCCGAACTGGCGCGGCAGGGCAAGGCGCTGGTGGTTGTGTCCAGCGACCTGCGCGAGCTGATGCTGATCTGCGATCGCATAGGCGTACTGTCCGCCGGGGGCCTGGTGGACACCTTCGAGCGCTCCAGTTGGAGTCAGGATCAACTGCTGGCTGCGGCGTTCTCCGGTTATCAGAAACGTAATGCTCTGTTGTCCGACGCAGCGCCCGGGGTATCGCCATGAAAAGCTCTTCAGTTGCCTCTTCCGCCAACGGCAAGCGTTCCGGCAGCCGCCTGGCGCTGGACACCTACCTTGGTCTGGCGGGAGCCCTGCTCTGCCTGATGGTCCTGTTTTCCCTGCTTAGCAGCCATTTTCTGTCGTACGCCACCTTCAGTACCCTGGCCAACCAGATCCCCGACCTGATGGTGCTGGCGGTGGGCATGACCTTTGTGCTGATCGTCGGCGGCATCGACCTCTCGGTGGGCTCGGTGCTGGCCCTGGGCGCCTCGGTAGTCAGCGTGGCAATGCTCGGTTGGGGTTGGGGTGTACTGCCCGCCGCACTGCTCGGCATGGTTTGTGCCGCGCTGGTCGGTGCGTTGACCGGTTCGATCACGGTGGCGTGGCGGATTCCCTCTTTCATCGTGTCCCTTGGTGTGCTGGAAATCGCCCGGGGCGCGGCCTACCAACTGACCGACTCAAGGACGGCCTATATCGGCGACGCGCTGGCCTGGTTGTCGGAGCCTATCGCCTTTGGCATTTCGCCGTCCTTCTTGATCGCCTTGGCGGTGATCGCACTGGCGCAGCTGGTACTGGCGCGTACGGTGTTTGGCCGCTACCTGATCGGCATAGGCACCAACGAGGAGGCCGTGCGTCTGGCCGGGGTCGACCCGCGCCCGTACAAGATCCTGGTCTTCGCCCTCATGGGATTGCTCGCCGGGCTCGCCGCACTGTTTCAGATTTCGCGCCTTGAAGCGGCTGATCCCAATGCCGGATCAGGACTGGAACTGCAGGTCATCGCCGCAGTCGTCATCGGCGGAACCAGCCTGATGGGCGGGCGCGGCTCGGTCATCAGCACCTTCTTCGGCGTACTCATCATATCGGTACTGGCGGCGGGGCTGGCACAGATCGGCGCCTCCGAACCGAGCAAGCGCATCATCACCGGGGCGGTCATCGTGATCGCCGTGATCCTCGACACCTACCGCAGTCGGCGTGCAGGCCGGCGGAACTGAAAGCATGGCAACCATAAAAGACGTCGCCGCACTGGCCGGCATTTCCTACACCACCGTGTCCCACGTGCTGAACAAGACCCGTCCTGTCAGCGAGCCGGTGCGGCTCAAGGTGGAAGCGGCCATCGCCGAACTCGACTACGTGCCCAGCGCTGTGGCCCGTTCGCTCAAGGCGCGCAGCACGGCGACCATCGGCCTGCTGGTGCCGAACAGCGTCAACCCGTATTTCGCCGAGCTGGCCAGGGGTATCGAGGATGCCTGCGAGCGCAATGGCTACTGCGTGATCCTGTGCAACTCCGACGACAACCCGCAGAAGCAGCGCAGCTACCTGCGGGTGCTACTGGAAAAGCGCATCGACGGCCTGATCGTCGCTTCGGTGGGCGAGGACCGTGACCTGCTCGCCAGTCTTTCCTGCGTGCGCACGCCCATGGTCATCCTCGATCGGGCGCTGGAAGGCGTGGATGCCGACCTGGTGCGCATCGATCATGAACAAGGCGCCTACCTGGCGACCCGACACCTTCTCGACCTGGGGCACACGGACATCGCCTGTATCAACGGGCCAGCCGACACCAGCGTGGCGACCCTGCGTCTGGCCGGCTTCCAGCGTGCCTTGGGCGAGGCAGGGGTGACGATGAAGGTAGGGAGGGTGGTGAACAGTGACTTCACCAGCCTCGGCGGCTATGACGCGGCGGCTCACCTGCTAAGTGGCAACCGGCCCACGGCGATATTCGCCGGCAACGACATGATCGGCATGGGTGTGCTGCGTGCTGCGGCTGAGCATGGCATCAGCGTGCCGAACGAGCTCTCGGTGATCGGTTTCGACGATATCCAGATGTGCCAGTACGTCTACCCGGCACTGACCACCGTCGGGCAGTCCATCCGCGATCTGGGGGAAATGGCCGCGTCGGTGCTCTTGCGGCGTATCACCGGGCCGGGGCCTGTGGCGGTGGAGCAGCGTATCGTTGCGCCGAAGATCGTCCTGCGCGAATCCACCGGGCCTAGCCCGGATCTGTTCAGCGACCAGCGTTGAAGGTATGACATGCAAGGCAGGGTAGTGGTGGTGGGCAGTCTCAATATGGACCTGGTGACCCGCGCCGAGCGTCTGCCGCGGGCGGGTGAGACCCTGGCCGGGGAAAGCTTCACCACGGTTCCCGGTGGCAAGGGTGCCAACCAGGCGGTCGCGGCTGCCCGTCTCGGGGCGTCGGTGGCGATGATTGGTTGTGTCGGCGATGACGCCTATGGCCAGCTATTGCGCGATGGGCTGTTGGCCGAGGGTATCGATAGCCAGGCTGTGGAAGTGGTGCCCGGCGTCTCCAGTGGTGTGGCGCTGATCGTGGTGGATGCAGCCAGTCAGAATGCAATCGTCATCATCGCCGGCAGCAATGGTCGCTTGTTGCCTCCCTCGATCGCGCGTTTCGACGCTTTGCTTCAGGGGGCTGATGTCATCGTCTGCCAGATGGAGGTCCCGCATCAGACAGTGGCCCACACCTTGGCGCGGGGGCGTGCCCTGGGCAAGACGGTGATTCTCAATCCGGCGCCGGCCACCGGTCCGCTACCGCTGGAGTGGCTGGCCAATATCGACTACCTGATTCCCAACGAGAGCGAGGCGGCCGCCCTGACGGGCCTTCCGGTGACGGATCTTCCATCGGCCGAGGCGGTGGGCGTGCACCTGCGCGACCTGGGTGTCGACCGGGTGATCGTGACGCTCGGCGCCGAAGGGGTGTTGCGGGTGGGCGCGGAAGGTAGCGAGCACTTCGCCGCATCCGAGGTTCAGGCGGTGGACACCACGGCAGCAGGGGATACCTTCGTCGGAGGTTTCGCTGCCGCGCTGGCTCGGGGATGTAGTGAGCGCGACGCGATTCTGTTTGGTCAGCGTGCTGCGGCGATCTCGGTCACTCGCGCAGGGGCTCAACCGTCGATTCCGGAGCTGGCTGAGCTCGGGGTGTGAGGGCTTGTGACGGCGCGGCCACCGGCTCGTGTCGGTAGCGCTCGAAGACCTGATTGATGAAGGCGCGTGCAGCATCGCTGCCCATTTCCTTGACCAGCAGATCGATCGCGATAAGAGTAAGTTCTTCGGCTGTTCCCGGGCTGTAGGCACTTTGGCCTTCGGGCCATTTCACCTTGATGTCGGCATCGATGCTGTGGCTGGTCATGGTGGTCTCGGAGCGGCCCGTACGGGAGGGGATTAACGCCGGGTCAGTGGCGCTTCGGCGGCTGTGGGCCAAGTATCACCGCGATGACTTCAGTTTAACCAGCCCTGTCGGCCGGGGGCTCTGCGACTTAGGCATAAGGGCGTTGGCGTGGCAAACTATCGGTATTTTTGCCCTGCAGGACCCTAGTATGAACATTGATCTCAACGATCCGCAGCAATTCACCCTTGAACAGGTGCGCCAGTTGATCGCCAGTGGTAACGGCGCAAGACACAACCAGTTGCGGGTCAGTTGCGGCGGGCAGGCCTGGTTGTCAGAGGTGGTCGGCGGTGCCCAGCTCGAGGGGCTGCTGTTTCGTCTGGAAACCTGGGCGGCTGGTTCCGGCTGCGTCGGGCCTGTTGCCGCCGAGGACGAGCGCTGGGTCCAACAGGTGTTCAAGGCCTTGCAGAAGAATTGGCCAAAGCCTGTCAGCGACTATATTGATCTGTATTGATACGGTGCGCGGATGCAAAATCCGGACACGATTACCATTTCCCCTGGGCTGGGGAGTCAGGCAGACTCACCCGCTTTTGCAACAATCGGCATCAAGTGCTGTCGGACAAGACGGCATCCGTATCCCTAAGGAGAATTCATGTTTCCCATGCGTGCATCACTGGTAACCCTGCTGGCCGCCGCGATCCTGGCAGGTTGCAGCAGCGGCGGCGGCAGCGCCTCGAAAGCGCCTGAGCCCGAAGCGGCCGCGACCACCGATGGTCGTTGCGATGCCAGCGGCGCTGACTTCGCCGTGGGCAAGCCGGCTTCCGCCGATCTGCTGGAGCAGGCACGCAAGGCCAGCGGCTCGCAATTGGCCCGCATCCTCAAGCCGACCGACGTGATCACCTTGGAGTACCGCTCCGAACGCTTGAACATGCACGTCGACGGCAAGGGCGTGGTCAGTCGGGTCAACTGCGGCTGACCGGCACGCAGGCATAAAAAATGTCCGCTGTCAAGCTCCTAGGTGAGTGATGCAGCGCGGCGATAGGGCTTGTGGGACAACAGGTTAGGCCAATTTCTGGCTTCTCCGTGTCGTTGCCGTTTTTCAAGCTAGGTGTCGTATAGGCGCTTCGCGATAGAAAGCGTAAGAGCGCCGCAGCGTGCAAGATCGCATCGATATCACGCCTTGAGTTGCCACAAGACTTCCTCAAAAGCGAAAGCGCAGCCCGCAGGCTGCGCTTTCATTCTGGGCAGTGGTGGCTGCGCCGACATCATCAACTCGATTTCGGAGGCTCAGTCTTGCTCGTGCTCCCCTTCCTGAATCCCCGATCTCCAGCCATGAACGCTTCCAGCATATGCGGGATTAGCGTCGCCGCATCGACAGCCTCGCCATACGCCTGCGCGTGTAGTGCGGCGTAGCGGTCGAGGTCGGCTTTCAAGCTGGTCGGGCAAACGAAAGTCAGCTTGGTGCTCTCGGTCTTCGGCAGCGGGCCGAGTCGCAGTTTCTTGGTCGTGCTCATTGTGAAGTCCCCCGGTTGAAGAACAGCGGCTGGTACGGTCGTAGCACCAAATCCCGGTTGACGATGATGCGAACCGGCAGGCCCGGCCGTTGGGTCAAGGTCGGCTGGATATTGAGATTGCGCCGGGTCATCTCCTGGCCGACCTGATTGATGCTGTCCTGCGCGCTGTCGCGCCCAGCGATGATTACGCGATCACCATCCTGCCGGTTCTCCGGCGCGGCCAGCTCGGCACCGACGCCCAAAAGCGTGGTCAGTGCCGCACCGGCGAAGATGCGGCCCCAGTGATAGTCCACACCGTCCTCCAGCCCGGCATAGCCGGCCGGATCGGTGCCGGCCAGATTGTCGAGCGTGAGCGAAGACGTGTCCGGCAGAATGATCCGGCTCCACACGACTTGAACGCGACTCTGCCCGTAGCTAACCTGGCTGTTGTATTTGCCCAGGATGCGGGAACCTTGCGGGATCAGCAGGTAGCGCCCGCTGGCTGTGTCATAGACCGGCTCCGTCACCGTGGCGATCACGTCGCCGGGCAAGTCCGACTTGATGCCCGTGACCAGCGCGCCGGCGACCACCGTTCCGGCCATCAACTGATAAGGCGATGCGGGCATTTGCAGGTTGCCGGAATTACGGGTTTCCGTGGTTCCGGCTTGCTGGAACGCCTCCTTCTGGTCTTGCCTGTTCTGCACGGCCGTCGGGTCGGCGGGCTGAGCCGCCGTCGAAGCCGGCCCGGCCGCCAGCGGGTCGAACGCCGAATTGGCGGCGAAACCCGGCGCGGCGGCCACCTGTGTCTGGCCTACCGGCGCCACATTCTCCCCACCCGAACGGAAGAACACAGACGAGGCCGCAGCCGCCTCGGCTTCTTTGCGCAGGGCATCGTTCGGGTCGTGGCCTGGGGCCGCATAAGCGGCCGTCGCCGGCTGCTGCGACTTGACGATGGCCGGGCCAAGGTCTCCCGGTAGCGGTGGCCCTAGTTCGGGGACAGCAGACGGCAACTTGGAGTAGTCCGTCGGCAGCGCATCAAGTCCCTCCGACTTCGACACGCGATCGACGTTGTAAAGTTCGGTCTGCTCGCCTGCGGCGCGCCGCTGCGGTTGCAGCGACCACATCAGCGCGCCGAGCACGGCTACCGCCAGAATGCCCGCAAGGACGGCCAGCGTGCGCCGGTTCAGGCGTGTAACTGGACGCGGCTGGGCGCGTAGCGCTACTGCCTCCGGCGCTACTTTGTCCGCCTGAGGGGCGGCAAGGTCGGAGGTGTCATCCTGGCTCATGGTCAGTTCCTCCGAGCCACGCCATCGGTGCGCTCGATCCGCACTACGTCGCCGCCATCGCCGCCCAGCCGCAGTTCGGCCGCGCCGAACAGGCGATCGACGACGTAGTACGGCGAGCGGAAACGGTAGTTCACCAGTTGCCCGTCGCCCTGCGCGCCGATGACAAACAGCGGCGGCAGCTCGCCCTGGGCGATGCCCGGCGGGAACTGGATATAGACCTTCTCTCCATCATCGAAGGCGCGCAGTGGCTTCCAAGGCGGGTTGCTGCCCGATACCGCGTAGCGGAAGCGGATCTTGTCCAGTGACAGGCCCGTATCGACAGGCGTTGTTGCCTGCGCTACCTGCGCCTGGCGCTGCAAAGCGAGCATCCGGTCTTTCGGGTAGTCCCAGGACACTGACGCCATCCATGCCTTCTCGGTCGAGGTCAGCTCCAGCAGGTAGGTACGCCGACTGGTGGTGATGACGAGATTGGTTTTCAGGCCCGAGCGGATGGGCTTGACCAGCACATTCACGCGCAGATCGGCCCCGCCGCCGCTGGACGTGTCGCCCACGATCCAGCGCACGGTATCGCCGGCGGCGACCGTCACCAGTTCCTCGCCCGGTTGTAGCGAGACCACCGTCACGCGCCCCGGCGACGCATAGACCTGATAAAGCGCCCCATCGGTGAACGGCCATACCTGAATCGCGTTGACGTAGCCCTCGCGCGTGGGCGCGATTCGCGCTTCTGCATTGGCACGGGAAACGCGCACCTTTTCATCGGTCGGCTCCGGCCCAACGGAGGCCTCATCGAGTTCCGGTAGCGGCTTCAACTGCGCCGGTAGCGCCAGCGGTTCAGGAACAGCGACGACCTCGACGGGCTTGGGCGGTTCGGGCAACGGCTGGGCCAGCACCGGCTCATCGAGCGAGATGGACGGCGGCGGCTTGCCCTGCGAGGCGCAGCCCGCGAGGGCCAGCAAAATCAGAGGAAAAACATAAAGGCGGAAACGAAGTTTCATGGTTTGGCTCCTTCGGAAGAATCCAGTTCGCGGCTCCATGACAGGCCATTGACGTAAATACCCAATGGGTTCTTGCGCAGGCGCTGTTCGGTACGCGGGGTTTGCAGGACAGTCGAAAGCACGGCGTTCCAGCGTTCGGTGCCGGCGGGCGCACCGTTGACATAGCGCTGCTCTGTCCAGCGCACGTTGAAAGACGTATCGCTGGCGCGAACCACGCTGGTTATCTGCACCGTCACCGATTCCTTGCCGATGCGGGCGAATGGGTCATTGGTGCGGGCGTAGTCGTTGAGCACCGCCGCGCCCTTGTCGGTGGTGTAGTCGTAGGCATCGAGCCAGTTCTGCCGCACCACGATGGGGTCGATAGACAGCGAGCGAACCAACGTCACGAAGCGCGCCAGGTGGTGCGCGATCTGCGCGTCGCCGGGCCGGTACGGCGTGGCGGCCTCTCCCACGGCGCGCACCTGCCCGGACTGATCGACCTCGATGACATAGGGCGTCACGATGGACTGCGCCGAGCGCCACACCAGGCCGCCGGCCATCAACAGCGCGAGCACCAGGCAGCCGAAGGCCATCAGACGCCAATTTTTCGCCTGCACGCGAGCGGAGCCGATACGGTCGTCCCACACCTGGGCGGCGGCTTGATACGGGGTGGCAGGCTGCGGCGTATCGGCGTAGCGCACCTGCGGTCGTTTGAATCGCATGGGTGTTCTCCTTGAAGGTCAGGTATCGGATTCCCGTAGGCTCGGGCCTTGCCCGGAGCCGCCGCCGTCGCCGCCGCGCAGCGTGTGGGCGACAGTGGTCGCGGCATGGGTGGCCTGCTGGCGGCGGTGCATCCGCTTGGCCCAGGCCGGTTGCTCTTGCTTCTGCGAGCCTGCGGTGCCGTCTGCGGTCTGGCCGGGGCCAGCACCGTCGCTGCCGGCTTCTGTGCCGTTCCTATCAGCGCGGAAGGAATCGGCCACTTTCTGCCCAACAGTGGAAGCACCAGAGACGACGCGGCGGCCTGCGGCTTGTGCGCCAGTCTTGGCGACATTGCCGAGGCCAGCGGCCGCGCCCTTGGCACCGCCGCCGGCCGCAGCGGAACCGGCCTGGAACGCCGATCGGGCGCTGCCGGCCGCCGACGTGGCGGCACGGGCACCCGCGCCGGCCAGCTTCGCGGCGGTCGGTGCCATGCGCGCCCCGGCCATGACCGCACCGCCCACGCCGGTTGCGGCTGCACCAATGGCAACGCCGGTGCCAACCGCGCCGACCGCAGCCCCCGCCATCGCGCCCGCGCCGAGCTGCGGGGCACCGGATACGAGACCCGTGGCGATACCAGGGCCGAAGATGCCCAGCGCCAGCAGCGCGAGCGAGGCCAGCATTACGACCAGCGCATGGTCGATGGAAGGCTCGTCGGGATGAACTTGGAACTCCGCGAACAGGCCCGAGCCGATGCCGACGATGACGGCCAGTACCAAGACCTTGATGCCCGACGACACCACGTTGCCGAGCACCTTTTCCGCCAGGAAACTCGTCTTGTTCCAGAGAGCGAACGGAACCAAGACGAAGCCGGCGAGCGTGGTCAGCTTGAACTCGATCAATGTGATGAAAAGCTGTACCGCCAGCACGAAGAAGCAGAGGATCACCACCAACCAGGCGATGAACAGCACCACGATGGGGTCGAGGTTCACGAACACCTCGGGGAACCCAGCCATCTCCCCGATCTGTTCCAGAATCGGCGCGGCAGCGTCGATGCCGGTCTTCGCCAGCCGGCCCGGCTGAAGGAAGTTCTCCATCGTGATAGCCGAGCCGGTAGCGGTGATCCCCAAGCCAGCGAACGAACGGAACACGATGCTCGCCAGCCAGTTGAAGTTGCCGATGATGTAAGCGAATGCGCCGACGTAGAGCACCTTGCGCAGCAGCTTCGCAATCACGTCCTCGCCCTGGCCTGTGGCGTGGCTCATGGCCCAATACAGCCCGGCGATGGTCATGTCGATGACGATGAGCGTGGCTGTCAGGAACGCCACTTCGCCTTGTAGTAGTCCGAAGCCGGAGTCGATGTAGCGCGAAAACGTATCGAGGAAGCGGTCTATGATGGTCACGTCGTTCATGGGGTGTCCTCCGTAGCGGCGCGCGGCGCCTCGCCTTCCGGCGCGTCGTCGTCGGGCGTGTCGAAGCTCGCCGGGATCGGCGGCAGTTCTGCCAGCATCCGGTATTCGTCCGGCCCGGTGTGGCCGGCGAAGAAGCGCCGCCGGAACGCTTCAGCGGCGGCGCGGCAGGCGTCTTCGCCCACAGTTGGCCGGTCGGCCGCGCATTGCGCCCGTAGCGCCTTGAGCCGAACCGGATCGGCGGCCAGGGTGGCGGGCAGGTCTTCGGCCGGCTGCTGGCCGCACGCGATCAGCAGCACGGCCAGCAGGACAGGAGCGCATCGCATGGCCGTCTCCCGTCAGTTGGAATAAAAATCCACGCGCTGCGGCGTGTACGGAGTGCCGGTGCCGACAAATCGCCGCCGCACTTCTCGAGCGCGCTCGGTGGCCGCCGCCTGCCGCGCCAGTTCCAGCGAGGCCGCGCGATCTTGCGTGATCTGGAGCTGCTGGGCCTGGATCGACTGCTTCGCCTGCAAGGCGAGAAGCTGATTGGTCGCCTGCATGGCCTGCAAGGCACCTGTGGCCGACTGGCTCTGGCTCACGAGGTCGGACAGCGCGCTTTCGTCTTGCGCCAGGTTTTGCGACACCTGCGCCTGCATCTGCATCGCGGTGTGCAGGCCGTCAAGCGTGTTCGTCCACCGCTCGCGGGCATCGCGCAGCATCTGGTCGCCGCTGACAGTGGCCGCGTACTGCTGTGGGTACAGACGGGCAAATTCCCGATCCATGTTCTGCACGTCGTAGGCCAGTCCTTGCGCCTCGGCAATCAGGCGTTCGGTCGTGGCGAGCGTCGAGCGCAGCCGGTTGACGATGTTGAAGTCGAGATTCGCCAGGTTGCGCGCCTGGTTCATCAACATCTGCGCTTCGTTCTGAAGCTGGTTGATCTGGTTGTTGATCTGTTCCAGCGTGCGGATGGCAGTCAGCGTGTTCTGCACCAAGTTGACGGGATCAACGAAGGTAAGTGCCGCCGCTGGCTGGGCGAGCATCAGCGAGCCGGCCAGCGCGGCGGCGAGCGAAACGGAAAGCACACGGGGCTTCATGGCAGGTTCTCCTGTCGTGGCTGGGAAATGAAAGAAACCGCCGCCGGTGAGGACGGCAGCAGGTCGGCGGCCCAATCGAGGCCGCGATGGCGCAGCCACGCACCGGCGAAGCCGGGAGCGCCGGCCTGCATCAGCACGCGGTCAATGTCGCGTTGATCGTGCGGTGTGGATGCGCCCGCGAAGGCGAGCGCGGCCGGCCCCAGGTCGAGGTCGAACAGGCGATTTCCCAGGCGCGATTGGTAGTAGTAGTCACGCTTGGGCTGCGCGGTGGCGACGATTTCTATTTGCCGGCTGTTGAGGCCGAAGCCTTCGTAGATCGTGCGAATCTGCGGCTCGGTGGCCTGCGGATTGGGGAGAAAGATCCGGCTCGCGCAGCTTTCGATGATCGCGGGCGCGATGGTCGAATCCTTGATGTCCGCAAGGCTCTGCGTGGCGAAGATCACCGACACGTTTTTCTTGCGCAGCGTCTTGAGCCATTGCCGGATGCGCGCCGCGAAGGACGGTTCATCGAGGAACAACCACGCTTCATCGAGGATCAGCAGCGTGGGCGCACCGTCGAAACGCGCATCGAAGCGGGCGAACAGGTAGCGCAGCACCGCTTGCACGGCGGCGGGGCTGTGCATCAGTTCTTCCATCTCGAAGCCCTGCACGTCTGCCATGCCTAGACGGTCGCGGTCGGCATCCAGCAGCTTGCCGTGCGCGCCGCCGAGCAAATAGGGCGACAGCGCCTGGCGTAGCGCGTTCGATTGCAGCAGCACGGAAAGCCCGGTCATCGTGCGCTGTTCCGGTGGAGTACCGGCGAGGCTGCCGAGCGCCGACCAGATGGCCGCCTTCTCGTCCGGGCCAACTGTCACGCCTTCATGCAGCAGGCGACCTTCCACCCATTCGGCGGCCCATGAACGGTAGCCCTCGCCGTCGATGCGGGCGAGCGGCTGGAACGCGATGCCGCTATCCGCGCCCAAGTCGTAGTGCTCGCCACCCAGGCCCAGGATGGTGGCGCGCATCGAGCGGCCCATGTCGAAGGCGAAGATCCGCGAGCCGAAATAGCGCCGGAACTGCATGGCCAAGATGGCGAGCAGCACCGACTTGCCCATGCCAGTCGGCCCGGCGACCAGCGTGTGCCCCACGTCGCCGATGTGCGTGACCAAACGAAAAGGCGTAGCGCCATCGGTGCGGGTGACGATCAGCGGCGGGCCGTCGAGGTGGTCGTTCTTCTCCGGCCCGGCCCACACTGCCGACAGCGGCATCATGTGCGCCAGGTTCAGCGTGGAAACGATGGGCTGGCGCACGTTGGCGTAGGCGTTGCCCGGAATGGACGAAAGCCACGCATCCACGGCGTTGAGCGTTTCTGGGATGGTGACGAACCCGCGCCCCTGAATGACGCGCTCCACCATGCGCAGCCTCTCATCAGCCACAGCCGGGTCGGCGTCAAGTACCGTCACCGTGGCGGTGAGGTAGCCGAAGGCCACTTGATCGCTGCCAAGCTCCTGCAAGGCCGCGTCGGCATCGGCGGCCTTGTTGCTGGCGTCGGTGTCCACCAATGGCGATTCCTGCTGGAAGATCGTTTCTCGCAGAAGTGCCACCACGTTCTTGCGCTTGGCGAACCACTGGCGGCGCAGACGACCGAGTTCTTTTTCCGCCTCAGATTTGTCCATGCAGACAAAGCGCGTGCTCCAGCGGTAGCCAAAGCCCAGGCGGTTGAGGTCATCCAGCAAGCCCGGCCAGGTCGAGTTGGGAAAGCCGCGCACCGATGCCACGCGCAGGTGCAAGTCGCCCAGCATGGGCGCCAGGCCGCCGACCAGAGCGGAATCGGCCAGCAGCGCGTCCAGATGGAAAGGCACCTCGGGCACGCCAATGCGGTAGCGCCGTGTCGAGACGGTCGCATGCAGGTAGGTCAGCGTCTTGGCATCATCGAGCCAGGCGATTTCCGGCATCACGCCATCAAGCAGGTCGAACACGCGATCGGTTTCCGCCGCGAAGGCATCGAGGCGGCCGCGCCAGTCCACGCCGTCGCCGGGTGCGTTCTCGTACAGCAGCTTGGCGGCGCGGGCGCGGGATTCCTCGGGCGGCAGAAACGCCAGCGTCAGGTGATAGCCGCTCTCAAAGTGGTGGCCCGATTCCTCGAAGGCGGCGCGGCGCTCCTCGTCCACCAGCCAGGACAATGGTTCGGGAAAGTCGGAGTGCGGGTAGTCCGCCGCTGGCCGGCGTTCGGCCTCGATGAACAGCGCCCAGCCCGCACCCAGCCGGCGCAGCGCGTTGTTGAGTCGCGCTGATGCGGCGATCAACTCGCCTTGCGTGGCGCTATCCAAGTCGGGGCCACGAAAGCGCGCCGTGCGCTGGAAACTGCCGTCTTTGTTCAAGACGACGCCCGGCGCGACCAGCCCGGCCCAGGGCAGCCAGTCGGCAAGCAAGGCCGGGCGCTGACGATATTCGGCAAGGTTCAGCATGGCGTTCTCCCTCACACGTCCAGAAGCGGGCGGTGTTTGATGTGCCGCGCGAAGACCTGCATGAACTGAGGATCGACACGCGCCCCCCATACGGCCAGCGAGTGGCCGACAATCCAGAGCACCACGCCGGGAATCCACAGTTGCAGGCCCAGGCCGACGGCGGCCGCCAATGTGCCGTTGGCGATTGCCACGGTGCGCGGCGCTCCTCCCAGCAGGATTGGCTCGGTCAGCGAGCGGTGCAGCGGCACCTCGAAGCCTGGGAGATCGTTGCCCGCGCTCATATGACGGCCCCGCCGGAGAAGCTGAAGAACGACAGGAAGAACGAGGACGCGGCGAAGGCGATGGACAGACCGAACACGATCTGGATCAGCTTGCGGAAGCCGCCCGACGTGTCACCGAAAGCCAATGCCAGACCCGTGGCAATGATGATGATGACCGCAACGATGCGTGCCACCGGCCCCTGAATCGACTCCAGAATCGACTGCAACGGCCCCTCCCACGGCATGGAGGAACCGGCGGCTTGCGCCGTGCCCGCCAACAACAGCAGCAGCGCGGCCAGCAGCAATCCCTGCCCCGCAGGGCGGACGAGGTTGGGCAGCCGCGCCAGGCCGGATAGGAGAGGAAGCGGATTTACGAAAAAGCGGAAAGAATCAACGTGTGTCATGACAGTTCTCCAAGTTGGTTGGGGGACGGGGATGTGCAGCGGCGTCGGCTGCGAGAGGAATCGGCCTCAGCTCGGGAAACGGCGTTTCCAATGCGTCCGCCAAGCGATAGCCGGTGCCATCGAAGCCGACGACACGGGCGATGGTTTCGACGTGGCGTTTGCGGCCGCGTCCGGCGATGTTGATGACGACGTTGACCGCCTCGGCGATCAGCGCCCGCGGCGGATTCACAGCGACTTCGAGAATCAACTGTTCGAGGCGCAGCAACGCGCCCAGCGCGGAGCCGGCATGGATAGTGGCAATGCCGCCGGGGTGGCCGGTGCCCCACACTTTGATGAGGTCGAGGGCTTCGCCGCCGCGCACCTCGCCGACGATCACGCGGTCAGGCCGCAGGCGCATCGTGGCCCTCACCAGCTCGGTCATGGTGACGACGCCGGCGCGGGTGCGCAGCGGCACATGGTCGCGGGCCGCGCATTGCAGTTCGATGGTGTCTTCGAGCACCAGCACGCGGTCGCCTGTGGCGGCGATCTCGGCCAGCAGCGCGTTCGCCAGCGTGGTCTTGCCGGTGCTGGTGCCGCCGGCGATCAGGATGTTCTGCCGCTCCCGCACGGCGCGGCGCAGGAACTCGGCCTGCCCAGCGGTCAGGATGCCGTCGGCCACGTAGCGATCCAGGCCGATGATGCTCACGGCCCGCTTGCGCAGCGCGAAGGCTGGCCCCGGGGCGGCCGGAGGTAGGATGCCCTCGAAACGCTCTCCGGTTTCCGGCAACTCGGCGGTCAAGAGCGGCTGGCCGCGATGCACCTCCGCGCCGACATGCGCGGCGACCAGGCGGATGATGCGTTCACCATCGGCCTCGGGCAGCTCCACGCCCAGCGGCGAGCGACCCGACGACAACCGATCCACCCAAAGGGTGCGATCGGGGTTGAGCATGATTTCCACTACATCCGGGTCTTCGAGCGCAGCGGCGATCAGCGGCCCCATTGCCGTGCGCAGCATCTGGATGCGGCGATCCTGGGACGCTGCTACGGATGAGTGAGGTTCCGGCGGGATCTGTGGAACGGCACTCATGACGCACGCTCGGCAGTTCCTTCATGGGCGGACGCCATCGCGGCTGCGTCATCCATCCGCATCGGGTCGGGGTGCAGTTCCTCCACCACGTCGCGCACCAGGCTGCGGCCACGCAACAGGTGGCGGCCCAACTGGTCGACGAATTGCTCAAAGCGCGCCTTGCCCTGGGCGCGAGCCGCGTCTTGATGGGCCTCGGGCACCGGCGTGCTGACGGTCAGGAAATATCGAATGAAGAGCGCCAATGTTTCGATCTGGATGTTCTGGTCGCGCTCCAGCCGTTCGGTTTGCCGCGACAGCCGATCCAGCCGCTTGGAGATGGCGGCCTCGCGCTGGTCGCCAGCATCGGGCGACAGCCAGGACGCCAAGGCCGCTGCGACGATGGAGGACTTGGACACGCCCTTTTTGGCGGCCAGTTCGTCCAAGCGCTTGGCGTGCTCGGGCTGGATGAACAGGTTGAGTCGGTATTGGCTCATAGGTCGATTCCGTCGTTGGGGTCGAGGGAAGCCAGCCGGGCCGTGCGCTGCATGGCCGGGTCGAGCTGGCCGGGAAGTGGCAGCGCTAGGTCGTCGTCATCGAGCAGCGCCAGGTCGTTTGCACGTGCATCCGGCTCGGGGTCGTAGGCGACGATTTCGAAGAGTTCGGGCTGGCGGCTCGGGCCGCCGTCATCGGTGCCGCCCAGGCCATCGGCGAATACCGAGGCTTGCGCCGCAGGTACGGCCGGGATCGCCAAGCCGCTCCAGTCGTCGAGACGGGCTGGCGGCACGTCGGCGTACCTCCCGACGGCGAGCGCGGGCGGTGGCAGGAGGCGATTCTTGAAATTGGCGTCGGCGTAGTAACGCAGCTTCTTTGCGCGGATCGGGGCGACGCTGGACACCATGACCACGGCGTCATCAGGTGGAAGTTGCATCACCTCGCCGGGCGTCAGCAGCGGACGCGCGGTTTCCTGACGCGACACCATCAGGTGCCCCAGCCACGGAGCAAGCCGGTGGCCGGCGTAGTTGCGCTGTGCGCGAAGCTCGGTAGCAGTACCGAGTGTTTCGGAAATTCTTTTCGCCGTCCTTTCGTCGTTGGTCGCGAAAGTCACCCGGACATGGCAGTTGTCGAGGATGGAATGGTTTTGCCCATACGCCTTGTCGATCTGGTTCAGGCTCTGAGCGATGAGAAAGCTTCGGATGCCGTAGCCGGCCATGAAGGCAAGCGCGGACTCGAAGAAGTCCAGGCGTCCCAGCGCCGGAAACTCGTCCAGCATCAGCAGCAGCTTGTGCCGACGCGCGATGCCATCGCTGCCGTCGAGCGATTCGGTCAGCCGCCGCCCGATCTGGTTCAAGATGAGCCGGATCAACGGCTTGGTGCGGCTGATGTCGGAAGGGGGCACCACCAGATAGAGCGACACCGGGTGCTCGGCGGAAATGAGGTCGGCGATGCGCCAATCACAGCGCGACGTGACTTCGGCCACGGTCGGGTCGCGGTACAGGCCGAGAAACGACATGGCGGTGGAGAGCACGCCCGACCGCTCGTTGTCCGACTTGTTGAGCACTTCGCGCGCAGCGGATGCAACAACCGGGTGCGGCGCATCCCCCAAGTGCTTCGTTGTCATCATCCGTTGCAGCGTCAGCTCGAACGGACACGCCGGGTCGCTGAGGAAGTTCGCAACGCCGCGCAGCGTCTTGTCCTCGCCCGCGTACAGCACATGCAGGATGGCACCAACCAGCAGCGCGTGGCTGGTCTTTTCCCAATGGTTCCGGCGTTCGAGTGCGCCATCGGGATCGACAAGAATGTCGGCGACGTTCTGCACATCGCGCACTTCGTGTGCGCCGCGCCTTACTTCCAGCAGCGGGTTGTAGGCCGCCGACTGCGCATCCGTGGGGTTGAACAGGAGGCAGTGGCTAAACCGCGAACGCCAGCCTGCGGTGAGCGTCCAGTTCTCGCCTTTAATGTCGTGAACGACGACGGACGCGGGCCAACTCAACAATGTGGGAACGACCAGGCCCACACCCTTGCCTGAACGCGTGGGCGCGAAGGTCAGGACGTGTTCGGGCCCTTCGTGGCGAAGGTATTGGCCGCGATGCAGCCCGAGGAAAACCCCGTCGGGCTGGATCAATCCAGCTTTGCGTATGTCGTCCGCATCGGCCCAGCGTGCCGAACCGTAGGTGGTGACGAGGCGCGCTTGTCGCGAGCGCCAAACCGACATAGCGATGGCAACCGCCACAGCCACCAAGCCGCTGCTACCTGCGATAGCCCCGCCGATATCGAAGATGTGCGGCGCGTAGGCATCAAAGAAGAACCACCACTCGAAAAGCCGCCAAGGGTGATAGACCGGGGTTCCAAAGAAGTCGAACCACGGCGAGCCAAGGCGTAGTTGATAGCCAAGGGCGGCGGCTGTCCATTGCGTTGCACTCCACACACCGGCGATCACGATGCCGAATACGGCGGCGATCTGGCCGAACAGTACGCCCTGAGCTTGCATTGACTGGCCTCCGATTTCCCTGCGCTGATTCCTCGTTCAAAAAGCGGCACTGGGACGTGCCGCATGGAGGGAGGATCGGTGCCGGGTGAGTGCCGGTCAAAGACCGTTATCGGAAGCAAGATGATGCGAAATGCATCGTTCCAGGCTGGAGCGAATCCAATAGAAACGCCGCAGGCGCGGGCGCGCTGCGGCGTGTTGAGTTAAGACGGGAAAAAATTCGCGAAGGACTAGTGATCAGAACTTCGGTGACGCCTCGGGTTGGGTATAGGGAGTGGTGCCGTCCCCATAGAACCGCTTGCGCGTGGCTTCTGCCGCGCGGTTGCAGAGCATGTCGCCAAGCGTCACGCGGTCGGTCTTGCACCGTTGACGCAACTCCTTCAAACGAGCGGGATCGGCAGCCAGCTCCTCGACGGTCGGGATGTTGGCCTGCTTGGGCGTCTCAGGTGGGCCGCAGGCCGTGAGCACGCCAGCCAGAAGCAATGGGATCGTTCGCTTCATAGCTCGATCTCCTCCTGAGGTTCAGATTCGGCCGGCGGCACGTGCCTTGCGCCTTCGGGCAAGTCGATTGCCTGTACCCGTTCGACGAATCGGGTCAGCACCTCGGACTCTTCTCCTTCGCGCCGCAGAAGGTAGGTGGTCAACATAGGGGAGCGCCCCGCCAACGGCCGGGCCACGACGCCGCAGTCCCGGCCCGCCACGATATGCGGCAAGCCAGCTAGACCCAAGGCGAAGCCAGCGGAAACGACCACCATCATCAGCTCAAACGAAGCGACACGTTCAGCGATCAGCGGCTCACGGTCGGATCGACGCAGCATGCGTTCCACTTGGCGAGCATGGCCTTCGCACGCCAGTGGATCGCAGAGCACGAGCGGAAATTGCAACAATTCATCCAATGGGATTCGCTTGTGCTTGAGTAGGTGATGCCGCGCGGGCACAGCCACCATGAGCGGATCACTCCATACTTCCTCGGCCGATATGCCTTCACCCACTTCATCGGATTGAGCAAACCCAACGTCGTACAGATCGTCTTGCAGACCCTTGAGTTGCTGGGACAGCGTCACCTGGAATAGCCGAATATCCACTTCGGGCTCCTCCTGTCTACACGTTGCCAGCAAAGCCGACAGGCGCGACGGAGTGATTCCATCCGATAGCGCAATGCGCAACTGGCCGTGGAAGCCGTTGGATGCCGCTTGCACACTGTCGCGGGCTTGTTGCAAGGCGGTGAACACGCGCGGCACATGTTCTAGAAACAGCTTGCCCGCCCGTGTCAGGCGAGTGCTTCGGCTGGAGCGGATAAATAACTGCTCCCCCAGATCTTCCTCCAGTTCCTTTATTGTGCGAGATAAAGGTGATTGCTCGATGTGCAGCCTTTCCGCTGCGCGAGCGAAGTGGAGTTCTTCCGCAACGGCGACGAAGCAACGCAGATGTCGTAATTCCATATAGTCCCCTTTTAGATCGCAGTGCCTCGTCTTAGCGTGCCCATTGACGCGAGTAACGTGGATCGCTAGCGCATCACCGGGCCTCTATGACTTCTGAGGACAGAGGTTGCCAACCGCCTCGGAGCGTTCTGAACACCGCAGTAGCAGCACGCATCGATTCGGTCTGCTCCCTTCGCTTCACAAGGTGTTCAACCGCGTGCAGCACGTTAATTCGGCTCGTCACTCCATGTTCATATGCCGTTAAAGAGGATTGCCGCGCAGGGAAAGCGATGACTCGCCTCGTGTTAGCGTCGTAGCAAGTTCCGCTCGATTGACAAACGCTGAAAGGCGTTTTCAATATCCTCGGCAGCACAGAACGAGCGGCCTGGCCCCCTGCTGCTGATCAGATTGCCTTTCGGAATCGCGGTGGCGCTTCTCAGCGCCGCTTAGCGAAAAACTTGACGTTCGTTGCCACCGCTGATGTTCGGCTACGATGAGATTGGGGCAACGCTGGAGCAAGTCGGCCGGAGACCTATGCTGGCGATGTTCGGCGTCGCGGGAATCGGCGCGGCTGTCCCCAGTTCGCTTCGATGCGTACCTCGGGGAACGCCAGCATCACAAGCCTTAGTTCGTTACTGCCTAGCCTGTAAGCATTAAGTAGACTGACCGTCGACAGCAGATCCTGGCGAGTCTTAACCTGCAGCTCGGAAATATTGAGTCGAGTCTGCAAACCGCGAATAGTGATGTAGATATTCGCCGTATTTCGCCAGACTCGTCCGTCGCGGAGTCACTTAGAACATCTTGGCCAAAACTTACGGCATCGACTATCGCGTTAGATGCCGTAAGAGTGGCTGCATGAAATCAGTTCACGGGATAAAACTTGTAGCCAACGGACTGGGCTTTCAGGTGCCCCACGCCTGGGAAGGGGAAATGGAAGCCGCCAACCAATGGGTTAGATTTATCAACGATTTCCAGAAACTCCTGCCGAACTTTAAGTGCGCTATTCGGATCAATGTCACTCGCCACCATCCACTCAGGATGGGTTGCGAAGAACGCAGGAACATTAATCATGTCGGCGATGTAGTAGAACGAATTCCCGCCGGACGTAACCTCGAAGGCTGTGTGCCCCGGAGTATGGCCATAAGCCGCTTTAGAAATTATTCCAGGGGCAACCTCTTTGCCTGGCTCGAATTTATTCAGCATGCTTTCAGGCATGCCAACAAAGACGCGTCGGGCGATATCGAACGCACCCTTTCGTTGTTGGGGGGCTGCCTGCATGTTGGCATCACTCATCCAGTAGTCATACTCGGGTGTGGGAACCCAAACCTTCGCGTTGGGATAGACAAATTTACCGGCTGAATCTCTCAGCCCGCTAATGTGATCCGCATGGAAGTGCGATATCAAGATAGTGTCAATATCCTCCGGCTTATAACCGGCAAGCCGGAGGCTTTCGAGTAACTTTCCGGTGGTCTCCTTTGGTGATCCGAACTCACCTAGGCCAGTATCGAGAAGAATGTGGCGCGAGCCGGAAACAATCAGGTAAGCCGTGAATGTCAGTTCGACATACTCGGTGCTGAGGCCCTGAGCTGAAGCCAATTTCTTTACTTCGCCGAAGGGGGCATTTGACACATACCGCTCGTGCAATGGCAGGCGTGTTGCACCATCGTACAGAGCTATGATTTCGACATCGCCCATTTTAACGCGGTGCACACGCTCTTGTGGGAGCGCGGGCAACCCGAAACTCGGAGCAGATTGCGCAAGGGCGGGCAATGCAGGCGTCATGGACAACGCCAAAATAGACGAAATCACCTTAAGAACGTTGCGGCGTTTCATATCGAATCCCTTTCTCTCATTGGGAAATTAAAAACCAGTGTAATCCGCGAGATCGCAATGCATATCGCGCCGCTCTCGGAGGCACTGCTGAATTTTCGTAAAGCAAAGCACATTATTTATGCATCGATTTGAGCAGCATCACTTCTCTAAAACACAGACATCATTCGCGCATTCGTGATCTCGCACCTAATGGCGCGCTGACTCTTTCGCAGCGTTATCAATCCATTCAACGACATCGTCTGGGCGTGCAATCATCGAAAGATGACTGGTAGTGACATGTGTGAGCTTGGCATTTATCCGATGCGCTATGGCCTCCTGAACAAAAATTGGTAAAGCATGATCGTTGTTGGTGGCCAAATACCAACTCGGCTTCTTTCGCCATGCAGCGTTATCGACTGGCTGAGAAAAGCTGTGTGTATTGAAAGGCTTTTGTACAGCAGCCAACTGATCAACGCGACTTTGGGGAACATCCCCCGCCATTACAGCTCTATAAGCGAGCGCATCATCGAGCCATGCAAAACCAGCCTCGTCCGTCTTAAATGCCGGCAATGGGGCACCCAAAACCTGAAGCATGGAATTAACGGACTCTTTTGTGTCGGGTGCCAACGCCGACAAGTAAAGCAAGCCTGCAACATTCGGAAGATTGCCCGCCTGGGAAATTACCGCTCCGCCCCAAGAATGACCTACGAGCAAAACATCTTTATTTTTCCGCCGAATAGCCCTCTCGGTACTTGCAACATCAGCAGCAAGGGAAGTTAATGGGATTTGGACAGACGTCACCTCATAGCCTTTCGCTTGCAGCTTTTCGATAACAGGCATCCAAACTGATCCATCTGCAAATGCTCCATGCACTAGCACGATTGCATCAACCCTCGGCTCAACATTTTTTTCTTGAGAATGAGAGCTTGCACTGATCATGATTAACCCCAAAATCGTGACTAACTTTTTGGTCACGGCAGATTTTGTCCACTGCTTCGCTTTTCGCCAGTCCATATATCAGCCCAAAACACCTTTCCATCAAGATTCTATGCAGGCACCGTGCTACAGTACAGGTGGCGAACTAGCCAATATTCGTGCAAAATTCGCCACCAAAGGGGGTGAACTATGCGAATTGCCATCGTTGCGCTTGAGGGCAGCATGTTGTCAGCAGTCGCGGGGCTGTCTGACATGTTTTGGATGACAGGCCAAGCCCTCCGCTCTGCTCCAGAAGGGCCAAGTCAAGGGATCGTTGCTCCTCCGGGCTTCGCGCTAGACACTCGGGTTGTCAGCGTGGATGGTCTCCCTGTGCGCGATCCGACCGGCAAGCTGATTCAGGTAGACGCTGCGTTCCAGGGCACTGACATCTACGATGCCGTACTTATTGCGGGAATGGCTCTCGGCGAAGACGGCTTGCCGCCTCTTACCCAGTCAGTCCGTGAGACCGCTAAGTGGCTAAAGCAGTGTCACGACAGCGGTGCTTGGATCGCAGGGGCTTGTGCAGGAACTTTTGTTCTTGGCGAAGCAGGCTTACTCGACGGCAGGCGCTGCACCACAACTTGGTGGTTGCACCATTCTTTTAAGCGACGGTTCCCAAAGGCAAACATTGCATGGGGTGCGGCGATTGAGGAAGAGGATCGTATTGTCACAACAGGAGGGCCCCTGTCATGGATTGACATTGCGTTGCACATGATCCGACGATTGGCTGGTAAGGAAATCGCCAAGTTGGCCGCCGATATTGCTGTAGCAGATACGCAGTCATTGCCTCAAGCCGTCTTCGCTCCCAGGGGCTTCGTGAACACTTCCGAACCCATCCTGCTGCAAGCGGAGCAAATCGTACGGCACGTAAAACCTGAAATTACAGCAGAGGAACTTGCTGTAGCCTTAAATCTGAGCGAGCGCACACTCCATCGCCGCTTAAAGGATTTGGTGGGTGAGTCGCCTAAGTCCTTCATAACGCGCGTTCGCATAGAGACAGCGTGCATGCTCTTGGACATACCGGGAGCGAGCGTCAAACAGGTGGCCTCTCAGTGTGGCTACGCTGACGAGGCATCATTCAGGCGTGCATTTTCCCAGCAGATGGGCATGTCTCCCATGAACTACAAACGTTGGCAAGAGAAGAGGCGGATGGCGTAACTCGATACTGTAGCCGCCACTCTTTAAAGTGGGCGGGTTTACGGGCCGCGAATTTGAGATGGGCAAAGCATGTCAAATCCCCAGTCCTTGTTGCCTACGTACCTGCCAGGAAACATCCATGCCCCGCACTGTGGCTGCAAGGTGCTGCCCGAGTCTCTTTTCTATTATTGACCGCCACGGCACTAGGCTGAAACCTTTGCCGTCGTCAAGCAACGCGTAGCGCCCGCTGGCGAGCGTGACCGAGCGTCGGTAGATGCCAGCCATGCGCTGTCCGTCTACCGTTGGGCGGTGCTCTAGGCCTGTTTCGGTCGCAATCTCCCCGGCTGCCTGCGCCACCTCCCGATCGCGCATCGTCTCCAGCAGGTTCCGGGCGAAAATAACGCGCTGGCCGCGCCGTTGGGCCAGTCCCTGTTCTTCGAGGAAGTCGGCGCGCTGCTGCATAGCCTGCTTGGCGTCGCTGCCAAAGCCGAGGTCGCCCAGCCCACGGCCGCCACCGATCAGTTGCTGGTCGAGCCAGGTGGCCCCGATAACGCGGGTCTGCCGCTCGATGGGTAGATGCGATTTCAGTTCCACGGCGACGCCGCCCAGGCGCTGCGCGTCGTACTGGCGGCCACGCTCGACTAGATTGTCCGGCACCTTCCATAGCCCTTCGACCACGCGCTCCACGATGCCGGCCCGGCGCAGGGCTTCCAAGCGGCGGACATGCGACGCGACAACTTCCTGCGGATCGCGACCGGGCTTGGCCCGGCCCTGCTCAATGGCAAGGTGGTGATCGGTGCGGTACAGGCCATCGCTTGCCAGTGTGGCGACGTTCTTGTCGGCGGCGCGCACCCCGGTGGAACCGCGCACCTCCACCACGGCGCCGGTGGGATAGTTCGACAGTTCATCGCGGGCATTCAACGCGACGTAGTGGGCCTTGCCGTCGGTGCCGTCGATGACTAGATAGCTACGATCATGCAGTTCGTCGGCGAGCCCCTTAGCGGCCACGCGGCCGATGACTGTGCGGCCGTCGTCGCCTGGCTCGAACACCGCCAGCTCACGCGGATGGCCGCTCATGGCCCTCTGCATGGTGCGGATGATGTCGCCACGTTCACCCATGGCGCGCAAGGTCTTCTCTGCATCTTCATGGACGGCCCAGGTGCCGGGCTGCACCTCGTCCGCCAGGCCCAGACGCTGCAAGCGTTGCAGGCGACCGATCAGCAGCAGGCGCTGGCGTTGCAAGGTCGGCTCGTTGAACCTGTCGATCCGCACCCGGCCATCGTCGCCGGCCTCGCGTTGCAGCGTGCGGTCGAGGCTCGTCCACCGCTCCTGTTCCACCTCGCGCCCTAAGGTCTGCTGAATCTCCAGTTCGGTGCGCGGCCCCAGCCATTCGGTTGCCAGCTCTGCCGCGCGATGGCGAAAGCCGTGCGCGATGTAGTCGCCCGCAATGATGAGGTCTTTGCCGGCGTCGTCGCGCCCGCGCACGATCAGGTGCGTGTGCGGGTTGTCGGTGTTCCAGTGATCGACCGCCACCCAATCCAGCCGCGTTCCCAGGTCGGCTTCCATGCGATTTGCCAGATGCCGTGTGTAGGTGCGCAGGTCGTCCAACTCCGCACCGTCCTCGGGCGAAACAATGAACCGGAAATGGTGCCGGTCGTCGGCGGCCCGTTCTTTGAAAGCCTCAAGGTCGGCTTCGTCGGTCTGTGGCCCGTAGGCACGGCCCGGTTCGCCATCGCGGCCCGCACCATCACGCACGATGTAGCGCAGGTGCTTGGCGAGCGATTGCGGGCTGGCGTTGCGCTGATTGACCAGCAGCGTCTTGATGGTCACGCGCCGCGACATGGGGGTGAGATTCGCGCCTGCGAAGCGCGCCGCCGTATGGCCGCGCCCCAAGCGCGAGCCGGGCCGCTGGCCGGCGCGTGCACCGCTGCTACCGGCTGCAGAATGGCGTATTGAGGATTTGCCGCCGCTGGCCTTGCCAGCCTGCTTGAGCACCTTGGAAACGAAGCTCTGGCCCTGTCCCTTGCCCCGGTTCTTCGGGGCGCTGGGACGCACTCGGAAATCGTCGTCGCGGCGGTCGGTCATGGCTGCGCTCCATGCAACCTCGGGCGTGTCCGGTCGTGCGAAGCACGCGGACATGCCTGCATTGGCGCGACCCTCGCGCTGAAAGCGGCACGGTGGCGAAGCCGCTCCGTGCCGCGTTCCCCCCATGTGCAGACAGGCTTTCGACACGGCCCGGTGCCGCGTCCTTTTGTCTTGCCTTCCGCCTTTTTCCCTCGTTGTCGCTCCGAGCGTCGGCGGCCCGGCGGCGCTGTGCTGCTTGCAACCAGCCGGCCGGCAAACGAACCGATGGCCGCAGGCCAGGAACGTTCGAGGCAAGGCGCCTGCACACTGGACGGCTGCGCTGGAGACGGCGCGAAGTGCGACTCGCACGCGCTCGCACTGCACGCGCGACAACACGGCAACAGCAGCCGGAACGACATGCCAGATGGCACGATGAGATGCACGGCAACGTGCAGCGAATCGGCGGCCATCATGGGCGTGTCTCCAGCCAAACGGGATGCGCGATGCCGATCACGGCGGATTCGCTGACCGGGCCGAAATAGCGGCTGTCGAACGACGCCGGGTTGGTCACGCTCAACAGGAACAACTCGCCCGGTTCGAGACGGCGGCAAAGCTGCAAGGATGGCAGCGGCCGGCCCAGCCGGTCTGCTCGTAGCGCGGCGGCCACCGGCACGCCGTCGATGCGAACCTCGCCGGCGACGATGCAAACGTGTTGTGGCGCGACTGCACCCACACGTTTGAGCAGCGGAACGCGGGTCGGCAGGTAGCCGCGCTGCGCAGCCAGCATGGCGGCCCTGTCGGGCAGCGGCACCAGCACGGTGCTGTTCACGGACAACAGATGTGGCAGCGAGGTAGTACGCGGGGCGAGCGTTTGGATGCGATACCAGCCGACTGCCACGCTGTCAGACGGGTTGTAGGTCAGACGCGGCAGCGGCGGCACGTAGGCCGCCCAGGCCAGCCCAGCGAGGCCAACGGTGGCGAAGCCTGCCAGCACGAGGCGAGCGCGCAGGCGAGATCGAGGATGCGACACGGGGCCGGTTGTGGAAATCGTGGTCATGGCAATGCCCTCCCGGCCAGCCAGGCGGCGTGCCGTTCTGCGGTGTATGTAGGTAGCAGCGAGCGCGCGGCGAGCCGGTTGGCGAGCGTGCGCCAGTACGCGGGCGATGTGTCTGCGGCTGCGATGCCCAGCGCCTCGATGCCGTCGATGCGTTCCAGAACGGCCCGCACGTTGGCATCGCCTTCGGCGTGCAGCAGCAGACGCGCGCCCGGCTGCACGCCGGGGATGCGCTGCACGGCGTCCAGCGGCGTGGCGGACTGCATAACCATGAGCTGCCAACGGATCGTGCCGTAGTCGTTGGCCTGCCAACGGATGCGGCACAGAACCGCGTTCGGCAGGAACACGGCGCAGCGCCGCCAGCGGTCGAGCTGGAGCGTGCGCGCCGGTTCGCCGAAGCGCAGGTAGAGCTTGAAGCGCGGTTCTATGTAGGCTAGCGCCACGCGCGTCAGCGGCACGTTGCCGGCCTGGCCGGCGAGTGTCGAAAGCGCAGGCCGCGGCGCTGCCATGGGCGCGCTTGCGTTGGGGGTGTGGGCGGTCGAAGCGGATGCGTTCATGCCGTGGTCTCCGGGGGGAACTCCCGCTCCAGCAGGCCGCGCAGCAGTTCGGCCACGGTCACGCCTCGCGTGAAGGCCGACACCTTGATGCGCGCCCGCAAGGCAGGCGTGATGTCGAGGGTCAGGCGAGCGGTGTAGAGGTCGCCTTTGTTGAGCACATCGGAGTCGCCTTGGCGAATCCACGCCTCGGCGTGCGGATTGGCGGGCGGACGCGCGCCGATGCCGACCCGCTTGGCTGGGCGTTTGCCGTTGGGTGGGTTGCTGTTGTCGCTCATGACGGCCACCGCAGCAGCTCATCGACCAGCGCGGTGATTTCCTGCGCCGCTGCGCTATCGGGGGCTGTCTCCCGCGCCAATCGACCCGCAGCCACGCTGTCGGCAAAGACGATGCGCTGACGCACCTCGCTGCGCAGCGCTGGCAACGGCTGTTCGGCCAAGGCTTGCCGCGCTTCGCGCCCGATCACCGTGGTGCTGACGCGCCGGTTGATGACGAAGGCCGCGCGTAGCGCAGGCCGGAACACCTGGGCCTCACGGATCAGCGCCACCATCTCGGCGCTGGCCCACAGGTCGTAGGGGCTGGGTTGTACCGGGATCAGCACCCGTTCGGCCGCCAGCAGCGCGGAGCGCGCCAAAGCGGCGATCCTGGGTGGCCCGTCGATGATGACGTGATCGGCTCGCCTGGCGAGTTCTGGGGCTTCCTGGTGCAGTGTTTCGCGCGCCAGGCCCACGGCGCTGAACAGCCGGGGCAAGCCCTGCTGGCTTCTGCGCTGTGTCCAGTCCAGTGAGGAACCCTGCGGGTCGGCATCCAGCAGGATGACGTGCTGGCCGCGCAGTGCCAGTTCGCCAGCGATGTGCGTGGCGAGCGTGGTCTTGCCGACGCCGCCTTTCTGGTTGAGCAAGGCGACGATCATGGCGCGGCCCTCCAGCTTGGAAGACCGGACTGTCTTTGCCGTGCCGAACGGGGTGATTTTTGCGGCTTTTCCTGGCTGGCTTTTCGGCCTGCGGTAGTTGTCCACCGCAATGCTGTTTCTCTACCAATAGTTAGAGAATTTAAGTTAGTAATGTTAGAGGGATCGCAAACCCGCGCCGATACTAGCTTTCCGGCGTTTTCGTACTCCTGATAGCACGATAGGCGTACTCCTGATAGCACGACATCTATTACTCCTGATAGCACGACCCCATCCACAGCTTGTCCCGCTGTTATCCCCGTGCCGTCTGCGGCACGGGCCGGAATGTCAGCAATTCCATGTCGTCCTCGGGAATCCGCACGATGCCCAGCTCGTATCCCGGCAGCGATTGCCGGGCGACCAGCGCCCGCAGGTCGTAGGCGAAATCCGAAAACCGCGTGCTGCTGCCCGACTTGCGGTGCAGATGCCGGAAGTCGAACTGCCAGCCGTATTCCTGCCTGCCGCCATGTTTGCGCACCAGGCGGTACAGCCAGCGCTCGATGCCGCCCGTAAGTCGGAAGTACGTCGGGTCGATGGTCAGCACCAGGGCGGCGTCCAGCACGCCCGCATAGAACCAGTCCGGCAGGATCAGCTCGATGCCCAGCGGCGTGCCGTTGGCATCGGCCAGTTCCTTCCATTCGTTGATCCACGAAAAGCGGTGCAAGCGCCTTCCCGTCGTTTCGCGGATGGACGTGGCCACCGTGGTCGATTGCAGTCGGTCGAGCGCGGCCTTGAGGCGCTGGTAGTCGCGCAGCGACTTGCCGCGCCCGATGAAGCGCAGGATCTCGTAGGGCGTGGCCTGCATCCGCCGGGACGGCTGGATGCCCGCGTCCTTGGCTTCGACGATCTGGCTGGCGGCCCAGATCAGGATGTCGGCGTCCCAGATGGTGGCGATGCCATGCTCTTGCGTGCCTTCCACGCGGATGGTGATGTTGCCGCTGCGAAAGTCGATCGGCGCGGTGCGCCGCGACTTCGCCAGCGAGAAAAACGGATAGGCCATCAAGTCCTGGGCATCGCGCGGTGCCATGTCCTCGCCCGGCAGAGCGCGGAACAGGTCGAGCTGTTCGCGCTGCTGCAAGGCGTGCCCTGATGGGCGGGACATGGCGATGGCCACCGGCGATGCGCCGATCAGCGCGCACGGCTGTCAGCCGAGTGGTGCTCGGCATATTCAGGATCGGAAGTGCTCTCGAAGCTGCGCGTTTCCGCCCAGGCATCGAGGTCGACCACGGCGTACATGACTCGGCGACCGAACTTGCGAAACTTCGGGCCACCACCGATGACGCGCTGTTTCTCCAGCGTGCGCGGTGACAGGCGCAGATAGTCAGCAGCCTCATCGTTGGTGAGATAGCGCTGGGGTTGTGCGGCTGTGGCAACGGGAGCAGCGGCAGGCCGCAAGGGAGCGGGTCGCATGGGATGTACCTCCATCAAGCCCGGCCACACAGCGCAGCCGGATGGAGGCAGTCTCAAGAAACTTGGGGCTCTTGCTCAGGGACGTTCTGTTGCCGATGCGAAACGTCCCCCCTCATGCGAAGTGACAGCCGGAAGATGTGCCAGACGGCGATAACCGCCGCGCATCAGTCCATCGCCTCTGCGTACCAGTCGCCGCACGCGGGCGCGCAAAGCGCTGTCGGCGTGCCAGTCGGCGGCAACGACATCCACACCAAACAACCCTTCGGCCACCTCCCGCAAGGACGCACCCGCCAGGGTCGCGTCCAGCGCCTGAAGCGTGTGCAGTTCCTGCAATGCGGACAGCGGCGGACGTGGCCTGACGAACGTCGCAGGTGCGGCACCGGCGGCTACAGCGATCTTGTTCAATTCGCTCGCCAAGGTTGCATAGCGTTCGAAAGGCCCGGCGCAGGCCCGGATGGCATAGGCGTAAGCCATGCCATCGGCCAAGCCTGGCGCGAGCACGAAGCGCAGGCAGCAGCCGGGCCAGCGCGCCACCAACACCAAGCGCTTGCCGTCATGGGTCAGGTGTTTGTGGCCCGGCAGCTTCCAGAACTCAAAGCGCAGGGCATCAGGCGGCGGATCGGCATCCGGGTAGAGCTGCACCACTGCATCGTGATCGGGGAACCAGGCCGGGTGCGCGTCCCGCGCATCCAGGGCGGGATCTTCCAGCAGGCGCAGCCCCCAACTTTCGGCAGCATCCGGTTGGCGACGACGGCGCAACCAGTCGCGCCGGTAGTCGGGATGGCGACGCAGGTACTCCCAGGCTAGCGCCGGGCCATCCAGGTGCAGAACGTAGAGATAGGCCGCCGTGGCATACCACGGCTCGGCACTGCGATCAGCCATGCGACAACCTCCCTGTGCTGGGGATGCGTCGCCACGGCGAAACGGCGTGCTACGAGGCCATCGTCAAAACGTCATGGGTGAAGCGTAAACTGGCAGTGTCAAGACCGATAAGCTCCGATGCGTTGCTGAAATCGTCCGATTGCGACGGCGGCAACGCACTCCAATGGCATGCCGCGTCGGTCAGCTTGCCGCAGCCCGCGCCAGGCATCATGACCGTTTGGATCTGGCACGCACCGCTTCGGTGCAACACTGCCGATTCAGACCGAACGGGTCACAGATCAGACCGAAATAGACTTAGAGCGACTCGCTTGGCGGTGGCGCTCAATCGGTGATCGCGCCGTTGTCTTCGGCCAGTCGCAAGTATTCCGACAGCCGCCGCACCGGCTTGAAGTAGCGATCCCGCATCACGGGCTGCTGGCGCGGCCCGACAATGGCGGCCAGGTCGGACAGCTTCACCGTTCCCAGTGCAGGCATGCCAATCCCTAAGTCGATCAGGCCGTGGGCAGTATCGCCATCGGCTGGGTCAAGCGAAGCCAGCAGCCAAGTGGCATGCGCATCCGGGGTGAACAGGCGCACCACGGGCAGCGGATCGGTGTCCTGCCCGGCAGCGCGGGCCTGGCCGTTGGACAGCAGGCGCGTGCGCTCGTCGGCGGTGATGCGAGGTCATGACTGTACGTCCACGGACTTGCAGAGCAGCAGAGGCGCTTTCACGCCTTCCCTTAGAAGCACAAATGAGCAAGCCCATGTATCCGCAGAAGCGTAGAAGCACGAAGGCATATGTACGGAAGTGAGGAAGGACACGGATCAGGCTCTCCGCTTTTACTGAAAGCCGCCGATGCGGCTTTCAGTAAAAGCACAAAAACAGATGAAATTGGATAAATGAGTTAAATATAACGTGGTTTTAATTGTGCTGCGAGTCGACGCTTCTTCATATGCAGAAGCGAACCGTCCAGCGCGGCCGACCGGCCGGCTCCACTACCTTCGACGCCGAGCTGGCCCAGGCCTTCGGCGCGGCGGTGCGTGCGCTGCGCATGGAACGCGGCATCGCCCAGGAAACGCTGGCCAACCTGGCCGGCATTGAGCGCTCGCATATGGGTAAGGTCGAGCGTGGCGAGCACCAGCCCACTCTGTCGCTCATCTTCAAGATCGCCGGTGCGCTTGAATGCAGCTCGGCCGTGCTGATGAGTACGACAGAAGAGTTACTGGGAGTTGTCAGGGCGTAGTCGCCGAAGCGCTGCTTTTTGATCGGGAGTGTTCATGAAAAAATGTTGGCTTTGCCCCAATCCATTGGAGGGAAAACACCGAACGGGTGAGCACATCATTCCTAGTGCAATAGGTGGGCGCAAGGAAGTTCACGACTTCATCTGTAGGATTTGCAATAGCTCACGGGGCGACGCATGGGAGGCTGAACTCGCAAGGCAGTTTCTGTGGTTCTCGAGTGCAGCCGGAGTCAAACGCGGGCGAGGCGGCACACATCCAGACTTCAAAGTGGAAACAGCATCGGGAGAAAAGCTAAGGCTTAGGGCTGACTCTGTATTGGTGCCTGATGGGCACGATATATCTGCCGAAGAGTCAGGCAGCAAGATAGAAGTTTCCATTCGCGCAAATGATCCAAGAACTATAAAGAATTTACTCAAAAAGATTGCTGTCGATCACCCGGAATTCGATTTCATAAACGCCACTACCCGCTCTGAACAAGTAGATAGCTACTTGGACGAACCGCTCTGCATGAAATTCTGCTACGGTGGCCCAGCAGCCGGAAGGTCTATGGTCAAGTCGTGCCTGGCCCTCTTGTCAGAGGTTGACCATATTGAAACGAGCAACTGCGCTCGGGCACTGGCTTACCTATTAGATCCGAGCCTGGATGCCCCAAGCCCCTTTTACTTCTTCTTTGATGCCGATCTGGTCGAGAACCGACCGCAGAATCACCTTTTCCACTGTGTCTCAGTGGTTGGTCAGCAGCAAGAGGGCCGAATCCTCGGATATGTAGAGCTATTCAATTTTGCAAGGCTCCTCATCCTTATCGCTGATGAATACAACGGCCCGGATTTTCAAAAGACTTATGCCATTGATCCCGTCGAGGGGAAAACGTTGGATTTGTCTGTTGATTTCAGCGTTGTGGGTCGCTTGAGTGACTTGCCAAAAATAGCGAGCGAGCCACCAAAGATGTACCTTGAGGCTTTTCAGAATACTGGCAATGTTGTTCAGGCTCTTAACAATGATCGAGTCAGAAAGCTGGCGATATCGAGGGCCAATGAGGGTGCGTTGAAAGCACTAGGTTTGGCCCCGTCGGCGGAAGAAGTGCCCCCTGATTTGAAAGACGAATGGATTCGCCTATTCATGCAGAATCTCAGGCCATACATCGAATCAACAATTAAAAGGGCAGCGCCATAACGCAGCTGCTCCTGCGGAAGCAAGCGGAGCGCGCAGCGCCGTAGGTGCGAAGGCGTGAGGGATTGAAGCCGGATGGACATGACGCCATTGGCGGCATGGGGCGTAGCCCGAAAGCCCGGCGGCGACACGCCGACACGCATTAGCAGTTGGAAAATTAGGTAAGTACTAGATTAAACTTAGCTGTTAAGCCAATCCTCTTCTAGCCTGGCTGAGAATTCCTCATAGTTCTCATCAAAAACCTTGTGACCTCTAAAGATCCCTGATTTAAAAAATTTCACAACATCCTTCTGTGACCTTTCTATCTGAAAGTCGTTTATCCCAGCGACTTTGGATATGTATATAGCGCACACATCGTATGTGATTGCGAGCACGCTTGCCGCAATTTCGCCTCGGCGATTGAAGTTTTCATGTAGTTCGGAAGGAATGTCAGCAGAGTGAACGACGCGATTTCTTATGGAGTTCAATAGCTTCAGCCTATCCATTTCTCCTTTGTCCGGCTCTTGCGAAAGCAAGCCTTGAGAAATTAGGAAAGAGCGAAGCTTCATCAATGCTGATGGAGCAAAAACTCCTGATATCCGCGGCAAAACATCATTTGCAATAGAAGAATCTTTAAGGCCATCACGAATAACGGCTTCGATTTTCTTCCGGGTTTCACGTATCGCAACTTGCTCATCCTCTCTGTAGGCCTGCCCCTCGCTCTTAAACCATTTCGTAGAGATAGTATCCAGCGAAGCACTGGCATAGCATATTTTTCCAATCATGTCGTTTGTTGAATTGGAATTAACCATCGCCCATAACACGGAAAACATGCCTTCTCGATGGAGTGAACTCACATCAGGCCAATTGGGGCCAATGGTGAGAAAGTAGTTCCTGCCGACAACAGCTTCACCATAGTGCCCTCCTTCAAGACCACTTATCTCCGCTTTCTGAAAGACTCGACGCCCCGTTAGAAACGACAATAAAAGACAAAGATCGCTAAGCTCGTCGGCAACAAGAGGATTGCCCGGAGCGTCAATATTCTCGGACTTCGAGTAGATGCGACGAACAGTTGCCGTTTTTAATACCCTTCCAACTTTCGCTGGAGTTTTTGAAACAACGGGCTTGCCTTGTGGGCTCCACGTAAAGTTAGTGATGGCCCGCCGCGACAACTTGGTGACTGCATTGATATTCGCCTGCGATATTTTTATCTCAAATGGGTTTAATCGAATGGTTGCGGGCTTGTCGAAACCATGATCGAAGTTGTATAGGGGAAACGGTTTTGAATATCTCATACGCCATAGCATTCCAGGAAAGATGCAAAATCTTACGACCGAAATGCTTGAGTTGGGAGTCCTTTATGCCGTGCGCGTGTGCCCACTCCGCCGACCGCGAAGGCGGCGTTGTGGCATTGCAACCGGGCGCGGCCACCGCCGCGCCCGGATTTTTGACCATCAGCACCAAGGCGGTACGGCTTGGTGCTGATGATGATAGAACAGCGAAGCGCCCCGGTCGGAGCCGGGGCGCTTATTGGCGCAGGGTCACGCGGCCAGTGTCTCGGCCGGTTCATCGGTCACGGCGGCGGTGTCCGGAGTGTTGGCTTCCGTTTCCTTTGCCACGTCCAGTGGGGCTTCGGCTATCAATACCGCAGGCATCCAGCCGGTACCATCGGCCAGCCGTTCGGCTTCGCTGGCAATGTCGGTCTTCTTGAGTTTCGCCAGCCGGGTGACGTGCTCCGGTGCGAACGCGCGCACGGCTTCCAGAATCGCGGCCTTCGGGACATGCTGGAAATAGCTGTCTGCGGTCGGCTGCCACCACACCGCCATATCCAGCCCCACGGCCTGCGCCAGTTCGGCACCGGGCTGGTGCTGCGTGGTGCGGGGCGTCACCACATCCACCGTAGACGCCACGCACATTGCCAGCAGCCGCACCAGTTCATCCTGCGACTTCGCCAACAATGTGGCGAACAGTGCGGAGCTGTCCTGCGGTAAGGATTCGCCTGCCATCTGCTGCAACTCGCCCAACGCCACGGCGGCGGGCGATTCCGGCCAGTCCGGGGCCATGCTTTCCAGCCGATCTTGCTGGGTCAGTTTCACATCCAGCGGCAGATCGTGGCCGTAGTGGCTGCCATGCAAGATGGTCTGCACCATGCCATGCACCAGTGCGGCCAGCGCCACCTGCGGATGCCGGGCCACTTCGATTTGCAGCGCGGCGGTACGGTGGACACTCAAGCGTTGCGCCAGCCGGTCGGACATGGCGGCGGGCTTCGGGGCGTCGTCGGCCTCCTCGCCGGTGTCATCGTTCCCGGCGTCGACCTCGCTGCCGAAACCTTGCCGCAGCCGTTCAAGCGTGCGCAGTGCCTTGGCCTCGGCTTCGCGCAGCAGGCCACGATGAATAACGGCCTCGCCATTGCGGTCGATGGTAACGATGGCACCGGCGGCAGCTTTGACGGCTTCCCCGTAGTCCTGCAAGCCATCTTCCAGCGCCTGCAACTGTTCGCCCAGGTGTTCGCCTTCCTTCTGCAAGGCGTCGGCCTTTCCTTCATCGTTGGCGTCCAGGGCGGCATCCACGGCCTCGGCCAGCGCTTGCATCTTGGTTTGCAGCTTCTCGATGCGTTGGGCTTCGCGGTTCTTCGGTTTACGGCGCTGCCTCGGGGCGCGCTGGAAGGCTTGCAGGTCGGCATGGGTCGTGCCGGGGGTGGCATCCACCCATGCCCAGCCTTCGGCCTTCACCTCGGCGGCAAGGCTGGCCAACTTGTCCTGCGCCAATCGTTCCAGCAGCGTGGCATCGGTCAGATACACGCCGCTATCGGCCTCAGCGAACAGATCGCGGCGGGCGCCACCGCCTGCGGCCTCGTAAGCATCCAGCCCAACGAAGCGCACCAGCGGATGCCGGTGGGCATCAATCTCGCGCTCGGTCAGGCGGTCGCGCAGGTTATGCGAGCTGCGCTGCCATGTCGGCGCATCGTAGAACGCGGCTTCCTGCGCGGCGTGGTCGTCGGTGATGGCAAGGGCCATCAACTGGTCAAGGCTCACGGCCTCGGCCCGATAGTCGGCCAGCAGGCGGGGCGACACGTTGGCGAGTTTCAGACGACGCTGCACCACCAGCGGCGTGACGCTGAAATCTGCGGCAATGTCCTCGATGGGGCGGCCCTCGGCCACCAGCGCGGTAAATGCCTCGAACTGGTCAGCGGGATGCATGGCTTCGCGCTGCACGTTCTCGGTCAGGCTGGCGGTGCGGGCGGTGCCATCGGCCACCATCAGGCAAGGTACCTCCCATTCCTTGTCGATGCGGCGCTTCTTCGCCAGCAACTTGAGGGCGGCAAAGCGACGGCCACCGGCCACGACTTCGTAATGCTCGCCGTCAGCGGTCGCGGTGACGATCAGGTTTTGCAACAGACCGACACGCTGGATGCTGGCGGCGAGTTCAGGAATCGACATGCGTGGGGTCTTGCGCACGTTGCGACCCGTGGGGCGCGACACCAGCCGTGACAGCGGCACAAGAATCAGGTTCTTGCTCGGGTCGGCGGCTTCCAGCAGCACGGCAGGCGCGGCGCAGGCTTCAGCGTGGATGGCTTGGGCTTCGGTGTGGTTGATGGCGTTCATGGTGAAAACTCCTTGCGATGATGGAATGCAGCAGCGAATGACGCGGCAAGGGTTGCTGCCTGCCCCTGCCGCGCAGGGGAATCAGGCTTTCAATTGGCGCAGGCCGTCGGCCAGCAGCCACAGGGCACGATTTAGGCGAATATCGGAATCAATGCCCTGCACCGGGCGGGTCTGCTGGCGGCGTCCGTTGGCGCTGCGCCCATGCAATCCGCCTTTGGTTAGGTTCTCTTGGGTGCGGTTGAACACGCTCCACAAGTCCGGGCGGCGGTCGTCGAACCTGCGCGGCATCAGGATTTGCGATTCGGTGATGGGGGCGGGCTTATCCGGGTCGTCGTACTTGAGCGACAGCGCGGCGCGGGCGAACACTTCGGCCTCGGCTTCGTCCAGCGTGATGGCCTGCATGGATTCGCGGGATTCCAGCGCACGGTCGAAGCCGTGCAGCACCTGATAGGCACCTTCGATCACTTGCCCGGCCACGTCGCCCTTATGCGGCACGCGCACATCGGCCACGGTGTCGCCGCAAACAAGGCCGTTGCTGCACACGAAACGGAACATCCCGGCCAGCATCTGGTAGCTACTGGTGCCGTCGTGTGAGTTCAGCAGGATGATTTCGTTGGCTTCGCCTCGGGCGTTGATCTGACTGGCATGGCGCAGCCGGATCATGTGCTTGGTGTAGTCGCGCCGGTCTTCGTGGCGGGTGCGGGTCTGCGTCACCATGAAGGGCTGAAACCCTTCCTTGCGCAGTTCTGTCAGCACCGTGGCAGTGGGGATATAGGCGTAACGCTGGGAGCGGCTCTCGTGGGGTGCTTCCGCAAAGATGGACGGGGCCACGCGGTGAATCTGGTCATCGGACAGCGGGGAATCGCTGCGAAGTACCGGAGAACGGGAAGCGAAGCGGGATGCAAGCATGGTCTTTCTCCTGACGAAAAGGGTTTGCTGTTCAAACCGCACACCGGATTCCTAGATTCGGAGCCCAGCCTTTCGGCTATTCGGTGCGGTTGGCACGAAGAACCCGGTTGGCCCTGTTGCCACCGTCTTTCCTGAGTTCATCGCCCGCGACGGCCAGGAGCCCACGGACGTGGGCCGTCAAGGAGAGAAGCGTCAGGTAGGTGCGGCCCGCAGGCGCAGCCGAGGACACGGCCTGGCGCGCCTTGATGGCACGCGGCCACGGGCTACAGTCGCGAGCAAGGTGATGAAGTCAGGAGAGACGGCTGGACATGGCAACAGCCGCCGCGATGTGCCGACCGCACGCAAGCGAAGCGCGCAGGCCCGAAGCTGGAAGCCGGGCCGTAGGCGTCAGGGATGTGGAAGGCTGGCGAATGCCAGTCCCGTCAGGGATGAGCGAATAGCGAACCTGAAGCAGCGTGGTCCGCGAAGCGGAGACGCAAGCAGATGTTTCGATTATTATCTACGTGTATGTGCTATTTGGATTTCACGAAGAAGTGATGCCAGCTTATGGGACGCATGCACACGAAGTTTTCTAAATTCTCTGAGTGGGCAATTTAAGGCAAGAGAGGGAACTAATGTCGCAGGCATCTTCATTCGATCAGTCTTTTTGTGCAAAGACTCTTGAGCGCGTGCTATGGAAGAGAGATTTCCTCAGAGTCCCTGCTGCTGGTCAAGCGGCCCTGCGAGAGCAACTCCTCAGTCAAGCTCTTGCATCAGCCATTTCCCATTTCGACCCTCCATCCATACCCCTAGTAGGATTCCCTCTTAAGGGAAAAACTGTTTACCGTTTGGCTAGACATCAAGACGAGCTGGTGGAGCGAAAACTTCGACTAAACTTAAAAAGGTGCACTTCACTGTCGGCAGATGGGCGATCTCAGATCGTAAAAAATCTCAAGCTCCTACTAGAAGAAGGAGTGCCTTATCGAATTTATCGTTTGGATATTCGATCATTTTTCGAGTCTTTCCAGAGAAATCATATTTTTGATATCGTTTCCAGCATCAAAAACTTGAGTCCGCATAGCAGGAAGTTAATCGAGGCACTGCTTGATGCCCATGCTGCAATTGGAGGTAGCGGCGTACCAAGGGGGCTGTCCATTAGTGCTACGCTATCAGAAATTCTAATGCAGGACTTCGATCAGAAGATGCGTTGGGGGAGCGATATATTTTACTATTCTCGGTATGTCGATGACATCATTATTATCTCGTCGGCAAGAGAAGATGAAAAAGATTTTCTCCGTGAATTATGCTCTGTCCTTCCTCCTGGACTTGAATTAAACCCTGACAAGAAAAACATTGTCGCAGCGAACAGTAGGGTGGCAAAAGAAGGCTCTACAGTTGCACCAAACCTGCTTCAGTTTGACTATCTTGGCTATCAATTTTTAGTCAAAAACCCTACAAAGCTGGAGGCAAGACAAACCAAGGACGGAGAGTTATACCGGAAAGTCCAGGTGGATATTGCAAGAAAAAAAATCAAGCGAATGAAAACAAGAATTGCTCGATCATTCCTGAGCTACACCAAGTCGAATGACTGGGGATTACTCCGTGATCGCATCGCATTCTTGACGCAAAACTTCAGTGTGTATAACCCGAAAGCAGGCGGTAAGAAAGTCGCCGGTATATATCATAGCTACCCATTACTTTCAGAAGGCGCTACCGGCCTAAAGGAGTTGGATAGATTTCTTAGAAATGCTGTGCTATCGAAAAAAGGCCGGGTTTTTTCGGTAACAAACACAATAATTTCTGCCCATCAGAAGCGCCAATTACTCGCGTACAGCTTTGTGAGAGGGCACGGCAACCGTAGCTTTATCCACTTCTCTGCAAAACGAATATCTGAGATCCAGAGTTGCTGGATTTACTAGGGCGATAAAATGAAGAAAAACCGGATTCGCCGCAGCGACTACAATAGAGTTCTCATTACAGAGACCACTCCGTTCGAAACCCCAATTATCTTCTCGAATGATGGGCTATATGATCAGATTGCTGCCCTAGATAGTGCTGGTCATGTGCAAAGTACCGTAATCAAATCTCTGGTCTTGCATATCGGAATAAGCAAGCCACCGAACTCGACCATACCATATACCTACAAAATCAAGAAAGATTCAAAAAGTTTTCGACGTCTTGCTCTATTGCACCCGGCCTCTCAATGGAAAACAAGGGTTTTCTATGAAAAATATGAACAGCTAATAATTCATTATTGCTCGATAAGCCCAGCATCTATCCGCGCACCCAAAACAGTCGCAAGTAGCTTTTATTCAAAAAGCTCTTGGGAGAACATTAACAAGTATAAGACCGGATCCATTGCTCTCGATGGGCTCGACAGGTATGTCAAGCATGCACCCTCTTTTTTTTCGTATAGAGGATATGATCGCCTGTATAAATTTTTCAATTCAAGGGATTATCTTGCACTGGAAAAAAGGTTCTCTTTTCTAAAGACGCTTGATGTTACGAAATGCTTTGACAGCATCTATACACACTGTCTTTCCTGGGCAGTTAAGGATAAGCCCTTTACAAAATCGCATGTTGCTGTCTCCTCGACCTTCGCTCAGGAGTTTGATTCCGTCATCCGCCACGGCAATCATAATGAGACTAACGGGATCCCGATAGGCCCGGAGGTAAGCCGGATATTTGCCGAAATAATATTTCAAGAAATTGATCGACGGGTAATACAAGAATTAGCAGACTTGAAATATCATCAAGACTACGAGTTTCGACGTTACGTAGATGATGTTTTTATATTTGCTCGAAATGACTATATTGCCAATAGAGTTCATGACAAGTATGCAGACGTTCTAATTGACTTCAATCTTCACACAAACACAGCGAAGTCCACATGCATAGGAAGGCCATTTTCCTCATCCAAGGCAAGACTTGTCTATGAGGCGGGACAACAAGCCAATTCATTTTTTGACAAATTCCTTGAGCAAACTGGAACGGGCGTGCTCAGCCCCAAATGTATTCATAGCAAATGGAAATTAACCAAGAGCTACATTGACTCAGTGAAGGCTTTATGTCATTCAAACGAATCGACCTATGATGAGATTGCGTCCTTCTTAATTTCAGTGATTACTGAGCGAGTCAAGAGACTGGTTAATCACGAGGACTCTTCGAGCATCATACGAGATAGCGAATATGTTGATGCATTTATTGTGTTGCTCGACGTATTGTTCTTTCTTTACAGTGTCGCACCCTCTGTTGGTGCGTCGTACAAACTTAGTACATCCTTAATTTTGGCCGCACGATTCAGCAAGAAGCATTTGCCTGCTGGATATCCAAGCGTACATCAAAAGATTTTTGATCTGACCTGTTCATTGCTGCATGACCAGTGTGGCATGAAACACGCCGGCGATATTGATGGATTTGTTCACCTTGAGTCTTTCAATATCGCATTAGCAACGCGCGAGCTGGGTGATAATCATTTGTTGCCGCCAGAGATTATTGATGAGCTCTTTGTCAGTGCGGGAAAGTTAACCTACTTCACCATTGTTGCCTCTCTGTTCTATGTGCGAGATGCTGTAGTGTATCAAGAGTTGAGGGCTAGGCTTTTGGGTGCGGCGGTAGGGAAATTATCTGATCTCTCTGATGTCTTGATGAATAGTGAAAAGGCTCATCTCTTACTCGACCTACTTTCGTGTCCCTATGTACCCGATAAGCAAAAGATCGCTTGGATAAAAAATCTCTTTAGAATGCTTCAATTTGCACAGCCCAGCAGAGTGGATTTGCAGAATTTTTTAACGAGCATTAATACAAGCCATGCGCAGGTGGATTGGAAGGATATTGATCTCCTCAACTCTTTAGAGAAGAAGGAGCTGAAGCAGGCGTATTAGGTTACAATCGCCTGCGAAGGAAGGGTGTCCCCTCATCTTCTGCTGGTTCGCCAGTGGCTGAAGCCGGTGCTCGCAAGAGGGCCATTCAGTATCGACTCGTGCGTATGGTCAGCAATGACAGGAAATATGGGACGGTGCTTGAGCGGTGCACAAGTCACTTCGGTGGCTTGTGCATCCACACACTCAGTGGGGCCCCTTCCTTCACCTCCATTTGTCGAAGCAAAACGGAGTCGAAGCCCCTTAGGCTAGATCAGCCCACGCTCGGCGAACGATGCCGGTTCGTTGCCGGCAACGATGATGTGATCAACCACGCGCACGACCACAAGCCCCAGCGCCTCCCTGAGCCGCTGAGTCATCGCCCGGTCAGCCGCGCTCGGCTCGGGGTTCCCGCTCGGATGGTTGTGCGAAATGATGACCGCCGCCGCATTGAGCCGCAGCGCCTCCTTGACCACTTCGCGCGAATACACCGAAGCACCGTCGATGGTGCCGTGGAACATCTCCCGGTATTCGATCAGCCGATGGCGCGTGTCCATGAACAGCACCGCGAATACCTCCTCTCGAAGCCGGCCGGCTTGGCGTGCATGTACGCCTTGACCGCCGCCAGCGATGTGAACTCGGCCCCGCGCTGCATCTTCTGGTCGATGACCTGGCGCGCAGCTTCCAGAGCGTCATCGGCTAATGCCGGCAGATAGCGCCCGTGCGCGTCGTGCGCCAGCAGCGAGGAATCGAACGAGGAAAAGGACAGTTGCGACATGATCGTGCTCCGGTTGCTCGGGCGGAATTGCCCGGAACCGTGGCCAGCACGGCGCAGCGCAAGCAGTCACAGATCGAAGACGGCCGATAGGCCGCAAGCGTGCGAGCACGCGAAGTCATTGACGGCGAGAACGTCGTGATACGGTGAAGGGAACAGCAAGACCGCCCACATCCGCCCAACACACAGCCCGCCTTTGGGCAAGCGAAGCGCGCAGGCACGGGGCGGCGAGCCGGGCCGGAGGCGTCAGCGATGGAAGCCCGCATGGGGCGAGACTCGCGCAGCGAGGCTCAGTGCGCAGCACGATATCGCGACGGCGGCCGCCGGGACACCCGACTGATTGGGACAGGACTACTCCTTGTCCGCTTTGCGCTGCTCGATCTTCGACTGCGCCCGCTGCGTTGCCTGTTGCAATCGCTCTACCAGCAAGCCCCTCGGCGGCAAGGCGGTCAGGTACTCGGCGACGTGGATGCCGGATTTGTCCAGTTCCAGCAATTCGATCTGTTCGCGCTTCTTGCCAGTGCAAAGGATGATCCCCAACGGCGAGGCTTCCTCCGGCTCCCGTTCGTGCTTATCGAGCCACCGAAGATAAAGCTCCATCTGTCCTTTATAGGCCGCCTTGAACTCGCCGACCTTCAGCTCTACCGCCACCAACCGCCGCAGCTTGCGGTTGTAAAACAGCAGGTCGAGGTGGAAGTCGTCGCCGTCAATTTGGATGCGCTTCTGGCGGGCTACGAAGCTGAAACCCGCGCCAAGCTCCAACAAGAACGACTCCATTTCGCGGATGATCGCTGCCTCCAAGTCGCCTTCCTGCCAAGTGTCCCGCAGGCCCAGGAAGTCGAGGATGTACGGGTCACGCATGACTAGGGCGGGCGACATTCGCTGCTCCTCGCGCATCGTCGCCAGTTCCTGCGCGATCGTCTCGCCCGGCTTTTGCGACAGCGCCGTGCGCTCGTACAGCATCGAGTCGATGCGCTCGCGCAATGTGCGCACGCTCCAGTGTTCGGCACTCGCCATCTGCGTGTAGTAGTCCCGCTGGAGCGGATCTTTCAGTGGGATCAAGGCAATGAAGTGCGTCCAGCTCAATTGTCGTTTCAGTGATACGACAATCTGCTCGTCCGGGAAGGTGGTGGCGAACTGCATCATGCGGCGCAGGTTCTTGACCGCAAAGCTGCTGCCATACTCCTTCACCAACTGCGCCGCCAACGTCAACACAACCTCCTCACCGTAATCGGCCCGCCGGCCCTCCAAGACCTGCGTGTGGATACGCTGACCGATGCGCCAATAGAGCATCGTCAGTTCGCTATTCACTGCCGATGCGGCGCGCTGCCGCGCCGCATTGATGAGCACGCGAATGTCGCCCAACAGCACCACCGGGGCTGCGGGCGAAGGTACGGATACCTTGCGGCTGGTCATGCTGTCGCCTCGACTAGAGGTTGCTTGCCACAGGTGATCGTCTTGCGCCGTTTCGCCACCAGTTCGGCAGCCTCGCGCACTGGATCGTCCTCGGTATGGACATAGCGCATGAACATCACGACGGTCTTGTGCGCCGTCAGCGCCATACCGACCTTGACCGGGATACCTGAATTGGCAATGTCGGTCGCAGAGCGATGGCGGATGCCATGCGTCCCTACGTGCGTCGCTCCCGCTGCCTTGAGAGCGCGGCACCAGCCACCGTAATACTCGCCCGTGGTTAGGTGCTGCCCCGGATGGCGTGGCGACGGCAGCACATAGGGATTGCCTTCCCGCCTCGGTGCCGTTGAAAGCAGCCGATAGGCTTCCTCGCTCATGGGCTTTGACATGCCACCGGTCTTGCTGTCTGGCCAGACGACGCGCCGATGCTCCAGATCGACCCATTCCCATTCGAGCGTGACGATTTCGGAGCGGCGTGCGGCGAACTCGAATTGCAGGCGAATCGCCAGCGGGATGACGTAGTTTTCAAGCCCTTCGGCTTCGATCATGTCGAGCTGCCGGAACAACTTGCCCATGTCCTCGTCGCTGATGAGGTGGGTGGACTTGCCGGCAGGAAACATCGGGACGTGGCGGCAAGGATTGGTGCCGTCTGGCCGATAGCCCCACACCTCCGCCATGTTGAACATCTTACGAAGGATGCTGAACGCCTTGTTCGCTTCGGTCTGCTTGTATGAAAGCTTCTCCATCAGCCCGGCAACGTCCGGCCGCTTCACGTCGTGAACTTTCTTGCGGCCCAGCAGCGGGATGATGCAGCGGTCGATGACGCCTTGATAGCCGACTCGGGTGCTGGGTTTGTTGCGCTTTTTGGAGTAGTCCTCCATGAACTTCTTGCACAACTCCTCAACGCTGGGCGCCTGGCGCGCCTCGGCCTTGTCCGCTGCCGGATCGCCGCCTCGGCGAACCTGGGCCAGCCATTCCTGCGCCAGCGAGCGGGCCTGTTCGACGGTCAGCTCGCCGAACAGCCCCAAGGCCGGCTTGCGGCGCTCGCCGGCGTTCGTTCGGTACTGGAGCATGAACACCTTGCGACCTGCCGGCGTAATCTTGCAGAGGAAGCCGGGAACGAGGGTGTCGCGCAACTCGATGGCTTGCGCCTGAGGTCGTGCCGCATCTACTGCGGACTTGGTGAGCTTGATCTTAGCCATGATGACTCCTCGGAAAGACCCGTTTCCCAGGAGCCTTGTAGGAGCCAGTAGAAGGGAAGCCGGGTCAAGTTTCAGAAAGCACCGGCATATGTTGAACTCGCCTAAGTCCTTGATAAACCTGCTGTAGCGGGCTGTGGCGTAGTTCAGCGAAATGCGGTGCTGGAGTCATCCTGAAATAAAAAACCCGTCGCGAGCGACGGGTTTTTTATTCGGCAGAGAAGTTACTCTGGACGAACCTGTGCAGCCTGCATGCCCTTTTGGCCTTTTTCGGCCACGAAGGAAACGGACTGGCCTTCCTTCAGGGATTTGAAGCCGTCCGATTCGATGGCCTTGAAGTGTACGAACAAGTCGTCGCCGCCACCTTGAGGAGTGATGAAGCCGTAGCCTTTCTCATCGTTGAACCATTTGACGGTGCCGGTTTGGCGATTGGACATGGGGTGTATCTCCAGGAAAACTTGATTTTCGGTAGTGCGGTGTCGCCGAGAGCCAACAGGATGCACTCGGACATCATAGTCGAATTATTCGCGCGTGGTGGCTTTTCGCTTCAGCGAATGCTGATCTGGCGCAAGGGTGTGCCTGATCACCTTCATTTTTTGGGCGGGCATGCAGTCTTGACCGCAGTCTGGGCGCGTTGCATCAGCGCAGCGTCAACGCCAGTGGTGCTGTCCAGGGCTGCAATTTCCTTATCGGTAAAATTCTTCTCAATGGCCTCCTTGCCACATTTGCAATGGCCGTTGGCGGTCTTGACGTCCAGGCCTTGGCTCGTCGCGGCCTGAATGCATTGATCCATATAGGTGCCCTCTTTGCCGGGAGGAAACTTTCCAGCGTTGGCGCCCAGAGGCATCAGCAGCGCTCCAGCGGCGGCCAGAGCGAGAAGGGAATGAAGTCGCATAACCAGGCACTCCTTGGTAGTCGGTCTCATGGAAGAGTAGGACGCTTCAGAAACTCTGAGCGGAAAAAATCCGCAGGAGTTCACCGGCGTGGTCTTTTTCCAAATATTTCCATTTGTCGGTACTCTAGCCCCTCGCAGGCGCCGATCCGTGTGCTAGCATGCTCGGCCCGGATTCGGCGAACCTCTGTTTCGCGCGTTTTCGTACCATTTCTGTTCCAGTCACTCTGGTTCGTTCCCTGGCAGGCATCCGACTTCTGCCACTGTGAGGCAGGCCTTCCGCAAGGAGGGACAGGGGCGAATCGCGTACTGGCTCATCCCAACCCACGTGACCTTTGGTAGGGGTCACCACTAGGAGAGGAGGCGCCATGCCCGTAATTACTCTTCCCGATGGCAGTCAACGCACGTTCGACCAGGCGGTTACCGTCGCCGAGGTCGCCGCATCCATTGGCGCAGGCCTGGCCAAGGCCACCCTGGCCGGCAAGGTCGATGGCAAGCTGGTCGACGCCTGCGACCTGATCGAACACGACGCCCGTCTGCAAATCATTACACCCAAGGACGAAGAGGGGCTGGAAATCATTCGTCACTCCTGCGCGCACCTGGTCGGTCACGCGGTCAAGCAGCTGTACCCGACCGCGAAGATGGTCATCGGTCCGGTCATCGACGAAGGCTTCTACTACGACATCGCCTACGAGCGTCCCTTCACGCCGGAAGACATGGCGGCGATCGAGCAGCGCATGCAGCAGCTGATCGACAAGGATTACGACGTCATCAAGAAGGTCACCCCGCGCGCCGAGGTGATCGAGGTGTTCCAGGCCCGCGGCGAGGACTACAAGCTGCGTCTGGTCGAGGACATGCCGGATGAACAGGCCATGGGCCTGTATTACCACGAAGAATATGTCGACATGTGCCGTGGTCCGCACGTGCCGAATACCCGTTTCCTCAAGTCGTTCAAGCTGACCAAGCTGTCCGGTGCCTACTGGCGTGGCGATGCCAAGAACGAGCAACTGCAGCGTGTCTACGGCACTGCCTGGGCCGACAAGAAGCAGCTGGCTGCCTACATCCAGCGCATCGAGGAAGCCGAGAAGCGCGACCACCGCAAGATCGGCAAGCGCCTGGGCCTGTTTCACCTCCAGGAAGAAGCTCCGGGCATGGTGTTCTGGCACCCGAACGGCTGGACCCTGTATCAGGTCCTGGAGCAGTACATGCGCCAGATCCAGCGCGAGAACGGCTACCTGGAGATCAAGACCCCGCAAGTGGTCGACCGTACCCTTTGGGAAAAGTCCGGTCACTGGGCCAACTACGCTGACAACATGTTCACTACTCAGTCGGAAAACCGCGACTACGCGGTCAAGCCGATGAACTGCCCGTGCCACGTTCAGGTGTTCAACCAGGGTCTGAAGAGCTACCGCGAGCTGCCGCTGCGCCTGGCTGAGTTCGGTGCCTGCCACCGCAACGAGGCGTCCGGTGCGCTGCACGGCATCATGCGCGTGCGTGGCTTCACCCAGGACGACGCGCACATCTTCTGCACCGAAGAGCAGATGCAATCGGAATCGGCGGCCTTTATCAAGCTGACCATGGACGTCTACTCCGACTTCGGCTTCCAGGACATCCAGCTCAAGCTGTCCACTCGTCCGGAAAAACGTGTCGGCTCGGATGAGTTGTGGGATCGTGCCGAGGCCGCGCTGGCCGCTGCCCTCGACAACGCCGGCCTGCCGTATGACCTGCAGCCGGGTGAAGGCGCCTTCTACGGTCCGAAGATCGAGTTCTCGCTCAAGGACTGCCTGGGTCGCGTCTGGCAGTGCGGTACTCTGCAGCTGGACTTCAACCTGCCGATCCGCCTCGGCGCCGAATACGTTTCCGAAGACAACGGCCGCAAGCACCCGGTAATGCTGCACCGGGCGATCCTCGGTTCGTTTGAGCGTTTCGTCGGAATCCTGATCGAGCACTACGAAGGCGCGTTCCCCGCCTGGCTGGCGCCGACCCAGGCGGTGATCATGAATATCACCGACAAACAGGCCGAATTCGCCCAGCAGGTAGAAAAAACCCTGACCAATAGCGGATTCCGTGCCAAGTCCGACTTGAGAAATGAAAAGATCGGCTTTAAAATCCGCGAGCATACCTTGCTCAAGGTTCCCTATCTCTTGGTTATTGGAGATCGGGAAGTCGAAACGCAAACTGTCGCTGTGCGTACCCGTGAAGGTGCCGACCTGGGCTCGATGCCCGTCGCCCAGTTCGCGGACTTGCTTGCGCAAGCGGTTTCCCGGCGTGGTCGCCAAGATTCGGAGTAATTACCATTAAGCGTGATATGAGACAGGATAAACGAACTGCACCGAAGGCCCCGATCAACGAGAATATCTCGGCACGCGAGGTTCGGTTAATTGGCGCTGACGGCGAGCAGATTGGCATCGTCTCGATTGATGAAGCGCTTCGTATCGCTGATGAAGCGAAGCTGGACCTGGTAGAAATTTCTGCTGACGCTGTACCCCCTGTGTGCCGGGTCATGGACTACGGCAAGAGCCTCTTCGAGAAGAAGAAGCAGCAGGCTGCGGCGAAGAAGAACCAGAAGCAGATCCAGATCAAAGAAATCAAGTTTCGTCCAGGGACGGAGGAAGGGGATTACCAGGTAAAACTACGCAACCTGGTACGTTTCCTTAGTGATGGGGACAAGGCCAAGATCTCTCTGAGATTCCGTGGTCGTGAGATGGCTCACCAGGAGCTGGGCATGGAGCTGTTGAAGCGGGTCGAAGCCGACCTCGCCGAATACGGCACCGTTGAGCAGCATCCGAAGATGGAAGGACGCCAGCTTATGATGGTCATCGCCCCCAAGAAAAAGAAATAACCACCAGGGCACGGCAGGCCTTGCGGTTATGTTTATCCACTGAATGCGGAGTATCCGAACATGCCAAAAATGAAAACCAAGAGCGGTGCAGCGAAGCGTTTCCTGAAAACTGCTTCCGGCTTCAAGCACAAGCACGCTTTCAAGAGCCACATCCTGACCAAAATGTCGACCAAGCGTAAGCGTCAACTGCGTGGTAGCAGCCTGCTGCACCCGTCTGACGTTGCAAAAGTCGAGCGCATGCTGCGCGTACGTTAATTTCGGTCAAAGATAGAGGATATAACTCATGGCTCGTGTAAAGCGTGGCGTCATCGCTCGTAAGCGTCACAAGAAAATTCTGAAACTGGCTAAAGGCTACTACGGCGCGCGTTCCCGCGTATTCCGTGTTGCCAAGCAAGCGGTCATCAAGGCAGGCCAATACGCCTACCGCGACCGTCGCCAGAAAAAACGTCAGTTCCGCGCTCTGTGGATCGCTCGTATCAACGCTGGTGCTCGCAACAACGGTCTGTCCTACAGCCGTCTGATCGCCGGTCTGAAAAAGGCGTCCATCGAGATCGACCGTAAGGTTCTGGCTGATCTGGCAGTGAACGAAAAAGCGGCGTTTGCTGCGATTGTCGAGAAAGCTAAAGCCGTCCTGGCTTAAGTACCCACGACAATCATTCGCCGTCGATTCCGGCGGCGAATGTTAAACGTCATAAATAGGGGAAGAGCCTGTAAGCTCTTCCCCTATTTCGTATCTGGAGTCTGTACATGGAAAACCTGGATGCGCTGGTAGCCCAAGCCCTGGAGGCTGTGGAACGCGCTGAAGACATCAATGCCCTGGAGCAGATCCGGGTTCAATTCCTTGGCAAGAAAGGCGAGTTGACCCAGGTGATGAAGACCCTGGGCAACCTGCCTGCCGACGAGCGCCCGAAAGTCGGCGCGCTGATCAACGACGCCAAGGAACGCGTCACCGAAGTGCTCAATGCACGCAAGACCGCCTTCGAAGAAGCCGAGCTCAGCGCTCGCCTGGCGGCCGAATGCATTGACGTGACCTTGCCGGGCCGTGGCCAGACTTCCGGTGGTTTGCACCCAATCACCCGTACCCTCGAGCGCATCGAGCAGTTCTTCACCCATATCGGCTATGGCATCGCCGAAGGCCCCGAGGTCGAAGACGACTATCACAACTTCGAAGCGCTCAACATTCCCGGCCATCACCCGGCCCGGGCAATGCACGACACCTTCTATTTCAATGCGAACATGCTGCTGCGTACCCATACCTCGCCGGTGCAGGTACGGACCATGGAGTCCTCGCAGCCGCCCATCCGCATCGTCTGCCCGGGGCGCGTATACCGCTGCGACTCGGACCTGACCCACTCGCCGATGTTCCACCAGGTCGAAGGCCTGCTGGTCGATCGCGACATCAATTTCGCAGACCTCAAGGGCACCATCGAAGAGTTCCTGCGGGTGTTCTTCGAGAAAGAGCTGGCGGTACGCTTCCGTCCCTCGTTCTTCCCCTTCACCGAGCCTTCGGCTGAAGTCGATATCCAATGCGTGATGTGCAGCGGCAAAGGCTGCCGCGTGTGCAAGCAGACTGGCTGGCTGGAAGTCATGGGCTGCGGCATGGTGCACCCGAACGTGCTGCGCATGTCTGGCATCGACCCCGAAGAATTCTCGGGCTTCGCCTTTGGCATGGGCGCGGAGCGCCTGGCCATGCTCCGCTACGGCGTCAACGATTTGCGTCTGTTCTTCGACAACGACTTGCGGTTCCTTGCGCAATTTCGCTAGGTCGCGCACCCGTAACGAATCTTTCAGGAGAGCAGGATGAAATTCAGTGAAAAGTGGCTGCGCGGTTGGGTCAACCCGCAGGTTTCCCGTGACGAGTTGGTGGCCCGTCTGTCGATGGCAGGTCTTGAAGTCGACAGCGTGACCCCGGCTGCCGGCCAATTCAGCGGTATCGTGGTGGGCGAGGTGCTGAGCACCGAGCAGCACCCCGACGCCGACAAGCTGCGCGTGTGCCAGGTGAGCAACGGCAGCGAGACCTTCCAGGTTGTCTGCGGTGCGCCGAACGTGCGCCCGCGCCTGAAAATCCCCTTCGCCATGATTGGCGCCGAGCTACCAGGCGACTTCAAGATCAAGAAGGCCAAGCTGCGCGGTGTTGAATCCAACGGCATGCTGTGCTCGGCCTCCGAGCTGCAGATCAGCGACGACAACGACGGCCTGCTGGAACTGGCTGCCGATGCCCCGGTTGGCCAGGATATCCGTGAGTATCTGGACCTGGATGACGCCAGCATCGAGGTCGACCTGACCCCGAACCGCGGTGACTGCCTGTCCCTCGCCGGCCTGGCGCGCGAAGTCGGCGCCCTGTACGCCGCCCCGGTCATCCGTCCGGTGGTGCCTGCCGTTGCGCCGGCCCACGACGAAGTGCGTCCGGTCGAAGTGCTGGCCCCGGCTGCCTGCCCACGTTACCTGGGCCGAGTGATTCGCAATGTCGACCTTTCGCGTCCGACCCCGCTGTGGATGGTCGAGCGCCTGCGTCGCGCTGACGTGCGCAGCATCGACGCTGCGGTCGACATCACCAACTACGTGATGCTCGAACTGGGCCAGCCGCTGCATGCCTTCGACCTCGCCGAGATCAACGGCGGCGTTCGTGTGCGCATGGCCGAGGAGGGCGAGAAGCTGGTCCTGTTGGACGGCCAGGAAGTCACCCTGCGTGCCGACACCCTGGTCATCGCCGACCACAGCCGCGCCCTGGCCATCGCTGGCGTGATGGGTGGCGAGCACAGTGGCGTATCCGCGACCACCAAGGACATCTTCCTGGAAAGCGCGTTCTTCGAGCCGATTTCCGTTGCCGGCAAGGCCCGTTCCTACGGCCTGCACACCGATGCCTCGCATCGCTACGAGCGTGGCGTCGACTCGCAACTGGCCCGTGAAGCCATGGAGCGGGCCACCGGCCTGATCCTCGAGATCGTCGGCGGCGAAGCCGGTCCGGTCATCGAGGCCCTGAGCGCAGAGCACCTGCCGCAGGTTGCACCGATCACCCTGCGTGCCGAGCGCATCAGCCAGATGCTGGGCATGGAAATGGCCGGTGCCGACGTCGAGCAACTGCTCAACGCCCTGGGCCTGAAAACCACCGCCGGGGAAGGGCAGTGGCAGGTCGAAGTACCAAGCCATCGCTTCGATATCAGCCTGGAAGTCGACCTGATCGAAGAGCTGGGTCGCCTGTATGGCTACAACCGCCTGCCGGTCCGTTACCCGCAAGCGCGCCTGGCTCCACAAGCCCGCGCCGAAGCTCGTGGCGAGCTGCCAGCCCTGCGTCGCCTGCTGGTTGCCCGTGGCTACCAGGAAGCGATCACCTACAGCTTCATCGATCCGAAACTGTTCGAGCTGTTCACGCCCGGCGTCGAGCCGCTGCTGCTGGCCAACCCGATCTCCAGCGACATGGCCGCGATGCGTGCTTCCCTGTGGCCGGGCCTGGTCAAGGCGCTGCAGCACAACCTCAACCGCCAGCAGGACCGCGTGCGCATGTTCGAAAGCGGCCTGCGCTTCGTCGGTCAGCTCGAAGGCCTGCAACAACAGCCGATGCTCGCCGGCGTGGTCTGCGGCAGCCGCCTGCCCGAAGGCTGGGCGAACGGCCGTGACGGTATCGACTTCTTCGACGTGAAAGCGGATGTCGAGGCCGTACTGAACGCGTCCGGCTCGCTGGGCGAATTCACCTTCGCGGCCGGCAAGCACCCTGCGCTGCATCCGGGTCAGACCGCGCGTATCGAACGCGACGGTCGCGAAGTCGGTTTCCTCGGCGCACTGCACCCGGAACTGGCCAAGACACTGGGTCTGGACCGTACCGTATTCCTCTTCGAGCTGGTATTGGGCGAAGTGGTCGAAGGGCGCCTGCCGAAGTTCCACGAACTGTCGAAGTTCCCGGAAGTGCGTCGTGACCTGGCCTTGGTTGCAGGTCGTGATGTTGCTTCGAGCGCGGTGCTTGAGGTGATTCGTGAGAATGCGGGCGAGTGGCTCACGGACCTCAGGCTGTTTGACGTCTACCAGGGTAAAGGTATTGATCCTGATAGAAAAAGCCTGGCGGTCGGCTTGACCTGGCAGCATCCATCGCGCACTCTTAACGACGATGAGGTGAATGCCGCGACCCAGAACATCCTCACCTCGCTCGAACAAAGGTTGAACACCACGTTAAGGAAATAGCGTATGGGTGCTCTGACGAAAGCTGAGATGGCAGAACGGCTGTACGAGGAGCTGGGCCTGAACAAGCGTGAGGCCAAGGAATTGGTCGAACTGTTCTTTGAGGAAATCAGGCACGCTCTTGAAGACAACGAGCAGGTCAAATTGTCCGGTTTCGGCAATTTCGACCTGCGCGACAAACGCCAGCGTCCGGGGCGTAACCCGAAAACCGGGGAAGAGATCCCGATCACGGCACGCCGCGTCGTCACCTTTCGTCCAGGGCAGAAACTGAAGGCCCGGGTTGAGGCTTATGCTGGAACCAAGCCATAACGATGAACTCCCGCCTATCCCGGGAAAACGCTACTTCACCATTGGTGAAGTGAGTGAGCTCTGTGCGGTGAAACCGCACGTGCTGCGTTACTGGGAGCAGGAGTTTCCCCAGCTCAACCCGGTCAAGCGCCGCGGAAACCGTCGGTATTATCAGCGCCAGGACGTGCTGATGATCCGTCAGATCCGCGCCTTGCTGTACGACCAAGGCTTCACCATCGGTGGTGCGCGTCTGCGCCTGTCCAGTGATGAGGCCAAGGACGACACCACCCAATACAAGCAACTGATCCGGCAGATGATTGCCGAGCTGGAAGATGTGTTGGTGGTCCTGAAGAAATGACCCACGCTGGGTTTTGATAGGGTTATGAAAATAATCCTTCCAAAATTCAAAAGCTTAAGGTAGATTCTTCAACGTTCTCAGCAATATCGAGAATAGAGTTCGGGGCGTAGCGCAGCCCGGTAGCGCACTTGCATGGGGTGCAAGGGGTCGAGTGTTCGAATCACTCCGTCCCGACCAAAAATCCCTGGAAATCCAGTCTGCTGACTGGATTTTTTTATCCGGGAGCGGCTTTCCTTCATTGGAAGGCAGTCAACCGGAAACAGTTTTGCGGGAATAGCTCAGTTGGTAGAGCACGACCTTGCCAAGGTCGGGGTCGCGAGTTCGAGTCTCGTTTCCCGCTCCAGTTGTAGATCTGCAGAGTTCCATGGAATTTTGTAAGTCGTTGAAAAAAGGGCCTTAGGGCCCTTTTTTCGTTCCAGTGGGAACCACCGGAAACCGGCAGTATCTGGCGACCGGCCGGCTGAAAAGGCCTGCAAGCGGAGCCGTTGTCCGTTCATCGCTATCTTATGCCCTTGTTGCGTTAGCCGGATGGGGACCGCAGCCTTAAGATCCGCAACTACATGTTGGCGTCAGGATCTTCGTCATGGCTCGTTCCCGGCTGTTACCCGATAACTTCACACTTACCCTGGTTGCGGTGGTGCTTACCGCAACCTTCCTTCCGGCACAGGGCCAGGTCGCGGTCGCATTCGACTGGATCACCGACCTCGCCATCGCCCTGTTGTTCTTCCTTCATGGCGCCAAGCTGTCCCGGCAAGCCATTGTTGCGGGCGCCGGTCACTGGCGGCTTCACTCATTGGTGTTCCTCTGCACCTTCGTACTGTTCCCGTTGCTCGGTCTTGCCCTGAAGCCGCTGCTGTTGCCGCTGGTGGGCAACGAGTTGTACAAGGGCTTCCTGTACCTGTGCGCCTTGCCGGCAACGGTTCAATCGGCCATCGCCTTCACCTCGCTGGCCAGGGGCAATATTCCTGCAGCGATCTGCAGCGCTGCTGCCTCAAGCCTGATTGGTATCTTCATCACGCCAGTGCTGGTGGCCTTGTTGATGGGCGTGCATGGCGACGGCGGCTCGACGCTCGACGCGATCGGCAAGATCAGTGTCCAGCTGCTCCTGCCGTTCGTGGCCGGTCAGCTTGCGCGGCGCTGGATTGGCGAATGGGTAGGGCGTAACAAGGCATGGCTCAAGTTCGTTGACCAGGGCTCCATTCTGCTGGTGGTGTTCTCGGCGTTCAGTGCGGCCGTGGTCGGTGGCTTGTGGCAGCAAGTGCCACCCCTGGTGCTGCTCGGTATCGTGCTGGGTTGCTGCCTGCTGCTGGCCCTGGCACTGGGTATCACTGCGGTGCTTGGCAAATGGCTGGGTTTCAGTCTCGAAGACCGCATCACCATCCTGTTCTGCGGCTCGAAGAAAAGCCTGGCGACCGGCGTGCCCATGGCGCAGGTGCTGTTCGCCGGAAGCACTATCGGTGTGCTGATTCTTCCACTGATGCTGTTCCACCAGATCCAGCTCATGGTCTGTGCCTCGTTGGCACAACGTTATGCGCGCCGACCGGATGATCAGGGTCCGGGCGTGTCGGCCCTCGAACAGCAGGGGCGCCAGTCCAAGGGCTGATGCAACGGAACAGCCGGTGACGGCCTTTGCCCACACCGGGTGCAGCGAAGTTGAGGTCGTATCTACTGTGAGCCGGCGCCGGGCTACCCGTTCAGGTGAGCCCCGCCCTGGCAGCGCTCGACCCTGGAGGCGACGTCAGGCGACGGCCTGTGCCCCGGTGATCTCCACCAGCGAACCGCACATGAAGGCGGCCTCTTCAGAGGCCAGGAAGGCCACCAGCGCGGCCACTTCCTCGGGCTTGCCGATACGCCCGAACGGCACCATCCGGTCCAGGTCGGCGATGGTCCGGCCGGAGCGCTTGACCCCGGCTTCCAGCATCGGCGTATGGATTTCCCCTGGGCATACGCCGTTCACCCGCACCTTGTGCGGCGCATAGTCCCGGGCCAGGTTCTGGGTGAAGGAGGCGACGGCGGCCTTGGTGACGTTGTAGGCGATGTGCCCGGGCGCGGGGTACAGGCCCCACTGCGAGGCGGTGTTGACGATGGCACCGCCGCCGGCTTCGATCATCAGCGGCAATACGGCCCGGCACAGGTGGAACATTGAATCGAGGTTGACGGTGAAGCTGGCGTGCCAGTCGTCTTCGCTGAGGGCGAGCAGGTTGCCGCGGCGGTTGATGCCGGCGTTGTTCACCAGGATATCGATGCTGCCGAGTTGCTCGACGGTCTGCTGGACCAATGTCCGGCAGGCGTCGCCCTGGGCGATGTCGGCGGCGATCGCCTGTGCCTTGCCACCTTCGGCACGGATCGCCTCGGCGACCGCCTGGGCGGCTTCCAGGTTGACATCGCTGACTACCACCGCAGCACCTTCACGCGCCAGCCTTGCCGCGATAGCCGAGCCGATACCGCCGGCGGCGCCGGTGACGATCGCTACCTTGTTGTCGAATCTTTGCATCGTTGACTCCCGTGATTTTCTGCTTGTAAGAGGGAATGGCAGGTCACTTTCATTTATGTGTGCAGCTCTGCATGCAAGCTATCGGGGGCTCGTCGGGATGTCAATATCGATTCGCCAGCGGCAACGAAACGGCCCCTGTGGGAGCGGGTTTACCCGCGATTGCGTCAGTGAATTCACTATCGCAATCGCGGGTAAACCTGCTCCCACAGGGGCCGTGCTGGATTTGAAAAAGGAGCGTCGGCTCAGGCGACCGACATGCGCGCCGTCAGGTTCTGCTGCATGTAGTCGAGGAAGCGGCGCTGGAACAGCATGGTGTGTTCATGGGCAGCGGCTTCGGCGGCATCGGCGTCCCGCGCGGCGATGGCTTCGATGATTTCATCATGGTCACGGCCCAGGCGATGGGCGCTGGCGGAACTGACCACATGATCGAAGTGCAGGTGCAGCAAACGCTGCCCTTCACCCAGCAGCCGCTCGTAGTAGTTGATGAAATAGGGGTTGCGCCCGGCGTGGGCAATGGCCATGTGGAAGGCCTTGTTGAGCTCGGACATGGCCTGGAAGTCGCCACTGGTGACGGCGTTGAGGTAGGCCTCGTCCGCGTTGCGGATCGCCTCCAGGTCTTCCGCGCGGTGCTGGATGGCAGCCAGGCGCGTCACGGCCCGCTGGATCAGGTCCAGGGCGGAAATGTAGTTGGGGAATTCTTCGATCTCGAAGGGCGTGACCAGGGTGGTGCGGTTCGGCAGGATGACCACCAGGCCTTCGGTGATCAGGCGTGCCAGGGCATCACGCACCGGCGAGCGGGACAAGCCGAACTGTGCCGCCAGTGATACCTCGTCGAGCTGCACCCCGGGCTTCAGCTTGAGGGTGAGGATCTGCTTGCGCAGCTCTTCATAGATGTAGCGCCCGCTATGGCGACGAGGGCCGCTCTCGGTGTCATTATCTTTTGCCATCATCAGGTCTCGGTTGGTCTGGTCCGCATCATACAGGCCAGCCTTCTTGTCTTGTCAGTCCCGCAGCATGGGAGGAAGACGCTTCCTGCGTCAATCCTCGCCCATGCCGAGGGGACTATTGGCCGGGGCCGACTCCCCAGGTATCGCTGAGCATGAACCCTGCCGCGAGCGGATCGTCCGGATCCACCCCCAGCTGTTGCAGGCCGTACAGCCAGGCGCGCCCGGTCACCCGTGGCAGCACCGCCGGCCGTCCGGCGACCTCGGTGTGCCCGAGCAGGGTGACCTGGAACTGGCCACCGATGGTCGAGCGCGACACCAGCTGGTCGCCCGCCTGCACCAGGCCGCGGGCGGCCAGGGTGGCGAGGTTGGCCGAGCTGCCGGTACCGCAGGGCGAGCGGTCGACCCGGCCGGGCGGCAGGGTGGTGCAGGTCTGGTAGGTACGCTCGTCCAGGCGGTTGCGGAACATCACGTAGGCCACTTCGTTGACCGACGGCAGCAACGGGTGCTGGATGTTCAACTGGCGGTTGATCACGTCTTTCAACGCGACACCGGCATCGGCCAGCGCCCGGGCATTTTCCGGGGCGATGGACAGGCCGGTCTGCTCCACATCGATCAGCGCGTAGTAGACCCCGCCGAACGCCACGTCGATCTTGAGCGTGCCGAACGCCTCGGTCTCGATCATCAGGTCCAGGTGCTCGACGAACGCCGGCACCATGTCCAGCGACACGCTGACGCAGCGCCCGTCCGCGCACAGGGCGCGGGCGGTCACCAGGCCGGCGGGGGTGTCGAGCACCACCGTGGTCTCGGGTTCCTGCATGGGCACCATGCCCAGTTCGAGCAGGGCGGTGACCACGCAGATGCAGTTGCTGCCCGACATCGGGTGGGCCTTGTCCGCCTGCAGCACGATGAAGCCGGCATGGGCTTCGGGGCGGGTCGGCGGCAGCAGCAGGTTCACCGACATCTGCAGGCAGCCCCGCGGCTCCAGGGTCACCAGGCGGCGCAGGCTGTCGTCGACCTCGTTGATGTGGTTCATCTTGTCCAGCATGGTGGCGCCCGGAATGCCCAGGACGCCGCCGGTGATGACTTTGCCGATCTCGCCTTCGCAGTGCACTTCAGCGAGCTGAAGCGTCTGTTTCCAACGCATGGGTGTTACCTCACTTGATGTACCAGCCCCACGGCTGGTCGGTGTTGTAAGAGGTGATCTGCTTGGTTTCCAGGTAGTTGTTCAGGCCCCACTCGCCCAGCTCGCGGCCGATGCCGCTCTGCTTGTAGCCGCCCCACGGCGCTTCGGTGAAGGTCGGCTGGGAGCAGTTGATCCAGACGATACCGGCGCGGAACTTGCGGGCGACGCGCTCGCAGCGCTCCAGGTCCTTCGACATCACCGCAGCGCCAAGGCCGAAGCGCGAATTGTTGGCCGATTTCACCGCCTCTTCCTCGCTGTCGAAGGGACGGATGCACACCACCGGGCCGAAGATCTCCTCGTTCCAGATCCAGCTGTCTTCCGGTACGTCGGCGAACACCGTGGGCTGCAGGTAGAAGCCCTTGTCCAGGTGCGCCGGGCGTTCGCCGCCACAGACCAGGCGAGCACCGGCTTCCAGGCCGCTGGCGATGGCCTTGAGGGTGTTGTCGTACTGGTTGCGGTTGACCAGCGGGCCGAGCAGCACGCCTTCTTCCAGGCCATTGCCGATCTTGATCTTGCGGGTTTCCTCGGCCAGGCGCGCCAGCAGTGGCTCGTAGGCGGCGCGCTCAACCAGCACGCGGGAGGTGGCGGAGCAGACTTCGCCCTTGTTCCAGAAGATGCCGAACATGATCCACTCTACCGCCTGTTCGAGATCGCTGTCGGCGAAGATCACGAACGGCGACTTGCCCCCCAGCTCAAGGGTCACGTTCTTGATGTCCTGTGCAGCCGCCTGCATGATCCGGCTGCCCACCGGCACGCTGCCGGTGAATGCCAGCTTGTCGACGCCGGGGTGGGCGGTGATGGCCGCGCCGACGGTGGAGCCGGGACCGGTGACGATGTTCAGCACGCCCGCCGGCAGGCCGGCTTCATCGGCGATGCGGGCCAGCTCCAGGGCGGTCAGCGAGGTCTGCTCGGCGGGCTTGAGGATGATGCTGCAGCCGGCGGCCAGGGCCGGGGCGATCTTCCACGAAGCCATCAGCATCGGGAAGTTCCACGGCACGATGGCGCCGGCCACGCCGATCGGCTCCTTGCGGGCGATCGCGCTGAAGCGGTCGTCGGACAGGCTCACGTCTTTCTCGCGATTGCGATCGAGCTCTTCGGCCAGGTTGGCATAGAAGTCGAAGCAGCCGGCGGTGTCGCCGATGTCCCACATGGCTTCCGGGAAGGGCTTGCCGTTGTCACGGACTTCGAGGGTGGCGAGTTCTTCCTGGCGGGCGCGAATGCCATCGGCGATCTTGCGCAGGTATTCGCCACGCTCGGCGCCGCTCATGCGCGGCCACGGGCCTTCGTCGAAGGCGGCGCGGGCGGCCTTGACCGCCACGTCGACGTCGGCGGCGCAACCGGAAGCGACGCTGGCGATCAGGCTTTCGTCGCTCGGGTCAAACGAATCGAAGCTGCCACCGTTGATCGGGCTGACCCACTGGCCATTGATATAGAACTGGTCGTAGCGGTTCATGCGTTTCCTCCAAGGACGGCAAAGCGTCGGGAACTGAATGCGGAAAGATTCTGGGCGGGCGCGCGTCCGGCAGCGAGGTCGCTGACCAGGCGGCCGGTTGTAGCGCCAAGAGTGAGGCCGAGCTGGCCGTGACCGAAGGCCAGGATGGCGTTCTTCAGGCGGGGCGAGCGATCGATCACCGGTTTGGTGTCGGGCAGGAACGGGCGATAACCGACGCCGAATTCCATGCCCTGGGTGTTCAGTTGCGGCAGTACGCGGCGGGCCTTTTCCATGATGATTTCGGCACGCTTGAAATTGGGCTCGGCGTTGGGGCCGGCGAACTCGATGGTGCCGCCGATCTGCAGGCCGCGGGTCATCGGGGCGAAGCAGAAGCCGCCGTCGGCGTAGATCACCGAGTGGCGAATCTCCACGCCGGGCTGTGGCAGCACGGCCTGGTAGCCGGCGATGCCGGCAAGGGGAATATTGACCCCCAGGCTGTCGAAGAACGGACGGGCCCCGGTACCTGCAGCCACCACCAGCAGGTCGGCCGGCACGCGGATGCCGTCATCCAGGGTGACGCCGCTGGCCTTGTCGTGCTGCTCGTCGATCTTCACCACGCGCTGGCGGATGCGTACGCCGCCCTGGGCGATGAAGCTCTCGGTGAGGGCGGCGATGAAGCCCTCGGTGTCGCTGACCGCGCGCCAGTCCGGGAACATCAGGCCGTGCTGGAACTTGCCGGCCAGTGCCGGCTCCAGGTCGGAAATCTCCGCGCCGTTCAGTTCCCGGGAGCGGAAGCCCAGTTGCTTGCGCAGCTCCAGGTGCGGGCGCTCGTGGGCGAGGCCGGCGGGGGAATCGAATACTTCGAGGATCGGACGGTCGCCCAGCAGGGTCTTGTCCGGGCACGCGTCGAGCAGCGGGGCATAGTCTTCGTAGACATGCTGGGTCAGGCGGGCCATATCCTGCGCGATCTCGTTGATTTTCGAGGGGCGGGCACAGGCCAGAAAGCGCATGAACCACGGCAGGATCCCCGGCAGTGCGCTCGGACGCAGGGCCAGCGGGCCTTTCTGATCCAGCAGCCAGCCGGGGATCTTCATAAGGATGCCGGGCTTGGACAGCGGGATGACTTCACTCACCGCCATCTGGCCACAGCTCCATTTGGCGGTGCTGTCGCCCGGGGCGGCGGGGTCGATCAGGGTCACCCGGTGGCCGTCGCGCTGCAGGTACAGCGCGCAGCACACGCCGACGATACCGCCACCGATGACCACTGCCTGTTGCGATGACGTTTGCGGGTTGTTCATGAGTGCAATGCTCAAAGAGAGAGACGGAGTGAGGATTGCAGGAGCGAGCAAGCTCGCTCCTGCAGGTTTTCACACGGTAGCGCCTGTTACGCCTGGGACGCTTCGAATACCTTGCGGAACTCGGTTTTTTCTTCATCGGTCAGCGGCAGCAGCGGGGCGCGGGCCGGGCCGACCTTGAAGCCGGCCAGCTCGGTGCCGTACTTGACCTTCTGCACGAACTTGCCGCTTTCCAGGTTGGCCATGGCCGGGAACAGGCTGCGCATGACTTCCTGGGCGCCATGGATGTCGCCGGCGGTGAAGGCCTTGTGGAAGGCCACGACCTTCTCCGGGAAGATGTTGGCCGGGCCGCAGATCCAGCTGTCGGCGCCCCACAGGTAGAAGTCCAGGGCCTGGTCGTCGGAACCGCAGGACAGCTGGATGCCCTTGTACTTCTCGCCGATCTCGATGGCACGCAGCAGGTTGCCGCTGCTTTCCTTGATGCCGATCACGCGTGGGTGCTGGTGCAGCGCGGCGATCACGTCCAGGCCGACTTCGACGTTGGTACGCACCGGGTAGTTGTAGAGCACCACGTTGATTTCGGGGAAGGTCTCGAGAATGGTGTTGTAGTGGGCCAGCAGTTCTTCCTGGGATGGCAGCGCGTAGTACGGCGGTGCGATCAGCAGGTTGGTGTAGCCGGCGTCGACGGTCTGCTTGATCTGCTCCAGCACTTCACGGGTGCAGGAGCCGTTGGCGCCGGCAATCAGCAGGCCGCGGTCGCCGACCACCTCCTTGACGGTAGCCAGGATCTGACGACGTTCGTCATTGGCCAGGGCGTAGTACTCGCCGGTCGAGCCCAGGGGTACGAAGCCGCTGACGCCAGCGGCCAGTTGGTGCTCGATGATCGAGGCCAGCGTGTCGTGATCGACCTTGCCAGCGGCGTCGAACGGGGTGACCAGTGCGGGCAGGATGCCTTTCAGTTTCATCAGTGAGTCTCCGGGTTGGTTAGGGTCAGGTCAGTAGGCGTAGCGGCGCAGCAGGCGCCCTTCGACCACGCCGACCAGACGGGTCAGCGGGAAGGCCACGAGGAAGTAGATGACGGCCACGGCCGAGAGGAACTCGACCGGGCGCGCGGTGCTGTTGGAAATGTTCTGGCCGACGAACATCAGGTCGGCGACGCCCACCGAGGAGATCAGCGCGCTCTCCTTGAACAGGCTGACCACGTTCGACAGCAGCGGCGGCACGGCCCGCAGCAATGCCTGCGGGAAGATCACGTAGAGCACCTTGACCTTCGGGCCCAGGCCCAGGGCGGTGCAGGCGTCGTGCTGTTCGCTGGCGATGGATTTCAGCGCGCCGCGGAAGGTCTCGCTGGTGATCGCGCCCATGAACAGGGTCAGGGCGATCAGCACCGACACGTAGGGCGGGATGTCCAGGCCGAACACCACCGGGAAGCAGAAGAACACCCAGAACAGCTGGATCAGCAGCGGCGTGCCGCGGAAGAACTCCACGTACAGGGTCAGTGGCAGGCGCACCAGTGGGGTCTTCAACTGGCGCAGCAGGCTGACGGTGAAGCCCAGCAGGCTGCCCAGGATCGCGCAGGCAGCGGTGAAGGCCAGGGTCAGGCCCAGGCCCTTGAGCAGGACCGGCCAGTAGTGCAGAACAACCGAGAAATCGAGTGGCATGGTTATTTCTCCTCAGCGCTGGCCGGCCAGTTCCTGGCGCCGTTCGAACCACTGCACCAACTGCGCGACCGGCAGCGACAAGGCGAAGTAGACGAGGGCGATCAGGGTGTAGGTTTCCAGCGGACGGTAGGCTTCGGTGGCCAGGCTCTTGCCCACGTACATCAGGTCGGCGACTGCGACGATCGCCACCAGTGCGCTCTGCTGCAGGGTGCCGATGCCGTTGGTGATCAGCACCGGCAGGGCGCTGCGCAGCGACTGCGGCAGGATCACGTAGAGGGTTCGCTGCCAGGAACGCAGGCCCAGGGCAATGCACGCATCCAGGTGTTCCCGTGGTACCGCCTGCACGCCGGCGCGGTAGGCCTCGGCGTTGAACGCGGTCAGGTTCAGGCCCAGGGCCAGGAAGCCCATGGCGATCGGGTCGATGAACACGTCGAAGAGCATCGGCACGCAGTAGAAGAACCAGACGATCTGCAGCAGCGCCGGGGTGCAGCGGAAGAACTCGATGAACAGCTGCGCCGGCCAGCGGATGAAAAACCAGCGGCTCAGGGTCATCAGGCACAGCAGGAAGCCGCAGGTCAGGCCGATCAGGTTCGAGACCAGGGCCAGTTCCAGCGTCACCTTGAGGCCGTCGAGCAATGCCGGCAGGCTGCCGTTGAGAAAGTGGAAGTCGAATTGGTAGTTCATGGCATTGCCCTCAGTCGAACTGCACGACCTTTTCGAGGAACTCGCGGGTGCGGGCTTCCCGAGGCTGGGTGAAGATCTGTTCGGGGTGACCTTGCTCGACCACCTTGCCGTTGGCGCAGAACACCACCCGGGTGGCGATGTGGCGGGCGAAGTGCATGTCGTGGGTGACGATGATCATCGCCATCTTCTGTTCGGCCAGTTGCATCATCACGTTCTGCACTTCGATGACCATTTCCGGGTCCAGGGCCGAGGTGACTTCATCGAACAGCATCAGGCGCGGTTCGAGCATCAGGGCGCGGGCGATCGCCACGCGCTGCTTCTGGCCGCCGGAGAGCTGGCTGGGGTAGGCGTTGAGCTTGCTCTCCAGGCCCAGGCGGGCCAGGTAGGCGCGGGCCTTCTCGGTGGCCTCGGCCTTGCTCAGGCCATGCACCTTGACTGGCGCCAGGATCAGGTTGCCCAGCACCGACAGGTGCGGGAACAGGGTGTAGTGCTGGAACACCATGCCGATCTGCTTGTGCAGGACTTCGTCCAGTGGCTTGCCCTGTTTGCGGCTGCCATCGATGTACGGTTTGCCCTGGAACCGGATGGTGCCGCCCTGGATGCCTTCCAGGCCCATCAGTACCCGCAGCAGCGAACTCTTGCCGCTGCCGGATGGCCCGATGATCACCAGGCGGTCGTCGGCGCGCATGTCCAGGTTCATCCCGTCCATCACGACCAGCTGTTCGGAATAGGCTTTGCGCACGCCCTGAAGCTGGATGAAATTGCCGCCCAGGCCTGAATTCGGGTTGAGCGAAGCCTGTGGCTGGGAAGCCACCAAATGAGGTGTGGTCATTACAGTTATCTCCACGAGGGCGCTCCTGGCCGGGGCCCTCGATAGGTCAGCGGGAGTTACTGGGCTTTCTGGCCCGCGAGGATCTCGGCGGAAGCCTTGTCCACCAGCTTGTCGATCTCTCCCGAGGCGCGGCGCTCGGTGATGTAATCGTCAAGTTGGGCAAGGTCGGCGGCGGGGGTTTCGCGCGAGAGGGCGAAGGACACGCCCTGCTTGGCCAGGGCTGGCACTGGCAGCACTTCTTTCGTCCAGCTGTTGGCCATGGCGAACAGGTGGTTGGTGTCGTTGGCGTCGGCGAGGATGTCGGCGCGCTTGGACATCAGCGCCATGCGGGTTTCATCGGAGCCGGGCAGGCGCATCAGTTTTGCCTGCTTGATCGCACCGGACACGGCCTTGTCGGCGGCGGTGCCGGAGATCACGGCGATGGTGACGCCGGGCTTGTCATAGTCGGCCAGGTCGGAGCCGGCGCTAGCGAACTTCGGGTTCTTGCCGTTGACCAGCAGGGAGATCTGGTAGTCGGTGGCGGGCACCGAGAACGCTACGGCCTTGGCGCGCTCCGGAGTGCTGTTGAGGGCCATCGCCATGTCCCACTTGCCACTCTGGATGCCGGCGACCTGGTTGTCCCAGCTGGTATCGACGAACTCGGCCTTGACCTTCAGCACGTGCTCGGCGAAGTCGCGACACAGGTCGACGAAGTAGCCGCTGTACTGCCCGCTGGCCGGATCGCGCATCACGTAGGGCGCGGCGATCGCGGCGCCGCAACGGAGCACGCCGGCCTTCTGCACGTTTTGCCAGGTTTGGGTCTCGGCCTGGGCCGAGGTGTGCATCAGCAGCACTGCCGCCGTGAAGCAGGCCACGCGGCCGCCGAGTTTGCGAGAAAGGAACCGTGCCATGTTTTCGAGTCTCTCTGGTGAGTTGTTCTTGTAGACAGACGATCAAGGGAGGAGCAAAAGCTGTGTTCTTATTTGAGTGCTGCGTTGTGTGCAGCGATGCATTCAAGTTATTTCGAATCTGTTCAGGCTGTCAACACGGCTGAAAGAATTTTTGGAAGCAAAAACGCCCTCGCTCACCGTGGTCGGTGAATGAGGGCGTCTTGATGTGAAGGGCGATATGTGACCCCGTGGGAGTCCACGTAGCCCTGCGGGGCTGCGCGGTCGGTGTGGGAGCGGATTCATCCGCGATCGGCGGCGCAGCCGTCGTAAAACCTGAGTCCCAGGTTCTCCTGACACACCGCGGACTCAGGTTTTATGGCCGCTTCGCGGCCAATCGCGGATGAATCCGCTCCCACACCGTCCCCGCTAAATCAATGAGTCATGTGTTGTTCCATGAAGCGGGTTACAGGGTTTTCAGGCGGGCGTGTCAGTCAGCTCCAGCTCGCTGAGGAACCGCTCAAGGATCAGGTTCTGCCGGCGTCCCTTGCGCATGGCGATGGCGATCTTCGAGTCGAAATGCAGCCGCTGCGGATCCAGGGCAGTCATCAGTCCTTTCTCCACCCAGGTCGCGGCGTAGTGGTCCGGCAGGAAGCCGATGTAGGCGCCTGTCAGGATCAGAAAGGCGATGCCTTCGCGGTCGGTGGCCGAGGCGGCGAAGCTGAGCAACTGGTGCAGGCCGATCGCCTCGGCAGTCATGCGGTAGGCGGGAATCACCGCGTCGGCCTGGGCCAGCTGCGCGTCGCTGACGGTGGCGGCCTCGGCGAACAGCGGGTGTTCGTGGCTGCAGTACAGGTACGAACGCTCCTCGTAGAGCAGGCTGTAGTCCAGGCCGGACAGGGGGGTGATCAACGGCACTGCGCCGACGTGCAGGCGCCCGTCGATCAGGCCGCGCTCGATTTCTCCCGGGGTGCTCATGCTCAGGTTGATGCGCACGCCACTGCCCTCGGCGCGTACGGCCTTGAGCGCGTGGGTGATGCGCATCTTCGGCTGGGTCACCAGGTTGTTGACGATGGCCACGTTGAGGTCGCCGCGCAACTGCTGGTGCATCTGGTTCACTTCACTGCGAAAACCCTCGATGGCCACCAGCACAGTCTCGCTGGCGCGCAGTACCTCGCGGCCTTCGTCGGTCAGGGCGAAGCCGGCCCGGCCGCGTTGGCACAGGCGCATGCCCAGGCGTTTCTCCAGGTCGCCCATGTGCAGGCTGATTGCCGAGCGGGTGATGCCCAGCACGCTCTCCGCCCCGGAGAAGCTCCCGCATTCGGCCACGGTCTTGAATACCCGCAGCAACCTCAGGTCGAAATCGCTGACCTGATGCAGTGGCGTTTTTTTTGTCATGGGTGAGTAATCCAATAACCGAGTGAAAGAAAATACAGATTTAACTTACATGACGCTTCGATTCAAGCTAGCTGGCATCCACCCACCCTAGGGCTACCGCCATGAATCAGGCCTTGCAAACAACAATTCCCCTGGCCAGCGGACTTCAGTTGGACTCCCACTGGATGCCGTTCTCGTCGAACCGCAATTTCCACAAGGACCCACGCTTTATCGTCGGTGCCCAGGGCAATTGGCTGGTCGACGAGCAGGGCCGGCAGGTGTTCGACAGCCTGTCGGGGCTGTGGACCTGCGGCGCAGGCCACTCGCGCAAGGAGATTGCCGATGCGGTGGCCAAGCAGTTGGTGACCCTGGACTACTCCCCGGCTTTCCAGTATGGCCACCCGCTGTCGTTCAAGCTGTCGGAAAAGATCGCCAGCCTGACGCCGGGCGACCTGAATCATGTGTTCTTCACCGGTTCCGGCTCCGAGTGCGCCGATACTGCGGTAAAAATGGCCCGCGCCTACTGGCGTCTGCAAGGCCAGCCGCAAAAGACCAAGCTGATCGGCCGTGCCCGTGGCTATCACGGGGTGAACGTTGCCGGCACGTCCTTGGGCGGAATCGGCGGCAACCGCAAGATGTTCGGGCAACTGATGGATGTCGATCACTTGCCTCATACCCTGCAGCCAGAGCTGGCCTTCACCAAGGGCGCGGCTGAAACCGGCGGCGTGGCGCTGGCCAACGAATTGTTGAAGCTGATCGAGTTGCACGACGCCTCGAACATCGCTGCGGTCATCGTCGAGCCGATGTCTGGCTCGGCCGGTGTCCTTGTGCCTCCCCAAGGCTATTTGCAGCGGCTGCGCGAGATCTGCGACCAGCACGACATCCTGCTGATCTTCGACGAGGTCATCACCGCATTCGGGCGCATGGGCCGCATGACCGGCGCCGAGTATTTCGGCGTGACCCCGGACCTGATGAACGTCGCCAAGCAGATCACCAACGGCGCCATCCCCATGGGTGCGGTGATCGCCAGCCGCAAGATCCACGAAACCTTCATGTACCAGGCCTCGCCCGAGTACGCCGTGGAGTTCGCCCATGGCTACACCTATTCCGCCCACCCGGTCGCCTGCGCCGCTGCGCTCGCCACCCTGGACCTGCTGGAGAAGGACAACCTGGTCCAGCAATCCGCCGAACTGGCGCCGTATTTCGAGAAGGCCCTTCATGGCCTGAAAGGCGCGAAGCATGTCGTCGATATCCGCAATTGCGGCCTGGCTGGCGCCCTGCAGATCGCGCCGCGTGATGGCGACGCCATCGTGCGTCCTTTCGAGGCGGGCATGGCCTTGTGGAAAGCCGGGTTCTACGTGCGCTTTGGCGGCGACACCCTGCAGTTCGGTCCGACCTTCAACACAACAACCCAGGAACTGGATCGCCTGTTCGATGCCGTGGGCGAGGCCCTGCACGGCGTCGACTGACCGATCCTTCCTTTATACAGCCCGCTTGCCAGCAAGCCCCGAGGAACCAAGATGAGCACCATCAAGCACCTGATCCACGGCGAGTACGTCGCAGACGCCGCTCGCAGCACCGAGGTCTTCAACCCGTCCACCGGCCAGGCCATCCACACCCTCGGCCTGGCCAGCCGTGCCACCGTGCAGAAGGCCATCGACTCTGCCCAGGCGGCGTTCCCGGCCTGGCGCAACACCCCGCCGGCCAAGCGTGCCCAGGTGATGTTCCGTTTCAAGCAGTTGCTGGAAGCCAATGAGCAGCGCATCGCCCAACTCATCAGCGAAGAGCACGGCAAGACCCTCGAAGACGCCGTCGGCGAGCTCAAGCGTGGTATCGAGAACGTCGAGTTCGCCTCCGCCGCGCCGGAAATCCTCAAGGGCGAGTACAGCCGCAATGTCGGCCCGAACATCGATGCCTGGAGCGACCTGCAGCCCATCGGCGTGGTCGCCGGCATCACCCCGTTCAACTTCCCGGCCATGGTCCCACTGTGGATGTACCCGCTGGCCATCGCCTGCGGCAACTGCTTCATCCTCAAGCCCTCCGAGCGCGACCCGAGCTCGACCCTGCTGATCGCCGAGCTGCTGCACGAAGCCGGCCTGCCGAAAGGCGTGCTGAACGTGGTGCACGGTGACAAGGAAGCAGTGGACGCGCTGATCGAGGCGCCGGAAGTGAAGGCGTTGAGCTTCGTCGGCTCGACCCCGATCGCCGAATACATCTATGCCGAAGGCACCAGGCGCGGCAAGCGCGTCCAGGCCCTGGGCGGCGCGAAGAACCACGCAGTGCTGATGCCTGATGCCGACCTGGACAACGCCGTCAGCGCACTGATGGGCGCGGCCTACGGTTCCTGTGGCGAGCGCTGCATGGCCATCTCCGTTGCCGTGTGCGTCGGCGATCAGGTGGCCGATGCGCTGGTGGCCAAGCTGGTTCCACAGATCAAGGCCCTGAAGATCGGTGCCGGCACCCAGTGCGGCCTGGACATGGGCCCGCTGGTCACTGCCGCTGCCCGTGACAAGGTCCTGGGCTACATCGACGACGGTGTCGCGGCGGGCGCCGAGGTGGTGGTCGATGGCCGTGGCTTCAAGGTCGCCGGCAACGAAGACGGCTTCTTCGTCGGCGGCACCCTGTTCGATCGCGTTTCCCCGCAAATGCGCATCTACAAGGAAGAGATCTTCGGCCCGGTGCTGTGCATCGTCCGTGTCGACAGCCTGGAAGCGGCGATCCAACTGATCAACGACCACGAGTACGGCAACGGCACCTGCATCTTCACCCGTGACGGTGAGTCGGCGCGCCTGTTCTGCGACGAGATCGAAGTGGGCATGGTCGGCGTCAACGTACCGCTGCCGGTGCCGGTGAGCTACCACAGCTTCGGCGGCTGGAAGCGTTCGCTGTTCGGCGACCTGCACGCCTACGGCCCGGATGGCGTGCGCTTCTACACCCGCAAGAAGGCCATCACCCAACGCTGGCCGAAACGCACCAGCCATGAGGCTGCGCAGTTCGCATTCCCTAGCAACAGCTAAGGAAACCCTGTTCGGGCAATAGCGCCGTCGACTGTTCTGACGGAGAAACGCCGATGGCGCTGTTGCCCGCACCCGTAGAGCTTCTACGGAAAACCCGGGACCTGCCGGGTTCACTCTCACCGACTTTGTCAAAGGCTCAGGCTGGAGACCTCGCCGCCACCACGCTGGCGGCATTTCTTTGTCCCTGTTCATCCGATTCAACCGAAGAGGTCGTTACACCATGCCAATCAGCAACGAATACGTTAAAGGCCTTGATCGCGACTACGTGTTCCACTCGTGGTCCGTCCAAGGCGCGCTCAATCCCCTGGTGATCGCTGGCGGGGAGGGCTGCGAGGTCTGGGACTACGAAGGCAAGCGCTACCTGGACTTCTCCAGCCAACTGGTCAACACCAACCTGGGGCACCAGCATCCCGCCGTGATCGCGGCCATCCAGGAACAGGCCGCCACCCTGGCCACCGTGGCCCCGGCCACCGCCAACCTGATGCGTGGCGAAGCCGCCAAGCGCATCATCGAGCAGGCACCCGCGGGCTTCAGGAAGGTCTTCTTCACCAACGGCGGCGCTGACGCCAACGAAAACGCCATCCGCATGGCCCGTCTGTTCACCGGTCGCGACAAGGTGCTGTCGGCCTACCGCTCCTACCACGGCAACACCGGCGCGGCGATCGTCGCCACCGGCGATCCGCGTCGCGTGCCGAACGAATATGCCCGTGGTCACGTGCATTTCTTCACTCCTTACCTGTACCGCAGCGAGTTCAGTGCGCAGACCGAGGCCGAGGAAACCGAGCGCGCGCTGCGCCACCTGCGTCGCGTCATCGAGGCCGAAGGTTCGGCCTCCATCGCCGCCATCCTCCTGGAAAGCCTGCCGGGTACTGCCGGCATCCTGATGCCGTCGGCCGCCTACATGCAGGGCGTGCGCGAGCTGGCCACCGAGTTCGGCATCCTGCTGATCCTCGACGAAGTGATGTCCGGCTTCGGTCGTACCGGCAAGTGGTTCGCCCTGGAGCACTACGGTGTGGTGCCCGACCTGATCACCTTCGCCAAGGGCGTCAACTCCGGGTATGTACCGGTCGGTGGCGTGATCATTTCCGAGCAGATCTGCGCGTACTTCGACACCCGCTACTTCCCCGGCGGCCTGACCTATTCCGGGCATCCGCTGGCGATGGCGTCGATCGTCGCGGCCATCGACGCGATGCGCAAGGAAGGCGTGGTCGAGAACGCCCTGGATATCGGCAACACCCAGATCGGCCCGCGCCTGCGCGAGTTGCAGCAGCGCCATCCGGCGATCGGCGAAGTCCGCGGTGCTGGCGTGTTCTGGGCACTGGAGCTGGTCAGCGACCAGGTCACCCGCGCACCGCTGGCTGCGGACAAGATGCAGCAGATCAAGGCGAAGCTGATGGAACGCGGCCTGCTGCCTTTCATCGCCGAGAACCGCATCCACGTGGTGCCGCCATGCGTGGTCTCGGCGGCGCAGGTCGAGGCGGGCATCGCCATCCTCGATGAAGTGATCGGCTCGGTACTGGGCTGATCGATTCACCCCGGCCCGCTGTCGCCTCGGGCGGCGGGCTCCTCCTCTTTGTCGAAAGCTCCGGCTCCAGACCTGGCCGCTCACACACTGGCGGCCTTTTTCTTTTCTGCCGGCCACAACAAGAACCCAGAGAGCATCGATGAATATCAAGCATAAACTCACGTGTGCCTTTGCTGTGATTGCAGGCTTACCCATCGCCCTGGTCAGCGTCCTGGTCATCCTCAGCTTGCGGGACGAGGCCAGGGAGCACTTCCTTGACAGCAGCAGCCGGGAGATCCAGCAGGTCGGCAATGCGATGAACCTGTTTTTCCAGGGCATCACGCAAAACGTCGAAGGGCTGGCCTTGCAGCCCGAGGTGACGACGACCGGGACCAACCTCAACAAGTACCAGGCGGCCCATACCGAAAGTGTCCCCCTGGGCGAGCAGGACCAGCGTGTGATGGACATGGTCGACCGCCTGGGCCGCTCCCATCCCGACTATGCCTACGTGTCCTATGGTGTCGCTGATGGCGGGCATGTGAGCTGGCCACCCGGGCAGGTGCTGTCCAACTACGATCCGCGCCAGCGCCCCTGGTACCAGCTGGCCATGGCCAATCCCGGCAAGACGGTGCGCACGGCGCCTTATTACTGGGCAGGTGACGACGCCGTGCTGGTCAGCACCGTGCGTACGGTCAGCAACCAGTTGGGCAGCATGGGCGGGGTCATCAATATCGACGTCTCGCTCAAGGGGCTGACCAGCATCATCAAGCAGATCACCCTGGGCGAAAGCGGGTACCTGATGTTGGTGGAGAAAAGCGGCAACGTGATGGTCGACCCTCGCAATCCCGAGCATAACTTCAAGCCGTTGCAGGGGTTCGGCCAGGGCTATGCCGAGCTGGCCAGTGCCGGGGAGGGGCTGGTCGAGGTGATGCTCGACGGCAAGCCGTTCATGGCCAACGTGCAGCCCGACCCGCGGCTGGGCTGGACCTTCATCGGGCTGGTTGCGCAAGACGAGGTGATGCAGGCGACGACCCGCCTGACCTGGCTGATCGTTGGTATCGCGCTGGTTCTCGCGGGTATTTTCGCGGTGGCAGGCGCTGCCTTTGCGACGCTGATCGTGCGGCCCATCAACAGCGTTTCCAGCGGCCTGGAAGACATCGCCCAGGGGCAGGGCGACCTGACCCGCAGCCTGAGTATCCGCGGCCGTGACGAAACCGCGCAGCTGGCGAGCTGGTTCAACCAGTTCCTTGAGGCGATCCGCAGCCTGATCCAGGGCATCGCTGGTGCTGCCGGGCGAATCCTCACCACCTCGGCCAGCAGTACCCGGGTTTCCGGTGACATGGCCGATGCCGCCAACCGCCAGCGGGAAGCGGTGGACATGGTCTCCACCGCGTTCCACGAGATGGTCGCCACCGCCAACGAGGTAGCGCGCTCCTGCAGCCAGGCGGCGCAGTCGGCGGACAGTGGCCAGCAACAGGCACGGGAGGGCCAGGAGGAGATCGATGCCGCGGTGCACAGCGTCCTGCGCCTGAGCCAGGAGATCGAGCAGTCGGCGCAGGCGATCCAGCAACTGGAGCGCGACAGCAACGACATCCAGTCCATCCTCGGCACCATCCGCTCGATTGCCGAGCAGACCAATCTGCTGGCGTTGAATGCGGCGATCGAGGCGGCGAGGGCGGGTGAGCAGGGGCGCGGGTTTGCGGTGGTGGCCGATGAAGTGCGGGCGCTGGCCAAGCGCACGGCCGATTCCACGGCGGAAATCGACGGTTTGCTGGGCAACCTGGCCAGCCGCACGGCACAGGTGGCCGGGCAGATGCATGCCAGCCTTGAGGTTTCCAGCGAGTCGGTGGGGCGTATCGGCAAGGCGAGCGAGCGTTTCGGGCAGATCCGTGAGTCGGTCGACGTAATCCGCGACATGAATACGCAGATCGCCACGGCTGCGGAAGAGCAGCACCAGGTGGCCGAGGAGATTCATCGGCATATCGGGCAGATTCATGGGGATGCGCAGTTGGTGGCGGGGTTGGCGGCGTCGGCGCAGGAGGATTCGCGGAGCCTGGCGGTGCTGTCGGGGGAGCTGGATCTGTTGGTGCGGCGGTTCCGGACTTAGGAGGCTTGTCGTGTGACGAACCACTGCGAAGGACCGCTGTGCGGTCCTTCGCAGGCAAATTGCGACGCTCTTTCGATTAGAGTCCTTCAGCCAGGAACAACCAGGTCTCGATCACCGAGTCCGGATTCAGCGACACACTGTCGATCCCTTGCTCCATCAGCCACCTGGCCAGGTCCGGATGGTCCGAAGGACCCTGGCCGCAGATACCAATGTACTTGCCCGCCTTGTTGCACGCCTGGATGGCGTTGGCCAGCAGCTTCTTCACCGCAGGATTACGCTCGTCGAACAAGTGCGCGATGATCCCCGAGTCGCGGTCCAAGCCCAGGGTCAGCTGGGTCAGGTCGTTGGAGCCGATGGAGAAGCCGTCGAAGTACTCCAGGAACTCGTCCGCCAGGATGGCGTTGGACGGCAGTTCGCACATCATGATCACGCGCAGACCGTTGACGCCACGGCCCAGGCCGTTCTCGGCCAGCAGGTCGACCACCTGGCTGGCTTCGCCCAGGGTACGCACGAACGGCACCATGATCTCGACGTTGGTCAGGCCCATCTCGTTGCGCACACGCTTCAGCGCGCGGCATTCCAGCTCGAAGCAGTCACGGAACGACTCGCTGATGTAGCGCGACGCACCGCGGAAGCCCAGCATCGGGTTCTCTTCTTCCGGCTCGTACAGCTTGCCGCCGATCAGGTTGGCGTATTCGTTGGACTTGAAGTCCGACAGACGCACGATGACCTTTTTCGGCCAGAAGGCCGCGGCCAGGGTGCTGATGCCCTCGACCAGCTTCTCGACATAGAAGTCGACCGGATCGTTGTAGCCGGCGATACGCTTGTCGACGCTGTCCTTCAGGTCTTGCGGCAGGCCCGCGTAGTTCAGCAGTGCCTTCGGGTGCACGCCGATCATGCGGTTGATGATGAATTCCAGGCGGGCCAGGCCCACGCCGGCGTTCGGCAGCTGGGCGAAGTCGAAGGCGCGGTCCGGGTTGCCGACGTTCATCATGATCTTGAATGGCAGGTCGGGCATGGCGTCGACCGAGTTCTGACGCACGTCGAAGCCCAGTTCGCCTTCGAAGATGAAGCCGGTGTCGCCTTCGGCGCAGGACACGGTGACGCCCTGGCCGTCTTTCAGGACCTGGGTGGCGTTGCCGCAACCCACGACTGCCGGAATACCCAGCTCACGGGCGATGATCGCCGCGTGGCAGGTACGGCCGCCGCGGTTGGTGACGATGGCGCTGGCACGCTTCATCACCGGTTCCCAGTCCGGGTCGGTCATGTCGGAGACCAGCACGTCGCCTGGCTGGACCTTGTCCATTTCCGAAACGTCGTGGATCACGCGGACCTTGCCGGCGCCGATGCGCTGGCCGATGGCGCGGCCTTCGACGAGGACGGTGCCCTTCTCTTTCAGCAGGTAGCGTTCCATCACGTTGGCGCTGGAACGGCTCTTCACGGTCTCGGGACGGGCCTGGACGATATACAGCTGGCCGTCGTCGCCGTCTTTTGCCCACTCGATGTCCATCGGACGCTGGTAGTGCTTCTCGATGATCATCGCCTGCTTGGCCAGCTCGCTGACTTCGGCGTCGGACAGGCAGAAGCGTGCGCGGTCGGCGCGGTCGACATCGACGGTCTTGACCGAACGACCGGCCTTGGCTTCGTCGCCGTAGACCATCTTGATCGCCTTGCTGCCCAGGTTGCGGCGCAGGATGGCCGGGCGGCCGGCTTCGAGGGTGTTCTTGTGGACGTAGAACTCGTCCGGGTTCACGGCGCCTTGTACGACGGTTTCACCCAGGCCGTAGGCACCGGTGATGAAGACCACGTCGCGGAAGCCGGATTCGGTATCGAGGGTGAACATCACGCCCGCCGTTCCGGTTTCCGAACGCACCATGCGCTGCACGCCGGCGGACAGGGCCACCAGCTTGTGGTCGAAGCCCTGGTGCACGCGGTAGGAAATGGCGCGGTCGTTGAAGAGGGAGGCGAAGACTTCCTTGGCAGCGCGGATCACGTTGTCCACGCCGCGGATATTGAGGAAGGTTTCCTGCTGGCCGGCGAAGGACGCGTCCGGCAGGTCTTCGGCGGTGGCGGAGGAACGCACGGCCACGGCCATGTTGTCGTTGCCGTTGGCCATTTCGGCGAAGGCGGTGCGGATTTCGGCGTCCAGGCGAGCCGGGAATTCGGCTTCCATGACCCACTGGCGGATCTGCGCGCCGGTCTTGGCCAGGGCGTTGACGTCGTCCACGTCCAGGGCGTCGAGGGCCGCGTGGATCTTGTCGTTCAGGCCGCTCTGTTCGAGGAAGTCACGGTACGCCTGAGCCGTAGTGGCAAAGCCGCCGGGGACCGATACGCCGGCGCCCGCGAGGTTACTGATCATCTCGCCCAGGGATGCGTTCTTGCCCCCCACATGCTCCACATCATGGACGCCGAGCTTATCGAGGGACACTACATACTCAACCACGTTTGACTCTCCGGTAGGTGTTGCGGGTACAGGTGCATCCTGCCGGTCATTCCGGCAGCGCCTTGGACGGGTGCAGCGCAGGGTGCGGCGCCTTGCGCGAATTCAGCAGTCCCAGGCAGATGATCAGGGTTGCCAGCAGCCCGGTGGCGATGATTTCCGAGCGGTAGGCCGGGATGAAGAACATGCTCACCAGTGCCCCGCCGATGAACAGGATCACCATCCAGGTCAGCCACGGGAACAGCCACATGCGGAACTCCAGGGTGGCGCCGGCGGCCAGCATCTTCTTGCGCAGGCAGAGCTGGGAAACCGCGATCACCAGGTAGACCAGCAACGCCACCGCGCCCGAGGTCGAGAGCAGGAACTTGAACACGTTCTCGGGGGCGAAATAGTTGATGAAAGTCGCCACCACACCCAGCACGGTGGTGCAGGCCACGGCGGCAAAGGGCACCTTGGCCCGGTTGACGCGCTGCAGGAAGCGCGGGGCGTCGCCGCGACGGGCCAGGGAAAAGAGCATCCGCGAACCGGTGTAGACCTGCGAGTTCATGCAGCTGGCAACCGCCAGCAGGACCACGACATCGATGATCAGCTTGGCATTGGGGATCTGCATCAGCTCCAGCGCGCGCTGGAAGGAGCCGACCTGCGGCAGGCGAGGGTCGTCCCACGGCACGATGGACAGGATCAACACGATGGACAGCAGGTAGAACACGCAGATGCGCCACACCACCGAGTTGGTCGCACGGGTGATCTGCCGGGCCGGATTCTTCGATTCGGCCGCGGCGATGGTGACCACCTCGGCGCCGATGAAACTGAACATGGTGGTGAGCATCGCCCCGACGATCGCCCCCGCACCGTTCGGCGCAAAGCCGCCATGCTCGGCGAGCAGCCGGCCCAGGCCGCTGACTTCGCGTTCGGGCAGCAGGCCCATGAGCGCGGCGGTGGCGAGTGCGATGAAGGCAATGATGGCGATGATCTTCAACAGCCCGAACCAGAACTCGAACTCACCGTAGCGGGCGACGCTGAAGAAGTTCGAGCAGGTCAGCAGCAGGATCAGGGACGAAGCGATGACCCAGGTGTCCACGGCCGGCACCCAGGCGTTGATGATGTTTGCGGCGGCGATGGCTTCCAGGGGAATCGCCAGGACCCAGAACCACCAGTACAGCCAGCCGATGCTGAAGCCGGCCCAGGGACCGATGGCTCGGTCGGCGTAGGTGGAAAACGACCCGGTGTCCGGCGAGGCCACCGCCATCTCACCCAGCATGCGCATCACCAGCACGACCAGCGCACCGGTGAAGACATAGGCCAGGAGTACGGCGGGGCCGGCCTTGGCGATGGCATGCCCGGAGAAGACGAACAGGCCGGCGCCGATCACGCCGGCGATCGACAACATGGTGACGTGGCGCTGCTTGAGCCCGGGTGCGAGTGAAGAATTGGACATGGATAGACTCGTTGATTGTTATTGGAGCGTTCTGATCCGTTGGCGCAGGCAAGCAGGGCTCGCAAGGCCGGGAAGGTCATGGTTGTGGGAGGTGATTCCGCGCCCGGCCCACTGATCCGACCAGTGTGATGGGAAAACTTTGGTGAGTTAAATCCATTTCTTCTTGCGCTTATATGCTGTTTTTCTTTCGTATATCTGCCGATCGGAATGCCAAATAAACCCTGTTGACAGGCCGTATCTTAGTTTTTATTTTGAGTGCAGTCATGCACACAAAATAGCATGCATCTATGCGCCGTACCTTCCTGCCAAAAACAATCAATATCAGTGAGGTCCACTATGGTTCGTTCAATCTCTTCAGCCCTGAAGGCTTTCGTCGTCTGTGCCGGTCTTTCTGCCGGCCTGCTTGGGCAGTCCGTTGCGCAGGCAGCCGACACCTCGTTATGGAAGGACGTGCAGAGCGCCGGGGTACTGCGCTGCGGTGCCGCCGTCGCGGCGCCTTATGTGATGCGTGATGCCAAGACCAGTGCCTACAGCGGCTATTTCGTCGACCTGTGCCGGGACTTCGGCGAGCGCGTGCTGAAGGTCAAGGTGGAGTTCGTCGACACCAACTGGGACAACCTGGTGGCCGGGCTGCAAAGCAGCAAATGGGACCTGGCCATGGCCCTCAACCAGACGCCCGAGCGGGCACTGGCGGTGGCCTTCAGCGTGCCGGCGACCGACTACCAGGTCTCCCTCCTGGTGAACAAGGACAACCCCAAGCTGGCCGACGTCAAGGATGATATCTCTGCGCTGGACAAGCCCGAGCTCACCTTTGCGGTGATGTCGGGGACCGCCCAGGACAAGGCGATTTCCTCCGTGATCAGCAAGGGCAGGATCATGCGCCTGCCAGGCATGGATGAAGCCCGCCTGGCGGTGATGTCCAAGCGCGCCGACGTGCTGGTGGATGCCAGCGACACCAACCACCTGTTCGCCCTGGCCAACCCGGGCTGGACCCGGGAGATCCTGCCCAAGCCGGCCCTGGCCAAGCAGGGGGTATCGTTCGGCGTGCGCCGCGACATTTCGCCCGCCGATCTCCAGGTGCTCAATATCTACCTGAGCCAGCGCCGCGAGACGGGCGAGATCCAGAAACTCGTCGACAAGGCCTCGACCGAAGCCAACGCCGAAGTGAAGTAAGGCTGCATTGCGCAATGCCGCGTGCTGGATCCGGCACGCGGCATTTCTCTATTTCCAGGAAAGAAAGGTGAGTACAGATGGCTGATTCCAAGCGTCCCCTCGATGGGCAGACAGTCCTGGTAACCGGCGCCTCCGGTGGTATCGGTGCCGCGATCGTCGAGCAACTGGTCGCCGAGGGCGCACGGGTGCTGATCCATTACAGCCGGGATGAGCAGGGCGCACAGCGCCTGCTCGATCGCGTCGGTGGAGCAGGGTGGGTCGTGCAGGGCGACCTGGCGGACGAGGCCGGGCCGGAGCGTCTGTGGCAGGCCGCCTTGACGCTGTCGGGCGGACGGATCCATGGGTTGATCAACAATGCCGGCATTCGCACCGAGATCCCCCTGGAGGCGCCGGCCGCTGAATGGCGTGCAGCCTGGCGCCGCGAGTTCCAGGTCAACTTCTTCGCCGCCGCCGACCTGAGTCGCGAGGCGGTCCTGCATTTCCGCAGCCAGGGTGGTGGTCGCATCATCACCATGGCCAGTCGCGCGGCCCAGCGCGGCTATGCCGCAGACGCCTTGCCCTACGGCACCAGCAAGGCGGCCCTGATCAACCTGAGCAAGTCCTTGGCGCGCAGCGTTGCCGGGGAGGGCATCGTGTCGGTCGCCATCGCCCCGGGCTGGGTGCGCACGGACATGGCCGAGCAGTTCGTTGCCCAGCACGGCGAGGCGGCGGCGGTTGCCGATATTCCGGTCGGGCGTATGGCCAGCCCGGCGGAAATCGCCGAGTTGGTGGCCTTTGCCCTGCGTCCGTCCCAGGTTTCCCTGAACGGTGCGACGCTGGACGTCAATGGCGGTAGCTATATCCGCTGACCACAGCATTCCTGTGGGAGTCCGCCCAGCCCCGCAGGGCTGGGTGAACTCCCACATAGACCCGCAGCTTCTCGTCACTCCGCAATGGGGTTTCCGATACTTTAATTTCACACTTGACGATTTTTATGTATCGTTAAACGGCTTGCTCTCCCCGAAATTAGATAATATGTTAATTAAAACAATAATCCCGGAGGCGCCATGTTCCTGTCAGCGAACGAGCAGGTCGGATTCGAACGCTGGTGCCAGTCCTTGCGCAGCATCTGCGGCAATTTCAGCACCCTGCCTTCCAGCCTGACCCGTCACTTCATCGGCGAGATCCACAGCCAGACCATCGGTGCCCTGGACACCGCCCATATTCGCACCAACGCGCGGTTGATCAGCCGCGAACTGATCGGCGTCGACAGCGACGACAGCCATTGCTTCCTCATCTACCAGCGCAGCGGCCGCCAGCGTATTCGCCAGGCCGGTATGGAGGTGGAGCTGGGTCCTGAAGACATAGCTTTGGTGGACTCGGCGCGACTGTTCGAGATCGAGCCCCTGGGCCTGGTGGAAAACGTGTCCGTGCACCTCTCGCGAGACATCGTCACCCGCCAGTTCAAGGGCGATAACCTGTTCGGCAAGCTGTCACGCAACAACGTGTCCAGCCGCATGGTGCGCTCGCTGGTGCAATCCATCGGCATGCTCGGCGACGGCGCGGCCAATGGTGACGACGGCCAGGCGATCCAGAGCGCGCTGGTGTCCCTGGTGCTGCCGGCGATGTCCGGGCAAACGCAGGGGGAGGGGCATCTGCTGGAAAGCAACAACCTGTTCGCCACCGCGCTGCGGCTGATCGAGGAATCCCTGCAGGATATCGATCTGGGGCCGGCGTACCTGGCGGACCAGTTGCACACCTCGGTGCGCAGTCTTTACCGGCTGTTCGAGGAGCAGGGCGAAAGCGTCTCGCGTTACATCCTGCGCACTCGCCTGACCAAAGTGGCCCACGACCTGTGCAGCCACACCCTGCGCAGCCAGTCGATCACCCAGATCGCCTTCAAGTGGGGCTTTGTCGATGTCGCCCATTTCAGCCGGGCGTTCAAGCGCCAGTTCGAGGTTTCCCCCCGCGATTACCGGGCTCACGCCTTCCAGGTGTGAGCCTTGGCGAAAAATGCCAACTGCGTTGGCGGTCACAGTCAAGCGCAGTCCTGCGGCAGATTTTCTAATACCCCTACAAAGCCTAGTGCGAGACCCACGGCCTCAGCCTGTGCCGTGGGCGCATAACAACAATAATGTGTCGCTGGAGTCCGAAACACATGAAAACCCTCTTTCTGCTGGCGGGTCTCCCGTTGTTGCTGTCATCCCTGCCTGCTGCGGCGGCAGACGGCAGCCACCCTGCCCAGGTCGATGCGAAACGCCTGACCAACGCCAACCTCGAACCCGGCAACTGGATGAGCCACGGTCGTACCTACGACGAACAGCGCTACAGCCCGCTGGACGCCGTGAACGACAAGAACGTCAGCCAGCTCGGCATGGCCTGGACCACCCGGCTGGACATCGACAGCGGCACCGAAGCCACGCCCATCGTGGTCGACGGGGTGATGTACACCACCGGCGCGTTCAGCATCGTCTACGCGATGAACGCGGCGACCGGCGAGATGCTGTGGAAGTACGATCCCCATGTTCCGCCGGAAAACCTCAGCCAGGGTTGCTGCGGCCCGGTCAACCGCGGTGTCGCGGTGTGGGAGGGCAAGGTCTACGTCGGCAGCTTCGACGGGCGCCTGATCGCCCTCGACGCGGCCACCGGCAAGGAAGTCTGGTCGGTGGACACGGTCATCGACCGCAAGAAGAGCTACTCCATCACCGGCGCGCCACGCATCGTCAAGGGCAAGGTGCTGATCGGCAACGGCGGCGCCGAGTTCGGCGTGCGTGGCTATGTCACCGCCTACGATGCCGAAACCGGCAAGCAGGCCTGGCGCTTCTACACCGTGCCGGGCGACCCGAAGCTGCCGCCGGAAAACCCGGCGATGGCCATGGCCCTGAAGACCTGGACCGGCGACGGCTGGGTGAAGTGGGGCGGTGGCGGCACGGCCTGGGACTCCATGGCCTACGACTCGGACCTGGACCTGCTGTACATCGGCACCGGCAACGGTTCGCCGTGGAACTACCAGTTCCGCAGCCAGGGCAAGGGTGACAACCTGTTCGTCTCGTCGATCCTGGCCCTGCGCCCGGACACCGGCGAGTACGTCTGGCACTACCAGGTCACGCCGCAGGACCGCTGGGACTACACCGCGACCCAGCACATCATCCTCGCCGACATCAAGGTCGACGGCCAGGTGCGCAAGGTGCTGATGCAGGCGCCGAAGAACGGCTTCTTCTACGTGCTCGACCGCACCAACGGCAAGCTGCTGTCAGCGAAGAACTACGTGCCGGTTAACTGGGCCAGCGAGATCGACCTGAAGACTGGCCGTCCGGTGCTGACCGGTGCTGCGGACTACTCCAAGGAGCCCAAGGTCGTACAGCCGAGCTTCCTCGGTGGCCATAACTGGCACCCGATGTCCTACAGCCCGAACACGGGTTACGTGTACATCCCTGCCCAGCACACCCTGGCCGAGCTGAAGGCTGCGAAAGAGCCGATGTTCTTCCCCAACAAATCGGTCCTCAACTTCGGCCTGGACGTACCGGATCTGCCGGAAGATCCGAAGGCCTTCAAGCAGATCCGCGATGCCTGGACGGGTGAGCTGATCGCCTGGGACCCGGTCAAGCAGGCTCCGGCCTGGAAGCAGGAATATGCCAGCGCTGGCAACGGCGGGACCCTGGCCACTGCGGGCAACCTGGTGTTCCAGGGGACTGCGGATGGCCGTGTGGTGGCCTACAGCGCCGACAAGGGCGAGAAACTCTGGGAGCACCGCGCCAACTCCGGCGTGATGGCCGGGCCGATCACCTACACCGTGGGTAACGACCAGTACGTGGCGTTTTCCGTAGGCTGGGGTGGGATTCTTCCATTGCTCACGGGCTCTCTGACCAACAAGGCCAAGGTCCAGTCAGAGTCGCGGATCATCGCCTTCAAGCTCGGCGCCAAGGGTGAATTGCCGCCGCCGCGCCAGGCGCCGGTATTCCCCAATGTCGACCTGCCGCTGACAGCGAGCACGGATCAACTGAAGCAGGCGAGAAACATGTTCAACGGCCTCTGCGCCGGCTGCCATGGCCTGAATGCGGTGGCTGGCGGCGTGGTGCCGGACCTGCGCTACCTGACCAAGGAAAAGCACGAAGCCTTCCCGGCCTTCGTCAGCGGCGCGCTGATCTACCGCGGTATGCCGAACTTCTCCGACATCCTCAAGCCCGAGGACATGGAGTTGATCCGCCAGTACCTGGTCAAGCGCACCCATGACCTTCAGGCCGAACTGAAGACCAGCACCGCCAACTAAGACCGACTTGTCCGAAATCACCCAGGCGACCCCTGAAAATGGGGTCGTCCGGGGCTCTGCATGCCAACAAAAACAACAACGAGAGCTCACTCATGAAGATCATCCGTCCTTCGACCCTCGCCACCGGCCTGGCCCTGTTCGGTGTTTCCCTCGCAGCCCTGGCCGACGTCAAGCCTGATCCCGGCGACTACACCGCGCTGCCCAAGGGCACCGACGTGGTCGTGCTCTATCAACAGAACCCGCGGGGCGACAAGGTCTACTCGGGCGGCAAGAAGGTCGCCGATGATCTCGATCTGGACATGACCGTCGGCGTGCTGCGCCTGATTCACTTCACCGATTTCTTCGGCACCGGGTACACCTGGGACCCGCAGATCGTCATTCCCTTCGGCCAGCAGGACATCGGTGCCACGCACACGAAGAATTCCGGGCTGGGCGACATCACCTTCGGCGGCACCCTGTGGACCATCGCCGACCTTGAGCGCAACGAACACCTGGGCTGGTCGGTGTTCTTCACCGCACCCACCGGCAGCGACAAGAACGAAGGCTTCGCCCTCAGCAACAACCGCTGGGCGGTGGACCTTCAGGCCGGCTACATCAAGGGCCTGACCGACAAGATCACCTGGGATGTGATCGCCGAGGCTGAGTTCTATGAAAAGCAGCGCTCTACTGATGCCAAGAAGGACACGCTGTTCCAGTTGCACAACCACTTGCGCTACAACTTCACCCCCGAGACCTATGCGGCGATCAGCTATCGCCACAACTGGGGTGCCCGCGAGACCCTCGATGGCGTGACCCTGGCGACCAGCCACGACAACGGCACCGTCGGTTTCACCGTGGCGACCATGGTCAGCAAGCAGTTGCAGGTGCTGGGGCAGGTGATGCATGACACCTCGGTGCGCGAGGGGGTGAAGATCGACAATTCGCTGCAATTCAGGGTGGCGTATTTCTATTGAGTCGGTACTGTCGGGGCCGCCTTGCGGTCCCCGAGTTCCTACTAAAGAGTGACCCACCTAAGTACCCCGTGCTTCTTACTCCCGCTTACTAGCCTTGTGCCCACCTCTTGCGTATGGTCCGACCAATCCCCCGGGACCTGATGGAACACCCCTGATGAAAAACAACCAACGGCAACGCGCCGCACAGCGCCGCGCAGCCCTCGGCGCATTGCTGCTGACCTCCACCGGCGCCCTGGCCGACAGCCCCGTCGAAGTCGAGCCGGTGGTGGTCAGTGCCACCCGTACCGGTGATGAGTGGGCCCAAGCCGCACTGTCCGCCAGTGTCGTCGACGCCGCCGACAGCCGAGGCGAACAGGCGCTGACCCTCGGCAACCTGCTATCCAGCGTGCCGGGCGTGGTGGTGCAGAGCCGCTACAACGCCGCCCAGGGCCTGCGCCCGGCGATTCGCGGCTTCGGTTCGCGTTCCAGCTTCGGTGTGCGCGGTATTCGCGTGCTGGTGGACGGCGTGCCACTGACCATGCCCGACGGCCAGACCGAACTGGACGGCTTCGACCTCGGCCTGGTGGAGCGCATCGAAGTGCTGCGCGGTCCGGCGGCCGTGCTCTATGGCAACGGCGCGGGTGGCGTATTGGCGATCAATACCCGGGAGCCGAGCGAGCAGCCGAGCGTCGGCGGCGATGTCAGCTTCGGCAGCTACGGCTTTCGCCGGCAGAGCGTCGAAGCCAGTGGCACGCAAGGCAATGTCGGCGCGCTGCTGGCGCTGAGTTCGACCCAGTCGGAGGGCTATCGCCAGCACGCCACCAGTGAGGCCAACAACCTTACCGGCAAGGTGCGCTGGTGGGGCGAGACGGGGCGCCTGGCGCTGACGATGCATGCGCTGGACAACCGCTCGGAAGACCCGGGCGGATTGACCCTTGGCCAGGCACGTGCCGATCGCGATCAGGCACGGCCGCAAAGCCTGTCGTTCGACTCGGATGAGCGCATCACCCAGCAACGCCTGTCGCTGGTGTGGGATGGCCAGCCGCAGGGCGAAGACACCTACCAGATCCGCAGCTATGTCGGGCAACGGGATTTCGAAAACCGCCTGCCCCTGGCCGCCAACGGCCAGACCAGCTACGAGCGCCTGTTCGGCGGCGTCGGTGCCAACTACACCCATGTCGCCGACTGGTTCGGCCTCAAGCACAAGCTCACCTTCGGCGGCGACCTCGAATCCCTGCGCGACGACCGTGATCGCAACAACAACGTCATCGGTGGCGAGAAGGGTGCATTGACGTCCCGCCAGCGCGAGGAAGCCCGCAGCCTGGGTCTGTTCATCGAAAACCAGACCGAGCTGACCGAGAACTGGCTGCTCAGCCTCGGCCTGCGCCACGACACGGTGCGCCTGAGTGTCGACGATCATTTCCTGCGTGACGGCGACGACTCCGGCAAACGCAACCTGCGCGACCTCAACTACAGCGTCGGCCTCAGCTATCGCCTGGACCCGTACCACACCGTCTACGCCCGCGTCGCGACCTCCTTCGAGACTCCCACGGTCAGCGAGCTGGCCAACCCTAATGGTGGTGGTTTCAACAGCAGCCTGGAGCCGGCGGAAGCGCTCAACCAGGAAATCGGCTTCAAGGGCGAGACGGCCCACTGGCGTTACGAAGCCGTTGTTTATCGCATCGACACCCGCGACGAGCTGGTGCCTTATGTCGATGGCCGGACCTTCTACCGCAATGCCGGCTCCACCCGCCGCGACGGGCTGGAACTCAGCGCTCGCTGGCAGCCCGACGAACATTGGCAACTGACCACGGCCTACAGCCTCAACGACTACAGCTACCGCAGCTTCGACAATGCCGACGGTAATCGCCTGCCCGGAATCCCGGTACAGAGCCTGTTCGGCGAGCTGAGCTACAGCCGCGACAACTGGTACGCACGGCTCAACACCTCGGTATTCGACCGCCAGTACGCCGACAGTGGCAATACCGCGCGGGTCGGCGGCTACGCGCTGGTCAACCTGCGCCTGGGGATGCAGCTCAAGGGCTGGGCCGAGAACGTGGAGCCCTACGTGGGGCTGGATAACCTGACGGACCGTCGCTACTACGACAACCTGCGCATCAACGACAACGGCGGCCGTTACTACGAACCCGCCCCTGGCCGCACCGGCTACGTCGGGATGAAGATCCGCTTCTGAGCAGGGGCATTGTGCTATCGCGCGTCATGGTGTCTGGGTTAGCCTGAGTCACCGTTGTTCCTCTTTTTCATGCAAGGAGCTGGATCATGCGCTTGTCCCCGTCTTCGCTGGACCTGATCAAACGCCGTACCGGACTGACCCTCAAGGCCCACCAGGATCCCCAGGGCACCTGGTTCATCGGTTACCAGCATTACGGCGATGTGCATGATGGCATGGAGATTACCGAGGAAGAGGCGCAGGCCAAGCTCGAACAGGAAATCGATCGTATCGAACCGCTGCTGGCCGGCCTGCTCAAGGTCCAGGTGAACCCGGGGCAGTGGGATGCCCTGGTCATGCTGGTGTTCGACTTCGGCTTTGCGCGCTTCCGTAGCTCGATGCTGCTGCGTCATGTCAACAACGGTGACTTCGAGCGGGCCGCCACGGAGTTTCCGAAGTGGAACCAGCTGGGCGGGCGGCCGAATGCGACGATGATGCGGCGGCGGGATATCGACCGGCAGGTGTTTCTCTCGGGCCAGGTCCCGGCCTGAGGCGCTGTTGTCGTTGGGTGGATCGCCGTGCTACAAGCGCGGTACCGCATTCGATTCGCAAATCCGCCCATGACTTCCATTCCGAAACCCACTAGAACCCTGTTCGACCTCGACCTGCTCCGTGCCATCGTCGTGGTCGCCGATTGCGGCAGCTTCACCACTGCCGCCTCCCGCCTGCATTCCACCCAATCCACCATCAGCCAGAAGGTTCGCCGCCTGGAGGACATGGTCGGTCATCGCCTGCTGGAGCGCGGCAACCGCGAGGTGCTGCCTACCGACGCCGGGCAGACCCTGCTGGGCTACGCCCGCCACATGCTGGCGCTGAACGACCAGATGCTCGAAGCGCTGGCCGGGGCGACGGTGGGGATGACCGTGCGCCTGGGGGTGCCGGAGGATTTCGTCGGTGGTCGCACCACCAATGCGCTGTCGGCGTTCAACCGCAAGCACCCGCAGGTCAAGCTGGAGGTCACCAGCGGCCTGTGCCGCGATATCGCCCAGAGCTACGACAACGGCGAGCTGGACCTGGTCCTGCTCAAGCAGCGGCGCAACGGCCGGGAAGGGGTGGCCAACTGGTCGGAGGAACTGGCCTGGATCGACAGTGCGAAGCATCCGGCGCTGGAGCAGGACCCGATCCCGCTCGTGACCTTTCCACCCCGTGGGTTGTACCGCGACGAGATCATCAATGCTGTAGAGGCGCTGGGGCGACGCTGGCGGATCGCGTTCACCAGTTCCAGCCTGAGCGGGATCCAGGCGGCGGTGGCCGATGGCATGGGCATCAGCCTGCTGCCGCCGCGGGCGGTGACCGGGGAGCATCGGGTGTTGGGGGAGGGGGATGGATTGCCGGTGGTGGACAGCTACGAGATCGTGGTGGTGCACCGGGGGACGGCGGAACCGATGGTGAAGGAGCTGGGGGCGGTGCTGGCGAAGGTGCTGGATCAGCAATAAAGCTGCGGTCAGCGCTTGCCCGCTGATATCGCGAGCTTACAGGTCATCCAGCCCCACCGGGATGGATACCTCATTGGCACGAGACTTTGCAGTTTCGACCAGTTCCATGTCTTCCAGACGCTCCATAATGGCCTCGTACAATTCTGCGGGAACCATATAGCCCATCACCCGGTTGTGATCGAGTACCGCAACCGGCATTCCTTCTGCGCCCGCCAGAACCCCGGAAGGGTTCTTCTTCAGTTCAGAAACGCTGACCGCGACGTCGGCAAGAATGTTTTGCATAGATAAGCCCTCAGATTTGGTCGTTACTCTGGTCTTCCTCTACCAGACAAGCAACCACCATCAGGAAACAAAAAGCCCGCCTTCGACAGGCGGGCTTTTCATTCAGGCTGCTGGCGCAGTCGGCATCAACGCTTCGGATTCAGCGTCAGGTGCACGTTGCGGTTCACATCCTTGTACAGCAGGTAGCGGAACGGGCCTGGGCCACCGGAGTAGCAGGCCTGTGGGCAGAAGGCGCGCAGCCACATGAAATCGCCGGCTTCCACTTCGACCCAGTCCTGGTTCAGGCGATACACCGCCTTGCCTTCCAGCACGTACAGGCCGTGTTCCATGACGTGGGTTTCGGCGAACGGAATCACGCCGCCCGGCTGGAAGGTCACGATGTTGACGTGCATGTCGTGGCGCATGTCGGCCATGTCGACGAAGCGGGTGGTGACCCAGGCGCCATCGGTGCCCGGCATCGGGATCGGGGTGATGTCCTGTTCGTTGGTGACGAACGCTTCCGGATGCGGCAGGCCTTCGACGGCTTCGTAGTGCTTGCGGATCCAGTGGAAGGTGACGTTGGCGTTGCTGTTGTTGCGCAGGCTCCACTCGGCAGCCGGCGGGATGAAGGCGTAGCCACCCGGCTTGAGGGTGTGGTTCTTGCCCTGCAGGGTGATGTCGACTTCACCTTCGACGACGAACAGCACCGCTTCGGCGTTCTTGTCCAGCTCAGGACGCTCGCTGCCGCCTTCCGGCGCCACTTCGACGATGTACTGGGAGAAGGTTTCGGCGAAACCGGACAGCGGGCGGGCGATGACCCACATGCGCATCTTGTCCCAGAAGGGCAGGTGGCTGGTGACGATGTCGCGCATCACGCCTTTCGGGATGACGGCATAGGCTTCGGTGAACATCGCACGGTCTGTCAGCAGCTCGGTCTGAGCCGGGTGCCCGCCGTGAGGGGCGAAGTAGGATTTCGACATGGACAGTCTCGAAAGGTGTTTGTTGTTGTGTCCCCGGGACCGCCTGTAAGGGTGCTACCGGGGCTTGCAGCTCTACAGTATGAGCATCGTGGTGCATCCACAAATTAAATGTTGGAATTCGTGGTATTCGATTACTGAATGGGTTCCCCGGTGCGAATACCTTGGCGCTCGGCCACGGCCCGCAAGGTCTTCAGGGTGATCATCGGTGCGTCGATCACGAACTGGTTGGCCAGCCAGCCAGGGATGTCGCCGGCGGGGTCGGCCTGCATTTCGTAGATCACTTCGGTTTCCTGTTCGCTCTTGGGGATCATCCGCCACAGGCCCTGCAACCGGGTGACGCGGATCTGGTCCGGTTCTCGCGGGACCATGCCGGGCACGGCGGTCAGTTGGCGGACCAGGCTGCCATCCTCGGCGCGCTCGGTGTGTACCTTGAGCACCATGTCGCGGGTACCGGCGGGCCAGGGCAGGGCGGTGGTGAGGTAGACCCAGGTATCGTCGCCCTCGACCTTGAGCAGGCGCATGTCGGCGCAGGCGTACAGCCACTTGCAAGCGACCCGGAGGTTTTCCTGGAGGTCGCTCAGGGTGCGCACGTCGGCCATGATCGTGGTGACGCCGCGGAAGCTCTGGTATTTGGAGCCGGGGACGTCGCGCAGGTAGACCTGGATGCCGGCCTCTTCATGGGCCAGGTGCCAGGGCTCGGCGGCCTGGGTGGTGCCTAGACAGAAGGCCAGGGCCAGGAAGAGGAGGCGGTGCATGATGGGCGGTCTGCTTGAGTGGTTGTCTCAGGATAGTTGGGATTTGTGTCGGTCATTCGGGCCTCATCGCGGGCAACGCCCGCTCCCACAAGGACGGCGGGCACCGCAAAAACAGTGGGAGCGGGCGTTGCCCGCGATGAGGCCCTGAAGGACAGCGCTCAGAACATCCACTGCACCCCAAGCGAATACCCCGCCTGATTGCCCTCGTCATGGGCAAACCGGCTGTTGGCCTCGGCGAACACTCCCAACTGCTCGGTGACCATCCATTGCGCACCCAACTGTGCACGCCCGAAACTCTTGTCCGCCTCACCCAGCTCTGCCACCCGCACCCGGCCATCGGCACGGCTGGTCAGGTCAATGTCGTCCAGGCGTCCGTCCGCCAACTCGCGCACCCAGCGCACACTCGCATAGGGCTTGACCGCCATACCGCCGCCCAGAGCGAACAGGCCATGCAGGCGCCAGCCAAGGCTGGCCTCCAGCGCGTCATAGTCCTGCTTCTCGACGCCGAGGGCGGTGCGCAGGTCTTGGTCCTCGCTGAAGTCGTCGATGCGGTAGTGGACGTAGTCCAGCCCCGCCACAGGACCGGTCTTCAGCTCGCCGAATTCGAAGTCATGACCGCCGTCGACCCGCGCCCCCCAGAACAGCGCCGAGGTGTCGCCACTCAGGCGCTGGTCCAGCAGCACCGGTCCGCCATTGGCCTGGATGAACACCGAGCGGTGGGTATCGAAGCGGGTATGTCCGGCACTCAGTTCGCCGGCCAGCCAGGTCGGACCGCCATCGTTCAACAGCCCGAAGACCCCGACCTGCCAGGTATCGCCTTCGACCCGGCCACCGTGGTCGAGCTTGTCGCGGCTGCGCTCGAAGCTGAGGCTGGCGCCGATGCTGGCCATCTCATTCAGGCGATAGTCACCGAGCAGATGCACGCCGATGCGCTTGGACTCCGGATTGCCCGGTGCATCGAAGCCACTGTCGGGCGACACCTCGCCCTCGACCCCCACTTCACCGTCGAAGCTGCCCACCGCCCGCTCGCTGCCGAGCAGGGTCAGCCAGCGCCGGTCGTGCAAGCGGGTCATGGCCTGGTGCTGGCGTTGCAACTGGTCTTCCATCTGCCGCGCCAGGGCGCCACCTGAGGCGGTGGAGGCGAGCAGGTCGGCATTGGTCAGCTCCAGCACCAGGCGCGTCAGCAGCCGGGAGAAGTCCCGCAGGCGTTGGTCGATACGTTCCTGGCCGAAGGCATTGGTCAGTACGGTCTCGTTGTCTTCCGCCGGATCGTGCCAGGTGGAACCACCGGGAATCGCCGGATTGTCGGTCTGCTCGTAGCCATCAAGATCGCCCAGTTCCCAGTTGGTGGCCTCAATGAACAGCACCGGCACGCCCAGCGCATTGAAGCTTTCGCCATCGCTGCAGCAACCGGTACCGGCAGGATAGTCGGCGTTGAGCCCGGGGTTGGTGAACAGGTCGATCTTCAGTTCGCTGGCGATGCGCAGCAACTGGTCGCGGTAGGCGCCGAGGGCCGGGTTGGCCACGGCGTTGCTGCCGGCATGGGCGTACATCTTGTCGCCGGTGATCAGGCTGTCGAGGTTGATCATGCCCAGCAGGTTGGCGCGCTGGCTATCGCTGAGGGCGGCTACATAGGCCCGCGAGCCGCGCAAGCCTTCTTCCTCTGCACCGAAACCGACCACCTCCAGGCCGTTCTCCAGTTGCACGCCACCGAGGTTGCGGGCGATCTCGGTAAGTACCGCGGCGCCGGAGGCGTTGTCGTCAAGGCCCTGCAGGGTCGGACGTCCGAAGTAGGTATCGAAGTGGGCGCCGAGCACCACGTAGTTGCTGCTGGTTCCGGCGGCGGAGGCGATGACGTTCTGCGAGCTGCGGTTGCCGGCCCAGGTGAAGTCCTGGCGGCGGGTCTGGTAGCCGAAGTCCAGGCGCGACTGCATCCAGTCGGCAGCACCGGCGAAGTTGGTGGTGCCGCGGTAGCGTCCGGGGTAGTCGTGGATCAGGCGGTCAAGGGTTTCTGTGGCATAGCCGCCGTAGTCATAGGCATCAGCCTCGGCGGACAACAGGGACGATCCGAGGGCTACAGCGATGGCGAGGGGTTTGAGCACGGCACTTGTCCTTATGTGTCGGTAGGCGGGGCATCTTGGCGATGCGTCGGCGAGTCGACAGCAGGAAATGGGCCGATTTGTGACAGGATTGCCGGATTTGTCCGGTATGGCTCGGGCTATTGGCAGTTCCATCGCCAATGTTTCAAAATCGTTTCAATTCATTGTTTCATTAGATTTCATCTTTATTCAAAAGGAATGGTTTTTGCCGAGGATGGGGGCTGTTCACGGCTTGTTACGCTTTACTGCGCTGCTCTGCGACACCACGCCGCACCCTTACGGCGCCCTGCGCTGGCACCCCTGTCCCCCCCCATGACAAAATGCCGCCCCACAAAAAACCTAGAAATGAACAGCTTCAACGCGAAGCGTGCACCTTCCCGAAAGGATGGTTACATGAACGATCTACTGACCCGGCGCTCCGTTCTCGCCGGGCTCGGCGTGCTGGGCCTCGGTGCCCTGGCGGGCTGCGACAGTTCCCCGAAACTCGATTTCAAGTACGGCAAGGACCTGAGCAACAAGATCCTCGGCCGCTCCTTCAAGCTCCAGGATGTCCACGGCGACACCTATGCGCTGTCGAGCTTCTACGGCTCCATGCCCATGGTGTTCTTCGGCTTCACCCAGTGCCCGGCCATTTGCCCGACCACCCTGGCGCGGGCGGTGCAGATCAAGAAGCTCATGGGCCGCGACGGCGACTTCCTGAAAGTGGTGTTCATCACCCTCGATCCCGAGCGCGACACTCCCCAGGTGCTGGAGGACTACGTGAAGGCCTTCGACCCGACCTTCACCGCGCTGTCCGGCACCCCCGAACAGATCGCCGCCACCGCCAAGGAGTTCGGCGTGTTCTACGAAAAGGTGCCGTTGGGTGACAGCTACACTGTTTCGCACTCGTCCACCAGTTTCGTCTTCGATTCCCGCGGCCGCCTGCACCTGGGCCTGTCCCACTCGCTTACGGCGAAAGAATGCGCCGAAGACCTGTTGACCCTCATGGAGATCTGCTGATGCCAATCCTGCGCAAATCCCTGGCCATCCTGGCCCTGTGCGGCGCGGCCCTGCCGGCCCTGGCGCAAACCACCGTGGGCGAGCCCTGGGTCCGCGCCACCGTTGCCAACCAACAGGCCTCCGGGGCCTTCATGACCCTGACTGCCGACAGCGACAGCAAGCTGGTCGCCGTGCAATCGCCAGTGGCCAAGGACGTGCAGATCCACGAGATGAGCATGAACGGCGACGTGATGAAGATGGGCCCGGTACAGAGTCTCGACCTGCCGGCCGGCAAACCGGTGGTTCTCGATGCCAATGGCTATCACGTGATGCTGATGGGCCTGAACCAGCAGCTCAAGGAAGGCCAGCAGGTGCCCCTGACCCTGGTGATCGAGGATGCCAAGGGCAACAAGGAAAACCTCGAGATCCAGGCCCCGGTGCGCTCGCTGACCAGCGGCGGGCATGAAATGCATCACGGCCAGGGCCACAAGTAAGCACTGCTATCCCTTGCGGGAGCGAGCAAGCTCGCTCCCGCAGGTTCAGCGTTGATATCCCCCTTCCTTCCGTTTGCGCACCAACATTTCCCGCCACCCGTCCGGCCGCCCTCAATCAAAGCGAATCCTTCAAGCCGCATGTACTCCGAAGTCATGTACGGCATAACGTCGTGCACTCTTCGTTTTCTATGAGGTGAAAGATCATGGCTAACAATGAAAACCGCACTGGCTCCAAGCAAGGGGGCAACCCGGGCAACTTCGCCAATGATCGGGAAAAAGCCTCCGAAGCCGGTCGCAAGGGCGGGCAACATTCGGGTGGCATGAATCAGGACCGGCAGAAAACCCAGGACACCGGCCGCAAAGGTGGTCGCTCCTGACACGCAGTAACGCTGTAACTGGCGGGGCATGATCGATGCTCCGTCCGCCTGGCGCATCGCGGCATGTCCTCGATGCGCCGTTTGCTTTTGTGGAGGACATCGCCATGAACAACGGCGCAACCCTGTTCCTGCTGTCCGGCCTGCTGGTCTTGGGCGGCTGTTTCGACAACTCCAACCATCCCGGCAAGGACAGCGATCCGAGCAAGCCTTCGCTGCAGATGCAGCAACCTCAGTCGGAAAACCCTGCCTCGCAACTGGCGCCGAGCAAGGACAGCGACAACTGATCGGCCTTGCCCGCATCTCGAACAAACCTTCTGTGCTTCCCGTTGGTCACTACTACATGAGCCCGATCAACGGGTACCAGGAGGTGGCCAATGACCTTTTACTGTCTGCTCCGTGGATGTCAGTGGCGGTCGCTGTCATTCGGCGAGTCCGAAGGCGTGGCGTGTCAGTGTTGTGAACGTTGTGGTGCCCTGCGCTACCACCTTTCCTGACAAGCGGAGTCCTCCATGGCACGAGCAATCTGGAAAGGCGCCATCAGCTTCGGCCTGGTGCATATCCCCGTGGCCCTGGCCTCGGCGGTGCGCAGCCAGCGCATCGACTTCGACTGGCTGGACCAGCGCAGCATGGACCCGGTGGGCTACAAGCGGATCAACAAGGTCACCGGCAAGGAAGTCACCAAGGAAAACATCGTCAAGGGCGTGGAGTACGAGAAGGGCCGCTACGTGGTGATCAGCGAAGAAGAGATCCGCAAGGCACGGCCCGAGGCGACCCAGACCATCGATATCTTTTCCTTCGTCGCGGCCGACGAGATTCCGCTCCAGCACTTCGACACGCCCTATTACCTGGCGCCCGACAAGCGCGGCGGCAAGGTGTACGCCTTGCTGCGCGAGACCCTGGAAAGCACCGGCAAGGTGGCCCTGGCCACGGTGGTGTTGCATACCCAGCAGCACCTGGCGCTGTTGCGGCCGCTGGAGGATGCGCTGGTGCTGATCACCCTGCGCTGGCCGGATGAAGTGCGCGGGATCGACAGCCTGGAACTGGACAGCAGCGTGACCCAGGCCAAGGTCGCCAAGGGCGAGAAGGAGATGGCCCGGCGCCTGGTCGAGGACATGAGTGGCAAGTGGACGCCGGACGAGTACCAGAACGTGTTTCGCCACACCATCATGGACCTGGTGGAGGAGAAGGCCAGCAAGGGCAAGATCAGTGTGGTGGAGCAGGCCGAGGAGGCGGGTGGCAAGGGGGCCGATATCATCGACCTGACCGAGTTGCTCAAGCGCAGCCTGGGGGGCAAGGGCGCGAAGCCTGCGCCGAAGAAAAAGGCCGCGCCGGCGAAGAAGACGCCGCGCAAGGCTTCCTGAGCGACTAGGACAACACATAACTCATTGATTTAGCAGGGACGGCGTGGGAGCGGATTTATCCGCGATTGGGCGCGAAGCGGCCATAGAATCTGAGTCCGCGTTGTGTCAGGAGAACTCGGGACTCAGGTTTTACGACGGCTTTGCCGCCGATCGCGGCGGTCCGGCGTTCCGGTGAATCCGCTCCCACGCCGATCGCGGCGCACTTGCGGTCTGGGTGGACTCCCACATGGACGGCGTCAGGCTGAAGCCAACGACTTCAGATAATCCCCAAACCCACCCCGCGCCCGAGGATCCAGGCGCGGGCTGGTGGACACGCTGTTGCGCGCCGTCCACACGATAGTCGCCCCGCACGCCTGCAGGTCCTCGATCAGCCGCACATCCTCGTTCAACGCCAGTGGCTGGAATCCGCCGACCCGCTGGTACGCCCGCGCACAGATCCCCAGGTTGGCCCCGTGGATATGCCGGTGCCCCTCGCGCATTTCGTAGCGACTCAGATACCGCGCCTGCAAAGCCCCGTCCTGCTCCGGCAACCACTGCTCCACATGCACCGTGCCGCATACCGCGTCCGCGGCGAATGCCAGCTGGCACAACAGCCAGTCCACCGGCACGCAGCTGTCCGCGTCGGTGCAGGCCAGCCACTGCGCGCCTCGCTCCAGCATCAGCGCGGCCCCGGCGCGACGGGCCTGGCCGACGTTGCGTACATCCACCTCCAGGATGTCCACGGCAAAGCGCCGGGCAATCCCGGCGCTGCCGTCGCTACAGCGGTCCAGCACCACGAGGATTTCCACCCGGTACCCGGCCGCCTCGGCTGCACGGGCGGCCGCGCCCATGGCCGTCAGGCAGCGTGGCAGGGCCTCGGCTTCGTCGTGCGCAGGGATGATCACGGCAATCATGGGCAGGTCTCGTCCAGGTCGATCACGCGGGGCTGGCAGCTCCAGTATTCCAGCAGGAAATCCGCTTCCTCATGGCGCAGCACCCGGTACAGCGGCAGGCGCTGTTCCAGCAGGGCATGCACCTGGCGCCCGTCCTGCGGGCAGCCCTCGATGGGGTGCAGCCAATGGCAGGCGAGCAGGCCGCCGTCCCCGGCCAGGCTGGCCACGGACTGTTCGATCACCTGCAACCAGGCCTCGGGATCGAGGTAGTAGCCGATTTCGCCAAGCACGATCAGGTCGAAGACCCCGCCCGGCCAGTCCCCCGGCAAGCGCCCCTGCTCGACCCGCACCCCGGGCAGATGTGCCAGCCGTTGCCGGGCCAGGGCCACCGCCGTGGCGTCGAGGTCGTGGCAGAGCAGTTCGCTGCAGCGCTCGGCCAGGGCCGCGCTCAGTTCGCCATTGGCGCAGGCCGGCTCGAACACCCGCTCATGGAATTGCCGCGGCAGGCTGGCCAGGATCAGCTCGCGCTTGCGCTTCTCGTACCAGCGCGTGCGGAAGGCCCAGGGGTCGTCGCTGGCGGCGAACAGGTCGGCGAAGTAGCCCGCGTCGACGCTCATCGGAACACCAGTTCGAAAGGTTGCAGCAGGCATTCCAGCGTCGCCGCCGGCAGTACCGGCGGGCGCTCGCCGTCCGCTTCGATCTGGCTGACATGCTCGGCGATGGCCTGCTGCTTGCGTTGCAGCGCGTCGGCGTCCAGCGCCACCTTGCAGGCGCGCTGCCAGGGCAGGCGCGGGTCCTCGGGTTCTGCCCAGTACCAGGCCCATACCGGCACCTCCAGCAGGTCGACGCTCCTGGCCTGCGCCGCCTGGGCGCAGGCGCGGCCGACCGCTTCGTGATCGGCATGGCCATCGCCGCGCCAAGTACAGAGCAACAGGTCGTCCGGCTGCAGCAACTGGCCCAGATGATTGACCAGGAACGCTTCGTCACGGGCCACCGCCGTGTCCTTGAGCGACAGGCGCTGCCATTCAAGGGCCTGCACATCGAGGCCGAGGTGGTGCAGGGCACGGCGGCTTTCCAGCGGACGCTGGCGGCGCAGGCGATGCTCGCTCCAGTGCGTCGAGCCGGGATGGCTGGCCTCGCCATCGGTGACCGAGATCAGCAAAAGGTCCTGCTCGCGCCCGCGCAGGCTGGCGAGCAGGCCACCGCACATGAGCACCTCGTCGTCCGGGTGCGGCGCCACTACCACCAGGCGCCTGCCCGGCGGACACAGCTGCAGCGGCTCGATCCAGGTCGCGCGGGCCAGGTGGGCGGATTGTTGCCAGTGTTCCGGGCGGGTTGCCGGGCCTGCGAACAGTTCCTCGCTCATAGTTGCCAGGCTCCCGCCGGCACGTGCGCCAGCTGTTGTCCAAGGACGGCCAGGTCCCGTTCCGCATGGCTCTGGCGCAGGTACACCGGCAGGTCGGCGGCGAGGCGGGCGAAGTGGCTGTTGTGACAGTAGGGCGTGGCGCCGAGCGCGCGGCCGACATGCGCCATCACCTGGTTCACCGCCTGTTCCACCTGAGCCCGGGTTCTTCGCACCAGCAGTTCGGCATCGCCGCCGGGGTTGGCGTCGATCCACGCGGCGCATTCGCGCAGGGTCGTGCGTGCGCCGCACAGCGCGGCGTCCACGGCGCCGAGATGGGCTTCGGCATGGGGATCGGGACGCGGCTTGCGGCAGTGCTCGCGCAGATAATCCGCCAGCGCCTCCGCAGCGCCATACCAGCACGCGGCGATTCCGCCACCGCCGTGCCAGAACCCCGGCCGCGCCAGGTACTGCCCCGGCGCCCCGATGGCCTGGGCCGGCGAGCGGTCGAACTCGATCACCACGCTGGTGGTGGTGGCCATGCCCACCGCCTGCCAGTCCTCGGCCAGGATCCGCTGGCTCGGATGGGACAGCTCGATGGCCACCAGTTGCGGCTCGTCATGTTCCCAGGCCGTGACCAGTGCGTTGTCGATCTGCAGGGCTCCCGAGCACCAGGCCTTGCGTCCTTCGAGGATCACCTGGTCGCCGTCACGCTCGACGATCCGCGTGCGCGCATCCGGCGGCTCGGCCGCCCACACGCCCCACAGGCCCTGGCCGACGCGGTGGCTGGCAGCGCACTCGGAGAGGATCGCCAACGCATCGGTGTGCCCTTCGTACAGCTTGGCCAGGCTCAGGTCGCAGCCGGCCACCCGGGCCAGGGTCTGCCAGCGTTGCAGGGTGTGGCCCTGGCCGGGCAGGGGCAGCAGGTCGAGGTGGTCCTGTTGCAGCGACTGCAGGATCAGCGGCAACTGGGTGTCCAGGTGCAGCGCCTGGGGGCGCTGGGTGAAGCTGCGTAACAGGGTGTCGAGGCTGCCGAGGTCGAAGTCCTGGATGATGCTCATGATGTCTCCTTGTGCGGCTCGCTCAGCGCAAGCCAAGGCGCTTGCGCATGGTGGCGCTGATCGACTGGCGGGTGCCGGCGTAGTCCTGCCACGGATCGTTGCCCTCGGCCAGGCGTTCGTCGATGTTGGCCAGGGTCCACTGGTTGGCGCCTTTCAGTTCGGCCAGTTCCTGTGGCCAGATCGGCACCGATACCGGCAGCCCCTCACGGGCCCGCAGCGACCAGGCGCACACGGTGGTGGCGCCCTTGCCGTTGCGCAGGTAGTCGATGAAGATCCGCCCGACCCGGTTCTTCGGCCCGGACACTGCCGACAGGCGATCGGGAAACAGCCCGGCCAGGTGGCTGACGATGGCGTGGCTGAAGTCCTTCACCTCGTCCCAGCCGGCCCTGCGCTGCAACGGCACCACCACGTGGATGCCTTTGCCGCCGCTGGTCTTGAGGAAATAGCGCAGGCCGATTTCATCGAGCAGGGCCAGGGTCAGGGTGGTCGCCTCGACCATCGCCTTCCACGGCAGCGCCGGATCCGGGTCGAGGTCGAGGACGAAGCGGTCGGGGCGTTCGAACTGCTTGTCGGTGGCGTTCCAGGTGTGCAGTTCGAGCATGTTCATCTGCACCGCGCCGAGCAGGGTGTCTTCGCGGTTGATGACCATCGCCGCCTGGCCAGCCTGGTCCTTGTCGTAGGTCTTCACCTTGGGCAGGTCGAGGTGCGCGGCGTTCTTCTGGAAGAACAGCTCGCCGCCCAGGCCGTCCGGCGCGCGCACCAGGGCCACCGGGCGGTCCTTGAGGTGGGGGAGGATCAGGGTGCCGACCTTGGCGTAGTACTCGGCGATGGCCAGCTTGGTGGTACCGCTGCTGGCATCGATGATCCGCTCGGGATGGGTCAGGCGCAGGCTGGCGGGCATGGGACGCTCCAGGTGGATGGCGCGGGCCGGCTTGTCGCGGCGCAGGCCGTGGAACACCGCATGGCGGACGATGCCGTCGCGGGTCATCTGGGCGAAGCTGACCTCCGCCAGCAGGCGCGGTTCGAGCCAGTGCACGCCGCGGGCTTCGGCACCGGTGGGGGGCTTGTCCAGGGCCGGGCGGCGGATTTCCAGGGGCTTGAGCTGCCTGAGCAGGGTGGTCAGGGTATCGGTGCTGAAACCGGTCCCGACCTTCCCCGCGTAGCGCAGCTGTTCGCCGTCATGCAGGCCCAGCAGCAGGGCACCGAAGGCGCTGCGGCTGCCCTTGGGATCGGTGTAGCCGACGATCACGAATTCCTGGCGCTGCTGGCACTTGAGCTTGATCCAGTCACTGCTGCGCCGCTCCACGTAGACACTGTCCCGGCGCTTGCCGATCAGGCCTTCCAGGTTGAGCTGGCAGGCGCTGGCCAGCAGCGACTGCACCGGCTCGGCGAAGCTGGCGGAATAGCGCAGGGCCGGCGGCGGGTCGGCGAGGATCTTTTCCAGGGTGGCGCGGCGTTCGTCCAGGGGCAGTTGGCGCAGGTCGTGGCCATCGAGCCAGGGCAGGTCGAACAGGTAATAGACGATCCGTTCGTCGTGCTCGGTATCGAAGGCGTTCTGCAGGGCCTGGAAGTCCGCCACGCCATTGTCGTCGGCCACCACCATCTCGCCGTCGAGCCAGGCGGATTTCAGCTTGAGCTTTTTCAGCGCCGCGACCTGGTGCGGCAGCTTCGCTGTCCAGTCATGGCCATTGCGGGTGAACAGGCGCACGTCGCTACCTTCGATGCGGGCGAGGATGCGGTAGCCGTCGAACTTGATCTCGTAGCACCAGTCGCCTTCCGGCGCAGCGTCCACCAGGGTCGCCAGTTGCGGCTTGAGGCTGTCCGGCAGGGTGCCTTTCGCGGCTTTTTTCGGCGTGCGGGCGCGGGTGGTTTCTTTCTTCGTTCCTGGCAGGCTGCGTTCGCTGAGCACGCTGTGCGGCTCGGCTTCGAGGATGTCGTAGTCGCCTTCTTCGCGGGCGTGGGTGTCGCTCGACTTCACCAGCATCCACTGTTCCTTCTTGCCGGTCAGGCGGGTGCGGAACAGGTTCCAGCGACCGTTGAGCTTTTCGCCCTGAAGTTCGAAGCGCAGGTGGCCCTTGGCGTAGCCGTGGTCGGCGTCGCCTTCGGGAATCCACACGCCACGGTCCCAGACGATCACATCGCCCGCGCCGTAGTGCCCTTCGGGGATATGCCCTTCGAAGCTGGCGTAGTCCAGCGGGTGGTCCTCGACGTGAACCGCGAGGCGTTTCACCTTCGGGTCCAGCGACGGGCCCTTGGGAATCGCCCAGCTTTTCAGGGTGCCGTCCAGCTCCAGGCGGAAGTCGTAGTGCAGGTGGCTGGCGTCGTGTTTCTGGATGCAGAACTGCAGGGCATGGGCCTTGCCACGGTTGCGTTTGCCGCTGGGTTCCGGGGTGGCGGCGAAGTCGCGCTTGCGCTGGTATTCCTGCAGGGGCTTGGCCATGGCGGATGCTCTGTTTTCGGCGTCTTGATAAGTGGGAGAGGGTGCGCGGGACAGGAGTTCCATTGGCGTGGTGCCGGGCGGCGCGACCGGGGGGCGAAAAGACTGAATCATTCCGCGCGACGGGGAGTCGACTCAGGAAGAGCCCACCCGAAAGCGAGGCAGCCATGATCGACAAGACCGACAAGCCCGGGGCCAACGCGCCCTATGTTCCCCAGGAAATCGACGATATCCAGGACCGCATGGGCGAGGTCCGTGAACTGGATTTCAGCGAGCGCCACGACGAGCGCCAGGGCCGTGCCGGCGATGCCCGGCCGGAGCAGGAAGTGAACCGCGAGTTTCCGCCGGAGCGGGTGGAGCGCGGTGGCATGAGCGGCGGTGAAGCGCTCACTGAAAGCCTGCACGAAGACAACGTTACCTACGACGACCTCAGCCCCGACACCCTGTTTGACCAGAGCGGTGCCCGCGATCCGTCCGAGCAGGGCGGTGACGGCCCGGCGGACAGGCAGTTGCGCCGGGTCGACGGGGACGAGATCGGCGGCGGCATCGGCCTCGACGAGGCCGAACTGGCCCGCTCCGCGCCCCTTGATGGCAAACCCTGGACCGACCGTGTCTCGCCGCCTGAAGGCGACGAGGAACCTTGAGCATGAAGGAGACGACCATGACCGATCACTGCGCCTGTCCCGGCTGTACCTGTGAAGTGGATGCCAGCGCGTTGAAGCAGAACGGTGAGGCCTACTGCTGCGAAGCCTGCGCCAGCGGGCATGAGAACGGCGAGCCGTGCCGCATGAGCGACTGTCATTGCGGCGATGACAAGGGCAAGCAGCCCGATGAGTCGAATGTGGATAACGCGCTGGAGGAGACGTTCCCGGCGAGTGATCCGATTTCGCCTTGATGCTCTGTTCCGCGACTGCGTATGCCGCGATCGCGTATACCGGGATTGCACATACGGCGATTGCATACGGCCAAAATACGGCCAAAAGGTTCGTGTGCAATTCCTGTCCGCAATAACCTCTATCGCCAAGCGTTCTTGCCAACTGGCATTTCTGTCAGGTGAGCGCCGCGCGTTCCAGCGCTATGGTCTGGATGAACCGCGCCCCGAGGTTTTGCCATGTCAGGACGGAACATCGCCGCAGCACTGTTGTTCGGCATGGCGTCGATTCCGCTCACCCACGCTGGGAACCAGACCTGGACCCGGCCCGCCGATACCTACCTTCTCGAACTGCCAGCCTCGGTCCGCAAGGTCACCTTCACCCTGATCGGCGCCGGGGGCGGAGGCGGGCATGGCGCCGTGGCCCGTGACCTGCCGTTTTTCAACGGCAGCCCTGCCGCAGGCGGTGGTGGCGGGGGTGGGGCGACGCTGATCTGCACCCTGGTGGTGTTGCCTGGTTCTGCGCTGCTGGTCACCGTCGGTACAGGAGGCGTGGCCTCGGCGGGTGGGGCGAGTGGCATTCGCATTCGTGAGCCGGGCGGCGCAATCTCGGCGTTCACCTTTTTCGCCTACGGAGGCGAAGGCGGGGGCCATGGGCGTAGTCGCTGGCTGTCCAGCTCGCCTGGGCACGCTGGCCGCGGCGGTAAGGGCTCGATCACGCCGGATTGCGTGCTGGTCGAGGGCTTAGCCGGCCGTGATGCCAGCGCCGACACCCCGGGCAAGGGCGCCGCAGCCAATCCCGACGAGGCGGCAAGACGCGTCGCCATCCTGCGCGGGCTCAAGGTCCAGCGCAGCGAGCAGGCGACGGCCAGTGCCGCAGATGTCGCTCGCGCGACCTTGTGCAAGGGCGCCGGCATGGGCGGCGATGGGGGTGTCGCATCGCACACCGATGGCCGCCCGGGGAGCGATGGCTGCGTGTCCATCGACTACTGAGTTGGTTACCGGCTCAGTGCCTTGATCAACTCGGCCTTGCGCATCGTCGAGCGTCCCGCGATGTTCTGCTTGCGTGCCTTGTCCATCAGCTCGGCCTTGGTCAGGTCTTCCATGGGTTGATCCGGCCTTGGCACACCATGCCTGGTCTTTACCGCGCGTCGCGCCGAGGACTGCCGCGACTCGTGCTTGGCGCCCGCGCTTTTCTTCTGCCCGGAACCACCCGCCTTCTCGCCGCCTCCGGACTGCTTGTTGACCGTGGCCCAGGCGCGGGCTTCGGCTTCGTCCTTGGGCACGCCCTTGGCTTCGTAGCTGTCCTCGATATGTTCGGCCTTGCGTTTCTGTGCCTCGGTGTATTTGTCTTTGCTTCCACGTGGCATGGGAAGGTCCTCCGGTGGTGTGTGTGCCGGCGATTGGCCCGCGAGCCAGGCGCCAATCAGGGCTGCCGCCAGGTCCCCCCGGCCTTCTCGCAGTCGATCCGCGACTGGCCCTGGTTGCGTGTGTCGTAGTAGTAGGTGACCACACGCGCCTCCTTGGGAATCGTTGGTCGTGCGCCGTCCGGGTCATTGCTGGTGGCCTTGGGATTGGCCAGGCTCTCCTGGGTCAAGGGCGCGCTGCATTGCCCGGTCTCCTTGTCCGGGCAGCGCGCCACCCGGCGTTTTTCGGTGTTGAGCATTTCCTTGTTCTCGTTGCTGCACGACCAGTCGATGGCGTCGTCGGGCATGCCGGTGAGCCTGTAGCAGGTCTGCACTTCCACGGGCGGCACCGCCTCGCTGGACGAGCGCGTGCTGACCTGGCAGGCATCCGCCAGGACAGGGCCGCTGGCAAGGCTGGCGAGGATCAACAGCAGGGCAGGGGTTCGCATGGTCGCCTCCGGTGGCGGTGTCACAAGGGTATGGCCGGGGCCTTGCCCGGTTCGGTTTGCAGGTGGGCGTCGAGCCTGAGGCGATGCAACAGCTCGCGGGCATCAAAGGGCGCGCGGACTTTCAGGTCGTTGTCGAAGTAGCAGTACACCGCCTTGCTGCCCTTGGTCGCCGCGTCCCGCGAATCGACCAGATGCGCATCGCCAGGTTGCTGGCCACGGCCCCAGGTGCGGATGCGCCGGGCCCAATGCTGCAGTGCCGCGTCGGTGTAGCCACTGGCATAGAGTTCGGCGTCGCCATGCAGGCGCAGGTAGACGAAGTCGGCGGTGAGGTCTTCCAGGCAGGGCCATTTGCCTGCGGTGTCGGCCACTACCAGCGCCACTTCGTGCTTGCGCAGCAGCTCGATGAAGGCCGGGTCCTTGAAACTGTCGTTGCGGATTTCCACGGCGTGGTGCAATGCACCCTTGCCGTTGTCCTTGAAGGCGCCGTCCTTCTTCAGGCGTTCGGCACACTGACGAGCACACAGGCTGGCGGCGTGGCGGTCATGGGGCAGGCGTTCGAGGAAGTCGCTGAAGCGCTGCGGGTCGAACTTCAGGCTCGGCGGAAACTGCCAGAGGATCGGCCCCAGCTTGTCGCCCAGTTGCAGTGGTCCGGACGCGAAGAAGTTCGCCAGCGGTTCGTCGATGTCCTTGAGCCGCCGGACATGGGTGATGTAGCGCGGCGCCTTGACCGCGAAGACGAAGCCATCCGGCGTGTCGTCGCGCCATTGCGCATAGCGTTGCGGGGTTTGCAGGGCGTAGAACGAACCGTTGATCTCGATGCTGTTCACCGCCCGCGAGGCAAAGGCCAGCTCATGCTTCTGCGCCAGGCCTTCGGGGTAGAACACCTTGCGCCACGGGGCGTAGCGCCAGCCGGAAATGCCGATGCGGATATCGCTCACCGCGTTGTCCTTTGTCGAGTGTCTTATTGGCTGCGACTGAAAGGGCGGATGGCCGGTTCAGGGCGACGGACGAATGGCGATCCTGCTCGTTGCAGTTGAACTTTGCCCGCCCCGCAGCCTCCACCGAATGTCGGGCCAGACACCCTCGGCCCGTCCCGTGTTCCTGGCATGCGGAAGGAAGTCGCCACCATGAAGTTCTCGCGTTTCGCCCAGAAGCTGGCCAACTGGACCGGTCGCCCCATGACCTTCGCCATCGCCTTCGGGCTGGTGCTGGCGTGGGGGATCAGCGGGCCGCTGTTCCACTTCAGCGATACCTGGCAACTGGTGATCAATACCTCGACCACCATCGTGACCTTCCTCATGGTCTTCCTCATCCAGAACACCCAGAACCGCGACACCGACGAGCTGCACATCAAGGTCGACGAGCTGCTGCGGGCCACGCGCCGGGCCCACAACGCCTTGCTCGGTCTGGACGACCTGGACGAGAAGCAGCTCCATGAGTTGCGCAAGCGCTACCAGCACCTGGGCGAACTCGCCGACGACAAGGGCGCGGACAACACCCCACGCAAAGACGGCAACGCCTGACTTCACGGAAAGACGCCGGCGTGCATGACGCCACCGGCAACCGACCTGACCGCACGAGGTGACCATGGCCAGTCATATCATTCATTTCACCGGACCGATCAACGCATCCACCTGCGGCAATCTCATCAGTACCTGCTCCAAGGCCCTGCAACAGGGTGCCGAGCGCCTGCAGGTCAATCTTGCGACCATGGGCGGGGAGTGCAGCTACGGCTTCAGTCTGTACAACTTCCTGCGGTCGTTGCCGGTGCGGGTGGATACCCACAACCTCGGTACGGTGGAATCGATGGGCAACATCATCTTCCTTGCCGGCGAGCACCGCACCGCCTGTGCCTTGAGCAAGTTCCTGTTCCACCCGTTCCACTGGACCCTGCACGGCTCGGTGGACCATGCACGGATGGCCGAGTATGCGATGAGCCTGGACTATGACTTGCAGTTGTATGCGCAGATCGTTGCCGAACGCACGCGAGGGGCGGAGGAGGTACTGGATATCCCGCGGTATCTGATGGCGTATCCGCGCATCGTGACGCCGGAGGAGGCGATTCGCTGCGGGTTGATCCAGAGCGTGGATGACTCCCGGATCGAAGCCGACGTGGTGCAGTGGAGTGTGCATGCCTGACGACAGGCGACATGAATCCTGGGGAGCAAGCTCGCTCCCACAGTGTTTCGTGCTGGCCGCCGATTCGTGCACCCTTCCGGAGCCGGGCGATGTATCTCGGTGCACTCCGAGGACCTGCTCATAGCCCGATCCGCCACCCAGACGCACCCGCCATGGCAGCCACAACGCCAATGAAGATATGATGTTTCAAATTATTACGCGTGCGATGGGGGAAAAATGCCGCTCAAGGATCTGTTGCTGGCGCTGGTGGTGATCGTTGCCTGGGGCCTGAACTTCGTGGTGATCAAGGTCGGTCTCGACGGTCTGCCGCCGATGTTGCTGGGGGCCCTGCGCTTCATCCTGGTGGCGATTCCCGCAGTGTTCTTCATACGCCGCCCGCAACTGCCGTGGCGCTGGCTGCTCGCTTATGGCTCGACCATCTCCCTTGGCCAGTTCGCCTTCCTTTTCGAGGCCATGCACAACGGCATGCCGCCTGGCCTGGCCTCGCTGGTGCTGCAGTCCCAGGCGTTCTTCACCATGATCTTTGCCGCAGTGTTTCTCGGCGAGCGCCTGCGGGCGGCCAGTGTCCTGGGCCTGCTGGTGGCGGCTGGCGGGCTGGCATTGATCGGCAGTGAGAACGGCAGTCACGTGCCTTTGGTGGCGCTGCTCCTGACCCTCTGCGGTGGCGCCTGCTGGGCCATGGGCAACATCATCACCCGACGCTTCGGCAAGATCGACCTGGTTGCCCTGGTGATCTGGGGGGCGCTGATTCCGCCGCTGCCTTTCCTGGCGTTGTCGTGGTACCTGGAAGGTCCGGCGCTGATCGAATCCTCGCTGCGCAATATCGGCTTGAACTCGATCCTTTCGCTGATCTACCTGGCGGCGATCGCCACCATGCTCGGCTACGGGCTGTGGAGTCGCCTGCTGTCGCGTTATCCGGCTGGCAAGGTGGCACCTTTTTCGCTTCTGGTTCCGGTGGTGGGGCTGACCTCATCGGCCTGGTTGCTGGACGAACGCCTGAGCGCGATCCAGTGCTGGGGCGGCTTGCTGGTGATGGTCGGGTTGCTGATCAATGTCTTCGGCCCGCGCTTGCGCGATGCCTTGCGACCTGCGCAAGCGTGAGCGACGTGCCATTGGTCGGGGATTCTGCCGATGACCGGTCGGTCTGCAAATGTCCGGCTAGTCTCTGAGATATCGAGATCGCTATTTTCAGGTTCTCCGCTGGAGGATTGGTAGCGGTCGCTTTCAGAGGGGAGCAGGAACATGAAGGATCAATTTCTCGAAGACCTCGGCGATGAATTCCCGATCAACTCCGTGGTGCGGTGCGGTCAGTCCGCCGTCCGCCTCGGTTTCATCCATATGACCCTGGACGATGCCCAGGGCACCTTCAAACCTCGGATGCCGGCTCGCGCCGAAAACCGCCGCTTCCTCCCCGCCGCCCTGCCGAAACGCTGAATTCGATGCCCTTTCGGGACATTCGCGGGTGTTTGCCCAAAGCGTCGACGGGTACGCTATTTGCGCCAATTGATGCCGTTTTGCTTGACCTCGCTCATTGCACCGCCCGGCGGTGCTGGAGAGAGTCGGCATTCTGTGCCTTACTACGCCCCGCCAACGCGCAAATTCCAGTGGAGGACAGCAATGCGTATCAGGGAAGAGAAATACTGGGAATGGGCGGATGCCATGTTGCACAGCCGCAGCCATGATGAAGTCCTGAGTGACGGGACCAGCATCGATGTTCAGGTCAGGCTCTCGCGCACCGGCGCGACTCAGTTGTTCCTAGGTGTCTATGCCCGCCAGGGCAAGGCGCTGCTGGAGGAGTACTACCCGACGCGTCCCAGCGAAAGCATGAGCCGGGCGCTGGTCTGGGGTGTCGATCGGGCCAGGGCGCTGGTGGCCGGGCTGCAGCCGGAGGAGCCGATGGCGCTGCGGGCATAACCGAATCGCTGACGACAAGGCCGGTGGGGCAATGAATGCCCCACCGGCTTTTTCTTTGCCTGTCGATCAGTGTCCGTGACGGGCGCGGCTGGCCTGAACGATACGCTGGGCCGGGACGCGCAGTTGGGTCAGCAGGTATTCGGCGAAGCCCGCTGTGTAGTTCTGCCGAGCGATGGCGCGTGCCATGCAGTCGAGCCAGAGGCGTGCGTGTTCCTCGCTCATCGGCCATTGTGCGTGGAACGACGGGATACCGATCGGACCGTAGCGCTCGGCGAACAACGCCGGTCCGCCAAGCCAGCCACTGAGGAAGCAGGTCAGCTTGTCCCGTGACAGCGCCAGGTCGGCGGCGTGCATGCGGCGCACCGGTTCGGCGGCGGGGTCCTGATCCATGATCGCGTAGAAGTCGTCCACCAGGCGCCGCAGCCCGTCGAGTCCCCCGGCGGCTTGATAGGACGCATCGGCGGTGCCGTAGGTGGGTTGGGTCATGGCGAAGGGGCTCCGGGGAAAAACCGCATCTTAGCGGCAAGGCGTTGACGAAGCGTGATCCCGGACATGAAAAAGCCCGGCCATAGGTCCGGGCTCAAGGATAAGTTTGACTCAGCAGAGACGCTCGATGACCTGGATGCCCCGGCCTTCACGCAGCGTTGGCCACTCCTGCTCGAGGGTCGCCAGCACGCGGCCGATGTATTGGGTGTCGGCGGCGGCCTTCTTGCCAACGTAGCCCTGGCCACGGCGGTACATCTTCAGGCGGGCACGCATGTTCGGCTTGCGTTGTTCGAACTCGCTTTCCGCGGTGCAGGCACCCATGCCTTCGATATGCACTTCACCCGCGTCGCAGATCCATAGAATGTGGCTGTCGAGGCTGTCCTTGCGTGCAGCGAACAGTTTGGCCAGTTCTTGGATGGTCGGTTTTTCGTTCAGGTTCATCATTAAAGCCCCCATGACGCTTCAGTATTGATTTCTCTTCCGGCGCTACGACGTGTAGCGCACTACCAAGGCTGCTACAGCAGCATCGCAACAGGGGCTTTCTTCACTCTGCCTTTTGGACAGTCCCACTCCACGGACGATCCGAAAACCACTCGAACCGTCTGGAACACCCTTGCCAGCGCTCCCGATCAGGGAGACGGCCTCATCATGCAAGAGGGCGACGAATGGCGTCAACAGGTTTTGTAGTGATTTTTTATCATCACTACAAAATTCTTTTCCTACAGGCTCTCCGGGTTATTCAGTGACTTACGGGTCATTCGGATGACCCTTCGGTCGATGCGCAGCCGCATGCCGCGTCGGCGGACGGGGGCAGGGAATCGAGAGAGAGGGGCAGCGGCCTCGCGGGAGCGGGCCGCCAGGGGAATCAGAAGTTCGCCGGGGTGTTGGCGCTGATGATCTCGGCCTCGTCCTGGCCGATGTTCTTGAAGCTGTGGGGCAGGGTGGTGGGGAAGTAGTAGCCGTCGCCCGAGTTGAGGATGCTCACCTGGCCATCGACCCGCAGCTCGATGGTGCCACGGGTGACCAGGCCGCATTCCTCGCCTTCGGCGTGGACGATCGGCTCTTCGCCGGAGTCGGCACCGGGGGCGTAGAGTTCGCGAAGCATGCGCATCTGCCGGCCTTCGACGCTGGCGCCGACCAGCAGCATGCGCATACCGCTGCGACCGAGGTCGGGTTGTTCGGCGGCGCGGAAGACGAAGCGCTCTTCCCGGGTGGGTTCGTCGAAGCTGAAGAACTCCGCCAGGGACATGGGAATGCCTTCGAGCAGCTTTTTCAGGGAACTGACCGAGGGGCTGACGCGGTTCTGTTCGATCTGCGAGATCGTCGAGTTGGTCAGGCCGCTGCGTCGGGCCAGTTCCCGTTGGGAGAGCTTGTTGCGTTCACGCACCAGTCTGAGTCGTGTCCCCGTGTCCATAGCCGCCTTGGTGTGTCAGAAATAATGGGCGACGCATTAAAACACACTCGTGGCGGGCTGTATGTGGGATTGGGCCGCTTTGCGGCCCTTCGCGAGCAGGCTCGCTCCCACAGGGTTATGTTCTGGCCGTTGACCACAGCCCTACCAGCAGCAAGAGGCCCGCCGCCACCAGCCATGGCAGCCGGGGGTCGAGGCTGTAGACCAGGGTTCCCGCCAGCGGCCCGATCACTACCCCGAGCCCCTGCATCGCCCCGATCGAGCCAGCGGTAGCCCCCTGTTCCGAAGCGTCGACCGCGTTCGCTGCCAGTGCCGTGAAGGCCGGGAATATCCAGCCCATGCCGCCGGCGCAGATGAAGAAACCAGCGCAGAGCGTCACGCTGTCCACGGCAAGTGCACTGACCACGAAGCCCAGTGCGCCCACGCTGGCACCGACGCGGATCATCCGCAGCGGCGGCCAGTTGAGCTTGCGCACCAGCAACTGGGAGCAGATCAGCGCCACGCCGACCATGGTCAGTGCCATGCCGGCGGCCTGGGCGGCCGCGCCCGGCTCCAGGGCGAGGCGGTCGAGTGCGAAGAAACCCACGGTGATCTGCGCCAGGGACACGCAGAGCATGGCAACGAAGGCCACTATCAGCGGCCTGCGCAGGCGCGGGTCATTCAGGCGCACCGGGCGCGGTGGCTGAGCCAGGTGCAGTTCCTGGCGTTCCAGCTTGCTGCGCAACACCAGCACCGCCAGCAGCGGCAGGATTGCCAGGGCGTACATCGGCAGGCTCAGGCTGAAGCGGGCCAGCAGCGCGGCCAGGGCCGGGCCGAGGACCAGACCGACGGCGTTGGCCGCACCCAGCGAGGCCATGGCCTTGGCGCGGTGCTGCGGTTCGACGTTGTCGGCGATCAGCGCGTTGCTGCCCACCGGCAGGGCGGCGTAGAAGGCGCCGATGGCGCCGCGACCGAGCATCATCCCGGCGAAGGCGATGGAGGCCGGAGGCAGCCAGCGCAGGGCGCCGTCGATGAACAGGCACAGGGCCCAGTAAGCGACGGTGAAGCCGCTGGCGCCGAGCAGGAGGATGCGACGCCGGCCATAGCGATCACTGGCGCGACCCCAGGGGCGGGCGAGGAGCATCCAGATCACTCCGGACACGGTCATCGCCGCGCCGGCCTGCCAGGGGGCAAGCTGCAGGACATGGGCGATGGGGCCGATCAGCGAGACGAAGGCCATCATGGCGATGGTGCAGGCCATGTGGGCGAAGAGCAGGGGGCGGATGTCGAAGGTGGTCTGTGGTGGAGGCACCTGGGCAGTGGTCATGGGGCGGTCCGGGGTTGGTTTTTGTGGTGGCCGTCCTGGCCTCATCGCGGGCAACGCCCGCTCCAACAGGGTCTTGTGTCGATCCTTGATATCGAGGACAACCCAGAACCTTGTGGGAGCGGGCGTTGCCCGCGATGAGGCCAGGACGGCCGACCATTGTGCCCCGGCCTGACCCGAACCTTGAAGATAAAACCGGTATTTACGTTTTTATTTCGCTCACCACAGCGCCACGGTGTACCCGAGAATCAGCCTGTTTTCATCGATGTCCGTGGTCAACCCGCCACTCGACCGGAACGTCGCATTACGCAGCCGCACGCTGAAATTCTTCAACGGCCCGCTTTGCACCACGTAGGCGATATCGGTGTCCCGTTCCCACTCCTTGCCGCCGCTGACCGTCGCGGTCTCGATGTTCTTGCCGTTGACGTAGCGGGTCATGAAGTTCAAGCCAGGCAGGCCGAAGCCGGCGAAGTTGTAGTCGTAGCGCGCTTGCCAGGCGTCAGTCTCGGCCTTGGTAAACACGTTCACCGTCACCAGGTTGACCGAGTACGGGTCCAGCCCCGGATAGGCAAAATCGCCATCGCCGGAGAGGTTCTGGTAGCCCAGGCCGAACTTGTGGGCGCCGACACCGAGGGTCAGCATGCCGTTGAAAAAGCGGTTGTCGATCTTGCCGCCATCGACGCGCGCTGCCGAACGCAGGGCGTCGTGGCCGGTTTCGCGGGTGTCGAAGTAGCGCAGGTCGCTGCGCAGGCTGACCCCGTCGGCCAGTGGCAGGTCGTGCACCAGGCCGGCGTAGTGCTGGCGGTAGATATCCTGCATCTCGGCGTAGTAGTAGCTCACGGCCAGGCGCGGGGTCAGGGCGTAGGTGCCGCCGGCCAGGTCGAGATGGCTGCTTTGCACCCCGGCGTAGCTCATCTCGTCGTTGCTCGAGGAGTCGCGCAGGTTCTGCTTGTCCAGGCGCCCGATGTTGAGGGTCAGGCCGTCGATGTCCTGGGAGGTGAGCAGGCCGCCGCTGTAGGTCGAAGGCAACAGGCGCACGTCGTTGATCGCCGCCACCGGCAGGGCCGGTTGCAGGGTGCCGAGCTTGAGGGTGGTCTTGCTGATGCGCGCCTTGGCGGTCAGGCCCAGCTCGCTGAAATCGTCCACCGGCTCGTGGCTGGCGCCGAAGGGTAGCAGACCGGTGCCGCGACGATCACGGCTGGAATCGAGCTTGACCCCGAGCTCGCCGAGGGCATCGACGCCGAAGCCGACGGTGCCTTCGGTGAACCCTGATTCCAGGCGCAGGATGAAGCCCTGGGCCCATTCCCGCGCCTGGCTCTGCGGCGCGTTATCCTGGCGGAAATCACGGCTGAAGTAGAAGTTGCGGGCTTCCAGGCTGCCCTTGCTGTCCTTGATGAAGTCGGCCTGGGCGAACAGCGGTGCGAGGGTGACGCACAGGCCAACACCGGCCGCGCGATAACGGGGAGAAAGAGACATCGATGGCATACCTTTTGTTTTTGTTCTGGCGTACTGAGGGCCAGCCCGCATCTCGCGAGCATGACTTATAGTTAACATGTTATCTTTTGTTCCGTGAAGCTCTTTTGCTAAGCGCGCGGATAAATTTAAGATATTAACGTTATGCCTTGTTCTTCTTTGCTCACGGAGCCCCGATGACGCATTCTTCCAACCCGGGGCGGCTGATCGTCCTGCTCGCTGCACTGGTGGCCTTTGCGCCGCTCTCCATCGACACCTACCTGCCCAGCCTGCCAGCCATTGCCAGCGACCTCGGTGCGGACGCCGCCCATGTGCAACTGACCATCAGCCTGTTCCTCGCCGGGCTGTGCCTGGGCATGCTGGTCTACGGGCCACTGTCCGACCGCTACGGCCGTCGCCCGCTACTGCTGGGTGGCATGGGCCTGTACCTGGTGGCGACGGTGGGCTGCATGCTGTCCGGTTCGGTGGAGCAACTGGTGGCCTGGCGCTTCTTCCAGGCCCTTGGCGGGGCAGCGGCGTCGGTGCTGGCGCGGGCTATCGTGCGGGACCTGTTTCCCCTCGGCGAGGCGGCGAAGGTGCTGTCGCTGATGCACCTGGTGACCATGCTCGCGACCCTGGTGGCGCCGCTGCTGGGCAGCGTGCTGATGGACCTCAACGGCTGGCGCACGGTGTTCTTCGCCCTGTTCGTGTTCTGTGCGCTGTGCCTGCTGGCTTCGGCCTGGAAGATCGGCGAGACCCACGCCCCGGACCAACGCGGCGACTCCCTGAGCAAGGTCTTCCTCGCCTATTGGCAGATCGCCCGACAGCCGCTGGCGCTGGGCTACATCCTCTGCATGGGCCTGGCCTTCGGCGGCATGTTCGCCTTCATCACCGCCTCGCCGTTCGTCTACATGGAGTACTTCGGCGTGTCGGCCCGTGGCTACGCCTGGCTGTTCGGCCTGAATATCGCCGGGATCATCGTCATGACCCTGGTCAACGCGCGCCTGGTCAGCCGCGTCGGGCCGTTGCGCATGCTCGCGGTGGGCGCCGGACTGGCCGGGATCGCCGCCGTCGGTCTGCTGGCGGTCGGGGCGAGTGGGTGGGGCGGGCTGGCGCTGATCGTCGTCTGGGTGATGGTTTATGTCAGCGTCACCGGGCTGCTCGGCGCCAACTGCGTGGCCAGCCTGCTGGCGCTTTACCCGCGTCAGGCGGGGGCGGCCGCAGGGCTGGCGGTAGCCTGTCAGTTCGCCCTTGGCGCTGGTTTTTCCGCCGCCGTCGGCGCTCTGGCCGACGGCACGCCGCGGCCGATGTGCCTGACCCTGGCGGTCGCCGGTTTGGGGTGCCTGCTGTGCTACAGCCTGATCGCCCGGCGCAGTCGCCTGCAGTCCGTCCGCCAGACAGTCTGATTCGCCATCGCTTGTCTTTGTCAGCGTCCATACTCAGTGAGCCCCGGGCTGTTTGCCTGACGCCCGGGCACCTGTTACAAACAGGTGCGACTACAAAAGATGCGACACCCGCGCGTGCGGCGTTCACAACAGCGGTGCCACAGACGTTCGCAGGCACCGAACAGCATGGAATCCAGAATGACCCAAAGACAGGTAATCAATGCTTCGGTCGCCCCCAAAGGTAGCCTGGAGACGCTTTCCCAACGTGAAGTCCAGCAATTGAGCCAGGCTGGCTCGGGCAGTATGTACAGCCTTTTCCGCCAGTGCGCCCTGGCCATCCTCAACACCGGCGCCCATGTCGACAATGCCAAGACCATCCTCGACGCCTACAAGGACTTCGAGGTCCGTTTCCACCAGCAGGATCGCGGCGTGCGCCTGGAACTGCTGAATGCCCCGGCCGACGCCTTCGTCGACGGCGAAATGATCGCCAGCACCCGGGAAATGCTCTTCAGCGCCCTGCGTGACATCGTCTACACCGAAAGCGAACTGGACCGCCTGAACATCGACCTGGACAGCTCCCAGGGCATCACCGACTACGTTTTCCAGTTGCTGCGCAACGCGCGCACCCTGCGCTCCGGCGTCGATCCGAAGCTGGTGGTGTGCTGGGGCGGGCACTCGATCAGCAGCGAGGAATACCAGTACACCAAGAAGGTCGGCCACGAGCTGGGCCTGCGCAAGCTGGACATCTGCACCGGCTGCGGCCCCGGCGTGATGAAGGGGCCGATGAAGGGCGCCACCATCGCCCATGCCAAGCAGCGCATGAGCAGCGGCCGCTACCTGGGCCTCACCGAACCGGGGATCATCGCCGCCGAGGCGCCGAACCCGATCGTCAACGAACTGGTGATCCTGCCGGACATCGAGAAGCGCCTGGAAGCCTTCGTCCGTGTCGGCCACGGCATCATCATCTTCCCCGGCGGCGCCGGCACCGCCGAGGAGTTCCTCTACCTGCTGGGCATCCTCATGCATCCGGACAATCGCGAACTCAAGTTCCCGGTTGTCCTTAGTGGTCCACGCAGTGCCGAGCCTTACTTCGAGCAGTTGCACGCCTTTATCGGCGCGACCCTGGGCGAGGCGGCGCAGGGCCTGTACCAGATCATCGTCGACGACCCGGTGCAGGTGGCGCGGGTGATGACCGAGGCGCTGAAGGAGGTCAAGCAATTCCGTCGCGAGCGCAACGACGCCTTCCATTTCAACTGGCTGCTGAAGATCGAGGAAAGCTTCCAGCGGCCGTTCGACCCGACCCACGCCAACATGGCCAGCCTGCAACTGAGCAAGTCGTTGCCGCCCCATGAACTGGCGGCGAACTTGCGCCGGGCGTTTTCCGGGATCGTGGCGGGGAACGTGAAGGACAAGGGGATCAGGTTGATCGAGGAGCACGGACCGTACGAGATCCATGGTGATGCCGAGATCATGGGGCCGCTGGACAAGCTGCTGCAGGCGTTCGTCGAGCAGCACCGGATGAAGTTGCCGGGTGGGGCGGCCTATGTGCCCTGTTATCGGGTAGTTGCGTAGGCCTTGAGGGCCTCATCGCGGGTGATCCTGCTCCCACACGGACGCTGTGGGAGCGGGTTCACCCGCGATAGGGCCCTCAAGCCTTAGACGAAATCACCAACAGCCATCAGTTGCAGGCTGCCATCGTCCTGCTCCTTGACCAGCCCGCTGGCCAGCAACAGCGGCTTCACCCGCACCTGCAGGCTCGGCTCGACAAAGGCCTTGATCGCCTCCAGGTCCAGCGAACCATTGCCCGGCATCTCTTCCTTGTTGTACGACAGCCAGGCCTTCTTCAGGTTGGTCAGCACATCCCCGGCAGTCGTGCTGGCAAAGCGCCGGTGCAGCGGAATTCCGTTGAATTCGAAGCTGTGGGCAAAGGCGTAGGCGCTTTCGTCGTTCGCGCTTTCCTTGCAGCGCGCGCAAACACAACGGCCATCACCGAAGGCATTGCTCAGGTAGGTGTTGAAGTCCACCACGGGCTTCAGGCTCAGGCGCTTGTCGACTTCGAACAGGTCACCGGTCAGTTTGGCTTCGGCACTCAAGGTCATCTCCTTTGCGGCTAGTGCGGATTCAGCCCGGCACGATACCAGCGCGGGCTCCGCCTTGCTTGGTTTCGTGATGGCTGGCTGCTAGGGTGCGGCGTTTGGCCATGCACCGAGGGGGCAATCATGAACCTGCTGGACCCGTTGACCGGTCTCGAAGCACTGACACGCAACGGCGTGCCGGAGCAGCCGGCTTTCGTCAGGGATTTCTGGCGCTGGGGATTCTCGGCGCTGCACAACACCTTTCTCCGGGGCTACTTCGCCGAATACCTGATCTACCGGCAGTTGCTGCAAGCACAGGACGGGACTTTCCTGGTTCCGGAGTCGCATTTCTCCACCAAGATGGAAGGTGACATGCATGACCTGGTGTTCTTCCTCAACGACGAGAAGTTCACCATCCAGGTCAAGTCCAAGGACTCCTTGACCGCCAGCGAGATCTACAAGACCTCGCTGACCCAGGGCTACGATACCGCGGCCAACCGCATCATCAGGGAAGTCGATCACTGGTCCGACTTCTACGTCTTCGCCTACCTGACCCTGGACAAGGCACACGGTGACCTGCTCGATAAGCTGCACAAGCAATGGAACCCGGCGCCGCACCTGGCGACGGAGGCCGACAAACAGCGCTACAAGGCGGCCCAGGACGCCGTGGTGCGCTCGGTACTGGAGATCGGCAACTGGACGTTCTTCGTGCTCAAGCGTGCGGACCTGCGTGGGAGAGAGGAGGTTACCCTGAGCGAGCTGCAGGAAATGGTCAGGAATGACGAGGCCATGCAGACCAGCCTCGATAACCTCCCGTTCATCCTGCGGATGCTGGCCGCGGGCATGATCGCCGAGCGCGAGCTTGCCGCTCGCTGACGCGGGCTTTTGCCTCATATCTGGCTTATCCTAGCGCCCCTTTGAACCTGCCCATCCCGGAGCCCCCAGCATGCAGAAGTACACTGCCACCGTAACCATCAGCGCCGAGCAGCGCGACGACGTCGAGGCTATCGAGAACACCGGCGTGCAGGTCTCCCTGGAAGCGGTGTCGGAAACCCTGAAGAAGGTCCACTTCAACGGCACCCTGGCGGCCCCGGACAAGCCCACTCATATCTGCGTCACCCTGGAAAACGGCCTGACCTACTACGGCGAGATCGTCAACGGTCACGCCGAGCTGGAATACGGCTGGATCGCGTTCGAGTCGGACATGCTGACCCCGGAAGAACTGGGCCTGTAATTTTTTCACCTGCCTGCATCCAGTCGCGTCCGCCCCGCGTAGTTCGGATAGCAGCCTCGTGCTGCCTATCCGATCTTCCTGACTGGAGTCTTGCCCATGAACCGTTCCGTCCGCTTCGCCCTGATCGCTTCTGGCCTGCTGTTCGGCAGCCTGGCCCAGGCCAACAGCGCCATCCCCGATAGCATCAAGGTGCCTGAGGGGCACAAGATGGCGCTGGAAACCACTGGCGTCGGCGAGATCACCTACGAATGCCGCGACAAGGCTGACATGGCCGGCCAGACCGAGTGGGTCTTCGTCGGACCCAAGGCCGTGCTCAATGACCGTAGCGGCAAGGCCGTCGGCGACTACTTCGGTCCGCCCGCCACCTGGCAGGCCAAGGACGGTTCCAAGGTCACCGGCACCCAGGTGGCGGTGGCGCCGTCCAGCCCGGGCAACCTTCCTTATCAGTTGGTCAAGGCCAATCCCGCCGAAGGCAAGGGCGCCATGAGCGGCGTGACCTACATCCAGCGTGTGGCGCTCAAGGGCGGCGTGGCGCCGGCCACGGCCTGCACCACGGCAGACAAGGGCAAGCGCGAAGTGGTCGGGTACCAGGCCGATTATATTTTCTGGACCGCCCGCTGAAGCAGCGCGGCTGCGGGTGGGGTGGTCTACGCTGCCATTGGTCCGCCACTACCCGCCATCGGCCGTGCCTGTGATCAGATCCGCTGCGACCTTCGACCATGAAGCCCACCTCGCCGCCTGCGTTCGCGGCGAGCGCCAGGCCCTGCAGCGCTTGTACGAAGAGGAGGGTGCGCAATTGCTGGGCGTGGCCCGGCAACTGCTCAAGGACAATGCTCTGGCCGAAGACGTGGTGCACGACGCCTTCGTGCGTATCTGGACCCGCGCCGCGACCTTCGATCCGCAACGCGGCAGCGCACGGGGCTGGATGTTCAGCATCACCCGGCACCTGGCCCTGGATTTCCTGCGCCGCCGCGAGCGCGACCTGCCCTTTGACGATGAAGACGTGGCCGCCGAACCCGAGGTGACCAGCGATGGCCCCTTGCACAGCGGCCGCATGGATGCCTGCCTCGAACAACTGGCTCCCGAGCGGCGCGCCTGTGTGCTGCACGCCTATGTCGACGGCCTGTCGCATGCGCAGATCGCTCGGCGCCTGGACACGCCGCTGGGCACGGTGAAGGCCTGGATCAAACGCAGCCTGGCTGCCTTGCGCGAGTGCATGGGATGAGCAGCGAAGCCGAAGATCTCGACGCCCTGGCCGCAGAGTACGTGCTCGGCACCTTGGCCCACGACGAACGCCAGGTCGTGGCCCGGCGTTTGCCCCACGACGCGGCACTGCGCGCCGCCGTCGATGCCTGGGAACGTCGTCTGCAATCGATGCAGGCGCTGGTACCGCCTCAGTCACCGTCGCCCCATCTCTGGCAGCGTATCGACCGCAGCCTCGATAGCTTGCTGCCGGTGCATCCGCGCTTCTGGCAGCGCCCGGCACCCTGGCGCTGGGCGACGCTGGCCGGGGTAGCGGCGAGCCTGTTCCTGGCGATCCTGCTGCTGCGCCAGCCCGAACCCGTCGCGCCGACCTGGCTGGTGGTGCTGGTCGCCCCGCAGGACAAGGCACCGGGATGGGTGGTACAGGCCAGCGATCCGCACAATGTGCGCCTGATGCCCTTGGCCGTGGCCGAGGTGCCGGCTGACAAGGTCTTGCAGTTCTGGACCAAGGCCGACGACTGGAAAGGGCCGGTATCCCTTGGCCTGGTCAAGCCCGGCAGCTCCGCCGAAGTGTCGCTGGATACGCTACCGCCGCTGCAGGACAACCAGCTTTTCGAACTGACCCTCGAAGGTCCGGGCGGTTCGCAGACTGGCAAGCCGACCGGTCCGGTGCAGTTCATCGGGCGGGCGGTCAAAGTGCTGTAGCCGTGCCCTCATTTGTGACACTGCAAAATAATTGCACTAAAACAGCACTTTTTTGCGTTTGAGCAAAGGGCCGGTTTTCCTCAGACTGCCGTCCTGTCTTTCCATCTCCACGGAAGGAGCCCTTTGCGTATTGCCCTCGCGATACAAGTCCGCTCGCTGTCGAGCGGGCTTCTTTTCTTCAAAACAGGTGCCTGGTCGTCACATGTCTAGCCGTGGTTTGAGTCACTGGTTCGATCGCTTCATCCCCGCCGCGCTGCATATCCCCCCTCATGAATGGTTCCGCGCCGCCATCGGTGCCGTGCTCGCATTGGTCGCTGCCGGCAGCGCCTGCACCTGGCTGTTCGGCAGCGCTGCCGCGCTGCACCTGATGGCGCCACTGGCGGCTTCGACGGTGCTGCTGTTCGCCGTGCATTCCGGGGCCTTGTCGCAGCCTTGGCCGTTCGTCGCCAGCTACGTCTGCGCCGCTGCGGTGGGTATCACTCTGCACCACTGGTTTGGTCCCGGCCTGCTGGTGGCCAGTGCGGCGCTGCTGCTGGTGATCCTGCTCATGTGCCTGCTGCGTTGCCTGCACCCGCCGGGTGCGGCGCTGGCGGTGAGCCTGGCCCTGGCCGATCCGTCGCTGGCGGTCATGGGCGTGCGGGTGATCGAACCGGTGCTACTCAACGCGCTGATCGTGCTGGCTATCGCCATCGGCTACAACCGCCTGACCGGCGTGCTCTATCCGAAGATCGGCGTGCCACGCAAGGCCGCTCACGGTACCGTCGACCAGCCCGCCAGCGAGCGGGTAGGGGTCAGTGCCGACGACCTGGACCAGGCCCTGGATGAACTGGGCGGCTTCGTTGACGTCACCCGTGCTGAGCTGGAGCGGATCATCCTCGCCACCGAGCGCCATGCCGTGCAGCGCAGCCTGGGCGGTATCACTGCGGCCAGGGTGATGTCCCGGGACGTACAATTCGCCACCCCGCAAACCACGCTGGCGCAAGCGTGGAAACAACTCGCCAGCCATCACCTGAAGAACCTGCCGGTGCTGGATGACAGCGGCAAGCTGGTGGGTATCGTCAGCCTCAGCGACCTGGTCGGCCCGGCCATGGACCAGGCGCGTTTCAGCTGGCGAAGCCTGTTTGGCCGGGCGAAAAAAGTGACGCTGGAACAGATCATGAGCGAGCCGGTGATCACCGTGGACAGCGATCGCCAGGCGGTGGAACTCATCCCGCTGCTGTGCGACCGCGGCCTGCACTGTCTGCCGGTGCTGGAGGCGGGCAAGGTGGTCGGTGTGGTCACCCAGACCGACCTGATCGCCGCCCTGAGCCAGCATCTGCTGGCCCAGGATCGACTGGCGAAGGCGGCTTAGATCAGCGGATCCCAGCGTTGCGACCAGTCCGCGTCGCGCGCCACTACCTGGCGCAGCAGGTCGAAGGCCTGGCGCAGCACCTGCGAATCCCGCTCGCGGGCATAGACCAGCCAGGTCGGGTAGGGGAATTCTGGTGCCTGCGGCACCCGCTGCAGGACTCCGCGCTCCAGGTAGCTCTGCACCACCCGGGTGCGGAAGTAGCCACTGCCGCCGTGTTCGAGGATGTATTGCAGCGCCAAAGGGCCGAGATTGAAGCTCAGCGCCGGACGCGCGCATTCCGGCAGGGCTTCGTCGTGCAGGCGGCGGAAGGCGTCGCCCCAGTCGATGTACACGTAGGGTTCGGGCTGGCGCGTCAGTTCGATGCGGATCAGCTTTTCTTCCAGCAACTGTTCCACCTGCAGGCCGGGGCTGTAGATCGGCTGGTAGACCAGTGCCGCGTCGAGGGTGCCGGCTTCCAGCTTGCGCAGCAGCGTTTCGCTGTCGCTGACCTCGCTGCGGATGGCGTGGTCGGGCAGGTGCTCGTGGAGCACTCGTGCCCAGTCCAGCATCAGCGGGTTGCACAGGCTGACCTCGCCGCCGATGCGCAGCACCTGGCTGCGCCCGTCGGGCAGCGGCAGGTCGCGGCGGGCGGCTTCCCAGGTGTGCAGCAGTTGCGTGGCGTAGGGGATGAAGGCTTCGCCGTTGGGCGTCAGGCTGGCGCCGGCGCGGCTGCGGATGAACAGGGTGCTGTCCAGTTGCTGTTCGAGCTTGTGGACGCGGGCGCTGATGGCGGTCTGGGTGAGGTGCAGGCGTTCGGCGGCACCGACCAGGCTGCCGCAGCGCACGATTTCAAGGAAGGTCCGGGCCAGCTCGATGTCCATGGGGCAACCTGGAGGAGGGGAGAGCGGGCCATTCTAGAGGTTTTGTCGCGGGCCTGTGGGGGCCTCGAAAGCTATCTCAGGTGGGCGTGGAACTTGTGGGAGAGGGTAAACCCGCTCTCACAAGTTCCCTGACAACATCAAATCAGTAGCGGATCATCACCGACTTCAGCTCGGTGTAGTCCTCGATGAACGCCCCTCCGAACTCCCGGCCCACGCCCGAGGCCTTGATCCCGCCAAACGGCACCGCCGGGTCCAGCAGGGTGTGCATGTTGACCCACAAGGTCCCCGCCTGGATCTGCGGGATCAGGCGCATGGCCTTGCCCAGGTCGTTGGTCCACAGGCTGGCGCTGAGGCCGTACGGGCTGTCGTTCATCAGCTCGATCAGCTCTTCCTCGGTGTCATACGGCAGGAAGGTCGCCACCGGGCCGAAGGTTTCCTCGGTCATCAGGCTGTCCTTGGCCGAGTTGGCGAGGATCACCGTCGGCTCGACATAGCAGCCCGGACCATCGATCAACTGGCCGCCATGCAGGATGGTGCAGTTTTCGGCACGGGCCTTGGCGAACAGCTGGCCCAGCTTGGCCTGGTGCTGCTTGTTGGTCACCGGACCGAACTCGGCGCTTTCATCCAGCGGCGAGCCGATCTTCAGTTGCGCCAGGCGTTCGCACAGGCGCTGGGTGATCGCCTCGATCTGTGAACGGTGCACATAGAACCGCTCGGCGGCGGCACAGATCTGCCCGGAGTGCAGGAAGCCTGCTTCGATGATTCCGGCCACCGCCTTGTCCACGTCCACATCCGGCAGGAAGCCGGCGGCGTTCTTGCCACCCAGTTCCAGGGTGGCGCGGGTCAGGTTGGCGGCCATGGCGGTCTGGCCCACGGCCAGGCCAGTGGGCACCGAACCGGTGAACGACACCTTGTCGGTGTGCGGATGCTCGATCAGCGCCTTGCCGACGCCACCAGCACCGGTCACCACGTTCAGCGCGCCCGCCGGCAGGCCGGCTTCCACCGCCAGTTCGGCAATGCGCAGGATGGTCAGCGGGGTGAATTCGCTCGGCTTGATGATCACGCTGCAGCCGGTGACCAGCGCCGAGGCCAGTTTCCAGATGGCGATCATGGTGGAGAAGTTCCACGGCACGATGCCCACCACCACGCCGATCGGCTCGCGCAGGGTGAAGGCGGTGTATTTCTCGCCATTGAACGAGGGCAGCGACGGGGTGATGGTTTCACCGCTGATCTTGGTTGCCCAGCCGGCGTAGTAGCGCAGGAAGTGCGCGGCCTGATCGACCTCGAAGTTGCGCGCGATCTGAATCAGCTTGCCCGACTGCAGGGTCTCGATCTGCGCCAGTTCCTCGCGGTTGCGTTCCAGCAGGTCGGCCAGCTTCAGCAGTACGCCACCGCGCACCGCCGGGGCGGCCTTGGACCAGGCAGCGAAGCCTTGGCGCGACGAGGCCACGGCGGCGTCGATATCGGCCTGGCTGGCTTCGCCGACGCGGCTGATGACTTCGCCGCTGGCCGGGTCGATCACGTCCAGGTGGCGGCCGCTGCCGGCGACCCGCGCCTGGCCGTCGATGAACTGGCCGTGATCACGCTGGAGGAAGGCCTGGACGGCGGGCAGAAGGGAAATGCTCATGTCGGATGTACCTGTGCAAAGAGGCAAAGCCGCACCCTAGCGCAGCCTCGCGCGGGTGACTTGACTGTGCCTGCCAGGGGTACATGACCGGGTCTGCCAGCCGACGGTGTGTCCGTCCGGTGTGCGCCATGGAAAGTACAATTTTGTCTGTGGAAGGTGCATTTTCAGTCTGCCGAGCGCCTCCCATACTGGCCCCGAATCCGCCGCAGTCGCTGCCACCGGTAGCTCAGTCGGACATCCAATAATAAGCAGGGCCTCCCATGAAAAAGCCAAACCCGCTGCTCGAAGACCTCAAGTCGGTACTGCCGGCCATCGCCGCCAATGCCTCCCGTGCCGAGAAGGACCGCATGGTCCCTGCCGAGAACATCGCTCTGCTCAAGGGCATCGGCCTGCACCGCGCGTTCCTGCCGAAAGCCTACGGCGGCATGGAGATCTCCCTGCCGGAATTCACTGATTGCATCGCCCTGTTGGCCGGTGCTTGTGCCAGTACTGCTTGGGCCATGAGCCTGCTGTGCACCCACAATCATCAGTTGGCGATGTTCCCGGCCAAGCTGCAGGAAGAAATCTGGGGCGAGAACCCGGACCACACTGCCTCTAGCAGCATCGCGCCATTCGGCCGTGTCGAAGAGGTTGAAGGTGGCCTGCTGTTCAGTGGCGAAATGGGCTGGAGCAGCGGTTGCGACCACGCCGAATGGGCCATCGTCGGCTGCCGCCGGGCCAATGCCGAAGGCACCCAGGACTACTGCTTCGCCGTGCTGCCACGCAGCGACTACGAGATCCGTGACGACTGGTACGCCGCCGGCATGAAGGGCAGCGGCACCAAGACCCTGATCATCGACAAGGCCTTCGTTCCCGAGCACCGCATCCAGAAAGCCAAGGACATGATGGAAGGCAAGTCCGCCGGCTTCGGTCTGTATCCGGACAGCAAGATCTTCTACACCCCGTACCGTCCGTACTTCGCCGTCGGTTTCGCCACCATCAGCCTGGGCATCGCCGAGCGCATGCTGGAAGCCTTCCGCGAGAAGACCAAGAACCGCGTGCGCGCCTACACCGGTGTCAGCGTCGGTGCAGCCACTCCGGCGTTGATGCGCCTGGCCGAGTCGACCCACCAGGTTGCCGCCGCCCGCGCTTTCCTCGAAAAGACCTGGCAGGACCACGCCGACCATGGCGCGCGCAAAGAATACCCGAGCCGCGAAACCCTGGCCTTCTGGCGCACCAACCAGGCCTACGCGGTGAAGATGTGCATCCAGGCCGTCGACCGTCTGTACGAAGCCGCAGGCGGCACCGCCTGGTTCGAGAGCAACGAGCTGCAACGACTGTGGCGCGACTCGCACATGACCGGCGCCCATGCCTATACCGACTACGACGTCTGCGCGCAGATCCTCGGCCGTGAGCTGATGGGCCTGGAGCCTGATCCGAGCATGGTCTGATCCGCGACCGTTCTTCTCTCTTGCATAACAACAAATCACGGTTGCCCAACGGGGCAGCCGGGGAGTCTTGCATGTCCAATGAAACCACCGCGGCTTTCGACAGCCGCGCCTTCCGCCGCGCCTTGGGCAACTTCGCCACCGGCGTCACCGTGGTCACCGCCGATGATGGCCAGGGCAACAAGGTAGGCGTCACCGCCAACAGCTTCAACTCGGTGTCCCTGGACCCGGCGCTGATCCTCTGGAGCCTCGACAAACGTTCCACCAGCCTGGCCACCTTCGAGGCGGCCAGCCACTTCGCGGTGAACATCCTTGCCGCCGACCAGATCGACCTGTCCAACAACTTCGCCAAACCACGGGAAGACCGCTTCGCCGGTATTGCGCACCAGGCGGGGGCGGGCGGGGCGCCGATCCTGCTGGACTGCTCGGCCAACTTCCAGTGCGAGAAGTACCAGATCCTCGACGGTGGCGACCACTGGATCATGATCGGCAAGGTGGTGTGCTTCGAGGATTGCGGGCGTTCGCCGCTGTTGTATCACCAGGGTGCGTATTCCATGGTGCTACCGCATACGCGCATGACCCGTCGCGAGGAAGGCCAGCCGCCGAGCAGCAATTTCCAGGGGCGCCTGAGCCACAACCTGTACTACCTGATGACCCAGGCGCTGCGGGCGTACCAGACCAGCTACCAGCCACGCCAGCTGTCCAGCGGCCTGCGCACCAGCGAGGCGCGGATGCTGATGGTGCTGGAGAACGACGCCGGGCTGAACCTTGCCGACCTGCAGCGCGAAGTGGCGATGCCGGCGCGGGAGATCGACGAGGCGGTGGCCAATCTCAAACGCAAGGGGTTGGTGTGCGACAGCGAGGCGCAGGGACATGTGCGCCTGACCGTCAGTGGCGTCGACCAGACCGAGGCGCTGTGGACCATTGCCCGGGAGCAGCAGGACAAGGTGTTCGGTGAGTTCAGCGAAGAGCAGATCGAGACCTTCAAGACCGTGCTCAAGGCTGTGATTCGCGGCTGACCTGATTGGGGCCGCAAAGCGGCCCCAAATCCATTCAAGCCAAATCTCAATTCCCTACAAACCCGATGGTGTCATTCTGCTTTTAAGTTGTTATGTTATTACATAAATAACTCGGGAGCCCCCATGAACCGCCCCATTGGAAGGTTGTACCTCGGCCTGTCTGCCGGCCTGCTCGCTGTCCCCGCCCTGGCCGAAGACGCCGTCCTGCTGGACGCTGTCACCGTCACCGAACGCCGCCTCGAAGAACGCGCCGACGGCCCCGTACAGGGTTATCGTGCCACTCGCTCGGCCACCGCGACCCGCACCGACACCGATATCCGCGATACCCCGCAAGCCATCAGCGTGGTCCCGGCCCAGGTCATCGAAGACCTCAACACCACCCGCATCGATCGCGCCCTCGACTTTGCCGGCGGCGTCTCGCGGCAGAACAACTTCGGCGGCCTGACCTTCCTCAACTACAGCGTGCGGGGCTTCACCACCGGCGAACTGTACAAGAACGGCTTCGCTATCAACCGCGGCAGCTACAGCGCCCCGGATGCTTCGTCCATCGAGCGCATCGAGGTGCTCAAGGGACCCGCCGCCAGCCTCTACGGCCGTGGCGATCCTGGCGGGCTGGTGAACATCGTTGGCAAGAAACCCCAGGCCGAGGCCTTCACCACCCTCAAGGCCAGCGCCGGCAGTTGGGACCGCTACCGCAGCAGCCTCGACGTCAACACACCGCTGGACGAGGACGGCCGCGTGCTGTCGCGGGTGAACCTGGCCGTGGAAGACAACGGCAGCTTCCGCGATCACGTCGACGGTCGCCGCGCTATCGTCAGTCCGTCGCTGAGCTGGCAACTGAGCCCGGACACCCTGCTGTCCATCGACACCGAGTTTTCCCGCACCGAATCGGTGTTCGACCGCGGCATACCGGCAGTGAATGGCGAACTGGGCCCGGTATCCCGTTCGACCTTCCTCGGCGAGCCCAACGACGGCCATATCCGCAACGACAACCAGACCCTCGACGTGGCCCTGGAGCATTACCTCGACGACAACTGGAAACTGCGTCTGGCCAACCACTACACCCAGGGCACCCTGCGCGGTGCCAGCTCGGAAACCTCCCGGGTAGTGGGGGATCGCATCAGTCGGTTCTACCGCGAGCGCGACTTCGAGTGGAACGACAACATCACTCAGGTCGAGCTGCACGGTCACTTCGACTGGGCTGGCTGGCAGCACCAGACCCTGGTAGGCCTGGAGTACGAGAACTACCGCAACAGCCAGAAGTACCCGCAAAGCGTTACCGGCCTCGGCTACGGGCTGGACATCTACAACCCGGTGTACGGTCAGCCGAAGCCTGCGATCGTCAACCCCAACGACTTCTTCGAGCGCACCGAGAGCCATGCTCTCAACCTGCAGGACCAGATCGCCTTTACCGAGCGCCTGCGCGGTTTGGTCGGGGTACGCCTGGAGCGGGTCGAGCAGACCGCACTGAACCGCAGCACCCGGGTCAGCAACACCCAGCAAAAGGACGTGGCCACGCCGAGGATCGGCCTGCTGTATCAACTGACGCCAGCAGTCGGCGTGTTCGCCAACGCCTCCACGTCGTTCAAGCCCAACGCCATCGGCACCCGCGGCCAGGTGTACAAGCCGGAGAAGGGCATCGGCTATGAAACCGGGCTCAAGCTCGACCTGTTCGACAGCCGTATCGGTGCGACCCTGGCGCTGTTCCATATCGACAAGGAAAACGTCATCACCACCGATGCCCTCGGCGACAGCATCGCCGCCGGCAAGGCGCGCAGCCAGGGGCTGGATCTGCAGTTCAGCGGCCAGATGACCGATGCGGTACGGGTGATCGGCGCCTACGCGTACATCGATGCCGAGGTGACCAAGGGCGATGCGGCCTTGCCCAAGGGCAGCGACCTGCTCGGCGTGCCTCGCCACAGCGGCAGCCTGATGGCGGTCTACGAGTTTCAGGACGGCGCCTTGCGCGGGTCCGATTTTGGCGCTGCGGCCAACTATGTCGGCGAACGCTCGGGCCAGGCCGGCAGCAGTTTCCGCTTGCCGTCCTACAGCACCGTCGACCTGCTCGCCCACTACAAGGCCAGCGAGCAGCTCAGCTTCGGCCTGAACCTGAACAACCTGTTCGACCGCAAGTACTACGAGCGGGGTTACAACGCCGCCTGGAACCTGCCGGGCGATCCGCGAAACCTCAGCCTCAGCCTGACCTATTCCCTCTGATCACGATAAGGACATGCAATGAAAAAGCGACTGACCCCCTGGCTGCTGGCCGGTCTTTTCGCTGCCGCCGGCAGTGCGCAAGGCCATGGGTTGTGGACCGAACAACGTCGCGGTGCGATCGAGGTGGTGTATGGGCATGGTGCCGAGGACTCCGCGTTCAAGGCGCAGAAGATCAAGCGCGCCTGGGCCTGGGATGTGCGCGGCGGGCAGATCCCGGTGACGGTCGAACGCCTGGCCGACCATGCTCGTCTGCAACCTCTGCGTACGCCGGCAGGCGTGGCGGTGGCGCTGGACAATGGCGCATGGTCGCAGACGCCGGAGAAAAAGTGGGTGAACGATGACCGGACCAAGGTGCGTGATGCGGTCAGCTCGATTCATACCTGGAAGTACAGCGTGGCGCTGTATCAGCAAGGCGCCAGGCTGCCGGACCTGAAGGCGCTGCGTTTGGTGATCGTGCCGCAGGTCGATCCGCTCAAGGTCGGGCCGGGCCAGGCGTTGCCGGTGCAGGTGCTGCTGGATGGCAAGCCGCTGGCCGGGGTGGACGTGATTGGCGATTATCGTGGCGCGCCACACCAGGTATCGGCCATCACCGACCATGAAGGACGGGCCAGCGTCGTAGTGCGCAACGAAGGCCTGAACATCCTCGCCGCCAGCGTCACCCGGCCGCTGGCCAAGGATGCGCCGACGGCGGAGGAGGGGTTGTTCACTTCGCTGACGTTCCTGGGTGAACCGCATCACGAGTGAGATTGCTGTGGGGGCGGGTGGACGGCGTGCAGCCACTTATCCCACCGGCGTACACAACTCCACGAGAATCCCCGCCGGGCACCTGACCCACGACACCGTCTGCCCCCACGGCTTCACCTGCGGCGCCTTCAACTCCTGCGCTCCGGCGTTCACCGCCCGGGCGTGCGCCGCCGGCACATCATCGGTCACCAGCCCGAGTTCCATACCCAACGGCCGTGCACTCTCGCTGGCTGCCAGTACGCCACCTTCGAAATTCACTTCACCCAGTTCCAGCGAGGCAAAAGCCAGGGTCGTCGCTCCGGTCTCCAGCTCGCCATAGTCCCCGGACTCATGCAGAAAGCGCTGTCGCAGGCCAAAGGCACGTTCGAAAAAGTTCAGCGAGGCCGCGACATCCGCGACATAGGCAATGGTGTATCCCAGTTTCATGCAGGTCTTCCTTGAGTGACGAAGCTGCCGTTATACCGCAATTCGGCAACCGGCACATTGCCAGCGCCGATGGGCCACACTAAGGTGATCGCGGACCTGGACCAAAGGAGCTGACCATGGCCGATTCACTTGCCCTCAACAAAGCCAGCTGGGACGAACGCGCGCCGCTGCATGCTGCGTCTGGCGACTATGAAGTGGCGACCTTCGTCGCCGATCCTGCGCACCTGTCCGAGGTGGTGCGTTTCGACCTGCCGCTGCTGGGCGATATCGAAGGCCAGCGCGGCCTGCACCTGCAGTGCCATATCGGTACCGACACGCTGTCCCTGGCCCGCCTCGGGGCGAACATGACCGGGCTGGATTTTTCCGCGCGCTCGCTCGAGCAGGCCCGGGAGTTGGCCGAGCGCTGCGAGGTGGCCATCGAGTATGTCGAGGCGGATGTCTACGCTGCCTGCTCGACCCTGCCGGCCGCCTCGTTCGACCTGATCTATACCGGCATCGGCGCCTTGTGCTGGCTGCCGGATATCCAGCGCTGGGCGGGCACCGTGGCCACCTTGCTCAAGCCGGGTGGGCGCCTGTTCCTGCGTGACGGGCACCCTATGCTGATGGCGATCAACGAGGATCACAGCGACCGGCTGGTGGTTGAGTACCCGTATTTCGAACGACCGGAGCCGACGGTATGGATCAGTGACCAGACCTATGTGACCACTGATACCAGCCTCACCCATACCGAGACCCATGAATGGAACCATGGCCTGGGTGAAGTGGTGAGTGCCTTGCTCAGCCAGGGTCTGCGCATCAGCGGCCTGGTGGAGCATGACAGCATTCCCTGGGAGGCTCTGCCCGGGCAGATGAGCCGGCGGGACAATGGGGAATGGCAACTGGACAGCCAGCCTTGGCGGTTGCCGTTGAGCTATACCCTGCAGGCAGTAAAAGAGTAGGGCTCTGGCCTGATGGTGTTGCTGATGGCCTCATCGCGGGTAACGCCCGCTCCCACAGTATCACTGCAAGCCACAGCATTCCGGCTCGACGCGAAACCTGTGGGAGCTGGCGAAGCCTGCGATGAGGCCCTTGAGACCGACATCAACTTCCTGATTTCTTCGCCTGCGGCTTGCGCACTCGCTTCGCCCCGGCCCCTGCTGCTGCACTGCTCTTGCGCTTCTTCTTCCAAGGCGACCCACCCCGTCCCGCCGGTGTCGCCGGCCCTGAAATCGTCAGGCTCAACCCCGAGCAACGCTCCACCTGCTTGCTCATCCAGGCTGACTGCTTCTCGACGAAGGTCTCCAGGCTCATTTCTCCACTCTGCACCATATCCAGCGCCTGCTCCCAGATCGCCGTGGTGCCTGGGTCGGCGATGGCTCGGGGCACGGCATCGATCAGGCTGAAGGCCGCCGGGGTGGCACTCAGGGCCTTGCCGTTCTTCACCAGGTAACCGCGGTCCAGCAACCCCTGGATGATCCCCGCCCGGGTCGCCTCGGTGCCAATGCCGGTGGTGTCCTTGAGCTTCTGCTTGAGCCGGGGGTCGTCCACCAGCCTGGCGACGTTCTTCATCGCCTTGATCAGGTCGCCTTCGGTGAAGGGCTTGGGTGGCTGGGTCCACAGGTCTTTCAGGGCGAGGTCGTGCAGCGCGCACCACTGGCCCTTGCTCAACGCCGGCAACACCTGCGGCGCCGGAGCCTCGCGGCCTTTCGGCGGGGTCAGTGCTTCCGGCAGGGCACGCCGCCAGCCCGGCTCGACGATCTGCTTGCCCACCGCGCGTAGCGCCTGGCCTGCGCAATCGAAGTCGGCCTGGGTACGGTCGTACTCGTGGTTGGGCAGGAACTGCGCCAGGTAGCGCGCGCGAATCAGGGTGTAGACCGCCTTGGCCTTGCGCGGCAGACGATCCGGGGTGACGGCCGCAGCAGTAGGGATGATGCCGTGGTGGGCGCTGACCTTGGCGTCGTTCCACGCCCGCGAGCGCCGCTGTGCCTGCAGGTGCGGCTGCAAGGGCGCCAGGCTCGGGTCGGCGCGGTGCAGGGCGGCGAGGATCGCCGGCGCCTCGCCGTGCTGGCTCAGCGGCAGGTAGCCGCAATCGCTGCGCGGATAGGTGATGACCTTGTGGGTTTCGTACAGCGACTGGGCGATATCCAGGGTTTCCTGGGCGCCGAGGCCGAGCTTCTTCGAGCAGACTTCCTGCAGGGTACCCAGGTCGAAGGGCAGCGGTGCCACCTCGCGCATGCGCTCGGTCTTCACTTCGACTACCTGCGCCGAACCCGCCGCTTGCATCGCCCCCGCAGCTTGTTGCGCCAGTTCCTGCTTCAGGCAGCGACCCTGTTCATCACAGGCGTCGTCCGGTGCACGCCATTGTGCGGTGAATACCGTGCCATCGCTGTCCAGCTGCACATCGATGGCCCAGAACGGCACTGGTACGAAGTCGGCGATGCTGCGGTCGCGGTCCACCACCAGGCGCAGGGTCGGGGTCTGCACCCGGCCCACCGGCAGCACGCCCTGGTAGCCGGACTGGCGGCCGAGCAGGGTGAACAGGCGGCTCATGTTCATGCCGATCAGCCAGTCGGCGCGGGAGCGGCCGAGGGCCGAGTGGTACAGGCTGAAGGTTTCGGCACCGGGCTTGAGGCTGGCCAGGGCCTTGCGGATCGAGGCGTCGTCCAGCGCCGACAGCCAAAGGCGGCGGATCGGCCCACGGTAGCGGCAGTGTTCCACCAGTTCGCGGGCGATCATTTCCCCTTCGCGGTCGGCGTCGGTGGCGATCACCAGTTCCGCCGCCTCGCCGAGCAGACGCTTGACCGCCTTGTACTGGCTGGCGGTCTTCGGCTTGACCTGCATCTTCCATTGCCCGGGAATGATCGGCAGGTCGGCCAGCACCCAGCGCTTGTAGCGCGCGTCGTAGGCGTCGGGCGGTGCGGTTTCCAGCAGGTGGCCGATGCACCAGGTCACCGTCACCCCGGTCCCGACCCAGCAGCCATCGCCACGGCGACTGGCGCCGAGGACCTTGGCGATATCCTTGGCCTGGGAGGGTTTTTCGCAGAGGAACAGGCGCATGGGGAGGGTGGGCATCCTGGGGAAAGAGGTTCCCTAGGATGCGCAGGATAAGGATGGCTGGCAAGTTTTATCTGTATGGATGTACAGGTTTTTGCTTTCTTGGGTGACTGGGCTGCAAAGCAGCCCCGACTCCAGCTAAGGCTTCGCACTCACCGTGGCATTGCGCCACGCTTGCTGCAGCTTCTGCTCCAGATCGGTACTCACCGGCTTCTTCTGTGCTTCAAGGCTCAGCTTCAATCCATTCAGTGAACGCCCGCTCAGACGGTTTTCACTGAGGTCCTGGGTAAACACCCGCTCCGCTTCCTCGGCTTTACCCTGCGCCAGCAAGGCATACCCCAGCGACTCGCGAACGGTGTAGTACCAGTCCGGCGGCTCGTTGTACCAGAGCCCGTCCTGCACCTCGACCGCTTTGCGCCAGGCCGCGATAACCTGGGCTTTGTCGTCGTCCTTCAGGGCCGCGAGGTCGTCCGCCAGCACCTTGCCCTTCGCACCCACGGCCTTGGCACTGGCTTGCTGCACGTCTTTCAAGACCAGCTGGCCGTCGGTGGCAGCCTGGGCCTGGGTGAACAGGATCAGGTTGGCCAGGCGCAGCAGGTCTACGGCCTTGTTGTTGCCATAGGTCAGGTCAGTCTTCCCGGACTCCGCCAGTACGCTGCCGGTGGTGCTCCAGAAACCGCCCAAGGCCTTGACCGCCGCCGCGCTGTCCTGCTTCTCGCCTAGCGTCTGATACGCCGAGGCATAGCTTTGCATGATCCGGGTGTAGGGCATGGTCAGTGTTTCCCAGCCCTTGGCGTCCTTGCAGGTCTCGTTGATCTGCGCCAACCCCGCGGTGATCTTCGGTTCGATCGCTTTCAGTTCGTCCCACGCCTGGAAGCGCACGGCGTAGTAATAGGGCACTGCATAGAAGTAGTCGGACTTGGTCTTCAACTCCGCCGGATACTTCTCGCAGAGGAACTTCACCGAGGCATTGGTAGTGGTGTTGTCCACCAGCTCGCTGGCCATGTTCAGGGCTTCGTTCTTGCGCCCTTCGATGGACAGGGTCCAGGTCAGAAAGTGGATGTTATGTCCCAGGTAGTGCAGCAGGTAAGGGCTTTGCGGCTGGACCTGGTTGGCATAGGCACGGTCCACCGAGATCGCCGCGTAGTTGGTGGCGCTGGACAGCGCGTTGTTGCCGGTGCGCTGGTAGATGTGCGAGGCCATGTGGATCAGGTGGCCCACTGCCGGGTTGAGGGTGCGGAACCGCTCGGCCATGGGCATGCCGCTGTCGGGGAAGGGCGATTCCTCGATGGCATGGATGAAGAAGTGGTTGGCGCCGGAGTGGTTCTGGTCTTGCACCAGCACGCGATTGAGCACTTCCAGGGCGTCGGCCGCTTCGGCGGTCGGCTTGACCGCATCAGACGTGGCCTCGGTGCCTTTCCACCACTTCCACGGGTCGATGTTGAGCAGGGCGTCAGCGTACAGGGCGGCGGCGTCGAGGTCGTCGAAGTAGTTGTTGGAGAGCTTTTTCATCTCCGTCACGTAGCGCTTCTTGCCGTCCATCGACAGGGTGATGTCGTTGCCGTTGACGTCGTACTGGCTGAGGAAGGCGCTGGCGTATTCCGCTTCACGGTCGACCTGCGCCTTGGTGAAGCCGGACGGAACGCTGTTCACGCGCTGGTTCGCGTTCTTCTGCGCCAGGTTCACCGCCAGGTACGCCAACTGGTCGCACCCCTCGGTGGCATCGGTATTGATGTTCGAACTGGCTGACAGGGCGATGCCCCACAGCGGCATCGCCGAGCCGTTGTCGAGCTGGTACGCCTGGTAGAAGGCGCGGATCGCCTCGCTGAAGTTGAAACCGTACTGCAGGGCCATGCCCTGGCTGTAGAAGGCCTGGATCTTTTCGCTGTCACCCACCGAGACCAGGTCGTAGCGGGTGCCGCCGAGACCGGAAAGGAGGCGATCTGCCTGGGTGTCCTTGTCGCTGACGCACAGCTTCAGCGCGGTCTCCAGGGTAGTGTCGTCGGGGAGTTTCTTGAAGGTCTTGCCTTGCGAGCCTGCGTCGCCGTGTCCGCCATGACCCATGGCATTGAGCGGCAACGAGGCCAGCAGTGCGCAGGCGATGGCCATGCGCATGCTGGTCGTTCTTTCCATGAAAGGTTTTCCTTATGGGGTTGTAGCCAGGCGTTCGATCTGTACCGCCAGGTCCTTCTCGGGGATCTTCACTTCCACCAGCACTGGCCTGTCAGCCACCGCCAGCAGCGTCGGCAGCAACTGCTGCAACTCGCCTTCGGTGCGTACCTGGTAGCCCAGGGCGCCGTAGCCTTCGGCCAGCGCCTTGTAGTTCAGCGTCGGCAGGGTGTCGAACGGGGCGAACTGGCCATCCGGCTTGAACGCGTTGATATCGACGAAGGCCTGCTCGATGGCATACACCTGGTTGCTCATCACGAAGACGATCGCGTTGATCCTGTTGCGCGTCAGCGCCGCCAGGGACTGGCTGACCATCATGAAGCCGCCGTCCCCGGCCACCACGATCGGCCGCCGGCCACTGCCCAGGGCCACGCCGAGGGCGCAACCGGTCTCGTGGCCGAGGGAGCCCCAGATGGCGTCGGAGAGGAAGCTGTTGCGCGGCATGCCCTGGATATTGCTGGCCACGTACAGCGACGAGCTTTCGCCGAGGATCAGCGTGCTGCTGTCCCACAGGCGATGCTCCCGGGCGTACTCGGTGAAGGTGGCGAAGAAGTTCGCGTAGCTCAGCGCCGTGTCCGCGCCGCACGCCGCGAGCAGCCCAGGGTGTTTGGGCAGAGCCACATCGGTACGGGGGAAGCGCGGGTCCAGGCCGAGGGCCTTGACCAGGCCATCGACGTAGTCCGGCAGGCGCACGTTGGGGTAGTACTCGGCGCCGGTGCGGGCCAGGTCACAGTTGACCTGGATGATCTGGTCGAAGCGGTCCTGCAGCAGGTCCAGGTAGTCATCGGTGAAGATCACCCCGATGGCCAGGATGCAGTCGGCGTCCAGCACCAGCGGCGAGGTCTCCAGGCGCGAGGCCGGGCCGGCGTAGGTGCCGATGAACGGCGCCTGGCTTTCGTCGAGCACGGTCTTGGCGTCGAGGGTGGTGCTGAACGGCAGCTTGCAGCCGTCGATCAGGCGCTGCACCGCGTCCTGCAGGCCGTAGCGCATGACTTCCACGCCCAGCAGCACCAGTGGTTTCTTCGCCTTGGCCAGGCGCTCCAGGCTGTTCTTTACCAGCAGGTCGAGGTTGTATGCATTGGACGGGGTCGGCGCCGGTGCCAGTTGGCCCACGGGCCGCGAGCATGGCTCGCCCCAGACATCCTTCCAGGCTTCCAGGTAGATCGGCTGGCGATGGGTGAGGGCGGCGATCAGCGCACTGTCGATCTGCCACGGCGCCTGGTGGGCGTCGGAGATGATCTCGCAGGCCACGGTCACCTGCTCCAGCACATTGCGGTCGGCCTCGAAGTCGCCGGTGGAGTGGTGGAACAGCACGTGTTGGCTGCGTGCCAGTTCACGGTTCTTGGTGGACGGGCTGGCGGAAATCACCACCACCGGGGCGCGTTCGACGAACGAGCCGGCGATGGCGTTGACCGCACTGAAGGTGCCCACGCCATATTGCAGCGACACCGCACCCAGGCCATGCACCCGGGCATAGCCGTCGGCGGCGTAGGCCGCGCCCATTTCGTAGACCTCGCCCACGGCGTCGATGCCGTCGAAGTTCTCCAGGGCATCCATGAAGTTGGACACGTAGTCCCCCGGGACCTGGAAGATCTTGGTCAGGCCCAGTTCCTTGAGACGGGTCAGCAGGTAGTCGGCAACGGTGAAAGCTGTGCTGTTCATGCCTTGATCCCCGTGTAGGCGAACTCGGTGACATCTGCCAGGGTCTTCTTGCAGTCGGTGCAGGCAAGGGACGGCGGATTGTCGATATCGATCGGCGCCGGGGTCGGCAGCAATTGATAGGCCTCCGGCAGCCATTGCGGACGAGGCAGGCCGAAGAAGTCCTGCAGGGTGGACTCGGCGGTGGTCAGCGCGCCTTCGACCCAGCCCTGGCCATAGGAATAGGCTTCACCAACGATGTACACCTCCTGCTCCTGCACCGGATGGCGCATGCGCTGGATGATCAGGTCGAGGCGGTAGTTGGCTTTCCACTCGTGCCAGCCGCCACCGTACGGGTTGGCATCCCAGGCGTGGTAGACGGCGGAGTAGGGGGCCGGCAGTTCGATCTGATCGTGCAGAGAGGTGACCTGGCGCTGGGCGATGCGCACCATTTCCTCGCTGATCTGGTACTGCATCTTCGGCACGACTTCGTTGCTGTCGATACGGCCTTGCAGGCTCTTGGGCGCGTAGCCCTCGAACGGTACGCCGCCTTCCAGGCCTTTCCAGAATGGCACGGTGCCGATGTCGTTGTAGGACGCCATCAACAGCGAGTTAAGGGTCTTCTCGCCGCCGTCCTGCTCGCACTCGGTGCCCATGTAGTAGCACTGGCGGATCGGCAGGTCGGTGACCGAGCGCCCGGCCACCAGGCCCTGGGCACGCCACCAGGGTTGTTCGTAGGCGAGGAACAGCTTGAACGCGGACTGCACCAGCACCGAGTCGAGGTTTTCCTTCAGCCACTTGTCTTCGAACAGCGGCGATTCGATCAACTCCAGCGAGCGGCGCGGCATGGCCAGGATCACCTGGCGGGCGTGGATGATTTCTTCCGGCGCATCGAGGTCGCTGGTGTTGCCGTCGACGGTCACGGTGGGCTGGAAGTGCAGTCGATACGGGTATTCGGTGTCGTCGCTGTATTGCAGCGAGGCCAGGCGACGGTTCATCTTCACTCGCTGGTCGGCGGGGACCAGGCCACCGGCGGCTTCGGCGAAGAGCTTTGCCAGGGTCAGCGGCAGGGTCTGGAAGCCGGTCTTGAGGGTCAGGAACACCGTCTCGTCGCTGTACTCGGTTGCGGGCAACTGGGTCACGGCGCTGGCGTTGGCGACGTTGGCCTCATAGCCGCCGGCGTCCTTCATGAACTGGTAGCCCTCGTTGCTCAGCACGCGGTAGAGCAGGTCCCAGAAGCCGTAGCGCCAGATTTCCTTGCCGAATACCTTGACCTGCATTTGCTCGGCCAGGCTGAGATCGGCGAAGCCCGGGTAGATGCTGTTCATCACCTTGACCTGCAGGTCCTCGGGACCGAAACCGCGCTCGGACCAGGCCAGCTTGTAGGGGATCTTGTCCGGAGCCTCGGTGAAGTCACGCTGGCGGAAACGCTCGCCGCGCAGGTAGAACAGGTTGTCCTTGGAGCCTACCGGGTGTTCTTCCGGCAGGTTGCTGCCCATGGGGAAGTCTTTGGTCGGCAGCTTGAGGTAGTCGACCAGCTTGTCGACCATCACGTGGCCGCTGGTGTCCTTGTCGGCGGCTGGCATCCAGCGCATGCCACCGACTTCGGCGACGACGTTGGGCAGACCGGGGAGATTGATACTGAAGAGACGGCCGCCGATGCGGTCGCTGTATTCGAACAACTGGATGCGTTGATTGGCGCCGTTTGCCTCTTGCAGGCGCCAGGCGCTGTAGGTCCCCGATACGCCGCCGCCGATGATGGCGACATCCAATGGCTGGGTCTGGCTCATCGCAAATATCCTTATGTTGTGTTGGCAAGGAATTCCATGCGGGAGGCAGTATTGACGAGGATTGTGTCAGTGCCAATCTGCCATCACTGATTTTTTTGAAGGTGATGGCTGAATCGGTGAAGGTCGCGGATTACAAGGGGTTCAGCGGAGAAAAGGTGTGTGCGCAAGGCAATCTGGGCGGGGCGCTCAAGCCTGCGGCTGGTGTTGGAATCTGGGGCCGCTTTGCGGCCCCGGAAAGGATCAACCGCGACTGGCAGCCAGGGCCTGTTGCAGGTCGGCGATGATGTCGTCGCTGTGCTCGATACCAATGGACAACCGCACCATGTCCCGCGGTACTCCAGCCTTCTCCAGCTCTTCGTCGTTCAACTGCCGGTGGGTAGTCGAAGCGGGGTGGCAAGCCAGCGACTTGGCATCACCAATATTCACCAGCCGCACCACCAGCTTCAGCGCATCGATGAAGCGCGCGCCGGCCTCCTGGCCGCCCTTGATGCCGAAGGACAGGATCGACGCCGGTTTGCCCTGGGTATAACGCTGCGCCAGTTCGTGCTCGGGGTGGTCCGCCAGGCCGGCGTACTTGACCCAGGCCACTTGCTCATGCTCCTGCAGGTAGCGGGCGACCTTCAGCGCGTTCTCGGTATGGCGCTCCATGCGCAGGGCCAGGGTCTCCAGGCCTTGCAGGATCAGGAAGGCGTTGAACGGCGACAGCGCGGCACCGGTGTTGCGCAGCGGCACCACCCGGCAACGGCCGATGAACGCCGCCGGGCCGAAGGCCTCGGTATAGGTCACGCCGTGGTAGGACGGGTCGGGGGTGTTGAGCAGGGCGAAGCGCGCCTTGTTCTCGGCCCAGGGGAACTTGCCCGAGTCGATGACGATGCCGCCGATGCTGGTGCCATGGCCGCCGATGTATTTGGTCAGCGAGTGCACGACGATATCGGCGCCGTGTTCGATGGGACGGCACAGCACCGGGGTGGCGACTGTGTTGTCGACGATCAGCGGCACGCCATGGCGGTGCGCGGCGTCGGCCAGGGCCTGGAGGTCGACGATATTGCCCGCCGGGTTGCCAATGGACTCGCAGAACACCGCCTTGGTGCGCTCGTCGATCAGCGCTTCGAGGGCGGCGATGTCGTCGTGCGGCGCGAAGCGGGTCTGGATGCCGATGCGCGGCAGGGTGTGGGCCAGCAGGTTGTAGGTGCCGCCATAGAGCTTGGCCACCGAGACGATGTTGTCACCGACTTCGGCCACGGTCTGGATCGCGTAGGTGATCGCCGCCATGCCCGAGGCCACCGCCAGCGCCCCGACCCCGCCTTCGAGGGCGGCCATGCGCTGCTCGAGCACATCGTTGGTGGGGTTCATGATCCGCGAGTAGATATTGCCGGCGACCTTCAGGTCGAACAGGTCGGCACCGTGCTGGGTGTCGTCGAAGGCGAAGGAGGTGGTCTGGTAGATCGGCACGGCCACGGCCTTGGTGGTCGGGTCCGGGCTGAAGCCCGCGTGGATGGCCAGGGTTTCCAGCTTCATGCAGTCGTTCCTTGCGCGATGGGGAGAGGCGCGCAGCATGGAGTGGGGGCATCGGGCGGTCAATAGCCCTGTTTGGCATATGGAAATAACCGACGCACCGCGAACCTTGTGGGGGCCAGGGGATTCGCGGCTGTCATGTGAATCCGGTAAGCTTGCTAACGTTTTTCCCGCCTCACCCCCACGGAATCCCCGATGTCCCAGACCCCCACCAAGAACCGGGCCCTGCGCGTGCGCAGCGACGTCCTCGCCGGTTTGACCACCTCGTTCGCCCTGGTGCCGGAATGCATCGCCTTCGCCCTGGTCGCCCACCTCAACCCGCTGATGGGGCTGTACGGTGCTTTCATCATTTGCACCCTGACTGCGCTGTTCGGTGGCCGGCCCGGGATGATCTCCGGTGCCGCCGGCTCGATGGCGGTGGTGATCGTCGCCCTGGTGGTGCAGCACGGGGTGCAGTACCTGCTGGCCACGGTGCTGCTGGGGGGACTGCTGATGATCGCCTTCGGCCTGTTGCGCCTGGGCAAGCTGGTGCGGCTGGTGCCGCATCCGGTGATGCTCGGTTTCGTCAACGGCCTTGCCATCGTCATCGCCATGGCCCAGCTGGAACACTTCAAGGACGGCGAGAGCTGGCTGCAGGGCCCGGCGCTGTGGCTGATGCTTGGCCTGGTCGGTCTGACCATGCTGGTGGTTTACGTCCTGCCGAAACTGACCCGCGCCGTACCGCCGGCACTGGTGGCGATCCTCGGTGTCGGCGTGCTGGTGTACCTGCTCGACCTGCCGACCCGTACCCTCGGCGACATGGCCCATATCGCCGGCGGAATGCCGTCCCTGGCCCTGCCGGACATCCCGTGGAACCTCGAGACCCTGCGCATCATCGCCCCCTACGCGGTGCTGATGGCCCTGGTCGGGCTTCTGGAAACCCTGCTGACCCTCAACCTCACCGACGAGATCACCGAGAGCCGCGGCCACCCCGACCGCGAATGCGTGGCCCTTGGTGCGGCCAACATGGTTTCCGGCCTGTGCGGTGGCATGGGCGGCTGCGCGATGATCGGGCAGACTGTGATCAACCTCAGTTCCAACGGCCGCGGACGGCTGTCCGGGGTAGTGGCGGGGGTGATGATCCTGCTCTTCGTGCTGTTCCTCTCGCCGTTGATCGAGAAGATTCCCCTGGCGGCACTGGTCGGGGTGATGTTCGTGGTGGCCCAGCAGACCTTCGCCTGGGCGTCCTTGCGGGTACTGCACAAGGTGCCGCTGAGCGATGTGCTGGCGATTATCGCGGTGACCGTTGTGACGGTGTTCACCGACCTGGCCACCGCAGTGCTCTTCGGCATCGTCATCGCCGCGATCAACTTCGCCTGGCAGCACGCCCGCGAGCTGTACGCCGATGGCCAGTTGCAGGCTGACGGCAGCAAGCTGTACCGGGTCCACGGCACACTGTTCTTCGCGTCCAGCGCCCCCTTTCTCAACCAGTTCGATCCGGTCAATGACCCGATGCAGGTGACGCTGGATTGCCAGCACCTCAGTTTCGTCGACTACTCGGCCATCGCCGCCCTCAAGACCTTGCGCGAACGCTACGCCAAGGCCGGGAAACACCTGCGCGTGGTGCACCTCTCGGAGCGTTGCAAACAACTGCTCAAACGCGCCGGCGCGGACCACTGACCGGCCGCGTACCTGATATTTCTGTCAGGTGCGCAAAACCGTCGACAAGCATTGAATAGGGGTTCGGGTGACACCGCGCTGAGGCGGTGGCTCATCCGCCCCTCATAGTGTCGATGGAGATGACCTGATGAACGTACAAACCCGGCCGTCGGTGGCCAAGCTGGATGTTGCTTTCGGCAAGGACGGCAAACTGCGTTTCGAGTTACCCGGCCAGGACTATGTGGCGCAAGCCATTCTCGGCCCCGGCAAGGAAATCGTCGCCATCGGCGTCGGATCGCTCAAACCCGATGCCCTGACCCTGGTTCGCTTCACCGCCAATGGCTTGCTCGACACGGGGTTCGGTGACAAGGGCGTGGCGGTGCGCGAGCTGTTCCCGGGGTTCGAGATATCCCTGGCGGAATGCGCGCTGCTACCGGACGCACGCCTTGTCGCACTGGGCTCGCGGCGTAAACCGAACGTACGGGAGGCCAAGGAGGAATTCTTCCTGGCCTGTTTCCTGGCCGATGGGCGTCTGGATAGCAGTTTTGGCAGCGGCGGCACGCTGGTATTCGCGCCGCTGGCGGACAATCGCTTTGCCCGTGCGCTGCTGGTACAGAAGGACGGCAAGCTGGTCGCTGTGTGCGAAGGTGCGCCCTCGAGCCAGGACCTGAGCTGCGCTGTCCGGGTCACGGGCAAGGGCCAGCTGGATTCGACCTTCGCCAAGGGTGGCAGCCTGGGGCTCGGCAAGAACACCAGCCTGCATGCCGCTGCCTGTGACAAGGATGCGCGTCTGCTGTTCGGTGGGAGCTGCAAATCGCAGGCAAGCCTGGAGCGCTTCTATGACACGGGAGAACCTGATCTCTCCCTGGGTTCGACCTCGTTCGTCAGTCTGCCGCTGGGTTCGCTGGCGGAGATGACGATCGAACGCCTGCTGTTGCAAGTCGATGGCGGGATTCTGGCGCTTGGACAAGGCAACGACGCAGGCTTTGCCGATCGCGGGTTCCTGACCAGGTTCCTGCTCAATGGCGTCGTCGACAGCACGTTCAACGCAGGCAAGCCTGTCGAACTGGGTCAGACCACGCCACGCGACCTGCTGCTCGATGCCGCCGGCCGCATATTGACCCTTGAACTGGATAGCCAGACGCAGCAGTTGATCGTCAGGCGGGTCACTGCCAACGGCATAGTGGATGGCACGTTCGCGTCCGGCAGTGCCGGACTTGATGGCGGCTTCGTTGAGCAGGTGCAACCACGCTTGCTGGCCCAGGCCGCGGACAAGGTGCTGGCCGCCGCGACCGTGCGTGATGCGAGCAAGCAGCAGGCGGGGCTGACGGTGACACGACTGCTGGTCTGAGCGCACAGCGGTGATGGCCGGTTGTCCGGACCATCGCCGCTGCTTGAACGTGCTTCAACCCTGCTTCTTGATGATTACGTCGGCGATGCTCGCCGGCGCCTCGGCGTAGCGGGTGAACTCCATGGAATAGCTGGCCCGGCCCTGGGTCATCGAGCGCATTTCCGTTGAATAGCCGAACATCTCGCCCAGCGGCACCTCGGCCCGCACCACCTTGCCCGCCGGGGTGTCCTCGCTGCCCTGAATCAGGCCGCGACGACGGCTCAGGTCGCCCATGATGTCGCCCATGAACTCCTCGGGCATCACCACTTCCACCTTCATCACCGGCTCCAGCAACACCGCGCCGCCTTTCTGCGCCAGTTGCTTGGTGGCCATGGACGCGGCGACCTTGAACGCCATTTCGTTGGAGTCGACGTCGTGGTACGAGCCGTCGAACACCGCGGCCTTGAGGCTGATCAGCGGATAGCCGGCCACCACGCCGTTCTGCATCTGTTCCTCGATGCCTTTCTGGATCGCCGGGATGTATTCCCGCGGCACCACGCCGCCGACGATCTCGTTGATGAACTCCAGGCCTTCCTTGCCTTCGTCGCCCGGGGCGAAGCGGATCCAGCAATGGCCGTACTGGCCGCGCCCGCCGGACTGGCGGACGAACTTGCCTTCGATCTCGCAGGTGTTGCGGATCTTCTCGCGGTAGGCCACCTGCGGCTTGCCGATATTGGCCTCGACGCCGAACTCGCGGCGCATGCGGTCGACGATGATGTCCAGGTGCAGCTCACCCATGCCGGAGATGATGGTCTGTCCGGTTTCCTCGTCGGTCTTGACCCGGAACGATGGATCTTCCTGGGCAAGTTTGCCGAGGGCGATACCCATCTTTTCCTGGTCGGCCTTGGTCTTGGGTTCCACCGCCACGGAAATCACCGGGTCGGGGAAGTCCATGCGCTCGAGGATGATCGGCTTGTCCATGGAGCACAGGGTGTCGCCGGTGGTGACGTCCTTCATGCCGATCAGCGCGGCGATGTCGCCGGCGCACACCGCCTTGATTTCGGCGCGCTGGTTGGCGTGCATCTGCACCATGCGCCCGACCCGTTCCTTCTTGCCCTTGACCGAGTTGAGCACCGCGTCGCCCGAGCTGAGCACGCCGGAGTAGACCCGGGCAAAAGTGAGGGTCCCCACAAAGGGATCGGTGGCGATCTTGAAGGCCAGGGCCGAGAAGGGTTCGTTGTCGTCGGCGTGGCGCTCCAGGTGCTTGTCCTCGTGGTCCGGGTCGGTGCCGTTGATCGCCGGGATTTCCGAGGGGGCGGGGAGGTAGTCGATCACCGCGTCGAGCATCAGCGGCACGCCTTTGTTCTTGAAGGAAGAACCGAGGATCGCCGGCACGATTTCGTTGGCCAGGGTGCGCTGGCGCAGGCCGGCCTTGATCTGCTCGTTACTCAGTTCGGTGCCGTCCAGGTACAGGCTCATGAACTCGTCGTTGGCCTCGGCGGCGGCCTCGATCATGTGCGCGCGCCACTCGCGGGCCTGCTCCAGCAGCTCGGCGGGGATGTCTTCTTCGCGGTAGCTGGTGCCCTGGTCGTCATCGTTCCAGTAGATGGCCTTCATCTTCACCAGGTCGATCTGCCCGGCGAAGTTTTCCTCGGCGCCGATGGCCAGCTGGATGGGGACCGGATGGTGGCCGAGGCGCTGGTCGATCTGCTTGACCACGCGCAGGAAGTCGGCGCCCTGGCGGTCCATCTTGTTCACGTAGGCCAGGCGCGGCACGTGGTACTTGTTGGCCTGGCGCCAGACCGTCTCGGACTGCGGCTCGACCCCGTCGGCGCCGCTGAACACCACCACTGCGCCGTCGAGCACGCGCAGCGAGCGTTCCACCTCGATGGTGAAATCGACGTGGCCGGGGGTGTCGATGATGTTGAAGCGGTACTTGTCGGCGAACTGCTTGGTCGAGCCCTGCCAGAAGGCCGTGGTCGCCGCCGAGGTGATGGTGATACCGCGTTCCTGTTCCTGGGCCATCCAGTCCATGGTCGCGGCGCCGTCATGGACCTCGCCCATCTTGTGGTTGACCCCGGTGTAGAACAGGATGCGCTCGGTGGTGGTGGTCTTGCCCGCGTCGACGTGGGCGACGATGCCGATGTTGCGGTAGAGCTCGATGGGAGTGGTGCGCGCCATGAGGGGTCACCTGTGTTGCGGTGTTTGTGGGAGGTATTTCCACGGTAGCAGAGGCTGGGGGGATTGCCGGGTCGGCGGACAGATGAACGGCGCGAGACGGATGTGGGGGTGGGCTTGCTCGCGAATGGGCGCGAAGCCGTTCGTGAATCAACGTCCAGCTTCTTCGATGACCTTCGGAAACCTTGGTTCATAGCAAAGCAGTAGTGACAACCAGTGGCCGGTGGCGTGGATCAGGATGACGGGCCATAGCAGCAGGTTGAGTAACACGAATACCCGTAGCTCGCTCTGGCGGAAGAAGCTGGTATCCAAACCCCAGGCGGCCTTGAGCGAAAGCCAGGGCCATGGGAATTTGCAGATGAGTTTCTTCGGGGCTGGCGCGGCGGCGGGGCCGTCTTCCATGTAGCGGCGGATGTATTCCCAGAAAGCGAGCAGTTCGCTGGCGTTGCGGGTGGGTTTGCCGATGAAGGTGACTTCGATGTTGTCGGTGGGGGTGCCCTGTAGATCCACGCCATCGCCTTTGTCCCAGACCAGGATGACGAAACCTCCGGTGCCTTCCAGTTCGCTCATTTTCTTGTCGATCATGATTTCGGTCTTGTCCCAGTCCATGATGCGGATACCGCCCAAGTGCTTGGGACGGAGGATGTAGACTTTTCGGGTGATTCGGTTGAAGCGGACGATGATGCGGCGGGCGGTGAGAGACTCTAGGCGGATGAATCGAAGTGTGTACTTCAGATAGATTCCGAGTACAACAAGCCAAAATAACGGAAACGCTATCAGGAAGAAATAATCTGTTGCTGCGATTGGTTCTCCATCGTGGCGATAGCCGGAGGCTATTATTTTTATGGCTAGATACAATGTGCCGAGCAATCCTTTCAATATAATGGCGCATGTGCAGAAGAAGAAAATGCTAATTAGTCCTCGTTTTTCATCGTTAGGGGTCCGAATGTCAATGTGACTATTGTTGTATTCGTAAATTGAAGAATTGTCACGAGTCTGTTTCGAAACCGAATCACTTATTCCGTTAGGCGCATGTAGTTCTGACTGCCCAGGTTGGCGTTGCTGCTTATTGAATTCATCCATGGCCTCCTCGTAGGTGGTTAATTTTTTAGACCATTGAAATCCGCGCTCAAGAAAAAACATCAAAGTGTGCCTTTTAGTGCGTTCTACAAGTTGCCGGAGGAGGGGTCGATCAATGCCCGGCTTCTTCGATGACCTTCGGAAACCTTGGCTCATAGCAAAGCAGTAGTGACAACCAGTGGCCGGTGGCGTGGATCAGGATGACGGGCCATAGCAGCAGGTTGAGCAACACGAATACCCGTAGTTCACTCTGGCGGAAGAAGCTGGTATCCAACCCCCAGGCGGCCTTGAGCGAAAGCCAGGGCCAGGGGAATTTGCAGATGAGTTTCTTCGGGGCTGGTGCGGCGGCGGGGCCGTCTTCCATGTAGCGTCGGATGTATTCCCAAAACGCCAACAGTTCGCTGGCGTTGCGGGTGGGTTTGCCGATGAAAGTGACTTCGATGTTGTCGGTGGGGGTGCCTTGCAAATCAACGCCATCGCCTTTGTCCCAGACCAGAATGACGAAACCTCCGGTGCCTTCCAGTTCGCTCATTTTCTTGTCGATAAGGATTTCGGTCTTGTCCCAATCCATGATGCGAACACCGCCCAAGTGCTGGGGACGGAGGAGGTAGACTTTTCGGGTGATGCGGTTGAAGCGAACGATGATGCGGCGGGCGGTAAGCGATTCCAGACGAAAAAATCGGAATGTGTACTTCAAGAAAAAGCCAAGGACTACCAGCCATAGAAGTGGGAATAGTGTGATGAAGAAATAGTCAACAAATGTTAGTTCGGTTTCTGCGTAGTAACCACGCCCTCTATGAATTTGAATGATAGGAGCTAGTAGTGTCATGATAAATGCATAGATGAGCATTCCATAAATACAAGCGCAAAATATAGTAATTATTCCGCGCTTCTCGTCATTGGGGGTGCGAACATCGATATGGCTATCGCTATGTGCATAGACGGAAGAGTTTTCGAATGTCTCACGTGAAACAGATTCGCCTACCCCTTCTGGAGCTTGTATTTCGGCCTGACCTGGTTGGGGCTGTTGGCTACTGTATTCCTCCATGACCTCTTCATAGGTGGTCAACGTCTTCGACCATTGAAAGCCGCGCTCCAAAAAATACATTAGAGTGTTCCTGTCAGTGCGTTCTGCATGGTTTTTAGTTCAGCTTCTTCAGACTCAATGGCGTCATTTGTGCGCTCCTTGCGGAATGTGCAAGTGTCGAGGTAGCGCTGTAATTGATTAGGGAAAAGGAATAGCTCGGCTAGTAGTAGTGCCATGATGACAATGTTCAAACCGAAAAATATTCGAAGCATTGGAGTCATGCGCAAGGCCAATGCGGTAGAAACATGCAATCCTGATCTAACGGTCGCACCAAGAATCGGGCGAGCGCTATATTTTTTGAGAAGGTATTCCAAATATGGTTTTGCATAGGCTAAACCAACAGTAACTGACAGGGCTGCTCCGCCCAGTTGGGTTGCTGCACGTAAGAAGTACAAACTCGCGATCGAGTACTTACCGGCATTCCAGTTCTCACGAAAATCCTCGACGTCATACCAAGCCCCCACCAGCCCAGCCGCCCCCACCAGAATCCCCGCCCCCAACCTCAAGCCACCACCGAATACCTTGGCTCCCTGCCGAACAGCAGCATTCCCACTCCGCGCACTAAACGCCACCGCCGCCGCGCCAATCTCGACCCCAGCAGCCGTCACCGCCAGAATCGCGGCTACCAACTCGGCATATTGCCTGCCGCCTTTGTCCTCGACCGCCAGCTTGTTGAGCAGATTCCAGACATCCAGCACCGCCAGGACCCCGCCAAGCCTCATCTCTACCATCGGCCCCCGGCTTCCTCCCTGAAGTGCATCTTCGAAGCTACGCTGCGCAGCCCGATCGATGCGCGCTGCCGCGCCGCGACTGAGGGGTTTCCCTCCACGCATTTCGAGCTGGATGCTCTGTGCATAGCTCCCCAGTTGCGCCTGCAGCACCGCTGCCGCAACCTTGTTGGCGGCCTTGTCCAGAAGGGTCGCGGGCTTGTTCTGGAGCAGGGAGTTGCCAAGGGTGTTGATCAACATGGCCCCGCCCACCAGGTAGCTGGACGGTGGTCCGCCCGTGCCCTCGGCCAGCGCGTCCATGAAGGCATGCGCACGGTCGTAGAGGAAGGCCAGCTTTTTCAGGCGGTCCTGCAGGGCAGCAGGGTCGATGTCCTCCAGCGTGCTGCGGGCCTCGTACAACGCAGCCACTTCTTCTTCGGCATCCTGCTGGTTCTGCGCCAGCGACCGCCAGTACAGGTTTTCCCGTGAGACCTCCGCTTCGCGCCAGCGCTCCAGCAACGCCTGGCCAGCTTCGGTGGCATTCATTCCGGCGATGGCCTTGCCTATCTGGTCTTCGAACAACAGTGCTTGTTCCGTGTCGTCACGGTCGAATACTTCGAGCGCATCGAGCAGTTGTTCGCTCTGTAGCCAGAGCAGGTGATCCGCCGTGCGTGCATCGCGAGCCGCATCGGCCTTGGCAGCCTCCGCTTGATAGCGCTTGAGGAAGTCCTGGCGCCGTTGCTCGTCGATATAGGGTTCGTACTTGTCCCAACTGCCGGCGCGTGCGGCTTTGACCGCGGCTTCCTGCACCTGCCGTTGGTGCGTCGGATTGCGGAAGCTCTGGTAGTTGCCGGAGGACTGCACCACTGCATACCTGTTGCCCGCCTGGTACTCCGGGTCGGTGTAGCGCACGCCGAGATTTTTCTGATGATTGCGATAGCTGGCCTCGGCCTCGTCTTCCACCAGCTTCCTGATGTTGTCGATGGCGAAGGCGATGGTGAACTTGCGCTGGTTGTCGACCTTTTCTTCATCCTCTTCGGCCATGAAGGCGTCGAACGAGTCGCTGCTCGCGTTACGCCAGGCATTGAGTTCCTGCACCATGCCGAGGGCATCGTTCAGGACGATGGCGATTCCGCCTGGAGTGTTGCGTCCGGCAGCAGGCCGCATTTCTGCGGAGACCGCCTGCCGGGGCGGCGGGAAGGGCAGGAAGGCTTGAGTCTTGAGGTGCTCCTTGAGCGCGGGCTTGCTGTCCGCCGCGAAGTCCGCGATCAGGTCGAGGGCATCGCGGGTGAGCACGTTGGGCATGACGGCTGGCTCTGCCGAGAGCAGTCCGGCGATATCCACCGAGGTCATGGTGTCGCGGTACTTGCCAAGCTGGCGGAACCTGTCGCGCACTGTCTGGGTGAGGGGCGCGGGGCTGTAGAGAAAGCGCAGGTCATCGATGTCGTCCATGTCGTGCAGCCGCAGCATCCAGGTCAGGCCCTTCACTCCGCCTGGGCCAAAGGCCGGAGCCGATGGGGCCCAGGGTTGGTCGGCCTCGATGAAGTCGAGTGTGCCGATATCCGAGACGCGGTACTGGCTATGCCAGGCGTAGGCTGCTTGCTTGCGCTTGACGAGGACATAGAGGAAACCCTCGCGCAGGGGGCGCAGGGCATAGCCGGATTCGCTGAGCCGACCGACCTTTGTGGGGTGGCTCAGGTGTGGCGGCAGGAAGGGCAGTTGTCCCCTCTGGCTCGCGCTGCCGCCCACTGCGCCATGGCGCAGCGGGAGGAAAGAGAGAGTGCGGGTGCAGGTCGTGGCCGAGCCCGGTCCCTGGCTTTGCAGCCACGTACGCATCTGCTCGCAGAGTTCGAAGGTTTTTTCCAAGTCAGACATTTTGGGGACTCGTCAGCATTTTCTGGGAGATGTGCCGTTTCAGCGCCTGGGCGAGGGGCTGCTTGCCTTCAAGGGCGTCTTTCAGTGCGTCTATCCATGGAAGGCCGCCGCGCAAGGCCCGGTCATGCAGGGCCAGGAGGAGGGCGTAGTCGCTCTGGTCCGCTTGCTGCCTCAAACCCAGCCGGCGCGCCTCGGCCAGCAGCCTGCGGACTTGTGCCAGACGCTTGCCGCGGCAGATCCCGCTGGCCGGGGTTACCTGCAGCTTGTCGATCAGGTCGACCAACTGGTAGCTGAGCCTGTCACCCGTCAGGTCATCCCAACTGAGCTGGTCAAGGTGGATCGGCGGAACGCCGCAGTAGTCCGCCCGGTCCTTGCCCGGATAGCGTCGCCAGACTTTTTCTCCATCACCGAAGTCAGACTCGGGCTCCCTGAGCCACCATGAGTGGATGGGGGCAAGCAGGTGCACGATGCCGGGCAGGTCCTGGCGGGAATACAGCACGGGAAAGGCTTTCTCGCTGTAGAAGCGCAGCAGGTGGGTGCTTCCGTCCGGGCTTCGGGCAATGGCGGCCTCACCAAGATGGAAAGCGAGCCGGGAGGGTTCCAGGGCACTAATCAGCCAACTGGTCGGTGCATCGCCTGCCGCTTTGCTCAGGTAATGATGGAAGTCGAACTGGCGTTGCAGGCTGGTGTGCTCCCCGGAGCAGAACAACCAGGGACCGATGTCCCGAAGATTGGCGAAGTCTTGCTGATGCAGGATCGGATAGCCGGCGTTGCCGAACGTATCGAAAACCTGCTGCCGCTCGGGAGGCGACAGGCGAGCCATTTCCACGATGGCTGTCAGGCGATGGTCTGGTAGCGGCCGGAGTTGCTCCACCAGTCCACGTGCGAAGGTTGTCGTCATGCGGCAGGTGCTCCTTCCATCGGGATCAGGTTGCTCCCCTCGGCGATAGCCTTGAGCAGACATCCCACACACACCGGTTCGCTCACGTCCGCAACGCCGGACATGGCGATACTGTTGCTGTTTCCCCGTGGGTCGAGCGTCAGTGACCCTCGTTGCTGGATCGTGATGCCATCCAGGGTGATGCCCGCAGCGTCGATACGCAGTAAGCCCCCTGGCCCCTTGATGTCCAGCGCGTCGGCGCAAAGGATTTCGAAGACCCTGGTGTGCTGGACGATGCGCTGCCCTGCTTGCAGGCTGACGGCCCCTTGTACCTGTTGCTGCAGATGTCCGCCGATCACCACCCGGTGATTGGCGGCCGTGGTGTCCTGGCGGTTTCCGCCGACCTCTTCGGTACGGTCCAGGGCCGTGGTGATGGTGTGGTGACGTCCGATGATCAACTCGTCTTTCTGAGCGATCTCATGCCGTCGGTTACGTCCGATGAGCACGTGCTCGTCATTGCCCACGGTGTCCTTGCGGTCGTGGCCGACGGTCAGGGTTTCGTCGTTGTCCACCTGCTCGCTTCTGTCATGCCCGACGAAGGTGGTCTCGTCGTTCCTGACGATGTTGTTGCGGTCCCGCTGGGCATGGATGAATACCTCTTCAAGCCCTGCCTCGTCCTCGAAGCACAGCTCGTTGAATCCGTTCCCTTTGTGGGTCTCGCTCTTTATCGTCATTTTCGTCTTGTGCCTGGGCAGCTCGTAGGGCGGCCGCTGCAGCGCGTTGTAGGCGCGGCCCGTCACAATCGGCTGGTCCGCGTCGCCGTCTACGTAGGAGACGAACACTTGCTGACCAATACGCGGGATCGCCATATGCCCCCACAGCGCCCCGGCGATGTCCTGCGATACACGGATCCAGCAGGAGCTGTGCTCGTTGTCGCTGTCTTCACGGTCCCAAGGGAACTGCACCTTCACCCGGCCATACTCGTCGCAGTAGATTTCCTCGCCTGGCGGACCCACGACACGGGCCGCTTGCGGGCCATCGATACAGGGTTTGGGCAGCGGCTCGGGGCGCCATTCGGTGTCGTCGGGTACCAGGGTGGCGATGTTGTTGTAGTGGGTGCCCGTTTCGGCGCCGGCGCTGTCCTCGCCCTGGCTGACGTGCTGTTTGCCGCGATGCTCCAGGTGGATCGGGCGCCAACCGCGGTTCAGGTCCTCGCGCGGGTGGCCGACGAGGTCGAAGTAGATACCCGGCACCAGCCGCGCATCGTCGCCCTCGGCGATGACCTGGCAGGCATCGCCACGCAGCCCGCGCAGGCGGTCGCGAGTGAAGGCCTTGCCCGTATCATCCTCCTTGTAGCGTCCGGGGTAGTCGTAGCGTTCGTAGCTTCGAGCCTGGTGCTTGAGGTCCGAGGCCTCGATCCGGGTCTGATGGCTGTACTGCGGGTGCTTGAAGCTGTAGTCCCGTTGCACCTGGCGGGCGCTGCGCACGTTCTCGTCGTAGGTGAAGCGGTGCAGCGCCGGGCCCGGGCGGTCGCCTCCGGGAGTCGGGTTGTACTCCACCGGATTGCCCTGCTGCTTGCCGAAGATCAACAAGCGGTCGCAGTGGACCAGGCGGTGGCCCTCGGCGCTGTGCAGGAAGCCGTAGAAGAAGCCCTCTTCGCGGGCGAGGCGTTCCACAAAGTCGTAGTCGGTCTCCCCCGCCTGGACACAATATTCCCGGGTGGGATGGGGATGGGTGACTCGTTGCTCGTAGTCGAGTGTGAGGGCGTGCTTCTCAAGCATCGTCGTGACGATGTCGGTGACGCTGAGGGTCTGGAAGATGCGCCAGTCGGAGCACAGGTTCAGGCGGGCCAGGCGCGGCTCGACGATGGCTCGGTAGCGGGTGCGGCGAAAGCCGGTTTCGCCTTGCTGGAAGGCACTGATGGAGCCGTGCACGTAGCGCACGGGCTTCTCGCCTTGCCAGATGGTGAACAGGGCGGGGCGGTCGAGGACTTCACCGAAGTCGACGGCGGCGTTGGTGCTGCTCAGCTGGACGTCGAGACGGAAGGTTTCACTGAGGCCTTCGACGAGGTGGAATTCGACGACTTCGAACGCGCCGGAACCGGCGGTGAAGGTGAAGCGCAGATCGGATTGGGCAGACATGCGGGATCGCCATGGAAAGAATTCCCGAGCGATCCTGCATGCCATTCAGAGGTCGATATATAGGAGAAATCTGAAGAGAACGGATGAAATGTCCGAGCTTGGGGCGCTGATAAAGCAGCAACCCAAGTGCGAAGCGTGTCCGGAAGACTGAGGACTCAGGCTTTGCGGCCGCTTCGCGCTCTTTCGCGAGTGAACGCTTTCCCACACCGACCGCGTCGGATCAGGCGACTTCCGTCCAGCGCCCTTCGGCGCGATCCGAGCGCACACAAGCATCGATGAAGTTCATCCCCTTCAACCCATCTTCCGCCGTCGGGCACAACAACGCCTGCGCCCCCGGCTCGCGCCCTTCACGCCGGGCCCGAATCCGTTCCGCCGCTTCGCTGTAGATATTGGCGAACGCCTCCAGCAACCCCTCCGGCTGCCCTGCCTTGATCCGCGTCGACAACCGCGCCGACTCGCTCAGCCACGCCTCGCCACGGCGCAGGATCTGGTGCGGCTGGTCCTGGTAACGCACTTCCAGGCGCTCCGGATCTTCCTGATGCCAATACAGCGACCCCTTCGAGCCGAACACCCGCAACTGCAGGCCATGCCGGTGCCCGGCTGCAACGAAGCTGGCCCAGAGCATGCCCCGCGCGCCGCTGTCCAGGCGCAGCTTGACATGGGCGTTGTCGTCGCTGGCGCGGCCCGGCACCAGGGTGCTGAGTTCGGCCGAGACTTCGCTGATTTCCTGGCCAGTGACGAAGCGCAGCAACTGGTGCGCATGCACGCCGACATCCGCCAGCACCGACGACTGCCCGGACTGCGCCGGGTCAGTGCGCCACATCAGGGCCTTGGCGCCTTGCTGTTCCAGCGGGTGGGTGCCGAAGCCGGTGGCGTGCTCGACCTGGACCAGGCGCACGTCGCCGATGACACCCTTGGCGATCAGTTCGCGGGCTTCGCGGATCAGCGGGTAGCCGCTGTAGTTGTGGGTCAGCAGGTGCAGGGCAGGTCCGCGACGGACACGTTCCAGCAGCACGTTGGCTTCCTCGATGTTGACCGCCAGCGGCTTGTCGCTGATGACGTCGATGCCCTGGTCGAGAAACGCCAGGCTGGCCGGCACGTGCACGGCGTTCGGCGCCATGATCGCGGCGGCGTGGATGCCGTCTTCACGGGCGGCTTCGGCCACGGCCATGGTCTGGAAGTCCGGGTAGACCCGGTCGGCAGCGATACCGTAGGCCTCGCCGGCCGCGCGGTTGCGCGCCGGGTCGCGGGCGAACACGCCGGCCACCAGGTCGAAGTGACCGTCCAGCTGGGCAGCGTAGCGGTGGGTGGAGCCGATGGACGACTCCAGGCCGCCGCCGACGAAACCCAGGCGCAGGCGTTGGGTAGGGTTTGCGAGGGTCTTCATGCCTTGCTTCCTTGCAGTTGACGGGCGAAGTGAGTGATCGCCAGGGCATAGCCGTGGGTGCCGAAACCGGCCAGCACCGACTGCGCCACCAGCGACACGTAGGAGTGGTGACGGAAGGCCTCGCGGCGGTGCACGTTGGAAATGTGCACCTCGATCACCGGCACTTCGGCCGCGATCAGCGCGTCGTGGATCGCCACCGAGGTGTGGGTCCAGGCGCCGGGATTGATGACGATGCCGGCGACCCGGCCGCGGGCCTGGTGGATCCAGTCGATCATCTGGCCTTCGTGGTTGGTCTGCTGGAACTCGATGGCCAGGTCATGGCTGGCGCCAGTGGCGCGGCACAGCGCCTCGACATCGGCCAGGGTCTCGCGGCCATACACCTCGGGCTGGCGCAGGCCGAGCATGTTGAGGTTGGGGCCGTTGAGGACGAGTAGGGTTTGCATGGTCAGGGTTTCCGTTCAGGCGGTGGTGCGCAGGGCCTGGGCCCGCAGCGCGTCGTAGGTGGGTTTGTCGAGGGCCACGGCGTCGGGCTTGCCGAGCTGGTCCAGGGGCGTGCGGTAGGTTTCCGGGGCGCTCCAGGCGGCGAGGGCGGAGATGGCGGTGACCACGCAGGTGATCGCGCCGATCATCAGCGGTACGTTGTCCGCGCCGGGCGGGGCCACGGCGGTGAACAGCGCCGGCAGCAGGGCGGTGATCATGTAGCCGATGTTCTGCGCCACGGCCATCGCCGAGACCCGGTAGTGGGTCTGGAACTGCTCGGGGAAGAAGCTCGGGAAGATCGCGTTGTAGCCCTGGTAGACCATGCCCCACATCAGCAGCGAGGCGGCGAAGGCCAGTGGCACGCTGTGAATGCTGATGGCGTACAGGTAGGCGAAGGACATCAGCCCGCAACCGATGGCTGCGCCAATGATCAGCGGACGCCGGCCGATGCGGTCGGAGAGGTTGCCGACGAAGGGGATCACCAGCACCGCGACGATATTGCCGACCACCGGGATCCACAGGTACACGCTCTTGTCGAAGCCCACGCCGTAGGCCGGCTGTACCGCGTAGGCGGCGCCGAAGACGGTGGTCACCACCGGGATCACGTTCATCAGCGACACGCCGAACACCACCAGCATGCCGTGCCAGCTGTACTTGAAGGCCTCGCGGATCGGCGAGCGGGTGCGGGTGACGTTTTCCACCTTCTGCACGAAGGCCTCGGGTTCCTTGACCTCGCGACGGATGATGAAGGCGGCCAGCAGCACCGCGGCACTGAGCAGGAACGGGATGCGCCAGCCCCAGCTGTTGAACGCCTCTTCCGGCATGAAGTAGGCCAAAGGCAGGAAGATCGCCGCCGCCAGCACCTGGCCGGCCTGCACGCCCTGCAGGGTGAAGCTGGCGAAGAAGCCGCGGCGTCCCGGTGGTGCGTGTTCGAGGATCATCGAGCTGGCCCCGGCGATCTCGCCGGCCACGGCGAAGCCCTGGATCAGGCGCAGCACCACCAGCAGGGCCGGGGCCCAGTAGCCGATCTGGCTGAAGGTGGGCAGCAGGCCGACGGCGAAGGTGGCGATGCCCATGAGGAACATGCACAGCAGCAGGACGTGCTTGCGCCCGCGGGTGTCACCCCAGTGACCGAGGACGAAGGCGCCGACCGGGCGTGCCAGGTAGCCGACGCCGTAGGTGGCGAGGGAGGCGATGATCGCCAGCTTGGGGTCGCCGGCGGGGAAGAAGATCTGCGGGAAGATCAGCGCGGCGGCCTGGGCGTAGATGAAGAAGTCGTAGTATTCGAGGGCGGATCCGACCCAGCCGCTGGCGGTGGCCTTGCGGGTTTGCCGGGTATTGTCGTGTGTGGCCATGGGCTTTTCTCTTGTTGTTGTTATGTCGCGATCGGCGTGGAAGCGGATTCATCCGCGATCGGCGGCGCAGCCGTCGTAAAACCTGAGTCCCGAGTTTTCCTGACACACCGCAGATACAGGTTTTATGGACGCTTCGCGCCCAATCGCGGATGAATCCGCTCCCACGCCGTCCCTGCTAATCAATGAGATATGTGTTGTTCTTTGAAAGCGCTCTACAGTTGTTCGGTCGAAACGATCTGCCCGGTCCGCGCCGCCTCGCTGATCGCCTCGACGATCTGCAGGTTGCGCAACCCGTCGCGCACGCTCACCAGCGGCTCGACCTCGCCGCGGATCACCCGGCAGAAATGCGCCAGTTGCCGCGCCAGCGGATCGGCCTCCTGCAACGCGGCCACGCCGGTCTCGAACGGCTTCCACCACGACCGGTCCTCGCGCCGCGCGTAGTACTTCAAGCGCATGGTCGGGATCGACAGCGAGCCCTGCGTCCCGGCCAGCACGTAGCAGTCCTCGTCGGCATAGCTTGGGTAGTCGTGGTTTTCCCGCGCGGTCTGTTCCCAACTGCGGGCACAGGCGGCGCTGTCGGAAAGCATGAAGGTGCCCAGGGCACCACTGGCGAAGCGCAGGCTGATGGACACCGTGTCCTCCACGGCGAAGCCCCGGCTGGCATTGGATGCCTGGGCCTGCACCGCGACGATCTCGCCACACAGCGAACGCAGGTTGCCGATCTCGTGGATCATGTTGATCAGCACCGGCCCGCCACCGGCCTCGCGGCGCCAGGGGGCAGCGTCGAAGTAGTCGTCGGGCTTGTAGAACAGCGCGCTGCCCATCACCGCCACCAGGTTGCCCAGCACGCCTTCGGCGATCACTTCCCGGGCCTTTTCCAGGATCGCGCTATGGGCGCGGTGATGACCCACCAGCAACTTCGCGCCGGCCTGTTCGGCGATGGCCAGCAGGCGCTTGCCTTCGTCCAGGGTGTGCGCCACCGGCTTCTCGATCAGCGCCGGGACACCATGGGCGACGCAGGCGAGGGCGCCTTCGACATGCAGTTGATTGGGGGTGGCGAGGATCACGCCGTCCGCACGCTGCTCGCTGAGCAGGGTGACCAGGTCGGTGTAGAGCGGCACGCCGAGGCTGTCGGCGAAGGCGGCGGTGTCCGGCAGGGGGTCGACGATGGCGGCCAGCTCGCACTCGGCACTGGCCTGGATCAGTTCGATATGGCGGCGGCCGATCAGCCCGGCGCCGGCCACGGCAATGCGGGTCTTCTTCATAGGTCTCTCTTGTTCTTTTGAGGTCCTGCTTCAAGGCAAGGCAGGTTGTATGAGAGGCTAAATAAAAAGTCCCAGGAGATAATCGGGCGTAATGAAGAATCAGAATGTGCTCACAGCGAATAATGAGCCGTTGCTGCGTGACCTCCAGCTGTTCTGTGAAGTGGCCCGGCGCTCCAGTTTCATCGCGGCGGCCAGCGAGACCGGGCTGTCGCCGGCGCATGTCAGCAAGCGCATCGCGACCCTGGAAGAGCAGTTGGGGGTCAAGCTGTTCAACCGCACCACGCGGCGGGTCAATATCACCAGCGATGGCGAGGCGGCCTTCGCCTGGGCGCAGAAGATCCTCGAAGACGTGGGGGCGATGGTGGATGCCTTGTCCGGCGGGCAGCGCGAACCGCAAGGGACCTTGCGCCTGTGCACCAGCCTGCGCCTTGGGCGCGAGCATATCGCGCCGATCCTCTCGCTATTGCGCCACCAGTACCCGGCGCTGGAGGTGTGGCTGGAACTGCTCGACCGGCGGGCCGACCTGATCGCCGACAACTTCGATATCGATATCCGCGTCGGCGAGGTGCAGGAGAAGCACCTGATCGCCCACCGCATCGCCGAGAGCACCCGGGTGCTGGCGGCGGCGCCGGAGTACCTGGCCCGGCGAGGGACGCCCAAGGTGGCGGCGGACCTGGCGCAGCACGATTGCCTGCTGTTTCGCAGTCGCGACGATCGTTTCGGGGTGTGGCGGCTGGTGGGGCCCAACGGGGCGGAGACGGTCAAGGTGACCGGGCCCATGGCGTCCAACCACAGCGATATCGTGCGCCAGTGGGCCCACGATGGTCACGGCATCATCATGGCCTCGGCCTGGGATATCGCCGGCAGCCTGGCCAGCGGGGCGCTGGTGCGGGTGTTGCCGGGGTGGCATCAGCCGGCGGATATCTGGGCGGTGACGGCGGTGCGCTCGTCCAGTTCGGCCAAGGTGCGGGCCTGCGTAGCCTTCCTGCGCGAGCAGTTGGCCAGCGGCCCGTACGCCTTGAACAGCGAGGGTTAGGCCCAGCCGCTATTGCGTTTACGGCCGCGGGTCAGCATCGGCAGGATCAACCCGGCCAGCAGCCCGGCCCCGGCGATGCCACCGCCATAGACCATGTAGCGCATCAGCACCTGTTTGTTCTCGTCGCCAAGGCGCGCCTGGGTGTCGCGCAGTTGCGACTGGGCCTGGGTCAGCTCTTCATTGAGGGACTGGTTGCGGGCCTGCAGCTCGTCCACCAGGTTCTTGCGCGAGTCCAGGGTTTCCTGCATGCCCTGGACCTTGGTCTTCCAACTGTCGTCGATGCCCTTGAGCTGCTCTTCCAGTTGTGCGACGCGCTCGGTCAGCTGCGGCAGGCGCTCGGCCTGGCCGGGGACGTCCTGCAGGTCGCTGCTGGCGATCCACACGGTGTCGCCGGACTCGCCACGGACCTGGCTGTAGTTGCCCTGGGTGGTCAGCAGCTTGACCTTCTGCCCGGATTTCAGGGTGCCGACCAGGCGGTGGCCGTCGGTGGGGCCACTGCGTACGTAGGTGGTGAGGCTGTCGCTGACCCAGCGCTCGTCGCTGGCGGGTTCCTCGGCGTGGGCGAGGGTGTGCATGAACAAGCTGGCAAGCAGCGCGGGAAGCACGGCGGAGCGTGCGCGGAGAGGGCGAAGCAGGCGCATGGTTATCTTCCCCGAGAAGAAAAAATGAACACCGCCGAGCGCATGCCTGCCCTCGACGCAACGAAAAAGGGGATAACCATTGGACGTCCCCGGTGGCTCGTCTTGAACAAGCCACCAGCGCAAAGACCGTTTTTATCGCATCAGGTTCACTGGGCGGCCCGCCATTGGGCAAACCGTTGGTCGAGACGGGGAGCGAGCAGGTCGTAGTGTTCCCAACTGGCGCCGGGTTCGTCGATGCCGACCATGCCGAGCAATTGTGTCAGATCTTCGGGGAGTGATGGTGTGCGCTGGCCCAGGTAGTGGGCGGCGAAGGCATTGCCCAGACGGTTGAGGTCTTCGTCCACCAACAGGCTGTCGCAGCACAGCTGGAAGAAACGGGCAGGGGTCAGCAGGCGTTCGCCGAGGGCCTGGATCTCGGCGTCGTAGTCGGCCTTGAAGTCGCGGCTGAGCAGGTCGCGGGTCGCGCTCCAGGCGAGGAACAAGCCGGTGTAGGGCGCATGGCGCGGGGATCCGTCATCGGCATAGTGCCAACCGGCAGCTTGAGCAGTCATCGCAGCAGTCCTTGTTCTGATGTGGGGCCTTGCTGGTTGTCTAGCTTACTCCTTCCTGCACTGGCGCGTAGCCATCTGAGACCGAATGCCGCACGAGATTTCTCGTTCTTTGGTAGGAATTGGTATCGGATGAGCGAGAGCGTTAACATCTGAACTTTCCTACAAAAGCACAAAAGGAAACCTATGACTTCCCTTCAAGACCTGGCAGCACCCGATGGTGTCTGCTACGGCTGCGGCTCGGCCCATCCGAGCGGCCTGCACCTGAAAAGCCAGTGGGCCGACGATGGCGTCCATGTGGTGTGCACCCATTCTCCCGACAGCACCTTCTGCGGCTGGCCCGGCCTGGTCTATGGCGGCCTGCTGGCGATGCTGGTGGATTGCCATTCCAACTGGACGGCGATGGCCTATCACTACCGTGCCGAAGGGCGCGAGGCGGGTTCGTTGCCGCGTATCGATTGCGTGACCGGGCATCTGGGGCTGACCTACCTGAAGCCGACGCCGATGGGCTTGGAACTGACCCTCAAGGCGCGGGTCGAGGGCGAGGTGGGGCGCAAGAGCCGGGTGATCTGCGAGGTGTGGGCCGGGGATGTGCTGACGGTGGTGGCGGATTCGGTGTTTGTCAGGGTGGATACCGAGAAGCTGAAATTGCAGGCGCACGGGCAGGGTTGAGGGGGCTTCTATCGCTGGCAAGCCAGCTTCCACAGGTATGGCGCCGCTCTCCAGAACAGTGGAGAACCTTGTGGGAGCTGGCTTGCCAGCGATGAGGCCCGAAAGAACACCAGACACCATCAAGGACCGTCCTCCGACGACCAAGGCACAAGGATTTGCCTCTGGCAGCCGCCTGGCAGCCAGCAACAAAATCCCCGGCAGCCTGGGGCAAGACGAGAAGGGTTGCGCGGCGCAGAGTGACGCACAACCAATAACAACGGCACTTGAGGTCTTCACCATGTCACTCGATGACTCACTCAGCGCGCACCTGAACCGGGGCACGATCGGGTTCCCCACCGCCCTTGCCAGTACCATCGGCCTGATCATGGCCAGCCCTGTCATCCTCACCGCGACCATGGGCTTCGGCATCGGCGGCAGTGCCTTTGCCGTGGCGATGCTGATCGCGGTGTTGCTGATGCTGGCGCAATCGACCACCTTCGCTGAAGCCGCGGCGATCCTGCCGACCACCGGCTCGGTCTACGACTACATCAACTGCGGCATGGGTCGCTTCTTCGCCATCACCGGCACCCTCTCGGCGTACCTGATCGTCCATGTCTTTGCCGGCACCGCGGAAACCATTCTTTCCGGGGTGATGGCCCTGGTGAACTTCGAACACCTCAACACCCTGGCCGAATCCGCCGGCGGCTCCTGGCTGCTCGGCGTCGGCTTCGTGGTGGTGTTCGCCATCCTCAATGCCTTTGGCGTCAGCGTGTTCGGCAAGGCCGAGATCATCCTCACCTTCGGCATGTGGACCACCCTGATGATCTTTGGCGTGCTCGGCCTGATCGCCGCGCCGGCGGTACAACTGGACGGCTGGTTCGGCGAATCGATGGTTGGCACCGACCTGATCACCGTGCTGTCCCTGGTGGGCATGGCGATGTTCATGTTCGTCGGCTGCGAATTCGTCACCCCGCTGGCCCCGGACCTGCGCCGTTCGGCGCGGACCATGCCCCGGGCCATGGCCCTCGGCCTGCTGGGCGTGGCCAGCTGCATGTTCATCTACGGCGCGGCGATGAAGCGCCAGGTGGAAAACGTGGTGCTGGACGCCGCCAGCGGTGTGCACCTGCTGGACACACCGATGGCCATCCCGAAATTCGCCGAGCAGGTGATGGGCGACATCGGCCCGCTGTGGCTGGGCATCGGCTTCCTCTTCGCTGGCGCTGCGACCATCAACACTCTGATGGCCGGCGTGCCGCGGATCCTCTACGGCATGGCCGTGGACGGCGCGCTGCCGAAGGTCTTCACCTACCTGCACCCGCGCTTCAAGACACCGCTGGTGTGCATCCTCGTTGCCATGCTGATCCCGTGCCTGCACGCCCTGTACCTGGGCGGCAACACCGATAACATCATGCACCTGGTGCTGGCTGCGGTTTGTGCCTGGAGTACGGCCTATCTGTTGGTGACCCTGTCGGTGGTGATCTTGCGCATCCGCCGTCCGGACCTGCCACGGGCCTACCGCTCGCCGTTCTTCCCGCTGCCGCAGATCGTATCGAGCGCCGGCATCCTGCTGGGCATGTGGTTCATCACCCCGCCAGGTATGAATCCTGCCGACGTTTATGTGCCATTTGCCTGGATGCTTGGCGGTACCGCAGCCTACGCGTTGTTCTGGACTTTGGTGGTACAGCGGGTCAACCCGTTCAAGCCAGCCGTGGTCGAGGAAGTCCTGGCGAAGGAGTTTGCCAACGAACCTGGAGTGCATCATGGCAGCCACTACGCCGAACCTCTGGCAAAGACTGTTTGACCGCGCACCTTCGGGCTACCGCCCGGGGGTGACCCTGGAACACCTGCGGCGCAACCTGGGCCTGGCCGGGTGCCAGGTCCTGGAGCCCGGCCGGGCGCGTTTCAGCCTGGCCGGCGGGGTGGAGTTCGAGGTGCGCGAGCGGACCGAATCGCAGTTGCTGATGCATATCGTGGTTTGTGAATTTCGCTTGCAGTGCGATGCCGCTTCCGAGGGCACTGCGACCCTGGAACTGCACCACACTGGCGCGATTCGCCGCAGTGGCCTGGGCTGGAAGCAGAAGGGCGGGGAAGCGGGCTTGCTGGAAAGCGTCCGCCAGCGGCTGGAGCAGGACGCCACGCTGTACCAGGCGCTGATGCCGCTGGACTTCAAACGCCTGCGCCTGGCGCGTGCCGAGGGGCAGTGGACGGTGGTCCTGGAGCATATGGGCGGTAGTGAAGTTGTTAACAGGATGCCGGCGTTTCGGCGCTATATCCGCCTGGATTCGCAGCAGAAGGAGTTGTTGCTGACCACTTTGATTGGCTTCAAGAGACTGCTGGAAGACCACTGATCCGAAAACACTGCAAAACCCTGTAGGAGCTGGCAAGCCAGCTCCTACAGGATCGGTGCAAACCAACCTAACGAAAGGTTGGCACTCAATATGCTTTCACAGCTGTGCTTACGGAATTGTTGCGCGCATATAGATAACATGTTAACTATTGCCCGACAAAAACAAGATGCCACTGTGGAGGTACGTATGAGTATCCATCAGGCTACCGGCTCGGCCCTGGATCGCTGGAACGCGGCGATGCAGGCAACGTGCGGGTGTTTCGAAACCGAACTTGCGTTCAACCGCTCGCTGTTCATCGGCGAGATTTCCACCTGGTCACGGGGAGGCCTGGGCATGGCCAACCTGCGCACCAACGCCGGGGTGATCCGGCGCAATGGCCTCAAGGCCGACCGCGACAACGACCAGCATTGCTTCCTGGTCAGCCAGCGCACCGGCTTTTCCCAGATCACCCAACATGGCACCAGCCTGCAACTGGCCCCCGGCGAGATGCTGCTCATGGACGCCGTGGGCGCCTGCGAAATCATGCCCTTCGGCCTGATCGAGCATGCCTCGCTGTCGCTGTCGCGGGACCAGGTCAGCCGGCAACTGGGCGGCGACCAGAAGATCTTCGGCAAGATCTCCCAGAGCAAGGCCTGCGGGCGCATGCTTCACCTGCTGATGGATCAGTTGTGCAAGGAGACTGCGGCCGGCGAAGGCGAACAGGCCGAGGGTGATGCACTGCACAGTGCCTTCCTGTCGCTGCTCGGCTCGGCCCTCGAGGGCAGCGACGAGGATGCGCGCCTGCCGGCATCGTTGCAGGGGGCCGACCTGCGCAGCTACGTGCAGAAGGTCATTGACGAATCCCTCGGCCAACCGGGCCTGACCCCGGTCAGCCTGGCCAACCGCCTGAACATCTCGGTGCGCCATCTTTACCGCCTGTTCGAGGAGCAGGGCGACAGCGTCTGCCGCTATATCCAGCGCGCCCGCCTGCAACGCAGTGCCGATGACCTGTCCAATCCGATCCACAAGACCGAGTCCATCACCACCATTGCCTACAAATGGGGTTTCACCGATTCGGCGCACTTCAGTCGTTCGTTCAAGAAGCAGTTCGAGCAGTCGCCCAAAGACTTCCGCAGCAGCAGTCTCGCGGGCCTGGTCCTGAGCTGAGAAAAGGAATTTGATCTGTCGTTGACTTGACCCTATGAAAGGTTGCCTTTAGGCTCGCCCAAGTTTTCTACCTACCGGTCGTTAGGTGAATGAATCACCTGGCGATCGGTTTCTCGTTCTACCCCCACTTGGACGCGAGTTTATGCAAATCCCGGAATCCGCCCCGACCCCTCATGTCGGATTCGCCGTCGCCCTGGCCCTGATCGGTGCCCTCGGTCCGTCGGCGGTCGACATGTACCTGGCTAGCATGCCCGGTATCGCCGAGGAGTACGGGGCGTCCTATGCCAGGGTGCAACTGACCCTGACCGTCTTCCTCCTCGCCATGGGCGCCGGACAGCTGCTGTTCGGGCCGGTGGTGGATACCTTGGGCCGCCGTCGGCCGTTGCTCGTCGGGCTGGTGGTGTTCGTCGTCAGTTCCCTGGCCGCGGCCCAGGCCAGCAGTCTTGAAGCGCTGTTGCTGGCACGGTTCGTCCAGGGCCTGGGCAGCGCCCTGACCCTGGTAGTGATCATGAGCATGGTCCGCGATGTTGCCTCGGGTGCGCGGGCGGCGCAGATCTTCGCCCTGCTGATGACCATCGAGGGCCTGGCCCCGGTGATCGCCCCGGCGCTGGGCGGCTTTATCGGTGCCCATTTCGGCTGGCGGGCGATCATGCTGACCCTGGCCGGCCTGGGCCTGCTGGTACTGCTGAATTCGGCCCTGGTGCTCAAGGAAACCCTGCCGCTGGATAAGCGCATGGCCTGGCAGCCGGCGGAGTTTGCGCGGACCTACGCCCGTATCGCTCGTGATGGCGCCTTCCTGCGCCCGGCGCTGGCGCTGTCGGCGGTGTTCTTCTTCCTGTTCGCCTATATCGGTGGGGCGGCGTTCGTCTACCAGCACCATTTCGGTCTTTCGGTAGAAGCCTTCGGTGCGCTGTTCGGCGCCACCGGCGTGGCCATCCTGCTCGGTGCGATCACCGCCGGCCGCCTGGTGGCGCGCAAGGGCCTGGTGCGTCTGGCACGTTGGGGCGCTGGCTCGATGCTGGTCGGTGCACTGATTGCCGTGCTCGGTGTCCAGCTGGGGGCGGGGCTGTGGGGTATCGTCGCCGGCATGGCCCTGGCAATGTTTGGCCTGGGTGTGTGCGAGGCGACCCTGATGTCGCTGGTGATGTCTTCGCAGAGCCGCGCCCTGGGTTCCACCGCCGCGTTGCTGGGTGCCCTGCAGTTGATCATTTCGTCGTCGGCCACGCCGTTGTCAGGCATCATGGCGCCCCTGGGCGCGGCGCATTGGGCCTTGTTGTTGAGTCTGGCGGCCTTGCTGGTCGCTGCGCTGGTACATGCCAGCACCTGTCATGCGCCGGCTGAACTGAACAGCCTGGCCGGTCATTGATTCACCCGTTTGCCTGGAGAAGTGTTGCATGAGAGTCCTGTCGCCTTCGGCGGAGAAGATTTGCGTGGTGGCGGTCGAGCAGTTCGCTGAGTCCGGCTACGACGCCGCCTCGCTCAACGACATCGCGGTGGCGGTGGGCATGCGCAAGCCGTCGCTGTATGCGCATTTCAGCAGCAAGGTGGATTTGTTCGAGGCGGTGTTCGAGCGCGCCATCGAGGCCGAGCGCCTGTATGTGGATGGTTGTTTTGCCGCGGATACCGGCTTGCCCGGGGCCTTGTACGGTCAGCGGCTGGCGGAGCGCTTCCAGGAGTCGGCGCACCTGCGTTTTCTGCTGCGGGCGGCGTTCTTCCCGCCGGCGGATCTGCGGCCGATGATTTCCTCGGGCTTCGAGGCCTATCTGCTGCGCATGGGCGAGGTGTTTGGCAAGGAGTTGGCAGAGCAGTTCCCGCAGTTGAACGCGGCACGGCGGCAGCTGTTCGTCGATGCCTATCTGGGGGTGATCGACAGCCTGACGGTTGAGCTGATCTATGCGGGGCAGGCGGCGTATGAGCGGCGCCTGAAGGCGATGTGGACGATCTTTGCGGCTTCGCTGGACGCGGCTGTTTAAGGCTTCAGGGCCTCATCGCAGGCTGTCGCCAGCTCCCACAAGGACCGCGTGCACCGCGAAACCTGTGGGAGCTGGCGACAGCCTGCGATGAGGCCCTGAAGGCTGAAATAAAGCTATCAGGCGACTGCGAAGTAATGCTTCACGAAGCTCTCGCTCAGGATCTCCCACAGCACCGGCGTGCCCTTGGTCACGAACCAGCTGTCACCCACCTTGTACTCGGTCACCTGGCCGGTGCTCTCATCGGTCAGGCGCACCGCGCCCGTCACCACCACGGCCTGTTCGTTGAACGGGTAGACCATGCGGAACTTGCCCTGGGTGACGCCGAAGTAGGCGCTGCTAACCGCATCGGTCGGCGCACCGAACGTCATCTTGCCGAAGGCGCGCACTTCGCCTTCGAGAATTTCCGAGCCCAGGTCGGCAACGGTGCCCCAGGCGTCGAGGTCGCTGAGCTGGATGTTCTGCTGGCTGGCAATAAGGGTCATGGCAGTGTTCCTTGAACAAGGGAATGAAGATGCGCTCATTAAGACCCGTGGCCGAAATGAAGTCTTGATCGCCCGTGCCGCGGCATTTGTTCCGGGTTGCCAGAAGAAGCAGGGCACTGTTGCGTGGTACGGTTTTTGTTAAAGTATTAACAAATAGCCTGAGAACCCCGAGTTTCCATGTCCAGTCGTCCACGTCAGTCCCTGACTCTGACCCTTTTGCAAGCACGTGAAGCCGCCATGCGCTTCTTCCGACCTTCCCTCAACGAACACGGCCTGACCGAGCAGCAGTGGCGGGTGATCCGCATACTGCGCCAGCAGGGCGAAATGGAGATCTATCGTCTGGCCGACCAGGCCTGCATCCTCAAGCCGAGCATGACCGGCGTGCTGGTGCGCATGGAGGCCGCCGGCCTGGTGAAGCGGCGCAAGGCCGAGAATGACCAACGTCGGGTGCTGGTGGAACTGGCGGAGAAGGGCGAGGAGAGCTTTGCCTCGATGAGCCAGTGCATGGAGGCCAATTACCAGGCGTTGCAGGGACAGTTTGGGGAGGAAAAGCTGAAGCAGTTGCTTGGGCTATTGGATGAGCTGAAGCAGGTTCGGCGGTGATCTTGAGGGCCTCATCGCGGGCAACGCCCGCTCCCACAAGGATTGCGTGCACCGCAGAACCTTGTGGGAGCGGGCGTTGCCCGCGATGACGGACTAGTAGACGCCGCCGGTAGTGGGTTGTACCACCTCACCTTCCTTGAACTTCGCCGCCAACCCCTGCAGCCCGCGCATCAGCACTGTGGTATCGACGCCAACGGCGACGAACTTCGCCCCCAGCTCGATATAACGCCGCGCCAGCTTCTCGTCGGCACTGAGAATCCCCGCCGCCTTGCCAGCCTTGTTGATCCGCAGGATCGCGTCCTCGATCGCCGCCTGCACGTCCGGGTGGCCCGGATTGCCGCGATGCCCCATGGATGCACTCAGGTCCGCCGGCCCGATGAACACACCGTCCACGCCGTCTACCGCAACGATCTCGTCGAGATTGGCCAGCGCTTCCAGATTCTCGATCTGCACCAGCAGGCACATCTGCGCATCGGCGTGGTCCAGGTAGCCCGGAATGCTGTTCCAGCGCGACGCCCGCGCCAGCGCGCTACCCACGCCACGCACGCCCTTGGGCGGGTAGTGCACGGCACGCACCAGCTGACGGGCTTGTTCGGCGCTGTCGACCATCGGCACCAGCAGCGTCTGCGCGCCGATATCCAGAATCTGCTTGATCAGCGCGGTATCGCCGATCACCGGACGGATGATCGCCTCGCTGGCGTAGGGCGCCACGGCCTGCAGTTGCGAGAGCATGCCGCGCAGGTCGTTGGGCGCGTGTTCGCCGTCGATCAGCAGCCAGTCGAAGCCGGCGTTGGCCGCCAGCTCCGCGCAGTAGGCGTTGGCCAGGCCGAGCCACAGGCCGATCTGCGCCTGATCCTGCTGCAGGCGTTGTTTGAAGCGGTTGACGGGCATGTCCATGAAAACCTCCTGATCAGACGAAACGGCAGGCGATAGAGCCGAGCATGTCGTAGTCGACATGGAAGGTGTCGCCCGGACGCGCCGCCACCGGACGGGTGAAGGAGCCGCCGAGGATGATCTGCCCGGCTTCCAGAGTGACGTCGTACGGCGCCAGCTTGTTGGCCAGCCACGCCACGCCCTTGGCCGGGTGGTTGAGCACGGCGGCGGAGACACCGGATTCCTCGATCACGCCATTGCGGTAGAGCACCGCCGGGACCTTGCGCAGGTCGATGTCGGTCGGCCGCACCGGGCGCCCGCCCATGACCACGCCGGCGTTGGCGGCGTTGTCCGAGATGGTGTCGAAGACCTTGCGGGTGGCCTGGGTCTGCGGGTCGACCTGCTGGATCCGTGCGTCGATGATTTCCAGCGCCGGGATCACCCACTCGGTGGCGTCGAGCACGTCGAAGACGGTGACGTTCGGGCCTTTCAGCGGCTTGCCGAGGATGAACGCCAGCTCCACTTCAACCCGCGGCACGATGAAGCGCTCGAACGGGATGTCGGTGCCTTCGTCGAAGAGCATGTCGTCGAGCAGGGCGCCGTAGTCCGGCTCGGTGATGTTCGATGACACCTGCATGGCACGGGAGGTCAGGCCGATCTTGTGGCCGACCAGCTTGCGCCCGTCCTTGATCTTCTGTTCCACCCAGGCGCGCTGGATGGCGTAGGCGTCCTCGATGGTGATGCCGGGGTGTTCCAGGGAGAACTGGCGTACCTGTTCGCGGCTGCGTTCGGCGCGGTCCAGTTGGGCCGCGGCGGCGAGGATCTGGCTGTGGTCGAGCATGGTCGGAATCTCTTACTGAGGGTTGACGGTGGCGGCCTGGGTGCGCAGCACCAGCAGGCCTCCGAGCGTGATGAAGACGGCCAGCACGTACAGGGCGAGGCTGGCGCTGTGGGTGGTGTCGCGCATCCAGCCGATCAGGTAGGGCGCGGCGAACGAGGCGATGCTGCCCAGCGAACTGATCAGGCCGATACCGGCGGCCTGGGTGGTGTTGGACAGGAAGGCCGGCGGCAGTTGCCAGAACATCGGCAGCGCGGCGCTGGCGCCCATGCCGGCGACGATCAGGCCGCTCATGACCAGGGTCGCGTTGTCCGGGGCGATACCGGCCACGGCGATGCCGGCGGCCGACATCAGCAGCGGCACGCACAGGTGCCAGCGGCGTTCGCGGCGACGGTCCGAGGAACGCCCGCAGGCGATCATGAAGAAGCAGCCGGCCAGGTACGGCACGGCGCTGAGCAGGCCGACGCGGCCGTCGCTACCAATGCCGGCGCCGTGGATCAGGGTCGGCATCCAGAAGGCCAGGGTGTTCACCGCCAGCATCACCGCGCAGTACACCGCCACCAGCAGCCACACGCGGGCATCGCTGAGGATGCCGCCGAAGGAGTTGATCGGCTTGCGGGTTTCTTCCTGGGCCAGTTGCTCGCGCAGGTCGCGTTTCTGTTCGGCGCTGAGCCAGCTGACGTTGTCGAAGTTGTCCGGCAGGCACTTGAGGACCACCAGGCCGAGCAGGATCACCGGCGCGCCTTCGAGCAGGAACATCCACTGCCAGCCGCGCAGGCCGGCGGCGTCATGGAAGAGTTCGAGGATGCCACCGGACAGCGGGCCGCCAACCACGCCGGCCATGGGCACGGCAATGGCGAACAGCGCGGTGATGCCGGCACGGCGACGGGCCGGGTACCAGCGGTTGAGGTAGACCAGGATGCCCGGGAAGAAGCCGGCCTCGGCCACGCCCAGGAGGAAGCGCAGCACGTAGAAGCCGCTGGCGCTTTCCACCAGCAGCATGCTGGTCGACAGCGCGCCCCAGACCACCATCAGGGTGGCGATCCAGCGCCGCGGGCCGACGCGGTCCAGGGCCATGTTGCTCGGCACGCCGAACATGGCGTAGGCGATGAAGAACAGGCCGGCGCCCAGGCCATACACCGTGTCGCTGAAGTGCAGGTCGGTGCTCATCTGCATCTTGGCGAAGCCGATGTTGATGCGGTCGAGGTGGGCGAACAGGTAACACACCAGCAGCAGCGGCATCAGCCGCCAGGTGACGGTGGAGTGGGTCGATTGTTGACGGGCAAGCGCGACGGGTTCTGCGGTATGGGCTGTGCTCATGATCTTGTTCTTTTTGGTCAGAGTGGGGCCGTTGAAGGGAAAGGCGGGGAGGTCAACCCGCCTGGTTTTTCAGGAATGCATGGACGTTGTTCTGCTTGAAGTTCAACTGCGGGTGCAGCTCGGTCATCTCGAACGACAGGGCCAGCAGGCGTTCGGCCTGCAGCGCGGCGAAGTGCTCGGTGATCACCGCGAACAGTTGCTCGGCAACCTGGGTGCGGGTTTCCAGGTCGCGGCCGTGGCCGACCTTGAGGGTCATGTGGACGAAGGCGTAGTCGTGCTTGCCGTCGGCCATGCGCCAGGTGTCGAGGCGCACCGCGCGGCTGCGGATGCCGCCGAGGGGGAACACGCCGCTGGCGCCGAGGGTGGCGTGGACTTTCTCGAACAGGCCGGGCAGGTCGGCTTGCTGTTCGATGTTGTCGGTGATTTCAGCGATGAAGTGAGGCATGGGGACTCCTGGGAATCAGAGCGGGAAGATCGCGTTGATCTGGCCGGTACCGGAGCTGCCGAAGGCTTCGGTCAGGACCTCGACCGGCTTGTCGTAGTCGGCGCCGCCGAGCAGGCCGAGGAGCATCGCGGTGTCGTGCATGCCGCCTTCGCCGTAGCAGTGCGCGGCGTAGTCGGGGAGCATCGCGCAGAACTCCTTGAAGCGACCTTGCTTCCACAGCTCGACGACGCGCATATCGACCTGCTTGTCGAATTCGCGGGTCCAGTTGTGGATGTTGGCTTCGGCGTTGCGGTCATCGGAGAAGCGGTGGGAGAGGGAACCGGAGGCCAGCACCAGGACCTTGCGGTCGCTCTTCTCGATGGCGCGGCGCACGGCGGCGCCGAAGGCCAGGCTGTCTTCCAGGCGGTGCCAGGCGCACCAGGCGGCGATGGACACGACCTGCAGTTTTTCTTCGTCCGGCACGCCCATGTGCATGTAGCGCATCGGTACCAGGGTGCCGTATTCCAGCTCCAGGCTCGGGATGTTGTGGGCCTGGGTGCGTACTCCGGCAGCGTTGGCCTCGGCGGCGATCAGCTCGCCCAGCTCGGGGCAGCCGGGATATTCGTAGGCCATGTCCTTGATGAAATGGGGCAGTTCGTTGCTGGTGTAGATGCCTTCGAAGTGTTCGCCACAGTTGATGTGGTAGGCGCTGTTGACCAGCCAGTGCACGTCGAACACCACGGCGGTGTCGGCACCCAGCTCGCGGGCGCGGCGGCCGATTTCCTTGTGACCGGCGATGGCCGCTTCGCGGCAACCGTGGTGCTTGCCTGGCAGCTCGGACAGGTACATCGAGGGGACGTGGCAGACTTTGGCTGCCAGGACGATTTCGCCCATGATGGAACTCCTGGTTTCTTGTTCGTTACGCGGACCCCTGTGGGAGCGGGTTTACCCGCGATTGCGGTGGTGAATCCACTATTGCAATCGCGGGTGAACCCGCTCCCACAGGTTCGGTGCAAGTCCCGGGTTCACCGGCTATCAGACACCCCAGCGCGGAATGTGGTGGCTGCCCATCGAGATGCACACGTTCTTGATCTCGGCGAACACTTCGAAGCTGTACTGACCACCTTCGCGACCGGTACCCGAGCCCTTCACGCCGCCGAACGGCTGGCGCAGGTCGCGCACGTTCTGGCTGTTGATGAAGACCATGCCTGCTTCGATGCCACGGGCCAGGCGATGCGCCTTGCCGATGTCCTGGGTCCAGATGTACGAGGCCAGGCCGTACTCGGTGTCGTTGGCCAGTTGCAGCGCCTCGGCCTCGTCCTTGAACGGGATCAGGCACACCACGGGGCCGAAGATCTCTTCCTGGGCGATGCGCATCTTGTTGTTCACGTTGGCGAACACGGTCGGCTGGATGAACTGGCCCTTGGACAGGTGCGCCGGCAGGTTGGCCGGACGCTCCAGGCCGCCCGCGAGCAGGGTTGCGCCTTCCTCGATACCGATGCGGATGTAGCCGGTGACCTTGTCGTAGTGCGCCTGGGTGATCATCGAGCCGACCTGGGTTTTCGGGTCGGTCGGATCGCCCACGATCAGACGCTTGGCACGGGCTGCGAACTCGGCGACGAACTGCGGGTACACGCTTTCCTGGATGAAGATCCGGCTACCGGCGGTGCAACGCTCGCCGTTCAGCGAGAAGATGGTGAACAGCGCGGCGTCCAGCGCGCGTTCCAGGTCGGCGTCCTCGAAGATCAGCACCGGCGACTTGCCGCCCAGTTCCATCGAGTACTTCTTCAGGCCGGCGGTCTGCATGATCTTCTTGCCGGTGGCGGTGCCGCCGGTGAAGGAGATCGCGCGTACGTCCGGGTGGCGCACCAGGGCGTCGCCAGCGGTGGCGCCGTAGCCCTGGATCACGTTGAGCACGCCATTCGGGATACCGGCCTCGACGGCCAGGCGACCCAGCTCGTTGGCGGTCAGCGGCGACAGTTCGCTCATCTTCAGTACCGCGGTGTTGCCCAGGGCCAGGCACGGCGCGGTCTTCCAGGTGGCGGTCATGAACGGCACGTTCCACGGCGATACCAGGCCACACACGCCGACCGGCTGGTACAGGGTGTAGTTGAGCATCTGGTCGTCGACCGGGTAGGTGTGGCCGTCCATGCGCGTGCAGACTTCGGCGAAGAAGTCGAAGTTGTGCGAGGCACGCGGGATCAGCACGTTCTTGGTCTGGTGGATCGGCAGGCCGGTGTCCAGGGTCTCCAGTTCGGCCAGCTTCGGCACGTTCTGATCGATCAGTTCACCCAGCTTGCGCATCAGGCGGGCACGTTCCTTGGCCGGGGTGTTGGCCCATTTCGGGAAGGCTTCCTTGGCCGCGGCAACGGCCTGGGCGACTTCCTCGGCACCGCCGCTGGCGACTTCGCCGATGGCTTCGCCGGTGGCCGGGTTGTAGTTGATGAAGGTGTCCTTGCTCTCGACCTCGCGGCCGTTGATCCAGTGCTTGATCATGCTGTTCATGCCTCGGTTTTGTTGTAGTGAGCGAAGAACTCGGCTTCGCTGACGATGCGGTTGACCAGGCGGCCGACACCTTCCACTTCCACCACCACTTCATCGCCCGGCACCACGTCGGCCAGGCCTTCCGGAGTGCCGGTGGCGATCATGTCGCCCGGTTGCAGGGTCATGAAGCTGGACAGGTATTCGATCAGGTAGGGGATGTCGAAGATCATGTCGCGGGTCGAGCCTTCCTGCTTCAGCTCACCGTTGATCCAGGTGCGCAGGGTCAGGTTGGACGGATCCGGCACGTCGGCCACGTCGACGATCCACGGACCGACCGGGGTGGTGCAGTCGCGGTTCTTCACCCGCAGGTTGGGGCGGTAGTAGTTCTCGAGGTAGTCGCGGATGGCGTAGTCGTTGCAGACCGTGTAGCCCGCCAGGTACTCCAGGGCGTCCTCGCGCTTGACGTTGCGCGCCGGCTTGCCGATCACGGCCACCAGCTCGCACTCGTAGTGCATGTACTTGATGTTGTCCGGGCGCCAGGTGATGGCGTTGTGGCCGGTGTAGGTGCCCGGCGACTTGACGAAGGCCAGCGGCTCGGTCGGCGGCGCGAAGGCCAGCTCGGCGGCGTGGTCGGCATAGTTCAGGCCGAGGGCGAACATGCTGCCGATGGCGGGCGGCAGCCACTCGACCTGGTCTTCGGCGATCAGGCGGCCATCGGCCAGGCGCACGGCGTTGTCGGCCTCCACGGTCACCGCGTGGACGTCACCCTGGAAACGGATACGAGCGTGTTTCATCAGTGAGCCTCCTCGGCGACGATCGGGTTGGCCAGACGGCCGAGCCCGGTGATTTCGATTTCGACCTGGTCGCCCGGCTTGACGTCGGCACGGCCTTCCGGGGTGCCGGTGATCAGCACGTCGCCTTCATGCAGGGTCATGAACTCGGTGATTTCCGCGATCAGTTGCGGGATACCGCGCACCAGGTTGGCGGTGCTGTTCTGCTGGCGGACTTCGCCGTTGATGAACAGGCGGATGTCCAGGGCGTGCGGGTCGGCGACCTGTGCGACAGGCACCAGCTCAGGGCCGATCACGCAGAAGCCGTCGCGGCATTTGGCCTTGACCGCCGGGCGGTAGTAGCTCTCTTCCGGCAGGCTGAATTCGTTGACGATGGTGAAACCAGCGACATGCTCCAGGGCCTGTTCGGCGCTGACACGGCTGGCGCGCTTGCCGATCACTACACCGAGTGCCGGGCCGGCCTGCAGGCGTTCGACGCCCTGCGGGTAGACCACCGGCTGGCCGTGGCCATTGCGGGTGTTAGGGGTCTTGATGAACAGCACCGGCTTGACCGGTGGCTTCTGGTACGGCGCCTGTTCGAATTCGGCGAGACGCTGTTCCAGCAGCCCCTTGTAGTTCAGCGCGACGCCGAACAGGGTGCCGGTGGCAGCGTCATGCAGGGCACGGCTCATGCTCTTCTCCTGGCAGTGGGCGGGACGACACAGGGTGCCCCGCGGGGATAATTGTTAATGTGTTAACGTTATAATTAAGATGTTAACGAAATGCAAGCTGCCGTGTGTTCGACGGCGCGGTAAGCTGGCGGGCAGAACAAGAAGCGGTACGAGGTAAGGGCACATGAGCGATCGCACGCCGATCCCCAACATCAACATCGGCCAGGTCTACGACCAGCGCTACAGCGACTCGGAAGTCCACTACGACAAGCTCGGCAACCTGGCCGGGTTCTTCGGCCGCAACATGCCGGTGCACCGGCATGACCGGTTCTTCCAGGTGCACTACGTCAAGTCGGGTACGGTGCGGGTGTACCTGGACGACCAGCAGTACGTCGAATCCGGGCCGATGTTCTTCCTCACCCCGCCGACCATTCCTCATTCCTTCGTCACCGAGCCGGATGCCGACGGGCATGTGCTGACGGTGCGCCAGCAACTGGTGTGGCAGTTGCTCGAAGCCGATCCCGGTTTGGCGCCGGGTGCGCAGGTGGCGCCGGCGTGCGTGGCGCTGGATGGGCTGGTCGAGGCGCAGCGGCTGGAGATGCTTTTCGATCTGTTGCGCGGGGAAGTGGAAGGGACGGAGGCGGGCAGGGACGCGGCGTTGCACAGCCTGACGCGGTTGCTGATGATCAACCTGCTGCGCCTATGTGCCCGTTCACTGCCAGCGCGGACCACGCGGCATGAGGACCTGCAGATTTTCCATCGCTTCAACGAACTGATCGAGGCGCATTACCTGGAGCATTGGCCGCTGTCGCGCTATGCCGAAGGGATCGGAGTGACCGAGGCACGGCTGAACGACGTGTGCCGGCGCATCGCCGACCTGCCGTCCAAGCGCCTGGTGCTGGAGAGGGTGATGCAGGAGGCCAAGCGGTTGCTGCTGTTCACCGGGAGTTCGGCGAACGAGATCTGCTATAGCCTGGGGTTCAAGGATCCGGCGTATTTCAGCCGGTTCTTTTTGCGCTATGCGCAGGTGACGCCGGGGGAGTATCGGTTGCGCCAGGGCGGGTTGCGCTAGGGGGTTCTCTCGGGCCCTATCGCTGGCTTGCCAGCGATGAGGCCCGAAAGAGCAATGAAGGGGATCAGCCCGCCACTTTAAACCCAGGCAAAGCCGCCCGCTTCAAAGCCTCCCGCTCCCCGCGAAAATGCGGAAGGATATGCTCCCCAAGCCGATAAGCCTCTTCCAGGTGCGGATACCCCGCCAGGAAGAACACATCAATCCCCAGGTCGTTGTACTCGCGAATCCGCGCCACCACGTTCTCGTAGCTCCCCACCAGCGCCAGCCCCGGCGGAATGCCGATATAGCCGAACCCGGCCCAGACATTCGGATAGATGAAGAACTCATCGAAGCGCTTGCTCTCTTCGCGACTGCCGTACTCTTCCTCGTAGCTCAGCTTGCGCGCGCTACGCAGCCCGGCATGGGCCGCTGCGGCCTTGATGGTGTTCTTCGCCACACCTTCGTCGAAGAAACGCTTGGCCTCAGCCAGCGCCAGTTCCTCGGTCTCGCGGGTGATCACGTCGATTGACAGGCCGAAGCGGATCACTTCGCTGCGCCCATGCTTCAGCGCGCGCTCGCGGATATCGGCGATCAGTTCGCGAATCTTGTCCGGATGCTCGGCGCGCATCAGGTAGAAGTCTGCATGCTTGGCGGCGAACTCCCGCGCCGGGATCGACGAGCCGGCGGTGCAGATCAGCGGCAGTTCGGCCTTCTTCTGCGGACCACGCAAGCCACCGCCCTCGGCCTTGAAGAAGCGCCCGTCGTAGTGGAAGTTCTCCGAGCCCCAGTAACCACGCACCACATCCATGAACTCGGTGGCGCGTTCATAACGGTCGTCATGCTCGAAGAAATCGCCGACCTGGCGCTGTACCGCGTCCGAGCCACCATTGATGATGTTCCAGATCAGCCGGTTACCGGTGGCGCGCTGGTAGGTCGCGGCCTGCTGCACCGCCACCCACGGGGTGTAGTGGTAAGGCTGGAATGCCGCCACGTAGTTGAGTGTGCGGGTTTCCCGAGCCAGCAGCGAACACACGGTCCAAGGCTCCTCGCCATAGGGCGCGTTGACCATCAGCACGCCGCCGAAGCCATTGATCTCGGCCGCCTTGGCGATCTGCCCGAGGTAGTCGATGTAGGTGAAGTGGTCGCCGACACGGAAGCCGGAGACGGCGCCGGTGCTGTCGCCGCCGGGATGCCAGTCGCCGCGGTTACGCGGATCCCCTGGGAGGAACTGGGTCTCGCCGTGCAGCGGCAGGCGGGTGAAGAATTCGATGCTCATGGGGCGATGTCCTTATTGCACGGTGGGATTGCAGATCGGCGCGACCGCCTGGCCGCTGAAGACCTTGCGGGCGAAGGGCAGGGAGTCCTTGAGCGAGGCGTTGACCGTCTCGCTGTGACCGAGGCCCTTGTACAGGTGGCCTTCCACCACGGAGCCGGCCTTGCAGGCGTCCTGCATCAGGGCGACCTGGGTCGAGGCGGCGGGTGTCTTGTCTTCCGCGCCGGTGCCGATGAAGATCGGCTGCGCCAGCTTCAGCGTCGGGTAGCTGACCTGGGCCTGCCAGGCCTTGAGCTGTTCGCCGTCATTGGCCTTGCGGGTGTTGGCCGGGGTCAGGCCGGTGCCGATGACGTCGGCGGTGAGCGCCGCCAGGCAACTGGTACGGGCCTGCTCGAACAGCGGTAGGGCCTTGTCGGTGTAGTAGTCGCGCGGGTCGATCTTCGGGTTGTACTGCTGGGCGGCGAGCAGGGTGTAGAAGCCGTAGGCGAGGGAGGCATCGACCTTGTCCGGATCCTGCTCGCCGACATTCTTGCTGCCGACGGTGTAGATCACCCCGGTACCGACGCTGCCTTTCAGGCCCAGGTCCGGGGCGTAGGTCGGCGCGTAGGCGGCCGAGGCGAAGGCGCCGGCGCCACCTTGCGACTGGCCGAGCACCAGGACCTTGTTGGCCAGGCCGGGCACGCCGCCAATCACCGCCCGCGCGGCGTCGAGGATGCCGTAGGCGGCCATGCGGTTGTTCAGCAACGGATGGCCGCCTGGGGTGCCGAGGCCCTGGTAGTCGGTGGCGACGATGGCGTAGCCCTCGCTCAGCCAGCGCGCCAGGTACTGCACGTCGCGGTAGGAACGGCCGGCCCAGGACGGCGCGCAGACATCCGCCACGCCCACGGTGCCGTGGCCCCAGGTGACCACCGGCCAGCCGCCTTCCGGCGCCTTGCCTTGGGGAATGAACAGCGCGCCGGATACCGCGATCGGGGTCTTGTCATCGATGCCATCGGTGGAGCTGTAGAGGATGCGCAACTGTGAGGCGGCGCCGGGCAGGCTCAGGGTCTGCTCCAGCGGTTCGCTGCGCAGCAGCTTGCCCGGGGTGGCGGGGATGGCCTTGTCCCAGGTGTAGAAGGCCGAGACCCGGCCGTCGCCTTGCAGCGGGTCGGGTTTCGGCGCGTGGGTTTCAGCGGCCAGGGCAGTGATGGAGAGGGTCAGCAGGCTGAGGCCGACGACGAGGGGGCGAGGCAGTTTCATGAGGGGTCCTTGAACGAAACGACGGTCGAGAGCCCTTGAGCGAAAGCCATGCCAAATGTGCGGAAAAGCGCTACAGGCCTTGTTCGGCTTGGCTTACGGCAGAATCAGCCGTTACCGGGTGCAGGCCGCCATGCTGATCGCCACGCAACGGTTGTTGCCGGGTTGCTGCTGGAGCAGCACTGCTGTTTTTGGAATATACAAATGCAAATTAATAATTATTTGTTCTAATTTGTTTCGTGCACTATGAAGGCGCGCCACCCTTGCCAGGAATGCCCTCATGTCGCTGATTACCCATCCCAACGCCCGCGAGCTGACCAAGTCGGTCCGCGCCACCGTCCTGGTGTTCAAGGACCCGCGCTCCCAGGAACTGCTCAACCGCATCGAGCGCCTGGCACCCAGTGAAGCCAATACGCTGATCATCGGCGAGACCGGTACCGGCAAGGAGCTGGTGGCGCGCCATATCCATCAATTGAGCCGCCGTGGCCGCGAGCCGTTCGTGGCGGTGAACTGCGGCGCCTTCGCCGAGACCCTGGTGGAGAGCGAGCTGTTCGGTCACGAGAAGGGCGCCTTCACCGGCGCCACCAATGCCAAGGCTGGCTGGTTCGAGGCGGCCAACGGCGGCACGCTGTTCCTCGACGAGATCGGCGACCTGCCGCTGAACATGCAGGTCAAGCTGCTGCGGGTACTGCAGGAACGCGAGGTGGTGCGTCTCGGTTCGCGCACGCCGGTACCGATCAACGTGCGCCTGGTGGCGGCGACCAACGTCAACCTGGCGGATGCCGTGGTAGCGGGGAATTTCCGCGAGGACCTGTTCTATCGCCTGCATGTCGCGACCATCCGCCTGCCGCCGCTGCGCGAGCGGCCGGGAGATATCCTGCCGCTGGCCGAGTTTTTCCTCGAAGAGCATTGCCAGCGCCTGGGCTACAACCGCGCCAGTTTGAGCCTGGAAAGCGAGCGCAAGCTGTTGGCGCACAGTTGGCCAGGCAACATTCGCGAACTTGAAAACGCCATCCACCATGCCTTGCTGGTGTGCCGGCAGCAGTTGGTGCAGCCGGGCGACCTGCACCTGGTGGACATGCGCCCGTCCGGCGTGCGCCAGGACGAACCGGTGTTCGCCGCGCCGCGCCTGCCGGCCGCGCCGCCGGACCTGGAGGCGGCGCTGACCGCGTTGTTCGAGCAGAACATCCCTGACCTCTACGAGCACATCGAGGAAGCCGTGTTCCGCACCGCCTACCGCTTCTGCCATGGCAACCAGCTGCAGACCGGGCGCCTGCTGAACATCAGCCGCAATATCGTGCGGGCCCGGCTGGAGAAGATCGGCGAGTTACGCAGCAGTAGCAGCGCCTAGATGAACAGGGTCAGGAACCAGTAGAGCCCGCCTGCCAGCAGGATCGACATCGGCAGGGTCAGCACCCAGGCCAGCGCCAGGTTGCGGATGGTCCGCATCTGCAGGCCGGAGCCATTGGCGACCATGGTCCCGGCCACTCCGGACGACAGGACGTGAGTGGTCGATACCGGCAAGCCGAAATGGTCTGCCGCGCCGATGGTGAACATTGCCACCAGCTCTGCCGAGGCGCCCTGGGCGTAGGTCAGGTGGGTCTTGCCGATCTTCTCGCCGACGGTCACGACGATGCGTTTCCAGCCGACCATGGTGCCCAGGCCGAGGGCCAGGGCCACGGCGACCTTGACCCAGACCGGGATGAAACGCGTGGCGTTGTCGATTTCCTGCTTGAAGGCCTGCACCGTCTGTCGCGTCTTCGCATCGACCTCCAGCAGCTTGTGCTTGTCCATGAGGCGTATCGCCTCGCTGGTCAGGTACATGTCGTTGCGCACGTTGCCCACCGCTTCGGCGGGAATCGCAGCCAGCGAACCGTAGCCGCCGACCTGCTGGCCGATGGTACCGGCCAGTTCGGCGAGGGCTGGAATCAGCAGCGGATTGTCTTCGGGTTCGCGGATGAACGTGGTCAGCACCTCCCGCGGCTGGGCCTGCAACAGCGGCTGGGTCGTGTAGGCAGAGAGTGCCTGGCGGGTGTCTTCGGCAACGATGGCGAACTGCTGGGCGTGGTCGGCTGGCACGCTGCGGTTCAGCGCGTAGGCCATGGGCAGGGTGCCGACCAGGATCAGCATGATCAGGCCCATGCCTTTCTGGCCATCGTTGGAGCCGTGGGCGAAGGACACGCCAGTGCAAGTGACGATCAGCAGACTGCGGATCCACAGGGGCGGTGGCTGGTTGCCCACGGGGGCCTGGTACAGCGCGCGGTTCTTCACCAGCTTGCGCAGGCCGAGCAACAGGAGGGCGGCGCAGGCAAAGCCCAGCAGCGGCGAGAAGAGCAGGGCGTAGCCGACCTTGCTGGCCTGGGCCCAGTCCACCCCGGCGGTGCCGTCGCGGCCATGCATCAGGGCATTGGCCACGCCGACGCCGATGATCGAGCCGATCAGGGTGTGCGAGGACGAGGCGGGCAGGCCCAGCCACCAGGTGCCGAGGTTCCAGATGATCGCCGCCAGCAGCAGGGCGAAGACCATGGCGAAACCGGCGGAGGAACCGACCTGGAGAATCAGTTCCACCGGTAGCAGAGCGATGATGCCGAAGGCCACCGCGCCGCTGGAGAACAGCACGCCGAGGAAATTCCACAACCCCGACCAGACCACCGCGAAGCGCGCCGGCAAGGAGTGGGTGTAGATCACCGTCGCCACCGCGTTGGCGGTGTCGTGGAAGCCGTTGACGAACTCGAAGCCGAGGGCGATCAGCAGTGCCAGGCCGAGCAGCAGGAAGGGGGTCCAGGTGGTGATCACCGTGCCGCTGGCGTGGATATCGCTGATCACGCTCCAGGCGGTATAGAGCAGTGCGCCGATCAGCAGGCTGCAGAAGACCACGGCGGGGGTACGGCTCGCGCGCGAGTCGGAGGGGGATGTTGCAAGCGCGTCCGAAGACGGGACGGCGCTGGTCTGGGTAGTCATGAAAGGGTCCGGGGGTGACATTTTCAGGCTCCTGCCTGTACCAGTGCAGCGTACTAGCATAGGCGCGGGCGACCATGACGCCAGTCAATGAATACGGGTGGTTTGTTTTATTCACGGGGCTTATTGGGGAGAGCGTGCGGCGCATCGCCACCCTCATGCGATTTCCTGCCAGACTTCAAAAACACAACCACTCGTTCGCCAAGAGACCCCACCGTGCCTCCGCACCTGACCCCCGCCACCGACCAGGACCTGCCCTTCGCCCGCGATCTCACCCGCCGCGGCATGCTGCGTTACTACTGCCAGTACGACCTGCTCTGGCTGGACGAAGCCTTCGACCAGGCCTGGGGCTGGCGCGAGCAATGGCGGGTGATGGACGGTGAACAGCTGGCGGGATTCTGCAGCTTGAGCCAGGACAGTCGTGCGTTGTATATCCGCGAATTGCATATATCCGACGAAGCGCGCAATCGTGGGATGGGCACCTGGGTGTTGCGTGAATTGAATGGTTGGGCGGGGCAGCGCCGATTGCCGCTGTTGCGACTGACAGTGTTCAAGTCCAACCCGGCGCGCCAGCTGTATCGACGTGAAGGATTCGACGAAGTCGGCGAGGAAGAATGCTTCATCCGCATGCAGCGAACGGTCCGTTGACCCCCTTCGAAAGGCGTAGGGCGTCTTGTGCACTAATTCGCAACGCAGGCATAGTGCTGAGCTGTTGACGGCGCAGCGGATGTGCCGGGTTTTCCTACCCTCCAATGGGTATTTTGCAAAGGGATCTGTATTCAAATGAAGGGTATCGGACTACGTCTCAGGGAAGAACGCGAACGCCTCGGCCTCACTCAGCGGGCATTCGGCGACATTGGCGGGGTGGAACCCAATGCCCAGGGCAAGTATGAAAGCGGCGAGCGTACGCCGCGTGCCGATTACCTCGCTGCGGTGGCGGCCAGCGGCGTCGATGCGCTGTATGTACTGAGCGGGGTGCCGACCCCGGCGATGCTGGACGACCTGCGTCCCGGTGAAAACCATCTGCTCGACTGCTATCGGCGGCTGCAACCGGCCGATCAGCAGGCCGTAAGACATCTTCTGGAAAGCTTGGCGGTTAATTCCACTATGGCTGTAGGCAAAGTGGCGTTGGCTTGATCTGATAAAGCGAAACAGGAATGTCGAAAAAATGAAATCTGACGTCATATTCATGACGCATTCTGTTAGGTCCACCACGCAATTTTTTGATAAGGTGGCCGGATCCAATTCAGACCGTAAGGCGAGGTGTCTGCTTGATTAGGGTTCTGGTGGTCGACGATCACGATCTGGTACGTACCGGTATCACCCGCATGCTGGCCGACATCGACGGTCTGCAGGTGGTTGGCGAAGCCGATTCCGGTGAGGCGGCACTCAAGGTTACTCGCGAGCTGAAGCCGGACGTGGTCCTGATGGACGTGAAGATGCCTGGCATCGGCGGCCTGGAAGCCACCCGCAAGCTGCTGCGCAGTCACCCCGATATCAAGGTGGTGGCGGTTACCGTCTGCGAAGAGGATCCATTCCCCACCCGCCTGTTGCAGGCCGGTGCGGCGGGCTATTTGACCAAGGGCGCGGGCCTCGACGAAATGGTCCAGGCCATCCGTCTGGTCTTCGCCGGGCAGCGCTACATCAGCCCGCAGATCGCCCAGCAGTTGGCACTGAAATCCTTCGAGCCGAAGAATGCCTCGCCGTTCGACAGCCTGTCGGAACGGGAAATCCAGATCGCCCTGATGATCGTCGGTTGCCAGAAGGTACAGATCATTTCCGACAAGCTGTGCTTGTCGCCGAAAACCGTGAACACGTACCGTTACCGCATCTTCGAGAAACTCTCGGTCACCAGCGATGTGGAACTCACCTTGCTGGCCGTCCGCCACGGTATGGTTGACGCCAACCTCTGATCATGACCCCCGTGTTCGATCCAAGTGCTTTCCTCGCGACCTGCAGCGGCCGTCCGGGTGTCTACCGGATGTTCGATGCAGGCGGTCGCCTGCTGTACGTCGGCAAGGCCAAGAACCTCAAGAAGCGCCTGGCCAGCTACTTCCGCAAGACCGGCCTGGCGCCGAAGACCGCCGCACTGGTGGGGCATATCGCCCAGGTCGAGACCACCATCGTCTCCAGCGAGACCGAGGCGCTGCTGCTCGAGCAGACGCTGATCAAGGAGTGGCGCCCGCCTTACAACATCCTGCTGCGTGACGACAAATCCTACCCCTATGTGTTTTTGTCCGACGGTGAATTCCCGCGGCTGGGTATTCACCGTGGCGCCAAGAAACAGAAGGGCAAGTATTTCGGCCCGTACCCCAGCGCCGGAGCGATCCGCGAAAGCCTGAGCCTGCTGCAGAAGACCTTCCATGTACGCCAGTGCGAGGACAGCTATTACGCCAACCGCACCCGGCCCTGCCTGCAATATCAGATCAAGCGCTGCAAGGCGCCCTGCGTTGGTTTTGTCGAGCCGGCCGAGTATGCCGGGGACGTGCGCCACTCGGTGATGTTCCTCGAAGGCCGCAGTCACCAGTTGACCAACGAACTGAATGCCGACATGGAAAAGGCCGCCATGGCCCTGGAATTCGAGAAGGCGGCCGAGCTGCGCGACCAGATCGCCTTGCTGCGCCTGGTCCAGGATCAGCAGAGCATGGAAGGCGGCAGCGGCGACGTTGACGTGGTAGCGGCCTTCGTCAACCCGGGCGGTGCCTGTGTGCACCTGATCAGCGTGCGCGGCGGTCGGGTGCTGGGCAGCAAGAACTTCTTCCCCCAGGTGGGCATCGAGGAGGAGGTGGCCGAAGTCATGTCGGCCTTCCTCGCCCAGTATTACCTGGGGAATGCCGAGCGCGAGCTGCCGGCGGAGCTGATCGTCAACGTCGTGCACGAGGACTTCGATGCCCTGCGTGACGCGGTGGAGACCCTGCGTGGCCGTGAGCTGAGCATCAGCCACCGGGTCCGCGGTACCCGTGCCCGCTGGCAGCAGCTGGCGGTGACCAACGCCGAGCAGGCGCTGATGGCGCGCCTCGCCAACCGCCAGCACATGGCCCAGCGCTTCGAGGCCCTGGCCGAAGTGCTCGGCCTGGCGGAAGTGCCGCAGCGGCTGGAGTGCTACGACATCAGCCACTCCAGCGGCGAGGCTACCGTGGCCTCCTGCGTAGTGTTCGGCCCGGAAGGCCCGCTGAAATCCGACTATCGCCGTTTCAATATCGAAGGCGTCACCGCCGGCGACGACTATGCCGCCATGCAGCAGGCCCTGACCCGCCGTTACGGCAGGATCAAGGACGGTGAGGGCAAGCTCCCCGACGTGTTGCTGGTGGACGGCGGCAAGGGCCAGTTGAACATGGCCCGGGAAGTGATGCAGGCCCTGCAGGTGCCCGACCTGACCCTGCTCGGCGTAGCCAAGGGCGTGACCCGCAAGGCCGGTTTCGAGACCCTGTACCTGAACGACGTGCACAACGAGTTCACCCTGAAAGGCGATTCCCCGGCCTTGCACCTGATCCAGCAGATCCGCGACGAGGCCCACCGCTTCGCCATCACCGGCCACCGTGCCCGGCGTGGCAAGGCGCGGCGCACCTCGAGCCTGGAGGATGTCGCCGGGGTCGGGCCGAAACGCCGTCGTGACCTGCTGAAGCATTTCGGCGGCTTGCAGGAATTGTCCCGCGCCAGCGCGGAAGAAATCGCCAAGGCGCCGGGAATCAGCAAAAAGCTCGCCGAGTCGATTTATGACAGCTTGCATAGCGAGTAGAATGCCCGCTCACCTCGCAGCCAGTTGTCCCGATGAATATCCCGAACCTGCTTACCGTTCTTCGCGTACTGCTCATCCCGATCTTCATTCTGCTGTTCTACGTGCCGTATCACTGGAGCTACGTAGCCGCCAGCAGCGTCTTCGCCATCGCCGCCGCCACTGACTGGCTCGACGGCTACCTGGCCCGGCGCCTGCAGCAGAGTACGCCGTTCGGCGCCTTCCTCGACCCGGTGGCGGACAAGCTGATGGTCGCGGTGGCCCTGGTCCTGTTGGTGCAGGTCCATGCCAACCTGTGGTTGACCTTGCCGGCGGCGGTGATCATCGGTCGTGAGATCGTCGTCTCGGCGCTGCGCGAGTGGATGGCCGAGCTGGGGGCGAGGGCGCATGTCGCGGTGTCGAACCTGGGCAAGTGGAAGACCGCCGCGCAGATGCTGGCGCTGGTGATCCTGCTGGCCAACCCGGCGACCCTGAGCACTTGGGTAGTGCTGGGTTATGCGTTGCTGATGGTCGCCGCGGGCCTGACCCTGTGGTCGATGGTGCAGTACCTGCGGGCCGCCTGGCCGCACCTGCGGGAAGGTTCGGAAAAGAAATAAAGTTTTTTGAATCAAGGGGTTGACGAATTATTTCAACTCTATACAATGGCCACCATCAAGACGACGCGGGAATAGCTCAGTTGGTAGAGCACGACCTTGCCAAGGTCGGGGTCGCGAGTTCGAGTCTCGTTTCCCGCTCCAAATATGGCGATCCAGAGTGCTGAAAAGTCTCTGGATCGAAAGAAAAAAGGCCCTTCGGGGCCTTTTTTCGTTGTGCGGGAAACTGTCGGAGCCGGCAGTATCCGCGATTTTCAGGTTCACAATTGGGTACAAGGAATCCGAGCCCCCTGGGGGCGGGCACGTGCCTGATGGTTCCTGGCGATGTACCGGCCCGCGTTGCAATGTACTGGTAGATCAAGACCTGGGTTGCTTCTTGGCGCATGATGGCCGCAGGTGCCATCGGTGATGGTTTTTTCACCTTGCCTACCTACCTTACTCCGAACAAACGCTATAAACCTTCAGCACTCAACGAATGCGACTGCAAGTCCACCTTTGGAGGTTTCCTTGTAGTTGGAGTGCATGTCCGCTCCGGTATCTCGCATTGTCTTGATTGCCTGGTCCAGCGAGATGAGGTGTTCACCGTCGCCGCGCAGGGCCATCTGCACGGCATTGATGGCCTTGACGGCGGCGATGGCATTACGTTCGATGCAGGGAACCTGGACGAGCCCTCCCACCGGATCACAGGTGAGGCCGAGGTTGTGCTCCAGGGCGATTTCGGCTGCGTTTTCAAGCTGGGCGGGAGAGGCTCCGACGATCTGCGCCAGACCCGCCGCTGCCATGGCGCATGCTGATCCGACTTCCCCCTGGCAACCGACCTCAGCTCCCGAAATAGAGGCGTTTTTCTTGCACAGAATGCCAACAGCCGCAGCCGCCAGCAGAAAATCGACAACATCATCCTCGCTGGCGTCTGGTGTGAACTTCATATAGTAATGAAGCACCGCCGGGATGATGCCGGCAGCCCCATTGGTGGGTGCCGTCACCATTCGCCCGCCAGCGGCGTTCTCTTCATTGACGGCCAAGGCGAAGAGATTGACCCATTCCATGGCGCTCAACGTCGAGCAGATCACGTTGGGCTTCGCTGCGTCGAGCAGGCTGCGATGCAACTTCGCCGCCCGACGCCGCACATTGAGGCCGCCAGGCAGAATTCCCTCGTTTCGCAGGCCGTTGTCGACACATTCGCGCATCGCTGTCCAGATATCCAGGAGGCCGGTGCGGATGGCTGCTTCAGGGCGCCAGGCGCGTTCGTTTTCCAGCATCAATTGACTGACGGACAAGCCGGACGCCTTGCAGAGCCGCAACAGTTCATCGGCGCTCGAGAACTCGTAGGGCAGTGGTGTGTTCGATGGGCCAGAGGCTGGCGCATCGACTTCTCTGTCTTCCACGATGAAGCCGCCGCCAATCGAGTAATAAGTCCTGGACTGGATGACACCCGCTTCGCCAAGCGCGTCCAGGCGCATGGCGTTGGGGTGGAAGGGCAGTTCCTCATCGAGCAGCAACATATCGCGGTGGTAATCGAACTCGACAGGGTGGCTGCCGTTCAGCATCAGGCACCGCTCCTGAAGCAGGGTTTCAATCCGCGATTCGATGGTCTCGGGCGCTATTTTGTCAGGCCACTGTCCCATCAGCCCAAGCAGGCAGGCCCTGTCGGTTGCATGACCGACCCCGGTGGCAGACAGGGAACCGTACAGGCGTACCTCGACCCTGCGAGTCAGTGGCAGCAGCCCCTGTTCGCCCAGTTGCCGGGCGAACGTCGCTGCTGCGCGCATCGGCCCCACGGTGTGCGAGCTTGAAGGGCCGATGCCGACCTTGAACAGGTCAAATACGCTTATTGTCATGTCAAATCCTATGCAGGCGTTTTCCAGGGGGACGGCCCTGTTGCAGAACCGGGATGTCCACTGGCCATTCAATCCGCGCGCCAAGTGGGCCTCGGCGCGCGTCATTTTTCGCGAAGCCTTGTAGAACCTGGCTTTGACAGGGGCCACCAGGCCAGGCGCATGGCGTTTGAGCGGCCCTTTCTCATCCATGCAATGATGCCGGCTCAGTCCTGAGAAGCGCATGACCGACCCGTCGCTGTCACGGTCACGTCCGGAAGCTGGACATCAGCCGCTGCTGTACATTGGCCAATTCATTGAGGCTGGTGCCAATGGCGGCGGCATGCTCCGACTGCGTCGCCAACTCCTTGGTCACGTCCCTGATCGCGATGACCGTCTTGCTGACCTCCTCGGACACTGCACTCTGCTCCTCAGCCGCGCTGGCGATTTGCAGGTTCATGTCGTTGATGACGGCCACCGCGCCATTGATCTCATCCAGCACTTTGCTCGCCCGCCGCACCTCTTCCACACTGCTGGTGGCCTGGGCGTGACTGCGTTGCATGGCCTTGACCACCACATGCGTACCGGCTTGCAGTTGTTCGATCACGCCGCGGATCTCGCTGACCGAGTCCTGGGTGCGTCGCGCCAGGTTGCGAACCTCGTCGGCTACCACGGCAAACCCACGGCCGGACTCTCCAGCTCTTGCAGCCTCGATCGCTGCGTTGAGGGCCAGCAGGTTGGTCTGCTCGGCGATCGAGCGAATGACCTCCAGTACGCCGCCAATCTCGTCACTGCTGGTCGCCAGCCCCGAGACATCCTGCTGCGCCTGGTCGATGTGTCCGGCAAGTTGGACAATCACGTCGTTGGTATGGCTGATGGCGCGCAACCCTTCCTGTGCCGCTGTATCCACATCCGCCACGGCGTTGGCGGCCTGGGCGGCGCTTCGGGCCACTTCGTGGGAGGTAGCGGTCATTTCCTGAGAGGCCGTCGCGACCAGGTCGATCTCCCTGAACTGCTGTTGCATGCCGGACAACCCCGTGGCCGCTACCGAGGCCGCCTGGTCAGCGGTAGCCCGGGTGTCATTCACCGAGCGGGTGACAGCGGCGATAACCGGTTGCAACTTGTCGAGGAAGCGGTTGAACGCACCGACCAGCCGTCCGATTTCATCGTTTTGGTGATGCCTCAGCCTGTGTGTGAGGTCGCCGTCGCCGTCGGCGATATCACCGAGTGCAACCGCCACCCGCGTGATCGGCTGGCTGATCGCATGACCCAGCCAGGCGATCAACAGCAGGGCAGCCAGCGCTACGCCGCTGCCAACCAGTAACTGGATCTGCATGCTATGTGTGGAAACGCTGTCCAGCTGCGCTCCCAATTCCCGGGACGGTGCAAGGAGATGGCTCATGGGGACGGCGACAAGCGACGTCCACCAAGTGCCATCGGGCGCCTGGAAGGGTGTGACGGCGAGCATGTCGTCGCCGAGCTGGAGGACCTTGGCCCCTCCAGGGCCCGGTGCAGCTTTCAGCAATGTGCCGAAGTCCGCTTCCACGGTCGTCAGGGGCTTGCCCAGGTGCTCACGGGAAAGACTGTCGGCGGCCACCTGGCCATCCGGGCTCGCCAGCAGCACCCTGCCATGTCCGCCATACAGTTGATCGGAAGCCGTCGTGACGCGGCTTTGCAGGCTGGCGAGGCTGATATCGACGCTCATTACGCCTTCGGCCTGCCCGGTGATGCGCAGTGGGACTGCGACCGTGGCCATGAGGGTGCTGACACCCGAAGCGTCGGTATAGGTATAGGGGTTGGTGAGGCAGACGGCCGAACGCTGCATGGCGCAGGTGTACCAGTAGGTCGCTGTCGTACCGTCGTCGACGATTTCCTTTTCAGGGATGGTGTAGCTGGGTATATGAGTCGAGCGGTACACCGCGAAGCGACCACGCTCGTTGCCCTCGGCGCCCCTGTTGATGAAGGACTGATCCTGGTCGGCCGGTTGCAGCGCTACGCCCACGCCGAAGGGCAGGGGGTTTTGCTTCACCTGCATGGCCAGGGCATTACCGATAGCGATGCGGATGTCGCTCTCGCTGGTTTGCATGGCTCGTTTGTTGTCGCGCTCGAGCATGAGCTGCCGACTCAAGGTCTGGCCGAACTCCGCTGCCTGTAGAAAGAACGCCTCCGTTTGCCTGGCCTGGGCGCGCCCGACCTCGCTCAGGTACGTTTGCGCATCCTGCTGGAGCATGTCGGCGCTGGCTTGTTTGACCATGAGTACCGAGCGGTTGGAAAGATACAAGGCGCTACCAATCAGGGCGGCAACGGTCGCGGTGATGCACAGGCCGGCCAACAGACAGATCCGTGCTCTGATCGAAAGACTGCTGAAAACTTCCATGAGCGTGTTCCATCGAGCCCGTCGGGCTCTCATCAATGTGACGACTGGCGAGCATGAAAAAGGCCGCAATCGCGGCCTTCTTCATCAATGGTGGGAAATCACTGAGCTTTGCATTCAGCCCAGAGGTAAGGCGCGATGGCCGCTTGATCCAGGGTGACGCCCAGCCCGGGCTCGGCGGTGATGCCAAGCTTGCCATCGGCGATTCGCTCTTCCGGAGCGCCCTGCACAACCTGCACGTACTTCGGTGAATCGCTGAAGTACGGGTAGATCTCCATGGTCATGAAGTTTGGCAGCGTCACAGCCACCTGCATGGTCGCCGCAGTGCACAGCGAGCTTGCGCAGTTATGCGGGGCGACGCGCATGTTGTAGGCCTCGGCCATGGCCGCGATCTTCTTCGTTTCGCCCAGGCCACCGGTGTTGCCGACATCTGGCTGGACGATATCGACGATCTGCTTCTCGATCAGGCGGCGGAAGCCCTGGCGGGTGTACAGTCGCTCGCCGGCCGCCATCGAGGCTTGGGTGGCGTTGGCGATCTTTTCCATGGCGCCGACGTCGAAGGCATCGCACGGCTCCTCGATCCAGGTGATGCCCAGATCCTCGTAGCGCTTGCACAGGCGGATGGTTTCGGCAGTGGTCATGCCGCCGCTGAGGTCGATGTACACCTCGGCTGCGTCACCGGTGACTTCCACCAGTTGCTTGACCCGCTGATAGGCCAGCTCGGTGAAATCACGATCATGTGCCCGACGCTGCACATGCTGCAGGCGGCCTTTTTCATCCTGGGTGGCCAGCGGATAGCACTTGAGTGCTTTGTAACCGTCCTTCATCGGCCGCTCGGCAGCCTGTGCCCAGGACGCGGCGTCGAAGCAGTGATAGTTCCAGCCGTTGGCGTAGACCGGTACTTCATCGAAGACCTTGCCGCCGAAGAATTCGTAGATCGGCAGGTTGGTTGCTTTGCCCTTGATGTCCCACAGGGCGGTCTCGATGGCACTGATCCCGGCAAAGACGATGGCGCCGCCGCCCTTGGCCCAGAAGGAATTGTCGTACATCTTCGAGTACAGCTCTTCGATGCGGAACGGGTCGGCACCGATGATGACGCGCTCGCACAGGTCCTTGATCATGCCGGCGGCGGCGGTGGCACCCAGGCCGTAGGCGATGGCTGCTTCACCGATACCGGTGATGCCCTGGTCGGTGGTCAGTTCGACGATGATCGGTTTGACGTAGCCGCTTTCCACCAGGAAGACTTTTGCTGCGATGACTTTCATGTGAGCTCCAGTGTTGTTGTGCTCTGCAAGGCCGGGCTTGCAAGGGGGGTTATTGGAGAAGCAGGTGATCCATGGCACTGAGCAAGGGCGGATGGTCGGCGCACAGCCGGTCCACGCTGGCGATGGCCAGGGTTACGGTTTTCAGGTCGTGGCGTTGTTGCAATGTGCTGCCGATGGCGCTGGCCAGGTGGGCGCACGCCTGGGGACCCATGCCGCGTGCGCTGACCGGCAGGGTGCAGAGCATCAGGCTTGTGGTTTCGAGGTCGGAGCGTCGTTCCAGGCTGATGCCCAGGCGGCCCAGCGCTACGTTGGCCTGGCGGCCGGTCAACCCGAGGGCAGCGGAGTCCAGCACCACGGCCTGGATGTCGGTTCCGCCGGATAGCACGTGCAGCTTCTGGTTGTTGAAGACCTCGGCCATGGCACGGGCGTTATCCAGTGCCAACTGTTGCTGGGCGATCTGCAGCGGCGATCTCGCCTGTTGCAGGCAGCGCAGCAACCCCAGTTGCACCCGTTGCGGCATGACGGTACCGAAACGCTGCTCGAAGACTGTCTGGAATCGCCGGAACAGCGCCTCGTCCCGGGTCATGAAGAAGCCGCCGCGCGGCCCTTGCAGGGATTTGTGAGTAGCGCCGGTCAGCACGTCTGCCCAGGCCAATGGACTGGGATGCAAGCCGGCGGCGATCAGGCCGGCGACCCTCGAAATATCGATTACCAGGATCGCGCCGACCCGGTCGGCCAGTGCGCGCAACGCCCGGTAGTCGTGATGACGGGTGTAGCTTGAATATCCGGCGACAATGCAACGTGGCGGGTCGGCCAGCACCTGATCGATCAGGGCTGGGTAGTCCACCAGTCCATTGGCAAGACGCACTGCGCGCTGGCGCACCAGGCGGGGCGTGGTGGCCGACACGTAGAGCGTGTCCAGCGTGGTTTCCAGTTCGGCATCGGGCAGGCACAGCACCCGGTCTCCCGGTTGCAGCAGCGTCCGCAATACCGCCTGGTTGGCCTGGATCGCGCTGCTGGCTGCGAAGCTGGCGAACGGTGCTTCGAACAGGCGCCGGGCCAGGGCTCGCAGGTCGCGAGCCACTTCTTCACGCCCCAGGCGGTAGACCCGTTGTCCAGGCATGCAGCGAACATCGCTGACCAGCTCGCGCTGGGCCAGGCTGTCGGACGGGCCGAGGTTGAGCCGGCCGCGTTCGGCGCGCCAGCCGATCTTTACGGTCGACAGCAGATCCTGCATCAGCCCGGGCAGCGGGGTGGCCATCAAGGTCATGCTCAGTGCTCCGGGGCGTTCAACGATTGGCCACATACTCGACCGCCTGGTGCAGGCCACGGCCTTTCCAGAGCAGGCACTCGTTGAGGTCCGCCTCGCACAGCGCGATCGACTCGATCAGACCGACGAAAATGGTGTGGGAAAAGCCGTCGAAGCAGTTGCCGATGCGGCACACCAGGCCAACAGGGGCGTTGTTCAGCACCGGCGCCTTGCCGTTGTCCAGGACCCAGTCGTCGAGGTCGAAGCGCTCGGCACCCTTGGCACTGTTGAAGCGGCTGACTACGTGGGCATGGGCCGGCGCCAGCAGGCTGACGCCGAAATAGCCGTTGTTGAGGATCAGGTCGTGGGCCGAAGCCGTCTTGTTCACGCACACGATCACCGAAGGCGGTTCGCACGACAGGCTGCACACGGCGGTGGCGATCAGGCCGGCCGGTTGTTCGTTGGCGAAGGTGGTGATGGCGGTGACGGCGCCGGCGAACCGGCCCATGGCTTCTTTGAATTGTTGTTCGATCATGGCGGTGTCCTCGATAAAAGCCGGCTGCGACGGCAGCCGGCCTGGGGGGTCAGGCGTGCAGGCAGGAAACGAAATGGGTGTGCAGGTAGCCGTCCAGGGCTTCGCTGCCACCCTCGGACCCATGTCCGGAATCCTTGATGCCGCCGTACGGGGTCTCTGGCAGGGCCAGGCCCAGATGGTTGATGGTGAGCATGCCGGCCTCCACGCCCTGGGTCAGGGCGTGGATATCGGCCTGGCGCCGGGTCCAGGCGTACGAGGCGAGGCCGAAGGGCAGGCGGTTGGCTTCCTCGATGGCTTCGTCGAGATGACGGAAACGGATGAACAGTGCCACCGGGCCAAAAGGCTCTTCGTTCATGATGTCCATGTCGTGGCTGACGTTGCTCAGCACCGTCGGCGCATAGAAGTGGCCCGGGCGGTCCAGGCGAACGCCACCGGTTTCCAGGCGCGCGCCCTTGGTCACGGCATCGTCCACCAGGCGTTCCACGGCCTGCAGGCGGCGTTCGTTGATCAACGGACCGACCTGGGTCGACGGATCAAGGCCGTCACCGACCTTCAGTTGGGCCGCTGCATCCCGGAACATTTCGACGAAACGGTCATGAACGCCGTCCTGGACCAGGAAACGGGTCGGGGAAATGCACACCTGGCCGGCATTGCGGAACTTGAAGGCGATCAGCGCAGCGCAGGCGGCTTCAAGGTCGGCGTCGTTGCAGATGATCACCGGTGCATGCCCGCCCAGCTCCATGGTGGCTGGCTTCATATGCTGGCCGGCGAGCGCGGCGAGGTGTTTGCCTACCGGCACCGAGCCAGTGAAGGACACCTTGCGGATGATCGGGCTGGGGATGCAATGATCGGAGATCTCTGCTGGCACGCCATACACCAACTGCAGCGTGCCTGCGGGCACGCCGGCGTCGACGAAGCAGGCGAACATCGCGGCGGGTGCTGCTGGGGTTTCCTCGGGGCCTTTGATCAGCATCGAGCAGCCAGCGGCCAGTGCCGGGGCGATCTTGCGCAGGATCTGGCTGACGGGGAAGTTCCAGGGGGTGAAACCAATGGCCGGGCCCACGGCAACGCGGATCGCTTGCTGGGTTACGTTGCTGGCGCGAGACGGGATCAGCCGGCCATAGGTGCGCCGGGCTTCCTCGGCGAACCAGTCGACCAGGTCGGCGGCGCCATTGACTTCCATTCGGGCCTCAGCCAGCGGCTTGCCTTCCTCGACGGTGATCAGAGTGGCGATGGCTTCGCTTCGCTCGCGCATCAGACCGGCCGCCTTGCGCATGATCTTGCTGCGCTCGAAAACCGAGATGCCTTGCCAGGCCTTGAAGCCGGCCTGTGCAGCCAGCAGCGCCTCGTCAAGGTCGGCGCGGCTGGCATGAGCGAAGCTGCCGATGATCTCGCCGGTGGCGGGATTGCTGACTTCGCCCCGCACGGCATCACCGCCGTTACGCCATTGACCGTTGATGAGCAGTTTGACTTCTGGATAACTCATGGCATCTCCTGACCGTTCGGTGCATCCCCGGGAATCGCGGGATTTCTTGTCTGATCAGGACAGAGCAATCGCTATGCCATTTTTTTTATTCATTAAAATCAATGGCTTGAAGTTGCTTCTCGGCAGTTTCTCAATAGTGAGAAGACGTTCTCACCCGGTTGTCAGGCCGCGTGTCACTGCCGGTCGGGCAAACAGGCACAGCACCAGCAGGGTTGCGGTAAGGCACCAGAATGCAGTGTGCAATGAGGTCAGTTCGGACAGGTGGCCGATGAAGCCGGGCCCGAGCAGGATCCCCAGGTAGCCGATGGTCGCCACCGTACTCAGGCTGGCTGCAGCGGGCATACGATTCTGGGTTAGCGCGGCGCGGAACAGGATCGGGACGGCGTTGGCCATGCCCAGTCCGGCAAGCGCGAAGCCGATGAGAGCGCCAGTGAGCGATGAGGTCTGGGCGAGCACAAAGCCGAGCAGGGCAAAGGCGCTGCCACCGATCAGCAGCACACTGTCGCCGAGCCAGCGCGCCAGCCGGTCCCCGACCAGGCGTGCGCAGGTCATTGCCAGGGTGAACACGCTGTAGGCAATGCCCGCCGACTCCAGTGGCACGCTGTGAACCCCTTTGAGGTAAAGCGCGCTCCAGTCGAGCATGGCGCCTTCGATCAGCAGGCAAATGAACGCCAGTGCAGCCATCAGCAGTACCACGCCTCTGGGCCAGAGGAATGCTGCGTTGTCCAGGGCTTCGAGTTCGCGAATCTGGTGACCGCGCGCCAATAACAGGATTGCCAACGCTATCAGCGCCGCCGTGAGCGCTGCCCACAGGGGCGTGGCGCCCTGGTTCAACAGCAGGGTGACGCCTGCCGCTCCGGCGAAGGTTCCGGCGCTGAACAGCCCATGAAAGCCCGACATCAGCGGTTTGGCCGCGGCTTTCTCGACCATGGCGCCTTGCAGGTTGACGCAGATATCGCCGAGCCCCAGGCATGCGCCGAAGATGAACAGCGCCACCGCGAACTGCCAGGCAGAGAAAATCACCGCCAGGGCAATCAGAGAGGCACAGAAACAAGCCCCGGAGAGTTGCATGAGACGCCTCAGGCCAATGCGCTGGGCGATCCGGCCGGCGAAGGGCATGCTCAACAGCGAGCCAAGGCCGAGGCACAGCAACAGACTGCCGAACAGGCCGTCGTCGAGCAGCATGCGTTGTTTGGCATAGGCCACCAGCGGTGCCCAGGCCGCCATGGTGAAACCGACGGCGAAGAACGTCAGGCGCGTAGCGCGTTGGTAGGCGGGAGTTCCGAACATCGATTGCATGGAGAATTCCTTGAAGAAAAAAGGCCACCCGAGGGTGGCCTTCGTCAGTGAAGAAGCAGGCTCAAACGTGAGCCTTGGCTGGCTCGGCTACCTGGATCGCGTCTTGCCGTGATTGCGGGAGCAGCGAACGACGGCCCTTGATGAAGTCGGCCAGGCGCTCGCCAAGCATCATCGACGGGGCGCTGGTATTGCCCGAAACAAGCGCCGGCATTGCCGACGTATCGCACACCCGCAGGCCTTGCAGGCCATGCACGCGGAACTCCGGATCGACCACCGCCATGGCGTCGGTGCCCATCTTGCAGGCGCCTGAAGGGTGCAGAGCGCCCTGGGCTGTTTCGCGGACGAAGCGCACACGTTCCTCGTGCGTCGCCAGCGGATGGCGTGGGCGGTGCACGTGCGCAACATACGGCTTGAGGGCGGGTTGCTCCATGATCTCCATGCCCAGGCGCACCGCTTCGGCAAGCTGCTCGACATCGTACGGATCGGACAGGTAGTTCGGGTCCACCCGGGGCGGGGTGTCCGGGTTGCCGTCGCGCAAGCGTACCGTACCGCGCGAACGCGGGCGGGTCTGATAGACGTTGACCGTACAGCCGTTGCCGCTCGGAGTGGTTTCCGCTCCTTCCTCGACACCGGCGCCGGGCAGGAAGTGGAACTGCAGGTTCGGCAATGGATCATTCTTGTCGCCGTACCAGACCAGACCGCCTTCACAGATGTTCGAGGTGATGGGGCCGTTGCGGAACAGCAGGTACTGGAGACCGGCCCAGGCCTGCCAGTGCAGCTTCTTGTACTTGTCGTAGCTATGCGGGCCGGTCAGTTCGTAGATCAGGAACATGTCCACATGGTCCTGGAAGTTTTCCCCGACGCCCGGCAGGTCGTGGACCACCGGCACGCCAACCGAGCGCAGGTGCTCGGCCGGGCCGATCCCGGAGCGCAGCAGCAGGGTCGGCGAGCCAACCGCACCGGCACTGACGATGACTTCCTTCTCGGCGCGCAGCACCTTGACCTGGCCGCCCTGGCGGTACTCCACGCCATAGGCGCGACCGTTCTCGACCAACACCCGCAGGACCTGGCAGCCCGTACGAATCTTCAGGTTGGGGCGCTTGCGTGCCGGGTTGAGGTACGCCACCGCAGCGCTGCAGCGCAGGCCGTTGCGCATCTTCACCTGGTAGAAACCGACGCCTTCCTGCTTGCCGGAGTTGAAGTCCGCGGTGAAGGGGATCCCCAGTTGCTGCGCGGCCTTGACCCAGCTCTTGGTGAGGTAATGGGTGGCCCGCTGGTCCGACACACCCAGTGGCCCGCCCTGGCCGTGGGCTTCGCCGGCGAAGCGCTCGTTGTCTTCACTACGCTTGAAGTACGGCAGCACTTCCTTGTACGACCAGCCAGTGCAGCCCATGGCCTCCCAGTTGTCGTAGTCCTCGGGGCAGCCGCGCATGTAGACCATGGCGTTGACCGAGCTGCCACCGCCGAGCACGCGCCCCTGGACCATTTCCGGGGTGATGCCGTTCTGTTCGCGCTGTGGTTCGAGCTTGTAACGGGTCAGCAGGTTGCCCTTGGCCGTCTTGAAGTAGGTCACGGGCATGTGGATATAGGGGTTCCAGTCCCGCGAGCCCTGTTCGAGCAAGGTGACCGAAACGTTCGAATCTTCCGTAAGCCGGGAGGCCGCTGCACAGGCAGCCGGGCCTCCGCCTACCACGATGTAATCAACCAACTTGGGTACTCCTTTCTTATTGCTGTAATAGGGGGGCGGTCAGTGGGTCAGTACGACCACAGCCTCGTCGGGCCACGACAGGCGGACCCGGCTGCCGGGCGCATGCTCGATCCCGGTGACCGGGCGCGCTTGCTGGCAGGTGAACAGGCTTTCGCCGTGCCTGACCTGGTAGACCACACGATTGCCGATGAACATCACGTCTTCGATATCCCCCGTCAGGGCGTTGTGGCCGGGGGCGGCGGTGCCCGGAGCAGCGGCATCGAGGCGGATGGCTTCAGGGCGGATCGACACCGATACGCTGGCTCCGGCACTGGCCCGACGCACTGCACCGCGGGCGCTGAAAAAGGCGGTGGAAATGTCGGCCAGGCCATCGCTGACCCCGCCGACGTGGCCCTGGACGATGTTGGTGTCGCCGAAGAAACGCGCGCAAAACAGCGATTCCGGCGCAGCATAGAGATCCTGGGGCGAGCCGAGCTGTTCGATCTCGCCCTTGTTCATCAGCACTACCCGGTCGGAAAGGATCATCGCTTCGTCCTGGTCATGGGTGACGTACACGAAGGTCGTGCCGGTCTCCTCGTGGATGCGCTTGAGTTCCTTGAGCATGTGGTGGCGGATCTTCAGGTCCAGCGCCGCCAGCGGCTCGTCGAGCAGCAGCACGTCGGGCCGGTTGACCAAGGCGCGGGCCAGGGCCACGCGCTGGCACTGGCCGCCGCTGAGCTCGTTGATCCAGCGGTTGGCGAAGCTGTCCAGTTGCACCAGGTGCAGCATGGCATTCACCTGCTCCTTGATCTTCGCCTTGGACACGCCCTGCAGGCGCAAGCCGAAGGCGACGTTGTCGAACACATCCAGGTGCGGGAACAGCGCGTAGCGCTGGAACACCATGTTCACGCTGCGCTTCTCCGGTGGCAAGGCCACCGCATCGTTGCCCGCGATCAGCAGGCTGCCGCTGGTCGGTGCCTCGAAGCCGGCGATGATCCGCATCAGGGTCGTCTTGCCGCAGCCGCTGGGGCCGAGGAGGGTGAGGATCTCGCCCTGGCGGATATCGAGGTTGATGTCATTCAAGGCCTTGAAGGGGCCGAACGACTTGTGCACGTTCTGCAGTTGCACGATCGGACGGTTCATGGGCATCGACTCCAGTGGGCGAGGTACGGTAGGAAGTTTTTGCACGGCGCTGCAGCCAGAAGGCGGCGCCGGCGGCGAGGATCACGATCAGCGACAGGGCGAAGGCGACCATGGACGCTGCGTTGATGGTCGGGTCGACCGTGCGTCGCATCATTGACCAGACCATCATCGGCAGCGTGGTCTCGTTGCCGCTGACGAACACGGTGATGATCAGTTCATCGAACGACAGGGCGAACACCAGGATGGCCGCGCCGATCAGGCTGGGTCGAAGGATCGGCAGGGTCACCATGCGGAACGCTTGCAGCGGGCTGGCGCCGAGGTCGCGGGCGGCTTCTTCGAGGGAGGGATCGAAGTAGTCGATGCGCGAGCGCAAGGTGGCGACGAAGAACGGCAGGGCATACAGCGTATGGGCGATGGTCACGGTCAGCAGGGAGCGGTTCAGGCCCATCTGGGCGAAGGCGCTGAGCAATGCGATACCGAGGAACAGGCCGGGCAGGGCGATGGGCGCCGAGCATAGCGTTGCCACTGCTTCGCGCACCTTGCCCTTCATGCGGATCAGCGCCAGTGCCACGCTGGCCCCGAGCAGGGTGGTCGCCAGCGAGGCCAGGCTTGCCACCAGCAGGCTGTTGTACAGCGAACTGCGGAAAGTCTGACTGGCGAAGATCTGCTCGTACCAGCGCAGGCTCCAGCCTTCGAACGGGAACACCAGGGAGGCCGAACTGTGGAAACTGAACATCCCGATGACCACGATCGGCGCATAGAGGAACAGCAGGTAGAGCCAGAGATAGAGCCTCAGCATGATTTCTGCTCCTGTTCGTGGAAGCGCAGCCCCGGCGCCAGGCGCAGTGCGCGCAGCAGTTGGGTGAAGGTGATGTAGATACCGATGAACAGGACCAGGGTGATGAATGCCATCGCCGCGCCCAGCGGCCAGTTGCCGGCGCTGCGGAACTGGTTGGCGATCAGCAGGCCGTTGGTGACACCGTCGCGCCCGCCGAGCAATTGCGGGGTGATGTAGTCCCCGGCAGCGAGAATGAAGGTGAACATGAAGGCCGAGACGATGCCTTTATAGGCCATCGGGATGATCACCCTGAGCAACACCTGGGTCCGCGTTGCGCCCAGGTCGCGGGCCGCGTCGAGGTAGTCCTGCTTCACATCGCGCAGCGCCGAGACCAGCAACAGCAGGGCGAAAGGAAACATGATGTGGACCAGGGTGATGATCGAGGCGAAGGGGCTGAACAGGAGGAACTCCAGCGGTTGCTGGATCAGGCCCCATTGCATCAGCGTGCTGTTGATCAGCCCATTGGTGCCAAGAATGGTCCGCCAGGCATAGACCCGTACCAGGTAGCTGGAAAACCAGGACAGCAGGATCAGGTAGAACGCCGCGTTGCCGCGTGCTCGATAGACGATGTAGTAGGCAGCGGGAAAGCTCAGAACTACCGAAACGATGGCCGTCCACAGGCCGTTGTTCAGCCCGGTGAGGCCGGTGCGCCAGAAGCCGGCAGCGGTAAGCGTTCGTGCATAGTTGTCGAGGTTGAAGGTCGGGTCGATCACAAAGGACCGGGCCGTCCAGAAGCTGTACAGCAACAGCAACAAGCAAGGAAAGACGAAGAACACCAGCATGAACATCATGGACGGTGCTGCGAGCACCGAACTGAGTACGGTCTGGCGTTGGGTAATGTTCAGACCCATGGCAACTCCTCGGCCGCAAGGCCACAGCAGCCTCGCCCGTGTGGGCGAATTGATCGAAACCTCATTGTTGTAATGGGGGCTCCCCGGTGAAGGGGAGCCCCGTGCTTCTTCGGCAGTTCAAGGTGAAACCGATCGGGCGACTGCTCCGGTCGCCTTGGCCGGGCTCAATGGCCCGGCCTTGCTCAGGCTACGTGCTTGAGGGTGGCGCAATAGTCGCGCAGCTTCGGCATCACCGATTCACTGAGCAGACGCAGCGACTTCTGGTGCAGGGCAGGGTTTTCCCAGTCCTTCTGGGTGGTCAGCAGGGTACCGAACGGCACGCCGACGTAGTCGACGAAGGCCACCAGTTTGTCCAGCACGGTTTTCGGCGAACCGGACATGACCATCCAGTCCAGGCAGTTTTCACGGGTGACTTCGCTGTCCGGGATCTCGGCGGAAGGCTTGAGGATGCGCTTCATGTTGAACGCTGCCATGTCTTCGACGATGTAGTCGTAGTACCAGCCATAGGAGCTGTCCGGGCGGGCGAGGTAGTCGGCGGCCTCCTGATCGGTGTCGGTGACCAGGATCGAACGGGCGATGCGCCACAGGTTCGGGTCTGGACGACGGCCGGCTTTCTCGCAGCCGATGACGAACTGCTCCCAGTGCGACTTGACGTGGACTTCAGGGATGAAGTTGGCACTGACGATACCCCAGCCGCGTTCACCGGCCTGGCGTGCGCTGCTCGACGACGGGCTCATCACCGAGATGGCCAGCGGTGGATGTGGCTGCTGGAAGGGCTTGAGCATCGGTCCGAAGCCCAGCGACGGGATGATGTTCTTCTCCAGCTTCACGTTCCAGTACTTGCCCTGGATGTTGTAGGGCGGATCGGAGGCCCAGATCTTGTGGATGATGTCGACCGACTCGGTGGTCATCTCGGCGCGGTTGAGGTCCTGGGTGCCGAACAGTTCCATATCCGACACCAGGCCGCCAGGACCAACACCCATGATCAGGCGGCCGCCGCTCAGGTGGTCGAACTGGGCGACATCGCCAGCGACTGTGGCCGGATGGTGCTGGGGCAGGTTGAGTACGCCGGTGGCGAACTTGATGTTCTTGGTGGCGTCGAGCAGGGTGGCGAAGAATTGCAGCGGGTTGGCCACTGGCTCGGAACTGCAACTGTAGTGTTCACCGACCCAGACTTCGCTGAAGCCAAGTTGGTCGGCGAGGATCGCGGCTTCGCGGTCCTGTTGCAGCATTTCGGTGTAGTTACGCCGTGGGTCGTGCAACGGCATCATGAACAGACCGAGTTCCATAGTATCTCCTGGCTTCGCTTGTTATTGGTGGTGTAGACGTCAGGGCAACCCGGCGATGCGTGGTCGCTGGAAGCCGTCCGTACTGGGTTTTTGCAACAAGGGTGCCAAGAGTTTTTTGTATTTATATGTCTTTGATTTTCAAGGTTTTATTTTTATTTTTCGCTGATTTTTCTGCGCTTGGCGCATTGCTGAGACAAGGCCCGGAGTTGGCTTCTCGATAATGAGAAAATGCTTTTGGGTAGCGCAAAAGCACCGCGGGACGTGCCCGCTCCTGCAGCCTTCCCGTTGATTGGGCAAGCTTGCGAGAGCGGGCGCGTCCCGCGTGATGGAACCTGACCTCAGATCAGACCGCTGCCTGCAAGGCGATCTCCACCAGGATGCTCTCCGCTGCAAGGTTGGCCTCAACCGTAGCTCGGGCTGGCAAGGCGCTTTCCGGAATCCACTGTTCCCAGACTTCATTCATCGCGGCGAAATCCTTTACCACGTGTTTGAGCCATACCTGGGCGAAAAGAATCCTGGACTTGTCGGTCCCGGCGATCGCCAGCAGTTCGTCGATCCGCGCGAGGATCTGTTGCGTCTGCCCGGTAATGTCCTGGCTGCGATCAACCGGTGTCTGCCCGGTGACGTAGGCGATGCCGTCATGTACCAGCACATGGCTGAGGCGTTTGCCGTTGGGTTCGAAGCGCTGAATCATGTTTTTTCCTCGGGTAGGGTTGGTGGTTCGTTAGCGCACGCCAATGCGCAGGCCCAGCAAGGCGGGCAGTGCGGCAACGGATTGCGCGGTGCAGGAGGCGCGGCGCTCCATCTGCTCGGCTTCCTCGCAGGCGAGAATGGCCCGGCGGATGGCGCAGGCGCCCAGGTACTTGAAAGGTTCGGGTGGCAGGCGCGGGACCTGGCGCTGGCAGAACGGCGAGAGGAACCATTTGTCCTTCTGCTCCAGTACCAGCGACGACAGGCATTGCCCGGCGATCCATCCGGCCTGGACGCCATGTCCCGAGAATCCAGCGGCGTAATGGATGCCCGGTTGGTGGGTCTTGAAGAACGGCACCCGATCCGCCGAAACGTCGATAGGCCAGCCCCAGCTCTGCGCAAAGCCGGCCCGTGCCACGCCAGGCAGCAAGCGTTGCAGGCCCGCCCGCGGGCGTTCCAGGCTGGCCGGGTCATGGCGCAACCGCGGCGCGCCGGCGTCGTTGCCCCAGCCGATCGGCCCTGACCCCGAGCCCATCAGCACGCGGCCGTCGCGGGTCTGGCGGAAGTAGTGGAGGAACATCCGCGCGTCGTTCATGCCCATCGCCTTGCTCCAGCCCAGTTGCTGCAGGGCATCTTCATTGCGGTTGGACATGGTGGCGTAGCTGGAGAACAGGCTCATCCGGCTGCCGATACCCGACACCCCGGCCAGCCCCACGTTGGTCGCCAGCACGACATGCCGTGCGATCGCGATACCACCGTCCACCTTCACGCGATGCGGCTTGCCTTCCTCGATACGGGAAACCGGCGAGTTTTCGTAAAGGGTCACGCCGGCCTCGAGCGCCGCTGCCTTGAGGGCAAGTACCAGGCGCCCGGGATGCACGTTGCCGGCCTCGGGAAAGTAGATGCCCGAGCCGAACACCGGACTTCCCACCAGTTCACGCACCTGTGGAGCGGACAGGGGCTGGACATAGTTCTCCACACCAAGCCCGGCGCAGCCGTCGAGGAACTTGCGCAGGGCTGCTTCCTGCGCCCGGCAGGTCGCTACCCGCAGGTTGCCTTCTTCCTTCCACCACACATCGCGACCGGGCGCAGTGACGAAGGCCTTGAACGCCTGCTGTGCCTCGCTGCCCAGTCGCGCCAGTTCCAGCGCCGTGTCGGTGCCGAATGCGCGGATGTTGGCAGGCAGGGACTGCCAGTAGCCATGAACAATGCCCCCATTGCGGCTGCTTGCACCGTCGCCGACCCGGGAAGCCTCCAGCAGCCCTACCTTGAGGTGAGGGGCGCGGGACTTGAGGATAATCGCGCTCCACAGGCCGGCGAAGCCACCGCCGACGATAGCCACGTCCAGTGCCACCTGGCCTTTCAAAGCTGGCCGGGCAGGGCCGTGGTCGCGCTCGATGTCCTCCCGCCACCAGGACCAGTTCGCCCGGTCCGTGCCGGATACTGCCGCTTGCAATTCCATCTCGTCAGCCTCCTTAACGGGCGACCGGCATGGCGAATTCCGCACCTTTTTCGATGCTTTCCGGCCAGCGCTGCATGATCGATTTCTGCTTGGTGTAGAAGCGCACGCCTTCAGTGCCGTAGGCGTGCATGTCACCGAACAGGCTCTTCTTCCATCCACCGAAGCCGTGCCAGGCCATCGGGACCGGCAATGGCACGTTGATTCCCACCATGCCCACCTCGATCCGTCGGGCGAATTCGCGGGCGATGTTGCCGTCGCGGGTGAAGCAACTGACGCCGTTGCCGAATTCATGGTCGTTGATCAATCGCACCGCCTCGGCGAAGTCCGCCACCCGTACGCAAGCCAGGACCGGGCCGAAGATTTCCTCTCGGTAGATGCTCATGTCCGGGGTGACATGATCGAAGAGCGTGGCACCGAGCCAGTAACCGTTTTCCAGGCCGGCTTCGGCAGGGCGGAACCCGCGACCGTCGACGACCAGTTTCGCGCCCGATTCCACGCCCTGGTCGATGTAGCTGGTGATGCGTTCCAGCGCCGCACGGCTGACGATCGGGCCCATTTCTGCCTTGAGGTCGCGACCGTCAGTAATGCGCAGATCCCGGGCTCGGGCGGCCAGTGCTTCGACCACCTTGTCCGCGATATCCCCGACCAGCACAGCGACCGAGATCGCCATGCAGCGTTCCCCGGCACTTCCGTAGGCTGCGCCGATCAGTGCGTCGATAGTCTTGTCGATGTCGGCGTCCGGCATCACCACCAGGTGGTTCTTCGCACCACCCAGACCCTGCACACGCTTGCCGTGACGGGCACCGGTCTCGTAGATGTACTGGGCGATCGGCGTAGAACCCACGAAACTCACCGCTTTCACGTCAGGGTGCTCGATCAGCGCATCCACGGCTTCCTTGTCACCCTGCACGACGTTGAATACGCCAGCGGGCAGGCCGGCTTCCTGCAGAAGGTCGGCCATGAACAGCGAGGCGCTCGGGTCAGTCGGGCTGGGCTTGAGAACGAAAGTGTTACCGGCCGCCAAAGCGATGGGGTACATCCACATCGGGACCATGACCGGGAAGTTGAAGGGGGTGATACCGGCAACCACGCCCAAGGGTTGGCGCATCGTCCAGTTGTCCATGCCGCGGGAAACCTGATCGGTGAATTCACCCTTGAGCAAGTGCGGAATGCCGCAGGCGAATTCGAGGATGTCGATGCCGCGCTCCACCTCACCTTGGGCGTCGGTGAAGACCTTGCCGTGTTCGGCAGTGATGATGCGCGCCAGGTCGTCCTTGCGCTCCTGGAGCAATTGCAGGTAGCGCTGAAGTATCCGTGCGCGACGGATCGGCGGGGTTTCGCTCCAGCGTTCGAACGCAGCCTTGGCGGCGGCCACGGCCTCGTCGACTGTGGCACGACGGGCCAGCGAGACCTCGCCTGATTGTTCGCCGGTGGCGGGGTTGAACACCGCCTGATGGCGGTCGTCCCGGGAAACGTGGGTGTGGTTGATGTAGTGCTTGATCAGGCTGGGCATCGTGGACATTCCATGCGGGGCTGGACGGGTGGCCAGCGACGAGCTCACGATAACCTTGGGTTTTGTCCTGAACGAGACCATAGTCAAGAACTCATTGTCCGTATCCGAGAACAATCAGAAGTCATGGAAACCAACGAGATCGAGAAGCTGTGGGCGCACATTCACTGGCTCTCCATATTGGAAGAGCAGGGCAGCTACACCGCAGCAGCAGCGCGTCTGGGGGTCAGCAAATCGGTGGTCAGCCAACACCTGTCGGACCTGGAAAAGGCCACCGGCACCCAATTGGTTACGCGCACCACTCGCAGCGTGCGCCTGACCGAAGCGGGCAAGTCGCTGACCCGCGAGGTCCGCAGTGCCTACGCACATATCGCCCGCAGCTTTTCGTCGGTACGCGACTCAGCCGCGACCGTGCAGGGGCTGGTACGACTGACCGCCCCCGTGGCCTTCGCCCGTCAGCATCTGGTACCGCATTTGTCGGGATTCCTTGCCCTGTATCCACAGGTGCGAATACACCTGGATGTCTCGGACTCATTGAGCACCATCGCTGCCGACGGCTACGACCTGGCCGTGCGCCACAGCTTCCGGATCCCTGAAACCCATGTGGCCTGGAAGCTGTGCAAGACCGCTTCGGTGCTGGTGGCGACCCGGACTTACCTGGATCGTGCAGGCGAACCGCAGACGCCCGATGATCTGGGACGGCATAGCTGCCTGTACTACCCGCGGGGTCACGAGAGCCCGGTCTGGACCCTGGAACGAGGCACTGAACGACTGACCGTTCCCATCACCGGTAGCTTCGCCACCAACAACAGCGAGGCGCTGCGCGATGCGGCACTGGACCACCTGGGGATTGCCTTGCTGCCCGACTTCAGTGCGCACGGCGCGCTGGCCGATGGGCGTCTGGTGCGGGTTCTGCAAGACTGGGAACTGACTGGTGCATTCGCCGCCGAGATCTATCTGGTGCGGCCCTATTCCGCCCATGTTCCACGGGCTGTCAACGTTCTGGTCAACTACCTGAGGGAGAAGCTGTTCAGCGGCTTTGCCCTTTGATCTGCAGTGCGCGACGGGCTGTGCGCAGGCCCGGAAAAAATGGTCGATACTTCTAGTCATGCTCCTGCACTGATGGCATCTTCAGTGTGATTGGCGTTGTACCAGGGAGGGTAGTCGCGATGCCCGGGCGCTCTGCAGGCGTTCCGGGACGGTAGGCTGCTGAATGAACCAGGTAGCATCACTGGTTTCATTCTTGCATGACCTTCCTGAAAAGCTGGCCGGTAACCCGGACCGGTAATCCCTGGATGTTCAGCAGGTACAATAAAAATGATGAGCGTGCAGCAACACCTGGCCAGGATTCGTTCCGGCGCTGACGGTAATTCGCATGAACTCGATCACGAGCCATCTGGCGGCCTGTCCGTCATCCATCGAGAGCATTGCAGTCAATCCTGGCGGCGTTGCCTGGACGTGGGGCTTAGCCCCGACCAGCAACTGATGGTTCCGGTGGTCGAGGCCAGTGAAGTCCGCCGCTTGCAGCAGGCTTTCGGTGAGCAGGCTTTCGAGCATGCGGTGAACACGCTCAACGGTCTGATGAGCGTGCTCAGCGACGTGGGTTACCACGCGAGCCTGGCCAATGCCGATGGCGTGATCATTGCCGAGAGCATCAAGCCGTCGCAGGCCTATTACTGCGAGAGCGATCGTATCGGCTCGATCTGGCGCGAGGAGGTAGGTGGTACCAATGGTATCGGTACCTGTATCGCCGAGCAGCGCCCGGTCGCGGTCTTCCGCGACGATCACTTCTATTACGATCTCTCGGAGCAGGCCTGCGTCGCAGCGCCGTTCTACAACCCCGATGGCCAGTTGCAGGGGGTGCTGAACCTGACCACCTGCAACCCCAACGTCGATGTCAACGCCCACCACATCGCCTACAAGCTGGCGACCCAGAGTTCGAACAAGCTGGAGCAGCGCCTGTTCCGCATGCATTTCGAGGACTGCTTCATCCTCCAGGTCTGTGGCACCTCCGGTCCGGCGGCATGGATTGCCATTGACGCTGGCGGGCTGATCCTCGGCGCTACCCACGGCGCTCGTCGGCTGCTGGGCCTGGAGCCGAATCAGTTGGGCAAGCGCCGCTTGTGGGAGGTGATCGATTGCCCCCAGTCGGCCATTTCCCTGGAAATCTTCCGCAGCGTGGCTACCGCGCAACTGCTCCACTGCGCGCAGCATCTGGATTTCCTCATGGTTGCAAGCCCTGCGCAATCCGCGCGCACTGCCGAAGTCGAGCGGGTGATGAAGGCACGTCCGCGGGCAACGCGGGAAGTTGCCGGTTCCCTGGCGCGCTGCGCCGGACAGGACTCGCGCATGCAGGACAACGTGCGCCTGATCCGCAAGGTGATGAACAAGAACCTGCCTCTGTTGCTGTTGGGCGAGACCGGTGCCGGCAAGGACACCCTGGCCAAGGCCATCCATCAGGAAGGCGAGCGCAGCGCGGCCCCCTTCGTTGCGTTCAACTGCGCCTCGGTCCCCGAATCGCTCATCGATAGCGAGTTGTTCGGCTACAGCAAGGGCGCCTTCACCGGGGCCAACAAGGAGGGCAGCCAGGGCCGGTTCATGGAGGCTGACGGGGGCACGCTGTTCCTCGATGAGATCGGTGATATGCCGCTCGCCCTGCAAACCCGTCTTCTGCGTGTGCTGGAAAGTGGCGAGGTGTCACCACTGGGTGGCGGCAAGGCAGTGCGGGTGGACGTGCAGATCATCGCGGCGACCAATCAGCGCTTGCATGAAAAAGTTGCGGCTGGCGAGTTCCGCGAAGATCTGTTCTTCCGTTTGTCAGGGATGATCATCGATCTGCCACCGCTGCGTGAGCGGGAAGACAAGGCGCAACTGATCGAGACGGTGCTGCAGGGTGTATGCGGGGACGATCCGGTGCCGGTGCTCAAGCCGTCTGCCTGGAAAAAGCTACTGGAATACCCATGGCCGGGCAACGTTCGGGAACTGCGCCATGTGCTGCACCGTGCCACCCTGTTCGCCGAGAGCGGGGAAGTGCGTGCCAGCGATATCGTGCTGCCGTTCGAGAACCGTATCCGCCCGTTTGCCGAGCGCCTGGCGCCCGCGGCAGCGCAGCCGGTGGCACCTGCGCATGGCGTGGCTCCGGTCGATGCCGAAGCGCTGGATGACGCTGCCGATCTGGTGGTGCATGTCACCGGCGTGAACGCCCGTACCACGCTGAGCCATGTGGAAAGCAAGGCGATCAGTCAGGCCCTGGCCGCCAGCGCCGGCAATGTCGAGTCGGCCTGCAAGGCGCTGGGCATGAGCAAGGCCACGCTCTACCGCAAGGTCAAGCGTTACGGTATCCGCCTGTAGAGAATCTACCGTTGCAAAAATGAGCCTGCTGTCTCAATCCTGAAAGACAGCAGGCTTTTTTGTTTTAACTCATTGTTTTAATTAGATATTTTTTGATGGCACGGCGCTTGCTCCAGTGACTTCGAGTTCACCTTCGGAGTAGAGCGCAATGTCCACCGCATCGCTGCCCACGGTTTTGCTGACTGATCCTGACAGCGCCGAGCTGCTGGCCCTGATTCGCCAGGGGCATGCAGGTCTGCCGCTGCGCACGCGAGACGATATCGACGCGCATGTCGAGTGCGATGTCTGGCTGGGCTCTCCGGAACATGTCATCGAACTGCTGGGGCGGGGCCTGCGGCCGCGCTGGGTGCAGCTGACCTGGGCCGGAGTGACCCCGATGCTCGATCCCCGGGTGCCGCGCGGTTACCAGCTCACCCGTGCTGGCGAGGTATTCGGTGCATCGATGCTCGAATACGTCCTGCATCACATGCTGGCTCATGCCTGGAAGGCGGCGGACTATCCATTCGCCCAGAGTCGCTTCAGTTGGCGACCGGCGAGTTCGCAGCGGCTTTCCGGCAAGCGCGTGCTGATAGCCGGCCTCGGCAGCATCGGTGCACATATCGCCTCGGGGTTGAGCGCCCTTGGCATGCGCGTATCAGGTATCCAGCGCAGTCCGCGCACGACCGCCAACGTCGAGCTCGTGGGCAGTCTTGATGACCTGATACCCCTGGCGGCGCAGGCGGACTATGTCATCAACGTCCTGCCCGATACCCCGCGGACCCATGACCTCTTCGACAGCGCCTTCTTTGGCGCACTGCCGGCCAACGCTCTGTTCATCAATATTGGCCGCGGCAATGCGGTAGTCGATCAGGCGCTGGTGCATGCGCTGGAACAGGGGCAACTGGCCGGCGCGGTGCTTGATGTATTCCGCAAGGAGCCCTTGCCGCCCTCGCACCAGTTCTGGGTGACGCCCAACCTGGTACTCACCCCCCATATCGCCGGGCCTACCGATCCCGTGGCGATGATCGATTTCTTTTTGCGCAACCTGCGCAAGTACCAGTCCGGCCAGCCCCTCGACGGGCAGGTCGGATTCGAGCGCGGCTATTGAGACCCGAGCGCCCGATGCAACCTTCGGAGATAACGACAATGATGAGCCCGATTCTTTCTCGCCACCGTAACGTCAAGGCCGCCGTCAACGCGTATCGACGCGGTCAGCCCGTGATCCTGCTCGACGACGACGATCGCGAGAACGAGGCCGACCTGGTGGTCGCGGCGCAGAACATGACTGTGCAGAGTATGGCCATGATGATCCGCGACGGCAGTGGCATCGTCTGCCTTTGCCTGGACGAGGCCACGGTCGACATGCTGCGGCTCAAACCCATGGTCCCGCACAACGAGTCGCGGTACACCACCGGTTTCACCGTAAGCATCGAGGCGGCGGACAACATCACCACCGGCGTGTCGGCCCAGGATCGCCTCACTACCGTGCAGGCGGCGCTGTCTTCGACGGCCCTGCACCGGCGCATCGTCAGCCCCGGTCACATGTTTCCGCTACGGGCCAGGCGTGGCGGGGTGCTCGAGCGTCGCGGGCATACCGAAGGCAGTGTGGAGATCGCCGTGCTGGCCGGCATGCGCCCGGCCGCCGTGCTCTGCGAACTGATGAACCCCGACGGCACGATGATGCGCGGCGCGGCCATCGATGCCTACGCAGCCCGGTACAACCTGCCGATCCTGACCATCGCCGATCTGGTGGCCTGCCGTCTGGACATGGAGATGGGCACCCGGATCGAACAGGCCGAAGTCCCTGCTCTGCGCGTTGCGCTGAGTGTTTGAAGCCAAGTACCTGACCAACAACAACTCCAAAAGGAAAGACCCCATGAGCGTGCGTTTCACTCCCGATCACGAATGGCTGCGCCTGGAAGACAACGGCGAGCTGACCGTCGGCATCACCGACTATGCGCAATCGGCCCTAGGCGACGTGGTTTTCGTCCAGTTGCCGGACCTTGAAACCTACGAGGCCGGCCAGGAAGTGGTGGTGCTGGAATCGGTCAAGGCCGCCAGCAACATCACCATGCCGCTTACCGGCCAGGTGGTTGCCGTCAACGAGGCCGTGGCCCAGGAGCCGGAGCTGGTCAACGCCTCTCCCGTTGACCAGGGCTGGTTCTTCCGTTTCCTGCCGACCGACGCCAGTGGCCTGGCCAGCCTGATGGATGAAACGGGTTACCAGGATTATCTGCGCCAGCAGGAGTGACAGTACTCATGAGCAATACAGTACAACTCGACACCCGCCATGAGTTCGTGGGGCGTCATATCGGGCCGGACGAGCGGGCGATCCAGGTCATGCTCCAGGTGGTGGGATACGACAGCCTGGACCAGTTGATCGCCAGCGTCGTGCCGGACACCATCAGCGGCACCAGCGTGCTGCCGTTGACCGTGGGGCAGGGCGAAGCCGAGGCCCTGGCCGATTTGAAGCAGATCGCCAGCAAGAACAAGCTGTTCAGCCAGCACATCGGCCAGGGCTACCATCCCTGTTTCACGCCAGCGCCGATCCTGCGCAATCTCCTGGAAAACCCGGCGTGGTACACCGCCTACACGCCCTACCAGCCGGAGATTTCCCAAGGCCGCCTGGAAGCGTTGCTGAACTTCCAGACCCTGGTCAGCGACCTGACCGGGATGGACATCGCCAACGCTTCGCTGCTGGACGAGGCGACCGCCTGCGCCGAAGCCATGACTTTCTGCAAACGCCTGGCGCGAAACAAGGCGCCGGCATTCTTCGTCTCTTCCCACTGTCATCCGCAGACCATCGATGTACTGCGAACCCGCGCCGCGCCGCTGGCTATCGAAGTGGTAGTGGGGGATGAGTTCGAATTGGCTCCGGAAGACCTTGGTGCCTACTTCGGTGTCTTGCTGCAATATCCGGCCAGCACCGGCGCGGTTCATGATCATGCCGAGCTGGCGGGCCATGTGCGGGCGGCTGGCGGGTTGCTCGCGGTGGCAGCCGATCTGCTGGCCCTGACCCTGCTGACCCCACCCGGCGAGTTTGGCGCCGACGTGGTGATCGGCAGCGCCCAGCGCTTCGGCGTGCCGCTGGGCTACGGCGGCCCTCATGCAGCGTTCTTCGCGACCCGTGACAGCTTCAAGCGCGACATGCCCGGCCGCCTCGTCGGTATCTCGGTGGATCGTCACGGGGCACCGGCCTTGCGCCTGGCCATGCAGACCCGCGAGCAGCATATCCGTCGCGAGAAGGCTACCAGCAACATCTGCACGGCCCAGGTGCTGCTGGCCAACATCGCCAGCATGTATGCCGTCTATCACGGCCCGCAGGGCTTGAAGGACATCGCACGGCGCACCCACCGGCTGACCGCCATCCTGGCCAAAGGCCTCGAACACCTGGGGCAGACTGTCGAGCAATACCATTTCTTCGACACCCTCAGCGTGATGGCGACGCTGCCTGCCAGCGAGCTGCACCAACGTGCCGCCAAGGCTGGCATCAACCTGCGCTTCATCGACGATCAGCGCGTTGGCATCTCGATGGACGAGACCTGCACGCCAGCTTCGGTGCTGCGGTTGTGGGCGTTGTTTGCCGGTGAGGCAAACACTGTCCCGGCCTTCGATGACATGGCCGATCTGGCCGGCGGGCGCTTGCCCGAGCAGTTGCACCGCCGCTCGGCGATTCTGGCCCACGCCGTGTTCAACCGCTATCACAGCGAAACCGAGCTGATGCGTTACCTGCGCCGCCTGGCCGACAAGGACCTGGCCCTGGACCGCAGCATGATCCCGCTAGGCTCCTGCACCATGAAGCTCAACGCCGTCAGCGAGATGATCCCGGTGACCTGGCCTGAGTTCGGCAGCCTGCATCCCTTCGCACCGGCCGATCAGGCCGAGGGCTACAAGGCAATGCTGGACGAGCTGGAAACCATGCTCTGCCAGGCCACCGGTTATGACGCCGTGTCGCTGCAGCCCAACGCTGGCTCGCAGGGCGAGTATGCCGGGTTGCTGGCCATTCGTGCCTATCACCAGTCGCGTGGCGAGGGCGGGCGGGACGTCTGCCTGATTCCCTCGTCCGCCCATGGCACCAACCCGGCTACTGCGCAGATGGCCGGCATGCGCGTGGTAGTGGTCGCCTGTGACAGCCGCGGCAACGTCGATGTCGACGATCTGCAGGCCAAGGCCTTGCAGCACAGCGACAGGCTGGCGGCGCTGATGATCACCTATCCCTCGACCCACGGTGTGTTCGAGAGCCGTATCGGCGAGATCTGCGACATCGTCCATGCTGCGGGCGGTCAGGTATATATCGACGGGGCGAACATGAACGCCATGGTCGGCCTGTGCGCACCAGGGCAGTTCGGCGGCGATGTCTCGCACCTGAACCTGCACAAGACGTTCTGCATTCCCCACGGCGGTGGCGGTCCGGGAGTTGGCCCTATCGGTGTGAAGTCGCACCTGGCGCCGTTCCTGCCGGGACATGCTCATTTGCAGCAGAAGGAGGGCGCCGTGTGCGCTGCGCCTTTCGGTAGCGCGAGCATCCTGCCAATCACCTGGATGTACATCCGCATGATGGGTGGTGTGGGGCTGCGCGAGGCCTCGAGGGTGGCGATACTCAATGCCAACTACATCGCCCGGCGCCTGGAGGAGCATTACCCGGTGCTCTACACCGGTGAAAACGGCCTGGTCGCCCACGAGTGCATTCTTGATCTGCGCCCGCTCAAGGAGAGCAGCGGAATCAGCGTCGAGGACGTTGCCAAGCGCCTGATCGACTTCGGCTTCCATGCCCCGACCATGTCCTTCCCGGTGGCCGGCACGTTGATGGTCGAACCGACCGAAAGCGAATCGCTGGAGGAGCTCGATCGTTTCTGCGAGGCGATGATCGCTATTCGCAAGGAAATCCATGCGGTCGAAAGTGGCTTGCTGCACCGTGATGACAACCCGCTGCGCAATGCACCGCACACGGCTCATGAGCTGGCCGGTGAATGGAATCATGGTTATGACCGTGAGCAGGCGGTTTTCCCGGCCGGGCATTCGAATGACAAGTACTGGCCCCCCGTCGGTCGTGTCGACAATGTCTACGGCGACCGCAACCTGACTTGCGCCTGCCCTTCGATCGAAAGCTACCAGGACGTCTGAATCAGCTTCGGAACACCGGCGCCGGTCCTGCCCGCGCCGGGTTCCCCCACATCCAGGAAAAATCCCATGTTCCACAAAAGTCTGACCCTCAACGACTTCGACCCCGTCCTGGCCGCCGCGATCGACAGCGAAACCCGGCGCCAGGAAGATCACATCGAGCTGATCGCGTCGGAAAACTACACCAGCCCCCAGGTGATGGCCGCTCAAGGCACGGCGCTGACCAACAAGTACGCCGAGGGCTATCCGGCGAAGCGCTACTACGGTGGTTGCGAGCACGTCGATGTGGTCGAGCAACTGGCCATCGACCGCGCCTGTGCACTGTTCGGCGCCGACTACGCCAATGTGCAACCGCACTCCGGCTCCTCGGCCAACGCGGCGGTGTACCTGGCGCTGCTCAGCGCGGGCGATACCATCCTGGGCATGAGCCTGGCCCATGGCGGTCACTTGACCCACGGGGCCAAGGTCAGTTCTTCCGGCAAGCTGTACAACGCGGTCCAGTACGGCATCGATGCCAAGGGGCTGATCGACTACGACGAAGTCGAGCGCCTGGCGCTCGAGCATCGTCCAAAGATGATCGTCGCGGGGTTCTCCGCCTATTCCCAGGTCCTGGACTTCCAACGCTTTCGCGACATCGCCGACCGGGTGGGGGCCTACCTGTTCGTCGATATGGCCCACGTCGCCGGCCTGGTCGCTGCCGGGCTCTATCCCAACCCGGTCGGCCTGGCGGACGTGGTCACTACCACTACCCACAAGACCCTGCGCGGCCCGCGCGGCGGCCTGATCCTGGCTCGCAGCAACCCCGATATCGAGAAAAAGCTGGCCTCGGCAGTGTTCCCCGGAGCACAGGGGGGACCGCTGATGCATGTGATTGCTGCGAAGGCGGTGTGTTTCAAGGAGGCGCTGGCCCCGGACTTCAAGGTCTACCAGCAGCAAGTACTGGACAACGCCGTGGCCATGGCGGAAATGTTCAAGGCGCGGGGTTATGAAGTCATCTCAGATGGCACTCGCAACCACCTGTTCCTGGTCAGCCTGATCCGCCAGGGAATTACCGGCAAGGACGCGGATGCAGCGCTTGGTCGGGCACGCATCACAGTGAACAAGAACGCCGTCCCCAACGATCCGCAGTCGCCTTTCGTAACCTCGGGTATCCGCATCGGGACACCGGCGATCACCACCCGAGGCCTCGGCGTCAGTGAAAGCCAGGATCTGGCCGGCTGGATCTGCGACATCCTCGATCACCTCGGCGACGCCGATGTCGAGGCCCATGTAGCGCAACAGGTAGCACGCCTGTGCTCCGCCTTCCCTGTCTACGGACTGTGACGCCGAGGACTGATGCCATGACACTCAAGCAAACCCCCTTGCATGACCTGCACCTGTCCCTGGGTGCGAAAATGGTGCCCTTTGCCGGCTACCAGATGCCGGTGCAATACCCGCTGGGTGTGCTCAAGGAACACCTGCATACCCGGGCCGGGGCAGGTCTGTTCGATGTGAGCCACATGGGCCAGATCCGCCTGGTCGGGGAGGGCGCCGCGAGGGCGCTGGAGACCCTGGTGCCGGTGGATATCGTCGATCTGCCGGTGGGCATGCAGCGTTACGCGCTGTTTACCAACGAGCAGGGCGGCATCCTCGATGACCTGATGGTGGCCAATGCCGGGGATCACCTATTCCTGGTGGTCAATGCCGGTTGCAAGGAGCAGGACCTGGCGCACCTGCAGCAGTTGCAGGACCAGTGCGAAGTCATCTCGCAGTTCGACAGCCATGCGCTGCTCGCCCTGCAGGGGCCGCTGGCCGCGCAGGTGCTGGCGCGCCTGGCGCCGAGCGTGGCGCAGATGACCTTCATGCAGTTCGCCGCCGTGGAGATTCGCGGGATCGCCTGCCATGTCAGTCGCTCGGGTTATACGGGTGAAGATGGGTACGAAATTTCCGTGCCTGTCGAGCATGCCGACACCCTGGCGAGGCTGCTGCTGGACCAGCCGGAAGTCGCCCCGATTGGCCTGGGCGCGCGCGACTCGCTGCGTCTGGAGGCCGGTCTGTGCCTGTATGGGCACGATATGGACAGCACTGTTACCCCGATCGAAGCCAGCCTGGGCTGGGCCATCTCCAAGGCGCGGCGTGAGGGTGGCGTGCGCGCAGGAGGTTTCCCGGGGTACCAGCAGGTGTTCGCCCAGCAGCGCGAAGGCGTTTACCGCAAACGTGTGGGCCTGGTGCCGCTGGAGCGTATTCCGGTACGGGAGGGGGTCGAGCTGTTCAGGGAGGATGGCGAGTTGATCGGCAAGGTGACCAGTGGTGGCTTTGGCCCAAGCTTCGAGGGCCCCCTGGCGATGGGCTTCGTGGCGGCGCCCTACGCGGCGCTGGATACAGTGGTGTACGCCCAGGTTCGGGGCAAGGCCATTCCGATGCGCGTGTGCAAGACTCCGTTCGTGCCACAGCGCTACTACCGTGGCTGACGAGGCGACGATGACCCGACCTGACCTTGCAACACAGGCACCAAGGCCGGTGATGACCGGAGTCAAGCTGCGCGGCGCCGACAAGGTGGCGCGCATTCCGGTCAAGATCCTGCCGACCGAGGACATTCCGCGCAAACCGGAATGGATCCGCGTGGAAATCGCGGCTTCGCCGGAGGTTTCCCGGATCAAGTCACTGCTCAGGAAGCACCGGCTGCACAGTGTCTGCGAAGAGGCTGCCTGCCCGAACCTGGGTGAGTGTTTCAGCGGCGGTACGGCGACCTTCATGATCATGGGCGACATCTGCACCCGGCGTTGCCCGTTCTGCGATGTCGGCCATGGACGGCCCAAGCCGCTGGACGTGGACGAGCCGCGCAACCTGGCGATCGCCATTGCCGAGCTTCGTCTCAAGTACGTGGTGATCACCTCGGTGGACCGGGATGACTTGCGCGATGGCGGCTCGGCACACTTCGCCGCCTGCCTGCGGGAAATCCGCAGTCGTTGCCCGCAAGTCCGTATCGAAACCCTGGTGCCGGACTATCGCGGGCGAATGGATATCGCCCTGGCAGTGACTGCCGAAACACCCCCCGACGTGTTCAACCACAACCTGGAAACCGTACCGCGACTCTACCGTGCGGTGCGCCCGGGATCGGACTTCGAATGGTCACTGGACCTGCTCGCCGGTTTCAAGGGGCGCGTGCCCGGGGTGCCGACCAAATCCGGCCTGATGCTGGGGCTGGGTGAAACCGACGACGAGGTGATCGAGGTGATGGCGCGGATGCGCGAACATCAGGTCGATATGCTCACCCTGGGCCAGTACCTGCAACCCAGCCGCAACCATCTGCCCGTCCAGCGCTATGTTCATCCTGACCAGTTCGCCCGTTTCGCGCAGATCGGTCTGGAGATGGGCTTCGACAATGTCGCGGCGGGACCGTTGGTGCGTTCGTCCTACCATGCCGATGAGCAGGCCCGCCTGGCCTGACTCGACAGCGCGTCACCAAAACCCGCCCGTGGCAGTCACCGGCGGGTTTTTCATGGGGCTTTCTCAGCAATGAAAACCCTGGCTCGCATTCCTGAGAAAGCCCGGATGTGGCGCCGTAGGCGCGAATAAAAACTCATTTAATTCAGTGTCTTACAGATTATCGAAAACTTGGCACCCGTCTTGCTCCCTTGGTTTACGGCGATCAGACCGGCCCAACAGAGGCGCGCAGACGCCAAAGCGTGACGAACAGCTTCAGTCCTGCCAACAACAATTCTTCAGGATAGGAATGCGCCAATGTCAGCAGATCACAGAGATCCGACCCGTCTTTCAGGAGTATCCCCCTTCAATCCCCATCTGAGCCGGCGCACGCTGATGCTGGGTGCTGCAGCCGCCGCCGCCGGTGCAACGCTCGGACGCTGGATTCCCGAGGCCCGCGCCGCAGTTGGTGGCCAACTGGACATCATGACCTGGGAAGGCTACACGCTGCAGAACGAAGCGGCGCAGTGGATCAAGCAGAACAACCTGCGGGTCAACGCCAGCATCATGGGCAGCCAGGACGACGTCACCGCCAAGCTCATGGGCGGTGGAGTACGGTTGGACCTGTCGGAGTATTCCAACGGCTATAACGAGCTGTACAAGGGCCTCGGGCTGCTCAAGCCGATCGATGCCACGCAACTGCCCAACTACAATCCAACCGACATCATCACCCGCTTCTACGACGGCGACATGTGGTTCTGGGATGGCCAGCGCTTCGGTATCCCGTGGACCTGGGGCGTGGACACCATCGTCCTCAATCCGCAGGAAGTGAAGGAGCCGGTCACCAGCTTCAAGGACTTGCTGCGCCCCGAATTCAAGGGCCGCCTGACCTTCCTCGACAACCCCCTGACCGTATGGCCGCTGGCGGCCAAGGTGACCGGGCACGGCGACAAATTCCCGAATGTCTCGCGCGAGGAACTGGCGGACATCTGGGATCAGATGATTCCTTACCGTGAACAGTGCCGCACCTTTGCCTCCAGCAACGGTGACGTCGCCTCGCTGTTCGTCGCCAAGGAGATTTCCGCCTGCTTCTGCACCTGGACGGCGGCAACCCTGCAAACCGCCAAGCAGGGCGTGAAGACCGAATACGTGTTTCCCAAGGAGGGTGGGGCGGTCTGGGCGGACGCCTGGTTCATCCCGGTGACTTCGGTCAACACCGAGTCGGCGCTGGCCTTCATCAACCAGGCTCTGGATCCGCAGGTGCAGGCCGAGATGAGCAAGGCGGCCAGTTCCGCCGTGGTCAATCGCAAGGCCGTGCAGTACATGGATGCCAGTACCCGCTCGCTGTTCGATTACGACCGCATCGACGAAGTGCTGCAGCAGTCGCCGCTCAAGGGGCAGCCGCCCCGCGAGTCGGAACTGTATGCCACCTATGACGACTGGTTGCAGGCCTGGGCATCGTTCCGCGCCGGCTTCTGATTTCCCTGCCGGGGAGCAGAAGTCCCGGCAGTTCCGCTCCGTCGCCGATCGGCGACGGTTTATCCGTCAGAGTGTACGAAGCCGCTTGGTGGTGGATGATGTCACTCTGCATCTGTAGTGCGTGCCAGTGAGAACAATAATGACCGACAAGACGTACGATCCGGTGCATTCACCGAAAAACATTTCCCGAGCTTTCCTGGTGTGCTGGGTTGCGCTGTTCGCTGCTGGCTTCGCGATGATGCTGAAGCTTTCATCCGCCGGGACGCTCAAGGCCGTTTTCTTCGACAGCACCTCGCCGCTGACCTCGGCGGCGTTGATTGGCGGGATCCTCGGCATTACCTATCTCGGCTTCACCATCTGCAACACGGTGCTGCCGCCATTCATCGATGCCCTGAAGATCAAGCGGGTTCTATTTGCAGGTCTGGTCATCTTCAATGCCGGATTGATCATCATGATCATGGCCGAGCCAGGCAGCGAGCAGGCCTATGACACCCTGTGGCTGGGGGCCTTGTTGCATGGCATCGGCTGGGGCTGTATCGAGTCGGTGGTCAACCCGGTGGTGCCGTCCCTGTACCCGGATGACAAGGCGGGCAAGCTGAACCGCCTGCATACCAGCTGGCCACTGGGTTGGATGCTTGCCGGCCTGTTGGCGGTGGCCCTGGAGTCGACCAGCTTCGACTGGCGCTATCTGTTCGCCCTGTCTCTGCTGCCAGCGTGCTTTGCCTTGATCATGTTGTTCTTCGTGGAGTTTCCGCCTACCGAGCGAGTAAGTAACGGCGTGAGCTTCATGGGCATGTGCAAGGAGTTGTTCGTGAAGCCAGGCATTTTCGTGCTCATCGGCATCATGTTCTTCGCCCTGGCCTGCGAGACCGTACCGCAGAACTGGCTGGACATCGTGGTTGGCCAGATCTCGGGGATCAAGGGCACCTGGCTGCTGATCTACGTGGCCATTGCCTATCTGTTTGCCCGTGGCCTGGCCGAGTTTGCCCTCAAGCACGTGCATGCGGTGACCATCCTGTTGTTTGCCTGCCTGGCGATCTTCGTCTCCGTGTTGGGGCTGGCCATGGCCACCCACCCGTTCGTGACCATGGCTGCCACTGCACTCTTGGGGGTAGGGGCCGCGTTGTTGTGGCCAAACATGCTGGCCATCGCTTCCGAGCGCTATCCGAATACCGGTTCCCTGGGTATCGGCTTGATGTGTGCGGCGGGCATGGCCTCCGGCTATGTCGTGGTGCCGTGGATGGGTGAACTGTATGACGGCTTCAAAGTGGCCGCAGCAGGTGGCAGCGAGGCCTTCCAGGCCCTGGCGGCAGAGTCGCCGGCGTGGTTGGAAGCCAATGCCTATGCGGCCACGCGCTCGTTCGAACTGTTCTCCATACTGCCCCTGGCGTTGGCGCTCTATTTCATCGTCGACTACTTCGTGAAAGTGCGCAGGACGCGCCGGACGAAGAAGGTGGATGCAGGTTCGAAGTACAGCTACGCCAAATAAACTGCAAAGGCCAAGACGCTGGCAGCGCATTGAACGGCCCTGCCACGAAGCCAGTGAAGTGATGAATCCGGCAGCAGAGATCCTGTTGCCGGATTTTTTGCATTCAAGCGTTGTGCAGTTCCGTTCTCATTGATCCTCTCGCGGTGCCTGGGTGGCGCGAAGCATGCTAGGAACACTCCGCAGGCTCATCCGGTTTTCACATGGGCTAGAGGGCGGGAGGTCAGGTATGCAACGCTTCGAGGCAGGGCTCAGTGCAGCGCAGATCATGCTCGGATGTGAGCATCCGCCATGGCCGCTCGGGGCTCACCTGGTGGCAAGGCGAGCAGGTTATCTTCACCACGGAATCTATACCGGCCGGGGGAGGGTGATTCATTACGCTGGCCTTTGTGATGGCCTTGGATATGGCCCTATCGAGGAGGTCTCGTTGCTCCGTTTTGCCGGGAAGGGTGACGTCTGGAGCCTGAAACAGGCCGGTTCGGAGTATTCCCCGGCAGAAGTCCTGACCAGAGCGCATAGCCGGCTCGGCGAGTGCCGCTACCGTTTGCTGACGAACAACTGCGAACATTTCTGCCATTGGTGCCTGCATGGCAAGCCGAGGAGTGATCAGGTCCGGCGTTTCTGGAGGGATCCTGTCTTTGCAATGAACCTGATCGCGCATGTCGGTCCGCAGCTTTTTAATTGGCTGTGGACCACGCGCGGAGCGGAAATACAGTCTCAAGGCTGATCAGCTCGATGTAGCAGAACTGAGAAAGTGCCTGTCATCCGCAAGTTTTTTCCCTATCGAGTCCATACTTGACAGCGAGTTACTGGCTGTCTGCATGAGTGGCACCGGTTTTGCTGATTACAGGTGTCGCGAAGCTATTCAAGAAACAGCCGGAAACTTGCTCATGAGATGAGTTCTCTGCACGTAAAGGCTTTTCAGCTTCGGTGACGTTGATGGACCGAGGCAATGTTGTCGAGGGATTTCGTGGCATCAGGCCGCGAACGGGTTCCGGTGTGCGCTTGACTCCACACCGGCTCCACGGCGACATCAAGAGTCACTCCAGATAGAAACAATTCCAAGGAGTGCAACCGTGCGAAACGCAACTGACAACTCTGACGCGCAGCAGCTCAAGTCGCTGGGTTACGATCAGAAGTTCGATCGCTCCATGTCGCTGTGGTCCAACCTGGCGCTTGGCTTCCTTTATCTCTCCCCGCTGGTCAGTGTCGTGGCAATGCTTGCGCAGGGCCTGGCGACTGCGGGTCCGCCGTCGATGTTCTGGATTCTTATCGTGGGTGCAGGCCAACTTCTGGTGGCGCTGGTGTTCGGAGAGATCGTCGCGCAGTACCCCATCGCGGGTGGTTTGTACCAGTGGGCGCGGCGGCTGTGGAATGGGCAGTATGCCTGGCTGCTTTCCTGGATCTACCTGGCGTGCGTGATCGTTGCCATTGCCACCACGGCGATGTTCGGTTCGAGTTTCGTGGCCAACCTGTTTACGGGAACCAGGGAGAGTGCGGGAGTACCGGTGACGCCCGGGCTCAGTGCGCTGATTGCAGGCGCGATGCTGCTGGTGGGAATGTTATTGAACATGACGGGCACCCGGACGCTTTCACGCATTGCTGGCGCGGGTCTGGCGGCAGAACTGATCGGCGTGATCGCCGTCGGTCTCTATCTGTTGGTGTTCGAGCGCCACAACGATTTCTCGGTGTTCTTCGACACGATGGGCACGGCGCTGGAGGGCGACTATTCCAAGGCGTTCATCGGTGCTGCGCTAGTGGGCATTCTCATGGTCTACGGCTTCGAAGCGTGCGGCGAAGTGGCGGAGGAGGTGCCCAACCCGGGACGTCAGATTCCACGGGCAATGATCCTCACTGTCGTGGTCGGTTGTGGCTCCGCACTGCTGTCGTTTGCCGGATACGTACTGGCTGCGCCCAACTTGCTGGACATCGTCAACGGCAAAGTGGCCGATCCTATTCCCGCTATCCTTAACGACTCCATCGGCTTCATAGGTACCAAGATCTTCCTGGTCATTGCACTTACCTCGTTCCTGGCGTGCGTGATGGGACAGCAGGCTTCTTCAAGTCGTTTGGTGTACTCCTTTGCGCGCGATAACATGTTTCCTGGTGCCCACCTCTTCGCCAGACTATCCAGTAGAGGACATGTCCCTGTTTGCGCCCTGCTGGGTGTCAATGCGCTTTCCGCGCTACTGCTGGTATTCGTGTATTTGGTTCCTGACTCGCTCTATCGTGTAGCGGGAGGGCAGATGCTTGCTGGCTATGTTGCTTTCCAAATGGTTGTGGTGGCGGCACTTCGCGCACGGATGAAAGGTTGGAGACCGGCAGGTGCGTTTTCACTCGGGCGATGGGGTTGGATCATCAACCTCGGTGCCTTGGCGTACGGCATCTTTGCTTGTGTAGTGCTTTCAATGCCTTCCAGTAACCAAAGCCTGGGCTTTATAGACCGCTGGATTGCCCTTGTAGGGCTTTCTGCAGTGGTGATAACAGGCTTGCTTTATTTGTACATTGCAAAACCGCACCGCAATTCAACTGCCCCGGAGGGCGATGCTGTGGCTATTGCAAGTGCAATGCGGGGGGCTTCGCAAGCAAAAAAGGGCTATTTGAGTGACCTTGGTCTAGATGACTCGACTCTTCGAAGGAATTCACAAGATCGAAAAAAAGGGGGGTGGACATCTAGCGTTTAAGAACCTTAACCATCAGTCCTGCCACCCTGGCTGGCAGGACGCTGGTCCCGTCGGGTAAATGTGTATGCACATTACCTTTGTAATGTGCTGAGGGGCATAGCCTGTACAGTATGTATCAACACTAATCGTAGCGCCGGTCGTTGCTTGCTTGGCATCCTGACCCGAAATTTCAGCGCATTTCCAAATGCTGGCATGCCATTTCTATCAGTCAGTGTGGGGCATGTGCCTTGCTTACTTCAGAAATTGAGTCCAGAATTAAGGCTATTCCTGTATCAGGAATAGCTGAAAAGTCTTTAATTTCAACGATTCGGAAGGCGGATGTGAGTCTCGTTTCCCGCTCCAGACATGGCGCTACAGATTGCTGAAATGTATCTGTAGTGAAACGAAAAAAGGCCCTCTGGGCCTTTTTTCGTTTCTGTCGTTCGCGCAAGAGGCTGTTCCCAGGCCTCTGCCTTTTCAGGCAAAGGCCGGGTACTGGCATTACTTCAGCTGGGCCATCCAGATATTGGTCGAATACGGAATCTGGATCGACGCCGTACCCAGGCTCTGCAGGTAGTCCTCGATGGCGCTGATCACCTCGGGGAATGCGGCTCCGGCCTGACGTTGCAGGGTCGCGTGGGAGCGCCAGGCTTCAAGGCACTCCTCGATAGATTGCTGGTGGATGACGCGGGCGTCGAGGTGGACGACCGCACCGAACAGGCCGGAGGCATCGATGGCTGCGCTCTGGTCTTCACGACGGGTGCCATAGGCGTAGCCCTGCACGCGCTCCTTGATGATGGCTTCGATCCGCGCCTGGATCGGGTCATCGAGATGGCGGTGGTTCCACATGCAGGCGAACCAGCCACGCGGCTTGAGGATGCGCGCCGTTTCCTTCAGGGCCTGCTGGCGATCGCAGACGTTGAAGGAGCTGCCGAAGGTGACCATGTCGAACGCCTGGTCGGCTTGGCCGGTGGCTTCGCCCGTGCCTTCGTGCCAGGCGACGTTGCCCAGTTCGAGGGTGCGCTTGATGCCGTTTGCGCGCATGGCGTCGTTGGGCTCCACGGCCATGACGTCCATGCCGCGGGCGGCCAGCATCAGGGTCAGGTGGGCGACACCTGCGCCGACGTCGCAGAAGCGGTCGCCTTTTTCAGCGCCAGCAATGGACAGCATGGCATCGATCGCTGCATCGGCGTAGTCGGGACGCTTCAGGTAAGCGTCAGCCAGGACGGTGTAATCCCATTCGGTTTTCATACTGATTTCCCTTTTATGAATCGGTGCAGCAAGTCGTCGGTCAAGGTTTTTGCCGTGTGCAGTGGATCGAACTCCGCCACCCACTCTGCCATGCGCGGTTCGTCTATCGGTACGTCGAGCCCGGCGACGTTGCTCAGCTCGCCCGCATCGAAGCGCCGGTAGATGCCCTTGGGGTCGCGGCGGCGCAACTCTTCGACCGGGACCTTCAGGTAGACCTCGAAGTAGCCCGGCAGATGAGCGCGGTTCCAGGCATGGATCTCGCGGAACAGCGAAATCGTTGCGATCACCACGATATGGCCCTGGGCGGCAATGACCCGGCACAACTGCGCGTACTGCATGGCCAGGGCCAGGCGCCCGGTCCTTTCGTAACTTTGCGGGCCGTTGGCCGTCGTACCGAACACATCGCGCAATTCGTCGCCGTCGAGCATGACCACCGAGTGGCCCTGGTGACGCAGCCTGGCCGTGAACTCCCGGGCCAGGGTCGATTTACCCGCCCCCGACAATCCTGTGATCCAGACCACCTGTCCGGTAAAACCGGCATTCATCTGCACGTCTCGACCTCTCCGGCAGCGTTCATCGCAAAGTAGCGAAACGCGGAGTCGTGCTGTTTTTCAACCAGGTCCCGGAAGACTTCCTCGGGGTGATGGAAACCACCGAATTCCGATTCGTAGAATGCCTGGTAAATCGCGAAATGTTGGTCGGGTGGCAACAACTCGAACCCGTGCAGCAGTTCCCTGAGTTCGTCGCCATTCCTGGCGATAGGCAGTGAATTGCCCATCTGTCCGAGCCAGGCATGGACGATGGGATGGCTTTCAGTACAGGACGGTACGTAATAGATAGGCAGCCGGCAGGTATTGAGCATGAATGAAACGCCGCCGCTCGAAGCATCGGTAATGACCGTGTCGCACTTGCGGTAGAAGTCGTCGCTGCGGCCCTTGGTGGTGTCGATGGTAATCCACGGATACTCGCTGAGCTTTTCGCACATCTCCGCGATGTAGGGATGTTCGAAGTCGGTCATGTAGGGGCGCAGGAGAATGCTGGCATGAGGCACCTGGGTCTTCACCGCGTTGATGACATCGACCATGTTCTCGAAGAGCGAGGCGCCGCTTGGGCAGATGCCTTTCTGGGTTGGCAGGATGCCTACGACATATTTTTCGGGGCTGCGCTCGAAGGCGGGTGGCGCACTCAAGACCTCGGGGATCTTCACGGGTAGCGTGGAAATTGCCGTGGTCTTGCGCAGGTCCGAGCGGATCGTCTTGAGGGAAAAAGACAGACCGCTGTTTCTATCCTGTCGATAAAGCTGCATGCCTTTGTGCAACAGGCAGAAGAACGATCGGGAAGGAGAAACGATGGCGTCGAAAAGCGACATCAGGCTGGAGGCGTAATGCCTGTCTGCGATGGGCATGCCGACGTTGCCATGGGAGATGAACACGGCAAAGTTCGACTCGTCCAGTGCTCTTCCAATAAACGCGTCATTCGAGATGACGACCTGCGACTTGAGCTGCGCAATATACTCCAGTTCGATTTGTTCGACCGGGTAGTCCAGTGCCTGCTCGGCTTCCTGTTGGCTCAGGCCGCTGATCTTTGTATTAAGGACAACGCAGTTATAGTTGTGTCGAAGTGCGTTCAGGGCGGGCAGGAGGTATTCAAGATACGTTTTCCCGCCATTCAATACATTGTTGATCAGATAAATATTCTTCATGGCAAGCATTGCGCGTCGGCAGCCTTCCTGGGCGTCAAGGTATTATTTCAATCACAGGTAATCGGGCGATGCTATCACGCGGTCCGGCCAATCTGCCATCACTCTGCGGCGCCTGTTGTATGCGTGGCAAGTGTGCGCGGGAAAAGGGAAAATCTGCAGTTTGTCGATTGTGTAGTATCGCCGTTTGCGCAATCGCGTCCTGCGCTTTCAGAGCACAACCGGAATCCTGCCTGTCATGACTCTTTTCTACCTCAAGCTCATCGTCACGCCACTGTTGATGTGGGCCGTCTCACTCGCCTCGCGACGTTGGGGCGGGCTGCTGGGCGGGTTGCTCTCGGGCATGCCGATCACTTCGGCGCTGGTCATGGTGTTTCTGTGCCTTGAGCAGGGCAGCGGCTTTGCCGTGAATGCCGTGCCGGGGGCGCTCGGTGGTCTGGCGGCGGTACAGGCGAGCTATGCGTGTTATCTGTTCACCAGTCGTCGGGTCGGCATCTTTGCGACCGCGCTGGTGTCGCTGGGATGCTACGGGGTTGCGGCGTACGTCCTCACCCACTGGGGTGGCTTGCCGCTGGCCATCACGGTCGCCCTGTGCCTGGTGACGTTGCTGGTGTGGGCTAGCGGACGCGAAGCGCGGCCGGCGCAACTGGCGCCGATCAAGGCGCGCTGGTGGGAAATCCCCCTGCGTATGGTTGCCGCCACCAGCTTGCTCATGCTCACCACCGGGACCGCCCAGTGGCTCGGGCCGGCGGTGAGCGGCATGCTCGCGCCGATCCCGGTGATCGCCTGGCCGCTGGTGGTGTTTTCCCATGTCCAGGGCGGGCGGTATTCCATGGCCGGGATGATTCGCGGCAATGCCATCGGCGGGGTGGGGGTGATTGCGTTCTATCTGGTCATCGGGCATTTGCTGGAGCATCTGGGGATCGCGTTGACCTTCTTCCTTGCCATTGCGCTGGCGGTGGTGTTGACGGTCGGGCTGGCGACGCTGCTGCGTTCGCGCCAGCCCCGGTAAATCCTGGTGGCAGGTGGTGGTGCACGCCATGAGGCCGTGAGCAACACCCCCGAACCGGCCAGTCCAACGCCAGCCTCAGCAGAGACTCGGTGAAACGATGATCTTCACATTGTGCTCCTTGTTGTTCACCAGCTCTTCGAAACCCCGCTCGACGATCTGCTCCAGCCCGATCCGTCCGGTCACCAGTGGCGTGATGTCCAGGCGACCGTCGGCGATGAAGGCGATCACGTCGGCGAACTCGCCGTTGTAGGCCAGCGAGCCGATCACCTGCTTCTCGGTCGCCACCACCTCGAAGAAGTTGAACGAGCTTGGTTCTTCGAAAATCCCCACCAGCACGCAGGAGCCGGCCTTGCGGATAGCATCGATGGCCAGCTTGGCGGTGTGTTTGTTGCCGATGCACTCGAAGCTGACATCGGCGCCAAGGCCGTTGGTCAGGGTGCGGATTTCTTCCAGTACATCGCATTCGTTCGGGTCCAGCACATGACTGGCGCCCACCTCTCGGGCCTTGGCCTTGCGCGCGGAAGACATCTCCAGGGCGATCACCTGCGCCGCCCCGGCAGCCTTGGCGCACATGATGGTGCACAGGCCGATGGTGCCCGCACCGACCACCACCACGTTGCGCCCCAACAGGTTGCCGGCTTTCTTCACCGCATGCATGCCCACCGCCAGCGGCTCGATCAGCGCCCCGGCTTCCGCCGGAAAATCCGCCGGCAGCTTGTACAGCAGGTTCGCCGGGACATTGACCCATTCGGCGAAGGCGCCGTTGTTCATCAGCCCAGTGAAGGCCAGGTTTTCGCAGATGTTGTACAGACCGGTGCGGCAGTAATAGCAGGTGCCGCAGTGCTGGCAGGCGTCGGCGGCGACGACTTCGCCGACGCCGAAGCCCTCGACCCCGGCACCGAGCTTGACGATCTCGCCGCAAAACTCGTGACCGAGGATGCACTGGCCCTTGATCCCGGTGAGCGGATGCGGCGCCTCCACCGGGATGAACACCGGCCCGGCGACGAACTCGTGCAGGTCCGAGCCGCAGATGCCGCACCAGTGCACGCGGATCTGCACCCAGCCGGGCGGCGGATCGCCCGGCAGCGGTACGCTTTCCACGCGGATATCGTTGCGCCCGTGCCAGACCGCCGCGCGCATGCTGTTGGAAGTGATGGTCATGGTGTTCTCCTGGTCAGTGGCGGGCAAGGAAGGCGAGCAGCAGGGCGTTGACCGCCTCGGCGTCTTCCAGCTGGAGCATGTGCGCCTGTTTCGGCAGCACGTGGACCTCGGCGGGCAAGCCCTCGGCGTGGGCGGCAGGAATGATCGCGTCGGCCTCGCCCCAGATCACCAGGGTCGGGTGCTCGCCCACGACCGGGCGCAGGTCGACTTGCTGGCGACCGTTGGTGAACAGCGTCCCGGCCAACTGGTGCAGGGCCGTGTCGACCCCTTCCAGGCGCTTGTACTTGAGCATGTCCTCAAGCATTTGCCGGTTGACCAGCGCCGGGTCGGAGAACAGCTGCACCAGTTGCGGCTTGAGGGCGTTGCGGTTGCCGGCTTCGACAAAGCCTTGCAGGTAATCGCCATTGATCTCCGTGCCCAGGCCGGCACTGGCCAGCAGGCTCAGTGAACGCACCCGCCGCGGTGCCAGGCGCGCCGTATTGAGCGCCACGGCGCCACCCATGGAGTGTCCGGCCAGGTGCGCCTGGGCGACGTCCAGGTGATCGAGCAGGGCGAGCACCGTGCTACTCAGTTCGTCGAGGTCTCCGCGTTGCAGGACCTTGCCCGACTCGCCGTGCCCCGGCAGGTCCAGGGCGATGACCCGACGCCCGGCCGCCAGCGCCTCGTGGTTGAACAGCCAGTTATTCAGATCGCCACCGAAGCCGTGGATCAGCACCAGCGGCACGCCGCCTTCGCCCCGCTCGAAATAGCGCAGGACGCGGCCGTCCAGTTCGATCTTCTGCGGCACCGGCCCGCTGTCAGCCTCGGCACCACCCTCGGCGACGAACTCGGCCTGGAAGCGCTCCACCACGGCGTCGATTTCCTCATCGCTGGCCTCGCCTTCGACCACCACGCCGAGCAGCGCGCCGACCGGCAGCGTCTCGTCCGCCCGCGCCACCTGGCGCCGCAGCACCCCGGAGAAGGGGGCCTCGACGCTGCTGCTGATCTTGTCGGTCTCGACATCCAGCACCGCGTCGCCTTTCTCGATCAGCTCGCCGTCCTGCTTGAGCCAGGTATCGACACGCCCTTCGGTCATCGACAGGCCCCACTTGGGCATGGTCAGGGTATGGATCCGGCTCATGCCACCTTCCTCCCGTGCAGCAGTTCCAGCACCGTCGCCTCGATCCTGGCCGCGCTGGGGATGTACAGGTCCTCCAGGGCATCGGAGAAGGGTACCGGCGTGTGCGGCGCGGTGATCTGGCGGATCGGGCCCTTGAGCGCGTGGAAGGCCTGTTCGGCGACCAGCGCCGAGATATCGGTGGCTAGCGAGCAGCGCGGGTTGGCTTCGTCGATCACCACCAGGTGGCCGGTCTTTTCCACGCTTTCGAGGATGCTGTCGGCGTCCATCGGGCTGGTGGTGCGCAGGTCCAGCACCTCGCAGGACACGCCCTGGCGCGCCAGGCTGGCGGCGGCGTCCATGGCCAGGTGGACCATGCGCCCGTAGGTCACCAGGGTCACGTCGTCGCCGTCACGCAGGAAGTTGGCTTCGCCGAAGGGCACGGTGTAGAGCTCTTCCGGCACCTCGCCCTGCATCGAGTAGAGCAGCTTGTGCTCGCAGAAGATCACCGGGTCGTTGTCGCGGATCGCCTGGATCAGCAGGCCCTTGGCATCGTACGGCGAGGACGGGCAGACCACCTTGAGCCCGGGGATATGGGTCCACAGCGCGGTCAGCATCTGCGAGTGCTGGGCGGCGGCGCGCAGGCCGGCGCCGACCATGGTGCGGATCACCAGCGGGGTGACGGCCTTGCCGCCGAACATGTAGCGGAACTTGGCGGCCTGGTTGAGGATCTGGTCCAGGCAGCAGCCGGCGAAGTCGACGAACATCAGCTCGCACACCGGGCGCAGGCCGCGGGTGGCGGCACCGACCGCGGCACCGACATAGCCGATCTCCGACAGCGGGGTATCCAGCACGCGACCGGGGAACTGGTGATACAGGCCCTTGGTGACCCCGAGTACGCCGCCCCAGGCGTCGTCCTCGCCGGGTGCGCCGGCGCCGCCGGCATTGTCCTCGCCCATGATGAACACGGTCGGGTCGCGGCGCATTTCCTGGGCCAGGGCTTCGTTGATGGCCTGCTGGTAACTGATCTTTCTAGCCATGATGACGGTCCTTTCTTGTTATGGGTTCAGGGGTAGGCGACGTAGACGTCGCTGAGCAGGTCGGCCGGACTCGGCTTGGGATCGGACTTGGCGCGGCGCACGGCGTCCTCGATGCTGGCTTGCACCTCGGCATCGATGGCATCCAGCGCGGCCGCCTGGAGCAGGCCGGCGCGCACCGTGCGTTCGCGGAACTGCATCAGGCAGTCGCGGGTGTCGCGGTAATGCTTGACCTCGTCGGGATGGCGGTAGGTCTGGGCGTCGCCCTCGAAGTGGCCGTAGTAGCGCGTCAGCTTGACCTCGATCAGCGATGGCCCTTCGCCGGCGCGGGCGCGCTCGATGGCGGCGCCGGCGGCTTCGTGCACGGCGAAGAAATCGAAGCCGTCCACCGTCACCCCGGGCATGCCGAAGCCGGCGGCGCGGTCGGCGATATGATCGCAAGCCACCGACCAGTTCGACGCCGTGGCCTCGGCGTAGCCGTTGTTCTCGGCGACGAAGATGCACGGCAGGTTCCAGACCGAGGCCAGGTTCATCGCCTCGAACACCGCGCCTTCGTTGGAGCCGCCGTCGCCGAAGAAGGCCACTGCCACCGCCTTGCTGCCCTTGAGCTTGGCCGCCAGCGCCGCGCCCGCAGCCAGCGGCGCGCCGGCACCGACGATGCCGTTGGCGCCGAGCATGCCCTTGGACAGGTCGGCGATGTGCATGGAGCCGCCCTTGCCCTGGCAGACCCCGGTCTTCTTGCCGTAGATCTCGGCCATCATCCCGTGCACATCGACGCCCTTGGCGATGCAATGGCCGTGGCCGCGGTGGGTGGAGGCGATGCAGTCCTCGTCGTCGAGGTGGGCCATGACCCCGGCGGCGGAGGCTTCCTCGCCGGCATACAGGTGGACGAAGCCGGGGATCTCGCCGGTGGCGAACTCCACGTGCAGGCGTTCCTCGAAGGCGCGGATGGTGCGCATCACGCGCCAGGCATGCAGCAGTTGCTCAGTCGATAGCGTGGACATTTTCTTGTTCTCCTGGGTGGTTCACGGTGTTTCCGGCGATGGCCAGCAGGCGATGACGAGCGGCGTAGGCCAACGCGGCCTCGACGTCGATGCTCAGCGGGCCGTCCAGTTCGAGGGTGATGCTCGGGGTGTCGCTGGCGGCGAACTCGATTTCCCGTTCGCCGTCCAGGGCCAGGGTGCCGGCGGCGAGCAGCGGGCGGCGGGGCACGCCGGGTTCGAGGCTGCCGCTGGCGACGATGCCGCAGGCTTGCAGCAGGCCCGGGGCCAGGGGCGCCAGCAGGGCTTCATCGGCGTCGCTGGACAGGCGCAACCAACTGCCGCGCGGACTGCGTCGCGATACCGGGTTCCACAGCCCGCACAGCGACGACAGGCCGATGGCATGGGGTTCAGCGAAAGCGGCATAGATTTCCGCCAGGTCCTCGGCGCGGCTGATGGCGCGGGCGCCGGTGAAGGTCAGTGGCGAGACTGCGACTTCCACCAGGGCGATCTCGTCGATGCTCCGGGAGGGCAGGCGTACCCGCAGGCGCTTGTTACGGCGCAGGGCGATATCGGCGGGAATCTGCCCGCTGGCATAGAGTCCGCCGGCCAGGCCGGCGCCGGTGGCTTCGCGCAGTTCCGGGAAGGCGTTGTTGGTGCCGGTGGACAGGCACAGCAGCGGGATGTCGCCGACTTCGGCGGCCACTGCCTTGTGCGTGCCGTCGCCGCCGAGCACGGCGATCAGGTCCACGCCGCGCTCGGCGAGGATCCGCGCGGCCAGGCGGGTGTCCTCGACGCTCTGGCGCAGGGGCATGTCGAGGAATTCCAGGCGTGGCCAGCGGCTGTCGCGGGCGTGGCGGCCGCTGCTGGCCTTGAGCACGGCGGCGGCGATGCCGGTCATGTCCGGCGGCATCAGCACCTCGTCGATGCCGGTGGCGCCGAAGGCCCCGAGCAGGCGCTGGACCACGGCGGCCTTGTCGGTGCTGGAGGTCAGTCCGGCATTGGCGGTCAGGCGCCGCAGGTCGCGGCCCGAGGCCGGGTTGGCGATGATGCCGACGCGCAGGGCGGGAGTGAGCATGACGCACCTCTGGTTGTTGTTGTGGGTGCGGGACGGGGCCCGGTGGTGGGAGGGGTGGAGCAAGGGTGGTGCCAAGGTTTTTGATTTGCCCGGAAACCAGCGTCATAGAGCTGTTGGATGCCATCTGGTGAGGCCATGTGGATGAGATGCACCATCTCAATGGGCGCCGCCGATCGCGGGGGCCGGCGTTCCGGTGAATCCGCTCCCACAGGGTCCGCGCTGAATCAACAGGTTCTGTACACCAGACGAGACGCCGAGACGCAGCGTCTCACTCACCCACCGGCCATCCGCCGCGCTTGTCCATACGGCGAGCCGGGTCTTAAATGAGCCCCACAAGAACAACGAAACGAGCCGCGGAGGCCCCATGCTGCCTGCCTCGTCGAAAGCCCACGTGGACTGTGTCAGCCGCGTGTTGCGTCATGCCGGTCGTCTGCCTGAGGCGCCGGTGCCGAACCTGATCCTCGACTCCTGGCGCCGTTCCATGGAGCAGCACCACCTCGACCCCGGCTCGCTGCAGGGGCCGCGGATCCTCAGCCAGACCCTGCTCAACGAATACCGCGAGCGGGCCGAGAGCTTCCTGCGCATCGCCGGCGACGAGGTCTCGCGCCTGCATGGCCGGGTGCGCGACGCCGACTACTGCGTGCTGCTCACCGATGCCCAGGGCAATACCATCGACTATCGCGTGGAATCGGCGATCCGCGCCGACTGCCGGCGCGCCGGGCTGTACCTCGGCACCTGCTGGTCGGAGGGCGAGGAGGGCACCTGTGGCGTGGCCGCGGTGCTGACCAATGGCGTGCCGGTGACGGTGCACAAGCGCGACCATTTCCGCGCCGCCTTCATCGGCCTGACCTGCTCGGCCGCGCCGGTGTTCGACCCCTGGGGCGAGTTGCTCGGCGTGCTCGACGTGTCTGCAGTGGAATCCCCGGACGACCGCCGCAGCCAGCACCTGATCCGCCAGATGACGGTGCAGAGCGCCCGCGACATCGAGAACGCCTTCTTCATGCACAGCACTCGTGGCCAGTACGTCCTGCGTGCCCATGCAGCGCCGGGCTATGTCGACAGCCGCCCGGATTTTCTCTTCGCCTGGGATGCCGATGGCCAGGTACAGGCGCTCAACCCGGCGGCCCGCCACTATCTGCTGGAGCGCTACGGGCAACTGCCCCGGCATATCGGCGAGGTCTTCGACCCGGACCTGCTGCGCGCCGCCGCCGACGAGCATCCGCGGCATGTCGCCGAACACGACCTGCATGTGCGCCTGAGCACCCCGCGGCGTTCCTTGAGCGTGGCGGTGCCGGATCGCGAGGTCGGCCAGCTCGACCCGCGGATCGCCGAAAGCCTGCGCCTGGCAGTGCGGGTCAAGGACCGCAACCTGCCGGTGCTGATCCATGGCGAGACCGGCTCGGGCAAGGAGGTCTTCGCCCGTCAGTTGCACGAGTCCAGCGCCCGGCGCGACAAGCCCTTCGTTGCCCTGAACTGCGCGGCGATCCCCGAGAGCCTGATCGAGAGCGAACTGTTCGGCTATGTCGCGGGCGCCTTCACCGGCGCCGAGCGCAAGGGCGCGCGGGGGCTGTTGCAGCAGGCCGATGGCGGCACCCTGTTCCTCGACGAGATCGGCGACATGCCCCTGGCCCTGCAGACGCGCCTGCTGCGGGTGCTGGCCGAGGGCGAGGTGGCGCCGCTGGGGGCGGCGCAGCGGCAGACCGTGGATATCCAGGTGGTCTGTGCCAGCCACCGCGACCTGGCGGCGCTGGTGGCCGAAGGGGCGTTCCGCGAGGATCTGTATTTCCGTCTCAGTGGCGCGCGGTTCGAGCTGCCGCCGTTGCGCGAGCGCAGTGACAAGCTGGCATTGATCAACCGCATCCTCGATGAAGAAGCCGCACGCTGCGGTGTGCGGGCCGGATTGGGTGGGGCGGCCCTGGAGCGTCTGCTGGGCTACCGCTGGCCGGGCAATGTGCGGCAGTTGCGGCATGTGTTGCGCTATGCCTGCGCCATCTGTCCGGGGGAGAGCATTCGTCTGGAAGACCTGCCGGCCGAGTTGCGTGGCGCTGCCCCTGCCGTGGTGGAAGATGTCCCGTCCAGCCCCGAGCGCCAGGCGCTGATCGATGCCCTGGTGCGCCATCGCTGGCAGCCGGGGCCGGCGGCGCAGGCCATGGGGATTTCCCGGGCGACCCTGTATCGGCGGGTGAAGCAGCATGACATCGTGATGCCGCGGGTGAAGGGGAAGGTATAGGTAGCGACACCGCTGAACCCTGTGTGCGGGTTTACCCGCGATTACGGCAGTGAATCCACCATGGCAATCGCGGGTAAACCCGCTGCCACAGGGATAGCGGTTGGCTTTGAGGCAAGAGCTAGGCTTCCACCCGCAACATCTCCCTGGCATGACTCCGGCTCACCGTCACCGCCCGCTCGCTTCCCAGTCCCATCCGCTCGAACCACAACAGGCTATCCACCTGCCACTGCTCCACATCCGGCTGCGAGGTCTGCCCCAGGTCGGAGCTGTACAGCGCCCTCGGTACCTCACGCAGGACCCGGGCGAAGTCCTCCCATGGCTGATAACCCAGCAGATAGGTCAGCGCCGTCTGCTCGGTGTAGACCATCGGCGCCTGGCTCAGCTCCAGCAGGGCACCGGCATCCAGCCCGGTCAGCGGATTGGCCGGCTGGTTGAGCATCAGCCTAGGCACGTCCAGGCGCACCGCTGCCTCGATCAACAGACGCACCTCATGGCCATCGGCATGCCCGCTGGAAATCACGACCGGATAGTCCCGCGCCATGCGCAGCACATCCAGCGTCTGTGCATTCAACTGCCCGCCATCGCTGACGGTCAGCGGCCGGATCGGGTGCTCGTCGAGGATCCAGTGGGCACTGTTGCGCTTGAGTCGCGATTTGTGCGCGCGGCCGGTGACGGTTGGCAGGTGCACGATCAGCCGGGCCTCGCTGTCGCCATGGTGACAGAGCGAGCGCTGCACCACCCGGTAGTCGATGCCGCCGGCAATCTCGTTGAGCACCACCGAACCGGACACCGGCAACCCTTCCTGGCGCGCCTCCCAGGCCTGGGCGGCGGTGCAGCCGAGGTGGTTCTTCAGCACCACCCAGCCATTCAGCGCGGCGTAGCGCCGACCTGCTTCCATGACCCCATGCCGGCGCACGAAGGCGTCGGGACCGGCATGGTAGTGCACGTCGATGAAATCGGCGTCGATCATGCGGCCACCTCCAGGTCGATCCCCAACCGCTCGCGGACCGTGCGCAGGACCAGGCCCGGCGCGTCGAGCAAGGGGCGCATGCCACCGTCGGGGACGGACAGGCGATGCTGGCGGGCCTGCTCATTGACATGCACGTTGATCCCGCGCACCAGTTGCGACTGTTCGCCATATACCGTCAGCAGCGGGCCGGCGAAGTCCTCGCAGGCCCGTCTCAGATCGAGGCGATTGAGCAGGCGGAAGCCCCGGTGCAGGCGTTGGGCCTGCAGCGCCGCGCTGGCCGGGTCGATGGCGATGGGCCCGGCGGGGTGGATTCGCGTGGCCGGCTGCACCCACTGGTCGAGCAGTTGCAGGGCCTGCTCGACATCGCCGAGCAGGGCCAGGTCGGCCATCCGGCCCAGGCGGCCATCGAGGATGCCGTCCGCCAGGGCTGGGGAGGAGATCAGCAGCACCTTGTCGACGCTGGCGCCAATGGGCAGGCCGAGCAGGCTCTGCACCACCGCGCCGCCCAGGGCCGAGCCGGCCAGCAGGTCGATGCGGCCCAGCGTCAGCAGCTCCTGCTGCCAGCGTCGGGAGAAGGTCTCCAGCGATTCAGCGTCGTCGCCCGGCAACGACAGGGTGTCGAACACGATCACCCGGTAGCCCGCACGGGTCAGCGGCTCGATCAGCGGCTGGAAGAACTGGCCTTCATCCCACAGCGGCATGACCGGCGACATCACCACCGCCAGCCGCTTGCCGTCGCCCCATTGGCGACGTGTCACCTTTGATCCTTGCATGTCCCTTGCCTCCGCCGTTCAGGCGATCTTGTCGAACGCCAGCAGGCGCTGGCTGTTGCGCAGGATGTGGGTGGTTTCCTTGAGCAGGTCTTCGACGATCTGCCGCGCCGGCTTGATATCGCCCACCAGGTCCAGCACTTCGCCGGCCCAGATCACCCGCTGTTCCAGGTCGTCGGCAAGGACCGCCCTGGCGTAGTCCTGGCGCACCGAGTCCGGGGCTTCGCGCAGGGCGTCGTCCCGGCCCAGCCAGGTCTGCGAGAAGCGGTTGGCGATGGCCCGGCCGCTGTACTGCTCGGGCCACTCGATGCCCCGCACCTGGTCGAAGATCCGCGTGCGCACGGTGTCTGCGGTGGCGGACTGGATCAGGCGCTGCTTGAAGGCGGCCGATGGCAGGGCCTCGTCGGAAGCGAGGAAGCGGGTGCCCAGCATCACGCCGTCTGCGCCGAGCACCAGCGCGGCGCCGACGCCACGGCCGTCGGCGATACCGCCGGCGGCGATCAGCGGGACCTTGTCGCCGACCAGGTCCTTGACCGCCGGCAATAACGGCAGCAGGCCACGGCGCAGGCTGTGCCCGCCGGCCTCGGCACCCTGCACGATCAGCGCGTCGGCCCCGGCGTCGAGGGCGGCGCGGGCCTGGTCCAGTTCATGGATCTGCACGATGGCCTTGGCGCCGCCGCGATGGATGGTGGGGATGAAGTCGGCGGGGTTGCCGAAGGACAGGGCGACCACATCGGGGCCGTAGTCCAGGGCCAGGTCCAGCAGTGCCAGGTTACGCGCCACGGTGAACATCACCAGGCCGACGCCCCAGGTCTGCTTGAGGTCGCGCATGGGTTCCAGTTCGGTGCGCATCCACTGTTCGTCGCCGTAGCTGGCGCCGACCAGGCCGAGGCCGCCGGCCCTGGACACGGCGGTGGCCAGCCTGGCACCGGAGGCGCCGCCCATGGGCGCGAGGACGATGGGGGTGTGGATGTTGAGGCTCTGGGTGAGGCGGGTGTTGAGGTCAGCCATATCGAAACTCCTTTTCGGGTGCGGCAGGTCGAATGCTCGACGCGGACCCTGTGGGAGCGGGTTAACCGGATCGCCGGACCGCCGCGATGACGGTAGTGAATCCACCATCGCGATCGCGGGTTAACCCGCTCCCACAGGTCCGCGCTGAATCAATGAGTCATGTGTTGTCGGATTTATTCGACCACAGCCGCCGTCAGCGCCTGCGGGATGTAGTCACTGACCTGGTACAGGTGAAACTCCCAGGTGCCGGTCTCCTTCAACCCCGTGTAGCGCGACAGGAAGTCCTCGTCATGGAACAGCGAGTCGAATTCCTCCTTGCTGCTCCACTGCGCCTGGTTGATCACCGTCTTGCCGTCGAGGCTCTTGTACAGCCGGCTCCACTGAAACGCCGGGTAGGTGCGCGCCACGTACTGCACGGTGTCGCGCAGCACGGCGAGGGCGGCGTCCTGCTGGCCGGGGTTCACGTGCACGACATTCACCAGGAAGATGGCCTGGTCTTCGCCCGCTTGCGGGGCCTGGAACTGTTCGATCTGGGTCATGGGTCACTTTCCTGTGTGGGTGATGGGATTCATTGGGTCAGGCGGGCGGAAATCGCCGGGCTGCCGTTTTCCCAAAGCAAGGGGTTGATGGGTTCGGCAAAGCGCACAGCATCGACACGGCCGATGATCACGTCGTGGGAGCCGTAGTCGACGCGCTTGTCCAGGGTGCAGACCAGGCTCGACTGGGCATCCGCCAGGCAGGGCAGGCCGTGCAGGTCTTCCCATTGGCCATGGGCGAAGCGTTCCGCGCCCTTGACCTGGCCGGCGAACACCGGGATCAGCTCGCTGTGGCTGGCGCTCAGCAGGTTGACGCTGAAGCGCCCGGATAGGGTCAGCGGGCTGTGCAGGCTGGCCGAGCGGTTGACGCAGATCAGCAGGGCCGGCGGCGACGTGCTCACCGACACCACCGCCGTGGCGACCATGCCCACCGGGTCGTCGCCGTCGCGGCTGGCGATGATCGCCACGCTGGAGGTGAGCCGGCGCATGGCGTTCTTGAAGCCGTCCGCCAGTTCGGCCTCGGGGGCCCGGAGCGCGGCGCTCATGCCACCGCCTCCAATGCCCGCCCTGGTTTGTGCGGCGCGCGCTGGCCGGCCTGCTCCATCAGCGGCAGCACTTCCTTGACGAAGCGTTGCAGGCCGGTGTGGTAGTCCAGCCAGGTCAGGTTGATGCCGTCCACGCCCAGGTCGGACCAGCGCTGCATCTGCTCGACGAGCATCGGCGCGGTGCCCACCAGCGGCACCCCGGCGAAGCCGGCCTTGAAGTGGAAACGGAAGCGCTCGGCGTCTTCCTCGTCCTTGAACATGCCGCTCTGCACGCCGATCTCGCGGGTCACGTTGTCCAGCGCGGTGTCGTCGCCGTGCTGGGTGACGTAGTAGTCCAGCTGCGCGTGGGCCTGCTCCAGGGTGTCCTCGTGGACGACGTAGGCGTAGACCCAGATCTGCAGTTCCTTGCCGTGTTCCTCCCGGGCCAGGTCGCGATAGGCCTGGATCTGCGCGCGGATGGTGGCGTCGTCGTCCTCGTGCTTGAGGATCAGGAACGCGGCGTCGCAGTGCTTGGCGCAGAACTGCCGGCCGCGAGGCGAGCCGCCGGCATTCATCAGAAACGGCCGGTTGATCGGCTTGGGCTCGGCGTAACCCTGCTTGACGTTGAAGAACTCGCCCTCGTAGTCGAAATAGCCGTTGGCTTCCCAGGCGGTCCTGGCGATCTCGATCCACTCGTCGGCATGGTCGTAACGTTTGTCGTGGTCACGCTGGTGACCGTTGAACATGCCCATTTCCTGGCCGAACCAGCCGCAGATCATGTTCAGGCCGAAACGCCCGCCGCTGATATGGTCGATGGTCGCGGCCTGCTTGGCGGCGAACAGCGGGTGCACGGTAGACAGGTGCGAGGTGGTGAACAGGGCGATCTGCTCGGTGACCGAGGCCAGGCCGGCGGCCCAGGTGTAGGTCTCGTAGGAGACGCCCATGGGGTTGCTGGCGCCTTCCCAGCCGCGCCAGCGACCTACCGGCAGCAACAGTTCCAGGCCGGCGCGGTCGGCGAGGGTGGCGATCGCCAGGGTGTTCTGCCAGTCGGCGGCGCGGTGGCGTTCCGGGGCGCTGGTCAGGGTGCAGCCGCCTTCGATGTTGAAACCGAAGACGCCGAGCTTGATCTTGTTCTTGCTGTCGCGCACCGGGTTGGGCTTGCGGATGTTCACGTGGGCATGGGTCATGGCGTGGGTTCTCTCATCAGGTAAGGGGGGCGAAGCGCAATTCAGGCGTTGGCCTGCTTTTCCCGGGCCGAGAGCCAGGGCTGGTCATAGCGGTGCAGGGCGCGGGCCTGTTCCAGCGAGTAGCCCTCGTTCACGCTCTGGATGATGTCGCGTTCGGTCTGCTCCACCGCGCGGGCGCGGCGGATCACCTCTTCGGCGCGGGCCGCCGGGATCACCAGGCAGCCGCTGCTGTCGCAGACCACCAGGTCGCCGGGATGCACCGTCACCCCGGAAATCTCTACGGGCACCTGGGTAGCCTTGAGCTGGACGCGGTTCTTCGCCGACTGCATGAAGCGCACGCGGCTGAACAGCGGGTAGTTGAGGCGCTGCACCGTGTCGATATCCCGCGCTGCGCCATCGATCAGGGTGCCGCGGATGCCGCGGTTGACCGCGACATGGGTGAGGATGTCGCCCCAGGTGGTGCAGTCGGTGCGCCCGGGGTTGCTGGAGACGATCACCGCGTTGGACGGCACCGCGTCGATGTAGTTGGCCGCATTGCGAAAGCCGCCGCGCTCCTGCACCGGCTCGTAGAGCACGGTGTAGGCGAAGCCGACGCAGCGGGTGCCCGGCACCTGCTGGTTGAGGCCGGCGAGGCCGCCGGCCAGCCCGAGGCTGTCGAGGGCGTCGGACAGGCTGGCGGTGTCCAGGGCTTCGAGGGCGGCGAGCAGGGCATCGTTCTCGCGGGTAAGGGTGGTCGCGCTCATGCGTGGGCTCCTTGCTTCACGGCGTGTGGGGCTCGGTGTGTACTGACACCGTCGAGGCGTTCGGCCCAGTCGAGGCTGTGCCGGAGGATGGCGGCGGCCACTTCCCGGGTGCTGGCGTTGCCGCCGAGGTCGTAGGTGCGCTGGTCGCTGCGTGCCACCTCGGAAACCGCGTTGCGGATGGCCCGGGCCGCCAGGCCGTGGCCCAGGTGGTCGAGCAGCAGAGCGACGGTGAGGAACATCGCGCTCGGGTTGGCGCGGTTCTGCCCGGCATAGGCCGGCGCGCTGCCATGCACCGGCTCGAAGTACGCGCCTTGCGCGCCGATGTTGGCGCTGGGGGCCAGGCCGAGGCCGCCCATCACTCCGGCGCCGAGGTCGGAGAGGATGTCGCCGAACATATTCTCGGCGACGATCACCCCGAAGCGCTCGGGACGACGGACCATCCACAGGGCCACGGCATCGACGTTGTCGATGTTGCTCTGGATATCCGGGTAATCCGCCGCGACGCTTTCCAGGATGTCCCGGGCGAACGCGCCGCTGTAGCGCAGCACGTTGGGTTTGTCCGCCAGGGTGACGCGGTCGAAGCCTTGCTCGCGGGCATGCTCGAAGGCGAAGCGGAACAGCCGGGTGAGCCCGGCGCGGGTCTGCAAACGCACGCTCATGGTCGCGTCGTCCGCACCTTCGCGGATCCAGGGCGCGCCGTTGCGCTCGCGCTCCGCCAGCACCGCCTCGAAGCCTGGCGGGATACTGGCGAAATCCAGCCCGGCATACAGGCCTTCAGTGTTCTCGCGGATCACCGAGAAGCGATAGCGGTCATCGCCAAGTACATCCGTCACCGGCCGTACATTGGCGTACAAACCCAGTTTCTGGCGCAACTGGATCACCGGCGAGACATATACCCGTCCGGTGCCACGAAGTGCCGGAGAAAGTTCCGCCTCGGCTTCGCGAAGTGGCTTGCTGGTAATGGCACCGAGTAATGTCGCATTGCTGGCACTTATCAACTTCCAGGTGTTTTCCGGAATGCAGTTGCCTTCTTTCTGCCAGCAACTCCAGCCGATATCGGCAAAACTCAGGTCGATTGGCAGATTCAGCGTATCGAATAACGGAAGTACCGCCTCGGTCACTTCGATACCAATACCATCGCCGGGCAGTACACAGACTTTCTGACGCGAACTCATTGGCCGATACCTCCGCTGGCAATGACAGGCGGCGTTGCCAAAGTTCGTGGCCTGAGACTTCTTTGCGCACGACCGCGATCCTGTTCATGGAGGATCTGCAAGGCATGGAACGTTGAAGTCGGGTTATGCAGGCGGATCACTTCTTCCAGGCGTTTCTGCACATCGAAGGGCATGTTGTAGGTGCCCATCATGATGTCGGTCAGGGCCAGCGGCAGGCTGCTGGCCGGCACGCTGTCGGCGGTGCGCTGGGACAGGTGCAGGGCGTTGGCCAGGTCGTAGTCGTTGCGGATGCCGGCACGGTGCAGGTAAGCGACGAACACGCCCAGGTGCAGGTTGCCGGCGCCTTTGCCCATGCCGCAGATGGATGCGTCGATGTACTCGGCGCCGGCATCCATGGCAGCGATGGAGTTGGACAGGGCCAGGGACAGGTTGTTGTGGGCGTGGAAGCCCAGCGGAATCAGGACCCGGCTGGAGACCCGGGTGATCAGGCGGTCGACATCCGCCGGGATCATGTTGCCGTTGGAGTCGGCGAACACCAGCAGGTCGGCGCCGGCGTTCTCCGCTCGCAGGCTCATGTCGGAGATTTCCCCGGGCCCGAGGGTGGTGACGTGGGTGATGTTGGCGCTGACCTGGAAGCCGTAGGCCTTGGCCAGGCGCAAGGTGGCCAGGCCGTCCTCCAGGCGGTCGCGGCGCAGGCACACGCGGATCATCGACACGCCGTTCTCGCGCAGCAGCTCGAAGTCGCTGGCGTCGACATTGTGCGGATGGACCATGACGCAGAGGTCGATCTGGCCCTTGGCGGCGGCGTGCAGGGCGTCGAGGTAGCGGGCATCGACGGCGCTGGTCAGGCCATGTTCGTCCTTGGGCGCGAACGGCCCGTTGCGGTAGCCGATTTCACAATACCGGATACCGGCATCGATCATTTGCGAAATGGCCGACTGGGCGTAATCGACGGTGAAGTTGAAGTTGTTGCGATAGCCGCCGTCGCGCAGCGTGACATCGATAATCTTTATCTGGTTCATGAATACAGTCCCTTTATCATGTTTCGAAGGCACGCAAGAGTGCCGCTTTTACTTCGGATAAACAGAGTGACCAGGAGAAGCAATGTCGTGTGCGGCCATATAACCATAACGGTCCCCTGCGTGAGGTTTCGTTATAAGTTCATGGCCGCATGATTATTATTATTTGAAGTGTGGCGGAAGCGAGGATTCAAGCAGTCACGGCGTATAGACAGTTATGTATGCCTGACCCGTTCGATAGTGGACAAATGGTTTCGGCTTGTAAACAAGGTGTTTTTAACAGCGGCTGTTAAAAAATTCACCGTTGCAAGGGAAAAGGCTCAACGATGTTGCTGGGCAAAACAGTCGATGATGAAGTCCATCATGCCGCGTATGCCTGGGGCACTGCGCATGTCGCGATGGACCACCAGCCACAGTTCCGCCTGCAGCGGCTGCGCTTCGATCGGCACCCGTTGCAAGGCGTTCTGCGCTCCGGCCATGAACACCGGGAGCAGGGCGATGCCGGCGCTGGCCCGGGCCGCCTCGGCCTGCACGTCGAAGGATTTCACCCGCAGCACCACGGGCCGTTGGCCTGCGGCATGCTCCAGCCAGATGCGTTGCGGCGAGGGCTCCTGGTCATCGTCATGGGCGATGAACTCGTAGGCGTCTTCATGGCGGTCCTGCAGGTAGCCGGGGGCGGCGAAGAAGCCGAAGTCCAGGGTGCCGATCTTGCGCACCACCAGGTCGGTCTCGGTGGGCCGGCCGACGCTGATGGCGATGTCCGCCTCGCGCCGGGCCAGGGAGGCCATGCGCGGATTGGAAAGGATGCGCACGTTGACGTCCGGGCAGCGCTCGCGGAGCCGGCCGAGGTGGGGCGCAATGAAATGGGTGGTCAGGTGCGGCGGGGCGCTGAGGGTGATGTCCGCCACCCGCTCGGTGCGGATTGCGCAGACGGTGCGGCTGAGGGCGCAGGCGGTTTCCTGCATGCGGTTGCCCAGCTGGGCGATGCGCTCGCCATTCTCGGTCAGTTCGTAGCGATGGCTGCGACGGTCCACCAGGCGAATCTTCAGGGCGGTCTCCAGGGCGGCGATGCGCCGGGAAACGGTGGCGTGCTCGACGTTCAGGGTGCGGGCGGCGGCGGCCAGGGAACGGATCCTGGCGAAGGCGATGAAGTAGCGAAGGTTTTCCCAGTCGAACTGGGTGCTGTCCACCGGAAACTCGATGGGCTGCGCGGTGCTGAACGATGTGCTGCTGACATCCATGACTTGACTCCGTCCGGGTAGGGCTGATCGATAGAAACTCCGTTGAATGGAAGAAGACCGTGGCATGCCACGGTCTCCAGGAAATGACTCTAGTGCAAAACCGCCTGGGTTTCTGGCTCGGGAGGCGTCTGCCGCGCTCCATACAGCCACACCTTGGCAAGGATGGTCGCCGCCGCCAGGGCGCAGAACAGCAGGCCGCTGACGATTGTCCCCTGCATGCCCATGCGGGTCAGGAACCAGCCGCCGGTTGTCGCGCCGAGGGTCACCCCCAGGTTGATGAACGAGATGTACAGGCCGGTAACGAACTCGGGGGCCTCGGGGGCCTCCGAGGTCAGCCAGACCTGAGTGACGATCAGGCCGCTGGTGTGGGTGGCACCCCACAGCACGACGATGACGATCATCGGCAGGATGGCCGGGCTGGCAAAGAAGTGCAGGAGCAGGTAGGCCGCGCCGAGCAGGATCGGGTGCAGCAGGGTGGTGGCGACCTTGCTTTTGGCCAGCAGCCGGCCCGCAAGCAGGTTGCCGGCCACGCCGCCGATGCCGAAGAGGATCAGCATCACGCTGATCACCTCGCCGCTCATGCCGGCCTCGCGGGACAGGTATTCGGCACTGTAGGCATACACCGAGAACATCGCGCCGAAGATCAGCGTCGAGGCGAGGATGTTCAGCCACAGGGTCGGCTTGCGCAGGATCGCCAGTTGCTTGCCGTAGGGCGCTTTCTGCCCGGCGAAGGTGTCGGGCAGGCGGGCGATGATGCCCAGGCCGGCGATCACGTTGACCGCGGTGCAGAACAGGAAGGCCGCTTCATAGGAGAAGCGCGCGGCGATCCAGGTGGTGATCGGCACGCCGAGGACCATGCCCATGCTGGTGCCGACGAACGCCTTGGCCGTGGCCTGGGTGGCTTGTTCCCTGGGATACAACGACACCACGGCGACGAAGGCCAGGGAGAAGTACACCGGGTGGAAGAACGCCGGGATGACCCGCAGGATCGCCAGGGTCCCGTAGTTGGGCGCATAGGCCGACAGGGCGCTGGCCGCAGCGAAGATGAACAGCGACAGGGTGAGGATGCGCTTGCGGTTGTAGCGTGAGAACAGCAGCACCATGAACGGTCCGAACACCGCGATGATCAGGGCGAACAGGCCCACCAGCCAGCCGGCCTCGGCAGCGCTGACACTGTAGCGTTCGATGATCACTGGCAGGATGCCGACCACGCCGAACTCGATGGTGTAGACCCCGAACAGGCCCAGGGCGATGAAGAACAGGGGATTGAACAGTTTCACGGTCGATCCTCCAGGGTGACGATGATCTTGCCGAACTGCTCGCCGGCTTCCAGGAAGCGGTGGGCGTCGACGATGTCCTCGAAGGCGAAGGTGCGGGCGATCACCGGCGTCAGGCTGCCATCCTCCAGGCCACGGCTGACGAAGGCCTTGCCCGTGGCGAACAGCTCGGCATCGTTGACTACTTCGTGCAGCAGGTAGCCGCGCAAAGTGAGGCTTTTGCCCAGCACGGTGAACAGCGGGAAGGGCGACGGCTCGCTGCTCAGCGCACCGTATTCGATGATGATGCCGCCGCGCCGGGTGGCCTCGGCCAGTTGCACGATACCGGGGCCGCCAATCGGGTCGAAGACCACCCGCACGCCTTCGCAATCGGTGATCTGCGCGACGCGGGCGACCAGGTCTTCCTTGTCGCTGACGATCACTTGCGCCGCACCGGCCGCCAGCAGCTTGCTCACCTTGTCTTCGCCACGGGTCACGGCGATGGGGATCGCGCCGATCCGATTGGCGATCTGGATGGCGGCCAGGCCGACGCTGCTGGAGGCGGCGGTGATCAGCACGTGGTCGCCGGCGGCCAGCTTGGCCACGGGAAGCAAGGCGCCCCAGGCGGTGAGGTACTGCATCCACACCCCGGCGGCCTGTTGCAGGTCAAGGTTGTCGGGATGGCGCACCAGCATCGCCGCCGGCACCACCGCCTGTTCGGCATAAGTGCCCCAGCGAGCGATGCTTGCCGGCGGGACCAGGCTCACCGCATCGCCCACCTGGAAGTCGCGCACGGCGTTGCCCACGGCTTCGACATGGCCTGCCGCCTCATAGCCGAGCCGGCTCGGAAACTCCGCTGGCTCGAGATACTGGCCGCGGCGGAACATCGATTCGGCGCGGTTCAGGCCGATGGCCCGGACGCGGATGCGGACCTCGTCGGGGCCGGGCTGGGCCACCGGCAGTTCCTCGATCCGCAGGACTTCCGGACCGCCGTACTCATGGAAACGAACGACACGTGTCATGGCATTTTCCTGTAATGATTGGCAACGTTTGCAGTCTAGGGGCGCGTTTACGGGAGAAAAACGCGCTGTAGTTCCGCTGTTAACGGACAGGAGTGTCCGCAATGGCGAGTGGGTTTCGTTGTCCCGGGCGGCCGGCCAGACGCCGTACCAGCACATAGAACAGCGGGGTGAAGAGCAGGCCGAAGGCGGTCACGCCGAGCATGCCGAAGAACACCGCTACCCCCATGGCATGGCGCATTTCCGCGCCGGCACCGGTTGACAGCACCAAGGGCACCACGCCCATGACGAAGGCGATCGAGGTCATGAGGATCGGCCGCAGTCGCAATTTGCTGGCCTGCCAGGCCGCGCTCGCGACGTCATGGCCCTGGCGCTCCAGATCACGGGCGAACTCGACGATGAGGATGGCGTTCTTCGAGGCCAGGCCCACCAGCACCATCAGTCCGATCTGGGTGAAGATGTTGTTGTCGCCGCCGGTCAGCCATACCCCGGCCAGGGCCGAGAGCACGCCCATGGGCACGATCAGGATCACCGCCAGCGGCAGCAAAAGGCTTTCATACAGCGCGGCCAGGACCAGGAACACCAGCAGCGTGCTGACCGCCAGGACCCAGGCGGTGCTGTCGCCGGCCAGGCGCTGCTGGTAGGTGAGGTCGGTCCATTCCAGGCGGATGCCGGCGGGCAGGGTCTGCCGGGCGATCCGCTCGATGGCGGCCTCCGCCTGGCCCGACGAGTAGCCCGGTGCCGGCGCGCCGTTGACGTCCGCCGCGGTGAAGGCGTTGTAGCGCACCACCATTTCCGGTCCGTAGCTGTGGCCCACGCTCAGCAAGGTCGACAGGGGCACCATGTCGCCCCAGGCATTGCGCACCTTCAGGCGGGTGATGTCTTCCGCATTGGCACGGAACGGCGCATCGGCCTGGGCGCGGACCTGGTAGACCCGGCCGAACAGGTTGAAGTCGTTGACGTACAGCGAGCCCAGGTAGATCTGCAGGGTTTCGAACACCTCCGTCACCGGCACGCCGAGCTGCTTGGCCTTGACCCGGTCGAGATCGACGTCCAGTTGCGGCACGTTGATCTGGTAGCTGGAGAACAGCGGCCCGAGTTCCGGGGCCTTGGCGGCTTCGGCCATGAACGCCTTGAGGGCGCTGTCCAGGGCGACGTAGCCGAGGCTGGCACGGTCCTCGATCTGCAGCTTGAAGCCGCCGAGGGTGCCCAGGCCCAGCACCGGTGGCGGTGGGAACACGGCGGTGAAGGACTCGGCGATGCTGCTGAACCGGGCATTCAGTTCAGCAGCGATGCGGTTGGCCCCCAGCGCCTCGCCCGGGCGTTCGGCGAAGGGCTTGAGGATCACGAAGATGATTCCGGTGCTGGACGAGTTCATCAGGCCGTTGACCGACATCCCGGGGAATTCCAGGGTATGGGCCACGCCCGGATGTTTCAGGGCGATGTCGTTCATGCGCTGTATCACCTGCTCGGTGCGGTCCAGCGAGGCACCGGCGGGCAACTGGGCGAAGCCGACCAGGAATTCCTTGTCCTGGGCCGGGACGAACCCGGTCGGCAGGCTATGGCCGAGCCAGGCGCAGGCGCCCAGCAGCACGGCGAACAGCGCCAGGGTCCGGCCCTTGTGCTGCAGCACGCCCTGCACGCCGCAGCCGTAGCGGCTTTCGGCGGCCCTGAAGCGCGCGTTGAAACGATTGAAGAGGCGCCCCAGCAGGCGCTCGGTGCCGCGTTCCAGCGCATCCTTCGGCGCACCGTGGGGTTTGAGCAACAGGGCGCACAGCGCTGGCGACAGGGTCAGCGAGTTGAACGCCGAGATCACCGTGGAAATGGCGATGGTCAGGGCGAACTGGCGGTAGAAACCACCGGACAGGCCGGGCATGAACGCCAGCGGAATGAACACGCAGACCAGGGTCAGGGTGATGGCGATGATCGGCTTGCTGACCTCCGCCATGGCCTTGTGCGTGGCCTGGCGCGGCGACAGGCCCTGGGCGATGTTGCGCTCGACGTTCTCCACCACCACGATGGCGTCGTCCACCACGATGCCGATGGCCAGGACCAGGCCGAACAGCGACAGCGCATTGATGGAGAAACCGAAGGCGAGCAGCAAAGCCAGGGTGCCGACGATGGAAATCGGCACCGCCAACAATGGAATCACCGAGGCCCGCCAGGTCTGCAGGAACAGGATGACCACCAGCACCACCAGGACGATGGCTTCGAACAGAGTGCTGATCACCGCATTGATGCTGGAGCGGACGAACTGGGTCGGGTCGAAGACGATCTTGTAGTCGACCCCCGCCGGCATGTCGGCCTTGGCCTCAGCCATGATCTGTCGGGCCCGGGCGGAGATGTCGAGGGCATTGCCGCCGGCCATCTGGAACACGCCGAAGCCCACTGCGGGCTGGCCATCCACCAGCGAGCGCAGGGCATAGGTGGACGCCGCCAGCTCGATACGGGCGACGTCGCGCAGGTAGGTGACGCCGCCCTCGGGCACGCTCTTGACCACGATCTGGCCGAATTCCTCTTCGGTCTTCAGTCGTCCCTGGGCGTTCACCGAAAGCTGCAGCGGCACCCCGGCCTGCATCGGCGCGGCGCCGATGACACCGGCCGCGACCTGGATGTTCTGCTCGCGGATAGCCTGCACCACCTCGCCGGCGGACAGCCCGCGCTGGGCCACGCGGTCGGGGTCGATCCAGATGCGCATGGCATAGTCGCCACCGCCCCAGATACGCACCTCGGCGACCCCGGGGATACGTTCGAGCTGGCTCTTGATAGTGAGGATGCCGTAGTTGCGCAGGTAGTTGGCGTCGTAGCTGTTGTCCGGCGAGACCAGATGGATCGCCAGGGTCTGGGTCGAGGACGACTTGCTGGTGGTCACGCCCAGGCTGAGGACGTCCGCTGGCAGGCGCGGCAGTGCTTCGGAGACGCGGTTTTGCACCAGTTGCTGGGCCTTGTCGGGGTCGGTGCCGAGGGCGAAGGTGACGTTGATCGCCAGGCTGCCATCGCTGTTGGCCTGGGACTGCATGTACAGCATGCCTTCGACGCCGTTGATGCGTTCTTCCAGGGGCGCCGCGACGCTTTCCGCCACTACCTTGGGGTTGGCGCCCGGGTACTGGGCGCTGACCACGATCAGCGGCGGCACCACGTCGGGGTACTCGGACACGGGCAGGCGCGTCAGCGCCAGCAGGCCGGCCAGCAGGACCAGGGCGCTGAGTACGCCAGAGAAGATCGGACGGTCGATGAAGAATCCGGAAATATTCATCATTGCTGCGCCTGTGGTCGGGAAGGGACCTGCACCGGCTGGACCTGGGTGCCTGGCGTGGCCAGGTGCAGGGAACTGACCACCACCTGCTCATCGGCGGCGATGCCCTGGTCGATCACTCGCAGCGCACCCTGGCGGATGCCGGGCTTGACCTGGCGGTACTCGACGCGGCCCTCGGGATTGACCACCAGCACGTACTTCTTGTCCTGATCGGTGCCGATGGCGCTGTCCTCGACCAGGGTGGCCGGGCGGCTGGCGCTGCCCGGCAGCAGCACCCTGGCAAACAGCCCGGGGCGCAGCTCGCCGTTGCTGTTGTCGAAGCTGGCCCGGACCCGGATGGTCGCCGAGCGGGTGTCGAGGCGGTTGTCCAGGGAACTCAGTTGGCCCTGGCGCGGATAGCCGTCCTCATGGGCCAGACCGAGCCTGACTGGCACCGCCTCGCCGACCGGGCGCACGCCCAGATAACGCAGGAAGGTGTGCTCGTCGACATCGAAGTCGGCGTAGATCGGCGAGATCGACACCAGGTTGGTCAGGGCGGTGGAGCGCTCGCCGACGTCGACGATATTGCCCGGGGTCACCTCGACCCGGGAGGCACGGCCGTCGAACGGGGCGACGATGCGCGTGTGCTCCAGATCGAGACGGGCCAGCTCGACCCGGGCCTGGGCCTCGTCGACCCTGGCCCGGGCTTCGTTGGCGCTCTGCACACGCTTGTCCAGGTCGGTCTTGGCGATGGCGTTGCTGTTGATCAGGTGCTCGTAGCGTTGCAGCTCCTTCTGCGCGAACTGGTCCACCGAGCGCGCTGCTGCCAACGCCGCCTGCGCCTGTTGCAGGGCCGCGGCGTAGGGGCGCGGGTCGATCTCGAACATCAGGTCGCCCTTGCGCAACAGCGCGCCGTCCTTGAAGTGCACGGCCACCAGGGTCCCGGCCACCAGCGGCTTGATCACCACGGTGTCGGTGGCCACCAGGCGGCCGGTGTAGCTCTGCCAGTCGACGACATCGCGGGTCACCGCGTTCATCACCTGGACTTGCGGCAAGGGCGCGGGGGCGTTGTTGGCCTGGGCCACCGGCGTGCGGGTACCCACGACAATCCCGGCCACCAGCACCAGGGCCATACCGGCCAGTGCCCAGGCGGGCACCCCGGTCAATCTGCGAATCAACGATGACATGGCAAGCATCCTTTCCTGTGGGAATGTCAGGCCTGGGGCACGCCCAGGGGCCGCGTGGCCGGGTTGGCCTTGCCCCAGCGGCGCATGGCGGGTTGCTCGACGAAGGCGAACAGCAGCCAGCCGCCGAGGATCGACAGGGCGAAAGTGGCCGCGAGGATCAGCGAGGCCGGTCCGGCGGCGAAGCGCTGGCCGTCCAGCAGCGTGGTGATAGCGGTCATGATCAGCAGGTGGATCATGTAGAAGCCGAAGGAGATCTCCCCCAGCCAGACCATCAGCGGGTGACGGAACCACGAGCGCTGGCGGCTGACATCGGCGGCGGCCAGGCTGGTGATCAGCAGGGCGATGGGGATCACAGTGGTCAGCGACAGGCTATAGATGAAGGGCACTTCGCCGGCGAGGAAGTAGGCCAGCGCTGCCAGGGCCAGGACCGGGGCGAACGGAATCGCCGGCCAGCGTCCGGCCATGAGGATCCGCGCCATCTGCATGCCGAGGACGAATTCGAACAGACGCAGCGGCGGGAAGTAGTAGGCCAGCCACCATTGCTGCAGCGAGATCGGGTACTCGGCGATCTGTGGCGTGGCGCTGACGAACTCGGCGATCAGCCATTGCGTGGCGGCCAGGGCACACACGGTCAGGGCGGCGCTCAGCCACAGGCGATCCTCCGGGACTTTCCACAGCGCGCGCAGGAGGAAGGGGAAGGCGAGGTAGAACACCAGTTCGCAGCACAGCGACCAGGACGGCCCGTTGACGCTGAGGAACACCGACATGTCCGGGATCCAGGCATGCACCAGCAGCAGGTTGGGCAGCCAGGCGCTGACGGCGGTCAGCGGCACTGCGAACAGAATCATCGCCAGGACGAAGGTCACCAGGTGGTTGGGGTAGATCTTCACCAGGCGGCGACGCCAGAACGCGACCAGCGTGTCGTTGCGGCGTGCCGACCAGGTGATGACGAAACCGCTGAGGACGAAGAAGAACGACACCCCGAGCCAGCCGCCGACACTGAACAGGCGCTGGAACACGGCGATGATCTCCGGGTCGGCGAAGGGGTTGAAGCCGATGATCCTGGTCAGTGACGCGTGGAAGAAGAACACCAGGGCCGCGGCGATGAAACGAAACCCGGTAAGGGAATCGAGGCGCGCGTGATGATGCGGGTGGTACAGGTTTGAATGCGTCATGAGTCGATACCTATCAATAAAGATGCGCGGCACGGTCGGGGTGGCGTGCCTGATCGATTCCAGGGGGAGGCTGTGGTTAACAACTCAAACTGCATTCGTTCCGGGGGCGGACACTTGACGCGGACCCTGTGGGAGCGGGTCCGCGTCAAGCTCTTGTCCTATGTTGTCTGGGCGGCAGTCACACGCCATAGACCGCATTGGTCAGATCAACCGTGAACTGCCCGAACATCCCTTCGAACGCCGTATTGGTGAACGCCACCACCGACAGCTGCTGCGCCGGATCGACGAACCACGAGTGGCCGAACGCTCCGCCCAGGCGCCAGGTGCCGACGGACTCGGGCGTCTGCGCCGCCTTCGGATCGGTGAGCACGGTGAAGCCCAGGCCGAAACCGCGTCCGGGCCAGTTGGCCAGTTCCAGGTCGCCGGTCTGCACGCTGCCCAGCTCCTTGACCAGGCTCGCCGGCATCAGGCTACCGCCGCCCTGACGCAAGGTTTCCAGCAGCACCAGGAATTCCTCGGCGGTACCGACCATTCCCGAGCCACCGGACGGGTAGGCACTGGCGTCAAGGGCGCGGTCCGCGTCCATGCGGATGCCGGCGGTGTTCTCGAACACTTCGATCACCTCGACACCCTGCATGCGCCGTGGCGCCGGCTCGGCATTGAGGTAGGCGGCGGTCAGGCGGCTTGGGTCGACCACATGGAAGCGCGTATCGGACAGCCCGAGCGGCTTGCTCACCAGCTGTTCGATCGCTTCGGCCAGCGGCGCTTCGTAGACCCGGGCGATCAATGCGCCCAGCACGTCGGTGGCGATCGAGTAGCCCCAGTCGCTGCCCGGGCGATACAGCAGCGGCGCGCTGGCCAGGCGACGGATGTTCTCGTCCAGGGTCAGCGGTGCGTTCTCCAGGCCGTCGCACACCCCGGCGCGGGCATAGGCGCCGCCGCCCTGGGCTTCGAGGAAGCCGTAGCCCAGGCCCGCGGTATGGCTGAGCAACTGGCGCACGGTGATGGTGGCGCGGCTGCCGTCCGCCAGGGTTGGCTGGAATTCCGGCAGCCAGCGGGCGATGGGGTCGTCCAGGCCGATGCGGCCTTGGGCGACCAGGGCCAGGGCGGCGGCCGAGGTGATGGGTTTGGTCACTGAGGACAGGCGGAACAGCGCGTCGGTGTGCATCGCCTTGCCCGCCTCGCGGTCAGCCAGGCCGGCGGCCTTGCGATAGATGATTTCACCGCGGCGGGCCACCAGGACCACGGCGCCGACCAGGCGCTGGTCCTTGAGGGCGCTGTCCAGGGCCGCGTCGATGCGTGCCTGGATCGGGTCGGTGGCGATGGCGCCGGATAGCTGGATGGTTTCTTTGATGGTCATGCTCGCGACTCCCTGCTGTAGTTGACGACGGCCATGCTAGGGAACAGACGGCAGGGGAAACAGAGGCTAGAATTCCGGACACTTCGGACGTTTTGGTCCGCAATTTCGGACATTGAACTCAGGGAACGAGTGTGGACAACCTCAGTGGAATTTCGGTTTTCGTGCAGGTGGCGGAAACTCGCAGCTTCGTGGCGGCAGGTCGGCAACTGGGCGTGTCGTCATCAGCGATCGGCAAGAGCATCGCGCGGCTGGAGCAGCGCCTGGGCGTGCGGCTGTTTCACCGAAGCACCCGCAGCATCAACCTGACCGCGGAAGGCACGCTGTTTCTCGGGCGTTGCCAGCGCGTGCTGGACGAGCTGGAAGCGGCGGAACTGGAGCTGTCGAGCAGTAGCAGCGAGCCGCGCGGCAAGCTGCGGGTCAGCTTGCCGCTGGCCGGGCAGTTTCTCTTCAGCCTGTTGTCCGGTTTCGCCAAGCGTTACCCGGATATTCATCTGGAGCTGGATTTCAGTGACCGACTGGTGGATGTGGTGGAGGAGGGCTTCGATGCGGTGGTCCGGACCGGGGCGCTGAACGACTCGCGGCTGGTGGCGCGGCGGCTGGGGGCTTTCCGTTTCCTGCTGGTGGGGGCGCCGGATTACTTTCAGACCCATGGGGTGCCGGAAAGCGCCAATGCCCTTGGCGAGCATGACTGCCTGCTGTACCGGGTGCCGTCCACCGGCAAGCTCGAACGCTGGCCGCTGCCGGATCAGCCGGGCAATGGTCCGCAGAATCTGCGGGTGGCGATGGTCTGCAACAACATCGACATGCTCCTGAACGCCGCCCTGGCCGGGCGCGGTATTGCCTGCCTGCCGGAATTCGCGGTCAAGGCGGCGCTGGAGGCCGGTGAGTTGCAGGCGGTGCTGACGGAGGAGGTGACCCGCACCATTCACTTCAGCGTGCTATGGCCGCCGAGCCGGTTCATTGCGCCGAAGCTGCGGTGTTTTGTGGATTTCATTTCGTTGCATATGTGAGCTTCCGCTTTTCTCAGGAGCGGCGCGGTTCTTGTGGGGCGAGCCTGCCGGCCCCCCACAGGGTGGCGAAGCCACGCAGAAAGCGTCTGCGGGGAATTGTGCGCGATGATTGCGATGTGCTTTGCCACTCCACATACTTCGCCATCCATCAGAGAGGGCGGGGCAATGTTGTTGATTAGTGACGCGCAAATGGCGGCCCTGGTCGAGCCGGTGCAGCGGACGATGGCCTTGCGCATCGCCCAGGCCGCCATCCTTCATTGGCCTCAGTGCCTGGCCAGGACACCCGTCGAGCAGGTGCAGGATCGGGTCTTGGCGAGTATGGACGAAGCTCGTACCTGGGGTCTTGGTAGCGAAGAACACTTCATGCGTTTCTTCAATCTGCAACTGGCGCTTGGCGATGATTTCCATCGGCAACCCGACGGTGAGTGGGCGCGGCGCGTCCTCCAGGACCGGCGGTTGACGCTGGACTCCCGGCTCGACCTGCTTACCAGCGGCGCCGAGCAGCGATTGAGGAACAAGGCATGAGTGCCTGGGCGAGTGAGCCGGGAGTGGTCGATGAGGTGCCACCCGGGCGCGCCACGAGTTCGCTGCGGGCGATGAACCGCTCGGCGAAAACCACGCGGGACGGGCGACGGAAGCTCAGCCCGGTATTGCCCTGCCAGCAAGGCCAGGTATGGCTCGAACTGACGATGATGGACGACGACGGGCAGCCCGTTGCCCAGTCCGATTGCACGTTGAGGATTCCCGAAGGCAATGGCCTGACCCGCAGGACCGATGACCAGGGCTACGTGAGGTTCGACGGGATCAGCGCCGATCCCGAAACCTTCATGCTCAGGTTCGATGCCTTGCCGGACGACAATGTACAGCCCGGCTTCGCCATCAGCGTGATTCCAAGGACGCCAGGCCGCGAGCAACCTGCACCGGACGGCGACACGATGCAGGATGAACACTACTTCGAGCTGCACTGGGAGCGCGAATCGCTCATATGGTCAGAGTGAACTTCACCGGCAAATGATCACTGACGCCTGTACGCCACAGCACTTCACGGAAGATGGCGTTCCATTCGACCTGGGTGATGGTGTTCACGGCCAGGGCCTTGGCCTTGTAGTGCGCATGCTCGGTGACCAGGTTCACAACATTCAGGTTGTTGATATCGGTGGCGGCGAATCCTTTGCTGAATACATGGTCGAAGGCGTTGCGTGTCCAGCTCGCCTTCAATGCGTTGCTCGCCTTGCCGCCGTCGAACACGGCGAGACTGCTGCGCGGTGCCGGTGGCGTATGGCGGTTATAGGTCGTGGCCAGGCTGGTGAAGGCCTCGTGGTCGTCGGTGGCGCTGCAGCAAACCTGGTCGCAGACGTTGTAGTCACCCACCAGCAGGACCCGGGTATGCATGCGCTCGCTGGTGGTTTCACGCAGCCTGGTCAGCGTCTTGACCATCAGGATGTGCGCGTTCTTCTTGTACTTTTCGTTATCGCTGAACGTCTGTGGCGGTGCATGGATCGCCACCAGGAAGAAGCCTTGGTGGCAGGTCGCCTCGAGTGTCAGGGCAAAGGTGCCATGGTCCGTCGGTGTACCGGAGAGAAGGCCTGAGCGGGACAAGGTCATGCCGGAGGGCAGTGTGCTGGCGGTATGCCAGGCGGTGGGGAGATAACCGCCGACGGCTTTCAGTTGCACGCTGTAAGCCTGGTTTTCCTTGCCCTGCGGCACTTCGGTGGTGGTGATGGTCAATGCGTCGGTCACGGTCAGGGTGCAATTCAGGGTATGCGGCTGGGTATTGCCGTCATCGACGCTGAGCTGGAAGTTTTGCGTGGTCGCCGTGCTGCCGACTTCGCCACTGATGGTGCCGTTCGTGGTGTCCAGCACCAGCCCCGGCGGCAAGGTGCCCGAGGCCAGGCTCCAGGTCATGGTGCCATGCACGCATTCGACCTGTGGCGTGAACAGGTAGTAGCTGTTCTGCGAGGCGTGGGGCAGGGCCGGGGGTGAGGTGATCGCGATCGTGCCGACCTTGAGGTCCAGGCTCTTCGAGGTGCTGCCACTGCCGTCCTTCGCTTCCACATCCACCGTGAACGCGCCAGCCGTCGTGGGCGTACCGTCGAGGACGCCGCTGGTCCCGTCCAGGTTCAGGCCCGCGGGCAGGGTTGAACCGCCCTTCAGCGTCCAGCTCAGCGTGCCGCTGGCGCCCTCGCAGGCGAGAGGCAGGCTGTAGGGCTCGTTCAGGGTGGCGACTGGCAACGTGGCGCCGGTACTGATGGTCAGCGACGACGCCGCGACCACGGCGGCCGGCACCGCTGGCTGGATCGTCAGCGTGATGGCCTGAAGGGTGGTCTGCGGCGCTGCCGTGGCATCGTGGAACTTGACCAGGTAAGGCCTGCGTCCCTGGAAATCCATGAGGCCGCCCTTGCGCTCGAGGTGCCTGACCTGGCCGGGATGTGCGTTTTGCCAGGGCGGTGCCACCGGGCGCGGCGCGGCACATTCCCTGTCCAGGTCCGGGCCGTCCAGTTTCAGCTTGCTGGAGTCGTAGTACACCGCGACGCAGTCGGCCCGGGTGTCGCCGCTGGACATCAGTGGCGGCACCATCTTCCAGTTGTTGTCCTTCAGATACAGCCAGTCGAACAGGGCGAGCATTGCCTTGAAACCGGAACCGCTCTGCACCACCTTGCCCAGCGTGCCCTTGTTGGTGCCGATCTTGGGTTCGATGATGACGAACAGATCGCACAGTTGCGTCGTGTTGTCGTAGAGCTGTCGCTGGATGATGTTGCAGTTGTTGGTGTAGCGCGTGTTGGCGAAGTCCTTGATGTTCCAGCTGATGACTCTGATGTCTGGCACGGGTCTGGCTTCCTTGTCATGGGCCATCTGCGGGGAAAGGGGGCGTCGGCCAACTGACCACGCCATGTCGGTCCAGGACGATGGCGGCGTCGCTCTCCTGGTCGTCCTGCTCCAGCTCCACTTCCATTTCGGGGGCCTTGTAGCTGGGTAGCAGTGACAGTTGCGGCTCGCCGTCGGGGGGCAGGAAATCGAGACGGTAGCTGGCAATCCCGCTCATCTCCTGGTCCAGCAGCGGCACCTCGATACCCAGGGCAGTGAACAGGCTTTCCGGTGGCGGTCCGTCATTGCCCGTGCTCATGCTGATCGCGCTGCCCCAGACGATATCCAGTGGCAGCGACACGCCGCCGATGCTGCCTGTTCCCTCGGCCCAGAGCGATACGGCCGGGGTGGTGTCCGGTGTGCCCACGTTACAGTGCAGCGCCAGTTGTTGCAGTTCGACTCTTATCCCGGCCGGCAGGATGGCCGCGCCCCGGTTGAGCAGGGTCAGCTGGAGCGACAGGCTGTAGAGCGTCTGCATGGACAGATCGTAGAAGTACTGCATGTCGATGACGCGGTACTTCCAGCCCGTGCCGTCGATCCCTTGGGCAAAGGCGTCCATCACGGCCGCGTTGCTGCCGAGCAAGGGTTTCAACTGGTCGAGCTGCCAGGGGTACTGGACGCCGGATCCCGCCATGCGAAAGGCGAGTACCTCATGGTCGGCGGGCACGTCGCTCCAGAAGGACACGGAGTTCGCACCCTCCCAGAGGGTCCCGGCGAGATTGAGCTGGGCGAACGGCACCGGCTCCTCCTGGAACTCGCTCGACGCCTCGTCATCCTCCATCGGCGCGTCGGACAGGTTGTCCGGTGTCTTCACGCTGATGTGGAAAAAGCTGCCGGTCAGGCGCACGTTCTGGCCAAGCAGGATGCGGAAGAACGGATAGCTCTTCAGGTTCAGCGGCACGTCGTTGAACTGATCGTCCAGCAGGCGTCCGTAGAGGTACAGCTTGTCCACGCCGTCGATGATCTTCCAGATATTGTCGCCGGTTTTCGCCCTGAGGATGATGCTGAGGCCCTTTTCCAAGGGAAAGACGATGCGTTCGTGGTTGAGCAGCTTGCTGTGCGAGCATGCGACCAGGACAGCTTCGCTGACCGCGATATGTTCCAACTGCGGTTGGTAGAATTCGCCCGCCCATTGCTGGAAGAAGTTCTCCGCCGAAGTGCCGGTGATGACCAGGGTCACCACGATGCCGAAGATGTTCTCGCTGAACTCGACCCGTGCGTGCAGTTCCTGGTTTTCCAGGGTGATCGAGCCTTCGACGACCACCTCGGTCAGCTCCAGCTCGAAGGAGCCATCGCCACTGAGCACGGTTTGCTGGTTGGAGCTGCGTGCCCCCCAGCGTAAGAGCAGCGGCGTGCCGGTCTTTTCTTCCTCTTCCTCGTCGAGGCTGTGGGGCTGATCCGACCTGAACTTCTTGTTCGTTTTATCCTGCAGGTCGTCGTCGTCATAAGCTTCCAACTCGGATTTGGTGACCCGCAACTTCTGGAGCAGCACATGCTCCCCCAGTACCCGGTTGGCAAAGGTGACGACCGGAGAGAAATGGTCATCATCGATGCTTGCCGTGTCGGTGTTGCGAAAGTGGTCATAGATTTCCATCAGGGCGACGGACACGGAAATCTCCTGTCAGCAGGGGTGTGGCTCAATGATGTCATCGAGCAGGGGCAGCATGGAAGCTCATTTGTCTGCTTGATGCATCTCCCGCAGGAAAGATCACGGGCGCGGATTGCCGTGGTCCGGATAGCGACTACAGGGTCGTCCGGGCACATGGATCAACACACGATATCCAGCACCAGCACCACACGGCTTTAATCCCGGACTAAAGATACAAGCTGGCTTGCCAGCGATGCGCCGCGCGGGCGGCGCTCGATCTGAAGGGCGCTGCAAGGCCCGAGGCGAGCACTTGGGAAGCCTTGATGCGGACTCCCGTCAGGCTGAAAAGACGTGCACTCCCCAAAGAACCAAACTTTTCGCACCCAACGGACTTTTCACGCACCCAACGGACAGCCCCATTCCGCCAATCGCCCGAAGATGTCTCCAACGTCAACGACTGGAGAGATCGACATGAAAGGGCATTACGTCTACGTCCGTGCGGAGTCCGGCGAACAGTTCCAGGCCTATCTGGCCACGTCCATCGATGGCCGTGGCCCGGGCGTGGTGCTCTGCCAGGAGATCTTCGGGGTCAATGCGGCCATGCGCGAGGTGGCCGACCGGCTCGCCGAGGAAGGCTACACGGTGCTGGTGCCGGACCTGTACTGGCGCCAGGAAACCGGGGTCGACCTGGGTTACAACGAAGCCGATTTCCAGCGCGCCTTCGCGCTGTACCAGGCTTTCGACGAAACTCACGGGATCCGTGACATCGCCGCCAGCCTGCGTCATCTGCGCGGGCTGGACGCCTGCAGCGCCGACGGCCTCGGTGTAGTGGGCTATTGCCTGGGTGGCAAGCTTGCCTACCTCGCGGCCTGCCGCTTGCCGGAAGTGGCCTGCGCCGTCGGTTACTACGGGGTGGGCATCGAACAGGCGCTGCATGAGCTGGAGGGGCTGTCCGGTCGCCTGGTCCTGCACTTCGCCGAGCTGGATCACTTCTGCCAGGCCGATGCTCGCGAGTCGATCATCGCCGCCCTGCAGCAGAGGCCGGGCACCGAAGCCTACGTCTACCCCAACGTCGACCACGCCTTCGCCCGTCCCGCCGGCGATCACTACCACAAGCCCTCGGCACTGCTCGCCCACGAGCGCAGCATCGCCGCGCTGCGTCGCACCATCGGCCCGGACTACAACCTGTCGGCGCTGTGGGAAGAGCATATCCGCCACGAGTTCGATACCCGTGACGTGCCTGCCACCATGGCGACCATGGTGCCCCAGCCCTACGTCAACCATATCCCTACCATGACCGGTGGCGTCGGCTACCGCGAACTGGCGCGCTTCTACCGCTACCACTTCGTCCATGGCAACCCGAAGGACATGAGCCTGACACCGATCTCGCGCACCGTCGGCGCGTCGCAGATCGTCGACGAGTTCATCATGAGCTTCACCCACGACCGCGAGATCGACTGGCTGCTGCCGGGCGTGGCGCCCACCGGGCGCTTCGTCGAGATCCCCATGCTCGGCGTGGTCAAGTTCCGCGGACCGAAGCTCTACCACGAGCATATCTACTGGGACCAGGCCAGCGTGCTGGTGCAGATCGGCCTGCTCGATCCCGTCGGCTTGCCGGTGGCCGGCGCGGTCACCGCACACAAGCTGCTCGATGAAAGCCTGCCCTCCAACACGCTGATGCCCGGCTGGGTCACCAGCGCTGACCTACCGATCGAGGGTTGAGCCATGTCCATGAACCTGCTGGATAAAGTGGCGCTGATCAGTGGCGGCGCGACCCTGATCGGCGCGGCGGTCGCCGCAGCGCTGGTCGCCGCCGGTGCGCGGGTGGCGCTGCTGGATATCGACCCCAGGGGCGCCGAGGTGGCGACGGGCTTTGCCGACGCCGGTCTCTTCGTGCCTGTGGACCTGACAGACGATGCCGCCGTCAGTGATGCGTTGGGCCAGGTCCGCCAGCGCTGGGGACGGATCGACATTGTGATCAACCTCGCCTGCAGTTACCTCGACCAGGGCATCGCTTCCGGCCGCAGCGAATGGCTGCGCGCCCTCGACATCAACCTGGTCTCGGCGGTGCAACTGGTGCGTGCGGTGCACGCCGACCTCAAGGCCAGCGGCGGGGCGGTGGTCAATTTCACCTCGATTTCCGCCGGCTGCGCCCAGACCGGGCGTTGGCTCTATCCGGTGTCCAAGGCCGCCATGGCCCAGCTCACCCGCTGCATGGCCATGGACCTGGCCGCCGACGGCATCCGGGTCAATTCGGTATCACCGGGCTGGACCTGGTCGCGGGTGATCGCCGAGGTCAGTGGCGGCGACCGCGCCAAGGCCGACCGGGTGGCCGCCGACTATCACCTGCTCGGACGCCTGGGTGATCCAGCCGAAGTGGCCCAGGTGGTGGCCTTCCTCTGCTCGCCGGCGGCCAGCTTCGTCACCGGCGCGGACTATGCGGTGGATGGCGGCTACTCGGTGATGGGTCCGGAACGCAACCTGCCGGCCATTCCACGCCTGGCCGAATAGGCCGCTTTTTCTCTCAAGACATTCGAACAACAGGAGACACTCCATGCGTCGCATCGCCATCGTCGGGGCCGGCCAAGCCGGCCTGCAACTGGGCCTGGGCCTGCTCGCCCACGGCTACCAGGTCAGCATCAGCACCAACCGCAGCGCCGAGCAGATCCGCACCGGCAAGGTCATGTCCAGCCAGTGCATGTTCAACACTGCCTTGCAGACCGAACGGGACCTGGGCCTGAACTTCTGGGAAGAGCAGTGCCCGGCGGTCGAGGGCATTGGCCTGAGCGTGCCGGACCCGCAGCAGCCCGGACGCAAACTGATCGACTGGAGCGCGCGCCTGGAACGCTACGCCCAGGCCGTGGACCAGCGCCTGAAAATGCCGGCGTGGATGGACGAATTCGTCCGGCGTGGCGGCGAGCTGACCATCGAGGACGTCGGCATCCCGGAACTGGAGCGTCTGGCCGCCAGCCACGACCTGGTGCTGCTGGCCGCAGGCAAGGGTGAGATCGTCAACCGTTTCCCCCGTGACCCTGAGCGCACCCGTTTCGACGCGCCGCAGCGTGCCCTGGCCTTGACCTACGTGAAGGGCATGACGCCGATGTCACCCTACTCGCGGGTGGCCTTCAACCTGATCCCGGGTGTCGGCGAGTACTTCGTGTTCCCCGCCCTGACCCTGAGCGGGCCCTGCGAAATCATGGTGTTCGAAGGCGTGCCCGGCGGCCCGATGGACTGCTGGCAGGACGTGCAGACCCCTGAGCAGCACCTGCAACGCAGCCTGGAAATCGTCCGTCGCTACGTACCGTGGGAAGCCGAGCGCTGCCGTAATGTCGAGCTCTCCGATGCCGGTGGCGTCCTCGCCGGGCGCTTCACCCCGATGGTGCGCAAGCCCGTGCTGGAGCTGCCGTCCGGACTGCCGGTATTCGGCATGGCCGACGCCCTGGTGGTCAACGACCCGATCACCGGCCAGGGCTCCAACAACGCCGCCAAGTGCAGCAAGGTCTACCTCGACGCCATCCTCGCCCAGGGCGAGCAACCCTTCACCGAGCAGTGGATGGAGCAGACCTTCGAGCGTTACTGGGACTACGCGCAACACGTGGTGGGCTGGACCAACAGCATGCTGCTGCCGCCTCCCGAGCACCTGCTGCAACTGCTCGGTGCCGCCGGGCAATCCCAGGCGCTGGCCTCGGTCATCGCCAACAACTTCGACGACCCGCGGCGCTTCGCCCCCTGGTGGTTCGATGCCCAGGCCTGCCAGGCCTTCGTTGCCAAGCTGTCGCGCGCTGCGGCCTGAGGAGTGATGACCATGAACGCATTGCAGTTGCCCCTCGACCTGGTCGCCGCCGACGGCAGCGAGCCCCGCGCCTTGCGCAACCTGCTCGGGCAGTTCGCCACCGGGGTCACGGTGATCACCACCCGCGGCGCCGATGGGCGCAAGGTCGGCATGACCGCCAACTCGTTTTCCTCGGTGTCCCTTGACCCGCCATTGGTGCTCTGGAGTCTGGCGCGCACGGCGCCGAGCGTGAGTGATTTCCTCGCCGCCAGCCACTTCGCCATCAACGTGCTGGGCAGTGACCAGCACGGCCTGTCCGGACACTTCGCGCGGCCGGCGGCGGACAAGTTCGCCGGCATCGAGCATGTCGAGGCCACTGCGGGGGTACCGCTGCTGGACGGTGCCATCGCCACCCTGGTGTGCCGCAACCTGACCCAGTACGAGGGTGGCGATCACCTGATCTTCCTCGGAGAAATCGAGCACTACCGACACAGCGGCGGAGAACCGCTGGTCTTCCACGCCGGGCAGTACCGGGTTGCGGTCGCGCACCCTGAACTCGGCCGTTGAGTCTCCTGCCCTCTACAACAAAAGCAATGAGGAGCCTTGCATGAAAAATCCGTGTCATCTGGCCTGCGTTCTCGCGCTTGCCGCCGGCAGCGCCCAGGCCTACGACCTTCCGGTGGTCAACCTCGGGCTCACCAGCTTCCTCGACGGCGGCTTGCCGGCGGGACCGGGCTGGTACCTGCAGCAGTATTTCCAGAACTACAGCGCCAACCGCCTGGTGGACGGCAACGGCGACAAGCTCGGTCTGCCGAAGACCCGCCTGGATTACCAGGTCGCGGTGACCCAGGTCAGCTACCTCTCGGACCTGCGCCTGGGCAACGCCAGCCTCGGTCTCAACACCGTGTTGCCCATCGTCACCAGGATGAAGGTCGACGACGGCCTGAACAATGCGGCGCTGAAGGACCAGGGCGGGGTAGGCGACTGGTTGATCGGCCCGTTCATCCAGTTCGACCCGATCATGGGCAAGGACGGCCCGCGCTTCGTGCACCGCATCGAGCTGCAGGTCAACCTGCCCACCGGCGAGTACAGCGACAAGAAGGACATCAACCCCGGCAACAATGCCGTGTCGTTCAACCCCTACTGGGCGGCGACCTACTGGTTCACTCCGGACTGGACCGCGTCGGTGCGCGCCCACTACCTGTACAACTTCAAGAACCACGACCCCGGCTACGGCTTTGGCGATGCCGGCGACATCCAGGCCGGCCAGGCCCTGCACGCCAACTTCGCCACCGAGTATGCGCTCACCCCGCAACTGCGCCTGGGCATCAACGGCTACTGGCTCAAGCAGATCAGCGACACCCGGGTGGACGGTCACGAAGTGTCCGGACGCCGGGAGAAGGTCTGGGCCATCGGGCCAGGGGCAATGTACAGCTTCTCCAAGGACGACCACCTGGTGTTCAACGCCTATTTCGAGCAGGACGTGGAAAACCGTCCTGACGGTTCGCGGTTGCAGGTGCGGTACATCCACCACTTCTGATCGGGCCTTGATCGTCAGCCTGCATCAGCGTTTGGCCTGCCGTTAGCGGCAGGCTTTTTTTTTGAGGGTTTGCCATGGATTTCGAAGCACTGATCTGCCGCACCGACCTGCAGGGGCGGCTGGTGTATTTCACCGACGACTTCTGTCGGGCCCACGGGCTCGATGCTGCGGCCCTGCATCAGCGGCCGCTTGACGACCTGCTGCACGCCACGGTGCCACGTCGCCTGGCCGAACACCTGCAGCAGACCCTGGCCAGCGGCCGGCCGTGGCTGGGACCGTTGTGCCACCGACGGGGTGATGGCGGCGAGTTGTGGCTGGAGCTTTATATCAAGCCGGTGCACGGATCTGCAGGGATCAGCGGCTATGGCGCGGTGTTCATTGCCCTGGAGCCAGGGCGCATCGAGCAGGTGCGTCGTGGATATCGGCGTATCGTCCGGCACGGTGCGCCCGGCGGGGCGTCCTGGTGGCGCTGGTTGCGGGCGGGTATTTCGGGCCTGCTGCCCCAGGTGCTGCTGCGTCGACGGATTGCGGCTTTGCTGGACGGACACGGCAAGGTTTGCGGCGATCCCTGGCTGGCCGGTTTCCTGGGCGGCGAGACGGGACTGGTACGGGTGGCCTGGAGCCTGCGCAGCGAAGAGCGACGCTTGCAGGCTGCCCTGCTGCGGATCAGCAGCGCAGGAGAAGGGCTGGGCGGGCAGGCCCGGGACATGGCCGGGATGATCCGCGAGGAGGCGTTGCAGCTGGATCGTCAGCGCGAGGCTAACCAGCAGGTGGCCACGGCCCTGCACGAACTGGCCGCAACCATCCAGGAAGTGACGGGCAATGTTCAGGTGGCCAGCCAGTCTACCGGCGACGCCAGCGGCCTGGCCCGCAATGGGCAGCAGCATGCGCGGCAGGCTCGGGAGGCGCTGGGCTCGCTGGAACAGGCGATCGGCTCCAGTGCCCGTGCTGCCCGGGAAGTGGCCGAGGAAGTGGAGGCCATCGCCGGCTTCACCAGCCTGATCGATGCCATTGCCAGCCAGACCAACCTGCTGGCGCTGAATGCCGCCATCGAAGCGGCCCGGGCCGGTGAGGCGGGGCGTGGATTCAGCGTGGTGGCCGATGAGGTGCGGCAGCTGGCGTCCCGGACCCAGGAGGCCACGGCGCGCATCCGTCCTCTTCTGGACCGCCTGGAGCAGGCCAACGGACGCAACCGCGAAGTCGCGCAGCGTTGCGAGCAGCTGGCGCAGGCCAGTGCCCAGCAGGTGCAGGGTGTCGATGCGGCGCTGACCTCGGTGGCCGAGCGGCTGCAAGGCGTGGACAGGCTTGGCCAGCAGATCGCTGTTGCGATGCATGAGCAGGAACAGGTAGTGCAATTGCTGGATGAGCAACTGCAGGGAAATGTCGATGCCATCGGGCGCAGCGCGCAGCAGGCGAGGGTGGCGGAGGGGGTTGGCGGGGAGTTGATGCGGCAGTCGGAGGGGCTTTTGAGTCTGGCGCGGTATTTTGATCGTTGAGAGCCTTGCGCAGAACCGGAGCTGGCTTGTCGTGTGACGAGCCAGCTCCTGCACAGTCAGACCAAGCCTGCTGGCACGAGATTCTCAGGCCCCTTGCCCCTGCAACGCCCGAGGCCGCTGGCTGCGTTCCTGGTCATCGGCACTGGCCGCCCCTTGCAGGGCGAAATCAAAGGTCATTCGTGCGCTGCGCCCGTCCTCGCTGAAGGCCACGTCGCCCACCAGCCCGTCCCGGGTGGCGTAGGCGAAGTCATCCCACAGGTACTGGTCGCCGGACAGGTTGATCTGGGTCGTCAGGTGCCGGTAGCCCGGGGCCGAGATGAAGAAGTGGATATGCGCCGGCCGCTGGCCGTGACGGCCCAGTTGGTCCAGGCATTCCTGGGTCGGTCCCTGCGGGTTGCAGCCGTAGCCGCTGGGGACGATGCTGCGCGCGCGATAACGGCCCTCGGCATCGGTGACGATGCGCCGGCGCAGGTTGTAGTCGGACTGGCTCTGGTCGAAGTACGAGTAGTTGCCTTGGGTGTTGGCATGCCAGAGGTCGACGATGGCACCGGCGACCGGCGCGCCGTTCAGGTCCAGCACCCGACCGTCGAGGTACATCACTGTGGCCTGGCCGTCCTCGCTGCCGTCGTCCATGCGCACTTCGCCCTGGGCAATCGGCGCACCGGCGACATACAGCGGTCCTTCGATGGTCCGCGGCGTGCCGCCGACCTTGCCGACTTGCGCATCCCGGGCATCGGCGAGCAGGTCGAGGAAGTGCTCCAGGCCCAGCCCGGCCACCAGCAACCCGGCTTCGTTCTTCCCGCCGAGGCGGTTGAGGTAGTCCACGGCAGTCCAGAATTCGTCATCGCTGATCTGCAGGTCCTCGATCAACCGTGCGGCGTCCTGCAGCACCCGCAGGACGATGCGTTTCATCCGTGGATTGCCGTTGTCGTTGCGGTAGCCGGCGGCTTCTTCGAAGAAGGCTTGCACGTCGGCGGTCTGGGAAATGGCTACGGTCATGATGTTTGCCTCTCTTGTTGTGATGGTTCGGTCAAGCTCGGGTCGTTGCGCTTTGCAGGAATTTTTCCGCGTAGATCTGCACGCCGGCGGGGGCCTGCTCGGCCACCCAGCCCTTCACCGCCTCGACCATCGGCGGCGGGCCGCACAGGTACATGTCGAACGGCGTGGCGGCCAGGCGCGTGGCATCGAAGTGCTCGTGGATGTAGCCGCGACGGCCTTTCCAGTCCGCCCCTGGCTGGCTCACCACCGGGGTGAATTCGAAGCCCGGAATACGCTGGCGCAGGCCTTCCAGGCGCTGGGTCTCGCACAGGTCGGCTTCCTGGTTGACCCCGTAGAACAGCTGGATCGGCCAGGCGCAGTCGCCGCGCTCGGCGATCTCGTCGAGCATGCCGAGGAAGGCCGAGAGCCCGGTGCCGCCGGCCACCATCACCAGCGGCCGCTCGACCTGGCGCAGGTAGAAGCTGCCCAGCGGCGCCTCCAGTTGCATGGTCATGCCCGGCGCGCAGTGCTCGCGCAGGAAGTTGCTCATGACCCCGTCCGGCAGCAGGCGGATCAGGAACTGCAACTGGTTGCCGGCCGCCGGCCGGTTGGCGAAGGAGTAGGCGCGCCATTGGTCGGTGCCCGGCACCTGCAGGCGGGCGTACTGGCCTGGCAGGAACTGCAAGGTGTCGGCCTGGGCGCTGGCGTCCAGATGAAGGATGGCAGTGCTCGCCGACACCTGTTCCACCCGCACCACGGTGCTTTGCAGCAGCAGAGGCTCGCCGGCATGGCAGCGGCTGGAGTCATGGTCGAAGTAGAAGGTGGCGTCGGACTGCACGCGGGTCTGGCAGGCGAGCATCCTGCGTTCGGCCAGATCGCGGGCGCTGAGGGCTTCGTCGTCGACGTACTCCTGCTCGTAGCGCCCGGACTCGCAGCGGCCCTGACAGGTGCCGCAGACGCCTTCACGGCAATCCAGCGGCAGGCTGATGCCCTGGCGCAGGGCGGCGTCGAGCAGCAGCTCGCCGGGCTTGACGGCGATGAAGAAGGTCTTGCCGTCGGCAAAGCTGAGGGCAACGTTATGGGACATGGCGGCAGCCCTCAGAGGTGATAGAAGTCCAGCACGGAGTCGATGGTGTCGTTGAGCAGCAGCACGTGCTTGCGGCGGATGCGGAAGTCCTCGCCGTGCTGGCGCAGGTGATAGGTGCAATGGCCGAAGAAGCTGCCCTGGCGACCCTGGCGGGCGTACAGGGTGTGCCAGGCCACCTTGGCCTCGAGCTGCCCGTCGTCCAGTTCGCGCACCCGCAGGTTGCCGATCTGGTGCAGGGTGCGCGGGTGCGGCGTGGACGCCGCCGACTTGCCGGTGCGCAGGCGGAACACCCGGTCTTCCAGGCCGGAACGGTCCTGGTAGTAGATGTAGGACAGGCCTTGGTCGGGGTCTTCGACATAGCGGTGCTCGCTTTCCCACTGCGGCAGGTGGAACAGGCTGTCGGGGTCGAACAGCTCCAGGTAGGCGTCCCAGTCCTGGGCGTCGCACAGCTCGGCCTTGCGCAGCAGGAACTGCTCGATGGCGTAGTGCAGGGAAAGGTTCATGCCTGGATCTCCTTCGGTTGCAGGGCGCGGTGGGCCAGGCCTTCGAGCAGCAGGCGCTGCCAGGTGCCGTGCTGGTTGACGTAGAGGCCTTCGTGGGTGAACTCGCGGCCGGTCAGTACCGGCTGGATGCCCAGTGCCTCGCTGTTGGGCGTGGCGCCCTCGGTCCAGCGGTGATGGCCACGGGAGATGTCGCTCCAGCGCTCCAGGCGCGCCTGGAAACCGCGTTGCTGTTCGCGGAACTCCACCAGATCGTCCGGCGTGCCCATGCCCGAGACATTGAAGAAATCCTCGAACTGGCGAATGCGATTGCGCCGGTCAGCGGCGGACTCGCCTTTGACCCCGATGCACTGGCTGGTGACTTCGGTCTTGTTCCAGGCCACCGGACGCACGATGCGCAACTGCGAGCTGATCTGGTCCATGAAGAACAGACTCGGGTAGATGTTCAGGTTGCGCAGGCGGTGCATCATCCACTCGGCGCGGACCTGCCCGTATTCGCTGACCAGCCGGGGCATGACGCTGGCGTAGCCGGGGCGCACGGCCGGGTTGGGCATGTCGCTGAACAGCACGCTGTGGCCGTTGTGGAAGCTGAACCAGCCGTCGTCGGTCTCGGCGTCGCCGGCTCCCAGCTTGCTGTAGTCCAGGGTGCTGTCGCCCTGGCCTTTCTCGGCATTGACCTGCTGGCGGTGCTGCACCGTGGACACGTAGTTGTAGTGCACGGTGCTGACGTGATAACCGTCCAGGCCGTTCTCGTTCTGCAGCTTCCAGTTGCCGTCGTAGGTGTAGGTGGACTTGCCCGGCAGCACCTCGAGTTCGCCGGTGGGGGACTGGGCGACCATCATGTCGAAGAAGATCCGCGCATCGCCCAGGAAATCTTCCAGCGAGTCGCTGGCCTGGGTGTCCAGGCTGATGAAGACGAAGCCCTTGTAGCTCTGGATCCGCGCCTTGCGCAGGCCGCGGGTGGCCTTGTCGAAGCCTTCGGGGTATTCCCCCGGTGCCTTGACCTTGACCAGGCGGCCGTCGCTCTTGTAGCACCAGGCATGGAACGGGCAGGTGAAGGTCGACTGGTTGCCGGAGCCCTGGCGGGTCAGGGTCGCGCCGCGGTGCTGGCAGGCGTTGATCAGGGCGTGCAGTTCGCCGTTGCCGTCGCGGGTGATGATCATCGGCTGGCGCCCGGCGCGCAGGGTGAGGAAGTCGTTGGGCTGGCTGATTTCGCTCTCATGGCAGGCGTAGATCCACTGCTTCTCGAAGATCAGCTCCATCTCCAGGTCGAACAGCTCGGGCTCGGTGAAGATGTCGCGGGCGACGCGATAGACCCCTTCGACGGGGCGAAAGTCCAGGCAGCCCCGGACGTAGTCTTGCCATTGGCTCAGGTTGCGGGCGCTCATCGGGCGTGTCCTCGTTGTTGGCGTTCTGTGCCGGATTGAAGCGCCGGCGGCGAGGTCGCTCTAGCCGCTTTGTGGGCATTGACCAGCCATTTCTTGCGCCCTTGCAGCGGGCGGATGGAAGACGGGCAAATAGCTGCAGAAAACGGATAGTGGCGAGGGCTCGCGCGCGCGGAGAATCGTGCATGCTCACCATCGCCAGGAGATGCCCATGCACCGTGCCGCCGCTACCCTGCATAACCATTGCGCCGAACTGATCCAGGCGCAGCAGTGGATGAGTGATATCTGCGGACCCCACCAACTGCGTTCGCGGCATCCCGAGCAACTGAGCTTCAGTCACCTGGGCACGCGCCTGCCGGCACTGGGCACGGTGCTGGGGCGCATCGCCTATGGCACCGCGGTGAACATCGATATCCGCTCCCTCGATGCCTACAGCATCAGCCTGCCGCTTCGCGGGCGGCAGCGCTTGCGCAGCGGTCGCGCCCAGGTGCGTTCCGACGCAGCCTGCGGGCTGGTGGTGTCACCGCTGGAAGCGCACTCGCTGGAACTGGGCGGCGACTGCGAAAAGCTCCAGGTGGTGGTGAGCCGCCGGGCCCTGGAAGAGGTGGCCGAGGACATGCTGCAGCGGCCCTTGCGTGAACCGATCCGCTTTCGCGCGCAAATGGACATCGGCTGCGAGCAGGTGGCGGCCTGGTGGTTGAGTGTTCGCCATCTGCTTGATAACTGGCCGCAGCTGGGTGCGCTGTATGCGCAGCCGCGGCTGGCGCGGGACATGGAGTGCCTGCTGATCCGCGCGCTGTTGCTGGCGCAGCCGAACAATCACTCCGATGAGCTGGAGCAAGGCGGGCAGGAACGGGTCCCGCAGTACCTGGTGCGGGCCCGGCAGTTTCTCCAGGAGCATGCGCGGGAGGCGCTGCGGCTGAACGACCTGGAGCAGGTGGCCGGTGTTTCCCGGGAGAAGCTGTATGAGGCTTTTCGTCGTCACCATGGACTGACGCCGATGGCCTATCTCAAGCATTACCGGCTGACGGCGGTACGCAGTGCGTTGTTGAGCGCAGGGGCGGCGGCGAGTGTCTCCAGCGTGGCGCTGGAGTGGGGGTTCGGGCACCTGGGGCGGTTTGCCAGTGATTACCGCAAGGCGTTTGGCGAGTCGCCGTCGGGCACACTCGCGCGTTTGCGGTGAGCGCGGACCCTGTGGGAGCTGGCTTGCCAGCGATAGCGGTAGTGAGCCCACCATCGTAATCGCTGGCAAGCCAGCTCCCACAGGGTCCGCGTCCAGCTTTACGATTTATGACACCCGAAACCGCCGCGTAGCCGAAGGCAGTTCCCCATACCGCCGCTTGTACTCCTGGGCGAACCGCCCCAGGTGGGCGAAGCCCCATTTGAACGCCACATCCGTCACCGACGCCTGCTCGTTGCGGGTCAGTTCTTCGTGCACCTGCTCCAGGCGCAGTTCGCGCATATAGGCCATCGGGCTGGTGTTGCGGAAGCTGCGGAACCCGGCGAACAGGGTGCGTACGCTGACCCCGGCCTGCTCGGCCAGCGACTCGACGCTCAGCGGCTCATGCAGGTGCTCGCGGATATAGGCCTCGGTGCGCTTGATGAAATAGGGCGAGATGTTCTTTTCCGCCGCACGCTCCAGGTTGTCCAGGGCGCTGTGGGCCTGGCCGTAGAGCAGGGAATTGAGCAGCGCCGATTCGAACTGCTTGAGCACCAGCGGCTGGTGCAGCGGATGCTCGGGGCTGCCGAGGGCGCTGGCCAGGGTATTGAGCAGTTGCAGGAAATACGCCGCCCCCGGCCGGGAGAAGTCCAGGCGCGGGTCGAATTGCGGCAGGCGCTGGCTGGCCTGGGGAATGTGCTGGCGGCAGTGGTAGGCCATGTCTGCCTGTTCGATGCGCAGGGTCAGCTGCGGCGAATGTCCTTGCCAGCGCATCCGCGCCGGCAGGGTCGGCGAGAGCAGCGAGGCGACCTGTGGCGACGACTCGAATTCCATCCCCTCGCAATGGATCAGCGCGCCACCCTGGATGGGGATCTGGATCAGGTAGAAGTCTTCCAGGCGCCCGGGGTCGATATCCACCTCCGTGGCGTACTCCAGGCGGCTCAGGGCCAGGCCGCCGCGGGTGACATGGTGCATGCAGGCGCCGACCGTCTCGCGGGTCCGCACCGCAGACAGCTCGTGAGGCTTGAAGATGCGTCCGACACTGGTGCGCACGCTGTCCAGGTCGTAGTGCAGGAACAACTGGTTCTCTTCAGTGAACAGCTGCAATTCACTGAAGCACTCACCGCTCGCAAGGCTTGCTTCGTTGGAGATCATTGTCACCTCTCGTTACACAGGCAACCACGGCTGCACGCTTTCGGACCCGGTGCCTTGCAGTAACCGGATGGTCGCTGCAGTGTCCGGATAATGCCTGGGCGGCAGTGTGATCCTTGGTGCCGATCACCGTCGGCTTGCCTGTTTCTCAGCAAGGAACAGACCAATCTGTATGTGGGTCGTCGCGAGAGGTCTTGCGGGAGTACTCAGCGTGCGGCCAGCAACTGCTCGATCAGCTCCAGGCAACGCTGCAGCACCGGCGCCGCCTCGTCCTTGCGCCGGCTCAGGATGATCGGGCTCACGGCATCGCGGTCCTGCACGCCGGTGTATTCCAGGTCTGCCCGATGCTGCTGGCGGACCGAGGCCGGCGCCAGTGTCACCCCCAGGCCCGCGGCCACCAGCCCCAGCGCGGTCTGCAGTTCGTTGCTCCACTGTCCGATCTGCACGCTCAGGCCATGGTGGGCGAACAGGGCGAGGATATGGTCGGCATAGCTGGGCCGCGGCGTGGCGGGGTAGAGCACGAAGGGCTCGCGGGCCAGTTGCGCCAGCGTCGGCGTGGTCCCGCACAGGGCATGGCCACGGGGCAGCACTGCCACCAGAGGGTCCTCGTACAGCACCTGCTGCTCGATGGCGGGATCGTCGATGCGAATGCGCCCGAAGCCGATATCGATACGCCCGGTCTTGAGCGCATCGACCTGCTGCACCGTGGTCATCTCGACCAGGTCCAGTTGCAGGTCGGGGTCGCTGCGCAGCGACCGGGTCAGTTCCGGCAGCAGCCCGTACAACGTCGAGGGGGCGAAGCCGATCCCCAGCCAGTGGCGCTGGCCCTGGCCGATGCGCCGGGTCGCGGCGCCGATCTGTTCCAGTTGCTGGAGCAGGGTGCCGGTCTGTTCATAGAAGAAGCGCCCGGCCTCGGTCAGGCGCAGGGGACGACCGCGTTCCACCAGCAAGGTGCCCAATTCTTCTTCCAGCTGGCTGATCTGCCGGCTCAGCGGCGGCTGGGCCATGTGCAGGCGCTCGGCAGCGCGGGTGAAGTTCAGGGTCTCGGCGAGCGCCTTGAAGTAACGCAGGTGACGAAGCTCCATCAGACTTCCTGGGTATGGTGGCAGAGGTAATCGATATTGGATCGAGTGGCGCCAACAGGCAATCCTTTACCCACCGTTCAATCCATGTGGCCACGCAGGGCGTCGCCACCATGAGGTCTCCAGGCAAATGAGCAATGCAGTGATCGAACAGGTGCAGGCGATCATCGTCGACCTGCCCACCATCCGCCCGCACAAGCTGGCGATGCACACCATGCAGCAGCAGACCCTGGTGATCATTCGCCTGCGCTGCAGCGATGGCGTGGAAGGCATTGGCGAGGCGACCACCATCGGCGGCCTGGCCTACGGCTACGAGAGCCCTGAAGGGATCAAGGCCAATATCGATGCGCACCTGGCTCCGGCCCTGGTCGGTCTGGCGGCAGACAACATCAACGCCGCCATGCTCAAGCTGGACAAGCTGGCCAAGGGCAACACCTTCGCCAAGTCCGGCATCGAGAGCGCGCTGCTGGATGCCCAGGGCAAGCGCCTGGGCCTGCCGGTCAGCGAACTGCTGGGCGGGCGTGTGCGCGACAGCCTGGAAGTGGCCTGGACCCTGGCCAGCGGCGACACCGCCCGGGACATCGCCGAAGCCTGGCACATGCTGGAAATCCGCCGGCATCGGGTGTTCAAGCTGAAGATTGGCGCCAACCCGGTGGAGCAGGACCTCAAGCACGTGGTGGCGATCAAGCGCGAACTGGGCGACCAGGCCAGCGTGCGGGTCGACGTCAATCAGTACTGGGACGAATCCCAGGCCATCCGCGCCTGCCAGGTGCTGGGCGACAACGGCATCGACCTGATCGAGCAGCCGATCTCGCGGGTCAACCGCAGTGGCCAGGTACGCCTTAACCAGCGCAGTCCCGCACCGATCATGGCCGACGAATCCATCGAAAGCGTGGAGGACGCCTTCAGCCTCGCCGCCGACGGCGCAGCGAGCATCTTCGCCCTGAAGATCGCCAAGAACGGCGGCCCCCGTGCCGTGCTGCGCACCGCGCAGATCGCCGAGGCGGCGGGCATCGCCTTGTATGGCGGGACCATGCTCGAAGGCGCGGTGGGCACCCTGGCCTCGGCCCATGCCTTCCTCACCCTGCGCCAGCTGACCTGGGGCACCGAGCTGTTCGGGCCGCTGCTGCTGACCGAGGAAATCGTTCACCAAGCCCCGGTGTACCGCGACTTCCACCTGCACGTCCCGGCCACTCCCGGCCTGGGCCTGACCCTGGACGAAGCGCAGCTTGCGCGCTTCGCCCGCCGCTGAACGAAGGAGAAACGAGATGCTGTTCCACGTGAAGATGACCGTGAAGCTGCCGGTCGACATGGACCCGGCCAAGGCCGCGCAATTGAAGGCCGACGAGAAGGAACTGGCCCAGCGCCTGCAGCGCGAGGGCAGTTGGCGCCACCTGTGGCGCATTGCCGGGCACTACGCCAACTACAGCGTGTTCGACCTGCCCAGCGTCGAGGCCCTGCACGACACCCTGATGCAATTGCCGCTGTTCCCCTACATGGACATCGAGATCGACGGCCTTTGCCGGCATCCTTCGTCGATTCATGAAGGGGATCGCTGAGGCGCGGATAGCTCCGGCCCGGGTCATTCCTATATGCTCCGGGGCGACCGTTCGGGGCTGTCGTACCCCGTCGCAGCCGGAGCCGCAGATGCAGATCGACGAAGAGCTGACCCTGAAGAAGCTGGAAATCTTCCTCGCCTTCATGCACAGCGGAAACCTCGCCCGTGCCGCCGCCCAGCTGGAGACCAGCAGCGTCAGTGTCCATCGCGCCATCCACTCGCTGGAAAACGCCTTGCGCTGCCCCTTGTTCAAGCATGAGGGGCGCAAGCTGACTCCGCTGGAAAGTGCCTACGTGCTGGAGGACAAGGCCCGCAAGCTGATCCAGGACACCAGCGAGATGGTGCGCCTGACCCGCGAGGCGGCGGGTTTCTCTTCCGAGCGTTTCAAGCTCGGTGCCCTGTATTCGCTGACGGTGAAGACCGTGCCGCAACTGGTCATGGGCCTCAAGCTGCGCCGCAGCGAGCTGAACATCGACCTTACCCTGGGCTCCAACGTCGACCTGCTGTACCGCCTGAAGAATTTCGAGCTGGACGCGATCCTGGTGTCGCTGGACGAAAGCACCAGCGATCCGGCCTGCGAGCAGTTGCCGCTGTTCTCCGACGATATCTTCCTCGCCGTGCCCACCGACTCGCCCTTCGCCCTGGAAGCGGAAGTCGACCTCGCCGATCTCGCCGGCTCGACCTTCATCACCCTGACCCAGGGCTTCGCCACCCACCGCGATGGTGTGCGGGTGTTTGAGCAGGCGGGGTTCAAGCCCAACGTGGCGATGCAGGTCAACGATATCTTCACCCTCTTGAGCATGGTCAGTTCGGGGGTCGGTTATGCGTTGCTGCCGGGGCGTATTTCGGCGGTCTATGAAAACCGCGTCAGGTTGATTCCGCTGCAGTCGCGTTATCGGCTGCAGCAGCATATCGGCGTGGTATTCCTGAAGACCCGCGAGCGGGACCCCAATCTGCTTGCGCTGGTTGCCGAGTGTCGGATGTACAGTCGCCAGCGCGAAGCCTGAAACGACGACGCCCCGGTGCATGACCGGGGCGTCGGGTAACCGCGAACGGCAGCGTCAGCCAACCAGGCCGCGCACGCAGAAGTACAGGATCGACGGCCCCATCAGGCAGCCCAGTCCGGTATGGAACGTAGCGGTCAGGGCGCCGTAAGGCACCAGTCGCCGATCAGTGGCTGCCAGCCCTGCAGTCACGCCGCTGACGGTACCGGCCAGCCCGCCGAACACCATCGCCGAACGCGGGTTGTCCAGCGCCAGCAGGCGTGCCGAGACCGGCGTGAAGACCATCACCAGGATCGCCTTGATCAGGCCGGTGGCAATGGACAGCGCCATCACATCGGAGCTGGCACCCAGCGCCGCGCCGGTCACCGGGCCGACGATGTAGGTCACCGCTCCGGCGCCGATGGTGGTCATGCTCACCGCATCGCGATAGCCGAAGCTCCAGGCCACGGCCGCACCGACGATGAAGGGCAGGACGGTGCCCAGCAGCAGTGCCACCGCGCCGATCATCCCGGCCCGGCGCGCCTCGGTGGCCTGCACCTCGAACGCCGTGGCGACGATGGCGAAGTCCCGCAGCATGGCGCCACCCATCAGGCCGATGCCGGAGAACAGCGTGAGGTCGGCCAGGCCTTTCTGCCCACCGGTGATGTTGCCACCGATCCAGGCCAGCACCAGGCCGATGACGATGGCGATGGCCGAGCCGTGGACGCGGCCGAAGGTGAGCCGTTTCGACAGCACCACCGAGATCCACATCACCGCGCCGACCACGGCGAAGGCGGTGACCAGGCCATTGTGTTCCAGTGCCTTGAGGATGATTTCCATATCAGCGGCCTCCTGCCGGTGCGATTGCGGCCACGTCGGCCTCATTGACTTCCTTTTCCAGCGGTTCCCCGCGGTGGGTACGGCTGATCAGCGCGATGGTCGCGCCGCACAGCAATACCGCGCCGACCGCCGCGATCAGCGCTACCGGGCCGCCGTGCAGGGCGGTGACCACATTCTGCTGCGCCGCCATGGCGACCACGATGGGGATGTACATGGCGCCCCAGAAACCGACGCCCAGCTCGCACTCCTTGGACATGCCGCCATTACGCTGCATGTACAGGCGGGCGAAGATCAGCAGGATCATGGCGATGCCGACACCGCCCACGTTGGATTTGACGCCCAGGAGGACGCCGAGGAAGTCGCCGAGGATGACGCCGGCAAGGGTGCAGATGGCCAGCAGGGCCACGCCGTAGATGATCATTGTTGTTGTCCTCACGATGAGTCGAAGTTGCTTGTTGTTGTTGGTCTTCGAATGGCACGGCGGTCAGCGGGTCGTCTCCACCTCCCTGCGCAGCAGCGCATCCAGGGTATCCGGCCGGGCATCCTGGCAGGCGACCACCGTTCCGGGGTTGAACACAGGCCGGGCCAGGCCGCTCAGCACGGCGCCGGGTGGCAGTTCGATCAGCAGGCGTGCGCCGCGTTCGTAGGCGTTGCGCAGGGTGCCGGCCCAGTCGACGCGGCGACACATGTTGTACGCCAGATCGTCGCCAAGGGCCTCGGCGTCGTGCAGCACGCGGGCGCTGCTGCTGCTCAGGACGGTCATGGCCGGGCGACGCAGGGGCACGCCGGCGAAGGCTTGCGCCAGCTCAGTGGCGGGTTGCGCCAGCAGCGCGCAATGAGACGGCACGCTCATCGCCAGACGCTTGGCGACGCGGGCACCAGCGGCCAGGGCACGAGCGGCCAGGGCGGCCATGGCGCTGTCGCTGCCGGCGATCACGAACTGCTGTTCGGCATTGATATTGGCCAGGAACACCGGCTCCGCGGCGCTGGCGATCAGTGCTTCGACGCTGGTCTGGTCCAGGCCGATCAAGGCCGTCATGCCATGGCCCGTCGGGTAGGCACGCTGCATCAGTTCGCCGCGCAGGGCCACCAGGCGCACTGCATCGGCGTAGTCCAGGGCCCCGGCGATCACCGCCGCCGGGTAGGCGCCAATGGACAGGCCGGCGACGAACTGCGGCGCCGGATTGCGTTGCAGCAGGCCCCGGGCCGCTGCCACGCCGGCCACCAGCAGGCAGAGCTGGACGGCGCGGGTCGAGGCCAGTGCGGCCGGGCTGTCGAGTTGCGCGACCGCTTCGCCGAGGACATCGCTGGCCTCTTCCAGGCAGGCGCGGCCCAGGGGGACGTCGCGCAGGCCCTGCAGCATGCCGGGGCGTTGCGCGCCCTGGCCGGGGAAGGCGAACAGGCTGCTCATGCCGGCTGCTCCACAAGGTGCCACGGGTCGGTGACCAGGCGCGCGCCTTCTCGATGCTTGAGCAGCACCCGTGCGGCGCCGCTGGCCCATTCGGCCAGGGCGATGGCGCCGTTGGGGGTTTCCAGTTGCACGTCGATCCGGCAGGGGGAGGGTTGCAGGGCGTGGCTCAGCGCACGGGCCTGCAAACGACTCAACGGCGCCGGTGTGCGCACCACCAGGTCGAGATCGCTGGCTTCGTGCAGCATCGCCAGGCCGGTGGCCAGCTGGTAGGCGACGCCCCCGGTGGGACCCCAAGCCAGGCCGGTGCTGTCCAGTAGCGGGGTGAGCCGCTGCAAGGCGGCCAGCGCCGGCAGATCCGCCACCGCGTCCAGGCGCAGGTCCTCGGGGCGGCGCCGGCAGCGCACCGCCTCCCGCGGCATCCAGGCCGCCAGACGCCTGGCCCGCCCGTCGCCGCGCAGGCCGACCGGCACCTGCCCGGCCGGGCCGCTGGCGCGCCGGACCACCACGGGCAGCCCGGCAGCCAGCACCCGTCGAGCCCAGTCCGGGGCATCGTCGGGCAGGTGCTCCGGAAGCATGCCCCAGAGCAGGTCGTGTGCGGCAAAGGTCGTGTTCATCCGTCACTCCCCCTCTCGATAAAAAGCCTGGTCAGCGAATCACCACTGGGCCCGCAACAGCGCCCGCACCTTCGACGACAGCGCCCGGTTCGGCGCGCCGAGGCGTCCGCGCAGGTCGGTATTGCTGCCGATATCGTCTGCGGCGCGGGCCAGGGCGTCGGTCACCTTGGCGATATCCGTCGCTGCAGGCCGTTCGATGTCGTCGACCTTGACCCGTTCCCAGAGCAGCCCCAACGAGGCATAGCTGGCGATGTCATAGGCCATCGGCGGCACGGTGGCGGCCAGTGCTTCCAGTTCCTCGACGCTGCGCAGGGTGATGCGTGCGGCGGCGGCCTTGCCCATGGCGTGGACCATCACTCCGTCGTCGTCCAGGGCGATCAGGCGCTGGGCCTGGTAGCCATGGGCGAGAAAGGCGCCGGACATGGCCTTGCCCACCAGCAGCGCGATCAGCGGGTGGCCGGCGAGGCGGGCGCGGGCGTAGGCATCCACCGCTCCGGCCAGGGCCTGGTGAATCCCCAGCGCCTCTTCGCGGCGACCATAGGCCTGGCTCGGTACATCGACCACCGCCACCAGGACCCGCGGCGTGCCACCGGCATCCGCCTCGATGGTGTCATCGATGGCCTTGGCCAGGCCCCAGCCTTCCAGCAGGCCGACCTCGCCGTTGCGGGCGCGGGGGAACGGGTTGCCCGCATCGGGCACCACGGCGACGAAGCGTGCCGGACGGTTGCCCAGTTCGCCATCGATCACCTTGATCGAGGCGGGATAGCCCGCTGCTTCGTGACCCCCGGCCAATGCGCGGATCCACTCAAGTCCTCGGCTCATTGCAGTTCTCCCTGGTAAATGGCACGCGCCCGGGCGGCATCCAGTTGTTCGCAGTCGCTGCCCAGCTTGCCGAGCAGGGCGAGGAAGTCGGCATGGCGTCGGCTGCGTGGCAGGGCCGGTTCACCGGCGGCCAGCGCGGCGACCAGGGCCTGGCGCACGTCGTCGACGGCGTCTGCCATGTAGCTGTCCGCCAGTCCGCAGGCGAAGCGTTGTTCTCCGCCGCTCAGGCTCCAGATGAAGGGCCGGTCGCGGGAATCGTATTCGTCGATGCCGGCTTCCTGTTCGATCACCTGCGGGCCGTTGAGCCCCAGGCGCGCTTCGCGGGTCACCAGCACCCGGCTGCACAGCCCGGCGGCGATGGACATGCCGCCGAAGCAGCCGACGGAACCTGCGATCAGGCCGATCACCGGCTGGAACTGGCGCAGCTCGACGATGGCCGCCTGGATCTCGGCGATGGCCGCGAGGCCCAGGTTGGCCTCCTGCAGGCGCACGCCGCCGGTTTCCAGCAGAAGCACGGCGGCGGTGGGGATGCCGTTGCGGTTGTCTTCGACGGCCAGCTCCAGGGCACCGGCGATCTTGGCGCCGCCGACCTCGCCCATGCTGCCGCCCTGGAAGGCGCCTTCGATGGCCGCCACCAGCAGCGGCCTACCGTCGAGGGTGCCCTTGGCAACGACCACGCCGTCATCGGCCTGGGGCACGATGCCCTGGCCCGGCAGCCATGGCGACATGACCCGGTCGAAGGGACCGAGCAGCTCGCGGAAGCTGCCGGGATCGAGCAGGGCCTGGGCCCGTTGGCGCGCGCCCAGCTCGACGAAGCTGCGGCTGGCCAGCAGATGGGTGATGTCAGTCATGGGCAATCTCCTCGAAGCCTTGTTCCAGGCGCAGGCGCACCACGCCCGGGGTGGCGCCGAAGTCGTGGATATCGATGTTCATCGCCGGCAGCGTCTGCCCGGTGAACAGGCGCGCGAACAGTTGTTCCCAGCGCGGCGCGCTGCCGTTGACCGAGGTCACCACGGTGATCGCCAGCACGCCGTCGGTACCCGGCTCCAGCAGCACTTCAAGGTCACCGGAACCGACGCAGCCCACCAGGGCGCGACCGCTGGCAGGCTGGCCGGCGGGGTAGGTAAAAGACAGGGTTTCCATGGTCAGAGACTCCCGAAGGTATCGAGCAACAGGCAGGCGGCCAGCAGGTCGGCGGCCCCTCCCGGCGAGGCGTTGAGGGCGAGCAGCTGGCTGTCCAGTTCGCGCAGGCGACGGCGCCCGGCCAGGCTGGCGCTGCCACCGGCGTCTAGCACGGCGCGGGCGCCTTGCTGCATGGCTTGCAGCCCTGCGCTGCCTGCGCGCCAGAGCACACAGGTGTCTTGTAGCGTGGTCATGATCGCCAGCAGGGCGTCGAGGCGTGCGTTCTGTTCGCCGCTGCCGGCGTGGCGGCTGCGGGCAAGTTGCGGCAGGCCATGCTCGAGCACGCTGGGGAAACCCGCCTGGGCTTCTTCCCGCGCACCGCGCACGCCGTAACGACGTTGCACTTGCAGGCCATGGCTGTCTTGCTGCCTGGGCGCAAAGCGGTCGTCGATCAGGGCGATCCGCCCGGCTCGCGCAGCGATGGCACCGGCCGTCTCGCCTGGTTCGCCGAGGGCGCGTGCCGCTACCAGCAGGCCCAGAGCCCAGATGGCGCCGCGGTGGGTATTGACCCCGCCGGTGGTGGCGAGCATGGCCCGTTCGCCTTCGCGACCGATCCGGCCGAGGGCTTCGCGCAGCGGCTGGCCGACCTCGCCGATGGCCAGGGCGGCCTCGGCCATTTCCTTGAAGCATGGCCACAGCGCCAGGGCCGAAGCGTGCATCAGGCCCAGGTGCAGGTCGCGGTGCGCGCCGCTGCCGCGACGGTCCACCAGCGCCGGTTTGGGCGACAGGTCGGCTTCGTCGATCAGGGCATCCACCGCCAGGTCGGCGAGCAGTTGAGCCAGGGGCAGGGGGACGTCAGTCAGTGTCGATGCGCTCATCACCAGCTCCTGAACCGTGCAGGCGGGTTGTAAAGGCCGCCGGACCACTCCACCAGTTCGGCGATGCTTTTCGCCGCCAGCAACTCGCGGCTGGCCTGGGTGCGCTGGATGCCGAGGTCTTCCGGCAGGGCGATCAGGCCCTCCTGGCGCATGCGCCGGGTTTCCCTCGGATCATGACGCAGGCCGATGGCGGTAACCCCGGCGACGGCGGCGATCATCGCCTGGCGTTCCTCCAGGGTGCGCGCCTTGTACAGGTAGGCGATGCCTTCTTCGGTGAGCAGGTGGGTGACGTCGTCGCCGTAGATCATCACCGGCGCCAGCGGCATGCCGGTCTGCTTCGCTACGCCCACTGCATCCAGAGTCTCGACGAAGGTGGGCTTGCCGCCTTCCTGGAAGGTCTCGACCATCTGCACCACCAGCTTGCGGCCGCGTTCCAGCAGGGTCACCGGCTCGGTCATGTCGAGCCAGGCCGGGGTCACGTGGCGGCGGCCACGGGGGTCGTGGCCCATGTTCGGCGCGCCACCGAAACCGGCCAGGCGCCCGCGGGTCACGGTGGAGGAGTGGCCGTCGCCGTCCACCTGCAGGGTGGCGCCGATGAACAGGTCGACGGCGTACTGCCCGGCCAGCTGGCACATCATCCGGTTGGAGCGCATCGAGCCGTCGCGGCCGGTGAAGAACACATCCGGGCGCTGGGCGATGTAGTCCTCCATGCCCAGCTCGGTGCCGAAGCAGTGCACGCTGTCCACCCAGCCCGATTCGATCGCCGGGATCAGGGTAGGGTGCGGATTGAGGGTCCAGTTGCGGCAGATCTTGCCCTTCAGGCCGAGGGATTCGCCGTAGGTCGGCAGGATCAGCTCGATGGCGGCGGTGTTGAAACCGATGCCATGGTTGAGGGACTGGACGTTGTGTTTCTCGTAGATCCCGCGGATCGCCATCATCGCCATCAGCACATGCACCGGCTTGATATGGCGCGGGTCGCGGGTGAACAGGGGTTCGATGTAGAAAGGCTTGTCGGCCACCACCACGAAGTCGACCCAGGACGCCGGGATATCGACCCGGGGCAGGTCGCGCACGTCGTCCACCAGCTGGTTGACCTGGACGATGACGATGCCGTCGCTGAACGCGGTGGGCTCGACCAGGGCGGGGGTGTCCTCGGTGCTCGGGCCGGTGTAGATGTTGCCCTCGCGGTCGGCCATGAAGCCGGCCACCAGCGCCACGTTGGGGATCAGGTCTACCAGCAGGCGCGAGTACAGCTCGATGTAGGTATGGATGGCGCCGACTTCCAGCTTGCCGTCTTCGAGCAACTGGCCGATGCGCAGGCTTTGCGGGCCGGCGAAGGAAAAGTCGAGCGTGCGGGCGATGCCCTGCTCGAACAGGTCGAGGTGCTCGGCGCGGCTGACGCTGGGCATGATCATGTGCAGATCGTGCAACTTGCCGGGATCGACCTTGGCCAGGGAGCGGGAGAGGAAGTCCGCCTGCTTCTGGTTGTTGCCTTCGAGGACTACCCGATCGCCAGGGGCGATCAGCCGTTCGAGGGCTTCGACGATGCGCTCGCCGGGTAGCACCGCGCCGTCCGCCAGGGGACGGACCAGGTCGAGGCGACGCTGCTTCTCGCTGCGCCGACGCGACCATTGCGGTGGGGGGGAGGGTCTTGTTGTCATTGTGTGACTCCACGTGTCCGCTTGCGTGGGGTCAAGTTAAGGGTGGGGGTGGTGGGGTATCAATCAAGGTGGGTGGTGGATAGTTACTCTTAGGTTAACGATTGGTGTTGCCGGCCTGCTCGCGTTCAATTCCGCGCTCCGTTCGTTCGATGACCTCGACCGGTAGCCAGTAGCCGGTCTGTTCGTCACGGCTGCGCAGCACCAGCGTCGCCACGGTCGCCAGCAGGCTCGCCGCTGCCAGCCACCAGATATGCCAGACCATGGCGAAGCCCAGCAGCAGGCTGCACAACCCGATCAGCATGCCCAGGCTGGTGTTGCGCGGCAGGTGGATCGGTTGGTAGTCCGCTGTGGCCTGGGTCTCGATCCCGCGCTCCTTCATGCCCCAGTACGCATCGATGCCTTCCACCACCGGCCGTACCGCGAAGTTGTAGACCGGCGGCGGCGAGGCGGTCGTCCATTCCAGGGTCCGGCCATTCCACGGGTCGCCGGTGTGGTCGCGGTTCTGGTGGCGCTGGCGGAAGCTCAAAATCAGCTGTGCGACCTGGCAGCAGACGCCACAGAGAATGATGCCCACGCCGAGCATCTCAAGCATCAGCAAGGGTCGCCATTCCGGCACATCGACCGCATTCAGGCGCCGGGTCATGCCCATGAAACCGAGGACGTAGGAGGGCATGAAGGCGAAGTAGAAGCCCACCAGCCAGCACCAGAACGCCGCCCGCCCCGAGCGCTCGTGGAGCTTGAAGCCGGAGGCCTTGGAGAACCAGTAGCTCAGGCCGCAGAGATAGCCGAACACCGCGCCGCCGATGATCACGTTATGGAAATGCGCCACCAGGAACAGGCTGTTGTGCAGCAGGAAATCAGCACCCGGCACCGCCAGCAGCACGCCGCTCATGCCGCCGATGCTGAAGGTGACGATGAAGCCCAGGGTCCACAGCATCGGCGTCTCGAAACGCACCTGGCCGCGGAACATGGTGAACAGCCAGGTGAAGATCTTCACCCCCGTGGGCACGGCGATGACCATGGTCATGATGCCGAAGAAGGCGTTGACGCTGGCTCCGGCGCCCATGGTGAAGAAGTGGTGGGCCCAGACCACGAACGACAGCACGGTGATGACGATGCTCGCCCAGACCAGTGAGTGGTAGCCGAACAGGCGCTTGCCGGCGAAGGTCGACACCACCTCGGAGAACACGCCGAACGCCGGCAGGATGAGGATGTACACCTCCGGGTGACCCCAGGCCCAGATCAGGTTGATGTACATCATCGGGTTGCCGCCCAGCTCGGCGGTGAAGATATGCATGCCCAGGTAGCGGTCGAGGCTGAGCAGCAGCAGGGTGGCGGTGAGGATGGGGAACGCCGCGAGGATCAGCACCATGGTGCACAGCGCCGTCCAGGTGAACACCGGCATGCGGAACAGGGTCATGCCGGTGGTGCGCATCCTGATGATGGTGACGAAGAGGTTCACCCCGGTCAGCAGCGTGCCGAGCCCGGCGATCTGCAGTGACCAGATCCAGTAATCCACGCCCACCCCGGGGCTGTAGTCGATGCCCGACAGCGGCGGGTAGGCGACCCAGCCGGTGCGGGCGAACTCGCCGACGCCCAGGGAGATGTTCACCAGCAGCGCCCCGGCGACGAACAGCCAGAAGCTCACCGCGTTGAGAAAGGGAAAGGCCAGGTCGCGGGCGCCGATCTGCAGGGGCACGACGATGTTCATCAGGCCGATCAGCAGGGGCATGGCCATGAAGAAGATCATGATGGTGCCGTGGGCGGTGAAGATCTGGTCGTAGTGGTCCGGCGGCAGGTAGCCGGCAGAGCCGCCGGAGGCCATGGCCTGCTGGGTGCGCATCAGCAGGGCATCGGCGAAACCGCGCAGGAGCATGACCAGAGCGGCGACGATGTACATCACGCCGATGCGCTTGTGGTCCACGGAGGTCAGCCACTCGGTCCACAGCCAGGTCCATCGGCGTTGCCAGGTGATCGCCGCCAGGATGCCCAGGCCGATGAGACCGACCACGGCCAGGGTGGTCATGATGATGGGGTCGTGCAGCGGGATGGCTTCCCAGCTCAGCTTTCCGAACACAGGTCACGTCCTTTGCGGCGGGCGGATATCCAGGCTTAGAAACGGCTCAGGGGGCGGGGAGTTGCGGGAAGATCGGGAAATGGCGACGAGTGGTTGCCTCAGGACCGTGTCGAGCTCTCAGCGAATCTTGCTGGTGGATTCGTGCATCAGTTGCAGGAACGATTCAAGGCATGGATTGCCATTGTCCGGGTGCCAGCTGATACCGAACTCGATCTCCGGCGAGTCGGCCAGGGCGTGGAAGCGGATGCCTTGCAGATTGCTGCGGCTCATCGCTGACGGCACGACGGAAACCCCCAGGCCCTCGGCCACCAGGTTGACGATGGTGCCCTGCAACTGGGTGTACATCCGCACCTGTGGATCGAAGCCTGCGGCCTGGCACTGGCCCATGATGCTGTCGTACAGCGCTGGCGCCGTGTTGCGCGGGGTGAGGATGAAGGGTTCGTCGCGCAGGTCGCCCAGGCTCAGGTCACGGCGGTCAGCCAGGGCATGATCGGCGGGGAGGGCGATGCACAGTCTTTCCGTGTGCAATGGCCGGTAGCGCAGGGCCGCGTGGCCGGCCTGGCGAAACGACAGGCAGACATCGTTGTGGCCTTGCGCTACCGAGTGTTCCAGCTCGACGGGCATCAGTTCGTGCAGGGACAGGTCGATGTCGGGATAGGCCTCGGAAAAGCCTTTGATCAGTTTCGGAAAACCGGTCCAGGCCACCATCGAGGTAAAGGCGATGCGCAACTCGCCCCGTTCCCCGCGGGCCACCGCCTGGCTGGCGCGGATCGCCGAGTCGAAGGCCGCCATGACCTGGGCGCCATTGCGCTGCAGTTCCCGCCCGGCGGCAGTGAGGCTGACCGAGCGCGAGCTGCGCTGTACCAGTTCGCAACCCATGGCCTCTTCCAGCGCGCAGATCTGCCGGCTCAGCGAGGGTTGCGCCAGATGCAGGCTGGCAGCGGCCTTGCCGAAGTGCAGGTGCTCGGCCAGGGCGAGGAAATAGCGCAGTTGTCTGAGTTCGAGCATCGATGCCTCCAGGCTATGGATCGCGGCATTCTAAGTCATTGGACCGTATCGAAACAGATTCCTACACTGGCGCCGGTATCTCCTGACTGGAAGCGTCATGCACACCGTTCTTGTTGTCGTTGTCCCTATCTTTGCCCTGATCCTGGTGGGTTATCTGTGCCGCAAGAGCGGCAAGCTGGGGCCTAGGGCGGCCTCGGAAATCAACCTGATGGTGGTCTGGCTGTGCCTGCCGGCGCTGCTGTTCAAGGTCACGGCAACCGCGACCTGGGCCGAGATCTGGCAGCCGGGGTTCGTCCTGGCGTTTGGCGGCGGCACCTTGGCGATGTTCCTGGTGACCTTGCTATGGCGCCTGGGCAGTGGCCACAGCCTGGCCACGGCCAGCATCGACGGGCTCAGTTCGGGGTATGCCAACACCGGCTATATCGGCATTCCCCTGTGTGCGCTGCTGTTCGGTGATGCCGGCTTGCAGCCGGCGCTGATCGCCACGCTGATCGTGGTCTGCGTGCTGTTCGCCATTGCGGTGGTGTGCATCGAGGTCGGGTTGCAGACGGAGAAGCATGTGGGGCGGGCGGCGGCGAAGGTGCTGCGGGCGCTGGCGAAGAATCCGCTGGTGATCGCGCCGGTCGCCGGTGGGCTGTGGGCCAGTACCGGGCTGGGCATTGCCCTGCCGGTGATGCATTTCCTCGACATGCTCGCGGCGGCCACCACGCCGTGCGCCCTGGTCTCGCTGGGGCTGTTCCTGGCGCAGCCGGCACCGCAGGAGAAAAGCAGCGCCTGGCCGCTGGTGGCGATGAAGCTGGTGGGCCAGCCGCTGCTGACCTGGGTGCTGGCGTTCAAGGTCCTGGCCTTGCCGTCGATGTGGGCGACCTCGGCCGTGCTGCTGGCGGCGCTGCCCACCGGGACCGGGCCGTTCATGCTGGCGGAATATTACAAGCGGGAGGCGGGGGTGGTTTCGAAGGCGATACTGCTGTCGACGATGGGGTCGTTGTTGACCTTGGGCGGGTTGCTTTACTGCTTCCACTTTTCTGCCTGAGGGGGGTGTACGCGACCGTAGGAGCAGGCAAGCCTGCTCCGATCCGATAACTCGCGTCGGGCGCTCAGTCGCCGAACGGCCCCGCCGCCGTGAAGGCCCCGCCCTGGAGCCCGGCACCAGGCTCGCCTGCCGCAGCTTTCGGCAACTGTTCCAGACGCGCGCGAAAACGCTCCGAGTTGTCCTTCGGAACAAAGCCCAGGTGGGCGGCATGGCGGTTGTCCCACCACAGGTCGCGGTTCGCCGAAACGCCATAGACCACTGTGTGCCCCACGTCCTCGGCGAGCAATGCACGCTCCACCAGGTGCGCCAGGTCGGCATAGCTGAGCCAGGTGGAGAGCATGCGCACGTTGCGCGGCTCGGGGAACGAGGAGCCGATGCGCAGGCTCACGGTCTCGATGCCGTAGCGGTGGAAATAGAAGGTCGCGAGGTCCTCGCCATAGGACTTGGACAGCCCGTAGTAACAGTCCGGGCGCCGTGGCGAATGGGCATCCACCGTCTCGTCCTGCGGGTAGAAACCGGTGACATGGTTGGAACTGGCGAAGATGACCCGCCTGATCCCCTGTTTGCGCGCCGCTTCGTAGATATGGAAGGTGCCGCGGATATTCGCGTCGAGAATCTCCTCGAAGGAGCGCTCGGTGGAGATGCCGCCCAGGTGCACGATGGCATCGACATGGTCGGCGAGCGCCAGTACCCCGGCCTTGTCGGCGAGGTCGCAGTTGATCACTTCCTCATGCTCGCCCGCGGCGGGGGCCATGGTGCCGATGTCGGACACGCGGACGATCGCGGCGTGAGCCTGCAGGGCCTCGCGCAGGATCTGGCCGAGGCCGCCGGCGGCACCGGTGAGCAGGAGGCGGTTGAAGGGTTTTTTCTGGTCTGTGGACATGGCGGGCCTTGTTGCTGGGCATTGGAAAAGCCCCGGGCCAGGGCCCGGGGCGGGACATCACATGAAGTTGTACTGGATCCCCAGGCGCCAGCGCGCCTGGCGGTCGTCGGTGGTGGAGTTGACCTTGATGTCACCCACCTCCATGAACGGCGCCCACTGTTTGTTGAGCTTGTACTTGATGATCAGGTTCTGCTCGTAGTCGCTCTTCTTGTTGTCGTAGCGGATGTAGTCGGTGTCGAAGTGGATGTACTGGTACTCGAAGGCCCAAGGGCCCTTGGGGGTATAGCCGAGCCAGCCTTCCAGGCGGGTGGTGTTCTGGTTGTCCTTGGCCCGGTCGTCCTTGCTGCGGTCGATCAGGTCGCGATCCAGGCTGCGGGCATCCTGGCGCACGCGGGTGGCGACGTACCAGGTGTCGGAGATCTTGTAGGTGTACTTCAGACCGAACTTGTAGGTGGTGGCGTCCTTGGAGCTGTCCATCTGGAACGCCGGCGTCAGGGTCGACCTGGGACTCAGCTTGTAGTTGTAGTCCACGGTGAATTCATGGCCGTTGTTGACCATGTTGTCGTACGCGACGTCCTCGCGGTCGCCCGCGGTCTTGTACTTGATCTCGGCAGCGAAGCCGAGGCCGCTGTCCATCCGGTAGTTCATCTTGATCCGGTCCGAATGGATGCTGTCGTCTTCGGTGAAACCGTGACGGTAGTTGATGCTGGCCGAGTCTGCGTGGGCGTGCAGGGACAGGCCGAGGGTAGCGACGGCGATAAGGCTGCGAAGTGTGGTGTTCATGCGATCTTCTTTTGTTTTTGTTGTTGAGGTCGTGATGAGGCGCGGGTGTCGGGAACGGTGTGGTGGTGGGTGGCTCCGAGGCGAATTTGAAAAATAAGTTATCGGACAACTATGGGGTTGTCTACGATTTCTTTGAATGTTGTCTGACGACAAGATTTGATGGCTCTATTTCGGGTGTTTCACTTGTTCTAAAGGAGGTTAAAGGGGTTTTAAAGGTGGGTTTTCGAGGTGTTGCACGAGGTTTTGAAAGATTTCGAAGGGGTGCTTTTCAAAAGTTGTATGATGACGTAGGATCTCGTCCAGAGCGTGACTCCTTCGCCGCCAACCCTAATAAAAAGGCCCAGACGTCCATGATCATCACCGCTGTAAACGTGCAGATCTTTTCCTACCCCACCCGCCGTGCCGTCGACAGTGCCGGGCATGCCCACCCGGGCGACGTGACCCAGGCCAGCATGGCCCTCCTGCGGATCAAGACCGAATGCGGCAACGAGGGCTATGCCCTGGGCGCGCCGGAGCTGATTCGTCCCTATGTGCTGGATGGTTTCGTGCGCAAGGTGCTGGTGGGGGCCAATGCCTTCGATCGCGAGAAGATCTGGCACGACCTCGCCCACTGGCAGCGCGGCAGCGCCAGCCAGCTGACCGACCGCGCCCTGGCGCTGGTAGAACAGGCCCTGTGGGACTGGGCCGGGCGCAAGCTGAACGTGCCGGTGCACAAGCTGATCGGCGGCTACCGCGACAAGGTGCCGGCCTACGGCTCGACCATGTGCGGCGACGAGCTGCCGGGCGGCCTGTCCACCCCCGAGGAATATGGCCGCTTCGCCGAGACCCTGGTCAAGCGCGGCTACAAGGCGATCAAGCTGCACACCTGGATGCCGCCGGTGTCCTTCGCGCCGAGCGTGGCCATGGACATCAAGGCCTGCGCTGCGGTGCGCGAGGCGGTCGGCCCGGACATCGCCCTGATGATCGACGGCTATCACTGGTACAGCCGCACCGATGCCCTGACCATTGGCCGCGCCCTGGAGAAGCTCGACTTCGCCTGGTTCGAAGAACCGATGATGGAAGACTCCGCCGAATCCTACGCCTGGCTGGCGGGGCAGCTGGACATCCCGATCCTCGGCCCGGAAAGCCTCGGCGGCAAGCACCTGAGCCGGGCCAGCTGGGTCAAGAACGACGTCTGCGACATCCTTCGTGCTGGCGTCGCCGGGGTCGGCGGCATCGCTCCGTGCCTGAAGGTGGCGCACATGGCCGAGGCTTTTGGCATGGACTGCGAGATCCACGGCAACGGCGCGGCCAACCTGGCGGTGGTCGGTGCGATCAAGAACTGCACCTGGTACGAGCGCGGCCTGTTGCACCCGTTCCTGAACTATGACGAAGTACCGGCTTACCTCAAGCGCCTGGTCGACCCGATGGACGAAGAGGGTTTCGTGCACCTCTCGGACCTGCCGGGCCTGGGCGAGGACATCGATTTCAACTACGTCGAGACCAATACCCAGCACAGCTACTGATGCGTGGCCGGCGGCACGCGTGCGCGCGTGTCGCCCGAGAGTCCAATAACTACAAGAAAGGCAATCTCACATGAGCGTTCTCCCGAAACTTCGCGCGGGGGCGTTGACGGCGCTGCTGGCCCTGAGCGCCACGCCCCTGGCTTACGCCAAGACCCCGGCCGACCAGTTGATCGTCGGCATGAGCATGATCAACCTGCTGTCCCTCGACCCGGCCGCTGCCACCGGGCTGGATGTCTCCGAGGTCAATGCCAACCTCTACGACATGCTGCTGGTGCAGGATGCAAGACAGCCAGACCAGTTGCTTCCGGCCCTGGCCGAAAGCTGGCAGGTCAGCGACGACCGCAAGACCCTCACCTTCATCCTGCGCAAGGACGTCAAGTTCCAGTCCGGCAATCCGCTGAGCGCCGAGGACGTGGCCTGGTCGCTGCAGCGGGTGCTCAAGCTCAACCTGGCCCTGGCCTCGACCTGGAAGGCCTACGGCTTCAGCGCCGGCAATGTCGCCCAGCACATGCGTGCGGTCGATGAACACACCTTCGTCATCGAGCTGCCGCGGCCCACCGACCCGCTGCTGGTGCTCAACACCCTGGCCACCTCGCCCAGCGCCTTCATCCTCGACCGCAAGGTGGTGCAGCAGCACCAGAAGGGCGACGACATGGGCGGCGCCTGGCTGACCACCCACGCCGCCGGCAGCGGCCCGTTCATCCTCAAGGACTGGCGTGCCAACGACGTGATCCTGATGAACCGCTTCGACGGCTACTGGGGTGGCCCGGCCAAGCTCAAGCGCATCGTCATGCGCAACATGACCGAGTCGCAATCCCTGCGCCTGATGGTGGAGCGCGGCGACCTGGACCTGGCCAAGGGCATGTCGGCGCCGGATATCGAGGCGCTGGAAAGCTCGGACCAGGTCCGCACCCAGACCGTGCAGCGCGGCACCCTCTACTACGTGGCGCTGAGCGTGAAGAACAAGCCTTACGACGATGCCCGGGTGCGCAAGGCGGTGCGTTCGCTGATCGACTACCAGGGCATCAACCAGACCGTCATGCCGCACTACGGCCAGCTCAACCAGCGTCCGCTGCCCCTGGGCCTGGCGGCGCGCCTGGACGATCCGGGCTACACCCTGAACGTCGCCGAGGCGAAGAAGCTGCTGGCCGAGGCCGGCTACCCCAACGGCTTCAAGACCACCATCCGCGTGCTCACCGAGCCGCCGTTCATCAACATCGCTTCCAGCCTGCAGGCGACCCTGGCCCAGGCGGGGATCCAGGCGACCATCGTCACCGGCACCGGCAACCAGATCTATGGCGCCATGCGCGAGCGCAGCTTCGACATCCTGGTCGGCCGCGGCGGCGGCGGTGCCGAGCGTCATCCCCACTCCAGCCTGCGCACCCTGGTGTACAACCCGGACAACCGCGACGAGGCCAAGTTGAGCAACTTCCAGGGCTGGCGTACCTCGTTCTACAGCCCCGAGCTGAACAGCCTGATCGAGCGCGCCGAAGTCGAGCCGGACAAGGCGAAACAGCTGGCCGACTACCAGCAGATCCAGACCACCCTGGACGAGCAGGTGGGGGCGATCCTGCCGGTCTCGCAGATGACCGACACCGTGGTGCTGTACCACGACGTCGAGAACTACCAGGGCCATAGCGCCGCCACTACCCGCTACAAGGACGTCTACAAGTCGCGTTGAGCGCCGCGGGGCGAACGCGCCCCGCACGCCGCGTCGACCCACGACCGCCATTTCAGGAGCCCGTTATGTTTCTTTCGACTGCCTCGGTACTGGGCGCCCGCGCGTCCGGTACTGTCCGCCGGGCCGGCACGGTCCTGGTGACCCTGCTCGGTCTGCTGGCGCTGACCTTCTTCATCGGTCGGGTGATGCCGCTGGACCCGGTGCTTGCCGTGGTCGGACCGGATGCCGACAGCTCCACCTACGACCAGGTGTACCAGGCCATGGGCCTGGACAAGCCGATCTGGACCCAGTTCGGCCTGTACCTCAACGACCTGCTGCACGGTGACTTCGGCAATGCGCTGCTCACCGGGCACCCGGTGCTGGAAGACATCAAGCGGGTGTTCCCGGCCACCCTCGAACTGGCCACTCTGGCGATTTTCTTCGGCGTGTTCATCGGCCTGCCGCTGGGCGTGGTCGCCGCCAGCAATCAAGGGCGCCTGGGCGACCATGTGGCGCGCGTCATCACCCTGTTCGGTTACTCCACGCCGATCTTCTGGGTCGGCATGATGGGCCTGCTGGTGTTCTACGCCTGGCTCGGCTGGGCCGGCGGGGCAGGGCGCATCGACCTGGCCTACGACGGCATGGTCGAGGAAGTCACCGGCCTGCTGCTGGTGGACACCGCCCTGGCCCGCGACTGGGAAGCCTTCAGCAGCGCGTTGAAGCATATCGTCCTGCCGTCGCTGATCCTCGGCCTCAACTCGGTGGCCTATATCAGCCGCATGACCCGCAGCTTCATGCTCGAACAGCTGTCCCAGGAGTACATCATCACCGCCCGGGTCAAGGGCCTGTCGCGGCGTCAGGTGGTCTGGGGCCATGCCTTCCGCAACATCCTCGTGCAACTGCTCACCGTGGTGGCCCTGGCCTACGGCTCGCTGCTGGAAGGTGCGGTGCTGATCGAGACGGTGTTCGCCTGGCCCGGTTTCGGCCAGTACCTGACCAGCAGCCTGATGCTCGGCGACATGAACGCGGTGATGGGCTGCGTGCTGGTGATCGGCCTGATCTTCGTCGCCCTCAACCTGATCAGCGATGCGCTCTACAAGGTGTTCGACCCAAGGACCCGCTGAGCCCACAGCCTGCGCGAACACATCGACAACTATAAAAAGAAGGATGCCCCATGAAGACTGTATTCCCGACCCTGCGCCTGACCCTGCTGGGCGCGATCCTGGCCCTCGGCCCGATGGCCGCCGTGCAGGCGAAGACGCCTGCCGACCAGTTGATCGTCGGCATGAGCCTGGTCAACCTGTTCTCCATCGACCCGGCCAATGCCCCAGGCCTGGACGCCTCCGGGATCAATGCCAACCTCTACGACACGCTGATCAAGCGCGACAACGGCAACCCGGAAAAGCACCTGCCGCAACTGGCCGAACGCTGGGAGATCAGCGAGGACGGCAAGCGCATCACCTTCCACCTGCGCGATGATGTCAAGTTCCACTCCGGCAACCCCCTGACCGCCGAAGACGTGGCCTGGTCGCTGTACCGGGTGATGAAACTCAACTTCGGCCTCGCCACCACCTGGAAGGCCTACGGCTACAGCGTCGACAACATCCAGGGCCTGATCCGCGCCAGCGACGCCCACACCCTGGTGGTCGAGCTGCCGCAGGCCACCGATCCGCTGCTGGTGATCGACTCCCTGGCGATTTCCCCGAGCGCGGTGGTGGTCGATCGCGTCGAAGCGCTCAAGCACGAGAAGAATGGCGACCTCGGCGGCGCCTGGCTGGTGACCAACGAGGCCGGCAGCGGGCCGTTCACCCTGAGCAAGTGGAGCGCCAACGACGCCCTGGTGATGACCCGCTTCGACGGCTATTGGGCGGGCCCTGCGAAAGTGAAGCGGGTGCTGCTGCGGCACATGACCGAATCGCAATCGCTGCGCCTGATGCTCGAACGCGGCGACCTCGACCTGGCCTACGGCATGGCCGCGCCGGACATCAAGGCCATCGAGAGCTCCGACAAGCTCCAGGTCCAGGCCCTGCAGCGCGGCACCATGTACTACGTGGCGATGAGCATGAAGCAGCCGGAGTTCGCCAACAAGAAGGTGCGCGAGGCGGTACGCAACCTGATCGACTACAAGGGCCTGGACGAGCAGGTCATGCCGCACTACGGCACGCTCAACCAGCAACCGATGCAGCTCGGCCTGGAAGCCCGGCTGCCGGATCCGGGCTACCGCATGGACGTGGCCAAGGCCAAGGCCCTGCTGGCCGAAGCCGGCTATCCGCAAGGCTTCGCCACCACCATCCGCACCCTGTCCGAGCCGCCGTTCATCGATATCGCCGCGCGCATGCAGGCGACCCTCGCCGAAGGCGGGATCAAGGCCACCATCGTCACCGGCACCGGCAACCAGGTGTACGGCGCCATGCGTGCGCGCAACTTCGAGATGATCGTGGCCCGCGGCGCCGAGCGTTATCCGCACCCGTACTTCAGCCTGCGCACCTTCGTCTACAACCCGGACAACAGCGACGCCGCCGGCCTGCCCAACTTCCAGGGCTGGCGCGCGTCGTTCTTCAGTCGCCAGCTCAACGACCTGATCGACCGCGTCGGCGTCGAGCGCGATGCCGGCAAGCGCCTGGCCATGTACCACGAAGCACAGAACCTGTACGACCAGCAGGTCGGCCCGATCATGATGATCTCGCAGATGACCGACACCGCGGTCAGCGCGGTGGACGTCAAGGGCTTCGTCGGCGACGACGCCGAGGCGACCCGCTACCTGGGCGTCTACAAGCAACGCTGAGTACCGTGCCAGCGCCTGCGGGCGCTGGCACGGCCATGAGTCCACACCGAGAACATGCCGATGATTGCCAACATGTCTTCCAGCGAAACCGCCGCCAAGCGGCCAGCCGACACCACCCCGGCGTCCAGCCTCGACGCCTTGTACAAGAGCAGCCTGCGGGTGCTGCGCCACCTGCTGCGCAACCCCATGACCCTGGCGGGCCTGGTGGTGGCCTTGCTGCTGGTGGTGGTAGCCACCTTCGCGCCCTGGATCGCCACCCACGACCCGGTGCTGCAGAACCTCGCCAACGCCTTGCAGGCGCCCAGCGCCGCGCACTGGTTCGGCACCGACGAGTACGGCCGGGACATCTTCAGCCGGCTGGTCCATGGCTCGCGCATCACCCTCTACATCATCGCCCTGGTGAGCATCATCGTCGGCCCCATCGGGCTGTTCATCGGCACCGTCTCCGGCTATTTCGGCGGCATCGTCGACACGGTGTTCATGCGCATCACCGACATCTTCATCTCCTTCCCGAGCCTGGTCCTGGCCCTGGCCTTCATCGCTGCCCTCGGCCCAGGCCTGGAGCATGCGGTGGTGGCCATCGCACTCACCTCCTGGCCGCCGATAGCGCGCCTGGCGCGGGCGGAAACCCTGTCGCTGCGCAAGGCCGACTTCGTCGTGGCGGTGGAGCTGCAGGGTGCCTCGTCGAGCCGCATCATCCTGCGCCATATCGTGCCCATGTGCCTGTCGTCGGTGATCATTCGCCTGACCATGAACATGGCCGGGATCATCCTCACTGCCGCCGCCTTGGGCTTCCTCGGCCTCGGCGCCCAGGCACCGCTGCCGGAGTGGGGGGCGATGATCTCCACTGGCCGGCGCTACATGCTCGAATGCTGGTGGCTGGTAGCAGTGCCGGGGGCGGCGATCATGCTCGTGAGCCTGGCGTTCAACCTGCTGGGCGACGGCCTGCGGGACATTCTCGATCCGCGTAGCGAATAACTGGAGGCTGTATGTCGACGCCAAAACTCACTGTCGATTCGCTCAATGTGCGCTTCGTCAACGGCAAGAAAGAAATGCACGCGGTGCGTGACGTGTCCTTCACCCTGGGCCGGGAAAAGCTCGCCATCGTCGGCGAGTCGGGTTCGGGCAAGTCCACGGTCGGGCGCAGCCTGCTCAAGCTGCACCCGGCCAGCGCGCGGATCACCGCGAAGACCCTGCGCTTCGGCGATGTCGACCTGCTCGGCGCCAGCGAAAAGGCCATGCAGAAGATTCGCGGCCAGCGCATCTCGATGATCATGCAGGACCCCAAGTACTCGCTCAATCCGGTGGTCAGGGTCGGCGACCAGATCGCCGAGGCCTACCTGGCCCATCACAAGGCCAGCCGCCAGGAGGCGCGGGAGCGGGTCTTGCTGATGCTGGAGAAGGTGCATATCCGCGACCCGAAGCGGGTCTACGACCTGTACCCGCACGAGGTCAGCGGCGGCATGGGCCAGCGCATCATGATCGCCATGATGGTGATCACCAGCCCGGAAGTGATCATCGCCGACGAGCCCACCTCGGCCCTCGACGTCTCGGTGCGCCAGCAGGTGCTCAATGTCCTCGAAGAGCTGGTGGTGGAGCAGCAGATGGGGCTGATCTTCGTCAGCCACGACCTCAACCTGGTGCGCAACTACTGCGACCGGGTGCTGGTGATGTACGCCGGAAGGGTGGTCGAGTCCCTCGCCGCCTGCGACCTGCACCACGCCGAACACCCCTATACCCGTGGCCTGCTGGCGGCTCTGCCGAGCATGGACAACCGCCGTCCGCGCTTGCCGGTGCTGCAACGCGACCCGCTCTGGCTCACCTGCTGAGGAACCGACCATGTCCATGATCCAAGCCCAATCGTTGAACCTGAGCTTCGGCGTCGGCCCGGCGCTCAACCAGGTGCTGCATGACGTCAACCTGAGTGTCGAGGATGGCGAGTCGTTCGGCCTGGTGGGGGAGTCGGGTTCCGGCAAGACCACCGTGCTGCGCTGCCTGGCCGGGCAATACCGGCACTGGAGCGGGGCGCTGAGCATCGCCGGCGTGCCGTTGCAGCACACGATCCCCAAGGAGCACTTTCGCAAGGTGCAGATGGTCTTCCAGGACCCCTACGGTTCGCTGCATCCCCGGCACACCATCGACACCGCGTTGCGCGAGCCGCTGATCATCCATGGCCTGGACAACCGCGACGACCGGATCAACGACATCCTGCTCAAGGTCGGTCTCAACGACAGTTTCCGCTATCGCTACCCGCACCAGTTGTCCGGTGGTCAGCGCCAGCGCGTGGCCATTGCCCGTGCGCTGATCCTGGAACCGCGGGTGCTGCTGCTCGACGAACCGACCTCGGCCCTGGACGTGTCGGTGCAGGCGGAGATCCTCAACCTGCTGTCGGACCTGCGCCAGCGCGAGAAGCTCACCTACCTGATGGTCACTCACGACCTCGGCGTGGTCAGCCACCTGTGCGACAAGGTCGCGGTGATGCAGCACGGGCGCATCGTCGAGCGCCTGGACTGCCAGGGCCTGGGCCAGGACCTGGCGACCCACGAGTACACCCGCATGCTGGTCCAGGCCAGCCGTGATTTCAGTGCCGAGCCGTCGCGTGCGGCAGTCGTTTGAAAGGAGTCGCAGATGCCTCATTGTCTGATCGAATGTCCGGCGGCGCTGGCCAGCCGGGTAGGGGAACGGGTGTTGCTGGCGGCGGTGCATGACGCCATCGATGCCAGCGGTTTCTTCAAGCCGGGCGATATCAAGGTGCGCCTGGGTACGTTCGAGCACTACCGCTGCGGGGCCGGGGAGGACAATTTCGTCCATGTCACGCTCAACCTGCTGTCCGGGCGCAGCGTCGAGCAGCGCCGGGGCCTGGGTACCGCGACGATGGCGGTATTGGCGGACTTGCTGCCGGAAGTCGAAGCGCTATCCATGGATGTGCGGGAGATGGCTAGGGAGGTGTTCGTCAATCGAAAGAGCCTTGACCCCACACCTGTCGCGAGCTGAACACCAATCCCACATGACTCATTGATTTAGCTGGGACCTGTGGGAGCGGGTTTACCCGCGATTACGGTAGTGAATTCACCGACGTCATCGCGGGTAAACCCGCTCCCACAGGATCCGCGTACCGCCCATAAAAACAAGGAAGATAACGATGATGCGCCCCCTCGCCACCACCCTGGCCCTGACCTTCAGCCTGCCGCTCTGGGCCCTCGAAGCCCCGTCCAAACCCCAGGTCCCGACCCTGGCCTACGATGACCGGCAGATCATCCTGGTCTGGGAAAAGCCCGCCGACCACGCCGCCATCGTCGACTACCACGTCTACGCCAACGGCAAACTGCTCGGTGGCAGCAATGCCAACCACGATCAGGTCTCGCCGGCCAAGCCCTATATCGACCGCTTCTACGAGCAAGACACGCGCAACTTCCATCACCGCATCGCCCTGCACAGCTTCACGGCCAAGGGCCTGGAGCCGGATACCGAGTACCGCTTCACCGTGCGCTCGGTTGACCGCGATGGCAAGGAGTCGGCCGACAGCCCGCTGATCGTGCAGCGCACCACCGCCGTGCCAGCGTTGTTCGACGTGAAGCGCTACGGCGCCAAGGGCGACGGCAGCACCCTCGACACCGCCGCGATCCAGCGCGCCATCGATGCCTGCACCCCCGGCTGCAAGGTGCTCTTGCCCGCCGGCACCTACAAGAGCGGCGCGCTGTACCTGAAGAGCAACATGACCCTGGAGATCGCCAAGGGCGCGACTCTGCTCGGCTCCGAGCGCGCCGAGGATTATCCGCGCGACGGCTACATCCAGTACCCGTACTCGACCACCGTGCGCCCGGCCTCGCTGATCAACGCCTTGCCCCGCGATCCACGTGCCCATCAGGCCTTCGAGAACATCCGCATCGTCGGCCAGGGCACCATCGACGGCAACGGCTGGAAGCGCAACGCCGACGTGCTCGACGAGCGCGGCCAGCCGCTGCCGGTCTACCTGCCCAGCGACAACACCCGCTACATGCACGACGGTGTGCTGGCCAAGGCCCAGGTGGAACGGGCGGTGGCCGAAGGCATGAACGTCAAGGACGCCTACGGGCAGATGCGCTCGTCGCTGATCACCCTGCGCGATGTGAAGAACGTCTTCTACGGCGGTTTCACCGTGCTCAACCCGGCCTACCACGGGATCATGAACCTGGAGACGGAGAACGTGGTGCTGGCCAACACCACGCACAAGACCTTTGATGCCAACAACGGTGATGGCATCGAGTTCGCCAACAGCCGCAACGCCATGGTCTTCAACAACTTCTTCGACACCGGCGATGACTGCGTCAACTTCGCCGCCGGCACCGGTGCCGGGGCGGTGAAGCAGAAGCCCCAGGACGGCGCCTGGATCTTCAACAACTACTTCCGCAAGGGCCATGGCATGGTGGTCGCCGGCAGCCATACCGGCGCCTGGATCGAGAACATCCTCGCCGAGGACAACGTCTCCGATGGCACCGATGCCGGCCTGCGCATGAAGAGCACCAACTTCATGGGCGGTGGCGCGCGCAACGTGGTCTTCCGCGACTCGGCGATCCGCAACACGGTCAAGCAGGCGTTCATCTTCACCCTCGACTACAACGACCCGAACGCCAAGCTCGACTACGAGCGCTCGACCATCGCCGGGCAGTTCCGCGATATCCGCGTCAGCGACGTGAGCGTGGAAAATGCCGGGATGGCGGCCATCGAGGTCAAGGGTGACAGCCAGCACAACGCCTGGCACCAGGGGCTGGTGTTCGAGCGCGTGCGCTTCAGTGGCGAGGCCAAGGCCAAGGTCGACGGCCTGCGCGACTCGCGGTTCGACGGGGTGCGCTTCAGTGAAGCGGGTGCCAATCCCTGGCAGGTGCGCAACAGCCAGGGCCTGGCCTTCAGTGACGTGGACCCGGCGCCCTGAGCCGTTTCACTCGCCGTAGAACGCCTGGACCTTCTGGGCTTCGCGCAGGCGCATGCGGCTGTTGTTCAGGTGCAGGAACATCGCCGCCCGCGCCGCATCCACCTGGCGGCTGGCGATGGCATCGAAGATCTGCTGGTGCTCGACGTTGATCCCCGCCAGGTAGGTGCTGCGGTTGCTCTGCCCGGTGTAGGCGGAGTTCATCCGGGTGCGGGGGATCATCTTGGTGCCGAGGTTCTTCATGATGTCGATCAGGTAGCCGTTGCCGGACGCCTTGGCGATCTTGAGGTGGAACTGGAAGTCGGCATTGGTGGTGCTGCCGGACTTTTCCGGCCCCTGCATCAGGGCCTTCAAGGCCTGCTCCAGCTCTTCCAGCGCCTGTGGCGTCGCGCGTTCGGCGGCCATGCCGGCGGCCTGCACCTCCAGGCTCAGGCGAAACTCCAGCAGGTCGAGGACATCGCTGAGCAGGCTGATGGTCGGCGGGCCGACGTTGAACCCTTCCGGCGCCGGCATGTCGAGGACGAAGGTACCGACGCCGTGACGGGTCTCCACCAGCCCGGCTGCCTGCATCCGCGACAGCGCCTCGCGCACCACCGCGCGACTGACCCCTTCGGCGGCCATGATGCTGGCTTCGGTTGGCAGTTTTTCGCCGCGTTGCAATTCACCTGCACGCATGCGCTGGGCGAAGCGTTCGACCAGGGCTTCGGCGAGGCGACGGGGCTTGTTGGAGGCGAGGGTGGTGAGGTCCGACATGGGTACGCTCTTTGTTCGAATTGGCCGGCATTATAGTGCGTTTTGCCTTGAGGCTGCCGGTATACTGCCATCATCTTTTGCGTTCCAAAGGTCACCTTGCATGCAGCGCGCTTCCCCCGATCGACGCCCAAGCCTGGCCCAGCGACTGGTGCTTGAACTGTCGCAGAAAATCGTCTCCGGCGAATGGCCGGCGGGCAGCAAACTGCCCACTGAACAGGTGCTGACCGAGGCGCAGGGTGTCAGTCGCACCACGGTCCGCGAGGCGCTGTCACGCTTGCAGGCCGAAGGCCTGGTGGAAACCCGGCGTGGCATCGGCACCTTCGTGGTCGATACGGTCCGCCCGGGTAATGATCAGGACAGCACCCCGGAAAAAGGCACGGCCTGCGACGCCGTGGCCCTTATCGAATTGCGCCTGAGCCTGGAAGTCGAGGCCGCAGCGATTGCAGCGCAGCGCGCCACCCCGGCGCAATTGGCGGCCATGGGCGCCGCGCTGGCGGACGCTCCGGCGCCCGAAGCCTCGGTCAGCCAGGACTTCGCCTTCCACCTGCTGATCGCCCAGTGCACCGGCAACAGCTTTTTCATCGATGCCATGAGCCACCTCGGTACCACCTTGATGGGGGATGCCCAGCGTGCACTGCCGCGACTCAGTGAGGCGCAGCGGGGGCGCTGGCAGCACGAACGGGAGCAGATCCTCGCCTCGATCACCCGCAAGGACGCCGATGGCGCACGGGCGGCGATGCGCCTGCACCTGGTCAACTTGCTGCAGCACGCGCGCAGCGCCGTCGGGGCGCGAGACGCCTGAGGGGCGTCGACGCCCCCAGCCATTAAAAAAGCTGCCCCTCAGGCCCGGATTCCATCGTTTTTCAAGGGCTCCCGCCCTCCCTATAGTCCTCGCAGACCCGTCGAAACACGATGCGAGACAACACAATGAACAACGAGAAACAGGCCGGGATCGGCACCCGCGTGGTATGGGGCGGCGAACAGGTGGAGCACCCCTACAACGCCACCCAGACCCCCATCGTCGCCAGCGCCGCTTACGGCTACCGCGATATCGACGGCTGGTACGACGTGGCCCTGGGCAAGGAACCGGGCTTCATCTACAGCCGCATGAGCAACCCCACCGTTGCGGTGCTGGAAGACAAGCTGCGGGAGCTGGAGCAGGCCGAGTCGGCGGTGGCCTTCAGCACCGGCATGGCGGCCATCAGCGGTGTCCTGCACACCTTCCTCTGCCAGGGCAAGCGCGTGGTCTCGACCCGCGACAGCTACGGCGGCACCAACAAGATCTTCGAAGAGTTCCTGCCGCGCCAGGGCGTCGAGGTGACCCTGTGCGACACCCTCGACTGCGAGGCCGTCGAGCGGGAAATCGCCCGTGGCTGCGATGTGGTCTACCTGGAGACCCCGAGCAACCCGACCCTCAAGATCCTCGATATCCGCCGCCTGGTGGCTGCGGCCAAGCGGGTCGGCGCGCTGGTGGTGGCCGACAACACCTTCGCCACGCCGCTGAACCAGAACCCGCTGGCGCTGGGCGTCGACGTGGTGGTGCACAGCGCCACCAAGTTCCTCTCCGGCCACGGCGATGTGCTCGGCGGGGTGGTCTGCGGCGCGGAGTCGCTGATGGCCCAGGTACGTCACTACCGGGAAATCAACGGCGCTTCCCTCGATCCGTTTTCCGCCTACCTGATCATCCGCGGGATCAAGACCCTGGCCCTGCGCCTGCACCAGCAGCAGGCCAGCGCCCAGGCCATCGCCGAGTACCTGCGCGGCGAGCCGCTGGTGGAATCGGTCAACTACCCCGGCCTGCCGGAGCATCCCGGCCACATCATCGCCCGCTCGCAGATGCGCGGCTTCGGCGCCATCGTCAGCTTCGTCCTGCGCGGCGGCATGGACACCGTGGTCAGGCTGCTGCCGCTGCTGCGCTACGCCCACCGTGCCGGCAACCTTGGCGCGGTGGAAACCATCTACGGGCCGGCACGGACCACCAGCCATGTGGAAAACACCCTGGAAGAACGCCAGGCCCTGGGCATTTCCGAAGGCCTGGTGCGGATCTCCGTGGGTATCGAGGACACCGCCGACCTGCTCGATGACCTGCGACAGGCCTTCGCAGCGCTGGCGGATGCAGCAACAGACAAGGTGCACGGACAGCACCTCGAAGTCTCCGCCTGAAAAGGGGGCCCGGATGCCGGGCCGCCCCGTCATGAAAACCACAACAAGAACAATCCTTGGCACATCGCTTTCCACTGCCCGTTGCCAATCCCTTCATGAGAATCCACACATGTCCATCCAGAACGCGCCGGATACCCCGGCGGGCTACAAGAAAGAAATGCACACCCGGCACATCGTCATGCTCGCCCTCGGCGGCGTGATCGGCACCGGCCTGTTCCTCACTTCCGGCTACACGGTCAACCAGGCCGGGCCGCTGGGCGCGGTGATCGCCTACATGGTCGGCGCGGTGATGGTCTACCTGGTGATGGTCTGCCTCGGCGAACTGGCGGTGCAGATGCCGGAAACCGGCTCCTTCAGCAGCTACGCCACCCGCTATCTCGGTCCCGGCACCGGCTACACCGTGGCCTGGCTGTACTGGCTGACCTGGGCGGTGGCCATCGGCTCGGAATTCACCGCGGCGGGCATCCTCATGGTGCGCTGGTTCCCCGATACGCCGGTGTGGATCTGGAGTGCGCTGTTCGCTGTCACCGTGTTCACCAGCAACGTGGTGTCGGTGCGGCTGTTCGCCGAAACCGAGTTCTGGCTGTCGCTGATCAAGGTGCTGACCGTGATCGCCTTCATCGTCATCGGCGGCGGGGCCATCTGCGGGCTGTTCGACGTCAAGCACGTGCAGGGCATCGGCTTGTCCAACTTCACCCGTGAAGGCCTGTTCCCCACCGGCCTGCTACCGATCGCCATGACCTTGCTGGCGGTGTCCTTCGCCTTCTCCGGCACCGAGCTGATCGGCATCGCCGCCGGCGAGGCGAAAGACCCGCAGGAAAGCGTGCCCAAGGCCATCCGCACCACGGTGATCCGCCTGGCGCTGTTCTTCGTCGGCACCATCTTCGTCCTCGCCACCCTGTTGCCCCGGGAGCAGGCCGGCCTGGTGGAAAGCCCGTTCGTCATGGCCTTCGACCTGATCGGCATCCCGTACTCGGCCGACATCATGAACTTCGTGATCCTCACCGCGCTGCTCTCGGCGGCCAACTCCGGCTTGTACGCGGCGTCGCGGATGCTCTGGACCCTGAGCGACCAGGGGCACATGCCGCAATGCTTCGGCCGCCTGTCCAAGCGCGGCACGCCGGTCAACGCCATCATCCTCAGCATGGCCGGCGCCGCCGCGTCCCTGCTCAGTAGCGTGCTGGCGCCGGACACGGTGTACCTGGCCCTGGTGTCGATTTCCGGGCTGGCGGTAGTGGTGGTGTGGATGAGCATCGCCGCCAGCCAGATCGCCTTCCGCCGCCACTACGTGGCCAATGGCGGACGGGTCGAGGACCTGCACTTCCGCGTGCGCGGCTACCCCTGGGTGCCACTAGGGGCGATCGCCTGCTGCGTGCTGGCCTGCGTCGGCATCGCCTTCGACCCCGAGCAGCGCGTGGCCCTGTACTTCGGCCTGCCGTTCATTGCCTGGTGCTACTTCGTCTACTGGGTCACCCGCAAGCAGCGCGCCCAGCGCCTGGCGGCCATGGCACCCGGGGTTGGCGCGGCCTGAGGGTTCCGGTCCATGATGGATGGATTCCCCTGTGCCCGAGGTCGTGTCGATGAAACAGAAATCCCTGCCACCGCTGAACTGGCTGCGCTCGTTCGAGGTGTCGGCACGTGCCTTGAGCTTTACCCATGCGGCGGACGAACTGCACCTGACCCAGGGTGCGGTCAGCCAGCAGATCCGCCAGCTGGAAAGCCACCTCGGCGTGGCCCTGTTCAAGCGCCTGCCCCGGGGGCTGGCGCTGACCGAGGAAGGCCAGTCGTACCTGCCGGTGGTACAGGACGCCATCAGCCGCCTGGCGGTGGGCACCAACGAGATCTTCGGCCAGCACAAGCGCCGGCCGGTGAAGGTGCGCGGCAGCCTGTCGTTCCTGCAGTACTGGCTGGCGCCGCGCCTGGCGGAGTTCTGTCGCGAATATCCGCAGATCGACATTCGCTACATCAGCAACCTGTGGGTCAAGGAGCCGGACGGCGAGGACGACCTGGAAGTGCGCTGGGGCAATGGCGAATGGAGCGGCCTGCACGCCTGGCGCCTGACCTGGGACGTGCTGCTGCCGGTGTGCGCCCCGGCGCTGCTGGCCCGCTCGCCGCTGCGCGAACCCCGCGACCTGCGCCATCACCCGTTGTTGCACGTGCTCGGCTACGAGGAAGGCTGGGGCTATTGGCTGGAGCGGGTCGGCGCAGACGATGTCGATTACTCCCGCGGCCTGCAGTTCGACACCCTGATCTCGACCCTGCGCATGGCCGAGCTGGGGCAGGGCGTGGCCCTGGCCCGTTCCTCGGTGGTCGAGGACCTGCTGGCCAGCGGGCAACTGGTGGCGCCGTTCAGCCAGCGCATCGAGGCCAGCGAATCGTTCTACCTGGTGCGCGAGCAGGGGCGGCCCTTGCCGCCCGATGCCGCGCTGTTTTCCGACTGGCTGGTGGCCCAGGCGCACCGGCCGGTGTAATCCGTTCTGGAGTTTCCCCATGCATTACCTGAGCACCCGCAACGGCGCGGGCCCGGTGGATTTTCGCGATGTCGTGCTGTCCGGCCCGGCCAGTGACGGCGGGCTGCATGTGCCCGCATCCCTGCCGTCGATCAGCCCGGAAGCCATCGCCAGCTGGTCGTGGCTGCCGTTCGACGAACTGGTCTGGCGCGTCGTCTCGCCCTTCGTCGGCGATGCCCTCGACGAGCAGACCCTGCGCCGGCTGCTCAGCGACAGCTACAAGGACTTCGGCCACCGCGCCATCACGCCGCTGCAGCAGATCGGCCATAACGAGTGGATCCTGCAACTGTTCCACGGCCCGACCCGCACCTCGAAGGATTTCGCCGCGCAATTGCAGGCAAGGCTGGTGCAGCATTTCCTGGGCGAGTCCGGCGGCGAGGCGTTGGTGGTTGGTGCCACTAACGGCGATACCGGCGTGGCGGCGATCGAGGCCTTCGCCGATTGCCCGAACGTGCGTCTGGCGGTGCTCTATCCTCGCGACGGCGTGCCGGCGGATCGCCTGGCCGCATTGCAGGCCGCGGACCCGCAGCGTGTGCAACTGTTCCCCCTGGATGGCAGTTTCGACGACTGCCAGACCCTGGTCGCCCGGCTGTTCCGTGCCTGGCCGCTGGAAGGGGTGATCCCGGTGTGTTTCAACTCCAGCAACTGGGTCGGCGTGCTGGCGCAGATCGTTTTCTACTTCCACGCGGCCCTGCAGTTGGGCGGCGGCACGAGGCCGGTGGGCTTCAGCGTGCCGGCGGCGAGCTTCGCCGAAATCTATGCCGGCTTCGTCGCGCAGAAGATGGGGCTGCCGATCAACCAGGTGATCGTCTCCACCAACAGCAACGATGCCTTGCACCGCTTTCTCCATCGCAACCGCTATGCGCCCCATGCCAGCCAGCGCACCCTGTCGCCGGCCATGGACTTCTCGCTGTATTCCAATCTGGAGCGCTTTATCTGGGAACTGTACGGCCGCGATGGCGAGTGCGTGAAGGCGCTGATGGCGCAGTTCGAGGCCAGCGGCGAACTGAGCATCGGCAATGCGCAGTGGCTGCAGGCGCGGGTGCTGTTCGACTCCTATGCGGTGGACGAAGCCGATGTGCGCCGCGAGGTGGTACGGCTGAAAGCCGAGACTGGCTTGGTGGTCGATCCACACACGGCGGTTGGCGCCCTGGCCGGGCGCCTGCATCGGCGCAGCCTGGGGGCGCCGATGGTGACCCTGGGGCAGATCGCCCCGGAAAAGTCCGCGGGTGTCCTGCTTGAGCTGGGTGTCTGGGAGGCCGACTGCACCGCGTCACCTGCCGTGCCCGACGACATGCCCGCACTGGCCCGGGACGATCTCGACGGCTTGTGCCGGGCGCTGCGCGCGGTGTCGCCATGAAGCGCATTCTCGATCCGCTGGACGAGCGCATCCTCGCCGAGCTGACGGCCAATGCGCGGATCGCCCACGCCGAGCTGGGGGCCAAGGTCAACCTGTCGCGCAATGCGGTGCGCCAGCGTATCGAGCGTCTGGAGCGCGATGGGGCGATCCAGGGCTACACGGTGCGGCTGGGTGATTCGCGGCGGCCGTCGTCGCTGATCAGCGCGGTGATCTTTGTCTACCGCCATGACCGCATGCGCGGGGACGATGTGCTGGCGACCTTGCGAGGGATTCCCGAGGTGGTGCAGTGCGAGGTGCTCAGTGGCGAGTTCGACCTGATGCTGCGGGTCGATGCTGCGACGCCGGAGCGGGTGCATGGGGTGTGGAAGGAGATCGCGGGGATGCCGGGGGTGGAGAATACCCTGACGTCGTTCGTGTTGTCGGCGGTGTTCTAGATCATTGGTTCAGCGCGGACTTGTGGGAGCGGGTTTACCGGATCGCCGGACCGCCGCGATGGCGGCAGTGAATTCACCATCGCAATCGCGGGTGAACCCGCTCCCACAGGTACGGTGGCGATCTCAAGTCCTGGGCATTGTGCCCAACAAATACAGCATTCTGCCGTATTCAACTGCCCACCCCCGCCTCTTACGCTGAGCCCATCGAACAACAGCAAAGAGGAATGCCTTCGTGACCGACTACAAGATCGCCCTGGTGGGCTTTGGCGGCGTGAACCGTGGACTGGCGCAACTGATCGCCGAGCGCAATGCGCAGTGGCGCGCAACCCTGGGCTTCGGCCTGACCATCGTCGGCGTTACCGACCTGTTCCTTGGCTCGGTGGTCAACCGCGCCGGCCTCGACGCCGCCGAACTGGTGGCTCTGCCCGCCGAGAAGGGCGCCCTGGCCAGGATCGCCGGCGGCACCGCCGAGGCCTTCAACGAAACCGTGATCAAGCAGTCCGGCGCCGACATCATCGCCGAAGCCACCTTTACCAACCCGGTGGACGGCGAGCCGGCCGCCACCTTCTGCCGCTGGGCCCTGGAAAGCGGCATCCATGTGGTCACTACCAACAAGGGCCCGATTGCCCTGCACGGCGCCGAACTCAAGGCCCTGGCCCGCCAGCGCGGCGTGGCCTTCGAGTACGAGGGCGCGGTGATGAGCGGCACCCCGGTGATCCGCCTGGCTCGCCAGGCGTTGGCCGGCTCTGGCATCCAGGGCTTCGAGGGCATCCTCAACGGCACCTCCAACTACGTGCTGACCCGCATGAAGCAAGGCCTGTCCTTCGCCGATGCTGTCGCCGAAGCGCAGCAACTGGGTTACGCCGAAGCCGACCCGACCGCCGACGTGGAAGGGCACGACGTGCGTCTCAAGGTGGTGATCCTGGCCAATGAACTGCTGGACGCGAGGCTGAAGGTGAGCGACGTGACCTGCTCGGGCATCAGCAGCATCAGCGCTGCGGATATCGCCAAGGCCGAGGCCACCGGCCAGTGCTGGAAACTGATCGGCGCCGCACGCAAGGCTGCCGATGGCTCGGTCGAGGCCAGCGTGGAAGCGCGCCTGCTGCCGCTGGCACACCCTCTCGCCGGAATTTGCGGGGCGATCAACGCGGTCTCGTTCAACACCGAGCTGCTCGGCGCCGTCACTGTCTCGGGACCGGGTGCCGGCCGTGTGGAAACCGCGTTCGCCCTGCTGTCCGACATCATCGCCCTGCACAACGCCGGCAAACGCTGAGGAGACCGTCATGACCCTGTCCCTGATGACCTTGCAGACCTCCACGCCGACCCATATCGAGGTATTCAACCCGTTCGACGGCCGCCTGGTCGGCCGCGTGCCGTGCCAGGGCGCGGCGGATATGCCCGCGCTGGCACAGCGTGCCCGCGCCGGCGTGATCGAGAGTGCGGCGATGCCGCGCCATCGTCGCGCGCGGATTCTCGAAGACGCCGCGCGGCGCGTGGAAGCCGAGGCCGAGGCGTTCGCCGGGCTGATCGTCGCCGAGGCGGGCAAGACTCTGCGCCAGGCGGAAAAGGAGGTGAAGCGCTGCGTCAACACGCTGAAACTGTCTGCCGAGGAAGCCCGGCGCAATGCCGGCGAGGTGGTGCCCTTCGATGCCTACGAGGGCTCGGAAAGCCGGCAGGGCTGGTTCAGCCGTGAGCCGCTGGGCCTGATCGTGGCGATCACGCCGTACAATGACCCGCTGAACCTGGTCGCGCACAAGCTGGGCCCGGCCATCGCCGGTGGCAACGCGGTGATCCTCAAACCCTCGGAGCTGGCGCCGCTGTCGGCGTTGAAACTGGTGGATTGCCTGCGGGACGCGGGACTACCGGAAAACGTAGTGACCACCGCCACTGGCGGCATCGAACTGGGCCAGGCGCTGGTGGAACTGCGTGACGCACGGATGATTTCCTTCACCGGCGGATTCGCCACCGGCGAGGCCATCGCCCGCACAGCCGGCCTGAAGAAGCTGGCCATGGACCTGGGCGGCAATGCCCCCGTGCTGGTGCTGGCCGACTGCGACCTGCTGCCTACCGTGGAGTCCTGTGTTTCGGGGGCGTTCTGGGCGGCGGGGCAGAATTGCATCGGTACCCAGCGCATCCTGGTGCAACGGGAGATCTACAGGGAGTTCCGCGAGCACTTCGTCGCGGCGACCCAGGCCTTGCTGGCGGGGGACCCGGCGCGGCGTGAGACGGATGTCGGGCCCATGGTCACGGAACAGGCCGCACGGCGTACCGAACAACGGGTTCAGGAGGCGCTGGATGAAGGCGCGACCTTGCTCTGCGGCCATCGCCGACAAGGCTCGCTGTACGCACCCACCGTACTGGAGGACGTCAGCCATGGCAGCCAGCTGTGGCAGCAGGAAGTGTTCGCCCCGGTGGTGATCCTGGAGCCGTTCGACGACCTGGAGGACGCAATCACCCTGGCCAACGCCCCGGAATACAGCCTGCACGCCGGCCTGTTCACCCGCGACCTGGGCACCGCCCTGAAACTGGCGCGGCGCCTGGAGGCGGGTGGGGTGATGATCAATGACTCGTCCGACTACCGCTTCGATGCCATGCCTTTCGGTGGCTTCAAGTACGGCAGCCTGGGACGGGAAGGGGTGCGCTTCGCCTATGAGGAAATGACCCAGCCCAAGGTGGTGTGCCTGAACGAGCCGGGTCAGTGAGGGCAGATCTCTCAGCGCAGCACAGTGCCGTCAGGTCATAGGCTGCACCCATTCGAAGGACGGCGCGCCATGCCGCTGCTGCGGGTCGTTGGCGACAGGTGTCGCCACCATTTTCAGGGCCGTGGCGGTCATCTCGTGCATGCTGTTCAGGATGGCCGTGTACATCGCCCCAGGCGCGCCGTTCAGGGCTTCGGCGATCTGGTAGAGCATCAGTGAGTACAGGCGGTTGAACTGGTCATTGAGGGCCGACATCACCGGGTCGAGGGCGTAGTCCGTTGATCGGGGGTTGCTCACGATCGGATAGACCTCGGCGTAGTCCACCTCGAACGGCAAGCCGCTGGGTTCCCCGTGGGGTTTGTCGCCAGGCTGGTAATGCCGCTTGAACTGGATTTCCCGGAAACGGAAGAAGTGCGCCACTTCTTCCGGCTGGTCGAAATAGTGCTGGTCGTCATCGTCCACTCCATGGCGGGTCCCTTCACCTTGGGTGACGATGACCTGGATAGCACGCCGCGCCGATTCCAGGCCGGCGATGACGATGGGGCTGCCGCCGCCGCTCCAGTAGTAGTCCAGGCCCAACTGGTGCTTGACGTCGCCGGTGAAGACTGCGGCTTCGCCGTAGTCGTTGCACAGGTCTTCGAGCTTGCTGGCAATCGTCTCGTAGAACTCGCCGATGGTATAGCCCGGGACGTCGAGCCGCTCGACGGCCATGAGTGCGAAGCCCTCGTTCCAGCCTTCCGGCAGTTCGATCTGGGTGAAGATCTGGAGGTTGTCGGGATTGAAAGGGCCGAGGTTGGCGGCGAACTCCCGTTCCTTGAACTGCTTGCCGTTGAACGTCAGGGTCAAGGGGAACGACGGAACGTTTTCAGCGCTGAAGCAGGCTCTGCCGCCGATCGCGCTGAGCAGGTTGCCGGCGAGCGAGAGGTGCAGCATCTCTTCCATCATCACACTGCGCAGGATGTTGGCAGGCACCCGGTTCTTGCCGGGCTTGATGCTGATCAACGCGGTCATGTAGAGGGGGATGGTGGAGAGTTCCAGGGTCATGGCGGTCTGCAACCAGCGGCCCAGCTCGTTTTTTTCCTGTTCCAGGGTACTCATGATGGCTTGCCCTCCGGTTGTCATGGTTGCACCTGCGTGGCCAGGCGCTCGCCCAGGCGCAGTGCCAGTGCCGTGAGCGTCAGGGTCGGATTGATTGCCCCGGTGTTGGGGAAGGCGGCGTTGGAGCAGACATACAGGTTGTCGACACCGAAGACCTTGAGGTCCTTGTCGACCACGCCGTGCTCCTCGTCTTCCGCCATGCGACAGGTACAGGCCGCGTGGTCGGCGCGCCAGGAAACGCTCGGCGGGCCGGGCGGGGTGGCACCCATGGCCTCGAAGATCTTGCCGACATGGCCGCTGATTTCCTGCATGCGTGTGTTGAAGTCGTCGGATTGTGAGTAGTCGACGATGGTTTCGCGCAGGCCGATATGGTTGCGGATATCGAGGTTCAACACCCGGTTCTTGCGTTCGCTGGGGATCTCCACCATGCCGTGGATCTGCACTTGGGCCGGACCTTTCACGGCGGCCTCGATGGCCTCGGGCGTCATGCCGTTCTGCATCATCTGCGCCACGCTCAACGGCTTGTCGTTGACCAGCGTGGCGAATGAGCTGGGCGGGTTGATCAGGACGAACTTGCCCTTGGCCTGCTCTTGCGGGCTGTCGAAGTAACGACTGCACAGGGTCGGGAAGTCCATTTCGGGTTGTAGCCGTTCGGGGTTGCCCTGGAGCTTGCCGGTGAAGACGAAGTACGGGTGGGTAACGAAATAGCGCCCGACCAGATCGTGGTCGTTGCCGATCCCTTCGGGCCAATGTTCGGAGCACGAACGCAGCAGCAGCTTGGGCGACTCGATCGCGCCACCGGCGACGATCACCGTGCTGGCCTCGATGGTCAGGAACTCGCCGCTCAGCTTGTTGCGGCAGGTCACGCCTTCGGCGCGCTGACGGGAGGCCATGTTGATTTCCTCGACCACGCAATTGTCCATGATCCGCAGGTTGGGGAAGTTGCCCCACGCGGTCATGTCATTGAGGAAGTTGGGTGCCGCATAACGGGCGCCGAACGGGCAGTACTTGCAGGTACCTGTGGTCTTGCACGGAGCATGGCGGGAAGTGGTGTCGGTGATGCCATGGCGGGCGATCGGCACGTGGGCGGTGCTCATCCCCAGCGCGTCCATCGCCGTGACGACAGGCTGGTCCTCCAGGGTGTAGGGGAAGGCCGGGAAGGGGTAGGGGGCCGAGCGAGGCGGGTCCTGGTTGTCGGAGTCACCCGAGACGCCGATATAGCACTCCGCCTGGTTGTAGAAGGGCTCTAGGTCGCCATAGTCGATCGGCCAGTCGGCGCCTTCGCCGGTGTTACTGCGCAGCTTGAAGTCTTCGGCCTTGAGGCGGAAGCTCCAGCCGCCCCAGTGGATGGTCGAGCCACCGTAGGTCATGACCCGGGCACCGGCCAGCGGCACCACGGTGCTGCCGATGTTCAGGTTTTCACCTGGAACGTCGTGCTGGGGGTAGTCCAGGTCGTTGTACTTGGCATAGGGCAGCTTCGCGTACGAGCCGCCCGAGACCATGAAGTCGTCCCACAGCGCCTGGTCCTGCATTTTCACCCGGGTGCCGGCTTCGAGGATCAGGATCGAGCGCTGCGGGTCGGCTTCCAGCAGGCGGCTGGCGATGGCCGCCGCAGCCACGCCGGAACCGATGATCAACACGTCCGTGTTCATGCTGCGTTCTCCTCGCCAGTGCGGTAGGGCGCGGGCTCTCCCGGGATGAAGGCACCGGCGATGTAGCCGGGGTAGTTGATGGCGCCGGTGAATCTCTTGAAGCCGCCTTGCGAGACCTGGAAGGCGATGAACTCGTTGGAGACCTTCTGCCGGGTCAGTGCCAGGGGTGTCTGCGGCGGTGCCTGGTTGGCAGCCGGGTCGGTGAACAGGGTCCGGTAGGCCTGCTCCTCGCCCAGGGACTCGACCAGTTCTTCCAGGGTCAGCCGGGCGTGGGTATAGATGCTGCGGTACTCGGGGTGCAGCCTGATCCGGTTGTCCATGAACACGAACAGCCGCGACCGGTACTGCTGCGGATCATCCAGGTTTCCCCAGAAACGGCAGATGTGCTCGAAGAGACCGTACATGGCCTCGTAGACCTCCCGGGCCAGGGGCTCGGCGCCGAGATTGGCCGGGTGGTTGATGGGTTGCTGGTACATGCGAGACTTCCTCCATGGAAGATGCCGTGCACCGTGGCGCCGACCGCGGAAGGTTCCACGGCCGGTCGGACGATCGGAGAGAGGTCGTTTCTCGCGTCGGCGGGCCCGCCCGGGTGCGGTGGCAGCAGTCGATCAGGCTTCGGTTTGGGTCACGGTCAGCGTGTAGTTGTATTCGTTTTCGCTGACTTGCTGCGGCTCGCTGATCTGGCAGGTCAGGCCGGATTCGCGGGCGATGGTGATGTACGGGTCCCAGGACCCTGGACGGGAGCCGGAGTTGACCACGCAATTGACCTCGGGGTTTTCGGTCAGGTACAGGGTGAAGAACACATTGCCGTCGTTATCCCAGAGACCGGTGGTGACCGGCCCGGCGGTGACGGGTGTGAAAATCGTGATTTGTCCGCCGTAGCTGGCGCCGCCGTCATTGCTGACGAAGGAAACATTCAGGTCCAGGGGGCTTGAGAGGGTGAAGTTACAGATGAGGGTTGAGTTGATGGCCATGGTTCATTCCTTGAATTCATGATGCGTTTTGCCCCTGCTAAGTGTGCGGGCTTAAAGAGTGTAGTGGCAATTTGATGCTGTTCAAGTGTGCAGCCTGGGCCTTGAATGGCCCAGGCGACCACAAGCATCAATACCGTGCATCCACTGGCTTCTTGTCCTTCGGCCAGTCCTTGACCTTCCCTGCAAAGTCCGGCCTCGGCTTGTGGCTGAAGTACTCCGCCACATCCACCGCCTCCTGGTCGGTCAGGCCACCCTGGCCGAGGGGGAAGCCCTCGTGGAAGGCGATTGGCATGTTCTTCTTCACGAATGCCGCTGCCGTGTAGGTGCGGGCCATGCCGGCGCCGATGTTGAAGGAATCGTCACCCCACAGCGGTGGGTAGACCCACTTGCCAGCCGCATTGCGTATGCCTTCGCCGTCATTACCGTGGCACAGCGCGCACTGCACGGCGTAGAGCTTCTCGCCGTTTTCCAGGTTGGGTACGATGCTCGGGTCGATCTTGCCCACGCCTCGGCCTTCGACCTTGTCCTGCGGCCTGGTCTCGCGCTTCATCCAGTCGAAATAGGCCACCATCGCCTTCATCTCCACCGATTCCAGCCCCAGCGGCTTGCCATTCATCGAACGCAGGAAGCAGCCGTTGATACGGTCCTCCAGGGTAATCACCCGGCCAGCCCGCGGCGCATAGCTGGGGAAGAACGCCGACACGCCGATATAGGGCGAGCCGTCCGCCACGGTGCCCGCGTTGAGATGGCAACTGGCGCAGTTGAGGGCGTTGCCGACGTTGGCCGGGAGCATTTCGTGGGTGTTGGTGTTCAGCCGGGCTCCCAGGATGAGCTGGTCCGCATTGGGCTCCTTGAGCAGGTCGGCCAGGCGCGGGGTTTCGAAGGGGCGGTGGTCGAGGTTCTTCACGTCGAGGCGCTTGCGCATCTCGGCCACCGTGGACGCCGGGATAGGCTTGGCAGCCTGGCGTCCCCAGCTGTCGCGGGTGAAGTTGAGGATCTCGGCGATCTCCTGGTCGCTGAGGCGGGCGAACGACGGCATGGTCAGCGCCCGTGCGCTGTCCGCCGTCTGCGCCGAGCGCCAGCCGGTCAGGGTGATATGCACCAGGGTCGAGGGATCTTCCGACATCAGCACCGGGTTGCCGGCCAGCGGCGGGAACACGCCCTTGACCCCGGCGCCGTCGGCGCGGTGGCAGTCGGCGCAGAACTGCTGGTAACCGAGCCCGCCACGGGAGGCCAACAGGTTGGTCGGCGTGGTAGAGCGCGGCGTGATCATCGGCACGGGGCCCTGGGCGACCTGCATCGGCTTGTCATGCTCGGATGACGGCAGCGACTTCAGGTACACGCCCACTGCACGCAGGTCGGCGTCCTCCATGTACTGGGTGCTGTGCTGGACCACGTCGACCATGTTGCCGGACACCGTGCCGTGGCTGTTGCGCCCGGTCTTGAGCATCTCGGCGGTCTGCTCCGGGGTCCACAGGTTGCGCAGGCTCAACGCGCGCCAGCCTTCCACTGTCTCGCCGGCGAGGAAGTATTCGCCCCGCTTTCCGGCCTCGGACAGGGTCTTTTCCTGGAAGCCGATGCCCCGTGGCGTATGGCAGGCGCCGCAGTGGCCGAGGCCCTGGACGATATAGGCGCCGCGGTTCCATTCCGTGCTCTGGGCCGGGTTGGCGGTGAACATCTGATCATCAAGGAACATCCAGTTCCACAGGGTCAGGCCCCAGCGCTGGTTGAACGGGAAGCCCATCTCCAGCGCGCGGTTTTCCTGGCGCACCGGATTGACCCCTTGCATCAGGTAGGCATACAGCGCCTGCATGTCCTCGGCGCTGATGCGTGCGTAGGACGGGTAGGGCATGGCCGGATAGAGGTTGTCGCCGTTGGCCGTCACGCCCTTGCGCATGGCCCGGTCGAACTGTTCGAAGTTGTAGTTGCCGATGCCGGTTTCCCGGTCCGGGGTGATGTTGGTGGAGTAGAGCACGCCGAACGGCGTCTCCAGGGCCAGGCCGCCGGCCATGGGCTTGCTGCGGTCGGCGCCGGTGTGGCAGGCCACGCAATCGCCGAGGCGGGCAACGTAGCGGCCACGTTCCACCTGGGAGCGGGTGAGGTTGTCGAGGTCGGCGGCGTAGTCGGCGGGAAGGTCGTCGATGATCTGTGGGGGGCTGGCGTTGTCGCTGGCCCACACCTGGGACAGGACGCTGGCCAGCGCGGCGGCAGCGAGGATTTGCACGGTTGTGTTCATGAACGATCAGGTCCGTTTGAAGGTCGTTATGTTTTTTAGTTATTGAGTCCTTACTTTTGGTTATTTGATTTGCGCGCGTAGTGATCTTCATCAATGAATTGCTTCCAAAGTACAGATGCGTCTTTGGGCGCGGGCTGGAAGACTCGGGGTCCCGAACAATGACGACAGGGGTGGGAGCATGAATTCGACACAGGGTGAGGTGACGTTGCAGGCGAGCGCGGAGGCGGTATGGCGGATCGTTGGCAACTTCAATGGCCTGCACGTCTGGCATCCGGCTGTGACCGGCAGTGAGCTGGTCGCGGGCCGCAACAATGAGGTGGGAGCGGAACGTCTGCTGGCGCTGGACGGGGGCGGGAACATCAAGGAGCGGCTGCTGGCCTGGTCGGACAGCGAGCGCAGTTATCGTTACTGCATTCTTGAATCACCGCTGCCGGTGAGCGGGTATGAGTCCGAGGTGCGGGTCGAGGATCTGGGCGAGGGTGGTTGCCGGGTGGTGTGGAGTGGGTGGTTCGAGGCGGCGGGCGTTTCCGATGGGCAGGCGGTGGAGGTTGTACAGGGCATCTACGAAGGCGGGCTCGGTTACTTGCGGCAGCAGTTTGCCGGGTAGTCGGGGCAGTGCGCTCCCGCAATGATTCCGGGAGCCATCCGCAGTTGTGTAGATACCCATGCTCATCGCTGGCAAGCCAGCTTGTACAACGCAGGGCGAAATCCGGGCGGATCAGGATGCCCGGACTTCGCTAAGCAGTTCGGGATGACGATCCAGCACTCTCAACAGTTTCACCAACGCCAAGGGCGGTTTGGTCTTGCCATTCTCGTAGCGTGAAAAGGCATTGACCCCCCCACCGAAGATCTCGGCAGCTTCACGCTGGTCGAGCGCGAGTTTCTTGCGAACGTTGGCGATGAAGCTCGGGTCCACGATCGAAGCATTCACCTGCTTGTTGAACTCCAGCATCGCCGCGCTCACACGAGCGGACTCATCCGCATCGAGGACCGATTCGCCGCAGGCCGGGCAGAACTCGCCGGTGACTGCCGCCAGAGTGGTCGACGCGTTCTTGTAGGTGTAAGGCAGGTCGCGGGTGTCGTTTACCAGTTCTGCTGCTCCGCACGATGGGCATTTCATGTTCACAACTCCTTGAAGGACACGATGAGGACGTCATCGACGACCGTGAGTTTCAGATAGACCTCTCCGACTGTCGTGCCGGTTCGATACACGTCTTGCCAGACCCTGTGATCGGCATGAGCACTCATGCTCTTGTGGAAGTCCTTGGCGGTCAGCGCCATGATGACTTCGACGATCCCGTCGAAGTCGAGCCCTAACGCGGCTCCACCCTTCAGGGCTGTCAAGGTTGAGCGTATTTTCCCGGCTTTGATCAGGTCCTTGATCACCGACAGCTTGCAATGTGGAGTCCTCTTTTCCATAGACGTCACGCTAACCTACCAGGTTAAATTTAGCAACTTGGTTAATGGCTGGGGTCGCTGAAGCGCTTGCTCCCGGCCGTGTTCAACAGCCGGGGGATTGTGCAAAAGGGAGATGTGCGTGGGGACGGAGAATGGATTTCGAGATGCTTCAACCTTGCGAAAGCTGGTGTAGAACCTCCATAGCCTTGGCCGCATCCTGCACGCCGACAAAAATGTGATCGTGATAATACGCCGCCACCACATTGCAACTGATCCCCGCATTCCCCAGCGCCGCCGCGAACGCCGCGGTCAAGCCGACGGCCTCCAGCGCGGAATGCACGGTCAGGGTGATCCACGCCGCGACGTAGCCGTACTCCAGGCCTAGCGCATCGGCTCGGCCACGCTCCAGGATTGCGGTCAGTCCTTCCTGTTCGCGGAAGCTGCCGAGCACCTCCTCGTCCTTGAGCAAGGTTGCGTCGGGTACCTGGCAGAACACGTATTCGCCGTCGTTCAGCAGGGGTTTCATGCCGCGTAGCAGTGCGGTGAGGGAGGTTTCGCCAGCCATTGGAAGATCGCTCATGGTGAACAGGGGCATCCAGTGTGCTGGCGAATTGCGTCCTGGGGAATCAAAGTTGCTGATGCACGATCAGCAGTGCTGATACCTCAATACCGTGCATCCACCGGTTTCTTGTCCTTCACTTTGCCAGCGAAATCCGGCCTCGGTTTGTGGCTGAAGTACTTGCCTACATCCACCGGGTTGGTGCTGGGTATCGTGTGTTGATCCATTTGCCAAGGTGACTAAGGGTCGCCATCAAAAATGGATCAACACACGATACCCAGCACCACCAGCCGACAGCTGCTCCCACAGAGACCACGCTGTTCCTGAGGAGGATGGCGAACGACAAACCTGACACGACCTTGACCACTCCTCGATCGGCTCCGGCATGATAGCGGCCTTGATCAGGCATTTCAGGAGGAAATCAATGAACGACTACATGCTGCTGATGCACCGCGATGCGCACAATCCGCAGGCGGCCGCAGACCTCGAACGCTGGAGCGAATACCTGGCCTGGCTGCAGGGCACCGGGCAGTTCGAGGGCGGCAGTTCGATCGGTGCCGGGCTGCGCTTGCGCAAAGGTCGGCCGGATCAGCCCGAGGACAGCGACCTCAGTGGCTTTATTCGGGTCCGTGCAAGCAGCCTTGAAGAGGCCAGGGCGTTTCTTTCCGGTAACCCGGTGTACGAGGCGGGAGGCAGCGTAACGGTCTGCGAACTGCCACGCGACTAGAGCCCCACAAGACCGCACACGGCTCGTTGAATGCGACCGATGCCAGGCCCAGCGGGGAAGGCAACCCATACCCGCATGGGGTGACCTGGGGGGATCCGGTCATTGCGTTGCGGGCGGATCGTGCATATCGTTAATGTATTCACTTTTTCGAGGAGCATCCCCATGCTGTACAGCCAGGCCACCACCCCCACCGAACAACCCCAGCGCCTGATCAACCGCCTGTCCCGGCACTGGGCTCACAAGTTCCAGGTCGAGCAGCAGGACGGGCAGAGCCGCATCGACTTCGGCGGCAGCGGTTGTCTGCTCAAGGTCGTGGACGAGGGCCTGTGGGTCGAGGCCTGGGGGCCGGCGGACGAGATGGACGAGCTGGAAGTGGTGATCGTCGATCATCTGCAGCGCAATGCTGCGGCGGGGGAGACGTTGAGCTTCGCCTGGCAGCGTCGCGATTGAGCAGCGTTGCACGAAGCCGGTGCAGCACTGGGTGAAATTGGCCCATTTGCGGGCGGATCCTGTTTCCAGTGTTACCAAAGCATACAGGGCTGGCGTGTCAGTCCTGTCGCGCTCGCACCCTCATGCAACCCCCGGCGGCCGCGGAGCAGAAGGTTATTGCCGGTCTCGGACGGGAGGGTTGGACGAACTGGCATGAACACTGCTTTGTAAACGTTTACATCCTGCTTCATTCCAATTGAAACCGAGCGTTACCGGCTGAGGCGCTTTCGTCGGCATTCCATCTTGCGAGCGTGCAGTCGACCATACTCAGTGATCATTGGGCTGAAAACGTTTGTAAACGATTACTTGGTCTTGTCGGCCAACATCGTTGAAGCCACCGGGCCGCGTGCAGCACCGCCCGATTACAAGAACGTTCCGCCACAGAGAGTTTGCCCATGGGCCTCACCACCGATCTGAAGTCCTCACGTTACGCCACCACCCTGATCTTCTTCGTCAACGGCCTGGTGCTGGGGATCTGGGCCACCAACATCCCGGCCATCAGCAAGGCCCTGAGCCTTACCGACGGCCAGCTCGGCGCCGCCCTGAGCATGTTCGCCGCCGGGACCATGCTGATGATCTTCCTCGCCGGCAGCGTCGCCAACAAACTGGGCAGTCGGGCGGCCATCGTGCTGGGCGGCATCCTGCTGTCCATCTCGTTGCCGCTGCTGGTGATGTCACCGTCCTACGAGGTGTTCTTCGCCATCCTGCTGTTCTTCGGCATCTGCAACAGCGTGATCGACATCTCCATGAACACCCATGCCTCGATCATCGAGGAACAGGAGGGCCGGCCGCTGATGTCGTGGTTCCATGCGGCCTTCAGTTTCGGCGGCATGGCTGGGGCAGGGGTGGTGTCGCTATTCGATGCCTATGAACTGAGTGCGCTGTTCAACCTGGGTTTCGCTGCCGTGCTGATGCTGCTGACCACGCTCGCCTGTGCCGGGCCACTGCGTCACTTGCGGCCGGCCCAGGTCACCGAGGCGCAGAAGAACAAGGTGACGATCCGTCCGAGCCTGACCCTGCTGATCGTGGCCATGCTGACCATCATGTCGCTGTTCACCGAGAACTCGATGATCAACTGGAGTGCCAAGTACCTGACCGACGTGGCCAGCACCAGCACCGGCATCGCGGCCTTTGCCTTCGGCGGCTTCAGCTTTGCCATGGCAGTCGGGCGCCTGGCTGGCAACCCGCTGATCCTGCGTCATGGTCGGGATTGCGTACTGGTCTGTTCCGGGCTGCTCGGTGTCGCCGGCTTTGCCCTGGCGGTGCTGGCGCCGGCGCCACTGACCGCGATCGCCGGTTTCATGCTGGTCGGCCTGGGCCTGTCGAACATGACCCCGATCCTCTACAGCAAGGCAGCCCAGGCCTGCCCGCAGGCACCGAGCCTGGGCCTGGCGCTGAACGGCACAATCGGTTACCTGGGCTTCCTGGTCTGCCCGCCGATCATCGGCGCCACCTCCGACCATATCGGCCTGCACTACAGCATGCTGCTGCCACTGGTGGCGATGCTGGTGGTCAGCCTGGTGGCGTGGAAAGGCCAGCTGGAGCTGCGCACCGCACCCAAGGCGGTGGCAGGTTGAAGACTTTGTTGCCTGGCGCTTGCGTTCGTCCCGCTCGAACGGTAATCTGCGCTCATCGAATGTAATCGTTTACATTGCTTGTCGGACAGTGCCATGAACGCTCCGGCAAGCGGCCTTTATCGGCACCTTTGCCCACGTCCTGCCGTGGGTTTTTTTCTTCCGGCTCCGTGGTCCTGCGCCTGTTCGTGGCGTGGACGGCGGGGCCCCGCGATTGTCGGGAGCGTCATGAATCCGAATGCTTTCAGGGGCGCGGCTGCCTTGATCGTTTGTGCCGTGGCCGGCCTTTGCGCGCATGACGCCATCGCCCGGCACATGGTCCAGGGTCTGCCCGTCGTGGTGGTGATCTGGGCGCGCTACCTGGGACAGGCCGTGTTGATGGGCGGCGCGGCGCTGCTGCGTCGTGACGGGCGGGCCTGGGCTTGCCGGCGGCCGGACCTGCACTTCCTGCGGGCGCTGTTTCTTGTGGCATTGAGCATCTGTTTCATTGCCGGCCTGCGTCATGTGCCGCTGGCGGAGGCGACGGCGCTGAATTTCCTCGCGCCGCTGTTCGTCCTGCTGCTCAGCCGCCTGGTGTTCGGCGAGCGCGTGCACGCCGGGCAATGGCTGGCGGTGCTGCTCGGCCTGGTCGGGGTGGCGCTGGTGGTCAATCCGGCGAGCGGGCTGTTTACCTGGGCGGCGCTGTTGCCCTGTGCGGCGGCGTTCTTCCTCAGTTGTTACCAACTCGCCACGCGCCAGGCTGCCGGCGCCGACAGTGCGCACAGCGCGACCTTGTGGCTGGGCGTGTTCGCGCTGCTGTTGTGCAGCGTGCTGCTGCCGTGGTTCTGGACGCAGCCCTCGGCAGCGCAATGGCTGGGGCTGGCGGGCATGGCCCTGGCCGGTACCCTGGCGCACTGGCTGTTCGCCGCCGCCTATGCCCGGGCCACGCCGGCCCGCCTGGCGCCTTTCACCTACGTGCAGATTCCCTTTGCCGCGCTGCTGGGCTTCGTCCTCTATTCCAGCCTGCCGGGCCTGTTGGCCTGGTGGGGCATTGTCCTGATCCTGTCCAGTGGTCTGTTGGTGGTGCTGCCCACCCTGGCCCGGCCCGGATCGCTGTTGACCGGTCGGAGGTAAGTGCGGTGCAGGTGCTCAAGGGTTTGACGGAACTGGTGATCTTCCAGTTGCTCGGTTCGCTGGTCGGTTCGACGTGGCTGACGGCAGTGCCGGGGCCTATCGTCGGCCTGGTGCTGTTGCTGGCCTGGCTCTGCCTGCGCGGCGAGTTGAGCGAGTCCATCGAGCAGGCCGCCGGCTGGCTGCTGCGCTGCATGCCGCTGCTGCTGGTGCCGGCGGCGGTGGGGGTGATGGCCTGGTTCGCGGTGATCCGCCCGATTGGCGGGGTATTGCTGCTGGTGCTGTGCCTGTCGCTGCTGCCTGCGCTGGTGCTCAGTGGCTGGTTGATGCAGGTGCTGGTGCGCCGTCGTCAGCGGGGTGAGCCATGAGCGAGGTGTTGCGTCCGGTGCTGGGGCACCCGTTGTTCCACCTGGCCCTGACCCTGCTGACGTTCCAGTTGGCGCTGTGGATCGCCCGGCGCAGCGGCCTGGTATTCCTGCAGCCGGTGCTGGTCAGCGCCGCGCTGATCATCAGCGTGCTGGTGTTCGCCGGAATCTCGTACCAGGACTATCTGGCGGGCGTCGGCATCCTCAACCTGCTGCTCGGGCCGGCCACCGTGGCCCTGGCAGTGCCGCTGTACCAGAACCTGGCGCGCATCCGCCGCCTGCTCGGGCCGATCCTGCTGACCGTGCTGTGTGGCGGGGTCATGGCCACGGCGTCGACCTTGTGGTTGGGGCGTCTGGTCGGACTCGACCAGCCATTGCTGATGACCCTGGCGCCGAAATCCGTCACTTCGCCGATTGCCATGCTGGTGGCCGGGCAGGCGGGTGGGATCCCTGCGCTGGCGGCGGTATTCGTTCTGCTCACCGGTATCCTTGGGGCCGTTCTCGGGCCGCCGCTGTTGAGGCTCGCGCGGGTAACGCATCCGGCGGCGGTGGGCATGGCGCTGGGGCTGACCGCGCATGCGGTGGGGACTTCGCGGGCACTGGAAGAAGGGCAGGAACAGGGGGCTTATGCCGCCCTGGCGATGAGTCTGATGGGCGTGGGGACGGCGGTGCTGTTGCCGGTGATTCTGGGGTGGATGACGATCTGAAATTCACCGCAAGACCAGCGGTATCACCCCTGGAACGCTTCCTGCTGCTCCGATGCGCACCACGGTTTCGCTTGCAGTCGTAGGTAGTAAGAGAGGTAGATGTGTCACAACAACAACAATCAAGCCGCGCACGCGTGGCGACATCGGCGGTCTTCTTCAGCAATGGCGCGGTTCTGGCCATCTGGGCGACCAATATCCCGGGGATGAAACAGGCCCTGCAACTGACCGACGCGGAGTTGGGCATGGCCCTCAGCGCCTTCGCCGCCGGCACCATGTTGATGATGTGCCTGGCGGGGGCCCTGGTGACCCGCATCGGCAGCCGCCGCGCAGTGCTGCTCGGCGGCTCGCTGGTGGCGGCGGTACTGCCGTTGTGCGGCCTGGCCACCTCGGCCTGGACCCTGGCCGGGGCGATCTTCGCCCTGGGCCTTGCCAACAGCATCCTCGACGTGGCGATGAATACCCACGGGTCACTGGTGGAAGCGCACAAGGGCCGGCCGCTGATGTCGTCGTTCCACGCGCTGTTCAGCATCGGCGGCCTGGCAGGGGCGTCGGCGGTGGCGACGCTGTTGTCCAGCCACCTGGGCCTGGTGCAATGCCTGCTGCTTTCGGCGGGCTTCACCGCGCTGGTGACCTTGATCGCGGCGCCCTGGCTGGGTGACCTGAGGCCATGCGTGCCAGGGGTTCCAGGCCGGCCGGCGAGGAGCTTCGCCTGGCCCAATCGTGCCCTGCTGTGCATCGCCGGCCTGACCTTCCTCGCCCTGTTCATCGAGCGCACGGTGATCGACTGGAGTTCCCTCTACCTCACCGAGGTCAGTCAGGCCCCGGCGACCCTCGCTGCTTTCGCCTTCGGCGCCTTCAGCTTCGCCATGGCCCTCGGGCGCCTGGCTGGCGATGTCCTGATCCGGCGCTGCGGACCGGACCGGGTGCTGACCCTGTCTGCGGCCGTCGGGGCCCTGGGGGTGGTGCTGATCCTGCTGGTGCCGTTGCCGGGGACCGCGATACTCGGCTTCGTGCTGATCGGCCTCGGGCTGTCGAACATGACCCCGCTGCTCTACAGCCAGGCCAGCCGGGCGTTTCCCGGCGCGCCGGGGCTGGGCCTGGCAATGAACGGCACCCTGGGCTACACCGGCTTTCTCCTGGCGCCTCCGGTAATCGGCCTGCTGTCCGGGACCTTCGGCTTGAAGCTGGCACTGCTGGTGCCCCTGGCGGCCTTCGCCGTGCTGATGGCCAGCCACTGGCGCAAAGTCCGTGGTCAGCGGCTGGCGCCGGGCGGCCTGTTCAACCCGGTGACTGGCTCGACTGCCGCACCATGAGCTGAGTGCCCAGCAGTACCGGGCGAATCTCGTTGCCATGCTTGAGATTGGCGATCAGCGCTTCGGCGCTGCGCACGCCCATCTCGCCGGCGGGGATGGCCAGGGTAGTCAGCGGTGGTTCGAGGTATTCGGCGAACTCCAGGTTGTCGTAGCCCACCACCGAGATCTCCCGGGGCACGTCGAGCTGGAGTTTCTTGCAGGCGGAGAGCACGCCGAAGGCGATCACGTCGCTGTTGCAGATCACGGCGGTGACCTCGGGGTGTTCCAGGCGGATGCGCCGCATCGTGCGTTCGCCGAACTCGATGGTGTAGCCACCCTCGCTTTCGTACTTGACCCCGCTGCACTTCTCGCGGAATTCGCCGAGGGTGTCGACATAGGCGCGGTAGCGCGCCTGCTGGCGGTCGTTGCCCTGCATCGGCCCGGTCAGCATGGCGAACTGGCGGTGGCCCAGGCCCAGCAGGTATTCCACCAACTGGCGGGTGGCCTGGTAGTTGTCGAAGCCGATGAAGGGGAAGTCGTCGTCCTTGAGGTAGGAGTAGGTGCAGATCACTGGCATGCGCGACTCTTGCAGGTACTTCTTCAGCGCCGGGTCGGCCACTTCGCCGACGATCAGCAAGCCCTCCACGCCGCGCTCCACCAGGAGCTTGACCTTGTCGAAGATCGAGCCGGCGTCGAAGCCGCAACTGAGCACGTAGACCACGTAGCCGTACTCGGCCAGCTTGTCCTGGAAGCTCTTGACCATGGTCGCGTAGATGGCGTGGTCGAGGGTGGGGATGATCGCCCCGATCAGGTTGGTCTTCTGCAGCCGCAGGGCCTTGGCTGCGGGGTTGGGGCTGTAGCCCAGCCTGGCGGCGATGGCCAGGACCTTCTCGCGCACATCGTCGCGCACGTGGGTTGGCAGGTTGAAGCTGCGCGACACCGTCGCCACCGAGACGCCGGCCGCCTTGGCGACATCGGTGACCTTGACCCGACCTGCTGTTTTCGTAGTGCTGGACACGCTTTTCCCTCTCCGGTGATCCCTGCGTGGGGCGGAAGGCTCCCGGCGCGGATGGCGCATGATAACGATTACCGCCGGCTTTTCCGAGGCTTTCCCGTCATGCTCATCGGTAGAACGTTTGCGTCCGCGCAGCGTCAGAGTCAGCAACGACCAGACGTCGAAGGGAGGTGATGATGACGGCTCCAGATCCGCGGTACGTGCAATGGCTGGTGGACCACTCGATGCTCAAGGCGGCTCGTGACCGGGCCAAGAGCTATGCCGGCCAGTCGCGCCTGTGGCAGAACCCCTATGCCGAGGCGCGGCCGCGAAGGGCCATCGAGATCGCCTCGGCCTGGCTGACGGTGTACCCGGATTCGATCATCGCCCCCGAGGATGCCTCGGTACTCGACGCCCTCGGTGCCGAAGCCTTGTGGAAAGGGCTCTCGGAGCTGGGCATACAGGGCATCCATACCGGCCCGATCAAGCGCTCCGGCGGCATCCGCGGCGAAGCCTTCACCCCGAGCATCGATGGCAACTTCGACCGCATCAGCCTCGATATCGACCCGCTCTACGGCAGCGAGCAGCAACTGGTCCACCTGAGCCGCATGGCCGCGGCGCACAACGCGGTGACCATCGACGACTCGATTCCCTCCCACACCGGCAAGGGCGCCGACTTCCGCCTGGCGGAACTGGCCCACGAGGACTATCCCGGCATCTACCACATGGTCGAGATCCGCGAGGAAGACTGGGGCCTGTTGCCGGAGGTGACGGACGGTCGTGATGCGGTCAACCTGAGCCCGGCGCAGTGCGACGAGCTCAAGCTGCGCCACTACATCGTCGGCCAGTTGCAGCGGGTGATCTTCTTCGAGCCCGGAGTCAAGGAGACCGACTGGAGCGCCACCGCGCCCATCACCGGCGTGGACGGCAAGACCCGGCGCTGGGTCTACCTGCACTATTTCAAGGAGGGCCAGCCGTCGCTGAACTGGCTCGATCCGACCTTCGCCGCCCAGCAACTGATCATCGGCGACGCCCTGCATGCCATCGACTGCCTCGGCGCCCGTGGCCTGCGCCTGGACGCCAATGGCTTCCTCGGCGTGGAGATACGTGCCAACGACACCGCCTGGTCGGAAAGTCACCCGCTTTCCCTGACCGGCAACCAGCTGCTCGGTAGCATGATCCGCAAGGCCGGGGCCTTCAGCTTCCAGGAGTTGAACCTGACCCTCGACGATATTGCGCAGATGTCCAGGGGCGGCGCCGACCTGTCCTATGACTTCGTCACCCGCCCGGCCTACCAGCACGCGCTGCTCACCGGCGATACCAGCTTCCTGCGCCTGATGCTGGGCGAGATGCAGCGCTTCGGCATCGACCCGGCGTCGCTGATCCATGCCCTGCAAAACCATGACGAGCTGACCCTCGAACTGGTGCATTTCTGGACCCTGCACGCCAACGACATGTTCCTCTACAAGGGCCAGACCTTCCCCGGCAGCATCCTGCGCGAGCATATCCGCGAGGAAATGTACGAGCGCCTGTCCGGTGAGCATGCGCCGTACAACCTGCGTTTCGTCACCAACGGCGTGTCCTGCACCACCGTGAGCATCATCACTGCAGCCCTGGGCATCCGCGACCTGGCGCAGATCAGCGCCGAAGAGCTGGCCCTGATCCAGAAGATCCACCTCTTGCTGGTGATCTACAACGCGATGCAGCCGGGAGTGGTCGCGCTGTCCGGGTGGGACCTGGTGGGCGCGCTGCCGCTGGCGGCCGAGGAGGTGGCCGAGCGCATGCTCGACGGTGATACGCGCTGGATCCATCGCGGCGGCTACGATCTGGTGGACCTGGCGCCAGAGGCCAGTCGGTCACTGCGCGGCATGCCGCGTGCGCGCTCGCTGTACGGCAGCCTGACCCACCAGTTGCAGCAACCCGGCTCCTTCGCCAGCCAGGTGAAAAAAGTCCTGGCCGTGCGTCAGGCCTACGGTATCGCTTCAAGTCGCCAGGTGCTGGTGCCCGAGGTGCAGAACCCGGGATTGCTGGTGATGGTCCACGAACTGCCGGCGGGGAAGGGTACGCAACTGACGGCGCTCAACTTCAGCCGCGAGCCGGTTGCCGAGGAAATCATCCTGGAGGGCTTCAGTCCCGGCCCGGTGGTGGACATGCTCAGCGAGACACTGGAAGGCGACCTGCACGAGGACGGGCGTCTGCTGATCAACCTCGATCCCTTCGAGGCCCTGTCGCTGCGCATCGTCAGCAGCACCGGGCATGTCTGAGCTCTTGGAGGGCCGCAAAGCGGCCCCAATCAGATTTATACCGATCAAAAGCGCCACGCGGCACTAGCGGACCCATGGACGGTTATGTATGCTTTGCCTGCGCTTGTAAACGATTACAGCAACGCACCACTTCTTGACGATTCAGGTGAGCGACATGCGTGACATAAACGGCCGTACTACCCACAAAGCTTACGACTACGTCGTGATCGGATCCGGCTCGGCCGGGAGCGTGCTGGCGGGCCGACTTTCCGAGGACCCGCAGCGCAGCGTGCTGATGCTTGAGGCGGGACCTTCCGACAAGAGCATCTACATCCAGATGCCCGCCGCCCTGGGCTTTCCGCTCATGGACGACAAGTTCAACTGGTACCTGCATTCCGAGCCCGAGGCGGAGTTGGGTGGCCGTACCATCTACGAGGCGCGCGGCCGGGTGCTGGGTGGCTCGTCGTCGATCAACGGCATGAACTGGGTACGTGGCAACCCGTGGGACTACGACAACTGGGAAGCCATGGGCCTCAAGGGCTGGAGCTACAAGGACTGCCTGCCGTACTTCCGCAAGGCGGAGACCTTCGACCAGGGCGGCGATGACTATCGCGGCGACAGCGGCCCCATGCACATCCAGACCTGCGCGGCGAACAACCCGCTGTACAAGGCCTTCCTCGCCGCCGGGGTGCAGGCCGGCTATCCCCATGTGAAGGACCACAACGGCTACCGTCAGGAAGGCGTGCACATCACCCAGCGCAACGTGCACAAGGGTATCCGCTGGAGCACCTCCCAGGCCTATATCCACCCGAATCGCGGTCGCGACAACCTGCATGTCTGCGACCGCGCCCAGGTCACCCGCATCGAGTTCAAGGACAAGCGTGCGGCGAAAGTGCACTTCGTGCGCAATGGCAGCCCGGAAGTGGTGGACATCAAGACCGAGGTCATCCTCTGCGCCGGTGCCATCCACTCGCCGCACCTGCTGATGCTGTCCGGTATCGGTGACGCTGAGCACCTGGCGCAGTTCGGCATTCCCTGCATCGCCGACCTGCCCGCGGTGGGCCAGGGCCTCAAGGACCATATCGCCGCGCCGGTGCAGTACCGCGCCACGCAGAACGTGTCCATCGCCAAGCAACTGACGCCGCTCGGCAAGCTCAAGCTCGGTGCGCTGTGGACCCTGTTCCGCAAGGGCCTGGGTGCGACCAACTTCTTCGAGGTCGGTGCCTTCATCCGCACCCGCCCGGAACTCAAGGTGCCCAACGTGCAGTTCGAGTTCATCCCCATGCTCGGCGAGTTCCAGCACGGCAGCGTCAAGCTGGAGAACGGCTTCCAGTACTTCTTCAGCCTCATGCGTCCGACCAGCACCGGACGGGTCTGGCTGGGCTCTAAGGACCCGCTGGCCGCACCGAAATTCTGCTTCAACTTCCTCTCTACCCAGCAAGACCAGGAAGACGCCATTGCCGCCGTGCGGGCGATCCGCAACGTGGTGTCCCAGGCCGCCTGGGATCCCTATCGCGGCGAGGAAGTCACTCCCGGAGCCGCCGTGCAGTCCGACGCCGACATCCTCGCCACCCTGCGCCAGCTGGCCGGGACCAACTACCACCCGTCGTGCACCTGCCGCATGGGCGTCGACCCGGCCACCAGCGTGGTGGACGCCAGCGCTCGCGTGCACGGCCTCGACAACCTGCGGGTGGTGGACGCCTCGATCATGCCGGAGATCGTCAGCGGCAACCTCAACGCGCCGATCATCATGATGGCCGAGAAGATCGCCGACGACATTCGCGGCAAGCATGCACTGCCCGGGGCCAAGGCCCAGTACTACGTGCCCGCCTGACTCACTGAAAGGAAAACCGCAATGAAACTGAAGAACCAAGTAGCCCTGATCACCGGCGCTGGCGCCGGCATCGGCGAGGCCACCGCCCGGCTGTTCGTCCAGGAAGGCGCCAGGGTGGTGATCGCCGACCGCAATATCGAACTGGCCAGCAAGGTCGCCGACGAACTGGGCGAGGCGGCCATCGCCGTGCAGGTGGACGTCGCCGACGCCGCTCAGGTCCGCGCCATGGTCGAGGCCACGGTCGCCCGCTTCGGCGGCCTCGACATCCTGGTCAACAACGCCGGCTTCGGCACCCTCGGCACCGTGGTGACCCTGGACGAAGACACCTGGGACCAGGTGGTCGACGTGAATTTGAAAGGGGTGTTCCTGTGCTCCAAGTACGCCATCCCGGAGATCGTCCGGCGCGGTGGCGGGTCGGTGGTCAACCTGGCCTCGACCATCTCCGTGGTCGGCATCAAGGACCGCGCTGCCTATGTCGCGGCCAAGGGCGGCGTGGCCGCGCTGACCCGCGCCATGGCCCTGGACCATGCCCTCGAAGGCGTGCGGGTGAACAGCGTGGCGCCTGGGGTGATCGCTTCCAGTTACTACGACAAGATATTCGAGACGGTCGCGGATCCGGTGGCGTTCAAGAAAGGCCTGGAAGCCCGTTCGCCGCTGAACAAGATGGGCGAGCCGATCGATATCGCCAACATGATCCTGTTCCTCGCCTCCGGCGATTCCAGCTTCGCCACCGGTGGCATGTTCACCGTCGACGGCGGCTATACCGCCTGGTGAGGAGCCGAGCATGATCGACGAGCTGCGGCACTACCGTTTTACCCTCGATGCCTGGGAGCAGTACTGGGCGTTGTTCACGGGACGCTGTCTGCCGATTCGCGGCAACGATTTCGGCGAGCTGCGCGGACTGTGGTACGAGCGCATCGGCGACAGCGTGAATTTCCGTCATCTGTGGCGCTATGAGTCGCTGGACGCCCGCGCCCATCTGCGCGGCGAACTGCTCAAGGTCGACGACTGGCGTGAAGGCTTCCTGCCCCAGGCCGGCCGGCATGTCAGCCAGCAGTTTCTCCAGGTGCTGGTGCCGAAGCTGGAGGAGGGCGCGGGCGGACTCGACGCCGTGCGCTACCTGCACAGCTATCGTTGTCCAACCGGCAAAGCCGCCGGGGTGATCCAGCAGATCGCCGCGGTCGAAGGCGTGGCCCGCGAGCGCTTGTGCGGCCTGTGGGCCACGGAGTTCGCTGATCCCAACCAGGTGGTGGTGATGACCTCGACCGACGAGGCACCGCTGCTGGCCCTGAGCGCCGCGGTAGAGATCGAGACCCGCCGCCTGCAGCCGTTGGCCATTCCCGCCTGACCGGTATTTTTGCCGGTCGGCAATGTAAACGTATACATCGAATAATGAGGTAGCACATATGAGCGTTCGTCAGTACGAGCACTGGATCAATGGCGCGGTCCGGGCGCCGATCGCCGGTCAACGGGTCGAGCGGCACTCGCCAGCCCATGGCGCGCTGCTGGCGAGCTTCGCCGCCGGCACCGCTGCCGACGTCGATGTCGCCGTGGCGGCGGCCAAGAGCCTGCACGATTCGGCGGCGTGGTCGTCGGTGCCTGGTTCCGAGCGGGCCAAGCTGCTGGGCAAGCTGGCCGACCTGATCGAGCGTGACGCCGAGCGTCTGGCGCTGATCGAGGCGGAAGAAGTCGGCAAGCCGATCACCTATGCCCGCGGCGAGGTGCTCTGGTCCGCCGAGCTGACCCGCTACGCGGCGTCCCTGGCCTGGAACATCCAGGGTGAGGCCTACAGCCACCTGGGCGAGGACAAACTCGGCCTGGTCACCCACGAAGCCCGCGGCGTGGTCGGCCTGATCGTGCCGTGGAACTTTCCGCTGGTCTGCCTGTTCCAGAAGCTGCCCTACGCGCTGGCGGCCGGTTGCCCGGTGGTGATCAAGCCTTCCGAGCTGACCTCCGGCACTGCCCTTGAGATCGCCCGCCTGGCCACCGAAGCCGGTTTCCCGGCGGGGCTGATCAACGTGGTCACCGGGACCGGTGCCGAGGTCGGCGAGCGCCTGACCCGCCACCCTGATGTGGCGATGGTCTCGTTCACCGGCTCTACCCGGGTCGGCAAGCAGATCGCCGCTACTGCCGCTGCGGACCTGACCCGCGTCGCGCTGGAACTGGGTGGCAAGGCCGCCAACGTGGTATTCGCCGATGCCGACCTGGACGCTGCGCTGGACGGCGTGCTGTTCGGCGTGATCCTCAACCAGGGCGAAGAGTGCGTGGCGGGCACCCGTCTGCTGATCGAGGAATCGGTGGCCGATGATTTCGTCGAGAAACTGGTGGAACGTGCCCGCCGCGTGGTGGTGGGGCTGCCGTTGCAGGCCGAGACGCAGATCGGCGCGTTGATCCATGCGCAGCACCTGGAAAGCGTGCTGAACTACATCGAGATCGGCAAGCAGGAGGGCGCGCGCCTGGTCCTGGGTGGCGAGCGTCTGACCGGCAACGGCCTGGAGAACGGCTACTTCGTCGGCCCGACCCTGTTCACCGGGGTGAAGCCTGAGCACCGTATCTTCCGCGAGGAAATCTTTGGCCCGGTGCTCACCGTGACCACCTTCAAGACGGTCGAGGAAGCCGTGGCGCTGGCCAACGACACCGACTACGGTCTGGGCAACGGCCTGTGGACCAAGGATGTGGACAAGGCGATCCGGGTGTCGCAGAAGCTGCAAAGCGGTACCGTGTTCGTCAACACCTACCTGGAAACCTCGCCGCAGTTGCCGTTCGGCGGGTTCAAGCAGAGTGGCTACGGCCGCGAGAACGGGGTGGACGGCTTGCGTGAGTTCATGGAGACCAAGTCGACCTTCATCAAGCTGGGAGCGCGGACTCCGGTACTGCCAAATACCCTGGGTTGAGCGCAGCCTTGCTGAAACCCGAATCCAACAAGAAGAACGCCCTATGAAATTCAAGCGAATGGTCAATGTGGTCGGCGCCCATGTCGCCGGCGAGCGCAACGACGTGATCACCGGCGGCGTGCTCGACGTTCCCGGACAGACCATGTTCGACAAGATGAAGTACCTGGAAACCCTCGGCGATGACCTGCGCAAGCTGATCCTCCAGGAGCCTCGCGGCAGCGTGACCCAGTGCGTCAACCTGGTGCTGCCGTCGAACCACCCGGAGGCGGATGCCGGTTTTGTCATCATGGAGTCCGAGTTCTACCCGCCGATGTCCGGCAGCAACACCATCTGCACGGTCACCGTGCTCCTGGAAACCGGGATGATTCCGATGGTCGAGCCGGTCACCCGCCTGACCCTGGAGGCACCGGGCGGACTGGTACGGGTCGAGGCGCAGTGCCGTGACGGCAAGGTCACGGGGGTGAAGTTCGCCAACGTGCCGTGCTTCGTCTTCGGCCTGGACCAGTTCATCGAGGTCCCGGGGCTTGGCAGCCTCAAGGTGGACGTGGCCTATGGCGGCATGATCTACGTGCTGGCCGATGCCCAGGCCCTGGGCTTCGGCATCCTGCCTGACGAGGCCGCCGACCTGGTCGAGGTCGGCGAGCAGATCAAGGCCGCCGCCGCCGAGCAGTTGCCGGCGGTGCATCCCGAGCAGCCGGAGATCCACACCATCAACCAGACCCTGTTCGCCGGCCCGGTGCGCGACGATCCGCTGGGCAAGCGCTCGCGCAACGGCGTGGTGGTGTCGCCGGGGCGCATGGACCGTTCGCCCTGCGGCACCGGCACCAGCGCGCGGCTGGCAGTGATGCATGCACGGGGGCAGGTCAAGGTCGGCGAGAAGCTGGTGCATGAGTCGATCCTCGGCACCGAGTTCATCGGCGAGATCGCCGAGACCCTGACCGTGGGCGGCCAGCCGGGAATTCGCCCGACCATCACCGGGCAGGCGTTTCTTACCGGGTTCCATCAGTACGTGCTCGATCCGGATGATCCGTTCCCGACGGGGTATACGTTGAGCGATACCTGGCGCAAGAATCCGTAGGCGGGTCGAGGGCTGCTTTGCAGCCCTTCGCGAGCCCCAATGGGCATCAACCACGAATCACCGTCGTAAAAGGATCGATTGACGCAATGTAATGTAATCGATTACATTGATTTTGCCCGGGCCTTGGCAGGCCCTTGCCGGGTTTGGTCACCCACTCGCAATGCCTGCCAGCGACCTGGCTTCGTTAGGCAATTCACCCTGGCCCGCCCCGCGGCGGGCATTTTTAACGCTTTCCTTCCTCTCCGCCTGGCCACACGGGCGGATTTTTTTCAGGAGTCACCATGGGCCAATGGATCGACATTCAGGGAGCAGGGCTGGAGGGGTTCTCCGGTTACCTGGCCTTGCCGCAAGGCGGTTCGGGCCCCGGCCTGTTGCTGCTGCAGGAAATCTGGGGCGTCAACGGCCACATCCGCGACCTGGCCGAACAGTTCGCCGCCGAGGGCTTCGTGGTCCTGGCCCCGGATGTGTTCTGGCGCCAGCAGCGCCGCGTCGACCTGGCCTATGACCCGGCCGGCACGGCTCAGGCCCGTGGGTACTACCAGGCACTGGATATCGCCCAGGCCCGGACGGATCTGGCTGTTGCGCTGGATGTCCTCGGCGACCTGTCCCAGGTGAACGGCCGCCTCGGCGTGGTCGGCTACTGCATGGGCGGCAAGCTGGCCTATGAGCTGGGCGAGCATCCGCGCCTCAGCGCCGGGGTCAGCTACTACCCCGGCGGCATCGCCGAGACCGTGCAGCGCATCGAGCGCCTGGCCTGCCCGTACCTGTTCCACTTCGCCAGCGACGACCAGTTGATCGACCTGGCCGAGGTCCGCCTGCTGCAGCCCTTGATGGCCCGTAGCGGCGAGGTGTCCCTCGAAATTCACCAGGGCGTCGGTCATGGCTTTGCCTGTTCCCGGCGTCCGGCCTGGTCCATGGCCGCAGCCTTGAGTGCCAAGGCCTCGACCCTGTGGTTCCTCGGTGACTGCCTGCTTGGCGATGGGCCGCGCGGCCTGCATGAGCCACTTTAGGCATGCCTGGGGATGTAAACGATTACTAAACCTGTCGTACCCACCCTGCATTGGTTTGAACAAGAGGAACAATCATGAGTAACCCGGCAGTGAACGAACACGAGAACGCGCCCCGGAAAGGCACCCTGGTCTACGTCACCCGCGAGACCGAGGCCAGCTATTGGCAGCCCAAGCCGGCCAACGGTTATGTCTCGGTGGCGGTGTCGCCGAACCTGTTCAAGATGAACCGCAACTTCTCCGTAGGCACGCAGATGATGCCGCCGGGTGGCCGGGTGCGCGAGCACGCCCATTCCACCAACGAGGAAGTGCTGCATTTCATCTCCGGTACCGGCAGCGCCATCGTCGATGGCAAGGAATACAAGCTGGAACCGGGGGTGACCCTGTTCCTCGGCGAGCACAACTCGCACACCTTCACCAACACCGGTGATGTCGACCTGCACTGGGTGTGGTTCATGAACCCGAGCGGGCTGGAAGACTTCTTCCGCGATGTCGGTCGCCCGCGCACCCATGGCGAGCCTGCGCCGGAGCCGTTCGAGCGACCGGCCAACATCGAGCAGATCGAAGCCAGCGGCGTGTTCGCCTACACCAAGAGCTGAGTGATCGACACCATGGGCAAGACTATCTACTCGCAGGCGCGCGGCACGGGCGATGCGGTCGTGCTGGTTTCCGGCCTGGGCGGTCTCGGTGCGTTCTGGGAGCCCGTCGTCGAGCAACTGGCCGGTGACTACCGTGTATTGACCTTCGATCACCCGGGTGTCGGCCAGAGCGAAATCGTTGGTGCGCCGACCATTCCCGGCATCGTCGAGGCTTTGCTCGCGGTGCTCGATGCCCATGGTGTCGAGCGTGCGCATCTGGTCGGGCATTCCACCGGCTCGCTGGTGACCCAGTCCATGGCCCTGGATCACCCCGGGCGGGTGTGCAGCATCGTCCTCAGCAGTGGCTGGGCCCGGCCGGACAAGCGCTTCCGCGATTTCTTCGCCTATCGCCAGTTCGTCCTCGGCCAACTGGGCGGTACCGCCTACAACGCCATGACCCGTCTGGTGGCCTATCCCTCGTCCTGGTATGGCGAGCATTTCGCCGTCGACCAGGCGCTGGACTATGCCGCGCCGTCCACCGTCGATGTCGGGATGACCCAGGCGCGCATGGACATGCTGCAGAACTACAGCCGCCGCGAGGAATTGTCGCGGCTCGAACTGCCGGCCTGCGTCATCGGCGCCGAAGACGACTTCGTCATCCCGTTCCACCATTCGCAGGAGTTGGCCGGGCTGATCCCCGGTGCCCGCCTGGTCGAGCTGAGCGGCGGCCATTTCGCCCCGGTCACCCGCACCTGCGCCTACACATCCCTGCTGCGTACCTTCTGGGAGTCACAAGCATGAGCACCAAGCACATCAAGCGCGTCGGCCTGATCGGCCTCGGCGCGATCGGCAAGCGCGTCCTCGGCGCCCTGCAACGCGAGCACCTGCCGCAGGCGGCCTATGCAGCCATCGATCCGTCCGCCGCCTCGACCGGTTTTGCCAGCGAGCACGGGATCGCGCTGTTCAGCGATGTCCAGGGCCTGCTGGACTGGAAACCCGACCTGGTGATCGAGTGCGCCGGCCACGGCGCGGTGGTGCAGGTGGTGCCGCCCTTGCTGCAGGCGGGCGTGGACGTGGTCATCGCCTCCATCGGCGCCCTGGCGGACAAGGCGCTGGCCAAGGACCTGGAGACGGCAGCAGAAGCGGGTGGTGCGCGGCTGATCCTGGTCTCGGGGGCCATCGGTGGCCTGGATGCCATGCGCTCGGCCCGTGCCGCAGGACTGGACGAGGTGCTCTATACCGGGCGCAAGCCGCCGCAGGCCTGGGCGGGAACGCCGGCGGAGACGGAGTTCGACCTGGCCGGGATCACGGTACCGACCACCATCTTCCGCGGCACGGCGGCAGAGGCTTCGCTGAAGTTTCCCAAGAATGCCAACGTCACGGCGGCGGTGGCGCTGTCCGGCGTCGGCTTCGAGGCAACCCGGGTCGAGCTGGTGGCGGACCCGACGGTGGCGAAGAACATCCACGAGGTCAAGGTCAAGGGGGCGTTCGGCGAACTGGGCATCTGGCTGGCCAACAACCCGCTGCCGGACAACGTGAAGACCTCCTGGCTGGCAGCCTTGAGCATCGAAGAGGCGGTGAGCAAGCAGGTGCTGACCACGGTGTTCTGAGAGGGGGGGAGATGAGTGTGACCGGAGCCGGGAAGCTCCGGTTTTTTGTTGGTTTTGAGGGCGTCATCGCTGGTTGGTCAGCGATGACGCCGCCAAGGGCAGTACAGCAATCAGCCGATCCCGCCAATCTCCTCCTTGAACCGCAACCGCCACCCATGCAGCAATGGCTCGGTATACCCGCTCGGCTGCTCGCGCCCCTTGAATACCAGGTCACAGGCCGCCCGGAACGCATGGGACTCCCCGAACCCCGGCGCCATCGGCCGGTACGCCGGGTCCGCGGCATTCTGCTGGTCCACCACCGCCGCCATGCGCTCCAGCGTCTCGCGCACCCGCGCCGTCTCCACCACGCCATGGTGCAGCCAGTTGGCCACATGCTGCGCCGAAATGCGCAGGGTCGCGCGGTCTTCCATCAGGCCGACATCATGGATATCCGGCACCTTGGAACAGCCCACCCCTTGCTCCACCCAGCGCACCACATAGCCGAGGATGCCCTGGCAGTTGTTGTCCAGCTCGGCCTGGATCTCGCTGTCGCTCCAGCCCCGCGATGCACTCACCGGCACGCTCAGCAGATCCCGCAGCAGCGCCGGCCGCTCCTGTTCCAAGTCGATGGCCTCCAGCCCCGCCTGGACCGCCTGCACATCCACCTGGTGATAGTGCAGGGCATGCAGGGTCGCGGCCGTTGGCGAGGGTACCCACGCGGTGTTGGCCCCGGCCTTGGGATGGGCGATCTTCTGCTCCAGCATCGCCGCCATCAGGTCCGGCATGGCCCACATGCCCTTGCCGATCTGCGCCCGCCCACGCAGGCCACAGGCCAGGCCCACCAGCATGTTGTTGCGCTCGTAGGCCTGGATCCACGCGCAGCCCTTCATATCGCCCTTGCGCAGCATGGCTCCGGCCTCCATGGCGCTGTGCATCTCGTCGCCGGTGCGGTCGAGGAAGCCGGTGTTGATGAACACCACTCGCTGCGCCGCCTCGGCGATGCAGGCCTTGAGGTTGACGCTGGTGCGCCGCTCCTCGTCCATGATGCCCATCTTCAGCGTGTGCCGCGGCAGGCCGAGCAGGTCTTCCACGCGGCCGAAGAGCGTGTTGGCGAACGCCACTTCCCGCGGGCCATGCATCTTCGGCTTGACGATATAGACGCTGCCGGCGCGGGAGTTGCCCTGGCGCTGCAGGTCATGCATCGCGGCCAGGCTGGTGACCACGGCATCGAGGATGCCTTCGGGAATCTCGCGGCCGTCCTGGTCGAGGATCGCGGGATTGCTCATCAGGTGGCCGACATTGCGCACGAACAGCAGCGAGCGACCCGGCAGGACCAGCTCGCCGCCGTCCCGCCCGACGTAGCGGCGATCCGGATTCAGGGTGCGGGAAAACGCCTTGCCGCCCTTGCTGACCTGCTCGCTCAGGCCGCCCTTCATCAGCCCCAGCCAGTTGCGGTAGACCAGCACCTTGTCGTCGGCATCCACCGCCGCCACCGAGTCCTCGCAGTCCATGATGGTGGTGATCGCCGATTCCACCAGCAGGTCCTTGACCCCGGCCGGGTCGCTGGCGCCGATCGGGCTGGTGCGGTCGACCTGGATCTCGACATGCAGGGCGTGGTTTTTCAGGAGGATCGCGGTGGGGGCCTGGGCATCGCCCTGGTGACCGGCAAACTGACCGGCGTTGGCCAACCCTGTGACGGAGCCGTTGGCCAGCGCCACCTGGACTGTGCCGTCCACCACCCGATAAGACCGGGCCTCGGTGTGGGAGGCGCCTTCGAGGGGGAAGCTATCGTCGAGGAACGCTCGGGCCCAGGCCACGACCCGGACGCCACGCACCGGGTTGTAGCCGGCGGTTTTCTGCGCGCCATCGTCCTCGCCGATGACATCGGTGCCATACAGCGCGTCGTACAACGAACCCCAACGCGCATTGGCGGCGTTCAGCGCATAGCGGGCGTTCATCACCGGCACCACCAGCTGCGGCCCGGCCTGGGTGGTGATCTCGTGGTCGACATTGGCAGTGCCGACCCGCACCTCGGCGGGCTGGGGCAGCAGGTAGCCGATGTCTTCGAGGAAGGCGGTGTAGGCGGGCAGGTCGGTGACCGGCCCCGGATGCTTGCGGTGCCACTCATCCAGCTGGCCTTGCAGGCGGTCCCGCTCGGCCAGCAGGGCACGGTTCTCCGGCGCCAGGTCATGCACCAGGCTGTCCAGGCCCTGCCAGAAGGCGTCGGCCGACACCCCGGTGCCGGGCAATGCTTCATCCTCGATGAAGCGCTTGAGGTTTTCTGCCACCTGCAAGTGGTGGCACTGGGTACGCTGGGTCAACTTGGATTCTCCTTCAAGACTGTTCATTCAAAGGGCTGCCGCGCCGACCGCGGCCACCTGTGCATCCTGTTCCGACTTCACCCCGGACACGCCCACCGCACCGACTACCTGGCCATCCACCAGCACCGGTACGCCGCCTTCCAGCGAGGTCAGCAATGGCGCACTGACGAAGGCCGTGCGCCCGCCGTTGACCATGTCCTCGTAGCCCTTGGTCTCGCGCCGGCCAAGGGCGGCGGAGCGGGCTTTCTCGGTGGCGATGTAGGCGCTGATCGGCGCGCAGCCGTCGAGGCGTTCCAGGGCCAGCGGGTGGCCGCCGTCGTCGACGATCGCCACGCTGATGTTCCAGCCGTTGCGCAGTGCTTCCTCGCGGGCGGCGGCGAGCAGGCGGGTGACATCGCTGTGTTCCAGTACGGCTTTACGTTGCATGGGGTTGCTCCTGGGCAAGGGCTTCTTCGACCAGCTCGATCCAGTGCCGCACGGGCGTGCGCCCGGCGCCGTCGAGGTGGGTCTGGCAGCCGATATTGGCGGTGACGATGATTTCCGGGTTGCCGCTCTCCAGCGCGTTGAGGCGGTTGTCCCGCAGGCGCCGTGACAGCTCGGGCTGGGTCAGCGAGTAGGTGCCGGCCGAGCCGCAGCAGAGGTGGCCGTCAGGCACATTGGTGAGGCTGAAGCCGAGGCGGCCGAGGATGGCTTCCACGGCGCCGCCGAGCTTCAGCGCATGTTGCAGGGTGCACGGGCAATGGAAGGCCAGGCGGCGTTCGGCGTGAATTCCGAGGGACTCCAAGGGTTCGGCGTCCAGCACCTGGGAAAGGTCCCGGCTCAGGGCGCTGACCCGTGCCGCCTTCACCGCATAGTCTGGATCGTTCTCCAGCAGATGGCCGTAGTCGCGGACGAAGGCGCCGCAGCCGCTGGCGGTCTGCACGATGGCCTCGGCACCGGCCTCGATCGCCGGCCACCAGGCGTCGATATTGCGCCGGGCCCGTTCCAGGCCTTGTTCCTGGGCATTCAGGTGATAGTCCACGGCACCGCAGCAACCGGCTTCCCGCGCCGCGACCACGGAGATCCCCAGGCGATCGAGCACCCGTGCCGCGGCCGCATTGGTATTGGGTGACAGCGACGGCTGCACGCAGCCTTCGAGCATCAGCACCTTGCGCGCATGGCGACTGGCCGGACGCGCCTTGGCCTGCGGTGCATGGCGCGGCAGCTTGGCCTTGAGCATCTGTGGCAGCAGCGGGCGGAAGACCTGGCCCGTGCGGCTCAGGGCCTTGAACAGCGCCGGGCGCGAGACCACGGCGCGCAGGCTTTCCCGCAGCAGGCGTTCGCCCAGCCCGCGGGGCACCTGTTCCTCGACCACCGCCCGCCCGATATCCAGCAGGTTGTGGTACTCCACCCCGGACGGGCAGGTGGTTTCGCAGTTGCGGCAGGACAGGCAGCGGTCCAGGTGCTCGCGGGTACTGGCCGTTACGTCCTGGCCTTCGAGCACTTGCTTGATCAGGTAGATGCGCCCGCGCGGGCCGTCCAGCTCGTCGCCCAGCAACTGGTAGGTAGGGCAGGTGGCGGTGCAGAAGCCGCAGTGCACGCAGGAGCGCAGGATGCGCTCGGCTTCCTCGGCGCGGGGCAGGCTGCGGGCCTGTTCGCTCAGATGGGTTTGCATGACGTCTCAGACCTCCGCGTAGAGTCGGCCAGGGTTGAAGATGCGCTGGGGATCGAGCTGTTTCTTCAGACTCTGGTGGTAGCGCAGCAGCAGGGGCGGCAAGGGTTGGAACGGCATGTCGTGCTGGCCGTAGCAGGTGGCATGGCCGCCGACGGCGCTCACGGCTTGGCGGATGTCTTCGGCTGGGGCGTCGGACAGCAACCAGCGTTGCGCCCCGGCCCAGTCCAGCAACTGCTGGCCGGGAATCTCCAGCGGCGGCGTGTCGTTGGGTACGGACAGGCGCCATAGCGGCTGGTCGCTGGCGAAGAACGGCAGGTGCAGTTCGCGCAGCCGGGTCCAGTAGCTGCTGTCGACAGGTTCGCCGCCGAGCCGCTGGCAGGCGGACTTCACCGAGCCTTCGCCGCCTTCCAGGCGCAGGTGCAGGGCATCGCCGTCATGACAGGCGGCGCTGATGGGCAGTGGTTGCTGGCCCCATTCCGCCAGTTCGCAGAGCGCGGTAGCGGCGTCCATGTCCAGCCTCAGGCTGACGCAGGTACGCGGTTTCGGCAGCACCTTCAGCGAGACTTCCACAAGCAGCCCCAGGCAGCCGAAGCTGCCGGCCAGCAGGCGCGACAGGTCGTAGCCGGCGACGTTCTTCATCACCTCGCCGCCAAAGCGCAGCAACTGGCCGTGGCCGGTGATGACCCGGGTGCCGAGCACATGGTCGCGGGCCGAGCCGGACCATGGACGCCGCGGACCGGACAGGCCGCTGGCGATGGCGCCGCCGAGGGTAGCGCCGTCACCGAAGTGTGGTGGTTCGAAGGGCAGCCGCTGGCCCCGGGCATCGAGGGCTGCCTCGATTTCCGCCAGCGGCGTGCCGGCCCGGGCGGTGAGCACCAGCTCGGTGGGGTCGTAGCTGACGATGCCACGGTGGGCGCGGGTGTCCAGCACTTCGCCGGCCACCGGGCGACCCAGCATGGCCTTGCTGTTGCCGCCCTGGATGCGCAGCGGGATGTTCTCATTGATGGCCTGGTTGACCTGCTCCAGCAGGGCGGCGCTGTGATCGTGATCGCTGTTCATCAGAAGCGCTCCAGTTCCGGGAAGGGCAGTTTTCCCTGGTGGACATGCATCGAGCCGAACTCGGCGCAGCGGTGCAGGGTGGGAATGTTCTTGCCCGGATTGAGCAGGCCGGCGGGATCGAAGGCGTGCTTCACCGCGTGGAACAGGGTGATTTCCTCGCTGCTGAACTGGGCGCACATCTGGTTGATCTTCTCCCGGCCGACGCCGTGCTCGCCGGTGATGCTGCCGCCCACCGCCACACACAGTTCGAGGATTCGCGCGCCCAGGGCTTCGGCGCGCTCCAGCTCGCCCGGCTGGTTGGCATCGAAGAGGATCAGCGGGTGCATGTTGCCGTCGCCGGCATGGAACACGTTGGCCACCCGCAGGCCGAATTCCCGCGACAGCTCCTCGATGCCACGCAGCACCGCCGGCAGTTCGCGCCGGGGGATGGTGCCGTCCATGCAGTAGTAGTCCGGGGAAATCCGCCCGACCGCCGGGAAGGCATTCTTGCGTCCGGCCCAGAAACGCACGCGCTCGGCCTCGTCGCGGGCCAGGCGCACCTCGGTGGCGCCGGCCTGCTTCAGCACGGCCTCGACCCGCTCGCAGTCCTCGCGCACATCGGCCTCGACGCCGTCCAGCTCGCAGAGGAGCATGGCGGCGGCGTCCACCGGGTAGCCGGCGTGGATGAAGTCTTCGGCGGCGCGGATCGACAGGTTGTCCATCATCTCCAGGCCGCCGGGAATGATGCCGGCGCCGATGATATCGGCCACTGCGCGCCCGGCGGCTTCCACCGAGTCGAAGCTGGCCAGCAGCACCCGCGCCACCTGCGGCTTGGGCAGCAGCTTGACGGTGACCTCGGTGACGATACCGAGCATGCCTTCGGAGCCGGTGAACAGGGCCAGCAGGTCGAAGCCCGGCGCGTCCAGGGCATCGCTGCCGAGGGTCAGGTGCTCGCCCTCGACGGTGAGGATGTCCACCCGCAGCAGGTTGTGCACGGTCAGGCCGTATTTCAGGCAGTGCACGCCACCGGCGTTCTCGGCGACATTGCCGCCGATGGAGCAGGCGATCTGCGACGAGGGATCGGGGGCGTAGTACAGGCCGTGGGGCGCCGCCGCCTGAGAGATCGCCAGGTTGCGCACGCCGGGCTGGACCCGGGCGAAGCGGCCCTGGGGGTTGATCTCGATGATCTGGTTGAAGCGCGCCATCACCAGCAGGATGCCTTTTTCCAGGGGCAGGGCGCCGCCGGACAGGCCGGTGCCGGCACCGCGGGCGACCACCGGGACCTGGTTGGCATGGCACAGCCTGAGCAGGGTCTGCACCTGTTCGATGCGCTCCGGCAGGACCACCAGCAGCGGCATCACGCGGTAGGCGGAGAGGCCGTCGCACTCGTAGGGGCGCAGGTCTTCGGCGCGATGGAGGATTTCCAGGTCGGGCAGGGCCTGGCGCAGTTGCGCCAGCACCTTGGCCTTGTCGACCGCAGGCAGCGCGCCATCGACGCGCTCGTCGTAGAGGATGTTCATCGGGCTCGGACGTCCGTTTCTTGTTGTTGGGCTGAACGCTGCCCAGACTGCGCGCGGGGTGGTGTGGCGTCGATAGGCGGGATAACTGGTCCTACCAGTTTTTGCCGGGATTCATCGGTGAAGGTGGCTATACGGTGGATTTCGCCGATACACTCGGGGCACAAGTCAGCATCGAATTTCCAACTGGTCCTACCAGTTGAAAGGAGTGTTCCGATGGGCGAAGCCAAGACCCAGATTGCCGACCAGGTGGCCGCGCGGATCGAGAAACTGATCGTCGATGGCGTGCTCAAGGTCGGGCAGGCGCTGCCGTCGGAGCGGCGGCTGGTGGAAAAGCTCGGTTGTTCGCGCTCGGCCTTGCGCGAAGGGCTGCGGGTGCTGCGCGGGCGGGGCATCGTCGAGACCGAGCATGGGCGAGGCTCCTATGTCGCCGACCTGAACCGGGCCGAGGACGCCACGCCGCTGATGCACCTGTTCAGCTCGCAGCCGCGGACCCTGTTCGACCTGCTGGAAGTGCGTGCGCTGCTGGAGGGTGAGTCGGCGCGGCTGGCGGCGTTGCGTGCCACCGATGTGGATCGGTTGCTGATCAAGCGCCGTTTCGACGAGATGGTGGCTTTCCATGAGGACCCGCAGGCCCAGGATGCCCGTGAGCAGGCGCGGCTGGATCACGCGTTTCACCGGGCGATCAGCGAGGCCTCGCACAACCCGGTGCTGGTGCATACGTTGCAGGGGCTCAATGAGCTGATGTTGAGCACGGTGTTCGCCTCGGTGAACAACCTGTATTGCCGTCCGGCGCAGAAACGCCAGATCGACCGGCAGCACAGCAAGCTGTATCACGCGGTGATGGAGCAGTTGCCGGAGCAGGCGCAGCGTGCGGCGCGGGAGCATATCCACAGCATTCGCGACAATCTGCGGGAGATCGAGCAGGAGGAGCAGCGGCTGGTGCGGGCGACGATGCGGTTGGAGGGGTGGGGGTAGCTGGGCTGCAAAAAAGGCGACCGATGGTCGCCTTTGGTTCAATGTGCCACCTGTCAGTGGGCCCGCGACGGCGTTTTACAAGCGCTGAAGGCCAGCGCGTCAGTTGCGTTTTTCACTTCTTCCTCGAAATCCCTGGCAACCTTTGCCGCTACTTTCTCGAAACCTTTGCTCGATTCGCCCAATGCACGGCGTTTCGCGTGAGCGGTTTCCTTGACCGGGTTCGATTCGGCATCGCGGATTCCGAGCTTTACCTGCAAGCCGAGAGGGAGTGCCTCGGATGCCTTGCGCGCACGCTTGAAATCAGCGCTGGTCAGTTCCCTGACCTCACCTTCTGCATCGACCAGCGGTTGATCAGCGGTTCTCATAGTCTTTTACCTCTCGTCCGGTCGCCTTCCTGAAGCTGGCGATCAGGCTAGTCGCCTGCGAGGCTGCCTGCCTCGGGAAATGTTCCCCTTCAGAAGCCTATTTCGTAACTGACGATGATCCGATTTTCATCCACCCCATCCTGCAGACTCGACCGCGCCGTGGCATTGCGCCAACGCAGCCCGAGGTTCTTCAGCGGTCCACTCTGCACCACATAAGCCAGGTCCGTAGTCCGTTCCCACTCATGCCCGTCCTCGCCCGCCGCCCGCAACAGCGCGGCCTTGCGCGTGGAAACACGGGCGACATCCACCTGGTCGCCCTTCACATAGCGCAAGGTAAAGGTCAGCCCCGGAATCCCCAGCGCTGCGAATTCATAGTCGTACCGCGCATGCCAGGCCCGCTCGTCCTGCAGGGAGAAGGTGTAGGCCTGCTGCTCGCTGAACAGGTAGGTGTCGGTGCCGCCGAGGTAGGCATAGGCCGTGTCGCCGGAAACCTTCTGGTAACCCCCGCTGACCCGATGTCCACCCAGCTGGTAGCCGAAGTTGCTGCTGATCACCCGGTTGTCCACCTCGCCGATCCGCGCCGCGCCGGACTCGCGCGCGGTGAAGTGACGGATCTCGCTGAAGGCCTTGCCCGGCCCCAGCGGCACGGCGTACTTCATCCCGAGGTAGGTACGTCGGTAGAAGTCCTCCAGGTCGCTGGCATGGGCGCTGAGGGTCAGGTCGGCGAACGGCTGCCAGTCGACGCCGCCATAACGGTAGCTGTCGCTGTGCACGGCGGTGGACCAGCTGCCGACCTGGGCCATGGTGCCCAGGTCCTCGGAGTCCGCCGAGTCGCGCTGCTTGACCTTGTCGACCCGGCCGAAATGGACGGTGAAGTTCCCCAGGTCGCGGGAGGTCAGTTGCCCGCCCTCGAAGTACTGCGGCAGCAGCCGGCTGTTGTTCGAGGCCAGCAGTGGCAGCACCGGGTTGAGCCCGCCATAGCGCAGCTCGGTCTTGCCGATGCGCAGCTTGGCGGTGAGCAGGGCCTTGGCGTAGTCGTCCTCGGCGCGGTTGTCGGCGTTGCGCGGCAGCAGGCCGGTGCCGGAACGGTCCGGGCTCGAATCCAGCTTCACCCCGAGCATGCCCACGGCATCCAGGCCCAAGCCCACCGGCCCCGGGGTAAAGCCCGACTGCCAGTTGAGGATGAAGCCCTGGGCCCATTCTTCGCGTTTCGACTGGCTGGGAAAACCATCGCGAAAATCCCGGCTGAAGTAGAAGTTGCGCAGTTCCAGCTTGCCCTTGCCATCGTCGATGAAGTCGGCCGAGGCACTGGCCGCGAACACGGCGCAGCCGAGCCCGGCGCCCATGGCGCGAGCCAGGCGATAGGTAGTTCTTGTCATTGTTTTTACCTGTGGGGTCGGGCTCAGGCTTTCGCCGGATTCTTCACGAACAACGCGATCAGCAGCACGCTGGCAAGGATCAGCGGGACGATGGAAAGCATGCCCATGTAGCTGACGCCAGTGAGGTCGTTGACGAAGCCGACCATGGCCGGGGAGACGATGCCGCTCAGTTGCCCCAGGGAGTTGATCGCCGCGGTACCGGTGGCGATGCCGAGTCCGGAGAAGGTCGACTGGGGAATGGTCCAGAACACCGGGATGGCAATGAAGGTGCCGGCGGTGGCGAGCACCAGGGCCAGCATCAGCGCCAGCGGATTGCCCGAGAAGCTGCAGGCGAGGATATAGCCCAAAGCCGAGGCGACCATGCACCAGAGCAGGTAGCTCTTGCGGTCACCGGTGCGGTCGGAGCGCCGGGTGACGACCAGCATGCCGATGCAGGCCACCACATAGGGCGAGGCACTGAGCAGGCCGACGGTGAGCAGGTCGTGCACGCCGGACATCTGGATCAGGTTGGGCATCCAGAAATTCAGGCCGTAGCTGGCGCTCTTGATCACGAAGTAGATCAGCGCGAACACCGCCACTTCCCGGGTCAGCAGCACCCGCCACAGCGCGCCGTGATTGCTGTCGCCACTTTTGCGGTCGGCCTGCAGGTTGTCCTTGAGCTGCTGCTTTTCTTCGTTGCTGAGCCAGCGTGCCGAGTCGATGTCCTTGTCCAGCTTCCATAGCACCGCGATGCCAAGCAGCACGCAGGGCAACCCGGAGAGCAGGAACAGCCAGTGCCAGCCGGCCAGGCCCAGCAGCCCGTCCATCCGGCCAAGGATCAGCCCGGCGGCCGGGGAGCCCACCGCGCCAGCCAGGGGCACGGCGAGGAACCACAGGCCGTTGATCCGCGCCAGGTAACGCTTGGGGAACCAGCAGGCCAGGTAGAACAGGATCGCCGGGCCGAAGCCGGCTTCCATCACGCCGATCAGAAAGCGCAGGAAGTACAGGGTGTACTGGGTGTAGGCGAACACCAGGGCGGCGGTGGCCAGGCCCCAGGACACCATGATCCGGCAGATCCACGCCGGCGCGCCGTACTTCTTCAGGCCCCAGCTGCTGGGCACTTCGAACAGCACGTAGCCGATGAAGAACATGCTCGCGGCCAGGCCGTAGGCGGCGTCGCTCAGGCCCAGCTCGGCTTGCATCTGGGTCTTGGCGAAGCTGATGTTGATGCGGTCGAAATAGGAAAACAGGAAGCAGATGATCGCCAGCGGCATGATGCGCCAGGCGACACGGCGGTACAGCAGCAGTTCGTTGATGCGGGCAGCAGGGGCGTGGTCGATGTCCAGCGCCGTCGAGGACGTGGTCATGGTGTTCTCCATTGTTGTAATTGTGCGGAGAGTGGCCGCCTTCGAGGGCGGCATGTCTTGGGTCAGGCGATGCGGATCAGGGTGCGTTTGTGGTTGCGGGCACGCTCCACGTAGTCGCCGGCATTGCGTTGGAAGGCTTGAATGGTGGCTGCGTCCAAATCACGCACCACCTTGGCCGGCACCCCGAGGATCAGCGAGTTGTCCGGGTATACCTTGCCTTCCGGGACCAGCGAGCCGGCGCCGACCAGGCAGTTGCGGCCGATCACTGCGCCATTGAGGATCACCGACTGGATGCCGATCAGGCTGCCGTCGCCGATCTGGCAACCGTGCAGCATCACCTGGTGGCCGATGGTCACGTCGTTGCCTACCCGTAGCGGGTGGCCGGGGTCGGTGTGCAGCACCGCGCCTTCCTGGACATTGCTGCCGGCGCCGATCTCGATCAGTTCGTTGTCGCCGCGCAGCACCGCCTGGGGCCAGACGCTGGCGCCCTGGCCCAGGGCCACCTTGCCGATCACCGTGGCATCCTCGGCCACGTAGACATCGTCGTGCAGTTCCGGCCGCTGGCCGTCGTATTCGTAGATCGCCATGTTCGTGTTCTCTTGTTCTTATTGATCGGTGCGCAGCACGCCGGCCTCGCGCAGGCGGGCGATCTCGGCGTCGTCGTAGCCGAGGCCACGCATCACCGCCAGGGTGTCCTCGCCGATGCGCGCGATGGGCCGGCGTGGCGCCAGGCGCTCGCCGTCGAGGGAGAAGGGCAGCAGCGGCATCTCGGTATGGCTGCCGTCCTCCAGTTCGAGGCGGGCCAGGCCGCCGCTGTGGATCAGGTGCTCGTCGTCGAACAGCTCTTCCGGGCGGCGGATCGGCGCGAAGGGAATGCCGTTGGCTTCCAGGCGCGGCGCCAGTTCGCCGGCGTCGAGGGTGGCGAAGATTTCCGCCAGGTGCGCCAGCAGGCGCGGGCGTTGCAGGACCCGGTCGTTGTTGCTGGCCAGGGTCGGATCGTTCATCAGATCCTCCTGGCCGAGCAGGGTGCACAGGGTGCGCCACTGGCCGTCGCCGGTGGCGGCGACGAACATCTGCTCGCCGCCGGCGAAGGCGAACACGTCGTAGATGGCCCAGGCGCTGATGCGGTTGGGCATCGGCGCCGCCGCCTCGCCGGTAACCACGTACTGCTGCATGTGCTGGGCGGCCAGCAGCACGCAGTTCTCGTACAGCGCGCTCTGCACTTCACGGCCCTGGCCGCTGCGCTGGCGTTCGTAGAGTGCGGCGAGCACGGCGATGGCGCCGAACATGCCGCCCATGATGTCGTTGACCGAACTGCCGGCACGCAGCGGACGACCCACCGGGCCGGTCATATAGGCCAGGCCGGCCATCATCTGCACCACTTCGTCGAGGGCCAGGCGTTTGTCGTAGGGGCCGGCGAGGAAGCCCTTGTGGGTGGCGTAGATCAAGCGCGGATTGCGCTGCTTGAGCGCCGCGTAGCCGAAGCCGAGGGCGTCCATGCGCCCGGGCTTGAAGTTCTCGATGAACACGTCGGCGCCGTCCAGCAGCTTGAGCACGGCGTCGCGGCCCTCGGCGGTCTCGACGTCCACCGCCAGGCTCTGCTTGTTGCGGTTGAAGGTGCGGAAGAAGCCGGCACCGGCGCCGAGCAGGCGGCGGGTGCCGTCGCCCTTGAGCGGTTCGACCTTGATCACTTCGGCGCCGAGGTCGGCGAGGATCATGCCGCAGGTCGGGCCCATGACCATATGGGACATTTCCACGACGCGCACGCCGTCGAGTGGCAACTGTTGCATGTTCATTCTCCCGCTGCGCTGAAGTTTTTCGGCAGGCCGGCGCGGGCGATATGGCCGTACAGCGGCTCGCCGGGCAGGGCGCTGGCCAACAGTTCGCGCGAGGCGATCAGGCGCGGCAGGTCGATGCCGGTGGTGTAGCCCATGCTTTGCAGCATGAACACCAGGTCTTCGGTCACGGTGTTGCCGGAGGCGCCGGGGGCGAAGGGGCAGCCGCCGAGGCCGGCGAGGGATGCATCCAGCTCGCGGATGCCGTGTTGCACGGCGACCAGGCTGTTGACCAGGGCCAGGCCGCGGGTGTCGTGGAAGTGCGCGGCGTGCAGTTTCGCCCCGGCGATCTCGCGGACCGCGTCGAGGGTCTCGCCGACCTGGCCGGGCGTGGCGTAGCCGGTGGTGTCGCCGAGGGAGATCTGCTCGCAACCGGTTTCCAGCACACGACGGATCAGGGCGCAGAGGTCGGCCAGGGGCACGTCGCCCTGGCGGGTGCAGCCGAAGGCGGTGGACATGCCGGCGACCATGATCACCTCATGGCGGCCGCTGCTGCTGCGCAGGTCGCACATGCGGGCGAATTCCTCGACCATTTCTTCCGGCGAGCGGCGCACGTTGGCCTGGCTATGGGCGGCGCTGACCGAGATCGGCGCGACGATGCGTTGGGCGCCGCTGGCCAGGGCGTTTTCCGCGCCGCGCAGGTTGGGGGCGAGGACGCTGACCTGCAGGTCGGGGTAGGTGAGGGCGTGGGCGACCACCTCGGCGGCGTCGGCCATCTGCGGCAGCAGGCGGGCGGGTACGAAGGACGCGACCTCCATATGGCGCACGCCGGCGGCGTAGGCCTGGTCGATCCAGCGCTTCTTGGCGTCGGTCGGCATGATGCTCTGCAGGCTTTGCAGACCGTCGCGCATGCCGACTTCGTTGATGATTATTGTTGTTGTCATGGGCTCTCTCGCGGGGTATTGCGGTGGTGTGACTAAGGTAGGCAGCGAGGGGGCGGGGGAAAAGACGTCTTTGGCGGGGGTATCCATCGTCAACCGCGATGGATCGGTTTTGGCAGGTCCGGCCTCATCGCGGGCAACGCCCGCTCCCACAAGGTCCGCGGCGACTCGATCCCTGTGGGAGCGGGCGTTGCCCGCGATGAGGCCATTGGCCGCGCCATCAAGCCGGCATTTCCGCCAACAGATGATTCAGCAACCGCCGCGCCGACGGCGACAGCCCATCCTGGTCGCGCACGCAAATGACGAACTCGCCCCGTGCCCAGGTATCGGTCAACGGAATCACCTTGAGCCCGAACATGTCCGCATACCGCGCCACCGCCTCCCGCGGCAGGATGGTCTGCGCCAGCCCCGCCTGTACCAGCCGATAGGCCGCATCGAACGACGATACATGAGCGCGGATGCGCAACTCACGGCCCAGCTCCTGGGCGGTATTGAGCATGAAGCTGTTGAGGGTGGCGAATGCCGAATGGCCGATATGCTCGTAGTCCAGGGTTTCCCCCAGGGTGATGCTGCTGCGTTCGGCCAGGGGATGCCGGGCATTGACCACCAGGGCCAGGTGATCGCGGCGGTAGGGAATGAACTCCAGCTCCCCGTTGGCCACGGTCCGGCGGCAGATGCCGAGGTCGGCCTGGCCTTCGAGCACGCCGCGGACCACGTCGAAGCTGAAGCGCTCTTCTACATCCACGCGGATATGTTCGTTGGCCATCATGAACGACGACAGCGACTCGGGCAGGAACTCCATGATCGAGGAAATGTTGGCGTGGACCTTCACATGCCCCCGCGCCCCCTCGGCATACTCGCTGATCTCGCCTTGCAGCCGCTCCATGCTGCGCATCAGCTGGCGGGCATGGCGTAACAACGCCTGGCCCGCCGGTGTCGGCGTCACCCCGCGCTTGCTGCGGCGCAGCATCGGCACGCCGAGGGCAGCTTCGATATCGGCGATGCGCTTGCTCACCGCCGAGGGTGCGATGAACTCGCGCTCGGCGGCACGGGCGATGGTGCCTTCCTCGCAGACGGCGATGAACAGGCGCAGGGAAACAGGATCGATATGCCACATCGCGGCGGGCCTTGTGCAAATGAGTGCCGGCGCAGCATACGCAAGGCACTCGCGCTGCGGCAAACCGCTCAGCGCTGGGTCAGGCGGATGATCTGCCGTGCGCAAAACGCACCGGTGAGGATCACGCCGAACAGGCGCAGGGTCTGCATGGCCAGGACCAGGCCGACATCCGAGTCGGTTTCCACTGCGATGATCGCCATGGCATCCAGCCCGCCGGGGCTGGTGGCCAGGTACATGGACAGGAAGTCGCTGCCGCTCAGGTGCGCCAGCGGCCAGGCGCAGGCGGCGCAGAGGATGATCAGCACCACCGCACCGGCGATCATGGTCGGCAGGCGTTTCCACACGTAGGCCAAGGTGTCGCGGTCGAAGCGCAGGCCGATGTAGCAGCCGATGGCGCCGTAGGCAGCGCTCAGCAGCCAGCCGGGCATGCTGATCTGCAGCACTCCGGCCAGTTGCAGGCAGCCGCCCAGCAACAGCGGCAGCAGCAGGGCGCCGGCCGGTATCCGCGAGCCACCGACGACCCCGACCAGAACCACGCCGAGCCCGAGCGCCAGGTTGGCCAGTTGTGGCGTGTTCGCTCCGGCCGCCGCACCGACGGCGATCTCGCCGCCTGCGTTGGCGCCCAGCAGGTGGCTGACCAGCGAGCCGATCATCACCACGCATACCACCCGCACGTACTGCATGGTGGCCACCACCCGGGCGTCAGCGCCGTTCTCCTCGGACATGGCCACCATGGCCGAGGCTGCGCCGGGGGCGGTGCCCCAGGCTGCGGTACTACCGGGAATACCGCCGTAGCGCACGGTACCGAGGCCGACCAGCGCGCTGAGCACCACCGTCAGCAGGGTGGCGAACAGCATCAGTTGCCAGGATTCGGCCAGGGCGCTGAGCACCGACCAGGTGATCGAATGGGCCACCAGCAGACCGACGCAGCCCTGGCCGAAGCGGAAGACATGGCGATGCAGGCGGATGCTTGCGCCACTGGCGCCGAAGGCGATGGCCACCAGCATCGGTCCGAGAAACAGGCCGGCGGGGACGGCGAGGGCATGGAGGAGTTGGCCGAAGGTGCCCGCGCAGAGGATCAGGGCAGGCCATTGGAAGAGGGGGGAACGGAACCACGGAGTGGAGGAGGGCAACGATGAAATCTCCCGATCAAGCGGTGCTGCGACGCCGCGAAAGCCAGCAGCGAGGAAATTATCGACGCCGCGATTCATCAGGTCTATTTTCTACTTTCGATGAATCCATAACTGAAATTCATGAATCATGGACCTGCGTGACCTGACTTACTTCGAAACCATCGCTGAAATCGGCCATCTGGGTCGTGCGGCGGAAAAGCTCAATCGCAGCCAGCCGGCGTTGAGCAAAAGCATTCAGCGCCTGGAGGAGTCACTGGGAACGCGCTTGTTCCAGCGTGATGGCCGGCGTATCAAGCTCACCGATGTCGGCGAGTTGTTGTTGGCCCGGGGCAAGCAACTGCGGCTGAGCATCAGCGAGACCGAGCGCGAGGTCCGCGACTTTGCCAGCGGGTTGATCGGCAACATCCGCCTGGGCTGCGCGGCGAGCATGGCCGATCACCTGTTGCCGCAGTTGGTGGGGGCGTTGCTTGAGCGCGCGCCGGAGCTGACCCTGAGCCTGTCCATCGCCCAGGACGACGTGCTCAAGGAGTCCCTCACAGCAGGCCGGCTCGACGCGACCATCTGCCCGCTGATCGTCGATGATCCGCGTTTCGTCAGCTACCCGGTCGTGCAAGACGAAGCAGTAGTGGTGGCCAGCGAGGACCATCCGGTGTTCCAGCAGGCCGTGCAGCTCAAGGACCTGTGCGCCTATCGCTGGGTACTGGCGCCGCCGACGGTGACCGCGCGGCGCTGGATCGACAACGCCTTCCTGTCCCGCCAGTTGCCGGCGCCGGTGGTGCAGATCGAGACCAATTCCATCTCGCTGTTGCCGCGGCTGATCGAGCGTACCCGCCTGCTGAGCTTTGTCGCCCGGGAGACCCTCGAGCACGGCCAGGGCATGTCCCGCCTGCGCGAGGTGGCCCTGGCCGAAACCACCATGAGCCGCACGGTGGCAGTGCTGGTCAGGGCCGAGGGCTACCTGCCGCCCGCTGCCAAGGCGATGGTGGATCTGTTGCGTGGCGACGGGCAGCGGTTCTTCAACGACTGATGCTTTACGGGCTGGCAGTCAACTGCTGCATGCTCAAGGCTGGCAGGGGCCCTGTGGTGGCTTGGCAGCAATGAGGATCCTGAAGGTTCCCATCAGAACCGATCTACATCCAGGATCGCCTGGACGAACGCCTGCGGTGCTTCCTGCGGCAGGTTGTGCCCCACGCCCCCTTCGATCAGGCGGTATTCGTATTTGCCGATATAACGCTTGGCATACGCCTCGGCCGGCGGATGTGGCGCGCCGTTGGCGTCGCCTTCCAGGGCAATGCTCGGCACTCCGATCGACGGGAATGCCGCCAGCTTCTTCTCGATCCCGTCATAACTGCGTTCACCCTTCTCCAGCCCCAGCCGCCAGCGGTAGTTGTACACCGACACCGCCACATGATCCGGGTTGTCCAGAGCTGCCGCGCTGCGTTCATAGGTGGCGTCGTCGAAGCGCCACTGCGGCGAGGCGGTTTTCCAGATCAGCCGGGCGAAGTCATGGGTGTTCTGCGCATAGCCCTGGCGCCCACGCTCGGTAGCGAAGTAGAACTGGTACCACCATTGTTGTTCCGCCGCCGGCGGCAGCGGCTGCTTGCCGAGTTGCTGGCTGCCGATCAAATACCCGCTCACCGCCACCAGCGCCTTGACCCGCTCCGGCCACAGCGCCGCGACGATATCCGCGGTGCGTGCGCCCCAGTCATAGCCGCCGAGCACCGCCTGCTTGATGTTCAGTGCATCCATGAAGTCGATGAGGTCCTGGGCCAGCGCCGCCGGCTGGCCATTGCGCAGGGTCTTCGGCGAGAGGAAACGGGTCTCGCCGTAGCCGCGGGCATAGGGCATCAGCACCCGATAACCCTGCTCGGCCAGGGCCGGGGCGACATCGGCATAGCTGTGGATGTCGTAGGGCCAGCCGTGCAGCAGGATCACCACCGTGCCATCGGCCGGGCCGGCCTCGGCGTAGGCCACGTCGAGCAGGCCGGCCTTGACGTGTTTGAGCGGGCCGAGCGAGGTGTGGCTGCCGGCGATGATCGGGGTGATCTGCGGTGCGCTGCTTTCAGCGGCCTGGGTAGAGGCCAGCAGGCCCAGTTGCAGAACGCTGGCGGCGATGACGGCAGTGAGGTTGCGCATGGTCTTGCTCCTTGACGGGACGGGGGAAATCATTGAGCGGCCCTGGCTTCGGCCAGCAGTGCCTGGATGACCTGTTCCTGGGTGGCGTAGGCGCCTTCACCGAAGTGGCTGTAGCGCACCTGGCCGTTGGCATCGATCAGGTAGTGGGCAGGCCAGTACTGGTTGTTGAAACGGCGCCAGATCGCATAGTTGTTGTCGATCGCCACCGGGTAGGTGATGCCCAGGCGTTCGACCTGCTTGCGCACGTTGGCCGGCACCCGTTCGAAGGGGTATTCCGGGGTGTGCACGCCGATCACCACCAGGCCGTCCTTGGCATAGCGCTCGGCCCATTGCTTGACGTAGGGCAGGGTGTGCTGGCAGTTGATGCAGTCGAAGGTCCAGAAATCCACCAGCACCACTTTGCCGCGCAGGGCTTCGGGGCTCGGTTCCGGCGAGTTCAGCCACTGCACCGCACCGGCCAGCGAGGGCATCTGGCCCTTGGGCGCGAGGTCCGGCGCGGTGGCGGCCTGGGCCTTGGCGACCAGGCGGTCGATGACCGCGGAGACCGACTTCAGCACCTGCTGTTCCAGGCGATTGGAGAGCTGCGACGAGGTGCCCGCCAGGAGTTCGCGGGTACCACCGGAGGCGATGCCCACCGCCGCCAGCAGGACCACCGCGCCAGTCCCGCGGCGCAGCCATTCGACCGCCGGCAGCGACAGGCGCAGGCGCTTGCCCAGGCCTTTGCCGGCGAAGATCAGCAGGCCCAGGGACACCGCGCTGCCCAGGCCGTAGGCGAGCAGCAGCAGGCTGGTCTGCGCATTCGGCCCTGCGAGCAGGGCACCGCTGAGGATCAGGCCGAGGATGGGGCCTGCGCAAGGCGCCCAGAGCAGGCCGGTGGCGATCCCGATCAGCACGGCGGCCAGCGGCCCGGACCCGGTGGCGCCGGGGGCGACTCGGTTGCCCAGGGCGACGAAGGGCCGGGCCAGCCAACTGCCGAGGCGTGGTGCCAGCAGCGACAGGGCGAACAGCGTCATCACCGCCAGGGCCAGGTAGCGCCCGCCGGTGTTGGCCTTGGCCACCCAAGCGCTGCCGACCACCGCCAGGCTCGACACGGCGGCGAAGGTCAGCACCAGGCCGCCGAGGGTCAGCAGCAAGGAGGCGCGGCTTTGCCCGGCGCGGGCGAAGACGAAGGGCACGATGGGCAGGATGCAGGGGCTGAGGACGGTCAACAGGCCGCCCAGGAAGGCGATGATCAGCATGGCGTTCTCCATGGCGAGGAAAGGTGGGGCCATTTCGCGCCGGGGAGGTATCCCCTGTGTGTCGATCGGGGTCTTTACTGTCGCTTGAGGTATCCGCACAGGGGCCTGATACATAACCCTACAAAGCGGGCTGTCAGCGGATGACCGTCCCGATAGACTCCACCCATCTCCTCCAAGCCCAAGGCCACCCCTGATGGACGCCAATGCTGATCATGTGCTGATCGTCGACGACGACCGGGAAATCCGCGAACTGGTGGGCAACTACCTGAAGAAGAACGGCCTGCGCACCACCCTGGCCGCCGATGGCCGGCAGATGCGGGCCTTTCTTGAAGCCGGGCAGGTCGATCTGATCATTCTCGACATCATGCTGCCCGGTGACGATGGGTTGGTGCTGTGTCGAGAGCTGCGCGCCGGCAAGCACCGCGCTACCCCAGTGCTGATGCTCACCGCGCGGGACGACGAGACCGACCGCATCGTCGGCCTGGAAATGGGCGCCGACGATTACCTGGTCAAGCCGTTCTCGGCCCGTGAGCTGCTGGCGCGGATCAACGCGGTGCTGCGCCGCACGCGGATGCTGCCGCCGAACCTGTTGGTCAGCGAGCAGGCGCGGCTGCTGGGCTTCGGTACCTGGCGTCTGGACACCACGGCGCGCCACCTGCTCGACGAGCACGACACCGTGGTCGCCCTGAGCGGCGCCGAATACCGCATGCTGCGGGTGTTCCTCGACCATCCGCAGCGGGTACTCAGCCGCGACCAGTTGCTCAACCTGACCCAGGGTCGCGAGGCCGACCTGTTCGACCGCTCCATCGACCTGATGGTCAGTCGCCTGCGCCAGCGCCTGCTGGATGACGCGCGCCAGCCCGCCTATATCAAGACGGTGCGCAACGAAGGCTATGTGTTCAGCTTCCCGGTGCGCCTGATCGAGGGCGCAGCATGAGCCGCTGGCCGCGCAGCCTGGCCTCAAGGCTGTCGCTGATCTTCTTTGCCAGCCTGGTACTCGCCCACGGGCTGACCTTCGCCATGCAGACTCTGGAGCGCTACAGCAGCGCGAAAACCCTGATGCTGAGCAATTTCGAGCAGGACATCGACACCTCGGTGGCCATTCTCGAACGCCTGCCGGCGGCGGAGCGACCGGCCTGGCTGCAACGTCTGCAGCGGCCCAACTACAGCTATCGCCTGGACGAGGGCAAGGCGGGCACGGCGATGGACGACGAACCGGCGTCGGTGAAGTCGATCAAGGCGACCCTGGGGGCGCGCTACGCGCTGAGCTTCCGTGATATCCCGGATATCCGCCCGCATTACCAGGCGCACCTGCGCTTTGCCGATGGCCAGCCGCTGACCCTCGATGTGCGCCCGTCGATCATGCCGTTGTCACCCTGGCTGCCGCTGGTGCTGCTGGGGCAACTGGCGCTGTTGCTGGCCTGTACCTGGCTGGCGGTGCGCATTGCCCTGCGCCCGCTGACGCACCTGGCCACGGCCGTGGACACCCTTGACCTGAGCCGTCCGGCACAGCCACTGGAGGAGCATGGGCCGACCGAGGTCGCCCGTGCCGCCATGGCCTTCAACGCCATGCAGGAGCGCATCGCCGCCTATGTGAAGGAGCGCGTGCAGTTGCTCGCCGCCATTTCTCACGACCTGCAGACACCGATCACGCGCATGAAGCTGCGGGTCGAGTTCATGGATGACGGTGCCGAGAAGGACAAACTGTGGGGCGATCTGGACGAGATCCAGCATCTGGTCAAGGAAGGCGTGGCCTATGCCCGCAGTACCGAGCCGTCGACCGAGGCGGCGAGCCGCATCCAGCTCACGGCCTTTCTTGAAAGCCTGGTGTTCGATTACCGCGACATTGGCAAACCGGTGGAGCTGGAAGCGCCCGGCAACCTGTTGCTGCTGAGCCGGCCGCAGGCGTTGCGGCGCTTGCTCACCAACCTGGTGGACAACGCGCTGACGTTCGGTGGCGCGGCGTCGCTGCGGGTGGAGGAGGGGACTGCTGGGGGGGTGTCGATCCAGGTTCTGGATCGAGGCCCGGGGATTCCCGAAGAGGCGCTGGACGAGGTGCTGAAACCGTTCTACCGGCTGGAGGGCTCGCGCAACCGGCATACCGGGGGGACCGGGCTGGGGCTGGCGATTGCTGCGCAACTGGCGGTAAGCCTTGGCGGGGCGTTGCAGTTGAGCAACCGTGAAGGCGGCGGCCTGTGTGCCGAGGTCTCACTGCCCTAGTTGGACCCCAAAGAATATGAAGCACGCCAACTTCCCACGACAGCGTAATTGATAAAGAGTTCCAGAGGCGCTGATGTAGTTCTTTCTTTCGGATGTTCGATGACAGTCGAACAGTGCAATGCTTTTGCCATCACGCTGAAATGTCCGATCCGGCTCATGCGAGATTCTGGTATGCCATTTCCAGGAGAGGAATGTGAACTGCATCACTTGGTCACATTTGGAAATGTTCAATACGAACCTATCCAACCGAGGTGGTTTGTTAGTTATAAGCGAGCATTTGGATGTCATATGCTTCGCTATAAAAGGTGAGATTATTGCGCCATCATTGGCGTCCGATTGCCCGACGATCCTGTCATCACGCCCAAGCCGCTTCGCCTACAGGGCGACCTCGACCGAAGCGCTGTGGGCATTGGTCGCGGCCGGAAAATTCGATGTTGAGTGCTCTTCCCGTAGATGATTGGCTTGCCGCTCAAGGGAAGTTATAGCCGGCAACTTTCGTCTTCTCTTGTGCTGAAATCGCTGAGCGCGTGAGCTGCCTCGTTTTCGAAAGTAGCGGTATGTCTTCACGCTGTTCGGATGTGCATCATGTTTCTTTTGGGTTTTTCTCTTTCACTGGTTTGTTTTTGCACTTTAATTGTGGTTGCTCTCGGTTTTTTATTTTTTGGTCAAGTTGTTTTTTTGATTATTTTTTTTGGTTGATCTGTATTTGTGTGGCTGTGGTATTTGGTGTTTTGGTCGCATCCTTTTCCGCCATGCTAAAATTCCTGTCGTGAACTTTGTGTAACTAGGCGTGCTCTACTGGTTACTTGCATTGTGCGCAAGATAATCGTGCTCAATAAAATCGCCATCACCTCGGCAAGCACACAGGGAATGTCGAAATATTTCATTTTCTTGACCTGAGGCCCCGTACGACAAGGGTTTCAGGCAGTCATGCCTACCGCCTGGGATGACTGTTCGGACATCCCGCGCGCGAATAGACAACCTGGCTTTAATTATTTGTGCACTTAGAAAGCGCAAGCCTTTCGTCGCGTCAAATAAATCGCGTCAATAAATTAATTCAACTTGCCATTGACCGTTATTCATAACGGCGCTATTAATGCGCTCGCTTGCCCCAGACCATGCTATTGGTCACTTGCTGCGACGGACCTGCGGGGGGAGTGAAAGAAAACTTTGCGTGCAAGCTTCATTGAGGCCGCTTGTGTGTGCCCAACAAAAAAATTAATTGGCTGACTGTTTTTCGGCCTGGGCACCCTTTTGCCCAAAACACTGCCAACGGTTTACCAAGGATTGTTCGGTCTCCCACAGGGGCCGTGCTCGAGTGCGCTTAATCGCTAGAGAACCAGAAAATGCCGGATGTAATTCGACCCTCGACTTACCGTCCTCACACAACTTCCTCGCCCAACACTGACAGCAAGGTTCCCATGTCCAATTCCCCCAAACCTGCGAGGGCGCTGCTGTGTGCCCTCGGTTTTGCCGTGATGGCAGCCAACGCGGCCATGGCCGCCGAAACCGCCGCCCCAACTGCTCCGGCCCAGGCCGCACAGAGCCGTGTGTTGGTCAAAGCCGTCGAGTTCAGCGGTAACCGCACCTTCAGCAGCGAGCAGCTCAGCGCACAGATCGCCGAAGATATCGGCCGTCCGATGACTCTCGTCGAAATGAAGGCCCTGGCCGCCAAGATCGAGGCTTACTACCAGTCCGCCAACTATCGCCTGGTCAAGGTCGTGGTGCCGGCCCAGGACTTCGCCAACGAACCGGCTCTGAAGCTGGTCGTTCTGGAAGGCTGGCTGGGTAACGTACAGGTCACCGGCGCCAAGCGTTTCTCTTCGGAGCAGGTGCATGACGCCCTGGTCGCCGGCGGTGTGGTCGAAGGCAAGCCGTTCACCCTGGAGCAGGTCGAGCGCGCGCTGACCCACCTCAACCGCCTGTCCGGCATCGAGGTCACCTCGACCCTGCAACCGGGCGCGAAGACCGGTTCCACCGACCTGGTGGTCGATGTCACCGAGGAGCCGCGTATCCAGGGTGCGCTGGAAGTAAACAACTACGGGAGCAAGGACACCGGCGAAACCCGCGTGATGCCGAGCCTGAAGTTCGCCAACCTGACCGGTCATGGCGACGAGGCAAACGTTCTCGCCCTGACCTCCCTCGGTGCTGGCGACCTGTGGTACGGCTACGTCGACTACAGCCTGCCGCTCAACAACAGCGGTACCAAGGCCCGGGCGTACTTCTCGAAGGGTAACGTCGACGTCGGCAACAGCTACCGCGTGCTGGAAATCGAGGGTGACAACCAAAGCTGGGGCCTGGGCGTTTCCCAGGACTTCGTGCGTTCCGCGCGCAGCATTGTCACCGCCGAAGCCTGGCTGGAATCCCAGGACCTGGACCAGAGCATCCTCGGCGTGCGTACCGCCGAAGACAAGATCCGCAAACTGCGCTTCGGCCTGACCCTGGACAACGCCGACCTGTACGGCCGCACTCTGGCCACTGCCGGCCTGCATTACGGCCTCGGCGAAGCCCTGGGCGGCATGGACGATGAGTCGACCATGTCCAGCCGCGCCGCCGCCAAGGCGGACAACAAATTCACCAAATTCACCTTCGATGTGGCTCGCCTGCAACAGATCACCCCGCGTTTCCTGGTGATTCCGCGCATTGCCGGCCAGTACTCGCTGGATTCGCTGGTGTCGAGCGAGCAGTGGGGCGTGGGTGGTTTCAACTCGGTGGCCGGTCACGCGCCGTCGACCTGGTCGGGCGACCACGGCTTCACCGCCAGCATCGAAGGCCGTTACTCGATCTTCAAGGACAACGACCGCTACCAGGCCACCGCGCGCCTGGACCACGGCCAGGTGTGGCTGAAGGATCCGCTGGTCGGCCAGGACGACCACCAGGACCTCTCCGGTGCCGCCATCGGCCTGCTCGCGCGGCCGCTCGACAGCGTCGACCTGCGCGTTGACTTCGGCGTACCGATCGGGACCAAGACCGAGGACAACTCCTACGTCTACGCCCAGGCTCGCTACCACTTCTGAGTCACGGAAACCACCCCCATTTTGCACAGGTAAGTACTCATGTCCCGCAAGAAGAAAGGCACGCAGACATTCATCAAGGCGGTCTCGGTTTCCGTCATCGGCGCCACCAGTTCGGTCGCGCTGGCAGCCCCGACCGGCGGTACCGTCGTCAGTGGCGGCATCACCATCGGTTCGATGAACAACAACGAACTGGTGATCACCCAGGCACTGTCCAAAGGCATCATCAACTGGACCGACTTCAGCATCGACGCCGGTGAGCTGGTGCGCTTCGCCCAGCAGGCCGGTAACGACTCGATCACCCTGAACCGGGTGCTCGGCAGCCAGGTCTCGAACATCCAGGGCGCCCTGCAGGCCAACGGCAACATCTTCCTGATCAACCCCAACGGCATCGTCTTCGGCGCCGGCTCGCAGGTCGACGTGGCCGGCCTGCTGGCCACTACCTTCGACGTCAGCGATTCCAGCTTCCTCAACGGCGGCCAGCTGGAGTTCAGCCAGGTGGCCGGCAAGGACCTGGCGAGCATCGCCAACCAGGGCACCATCACCAGCGGCGCCGGTGGTTTCGTCTACCTGGTCGCGCCGAAAGTCGACAACTCCGGTTTCGTGATCGCCAACGTCGGTCGCGTGACCATGGCTGCCGGTGACCGCTTCACGGTCAACCTGCAAGGCAGCAACCTGATCAACTTCAGCGTCACCGGCGACACCCTGGCCGCCGCCACCGGCAGCGACCTGGAAGGCGTCAAGAACTCCGGTACCGTCACCGCGCAGACGGTGGTTCTGCAGGGCAACTCGGCCAGCGGCCTGATGAGCTCGGTGGTCAACAACACCGGCATCATCGAAGCCACCGACCTGACCATCGAAGCGGGCGATATCGTCCAGAACGGCACAGTCAAGGGCGTGGGCACCGCAGCGGCCACCACCGCCAGCCTGATCGCCGGCAAGACCATCAGCACCGGCGCCAACAGCTCCACCCGTGCCACTACCCTCAACCTGACCGTCAACGACGAGGGTGCCTCGATCGGCTCGGAAGAGGGCGCGGTCACGGTCGACGCCGACGTGCTCAACGCCACCTCGCAAAGCGGCAACGTGCTGGTCACCGACGTCAACGGCGGTGTCGCCCTGGGCGAAGTCAAGGCCGGTACCCCGGCCGCCGGCGGCAGCGTGGTGATCACCGCGCAGAACGGCAGCATCACCTCCGCCGACACCAGCAAGACCAACGTCACCGGCTACTCGGCCAAGCTGGTCGCCGACAGCGCCGTTGGCACCGACAGCGATGCGGTCAACACCAAGGTCGGCGTACTCTCCGCTTCGACCCAGAACGGCGGCATCAACGTCAAGAACGACGGCGCGCTGATCCTCGGTGACGTCGTCGCTCGCGAGCAGATCACCGTCAACGGCCAGACCTCCAGCTCGGCAGCCATCGACAACAGCGGCTCGATCACCCTGAGCAACAGCAGCGTCGGCACCAAGAACGTCAAGGTCCAGGCCACCGAGGGCGTGATCCTCACCGGCACCGTGTCGGCCACCAACGGCCTGACCGTGACCTCCGACACCGGCAGCATCCTCGCCGCCCAGGCCGGCACCTCGCTGGTCGGTCGCACCGTCAACCTGTCTGCCGGTGGCGAGATCGGCGACGCCGCGCAGTCCCTGAGCACTCAGAGCAATACCGTCAACGCCGCCGCCGGCAACGGTGGCGTGTACCTGAGTGAAAGCAACGGCCTGACCATCGGCACCCTGACGGCCGCTGGCACCGACAACAACGTCGTGCTCAACGCTACCCAGGGCAACATCACCGTCGGCAGCATCACCGCCGCCGGCGCCGGAGTAACCCTGAACGCCGGCAACGGCAGCATCATCTCCGCCAGTGGCTCGACCACCAACGTCACCGCCAAGGACCTGACCGCCACCGCCAAGTCGGGCATCGCCACCTCGGCGAAGAAACTCGGTACCAGCGTCGACACCCTGACCGCCACCACCACCGCGGCCCAGGCCGGTGTCTACGCGACCAACGACAAGGCGCTGCAAAAACTCTCGGTGACCACCCCGAACGGTGACACCAGCGTCGCCTTCAGCGGCGGCGTGCTGACCTACAGCCGCAACACCAATGGCTTGGCGCTGACCCGCCTGCAGGCCATGGACGTGTCCTTCAGCAACACCGCCGCCGGCCTCAAGCTGAACGGCATCGACGCGGGCAGCGACAAGAGCGTTTCCCTGACCGCCGCCGGTGACATCACCCAAGGCAGCGGTAGTGTCGTGGCCAAGGACCTGACCCTCGACGCCTCTGGCAGCATCGGTGCCGTCGGCACCGCGTTGCAGACCCAGACCAGCGACCTGACCCTGACCAGCCGCAACGGTATTGCCAACGTCGCCAACACCTCGGCCGACCTGGCCCTGACTGCGACCGCTACTTCGACTAACGGTGCTGTCACCGTCAACCAGAGTGGCAACCTGGAGGTCAACTCGGTCAATGCCAAGACTGCGGTCAACCTGACCGCAGGTGGCGCCGTGACTGCGGCCGCCAGCGCACCGGGCACGGTTATCTCCGCAGGCTCGCTGAACGTCACCGCCGCCTCCATCGGCACCGCCACCAAGGCCCTGTCGAGCAAGATCGCCGCAGGCGCGGTGAACCTCACCGCCAGCAACGGCGATGTGAACTTCTCCAACATCGGTGCCATCAGCCTGCTGGACGTCCTCGCCAGCAACGGCAAGATCGCCTTCCAGAACTCCGGCGACACCGTGGTCGGCCAACTGCAGGCCAGCGGTACCATCGACTTCAAGGTCTCCGGCAACGTCACTGACGGCAACGGTACTGCGGCCAACTTCGTCACCAGCGGCCTGACTGCGGCGGTGAAATCCTTCGGTACCAGCAGCGATGCCATCGAGATCCAGGTCGACGAACTGGTGATCGACGCGGCCAACGGCGGCATCTACGCCCGCCAGGCCAGCGGCAACCTGATTTCCCTGAAGCAGGTCACCAGCGGCGGCACCGGCAGCGATATCCAGATCCAGGCCGACGGCAGCATCAAGCTGGGTAACGTCGACGCAGGCGGCAACAACGTCAAGATCGCCGCCGGTGGCAGCATCGAAGACGGCCGCACCGACAAGACCAAGGCCAACGTCGTCGCCCGTTCGCTGGACATCAGCGCGCCGAACGGCATCGGCCAGCAGGGCGACCTCGCCCTGGACGTCAGCTTCCTCTCCGCCGCAGGCGGCAGCGGTGGCGTGACCGCGACCAACGCCGGCGCCGTGGCCGTCGACGCCAGCTCGCTGACTGGCAAAGGCACCAGCGCGATCAACATCGTCGCCACCGCTATCACCATTCTCGACAACAACGGCGGCACCATCACCATGGATGGCGGCTCGCTGGTGCTGAAGGCGACCTCGGGCAACATCGTCTTCCTCAACCAGAACGACACCATCTACCTGCCAGGTGGCGGCAGCATCACCCTGATCGCGACCTCCAAGTCCAGCGCTGAAGTGCCGGGCTATGACGGCGTGATCATCGCCGGCAACCTGAAGACCGATGGCGGCAATATCACCCTGCAGGCGCAGTCGAACATCACCATCGGCATGCTCGATGCCGGCGCTACCGGCAACGTCACCGTGGCTTCGGCCGGCGGCGTGATCCTCGACGGCAACGGCACCGCGCAGAACATCCGTGGCAACAACGTCAGCCTGACCGCCAGCACTCCGAGCAAGTACACCGCCGAGCTGACCCGTGACACCGCCATCGCTGAATACTCGGCACGTGACGCGGAAGCCGCGGCCAAGCTGCTGCAACTGAACATCCTTATCCAGCAGCTGAAGGACTACGAGGCCCTGGTGACCTCGGCGACCTTGCAGAACAGCCTGGCCGAACTGACCCAGCGCCTGTCCGAAGCAGCCGCCAACGCCCAGCAGTCCAAAGTGGATGGCATGTCGGCCACCGCCGACGCGTTGAACACCGCGTTGAACGCTGCCACCGTGGTGCGCAACGCCGCCGCCGTGATTGCCGGTGCCGCCCAGGCCGTGCCGTTCTCCGGTGACGCCGGTGCCGACGCAGCCTTCGCCGTGGTCGACCTGGTAATGTCCGCCGCCTCTCTGGCCCTGGACAGCTACGAGCGTTACAGCCTGGCGCCACAGCAAGACCTGCTGGTCGAGCTGAACAACACCCTGGACGTGGCCAACGCAGCGGTCTACACCGCGGCGACCAACCTGGCGACCACCACCCAGATCCGCGACACCACCGCGACCTCGAAAGCCACCGCCGACCTGGCCGTGTTCAAGGCCAACACCGCCCGCGACGCCGCCCTGCAGGTGCGCAAGCAGGCTGTGGCCGCCTACAACCTGAACCAGCAGATCGACAGCTCGGCCGACAAGCCGCTGGGCATCACCGCCAACCGCCTGGACATCAACAATGGTGGGGTCATCGACTCCAGCCTGTACCTGAATTCCACCGGCAGCCTGGGCCTGGGTGACATCACCGTCGCCAGCGGACAGAAGATCGTCGCCGAAGCCACCGGCAACGTCGGCGTCGTCGGCACGGTCAACAGCGACACCTCCATCAGCCTGAAAGCCGGCCAGGCCATCCTCGGCCAGGGCGGCGTGCTGGTGACCCCGGACCTGAAGATGGTTGCCGGCAACGGCATCGGTGCCCTGACGGCGGTCAATACCCAGACCGATCGCGTCGCAGCCGACGCGGGCAACGGTGGCGTGGCCATCGTCAACGCCAATGGCGGCGCACTGCTGACCATCGGCACCCAAGGTGCGGTGAAAGGTATCACCGGCGCCGGTGACATCAGCGTCACCACCGACGGTTCGCTGAAGATCGACCAACTGGTGAAAGACAGCACTCACACCCACACCGTGAGCCTGACCTCCACCAACGGCGCGATCATCGACGGCAACACCGTCGACCGCAACGTCCAGGGCGGCACCCTGGTGGCCAAGGCCGCCGGCGCCATCGACCTTGATACCGAAGTCGACACCTTGAACGCCGAGGTGACCAACGCCGGCAACATCACCGTGCGTGAAGCCAATGCGGTGACCGCGCGCAACCTGAAGACCGCCAGCGGCAACATCGACCTCAAGGCCGGTGGTGCAACGGTCGTCGGCAGCATCGACGCCGGCACCGGCACGGTCAGCCTCGACGCCGACGGGGCGATCGACGATGACCAGGACAACAACACCCTGATCGTCGCCGATACCCTGAACATCCATGCGGCGGGCAGCGTCGGTGCCACCGGCAGCAATGCCAACCGTCACCTGGACACCCTGGTCAACACCGTCAACGTCACCGCCGCTGGCGAGGTCAACCTGGCCGAAGTCGACGACCTGAACGTGGGCACCCTGGAAACCGATCACGGCAACGTCACCGTCACCACCGGTGGCTCGCTGAACGTCGGCAGCATCAGCACTGACACCAGCGGCAGCGACACCGTGTCCCTGGTGGCCGGCAACCAGATCACCAACGGCAAGACCGACGGCACCAGCAACATCGACGCCGCCAAGCTGTCGCTGTACGCCGCCAACGGTATCGGCAACGCCAAGGCCATCGACGTCAAGGTCGCCAACCTGGAAGCCTATACCGACCAGGGCAGCATCAAGGTCAACGACCTGGACGGCGACCTGGTCATCGGTGGCGTCACGCCGAACCTGGGCAACAACGCGATCACTGGTCTGGACAACGCCGACGGCGACATCGAAGTCAGCACCGCTGGCAACCTGGTCATCAACGAAGGCGTCCACAACTACGGCGACGGTGCAGCGCGCCTCTCCGCAGGCGGCAACGTCCAGCAGAACGTCGACATCGTCACCGACAACGGCGACATCGTGGTCAAGGCCGATGGCGACATCGACATGGCCCAAGGCACCCAGGCCAACTCCCGTGGCAACGGCAACGTCGCCTACAGCGCCGGTGGCAACGCCAGCCTGAGGCAGATCAGCACCGACACCGGCAGCATCGAGCTGAAGGCGCAAGACGGCGACCTGACCCTGCACAACAGCGTGGCGACCGGTGCTGGCGACATCACCGCCCATGCCGGTGGCAACCTGGTGGCCGAGGACACCGTCATCGTCGGCGGCAATGGCGACGTGCAACTGACCGCCTTCGGCAACCTGACCCAGCAGGGGCTGGTGCAGACCAACGCCGGTGACATCCGTATCGGCGCCATGGGCAACATCACTGCGCTGGCCAATGCCACCGTGGTCACCCAAGGCGACATCACCTACCTGGGCTACGGTAACGTCAGCCTGCAGCAGGTGAGCACCGAAGGCGGCGACATCAGCCTGAGTGCGGGCGGCAATCTGGTGCAGAACGACGTTGTGCGCACTGCCCAGGGCGACATCGTCGCCAAGGCCGGCGGCGACCTGACCACCCTGGCAGCGACCACCGTCAATGGCACCGGCAATATCGACTACAGCGCCGGCGGCAACGTCAGCCTGCAGCAGGTGACCACCAACGGCGGCAACATCGACCTCAAGGCCACGGGCAACCTGGTACAGAACGCCCAGGTGCAGACCGCGGCGGGCAACCTGACCGCGCACGCTGATGGCAACCTGACCACCCTGGCCGACAGCTCGGTGCTGGGCGCCGGCAATGTCGACTACAGCGCGGGCGGCAATGCCGACCTGCAGCAGGTGACCACCGGCACCGGCAACATCGTTCTCGGTGCGGGCGGCAACCTGAACCAGCACGCGCTGGTGCAGAGCGGTGCTGGCAATATCACCGCCAAGGCCGGCGGCGACCTGACCATGGATGTCGGCAGCCAGGCCGATATCATCGGCCAGGGCGACGTGAGCTACAGCGCGGGCAACAACCTGCTCATCACCCAGGTCGGCACCGGCAACGGCAACGCCATCCTGAATGCCACTACCGGTGACATCCAGGTCCAGGGCAACGCTGCGCGCAACGTCACGGCCAAGCAACTGACCGCGACCGCCGGTGGCAACATCGGCACCAACGACGCGCTGCGTACTGCGGTCGATACCCTGTCGGCCTCGGCCACCAACGGTTCGATCGTGATCGACGAAGCCGACGCAGTCACCCTCGACAACGTCGCCGCGGCCAATGGCCTGGTGGCGGTGAGCGCGGGCGACATCACCATCAACCAGTTGCAGGGCGACAGCATCTCCCTCGACTCCACCGGCAAGGTGATCACCGCCAACGGCGGCCTGGTCAAGGGTGGCAGCCTGAATGTGTCCGCACAGACCGGCGTCAACCTGCACACCGCCGTGGACAGCGCCACGGTCAGCAACGACAGCGGCAATATCGTCCTGGCCGAAGATGATGGCATCACCCTGAGCCGGCTGACCGCCAGCGACGGTAATGTCAGCGTCACCGCGGGCGGCGATATCGCCGTGCGTAGCGTCACCGCCAACAACGGCAATGTCGCGCTGACCTCCACCGGTGGTGCGATCGTCACTCAGCAGCCGAGCATCCTGAGCCGCCTGCTGGCCCGTGTGGCGCAGATCACCGGTATCACCGGCGACCGCATCGACCTGAACGCAGCCACCGGGCTGGGCAATGGCAGCGATGGCGCCCTGCAACTTCACGGCAATACCGTCAACGCCAGCACCACCGGCGGCGACGTCAACCTGGCGCAGAGCCAGGCCGTGACCCTGGAAAACGTCAGCACCGGCAACGGCAACATCGCCGTGACCGTCGCCGACGGTAACGCCACCTTGGGCTCGGTCAGTGGTACCGGTACTGTCGCCCTGACCACCGAGAACGGTGCCTTGGTCGATGACGGCAACGGCAACACCCGCGTCAAAGGTGATGCCGTGAACCTGACCGCCAGCAATGGCATGACCGTGCAGACCCAGGCCAACAGCGTCAACGCCCAGGCTGCCGCCGGCAACGTCACCCTCAACGAAGCCGACGGCCTCAACCGTCTGACGGTGAACAGCGCCAATGGCGACGTCTCGGTCACCAGCCAGACCGGCAACATCGGTCTGGACGTGGTCAACGCGGCGGGTCACAACGTCAGCCTCAACGCTGCCGCCGGTGCCATCCGCGATGCCAACAACAACGGTGCCAACAACGTCAACTCGCAGAGCGCCAACCTGGTTGCCAGCAATGGCGTCGGCCAGGCTGGCAATGCGGTGGAAGTCAACGTGCAGACCCTGGCGGCCTCGGCCGGCAACGGCGGCGCCAACCTGGCGAGCACTTCGACCTCGGCGCTGAACCTGACCTCGCTGACTACTGCGCAGGGTGACATCACCCTGGCCAGCGCCGGCGATCTCAACGTCAACGGCGCAGTGACCAACGCGGGCGGCGGCAACATTGCCCTGAACGGTGTCAACGTCAACCAGAACGCCAACATCACCACCAGTGGTCGCGGTAACGTCAGCATCAACGGTAGCGGCAACGTCACCATGGCGGCCAACACCACCACCAGCACCGACACCGGTACTGTCAGCTACGTGGGCGGCAACACCATCAAGGTGGCGTCGATCCAGACCTCCAACGCCCCGGGTGGCGGCAAGGTGGTCTTCGTTGCGCCGCAGGTCCTGGACAACATGCCGGGCGTGGCCAACGTCCGTGCCTGGCAGGTGTCGCTGAACGCCGGCAACGGCAGCGAGGCGCTGGTCAAGGAACTGATGGGCGACGTCAACGACTCGTCGACGGTCGATCTGGGCAACCGCGTAATCGGTGGCAGCTTGGCTGAAAGCCGTCGCTTCATGGAAGCCCTTCTGCAGCCGGCTGTGATCCAGCAAAGCGGTCCGCAGCAGGTATTCGATGTCGGCCTGCTCACTACCAAGCAGGTCAGCCCGTACAACGGCTTCATCGAGGGTGAAGATGGCGTGATGACTTACAACAAGTAAGTTTCAACGCTGGCAAGTAGAAAGGCCGCCGGGTTATGCCCGGCGGCCTTTTTTTGTGTCCTTCACGGAATTTCGGGGTTGCAGGGAGTGGCAGTTGCTATCGGTATCGGTGTCGTGAGCTTATCCATTGTAGGCGGCGACGCCACCGGCCCCTTCCGCCTCTACGGCGGGTCCATTTTGTTGCGGCAAAATAGGCGAAAACCGCTTGCTCCTGCATCCGGCCCTGCGCTGCGCTCCGGGTCCCCTCCCTCCGGCGCCTGACGTCGCGAGTTACGGGTGGCGACACGACGACCCATCTTCGAAAACAACATCGGCATCGGTAACCCAACACAACAAGACGCCGCGCTCTTGCTCTTGCTTTTGTTCTTCGTGCGCGAAGGTTCAGGCGCCGCAAATTGCGACTTCAGCCGGCCGAGTGGAGGTGTCTTGCGGGGGCAGGTGCGCAGCACCCTTCGGCGAAGCCGAAGCGCGAGGTGAAGACTTGCGAAGCAAGTCGTAGGCCGCGGGCCCGGGCAAGGCACCGGAAGGAGGGGACCCGAAGCGCAGCGTAGGGCCGGCTGTGGGAGCGAGCGGTTTTCGTCCATTTTGCCGCAACAAAATGGACCCGCCGTAAAGGCGGAAGGGGCCGGTGGCGTCACCGCCCGCCATGGATAATCTCGCGACACCGACACCGAACCCCAAGTTTCCGATATTCCGTGAAGAACCATTTTCTAGCTGTGCTGACTGTGGTGATGCCTACCTTGTGGGCGCGAAGAGAAGGCAAAACCTCAATCTAAAGCGGACATTCCTTTTGCGCGCACGCTAAATCCCGCGTTGCGCGGTTGTAGGAAATAGTCCATTTTGTGTGTTGATCTTTCGATCAACTTTCAGCAATTGGCCGTCAAGAGGCCATTCCACAGAGTCCAGTTCCCTTATGCAACCAACGTCCTCTGACGTCGCTTCTGCGCCGGTCCTGCAAGCCCTGCGTGCAAGCACCGGCGAATTGCACATCGCACTGGAAAAACGCCTGCCTTTCTTCTCCGATACCCTGGATGTTCCGGCTTTCCTCCTGCTGATGCAGGCTTACCACGGTTTCTATGCACCCTTGGAGGCCGCGATGCAGAAGGTCGCCGGGCTGTCCGCCGATTTCGATCTGCAACCCCTGTACAAGACCGCCACCTTGCGTGGCGACTTGCAGGCCCTTGGCTTGTCGGCAGCAGCGCTGGCCGATCTGCCGGTCTGCTCCGAGCTGCCACGGCTCGACTCGACTGCCGCCTGCCTCGGCGTGCTCTATGTCGTCGAGGGCGCGACCCTCGGTGGTCAGGTACTGCGCCGGGAAATCCATGGGCGCCTGGGCCTGGATGCCAGTAATGGCGCGGCCTTTCTCGACGTCTATGGCGTCGATACCGGGCGCCGCTGGCGCGCCTTTCTTGTCCACCTGTGCAGCCGTCCGCTTGACGCCGCCGAGTGCGCCGTCGTGGTCGCGGCGGCGCAGCAGACATTCCGCTGTTTCGAACGCTGGCTGGAAAGCCGGGAGGTACTGCTATGACCCCAGAAGAGCAGGAGGCCTTCGAACAACTGCTGGCCAATTGTGCCAATGAACCCATCCGTTTCCCGGGGGCGATCCAGCCTCATGGCGTGCTGGTCACCCTGAGCGAGCCCGCCCTGGAGATCATCCAGGTCAGTGCCAATGTCGAGGCCTTGCTGGGCCACGAGCCGCAAGCGCTGATCGGCCAGGGGCTGGACAGCCTGCTCGGCGCGGAGCCGGTCGCCGCCCTGCGCCAGACACTGCAACAAGCGGTGCTGGCCAACGAGTCGCCGCTGCAGGTGCAGCTCAATCACCTGACCTTCGACGGCCTGGTGCATCGTCATGACGGCGTGTTGATCCTCGAGCTGGAAGTGCACGCCCGACATTTCGGCACGGACAGTATTGCCGGCAACCTGACCAACCTCGGGCGCATGCTTCGCCGGCTGCAGGCGGCGAAGTCGCTGCAGGCGCTGTATGAGATCAGCGTGCACGAGATCCAGGCCATGACTGGCTACGACCGGGTGCTGATCTACCGTTTCGAGGATGAGGGTCACGGCCAGGTGATCGCGGAAGCGTCCGCGCCGGCCATGGAGCTGTTCAATGGCCTGTTCTTCCCGGCGTCCGATATCCCCCAGCAGGCCCGTGACCTCTACCGCAGCAACTGGCTGCGCATCATCCCCGATGCCGACTACCAGGCCGTGCCGCTGGTGCCGCGCCTGCGCCCGGACACGCAGGCGCCGCTGGACATGAGCTTCGCCACCTTGCGCAGCGTGTCGCCGATCCACTGCCAGTACATGAAGAACATGGGCGTACTGTCGTCCATGAGCATCTCGCTGCTCAAGGATGGCGAGCTATGGGGCTTGATCAGCTGCGGCAATCGCCGGCCGCTGCATGTGCCCCATGAACTGCGGATGGCCTGCCAGGCCATTGGCCAGGTTCTGTCGTTGCAGATCAGCGCTATGGAAGCGCTGGAAGTCAGTCGCCAGCGCGAGGAAAAGCTCGAGGCGCTGGCGTTGCTCACGCAGGCGATGAACGACTCGCCGCAGAACGTCTTCGACGGTCTTGCCGGGCAGCCGCAGGTCTTGATGGCATTGGCGGGTGCCGGCGGCATCGCGATCATCGAAGGCAAGCAACTGCACCGTTACGGCAACTGCCCGCCGCCCGAAGAGATCCGCGCCCTGCACAAATGGCTGCAACAGGGGGGCGAGCCGGTGTTCTCCAGCCATAACCTGTCCGCCGTCTATCCGCCGGCCGTTGCGTATCAGAATGTCGCCAGCGGCGTGCTTGCCATGAGCCTGCCCAAACCGGTGGACAATGGCGTGCTGTGGTTCCGTCCGGAAGTGAAGGAAAGCATCAACTGGAGCGGTGACCCGAAGAAACCGCTGGACCTGGAGAACTCTGAAACCGGCCTGCGTCTGCGACCACGAACCTCGTTCGAGATCTGGAAGGTGGAGATGGCCGGGATTTCGCGCAAATGGAGCCCGGGCGATCTGTTCGCGGCCAATGACCTGCGCCGTTCCGCTCTGGAAAACGACCTGGCCCGCCAGGTCCGCCGCGAGCAGCAGGCGGTGCGGGCTCGCGACGAACTGGTGGCGGTGGTCTCCCACGACCTGCGCAACCCGATGACGGTGATCTCCATGCTCTGCGGCATGATGCAGAAATCCTTCAGCTCCGACGGCCCGCACACCTCGCGCCGCATCGCCACGGCCATCGACACCATGCAGCAGGCGGCGGGGCGGATGAGCACGCTGCTCGACGACCTGCTGGACACCTCGAAGATCGACGCCGGGCGCTACACCATCTCGCCGAAGCTGCTCGACGTCAGCCAGATCTTCGAAGAGACCCAGGCGTTGCTGGCGCCGCTGGCGTTGAACAAGGACATCAGCATCGCCTTCGAGGCCGAGCCCGACCTGAAGATCAACGCCGACCCGGAGCGGCTGTTCCAGGTGCTGTCGAATCTGGTGGGCAACGCCATCAAGTTCACCCGACGGCTGGGTGCGGTGGGGGTCCATGCGGTGCTGGATGGCAACGAGATCGTGTTTACCGTGCGTGATAACGGCGAAGGCATCCCGGCGGACCAGTTGCCCCATGTATTCGAGCGCTACTGGACGATCAAGGACGGCAACCCGACTGGCACCGGGCTGGGGCTGTATATCACCCAGGGCATCGTCGAGGCCCATGGCGGGCGGATCGAGGCCAGGAGCGAGGTGGGGAAGGGGACGGAGTTCAGGTTTACGATGCCGGTGGGCGTTTAGGCATTGTCCGGGCGGTTGATTCGAGTGCACTTGTCGAATCAACCGCAGCCCGTCTTGAAATCAGCTTCAGCTATGGATACTGGCGATGAAAGCATCATCCAGTGTGTTCCCGCCAAACCTGCTCATGAAGGCCTGTGCGTTGGCGAACCTGGAAAACCTGTGGTTGTGAATCAGGTGAAAGCTGTCGCAATGTTCGCAAATCTCCTGGATGTTATGGGACGACACGACAATTGTGGTGCCGGCCTCCTTGGCTTTCTTGATGAACGACCAGATGTAGTGGCGTGACTCGGGGTCAACCCCGGCGGTGGGTTCATCGAGGATCAGCAGTTCCTTTGAAAACGAGATGAGCGACAAGGTGAAGAAAAACCGTATTTCCCCGTAGCTGCAATGGCTGGGGCGTTTCTTCAAGGTATCGCTGAATTTTGCTGCCAGCCTGGTATCCCAGGCGTGGAAATTTTCCAGGGTCATGGCAAGCGAGGGCATCCGTTCGCAGGACAGCGACGCGGTCATTTCGTAGATTTCCCTCATCGACAAGGTTGCTGGCGTTCCCAGTGTCTGTGACAAGTAGGCGTGGCTTTTCGCGAGATTTTGCAATGTGCCTTGGTCAGGATTTCGCACGCCACAGATCAAGTCGAAAAACGTAGTCTTGCCCGCGCCATTTTTCCCGATGATCCCGGTTATCTCATTTCTTTTGATCAGGATGTCTGCCTTGTCGAACAAGGTCTTGTCGTCGAATTTCAGCGACAGCGCTTCTGCCTTTATCGCGACCATCAATATCTGCTCCATACCGGATTGATTTTCAGTGTTTTGACGAGACAAGCGAAGTTTGCGATTGGCGAGCAAGAGAGCGGGAGTGCAGAAGATGATGAAGCAAGTCAGGAAGCGGTAGAGGATTTCGGCGAATTCTCGAAGGCTGTATTCGCCGAACCCTGGCTTGGTAATCAGATAGAAACTGAATAGAGTGATGCGGCAACAAAGTAACAAATGAGGTGCGATGCCAGGAAAATGGATTTGGCTTCGGTTGAGTAGATGAATGACCTGATGAACCCGCTTTCCCTTCGGCCGATGATGTAGAAGGTGACACCAAAAAACGCCACCGTGGCGGAGATATAGGCATAGAACCCAGCGGTTGATTTTATATGGTCAGCCTCTTGCGTGCTGAAGGCCATGTTGTTGTAGGTGATCAAGTAGAATAGTGCGCTGGGCGAGATTAGTGTCCAAAGCAAGGAAATTGGCTCTCGGAGTTGTTCTTTTAAGAAAATGCCAGTCAGCCTGGCGATTCTTGTGGTTGATGAGGTTTTCATGGGAAAGGCACCATCGATATTCAATTTGTCTTTGGGTGTTGGCATTATTTGATATGCGTCATTGTTCATGGTGCTGCTTTTCATGAAGTTTTGGGGGTTCGTGCGGGGTTGAATGTTTTTAGTTCCTCTTGCGCATGGTGTCAACTTGGTGTTCTGGCTTGGGAGTCTTCATGGTTTATTGGGGGTTGTTATGTGCAGGATAATTCCTGCAGCTGTTTTCTAAGCTGGTGTGTGATGTTTCTGGATTTGTGGTTTTAAGAGGTTTATATATTTCTCGATGTAGAATTATGTAGGCCCTTTCCGTAATTAAGGTGGGATGTCGGTCTGATTTCAGGAGATGTAGTATTTTGTGCCTGTGGATATCTTTAAAGTTCTGCGACGAACGGTCATCGATTCTCCGAGGTCATACGCTCCTATCGGGCCTCTGCGCTTCTACCTGAGAGGCGTCGATGCCCATGCAGCGATGAGGTCTGCAAATCCACCACCACACCCACGCTCCCTCTTCATACATTTGTACAGTCAAGCGTCTCCGCATGGTGATTCCGACACTGTCTCCCACCCGCAAGCCCCCCTACGCTTGGCCCCGGGCAGTGTTAATCACTAATAACAATCGGAGACACGAAATGCCTATCCAAACGGAGCATGATCCGCGCCTCAAGCGTGCGCTCAAGACAAGACACATCAGTATGCTGGCCCTCGGCGGCGTCATCGGCGCCGGGTTGTTCGTCGGTTCCAGCGCCGTCATCGCGTCCACCGGTCCGGGCGCGTTCATCACCTATGCCATCACCGGCCTGATCGTCGCCCTGGTGATGCGCATGCTCGGCGAAATGGCCGCCGCCCATCCCGCCAAGGGCTCGTTCGTCGATTACGCCCGCATGGCCTTCGGCCGTCCCGCCGGCTACATGACCGGCTGGCTGTACTGGTACTTCTGGGTCATCGTGGTCGGCTTCGAAGCCGTGGTCGGCGGGCAGATCATCAATGCCTGGCTACCGGAGATCCCGGTGTGGGTCATCGCCCTCGGCCTGATGGTTGCCATGACCCTGCTCAACCTGCTCTCGGTGCATTCCTTCGGCGAGGCCGAGTACTGGTTCGCCGGGGTCAAGGTCGCAGCCATCGTGGTGTTCCTGGTGGTCGCCGGGCTCTACGTGTTCGGCCTCTGGCCGGATTCCAAGGCGAGCTTCTCCAACCTCACCGCCCACGGCGGATTCCTGCCCCATGGCATCGGCTCGCTGTTCACCGGCGTGGTGGTGGTGATCTTCTCCATGACCGGCGTCGAGGTCGCGACCCTGGCCGCAGCGGAATCGGAAGACCCGTCGCGCAACATCCGCAAGGCCGTGAACACGGTGATGGTGCGCATCCTGGTGTTCTTCGTCCTCGCCACCTTCTTCATCGTCGTCGCCCAGCCCTGGACCGATCTGGTGCCTGGCAAGTCGCCTTTCGTCACCACCCTGGACCGCATCGGCATTCCCGGCGCCGGCGACATGCTCACCATCGTCATCCTGGTAGCAGTGCTCTCGGTGCTCAACGCCGGCCTCTACACCTCGTCGCGCCTGCTCTTCGTCCTGGCCTCCAACGGCGAAGCGCCGCGCTGGATCGCCGGGGTAAGCAAGAAGGGCGTGCCGGTACGCGGGGTGATCGCTTCGACGATCGTCGGCTACGGCTGTGTGGTGATCGCGGCGCTGTGGCCGGACACGGTGTTCCAGTTCCTGATCAATTCCTCGGGCACGGTGTTCCTCTTCGTCTACCTGATGATCTGCCTGTCGCAACTGAAACTGCGCCGTCGCTGGGTCGCCGAAGGCAACCTGAAGTTCGCCATGTGGGGCCACCCCTGGCTGCCGCTGCTGGTGACCGCGTCGATCATCACCGTGCTGGTGAGCATGGCCTTCGACCCGAGCATGCAGATCAGCCTGCTGCAGTGCCTGATCGCCATCGTCGCGATCGGCGCCTCTTACCTGGTCCTGCGCCTGTCCCCGGCTCGCCGGCAGGAAGGCGAGACCGCCACGCGACTGACGGAAAGCGCCTGATAGTCGTATTTCGATGCAACTCCATGCCTGCGGGAAGCCAACAGCATGTCAGCACTCCTTGATTTGACCCAACTCCCCAACCGCCCGCTGTGGTTCGAGCCGACCCCGTCACGCCCGGCGCTGCAAGGCAGCGTCGAGGCCGACGTGGTGATCGTCGGCGCCGGCTACACCGGTTTGTGGACCGCATACTACCTGCTGAAAAGCGACCCCTCGCTGCGCGTGGTGCTCCTGGAAAAACGCGAGGTCGGCTTCGGTGCCTCGGGGCGCAACGGCGGCTGGGCCTCGGCGATCTTCCCGATCTCCCTGCCACGGGTAGCACAGCTGTATTCCCATGGTGCCGCGCTGCACCTGCAGGAAGCGATGAACCACACCGTCGACGAGATCGGTCGGGTCCTGGCCCTGGAGGGCGTCGAGGCGGACTACGCCAAGCAGGGCTTCCTGTCCCTGGCCCGCAGCGCGCCGCAACTGGCGCGGGCGAGGGCGGCGGTCGAGGCGTCGGCTCGGTTTGGCCTGCCGCAGCAGTGGCGCACCCTGGACGCCGCCGAGGCCCGTGTCCGTGTCGGTGCCCAGGGCGTGCTCGGTGGCTTGTATACCGAGCATTGCGCGCTGATCCATCCCGGCAAGCTGGTGCGCGGCCTGGCGCAACTGGTGGAAGCCATGGGCGCGAAGATCCACGAGCGCTCTGCGGTGACGCAGATCGAGCCCGGCCGGGTGCGTACCGAACACGGCGAGGTCAAGGCCGGGATCACCGTGCGCGCCACCGAGGCCTTCACCTCGCAGCAGCCGGGTCATTCGCGCTTCGTCATTCCGCTGTATTCGCTGGTGCTGGCTACCGAACCACTGCCCCGTGACCTGCTCGCCAGGCTCAACCTCGACCAGCGTCTGGCCTTCAACGACATGCGTCACCTGCGGGTGTACGGCCAGGTCACCACCGAGGGCCGCCTGGTCTTCGGCGGCCGCGGTGCCCCCTATAACTGGGGCTCGCGGATGTCCGAGCAGGCCGACCTGGTGGACAGCATCCATGCGCGGATCCACGAGACGCTGCTGGAGTTCTTCCCCGATCTCGCCAGTGCCCGAATCACCCACCGCTGGGGCGGTGCACTGGGCGTGTCCCGCGACTGGTGCCCCACCGTGAGTATCGATCGCAAGAGCCGCATCGCCTGGGCCGGCAACTACGTCGGCGACGGCGTCGCCACCAGCAACCTGGCGGGACGGATCCTGCGCAACCTGATCCTCGAACGCGACGAGGACATCAACACGCTGCCCTTCGTCAATCACCGCTCGCCGTCCTGGGAGCGCGAGCCGCTGCGCTGGCTGGGTATCAACAGCGGACTGGCTGCGGCCTCGCTGAGCGATATCGAAGAGCGCTTCACCCATCGTCCATCCCGCACCGCGATGTTGCTGGAAAAGCTCACCGGCGCACATTAAAGGGAGTCCTTCATGACCAGCTTCACCATTCTCAAGTCCGCCAGCCTCGCGTCGCTGGCGCTGAACCCCGCCGGCCAGCGTGCCGGCGCCGACCAGGGCGATCCGCAGATCGCCATCCAGACCCTGGCACCCACCGCCACCGGCAACCTCGGCGTGTGGGAGTGCCAGCCGGGCGGCTGGCCGGTGATCGACCGGCCGGACACCGAGTTCACCTTCATCCTCTCCGGTCGCGCGTTGCTCACCGATGACGCGTCCGGCGAAGTGGTCGAGGTCGGCGGTGGCGACCTGATCATCCTGCCGCCGGGCTGGACCGGGCGCTGGGATGTCCTGGAAACCGTCCGCAAGGTCTACGCCATCTACTGATCCACGGGAAAAAAACCGACATGACACAGCACATCACCAATTGGATTTCCGGCGCCCGCGCCGAGGCCACCAGCGGCCAGCAACTGCCCGTCTACAACCCGGCCACCGGCCAGCTCAGCGCCCAGGTGCAACTGGCCAGCCATGCCGACGTCGACGCTGCGGTGGCCAGCGCCAAGGCCGCGTTCCCGGCCTGGAGCAACCTGCCGCCGCTGCGCCGCTCGCGTATCCTCAACCGCTTCCTGGCGCTGCTCAGCGAGCACCGCGACGACCTGGCCCGGCTGATCACCGCCGAGCACGGCAAGGTCTTCACCGATGCCCAGGGTGAAGTGACCCGCGGCATCGAGATCGTCGAGTTCGCCTGCGGCGCGCCGCAGCTACTGAAGACCGACTTCACCGATCAGGTCAGCACCAATATCGACAACTGGACCTTGCGCCAGCCACTGGGCGTGGTCGCCGGCATCACCCCGTTCAACTTCCCGGTGATGGTGCCGATGTGGATGTTCCCGGTGGCCCTGGCCACGGGCAACACCTTCGTGCTCAAGCCGAGCCCCATCGACCCGAGCCCGAGCCTGTTCATCGCCGAGCTGCTGAAGCAGGCCGGGTTGCCGGACGGCGTGTTCAACGTGGTGCAGGGCGACAAGGAAGCGGTCAATGCCTTGCTGGTGCACCCGGACGTGGAGGCGGTTTCCTTCGTCGGCTCGACGCCGATCGCCAACCATATCTATGAGACCGGCGCCCGCCACGGCAAGCGCGTGCAGGCCCTGGGCGGGGCGAAGAACCACCTGGTGGTGATGCCTGATGCCGATATCGACCAGGTGGTGGATGCCCTGATCGGCGCGGCCTACGGCTCTGCCGGCGAGCGCTGCATGGCGATCAGCGTGGCAGTGTTCGTTGGCGACGAAACGGCCGAGAAGGTCATGCCCAAGCTGATCCAGCGTACCCGGGAACTGAAGGTGCTCAACGGCACCAACCTGCAGGCCGAGATGGGACCGATCGTGACCCGTGCGGCGCTGGAGCGGATCACCGGCTACATCGAGCAAGGGGTGAAGGAGGGCGCGAAATTGCTGGTGGACGGCCGTGGGTTCAATGGCCAGACCGCGGGTGAAGGCTGTGGCGACGGTTTCTGGCTGGGTGGCACGTTGTTCGACGAGGTCACTCCGGACATGCGCATCTACAAGGAAGAGATCTTCGGCCCGGTGCTGGCATGCCTGCGGGTCACGGATTTCGCCGAGGCGGTGGAACTGATCAACGCCCATGAGTTTGGCAACGGCGTGAGCCTGTACACCCGCGATGGCCATGTCGCCCGCGAGTTCGGCCGGCGTATCCAGGTGGGGATGGTCGGCATCAACGTGCCGATCCCGGTGCCGATGGCCTGGCATGGTTTCGGTGGCTGGAAGAAGAGCCTGTTCGGGGACATGCATGCTTACGGTGAGGAAGGCGTGCGTTTCTACACCAAGCAGAAGAGCATCATGCAGCGCTGGCCGCAGGCGATTGCCAAGGGGGCGGAGTTCGCGATGCCGACCAGTAATTGATCCGGGCTGAGTGAAGACAGACGACCCCGCCCACGCAGCGGGGTCGTTTTTTTGCAACCAGCACCGGGCGTTCGCGGCCCGTCAGAACAACTCGGTGTTCTTGCCCGCCTGCAACGCAATCCAGAAACGCGCAATGCCCTGGGTCGTGGTGGGCTTGATGCCGGTCAGTTGTTCCACCAGCTTCAGGCGATAGACCAGGGTCTGCCGATGGATCTCCAGGTCGAACGCCGTAGCCTTCCAGTTGCCATCGTTTTCCAGGAACGTCATCAGCGTACGTAACAGCGCGGCGCTCTGGGTGCGGTCATGCTCGATCAGCGGACCGAGGTAACGACCGACCAGGGCGCGGGCTTCGGCCAGGGACTTGGGCGCCATGATCAAGCCGGTCTCCGCCTCCCCATAACGCAGCAGCGACGTCTCCAGGTCGATGGCCTGGGTCAGCGCAAGGCGGGCCTGGCGCACGCTTTCGCGAAAGCCGGTGGCCGCGGCGATCGGGCCGCTGACGCCGATGACGGTGTCGCTGCCGAGGTTGCCGCGCAGTGCTTCGAATACCGCGCTGTCATTGCGGCTGATCGCCAGGAGCAGCCCGTTCTCGCCCAGCAGCAGCGGAGTTGCAGCGTGCAAGGCCGGGGCTTGATGGACTTCATCGGCGGACCAGGCCCCCTGGACCGCAGGACGGATCGCCAGGCAGACCAGCGAACCTGCGAGGCCACGACGTTCGAGGATCGGCCGGGCGAGACTGAACTCGGTCTCGCTGTCCAGCAGGCTGCGCAGCAGGGCCGCGCCTTCCTCGCGCTGCTGGTCGCGCTGGATCATCAGGCGCTCCAGTTCGACGCCGAGCAAGCCGACCAGAGAGCGGATCAGGATCGAGTCATCGGCGCTGCGCCGGCTGCCGCGGGCCAGCAGCAGGTTGGTACGGGTGCGTCCGCCCAATGGGATGCGCTCGGCTTCTTGCAGTGCGGCGCGGTCCTGCGGGCGGGTTTCGACGATGAGGGTGGCGTCGATCGCATCCTCCAGGGCCAGGTTCAGGTCCAGGGTCGTGGCCAGGATGGTCAGGCGCCCGGTCATGTCCGGTGCCTTGCGCAGGGCTTCGGCGTAGGTCTGGAACAGGCGCTCGCTGGCGTTGAAGCGCTCGCGCTGGGCTTGCAGGACACTCTCGATGACGTAGTGCGACAGCTTGACGAACTCCAGCTCGAAGCTGGCCAGCAGGACGGGGAACAGCAGGCGGTCGGCGGCCTCCAGCAATGCCGGAGTGAGGGCAGGGGCGTCGCTGCGCGGAGCGACCACCAGGGCGCTGGCATTGCCCTGCACCAGGCGTTCGAGCCACGCGGCCTGGTCTTCGTCCTGGTGCGGCAGGCCGAGGCCGGTGGTCATCACCAGGTCGCCCGGCGAGATCCAGCGCCAGGGGTCCGGCAGGTCGACGGCATGGGCCCAGGTGATCGGTCGGTGGGTGCCGCCGGCCCCGGCGACGGCCCGCAATTTCAACAGTTCGATGGCGATCAGGTCGGCGACCGTGAGCATGGAAAAATCCGCTTTTGCACAGGCCTGACATGCTACTGGGTTGCGCGGGATGGCGGAATTTTTTGTGCAGGTGCGTGGGAAATTCTATCAATACCGATATCGCACGCCGCCAGGAAAGTTCCCTTGATCGATCGCTGGCAGTGGGTGGTCAAACTGCCTGAAATTCCCGTTTTAGAGCCGCCCAGCCCGGAAAAGCATTCTTTCGATATAACCCTAAAAGCCTGTTGTCGGGTGATTTCCCTGCCACTAGCCTCATCCTGCTACCACGGACTATTCATCACCCAACAGCGCATCTGGGAGGGAAACCAGCGCTTGGTAAAAGAGGTGCATCATGCCGTTCAGTGCCGACGTTTTGAATGTTTTGGCACGAGAAGTCTCTCCCGACCTGCGCTTCACTGCCTTGCACGATCTGGTCGTGCAACTGGGGTTTGATTTCTTCGGATTCTCCTGCTGGACCAGTTTCGACCCGCGGCCGGAGCTCTGGAATACCTGGCCCGACGGCTGGAGCCAGCGCTACAAGGCGTGCCGCTACAGCGAAACCGACCCGCGCATCGAGCATTGTCGCCGTTCGATTCTGCCGATCTTCTGGGATGAAAGCTGTTTCCACGCCGCGCCCGGTATCTGGCAAGACGCCCAGACGTTCGGCCTGTGTCACGGCTGGTCGCAGGGCTCGCATTCGGAAGGGGTGTTCAGCATGCTGGACGTGGCCCGTCGGGACGGGCCGATCTCCAATGAGGAATGGTACGAGAAGGCAGGGCAGGTCCTGCTGTTGTGCAACCTGATCCACATGAACCAGGTGGACGAGCTCCAGCGCAAGGTCGACGACCTGCACCTGACCTGCCGCGAGATCGAAGTGCTGCGCTGGTCGGCCATCGGCAAGACCGCCGAGGAAGTGGCCGACATCCTTCATCTGTCCGAGTCGACGGTGAACTTCCATGCGCGCAACACCATCGTCAAGCTCGGCGTGCAGAACAAGGTCGCAGCGATCGCCCGAGCGGCGCAACTGGGTTTGTTTTTCGATCGGAAAGACCGAGTGAGCGATGAACCCAGCGAATACACCCGACGCCTGAGCGATTGGGCCCTGGCTTCGGGATAAGGATTAACCTGTTGTTTTTGCACCATTTTGAGGAATCTGGTGACGATCTCGCCCCTGATTGGGGCGATATCCCGCCTGATAAACGGGATGGCCCCGCATTTATTTCCGTGACAGTGGCAGAAAGCCAGTTTTACTGGTCAATTCGTTAGCTAGCTTTGCTCTTGGCCTGTTAGTTGCCTCTCCGAATGCATTGGAATGTCGCCATTGGAGAGATCTATGTCGCTATCAAGCAACTCCATGCAGTTGTCGGGTGAAGAACGGCGTTGGCTGCCCTGGTTCGGCAAGACCGGAAAATTCGCCATGGGTTGGGCCTGCCGGGTCAATCGCGCGGCCTATCCGGTCATCGAGCAAACCTTCGAAGCCATTGCCGAGACACGGGTCAAGTTGCTCACCAACTGGGCCCAGGAACAGTGGGAGCACCTCGCCGAACTGGCCCAGGGCGTGGAAGACCTCAGCACCATCGACGGCCAGGCGTTGCAGGAAAAACTGCAACAGGCCGAGGACTTTTCCGAATTGTTCGTCATCGATGGTACCGGCAAGCTGCTGGCGTCGACCTGGGGCGGACAGGCGCCGCGCACCCTCGATCCGGCGGCGCTCGCCGAAGGGCTGAAGGCGCCGTTTCTCCATGGCCCGTACCGCGACCCGCTGACCCTGACCATCGGCCCGTCCTCGTCGCGTTTCCATGACGAAGTGACGCTGATGTTCTATCAACCGCTGAAGGTGGCGGGCAAGGTGCTTGGCTGCCTGTGCGGCCGGGTGCCCAACGATGTGCTGGGTGATCTGATCCAGCGCGAGGCCGGGCATATCTTCGCCGAGTCCGGGGACAACTACCTGTTCATGGTCCAGTCGCGCTTCGACCGTAACCTGCAGCCCGGCGTGGCGCTGTCGCGCTCGCGCTTCGAGGACGGCACCTTCAGCCATGGCGAGAACCTCAAGAGCGGCGTGCACACGCCCTGGAAAACCGTGCAGGTGCAGCGTCATACCGAGCTGGAGCTGCGCTTCACCGACCCGGCCACCCAGCAACTGCACCCCGGCGTACGGGAAACCATCCGCAACGGCTCGAACCTGTTCGTCACCTACCCGGGCTATTCCGATTACCGCCATATCCCGGTGGTGGGCAAGGGCGTGACCTTCCAGTTACCCGGCTCGCCAGACCGCTGGGGCATGATGTGCGAGGCCGACCTGGAAGAGGTCTATCGTCGCCGTTCCCTCAGCTACGGACTGATGAAACCGTATTTGGCCACCATGCTCGCTCTGTTCGCCAGCAATTATGCGGTGCAGCACTACAGCGGCCTGTCCCAGCACCTGATCGACCTGTGCGAGGCAGGCAGCCTGCTGCTGGCCGCGCTGGTCTTCAGTACGCTTGGCCCCAAACGGCTGGCTGCGCGCCTCAATGAACTGACTGGCGTCATTCGCACCATCGCCGAGGGCGAGGGCAATCTGCGCCAGCGCCTGGATACCTCGCGCATGGCCAATGACGAAACCGGCGATATGGGGCGCTGGATCAACAGCTTCATCGACCATCTGGACTCGGTGGTGGGGCAGGTGGTCAAAGCCAGCCACAGTGTTGGCACTACCAACCAGATGATGATCGGCCGCAGCCGCAAGGCCAGCAGTACCTCCATGGAAGTCGCGGAGGCGGTGCACCGCATGATGGTCATCGTTGAAGAGCAACTGGGCGAGATCCAGCAGGCCTCGGCCGGTGCGGAGCAGATGAAGCAGGCCATGGATGAAGTGGTCGAGCGTGCCCGCGAGCAGTTCCTCACCGTGCAGCAGGGTACCCAGTCGATCCGAGACGTGGTCGAGCGTTCCGCCTCCAGTGTGCAGCGGCTGGACAGCCGCATGGCGGAGATCGGCAAGATCAGCCACCTGATCAGCGACATCACCAACCAGACCAACCTGCTGGCGCTCAACGCCGCCATCGAAGCGGCGCGGGCGGGGGAGCATGGGCGTGGTTTCGCCGTGGTCGCCGATGAAGTCCGTAGTCTGGCCGCGCGAACTTCCAGCGCAGCCGAAGAAATCCGCCTTACCGTGGAGAGCCTGCAGGGCGAAACGCGTGAAGCCGTAGGCTTCATGGAGGACGGGGTGAACAATGTCGACCAGAGCCTGGGCCTCGCCGAGCAGGCGTCGTCGGAAAACGTGCAACTGCATCAGGCCGTGGAAAACATGTTTGACATCATCCAGCAGCTCAACCAGCGCAGCCTGGACTACGGTCGAACCATCAAGGAAGTGGACCAGTCCTCGCTGGAAATGCACCAGACCGTCAACGTTCTCCATGCCAGCGCGGAAACCGTGCGGCTCAACGCCAACAAACTGCAGAAACTGGTGGGCCTGTTCGAAGTCACTCGCGTCGGTGCGCAGCGCGAAGCCGCCTGAGCACAACCCGCGGGGCAGGGCGGCGGCGCCGTGCGAACGGTACCTGTCCCCGGGCAGAAACTTTTTTTAAATCAGGGGGTTGCCAGCATGGGTGAATGCACGCATAATGGCGTCCATCGAAAGCGACGAGAAATAAAAACCTCAACGTTTTCAAAGAGTTAGGTAAATCGAAGATTTCCGAAGCTCATCAGAGGCCGAGTAGCAAAGTGGTTATGCTCCGGATTGCAAATCCGTCTACGCCGGTTCGATTCCGACCTCGGCCTCCATATTCGAAAGCCCCCGCAGATTATCGTCTGCGGGGGCTTTTTATTTGGACGGAATTCGCCAATCGTTTCCGCATCATGCCTTGCTTCGTCTGATTCCTCGAGCTTCTCGTGTCGGGCTCGCTTCGAGAACGGCGGGGGGAGTGGTCTTGTAATGGAAGCTGGTGCTAAGACGTTCTGCATGCATGCGCCGCCCTCTGCGGTCGGATGCGAGATGCTGGCAGTTTGATAAGCGCAGCCTGTCTATCTCTCTAAACTTTCCCTACACTTACGGTTTCCAGGCAGAGGAGACGGTCATGAGCAGGACATACGATCACGCAACGGGCAATGCAGTTGATGAGGGTTTGATAGCTAGAAATGCCGGCAAGATTGCATTAGCCGCTGCCGCTGTTCCTGCTGTGCTGAATAGTGCGGATACCGTGAAGCTCGCAGGAAAAGTGCTCACTTTCATCGGCAAGAACCCCAAGGTTGCATTGGGTATCGCTGCCGTAGCGGGCGTGTGCTATGTGGTCCACCGTGCCACCGAGCCGGGCACCAAGATCAAGAAGACTGGGGACGGCTTCGAGTACGAGCGCTCTAAATAGAGGCTCCGTTTTGCTGATTGTCGCTTGAGCTGGTTGACGCAACTGCATCGGCAGGTTCCTTACGGTAAGGCTGACGCTGTCTTGGCCTGGCTCGATGCGTTTGCCCGGCAGGTGGGCTTCGAAACTGATCGACATACCCTCGGCCCATCCGGTGTATCGCCGGTAATGGGTGAGGGGTGGTTGTCCAGCGAACGATTCGGCCTGGCTGTGGTAAGTGCACGGATCAAGTTGGTGAAGGCCTTGAGCAGGGGCCGGGTTTCTCTCGCGCTTTCGATGCTCTCACCACCGGCCGCAGGAGATTTCTGACTCTCCTCCACCAAAGAAGCCAGATTCAGGAGTGGCGCAAAGGGTGCCTTCCATCCCCTGTGTCATCAATGATATTTGCATCTGTGTAACAAGTGATCATTCCTTTTTCAGTGACAAGCGTCGTCGGACCTCGATTTTTCCAGTTCGGAGCTGTCACGCAGCCAGAAAGAGTTATTGCGGCAAGCGCAATGGTCATGAGTTTTTTGATTACCCATTTGATGAGCGTCCTTACTTTTCAAGGTGCACACGGATACCCCCTAACGGCGCATTATTTCAAGTTCAGGATTTGAAATTCGGGCGTTAAGATCAAACATACTCAGCGGGCTCTGAATGTCACAGTGGTTGCTCGGTTGCTCGAACAACCCATCGCTCACCTGCGCCGTCGCAGCCATTCATCCGCGACCTCGCCCATGCTGGTTGCTGCGCCACTCTTGATCCACGCCATGAAGGCACGATCAAACCTGAAATCTTCGCCGCATTCGCGCACCAGGAACTGCCTAACCTGATATGTGTTGCGGTAATTCTGGTCGAGTGGGGTGGCGCGGGTGATTGGTCCGGCGTGCCAGTCGAAGCTCATCTCCATGTCCCTGTAGAGTGAATTCATCCGCAGCGTAGCAGTGGCTGCGGCACAAATCACTGATGGGCGCGGGTGGCTGGTGCTTGATTCCAAAGGGCTCCAAGGGGCATGATTCCGCCGCCTACGAAGGCTGATTCGTGATAAGTGGTTGATATCAAAGTCAATGTTGACTGGGCTGTACATCGATCCGAATCTGGCAACAGCCTCCACTTTTCATACCCCGTAGATCAGGATCTGCGGGGTTTTTCTTTGGACGGTAAATTAACGGAGAACCAGGGTGAGAGGCTTGGAAAAGTTCGTGTCGTTGCGCTTCGTCGCCCTGTTGGCGTTCATCGTCTTGGGCGCTGCCCTGCATGAAGCGGGCAAGGTCGGGTTCTGGGGCATGCTTGGCATCATGATGTTGCCCAATATCGCGTTCGCGCTGCTGAGGGCACGAAAGCCTCCGGCAAGCTGATTTGCCTGCGGCCCATCAAGCGCATCAAGTGCTGTATCGGGTGGTGGGCATGCGTTCGAATAGGCGCTCGCGTCAAACGGCCATTTTGAATCGTTAATGAAATTTTTTTTGGCGTTGATGAAGTTAAATTTAAGCCCGCCGTCGTTTTGATGAAATCTGCGGTGTTTCACATTTGACGCATTGTGGGGGTTGATCATCGCGGTTAACGTTTGCGTACTAATCAACTTTGCAGGACGCAAAGCCATGGGCCAAGCACGGCAGCGCAAACTGTTGGCGGGAAAATTAGAAAGTCTGGATCGAGAATGGCTACTGGCTCTGTCCGCTGAAGAGCGTTGCATTGTCGATATCGCCACGCGTATTCACCAGAAAATCGTCATGGAAGGTGGCATGTGGGGTGGTTGCTATCACCTGTCGTTTTTCCTAAAGCGTTACCTGAAGCAAGAACGCAACATCGACGTCGATGCGGTCATCGGCTGGGTCGGTGAGGGCTCGTGGGGCGGTGTTGCGTCCCATGGCTGGGTGGAGTTCCGTGGACGCAAGATCGACATGGCGTTGAGCCGTACCGAGAATCCGGACATCCTGCCGACAGGCAGTTTCATCGTGCTCGACCGGGTGCTGCTCAAGGGCACGACGGAGTACCGGTATTACCGGGAAATTCCCGAGCATGCCAAGGAAACCCTGGTCCAGATGGCCTTGCAGCCGCAGACCTCGGCCGAGTCGAAACTGGCCCATGCCAGGCATCGGCAGATGCTGGCGATGGTCGAGGATGACCAGGCCATCGATGCCTACCTGAGGACGGTAACCGGTGGGTTGGACTACCCGACGCTGGCGCGCTTGGCGGGCTTGCCCGTAGCCTGATCCGATCCCGCTTCCTGCATGAGAGCGCTTGGCTGAAGGAGCGTTTCGAGCTGAGGGCGGCGCCACTTCCCACAAATCAGTAGCGCCGTGTCTCTCAGCGATGCCGATGACGGCGCTTGTGCTTGTGTTTCCCGGAGTCGCGGTTGTCATCCGCCAGGTGGTTACCCACCGCACCACCGGCTGCACCGCCGAGGCCGGCGCCGATCATCGAGCCGGTCGAGCCGCCCATCTTGCCGCCCAGAAAAGAGCCGCCCGCTGAGCCAATGCCGCCACCGATCGCGGCTTCGGTGCGGTTACCCTTCTTCGCTGCCACCGCACTGCCGGCCGCACCGCCCAGGCCGGCACCAATTGTCGCGCCGGCGCTGCCTCCAATCTGCTGGCCGACCACATTACCCAGCACGCCACCGAGACCGCCACCAATGGCGGTGGTACCGTCACCGGCGATGGCGGCTTGGGACATCAGAAAACCTAGAGCGAGGGTAGGCAGCGAAAGACGCATGGGAGAAACCTCAGGGCAGGGGAGCAGTCAGTTGGGCAGGGGCAGGCAGGGTGTAATCAATCATCGTCGCGGTAGCGGCGATCATCGCGACGGTAGTCGTAGCGATCGTCGTAGCGACGGCGGCCGTCATCGTGCCAGCGGCGCTGGTCGCGATCGCGCCAGCCGTCGTCGTCACGGTCGTGGTGACGGTGGTGATGAGCGCAGCCGGCCGAGAGCAGGATCGCGGCAAGCAGGGAACACTGGGTCAGGCGGGTCAGCACGGTCATTTCCTTTAACCGCCGCAGGGCGGTAGATCGAGGGCGCTGCTATGACCGTGATTTTTGCGATTTGTTGCAAAGGCACCGCCAAGTCATTGGCGGACATGAAAAAAGCGCCTCGATGGGCGCTTTTCGGAGATTGGTGCGAGTGGCGGGACTCGAACCCGCAAGGCTTGCGCCGACAGATTTTAAGTCTGCTGTGTATACCAATTCCACCACACTCGCAGCTTGCCTCGAGATTCAGGAAGCTTCTCTAAGCAAGCGGGCTTTATAACTCATCGTTATATTCCCGTCAATGGTCAGGGCAACGGCTCAGCGTGCCATGTAGCGCTGCACCCAGCGCCGCGGGATCAGCAACGACGCCAGGCCAAGCAGGGCAGCTAGAATGCTGCTGAAGATCAGCGCGGCAAACCCCAGGCGGTATTCCAGCCAGCCCCCGAGCACCGCGCCAAACAACATGCCGCCCCAGGGCACCAGTTGCATGCGCCAGCCACTGCGGCGTTCGCCCATCAACCAGCGCCCCAGGCCCCGCCCAAAGCGCGAAAGGGCGCCGGTGACGTAGGTGAGGCCGATGGGCAGACCATTCACTTCCTCGACCGCCGCATTGAGCATGCCCATGGCCAGGATGGCCGCGAGCAGGGCCAGCAGTTCGAGGTAGTCGCCGCAGAACGCGGCGGCCATCAGCAGCAGGGCGGTGAGAGCCAGCAGTGGCCAGGCACGTTTGCGACTGGAGCGGGCGATCATCACGCCAAGGGCGTTGCCGATGACGAAGGTGACCACCAGAAGGGCCAGGCGCAGTATCAGCGAGAACTTGCCCTCGCTGACCGCCACCGCCAGGCGCGTGGTGTTGCCGCTCATGAAGGAGACGAAATCGCCGCTGGCGAGAAAACCGATGGCATCGGTCATGCCGGCCAGTATCGAAAGGCCGCCGACGAAGAACAGCCCGACCCGGCCACGTTGACGGTACAAGTGCAGTGCTTGCGGCCTGCGGATCGCGCCGGGATGTTCGGGCAGCATACCGGCAGCTCAGTCGCGCTCGATGCTGTTGGCGACCGCACGCAGGTCGCTGATCGAAGCCTTGAGCCCGGTGACCCGTTCGCTCACTTCGACGGCATCCTCGGCATGCACCGAGTTGCGCAGGTACAGGGCATGGCCGGCCAGACCATGGGCCAGCTGTTCCATGCCGTCGGCGGTGTGTTCGAGATCGTCGTGGATGCGTTTCATGCGTGTGTCGATGACCAAGGTCCCTTTTCCTCAACCGCGTGTCTGTCGTAACCGCCGGGCGCGCAGACTATAGCAACTCGCCGCTGTTCCCGCAGGCGCGCCCGCTACAATCGCGCTATACCTTGATCCAGCGCAATGGTTATGGGGCAAATATATGGTCTGCATCGCGATGTATCTGGCAGGAGATTGAACTTCAGTGCAGGAATACGCCTCACTCGGTGTCATCCTCAGCGTATGCTGTAGCTACACTCCAATAACAGTCAGCGGACCCCGAAATGGATCCTTCCGAACCCCAGGACCTGCATGGCATGAACTCCAGCCTGTACGAGCAACTCGTGCAGACCGTGGTGGACTACGCCATCTACATGATGGACCTCAGCGGCCATATCGTTTCCTGGAACGCCGGTGCCGAGCGCATCAAAGGATACCGTGCCGATGAGGTCATCGGTCGACATTTCTCGTTGTTCTTCACTGAGCAGGACTGTCTTGATGGGCGTCCGGCCTATCTGCTGGGCAAGGCTATCAGCGACGACCGCGCCCAGGATGAAGGGTGGCGCGTGCGCAAGGACGGTACCCGCTTCTGGGCTTTGGTGGCGCTGGATGTGGTGCGTTCGCCGGAAGGCAAGGTCATCGGTCTGGCCAAGATTACCCGTGACATCACCGATCGCCGCGATGCGGCCTTGCAACTCGATGCCATGCGCGCGCAACTGTTCCAGTCGCAGAAGCTCGAAGCCCTTGGCCAGTTGACTGGCGGCATGGCCCACGATTTCAACAATCTGCTGACCATCATCCTCAACTCGGCCAAGCTGGCGATCAAAAGCCCGGATCCGCAACGCACCCGGCGCTTGCTGGAACACGTGATCGACGCCGGCCAGCGCGGCAGCCAGATGACTCAGCAGTTGCTCAGCTTTGCCCGGCGCAAGGAACAGAACGTGGTACGGGTAGACCTGGCGGAGGTGGTCGAGTCGATTCGGGCATTGTTGCACCAGGCGCTGCCCAAGGATATCGAGTTGCATGTGCTGTGCGATGAAGGCCTGGCACCGGTCGAAGTGGACGCAGGGCAGTTGCAGATGGTCCTGCTCAACCTGGTGCTGAACGCCCGCGATGCGATGGAAGAGGGCGGCGAGATTCGCATCCACGCACGCAACCAGATGCTCCTTGGGGGGCGTGACGACCTGGTCGGGGCCTTCGCCCTGATCAGCGTCACGGATACTGGCAAGGGTATCGAAGAAGACGTGCTGCAACGGATCTTCGAACCGTTCTTCACCACCAAGGGATTCGGCAAGGGCACGGGGCTGGGGCTGAGTCAGGTGTATGGTTTTGCCAAGCAGAGCAATGGCGGTATCTGGGTCGATAGCGTGCCGGGGGAAGGTACCTGCATGACCCTGTGCCTGCCGGCAGTCGTCAGTAACGGGGAGGGCAGTGCATCGTGGAACAGCTCCAGCGTCTAGAGACCGGCATCCAGGGCCTCGACGATCTGCTCAAGGGCGGATTGATCGCAGGCGCCGCCTATATCGTCCAGGGTCGTCCTGGCTCCGGCAAGACCGTGTTGGCCAATCAACTGGCGTTCAATCATGTTGCGCGGGGTGGCCGGGTGCTGGTGGCAACCCTGCTCAGCGAATCCCATGAGCGCCTGTTCCAGTACCTGTCGACCTTGTCGTTCTTCGACCCGGCGAAAATCGGCGACCAGATCCAGTTCCTCAGTGCCTTCGACACCCTGGAGCAGGAAGGTCTGGAGGCGGTGGTGCGGCTGCTGCGCAGCGAGATTGCCCGGCACCGTGCGTCGCTGTTGATCATCGACGGCCTGCTCAATGCCCGCTCGCGGGCGGAAACCGTGCTCGACACCAAGAAGTTCATCTCCGAGCTGCAGGCCCATGCTGCGTTCGCCAGTTGCACCTTGCTTCTGTTGACCAGCATCCACCTGGAAGAAGACTGCCCCGAGCACACCATGGTCGATGGTGTAATCGAGCTCGGCGAGGACCTGCACGGCGCCCGCGCGGTGCGCCGTATCCAGCTGCGCAAGACCCGTGGCAGCGCGGCGTTGTCCGGGCTGCATGAGTGCGAGATCACCGCCGACGGCCTGCTGGTGTATCCGCGGCTTGAATCGCTCTACAGCCATCCGTCCGGCCCCGGCAGCGAAACCTGGGCGCAGGTGAGCAGCGGTGTGCACTGCCTGGACACCCTGCTCGCCGGCGGTCTGGCGCAGGGTTCGGTGACCCTGGTCATGGGCCCTTCCGGCAGCGGCAAGACCTCCCTGGGCCTGAGTTTCCTCTGCGCCGCCACGCCTGCGGCGCCGGCTCTGTACTTCGGTTTCTATGAGTCCGCCACCCGCCTGCGCATGAAAGCGGCCAGTCTCGGTCTGGATGTCTCGGCGCTGGAACGGGACGGGGCGCTGCACATCCTCTGGCAACCGACCACCGAAGGCTTGCTCGACGATGTCGGTGCACGCCTGGTACGGCAGGTCGTTGCGTTGGGTATCAAGCGGGTGGTCATCGACAACCTTGGCGCCTTTGCACGCCTGGCTACCCGCCCGGAGCGCCTGAACGAATTCTTCCGCGCCCTGATGGGTGAGCTGCGGGCCCACGACGTGACCGTGCTGGCAACCTGGGAAATGCGCGACCTGTTCGGCTCGGAAATCATCGCCCCGGCACCGGAGCTGTCGAGCATCGTCGACAACCTGCTGCTGATGCGTTTCGTCGAACTCAACTCGCAGCTCAAGCGCGTGCTGTCGATACTCAAGGTGCGCGACAGTCGCTATGACCCGGCATTGCTGGAGGTGGTCTTCGGCGAAGGTGGGATGGAGCTGCACAAGGCATTCAACGAGGCCGCCGCAGTGCTTTCGGGCACGGCGCAGCCGCTGGAGCGGTCCTGAGGGGCTGCGGTCTGACGATATGAGCACGGTCCTGGTAGTCGACGACGAGTACGTGATCTCCGATATCCTGGCGTTCGCCCTGGAGGATGCGGGGTATCAGGTAGAAAAGGCCGGCAACGGCGAGAAGGCCCTGGAAGTGCTGAACAAGACACGGGTCGAGCTGCTGATCACCGACTACATGATGCCGGCGATGAATGGCGAGGAACTGGCCCGCACGCTGCGCGACGACCCGCAATTCAAGACGCTGCCGATCATTCTCATGAGTGGCGCGCAAGGCAGTATCGGCCGGGAAAATCCCGGGCTGTTCGATGGGGTTCTGGATAAGCCTTTCGATCCCGAAACCCTGATCGCCATGGTCCGGCAATTGATGCCGTCGCCCGGGGGGTGAGCCCCGGTAGAGCGATCAACAGGAGGTAGGCGGTCCACGATGGCACTGGACCAGGCGCATCCGTGCGACTCGAGTCATGCGGACAACTTACAGATTGCCTTCTCCTTTCTCCGGTGCCGGGCTGCCAGCCTGAATGCGTTTGTAGATCTCTTCACGATGCACCTGGACGTTCTTCGGTGCGTCGATACCGATCCTCACTTGCATCCCTTTGACGCCTAGAATGGTGACCTTGATGTCATCGTCGATAACGATGCTTTCGCCAACCTTGCGGGTGAGTATCAGCATGTACTTCTCCTTGGTAACTTGAAATGCCTCATGGGCTGAACCCACGGAGGATGGGGGCGCCGGGGAGCGCTTCCCTCTTTCCCTTCATTAAAGACGCATTCGTTGAAAATTAATTCCCCGAGCAAAATATTTGCTGATGTCTTTTTCGGTTGGGAGTTGTTCGGATAGTCGGAACATTCGCCTCGCGAAATGCTCCACCCCGCAAGCATAGGGGGCTTGAAGGCATATGGGAAATTTCTCTTATAAAAAGAGAAACTTTCATGAAATAACTTTCATTTTATGTGGGTTTAACTCATTGATTTAAATGAGTTTCATTCATGCTTGGCAAGGTAACTTGGCGCCCTTGCCGAGGCGCGAAAGTGCGAGGTCAGGCGGCGTGGCCCAGCAGTGCCACACCTTTGATCTGCGCCCAGAGACGCTGTCCCACGTGCAGGCCGAGCTGGTCGCTGGAGTAGCGGGTGACCCGGGCCAGCAACGGGTGTCCAGCGGCGTCCAGGCTGACCAGCACTTGCGCCGGATTACCCTGCTCGCTCAAGGCGCGCAGGGTGACGGGCAAACGGTTGATGATGCTCGATCGGTTGTCCTCGGCGAGGCTCAGGCTGATGTCACGGGCCTGGATCTTGACTCGCAGGCTGGACCCGGCAGGCAGTGGCGCATGGGGAATGCGCAAGCGCAGGTCGCTGTCCGGCAGGTGCAGGTCGAGCAACTGGTAAGTGGCATCGTAGGCACCGCTGCGGCCTTCGATGATCACCCCGGCGTCTTCGTCCTGAGCCAGGGGCAGATCGAGGCGGGCGAGGGTCTGGTTGAGCGGGCCGCTGGCGAGGACCTTGCCCTGTTCCAGCAACACCAGGTGGTCGGCGAGGCGGGCGACTTCCTCTTGGGCATGGCTGACGTAGATCAGCGGGATCTGCAGTTCGCCGTGCAGGCGTTCCAGGTACGGCAGGATTTCTCGCTTGCGCGGGGCATCGAGGGCTGCCAGCGGCTCGTCCATCAGCAGCAGGCGCGGGCTGGTGAGCAGAGCGCGGGCGATGCCGACGCGCTGGCGCTCGCCGCCGGAGAGGGTGTCGGCCTTGCGCGCCAGCAGGTGATCGATGCCCAGCAACTCGCAGGCTTGCTGCAGGCTGATGCGGCGCGTGGCGGGATCGATGCGGCGCCAGCCGAACTCCAGGTTGCCGCGCACCGAGAGGTGGCTGAACAGGCTGGCTTCCTGGAACACGTAGCCGATCGGGCGCTGGTGCGGTGGTACGAAGATGCCGTTGGCCGAGTCCTGCCAGACCTTGCCCTCGACTTCGATATAGGCGTCGCCGGCCCGCTCCAGGCCGGCCAGGCAGCGCAGGCAGGTGGTCTTGCCCGAACCGGAGGCGCCGAACAGGGCGCTGACACCACGACCGGGCAAGTTCAGGTCGACGTCCAGGGTGAAGTCGTCGCGGGCGATGTTCACCCGGGCGCGGATGGACGAGGTCATGTTCAACTCCAGGCCGATTTGCCGCGGCTGCCGTACAGCGCCAGCAGTACCACGAACGAGAACACCAGCATCGCGCCGGCCAGCCAGTGGGCCTGGGCGTACTCCATGGCCTCGACGTGGTCGAAGATCTGTACCGAGACCACGCGGGTCTTGTCGGGGATGTTGCCGCCGATCATCAGGACCACGCCGAACTCACCTACGGTATGGGCGAAGCCGAGGATGCTGGCGGTGATGAAGCCGGGCCTGGCCAGGGGCAGGACCACGCTGAAGAAGGTGTCCCACGGGCTGGCGCGCAAGGTTGCGGCCACCTCCAGCGGGCGTTCGCCGATCGCGGTGAAGGCGTTCTGCAACGGCTGCACCACGAACGGCATGGAATACACCACCGAGCCGATCACCAGCCCGGTAAAGCTGAACACCACTGTACCCAGGCCCAGGACCTGGGTGGTCTGGCCGATGAAACCGTGGGGTCCGAGGGCCAGCAGCAGGTAGAAACCGATCACCGTCGGCGGCAACACCAGGGGCAGGGCTACCACCGCGCCCACCGGCCCGCGCAACCAGGAGCGGGTGCGCGCCAACCACCAGGCGATCGGCGTACCTACCAGTAACAAGATCAGGGTGGTCAGCGACGCCAGCTTGAGGGTCAGCCAGATTGCGCCGAAATCGCTGGCGTCGAGCGGCATCAGAGTTCGTAGCCGTAGGACTTGATGACTGCAGCGGCCTTGGGCCCTTTCAGGTAGTTGACCAGGGCCTTGGCGGCCGGGTTGTCCTTGCCTTTCTCCAGGATCACCGCGTCCTGGCGGATCGGGTCATGCAGCTCGGCCGGAACGATCCACGCCGAACCGTTGGTGACCTTGCCGTCCTGGTAGATCTGCGACAGGGCGACGAAGCCCAGTTCGGCGTTGCCGGTGGAGACGAACTGGAAGGCCTGGGTGATGTTCTGGCCTTCGACGATCTTGGCCTTGGTGGCTTCGGTCAGTTTCAGCTTGTCCAGTACCTGGGTGGCGGCCAGGCCGTAGGGCGCGGCTTTCGGGTTGGCGATGGACAGGTGCTGGAATTCGTTCTTCTTCAGTACTTCGCCCTTGGCGTCGACATAACCGGGCTTGGCCGACCACAGGGCCAGGGTGCCCACCGCATAGGTGAAACGCGAGCCCTTGACGGTGGCGCCTTCGCTTTCCAGCTTGGCCGGGGTGGTATCGTCGGCGGCAAGGAAGACCTCGAACGGCGCGCCGTTCTTGATCTGCGCGTAGAACTGGCCTGTAGCGCCGAAGGCGGCGACCAGCTTGTGGCCGGTGTCTTTTTCGAAGTCCTTGGCGATTGCCTGGATCGGTGCGGTGAAGTTGGCCGCGACGGCGACCTGGACGTCATCGGCCCACGCGCTGTTGAGCGCCATCAAGGTGAACAGGCCAGTCAGGGCAATACGAGGTGCAGACATACGCATGAAACAGCTCCGTGGGTGAGTGAAGGCCAATCGCTATATATTTGAATATATAGCGATTGTCTCGCAAACGGGAAGCTTTGTTTCAGCGACGAACCAGGGCAAGGGCTTCCTGGCCAAGTTTGCGTGTCAATTCGGCCGCCGGCAGCTCGATGCCGAGGCGCAGGGCCTGGCCGGACCAGAGGTTGCTGAAGTCGCTGCTGCCCTGGGGCTCGCTGATCGCGCGGATCGGCATCAGTGCGCCACCGGCGAGGGGGAAGGCCGGGGCCAGCGCGCTGACCGGGCCCAGTTCGCGCATGATCCGGGTGATGATGCCGCGGGCCGGGCGTCCGGTGAAGAGGTTGGTCAGCGCCGTGTCGCTTTCCGGCGCGGTGCGCAGGGCCTGGCGGTGCGCCGCGGACACCTTGCTTTCCGGGCAGAACAGGTAGGCGGTGCCCAGTTGCACGGCCGCTGCGCCGAGGGTGAGGGCCGCGGCGATACCTCGGGCGTCGCCGATGCCGCCGGCGGCGATCACCGGCACGCGCACCGCGTCGGCGATCTGCGGGACCAGGGCAAAGGTGCCGACCTGGCTGTTCAGGTCCTCGCTGAGGAACATGCCGCGATGGCCGCCGGCCTCGTAGCCCATGGCGATGATCGCGTCGCAGCCTTGCTGCTCCAGCCACAGCGCCTCGGCCACCGTGGTGGCGCTGGAGATCACCTTGGCGCCCGTGGCCTTGACCCGTGCCAGCAGGCGCGGCTCGGGCAGGCCGAAGTGGAAACTGACCACTTCTGGTTGGTACTCCTCGACCAGCGCGCAGGCCGCGTCATCGAACGGCGCGCGGCTGGACACCGGCGTCGGCGCGTCGAAATCGGCGCCGACTTCCTCGTAATAAGGCTTGAGTGCCTGTTTCCAGCGCTCGATGCGTGCCGGGTCGCTGGCGGGCGGGGTGTGGCAGAAGAAGTTGACGTTGAGCGGGCCGCGGCTGGCCTGGCGGAAGGCTTCCAGTTCCTGGCGGATCTGCTCGGCGCTGAGCATGGCGCAGGGCAGGGAACCGAGACCGCCTGCATTGCTCACGGCAATGGCCATGGCCGATCCGGTAGCGCCGGCCATGGGCGCCTGGAGGACCGGCAGTTCGATGGCGAACAGGTCGAGGATGCGCGAATCCGGCCACTGACTCATTGCTGCGTTCTCCTTGCTGCGGTCGCGGGCCTCAGAGCGCCTTGCTGACCTGGATGTCGGTGATCTTCTCGGCGTCGTCGCCGTGGATCTTGCGCAGCGCATCCAGTGCCTGCTCCTGCGAGTTGTCCGGCAGGTGCGCGAAGTCCCAGCGGCGTTCGCCGTCGAGCTTGTACTTGATCACGTATTTGATGGTGGTGGTCATGGGGCTTATCTCAGTTGCGACGTCGAACGACGGATGATCTTGATCTTGTGGGTGAAGGCCGGCTTGCGGGTCACCGAGATCGGTCGCGTGGTCACGGTATCCAGGGTGATGTTCCAGAAACCGGTGCTCGGCACCGTGATCTTCGCCGGGAACTTGTCGAAAGCGCCGCCGTGATAAGTGTGCCGGCCGCCATTCTTGAAACTGCGGAAGTTGGCATCGTTCATCAGACGGATATTGCAGCGCTGGGAACACTCGATGACGACGATATCGTCTTCGTTGAGGTGTTCGCGCTGGTGTACGAATTTCATGTCACGGCTCCGCAAGGGATGTTTCGGCAAACCGGCACGATAACAGAAGGAGGGTGGATGAATGTAGGACTCGTCACATTCCTCATGATAAATCTGACATTCTGCGGAGCAAATTGGCCTAATAGCGGTCTTACAGTTTTTTGAAGTTGGGAGAGGGACTCGATGAAATGGTTTGTATCTGCCTTGGCGTTGACGCTGACCGGTTGTGCCAGTGTGGCCGAGCTGGAGCAGAGCCCTGAGACCCTGGCGGTGATGTCCGGCAAGTCGCCGGAGCAATACCTGACGTGTTTCCAGGAGCGTCTGAAGGACAGTCGGGATCCGCTGCAGGTGACCCGCGAGAAGAATTCGATCCGTGTCATCGTGCCGCAGAAGCTGGCCGACGCGCCGGCTGCGGTGATGGATATCAATGAGCGGGGTAGTGGCAGCAGCATCAAGCTGCATGAACGTCTGAACAACTTCCCTTTGCGCTTCTCCGATGTGAACAAGGCGGCGACGCACTGTATTTCTGGCTGACCGCAGCCCACATAGACAACACAAAACCCTTCGGGTTAATCGATTCACGCCTCTGGGTGCTCTTTCTTGGTGCATCTCGCCGTTGTAGTGGCGAGTGGATAGTCCTACTATCCATAGGCTTATATTTTTTAAGTCTAAGCATATAACCATAAGAAGGAGCGCCGTGATGCGTCCACTTGATCGAGTCCTGATCAGCAGCCTGTTGTTGTTTTCCATTCCGGCGGCCCAGGCCGACCCCGGCCAGAAAGTCTTCACCCAGGGCGGTACCAATCCCGCCGCCATGGCCTGCCAGGGCTGCCATGGCCCGGATGGCCTGGGTATGGCTGCTGCCGGTTTTCCCCGCCTTGCCGGCTTGCCCGTCGGCTACCTGAGCAAGCAATTGCGCGATTTCCGCGACGGCACGCGCAAGAACCCGATCATGGAGCCGCTGGCCAAGGCCTTGAGCGATGAGGAAATCAGCGCGGTGACCAGCAGCCTGGCTACCATGCCGGCCCCCGCAGCGCCGGACAACCGCCGCCAACAGATGGCCGGCAGCGCCGTCCAGCAACTGGCTCTGTATGGAGACTGGAGTCGGCAGATTCCCGGTTGCGTGCAATGCCACGGCCCAGGCGGTGCCGGGGTTGGCGAACACTTCCCGCCGCTGGCGCACCAGCCTGCCGCCTATCTGGCCGCACAGCTCAACGCTTGGCGCGACGGCAGCCGGCACAACGACCCCAACCAATTGATGGTGGGCGTGGCCAAGGCCATGACCGACGCCGAGGTGAAAGCCATCGCCGACTATTTCGCCGCCGGCCAGGAGGTAAAGCCATGAAAGCATTCGTTTTTTCCGCATTGGCTTTCGCGTTGGGTTCGGCTCATGCCGCGCAGGTCGCCATGGAAGACCAGTCGCAACTGAAGGTGCCACCGGCCAGCCAGACGCCTTTCTTCGTCCCGCCGGCCCAGGACGAATTGCCGGACAATGCATTCGGCAAGATGGTCCGCGACGGCTACGCGCTGTTCGTCGACACCAAGCGCATGGCTCCGGGTTACGTCGGCAACGGCATGAAGTGCAGCAACTGCCACCTGGACCAGGGCCGCCTGGCCCACTCGGCGCCGCTGTGGGGCGCGTACCCGATGTACCCGGCCTACCGCAAGAAGAACGACAAGGTGAACACCTTCGCCGAGCGCATCCAGGGCTGCTTCCAGTTCAGCATGAACGGCAAGGCGCCTGCGGCTGACAGCCCGGAGATCACCGCGCTGTCGGTATATTCCTATTGGCTGGCGAGCAAGGCCCAGGTCGGCGTCGAGCCGGCAGGGCGAGGCTATCCCGATGTCGCGCAACCGGCAGGCGGCTACGACATCGCCCGCGGCGAGCAGGTGTACAAGACGCAGTGTGCCATCTGCCACGGCGACAACGGCCAGGGCCAGAAGGTCGGCGACGACTACGTGATGCCGCCACTGTGGGGCAAGGACTCCTACAATTGGGGCGCGGGCATGCACCGGATCAATACTGCGGCGTCGTTCATCAAGTACAACATGCCCTTGGGTAAGCCCGGCAGTTTGACCGACCAGCAGGCCTGGGACGTGGCCGCCTTCGTCAACAAGCACGAGCGGCCGCAGGACCCGCGGCTGGTCGAAGGCTCGGTGGAGAAGACCCGGGTCAAGTTTCACGCCAACGATGGTGTCAACCTGTACGGCCAGACCGTCGATGGCGTGCTGATCGGGCAGGGCACCGGCAAGTGAGGGTGGCGGTCTGAGAAGCCATCGCCAGGATGATGGCAAAGGTGTCGTTTCCTGTCATGGGAACGCCACCTTTGTGGCGTCTGACGAATGGCTTAAAGCCAATATTTTCAATGGCCGGGAACTAACGCCCGCTGGATTTCTCTATGATGGCATCGGTTGTGGCCAGGCGGGGCATTGTAAGGTGCACGCCGCCTGATTAGACTGCGCCGAAATTCGTACGCACAGCCCTTCGTTAAGGACTTTTATGATCAAGAAATGCTTGTTCCCGGCAGCCGGTTACGGCACCCGCTTCCTGCCAGCAACCAAAGCCATGCCCAAGGAAATGCTGCCGGTGGTCAACAAGCCACTGATCCAGTACGGCGTCGAAGAAGCCCTGGAGGCCGGCCTGACCGAGATCTCCATCGTCACCGGCCGCGGCAAGCGTGCGCTGGAAGACCACTTCGACATCAGCTACGAGCTGGAAAACCAGATCAAGGGCACCGACAAGGAAAAATACCTGGTCGGTATCCGCCGTCTGCTGGACGAGTGCTCCTTCTCCTACACCCGTCAGACCGAAATGAAAGGTCTGGGCCACGCCATCCTCACCGGCCGCCCGCTGATCGGTGACGAGCCATTCGCCGTGGTCCTGGCCGACGACCTGTGCGTCAACCTGGACGACGACGGCGTGCTGACCCAGATGGTCAAGCTGTACAAGCAGTTCCGCTGCTCGATCGTCGCCATCCAGGAAGTCGATCCGCAGGAAACCAACAAGTACGGCGTGATCGCCGGCGACATGATCCGCGACGACATCTATCGCGTGCACAGCATGGTCGAGAAGCCGAAGCCGGAAGACGCGCCGTCCAACCTGGCGATCATCGGTCGCTACATCCTGACGCCGGACATCTTCGACCTGATCGAGCAGACCGAGCCAGGCAAAGGTGGCGAGATCCAGATCACCGACGCGCTGATGAAGCAGGCGCAGAACGGCTGCGTCATGGCCTACAAGTTCAAGGGCAAGCGTTTCGACTGCGGTGGCGCCGAAGGCTACATCGAGGCGACCAACTTCTGCTTCGAGAACTTCTACAAGACGGGCAAGGCTTACTGAGTCCAGTAGCTTCGCCTTGTACGAAAGAAGCCACCTCCGGGTGGCTTTTTTGTTTATTGGGCATCACTGGCGCTATGCTGGCGGCCTGCCGAGGAGATTGATATGGCCTACGATTTTGACCTGTTTGTGATTGGCGCCGGTTCCGGCGGTGTGCGTGCCTCGCGATTCGCCGCAGGCTTCGGGGCCAAGGTGGCGGTAGCGGAGAGTCGTTATCTGGGCGGGACCTGCGTCAACGTCGGTTGCGTGCCGAAGAAGCTTCTGGTGTACGGCGCCCATTTCGCCGACGAGTTCGAGCAGGCTTCGGGCTTCGGCTGGTCGCTGGAAGACGCGCAGTTCGACTGGAGCCAGTTGATCGCCAACAAGAACCGCGAGATCCAGCGCCTCAATGGCATTTACCGCAACCTCCTGGTCAACAGCGGCGTGACCCTGCTGGAAGGCCACGCGAAGATCACCGCACCCCATGAGGTGGAAGTCGAGGGCAAGCGTTACTCGGCCAAGCATATTCTCATCGCTACCGGCGGCTGGCCTCAGGTGCCTGACATTCCGGGGCGCGAGCTGGCGATCAGCTCCAACGAAGCGTTCTTCCTCAAGACCCTGCCCAAGCGCGTGCTGGTGGTGGGTGGTGGCTACATCGCGGTCGAGTTCGCCGGGATCTTCCAGGGCCTGGGCGCCGATACCACCTTGCTTTACCGTGGCGACCTGTTCCTGCGTGGCTTCGATGGTTCGGTGCGCACGCACCTGAAGGAAGAGCTTGAGAAGCGCGGCCTCGACCTGCAGTTCAACAGCGATATCGCGCGCATCGACCAGCAGGCCGATGGCAGCCTCAAGGCCACCCTCAAGGACGGCCGCGAGCTGGTCACCGACTGCGTGTTTTACGCCACCGGGCGCCGGCCGATGCTGGACAACCTGGGCCTGGAGAACACCGAGGTGCAACTTGACAAGCGCGGCTTCATTCAGGTCAACGACGAATTCCAGACCGATGAATCGTCGATCCTCGCCATCGGCGATGTGATCGGCCGCGTGCAACTGACCCCGGTGGCCCTGGCCGAAGGCATGGCGGTAGCGCGGCGTCTGTTCAAGCCGGAGGAATACCGTGCGGTGGATTACCGCAATATTCCTACCGCAGTGTTCAGCCAGCCACCGATCGGTACTGTCGGCCTGACCGAAGAGCAGGCGCTGGAAGCCGGGCATTCGCTGAAGATCTTCGAAAGCCGCTTCCGCCCGATGAAGCTGACCCTCACCGAGGTCCAGGAAAAGACCCTGATGAAGCTGGTGGTGGATGCCGAGACGGACCGCGTGCTGGGCTGCCACATGGTCGGGCCGGATGCCGGCGAGATCATCCAGGGCTTGGGCATCGCCCTGAAGGCCGGGGCGACCAAGCAGCAGTTCGACGAGACCATTGGTGTGCATCCGACGGCGGCGGAAGAGTTCGTCACCATGCGCACCGTGACCCGCTGACCCGAGGCCAACACAAAACCCTGTGGGAGCTGGCAAGCCAGCTCCCACAGGGATCTGCGCTAGTCTTGAATTCTTCTATTAACTTCTCCGCCTTATAGCCAAAACCAATCACCCGCATGGTTTTTGCCAATGAGCATTAACCCACTCTATTGGCTAGGATCTCTCCATCAAGTTTTCACAACCCCTGAAGGAGAGTCACCGATGCCTATCATCAACAGCCAGGTCAAACCGTTCAACGCAACCGCTTACCACAACGGCAACTTCGTTCAGGTCTCCGAAGCCGATCTGAAAGGCAAATGGTCCGTTGTGTTCTTCTACCCAGCCGACTTCACCTTTGTCTGCCCGACCGAGCTGGGAGACCTGGCCGACAACTACGCCGAGTTCCAGAAGCTGGGCGTGGAAATCTACGGCGTGTCCACCGACACCCACTTCACCCACAAAGCCTGGCACGACACCTCGGACACCATCGGCAAGATCCAGTACCCGCTGATCGGCGATCCGACCCACGTCATCTCGCGCAACTTCGACGTGCTGATCGAAGAAGCCGGCCTGGCCGATCGTGGCACCTTCGTGATCAACCCTGAAGGCCAGATCAAGATCGTCGAGCTGAACGACGGTGGTGTCGGTCGTGACGCCAGCGAGCTGCTGCGCAAGGTCAAGGCTGCCCAGTACGTTGCCGCTCACCCAGGCGAAGTCTGCCCGGCCAAGTGGAAAGAAGGCGAGGCCACCCTGGCCCCTTCGCTGGACCTGGTCGGCAAGATCTAAGCCGGTCATGTCGCTGAGGGCGGTGGAGAGCCGCACTAGCTAGTCGTACCCCCGCCCCGCAAAAACGCCCGGGCGAATTCGCCCGGGCGTTGTTTTTTCCATTGTTTGAAAAGGAATCGCCCGTATGTTGGACGCCACGCTTAAAACTCAGTTGAAAGCCTACCTGGAGCGGGTCACTCAGCCGATCGAGATCGTCGCCTCCCTTGATGACGGCGCGAAGTCCCGCGAACTCCACGACCTGCTGCGCGAAATCGCCAGCCTGTCGAACCTGATTACCCTACGTGAGGACGGCACTGACGCCCGCGTCCCGTCGTTCTCGCTCAATCGCCCGAATGGCCAGATCAGCCTGCGCTTCGCCGGCATCCCCATGGGTCATGAATTCACCTCCCTGGTCCTGGCGCTGCTGCAGGTCGGCGGTCACCCGTCCAAGGCCAGCACCGAGCTGATCGAACAGATTGCCGGGCTGGAAGGCGAATTCAATTTCGAAACCTACTTCTCGCTGTCCTGCCAGAACTGCCCGGACGTGGTCCAGGCGCTGAACCTGATGGCGGTGCTCAACCCCAACGTGCGTCATGTCGCCATCGACGGCGCGCTGTTCCAGGCCGAAGTCGAGTCGCGCCAGGTCATGGCAGTGCCGAGCGTGTACCTCAATGGTGAAGTGTTCGGCCAGGGCCGCATGGGTCTGGAAGAGATCGTTGCCAAGCTGGATACCGGCGCAACTGACCGCCAGGCCGAGAAGCTCAACGCCAAGGACGCCTTCGATGTGCTGGTGATCGGTGGTGGCCCGGCCGGTGCCGCGGCGGCCATCTACGCGGCGCGCAAGGGCATCCGTACCGGTGTCGCGGCCGAGCGTTTCGGCGGCCAGGTGCTGGACACCATGGCCATCGAGAACTTCATCTCGGTGCAGGAAACCGAAGGCCCGAAGCTGGCCACGGCGCTGGAAGAACACGTCAAGCAGTACGACGTCGACATCATGAACCTGCAACGCGCCGAAGCCCTGGTGCCGGCCGCTGCCGGTGGTCTGCACGAAGTGCGCATGGCCAGCGGCGCGACGTTGAAGGCCAAGACCGTGATTCTTGCCACCGGTGCGCGCTGGAGGGAGATGAACGTTCCGGGCGAGCAGCAATACCGCTCCCGCGGCGTGGCCTACTGCCCGCACTGTGACGGCCCGCTGTTCAAGGGCAAGCGCGTGGCGGTGATCGGCGGCGGTAACTCCGGCGTGGAAGCGGCCATCGACCTGGCCGGTATCGTCGCCCAGGTGACCCTGATCGAGTTCGACAGCCAGTTGCGTGCCGACGCCGTGCTACAGCGCAAGCTGCACAGCCTGCCGAACGTCAAGGTCATCACCAGCGCACTGACCACTGAGGTGCTGGGTGACGGGCAGAAGGTCAACGGCCTGCGCTACAGGGACCGCACCAGCGATGCCGAGCATGAACTGGCGCTGGAAGGGATCTTCGTGCAGATCGGTCTGCTGCCCAATACCGACTGGCTGAAGGGTACCGTCGAGCTGTCGCCGCGGGGCGAGATCGTCGTCGATGCCAAGGGCCAGACCAACCTGCCGGGTGTATTCGCGGCCGGTGACGTGACCACGGTGCCGTACAAGCAGATCGTGATTGCGGTGGGCGAGGGGGCCAAGGCTTCGCTGGCGGCCTTCGATCACCTGATCCGTACCTCCGCGCCAGCCTGACTGGCCTCATCGCGGGCAACGCCCGCTCCCACAGGGGATTTGCGGCGAGCCTGGATCTTGTGACTGGCAGAGATCCTTGTGGGAGCGGGCGTTGCCCGCGATGACGTCCGCCCAGACAACAAAAATCCCGGCCAATTGGCCGGGATTTTTCATTCAGCCCAGGCTTAATGCGCCCCGGCCGCCTTGCTCAGGTCACTCTCCTGCCATTCGGTATAGACGCAAGCATCCGCCACCGCCCAGCGCACCTTCACCTCATCCCCGGGCTTCATCGACATGCCCGCCGCCGACAAGGCCTTCACGGTCATTTCCGTTCCGCCAACGGTGATTACGCTGCAAGTCTGGCTCTCACCCAGGAACAGCACCTCACCCACTTTCGCGGTGACCTCGTTCCAGCCTGCTGGCAACGGCTCCTGTGCCGCTTGCTCGCGGCTCAAGGCCAGGGCCTTCTCTGGACGCACCATCAGCAATGCGTCCTGCCCCTTGGCCAGGCCCGGTGTCAGGCGCATCGCCACCGCTTGCCCCTCGAAACTGGCGACGCCATTGCCCTGGGCCTGCACCCGCAGGAAATTGGAGTTGCCAAGGAACGAAGCTACAAAGGCATTCGGCGGGTTCTGGTACAGGTCATACCCGGTGCCCAGACCGACGATCTTGCCGTGGCTGAAAATCGCGATGCGCTGCGACAGACGCATGGCTTCTTCCTGGTCGTGGGTCACGTAGACGATGGTGATGCCCAGCCGGCGATGCAACTGGCGCAGTTCGTCCTGCAGGTCTTCACGCAGTTTCTTGTCCAGCGCGCCGAGGGGTTCGTCCATCAGCAGGATGCGTGGCTCATAGACCAGCGCTCGGGCGATGGCCACGCGCTGTTGCTGGCCACCGGACAGTTGCGCCGGGCGGCGGTGGGCGAACTTCTCCAGTTGCACCAGCTTGAGCATGGCGTCCACTTGCTTGTCGCGCTCGGCGGCGCTGCGCTTGCGGATGGCCAGGGGGAAGGCGATGTTGTCGCGCACCGACAGGTGCGGGAACAGCGAGTAACGCTGGAACACCATGCCGATATCGCGCTTGTGCGGCGGCACGTTGACCAGCGACTGGCCGTTGACCAGGATCTCGCCGCTGCTCGGCGTCTCGAAACCGGCGAGCATGGACAGGGTGGTGCTCTTGCCCGAGCCGCTGGAGCCGAGGAAGGTGAGGAATTCGCCGTCCTGGATCTCCAGGTCGATGTTGTCCACTGCGGCGAAGTCGCCGTAGTGCTTGTTCAGGTTACGCAGGCTGACGAGGGTCTTGGCCTGGGCGACATCTTTGATCACTGCACTCATTTTTATTCTCTCCAGGCGCTCAGGCGCTGACTTCATTGCGCCGGCGCAGTGCGGCGGCGACCACCATGACCAGCACCGACAGGCCGATCAGCAGCGTCGAGGCGACGGCGATGACGGGCGTCAGGTCCTGGCGCAGGGTGGTCCACATTTTCACGGGGAGGGTCTGCAGGTTGGGGCTGGCCATCATCACGCTCAGCACCACTTCGTCCCAGGAGACGAGGAAGGCGAACAGGGCGCCGGCGATCATCCCCGGGCGGATCGCCGGGAAGGTCACCTTGAACACCGCTTGCAGGCGCGAAGCACCGCAGATCACCGCAGCATCCTCGATCGACTGGTCGAACAGCTTCAGCGAGTTGATGATCGAGATGATGGTGAAGGGCAGGGCGACGATCACGTGGCTGACCACGAAGGAAAACAGCGTGCCGGTCCAGCCCAGCTTGAGGAACAGCGCGTACACCGCCACGGCGATGATCACCAGCGGCACGATCATCGGCAGGGTGAACAGGCCATAGAGCATCTCGCGGCCGGGGAAACGCCCGCGCACCAGGGCAAAGGCGGTGGGCAGGCCCAGGGCTACGGCGCAGATCGTGGTCAGCACGGCGACCTTGAGGCTGGCCAGGGCCGCGTCCATCCATTCGGCGTTGGAGAAGAACTGCGTGTACCACTTCAGGGTCCAGCCCGGCGGCGGGAACACCAGCCACTGCGACGAACCGAACGACAGCAGGACGATGAACACGATCGGCAGCAGCAGGAACAGCGCGATCAGCCCGGTCGTGGTGTAGAGCCCGAAACGCATGCGCCGGCTCATGGCATTGGGAGTCAGGAGCATGGTCGCTTACCTCGCGTTGCCAACCGGGGATTCCGGTTGCAGCTTCAGATAGAAGTAGAACAGCACCAGGGTGATCACGATCAGCAACGCTGCTGCGGCGCTGGCCAGGCCCCAGTTGAGGAACGACTGCACCTGCTGGACGATGAACTCCGGCAGCATCATGTTCTGCGCGCCGCCGAGCAGGGCCGGGGTCACGTAGTAGCCCAGGGACATGACGAAGACCATCAATGCCCCGGAGAACAGCCCGGAGCGGCACAGCGGCAGGAACACCTTGAAGAAGTTGGTCCACGGGCTGGCGCCACAGATCGAGCCGGCCTGCAGGACCATCGGGTCGATGGCCTGCATGGTCGCCTGCAGCGGAAGCACGATGAACGGGATCATGATGTAGCTCATGCCGATCACCACGCCGGTGAGGTTGTGCACCATCTCCAGCGGCACATCGATGATGCCCATGGCCATCAACGCCTTGTTGATCACCCCCGAGGCCTGCAGCAACACCAGCCAGGAGTAGGTACGGGCGAGCAGGCTGGTCCACATCGACAGCAGAACGATGTTCAACAGCCAGCGGCCCCAGCCGCGTGGCACCAGGGTGATCGCCCAGGCCAGCGGGAAGCCGAGCAGCACGCTGATCAGGGTGACCAGGCCGGCCACCGAGAAGGTGTTGAACAGCACCCGGGCGTAGGCCGAGTTGGCGAACAACTGTTCGTAGTTGCCCAGGCCCGGCACCGGTTCCAGCACGCCGCGCAAAAGCAGGCCGATCAGCGGCGCGAAGAAGAACAGGCCGAGGAACAGCAGGGCCGGCAGCAGGTTGCGGCTGCCGCGCCAGCGCTGGCGCAACGGGGGCGTGGACGGCATGGCCGCTCCCTTGGCGCCGGTGCCAGGGGCACCGGTCGCGTTTTGCAAGGCGTTGATGGCGACTTTCATTTCACCAGCCACTCATTCCAGCGGGTCGCGATGGCTGGACCGTTCTTCGCCCAGTAGGCGAAGTCCAGGGTGACCTGTTCCTGAGCGTAGGCGGTCGGCAGGTTCGGTGCGAGGTCCGGCTTGAGCTGGCTGATGCTGTCCAGGTTGACCGGCGCGTAGGCGGTGAGGTTGGCAAAGTCGGCCTGGCCCTTGGCGCTGCTGGCATTTGCCAGGAACTTCATGGCCGCGTCCTTGTTCTTCGCGCCTTTCGGTACCACGAGGAAGTCGGCCATGACCAGGTTCTGCTTCCAGCTCACGCCCACCGGGGCACCGTCCTGTTGCAGGGCGTAGACACGGCCGTTCCAGAACTGGCCGAGGGTCGCTTCACCGGACGCCAGCAGTTGCTGTGACTGGGCGCCGCCGCCCCACCAGACGATGTCTTTCTTGATGGTGTCGAGTTTCTTGAAGGCGCGGTCCAGGTCCAGCGGGTAGAGCTTGTCGGCAGGCACGCCGTCGGCCAGCAGGGCCAGTTCCAGCACGCCGGGGCTTGGCCATTTGTACAGGGCGCGTTTGCCGGGGTAGGTCTTGGTGTCGAACAGCGCGCTCCAGTCCTGGGGCTTGTTGCCGCCTAGTTTGCCTTCGTTGAAACCGAGGACGAAGGAGAAGAAGAACGAACCGACACCGTGGTCGGAGACGAAGCGCGGATCGATGCGGTCGCGCTTGATGGTGTTGAAGTCGAGAGGTTCGAGCAGGCCTTCGCTGGCGGCACGCAGGGCGAAGTCGGCTTCGACATCGACCACGTCCCACTGCACGTTGCCGCTCTCGACCATGGCCTTGAGCTTGCCATAGTCGGTCGGGCCGTCCTGGACGACCTTGATGTCGCTGCTCTTGGTGAAGGTATCGGCCCAGGCCTGTTTCTGGGCGTCCTGGGTCGTACCGCCCCAGCTGACGAAGTTCAGGCTGTCGGCGGCCTGGGAGGCCTGACAGGCCAGGGTCAGCAGGCTGGCGGACAGCACTGCGGTTACACGTTTGCTCAACAGCATGGTTACGCCCTCGTTGCTTTTGTTATTCGAGGCGGGCTTCTGTCGCCCGCCAATCATGTTCGGGGAGCAGCTTTTACAAAGTGTGGATGGCCGTTTGTGATTGTAGGTGCCGGCCTGCAGTTTTAAGGTCTACGGGATATCATATTATGGTATTCCAAGATTTTGGCAAGAGAAACGGAGCGACCGGCCATCACTCGGCGATCCGTTTTCTGGTTTGGGGGGAGCGAATGTAGCGATGAGGCCTGTCGTTCCATGCCCGGTCAGGGGAATAGCGTTTCCCGGCCTGGCATCGGCAGGGCGACCAGCGACTTGCGTTCGGTTTCGCTGTCGGTCGCCGGCATGAACTTCTGGATCAGCACATTGGGCCCCGAGTTGGCGTCCAGCGTGTAACCGAGCAGATCGAACAGCGAATCATCGAACTGGCGGATGGTGCCTTTGAACAGGCTCCGCCCGTTGCCAGCCGCTTCCTGCAGGAAACTGCTGCTTGAGCCTGTGCCCCGTACCACGTCACCGACAGTCATGGCAGCGTCATGGTTCAGGGAGGCCGCCTTGAAGGCATTGAATCTCCCTGCCGCCTTGGCTTCGTCCGCCTGCTGGATCAACTGGATCAACGCCCTGCTGCGGGCTTCCTGGGCGATGCGCAGCTCGTTGGGGAGCTTGGGCCATTTCACCGGGAACCGTATCGACGGCCCGCCACGAACGCGGAACCAGTTGCGTGGCAAGCTCCTGAGACCATTCACGCCCATGCCGATCCCGGCTGCGGCGCTGGCGATACCGAAGGCCTGCCCCCAGCCTTCGAGGGTCCGGGATAGTTCCGGATCGCTTTCCGAGAGGATGATCGAGGCCACGTCGAAGGAGAAGGAAAGCACCGCCAGCACCGTTGTGGCGACCGCCAGGAGCATCGATGTCCCCGCAGTGAATGGCGCCAGCAGCACACCCACCGCACCGACCACGATGCGGAACGCGGTGCTCTGGATAATCCCCGTGCCGAGCCAGCGCGAGTACTGGGCGACGACCTCGCGCCCGCTGGGGTCCGCGTGGTTGACCGGATCGGCGTTGCCGAACACGTATCCTGCCGCCCCGCCCACACCGAACGGGCTCTTGCTGTCCCGGGACAGAAAGCGGCCCCAGGCCGGGTCGTAGAGGCGATAGCCATTGCCCAGGTGATACAGGCCCACACGGTTCAGTGGCTCCCCCTTGAAGCCCAGCCAGTTCTCCGCCTTGGCCCCTGAATGCCGCTTGCCATAAGGCTCGTAGCGGAAGTAGGTGATGGCCTTGGTGGCCAGGTCGATGCTGGCGAAGACCGTGCCGTTGGCGTCGCGCAGTTCGAATGAACGGCTGTCCTTTTTGTCGGTCCTGGTGTCCTGCAACAGGCAGGCGCGGCTTTCATTGCGCAGCACCAGCGAGCGCTCGGTGAAGGCCGCACCCGGGGCGAAGTCATATTGGACCAGGGCATAAACGCAATCGCCGCGGTAGTGATAGTAATCGGTCTGGGTGCCGTTACTGCCGCCGCGCACCCGGCCTTCGCTGTCATAGCTGAAGGTGTATTTGGTCTTGTCGGCATCGATCGAATACGTATTGACCTGGCCGTTGTCGTGGTAACTCAGGCGCCGGACTCCGTCGATGGTCAGGCTGCCCTTGGCGTCGTAGGTTTTTGCCGTACCCGTTGCAGTGTCCGGATCCTTGTTGGTGGTTTTCTGAATGAACACCTTGCTCACCATGCCGGGCTTGAGATCGACGTGGTAGAACAGGTCGGAGTTGCCGCTGGACGAGTTGGCATGGCTGGCCGTATTGCCGAGCAGATCATAGCTATAGGTATCCGTCCGGTTCGGGGATTCCACCCATTTCTTCAGGCGCAGGCAGTCGTCGTATTCGTAACTGTCGGCGGACTTCTCCGTCCCTTTCTCCTTGATAACGCTCCTGCTCAGGCGTCCATCCCCGCGCAGGGTGCGCTCCACGCTGATCTCCACCCCTGTGCAGGTGAAGGTGCGTTTGATCTCCTGCCCGAGCCCGTCGTAGGTGTACTCCACCTTCATCTCGAGATTGTCGGATTTCACCGCCTTGACGGTTTCACTGCTGAGCAGGCCATTGTCGGCATAGGTCAAGTTGCATACGCAGTGTTCACTCTCCGACCCGACAAGGTGATCAAAGAAATCGTACTGGTAGGTGGTGACCGCTTTGGTCAGGTCGGTAAAGCCGATCACCCGCCCGCCAAGGCTGAACTCCAGCGTTGAACTCGCGTTTTGCATGTACAGGTTCTGGGTTTCCTTGAGGTGTATCTGGTAGAGGTCGGTAACGTAACCATTCAGTGGCGTCGGTGCGGTACCGGGTGTCGTGCGTGTGCCCTTGGTCGACGCACCGCTGTAGCTGAATGAAACCGTGTTGTCTCCGACACACTGTTCGGTGACCCGGCCGAGGAAGTCCACCGTCTGGGAGCCGAGTTTGATTTTAGTGGCGGAGCCACTCTTGACCGAGGCACTGTTGGCAGCGGTCGACAGGTTGCCCTGGCTATATGAGTTGCGCAGCACCACACCATCACGCGTGCTGGTCAGCAGGCGCCCGGAAGCATCATAGGTATAACTGGAGGCCGCTCCGATCCTGGGCGCAGCCTGGGTCAACTGGGCGTATTTGTCGTAGGTCAAGTCGAGTGTGTCCTGCTCGGTTTCCTTGTTGTCGGACTCGACCCTGATATAGCGCACCGACGTCATCAGCCCTTCGGGAGACATGCTTCGCTCTATCTTGCAGCCTTCGCCACCGGTCAGCGAATACTGCTCTGTGATCAGTTTCTTGCCGGCATCGAACTGCCGATCGATGCTGAAATTACCCTGGCTAAGGCACTCGCCCCTGGCACCAGGGGTGCGTTTGCGGATCACCTTGTTCAATTCCTTGTCCGCGCTGTCCTTGAGCAGGCAGGTCGTGGTGATGGTGCCACTGGCGTCATGGCTCCACTGGGTTTCGCGAACGGTGAGCTTTTTATTGCGCGCGTTGTAGTCGGTTTCCACCAGGCTGGCGATGCGGCCAAGCTTGTCGTAGTCCCAGCGATGGGTTTCCACGAACTCGGTGCACCCATACTGCTTGGCCGCCTGGGAAATCCTGCGCCCGATGGCATCGTGCTTGTGCCGGGTAATGGCCATGCGCTCTTTCATGTCGTACTGCCAGACCAGATTGCGTGTCAGGGTGCAGGTGGTCTTGCGCACCTCCACGGTGTCCAGGCTGACGGTTTCGCTGAGCAGGTTGCCCAGGGGATCGTAGCTTCGGACGGTCTTGTAGCCTTCGCTGTCGGTGCTTTCCAACAGGCGCCCGGTCAACCTCGAGCGGGTCTGACTGGAGGTGATCACCTTCTCGTTGTCGGTGACGGTGGTCTCGATGACGAGCTTGTCGCTATCTGACGGATCCAGGCTATACGCATAGCTGATGGTAGTACTCGGGGTGTCGCTGGCCCCCTGGTCATTGACGAAACTTTTCTTGCAGCAAGCGACCATGCCGTAGCCAGGCTTGGTCTTGTCGATGTGGTAATCGTAGGTTTCCAGGGTCATGCCGGTCGACTTCTTGCTATTCAACCTGAAGCCCTGGCTGTTGGCCTTGCTCTGCTCCTCGACGCTCTTGTTCAGGTCCTTCAGCACCTCCTCGTAACCGGATTTTTCCTCGGCGCTCGCCGCACTGATCTGTGCTTTCAGGCTCTTGACCAAGGGGGCCGCAGCCTTGGTCGCCACGGCCAATTGCTCCGTGGTCACATCCACCAAACTGCAGTCTGGCTGGAGAATGGTCAGCTTCTGTTTGGCCCGGATGTGCCCGTCGAAGTTGCCATAGCCGAAGAAGGTCAGGCGCTGCGGCACTTCCTGGTCGCCGATCTTGCGGCTGACCAGTTCCGATTCCACGTCGCCGGAAAATGGTCGGTCGCTGCCACAGTGGACGATATCCACCGGCAGGTCGAAGGCCTTCTTCGCATAGTCGTTGACGGCCGGCAGCATTTCGACCGTGGTATCCAGGCGCGTCCCCCAAGTCATCCCGCTGTAGCTACCCACGGCAAAGATTGCTCCAAGAGGATTGGCATAGTCGATGACCTTGAACAGACAGGCGAAGAAGCTCCAGTCCTCTACATGTGTCTCGGTTTCCGTGATCCTGAACTGCTGGTAGTTGTTGTAGTAGGTCCACTGGGTGATTTCATCGTTGTTGTTGCGTCGTACCGGGTTGCCAATGCCGTCCAGTGCCAGGGTCTGCTGATCGACCAGCACGTCGCCTTCCCAGGTGCGGTGTTGTGACACTAACCACTTGTTCCGGGTATCCAGGCTATGGAGACGTTGCTTGCAGAGTGGCACGGCGTCGCTGCCGTAGCGCTCTACGCAACTCTGTTCGTTGTGGAAGTGGTGATGGCGCAGCAACGTGGCGCGCGGTGTTGCGTTCTTGTAATAACCGACCAGGGTGGTCGTAGTGCCGGAATAGGCATAGTCATGCACCAGATCGTCCATGCCGGCTCCCGGAGCCACCGTATGGCGAGTGATCCTGTTGTCACGGTCGTACTCCAGGGTTTCGCGATGCATTGCCTTGTCGGTCTCCTTCTCGAAGGGGTGCTGATGCTCGGCCTCGAAACTGGTCAGGTTGCCGGCAGCGTCTCGCTTGATCAGGTAGTTGATCTTGCCCGAGGTGGCGAAACCGTCTCCGTTCAGGCTGGTCTGCTGTCCGTTGCAACTGGCCTTGACGAAGGTGAAGGTTCTTTTTTCCGTCGTGCTATCCGGAAATATGACGATGGTCTTGGGCAGTCTCCACATCCCGGATTGCGCGAGCTCCTCGAATGAATGCCAATCCACCTTCAGCAGCACCTGCTCGCCTTTGCTGACCTGCTCCAGCCCGAAGAAGTTGTATTTCAAGTCAAGGCACAGGCCGGACGGAAGCATGTACTGGGTCCAGTTCACTTGATATTCATTTGTGGTCTGGATGACGAACCTGAAGGTGTCGCGGCTACCGTCCTTGTAGCTGACCCTATAGCCCGCCCTGATGGTCTGAGGCCCTCCGAATTCGTGAATTATCTCTTCGGTAAATGGCCGGATGGTGAAATCCCCGCCATTCATCGCAATGGTTCCATGGCTGACGCTGACAACCCGTCCATCCCTCAAGGTGATCAACGCCGCAGTCCCGCCGTTGTCAGAGACCAGCTTCACCCGGTTCAGGAAATTGCCTACCTGGACATGTATGCCATTGGATTTTTCGTATGAAAGACTGATCGCCAGGGGATTCTTCAGGCTGTCATCGGCAAACAACTCCGCCAGGGGGATGCGCAACACCCCTTTGCCGGTCCTGGCGTCGACGGTGACATGCTTGCGTGACTCCATGCACTGCTCGAACAACTGCTGGGTCTCGCTGCTCATCCCCGGCTGCGGCTTGCTGATGGGCACGAATGTCTGCGTCTCTATTTCCAGCATCGAGCCCTTGGGCGTCCATAGGAGGTTCTTGTTCTCCTCCTGAAATGGCTCGATCAAGTCCTTCTCGGTGTTTTCCCGACCGGCGCGGATGAACTTGCTGGTCTTGTTGATCTCTTCGGCGAAGTCCTTCGGCCACAGCGCCAGGCTCAACCGGTTCGCCTTGGGTGTGAACGACAGTGTCTCGAGGATCCGCCCGGTCTTCTGGCCCTTGACGTTCATCACCACCTGCTCGTTCTCGACCAGGTCGTGGTCGCCGATGACACTCCCCTGATCCCAGTTGCCCAGGCTTGGCAGGGTGTGGAACGCCCGCACGTTGCTTGCACAACCCCAGATCTTGTTCAGATAGCTGCTCCACGTTGGTTTAGGGACGGCATCGCCCACCTTCTGCCCGGCAACCACCAGTTCCGTCGCCTTGTCGATCGCCGCGGCAAAATCCCGCGCCTCCGAATAGCGGCTGGTGCGCCCGGCAAGCGGCTTGAAGGTGATCTGGCGCAGGATGGTGTCGCTGGCGTCGTCCATCACGTAGACGTAGCTCTTCTCGTTCACCGTCAGATCGTGCTGCAGGGAGATAGGCGCCAGTTCCCTCAGCCGGGTTTTCTCGTAAGTCACCGTCAGGTTCGAACTCTTGGGCAGCCAGAGCACGTTGTTGCTGGTGTGCTCGGCCGGGACGATGGTCTTTTTCGTGGTGTCCTTGACGCCGGCCTTGAGGTACAGGCTCTTATCGTTGATATAGGTCGCCAGGTCCTTGGCCCATTGGGCCGCGGCCAGCCTGGCTGGATCGGGAGTGAAGGTCAGCGCTTCGCAGAAGTTGCTCCCGGTCAGGGTCGCCACCTTGACCACGATGCGGTCCGCGGCCGTGAGCACCTGGGTGGCTGTGATCTTGCTGTCCTCGACCCAGTTGTCCAGGTGCAGGGCGGTGGTGAACAGGCGTAGATTGGCGTATTTCTGGCTGATCGCGGTCGCCGTGGCCGAGGCATGGACAGACGAAGCGTTGATCAGCCTGGCCAGGGCGCCCGGCCATTTGTCCTTGGCTAGCGTGTTGGTACTGGCCCGGGCGGTCAGGACGATGTGATCAAGCAACAGGTTGGCGGAATTGTCGAAGGCGAAGAAGGTGATGCGCTCGCCTTCCTGCGCATCGCGGTCAGCGCTGATCTTGCAGGCCTCCTTCACCTTGTCGCTGGTCCAAGACACACTGTAATTGGCATTGGCAGGAAGCCAGATGGAGTTCGAGCCCGGCGTCCGGTCGGGCTGTATCAGGCTGGGGTTGTCAGGGCTCTGCACGCCCGCCCGGAGAAACTGGCTGGTGTTGTTGATATGGGCAGCGAAATCATGGCCGCATTCTCCGGGATCCGTCTGCAGCGCGTTCGGGGTGAAGATGATGGTCTCGATCAGACGGTAAAACTTGTTGCGCACCTCCACCCGCAGTACATCATCCTTGGAGACCATCTGGGTGATGTCGATCTTCGAGCGGTAGACATTATTCCAGTTGTCGACATGCGCCACCGTGGTAACGACCTCGATCTCGCTCAGGGACCAGGTCCAGTATTTGTTCATGCGGTCGCCGAGCATGATGTCCCAGTTACCGGCGGCATCGTGGGTGCCGGCGCGGATCAGCTTGAGGTTGTCGTTGACATGTCGGCACAGGCCGGCCACCCAGACATATTGGCTGAGGTGGCCGGCCGTGGGCACGAAGGTGGTCTGCTCCAGTACGGTGTCCGTAGCCTTGTCGAAGACATTGACGGTGACTCGTTCACCCTCGGTCAGATCGCGGCCCGTGAGGACGTCGCCCAGTTCGGTCCAGGTGCTCGCCAGGTCGATCGACCAGCCGTATTCGTGATCGGTCACGTCGGTCACGTCGGTCACGTCGATCGACCAGCTCACCCTGAAATCGGCGTTGAAGGGGATCCAGATCCAGTTATCCAGGGCTTTCGCGGAGGGCTGGATAGTGCTGCCCTGCCTGACGCCGGCGCGCACGAAGTGACTCGTCCTGTTGATGTGGGTGGCGAAGTCCTGGCCACACGCTCCTGGGCTGGTACGTCCCTCAGCCACGCTGAGGTGGAGGCTCTCCAGCAGTGTTCCCTTCGCGTTGTAGACCTTGAGGTGCAAGGTGGAACCGGCCATGACCTCTCTATTGAGGTCGAGATTCACCCGTTTCTCGACAGGCCAGTTGTTGATCCGTGCGACCGTGGTGATGACCTGCACGTTACGATCGGTGATGCTCCAGAATTTGTTGCGATAGCCTGTGGCCTGGATCTCCAGTCTGCTATCCACCCTGACCCCGGCACGCACCAGCGTCAGTTGAGCATTGACCTGTTCGCACAGGTCCATCACCCAGGTGTACTGGTCCAGCCGACCGGCCTTGGGCACGAAGGTGGTCTGCTCCAGCACGGTCTGGGTCGCCTGGTCGAAGACGTTGACCGTGACCTGCTCGCCCTCGGCGAGATCGCGGCCTGACCAGACTTCGTCCAGCAACCTGAAGGCGGACAGGTCGACCGACCAGCCCACTGTGAAATCGGCGTTGAACGGAATCCAGATGCCGTTTGCCTGGGCTAGCGCAGAGGGCTGGATGTTGCTGCCGCTCTTGACGCCCGCTCGCACGAAGTGGCTTTTCCTGTTGATCTCGCTGGCGAAGTCCTGACCGCAGGGCCCTGCGGCGTTGCGTCCCTGAGCCACTTTGAAGCTGACGGTCTCCAGTAACAGGCCTTTCGCGTCATGGACCTTGAGGTGCAGGGTGGCGCCGGCCACGATATCTTCGGCAAGGTCGAGGTTCACCCGCTTCGCTACAGGCCAGTTGTTGGTGCGTGCGGTCGTGGTGATGACCTGCACGTCACGGTCGGTGATGCTCCAGAATTTGTTGCGATAGCCGCTGGCCCAGATCTCCAGTCCGTTGCCCACCTTGACCCCCGCACGAACCAGCTCCAGCTTGGCATTGACCTGCTCGCACAGGTCCATTACCCAGGTGTACTGGTCCAGGCGACCTTCCTTGGGCACGAAGGTGAACGCCTCCAGCACGGTCCCCGATGACCTTTCGAACACGTTGACCGTGATCCGCTCGCCTGCGACCAGGTCGCGGCCCGACCAGACCTCGTCCAGCGCCTTCACGGAGGACAGGTCGATCGACCAGCTCACAGTGAAATCGGCGTTGAACGGAATCCAGATCCAGTTGGCCAGATGCTCCGCATAGGCCTTGATCTCATGTCCGTTGTTGTGACCCGCGCGCACATAGAGGCTGGTCTTGTTGATCTCGAGCGCGAAGTCCTTGCCACAGAACCCGGGAGTGTTACGCCCCTCCGTGGGCTTGAAGCTGACGGTTTCCAGCAACACGCCCTTCGCGTTGTGCACCTTGAGCTGGAGGGTGGCACCGAGCATGACCTTCTCGGTGAGATCGATGTTGACCCGTTTGTCAGTGGTCCAGTTGTTGGCACGTGCCGTCGTGGTGATGACCTGCACGTCAGCGTCGGTGATGCTCCAGAATTTGTTGAGATGGCCGCTGTTCTTGATTTCCAGTTTGCTGCCCGCCTTGATGCCAGCACGAATCAGCTTCAATTGGGCATTGACCTGCTCGCACAGGTCCATCACCCAGGTGTACTGGTCCAGGCGACCGGCCTGGGGTACGAAGGTGATCTGTTCCAGCACGGTCTGCGTAGCCCGGTCGAAGACGTTGATCGTGACCCGTTCACCCTCGTTCAGGTCACGGCCGGACCAGACTTCATCCAGCGCTTTCAGGGAGGACAGGTCGATCGACCAGCTCACGGTGAAATCGGCGTTGAAGGGAGACCAGATCCAGTTCGCCAGGGGCTTTGCAGAGGGCTGGATGTGGCTGCCGTTCCTGACGCCCGCCCGCACATAGTGACTCATGCTGTTGATCCGGTTCGCGAAGTCCTGGCCGCAGAGGCCGGGGGTGCCGCGGCCGGGCGCCACGTTGAAGCTGACGGTCTCCAACACGGCTCCCTTCGCGTTTTGAACCTTGAGGTGCAGGGTGGCACCGGCCACGACCTCCTCGGCGAGGTCGATGTTCAAGCCATTGTCGGCTGGCCAGTTGTTGATGCGTGCGGCCGTGGTGATGACCTGCACGTCACGGTCGGTGATGCTCCAGAATTTGTTGCGATAGCCGGTGGCCTGGATCTCCAGCTTGCTACCCACCTTGACCCCGGCCCGTACCAGCGTCAGTTGGGCATTGACCTGTTCGCACAGGTCCATCACCCAAGTGTACTGGTCGAGCCGACCGGCCTTGGGCACGAAGGTGAGCTGCTCCAGCACGGTCTGGGTCGTCTGGTCGAAGACGTTGACCGTGACCTGCTCGCCCTCGGCCAGATCACGGCCGGACCAGACTTCACCCCGTTCCTTCAGGGAGGACAGGTCGATCGACCAGTTCACTGTGAAGCCGGCGTTGAACGGAATCCAGATCCAGTTCGCCAGGGCTTTCGCGGAGGGCTCCCTGCCGGCCTTGGCGCCGGCGCGCACATAGAGGCTCGTGTTGTTGATCTGCTTCGCGAAGTCCTGGCCACAGAGACCTGGGGTGCTGCGTCCGTGAGCCACTTTGAAGCTGACGGTCTCGAGCAGTTTCCCCTTCGAGTCCTGGACCTTGAGGTGCAGGGTCGCACCGGCCACGATGTCTTCGCCGATATCGAGATTCACCCGTTTTTCCGAAGGCCAGTTGTTATCGCGTGCGGTCGTGGTGATGACCTGCACGTCACGGTCGGTGATTCCCCAGTATTTGTTGAGGTAACCGCTATTGCGGATCAACCACTCGCCATTGTCTGCATCCTGGGCGCGAATCAGCTTCAGTTGGGCATTGATCTGCTCGCACAGGTCCATCACCCAGGTGTACTGGTCCAGGCGACCGGCCTTGGGCACGAAGGTGGTCTGCTCCAGTACGGCCTGCGTAGCCTTGTCGAACACGCTGACCGTGACTCGCTCGTCCTCGGCCAGGGCGCGGCCCGACCAGACTTCACCCAGCTCCGTCCAGGCGCCTGTCGAGTCGATCGACCAGGTCACGGTGAAATCGGCATTGAAGGGAATCCAGATCCAGTTCGCCGCTTCATGCCACTCAGGCTCGATCAGGTGTTCGGAGCTGTGACCGGCCCGTACATAGAGGCTGGTCTTGTTGATCTCGGTGGCGAAGTCCTTGGCGCACAGGCCGAGGGTGCTGCGACCAGGCCTTGATTCGAAGCTGACGGTTTCCAGCAACACGCCCTTCGAGTTGTGCACCTTGAGCTGGAGGGTGGAGCCGACTTTGACGTCCTCGGTGAGGTTGATGTTGACCCGTTTGGCGGTGGTCCAGTTGCTGGCGCGTGCAGTCGTGGTGATGACCTGCACATCGCGGTCGGTGATGCCCCAGAACTTGTTGAGATAGCCGCTGTTCTGGATCTCCAGCTTGCCACCCACCTTGACGCCCGCACGAATCAGTTCCAACTGGGAGTTGACCTGTTCGCACAGGTCCATCACCCAGGTGTACTGGTCCAGCCGGCCGGCCTTGGGCATGAAGGTCGTCTGCTCCAGTACGGTCTGCGTGGCCTTGTCGAAAACGTTGACCGTGACCCGCTCGCCCTCGGCCAGATCGCGGCCGGACCAGACGTCGTCCAGCTCCTTCAGGGAGGACAGGTCGATCGACCAGTTCACTGTGAAGCCGGCGTTGAACGGAATCCAGATCCAGTTCGCCAGGGCTTTCGCGGAGGGCTCCCTGCCGGCCTTGGCGCCGGCGCGCACATAGAGGCTCGTGTTGTTGATCTGCTTCGCGAAGTCCTGGCCACAGAGACCTGGGGTGCTGCGTCCGTGAGCCACTTTGAAGCTGACGGTCTCGAGCAGTTTCCCCTTCGAGTCCTGGACCTTGAGGTGCAGGGTCGCACCGACCACGATGTCTTCGCCGATATCGAGATTCACCCGTTTTTCCGAAGGCCAGTTGTTATCGCGTGCGGTCGTGGTGATGACCTGTACGTCACGGTCGGTGATCCCCCAGTATTTGTTGAGGTAACCGCTATTGCGGATCAACCACTCGCCATTGTCTGCATCCTGGGCGCGAATCAGCTTCAGTTGGGCATTGATCTGCTCGCACAGGTCCATCACCCAGGTGTACTGGTCCAGGCGACCGGCCTTGGGCACGAAGGTGGTCTGCTCCAGTACGGCCTGCGTAGCCTTGTCGAACACGCTGACCGTGACTCGCTCGTCCTCGGCCAGGGCGCGGCCCGACCAGACTTCACCCAGCTCCGTCCAGGCGCCTGTCGAGTCGATCGACCAGGTCACGGTGAAATCGGCATTGAAGGGAATCCAGATCCAGTTCGCCGCTTCATGCCACTCAGGCTCGATCAGGTGTTCGGAGCTGTGACCGGCCCGTACATAGAGGCTGGTCTTGTTGATCTCGGTGGCGAAGTCCTTGGCGCACAGGCCGAGGGTGCTGCGACCAGGCCTCGATTTGAAGCTGACGGTTTCCAGCAACTGGCCCTTCGAGTTGTGCACCTTGAGCTGGAGGGTGGAGCCGACCTTGACGTCCTCGGTGAGGTCGATGTTGACCCGTTTGGCGGTGGTCCAGTTGCTGGCGCGTGCAGTCGTGGTGATGACCTGCACATCGCGGTCGGTGATGCTCCAGAACTTGTTGAGATAGCCGCTGTTCTGGATTTCCAGCTTGTCGCCCACTTGAGCGCCGGCACGGATCAGCTTGAGCTTGGCATTGACCTGCTCGCACAGGTCCATCACCCAGACGTACTGACCCAGGCGGCCGGCCTTGCACACGAAGGTGGTTTGCTCGAGGACGGTCTGCGTCGCCTTGTCGAAGACATTGACCGTAACCCGCTCACCCTCGGCCAGATCGCGCCCAGACCAGACGTCACCCAACTCCGTCCATTTGTTCGCCATTGCGCAAGCTCCTCGGATGAGCATCGGAGGACGGCTGCGCAAAGCATCGTCGAACCGACGCGAAAGGGAGAGATGCGCTGTACTGTAGTGAGCGGGGATGAGCGGAACAACTGACAGAAATGTCAGGTGGCTGGTTATCCAGCGTCTGGTCTGGCAGGGCCCCACCGCAATGTCGATAGAGCCCTCAAGGTTGGGGGCTGCCCACCATCCCTTCTTCAAAAGGAATGCTCTTCACGACCTCCAGGTCATAGCCGGTCAACCCGGCATACTTCAGCGGCGGACCCAGATGGCACAGCTTGCCCACGCCCAGGTCCTGCAGGATCTGCGCCCCGGTCCCGACCTCGGAATAGGTCTTGGTGCTCCCACGTTGATAGGGCCGTGGCGGCTGGGTCAGGTGTGGTACCCGCTCCAGCAGGGCTTGCGATGATTCATGGTTGGCGAGGATGACCACCACCCCGGTACCCTCGGCCGCGACCTTCTGCAATGCCGCCCACAAGGTCCAGTTGGCCGGCCCGGCGTACTCTGCACCCACCAGGTCGCGCAGCGGATCGATCACATGCACCCGCACCAGCGTTGGCTGCTCGCGACGGATATCGCCCATGACCATGGCCATGTGCACGCCGCCCTCGATGCGGTCTTCATAGGTCACCAGACGGAAGGTCCCGTGCACGGTCGGCAGCTCGCGCTCGCCGATGCGCTTGACGGTCTGCTCGGTGCTCAGACGGTAGTGGATCAGGTCGGCGATGGTGCCGATCTTGATGCCGTGGCGCGCGGCGAAGATCTCAAGGTCGGGACGGCGAGCCATGGTGCCGTCGTCGTTCAGCACTTCGACGATCACCGACGCCGGGCTGAAACCGGCCAGGCGCGCCAGGTCGCAACCGGCCTCGGTGTGCCCGGCGCGGGTCAGCACGCCGCCTTCGCGGGCGCGCAGGGGAAAGATATGGCCCGGCTGGACCAGGTCGTCCGCCGTGGCATTGGCCGCGACCGCAGCGGCGACGGTGCAGGCGCGGTCGGCGGCGGAAATGCCGGTGGTGACCCCGCGCGCCGCCTCGATCGACACGGTGAAGGCGGTGCTGAAGGCGCTGCCATTGGCCGGCACCATCTGCTCCAGACCCAGGCGCTGGCAGTGTTCGTCGGTCAGGGTCAGGCAGATCAGGCCGCGCGCCTCGCGGGCCATGAAGCTGATGGCGGCGGCGTCGCAACGCTCGGCGGCGATCAGCAGGTCACCTTCGTTTTCCCGGTCTTCGTCATCCACCAGCAGGACCATCTTGCCCTGGCGGTAGTCTTCGAGAATCTCTTCGATGCTGTTGAAAGCCATGCTGCGCGCTCACTGTGGTTCGTTGAAAATTATGGTATACCATAATACGAATTTCCCCAGTAGAGGAGCAGAAAGCGATGAAGGCGTACTGGATTGCCCATGTCGATGTGACCGATCCCGAGCAGTACCAGCAGTACACCCAGCGCGCCCCGGCAGCGTTCGCCGCGTTCGGCGGCAAGCTGCTGGCCCGCGGCGGGCGCAGCGAGGCGATGGAAGGTCGCGCGACGCCGCAGCGCAGCGTGGTCATCGAGTTCGGGTCGTATGAACAGGCCGTGGCCTGCTATCGCTCGGCGCAGTATCAGGAAGCCTGCGGCTATCGGCAGGGCGCGGCGAAGGCGCAAGTGATCATCGTGGAAGGATACGAACCCTGAACCGATGAACGGTCCAGGGTTCGCAGGGGGTCATGCCATGCCCGGCAGTTCGTGAGGGCGCAGGTCGAACACCAGCACTTCGGCGTCGTCGCCGTTGCGCAGTTCGACGATCTGCTCCTGACGCAGACGTACGCCGTCGCCTTCATGCAGTTGCAGGCCGTTGAGCACCACGCTGCCGCGGGCCACATGGACATAGGCGTTACGATCTGCCGGCAGTTTCAGCACCGCGCTTTCGTCACCGTCGAACAGACCGGCGAAGACCCGCGCATCCTGGCGGATATGCAGAGAACCGTCGGCACCGTCCGGCGAGATGATCAGCTTGAGCCGGCCGCGCTTCTCCTCGGTGCCGAAGTGCGCCTGTTGGTAGCGCGGCTCGGCGCCGTGCTCCGCCGGGACGATCCAGATTTGCAGGAAGTGCACCGGCTCGTCATGGGAGTGGTTGAACTCGCTGTGGGCCACGCCGCTGCCTGCACTCATCAGTTGTACGTCGCCGGGACGGATCACCGAACCGGTGCCCAGGGTGTCCTTGTGTTCCAGCGCGCCTTCCAGGACGTAGGAGAAGATCTCCATGTCACGGTGCGGGTGTTGACCGAACCCTTTGCCCTCGCTGACGCGGTCGTCGTTGATCACCAGCAGGTCGGAAAAGCCCTGCTCGGCCGGGTTGCGGTAATGAGCGAAGGAAAAGGTGTGGTAGGACTTCAGCCAGCCATGGTTGGCCAGGCCGCGGTCGGACGCTTTGCGCAGGGTAAGCATGGTGAATCTCCTTGTCTGATCGGGCTGCTCAAGCGCAGCCGTCGATGCGATGGGTGTAGATTACTGTTTACCGGTTGGCGCAATAAGTAGATGGGAATGGAATCACTGTCCTGTCTGTGTGGACAATTCGCAGGAGCATTCCGATAGCTCGGTGGGGCGGTCATAATGCGTCGCACCTGTACCCTTGACCTGCGGTGACCCCCTTCGATGAAAAACGTGGCCATGGTGCTGTTCCCGGACTTTCTCCTGCTGGACATGGCGGGACCGCTGGAAGTGTTCTCCATCGCCAACCGCTACCTGAAACCCGAGGACCACTATCAGCTGACTACCCTGGGCGCATTGCCTGGAGCGGTTCGGGCGTCCAACGGCGTGACGGTGCAGCCGGACCGGCCGATTGCCGCCGACGATGGTGGCTGGGACCTGCTGCTGGTGCCCGGCGGTCCCGGTGCCTACAACGAAATCTGTCCGCCGCTGAGCCTGTGGCTGCAGGATGTCGCCCGGCGCGCCCGGCATTACGGTTCGATCTGCACCGGCTCCTTCATCCTCGGGCACGCCGGCCTGCTCGACGGCTTCCGCGTCACCACCCACTGGCACTACACCGAGCGCATGGCCCGGGCCTTTCCCCGCACGCAGGTGGAGACCGACCAGATCTATGTGCGTGATCGCCAGTTGATCACCTCCGGCGGGGTGACCGCGGGCATCGACCTGGCGCTCGGGGTGGTGGCGGAGGATCACGGCAAGAAGGTCGCCCAGGATGTGGCCAAGGTGCTCCTGGTGGTGATGAAGCGCCAGGGCGGGCAGGCGCGTTTCAGCCCGCTGGCGGGGGCGCTGCCCAAGGAGGAGACGCCGATCAGCCGGGTGCAGCAGCATGTCCTGGAGCACCTTGATGAACCCATCGGGATCAAGCGCATGGCGGCGCTGGCGGCCATGAGCCCACGGCACTTTTCCCGGATGTTCAACCGCGAGGTGAACATGACACCCATGGCCTTCCTGCAGAACGCCCGGATCGACCGGGCGCGGGAACTGTTGGAAAGTGGCGACCTGCCGCTGAAGACCGTGGCCTATCGCAGCGGGTTCGGCAGTGTGCGCTATATGCGCCAGGTGTTCAGTGAGCGGCTGGGGCTGACGCCGGGGGAGTATCGCGAGCAGTTCAGCTGAGGTTGTCTGTTCCGGCCTCATCGCGGGCAACGCCCGCTCCCACAGGGACTGCGGCGTACGCGGATCTTGTGGGAGCGGGCGTTGCCCGCGATGGCGTCAGAACAGATTGAACGGATACTCGGTAATCACCCGTACCTCATTGAAGTTCAAGCCCCGGTCCGCACTACGGAAGCTCGCCTGGCGCACCCGCACCGACAGGTCCTTGGCTTGCCCTGACTGCACCACGTACTTCAACTCGATATCCCGCTCCCAGGCCTTGCCATCGTCAGTCCGGGCAGTATGGAAATCGGTGCCGCGCAGGTAGCGGGTCATGAAGCTCAACCCCGGTACACCCATCCCGGCGAAGTCGTAGTCATACCGCGCCTGCCATGACCGCTCGTTCTCGTAGTTGAAGTCCGAATACTGCACCGAGTTGGCCAGGAAAACTGTGCTGTTGCCGTCCACGCCATAGGTGTAGTTGCCCTCACCGCTGACCCGCTGGTGGGCGATCATCACGCTGTGCGCCCCGGTGCTCAGCGTGGCCGAGAGGCTCCAGATGCGGTTGTCCAGTTTGCCGCCCAGGGCACGGCCCTGGCTGCGGGTGTCGTAGCCGTTGAAGTCGAACTTCGTCAGCCAGTTCGGCGCCAGTTGCCATTGCGCGGTGGCGCCGGCGTAGGTCTTGCGCCAGTAGTCGTCGACATCCGAGTGATAGACCCGCGCGCTGAGGTCACGGTTGATCTGGTAGTTGCCACCCACCAGGTCCAGGGATGTCAGGTGGCCGCTGTCATGCTCGCTCTGGTCACGGCTGCGCAGTGCGGTGAAGTGGCCGGCGTGCAGGGTCAGGCCTTCGACTTCCTTGCTGGTCAGCAGCCAGCCCTGAGTGGTTTCCGGCAGCAGGCGGTTGTCGCTGATGGCCAGCACCGGCAGGTTCACCAGCTGTTCGCCGACCTTCAGCACGGTATTGGAAAAGCGTGCCTTCACCGCCACGCCGCCTTTGGAGTAACTGTCCTTGGCCCCGTCGCTGTCCTCCTCCAGTAGCAGTGTGCCACCGCCCTTGCGGCCGCCGCCGGTGTCCAGCTTGATGCCGAGCAGGCCGATGGCATCCACGCCGAAGCCCACCGTCCCTTGGGTGAAACCGGATTCGAAGACGCCGATGAAGCCTTGCGCCCATTCCTCGGAATAGTTCTGCGCCGTGCGGTCATCGAGGAAATTGCGGTTCATGTAGAAGTTGCGTGCCTTGATCGAGAAATGCGCGTCCTCGACGAAGCCGCCGCCGTCGGCCAGAGCGTTGAAGGGAAGGGCGCAGGGGATGGCCAGGGCCAGGAGGGTTTTGCCGTTCATTGTTTTAGGTTTCCAGGCAGGTGCGCGGGTTCGCGCCCGGTGCCGTGGAGGGACCGGACGTTGACCGCAGGGGTTGTGAAAGAAAGTCGGGTGGGACGGATCAGGAACCGTCGACGGCCTCGCGCCACAGGCGCATGCCGCGATCGATGACGCCGCGCTGGAAGGCCAGGGTGTCGGCATCCGGCTGCTGGGCGACGAGCATGTCCAGCAGCGGGTCGACCACCGGCGTGCGTACGCCGCTCAGCGCCTCGATCGTCGCCAGGCCACAGAACGGCACGTAGGCTTCGGCGTAGCCGCCTTCATGCACCAGCACCAGCTTGCCCTGGCACAGGCGCTCGGCCGCCTCGCGGACCAGGCGGGTCATTTCGCGGAAGCTGTCGCTGTGCAGGAGCATGCGGCCCAGGGGATCGACGCCGTTGCCGTCGAAGCCGCAGGCGACGACGATCAGCTCCGGCTCGAAGCGCTCCAGCGCCGGCAGGATGGCGCTGTGCATGGCGTGCAGGTAGGCATCGTGGCCGCTGCCCGGCGGCAGGGCGATGTTCAGGTTGTGGCCGCGTCCGGCGCCGCTGCCGACGTCGGTCTCGCCGGTGTAGCCGCGGGGATAGGCGCGTTGCTGGTGGATCGACAGCGTCAGGGTGTCGGCGCGTTCGTAGTAGATCGCCTGGGTGCCGTTGCAGTGGTGCACATCCCAGTCGAGCACCGCCACGCGCAGGGGGCCTCGGTGTTCGCGGGCGTTTTCCAGGGCGATGGCGATGTTGTTCAGGTAGCAGAAGCCCATGGCCTGGTCCGGCAGTGCGTGGTGTCCCGGCGGGCGGCTGAGCACGTAGGCGTTGTCGCAGTCGCCGCGCAGCACCTGGTCCACGGCGTTGCACACCAGGCCGGCGGAAACCCGCGCTACCTGCCAGGTGTCCGGACCCACCGGGGCGCCGGGGTCGAGCAGGCCGCCGCCGTTTTCGCAGAGCTGGCGGAAGCGTTCGAGGTAGCCGGCGCTGTGCACCTTGAGCATCTGTTGCAGGGACACAGGTTCGCCGCCCTGGTGGCTGAGGGCGCGACCGAGGCCGGAGACCTCCACCAGGTTTTTCAGGCGGCGCTTGGACTCTGGCGATTCGGCGTGGGCCGAGCCGGACGGCGGCTCGACCCAGCCGCCGACGGGCAGGGTCAGGGCGAACAGGCCGCCGCTGTGCCAGAAGCAGTGTTCGTCATGGAAGAAGCGGGTTGCAGTCATGTTCTCTCTCCTGGGAACGATAGAGCTGGGTGTCAGGTCGGTAGTCCACGCACGGCAGGCTGCCCTTGTGGATTCACCCGCGACATCACCAGCGCGGCCGCAAAGGTCAGCGCTGCCAGCACATACAGCCCATATTCCAGATGCCCGCTGGCCTCCTTGATCCACCCCATCATGAACGGACTGGCATACCCGCCCAGGTTGCCCACGGTGGTCATCAGGGCGATGCCGGCGGCGGTGGCGGTTCCGGTCAGCAGGGTGCCGGGAATCGCCCAGAGCACGTTGAATGCCGACAGGCAGCCGGCCATGGCGATGCACAGGCTGAACAGGCAGAGGAACGGATGGGCGTGCAGGGCCGCACTGAGCACCAGGCCGAGACAGGCCGCGAGGATCGACAGCGAGGCGTGCCAGCGTCGTTCGCGGGTGCGGTCCGAGTGCTTGCCGACGATCAGCATGCACACCGAGGCCACGGCGAAGGGAATGGCCGAGATCAACCCGGTCTGCAACAGCGACTGCTCGCCCAGGCTGCGGATGATCTGCGGCAGCCAGAACGACACGCCGTAGGTGCCGCAGAGCAGGGCGAAGTTGACGAATACCAGGCACCACAGGCCGCGGTGGCGGAAGGCGCTGGCGAAGGTGTGGGTGGCGCCGGCCTGTTCGAAGCCCTGGCGCTGGCGGTCGAGGTCGGCCACTACCTTGGCGTTCTGCGCCGGCGTCAGCCAGCGCGCCTTGCCCGGACGGTCGTCGAGATAGAAGAACACCACGATGCCGAGGATCACCGCCGGCAGGCCTTCGAGCAGGAACAGCCACTGCCAGCCGGCCAGCCCGTACAGGCCGGCGAAGGTCTGCATGATCCAGCCCGACAGCGGCCCGCCGAGCACGCCGGCGATGCCCACGCCGAGGCTCAGGCAGGCCAGCCCCTGGGACTGGGCGTAGGCCGGCAGCCAGTAGGTCAGGTAGAGCACCACGCCGGGGTAGAAGCCGGCTTCGGCGACACCCAGGAGAAAGCGCAGGATGTAGAACGAGGTGGGGCTGCTGACGAACATCATCGAGGTCGAGATCAGGCCCCAGACCACCATGATCCGGGTGATCCACAGCCGCGCGCCGACCTTCTGCAGCATCATGTTGCTGGGGATCTCGAACAGGCAGTAGCCGAGGAAGAACACCCCGGCGCCGAAGCCGAAGGCCATGTCGCTGAGGCCGATGTCGGCGGCCATCTGCAGCTTGGCGAAGCCGACGTTGACCCGGTCGAGGAAGGCCACGACATAGAGCACGAAGAGGAAGGGAAGGATGCGCCAGGCAATGCGGTTGTACAGCGCGCAGTCCTGATCGGAGGCGAAGGTATTGCGGGAAATGAGGTTCATTGCTTTTCTCTGGTTGTTCTTTTTATAGAAACAGCATTTCGTTGTGTGGCGATGGTAGAGAGGCTTGGCGAAGGCTGTCAAGGCGCTTCAAGAGGGAATTTGGTGGGGGCGGATGGGTCGATGTGGCCGTGCTCGCCTCATCGCCGGCAAGCCAGCTCTCACAGCTTCTCCACTGCTGTCCAAAGCAGTGGAGGACCTGTGGGAGTGATATGGAGCGCTGTTCTCCAGAGCAGCGCGGTCCCTGTGGGATCTGGCTTGCCGGCGATTGGGCGTGACGCTCAGCGCTTGGTGAACGACCGCGACAGCAGGAGCAGCAAGGTGGCGAACAGCACCATGATGGTGGCCGCTGACAACAGCACCGGGCTCAACGCTTCCCGCGCGGTGGTGAACATCTCCCGCGGCAAGGTGCGCTGGTCGGGGCCGGCGAGGAACAGCGTCACCACCACTTCGTCCAGCGAGGTGGCGAAGGCGAACAGTCCGCCGGAAATCAGCCCCGGCGAAATCAGCGGCAAGGTCACCTTGCGCAAGGTCATCCACGGTGTCGCGCCCATGCTCGCCGCCGCCCACAGCAGGCGCTGGTTCAACCCGCCCAGCGCCGAACCGACGTTGACGATGACGAAGGGCACCGCCAGCGTCGTGTGGGCCAGGATCAGCCCGGTGTAGCTGCGGGTCAGCCCGGCATTGGAGAACACGAAGTACATGCCCACCCCGACGATCACCGCCGGCACGATCATCGGCGCGATCAGCAGCACCTCGATCACCCGCTTGCCGGGCATCGCCGGATGCCGCAGGCCCAGCGCCGCCAGGCCACCCAGCACCACGGCAAGCACGGTGCTGGCCACCGCGATGGCGAAGCTGTTGAACAAGGCCCCCAGCCATTGCGGCGAGGCGAAGAAGTCCTCGTACCAGCGCAGGGTGAAGCTGCCCAAGGGCAAGGACATATAGCGGCTGTCACTGAATGACAGCGGCAGCACCACCAGGATCGGCAGCAGCAGGAAGGCCAGGACCAGCCAGCCGCTCAGGGACAGGCCCAGGTTGCCGAGCCAGGCGACGCGGCCGCTGTTGGGATTGCGGATCATCGTTTGACTCCTTCCGCGCCACGGTGGGCCAGGTGCGCCTGGATCAGGTAGAGCAGGGTGGTGGCCACCAGCAGCACCAGGCCGAGGGCCGAGGCCAGGCCCCAGTTGAGGGTGCCGGTGGTGAACTGGGCGATATAGAAGCTGATCATCTGGTCCGCCGGCCCGCCCAGCAGCGCCGGGGTGATGTAGAAGCCGAGGGTGACGATGAACACCATCAGCGCACCGGCGGCGAGCCCCGGCAGCACCTGCGGCAGGTACACCTGGAAGAACACCCGCAACGGCCGCGCGCCCATGGAGTAGGCGGCCTGCACCAGCAGGCGGTTGCACCCGGCCATGGCCGCCAGCAGCGGGAAGACCATGAACGGCAGCATCACGTGGACCAGCGCCAGGATCACCCCGAAGCGGTTGTAGAGCAGGTGCACCGGGCTGTCGGTCAGCCCCGTGGCCAGCAGCAGGGCGTTGACCATGCCCTCGTCCTGCAACAGCACCATCCAGGCGGTGGTGCGCACCAGGATCGAGGTCCAGAACGGCAGCAGGATCAGCAGTAGCAGGGCATTGCGCGTACGCGGCGTGCGCCGGTCGAGGAACACGCACAGCGGGAAGGCCAGCAGCACGCAGACCAGGGTGGTGATCGCGGCGATGCTGAAGGTCCGCGCCAGGATAGAGCGGTACAGCCCCGCTTCGTCCTTGGCGACGATGCCGTCCTTGTAGTCGTGCTTGATGTCCACTGCCGATAGCAGGTGATAGCTGCCCACGGGGCCGGCGGCGCGCTTGAAGGTCTGCCAGGTGGCGTTGTCCAGCCAGCGCGGGTCCAGTGCGGCCAGGCTGGCGGAGCTGCCGTCGAGCGTGCCGACCTCGCGCTTGGCCGTGGTCAGCAGGCTGCGCAGGGCCGGCGTCTCGTAGGCCAGGCGCCGGGCCAGGCCGGCGAGGTCGCGCGGGCTGGCCTGGCGCAGGTCCTGCACCAGTGGCTTGAACAGGCTTTCGTCCGGCGCGGACACGCCATCCCAGGCGCGCAACGCCTGCGCCGTGGCGGGCAGGGCCTGGGGCAGCTCGTTGTCGGCCACGGCGCGCCACAGCAGCGTGCCGATCGGGCCGACGAAGGTCAGCAACAGGAACAGCACCAGCGGAGCCAGCAGGGCATAGGCGCGCCAGAGGGCGGCGCGGTCCTTGCGCGCGACCACCGGCGTGGATGATGGGGTGAGGGCTACAGCGCTCATCTCGATTCCTCGACTGCGATCACTTGGCCGACCAGGCGGTCCATTTGGCATTCAGTTCGTCGATGCGATCGACCCAGAACTTGTCATCGAGCACCAGCACGTTGGCGGCGTTCTGCGGTGCGCTCGGCGAGTCGGCGAGGGCTGCGGGGTCGGTGTCGGCGATGCCTTTCACCGAGGTGATACCGGTGGGTTGCAGGGCCGGCCAGAGCTTCTGGTGCTCGCCTTCACCCATCACCTTGAGCAGGCCGTAGGCCTTGTCCTCGTTCGGCGAGTTGGCCAGGATCACCCAGCTGTCCATGGTCTGCAGCGACTGGTTCCAGACCAGGCCGAAGGGCTTGTGGTCCTGGCGGATGGCGTTGGTCACCCGGCCGTTATAGGAGGTGGTCATGGCCACTTCGCCCGAGGCGAGCAGTTGCATCGGCTGGCCGCCGGCCTTCCAGAACAGCAACTGCGATTTGATGCTGTCGAGCTTCTTGAACGCGCGGTCGACGCCGCCCGGCAGGTTGAGGGTCTTGTACACGTCGGCCGGCGCCACGCCGTCGGCCATCAGGGCGATTTCCAGGTTGCCCTTGGGTCCCTGGCGCAGGGCGCGCTTGCCGGGGAAGGTCTTGGTATCGAAGAAGTCGGCCCAGCCGGTGGGGGCGCGGGAGGCCTTGCTGGTGTCGTAGCCGATGACGAAGTTGTAGACCGCGTTGCCCACGCCGCATTCGCTCACGGCGCTGGGGATGTAGCTGTCCTTGCCGCCGATGCGCTTGAAGTCGAGCTGCATGAACAGGCCTTCGCCACAACCCAGCTGCAGGTCCTCGGCTTCCACCTGGACCAGGTCCCAGCCGCCATCCTGGCCTTCGGCACGGGTGCGCAGCAGGCCGATGCCGCCTTCCCAGCTGTCCTCGACCACCTTGTTGCCGCTGGCCTGGGCGTAGGGTTCGAAGAAGATCTTGCGTTGCACGTCCTGGTAGGCGCCGCCCCAGGAGGCCACGGTCAGGTCGCGGGCCTGGGCGGTGCCGGCGAGCAGGGCGAGACCGCACAGGGTCAGGGTGAAGCGGTGCAAGGAAACTGATGTGGACATGATGTGACTCCCAGCCTTTGAAATTGGTTTTGGACGGCAGTGGTAGAGCGGTTCATCGAATCGGGTGGTGCTTGTTCTTGTGGTGGTTCAGCGCAGGATCATCGCCAGTTCCGCCGGCACGCCGAGGGCGACGGCCTCGCCGGGGAGCGGCGCCGGACGGCCGAGGCTGCCGGGGTTGTAGGTCATCGACAGCTCGCTGCCGCCGGCCATGCGCAAGCGCAGGCAGCAATGGGCGCCGTGGAAGATGCTGTCGACCACCCGCGCAGCGATCGCCGCGTCGTCCGGCGTGGCCAGGCGCAGGTTTTCCGGGCGGATCGCCAGTGCCGCGCTGTCGCCGACTGCCAGGCTGGTGTCCGCGCAGCGTGCCTGGTGCAGCGAACCGTCCTCCTGCAGGCGGATCGTGGCGAAGTCGCCGGTGCGGCCGATCAGCGTGCCTTCCAGCAGGTTGGTCTCGCCGAGGAAGTTGGCGACGAAGCGCGTTGCCGGGCGGTTGTACAGGGTCTGCGGCGGGGCGATCTGGGCGATGCGACCGTCGTTGAACACCGCGACCCGGTCGGACATGGTCATGGCTTCGTCCTGGTCGTGGGTGACGTAGACGAAGGTGATGCCCAGCTGCTTGTGGATCGCCTTCAGCTCCAGCTGCATGTGCTCGCGCAGGGCCTTGTCCAGGGCGCCGAGGGGTTCGTCCATCAGCAGGATGCGCGGCCGGTAGACCAGGGCGCGGGCCAGCGCCACGCGCTGTTGCTGGCCGCCGGAGAGCTGGCCCGGCTGGCGGTCCTCGAAGCCTTCCAGGCGCGCCAGGGCCAGGGCCTCGCGCACCCGCTCGCGGCTCTCGGCAGCCGGCACCTTGCGCAGGTTGAGGGGGAAGGCGACGTTCTGCGCCACGCTCATGTGCGGGAACAGCGCGTAGCTCTGGAACACCACGCCCATGTCGCGCTTGTATGCTGGCAGGCGGCTGATGTCGGCGCCGTCCATGAGGATCTGGCCGCGGTCGGGGGCATCGAAGCCGGCCAGCATCATCAGCGTGGTGGTCTTGCCCGAGCCGCTGGGGCCGAGCAGGGACAGGAACTCGCCCTGGCGGATGTCCAGGTGCAGGTTGTCGACCACCCAGGAGCGTTCGTCGTAGGTCTTGCAGACCTGGTCGAAACGCACCAGGACCGGGGCATCGGCGAGCGGGTCGGGACTATCGGGCGCTTCGGTCATGGCAGCCTTGGGTTGGGGGCGAAGGTCACGGGCGATCATGGCCGGATACCTGCCAGCACATCGTCCAGGGCCTGGGTCAGCGCCTTGAGGATAGTCTGGATCTGCTCGGCATCGACGATCAGCGGCGGCGCCATCACCAGGGTGTCGCCGAGGGCGCGCAGGAGGATGCCGTTGCGCTGCAGGGCGTTGCTGACCTGCTGGGCGATCTTCAGCTCGGCGGGGAAGGGCGTGCGGCTGTCCTTGTCGGCGACGAATTCCAGCGCCGCCATCAGGCCGATGCCGCGGGCCTCGCCCACCAGCGGGTGGTCGGCCAATGCGCGGATCCCGGCCTGGAACGCCGGCGCGACCTCGCGGACCTGCCCGACGATATCCAGTTCGTCGTAGATCTTCAGGGTTTCCAGGGCCACGGCAGCCGCCACCGGGTGCCCGCCGTAGGTGTAGCCGTGGCCGAGGCCGCCGAGGGCCTGGCTCTGGTCGGCGATGACCTGGTAGATGCGATCGCTGAGCAGCAGCGCGGAAATCGGCTGGAAGGCGGCGGACAGGCCCTTGGCGCAGGTCAGCATGTCCGGCTCGATGCCCATGGCCTCGCAGCCCCAGTAGTGACCGGTCCGGCCGAAACCGCAGATGACCTCGTCAGCGATCATCAGGATCTCGTACTTGCGCAGCACCGCCTGGACCTTGGCGAAGTACCCGGCCGGCGGCAGGATCACCCCGCCGGTGCCCATCACCGGTTCGGCGAAGAAGGCGCCGATGGTCTGCGGGCCGGCGTCGAGAATCGCCTGCTCGAGCTCCTCGGCCAGGCGCGTGGCGAAGGCTTCCTCGCTCTCGCCCGGCAGGCCCTGGCGATAGAGGTGCGGGCAGCGCACATGGATCACGTCGGCCAGCGGCTCGCCCCAGCCTTTATGCATGTTGGGCAGGCCGGTGAGGCTGGCGGCGGCCAGGGTGGTGCCGTGGTAGCTGCGTTGGCGGGCGATCAGGCGGGTCTTGCCGGGCTTGCCGATGGCGGTGTGGTAGTAGCGGACGAACTTGATCGCGGTGTCCACTGCTTCCGAGCCGGAGCTCTGGAACACCGCCTTGGTCAGGCCGGCGGGGGCGTGCTCGACCAGCATCGCCGCCAGGTCGGCCGCCGGGCCGTGGCTGCGGTGGGCGAAGGTCTGCTGGTACGGCAGCTTGAGCAACTGGGTGTAGGCCGCCTCGGCCAGGCGCGGCTGGCTGAAGCCCAGCGTCGCGCACCACAGGCCGGACATGCCCTCGATGTAGCGCTGGCCCTGTTCGTCGAACACATAGATGCCCTCGCCACGTTCCATCAGCAGCGGGCCGACCTCTTCGTGCAGGCGCAGGTTGGTCTGGGGGTGGAGATGGTGCGCGATATCCCGTTGGGCCAGCGCCGAACCACGAGCTGTCATGACTTGATCCTCATTGCGATTTTTGTATGCGTATGCGGTACGTGGTTTCATTTTTACGATCAATTCGGGATGTCGTCAAATGCTTTGTGTTTCTACTGGAAGAATTATTTTTCGCTGAGCGAACAAGGTGACCGTCTATTCAATAGCTTCCCCAAGCAAAGCCAGGTAAATCATGGGCTTGCGCCATTTGCTTGGTTATCGCTCGTCCACCTGGCCTCGTACCGGGGGTTGCCAGATTTCACAAAGATGGGTGATAGTCGCGTCATCGTTGCGTTTCGCCTATGCGAACGCGGTGCCAAAAATTGAAGGATCGTCGACATGAGCGGTGAAACAGCAACGGGCGGTGTGCGCTCGGTTCAACTGGCGCTGGATGTTCTGGAGCGGGTGGCGGGGGCGTCGGAAGAAATCGGCGTCAGCGAGCTGGCAGTACAACTGGGCACCACCAAGGGCTCGGTGTTTCGCCATCTGAAGACCCTGGTGGAGCGCGGCTACCTGAGCCAGAACCCGCAGACCTCGCGCTATCGCCTGGGTGTACAGGCCTATGTGCTGGGCCATGCGGCGGCGGGGGGTATCGACCTGCTCAGTGCTTCGGCAGATGCCCTGCGTGACTTGCGGGACGAGCTGGGCCTTTCGGTGGTGCTCTCGGTGCTGCAGGGCAAGCGGCTGGTGGTGGTGGATACACTGCTGGGCAAGTCGGCCCTGGAAATCGGCGTGCGCACCGGCACTGAATTGCAGCTGCACTGCAATGCCCAGGGCAAGGTGGCGCTGGCCTTTGCCCGGCAGTTGGGTGTCGACCAGCTGGGGGAATTGCCGGCGGTGACGGTGAACAGCGTGACCGATCGACAGGTGCTCAGGCAGCAGGTCAGCGCGGTGCGCGAGCAAGGCTGGGCCGCTGCGATCGAGGAAGAAACACTGGGCATTTCGGCGATTGCTGCACCGATTTTGGGCATCAATGCCGAATTCATTGGTGCGGTGGCGCTGGTGGCGACGGTGCAGAACATTGCCCGCGAGGTGGACCCGGCGCAGGTGCATGCGCTGAAGAAGGCGGCGTTGCGGGCGTCGTGGAACCTGGGGTACCGGGATGGTCCCTGATCTCGAAGCCGAGCGTAGAACCTTGTGTTGGCGGGTTTACCCGCGATGACGGTAGTGAATTTGCCGACGCAATCGCGGGTAAACCCGCTCCCACAGGGTCCGCGCCCGTCCTGAGAGTAACGTCTGGTCAGTCGCATATTGAAATAAGAATGATTCGCTATTAATGTGCCGCCCCGTAACCCGCCTTTTCCGGCTCCGGGGAGTGTCATGTCGCTACAACCAGCGGATTCCATCGTTCCTTTCGACGTGCTCTACGGCACCCATCACGGCTGGCTGAACGGCTGGCTGCGGCGCTCGGTGGGCTGTTCGCAGCAGGCCGCCGACCTGGCCCAGGACACCTTCGTGCGCCTGCTGGTGCGCAACCAGCCGGTCACCGCCAGCGCCCCGCGGGCCTTGCTTGCCCGTATCGCCCGCGGCCTGGTGATCGATCACTGGCGCCGCGACGCCCTGGAGCGGGCCTACCTCGAAGCTCTGGCGCACCTCCCGGAAGCCAGTCACCCCTCACCGGAAATCCGTCACGAAGCCCTGCAATGCCTGGAACGCATCGCGCAGATGCTCGAAGGCCTCAAGCCTGCGGTACGCGAAGCCTTCCTGCTGTACCAGCTGGGCGGCCTGACCCACGCTCAGGTGGCCGCGCAACTGGGGGTGTCCAGCCGCACCGTGGAACGCCACGTGGCCAACGCGCTGCTGCACTGCTACCGCCTGTGCTTCGAGGACCCGGCATGAGCGCGACCCGCGAGCGCGTCCCGGAAAGCATCGTGCGCAGCGCCATCGAGTGGCAGATGCGCCTGCGCGGCAATCCGCAGTTGCAAGAACCCTTTCATGACTGGCTGCGCCGCGATCCCCGCCATCAACTGGCCTGGCAACGCCTGCAGCAGATGGCCGGGATGTTCCAGGCCAGCCAGTTGCCCAACGCCGAACAGGCCATCCCGCTGCTCAAGCGCGCATCCGCCGACCTGAGCCGCCGCCGTACCCTGAAGATGCTCGGCCTGATTGTCGGCGGCGGCGCCTTGACCGCCGTGAGCGTGCCGTCGGCCTGGCACGCCGGTTATGTCACCGCCCTCGGCGAGCGCCGCACCGTCAGCCTGGGCAACGGCACCCAGGTGCTGCTCAACGGCGACAGCGCCGTGGACGTGCAGGGCGGCGAACTGCTGCTGCGTGCAGGCGAAGTGCTGGTGGACGGCCCGCGCTGGCACGCGCGCTGTCGCTACGCCGAATGCAGCGGCCTCGATGCACGGGTGTCGCTGCGCGAGCGCGACGGCGTCAGCGAGATCCGTGTCGACCGCGGCGAGGTGCTGGTCACTTCGCCGGTCGGCCAGCGCCGCTTGCAGGCGGGCGAGGGCCTGGGCGTGTCGGCAGTGGGCATGACCCTGCTGGGCAGGAGTCCCCTCGATCCGTTCGCCTGGAGCCGAGGCCTGCTGGTGGTCAACGATATCCGCCTGGGCGAATTCCTCGCCGAGGCCGGACGCTATCGCCACGGCTGGCTGGGCTGCGACCAGCGTATCGCCGACCTGCGCCTGTCCGGCGTATTCCGCCTCGACGAGCCGGCCTCGCTGCTGGATAACCTCACCCACCTGCTGCCGGTCAGGGTGGTCGAACGCACGCGCTGGTGGGTGCGCCTGGTCCCGGCATAGACACCGGGAAAATTTTTTGTCGGACTTCAGGGACTCGTCCGGTTAGGGGATATCTCTCCCTCATTGGACGTTGTCATGCACGCTGCCAGACCCCAGCCGTTTCCCTTCCAGCCCCGTTCCCTGACCCGCGCCGTGTGCCTGGCGCTGGCCCTCGGCGCCTTGCCGGCGTTCGCCGACACGCCGGCACAGGTCGCCCCGGCGGTGTCGGCGGGTTCCCTGGCCCAGGCCCTGAGCAGTTTCGCCGAGCGTTCCGGGATCACCCTGTCCTTTGCCCCTGACGACGTCCGCGGCCTGAACACCAATGGCCTGAATGCCGGCGGCTCGCTGGAAGACGGCCTGGCGAAACTGCTCAAGGGCAGCGGCCTGATGGCGCACAAGACCGACTCTGGTTTCGTCGTCCTGCGCGACAGTGGCGCCGGCCTGCAACTGGAACCCACCAGCATCGACAGCACCGCGCTGCAGAGCGCCTTCGCCCCGGTGGACGGCTATTTCGCCAGCAATGCCAGCAGCGCCACCAAGAGCGACAAGCCGCTGCTGGAAACCGCACAGAGCGTCAGCGTGGTCACCGCCGAGCAGATCAACGACCGCAAGGTCAACAAGGTCGAGGATGCCGTGGCCTACAGCGCCGGGGTGCGGGTCGGCAGCTCGGGCCTGGACCCGCGCTTCGACAACATCCAGGTGCGCGGCTTCGAGACCACCATCGCCGCCGACTTCCTAGACGGCCTGCGCCAGCCCGGCAGCGGCTGGCTGTCGCTGTATTCCACCGAGGCCTACGCCCTGGAGCGCATCGAGGTGCTGAAGGGCCCGGCCTCGGTGCTGTACGGTCAGATCAGCCCTGGCGGCATGGTCAACCGGGTCAGCAAGCGCCCGAGCCTGCTGGCTAAGAACGAAATGCAGGTGCAGGCCGGCAGCTATGGCCACGAGCAGGGCCAGTTCGATGTCGGCGGCAAGCTGGACGAGGCCGGCGACGTGCTGCTGCGCACCGTCGGCCTGTACCGCGACTCCGGCTATTCGGTCGACCAGATGGACAACCAGTCGCGCCTGTTGGCGCCGTCGCTGAGCTGGCAGATCGACCCGGACACCAGCCTGACCCTGCTGGCCCAGTACCAGGAGCGGCAGACCGCAGCGTCGCCGATGATGCTCCAGGAAGGCGACCACCTGACCGACTTCTGGCAGGGCGACGAGTACTACGACAAGCTGCACCAGCGGCAATGGACCTTCGGCTACGAGTTCGAGCACCGCTTCAACGAGACCTTCAGCGTCCAGCAGAACCTGCGTTACGGGCAGGTCAGCACCACCAACCAGTATCTGCAACCCACCGGGCTGGTCGACGGGCATATTCTCGAGCGCTACGCCGTCGGCCTGTACGAGGACATGAGCTCGCTGTCCACCGACACCCGCCTGGTCAGCCGCTTCTCCACCGGCAACCTGCACCACACCGTAGTCAGCGGCGTCGACTACGCCTGGCTCGACACCTCGCTGCTGTACGCCTGGGGTGCGGCGCCGAGCATCGACCGCTGGGCACCGGACTACCACCAGCCGGTGGTCAAGCCGACCGCGGCCCTGGCCGATCAGGACGGCCTGGAGCACCGCATGGGGGCCTACGTCCAGGACCAGATCGAGCTGGACAACTGGCGCCTGTCCGCCGGCCTGCGTCGCGACTGGGTGCATGTGCGGCGTGACGACAATCTCACCGACATCAACAGCACCACCCGCGATTCCGCCACCACTGGCCAGCTGGGTGTGCTTTACCTGTTCGACAACGGCCTGGCGCCCTATGCCAGCTACGCCACCTCGTTCCTCCCGGTCAGCGGCGTGAACACCAGCGGCCAGCCGTACAAGCCCACCGAGGGCGAGCAGTTCGAGGTCGGCTTGAAATACCAGCCACCGGGCAGCCGCACCTTGCTGACCGGCTCGCTGTACCACCTGACCCAGAGCAACGTGCAGACCCGCGACCTGGTCAATCCGCTGAACAACGTGCAGACCGGCGAGCAGGTGTCCCGCGGGCTCGAGCTGGAAGCAGTGTCGGACGTCAGTGACAACCTGCGTCTGACCGCCAGCTACGCCTTCAACGATGCCGAAGTGACCAAGGGCAACAATGGCGACCAGGGCAAGCAACCGAAGAACGTGCCGCGCCACCTGGCTGCACTGTGGCTGGACTACAAGCTGCCGTTCGGCGTCGGTGTGTCCGGCGGCGCGCGCTACACCGGCAGCACCTACGGCGACCCGGCCAACGAAGTGAAGAACGAGGGCTACACCCTGGTCGATGCCGGTGTGCACTACGACTTCGGCGGTGGCCTGGACGGCGTGCGCCTGGCACTCAACGCCCGCAACCTGTTCGACAAGCGCTTCATCAATTGCCAGGACGGCTACTGCTACCGCGGCGAAGCGCGCAGCGTGGTCACCAGTCTCAGCTATCGCTGGTAAGGGGAGGGCGAAGCATGCTGCGTAACCTGATGAAAGCCCTCGGCATCCTGCTGTTCAGCACGGCGGCCCAGGCCGATCCGGTGACCCTGGACGGCACCGAGCAATGGACGATGAAGAGCGACGAAGGTCGTGAATACCGGATCATGGTCAGCCTGCCGGAGGGCGATGTGCCCTGGACCGGCGGCTACCCGGTGATCTACCTGCTGGACGGCAACGCCTATTTCCCGGCGTTCCATGCCGCCAAGCGTGCCCAGGACCGCCTGCGCGGGGCGATCCTGGTGGGCATTGGCTATCCGAGCGACACGCCGCTGGACTTCGTCCGCCGCGCCTACGACCTGTCGCCGCCGGCCCCGGCCGAGCGCAACGACCCGCCCCAGGGCGGGCAGGACGTGTTCCTCGACTTCATCGAAAAACGCCTGATGCCCAGGGTCAACCAGCGCTTCAAGGTCGACCAGGACCAGCGCAGCCTGGTCGGGCATTCGTTCGGCGGAATGTTTGGCATCTACACCCTGTTCACCCGGCCGCAACTGTTCCAGCACTACGTGGCGATCAGTCCGAGCCTGTGGTGGCAGGACCGCTACCTGCTGGCCCACGAAAAGGCCTTCACGGCCAAAGCCCATGCCGGGAAGCTGGACCTGATCCACCGTAGCCTGAGCCTGATCGCAGGCGACCGGGAGATGCCCCAGGAGATCCAGGACGTGCGTTCGCTGCAACTGCGTCTGGAGAACCTGTCGCAGTACGGACTGCGCAGCGACTTCCAGATCGAGGCGGGGGAGGACCATGCGGCGATCCCGTTCCGCGTGCCGAACCGGGTACTGGACGAGCTGATGAGTACGCGGCGCTACTGACGCCTGCGTCTGGCAGCCACATGACGGCCGGATTACACGTTTGCAGGAGTCCCGGGCCGGCCGTCGCCGCACGCTAGGATCCGCGCCCGCGGTGTCGCGGGTCATTGTCGGAGAGCGTGTATGAAGTCAGTCAGCCTGGCGGCGAAGCTGGGACTCAAGGTGGGGCTGCTGAGCGCGATGCTCCTGTTTCTGTTCGCTTGCCTGGGCTACCGGATGCTGGGACAGGCCCTGGAAAACAGTGCCCGTGAAGACCTCGACGTGAAAATGGCCGGCCTGGCTCATAACCTTGCCGCGATCGACAGCGCAGCCGGCATCGATGCTGGAACTCATCACCTGGTTGACCCGGTGCTAGGCCACGACAACCTGCACGTCAGCATTGCGGATCGGCGGTGGTCGAGGCCACCGGCGATGACTTCACCTGGTTCCACCTGCGCTTCCCGGACAGTGAGGCGTTGTGAAGATGTCGATATTGTCATTTGCGCCTCACCTTGGCGTTAGCCACGGCTTCTTAAACTGAGACTCAACAAGGGCCAACTTTCCCTGGCCCTGAGACAGTCGAGGTGACAGATGAATATCGTGCGAGTCATGGCAGTTGCGGTTGTGCTTTCCAGTGTTGTCGGTACGGCCCAGGCGGCGGATGGCATGGAACGCATCCAGCAGTTCCAGGCAAATTTCCAGGCCGAACAGGACCGTTTGTGGAATGACCAGTCCAATCAGCGGAAAGAGCAAGTGGCGGAGAAGGAAAAGTCCACTGATAAAACCGATGGTTAATGGTTTTGATGTTTGTGAAGCCAGGCGAGTGCCTGGCTTTTTTGTGGATGCTGATTTGATGGACGTTTGATTTTGTCTGTCTTCAACCTTGATGCTGTCGAAGCGGTAGAACACTTCCCGGGCGCCGAGCGCCTTGTCCTTGCCAACGCGCCAGGTGACAGCGGCAAGGCCGTCGTTTCGCGGGTTCAACTGCTGCAACCAAGAAAAAACCGGGGCTGCAAAGCGGCCCCGGTTTTCGTGCCGCTCAGTTGTTGTTGGTGCACTGCGCATGCACCCGATAGCGCACGGTACGCAAGGTGCCGGCCGAGTCCTCGTAGGTCATGAGACGTGGGTAGATCTCGCAATTGCGAGGGTCCCTGGACTGGCGGACATACCGGGCCACATCGATCTTCATCCCATAGCGAAAGTCCTCGATCTCGGGCATTGGCTTGCCGTTGCGCTCGGCATAGGCGGCCACAGCGCTCTGGTGTTCCTCGAACAACTTCTTTTCGCGAAGATCCGGGGTGTTGGCCAGCGTCAGACTGGAGAAGAGGGCGAGGGCGGTAGCAGCGAGTGACTTCTTCATGAAGTGGCTTTCCTTCAATGGGTTTGAAGGCCACCTTAACCAGTGCCGCCCAACGCAGGCGTGACGGCAGACTTACAATTCTGCAAGCCACACGCAGTGGTGCAAGCAAAGGAAAAGGTTCTTCACGGAGTTCCGGGAAGCCTGGGGTTTAGTGGCAGTATCGGTATCGGTATCGCGAGCTTATCCATTACGGGCGGTGACGCCACCGGCCCCTTCCGCCTCTACGGCGGGTCCATTTTGTCTTGGCAAAAATGGACGAAAACCGCTTGCTCCTGCATCCGGCCCTGCGCTGCGCTCCGGGTCCCCTCCCTCCGGCGCCTGACGTCGCGAGTTACGGGCGGCGACACGACGACCCATCTTCGAAAACAACATCGGCATCGGTAACCCAACACAACAAGACGCCGCACTCTTGCTTTTGCTTTTGCTCTTCGTGCGCGAAGGTTCAGGCGCCGCAAATTGCGACCTCAGCCGGCCGAGTGGAGGTGTCTTGCGGGGGCAGGTGCGTAGCACCCTTCGGCGAAGCCGAAGCGCGAGGTGAAGACTTGCGGAGCAAGTCGTAGGCCGCGGGCCCGCGCAAGGCGCCGGAAGGAGGGGACCCGAAGCGAAGCGTAGGGCCGGCTGTGGGAGCGAGCGGTTTTCGTCCATTTTGCCGCAACAAAATGGACCCGCCGTAAAGGCGGAAGGGGCCGGTGGCGTCACCGCCCGCACTGGATAAGCTCGCGATGCCGATGCCGATGCCGATGCCGATGCCGATGCCGATGCCGATGCCGATGCCGATGATCCCGCCTGTAACCCCGACATTCCGTAAGGAATCAAAGAAAACCCGCGCCTTGCAGCGCGGGTTTCGTTTCTCCGTCGTCGCCGGTCAGACCGGTTCCGACACCTCTTCATCCTTGCGATGCGCCCACTGGTACAACGCCGGCAGAACCAGCAAGGTCAGCGCCGTGGACGAGAGAATCCCGCCGATCACCACCGTCGCCAATGGCCGCTGCACCTCGGCCCCGGTGCCAGTCGCCAGCGCCATGGGAATGAAGCCCAGGGACGCCACCAGCGCCGTCATCAGCACTGGGCGCAGGCGGGTGAGCGCACCCTCGGTCACCGCGCTGGACAAACTGGCACCTTCCTCACGCAGGTTGCGGATGAAGGAAATCATCACCAACCCGTTGAGCACCGCCACCCCCGACAGGGCGATAAAGCCCACTCCGGCCGAGATCGACAGCGGAATGTCCCGCAGCCACAAGGCCAGCACGCCACCGGTCAGGGCGAAGGGAATTCCGGTAAACACCAGCAGGCCGTCCTTGAGGTTGTTGAACATCAGGAACAACAGCGTCATCACCAGCAGCAGCGCCACCGGCACCACCACTTGCAGGCGTTTGGCCGCCGATTGCAACTGCTCGAACTGGCCGCCCCAGGTGGTCCAGTAGCCCGCCGGCACTTGCACGTCGCGCTCCAGCGTGGTGCTGGCTTCCTCCACGAACGAGCCAAGATCGCGACCGCGCACGTTGGCGCTGACCACCACCAGGCGCTTGCCGTTCTCGCGGCTGATCTGGTTCGGGCCCAGTTGCAGGTCGAGGCTGGCCACCTGGGACAGCGGGATGAAGCCGATGCGCTCGGCACCCAGCGCGGCATTGGCAGGCACCGGGATCAGCAGCTCGGAGAGGCCGGCCACGTCGGTACGCAGGGTTTCGGACAGGCGCACCACCATGTCGAAGCGACGATCGCCCTCGTACAGGATGCCGGCCTGGCGTCCGCCCACGGCGATGGCCACGGCGTCTTGCACTTCGCCGATGTTCAGGCCGTAGCGTGCGGCTTTCTCCCGGTCGATATTGATGGTCAGCACCGGCAGCCCGGTGGTCTGTTCCACCTTCACTTCCGAGGCACCCTGCACGCCTTGCAGTGCCGTGGCGATCTTCGCGGCAGTGCGGTTGAGGGTGTCCATGTCATCGCCGAACACCTTGACCGCAACATCGCTGCGCACCCCGGAAATCAGCTCGTTGAAGCGCAACTGGATCGGCTGCGACAGCTCGTAGTTGCTCCCCGGCACGCTGGCCGCAGCCTGCTGCACCGCGGCGATGATCGCTTCGCGGGACTTGCCGGGGTCGCTCCACTGTTCCTTGGGCTTGAGCATCACGTAGGCATCGGAGATGTTCGGTGGCATAGGGTCGGCAGCGATTTCCGCGGTGCCGGTGCGGGCGAACACCCGTTGCACTTCCGGTACCTGCGCCATCACCGCTTTCTCCAGGCGTTGCTGCATGTCCACCGACTGGCTCAGGCTGGTGCCAGGCACGCGCAGGGCCTGCAGGGCCAGGTCGCCTTCGCTGAGGCTGGGGATGAACTCGCTGCCCATGCGACTGGCCAGCGCACCGCTCAATACCACGGCAGTCACGGCGGCGGCGAACGCCACGTTACGGTTCTCCAGCACCCAGCGCAGCACCGGGGCATAGCCCAGGCGCGCCCTGCGCATGACCACGCCTTCCTCTTCCTTGACCTTGCCGGTGACGAACATGGCGATGGCCGCCGGGACGAAGGTCACCGACAGCAGCATGGCGCCGAGCAGGGCGATGACCACGGTGAAGGCCATGGGGTGGAACATCTTTCCCTCGACCCCGGTGAGGGCGAAGATCGGCAGGTACACCACCATGATGATCAACTGGCCGAAGATCAGCGGTCGACGTGCTTCGCGGGCGGCGGCGAAGACTTCCTGGAAGCGTTCGACGCGGGTCAGCATGCGCCCGTGCTTGTGCTGGGCATGGGCCAGGCGGCGGATGGCGTTCTCGACGATCACCACCGCGCCGTCGACGATGATGCCGAAGTCCAGGGCCCCGAGGCTCATCAGGTTGGCGCTGACCTTGTTGTTGAACATACCGGTGAAGGTAAACAGCATCGACAGCGGGATGACCATGGCGGTGATCAGCGCGGCGCGGATATTGCCGAGGAACAGGAAGAGGATGGCGATCACCAGGATCGCGCCCTCGACCAGATTCTTCTTCACTGTGGCGATGGCCTTTTCCACCAGGTGAGTACGGTCGTACACGGTGACCGCGACCACGCCTTCGGGCAGGGTGCGGTTGATCTCTTCCAGCTTGGCCGCCACCGCTTGCGAAACGCTGCGGCTGTTTTCGCCGATCAGCATGAACACGGTGCCCAGCACCACTTCCCGGCCATTCTCGGTGGCCGCGCCGGAGCGCAGTTCCTGGCCGATACCGACCTCGGCGACATTGCTCACCCGGATCGGCGTGCCGTCGACGCTCGAGATGACGATGTTGGCGATGTCCTCGACGCTGCCGACCTGGCCCGGCGCCCGGATCAGCAACTGCTCGCCGCTGCGTTCGATGAAGCCGGCGCCGACGTTGGCGTTGTTGCTCTGCAGCGCGGCGACCAGGTCGTTGAGGGTCAGCTTGTAAGCGGCCAGGCGCTTGGGATCGGGGGCGATCTGGTACTGCTTGGCATGCCCGCCGATGGTGTTGATCTCGGCCACCCCCGGCACGTTGCGCAGTTGCGGCTTGATGATCCAGTCCTGGATCTCGCGCAGGTCGGTGGGCGTGTACGGCGTGCCGTCGGGCTTGCGCGCACCGTCCTCGGTCTCGACGGTCCAGAGGAAAATCTCGCCGAGCCCGGTGGACACCGGTCCCATCACCGCCTCGACCCCTTCGGGCAGTTGTTCCTTGGCCACCTGCAGGCGCTCGTTGACCTGTTGGCGGGCGAAGAAGATGTCGGTGCCATCGGCGAAGATCACCGTGACCTGGGACAGCCCCGAGCGCGACAGCGAGCGGGTCTGCTGCAGGCCGGGCAGGCCGGCCATGGCGGTTTCCACCGGGAAGGTGATGCGCTGCTCGGTTTCCAGCGGCGAGTAACCGGGGGCGGCGGCGTTGATCTGTACCTGGACGTTGGTGATGTCCGGCACCGCGTCGATCGGCAGCTTCTGGTAGCTGTAGATGCCGATGCCGGCCATCAGCAGCACGGCGATCATCACCACGATGCGCTGTTCGATGGCGAAGCGAATCAGACGTTCAAACATGCGAAGTCATCCTGTGCAAACGCATCAATGGCTGTGCTCGGCGGAGGCCTTGCCCAGCTCGGACTTGAGGGTGAAGCTACCGCGGGTGGCGACCTGGTCGCCCACAGCGAGGCCGTCGAGGATCTCCACATGGTCGCCGTCGCGCCGGCCCAGGGTCACCGGGCGGGTGTCGAAGCCGTCGGCGCTGCGCACGAATACCGAGGGCCGCTCTTCCACGGTCTGCACTGCCTCGAAGGGCACGGTGACCGCAGCCGGGGCGGTGCGGGTGGTGACCGCGACGCTGACGAACAGGCCCGGGCGCCACGCGCCGTCGGGGTTGGTCAGGGTGACGCGGACGGTGGCCGCGCGGTTCTGCTCGCCCAGCAGGCTGCCGACGTAGCCGATGGTGCCGTCCACTTCACTGTTCAGGTCGGGTGAGGAAACCCGCACCGGGCGCCCGCTGGCGACCTTGTCCAGGTCCCGCGGCGGCACGGCGAAGGTGGCCCAGACCCGCGACAGGTCGGAGAGGGTGAAGGCGTTGCTGGCTTCGCTGACCACCTCGCCAAGGGCCAGGTGCTTTTCCACCACTACCGCGTCGAACGGTGCGCGCAGTTCGTAGCGGTTGCCGCCGGCCGCCGTGACCGAGGCGCCGAGGGCAGCGACCTTCTGCCGGGCGTTGCCCAGGCCGATCTCTGCCTCCTGCAGCGCCTGGCGGGCCACCAGGTAATCCTGCTCGGCGGAGATCTTTTCCTGCCACAGTTGTTTTTCCCGCTCGAAGGTCACCCGCGCCAGTTCGACCCGGCGCTGGGCGGCCTGCTGCTCGCTGCGCAGGTCAGAGATCTGCTGACTGGCGATCACCGCCAGCAACTGGCCCTTTTTCACCGTTTCGCCGAGGTTGGCGTGGACGCTTTCGACCACTCCCGGAACCCGTGGCACGACATGGGCGGTGCGGTCTTCGTCGAAGCGGATTTCGCCAGGGAAGCTGACCACGCTGCCCAGTTCGCGTGGGGCGGCGGCCTGCAACTCGATGCCGGCGCTGCTGATCTGCTGCTCGTTCAGTGTCAGCTTGCCCTCTTCATCGTGGCCGCCTTCTTCATCAGCGTGGCCTTCTTCGCCATGGCCTTCGTCGCCATGTTCATCCTTGGCCGGGGTGCTCGCGGTCTTTTCATGGCCATGGCCATCGTCAGCGCCATGGCCGGCATCGCTGCCATTCCAGGCCGCACCGGCAAAGCCGAGGGCCGCCAGCGCGGCTACCGCGAGGGCGATCTTGCGTGTGTTGTCCATTGTTGCTCCAGAGCGACGGTCGGTCGGGTTCAAGGGGTGACAGTGAGGGCGTCGAGGTCGCCGAAGACCCGCTCCACGCGGGCCCGTGCGTCGCTGGCAGTGGCCAGCGAGGCGAGGTATTGCTCGCGGGCGGCGATCAGCGTGCGCTGGGCGTCGAGTACTTCGATGAATCCGAACTTGCCGCGCTCGAAACCGCGGGTCGCGGTGTCCACGGCTTGCCGGGCGGCGGGCAGGATGGTGCTGTCGTAGGACGACACCTCCTGCATGGCCGTGCTCCACTGGTTGAGCGCGGTGCGGGTTTCACTGCGCAGGCGCAGTTCCGTGGCGTTGCGCAGATCGCGGGCCTGATCGGCGCGGCGTGCGGCAGAGAGGACATTGCCCTGGTTGCGATCGAACAGCGGCAGGGGCAGGGACAGGCCGACCACATTGACCCGTTCGCGTTCGAGGCGGTCGTACTGACTGCCGACGCTGACGGTGAGATTGGGAATGCGCTGGGCCTTTTCCGAACCCAGTGCGGCATCGTTCTGGTCGATGCGGGCCATGGCCTGGCGCAGCTCCGCGGTCTGTTCCAGGCGGCTCAGCAGCAGGTCGTCGGCAGGCGGCAGGCCGGGGGACAGCGAGGGTGCGTCGAGTCGGTCGACGGTATCGACGGTGCTGCCGGTGACCTGGGCCAACTGCCGGTAGGCGTTGCTCTTTTCGCTCTGCGCCCGGCTCAGTTGCAGGCGCGCTTCGGCCAGTTGCACCTGGGCCCGTGTGGCCTCCACCGGTGACGAGGTACCTGCCCGCACGCGGCCTTCGACCACCTGCAGGCCACGCTCGGTGAGGTCGAGCGACTGCCGGGCCAGTTCCACGCCGGTCTGCGCGCGCAGGGCGCTATAGAACGCCTGGACCACATCGGCGCGCAGGCTGTTGACCTGCTGTTCCAGGGTCATCTGCGCCAGGTTTTGCCCCACCTGGGCCACCTCGATCCGCGCGCCGCGCTTGCCGCCCAGTTCCAGCGGCTGACTGAGGGTCACCGTGGTGGTGCTGGTGTCGCGTCGGGTGTCCTCGACCTCCCAGGACAGCTCCGGGTTGGGGATCAGCCCGGCCTGGCGCCGGACACCGTCGGCGATACCGATTTCCTGGCGGGCGGCGGCCATGTCCGGGTTGCGCTCCATGGCCGTGGCGATGGCCTGGGGCAGGCTGAGGCTGTCGGCCAGGGTCAGCGGCGATGCCAGCACCACGCAGAGCGCGGCGATGCTTCGCGGAAATGAGGGAAGGGCGGGGAGTCGGGGCACGGACGGATCCTCATGGGCGCCAGGCCTGACGAGAACGCCGAACGTGCCGCCAGGCCCTGATGGAAAGAGTCGTGGCACTCTAATTAGAGGCAGCTATCAGTGCGGTGGCGGCAAAATTACAATTCTGTAATCCCCCGAAAGTTGCAGATAACAACAGCCTGACGAAATTGTAATTATTCCATCACCCTGTCGTTATCCACGTTTTGCAACTATCGCTGCGGCGCTTTCATCAGGCGCCCCGCAGCCAGAACAATCTTCCTATATCGCTTGCCGGGCACTTCATAATAAAAACTGCCGTACCCCGAAGGAGCATTGCATGAGTCATACGTTTCCACGTTATCTGGTGGCACTTTGCGCGTTGTCCGCAAGTTACGCCGCCAATGCCGAAGAAAAGGCCGAAGGTTTCATCGAGGGCAGCAACCTGACCGTGCTGAACCGCAACTTCTATTTCAACCGTGACAATCGCGACGGTCCCGCACCGACCTACGGCAAGGTCGGTGACAACGGCTATTCCGAAGCCTGGGCCCACGGCATCATCGGCAAGTTCTCCTCGGGCTTCACCCAAGGCACCGTCGGTTTTGGCGTCGACGCCTTCGCCATGATCGGCCTGAAACTCGATACCGGTGGCGGTCGCAATGGCGGCCGCAGTTCCTTCGACGTGCTGCCGGTGAACCGCGATGGCGAGGCCCGCGATGAATACACCAAGCTCGGTGGCGCCGCAAAAGTGCGCTTCCTTGACACCGTAGTGCGGGTCGGCGACGTGTTCCCGGCCACGCCGGTGGTGGCGGCGGGGGACTCGCGCCTGCTACCGGAAAGCTTCCGCGGTGTGACGGCGGAGAACACCAGCTTCGAAGGCTTGACCCTGCAGGCCGGACGCCTGCACTCGATGAGCCAGCCGGTGTCCAGCAACATGCGTGACGGCTTCGTCACCTTCTATGGCGGCGCGGTGGATTCGCCCTGGGTCGCCTATGGCGGCGGCGACTACGCGGTCACCGATCACCTCAGTGTCAGCCTCTACGGCAGTCGTCTGAAGGACGCCTGGAACCAGTACTACGCCGGCGCCAGCTTCACCTACCCGCTGGCCGACGACCTCGACCTGATTACCGGCTTCAACGCCTACCGCGCTGTTGACGAAGGCAAGCAACTGCTCGGCAAGTTCGACAACACCATCTGGAGCGGCAAGCTCGGCGTGCGTTTCGGCGCCCATACCCTGGCCCTGACTCACCAGCGCAACAACGGCGACGACGACTTCGACTACCTGCGCCAGTCCGACTCGATCTTCCTCGACAACTCCATCCAGTACAGCGACTTCAACTCGCCGAAGGAGCGCTCGTGGATGCTGCGCTACGACCTGAACATGGCCAGCTACGGGATCCCCGGCCTGTCGTTCATGACCCGCTACGGCAAGGGCACCGACGCCGACTATTCCAATGCCAACGCCGTGTACATGCGCCGTGACGCCAATGGCGACCCGCTCACCGACCAGAAACGCTGGGAGCGTGATATCGAGGTCAAGTACGTGGTGCAGACCGGCGCGGCCAAGGACCTGTCGTTCCGGATCCGCCAGGCCAATACCCGCGCGACGGCTTTCGAGTCGGACCTGGACGAGTTTCGCCTGATCGTTGAATACCCGCTGTCGGTACTGTAAGCGGCATTTCGACAGGCCCCCTATTCACCTTTGGCTCCACAACTCCTTTGGTTGAAGGTGGATCACTTTGCGCCCGCTATCGGGCGCTTTTTTATTCGGCGTTTTTATATGTCGTCATCATGGCGCGGCTATTACAAAACTGTCATTTGTGACTATTGATGATGCTGTTCGACTATTATTCGGCGGTTATTGAAAAGTTCCAGAGAGATAGTTGAATATGCGCATCCTGGTCATCGAGGATGAAATAAAGACTGCCGACTATATTCGCCAGGGCCTGTCTGAAAGTGGTTTCGTCGTCGATTGCATCCATAACGGCGCGGAAGGTTTGTTCACTGCCCGACAGCAGGATTACGACCTGATCATCCTCGACGTGAACCTGCCGCAACTGGATGGCTGGCAGGTACTCGATGCCTTGCGCCGCGACCACTGCCTGGCGCGGATCATGCTGCTCACTGCCCGCAGCCGCCTGGCCGACAAGGTGCGCGGACTGGAGGGCGGGGCGGATGACTACCTGAGCAAGCCGTTCCAGTTTCCCGAGCTTCTGGCCAGGGTCCGGGCCTTGCTGCGCCGCAGCGACCAGGCCCAGGCGGTGGAGCTCATCCGCGTCGCCGATCTGGAACTGGACCAGGGCCGTCACCGGGCGTTTCGCGCGGGCCGGCGCATCGACCTGACCACCAAGGAGTTCGCCCTGCTGCATTACCTGATGCGCAACAGCGGCGTGGTCTTGAGCCGGACGCAGATCATTTCTCAGGTCTGGGACATGAATTTCGACTGCGACACCAATGTCGTGGAAGTCTCGGTGCGGCGCCTGCGAGCCAAGATCGACGATCCCTTCGACAATCGCCTGATCCATACCTTGCGCGGGGTGGGCTATGTCCTTGAGGAACGGTGAGGGCATTCAGTCCCGCGCCAGGCGTCTGAACACCAGACCGGCCGCCAGACACATCGAGCTCACCAGCAACAAGGTCAGCTGGATGTCCCCGGCCTCGGGCTGCGTGTGTCCGCGCAGGCCCTGGACCAGGCCGAGGATCATCGCCGCCAGGCACACCGCCAGGCTCAGGCTGAGCTGCACGCTGGTGGCCGACAGGGTCGCGGCGTTGGCTGAGTGCTCGGCGGGAATGTCGGCATAGGTCAGCGCCCCTACGGCAGTCATCTGCAGCGAGCGTGACAGCCCGCCGATGAACAGTAGCGTCATCACCACCAGTGGTGCGGTGTCGGCGCTGAACAGCGCGCACACGGCGATGGAGAAGGCGCCCAGCAGGCTGTTCCAGACCAGCAGGTCGCGGCAGCCGAAGCGTCGTGCCAGGGGTACGGAGATGAATTTGATCAGCAAGGCCCCCGCACCGCTGGCGAACGTCAGCAAGCCTGCCTGCAGCGCGCTCATGCCGTAGCCGAGCTGGAACAGCAGCACCAGCAGGAACGGCAGCGCGGCACTGCCCAGGCGAAACAGCGTGCCGCCGCAGAGCACCACGGCAAAACCGCGGATGCGCAACAGCGAAAGGTCCAGCAGCGGCGCGCTGGTACGTCGCGCGTGCCGCAGGTAAAGCAAGGCGAACAGCACGCCGGCCCCCAGCAGCAGACACGACCACTGCCAGCTCAGCGAGCCGTGCCCAAGGCTCTCGAACGCCAGGACCAGGCAGGCCAGTGCCGGGCTGCCAAGGAGAAAGCCGTGCAGGTCCAAGGGCCGGCCGCGTTGTCCGGGATAGTCCGGGACATGGCGCAGCACCATGGCAATTCCCAGCAGGCCGATGGGCAGGTTGAGCAGGAAGATCCAGTGCCACGACAGCCAGGTCACCAGCAGGCCGCCCAGCGGCGGCCCGAACACCGGGCCGAGCAGTGCCGGCATGGTCAGGTAGGCCATGGCCTTGAGCAGGTCGTCCTTGCTTGACCAGCGCAGCAGGATCACCTGTCCCACCGGTACCATCAGCGCCCCCGCCATGCCCTGGCCGAAGCGTGCCAGCACCAGTTGCCACAGGTGCGCGGACAGTGCGCAGGCCAGCGAGGCGAGGGTGAACAGGCCGATGGCGGCGATGAACACCCGGCGTGGCCCCAGGCGTTCGGCCAGCCAGCCACTCAAGGGAATGAACATCGCCACGGCCAGCAGGTAGATCGTCACCACCAGGTTCATGCGCAGTCCGGGCTCGCCGAAGTCTGCCGCCAGTTGCGGCAGGGCGGTGAGCACGGCGGTGGAGTCGAGCAGCTCCATGAACAGCGCGCAGCCGATGATCATCGGTACCTTGCGCTGGAACACCGGTGGTGCGTGCAGTTGCCCGGGATGGGTGAGGCTGTTCAGTTTGTCCGCCTTAGCGCAGGGCCAGTAGCTGGCCGTTGAGCGTGCTGGCGATGCGTTCGCGGCCGTGCAGGGCACCGTCGTCCTTGAGACGGGCGATCACCTGGTCGCGCCAGTCCAGGCTGTTCTGGCCTTGGCCGCGGCTGAAGCTGGCGGCCAGGGCGGCGTATTCGGCGATCAGCCCGGGTTCCCGTTGCTCGTCCACCTGATAGGTGTAGGTGATCGATGATCGGGTTGTCGACAACGGAGGGGGTGTGGTCGGGACCGTAGCGGTGATTCAACAGGGTAGTGGTTTCGGACATGACGCACGCTTCGACACGGGAAAGATGGCGAGCACGGTAAAGCGCGCAGGGGGGATTTGTGAAATATCGGTTGGTGCTTTGTTAATAACGTTACGCATAAATAAATTTTTATTTATGCGTAACGTGCATTTTATTGATTCTTCGCGAAGAACCATTTTCAAAAGGGGGGCACTGCAAAGCTTTCCCCTATCACCCGAGTATATTTTTACTGGTTTCCGCCGTCCCGCCGGCTGGCGCACAATGCGTGGCAGCAAGCCTACCAATCGGTAGGTCGCCATCCCGCCAGCCCGGAGATCCTCGATGACCGCGATGAATAACAACAAGACCACCCAGGCCTACCAGAAGCTCGACGCTGCTCACCATATTCATGCCTTCCTCGACCAGAAGGTACTGAACGAGAAGGGCGCACTGGTCATCGAGAAGGGCCAGGGCCTGAACCTGTGGGACACCGAGGGCAAGCGCTACCTGGACGGCATGTCCGGCCTGTGGTGCACCGCGCTGGGCTACGGCCGCGCCGACCTGGCCGCCGCCGCCACCCGCCAGCTGGAAGAGCTGCCGTATTACAACCTGTTCTTCCAGACCACTCACCCACGGGTGATCGAACTGTCCGAGCTGCTCTTCAGCCTGCTGCCCAAACACTACAGCCACGCCATCTACACCAACTCCGGCTCGGAGGCCAACGAGCTGCTGATCCGCACCGTACGCCGCTACTGGCAGGTCGCAGGCAAGCCGCAGAAACGCATCATGATCGGCCGCTGGAACGGCTACCACGGTTCGACCCTGGGCAGCACCGCGCTGGGTGGCATGGGCTTCATGCACGAGATGGGCGGCATGCTCCCGGACTTTGCCCATATCGGCGAGCCGTACTTCTACGCCCACGGCGGCGAGATGTCGGAAGATGCCTTCGGCCTGCAAGCTGCTCGTGAGCTGGAGACGAAAATCCTCGAACTCGGCGCCGGGAACGTTGCCGCTTTCGTCGCCGAGCCGTTCCAGGGCGCCGGCGGCATGATCTTCCCGCCGGCCAGCTACTGGGCCGAGATCCAGCGCATCTGTCGCAAGTACGAGGTGCTGCTGTGCGCCGACGAGGTGATCGGCGGCTTCGGACGTACCGGCGAATGGTTCGCCCACCAGTACTTCGGCTTCGAGCCGGACACCCTGAGCATCGCCAAGGGGCTGACCTCCGGCTACGTGCCCATGGGGGGCCTGGTGTTGTCGAAGCGGATTGCCGAGACCCTGGTGGAAGAGGGGGGGGTGTTCGCCCATGGCCTGACCTACGGCGGTCACCCAGTGGCGGCGGCGGTGGCCATCGCCAACCTCAAGGCGCTGCGTGACGAGCAGATCGTCGAGAAGGTCAAGGGCGACACCGGCCCTTATCTGCAGCAACTGCTGCGCGAGCACTTCCAGGACCATCCGCTGGTGGGCGACATCCAGGGCGCCGGGCTGGTAGCGGCCTTGCAGTTCGCCGAGGACAAGGCCACGCGCAAGCGCTTCGCCAATGAAAACGACATCGCCTGGCGCTGCCGCACCCTAGGTTTCGAGGAAGGCGTGATCATTCGCTCGACCCTGGGCCGGATGATCATGGCCCCGGCGCTGGTGGCCAGCCGTGGCGACCTGGATGAACTGGTGGAGAAGACCCGGCGGGCGGTGGACCGCACGGCGCGGGAGATCGGGATTCTCTGAGTCCTTGAGGGCCTCATCGCGGGCAACGTCCGCTCCCACAAGTTTCGCGTACGCCGCAGGACCCTGTGGGAGCGGGCGTTGCCCGCGATGAGGCCGGTGCTACCAGGCCAAAACCCGACTGACATTACAAAGCTTTTTCATACCTTCACAAAACATATTTCATATTTTTCCTGCTCCACGAAACACCGCAGAATCGAAGCCATACGAACAACGAACGACGCCCCCGAGCGATCGATACCAGGCCGGTGCCGGACCCCGCGACCCATCCAATACGCGGGCACAGAACAATAAACCGCACCTGCCTTTAGCTGCCCTTTCAAGCCTGTCCGTTCCAACTGTGTCGGGGTTTCATACTCGCGTCCGCTCGCGCGTGCGCGATATCCCGGCATTTACTTCCAGAAGCAGTGAGGAAATGTCGATGTCTTTGAAAATGCATGCGTGTGCACTGGCAGTGGTATCCGCGTTGATGGCGGGCAATACGATGGCGGCGGCGGACAAGCTCACCGTCATCTCCTTCGGTGGCGCGACCAAGGCAGCCCAGGACCAGGCCTATTTCAAACCGTTCGAGCAGAGCGGGGCGGGCAAGGTGGTGGCCGGGGACTACAACGGCGAGCTGTCCAAGGTGAAGGCCATGGTCAGCGTCGGCCAGGTCTCCTGGGACGTGGTCGAAGTGGAAAGCCCCGAGCTGCTGCGCGGTTGCGAGGAAGGCCTGTTCGAACGCCTCGACCCGGCACTGCTGGGCAACGCCGACCACTACATCGCCAACACCGTCAGCGAGTGCGGCGTGGCCAGCTATGTCTGGTCCATGGTCATGGCCTACAACCCGGCCAAGGTCGGTACGCCGCCAGCCTCCTGGGCGGACTTCTGGGATACCACCAAGTACCCCGGCAAGCGCGGCCTGCGCAAGGGCGCCAAGTACACCCTCGAAGCCGCGCTGCTTGCCGACGGCGTGAGCAAGGCCGACCTGTACAAGGTGCTCGCCACGCCTGCGGGCGTCAGCCGCGCCTTCGCCAAGCTCGACCAGATCAAGTCCTCGATCCAGTGGTGGGAAGCCGGTGCCCAGCCACCGCAATGGCTGGCAGCCAACGACGTGGTGATGTCCGCCGCCTACAACGGTCGTATCGCCGTGGCCCAGAAAGAGGGCACCCACCTCGGCATCGTCTGGAACGGCGGGCTCTACGACCCGGACCACTGGGCCATCGTCAAGGGCTCGCCAAACAAGGCCCTGGCCGAACGCTTCATCGTCTTCGCCAGCCAGGCAGACACGCAGAAGGCCTTCTCCTCGAACATCCCCTACGGCCCGGTCAACAAGCAGACCCTCGGCACCCTGCCGGCCGATATCCAGGCCCAGTTGCCCACCGCGCCGGCCAACCTCGAACAGGGCCTGCTGGTGGACTCCAGCTTCTGGGTCGACCACGGCGAAGAGCTGGAAGAGCGCTTCAACGCCTGGGCCGCCCGCTGATTCCTGATTCATCCGCCCGGCGTCGTGCGTGCGGCGCCGGGCGATAACGCTGCACACAACAACGATAAGAAGGATGCTGCAATGAACGCTTCAGTAACGGCGGCGACGCCGGTGCATTCCGGCGGGCTGCGCCGGGTTCTGGGTCTCGGGGCCCTGTTGTCGGTGGCCATTGGCCTGGTGGTGTCCCAGGGCGTCATGGTCATGATGCTGCAAGGCGCGGGCATGGCCGGGCTGGGCTTCATCATTCCCTTGGGCATCGCCTATCTCCTGGCGCTGACCTATGCCATGTCGTTCTCCGAACTGGCGCTGATGGTGCCGCGTGCTGGCAGCCTGAGCAGCTACACGGAAGTCGCCATCGGCCATTTCCCGGCGATCCTCGCCACGTTTTCCGGCTACATGGTGGTGGCCATGTTCGCCCTGTCCGCCGAGCTGCTGTTGCTCGACTTGATCATTGGCAAGGTCTACCCCGGCGTGCTGCCGCCGATGGCCGTGGCCGGCGGCATGCTGGCGCTGTTCACCGGCCTCAACCTGCTGGGCATCGACGTGTTCGCCAAGCTGCAGACCGTCCTGGCGGTGGTGATGGTGGCCATGCTCCTGGCCCTGGGCATCGGTGCCCTCGGGCATGCCGAAGGCAGTCTGCAGACGTCCCTGGACCAAGGCTGGAACCCGCTGGGCACCGGTGCGCTGGCCCTGGCGGCGATGGCCATCTGGGGGTTCGTCGGTGCCGAGTTCGTCTGTCCGCTGGTGGAAGAAACCAAGCGTCCGGAGCGCAACATCCCGCGCTCGATGATGCTCGGCCTGACCATCATCTTCGGCGTGATCATCCTCTACTGCCTGGGCGCCTTGCTGCTGATTCCCCGTGACCTTCTGGCCAGCGATCCGCTGCCGCATTTCCTCTACGCCACCATGTTGTTCGGCGAGAGCGGAAAGGTGCTGTTGGTGGCCGCCTCGGTGACCGCCACCGCGAGTACCGTCAACTCGTCCCTGGCCGCCTTGCCACGGATGCTCTATGGCATGGCCGAGAACGGCCAGGCGTTCCCGCAGTTCCGTCGCTTGAGCAAGCGCACCCGCACGCCGTGGGTGGCGGTGCTGTTCATCGCCGCGATCACCGGCCTGCCGATCCTGATCCTCGGGCAGAACCCGGAAGCGGTGAGCCTGCTATTGCTGGCGGCGGCGTTGGCCTGGCTGCTGGCCTACATCATCGTGCACATCGATGTGATCGCCCTGCGCCGGCGCTATCCGAATGCCAAGCGACCGTTCCGCACGCCGTTCTATCCGCTGCCGCAGATCGTCGGCATCGCCGGGATGCTGTTCGCCATCTGGCATGCTTCGCCGGCGCCTGAAATGACCGGAAAGATCTTCGGCACCGCGGGCGTGGTACTGGGGATCATTTCGCTGATCGCGGTGCTGTGGGTCAAGCGGGTGATGAAGAAGCCGTTGTTCAGGCCGGAGCCGTTGGGAGTGGATGAGGTTTCTGCGGTGTCCTGAAGAACCAATCGCTGGCAACACCAGCCCCCATAGAGTTCCCAGCCGACACGGAACCCTGTGGGAGCGGCTTGTCGGCGATGAGGCCAGTGAATGCAACCTGGACTGGGCAGTTCACCCCAGCGAAACCATTCGCCCCAACTGCTCCGCACTGGGGAAACCCAGGGTCCGGTAGCGTGGCGGATAGGCGTCGACCGCTTCCAGCAAGTCCGCTGCGTGGGACTCGATCTGCGCCCACTCCACCAGGCGGGTATTGCTGACGCCGTCTGCTCCGAGCTCGACCAGTGCCACCCGGTCTGTCTTCGGCAGCAGGCTGTCGACGGTCTGGGTCCAGCTGCACATCGAGAACGTCCGGCCGTCGCTGTCGGCCAGTTCGTAGAGCAGGTAGGTGGCGACGAACAGGTCTTCAGCGCGCTCCTGATGGATCTTGTCCAGCAGTTCCTTCTGCGTGTGATACGCGCCTTGCAGCATCAAATGCTGCAGCGTCGCCAGGCGCGCCAACAGGACCTCGTCCGAGGATTCGAACGGTACGATGCGCTGTTCCTCCACGGTGAAGATCTGCCCGGACACCATCCGCCCGCTTTCCTGTGCCTTGAAGCACAGGTCGACCATCTGCCGCAGTGCCGCGTCGTCGCGATCACCGGCCACCAGCAGGACATCGTTGGTGGGAATCATGAACACCGGCTGACCCTTGACCGGCGCCCGTTGCAGCACATCCGGCAGCAGCGCGCGACTGATGTCGTAGCCATCGTTCCAGCGTCCGATGTACAGGCCCGGGACGATCTCCTCGAAGTTGTCCGGGGTGTCCGCGCGCAGGTTGTCGCGGGCGATGGCCAGGGCCTCGTCCATGCTCACGCCCCAGTGCTCCTCGGGTCCCTTGGTCAGGGTCGAGGTGGCTTCGGGGTGGTCGAGCGCCAGCAGCACCACGCAGTCCTTGCCCAGGGCCCGATGCACGACATCGTAGGCCGCATCGCGCCCCTCGCTGCGCGCATGGTGCAGGCGCACCTCTTCGAGCATGGCCAGGTTGCGGATGACCGGGCGCAGCAGCGGCCGGGCGTCCTCGAAGCTGCGCGAGGCCTTGTCCCGCGACCGGAGCAAGGTCGCCACGTAGCCGTCCAGCACGGCGGCACGATGCGGCTTTTCGGCATTCTGGTAGTCGCGGAAGGCGTTGTGCAGGTTGAAGTAGGCGCCATCGCCATGGCGGATGCGGAACTCGTCCGCCAGGTACTCCAGCGGCTCGCGATACCCCGCGTTGCGCGCGGCTTCGATCATCTTGCGGGCGAAGCCGTTCTCGTCCAGCGGGCGGTTGAAGACTTTGTCGAGCAGGGCGCCGAGCATGTGGTGGGCTCCTCCATGAGTGCGAATGGTCCATGCGCCGCGCCCCTGTGGCGCCAGCCCATCAAAGACCCTGATCAGGGCGGGAAATTCATTTAACGCCGACGATCATGACGGATGCATTGCAGTCATTTGCCTGAAATGAGCGCTGGGTCACAGGCCAGGGGTGGCCAGGAACATTGCAATTTCAGCGGCATTGCGCAGGCGTACCACCGGCATCTGGGGGGCGATGGCCAGGCGCGCCTGCTCGATGGTGGGGCGGTACTGCGCGTCGTAGGTCCACACGTACTTGAGGAAGTCGAGGAAGGCCTTGTCCAGCTGTTCGCGGCAGCCGTCCGGCATGTCGGCGCGCGGGCGATTCAACAGGCTGCGCAGCATCACCCGGCGCAGGCAGGTGAGGCGCGGGGTGTCGAGCCAGATCACCAGGTCGGCGCGGGGCAGGCGCAGGTCGAAGGTTTTCCGCGAATAGTTGCCCTCGCAGACCCAGGCATCACCGGCGATGGCCTCGCTGACCCGCTGGCGAAACACCGCGGTCGGCGCCTCGATCCATCCCGGCTCCCAGAACAGGCGGTCCAGGTGCACCACCGGCAGTCCCAGGCGCTGGCCTAGCTGGCGGGCCAGGGTCGATTTGCCGCTTCCGGCGTTGCCAAGTATCACGATGCGTTGCATGGGGCAGTCCGTTGCACAGGAAAAAGGGGGCCGGAGTGTAGTGCAGCGGCCGATGGTTAAGAAGCGCTAAACCATCGTCGTTGAAAAAATATCCATTGTTCTTCAAACACATACGCCGCTTATATGACCCGCGCCGGCCGCTGCTCGGGCGGCCGGACTTTCAACAAGAACAATGAGGCGTGAAGTCGATGCGAACAGTGATCAAGGCGGTGGCCCTGGCGGTCGGTATGGCAATGATGGCGGGTGCTGGCGCAGAGGAGGCGGGCAAGCGCGAAGGCAGCTTCGTGGTGCACAAGCTCAGCGATTGGCTCTATGCGATTGGCGAGCCGGACTATTACCAGAAGAACTACTCCTACCTGTTGCTGGGTAATGAACGGGCACTGATGTTCGATGCCGGTGCCAACCAGAAGGAAGACATCACGAAAGTTGCCGCCACGCTGACCGACAAGCCTCTTTCGGTGTTGCCGTCGCATTTGCACTTCGACCACCTTGGCGGCTTGCAGAACTTTTCCAGCGTGTATCTGGTGGATATTCCCTTCACCCGTACGTTCAAGCGTGACGACGGTCTTTACCACGTGCCCGAACCGGTCTACCTGGGCAACTTCGACCATATGACGGTCAAGCCCTTCAAGGTCGACAGGCTGGTGAAACCGGGCGAACTGATCGACCTGAGCGGATTGCAGGTACGTTTGTTGAACACCCCCGGGCATACGAAGGACGAAGTTGTTCTCTACGACGAAACTCACAACGTGCTGCTCTCCGGTGATCACCTGTATCCGTCCTGGTTGCTGGCCGGCAACCTCAAGGACTACATCGCCTCGCTGGATGCCACCTTGAAGCTGATCAACCCGCAGACAGCGATCTACGGTGCCCACGCCGACGAGAACGCCAGCCGTGTGCCGGCCATGACCTACGCCGAGGTGGGCAAGATCCGTGAGCAGATGCTGGCGATCCAGGCCGGGCGGGCGAAGGGGGAGAAGTTCTCCGACCCCGAGCTGATCAAGCAGGCGAATCTTTACAAGGTGGAGAAGGACATCAGCATCCTCACCGATATTGAGTTCACCGATGGCCGCGCCTATGGCTACAACCCTTAGTTGGCGGTAGACAACAGCCAGTCGATGAGCGCCTGTACTTCCGGGCGTTCGCGCTGGCTTTCGGCGCAGATGCAGTAGTAGTTGTGGATGGCCGGTGTTGACAATCGAAACGGCTGCACCAGCCGGCCTTCGTCGAGGTCGCGGGCCGACACCGTTTCATCGCTCAGGGCCACGCCGAAGCCGTCGCGCGCGGCCTGCAGGACCAGGGCGAAGTCCTCGAAATAGACATCCGCCGTGCCGCCCAGTGCAGCGCCGGCCTCGGTCAGCCACAGGCGCCATTGCGCGCCGTCGTCCTCGTGCAGCAGGCGGTGCCGGGAAAGCTCGGCGACGCTGCGGATCGCCCGCTCGCCACGCAGGTACTGCGGGCTGCACACCGGCGTCAGGCGGATGCCGTGCAGCAGGCGCCACCAGAATCCCGACCAGGGCGGCGTGCCGTAGACCACAGCGACATCGGCCTGGCGCCAGTCCACCTGTGGGAACTCGCCGGCAGTGATCACCCTGAGCTTGATCCCGCGGTTTTCCTCCATGAAGCGGAACAGCGGCGTGGCCAGCCAGGTGATGCCGTCGGCGGGTGGCAGTGACAGGGTCAGCTCGATGACGGGGGGCGACTGTCGAGCGCTGTGCTGGAAGGATTGCACGGCATCGCTGATGGCCCCCAGCGCCGGGGCGATGCGCTGGTGCAAGCCGCGTCCTGCATCGGTCAGCACCAGTTGGCGACCGCGTTTCTCGAACAGCTCCACGCCGAGGGTGCCCTGCAGGGTCTTGATCTGCTGGCTGACTGCGCCGGTGGTCACGTGCAGTTCGATGGCCGCAGCCGCGAGGTTGCCCAGGCGAGCGACGGCCTCGAAGACGCGGAAGCTGTTGAGAGGTGGCAAGGCCATGGCGACTCCTGGGCACGACCGCAAAGGCGCCCATTCTAAGCCGGTTGCGGGGCGCCGGGCGATGCGCCGCTCAGGTGAAAGTAAAGTTCCAGACCGAGCCGCTGACCGCTGCGCACGCGACTCACGGCCTGCCGGGTGGTGGCCGGGTAGTAGCCATTGCCACCCGCAACCGGGCGACGCTGGCTGGGAAGGATAGCGATATCGCCACGGCGCAGGGGTACCACCACGGGGCGGGATTGCATGCGCGGTCGCTGTTCGGTGAGCACCAGTTCGCCGCCGCTGAAATCTTCGCCGGGCGCGGACAGCAGCGCGACCATCTGCAAGGGGAACGCCAGCGCGTCTGCGCCACGGTGGCGCAGGGGAAGGTAGTCCTGCGGGTTCAGGCGGGTGAAGCAGGAGGGATCGCTGTGCTGACCGGCATCGCGACATTGCGCCTGGAACTGCAGCAATTGCTCCGGGTAGCGGCCGGGCAGGTCGAACCGCGCGCGCCAGTGGTTGGCGATCTCGGCCAGTGCCGGATAGAAGGTGGCTTGCAGGGTGTGCAGCAGGCCGGTCGAGCCGAACCGACCCTGCTCCAGGTAGCCCGGCAGGATGAGGAAACCGTCCTCGTCGAGGCGTTCGAGCAGGTCAGCGGGCGTCATGGAAGATCACTCCCAGGGTGTGGCGATGGCCGGCCAGCACGCGGCTGACACCATGGCGCATCAGCACCTTGCGCGAGCCGCCGCGCCGGCCGGGCAGGGGGCGTTCGGCCACGGCGAACAGGACCGCATCGCCTTGCTCCAGCGGCACCACTTCGGCGCGATGCTCCCGCGCGCAGTACTCGGTCAGGCAGAACTCTCCGCCCTCGAAATCGATGCCCGGGCGGGACAGCAGGATCGCCATCTGCACGGGGAAGTGCAGGTCGCCGTAGAGGTCCTGGTGCAGGCAGTTGTAGTCGCCGGGCTGGTATTGCAGGAGCAGGGGCGTGGGCCGGCACTGGCCGGCGGCGTGGCAGTGGGCGAGGAAGGTGGCGAGGGTTTCGGGGAAGCGGGTCGGGTTGCCGAGCCTGGCGTGCCAGTCGTTGGCGAGGGTGGCCAGGTGGGGGTAGAAGGATTGCCGGAGGTCTTCCACCACGTCCGGCAGCGGGTAGCGGAAGTACTGGTATTCACCGCGGCCGAAACCGTGGCGGGCCATGACGATGCGTGAGCGGAACAGGGTCTCGTGGGGGTACAGGCTGGCCAGCTCACGGCATTGGTCGGCATCGAGCAGGGCGGGCAGGCGGGCGTAGCCGGAGTGGTTCAGGGACTGGTACAGGGAGGGCCAGTCTGGCTCGGGGGATGTGGCGGGGAAGGCAAGCTGGAGGCTGGTCTGCATGGTTCGGGCCCTGGTCCGGTGGTGGGGGCAGGATAGGTGCCCTGGCTAGCGAGGGAACTCCGTTCCTTGCTCTGATCCACGCACGCGCGCCAGGCCATGACTTTCCCTCATACCCCCATGACTTTATGTGGTTCCAGCCTGGCCCCGGCGCGGTGATACAAAACCGGCAAACACACCCACCAACAACAAAGAGTGTTTGCAGATGAAAGAACTTGACCTGTACATCGGTGAAGGCTTCGAAGGCCCGGGCGTCAACGCGGCGCATATCAACATCCTCATCGGCCCGCGCAACGGCCCTGCCGGCCAGGCCTTCGCCAACAGCCTCGCCTCGCCAAGCCAGGGTCATTGCCCGTTCATGGTGATCGCCCAGCCGAACATCCCGGTCAAGCCGATGACCCTGTACGTGAACAAGGCCGCCATCGACGGCGAGCTGCACGGCAACGCCACCTGGGGCGCGTCCCAGGCAGGGATCGCCAAGGCCGTCACCGAGGCCCTGCTCGACGGCACCCTGCCGGCCGAAGCCGAGGACGAATGGGCCATCGTCACCGCCAACTGGGTCAACCCCGCCTGCGACGACCTCGACGCCGTCTACCTGAACAACTACAACGCCTGCCGCACCGCCATCCGCGCCGCCCTGACCGGCAAGCCGGAACGCGCGCAACTGGCCGATGTGGTCGGCCAGATCAGCAACCCGTTCTACACCCCGAAAGCCTGAGGGCGCCGTCATGCAATACATTCGTTTGGGCAACTCCGGCCTGGAAGTCTCGCGCCTGTGCCTGGGCACCATGAACATGGGCACCCCAGACTGGAAACCCTGGATCTTCAACGAGAAGCAGAGCGAGCCGATCGTTGCCCATGCCCTGGCCAACGGGGTCAACTTCATCGACCTGGCCGACTTCTATTCCGCCGGCGTCGGCGAGGAAGTGGTGGGGCGTATCGTCAAGCGCCTGGCCCGCCGCGAAGACCTGGTGATCACCACCAAGGTCGGCTATGGCACCCGCAGCGGCATCAACGCCAGCGGCCATTCGCGCAAGCACATCTTCGACAGCATCGACGCTTCGCTGACCCGCCTGGGCATGGACTACGTCGACCTGTACATGCTGCATTACTTCGACGTAAACACGCCGGTGGAAGAGACCATGGGCGCGCTCAACGACATCGTCAAAGCCGGCAAGGCCCGCTATATCGGCGTGTCCACCATGCTCACCGGGCAACTGGCGAAGATCCTCCTGTGCTGCGAGCGCAATAACTGGGTCAAGCCGATCAACATGCAGCTGCAACTGAACGCCGCCTACCGCGAGGAAGAACGCGAGATGATCCCGTTCTGCCGCGACCAGGGCCTTGGTGTCTCGGTGTTCAGCCCGCTGGCCCGCGGCCTGCTGACTGGCGACGTGCAGTCGACGCGCAACCAGACCGACTTCTTCACCCAGCAGATGTACGCCGACGAGGCCTCTTTCGAAATCGCCCGCTCGGTACAGCGTGTGGCCCGTGCCCGTGGCGTTTCCAACGCCCAGGTGGCCCAGGCCTGGGTCCTGCAGCACGGCGGCGTCGATTGCATGCTGGTGGGTGCCGATACCACCGCGCAGTTCGACAGCGCCCTGGCCGCCCTGGACACCCGCCTGGATGACGAGGAACTGCATGAGCTGGAACGCAACTACACGCCGTGCGACGTGATCAACGACTACACCGCTGGCAAGCGCATCCTGCGCACCGCGCGTCCGGGTATCGAGCGTTTCCTGCTGAGCGAGGCGGTGGCATGAGCGAATTGCTGCGCAACGGCAACTACATCGACGGCCAATGGTCCAGTGGCGGCGCCACCTACGCGGTAACCGACCCGGCCAGTGGCGAGCTGATCACCCAGGTCCAGAAGGCCGGCGCCGAGGAAACCAACCTCGCCATCGCTGCCGCCGAGCGCGCCTTGCCGGCCTGGCGCGGACTGACCGCCAAGGAGCGCAGCCAGCGCCTGCGCCGCTGGGCCGAGCTGATGCTGGGCAACCAGCGCGAACTGGCCACGCTGATGTGCCGCGAACAGGGCAAGCCCCTGGCCGAAGCCATGGGCGAAGTGGTGTACGCCGCCAGCTTCCTCGAATGGTTCGCCGAGGAAGCCAAGCGCGCCTACGGCGACGTGATCCCCAGCCACAAGGCCGATGCACGTATTGTCGTGGTCAAGGAAGCCATCGGCGTGGTCGCCGCGATCACGCCGTGGAACTTCCCCCTGGCCATGGTCACGCGCAAGGTCGGCCCGGCGCTGGCGGCGGGCTGCACCCTGGTCCTCAAGCCCTCGGAGGAAACCCCGCTGTCGGCCTTCGCCCTGGCGGTGCTGGCCGAGCAGGCGGGCATTCCCGCCGGCGTGTTCAATATCGTCTCCGGCGATGCCGTGGCCATTGGCGGCGCGCTGCAGGCCTCCAGCGTGGTGCGCAAGCTGTCCTTCACCGGTTCGACCCGCACCGGCAAGCTGCTGATGCGCCAGGCTGCCGATACGCTGAAGAAGGTGTCCCTGGAGCTGGGCGGCAACGCGCCCTTCATCGTCTTCGACGACGCCGACCTGGATGCTGCGGTGAGGGGCGCCATGGCCTCGAAGTTCCGCAATACCGGGCAGACCTGCGTGTGCGTCAACCGCTTCTTCATCCAGGACGGCGTGTACGACGCCTTCGTCGGCAAGCTGGCGGAAGCGGTCAAGGCCATGCGCGTCGGCGCGGCGCTGGAAGGTGAGACCGAGCAGGGCCCGCTGATCAACCCCGCCGCCCTGGCCAAGGTCGAGGCCCATGTCGGCGATGCCCTGGAGAAGGGCGCGCGCCTGGTCTGCGGCGGTCGTCGCCACGCCCTGGGCGGGACCTTCTTCGAGCCGACCGTGCTCGCCGAAGCCCGCCGCGACATGCTGATCGCCAGCGACGAGACCTTCGGCCCGGTGGCCGCCTGCTTCCGCTTCAAGGACGAGGCCGAGGTGCTGCAGGCCGCCAACGACACGCCGTACGGCCTCTCGGCGTACTTCTACAGCCGTGACATCGGCCGCGTCTGGCGCATGGCCGAAGGGCTGGAAGCGGGCATGGTCGGCATCAACGAAGGGGTGATTTCCACCGAGCTGGCACCCTTCGGCGGCATCAAGGAATCGGGCCTGGGCCGTGAAGGCTCGAAGTACGGCCTGGACGAATACCTGGAGATCAAATACCTGCTGATGGGCGGACTCTGAACCCCAGGCACCACCGCCGGCCACAGGGCCGGCGGCTTTTCGGCTTCATCTCTACTTCAAGAACAAAAACCGGAGACGAACATGTCCGTTACCCCCGTCAAGATCGACGATCTGCCGATCGGCCGCTTTCACCTGAAAATCGCCGGGCTGACCTTCGGCGCGCACTTCACCGACGGCTATATCCTTGGCCTGATCGGCATTGCCTTCACCTTGCTGAGTCCGCAGATGCAACTGGATGCCTTCTGGCAGGGCCTGATCGGTGCCTCGGCGCTGATCGGCCTGTTTCTCGGCAGCCTGTTCTTTGGCTGGATTTCCGATCACCTCGGGCGGCAGAAAATCTTCCTGATCAGCTTCGTCCTGATCACGCTCGCTTCAGTCATGCAGTTCTACGTGGAAAGCGCGGCGGCGCTGCTGTTCTGCCGCATCCTGATCGGCATCGGGCTCGGCGGGGATTTCAGCGTCGGCCACGCCATGCTCGCTGAGTTCGCCCCGCGCAAGCACCGTGGTGTGCTGCTGGGCTCGTTCAGCGTGATCTGGACCTTCGGCTACGTGGCCGCGACCTTCGTCGGTACCGCCATGCTCAGCCTCGGTGACGATGCCTGGCGCTACATGCTGGCGTCCTCGGCGATTCCTGCCGGGCTGATCCTGCTGGCGCGCATCGGCACTCCGGAGTCGCCGCGCTGGCTGGTCAACCAGGGGCGCATCGAGGAAGCCCGCGCCATTGTGCGCAAGCACCTCGGTGCCCACGTGGTGCTGGACGAGGAGCCGACCGTGGAGCGGCATTCCGGCTACAAGGCGTTGTTCAGCCGCGAGTACCGCAAGCGCACGGCGTTCAACTGCCTGTTCTTCGTCTGCATCGTCATGCCGTACTTCGCCATCTATACGTTCCTGCCCACCATCCTGGCCAAGATGGGCCTGGCCGAGGGCTTTGGCACCGAGCTGATGCTGAACATGCTGTTGATCATCGGCGCCCTGGTGGGGATCTGGTGCACGGTGAAGTTCTCGCGGCGCGGGTTCCTGATCGGTTCGTTCGTGATCCTGGCGGCGGCGCTGTTCCTGCTGGCGGTGCTGCCGGGTAGCGCGGCGTGGCTGATGGTGCTGGTGTTCGGCTTGTTCACTCTGGTGCTGTCGGCGGTGAGCAACCTGGTCGGGGTATTCCCGGCTGAGAGCTTCCCGACGCCGGTGCGCGCCAGTGGCATCGGCCTGGCGACGGCAGTGAGCCGGCTGGGTTCGGCGGTGAGTACCTTCCTGCTGCCGTTGAGCGTGGCGGGGATCGGCTTGAGTCCGACCATGGGCATCCTGGCCGGGATCCTGGCCTTCGGTGCACTGATTTCCTGGGCCTGGGCGCCCGAGACCAAGGCGTTGACCTTGAGCCAGGCGTGTACGGTGCCGAGTGCCGAGGGTGGGGAGAAAGGGGTGGTGGCTTCGGCTGCCTGATCCTGTCCGGAGGATCTTCATCGATCTTCCGGGCCTCATCGCTGGCTTGCCAGCGATGAGCCGGTACAGGCTACACGGTGATCCCCTGCAACCACTCGGTAAACAGCCTCACTTTCGACAACCCCTGCTTTTCCCCCGCCACATCCAGCCAGTAGCCATAAGGCCCCAGCACCTCCACCGGGGCGATCGGCAACAGGCGGCCTTCACGCAGTTCCTGCTCGATCATCTGCCGGTCGATCACCGCCAGCCCGCCACCTGCCAATGCGGTATGGATCACCTGGTCCAGAGTGCTGAACTCCAGCCCGCTGGCCACGTCCACATCGTTTCGCCCCGTGGCCCCCAGCCAGTTTTCCCACACCGGCAGGCGCTTGCCATCATGCAGGATGTGCAGCAACGGATACGCCCCCAGATCCGGCGCCATACCCTCGACGAACAGCTCCGGACTGGCCACCGCCACATGCCGCTCCATCACCAGCAACTCGCTGTGCCAGTGCTCCGCCGGGCCCAGGCCGAAGCGGATGCGGCAGTCGATCTCGGCCAGGTGCTCGTGGCTGGCGTGGTTGCTGATGCTCAGGCTGATGTCCGGGTAATGCCGGCAGAAATCCCGCAGATGCGAGGACAGCCAGCGCGTGCCCCAGGTGGGCGGGGCGAGGATGCGCAGGCGCTGGCGCAGGTTGGGCACGCGTACCAGTTGCAAGGCGCGGTCGATCTGGTCGAAGGCGGCTGCCAGTTGCGGCGACAGGGTCACGCCGGCCTCGGTCAGGGTCAGGCCCTTGGGCGTGCGCACGAACAGTGCCACGCCAAGGTGATCCTCGAGTTGCTTGATCTGACGGCTGACCGCGCCCTGGGTCACGTTGAGGTCAAGGGCGGCCTGGCTGAAACTGCGATGCCGCGCGACCTCTTCGAAGACGCGCAGCATGGTGAGCGGGGGCAACTGACGCATGGACGAGGCCCCCGAAAAAGGAAGGACTTAGAAGTAATAACCGATGTTGACGTATACCTGGTTTTCCCACTGGTCGCTACCACCTGCACCGAGGCTCTGGGTGTAGTTGCTGCCGCCGATGTACGGGTCGTTCTTCCCGAACAGCCACTCGGTGGCGATCCACAGTTTGCTCAGGGAGAACGACGAGCCGAGGATCAGCCGCTCGGAGGTGTCGAAGCCCGACGCGGACTTGTCGAAGGCGCTGTAGTTGGCGTACAGCTTGATGCCGCTGAGCTGGTCGAACAGGTACTTGCCGTCGACGTCGTAGCTGAGGTCGGCGACATAGAAGTTGCCGCGGCTGGCGACGTTGAAGGTGCCGTCGTAGCCGCCGAAGGTGACCAGTTCGTCGGTGCCTTCGTTGCGCGGCGACATCTGTTGTCGCGCCGCCATCAACTGCACGCCCCACGGACCGTTCTTGCCCAGGTAGTGCACGGCCACGGCATTGCGCCGGCCGTCGTCGTGGGTGTCGTTGTTCTTCAGGGTCGAGGTCATGCCGGACACGCCGACTTCGGATTTCCAGGCACCCAGGTCCACCGACCGCGCCACCCGCAGTACCGCGGTGTTGCGCTCGCGGTTGTCGCTGCCGTCGGCGACGTAGCTGTCGGCGCTGGAGACCACGGTGGAGTAGGTGCGCCCGTTGCTGGTGCCCTTGCCCTGCCAGGCCGGGCGCAGGTAGTAGCCGGCCTGCAGGTTCCAGGCGCCGGCCTGCTGGATGTACTTGGCGCCGACCTGCTCGACGTCTTCCAGGCCGATGACGTTGCCCAGGGTTTCGAAGAAGGTGCTGCCGAAGTACGGCTGCAGGCCGAAGGGAATCTGGTTGAGGCCGACCTGGATCTGCTGGTCGGGGTTGAACCTGTAGCCGATCCAGGCGGTTTCGGCGAAGGCGATGTCGCCGACGTTGTTGGTGTACTTGTAAGGGTACGCACGACCGTAGAAGCGGTACTTGGCGGCGCCGATCCAGGTGTCGGAGTTGTACTTGGCGGTGAGGAAGGCGGTGTCGAAGTTGAACTTCTGGATGTCGCGGTCCGGGTCGTAGTCCCAGCGGGCACGGACGGCGCCGCCAAGGTCGAGATTGTCGGTGACCTGCACGGCGAAGGCCGGGACGGCGAGGGCGGACAGGGTGGCAAGACAGACGGACTGCAGGCGCAGTGACGCGGAAAAGTGCATGGGCGTGGCTCTCGTTGTTGTTATGTGAGACGCGCGCAGTGTTGCCAGTGGGGCGATGGGCCACAAACGATTAAATGGCGGGCAGAACCTGCATTAAACGCAAGTTACCTGCAGAAAATTCCGATGAGCTTGTGGGGTGTGTCTTACATTGCGTGGGATACTTCACACGGTTTTCCCTCCATCGAGCGCCTTCCATGAAACGCAGAATGCCAGGTCTCAACGCCCTCAAGGCCTTCGAGGTGGCCGGCAGCACCGGCAGCTTCACCCGTGCCGCCGAACTGCTCAACGTCACCCAGAGCGCGGTCAGCCGCCAGGTGCGCCAGCTGGAGGAGCAACTGGGCGAGAACCTGCTGCAGCGGCGTCATCACCACCTCGAACTGACCAATGCCGGGCGCGTGCTGCTGCGTGCCTTGCACCAATCCTTCGACAAGATCGAGATGACCGTGCGCAGCATCCAGCAGAAGACCCACTCCAATCGCCTGCACCTCAACGCGCCGCCGACCTTCACCCGGCGCTGGCTGATGCCGCGTCTTGGGCGCCTGCGCGAGGCTCATCCGGAGCTTGAACTGAGCATCACCACGCAACTGCAGGACAGCCTGGCCGAGACCGCGACGCTCGACTGCGCGATCCGGTTCGGCAATGGCGAGTGGGACGGGCTGGACAGTTCGCTGCTGATCCAGGAGCGGCATATCGCCGTGTGCGCGCCTTCGTTGTATGCCCGTGAGCAGGAGGCAGAGGGCATCGACCTCAATCGCATGACCCTGCTGCATGTGCTGGCCCGCGAGGACCAGCGCTACCTGACCTGGAAACACTGGCTGGATGCTGCGCGGATCAGTGGCGTGGATACCCAGGGCGGCTACGAGTTCGACCTGCTGGACCTGGCCATCCGGGCGGCGGTGGACGGGTTGGGGATCACCATCGCTGACTGGCATATGGTGGCGCCGGAGCTGGCCAGCGGGCAGTTGACCCAGGTGCTCAACGTGCATGTGGACGGGCACCAGTCGTACTGGCTGGTGACCCGGCCGGAGCAGCGCGATGCGCCGCAGTTGCAGTTGTTCCACCAGTGGCTGCAGGAGGAGATCTGGCTGGCACAGCGGCAGCTGGAGCCCTCTACTCCGGCAGTTTGATGGTGCTCTTCAGGGCCTCATCGCTACCACTAACATGCCTTTTTCGAATGTTCCTCCCCGAAATTCATCGTTTGTCCAACCCCCGCCAAATCCCAACACTGCCCGTCAATAACAACGCGACAACGATGGGCGGATTGCGATGCGAATCGAGCGAAATTTTGTTGATGGCCACTTCATCGAGCCAGCCGGCACGGCGCAGATCGCCGTGTACGACCCGGCCACCGAAGGCCTGGTCGGCCAGGTCTCGGCCGCTACCGCGCAGGAGGCCATCGCCGCCGTGGATGCCGCCGCCAAGGCGCAGAAGACCTGGGGCAAGCTGACCAGCATCGAGCGTGGCGAGCACCTGCGCGCCTTCGCCGAGGCCCTCGAAGCCCGCGCCGTGCCAATCGGTGAAGCCCTGGCCGCCGAATCCGGCAAGAGCCTGGAAGACGCCAGCAACGAAGCCCGTTACGCGGCGCAGATCACCCGCTACCACGCCGAATGGGCGCGCCGCGTCGAAGGCGAAATCATCCCCAGCGATACCCCCGACGAACGCCTGTTCCTGCACCGCGAGGCGATCGGCGTGGTGGCCTGCCTGATCCCCTTCAACTATCCGGTCTACACCCTGCTGCGCAAGATCGCCCCGGCGCTGATCACCGGCAACACCGTGGTGGTGCGTCCGAGCAACAACACGCCGCTGTCGGCCTTCGAGATCGCCCGGGCCGCGGAGCAAGCCGGCCTGCCGGCGGGGGTGCTGAACATCCTGACCATGGACCACGCCACCGCCGCCAGCCTGTGCACCCACAAGGCCGTGGGCCTGATCACCCTGACCGGCAGCGTCAACGCCGGGCGCATCGTCCTCGACTACTGCAAGGAAAACATCGCCAAGCCGTCGCTTGAACTGGGCGGCAAGACCCCGGTGATCGTCGAGCCCGACGCCGACCTGGAACAGGCTGCCAGCGCCATCGTCGGTTCCAAGACCACCCACTGCGGCCAGCTGTGCACGGCGGTGGAGCGGGTCTACGTCCACGAAAGCGTGCATGACCGCCTGCTGGAGCTGCTCAAGGCGAAATTCGCCGCGGTGCGCTTCGGCGACCGCGCCCAGGACCCGAGCCGCATGGGCCCGCTGGTCAATGCCGCGGCCCGGCGCAATATCCACGCCATGGTCGAACGGGCCGTGGCCGCCGGCGCGGTGCTGGAAACCGGTGGCTTCATTCCGCAGGGGGCCGGGCATTTCTACCCGCCGACCCTGCTCAGCCACTGCCGCCAGGACATGGAGATCGTTCAGGAGGAAACCTTCGGCCCGGTGCTGGCACTGCTCAGCTACCACCACATCGACCAGGCCCTGGAAATGGCCAACGACCACCAGTTTGGCCTGTCCTCGGTGCTCTACACCGAGAACTACCGCACCACCATGAAGGTCGCTGCCGCCATCGAGGCCGGTGAGCTGTACGTCAATCGCACCCCGGCCGACCCCTATCAGGGCTTCCACGCCGGCTGGAAACGCTCGGGCCTGGGCGGCGACGACGGCAAGCACGGGATGCTCGAATTCACCCAGACCCGACTGGTGGTCATGAAGTACTGAGCTGCAAGCGGCAAGCTACAAGTCTCAAGCAGTCCGCGTCGCGCTCTTGCTTGAGGCTCATGACTTGCAGCTTGCCGCTCCCTAATAAGAACAACAGAGAGTCCATTTATGTCCAAGCATGCTGCCGCACCGCATTCTGCCGTCCTCGCCGAGGACGCCAGCGACAAGGGAAGTCGCTATTTCCAACTGATGCTGCTGGTGCTCGCCGCCGGCGCGATCTACCCCATCCTCTATCTGCGCCAGGTCTACCAGACCACCATGCTGGAGGTGTTCCAGATCAACCACAGCGAGCTGGGCTACCTGTATTCCATGCTCGGTACCCTCTTCCTGCTCAGCTACCTGCCCAGCGGCTGGCTGGCCGACCGCATCGCCCCGCGCTTTTTGATCTTCTTCTCGCTGGTGGCCACCGGCGCCCTCGGCCTGTGGTACTCCACCGCGCCGGGCATGACCGGCCTGCTGGTCATCTTCGGTTGCTGGGGCCTGACCACTGGCCTGACCTTCTGGGCCTCGGTGCTCAAGCGGGTCAAGATGATCGCCCACCATTCCGAGCAGGGCCGCTTCTTCGGCATCCTCGACGGCGGTCGCGGCCTGGTCGAGGCGCTGCTCGCCACCGTGGCCCTGGCGCTGTTCGCCATGGCCACTGAAACCCGCGGCGAGTCGGTGGCCGAAGGCTTCAGGCACGTGGTCTACCTGTACTCCTTCACCTGTATCGCCATCGGCTGTGTGCTGGTGCTGCTCAAAGACCCCAAGTCGATGGACGCCACCCAGCCGGTGGAGCAGGGCAAGTTCAACCTGCTCAGCGACCTCGCCACCCTGGTGAAGATCCCGGAACTGTGGCTGGTCACCGCCATCGTGTTCTGCGGCTACCACATCTTCTGGGCCACCTACAGCTTCTCCGACTACCTGCAGGGCAGCGGCATGACCGCGGTCATGGCCGGCACCATCACCACCATCAAGCTGTGGATGCGCCCCATCGGCGGCATCGGCGGCGGCTGGTTGGGCGACAAGTTCAGCAATGTCTCGGTGCTGATCGTTGCCATGCTCCTGGCCACCCTCGGCGTGTTCGGCCTGATCGTGTTCCCGGGCCTGAACAGCCTCGGCCTGCTGATCGCCACGGTGATCTTCATCGGCCTGATGACCTACGCCATCCGCGGCCTGTACTGGGCGATCCTGGATACCTGCGCCATCCCGCTGCGGATCACGGGCCTTGCCATCGGCATCGTCTCGGTGGTGGGCTACCTGCCGGACACCTTCATCCCGCTGATCAACGGCTACCTCACCGAACACTACCCGGGCGCCCTCGGCTACAAGCTGTACTTCGGCTACATCGGCGCCGTGGGCCTGGTCGGCACGCTCGCCGCCGTGGTCCTGCGCGGCCGCGTCACCCGCAAACAACGTCTTCTGAACACTGGTGCCTGAGATGAAAATCGTCGCTCTCGAAACCCATATCGTCGCCGTCCCGCCACCCCACATCGGCGGCATGTACTGGCTGTTCGTCAAGCTGCGCACCGCCTGTGGCATCGAAGGCGTCGGCGAGATCTACGCCGCCACCTTCGGCCCCAAGGCCATGCAGCCGATCATCGAGGACGTGTTCGAGCGCCACCTGCTCGATCAGGATCCGCACCATGTCGAACGTTTCTTCCGCCAGGCCTATTCCAGCGGTTTCACCCAGCGTCCCGACCTGACCATGATGGGCGTGGTCAGCGGCCTGGAAATGGCCTGCTGGGACATCATCGGCAAGGCGGCGAACAAGCCGGTGTACGAGCTGCTCGGCGGCAAGGTGCATGAACGTCTGCGCTCCTACACCTACCTGTACCCGGTGAACAGTAAAGGCGAGTACGACTACGACGACCCGGACCTGGCCGCCGAGTGCGCGGTGCAGAACATGGAGAAGGGCTTCACCGCGCTGAAGTTCGACCCGGCCGGCCCGTACACCGCCTACTCCGGGCACCAGCTGTCCCTTGAAGTGCTGGACCGCTGCGAGACCTTCTGCCGCAAGATCCGCGAGGCGGTGGGCAACAAGTGCGATCTGCTGTTCGGCACCCACGGGCAGATGGTGCCGTCCTCGGCGATCCGCCTGGCCAAGCGTCTGGAGAAATACGACCCGCTATGGTTCGAGGAGCCGATCCCGCCGGGCCAGGAAGACGCCATGGCCCAGGTCGCCGCCAAGACCAGCATCCCCATCGCCACCGGCGAGCGGCTGACCACCAAGTACGAGTTCTTCAAGCTGCTGCAGGCTGGCGGGGCGTCGATCCTGCAGATGAACGTGGCGCGCTGCGGCGGCCTGCTGGAGGCGAAGAAGATCGCCAGCCTGGCCGAGGTCTACTACGCGCAGATCGCCCCGCACCTCTACAACGGCCCGATCGGCGCGGCGGCGAGCTTCCAGCTGGCGGCCTGCACGCCGAACTTCCTGATCCAGGAAAGCATCGAGACCTGGGGCGGCTTCCACGCCGAGGTGCTGAAGAAGCCGCTGCAATGGGAAGACGGCTACATCATCCCGTCCAGCGAGCCGGGCCTGGGCGTGGAACTGGACATGGACGTGGTGCGCAAGCACACCCCGTATACCGGCCAGCGCCTGCACCTGCAGATGGCGGTCGATCCGGTGGACGTACGCGACACCTCACCGGCCAAAGGCTGACCCGATTACCCGCCCGGCAGAACGGGCGGCGTTTTTCCCGACTTACGCGGTAAATGTGCATGACTTACGACTACATCATCGCCGGCGCCGGTGCGGCCGGTTGCGTCCTCGCCAATCGCCTGTCGGCTTCGGGCCAATACTCGGTGCTGCTGCTGGAGGCGGGGGGCAAGGACGACTCGTTCTGGTTCAAGATTCCGGTCGGCTTCGCCAAGATGTACTACAACCCGACCTACAACTGGATGTACTACAGCCAGCCGCAGAAAGCGCTGGGCCAGCGCGCGCTGTATGCGCCGCGGGGCAAGGTGCAGGGTGGTTCCGGCTCGATCAACGCGATGATCTACGTGCGCGGCCAGGCCCATGACTTCGACGACTGGGCGGCCAACGGCAACGACGGCTGGGGCTTCAAGGACGTGCTGCCGTACTTCCGCAAGCTGGAGAACCACCCGCTGGGCGACAGCGAGTATCACGGCGACAGCGGCCCGATCAGCATCACCCCGATGAAGGGCCAGACCCACCCGATCTGCGACGTCTTCCTCAAGGGCTGTGAAGAGCTGGGCTACCCGCGCAGCGACGACTTCAACGGCCCGCGTTTCGAAGGTGCCGGCATCTATGACGTCAACACCCGCAATGGCCAGCGCTGCTCCAGCAGCTTTGCACACCTGCACCCGGCGCTGACTCGGCCGAACCTTAAGGTCGAGCACCATGCCCTGGTGGACCGCGTGCTGTTCGATGCGGCGGGGCAGCGCGCCGTTGGCGTGCTGGTCAGCCAGAACGGGGTCAACCGCAGCTTCGCCGCGCGCAAGGAAGTGATCCTCTGTGCCGGCGCGGTGGACACGCCGAAGATCCTCCAACTGTCCGGTGTCGGCGACCGCGAGCTGCTGGAGCGCCACGGCATTGCCCAGGTCAGACAACTGCCGGCGGTGGGGCGCAACCTGCAGGACCACCTGTGCGTCAGCTACTACTACAAGGCCAATGTGCCGACCCTGAACGACGAACTCAGCTCGCTGCTTGGCCAGCTCAAGCTGGGCATCCAGTACCTGTTCACGCGCAAGGGCGCGCTGGCCATGAGCGTCAACCAGGCGGGCGGTTTCTTCCGTGGCAACGACGACGAGCAGAACCCCAACCTGCAGCTGTACTTCAATCCGCTGTCGTACCAGATCCCCAAGAACAACAAGGCCAGCCTCAAGCCCGAGCCGTATTCCGGCTTCCTGCTGTGCTTCAACCCGTGCCGGCCGACCAGTCGCGGGCATGTGGAGATCGCCTCGGCCAACCCGCGTGATGCGGCGCTGATCGACCCGAACTACCTGAGCACCGAGAAGGACATCGACGAGGTGATCCAGGGCAGCCGGCTGATGCGCAAGATCATGCAGGCCCCGGCGCTCAAGGGCATCACCGTCGATGAGGTGCTGCCGGGGCCGGCGGTGGAGAGTGACGAGCAGATGCTCGCGTACTTTCGCGAGAACTGCGGGTCGATCTATCACCTCTGTGGCAGCTGTGCCATGGGTGCGGACGAGCAGACGTCGGTGGTGGACAAGCGCCTCAAGGTGCATGGCCTGCAGGGCCTGCGGATCGTCGATGCGTCGATCTTCCCCAATGTCACCTCGGGCAATACCCATGCGGCGGTGCTGATGGTGGCGGAGAAGGGGGCGGACCTGATTCTTGAGGAGCAGTTGTAAGTTTCAACCTGCAAGCCATAAGTAGAAGCGGTTCCCGCGCTCCGCTTTTTCTTGCGGCTTGCAGCTTCAAGCTTGCAACTCCCAACAAAACCGTAATATCGCCTAGCCATACTCGGCGGCCTTCAATAACGACAACGGCCGCCGAACCATGCTCTTCACGCCGCACCGCCTTGCCCTCTGCGTCGCCCTCGCCAGTGCTTCTTTCGCCCCGGGTGTGTTCGCCAAGGACTACTCGATCACCAGTACCACCACCGACACGCTGGAGCTGAAGAAGGGCGACAACCTCAACGTGTCCGCCAAGGGCAGCATCGTCTCCAGCAAGGACGACGGGGTGATCCTGCCCAAGCACACCAGCGGCACCACGATGACCGTGACCAACGCCGGGATCATCCGCTCCACCACGGCCCGCGGCATCGATACCAAGGACGAGGGCGAGGACGTCAGTGCCTACGTGATCAACAACCAGGCCGGTGCGCTGATCCAGGGCGTCAACGACGGCCTGCGCTTCCAGACCAACCCCACCGCCGGCGGCACCCTGAAGATCGACAACGCCGGGACCATCGAGTCCACCGGTGACGGCCAGGCCATCGACCTGGAAACCCTGAACAACCCGAAGTTCACCACCACCCTGGTCAATGAGGCCACCGGTGTGATCCATGCGGTGGGTAACGACGCGATCAAGACCGGCTCCAATGCCGTGGTCACCAACTACGGGCGCATCTACACCGACACTGCGCCGCAGGACAAGAACGGCCTGGACCAGAAGTTCGACGGCATCAAGGTCGGCACTTCCACCGGCGTCACCGTGTACAACTACGGCAGTATCAGCGCCGACCGCCACGGCATCGACCTGAAGACCGACGCCACCCTGTACAACTACGGCGAAGTCACCGGGCGCAACGGTTCGGGCTTCGGCTCCGACGGCTCAGGCACGGTGTTCAACTACGCCGGCGGGGTGATCACCGGCGCTATCGCCGACGGCAAGATCAATGGTGACGGCGACGGCGTCGATATCGACTTCATCGGCCATATCTACAACGAAGGCATCATCCAGGGCCTCGGCGCCAAGGGCGTCGACAGCGGCGGCCGGCCCAACGGCAGCGAAGGCATCGCCATGGGCGGCGGTACCGTGGTCAACACCGCGACCGGGGTGATCCGCAGCGTCGACAACGGCATCCTCGTCGACGATGGCGCCGAAGGCTCGGGCGTGGGCGCCACCAGCCTCACCAACTACGGACGCATCGCCGGCGAAAGCGGTTTCGGCATCAAACTGATCGGCGACTTCGCCGACACCGTGATCAACGGCGGCACCATCAGCGGTGGCAACGGCCTGGCCTTGAGCATGGGTGCCGGCAACGACAACCTGACGGTGCTCACCGGCGGCGTGTTCGAGGGCCTGGTGGACGCAGGCGAGGGCATCGACACCCTGACCCTGAACGGCACCGGCAGCTTCGGCAACAGTGCCAACTTCGAGAAGCTGGTGGTCAGCGGTGGCGCCTGGACGCTCAGCAGTACCAATGATTTCAGCCAGGGCGGCAGCGTCTTGAGTGGCGCCACCCTGATCAACCAGGGCAGCATCCTCGGCGCCATGGTGGTGGATACCGGTGCAGTCTATGCGGGTGGCGGTTCGGTGGGCGGCCTGACCGTCAACGGCAGCCTGCTGACCAATACCGGCCTGGGCGTGGCCAAGGTCAACGGCGACCTGAGCTTCGGCAGCGGCGCCAGCCTGATGTACGGCGTCAACGCCGACGGCAGCAGCGCGCCGATCAGCGTCAGCGGTACCGCCCATCTCAATGGCGCCACGCTCAACGTGCAGCCTTCGGCGGGCGAGTACCCGTGGAAAAGCCAGTACACCGTGCTCACCGCCGGTGCGGTGGACGGCACCTTCGGCAAGGTCACCAGCGACTACGCCTTCCTGAACCCGACCCTGAGCTACAACGCCACCTCGGTCGGCCTGACCTATACCCGCAACGACGTGGCCTTCGAGCAATACAGCCAGACCGGTAACGGCGGCGCAGCGGCCCGTGCGCTGGGCAGTCTCGGCAACGACAGCAAGCTGTACAACGCCCTGTTGAACACCTCCACCGGCTCGGCCAGCAGCGCCATCGAGCAGCTCTCCGGCAGCAACACCGCCAACCTGGCGGCGGCGACCATGAGCGGCAGCGCCCAGGTCAGCAGCACCATGCTCGGTGCCATGCAGTCGATGGGCAGCAACGCCGGCCTGCTGGTGGGGCTGAACGAAGAAGACACCCCGGTCCTGGCCGCCACCGGGCTGCCGCAAGGCGTGCGCAACCTCAACGACCCGAACGCCAAGGGTCGGCTCTGGGTCCAGGCCCTGGGCAGCTACGGCAAGGTCGACGGCAGCCATGGCGGCAGCGCGCTGGAGCAGCGCACCGGCGGCGCGGTGATGGGCCTGGACTGGGCGGTTGGCAGCGACTGGCGCCTGGGTGTGCTGGGTGGCTACTCGCGCACCCGCCTGGATGCCACCGCGCTGGACGGCAAGGTCAACAGCTGGCACGCCGGTGTCTATGCGACGCGGCAGAGCGGTGCGCTGGCCCTGCGCCTGGGCGCGGCCTACAGCGCGCATGACGGCGACAGCAAGCGCGACGTGGCCTTCAGCGGCTTCAGCGAGCGTCTGAAAGGCGACTACGATGCCGACAGCCAGCAGGCCTTCGCCGAACTGGGCTATGCCATGGGCAGTGGCCGCTTCAGCGCCGAACCGTTCGCCAACCTCGGCTACCAGCGTTATCACCGTGACAGCTATCGCGAGAAGGGCGGCGATGCCGCGCTGGCGGTGGACAGCGATACCCAGGACAACGTCACCAGCACCTTCGGCGTGCGCATCGCGCACCTGGGGCAACTGGACAACGGCATGAGCCTGACGCCACGGGCGAGCCTGGGCTGGCGGCATGTCTACGGCAATGTCGATACCAGGACCCGCCAGGCGTTCATCGCCGGTGGCGATGCCTTCAGCGTCGAAGGCAGCGCGCTGGACCGCGACAGCCTGGTGGTCGAGGCCGGGCTGGAGCTGGGGCTGAGTGCGACTCAGTCGGTGGGCCTGGGCTACAGCGCAGAGCTGGGCAGCAACAGCCGCAACCATGCGGTCATGGGGCAGTGGCAGCTCAAGTTCTGATGTGAAATCGAGGCCTGTCTTGCGGGCCTCATCGCTGCATGGGTATCTACACATCTCTGCTGGTGAATTGCTGCTTTTGCTTTTTCATGCACAGAACGTATGAACGACACGATTCGGCCCGACATCCGGCCCTACGCTTCGCTCCGGGTTCCTTCCTTCCGCATACGCTCCGCTCAGCCTCCTGAAGGCCGGGGCAGATCAAGATCAAAAGCCAAAGCCAAAGCACACTTCCAGGGAAGATGTGTAGATACCCATGCTCATCGCTGGCAAGCCAGCGATGCTCTTCGATTCAGCGTCTATTCCGGTGTGGAATACCCCCATAAAAACCTTGAATTGTATTTCCTCCGGCAAACCTCATAGCGTGGGTACTTCGCCAAAGGAGATAGCGTTCATGAGCCACCCGCAGTTCCGCCTCTACGTCGACGCCCGCCATGTCAGCCCCTACGCCATGTCGGTGTACATCGCCCTTCGCGAAAAGGGCCTCGATTTCGAAACCGTACCGGTCGATCTCGACGCCGGCTCCAACCAGGCCGACGACTACACCCGCCTGTCCCTGACCCAACGGGTGCCGACCTTGTTGCACAACGGCTTCGCCCTGTCCGAGTCCTCCGCCATTACCGAGTACCTGGAAGACCTCTATCCCGGCCATCCGGTGTACCCGCGCGACCCGCAGGAACGTGCCCGGGTGCGCCAGGTCCAGGCCTGGTTACGCAGCGACCTGGTGCCGATCCGCGAGGAGCGCACGACCATGGTGGTGTTCTACGGGGTCAAGGCCGGCCCGCTGTCCGCTGCCGGCCAGGCCGCGGCTCGCAAGCTGGTTGCCGCAGCCGAAGCCCTGCTGCCGGAGGGCACCGAACACCTGGCCGGGCAATGGTCCGTCGCCGATGTCGAGCTGGCGCTGATGCTCAACCGCTTGATCCTCAATGGCGATCCGGTGCCGGCGCGGCTCAAGGCCTATGCTGAGCGCCAGTGGCAGCATCCACGGGTGCAGGAATGGGTCAGCCTCCAGCGCCCGCCGCTCTGAGTTCTGGCCGGATCGCCTCGCAGCGCGTACCCTCCGTCCCCCCGGCGCTGTTGCCGGGGCGACGCGGAGACCTTCATGCACCTGAGCAACAGCGCCAGCACCGAGCGGCGCCTGATCAAATACCTGACCCAGGCCTGCGAAATTGCCAAGGGCGAACTCGACGGCTTCGTCTGGCTCGACCATCACATCGACTATCGCCACTACCCGGACAGCCTGATGATCTCCTGGGCCTTCGCCACTGCCGGGCAGCGCGACCGCGCCGCCAGCGGGCCGGCGCTGGCACGCATCCACGAACTCAGTGAAATCGCCTTGATCGACGCCGGGGTGAACCTGGTCCACGTGCCGTCCCATGTCCGCCTCATCCAGCAGCACCAGGCCTGAAGCATGGCCAAGGACATCGAAAACCCCTGCGTCTCGCTGTGCCAGCTCAACGGCGAGCTGTGCGTGAGCTGCGGCCGCAGTCGTGAGGAGATCCGCAAGTGGCGCGGCATGAAGCGGCCGGAAAAGATGGCCACGGTACAGCGCGCAGCCACGCGGATGAAGGCGATCAACAAGAAGAAGCGCTGATCATTTGATCCGGGTTCGGCACGGCGGGCGCAGGGTGGGCTAACGTTGCCCGGATCAGCCGCGTGCAAGGAACCGTTCATGGATCGACCGTCACCCGTCACCCCAATCCCACGTACCGCCAACGCCGCGAGCTGGCGTCGCTGGTTACCGGGCCTGCAACTGCTCAAGGGCTATGCGCCGGCCTGGCTGCCCAGGGACCTGCTCGCCGGCCTGGTGCTCACCGCCATGTTGGTCCCGGTCGGCATCGCCTACGCCGAGGCCTCAGGGGTGCCTGGGATCTACGGGCTGTACGCGACCATCGTGCCGCTGCTGGCCTACGCCCTGTTCGGTCCGAGCCGCATCCTTGTGCTGGGTCCCGACTCGGCCTTGGTGGCGATCATTCTCGCTGTGGTGTTGCCGCTCTCCGGCGGCGATCCGCAGCGCGCCATCGTCCTTGCCAGCGCCATGGCCCTGGTTTCCGGCCTGGTCTGCCTGGGGGCTGGGCTGCTGCGCCTGGGCTTCATTACCGAGCTGCTGTCCAAGCCGATCCGCTACGGCTACATGAACGGCATCGCCCTGACCGTGCTGATCAGCCAGACGCCCAAGCTGTTCGGCATTTCCGTCGAAAGCGACGGCCCCGTGCAGGACACCTGGCACCTGTTCAGCGCGCTGATCGACGGCAAGACCAACGTCTATGCTCTTGCCGTCGGTGCCGGCAGCCTGGCGATCATCCTCCTGCTCAAGCGCTTCGAGCGGGTGCCAGGCATCCTTATCGCGGTGGTCGTTGCCACGCTGGCCGCCTGGTTCTTCAAGCTGGAAGCCGAGCACGGAGTGAAGGTGACCGGGTCGTTGCCCCAGGGATTACCGGGTTTCGCCCTCCCGCTGATCGACGCGGGCGACCTGCAGGCCGTGCTGATCGGCGGCTTCGCCGTGGCCTTGGTGTCCTTCGCCGACACCAGCGTGCTGTCGCGCACCTACGCGGCGAAGACCCGCACCCCGGTGGACGCCAACCAGGAGATGATCGGCCTGGGCATGGCCAACCTCACCACCGGGCTGTTCCAGGGCATTCCGGTGAGCAGCAGTTCGTCGCGCACGCCGGTGGCCGAAGCGGCCGGCGCCCGCAGCCAGCTGGCCGGGGTGTTTGGCGCGATCGGCGTGGCCCTGTTGTTGCTGTTCGGTCCGGACCTGCTCAGGCACCTGCCCACCAGTGCACTGGCCGCGGTGGTGATCGCCGCCGCCATCGGCCTGTTCGAGTTCAAGGATCTGAAGCGCATCTACCGCATCCAGCAATGGGAGTTCTGGCTGTCGATCACCTGTTTTGTCGGCGTGGTGGTGCTCGGGGCGGTGCCGGGGATCGGTCTGGCGGTGGTGGTCGCGGTGATCGAATTCCTCTGGGATGGCTGGCGCCCGCACTCGGCGATCCTTGGCCGGGTCGAGGGCATTCGCGGCTATCACGATATCAGCCGCTATCCCCATGCCCGGCGCGTGCCCGGGCTGGTGTTGTTCCGTTGGGACGCGCCGCTGTTCTTCGCCAATGCCGACCTGTTCCAGAAATGCGTGCTGCGTGCGGTGCGGGAGGCGCCGGACAAGGTAAGGCGCGTCGTCATCGCGGCGGAGCCGGTGACCAGCGTGGACGTGACTTCGGCGGACATGCTGATCGAGCTGGAGCAGATTTTGCGCGCCGACGGGATCGAGCTGCGTTTTGCCGAAGTGAAGGATCCGGTAAAGGACAAGCTGGAGCGCCTGGAGGTGCTGGCGCGGATCGGCCGGGAGGTGTTCCAGCCGACGGTGGGGGCGGCGGTGGATGTGTATCTGGAAGAGCATCAGGTGGACTGGACGCCCTGAGTCAGACTGGTCCGGCCTCATCGCCAACAACGCCCGCTCCCACAGGTTCTGCGTCGGGCCTGGATCTTATGGCTGGCAGGTTACCTTGTGCGGGTTTACCGGATCGCCGGACCGCCGCGATTACGATGGTGGATTCACCGACGCTATCGCGGGTGAACCCGCTCCCACAGGTCTGCGTCGAGCATCAGACCTGGGCTCACTGCGGACCTTGTGGGAGCGGCCGTTGCCCGCGATTGACTCAGCAGGACGCCCCCAGCCGCACCTCGATCAGGCTTGCCAGCGCCGCCGTCTCGAACGGCTTGCGCAGCACATCCTCGCCCTGCAACGGCTCGGCCCCGGCGAAGCCGGTGATGAAGATCACCGGCAACCCAGGGGCCTTCTCGCGCACCGCATCGGCCAGTTGCCGTCCGTTGACCCCGCCGCGCAGCCCGAAGTCGGTCACCATCAGGTCGACATGGGCGCCGGTATTGAAAATACGCTGCGCCGCCGCTGCGGTATCCGCTTCCAGCACCCGATAGCCCAGGTCGCGCAACTGGTCGGCGAGCAAGCCGCGTATCTCGTGTTCATCCTCCACCAGCAGCAGCGTCTTGCCGTTGCTGGCAGGGGCCTGGGCTGGCGTGTCAGCGGCCTCGTACAGCGGCAGGCAGAGACGCACGGTCGTGCCTTTGCCGATCTGGGTATCGATCTGTACCAGCCCGCCCGACTGGCGCATGAAACCGTAGATCTGGCTGAGCCCCAGGCCCGTGCCCTGGCCTGACGGCTTGGTGGTGAAGAAGGGTTCGAAGGCGCGGGCAAGAATCTCCGGGGGCATGCCGGTGCCGGTGTCGCTCACCGCGACGACGGCGTAGCGGCCTGGTCGCAGGTCGTCGAAATCCGCCAGCTCGTCGCGTTGCAGCAGGCGCTCCTCGGTACTGATGGTCAGCCAGCCGCCGTCGGGCATGGCATCGCGGGCGTTGATGCACAGGTTGAGCAGGGCGCTTTCCATCTGGCCCGGGTCGCACCGGACCTGCCAGCGGCCCTCCGCCAACTTCAGCTCGACCTGAACCGCCGGGCCCACCGTGCTGCGGATCATGTCCTCCATGCCGCGGGCGATCTGGTCCATGCTCACCGGCCGCGGCGCCAGGTTCTGCAGGCGGGAGAAGGCCAGCAGGCGCTGGGTCAGGGCGCCGGCGCGGTTGGCGGCCTTCAGCGCTGCGTCGAGATAGTCGATGGCGTCCGTGCCCCGGCCCTGGTTCACGCGGGTGCGGACCAGGCCAAGGGCGCTCATCAGGCCCTGGAGCATATTGTTGAAGTCGTGGGCGATGCCGCCGGTCAACTGGCCGACAGCTTTGAGCTTTTCGCTCTGGCGCAGGCGTTCCTCGGCCAGCTGGCGCTCGGCGATCTCGCTGTTCAGACGGTCCAGGGCCTCCTGCAGCTCAGCGGTGCGCTCAGCCACCCGGGCTTCCAGCTCCTGGCCGGCACGGGCGCGCTCTATGGCCACCCAGGTGCGTTCGGCGACATCGTTGAGCAGCGTGGTTTCTTCCGCCGTCCATAGCCGCGCAACGGCGCTCTGCATGACCAGGATCGACCTCAGGGTCCCGCCCTTCATCAGGCCGACGCCCAGCGCGGCGACCACCTGTAGCTCCGCCAGTGCGGTGCGTTCGGCGGCGCTGCAACGCGGGTCGTTCTGCGCGTCGCTGAAATTCAGCACCTCGCCGCGGCGATAGGTGTCCATCATCCAGTCGCCGTACACGGAGGTTTCGTACCAGCCCGGGGTCAGCGGCACCACGTCGTTCTCGTAGTCGCCGGGGATGCTTACCCGGGCATCGTCCACCTCGGCGTAGAGCACCCGGTTGACCCCGAGGTACTCGCCGAGCAGGTGGGCCGCGGCCTTTTTCAGCGTGCGGGGATCGTCCAGCGGGCGCAGGGTGTCGGACAGCTCCAGCAGGAAGGCCTGGCGTCGGGCGCTTTCGCGCTGCTCGGTGATGTCCGCAGCCATGCCGAACCATTCACTGATCCGGCCATCGGCGCCGAACACCGGCACCGCCCGGGAAAAGGTCCAGCCGAGGCTGCCGTCGGCGCGGCGCACGCGATGCTCCAGCTCGAACACCGTACGTGCGGCGATGGCCTTGTCGATGGCCGCCAGCACCCACTCGCGGTCCTCTGCCAGCAGGTAGTCGTCGATCCAGCGGATGCTCGGCACATGGCTATCGGCGACGAAGCCGCGCCCGGTGAGCTGGCGCATTTCCTTCCAGTCCGGGCTCATGCTGTAGACCACGTCCGAACTGGCGGCGACCAGGGCCTGCAGGCGCGCTTCATTGTGCTGGAGGCGGGCGTGGGCGTCGTCGCGCTCGCGTTCGGCGCGCTCGGCGCGGATCCGTCCGGTGACTTCCACGGTGACGTTGAGCAGCCCGGCGACCGCGCCAGACTCGTCGCGCAACGGCGAATAGGAGAAATTCCACCAGGTATCTTCCGGGAAGCCGCGGCGGGTCATGACCAGGGGCAGGTCCTCGAAGCGCACCGTCTCGCCGGCATAGACCTGCTTCACCAGCGGCTCGATATCGTCCCAGACATCCGGCCAGGCCTGGCGAAAGGACAGGCCCAGCGCCTGCGGGTGGCGATTGCCGAGCATCGGCGCGTAGGCATCGTTGTACAGCACGATCTGCTCGGCCCCCCAGGCAGTCTGCATGGCGTGGCCGGACGAGAGCATCAGCTCGATGGCGGCCTTGCGGCTTTGCGGCCACTGTTCGATGGGGCCGAGCGCGGTCGCCGCCCAGTCATGCTCGCGAATCAGGTCGGCCATCCGTCCCTGGGCCTGGGGCCACTTGCTGTTTGCCATTGTCGCCATACCTTGGTGAGCACTGTCTTGCGGGAAAACTGGAGTCAATGTGCCAGTCTCTCAATGGGAGGGCAGGGCGGGCCATTGGTTCAGCGCTGGCAGCAACCCCTTCACTCCTGTCGGTGCGTTGACAGGGCCTGCGGGTTGGCCACGTTTTGCGGCGAGCCGGCGAAAAACGCCAACAGGTTGTCGAACGCATCGCCGAAATATAGCTCGTAGCCGTTCTTTTCGACGTAGCCCAGGTGCGGGGTGCACAGCGCCCGTGGGTGACAGAGCAGCGGGTCGGCGGGGTCGAGCAGCGGTTCCTGTTCGTGCACGTCCACTGCGGCGAACCCCGGTCGTCCGGCGTCGAGGGCACGCAGCAGGGCGCCCGGGGCGATCAGCTCGGCGCGGCTGACGTTGACCAGCAGGGCATCTGGCTTCATCCGTGACAGGTCGTCGAAGGTGACGGCGTGGCGTGTGCTGTCGGACAGGCGCAGGTTGAGGCTGAGGATATCCGCTTCGGCGAAGAAGGCCTCGCGCGACACGGCGGCGCGATGCCTGTCGGCAACGGCGCGGGCGCGGCTGGCCTCGCTGCCCCAGACCAGTACCGGCATGTCGAAGGCCTGAGCGTAGCGCGCCAGGCGCTGGCCGATCTTGCCGTAGCCCCAGATGCCCAACGTCTGTCCTGCGACGGCCTGGCCCAGGTTGACCTGCCAGCGGCCCTGGCGGAACGCGTCGATGGCCGGCACCAGCTGGCGGCGGGCATTGAGGATCAAGGCCCAGGCCAGCTCGGCCGGGGCGACCGGCGAGCCACGACCCTCGGTGACGACGATGCCACGGGCGGTACAGGCGTCGAGATCGAGGTGGCTGGAGACCTTGCCGGTCTGGCTGATGAGCCTGAGCTTTGGCAGGCGGTCGAGCAGGGCCGCGTCGATCCGCGTGCGTTCGCGGGTCAGCACCAGCGCCTCGGCGTCGGCGAAGCGCTCGGCCAACTGCTCCAGCGAGGCGGGCTGGACGTCATGCAGCACCGTGACCTCATGACCGGCAAGACGAGCGAAACAGTCGAGGCTGCGGATCACGTTCTGGTAGTCGTCGGGAATGACTATGCGCATGGGCTCAGGTCCGGGTGGAGAAAGGAAGAATCATCGGCTAGGGCGTCATGAGGCCGGCCGCTGCGCCAATAGCGCCTCGACCCGGTCGGTGAGCGCGCCGATGGCGAAGGGCTTGGTCAGTACATGCATGTTGGGGCCCAGTTGCCCGTCGCCAATCACGGCGTTTTCCGCGTAGCCGGTGATGAACAGGGTGATCAACCCGGGACGCACATGCAGGCCGGCCTCGGCCAGTTGTCGGCCATTGAGGCCGCCGGGCAGGCCGACATCAGTCACCAGCAGGTCGACCGGATGCCCGGCGCGCAGTTGGCCGAGCGCGCTGCTACCGTCTTCTGCCTCGATCACCCGGTAGCCGGATTCGGCCAGCACACTGGCCAGGACCATGCGCAAGGTCGGCTCGTCCTCCACCAGCAGGATGCAGGCTTGCGCTGTCTGGCCCGGTGCTGTGTCGGGGGCGGGGCTGGCTGGCGCCGATGGCGTCAGCGGGCCATGGTAGCGCGGCAGCAGGAGCGTGACCCGCGTGCCCTGTCCGGGCACCGAGTCGATGCGCACCTGGCCGCCCGACTGCTGGGCGAAGCCGTAGACCATCGACAGCCCCAGGCCGGTGCCTTTGCCCGTCGGCTTGGTGGTGAAAAAAGGCTCGAAGGCGTGGGTGATGACCTCTGGCGGCATGCCGCAACCGCTGTCCTCCACGGTCAGGCACAGATAGTCGCCGGCCAGCAGTTCCAGTGACCGCGCGTCGTGTGCGGCGATGCTCCGGTTGTGGCTGCGGATGACGATGCGACCACCGTCCGGCATGGCGTCGCGGGCGTTGATGCACAGGTTGAGCAGGGCGTTCTCCAGCTGGCTCTTGTCCACCAGCGCCGGCCATAGCTCGGCGGCGTCGTGGGTCTCCAGGTCGATCGCTGGGCCGGCGGCACGCTGGATCAGCTCGCTCATGCCAAGCACCAGGCCATTGACGTCGGTGGGGTGCGGGTCCAGGGTCTGCCGGCGTGAGAAGGCCAGCAGGCGGTGGGTCAGCGCTGCCGCGCGGCTGCTCGCGTCCTGGGCGCTTGCGACGAATTTATCGATCTCGTCCAGGCGCCCCTGGGCCAGGCGCCGGGACACCATGTCGAGGGAACCGGAAATCCCTCCCAGCAGGTTATTGAAGTCATGGGCCAGGCCACCGGTGAGCTGGCCCACCGCTTCCATTTTCTGCGCTTGGCGCAGGGTGTCCTGGGCCTTCATCAGCTCTGCGCTGCGCTCGGCCACGCGCTGCTCCAGGGTTTCGTTGAGTGCACGCAACTGTGCGGCAGTGTGCGCCTGGCGCTCCTCGATCTCGCGCAGACTCGTGCAGGTCTGGCGCAGTTCCTGTTCGCGGGTGCGCAGGGCTTCCTCGGCTGCGGTGCGCTCCAGCAGGTCGGCGGCCTGGCGGGCCAGGATATCGAGCAGGCGCAGGTCGCGCTCGGATGGCTGGTGCGGTGCACGCCAATGAGTTGAGATCATCCCCAGCAGGGTGCCATTGCGGGCCACCAGGGGGGTGGTCTGCGCGGCGCGGATGCCTGCGTCGCGAAACGCTTGCAGGTCGGGGCTGCCGGCGATCGGCGGCCATTGCTCGTAGTCGGCGATGATCGCCCGCTGGCCGCGCTTCAGCGCCTGGGTGCAACTGCTCAGGGCTGTCGGCGGGACCCATTGCCAGAACGCCACGGTGTCTGCGGTGAAGCCTCGCGAACAGAGCAGTTGCAGTTCGCCGCCATGTCCGGAGGGGTGGCCAGGCGGGCAGAGCAACTGCATGGTGCCGAACTGCGAGGCGGTGATGGCGATGGCGGCGTCGACCACCTTGGCATAGAGGAATTGCAGGTCCTGCTCGCCGATCAACGCGACGCTGATGCGGTGCAACAGGTCGATATCGGACCCGTGCGGGTCGACACCATCATTGGCGGGCAGGCTGGGCACTGCACTACCGGGTTCAGGGTGGTTGGTCATTCTGGTCACTTGAGGGGGTAGCGATATGCCATGTTCCGTCATGCAGCATAGCCGTTTCGCTTCGAGGTGATGAATACGGGGCAGTTGCGCTGGTCGCGCTACACGCTTGTGGGCACCCCTGGCCTGGGTTTCAGGCAGGGTGTTGGCTTCCATCGCCCGGCTGACGGCCAGTGCCTGGCTAAGGTAGTCGCAGGCGTTCGTGCTGTTACGCGACGCACTGCCCGGATCGGTCGCCAGGATCCGGGTCGCTATCCTGCGGGTGCCATGACAGCGCCGGCACCCGGCCCTTCTCATAAGGCGCCGGAAAGCGCCGACCACTGCGCAAACGCCTGCCTCATCCTCTCCCACGTCAGCGCATCGGCCGGCACCAGGTGCTCGATCCGCAACGACTCCACGGTGATGTCCAGGGGCATGCCGAAGGTGGTGAAGGTGGACAGGAAGCGCAGTTCGCCATCCGAGGTGTTTACCCGCGTCAGCAGCACTGGCGAGGTGTCCGCATGTGGGCTCGGATCTTCCGGGGCCGGCAATTCGCGGAGCAGCTCCGCCAGCACTGTACTGCCCGCCGCCTCGCGCGAGGCCCGCTGCCACGCCGCCGCCCGCACTTCCCGGGCATTGACGATATGACTGCCCAGCCCGTCCGGATGCATCAGGGTTTCCAGCAGGTTGAGATTCGCCCCCTCGCTCGCCGGCAGCCCGACCATGCCCAGCAGCACTCCCACGCTGGCATTGCTGGCGGTGATATCCCAGTTGCGGTCGATGACGATTGCCGGCGCCGGATTGTTGGCCTGGAGGATATGCCCGATAGCGCTGTGCACCATTTCCAGGGCCGGCGCGTCCAGCGGGGAGGTCGCATAGCGCGGCGCATAGCCGGCAGCGAGGAAGATTTCGTTGCCGTGCTCCAGCGGGGCACCGAGGGCCGAGAGCAGGGCATGCAGGGTGCCGGGACCGGGCTTGGCGCGACCGGTCTCCACGCAACTGAGATGACGCTGGGAAACGCCGGTCATCAGCGCCAGGTCGAGTTGGCTGAGGCCGGCCTGCCGACGCAGGAGGCGCAGGTGCTGGCCTGCCGGGAGTGTCGAGGCGGGATGGGCGTGATGGAAGGCTGGCGGGTTCATGAGTCGACTTTGTCCGTCCTTGTGCGCAGTGTCCATGACCTCCCAGGTCATTGAGAGGCGAGTCACCCTATCACTACCGTTGCCGGGACACACTACCCGGAGGCACGCACATGGTTCGCTTCATCGCATTGGTATTACTGGTTCCACTGATCCTCTACACCGCCTGGACGATCTCGACCGCCGAGCAGTCGCTGCTGGCCTTCGGCCTGGAGCTGATCTCCAGCCCCGACACCGCCCAACTGGTCATCGACCTGTACCTGATGGCCGGCCTGGCTGCCTTCTGGATGGTCCGGGACAATCGCCTGCGCGGCGGATCCACCCGCGCATTGCTTCCCTATCTGCTGCTGACGGCGGTGTTTGTTTCAGTGGGACCGCTGTTGTACCTGGCGGTTCGTGGGCTCGCGGGAGAGCAGCGGACGTGAGTAGCAGCCTGTCGGTCTATGCCCTGTGCGTGGTTGTTCTGTTCGCCAAGATGCTCGCTGTGTCCTGTTACCAGGGCTACTTCGGCCTGCGCCTCAAGGCCTTCGTGAACCCGGAGGATGCCGCGGTGTTCCAGCGACCGGCCCGGGCGACCGAGCACCCGGAGGTCGTACGGGCTTCGCGGGTCTGGGCCAATGACCTGGAGAACATTCCGGTGTTCTTTGCCCTTGGCGGGTTGGCGATCGCCCTCGATACGTCGGCTGCCTTGTGCACGTCGCTATTTGTCCTGTTCACCCTGGCCCGGATCCTCCACACGCTGGCCTACCTTGCTCGCTGGCAGCCGTGGCGGACGCTGTTCTACAGCGTCGCAACGGCTTGCTTGCTGGGGCTTTGCACGATGGTCACGGTTACTGTGCTGGAGACCTTGAGCGGTAATCGTCAGCCAGCAGGCGCCGCATTCACCCCCTCAAGCGTGGCAAAGGAAATGTCCTTGGCCGTGAGCAGGAAATCACTCATGTATGGCACCTCCAGCGTGTCGCTACGCACCGCTGCGAACAGTGTGGCCTGCAAGCCGTCCTGGCCCAGGTGCCTGGCGATCACATAACCGCGCGAGGTGTACTCGTGCAGCGCCCAGTTCGGCAGGCAGCAGACCCCACGGCCGCTGGCCACCAGTTGCATCATCATCACGGTCATTTCCGCGGTGCGGACCTGGGCCGGCTCGACGTCGGCCGGGTCGAGGAAGCGGGTGAAGATGTCCAGGCGGTCGCGCTCGATGGGGTAGGTGATCAGGGTCTGGCCGGCGAGGTCGGCTGGCACCAGGTACGGTTTCTTGCGCAAGGCATGATGCTTGTCGACGGCCAGCATGGCTTCGTAGCCGAACAGCGGCACGTAGGTGATGCCGGGCAGGGTCACCGGGTCCGAGGTCACCACCAGATCGAGGTCACCGCGCTCCAGGGCCGGCAGCGGCGCGAACGACAATCCCGAGGCGAGGTCCAGTTCCACCTCGGGCCAGGCGCTGCGAAATTCGTCCAGGGACGGCATCAGCCACTGATAGCAACTGTGGCATTCGATGGCGATGTGCAGGCGGTCGGCGCTGCCGCCCAGCAGCTTGCCCAGGTTGCGCTCCGTGCTGCGGATCAGCGGTAGCACCTGGTCGGCCAGTTGCAGCAGCTTGAGGCCGGCGGTGGTGAAGCGCACCGGCCTGGACTTGCGCTCGAACACGGGCAGGCCGAGGCGATGTTCCAGCTCGCGGAACTGGTGCGACAGCGCCGACTGGGTCAGGTGCAGGCGCTCGGCGGCCTCGGGCAGGCTGTTGGTTTCGCGCAGGGCATGAAGCGTGCGCAGGTGTCTCAAATCGATCATGAGCTGCAGTCGACCCCCGTCGAACAGTGCGGGAGAGACACACGGACAGGCATCGCCAAGCCCCGCGCAGGCACGGAGCAAGCACCCTGGACAGGGCAAAGGATGGCCATCCCGGACACCCCGCCGGTTGGTGAATGTTTGCCGGCAGGTCTCCTGACTGATGCGTCATGGCCCGGCTCCAGCCTTCCCGGATCGTGTCCAGTGGCGTTTCAGGAGCGGGCTCGGCACCTACAGTTGCGGGGGCAGTTCCGTTTGGCTCGCGTGCGGGCGAGCGACGGATTCCCTATTGATTCCGAGGTGGAAACCGGCGGCCAGGATGGTAGAGCATCGGGGCGGGGAGGGAAAGGTTGCCCTGCAGGGCTGTCTCGGCAGGCATCATGGCGTTCCCCGTGGTCCCAGCGCCTCGCGCATGAAGTCGAGGAAGCTGCGCAGTTTCGGTGTCATCCGCCGATCCGGCGCATACAGCATGTTCATCGGCGAGGCGGGCACCCGGTACTGTGGCAGCAGCGCCACCAGGGTGCCGTCGCGCAGCGCATCGCCCACCAGTTCCTGCGGTTGCAGTACCACTCCGAGCCCTGCCACTGCCGCGGCCAGCAGCGGGTCGCCTTGATTGATCGTCAGTTTGCTTGTAATCGGCACGTCGATACGTCCCTCCGGTCCGTCGAAGGTCCAGTCGGAACGACCGTTGGAAAAAGCAAAGGCCAGGCATTCGTGCTGGCGCAGGTCCCACGGACTGATGATCGGCGGTCGCCGTGCCAGATAGGCCGGTGCGGCACACAGCACGCACTGATAGGGCGCCAGCGGCACGGCCTTCAAGCCGCTGCTGGCCAGCTCGCCGATGCGCAGCACCACGTCATAGCCATCCTCGACCAGATCCACCAGGTCATTGGACAGGGTCAGGTCCACCGCCACCTGGGGATACCTGACCATGTACTCCAGCAGCCGCGGCGCCAGGGTGCGTACGCCATAGGTCACCGGCGCGTTGATGCGCAGCCGCCCGCTGGGTGTACCGCGGGTCACGGCGGCGAGGCTTTCGGCGGCCTGCATGTCGGCGAGGATCATCTTCGCCCGTTGATAGAAGGCGCGACCGAAGTCGGTCAGGCTCTGGCGGCGGGTGGTGCGATGCAGGAGGGAGACGCCCAGGTGCTGTTCGAGCATCTTGACCTGCTTGCCCACCAGTTGCGGCGACAGGTTGAGGTCGTCCGCAGCGGCGCTGAACGAGCCCAGTTCCACGGCCTTGACGAAGGTAGCCATCTGCGTGAGGCGATCCATTACAAACTCTCTGTTTCCAGTCTGCCGCCAGACTAGGCCTTTATCGCCTGGCCGCCAACGCCTAGATTTGCGGCTTCAGTCCTATCGAGAGAAAGAGGGTTTCCCATGGCACGCATTGTCAGGATCCACGCATACGGCGACGCCGACGTTCTTCAGCTGGAAGAGCTGGACGTTCCGGCACCTGCGGCGGACGAGGTACAGATCGCGGTCAAGGCCATCGGCCTGAATCGCGCCGAGGTGATGTTCCGCAACCACGCCTATCTGCAGGAGGCGCAGTTCCCCAGTCGCCTGGGCTACGAGGCGGCGGGGTTGGTCAACGCCATCGGCAGCGCGGTCAGCGGCGTGCAGGTTGGCGATGCCGTGGCGCTGATTCCGCCGCTGGATATCGCCCGCTGGGGCACTTATGGCGAAGTGGTCAATGTCCCGGCGCACCTTGTGGTGAAGAGCCCGGACAACCAGCCATACGAAGAGGCGGCGGCGTCGTGGATGCAGTACGTCACCGCCTGGGGCGCCTTGATAGAACAGGCGAAGCTGCAACGGGGGGATGTCGTGCTGGTCACCGCAGCTTCCAGCAGTGTCGGTCTGGCCGCGTTCCAGATCGCGCGGATGGTGGGGGCCGTGCCGGTGGCGATCACCCGTACCCGGGCCAAGGCCCAGGCACTGCTGGAGGCCGGTGCGGCTCATGTGATCGTCAGCGATGAGGAGGATATCGTCGAGCGGGTGATGGCGCTGACGGACGGAAAGGGCGCCCGGGTCGTGTTCGATCCGGTGGGCGGTCCGGCCTTCGAGGCGCTGACGCAGAGCATGGCCCGGGGCGGGATCCTGCTCGAATACGGCGCATTGAGTCCCGAGCCGACGCCGTTCCCGTTGTTCACCGTGCTGGGCAGGAGCCTGACACTCAAGGGTTATCTCTATTCGGAAATCGTCGCCGACCACGAAGCGCTCGGGCGTGCCCGCAGCTTCATTCTGGATGGGCTGGCGTCTGGCGCATTGCGACCGATCATCGCCAGGACCTTCACCCTCGACCATATCCGTGATGCCCATCGATTCCTGGAGGCCAACCAGCAGATCGGCAAGGTGGTGGTCACCGTATAACCCCGATGGCAAGGTAGCGGCCCTCGACCAGGGAACCTCGGCTGGCCTTTCCAGTCGAAGGCCGCATTCTCCAAAGACCAGGAAGGAACCTTAATGACAAGGATGGTTGCAGTACTCGCCCTGCTGGGCACGCTGGCATCGGCACCGATATTCGCCGCTTCCGACTGTCCGCTTCCCCAGGGCATGCAAGCCTCCATCAGCCTGGCCAAGCAAGCCCTTGGGGCCCGGGAAGCGGGGGTGACCAAGCGTGATCTGCTCACCTACGCGCCGCCGGTGTCCGACGTGCAGATGCCTGAGGTATTCAAGGCGATCGTCGATGAGGTCTACGATTTCCCGCCCCTGCGTCCCGAGGTATATGCCGCCTACCGCTTCGAGCATTGCTTCGTGTCGCAGCAGCACGCTGCGCAACTGGCCAGCCTGAAGTTCGCCGATGTCCATCCGCTGTTGAAGCAGTGCGAGCAGATTGAGCCGGAAGGTGCGCGGCCACCCTGTGCGATGCGTGCGTTGCACAAGGTGACCGGTATTCCGGAATGAGCTGAGTGGAAGCAATCTCGCCCTTGGCAGATCTGAAATGTTTTGCATAAAATTGCGAACAATTCCCATTTGCGCGACAAGGCGGTCCGGCATGCCATCCCCCGATTCCCTCCACGCCCAGGTCAGTCGCCTGTACGTGTCCCAGAGCAAATGGCTGCACGGCTGGCTGCGGCCGCGGGTCAACTGCCAACACCTGGCCGCCGACCTGGTGCAGGACGTATTCATCCGGGTCATGACCGCCGCCGACGCTGCGGCCAAGCTCGAAGCGGTGCGCGAGCCCAAGGGATACCTGGCGACCATCGCCCGGCGGATGATGATCGACCATATGCGCCGCCTGCGCCTGGAGCGGGCCTGGCAGCAGACCCTGGCCGAGCAGCCGGAAGCCTTGGAGCTGTCGCCCGAGCAGCGCCTGGTGCTGCTGGAAACCCTCTACGAGCTCGATGCCATGCTCGCCGCCCTCGGCGAGCAGGTGCGCCGGGCGTTCCTGCTGTCGCAGCTGGACGGCATGTCGTACAGGGCCATCGCTGTCGAACTCGACATCTCCGAGATGACCGTGCGCCGTTACGTCGCCAGGGCGGCCGAGCATTGCATGCTCTACAACCTGAGCCATGGCCAGTGAGGGCGACGCTGACGGTCGATCAACTGGCCGCCATCCGCCAGGCCGCGCACTGGTACAGCCAGCTCAACGGCGGCGATGCCCGGCCCGAGGACTACCGCGCCTGGCAAGGCTGGCTCGACGCGGCGCCGCACAATGCCTGGGCCTGGCAGCAGGCCGAACGCTTGCAGGCGCAGGTGGCGGGTGCCCCGGGGACTCCGGCACACCAGGTACTGTCGCGTGCCGGGGCAAGCCGCAAGGCCTCCCGCCGCGGCGTGATCCGCGGTTGCGGCCTGCTGTTCGGCGGTGCGCTGCTGGGTTGGGGAGGCTACCGCGAGACGCGGCATTCGCCATGGCTGGCGGACTATCGCAGTGGCGTCGGCGAGCGACGCTCGATCACCCTGGGCAACGGTATCCGGCTCACCCTCGACACGGCGTCGGCACTCAATCTCGATGAAACCGCCCCCCTGCCTTGCCTGCGTCTGGAAGCGGGCGAGGTGATGGTCAACGTGCCCGAGCAGCAGGCCTGTCGCGTGGACACGGCCCATGGCCGCATCGACGCCGGGCCGGGCCGCTTCGCCGTGCGCCTGCTCGACAACCGGACCCGGCTCGACGTCTTCAGCCAGCAGGTGCGGGTGAGCCTGCCTGGTGGCGAAAGCCGGATCGTGGGTCAGGGCCAGCGCTGCGAGTTCGACAGCGACGGGCTGGCTTCACTGGACCGGTTGCCCACCGGCGCGGGGGCCTGGACCCAGGGCCTGATGATTGCCAACGACCAGCGCCTGGACCTGTTCCTCGACGAGCTGTCCCGCTATCGCCCCGGTGTGCTGCGCTGCGCACCTGCAGTGGCCGGGTTGCGCATCAGCGGCACCTTCCGCCTCGACGACAGCGAGCAGATCCTCCGCGCCTTGGCAACCTCGCTGCCGGTACGGGTCGAGCGCGTCACCCGCTACTGGGTCACGGTCAGCGCAGCCTGAGAATATTTTTCAGCCGCGCTGAACACATCGCGATCGCTCATCCGACTCACAGGTGAACCCAGCGATGGCTGGCCAATCCTGAAGAGAGCGATGAGTATGACGTGGGGTTTTGACAAGCGGTCTGCAGGCGCTGCGCGGATGCGCGGGTATGTTTTGCTGGCGTGCCTGGCAGGTGGCGCGGGGACCGCTGTCGCGGCACAGGAACAGGACTACCGGCTGGCGCGCGGCGACCTTGGCGAGGTGTTGACCCGCTTCGCCGCGGAGTCGGGCATCGTGCTGTCCTTCGACACCAACCTGACCCGTGGCCGGCAGTCCGCCGGGCTGGCGGGGCATTATGGGGTCGACGAGGCCTTGCTGCTGTTGCTCAGCGGCAGCGGCCTGCGCGCCGCCCAGGAAGGCGATGGCCGTTACAGCCTGGCGCCGCTCCCCCAAGGCGACGGGGTCACGGAGTTGGCACCGAGCACCATCAATGCCCGGGGCGAGTCCGCCTATGGTCCAGTCCAGGGTTACGTCGCCAGGCGTACCGCGACGGCGACCAAGACCGACACCTCGGTTCTGGAGACGCCGCAGACCATCAACATCGTGACTCAGGACGAAATCAAGGCTCGTGGCTCGATGTCGGTCAGCGACGCCCTGCGCTACACCCCCGGTATCCAGGTCGATGGCTTCACTGCGCGGGTGAAGGCGTTCGACGAACCCACCTCCCGCGGCTTCAATGCCACGCCTGTGTACCTTGACGGCCTGCACCTGCCCTATGGTGGGGGTAGCACCGGCGGCGCCCTGCAGATCGATCCCTATCTGCTGGAGCGTGTGGAGGTCCTCAAGGGCCCGGCCTCGGTCCTGTATGGACAGAACCAGCCTGGTGGAATCGTCAACCTGGTCTCCAAGCGCCCGACCAGTGAAGCCTTGCACTCAGTCACCGTTGGCAGTGGGAGCCACGACCGCAAGTACGGCGCGTTCGACCTGGGGGGGCCGCTCGACGAGCAGGGGGCGTTCCTGTATCGCCTTGCCGGGGTGGTCAACGACGTCGATTCCGAAGTCGACTACGCCGACCAGAAGCGCATGACCATTGCCCCCAGCCTGACCTGGAACATCGATGATCGCACTACGCTGAGGCTGTACGGGCACTTCCAGAAAGACAACGACACCCCGGAACCACAGGGGCTGCCGGTTTGGGGCACGGTGCTGGCCAATCCCAACGGCGATGTCTCGCGCAGCCGTTTCATCGGCGAGCCGAACTACGCCTCCTACGACCGCGACCAGTTCGCCGTTGGCTACGAGATCGCCCACGAACTGAACGATGTCTGGACGCTCAGGCAGAATGCCCGCTACGCCTATGTCGACGATCGCTTCGTATCGGTGCTGCACGGCTACGAGTTCATTACCAGTCCGACCACGGGGCTGAACGACCAGAGCGCCATCGGCCGCTATGCCATCGACTGGTCACAGACCAACAAGGTCTACGGCATCGACAATACCGCCCAGGCTGTGTTCAAGACCGGCGACCTGGACCATACCGTCCTGCTGGGCGTCGATTACTATCACTTCAACTCCGAGTTCCTGGGTCGCTACCAATACGCTCCGCCGGGAATCGACCTGTACAACCCGGTCTATGGCGCACCCATCGATTTCAGCCTGGCCAGCGTCAATACCTGGGATAACACCATCCGCCAAACCGGTGTCTACCTGCAGGACCAGATGCGCTGGGAGCGCTGGTTCCTTACCCTGGGCGGCCGCTACGACTGGGCGGTCACCGAGAACAACCAGCCGCTGTACAAGGTCGACAACAGTATCAAGGACAAGAAATTCTCAGGCCGGCTGGGCTTCGGGTATCTGTTCGACAGCGGCGTGACGCCTTACTTCAGCTATTCCGAGTCGTTCCAGCCCAACACAGGGACCGATGTTTCCGGCAATACCTTCGACGCATCGACCGGGAAGCAATACGAGGTCGGCATCAAGTACCAGCCACCCGGTTCGGACAGTTTCGTGCAACTGTCGGTGTATCAGGTCGATCGCAAGAACGTCTTGACCAGCGACCTGGCCAATCCTGGGTTCAGCACCCAGTCCGGCGAGTTGCGTTCTACCGGTGTCGAGCTTGAGGGCAAGTTCGCACTGGCCAGCAATCTCAACCTGATTGCCTCGGTCTCCCGCGTCGACGCTGAATACACCAAGGACAACGACGGGATGGAAGGCCGGCACCCGATCGGCATCTCGCCGCTGACTGCCTCCACCTGGCTGGACTACCAGTTGCCGGACGACAGCATGCTGCGCGGTCTCGGTTTCGGTGCGGGTGTCCGCTACGTGCGCAGCAGCCCGGGGACCAGCACGTCGTATCGCGCGTTCGATGTGCCGTCCTACAGCGTCTACGACGGCATGGTTTCCTATGACCTGGAGCGGTCGCCGCTGGCGATCCGGGGCGTACGGCTACAGGCCAATGTGGAGAACATCGGCGACAAGCGTTATGTCAGCCGCTGTTCTGGCGTGTGGGAGTGCACTTACGGTCAGGGGCGGACCGTTACTGCCAACCTGACTTACGACTGGTGACGCGGACAAGGCTGTCCCGGGTGCCGAGCAGCCTTGTCATGACCTTGGGGCGCTCTCAGGCGTCGCTCAGGCCGTATCGCCGGTACCCCGCAGCAGGTCGGCGCTGGCGCCGCCCGGTTCGTCATGCAACGAAATCCGCGACGTCTCCGGCAATGCCAGTCCTCCCACCAATGCCACCAGCGCGATCACCACCAGGTAGAACGCCGGCGCCAGGCTGCTGCCGCTGAGTCCGATCAACCAGGTCGCCATCAGTGGCGCGGTGCCGCCGAACAGGGTGTAGGCGACGTTGTAGGTCATCGCCGAGGCGGTATAGCGGGTTCGGGTCGGGAACACCTCCGAGAGCAAGGCGGCGGTGACCACCCCGGACATCACCGCGCCCACCGCCAGCAGGATCACCCCGCACACCGCCGCCGGCACGCTGCCGGAACTGGCCAGCCAGTACGCCGGGAACACCATGAGGATCACCCACAGGCAGGTCACGCCGATGGTCCGCCGGCGGCCGAAGCGGTCGGTGAACGCCCCGGCCGCCGGGCAGGCACCGGCGGCGAACAGCAGGGCGATGGTCGAGACCATCAGCGCCTGTGCCCGGCTCAGGTGGCCGACCACCTGCAGGTAGGTCGCGAAGTAGGTGGTGAACATGTAGAACGACAGCGCCGTCAGCGAGATGAACGCGCCCAGGCGCAGCATCACGCCTTTCTGCTGGGCCAGGGTTTCACGCAACGGCGAATGCTCGCTTTCCTTCTGTTCGGCCATGGCCTGGCGGAAGGCCGGCGTCTCTTCCATCCGCCAGCGCAGGTACAGGCCGATCACACCGAGTGGCGCGGCCACCAGGAACGGCACGCGCCAACCCCACTGGGCCATGGCTTCGGGCGACAGGCTGGCGTCGAGCAGGTAGGCAATGACGGCGGCGCTGGCGAAGGCCGAGAAGGTCGACACCGGCAGGAAGCTGCCGTACCAGCCCCGGCGATGATTCGGCGCATGCTCCATCACGTAGGCGCAGGCCCCGGCGTACTCGCCGCCGGCAGAAAAGCCCTGGACGCAGCGCGTCAGGGTCAGCAGCACCGGAGCCAGCAGGCCGATGCTGGCGTAGGTCGGCAACAGGCCGATCACGGTGGTGGCGCCGGCCATCATCAACACGGTGATCGACAGTACGCGCTTGCGTCCCAGCCTGTCCCCCATCGCCCCGAACACGATCCCGCCCAGCGGACGCAGGGCGAAGGCCACGGCGAACACGGCGAACGTCTGAAGCAGGGCCGCGTTGGGGTCGTCGCTGGCAAAGAACTGTTTGGCGATGATGGTGGCGAGAAAACCGTAGACGGCGAAGTCGAACCATTCGACGAAGTTGCCCACGGCCGCCGCTGCGGTCACCTTGCGCAGAGTCGCGGGCGACACGCTGATCGTTTCGTTCATTTCCGGTGCGCTCCTGGATTGTTCTTCTGACAAAGGATGGGCAGTGGACGAAGGGCTGTGAGTGCTGCTGTCTTGTAGGTTTCGCGCACGATGGAATGCACGCCTGCCGGTCGGCAAGGTGCATGTCTCGTTCAGGATGGTGGGGGTCGTATTGAGCGCGGTCGCCATCTGCTGGGGGCCGCTCTGCGGCCCTTCGCGAGCAAGCTCGCTCCCACTTGGCAACGATCGCACAGGGCGGACTGGCGGTCATGGTCGACAGTAGCCTGCAGGAGTGCCTGGAGTGGGCGCCGGAGGTTGTCGTGGTGATTGGCGGCATGGCCTGGGAGCGCGACGATGCGCCGGACCTGCGCGACTTCCTCCAGGCCAGCCGTTCCGCCGGTTCGACCCTCGCCGGCATCTGCGGCGGCACTCTGGCGCTGGCCAGGGCCAGTGTCCTCGACAGGGTTGCGCACACCTCGAACAGCGCCGATTTCCTGCAGGAAAACGCCCCGGGCTATGTCGGGCAGGCGCTTTATCGCGAGAGTCCGGCAGCCGTGATGGCGGACCGCATCATCACGGCCCCGGGCACGGCGCCGGTCAGCTTTGCCTGCGCGGTGTTCGAAAGCGCAGGGATACCCACAGAGCGCGTCGCTCAATTCAGGTCGATGCTGGCAGCGGAGCACGGGCAATCGCCCAGGGCCTGAACACTACCAGGCTCGCCCGCGCCGCCACCACGCCACATCTGCAAGCGTCTAGCGCTGCAGGGTCGCCATGTCGATCACGAAACGGTACTTCACATCCCCCGCGATCATCCGCTCGTACGCCTGGTTGATGTTGCGGATATCGAGCATCTCGATATCGCAGCGGATGTCGTGCTGGGCGCAGAAATCCAGGACCTCCTGAGTCTCGGCGATGCCGCCGATCAGCGAGCCGGCCACCACCCGGCGCTTGAGCACCAGTTGGGTCGCGTCCAGCGGCGGGTCGATGGGTTCGATCAGCCCGACGAGGATATGCACGCCGTTGAACTTCAGGGTACGCAGGTAGGGGTTGAGGTCGTGCTGCACCGGGATGGTGTCCAGCAGGAAGTCGAAGCGGTCGGCGGCGGCGGCCATCTGTTGCGGATCGGTGGAGACGATCACATGGTCCGCGCCTTGCGCCCGGGCTTCGGCGGCCTTGCTCGCCGAGCGGGTGAACAGCGTGACTTCGACACCCAGCGCCTTGGCCAGCTTGATGCCCATGTGGCCCAGGCCACCCATGCCGAGGATGCCGACCTTGTGCCCCGGGCCGACACCGTGGTGGCGCAGCGGCGAGTAGGTGGTGATGCCGGCGCAGAGGATCGGGGCGGCGCTGGGCAGGTCCATGCCGTCGGGAATGCGCATGACGAAGTCCTCGCTGACCACGATGCGGTCCGAGTAGCCGCCCATGGTGTAGCTGCCATCGATGCGGTCCGGGGTGGTGTAGGTCATGGTCGGGCCTTCCAGGCAGTACTGTTCCAGGTTGGCGCGGCAAGCCTCGCAACTGCGGCACGAATCGACCATGCAGCCGACGCCGACCAGGTCGCCCGGCTGGTATTTGCCGGCGTTGCTGCCGACCGCGCTGACCCGGCCGATGATCTCGTGGCCCGGCATCAACGGGAATACGGCGATGCCCCATTCGTTGCGGGCCTGGTGGATGTCCGAGTGGCAGACGCCGCAGTAGAGGATGTCGATGACCACGTCATCGGCGCGCGGGGCACGGCGGTCGAACTGCATCGGGGCGAGGGGAGAGGTGGCCGACTGGGCGGCGTAGCCAATGGCTTTGTACATCGGGGTGTCTCACTACGGTGTGCGAAGGCGGCGCACTTTACGGGCGAGGCGGCGGGATGCCGATGGGCATTCCTCCGTTTGTCATGCCTATTCCTCCGCCCGTGCCCTTCGGGCTACTGCGTCGGCCTTGAAATCTGGGATCATGCGCCGCCCTGTCCAGCAGCGATCCGCACCATGTCCGACCTCGAAACCCTCTGCCACCTGATCCGGCCCCTGGCGACTCGTCCCGGGTTCGTCGGTACACGGCTGCCGGGCGTTGAGGTGCTGTCCTGGTCGCACTACGTGGCGAGCAGTCCGCAGATCTACGAACCGAGCATCATGGTCCTCGCGCAGGGCAGCAAGCTGGCGCGGCTTGGCGAGCGCACCCTGGACTACGGCGCCGGGCAGTACCTGTTGCAGGCGCTGTCGGTACCCTTCATGTGCGAGACCTTTGCCAGTGAGGCGAAGCCGCTGTATGGCATTGCCATAGGCCTGGATCCGCTGGTGCTGAGTGAAATGACCCAGGATATGGTCCCGCTGCCAGCGGGCATGCTGCGGGCGCAGACCCCGGAGTCCATGAGTTCCGCGCCGCTGGACGAGGCCATGCGCGAGGCCGTGGTGCGTCTGCTGCAGTGCCTGCAGGATGACGAGGAAGCCCGGGTGATGGGGGCGGCGCGGATGCGCGAGGTGTATTACGCCGCGCTGAAGGGACCGCAGGCGGGGGCGTTGCGGGCCTTGGTGGAGCAGCAGGGCGCCTTCGCCCGGATCGGTGCTTCGCTGGCGTACCTGCGCGACCACTACGACCAGCCGCTGAGCATCGAGCAGTTGGCGGGGCAGGCGAACATGAGTGCCTCGGCCTTCCACGAGCATTTCAAGCGCACTACGTTGCTGTCGCCGATCCAGTACCTGAAGCGGCTCAGGTTGTTGAAGGCGCAGCAGATGCTGATTGGTGAGGGACTGGGTGTAGCGCAGGTGGCGCACCGGGTGGGGTACCAGAGCAGTTCGCAGTTCAGTCGCGAATACAAACGGCAGTTTGCGCGCAGTCCGGGGGAGGAGGTGGTGGTGTTGTCGCGGTAGTGGTGGTGGCCGGCCCTGACGTCATCGCGGGCAACGCCCGCTCCCACAGGAGGCGCGGCGAGCCCCTGTCCAGTGGCTGGCAGCAGTCCTTGTGGGAGCGGGCGTTGCCCGCGATGAGGCTATCAGTTGCTAAAGGTTTTCCGGCTCCGTGCCGATCGCCTGTGCTTCCGCCTCCAGCTTCGCCCTATCGGCCTTGCTGATGTACCTGGGCTTGCTCTTGGGCGCCAGCTTGGCGCTGGCCTTCTTGGCGTGGGCCTTGAGCAACTGGTTGATCTTCTTGCGGCGGTTCATGGTACGGGGCTCGATGGGTTGAACGACGCCGGCCACCTTACGCAGGCACCGGCGTCGTGTCCATGGCCTCAGAGGGCAGGCTTCCAGGTCAGCGTGAACATCACGTTGCGCGGATCGCCGAAGTAGTTGTTGCCAGTCAGCGTGCCATACGACGGGATTACGTAGTCCTTGTCGAACAGGTTGTTGAGGTTGGCCGCGACGCTGACTTCATCGCTGACCTTGTAGGCCACCCGCGCGCTCCAGATCGAGAAGCCGCTGGTTTCATAGGCGCGGTCGAAGCCCAGGGTGCTGCTCTGGCTGTTGACGCCGCCGCCGACGCTGACCCGCTGCAGCTCGCCCGGCAACTGGTAGTTGGCCCAGACCCGTAGCATGTGCCTGGGCGTGAAGGTGCTGAACACCTTGCCCTTGAGTTCCGGGTCGTCCATGAAACGCGTGGTGTTGTAGGTGTAGCCGCTGGACAGTTGCAGGCCCGGCAGCACTTCGCCGTTCAGCTCCAGTTCGATGCCCTGGCTGCGCACCTTGCCGCTGGCTACCGAGCAATACCAGCCATCGCAGGCGAAGCCTCTGGCCAGGTCCGACACCGCGCGGTTCTCGTGCAGGTAGCGGAACACCGCCAGCGAGGTGTTGACGCGGCCGTCGAGCAGTTCGCCCTTGAGACCGATTTCGTAGTTGCTCCCGGTGATGGGCTTGAGCGGCGCCTGGTTGAAGCCACGCTCGCTCTGCGGGATGAACACGTCGGCGTAGCTGGCATAGGCCGACCACTGCTCGGTCAGCGCATACACCAGGCCGACGAAGGGCGTGACCTTGCCGGTGCTCTGCGTCGACGTACGCACCGGCTCGCCATCGTTTTCGCGCTGGAAGTAGTTGTCCGCGTCGTAGCTCATCTGGTACCAGCTCACCCGGCTGCCGAGCACCAGGGTCAGCGGATCCAGCAGGTTGATCCGGTAGCTGCCATAGATGCCTTTCTGGCGTACTTCGTACTGGCTTTCGGTGAGGTTGGCGCTGTCGGCGATGCTGTCGTAGGTCTGGTAGGGGCGATCGTGGTTGACGTTGGTGATGTCCACGCCCGGGGTGAAGGCGCGGGCGTAGCCGTCGTCGGTGGTGTACCTGGCGTAGTTGGCACCCAGCACCAGGCTCTGCTTGAAGCCCAGGCCCTCGAACTGGCCGTCCAGGTACAGGTCCAGGCCGAGGTTGTGGTTGCTGAAGTCGGTGCCGTAGTCGGCGTAGATCGGCGCCCTGCCGGTACCGATGGCTCCGGTGATGAACTGGTACACCGCCTCGTTGGACTCGCGCATGCCCAGGGCCGAGGCTTTGATCCGCCAGGCCTCGTTGAAGCGGTGTTCGAGGTCGAGGTAGACACTGGTCTGGTCGCTGCTGGCGCGGTTCCAGCTGGCCCCGACATAGGTCGAGCGGCCGACGTCCAGGCGACTGCCGTCGCTGTTGCGCGGCAGGCCGATCATGTAGGGCTGGTAGTGGGTCTTCTTGTTGCTCACGCCGACGCCCAGGGTGGTGTCGTCGTCGAGGTCGAAGTCCAGCGCGCCGTAGACGGTCTGCTCCCAGTTCCACAGCGAGTCGGTGAAGGAGTTGCCCTTCTGGTAGTCGACCACCACGCGGCCGCGAAGGGTACCGGATTCGTTCAGCGCATTGCCGGCGTCGATCTGCTGGCCGTAGCGGTCCCAACTGCCGGCCTTGGTGGTCAGGGTCACGCTGGGCTCTGCCTGCGGGCGCTTGCGCACCATGTTGATCGCGCCGCCAGGGTTATTGGCGCCTTGCAGCAGGGCGGCGGCACCGCGGATGACTTCCATGCGGTCGTAGATCGCCATGTTCTCGGTGATGTAGCTGCCCAGCGAGCAGGCGCTGCACGCCCTCGACCACGGTGTAGTGGCCGTTCAGGCCAGGGCTGCGGCGGCCGGCCAGCAGCTCGCTGTTGACGATCAGGCGCAGGCCACTCTGGTCGCTGAAGCGGGTCAGGGCCGTGCCGACCGGGCCGGCCGCGATGGTGAACGCCTGGGTTGCGCTGTGGCTGACCTGGGCCGCCAGGACCTGGGTGCTCATGGTGAACGCCAGGCCACAGGCGGCGCTCATCGCCAGGCCGAGCGCGGCGCGCTTGAAGGAATGCTGCATGGTTCTCCCCGCTGAAATCAGCTGATTAAAAATCACTCTCAAACGGGAAAGACGCTGGCCTTCGAAAACCTGACAGCGGCGAGTGAAATATTTTCGGATTATTTTCCGCCGCGCTGTTCGTCCCGCTCCACCACCGTCAGCCAGGGCAGCTTGCGGATGCGGATCGGCAGCGACTGTTGCAACAAGGCCAGTTGCGCATCGAGGTCGCGGGTGTCGAACAGGCCGGTGACCGGCAACTGGCGCAGCGCCGGGTCGCGGACCCAGAGCAGGCCGCGGTGGTAGCGCGACAGTTCGTCTAACACCTCGCCCAGGGGCTGGCGATCGAAGATCAGGCGGTCGCGGCGCCAGGCGGTTAGGCTGGCGCTGTCGACCTCGCGGGGCGGTGAAATGCCGTCGGCGTCGAAGTCGAGGGTCTGTCCTTCGCGGACCACTGCCGGATTGTCTGCGTCCTTGCGAGTGACGCGGACACTGTGCTCGGTCACCACAAGGCGCACCCGCGGGCCATCGCGACGTACGTCGAAGGCGGTGCCCAGGGCGCGCAACGTACCGCTCGCCGCCTGCACCTCGAAAGGCCGCGACGGATCCGGAGCGACCTGGACGAACAGCTCGCCGGCGTACAGCCGGATCGTGCGGCGGTCGCCTTCCAGGTGGATGTCGACCCGTGTCTGCGGAGCCAGGACCAACTGCGAGCCATCGTCCAGGCGCAGCTCCCGGCGCTCGCCGGAACCGGTGCGCTGGTCGGCCAGCCAGCCGTCCTCGCGGGCCTGCCAGGCACCGCCGCCCGCCAGCCCGATCGCCAGTACCAGCCCGAGCAGCGGACCTGCACGCCGACGCGGCACCGGGCGTTGCAGGGCGCTGCCCAGGCGTTCCCACAGGCGCTCGGCGGCCAAGGCGGCGCACTGGTGTTCGGCGGAGCGTTCGCACCACTGCTGGTACTGCTCCCAGTCATCCTCGCCGGCGCTGCCGCTGTGCAGGTCCACCAGCCATTGCAAGGCTTCGTCGATCAGGCCGGGGAGGGGCTGGTCGAGGTCTTCTGCGGGAACGCTCGTCATGGCTCAGTCCTTCACCAGATCGAGGCGTCGGGCGCAGTGGCGCAGGGCACGCATGATGTACTTGCTGACCATGCTCGGCGAAACGTCCACGCGCTCGGCGATGGCCTGGTGGCTGAGCCCGTCGAGGCGGTTGAGCAGCAGCGCGTCACGGCAGTTCTCCGGCAGTTCGCCGAGGGCCAGGTGCAGGCGTTGCAGTTGCTGGCGCAACTCGTGGAGGCGCTCGGGGCCGGGCCGGGTATCCAGCAGTTCGTCTTGCACGTCCTCCAGCGCGCTGTGGGTGCCCTGGCGCTTGCGCCCGCGAGCCAGGTCGATGATCAGGTTGCCGAGCACCCGCATCAGGAAGAAGCGTGGATTGAGGATGTTCTCGGTGCGCTGCTGCTGGCCTAGGCCGGCATAGCGTACGAAGGTGTCCTGGGTGAGATCTGCCGCCAATTCGCGATCGCCTAAGCGGCGGTAGGCAATGTTCTGCAAGTCGCGGTGGTAGAGACGAAACAGGCGATCGAGATCGTCGGCCAAGGCGAACCTCACGTGTCCATAAGCCCGCAGGAAGCGGGGGAAAGGGCGAAGAATATGACGATTGAGAATCGTTCGCAAATTTGATGTTGCGTGACAGGCAGGCCCCGGTTGCACGTTCTTGACGGGGGCTGGCATGCTCTGCTGCTCGTGATGGCCTCGTGCTATCGATGGCATCACCCTTGTCAGGTCGGGAACGTTACAGGAGTTGGATGTGAGCAGCAGCTTGTTCGAAATCGCTTATGCAGCTGCTACGCAGCGGTTGTGTCTGTTCACGGGGACGGGATTCTCCAAAGCCGTTTCGGAGGGTGACGCGCCGGGCTGGCAGAACCTGCTGGAACAGATCTGTGATTGCTTGCCGCACGGGAGTGACCTGCAAGCGTCGCTGTTTCCCAAAATGGGCACGCCACCGCTGAGCCTGGAGGAGGCGGCACAGGTGATCGCCTTGCGGTTGACCCGTGTCGACGTGAACATCAACGACCGCATCACGCAGATCATCCAGTCGCTCGAGGTCAAGGGGGATGTGGCGGAGGTCAGGAAGTTCTACGCCAACCATTCATTTCGGGTCATCACGACCAACTACGACAAGCTGTCGGAGCAACTGGCAGGGCCGGGCAGGGTGCAGAGCATCGCGCCCGGCATGCCCATTCCACGCTCGTCGGCGGCGGTAAAGGTGTATCACGTGCACGGCTCGGTGGACTCGCCGGAGAATCTGGTGGTCACCTCCGACGACTACTTCCGCTTCATGAACAGCGATTCCTACTTCTCCAGGAAATTGAGCACGATTCTGCATGAGAACACCGTGGTCATCCTCGGTTACTCGCTGGCGGACACCAACCTCAAACGCATCATCAATGACTACAAGACCTTCGCCAACAATCATGTGATCGGTTCCAACCTGTTCTTCGTGTCGCGCAAGCCAGTCGATCAGGTCATCAAGGATTTCTACTTCCATAGCTTCGGCATCCGGGTCATCGACGGCCTGGAGGTCGGCCAGTTCTTTGCCAAGCTCAACTGGCAGATCGGTCGTGTGGAAACGGTCGTGGAGGCGTCGCTGGAGTCGATCGAGAATGTCATTAACAAGGGTTACCGCTTCGTCGAGGCCTTCATCAAACTGGAGGACTCGTTCTTCCAGGTCATCGCCTCGCTCTCGGCCAAGGGGTTCAGCCTGAAGAACCCGAAGGTGGTGGCAGTGATCGGTGATTTTCTCGAACGCAAACGCACGTTTACGCTTGTGCCCGGTGCCTGGGAACAGTACGACCACCTTGCCAACTGGTTGATCCACCTCGGCGCGTTGTTCGAAGTCGGCAATACCTCGATCAGGGATGTGTACCTGAACGCGGTGGGACGTTCGATGGCGACCATGAGCAAGGAAAAGCGCATGGGATACTCCTGGCAGGCCTACAAGCTGTGGCAGAGCAACTGGGCGTCCATCAGTGCGGCGAACCGCTTGCTGATCCGTGAATACATCACCACCCGCAAGGTCGGCAGCGATGCCCAGTTGATCGTCGACTCGCTGAACTGATCGGGAGGGGGCACGGTGCCAGGGCGCGCGCCGCGCCTGACGCAGTCTTGCTGCTACCGCACCATGATCGCCTGGTTGAACTCGATCGACGGCACCGGCACCACGCCGCGGCGTACCTGCAGCCACTCGCGCATTTTCACCGAATCGAAGATCTGGCCTTCATCCATCATCAACAACACCAGGGATTGAGACATCCGGTAACACCCGCATCGCGGGCAGCGGCGCTCTTCCCACCCAGGGGAACATTCGATGGATTCGGCGCTTCCTGCGCAGATCAGACAGCTCATGGGACCCCCTGACGTTGTTGTTGGGTGGGGAAAGTGGGTAGTTGACTACCTATTTTGGTGGACTTCATTCCTTCATGAGAATTTCATGCCAGACATGCGGTTAATGGCCCTTTAATCGACAAGTTGTGACAATGGGCGCGCCATCCCTCCTGATTCACCCCGGAGAACCCTTCGATGCAGCAACACTTCACATGGAGCGTCGACCCTGTCCTGCTACAGATCGGCGGCTTCGCTATCCACTGGTACGGCGTCCTCTTCGCCGCGGCGTTCGGCCTCGGCATGAGCCTGATGACGTTCATCTTCAAACGCGAAGGCAAACCTGTCGCACCACTCGATGCGCTGCTGATGTACGTCGGCCTGGGCACCCTGATCGGCGCCAGGCTCGCCCACGTCGTGTTCTACGACCCCGGTTTCTACTTCAGCCACCCGTTGGAAATCCTCGCCATCTGGAAAGGCGGGCTGGCCAGCCATGGCGGGGCGATCGGCCTGGGCCTGGGCGTCTACCTGTTCTGCCGGCGGCATCGGGATTTCGGCTATCTCTGGCTGCTCGACCGCATCGCCATCGTCGCGCTGCTGGGCGGCGCGCTGGTGCGGATTGGCAACTTCTTCAATTCCGAGATCGCCGGGATTCCCACCGACCTGCCCTGGGCGATCGTCTTCACGCGGATCGACCTGCTGCCCCGGCATCCGACCCAGCTCTATGAAGCGGCGGCGTACCTGGCGTTGTTTGCGGGGCTGTTCCTGCTCTACCTGAAGCGTGGCAGCCGGTTGAATGCCGGTTTCCTCAGTGGCCTGTTCCTGGTGTCGGTATTCGTCGTGCGGTTCCTGCTGGAGTTCACCAAGATGCAGCAGGCGAGCTACGAGGCGTCGTTGCCGCTGGATGTAGGGCAGCTGTTGAGCGTGCCGGCGATCGTGTTGGGTGTGGTGCTGATGGTGCTGGCGAGCCGGGGCAGGGCACGGGCCTGCCCTTGACCGCATCTCATTTTCAATGACCATCGATTATCTGCCGGATAGCCAGTGCGAACTGCTCTGGCTGTTCCAGCATCATCAGATGACCTGTTCCAGGCATCACCGTCAAACTGGCGGCTTGCTCCAAGGCCCACTCGGGCACATCCCAGCCTTCGCGAGAATGTTCGCCTGCCAGCAGGTGCACCGGCGTTCGGGCAAGCAGTGCCTGAAGCGCTTCGGCGTAACTGCTCTCTCCGGTGACCGCCACCACTGAACGGGCCATGGCCTGCAACGTGCTTGCAGGCTGGTAATTCAACCAGGCTGCCGCAGTTTCCAACTGCTGCGGGGTCGGTGTGATACCCGCTCGCGTCAGCCAGCCTGCGGGGTCTGCGCGAAAGCCGGCCATCAAGGTCTCCACTTCCGTCGTGGTCATGCGCGCAACGTTCGACGACCAGAAGGCATCCTTCAACGAGAAATTGCCCTCGACGCTGATGACGCTGGCGACCGAATCCGGATAGCGGCAGGCGTAGAGCAGGGCGATCACACCGCCGACCGAATGGCCAACCAGGTGAACCGGCTCGCCTGGTGCGTGCTCTCCGATAAATCCATGCAGATAGCTGATCTGGGCCGGGATATCGATCGTGTCAGGCGACACACCATTCAGCCCCCCGTAACCGGGCAGGGCCGGTACCAGCACCGGGCGAGGGGTCAGGAGGGCGTGAAGGGCCGGATAGTCAAGGGAGCCGATAAGGCCGTTGATGAACACCACGGGTGATGGTTGGCGCATGGGCAGTCCCTGGAGATGGGGAGAAGCGCTGATCTTGCCGGTTGCACAGCGATGTTGGCCATTGCACTCATGCAAATGCTGGTTGTGCTCAGGCAACCATGATCCGATCATGCGGTCCGAACCTGAATCCAGAGCAGCCAAGGACGATTCCCATGCCCAGACTCCAAGGCAAGACCTGCCTCATCACCGGCGCCGCCCGCGGCATCGGCCGCGCCATCGCCAGCCGTTTTCGCGAGGAGGGCGCCGATGTCATCGTGACCGATATCGACGAAGCCGGCGGGACCGCCACGGCCCTGGAGTTCGGTGCGCGGTTCATTCGCCTGGATGTCAGCCAGGAAGCCGACTGGGCCCAACTGTCCGACCTGGTCCCGGCTATCGACGTGCTGGTGAACAACGCCGGCATCACCGGTTTCGAAACCGGCGTGGTTGCCCACGACCCCGAGCACGCCAGCCTCGAAGACTGGCGCGCCGTGCATCGGGTCAACCTGGACGGCACCTTCCTCGGCTGCCGCTATGCCATCGCCGCGATGAAAGCCAGGGGCAGTGGTTCGATCATCAACATTTCCTCCCGCTCCGGGCTGGTCGGCATTCCGGGCGCAGCGGCCTATGCCTCGTCCAAGGCTGCCATCCGCAACCACACGAAGAGCGTGGCCTTGTACTGCGCGCAACAGGGCTGGCAGATCCGCTGCAACTCGATTCATCCGGGCGCCATCCTGACGCCCATGTGGGAGGCCATGCTGGGTGACGGGCCTGATCGTGATGCCCGGGCTGCGGCGCTTGTGGCAGATACCCCGCTCAAGCGCTTCGGCACGGTGGAGGAGGTGGCGGCGGTCGCGCTGTTGCTGGCGTCGGACGAGGCTGCCTACATGACCGGGGCAGAGTTGAATATTGATGGCGGGTTGCTTGCAGGAGCGGCGGTTAGCCCAGGTCGTTGAGGATTTGCTGAAACAGCGACAATCCCCGTGCACTGCTATCATCCCCCGGATCGATTCCGCCAAGCCCATACCGATGTTCGCGAGGTCCGCACTTGTACGCCAAATCCCTGCATATCTACGACTTCAAATGCTACGGCAAGGCAGTCCTGCGCCTGCAGTATCCAGGGCGTTCGGGCAAAGGTGTGTCGGACATCAAGAACGTCAACCTGATCCTTGGCGACAACGGTGGTGGCAAGTCGTCGATCCTGCGCGCATTGGCCATCGCCGCGTTGGCACCCGCGCTGCTTGAGTCGGGTTTTGTGCCTTACCGCCTGGTGCGTCGCGGGCCGCCTGACGAGGCCCCGGTCAAGGAAAGCCTCATCAAGATCGAGGCCGTCACCACCGCTGATGAGTACTTTCCTGCCACCACCCGAAAGAAGCTGGAGCTGTTGGCCCGGTTGGAACCACGTGGTCCGCGCAGCAGCCAGGATCGCTTGCACCTGGAAAGTACACCGGACTCGCCAATTTCCAAATTGCTTGAAGATGATTACTCCCCCGCGTTCTTTGTCGTCGGCTATGGCGCGACACGCAGGGTCGAGACGGGTGATTACTCCGCCAGCAGCGCGCGGCGTAGTCGCGGCCTGCGTTATCTGCGCATTGCCGGGCTGTTCGAGGATCAGATGACACTGCGCCCGTTGCAGATTTGGTTGCCCCGCCTGCAGTCACGCAATCCGGAACGCTTCGACCAGGTTATCCAGTTGCTCAATAGTGTCTTGCCAGACAACGTCCGTTTCAGTGGCGAGCGTGACGAGGACGATGACCAGTACCTGTTTCAGTTCGACGGCATCAGCACGCCATTGACTTCACTGTCCGATGGCTACAAGGCTTTCATCGGTTGGGTCAGCGATCTGCTGGGTCATCTCTGCGATGTCACGCCTGAAGAAAAACGCATCGATGACGTTCCGGGCATGGTCCTGGTCGATGAAATCGATCTGCACCTGCATCCGGAATGGCAGCGCAGTGTCGTGCCTTCTCTGGCTGTTGCATTTCCCAAATTGCAGTTCGTCTTCACCTCGCATAGCCCGTTGGTAGCCAGCACGGTCAAGCGAGAGAACGTGTTCATTACCGACAGCGCGGAAGACGGCACGGCGACGGTGCAGCAGCTTCAGGAAAACATTTATGGCAGGAGCATGGAGCAGTTGCTTTTGTCGTCCTATTTCGGCCTGCAGACCACACGACCTGCGTCTTTCCAGCGTGAAAGCGAGGTTCTGCTGCGCAAGGCTGCTGATGGCGACGCGATGGCAGCTCTGGATTTTCTCGAACGACTGACACAGGCGGCACCGCTGCCCGGCAAGAAAGAAACCAAGGCAGTCAGGGCTCACAAGGAATGATCAAGTATTCGATCCCACCAGGGGTGCTAAATCAGGAAATCATGGCCTTGGAGCCCGGCTGGGCTGTCAATGCCCGCAGGCGTGAAGCGAAGCTGGTTGCCTTGGGCCGGTTCAAGGAAAAGACCTCGATATGGAGCAAGGTCAAGCCAGTCTTCATGAAGCTGCAGCTCAATAAGTGCATGTTCTGCGAGCGGCAGTTCGAAAACCCCGAGTACGGCACGATCGAATTCGACCTTGAGCATTTTCGACCCAAGTCCTCGGTATTGAGCTGGCCGGATCCGCAGCGTCATCCACGCTTGAACTACACGGTCGCCACCGGTGAAGCCAGCGAGAGCGGGTACTACTGGCTGGCATACGATCCTTTGAACTATGCGGCTTCGTGCAAGGTGTGCAACACCACGTTCAAGCACAACTATTTTCCGGTGGGCGCGGCGCGTGGTCGGGTGCCTGACTCCGTTGCCAACCTGGGAAGCGAGCAGCCCTTTCTCTGTTATCCGCTTGGCGCCAACGCGGAAGACCCGGAAGAGCTTGTAACGTTCATCGCCACCGTCGCTGTGCCTGCCCAGCCCACAGGGCTGGGGAAAGTACGTGGGCAGATCATCATCGATTTTTTCGGGCTCAACGATCGCGAACAACTGCACAGGGAGCGTGCACGAATGATCGCCCTGTTCGGGCCTGCGCTTGTTGCTCGGCAACAGGGCACCGCTAGCGACTCCGATCTGGCGTTGATCAAGAGGATGTCACAGCCCAATCTTCCGCATGCAGGTTGTTTGAGGGCATACAAGCGGTTGTGGACCACCGATGCAGGGCTGGCTCAACGGATTTTCGAGGAATGTCGCGTCTATATGCTCAGTGATACCGGAACACCGCATCCCGAGTGGTAAGTCGGAGGTCTGCGCAGTATTTGCGCAACATGGGGGCGGCGCGCTGGATTGACTTCAACCCACCTCCGACCGCCGCCGCTTGATCCGGTACATATCCCCATCCGCATGACTCAACAACGTGTCCGCATCCTCCCCATCCCCCGGATAGCACGCCACCCCGATACTGCATGACGGCATCCTCACCCCCCCGAACTCAGCGCCCAGCGGCTCGGCCATAACCGCCAGGATCTGCGCCACCTTCTCCGACACCGCGTTCTCCGACTGGATCTCCGTCAGCAACACGATGAACTCGTCCCCACCCATTCGCGCCACGGTATCGGTTTCGCGCACGCAGCCTTCCAGGCGCCGGGCGATCACGCACAGCACGCGGTCACCCATGGTATGCCCGTGCTCGTCGTTGATGCCCTTGAAGTCGTTGACGTCGAGGAACAGCAGGGCGAACTGGCCATGGTGACGGTGCGCGGTGTGCAGGGCGGTGTGCAGGCGGTCGGTGAACAGCGAGCGGTTGGTGAGCTTGGTGAGCGGGTCGTGGTGGGCGAGGAAACGCAGTTCTTCCTCGGCCTTGGCCAGGGCGGTGACATTGCGCGCGACGCCGATGCGTGCGCCCACTTCGTCGGACCAGAACGCCGCCCAGAGGATGTAGACCACGCCGCCATCCTTGCGCACGTAGCGATTGCGGAAGTCGAAGTGGGGCTGGCCGTTCATCACCCGGACGATGGACGCACGGGTGGCGGCGAGGTCTTCGGGGTGCATGTACTGGGTGATGGAGGTGCCGACCAGTTCGTCGGCACGGTAGCCCAGCAGGGCCTGGCAGGCATCACTGACGAAAACGATCAGGTCGTCCCGGTCGACCACGAACACCGTATCCAGCATCAGGTGGATCAGCTTGGGGTAGAGCGCTTGCAGGTCAACGGGCATAAGTCAGGTAGTCCGGTTGGTAAAGCTTCGGCCTGGCCGGGACCCATCAGGCAACGGCGAGCCATCTGGCAGACTTCCTGTCGGCTTGGGCAGCAGGGGAGCATGTTTGCTGCGCCACATCGAGCGTACATAAGCAGAAAAACGCAGGTAGAAAAAGGGGATAAAAACAGGGGTTATTGGACTTTGAGAAATATAGCTGGCAGTTGGCCGGTTGGCTGGGTGAATTCCTTGTTACAGCGGTGATACAACTGATTGCGCAGGCATCCGTCGGTCAGCTCGGATCGAGGGCCGCACATGCGGCCCTTTCTAACCCGCCAGATGATTCTCGATCAGCGTTGCAACTGGGCGATCCAGTTAATCTGCCGCGTCAACTCGCTGACTTTCTCTTGCGCTGCTTCGTTGCTGGCTCGCTTGAGCCCTTCCAGCGTTTTGCGTTTCAAGCGCGCCAAGCGATCCCACTTGTCCATGAAGGCCGGACTCCGGTCGTGCATCAGCAACGGCCCGAAGTAGAGCTCTACCTCGGTATACCTCACCGGTCCGCTACGCTCGGCCACGACAATTTCATAATCGAACCGATTTTCCCGCAACACCTCTTCCGCCACGATCCGATACCTGTTCTCCATCAACCAGCGCCGCATTGGCTGACCGCCGCCGTTGGGCTGCAGCACCAACAGTTCGCGGCCGCTGAGGCGATCACTGTCCGCCTGGAGAATGTCGCGAATCGTTTCCCCACCCATGCCGCACAGTGTGATCGCGGTAATCCCGTCGTGCGCCTCGATCGCCCGCAAGCCGCTGGCATGCCGTACCACGATCGAACCTTCCAGCCCGTTCTCGCGCACGCTGCGCAACGCCGCGTTGTAGGGCGTCAGCGCCACCTCGCCAGCCACGGCCGAGGCAATCACCCCGCGCCGCATCAACGCCACCGGCAGGTAGGCGTGGTCCGAGCCGATATCGGCCAGGCGCGCGCCGGCCGGCACATGGGCGGCCACGCGCTCCAGGCGGCGGGAGAGGGTGTGTTCGTTCAACGGGAAACCTCGTGAGGGCAACAGTCGGCAGATCGGGCCGCGATTCTGGCGGGCAAACAGCAGGATTTCAAATCCCCGGCCAGGACAGGCGAGATTCCTCATGCACCTGTCGGGCCTTGCTCGGCACGAAGGACGTGTCCAGCGTCGCCAGCGCGATCGACACCCAGTCGCAAAACTCTCCCGCAGAGCGCGACCAGAACAGATTCGACCCGCACTTGGCGCAAAACTGCCGGAGCACCGTCGCCGAAGACGCGAATCCCTTCAACTGCGCGTCGCCCTCGACTATCCGCAGCGCCGTGCGGGGCACGCTGCCGTAGGTAGCAAACACCGCCCCATGGCTCTTGCGGCACTGCCCGCAGTGGCAATGGCTGACTGCCTTCGGTTCGCCGTGCACCTCGTAGCGCACAGTTCCGCACAGGCAACTGCCCCGGTAGATCGCCATAACCTTGCGTGCCTCATGCCGAAAAGCGGCCAGCGTAACCAGTGCCCCCGCGGACGTCGAGTGTCTGGGCGCCGCGGACCCTCAGGGCTGCGGCGTGCCGCGCCAGACCAGGTCACGCGTGTCATACCCACGCTCGTGAGCAATCTTCAGCAGGGCTTCGCGTCCAGCGCTATCGATCTCTCGCTCCCGCGACAGCAGCCACAGGTACTTGCGCTCCGGGTGCCCGACCAGCGCCACCTTGTACTGCGCATCGTGGTACAGCACCCAGTACTCACCCTTGGTCAGCCCCGGCGCGAGACGGCTGAACCAGTTGTCGAAGCGCACCCACAGCTTGTCGGTGCGCCCCGGCACCTGGGGCTCGGCGATGCCGTGGGCTTCGTTCCATTCCCCGTTCTTTTCCTTGCAGCGGTTGGTCACGTCGATGTTGCCGTCGTCGCGCACATCATAATTCGCCTCGGATTCCACGCAATTTCGCTGGAAGAACATCGGTAGCCGTGCCTGCTCATACCAGGTGCCCTGGTAGCGCTTCAGATCGACCTGCATGGTCTGCGGCGGCGCCGTAGAGCGATCGGTGCTGGAGCAGGCGACCAGGGCCAGCACCAGGCAGGACAGCAGCAGGGGATTACGGATCGCCATATCGACCTCCAGGGGTGTAATCAACGCTCTCCTGATCTTTGAGGCATGACCGCCGGGAAAGTTGTGCAAACTTTTGCGAGGAAAAATTGTACAAAGAAAATATACTTGTACAACTTGTCGCGACAACGGGATGAACACATGGCAGGTACGAAACGATGGCTGATGCTGTGCTTGTTGCTGGCCTTGAGCCTTTCAGCCCGTGCCCAATGGCGCGATGACCTGCCCGAAGCGCATGTCGTGGGTCAGGGCGAATTCACCTGGTTCGGCCTGCGCGTGTACAACGCGCGGACCTGGAGCCCGGTGGCGCCACTGGACTGGAGCCGACCCTTCGCCCTGGAGCTGACCTACCGCCGCAACTTGTCCCGCGACACCCTGGTCGACGCCAGCGTTGATGAGATGCGCCGGCTTGGCGGCCTCGGGCTGGACGAAGCCACCTTGGCGCGCTGGTCGCAGGTGATGCAGCAAGCCTTCGTCGATGTGCGCCCGGGCATGCGCATCACTGGCTTGTACCTGCCGGGGCAGGGCTGTCGCTTCTACGTCGACGGCCAGTTGCGTCGCCAGGTCGACGACCCCGCCTTTGCCCGGGCCTTCTTTGCTATCTGGCTCGATCCTCGGGCCCGTGACTCACAACTGCGTCAGCGTCTGGTCGGGCTCTGAGCGAGGAGAATCGACATGCGTGCAATCCTGGTTCTGTTGAGCTGCCTGCTGCTGGGCAGTTGCGGCAATGTCGAGGTGGACACCTACGCCGGCCAGCAGCCGCGCTTCGACCTGGCGGCGTACTTCTCGCGTCCGGTCGAGGCCTGGGGCATGTTCCAGAAACGCTCCGGGGAGGTGGTCAAGCGCTTCCATGTGACCGTCAATAGCCGCCGCGATGGCGAGCGGCTGATCCTCGACGAGCATTTCGTCTACAACGACGGCACCACCCAGCAACGCACCTGGACCCTCACCCCGCAAGGCGAAGGCCGCTGGATCGGGCGGGCCGGCGATGTGGTCGGCGATGCCACCGGCCAGGTCGCCGGCAATGCCCTGCACTGGCGCTATCGCCTCGACCTGCCGGTGGACGGGCGCAACTGGGTGATGGACATGGACGACTGGATGTACCTGATGGACGAAGACACCCTCATCAACCGCACCCGCATGAGCAAGCTGGGGGTGGAGGTAGGCCAGATCACCCTGTTCTTCCGGCGCCTGCCGGAGGGCGGCCGGTGAATCAGCCTCCGCGCCTGGGCCTGTTGCTGGGGGACCAGCTGTCCTTCGATCTCGACCTGCTGAACGCCCTCGACCCGGCCCGCGACGTGCTGCTGATGGCCGAGGTCAAGGACGAGACCCGCTATGTGCCGCACCATCCGCGCAAGATCATCCTGGTGCTCAGCGCCATGCGCCATTTCGCCGAGGCCCTGCGGGAGCGGGGCTGGCGGGTCGAGTATGTGAAGCTGGATGCGCGGGGCAACAGCGGCAGCATCGTCGGTGAGCTGCGGCGCTGGCACAGGAAGCTGAAGGCCGAGGCAGTGCATGTCACCGAATGCGGCGAGTGGCGCCTGGAGCAAAGCATGCGCGAGTGCGACCTGCCCCTGGTGTGGCATCGCGACCGGCGTTTCCTCTGTTCCCGCGAGGCCTTCGCCCGCTGGGCCGAGGGCCGCACCCACCTGCGCATGGAGAACTTCTACCACGGCATGCGCAAGCGCAACCGCCTGCTGCTGGAACCGGACGGCGGCCCGGCGGGCGGTGCCTGGAACTACGACCACGACAACCGCAAGCCGCTGCCGCGCAAGGTACGCGGGCCTTTCACCGCAAGCTTCAAGCCGGATGCGATCACCCGCGAGGTCATCGATCTGGTGCGGGAGCGCTTCAAGGACCACTACGGCAATGTGGAGGGCTTCGACTATCCGGTGACCCATGCGGATGCCGAGGCCTTGTGGCGGCATTTTCTCGATCATGGACTGACAGCGTTCGGTGATTACCAGGACGCCATGGCCGAGGGCGAGCCGTACCTGTTCCATGCGCGGATCAGCGCGGCGCTGAACATCGGTTTGCTGGATGTGCGGCAATTGTGCGAAGACGTCGAGCGGGCGTGGCGGCTGAAAGAAGTACCGTTGAATGCGGCAGAGGGTTTTATCCGCCAACTGATCGGCTGGCGCGAGTATGTGCGTGGTATCTACTGGTTGCGTATGCCGGAGTACGCGCAGCTGAATTTTCTCGGTAACCGGCGACCATTGCCGGAGTTCTACTGGGATGGCCAGACCGATATGCGCTGCATGGCCCAGGTGATCGGCCAGACCCTGGAACTGGGGTATGCGCACCATATCCAGCGGCTGATGGTCACCGGCAATTTCGCCCTGCTGGCCGGGATCGCGCCGCCGCAGATCTGCGGCTGGTACCTGGCGGTGTACATGGATGCCTATGACTGGGTGGAGCTGCCCAATACCCTGGGGATGGTGATGCATGCGGACGGTGGGTACCTGGGGTCCAAGCCGTATTGCGCCAGTGGCAAGTACATCCAGCGGATGTCCGACCATTGTGCGAACTGCGTGTACCGGGTGGATCATGCGGTTGAGGAGGATGGGTGTCCGTTCAACGTGCTGTACTGGCATTTCCTGATGCGGCATCGCGAGGTGTTTGCCGGGAACCAGCGGATGGCGTTGCTCTACGGCAATCTTGACCGGATGAAGGCGGCGCGGCGTGAGGCGTTGTGGCAGCGTGGAGAGGTGCTGCTGGCGCGGCTGGATGCCGGGGACAGGTTGTGAGCAACAACCGAACGCCTCGGGCTGAATGCAAGCCCCCTGTGGCCTCAGTCGGCTTTTATGGCCAGGCGCAGGCAGAGCGGGAACCACACTGCCCAGATCACTGCGAGCACTAGCGCCGTGGGCAGCGTGCCCAACGGCAACCCGACCCCCGTCAGCCGCGCCCCGGCCAGATACGCCAAGGGCCCGCCAATCAATCCGCAAACTCCCGCCAGCCACACCGACCGCCCCAGCCACGCCAGGCTATGCCGCATCCCGCTGGCCAGCACCAGCCACAGCAACGCCAGCCAAGCTGGCAGCGGCCATGCGCTGAAGTCGAAAACGCCGAGCACCCCCAACACCGCATCCAGTGCGCATCCGGCCAATCCGACCCGCAGCAGGACCCAGGCCTCGGTCACCGCCTGCCGGCAAAGCCACAGATGCACCAGCAACCCGCCCAGCACGGCAACCAGCAACCCCGGATACCGCGCCCCCAGCACGCAGCTCCACCAGCCCGCCTGCAACCACAGCGCATTGCCGACCAGCCAGGTCCGTCTCACCCCAGCGTTGCCCGCCGGGCCTGCGGTCCGGCCCAGACCAGTTGCGCCACGCCGATGGCCCGCTCTTCGAACCCGCCCTGGCAATAGCACAGGTAGAACTCCCACAACCGCTGGAAACTCTCGTCATACCCCAACTCGCCCAGCACCACCCGCGACTGGCGCAGGTTGTCCCGCCAGTGCCGCAAGGTGCGCGCATAGTCCTGGCCGAAGTCCTCCATGTGCACCAGGTTCAACGCCGTCTGCCGACTGGCGGTGTCGAGCAGCACGCTCAGCGAGGGCAGGGCGCCGCCGGGGAAGATGTAGCGCTGGATGAAGTCCACCGAACGCCGCGCCTGGGAATAGCGCTGGTCACGGATGGTGATCGCCTGCAGCAGCATCAGGCCGTCGTCCTTCAGCAGGGCGGCACACTGGCGGAAATAGGCGGGCAGGTAGCGATGCCCCACCGCCTCGATCATCTCGATCGACACCAGCTTGTCGAAGCGTCCGCGCAGGTCGCGGTAGTCCTCGCGCAACACGGTAATGCGGCTTTCAAGGCCTAGTGCGAGCACCCGTTGCAAGGTATGGGCGTACTGCGCTTCGGACAGCGTAGTGGTGGTCACCCGGCAGCCGAAGCGGCTCGCCGCATGGATCGCCAGGCTGCCCCAGCCCGTGCCGATCTCCAGCAAGTGCTCGTCGGGCTGCAGTTCGAGCTTGCGGCAGATGTCTTCCAGCTTGTTCAACTGCGCCTGTTCCAGGCTCTCCTCGGCATGGGTGAAGCGCGCCGCCGAGTACATCATGGTGGGGTCGAGCAGGCGCTCGAACAGCGCGTTGCCGAGGTCGTAGTGGGCGAGGATATTGCGCCGCGAACCATTGCGGTCATTGCGGTTGAGCCAGTGCAGCAGGCGCAGCGCCGGGCGCCCGAGGCGTGCCAGGCCGCCCTCCATGGCGTCGAGCACATCGAGGTTGGCGACGAACAGGCGAGTCACGGCCGCCACGTCGGGACTGCGCCAGTAGCCGTGGATATACGCCTCGCCGGAACCGATCGAACCATTGGTCGCGACCAGGTTCCAGGCTTCCTCGTGGAGGATTTCCACTTCCGCCTGCAGGGCGCTGGCCGGGTCGCCAAAGCTCCATTCACGCGGCCCCTGGATCAGACGCAGATGGCCGTGACGCAGGCGTCGCAGTTGCGCGGTGACCGCGCGGCGAGCCAGGCCGCCGAGGGCGGGCAGCAGCCCCGTCGACTTGCTAACGCTCAGGGTGGGCTGGGACATGCTCGGGCTCCTCGGCAGAATGGGGTTGGCCAAGGCGCAGATCGCCCTGGCTTGGGTGGTGATCGTGGATCGGCGTGCGTTTTAGCAGCAGGCGCAGGGCCTGCCAGTAGATGGCGGCGACAGTGCGCAGGCTCATCCACGGAAAACTCAGGAGGTAGCGGTGAACGGCCGTGCGGTCGAGGGGCTCGCGTTGCAGGGCCAGGTCGGCTTCGAAGGCCTTTTCGCCCTGGCGCCAGTTCTCCATGTGGATGCGGATACGCGGGCCGTCGAGTCGGAAGCTCAAGTGATAGTCCATGTCCGGTGGCATGAACGGCGAGACGTGGAAGGCCTTGGCCACGGCGAAGTCGTGGGCCTTGCCGGCTTCCACTGGCAGCACGTAGTGGAAGCGCTCGCGCCAGGGTGTGTTGCGTACCTCCAGCAGGATCGCCGCCAACTGGCCGTCGTCGTCATGGCAGAAATAGAAACTCACCGGGTTGAACGACAGGCCCCAGCAGCGTGGCTGGGTCAGCAGTCGCACGCTGCCCGTGACACGCCGGCCGCAGGCCTGGAAGACCAGTTGGCGTGCGGCGTCGGCGAGCGACATGCCGCTGCGGGTCAGGGCCGGCAGATAGTCCCGCTCGCGCCAGCCCAACGGTGCCCAGCGCGATGCCCCGAGCCATGGCGACAATGCGAGCAGGCGCGCTTGCTCGTCGAGGTCGACATGAAACATGCCGATCCGGTAGCGGAATGCGTGGACCCGCGGGCCCAGGCGCCGATGGCTGACCCAACCATGGCACAGGGTGCTGTTCATAACTGTTCTCCGAATTGCTCGGCCACCCGCAGCGCACTCAGCACGCCATCTTCGTGGAACCCGTTGGCCCAGTAGGCGCCGCAGAAATAGCTGTGGCGCGGGCCCAGCAGCTCGGCATGGCGAGCCTGGGCGGCGACAGCGGCGAGGCTGTATTGCGGGTGGGCGTAGTCGAAGCGAGCGATGATCTTTTCGGGGGCGATCAGGTCGGTCTGGTTGAGGCTGACGCAGAAGGTCACCGGTGCGTCGATGCCTTGCAGGATATTCATGTCGTAGGTCAGCGCGGCGGGGATCTGTTGCTCGTCACCAAGCCGGTAGTTCCAGCTGGCCCAGGCCTTGCGCCGCTGTGGCAGCAGGCGGGTGTCGGTGTGCAGGACCACGTCGTTGCTGGCGTAGCGGATCGCACCGAGGATTTCCTGTTCGTTGGCCGAGGGCGCGTCGAGCAGCGCCAGGGCCTGGTCGCTGTGACAGGCGAACACCACCTTGTCGAAGCGTTCCTCACCGTCGGCACTGAGCACCGTGACCCCGTTGTCGTCCCGGGTGATCCGCGACACCGGGCACTCCAGGCGAATACGCCCGACGAAGCTGCGGCACAGCGGTTCGACATAGCTGCGCGAGCCACCCTCGATCACCCGCCATTGCGGCCGCTGGTTGACCGAGAGCAGGCCGTGGTTACGACAGAAACGCACGAAGAACTGCAGTGGGAAACCCAGCATGTCGGCCCGCGACATCGACCAGATCGCTGAACCCATGGGCACCACGTAGTGGTCGATGAAGCGCTGGCCGTAGCCGTGGGTGTGCAGGTAGTCGCCCAGGGTCGTGGTGGCCGCGATCCGCCCGCCATCGAGGTCGGCGATGGCCCGGCGGTTGAAGCGCAGGATATCCCGCAGCATGCCCCAGAATCCTGGCGATAGCAGGTTGCGGCGCTGGGCGAAGAGGCTGTCGAGGTTGTGTCCGTTGTACTCCAGGCCGCTGGCCGGGTCGTGTACGGAGAAACTCATCTCGGTCGGGCGCGAGGCGACGCCGAGGCGATCGAGCAGGCGGATGAAGTTCGGGTAGGTCCAGTCGTTGAACACGATGAAGCCGGTGTCCACAGCGTAGTCGCGGCCTTGCCAGTGCACATCGACGGTATGGGTGTGGCCGCCGATCCAGTTGGCGGCCTCGAACACTGTCACCTCGTGACGGCGCGAAAGCAGGTGGGCACAGGTCAGGCCGGCGATGCCGCTGCCGATGATGGCGATACGCATGGGCAGTCAGTCCGTTTCGCCCCGGGCCAGATGCTGGCCCAGCTTCAGGCGCCAGCGCCCGGGCAAGGCGCCGAGCAGGCGCAGGATCGGTATGAAGGGGAAGGGGAAGCTGATCTCCAGGGGCCGCCTGGGCAGGCGCCTGGCGATGTATCGCGCGGCGCGCTCGGCGCTCCAGCGTTGCGGCATGGGGAAGTCGTTGCGCCGGGTCAGTGGGGTGTCGACGAAACCGGGGCTGACCAGGGTGACGTCGATGCCTTCGCTGATCAGGTCGATGCGCAGCGATTCCACCAGGTAGCGCACCGCCGCTTTTGACGCACCATAGGCCGCGGCGCGGGGCAGGGCGAGCCAGTCCACCGAGCTGCCGGTGACCACCAGGTGCGGCTGGCGGCCCTGGCGCAGCAGGGGCAGGATCGCCTCCAGGCAATGGCTGAGGCCCAGCAGATTGGTGCGCATCACCCGCTCGACCAGGGCCGCGTCGAAGTGCCCCGGTTCCAGGTATTCGCAGGTGCCGGCATTGAGGATCGCCAGGTCGAGGCCGCCCCATTGCTGTTCGATGACCTGCACCATGAAATGGACCTGTCCGGCCTCGGCGACATCGCCGACGGTCAGCAGTACCTGACCGGGATAGCGCACGACCAGCGGCTCGAGGGCCTCGGCATTGCGTCCGCCGAGCGCGACCTGATGGCCCTGTTCCAGCAGTTGCTGCGCCAGCGCCGCGCCGAGCCCGCTGCTGGCACCTGTCACCCAGCAGCGGCTCATGCCAGGCGCCCCTTGAGCCAGCTGATCACGCCACCCAGCACGGGCACATGTTCGTAGAGCAGGGCGCCGGCATCGAAGTAGTCCTGGTGCAGATGGACATGCTCGCCCCACTGCAGGTGGCTGCAGCCGTCGAGGCTGATCAGTTGCCCGCCGGCCAGGCGCGGGTGGCGAAAGTGCAGGGTCCAGCGCAGGTAGCCTTGCCCGGGACGGGTTTCGGCGGCGTCGTGGAACTCGTAGCGCAGCTCGCGGACATTGGCGTAGAGCTGGGCGAAATAGTCGCGCAGGGCGGGCAGGCCGTGGACTTCATGCAGCGGGTCGCGGAACACGACATCCGCGCTGTACAACTTTTCCAGCTCGCCGAGGCTGCCGGCATCCAGCGAGGCAAAGCGTTCGGCAAAACGTTCCAGGTAGATGGACATCCGCGGCTCCGGGGTAATCTTGTACAAGTGAGTGATCTTGTACAGGTATGACCCAATGCTAGGCGGAAAGTTGTACAAGTCAAATAGGTCTGTACAGATTTATCAGGATATTCAGGCGTGAAGGCAGCGGTTAGTCTAGGCGACTCAAAGAAGTTTCCCACACCGCTCAGGAGCACTGCCCATGCTTGGCGTGACCGACTATGGCGCCTTTGTCATTGCCTTCATTATCGTCCTGGCCATTCCCGGCCCCGGCAACTTCGCCCTGATCACCGCGACCGGCAAGGGCGGGATCAAGGCCGGGCTGGCGGCCACCTGCGGAGTAATCCTTGGCGACCAGGTGCTGCTGTGGCTGGCGGTGGCCGGGGTGGCCACATTGCTGGCGGCGTACCCGGCGGCCTTCCATGTGGTCCAGTGGGCGGGGGCGGCGTACCTCGCCTACCTCGGCGTGCGCATGCTGCTGAGCAAGCCGGGCGGGGCGCCGCGCAAGAGCCGCATGGACAACGGCCATTACCTGCGCCAAACCATGATGATCACCTTGCTCAACCCCAAGGCGATCATGTTCTACATGGCGTTCTTCCCGCTGTTCGTGGATCCGGTGAAGCACCAGGGGCTGGTGACGTTCGGCTTCCTGGCGGCCACGGTGGCGGTGGTGACCTTCCTCTACGGATTGATTGCTGTAGTGCTCACCCATCGACTCGCCGAACGCATGCGTGCCAATCCGCGTATATCCAACCTGTTCGAGCGCTTGGCCGGCGCCTGCCTGGTAGGCTTCGGCATCAAGCTGGCGGCGATGCGCTGAGCCTTTCCAAAGCACAACGCGGACCCTGTGGGAGCGGGGCCGCGTTGATTTAAGGTACCGCTGAGAACACCGACCCGGTAATCCGCTCGCTAAGCAGTTCCAGCGCCCGCATCCCCGCCAGCGAATTACCCGAGGCATTCAACGCCGGCGACCACACGCAAATGCTGTAACGCCCCGGCACCACCGCGACGATCCCGCCGCCCACGCCACTCTTGCCCGGAAGCCCGACCCGGTAGGCGAAGTTGCCGGCCTCGTCGTACAGACCGCTGGTGGCCATGATCGCATTCACCTGCTGCGCCTGGCGCGGCGTCAGGATCTGCTCGCCGAACTGCGGGCAGTACCCGCTGTTGGCAAGGAAGGCAAAACCGCGGGCGACATCGATGCAGTTCATCGACAGTGCGCAGTGATGGAAATAGCTGCGCAGCACCGCATCCACGTCATTGTGGAAATTGCCGAAGGCCTGCATCAGATAGGCCATGGCTGCGTTGCGCGCACGGTGCTGGTATTCCGACTCGGCCACCACCGCATCGCTGACGATGCGCGGGTTGCCGGACAGGTGACGGACGAAGTCGCGCATCGACAGGGCCGGAGTGGCGTAGCGCGACTGGTTGATATCGCAGATCACCAGGGCCCCGGCGTTGATGAACGGGTTGCGCGGGCGGCCCTTTTCCACTTCCAGTTGCACCAGCGAGTTGAAGGCCTGGCCGGACGGCTCGTAGCCCAGTCGCGACCAGATGTCCTCGCCGCTGTGGCTGATGGCCTGGACCAGGCTGAACACCTTGGAAATGCTCTGGATCGAGAACGGCGTGTGGGCGTCGCCGGCGTAGTGCAACTGGCCGTCGAGGCTGTGCACGGCGATGCCCAGCTGGTGCGGATCGACCTGGGCCAGGGCCGGGATGTATTGAGCGACCTGGCCCTGGCTGAGCAGGGGGCGGACCTGGTCGAGGATGGCTTGCAGCATGTCTTGCATGGTTGCTACTCGTTAACGCGATCTCCAGACAGACGCCCGGCCCTCGCTGCAAGGCACGGATGCCAGCTTGTGTCTTCTTTTTTATCAGGAGGATTAAAGGCGAGTGGGTTTGGTGCTGGGTATCGTGTGTTGATCCATTTGCGATGGCGACGCTGAGTCACCTTTTCGCCCCCCGGCGACCCCCTTTTGAAAAGCGCAAAAGGGGGCAAAACGCTCTTGCTCCTGCATCCGGCCCTCCGCTTCGCTCCGGGTTCCTTCCTTCCGCACTGACTCCGGGGGCCGCGCCATACGGGCTCCTGCCCTATGGCGCTTTCCGGGCCATCCATGGCCCTCCACCCCCTCCATCAGCGCTCCACTCAGCCTCCTGATGTCGCGGGCAGATCAAGAGCCAGATCAAAAGCAAAGCAAAAGCAAAGACAAGAGCAAAAACCAGAGTGCAGCCACCACCCTCCTGAGAGCACCCTCGCCAGGCAAGAGCGCAGCGAATTGTGCTTTTGATCTTGATCTACCTGCGACATCAGGAGGGAACCCGTAGCGAAGCGAAGGGCCGGATGCAGGAGCGAAAGCGTTTTGCCCACTTTTGCGCTTTTCAAAAGTGGGTCGCCGGGGGGGGGCGAAAAGGTGACTCAGCGTCGCCATCGCAAATGGATCAACACACGATACCCAGCACCAGCCCAAAGATCCTACGACACCAGCACCCGTGGCCCCGGCCCTTCCAGCCCCAGCCGGTCCTCCGGGTTGCGCAGCGGACAGTCCTCCAGCGACAGACACCCGCAGCCAATGCAGTTATCCAGGCTGTCGCGCAGCGCCTCCAGCGCGCGGATCCGTACATTCAGATCCTCCCGCCAGGCCGTCGACATCTCCCCCCACTGCGCCGCCGTCAGCTTGCTGTTCGGCGGATAGCGCCCGAACGCATTCTTGATTTCCTCCAGCGGTATCCCGGTGCGCTGCGCCACCTTGATGATCGCGATGGTTCGCAGCACTAGCGCCGGGTACCGCCGCTGGTTACCGGCATTGCGCGTACTTTCGATCAGTCCCTTCGACTCGTAGAAATGCAGGGTCGAGACCGCCACCCCGGCTCGTTTCGCCACCTCGCCGACACTGAGCATGCGCACGCCGTCGGCCTTCTTTTTCTCTGGCACCTGTGTTGACCTCAAGTAAAGTTGAGGTTTTATAGTCCTGCCCCGTCGTTTCCTGCAAGCGCTTTGAGCCAGCAGGAGGTTCACCATCGAGGATCGGGGCATGAGCAGGAAAATGCTGTGGGGAGGAGGGGCGGCGGCGCTGGGTGCGCTGGCCGTAGTTGGCGTTCTGGCGCAGCGCACGCCTCCGGCCCAGGCCACTGCGGCCTGGCCGGCGACCAAGGTGGCGCTGGCGCCGGTTACGTCGATTCCGGCGCCGCGCCAGCAGTTCGCCGTGGGCGAGCTGGAGGCGCTCAACCAGGTGCAACTGGCGGCGGAAAGCGCCGGGCGCGTGGTGCGCATCGCCTTCGAATCGGGGCAGGCGGTCAAGGCCGGGCAGTTGCTGGTGCAGCTCAACGATGCGCCTGAGCAAGCCGACCGTGTTCGCCTGCGCGCCCAGTTGCGCAACGCCGAGTCACTGCTGGAACGCACGCGCAAGCTGCGCGCCTCGAACGTCACCACCCAGGAGCAACTGGACAACGCCACCGCCGCCATGGACATGGCCCGCGGCGAGCTGCAGCAAGTGGAAGCGCGGATCGCGCAGAAGGCCATTGTCGCGCCGTTTGCCGGCAAGCTCGGCATCCGCCATGTGCACCAAGGCCAGTACCTGAATGCTGGCGACGCCATTGCCAGCCTGGTCGACCCGTCCAGCCTGCGGGTGAATTTCTCCCTCAACGAGCAGGCGGTCGCCGAGCTGCGTGGCGGGCAACCGCTGCAATTGACCGTGGATGCCCTGGCACAAAGAGTGTTCGACGCCCGTGTCAGCGCCATCGACCCGCTGATCAGCCCCTCACGCCTGGTCCAGGTGCAGGCCACCTTGGGCAACCCGGACGGCCAGTTGCAGCCCGGCATGTACGCCAGTGTGCGGCTCGATGCACTGGAGCCGCCGCGGGTACTGTCACTGCCGGAAACCGCGATCACCTACACCGCCTACGGCCAGACCGTGTTCGTCGCCAACCGCGACGGCAAGGGCGGTCTCAGTGTCAGCCGCGTCGGCGTGACCACTGGCGAGCGCTGGCAAGGCCGGGTGGAGATCACCTCCGGCCTGCGCGAGGGCGACCAGGTGGTGGTGTCCGGCCAGCTCAAGCTCAGTGATGGTATGCCCGTCGAACAGGTGGCCGCGGACAGCCTGAAAGACGGAGGCCAGTCGTGAAGTTCACCGACCTGTTCGTCCGTCGTCCGGTGCTGGCGCTGGTGGTCAGCGCGCTGATCGTGCTGATGGGCCTGTTCGCGCTGGGCAAGTTGCCGATCCGCCAATACCCGTTGCTGGAAAGCTCGACCATCACCATCACGACCGAGTACCCCGGCGCTTCCGCCGAACTGATGCAGGGCTTCGTCACCCAGCCGATCACTCAGGCGGTGGCCTCGGTGGAGGGCATCGACTACCTGTCCTCGTCGTCGATCCAGGGCCGCAGCACCATCACCCTGCGCATGGTACTCAACCGTGACTCGACCCAGGCCCTCACCCAGGCCATGGCCAAGGTCAACCAGGTGCGCTATCGCTTGCCGGAAAAGGCCTACGACCCGGTGGTGGAATTGTCGGCGGGGGACTCCACTGCTGTTGCCTACGTCGGCTTCTCCAGCGAGACCCTGCCGATTCCCGAACTCAGCGACTACCTGTCGCGGGTGGTCGAGCCGCAGTTCTCCGGGATCGACGGGGTGGTCAAGGTGCAGACCTTCGGCGGGCAGAACCTGGCGATGCGCCTGTGGCTGGACAGCGAGCGCATGGCCGGGCGCGGTGTCACCGCCGCCGACGTGGCCCAGGCGGTGCGCGCCAACAACTACCAGGCGACCCCGGGCCAGGTGCGCGGCCAGTACGTGCTCGCCGATATCCGCGTCGACACCGACCTGACCAGCGTCGAGGCTTTCCGCGACCTGATCGTGCGCAACGATGGCCGCGACCTGGTCCGCCTGCGCGACGTCGGCACGGTCGAGCTTAGCGCCGCCATGACCCAGACTAGCGCCAGCATGGACGGCAAGCCGGCCGTGCACCTGGGCTTGTTTCCCACACCATCGGGCAATCCGCTGGTGATCGTCGACGGCATCCGCAAGCTGCTGCCGCAGATCCAGCAGACCCTGCCGCCGGGAGTGAAGGTGGCCCTGGCCTATGAGACCGCACGCTTCATCGACGCCTCGATCAACGAAGTCATGCATACACTGCTGGAAGCCATGCTGATCGTGGTGGCGGTGATCTGGCTGTGCCTGGGCTCGCTGCGCAGCGTGGCGATCCCGGTGCTGGCGATCCCGCTGTCGATGCTCGGCGCGGCGGCGCTGATGCTGATGTTCGGCTTCAGCCTCAACCTGCTGACCCTACTGGCGATGGTCCTGGCCATCGGCCTGGTGGTGGACGATGCCATTGTCGTGGTGGAGAACGTCCACCGGCATATCGAGGAAGGCCAGACACCGATCACCGCTGCTTTGGCCGGAGCCCGGGAAATCGCCGGTCCGGTGGTGGCCATGACCCTGACCCTGGCCGCCGTCTACGCGCCGATCGGCCTGATCGGGGGACTCACCGGCACCCTGTTCCGCGAGTTCGCCCTGACATTGGCGGGGGCGGTGATCGTGTCCGGTATCGTCGCCCTGACCCTGTCGCCGGTGATGAGCTCGCTGCTGCTCAAGCCGGGGCAACAGGAAGGGCCCATGGCGAAGCTGGCGGAAAAGGTCTTCGGCGGCCTGGCGGCGAGCTATGGCCGGCTGCTGGGGCAGTCGCTGGCGCGACGCTGGGTCAGTGGTGGCGTGGCCCTGATGGTGTGCCTGAGCCTGCCCTGGCTGTACCTGCAGGCGCAGCGCGAACTGGCGCCGCCGGAGGACCAGGCGGCGGTACTCACCGCGATCAAGTCGCCGCAGTACGCCAACCTGGACTATGTCGAGCGCTTCGCGGCCAAGCTGGACCGGGTGATGAAGTCGATCCCGGAAACCACCGACACCTGGATCATCAACGGCACCGACGGCCCGGCGTCGAGCTTCGGCGGCATCAACCTCAGCGCCTGGGACGCGCGCCAGCGTTCGGCAGCGCAGGTGCAGGCCGACCTGCAGCAGGCGGTGGGCGAGGTCGAGGGCAGCAGCATCTTCGCCTTCCAGGTCGCCTCGCTGCCTGGCTCCAGCGGCGGTCTGCCGGTGCAGATGGTGCTGCGCAGCGCCCAGGACTACCCGGTGCTGTACCAGACCATGGAAACCCTCAAGCAGCGCGCCCGCGAGAGCGGCCTGTTCGTGGTGGTGGACAGCGACCTCGACTACAACAACCCGGTGGTCAAGGTCAGCATCGATCGGGCCAAGGCCGCCAGCCTCGGCATCGCCATGCAGGATATCGGTGACTCCCTGGCGGTGCTGGTGGGCGAGCAGTACATCAACCGTTTTGCTCTGTTCGGCCGCTCCTATGACGTGATCCCGCAGAGCATCCAGGACCAGCGCCTGACCCCGCAGGCCCTGGCTCGCCAGTACGTACGCGCTGACCACGGCGGCCTGGTGCCGCTGTCCACCGTAGTGCGCCTGGACATGAGCGTGGCACCGAACCGTCTGCTGCAGTTCGACCAGCAGAACGCCAGCACCTTGCAGGCGATTCCCGCGCCGGGGGTGTCCCAGGGGCAGGCAGTGGCGTTCCTGGAGCAACTGGTCAGCGAGCTGCCGCCGGGCTTCAGTCATGACTGGCAGTCGGAATCACGCCAGTACGTACAGGAGGGCCTGGCGCTGGTGTGGGCCTTCCTTGCCGCGCTGGTGGTGATCTACCTGGTACTGGCGGCCCAGTACGAGAGCCTGGTGGACCCGCTGATCATCCTCGTCACCGTGCCGCTGTCCATCTGCGGCGCGCTGCTGCCGCTGGCGCTGGGCTGGGCGACCCTGAACATCTACACGCAGATCGGCCTGGTGACCTTGATCGGCCTGATCAGCAAGCACGGCATCCTTATGGTGGAGTTCGCCAACGAGATCCAGGTGCGCGACAACCTCGGCCGTGCCGAGGCGATCGTGCGTGCCGCGCAGGTGCGTCTGCGACCGGTATTGATGACCACTGCGGCGATGACCTTCGGCGTGGTCCCGTTGCTGTTCGCCAGCGGCGCCGGTGCCAACAGCCGCTTCGGCCTGGGGGTGGTGATCGTCTGCGGCATGCTGGTGGGGACGCTGTTCACTCTGTTCGTCCTGCCCACGCTCTATTCCTGGCTGGCCCGGGATCACCGCGTGCACGGCGCGCGCCAGCAGCAGTTGGCCGATGCCGAACGCAGCCTTGGCATCAGTGCGACCTGAGGAGTGGTCATGAAGTCTTTCATTCTGTTGGGGTCGTTTTTCGTTCTGGCGGCTTGCAGTGTCGGGCCCGAGTACCAGAAGCCCGATGTGGCGTCGATTGCGCTGGTCAGTCCGCAGGCCGGGGCGTTTGCTTCGGGGGATACACGAGCGGCGGCCTGGTGGACCTTCTTCGAGGACCCGCAACTGGCACGCTTGATTGCCGATGCCTTGGCCCACAACTACGACGTGCGCAAGGCCCACGCCAACCTGTTGCTGGCCCGTGCCGGGTTCGACGAACAGGACCTCAAGCGCTTTCCCGTGGTAACCAGCGAGGCGCGCTATCAGCGCAGCCTCGAACAGCAGGCAGTCAGCGGAGCGCCATCGGCACGCAGCCTGTCCGAGTCATGGCGGGCGGGGCTGGACCTGCAATGGGAGCTGGACCTGTTCGGTCGTCTCGATCACCTGAGCCGCGCGGCGCAGGCGCGTGTCGAGGCGTCCCAGGCGGATCTGGAGCAGGTGCGCCTGAGCATCGCCGCCGAGGTGGCACAGGCGTATTTCGATGCCCAAGGGCAAAGGCATCAACTGGCCCTGGCCCAGGACGAAGTGCGCAGTTGGGGGGAAACCGTGCGTATGGTCGAGGCGCAACTGGCGGCCGGCAGCGGCTTGCCGGAAGATCGCGAAAGTGCCCAGGGCAATCTGCTGCGTGCCGAGGCGTCGATTCCGTCGTTGCAGAGCCAGTTGCAGCGCAGCCTGTATCGCCTGGACGTGCTCTGTGGCGAGCGCCCGGGCGGCATGGCGGTGGAGCTGGGCAGCGTGCCGCCGATGCCGTTGGCGCGACAACTGCCGTTGGGGGATGTCGAGCGCCTGATCCGCAATCGTCCGGATGTGTTGCAGGCCGAGCGGCTGCTGGCCGCGCGGGTCGAGGATATCGGGGCGGCGACAGCGGACCTGTATCCACGTTTCAATCTGGGTGGCTTCGTCGGGTTCTTCGCCTTGCGCGACGGTGACCTCGGCAGTGCGTCGCGAGCCTTTGAGCTGACGCCCGGGCTGAGCTGGCCGGCACTGGACCTGGGCAGCGTGCGCGCCCGCTTGCGTGCGGCGCAGGCACGATCGGCGGGCGCAGGCGCGCACTTCGAGCAGGTGGTGTTGCTGGCGATCGAGGAAGTGGAGGGCGCCGTGGTGCAGTTGACTGAGCATCAGCGCCATCTACAGACTCTGGTGCGCTCCGCGCGGCATGGCGAGAAGGCGTTCGATATTGCCAGCCGGCGGTATGACGCCGGGGGTGGGAGTTACCAGGCGGTGCTGGAGAGCCAGCGGGAATTGCTGCAGATGCGCCAGGAGATCGCGCGGGCGGAGACGGCGTCTTATCGCAATGCGGTGGCGCTGTACAAGGCGTTGGCCTGGCGGGATATCTGAGTGGGGCTTGAGGGCCTCCCCGCTCCGACAGTGTTCGGCGGTGTACATGGAACCTGTGGGAGCGGGCGTTGCCCGCGATGGGGCCATCAGCAGCAATGCAAACCCTTCATTTCCACCATTTGTAACAAATGGCAAACTCCCCCCAGTCCTAGCCGCCACGAGCCCCTCCATGATCGATATCCACAACGTCACCGCCTTCCAGCAGCAGACCCGTGTGCTGGACGGCTTCTCCCTGCATATCGGTGAAGGCGAGAAGGTCGCCATCCTCGGCCCCAACGGCGCCGGCAAGAGTACCCTGCTCAAGCTGATCACCCGCGAGTTGTACCCGGTGGAGCGCGAGGGCAGCCACCTGCGCCTGTTCGGCAGCGATACCGTCAACCTCTGGGCCTTGCGCAGCCGCATCGGTTTCGTCTCCCAGGACCTGCAGGACGACTACACCCCCTACACCCAGGCCCTGGACGTGGTGGTTTCCGGTTTCTTCGGCTCCATTGGTGCCCATGGCCACCTGCAACCGAGCGCCGAGCAACTGGAGCAGGCCCGCGAGCTGCTGGCCGTGGTGGAAATGTCCGACCACGCCCAGACCATGTTCCAGCGCCTTTCCACCGGCCAGCGCCGCCGCCTGCTGCTGGCCCGGGCCCTGGTTCACAAGCCTGGCGCGCTGATCCTCGACGAACCGGCCAACGGCCTCGACATGGGTGCCAGCCTGGGCATGCTCAAGCTGATGCGCCGCTTCTGCGGCGCCGAGCACGCGATGATCATCACCACCCACCATATCGACGAGATCATTCCCGAGATCGAGCGGGTTGTCCTGCTCGACAAGGGCCGCATCGTCGCCGATGGCCCCAAGGCCGAGGTGCTGACCAGCGAGCGTCTGTCCGCGCTGTATCAGACTGATCTGCGCCTGACCGAGCAGGACGGTTGGTACCGTTGCTGGCACGGCTGATTCCCGCGAATTTCTGGAGTACTTATCGATGAAAGCTGCAATCGTCCACGCCTTCGACCAGCCGCCGCACTACGGCGACATCGACGCCCCGACCGCAGGCCCTGGCGAAGTACTGGTGCGGGTGCGTGCTGCGGCCCTGAGCCAGCTGGTGCGCGCCCAGGCCAGTGGCAAGCACTACAGCAGCGGCAAGCAACTGCCGCTGGTGCCCGGCGCCGATGGCATCGGCCTGCTGGAAGACGGCACCCGCGTGTACTTCTGCTTTCCCCGTGCACCGATCGGGGCCATGGCAGAGATCGTGGCTGTGGATGCGCGCAACTGCGTGCCGGTGCCGGTTGAAGTCGATGACCTGACGGCTGCGGCGATCGCCAATCCGGGGATGTCCTCTTGGGCTGCGCTGCAGGAGCGGGCCGGGTTCAAGACTGGCGAGCGGGTGCTGGTCAATGGCGCGGCGGGAGCTTCCGGGCGGCTGGCGATCCAGGTGGCGAAACATCTCGGCGCTTCCCATGTGGTCGCGACAGCGCGCAATGCCGCAGTGGAAGCCGAATTGCGGGCCTTGGGTGCGGATGACTTCATCTGTCTGGACCAGCCGGTGGAGCAGTTGACTGCCGCCTTCCGTGAGGAAATCAAAGGACGGGGTATCGACGTTGTCCTCGATTACCTGTGGGGCCAGCCGGCCGCGTGCATCCTCGATGCGCTGGGCGGGCCAGGCAATGGCGAGGCAGCGCCGCGGGTGCGTTTCGTCAATATCGGCTCGATTGCGGGGGCGAGCATTGCGATGAATCCTGGGGTGTTGCGCGGTTCCGGGCTGGAGATGAGCGGGAGCGGCCTGGGCAGTCTGTCCAATGCGGGGTTGGCACAGGTAGTGGGGCAGTTGCTCAAGGCCATCGGCAGCGCCGGGTTCAGCGTGTATGCCAGGGCGGTGCCGCTGGCGGAGGTCGAGGCAACCTGGAGTGCGAACAGCGCTGAGCGCGTGGTGTTCGTCATTTGAGCGGCGGGGAAAATGCGCCTGGCACGGTATTGATGTCCTTCCTGCCGGCCGGGATCGGTGATTGCACCTTGCTGCAGTTCGACGGTGGGGCGTTCAACATATTGGTGGATGCCGGGCCGAGTCGTCCGTATGAAAAAGCGCAACGGCTTATCGGTCATCTCGAGCACTTGCTGCCGGACGGTGTGATCGATATCGCGATCATCACCCACCACGACGATGACCATATCGGTGGCTTCATGCACCTGTTCGGCGATGACAGCCGGCTGCGGATCGACCAACTGATTTTCAACGCGCCTGGACTGGTGCGGACCTTCCTGGCAGAGGGCAATGCACAGCAGTGCTCGCCGCGCCAGGGGTACTTGATCGGCGAGCACAAGCGTCCGAGCCATCATCAGGTAGTGACGGCAGGCCAGCGCTTGTCGTGCTTCGACGATCAGGTCGAACTGGTTTTCCTGTCGCCGACACCCGAGCTCGTCGAACGGTATGGCAAGGTCACCGACTGGCGCAGGCCACAGCAGATCTCGCCGGACCAGCCATTCCGTCCCTACGACGAATTGAGGCAAGAGGAGGACCGCTTCAGCGAAGACTCATCGTCCTCCAATGCCTTGAGCCTGGCCTTCGAGGTTCGCTTCCAGCAGCGGGCCTGGCTTTTTCTCGGCGATGCGTGGCCATCCACGGTTTCGGCATCCCTGGACCAGTTGTACGGCGGGACGAAGCAGGTTTATGAAGTCGTGAAGCTGTCGCACCATGGCAGCGAGGCCAATACAGATGCTGGCTTGTTGGCGCGGTTCTCCTGCCGCGACTACGTGGTACCCGCCAATGGGCGGCGGCATCCGCATGCCCAGGTATTCCGGCGGGTGCTGGATGCCTGTGTCGAGGCGCCACCGCGGTTTCATTTTCCGGAGCGAACGATGGAGCTGGACCATTTGCTCAAAGCGTACGACGAGTATGTCAAGTACCCGGCAGCGGGTACGCTTCTTCAATTCAGAGGGTGAGGACAAGCATGCTGGATGTTGGACTGCGCGCGGCCATCGACCGTATCGGAAGTGAATACGGCAAGGCACTCGTGCCGATCAAGGACCTCTCGTCCGAGGATCATCGGGTAGTGGGCACAGGTTTCTTCGCATGTTTCGAAGGCAGGGATTACCTGGTCACCGCTGCGCATACCGTGCTGAATATCGGAAAAGCCCATTGTGGGCTGATCCTCAGCGACAAGCCTTTCAGCTTTGAAGAGCGGACGTTCTATTGCAGCCAGGACGACGACATCGGTTTTTTCCCGGTGGATGACGCACTGGCGGAGGAAATCGCAGGTGTGCGCAGGATTGATATCGCATGTCATCTCGGCGATTTCGCCCACAGTGCCCAGGGGGTAGTGGTCATTGGTTACCCCATTCATTTCCTGCCGGGAATGAAAGTCCCGGCCTTGCCGATTTCCACATGGTTGGAGACGCGAGGGGTCACGCTTCATTCAGAGATCCTCGACCCGAGGATCTATGCCTTCGACGCACAACGCTGGGAGACCACCGATGGATCGTTCACCTTCGATGATCTCAATCCCAAAGGCATGAGCGGCGGGCCGGCGCTGGCCTGGTTCAATGCAGGTACTGGTGCGCGACCGGAACTGGTCGTGCTGTTCCAGTCTGTGCTGGTTCAGTGGGGAATGCAGGACGGGTTCCTGGTGGGTAGCGCCAGTGATCGACTGGTTGCCCTGATCAATGCCCGGCTGGCTGGAACGTTGGGGCCCTGGGACTAGATTGGCGCATTCAGGTCCGGGGCAAGGCCGACCCGGTACCACTCGAAAGCATCCGCACCCTCGGCGAGGTTCAGCACCATCTGTTCGGCCTGTTCCGGACGGGTAGTGGGCGCCAGCCAGGTTCTGGCGTGTTCGGCACAGAACACTACGGGACGACGATCATGTACATCCAGCAGGCCGCCAAGGGAATCGGCGGTGAGGATGACCACGCCATCGTCCTCGCGCCCGGCGAACTGACCGATGCTCACGCACAGTGCTGGCTGGCCGTCGCGACGGCGCAGATAGGACGGCTGCTTCTTCGCACCACCTTCGTCCACCCATTCGTACCAGCCGTCCACCGGAGTGATTGCTCGGTATGGCCAAATGGCACGGAAAAACGCACCGTTGGCGACCTTCTCTACCCGGGCATGGCCAGGGTGGCGACGAAGTCGTGGATACCGCGGTACTGGGAAAGCATCCGCACATGAGAATGTCGTTCGTTGGCGGGGCACATGACACTCCTCCCGTGAAGGACTGGCGAGGAGCGTCATGCGGGTCGTTGGGTGGGCGTCCTGGTATCAGTAGCGGTGGTAGTGACCTCCATCGTAGTAGTGACGGTGATGCCAGCCATCATGCCAATACGGCCAGCAACCACTGAGCAGCAAGACGCCAGACAGAATCACGACCCACGCGGCTTTACGTTTCATTCGAATGTCTCCAGGCAGGCAAAGCGGTTGCCTGCTTACGTTGGACTCCGGCCAGAAAGGAGGTTCAGGCCGGCCCGACGCCACTCGTCTGTCTTCATGGAGGCGAAAAAAAGCCCGCCGAAGCGGGCTTTTCGTTGCAGCGGGTGAATCAGTCGTCCGAACCCATGATGCCGAACAGTTGCAGCAGGCTGACGAACAGGTTGTAGATCGATACATACAGGCTGATGGTAGCCATGATGTAGTTGCGCTCGCCGCCGTGGATGATCTGGCTGGTCTGGAAGAGGATGCAGACCGACGAGAACAGCACGAAGCCGGCGCTGATCGCCAGTTGCAGGCCGCTGATCTGGAAGAAGAAGCTCGCGACCACGGCGCCCAGCAGGACGAAGAAGCCGGCGGTGATGAAGCCGCTGAGGAAGCTCATGTCCTTGCGGGTGATCAGCACGTAGGCCGACAGGCCGCCGAACACCAGGGCGGTCATGGCGAAGGCCGAGCTGACCACTTCGGCGCCACCGGCCATGCCCAGGTAGCGGTTGAGGATCGGGCCGAGCAGGAAGCCCATGAAGCCGGTCAGGGCGAAGGTGGAAACCAGGCCCCAGGCCGAGTCACGCAGCTTGGCGGTGAGGAAGAACAGACCGTAGAAACCGATCAGTACGACGAAGATGTTGGGGTAGCCGACGCGCATCTGTTGTGCGACGTAGGCCATGACGGCACTGAAGACCAGGGTCAGGGCCAGCAGGCCATAGGTGTTGCGCAGGACCTTGCTGACTTCCTGCTGATCGGCCTGGAGGCCGTGGTGGACGGCATAATCCTGTTCGCGCATGGCGACACTCCTGTGGGGTTTGAAACGTTGAGTTGCAAAGATCATAACAGAGGCTTGGAAAGCAGCCACTTAGAGAGTTTGACAGCTTGTTTCATTTCGGTATGATGGCGCCCGCATGACATAGTGGAAGCGTGGCCGAGTGGTTTAAGGCAACGGTCTTGAAAACCGTCGATGGGCAACTATCCTAGAGTTCGAATCTCTACGCTTCCGCCACATAAGTGCCTGATTTCATTGGCGTTCACCTTAGGCTTCCCCTCAAAAGGGAACGTTTTGGGAACACTCTGGGAATGGCAGGCAAAAAGAAGGGGCCTTTACGGCCCCTTTTTTATTCCCTCAGCTCAACCTGAGCGCCTGGTTTAACAACCCCACCACATCCGGCCCGTCCTCGCTGATCCACTTTGCGTAGTGCTTGAAGATCATCGCCGTGGATGTGTGCCCCATCTGATCCGCGATCCACTCCGGTGTGGCGATCCCACTGGTCAGCATCTGACTGGCGAACGTGTGCCGGCAGGTATTCGGCCCGCGCTGACGAACGCCGGCGCTGGCGAGGTGGTTGATCCACCAGCCGTGGCGCAGCACGTCCGAAGAACGGTACGGCTCCGACGTGGCTGTGTTGTGGAAGACGAATCGCACCCGCTGTTCACGGATCGTCCGGTTGTCACGCTCTACGACCTGGATCACTTCCGCCGGCAAGTCCCTGGTAAACCTCGCCTGGGCTTTCAGCGCACGCAACGCCGGTGCCAGCAGCTTGACCTTCCGCGTCGATCGCCGTGTTTTGGTCACCTTGTACTGCCCCGCTACCCTCCCTCGGCGGATCTCCACGGTGCCGGCGACCAGGTCGACGTCCTCCCAGGCCAGCGCGATCGCCTCGCTGATCCGTGGCCCCGACCAGATCATGTACTCCGTCAAATGGATTTCCTGTTGCCGATCGGTCGGCTGGCCGAGGATGGCGTCGATCTCTTCCCGGGTGAACGGATCCGGGTCCTCCGCATCCGGTAGCGAGATCGTGATCCCGTCGGTTGGGTCGAATGCGAGTCGGTTCCGAGTTCGGTGCAGGCGGAAGATCTGCCGCAGATGACTGACGATCTCGCGGACCGTCTTGTTGTGCAGGACAGGCATCAACACCGATTGCACCCAGTGTTGGATGTCCAGGTGATCGATGCGGTCCGCCTGCATGGTTCCCCAGCGCGGCCGGATGTGCTTTTCGGTGCGGCTGCGATACATGGCGAAGCCGCTGGCCGCCATCTGGTTCTGTTTGATCTCCAGCCACAGGTCGATGTAGTGGCCCAGGGTGTTGGTCTTGACCCGTGGCGAGTCGGGGAAGTGCCGGGCATAGCTGAACGTCCCGGCCTCGATCTCGTAATTGATGATCCCGACCATGCGCTCTGCGTTGGCCACGTTGGCGGGCGACGCGTCGCCGGGGATGGATTCCCGGCATAGCTCGCCCTGGTAACGGAAATACACACGGACGTGGTTGCCGCGTACTTCGACTCCATCTGCCATTGATTATGTACTCACGAACGAAGAAACGGCCCAGTGTATGGGCCGTGAAAAGGTAATTACCTGCTTGGTCATCTAGAAGATGCCGGGCGCACTACTACGCGTTCCTTGCTGGCTAATGCCGGGTGTGCGTCATGGTTCGCTTCTTGGATCACTACCGTGGAAGCCTTTCAACCCGGTGCGGAAGGGATTCTCGCTCTGATTCGATGAAGCCTGTGCCCTTGGAATCCCCATCCGTTGCATTGATGAACATGACTTCGACCTTGGCGGAGTCGACCAATACTTTGCCAACCTCTGCGATCGCCTTGGCACGATCGATATCCATCGGGTTGTCCTGGTCTTGAAGCGCTTCGAGTGTGGCGAACAGATGGTTGCGCAGATCGGTCATTTTATTCTTCATGGGATGCTTCCTTGATGGCACGCTTTAGCTGACTGAGCTGGCGAATGGTGCTCTTGAGTTCTGCTGGATAGCGGTGAATTGTGTTTCGCCTCATACGCTCCGCCCTTGTTAGAAGTTCCAGGTTCGTAGGGTCGAGGTTGCATTTGTTGCCATCGATAAAGCAGACACAATGACCTGGAGGGATAGGCCCGTTTAACTCCTCCCAAACCAAAATGTGGATGCCAATCCAATCGCGCGGGGGGTATCCGGTATCAGAGACTTTCCGTTGTTGATACCCATCTTGGCTTGTCCGAACGCTGCCGATCGGCAACCAGTTGCCCGGTTTTGATCCCGGCTTAAATTGGGTCGAGGCAGCCCGGCCATTGGATGGCAGGCCCTTCATGCCATGGTTCCAAGGCGTGTGCCCCTTTTTAAACCTGTACTCCTGCCCCGGGTTGTCTTCTTTACGCAGTCGACAAGCATGCTCGCTGGCCATGTATGCATCACTTCGCCTGAGCTTGAGCTGGGCAGCCTTCCTGTAGATTGCGTGGTCAGGTCGGCCAAGCGCTTTTGTAAGGTCGGCCATTGGCGTATCTGGATACAGCTTCACCAGCTGTTCTTCGTCTTCCTGAGACCAAGCCAGACGGTTGCTTTTCTGAGGGCGTATGGATATGAGCATACGGCGTGCTCTCGCCAATGCCTGTTGCGCAATATGGTTCAGCTTGATCGTTGGTGAAGCTTGTGCGGCTTTAGATGGCATGTGTTTTCTCCATGGGGTGGTCTGGCCTCGAAGGGTTGCCGTCCTCCCGGTCCTTCTTTATGCCGCGACATATCCGCTGGCGGTCTTGTGCAACGCGCCCATCTCTGCGGCCTGCTGCAACAATCTGGTGGCCTTGCTGCTGCCTATCCGTAGTTCCTTCGCTACCTGCCTGACGGCCACTTTGGTACCCCGCTCTGTCGCAGCGAGGAGCTGCTGTAGTTGCGGCGGAAGACCTGTTTCTCCTGCGGTTCCCGGCTCGGTTTCTGCGTGTTCCTGAGGGCGTTCCTCGGGCTGTTCCTGTTTCGCGCTTGCAGCTACCAGCGCTGTTCCCAGTGCGGGACCTGCTCGTAGCGCAGATAGGATCAGCGCCGGCACCACCTCCAATGCAGCGGCGAAGCCGATGCAGAGCAGCGTTGCCATACCCACGGGAACACCGGCTGCTTTGGCCGGTCGGGCAAGCAGATTGGTCAGCTCCTGCGAGGCAATGTCCCGGCGGGCCTGTGCGTCCTTGCGTTCGCTATCGATGCGCGCCAATGCAGCCGTCTCCAGCTCCAGGGCGCGGCTCACCATGCCCCGTTCGCGCAGGGCGTCGGCCTGCTGGCGAACAGCGCCGGCATCGATGTCGAGCTGTGCGATACGGGTGGCGTCTGAATCACGTTGCTCCACCAGGTCGTGCTGTCGTTGCTGCTGGCGTGCTGAATGCTCGGTCTGGCTGGTGACTATCGAAGTCATCAGCCGGTCGTATGTCGCCCAGCCAGAAACCCCGCCCAGCGACAACGCAGAGGCCATCATCAATAACGCGCAGACGGTTCGGCGGGCCGCGAGGAGGCCGAGCGCCAACGGCCACGCGATGTACTTGAACAGGTCCAGGACTACCGCGGCCGACGCGAACAGGACGGCCAGCAAGGTGTTCTCGATCAAAGCACCGATGGCCAAGGCCACCGACATGGCTGTTACGCCTGCCAGAAGGGCGACCATGCCCAGCAGTGGCCAGCGATGGCGCGCTTGCAAGTAATGCATGTCGCTCATGCTTGGGCACCTCGCCTGGAGAGGGGGCGACAGGGCGCAAGTGCCAGTACCCATGCTGGGTACAGCTCCTTGGGACGGTTTTTGTAGCGCACGATCACGCATTGGCCGAACGAGTACAGGACGGTGGCAACCCTGTGATGGCGCTTCTTACAGCGGGTCCGCTTAGCTCGTACCAACTGCTGGACCTTGTCTCCGGTACGGAAAGCGGTTGTGATAGCCTTCCGGCCACCGGGCTTCAGCCTGGCGCTGGGCTTGAGGGGGTGAGTGGGTTTTAGGCGCATGTCACTTCTCCTTGGGTTTAGCTGGTGCCAAGGAGGTGCAACTCCTTGGCGCCGCTTTCTTCTTAGGCTCGACGGGCCAGATGAACCGTCAGCTCTGCGAATCGTGGGTTGTCTTCCAGGCAGGTCTGCCAGGCGATCACATGAAGGATCTGCGCCCTGGTGCAGTCGTCGATCAGGATCTCCCTCTGTCCGGCATTCACCCGGACCTCCAGAATCGCCAGCAGCCCATCCTCCGCGTAGGCCCCAGCCTGAATCACCGGAAAGTTCTGGCCAGCCTCGACCAGGCGATCCTGTACCTGCTGCAACTGGCTACGACCGCTGGTGTCCGCGTTGCCGATCAACACTTGGATATGCATATCGCCTCCTGCCTCAAGCCTGGAAAACCCAGCACTTCACGATGGGTTGCTTGGTGATGGTGAAATGGCCGCTCTTCGCCTGGTACGCCCGCACGGCGCTGTCGGTGGCCTTGTTCACCTCGATCAGCTTCCGCGAGCGGGAATCCTTCAGGCGATCGCGCAGCTCGTTCACGTCGGCCAGCTTCTGGCGGTGATCGGCGGCGCATTTCACGAAGTCGTTGAGGTTGATGGCGATGAGGTGGTCTTTTTTGCTGTGGTTGACCACAGGGCCGTCGGCGTCCAGTCCCTGCAGGTAGTCGTAGACTTCCCAGAATTCGGCCACCACCGGGTGGTCGGAGCTGATCGAGGCCTGGCGCTCCAGGGCCATCTTCACGATCTGGATGCGGGTGTGGCTCACCTGGTGTTCTTCCAGGCCGATCACCAGGCGCAAGCAGTCCAGCAGAGCCAGCATTTGCGCGTGGTTGTAGATGATCCGCTCGACACGGATGTAGCCGCTGAGCTTGTTGCCGCAGTGCCGGCATCCGCTGTCGCCATCGACAAGCTGCGTTTCACAGGCGAAACAATGGGAGTGCAGTGCACGCAATTTCGCCTCGTAGCCAGGAAGCCGCTGGGCGAACAGATCCAGGACTTCCGCTTCTTTGCGCACCGCCCTGATCAAGAAGTTGCTCAGCAATGCCCCGTCCAGACCGTTCATGCGGTCCGCGGCCGCGCGGCTTTCAACCGTCACCTGGGGGCGGACGAAGTGCAGCTTCACGATCCTGGTCATGATCGCTTCTGAGGCAACAACCGGTGCGTTCTGGCTGATGGCGATCGTTCCACGGAAAGGAGGCTCGTAGGTCTCGTTGCCGGATGTCTTCACACCTTTGGTCGCCAGCGTGCCGCCGCCGAAGTAGTCCTTCAGTTCGTCCCACTCGAAGGTCTTGGCGTGGCTCTTGTCGTCACCGCTCCGATCGGACTCCAGAAGCACCACTGGCATCCCCGACACCTGGCCCATCAAGCGGCTGCGGCCGGCCTTTGTCGACTTGGCCGGGTCGAACCCCTCATAGCCTTCGCGACCGAACAGCTTCCACAGCAGCGTGAGCAGGGTCGTCTTGCCGGCGCCGGCCTCGCCCGTTGCTTCCAAGAACGGATACGACTGGTACCGGAAACGGATCTGCTCCGCGAACAGTGAGCCGAACCAGAAGGTCAGCGCTACGATTCCCTGCTCCTTAAAGCAGGTCCACAGCAGATCCAGCCACTCCTCGTTGTAGCGCTTGTCGTCCTTCTGCAGGGCCATCCTCACCCCCTTCTGCAAGCTCTTGAGCTTGAGCTTGCCCATCTCGAAGAACTCCTCCTCGTTGATGGTCACCACCTGGCCATCCCGCACCGCCAGCTCGTTGAACACGTAGCAGCCGTATTCCCGGCTGTAACCGATGTAGTCGATGGTCTGGACGGTTTTGATACCGAAAAGCTGGTCTTTCATGATCTTGTCCAATTGCTGTCCACTGCCGGTGAACACGGCTCCGGCACCCATGCCGAGAAGTCTTTTTTTGAATTCGCTGGAGGTGGCCACCTGGCTCCCGGTGAAGGTGTTCTTCACGGGTGGGCCGTCATGCGGGAAATCGACGCGGAAGAAGTACCAGGACTCGTCCGTGATCTCGTTTCGCTGGTAGTACAGGGCCTTGGGGTAGCAGTTCGCGATCTCGACCACGCAGCCAGACATCCGCAAGGCTTTCTCGCGCCTGGCCCGGTCGTTGAGCTGCTGGTCTTCCTGCGTTTCGCTGGAGTCGAGCGCCTGCATGGCGCTGTTGAATTTGGAGATATCCAGCTTCCACCAGTACAGGCGGGAGTCGAATCCGAAGTGGAACTCCTCGCGCTCCCGCCACTGGTACATGAGCAGCGCTTTGTCGGCCGCGCTCTCGGCGATCAACAGGGCGCCGTAGTGCTCGGCGTCGTCCAGGTCTCGCTTCAGGCGGGTAGCGCGCTCACCCTCGTCATCGATGAACGCCCACCGCTGATGCAGGTCGTTCCAGTCGACCTTGCGGGAGTCCGGCTGCGGGATCTGTGCTGCAGTACAGGTGAATCCCAGGTCGCGGGCTTGCTTGACCCAGATCCTGGTGTAGTGGTGCGCGCCCGGCTCGTTGTCGAGCGCCCATACCAGGCGGGGTGTCTGACCGTTACGAGCGCCGATCAGGGCCTTGAGCGACTCTTCCGGGTATGCGTTTGAGGACAGGGCAGCCACAGCGGCAATGCCGTTGTGCAGCAAGGCGATGGCGTCGAAGATGCCCTCCACGATCCAGAGCTCGTCGACGGCCAGCAGATCCACGCAAGGCGGGCACCACCAATATCCCTTGTAGCTTTGCCCGGGCTGGAAGCGCGCCTTCTTCTTGCCGAACCGGTGTGGTTGGTCGATCAGGCGCTCCCAGTACCCACCATGCTCCAGGGGGAAGCGTACAGTCGCGCTGCCGATGCCCAGGTCCCGATCATGGTAGGAGTCCTGTGTGTACCAGCCCTTGATGAGGTCCATCCGGAAGCCTCGGGCGAAGGTCAGGTAGGCGATCGCGCTGGCTGCGGGCTCTTTCTCAGTGGCCGGGGCGCGCTTGCTCCAGTCATCGAACAGATCCGGGAACAGCTCCTTGGTCGGGGCCAGGTAGCGACAGCTCTGCTCGCGGCCGCACTTGATGAACCAGGGTTCATCGTGTCGCGAGTAAAGGCGGCGTTGGTTGCACTGGGGGCAGGTCCCCTTGCGCATGTAGTTGGTGCCGCTCATGTGCTGCAGGCCGTACTCGTTCTCCAGCCGTTGCAGGACGTCTGCGCGGATCGCCTGGTCCATTGGCTGACGGATCACTGCGAACGCTCCGTAGCAGCCGAAGGCAACTGGAGGGCCAGCGCTTTCTGCGTGCGGCAGATACCGCGCAGGTGAGGCAGGTCCGCCAGCACCTGCTTACCGCGCTCCCCGACCGGGACGTTGCGATAGCGGTCCGAGTACCAGACCTCGGACATGGCAAGGGTGTATTGGCTGTCGAGCCACTGCAGGTACTGTTGTGCCTGTTGCTCGTTCAGCGTGATTTGAATGGTGATGTCGCTCATATCTGCCACCAGTTGAATGCAGTTTCCCCTTACCCACGCGGATCGGGGCATCGGGAAGGGGTGTGTTCGGGTTACTTCGAGGTGTTGCGAGGAGGCATCAGGCGCGCTGGCAGGAAGCGTGCAGGCACCCGGTAGCGCTGCTGGGTCTGTGTGTCCAGGATCCACAGCGCCGGCCGGAACGCGCCGCTGGCTGGATGCACGCCGATCAGCGCCAGACGCTTGCAGGTCATGCCTTCGAACTCGCTCACGGCCAGCTCTGCGATGCGCTGCACCAGGTGAGGCTGGACTTCCAGCGATTGGGCCAGGTAGCGCTTGCAGTTCTCCAGCACCTGGTGGTCACCGGTCAGGTGTTCGCCGCGATGGCGGAACAGGAACGCAACAGCGGCCTGCTGCATTGCGGCGCGGTAGTCAGTGGCAGGGTTTTCGGTGAGTGCTACGTTCATGCGGTTGCGACCTCCATATCGAGTTGATCAAGCAGATCCGGTTGATCGTCGGCGCTCTTCATCGCTTGGCGCTTCATCGCGATCGGCGCCACCGGCAGCTTGACCGTGGGGTTCGGCATGCCGCTGGGGCTCATTTCATGGGTCATTTCGAACAAGGCACGAACGGCCCAGCCGCAGGCCTCGTTCACGCACTGCAAGTACGCGGTACGCAGGAAGATGTGGCGCCCCTCACTGGTGCGGATGCGCATCTTGCTGTTGCAGTGCGGGCAGACGAGTTTGTAAGTGCTCATGCTCAGATCAGCTCGGCCACTTCGAAAGCGACGTTCAATGGCGTGATGACATCGTCGATTCCCATGCGGATATCCGACCCGGCCATGCTGTCGTTGGCCGTGGTGACTGTTTCCTTTAGGGTGTCCAGGCGCTGCTGGGCTTTCGCCAGCATTTCGAGCAAAACCTCACGTTTGTTTTCAAGGAGATCATTCATGGCTATTCACTCAAAAGCTGAAGTTGAAAGGATGGCTCGACGCTTGGCTGAGCGGTACGAGACGCTGATAAAGGTCATGGAGGGTGTCCGTGAAACGACGCACACAACCGCCACCGGAACTGTTCCTGGAGTCGTTGTGCGTTCTGAGGACATCAGATACGCCGTCGACGACGTAGCGACGGGGCTCAGGGAGATCAAATCCCGGCTGGGCAAGGGCTGAGGCCTGCTGACACCGTTCATCCCCGGTCAGCTCTGGTGTGGAGCTGAATCGTCGCTATCACTTCCGCGGAGCGTGCTGCCATATAACGGGTGTGCGCTTCCATGATGATCTGGGCCTCGGCCTCCTCGATCACCCCATCCTCAAGGGATTTGGCGATGATCTGGTCGACCATTCCGCGCTTTGCGTCGGTCTTTACCGATCGGCGGTACAGCTCGACGTTGTCCAGGTCCTCGGGCTTCACCAGCGGCACGAACATGCCGCCGTACATCTTGGCGATGAACTCAGGCAGGTAGCTTGTGCCGGCGTCGCTTTCCAGCAGGTGGATCTGGTCGTAGGCCAGTGGCCGGCTACCGGCATTTTCGTAGACGCGGTTGTCGAACTGCTTCAGCTCGTAGCCCAGCCGGGGAGCGGCGCACTCGCGGCCACCTGGATAGGCGCATACGACGGCGCTCACAACCTGACGCAGGGTCTCTAGAACGGGACGTTTCATGTTCTGGTTTCCTCCTTGAGCCAGTCGGCTTAGCTTGCCGCTTCGGTTTGCTTGATGCCGAGCAGCACTGCCGCGCGGTGAGCCTCGCCGCGGAGGCACTTCTTCTGACCGTTGAGAACGGCATAGACCGTTGAAGGATGCAGGCCATGCTCATGCGCAAAGCTGCGAACGGTTTTTCCTTGTAGTTCCAGGCGCTGCTTGGCGGCAAGGCAGGCTTGCTCGGGTGCGTAGGTGCCGTGCATAGTTCAAATTCGTGTGACTTCGCGTGATTGCAGGGTCAGATTATTCAACGATTGTTGAATCGTCAAGTATTGGAGTTCCGTTTTGTTGAATATCGGCGAAAGGCTGAGAGAGGAGCGCGTCCGCTTGGGGCTCAACCAGGCTGATCTGGCTGCCATCGGCGGCGTGGCAAAGACATCGCAATTCAATTACGAAAAAGGTGAGCGCTCCCCCGATGCTGCCTACCTTGCGGCGGTAGCTGATAAAGGGGTTGACGTGTTGTACGTCATCACTGGCCGACGGGAAGCTGTGCCAGCCGACTCGTTCCAGGCAGACGAGATTTTGTTGGTCACCCGTTTCAGGCAGATGGCTGAAGAGGGAAAGGCTACGTTGAACAGCGTCAGCGAGGCGCTGGCCACATTCAAAGGATAACAGCGGTAATTCGGCCGCCATTACAGGGAGTAACACCATGCATTTCATCGGAAAATTTGTAGGAAAACTCATCGCCTCGGCCGTGCTTATCATGGCTGCGGGCGGTGCCTGGGCATCTGAATTCCAGGACAAGGCCGAGCGGATCTTTTCCCCTTCGATCATCGAGTCGGTGAGCGAGTCAGGGGCGAACGGAAAGATCTCTTTCAAGATCCCAGAGCGCATGCCGGACTACTTCGTATCGGCTGACAAGACCAACAAAGTCTTCGCCATCGAATCCGCCCGCCTGTTCCGTGACGTCCCCAGCCTGAAGCGGTTAACGCTGAAAATCCCCAATGACGGTATTGTCCAGGTACTGGATATCTCTCGGGCCGACATCCAGAAATATTACGGTCTCGACTTTGCTGCTATGAACGGCGACTTGAATACTTGGCACGAAGAGTTCATTCAGCGTTTCGACACGAAAGAATTACGTGCGGACTTCGTAAGAAATTTTGTGAGAAACCTGTAGTTTTGTAGTTTATGCATTTTTGCTCTGGTAACAGTTTCTTCTGTGCAGAAAATAGGTGACTCCCCCGAGTGTTTAGTCCGGCAGCCATGTAGGCGTCGAGCGCTCGGAAAATGGAGTGACCGATGTTAGGAAGAATATTTATTAGGCTCAAGGAACTAGCTTATGTGATTTGGCTTTTCTGCAGGCGGAGCGAAGAACAACGGAATGGGGTTCTTTTGATTCTTAAAGCCTATGAGGAAAAAGATAAACGCGAACTGCTTTAATCTGCACCTAGTTGAGTTTCCAGAAGCACAAGGATTATCTAAGTATTCGGGAAGGCTGTAGCCTTCAGTGCAAGTAATAAAATCATCGGCTCCAGTCTTTGGGCTGGAGCTTTATAAAAGCTGCAAGTGATCGAGACTTACGAGGAATTTATGGTCGAGGCGGTCAAGGAAAAATTTTCTATCTCTTATGATGCTGAGTCTGGTGACTACCACAATCATGAGATAGATGCGCAAATCCTCAGTCGTTCCATACAGGGTGTGTACGACATGGTGGCTGAGGCCAATGCGCTCATGAACAAAGGTGCTGAAGTCAAGCTAAAAGTTACTGCGCCTGCTAAAGAGGGCTCGGTGATAATTGATTATATTCTACTCGCTAGCACTCCGCAGGCTTTGGCAGTCTTGAAATATCTTGGGCTCACTGCTGCAAGCTCTGCTATCGCGGGCGGCGCGCTTCTTGAAGTTGTGAAAAAGCTGAAAAATCGCCGCATTGCAAATATTGTGATAGAAGGCGAATCTGATGTGGCGAAAATAGAAGTTGATGGTGAGGTTATTGAGTGCAACAAATTTGTGGCACAACTCGCCGTTGACAGGAAGGTTCGTAGCGCAGTCCATAGTGTTGTACAGGCTCCAATTGCTGGGCGCGAAGGGGCTATATTTAAAGTCCTAGATGAGAAGGATAATCCCGTTGTTGAAATCGACGAAGAAGAAGCTAATGACTACTCGCCTCTGCCAAGCAAGTCATTGGAGCAGGAAAAAGTAACCACTGACAAGACAACTGCATATTTTGTTCAGGTGAATTTCGAATCAAATAATGGTTGGCGCGTGAAGCTAGCTGATGGCACGGAGCACGCTGTAACTCTGGCGGACGAAATTTTCATGGATAAAGTTAATCAGAGTAAGCAAAGTTTCTCCAAGGAAGATTTATTTGAGATAGTTATTGAGACTAAAGCTATCTACAGGCAGACTAGATCAACCTATAACTATACGATCCTTGAGGTGACTAGGCACTTCGCTGATAAGGGTCGCAGGCTTGTTTGACTTGTCTGAGGTGTTCTCATGGAAGTGAATGCTGCGTTTATTGAGGCGCTCTTTTATCTGTCATTGATAATAATGGCTCCTGTGATTTTTAAGGTATCAAGGATTCTGACTAAGTACGTCCTCAATCGATACGTTAGAGATGCAGAGATCACTGTGACATACAAGCACAGCGGTGCAGTGGTTCGAGTTGAGAAAATAAAAACCACTGGCTATGTGGTCGATCAGCTGAAAGCATGCAGGGAGGCGCTTGATGTCAGAGGATAAAAGCAAATCACCTCAAGGTTGGCAAGCAACAATTACAGCGGGATTGGGAACTCTTGCAACGGCCGCGTGCTTGAAATTCATACCTGCTGATCATGCGCAGTTCTGCGTGGTTATTGCGAACTTGATTGTTCCAGTGATTGCGTACTTTTCGGCCAAATGGATTGCAACTTTTGATGAGCCGGGCGAGCTAACACAGTACAAGGCAAGACTTAAAAGAGACCTGAAAAATCAGAAGCAGGTTCTGGAAGATGCTCATGCCTCAGAAGAGCTTAAGGATGATGTTCGCAAGAAATATCATGAAACCACGCTAAAGTTACTTACCGCCAATCAAAGCTATACAAGCGGTGGGTTGGTTCTGGAAGATTAGATTAAGAACTCTTAGGTCTTCATTGTGGCGCTCTAGCTTTTCATCGAGCCGAGTGCGCTTTCATTCGAGATCATTGAGGCAGGGTAGCCAAAAAAATTAATGAATTACATTCTCAACTAAACTAGGTAGGTGGACTTTGGCTTCTCAAGACTCCAGCAGCATCGATATAAGGAAACGGTTCGATGCTATTTTTCATTCAAAAAAGGGAGATCTCGAGGATCTCAGCCTTTTATCTGATATTTGCTATGATGCGTTAATGCAAGCGGCGAAAGTTGATAACACTGAAGACTGGATAAGAAGACTACAAGGTGGTTTTCGAGAAGGCGGTCCCGTTAGTGAGGAAAAGTGGCAGCTTAAAAAACGGCGCGAGGCGAAGATAGTTAAATTTGCCAACCGTCAGAAAGAGGTTGGCGGAGCTTTCTTATATGGTATTTGTGCGATTAATCTCTGGGCTCTACTAGAGGCGCTTGTAGATGAGGTAGTCGTTGAGTGCATGTCCAATCCGGCTCGTTTCTGTGATCAAAAAACCCTGCTAAAGCTAAAAGGTCCGTTAGTTGAATTCATTTCGTTTACACCTACTGAACAACGGGAATTCTTGGCTGAGACGCTTAAGCAGGTCATCGAGGGGACACCAAAAATTGGTTCTGGTAAGTTTGAGGGATTGCTCTCTGTTGTAGGGCTTGGAGGTAAGGTTCCGACAGAGGTTTCGGAAGCTTTGCTTGAGCTAAATCAGATTCGTAATGTGCTTATTCATAAAAGTGGACGTGCAGACTCTCGGATCATCAAGCACTGCCCGAAGCTAAAGTTGGCGAAAGGGGCTAGTGTTTTAGTTAGTGCCACCAAGTTTAATAAGTACCTGATTTGTGCTGGTTGGTACTTCCATCAAATCAGCGTGAGGTTAGATAAATTATTAGACCTACCGCAAGATCCTCTGTCTGACGCCCATATGGAGTATTTTATCAAGGGGATTGTTGCCTTGGAAAAGGAAGGTTAGCTTGCAGTTACGCTTGCGTCATTGCCTTCGGCATGCACCTAGGGCCGTTTGCTCTCCAGTTCCAAGCTCATGGTATATCCCGCATCCGCCGTCAGACTGTGCACTACATTTCCTCCGTACCATGTGATCGCTTCGATTTCCGCCTTGATCCCCCGCAACGTGTACGTCAGTTCGGGGATCAGCTCAGGCCGGCCCTTGGCCAAGTTGTAGCTGAGCGTCGCACTCCCACGCTCCAGCCGGTTCAACTCCGATCGGGCCGCCCGCAGCGCTGACTCCCGGTCGCTGTACGTGTGTCGCAGATCCTTCAACTTCTCCCCTCCGCCGGCGATCGCCTCCTGTTTCTTGGTGCTGCCCACGTCGTAGTAGTAGGCCTTCGCCCCCGTGAAGCTGTCCCTGTCCGCTTGCAGGAAGCGATGGCCATCGCCGTCCTGGCGGGTGAGCGTGATGTGGGGCAGTGCTCGTCCGGTGGCGGTCTTGCCACCGCCGGCAGGCAGGCAGACCAGGCAGCCCGACTTCACGCTGATCACCGCATCGTAGGTCTTGCCCAGGCGCGTGATCAGGTTCGCGTCCGACTCGTTTGCCTGGTCCAGGTGCTTGATCGCCTGGTCCTGCAACGCAGCCGAAATGCTGGTCTTCAGCCCGTTGCCGGCGGCGACATCGCTCAGGACCCGGCCCAGGGTCGTTTCGCTCCAGCTGCGCTCGCGCTTGGTCTTGAGACCGCCGCGCAGATCTGCGGAGCGGGCGCGGATGCTGAGCACGTCCGGCGCGCCACTGTGCTCCGTCTCGTCCACGGTGTACGTGCCCTTGTCGACCAGCCCGGTGTCGCTCCAGCCCAGCCAGAGCCGGATCGTAGCGCCCTTGGGCGGGATGGCCAGCAGCCCGTCGTGGTCGCTCAAGGTGAGGCTGAGCTGGTCGGCTTCGATCCCGCGGTTGTCGGTGAGCTGCAGGCTGATCAGCCGCGGAGCGACCATTCTCGCGATGTCCTTGCCGTCGACCGTCAGGCGAAAGCCTGGTACCGGATGGTCGGTGTCGCGGCGGAGGTTTTCACGCACATCCCGCAGATAGGCCGCGTTCTGGTCTTGTTCACTGGTCATCGGATGAGCGTCCTGAGTATGTCCGAGTTGCTTCGGTCCCTGGCGCCGACAAGGTCCGCCCGGCCGTCGTCGACGCGCTTGAGGGCCAAATTGAATTCGATCCGGCGCGTCGTTCCGTCTTCGAAGAAAAGGGTCTGGGTCTCGCTGAGACTCTCGATCACGAACACGCCGTACAGCCGGCCCGTGCCATCCAGGAGCGACCAGCTCTTGCCTGTGTTACCCATCGCTCGCAACTCGTCAAGACAGATGACCTGGCCGGCGAGCTCCGGCATCAGGATCCCCGGTAGCGTGATCGTCTCGTCTCCGCGGCCGGTGAATTGGATCGCCGGCTGCGCGTTGACGCGGTTGCTCGAAGCGTGGCGCCAGTTGGTCTGGCGTTGCAGCTCCTGGTACGCGAGCGTGTTGAGGCTGAAAACGAACATGCCCAGGGCGAGCATCATGACGGGTTACTCCGAATCGGAAAGACGGCTGCGCTGGCGGGCGGACTTCTCGCGATCGCGGCGGTCCAGCTCGGCGCAGACGGCGCGGGCGATCGCCTGCGGGTCCATGCCCGGGGTTGGGTGGATGTTGATGGTGTAGGTGTCGTGGCTGTCGTAGCTCGCCGGCGGCGCCGACGCGATGGGCGGACGGGCGTCGATCGCGACCGCCGGTGCAGCAGTCACTGCGAGGCTGGCAGCCGTTGCTGCAGCGCCCAGTTGTTTGCCCAAGCCGGGGCGATCGCTTTGCCGCTGCGTGGTGACCAGATCGGCGGCAGCACGGACCGGCGAGTCCTGGGCGAGGGTCGGTACCGGCGGCTTGATATCGATGCCGGTGGCCGTCAGCTGCTCGCTGATGCGGTTCATCGCGTCCAGCGGCAACTTGGCGCCGGCATCGAGGCCCTGGGCCAGGCCCTCGGTGGTGAATCCGCCCAGCTCGGCGAACACGCGCGATGGGCTGTGGATGCCCAGCTTTTCCTTGAACCACCCTATCGCCCCGTCGCCCAGGGCGGCAACTGCGTCCTTCACCTGGCCCAGTCCAGCCGTCAGGCCGTTGACTAGGCCGTTGACGATCATGTTGCCGAACTCGGTGAAGCGTGTAGGCAGATCGAGGCCGAGGTAGTTCAGCACGCCGGCGAAGGCCTGGTAGATCAGGCCAACCGGGCTGAAGTTGGCCAGGATGGTGAGAATTCCGCCGATACCACCGCTGAAGCCTGCTTTGATCTCGGCCCAGGCCGAAGAGAAGTAGGCCTTCACAGTGTCCCAGTTCTTGTAGATCAGGTATGCAGCGCCGGCGAGAGCGACGACCACTGCGGCGATGGCCAGCGCCACCGGATTTGTGGTAAGGCCCCATAGGGCGATGCTGACGACCCTGATTGCAGTCAGCAGCCCGCCTTTCATCACGCCGGCCAGCTTGCCCAGGACGGGCGCCATGCCGGCGGTCTTCACACCGAACATCGCCATACCGTACCGGGCCATCGCAAACGGGCCGAGAACGCTGGCCAGCGCAACGGTCAGCGCGCCCATAACGCCGACCAGGACCGCGACGGCCGCAGCGCCCTTGGCAATCTGCGAGGCCAGCGCCGGGTTGGCTGCGATCCATCCACGTACTGAACCCAGCACGGCGGTCACCTGCTGCACCAGGTCACGCAGAGCGCCGTTCTCCCCATCCATCAGGGAACCGATCAACCCGGCCCAGACGCCGGTCAGCTTGTCCAGGTCGCCCGACAGGTTGTCCCGCAGTGCGCTGCCCATCTTGCCGGCAGCGCCGCCGAACTCGCCCAGGGCTTTGGTGCCACCGTTGAGCTTCTCCAGGAACGCCGGGATCTGGTCGATCGACAGGTCCTCCACCGGGGTGCCGAACAGCGCGATCGCCGCGTTGGCACGCTCGGCCGGATCCTTGATTTTCTGGAGCGCCGTGGCTGTCTTGAGGATTGCCTCACGCGCACCGGGCCCACCCTTCGCGATGGCCGACGACATTTTCTCTGCGTCCAGGCCGATCGAGGCGTAGGCCTCCCGGCTCGCCTTCGACAGGTCGGAGCCGCGGATGGAGAATTCCTTGATCGCGTCGCCGGTCTTGTCCAGGGCGAACTTGCCCTGTTTCGACTGCTCAACCAGCAGGTTCATCGCCTCGGCGCCGCTGAAGCCCATGCCCCTGAAGTGGGTCGAGTATTCGTGCAGGATCTCGGGGATCTCGCCGCGCATCTGCTGTGGGATCTTCTGCAGCCCGGCGGTCAGCAGGTCGAAGGCCTCGGTGCTGTCCTTTGCCAAGCCGTTCTGCATCATGATGCCGACGGTCTGCATGGCCTCGGCGACGTCGATGCCCATGACCTTCGACAAGTCCAGGGCCTTGCGGGCGGCGGAGTCCAGCTCCTTGTCGGCCACGGGGCCGAGCGCCGACAGCGTACTCTTGGCCGCGCCGATCGCTGTGGAGATCTCGCCGATATCGGTGCTCACGCCATCGGTGCGCATGCCGCGGATCAGCGCGTTGTACTGCTCCGCACGGTCCCCGGATTCGCCGTTCTGGGCTGCGATCATCGAGCCCTGATGCGCGACCTCGACCTGCGGTGCGACAAGACTGGCGCCGGTCATGGCCATGCCGGCAGCGGTGGCCACGCCAGCAGCGCCGGTGGTGGCCATGTTGCTGGATCGGGCCTGGGCTTTCTCCAGCTTGGCCTTTGCTTCGGCGGCCTTGCGCTGAGTCGCGGCCAGGCGCTTGAGCCGCTCCTCTTGCTGGGCGATGGTCTGGTTCGTGCGGGCCAGCTCCTGGCGAAGGTTGCCAGCGTGCTGGTTGAGCTGGCGGGTGTTGATGCCGGCCTCGCTGAGCCGGCGCTGCAAGCCCCGAAGTGCGTCCTGCTCTTCCTGGTGCTTGCGCTTGAGGTCGTTGGTGGCCCGGATCGCGGCCTGAAACTCCGCGTTCATCTGCTTGGTGGGGTTGGATGTGGCCGACATCTGCTGGCCCATCTGCCGGACCTTCGCCCTGGCTTCCTCCAAGGCCTTGGCGGTTTCGCGCGCCTGGGCGTGCTGCTGCCGCCAGCCGGTGACGTCGCGCTGCTGGCCGTTCAGCTCCTTCAGCCGTTCGCGCGCGGTCTTGAGGGCCTGGGCAGTTTCCGTACTGCCCTGGTTGATCTGCCGCAGTGGGCCGGTGGCGCGGTTGATCGCATCGAGCACGACCCTCAGGCGCAGGTCATTGGCCATTGCTGCTACTCCGGGCGCGAGCGCGCTCGCGCCAGTCCATCAGTTCTTTCAGCGGGAACCGGTCCATATCGGCCGGCGCCCAGTGGAAAACCACGGCCACATCGGCCATGGCGTCTTCTACGCAGCGAGCGATGCGTCCGTCTTCGTCCGCTTCTGCAGCAAAAAACCGACGACCTTGGTACCGATGGCGACCAGGTCGGCCGGGTCCAGCTTGCTGGCCTCGTACTCGTTCAGCGAAGGCGATGTGATGCGAGGGACAAGCTTGATCAGGCTGCCGACGTCGAGTTGGAGCAGATCGGACAGGTTCAGGCCGCGCAGTTCGCCGGAGGTGGGTTTGCGCAGGGTGACCTCGTCGATCTCGGTGTTGCCGCGCTTGACTGGGGTGTCCAGGAGCACGGTGTTGTCGTCCTGGGTGATCGGTTGGGCTTCGGTGTCTTTCATGGGTGCTCCGGATTAGATGCCAAGGGCGCGACGCTGCTTGGCGAGCATGTCGACGCCATCGATGATTTCGATGAAGTTGAGGAGGTCGATCTCGATGATCGTGTTGCCGTTCACTGTCAGCTTGTAGTAGCTGCATGTCGTGGTGATCTTGTGCTCGGTGTCTTCGCCAGGGGTGGCTTCGCCCATGTCGATCGTTTCGTGACGGCCGCGAACGACGATCTCGACGTCGGTGTAGTCGCCGGTGTCGTCCTGCTGGAACGAGCCCCCGAAGCGCAGCATCACGCCGGAGGCGCTGATGGCGCCGAACTGACGCAGGGCAACCAGATCGAGCCCCCCGAGTGTCCACTCCAGTTGCAGGCCGTCGTCGGAGAAGCCCAGGTCGGCTTTCACCGGCCCGTTCATGCCGCCACCGCGGTATGCCTCCATCTTGCGAGCGAGCACTGGCGGGGTGACGGACTTGGAGACGCCGAGGTAGCTGTTCGCGTCGTTGAACAGGTTGAGGTTCTTGAGTTTGCGGGGCATGGCCATGTGCGCGTTCTCCGGTTATGCGTTGATGCGGGTAGCGAAGTCTGCGAGGTAGCGATTGGTGATGCGCTGGCGCAGGGTGAGGTCCTCCAGTGGCGGGACGGGGGTGTAGTCGTAGTCGATGTACAGCTTGCCGGCCTTGAGCGTGGTCTCGTCGTTAGCGGTCTCGTCGTACCAGGCGCTGCCCCCGATCAGATAGCCATCGGCGGTCAGCTCGCGGAACTTGGCGTTGATGCCTTCCAGGATGTCGCGGATGAGCGACGCGTGCATTGGCTTGTCCATCGCCCACATGTGCGCCTCGGCCATGGTGTCGGCCAGGACGTGCGCGGTGCGGGTGTAGTTCTCGAACGCAAACAGAGGGTCATCGGTGCAGGTGCGGCTGCCCCAGAAGCGGAAGCCGCCCTGGTTGATGAGGGTGGTGACTTCGTTCTCGTTGAGATAGCCGGCATCGGTGGCGGGGTTCTGCAAGTCCCAGAACACGTCTGCGCTGATGCCGGTTACGCCGTTGACCGGGATGTTGGACAGGGTCTTGTGCCAGCCAACCTCCTGATCGAGCTTTGCGCGCAGGCCCAGGGCGACGGCCACGGCCGGGGCGGTGACGGTGCTGTCGGTGGTGGTGCTCCAGGCTTCGAAGTCCGGCCAGATGACCATCACTTCCCGGGCACCGAAGTTCTCGCGGTAGGCCACCGCCTCTTCTTTCGTCTTGCACTTGTCAGCGCGGACATACGCGAAAGCGCGCAGCTGCTGGGCGATCGCGACCAGTGCGGTGGCCACCGGCAGACTGTCCAGGCCGGGCACGCCCAGGATGCGCGGTGTCACCTTGAGCCTGGTCTTCGAGGCCAGCAGGGCCTTCATTCCGGTGTACTTGCCCTCGGCGGTGGTGGTGCCGATCAGGTTGCTTGTGGTCTCGGCATCGTCGGCGCCGGTGGCGACGCGCACGACCACGGTCACGGGTTTGGTCTGGTCTGCGATCGCCTGCAGGCTCGCGGCCAGCGTGCCGGTTGTACCAGCCTTGCCGATCGCGGCCTGCACGTTGGTCAGCAGAACGGGGGTATTGAGAGGGAAAGCCGTGGCGTCAGCGTCGTCTGCAGTGCAGACCAGGCCGACGACGGCAGTGGAAACGGTGCGGATCGGGCGGGTGCCCTCGTTGATCTCGAGGACGCGCACGCCGTGGTGATATTCGCCGGCCATGGTTGGGTGCCTGTGCAGTGGGGATGACACTGCACAGGCTGCCGCGCGTGCGAGTATGCGGCGAGCGCGTGGGCTTGTAGATGTGGTGTCTACAGTCCGACCTGGATCCAGGCCGGCGCAATGGGACGCCTGGCGCTGTCGGGGAAGTCGACTGACTGCGGCCAGTCGCGCAGCAGTTGCAGATAGCCGAGCAGCTCAGCGTACTGGATGTAGCTCAGTGTTGTAGCCAGTCGCTGCTCTTGTTCGTCGCGATGCCGATCCCTGATCCACTGCACACGGGCAAACTCGGCGTCGCGCCAATCTCGCTCAGCCTGTCGCTCAAGGGCCTCCAGCGCCGCCGGGTCGGCCAACGGGTCCATCAATACAAACTCACCATCAACGCGCTCAACACGCTGACCCCGGGCAACCCCCTCAAGAATCTCAACCCGTTTCTCGGGTGTCACTTCGACCGCGTCAGCAGGAATGACACGGTGAATCTCCGAGTCAAAGAAACCGCGCTCCGCGAAACTGAAAAGCAAAGTCATGTCAGTACCTCATCGCCCAATCGCAAACCACGAAATTTCGCCGTCTGAACCGCTGTAGTTGTTCTGTATCCGGATGACCGACTTCGATATCGCCATCGCCCCCGGCGTCCCTGCCGAACTGGCCGCGCCGGCGGCCGTGGCCGCCATGGTTGTAAAGTTCATTGTTGCGAACACACGGAACACGTCGGCCGTGAACGCCACTGGCAAGATAACGTCGCGCGTGGGGCCCGCCGCGCCCACTGCGGTACCCGCCTTGGGTACTCCTGAAGCGATCCCCCACTGCATCATGAAGCCCCCCAACCAAGGCGGGAACTGAATGTAGCCAGTGCCGCCGACAAGGAAGGAAAAGCCCCAGCGCAGCTTGAACGGAGATACCACCGACTCGTCGCTCGCGCCCTCGTTCAACTCGTCGAACGTTGCATATTTGCCGGTTAGCAGAGGCTTGCCGCGCCATTTCAGAACGCCCAGGGCGTCCATGATCAGCCGGCCGGCAGTCCGCCCGCTCCAATGAAAACCGAGGGAAGGCGCATAGGCATCCGTGTCTTTCGTCGCCGCTACCTCCTGTGCTTCGCGGAGCAGCAATGCAGTATCAGACAAGGTCTCTCCGGCCGTAGGTGCGGCTAAGAACGGTTGCTGCCGGCTCACCGAACCGACTTTTAAGGCATCGACGATGCCGTAGCCCGCCAGGGTTGTCGCCTTGGGCGCTTTCTTCGCCAGCTCACTCGTAATCGTTGTTGCGAAATTCGGGTCATTGCCGAGCGCGGCAGCAAGCTCGGCCAGCGTGTCGAGCGCACCGGGCGCCGCAGCGATGAGCGCATCGAACTCAGCGCGGACGAACTCGGTATTCGCGATCTGCTTGTTTCTGCTCCCCGGCGGCGCGGTCGGTGCAGCGGGGGTGCCTTTCAGATCGGGGCTATCCAACGGCGCCTTTTTCTGAATTTCAAGCGTCATCAGGTCTTGCTCAAGCGTGGTGATCACCTTTTGTCCGCGCCACGTCAGATCGCCCACCGACGTCATCATGAGTTTCCCGGCGGCCTTTCCATACCAGTAAAACGCCACGGACGGCGCGTACGTCTCGTTGTGCTGGACAGTAATCCCGCCCTTTGCCTCTCGAATGATCAGGGCTGCATCTTCGAGCGTGTCGCCTGCCGTTGCTGCTGCAAGGACCGGGCGCTGAGTGCTTACGACTCCGACTTGTAGCGCGTCGACAATGCCATGACCGGCAAGCGTCGTCGGGTTAGAGCCGGCGACGAAAATGCCTCGCTCGTTGAACTGGACTTTCGTGTATGTGCCCGCCGGCTTGTTCGCGGGCAGAACGCTCAAGATCGACGAGTCGACATAGTCCCGGGTCGCGAGCACAACCGCCGGGTCAACCTTGAGCTGGACGTTCGCGCTACTGGTCACGATGAGATTGATCCGGACCACTTGGGTCTTGCCGGTGCCCTGGCTCAACAAGGGCTTGAAGCTTGGGGCGCAGTTGGCGACAGCGACAAGATCGCCGGCCGCATCGTAGAGGCCGATCTCACGGATCCACCAGCCACCGACATCTGGTGGGATCACTTGCTCGGCGATGATGATGCTTGCGTTGGTGGGGTCGACTTTCACCTGGTTCAGTGGCGCACGTCGGCGTTCGTTTATAAGTCGGGTTTGCAGGCGATCCGGGACCGGATCGGCGCCGTTGGCGTCGCCGACGCCCATCTGGGCAAAGGTCCACGGAATGCCCAGGGCATCAGCATTGGCCTGCTTGGCCTCGCCGATCGCGGTCAGGATCGCGAAGAACTGGCTGTTCTGGTCAGTCATGGGTAAACGTCCAGGGTTTCGATGGTGTGAGCCCGGCCGGCATGGCCGAACGTGCCGTTGACGACGATGTCCCGCGCGACTGGCGGGTACACGTCAATTTCTTCGCCATCGGTCAGCGCTGCAGCGAGGCGCAGGTAGCCGGTGGTGGATAGGGTGATGGCCAGGCCGGTGAGGTGGCGGGTGAGGGGCTTGGCATCGTCGATGAGCCAGGTCAGCTCGTCGTACATTTCGTCGGTGATGCCGGTGTCCAGGACGCCGATCTTGAGCGCGAAGGTCCCAGGCACGCCGAGCGGGACGGTGTTGAACCATTCAACGACTTCGATCAGGTAGCCCAAGGGCTCGACGACCCGGCGCAGGGCGCCGATAGTGCCTTTGCGGGTGTGGATCAGGAACGCTGACCGAATCGCACGACGCTTGGCGGCCTCGGGCCAGTTGCTGTCCCAGCGATCGACCGAAAATGCCCAGGCCAGGTACGGCAGCAGGAGTAGTGGGCACTTGTCGGGGTTCACAAGGTCACGCAGCGGGATGTGGACCCGCTGGATCTCGGCCAGCGCTTCGGCGGCCAGGCGCTCCAACTTCGTGGCGTTGCCGGGTAGCAGGGACGTCACGATGCGGTCTCGGCGGTGAGGAGAACCTCGTAGCAATACGGCGCCTGGGCCGGTGTTGCGTTGATGTCCTGCCAGTTCTCCAGCTCGACCTTGCGGACGCCTTCGACATGGAGTGCGGCGTGGACTGCCGACTGCGATACCTGAAGCCCCAGCCGGCGCCGCTGGTGGACATATGTGTTCAGCTTCGCGCGGGCAGCCGCGATGATCGGCTCGGACTCGGGACCTGGTGTGCTGAGAAAGAGTTTGGCCTTGACTTGGTAGCGCACGATTTCAGCGCCCTGGACGGTCAGTCGATCGGCCAACGGCCGGCGGTCCTCGTCGTTGAGGTAGGCGAACACGGTGTTCAGCAGCGCCTGGCGTGCCGCGCCGTCTCCCGCCATTGCCTGGACGGTCACCACTGCAACCGCCGGAGACGGGCTTTCGGCCGAGGCGTCGGCAACCTGGCCATCGGCGCCCCGGGCGTGAAAGATGTAGGCATTGCGTGGACCCGCCACGCTCAACCCTTCGAACGCCATCTGCGCACGCTCGCGCAGGCTGTCGTCGCTCTCCAGCTCTTCAGGGATTGGCGGGATCGCCTTCGGCGCGGCGGCGCGGATCACCAGGCGCTTCACGTTGTAGTTCGCCGCGAGCTGGTCAAGGTCCGCGCCCTTGGCGGTGCTGAGCATCGTCGCCAGTGCCGCCTCGTTGCAACGCTGGCGCCAGACGGTCTCGCGGTAGGCATTCTCCTGCAGCAGCTTGGTCAACGGCTCGGACTCCAGCTCAAGCCGCCCGGCGATCGCGGCCTGCTCGTCAGCCGGCCACAAGCTGATCATGTAGGTCTTGCGCTCCTGCAGGATCGCCTCGTAGTCGATCTGCTCGACTACAGCCGGTGCTGGCAAGAGGCTGAAATCGATCGGGGTGAAGGTGTTCATGCGCTGGCCCCCAGTTGCAGGGTACTGCTGATGTTGAATGGCTCGTTGCTGTCCACCAGGATCCCGTCGATCTCCAGCTCGGCCCGGCCGGACAGGTCAGAGAGGTAGAACTGCACACGTGACAGGCTGATTCGGGGCTCCCAGTTCATCAGGGCCATGGCGATGGCGGCGATCAGGCGGATGGTGGTGGTTGCGTTCTGCGGCTGGTCGACCATCTCGGGCAGCAGGCTGCCGTAGTCGCGCCGGGCAAGCCGGGTGCCGATGCGGGTCGTCAGGATGTCTTCCACCGACTGCTTGATGTGCTCCAGCTCGGTGAGCGCGCCACCTGTGGTCCGGTTCATTGCACGGGCGCTCCGCTCTGGTCGGTGCCTTGCTTCACGCCGGCGTGCGGGTGCTTCACAAGGCTGATGCCGGCGGCGACCACGTCCTGGGTGACTGTGATTTTGCCGGTGACGTTCTGGTTTCCGGTCTGGATGTAGTCGCCTTTGTGGGTGATCGGGCCTTCGATCGTGATGCCGCCGGTGCTGACCAGGTTCGTGGTTCCGCCGGACGGAAGGGTGACGTTGAGATGATGAGCGATGCTGTCGTACTCGATCACGGCGCCGTCCCGGTAGGTACGGCGGTGCAGGCCGGCGCGGTCGCCGTTGGCCGGGATCGCGTCGCTATAGATGCCGGTGAGCACGACCGCGTTGGCGAGCTGGCCGCTGGGCGAGATCAGCAGGATCTGTTCGCCTACGGTCGGCGGATCCCACTCGACGTCGTCGCCGGCGCGCAGTGTTAGCCAGGGCAGCATGGTCGTGACCAGGTCGCCCGTCTTCACGGATACGCGGGGCGGGACATGCTGCACTGCGGCAATCGTTCCGAAGCGGACCATGTTTTCGAGCAGTCGGGAGAGGGTGGCGATATCGTTCATGGCGCCGATGGTGGCGCCATGCTCGCGTGCGCGCAGCACGGGGGGCTTGTAGGAGTGGATGTTACAGGGACAGGTGATCGATCAGCGCGGCGCGGATCATGTCGTGGTCGGCGTCGGTAAGGCCGAGTATCTCGCGGCGCTCGTACAGCGCTGTCGGGCCCCGAGGCTCGACGCGGTCGCGCCGGCCTTCCTGGTGAACTCTGGCAATCCGGGCGATGCGGCCGGCGAACCCGACGGTGGCCAGGCTCTTGTCACCTCGGGCCTTCATGTAGGTGGCGGTCCGCAGCTTTTTGAACATCTTGGCCTTGCGCTTGATGCGATCCCGCTTGTCGCGGAGCTTCCCGGGCTTGCGCGGGGCGTAGGGCGACCCATCCGGGTTGCGCTGGGCGTCGATGCGCTTCTGCTGTGAGCGGCGCAGTTGCGTGGCGATCGAGCGGCTGAGCTTGGCCCGCTCTGCAGGAGCGATCCGTTGCAGCAGCGGGCTCATCCAGCCGTCGAGCGATTCGAGGTCAGCCATGGGTTGGGCGCTTCGGGTGTGGACTGGCCAGGGCCATGCCGTCAGGTGGGGCCGGCGGCTGGTATGTCCCCTGGTGTTCGCCGTTGGCGTATATCTCGATCGGGCCGTGGGGCTCGTAGATCTCGTAGCTGCGGTCGGCCAGGTGGCTGACGTCGTATTTGCCCTGGGCATTGAGTTTGACGAGCACACGCTCGGTGAGCGGCAGGGTAATGCCCATGTCGACCTTGCTGTTGTCCAGGATGTCGACCTCGAACTGGAGCCCCTCCTTGGACTTCTCCAGGTTGGCCAGCAGCTCGGGCTGGTTCATCCGGATCCAACCGAGGATGGGGATCATCACAGTGTCAGGGTGGCCAGCGAAATCGGTCAGGATCAGCTGCAGGCTGTACTCGTACTCGAAGGACAGGGTCTGCGCCGCGGTGCAGCGGACCTTACCCTTGTCGATGAAGACCATCAGTCGATCGGGGTTGTGTGCGAGCCCGGGCACGACTTCGAGCAAGTGGGTGCGCAGGCTATCGGGCTTGTTCATGGGCTTTCACCTGATGCTGGTAGACGCGGTCGACCTGGGCAGCGCATTCGGCCCAGGCCTGTTCGACCAGGTCCTGGTCATTGAGCAGGGTTCCGTTGTTGGCCGGCGCCGTCGCTGGCAGGACGCACGGCACGACTGCCGGACAGCCAGTCACGATAAGCGTCGGCACCGGTGAGGGCTGGACGGTCCCGCAGCCGGCGAGCAGTGTCAGGCAGAGGCTGGTCGGCCCACTGGCGAAGGTCTTCGTTTTCACGCTTCAAGTCCTCGATCTGGCGGCGGCGATCAGCCAGGCCCAGGCGCAGCTCGCCGAGGAGCTGGAGCTGCTGGGACTGGGTTTCGCGCTCGCGGTTCAGGGTCTGTTTCAGTTCGGTGGCGGTGGCCAGGTTTTGGCGGGCTTCGCCCTGGGCGATTTCCACCTGCTCCTCGAGGAGCAGCTTGGTCTCTTCTGCGGCGTTGAGGAGCTGGTGCTGCGCGAACGACCAGAGTCCGGCGCCGGCGGCGATGATCAGCGCGCCGGCCAGGGCGCCGGTGCGGATGTCGATCATGCTGCTACCTGCCCGCAGCCGCAGTCCTGATAGCGCTCGAAAGCACGCTGCAGCTTCACGTCGTATAGGTTTCGCTTGTAGTCCGGACCGTTGTAGAGGCTGGCCACGGTCGCCCACTTTAGGGCCTTGAGTGCCTTGTGCAGCGCCGGCTCGGTTTCGATGAAGCGGACGAACGCCTCCAGGTGGTCCGCTTCGCTGCGGGACATTGCTGCAACAAAGTCCTGCACGCTTGCGTAGCCGAGGCGCTGCCACCAGAACCCCATGATCTGGAAGGCCCCCCACGATGCGGACTCCAGTGCTGCCGTGTCGTCGATCCAACGGGCACTGGACAGGCGCTGGTGCTCGGCGGTACCGCCGGAGTAGCCACCGGGCTTGGGGTTGACCACGGCGGGGAATTCTTCGGCAAACCGGTTGGCGCGCTCTTTCAACTGCTGTTGGTCGGCATCGGAGGTACGGGCGACTTGCATCTGCCGGTACATGATGTGCCGTTCGAAGAGGATTACCGGCTTGCCGTTGTCCAAGAAGCCACGGCCCTTGGACTCGACTTCGTTCAGAGCGTAGACCGCTGCGATGGGCACGCCGAGGCGCTGGGCTGCTTTGGCCAGATCCGCGCCCTTCAGCAGCAGTTGGCAGTTGGCACCGGTCAGGCTGGCCATCGTCTTGGGACCCGCGACGCCGTCGTCAACCAGGCCGACGCGGCGCTGGTAAGCGGCGACAGCCTTTTCGGTTTCGTCACCGAAGTAGCCGTCGTCGACGAGCTTGGCGCCCTGGGCATTGAGTCTCCATTGCAGGTCGCGGACGGCCTGGGAGCGGTCACCGTGTCGAAGGGTCATAGCGTGCTCTCCTTGCGGGTGAAGGTTTTCTTGGCGGCGGCTCGCACAAACTCGATGCCGAGCAGGCCGATCAGCCCGCCGAAGAACGGTGCAGCAGTGAGCGGGATTCCGATCAGCGACAGCCCGTGGCTCGCCGAGAGGGCGACGAAACCGCACAGCGGGGCTTCGATGACCAACTGACGGAGCTTCCCGCCGCCGTAAACCACCCGAAGGGCCGCAATGAGGGCAGCGAGCAGGCCGGCATACAGCCCGGGCCAGTTGTGTTCGAACCATGCGGCCAGGAAGGCCCAGGTTTCGGGACGGTCAGGCATTTGCGTTCTTCCTTGTGGGGCGGGCACGGGCGGTCAGTCCCATAGTTGAACCATTGCCCGTGCCGGGGCTGGGGTTTGTAGGTCAGGGAGCGTGACGAGCAGGCCGGATGGCAGCACTGGCCCGTGGTCGGCCAGCCTGGGGTTGGCCTGGAGTACGGCCTCGACGACGCCGGCGGTGCGGCCGTAGTGCCGCCAGCACAGGGCGTCGACGGTGTCGTTCTGGATGGTCCGCAGTTGGGCGGGCATCACAGCAGCTCAATGGTGGTGCGGGACTTGCCCAGGAAGTCGCGGATCGCCCAGCGCTGGTCTCGGCGGTAGTCCTCGATCGTTGGGGCGGTGTCGTCGGCTTTCTTGCTGCCGCTGGCGGTGGTGTCGTAGCCGCGGTACCGCTCGCAGACTTCTGCGCCGGTCGCGGCTTCGACAGCACGGCCGTACAGATAGAGATGTTTGGTGGTGTGCTTGACGGGCATGCTCGGGAAGTCGGCCAAGGCCGCCACGCCCTCAGCGAGCCTCGCAAGGCGCCATTCGTCCAGCTCGTCGTTGACGCTGATCGCCGCAGCGATGACGGCGGTCTCAAGCCGTGCCGGAGTGACGCTGGAGTCGATCCGTAGCGACTCACGCAGCTTGTCGAGGTCGATCGACGGCCAGAACGCATCGGTATTGATGTGCGCACCAGGTGCAGGGGCGCTGGCCGGCAGTCCGCCGGCAATGAATCCGCTCATGGTCGCGTGCTCTGAAATAAATCGGCGGTGGTCGGGACTTCACAGATAGGCCTGATGGCCACTGGTCCGTCCCGAGCCGCCGGGTGCGTGGGACGCTCGGTTAGCCGGCGGTGCCGACGATTTTCTTGAGGAGGCGCTCGGCGGCCTCCAGATCCTTCTTGCCACCGCAGTGGCTGTTCAGACCAATAGCGCTTTTCAGGAAGTCGATACCTTCCTGAATCTGGCCAGGCTGCCCAGGATTGCTGGGGTCCAGGCCACGGAGTTTCGCCTTGCCCAGGGCCAGCTTCAGCTTCGCCCGAACCTCGTCCGGCATGTCCTGGTTGTCGGTGAGTGCCGCTGTGCGGGCAAGCACTTCAATCGGGAACGATTCGCCTGCCTTGAACTCCTTAAGAGCCGCGTCCGCGACGACCTCTGCGACGGCGCAGCCCGTGGTGCGGGTGAATTTGTCGGTCATTTTGAGGCCGTGTTCCAGCGCGTACTTGGCGATATCCAGGGCGTCGGAGTAGGCACCGGCATCCAGGCGCCAGACCATGACGGTCATGAGCACGTCATCCTGGGCGCCACGGCCCTGCGCGAGCACGCCCTCGACGTAGGGTTTGTACTCGCCAATCAGTTCGGCTTTCACCAGGGCTTTGTGCTGCAGGGACTGCACCTGTTTTAAACGCAGCCCGTCCTGCTGGAGCTTGGCAAGCATCAGTTCGTACTGGGTGAGCCCATCCATCAGGGCCGCAGGGGCGGTGCGCGCCGATTCCTGGGCAGCGCGCTTACGCAGCTGGGTACGCTGGGCGAGAGTCAGGTTCATGGCTTCACACCTTCTCGATGTTCTCGACCAGGGCGCAGGCGCCGAAGTCTTCGATGACGTAGGCTTCGTTGGAGGACTGGTAGTCGGCGACCTGGTCTGCGTCGGGTTCGTCGCGGATGTGGCGGCGACGCTTGTCGGCTTGGTAGTAGATGGACAGGACCTTCAGTGGGCCAACCCAGACGCCGCCTTCGATGAAGAATGGTGCGTCGTTCTCGATCGGGAGACCGCCGACGCGGGTCTTGGTGATGATCTCATCCGCCGCGTTGGCTTCCTGGTTTGATGCTGCACCATTCTCCAGGGCTTTCAGTTGCTTTGCGTGCAGCAATGCCGGGTCCACGATTACGACCAGGTCGGGGCGTTTGCGATGCCACGGGTCGAGCAATTGGATGGCATCGAACACCAGAGCGTCGAGGGTCTTGTAGTCGCCAGTAGCGCCCAGCTTGACGTTACCACCGGCTGCGCCTTCGTCGATCACACGATCCGGCGCTTTGTCGCGCATTTTTTGCAGCCACCCGATGTTCACGTCCTCGAGCATGGGATTGGCGGCAAGGTCGGTATCAGCGGCCGCGTTGGTACCGTTGAAGCCGATCATGATCCGATCGAGACCTTGGCGCTCGGCGATCGAGCCGGACAGGATGGTCTGGAACTCGGGGAACTTCGCCCAGGTGTCGAGCTTCTGGTAGGAGAGCGCGGTGTCGAAGTTGGTTTTCTTGCAGGCGTAGGTGTCCTTGCTCATGGCGCTCACATCACGCGGCTGCCGGCGTTTGCCCGGGCCGGTCGCAGTGCGGCTAGCCGTTGGACCGTTAGCGCCGAGCAGGATGGCTTCGCCCTCGGCCTCGTCCACCGGAATGATGTTGATCTTCTTCAGGAACCCGCTGGACTCCTGAATAGCCTTTTCGAGCTTTTGTACGGGGGTCGGCGCGACGGTGAACGTCTCGGTCGCCGAGGCGACGTCGTTGATCTTGGCTTGCTGGGCCAGGTAGCCGTTGAAGGCGATCCGGGTGGCTTTCTGCATGGTGTTTCTCCGAACTGGGTGCGTGGTTGAGGCTGGGGATCAGAATTCGGCGACGACCTTGCCGTCACCGCCAGCCATGGGCGGGCGCTGTTGTTGGGTGTGGTCTGCGGTTTTGCCCAGGCGCTCGACCAGCTCGTTGAAGTCGGTGGACAGCTTGTCGTGCTTGGCCTGCAGGTCCTCGCGGGCTTTTCGCTCGGCGGCGAACGCTTCAGCCTGTTCAGCACCGTGGGTAGCGATCTGCTCGATCAGCTCGCCCAGGGCGTTGAAGCTGGCGGCATCCTTGCCTTCCTTCTCCTTGCTCTTGTTGAGGAGGCCGCTAACTCTTTCGCGTAGTCCAGCGAACATGCCGGCGCTGTCAGCAACCTCTTCGAATTCCAGTACGACCTCCTCGGCAGCAGTGAACAGGGTGTTCTCACTGCTTTTCCGGTTGGCGAAGGTCCCGTGCTTGGCGCTGAACTCCAACGCTTCGGTGCCAAGGCTGGCCGGGTTGTCGGTGATGGCCAGGCCTCTCAGGTAGGCACCGCCGGTGTCGGCAAACTCCGGGTCGACCTCGATCGACGAGTAGATCTTCTGTTTCTTCTTGTTCAGCTCGATCAGGGCCTCGTTGGGCTCGATCTGGGCAAGCAGCGCGAGCTTGGTCTTGCCGCCAATCGTGAAGTCCTCGGCCTTGACCGCGATCACGTCTCCGTAGGCGCCGAAAGGCGAATCCGGCAGCAGGCTTTTGATGTGCTCGCAGTTGATACGCGCACCGAACAGGTTACGGTCGTAGGAGTCCACGATCTGCGTGATCCAGTCACGCTCGATGACGCGGCCGTCAGTAGTCGAACCTTCCAGGGCTACGCGGAAGAACTTGGAGCGGAGTTTCTTGGTCGGGGCGGTGCTTGCGGCCATGCGGGCTGTCCTCAATGCGGTGGCGTTGTGCCTTGCGATGGGGCTCATGGTCGGCAGCGGGGCTTTAGAGGGCAACGCGGTGGAGTTGTAGGACGCCACGCTACAGGGGGCGCCAGTGGGGCAACGCGCGCGTGAGCGGCAGCATCGGCGCCATGAATACTCTCGCCCAGCCCACCACCGACTCCCGCCGCCAAGCCAAATTCCTTTACTGGACCGGCTGGCGTATCACCGATATCGCCGATTACCTGGGCGAGAAAGAGAAAACCGTCCACAGCTGGAAGACCCGCGACGAGTGGGATCGGGCTGATAACGTCGAGCGAATCGGCGGCGCACTGGAGGCGCGCCTGGTGCAGTTGATCCTCAAGGAGGGCAAGACCGGCGGCGACTTCAAGGAGATTGACCTGCTACACCGCCAGTTGGAGCGCCAGGCGCGGATCCAGCGGTACCAGGGCGGCGGGACCGACACCGACCTCAACCCGAAGATTTGCAAGCGGAACGAAGGACCGAAAAAGCAGGCAGTCCGGAACGAGCTGAGCGAGGAGCAGATCGAGCTGCTCGTCGAGGCCTTCCGCGATGGCTGCTACGACTACCAGATGGACTGGTACCGCGCCAGCAACCAGCGAACGCGGATGATCCTCAAGAGCCGGCAGATCGGTGCGACCTACTACTTCGCCCGTGAGGCCCTGATCGACGCTATCACCACCGGCCGTAACCAGCTTTTCTTGTCAGCCAGCAAGGCGCAGGCCCACCAGTTCAAGACCTACATGCAGTCGTTCATGAACGAGGTACTTGGCATCAAGCTGACCGGCGACCCGATCGTGCTCTGGAACAATGCTGAGCTGCACTTCCTGGGCACGAACTTCCGTACCGCCCAGGGCCGGACCGGCAACTTCTACTTCGACGAGTTTTTCTGGGTGTATGGGTTCAAGGAGATCAACAAGGTCGCCTCGGGCATGGCCTCGCAGAAGCGCTACCGTAGGACCTACTTTTCGACACCAAGCAGCATGGCTCACCAGGCCTACACCTGGTGGACTGGCGAGCGGCTAAACAAGGGCAAGCCTACGGCCCAGCATATTCATCTGGATGTGAGCCACGACGCCCTACAGCAGGGGCGCTTGTGCGAGGACAGGATCTGGCGCCAGATCGTCACGCTCATGGACGCCGAATCCAGAGGGTGCGACCTCTTCGACGTTGAAGAACTGAAGATCGAGTACGACGCGGCCTCGTTCCAGAACCTGATGATGTGCCAGTTCGTCGACGACGGTGCGAGCATCTTCCCCCTCTCGATGTTGCAACCCTGCATGGTCGAAAGCTGGGACTGGGAGGGGTACAGCCCCTTTGCGGCTCGGCCATTTGGCGAGCGTCCCGTTTGGGTCGGCTATGACCCAGCGGAAACCGGCGACTCGGCGGCATTGGTGGTGCTGGCCCCGCCGCTGGTACCGGGTGGCAAGTTCTTCCTTCTGGAGCGGCACCAGTTCCGTGGGATGGACTTCAACGCCCAGGCCGAGACGATCCGGCAGGTCACCCGGCGCTACAACGTGACATACATCGGCATCGATACCACGGGCATGGGCAGCGGCGTTGCCCACCTGGTGCGCCAGTTCTTCCCGGCGCTGCGCACGTTCTCATACAGCCCCGAGGTCAAGACCCGCCTGGTGATGAAGGCGTGGGATGTCATCAGCAAGGGTCGCCTGGAGTTCGACGCCGGCTGGACGGATGTCGCGCAGTCGCTGATGGCGATCCGCAAGACCATTACCCCAAGCGGTCGACAGTTCACTTACACCGCCGGCCGAAACGAAGAAACCGGCCACGCCGACCTGGCCTGGGCACTATTTCACGCATTGCACAACGAGCCGCTGGAGGGCCAGACCGTGGTCAACACCGGCATCATGGAGATCTATTGAATGGGCACGATCGAGCAGGCCGGCGCAGTGCCGGCGAGCAATGGGCAGGAGCTTACCAACTCGGCCAGCCGGGCGGAGGCCTTTACCTTCGGGGATCCGGTGCCGGTCCTGGACGGGCGTGAGATCCTGGATTACCTGGAGTGCTTCAGCAACGGGCGGTGGTACGAGCCACCGGTTTCGCTGGATGGCTTGGCCAGGTCGTCAAAGGCCAGCGTCTACCTACAGTCCGGTCTGATTTTCAAGCGCAACGCCCTGGCCAGGACGTTCATTCCTCACCGGCTGCTCAGTCGCGACGCCTTCGAGCAGATCGTCATGGATCTCGGCTGGTCCGGCAATCTGTACCTAGAGAAGCGCGACAACATGCTCCGGCAGGCCCTGGGCCTCAAGCCTTGTCTGGCGAAGTACATGCGCCGCGGCGCTGACCTGGAGTCCTACTATCAGGTGCGCGGCTGGCGGGATGAGCATGAGTTTCGCCCGGGCAGCATCTGTCACCTGCGGGTGGCGGACATCAATCAGGAAGTCTACGGGTTGCCGGAGTGGCTGCCGGCCCTACAGGCCGCGCTGCTCAATGAGTCGGCCACGTTGTTCCGTCGCAAGTACTACCAGAACGGGAGCCATGCTGGCTTCATCCTGTACATGACGGACGCCGCCCAGAACGAGGATTTCGTCGACGACCTTCGCAAGGCGATGAAGAACAGCAAAGGCCCGGGCAACTTCCGCAACCTGTTCATGTACGCGCCGAACGGCAAGAAGGACGGGATCCAGCTCATCCCGATCAGCGAGGTCGCGGCGAAGGACGACTTCGGCGCGATCAAGAACATCAGCCGCGATGACCAGTTGGCCATGCTCAGGATCCCGCCTCAGTTGATGGGGGTAGTGCCGCAGAACGCAGGCGGGTTCGGGTCCGTGCGAGAAGCTGCGTTGGTTTGGGCTACCAACGAACTGGAACCCGAACAGGCTAGGCTGCGGCAGATCAACGAGTGGCTGGGGGAGGAGGTGATTCGGTTTCAGGCCTATGAGCTACAGGTTCAACAAGGCCAGTCGCGATAGCAAATTGCTTTCCGAATGGAGTAACGCTCATTACACCCTGTTCGGGTTGTACAGAAATGCCGTCCTTGGTGTTACCTTCCCGAAGCTCCAGGAGTTCTGGGCAGCTCTCCACCCATTCGTAGGCTTTTTCAGCAGCAATCCGACGATCATAGGCAACCTCCACCAGGCCGAGTCTGATCCAGTTCACAACCATCGAAGGAACCCTCGGATCCTTGAGTGGTTTGCCTTCATCATCCTTCCAGTTCAGCAAATGGGTAAAGAGAATACGAGCCCCGCCTCCCTCGTATCTCTCCCGAAGCTGAATGATCGGCTGGACATCGGCCTGAAAAATCTTTTTCAGCTCGCCGGCTTCCAAGGCAGTGAGTTGGCGAATGATCTCCACGAACGCCGGGTGTGCATCGTCTGCATGCCGCTTGTCCATCGCGCTAGCGATGAGCTCTAGATACATTTTCTTGAGTGGTGGCTCTTCGTGAGTGAACGCTATCCCTTGCAGAGCAGGGCCGGCTAGTGAGAGCTTAGGCTCGACGAATTTGTCAGCTGGAATTCGAACCGTCGCTTCAGATAAATCATCTTGAAATTTTGTTTGGAAATACGTTCTGGCTCTGTCGAATGCATAGTTCATGGCAGCCAAAGGCATGAGGCAATTATTCAGCGCCTTCGCCAGTGTCACCGCAGACTTTCCGATTTCCGTACCAGCCTCTTTTGCCTCCTTGCTGTCACCCGCGGCGCGAACCAGTTCGCCAAGTGCCGTGCTAGCCGTTGCCGCATCTTGAATCTCAAAGCTGCTTTTGTCCTCGGACATGCGTACCGCTCCTTCGTTGTGGTCAGCGCAGGCATTCTAGCCGTGGCGCGCGCAATCGTCCCCCCGCCACGCCTGCGGGCTAAACGTGTGGGGATTTCCGCGCCCCTGCGCCCCTGTGCTGACCACACAGGCTGCGGGCCGCCTTGGGGAATACGGGCGTCAGCAACCCTGCGAATCCCTGCGCAGGCGTTGTTTCGGGGGCGCACCAGGGATGTGGCTGCGTCGGATTCTGAGAGGGGGCTCGGGAAAAAGGTAAGTTTTTTCTGCGAGATGGTTTAGGAGGGGGGAAGGCCCGATTTTGTTGGGCCAAACGCCTAACTTTGCAGGGTTAGATTAGGTTAGGTAAAAGGTTATTAATTTTTAAGTTGCTGATTTTAAAGGATTTATTTTTATGAAAATGACCTTTACTTAAGGTTAGGAAATTACCAATTCTTAACCAAAAAATAACCTTGGAGAAAACCAGCATCGTCAGTTTCTACGGGGGATGCAGGCGAGTTCAGAAAAAGCTAACCGACCTAACCCTTTTCCCGTGGGTCAACATCAAACGGGAAATCCACCCTCGGGAGGCACATATGAGGGTGACACGCACGTCCACCCTGGGAACACTCTGGGAACAAAAACGCTCGCAAATTCCCTGTGCCCCCCACGGAAATCAAGGCCTCCAGCCCGGCCGGCGCCATTTCGTTGAGTTCGAATCTCTACGCTTCCGCCACTAATTTTCGAAAAAAGCCCTGATTATTCAGGGCTTTTTGCGTTTTTGGGGGCGGCTGAAGGTGCTTGTGATGACGCAGGGCTGAACGGCAGTATTGAGCCTCAGCCCAGTGCTCGCCATGTAACCTCAGGGGTGTATCCTTTGCCAAATTTTGTCAATTTCGGGCAAAACCATGAGCACCATGAACATCTCTCTGCCGGACGCCCTCAAGTCTTTCGTCGACGATCAGGTCAGCCAGCGCGGCTACAGCACCAGCAGCGAGTATGTGCGGGAACTGATTCGCAAGGACCAGGATCGCCAGCATCTGCGTGGTTTGCTGTTGGCCGGAGCCCAGTCGGCGCCAACTGCTCCTGTAACGAGTGACTATTTCGAGTCCCTTCGTGCCAAGGTGCGCAAGGCTCGGGAATGAAGTCCAAACCCGTCATCCCCCGGAGTCTTGCCAACCAGGATGTCGAGGACGCCGTCGGCTATTACCTTGATGAGCAGGCCGAGCAGGCTGCACTCGGGTTTGTCGATGCCCTGGAAAGTACCTATTCCCATATCAGCCGCCATCCCACCTCGGGCATGTTCCGGTATGCCCATGAACTGGACTTGCCAGGACTGCCCTGCTGGCCGTTGAAGCGCTACCCCTACCTGGTGTTCTACGTCGAACGTGATGACCATATCGACGTCTGGCGCGTCCTGCATGCCATGAGGGACATTCCAGAAGCGCATCCCATTAGTTGTCGGGATACTGGAGTCGCGCCCTGTCGCGGTGCGTAATGCTCCATGACCGCGCACCGCGTCCCCCAAAGCCTCCTCACTCCCCACCTGAACGCCCCGGAAAACGGGGCGTTTCCTCCTCCGTCACAACTTGGCACACCTCTAGCATTACCTCCCCCGTGCGGGAGCAGCGCAAGCTGAATTGCACCACAACCCAAAAATGGTCGGCTAGGGTTCCGGTCCGCATCCGCGGGCGTCTGGACCGAGAGCCGACGACCTCCAGTCGAGGTTACACGGCGGGATAAAAGCCCGGGAGACAGACCGCTCACTAGCAATGAGCGTCGTGCTGCTCCTGGTCCGCCCACCGTCTACTGGAGTCACTCCATGCGAAAGTCCCTGCTTTCCGCCTTCTTCGCCGCAGGCCTGGTCCTGCTGGCCAGCCCCCCTTCGAAAGCCGCGGCCAAGACCGATTTCGATGTCTGCTGGACCATCTACGCCGGCTGGATGCCGTGGGAATACGCCGCAGCCGAGGGCATCGTCGATAAATGGGCGAGCAAGTACGGCATCCATATCAAGCTCACCCAGGTCAACGACTACGTCGAGTCGATCAACCAGTACACCGCCGGCCAGTTCGACGGCTGCGCCATGACCAACATGGACGCCCTGACCATCCCGGCCGCCGGCGGCGTCGACAGTACGGCGCTGATCGTCGGCGACTTTTCCAACGGCAATGATGGCGTGGTGCTCAAGGGCAACGGCAAGACGGTCAAGGACCTGAAGGGCATGAACGTCAACCTGGTCGAGCTCTCGGTGTCTCATTACCTGCTGGCCCGCGCCCTGGATTCCGCCGGCCTGCGGGAGAAGGACCTGAAGGTGGTCAACACCTCCGATGCCGATATCGCCGCGGCCTTCGACACCGCCGACGTGCAGGCGGTGACCACCTGGAACCCGATGCTGGAAGAGGTGAAGAACAAGCCGGGCGTGACCCAGGTGTTCGACTCCAGCCGCATCCCCGGCGAGATCCTCGACCTGATGGTGGTCAACACCCAGACCCTCAAGGACAACCCGGCTCTGGGCAAAGCCTTGACCGGCGCCTGGTACGAAGTGATGGCGCTGCTGGCCGGCAGTTCGCCGCAGCGTCAGGCCGCTGTTGAACACATGGCCAAGGCCTCGGGCACCGATCTCGACGGCTTCGAGGGCCAGCTTTCCACCACCTACCTGTTCGACACGCCGCAAGCCGCGCTGACCTTCGTCAACAGCGCCGAGCTGCCGAAGACCATGGACAAGGTCGCCGCCTTTTCCTTCGACCACGGCCTGCTGGGTGAGGGCGCCAAGGACAGTCAGGCGGTGGGCATGAGCTTCGCCAACCAGGTGATCGTCGGCGACCGCGCCAACCTCAAGCTGCGTTTCGATCCGACCTACCTGCAGATGGCCGTCGACGGTTCGCTGTGAGCGAGGGATACACCATGCGCCTGATCAACCGTCATCCCGACCGGCCTTCGCGGCTGTTGCTGATGATCCTGCCGTTCGCCCTGGTGCTTTGTGCCTACTTCCTCGGCTCGGCACAGCGGCTGGCCGACAACCCCAACGACAAGCTCCTGCCCGGTGCCGCGCAGATGGGCGCGGCGGTGCAGCGCATGGCCTTGGTGGAGGACAAGCGCAGCGGCAACTACCTGCTGTGGCAGGACACCGCCTCCAGCCTGCAGCGCCTCGGCGCCGGGCTGGCGATCAGTGCTGGTCTGGGCCTGTGCCTGGGCATCGCCGCCGGCACCGTGCCGTTGCTCGGGGCGCCGCTGTCGCCGCTGCTGGTGGTGCTGTCGATGATCCCGCCGCTGGCGATCCTGCCGATCCTGTTCATCGTCTTCGGCCTGGGTGAACTGTCCAAGGTGATGCTGATCGTCATCGGCATCACCCCGGTGCTGGCCCGTGACCTTGAGCAGCGCGCCCGGGAAATCCCCGCCGAGCTGCTGATCAAGGCGCAGACCCTCGGCGCCAGTACCTGGACCCTGATCCTGCGGGTGATCCTGCCGCAGTTGCTGCCGCGCCTGCTGATCGCCCTGCGCCTGGTGCTGGGCTCGGCGTGGCTGTTCCTGATCGCGGCGGAGGCCATCGCCTCGGAAGATGGCCTCGGCTACCGGATCTTCCTGGTGCGCCGCTACCTGGCGATGGACGTGATCCTGCCCTACGTGGTGTGGATCACGTTGCTCGCCTGGCTCACCGACTGGCTGCTGAAGACCCTGGCTCGACGCGTCTTCCCCTGGTACGAGGGGGCACGGGCATGAGCTTTATCGAAGTCACGAATGTCTGGCAGGAATACGACGGGCACGTGGTGCTCGAAGGCCTCGACCTGAGCATCGCCGAAGGCGAGTTCTGCACCATGGTCGGCGCCTCGGGCTGCGGCAAGTCGACTTTCCTGCGCCTGCTGCTGGGCCAGGAGCGGCCGAGCCGCGGGCAGATCCTGCTGGGCGGCGAGCCGCTGTCCGGCGAGCCCGATGCGGACCGGGGCGTGGTGTTCCAGCGCTATTCGGTGTTCCCGCACCTGAGCGTGCTGGACAACGTCGCCTTGGGCCTGGAACTGCCCCGTGCGCCGTTGTTGGGGCGCCTGTTCGGCCGCGACAAGCGCGAGGCTCGCGAGCAGGCTGCGGCGCTGCTGGCCAAGGTCGGCCTGGCCCATGCCGTCAACAAGTACCCCAGTCAGCTCTCCGGCGGCATGCAGCAGCGCCTGGCCATCGCCCAGGCGCTGATCATGAAGCCCAGGGTGCTGCTGCTCGACGAGCCCTTCGGTGCCCTCGACCCGGGTATCCGCAAGGACATGCACGCCTTGCTCCTGGAACTGTGGCGGGAAACCGGGGTGACCGTGTTCATGGTCACCCACGACCTCAGCGAGGGCTTCAGCCTCGGCACCCGCCTGCTGGTCTTCGACAAGGTTCGCCACGACCCCCACGCGCCCACCGCGTTCGGCTCCCGCGTCACCTACGACCTGCCGCTCAACGGCAAACGACTCACGGCCCGGGCGCCTGCGCCCGCGCTTCTTCAATCGCACTCCGGAGGTCGACCATGACCCACACCCATCCTTTCGCCGAGGAACTGCTGCCCGGCGGCGGCCACCTGTCCTTCGTCCTCAAGCGCGGGCAACTGGTGCGCTTCACCGACGTGGAAGGCGGCGCCAACGTCAGCCTGATGCTGTTCAACGCCCATGAAAAGAGCGAGCGCCTCAACCTGCCGGACAGCCTCAAGTGCCAGCACACCGCCAAGCTCACCGCCGGCCACTGCCTGTACTCGGACATGGGCCGGGTGCTGGCCGCCATCACCCATGACAGCTGTGGCTGGAGCGACAGCATTGGCGGCGTGCTCGACGCCGCCGAAGTCGCGGAAAAATACGGCATCGGCCGCTACCAGGAGCTGCGCAACGGCTTCCATCGCAACGGCCACGACAACCTGCTGGTGGAGATGGGCAAGTGGGGCCTGGGGCTGTCCGACCTGAGCATGCCGCTCAACCTGTTCAGCCGTGTCGATGTCGCCGCCGACGGCGCGCTGCGCTTTGTCGAGGGCAATTCCCGGGCAGGCGACAGCATCGACCTGTACGCGCCGATGGACACCCTGTTCATCGTCACGGCGCTGCAGCACCCGATGGACCCTGCCCCTGGCTACGCACCGAAGCCGCTGCAACTGACCTTCGCCGAGGCCGATGCCAGCGTCGCCGAGGCCTGCCGTACCTCGCGCCCGGAAAACGAGCGCGGCTTCCTCAACACCCAGCGGCTGTTCGCCTGAGGACCCAGCGATGACCACCTCCCATCTGCAAGCAGACAACGCGGTGTACCGCGCCACCATTCCTGCCGGCGAGCCCTGGCTCACCGAGGTCAAGGCCGGGCAGACCCTGCGCATCCTCGACCTGCAAGGCAACCAGGCCATCGATACGCTGTTCTATAGTGCCGGCAACCCCCGCGAGCGCTATGACGTGCAACGCACCCTGCGACGCCAGGGCAATGTCTACCTGGGCGTCGGCAGCGTGCTGTATTCCAACCTCGGCCGGCCGATGCTGACCATCGTCGAGGACAACTGCGGCCGCCACGACACCCTCGGCGGCGCCTGCGCCCAGGAAAGCAACACGGTGCGCTACGCCCTGGACAAGCGCCACATGCACAGCTGCCGCGACAACTACCTGCGGGCCTGCTGCCACGACGGTCGCCTGGGCAAGCGCGACATCAGCCCCAACATCAACTTCTTCATGAACGTCCCGGTGACCCCGGAAGGCGGGCTGACCTTCGAGGACGGCATTTCTGCAGCCGGCAAGTACGTGCAGTTGAAGGCACATATGGACGTGATCGTGCTGATCTCCAACTGCCCGCAACTGAACAACCCCTGCAATGGCTACAACCCCACCCCTGCGGAACTGCTGGTATGGAACTGAAGACCCTGTGGCGCTCCGTCCGCCAATGCCTGTTCAACGCCTGCCAGGCCCGTTTCGGGCAACTGAAAACCGACAAGCACGCCTGATTGCCGTCCGGGGACGACCCCAGGACCTCCTTACAACTGCGGGACGGCCCGCAACCCCTTCGGGGATGTTGTCATGTTCGAGAAACTGCTGATCGCCAACCGTGGCGCCATTGCCTGCCGCATCCTGCGCACCCTGCGCGCGCTGAAGGTCGAGGGTGTCGCGGTGTATTCCGAGGCCGACCTCGCCAGTCGCCATATCGTCGAAGCCGACCAGGCCATCAGCCTGGGGGAGGGCGCCGCCGCCGGCACCTACCTGGCGGTCGACAAGATCCTCGCCGCGGCCCGCGACAGCGGCGCCCAGGCCATCCATCCGGGCTACGGCTTCCTGTCCGAGAACGCCGCCTTCGCCGAAGCCTGCGAAGCCGCCGGGCTGGTGTTCGTCGGGCCGACGCCGGAGCAACTGCGCCTGTTCGGCCTCAAGCACACCGCCCGTGATCTGGCGCGGCAACAGGGCCTGCCGCTGCTGGAAGGCACCGACCTGCTGGACAGCCTCGACGACGCCCTGGGCGCCGCTACCGCCGTCGGCTATCCGGTGATGCTGAAAAGCACCGCAGGCGGTGGCGGTATCGGCATGCGCGTGTGCCGCTCGGCGGCGGAACTGGAAGACGCCTTCGAGGCCGTGAAGCGCCTCGGGCAGAACAACTTCAGCGATGCCGGCGTGTTCATCGAGAAGTACATCGAGCGCGCCCGTCACCTTGAGGTGCAGGTGTTCGGCGATGGCGCGGGCGAGGTCCTGGCCTTGGGCGTGCGCGATTGCTCGGTGCAGCGGCGCAACCAGAAGGTGCTGGAGGAAACCCCGGCGCCGAACCTGCCCGAGGGCATGGCCGAGGCGCTCTGCGAAGCGGCGATCCGCCTGGCCCGGGCCGTGTCCTATCGCAGCGCCGGCACCGTGGAGTTCGTCTATGACAGCGACGCCGGGCGCTTCTATTTCCTCGAAGTGAATACCCGTCTGCAGGTCGAGCACGGCGTTACCGAGCAGGTGTGGGGCGTGGACCTGGTGCGCTGGATGATCGAGCTGGCGGCCGGCGACCTGCCGCCGCTCAGCGATCTGGCCGCCGGCCTGCAGCCCTCCGGGCATGCGGTGCAGGCGCGGCTCTATGCGGAAGATCCGGGCAAGGACTTCCAGCCCAGCCCCGGCCTGCTCACTGCCGTGCACTTCCCCGAGGCCGATGGCCAGGCGCTGCGCATTGATACCTGGGTCAGTGCTGGCTGCGAGATCCCGCCGTACTTCGACCCGATGATCGCCAAGGTGATCGTCCGGGCCGACGACCGCGAGCAGGCGCGCCAGGGCCTGCACCGTGCCCTGGGCGACAGCCAGGTCTACGGCGTGGAGACCAACCGCGACTACCTGCGGCAGATTCTCGACGCTACCCCCTTCGCCAGCGGCCAGCCCTGGACCCGGTGCCTGGAGGGCCTGGCCTATCGTGCCGAGACCTTCGAAGTACTCGCCGGCGGCACCCAGACCAGCGTCCAGGACTACCCCGGCCGTCTCGGCTACTGGGCGGTGGGCGTGCCGCCGTCCGGTCCGATGGACAGTCGCGCCTTGCGCCTGGGCAACTTGCTGCTGGGCAACCGGCAAGGGGCTGCGGGGCTGGAAGTGACCATGAACGGGCCGACCCTGCGCTTCAACACCGACGCAGTGATCGCCGTGACCGGCGCGACGCTGCCGGTGAGCCTGGACGGCGAGGCCATCGCCATGAACACCAGCGTACGGGTCAAGGCTGGCAGCCTTGTCGCCCTGGGCAGTATCGCCGGCGCGGGCGCCCGGGCCTACCTGTGCGTGCGCGGCGGCATCCAGGTGCCGGAATACCTGGGCAGCCAGAGCACCTTCATGCTCGGCCAGTTCGGCGGGCATGGTGGTCGCGCGCTGCGGGCGGGGGATGTGCTGCACCTGGCGCCGCTGACCGACGGGCAGGCCGGTGACGTGCTGCCTGAGCAGCCGGCCCTGGCCGCGACACGCCTGATCCGGGTGATCTACGGGCCCCACGGTGCGCCGGAATATTTCACCGAGGACTACATGCGTACCTTCTTCGCCACCGACTGGGAGGTGCACTTCAACTCCAGCCGCACCGGCGTACGCCTGATCGGCCCGAAACCCGAGTGGGTCCGCGCCGATGGCGGCGAGGCGGGGCTGCACCCGTCGAACATCCACGACAACCCCTATGCCATCGGGGCGGTGGACTTCACCGGCGACATGCCGGTGATCCTCGGCCCCGACGGCCCGAGCCTGGGCGGCTTCGTCTGCCCGGTGACGGTGATCGAGGCCGACCTCTGGCAACTGGGCCAACTCAAGGCCGGGGACAAGGTGCGCTTCCTGCCAGTTTCGCTGGAAACGGCCCGGCAACGGGCTTGCGCGGCGTTGCTGGACGAGCCGGTGCCGGTACGGGCCGAGGCCGAACTGCGGTCGCCGGTGGTGCTGGACATCGGCACGGATGACCGACGTCTGGTCGCCCGGCTGGCAGGTGATACCCATGTGCTGCTGGAGATCGGCGCCGCCGAACTGGACCTGGTCCTGCGTTTCCGCGGCCATGCCCTGATGCAGGCGCTGGAGGCGCGAGCGCTGCCCGGGGTGATCGACCTGACTCCGGGGATCCGCTCGCTGCAGGTCCATTACCAGCCGGAGCGCCTGCCCCTGGGCCACCTGCTGGAGACCGTTGCTGGCGAGTGGCAGCAAGTGTGCAGCAGCGACGACCTGCAGGTGCCGTCGCGCATTGTCCACCTGCCGCTGTCCTGGGATGACCCGGCCTGCCAACTGGCCATCGAGAAGTACATGACCACCGTGCGCAAGGATGCGCCCTGGTGCCCGAGCAACCTGGAGTTCATCCGCCGCATCAACGACCTGCCGGACCTCGACGAAGTACAGCGCACCGTGTTCGACGCCAGCTACCTGGTGATGGGCCTGGGCGATGTCTACCTCGGCGCCCCGGTGGCCACGCCGCTGGACCCGCGCCACCGTCTGGTCACCACCAAGTACAACCCGGCGCGCACCTGGACGGCGGAAAACTCCGTTGGCATCGGTGGCGCCTATATGTGCGTGTATGGCATGGAAGGGCCCGGCGGCTATCAGTTCGTCGGCCGCACCCTGCAGATGTGGAACCGCTACCGCGAGGTCGCAGCGTTCGATGGCAAGCCGTGGTTGTTGCGTTTCTTCGACCAGATCCGCTTCTACCCGGTCAGTGCCGGGGAGCTGGAGCGCATCCGTCGTGATTTCCCGCTGGGTCGCTTTGAACTGACGATCGAGCCCAGTCAGTTGCGGCTGGCGGACTACCAGGCATTTCTTGCCGAAGAGGCCGACGGTATCCAGGCCTTCCGCACGCGCCAGCAGGCTGCCTTCGCGGCCGAGCGGCAACGCTGGATCGAGACGGGCCAGGCTCATTTCGAGTCCACCGAAGCCGTGGCCGAGGCCACCGAGGACGCGCCGTTGCCGGCCGGGCAGATCGGCGTGGAAAGCGCCATCGCCGGCAATCTCTGGCAGGTCCAGGTCAGCGTTGGCCAGCGTGTCGAGGCTGGGGACGCGCTGGTGGTGCTGGAGTCGATGAAGATGGAGATCCCGCTGCTGGCGCCCTGCGCGGGTGTGGTGCGGGAGGTGCGGGTCGAGCCGGGTTCGGCGGTGCGCGCGGGGCAACGGGTGGTGGTGCTGGAAGGAGGTGAGGCATGAAGGTGAATCTGCAACTGGACGCGCTGCGTACGAGCTACGTTGCCGGCGATCAATCGCCACGGGAGCTGATCCTGGCGTTGCGCGAACGGGCGGAGCAACTGAATCCGCGTTACAAGCTGTTCATCCACCTGCTCAGCGTGGAGGAACTGGAGCCTTACCTGGCGGCACTGGAGGGCGTGTCGCCGGACAGCCTGCCGCTGTACGGCGTGCCGTTCGCGATCAAGGACAATATCGACCTCGCGGGCATTCCCACCACGGCGGCGTGTCCGGCATTCGCCTATACGCCCGAGCGCTCGGCGACGGTGGTCGAGCAGTTGATCCGGCTGGGCGCGGTACCGCTGGGCAAGACCAACCTCGACCAGTTCGCCACCGGCCTCAACGGCACGCGCTCGTCTTATGGCGCCTGCATCAACAGCGTGCTTGACGACTACCCGTCTGGCGGCTCCAGCGCCGGCTCGCCGCTGGCGGTGGCCCTGGGTGTGGCCAGCTTCGCCCTGGGCACCGATACCGCCGGCTCGGGCCGGGTGCCGGCGGCGCTCAACGGGCTGGTCGGGCTCAAGGCCAGCAAGGGTCTGGTGTCCACGGCCGGCGTGGTGCCGGCGTGCCGCACCCTGGACTGCGTGACCACCTTCACCGCCACGGCGGGGGAGGCCAGCCAGTTGCTGCAACTGCTGGCGGTGCAGGACCCGCGGGACGAATACAGCCGGGCCAATGCCGGCTGGAACCTGGGCAGTGCCTTCGGCCGGGTCGGCAGCTTCCGTTTCGGGGTGCCGAGGCCGACGGACCTGGAATTCTTTGGCTGTGAGGAAGGCCCGGTGCTGTTCGACGCAGCGGTCGAGCGCCTGCGGGCGCTGGGGGGCGAGGCGGTAGAGATCGACCTGTCGCCGTTCCTCGAAGCCGCGCGCCTGCTGTACGACGGGCCCTGGGTGGTCGAGCGCTATAGCGTAGTCGGCGAGCTGGCGCGGCGGCAGCCCGAGGCGGTGTTGCCGGTGATCCATGCGGTGCTGGCCAAGGCGCCGGAAGTCAGCGGCGTGGATACCTTCCGTGCGCAGTATCGCCTGCAGCAGTTGAAGGCGGAGTGCGACCGGCAACTGGCTGGCTTGGAGTGCGTATTGACGCCCACCATCGGCCGTCCGGTGACCCTGGCCGAACTGGCCGAGGAACCGGTGCTGCGCAATGCCGAGCTGGGTTACTACACCAACTTCATGAACCTGCTGGACTATGCGGCGGTTGCCGTGCCCGCCGGGTGCATGGTCAATGGGCTGCCGTGGGGTGTCACCCTGTTTGGCCGGGCGTTCACTGACCAGTACCTGCTCAGTCTGGCGGCGGCGTTCCAGGGCGAGACGGTGCCGGCCCGCGAGGCGCGTCATGACCAGGTTCGCCTGGTGGTGTGCGGTGCCCACCTGGACGGGCTGGCGCTCAACTGGCAGTTGAAGCAGCGGGGAGCGAGGTTGCTGGAAGCGACTTCCAGCTCGCCGAGCTATCGCCTGTACGCCCTGGCGGGCGGGCCGGTGCAGCGACCGGGGATGGTCCGGGTCGGCAGCGGTGGCGTGGCCATTGCCGTGGAAGTGTGGCAAGTGCCCAGTGCAGCCCTGGGTGCCTTCCTCAGCGAGATCCCGGCACCGTTGGGGCTGGGTAAGGTGGAGCTGGGTGATGGGCGCTGGGAGACCGGGTTCATCTGCGAGGGCTATGGGCTGGAAGGGGCGCGGGATATCAGTGAGTGGGGCGGGTGGAGGGCTTGGTTGGCGTCGCACTGACTGGTAGGAGCAGGCTTGTCGTGTGACGAACCACTGCGAAGGACCGCTACGCGGTCCTTCGCAGTGGTTCGTCACACGACAAGCCTGCTCCTACGCGGGGCTGAACCTTTTCTTCAGGCGGTCTTTCAACTCTTCGGCCGAGCAGTGTTCGCCCTGCGCATACTCCCGTGATCCCATTGCCAGAAGCTTCACCAGTGCTATGGCCTCGTCCCGACGCTTGCGCTCGGCGTAGGATTCAACGACGTAGGCCGGTACGCCGTTCTGCGTGACGACCAATGGCTCGTCGAGCGGCAGGTCCGCCGCGTGCTTCTTCAAATAACTGATGGTTTCAACTCTCATGAGTTGGGTCCTCTGGGAATAGCAGGGCTCAATGTCGCACCAATGGGGTGTGAGGCTAGCAAAAATTCGCTCTGAATAAGGTCTTCCTCTCGCCTTCCAGAGACCAACGGCACCCGATGGTTCAGAAATTCCTGAACTGATTATTTGCCCCCAGCGATTCTTCCCCCCGCATCCCGCCGCCAGAATTCCCCGCAGACAACTACAAAAACCGTGAGTGCCCCACTCGTGAACCCGATCCCTTCGCGTGAATCCCAGGTCCTGCGCGCCGCCGCTGCCCTGGTCGATGCCTTCGCCAGCAACGACACCACCCGCTACTTCGCCTGCTTCAGCGAAGACGCCACCTTCCTCTTCCACACCGTCCCGCAACCGCTGATGTCGCGCCTTGCCTACGAGCAACTCTGGGCGCAATGGCAGGCCGAAGGCTTTGCCGTGCTCGGCTGCCGGTCGAGCAATGCCCAGGTCAGCCTGCAGGGCGACGTGGCGATCTTCCTGCACGACGTCGCCACCCACCTGCGGGTCGGCGGCGAAGAACTGCACCTGGAGGAGCGGGAAACCATCGTCTTCCGCCTGCACGGCGATCACTGGCTGGCCTGCCACGAGCACCTGTCGGCCCTGAGCGAAAGCTGATCCTTTCCGGCGGCCTTGCCGCCACTGCCAACGCACTCAACAACAATCAGACAGGCGCTGGAGCACCACCATGAGCCATTCCTCCGGAATCGAAACCAACGGGGTCGAACAGATCCCCGACAACCAACGCGACGCCACCCCCCTGGACCTGTTCCGCCTGATCTTCGGTGGCGCCAATACCTTCGCCACCGCCGTGCTCGGCAGCTTCCCCGTGCTGTTTGGCCTGTCGTTCCAGGCCGGGGTCTGGGCGATCCTGCTGGGCGTCGGCGTCGGTGCGCTGATCCTCTCGCCCATGGGCCTGTTCGGCGCGCTCAACGGCACTAACAACGCGGTGTCGTCCGGCGCCCATTTCGGCGTGCACGGGCGGATCGTTGGTTCGTTCCTGTCGCTGCTCACCGCCGTGGCGTTCTTCTCGCTGTCGGTGTGGAGCTCCGGCGATGCCCTGGTCGGCGGGGCCAAGCGCCTGGCCGGACTGCCGGAAACCGACCTGACCCTGGGCCTGACCTACGGCCTGTTCGCGGTGCTGGTGCTGATCGTGTGCATCTTCGGCTTCCGCTTCATGCTCTGGGTCAACAAGATCGCGGTGTGGGCGTCGAGCCTGCTGTTCCTGCTGGGCATCTTCGCCTTCGCCGGGCCGTTCGATGCCAGCTTCGCCGGTAGCGTCAACCTCGGCCAGCCGGGCTTCTGGGCGGCGTTCATCGGTTCGGCGCTGCTGGCCATGAGCAACCCGGTGTCGTTCGGTGCCTTCCTCGGCGACTGGTCGCGCTACATCCCGCGGGAGACGCCGAAGTCGCGGATCATGCTGGCGGTGATCGCCTCGCAGGTCGGCACCCTGATTCCGTTCCTGTTCGGCCTGTGCACCGCGACCCTGGTGGCGAGCAACGCGCCGCAGTACATCGAGGCCAACAACTATGTCGGCGGCCTGCTGGCCATCTCGCCGACCTGGTTCTTCCTGCCGGTATGCCTGATCGCGGTGATCGGCGGCATGTCCACCGGCACCACGGCGCTGTACGGCACCGGCCTGGACATGTCCAGCGTGTTCCCGCGCCTGCTCAGCCGCGCCGCCGCGACCCTGCTGATCGGCGTGCTCGCCATCGCCTTTATCTTCATCGGCCGCTTCGCCTTCAACCTGGTGCAGAGCGTGTCCACCTTCGCCGTGCTGATCATCACCTGCACCAGCCCGTGGATGGTGATCATGATCCTCGGCCTGATCACCCGCCGCGGTTTCTACCACGCCGACGACCTGCAGGTGTTCACCCGTGGCGAGCGCGGTGGCCGCTACTGGTTCAACCATGGCTGGAACTGGCGCGGCATGGGCGCCTGGATCCCCAGCGCGATCACCGGCCTGTGCTTCGTCAACCTGCCGGGGCAGTTCGTCGGCAGCCTCGGCGAACTGGCCGGCGGCATCGACATCAGCCTGCCGATCACCCTGGGCCTGGCCGCCGTGTTGTACCTGGCCCTGATCAATCTTTTCCCCGAACCCGCCGCGGTGTATGGCCCCAAGGGCCCGCGCTGGGTTATTCGCAAACCGGCGGCGTGCGCGTCGCTGACGACTGCCGAAACGGCCTGACTGGAGCTGTACATGACTCATTACATCGATGGCCGCTGGGTGGATGGCGCCACCGCCGATTGCATCAAGGTGTTCGACCCGTCCCTGGGCGAGCCCTTCGCCGAACTGCTGGCCGCCAGCGCTGCCCAGGTCGATCAGGCGGTCGCCGCCGCAGGCAAGGCCCTGCCAGCGTGGAAAACCCTCGACGTGGCAACCCGCGCCGGCTACCTGCGCGGCTTTGCCGAGCAACTGGGCCTGCGCCGCGAGGAACTGATCGCCCTGCAGATGCGCAACAACGGCAAGCCGCGCCATGAAGCGGAAATCGACCTGGACGACGCCGTCGCCACCTTCGGCTACTACGCCGACCTGGTCGAGCAGCAGTCCGGCAAGGACTTCAACGTGGCCCTGGCCGCGCCAGGCTTCAGCGCCCGTACCCGCCTGGAGCCGGTGGGCGTGGTCGGCCTGATCGTGCCGTGGAACTTCCCGCTGGTGACCAGCGCCTGGAAACTCGCCCCGGCCCTCGCCGCCGGCTGCACCGTGGTGCTCAAGCCGTCGGAGATCACTCCGCTGGTGGAGCAGGCCTATGGCCGGATCGCCGAGACCCTCGGCCTGCCGGCGGGCGTACTGAACATCGTGGTAGGCAAGGCCGAGACCGGTATTGCCCTGAGCAACCACAACGGCCTGGACAAGCTGTCCTTCACTGGCAGCAACAACGTGGGCAGCCAGGTGATGCGCAGCGCTTCGGCGCAGTGCCGGCCGGTGACCCTGGAGCTGGGCGGCAAGTCGGCCATCGTGGTGTTCGACGACTGCGACCTGGACCAGGCGGTGGAGTGGATTGTCGCTGGTATCTGCTGGAACGCCGGGCAGATGTGCTCGGCCACCTCGCGCCTGCTGATCCAGGAAGGTATCGCCGATGCCTTGCTGGAGCGTCTGGCGGTAGCACTGGAGAAGCTGCGGGTCGGCAACCCGTTGAGTGAAGAAGTGGACATGGGCCCGATGACCAGCCAGGGCCAGTGGCTCAAGGTGGCGGCGTATTTCGCCATCGCCAAGGAAGAAGGCCTGAAGTGTCTGACCGGCGGCCAGCCGCTGGACCGCTCCGGCTGGTTCGTCAGCCCGACGCTGTACGCCGATGTGCCGGTGGACAGCCGTCTGTGGGTCGAGGAGATCTTCGGGCCGGTGCTGTGCAGCCAGCGTTTCCGTACCGAGGAAGAGGCGATCGCCTTGGCCAACGACAGCCGTTTCGGCCTGGTTGCCACCGTGGTCAGCAAGGATCTGGAGCGAGCCGAGCGAGTCGCCGATGCCCTGGAAGTGGGGCATGTGTGGATCAACTCGATCCAGGCGGTGTTCGTCGAGACGTCATGGGGCGGTACCAAGGGCAGCGGCATCGGCCGCGAGCTGGGACCCTGGGGGTTGTCGGCGTATCAGTCGGTGAAGCATGTGACCCGTTGTCTGGGGTGAGCCGTACCTGAATAGTGGTTGCAACTCCGACCCTGTGGGAGCTGGCTTGCCAGCGATTGGCCGGTACTGACAAAGAGGGTGTCAGATCGGGCCTCATCGCTGGCAAGTCAGCTCTCGCAGGGTTTTGTATTGCTCAGGCGATCAGTTGCGATCCAGCCACACCGTCTGTGCATTGCAGAACTCACGCACGCCGAAGTGCGACAGCTCGCGCCCGAAACCGCTCTTCTTCACGCCACCGAAGGTCACCCGCGGATCGCTGGCGCAGTAGCCGTTGATGAAGATGCCACCGGTATCCATTTCTTCCACCAGTTGCTCGGCCAATTCCACATTGGCGGTGTAGATGGTCGACGCCAGGCCGAACTCGCTGTCGTTGGCCAGTTCAAGCGCATGCCGTGCATCGCGGGCGGTGATGATCGAGGCCACCGGGCCGAACAGCTCTTCCTTGAACGAGGTCATCTGGTCGGTAACGTTCGCCAGCACCGTCGGCTGGTAGTAGTTGCCTTCACCGTCCGCCTTGCCGCCACCCAGCAGCAAGGTCGCGCCTTCGGCCAGGGTCGCCTGGACCTGGCCGTCCAGCTCGTCGCGCAGGTCGAAGCGGGCCATCGGGCCGATATAGGTGTCGGTGTTGCGCGGATCACCGATCACCAACTCGCGGGTCAGGGCGACGAACTTCTCGGTGAAGGCTTCGACGATGCCTTCCTCGACGATCAGGCGCTTGGCCGCGGCGCAGACCTGGCCGGTGTTCTGGTAGCGACCGATCACGGCAGCCTTCACCGCTTCGTCGAGGTTGGCGTCGTTGAGCACGATGAACGGGTCGGAACCGCCCAGCTCCAGCACGCATTTCTTCAGCGCGGCACCCGCCTGGGCACCGATGGCCATGCCAGCACGGACGCTGCCGGTCAGGGTCACGGCGGCGATGCGCGGGTCGGCGATGGCCTTGGACACGCCATCAGGGGTGACGTTGATCACCTCGAACACGCCCTCGGGGAAACCGGCGCGCTTGAAGGCGTCCAGCAGCAGGTAGGCGCTGCCCATCACGTTTGGCGCGTGTTTGAGCACGTAGGTGTTGCCGGCCAGCAGCGCCGGTACGGCGCCACGCAGTACCTGCCAGATCGGGAAATTCCACGGCATCACCGCCAGCAGCGGGCCCAGCGGACGGTATTCGATGCGCGCCTTGCCCACCGGTACCGGCGCGGCTTCCGGGGCCAGCATGGCCGGGCCATTCTCGGCGTACCACTCGCACAGCTGGGCGCATTTCTCGATTTCGCCACGGGCCTGGGCAACCGGCTTGCCCATCTCGTCGGTGATCATCAGGGCCATGGCCTCGACGTTGTCGCGCAGGGCGACGGCCAGATCACCCAGCTTGGCCACGCGGCCGGCCAGCGGCGTGCGGCGCCACACCGCGTAGCCGGCGGCGGCACGGGTCAGGGCGGCGTCGAGCACGGCGGCGCTTTCGTAGGGATAGGCGCCGATCTGCTCGCCGGTGGCGGGATTGATCGACAGGGCATGGGTCTGGTGGCTGATCACGGTCATCTCGGCGTCCTGATTCTTGTAAGGAGTACGGACCGGAGCCTACTGCGTTGTATGTTTCCCTGAAACTGAATAATACTGAGCGAAACTTTCACGCAGAGAGAATGATGATATGGATCTGGTCCAGCTGGAGATGTTCAAGGCCGTGGCAGAGCAGGGCAGCATCAGTGCGGCGGCCCAGCATATTCACCGGGTGCCCTCGAACCTGACCACCAGAATCCGACAACTGGAAGAAGAACTGGGCGCCGACCTGTTCATCCGCGAGAAAAGCCGCCTGCGTCTGTCTCCGGCCGGGTGGAATTTCCTCGACTACGCACGGCGCATCCTCGACCTGGTGGCCGAGGCGCGGCAGACCGTTTCCGGCGACGAACCCCAGGGGCCGTTCGCCCTCGGCTCGCTGGAAAGTACTGCGGCGGTGCGTATTCCCGCGTTGCTGGCGGCGTACAACCAGAGTTACGCCAAGGTCGAGCTGGACCTCAGTACTGGCCCGTCCGGGGCGATGATCGATGGCGTGCTGGCCGGGCGCCTGAGCGCGGCCTTCGTCGACGGGCCGGTGCTGCACCCGGCGCTGGAAGGGGTGCCGGTGTTCACCGAGGAAATGGTGCTGATCGCGCCGCTGAACCATGGGCCGATCAGCCGTGCGGTCGAGGTCAACGGCTCGACCATCTACGCCTTCCGCGCCAACTGCTCATACCGTCATCACTTCGAGAAGTGGTTCTCCCAGGACGGCGCGGTGCCGGGCAAGATCCTCGAGATGGAGTCCTACCACGGCATGCTCGCCTGTGTCAGTGCGGGGGCCGGGCTGGCGCTGATGCCGCGCAGCATGCTCGACAGCATGCCGGGCTGCAGCACGGTCAGCGTCTGGCCGTTGTCGGAGAAATTCCGCTACCTGCGCACCTGGCTGGTGTGGCGGCGGGGGATGATGTCGCGCTGCCTGAGCACCTTTGTTGAATTGCTCAGGGAGCGGGGGGAGGTATTGGAGGTCGAGGCATGAGGCCGGCAAGGACACAGCAATAATTTGCCTTCAGGCATAGAATCCCGCTTCCCCGCTTTTCAGGAGTGCTCCGCTTGTCCCGTGACGACCTTCCCTTGGTGATGCTGCCCGGCCTGCTCAACGACCATCGCCTGTGGGCCCACCAGCAAGCCACCTTCGAACCCGGGCGCCAGGTCCTGATTCCCGACCTCAGCCAGGACACGGCCATCGTCGCCATGGCCGAACGGGTACTGGACCAGGCTCCGCCACGTTTTGCCCTGGCTGCGCTGTCCATGGGCGGCTACGTGGCCTTCGAGATCCTGCGCCGCGCCCCCGAGCGGGTCGAGCGTCTGGCCTTGCTCGACACCATGGCCCGTCCCGACGATCCGGCCCGCGCCCGGGTCCGCCGTGGCCTGCTGGAACTGGCCGGGCTGGGCAAGTTCAAGGGCGTCACCCCGCAACTGCTGCCACGCCTGATGCACGCCCGCAGCCTCGACACCACGGTACCCGAGGTGGTCATGGCGATGGCCGACGCCATCGGTCGCGAAGGTTTTATCCGCCAGCAGCAGGCGATCATCGGCCGCGCCGACTACCAGCCCGTGCTGGACAGCATCCGCGTACCGACCCTGATCCTGTTCGGCGAGCAGGACGAGATCACGCCGCTGGCCGAAGCCCGCCTGATGCAGGCCGGGATCGCCGGCGCGCACCTGGAAGTGATCGACGAATGCGGTCATCTGCCGCCGCTGGAGCACCCCGAGCGCACCAGCGAACTGCTTGGCCGCTGGCTCGACGGTGCCTTTGACGCCTGATTTTCCGCTGCCTGTTTCGGAAATGCCCTTGAAAGCGCCTGCTGCTTTTCTGGGATCTTCGTCGTCGGCCCGGGTGGTGATCGGCATCGGCATGGCCTTGGGGCTGTACGAAGCGCTGTTCGCCACGCTGTTGCTCGGCGGCTGGTTGCAGCAGGTAGCGGGGCCGGGGCGGTTCTGGTGGGACTGCTGATCCTGCTGTTGTAGCTGAACCCGCTCCACAGGGACCGGGTCGAGCTCAAGGTTTACCGTCAGAACGGCACAGCCACCGTCAACTGGCTGTACACGTTGGTGCCATTGCCACCGACCTGATTGCCGTCGTTGCTCTCATCCTTCTTCGGCTGATACAGCCCCACCAGCGGGCTGATGATCAGGTGCTCGTTCACCGCCCATTCCACGTAGAAGTCCAGCTCCCGCGCATCCAGGTTCAGGGTGTCGCGGGTACGCAGGGTGTTGAAGTCGAAGTACAGCGCGCCTACCGTCAGGTTCTCCAGCGGCGTGGCCTTCAGGCCCACGTGGTGGATCCCGGTATTGCTGTTGAACGGCCCGGAGTAGTTGGCCGCCACCTCACCCTGGAACCAGGTGCCATAGCCCGTGCTCAGGCCGGTGAACAGCGAATCCCAACCCTGCGAATAGCGGGTGTAGCGGTAGGTGACCTTGGGCGACCAGGCGACATCGGCAAAGGTGTAGCCGGCTTCGGCGTACCAGGCTTTTTCCGGCCCGGCGTCCTTGTCCTGCCAGGCGTATTCGAAGGCGAAACTGGCGTTCTCGATGCCGGCATTACCTTCGCCACGCAGGCTGTAGACGTCCATGTTCTCGCGCTCTTTCTGGAAGTCGCTGGCCCACTGGTCGGTGACGTCGAGGCCGTGCACCCAGGTCAGGCCCAGGGTGCCGGCCTCGGTGGTGTAGTCCAGGGTCCCGGCGGCCAGTTCGGTTTCGGCCTGGGCGCGGTTGTCGGATTTCAGCCACAGCACGCTGCCGTGCAGGCCATCCTGGCCACCGAGCTTGAGCACTGCGGTACGGTCGAAGGCGTGACGGGCCGCCAGGTAGTAGGCGCCACCGCGGTTCAGCGCGCCGTCCGCCGGGCCCTTGCCGAGGTTGGGACCGTCGTCGTTGATCAGGAAGCCGCTGCCGATCTTGACCACCTGGCGCCCCGCGGAGAAGTCCACGCCATCCTTGCCCAGGGCCGGGAACAGATCGCCCGAGCGCCAGCCGAGGAAGGCGTCCTCGATCTTGGTGGTGCGTTCGGAACCGTCGGTATTGCCGGCGGCGTCGCCGTCACCCCAGGTTGCCGAACTGACCAGGTTGAAGGTGCCGTACAAGGTGCCGGCGCCGCCCAGGCCCTGGTCGCCGCTGACGCCATACTTGATGAAGCCTTCGCGCCAGGTGGAGCCTCCCGTGGTGCCGTCGTAGTTCTTGCGGCTGTTGAACATGCCCCACACGGCGAGCATGTCGGCGTTGAGGTGGGTGTCGTCGTCCGCGTACAGCTCGTAGGCCAGCGCCGGCTGGGCCGCTGCCAGTGTGACCAGGCTCAGGCCGACGGCCCGGGCCAGCGGTAACAGGCGATGTTGCTTGTCCATTGGTGTTCCCCCATTTTCTTGTTGGCAGTTGTGCTGTAGCGAGGGCTTATTAGGGCGCTGGCAGCCGGAGCAAGTCTTGTTCGTGGCTGCCAGCGTTCTTGATCGCAATGGCCAGTAGTCAGCCGTTACGCTCCAGGGTGGCGAGGGTTTCCGGCAGGGTGGCGCCGCCGTCGACGATCAGGGTCTGGCCGGTGATGTAGGCAGCGTTGTCCGAGGCCAGGAAGAGCATGGCGGCGGCGATGTCCTGCGGCTCGCCGAGACGGCCCAAGGGCACGCTGCCGGCGATCCGTGCGTTGAGGTTGGCGTCGCCGAGGTTGTCCATGGCCGGGGTGCGGATCATCCCCGGCTCGACGCCGTTGACCCGTACGCCATGGCCTGCCAACTCCAGGGCGGCGCTGCGGATGAAGCCGTTGACTCCGGCCTTGGACGCGGCGTAGTGGCTGAGTCCGGGGTAGGCGACCCGTGGTCCGGTGACCGAAGAGGTGACCAGTACGTTGCCGCCACCCTGGCGCCGGAACAGCGGCAGCGCGCCCTGGGTCAGCCAGAACAGCGCCGACAGGTTGACGTCCAGGGTACGTCGCAGCAGCGGCTCGTCGATCTGTTCGAAGGGCGTCAGCGGGAAGTACGCGGCGTTGTGCACCAGCACGTCAAGGCGCGGCAGCCCGGCCAGCAGCGCGGCGACGGCCTCGCGGTCGGCGAGGTCGATGCCGCTGGCAGTCACCTGATGGCCTTCGTCATTGAGCCTTTCTGCCAGGGCTCGCGCGCCCTCCAGGTTGAGGTCGGCGATCAGTACCTGGGCCCCGGCGCGGGCGAAGCCCTCGACGATGGCCTGGCCGATGCCCTGGGCGCCACCAGTGACCAGCACCTGCTGGCCGCTGAAATCGAAGCGTGCATTCATGGCTGATTCTCCAGGTGGGTATAGGCCAGGGTCGGCACGTCGACGATGGTCGAGCCACCATCGGCGGCGATCACCGCACCCGTGACGATCGACGCTTCGGCGCTGATCAGGAACTGACACAGCGCAGCAATCTCGTCCGCCGTAGCGGGGCGGCGCAGTGGCACGTCGGCAGTGACCCGGCGGTAGGCGGCGTCGAGGTCTTCGCCGTAGTGCTGCATTAGCGGCTGCATTTCCTCATCAGCCATCGGCGTGCGCACCCAGCCCGGACACACGCAGTTGACCCGTACCCCCTGCGGCCCGAAATCCCGGGCCAGCGAGCGGTTCAGGCCAACCAGCGCATGCTTGGCCGTGGTGTAGCCGCACACCTCGGGGCCCGCCGCCAGGGAGGCGATGGAACCGAGCAGGACGATGCCGCCGCGTCGCTCCACCAGCAGTGGCAGGCAGGCCCGGGCGCTGTGAAAGGCGCTGTGCAGGTTGCCGCGCATGGCGGCTTCCCAAGCGTCGTCGCTGGTGTCCAGGGCGTTGCCCAGGCCATGGCCGCCGGCGCAGCAGACCAGTGCATCGAGTCCGCCGAAGCGGGCGCGGATCTGCTCGACGAAACCGGTCCAGGTGGCGCTGTCGGCCGCATCACCGGCCAGCACCAGGGCATCGGTGCCGACCGCCACCTGCTCCAGCGCTTCGCGCCGCCGGCCGACCAGCACCAGGTTGTCACCCAAGGCGGCCAGGCGCTTGGCGCAGGCCGCGCCGATGCCGCTGCCGGCACCGGTGATCAGCACGGTGCGCTTCATGCTTCGTGGACCGTCTGGTTGATCAGGTTGCAGTACGAGGACACCGGGAAGTTGCTGAAGGCATCGAAGCTGCCCTCGGCATAGCCGAAGATCTTGCCGTCGCTGCGGTGCTCGCGCAGGTCGATCATCACCAGACCCAGGGTCGGGATGATCTTCTCGCGCCAGACGAACAGGTACAGCTCGTCGGCGATCTTGTAGTAGTGGCAGCGGTCGGTGTCGCACAGGCCTTGCTCGACGCCCTTCAGGCACTGCCAGGTGTAGTAGTTCTCGTTGAGGTAGATGTGCTCGTATTCCTCGGTCGGGCTGTAGCGATAGCGGTTGCGGATGCCCACCAGCTCGGCGGTCGGGGCGTGGGGGCAGGCGCCGTCTTGCCAGGGCTTGTCGAGGCTGCCGTGGAAGAACTGCGCTTCGACGCTGGTCAGGTTCTTGCCGGACAAGGCGCGTTGGTAGATGCCTTGCTGGGTCTCCTGCTCGGACGGCATGTTGCCGATCACCGCGGTGAAGGACTGGCTCAGGGTGTCCAGTACCAGGGAGATGGACCAGGTCTGGCCGTGCTCGGTCTTCAGGAAGTCCACCAGATAGATGCCCGGGCGCACCGAGGTGGCACGGTACGGTGCGCTACCGCTGGAGTGGCCGTCGGCGGCGTGCCAGTGCAGTTGCTCGGCGTCGAAGCGGTGCTCGATGACCCAGCCGTTGGCGAAGTTCAGCGTCAGTTGCTGACCGGCCAGCTCGGCCAGTTGCGGCAGGATGAAGGCCTGTGGGGCAAAGCCCTCGGCGAGGGCGCCTACGGTGATCCAGTCGGATTGGGTGGTCATGGAAGTGGCTCCGGTACTTGTTGTTGGGAGCCACGATGGTGCCGCGAGGCGCGGCAGGGCGGTATCAACCGGATGGTTGAGGCGGGGTTGGCATACCAGTCATCTGTCTGTCATGAACTGGTAGTAATGTGCCATCACTCAGCGGCAGGAATGAATCGTGGTGATCCGCCGGTCCTTGTCTTCCTTCAACGTTCTGCAGTTTCTCCTGCTGTCCTCGGCGGTGGCGATCCTGCTCTTCGTCTGGGTCTCGTATTTCCAGCAGCGTGCCACTTCGGAGCAGGAAGCCCTGGCGGCCAAGGCTTCGGAGCACCTCAATCTGGCCACCATGGCCGCGGAGAACCTCAGCCAGCTGGTTGACCGCGCGCAGACCATTGGCCGCGCCGCCCAGGCGGACATGCGCGACAGCGGGCCCGGCCGCTGGAGCCTGGTGCGCATGCTCGCCGAGGACCCGGTGCTCAAGCGCATGAGCCTGTACCGCTTCGATGGCGACCTGCTGTCCGCCAGCCACAGCGACGAACCGCAGCAACTGCCCGAGGCCTGGCTTTCGGCCCTGCGCGAGCATATCGGCCGCTACGGTTTCAAACCCTTCCTGCCGCCGCTGGACGCCTCGGCCCGGGAAACCGCCGAGATCAACTGGCGCCTGCCGTTCCTCCTGCCCCTGACCGAACCGTCCCGCGGCCAGCCGGAAAGCATTCTCCTGGTGCAACTGGACATCGGCTATCTGGCGGTGCTGTTCCAGCATATCGACCTGGGCACCAGCGGCCTGATGCGCCTGCTCGACAACACCGGGCACGAGCGCCTGCGCATTGGCAACAGCGGCGTGGTGGTGGCGGGGGAGGCGTTGATGCCGAGCCTGCCGGACAACCTCGAGGCCTCGGGGCGGATCAGCCAGTTCAGCGGCGATGGCCGTTACCAGAGCCTGTACCGCAAGGTATCACCGCGCGGCTTCAGCATTGTCGTGAGCCAGCGCGAGGACGAGATCCTGGCACCGTCGCGGTTGCTCTACGAGCGCCAACTGTGGGTCAACCTGAGCCTGACCCTGCTGATCCTCGGCGGCGTGTTCTGGGGCTGGCGCGTGCTGGGCAAGCGTGAGGAAGCCTTTGGCGCCCTGGAGCAGGCGCAGCGGATCAACCAGCAACTGATCCAGCGCCTGGAAGAAGAGCACCGGCGCAGCAGCCACGCGGCGGCCACCGACCACCTCAGCGGCCTGCACAACCGCCGCCAGTTCATGGAAACCGCGGCCCGGGTGCTCGCCGAGCAGCGCAGCAAGCGGCGCTTGATGGCGATCCTGTTCATCGACATGGATCGCTTCAAGTCCATCAATGACTCCCTCGGCCACAAGGTCGGCGACCTGTTGCTACAGGCGGTGGCCGGGCGCATAAGCCGCGCCCTGGAGCCGGGGGACGAGGCTGCGCGTTTTGGTGGCGACGAATTCGTGGTGCTGCTGGCCGGGGCCCGTACTGAAGAACAGATCGACCTGTGGGTCCGTATGTTGCTGAACAAGCTGTCGGCGATCTACTCGTTGGACAAGCACGAGCTGAACAGCAGTCCCAGTATCGGTGTGAGCATCTGTCCGCGGGACGGCGTGTCGGTGGACGAGCTGATCCGCCATGCCGACGCCGCCATGTACTCGGCCAAGCAGGCTGGGCGTGGCCAGTACCGGTTCTTCGACCCGTCGCTGAACGTCGTCGACGTCGGCGAGTTTGCCCTGGAGCAGGCGTTCGGTTTGGCGCTGAAGGAGCGTCAGTTCGTCCTGCACTTCCAGCCCAAGGTGCGTTTCGACTCCATGCGCGTGGAGGGCTACGAGGCCTTGGTGCGCTGGCAGCATCCGCAGTTCGGCCTGCTGTACCCGGATCGCTTCATCTCCCTCGCCGAGCGCAGCGGCTTCATCGTCGCTCTGGGTTGGGAAGTGCTGCGCCTGGCCTGCGAGGCGTTGGTGGGCTGGCAGGCGCGGGGGATTCAGTCAGGGCTGGCGATCAACGTTTCGCCCCTGCAGTTGCGCCAGCCGGACTTCAGCACCCGCTTGCTGGAGGAGTTGCGCCAGCATGGCGTTGAACCCCCCTACCTGGAACTGGAAATCACCGAGACCACGGTGCTCGATGATGAAGGCCAGGGTATCAAGCACCTGCAGGCCCTGCGCGATGCTGGCTTGAGCATCAGCCTTGACGATTTCGGTCAGGGCTATTCCGGGTTTTCCCATCTGCAGGCGCTGCCGATCAACCGCCTGAAGATCGACCGCACCCTGATCGCCCAGCTCTCCAACAGCCACGACGACAGCCCCATCGTGGTGTCCACCATCATCCTCGCCAAGCGCCTGGGTCTGGAGGTAGTGGCCGAGGGCGTGGAAACCCGCGAGCAGGTGGTCTACCTGCGCCTGGCCGGTTGCGACTTCGCCCAGGGCTACCACTTCAGCCGTCCGCTGACCGTGGCCCAGCTCGAGGAATACCCTCCCTTCATCGACGCGACGGAAACTGCATGCGAGCACTGATCTGCCTGTTCTGCCTGATGCTGGTCGGCTTGCCGGCGATTGCCGAATGCCGGCAACCGGCGTTGCGTATCGCGGTGATTCCGAAAAAAAGCATGGAGGTGCTGATGCAGGACTACCAGCCGTTGCTGGAGCGCCTGCACAAGGCCTTGGGCGTTCCGGTGTCGATCGTCCCGGCATCGTCCTATGAGAGCGTGGTGGATGCCGTGGTTTCTGGCGGTGTGGATATCGCCTGGCTGGGGCCGGCGGCCTATGTCCTGGCACAGCAGCGTGATCCGAGCATCGAGCCGTTCGCCGTGCTGGCGATCAAGAAAGGCTACTTCACCCCGGCGGGCCATCACTACCAGGCCTTGCTCCTGGCGCGACGCGGGGTGGCGCAGGACCTGGAATCGCTGCGGGGCAAGCGCGTGGCTCTGAGCGATCCGGCCAGTACCTCGGGCAGCGTGGTGCCCAATGTAGAATTCGCCGCCCGGGTCGGGCAGCCGCTGGCGCGGTTCTTCGGCTCGGTGGCTTACAGCGGCTCCCATGACAAGTCGCTGGACGCCCTGCTTGAAGGACGGGTGGACGCGGCCTTCGTCGCCAGCGTGCGGGCCGATGCCTACCTGAACAGCGGTACGATCGAGCGGGACACCTTCAACGTGTTGTGGCGCTCGGAGCGGATCTACTACGACCCCTATGTGTTCCGCGGCAACCTGTGCGCTGGGTACAAGGAGAAAATCCGCGCTGCGATGCTGGAGAACCAGGAGGGGCTGGCGCAGTTCCTGGCGTCCCAGGATGCCAGCGCCATCGCCCCGGTGAGCAAAGCCGAATATGCACCGCTGGTGCAGATGATGGAGGGCCGTTGATCAGCTTCGCGACCAGACGGGCTGGCCGTCTGTGAAGGCGTGGGACACGGGCTTGAGTTCGTCGCGGTGCGGGTCGTCCAGGGTACCTGCCAGCAGGGCGATGGTCGGCTCGTCGTCGAGGGCGCCGAGGGAACTGCCGCAGCGTGGGCAGAAGGCGCGGCAGGAATAGTCCGAGGAGCGGTACAGGGCAGGCTCGCCGCCTTCGCCGGTCCATTCCACCTTGTCCCGGGGGAATTCGATCCAGAGCGCAGTGAGGGCGCCGGTGTGTTGCTGGCAGTAGCGACAGGAGCAGGTGTGCGGGTTGCCGGCGGGGCCGTGGGCGGTGAAGCGGATCCAGCCGCAGAGGCAGCCGCCTGGGTAGGGGAGTGGGTTCATCTTGTCGTCCGTGGTGTCTGGTTGGGCGTAGCTTAGACCACAGGGCCTCATCGCGGACAACGCCCGCTCCCACAGGTTTCGCGGCGCACGCGGTCCTTGTGGGAGCGGGCGTTGCCCGCGATGAGGCCAGTAGCGACGCTACAGAAACAAGGCCCCCACCAACTCCGTCCGGTTCCTCACCCCCACCTTCCTGAACAGATTGATCAGGTGGGTCTTCACCGTTGGCAACCCCAGTCCCAATTCTCGCGCCAGGGTCTTGTTGCAGGCTCCGCCTTGCAGCAAGAGGGCAATCTCCCGCTCCCGCGGTGTCAACCCGGCCAGCCGGTCCGCTGCGGGCGCCGGCAATTGCCGCGCCGCCATCTGCATCAACCCGTGCAACGGCAGCAACCGTTCCAGCTCCGCCGCACTGAACGCACCCAGCGAGCCTTCGCGCAGCAGCGAAACCCCCGCCGCCAGGCGCCCGTCCACCCAGGCCATGATCTCCACCACATCCACTACCCGGTGCTGATCGAGAAATCCCAGGTACTCCCGCCCATGGGCCGCATCGTGGTGCGCCAGGCCCTGGCGCAGCGACACCACCGGCAAGCCGATGGCCTTGCAGTTGTCCGGCTTGAGCGGGTCGAGGTGGCGGTAATGCTCCAGGTAGCGGTGGTGCATGGGCGCCTGCATGCCCAGCAACTGGAAATCGCAGGCCTGCAACTGCTCGTCGATCCGGTAAAACGCCGCCAGGCTCGCTGGCACCTGCTGGCTGAAGGCGTGCAGGCAGTAGCTTCCCAGCTCTTGCGCGCTGTTCATGGCGCGCCCAGCAGTGCGCCGACCCTGGCCACGGCGGCGCGGGCGCATTCGGCGTCCATCGCTTCCGAGGCGCCGGACACGCCGATGGCGCCGATCACCTGGCCGTCATGCAGGAACGGCTCGCCACCGCCGAACAAGGCAAGGCTCGGCTGCAGGGGCAAACCGTCACGCACGGCTGCCGAGGCTTTCTGCAAGCGCTCTTCCCAGACCGAGGTCGACACGCCGAAACCGGCGGCGGTCAGGGCCTTGTTCAAGGCGATGGCCTGGGACGGCCGTGGCGCGCCGTCCATGTGTGCGCTGTGGATCATCTGGCCGCTGGCATCGAGGATCGCCAGGCTGACCCGCAGGCCAGCCTGTTCGGCGAAATCGACAGCGGCGCCGAGGGCCTGCATGGCCAGGCGCAGGGTGATGGTCGGTTGCTGACGCAGCAGGGCAGTCATCGGGCGGATTCCTCCACGGCAGTTTCAGGGATGCCGCGTACCCGCAGCGCCACCTGCCACAGGCAGTAGGCGGCGAGCAGGGCAGCGGCAACGGACATGGCCCAGGGGCCGCCAAGACGGGCCGCCAGAAGCCCGGCGAGCAGGCCGCCAATGGCGTCGAAGCCGAAGCGGGTCGAGGTGTAGATCGACACCACTCGCCCGCGCAGCGCTTCCGGCGCCTGGCTTTGCAGGAGGATGTTGGTGCCTACGTTGTTGATGGTGACGCCAAAGCCGAGGATCAGCATGGCCAGCAGCGACAGCGGCAGGCTGCGGCTGCCGGCGAACAGCAGCAGGCCAAGGGCGCTGGCGCTGGCGGAAAACAGGATCAGGCCACGCAGCCTGTCGGCACCTTGTTGGCCGGCCAGCAGCACTGTGGACAGCAGCGAGCCCAGCCCGGCCGCGCCCCACAGCCAGCCGAGGGTGCGCGCGTCGCCGGCGAAGATGTCATGGGCGAACACCGGTAGCAGCACGGCGTAGGTCGAGGCGGTGAGGTTGACCACCAGCACGCCGAGGATCAGCCCGCGCAGCGACGGCGAATGCCAGACGTGATCGAGGCCCTCGCGGAACAGGTGGCGCATGTTGCCACTGGCCTTTTCCCCAGGCGCCAGGCGCACCGCCATCAGGCCGAGGATCAGGCCGCCATAGGACAGCGCATTGAGGGCGAAGCACAGCGCCTCGCCTGTCACCGCCAGGAGCAAGCCGGCCAGTGGCGGGCCGATGAAGCGCGAGCAGGTGAACAACATGGCGTTGAGGGCGAGGGCGTTGGCCAGGTCCTCGCGGTCATCCACCAGGCGGCTGAGCAGCGACTGGCGCAGCGGCGTGTCCACTGCGTTGAGGATGCCGAGGGTAGCGGCGAGCAAGACGATCAGGGTCGGATTGATCAGCTCCAGCCAGGTCAGCACGGCCAGCACCAGGGCCTGTACGCCAAGCAGGCTTTCCACCTTGATCAGCAGGCGGCGCTTGTCGTGGCGGTCGATCCAGGCTCCGGCGATCGGCCCCACCAGCAGTTGCGGCAGGAGCGTGGCGCAGGTAGTGAGGCCGAGCAGTGCGGCGGAGCCGGTCAGGCGATAGACCAGCCAGGACAGGGCCACGGTCTGCACCCAGGTGCCCAGGGTGGAAATCGCATGGCCGATGAAATACAGCCGGAAATTGCGGTGGTGCAGGGCCCGCAGGACCGGGGGCCAGCGGTTCGGTTGTGCAGCTTTCACGATCGGGAACGCCATGTGCCGGAAAAGGAGCGAGGCCGCCGCCAGCGAACCCCGTGCCTGACTCTACCGGCTTGCACAGGGAACGTCTTGCCTTTGCCTGTCGCCGACATGGATCTGCGTGCCAGGCGCTGGCAGCGACGGTCAAGTGGCCGGCACCCGGATGCAAGACGTAGCCGGCGCTTTTCCGTTCAACTCGTTGTTTTTCACTGCCGAACGGTGTGCGCTGATGTTTTTCAGGAAAGATCATTGGGTGCAGGAACTCGAGCCGCTGTTGACGCGGATCAGTCAGGGTCAGCTGTGGGACGACGTCGAGACGCCGCACCTGCAGCGCCACCCGGCGTTGCTCGCCGCCTTGCGCGGCCTGGCGGTGGATCGCCAGGCCGACCGGCGCCGGCTCGACGAAGCCCAGGCCCATGCGGGCGACCTCAGCGTGCAGATCGAGCAGGCACGACACCAGGGCGAGGCGGCCCGGACAGAAGCCAGTAGCCTGCTGCGGCGCTGCGAGGATCTGCAGTCGATGCTCGGTGAGTTGCAGCAGCAACTGGAAGGCCACCGTCAGCAGGCGGCGATCTGGGCCCAGCTGGAATCAACCATTACCGAGGGGACCTGGGACATCAAGGTGGTCAACGGCGACCTGCAGCACCCCGACAGCCACATGCGCATTTCCAACCAGTTCCGCGCGGTGATGGGTTACGGCTCCAGCGAGCTGCCGGATGGCTGGGACGCCCAGGTCAGCATCACCCACCCCGACGACCTGCCGCAGATCATGGCGATCTTCGACCGCGAGATCCTCAAGCCCGGGGCCAGTGGCGAATACGTCTTCGAGTACCGCATGCGCCACAAGACTCGTGGCTATATCTGGTGCCGTGAGCGCGGTTGTGCGGTGCGTGACGAACGTGGCGTACTGACCCGGGTGATTGGCGCCGTGCGCGATATCAGCGATGAACGCAGTGCCCAGGCCAGTCACGAGCAGATGCTCTCGCAGAACCAGACCACCTACGCGCAGATCGCCACGGTGGTGGGGGTGATCAAGAGCATCGCCGAGCAGACCAACCTGCTGGCGCTGAATGCCGCCATCGAGGCGGCGCGGGCCGGGGAGGTGGGGCGCGGGTTCTCGGTGGTGGCCGAGGAGGTGAAGAAGCTGGCCGACAGTACCCGGCAGGCGACGCAGCAGATCCAGTCGATGTTGCAGGAGCAGTAATCGAGCGGGCGACACGGGCCCTGTGGACTGGCAAGCCAGCCCACAGGGTCCGCGTCGTTTTCAAGGGCGCTTAATACAGGTTCATTTATTATTAGTGCGCTATGTAATTTTTAAAAAATAACTATCTGCATTTTCCTAGCACAGGCAAAAGTCTATTTATTGATATACGTCATGCTTTTCCCTGAATTCCAATAATTTCTCCTTTTTTTCAATTACTTGAATGAATAGCGAAAGAATCACCCGTGAATAATGGCGACGCGCCATTATTGAGCGTAAGCTAGCGTCCGCGCTCACCGGGCGCCTCCCGAGCACTGAAACCAAGCCTCTGCCGCAATCACCCATTGCAGCGGCGTGGCTTGCGTTCGCCACTGTCAACCTGCGCTTTTTCCGGATCGAGTTGATGCCCATTACCCAGAACCTGTCTGATCTTTTTGTTCAAACCCTGGAACAAGCCATCGATAGTGTGGTTGTCATCGACAGCCGTAATCACGTGGTGCTGTTCAATGCCGCCGCGGAAAAGTTGTGGGGCTTCGATCGTGAGGAAGTGCTGGGCCGGAATGTCAGCATGCTGGTGCCGGAAAGCATTCGTGGCCGGCATGACGGTTATGTCGATTCGAATCGACGCACCGGCGTCAACAAGATCGTCGGCACTACCCGCGATGTGCCGATCCACAAAAAGGACGGGACCCAGCGCTGGGGCTCGATGTCGATATCGCGGGTGGAAACCGACGGGCAGATCCTCTACACCGCCTTCCTCAAGGATGTCACCGAACAGCGTCGCGAGCGCAAGCGCGCCAAGCTGCTGGCGCTGGTCGCCGACCAGACCGACAACGCCATCTTCATCACCGACGGTGCCGGCAAGGTGGTCTATGTCAACAAGGGTTTCGAGAACCTGTTCGGCTACCGCCTCGACGAGATCGAGCTTTGCCTGCCGGCCGAGCTGCTGGTGCCGCATCTGCCGCTGGCGCGCATGGCCGAGCTGCGCCGCGGTCTGAACGGCGGACGCTCGTTCCGCCTCGAAGAGCTGCTGCAGGTCAAGGGCGGTGAGCGGATCTGGTGCAACGTGGCGATCAACCCGGTATTCGGCGCCAATGGCGAGCTGGCGCAGACGGTGACGGTGCTCACCGACATCACTGCCTCGAAGATCCACCAGGTTCTGCAACACTGCATCCTCGACGCCATGGTCCGGGAAATGCCGCTGGAGTCGGTGATGGACCTGCTGTGCAAGGAAATCGAGCGCATGTCTCCGGAACTGCGCGCGGCGGTGATCCAGATCGGCACGGACGGTACGTTGCACCCGCTGGCGGCGCCGGGGTTTTCCGAGCGCTATGGCGAGATGCTCGAAGGGCGGCAGATTCGCGATTGCGTCGGGGCGTCCAGCGTGGCGGCGTGCCGCGGCGAGATGGTCTACGCCAGCGACATCGGCAGCGATCCACACTGGACCAGCATTCGCGAAGAGGGCCTGGAGCTGGGCATCCGCAGCGTCTGGGCTATCCCGATCAAGGATTCCAAGGGCCTGCCCATCGGGGTGCTGTCCTTCTACTACGACGAGCACCGCACGCCATCGACCTTGCAGCAGCAGATCGTCGAAGTCATCACCCCCTTGTGCGCACTGGCCATGGAGCGCGAGGTCAACCGCGAGAGCATCCGTCAACTGGCTTTCTACGACAGCCTGACGCGCCTGCCCAATCGCAGCCTGCTGCACGCCAAGGCCGATCATGCGCTGATCGAGGCGCGGCGCACCCGGTCTGCGCTGGCGGTGCTGTTCATCGATCTCGACCGCTTCAAGCAGATCAACGATTCCCTTGGTCATCCGGCGGGTGACGAACTGCTCAAGCTGATCGCCCAGCGCCTCAGCGACAACGCCGATATCGTCGGGCGCCTGTCGGGTGACGAGTTTGTCGTGGTCTTGCCGGACTGTGACAGCCAGCGGGTCAACGATGCCATCGAGGAGATCCGCCAGGCGATTTCCCAGCCGTGCCAGATCGCCGGCTCATGCTTCTCGCCGTCGGCCAGCATCGGCGTCAGCCTCTACCCGCGGGACGGCCACGACATGAGCACGCTGATCCACCGCGCCGACATGGCCATGTACCAGGCCAAGCACTCTGGGCGCGGCCGCTTCAGCTTCTTCAGCCACGAACTGAACGAACTGGCCCAGGAGCGCCAGGCCCTGGAAAGCGCTCTGCGCGAGGCCATCGAACAGGGCAAGCTGCAACTGCACTACCAGCCCCAGGTGAACATCGACGATGGCCAGGTCTATGGCGTCGAAGCACTGGCGCGCTGGACCCACCCGGACTTCGGCGTGGTCTCGCCGGCGCGCTTCATTCCCCTGGCCGAAGAGTGCGGACTGATCACCGAACTGGGCCACTGGGCGGTACGCGAGGCCTGTCGGCAACTGGCGGACTGGCGGCGCAAGGGCCTGAGCATCCCGTCGGTGTCGGTGAACCTGTCGCCGAGCAATTTCCACAACCTCGACCTGGCCGGGATGATCAGCGACGTGCTCGACCAGCACGGCCTCGAGGCCCGCGACCTGACCATCGAACTGACCGAAAACCTGCTGCTGGACACCAACCCTGGCACCATCAAGGTTCTGCACGATCTCAATTCCCAGGGCATCAAGCTGGCCATGGACGACTTCGGCACCGGTTATTCCAGCTTGAGTTATCTGCGCAAGTTGCCGATACAGGAATTGAAGCTGGACCGCAGTTTCATTCTTGACCTGGAAGCGGACGAAACCAGCCGCGCCTTGAGCGATGCCGTGATGCGCATTGGCGACAGTCTGCGCCTCAAGGTGGTGGCCGAAGGTGTCGAGGAGCAAGGCCAGTTCCGCATTCTGAAGGACCAGGGCTATCACGTGGCCCAGGGCTATCTCCTGTCCAAGCCGTTGGCGCCGCAGGAGCTGGAAGCCTGGATGATGAAGTATTGACCCATTATTCGGGCACGCTGCCTGTCGCTTTTCCTATTCCTGGAGGATTCCCCCATGTTCCCCGCATACCGGCGGCTCAAGAAGGCGCTTGAAGAGGCAGAGGACCGGCTGTCATCGCTCGAGCAGGTAAAGCAGAGCCTGGATGACGAAATGCTGGTGCTGAAGCTGACGTCCCAGGGCGAGATCACCTCGGCCAACGGCAACTTCCTCGCAGAAATGCAGTACTGCGCAGGGGCCGTCGAGCGCAAGCTGCTCTTCGGCATGGTGCCGGAGTATGCCCAGGACACCAACCACTTCAAACTGATGAAGCGCGCGATCCAGAGCGGCGAGCACTGGGCCGGGGCCTTGCAGCTCAAGCGCGGCAACGGCCAGGAGGCCTGGTTGCGGGCCATCGTGCAGCCGATCCGCGACAAGCATGGCCAGGTCACCTATGTGTCGCTGTACGCCAACGACCTGACCCGCACCATCGAAACCTCGCGTGAGCGGGAAAACCTGATCGAAGCCCTGCAGCGCTCCACCGCAGTGGTCGAGTTCGACCTGCAAGGCAATGTGCTCAATGCCAACGAGCGCTTCCTCCAGGCCATGGGCTACAGCCTCGCGGACCTGAAGGGCAAGCATCACCGAATGTTCTGCGAGACAGCGGAGCACACTTCGGCGCAGTACGAGCGCTTCTGGGACAAGCTGCGCCGTGGCGAATTCATCGCCGATCGCTTCAAACGCATCGACAGCCATGGCCGCGTGGTCTGGCTGGAGGCCACCTACAACCCGATCTCCGACGCCCATGGGCGGCTGTACAAGATCGTCAAGTTCGCCACGGTGATCACCGACCAGGTCAACCGTGAGATCGCCGTGTCCCACGCGGCCGAGATCGCCTTCACCACTTCGCAGCACACCGATGACAGCGCTCGCCGTGGCAGCGTGGTCATCCAGGAAACCGTGGACGTGATCCAGGGCCTGGCGGTGCAGATGGCGGCGGCGGTAGAGGGGATTGCGGCGCTGGACAAGCAGTCGCAGCTGGTGGGCAGCATCGTCAAGAGCATCGGCGGTATCGCTGACCAGACCAACCTGCTGGCGCTCAATGCGGCGATCGAGGCGGCGCGGGCCGGCGAGCAGGGACGGGGTTTTGCCGTGGTCGCCGACGAGGTGCGCCTGCTGGCGTCGCGCACCACCAAGGCCACCGAGGAAATCGTCGACGTGGTGACCCAGAACCAGAAGCTCGCCGAAGAAGCCGTGCGCATCATCGAGCAGGGCAAGCAGCATGCCGAGCAGGGGCTTGAGCTGTCGGCGCAGGCGGGCAGCGTGATCGTGGAGATCCAGGACGGGGCGAAGAAGGTGGTGAATGCGGTGGGGCAGTTCACCAATCAGCTTTCAAGCTAAGCCTGCCTTGCCACGACCCTGTAGCTGGCTTGTCGTGTGACCAACCACTGCGAAGGACCTCGCAGTGGTCCCGGATAGCGGTATGGCAACTCTTCAGCGGCGGCCGTTGAAGAAGCCCGAAAGCTGGTGCAGGGTCTTGGCCGCCGTGAGGATCGCCGGGCGGAAGTTGTCCTTGCCGATGATCTTCGCGTGCTTCACCGAGCTGATCAGGTCGTAGCGGCTGGAGCCTTCGGCCATGCCCTCGGCGAGGATCTTGCAGATGATATGGCTCGGGGTCACCCCGAAGCCCGAGTAGCCCTGCACGTAGAACGCATTGCGTCGCCCGCTCAGGGTGCCGATCTGCGGGAACAGGTTGGCACTGGTGGCCATCGGGCCGCCCCAGGCCAGGTCGATCTTCACGTCCTTCAGGTAGGGGAAGATCTTCAGCATCAGCGCCCGGTTCCACGCCTTGAGGTCGTTGGGAATGTGCTCGACGAAGGGCGTGGCGGCGCCGAACAGCAGGCGGTTCTCGTTGGTCACGCGGTAATAGTCGATGACCGGGCGGATATCGCTGTAGGCGCCGCGGATCGGGCTGATACGCTGGATCAGTTCGTCGGACAGCGGTTCGGTCATCAACTGGAAGGCGAAGGTGTTGATGGTGCGGCTGTGCAGCTCCGGTTCCAGCTTGTTGAGGAAGCTGTCGCAGGCCCACAGCAGCTTGCGGGCCTTCACCGAGCCACGGCCGGTGCGCACGGTGATGGTGTCGCCATAGCTCACCTCCAGGGCGGCGCTGTGCTCGAAGATGCGCGCGCCGTGGCCAACCAGCGCCTGGGCTTCGCCGAGCAGCAGGTTCAGTGAATGCACGTGGCCGCCGCCCATGTGCAGCAGGGCGCTGCTGTAGGCGTCGGAGCCGATGATCTGCTTGACCTCGGAGCCGCCGAGGAAGCGGATTTCGTCCTTGGTGTTGACCTTCTTGAATTCCTTTTCCCAGGTGCGCAAGGTCTTGTCCTGGCGGGCGTTGAAGCCCATGTAGCCGTAGCCATGGCAGAAATCGGCGTCGATGGCGTACTTGGCGATGCGCTCCTTGATGATCCCGGCGCCCATTTCGGCGATTTCGAAGATCTGCTGCAGGCCCTGTTCGCCGACGCTGCTCTTGATCTTCTCCAGGTCGTGGCCGATACCGGCCATGATCTGCCCGCCATTGCGCCCGGTGCCGCCGAAGCCCAGGTAACGCGCTTCCAGCACCACGATGTTGGTGATGCCTTTTTCGGCCAGTTCCAGGGCGGTGTTGATCCCCGAGAAGCCGCCGCCGATCACCACGACATCGGCTTCGATATCGTTTTCCAGGGTGGGGAAGGCGAGGTTGTACTTCTTGGTTGCGGAGTAGTAGGTGGGCGTTTCGACGTTGATCATGGTGGCGGCCTGAATAATTGGAGTTGGCTGAGGCGACAAGGGCGACCGGGAGCATTTGTTACACTTTGCATTAAATGCCTAACGAGCGGTAGGTTCTTGACTCAGCCTGCTGTCGGATTTGATCGGGGCTGCCAGGGGGGAGGGGGGAAGAAGGAGCGGTTTACACCGACCCTGTGGGAGCGGGTGGCCAGCCGCGAGAAGGTGGGCTGGCCGGGAGAATGAGCTTACAGCCGGCCGACCGCCGCCAATTGCCCCGCCGAGGCCTGCGCCTCGGGAATCGCCGATCCATCCTGCGGCGTCACCGGGAAGATCGCATTGATCTGCCCCGTCGCCGACGAACCGAAGTACGGCGTCACCACCTCGGCCTTGCCGTCGTACTTCGACCAGCCCAGCGCGCCCAGCAGCATCGCGGTGTCATGCATGAAGCCTTCGCCATGCCCCTTCACCGCGTACTCCGGGAGCATGGTGCAGAAATCGTCCCACTCGCCGTTCTCCCACATCTGCACCACGCGGTGGTCCAGGGTTTCCAGGAACGGGCTCCAGACCTTGTCGGCGAACTGCGGGGCCTGGCCATTCTGGGCGAAACGGTGGGACAGCGAGCCGCTGGCGAGGAAGGCCACGGTGCCGTCGTAGTGGTCTTCCACCGCCTTGCGCAGGGCCCAGCCCAGGCGCGCGCTGTCGTTGAGGAAGTGCGAGGTGCACAGTGCAGAAACCGAGACCACCTTGAAATGCTGGTCTTCGTTCATGTAGCGCATTGGCACCAGGGTGCCGTACTCAGGGCCGAGGCTGGTGGCGTCGTGGGCCATGGTCTCGACCCCGTAGCGGTTGGCTTCGGCGGCCATCAGCTTGCCCAGCTCGGCGTTGCCCGGCACTTCGTAGTCCATGTTGGCGATGAAATGCGGCAGCTCGTTGCTGGTGTAGGTGCCCTTGAAGTGCGGGTTGCAGTTGATGTGGTAGTTGGCGTTGACCAGCCAGTGGGTGTCGAACACCACCAGGGTGTCGACGCCCAGCTCGCGACAGCGCCGGGAAATTTCCTTGTGGCCGTCGATCGCGGCCTGGCGATAGCCCTGGCGCGGGCCGGGCAGTTCGGACAGGTACATGGAGGGAACGTGGGTGATCTTGGCAGCCAGAGCAAGTTTGCCCATGACGGTAACTCCTGGTGGCGGACGCCCTCGACGGTCGGGGCGCGGCGATTATGGGGGTGTTGGCACGCAGGCGATACCGGCCATTGTCGGCTCTTGTGGGTCAGGCCTGGCACCTCCCGACCCGGGAAATGCTGGCTGCCCATTGGACACGCTTGCCGAGAGCGCTGCTTGCCTTCCTCTGCCACCCACTTGATTCAGCTTGCCACGGGCTGCCGGCTCACGCCCACCAGTAGCGGACGAAGTGAAAGAAGATCGGCGCCGCGAAGCACACTGAGTCCATGCGATCGAGCATGCCGCCATGGCCTTCGATCATGTGGCCCCAGTCCTTCACCCCGCGGTCGCGCTTGATCGCCGACATCACCAGGCCGCCGAAGAAGCCCATCACGTTCACCACCAGCGCCATCAGTGCCGCCTGCCACGGGCTGAACGGGGTGATCCAGTACAGTGCCGCACCGACCAGGGTGGCCAGGGCCACGCCGCCCACCAGGCCTTCGAGGGTCTTGGACGGCGACAGCGACGGCGCCACCTTGCGCTTGCCGAACAGCTTGCCGCAGACGTACTGCAGCACGTCGCTGATCTGCACCACGAGAATCAGCCAGGCGATCAGCAGCAGGTTGCGCCCCTCGTAGCCGGGGATGTCGAGGGTCATCAGTGCTGGCACTGAGGACAGGCAGTACACCGCGATCATCAGCCCCCATTGCACCTTCGACGCCCGTTCGAGGAAGCGAGTGGTGTCACCGCCGAAACTGGCGAGGATCGGCAGAAGCAGGAACAGATACACCGGGATGAAGATGCTGAACAGCCCGTACCAGTCGAAACCGATCAGCAGGTACTGCACCGGCAGCGCCACGTAGAACGCCAGGACCAGTGCCGGGTAATCGCCGCGCCGGGTCGGGGTGAGGGTGATGAACTCGCGCAGTGCGTAGAACGACACCAGATAGAACAACACGATCACCCCGGTCTTGCCGAAGATGAAGGCCAGGCCGATGACCAGGACCATCACCCACCAGGCATCGATGCGTGCGTTGAGGTTGTCGATTACCGCGTGGGGGCCTTCGCCTGTACGCCATTTCAGCACGCGTCCGACGAGGCTGGCGAGCAGCAGCAGGGCGCCGATGCCGGCGAACAGTGGCCAGGTGCTCTGTTCCATCTCAGGACTCCTTCGGGGCCAAGGCCAGCAGGGCCTGGGTCGCACGGTCGATGAAGGACTGCTTGCTCTCGTCGGCCTGCAGGTGCAGCGGCTCGCCGAAGCTCAGGGTGCACAGCAGTGGCAGGGGCAGGGTGCGGCCCTTGGGCATGACCCGGTTGAGGTTGGCGATCCATACCGGCACCACCTCGATCTGCGGACGCGAGGCGGCGAGGTGGAACAGGCCGCTCTTGAACGGCAGCAGCGGCTCGTCACCGAGGTTGCGGGTGCCTTCGGGGAAGAAGATCAGCGAATCGCCGGCGGCCAAGGCCTCCTTCACCGGTTGCAGTGGGTCTGCCTGCGGCTCGCTGCGCTGGCGGTCCAGCAGCACGCCGTTGAATACCTTCTGGATCAGGAAGCTGCGGATGCCTGGCTTGAGCCAGTAATCGGCCCCGGCCACCGGGCGGGTGCGCCGGCGCAACGTATCTGGCAGCGAAGCCCAGATCAGCACGAAGTCGCCGTGGCTGCTGTGGTTGGCGTAGTACAGGCGCTGGATCGGCAGCGGGCTGCAGCCCAGCCACAGGGCGCGGGCGCCGGTGACCAGGCGGGCGAAGGAGGTGATGAGGAAGGCAGTGAAGGTGGCGAGCATGATGGGTCCTTATGCAGCCAGTGGAAACCAGGGTAGAAGCAGCAGCCCGAACAGGGCGAGGGCGACCTGAAGGGCGAGGCAGATAGCCTGCCCGCGTAGCAGACGCAGGGCGCCGCGGCAGCGCGAGAGCCAGTCGCGCTCGCGGCCAGGGGGGGTCAGGCCCAGTTCGTAGAGCGACTGGTCGAGGGCGCGGGTGCGACTGCTGAGGCGCCCGGCATCGGCAGCCAGGGCGCCGATCAGCTCGGCGTCCAGCGCCACCCTCATGGCGTGGTACTTCTGGGCCAGGCCAAGGATCAGCAGCAGCGCGCAGAGTACGCCGGTCAGCACGGGATGGCGGGCGGCGACGAACAGTGGCGTCATGCCCATCACCAGGGCGACCAGGCTGATGCCGTCGGACAGGCGCTCGATCTGCCGGCCACGTCGCAGCAGGCGCGCGGTCAGGGCCAGTTGCGGTTCTTCGCTCATGGACAGGGTCCCGGGGGCAGTTGTTCCAGCAGGCGGCGGTGGGCCGGATACAGCACCACGCCGGGGCGGGCGCGGCGGATCAGGGCTTCGGCGGCATCGACGTTGGCGCAGCGTCCGCTCAGCACCAGCCAGGCCGCCACCACGCTGGCGCTGCGCGAGTAGCCGAGGGCGCAGCAGACCAGCAGCGGACCGTGCTCGCGCAGGGCTTGGATGGCGCTGGCTGCTTCACGGCAGCGTTCGCTATCCGCCACTACCAGGTCCAGGCACGGCAGGCTCCGGTAATGCTGGCCGGGGGCGGGATGCACCGGTAGCTCCGCGCACAGGTCGATGATGCTGGCGAATTGGGTTGCCTCGCCGCGTGCTGGCAGGCGCCCGAGAAAGACACCATCGCAGACTTCATCGGCCTGGGGGTGTCGGAGGGTCCACAGCCGAGAGTTGACCCAGGCCGCGGCGAGGTAGGGTGCCAAGAGCCAGCGCACGGCGCAGGACTGGCTGCCATCAGCGCGCTTCTGGAAGCCGTCGGCACCGAACAGCCCGTAGTTCAGGGCCACCAGCAGCAGCGCCACCCCAGGCCACAGTAGCCAGAGCCAGACGCCTTGCAGGGTGAAGGCGACTGCGGCAAGGATTCCGGCGCCGGCGGCATAGCGTGCGGCGAGGTGGTAGCGTCGCGCCGAAGCCGGTGGACGCGCCAGGCGCAACGGCGAAAGCCCTTCCCGCGGCCACAGCCACAGGCACAGGAAACCGGCCAGGGCGCCGGTGGGCAGGTCGATGAAGTGATGCTGCCAGGTGGTCAGGATCGACAGGCCGATCAGCGCCATCCAGCCGTGCATCAGCAGGCGCAGCCCGCGCCCTGGGGTATGCCGGGCGAACATCGCCCAGACGATCACCAGCAGTGCGATATGCAGCGAGGGCGCCTGGTTGTAGGGCTTGTCGAAGCCCATCAGCACATCGAACAACCAGCCGAACACGCCGCTCAGTTCAGGCCGTTCGAAGGTGAAACGCAGTGGCCAGAGCAGGAAGCAGGCTACGCAGATCAGTTGCGCGCTGAGCAGGCGCAGGGCATGCAGGTCCATTTCCCGGCGGGTGCGCGGCAAGAGGAAGGACAGGCCGTAGAGCAGGTCGATCGACCAGTACGGCACGATGCTCCAGGGCCACAGGGGAATGGCGCTTTCCCAGGCGAACACCAGGCTGCCGATATCGTTGCGGCGGGCGGTGAAGTTGTTGCTCAGGCCATAGCTCAGGAAGAACAGCGGGCCGAGCAGGAGCAGCCAGAGCACGCCCCGGCGGATCAGCCCGGCTTCCCGTGGGGTATGCATCAGCGCACCCGCTGGGCGAGGCTGACGCTGAAGATGCCCCATTCGTCGATGCGCTGTTCCAGCTTGCGGAAGCCGGCGGCCTCCACCAGTTGATCCATTTCCGCCTGGCTACGGCGGCGCATGACCCAGGCCTGGCCGCCACGGTGGCTGGTCAAGGCGCGGGCGATCATCTCCAGCTGCGGGTGCCATGGCTGGCTGGTGTAGACCAGGTAGCCGCCATCCTCCACGGCATCGGCCAGGCCACCCAGGGACGCGCGGACCAGGTCGTTGTCGGGGAACAGTTCATACAGACCGGAGACCACCGCCAGGGTTGGGCGCGGGTCGAGGGCGGCGAGAGAGACGCGGTCGAAGGCATCGCCACGGACGAAGCGGGCGATGTCGGCCAGGCCCTTTTCCGCGATCAGGGCACTGCCCTGGTCGACGTTCAGCTCGCTGTAGTCGCGCAGCAGGATCGAGTCGGGACGTTGCTCCAGGCCCTGCAAGGCTTCGAGGATGTAGCGGCCATGGCCGGCGGCGATATCGACGATATGCACTGGCCGGCCTTGCCCGCGCAGGCGTTCGATGGCCAGGCGCAGCAGTTCCTCGGCGTGCAGCTTGCGCTGGCGGATGCCGCGCCAGCCGATGGCATTCAGGTAGTTGCGGTCCACCGCCTTGCCGAAGCCACCCTTGCCGGTGGCCTGGTTGCGGTAGATATAGTCCAGGGTGCTGCCGGAATCGAAACCGGTGTCGAAGCCCAGCCTGATCCCTTCGGAGAACTGCCGGCCCAGGCGCAGCGAGGCGCGGGTGGCCTGCCAGTAGAGGTTGGCCGGCGAGTATTTGGGCAGGGGCGCGGCCAGGGTCTCGGCCTCGGCGCAACTGGCGCCGTGGCGGTCGGCGTCGAGCAGGGACGGGCGCTCCGGCGCCCGGGCGAAGCATTCGCCGATGAAGCGGCGGATCCGCGCCAGGGCATGGCCGCGGTCCCGTTCGCCGAGTGTGTCGTGGAAGAAGCCGGGCAGCACGTGCTTTTCCTTGTGCAGGGTGCCAAGGCGCTCGAAGAACTGCTCCTGGGGCTTGCGCCTGACCACGAAGTCGGACCCGGAGATCAGCACCTGGGTGGGGATCTGGATGGCCTGGGCATCGGCCACCACGCGGTCAGCGGCGTCGTACAGACCGAGCAGCATGTTCACTGAGATTGGTCGGGTGATCAGCGGGTCGCTGCGGTAGGACAGCACCCGTTCCGCATCGTGGGTGAGCAGTTGCGGCTTGACGTAGCTGTTGACGAAGAAATTGCCGCGCCAGGCCCGCAGCAGCTTCAGGCCGGGGCGGGCGAAAGGCACGTAGAGCTTGATGTCGAACGCCGGGGAGGCGAGTACCAGGCAGCGCACCTTGGGCGCGTAGTCGTGGGCCCAAGTCGCCACCAGCACCGCGCCGACGCTCTGCGCCACCACGGCGATCTCCTGCTCGGGAATGCCGTGCTGTTCGCCGATATGGTCGATGAACGTCTGTACGTCGCGCACGCTGTGGGCGAAGCCCGGGCTGTCGCCGCGGGTGCCGGGGGACTGGCCGTGGCCGCGGGCGTCCCAGGCAAAGAAATCGTGGTCGGGCAGGTTCAGCTCGTCCACCAGGTGGGCCATGCGCCCGCCGTGCTCGTGGCCGCGGTGGAATAGCACCACCGCACGTTTTTCCTGGCCCGGTTCGCGTTGCGCGGGCCAGTGGCGGTAGAACAGCTCTACGCCGTCATGGGTGGTGAAATGCAGGGAGTGCGCCTGGCGCATGGGACGATTCCTTATCCGGCGGGACAGTCAGCGGGTTTCGGCCAGACCGCGGCGCACCCGGTTGTAGAGGGTATAGAGGCAAAGCAGGAGGACGACCAGCAAGGCGCCATTGATCCAGGCGGCGGGCAAGGCGAAGGCGACTCCAAGGCCGAGTGCACCGAAGACGAAGGCGCGGTCGCTCTTGCCCATGGGCCCGTCGTAGCGTCGCGAGGCACCCGCCAGCGGGCCCATGACCCCGGCGTACTCGCTGACCAGCGCGGCAACTGCCACCAGCACCACCAGCAGCGGCGAGACGTCAGGCAAGAGCGCGAAGGGCAGATACAGCGCGGTGTCGGCGGTCACATCGCAGAGTTCGTTGAGGTAGGCGCCCAGGCGCGATTGCTGGCCGAACTCGCGGGCGAGCATGCCGTCGACGGCATTCAGTGCCATGCGCAGCAGCATCCACAACGGCAGCAGGGCGAACAGCCAGGCATGGCTGGCGCCCCAGGCCAGGAGCAGGCCGAGCACGACGGAGACGAGGGCGGCGACCAGGGTCACCTGATTGGCGGTGACGCCGCGCTCGTACAGGCGGGTGACGCCGGGCCGCAACAGCGCCTGGAAACACGGTTTGAGCTGGTAGATCGATGGCACGTGTCTGACTTCCCTGATGTTTTCGCGTCGGCTTTGACAAAGCGTAAGCGTGAAACTGTGCTTTTCCAGTGAGTCGCCGTACAGCGGATCAAGCGGGAAATGTTACCCAGTGCAAGTTTTCGGCTAATATACGAATCGTCTGCGTTTCGTATAGGAACTTTCTATGGGTATCGTAAAGATCTCGGAATCGATGCATGAGAGCCTTCGCGTCGCCAGCAATGCGCTGAGCCGCTCGATCAACGCCCAGGCCGAACACTGGATGCGCATCGGCATGCTCGCCGAGCTGCACCCCGACCTGAACCACAATGAAATCTGCCGCCTGCTGATCCAGGCCGAGCAACAGGGCGGCCTCGACCTCAAGCGCGTCTGCGCACTCGAAGGCACGCCGATCAACCTTGCCATGGAGGCCCAGCATTGAAAGGCGTGACCCTTCACTCCAAAGAACAGATCGCCCAGGCCCGCGTTGCCGCCGAACTTGCCGCCGACGTGCTGGCGATGATCGCTCCTCACGTGCAACCTGGCGTCAGCACCGATGAGCTGGACCGCCTCTGCCACGACTACATCGTCAATGTGCAGAAAGCCACGCCGGCCAATGTCGGCTACCACGGCTTTCCCAAGACCCTTTGCGTGTCGGTCAACGAAGTGGTGTGCCACGGCATACCCTCGGGACGGGTGCTCAAGGACGGCGATATCGTCAATATCGATACGGCGGTGATCAAGGACGGCTGGTTCGGCGACACCAGCCGCATGTACTGCGTCGGCCAGGTCAGCGCCGAGGCGCAGCGCCTGGTGGACGTGACCTTCGAGGCCATGTGGGCAGGCATCCGCGCAGTGAAGCCGGGCGCGACCCTGGGTGATATCGGCCACTCCATCCAGGCGGTGGGCGAGGGCGCCGGCTTCAGCGTGGTGCGCGAGTACTGCGGCCATGGCATCGGCCGCATCTACCACGACGAGCCCCAGATCCTGCATTTCGGCCAGCCCGGCTACGGCATGAAGCTCAAACCGGGGATGATCTTCACCATCGAACCCATGCTCAACGCCGGCAAGCGCCAGACCCAGACCCTGGCCGACCGCTGGACCGTGGTGACCCGCGACAGCTCGCTGTCGGCGCAGTGGGAGCACATGGTGGTGGTGACCGAGGACGGGTTCGAGGTGCTGACGACCTGGCCGGAGGATCGTTGAAGCCTGTTTAGGGGCCCACCAGAGATGACCTCTGATGATTATTGAGGTGGCTGTTGTCTTGCAGGTTAGTCTCTACGAGCCAGCTCGGCCTATTTTGGTTATTTTTCCTTCCAGTCTCCCTGGGCCGTTGCGATCAATGCGTTCCAGTCATCTGGCGGATTGCCCTGGCCCAGCATCTTCTCGAACACGGCGTAGGGATCGGACCGGCTGCCCGCCGATCTCAATGTCTGTTCATCGTTGACCCACGCGAAAACGATCACCCTGGATCTTGAGTCATAGCGGAAGAACAGCCGAAAGCGCCTGCCGATCTTGGCCCGTCGCCAATGACGATAGGCCGTGCCCAGCGTATTGCCCTGTCGATATTCGTCCCGTGCCGGGTCGGTGGGAATGACCTCCAGAATCAGCTGACTCAGAGCTCGCAGCAGCTTCACGTTGGCATTGCTTTCATCGCCTTGCGAGTCATTCTGCTCGGCCCGGGCTGCGGCCGCTTGCAGTTTGCCCAGTTGCGCGACCACGCCCTGATGGAATAGCAGTGTCCAGCCATGTCGCTGCATCAGAGAGAGACCTCGCCTTCGATGTCCTCGTCGAGCTCGATGTCGTGGCCAGCGTTCGCCAGCAGGGTTTCAGCGAGCTCTTGCGGTAGCGTCTGGAGGTTGCGGCCGGCGCGAATATCGGCTTCCAGCAGGCTGAGGAATGCACCGATGGCAGGATCTTCGTGGACTGCGTCTGCGCGGCTGACCACCACCTCGCCAGCGCGTACGTCGAATGCGATCTTGCCGCCGGTGTCCAGGCCGAGCAGTTGGCGCACGGATTTCGGGACGGTGACCTGGCCCTTGGACGTCAGGGTGGCAATTTCGTGGAGGCTTGGCATGAGAGGGGATTCCCGAAGTGATTGTGATTATGGTAAGGAAAGTTCCTTACCATGGCAACTCCCCAGGCAGTCTGGTCTCAGCCTAGGCCACGCTACCAATGAAATTCGCCAGCTCCGGCGTCTGCGGTGCATCGAACAGCACCTTCGGATCGCCCATCTCATGCACCTTGCCCTGATGCATGAACACCAGCTTGTCGCCGACCTCGCGGGCGAAGCGCATCTCGTGGGTGACCATCACCAGGGTCATGCCTTCCCGGGCCAGCTCGCGGACCACCGCCAGTACCTCGTTGACCAGCTCGGGGTCCAGCGCCGAGGTGATCTCGTCGCACAGCAGCACCTTCGGCGACATCGCCAGGGCGCGAGCGATGGCCACCCGTTGCTGCTGGCCACCGGAGAGCTGGTCGGGCCAGGCGTCGAAACGCTCGCCAAGGCCGACCCGCGCCAACATCCGCTGCGCCAGCTCGCGGGCCTCGGCCTTGGGCGTCTTCTTCACCAGTTGCGGGGCGAGCATGACGTTCTCGCCGATGCTCAGGTGCGGGAACAGGTTGAACTGCTGGAAGATCATCCCGACCTTCTGCCGTAGCGAGCGCAGGTCGGCGCGGGCGGCGTCGAGGTATTCGCCGTCCACCTCGATGACCCCATCATTGATCGACTCCAGGCCGTTGAGGGTGCGCAGCAAGGTGCTCTTGCCCGAGCCGCTGCGGCCGATGATCGCCACCACCTCGCCTTGCTCGATGCTCAGGTCGACGCCCTTCAGGACATGGTTGTTTCCGTAGTACTTGTGCAACGCGGACACTCTAACCAGCGGCATGCAGCCTCCTCTCCAGGTAACGGGCACCCAGCGACAGTGGAAAACACAGAATGAAGTAGCCCAGGGCGACCAGGCCGTAGATCAGGAAGGGTTCGAAGGTGGCGTTGGCCAGCATTCCGCCGGTCTTGGTCAGCTCGGTGAAGCCGATGATCGAGGTCACCGCGGTGCCCTTGACCACCTGCACCGAGAAGCCCACGGTCGGCGCCACGGCGATGCGCAGGGCCTGGGGCAGGATCACGTGGCGCAGTTGCTCGTAGCGGTTCAGTGCCAGGCTCGACCCGGCCTCCCACTGGCCGCGCGGGATCGACTCCACGCAGCCGCGCCAGATCTCGGCGAGAAAGGCGCTGGTGAAGAGGGTCAGGGCCAGTGCGGCGGCCATCCAGGCCGAGACGTCGATGCCGAACAGGGCGATGCCGAAGAACACCATGAACAGCTGCATCAGCAGTGGCGTGCCCTGGAACAGCTCGATGAAGCAGCGGGCCAGGCCGCGCAGGGTGGCGTTTTCGGAAATCCGCGCAATCAGTACCAGCAACCCGCCAAGACCGCCGCAGACAAAGGCCACCAATGACAGCAGCAGCGTCCATTGCAGGCCGGTGAGCAGGTTGCGGACGATGTCCCACAAGGTGAAGTCCATCAGCCTCTCCTCAGGATCAGGTGGCGACCCAGCAGGTTCAGGAGCTGGCGCACAGTGATTGCCATCGCCAGGTAGACCAGGGTGGTCAGCAGGTAGGTCTCGAAGGCACGGAAGTTGCGCGACTGGATGAAGTTGGCGGCGAATGACAGCTCCTCGGTGGCGATCTGCGAACACACCGCCGAGCCGAGCATGACGATCACGATCTGGCTCGACAGCGCCGGCCACACCCGCGCCAGTGCCGGGCGCAGGATCACGTGGCGGAAGGTCTCGGCGCGACTCAGCGCCAGCGCCGCGGCGGCCTCCAGCTGCCCCCGGGGGATGGCCTGGATGCCGGCGCGGATGATCTCGGTGGAGTAGGCGCCGAGGTTGATCACCATGGCCAGTACCGCCGCCTGCCATTCGCTCATGCGCAGGCCCAGGGCCGGCAGGCCGAAGAAGATGAAGAACAGCTGGACGATGAACGGCGTGTTGCGGATCAGCTCCACGTAGGTCGCGAAGAACCAGTTGAACGGCCGCAACTGCCAGGCACGGGCCACCGCGCCGAGGATGCCCACGGCCACCCCGACCAGGGTGCCGATCAGGGTCAGTTCCAGGGTGAACAGCGCGCCCTTGAGCAGCAGGTCACTCTGGCTCAGGACTGCGGCGAAATCGAATTGATAGGCCATGCGCGCGAGCTCACTGGAAATCGGCGGGCAGCGGCTGCTTCAGCCATTTCTCGGCGTTGCGGTTGAGGCTGCCGTCGTTGCGGGCCTCGGCGAGGATGGCGTTGACCTTCTCGCGCAGCGCCGGCTGTTCCTTGGCCATGCCGACGTAGACCGGCGAATCCTTGAGCTTGACCTTGAGTACCGGGACTTTCTTCGGGTTCTTCTCGGCAATCGCTGCCATGACCACGCTGCCGCTGGCGATCAGGTCGACCTGGCCGGACAGGTAGGCGGCGATGGTCGAGTTGTTGTCCTCGAAGCGCTTGATCGTGGTGCCCTCGGGCGCCACGGCGGTCAAGGCCATGTCCTCGATGGCGCCACGGGTGACGCTGATGGTCTTGCCGGCCAGGGCCTGGACATTGTCGACCGGGCTGGCCTCGGGGCCGAATACCGCCAGGTAGAACGGTGCGTAGGGCAGGGAGAAGTCCACCACCTGCTCGCGCTCGGGGTTCTTGCCGAGGCTGGAGATGACCAGGTCGACCTTGCCGGTGGTGAGGAAGGGGATGCGGTTGGTGCTGTTGACCGGAGTCAGGGCCAGCTTGACGCCGAGCTTGTCGGCGAGCAGTTGCGCGGTGTCGATGTCCAGGCCGCGGGGCTTGAGGTCCGGGCCGACCGAACCGAAGGGCGGGAAGTCCTGGGGTACGGCGACCTTGAGCACGCCACGCTGGCTGATGTCGCCGAGCACGTCGGCCTGGGCGGTGAGGGTGCTGCCGCAGAGGAGGGCGGCCAGCAGAAGGGTACGCAGTTTACGCATGGTGGTGACCTCATGGCGGATCGATGGGCTGAAGCGGATGCCAAGGGCCATTGCAGCGGGCGTGCCACAAGCGGAAATATCCTGAAAAACGAGGGCTATCCCCGTGTTTGAGCGGTATTACTGGTCTGAACAGTTGGCGTGCTCATATCCGTCACGATTGCCGCGTCTGCGCCGAAAAAAGGCAGTGTTTGCGGGGCTTGCGCCAGTTTGGGGCCGCACTTGCGCGAGGTACGGAAAAGGACGTAAAACAGCGAATCCTTCGTTCCGACCGGTCTGAACACATGCTCGACGCCCCTACCCGAAGTGCCGTCCCCGAACAGGCCCAGCAGGCCATCCAGCGACTGATCCGCGAGGGCGGCTACCAGGCGGGCGATGCCTTGCCATCGCAGCGCGACCTGGCCGAGCGCCTCGGTGTCAGCCGCGCTTCGTTGCGCGAGGCGTTGTCCTCGCTCAGTGCGCTGGGGGTGATCACCGTGCAGCCGGGCAAGGGCGTGTTCGTCCAGTCCGCCAAGGTAGAGGCAGCAGGGGAGTCGTCGTGGTTCAGCTGGCCGTTCGCCGCGCAGATCGGTGCGGCGGATACTTTCCAGTTGCGCTACGTGCTGGAAGGCTTCGCCGCCGGCCAGGCCGCCAGTGCGCTGACCGCCGACGATCTCGACGATCTTGCGGCGAATGTCGAGGCCATGCGGGTGGAGTTGCGCGCGGGCAACTTCGAGGCGGCGGCGCGGCTGGACTTCGCCTTCCACCGGCGCCTGCTCGAAGCCGCTGGCAACCGGGCGATGCTGCACGTGGTGACGGCCAGCGAGGCGATCTTCATCGAAAGCCAGAAACTGCCGTTCATTCGCCCCGAGCGGGCGATGGAAACCTGGCAGGAACACCGCAAGATCCTCCGCGCCCTGGGCCGGCATTCGCCCGCGGCGGCGCAGAAGGCCATGCAGGAACATATCCGCAATGCGGCGGCGCGCTCGGGGATCGTGTTCGCCGGGTGAACCGTCGCTAGCCCTGGCCCAGCAGCCAGCCCAGCGCGTCGTCCCACAGCGGCTCGGCGCCTTCGCGGAAATAGCCCATGTGCCCCAGCCCGCGTCCTGTCGCCGGACGCAGGTCACGCAGGATCAGCGGGGCATTGCGGTAGGCCTTGACGAAGGCATCCCGCGAACGGGGCGGGGCCCAGGGATCGTCCAGCGCCGTGGCGAAGACGCAGGGCATGCGCACCCTGGCGTAGGCCTCATGCAGGTGCTGCATGTCCGGGTCATCGAAGTAGTAGTGCGGGTAGCGGCACCAACGCTTCCAGTCGCGATACACCCCCAGCGGCAGGTCGTCGCCCATCCCCAGCACGCTCCAGGCCATGTAGCCCTTGGCGGCGACGATCGCTGGCAGGACGCAGCTCCATAGCAGGCGTACCTTGAGCGCTTCGCCCGGCGGCATCCAGCCGGCCCAGCCGGCACCGCTGCCGAAGCTGTAGCAGGCGGTGATGGCCGAGGGCTCGGGAAGCAGGCCGATGGCGTGGCCACCGAAGGAGTGACCGACCCAGTACAGAGGCAGGTGGTCCGTGGCCAGCAGGTCGACGGCGGCGGCGAGGTCCTGGCGGGCCCAGTCCAGGTAGGACATCTCGAAGCCCTTCAGTGAGGCCGGGCGCGACTGGCCGACACCGCGATAGTCGAGGGTCAGCACGTTCAGGCCCTGGCGTGCGGCATGCTCGGCGAAGCGCCGGTAGAAGCGCTGCTGGACGCCGGTGGCGCCAGCCACCAGCAGATTGCCGCGCGGCGTGCCGCAGGCGTCGTAGCGGGTGGCAACGAGGGGATAGCCGTCGCAGGTGGTCAGGGGGATCTGCACTGTTTTCCATTCCATTCGTAGTGGATGTTCGAGTCTTGTCTGGGGCGTTCAGCGCCCGTTGAACACTGCCTCGCGCTTCTGCATCATCGCCATTACCCCCTCCCGCGCATCCTGGCTGCGGATCAGCCTGAGCATCTGTTCGTCGAGCAACGCCAGGGCCGCACTATCGCCCTGGTCTTGCGCGGCGAAGGCCGACTCCAGGGTCGCCTGCACGCCCAGCGGCGCGGCACGGGCAACCTTGTCGGCGAGCGCGATGGCCCGCTCCAGCCCCTGTCCCGGCTCGACCACCTCGGTCACCAGACGCATGTGCAATGCCTGGGTTGCATCGAACTCGTCGCCGGTAAGCAGGTAGCGCATCGCCGCGTTCCAGCCTGCCGCGCGGGGGAAGCGCACGCTGGAGCCGCCCAGAGGGGCGATGCCGCGCAGCACCTCCAGGTGAGCGAAGCGCGCATCGCTTTCGGCGACGACGATATCGGCGTTGAGCATCAACTCGATGCCGGCAGTCCAGCAGGTGCCGTTGACCGCGACCACCACCGGCTTGGTCCGGCGCTTGCCGCTGACGCCCCATGGGTCGATGCCGGCGGCCGGGTAGGCGAAGCTTCCTCCGGCCAGTTTCGGCGCCAGTTCCATCAGGTCCAGGCCCGCCGTGAAATGCGCACCGTGGGCGAACAGCACTGCGCAACGCAGTTGGTCATTGCCTTCGTACTCGCCGAGGGCCAGCGACAGGTCTGCGAGCAGTGCGCTGTCGAAGGCATTGCGCTTGCCGGCCCGGTCCAGGCCGATCAGCAGTAACTGGCCACGTTGTTCGCGGGTGACCCGTCCTGCGCCACTGTTGGCTTGTGTCATTCCTTGCTCTCCTGCAGTGATGAGTTACTTACCGTTTGTTTGGTTTGCGCATTGAAACTAAACAAACGGTTGGTAACCGTCAAATTGAGCGGGGCACGCTTATACCCTAGAATCACCGGCCTTGATCGAGAGACCGGTTCAGCCATGCGCCCGCCGAAGATTTCCCGCGACGATTTGCTCAACCAGTGCGCCATCACCTTCAAGCGCCTGGGTTACCACGGCACCACCATGGACACCCTGGCGAGCGCCTGCGGCCTGACCAAGGCGTCGTTCTATCACCACTATCCGAACAAGGAATCGCTGCTGCGCGATGTCCTGGACTGGACCCACCAGGGCCTTGCCCGGCATCTGTTCAGCATCGCCGCGGACGAGCGTCTGGAGCCGGCCGAGCGCCTGGCGAAGATGGGGCGCAAGGCCCTGCGCCTGTTCCAGGACGATGCCATCGGCTGCCTGATGGGCGTGGTGGCGGTGGACGCCAGCTACGGCAAGCCGGAACTGATGGCGCCGATCCGGTCTTTCTTCGCCGACTGGGCGGCGGCCTGCACGCGGCTGTTCGCGACGCTGGAGGAAGCTGAAGAGCTGGGCCAGCAACTGGTGGCCGACTACGAGGGGGCGATCCTCCTGGCGCGTATCCATGGCGATCCGGCCTATATCGAGCGGGTGACCCGCCGGGCCCTGAAACTGCTGGCCGCTTGAGGAGCCCATCGATGCGCTACGACCTCACCAGCCTCGACCTGTTCATCACCGTCGCCCAGGAGCGCAACCTCACCCGCGCGGCGCGGATCAAGCACCTGGCGGTGTCGGCGATCAGCAAGCGGATCAGCGAGCTGGAAGCGCAGATTGGCTCGCCGTTGCTGATCCGCAACGCCCGTGGCGTCGAGCTGACCCCGGCGGGACAGTCCCTGCTGTTCTACGCTCGTCAGCTCAAGCAGACCCTGGCCCAACTCGACACCGAGCTGGCCGACTACGCCAGCGGCGTGAAAGGGCATGTGCGCATCCACGCCATCACTTCGGCGCTGTCGCAGTTCCTGCCCCAGGACGTGGCGGCATTTGCCGAGCGCTATCCGCAGATCCGCTTCGACATCGAGGAACGGGTCGGTTCGGCGGTGGTGCGGGCGGTGGCCGATGGTCGTGCCGACCTTGGCATCATCGCCGCACAGACGGCCGCCCAGGGCCTGGAGACCCTGCCTTACCGTGACGATGAACTGGTGTTGGTGGTGCCCGCCGGGCATGCCCTGGCGCAGCGCAGGTCGATACCGTTTCGCGATGCCCTGGACCACGAATTCGTCGGCCCGCACCTGGAAAGCTCGGTGTACAACCTGCTCACCCGCGAGGCGGAGGCGCTCGGCGTACCCTTGCGCTTGCGTATCCGTATCAGCAGTTTCGACTGCATGTGCCGCCTGGTCTCCAATGGCCTCGGCGTGGCGGTGCTGCCGCGCAGCGTGGTCAACCAGTACCAGCGCAGCCATGGCCTGAAGGCGGTAAGCCTGGCCGAGCCGTGGGCCAAGCGGTCCCTGCTGCTGGCGTTCCGCAAATACGATGCGGCCTCGCCAACCCTGCGGACTTTCATCGACCACCTCACCAGCGCCTGACCCTCTCCAGCGTTCTCGTTTGGAGAACGCTCCCGTGGCGATTGATCAATTTTCATCCCTGCGCCCAGCTCCTAGTATCGGCCCCATCGACGGTGCCCGGCCTCTGCCCGGTCCCGCCAACAACTAGAAAAGCCGAGCGACGAGATGACCGAGACAGCCCGCGACCTTCTTTCCTCCCTGGTGATCGACCAGCAGACCTTTGCCTACGTCGACCTGCACAAGCTGCTGGGCGCCGAGGCTCTGGCACGCCTGCCGTACTCGATCCGCATCCTCCTGGAGAACGTCGCGCGCTGCTCGCCGCAGGCGCTGCCATCGGTGCTGCTGCGGGCCATCGGCGAGGGCCCGGCCTGCGAGGTGCCGTTCCAGCCCAACCGCCTGATGTTCCATGACACCACCTGCCTGCCGGCCCTGGCCGACTTCGCCGGCATGCGCGACGTGGTCGCCGAGCTGGGCGGCGATCCGCAGGCGATGAACCCGCTGATCCCGGCGGTGCTGACCATCGACCACTCGGTGATCGTCGAGCGCTATGCCGAGGCCGACGCGGTCGAGGCCAACCTGGACATCGATTTTCGCCGCAACAGCGAGCGCTACCGCTTCATCAAGTGGGCGCAGAAGAGCCTGGACAACTTCGGCGTGATCCCGCCGGGTACCGGGATCATTCATCAGATGAACATGGAAGCCCTGGCCAGGGTGGTCTGGGAAAGCCGCACCAGCGACGGTCAGCGCCTGTTGCACCCGGACGACATGGTCGCCACGGACAGCCACACCCCGATGATCAACGCCATCGGCGTGCTCGGCTGGGGCGTCGGCGGCCTTGAAGGGCAGGCGGCGATGGTTGGCGAGCCGGTGCCGATCAGCTTCCCCGAGGTCATCGGCATCCGCCTGAGCAATGCCTTGCGCCCGGGCGTCACCGCCACCGACCTGGCCCTGCATGTGGCCCAGATCCTGCGCCGGCGTTCGGTGGTCGGCAAGTTCGTCGAGTTCACCGGGCCCGGTCTGTCGACCCTGGGCTGGGCAGCGCGGGGGACAGTGTCAAACATGGCGCCGGAGTACGGCGCCACCGTGGTGTTCTTCCCGTTCGACGATGAAACCCTGAGCTACCTGGAACTCAGCGGTCGTCCCGCCGAACTGCGCCGCCAGGTCAGTGCCTATATGACGGCCCAGCCCCTATGGCGCCGTAACCACCTGCCTGAGCCGCAGTTCGACGAACTGATCGAACTGGACCTGGCCAGCCTCGAACCCAGCGTCGCCGGCCCGCACCAGCCGCACCAGCGCCAGCCGCTGTCTGCTGCCAGCGCCTCGTTCCGCGACGAAGTGCTGGGCGGCGAGGGACTGATCGCCGGCCCTGCTGGGCCGACCTTCTTCGAGCCGTCGTTCGGCGAGGCCATCGGCCATGGCGCGGTGGTGATGTCGGCGATCACCAGCTGCACCAACACCGCCAACCCGTCGCTGATGATCCAGGCCGGCCTGCTGGCCCGCCGCGCCCGCCAACTGGGCCTGCAACGCAAGCCTTGGGTGAAGACGTCGCTGTCTCCCGGCTCGCGGGTAGTCGCCGACTACCTGGCCGAGGCCGGGCTGTTGGAGGATTTCGCCGCCCTGGGCTTCGACCTCGCCGGCTTTGGCTGCATGACCTGCATCGGCAACTCCGGCAAGCTCGAAGCGCATGTCGAGGACTTCGCCGACCAGGGCCTCAAGGGCGTGGTGGTGCTGTCCGGCAACCGTAACTTCGAAGGCCGGGTCAATCCGAAGGTGCCGGCCGGCTACCTGGCCTCGCCAGCGCTGTGCGTGGCCTATGCCATCGCCGGGCGCATCGATATCGATCTGACCCGCGACCCGCTGGGCGTGGACGCCAGTGGCAAGGCGGTGTACCTGCACGACCTTATGCCGGACGACGAGGTGGTCGCCGCGCAGGTGGCCGAGGTGGTGCGCCCGGAGTTCTTCCAGCAGCGCCTGGCCACCGTCTGGGACGGCACCCATCACTGGCAGGCGCTGTCCGCCGAGGGCAGCGTGCAGTTCCCCTGGAGCCCGCAATCGACCTACCTGCGTCGGCCGCAATACCTCGCTGATATCCAGGCCGAAGCCAAGGCCAGCCTGGCCATTGCTGGTGCGCGGGCGCTGATGGTGCTGGGCGATAACGTCACTACTGACCATATCTCGCCGGCCGGGGCCATTCCCGCGTCGAGCCTGGCCGGGCAGTGGCTGCTGGAGCGCGGCGAAGACCCGCAGGACCTCAACCAGTATTCGACCCGGCGCAGCAACCACGAGGTCATGTTGCGCGGCGCCTTCACCAACAAGTCGGTGAAGAACCGCCTGCTGGGCGACGAGCAGCCGGGGCAGGGCGCCTGGGCCTGGACCGCTGACCGGCAGCAGTGCCTGCCGCTGTACGAGGCGGCGAAAAGCTACGCCGCCGCAGGCACGCCGCTGGTGGTGTTCGCCGGGATCAACTATGGCGCCGGTTCCAGTCGCGACTGGGCGGCCAAGGCCCAGGCGCTGCTCGGGGTCAGGGCGGTGGTGGCGCGCAGCATCGAGCGGATTCACCGCAGCAACCTGATCGGCATGGGGGTGATTCCGTTGCAGTTCCGCGAGGGGCAGGGCGTGGATGACCTGCGGCTGGACGGTAGCGAGCAAGTGGATTTCCTCGGGCTGGATGACCTGCAGGTCGGCGACAACCCGGTGACCCTCGTGATTCGCCGGGCTTCTGGGGAACGCCAGGAGGTCGGACTGGGGGTGAGGATCGATTCCTTGCAGGAGATCCGCTACCTGCGCAATGGCGGGGTTTTGCCCTATGTGATCCGCAAGGTGGTGGCCAGGACCAAGTCCTGAGTCGCCCCTGTCGCGGGCAACGCCCGCTCCCACAGGACCTGTATGCACCGCGGCCTTTGTGGGAGCGGGCGTTGCCCGCGATGAGGCCCTGAAGAACAACAACGATTTCGGAGACACCCCATGTACGCCTACGTCGGCTCCCGCACCACCCGTGAACGCAACGCCCGCGGCGATGGCATCAGCGTCTTCGCCGTCGACCAGGACCACGGCCGCCTGAGCCTGGTGCAACTGGTCGAGGACCTGGTCAACCCGTCGTTCCTCGTCCTCAACCGCCGCGGCGACCGCCTCTATGCGGTGCACGGCGATCGTAGCGAAGTCAGTGCCTTTTGCGTCGACCAGGGCACTGGCCGCCTGAGCTTCCTCAACCGCCAGAGCTGCGAGGGCAAGAACCCGGTGCACCTGGCCCTCGACCCCAGCGAGCGCTTCCTGGTGGTGTCCAACCACATCAGCGGCACCCTGGCGGTGCTCGAAGTCGACAGCAACGGCGCCCTGAGTGCGCTGGTACAACTGGTGGCCCTGCATGGCCCGACCGGTCCGCACCGGGTCGAGCAGCCATTCGCCAAACCGCACTACAACCTGTTCAACGCCAGCGGCCAGTTCGTCCTGGTGCCGGACAAGGGCCTGGACCGGATCTTCGTGTTCCGCTTCGATAACGGCCGCCTGGTCCCGACCGAGCAAGCCTTCGTGCCCAGCCGCGAAGGCGCAGGTCCCCGGCAGGTAGCCGTGCATCCGCGAGCGCCGCTGGTCTTCGCCCTCAACGAACTGGATTCCAGCGTCACCAGCTATCGCTTCGATGCGGCGAGTGGCGCGCTGGAACCACTGCGTGTCCTGCCCTCGCTGCCGTCGGTCTACACCGGCAACAGCCGCGCGGCGCAACTGGAGGTCAGCGCCGACGGGCGTTTCCTCTACGCCTCCAACCGTGGCAGCGACAGCATCGCGGTGTTCGCCATCGACACCGGGACCGGCCTGCTCAGTCCGGTGCAGTTCGCCCCGAGCGGCGGGCGTACCCCGCGCTTCTTCGCCCTGACGCCCAACCAGCGTTTCCTTTTCGTCCTCAACGAGGACAGCGATTCCATCGTCGCCCTGGCCGTGGACCCTGCCTCCGGCGGCCTGAGCGATACCGGTTTCTCCGTGGGCACCGGCAGTCCGGTGTGCATGGTCTTTTCCGCCTGATACACCCGGGTCTCGGCCCGGTCACTATAAAAATCCACGGCACAGGCGCAAGCTTGCTGCCTACGAGGTCGCCATGAACAAGAACAATACGCTCGATGAACACGCGATAGTCCGCAAGATCACCTGGCGGATCATTCCCTTCGTTTTCCTGCTCTACATCGTGTCCTACCTGGACCGCGCCAACATCGGCTACGCCGCGCTGGAGATGAACAAGGAACTGGCCCTGAGCAGCGAGGCCTTCGGCTTTATCTCCGGGATCTTCTTCATCGGCTACTTCCTCTTCGAAGTGCCGAGCAACGTGATGCTCAACAAGTACGGCGCGCGGGTGTGGATCGCCCGGATCCTGGTGACCTGGGGGCTGATTGCCGCCGGCACCGCCTTCGCCCAGACCGCCAACCAGCTCTATGTGCTGCGCTTCCTGCTGGGCGTGGCCGAGGCCGGGTTCTTCCCGGGGATCATCGTCTACCTGACCTACTGGTTCCGTTCCAAAGAGCTGGCGACCACCGTGGCGCTATTCACCGCGGCGATCCCGGTCAGCTACATCATCGGCGCGCCGCTTTCCACCTGGATCATGGACAACGTCAAGTGGTTCGACTGGAGCGGCTGGCGCTGGATGCTGTTCCTCGAAGGCATTCCCGCCGTGCTGCTGGGCATCGCCTGCTACTTCTTCCTCACCGACAAGCCGGAGCAGGCCAGGTGGCTGAAGCCGGAAGAGAAGGAATGGCTGCTCGCCGAACTGGAGCGCGATCGCCAGGGCCGCAAGAACGTCAAGAGCCTGGGCGTGTTCAAGACCATGACCAACCCCAAGGTGCTGTACCTGGCATTTATCTACTTTGTCTACCAATGCGGCAGCCTTGGTGTCGGCTACTGGATGCCGCAGATCATCAAGGGCTTCTCCAGCAGCCTGAGCCACACCGAGATCGGCCTGATCGCCATGCTGCCCTACATCGTCGCCACCGTGGCCATGGTGATCTGGTCGCGCAGTTCCGACCGGCGCAACGAGCGCAAGCTGCACTCGGCGGTGCCGCTGCTGGTGGCCGCATTGGGCCTGGTGGGGGCGGGGATGCTGGGCAGCCCGGTGCTGTCGATGGCGATGATCTGCATCGCGCTGTCCGGGTTGTACAGCTTCAAGTCGCCGTTCTGGGCGCTGCCGACCCTGTTCCTCGACCGCACCACGGCGGCGGTGTCCATCGCCGTGATCAACTCCATCGGCAACCTGGGTGGCTTTGTCGGGCCGTCGATGATCGGCGTGGTCAAGGGCAACAGCCAGAGCGCGGCGACCGGGTTGCTGTTCCTCAGCGGGTTGCTGGCGGTGGCGTTCCTGATGACGGCACTGATGCGGGTGAGCAACAACGAACCGGGTCAGCCGGCTGCCGTTTCGGCCCATTGATCGCAGGGGACCGCAAAGCAGGCCCCAAACCATTCAATCGAGTCTTCCTGCCTGGCCCCCGATCCTGAGGGCCATGGCGCCCCCATACCTATAAAAAACGGACCACCCCGATGCACAACAACAAGAAGATCATCACCACCCTCGTCACCCTGACCCCCTGCCTGGCCAGCGCCGCTGGCTTCATCGAGGACAGCAAGGCCAGCCTGCAGACCTCGAACTACTACTTCAACCGCGATTTCCGCGACGGCGCCGGGCAGAACAAGCGCGAGGAATGGGCCCAGGGCTTCATCCTCGACTTGCGCTCCGGCTACACCGCCGGAACCGTCGGTTTCGGCCTGGACGCCATGGGCATGCTGGGCCTCAAGCTGGACTCCAGCCCGGACCGCACCGGCAGCGGCCTGCTGCCGACCCATGGCGACGGTCGCGCCGCCGACGAGTTCGGCCGGGTCGGCCTCACCGCCAGGGTGCGAGTCGGTGACAGTGAGCTGAAATACGGCACCCTGATCCCCAAGCTGCCGACCCTGCAGGCCAACACCGGGCGGATCCTCCCGCAGACCTTCGACGGCGGTCTGCTGACGGTCAAGGACATCACCGGCCTGACCCTCACCGGCGCCCGCTTCGAGCGCATGACCGACCGCGACTCCACAGACGCCATCGGCCTGACCCTGAACAACAAGAACCGCCGCTTCCGCGCCGCCGCCGATGGCGATGCGCTGCTGATCGGCGGTGCCGACTACGCCCTTGGCAAGCAGATGGTGCTCAGCTACCAGTATGCCGAGCTGGAAGAGATCTACAGCCAGCACTTCCTCGGCCTGACGCACACCCTGGCCGTCGGCCCCGGCAAGCTGAAGAGCGACCTGCGCTACATGCTCAGCGACGACAGCGGCGCGGCCCGTGGTGGACGGATCGACAGCGGTGCGCTGAGCGGGATGTTCACCTACAGCCTGGGCGGGCATGCTTTCGGCGTCGGCTTGCAGAAGATGACCGGTGACACCTCGATGCCGTTCGTCAACGGCACCGACCCGTACCTGGCCAACTACATCCAGATCAACGACTTCGCCGAGCCGGGGGAGCGCTCCTGGCAGGTGCGTTATGACTATGATTTCAGCGCCGTGGGCGTGCCGGGCCTGACCTTCATGAGCCGCTACGTCAAGGGCGACCACGCCGACGCGGCCACCTCGGCCAGCACCGGCCGGGAATGGGAGCGCAATACCGATGTGGGGTATGTGTTCCAGGACGGGGTGCTGAAGAATGTCGGAATCAAGTGGCGCAATGCGGCCTATCGGTCGAGCTTTGCCCGGGGTGCCGACGAGAATCGCCTGATCGTTTCCTATACCTTGCCGATCTGGTAAGCCTTCAGGGCCCTATCGCGGGCAATGCCCGCTCCCACAGGGATCTGTGTCGCCGCGGACATTGTGGGAGCGGGCGTTGCCCGCGATGAGGCCCGAGAGATCACCCACATTGCTGGAGCCCAACATGACCCTGGTAACCCCCGCCATCCTCCAGGACCTCGCCCCCGACGGCGTCCTGCGCGTCGCCATCAATCTCGGCAACCCGGTCCTCGCCCAGCGTGGCGCCGACGGCGAGCCCCAGGGCGTCTCCGTGGCCTTGGCCAAGGCCCTGGCGGAAGAATTGGGCGTCCCCCTGGAAATGCGCACCTACGACGCCGCCGGCAAGGTCTTCGCCGCCCTTGAAGACAACGCCTGGACCGTCGCCTTCCTCGCCATCGAACCGGTGCGCGAAGCACAGATCCACTTCAGCGCCCCCTACGTGCTGATCGAAGGCACCTACCTGGTGCGCCAGGACGCCCCGTTCCAGCAGGTGGAACAGCTCGACCAGCCCGGCCTGCGCCTGGCCGTGGGCGAGGGCGCCGCCTATGACCTGTTCCTCAGCCGCACCCTGCAGCACGCCACGCTGGAGCGTGCCGGCACCTCGGCGGGCGCCGTGGACCTGTTCATCGCCGAAAACCTCGACGCCGCGGCCGGCGTGCGCCAGCCGCTGGAGAAGATCGCTGCGGCCGATTGTCGCTATCGGGTGCTGGAAGGTGCATTTACTTCAATACGTCAAGCCATGGCAGTGCCAAAAAGATGTAACAATGCCGCCGTCTTTGTAAGTGACTTTATCGAACGTTGCTTGCGTCAAGACTTCGTCCGGGCCGCTTTGCTGGCGACCGGGCAGACCGATGTCAGTGCCAAGCGCTGAGCGGTCGACACTCAAACCCGTGCAATCCCATTTGAGGTAGCAAGCAAGATGGCCAAGGCCGCCGATGTCGTTGTGCAATGCCTGGAAAACGAAGGTGTCGAGTATGTGTTCGGCATTCCCGGCGAGGAAAACCTCGACCTGCTGGAATCCCTGCGCAAGTCGAAGATCAAGCTGGTACTGACCCGCCACGAACAGTCCGCCGGCTTCATGGCCGCCACCTATGGCCGCCTCACCGGCAAGACCGGCGTCAGCCTGTCGACCCTCGGCCCGGGCGCGACCAACCTGGTCACCGCCGGCGCCTACGCCTACCTCGGCGGCATGCCGATGCTGATGATCACCGGCCAGAAGCCGATCAAGAAGTCCAAGCAGGGTCGCTTCCAGATCATCGACGTGTGCGCAATGATGGACCCCATCACCAAGTACACCCACCAGTTCGCTTCCGCCGACAACATCCCGTCGCGCATGCGTGAGGCCTTCCGTCTCGCCGAGGAAGAGAAGCCGGGCGCCGTGCACCTGGAGCTGCCGGAAGACATCGCTGCCGAGCAGACCGATGTCCTGCCGATCCCGCCAAGCCTGCACCGTCGTCCGTTGGCCGAGCACGTGGCGATCGACGCCGCCATCGACAAGCTGCGCACCGCCCGCAGCCCGATCCTGGTGATCGGCGCTGGCGCCAACCGCAAGATGACCGCCAAGGTCCTCGAACAACTGATCGAGAAGACCGGCATCCCGTTCGTCACCACCCAGCTGGGCAAGGGCGTGGTCGACGAGCGCAACCCGCGCTTCCTCGGCAACGCCGCGCTGTCCTCCGGTGACTTCGTCCACCGTGCGGTCGAGGCTGCCGACCTGATCATCAACATCGGTCACGACGTGATCGAGAAGCCGCCGTTCTTCATGGTCCGTGGCGGCACCGAGGTCATCCACATCAACTTCCGCTCTGCCGAAGTCGATGCCGTGTACTTCCCGCAGATCGAAGTGATCGGCGACATCGCCAACGCCGTGTGGCAGATCGGCGAAGGCCTGGGCGACGTGTCGCACTGGGACTTCACCCGCCTGATGGCCATTCGCGAGGCCAACGAAGCGCAGATCGCCGAGGGCAAGGACGACAACCGCTTCCCGGTGTACCCGCAACGCCTGGTCGCCGATATCCGCCGTGCCCTGCCATCCGAGGGCATCGTTGCCCTGGACAACGGTATCTACAAGATCTGGTTCGCGCGCAACTACAAGGCGCACAAGCCCAACACCGTACTGCTGGACAACGCCTTGGCGACCATGGGCGCTGGCCTGCCGTCGGCCATGGCTTCGCACCTGGTGTACCCGGACCGTCCGGTGATTGCCGTGTGCGGCGATGGCGGCTTCATGATGAACAGCCAGGAGCTGGAAACCGCAGTCCGTCTGAACATGCATGTCACCGTGGTGATCCTGCGTGACGATGGCTACGGCATGATCCGCTGGAAGCAGGCGAACATGGGCTTCACTGATTTCGGCCTGGACTACGGCAACCCGGACTTCGTCAAATACGCCGAAGCCTATGGTGCCAACGGCCACCGCGTGGAAAGTGCCGAAGGCCTGCTGCCGCTGCTGGAGCACTGCATCAAGACCCCGGGCGTACACGTGATCGACGTGCCGGTGGACTACAGCGAGAACGATCGCATCCTCAATATCGAACTGCGTGAGCGTGCCCTGGCCGTTTAAGCTGCGTCGAGCTTGAAGAGAAACGCCGCTTTCCGGGAGACCGGAAAGCGGCGTTTTTCATTTGGTGGCGAAACCGGCGAAGCGTTTGTTGAAGCCGGCCACACGGCCTTCGCTCTTGGCCTTGCGCTCCTGGCCGGTGTAGACCGGGTGGGAGGCGCTGGACACGTCGAGGGTGACGTAGGGGTAGGTGTTGCCGTCGCTGTGGACGTAGGTCTTGTCGGTGTCGACGGTGGAGCCGATCAGCCAGAAGGCGTTGGCGCTGGTGTCGTGGAACAGGACGGGGCGGTAGGCGGGGTGGATGCCGGGTTTCATCGGGGTCTCCAGTTGATACGATATAAAGTAACAAAACTCTAGTTGATATCGAATCTCATTTCAACCCGTAGGAGCTGGGTTGTGCCGTCAGGCCGGATTGAACTGCAGCAGGGCCAAGAGGGAATCAAACGTGTCGCGCCTGCAATACCGGTTCCTCGACCCCTGCCGGCCGCGACAGCAAGGCCGCGATCGCCGCAAGCAACGACAGCCCGCCGATAAAGCACGCCACCGGCACCCAGTCGTTGCCATCGCTCATCAGCGCATAGCACAGGCTCGGCGAGAAACCGGAGATGATGAAGCTCAACTGGGTGGCCAGGCCGACCCCGGTGTAGCGCACGCGAATGCTGAACATCTCGGCGTAGAACGAGGGCCACAAGGCGTTCGGCGCGCTGTACAGCACACCCTTGAGCAACACGGTGCTGAACAGGATCAGGCCGAGATTGGCGGTGCTGATCGACCAGAGGAACAGAAACACCCCGGCGCAGCAGGCCAGAGAACCGATGGCGAAGATGCGCTTGCGGCCGATGCGGTCGGCCAGCAGGCCGAACAGCGGCTGGCAGATCAGCGCGACGACCTGGCTGGCGGCGATGGCGCTGAGCATCGACGGCCGGTCCACCTGCTGGTTATTGGTGGCCCAGGACAGGCCGAAGATCATCACCAGCGACGACACCGCGCAGATCAGTGCACAACTGAACACCGTGAAAAACGCGCGGTGCTCCTTGCTGAACAGCTCGGCCACCGGCAGGCGTTGCGGCGTCGGCTTGCTGTCCTTGAACTCCGGGCTTTCTTCGACGCCACGGCGGATCAGCCAGGTAATCACCACCATCACCGCGCTGAGCAGGAAGGGAATCCGCCAGCCCCAGGCCAGCAACTGTTCCTGGCTGAGCATGGACAGAGGGATAAACACCGAGGTGGCGAGGATCGAGCCCATGGAGGCGCCGTTGATCAGCCAACTGGTATAGAACGTCTTGCTCTTGCCGGGGGCGTGTTCCATGGTCAGCAGGCTGGCGCCGACCTGTTCGCCACCGGCGGAAAATCCTTGCAGCAGGCGGCAGAACACCAGCAGCGCCGGGGCCCAGGCGCCGATGCTGGCGTAGGTGGGCAGCAGGCCGATGGTGAAGGTGGCCAGGCCCATCAGCAGCAGGGTCATCATCAGCACCTGCTTGCGCCCGATACGGTCGCCGAGATGGCCGCAGACCAGCGCACCGATGGGCCGGGCGATATAGCCGACGCCAAAGGTGGCCAGCGCCGCCAGGGTGCCGGCCATGTGGTCGCTGGAGGGGAAGAACAGCGTACTGAACACCAGCGCCGCAGCCGATCCGTAGATGAAGAAGTCGTAGTACTCGACGACGCTGCCGAGGAAGCTGCCGAACGCAGCCCGGCGCGCCATGCGCCGGTTATCGGGATGGGGAGTGTTCATATGCAACCTTTCTTGTAGTTGTGATGGTCGGGTAAGGCGTGTTCAGTTGCCGAAGGGCGCCAACTGGCTGCCGCCGCAGACATGGACGACTTCGGCAGTGATGAAGGCGGCATCCGGCGAGGCCAGGAAGGCCGTGGTCCCGGCGATGTCTTCCGGGGTCGCCAGGCGTTTGAGCGGTGTATTGGCGATGGAGCCGGCGGCCATGTGTTCGAAGCTCTCGGCATCGCGTCCGTCGAGGGTGAAGGCCGAAGGCAGCAGGCCCGGGGCGATGGCATTGACGGTGACATTGTGCGGCGCCAATTCCCGGGCCATGGAGCGGGTCAGCCCCACCAGCCCGGCCTTGCAGGCGACGTAGGCGGGCGGTCCGCCGGCGACCCAGCAGCGCGAGACGATATTGATCACCCGGCCGCTGCCCCGGGCTTTCCAGTACGGCGCGACCTGCTGGCAGAGCAGGGCGGGACCGCGCAGGTTGACGGCCATCATGTGGTCCCATTTCACCGGATCGAAATCGTAGATCGAGCCGCGATGATTGACCGCGGCGTTGTTCACCACTACATCGAGGCGACCGAAGGTGCTGCCGCCCAGCGCCACCAGGGCAGCGATCGACGCGGCATCGCCCAGGTCGGCGTGAACGGCGAGGGCGCGTTGTTCTTCGGCCAGCGGCAGGTTGTCGACCAGGGTCTGGGCGGCGTCCAGATCGATGTCTGCGGCGATGACATGCAGGCCGTCCTGGCACAGGCGCTGGCAGATGGCGCGGCCCAGCTCGCCGGCGGCGCCGGTGACCAGGGCGACGCGGCGCGGGGTGTGGGGCAGGTTCATGGGCAGAATACCTCGGGGGTGGAAACAGGGGCGACCGGGGCGTCCAGGTCGAGATAGCGCTGCATCAGCTCGCGGTTGCGCAGCAGCTTGTGGGCATCGGGCCAGGTGCTGTCGAAGTCCTCCACCGACAGCCAGTCGACGAAGCCGCGTTCGGCCAGGGTCTGCAGCATTTCGCGCAGGGGCAGCACGCCCTGGTCTGGCGGGCACCATTCCCAGCGCCAGCACTGGTGATCGGCCTGGGCCACCCAGGCCACATTCTTCACCTGCACATGGGCCAGGTGCTCGCCCATCAGGTCGAGGGACAGGCCCACGTCCTCGCGGCCTTCGATGGCCAGGTTGCCGAGGTCGTAGATGATGCCCAGGTGTTGCGCCGGGTAATGCTCGGCGATGCGCATGGCCAGGGATGGGCTGGAGCAGATGGTGCGCTGGTGCACTTCCAGGGCCAGGCGCACGCCGGCGGCTTCGGCGCGGGGTAGCAACTGGTCGAGAAAGTGGCGCATGCGGCTGCTGGTGGCGGCATAGCCTTCGCGGTCGTAGGCCGGTGCCCACAGGCGCAGGCGGGCATTGCCGGCCAGGGCAGCGAGGTCGATCAGGCGCAGGGCCGGGTCGAGGTCGCCCACTGTCAGGTACGGGCTGAGGCCGAAGATCTGCAAGCCGTTGGCCTGGCAGCGCTGCTGGATACGGGTGATGGCCTGTTCGCACGGTGGCAGGGTGCAGCGGTTGTTGCTGCGCGCATCCCAGGCGCGGCTGGCGTCCAGGCCGTCGATGGCGGCGACGCGCCATTCGACGCCCTGGTAACCCAGGCGGGCAAGCTCGTCCACCAGCGCTTCGGGGGCGAGGCTGGGCAGCGAGGCACTGGAAACGCCCAGGCGGGGGCGGGCTTGAGTCATGGCAATGGTGTCCGTGGAAGCGATGGAAAGGATGCTAGATGAAGTTAGAGGTTGATTAAATTGATATAAAATCGTGCATTGGTTAACTTGCAGGTTGATTAACTCAAGGGACCTGCCGGTGAATCTCTCCACCATCAACCTGCGTCACTTCCGCGTTTTCCTCGCCGTGGTCAGCTCCGGCAGCCTGGCCACGGCCTCGCGTTTGCTGCATATCACCCTGTCGGCGGTGTCCAAGAGCATCAAGGAACTGGAGCAGGAACTGGGCTCGCAGTTGCTGGTACGCGGGCGCAAGGGCGTGCAGTTGACCGCGGCCGGCGAGGCTTTTCACAAGCATGCGGCGCAGGCCATGGCCAGTTTCCGCATGGCCCTGGACGAGGGCCAGGTGCGTCCCCAGGCGCCCCAGGTGTTGCGGGTTGGCGCCTTGCCGACGGCGGCGGGCTACATGCTGGCGCCGGTGATCGCGCAGATGCGCCAGCGCTATCCGCAGATTCAGGTACAGGTGCTGGCCGGGGTGTACGACTTTCTTGTTGGCAAGCTGCGTACCCATGAGCTGGACCTGATCGTTGGTCGCCTGATTGGTCGCGACATGCTCGGCGTGGTGTTCGAGGCGCTGTACGAGGAAGACCTGCTGCTGGTGGTACGCCGCGACCATCCGCTGGCGGCCCGCGAACGGCTGGTGCTGGAGGATTTGCGGCCGTATGTGCTGCTGGTTTCGCCGCAGGGGACGCTGGTGCGTATCAGTGTCGACAACTTCCTGCTGTCCAGCGGCGCAGGGGAGGGGTTCGCGATCCAGGAGTCGCTGAGCGAGACCTTCTCGCGGGTGTATGTGCAGGACTACGACGGGGTGTGGTTCGTCCAGCGTGGGGTGGTGGACCTGGATCTGCGCCTGGGGATCGTCAAGGCGCTGCCGTTCAGCAGTACCTTGCTGCGGGCGCCGATCGGGCTGACCACGCCGACGGACCGGCCGTTGTCGGAGGCGGCGCAGGTGTTCGCGGGGTTGTTGCGGGAGTGGTGCAACCGCCCGCTTCAGGGGTAATTTTCAGGGCCCCATCGCGGGCAACGCCCGCTCCCACAAGGACTGCGGTGCACACAAAACCCTGTGGGAGCGGGCGTTGCCCGCGATGAGGCCGGATCAGACACCACAAGGCCCTCAGGCCTCCATCACCGGCCGCAACAACGCCTGCGCTTCATAAAGCGGCATCAGGAACCGCCGCCGCATCTCCTCCAGGCTGATCCGCGACGCATGGCTGGTCACCGCCAACGTCGAGCGCAACACGCCATGCCGGTCCAGCAACGGCACCCCCAGCACCCGCATTCCCACCTCGAATTCCTGGTCCACCTCGGCATACCCCTGCCGCGCGATCCGCTGCAATTCCTCGCGCAACGGCCCTTCCTCCACGCAGGTATGGGGCGTCAAGCCGCGCAGGTCGACCCGGGCGAAGTACGCCGCCAGTTCCGCCTCGTCCAGCGATGCCAGCCACAACCGCCCGCTGGCGGTGCAATACATCGGTACCCGCGACCCCGGCCGGATCGACAGCGAGGCCACATGGCTGTACCGGCTGCGGACGATATGCACGATCTCGTCGCCATCCCGCGTACCCACCGAGACATGTTCCTGGGTGGTCCGCGCCACCTGTTCCACCACCGGTCGCAGCATCCGCGGCAACTGCGCCGAGTCCACATAGGCCTGGCCGATGCGCAGGGCCTTGGGCGTCAGCCAGTACTGGCGGCCATCGGTCTGCAGAAAGGCTTCGTGCACCAACGTCAGGAGAAAGCGCCGAGCCGCGCTCGGCGTCAGCCCGGACAGGCGCGCCGCCTCGGGCACGCTGAGCTTCGGTCGGTCGACGCTGAACAGTTGCATGAGCGCCAGGCCCTTCTGCAGACCGACGATAAGGTCGCGCGGGTGAATCTCGGGCTGAGCCATGGGACGCTCCACTGATTTCGACAAAGACTGCGATTATCGCAGTCATGTTGCGAATAACAACTAAAACCTCGATCTCCAGCGTTGGCCGCCAGGGCGCCAGACCGCACCCTTGGCGCACAACAACAACGGCCCTCTTGGAGGTCTCGCATGCTGCACGGATCCACCGAACTGGTGGCGATCGTCGGGTCGCCCATCACCCAGGTCAAATCCCCGGAAAACTTCAATCGCTGGTTCCAGGCCAACCGCCACGACCTGGCGATGCTGCCCATCGATATCCGCGAGGACGCCCTCGACGCCTTCATCGACACTCTGCGCGGCTGGCAGAACCTGCGCGGCGTGGTGGTCACCGTGCCGTACAAGCAGGTGCTGGCCGGGCGTCTGGACGAAGTCAGCGAGCGTGCTGCCGCCCTGGGTTCGGTGAACGTGATCCGCCGCCAGGCCGATGGCCGCCTGCTGGGCGACAACGTCGATGGCGAGGGCTTTCTCAACGCTGCCTGCCTCAATGGCTTGCGCGCCGAGGGCAAGCGTGCGCTGGTGATCGGTGCGGGCGGTGTTGGCAGTGCGATCGCCTGGTCGCTGTGCCAGGCCGGGGTCGCCTCGCTGGTGCTCAGCGATGCCAGCGCGACGCGCTGCGAGGCATTGGCCGAGCTGCTGGGCAAGGCGTTCGCCGGGGTGCGCATCGTTATCGGCTACGACTCGCTGCAAGGCTTCGACCTGCTGGTGAATGCTACCCCGGCAGGCATGGGCGGCACCGGCGAGTTGCCGCTGGACGCTGCGCAACTGGACAGTCTGGACGCCGCCACGCTGGTCGCTGACGTGGTCACCTCGCCGGAAATCACGCCCTTGCTCGCCGCCGCCCGCGAACGCGGCTGCGCGATCCAGACCGGCCCGCAGATGGCCTTCGCCCAGCTCGGCAACCTCGGCCACTTCATGGGCGTCACGCCCTTGCAGTTGTGAGGGCGGGTGATGAGCGCGCCTGAAGAGGTCTTCGACCTGATCGTTCTCGGCAGTGGTGCTGCGGGCTTTGCCGCAGCAGCGACGGCTACCCGCAAGGGACTGAAAGTACTGCTGGTGGAAAAGGCCGCGCAGTTCGGCGGCACCTCGGCGATTTCCGGCGGTGCGGTGTGGGTCCATGGCACCGACCAGGCCCGCGCCGCCGGCATCGAGGACAGCCCCGAGGCCATGCGCCGCTACCTGCACAAGACCATCGGTCCCGGCTACAACGCTGAACTGGTGGACGCCTATATCGAGCAAGGCCAGCAGGCACTGCGCTGGCTGGAAAGCCATACCGAACTGAAGTACGCCCTGCGCCCGCTGTCCCCGGATTACTACCCGGACCAGGAGGGCGCCACCGACCGCGGCCGTGCCCTGGAGATGCTGGAGTACGACGGCCGTCGTCTCGGCGCGCACTTCAAGGACCTGAAGATGCCGCCGGCGGGCATGCTGCTCTTCGGTGGGATGATGGTCAACCGCGTGGATATCCAGCATTTCCTCAGCTTCCGCCGTTCGCCACGGTCGCTGTTGCATTGCCTGAAACTGATGGGCCGCTATGCCATCGACCGCATCAGCCATCCGCGTGGCACCCGCCTGACTACGGGCAATGCACTGGTCGCCCGGCTCGCCACCACGGCCTTCGCTCATGGTTTGACGTTATGGCTGGACAGCCGTACCGAAGCGCTGATCATCGAGCAGGGGGCGGTGGTGGGGGCGACCATCGCGCGTGGTGGTCGCCTGCTGCGGGTGCGCTCCCGTGGTGGTGTGATCTGCGCTACCGGTGGTTTCGCCGCCGCGCCGGAAGCGGCGGCACAACGCCCGGACACCGGCAGCGCGCACCTGAGCATGTCGCCGCACACCAACACCGGTGATGGCTTGCGCCTGGGCCAGGCGGCGGGTGCGGTGCTGGGGGAAGGACTGGCCGCCAACTTCTTCTGGGCACCGGTTTCCGAGGTGCTGCACAAGAACGGCCAGCGCGAGCGCTTCCCCCATCTGGTCACCGATCGCGCCAAGCCCGGCGTGATCGCGGTCAACCGGGCCGGCGAGCGTTTCGTCAACGAATCCGACTCCTACCACCATTTCGTCCAGCGCATGTACGCCACCGGCAGCACACCGTGCTGGCTGGTCTGCGATGCCGAGGCCCTGAACAAATACGGCCTCGGTCTGGCTCGGCCCAAACCGGTCAACAACGACGCGCTGATCGAGGCCGGCTACCTGTTCCGTGCCGCCAGCGCCGAGCAACTGGCAGCGCAGATCGGTGTCGATCCCCGGGGCCTGCGGCGCACCCTGGAAAGCTACAACCGCGATGCCCGCGAGGGCGTGGACCGCGCCTTCGGCAAGGGCGGCAACAGCTATAACCGCTACATGGGTGACCCCGAACACCAGCCCGACCCGTGCAACGCGCCGCTGCTCAAGGCGCCGTGGTACGCGATCCGCCTGCACAGCGGCGATCTCGGCTCGGCACGTGGCCTGGCCACCGACGCCCAGGCACGGGTGCTGGACGCCAGCGGCGTGCCGATCCCTGGCCTTTACGCCGCCGGCAACGACATGAACTCGTTGATGGCCGGCACCTATCCCGGCCCCGGCATCACCCTCGGCCCGGGCCTGACCTTCGGCTGGCTCGCCGCCTGCCATGCCGCCGAGCGGCTGGCACACACACCCTCGATGATCCTGGAGAAATGACCATGTACTACGAACTGCGCACCTACACCCTGAGCCCGACCCGCATGGCCGACTGGCTGGCGCTGTACCAGAGCGATGCCCTGGCGGTGCAGACCGAGCATCTGGGCCAGTTGGTGGGCTTCTTCACCACCGAGTTCGGCGAGGCCAACCAGGTGGTGCATATCTGGGCTTATGAAAGCCTCGACGACCGCGCTGCCCGTCGCGCGAGCATGGCCGCCGATCCGCGCTGGGCCGAGTTCGGACGCAAGAACAAGGAGCTGGGGGCTGTGCTCAAGCTGGAGTCGCGGCTGATGCGGCCCACCGGTTTCTCGCCGCTCAAATGAGCCAGGTGATGGAGTGCGACGTGCTGGTGATCGGCTCGGGCGCCTCGGGGCTGGCGGCGGCGGTGACTGCGGCCAGTCACGGGCTCAAGGTCATTGTCGTCGAGAAGAGCCACTGGCTTGGCGGCACCAGCGCCTGGTCCGGTGGTTGGCTGTGGGTGCCGCGCAATCCGCTGGCGGTGGCCGAAGGGGCGGTCGAGGTGCAGGACGCGCCGGAGCGCTATCTATTGGGCCAGGTCCATGGAGAGCAGTTGAGCGAGGCACAAAGGACGTATCTGCAACGTGGGCCGGAGATGGTCGAGTTCTTCCAGGGCAACACTGCCGTACGCTTCTACTCCGGCACGACGATGCCGGACATGCGCGATGGCGAAGGCTCTGCGAAGGGCGGACGATCGCTGTGCGCCCAGCCGTTCGACGGCCACCAGCTGGGCGAGTGGATCGAGCGGCTGCGGCCACCGCTGGATATCGTCAGCCTGTTCGGCATGGGGATCGCCGGTGGAGCGGACATGGCCGCGTTCTTCAATGCCCGGCGTTCGCCAAAGGCGGCCTGGCATGTGGCTCGACGCCTGTTGCGACATGGCTGGGATCTGCTTCGCCATGGGCGCGGCATGCACCTGGTCAATGGCAATGCCCTGGTGGCCCGGCTGTTGCGCAGTGCGCTGGATCTAGGGGTGCAGTTGCTGACCGAAAGTCCTGCCGTGCGCCTGCTGCACGAGGGCGAACGGGTGAGCGGGGCGGTGCTGGCAGGTGAGCAACGGGTTATCGCCCGACGTGGTGTGGTCCTGGCCTGTGGTGGATTTGCCCATGATCCGCAGCGTCTGGCCCAGCGGCTTGGTCACCGGCACCACTGTGCGGCGCCGCTGGACAACAGTGGCGATGGCTTGCGGCTGGGGGAGGCGGTGGGCGGCTTGCTGGCCGAGGACCTCGCTCACGCCGCCGCCTGGGCGCCGGTCTCGCTGGTGCCCAGACGCAATGGCCCGCCGGGGCGGTTTCCCCATCTGGTCGACCGGGGAAAGCCCGGGTTTATCGCGGTGGATGGTGAAGGACGGCGGTTCACCAACGAGGCGGATTGTTACCATGACTTCATGAATGATCTGTTCGCTCGCACGCCTGAGGGGCAGGAACCTTGCGCATGGATGATCTGCGATCGCCAGGCGCAGCGGCGCTTCGGGATTGGCTGGGCCAAGCCGTGGCCGTTTTCGATCCGGCATTACCGGCGTTGCGGGTACCTGGTGGAGGGGCGGGATGCGCGGGAACTGGCGCAGCGCTGCGGGCTCGATCCGCAGCAGTTGGCCGCGACCATCGAGCGTTTCAACCAGCATGCGCGGGTCGGGCATGATCCGGAGTTCGGGCGTGGGCAGTCGGCGTACAACCGGGCGCTGGGGGATCCTGCGAATGGGCCGAATCCGTCGTTGCGGGCATTGCAGGGGAGGTTGTATGCGGTGCGGCTGGTGGCCGGGAGCCTGGGCACTTTTGCCGGGTTGAAGACCGATGCGGCGGCGCGGGTGCTGGATCGGCAAGGGCAGGTGATTGCCGGGTTGCATGCGGTGGGCAATGACATGAACAGCATCATGGGTGGGTACTACCCCAGTGGCGGGATTACCCTGGGACCGGGGATGACTTTCGGGTATCTGGCGGGGCTGGCTCTGGCGGGGAAATGAAAGACCGTGGTGCCTTCATCGCGGGCAACGCCCGCTCCCACAAGGACCTCTGTCGGTCATGAGATCCGGGGTCGACGTGATACTCGTGGGAGCGGGCGTTGCCCGCGATGAGGCCGTCAGGTGCGGCGCAAATGTATACTGGCCAACCTGTCGCCCGAGGACCCCGCGCAATGCTCCAGGACGGACTCACCCACCTCGCCACCTACCTGCTCCACATCACCCCCGGCCTGACCCTCTGCGCCCTGTGGTTCTGGCTGACGCCGAACAGCCGCACCGGCCTGCGCATCCTCATCCTGCTGCTGGCCTTCATCCTGGTCCGCGACGCCATGACCCCCACCGGCCTGTGGTCCCTGGACGGCCAGGTGCGTATCGGCTTCATCGACAACCCGCTGGTGCTCGCCGCGCTGGGGCTGATGTCCCTGATGCTCATCGCCCTGTTACGGCGCCTGGCTCCGGCCCTCTGGTCGCTGATCGCCTGGCGCAAGGGCCACCTGCCCACGGGCCTGGCCCTCGGCCTGCTCGCCGGCTGCGCTATCGGCATCCCGCTGCGGCTGTACCAGGGCAGCGAATTCGGCGGTTTCAATCTCTGGCTGGGCGGCCTGATCCTGCTCGCCTACGGCGGCAACGCCCTGGAAGAAGTCCTGTTCCGCGGCCTCCTGCAAGGCTACCTGGAACAACACGCCACACCGCTGCGCGCTGCCTTGAACAGCGCCCTGGCCTTCGCCGCCTGCCACATCTTCCTCGCCACCACCGTCACCCAGGCCAGCTGGCCGGTGCTGGCCTTCACCCTGATCGAAGGCCTTGCCTGTGCCCTGATCCGCCTGCGCTACGGCGTGATCCCGGCCATCGCCACCCATGGCACGGCGATCGTGCTGCTCGCCGTTCCCTACTGAACCGCCAGCGCTTCGCGCACCCAGCCCATGAACGAGCGCGTCAACGGACTTTTCTCGCTGTCCTGATGCACCAGGCACCCCCATTGCGGTCCCGCCACCCGTCGCTCGCTCAACGGCGTCAGCAGGCCCTTGTCCCGCCCCCGCGCCGCCAGCAACTGGCTGACCATGGCCACCCCATGCCCCTCGCACGCCGCATCCAGCAGCAACCCCGGATCGGAGAAATTCAGACCGTGGGTCCGCTGCCCGACATCCTCCCCACCCAGCACTGACCAGCGACTCCAGTCCATCTCCCGCTCGCCATGCAGGGTGGTGCGCTGCGCGACCGGCAACGCCAGCACATCGGGATGGCAGGCGGGGTAAAGCCGGTCCTCGAACAGCACCTGGTAACTGCACTCCGCCTGGGGTTCGAGATCATCACGCAGGCTCAGGTCGACGGTCTGGGTGGCCATGTCCGGCACCTCGTAGGTGGTGAACAGCCACAGGTCCACCTCCGGGTGCTGGCGATGGAAATCACCCAGACGCGGCAGCAGCCAGTGGCGGGCGAACGCCGGGGTGGTGTTGACCACCAGCTGGTTCGGCTTGCGGTACTGGTCCAGGCGGCGGATGCCCACCGATAGCTGCTGCAGCATGGCCTGGGTGGTGGCGTGCAGGTCGTGCCCGGCATCGGTGAGGCTGACGCTGCGCCCGCTGCGATGGAACAGCGGCTGTTCGAGAAAGGTTTCCAGGCTGCGGATCTGTTGGCTGATCGCCGATTGGGTCAGGTGCAGTTCCTCGGCGGCCTTGTGGAAGCTGCCCAGGCGGGCGGCGGCTTCGAAGCCGCGCAGGGCGTTGAGCGGGGGCCAGTGTTTCAGCATGATCGATAAGGCTCGCTAATCAGTTGTCGGCTAAATCCATCGTTTGTCGCGCTTGAATCCGAGTCATAGCATGACATCCATTCCGCAGTTGCGGATTTCAGGCATAAAAATTACTTAACTGAAGGTGGATCGAACATGCAGTGCAACGGTGATCGGAGCAGGGGTTGGATGATGCCCGCGGAGTGGGCGCCGCACGCGGCGACCTGGATGGTCTGGCCGCATAACCGCGCGCTCTGGGAAAGCACCTGGACGGTGCGCCTGGAGGACGTGCAGGCCGACTTTGCCCGGGTGGTCAACGCCATCGCCCGCTTCGAGCCTGTGAAACTGGTGGTCCACCCGGGCGCCCGGTCCGCCGCTGCCGAGCTGTGCGGGGCCAATGTCGAACTGATCGAGTTGCCGGTGGACGACAGCTGGTGCCGCGACTCCGGTCCGAGCTTCATCTGCCACCCGCAACATGGCCTGGCCGGGGTCAGTTGGCGCTTCAATGCCTGGGGCGGCAAGTCGGCCCATGGTCTCGACGAGGGTCTGGCCCGACGCGTGCTCAATCGCCTTGGCGCGGACTGCTTCGGCTCCTGGCTGGCCAACGAAGGCGGGGCGATTCACGTCGATGGCGAAGGCACCCTGATCACCACCGAATCGGTGCTGCTCAACCCCAACCGCAACCCGGGGCTGGACAAGGCCGAGGCGCAAGAGATCTTCGCTCGCCTGCTCGGCGTGACCAAGACCATCTGGCTGCCTGGCGATCCGCAGTACGTCACCGGCGACATGACCGACGGCCATGTCGATGGCGTCTGCGCCTTCGCCCGTCCCGGCGTGCTGCTGGTAGATGCGACCCGCGACCAGGACTCGGTCTACGCTGAAGTGGTGCGCGAGAACCGCCGCGCCCTGGAGCTGGCCCGCGATGCCCACGGCCGCGCCTTCGAACTGATCGAGCTGTACGAAGCCAGCGCCGCGGTGGACCCGGAAGCCGAGGTGTTCTGCGCCTCGTACACCAACTTCTACATCGCCAACGGCGCGATCATCATGCCGGCCTACGGTATCGAGGCGGACGAAGAAGCCGCCCGCGTGCTGGCCGCAGCCTTCCCTGGCCGAGAAGTGGTCCCGGTGCAGATCAACCACCTGGCTCATGGCGGCGGTGGCGTGCACTGCATCACCCAGCAACAGCCGGCCTGGCCGGTACAGGAGTAATCGCCATGACCTTCCTGACCGTCGCCACCACCCAGATGCGCTGCACCTGGAACCTCGATGACAACCTCGACCGCGCCGAGCAACTGGTGCGCGATGCCGCCGCCCAGGGTGCCCAGGTAATCCTGTTGCAGGAGCTGTTCGCCACCCCGTATTTCTGCATCGAACAGGACCACAAGCATCTCGCCCTGGCCGAGGAATACGCACACAGCCGCGTGCTCCAGCGCTTCGCCGCGCTGGCCCGTGAGCTGGGCGTGGTGCTGCCGCTGAGCTGGTACGAGAAGGCCGGCAATGCGTATTTCAACTCCCTGAGCGTCGCCGATGCCGATGGCCGCCTGCTCGGCGTCTACCGCAAGACGCACATCCCCAACGCCATCGGCTACCAGGAGAAGGAATACTTCAGCCCCGGCGATACCGGCTTCCGGGTCTGGGACACCGCCCTCGGCCGCCTCGGTATCGGTATTTGCTGGGACCAGTGGTTCCCGGAAACCGCGCGCTGCCTGGCGCTGATGGGCGCTGAGGTGCTGCTGTTCCCCACAGCGATCGGTTCCGAGCCGGGCGCCAGCGACTTCGACTCCCGCGACCACTGGCAAATGACCATGCGCGGCCACGCCGCGGCCAACCTGCTACCGGTGGTGGCCGCCAACCGTATCGGTCGCGAAGTGGCGACCGGCGATCCCGAGCTGCACATGGACTTCTACGGCTCGTCGTTCATCAGCGACCACAAGGGCAAGCTGCTCGCCGAAGCCGACCGCCAGACCCCCGGCGTGCTGATGCGCACCCTTGATCTTGCGGCGATGCGCGCCGAGCGCCTGACCTGGGGCATCTTCCGCGACCGCCGGCCGGAAATGTATGGCGCGCTGCTGAGCCTCGACGGCGGTTCCACCAGTATCTGGCGTCCGGCGCGGGAGGTGTGAGATGAAACGACGTTCCCTGACGGTCCTGGCCCTGGCGTTGTGCCTGAGCCAGGGCGCAAGTCACGCCGACGACCAGGACAAGACCCTGCGCCTGTACAACTGGTCCGACTATTTCGCCGAGGACACGCTGGCGCGTTTCACCGCGCAAACCGGGATCAAGGTGATCTACGACGTGATGGACGGCAGCGAGGTGCTGGAGGCCAAGCTGATGACCTCCGGCAGCGGCTACGACCTGATCTTCCCCGGCGACACCGTGGCCGAGCGGCTGATGCGCGCCGGCAGCCTGCAGAAGCTCGACCCGGCGAAGCTCAGCAGTCTGGCGGACATCGAGCCGGGCCTGCGCCAGTTGCGCGAACACTACCCGCATTCGGCGGCGGCCACGGTGCCTTACACCTGGGGCACCATCGGCCTGACCTACAACGACGAGCAGATCCGCAAGCGAGTACCGGATGCACCGGTCAACAGCCTCGACCTGCTGTTCAAGCCGGAACTGGCGGCCAGGTTCGCCGACTGCGGGATCTCGGTGATCGACTCGCCTGACGAGGTGCTGGCAGTGGTACTCAATTACCTGGGTCGTGAACCGCGCAGCGCCAAGCCCGAAGACCTGGCTGCGGCCAGCGAACTGCTGATGAAAGTGCGCCCGTATATCCGCAAGTTCCAGTCGCAGCCGGTCACCGACCTGGTCAATGGCAACCTGTGCCTGTCCCTCGGCTACAGCGGCGACATGACCCAGGCCCAGCGCGCCGCAGACTCCGCCGGTAAGCCGGTGAAGTTCCAGTACCGCATTCCCCGCGAGGGCACCACGGTGTGGATGGACAACATGGCGATCCCCGTGGATGCCAAGCACCCCGAGTACGCCTACGCCTTCATCAATTTTGTCATGCGCCCGGACAACATGGCCGCCATCAGCAACTTCACCGGCTACCCGACGTCCAGCGCCAAAGCGCGACCGCAGGTCGATCCGAGCATGCGTGACAACCCGGATATCTACCCTGATGAAAGCGCCTTTCAGCGCCTGATTCCGGGCAAGGACATCCCGCAATCGGCCATGCGCGCGCGGATGCGTGCATGGACCAAATTCAAGACCGCCAGTTGAAAGAGTGAAACCATCATGCCGACCCGCCGCCAGTTCATCCGGCAGCTTTCCATCGCCAGTAGCCTGGGCTTGATCGCCAGTGCCGGGCTGAATCCCTTGCATGCCTTCGCCGCCGGCGAAGAGGACTGGTTCATGCCCGACGAAGGTGAACGCCAGCGCCACGCCTGGATCGCCTTTGGCGCCCAGGAGGCGATCTGGGAGGACTTCACTGGCGACGTGCAGGAAGCCCAGGGCCGCATTGCCCGGGCCATCGCGCGGTTCCAGCCGGTGACCGTGCTCTGTCGCAGTGACGAGCGCGAGCTGGCGCAAGAGCTGTGCGGCACGGCCAACGTGCGCTACCTGGAAACCGAGCTGGACGATATCTGGATGCGCGATATCGGCGCCAACTTCCTCACCACCGAGGACGGCGGCCTGACCGCGCTGGACTTCAACTTCAACGGCTGGGGCGGCAAGCAGCGGCACAGCAAGGATGCCCGTGTCGCTGCACTGATGTCCCGCGACACCGGGGCGCGCTACCTGCGCAGCGAGCTGGTGGGCGAGGGCGGTGGCATCGAGGTGGACGGGCATGGCACCGGAATCATGACCGAGAGCTGCTGGGTCAATGCCAACCGCAATCCGGGCTGGACCCGGGCCGAGGTGGAGGAAGAGCTGAAGGCCTGCCTGGGGCTTCGCAAGATCATCTGGTTGCCGGGGATCCGCGGCAAGGACATCACCGATGCCCATGTGGATTTCTATGCGCGCTTCGTCAGTCCCGGGGTGGTGGTGGCGAACCTGGATACCGATCCGGATTCCTATGACCATGCGGTGACGCGCAAGCATCTGGAGATTTTGCAGAACGCTACCGATGCTGATGGGCGCAGGTTGAAGGTGCATGTGCTGTCGCCGCCGCTGAAACCGCGCAAGAGCCGGTTCAATCGGGACAACCCGGATTTTGCCGCGGGGTATATCAATTACTTCGTGATCAATGGGGCGGTGATCATGCCGCAGTTCGGGGATGCGGCGGCGGATCGCAAGGCGCAGGAGTTGTTGGAGACGCTGTATCCGGGGCGAGAGATTGTTGCGCTGGATATCGATGCGATCGCGGCGGGTGGGGGCGGGATTCACTGTGTGACGCATCAGATGCCGTGGGTCTAGAAGGACTTGCAGTGCCCTTGCCAGCGATAGGGCCCGCAAGATCGATGAAGATCCAGGACTTAACTCCCGGTTAATCGAGGCTTCGGACAATGTGCGGGCAACTGATTATCGTTATCCACGCAAAGGTTTTTCCAAATGTCCGTTCTCAAAGCAGCAACCCTGTCCGTCCTCTTCGCCCTGCCAGTCCTGGCCCACGCCGAAGGCGGCAGCGACCGCGTCACCGAATGGCACGCACAATTCCAGCAGGCACAAAAAGAGGCACCGCAACAGGCGGTAGCCGACAAGAAAGCCGAGCCGCAGCAGGGCACCGACAAGCGCGACTCCTGATTCCCGAAGGGGCCTGCATTGCAGGCCCCGCTTCATTTACAGCTCGTAACGCACGCTCAAGGTAATGGTCCGTGGATCGTTCACCGAGTAATACGCCGTACTGCTCGCCGCCGAGTACGCGATGCTTTGCGGATACGCCCGATTCAGCAGGTTCTTCACCGCCAGGGTCGTGGTCCAGTGTCCGTCGCCGCTGCTGTAGCTGGTGTTGGCGTTCCAGAAGCTCTGCTGCGGCACCTCGTAGATATCCCCGTTCACCGCATTGGCATAGGACCTGGTCTGGAACTGCCAGTCGGTCCCCGCCACCAGTGCCCCCGGCACATCCACCGGTACCGTCCAGTTCAGGCCCAGCGCCAGGTTCCAGCGCGGGGCGAACACCATGCGGTTGCCATCGGCATCCACTCCCGGTCCGGCCGCGTTCTTGAAGTCGTCGTATTGCGCTTCGAGGTAGCCGAGGTTGGCGCTCAGGGTCAGGTCGCGACTCAACAGCGCGGTGTTCTCCAGTTCCACCCCGTAGCTATGGGCACTGCCGACGTTGGTGCGCAGGTTGGCGCTGATCGCCGGGTCCCAGGCGTTGGTCTGCAGGTCCTTGTAGTCGTTGTAGAACACCGCGATGTTGCTGCGCAGGCGTCCGTCCAGGTAGTCGCCCTTGAGCCCGGTTTCATAGGTGATCACGTTTTCCGGATCGAAGCCCTGCAAGGCCGCGAGCCGGGTCGGGGCGCGGTTGTCGAAGCCGCCGGCCTTGAAGCCCTTGGCCACGTAGCCGTACTGGGTCAGTGTGTCGCTCCAGGCATATTCCAGGCCCAGCTTGGGACTGAACGAGGCCCAGCTTTCGCTGGTTTCGGCGCTGAAGTTGAGGCCGGTGATGTCCCGCGCCGTGGTGATGCGGAAGTTCTGGTAGTCGAAGTTCTTGTGCTCGGCGGTGTAGCGCAGGCCGGCGGTGAGGGACAGGCGCGAGGTCAGCTTGTAGGTGCCCTGGCCATACAGTGCATAGCTCTCGGTATCGGTGGTGCTGTACTGGCCGCTGGCGTTGACCCGGTCCGCCGCCACCGAATAGGTGAGGCTGTCGCGCTCGGCACGGAAGCGCTCCTTGTACAAATAGGCGCCGAGGGTGAAGTTGAAGCGCTCGTAGTCGCCGTTGAGCTGGAACTCCTGGGTGGCGTAGCGCTGCTTGTAATGGATCAGGTTGTTCTGCGTCGGTGCGGCGTTGCCGACATTGGCTTCGCCGGAGTTGTCGTAGTCCACCGGCTGGTCGAACGTCGACCAGGCGGTGACCGACTTGAAGCTGAGCTGGTCGTCGAAGTGGTAGATCGAGCGCAGCACGGCGCTGCCTTGGTCGAGGCGGTTCTTCGGGTCGAGGCTGCTGTAGGTCTTGAACTTGTCGAAATGGCCGTTGGCCGGATCGAAGGGGCTGTAGCTGGTGGTGTCGCCGCGGTCGAAGGTGCCGGCCAGGGTCAGTTGCGTGTCCCAGGGCGAATCTACCGGTGCCAGGCGCAGCTTGCCGCGATAGGACTGGATATCGACGTTGTTGACGTCCTTGTGCCGGGTGCGGTTGTACACCGTGCCATCGCGGCTCAGGCGCAAGGCTGAGAAACTGCCGAACAGGGTGTCGTCCACCAGCGGCCCGCTGACCAGCAGGCGGCCGCTGCGGGCGTCGTAGTTGCCGGCGCCGAGTTCGACGAAGGCGCGGGTCTTCTGGTCCGGGTCGCGGGTGATCACGCGGATCGCCCCGGCGGCGCTGTTGCGCCCGTACAGGGTGCCTTGCGGGCCGCGCAGGACTTCGACGCGCTCGACGTCGTTGAAGTCGAGCATCGAGGAAATGGCCCGCGGGATGTACAGGTCGTCGGCATACACGGCGACGGCGGCCTCCTGGATCGGGTCGGTCTCCCCGATCCCGCGGATGCCGTAGGTCTGCGCGCTGTAGGAGATCGACTGGCGACCGAGGGTGAGGTTGGGCACCCGGCCGGAGAGGTCGCGGATGTTGTTGATCTGCTGGTCGCGCAGGGTGTTCTCGTCGAAGGCGCTGATGGCTAGAGGGGCCTTTTGCAGGTCTTCCTGGCGGTGTTCTGCGGTGACGGTGACGCTGGGCAGACGCTCTTCCTTGGCGGGTTCGGCGGCGAGGGCGGTCAGGGGCAGCAGCAACAGGGGAACGGTGTGGCGCAAGGCGGGTTTGGGCATGGTGGGCTTCCTGCTTTCAGGTATTGGGTTCCTCCCTTTGCCGGGGTCGGTAATCTTGGGGATGACGCGGACCTGTGGGAGCGGGTTCACCCGCGATTGCGGTGGTGAATTCACCGACGTCATCGCGGGTGAACCCGCTCCCACAGGGGCCTGCGGCGAATCAATGCTTGTAATCATCTCCTTCACGGTCCAGTTGCCGGATCAACGCATCCCAATGCCGCTGGATGCCCGGGCTGTCACCCGAGATGAACGCCGCCGTCTGCTGCTTGACCTTCTCGATCGCCGCCTCCGGTGCGAACAGCAGGTCGGCATTGCCCCCGGCCTGCGCCGCGATCTGGATATTGCAGGCGCGTTCCAGCCCGTGCAGCTCTCGGAAGGCATGCTCGACACTGCTGCCCCCGGTCAGCAGCCCATGGTTGCGCAGGATCAGGATATTGCTGTCGCCCAGATGCGCCACCAGCCGCTGCTGTTCATCCAGGTCCAGCGCCACCCCTTCATAGGTGTGGTACGCCACCCGGCTGTAGTAGGCCAGCGCATGCTGCGACAACGGCAGCAGCCCGTCGCGCTGCGCCGACACCGCCGCGCCATCGCGGGTATGGGTGTGCAGCACCGCCTTGAGATCGGGACGGGCGCGGTGGATGGCGCTGTGGATCACGTAGCCGGCCTGGTTGATGCCCAGTCCCAGCGGGTCGTCGATGATGGTCCCGTCGACATCCACCTTGACCAGGTTGGACGCGGTGATTTCATCGAACAGCAAACCGAAGGCATTGATCAGGAAATGCTCCTCCGGCCCTGGCACTCGCGCCGAGAAGTGCGTGTAGATATGGTCGGTCCAACGGAACAGCGCTGCCAGGCGGTAGGCGGCGGCGAGCTTGACCCGCACCTCCCACTCTTCGGCGCTGACCCGCTGGCGCACGCTGGAAAGATCGGAGGTCACGGACAGAACGGATACGGCAGTCATTGCGGTACTCCTCGGTATTCGGTGAAAAGTCAGTAGCCGCGCTGGTGGTCCACCAGGTTGCGCAGTGGCTGCTCCTGGCGATAGCGCTGGAAGTTGTCGAGAAAGTCCTCGGCGAAGCCGCGCAACCCCTCGGTGGAAAGGGCGCAGGTGTGCGGCGAGATGAACACCCGCGGGTCGCTGTACAGCGGATGCCCGGCGGGCAGCGGCTCCGGTTCGGTGACATCCAGGGTGGCGCGGCCGATCAGGCCGGCGTCGAGGGCCTCCAGCAGCGCCTGCTGGTCGAGCAGGCCGCCACGGGCGATGTTGATCAGGTGCAGGCCCGGCTTGGCGCTGGCCAGCACTTCGCGGCCGATCAGGCCACGGGTTTGTGCGGTGAGGGGCGCGGCCAGCACCAGGTGATCGGACTCGGCGAACAGCTGATGGATATCCGCCACGGCTTGCACCGGCACCCCGGCCTCCAGTGGCTGGCCGGGACGACCGAGGGCGATCACCCGCAGGCCCAGCGCCGTGGCCTTGGCCGCCAGGCTCTTGCCGATGCTGCCCAGGCCGAGGATGCCGAGGGTCTTGCCGCGCACCGGTTGCAGGGTGCTGAAGCTCCAGTCGTCGTCCTTGACGAAGATCTCCGGCAGGCGCTTGGCCGCGCAGAAGATCGCCGCCAGGGCGAACTCGGCGACCTGCTCGGCATTGCTGCCCTTGCCGCTGGTGACCGGCGGCCCCTGAAACAGCCAGTCCGGATAGAAATCGATGCCCGACGACACCAGTTGCACCCAGCGCAGCGACCATGGCCAGCCGCGCGGCGCCTCGTCGACCCGGCGCCCGCGTACGTTGACCGGACGCACGATCAGCACGTCGGCGCGCTCGGCATTGAACTGGTCAGGGGAAAGGTCGATCACTCGGTGCCCGCCGAGGCGCTGGCGCAGCAGTTCGTTGACCTCGGGATCGAGCTGGCTGGCGATCACGCTGATGCTGCTCATTGGGCGACTCCTGTATCGAGGGCGGCACGACCGGTGCCGTGGAACACCACGTCGTCCTGCGGGGTATGGATGCGGCTGCAGAGCACGTCGCGGTAATGCCGCTCCAGCGGGTTGTGCCGCGACAGGCCGGGATTGCCGGTGGCCTCGATGGCCAGCTCGACGGCGTGGATGGCGTTCTGCGTGACAAGCTGCTTGAGCTGCCCGGCGTTGCTCGCCGGCACCAGGCCGACGGCGGCGGAGTCCAGCAGGTTGCGGTTGGCGAAGAGCAGGGTGTCGATGCGCCCGACCCGCTCCTGGAAACGCGGCAGGCTGGCCAGCGGCTGGCCGAGGTTGGACGGCACCCGTTCGCGCAGGAAGCTCACCAGCCAGTCGCGGGCGGCCTGGGCCACGGCGTCGTAGATGCTCGACAGCAGCACCGCCATCCACACCAGGCTTTCGCCATCCAGTTCCGGACGCGGTGCGCTGGCCGGGCTGACCGCCACGGCATGGTCCAGCGGCAGCAGGACGTTGTCGAACTCGACCCGGTGGCTGCAGGTGGCGCGCATCCCCAGGTGGTCCCATTCATCGACGATGCGGATGCCCGGGCTGTCCTTGTGCACCAGGAAGCCGCCCACCAGTGGGTCGGCATCGTCGCTGCGGCCCCACACCAGGTACCACTCCAGGCCATGGCTGCCGGTGGAGTAGAGCTTGGTTCCGGACAGGCGCCAGCCCTCGGCAGTACGCCGCGCGAGGGTAGCAGGCAGGCCGCCACGGGCCGGGGTGCCGAGTTCCGGTTCGACGCGGAAGGCGTTGATCAGCGCGCCGTGCTCCACGGCCTCGCGGGCCAGGCGTTCGCGCAGGTGCGCCGGCCAGCGCTGGTCGTCCTGCAGGCGGAAATGCTGCAGGTATTGCATCACCAGGATCAGCGCCGTGGACGGCTCGCCCTTGGCGACCGCGCTGATCACCTTGCGTGCGGTGGGCAGGTCGGCGCCGCCGCCACCCAGGGCTTTCGGTACGGTCAGGGCCTGCAGGCCGTGGCGCTGCAGCAGTTCGAAGTTGGCGGCGGGAAAGGCCCCGCTGCGGTCGAAGCTGGCAGCGCTGGCCGCCAGCTCACGGGTGATCCCGGCAAGAACCGAATCCAGATCGGCAGAGGGGCTGTCCGGCACGGGCGGCCGGTGCAGGGGGACAGCGGCGGAAGACTGGCTCATCGGGCACTCATCGCATAAGACGCTGGGGACGCCCGCTGGCGGACGCCGTTCGCCCGCCCTGGCTAGCGAATCCTTGCCGGCGGGGCTTATGACCGTATGCGTGGTAATCGGCGCTGTAAAATTCTTTGTGGTTCTAAGCTAATGGCTGGAATGAAAAATTGTTCGCATATTAGGTTATGACCAAAATGCATTTCACTGATTATTGACGAGTCGTTACAGTCCATCCCACATTCGCCACGCCGCGGATGGACCCCGGAACCTGACAACAGGCTGGCCTCCAGCCTTGAGGAGCGTCGCGAATGATCCCCTTCACCCGAATCCTGGCCCTCGGTGCCGCCCTGTTGCTGGCGAGCCCGGCCTTTGCTGCCGAGCGTGTCGAACTGCGCCTCGGCGACCAGAAAGGCAATATGCGCGCCCAGCTGGAAGCGGCCGATGCCCTGCGCGACCTGCCTTATGACATCCGCTGGGCCGAGTTTCCCGCCGCCGCACCACTGGCCGAGGCGTTGAATGCCGGTGCCATCGATGCCGGGATCATCGGCGATGCGCCGCTGCTGTTCGCCCTGGCCTCGGGGGCGCAGGTCAAGGCCATTGCCGTGGACAAGTCCGACGCCTACGGCACCGCCGTGCTGGTGCAGCCGTCGTCGTCGCTGAAGAATGTGGCGGACCTGAAGGGCAAGCGTATCGCCACCGGGCGCGGCTCCATCGGCCACTATGTGGCGCTCAAGGCTCTGGTCAGTGCCGGCCTCAGCGAGAAGGACGTGGAATTCCGCTTCCTCGGCCCGGTGGATGCCAAGGTCGCCCTGGCCAATGGGTCGGTGGATGCCTGGGCCACCTGGGAGCCCTACACCGCGCTGGCCGAGCTGAGTGGGCAGGGGCGGGTGCTGGTCAATGGCCGCGGGTTGTCCAGCGGCAACGGTTTCCTTGCTGCCACCGACAAGGCCCTGGCCGATCCGGCCCGGCGCGCGGCGTTGCAGGATTACCTGAGCCGCCTGGCCAAGGCCCAGGACTGGGCCAACCGCAACCTCGACAGTTACTCGAAGACCCTGGCGCAGATCATCGGCTTCCCGGTGGAAGCGGCACGCCTGCAGTTCGAGCGCCGGCAACTGCGCTGGCAGGCAGTGGATGCGCAAACCATAGCCGAGCAGCAGGAGACCGCTGATTTCTACCAGGCCCACGGCCTGATCGCCGGGCGCCTCGACGTGGCACCGACCTTCGCCAGCGGTTTCGTCCTCCCGGATGCCGCGCAACTGACCAAGACCCCCTGACCCGGAGCGATTTCCATGATGTCTTTCAAGCATTTGCAAAAACTCGCCGTCGCCGTGCTGATCGGCGCCAGTCTGGTCGGTACCGCCAGCGCCGAAACCCTGCGCATCGGCTACCAGAAATCCTCGACCCTGCTGACCCTGCTCAAGGCCCAGGGCAACCTGGAGAAAGACCTTAAGGCCAAGGGCATCGACGTCACCTGGCATGAGTTCGCCAGTGGCCTGCCGCTGCTCGAAGCCCTGAACCTGGGCAATGTCGATGTGTCCGCCGATGTCGCCGATACCGTGCCGGTGTTCGCCCAGGCGGCCGGGGCGAAGCTGACCTACTTTGCCCGCGAGACGCCCTCGCCTCTGGCGCAGGCCATCCTGGTGCCGGCCGACTCGCCGCTGAAGAACCTCGCCGACCTCAAGGGCAAGAAGGTCGCAGTGACCAAGGCCGCCGGCAGCCACTACCTGCTGATCCAGGCACTGGCCAAGGCCGGATTGAACTTCAGCGACATCCAGCCGGCCTACCTGATTCCGGCGGATGGCCGCGCCGCCTTCGAGAACCGCAAGGTGGATGCCTGGGTGACCTGGGACCCGTTCGTGGCCAGTGCCCAGCGCCAGCAGCATGCGAAAGTGTTGAGCGATGGCCAGGGCCTGTCCAACTACCAGCGCTATTACCTGGCGTCCAGCGACTACGCCAAGGCCCACCCGGAGGTGCTGAACACCCTTTTCACCGCGCTGAGCGGGGCGGGCAAGTGGATCAAGGCGCATCCGGGCGATGCGGCGAAGGTGCTCGGGCCGCTGTGGGGCAACCTCGATGTGGCGACGGTGGAGCAGGCCAACGGCCGCCGCAGTTATGACGTGCAGCCGGTGGGACGTGACAACCTCGCTGAGCAGCAGCAGATTGCAGATGTGTTCTTTGCCCAGGGGCTGCTGCCGCGCAAGATCGATGCGGGCGCGGTGGAGGTGTTCGAGCCAGCCGTGCGCTGAAACGATAGCCACGGCAAGTCAGCTCTCATAGAGCAGCACATGACTCATTGATTCAGGCAGGACAGTGGGGGAGCGGATTCATCCGCGATTGGGCGCGAAGCGGCCATAAAACCTTTATCCCGAGTGTGTCAGGAAAACTTGGGACTCAGGTTTTACGACGGCTGCGCCGCCGATAGCGGATAAATCCGCTCACACTGACCGCGGTGCGCTTGCTGCTGTTGGTTTTCTGCGCGACAGCGCAGCCCGTCAGGCTCTGTACGAAATGTATTCGAGCGAAGGCCAGGCAAGGCGAAAACGGGCGAGGAAGCGGAGTTTACTGGAGTAAATGAGCATTCCGAGCCCGTTTTCAACGCAGCATGGGCGAGCTCGCATGCATTTCGTACAGAGACTAGGGCTGGGTGAACGCCTACGGGGCTCGTAAGCCATCACACCTCCAACCCCAGCCCCAGATACATATTCCCGATCACCAGCAACGGCCGTCGATCTTCCTCCAGCGACGAATACAAGGTCAGCGAGAACACCCACTCACCTCCCTCGCGCTGCGGATTGGCCTGCCCCCGCCAGGTATCGACGGCACTCTGCAGGTTCCCCGCCGTACTGCCGTCGAGGACCTGGTTGGGATACAGGTACACCGGCGTTTCCCCGACCAGCCCATGGCTCGGGTCCTGCGGGTCGGTGGCCAGTTCGTAGGCATAGGCGACCCCGGCCGTGATGTTCAGGCCACCATCGCGCGCCTGCGCGCCGAACAAGGTATCGAACGCCGCCTGCAATGCCGCGCTGACCGTGGTCGGCGTGCTGCCCAGCGCCACCCGTTCATCCCAGCTGTTGAGCGGCGTCGCCACGCTGGCGGCTTCGACCCGATCGGTCTGGAAGACGAACGCCGGGTTGGTCGCCGGGCCGTCGGCACCGAGCAGTTTCTGGTTGCGCTGGACCAGGATCGAGCCCGTCGCGTTCTGCCAGCTCGCCACATTGAGGTTGCTCATGACCAGGCTGAAAGTGGGCCACGACGCCGGCACATGGGCCAGCTCCGGTACCCCGTAGCGCGACTCGCTGGCCGATACGCTTTCCCGGGTCAGGGCCACGCTCAGGCCTTCCGCGGTCAGCGCCCAGACCTGCGGCCACTGGCCGTCGGGGCCGACTCCGGCAGTCGCGGCAGTGAGGCTGAGACTGGCGACTTCGCGACTGCCCGCCGGACCATCGCGGTCGGTGACTCGCGCCTGGAAGGTAAACTGGTCGGTGGCCGGGGACGACAGCCGTGCGTTCGGCGCGCTGTCGACGCTGCGCACGTTCCAGCTATCGGCCACCGCGCTGGCCAGGTCGTACAGGGTGTTGGCGGCGTTGGCCTGCCGGGTGTCCAGCTCTCCGGCTTCCGGCAACTCGCCGAGGATTTCCCAGAGCCCGTCGGCCACCGCGATATAGCGCGCCAATTGCATGAACAGGTCATCCTCGCCGGCGGCCAGGCGCAGTTGCTGGTCTGGCCGCAGGTTGTAGCTCAGGGTCAGGCTGACATCGTCCTGCTCGGCATGTTCATGGGAGTAGGTGAAGCGGTGATCCCACAGCGCCATGTTGGCCAGGGTCACCGTGCTGTCCAGGCGCTGGGTGCTCAGGGCGCGGCGGCTGCGCAGGGCCTGGCGCAGCTCGGCGTCGAGCGCGCTGGGGCTGGCGCGCTGCTCGACGATCACCGGCAAGGCAGGGAAGTCGCGCAGCGGGATCGGCACCGACACCTCGCCAAGGTCGCAGTGCAGCGCCGTCGGCAGGTTGTCGCCACCCAGCGGCGGCACGAAGCTCAGCCATTGCGAGGCGGCATAGCCGTCCGGCAGGCCGGCGCTGGTGATATTGCGCTCAAGGTCAGTGATGCCGAAGGCCATCTCGGCGGTCACCGCGCGGTGGCTGGCCGGGTCGGACTCGGTGAGCAGAAGGGTGATGAACGGCGAGAAGTCGGTGAGCCAGCACTTGCCCGCACTCATGCTCCACGAGCGTTCCTCGCTGCTACTGGTGACGCTGATGCCGCCATACATGTCCGCCGGCAGCAAGGTGCTGTCCGGGCTTTGCCAGGCCGAAATGACCTGCCGATTCAGTTGCACCAGGGTCGAGGCACTCCAGGCCCGTGACAGGCTGACCCCCAGTTGCTGCTCCAGGGTGGTGGCCGCTGCGGCCTGGCCGGCGACTGCGTCGGCATCGCTGATTTCCAGCACCGGCGCCAGGCCCTCGGGAATCGCCCCGGCCAGCTGGCGCTTGACCGCCACCAGGTCGTTGAGGGTTTGGCGGGTGTCCGGGGTGCGATACAGCGCGGCAACGTTTGTAGCACCGAGGATGCGGTCCACGTCCGAGAGGAAGCGCCCGGCCCAGGGTTCCACGTCGATGCCCTGGAAGTCGTGCTGGACGCTCGCGGAGGCCAGCGTGCCATCTGGCAGCAAGGCATGCAGGTCGACGCCCTGGCGGCTGACCAGGCTCTTGTACAGCGGGGTCAGGGCGAAGAAGCGTGGTTGCGGCCCGGCAGCACCGGGCACCGTGGTGGTGCCGGCGATGGTCAGGGCACTGATGCCCGCCGCGCCGAAGTCCACCGCCCACAGGTCGCGGCTGTCTTCCAGGGCACGGCCGGTGGCGATGCGCAGGTTGGGCAGGGCGACACGCATGGCGGCGATAAAGGCATTGAACGCCAGGCCGCCGCCCTGGTCCTCGGCCACCGGCACCTGCGGTGCCGGGATCAGGCTGCTGCTGCGGGTCACGCCGCCGTCGTTGTCGGCGGCGAAGTCCGGGTTGATCAGCGCAGCCGGCCGCTCCAGGGTCAGGGTCACGTTGAGTGGGAAGGCCGGGCCCGGGTACGGGCCCTCGGCGCCGATGCTCACCTCGATCCGTGTCCCGGCTGGCGGCAGCAGGGCCTGGGCGTTGGCGGCGAACAGGGGCAGCCCGGCGTTGGCCGGGGTTTCCACGATCTGCTGCGCGCTGACCTGCACGCCGGCCTCGGCAAAGCGCACGATCAGGCTGTTCAGGCAGTCATCGGGGCGGGTCTCGATGGTGGTTTCGCCCTGCGGTGCGCTGAGGGTGAGATCACGGGCGATCAGGTTCGGCGTGCCGACGTTGGCCAGGGCGAAGGCCCCGGCGCTGACGCCGAACAGGCCGGCGATGGCTGCCGGCGCGGTGGCCGCCACCAGGATCGCCGGGCCGCAGATCAGCAGGGCGCCGGGGTTCAGGGCCTGGCTGTCGTTGCCGATACTGGCCAGCAGGTCGGCCAGGGTCGCCGCCGCAACCTGCTGCCGGACCTGGGCCAGGGTCGCGGCCAGGCTCTGGCCCGCCGTTGCAGTCGTGATGCTGTAGGACTGGCCGCCCACGCGGATGTTCAGGGTAACGCCGCCGGCGACCACCTCCGGCATCTCCAGGTTGGCCGTGGCCAGGGCCAGGCTGGCCTCGGCACCCGCCCAGTCGAAGCGCGGGGCGATGGCGTCGAGGGTGTCGCCGGCCTGCAGGCTGTAGGGCACCCGCAGCAGGTCGCCGCTGTCAGGCCAGGCCACCCGGCCCGGCAGGGCGAAGGCGCCGTCGCCGGGCACGGCAAGGTTGGGGTTGTGCCCAAGCAGCAGTTCCGCCGGGCAGGCATGGGCATCGGCGAACTGGTGCAGGGTTTGCGCGCCGTCGGCGCTGATCTCGGCACCGTCGTTGAACTCGCCGAGCCAGAGCAGGGCGCCCATCTCGAACAGGTTGGCGGTATCAGTGTTGAGCGCGGCCAGGGCGGCCTGGTCGAGGCCGCTGCCGTTGTGCGCCAGGCTATCGTCGCTGGCGGCGACCCAGGCGTTGCTGGCGATCAGTTCATTGGCCTGGAAGATCGCCGGCAGGGCGGCATGGCTCTGGCCGAGGTCGCTGACGCTGATATTCACCCCGAGGCCGGCAAAGGCGGCGCAGACCTGGTCCAGCGAGCGCATGTCCTCGTTAACCGTGACCGACACCAGCTCGGCCTCCGATACCGCCACCGAGAAGGTGATGCCCAGGGTGAGGATGCCCAGGCTGGCGTTGTCGCCGGCCAGCAGCCCCGGCAGGGTGCCGAGGCGGTTGGCCAGTTCGCCGAGGCTGGCGCCGCCGTCGCCGGTGGACAGGGTCAGCGCCGGGGCGACCTTGAGCACCGCGCCGCTGCGCAGCGGCAGGTCGCCGTTCTGTTCGGCGGCGAGCAGGGCCTGGGCGCTGACGCTGGGCCAGCCCGCCGGGCGGCGTGTGGCGGCGATCAGGGTGGCCGTGTCGTTCTCGGCGAAGATCGCGTAGGCCGGCACTTTCAGCCGGGCGCCTACGCCGAACAGCGCCTGTATCGGCGTTTGCGCGTTGGCCAGAGCCATTTCCGCGTAGCGCAGGCTGTACCGGCGGGAAAGCGATGCCAGGGTCGCACCGGCCGGAGCACGGGCGGCACCCAGGCGCCCGGCACTGGCGCTGAAGGCTTGCGCGGCGGCGGCGAAGCGCCACAGCGGTTGCTGCGCGACGGGATGGGGCGCGCTGGTGTCGAGGCTGGTTTCCACCGCCGCGCTCAGCGGCTGGCCAAGCTGGTAATAGGCCTTGGCATAGGCTTCGGCCTGGCGCCGGGCGGTTTCGGCGGCGGCATCGCCGGGCTGGCTCGGCGACGGCATGACCGTGGCCGGGCGCGCTTCGAGGCTGATGCCCAGGGTGACCTGGCCGGCGTTGGCGCTGACTGCGTAGGCGCTGACCAGCGCCGGCCAGTCGCCGACCCCCAGCAACGGGTCGGTATAGCCGCTGGGCAGGCTGACCTGGCCCTGGCCGGCGGGGTTGGCGCCGGTCTGGTTGCCGAGGATGTCCTGGAAGTTCAGCACTACCTGCGCTGCCGGCAGGCTCTGGGCCCAGCCGAAACCGCGGTAGGGATCGTCGTCCGGGGTCGGCAGTCCGGGCACCCGGGGCAGCGCCGACGGCGTGGCGAAGCGGTACAGCGGCAGTACCTGCTCGTACAGCCAGTACGGATCGGCGTCCTCTGCCTCGCGCTTGTCCCGCAGCAGGCCGCGACGCAGCAGGCGCTCGCGCTTCCAGGCCGGTGGTGCGTTGTCTTCCACCGGCGTCGGCGGTGCCGGCATGCCCGAGGGGGCCATGGTGAACGGCGAAGTGCTGCTAGCCGGGATCTGCGCACCGAGCAGGCTGAACAGGCGCCGCGCCTGCAGTTCGGCTGTACTGGCGGCGTCTTCCGGCGGCGCTTCCAGTGTCAGGTTGAAGCCGACGCTGCCCGCCGGCACCAGGGCCTGGAGAATCGTGTCGTCTTCGTTGTGGTCCTCGGCGTAGAGGGTACCGATGGTCGCGTCCAGCCCCGGCGCCACCAGCGCGCAGGTGTTGAACGGCAACAGCGTGCGCCCTTGCGCGGCCGCAGCCTGCTGGCTGCCGGCGATCACCAGCAGGTCGATGGTGGCGACGCCGTTGGTATCCAGCGTGCTGGCCGGCAGGCCCTTTTCCAGGCCGAGGGTGTAACCGGTGCCACCGACCACGCTGCCTTCCCAGAGCAGGGTGACGAAGCGCTCCAGGTTATCCAGCGAAGCCGCCGGCAGCGGGTCGCCGTCGCGGGCCAGGCTGCGTACCCGGCCCAGGCTGACATCCGGCGAGCGCGGTACGCTTTCGGTGGACAGGTTGGCCTGGATCAGCCAGGTCTGTTCCGGGGTGCCGTCGAGCACGCTGACCCCGGCGGCGTTGCCGGCATTCGGCGCGGGCAGGGCCAGTACCTTGACCACCGTGCCCTCGCCCTGGCCGGCCGCCAGCCAGGCGCGCAAGGCCAGCAGGGTCGGGCGCTCGGCCTCGTCCACGCCTTGCAGGGCGAACAGGGTCAGGGCGTCGTCGATCTGCTTGATCGCGATGGGGATGCGGCAGCCCCAGGTGGCGTCGTTTACCGCCACCGCATCGCGGCCGGCACTGGCGCCTTCCTGGGTGGTGAGCAGGTCGTAGGCCACCGTCGAACCGGCCAGGGCCTTGGCCCGCAGGTCTGCCGGCAGTGGCCAGAGGGTTGGCTGGGCGCCCACCGGTGGCGTGTTCATGCCGGGAATCGGCAGGGCTACCGGGGTCTGCAGTTCGATGCGCTGGGTCAGGCCGTAGGCTTTCGGCGAGCGTCCGGCCAGGGCCATGGCCGTCGGGGCCTTGACCACCGCCAGGCTGAGGCTGGTGGCCGGGCCCATGGCGATGATCTGCGCGTTGCTGTAGCGGTAGTCGAGGCTGTCCACCACTGCGGTCGGCACGGCCATGCCGGCGGGCGCGGCGGCGCGGGCGAGGAAGCGGCTGTCGGGCGTGGCGTTGGCGCTGGCGACTTCGCTGTCCACCAGGCTGATCCAGTTGCTCTGGGCGGTCAGGGTCATCTCCAGGGCGAGCTCGTCGCCCTTGTCCGGCGCACTGTCCACCGCCAGGTCGAACTGCTGGCCGGTCAGGTCGTAGAGCGGCGCGGCCTGTAGCGGGTCGGCGACGGTGTGACCGTCCTCGCTCACCGGTTGCGGCGCGCGCAGGCCGGCCATCAGCGAGCGCGACCCCTGGTTGACGATGCGTGGCAGGGCCTCGCCACCGAGGAGATCGGCGAGCAGGCGCTCGACCGTGGTCACCGGCACCTGGGTGACCGTCAGTTCGCTGCCGATGGCGTACAGCCCGGCGAGGTTTTCCAGGCGCGCGGCGGCGTCGCCAATGCTCAGGCCATAGGTGTTGGCCAGAGCGGTGAAGCTCAGGCTTTCGCCCTCGGCGGCCTTGGCGACGGCGTTCGGCACCGGCACCACCGCCAGCGGGGCGAGGAAGCTGGCCGGGCCGGCCCAGGCGAGGATGGCTCTCCAGGTGTAGGTCCAGGTGCCCACGGCCGGATCGCTGCCGGCACTCCAGCTGACATCCAGCAGCAGGCGCCGGGCCAGGGCGTCGAGGCTTTGCCCCGGCGCGGCGAACAGGCCGGTTGTCGCCGGCAGGGTGTAGCTGGTCGTGCCCGCGCTGCTGACTCCGGCGAGGAAGGCCTGCCAGTCCGCGGCCTGTGGTGGCGCGTCCACGGGGTAGACCTGGACCAGGGCCAGGGTCGCGGCGATATGCTCGAGGGTGTCGCCGGGCTGGGTGACATAGGCTTCGGTCGGCGTCACCGTGTTGAAGCCTTGCGGCACGTTCAGGGTCTGGCCCGGAGGCAGCTCCTGGCTGTTGACGTCGAGGTCGTCGCGGGTCAGTTGCGAGATCAGCGCGGCGTTGCCGTCGAACACTGCCTGGGCATACCAGTTCGCCGGGATCAGTTGCGGACGGCGGTAGCGCACGTAGGCGCTGGCGGCGGCCAGCAGCAGGCTGGACGGACCGTTGTTCCAGGTGCGCGCCGGCATATCGAAGGGCGCCGTCGGGTCGAGCAGTTCGCTGGACTCGCCGAGGCCGCTGCCATCGGCCTCGAACAGCGCGCTGGCGCTGGCAAGGTTGAACAGGCTGGCGATGGCGTCGAGGGTTTCGCCGCTTGCCACTTGGTGGGCCAGGGTGCCCAGTTCCACGCTGCTTACCGCGAAGGCCAGGCCGGCGTTGTCTTCGGCGATGACTTCCGGGGCGATACCGAGCTTCACCGGCAGGCGGCTGCCCACCGGCGCGCTGGCCAGCTGGCTCTCCAACTGCGGATTGAGGAACAGCAGCTCGGCGCTGCTGGCACCGAGGGCCTGGGCCACGCTTTCCACGGTGTCGCCGGCGCGGACCGGGTAGTCGATGGTGGCGCTGGCGAACTCGCCGGCCAGTTGCGCCAAGGACTGGCCCTGGCCGCTGCCGGCGTCGGCCACGCTCAGCGTGGTGCTGGCCAGCAGGTCCTGGGCTTCCTGCACCGCAGCCTTGGCCAGCATCAGGCAGTAGTCGCGGAAGATGAAGGTGGGGAACGACTCGTAGGTCGCCGGGTCGTCGTGTTCCGGCCTCGGGCCGCTGGCGCCGCCCACCGGCAGGTACTGGCCCATGTACTGCGCCAGTTGCCACTCGTACCAGGGGCCGACCTTGTTCACCGTGCTGAAGTCCAGGGTGCCGCCCGGCGTGCCGCTGCGGGTCAGGCCCGGCGGCAGCGGCGCGACCATGCCTCCGACTTCGCTGGCGTCACCTGGATCGGCACCCAGCAGCAGGTGCAGGTTGGTGGCGAACAGGGTGTCGAGGTTGGCCCAGGCGAAGGCCGCGTCGGCGCTTTGCGGATCGTCGAGGGCGGCGGCGAGCAGGGCCAGTTGGCCGGCGGTGAGCGGATCGCTGTCGGCCTGCGGGCCGTCGGGGATGGCGTACAGCGCATAGAGCAGCACGGTGCGCACCCACAGGTCGGGGGTCAGGCTGGCGGTGTCCTCGGCATCGGCCGCCAGGGCGTGGTGCTGCGCCGAGCGCCGCGCTTCGGCGCGGGCGGTACGGGCCTGCGGATCGACCCCGGAGTTGGCGCAGAGAATGAACGCGACCCGGTAGTTCGGGTTGGCGTCGGCCTGCGCCGGGCCGTTCCAGGACACCGGCAAGGCGCCGATGGAAATGCTCGGCAGCAGGTGCAGCAGGGCCTGACGCGGCTGGCCGTCAGGCCACTGGCTGCGGCTCGGGTCCCAGTTCCAGTCGCTGTCATCGACCAGCGCGAGGGCGTTGCTCGCGCGCTTGCGCTGCAGCACCCGGTGCAGGTGCTGGGTGCTGAGCACCTGCACCCGCTGTGCGGCATTGCGTCGTGCCCGCGGCCCGGAGCCCAGGGCCAGGGTGCCGGCGCGGCCCGGCGCGGCGAGCAGGCGCGCGCTCTGGAAACCCTTGGGATCGCCACCGGGGGCGACGATCCACGGCGTCTGCTGCACCGAGCCGAGGGTGAAGGCCAGCTCCAGCGACACGTGGAAACTGAAGGAGATCTTGATGAACAGGATCTTCACCTTGGCCTCGGCGCGCACCGAGACCTTGAGGGTGAACTGGGTCGGCCGGTAGCACTCGAACAGCGCGCTGACCTGGGCATAGGCCTCCAGGCTCACCGAGACCTTGATCACCTTGAAATCGACGTAGCCGTACACCTTGCCGTGCAGAGCGGCGATGCCCTGGGCGCGGAAGTACTGGGCCGAAGGCAGCCCGGCGCTGGACGGGTTGAACCAGCCGAGCACGCCCTGGAAGATCACCTGCACCTCGACATAGGCGCCGCCGCCAAGGATGCCGGCGCGGATCTCCCGGCCCACGCCCACGGCCAGGCCGATGCCCAGCTCCAGCACCGGCGAGAAGGTGCCGTTGCTGATGCGCGGCACCTGGCTGGAGGTGACGCCGTCGAGCAGGCCGAAGTAGATGCCGCCGCGGCCGATGAAGACATAGGCCTGCACCGAGAACGAGCGACTGAAGTCCTGGTTGTAGGGGAAACCCAGGTCGACCTTGAAATTGCCGTTGGTATAGACCTCGATCACCACCGTGCCGAGGGTCAGCGACGCGACGCCGAGCTGGAACGTGCGGAAGGCATCGGGCAGGCGCAGTTCGACGCGGAACATGCCGACGTCGTCGGAAATCTTCTTGTACAGGATCTCGAAGCGCAGCCCGGCGAGGCTGCCGGCCTTCTCGCCATTGAGTCCCACCGACAGGCCATAGAGGATCGGGTCGTTGAACAGGAAACCGAGGTCCACGGTATTGGCCATCAGGCCGATATCCAGGCCGATCAGCCACTGGCTGTCCGCGGAGAAGGCGATGGTCCCGGTGGTGCCCGGCAGGTTGTTGGGGTTCTCCACCGGCTGCATGAACTGCTTGAGCAGGGCCAGGTTGCCGGCCACGGTGTCCACCGGGTTCTGCAGGCGGATGCGCTGGCCGATGCCGAGGTAGCGTAGTTCCACCAACGCTGAACCGGTGCCCGGTACCGCCGGTGGCGGGTCGTTGACCACGTCCCAGGCCAGGGCGTCGTCGCCGGTGTAGGACTTGCCCAGCAGGCTGCCTTCGAGGATCAGCTCGACCTTGCCGGCCCCGGCGCGGGTGTAGCGCACGCCGATCGCCGAGAGGCTGCCGAAGCCGAGGTCGACCTTGGCCTTGTACACGAACTCGACGAGGTTGTTGGTCGGGTCGAGGGTGAACATGAAGCTCGACAGCTCGATGCGCTTGAGCACGTCCCACGGCGCGTCGAGGCTGAAGCCGAGAGTCGGTGCTGCGAGGTTGACCAGGTATTCGAGCATGTCGCCCAGGGTGGTGCCGCCCAGCTGCACCGAGACCACCTGGTGGCGCGGGTTGCTGGTGCTGTCCTTGTCGCCGCGCCAGGCGGTGATGGCCTGGACCCAGATGCTGTCGATGAACACCTTGAGCAGGTAGGTCGGCTCGTCGACGCCGACGTCCATGCCCACCTCGACGCCGATGCGGTTGATCGAGAATTCTCCGCTCAGGCGCCCGGACGCCGGTTTGTCCGCCGGGGTATTGCCGGCGCGGGCGATATCGATGCTGGCGGCGGCGGACACTTTCAGTTCGGTGCCGAACAGGGTCGGGGTCCAGCGCATGGAAATGGTGCCGCCCAGCTCGTAGGACTTGTCGCCGGTGGCGAAGCTGACGTCGAGGCGGTCGACCATCAGCACCGGCACCGCGGCTGGCGCCTTGCCCAGGCCGAGGAACTGCGCGACCAGGTCGGTGAGGTTGATGCTGGTGCCCTGGTAGAGATGGCCTTCGAATACCCAGCCGCGGGGCGTCGCGGGGTCCTGTATCGGGTAGCTGGCGGCGAGCATCAGGCGCGGGCTTTCGTAGTCGTCCGCGGCGGCGTCCGGATAGAACGAGAAGACGCCCGACAGGCCGCCGCCGACCTGGCCATTCTGCACGGCGATCCAGAAGTCGACCTGGTTCAGGACCAGGTCGATCACGATCAGGTCCACGCTCCAGCCCTGGTCCAGGGCTGGCAGCCCGGTGGAAGGATCGACGAACACCACGGTGGTGTTGGCGTTGTAGGTCTGCCCCAGGGGATCGGCGAAGAACCCCAGTGCCGATATCACCGCACTGCTCAGGCCTCCGGCGCTGGGGCCGGGAGCGCCGAAGTAGTAGGTGAAGGCCTGGCCGATCGGAATGTAGTCGCCTGCGCGCATGTTGCCCTGGATGAACAGGTCGGGCAGCGACACGGCAATGTCGACGTCGACTTTCTCCTGCGGGTCTTCGCCGCCGAAGCGCAGCGAGCCGCTGACCGCGCCGGACACGCTGCTGACGCTCTTGCCCGAGCTGTCCTTGCTCCAGCCCCAGGTCCAGCGGGTGCCGACATTGTGCAGGGTGACGAAAGGTACCGGTGGGGTCCACTGCTGATCCGAACCGATGGATACCACGAGGAAATTCAGGATTGGCAGCGCGCTTTTCGACGGCGCGGTGAAATACAGCTCGACCGAGCGGAACCTGAAGGTTTCCAGCAACGGGAAGTTGTCTGGCAGCGGCAGCGCCGGCAGGCCGAAGATCGTCGTCAACTGGGCCATGCCCCGCACTACCGAGGCATGCTGCGGGTCGAAGGTAGCGGTCATGTGCCACTGCGGACCCGAGGTGAGGACCTGGGTGGTGAGCGTGGCCACCAGGGTATCGGCTCCGCTGCCGAGGGTGACGGTCCCGGTCAGGTTGGCGACCGAGAAGCTGGTGCGATCCCAGACCGTTTCATCGAGGTCGTCGCGCACCAGCAGCTCCAGGCCCAGTTGGCCCAGGCTCAGGCCGCCCGGCCCGCCCAGCGTGCCGCCATTGGCGGCGATGGGAATGTTGCTCGCACTCGCGGTCACGGCATGCAGGGTCATGACCGGTATCCCGGTCCAGCTGGGGGGCATCGTCAGGCTGCCACTCAATGCCAGCGGCCAGGGTGCCAGCAGGTGGGCGAAGTTGTCGAATACGGGCGAGTCGGGCAGGGCGCCCGACAGGGTCAGGCTGGCATCGGCCCGGCTGTCGGCACGAAAGACCGGAGCGTTCAGCCCCAGTGCCAGCAGGAAGGAGGGGCCCCACAGCACCGCGCTGTCTTCTTCCTGCACCCGTTCGCTGTCCGGCAGGCAGGCCGGGTTGAAGAAGCGTTCGAAGGTCCAGTTCGGTTCGGTCAGCGCCATGGAAACCTGGAAGATGCCTTCCGCGTCGTCCTGCTCGGTGTACAGCAAGGTGAGCCAGGTGGCGAAACGCATGCCTTGCGGATCGCCGGGCTGGCCGTAGCGGCTGTTGCCGTTGAGCGTCACGCGGTCCAGCCCCTGGCTGATGGTGGCGGCGCTGACCACGTAGCTGGCGGATACGCCGAACAGTTCCAGCACGCCGCGCAGCCCCGGCAGCCCGGGGTTGGTCGATACCGTCCAGAGATCGATGGTTTGCGCCGGGGTGATGGCGGCCTTGAGAATCGCGTAGGTCGAGGACAGAGACATTTAGCGGCGACCTCCGCGCGATGCTCCCGGGGTACCGAGCCGCGGCGCCAGCCGCTGGGGCTGGGCGGGCGCGCGGGCTTTACCGGGGATGGCCGGCTGTGGCTGCACACGGGGAGAGGGCAGTGGCGCGACGGCCTGCACTGGCGGCTCGACCGCTGGCAGCCCTTCGCGATGCACGAAGCTGAACGACTCCAGCAACTGGTCGGGGGTGAGCACTTCCAGCGACTGGTCCTTGGGCAGGCGGTTGCTGGATACGCCGCGAAAATCGATAAGGAAGCCCATGGCCTGGGGCAGCAGGGTGTAGATCCAGTTCATGCCCGGCGCGAAGGCGAAATTGCTGTTGTAGGGCAGGGTGTCGAACGCGACGAACGGGGAGTAGGCGATCATGGGCGACGACAGCACCCTACCGTCGTAGTAGCGCGTCGAGTAGAGGTTCTGGGTCGTCAGCACGGTTTTCATACCGGTGTCGTTATAGGTGCCGGGCTTCAGCGCGTAGTCGATGTAGGCCGTGGTGAAGTGCCGGTCATTGCCGACCAATGGATCGGTCCACCAGGTCTTGCTGGTGTCGGCGTACTGGAGGAACAACTGGCTGGTTTCCATCGACGGGTGCCCGTAGTTGCTGCCGGTATCGGCGCTGGCGACCACGGTCTTGCCGGACATCAGCCGGGCGTAGGTCTCCACCACGCCACGGGCTTCGTCGCTGATCGGCTTGCTTTTCGACGGCAGGCCGAAGGTGGTCTTGCGGCTGCCATGGTGTGGCAGCAGCGTCATGTAGACGTCCTTTCCCGTGCCTTCGACGAGGTAGTTGATGTACTGGAAGGTGGGAAAGGTTGCATCGCCGCCGATGATGGCCTTGTACATGATCCCACCGGCTTGCACCCCCACCACCAGCACCAGGCTTTTGGAGTTGGCCTGGTCGCCGTTGGGCTTGTCGGAGATCTTGTCTTCCGGTGTGCCTATGGCCTCGCCGTTGTAGGGGGCGTTGGCGGCTACCAGAAACACCACGTAGTCGTCACCGCCCCACAGCGGCCCCACGCCGCCCTTTACCAGGACGCTGCTCGCACCCACCGGGAAACCCTTCACGTCATTGTCGGGGTCGGCGGTCCTCTCCTTGATCAAGGTGAGCAGGTTCTGCGCTTTCTTGTCGACCGTGGCGGTGTCGGCGTACCAGCTGTAGCGGCCGCCATAGCGGCAGACGCCGATGGTCATGTCCGGGAGCAGGCGCAGCAGGCCCTCCAGCGGGTCCTTGCCGCTCTCGCTGCCGAAGAACAGGTTGATGTGGTCGCCATCCTTGTGGGAGATGAACACCGCATCGATCCGCCCGTTCGGCGGCTGCCGCAGCAGCGCCATCTTCTTCAGGAACTCGAGGGTGGACGGACCGGCGACGTCGCGTTTGCCCAATGAGCCCAGGTCAAACAGGGCCAGTGCGGTGATGTTGCCGGCGGCGTCGTACACGGCGAACAGCGTCGACATGCCTTGCCCGACGTCCAGGGAATAGAGGCGGAAATGACTGCTCATCGGGATCGTCCTTGAGTCCTGTTCAGATGACCGGCGGCGTGCGCCGGCCGGAACGTGCGAGGCGCTTGTGGTCCGGCGTGCGCCTGGCCACCTGGCGCGGCGCCGGGCCGGCGAGCAGCGCCTGCTTCTTCTTGTCGTCGTCCTTGAGGTAGGCGGCGTACCAGCCCAGCGAGGTCTTCGGGCTGCCCGGGGCGCCGAACAGCATCAGGTCGGCGTTGCCTGGCGGAAAGCTCCAGGCCAGCACCGAGAGGGCGAAGCGGCGCATGCGCAGCAGGTAGTTGAGGCGGTTGTCGCTGTCGCGCCAGGTCTCGAAGAGGAAGTTGCGAAAGCCCAGCTTGAGCACGCCCTGCAACGGCAGGCTGCCGTTGAGGGCATTGGACATGCCCAGCTTGATCCCGAGATAGACCGGCGGATCGCCGGCCACCGGCTCCGGGCCCCAGGCGGCGAGCAGGGTGATCTTCAGGCCGATGGCGCCGCTGAGGGCGCCGAGGGTGCCCATGTCCAGGGCCAGGCTCAGGCCGAACCAGGGCGCCGCCAGGGGCTGCTGGTCCAGCGGCGCGCCGATCGAGGTGAAGCCGAGGCTTTCCGGGGTCGCGCCTTGCGGTGGCTGGCCGGCGGGGGCGAGGTCGGGGGCGGCGACCAGGCCGTCGAGGCGCAGTGGAAAGTTCTCCACCAGCGACGCCGGCCGTGCCAGGGACGCGCCGGGACCGGTATCGAAGCTGACCCCGGCCTCGCCGGAGGTGAAGCGCTGCTGTTCCGGGCTCTGCATGGGAAACGACATGGCCACTACCAGGCCCTGGAAGCTCAGGTAGCCGTTGACCACCTCGCCGGGGCCGTAGCCGAACAGGTCGAACTCCGGCAACTCGACGAAGGCCAGGCGCCCCGACAGCACGAAGTTGGCGGTGAGCAGGCCGTCCACCGGGGCGGCGGCGGTTTCCATGCGGCAGTCGCGGATATCGATGGAGGCCAGGGCCGCGCCGTTGCTCTGGTAGACGTTGTCACCCAGCAGGCTGAAGGAATAGCTCGGCTGGCCGCCGATGCGCTGGTAGCTGCCGGACAGGATCAGGTTGTTGCCGCGGGAGCGGTCGACCTTGGCCAGCCACGAGGCGAACAGGCGGTTGACCATCAGCTCGGCCTCGGCGGAGAAGTCCACCACCCGGGCGTTGTCGAAGCGCACGCGCATGGACAGGGTCTTGTAGCCGAAGGGGATGGTGGTGGAGGCGACCAGGTCGTCCGGGTCGTTGTAGTCGATCAGGCCGAAGGCGGCGGTCTGGCCCAGGTCGATGATGCCGTCGTGGGGCGTGTAGGGGGTTACAGAGAAGCCCACATGGTGGGCGTAGAAGCGCGAGCGGTCGACCCCGGCGGCCATGAAACGCAGTGCCGAGGGCATGTCCTGGAAGTCGATCGGTGCGTTGAGGAACAGCACGCCGTTCCAGCGCGGGTTGTCCAGCACCTCGTGGTAAAACAGCACCAGCGGGTCGGCGGCGTCGATGTCCGGGTCCAGCGCGGCCAGGCGCGCCTTGGCGATCACCGCGTCGAGGGCCAGGCGGGTCGGGGCCAGGCTGCCGTCCGGGCCTGCCGCCACCTCCGGCCACGACCAGGCACTGGTGTCCGCCGCGAGTTCGGTGATGGACCGGCCGCAGAACTTGAACAGCATCAGGGTCGGGGTCAGGGCGTCGCGGCGCCAGGAGCGCGGCGACAGCTGGAAGGTCCAGCCCTCGATATCGGCGCGCAGCAGGCCCGCCGCCGACTGCGCCTGGGCCAGGTAGTCGCCGGCGCTGGACGCCACCGCGGTATCGAACGCGGCTTCGTTGGGGAACTCCGGATAAGGCGGGTTAAGCGCCGCCAGCGCGCGGTTGATGGCCTGGGACTGGGTGGCCGGGACCCCGGCAGCGAGCAGGCGCGACATGGCATTGTCGGCGGTCAGCTGGTAGGCCACCGAGCTGCCGTCGTCCATGAAGGTGTCGACGTCGGCCACCACCATGAACAGCTGGTTGGACTGCAGCGCCGCCTGGAACGGTGGCTTGACCTCGGTGAGGATCAGTTGCCGGGTATCCGACTGCGGCATGTTGGCGAACAGCACCCCGGCCCAGGCCGTCTGGGCCGGGTTGAGCACGGCGATCAGGCCGCTCGGCGTGACCCCCAGCGGCGGTAGGTCGCCCGCTGCGACATTGGCCTGGGCGCCAAGACGCAGGCGTCCGGTCGGTGGGCTGCGCTGCGCGTCCAGCGGCGGCAGGCCGATCAGTTGGCGGCGGGTCGGGGCGAGGGCGGCGTCCTCGATATTCGCGGCGATGTCGATGGCGGTGCTGGGGATACGCCCGTACACGCCCATCGGCCAGGCCACCGGAGCGTCCTGCTGGCTGGCCTGGAGGGTCGGCAGGGTGGCGGCGTTCATGTTCAGGTAGGCGAGGAAACCCGCCACTGGCACCCTGGCCGCGTTGAACAGGGGTGAACGTGGCGGTTGCGCTTCGTAGCTGCGCCCGCTGCCGCCATCGGAGAGCACGGTGGCCCAGGCGGTTGTGCCGAGATCGGTCAGGGTGCGTTGGTTTTCCCCTTCGACGGCGGGCGGCAGGTAGGCCGCGCCATTGGCCTGGAACAACAGCAGCGAGCTGCTGCCCTGGGGCATGACCACCGTCTCGGTCCCGGCCACGCCGAGGATCATCCGGCTGGTGCCATCGCTGCCCTGCGACTCCTGCGGTGTAGCGAGGTCGAACAGGCCGTCCGGGGCCAGGTGCCAGACCAGGCTGGCGCTGGCCGGGTCGAGGGCGTCGTACAAGGGCGTGCGGCCGAAGCTCAGGCGTCCGCCGGGCAGGTTGCCGCTGGCGGCGCGCGGCGTGGCCTGGGTGACATGTCCGGTGTTGCTGCGTTGGGCGAACTCCAGGGTCGGCACGCCCGTCGTGGTATCGAACGCGAGCGCGCTGCGTTGCGGCAGCTCCGGGTTGAGCGGATCGAAGGCCAGCGCCAGGTTGAACGGCGTGGTGTCCAGTTGGCGGAACAGCGGCATGTCGATGATATCGACCTCGCCCACCGGGCTGTCGGCGTTGGCCTCGCTGTAGCGCAGCATCACGCCGAGGCGCTGCATGTCGTCCTCCTCGCCGTTGCCGCCGTTGCCAGCGACGATGGCGAAGGTCAGGCAGCCCAGTTGCGTGCCGGCCAGCGGCAGCGGACAGGGGCTGAGTGCCGCAGCGTAGGTTCCGCCCGGGGCGGCGAAGGCCAGTTGTGCGGCGTCGAACAGCAGGCGGTCGCTGCCGGCGCTGAAGGTGGCCGCGCCGCCCACCACCACGGCGTACTGGCCGAGGCTGAAGCGTGCCTCGCGTACCACCCGCCAGGGTCCGGCCGGATCGCCGCTGCTGGCGGGTAGGGCATCGATGCCCTGGATCTGCCAGAGGCTGGCCGGGGCCGCCGGGTTGGACAGCCACAGCAGGCGCAGCCAGCCCTTGGGCGACAGGCGCGACCACAGCGCGCGCAGGTCGGCGACGAAGGCCGCCGGATCGGCCGGGGCGCTGGCCAGGAACAGATAGGCGCCGCCCTGGTCGGCCCAGGTCTGGGCCAGGCTGGCACTGGCACCGAGGTCGCTGCCGGGGCTGGCCAGGTAGCCGGCCCAGTACGCTTCCAGGCCGCTCTCGGCGAGGGTGGAAAGGCGGTACAGGCCCGCTGTGACTTGTTCGAACACCGGTACGCTCATGGCGACTCCCCGTAGCGAGACGGTGAAGGATCAGGGTTGGCGGGTGCTGACGCTGTCACCTGGCAGCAGCGGCAGCGACAGCGGCGTCCAGCCCGGTGCATAGCTGCCCAGCCCGCTCCAGTCCAGGCGCAGCGGCCAGGCCGTGGTGCCTGGCGCCGCCGTTGGCTCGAGCACCGCCGCGCCGAGGCCGCGCATTACGCGCACGCCCTGCACCGGCAGCGAGGCGGCCATTGGCATGCGTCCGGCCTGGGCCAGCAGGTTGGCCACGGTGGTGCCCACCGGGACCACCAGCGGCGTGCCGTCGAGGGTCACCCGCAGGCAGGCCCGGGGTACCGCGCGGCCTCGGAAGAAGGCCACCGGCACGGTGCCGCCGGGATTGGGGCTGGCACCGCTCAGGGTGGTGAAGCTGGCGGCCGCAGCCAGGGTGAAGTTGCTTGGCGTGTCAGTCGGTGCCGGATTGCTCGGGCTGGCCAGGCTGGACGGTACGAACAGGCGGTAGAACGGGGTGATGAAGGCCGGGAAATACAGGTCGGCGGCATCGGCAACGCCGGCCATCTGGTCGGTGGTCGCGTGGTACTGGGGCGGGCTGACCGACAGCGCGCCACCGCTCACCAGTTGGCCGAAGAACGCATCCCAGCCGGTGCTGATGTTGCCCGAGCTGTCGACGAACTGGCCGACCTCGTAGTCCACCGTCGCCGCAGCCACGTAGCCGTTGCTCCAGGGTAGCGACGAGGACTGCGAGATGGCCTGGTATGGGCTGGCGGCGACCCGCAGGACCATTCCCGGGCGCAGGTCCACCGAGCTGAGGGTGTTGGTCGAGGAGGGGAAGGTCAGGCCGAAGGCATAGTACAGCGATTCCTCGAATGTCTGTGGCATCACCCGGGCCAGGGCGTCTTGCACGGCGATGATTCCCCAGGCTGCGGCACCGGCGGTTTCCAGGGCCTGGAGGAAAGCCACGTAGGCGGCCTGCAGGGCCGGGCGCAGCGGTTGGCTATCGAAGGCCCAGGGCGAGTCGGCGCCGCTGGAGGCGATGCTCAGGCTGTAGCTCCAGTTGCTGCCCGTGGCGGCGGCCAGGGTGAACGGGCCCTGGCTGATGGGCAGGCCGCTGAGGCTGCCGGTCTTGCTGATCTGCGGCAGGTACAGGGTCAGCGCCTGGGTCGGCGCGTTGCCACTCAGGGCGGTGGCCAGGGCCTGGGCCGGGATCAGGTGCGGGAAGCTGGTGGACGCGGCCTGCGCCGAAGGGATGAAGGCACTGGCGTACAGCGCCTGGGCGAGGCTGGACGGGCCGATGTTGGCGACCCCGTTGACTGGCTGGTTGGCCTGCACCACCACGCTCAGGGTGGCGTCGGCATTGCTCGGGGTGTAGGCCCAGCTCTGCGCGAGCACGCCGGCGCTGGAGGTGAAGGCCTGGTCGACGCTGGTGCTGCCGGCGACGCTTTTGAGCACCGAGATGCGATAGCTCTGACCCTCGGCTACGGCGCTCCAGCGCGCGCTGAGGGTGGCGCCGTCGTAGCTGACCACGAGGCCGGGCACCTGGCTGCTGGCCAGGGGGAAGGGCGCCGAGGCCGGGCCGATCAGGGTACAGCCATTGACCACCCCGGCGCTGCGCAGGGTGACCAGCGCCGGAACGCCGGCACCGCCCAGTTGCGCGGGGGTGAGGGTGGTGCTGGTGGTGGTCAGGTCCAGGTGCTGGCCGCCGGGCAGGCCCAGGCGGTAGCCGGGGGCGCCGGCCAGCGCGGCCCAGCCCAGGGTGCCGCTGGCACTGACCGCGTCGGTATCCCAGCCGCTGATCTGCGGGATCGCCGTGGGTGCGGCGAGGGCTGCGGTGCTGCTGTTGCGCGCCACGCCCCGGGCCGGGACCAGGCTGACGCTGAGGGCCGGGCTGGTGCTGCCGGTACTGACCGGCAGGCTCAGGCGCGCGCTGTTGCCATTGACGCTGATGCTGCGGGCGACAGTACCGTCCAGCAGCAGGCTGACCGTGGTGCTGTCTGCGGCGACCAGCGATGCCGGTGGCTGCCAGCTGATATCGATGCTGTCGGCACCCACCACCAGGCTGCTGAAGGTGGCGCTGCCGGTGACCAGTGGCAGCAGTTCGCCTTCGGCACCGACGCCGTCGCCGGCATTGGCGATCACCTGGGCGACCCAGCTCTGCGCGGTGTCCAGCGGTGTACTCAAGGTGATGCTGCCGCTGCTGGCGGCAGGATCGCTGACCGTCGCCGACAGGCTCTGGCCGCTGCTCAGGGACAGGGCCTGGACGGTGTAGCCGGTCACCGCCGGGTTGTACGGGATCGTCCAGCCGAGGGTCAGGCTGCTGCCGTTGTAGTCGGCCGCGACCAGCAGCGGACGGGTCGAGACGATCGGCACCAGTGGGCTGACCAGGCCGGCGCCACTGGCGGTCCAGGCGGTCACCGAGAGCTGGTAGTTCTCGCTGGTGGCGAGCGCCGCCGGCAGCGGCAGGGTGGCGCTGCTGGCGTTGCCGCCGGCCACATCGATGCTGTAGCGGGTGCCGCTGGCGACGGCGCTGGCGCTGAGGGTGTAGCCGACGATCTCGCTGGCGCCGGAGCCGGTCCAGCGCGCGACGATCTGGTCGCCGTTGCGGTACAGGTTGGTCTTGGCCAGCACCGGGCGGACCATCGAGGCGACCGGGAACTGCGCCTGGTCGGAGCGTGCGCTGGCGCTGTTCTCGCCCACCGCAGCGACGCTCACCACCCACTCGGCGTTGTCGCCCAGACCGCCGCCGAGGTCGGCATTGGCGACTATTGCCGAGGTGGTCTGCGCACCGCTGACAGCGATGGTGTAGAGGGTGCCGATACTCTTCGACAGGACCACTATCTGGTAGCCGCCGGCAGCTTGCCAGGACGGCTGCCATTGCACCTGCAGGGCCTTGCCGTCGTAGCACGCGCTGATCAGGGTCGGGCGTGCGGTGGGCAGGACCACCGGCGGGCTGAACTGCCCTGCGGTGCTGCCCCACTGCGCCTGGACCACCACCTGGTAGGCGACGTCGGTGTTCAGCGGCTGGGTCAGTGGCAGGTTGCCTACCGTGGTGATGCGGCCCTCGAAGACCTGGCTCTGGTACGCCAGCACTGGGTCGCCGCCGCCCAGCCAGAACAGCTGGATGACGTAGCCGGTGACCCCGGTATCCGCCGACGGGGTCCAGGTGGCGCGCACGCTGCTGCCGTCATAGATGGCGGAAGTGATGCTCGGGTCGTTGTTGTTGCCTTGCGCTTGTGCTTGGACGGCCATGGGAGCCTCCGGGGAGAAAGGGCAGGAAGAAGAGAGAAGGGCAACTCAGGGCGGGCCCGGGACCTGGTGGGAGCGCCGAACCGTCGCGAACGGCGGCGCAGCCGTCGTAGAACCTGAGTCCCGGTTTTGTCGGGCACACCGCGGGCTCAGGTCCGGTGGCTGCTTCGCAGCCATTCGCGAGCAAGCTTGCTCCCACAAGGTTCGTGTAATCCGCTACCCGCACCCTTGGCCTTACTTGTGGTCGTTGTCGAAGTCGCGCAGCCATTCCTTCGGCAGGCTGGAGCGGATCTCCGCGTCGCTGCGCTTGGGCTGGCGGTTGCTGACCGAGGCCAGCGCCTGTTGCATGTTGGCGTCGCCGGTGAGCAGGCCGCCGGCGTAGTAGGTTCCGGCGGTGGGGTAGGGCTGGACCAGCAGGTTGTGCACCTTGCCCTTGTAGTCTTCCTGCTCCAGAGAGGTGATGGCAGCGCTGCCGTCGAGGGTCGAGAGCACGTCGCCGACCTGCAGGTAGCGCGCCTGCACCGGCAGGCCGTTGGCGAGGATCATCGGGTGGGTGCGGGTAACCAGCACGTTCTGCCCGCCGTCGGTCTTGATCCGGATCATCGGATGCGGCTCGGTGCCCGCAGTGGTGCCGTGCACTTCACTGGCCTTGCCGTCGGCGCTCTTCACCGATTCGCCGCCCTTGCCGGTGAAGGCTTCGACCGCGCGGCGGCTGCCGTCGGCGAGGGTGATCTCGGTACCTTCGGCCAGGCAGCCCTGCATGATGTACAGCGGCGGGATGATGTTCACCCCGGGGGTGCCGAGGTAGGTACGGTCGCTGGTGAAGTTCAGGGTGCCGAACGGCGGCTCCTGGCCCTGGCTGCCGTTCAGCGCGACATAGGCGGTGACCCACAGGTAGGCGGTGGTGCCGTCGTAATAGTTGATGCAGTTACCCGTGTTGGGGAAGGCCGAGGCCGGGTAGTTCCACGAGATGGTGCTGCCGTTGGCCGTCCAGTATTGCTGTTCGAGCACGGTGCCCTGCTGGAAGTACACTTTGCAGCCACCGCCGCCGGGGTTCTGCAGGTAGATCGAGGTGACCCCGGCCGGTGGCGAGACCACGGTGTTGGGGAAGGTCGCCGAGCCCGACAGCGGGAAGACGAAGTTGGTCGGGTGCGCGGTGGAGTTCCAGTAATCGCACTCCTGCTGGCTGCCGCGATACCAGCACAGCTTGATCGCGGTGGTGTTGGCCTTGGTGTTGGTGCAGCTGGTTTCGTAGCTGCCGGTACAGTTGCCGTTGCTGCGCACGCAGTAGTTGGGCTGGTTGAGGCAGGCGCTGGTCGGGTTCAGGGTGTCCTGGAAGGTCTGCACGTAGACCACCGGCGGGTCGATCGGGCTGGCGTTGGCCGGGTAGTAGTAGAACAGGCCCTTGGCCTGGGTGGTCGGGTTGCCGTCGGCGCTGGGCACCAGGCCGGCGACCTGCACGCGGAAATCGGTGCCCTGGCCGTACTGGGTCTGGGACTGGGTGGCGTAGACCTTGCCGGTCTCCACTTCATACAGCTCCATGACGATGGAGGTGGTGGTGGTGCCGCCGTTGACCGAGGAAATCCCCGTGGCCTGGTAGCCGGGCTGGCTGTTGGCCTGGGCCTGCGCCTTGGCCTGGTAGCCCGGCTGGGCGCTGGCCTTGAGTTGGGCCGAGGCGACGCCGTTGTCCTGTGAGAAGGTGGCGATGAAGTTGAGGTTCTCGATGCCGTCGCTGGTCTCGCTGCTGGCTGCTATCGCCCGGGACGCTTGCTTGCCGGACTTCTTGAGGGCTTCGAGACCGGTATCACGGCCGATTTCCAGGGTACGGAACAGTTGCGGCGAGTTGTCCGGGGTTTTCCCGGCGCGCTTGAAGGTTTCGGTGACGTAGCGGTAGTGCAGCGGGTTGGCCAGGTCGAGACGGTAGGGCACGCCGGGCGGGACTTCGGCGTCCAGGGCCTTGAGGTCGGCCTGGTACTCGACGCTGAGCGCCTTGGGAACGGCCTGGACCGGAGGGCTCGCGAAGGGGGCGAGCACGGCCAGAGTGAGAACAGCGTGACGCACCGCTCGAACGAAATCTTGAGTCGCCATGGGTGTCTTCCCTGAGGTGGTGTCAAGCGCGTCACTGACACTGTGGTGCCACTTCCTTGTGAGCGCCGGGTGCTCGAACCTTAGTAGTGGCGTTATGAATCCGCAAATGAATAATTCGCTGTTTTTCGTCCGGAAAATAGCTTTGCGTACTTAGCAAAGCCTTGTGGATGCTGGATGGAGCGGGAATTCGTGACTGAGTGGTCAGGTTACCTCCTTTCCCCGCCGAAGGTGGCGAACCAGGACAAGCAGGCGGGTGGCCAACGCAGTTATGATGTGCAGCCTGTCCGGGCCAATATCCGCGCCGGACAGCAGCCGTTTCGACCAAGGAGTGATTCATGGAAAAGCGTCAACTGGGCAACAGCGGCATCGCCGTCAGCGCCATCGCCCTCGGCACCATGACCTGGGGTGAGCAGAACAGCGAGTCCGAGGCCTTCGAACAGATCCAGGTGGCCCGTGAGGCCGGGGTCAACTTCATCGACACCGCCGAGATGTACCCGGTGCCGCCGATCGCGAAGACCTATGGCGAGACCGAGCGCATCATCGGCAACTACTTCGCCCGCCATGGAGGCCGCCAGGACTGGGTACTGGCGAGCAAGGTGGCCGGCCCGCACCGCATCGACCATATCCGTGGCGGCAATGCGCGGCTGGACCGGGCCAATATCACCGCGGCGCTGGAGGACAGCCTCAAGCGCCTGCAGACCGATTACCTCGACCTGTACCAGTTGCACTGGCCGGACCGCCAGACCAATTTCTTCGGCCAGTTGGGTTACGTGCATGACGCCGCCGATGAAGCCATTGCCATCGAGGACACCCTCCAAGTGCTGGACGACCTGGTCAAGGCCGGCAAGATCCGTCATATCGGCCTGTCCAACGAAACCCCGTGGGGCGTGTCGCGCTTCCTGCACCTGGCCGAGACTCGCGGCTGGCCGCGCGCGGTGTCGATCCAGAACCCCTACAGCCTGCTGAACCGCAGCTACGAGGTAGGCCTGGCGGAGATTTCCATTCGCGAGAACGTGGGCTTGCTGGCGTATTCGCCGCTGGCCTTTGGCGTGCTGTCGGGCAAGTACCTCGATGGAGCTCGCCCGGCGAAGTCGCGGCTGGCGCTGTTCGACCGTTTCCAGCGCTACAACAACCCGCAGGTGGAGCGGGCGACCGCAGCCTATGTCGCCTTGGCGCAAGAGCACGGTGTCGATCCCGCGCAACTGGCGCTGGCCTATGTCACCAGCCGGCCGTTCCTGACCAGCAACATCATTGGTGCCACCACCCTTGAGCAGTTGCAGAGCAACCTGGGTAGCGTCGAGGTGAAGCTGACCGAGGAACTGCTGCAGGGGATCGAGGCGATCCATGTGCAGCAGCCGAATCCTGCGCCTTGATCCGGTAACCCCGGGGCCGCCTTGCGGCCCATCGCCGGCAACGCCGGCGATGGGGCCCTCAAGGGCGACTCTGCACCCGCAGCCATTCCTGCAAGGCGCTGGCCTGTACTGACAAAGCCCGCCCCGGCGGGTAGACCAGCCAATAGGCACAATCTGCGGCTTCACTGAAATCCCCAAACGGCGCCAACAGCGCCCCCGCCTTCAAGTAGCGCGCCACCAGGCGTCGCCGCCCCATCGCCACGCCGACATCATCCAGCGCTGCTTTGGCACACAGGTCCGAGCGATCGAAGGTCATTCGGCGCGTGGGCAACTCGTTCTCCAATCCATGCGTTCGCGCCCATTCCCTCCACTCCGCATCGAACGCCGCATGCTCCCAGGCCAGGGCATCATGCAGCAGCGTGCAATGGCGAAGGTTGTGCGGATCCTCGAACAGCGCGAATTGCTCGGCATAGCCTGGACTGCACACCGGCGTCACCGCTTCATCCATCAGCCGCTCATTGACCAGCCCCGGGTACTCGTCACGGGCGTACACCAGCGCCAGGTCGATGCTGCTACTGCGAAAATCCAGGCGCTCGTTGCCCACCCGCAGGTCCAGGGCGATCTCCGGGTAGCGCTGGTGGAAATCCGCCAGCCGCGGCACCAGCCAGTCGCTGGCGATGGACGGGTGGGCATACAGCACCACCGCGCCGGCGACACCAGCCCCTTGCGGTCGCAGGGCATCGTCGAGGGCCGCGACGGTGTCGCGCAGGATCCCGTAGATCCGTTCGCCCTCAGCGGTCAGGCGGATGCGCCGCGTCAGGCGTTCGAACAGGCGCAGCGACAGCGCCTGTTCCAGCCGCGCGATGCGGTGGCTGACCGCGCTGGGCGTCAGGCACAGTTCCTCGGCGGCGAGGGCGAAGCTCAGGTGCCGCGCCGCGACCAGGAAAGTGTGAAGGTTGGCGAACTGGCTGCTGCCCAGGCGCGAAGCCAGCAGCGGTGGGAGATTGAGCATCAGTGTGCGTCCAGCAGCGCGCGGCCGGTAGCCAGGTAGGCGTCCATTTCCTCGGTCGGCACCATGCTGCCGCCAGTGGCCCAGACCAGGTGGGTGGCATTGGCCATATGCTGTTCGCTGAGGCCGAGTCGCTGGCGATAGCCCTGGGTTTCTTCCAGCACCCGCTGCATGCCCGGCACGCCGGCCAGGGCCGAGGGCTCCAGGCGCAGGCCTTCGCTGGCTTCCATCCGGGCGAGCAGGCGATAGAGGTTGTCGTCGCTGACGGTGTAGTAGCCATCGATCAGGCGCTGCATGGTCCGCCCGACGAAGCCCGAAGGCCGACCCACGGCGAGGCCGTCGGCGGCGGTGGCGTTGTCGATGCCGAAGTCGTAGACCGACACTTCTTCGTGCAGGCCGGTGTACACGCCGAGCAGCATGCACGGCGAGTGGGTCGGTTCGGCGAAGAGGCAGTGCACGGCGTCGCCGAACACTTGCTTGAGGCCGAATGCCACGCCGCCGGGACCACCGCCGACGCCGCAGGGCAGGTAGACGAACAACGGGTGCTCGGCGTCCACCTGGATGCCCGCCTGTTGCAACTGGCCTTGCAGGCGCAGGGCGGCGACGGCGTAGCCGAGGAACAACTGGCGGGAATTCTCGTCATCGACGAAGTGGCAGTACGGATCGCCCTCGGCCTGGCGTCGGCCCTCGGCGACGGCGACGCTGTAGTCGGTGGGGTACTCGACCACGGTCACGCCGTGGGCACGCAGCTTGTCCTTCTTCCACTGGCGGGCGTCGGCGGACATATGCACGGTGGCCTGGAAGCCCAGGCGCGCGCTGATGATGCCGATGGACAGGCCAAGATTGCCGGTGGAGCCGACGGCGATGCGGTACTGGCTGAAGAAGGTGCGGGCGGTGTCGCTGTCGAGTTTGGCGTAGTTGTCGCCGGGTTGCAGCAGGCCGGCTTCCAGGGCCAGGCGCTCGGCGTGGGCGAGGACCTCGTAGATGCCACCGCGGGCCTTGATCGAGCCGGAGATGGGCAGGGCGTTGTCCGCTTTCAGCCACAGTTGGCCGGGGCCGACGCCGAGCCGGGCTTGCAGGGCGGGCAGGGGATGTAGCGGGGATTCGATGATGCCGCCGCTGTCGCGGGTCTGCGGGAAGGCCGACTGGATGAAGGCGGCGAAGCGCTGCAGGCGTGCGCTGGCGTCATCCATGTCGACGCGGGTCAGGGGGACGTCGTGCAGGGCTTCGGCGACCGGGGCGGTGTTGGGGTTGAACCAGGTGGTTTCGTTCAGGGCGACCAGGTCGGCGATGAGGGGGTGGGCGTTGCACCAGGTCTGGATGGTTTTTCCCGCGATCATTGGGGGCTCCGGAGGGAATGTACTGGATTCAAGGGCCTCATCGCAGGCTTCGCCAGCTCCCACAGGGACCGCATGCACCGCGGACCTTGTGGGAGCTGGCGAAGCCTGCGGTGAGGCCATCAAAGCCAACCTTGAAGCCCTTGGCAAGCGATCATCCACCTGCCACAGATGATCTCATCTCATCCATCAAGCCATTTCGACCTTTGCCACCTGAGCCATCCTCGGCTGGCACAGCGGCAACAACCGCGACCCTTCATAGCGACTCTCGCGAAACAGCTTCCAGCGCCCGAACAACCCATACACATGCACCACGCGCCCCTGCTCGTGATAACCCATGCGCAGGTGCAGCTTCAGCGCCGGGACGTTATGCGTCTCCACCACATCCACCACCCGGGTGCAGCCATAGTCGGTCATGGTCTTCCACAGGTTGACCTGGGCATCCACCGACAACCGGCTGCCGAAGTAGGCCGGGATCATCTCCCCGCCGAACTCGAAGAAATCCCCAGCCGCCACCGGGAAGGTGCAGCCGTAGTAATGCCGGTCGTGATAATCCCGGGTACTGGCCCAGATGAACGCCACTGCATCACCGGCCTCGTCCAGGTACATATGCCCGACATGCCCCTCGCGGGCCAGTTCGCGCATGGTCTCGACACGATCACCAAAATGCCGGGTGAAGGCGATGGCGTTGGCTTCGGTGATGGTCACCAGGCGCACCGGCGGATGCTCCTTGAGGCTGTGCGGGCCTACCGGCGCGGTCAGGTCGCGCTCCATCCACAGCAACTCCCAATGGAAGAACACATGGCGCTGCCACAGGGTGGCGAAGGTGCGGCGCAGTCCCTTGCGGCGAATGCGGGCGAGGGTAGTGGTCAGTGCTTGCATAAGGCCTCCGGGGTGCTGGGTGTCAAGAAAATGAACTTTTTTTCATGTATAGCGCAGCAATTTGCCACTCCGTCAAAAAGCCATCGCATTAGTTGTTTCAAGATGTTTTATAGGCAAAAACACCGCTCTATCACGCGGTTATCCGCCGAGATGCAGATGATCGGAAAGGAAAGTCGAAATTTTGGCGAATTTCTGGCGCCTGATTTCCCGTGGTGACCAGAATGCGGGTGGCAAGCGTTTGCGACGCGGGATCGGCTCACGTAGACTCGGCCGCACCCATTCCTACAACAACCGCATGGCACATCCGAACCCAAGGTTCATGGATGCCTTTGTCACGTCCGCGATTTGTCCGTTTCCAGGAGCCTTGTCCGCCGCATGAATAGCCCCGTCGAACCCCGCAATGGAAGCTGGCTCAGTGTTTTTGCCCTGGCGCTGGGCGCCTTCATCTTCAACACCACCGAGTTCGTCCCGGTGGCGCTGCTCAGCGATATCGGGCGCAGCTTTGACATGCCCAGTTCCCAGGTCGGCCTGATGCTCACGGTGTATGCCTGGGTGGTGTCGCTGACCTCGCTGCCGATGATGCTGCTGACCCGCAATATCGAGCGCCGTCGCCTGCTGGGCTTCCTCTTTGTGCTGTTCAGCGCCAGCCATGTGCTGTCGAGCGTGGCCAGCAGTTTCGGCATGTTGCTGGTCAGCCGGGTGGGCATCGCCCTGGCGCATGCGGTGTTCTGGTCGATCACCGCCTCGCTTGCGGTGCGCGTGGCGCCGCCGGGCAAGCAGGCCAAGGCCCTCGGCCTGTTGGCGACTGGCACTACGCTGGCGATGGTGTTGGGCATTCCGCTGGGGCGGGTGGTGGGTGAGGCGCTGGGCTGGCGCACCACCTTCCTCGGTATCGCCGTGGTCTCGGTGGCGACCCTGCTCTGGCTGCTGCGCTCGCTGCCGCTGCTGCCCAGCCAGAATTCCGGCTCGCTGCGCAGCCTGCCGATCCTGCTCAAGCGTCCGGCGCTGATGTCGGTGTACGCCCTGGTGGTGCTGGTGATCACCGCGCAGTTTACCGGCTACAGCTATATCGAGCCGTTCGCCCGGGAAGTGGCGGCGATGAGCAGCGAAATGACCACCATCCTGCTGCTGGTGTTCGGCGGGGCGGGGATCTTCGGATCCTTCCTGTTCAGCCACTTCAGCGAGCGTTTCCCTCGCGGCTTCCTGATCGGCGCCATCGCCGCCCTGGCGGTCAGCCTGACCCTGCTCCTGCCGTTGGCCGGCGTGCCGTGGCTGCTCTGCGCGCTGAGCGCGCTGTGGGGCATGGCGATCATGTGCTTCAGCCTGGCCCTGCAGTCCAAGGTGCTGCAACTGGCCTCCGACGCCACCGACGTGGCCATGGCCATGTTCTCCGGGCTGTACAACGTCGGCATCGGCGGCGGCGCGCTGCTGGGCAGCATCGTGGTCAGCCAGGTGGGCCTGGCGTACATCGGTGGCGTCGGCGGTTTGCTGGCGGTGGCCGGCCTGCTGCTGTGCCTGTATGCGACCTGGCGTTTCTTCGGGGCTCAGCAGGGCACCAGCGAGCGTTCGGTGAAGTAACGCTCCAGCGCCGCCGTGGAGGAAGAGGGCTCGGCCAGCGCCACGTAGCCGTCCGGGCGGATCAGGTAGAAGGCGTTGCGCGCCAGCCCTGCAGCTTCATGGGCCGGGCTCCAGGGAAACTCCTGCAGCGGGATCTTGCGCGCGGCGCACCAGCCGGTGAGGTCCTTGCCGGCCAGGCCGTACACATGCACCTGCCAGCAGGGGTTGGCCAGCTCGGCGAAATTGTCCCCCGCTTCATCATGGGCCCAGGGCAGGCGGTCGCCGCCGTGGACGTGGCCCGCCGTGCCGAAGCTCAACGGCATCAGCCGGTAGTTGAGGCCGATCTGCGAAATCGTGCGGAACATGAACGAACGCACCGAACCCAGCGCCACCAGCCGTGACAGCAGCACCGGCGCCAGTCTTGTGCGCAGCAGGTTGGCGATACGGCCATTGGCGCTGACGAAATTGAAGACCTGGTCGGTGGTCGCCACCAGCCGCTCGGCAAAGGCCTTGCGCTCGATCTCGTAGCTGACCAGCAATTCATCGGTAGCCTTGCCATGCAGCACGCTGGCGAGTTTCCAGGCCAGATTGATCGCATCGCCGATGCCGGTGTTCATGCCCTGGCCACCGGCCGGGCTGTGGACATGGGCGGCGTCGCCGAGCAGGAAGGCGCGATGGCGGCGGAAATGCTCGGCCACGCGGTGATGCACCCGGTAGGTGGAGAACCAGTTGACCTGCTCCACCTGCACCTTCATGTGCTCGATGGCGCGGCTGCTGACATCCTCGAAGCGCAGGTTCTCCGGGTGTTCCGCGCGCTCGTCGCGCACCGTGCCGATCAACCGCGCGCGGCCCGTACCAGCCAGCGGGAAGACGGCGAGGAAGTCCGCTTCGTCGAGGTCCACGTGCAGCTCGCCATCCAGCGCCGGGCCCGAGGCCTGCACATCGGCGACATAGAAAACCTGCTGATAGGTACCGCCGGGAAAGCCGATCTCCAGCGCCTTGCGCACTGCCGAGCGGGCGCCGTCGCAGCCGGCCAGATAGGCGCTGGCGCAGTTTTCCTCGCTGCCATCGGCCCGGCGCAGGTAGGCGTGGGTTTGCTGGGAGTCCTGATGGAGTTCGAGCAGTTCGGTGTTCCATTCCACCTGCACACCAAGGCCCTGCAGCCGCTCGATCAGCAGCTTCTCGTGCTCGTCCTGCGGGAAGATTTCCAGGAAGGGATAGGGCGTCAGGCCGGCGCCGATGTTCTGCAGGTTCAGCTTGGCCGCTGGCTGGCCCCTGACCCAGAGATTGGCCGCCGGCACCTGGTGGCCGCGTTCGACCAGGGTGTCGGCGAGGTCCAGCTGGCGATACAGCTCCAGCGTCCGGGCCTGCACCGCCAACGCCCGGGAGGTGGTGCCGGGTCCCGCGGCCTTGTCGACGATGCGCAGGCGCACGCCCAGCTTGCTCAACCACAGTGCGAGGACCAGGCCGGTGGGGCCGGCGCCGATGATCAGGACTTCGGTGTCATTCATGCCACGCTCTCCCGCTGCTTGTCAGGAGAGTGTAGAGGCGGGCGTCAGTCTTCGCCGAAGCTGTCCAGCAGGAACTGCTGCACGGTGGCGAGGATTTCCCGGGACAGCGCGTCATCGCCGGTGGCCCGCGCCAGGCCGAGGGCACCGACCATGGCGCTGAAGGCAACGATGGCCTCCTTGCGCTTCTCGCCCTCGCTACCGCCGAGCAGCGCGGCGATGCCCTTGAAGTTGCCGCGCAGCTTGCGCGTGTACAGCTCGCGGGCCTCGCCCTCGACCCGGCCGATATCGCTGACCAGCGCACCCACCGCGCAGCCGGTGCCGACGCCGTCGCGGTGCTCGGGGCTGAGGTAGTCGCCGACCATGGCCTGGAAGCTGTGTCGGGCCAGTTTCTCCGGGTTTTCCGAACGCTTGAACGCCGCGTCCAGCGCCTCGGCCACCAGTTGGTCGCGGGAGTCGAAATGCTTGTAGAAGCCGCCGTGGGTCAGGCCGGCTTCCTTCATCAGGTTGGCAATGCTCAGGCCGTCGAGGCCCAGCTCGCAGAAGCGCTCCGCCGCCAGATTGACGATGCGCTCGTGGGTGTTCTGCTTGCTGGCTTGGGAATGGCCCATGGTTGCTGTCCTCGTGGCGTGGTCCGGGGGCGGATGATAGCACCCGGCCCCCGGACGCGGTTCAGCTCACCAGGTCTCGCCGTAGGGGCGTACTTCGGTGAGGAAGGTCCAGGCGCTGCGCGGTTGCTGGATCAGGTGCGCGACCTCGGCGGCGATGTCCACTGGCTGGATGAAGAACTCGTCCGGCTTGGTCGGGTGCAGCTTGCGCGTCCATTCCATGTCGATCACTGCGTCGATCACCAGGTAGGCCACGTGCACGCCTTTCGGTCCCAGATCGCGGGCGATGGATTCGCTGAGGATGCGCTGCGCCGCCTTGGTCGGCGCGAAGCCGGCGAAATGACCCTTGCCGCGCAGGGCCGAGGTATTGCCGGTGACGATGATCGCGCCCTGGCCCTTGTCGACCATGGCCGGCGAGAGCTTGCGGGCCAGGTGGAGCAGGGCCATGACATTGGTGTGGAAGTTGGTTTCCAGGGCCTGCGGGTCGATTTCCTGGAAGTTGCCGAAGGTGGCGCCGACGGCGTTGTGCACCAGGACGTCGGCGTGGCCGAGTTGGGCCTGGATATCGTCGAGGGTCTGTTCCAGGCGTTCGCTGTTGGTGACGTCCACCGGGAAGGCGTGGGTGTCCGGCAGCTCGCTGGCCAGTTCTGCCAGGCGCTCGGCGTTGCGCGCGAGCATCGCCACGCGGTAGCCGTCGGCGACCAGGCGGCGAACGATGGAAGCGCCGGTGCCGGGGCCTACGCCGGTCACGATGGCCAGTTTCTTGGTGGTCATGGTCAAACTCCTTTTGCTTGGGTGAGGGCGGCACGGACGAAGTCGAGGCGGTCGTTGCCGAAGAACATTTCGTCGTTGCAGAAGAAGGTGGGGACGCCGAACACGCCCTTTTCGACGGCCTGGGCGTTGTTGGCGGCCAGTTGGGCGTGGATGGCCGGGGTATCGGCGAGGTGCCAGAGGTCGGTGTCGATGTTCAGGGTTTGCAGGAAGTCTTGGCGGGCTTCGCTGTTGGTGAGATCGGTGGTGCTGGCCCAGACGGCGGCGAACAGGGCGGGGTGGAAGGTTTCGAAGACGCCGGTTTGCTGCGCGGCGATGGCGGCGCGGATCAGCAGGGCGCTGTCGAGATGGCCTGCGCGAATTGCCTGGAACAGCGCGCTATTGGGGGCGAACGGCACCTGGTACAGCGCGGCCCAGCGGGTGGCGTCGATGCCGGAGTACTTGAGCTTGGGCGGACAGGCTGGGGAGGGCTGGTTACCGACTTGCTTCATCACCGCGAGGATGTCGATGGGCAGGTAGTCGACGGGGTGGTCCAGGCCGGGGAGGCGGGTGTTGGCGAGGTAGGCGTAGGGGCTGAGGTAGTCGAAGACGGATTGGAGGTGCATGGATCGCGGTCCTGTGTGGGTGGGCGATGGGGTGGATGTTATTCGTCATCCAAATTGGATGTCAATCATCATCCTCATGGTCGAGCCACCGAACTTCCGGCCAATGCGTATCCTTGTGTGCGGGTTCACCCGCGATCGTCTTGACGGTCGACGACTCAGCGCCTGTAGCGTAACGCGTCAACCACAACGCCAAACGCCGATGAATGTTCACGGCGATTGGGGTAGTAGAGATGGTAGCCGGCAAAGGGTTGGCACCAATCTTCCAACACCCGCACAAGGCTGCCGTCGGCCAGCGCGTTCTCCACCATGTCTTCCGGCAGGAAACCCAGGCCACATCCCGCTACGGCCGCGCGCAGGATCGGCAGGCTGCTGTTGAACGTCCATTGCCCTTCGACACGGGCCTTCAGTTCGTGACCATCCTTTTCAAAATCCCATTGCATCAGGTTGCCATGGGTGGGAAGGCGCAGATTGATGCAATTTTGCCCGGCCAGATCACCGGGCTCCTTCGGCACCGGCCGCTGTCTGAAATACTCGGGTGAGCCCACGACCGCGATGCGCAAGGGTGGTCCTATAGGAACGGCGATCATGTCCTTGGCCACCTGGTCTCCCAGGCGTACACCGGCGTCATAGCGTTGCGCGACGATGTCGGAGAGGGCGTAGTCGACGGTGATTTCGACCTTGATGTCCGGATAGTCGGGAAGCACCTTCAACAGCTTGGGCCACAGGATATTGTTGGCGGCATGTTCGGATGCCTGAATCCGCACATTGCCTGCCGGAGTGTCACGAAACTCGCTGACTGCGGCCAGTTCGAGCTCGATCTCATCGAACCGCGGCGCCATCGACTGATACAGCCGCTGACCCGCCTCGGTAGGCGAAACGCTGCGTGTGGTACGCGTCAGCAGGCGCACGCCCAGTCGGCTTTCCAGGGCACGCATGGTGTGGCTCAGCGCCGACTGCGAGACGCCAAGCTGGGCGGCCGCGCGGGTGAAGCTGCCTTCGCGGGTGATGACCACGAAGGCTTGCAGGTCGTTGAGATTGGCGCGGGACATTGATGAGAACCTCTCATGATGGGCGCGGGATTAATCCATGAAAGCAGGTTGCACACGGATGCGCGACACCCAGGAGAGTCGACTACAAGGTGCGGCCGTAAAACGCGGCCAGCTTGCCAATTGCGGCATCGACATAACGCGGCACCCAATAGGTTTCGATGTGCGTCGCGCCGTCGAGGATAAACACTTCCTTGTCGGTGGTGCCGGTGGCTTTGGGGAAGGCGTCCTGCGTCATGTACAGGCTGTCGGCTTTGCTGCCGGCGATCATCAGCAACGGTTGGTTGATCAGCTCGATATGGTCAGTGGCGTCGAAACGCATCAAGTCGACCAGGCTGCTGGTGGTGTACTTGAAGGTCGAGTTCGGGTGCGCGTGGGTCTTCCAGTAGTACTCATAGCCTTGGCGATACAGCTCGAAGGGCAGTTTGGCAATCTGCTCGTCGGTGAGGTTGGCATCGCCCGAATACAGCACCGCGCCGCCGGCCGCTTCTTGCGCCCGAGCGGCTGACGCCTGTTGCAGGCGTTGCTGAATGCTGTCCATTTGCGAGTCGTTGTAGCCGTTGCGACGTACCCTTCCTGAGTTGAACATGCTCACCGTTGCCAGCGATTTGAAGCGTTTGTCGGTTTGCGCTGCCGCCAACGCATAACCACCGCCACCACAGATGCCGAGCAGGCCCAGGCGCTTGTCATCGACGCCGGCAAACTGGCTGATGAAGTCGGCCATGCCGTGAATGTCTTCGATGCGATACGCCGGTTTATCGATGCTGCGAGGCTGACCACCGCTGCCCCCCTGATACGCCGCATCGGCCGTGATGGTGATGTAGCCCTGTTCGGCCAGGCGTTGGGCATACAGGCCGGCGACCTGTTCTTTCACACCGCCATTGGGATGTGCAACGACCACGGTCGGGTAGGTCTTCTTCGCGTCATAGTTGGCCGGGGTGTATACGTTGGCGGCGATATCCAGGCCGTTGAGCTTGTAGCTGACCGGATGGATGTTGACCTTGCCCGGTTCGTTCTTGCTGATCGCGCCGTCGTAGGCGAGGGTGAACGGGTTCTTCTTGTAATCGGCGGCCAAGGCTTCGCCCGCCGAAAGGCCGACCAATGCCGACATGAACGTGGCTTTGAGAGTGTTTTTCACGTGAAGCTCCTGAGCAATCAAAAGGGCGGCAGTTGCAAAAGTGTCTGGGTCAGTCCAGCTGGTTTTCCTTGAGGAATTGCGCCACCAGGTCAGCGATCTGCACGTTGTTCAGATCCGACATGGGGAAGTGGGTATTGCCGTGAATGCCGATCTCCGGCAGGTGGATCAGTCGCACATCACCGCCGTGGCGATTGACTGCGTCACGCCAGAGCCGGGCCATTTTCAAGGTGGCTCGCGCAGGCCGCCAACAGGCTCAACAGCGTGATGCCCAGCAGGTACTTTGCAGATTTCATGTCATTGCCCCGAAGCCGCGAGGGCTTGGGTCAACGCGTTGTTGGCGCGTTCAGCCGTCTGTGCATCGCCATGTTTTTTCAGCAGTTCCGCGACCTCGTGCAACTGTGCTGTGCTCAGACCGACGCGCAGGCTCGCCGCCATGTGCGAGCGCAATTGCGGCTCGACTCCTGGCGTTGCCGCCAGCGCCCCGACGGTCGCCAGTTCGCGGCTCTGCCAGTCGAGGTTGTCGCGCTCGAAGATATCGCCGAACAGGTGGGTTTGCAGGAACCGGTTGATCACCGGAGCGAACTCGAACACCGGGCCTTTGACCGGGGCGCCGGAGATCCTGGTTTGATTCGCGGTGCCGGCGGCCAGCAGCTCATCCCCGACCGGAATCGTCCGGCTCGGCTCACGACCTGGCGCGTCTTCGATACCGCGCTGTTTGCGTGCCTGCACCACCGTCATCAGCTCGTTCAAGGCGTTGAGGCTGCGCGGGAAGCCCACGTAGGCGTACAGCTGCACCAGGATTTCCCGGGTTTCGCTGATGGTCAGGCCGGCATCGAGCCCTTGATTGAGCGCGGTGTTGAGGTTGGGCATGTCGCTGGTCGCCATGAACGCGGCGATCAGGGGAATCGTTTGTTGCTGGCGCGACAAGGTGGCTGCGCTGGCGGGCGTGGTGGTCATGGTCTGCGATGCCTCGGCTGCTTGAGTGGTAACGCTGAACATCGCCCCGAGGCCCAGACAAAGCGCCATGAGTGCGGGGAGGGCAGTGCTGTTGCGTGCGTCAGTGGTCATCGTGAAAGGCTCCATGCGGGTCACTGCGGTGTCGCTGGATCGTACGGAGGATGGTTGTGTCGATTAACCCCGGAATTGCGCATGGACCTCTGAGCAGAATTCATGAATCGACATGACCAGAACCGCTGCAATTCGGGAGCGACCCCGCTGATGCGGGGCCTGGGCGGCGTATGACGGTTTGCGACCAAGGTGCCGGACCACCAGCTTCGACATATTCCGTAACTTCATTGACCGCGCGCCGGCGGCTCGCCCTTGAACAGGCCATCAACCCGCACCGTGCCGGTAAAGTTTTGCGCCGCGCCCTTGACCGAGGGCTGCGAGCCGTTCGGCGTCACGCGGATTTCGCTGGCGGCCTGGGATTCTGCCGCCATGAATGACAAAGCCACGAGTGGCGCGATCAATCGGTTCATCGGGTCAACTCCGGTCAGATGTGAGTGGCGTGAGGGGGTGATCGCTCAGCCAGCCGTTCACGCGTTCCATGGTCTTGCGCTCCTGCTCGCTCTCCATCACGAAGCCTTCCAGAACCCTGGCCTTCGGTGCGTGCCCGACCAGCACGCTGCGGCTGTTGCCCAAGCCATATCCGCCGTGGGTATTGAAGGGGATGAGGGTCTTGCCGGTCAGGTCGTGGGCGCTGAGAAAGGCGCGCACGATGGGCGGGGCGGTTTCACCCCAGATCGGAAAGCCGAGATAGATCGTGTCGTAGTCTTCGAGGGCGTGAACCTTGTCTTGCAGCTCGGGTTCGAAGCCGCTGTCACGTTCCTGGCGCGCCTGCGCCACGGTTTGCAGATAGTCCTCGGGGTAGGCGTGGGCCGGGCGAATCTCGAAGAGATCGGCACCCAGGCCACGCTGGATCAGCCCTGCAACGACGCGGGTATTGCCCGAGCGCGAGAAGTACGCGACCAGAATCCGCGAGCCTGAGCGCGGTATTTCACTGGCGCCTCGCGTGTCGGCGAGCGACAGCAGCGGGGCGCTGGCCAGCGCGGCGATCACCGTGCGGCGCAGCGGATCATGATCGTCGTTCATCTGCCGACTCGCGCCTTGAGGGCCTCGGGATAGCGCTCGCCTTCAATGCGGATCTGCGCCAGTGCGGCATCGATCACCTTGAGTTCGGCGGCGTCGAGCGTGATATCCGCGCCGCCGAGGTTTTCTTCCAGGCGAGGCAGTTTGGTCGTCCCCGGAATCGGCACGATCCACGGTGCCTGCGCGAGCAGCCATGCCAGGGCGATCTGCGCGGGTGTGGCCTGTTTCTGCGCGGCGATCTGACGGATCAACACCACCAGGTCCTGATTGGCTTGCAGGGCCGCCTGGCTGAAACGCGGGACGATGCTGCGGAAATCGTCGCTGCCGTAAGTGGTTTGCGCTGACACCGTGCCGGTGAGAAAGCCTTTGCCCAGTGGGCTGAATGGCACCAGGCCGATGCCCAGTTCCCAAAGCGTCGGCAGGATTTCCCGCTCAGGCTCGCGCCACCACAATGAGTATTCGCTTTGCAGCGCTGCGACCGGCTGCACCGCGTGTGCACGGCGAATGGTCTGCGCACCGGCCTCCGACAGGCCGAAGTGCTTGACCTTGCCTTCGCCGATCAAGTCCTTCACCACGCCGGCGACGTCCTCGATCGGCACGTCCGGATCGACACGGTGCTGGTAAAGCAGATCGATGTAATCGGTCCTCAGCCGACGCAAAGAGCCCTCGACCGCGACCCGGATGTGCTCGGGGCGGCTGTTGAGAATCTGCTGCTTATTGTCGTCGCCGAAGGTGAAGCCGAACTTGGTGGCGATGACCACTTGATCGCGCACCGGTGCCAGGGCTTCGCCCACCACCTGTTCGTTCAGGTAGGGGCCGTAAACCTCGGCGGTGTCGAAGAACGTGACGCCCCGGTCAAACGCCGATCGGATCAGCGCAATGGCCTGTTGTGTGTCAGTCGCCGGGCCGTAGCCATGGCTCAAGCCCATGCAACCCAAGCCCAGGGCGGACACTTCGAGTGAACTGTTGCCGAGTACGCGCTTGTGCATCTGGATCTCCCGATATCTGGTGTTGGGAGAACAGTAAGCGAGCTATCGAGTGGGGACTAGACGGGTAAGTTGGCAAGGGTTCATGAGGTCTGTTCATCAATCACATAAGGTGGGCGGTAGGACTTTATCCGTGCCCTGAGCAAGAGCTAAGAAACAAACCTTACGTTCGCGTTTGATAGGAAGAAATCGAGCGGCCGTTTCTGGCCGATCCTTGCCGACCGCCGAAGGGCTGCAATGGGTCGGAAACAGCCGGTCTCCACTGGCCGCTTTCGACCCATTGCTGCCATTGAGTGCTAAACGCCTACAAAGACCAGCTGCACCCAAGGAACGATGCGACCGGGTGCTGGACGACGCGCTTACCGTTTTTTGCCACTGAACAGCTTGACCAGAATTTCTGGCTTATTTCCTGTTCGTCGAATTTGCCTGCAAAATTCCTGCTTTATCCTTTCAAGTTCTCTCATCTCTGGCTTCTGCCTTCCCTTGCAGCGGTATACCAAGGACGAAAGGTTCTTGCGAAACCCAAAAATTGATCGCAGACTGTTAACCACGGGATTGCAGTTAACCACTGGTTACGACGCGCAAGAGTACGTCGTCATCCCGAGCCTGCGTTTGGATGTGACAAAAAAACAAAAACGTCCTGGGAGTCACCTGATGTCCTACCTCAACAAAAAGGTTGATGTGTTCCTCATCACCATGAGCCTGATCGCCGTCCTGCTGACCGTACTCGGCCTAGCCGTCTTCCCTGAGCAAGCCGGCGTAGCTGCCAACCAACTCTTTGAATGGTCCACACGTTCGTTCGGCACTGCCGTGCAGATGATCATCTTCGGCAGCACCATTGCGGTGCTATTCATCGCGTTCAGCAAGTACGGGAACATCCGCCTCGGATCCGGTAAGCCCGAGTACGCGACCACCACCTGGGTATTCATGTTCATCTGCGCGGGCATGGGTTCTTCGACCCTGTACTGGGGCGTCATGGAGTGGGCCTACTACTACCAGACCCCTGGTTTGAACATTGCCCCGCAAACGCGTGAAGCACTCGAGTACAGCGTCGGCTATTCGTTCTTCCATTGGGGGATCAGCGCCTGGTCTATCTACGCCTTGGCGTCGCTGGCCATGGCTTACCACTTCCATGTCCGTAAGAAGAGTGGCCTGAACCTCGCCTCGATTGTTGAGGCCGTTACTGGGCTCAAGGCTACCGGGCCTGTCGGCCGTATCGTGGACCTGATCTTCCTGCTCACCATGATGGGCGCATTAACGGTATCGCTGGCCCTTACCGCTTCGACGCTGACCCGTGGCTTGTCGGGCTTAGTTGGTACGCCTGATACCTTCACCGTCCAGGTCATGCTGATTGGCGTAATCGCGATCCTGTTCTCGCTGAGCTCGTACATCGGCATTGACGGAGGGTTGCAGAAGCTCAGCAAGATCGTCTGCTACGGCGCGCTCGTCTTTGCCGCCGTGGTGCTGCTGGTCGGCCCTACCCAATTCACTATCAACAATACGGCCAACGGCATTGGCCTGATGATCCAGAACTACGTGCACATGAGCCTGTTCACCGACCCTGCCGGTGAAGGTGAATTTACGCGTAATTGGACCGTGTTCTACTGGCTCTGGTGGGTTTCATACGCACCGGGTGTGGCGATGTTCGTAACCCGCGTGTCCCGCGGCCGCCAGATCAAAGAAGTTGTTCTCGCTCTGATCCTGGGTGGCAGCGTCGGTTGCTGGTTCTTCTTCGGCGCTCTGGAAAGCTACAGCATGCACCAGTTCATCACTGGCGCGATCGACGTGCCGAAGATTCTGACGGAACACGGTGGTGAAAGTGCGGTTGAAGCCGTGCTCATGAGTCTGCCTTGGGGCAAGGCATTCCTGGCTGTATATCTGTTCATCATGGCGGTCTTCTGTGCATCTCACATGGACGCTGCCGCTTATGCCGTAGCGGCGACCAGTACTCGTAATCTGCAAGAAGGTGAAGATCCGTCGCCTACTCACCGCCTGTTCTGGTGCGTAACCCTGACACTGGTCCCACTGGCGATGCTGTTCGCCAAAGCATCGCTGTCGACCATGAAGACAGCAGTAGTGCTGACCGCGATTCCGTTCACCGTGATCCTACTTATCAAGGTCTATGGCTTCTTCAAGTGGATGCTGGCCGATTATGGCTCTGTACCTGCCCACCGTATTGAAGAAGAAGCGGCTGCCATGGCGCGAGAAGAGCAACCAGTAACCGAAAGCCAGGTAGCCAAGCCCCTCGTAGCGCAAGCCGAGTTGGCTCAATGATTTCCTGCGCGGTATTGCCTACCCCTCGGTTAATGCCGCTGCAGGTTTTTTTTGCCCGACGTGTTAACTGGCAGGTGCCAGTTAACCAAGACTTACAAAACGCGCACTGCGCAGCCTGGAGAAAGAGATGACCAAATTCCAACGCCTGCCGGCTGATTTTTGCAGCAATCATGAAAAGGCCTTCACCATCCCGGCCACGTTCTACACCAACCAGGAAGTGTTCGAGCACGAGAAGGAGCAGATCTTTGCTCATAGCTGGATCTGTGTCGGCCATCGAAGTGAGGTGGCAGAGAACAATGACTACATCACTCGCGAGGTGATTGGTGAAAGCATCATCGTGCTTCGCGGGCGCGACAGCGTGCTGCGCGCCTTCTACAACGTGTGTCCGCATCGTGGGCATCAGTTGCTTCAAGGCAGCGGAAAAGCCAAGAACGTGATCGCATGTCCGTACCACGCCTGGACCTTCAAGCTGGATGGTGACCTGACTCACGTTCGCAACTGCGATCAGGTCGAAGCCTTCGACAAAGGCGATTACAGCCTCGTCCAACTGCGCGTCGAGGAGTATGCAGGCTTCATCTGGATCAACATGGACAATGATGCAGGGTCTGTGGAAGACCAGTTGCCAGGCCTGCAAAAGAGCATGCGCGATGCTTGTACAGTTATCGACGACCTGCAGTTGGCTGCCCGCTTCGTGAGCAACACGCCGGCAAACTGGAAGTCGATTGTTGATAACTATCTGGAGTGCTACCACTGCGGCCCGGCGCACCCAAGCTTTGCCGACTCGGTAGACGTTGGTCAGTACGGTCATACGCTCCATGGCAACTGGACTCTGCAGTACGGCGTCGCCAAATCCTCCGAACAATCGTTCAAGGTAGACGAGTCGGTGAAGGACCCTTCTTTCGCCGGCTATTGGGCCTGGCCGTGCACGATGTTCAACGTGCCGCCAGGAGCGAACTTCATGACTGTCATCTATGAGTTCCCTGTCGATGCAGAGACCACTCTGCAGCACTACGACATTTACTTCCTCAACAAGGAAATCACGCCAGAGCAGCAGGTGCTGATCGACTGGTACCGCGAAGTCTTCCGTCCAGAAGACCTGCGACTGGTTGAAAGCGTGCAGAAGGGCCTCAAGTCGCGAGGCTACCGTGGCCAAGGCCGCATCATGGTCGACAAAGAGCGTTCCGGTATCAGCGAACACGGCATCGCTCACTTCCACAACCTCATCGCGGTTGCTCACCTGGACTAATAAAGTGCCCCCGCCGTAAGGGCGGGGCAGTCCATACCTATCGTTCAATCCGGACCTACGATCCGAAGAAGTAATGCCAGGGTGGCGAGGCCGTCGCCCTGTGCGGAGTTGAGGTGCAAGATGGCCAGTTCTTACGAGATGTTCAGTGTGCAAGTGATTGAGGTTGAACAAGCGACTCCGCAGATCAAGCGTTTCACGCTTGCGCGAGCCGATGGCCAGCCAATGCCGGCCTTCACTGGTGGTAGCCACGTGATCGTGAAGATGGCGGAAGGCCTCAGCAATGCTTACTCCTTAATGAGCGATCCCCGAGATCTTTCCCACTACCAGATCGGGGTGCGGTTGGAGGAGCAATCCAAGGGTGGTTCCGCCTTCATGCATGAAAAGGTTGAGGTCGGTACCCAGCTGACAATCTCGAGACCGAACAACCTGTTCGGTCTCGACTCTTCCGCGGGCAAGCACGTGATGATCGCCGGTGGTATCGGGATTACACCTTTCATGTCACAGCTTCACGAACTGGAAGGGGGAAGCACTCCGTACGAGCTTCATTATGCGTTTCGTAGCCCCGACCACGGCGCATTCCAAGGTCAACTGGTGGACGGCCCGCATGCGCAAAGCGTCAGCCTGTACGTCGATAGCCAGGGACGTCGTCTGGACCTAGTCGCTCTGTTCGCAGGCCTGGCCGAAGATGCCCACGTATATGTGTGTGGCCCTAAGCCTCTGATCGACGCAGTTATTGAGGGAGCCAAGGCCGCAGGCATTGCAGATGCTCGGGTACACTTCGAGCAGTTCGCTGCCACTCCGGCTGCGGGCGGTGCATTTACGCTTGTGCTCGGAAAGTCCGGGCGAGAGCTGCAGGTTGAAGAAGGCATGTCCATTATTCAGGCGATCGAAAACGTCAAAGCCGCTCAGGTCGAATGCCTGTGCCGTGAGGGTGTTTGCGGTACGTGCGAAACACGCATCCTCGAAGGCGAAGCTGAGCACTTCGATCAATACCTCTCGGACGAAGAGAAAGCATCCCAGAAAACCATGATGATTTGCGTCTCCCGGGCACGTGGTTCCCGATTGGTCATTGATCTCTAAGCTCCCGCCCCAGCGTGCGGCGACGCCTGAATGGGCAGCGCCGCTGCGCTTCAGGTCCTAGCTAAGAGCTTGCCTACCTCAGTCTGTAACCCATGGGTTAACAGATGTGTATACTGGCAGCCAAGCCCTTCTCGGACCGTTACCTCATGCAGGAAAACAGCTTCGCCTTCCGTCTCAAGGAGTTGCTTGAGCACAATAAGCTGACCCTTCAGGCGGTCGGTACCGCACTCGGCATTTCCCGCACCGCCGTCCATAAATGGACCAAAGGCGGCGAGATTGACTACGACAATCTGCGAAAACTTGCCGACTTTCTTCGCGTTAATTGGATCTGGCTCCGCTACGGCCAGGAAGCGCTGAACAGCGTTCAGAATGCCGAGCCCGTTGAGTTGCCAATGACAGATCTACGCCGGCGCTACGCTGCTGAGATCATGGAAAGCGAAGCGCGAATGAAGCTTGCCCAGGAAGCGGCGCGTATCGTTACCTGGGAGTGGAACCTGATCAGCGACGAGGTTACCTATTCGTCAAACGTGCAGGATGTCTACGGCTGGACCATCAGCTCAAACGAAGACTTTTGGCGCCACCTCCCCGAGCAGGACGTTGCGGCGATGCAGGCGATGTACGACCGGATCATCGCTTCCGGGGAGAACTGCGACTATGACTACCGGATGTACCAGCCGGATATGAGCGTGCGGTGGATCTCGTCCCGCTCGACGGTTGTGCACGACTCTGCGGGCCGACCAATCAAAGTCGTCGGCATAAGCATGGATAACACCGCCAGAAAGCTGGTGGAGGAAGAGCTGCGAAATAGTGAGGAGCGGTTCCGCTCGATCTTCGAACTGACAGGAGGCGCTCTCGCATTCATCCAGCTGGATGGACGGTGGCAGCGTGTCAACGACAGCCTATGTGAGCTACTAGGTTACACCCCGCAAGAGCTGGGTGCCTTGAGCTTTCAAGAGATCACCCACCCCGATGATTTGGCGCGCAACCTGAGCATGCTCAATCAGCTGTTGGCGGGCTCGATCAACCGTTACGTTGTCGATAAACGCATTCTCTGCAGCGATGGCAGTTACAGGTGGGTAAGGGTTAGGACCTCCATTCAGAGGACGCTCGACGGCTCGCCGGAATACCTCATCAGCGTTTTCGAGGATATCAACGAGGCCAAAGTCGAGCTGCAAGAGATGCAGGGACGGATCAAGGACCTGGAAGCGAAGCTGGTGGGTAGCTCGATCTCTTGAAGGTACTGCCCACTTCTGGGGAGTAGCCGCGCGCATGGGGCTGCGCCGATAACGGCGCAACCTCGGCACTCACATTTGAAGAAGAGCTGCCCTGTGTTGCGCGGCTTTTCACTTGCTCAAACAAGACAGGCGATCGCCTCACCGATTTCCGTGGTCGATGCGGTTCCGCCAAGATCTCGAGTTCGAGGGCCCGTCTTCAGCACATGCTCAATAGCCTGAAGAATGGCATCGTGCGCCTCTCGCTGCCCCAGGAAATCCAGCATCAGTGCGCCCGACCAGATCATGGCGATGGGGTTTGCAATGTTTTGCCCGTAGATGTCCGGCGCGGAGCCGTGCACCGGCTCGAACAGGCTGGGGAAGTTGCGCTCAGGATTGAGGTTGGCGGAGGGGGCAATACCAATAGTGCCGGTTGTAGCAGGCCCCAGATCGGACAGGATGTCACCAAACAAGTTGGTTGCGGCAACCACGTCGAAACGACCAGGCTGCAACACAAAGCGTGCGGCCAGGATGTCGATGTGCTGCTTGTCCAAAGTGACCTCGGGATAGCCCTTGGCAACGTCATCGGCGCGTGCATCCCACCAGGGCATGCTGATCGCGACGCCGTTGCTTTTGGTTGCCAGCGTTACATGCTTACGTGGACGGCTTTGCGCCAGGTCGAACGCGTACTTCAGAAGGCGATTGGCGCCTTGGCGCGAATAGACCGATTCCTGTATGACGATCTCTCGCTCCGTGTTCTCGTACATGATCCCACCCAGAGAAGTGTATTCCCCTTCGGTGTTTTCGCGGACCACGTAGTAGTCGATGTCACCTGGCTTGCGATTAGCCAGAGGGCAGGGCACACCGTCGAAGAGTCGTACCGGCCGAAGGTTGATGTACTGATCGAACTCACGTCGAAACTTGAGCAGCGACCCCCACAGAGAAATGTGGTCTGGCACAGTGTCGGGCCAGCCGACCGCGCCGAAGAAGATTGCGTCCATACCCGAGAGCTGCTCCTTCCAGTCATCGGGCATCATCTTGCCGTGCTCGATGTAGTAGTCGCAGCTCGCCCATTCGAAGATGTGGTACTCCAGGCCGAAGTCGAAACGTTGGGCCGCGGCTTCCAGCACCCTGAGCCCCTCTGGCATTACCTCTCTACCGATCCCATCACCAGCGATAGCCGCGATCTTCAGGGTTTTGCTCATGCTTCTGGTACTCCCAAGCTGTAGTAACTTGCTGGATTGGACGAGACAGCTCAGACGCCGGCCGGCGCTCCTTGAATGCTGGGGCACGACAGGCTGGTGTGCAGGGTGTTAATGACCCCGATGAGATGCCTACGACACTGTTTGACTCAGCTTAAAAGTTTCCTGTAAGAGATCAATTGAGCCTCTGAGGAATGAGTATTTACAGTTCATGAACAATCTGCCTTTGAACGAGGACCTTCGCGTCTTCGTTGCAGTAGCCCGGAAAACCAGTTTCAACGCAGTGGCAGAAGAGTTTGGTGTGTCAGCTGGCTATGTCAGCAAGCGCATTCGGATTTTGGAGGATTCGCTCGGCACCAAGCTGCTGCATCGAAGTACACGCCGGGTGTCGATCACCGAGGAAGGAGAGCGGGTCTTTCACTGGGCATTGCGTGTATTGGACGATCTCGACCAGTTGATCCAGGAGGTATCAACTGTTCAAGGAGAGCCCCGTGGTCTGTTGCGGATCTGCAGCAGCTTCGGCTTCGGCCACAAGGTAGTCGCGCCACTGATTTCCCAAATGACTGCAGCCCATCCGGGCCTTAGCGTGCGCTTCGAAATGTTTGACCGTATCGTCGACATTGCATCTGAAGGTTTCGATCTCGATGTGCGCATAGGCGATGACATTGCACCACACCTGATTGCCAAAAAGCTCGCATCAAACAGGCGTATCCTCTGCGCCGCGCCGTCTTACCTCGACCGCAAAGGGACGCCAAAATCGCTGGACGAACTCGCTCGTCACGACTGTCTGGTCATCAAGGAGCGAGATCACCCCTTCGGTGTATGGCGATTGAGGAACGGCGCAAACACCGCAAGCGTGAAGGTCACGGGTCCACTCTCGACCAACCACGGCGAAGTGGCGGTCGAGTGGTGTGTCGACGGGCGCGGAATACTCCTTCGATCACTGTGGGATGTAGGGCCTCAGCTGGCTTCGGGTGCCCTGGTGCAGGTGTTGCCGCAATGGGAGCAAGAAGCGAACGTCTGGGCCGTCTACCCAAATCGCCTCAGCCGTTCGGCAAAAGTCCGCACCTGCGTCGAATTTCTCGCGTCCCATCTGGCGGTTGCTGACCCTGGCAAGCGCTAGTCAACGGCCTCGATGCAACGTGAATCAGTGCCCGAATGCCTGCTTGGCCTGGCGCGCCGCTTTCACTAAACCTTCCAGCCAGTCTTGGTGGCCGTTGATCATTGGATTGGGTTTGGCGCTGGCCAGTTCTTCAGCAGGCTTACCCCTCTGGGTTTCTTGAGTGAGGATGCGCACTCGGCCGTGCGATAGATCTTCGATGAGCCATGCATGGTGCACGTCCAGGCGTGTTTCACCTTCACCGGCCCAACCGTGCCAGGCAATTCGGCCTGGCGTGTTTCCAGTGGGGGGAACGTATTCGTTGCACTGCGCTTCGACCGGGAAGCCAAACGTCTCAAAATAGAAGCGCACGCCGTCTTGAAGGTCCGGTTCGGCATGTCCATGAAAGATGACATTTGCCGAATTGCTGTAGTAGGTGGGCCATGCGGCCGGCTGGCTCAGCAGTGGCCAGATGTCTGCAGCTGAGAGACTGGCGACAATCATCTCATTCGAAGCGAAGTTTTCGGTGAGGCCGGGCAGATAGCCTTCTGGCCAGATGATCTCGTTCATAGGGAGTTAGCACCTGATGGAATGGATTCGCTTCAGGATGGGTGCTAGCTTGAAATAACTCCAATCGCAAAAAATTATCCCATGCATCATGTCGGCTGATATCAGAAAGCTAGACCTTAATCTCCTCAGGACCCTGGATGCTTTGCTCGATGAGCGCAGCGTTACCCGCGCGGCTGATCGCCTGGCACTGACTCAGCCCGCTGTGACCGGCATGCTAAATCGGCTGCGGGAAAGCTTCGATGACCCTCTTTTCGTCCGGTCCCAACGCGGCATCATTCCAACGCCCCGTGCAGAGCAATTGGCATCGCCGATCAAGCAGTTGCTCGCGGACGTCGAGGGGATGCTGCAACCCCAGGCATTTAATCCGCTAACTGCGAAGTTGACCATCAAAATAGCGTCGACCGACTACGCATTACGGGCTGTCGTAGTTCCTTTTCTCGGTGCGCTTCGTCAGCAAGCCCCGAACATACGGGTGTCAGTCCTGCCTATCGATGATCAAAAGCTTCCTGCGCAGTTGGAGCGCGGCGATGTCGATCTGGCACTTATGACCGGTGACATAGCTGCACCTGATTTGCACACCACACCGCTTTTTGATGAGAGCTATGTCTGTGTCATGCGCGCTGATCACCCAGACGCTGCAGTTAACCCTATTTCGCTGGAGCGCTTTTGCGCGTTGGACCATGTCCTGGTATCCCCATCAGGCGGAGGGTTCCAAGGGGTCACCGATGAAGCGTTGCGCAAGATCGGAAGGTCCCGGCGCGTAACCGTGTCGGTTACGAGCTTCATGGTGCTGCCTGAAATCCTGATGGTCAGCGACCTGATAGCTGTAGTCCCTCGACGGCTTGTCACGCGTAACCTTGGTGTCGCTACTGTCGAGCCGCCGGTTGAGATCCCAGGTTTTGGCAAACTGCTGGCCTGGCATGAGAGAACGCATCGTGATCCTGGCTATCGTTGGATTCGCTCCATGCTGATTGAGGCCTCCAAACACGCATAGCGGCCCAGTCGATCAGGGGCTAAGACTTTGTACGACATCCCGCAACCCAGTTGACGACGCGGAAATCGAACTTTCATAAGTTTCCGGGCATTTACCGAAAGGAGTGCTGTGACGACAAGGCGTCTTTCACGACCGTCCGCTTTGGGTCGAAAGCGGTCAATCACGGTCGGCTGCTTTCGACCCAAGGCAGACGCAGACCCCTCAGTTAACCATGAACACATCAATCGCCACACCGCCTACCCCGGAAACAAAAACGGACTCACACCACTCCGCCCAAACCCCTCCCGCTCCACCTCCGCATCCAACCCCAACGTCGCCAGATCATCCGCCAGCACCTCCAGCTCCCGATCATGCTCCGGATAAAACACCTTCAAATAACTCTCACACTCCCCACAACTCTCCGCCTTCACCACCGCCCGCTCCGAATCCAGCGACCAGTAATCCAGCGCCCCCGTCCCCTCACAGTTACTGCACTTCACCCGCACCATATGCCAGCGACTCTCGCACAACCCACAGTGCAGATACCGCAACCCCGCCTGCGCCCCGGTCTGGATACTGCTGGCCACTGGCACCCCCGCACACACCGGACAATGCTGCCGCCCCTCGCCATGCGCCTTGCCCGCCGCCGGCAGATGCGCCGCCAACTGCCGGAAGTACAACGACAACGCCGCCCACACAAACAGCGCCTCCCCACTGTTCACCTGGTGATAATCCCCCCGCAACAGCGAGTCGGCATATGCCTCCAGCCGCCAGTCTTCCTCAGCCAGCAGATCCTCCAGCACCGCATGCTCGATAGTCTCCCCAAGCCCCCGCAATAACGCGCGCCAATGCGGATGCCGCACATGCCGCTGACAATCCAGCGGCGCGCCTTCACCATCGAGCAGTGCCGGCAAACCCGCCAATAAAGCAGGCGGCAACGGCATCCGCTCCAACAGGTACTGCTGGCTCTCCACCAACCCAGCCACAAAATCCAGATACCCCGCCATCGGATGCCCCACCGCCAGCACCCGCAACCGCGCCGCCCGCCTCAGGTAATCCCCCCCACGAAACGGCAACAACACCGGAACAATCTCCCCAACAGCAGCCTGCCCACCCTCCAGCGGCGTCATCCGGATACTGTTCATTTCCCTTTCCCGCCCTGCTTGGCGCTGATCTGCCGATACCACCGGTCATGGTGCGTCTTCGCCCAGCGATGGGACACATACCCGGTGACCATCCCGCGAATCGAGCCTTTGACCCAGAACGCCAGGTACGCATGCCCGATCACCAGCAGGATCAGCCCGATCCCGGCCAGCGCATGCACCAGCAACCCGATGCGAATCACCGGAATGGAAAACAACGGCGCAAACCAGGGCCGCCAGATCACCACGCCACTCACCAGCAGCAAGCTGATCAGCCCCATGATTCCCCAGAACAGCAGCTTCTGCCCGGGGTTGTACTTGCCGATCTGCAGCGCCGGCTCATGCTTGCCGGCGAGCACCTGGGGCACGTTCCTGAACCACAACCGATCTTCGGGCTCGGGCAGGTTGTAGCGCACGAAGCGGATGAACAGGAACACCAGCAACAGGAACACCACCACGCCAAAGAACGGGTGAAGAATCCGCGCCATCTGCGGCGTACCGAACACGGCGTTAAGCCCGTTCAGCGCCGGGAAGAACCACGACAGCCCGGACAGCGCCACCGTGAAGAAACAGATCACCATCAGCCAGTGGCTCGCCCGCTCGATGAAGCGCGTGCGCAGGATCATCTTGTCCTTGTTCATGCGTGGGTCTCCTCGTCGTGTTTCTCATCCTCGTCCACTTCATTCGGCCCGACGCCGACGTAGTGGAACACCGTGCCCGCCAGGGTGGCGAAGAAGGCCACCGCCGCCGCCGGCTTGAGCCAGCCTTTCCAGCCCTGCACCGCACTGCTGATGCGCGGGTCGGTGGGCAGCTTGTGGTAGAGGTGCGGCTTGTCGGCATGCTGCAGCACGTACATCACATGGGTGCCGCCCACGCCCTGCGGGTCATACAGGCCGGCACCGGCGAAGCCGCGGCCGTGCAGTTCGCGCACGCGCTCGGCCGCCACCTGCTGCATATCGGCCTTGCCGCCGAAGTTGATCGCGCCGGTGGGGCAGGTCTTCACGCAGGCCGGTTCCTGGCCGACCGATACCCGATCCACGCAAAGAGTACATTTGTACGCTTTGTTGTCTTTCTGGCTGATCCGCGGCACGTCGAACGGGCAACCGGCGATGCAGTAGCCGCAGCCGATGCAGTGCTCGGACTGGAAATCGACGATGCCATTGGCGTACTGGATGATCGCTCCCGGCTGCGGGCAGGCCTTGAGGCAGCCCGGGTCGGCGCAGTGCATGCAGCCGTCCTTGCGGATCAGCCATTCGAGGCGGCCGCTTTCGTTTTCCACTTCGTCGAAGCGCATCAGCGTCCAGGTTTCCGCCGAGAGGTCGGCGGGGTTGTCGTAGACACCGACGTTGTGGCCGACCTCGTCGCGCAAGTCGTTCCATTCGTTGCACGCGACCTGGCAGGCCTTGCACCCGATGCAGATGCTCACGTCGATCAGCTTGGCCACTTCGGCCTGGTGACTGCGCGCCTGGGGCGGCGGGGTCAGGCTGCTGGTGGCGGAGCGTTTGATGATGTCCTGGGACTGGTATGACATAGCTGCGCCCTCAGACCTTTTCCACGTTGACGAGAAACGCCTTGTATTCCGGCGTGTGGGTATTGGAGTCGCCGACCCCTGGGGTCAGGGTGTTGGCCAGGAAGCCCTTGCGCGTGCTGCCTTCGTAGCCCCAGTGGCAGGGGATGCCGATGGTGTCGACCTGCTGGCCGTCGATGGTCAGGCGCTGGATGCGCTTGGTCACCACGGCCTTGGCCTTGATATAGCCGCGCTTGGTGCTGACCTTGACGCTGTCGCCGTGAACGATGCCCTTGTCCGCGGCGAGCTTTTCGCCGATCTCGATGAACTGTTCCGGCTGGATGATCGCGTTGAGCCGCGAGTGCTTGGTCCAGTGGCGGAACAGCTCGGTGATGGAGTAGGTGGTGGCGACGTAGGGGAACTCGTCGCGCTTGCCCATCCGCGAGCGGTCATGCTCGTAGATCCGGGCAGTGGGGCTGTAGGTCACGGCCGGGTGCAGCGGGTTGCTGGCCAGCGGGCTTTCGGTGGGTTCGTAGTGCTCGGGGAAGGGGCCGTCGTTCATCGCGCCGCCGGAGAACAGGCGGCCGACGCCTTCCGGCAGCATGATGAACGGGCAGGTGGCCGTGCCGGGGGCGATGGTCGGGGCGAAGTCGGGGACGTCGACGCCGCTCCAGCGCGCGCCGTCCCAGGCGATCAGCTGGCGTTTCGGGTCCCAGGGTTTGCCGGCCGGGTCGGCGGAGGCGCGGTTGTAGAGGACGCGGCGGTTCTGCGGCCAGGCCCAGGCCCAGCCCGGGGTGTTGCCCAGGCCGACGTCGCTGTTGTCGCGGCGGGCCATCTGGTTGCCTTGCTCGGTCCAGGAGCCGGCGAATATCCAGTTGAAGCACACGGTGCTGCCGTCATCGCGCAGCTGGCCGAAGTCGTTGAGCAACTGGCCCTTGCGCAGGATCAGGTTGCCCTGGTCGTCGTGCAGGTCGGCGAGGGCGCGGCCGTTGGATTCCTTGGCCACTTCCTCGGGCTTGGGGTCCAGCGGGTCGGCGTAGTCCCAGGCCATGTTGAGGATCGGCGCGGGGTTGGCGCCGCCTTCCTTCTCGTAGAGCTCGCGCAGCTTCATGAACAGGTGGCCGAGGATCTTGCCGTCGTGCCAGGCCTCGCCGGGCGGCGCGGCGCCGGCCCAGTGCCATTGCAGCCAGCGCGAGGAGTTGACGATGGAGCCGTCTTCCTCGGCGAAGCAGGAGGAGGGCAGGCGGAAGACTTCGGTCTGGATCGCCGCGGTGTCGACGTCGTGCTGCTCGCCGTGGTTCTTCCAGAAGCTGGAAGTCTCGGTGGCCAGCGGGTCGATGATCACCAGGAACTTGAGCCTGGCCAGGGCTTGCTGGGCCTTGTTCTTGTCCGGGAAGGCGGCCACCGGGTTGAAGCCCTGGGCGATGTAGCCGTTGACCTTGCCTTCGTACATGCGGTTGGTGAAGTTGATGACGTCGTAGCTGTCATCCCACTTCGGCAGCCAGTCGAAGCCCCAGTCGTTATCCTTGGTGGCTTTGTCGCCCCAGAAGCTCTTCATCAGGCTGACGAAGAATTTCGGCGTGTTCTTGTAGTAGTTGACCTGCTCCGGCAGCAGCGCGGCGGGGGTGGTCTGCTTGAGGTAGGTGGCCAGGTCGACCTGGGCGTCGGAGGGCAGGTTCATGTAGCCCGGCAGGCGCAAGGAGAGCAGGCCGAGGTCGGTGTAGCCCTGGATGTTGGAGTGGCCGCGCAGGGCGTTGACGCCGCCGCCGGCCATGCCGATGTTGCCCAGCAGCAGCTGGATCATCCCCGAGCCGCGGATCATCTGCGCGCCGTTGGTGTGGTGGGTCCAGCCGAGGGCGTAGAGGAAGGTGGCGGTCTTGTCCGGGGCGCTGGTCTCGCCGAGGATCGCGCAGATCTGCAGGAAGTCTTCCTGCGAGGTGCCGCAGACGTTGCTGACCATCTCCGGGGTGTAGCGCGAGACGTGGGCCTTGAGCAGGTTCCACACGCAGCGCGGGTGGCTCAGGCTCATATCGCGTTTGGCGTGGCCGTTCTCGTCCAGCTCGTAGTTCCACGAACTGCGGTCGTAGCTGCGCTTGCTGGCGTCGTAGCCGCTGAACAGGCCTTCGTCGAAGTGGTAGTCCTCGCGCACGATCAGGCTGGCGTTGGTGTAGGCGCGCACGTACTCGTGCTGGATCTTGTCGTTCGCAATCAGCCAGTTGACCATGCCCATCAGGAAGGTCACGTCGGAGCCGGCGCGGATCGGTGCGTAGATGTCCGCCACGGCGGCGCTGCGGTTGAAGCGCGGGTCGACCACGATGACTTTCGCGCCGTTGCGGATCTTCGCCTCGATCACCCACTTGAAGCCCACCGGGTGCGCCTCGGCGGGGTTGCCGCCCATGATCAGGACCACGTTGGCGTTCTTGATGTCGACCCAGTTGTTGGTCATCGCGCCGCGGCCGAAGGTCGGCGCCAGGGCCGAGACGGTGGGGGCGTGGCAGACCCGGGCCTGGCTGTCGGTGCCGAGGATGCCCAGGGCGCGGGTGAAGCGCTGGTCCAGCGAGCCGGTTTCGCTGCTGGCTGCGGAAGAGCAGAGCATGCCGGTGCTGAGCCAGCGGTTGACCGTAGTGCCCTTGGCGTTCTTCTCGATGAAGTTGGCGTCGCGGTCGTCCTTCATCAGGCGGGCGATGCGTTCGATGGCGTAGTCCCAGCTGACCCGCTGCCATTTGTCCGAGCCCGGCGCGCGGTATTCGGGGAAGAGCAGGCGCTGTTCGCTGTGGATGTAGTCGACCAGGCCGGCGCCTTTCGGGCACAGCGAACCGCGGCTGACCGGATGGTCCGGGTCGCCTTCGATATGGAAGATCCGTGCCTTGGCGTTCTTCGCGCCGTCGCCGAGGCTGTACATCAGCAGGCCGCAGCCCACCGAGCAGTAGGTGCAGTTGTTGCGGGTCTCTTTGGCCCGCAGCAGCTTGTACTGGCGCGACTGGGTCGCCTGGGCCATGCCCGGGGCGAAGCCCAGGGTGGCACAGGTCGCGGTGGCGGCGCCCACGGTGCACAGTTTGAAGAACTGTCGTCTACCCAGTCCCATGATCATCTCCTTGTTGCGGCCGAGCCTGTGCGAGCGGCGCGCACGGGGGCGCCCGCCGGTAAAAGCGTCAGGATCGGTCAGTGGTCTTCAGGCCAAAGCATGCAGGGAATACGCGGTGGCCCGCTCTGGCGGCGGCCTGCAGGCGTATTCGCGCGCAGTGTATGCCCCTGTTTTTTGTGTGACTAATCGACCTTCTTGATGGGGTGATCGATGCCCTCTATTGGCGCACAAAAAACAGGGTTTTCGGCGACGGGCCCGGCGGTGCTACAGTCGCCTCCTTTTTTGCGCTCGACGAGGTGGAACATGCGTACAGGACTGGCGTTAATCGCCGCGATGCTGCTGGCGGGCTGTGCCTCGTCGGTGATCAACGAAGCGCGATCTGGCCAACCGGACAGGATTTTCAATTCGACCAAAGAAGCACTGAAGGTCGCCGAGTGCGTGCAGTTCAGCTGGCAGGACGAGGCGGTGTTTGGCGTGGATGCCAGTGGTTACCTGGAGCGGGAGAAGGAGCTGATCGTGGTTTCCACCCGGGGTGCCGAGTTCTTTGCTGATATCGCCGCCGGCGGCGAGGGCACCGTGGTCAAGTACTACGCCAAGACCAAGGGCCCGCTGGCCCAACGCCGTATGGCTGCCTTGGCTACCTGTCTGTAAACGTCGGCTTATACTTGAAGACGCCGCCGGCGCATCAGGCGCTGGCGCTGCCGCCCCAAGGCCGGGCGCGTTGATCTCCCAGGGAGGGGCGTTGGAGGTGTCCGATGCGCCAATATCAACGACTTTTCATGATCGCCTCGCCCAGCCTGCACCATACCCCGGCACTGGAGCGGGCCGTGGCGATCGCCAGGGCCACCGATGCCGCCCTGCACCTTGCTGTGTTCATCGAGGAAGGCGACCTGCTCGGGCGCATGGCCTCGGGCACGGCCCGGCGTCAATCGATGGAAGAGGAGGCCTGGACCTGGCTGCGCGACGAAGCCGCGCAACTGCGCCATGACGGCCTGGAAGTGAGCTGCGAGGTGCAGGTCAGCCGCCAGGTGATGAAGGACATGCTCGAGCATGTCGAGGAGATGGAGCCGGATCTGGTGATCAAGGACGTCCATCACGAGTCGGCCTTGCGCCGGGTATTCCTGACCCCGCCGGACTGGCAGTTGCTGCGCGATTGCGCGGTGCCGCTGCACCTGGTCAGCGACGTGCGCTGCCCGCTGCCGCGGGTGATCATCGCCGCAGTGGACACTCTGCACCCGGACAGCCAGCACACGCGAATCAACGAGCGGGTGATTCGTGAAGCGAATGCCATGGCGCTGCAGTGCGATGCCGATGTTCATGTGTTGCATGCCTGGGATGTGGCGCAGACTCGGGTCGCTGATTTTGGCGCGGGAGCGGTGACCATGCCCGGGTTCAACAGTGAGGTGCGGCGGTCGGCGCAACTGGCGTTCGAGCATCTGGCGGAGAGTCACGGGGTGCCGGAGGCGCATCGGCATTTCGTCACCGGGCCGGCCAGTCATGCGATTGCCGAGTATGCGGCGCACCACCGGGCGGATGTGATCGTGATGGGTAGCAGCCAGCGCAAGGGGGCGATGGGGTTGCTGGGGAGTACGACGGAGCATGTGCTGCAGCATCTGCCGTGCAATGTGCTGGCGGTGCGGGGGCAGTGATCCGGATCTGACAAAGCGGCTGGAGGCTGGCCCCCCCCTCACACACAGGCTCGGCAGTCAGCCTTGGTCTCTGCGGTGTGCCAGGGAGAGGGTGAGGCATACCCAAGGCTGACCGAGAACCTGCGTGGCTCCTGTGGGGGGCGAGCTTGTCGGAGCGCCGAGCCTTCGAGAAGGGCTGCATGGCAGCCCCGTGGACATCATTGCAGATGTGCTTTCAGCTCCACAGCCGCCTGGCGCATTGCCGCCTGCACTGCCGGTACCTTGGCCAGCGGGTTGAGCAGGCCGTAGTCGTGGATCATGCCGTTGTAGCGCACTGCAGTCACGGTCACGCCCGCCGCGTCGAGGTGACGGGCATAGGCTTCGCCTTCGTCACGCAGCACGTCGAATTCGGCGGTCTGCACCAGTGCCGGTGGCAGGCCCTGGAGCTGTTCGGCGCTGGCACGCAGCGGCGAGGCGTGGATCTGGGCACGCTGGCTCTGGTCGGTGGTGTAGCTGTCCCAGAACCATTTCATCATCCCGGTGGTGAGGAAGTGCCCTTCGGCGAACTGCTTGTACGAAGCGGTCTCGAAGCTGGCGTCGGTCACCGGCCAGAGCAATAACTGGAAGCGCAGGGCCGGGGTTTTCTTTTCCTTGGCCATCAGCGCGACTACTGCCGCCATGTTGCCGCCGACGCTGTTGCCGGCCACCGCCAGGCGCTTGCTGTCGACACCGATCTCCTTGCCATGCTCGGCGACCCATTGGGTGGCGGCATAGGCCTGGTTGATCGCGGTCGGGTAGTGGGCTTCCGGGGATGGCGTGTAGTCGACGTAGACTGCGACCGCACCAGAGCCGACCACCAGGTCGCGGATCAGGCGCTGGTGGGTCGGGAAGTCGCCGAGCACCCAGCCGCCACCGTGGAAGAACATGAACACCGGCAGCTCACCGGCGACCTTGGCCGGCCGCACGATCTTCAGGGTGACCTTGTCCTGGCCAACGCTGATGATCTTCTCGCTCACTTCAATGCCGGACAGGTCAACCTGAACCGAGGCCTGGGCACCGGTGAGCACCGCACGGGCGTCTTTGGGCGAAAGCTGTTCCAGCGGTTTGCCGCCGCCTTTGCCCAGCGCTTCCAGAAACGCCTGGGTGGTGTGTTCGACTCCCGGGCTGCCGGCCGCGAAGGCGTTGCCGACGGAGAGGGCGAGGAGGGTGGCGCCGAGGGTTTTGTTGAGGATGTTCATGTGCAGATTCCTTTTCTTCGCAATGAGTGTGGGCAGCAAGGTTGTGATCTTCAGCGCGGCGTTTCGTTTGGGCTGCGCTGTAAGGTGTGGCTAGATTATTGGGATGCGGAAAAGTGAAAAAGCCGTTATAAAGCGTTTAACTGTCTACTAGAGAGTGACAATGAACCCGTTCGAAGACATGCGTATCTTTTCCCAGGTCATGGAGTCCGGCAGCTTCACCGCTGCCGCCGACAAGCTGGGCCTGTCCAAGCAGTTCGTCAGCCGCCGGCTGATGGCCCTCGAAGAGCGTCTGGGGGTGCGCCTGCTCAACCGCTCGACGCGCCGCCTCGACCCCACGCCCCTGGGCCAGAGCTACTACGAATCCTCCCTGCGCCTGCTCAACGAGGTCGAGCAGGTGGAGCAGGGCATCGCCGGGCAAACCAGCGAGCCCCGCGGCACGGTGCGGGTCAGCGCGCCACTGTCGTTCGCCGTGGCGCACCTGGGCTGCCTGTTGCCGGAGTTCCTTGAGCGTTATCCGCAGGTCAGTGTCGAAGTGGACCTGAGCGACCGCTCGGTGGATCTGCTCGGCGAGGGTTACGACCTGGCGCTGCGCATTGGCGTGCTGGAGGACTCGACCCTGATCGCCCGGCGGCTGGCCGCCATCGACCGGGTCTATTGCGCGAGCCCCGACTACCTGGCGCGCAAGGGCACGCCATCACGTCCGGACGAACTCACCGATCACGATTGCCTGCCTTATGGTCATGGCCGGCAGGTGCAATGGCGCTTCCTCGAACAGGGCAAGCTGCGGGTAGTGACCGTGTGCGGACGCATGCGCGCCAACAACGGCGAGTTGCTGCGCGATGCGGCGATCAAAGGGATGGGGATTACCTACCTGCCGACCTTCATCGTCGGCGAAGCACTGGCGTCGGGGCAGTTGGTGCCGGTCCTGCAGGACTTCGTCACCGAGCCGTTGCAGCTCTCGGCGGTGTATCCGCAACACCGGCAGAGCGCAAGGCCGGTGCAGGCGCTGATCGAGTTCATGCGCGAGCGCCTCAGCGCATGAAGTGCACCTTGCCGCTGTCGTCGTTGCCCATGTAGATGCCATAGACCCCGGCCTGGCGTTCCTCGATGTAGCGTTCGAGGATCTGCCGGATCGCCGGGTAGTAGATGGCGTCCCAGGGCACTTCATCGGGGGCGAAGAAGCGGCAGTCCATGGTCTCCGGGCCATACTGGCCGGTGATTTCCACGGCCACGGCGCGGAAGATGATGTACACCTCGCTGATCTTCGGCACGCTGAAGATCGAGTAAGGCGAGACGATATCGGCGCGCACCCCGGTTTCTTCCCAGACTTCGCGCAGGGCTGCTTGTTCGGTGGTTTCCCCAGCCTCCATGAAGCCCGCCGGCAGGGTCCAGGTGCCAGGCCGCGGCGGGATGGCGCGCTGGCACAGCAGGTACTTGCCGTCGCGCTCGATGATGCAGCCGGCGATGATCTTCGGATTGACGTAATGGATATAGCCACAACCGCCGCACATCAGGCGGTCGTGGGTGTCGCCGTCCGGCCGTCCCTGGTGCAGCGCGGCGGAGCATTGCGGGCAGAAACGCGGGGCGGCGGGCATGATCAGCGGCCTATGCGGGGTTCTTTGATGGCGATGGGGGTCGCGATTTCACGGATCTTGCCGGCGTCCTCCTGCTTGGAGCGCAGGTAGTCCAGGGCCACTTTGGCCGCAGCGCGGACGTGGTCCACCGAGGCCTGGTGCGCGGCCAGCGGGTCGCCGCTCTTGATCGCCTCGACGATCTTTTCCATTTCCCGGTTGCTGGCGCCGCGGCGGTTTTCCTGGGACACCGAGGTGGCGCGCAGGTAGCTGATGCGCGCCTGCAACTGGCGCAACTGGGTGGCAGCGATATGGTTGCCGGAGCCTTCCAGGAGCACGTCGTAGAAGCCTTGCACCGAATCCAGCACCTGTTGCAGCTCGCCATCGGTGAGGGCGTTGCGGTTTTCTTCCAGGGCCTTTTCCAGGGCGCGGATGTCCTTGGCCTTGGCATTGAGGGTGAACAGCTGGACGATCAGGCCTTCGAGCACGCAGCGCAGCTCGTAGATGTCGCGGGCGTCTTCGAGGGTGATGATGGCCACGCGCGGGCCCTTGGCGTCGGCGAATTCCACCAGGCCTTCGGACTCCAGGTGGCGCAGGGCTTCGCGGACGGAGGTGCGGCTGACGCCGAGGCGGTCGCAAAGGTCGCGTTCGACCAGGCGATCGCCCGGCAGCAGATGGAAGTTCATGATCGCGCTGCGCAGCTTGTCGAGCACGATTTCGCGCAGGGTAACGGGATTGCGGTTGACCTTGAAGCTGTCGTCGAGTGGCTGGCGTTTCATCGTCTGCGCTCTGAAATTGGCTGTTGCCAGCGACATCGGAGCACGCGATACCGGGTGCTCCCTGCGGTGGTTTCGAACAGCCAGTATTTAACTGGTTGACTCCGAGTCGGCTTCGGCGAAGGCTTCGCGGGCCAGACGGAAGCTGTCCACGGCCGCGGGAACACCGCAATAGATACCGACCTGGAGGAGGATCTCGCGTATTTGTTCACGACTCAGTCCGTTGCGCAAGGCGCCGCGGATGTGCAGCTTGAGTTCGTGTGGCCGGTTCAACGCGGAAATCATTGCCAAGTTTATCATGCTGCGTTCTTTGAGCGACAAACCGTCTCGGCCCCAGACGTGGCCCCAGCAGTATTCGGTGACCAGTTCCTGCAGCGGTTTGGTGAAGTCGTCGGCGTTCTGGATGGAACGGTTGACGTAGTCTTCGCCGAGCACCTGGGTGCGGATGGCGAGGCCTTTCTCGTACTTTTCGTTGCTCATGCCGGTGGGTTCCTGCATCGGGTATGAAAACGGGGCGCCGCAACCGAAGGTGAGCGATTGCAGGCGGCGCCCCTGAAACTTTGTTGCTGGCCTTCAGGGCCTCATCGCGGGTAAACCCGCTCCCACAGTGACCGCGTAACTTGTGGGAGCGGGTTTACCCGCGATAGGGCCCCGGAGGTCAACCCAGGGGCGGCAGAGCCCCCAGTTTTCCCTTGTGGTAGATCATCGGCGTCACCGGCTGCTCGGGAAGAATCAGGTTCTTCACCTCGCCGACGATGATCGCGTGGTCGCCGCCGTCGTATTCACGCCACAGCTCGCACTCGATCACCGCCGTGGCATTGGCCAGCACCGGGTTGCCCAGTTCGCTCATATGCCAGTCGATACCCTTGGCCTTTTCCTTGCCTTTCCCGGCGAAGGCATAGGCCTCGGCGGTCTGGCCGGCGGCCAGCAAGTGGATGGCGAAGCGCTTGCTGTCGCGCAGGATCGGGTAGGTGTCGGAGGCGTAGTTGGGGCAGAACAGCACCAGCGCCGGTTCGATCGACAGCGCGCTGAAGGCGCTGGCAGTGATACCGACGATGCCGCCCTCGGCATCCAGCGTGGTGACGATGGTCACGCCGGACGGGAAGGAGCCCATCACGTCTTTGTAGATGCCGGGTTCGATCATGTCAGTTCACCTGTCAACGCATCACGAAGGGGTCGGGCATGGGGGCGGTGGAGAGGTTGATCCACACCGTTTTCAGTTCCGTGTAGGCCAGCACCGAGTCGATACCGCTTTCGCGGCCATAACCACTGTTCTTGAAGCCGCCGATCGGCGCCATGGCCGACACCGCGCGGTAGGTGTTGACCCAGATGATCCCCGAGCGCACGTCACGGGCCAGTCGGTGGGCACGGCCCAGATCGCGGGTCCAGATGCCGGCGGCAAGGCCGAACTGCGAGTCGTTGGCGATGGTCAAGGCTTCTTCCTCGGTCTTGAAGCGGATTACCGCGGCGACCGGGCCGAACACTTCTTCCTGCATGATCTTCATCGAGTTGCTGTCGCACTCGAACAGGGTCGGCTCGTAGAACCAGCCGTCACCCTCGACCGCGGCGCGCTTGCCGCCCATGCGCAGGCGTGCACCTTCGGCATTGGCCGCGGCCACCAGGCCTTCGACCACGGCCAGTTGCTGGGCGGTGGCCATCGGGCCCATCTCGCTGGTCTCGTCCTGCGGGTTGCCGATGCGGATGCGCTTGGCGCGTTCGATCAGGCGTTCGACGAACTCGTCGAAGATCTCGTCCTGCACCAGCAGGCGCGAGCCGGCTACGCAGCTTTGCCCGGAGGCGGCATAGATGCCGGCCACGGCGCCATTGATCGCGCTGTCCAGATCGGCGTCGGCGAAGATGATATTCGGCGACTTGCCACCCAGTTCCAGGGACAGTTTGGCGAAGTTCTCCGCGCTGCTGCGCACCACGTGGCGGGCGGTGGCGGCGCCGCCGGTGAAGGCGATCTTGCGCACCAGTGGATGACGGGTCAGGGCTGCGCCGGTGCTCGGGCCGTAGCCGGTGACGACGTTGACCACGCCCGCCGGGAAGCCGGCTTCGAGGGCCAGGCGCGCCAGTTCGAGGATAGTCGCCGAAGCGTGCTCGGACGGCTTGATAACGATGGTGTTGCCGGCGGCCAAGGCCGGGGCCAGCTTGATCGCGGTCAGGTACAGCGGGCTGTTCCAGGGAATGATCGCGGCCACCACGCCGATCGGCTCATGCACGGTGTAGGCGAACAGGTCCGGCTTGTCGAGGGGCAGGGTACCGCCTTCGAGCTTGTCGGCCAGGCCCGCGGTGTAGTGGAAGAACTCCGGCAGGTAGCCGACCTGGCCGCGGGTTTCGCGGATCAGCTTGCCGTTGTCGCGGCTTTCCAGTTGGGCCAGGCGCTCCTTGTTCTCGGCGATGAGGTCGCCGAGGCGACGCAGCAGCTTGCCCCGGGCGGTGGCCGTGAGGCCGCGCCATTCCTTGCTGTCGAAGGCTTTCTGGGCGGCCTGGACGGCGATTTCGACGTCGGTTTCGTCAGCGTCGGGCAATTGCGCCCAGACCTGCGCGGTGGCCGGGTCGAGGCTGTCGAAGGTCTTGCCGTTGTGGGCATCGAGCCATTGGCCGTCGATGCACATCTGGAAGCGAGTGAGCGTCATGCAACGATCCCCTTGGCTGAGTCGGAGAGGGTTCGGGCGTGCCCGAGGAAGTCCAGCAGCATCTGGTTGACCAGGCGCGGCGACTCCACCGGCATCATATGCCGCTGTTCGGCGAGGACCACGCTCTGCGCGCCGGGAATCCGCGCGGCGAGCTCGCGGGTCATGGTCGGGGTCGAGCCGAGGTCGTGCTCGCCGGTGGCGATCAGGGTCGGTACCTGGATGCTGCCGAGGTCGTCGGCGCGGTACATGTCCTGGGTGGCGAACAGTTCGTAGGTGGTCAGGTAGCCCTGCGGGTCGTTGCCGGCCAGGGTCTGGCGGATGGCCGCGACCTGGGCCGGGTTGGCCGCCTGGTATTCGCGGCTGAACCAGCGCGCCAGGGCCGCTTCGGCATTGGCGTCGGGGCCGTGTTCTGCGGCCTGGGCGGCACGGGCGATGACGCCGGCGCTCTGCTCGGGGCTGCGGTTGAACACGCTGTTGAGCACCACCAGCGCGGACAGGCGCTGAGGATGGTGCAGGGCGAAAGCGCGGGCGACCAGGCCGCCCATGGAGAAGCCGATCACCGTCGCTTGCGGGATCTTCAGGTGGTCGAGCAGTTCAACCAGTTGCGCGGCGTAGCCTTGCAGGTCGGTACCGGCCTCGGGACGCGGGCTCTGGCCGTGGCCGAGCATGTCGTAGGCGATGACCTGGTAATCGCTGGCGAGGCCGACGAATTGTCCGCCCCACATTTCCTTGTTGAGGCCGACGCCGTGGATCAGTACGACGGGGTGGCCCTGGCCGGTGGCGATATAGCTGGTGCCGGCGGGTGTACGTTCAGCGACAGGCTGAATCATGGTGGGGCGCTCCTTCAGAGTCGGGCGTGGTGCGACCCACGCCCCGGCCCGGTGGAATTGTTGTTATTGGTTTTTTTCCGCTGCCAGCTCTTCCAGGTCGATGTAGCGGTTGCCGATGCGCGGGTGCAGGCGACCGCCGTCGGAGGCGCCGAGGACCACGACGATCTCGTCGGCACGCGGCGCGTCTTCGATCTGCATTTCCAGGGTGATGTAGTGCGAGCGCAGGCCTTCGTCGTCCTTCTGCATCATCGGGATCTGGATCGAGGTGCCCGGGCCGCCGCGTTTGTTGGTGAAGCTCAGGTAGCTCTTGGCCTGGACCGCTTCACGGTAGTGGTTGCCGAAACGCAGGGTGTGGATCACCGCCGAAGCGTGCTCGATCTCGCCGTCGGCACCGACCACTGCCGCTTTACCGTAGGCCTCGATCTTGTCTGCGCCGCCGATGGCAGCGGTGAGGCGCTCGACCATCAGGGCACCGAGGTCGGAGCAGTTGGCACGGATTTCCGGCTTCAGGTCTTCGACGAAACCACGACCGGCCCATGGGTTCTTGATCACCACGGCCAGGCCGACCATGGTCACCGGCTTGTCGGTGGCCTTGCCGCCTTCGATGCGGGTCTCTTCGGAATAGGTGACGATCTTGCGGATTTCGAAACTCATGCGCGGCTCCTGCAGATGGTATTCAGGGTGTTGTTGTCTGATGGTATACCATAATATTTGATGTGCAATAGGTATCGAGAAATTTCTGTGGGGGAGGGGATAAGTGGTTGCCAGGAGGAGGGGGGGGGGCAGGGCTTGAGGGCCTCATCGCTGGCTTGCCAGCGATGAGGCCCTGAAGGGCAAAGGAGATATCAGTGCTTGGCGAGCTGTTGATCCACCAGCCATCGACCATGGGCCAACGACGCATGCTGGGCATTTTCCAGGTCGGACATCCAGGCCATGCTCAGCGGCAACGGCCTGCGCGTGCCGGTATGGCCCTGGGGATCGGTGATAAGACAGCCGCCAGCATAAGGGGTGGGAATGCCGGGATGGGCTTCGACGCTGGCGGTGATGATGTAGCCGTGGTGTTCACAACTAAGGGTTTTCATCGTCCTGACCTCGCTGCGGAAAATCGGAAGTCTCCTATCGATATACCACAGCGTCGGACCGGGGTTCCCCGGCCCGACGAACGCGCCCTTAGCGGAAGGCCGGCACCACTTCGTTGATGAACAGCTCCAGCGACTTGCGTTTCTCTTCGTGCGGCAGGCTGTTGTCGCACCAGAAACTGAACTCGTCGACGCCCAGTTCCTGGTAGTAGCGGATGCGCTCGATGACATCTTTCGGCGTGCCGATCATGGCGGTCTTGTGCAGGCTTTCCAGTTCGAACTCCGGACGCTCGGCGAACTTCGCTTCCGGGCTCGGTGGCAGGAAACCGTTTTCCGGGGTCTGCTTGTTGCCGAACCAGGCGTCGAAAGTGCGGTAGAAGCGGTTGATCGCCTGGGCGCCGATCTTCCAGCCTTCCGGATCGTTCTCGGCGTGCACGTGGGTATGGCGCAGCACCATCAGTTGTGGACGCGGCACGCCCGGGTTGTTGGCCAGGGCAGTCTCGAACTTGTTCTTCAGGTCGACCACCTCCTCGTCGCCCTTCATCAGTGGGGTGACCATGACGTTGCAGCCGTTGGCGACCGCAAAGTTATGCGAGTCCGGGTCGCGAGCGGCGATCCACATCGGCGGCATCGGCTTTTGTACCGGCTTTGGCACCGAGGTGGAAGTGGGGAATTTCCAGATCGCGCCGTCGTGGGCGTAGTCGCCCTGCCACAGGGCGCGCACCGCCGGGACCATCTCGCGCAGCGCGGCGCCGCCTTCGGAGGCCGGCATGCCGTTGGCCATGCGATCGAACTCGAACTGGTAGGCGCCGCGGGCCAGGCCCACTTCCATCCGGCCGTTGCTGATCACGTCGAGCAGGGCGCATTCGCCGGCGACGCGGATCGGGTGCCAGAACGGCGCGATGATGGTGCCGGCGCCGAGGTGGATGGTTTCGGTGCGCGCGGCGAGGTAGGCCAGCAGCGGCATCGGGCTTGGCGAGATGGTGTATTCCATGGCGTGGTGCTCGCCGATCCACACGGTGCTGAAGCCGCCTTTCTCGGCCATCAGGGTCAGCTCGGTCAGGTCCTCGAACAGCTGTCGGTGGCTGACCTGTTCATCCCAGCGTTCCATGTGCACGAACAACGAAAATTTCATGGGGCGTTTCCTCGGCTCTTGTTTTCGGTCGCCCGTCGGATCGGGCGACAGCTGACTGGACGGACAGGCTGTGCCTGTCTCAAGAATAGGGGCTCAGGCGAAGGCCGGCAGGCTGGCCATCTTGCCGCGGCAGTAGACCAGCGGGCTCGGGGCCTCGGCCGGGACGATAAGGTTCTTAACCGCGCCGACCATGATCGCGTGGTCACCACCTTCATATTCGCGCCACAGCTCGCACTCGATGATCGCCGTGGCGTTGGCCAGCAGCGGATTGCCCAGCGCACTCAGGGTCCACTCGATGCCCTGGGCCTTGTCCTTGCCCTTTTTCGCGAAGGCATAGGCCTCGGCCTGTTGCTGGCCGGAGAGCAGATGGATGGCGAAGCGCTTGTTCTTGATCAGGACAGGGTAGGAGTCGGAGCTGTAGTTGGGGCAGAACAGCACCAGCGGCGGCTCCATCGACAGGGAGCTGAAGGCGCTGGCGGTCAGACCGACGATCTGGCCGTCGTCGTCCAGGGTGGTGATGACAGTAACGCCGGACGGGAAGGAGCCCAGAACGTTCTTGTAGACGGTTGCGTCGATCATGGCGTGGTCCTCGGGAAGCAGCGGTGGTCCGCGTTTTTATCGTTGATGTGTCTGATGGTATACCGTAATACCTAATTTGCAAGGGGAATTTTCCGGCCCTGACGAACGCGTTGATTCAGGTCAATGTCCAATGAATACGGGGTCTTGCGGCTATATAGCGCGGGAAAAGGGACGGGAAAAAGCAGATCAGTTGGTCGGCAAATCAGCGAATCAGTGTTGTCAAAAGTTTGGAATACCATAATATGGTCTTCAGCTTCGACGTCGCTTGCTGCGTCCTGCAAGCGGTTTCCTACAAAGATAAAAACAGAACCCTTTCGAGCTTTTTGCCCATGTCCCAGCCGTCTTCGCAACACCAGTTGATCGAGAACCATACGGTCGATTACGTACCGCCAGCAGAGCGCCATGGGAAGGCGCGGGATCTCTTCACGCTGTGGTTCAGCACCAATATCGCGCCACTGCCAATCGTGACCGGGGCCATGGTGGTCCAGGTCTTCCACCTCAATCTGGTATGGGGCCTGTTGGCCATCGTCCTCGGGCACCTGCTCGGCGGCGTGGTCATCGCCCTGGCTTCGGCCCAGGGGCCGCAACTCGGCATTCCGCAGATGGTGCAGAGTCGGGGTCAGTTCGGCCGCTATGGCGCGCTGCTGATCGTGTTCTTCACCGCGCTCATCTATGTCGGCTTCTTCATTTCCAACATCGTCCTGGCGGGCAAGTCGATCCATGGCATCGCCCCGAGCGTGCCGATGCCGGCGGCGATCATCCTTGGTGCCCTGAGTGCCACGGCCATTGGCGTCATCGGTTATCGCTTCATCCATACCCTGAACCGCATCGGTACCTGGGTGATGGGCTCGGCGCTGCTGGCCGGCTTCATCATGATGTTCGCCCAGGACCTGCCGGCGGACTTCTTCAGCCGCGGTGGCTTCAACCTGTCCGGCTGGATCGCCACGGTATCGCTGGGGGTGATCTGGCAGATCAGCTTCTCGCCGTACACCTCGGACTACTCGCGCTACCTGCCCCGTGAAGTGGGAATCGCCAAGCCATTCTGGGCCACCTATTTCGGTGCGACCCTGGGCACCATCCTGTGCTTCAGCTTCGGTGCCATCGCCGTGTTGTGCGTGCCGGAAGGCACCGAGGCGATGGACGCGGTGAAACAGGCTACCGGCTGGCTGGGGCCGATCCTGATGGTGCTGTTCCTGCTCAACATCATCAGCCACAACGCCCTCAACCTGTACGGTGCGGTGCTGTCCATCGTCACCTCGATCCAGACCTTCGCCAGCACCTGGACGCCAAGCATCAAGGTGCGCGTGATCCTGGCCGGCGTGATCCTGCTGGGCTGCTGCCTGACCGCGCTGAGCGCGACCTCGGACTTCATCGGCCACTTCATCGGCCTGATCCTGGCGCTGCTGCTGGTGCTGGTACCTTGGGCGTCGATCAACCTGATCGACTTCTACCTGATCAAGCGCGGCCACTACGACATCGCCTCGATCTTCGCCGCCGATGGCGGGATCTACGGGCGCTTCAATCCGCACGCGATCATTGCCTATGCCTGCGGGATCCTGGTGCAGTTGCCGTTTGCCAACACGTCGTTGTATGTCGGGCCCTATGCCAACCTGGTGGAGGGGGCGGACCTGTCGTGGTTGGTTGGGTTGGTGGTGACATTGCCGCTGTATTACTGCCTGGCGACGCGGGGGAGGAGTGAGGCGTTGGTGGCGGCCTGGCGGACACAATGATGCTTGAAGGTTGACGCGCAACCGCTCCCACAGGGGCTGAGTCGTTCTTGAGAACACATACGAAAATGCCGCGATGATCGCGGCATTTTTCGTTTATCAGAACTCGGTCGGCTGGATGATCTCGACCCAGTATTCGTCCGGGTCCTTGACGAATGCCAGGTGTTTCATCCTGCCATCGCTCAGGCGCTTCTGGAACGTCACGCCCAGTGCTTCGAAACGCTCGCAGGCGGCACGGATATCCGGTACCGAGATGCAGATATGGCCGAAGCCACGCGGATCGGTATTGCCATTGTGGTAGGCGAACGCGGGATCGTTCTCGGTGCCGTGGTTATGGGTCAGTTCGAGAATGCCCGGGATCGACTTCATCCACTCGGTACGCTTGGCCGCATCGGTCGGGATCTGCGCCTTGTCGACCAGGGCGAGGAAGTACAGGCTGAACTCGGCTTCCGGGAAATCACGCTTCTCCACCAGGCTGAAGCCCAGCACGCGGGTGTAGAAGTCCAGGGACTTGGTGATGTCCTTGACCCGCAGCATGGTGTGGTTGAAGACGAAGTTGGCGGTGGCGGCATCGGGTTGCGCGGTGACGCCGGGGAAGGTTTGCAGTTCTTGCAGGCTCATGAGCACTCCGCATCAGGTCAAATCAGGCAGCCATCATACGGAACTGAAACCATTGCGCAAACGACGACGCCCCGCGAACAAGGTTCGCGGGGCGTCTGAATTAGAAGCCCGCCGAAGCGGGCGTATGGGGCGCTAGTCCGTTAGCAGTCTTCATCCTGATCCAGCGGTTGTGAAAAATTCGTGAAGAGATTTTCATTTACGCAGCCAGCTGTCGACCGTTGGTCCGCCGTACTGCTCTTTCCACGCTTTCAGGCCACGGTGGTTGCCGCCCTTGGTTTCGATCAGCTCGCCGGTGTGCGGGTTTTCATAGACCTTCACTACCCGCGCCCGCCGTTGTTTCGGCGTGCGGGTCACGGACTTGCCGACCGAGGCCGGATCAAGGATGGCGATGATGTCGCGCAGGCCCTTGTCATAGGTTTTCATGAGGGTGACAAGTTTCTGTTCGAATTCGATTTCACGTTTAAGGCCGGCATCCTTCTTCATTGCCTCCAGTTGTGCCATCTGTTCCTGAAGGGCTTTTTCGGCGGCACGAAACTCTGCAAGTCTGGACACGGAATCACTCCTTTATCGGCGGTGGGCGCACAGGTTGCGCAAGACGATTGGCGCGAGTAACACAACGACCACAGGGGGCTGTAATAACAGCATGCTCAACAGTGTAGCCAACTGCTCATGGGACTAACAGTAAACTTTTAGTGTGCGTCCGCCGGAACTTTCAAACTTGTTTATGTTCTCGCCCTGACGGTATTAACACCTTCGTTTTCATGGGACCTGCGACCATGGTCCAATGGGCCGGGGCAGAGCGCTTGCGGATAATTTCCGGGCGCCGTGCGCAAGTGCACGGCGATCATTGCCCCTGCCCATGAGAAACGGGGCTGCACGTTCGCCTCTTATTTCGGATTTGTTTTGCTCATGCGTGTCCCTCTTTCCTGCTCTTCCGGGCGCTCTGTATGTGGCCTGGCGGGGCTTTTCGTCGCTGTTTCGGCACAGGCCGGCGGTTTTATCGAGGACAGCAGTGCGCGCCTCGAAGCCCGCACTGTTTACTTCAATCGTGATTTCCGCGACGGCCATAGCAGTTCCGCGCCAGGCGCGTCGAAACGTGAAGAAACGGCGCAGGGATTCATTCTGAATATTCAGTCCGGCTATACCGATGGCGCATTGGGATTCGGTGTCGATGCACTGGGCATGTATGGATTGAAACTCGACTCGAGTCCGGCCGACAGTAACAGCGGGCTGTTGCCTGCCAGCGGGCACGACCCCCGCCACTCCGTGGATCAATACGCGAAGTTGGGTTTGACCGGTAAGGTGCGTTATTCGCGTACGGTTTTGAAGTACGGCGCGATGCTGCCGGACATGCCGCTGCTCAAGTACAACGACGGTCGCCTGCTGCCGACAATGTTCCATGGCGCCTCGCTGACGTCCGAGGAAGTGCGCGACCTGCGCTTCAACCTGACCCGCCTGGACAAATACACCGCCCGCGATTCCACCGATGCCCAGGACATCCGCGTGCACTGCAAGAACAAGCGCTATGCCTGCGACACTACTGCCGATCACTTCGATATGGCCGGGGTCGACTACCGCTTCAACGAGCGGTTTAGCGCCCAGTACCAGGTGGCGAAGCTGGAAAACATCTATCGTCAGCACTTCCTCGGCCTGGTTGCCAGCCAGCCGCTGGCCGTCGGCAGCCTGTCCGCCGACCTGCGCCTGATCAAGAGCGACGATATCGGCCGTGCCCGTGCCGGCGAGATCGACCACCGCGCCTTCAGCGGCATGCTCGGCTACAGCCTGGGCGGGCACAAGGTCAGTGCCGGCTGGCAGCGCATGTTTGGCGACAGCGCCATGCCGTACCTGGATGGCAGCAACCCGTATCTGGTCAACTATGCCCAGGTCAACGACTTCGCCGCCGCGCAGGAGCGCTCTTGGCAGGTGCGCTACGACTACGACTTCAAGGCCCTGGGCGTGAATGGCCTGAGCTTCTTCACCCGCTATATCAACGGCGACCATATCCAGGTGCCCGGCAGCCTCGCCGAGGGCAAGGAGTGGGAGCGCGATAGCGAACTGAAGTACCAGGTGCAGGGCGGCACCTTCAAGGACCTCAGCCTGCGCCTGCGCAATTCCACCTATCGCAGCAACTACGAGAGGTTCGCCCGCGACATGGACGAGACCCGGGTGATCGTCAGCTACAACTTCTCGGTCTGGTAATAGGGGGCCGCTACGCCGACAATGCGCGGATGTAATTCGGGAGTCCCCAGATGAAACACCTGCTGTTGATCGGCATCGGCCCGGGCAATCCGCGCCAGATCACCCTCGAAGCCGTCGACGCGCTGAACCGCGCCGATGTCTTTTTCGTTCTCGACAAGCACCAGAGCAACGACGACATGCTGCGCCTGCGCAAGGAGTTGCTTGAGCAACTGGTGCAGCGTCCCTACCGCCTGGTCCAGGTGGACGATCCCCAGCGCGACGGCCAGGCCGCCGACTACGTCGGTGCGGTGCGCGACTGGCACCAGCAGCGCGCGGCGCTGTACGGGCAACTGATCGCTGACGCGTTGCAGGACGGCGAATGCGGCGCTTTCCTGCTCTGGGGCGAACCGGGGTTGTACGACAGCACCCTGCGCATCCTTGAACTGGTCGAAGGCCAGTCCTTCAGTCTCGAAGTGATTCCCGGCATAAGCAGCGTGCAGGCCCTGGCCGCGCGCCACCGGGTGCCGCTCAACCGCATTGGCGAACCGCTGCAGATCCTTCCCGGGCGGCGCCTGGCCGAGGTGGAGCAGATCGACAACGTGGTGGTGATGCTTGACGGCAAGTGTGCCTTCGCCGAGCTGGACGATCCCGAGCTGCATATCTATTGGGGTGCCTATCTGAGCACGGCGGACGAGATCCTCATCAGCGGGCCGCTGCTGGAGGTGAAGGAGAGGATCCTCGCCACCCGCGAACAGGCGCGGGCGAGCAAGGGCTGGATCATGGATACCTATCTGCTGCGGCGGCGTCCGTAACCGGGGCCGCAAAGCGGCCCAAATTCAGTGGCTGCGCTGGCGCAGCATCGCCCCGGTGAAGTTGTACAAACGCTGGTCGTCCAGCGCCATCAGGGTCTGACCAATGCGCTCCGCCAGCGCAATGCCGTGCCGGCGCCCGTCATAACGTGTACCGAGCAACTGACGGGCCTCACGCTGGGCCTGGCTCCAGCGCGCCTCATCGCTGTACAGGCTGGCGGCCGCCTGGGCCAGGCCCTCGGCGGTCATGGAGACCAGGCCGGGCCAGGGCAGGGCGCCATGCATTCCCTCGGAGCCTATCGGCGTGGTCACACTTGGCGTGCCGGCCAGCAGGGCATCGGCCAGGGCGTCCTTGAGCCCGGCGCCGAAGCGCAGCGGCGCCAGGCAGACCCGGGCATTGCCCAGCGCGGCCTCGTCGTGGTCGAAGATCAGGAAGCCACCGTCGGGATCATGTAGCGCGGCGAATTTCGGTGATGCGTGGGTAGCGTGAAGGTGCAACTGCGCCTCAGGCAGGCGGCGGCGGATCATTGGCCAGATGTTGTGCTTAAGCCACAGCAGCGCGTCCGCATCCGGGCCGTGGCGGAAGTCGCCGATGCAGACGAAGTGCTCGCGTTCGGCAAAGATCTTCGTCGGCGCCTGGGGCATCTCCAGCATCAGCGGACACCAGTGCAGCAACTCCTGTGGCACGCCGAAGCCATTGATCAGCAGGTCCATCTCCACGTCGGACGTCACCAGGCTCAGGTCGCTGCGGAAGATCGCCGCCAGCTCGCGCTGGGCCAGCCCGGAGGGTGCCATCTGCCGGTACAGGTCGGAGCCGGAAGTGCTGAACAGTTCGCGGAAATCGTTGGGGTCGAGGCCTGTGACCAGGCGCCGGCGCAGCAGGGCATGGCGGGCTTCGTGCAGGCTCTGCAGGCGGGAGGTTTCCAGCATGCGCAAGGCCTGCGGGCAGTGCTGCTCGATGCGGCTGGCGAACTGTTCCTCCATCAGGAAACGATCGAACAGCACCACGTCCGGGGCCAGTTCGCTGATGAAGTGGTCGAAGTTGCTGTCGTCGATGGCATGCTCTGTGATACCGAGTGCGGGCAGGTTGGCACGCTGTTCACCGGGAGGCGCGGGGCTGCTGAACGTCATGCGCCAGTGGCGGGCGAGAAAGGATTCGAGGATCTGCAGCAGATGGCCGCCGGCTGCCGGGGCGGCCGCTGCGGGCCAGGTTTGGCCGATGACCAGGATGTGCAGGGGGGATGCGGACATGGGCGAGGGGCCTTGGGGCAAAAGGGCGTATTAAAACAGATCCCCATCCCCCTGCAGGAGCAGGCAAGCCAGCTCCTTGAGCCCACGGTCAATGGCAGCAGTGCTTTTTCCCCTCCACACCCTCATACCGATCATGATGCCGCACCCAATCCATCGTCCCTTCTTCGTTCCGGCCCTTGGGCATCAGGTCGAGGAAGTTGTAGGTGCCGACGAGAATATCCAGACCCCGGGCATAGCTGGAGTAGGTGTGGAAGATGTCGCCGTTGTCGTCGCGGTAGAACACGCTGAGCCCCGGCAGCTCGGTCTCGCTGCCTGAGTACGGCTCGTAGTTGTACTCGGCGCCTTCTCCCCCCGGTGTCACCCCGAAATCGCGGTTGAAGCTGCTGCCATGGGACGACACCCAGGGAAACTTCCAGCCCATGCGCTGGCGAAATGCCTGGAACTGCGTATACGGCGCCCGCGACACCGCCACCAAGGACACGTCATGATGCGCCAGGTGCAGGTTGGCGCCATCGAAGTGATCTGCGAGGAACGAGCACCCCGGGCAGCCTTCCTGCCAGCCGTCGGCAAACATGAAGTGGTAGATCAGCAACTGGCTGCGCCCGTCGAACAGCTCGGCCAGGCCCAGCTCGCCGGCGCCCTCGAAGCGATAGTCCTGCTCCACCTTGACCCAGGGCAGGGCGCGACGGGCGGCGCTGAGTTCGTCGCGCTGATGGGTGAAAGCCTTCTCGTGCAGGAGCAGCTGGCGGCGGGCGCCAAGCCATTCCCTGTGGGTAACCACCGGATGCTTGCGATTGTTGTTCATTCGAGTGACTCCGTGGCTGGGATTGTCTGTTCCTCTGGTCGTTTGGAGGTGTCACCGTTCGACACACGCGTCACACAATCTTCATGAAACCGACGAGCGGACCGCTTCCTGCCTATGAAAAACACTGATAGCATCCGGCCACCTTTTTTGGGGTCATTTTTGTGACGCAGTTCTCTCTTCTGATGGGCATGAGCCTGGTCCTTTCCCTTGTCGCGAATGCCGCGTTGGCCGCAAATACGCCGTGTTCCGGGCGCAAGGGCGGGATTGCCGGCTGCGATGGCGATGCCTTCCTGTGCAACGACGGCTCCATCAGTGCCTCGAAGAAAAGCTGTAGTGCCTATTTTGGTAATCGCAATCCTCGTCCGCTGGCGCAGTCATTGCAAGGTGCCAGCAGTGAGTGTGCCTGCGGTTCCGGCACCTACTGCACTGGCCCCCGTGGTGGCGTCTACTGCCTGACCCCAAATGGACAGAAGAGCTATCGCCGGCACTGACAAACGGTGATTCACGTTCTCGGCAATCCGGCCGATATTCAATTTGAAACAATCCAGACCTTTACAGGGATGTAGCGAGATGAAGCAGGTAGTGTTGTGGGCGGCGTTGGCCTTGATCAGTGGTGTGGCCCAGGCCGCGACCGAGAGCGATCCCTTGCTCGCTGGCGCTACCTCTACCGCCAGCGAGGTGCGCGGAGTCCTTCGCGCGCGCTACCAGGCCGTGCTGGCCAGTGAAGTGCCTGGCCGGGTGGTTGAAATGCCGTATGCCGAAGGCCAGTCGTTTAGCAAGGGTGATGTGTTGGTGCGCTTCGATTGCAGTGCCTACCAGGCTCAGGCCAATGCTTCGGCCGCCGCCGTACGTGCCGCCCGTGAAGAACTGCACAACAAGCAGCAACTGGCAGCGCTCAACTCGGTGGGGCGCTTCGAAGTGTCCCTGGCCGAAGCCCGCCAGGCCCAGGCCCAGGCCGAATCCCAGGTCTATCAGGTTCAGGTACAGCGCTGCCAGGTCAAGGCGCCATTCGATGGCCAGGTGGTCGCTCGCCGGGTCCAGGCCCATGAAAGCGTATCCGCCGGTGCGCCGCTGCTGGAGATCGTCGACAACCGCTCTCTGGAAATCCATCTGCTGGTGCCGTCACGCTGGCTCGGCAAGCTCAAGCCCGAGCAGACCTTCAGCTTCGTTCCCGATGAAACCGGCACACCGATCAGCGCGGTGGTCAAGCGCCTTGGCGCGCGCATCGACGAAGGTAGCCAGACCCTGCTGCTGATCGCCAGCGTACCGGCCAGTACCCAAGGCCTGCTGGCCGGGATGAGCGGCACTGCGCACTTCGCGGAGCCGCAATGAACGCTCCCGTTCCCGGCGCCCTCGAACAACTGCTGGCGCATTACCTCAAGCTGGAGCGCCAGGCGCGTAGCGCGGCGTCCACCGAGGTACTGGCGTTCAGCATGGTCAACGACAGTCAGCCACTGTTTGGCTATCGCCACGGTGCGTTGCTGATTACCGGCAAAGTGCGTGCCCTGAGCGGCATCAGCGTGGTCGAGCCCAATGCGCCGTTTGTGGTGTTCACCGAGCGCATGGCCGCGCGTCTCGCTGCGGGTGAGCGCTTGGCCTTGCCGGGCGTGGTAGCGCCGGAAACCGTCGACCAGGCCAGTCGAGATGACTGGCAGGCGTTGTCGGCGCCCCATGTCTTCTGGTTGCCTTTGAAGGACCGCCAGGGGGAAGTCTTCGGTGGCCTCTGGCTGGCTCGCGACAATCCTTGGAATGACGCCGAGCAGGTCCTGCTCGCACAATTGGGCGATTGCTACAGCCACGCCTGGCTCGCCCTGCAACCGGGCAAACCGTGGCGCCTGCGCTGGCCGGCGAAAACGCGCTGGGCGCTGGCTGCGGCCCTGCTGCTGGTGCTACTGGTGCCCGTGCGGCAATCGGTGCTGGCTCCGGCGGAAGTGGTGCCACGCAACGGCCAGGTGGTCGCTGCGCCGCTGGACGGCGTGGTCGCCGAATTCCTGGTCAAGCCCAACCAGCCGGTGCAGGCCGGGCAGGTGCTGGTGCGTTTCGATGCCACCAGCCTCAAGGCCCAGGCCGATGTCGCCGAACGTACCTTGGGTGTGGCCGAGGCGGAATTCAAGGCCAATACCCAGCGCGCCTTCTCCGATGCCGATTCCAGCGCTCGCCTGGACCTGCTGGCGGCGCGGGTCGAGCAGAAACGTGCCGAACGTGACTATGCCCGCGATCTCCTGGCGCGCAGCGAAGTACGTGCCGAGCGCGATGGCATCGCTGTGTTCGCCGACGCCCAGCGCTACCTCGGCAAGCCGATGCGCACCGGCGAGCGCTTGATGGAAATCGCCGACCCGGCCCAGGCCGAGTTGCGTATCGAACTGCCGGTGGCCGATGCTATCGGCCTGGAAAACGGCGCCGAGGTGGCGTTGTTCCTCGACAGCGACCCGCTGCATCGCCACAGCGCCACGCTGGAGCGCGCGGCCTACCAGGCGCAGAGTACCGCTGCCGGCCAGTTGGCTTACCGCCTCGACGCCGCCTTTGCCGACGTGCCGCCGCGCATCGGCCTGCGCGGTACTGCCAAGCTGTTCGGCGAGCGCGCGCCGCTGGCCCTGTACCTGCTGCGCCGGCCGCTGGCGGCCCTGCGTCAGGCGGTGGGTCTGTGATCCTCCCGGCGCTGCGCCCGGATCTGCAGCTCTCGGTGGCCACACCGGGGCTGGACGGCTCGCCACAATGGACTCTGGCCGATCCGCTGCGCGGCAAGTATTTCAAGCTCGGCGCGCCGGCCATGCGTCTGCTGCGCCACTGGGGCCTGGGCGATGCCTTGCAGGTGCTCAAGGCCGCCAACGCCGAGCCTGGCGCGCCGGTCACGCCGCAAGCGCTGGAAGAGCTGATCAAGTTTCTCCGTGGGCATGACCTGATCAGCGGTGGCGACCCCGAGCAGAGCGCCAGCTACGCGGCCAAGGCGGCCAGCCGGCGTCAGGGCATCTGGACGCAGATCCTGCATAAATACCTGTTCTTCCGTATTCCGCTGTGGCGCCCGGATGCCTTCCTCAATCGCACCTGGCCCTGGCTCGAACGCTTCGGTCCCAACCTCTTGCGCATCGGCCTGCCACTGGTGCTGTTGCTCGGAGCGTTCCTGGTGATGCGCGACTGGGAGCGTTTCCTCGCCACCTTCCCGCAATTGCTCAGCCTTGGCGGTGCGGCGGCGTTCGCCATCGCCCTGGGCTTCGCCAAGCTGTGCCATGAATTCGGCCATGCCTATATGGCCAAGCGCGCAGGCTGTCGGGTGCCGAGCATGGGCGTGGCGTTCATGGTCCTGTTGCCGATGCTCTACACCGATGTCAGCGACGCCTGGCGCGTGCAGGACCGGCGCACGCGCTTGCTGATCGGCGCCGGTGGGGTCCTGGCGGAACTGATCCTGGCCTGCGTCGCCTTGCTCGCCTGGTCATTGCTGCCGGACGGGGCGGGGCGCACCGCGGCGTTCATGCTGGCCAGCGCCACCTGGATCACCACCTTGGCGATCAACGTCAACCCATTGATGCGTTTCGATGGCTATTTCCTGCTCAGCGACCTGTGGGGGGTCGACAACCTGCAAGGGCGCGGTTTCGCCCTCGGGCGCTGGCACCTGCGGGAAAAACTCTTCGGTTACGGCGAGCCGATGCCCGAGCGCTGGTCGCCAGCGTTGCGCCGCCGCCTGCTGTGCTGGAGCTACGCTTCGTGGATCTGGCGTGCGGCGTTGTTCTTTGGTATCGCCCTGGCGGTCTACCACATGTTCTTCAAGGTGCTTGGCATCTTCCTCATGCTCGTCGAGCTGGTGTGGTTCATCTTCCTGCCGATCTACAAGGAAATGGGACACTGGTGGGAGCACCGCGAAAAGGCGCATCCGCGCAAGGTGCTGTTCCTCGGTGGTGGCCTGCTGGCCGTGCTGGCGCTGTTGCTGGTGCCGTGGCGCAGCGGCGTGGAGGTGCCGGCGATGCTCGAAGCGTCGCGGGTCAGTGCCCTGCACGCGCCAACGGCGGCACGCATCCGCCAGGTGCTGGTGAAGGATGGCCAGCAGGTTGCCGAGAACCAGGTGCTGGTGGAGCTGGAATCCCCGGATCTGGAGTCGCGCATGAGCATCACCCGCCGCGAGATCGAGATCCTGCAATTGCAGTTGCGCCGCCAGTCGAGCCGCAGCACCACCGCCGCCGACAGCGGCATCCTCGAACAGCGCCTGGCCGAGGCCGTGGCCGAGTACCGTGGGTTGTCCGCCCAGCGCGAGCGTCTCAACCTGCGTGCGCCCCATGCCGGCATTGTGCGTGACCTCGCCGACAACCTGACGCCGGGCCGCTGGATCAGCGCCGAGTTGCCAGTGGCGCAGGTGGCGCAGGAGGGCGTGCGGTTGCGCGGCTATCTCGCCGAGGCGGACTTGTGGCGAGTGAAGCCGGGAACGGAAGGACACTTTGTTGCCGACGATGTCTTGCGTGATTCATTACCGGTAAGTCTTAAGGAAGTTGATGCCAATGGCGTTTCCTATATCGACCAGGAAGCCCTTGTTTCCGATCACAAGGGACCTATTGCAATAAGGCGTGACGAAGAGAAAAGAGCGCAGCCCTTGCAAGCACAGTATGGCGCGCAATTCGTGCTCGAAAACGGGGCGTCGGAGGCCATCGGTCATCCCCTGCGAGGCCTCGTCGTGCTTGACGGAGAGGGCGAATCGCTGTTGTCCGCTGCATGGCGACGTATGGCTGCAATTGGTGTGCGAGAAAGTGGATTTTAGTAGTGCGATTGTAAGACAGTTGGGGTAATCTGCTGTCAATTAGCCACAATACTAAGTGTGACGCTCGTCACTTAAATAATTAGCCCGCAAAGTATCGATTACAGGGAAGTTTGCTTTGATGTCGAAGTACGCTGCGACACTCCGTGCCTTGCGTCCAGATGATATGGCTTTCATCGAGAAGCTCTATGCCACCTCGCGCGCGGTCGAAATGTCCCATAGCGGTTGGCCCGCCGAGCAGGTCGCCAGCTTCCTCAGTCAGCAGTTCCAGGCCCAACACGCGTATTACCAGACTCACTACAGCGACGCCGAGTTCCTCATCATCGAGCATGAGGGAAGGGCGATCGGTCGGCTGTATCAGTTCTGGGGACCGAGCGTCGCCAAGCTCATCGATATCGCCCTGTTGCCCGAGTATCAAGGCCAGGGCATCGGCACCGCACTGATCGAATCCCTGCTGCAGCGCGCGGATCGACAGGGCCTGCTCGTCGAACTGTTCGTTGAAACCTACAACCCGGCCCAGCGCCTTTACGGTCGCCTCGGTTTCCAAGCCATCAACGAGTCCGGGGTTTACGTGCGCATGCATCGCCAGCCCCGGGACGCTTCCAGGAAAGCCTCATGAGTCACGATGAATACCAGGCAATGCCAAGTCGGGCAGAGCTTGAGCAGGCCGATGCGCACGGCTTCGTCCTTCAGATCGCCCCAGAGCAGGGGATCCGCGTCAGTCTGGCGGGGACATTCGGCGAAGTGGCGATGAACGGGCGCTTCGAGTGCTATTCGCTGTTGCTGGCGTTGCCCGAAGGGGTTTCCCTGCCGTCGGAGGTCTATCGCCTGTTCGGCCCGGAAGGCCAGAAATGGTTGTTGCTGATGACGCCGGTAATGCCGGGCGCCGATGGTCGCCATCTCCTTGAAGCCGTGATTCACCGTGAGATAGCCGGTTGATGACGGCAGGGCTTCAGAGTTTTCAACAAACGCAACTCAACTAAGGAAGTGTTCGATGAGCGATCCATTTATCGGCGAAATCAAGATGTTCGCCAGTAACTTTGCGCCGCGTGGTTACTCCATGTGCAACGGCCAGATCGTGGGGATTCAGCAGAACGCCGCGCTGTTCGCGCTGGTCGGCACCACCTACGGTGGCAATGGCGTGTCCACCTTCGGCTTGCCCAACTTCCAGGGCCGCTCGCCGGTTCATTGGGGTACGGGTGCTGGCCTGTCCACCATCATTTTGGGCGAAATGGCTGGCACCGAATCGGTCACCCTGCTCAGCACGCAGATGCCGGTGCACGCCCATGCCGTGTCGCTCGCTGTCTCCACCGAGGCGGCCAGCTCCGATGCGCCGCTCGCCAACAGCTTCATCGGCGTCGCTGCCGATTCCGGTAGCGCTGCGGTGAACATCTATAGCACCAGCAAGGGCGCTGGCGTCAATCTGGCGCCGCAAATGTCGGCCGCTAGCGGTGGCTCCTTGCCAGTGGGCATTCGCAACCCGTTCGTCGCGGTGAGCTTCATCATCGCACTGGTCGGCGAATACCCGACCCGCAACTAACAGCAGCAACCGGCGGTGTCCTGGTGACACCGCTACTTTTTTCGCCGTCCTGACCGAAGCGGTCAGGGCGGTGCCACCAGGAGGTGCAGCATGAAATTCATCGAACGATTCTCGCGTAAACCGGCTCCGCAAACGGCCCCCGCCGATCCCGGCGCCGCGCCGATGCTGATGGCACTCGAGCCACGAATCATGTTCGATGCGTCCGTGGGCGTGGTCGCCCAGGAAGCCGCTCAGGCCACTGCCGAGCCGGCCAAGGACAGCACCTCCACCCAGGACCAGGCCAGCCAGGCGCCAGCCACGGCCGACACGTCCCAGGCTACGACCCAGCAACGCCATGAAGTGGTGTTCGTCGATGGTCAGTTGAACAATGTCCAGGACCTGCTTTCCGGGCTCTCGGCCAATGCCGAAGTCGTGGTGCTGGACCCGTCCAAGGACGGCTTGCAGCAGATGGCTGACTACCTGAAGGGCCGCGAAGGCCTGGACGCCATTCAACTGCTGTCCCACGGTGCCGACGGTACCGTGCAGGCCGGTACCGTCTGGCTGAGCGAGGCCAATCTTGCCGAGCACCGCGCCGCCCTGGAAAGCATCGGCGCTGCACTCAAGGCCGACGGCGACCTGATGCTTTACGGTTGCCGCGTAGGCGAGGGCGACAAGGGCCAGTCTTTCATCGATGAACTGGCCAGCATCACCGGCGCCGACGTGGCTGCGTCCAGCGACGACACCGGCGGCACTGCCCAGGGCGGCAACTGGGTCCTGGAACGCACCAGCGGCAGTATCGAGACCGCATCCCTCGGGGCGCAACTGAGCGGCTACCAGGGCCTGATGGTCGCGGCCTTCACCGGCGGCACCGATGCGAGCTCGCCGTCGCCGGGATCGCTGACCTATATCAACCGCCTGGTGGTCGGCGATTTCAACAATGACGGTCGCGACGACATCCTGTACCAGTCCAGCGACAATCTTTGGCGCTTCGCCGCTGGCAACGTCAACGGCACTTTCACTATCTATGCCCAGGGCTCATCGCCTTTCGCCGGCTTGACGTTGGCCGACAATGCCACCTCCGGCAACCTGTATTACGTTGGCGACTTCGATGGCGATGGCGACGACGACGTGCTCTACGCTGCGCCGTCCAGCGCTACCCACACCTTTTACCGCAACAACAACGACGGCACGTTCACGGCCTTGTCCCAGGGACTGACCGGATTTACCGGTAGCACCAACGGCCAGCGACTGATCGTGGGTGACTTCAACGGCGATGGCGCCACCGACATCCTGTTCCAGGTCGGCAGCACCGGCTCGGCCTGGAAGTACGCGCTGAACAATGGCAGCGGCAGTTTCACCGAGATGGACCAGAGCGCGTCGCCGTTCGCCGGCCTCTCCCTCCTCGAGAACAACGTGTTCGGCTACCGGGTGGTGGACTTCGACGGTGACGGCGACCTCGACATCTACGCAGGCCTGAACGCCTCCACCGGCAAGTTCTACCGTAACGATGGCGGGACCTTCAGCGACCAGACCGCCTCGTTGACCAACCTGCCGGCGCTGCCCAACTCGCAGAAGCTGCTGCTGGGCGATTTCGATGGCGATGGCGATGCCGACATGTTCTTCCAGAACGGCGCCGATGGCACGGCATGGCGGTATTTCCGCAACGACAACGGCACTTTCGTCGAGCTGGCCCAGAGCGATTCGCCGTTCGCCGGCCTGACCATGCTCAACTATTCCCGGCAGAACTATCGCCTTGGCGACTTCGATGGCGACGGCGACTACGACGTGTTCGGTGCGGTGGCCACTGGCGTGGGCAGTACCTACCTGATGAGCGGCGCGCCACCCAAGCTGGTCAGCGCCACGCCTGCCGACAACAGCAACAACGTTTCGCCCACGGCCAACATCGTGCTGACCTTCAGCGAAAGCGTGAGCAAGGGCGCCGGCAACATTTACATCGTGCGCACCTCGGATAACCAGGTCGTTCAGACCATCAGTGTCAACAGCAGCGCCGTGACCGGCTCTGGCACCACCTGGACCATCGACCCGCCCGCCGACCTGGCCCAGGGCGTGGCCTACGCCATTCGCATCGACACCAAGACCTTCGTCGACGCCGACGGCGTGATCTACCGTGGTATCCAGAACAACACCACGCTGAACTTCGTCACCTCCACCATCGCCTCGCCGGTGATCGGCAACCTCAATGGAGACGCCGTCACCTACGTCGAAGACGCCACCTATGTGCTGCTCGATAACGGCAGCAACGCCACCGTTACCGATGCCGACTCGGCCAACTTCAGCGGCGGCAAGATGACCGTGCAGATCACCACGGGCCTGGCCAGCGGTGAAGACGTGTTGTTCATCCGCGACCAGGGGGCCGGGGCCAACCTGATTACCGTGTCCGGCGCCTCGATCATGTTCAACAGCCTGGAGATCGGCACTTTCACCGGCGGCAGCAACGGCAACCCCTTGGTGATCACTTTCAACGGCAATGCCAACCCGACCACCGTCTCGGCCCTGGTACAGAACCTGGCCTACCGCAACTCCAACTCCACCGAACCTTCGGCCACGCCGCGGACCGTGTCGGTGAGCATGGATGATGGTACCGGCGGTACCAGCAGCGTTTCCACGATCGGCATCGAGATCCGTCCGGTCAACGATGCGCCGGTGGTCAACATCACCGCGACCAACCCGACCTACACCGAGAACACCTCGGCGGTGCAGTTGTTCAGCGGCGCGACCATCAATACCGTCGAGGCCGGGCAGTTGGTGAAGCAGATGATCTTCACTGTCAGTGGCATCGCCAACGGCGCGGCGGAGAAGCTGGTCATCGACGGCACCGACGTGACCCTTGTCCAGGGCACTTCGGTGACGACCTCGAACAATGGCATCAGCGTCAGTGTGTCGGTGGTCGCCGGCACGGCCACCGTTACCCTGGACAAAGCTGCTGGCCTGTCCACGGCGACGGCGCAGACCGTGCTCAACAGCATGTCCTACCGCAACGACAGCGAGAGCCCGACCACGGTCAACCGGGTCGTGACCCTGAGCACGGTGAGCGACAATGGCGGGACCACCGATGGTGGCCAGCCTACCGCCGCCGTGGGTATTTTCAGCACCGTGACCGTGGTCGGCATCAACGATGCGCCGGTCCTCGCCGGCGGGCCCTACAACTTCGCGACCATCAACGAAGACACCACGGCCACTGGCGTACGGATCTCGACCGTACTGGCCAACCACACCATGATCGACCCCGATGTCGGCGCCCTGCGCGGTGTCGCGATCATCGCCAAGACCGGCAGCGGCACCTGGCAGTACTCCACCGACAACAGCAACTGGACCGACTTCGGTGCCGTTTCCAGTACCAGCTCGCTGTTGCTCGCCTCGACCACCTATATCCGCTACGTCCCGGATGGTGCTAACGGCGAGACCGCCACCCTGAGCTTCCGTGGCTGGGACCAGACCACCGGCACCGCCTCCTTCAACGGCATCCGCGGCCTGGCCGACACCACCAGCAACGGCGGCACCACCGCGTTCTCCATTGGCACCGGCACCGTCAACCAGGTGGTCACTTCGGTGAACGATGCGCCGGTGATGACCGGCGTGGCTCCGACCCTGCCCGGACTCACCGACACCTCCACCACTAGCGCCGGCACCCTGGTCAGTGACCTGCTGGGCGGCGCGACCGACGTTGACACCGGCGCACTGAAGGGCATGGCGATCACCGGCCTGACTTCGACCTACGGCAAATGGCAGTACAGCACCAACGCCGGCAGCACCTGGAGCGACATCGGTAGCGTTTCCGTCACGACCGCGCTGATCCTCACCGCGCAGAACATGGTGCGTTTCGTGCCGGACGGCATCCACGGTGAAACCGCGACCATCACCTACAAGGCCTGGGACCAGACCAACGCCACCTTCGGCTTGCAGGGCACCAAGACCGATACCACCACCTCCGGTGGTTCCTCGGCCTATTCCACCCAGACCGACACGGCCACCGTGGTAGTCACTGCAGTCAACGATCGTCCGGTAGTGACGCTGACCGGCACTGCGGCTGTCTGGACCGAAGCCAACAACGCCCCGTCCGACCGCATCGTGGTGGATTCCGGGGTGACCGTGTCCGACCCGGACGGCCCGAACCCGCTCAGCGCCACCGTGCGCCTGCTGACCTACTACAGCTCCCAGGACAGCCTGGCCTTCGTCAACGACGGCCTGAGCATGGGCAATATCGTCGGCACCTGGAGTGCCGGCACCGGCATCCTGACCTTGACGTCTGCCGGCAATCTGGCGACCGCCGCGGAGTTCCAGGCCGCAATGCGCGCCGTGACCTACGGCAACTCCTCGGACACCCCGAACACCACGAGCCGTACCATACAGTTCCAGGTCACCGATGGTGGCGGCCTGGCCTCCATCGCGGTCACTCGCGACGTCACCATCGTCGCGGTCAACGATTCGCCGACCATCAGCGCTCCGGTCTCGCAGTCGATCGACGAGGACGTCCCGACGGCGCTCGGTTCGATCAGCTTCAGCGACGTCGACTCGACCCTGGGCATCGTGACCTTCTCGGTCGGCACTGGCACCCTTAGCGCCACGGGTGCCGGCGGCGTGACCGTGGGCGGCACCGCGACGGCGCTGACCCTGAGCGGCACCCTGGCCAACATCAACCAGTTCATCGCCAACAACCGTCTGGTCTACACCTCGGCGGCCAACGCAAGCGGTGATGTGACCCTGACCATCAACGTCAACACCACCAGCGTGTCCGATGCCACCACTACCATGACCCTGCAGGTCCAGGCGGTGAACGATGCGCCGGTGGCCACCGTGCCGCCGTCCATCACCGTGACCGAAGACGTGTCCAGCGTGATCACCGGTATCAGCTTCACCGACGTCGATGCTGGCATCAACAGTGTGACCGCGACCTTCTCGGTGCCAAGCGGCACCCTGAGCGCGACTACTGGCATGGGCGTTACCGTCGGCGGCTCCGGTACCGGCCTGTTGACCCTGACCGGCAGCATGGCTGATATCAACTTCTTCATCGCCGCCAACGGCCTGACCTTCAAGACCGCCCAGGACGCCACCGCCAGCGTGACCCTGACGGTGAGCATCAGCGACGGCGGATTCAGCGGCAGCGGTGGCGAGCAGACCGACACCAAGACCGTGACCCTCAACGTAACGGCGGTTAACGATGCACCGGTCAACAACGTGCCGGGTTCGCAGACGGCGTCGCAGAACATCCCGCTGGCGTTCAACACCGGCAACGGCAACGCCATCTCGATCAGCGACGTGGACGCTGGCAACGGCCTGATTACCGTGACTCTGACTGCCGTCAACGGCACGCTCACCCTGGGCAACCTCAGCGGCATCAATATGGTCAGCGGCACCGGCCTGAACAATATCGTCATGATCTTCGAGGGCAACCGCACCAATCTCAACGCGGCGTTGCAGAGCCTGACCTTCAGGCCGACGACCAACTACCTCGGCGCGGCCAGCATCACCATCGAGACCAACGACAACGGCAACTCCGGTACCGGTGGTGCCAAATCCGACGTCGACACCATCTCGATCAACGTCATTCCGGTGAACCCGAAGGTCACCAACGTCTCGGCCCAAGGCCTGGACCGCACCGTGAAGATCGGCGACGAAGTGCTGATCAGCATGACCTGGGACCAGGTGGTCAACGTCGACCTGAGCAGTGGCAGCCCGACCTTGCTGCTGGAAACCGGCCTGGTGGACCGCAACGCGGTGTATGTCAGCGGCACCGGTACCAACACCCTGGTGTTCAAGTACACCGTGCAGGCCGGCGATATCAGCGCCGACCTGGACTTCCAGAGCACGGCGGCGCTGCAGTTGAACGGCGCGGTGATCAGCAACAACACCAGCGACCTGGCGGTCCTGACCCTGCCGACCGTGGGCGGTTCCGACTCGCTCGGCGGGCGCAGCAATATCGTGGTCGACGGCGTAGTGCCGGTGGTGGGCAGTGTCTCCGCTCCGGTCGATGGCACCTACATCACCGGCCAGGGCCTGGACTTCACCGTCAACTTCAGCGAAGCGATGACGGTCGACACCACCACCGGCGTGCCACGCATCGCCGTGACCCTGGACACCGGCGGCACCGTGTATGCCGAGTACGTTTCCGGCAGCGGCAGTAGCGCCCTGGTGTTCCGCATGGTGGTCGCCAGTGGCCAGCTGGACAGCAACGGCATCACCCTGGGCAGCAGCATCGATACCAACGGCGGGGCGATCACCGACCTGGCCGGCAACGCTACCGTGACCACCCTGAACAGCGTGGCCAGCACGACGGGCGTCAATGTCGACGGCATCGCGCCAAGCGTGGTCAGCGTGACTCCACCGGTTGACGGCAGCTACAAGGCCGGCGACGTGCTGACCTTCACCGTCAATGCCAGCGAGGCCGTGCAGATCGGCAGCCTGGCGCCGCGCCTGGCGCTGGATGTCGGTGGCGTCACTCGCTACGCCACCTACCTGTCCGGCAGTGGCAGCGACACCCTGGTGTTCCAGTACGTGGTACAGGCCGGCGACAACGATGCCAACGGCATTGCCGTCAGCAGCCTGGACCTGCGTGGCGAACAGCTGACCGACCTGGCCGGCAACGATATCGATCCGACCCTGGGCAACGGCAACCTGCCGGGTGTGCTGGTCGACACCAGTGCCCCGACCGCGAGCAATATCGTGCGTGTCGGCGCCAGCCCGACCAACAGCAGCTCGGCCAGCTTCACCGTGACCTTCAGCGAGGACGTGAGCGGGGTCGACGTCAATGACTTCGCCCTGGCCCTCGGCGGCTCGGCCGGTGGCAGCATTGCCAGCGTCACCCGCGTCGATGGCCGCACCTACACCGTGCTGGTCAACAACCTGACTGGCGTCGGCACCGTGCAGCTCAACCTCAATGCCAGCGGCACCGGCATTGCCGATGCCGCCGGCAACGCCCTGAGCGGCGGCCTGACCGGTTCGAGCTACAACATCGACCGCGTCGCGCCGAGCGTGACCGGTGTCGATGTGCCGAACAACGGCACCTATGTGGCCGGGCAGAACCTCGACTTCACCGTGCATCTCGACGAATCGGTGCAACTGGATACCAGTGCTGGTTCGCCGCGCCTCGAAGTGACCCTGGCCAATGGCGAGAAGGCCTACGCCACTTACCTGTCCGGCGCTGGTGGCAACGCCCTGGTGTTCCGCCTGACCGTGGTCACCGGGCAACTGGATAGCGACGGTATTCAGCTGGGCAGCGCCATCCAGCTCAACGGCGCGACCCTGCGCGATGCGATCGGCAACGATGCCAACCTGGCCCTGAACAACGTCGGCGATACCTCGGGTATCAATGTCGACGCCGTGGCTCCGGTGGTTTCCCAGCTCACCCTGCCGGCAAACGGTGCCTATAACGCGGGCGACGTGCTGACCTTCACGGTCAATGCCAGCGAGGTGGTCAACGTCAACGGTACGCCGCGCCTGGCCCTGAACATCGGTGGCCTGACCCGCTACGCCACCTACGTCTCGGGCAGCGGCACTTCGGCGCTGGTGTTCCAGTACACCATCGAGGCCGGCAACAACGCCGCCGGGATCGGCCTGCCGGGCAGCATCGACCTGAACGGTGCGACCGTGCGCGACGCCGCCGGCAACAACATGAACCTGCAGCTCAACGCCCCGGGCACTGCCAGCGGCGTGGTGGTGGACACCGCGGCGCCGCAGATCCGCGATATCGTCCGTGTCGACGTCACCCCGACCAACGCCACCAGCCTGCGCTACACCGTGACCTTCGATGAGTCGGTGACCGGCGTGGACAGCGCCGACTTCGTCCTGGCCTTCACCGGTAGCGCCAGTGGTCGCATCGCCTCGGTGACCCGTATCGACGGACGCACCTACCAGGTGCTGGTGGACAACCTGTCCGGCGCCGGTAACGTGCGCCTGGACCTGAACGCCAGCAACACGGGTATCGCCGATGCGGCGGGCAACCCGATCACCGGCGGCCTGGAAGGCGACGCCTACACCATCGACCGCATCGCGCCGACGGTGACCAGCGTGACCGTGCCGGCCAGCGGCACCTATACCGCCGGCAGCACCCTGGACTTCACCGTCAACACCGACGAAGCGGTGCTGGTGGATAGCGGCAACGGTAACCCGCGCCTGGCCATCACCCTGGACAACGGTCGTGTGTTCTATGCCGACTACCTGTCCAGCAACACGGCCGGTACCGCGCTGACCTTCCGTCTCAATGTCGTCAGCGGCATGTCCGGTAACACCACCTTCAGCGTCGGCTCGACCATCGACCTCAATGGCGGTTCGATCCGTGATGCCAATGGCAACGATGCGCAGACCAGCCTGAACAACGTCGGCGGCACCAATGGCATCCTCGTCGATGCCCGCGCACCGCAGCCAAGCAGCATCGTGGTGGACGGCCCGGTCCTGCCGACCGACCGCAGCCTGAGTTTCACCCTGACCTTCGACGAAGCGGTCAGTGGTGTCGATGCCACTGACTTCAGCGTGTTGGGCACTTCCAGCGCCAGCGGCGTGGTGCAGTCGGTGCAGCGTATCGATGCGCAGACCTACCGCATCGTGGTCGGCGACCTGCGCGGGCAGGGCACCTTGTCCCTGAGACTCAACGCGCTGGGCAGCGGCATCCGGGATGGCGCCGGCAACCTGATGGTGCAGTCCCTGGCCAGTGTTGCCCAGACCCAGCGAACCCAGGACGTCGGCGATCTGGAATACCGCATCAACCCACCGGATACCTCGAATGCTCCGCAATCTTCGGTGATCCAGCCGCAGGTGCCGGGGCCCGTCATTAACCAAAGCATCTCGCCGCTGGCCCCGGGCTCGCTGTTCGAAGTGCGTACCGTGGGCGGCGACCTGAAGCCGCTGGGTACCATCTTCCTCGGCCAGGCCGGCAGTGCGCCGAGCTTCATCGCCCAGGTCTTCGGCAGCAGCGACACCGGCCTGGGTGGCGGTGACGGCCAGGGCTTCCTCGGCTTCGGCGGCGGCAACGGTGGGATCTTCGGCGGCAGCACCTTCGCCACCATCTTTGGTCGCGAGGTACCGGGCGTCACCGAGATGAACGTGTTCAGTGGCAGCCAGTGGAAACAGAGCGACCTCAACCAGGGGCTGCGTGGGGTGTTCGGTGTACCGACCTTTGGCCAGCAACTCCAACAAATCAACGAAGCCGACCAGCGCCATGTGCGCGAGTTGGCCAAGGCCCTGGCAAAACCGGCAGAGATCGGACAACGGGCATGAAAAACAGCACAACTTTCGAGAATCGAGCCGTACCAGGGGGCGGCCCAAGGATGAATAAAAAACACAAACTGTTTGCCGCCAGTCTGTTGGCATTGGCCATCGGCGGCTGTGCCGTCAAGACCGACCCGATCGAGCGCAGTGCCAGCGAGGAGCGTGCCCGTGCCGACATGGCGCAGATCTACAAGGACCAGGAACCTCTCACCGGGCCCCTGACCTTGCACCAGGCCATGGCTCGCGCGGTCAAATATAACCTCGAAGCCCGCCTGAAGGTGATGGAAGAGGCCTTGGGCCAGCGCCAGCTGGACCTGGCCCAGTTCGACATGCTGCCGCGCATGGCGCTTTCCGCAGGCTATGCCGGTCGCAATAACGTCAGCGCCTCCAGCAGCCAAAGCATCCGTACCGGTACCCAGTCCCTCGAACCTTCGACCTCCCAGGACCGTGATCGCGAAGTGGCCGACCTGACCATGGTCTGGAACGTGCTGGACTTCGGTGTCAGCTACCTGGGCGCCAAGCAGCAGTCCGACCAGCGCTACATCCTCCAGGAGCGCAAGCGCAAGGTCATCCACACCATCACCCAGGACGTGCGTTCGGCCTACTGGCGTGCGGTGGCGGCGGAGCGTCTGCTGAGCCAGATCGACACCCTGATGGGGCGCATCAACCAGGCCCGCATCAACAGCCAGCTCATGAGCGCCCAGCGCATCGGCAACCCGGTCCAGGCCCTTAGCTACCAGCGCGCCCTGATCGAAGCCACCCGCCAGTTGGAAGAACAGCGCCGTGCGCTGACCCTGGCCAAGACCGAACTGGCCGCGCTGATCAACCAGCCGATGGACAAGCCGTATACCCTGGCGCTGGACAACAACTACGCGGTGCCGGAGTTGCACGTCGACTTCGCCAAGCTGGAGCAGCAGGCCCTGGCCAGCCGCCCGGAACTGCGCGAGCAGGACTACCAGTCGCGCATCAGCGCTACCGAAACCCGCAAGGCCATGCTGCGCATGCTCCCGGGCCTGGAGTTCTCCGCCGGCGGTCACTACGACAGCAACTCCTTCCTGACCAACCAGAGCTGGGCTGACTACGGCCTGAAGGTCACCTGGAACCTGTTCAACGTGATCTCCGCGCCGACCGCGATCAAGGTCGCCAAGGCCGGAGAAAGCGTTGCCGATGCACGTCGCCAGGCGATGTCCGTGGCGGTCATGGCCCAGCTGTACGTGGCCCGGGCCAACTTCGAGGAAGCCAGCCGCCAGTTCAAGACCAGCGAAGAAATGGCCAGCCTCGACGGCCAGATCGCCGATCAGCTGCGCAATCGCTTCAAGACCAACAACATCGGTGAGCTGGAGCTGATCCAGGGCGAGCTGAACAACCTGCAAACCCAGCTCAAGCGCGACCTGTCCTACGCCGAAATGCGCAATGCCTACTCCCAGGTGTTCGTCAGCACCGGTGCCGATCCGCTGCCGCAACAACTGGCGGACGACAAGGTGCAGACCATTGCCAATGCCTTGCAGGCCAGCGAGGACAACTGGAATCGTTGATTCTGCTTCGTAGCTGATGGCCTCATCGCTGGCAAGCCAGCTCCCACAACCCTGTGGGAGCTGGCTTGCCAGCGATGAGGCCATCACTGATCATGAAGAAGCGTGGTCTTACACATTGAAATACTTTCCCTGTGTAGTAAAACGTCGCTACAACTGTAGGATCAACGTCCCTTTTTGATCTCAGGTTGATATGACTTCCTTCTCCTCGGAGCCCCCCAGTACCAGGCCTTCATGGCCTGTCTTCCTTTCCCGTCCCCGTGACGTTTCCTGCATGAGTGCCCATCCATGGAATGGCTAGCCGATCCCACCGCGTGGCTGGGACTGGCCACGCTGATTGTCCTGGAACTGGTCCTGGGCATCGACAACCTCGTCTTCATCGCCATCCTTGCCGACAAGCTGCCGCCCCACCAGCGTGACCGCGCGCGGGTGATCGGCCTGTCGCTGGCGTTGATCATGCGCCTGGGCCTGCTGGCCTCGATCTCGTGGATGGTGACCCTCACCGCGCCGCTGTTCGAGGTGTTCGGCAAGTCGTTCTCGGGACGCGACCTGATCATGCTGTTCGGTGGTGTGTTCCTGCTGTTCAAGGCCACCATGGAACTGCACGAGCGCCTCGAAGGCCATGCGGTGCAGGCCGGAGGCCCGGTGCGCCATTCGGCGTTCTGGCCCATCGTCATGCAGATCGTCGTGCTCGACGCGGTGTTCTCCCTCGACGCGGTAATCACCGCCGTGGGCATGGTGGAAGAGTTGTCGATCATGATGATCGCGGTGATCTTCTCCATCGGCATCATGATCGTCGCCAGCAAGCCGCTGACCCGCTTCGTCAACGCCCACCCGACGGTGATCATGCTGTGCCTGGGCTTCCTGATGATGATCGGATTCAGCCTCACCGCCGAGGGCCTGGGCTTCCATATTCCGAAGGGCTACCTGTACGCGGCGATCGGTTTCTCGCTGCTGATCGAGGTCTTCAACCAACTGGCCCGCCACCGCCGCAAGCGCAGCCTGCAGCAACACCGGCCGCTGCGCGAGCGCACCGCCCACGCCGTGCTGCGCCTGTTGGGCGGGCGCCGGGTGGAAGCCGACGAGGTGGGCGAGGAAATCGCCGATCTGGTGGGCGAGGGCAGCGAGCAAGTGCTGTTCGACCGCCGCGAGCGGGTGATGATCAGCGGTGTGCTGAACCTGGCCGAACGGCCGATCAGGACGGTGATGACGGTGCGTGCCGAAATCGATGCCATCGACCTGGCGCAGTCACCGGAGGCGATCCGCGAGGCGCTGGTCAACTCCTCGTATTCACGCCTGCCGCTGATCCGCGATGGCCGTATCGAGGAACCGCTGGGCTATGTGCACAAGAAGGAATTGCTCAAGGAGCTGCTGGCCGGCGCCGAACCGGACCTGGAGCAACTGATGCGGGCGCCGTTGAACCTGCTGGAGAGCTTCAGCATTCTCAACGCCCTGGAGCAGATGCGTGCCGAGTCGACGCACATTGCCTTCGTGGTCAACGAGTTCGGTGACTTCACCGGTGTGCTGACCATGACCGACATCCTCGAATCGATCGCCGGCGAGCTGCCTGACGCCAGCGAAGTGGAAGGCCCTGGTATCGTCGTCGAGCAGGATGGCTACCTGGTCAGCGGTGCCCTGAACCTGCGCCAGATCCAGGCGCAGACGGGCTTTGCCGCCAAGCCTACCGACGATTACCAGACCCTCGCCGGGCTGGTGATGAGCTTGCTGGACCGCCTGCCGATGGTCGGCGACCAGCTCAGTTGGGAAGGCTGGTCGATGACCGTGGTCGCGGTTGAGGAGCGCCGCGTGCGGCAAGTCCGGCTCAGACAGCCGGTCGACGCTGACGCAGCAAGTGCGTGATGCCTTCGATGACCAGTACCAGGACCGCCAGCCAGATCGGCAGGTAGGTCAGCCACTGGTCCCGGGCGATGCTTTCGCCCAGGACCAGTGCCACCATCACCAGCAGTACCGGCTCCACATAACTGAGCAGCCCGAACAAGCTGAACGCCAGTAGCCGGCTCGCCAGCAGGTAACTGATCAACGCCAATGCACTGATCGCCCCCAGCAGCGGAATCAGCCCGTAGAGCTGTGGATGGGTGGCCAGGTCATTGGCGTTGAGCGGTCCGCTGACCACGAAATACAGGGCTGCCGGTGACATCAGCAGCATGTCGGTCCACAGGCCGCCCAGGTGGTCGGTGCGCAGGCGTTTGCGCAAGACGAAATACACCGGATAGCCACCCGCTACCACCAGCACCTCCCAGGCGAAGCTGCCGTGCTGGTACAACTCGTGGCCGACACCGGTGGCAGCCAGGGCAACCGCGACCTTCTGCAGGCGTGACAGGCGTTCGCCGTAGACCAGACGACCGGTCAGGACCATGGTCAGCGGGAGCAGGAAATAGCCCAGCGACACTTCCAGGCTGCGTCCTTGCAGCGGTGCCCAGAGAAACAGCCACAACTGCACGCCCACCAAGGCAGATGTCGCGCACAGGCCGAGGAACAGCGCAGGCGTTTGCCGCACCCGCTGCAGCAGGCCGGTCACCAGGGACCAGTCTCGGGTGACGATCATGAACAGCGTGGCGCACGGCAAGGTCAGGAGCATGCGCCAGCCGAAGATTTCCTCGCCATTGAGTGGGGCGAGGAGGGAGGTGTAGTAGTACATCACGGCGAAAAGGCAGGATGCCATCACCGATAAAGCAATGCCTCTGGACAAGGGGGCCTCGAACAACAGTAAAGCGGGGGAAGGTTTGCCCGCTCATGATCTCAGGGGCACCGTCGGTTGGGCAACCTCGACGGCCCTCGGTTGTTCGGCCAGGGCCTTGACGAAGTCGCTCAGGGGCATGGGACGGCCGAACAGGTAGCCTTGCTGGTAGTCGACACCGAAGCGGGCCAGGTAGTCGCGTTGCTCCTCGGTCTCCACCCCTTCCGCGACCATGCCCAGGCCGAGCTTGGCCGACAGTTCGATAATGCTGTCGAGGATGTGCAGCGACAGGGCATCGACGCCGATCATGGCGACGAAGCTCTGGTCGATCTTCAGGTAGTCCACCTTGAACTGGCGCAGGTAGCTCAGACTCGACTGGCCGGTGCCAAAATCGTCGATGGCCAGCAGCACGCCCATCCCGTGCAGGCGTTCGAACAGGGTGTCGGTAGTGGCGCTGGGGACGATCGGGGTGCGCTCGGTGAGTTCCAGGGTCAGCTTGAGGCGTCCCGGCGGGAAGGCGGCGAGCAGGGCCTGGCAGTCGTCGCACAGGCTCAGGTCCTGGCAGTGTGCGGCGGTGATGTTGACGCCCAGGTGGAAGCCATCCTCGAACATCTCGGCGTAGGGGGCCAGGTCGCTCGCCAGCTTTTCCATCAGGCGCCGGGTCATCGGCACGATCTGCCCGCTGTGCTCGGCGAACGGAATGAACAGGTCGGGGCGCACCAGGCCTTCCCGGGGATGATGCCAACGCATCAGCACCTCGGCCCCGGACCAGCGGTAGTCGCCATGGCGCACCACCGGCTGGAAATAGGGCACGAACTCGTCAGCGTCCAGTGCCCGCTGTAGCTCGGTGCGTGGCGACGAGGCGCGGCGCAGTTGCCAGTAGCAGGCGGCGCCGGCGGCGGCACCGAGGAACAGCAGGAGGCCGAAAAATGCCGGATATTCGCCGCGCATCAGACGCCAGACCTGGCCGGCGGCGAAGCCGGCGTGCACGGAGAAGGCGTAGTGGCTCGACGGCAGTACCTGATTGGCGACGGCATAGCCGGGCACCGGCGCATCGTTGACCTTGCCTTGCGGGTCGAGCCAATGCGGTCCGACTTGCAGGCGCAGGTCGATGTCCGGGGCGATCAGGCGCAGGGCACTGACCAGGTGGGTGCCGTCGACGGTGGCGATGGCACCCTTGTCGCCGTCGCTGGCACGGTAGACCAGCAGCGGATGGCCGGGGGTGACCGAGTTGCCGTCCATCAGCCACAGGCTGCCGTCGGTGTAATCGGCGGGATCGACCGCTTCGCTGAAATCGCCGAACAACGAACTACAGTACAGGTGGTTGCCGTGGGTCAGGTTGGTGGAGCGCACGAAGGGACGGCGGGTCACCTGCTCGCGCAGGGCCAGGGTGACCTCGGCGCAGGGTTTGTCGGCCAGGGGGAGGAGGGCCTTGGCGGCGCCGGCGATATTGTCCAGCACCTGATCGAGGTGCGCGACGGTCTGTCGGGCGCTGTTGAGGGCGCGGGCATCGAGTTCGCGCTGGGCCTGCCAGTGCATGATCGCCAGGCCGCCCAGAACCGGCAGGGCACCCACCAGCCAGGGCAGCAGGCGACGCAGGGCGCGGCGGCGGTTTCGGGTTTTGTGCAGGGGCATGGCGGGTCCGTCCGGAAGCGTTTCCGCACAGCATAGCGGCTGGGCGTCCGGCAATGCAGGACAATCACACTCCTACAAATTGATGTGACAGGCGACAAATCGATTTACGCTCTGTAGAATCGCGTTACGCATACAACAATAAGGTTTCCCAACCCGTGGGGAATCAAGCCCGCCAGAAATGGGTCCTCTATGAAGTGTCATGGATTCAAACTGATTCTTGGTGACTATCTTGCCCGCAGTACCCGGGGCATTTCCTGCGCACCCCCTCGTTCACTCGCATCGACCGCCTGGTAACCGACCGTTATTGCACCGTTTTGATGATGAGGAATACGAACATGGCAGATCTCTTCGACAACCCGATGGGCCTGATGGGCTTTGAATTCATCGAGTTCGCTTCGCCAACCCCCGGTACCCTGGAACCGATCTTCCAGATCATGGGTTTCACCAAGGTCGCGACCCACCGTTCCAAGGACGTCCACCTGTATCGCCAGGGCGGGATCAACCTGATCCTGAACAACGAGCCGAAAAGCGTCGCCTCCTACTTCGCCGCCGAGCACGGCCCGTCCGTCTGTGGCATGGCCTTCCGCGTACGCAACGCCCACGAAGCTTATGCCCGTGCCTTGGAACTGGGCGCGCAGCCGGTGGAAATCGAGACCGGTCCGATGGAGCTGCGCCTGCCGGCGATCAAGGGCATCGGCGGTGCGCCGCTATACCTGATCGACCGTTTCGAGGAAGGCAGCTCGATCTATGACATCGACTTCAACTGGATCGAAGGCGTCGACCGCAACCCCGCCGGTGCCGGCCTGAAGATCATCGACCACCTGACCCACAACGTCTATCGCGGGCGTATGGCCTACTGGGCCGGCTTCTACGAGAAGCTGTTCAACTTCCGCGAGATTCGCTACTTCGACATCAAGGGCGAGTACACCGGCCTGACCTCCAAGGCCATGACCGCTCCGGACGGCATGATCCGCATCCCGCTGAACGAGGAATCGTCCAAGGGCGCCGGACAGATCGAAGAGTTCCTGATGCAGTTCAACGGCGAGGGCATCCAGCACGTAGCCTTCCTCACCGACGACCTGCTCAAGAGCTGGGACGCGCTGAAAAACATGGGCATGCGTTTCATGACCGCACCGCCGGAAACCTACTACGAGATGCTCGAAGGTCGCCTGCCGAACCACGGCGAGCCGACCGCCGAGTTGCAGTCCCGCGGCATCCTCCTGGACGGCTCGTCCAACCCGGACGACAAGCGCCTGCTGCTGCAGATCTTCTCGGAAACCCTGATGGGCCCGGTGTTCTTCGAGTTCATCCAGCGCAAGGGCGACGATGGCTTCGGCGAGGGCAACTTCAAGGCCCTGTTCGAGTCGATCGAGCGTGACCAGGTCCGCCGGGGCGTATTGGCCACCGAGTGATCGGTTGCTGCACCCAGCACGAAAAAAGCCAGCGAATGCTGGCTTTTTTCGTTTCAGACCGGTCGTCCGATGGCTCGCCGCCGCCGGTACATCGCCCAATAGCTGCCGGCCGCGGTCATGATGCCCACCAGCAGCAGCGATGGGGCGATCACCAGGCTGTTGTCGAACAGTTGCGCAGCGGCGTATCCCGGAGGATAGGTGACATGCAGGGTATAGCCATACACGGGCGAGACCTGACTCAGGTAGGTGTGGGCATCGAGCAGCACCGCGCTGTCCTGCACCTCGCCACTGGCGCCGATCAGTGTCGGCCCGAACTGCAGGCGCACATTGTCCGGGGTGCGGGTGCCTTGCAGAACCCGCTGCAGGATCTTGCCGTCCGCGACCGCCAGCACGCCATAGGGATACTCCTGCAGACGGTAATAGAGAATGGCCGAGTCCGGGGTGTTGTCATTGCCCGGTTCCAGGCGCAGGCGGTGGTTGAAGTAGTCACCGGGCATCACCAGCAGGTCGGATTCGCCGCGCAGCGTGCTGCAATAGGCGCGATTCTCGCGCACCAGTGTCAGGGAGCGCAGCTCTGGATTGGCCACCACCTCGCTGTACAGCGCGGGCAGGGCCTTGTCACAGTCGTATTCGGCGAGGTTGAGCACCTTGTTGCTGGCACGGTGCAGCGCATCGATCACATCGTCGACGCCCTGGCGGGCTTCGCGCAGTGCCACCATGGAGGATTCGTCGAGCTGCTTGTTCACCTGCCAGGTCATCACCAGCAGGCCGAAGGCGACGGGTGCCACGCCGATCAGCAAGAAGGTCAACAGGGTGAGCACTGCGTGGCCGGAATGAGAAGTACGAGGGGGCATGTTTCACCTATGAGGGGAGGCAGGGCCCGGCCGAAGAAGGCCGGACCGAAGCCGGTCAGCATAAGTGAGGGCAATACCCGCTTCCTGTACGAGCGGCTGACATGGTGTGTCGGATTCTTCGTTTCGTCATGCCGCCGGCCCACGGCCATTCAGCGCTGCCACCACCAGGCGGCCCACCGCCGCGCCAGAGGCCGGATTCTGCCCGGTGACCAGACGACCTTCTTTCTGGTCAGCCAGGGCGAAGGCTTCCCACGGGTCCTCGGCCTTGCGATACAGACCGCCACGGGCGGCCAGCTCGGTTTCGGTCAGGAAGGGAACGACCTTGTCCAGTTCTGCCAGCTGTTCCTCGATATTGGAAAACCCGGTCACTTCGCGGTCGCGAAGCAGTAGCGAGTTGTCACTGAGCTTGATGTTCAGAAGGCCGACCGCGCCGTGACAAACCGAAGCCACCACGCCGCCGTTTTCCCAGATCTGCCTGGCGATATCCTGCAGGTCATGGTTGTCCGGGAAATCCCAGAGCACCCCATGCCCACCCGCGTAGTAGATCGCCTGGTAGTCTCGGGCGCGGACCTGGCCCGGGGCCAGGGTGGTGCCGAGGCGATTCATGAAGGCCTTGTCGTTGTACCACTGCCAGTCGATGTCCTGCGCCATGCTCAGGCTGTGCGGGTCGATGGGCACGTAGCCGCCGGCGGGGCTGAGGTAGTCGACGCGATAACCGGCCTGCTGCAGTACGTCGGCAAAATGCACCGCTTCCCCCAGCCACAGCCCCGTGGCGCGTTTGAGGGGCGGGTATTTGGCCGTGTTGGTCAGCACCACGAGAACTTGCTTGCTCATTGCGGTGATCCTCTGGAAGAGGTGCACGGAGGGTTTTTCAACCTGTACAGCATAGACCCACGGGAAAAGGCCGCACGGCCTATGGCTATGTGCTAGCGTTCTGTAATGATTCCTGTCTTCAAGGAGATCGACATGGTCGATGCAACGCAGCAGTCGCAGTTCATGCAGGCCGCCATCGACGAGGCCCGCCAGGGCCTGGAAGAAGGGGGCATTCCCATCGGCTCGGTGATCGTGCATGACGGGCGCATCATCGGCCGTGGCCACAACCGTCGGGTGCAGCAGGGCAGCGTGGTCCTGCACGGCGAGATGGACGCCTTCGAGCGTGCCGGTCGTCAGGACGCCCGGGTCTATGCCGAAGCCACCCTGTACACCACCCTGTCGCCTTGTGCCATGTGCAGTGGGGCGATCCTGCTGTATGGCATCCGGGAGGTGGTGGTCGGAGAAAACCAGACATTCATGGGCGAGGAAGCCCTGTTGCGTGAACGCGGAGTGCGCGTCACGGTGTTGCAGGATGCGCAGTGCATCGATTTGATGAGCCGATTTATCCGCGAGCGACCCGCCCTCTGGAACGAAGACATAGGACAGGAGTCCGACTGCTGACGGCAGTCAAGGAAGCGCGCGATGCACATCATTCATGTTCCACCCCGGCCAGTCCAACTGGGCGGGATGAGCGAAGCGGTCCGCCAGCACGATTGGGGCAAGACGTCGCTCGGGCCTTTGCACCGCTGGCCCAATTCCCTGCGCATCGCGGTGGACCTGGTGCTGGCCTCGCGTTTCCCGGGCTGCCTGGTCTGGGGCAGCGACATGCTGATGCTGTACAACGATGCCTTCGTGCCGATCCTCGGTACCAAGCCGGCACCGTTGGGGCGGCCGTTCCACGACGTGTGGAGCGATGTCTGGGCTGAACTGGGCGCGCTGGTGTTCCGGGTCATGGACGGTGAGGCGGTATTTCTCGAAAACTTCCCGCTGGTGACCAGCCGCAACGGCATGCTCGAACAGGTCTATTTCACTTTCTCCTTCAGCCCTGTGCGCGACGAAAGCGGCAAGGTCGCCGGTTTCCTCGCGACCGTGCTGGAAACCACCAGCAACGTTGAATCCGAGCGGCAATGGCGTGAGCTGGCCTGCTCGTTCGAACGCCAGGTGCAGGAACGCACGGCCGACCACCATCACCTGTGGGAGCAGTCCAGCGACCTGATGGTGGTGGTTCAGGATGATCTCAAACTGCGCACCTTCAACCCGGCCAGCCGGCAGTTGCTCGGTTGGCACGACGACCTCCGCGGCCAGTCGCTGCTCGGGGTGCTGCACCCGGACGATGGCGTCGAGGTCCGGCGTATTCTCGACGGTAGCCTGGCGACGGGTGAGGGGCGCTTGCGCCATGTCGACGGGCATTACCGGCGCTTCACCCTGAGCGCCATGCCCGGCACTGATTTCGTCACCCTGTTGGGCCATGACATCACCCAGGACCACGAGCGCACGGAGGCCCTGCGTCAGGCTGAAGAACTCTTGCGCCATGGCCACAAGATGGATGCCGTGGGTCAGTTGACCGGCGGCATCGCTCACGACTTCAACAACCTCCTCGCGGAAATCGGCGCCAGCCTGGAAATGCTCGAGCGCCGTCTGGCGCAAGGGCGCATCGAGCAGCTCGACAAATACCTGCTGGCGGCGCGCCAGGCCACCGGGCGCGCCGCCGACCTGACCCAGCGCATGCTTGCCTTTGCCCGTCGGCAACCGTTGTCGCCGCGCCCGGCCGACCTGAACGAACTGCTGACGGGTATCGAGCCGCTGATCCACCAGGCCATCGGGCCGGACATCGACCTGCAACTGCAGATCGATCCGCAGCCCTGGCTGGTCGAGGTGGACATCAGCCAGATGGAAAGCGCCCTGATCAGCCTCTGCGCCAATGCCCGTGACGCCATGAACCGCCGCGGACGCCTGAAGATCAGCACCTGCAACGAGCGCCACTACAGCGAGTTGCCTGGCATCGACCTGCCGCCTGGTGATTACTGCTGCCTGCGGGTCGAAGACAATGGCGAGGGCATGTCGCGGTCGGTGATCGAACGCGCCTTCGATCCGTTCTTCACCACCAAGGCCCCGCAGGAAGGCAGCGGCCTGGGTCTGTCCATGGTCTATGGCTTCGTGCGTCAGTCCCGCGGTAGCGTTCGCCTGGTGTCCGAGGAGGGCCGGGGCACCTGCGTCGAGATCCTGTTGCCGCGTTTCATTGGTCCGGCGTTACCTCAGCCGCAGCCACCCGAGGCGCTTGTCACGGCGCCGGTAGAGCTGCGCAATGAGCGGGTGTTGTTGATCGACGACGAACCGGTGCTGCGCATGCTGATGCGCGAGGCTCTTCAGGATCTGGGCCTGGAAGTCCTGGAGGCGATCGATGCGCCTAGCGGCGTGGCGTTGTACGACAGCGCAGGTCCCATCGACCTGGTGATATCCGATATCGGCCTGCCCGGCGGCATCAGCGGCGTCGAGGTGGCCAGGACCCTGCGCAGCCGTGCCCCGGAACAACGCATCCTGTTCATTACCGGTTTTACCGAGGAGTCGATCAGCGCCAGCGGCGCCCTCGAACCGGACGAGGAAATCATCATCAAGCCGTTCGGCCTCGATGTACTGGTGCACAAGGTCACCGCGATGCTTCAACCACGGGGTTTGCCGCAGGCTGCCGAGCGGGACGCACGTCCGCGCTGACCAGCGGCCACGCGTTCCAGCAGCAGGTAGACCACGCAGGCAACCAGCAACGGCAGGAGAAAGTACACTGCACGGTAGCCAATCAGCGCCGCCAGCAGCGTGCCTTGGCTGTATTGGCCTTGCAGCAGGGTGATGAAGACGCTTTCCAGCACGCCGAGCCCCGCCGGGATATGGGTGATGACCCCGGCGATGCTGCTCACCAGCAAGATCGCCAGTATCGTCGGATAGCCCACTTTGTCCGGCAGCAGGGTGAACACCACCAGGCCCATCAGGCACCAGTTTCCAGCGCCCATCAGCGCCTGCAAGGTCGCCAGGCGCCAGTCTGGCAGGGTGATGACCTGGCCGCGCACCTGCCATTGGCGGCGGCTGGCGAAGCAGCAGGCCAACAGGTAGGCGATAGCCGCGGCGAGCATGCCGCCGCCGATCAGCCGCAATCCCGTTGTGCCGATCTCCAGTCCCGACGGCAGCTTTGGAAAGCCCAGGGCGAACAGGCTGCCGGCCACCAGCAGGTAACCCAGCCAGTTGGTCACCAAGCCGAGGCCGAGAATCCGTGTGATGGTCGCCGTCTCCAGTCCCAGCCGTGAATATAGGCGATAACGCAGCGCGACCCCGCCGACCCAGGCGCTCAGGTTGAGGTTGAACGCATAGCAGACGAATGCCAGCGGCAGGACCCGTTTGGCCGGCAGGTGATGCCCGGTATAGCGCCGACCGAGCAGGTCGTAGCTACTGAACAGGGCGAAGCTGCAGGCCGCCAGCGTCAGCGCGGTGAGCAGCAGGCTCGGTCGATAGGCGTGCAGGGCATGCCAGACCTCGCCCCAGTCCTGGTTGCGCAACAGCATGAACAGCAGTGTCGGAACCAGGATGAAGAACAGGATGGTCAGCGCCTGGCGTACACGCTTCCATAGCGGGCGGTTCATGACGGGCGCTCCGGTACCACTTCCTCGCCACGATACAAAGGTTTCAGGCGCGGCTTGTGTGCCGGCAGGGTGCCAAACAGGCGGGGGAAATAGCGGGTGAAGTGAAAGGTCAGGAAGATCAGCGGCGCCCGCCACCAGTAGCCGCGCAGGATGCGTTGCAGGGTCACCCGCTTGCAGCGTTTGCGGCACAACTCTTCCAGGTGTTCGTGGAGGCGCTGGTTGAAGGCCGCGTCGCGGATCACCAGGTTCGCCTCCAGGTTCAGCGACAGGCTCAATGGGTCGAGATTGCTGGAGCCCACGGTGGTCCATTCGCGGTCTACCAGCGCCACCTTGCCGTGCAGGGGCCGTTCGCAGTACTCATGAATGTTCACGCCGTCACGCAGCAGGTAGTTGTAGAGCAGCCGTGAGCACAGGCGCACCCACGGCATGTCTGGCATGCCCTGCAGGATCAGGGTCACCTCGACGCCGCGCCGCGCGGCATTGCGCAGGGCACGCAGCAGGCGGTAACCGGGGAAGAAATAGGCATTGGCGATGATGATGCGTTCGTGAGCGCTGACGATCGCTCGCAGGTACTGCTGCTCGATATCCGTGGGATGGTCGTTGTTGTCGCGGATGAACAGGCGCATCGCCGCCTGCTCGCTGTCAGGCTCGAGCACCGGCGCGCGGCGCCACCAGGCGCGGCTGCGCGGGGCGACCCGGGCATGGCTGTCGAGCAGCGTCAGGGTGGCCCGGCGCAGGTCGTCGACGATCGGCCCCCGCACTTGCACGGCGTAGTCCTGTTTGGCCTGCGGACCGAAGTCGCCAAGGTGGTCGGCAGAATAGTTGATCCCGCCAATGAAACCGATGACACCATCGATCACCAGGATCTTGCGGTGCAGGCGACGGAACAGGTTGGTACGCATGCCCATGCGCATCGGGCTGGGGTCGAAAGCCTGCAACTGCACGCCGGCCTCGAACAGGGCCTGCAGGTACTCGTGACTGAGCTCGGCAGTGCCGTAACCGTCCACCAAGACCTGCACGCGCACACCGCGTCGGGCCGCCTCGATCAGGGCCTTCTGCAGCGCCAGGCCGACCTTGTCCTCATAGATGATGAAGGTTTCCAGCAGCACTTCTTCCCGGGCCTGGCGGATGGCCTCGAACGCCGGCGGGTAGTAGCCCTCGCCGTTGATCAGCAGTTGCACTTCGTTTTCCGCGCGCCATTCGGTGTTCATAGCAGGACCTCGACACAGAGTGGCAGGTGATCGGACAGATGCGACCAGGGTTTGCGCGCCATCACCCGGGGCTCGCGGGCCCGGGCGTTACGCAGGTAGATACGGTCCAGGCGTAGCAGCGGCCAGCGCGCCGGGAAACTGCGTGCCGGTGCGCCATGGGTCTGGCTGAACACCTCGAACAGGCCGCGGCTGGCGAGGAGGGCGTCGGCGCGCTGGCGCCAGTCGTTGAAGTCGCCCGCGATCACCACCGGCGCGTCGGCCGGCAGCTCGTCGAGCAGGTGGCAGAGCAGAGTCAGTTGCTGGCGGCGCTGGCGTTCGTCCAGGCCCAGGTGCACGCACACGGTGTGCACCTGGCGGTCACCGGGCAGCGCCAGCACCGCATGCAGCAAGCCGCGCTGTTCGCTGCCATGGACGCTGACATCGAGGTTGCGGTGCTCGAGGATGGGAAACTTCGACAACAGTGCATTGCCGTGCTCGCCCTCCGGATACACCGCGTTGCGTCCATAGGCGAACACCGGCCACAGGCTGTCGGCGAGGAACTCGTACTGCGGCAGTGGCGACCAGCCGGGATAGCGTTCGGCGTGGCGGCTATGGCTGCCCAGCACCTCCTGGAGAAACACCAGGTCGGCGTGATGGCTGCGCACGGCCTCACGCAGTTCCGGCAGCACGTAGCGCCGGTTCAACGGGCTGAAGCCCTTGTGTACGTTGACCGTCAGAACCCGCAGTGACGTGACGATTGCCACTTCGCTCAACTCGATCTGGCTCATGCCGGGCCCTCGCCAGCCAGCATGCCCGCTACGCGCTCCTTCAACTGCTCGAAGCTGAACGGCTTGTTCAGCACCTGCATGCCGGGGTCGAGGCGGCCCAGTTGCGCGGATGCCTGTTCGGCGTAGCCGGTGATGAACAGAACCCGCAGGCCGCTGCGCCGCTTGCGCGCGATCTCCGCCACCTGGCGGCCGCTCATGCCCGGCAGGCCGACGTTACAGATCAGCAGGTCGTAGGGGCGCTCAGAGCGCAGCAACGCCAGGGCCGTATTGGCATCGGCGACATCCTGGCACGGGTAACCCTGTTCCATGAGGTTGTCCCGTACCAACTGGCGCACCGTACTGTTGGATTCGACGATGAGGATGCTGCTGGCATGGGTATCCCGCGCCGGGCTGCCGGCGGCCACCGGGCTGCGCGGGTCCTCTGGCGGATGCCGGGGCAGCAGCAGTTCCACCTCGGTGCCCTGGCCGACCCGGCTGTGCAGGCTGACATGGCCATGGGACTGGCGGCTGAAGCCATACACCATCGACAGGCCCAGACCTGTGCCCTGGCCGAGAGGCTTGGTAGTGAAGAAGGGGTCGAAGGCGCGGTCGACGATGTTCTGCGCCATGCCGCAGCCATTGTCGCGGATGATGATGCACACGAAGTCGGTGCCGCTCAGCGGATGGGCCTCGGGCAGGGGCCGGGGGAGGTGTCGGTTGCTCGCCTCGATGCGTACCTCACCGCCGTCGGGCAAGGCGTCACGGGCGTTCACCAGCAGGTTGTCGAGGGCTTCCTGCAATTGCCGGGCATCAGCCCTGGCCGGCCACAACTGCTCGTCGATGCGCATCTGAAGGCGGATGCCGGGACCGAGCAGGTCGCCGAGACGCTTGCGCTCCAGCAGGGCCGCCAGTTGTACGGGGCGGTCGTCCAGCGACTGGCGGCTGGAGAAGGCCAGCAGCCGATGGGTGATGCTGGCGGCGCGCTGCACCGCGTTGAGGCCCATGTCCACCAGGCGCGGGATTTCCTCGTAGCGTTGCTGGCCGGCGCGATGGCGGATCAGTTCCAGGCTGCCGCCGATACCGGTGAGCAGGTTGTTGAAGTCGTGCGCGACGCCGCCGGCGAGTTGACCGATGGCTTCCATCTTTTCGTCATGACGCAGGCGTTGTTCGTCTTCGCGCAGGTGACGCACCCGTTCTTCGGTCTGCTGTTGCAGGCTGGCCAGTTCCAGGCCTTGCTGGCAGCTGTAGTACTGGCGGCGGCGGGCGCGCAGGGAGGAATGGGCCAGGTGGAGCAGGTCTTGTTCTGGAAAGGGGCAGGGCAGGATGAACAGATTACCCAAGGCCAGGCACAGGTCCGGGCTGCTGCTGATGGATTGCTCGCCATCACCGAGGATCACCACCGGCAAGTCTGACCAGGGGGGTTGGCTGCCGAGGTAGTTCTTCAGCAGAGAATCCTCGAAGCCGCCAAGGCAGGTGTGGGCGATGATAGCCAGGCCGGCACCGTGGTCCAGCGCGTCGGCCAGTTCCGCCAGACTCTGGGTGGCGAAGGCGCTGACCCCGGCCTGGTCCAGCAGGCTCAGGGTCGCGCCACTGATCGGCGCAGGGGCCAGGATCAGTGCGCGCTCGCTATTGACTGACGAATGGTTCACGGTCGATCTCCTTTGACAGTGCAACGTTCGCGGGCAATGGCCCAGGCGGGGTGCACTCTCTCTGGACCACGCCGTCAAAGGCGGGGTTCAACCGGGTTTTCCAGGTGGCAGGAACCGCTTCAGAGTCCTTGCTGGACCAGTGGATCATCAGGGTTTTGCTGCTCCAGTTGGGCGAGCAGGATCTGCACGTTCTGCAACTGCCCGCTCTCCTTCCAATACTCGATCAGCAGCACTCGCGCCTTGCGGTTCGCGGGTTGGCGCGAGAGCAGGGTTTCCAGCTGCTTCTGTGCCACGTCCTGCTGGTCGAGGCGGTGCAGGCTGATAGCCAGGGTGTAGCGGTAGTCGCCGTTGTCCGGCTCCAGTTCCACCGCCCGGGAGAAGGCGAGCAGGGCATATTCCTCCTGCTTGTGGCGCAGCAGCCACTGGCCCAGTTCGAACTGCAGGAAGGCCGAGTCCGGATGCCGTTGCAGGGCCTGGGCCAGGACTTCGCGTGAGCCGTCGGTCTGGCCCTGGCTGTCGAGCAGGCGCACCCGGGCAGCGAGGGCATCGAGGTTTTCCGGTTCCAGGGCGAGGGCACGGTCGAGGGTGCTGGTGGCAGCGGGGAAGTCTCGTTCCTGCATGTACAACCGGGCCAGGTGCACCTGGTCCGCCACCGTGTCGCCACGCGCCTGCAGGGCCAGTTGGTATTGGTCGAGAACCGTCTGCAGGGGGCCGAAATACAGGCCGATTTCATCCGGAGTCAGGCCCACCAGCGCATCTACCGCGGCGAAGCGCACGCTGTCGTCCTCGTCGTCCAGCATCGGCCCCAGCAGCAGGCTGCGCTGGCTGGCGGGGACCATGGCAGCGATGGCACCGAGGGCGGCGCGGCGTACCAGCGGATCGTCGTGCTGCAGATCCTTGCTCGCCAGTTTCAGGGCCAGGGGCGACGGGTAGTTGGGCAGTTCGGCGTACAGGCTGGCGCGGCGGATTGCCGACAGGTCGTCGCGACCCAGTTGCTGGTAGAGCACCCGCGCAGCGCCCGGCAGGCCGTTGTGGGCCTGGGACAAGGCTTTGCCATAGGCGTGTTTGAGGGCCGGGTTGGGCGGCGGGCTGTTGTCGCGGGACAAATAGGTGCCCAGTCCGAGCAACAGCAGCAGGACGAGGCCGACGAACAGGTAGATACGCGGTTTGGGCATGCGTGATCCGGGCAGGACGTGCGGAAAAGGGGTCAAGCTTGGGTCAGGGGGAGGGTTGAGTCAATCCGTGGGGGATATTGGCCGTTGCGGGGGATGGCTCTGGACAGTCATCGCCCCTGCGCTAACGTGCAGGGGCGGCACACCACGAACAGGGAGGTTACGGATGCTTGCGCGATTGCTGGTAACGGTGGGGATCATCTTCTACGCCGTGGTGGTACCGATTCTTGAGATCAACGATACCCATGTGTTCAACCAGGCCTGGGCGCCCCATGCCCGGCTTCATGAGACCTGGCAGTTGTTTACCAACACCGCGCTGGGCGCCTTCAGTGTCTGGCTGGTGTGGGGGCGGAACGACCTGCGGCTTGCCAGCCTGCTGACCACCTTCGTCACTGGCGGCTTCCTCATGGCCTATTGGCTGCGGGATGGCTACGGCGGGTCGATGGTGCTCACGGATGGGTCGGAGAAGATGATCTTCGGGCTCAACCTGGGACTGGTGGCGTATACGCTGGCGATCGTGTTGGCGGGGGTAGCGGTGTTGATCGACCAACGTCACTCAGAGGCTATTTCATAGGAGATACCCAATCCTCGATTCTGAGGCCGGGTATGCGCTCGAACTCGCGACGGTTGTTGGTGACGACAATCAGCCCGTTGGCGCGGGCATGCCCGGCAATCATCTGGTCGTACGGGCCAATGGGGGGGGCCGAGCCGTGCCAGTTCAGCCCGAAGCAGACCGGTATGAGCGGCAGCTTCTGCGTCGTAATCGAGCATCGAGTCTTTCCATCCACCCACGATGCAGCCCGAATTAAGGGCGGTGTCGTTTCCGCCGAGCAGGTCAAGGTCAAGGTGGGCGGCGACCTGAACATCGAAAGCCTTCAGGACACCAGCACCTACACCTCCAGGCAAATGAGCGCCAGCGTCGGCGTCAACATCTGTGTTCCACCGTTCTGTGTCGGCATGAGCAGTGTCAGTGGCGGTGTCGCCGCGCAGCATATGCAAAGCGACTACGCCAGTGTCAACGAACAGTCGGGCATCAAGGCGGGCAATGGTGGATTCCAGGTCGAAGTGGCGGGTAACACGGACCTCAAGGGCGCCATCATTGCCAGTACCGACAAAGCGGTGGCGGATGGCAAAAACACCCTCGAAACCGGGACGCTTACCACATCCTCTATCAAGAACAAGGCGGAATACGACGCCAGCAGTATCAACCTGAGTGGTGGTTACGGCGGTGAAATAGGCGTGGATGGCAAAGGCAATGCCAACGCAACGGCCAACGCCAACGGACCCACCGCGCCGAGCAAGGGCGGGCTGAGTGTCAACACACCGGTCGTGCTCTATGCCGGAGACAGCTCCAGCAGCACCACCGCCAGTGGAATCAGTGGCGCCGCCGTCACTATTACCAATGCAGCCGGGCAGATGGAGCTGACCGGTCAGACGGTTGAGCAGACGGTGGCGGGCATCAATACCGATGTCTCCAGTGATCGCGACGGCAGCAACAAACTCAAGCCGATTTTCGACGCGCAGGAAATCAGCGTGAACTTCGAGATTGTCGGCAAGTTTGTGCAGAACGTTTCGCAGTACATCGCGAGCCGGGCGCAAGAAATCGATCAGAAAAAGGAGCAAGCCGAGAAAGAAAGGGCGCTGATGAACGCGCCTGGAATGTCCGAGGCCGATCAACTCAAGCACCACAGCAATTATCAGGCGCTGAAGCAGGAGATCAGGGATCTCGATGAAAACTGGGGGGCGGGCGGTACTTACCGGCAAATTGCAACGGCCCTCGTCGCAGGCGTCAGCGGCAACGTGGCCGGAAGTGGCGGGCAGTTTGCCCAGAACATGGTGGTCAACTACGTCCAGCAACAAGGTTCGGCGTACATCGGCGAGCTGGTGAAGAAGGGTCTGAAGGAAGGTAGCCCGGAACACGCGGCGCTGCATGCCATTGTCGGCTGCGCCGGCGCAGCGGCCAGCAATCAGGGCTGCTCGAGCGGAGCCTTGGGCGGTGCTGCCTCCAGCGTGCTGGCAGGTCTGTTTGCAGAGGCTGATGCAAACGAAACCGCTGTAGAGCGAGAAGCCAAACGCAACCTCATCACCAGCCTGGTCACGGGCATTGCAGCCGTGAGTGATCCGAACGGTGCAGCGACCGCAAACAATGCGGCTACGGCGAACATCGATAACAACTGGCTGTCGACGCAGCAGCATGTGCAGTACCAAAAGGAGTTGGAAGAAGCCCAGAACCCGCTAGATCATCTGAAGGTGATCGCCAAGTGGTCGGGTACCTCGGTAAAACAGGATGCCCTGACGGCTGGCGGTATTGGCCTGGGCATCGCAGAGAGTGGTCTGCAAGATATCCGAGGCCTGGCAGAGTTCCTTTCTGATCCGCTCACCGGATTGCAGGGGATTGCCTCGGTAGTCAGTAGTTCGGAGGTACGCGCTCAACTTGGCGAGGAAGTAACGGCGAGCCTGTTGGGCAGTATTGACCGGATGAAGCTGGCACTTGAGGTCGGCGGAGATGATCATGCCGTCCAGTTGGGGCGTGATCTGGGTGCGTTGATATACACGGTCGGAGGCGTCTTGACCGCTGTAGGAGGGGCAGCCAAAGCGGGGCTGAGTCTGGCAAAGACGGGGGTTGAGGTATCGAGCAAAGCCTTGGGTAAAATGGTTGCCAAGGACAGTGAAGAGCTGGGTGTGCGTGTTGCTGCGCTGGAAACCAGGACGACGAAAAGCCTGGATGTTGTCACTGACGGGAAGGGGGCAGGGGCAAAAGGGCCTGAGACAGGTTTACCGTCTGGTGAGACGAAGGTAGTAGGTGGAAGCCCTTCTACCGATGTTCCAAAAGCTTCTTCGGAGCAGGTTGCCCAGAATTCGAAAGGGACTGACCTGCCGGATAAAAAACCTGAGACGAACCCACAGAACCATCCCGAAGAACCCAAGAAGGATAAGGGGCCTTGCTGCTTCGCGGCGGGCACCATGGTGGCCACTCCGGCTGGCGACAGGGCGATCGAAACGCTCAAGATCGGCGATATCGTCTGGACCAAGCCTGAGCATGGGGGCGAGCCGTTTGCCTCAACGGTAGTAAAGACCTTCCAGCGAAACGATCAACCGATCTACAAGCTGACCCTGGAAAGCACTCGTACAAGCGGCGACGTGAAACAGGAGATCTTGTTCGTTACGCCAAGTCACCCGTTCTATGTGCCGGCTCGGCGTGACTTTGTGCCGATGATCGAGCTCAAGACGGGTGACCTGCTCCAGTCGCTGGCGGATGGTGCTACGGAAAATACGTCTAGCCGAGTGGCCGGGGTGGAGTTGTTCAAGCCGGTGGGGCAGACGTACAACCTGACGGTGAATATTGGGCATACGTTCTATGTTGGGGAACTGAAGACGTGGGTGCACAATGAAGGACCTTGTGATGCTGCCAAGGGGAGCGAGCCCCCTAAAATCACTATCAGAGATCATTATGAGCATCACATGAACATGGTGGATGACATTAAGGATCAGCTGTTGTCCCAAGGGTTCAGAGTCAGCAAAAAGGAGATATCATTTGGTAGCTCGTGTGGCACTGGTCGTTGCAGGCCGGACATTGTGGCTGAGGCGCCCGACGGAACCCTGAGGATTATTGAAATTAAGACTGGTGGGGCAGACCTGAGTATTCGTCAGTCCGAAATTTTCCCTCAGATCAGAGATGGGAATTCAATTCCGAGAGGGAAAGTGGCTGCGGAGTTTGGCCTTGAACCAGGGGTGCCTTTGAAAGAGCAGGGGTACCCTAACGGTATTCCTATTGAAGTCATGAATTTTCCGGGTGCTAAGTGATGGAAGAAAAAGAAGTTGTTTCTATTCTGAGAGAAAATGGTTGGGTGTGCGGCAAGGATGAGGTAGGTGATTACTTCTGTGTTTCCGAAGTTGGAGATGTTCAAGTTCAAGTTATTCCATCTGTGGGGAGGCGTTCGGACCATTTTAGAGTGTCGCTTATGCCTTCTTTATCGACAAAGGCCTTCTCAGATGCTGTTTCTTATATTCGCGGTCAGGAGCGGGGCAATACTCCAATTTTAGTTAGTAGAGATGCTCCGGAGAAATTGGCGAGTTTTTCCAGCGAAGATGTGATCAGGCTATCTGAACAGGCCAGATCTTGGGCTCGTTCCCAAGACGTTGATGCCGGATTGAAGGCTTATAGAGGTCTGCCCACCGATGCTAAGGGCCAAATGCCTATCCGACACCTAGCCGCACTGGCCGTATCTGGTGATGCTGAACGTTTAGCAGGGTACAAGAAAAGTTTTGAGCAGGGAGAGAGGCTTGGATTTGTGCCTTATATTACTTTCGATATGATTGAACGAGCATTTTCCTTGGCTCAAGAGAAAAGCACTCATGCATAAGTGCATGGCGGTAGCGAGGATAAAGGGCCATAACTGAATAAAACGTACTTGGCTGCTTAGGTTCTGTCTGAAATTGAGAGAAACCGAACTTCAGTGCCGCGAACGCTGAGATTTTTGTAAGGTTTTCAGCCATCTATGGAAAGGAATCCTGTGATGGCTAAGCGCTACGAACTTTCGGATGAATGATGTGAGTATGCAGAACTCAAACGGGCCGCTTCAGAGAGAGGCAGAATATAGGCTGGCATTGGGTGGGGAGAATGTTGTAATTAAAACTCCTTATGGTCGCCGGCAGGTGGACGCGTTCGTGGCTGATGAAAAGTTGCTTGTGCAACTTAAAATAGGGAGAGAGTCTTTGGCGACAGTGGGCTCAAAGTTGGGTAATAGTTCGAATGAAATGGCTATCAAGAAAGATGCCTATTTGGTTGGGCAGGGATATAAGGTAGAGTGGGTTCTTGAGCAGGGAGCATCGCAGCCTCTGCTGAATGCATTGAAAGATGCAGGTATTCAATACCGAATTGGATCTCTTATGAAATAGGAGCTTTGTAATGAGTGGTGTTGATTTTGCACTTGATGTTGAGAAATTCCAGGAGTTCATGTTTGAAATGGATGACGTGTTAGGGATTCTCCGATCAAGTCAGCACAGGCCATCTGACCTGTGCTGAAATAGCCTTCCGTCCAACTGCCCTCTACAAGCCCTCCATCCCATGAGTCAGATGAGCTTTTCCGATTTCGAGTACGCCGGTAAGCGCAAGCAAACCCGTCGCGAGCGTTTCCTGGCCGAGATGGAGCAGGTGGTTCCGTGGAGTGGGTTAGTGGCGTTGATCGAGCCTCACTACCCAAAGGCTGGCGGTGGCCGCAAGCTGTATCCACTGGAAACCATGCTGCGCATTCACCTGCTGCAGAACTGGTTCTCGCTGAGCGACCCAGCCATGGAAGAGGCGCTGTACGAGATTACTTCGATGCGCCAGTTTGCTCGTCTGACACTCAGCGCTCCGATCCCCGAAGACACGACGATCATGAATTTCCGGCACCTGCTGGAGAAGCATCAGTTGGCGGCGGGAATTTTGGAAACCATCAACAATTACCTGCGAGACAAGGGCCTGTCGTTGCGCCAGGGCACTATCGTCGACGCCACCATCATCCACGCACCCAGTTCGACCAAGAACAAGGAAGGCAAACGCGATCCTGAAATGCATCAGACGAAGAAAGGTAATCAGTTTTTCTTCGGCATGAAGGCGCATATCGGTGCCGATGCTGAGTCGGGCCTGGTGCACCACGTCCACGGCACAGCGGCGAATGTGGCTGATGTAACGGAGGTCGCTCACCTGTTGCATGGCGATGAGAATGTTATCTGTGCCGATGCAGGTTATACCGGCGTGGAGAAACGGCCGGAGCATGAAGGGCGGCCGGTGATCTGGCAGATTGCGGCCCGTCGCAGCACCTACAAGCGCTTGAGCAAACGCAGCGTGCTCTACAAAGTCAGGCGCAAGATCGAGAAGGTCAAAGCGCAGGCACGAGCGAAGGTCGAACATCCATTCCGTGTGATCAAGCGCCAATTTGGCTATGTGAAAACCCGCTTCCGTGGCTTGGCCAAAAACACGGCACAACTGACCACGCTGTTTGCCCTGTCGAATCTGTGGATGGTACGCCGGCAATTATTGCCTGCTGCGGGAGAGGTGCGCCCATGAGGGCAGATAATCAAGGCGTTGCCTTGGTTATCCAATAATCAGCGGCTGAAAATCGGGCTTTTCGGCGTGCCCAAGCCGCCCATTTCCGGCTGATGAGCAACTTGTTCGGAGTTTCCCTAAGTGAAAAACGTTGAGGTAACGCTTGAAGAATTATGGGAAGGAGAGAAAGGGATTTGCTTCTTTGTTCACAAGGAGTGCTGTTATTGGGTTCTGGACTATAAGTATAATTTTTCGTTAGACGCGGAGCCGGACTACCGTGGTTATCTGGAGAAAGGCCGCATCACCAGGGAGCAGTATGATGCTTCCTGCAAGTCGTTCAGGGGCGGGATTCTTAAGTTGACCGCTGAAAATTTTTTGAAATATATCGAGTATGTTGGAGAGGGAGCGCTTGATTTCAAAGGCATTGAGAGGATCTTCACTTACGGCGAGGGCGATTTCAAAGGGTTGTTGGCGAGAGCTGAGAAATATTATTTGAGTGGAGAGGGGTTGTCGGAGCAAGATATTCTTCTTGTTGGTAATCTTGCTTCAAGGTTGCCAATGTTTTATGCTAACTTTGACAGGAAGATTTACATGCACATGGACTTTGGTAGGTCTCATGAGGATCTTGTGTACTCGGATTGGTATTCGAGTTGCTCAGATTTTTCCTTTTTGATTCCTGATGCACAGAGATATTGGATTCAAGGTGGTGACCATTGGAAAATCAGGTTTTTGTAGCTCTAAGGTATTTCTAATGGGGAAAAGCGGAGGAAAGGAGGAAAGGGGGCAAAAAAGGGGGCAGATTTATTTTCAGGATGGTGCGTCAAAAATAAATCTGTCCCCTTTTTGGTCGGTCCCCTTTTGGGTCGAGCGCTGCCGAGAGATGAACCAGCGCATCTTCGATATCAGCGTGTTCGCACACGGTGAACAGCGGCGGGTGTGAACCCCGGCAAGTGCCGAAATGAGCGTGGGCAGTGGTACGGCGGAGAGTGTAAGTAGGTGGATCAGGAACAATTTTCTTCATCAGTGCAACTCCTTGGATCAGTGGGACTGCCAAGCATCGCTGCTAAACGAAAGGGTGGCAGTTGTGCGTGGGTTAGCAGACCAGGGACCAAGGAACCCGGCGCGCCCGAGGGCGCCCCGCGCACAACCGCCATGACAGGACAGCCAATGCGAAATGATTGGCTGCGCGCGTACAGGGCGCTTGATGCACCTTGGAATTGGAGCAGGCTGCTAAACCCGGTCGCTGATTTCGCAACGACCGGCGAAGCGTAGGCACCGATTTCCAAGGGCGCAACGATAGAAAAGGCGAAAAAGTATGCTTGGGAAATTGCCTACATAAAAGTCGGAAGTGCAGGAAGTTTTGTAGCGCTATGCATCACCCAAGGGCAAACGAAGGGGAGGCAGTTGTACGCGGGTTCGCGGACCGAGGCAAAAGGAACCCGGCAGACCCTGAGGTCTCCCACGCACAACCGCCATTTCACAATGCAGACAAAAAACGCTGGCAATCAGGGAAATACCTGCGCGTACCGCTCCAGGACTTTCTGTCGCGAAACCGGGATCGACTCGTTTTCATGCCTGTGGATCAACCACAGCACCTCCGGTGCATCGTCATGGAAGATCACCTCGAAGGCTTGCGGGACCAAGGCAACCGTGCTGCCGATGCGAACCTTGCCGCTGAAGCCTTTTCTCATCAGCGGCTCGAGCGTGAGTCGGAACTCATCCCTTGCCAGTGCCGACTGTTCCTTGGAGAGCCGCTCGATATGGATGAGTGCGAGCTTTACGGCGATATGGCGCAATGCGAGGTCGTTGATATCGTGAGTGTCAGTGGTCATGACGGAAACAGCTCCCTGATGGATGAGTGAGGGTCCGGCGATCCGACTGGACACCCATCGCCTGCGGCTTGTTGCGCAGGACGTAGATGATGAAGTGGCTGGTTTCTTCCCGTTCGTACTTGTCCATCGTCGAGTCCTTTTTCCAGGGCGATGACGGGCAAGGCTATCCCAGGCTGCCCGGCTCTGCCAAATGGACGATGTGGCTTGCCTGAGGTCTGCGGATACTGTGCGCAAAACCCTTGTGTGAGGTCCGTATGAGCGACAGCGCCGTAGCTATCTGCAACCTGCTGTACCGGTATGCCGAGTGTCTTGACCGTGGCGACTTCGAGGGGGCCGCCGGGCTGTTCAGGCATGCCCGCATCAAAGTAGGGAAGGACGCCCCGCTGATCGATTCAGCCGGCATGCTGCACCTGTTACGCGAGTTGGTGATTCTCTACCCCTGCGGTACGCCGCGGACCCGGCATGTCACCAGCAATCCGATCATCGAGATCGACGAGGTGGGAGGTCGTGCCACGGTACGCTCGTACTACATCGTGTTCCAGGCGACCGAGGGGCTGCCGTTGCAGGCGATCACGGCGGGGCGGTATCACGATGAGTTCGAACGGGTGGGCGGGGTCTGGCGGTTTTCGTACAGGGACTATACCCAGCAGGAGGCGGTGGGGGAGATGAGGTTTCACCTGCGCGCTGCGGTGCCCTGCTGAGGGCTCACATAAAGGGGACCGCTCTCCTTTGCGTTATCCCCTTTTTGGCGTTGCGATTTGCCTGTCAGCGGTTCAAGCCGGCGGTCAGGCGCAGCGAGACGTCGTCGAACGCCACATCGTCTCCGGTGATGCGGATCAGCGATACCTTGAAGGCGCTTTCTCCCTGAACCGCGCTGATGTCGATCGCGTAGTCGGTCCACTCGTTGGCGCTGACCGGCACGTATTGGGTCGCACCGTTCGGCAGCAACTTGACCTGCAGGCGGCCCATGGAGCCGGCGCCGACCTTGGCGCGGGCCTTGAGCTGGTAGTAGCCGAGGGTCGGCACGGCAACGGTTTGCGAGACATCGTCCATGCGCAGCGCGCAGGTCTGGCTGTCGAACACCGCGCCGGTCATGTCCCAGTGTGCATTGCCTTCGGCGAAGTCGCCGTTCTGGATCAACTCGTCGTTCTCGGGCGCGATATCCAGCGAGATGTCGTCGAACCACACCGAGTCGGTGTTGGCCTCGAGGTAAACCGTCATGCCGGTAACGCCGGCAGGGACCTCGTAGAAACCTTCATAGGTGTCCGGAACGGTGCTGGTGATTTCCCGGATCCAGTCGACGTTGTCGAAACTCACGCGCAGTTGTGCGTTGGGCGAGCCACCATCGGTCATGACGGCAGCGCGGCACGAGAGACGATAGCGTCCCGCCGCCACGGCTGGGAGGTTCTGCGTAATGACGGCGCCCGGACCAAGGTTGCAGCGCTCGTTGTCGAAATTGACATCTCCGAAGTGCTGCCAGTCCTGGCCGCCGTTGGAAAAGTCGCCATTCTTGATCTGTTCCGCACGAGAAATGGAGGTCGCGTTCATGCTGTTGACTCCGGTGATTCATCAATCACGACGGGAGGAGGGATTTGCAGTCTATGCGTAGCCGCGACGTTTGAAACCTGACAAATCTGACAGTTGAACACTGCGTAAAAAACAGACAGATTTGGCTGTTTTTCTACTTCAGGCGAGTGATGGAAGAATGCTTTGACAACATCGGCATCGGCATCGGCATCGGTTGCTCTTGGCTCTTGCTCTTGCTCTTCGTGCGCATACTTTCAGGCGCCGCCAATTGCGACCTCAGCCGGCCGAGTGGAGGTGTCTTGCGGGGGCAGGTGCGTAGCACCCTTCGGCGAAGCCGAAGCGCGAGGTGAAGACTTGCGGAGCAAGTCGTAGGCCGCGGGCCCCCGCAAGGCACCGGAAGGAGGGGACCCGAAGCGCAGCGTAGGGCCGGCTGTGGGAGCGAGCGGTTTTCGTCCATTTTGCCGCAACAAAATGGACCCGCCGTAAAGGCGGAAGGGGCCGGTGGCGTCACCGCTCGCCATGGATAATCTCGCGACACCGACACCGACACCGACACCGACACCGACACCGACACCGACACCGACACCGACACCGACACCGACACCGACACCGACACTCACCCCAAAGCTTCCCGGTACCCCGTGAAGAACCCAAAAAAAGCCCCGCCAGGTCGAAACCTGCGGGGCAAAAAGGTCGGTTTGAACCAACCAAAGGAGCCTTACAAATTCACTTCACCGAAGCCACCGCCTCGGCCTGCCAGCCACCACCCAGCGCCTTGTAGATCGCGACAATCCCGCGATACAGCTCTACCTCGCCTTGGGCCTGGGCATCTTCTGCGGCGAGCTTTTCTCGCTCGGCATCCAGCAGCACCAGGTAATCCACCGTACCTTCGCGATAGCGAATCGACGCCAGGTCCGCCGCCTTGCGGCTCGCCTCGCTCTGCTTCAACAGCGACAGCAACCGCTGCTGGCGCTTGCCGTAGTCGCTGAAGGCGTTTTCCGATTCTTCCAATGCCAGCAATACCTGCTGCTCATAGGTCGCCAGCGCGCCCTCAGCCTCGGCATTGGCCCCGCGCAAGCGGGCACGCACGCTGCCCAGGTCGAACGCCGCCCAGGTGATGCTCGGACCCAGGGCCCAGGCCGAGGCGGCCGACGAGCCGATCTGCGAGCCGCGCCCGGCAGTGAAACCGAGGAAGCCACTGAGGCTGACCCGCGGGAACAGGTCCGCCGTCGCCACACCGACATTGGCGGTCGCTGCCGCCAGTTGCCGTTCAGCCCGACGGATATCAGGACGGCGCTGCAGCAGCTCACCCGGATCGCCCACCGGCAAGGCCTTGGCGATCGCCGGCAACTGCGCCGGCGACAGGTCGACCGTGAGCGCATCCGGCCGCTGGCCGAGCAGGGTGGCTATGCGATTGCGCGCCCGGACCTGCTCCGCCTGCAACTGCGGCACGCTGGCTTCGACTGCCGCCAGCCGTGCGTCGGCACGCACCACGTCCAGTTCGTTGCCGACCCCGGCATCGCGCAGGGTCTCGGTGATGCCCCGGGAATCCTGCTGGGTCTTGAGGTTGGCCATGGCGATCTTCTCGCGCAGCTGCGCCCCGCGCAGTTGCCCGTAGGCATCCACCAGTTCGGCGATCAGGCTGACCTGCAGTTGTTGCAGGTCGGCCTGGGCCGCGGCTTCCTGGGCTTCACTGGCTTCCAGTTGGCGCTGGATGCGGCCGAACAGGTCGAGCTCCCAGGCCATATCCAGGCCCAGGTCGTAGCGCTCGCTGTTGACCCGGTCCTCGGTCTGGCCCGGAATCTGGCCCTTGCCGAGGTTGCTGCTGGCACGGCTGGTCACGGTCGGCAGGGCGTCGTTGTCGACGTCGTCGCGGATCGCCCGCGCTGACTTGAGGCGGGCGAAGGCGACGCGCAGGTCACGGTTGCCGTTCAGCGACTGGGTCACCAACTGGTCCAGCACCGGGTCTTCGAACTGGTGCCACCAGGCGCTTTCGAAGCGACTGCGGTCCAGGCCGGCCTGGCCGTCGACGGCGGCCAGGTGCGCGGCAGCGGTGTCCGGGGTCTTGTAGTCCGGGCCCATGGCGCAGGCGCTCAGGGCCAGTACCAGCAGGCTCGGCAGCCACAGTTTGTTCAGGGTTGCAGCGTTCATGCATGGTTCTCCAGCGCCGGCAGCCGCGCGGCCTTGCGCGCCTGGCTGCGTTCGACGTAACGACGGATCAGGACAAAGAACACCGGGGTCAGCAGCAGGCCGAAGATCGTCACGCCGATCATCCCGGAGAACACCGCCACACCCATGGCATGGCGCATCTCGGCACCGGCACCGGAAGAGAACACCAGCGGTACCACACCCATGATGAAGGCGAACGAGGTCATCAGGATCGGCCGCAGACGCAGGCGGCAGGCTTCCAGTACCGCGGCCAGCGGGTCGAGACCCTCGGCCTGCTTGTCCTTGGCGAACTCGACGATAAGAATCGCGTTCTTGCACGCCAGCCCCACCAGTACGATCAAGCCGATCTGGGTGAAGATGTTGTTGTCGCTACCGGACAGGATCACCCCGGTAATCGCCGACAGCAGGGTCATCGGCACGATCAGGATCACCGCCAGTGGCAGGCTCCAGCTTTCGTACTGAGCAGCCAGCACCAGGAAGGCCAGCAGCACGCAGAGCGGGAAGACGAACAACGCGGTATTGCCGGCGAGGATCTGCTGGTAGGTCAGCTCGGTCCACTCGAAGGTCATGCCGTTGGGCAGTTCCTCCTTCAGCAGTTTCTCCATGGCTTTTTCCGCCTGGCCGGAGCTGTAGCCGGGGGCTGCGGCACCGTTGATCTCGGCGGTGATGAAGCCGTTGTAGTGCATCACGCGGTCCGGGCCCGAGGTGTCGCTGACCTTGATGAAGGTCGCCAACGGGATCATCTCGCCCTGGTTGTTGCGCACCTTCAGCTGGCCGATCTGCTCGGCGTCGAGGCGGAACTGCTGTTCGGCCTGGACGTTGACCTGGTAGGTGCGGCCAAAGCGGTTGAAGTCGTTGGCGTACAGCGAACCCAGGTAGATCTGCAGGGTGTCGAAGATGTCGTTGATGGCCACGCCGTGGGTCTTGGCTTTCTCGCGGTCGATGGCGGCATCGACCTGGGGCACGTTCACCTGGTAGCTGGTGAACAGGCCGGCCAGTTCCGGCACGTTGTGGCTCTTGGCGATGACGTTCTGCACTTCCTTGTACAGCGCTTCATAACCCAGGTTGCCGCGGTCCTCGATCTGCAGGCGGAAACCGCCAATGGTGCCCAGCCCCTGTACCGGCGGCGGCGGGAAGATCGCGATGTAGGCGTCCTGGATATCGGCGAACTGCGCGTTCAGCGCGGCGGCGATGGCACCGGCCGACTGGCTCGGGTCCTTGCGCTCGTCGAACGGCTTGAGCGGGGTGAAGACGATGCCGCTGTTCGGGCTGTTGGTGAAGCCATTGATCGACAGGCCCGGGAAGGCCACCGAGTCGGCCACGCCCGGCTGTTTCAGGGCGATCTCGCTCATCTTCTTGATCACTGCTTCGGTGCGGTCCAGGCTCGCCGCGTCCGGCAACTGGGCGAAGGCCACCAGGTACTGCTTGTCCTGCGCCGGGACGAAGCCGGTCGGCGTGGACGAGAAGCCCAGCCAGGTCAGGCCCATCAGGCCGGCGTAGACGAACAGCGCTACGCCACTGCGACGGATGACCCGGCCGACGGTGCCGACATAGCTATGGCTGGCACGCTCGAAGAAGCGGTTGAACGGACGGAACAACCAGCCGCCCAAAAGACGCTCCAGCAGCAGCGAGAAGCGGTCCTTCGGCTCGTGGTGACCTTTGAGCAGCACGGCGGCCAGGGCCGGCGACAGGGTCAGCGAGTTGAAGGCCGAGATCACCGTGGAGATGGCGATGGTCAGGGCGAACTGCTTGTAGAACTGCCCGGTAAGCCCGGAGATGAAGGCCGCCGGGACGAACACCGCGCAGAGCACCAGGGCGGTGGCGATAATCGGGCCGGTCACTTCGCCCATGGCTTTCTTCGTTGCTTCCAGCGGCTGCAGGCCCAGCTCGATGTTCCGCTCGACGTTTTCCACCACGACGATGGCATCGTCCACCACGATACCGATGGCCAGTACCAGGCCGAACAGCGACAGGGCGTTGAGCGAGAAACCGAACAGGTGCATCACGGCGAAGGTACCGATCAGCGACACCGGCACGGCCACCAGCGGGATGATCGAGGCGCGCCAGGTCTGCAGGAACAGGATCACCACCAGCACCACGAGGATCAGCGCTTCGAACAGGGTGTGCACCACCGCCTCGATGGAGCCGCGGACGAACACGGTCGGGTCGTAGACGATGCTGTAGTCCATGCCTTCGGGGAAGCTCTTCTTCAGCTCGGCCATCTTCGCCCGCACTTCGTCGGAGATCTCGATGGCGTTGGAACCCGGGCGCTGGAAGATCGGGATGGCCACGGCCGGCTGGTTGTTCAGCAGTGAACGCAGGGCGTACTGGCTGGAGCCCAGCTCGACCCGGGCGATGTCCTTCAGGCGGGTAATCTCGCCGTCGGCACCCGAGCGGATGATGATGTTCTCGAACTCTTCCTCGCTGACCAGACGGCCCTGGGTGTTGACCGAGAGCTGGAAGCTGGTGGCGTTCGGCGCGGGTGGCGCACCGAGCTGGCCGGCGGCGACCTGGCGGTTCTGTTCGCGGATCGCCGTGACTACGTCGCTGGCGGTGAGGTTGCGCGAGGCGGTCTTGTTCGGGTCGAGCCAGACCCGCAGCGAGTAGTCGCCCATGCCGAACAGTTGCACATCACCCACGCCGCCCAGGCGCGCCAGCTCGTCCTTGATGTTGAGGATGGCGTAGTTGGACAGGTAGAGCATGTCGTAGCGGTTATCCGGCGAAGTCAGGTGCACGACCATGGTCAGGTCGGGCGAGGCCTTGTCGACGGTGATGCCGATGCGCGTCACTTCTTCCGGCAGCTTGGGCTGGGTCCGTGTCACCCGGTTCTGCACCTGGACCTGGGCGTTGTCCAGGTTGGTGCCCAGGGCGAAGGTGATGGTCAGGGTCAGCTTGCCGTCGGCGGTGGACTGCGAGGACATGTAGAGCATGTTCTCGACACCGGTGATGGCCTGTTCAAGGGGCGCGGCGACGGTTTCGCCGATCACCTTGGGGTTGGCGCCGGGGAAGTTGGCACGTACCACTACGGTGGGCGGGACCACTTCCGGGTATTCGCTGATCGGCAACTGGAACAGCGAGATCGCACCGGCGATCAGGATCAGCAGCGACAGCACGGCGGCGAAGATCGGCCGGGTGATGAAGAACTTGGAGAAATTCATTGGAGTCGTTGTCCCTTAACCGCGTGGGGTCGCGGCGCTGGCGAGCTTGACCGTGGCCTTGCCGGTATCGGCAGGTTGACGGTTGGCGGCTTCCAGGGCCTGGCGCTGTTGGGCGAGGGCGGCGAGGGTGGACTCGCTGGCCATCGGCGTTTCTTCAGGGGTGACCGGTGAGCCGGGACGGACACGCTGCAGGCCCTTGACCACGATGCGGTCTTCCTTGCTCAGGCCGGAACGCACGATGCGCAGGCCTTCGAGTTTCGGACCGAGTTCCACCGGGCGGTAGGCGGCGTTGTTGTCCTTGTCCATGACCAGCACGAACTTCTTGCCAAGGTCGGTACCGACGGCTTCGTCGTTGATCAGCACGGCATCGTAGGTGGCGCTGCCCACCAGCTTCAGGCGGGCGTAGAGGCCCGGGGTGAACTGGCCGTCGCGGTTGTCGAACACGGCGCGACCGCGGATGGTGCCGGTCTTGGGGTTGACCTGGTTGTCGACGAAGTTCATCTGGCCCAGGTGCGGGTTGCCGGTTTCGTTGGACAGGCCCAGGTACACCGGGGTGCTCTGGCCGCGCTGGCCTTCGCGGGCCAGCTGGGTGTACTTGAGGTAGACGCGCTCGTCGGCATCGAAGTAGGCGTAGACGCGGTCGGTGGAGACCACGCTGGTGAGCGGGGTGACGTCGGCGGTGACGATGTTGCCGGCGGTGAATTCGGCACGGCTGACCCGGCCGCTGATCGGTGCGGTGACGCGGGTAAAGCTCAGGTTCAGCTTGGCCAGGTCCAGTTGCGCCTGGATCGCCGCGACACCGGCGCGGGCTTCGGCGGCGGCGCTGGTGCGCGACTCGGCAAGCTCGGCGGAGATGGCGTTGCTGTTGCGCAGGCGTTCACCGCGCTGGGCTTCGTTTTCCGAGCGGATGGCGGTGGCGCGGGCTTGTTGCAGTTGGGCTTCGAGGCGGCGGACTTCGGCCTGGAACGGGCGTGGGTCGATCTGGAACAGCAGGTCGCCTTTCTGCACCTGGGCGCCTTCGGTGAAGGCCACCTGGTCGATCTGCCCGGAGACGCGAGGACGGACTTCGACGGTTTCCGGGGCTTCGAGGCGGCCGGTGAACTCGTCCCACTCGTTGATCGGTTGTTCCAGCACCTTGGCCACGCTGACTTTCGGCGCCATTGGCGCCTGGACCGCTTCCGGGGTGCGACCGCAGGCACTCATTACCAGAAGGGCTAAAGCGGCGAGGGGATAGCGCAAGGGTTTGAGTGACTGCTCCATGGAAAACTCCGCCAATGTATTGATAGTGGGCGGATTCTGCGTTTTGCCAGGGACGGCGACGAATCGAACGAAGCGAAGGTGACTATCACGGGGAATGATGGAAGTCGGGTTCTATCGTGTGGCGTTGATAGTTGAAGCAGGTCCACCACGGACCTTGTGGGAGCGGGTTCACCCGCGATGGCTTTAATGAATTCACCATCGCAATCGCGGGTGAACCCGCTCCCACAGGGGCCGTGGTGGCTCTGGGCTTTGCATCTGGCATCGAGGTGCAAGGGGCTGGCAGGGAGGAGCAAGCAGTGCGCGGGCGGGATTGGGATACTGATGCTGCCCCTTTGGTAGGTCCCTCTGGGTGCGACGGCAATATCTTCATATCTGCGCTACGTTTGAACCGCCAGTGAGGTCACTGGCGGTTTTTTTTCGTCGGGATCTTGTGCTGTTCTTCAGGGCCTCAGCGCTGGCAAACCAGCGATTGGGGCCTCAGCCGTTGGCCCGTTTCCCTTGCGCCTGCTGCGCTACCAGCGCCCTGATCCTTGGCAACAGCTCCTGCCCGTACTCCACCGCATCGCGCAACTGGTCGAAACCACGGAACAGGAAGGTGGTCACGCCGAGGTTGTAATACTCCAGCGCCGCCTCCGCTACCTGGTCCGGCGTGCCCACCAGTGAGGTCGAGTTGCCCGCCGCGCCGGTCAGCGCCGCGATCGCCGTCCACAGGCGGGTGTCGTGCACCACCTTCTGGCTGGCCAGTTCCACCAGCCGCGCCGAGCCGATGTTGTTCTTGCCTACGTTCAGCTCGCGACGTTTGCCTGCGCGCTGTTCGTGCAGCACCTTGGCGTCCGCCAGGATGCGCTCGGCCCGCGCCCAGGCTTCGTCCTCGGTAGCCCCGAGGATCGGTCGCAGCGACAGGCTGAAGCGAATGTGCTTCTCCCGCCCGTATTTCGCCGCTGCGCGGCGCACCTTGGCGATGCGCTCGCGTACCTGCTCCAGCGGCTCGCCCCACATCATGTAGACATCGGCATGCTTGGCCGCGACTTCCACCGCGGCATCGGATGCCCCGGAGAAGTAGATCGGTACATGGGGCTTGTGCAGCGGCTTGATCAGGGTCAGGTTGTCCTCGACCCGGTAGTGCGGGCCTTCATGGTTGAATGGTGTGGTCGCAGTCCAGGTCTGCTTGACCACGTCGAGGTACTCGCTGGTGCGGGCATAGCGGGCGTCCTTGTCGAGGAAGTCGCCGTCACGCTGCAGGTCGCCGCTGTCGCCGCCGGTAATCACGTTGATCGAGGCGCGCCCGCGGCTCAGGTGGTCGAGGGTGGCGAACTGGCGGGCGGCGAAGGTCGGCGCCTGGAAGCCCGGGCGGTGGGCCACCAGCAGGCCGAGCTTCTCGGTGTAGGCGGCGACGTGGCTGGCGATGATCAGCGAGTCGGCGGCGCTGGTATTGACGGCCAGCAGGGCCTTGTCGAAGCCGCCGTATTCCTGGGCCTGGGCGAAGGCGCGGATAAATTCCAGGTCGACCGCCGGGCCACGCGGGGCCTGGGATTCACTGGCTTCCTGGGGCCCGATCAGGCCGATGAACTCAAGACTCATGGGGTAAATTCCTTGTCCGTCGATAGGTGGGTTCAGTGCGGTTCAGGCGACCGCTTCTTGGGTGCGACGCAAGGTGTAGCGGTTGTCCGGCACGGCCAGACCGAAGTTGTCGCGCAGGGTCTGGCCTTCGTATTCACGGCGCAGCAGGCCGCGTTGCTGCAGCACCGGCACCACCAGTTCGGTGAAGCGCTGCAGGCCGTCCGGTAGCAGCGAGTTGATGATGAAGCCGTCTGCCGCCTCGTGTTCGAACCAGTCCTGCACGGCGTTGGCCACGTCTTCGGCAGTGCCGACGAAGTCGCGCTTCGGCGCGGAGAAACGCAGCGCCACCTGGCGCAGGGTCAGGCCTTCCTCGCGGGCGATGCGCTTGAGCTGGTCGGACGAGCCCTTGTGGCTCTGGCTGCCGAGGTCGCCGAGGTCGGGGAAGGGCGCGTCGAGGTCGTGCCCGCTGAAGTCGTAGTCGTTGAATGGCCGGCCCAGGGCAACGATCGCGTCTTCGATGCTCACCAGGTCCACCGCCTGCTGGTAGCGACGCTCGGCGTCCTCGGCATCGACGCCGACGATGGGGCGGATGCCCGGCAGGATGAACAGTTCGTCCGGATTGCGGCCGAAGCCTTTCGCTCGTTGCTTGAGGTCCAGGTAATAGGCGCGGGCATCGCTGAAGCCTTCGGGACTGACGAAGATCGCATCGGCCTGGCGCGCGGCGAAGTTGCGCCCATCCTCGGAGGTGCCAGCCTGGAAGATCAGCGGCTGGCCCTGGCGCGAGCGGGCGATGTTCAGTGGACCTTTGACCTTGAAGAACTCGCCCTGGTGATTCAGGGCGTGGAGCTTGTCCGGATCGAAGAATTCGCCGCTCTGCTTGTCGCGGGTGAAGGCGTCGTCTTCCCAGGAGTCCCAAAGGCCCTGTACCACCTGCACGTGTTCCTTGGCGATGCGGTAGCGCTCGGCATGGGGCGGGTGTTCGGCCTTGCCGAAGTTGTCGGCGGTGCCGGAAAGCCACGAGGTGACCACGTTCCAGCCGGCGCGGCCGCCGCTGATATGGTCCAGCGAGGCCAGTTGGCGGGCAACCTGGAAGGGTTCGGTGTAGCTGACGGTGATGGTTGCCACCAGGCCGATATGCTCGGTGACTGCGGCCAGGGCGGACAGGATGGTCAGCGGCTCGAAGCGGTTGAGGTAATGGGGGCTGGATTTGGCGTGGATATGCAGGCTGTCGGCGATGAAGGCGAAGTCGAACTTGCCGGCTTCTGCCAGTTGCGCCTGCTGCTTGTAGTAGCCGAAATTGACGCTGGCATCGGCCAGGGCCTGTGGATGGCGCCATTCGCCCCAGCCGTGGCCGACACCGTGGATCATTGCGCCGAGTTTGATCTGTCGCTTGCTCATGCTTCGCTCCTGCAAAAAGGAAGGCGACGAAGCACGGAGAACCCCGGCTGCATCGCTCGATAACGGGCCTCCGCCGGGAAAGGGGTCGGTCTTGGAGCAGACCTTATGCGGGAGTGGGGTATCTGTGAAGGACCTTTTTCTTCTATGCTAATTATGTAAATAAAGCATCAAATATTATTTCTAATATCAGGAAAGTGAATTTAATCGGGCTCTGGGCCGATCTGCTGCAACTGTCCCAGCCGGCTACGGGTTCGGGCCAGGTCCGCCACGCTGCCGCCGAGGCTTTGCGCCAAGGGCCGCTCGCCGGTCAGCAGCAATGGCTTGTCGCGGTCATACAGCACGTCCACCAGGTTGATGAAGCGCTGTTGCGCGGCGATGGTGCAGTCCTCCAGGTCCGGCAGTCCTTCGATGGTCCAGTGCTCGAAACGCCGGATCAGTTCCAGGTAATCGATGACTGCCGTCGCCTGCTCGCAGATGCTGGCGAAATCGAAGACCACACTGCATTCATCGCGTACCCGCGCGCGCAACTGGCGTTGGTTTACTTCCAGCACCACTTCGGGTGCAGGCTCGGCGAAGCCCAACTGGCGCAACTGCCCGGGCGTCCCCGGCCAGACGTAGTGGCCCTGGGTGAAGCGCTGCAGACGGCCGGCGTCGGGGAGGGCGCGATAGTCCTGGTCGCCGCCCACTTCCAGCACCAGCATGCGTTCCTCGATCAGCCGGATCACCGGCTCGAAACGCTGGTGATAGAGCGGATTGGGCAGCAAGCCACGGGGTGGGTAGTTGGACGTCACCAGAAGGAAGATGTCGCGGGCGAACAGCGCCTTGTACAACCGGGTGAGCAGCATGGCATCGCCGATGTCGTGGACATGGAACTCATCGAAGCACAGCACCCGGCAGTCACCGAGCAGGTGGTCGAGGGTCACGCCCAGGGCGTCATCTTCGCGGCGGTGTTCGAACATGCCCTGGTGCAGGCGGGCGAAGAAATCGTGGAAATGCAGGCGGCGTTTGGGCTGGTCGCCGAGGGCCTTGTAGAAACCGTCCAGCAGCCAGCTCTTGCCCCGGCCGACCTGGCCATGCAGGTACAGGCTGCGGGCCTGACCGAAAGGCAGGCGCGCCGCCTGTTGCGCCATTGCGCTGATGACCTGCTGCTGGCCGTCGCTCAGGGTGTAGCCCTGTTGCTGGGCCTGGTCGGCGAAGAATCGCTGGATGGCGCCGTCGATGGCAGCCTCCGCTGGAGCGCTGGTATTCAGGCGTTGACGCAGGGCACGCAGGGGCGAGCGGATCCAGGCGGGCAAATCAAGTTCCTCGAAGGCAGGACGACGATCTTGGGTACGACGCGGTCGCGCCCAATCGCGGATGAATCCGCACACCGACCGCGTAGCATCGGGTAGGGCGGCAATATTAACCAGATAGTGAATAACGCCACCAGCCAGATTACCCAAGCTCGTCGGATATTTCCTGTACAACACCTGTACATTTCTTGATCGGCTGGCAGCATTTTCTTCGGCTGCTAACCTCAATTCCAGATCACTCCTGCAAGGAAAGGGAGGGAAGGTGAAGGGACGATCACTGCTGGCGCTGGTCGGGCTGTGGACTGCCCAGGGCGCCGCAGCCACGGATTTTCTCGTCGAAGTACGTATCGACGTGCAGCGCGGCTGCCTGTTGATCCACGATACCCGTGACGCCGGTGCTCAGGCCTTGGGCGTGCTGGATTTCGGCCACAGCCCGCGGCTGGACGACGCCACCGGGCCGTTGAGCAGCCAGTTGCTGGTGCAACGACCACCGCGCCTGGAATGCAATCCGGACACGGCCTACCAGATCCAGGTCGATGGCGGCCTGCATGGAGGCACCGGTGACGTGCGCTACCTGGTCTCCGCCGATCCCCGCGCCAGGCCCATCCCTTACCGCCTGTTCCAGGATCCCGCCTGGCGGGTGCCGCTGTCGGTGAACATCGCCCAGCATGGCCGGGTACCGGACAGCGGCTCGGTGGAACTTCCCTTGTATGCGCGTATCGACACACAAACCGAGCTTCCAAGGACGGGGCGCTATTCGGACATGTTGAAGGTGACTGTCACCTGGTGACGGTCGAGGTGGCACTGCTTAGGGAGTGAGCAGCATGCAGACATCACGCATTCTTCTGCTGAGCCTGGGGCCGCTCCTGCTCAGCACCAGCGTCGACGGCGCAATGAGCGGGCATATCCAGGCGCGCCTGGTGATTACCTCCGCCTGCCAGATCAGCAGTGAGTCGTCGCCGCAAGCGCCGGCCGCAGGCGGTGGCGTACTCGACTTCGGCGCCCAGGGGCCGATGTGGACCAACCCGATCCGCGCCGCCCTCGACGATACCGCCGGCACCGGCAACCTGCAGGTCAGCTGCAATCCGCAGGTGCGTGCCTTTACCGTGACCATCAATGGTGGCGCCAATCCTGAAGGCACCACCCGCCGCCTGAGCAATGGCGGCGTACTCATTCCTTACCAGTTGTCCACCGATCCCGCCGGGCGCACGAATTACGGCATTGGCCAGCAACTCAACTTTTCGGTGAGCAGCGCGGCACAGATTCCGATTCCCATCTACGGCGTTGTCGTAGCCAACCCCAAAGCCCTGCCCGCGGGCGTTTATCGCGACACCCTGACGGTGACGCTGGACTGGTGACAGTCAAAGGAGTGAATCATGAAACCCACACTTTCCCGTTTCCTCTTCGCCGGCGTCGCCTTGGCCCTCGCATCTCAGGCCCAGGCGGCCACGGTCACCGGGAACATCAATGCCTCGCTGGTACTGATTTCCAGTTGTCAGGTGAACGGCTCCACGGCCACCACCGGGGTCAACTTCGGTGCCCTCAACTTCGGTACCCAGACCGCTCTGTTCACCCAGGCAGGGGCTCAGGTGCTTGCTGGCGGTGGCGGTGCCATGAGCATCCTCTGCTCGAACGGTGCGATTCCGGTGATCAAGGTCGGCGTGGGGGCCAATGACGGCCAGTCCACCGGGGGTACCCGGGCCCTCGCCAATGGCTCCGGGAGCTACGTTCCCTACGATTTCTATACTGACTCCGGGTTCGGCACGCTACTGCCGATCAACGGAACCATCACCCTGCCCACCAGTACCGGTGTGGCGCAGACCGTGAACCTCTACGGCAAGGCGGTGGGCAAGGCCGGATTGCCGCCGGGCACCTACACCGACACCGTGGCGGTCGAGCTGAGTTTCTGAGCCATGCACGGGCGTCTGGCGCTGGGGCTGGCGCTGGTCGCGGCGGTTGCACCAGTGCCGCTGGATGCCGCCACGACCAGCACCTTTTTGGTTAACGCGACGATCCAGGCGGGCTGCCTGGTGGTGGGCGGGGTGACCAACTACGGCAACCTGAATTTTGGCAGTTTTTCGGCGCTGTCCACGGCCGTTGCCACCACAGCGCTCAGCGGTACCACGGTGACCCTGCAGTGCACGCCGGGGGTGACTCTGAACATGGCCGTCGACGGCGGGCAGAACAACAACGGCAGCCGCAACCTAAAGCGCAGTACCGGCAGCAACCTGCAGGTCTATCAGCTGTTTCGCGATGCCGCGTTCAGCCAGGCGCTGGGCATCAACCAGACGGTGGCGGTCAGCTACAGCGACCCGACGGCCATCCAGTTGCCGATCTACGCCCGTGCCCAACTGACCGGGGTGCTACCGGCGGGCACCTATACCGATGTGCTGCAAGTGACACTGACCTGGTAAGCGAGAACGCGCCGGGCTGACAAGAAAACGAAGGAGGGTTGGCATGGGAAGGGACGCTCGGCGTCTGGGCGCGGGGAGGATGCTGTCGGCGCTGCTCCTGGCGCTGTGGGGGGGAATGGCGCAGGCAGCGACCTCGGTATTGATCTGGCCGATCGATCCGGTGATCGAGGCCGAGCAAAAGGCCGGCGCGCTGTGGCTGGAAAACCGTGGCAGCGAGGTGGCCAACCTGCAGATCCGCATTTTCGCCTGGCGCCAGGGCGAATTCGACGACCAGTACCAGAACCAGCGCGACATCATTGGCAGTCCGCCGCTGGCCAAGATCGAGCCCGGGCAGAAGCAGTTGGTGCGCCTGACCCGCACCGGCAAGTCACCGGTGGGCCAGGAGCAGGCTTACCGCATCATCATCGATGAGATTCCGCCACCTTTGCCGGCGAACACCGGTACCGAGAAGCCGCAGGCGGCGATCCGTTTCCAGATGCGCTACTCGGTGCCGCTGTTCGTCTACGGCGACGGCCTGTGGGGCAAGCCGGACCCTGAGGGGCAGCGCGATGCCAAGGGCGTTGGCAAGCCACAGCTGAGCTGGCGCCAGGTCTCGGTGCAGGGCCGGCCGTTCGTCGAGATTCGCAACACGAGCCCGGTGCATGCGCGATTGACTGATGTCGTCATGCAGCAGGGTGGGCAGAACCGTCCGGTGGTGGAAGGCTTGCTCGGTTACGTGTTGCCCGGGGCCAGCATGCGCTGGCCGGCGCCCTTGCAGGCGTCAGCGGCGACCGTGCTGCAGGGCCGGGTGAATGGCGGCGAGTCCGCCCAGACCATCGGCCAGGGACAGTGAAGTGAGCGGATAGATCCAGGGACCAGGGGCTGGAGCAGCCTCGTCAAGGGTGGGAACAGTGCGTGAAGGGATTTCTGGCCAGTACCCGACGTCTGGCGCTGGCGAGTGGCATGACGGTATTCGCGGTGACGCCGTTGCTGGCTGGCGAACTACCGCCGCCGCCCAGCGGTCAGGAGGCAGTCAGCGATGCGCAGTTGTATCTGGAACTGGTGGTCAACCAGATGAGCAGCGGTAGCGTGGTGCCCGTGCAGCAACGCTCCGGCCACCTGTACGTGGCCGCCAGTGACCTGCGTGCGGCAGGGATCGAGTTTCCCGTGCCGGTGCCCGAGCAAGTGGCGCTGGACAGTATCGCCGGCCTGCACAGTGACTACGACAGCCAGGCCCAGCGCCTGCTGCTGCAGGTGCCGCTGAACTGGCTGCCGAACCAGCGTATCGGCAGCCGCTCGCTGTACCCGCCGAGCGAGGCTCGCAGCAGCTTCGGCGCGTTGCTCAACTATGACCTGTACCTGAACGACACCGATGACAGTGGCACCAGCCTGTCGGCCTGGAACGAGTTTCGCGTGTTCGATGGTTGGGGCACCTTCTCTACCACCGGGCAGTGGCGCGAGCAGATCAGCGGGCAAAGCTTCGATTCAAGCCAGCGCGGTTTCCTGCGCTACGACACCACCTTCCGTTACACCGACGAAGAACGCCTGCTGACTTTCGAAGGTGGCGACGTGGTCAGCGGCTCGCTGCCCTGGAGCAGTTCGGTGCGCATGGGCGGCGTGCAACTGTCGCGGGACTTCTCGGTGCGGCCGGACCTGGTCACCTATCCGCTGCCGGCCTTCGCCGGCGAGGCGGCGGTACCATCGTCGCTGGATCTGTTCATCAACGGCTACAAGAGCACCAGCGCCCAGTTGCAGCCCGGGCCCTACACCCTGACCAACGTGCCGTACATCAACGGCGCCGGGGAGGCGGTGGTGGTGACCACCGATGCCCTGGGTCGCCAGGTCTCCACCACCTTGCCGTTCTATGTCACCAGCACCCTGTTGCAGAAGGGCCTGATGGATTTCTCGGTGGCGGCCGGCAAGTTGCGCCGCAATTACGGGATCAGTGATTTTTCCTATGGATCGACCCTGACCACGGGCAGCCTGCGCTATGGCGTCAGCGACAACTTCACCCTGGAGAGCCATGCAGAGGCCGGCGAGTCCCTGACCCTCGGGGGCATCGGCGGGAACCTGCTGGTGGGCAATCTGGGCGTGATCAATGCCGCTGTGAGCCATAGCACTTTCGAAAGCCGCAGCGGCCAGCAACTGAGCTTCGGCTATCAGTACAACAGCCAGCGTATCGGCTTCAGCTACCAGCGCCTGGAACGTCGTGGCGACTATGCCGACGCGACCTTGCTGGACAGCCCTTACACCCGTCTCAGCCAGCGCAGCGAGCAGGTCACGGTCAGCCTCAACATTAACCGCTACGGCAGCCTCGGTGCCGGCTATTTCGACGTGCGCGCCGCCGACAATTCGCGCACGCGCCTGGTCAATCTGAGCTGGAGCCGCTCATTGTGGGGCAGTACCAGCCTGTACCTCTCGGCCAACCGCGAAGTCAGCGGCGGCGGGCAGTGGGCGACCCAGGCGCAACTGGTGATTCCCTTCGACTTGCACGGCACCATCAGTCTCAGCGCCGAACGCAACCAGAACGGCGAAAGCCTGCAGCGGGTCAACTACAGCCACGCCGTGCCGAGCCAGGGCGGGGTCGGCTTCAACCTCGGCTATGCCGGTGGCGACCAGCAGGCCTACCGCCAGGCTGACCTGACCTGGCGCCTGCAGTCGGTGCAACTGCAGGCCGGCGCCTATGGCACCAGCGATGCCATGACCCGCTGGGCCGATGCCAGTGGCTCGGTAGTGTGGATGGACAACGGCCTGTTCGCCGCCAACCGCATCGACGATGCCTTCGTCGTGGTCAGTACCAATGGCTTCGCCGACGTGCCGGTGCGTTACGAAAACCAGCCCGTGGGCCGTACCAACGGCAAGGGTCAGTTGCTGGTGCCGTGGAGCAGTGCCTACTACCGCGGCAAGTACGAGATCGATCCGCTGGAGCTGCCGGCCAACATTCGCGCCGGCAACGTCGAGCAGCGCGTGGCGGTACGCCGTGGCGCGGGCTATCTGTTGAACTTCCCGCTGGATCGGGTGCTGGCGGCCAGCGTCGAGCTGGTGGACGCCAATCATCAAGACCTGCCGCTGGGCAGCCAGGTCACCCATCAGCAGAGCGGCACGCTGGCGGTGGTGGGTTGGGACGGGTTGGTCTATCTGGAGAACCTGACGGAGCAGAACACCTTGCTCGTGCAATTGGCGAGCGGTGGTAGCTGCCAGGCGCAGTTCAGCCTCGACGGCGCGCAGGACGATGTGCCGCTGATCGGCCCGCTGGTGTGCAAATGAAGCGCTGGCTGGCGGTGCTGCTGCTCTGCCTGCTGGCAGCGCAGGCGCGGGCGCAATGTTCAGTGGTACAGCCGACCAACATCGCCTTTGGCAGCGTCGCCTCGACCCTGGTCAACACCACGGTGCAATCCAGCTCTACCACCAATGCCGGGCTGCGTTGCAGCGGCTCGCTGCTGACCCTGCTGCGCTCGGATGATTTCTTCAAGCTGACGCTGACGTCAGTGGGCGGCACCACGGGCATGGTGGGGCCCACCGGGGACGTGATCAACTACACGATCTATGGCGACAACACCACGTCCTATCCCATTACCCGCGGGCAGCCTTTCGATTTCGCCCGGTACGGCATCCTCGAAGCGCTGGGCATTCTTGGCAACACTGTGCCGTCCACGGTGCCGCTCTACGTCCGGACCCTGACCGGGAGCAATGTCGCCGCCGGGACCTACACGGAAACCTTCACCGTCTTCTGGAACTGGGACTATTGCTGGGGAATCGGCGTCGGCGGGCTGTGCCTTGGCCGGCAGACCAGCAGTGGAACCACCAGCATGACCGTGAGCCTGACCGTGACCGCCGATTGCCAGATCACTACGCCGACCATCAACTTTGGCACGGCGCCGGTGGTCAGCGGTTTTTCCACGGTGAGCCAGAGCGTCAGCCTGTCGTGCACCAAGGGCAGTGCCTATACCGTGGGGCTCAATGATGGCTTGTATGTGTCCGGGGGGCGGCGGCGCATGAAGTCGACGACGAGTACCAATTACCTCGCCTACGACATCTTCAAGAGTGCTGGCGCGGTGCGCTGGGGTTCCCTGACTACCGCCCGGCGGGCCAGCAGCGATGCGGATATCAATCCGGGCAATGGCACGGGGACGGGGAGCCAGGTGTTCAACTACAACGCCAAGGTCTACACCGACCAGGCCACGCCGCCGGCTGGGGCTTATCAGGACAGTGTGATCCTGGACGTGGCGTTCTGAGGGGCAGTGCCGGCCTCATCGTGGGCAACACAAGAATCAGCGCAGTTCCCCGACCATCTGCCCGATCGCATCCAGCACCGACGAAGCCAGCGCCTTCGAGCGCTTGCCCGACCATCCAGTGAGCGCATCCGGTGCGTCGTCATGATCCTTGAACGGCATCTCCAGGGTCAGCGACAGGCAGTCATGAGCCTGGCCCACCGCATTGCAGGCCAGGGTCATGTTGGCCTCGCCCGGCGCGCTGCGCGGGTAGCCATGCACGTCCTGGAAATCGCGGGTCAGGCTGCACAGGGTCTTGCGGAAACGTTCTTCCAGCTGGGCGATGCGCGGCGTATAGCCGGGGTTTCCCTCGCAGGCGGCCGTGAATACATGGGGGATTTCCTCGTCGCCATGGATATCGAGGAACAGGTCGACGCCATGCAGCTTCATCTGCTGCTGGGCGAACAGCACTTCCGGGGTCTGGTCGGCGCTGGCGCTCTGCCAGGCACGGTTGAGGTCATGGCCGCGGGCGTTGGTGCGCAGATGGCCGCGCACGGCACCATCGGGATTCATGTTGGGAATCAGGTACAGGTCGGCGGTCGCCAGCAGGCCTTGCAAGACGGCGTCGTTCTGCTCGACGCGGTCGATCACGCCTTCCATGAACCATTCGGCCATGTGCTCGCCTGGATGCTGCTGGGCGATGATCCACACCTTGCGCTTGCCTTGGGCGCCATCACCGACCCGCAGCAGCGGGATGTCGCGGCCTTCGACACTGCGCCCGGTGGCCAGCAGACTGACGCCGGGCAACTGACGGGCACGTTCGATCAACTGGTTGTGACGGGCGCGGGAGTAAGGTTCGAAGTAGGCGAACCAGGCCTGCGGCTCACGGGCTTCGAGGCTGAAGTGCAGGGCCTTGCCATCGAAGCGGGAGGGCACGCGGAACCAGTTCTGCTGATCGTACGAAGCGACGGCGTGGTAGCCGTCCCAGGCCTTGTTGTAGGAAGACTCACCGGCGTTTTCGAGGATGAAGTTGTGGGTCTGTCCCGGGGTCAGGCCGCTGGCCTTGAAGTGGAACCACTGGAAATGCGCGCTGCAGGTGTCGTTACGGATCGCCAGGCGGATCTGTGCGGGATGGCTGGCGTCCCGAACCAGGATATTGCCGGAGTCGAAATCGCAGTCGATGCTCAGTGCGGTCATTGCCAGGTTCCTGTGTAGAGTTGTTGTAGCCGGTCACTCTACACAACCTGGCGGCTTACCAGAAACCCAATGCCAGCAATGCGGCCAGGCCCAGGCCCATGGCCACGGTGCAGCCACCCAGGGAGAAGGCGGCGCGGCCCTGCCGGTACCAGTTGTTCTCACCCAGTTGGCGGGCGGGGGCGAGCAGGCTGCGCCAGCGCAGTTCGGTGGCATGGAAGGCGGCCAGGTGTTCTGGCGCTGCATCGAGCCAGCGACGGAAGTCGATGCGTTCGCTGGCAGTAACCTGCGGGCTCTGCAAGCGCACGTACCACTGGCCGGCGACACGGGCGATCGCCTCCGGCACGGACAAGGTGCATTGCAGGACCTGGTTCATATGGTGCTCGACATTGCTGTCGCGCAGATCAAGGCGCTCGGCGATGGCGGCATAGGAGAGTTGGTCGAGGCGGTTCAGCAAGAACACCTGCTGGACCCGGCGTGGAAGCTTTTTCAGGCGTTGCAGCAGGTCCGCCTCGGCGGCGTCGGTGCAATCGGCGTGGTGATCCAGAGGCAGCAGCAGGCGGGTCATGGTTCAAGCTCCTTGCTGAGGAAACGGAGGAGGCGGGTAGGGGGCATCTTCCTTGACGCGGTTGAGAGCTTAATCTTAACGAGATTGGTTCTCAAGTGCTGATTTCAGCAAATTTCAGCAAAGCCCCGTTACAAGGGTTACAGCGGCGATAGTCCTTTGATATCATTGCCACATTAAGTAACACACCGCCTTCATTAGCCTGAAGAGCCAAAAAAAAGACCCGGCAAAAAGCCGGGTCAAAAACCGTGATTAGCCTGATGAGGAGATAATCTGAGAGTCCGACCTAAGGGCTCCAGGTTATCCAACCAGTCTCGCGACCAGTTGCGATCAATAATAATCGTTCTCATTTTCAAGTCAAATGAATTTTCTGTAATCCTGCGGAAAATTCTCTGCCCCATGCCTGAAGCCCAGCTGTTCCGGGCTTTTTCGATTGTTTTATTCCCCCCCTCGACACTACTCCTGAACCGGTTCCTGATCGCGTTTGGCGGCGAGCTGCTGGCTGTGATCGAGCATCGCGCGGCCGAGGTTGAGCAGGTGCATGACCATCAGCATCTGGTCCTGGCCTTTGTCGCGCATGCGTTGGGCTGCCTCCCAGGCGCTGGATGATGCGCAGCGCAGCAGCCAATCGGCCTGTGCCGCGGCGGTTTCTGCGGTGAGGTCATGGCGCGCCACCACCAGTTGCATGTCTTCGCCCGCCGGCGAGCGCTCTGGAGCGGGGTTGAAGTAGTAGTCCATGGCGCGACGGGCAGCGTCGCTGTCCAGTTGGCAAAACGATGAGTTAGTCATGAATCGGTCTTCCTTGAAGGTCTGGAAAAAGTGCCAGGGAAATATAATACCCGTCGTATTCTTTTCAGGATTTTAAATACTACAATTTGTGTATTGAGCGTCTTTGGGTAGTCCGTATCGTGCCTGCGATGGAAAACTGGATCGCACTAACCAAGAAACGGATGAGTGAGCTCAAGCTCACCCAAGAGAAGCTGGCCGAGCGCGTGGGCGTGACCCAGGGATGTGTCGGTCTGTGGCTGCGTGGCGAGCGCGAGCTGTCCCTGAAGCGCATGAACGAGGTGCTGGTGGCCCTGGAGCTGCCGATGGAAATGCGCCCCACGCTGAACACGGCGGAGGAACCGGCCAATTACGGCCTGCCGACCACCTTCCGCTACCCGTTGTCAGACTGGGAGTGCCTGGCCAGGGTCGATGCCAATACACCGGGTGCTGACCAGATCACCGATTACAAGGCCCTCGGTACGGCGTTCTGGTTACGGGTCGAGGGGGACGCGATGACCGCGCCGACCGGCCTGAGCATTTGCGCTGGGATGCTGGTGCTGGTCGATACCGGGGTCGAGCCGCAGGTCGGGCGCCTGGTGATCGCCCGGGTGCAGGGCAATACCTTGGGTGTGTTGCGCCAGTTGGTGGTGGAGGGCGGCCAGCGCTTCCTCAAGCCGCTCAATCCGACTTATCCGATCACTTTGTGCGGTGATGACTGTGAATTGCTGGGTGTGGCCATTCAGGCCGGCATCCGGTTCTGATCTCCTTGCAACGAAGAACGGCGCCCTTGGGCGCCGTTTTCATTTATGGAAGCACTGCCGGATCGCAGTCAGTGGGGGCATTCAGCCCGCAGCGTCCTCCAGCGCCACCAGCACGCTTCCTTCGCTGACCATTTCACCCTCCTGGCAATACAGCGCCGCCACCGTCCCGGCATGGGGGGCGCGGATGCTGTGTTCCATCTTCATCGCTTCCAGCACCACCAGTTGAGTACCGGCCTCGACCACCTGCCCCGGCTCCACCAGCACCCGCACGATGCTGCCGTTCATGGGTGCGGTCAGCCCGCCCTGATGGCCGTGCCCGGCTTCCGCCTCGGCGATCGGGTCGTAGGCGGTGACCGCGTGCAGTTCGCCATCCCAGCGCAGGTACAGGGTGTCGCCCCGACGGATCGCCAGGTGCTGACGCCGCAGGCCGCTGTCATCCACCTGCAGTTGCTCGCCGTCGAGGAGGAAGGTCGACGCTGCGACCTGGTCCAGACTGAGGGCCTGCTGCTCGCCATTGCAGCTCAGGTGCAGGCTCACATGTGCCGGCACACCCGCCCGGAATCCCTGGCGCGAGACCCACGGCGAATGCACGTCGTCCTGACGCACCGTCGCCGGCAGACCTTGTACCCAGGCTTCCGCCGCCGCCTGCCAGAAACCGGCGGGCAGGGCGGCCGGGGCGGGCAGCAGGTCGTCGTGGTAGCGCGGGATGAAACCGGTATCCAGCTCCGCCGCCGCGAAGGCCGGGTGGGCGAGGATGCGCCGCAGGAAAGTGATGTTGGTCTTCACCCCGCCGATGGCGAATTCGTCGAGCATCGCCAGCAGGCGCAGGCGCGCCTGTTCGCGGTCTTCGCCCCAGGCGATCAGCTTGCCCAGCATCGGGTCGTAGAAGGGCGATACCTGGTCGCCCTCGGCGACCCCGCTGTCGACCCGCCGCCCGGCACCGGGCGCGCTTTCGCGGTACAGCGCCAGCCTGCCGGTGGCCGGCAGGAAGTCATTGGCCGGATCTTCCGCATACAGCCGCACCTCGATGGCATGGCCGTTCAACGGCACCTGCTCCTGGGTGATCGGCAGCGCTTCGCCGCGGGCGACGCGAATCTGCCAGGCCACCAGGTCGAGGCCGGTGATGGCCTCGGTGACCGGATGCTCCACCTGCAGGCGGGTGTTCATCTCCATGAAGAAGAATTCGCCACGGGCATCCAGGAGGAATTCCACAGTACCCGCGCCGACATAGCCGATGGCCTGTGCCGCGCGCACCGCCGCTTCACCCATGGCCTTGCGCAGTTCGACGCTGAGACCCGGCGCTGGCGCTTCTTCCACGACCTTCTGGTGCCGGCGCTGGATCGAGCAATCGCGCTCGTTGAGGTAGAGGCAGTTGCCGTGCTGGTCGGCGAACACCTGGATCTCCACGTGGCGCGGCTTGAGCACGTATTTTTCCACCAGCATCCGCGAGTCGCCGAAGGAGGATTGCGCCTCACGCTGGGCGGAGGCCAGGGCCTCGGCCAGCTGGCTTTCCTGCTCCACTACCTTCATGCCCTTGCCACCGCCACCGGCGGTGGCCTTGAGCAGCACCGGATAGCCGATCTTTTCGGCGGCGGCGCGGAAGGTTTCCAGATCCTGGGCTTCGCCGTGATAGCCGGGCACCAGTGGCACCCCGGCGGTCTCCATCAGGGCCTTGGCGGCCGACTTGCTGCCCATGGCCTCGATGGCGCTGGCCGGTGGGCCGAGGAAGATCAACCCGGCTTCTTCGATGGCGCGGGCAAAGCCGGCGTTTTCGGAGAGGAAACCGTAGCCGGGGTGGATGGCCTGGGCGCCACTGGCCCTGGCCGCGGCGATCAGTTTGTCGATGACCAGATAGCTCTGCGCCGGCTTGGCACCGCCGAGGTCGACGCGGATATCGGCTTCGCGGCTGTGCCGCGCTTCACGGTCCACCGCGCTGTGCACGGCGACTGTCGTCAGTCCAAGGGACTTGGCGGTGCGCATCACCCGGCAGGCGATCTCGCCGCGGTTGGCGACCAGCAGGGTGGTCAGCTCGGGACGGCTCATGGGCGGGGCTCCTTGGCGGATGGTTCGGCCTGCCAGGCCGGTTGGCGTTTTTCCAGGAAGGCGCGCAGCCCCTCCTGGCCTTCCGGACTGACGCGGATGCGGGCGATGGCATTCTCGCAGTAGCGGCGCAGGGCAGGGGTCAGCTCACCGGGACCGACCTCGCGCAGCAGTTCCTTGCTGGCGCGCATGGCCTGGGGGCTGTTCTGCAGCAGGGTGGCGATCCAGTCTTCGAGGCGCTCTTCCAGTTCCGCTACCGGGTAGCTTTCGGCGAGCAGGCCCAGTTCACGGGCACGGCTGCCGCTGAAGCGCTCGGCGGTCAGGGCATAGCGTCGCGCGGCGCGTTCGCCCATCGCTTGCACCACGAACGGGCTGATCACCGCCGGGGCCAGGCCGATGCGCACCTCCGACAGGCACAGCTGCGCATCGTCGGCACCGATGGCCATGTCGCAACAGGCGATCAGGCCGAGGGCGCCACCGAAGGCCGCGCCCTGGACCACGGCCAGGGTCGGCACCTTCAGGCGCGCCAGGTTGTACATCAGTTCCGCCAGTTCGCGAGCGTCGTCGAGGTTGCTCTGGAAGTCCAGCGCCGCGCTCTGCTGCATCCAGGCCAGGTCGGCACCGGCACTGAAGTGCCGGCCACGGCCACGCAGGATGACGAAGCGCAGGGCCGGGTCGCTGGCCAGCCGGTCGATGGCAACGACCAGCTCGCGAATCATCAGGGCATTGAACGCGTTGTTCTTGTCCGCGCGGCTCAGCCACAGGGTGGCAAAGCCGCGGGGATCCTTGATCAGTTCGAGGGTGCTGAAGTCGGTCATTCGATCACATCCGGAAAATGCCGAAGCGGGTCGCTTCGATCGGCGCGTTGAGGGCGGCGGACAGGGCCAGCCCGAGGACGTCGCGGGTCTGCGCCGGGTCGATGACGCCGTCGTCCCACAGGCGGGCACTGGAGTAGTAGGGATGACCCTGGTGTTCGTATTGGTCGAGGATCGGCTGTTTCAGCTTTGCCTCGTCCTCGGCGCTGAACGGCTGGCCGCTGCGCTCGCTCTGTTCGCGCTTGACCTGGGCCAGCACGCCGGCGGCCTGCTCGGCACCCATCACGCCGATCCGTGCGTTCGGCCACATCCACAGGAAGCGTGGGTCGTAGGCGCGGCCGCACATGCCGTAGTTGCCGGCACCGAAGCTGCCACCGATGATCACCGTGAACTTCGGCACCTTGGCGCAGGCGACTGCGGTGACCAGCTTGGCACCGTGCTTGGCGATGCCGCCGGCTTCGTATTTCTGCCCGACCATGAAGCCGGTGATGTTCTGCAGGAACAGCAGCGGGATGCCGCGCTGGCAGGCCAGTTCGATGAAGTGCGCGCCTTTCTGCGCGGCCTCGGCGAAGAGGATGCCGTTGTTGGCAAGGATGGCGATGGGGTAGCCGTGCAGGTGGGCGAAGCCGCACACCAGGGTGGTGCCGAACAAGGCCTTGAACTCATCGAAGACCGAGCCGTCCACCAGGCGGGCGATGATCTCGCGCACGTCGAAGGGCTGCTTGGCGTCGGTCGGGACCACGCCGTACAGCTCGTCGGCGCTGTACAACGGGGCGATCGGCGTGCGCACCTGCAATTCGCCCTGCTTGTGCCAATTGAGGTTGGCCACGCAGCGGCGGGCGATGGCCAGGGCGTGTTCGTCGTTGTCGGCATAGTGGTCGGCGACACCGCTGGTCTTGCAGTGCACGTCGGCGCCACCGAGCTCCTCGGCGCTGACCACCTCGCCGGTGGCGGCCTTCACCAGCGGCGGTCCGGCGAGGAAGATGGTGGCCTGCTGGCGGACCATGATGGTTTCGTCGGACATCGCCGGCACATAGGCCCCGCCAGCGGTGCACGAGCCCATGACCACGGCGATCTGCGGGATGCCTTGGGCACTCATGTTGGCCTGGTTGAAGAAGATCCGCCCGAAGTGCTCGCGGTCCGGGAACACCTCGTCCTGGCGCGGCAGGTTGGCGCCGCCGGAGTCCACCAGGTACAGGCAGGGCAGGCGGTTCTGCTGGGCGATGGCCTGGGCGCGCAGGTGCTTCTTCACCGTCAGCGGGTAGTAGGAGCCGCCTTTCACCGTGGCGTCGTTGGCCACGATCATGCACTCGACGCCTTCCACCCGGCCGATGCCGGCGATCACGCCGGCGGCAGGTACGTCCTCGCCGTAGACCTCATGGGCGGCCAGCTGGCCGATCTCCAGGAAAGGCGAGCCCGGATCGAGCAGGCGGTCGATGCGCTCGCGGGGCAGCAGCTTGCCGCGCGAGGTGTGGCGTTCCTGGGCCTTCGGCCCGCCGCCCTGGTGCACCCGGGCGAGCAGGGTGCGCAGGGCATTGACCTGCTCCAGCATGGCCGCGCTGTTCTGCGCGAAGTCCGGGGCGCGGGTGTTCAACTGGGATTTCAGGATCATCTCGGGCCCCTTAGCGCGTTTCGTTGAACAGCTCGCGACCGATCAGCATGCGGCGGATCTCGCTGGTGCCGGCGCCGATCTCGTAGAGCTTGGCGTCGCGCAGCAGGCGGCCGGCCGGGAATTCGTTGATGTAGCCGTTGCCGCCAAGGATCTGGATCGCTTCCAGGGCCATCTGGGTGGCGCGTTCGGCGGTGTAGAGAATCACCCCGGCCGCATCCTTGCGCGTGGTTTCAGCACGGTCGCAGGCCTGTGCCACGGCGTACAGGTAGGCGCGGCTGGCGTTGAGCTGGGTGTACATGTCGGCGATCTTGCCCTGGATCAACTGGAACTCGCCGATGCTCTGGCCGAACTGCTTGCGGTCGTGGATATAAGGCACCACCAGGTCCATGCACGATTGCATGATGCCGGTCGGGCCGCCGGCGAGGACCACGCGCTCGTAGTCCAGGCCGCTCATCAGCACCTTCACGCCACCGTTGAGCTTGCCGAGGATGTTCTCTTGCGGCACCTCGACGTTGTCGAAGAACAGCTCGCAGGTGTTGGAGCCGCGCATGCCCAGCTTGTCGAACTTGTTGCTGCGGCTGAAGCCTTTCCAGTCACGCTCGACGATGAATGCGGTGATGCCGTGGGGGCCCTTTTCCAGATCGGTCTTGGCGTAGATCACGTAGGTGTTGGCGTCAGGGCCGTTGGTGATCCAGGTCTTGCTGCCGTTGAGCACGAAATGGTCGCCGCGCTGTTCGGCACGCAGCTTCATCGACACCACGTCGGAGCCGGCATTCGGTTCGCTCATGGCCAGGGCGCCGATGTGCTCGCCGCTGATCAGCTTGGGCAGGTACTTGAGTTTCTGTTCGTGGGTGCCGTTGCGGTTGATCTGGTTGACGCAGAGGTTGGAGTGGGCGCCGTAGGACAGGGCCACTGAAGCCGAGCCGCGGCTGATTTCCTCCATCGCTACCACATGGGCCAGGTAGCCCAGGCCGGCGCCACCGTATTCCTCGCTGACGGTCACGCCGAGCAGGCCCATGTCGCCGAACTTGCGCCACATGTCGGCGGGGAACAGGTTGTCGTGGTCGATCTGGGCGGCGCGCGGTGCCAGCTCGGCGGCGACGAAGGTCTGCACCTGGTCGCGGAGCATGTCGATGGTTTCGCCCAGGGCGAAGTTCAGGGAGGGATACAGCATGCGGGCACCTTCTATTGTCAGTTCTTGGAGGGGTGGGGGCTTGGATATAACCTTTACGTTAACGTAAACCTGAGTTTCTGCACTGTCAATCATCACCATGACCTTTACGTTAACGTAAATTTAAGCCAGAGTAAGTCCGCCCCGATCAGCTCCCAAGAACAAACACAAACAGGGATCGCCATGAATCAACCGAGCTACACCCAGGGCCGCCAAGACAAGCCCTTGCTGGCCATGACCATCGGTCAGGCATTCGACCGCACGGTGGCGCGTTTCGCCGAGCGCGAGGCGCTGGTGGTCCGCCATCAGCAGCTGCGCTACACCTGGGCCGAACTGGCCGCGGCCGTCGACCTGCATGCCCGCGCCTTCATGGCCCTGGGCCTGAAGACCGGCGACCGCCTCGGCATCTGGGCACCCAACTGCGCGCAGTGGTGCATTGCCCAGTTCGCCAGCGCCAAGGCGGGGATCATCCTGGTCAACATCAACCCGGCCTACCGCACCAGCGAACTGGAATATGCCCTGAAACAATCTGGTTGCCAGTGGCTGGTCTGCGCCGGGGCGTTCAAGAGTTCGGACTACCACGGCATGATCGGCGAGTTGTTGCCGGAGCTCGCCCATCAGGCCCCGGGGCAGTTCAACTGCGAGCGTCTGCCGGACCTGCGCGGGGTCATCAGCCTGGCCGCCGAGCCGCCGACCGGCTTCCTCCCCTGGGATGGCCTGGCGGAGCATGCACAGAGGGTCAGCGTGGCGGAGTTCGACGCCCGCCAGCACAGCCTGCAGTTCGACCAGGCAGTGAACATCCAGTACACCTCTGGCACCACCGGCTTCCCCAAGGGTGCCACCCTCAGTCACTACAACATCCTCAACAACGGCTACATGGTCGGCGAAAGCCTCGGCCTGACCGAGCGCGACCGCCTGGTGATCCCGGTGCCGCTGTATCACTGTTTCGGTATGGTGATGGGCAACCTGGGTTGCATGACCCACGGCAGCACCATGATCTACCCCAACGATGCCTTCGACCCGGCGCTGACCCTGCAGGCAGTAGTCGAGGAGCGCGCCACCGCGCTGTATGGCGTGCCGACCATGTTCATCGCCGTGCTCGACCAGCCGCAGCGCGCCGACTACGACCTGTCCAGCCTGCGCACCGGGATCATGGCTGGCGCCACCTGCCCGATCGAGGTGATGCGCCGGGTCATCAATGAACTGCACATGAGCGAAGTGCAGATCGCCTACGGCATGACCGAGACCAGCCCGGTGTCGATGCAGACCAGCGCCGACGACGAACTGGAACTGCGCGTGACCAGCGTCGGACGCACCCAGCCGCAACTGGAAAGCAAGATCATCGACGAGCACGGCCGGGTGGTTCCGCGCGGGCAGATCGGCGAGTTGTGCACCCGTGGCTACAGCGTGATGCTCGGCTACTGGGGCAACCCGGCGGCGACAGCCGAGGCCATCGACCAGGCGGGCTGGATGCACACCGGCGACCTGGCGAGCATGGACGAGCAGGGCTACGTGTGCATCGCCGGGCGCAACAAGGACATGATCATCCGCGGTGGCGAAAACATTTATCCGCGGGAACTGGAGGAATTCTTCTTCACCCACCCGGCGGTGGCCGACGTGCAGGTGATCGGCATTCCCTGCGATCGCTATGGCGAGGAGATCGTCGCCTGGATCAAGTTTCACCCGGGGCACAGTGCGACTGCGCAGGAGCTGCAAGCGTGGTGCAAGAACCGAATCGCCCACTTCAAGACCCCGCGTCATTTCCGCTTCGTCGAGGAATTCCCGATGACGGTGACCGGGAAGATCCAGAAGTTCAGGATGCGCGAGATCAGTATCGAGGAACTGAAGCACGGCTGATTGTCATCAAGCGCTGCAAAACCTTGTGGGCCTCGGTTCGCACAAGGACCGCGTTGTACCAGGCAAATCCCACAGGCACTGCGCATGACTCAAGAAGTGCAGTGACCTTGTGGGAGCTTGAGATGCTCAGCAGCGCCCTCGATTTCTCTGCTCAGCGCATGCGCAGCACAATCGGACTCGGATTTGCCGGATCCGTCTTCTCGCGCAATTCCTTCACCGCTTCGACTGCCACCGCACCCCCGCGATTACCCCACGCGGTCCGCACGAAACTCAATACCTCGGCAATCTCCCGGTCGGTCAACTGTTCGCGAAATGCCGGCATCCGGTACGCATCGGGCACTCCGGCGGCAACCACCCGCTGCGAACCATTGAGGGTGATATTGATGCTGGAGGCATTCTCCCGCGCCATGGACGACGACGCCCCCGCCAGCGGTGGCATCCACTCGCGCTGCCCGCGGCCGTCAACCCCATGGCAGGACGCACAGCGCACTGCATAGGTATGTGCCCCGGGCGCATCGGCCTTGGCGTCCTGGTACTGCCACGGCGGCCCGTCTCGCTGCGGATCCCCCGGCAACGATTTCAGGTAACGGGCAATCGCCGCCAGGTCGTCGTCGCTCATGAACTGCGTGGAGTTGTTGAACGCCTCGGTCATCGAGCCGAATACCACCGCATGCACGTTACGCCCGGTCTTCAGGAACTGGGCGATCTCGCCCTCGCTCCAGCGTCCCAGCCCGGTATTCGGATCGGCGCGCAGGCTCGGCGCGTACCAGCCATCCAGTAGCGCGCCGGCCAGGTAGGCGGGCTTGCTGCCGTCCAGGGCCTTCTCGTTGAATGCCAGCCCGCGTGGCGTGTGGCAACTGCCACAGTGTCCCGGCCCTTCGACGATGTAGGCACCCCGGTTCCACAGCGGATCCTGGCCGGGTTTGTCGGCATGCACGCCCGGCTCGGTGAACAGCCCATTCCACAGCGCGATCGGCCAGCGCATGTTCAACGGCCACGGAATCTCTCCCGGCACGTTCGCTTGCGCCGAGGGCTTCACGCCCTTGCTGAAGAAGGCATACAACGCCCGGATATCGTCGTCGCTGAGCTTGGCATAGGACGGGTAGGGCATGGCCGGATACAGCCGGGCACCATCCGCGCGTACGCCATGGCGCACGGCACGGTCAAAGTCGGCGAGGCTGTAGTTGCCGATGCCATGCTCGCGATCCGGGGTGATATTGGTGGCGAAGATCCCGCCCAGCGGTGTGTCCATCTTCAACCCGCCGGCGAACGGCGGGCCGTCCGGCAGGCTGTGGCAGGCCACGCAGTCGGCGAGGCGGGCGACATATTCGCCGCGTTGCACCAGTTGCGCATCGGTTTCGATCGAGTCCTGGGCGAACGGCGAGGCTGGCGTGCGGGTTACGTACCAGGCCAGGACGGCGGCGAACAGCAGGCAGAGCACGGCCAGCGTGCCCAGTCGTCTTGCAGTCATCGGAGACCTTCCTTAGCTGAAGCTGTAGCGCGACAGGGGCATGCTGCGGATACGCTGGCCGGTCAGGTGGGCCACGGCATTGGCCACCGCCGGCGCGGTGGCCGGTAGCGGCGGTTCGCCGATGCCGCCCATCTTGGCGCCGCTCTCGACGATCTTCACATGCACCCGGGCCATGCGTGACGCCGGCAGGATCGGGTAGAGGTCGTAGTTGCGCGCCCGCGGCTTGCCGTCGATATACACCGCTTCCTCCAGCAGGGCCTGGGACAGTCCGAGGGACACTGCGCCATTGACCTGTGCCTCGATGATCGCCGGATTGACGATGCTGCCGGGGTCGATGGCCTGCCAGATATCGTGCACACGCACCTGGCCGTGCTCGATGGAAACCTCGGCGATCACCGCCGCCTCCGAACCGAACGGCGAAGCCATGGCTACGCCGCGGGCGCGCCGGCTGCCGTCTTCAGCGACGAAGGGCCCGCGCTTCCAGCCGCCGGACAGCTCGCCCACCGCCTGCAACAGAGTGGTCAGGCGCGGGTTGTCGCGCAGCAGTTTCAGGCGCAGCTCGAAGGGATCGTGCTTGCCCTGGTCGGCCAGTTCGTCGAGGAAGGCTTCGTAGAAGAAGTCGTTCATCGAATTGCCCACCGAACGCCAATAGCCCAGCATCGCCGGGCCCTTGACGTAAATCTGCGCGACGCGCCGGTTGGCGATGGCGTAGGACTTGCCGGCCAGGCCCTCGGTCGCCGTCGGGTCGAGCTTGTCACCCTGCTTGCCGGCAATCGCCTCGGTCGGGCCTTCGGTGGCGCTGACCGCTTCCAGTGCGATGGGCAGGCCGTCCTGGTCGAGGGCGGCGCGGAACTTGACCACGGCCATGGGACGCATGGCGTCGCGCAGGAATTCCTCCTCGCGGCTCCAGATCAGTTTGATCGGGCGCCCGGTGGCCTTGGCCAGCTCGACGGCTTGCGGGTAGGGGTTGGCGCTGTCGTAGAGGAAGTGACGGCCAAAGAAGCCGCCGAGCAGCGGCGAATGCAGGGTGATCTTTTCCACGTCCAGGCCGGTGCGCCGGGCGATATCGGCGCGGAACATGTCCGGTGCCTGGTTCGGCAACCAGACGTCCAGGCTGCCGTCCGGATTGAAGCGGGCGGTGGCCGAGGGCGGTTCGAGCTGGGCGTGGTTGAGGAACTGGTTGTGGTAGGTGGCTTCGACCTTGGTCGTCGCGCTGCTCCAGGCACTGGCGAAATCGCCTTCTTTTTCCGCATCGCGACCCGGGCCCGGCTCGTTGGCCAGGCGCTCGCGGAAGCCGTCGCTGGAGAAGTCCGCCGGCATCGGGCGCACCTTGGTGTCGGCTGCGGGTTCCTGCCAGTCGACCTGCAAGGCTTCCGCCGCGCGTTTTGCATGCCACCAGCGCTCGGCGACCACCGCCATCGCGCCGGGCAAGCGGTGCACCGAGTGCACGCCCTTCATGGCCTTGACCTGCTCCTCATTGCGCACGCTGCCCACCGTCATGCCCAGGCGCGGCGCGTGCTGCACGGCGGCGTGGAGCATGCCGTCGACCTTGATGTCGATGCTGTAGACGGCCTTGCCGGTGGACTTGTCGTAGGCATCGACACGCTTGACCGGCTTGCCGATCCAGCGGAACTGGCCCGGATCGCGCAGCGTGATGCTGTCGGCATCCGGTACCGGCAGGTCCAGGGCGCGCCGGGCCAGCTCGCCGTAGCCGATAGAGCGACCCGACGAGGCATGGATCACTCGACCAGGTTCGGTGCCCAGTTCGCTCACCGGTACCTTCAGTTGCTCGCTGGCCGCCTGCAGCAGCATGGCCCGGGCCAGGGCGCCGAGCTTGCGCATGGTCGGGTAGCTGGTGCGTACCGACATGCTGCCGCCGGTGATGCGCATGCCATTGTCCATCACCACGAAGGGCGGGCCGGGCGGGGCGGCTTCGACGAGGAAGGTTGCGGGATCGACATCCAGCTCCTCCCCGACGATCTGCGCCATGGCGGTGAACACGCCCTGGCCGCCTTCCATGAACGAGCAGAGCAGGCGCACGCTGCCATCCGGGCGAATTTCCAGCATCGCCGGGACCTGGATCGAGCCAGCAGCAGCGGTGCTGGCGGCTTCGACCCTGCTGATACCCAGCGCAATGCCGCAGCCGAGCACCAGCGCGCCGACGGCGGCGCCGGCACTGGCCAGCAGGAAGCCTCGGCGGGAGAGGTTGACGGGGGCCCCTAGGGGCAGGCTGTCCTGGTTCATCACGCAGCCCCCTCGGTAGTGGCGACCTCGTGCACGGCGGCGCGGATCGCGTTGTAGGTACCGCAGCGGCACAGGTTGACCATGGCAGCCTCGATCTCGCTGTCGTTCGGATGGGCGTTGTGCTTGAGCAGGGCGGTGGCCGCCATCACCTGGCCGGATTGGCAGTAGCCGCACTGGGCGACCTGATGCTTGACCCACGCCTCGACCACGCGCTTGCCCACGGCATCAGCCTCGACCGCCTCGATGGTGGTGATCTCGCGCCCGGCCACGGCTGATACCGGCGTGACGCAGGAGCGTATGACATTGCCCTCCACCAGCACCGAACAGGCGCCGCACTGGGCCAGGCCGCAGCCGTATTTGGTTCCGGTCATGCCGAGGTCGTCGCGGATCACCCAGAGCAGGGGCGTGTCCGGGTCGGCGTCGACCGCGTAGGTCTGTTGATTGATTCGCAGGTCCATGGGGCTCACCAAGGTCATCGGTCGGTTGTGGTCGGGCGTTTCTTGAATGGTTGTCGCGCGACATGGCGCGCGGCCCGTCAGGAAACGCTAGCACAAGGGGGACGGATGACCGGGCTGATGTGCCCGATGGTCTGGAACGGGCGGCTCAGCGCCCGCGACGACGGGAAACCACGGCTTCGATGTTCTTGCGGCCGATCAGCCTGGGCTGCTCCGGCTCGCCCAGCCACTTGTACATCACCAGGCAGTCGACCAGGCCGAGGCGGCCATGGCGGTAGGCCTTGGGCAGGCGGCCGACGGTTTCGAAGCCGAGCTTGTGCCACAGGGCCACGGCGATTTCGTTGGTGGCTACTACCGAGTTGAACTGCAGGGCCAGGAAGCCCGAGGCGCGGGCCAGTTGCTGGGAGTGTTCGCACATGGTACGGGCGATACCACGACCGCGGGCGGCTTCGCCGACCATGTAGCCGCAGTTGCCGACATGGCTGCCGGGGCCGGCGGCGTTGGCCTTGAGGTAGTAGGCGCCGAGCAGTTCGCCGTTAGCCTCGGCGACCATCGTGTGCACCGGGATGTCGAGCCACAGATGGCGTGCCTGTTCCAGGGACATGGCCGGGTCGTAGGCGTAGGTTTCCCGGGCCGCGATGATGGCCTGGAAGGTGGGCCAGAAACGGTCGAAATCGGCGGCGGTCATCGGGCGGATCTGCAGCATGGGGAGCCTTGGTGAAGAAGGGGAGAGGTGCATTCTAGGAGATTGGCCAGGTGCTGGCACCACCGGCTCTAAAGAACACCGGTAAGCCCTGTGGGAGCGGGTTCACCCGCGATTGCGCCGGTGAATTCACTACCGCTATCGCGGGTGAACCCGCTCCCACAGGGTCCGAGGTGGTCCTGACTTCTTACTCGGCCTTGCCCACCGCATCCAGCGCCCGGGCCGAGTACACCAGCGCCGCCCCGGCATTCATCGCCACCGCCACGCCCAGCGCCTCGGCGATTTCCTCGCGGGTCGCGCCATGCTTCACCGCTTCCTTCGAGTGCACGGCAATGCAACCGTCGCAACGGGTGGTGACCGCCACCGCCAGGGAAATCAGCTCGCGGGTCTTGGCGTCCAGATGATTGGTCTTGGCTCCCGCGCCGCTGGCGGTCGCGTAGCCGGCGACGGTGTCGGGAGAGAGGTGCTTGAGGTCGCCGATCCCGGCCATCAGCTGCTTACGGTAACCATCCCAGTCCATCATGCTCATCGTGTTCACCTTGTTGGTTTGCGATAAATCGAACAGTGAAGCTAGTCGCTTGGCCGGCACCTCGCCAATGGTCGTTGGACCTGAGCCGCTAGTGCTTTAGAACCATTGGCCCGCCAGCACATTGACCAGCGCCATCAAGCTGGCGCTGCACACTACCACGATGATGGCCAAACGCTGTACCCAGCGCCGCTGCGGACCCGTGTCGCCCGCCAGTTGCAAGGCCATCTCGATCTTGCCCGGCGAGGCGAGGATGGAAATCGCCGCAGCAACGTTGTGGGTAGCCATGAACAGCAGCAGGTTGGTGCCCAGGGTGCGGGCGATTTCGGCCTGGGTCGCGGCAAACATGGCGTTGGAGCCACTGCTTGAACCGGTGACGAAGCCGCCCAGGGCGCCCACGAACGGAGCGATCGCCAGGTAGCCGCTGCCCATTTCCGCGAGGAGTCGCGCGAGGAAGGCCGCGGTACCGCTGACCGCCATCACGATGCCCATGACGATGAACAGCGCGGTTACCGGCGCCACCTGCAACCAGGATTTCCAGGCTCGTGCCATCGGCTCGGCCGGTGGACGTCCGGCGCAGAACCACAGCGCGGCCACGAACAGCCACAGCGCGGGCGAGGCGAGGTAATGCCAGGTTTCGGACAGTCCGCCGAAGCGCATCACGCTGCCAGCCAGCAATACGCCGCCCAGCAACACACCGTAGGCTTTCAATGCGCGACGCCCGATCGGCAGCAGCGACTCGCCGCGCCCGGTCCCGCGCAGCAGGTGCAGGCAGATGATCGCCACACTGCCCAAGGCGCCCGCTGGTGCCGTGCCAAATGCCAGGTTCGACAGAGCCACGGCAGTGCTCAGCAGTAACGCGGAGCCGAGTGCGAGCAGGAGTGCTCGTGGGCGTTCCTCAGGTGTACTGACCAACCAGGCCGCAACCCCGCCATTGATGGCGAAAGGCAGCAGGCTAAGCACCGCCGAAGCTACCCCCAGCTCATCGAAACGCAACCCGGCCAGGCTGGCGGCAATCATGGTGCCAGGCCCCATCGAACCCCAAGGGACGGCGCACAGGCCAAGCAGGCCGATCAGTGCGGCGTGACGCGGTGCCAGCCCCATGAACACCAGTAACGGAATGCCGATGGTGACGCCGATGCCGAAGCCGGTCACCGATTCGGCGAAAGGTGTGATGCCATGTACCACGAGCAGTACGGCGGCGACACCCGTACCGGTACGTCCCTTGATCCAGTTGGCCAGGGCCGCCTGGGCACCGGCGTGGCGCAGGACTTCCGACATCAGCAGGCCACCGCCGACGATCAGCACCACCTCCAGCACCAGTGGTAGCCATTTGATCAGCGCCACACCGATTTCCGCTGAACCCAGCGGAAAGGCAATAATGGCCGCCATCACGGCAGCCAGTACCCCGAGTAATGCGGCGTGCAAGGAACGGATACCCAGGCCCAGGGCCAGGATCGCGGAAAACACCGGGGACGCTGCAAGGAAGGCATTCATTTCACAGACTCGACGTTTGCTTTTTCGCAATTATATTTGCGGATAAGCAAATAACAAGATGCAAGGGACAGAATGAAAGACAAAGACGAGCAAACGGAACAGGACCTGTTCGGCGTCGCGGTGCGCCAGCGGCGTCTGCAACTAGGGGTGACCCTGGATCAGTTGGCGGAAAGCAGCGGTGTGTCGGCGGCGGCGTTGTCGCGCCTTGAGCGGGGGATGTTGAGTCCGAGCCTGCGCAATGCCCTGGCGATTGCCCGTGGGTTGGGTTGCGAATTGTCGGAGCTGATCGAGCAGGCACCCACCGAAGTGACCCGGGCGGGGGAGAATCTGCGCTTCGTCGACGAGGAGACCGGAATCGTCAGGCTGGCCCTGGCGCGGCCGGGGCCGGATCTGGAGTTGTTGTCCTATACCGTGCCGCCGGGGGCCTCATCGGCGAGGTTTTCACCGCACAAGAGCGGGTCGCGGGAGATCTTCCACATCATCAGCGGGACACTGGAGGTGCATGCCGGGGATCAGGTGGTGGTGCTGAATGAAGGGGATACGGCGACGGTGAAGGGGGATTGCGAGCACTGGTTCCGCAATGTGGGGGAGGAGGATGTGCGGATCTTGCTGACCATCTTCAAATAAGCGGTGACCCTATCGCGGGCAACGCCCGCTCCCACAATGCTCGCGGCGACACCGAACCCTGTGGGAGCGGGCGTTGCCCGCGATGAGGCCATCAGCAACACCGGGAAAATCAGATATAGATGAACACCAACGCAATCAACGCCACCACCGCCCATTTCTCGGCGTAGTAGCGCGCGCGATTGCGCTTCTTCAGCGCTTTGCCGCGCTCGCGGATCTTGTAGATGCGGGTGAACAGCCGGTTGATCCCGCCGGTCTTGTCCCCAGCATCGTTCGGCGCTGCCGCAGCGGCCATCACGTTGGTACTGAACCAGCGGTTGAACGCTGTCGCCCAGCGGTACTTCAACGGTCGCTCGACGTCGCAGAACAGGATCACCCGGTTGTGCTCGGTCTGGTTGGCCGCGTAGTGGATGTAGGTCTCGTCGAACATTACCGCTTCGCCATCGCGCCAGTGATAGTTCTCGCCATCCACGCAGATGAAGCACGCCTCGTCGTTCGGCGTGTCCAGGCCCAGGTGGTAGCGGTACGAACCGGCGTAAGGGTCGCGGTGACGCACCAGTTTCGACCCCGGCGGCAGGGTGGCGAACATCGCCGCCTTGACCGTGCCGATGCTCTGCAGCAGTTCGGTGGTGCGCGGGCACAGCTTCATCGCCGATGGGTGGCTCTCGCCGTACCATTTCAGGTAGAAGCGCTTCCAGCCACTCTTGAAGAACGAATTGAAGCCGACGTCGTCGTAGTTCTGCGAACTCTTGATCTCGCCAACATGCAGCAGTTGCAGGGCTTCCTCGCGGATTTCCTGCCAGTTGTCCTGCAACGGCTTGAGTTCCGGGAAGGCCTCGGTCGGCAGGTACGGCTTGGCCGGCAATTTGGAGAACAGATAAAGGAAGGCGTTGACCGGGGCCAGGAAGCTGGAGTGGTCCCCTAGCTGGCGGGTGATCTTGTGCCGCACGCGGCCACGGAAATGCACGTAGGCGATGGAGGCGACGAACAGCAGGACGATGAATACTTTCATGGGCGGGTACTTGTCGATGTGGCGATGCGCCATGGCATGAGCCCGCCAGCATAATCAATTGGCCCGCACGTTTGAACAAAATGTTGCAGCAAGGGGGGACGACCTTGGTCCAACGGCTCACCGCCGGCGTGTGCCGTGAGGTGAGCCGTTTCAGCAGGATCAGTTGTTGATGGTGATGTACGGGTCCCAGATGTAAGGGCCGCCGACGATATTGGTTTCCTGGTCGAGCAGGTAGAACTGGATCTTGTAGAAGAGTTTGCCCGGCGACTCTGCGGTGGCTTGCCACAGCGTGACGGTGGTGGCGGTGGAGCCGACCTTCAGCGGATTGGTGCCCTGCAGATAGGCCACCGGTACGTCGGTGAAGGTCAGGTAGTTTGGTGTCGAGAGCACCCCGCCGTAGTGGCCGCTGCTGTTGTCGCCGAGGACGATGTCACTGATCAGCGCGGTGGTGTCGAAGTTGCGCGACAGGCTGGTGGCACGCCAGCGCACGATGTCACCGCGCTTGACGTCGAACCACAACTCGCTGCCACCATCCTGCTCGTTGTTCGTCGCGTTCGGGTCCACCAGGCTGTGCTGCACCACCAGGGACACCGAGCCTTCGACGTCTCGGGTGCTGATGAGGTTGTCGGCGTCGACAAGCAGCAACACGTCGATGGTGTTGGTCGTTCCGGACATGAAACTCTCCTTGGATCATGGGTTGGCAAGGCGACCACGCCCCGAAGGCGCATCCTGGCTCCCGGTCCTTGGGTGCGGTCGCGGAATCTAGGATGGTTGATGGCTATCTGATTTCAATGTCGCGGCGGCTGACAGGACAATGACAGCGGCGCCTGAAACCGTGCTCATCTTGTTGAATTGTCTGACCTTGCGCTGAAGTCGTCATCAGGTGCGGGCGACTTTCCTCTCAGTACGATGGGTAATGACTTACAGCACCTGACGGCAACTCCTTGCAATTTCCGCTGTCGTAGCCCGTCTCGCGGAAAACGCCGACAACAATTGTTCTATCGTTCTGAGGACTTCCGGATTGGGAAAGGGCCCAATGACCTTCAAGCACATCGACCTGCGCAAGATCATCCTGCTGTTTGCCCTGGTCACTGCCGGGGTGACCCTGGCCAACAGTTTCTACGCGGCGCGCCAGGTGCAACATCAGGTGCTGGTGGACAATGCCCTGGAAGCCAACCACGCCTATGCGGCAAAGGTCGCGTCGAGCATCGAAGCCTTCCTGCTCTCGGCGCAGCAGCAACTGGCCTTCAGCGCCGGGCAGATGCGCCATGAGTTCGACAACCCGCGCCTGCTCCATGCCGAGGCGCGGCGCATTCAGGAGCAGGACCAGGGTTTCAATGCCATTACCGTGGTCGACGCCACGGGGCATGTCCTCGCCGCCTGGCCACCGTCGCTGCTGCACGACGGTCAGGCGCTGACCTCCAGCGGTGCCGAACATGCACTGAACAGCCGGGTGCCGCTGATCAGCGACGCTTATACCTCCAGTACCGGCAACCTGGTGGTGTTCGTTTCCCACCCGGTGTTCGACGACCAGCAACGTTACCTGGGCTTTGTCGGCGGTGCCGTGTACCTGCGCGAAAAGGGCATCCTGCACACGCTGATCAGCAACCATTTCTACCGCGACGGCACGCTGAGCTACGTGGTCGACAATAACCGGCGACTGCTCTATCACCCGCAGTTCGACCGGGTCGGCAGCGTGGTCGGGGCCAACCTGGCGGTGGATGACCTGCTGGCCGGGGAGAGTGGCGCCATGCCGGTGACCAATTCCCAGGGTGTGGAAATGCTCGCCGGCTACGCCAGCATTCCCCTGACCCACTGGGGCGTGGTCTCGCAGAAGCCCTATCGCGATACCGTGGCGCCGCTGGACAGCCTGATGTGGAAGATGCTCTGGGGCACCGCGCCGGTAGGCCTGCTCGGGCTGGTGGGCATCTGGTGGATGACCCTGCTGATCACCCGGCCGCTGCGCCAGCTGGCGGACAATGCCAACGCCATGAACCCCACCAGCTCGCCGGAGCGCATCCGCAGCGTGCGTGCCTGGTACTTCGAGGCCGATCACATCAAGCGCGCACTGTTAAGGGGGATCAGTGCGATGCAGGAGCGCATGGGGCGGCTCAACCTGCAGGCGCAGACCGACCCGCTGACCGGCCTGTTCAATCGCCGGGCGCTGGACGAGGCGTTTGAGGTAATGGGCGGGCGGGACCAGGCGTTTGCCGTCATCGCCCTGGATATCGACCATTTCAAGTCGATCAACGACACCCATGGCCACGATGTCGGCGATGAAGTGCTGGCACGACTGGCGGGTGTGTTGCGCGAGTGTTCGCGCGAAGGCGACCTGGCGTTTCGCCTTGGTGGTGAAGAGTTCCTGTTGGTGTTGCCGCAGACGTCGCTCGCCGCAGCCGGGGAGATGGCCGAACGCCTGCGTGTTCGGGTAGAAGCGACGCGGATCGAGCCGGTGGGGCACGTCACCGTGTCGCTGGGGGTCGCCCATGGACCGGGTGGTGGTGATTCAGCCCAGGTGCTGAAGCGGGCCGATGAGCTGATGTATGCGGCGAAGCAGGCGGGGCGCAATCGGGTGGTGGTGCAATGACACATGCTTGATTGACTCGACGCGGACCCGCTCCCACAGGGTCCGCGTCGTGTATTCGCTAGAACACCACCTCATCCGCCATCCGCACATGTATCCGCGGCCCGAAGCTGGTCATGTTGGCGAAGGTCTCGTTGTGATGCGCGCTGATCTGCGCCGCCGTCAGCACGCCGTTATCCAGGGTGGAATGGGCATCGGCCAGCAGTTCCACCGTGTAGCCCAGGCTCAGGGCGCGCCTCACGCTGGTATCCACGCAGAACTCGCTTTGCAGACCGCAGACCAGCAGGCGCTGGATGTCGCGGGCCTGCAGCAGCGCGTGCAGTGGTGTGCCGTTGAAGGCATCCGGGGTGGTCTTGCGCACCCGCTCGTCCTCGGGCCCGGCATTCAGGCCGGCAGCCAGTTGCCAGCCCGGACTGCCGAAACGGAACAACGGGTCGCTGTCCTGCTCATGTTGCACGAACAGCACCGGCAGGCCGGCAGCACGTGCCCGGTCGATGCTGCCGTTGATGGTCGCCAGGACCCGTTCGATGTCGAATGCGGCGAACTCGCCGACGCAAAGCGACGCCTGTACATCGATGACCAGCAGGGCGCTTGCCATGACCGCTCCTCGGTGAGGTGAATGAGACCGGCAGGGTAGCGTGCTGGCGTCGTGCTTTGAAGCCCGTGGCGGTGCGGGCTGGCCGGGGTACCTGATATTTCTGTCAGTAGCGCGAAAATCCACGGCTGGTTAGCTTCATCGAACCGGCGGCCCGACGTCGCCGTCTTCGAGGGAGACCTGCCCATGGCGCGGCGCAAGACCACACCCGTGATCGATTCCCTGGCACGTGTAGCCACCCGCCCTGGTCAGGTGGAGCAGTTGCTGCAGGCCGGCCTGGACTCGGCCTTCGCGATCGCCCGCGGCAGCGTTGACAGGTTGATGCAACGGACCCCCGGCCTCGATGGCGATGAAGCGCGCCGCCTGCACCAGCGCGCCAGCGCCCTGGCGGTACTCGCGGCCCGGCATTATCGCGAGCAGCGCCTGATCGGTCCGGGCAGCAGCGGCCAGCCTTGGCAAACCGGGATGCGCGCGCTGGTGGAGGGGCCCACCTTCGACAGTCAATTCAGCCCGAGCTGGAGCGACAACTGCACTCCCGGCGCGATCGAGGCCACCACCTCGCCGGCAGCCTACCTGACCGCGCTGTTCCAATGGGTGACCACGGTGATCGAGCCGCAGGCCGATACCGAGGAGGGCGCGCCGATCTTCCTTGCCACGCGGCGTCCCGACCTGGCCAGCCTGGTGCTGGACAACCAGAGTCTGGAACGGGTCGAGCCGACCGTCGGTATCGTCAACGAAATCCTCGAAGGCGCGGCGCGCAAGCATCTGGATGACCATAACGAGAAACAGCGCTCGGTAGACGATGCATTGCTGGCGGCGCGCTATCCCTTCGGCTTGCCGTTCGAGCGCTATATGTCGCAGATCAACGCCATCTTGCGGCGCAAGGACTACGGCCTGGGCGACCTGATTCGCCAGCTCGATCCGGACTTCCCGTACTTCTGTCGCGGCGGCCTGCATTCGCTGCGCTCCGACGAAGCCTTGCAGATGGACATGGCCATGGGCCCGGAGCAGCGCGCCTTGCTGCTGGAAGCTGCCTATTTCCCGCGTGGCGCGCGCCGGGTCGGCAGCCGTTCGGTGCAGACCCGTATCAACCCGCGCAGCCTGTTGCGCGAGTCGCTGCACGATCTGCAGAGCGCGTTCTACCCGCGTCACTACGGTGTAGCGTCCGCCGACGCCTTGTTGCCGCTGAGTGCGTTCTGTCTGCGGACCGGACTGGACCAGGACGGCGTGGAATCGCTGCTGTCGATCGAACGTCATGCCCCGGTGGCATCGCCCAACGTGCCGGGTCTGGCGGCCGCGACCCCGGTGCGCTTCGGTTCGGTATACATCAACGCTGCCATGGAGCCGGCCATGGGTGTCAGCAGCGTGGACGGCGAGCACCACCTGAGCGACTGGAGCAACGATCACTTCGACCGTATGCAGCGAATGGTCCGCCTGGCGCGTTGGCTGGGGCTGCCGTTCGGCGACACCGACCTGCTGGTGGACGCAGCCGTGCAGGCCGAGCATGGCGAAGCGGGGCGTGGCCGCGAAATCACCGAAAATACCCTGCGTGCGTTGGGGTTGTTCCGGCGCTTGCAGCGTGATTTCAACGTCAGTGCCGAGGACTTCGCCGCGCTGCTCAGGGGGCTGTCCTTGTATGCCCGCGGCAGCGAGCGGACCCAGTTCGACCGGGTATTCAACGACCCGACCCTGTTCAGCGAGGTGCTGCTGCTGGATGACAGTCCCTTCGACATCATCCCCGGCAGCGAGGCGCAGTACCGCAAGATCCACCACCTGTGCAGCGCCTTGGGCATCAATTACGAGACCTACCTGTACCTGGCCCGCTATATCGTCCAGGCCGACGACTCGCACAGCCTCGACGACGAGGACCGGACACGCCTTTATTGGTCTCACGCCGTGGTGTCGGCGTTCTACCGTCTGACGCGGTTGCCTGCGTTGCTCGGCCTGAGCAGCATCGAGGCATTGGCCCTGCTGCAACTGATCGGCGAGCGCGGGCACCAGTACGTGTCGCGGCTGGTCAGACCGACTCTGGCGGTCTATCAGCACAGCGACCTCGGCGACACCCTCAGCGTGGTCCAATCCCTGGCCGACACGGTGCAGTGGCTGCGCGCCAACGAGCTCGACGTCGGCTGGTTGTATCAGCACCTGATGCCGCTGGCGCCAGTGGCAACGGCCAGTGACCGCGAACTGGACCTGCTCCGGCAGATTGCCAGTGGCATGCCGCCGGCGATTCTCAGCGAGGCGAGCTTTCGCGATGCTGGCGTGCCGATGGTTTCCGGGGTCGACCTGCCTGTGCCCATCGACTGGTTGAAACAGCTGGAGCTGTTCGTGTCGGAGGAGGGCCTGATCCATGAGCTGGCCCAATACCCGGACAACGAAACCTATGAAGCGGCCTTGCACGCCCGCCTGGAAACCGTTGTCGACTACCTCGAACTGGCGGACGGCCCGCATGTGCTGGTGCGGGTCTTCCAGTTGGTGATGGACGCCCGCTCGGCGCAGCGCAGCCTGGTCTGGGAGTCGCTGGCCAACCTGCTCGGTGGCAGCGCCGAACTGAGCCAGGAACTGCTGGCCTGGGCCGGTGGCAGCAGCGACCAGTTGCTCAGGAAGGTGCTGGAGCTGTTTGAAGGCGGTGACCAGCCAATGCCAATTCCCGTGGGTGACGAAGTGCTCGCGCTGCTGGCGCGGCTGACCCTGCGTGCGGGCATCGTTACCCAGTTGGGACTCAGTCCGCTGGCCCTGCGTACCTGGTGCCGGCATCGCGATTGGTTCGAAGGCGGCTCTGCGGCGGTGGATATCACCGCCGACATCACCTTCGCCCAGTTGCATGTACTGGTGCAGTACCGCCATTTGCTGGAGTTCGCCGACCAGGACGAGCAGGCGGTGCTGGACTACCTCAAGCTGGTCAACAACCTGCCGCCGGACCTGAGCGACAACAACCTGCAACTGATCCGTGAGGATGCCGCCGGCAAGATCGCCGGGTTCACCGGCTTCAGCATTCGCGACATCCTCGAGACCGGCCAGGAAATCAGCCCCAATGGGCTGATCGTCACGGTACGCCAGCTGGATCACCTGATTCGCCTGCGTCAGGCCTGCCAGGCCTTGCAACTGGGTACCAGCGCCGCCATCGAGCTGAGTCACCTGCGCAACAACAGTTCTCGCGAGGACTATCGCTCCGCCGCCGAAGGTGCCTTGAGCAGCCTGACCGCCCAGCTCGAGGGGCAGGTCGTGCCCAGCCCGGGCGAACTGGGGCAGAGCGAAACCTCGTGGATCGTGGTGGATACCCAGCGTCTGGTGGCCAGGACCGAAGCGCGAGCCCGTTGCCTGCTGACGGTCAAGAACTTCCTTGGCGAGCCCATGGCAGATATCGAAGTGCGCTGGGAAACCAGCCTGTCCGGGCTGGACTCACCGTCGTCGGACAGCACCGACGTCAATGGCCAGGTCTGGGTCGACCTGCGGGCGGGCGACGAGATGGGTAGCGCCCAGGTGATCGCCCGTTTCGGTCTCGACCGGCAGATCTTCGCCCCGCTGGTGCTGATCGACTGCGATGACACCTCGCTGACCATCAGGGACCCGGTATTCGCGCCGCCGGAAGCACTGGCCGGCAACCTGCAGAGGGTCGAATACCGTCTGCAGTTGATCGATACCTTCGGCAACCCGGGGCGTGACCGGGTGCTGCAATGGAGTACCGACCTGGGCACCTTCGAACGTCCGCAAACCCGCACCGATGCCGACGGCTTTGCCGTCGCGCGGCTGCGCAGCCGTTCTTCCGGGCAGGCGGTGGTGGTGGCCGATGTGCCGGTCAATGGTGAGCAGCATGTCTTCGAACCGGTCACTTTCCTCGAGCAGCAATACTTCCAGTACGTACGGTTCAATGGACCGCTGGCGGCGGGGCAGGCAGCCACCGCCACCTGCCGGGTGGTCAATCTCGATGGCAGCCCGCAACGCAACGTCACCGTGCTCTGGTCGGCGGACTTCGGTGGCTTTGTCGAGGACCCGGCCAAGAGCATCAGCGACGCCGACGGCATCGCGGTCATCACCTACCTCGCCGATGAGCCAGGCGCGGTCACCCTGACCATCAATGCCCGGTACGACAACAAGGACCTGCAGCCGTTGTCGACGCAACGGACCACGGTCCACGAACTGCCTGCGCTGGTGGAAATGGAGCCGGCCGAACAGTACTTCGTCATTCACCAGGCACGGCCGGCGGTGTTCCGCGTGCGCCTGGAACCTGCGGCGGCGGGGTATCCGCTGACCTGGTGGGAAGGCGACAAGTTGCTCGCGACCACCTACACCAGTGCCGACGGTTCGGCGACCTATCAGCGGCATTTCAGCCTGGGGCAACTGGGCGACCAGGTTGTCACCGTGCGTTCCATCCGCGACGACGATCATTTCGACTTCAAGGTGAAGGTGGTCACGCCGCACACCGAACTGCTGCCGGAGAAGGGGCCGGACAGTCCCGGCATGGTGCCGATCATTCCTGCCGAGGGGAAATTCGCCGTCGAGCCCGGCCTGGCCTCGAACCTGGTGATCAAGGCCTTGCGCAGCGACGGCTCCGGGGACGACGAATGCCGCCTGACCTTCACCCTTGGCGCGGGTGCGGACCCGGCCAGTCTTGGTGTGACCTTCGTGCCGGCTTTGGGCGAGACGGTCAGCAGCGACGTGGACGGCAAGGTCACCCTGCGTATCGATTGCACCAAGGCGGCGTTCCTGCCCAACAGTGATCCGTACAACAACGAGATCGTCGTGCAGGTGATGTCCAACCTGGGGGTCAGCCTGGAGCTGCGGCTGCGCTTGCGCGAGTTGCTCGATCTGGCCAAGAGCGAACTGCATGCCTTCCGTGGAATGGGGCAGCTCGGCGAGTACGTGACCCTGAGCGGGCGTCTGCGTCGGCGCAATGGCGAGGCGCCTTTGAACCTGCGCGAAGGTGGGCGGCTCCTGCGAATCAGCCTGGAGGGCACCGTGGGTCCGTTTGACACTGAGTTTCTGACCTATGGCGCAGGCGCCATGTGGATACACGCGCCAGCTTTCTACAACCCCGAAGAGGGTGTAATGGGCTCCAGATTTACCTTCGGGGCTTTAGGCGACATGGGCAAGCGGGTGCAGTTCGCCGGCTCGCACGTCTATGAGGTGAAATCGTTCATCACCGATGGCGTCCTGGGGGTGAGCGTGACCGCCGACCCGGATCTGATCGAGCATGGCACCGGTCTTATGGTCGATCCGGGGGCGAGCAATGTACGCAGCTTTGTTGTCGATCAGGGGACGAGCAACGTGCAACGCTTTACCGTGACCTTGCGTGACGGGCAGGGGCCGATCGCGGGCATACCGCTGCTGCCTGAGGACTACCAGGAGAAAGGGGGAGGGTGGAGCACCAGTGGTCCTACCGACGCCGATGGCAAGGTCACGATAGAGGCGGATACCCGCAAGGTCGCGTCTGGCGAAGAGCTGTCGCTAGCGATCGATCTTGGTCATCTGAGTCGAGCGCTGATTCTGACCGTTCGTGAACTGGTCGTCATGGATGTGACATTGCAGTTGAACGTCGACAAGAAGGTAAAGGCCCAGGTGACCTGTAGCCGCCGCAGTGGGCGCAGTTTCTCCGACATCGCCTGGCGCGGCTATTTCCAGGCGGTGGGCGGCGCGCTCAACACGTTTTCCAAGGACTCCCATCCGCAGGGCATCACTCTCCAGTCAACCTGGTTGCAGACCCCGCTACCGGGCACTCTGCGGATCGTCTTGACGTCCCCCACCGGCACTCACCGTCACCTGCTCGGCGAGACCGAGTTCCCGATCACCGATGACCTGCCCGCCGGAGACGCCTCATGAACACGCTCTTTGCCGAACTCGCCGAAGACCACCGCGACGCCCTGGTCGCCTACTACCTCGGCCAGATCGTCCCGCAGCATCCCGTGCCGGCCGGTCGCGGCCTGGTGACCGAGCAGGACCTCTATGAATTCCTCCTGATCGACAACCAGGTCAGCGCCCAGGTCGAAACCAGCCGCATCGCCATGGCCATGGCCAGCCTGCAGCAGTACATCCACGCCATCTTCAACGGCATGGAACCGGGCTACCTGGGCATGTTCGACGGCCGCGAGCAGGATGAATGGCGCGTGGCCAAGAGCGAATACGCGGTGTGGGCCGGCAACCAGATGCTGCGCGACTACCCGGAGAACTACCTGGAACCGGGCCTGCGCCTGAAGCAGACCCAGGCCTTCCGTACGTTTATCAACGACACCGATCAGAGCCGGATTTCCGAGGACTCGGTGCAGCGGGCCTTGCAACATTACCTGGACACGTTCGAGCGGATCAGCAACCTGCGGGTGGTCAGCGGCTATGTCGATGGCCTGGACTTTCGCAATGCCGACTACTACCTGATCGGCAGGCAGAACGTCGAGCCCCATGCCTGGTACTGGCGCAAGGCGACGGTGCGCTTCGGTGAGGCACAGGAAACACGGGCCGAAGGCGACGATTACCTCAGCCCCACGGCCTGGAGCGAATGGATGCCGGTGGAGATTCCCAAGGGCCATGAGGTCTTGCAGATCCGGCCGCTGCTGATCGAGGGGCGGCTGTACGTGGCCTGGGTCGAATACAACCGAGAGCAGAAGCCACTGCCAGCGGCACGTGCCGAGGTACCTGGGTTGTACGAAGACGTGGCGCATTACACCGTGAACCTGGCGTATCGCTCGCTCGAGGGTAGCTGGTCGGTGCCGATGCGCTATGACCTGTCGATAGAGGAAGAACCAGGAGAAGTGCGCTTCGTGGCGTTCGTCAATCACGCCGATCCGGAAGACAAGAAAATCATCATCGGTTTCTCCAGTGGTGCTGCCACGGTAGTCGAAGGTTTGTTGCTGAATGACCGTTTCAAGCTACTGGCCCAAAGGCCGGTGCCGGAACAAGGCGACGGGGCCGACCTGATCGACCGAATCCTGAAGGGGATCTGGTACTTCCTCTCGCTTCCACGTGCCCTGCAACACCCGATGGCGACCGATAAACCCCTGACCGTGAAGCTGCGCATCAATGTCGCTGGCGAGCATGCCGAATCCGGGCCTTACAACAACACGCTGAGGCTGAGTTATGAGGCGGGATTCGGAGAGAAGGGAGCCTGCCTGTATATCAAGGGACATTCATGGCTGCCCTTGGGTTATCAGAGTGCCTACGTCTCGGAACTGGAGATGCGTGGCTATCTCGACCCCTCCGACGCTCCCGTCTGGACGTGGAAGAAGCGCTTGCCGATGAATGGCGCAATGAATACCGAGTTGATCGTCCAGGATGTTAGCGATGAGCCCTTCGTGGTTGCCTTGGGACTGCCTGAATTTGCCTCTTTCAATCAGTATGAGCTCACCACATCGTCGTCCTTGCCCAAGCCTCCCGTGCTGGTCGATCACGCCGGTGGTCAGTACCTGGACCTCGAACCCCTCGGCCTGCAAGGCCTGCGCTACGTGCGCCTGAACACCCTGTTCGCCCGCGAGCTGGTGGCCCGGGCCATGGTCTCGGTGGATGCGCTGATCAGTTGGGACACCCAACACATCGAGGAAGCGCCGCTGCCCGGTACCACGGTCAAGCCGCTGATGGACTTCCATGGCGCCAACGGACGCTATTTCTGGGAACTGTTCTTCCATATCCCGCATGCCGTGGCCTGGCGCCTGCACCACGAGTTCGACTACCTGGCTGCCGAACGCTGGCTGCATCGACTCTTCAACCCCCAGGCGCGGATCAAACCGACCTCGCCACCCAGCCCGTTCTACTGGTCGGTGCGCCCGCTGGAAGAGCCGGGCAGGGGCGAATACGAGATCGAGGGTATCGCCGATCCGGACGCCATCTGCTATTCCAGGCCGGTGCACTACCGCAAGGCGATCTTCATGTTCTACGTGCGCAACCTGCTGGCTTACGGCGACCTGCTGTACCGGCGCCTGACCCGGGATGCGCTGGCCGAAGCCCAGCTCATGTACGTGCGCGCCCTCAGCCTGCTGGGGCCCAAGCCGGACAACCGCATGATCGGACGCTGGGAGCCGGTGAGCCTGGAAGAGGCCGCCACTCCGGACAGCACGTTGTTCGCCGGGATCGAGGCGCAGTTGCCGGCCAATCTGCCGCTGCAGCAGGTGTGCAGCGGCACGCCCTGGCTGGAGCTGCTGGACTCGCCGCGCTTCCGCCTGCCGGTGAACAGCCAGTTGCTCGACCTCTGGGACACGCTGCATAGCCGGGTCAGCAACCTGCGCAACAACCTGACCCTCGACGGCAAGCCGTTGCTGCTGCCGCTGTACGCGCCCCCGGTGGATCCCAAGGAGCTGCTGCGGGCACAGAACAGCGGCAGCGGCCTGGTGCAGCGCAGTGTCGGCAGCCTGGCACCGATCCCGCCGTTCCGTTTCCGGGCGCTGTTGCCGCGCCTGCAGGGTGCGGTGGAAACCCTCAGCCGTTTCGGCGAGCAGGTGCGGATGTACCGCGAGTTGAAGGACCGTGCCCTGCAGGAAGAACTGCAACAGGCCCATGTCCTGGAGCTGTCGCAGTTCGCCATCCAGTTGCAGGCGGTCGCCCTGGAGCAGGCCGATGCCGGACTGTCGGCGCTGGAGGCGAGTCGTCGGGTGATCGATCAGCGGCGGGGGCATTACGAGCGGCTTGCCGGGGAAAACCTCTCGCCCGCCGAGAGAACGTCCATGGAGCTTTACCAGCAGTCGTCGCTGACCAGCACTGCCGCGCATGCCATAGAGTCCGCCGCAGGGGCGTTGCAACTGGGCTCGATCATCGTGACGGCGTTCGGTGGCGGGCACAATCGTTTGGGCGATGCCCTGGAAGCCACCGCCCGGGTTACCCATTTGATGGCCAGCATGGACCGCCTCGCTGGCGATCGGCTGGCCCTCACCGAGCAGTATCGCCGCCGCCAGGAGGAATGGCTGCTGCAACGGGACCAGGCGGCTGCCGAACTGCTTGCCATCGACGAGCAGATCGTCGCCCAGCGCGCGGCAATCGAGATGGTCAAGGTGCAAGTGGCTCAGGCCGGCAAGGCCGAGCAGCAATCCCAGGACTATTACCGCTTCCTCAAGACCCGCAGTACCAACGCCGACCTCTACCAATGGCTGCTCAGCCAGTTGTCGACCTTCTACTTCCAGGCCTATGACGCGGTGGTCGGCCTGTTCCTGAATGGTGAGGCGTGCTGGCAATACGAGATGGGCGACTACCAGACCCGCTTCGTCCAGCCCAACGTCTGGTTCGACAACTACTACGGCCTGACGGCCGGTGACGCCCTGCGCCTGCAACTGCTGCGCATGGAGTCGGCCTGGTTGAAGCGCTTCGAGCGGCGCCAGGAGCTGGTGCGCACGGTGTCGCTGAAACAGCTGTTCGACAGCCGCCAGGGCGGTGACATGGACTGGGAGGCCGCGGTGCAAGCCCTGCTGGCCGAGGGCAAGGTCAACTTCGAACTGACGCCATGGTTGTTCGACGCCGATTACCCGGGGCACTACCTGCGCCAGCTGGTCAGCGTCTCGGTGTCGTTGCCGGCGCTGGTGGGGCCTTACCAGGACGTGCAGGCGGAATTGACCCAGGTGTCCAGCCGCACCGTGCTCGCGGCCGATATCCGGGCGATGAACGCGCTGTACCAGAAGCCCGAGGCCGACACCCGCAACATCCTCTACAACCCGCGGGCGAGCCAGAGCATCTGCCTGTCGCGCGGGCTCGACGACCACGGGGTGTTCCAGCTGGACTTCAACGACGAGCGCTACCTGCCGTTCGAGGGCACGGGGGCTTTGTCCAACTGGCAACTGCGCTTCCCCCGGCACCAGTCGCCGCGTCAGCAGCAGTTGTTGCAAGGACTGACGGACATCATCGTGCAGGTGCGCTACACCGCGCTGTCCGGGGGGGCGGACTTCGCTGCCCACGTGGAGACCTTGCTGGGGGATTGACGGCGGAGCACGCGGCGCGGCGTAGCTCACACCTGTGAGCGAGTGTGCTCCTACAACCGCCGTAGCCGATGGCGCGCGCCTGCGGGGAGGTTGTTCCTCTGGTCATAGTCATAGGACTCCAACGTTGGACCCCAGAACGGCTGGGGAATGCTCGCCGCATTGAGCTCGACGCCATTTGCCATGTAGGTGACGCTTTGCGGGTCCTTCATCGCGGACAACTGCGAAAACATGAATCCGCCCGTGATTGACTGCAAGAGCTGCTCTGCACGCAGTTCGGGGGAGAGATCCACCGGGCCCGCATAATGTATCTCCCAGAGTGCGTTCACCGTTATGCGACTGAGCTTGTAGCTGGGCTCCGTCGGCATGCGCGGGGTGAAATCCGTCCACTGCGTGGGAGCATCCAGGCTTTGCGAGAGATGATGGATGGCAGGGAAGATGGGCCACGGGTCAATCACCAGCGCATCGGTCTGTCTCGGATCGTTGATCAGGGCAAAGGTGTGTCCTGGTTTCATTGCCCAGAAAATGGGAGTGTCAGGCCTGCGAGCCGAGGACCCCATCAGGAGCAAGGCTACCGCCACGAATTCATCGCAAAGTCCGCTCTGGATCGCCAACGCATGCTCGGCGCGGTCCTGTGTGGTCGGCGTCGGGCCCAACTGAGCACGCATCTGGTTGCCATAGATGAATGAGGTGTACTTGCTCCTCAGGACGTCGCCGATCTGGTTGGACGCTCCTCGATTCAGATGGCTCCTGACGCTCCAGAGCGTGTCATAGGCGAATTCAGCAACCTGTCCACTGACGTTCAGCTGGAGTCCGGGCGAGCCTGGCAGGGCGAGGAAGTTCTCAGAGCCGGGTGCCATTGCGTATCGGCTGAACGGTTTGATGGTGTAAAGGGTGTCTTCGGCATTCAGGCCCACCGGATCGACCCGCGTCGCCGGATTGTTGCGCACGAACCGATAGCGGTTGAGCCCGTCCACGTCTCCTGCCGGATCCGGATTGATCCAGCGCATCAGCCAGGGCGCGTAGTAGCGCAGGCCATAGTCGTAGAGTCCGCTGCTGTCGCGCTCCTTGCTTGAGTATCGGCGAATCTTGTAACCCGCCTCGATAGCCGACCGGGCCGCCCACCAGGCCGTGCCACCAAAGGGGTAATAGCCCTCGTGACTGATAATCCGGGCCTCGCCGTCCACCTCGAGGCCGCTGCTGCCCAGATGATCGTCGAGGCTAAAGCGCAGTTGCGGGCTGGCGATCCCGTCGGGCTGGCCTTCCTGCCAGTGCAGGCAGCGCACCGCGCAGCGTCCGGCCTGAGTGGCGATCACGACGAACGATTCGCCAGCCCGGGCGTGCAGTTCCAGGCCAGGGAGGTAGCGGGTCTGGCAGGCCTGCATGCGACCGGCAACCAGGCGCCGGGTCACCTTGCGCAGGCGCAAGCCATCGCCGCCGTAGCGGTAGTGTTCCTCGTCGTCCTCGCCATTGTTCCGGCTCACCTGGCGGGTACCGTGCAACTGATTGCGCGCATTCCACTGCAAGGGCTGGCCAGCGCCGAGTTGCAGCAGGTTGCCGTTGCTGTCGAAGGCCTTGAGCGGGTCGCCGGGGGCGGGCACGGCACGGTTGCTGTCTGTGGCCACGGCCATTTCCCGGGTATAGGACTGCTGGCCGATATGCCGCAACTCCAGCAGATTGCCGCTGGCGTCGTAGTCGTAGTGCTGCCGGTAGTTGAGCAGGCGGCTGGTATCGCCGGGATCCGGAGCAAGCTCCGGCAGGCCGGGACCGAGCACGGCGCCGGCGGCTTCACGGCCGGTGGCTTCGATCAGTTGATACAGCGAGTCGTACACGAAGGTGCTGACGGGCTCGACCCGCTGGTTGGCGAAATGGCTGACCGGCTGGCTGCGGTCCTCGATCTTCAGCACGTTGCCCACCGGGTCGTAGTCGTACACCAGGTCCTGCAGCACGGAGCGTCCGGGACGGCTAGCGACTAGACGCGACAGCCGCCCGGTGGAGTGCTCGTATTCGCAGCGGCTGACCACGCCGTTGCCAGCGGTCTGGGATTCGATCTGGCCGAAGGCGTTGTAGCGGGCGTCGGTCAGCAGTGGGTACTCCTCGCCCTCTTCAGTGACCAGCCTTGATCCGGCCTGTTCGCCCGCCAGGTTGAAGCGAAAGACCTGGCGATTGCCGAGGACGTCGGTTTGTTCCAGCCGTTGCCCCAGCGGGTCGTAGCTGAAGCGGGTCGGCGCTCCTTCGCCGGGTTCGAGCAAGGCATCACGCTCTGCCAGCGCCTGCGGCCAGTCCGGCAGGTCGAGGGAGGCAAGGAAGTGACGGATCTCGCCGCGCTCCAATCCGCCCAGGCTGTAGCCGCTGACCAGGCGGCTGCCGGCGTCGTCGTCCTGGCGGACCAGGCGACCGCGACAATTCGAGCCGGCCTCGGTGGCGTAGGTGAAGCGGATGCCGATCCGCGTCGGCTGGTCCTCGGCGCTTTCCCTGACCTGTGTTGGCCGCAGGCGCTCGTCGAACAGGGTGTGCCAGTGACTGCCTCGGGTGTCCCAGCTTTCCGCCGTCTGGCCGGCGTCGCCCGGCACCATCAGTTGCCAGCCGGCGTCGGTGCTTTCACCGAGCAGCGGCCTGCCGGACAGCGAGGTCAGGGAGCGCTGGCTGGGCTGCACGGCGCCGTCCTGCTCCAGTCCCTCGAACAAGCGCGGATCCCACTGCCGGCGCGCCTGGGCGGTGACATCCTGCCGTGTCAGAGTGATCCGCCGCACCGCCATCTGCTGTGCCGTGCTCCGGCAATAGGCGACCTGGCGCAGTGGCAGGCCGCGGGCGTCATGCGCCGCGAGCACCGGGGTGTGCCGGTGCAGCGCGCTAGCCTCGGCCACTTTCGACTTCCTCCCAGGTGTCGTTCTCGTCCTCGCTGATGCTGTACCACGCCAGGTAGCGCTGGCGGCGCAGGTAGCCTTTGGCGGTGATCACCCGTACTTCGCGCCCGAGCGGGTCGTAGAACTGCTGGTCGTTGTAGCCGAACAGGCGCAACGAAGCATCGTTGATGTAGCGCCAGCGCTCGGCGAAGTAGGGCCGGTAGACCCGTACCGGCAGGCCCTTGTTGTTGTATTCGACGCGCTCGCTGACGCGCCAGCGTTCGTCCGTTTCCACCTGCACCGGCTTGCCGTCTTCCAGGCGCAGTTCGCCGTTCTCGTCGACCGCATAGGCCAGCCCCGGCTCGACCCTCTGCTTGCTTTGCAGGGCGCGACCAAAGCCGTCGCTGCTGCTCAGGGCGATGCGGATCTGCAGGTCGGGATCGCCGGGGTAACGGTCGGCCAGGAACACTGCGCTGTGCACCGGCTGGCGGCTCTCCACGGGCTGCATCCAGCTGAAGGCGTCGTAGTAGCAGGCGCTGGCGGCGTTCTGCACGGCAGCAAAAGGGGCGGCGATGGCGCTGGCCAGGTCCTCGCTATCGCGCTGGTACTCGCTCAGTGGCGCGAAGCCTGCCGGCTCGTCGTTCTCGGTACCATGGAAGCTGCTTGCCAGCAGGCGGCCCAGGCCGTCATAGAGGGCTTCCTGAACGTTGTCGTTGGGGTCGGTGATACGCCGCGGGAGTTGGCAGTGGTAATCGTATTCGGCCAGGGTCTTGCAGCCGTCCGGCAGGACGACGTGGGTGAGCTGGCAGCGATAACGGTCGTAGGCGATCCGGGTCGGACCGTGGCTGCGGGTTTGCTGCACGCTCAGGGGTCGATAGAAATAGCTGGCCGGGCCGTAGAGGGTGAAGCCCTGGCGAATCGCCCACAGTTCCAGTTCCGGTTGTTCCGGCAAAAACGCGGCCATGGGTTCGTAGTTCAGTTCGAGCAGCTTCTCGTGCAGTTCGTCGCGGCTCATGACCCGATCATAGGCTTGCAGTGCCTGCTCGTTGAGTTCGGCGCTCTCCAGGTAGCCGGGCAGGGCCTCGAAGGTGGCCTGGCCATCCTCCAGATCCTTGCGTGAGGCATTGCCAGGCGCCTGGTAGCGTTGCACGGTCTGGCCGGTCAGGGCGCGCTCGGCCTGTGCGTGCAGGGGCGTTTCCGGGCCGCTCAGGTGCTCGTAGCTGATCTGCCGCACCGGCAGTTCGGCACGCGCCAGCATCAGCGCGTTACTGCGCTGGCGCCAGGGCAGGCCGAGGCGCCAGCCCTGGGCATCGTCGAGGTGGATGACCTGGGCGCGGGTTTCGTCGAGGTAGTGGTTGTACTGCGCTTCGTCATGGGCATCGCGCCACCAGGTCTGTTCGTGTTCGCTGTCGAACGGTGGCGGGTCGCTGACCTGCCGGCGCCGTGCGCAGTGCACCACTACCCCATGGGTCAGCTGGCCGTAGCGGTCATGGGCAAGGTTGAGGCTGTGATCGCACCGCGGGTCGTCGGCCTGGCGCTCGTAGTTCAGGGCCATGTGCTCCAGTGTCAGCGGCAGCATCCTCGCGTAGGGCTGGTGGACGTCGGCCGGGGCCAGTTCGCGCAACAGGTAGCGATGCTGTTCCACGGCAAAGGGCACACCCTGCTGCGGGCTGTCGTCGAGACCGTAGCGTTCGCTGCGGATCGGTGCGCCGCTCAGGGCATGGGCCATGGCTCGCAGACGCGGCTCGTCCGGGCTGTCGACGATCTGGTCGGTCTCGCCGTCGAACAGCGCCAGCAGGTCGGGGCCGGGTTCGGCGGCTTCCGGATCATGGAAGAAATCGTCCCGCGGCGGTGCCGGGTACTGGCCGGTGTGGAACCAGGTCTTGCTCAGCAGTGGCGCGGTGAAATGCGCGTCTTCATCGCCGCGGGCGCTTTCGCTGTCGGTCTGCAACAGCAGGCCGAAGCCGCGCAGCTCGCGTTCCTGGCGGTCATAGTGGCCGCGACGGTAGCGCAGCACCTGGACCAGGCGGTTGCCGGTGATCTCGTCGAGCTGGGTCTGCCGGGATACCAGGTGCAGGGTCAGCGGCAGGTGGCTGACCGCGACCTTGCCGGCCTCGCGCAGCTCCTGTTTCTCGTCCAGCCATTCCTGGCCGGAGCTGCGGTACTCCACGGTGCCGACGCTACCCATGTTGTTGTCGCTGCGGTTGAGCAGGTAGGGCTTGTGCGGGGTGAAGTCGAGGCGCCAGTGGCGCGGGGCCATGTGTGGCACGGTCAGCACCAGGCTGGCGCAGCCCAGTCCTTGCAGGTCGGCGGCGCTGACCTGGCACAGGCGGTCGTAGCGCACCCCTGGCGGCCAGGGGTGCAACACCGGCGCTTGCAGGCCGAAACCGCAGCGGTTCATGAACACCCGCACGCCGTCGCTCTCCAGGTACAGCAGGTCGGCTGCGCCGGAGCCGTCGAGATCGGCCAGGCGCACCCGGGAGGCATCGAACTGCTCATGGGTGAAGGGCAGGGTGGAGAAGCGATAGCCTTTGCCGAAGCGTCCGTGGCCCAGGTTCGGCCAGCAGCGCACTTCGTCATGCCGGATGCGCACCAGGTGTTGCTGGCCGCTGCCGAGGATATCGCTGAAGGCCACCAGTTCGGCGCGGCCGTCACCGATCACCGGCAGGTTGTCGCTGGGGTGCGCCACGTCCACCGGGGCGGCATGGCCCAGGGTGCGCCGGTTGGCATACAGGCGCACGCTGCGTGGACCGATCAGGGCCAGGTCAAGCAGGCCGGCGCCGCTGAGGTCGGCCAGTTGCGCCAGTGGGTGCAGCGCCTCGGTGGCGACGGCGGCAAAGGGCACGAAGCTTGACCATTCACGGTTGCTGTCGAGGGTGAAGAAACCGTTGAGCCCCGGGGCGCGGATGCACCAGTCCAGCCGCCCGTCGCCGGTCAGGTCCTGCAGCGACTGGCTCACCGGGCGGCTGCTGTCGGCCAGGGGGATGCGCGGCAGCAGGCTCCAGTCGCCATAGCCGACCTTGTCGTTGGGTGTTTCGTCACGGCCAGAGGTGGAGTCGCGCAGCGGTTCGCGGTAGTACCAGGCCTTGTCGTGGCGGTGCAGTACGCCTGGCAGACCTTCGCCGTAGAGGTCGACCAGTTGATATTGAACGCCGTCGTCGAGGCCGGGAAAGGCGGGAAACTCACTGAACTGGCAAGGTGCTTCGCTATAGAACGGCGCATAGGCGAAGTTCAGCGGCGGCAGGCTGCTGAGCCGGCCATCGGCGGCCCAGCCCTGGCTGTGTGCGCCAACCAGCAAGTTGTAGGACAGTTCGCTGGCCTGATACTCCAGCAACAGCCGGCGCACCAGCACTGGCGCCTCGCCCAGGTCTTCAGCAAAGCGATGGAACATCAGTACCTGCTGGCACAGGCGCAGGTTGCCCAGCTCGAAACCGTAGGCGAAGGTGCTGTGCGGGTCGCTGCGCACCGGCCAGGGCTGGACTTCGGCGTAGGTCGGACGTTCCTCCAGGCTGTTGTTGCGTTCGCCGAAGTCGAACAACAGCTCGAAGTGCCATTGCAGCGCGTCGACCTGCTCCGGCTGCCAGAGGTATAGCCAGGGATGGGCGGTGACATTGCCGTAGCAGACCCGGTTCAGGTAGCACTGGGCGCGGAAGTCGCGAGGCTCGTCAGGATCGAGGCCGACCAGATCCTCGCCCTTGTACTGGTAGAGGATGTGCTCGCCATGGGCGTTCATGCTCTCTTCCAGCAGCCATTCGCCGACCCGCCGCGAATCGTCCGGGTCGGTGCTGCGCGAGGACGGGTTGCGTCCATAGACATGCAAGCTGCCGTCACTGCCGTGAACCAGCCAGAAACCGGGATCGTCGCCATCGGCGCGCCAGTGTTCGATGCGCTCGAAGGCGCCCTCGACCCGCGGGAAATGACGGATCACCTGGTAGCGCCGGTCCAGGGCCAGACCGCGGTAGTCGTCGACCCAGGTGAACTGTGGTGCGCCTGCGGTATCGCGCTCGGCCAGCCAGACCGTACCGTCTGGGCCGAGGATCACATCGTCGTCGTCATAGCGCGGCACGCCCTTGCTGGTACGCCGGGCGACACAGCCCACGGACAGGCTCCAGCCCATGCCGAACAGGCCGTTGCTTACCGTGCTGCGGTAGTTCAGCGACAGCGGCGGGGCATAGCCGCGCCCGGGGGAGACCGGCAGGGGAATTTCAAGGGACGCTGCCCCCGACGTCCCGATGGCCCCCCAGCCGCCACCGCCAATGCTCTGGATGGCGCCGCCGCCCTTGGGTAGTTCGGGGAGTGCGACTCCCGCGCTCTGATCCTGCATGTCTGTGCTCCATGACACGGTTCATGAAGCAAGAGTGCCTTGTGCAGGGTTTTTCGTTAACTGACAAAAATATCAGGTACCCGCGTCGGCAGTGGCGCTTGCCCGATGCGAGCGGCGTGAGCGGGGGGACCTGATAAATTTGTCAGTAGCGGGAACCGGCAGTGGTGGTTAGTTTCAGCGCAACCGGCGGTGCGCAGGCGTCGCTTCACAGGACGGAGAACCTTTCATGGTCCGGCGCAAGGCAGCGATTTCTACTCTTCCCTGGGCGTGCGACGCCCTGTCCCCGGCAACCCCGGACGCGATCTTGCACGTCAGTTTCGACGCGTTGCGCGACTTTCTCCGACGCGGCTTCCAGCGGCACCAGCGCGGCGCCGAGGCAGGCTGCAACGAGGCCCTGTGGACCACCGACGACGATGCCTGCGAACGGCACCCTCATCCGCGGTCGGGGCCTTGGCTTGCCTGGCCGCCCCTACGGATCTTCGGCGAGCCGCAGGTCTGCGTCCGCGCCGAGGCCGTCGACGGGCTGATCCAGGAGGGTAATGGCTGGTGCGCCGACCGCGGCGGCGTGTATCGCTTCACATTGACGGTACGTGATGGCCATGGCGCTGTTGTCGGCCTGCCGCTGGTGCCGCGTGAGAGCAGAGTCGGCGGCGTGGTGTACCGCTGCGAGGGGCCTAGCGATGGCAATGGTGACATCCGCGTCAGCGCCGACACCCGGACGGCGCAGGCAGGGCAAAGCCATGCCTTGGTGGTGGGGCTGCGGGGCATTCATGCCAGTGTCAACCTGAGGGTCTACGAGTTCGTCCAGGCCCGGTTGGTGGGCTATTCGCAGGTGCAGGAGCGGGTCAGGGTCGAGGTCGAACTGTTCCGCCGCGATGCCCAGGCGTTCAGCGACCTTGGCCCATGGCGCGGTTATCTGCAGCTCGTCGATGGGGTCAGGGTGCCGTTCCTGCGGGGTCATGTAGCGGACGTGGTGCCGGTCAGCAGCGGCTGGTTACCGGCTACAAGCCCCGATAGCCTGCAGGTGCGCCTGAGCTTCCCGTCAAGCCTCGACCGCATGCTCATCGGCGATATCGACTTCCCCTTTCCAGCAGTGGGCACGCCGGACTGAAGTCACGGCGTACCGAACAACGCGGTCCAGTAGATGCCAGCGTCGCTCTTCGGGTCCGTCGCATAGGCCGCGCCCAGTTCACGCAGTTGCGGGTTCATCAGGTTGACGCAGTGGCCGGGACTGGCCAGCCAGCCATCGATCACCTTGCGCGGGCTGTCGAGGCCGGCGGCGATGTTCTCGGCGATGCGCGTGCCGCTGTAGCCGGACAGTTCGGCGCGGTCGCCAGGGGTGCGGCCTTCGCGGTCGACATGGTCGAAGAAATTCTGGTTGGCCATGGCCCGGCTGTGGCTCTGGGCGGCGCCAGCGAGGGTGTCGTTCCAGCTCAACGGAGTGGTGGCGTTCATTGACTGGGTGCCGCACTGGCGTGGCTGGGCACGGGCGGCGTTGATCGCTTCGAGCAGGTTGCGGCCTTCGTTTTGCCAGTCACCGAGGCGCGCGCTGAGCAGAGGGCGGGCCACGACGATGCGCCATTCGCGGCCTTCACGACTGACACCGATATCGACGAACTGCGGATCGAGGACCACCTGGCAGAAGCTCTCGCGAATCGCCTGCATGGCCGCTGCGGCATCCCGCGGGCCGGACAGGCTGATGGCCTGGACATTGACCATGGGGTAGGCGACCCGGGCCAGTTGCTGCTGCAGGTCGCCCATGCTGGTGGCCGACAGCACCAGGCGCGGGTCGCTGGCCAGCGGTGGCAGTTCCAGCGAGGCCTGGTTGGCGCAGGCCTGGGACTGGTTGCGGTAGGCGTTGATCGAGTCGATCAGCTGGGTTTCTTCGCTGGCCTGGGCCTGGCTGGCGAGCAGCGAGCCCAGGCAGATGAGGGCAAGCGACAGCATGGAGGAACGGACGCGCATTTGACTCTCCCTGGATCTGGCACCACGGGGCGAATGAATGGCCTGGCGTGGTCTTGCGATGAAACCGGCGGGTCCGCGCTCATGGCCCGGCCGGTGTCCCCGGTGGATTGGGGGTGATTACAGCGTGCATGGTAGCCAGATTGGCCCGCGCCTGTCGTCTTTGTCTGGCATTACGCCGTCAGGGTTCCCGTCGACGTGTCAGCGTGCGGCGCCATTTTGCGGTTTGTAGAAGACAAATTTGTGGGTCTGCGCGGTTTTCACGAAGGTTTTCGACCAGGCGGGAGTGACCTGGCGATCGTGGAAGTAGAGCGCGCCGCGAGTGTTGTCGGGGAGCTGGCGGTTGAGGGTCTTGCGCGCGATCTCCTTGGCGGCGAGGTAGGGCTCGTCCTCCTTGATCTGGTCGGCGCGGCCATCGCACCACCAGGAGAACTGGCAGGCCTTGCGTTCCGAACCTTGCTTGACCACGGCGCAGACGGTGTCGGGGAAGCCGTCGTGGCCGAGGCGGTTGAGCACCACGTTGGCCACCGCCTGCATGTCCTCGGCGCTGGCGCCTTTGGCTTCCCAGTAGATGGTGCGGGACAGGCAGGTCAGGGTGTCGTCGAGAGCGGCGGCGCCCTCGGGGTCGACGGCCTTGGCTTCGGTGGGGGTGAGTTTTTCGGCGGGGGGCGGGGCGCTCTGAGTGGCGACCGCGTGTTCCAGGGCGGCGGCCTTGTCCTCGGCCTTGGCGGCAACCGGGTTGTCGGTGGCATAGGTGTGGGGCACGAATACGAGGGTGATGCTCAGGCAGAGCGCTTGCCACAGGCTGGCCATGGTCGGACCCATCCGGCGAAGAGGCCCGGCACGGATTGCCGGGCTACCTGATCGATTGACCAGGGGGGAAGTTCAATAATTCCGGGGTTGCCGCTGGACGGTAGCGTTTCGCTTGAAGCTAAGAAATACCGGCATGGGCATTGAGCGTGGCTTGCCTGCTCCTACACGGTATGCACACCCCGCACCCGCCACTCCCCGACCCGCTCCCGGGCAAATGCCGCTGCATGCCGGGTCAGTTCATCCAGGTGGCGGTCGCGTTTCTTCTCTGCTTCGACCATCGCCTTGCGCCCATGCTGCTTGAGCAGGTAGCTGTGGATCTGCTGGATCTCCACGGTGCGGAAGATCGGCGCCACGTCCAGTACGGCCAGTTCGGCCTCACCGGCAGGGGCATCGGTGGCCATCAGCACCTGCGGGCCACGGGCACCGACCACCTTGAGGCCCAGCGTTTCGAAGCAGGGCACGCGGTTCCGGCCGCAGGCCAGTTCGATTCGTGGATGGCGCTGGTGAATGTCGTCGAGCAAGGCCCGGCCGATGCCGCGTCGGCGCAGTTCCTGGCGCACCGCCATATAGGCCAGTGCGCAGGACTGGGGTTCGTCCTCGATCGGCAGGTACAAGGCGAACCCGGCCAGGCGCTGCGGATCCTCGTCCTCGCAGGCCAGCACCAGGCCCACCGGCAAGCGCGTGCCGCCCAGTGCCTGGAGGTACAGGTGCACTTCGAAGCCAAGGCCGTACTGGTAGAGGTTGTACAGCGGATTGCTCGGCGGCAGGGCGGTGGCGCTGAGGTCGCTGAAGTTGTCGACCACCAGTTGCATGAGCTGGCTGTGCAGGGGTTCTTCGGGGGCGGTGTGGTGCTGGGTGACGACGGGCATTCGCGGTGGGGCTCGGGGGAAAAGCGGAAAGCTTCCGGGTTTTAAGGAGGATTGTCCATGCCGGCGGGCGCCTTAGGAGCAGGCAAGCCAGCTCCTCGTACGGCTCCGCGCTCAGACGCGGAAGCGCCCCACCAGCTCCGTCAACTCCGCCGCCAATCCCGACAACGCCCGGCTCTGCGCCCGCGTCTGCTCCGCCCCCTGCGCCGATCCTGCCGAAAGCGCACGGATATTCAGCAGGTTGCGATCCACCTCCCGCGCCACCTGGGCCTGTTCCTCGGCGGCGCTGGCGATCACCAGGTTGCGTTCGTTGATCTGCCCGATGGCGGCATAGATGCCTTGCAGCACCTGCTCCGAGGCCTGGGTGCTGTCCAGTGCCGCCCGCGCCCGTTCGGCACTGGCGTGCATGGAACTGACTGCCGCCTCGGTGCCGTGCTGCACACTGCCGATCATCTGCTCGATGTCCTGGGTCGATTGCTGGGTGCGGTAGGCCAGGGTACGCACCTCGTCGGCAACCACGGCGAAACCACGCCCGGCCTCGCCGGCACGGGCTGCTTCGATGGCAGCGTTGAGCGCTAGCAGGTTGGTCTGCTCCGACACGGTGCGGATCACTTCCAGCACCTTGCCGATATCGCGGATTTCACCCGCCAGCAGTTGCAGGCGCTCGCTGCCGGCCTGGACCTCGCCGGCCATGGCCTGGGTGCCGTCGAGAGTGTCGCTGACCTGGCGCCGGCTCTGCTCGGCCAGACGATTGGATTCACCGGCGGCCTGTGAGGTGGAGACTGCGTTGCGCGCCACTTCTTCCACGGCGGTGGTCATCTCGGTGACGGCGGTGGCTGCCTGTTCCAGTTCTTCGTCCTGGCGGCGCAGGCTGTCCGCGCTCTGTTCGGTCACGTTGTTGAGCAGCCCGGCAGCCTCGGCCAGGTGCCCGGCACAGGCGTTGATCTGGCCCAAGGTGTCGCGCTGGCTGTGCTGCATGCGCTGCAGTTCGGCGAACAGCTGGCCGATCTCGTTACCTCCTGGTACCTGCACCGGCTCGCTCAGGTCGCCCCCGGCGATTCGCTGGAAATGCCTCCCGGCCTCACGCAACGGGCGTAGTACGCGTTGCTGAATGAACCCCCAGCACAGTGCTGCCAGCAGCAAGGTCGTGACGAGCAGGGCCAGGCTGAGCCATTGCGCAGTGTTCAGGCGTCGCGACGACTCGGCCATGATCTGCTGGCCACGCTCGCTGAGAATCTTGACCAGGTCCTGGCGCAGTGCCTGCAGGCGCGCCATGGCATTGCCTGCATCCACGTTGGCCACGAAGTAGTGATCCAGCGAGTTGTCCCGGGTCGCCTGGCGCTGGCTGGCAATGGCCACGGCATAACCCTGGAATGTGCGTTGCAGGTCCTGGGCCGTGGTCTTGATCGCCGGGTCCGCTGCGGCAACGAATTCGTCGACCAGGACGCGGCTGGCCTCGATCAGTTCTTCCGAGCGGGTCAGGCGGCCCTTGGCGCTGTCCAGGTGACCGCCTTGCTGTTCGATGAACCCCGAGGACACGTTGGCGCTGGAGCGGATGGCCATCAGCAGGGCGTTGTTCAGCCGGTCGGACTGGTGCGCGGTGCGGTCCAGTTCGCCGATCTGTTGGTCGCTGCCCACGGCGCTGCGCCAGGCGCTGACGGTGGAGAACAGCAGGGTCAGGCTGAACAGGCACAGCACCCAGAACATTCCGGTGCGGATTTTCAGGTCGGCAAGCATGCGGGCAGAACTCCTCGATTGTCAGTCCCGCCACTTTTCGGATCGGGCGGGTTGGCACTGCTATCGGAGGCGGACTGTGACCGCTTGAGGGTTGGAAATGGGGTTGTGTTCGATTATCGAACGGAGATTGCCGTGGAGGTTTCAGCGCAGGCGCGGCGGTACTCGCCAGGGGTGACGCCGAAGGCCTGTTTGAACTGGCGATTGAGGTGGCTCTGGTCGGCGAAGCCGAGGTCCACCGCCACGTTGAACGGCAGGTAGCCGTGGCGCAGCAGGGTCCGCGCCCGGGCCAGCCGGCGTTGTTTGAGCCAGGCATGAGGCGGCAGGCCGGTGGCCTGGCGGAACACCCGGGCGAAGTAGAACGGCGACAGGTGCACCGCCGCGGCCAGCTCTTCCAGAGACGGCGGGCAGTCCAGGCGCGCATCCAGCAGTTCGCGGGCGCGGGCCACGGCCTGGGGTTCGTTGCCCGGCTCGCGTGGGTCGCGGATCCGTGCATGGCGCTGCATCAGCAGCAAGGCCGCCTCGCGCCAGGCCGATTGCTGTTCCAGGGCGCTGGCTCCCTGTTGCGCACTGTGGTGCAGGCCGAGCAGGGCGCGGAACACCACCGGGTCCTGCAGCACGCTGCTGGCGAAGCCCGGGGTACCACCGGGGTTGAGTTCCAGTTCGTCGAGCACGTCGGTCATGTGCGCCACGTCCGGGTAGCAGCCGCGGTAGCTCCAGCCGCTTTCATGAGCGCGCGAGCCGGTGTGCAGTTCTTCCGGGTTGATCAGCACCACGCTGCCCACCGGCGCCAGGTGATCGGCACCGCGGTGCCAGAAACACTGCGCGCCGGTCTCGATGGCGACGATGGAGTAGCCCTCGTGCACATGGGGCGCGAAGCGCTGCTGGAAGTAGCGGGCCTGGAGCAGTTCGAGGTTGTCCAGCGCCGGCGCCTGCCAGAAGTGGGTCTGTTCCCGGGGAGCGTGTGTCATGGCGAACCGTTCAGCCACCAGCGATAGGCGAAGAAGAAGCCCATGCTCAGCAGCATGCTGAGCAGGACATTGCGCGTCCAGAGTACCAGCACCACGGCCAACAGCGAACCCAGCAGGTAGGGGTTGGCCGGGCTCAGGTTCAACTGGTGCTCGGGGAGGAACACGATCGGCCCGCAGATCGCGGTGAGCATGCCCGGCACGGCGAAGCCGAGGAACTGCCGGGCATTGGAGCTCAGGCGCAGCGGCAGGCGCGGCTCGAGGAAGGCGTAGCGGTTGAGGAAGACCAGCAGGCCCATGGCGAAGATCAGCACGAAGACCATCAGCGGGCCCCCCAGAGTTTCTGGCAGATGAAGCCGGCGCCCATGCCCAGCAGGCCGGCGGCAACCAGCGCGGTTTCCCATTTCCAGTAGCTGAACAGCACCGAGCAGAACAGTGCCACGGCCACGCAGACCACGGTCGGCAGGTTGCGCACGGTGGGTGCGATCAGGGCGACGAAGGTGGCGGCGATGGAGAAATCCAGGCCCAGTTTGTCCAGGTGCGGGATATTCTGGCCGAGGACGATGCCGGCCAGGGTGAACAGGTTCCACGCCAGGTAGAAGGTAAAGCCGACGCCGAAGGCGTACCAACGGTTGAACTGGCTGCGATCGTACTGGCTGACCAGAGCGAAGAATTCGTCGGTCATCAGAAAGCCCAGGGTCAGGCGCCAGCGGGCCGGCAGTTCAGACAGCACGGGGCGCATCGACAGGCCGTAGAGCAGGTGCTGGGAGGTCAGCAGCAGGGTGGTGAGCAGGATCGAGAACAGGTTGGCGCCGCCTTTGAGCATGCCGATGGCTACCAGTTGCGCGGCGCCGGCGAAGACGATCGCCGACAGGCCCTGGCCTTCGAGGGGTGTGAGGTTGGCTTCGATGGCCATCGAACCGGCCAGCAAGCCCCAGGGCGCGACGGCCAGGGACAGCGGGATGCAGGCGATGGAGCCCTGGAGATAAGCAGTTCGGGAGAGTGATGCGGACATGGGTGACAGCGTGGTGAGGGACGGTTACCCAGCATGCCAGAGCGTTGGAAGAGTGCCTTGAACAATCTTGCTCTATGAGTGCATGCGCAGGAGCAGGCAAGCCGGCTCACAAGCCCTGCGAATCTTTACGGGTGGCTGACCACCTGCCGCTGCACCACCTGGCAGTCGTTGATCTCCACCGCCTTCTTCAGGTACGTGCTGCGCTGCACCGGATCCAGCCCGGCCAGCAGACGATAGACTTCGGCCTGGAAGTCGCGCTGGCGGCCCCACTGCAAGGCCAGGCCTTGTGGGCGTTCGCGCAGGCAAAGCAGGCGTACCGCCGGTTGCGGGTAGTAGCTGGCATACAGGGAGTTGCGCGTCGACACCTGTTCCAGGGCCTGGCGGTACTCGGCATTGTCGCGCAGGTCCGGGCACCAGTTGCCCACCTCAAGCGCCGCCGGGGCGAATCCCTGGGCCAGGCTGGAGTGCAGCAGCGGACAGGCCTCGACGGCGATCTGGTCGGTCGGCAGGTCGGTGATGTAGTGCAGGGCCAGGCGGTATTCGGCCACCGGGTGGTGCAGCAGCGCCGCGCGTTGCAGCAGGGCCACCGCCGGTTGCAGGGTCTGGTCGAGGGCCTGGACCTTGCGGATCAGATCCTGGTCGTTGGGGGCCGCGTTGACGGGCAGGGCGTTGCCCTGGGCCTCGGCCTTTTCCAGCAGGGGCAGGGCCTGGCGGTAGAGAAGGTCGGCATGGGGATCGATGACCACGGGGTCGGCGGCTGTCGCCATCAGTGGCAGCAACCACAACAGGCAGAGCAGGGAACGATCAGAACGCACGGTGTAGATCCTTGTGCCCGTCGGCGGGTGGACGGGATAGGGCTGAAGCGCAATTCATGGTCTCGGGCACTGTCCATAGTGAGTGAAGGATCTCCATGGGGACGCATTCTAGCCGGATGCCCGCCGCGCCGAAACCCGTCGCGCCTAAAGCCGCGCGCCGGCCGGGGCGCTCGGGTAGAATCCGTACCCTTTTGCCGGCCACGACGAGGAACGCGCGGTGCAGCTACAGCAGGGCTTCGTCCTGACCCGTCACTGGCGGGATACGCCCCAGGGCACCGAGGTGGAGTTCTGGCTGGCCAGCGATGCCGGCCCGCGTCGGGTGCGCCTGCCGGCCCAGACCTCGGTGGCCTTCATTCCGGCGCGCTTCGAGGCGCGGGTCCGCGACCTGCTGCGTGGCGAGCGTTATGTCGAGCTGCGTCCTCTGGCGCTGCAGGATTTTCAGCATGAGCCGGTATTCGGCCTGTATTGCCGACAGCAGCGACAGCTGATCCAGCTGGACAAGCGCCTGCGCGGCGCCGGCATCGAGGTGCTGGAGGCCGATATCCGTCCGCCGGAACGCTACCTGATGGAGCGCTTCATCACCGCGCCGGTGGCTTTTGACGGGCAGACGGACGCGGACGGGGTGTGCGTCGAAGCCCAGCTGAAACCGGCCAACGACTATCGCCCGCGGCTGAAGCTGGTCTCGCTGGATATCGAGACCAGCGAGCGCGGCGAGCTGTATTCCATCGCCCTGGAAGGCTGCGGCCAGCGTCAGGTGTTCATGCTCGGCCCGGCCAACGGCGACAGCACTGGCATCGACTTCGACCTGGCGTGGTGCGCCAGCCGCGCCGAGTTGCTGCAGCGCCTCAACGCCTGGCTGGCCGAGCACGACCCGGATGCGATCATCGGCTGGAATCTGGTGCAGTTCGACCTGCGCGTCCTCCACGAACACAGCCAGCGTCTGAATGTACCGCTGCTGCTGGGGCGCGACACCCAGCCCATGGAATGGCGCGAGCATGGCAGCCGCACGCATTTCTTCGCCGCTGCCGCCGGGCGCCTGATCATCGACGGTATCGAGGCGCTGCGCTCGGCAACCTGGAGTTTTCCTTCCTTCAGCCTGGAGTACGTGGCCCAGACTCTGCTCGGCGAGGGCAAGGCGATCGACACGCCGTACCAACGCATGGACGAGATCAACCGCATGTTCGCCGAGGACCGCCCGGCGCTGGCCCGCTACAACCTCAAGGACTGCGAGCTGGTGACACGGATCTTCGCCCAGACCCGGCTGATGGACTTCCTTCTGGAACGGGCCACGGTCACCGGCTTGCCGGCGGACCGCAGCGGCGGGTCGGTGGCGGCTTTCTGTCATTTATATATTCCGGCGATGCACCGCCTGGGCTTCGTCGCACCGAACCTTGGTGGCCGTGAAGGCGAGGCCAGTCCTGGCGGCTTCGTCATGGATTCTCGGCCGGGGCTGTACGAGTCGGTGCTGGTGCTGGACTACAAGAGCCTGTACCCGTCGATCATCCGTTCCTTCCTGATCGACCCGGTAGGCCTGGTCGAAGGCCTGCGCGAGCCGGACGACGTGCACTCGGTACCGGGCTTTCGCGAGGCGCGGTTCTCGCGGACCCGGCACTGCCTGCCGGCCATCGTCGAGCGGGTCTGGCAGAACCGCGAGGCGGCCAAGCGCGACGGCAACGCGCCGTTGTCCCAGGCGCTGAAGATCATCATGAACGCCTTCTACGGCGTGCTCGGCTCCAGCGGCTGCCGTTTCTTCGATCCGCGTCTGGCTTCGTCCATCACCCTGCGCGGGCACGAGATCATGCAGCGCACCCGTCGGTTGATCGAGGCCCGGGGTTATACGGTGATCTACGGCGACACCGATTCCACCTTCGTCTGGCTCAAAAGCGCCCATGAGACGGATGAGGCCGACCGCATCGGCCGTGAGCTGGTGGCCGGGGTCAATCAGTGGTGGCGCGAGCACCTGCGCGAGGAGTACGGACTGGAAAGTGCCCTGGAACTGCAGTACGAGACCCACTACCGGCGTTTCCTGATGCCGACCATCCGCGGCGCCGAGGAGGGCAGCAAGAAACGCTACGCCGGCCTGGTGCGGCGCGCCGATGGCAGCGAGGAGATGGTCTACAAGGGCCTGGAAAGCGTGCGTACCGACTGGTCGCCGCTGGCCCGGGAGTTCCAGCAAGCGCTGTACCAGCGGATCTTCCAGCGCGAGCCTTATCGCGAGTTCGTTCGTGACTACGTGCAGCGCACCCTGGCGGGGGCTCTGGACGAGCTGCTGGTGTACCGCAAGCGCCTGCGCCGGCCGCTGGACGAGTATCAGCGTAACGTTCCTCCGCATGTCCGCGCGGCGCGCCTGGCCGATGAGTACAACGACAGCCTGGGACGGCCGCGGCAGTATCACCGCGGTGGCTGGATCAGCTACGTGATTACCACCGGCGGGCCGGAGCCGCTGGAGAACCGGCGCAATCCCATCGATTACCAGCATTACCTGGACAAGCAGTTGCGGCCGGTGGCGGATGCGATCCTGCCGTTCGTGGGGGATGACTTCGGCGGGTTGGTGGATCGGCAGATGGGGTTGTTCTAGAGGGCCTCATCGCGGGCAACGCCCGCTCCCACAGGTTTTGCGGTGCACGCAGTCCTTGTGGGAGCGGGCGTTGCCCGCGATGAGGCCGGATCAAACCCGGCACCCTCTGAACCATCAGCTATCCTCCTGTTTAACAGTAGGAATTTTCCTTGGCCTGACACCGAAAGTTACCTTTGTTCTCGGGCATCAGGCACTTGCAGTCGTTTAGGCTCTGCCCTTCGGATCTTTCCCGGAGGTCTGTAGTCATTGTTACGAGGATTGAAAAAGGAGAAACACATGCTCGCCCGGTCCCTGACCCTTGCCGTCCTGCTGGCCATCGCTGGTCCGTTGTTCGCCGATGACAAACCCCTGGATCCGGAGCTGGGCAGGGCCCGTCCGCTGGTGATCATTGCGCCTACCACCGCCGACCCGGTGTTGCGCGGGATCAACGAGGCGCTCAAGGATCCGGCGAACCAGGCGGGGTTCAAGGAGCGCAACCTGGTGCTCTACAGCATCGCCGGCATGGTCGGCAAACGCGAGGACAAGGCGCTCGAACAGCAGACCACCATGGCCCTGATCCGCCAGGTCAGCCGCGGCGCGCAGAACGGTACCCAGGTGACCCTGGTGGGCAAGGATGGCAGCCAGCACCCGATCGCCAACGATGGCAAGCTGGACATGGCGCAGATCTTTGCTGCGGTAGACCAGTTGCCCCCCGAAGAGAAGGCGATCACCACCCCGGCTCCGGAGCCCGCGCCAGTGGCCGAGGCCAAGCCGGGCAAGGCTGGCAAGCCGGGCGAAGCAGCAAAACCGGCCAAGCCGGCGAAGCCGCTGCCGCCACCCAAGCCATTGGATGACTGAAAAATGAATAGGGCCGACGCCTCAACAGCGTCGGCCCTTCTTCATTGTTTCAGCGAAAGCGCTCGGCGCTGTAGGGGGCAGGATCGGTAAAGGTGGCCTCGCCCGTCATCATCTCCGCCAACAGCCGCCCGCTCACCGGCCCCAGGGTCAGGCCATGGTGGGCGTGCCCGAAGTTGAACCACAGCCCCGGATGCCGACTGGCCGGCCCGATCACCGGCCGCATGTCCGGCAGGCACGGCCGGCGGCCCAGCCAGGGCGCCTTGTCGATGCGTTCACCGAGGGGGAACAGCGTGCGCGCCACGGCTTCGCAGCGTTGCAACTGGATCTCGTTGGCCGGGTCGCCGCTGGCGGCGAACTCGATGCCGGTGGTCAGGCGGATGCCCTGGTCCATCGGCGCCAGCACGAAGCCGGCCTGGACGTCGCACAGCGAATGCTGCAACTGCGTCCCGGGACGGGCCTGGAAGTGCATGTGGTAGCCGCGCTTGATCTCCAGCGCAATGCGGTAGCCCAGCGGCTTGAACAGCTCCGCAGCCTGCGGACCGAGGGCGATCACCGCTTCCTTGGCAGTGATGGGGCCGCGACGACTGTCCACCTGCCACTCACCGGCGATCTGGCGCAGGCTGCGCGCGTCACCATGGATGAACTGTCCGCCGCGCTGGACGAACAGGGCCGCGTAGGCACGCACCAAGGCGCCGGGGTTGCTCACGGTCTTCGGATCGAGCCAGTGGATGCCGCCGACCACGCTCTGCCCGAGGTCGCCTTCGCGGGCGTGCAGTTGCTGGCGGTCGAGGATGTCGAAGGCCAGCCCGTAGCGGCGCACGGCGTCGGCGTCGGCCTTGGCTGCGGCGAAGGCCACATCGTCGCGGTACACCTCGATCCAGCCATTGGACTTGATCAGCGCCTGGGCACCGGCGGCCTCGACCAGTACGTCATGCTCTTCCACGCAGCGCTGCACCAGCGGCAGCATGGCGCTGGTCGCCTCGGCCAGCGGCACCGGCGCGGAGTTGCTCCAGTAGCTCAGCAGCCAGGGCGCGATCCTGGGCAGGTAGCGCCAACTGAAACGCACGTCGGACTGGCGGTTGAGGCTGTAGCGGGCGAGCTTCTTCAGTTCGCGGGGGAAAGCGTAGGGGATCACGCTGGAGCGCTCGATCAGCCCGGCATTGCCGTGGCTGGTGCCGCTGCCGGGCTCGTCGCGATCGATCAGGATGACCTTGCGGCCGCGCGCCTGCAGGTGCAGCGCGCTGCTGACGCCGACGATGCCGGCGCCGAGAATGAGGGTGTCGCAATGCATGTAAATGGTTCCTCTACGGCAAGGGTTCAGCGCAGGTGGCGGCCCAGGCGGGCCTCGATGCGTTTCAGGGCACGGCGCACGCTTTCCACGATCAGCAGGTAAAGCACGGCGGCCCAGAGATAGATCTGGAAGTCGAAGCTGCGGGAGAAGGCCAGCTTGGTCACCCCCATCAGATCGTAGATGGTTACCAGCGAGGCGATGGCGCTGGCCTTGATCATCAGGATCAGTTCGTTGCCCAGCGGACCGATGGCCACCACCAGCGACTGCGGCAGGATCACCTTGAAGAAGGTGGTCGAGCGTTTCAGGCCCAGGGCATCGGCCGCCTCGTATTGACCCGGTGCCACTGCCAGCAGGCTGCCTCGGAAGATCTCCGCCTGGTAGGCCGCAGTGTTCAGGGTGAAGGCGAGCAGGGTGCAGTACCAAGCGTCGCGGAAGAACCACCACAGGCCGACGTCCTGCCAGAAGGCCTTGAGCGAGCCGAGGCCGTAATACAGCAGGAACAGTTGCGCCAGCAGCGGCGAGCCGCGGAAGAAATAGATGTAGCTGGCGCTCAGGCGCTGCAGGATGCGGCTGCGAGACATCCGCGCCAGGGCCAGGAGCAGACCGAGCACGGCGCCAAGGGTGAAGGAGATCGCCACCAGCTTCGCCGTGACCAGCAGGCCGTCGAGGAAGCGTGGGCCATAGCGCTCCAGCAGTTCGGGGTTCAACACCAGGCCGATCAGGTCGTCGAAGGTCATGTCCGCGCGCTCCGCAGGTGACGGCTGTAGTGCCGCTCGATGGCCTGGAACACCCGTCCCGAGAGCGCCGAGAACAGCAGGTAGCAGAGACAGGCGACGCCGTAGAACAGCATCGGCTCCTTGGTCACGCTGACCGCCAGGTTGGTCTGGCGCATCAGGTCGACCAGAGAGATGGTCGAGACCAGCGAGGTGTCCTTGAGCAGTGACAGCCAGTTGTTGGACAGGCCGGGCAGGGCGATGCGCAGCAATTGCGGGAAGATCACCGTGGCGAAGGCCGTGCGCGGGCGCAGGCCGAGGGCGGCGCAGGCTTCGTACTGGCCCTTGGGCACAGTCTTGAAGGCGGCCAGCCAGATTTCGCTGGAGAAGGCGGCGAACACCAGGCTGAAGGCGACCATGGCGGCGAGGAAAGTGTTGATCAGGACTTCGCCCGGGTAACCGAGGGCCGCGAGGATCTTCTGCGCGGCGATCTGGCAGCCGTAGTAGATGATCAGCAGGGTGAGCAGTTCGGGCAGGCCGCGGAACACCGTGGAGAACAGCGTGGACCAGGCCCGTGGCAGGCGTTTGTTCGAGCGTGCAGCGAGGGCCACGACCAGGCCCAGGGGCAGGCCGATGGGCAGGCAGGCCAGGGCCAGCGCCAGGGTCACCAGGGCCCCGGCGAGCAGCGCCTGGCCCCAGCCGCCGCTGGCGAAGGAGAGCAGGGAGAGGTGGTCGAGCATGCCTGGAGTCTCCGGGCTGGCTGTTGTTGTTCTGGTGCCTTCACAGGCCTCATCGCGGGCAACGCCCGCTCCCACAGGATTCGCGATGCACACCGTTCTTGTGGGATCGGGCGTTGCCTGCGATGAGGCCTGTGAAGGCGACGCCGCGATCAGTTATAGATGTCGAAGTCGAAGTACTTGCCGGCGATCTTCTGGTAAGTCCCGTCCGCCACGATGGCATCCAGCGCCTTGTTCAAGCGCTCGCGCAGCGCCTCGTCGTCCTTGCGCACCGCGATCGCCGCATCCGCCCTCGTGCCCTCGACATCACCCAGCGCCTTGCAACACTCGTTGCCGCTCTTCTTCAGCCATTCCAGCAACGGGAACTTGTCGGCGATCACCCCGTCCAGTCGCCCGGCAGCGAGGTCGGCGTTGGCTTCGTCGAGGGTCGGGTAGAGCTTCACGTCGGCGCCGGCCTTGCCGTACACGTCCTCGGCATAGATGGCCTGGGTCGAGGACGATTGTGCGCCCACCGTGTAGCCCTTGAAGGTGGTCTGCGCGTCAGTGATCTCGCTGTCCTTGGGTACCGCCACCGACAGCGGGGTGCGGTAGTAATGGTTGGTGAAAGCGATCTTTTTGCGCCGTTCCTCGGTATCGATCATCGACGCCACCACCGCGTCGTACTTGCGCGCGATCAGTGCCGGGATGATGCCTTCCCAGTCCTGGGCCACCACCGTGCATTCGACCTTCATCTGCGCGCACAGGGCCTTGGCGATATCCACGTCGAAGCCGTGCAGGGCGTTGTCCGAGTCCACGTAGTTGAACGGCGGGTAGGCTCCCTCGGTGGCGATCTTCAGGGTTTCGGCCTGGGCCGCCGTGATGCCGGCCAGCAGCAACGCGCAAGCCCCCGCGAAACGAATGACTGGTTTCATCTGACACCTCTGTGAAATGCACTCTCTGTCTATTGTTTTGCCGTTGACGTGTAGCCAACGAACTCGTTGTGTAGAGCGGCAGTTGCGTCCAAGCGTTTTTCAACATCAGGTCCGAGTTTCTTGCAGACCTCGTTGACCATCAGGTGTACCCACGACAGCATCGTCGCGGTGGACTCCCAGAACAGGTTGAACTGGGTGGGGATACGGAACACCTCGTCGGCATTGGCATCGGCCCAGTCACAGAAGGTATCGGTAACCAGTGTTACCGGGATGCCCGCTTCCCGTGCCTTGCGACACAGGAGCAGGGCGTGGCGCGAGTAGCGGCGCGCTTCGAAGACCACCAGCGCGCAGCGCTCGGGGTCGCCCAGCAGCACCTCGCCGAAGTGTCCGGCGCTGCCGTCCACGGTCTGCACGCCGTCGCGCAGGTATTGCAGCAGGTGGGTCATGCCCAAGGCGATGCCGCGTTCGGTCTGGAATCCGGCGACGAACACCCGCGGGCGCTCGGCCAGGCGCTGGGCCACGCGATCCCATTCGGCGGTACGGCGGTATTCGTGAACTCGCACCAGTGCGGCGATCTCCAGTTCCAGGCTGCGGCCTTCGCCGTCGTCGCCGGGCTGTTGGCGGAATTCTTGCAGCCGATCGCCCACCAGCCACGGACCGTCACCGAGGTCGTCCTTGAGGTCCTGCTTAAGCGCCTTCAGGTGCTCGTAGCCGAGGGACCTGCAGAAACGACCGACGCTGGACTCGCTGACGCCGATCTTCTGCGCCAGGCTTGCGGAGGTCTCGAAGGGCAGGTCGGTGAGATGGGCGAGCATATGGCTGGCGATCTTGCGACCTGAGGCCGAGGCGTCGTGCAGGCTGTTTTCCAGGCGTTGCTTGATCGGTTGGCTCACGGGCGGGTCTCGTTGGCAATGGTGCTTGAAGCAGAAAATGAATGTTTTCTGTCATCAAGTCAATATTTGACAGTTTGCTGTCATAAAGGGAAAGTCACGTTCATTGCTGTCGCTGTTCCCATTTCAATTCCAATCAAGGGAGCTCCAGATGTCCGCACCTGCCAGACAGATTCCGTTCGCCGAACTGGCGAACCTGCTGCAGCGTATTTTCTTCCGCCATGGCTGCAGCGAGGCGGTGGCCGCCGTGCTGGCCCACAACTGCGCCAGCGCCCAGCGTGATGGCGCCCACAGCCATGGGGTATTTCGTATTCCGGGATATGTCTCGACCCTGGCTAGCGGCTGGGTGAATGGCCGGGCCGATCCTGTGGTGCGCGATGTGGCCAGTGGCTATATCAGCGTCGATGCCGCTGGCGGTTTCGCCCAGCCGGCCCTGGCGGCGGCGCGCGGACTGCTGGTCAGCAAGGCGCGAAGTGCCGGGATCGCGGTGCTGGCGATCCACAATTCGCATCACTTTGCGGCGTTGTGGCCGGATGTCGAGCCGTTCGCCGATGAAGGGCTGGTGGCCCTGAGCGTGGTCAACAGCATGACCTGCGTGGTGCCCGAGGGCGCGCAGAGGCCGTTGTTCGGCACCAACCCCATCGCCTTTGCCGCGCCGTGCGCGGGCGCAGCGCCGATCGTCTTCGACATGGCCACCAGTGCGATTGCCCATGGCGACGTGCAGATCGCTGCGCGCAAGGGGCAGTTGCTGCCAGAAGGCATGGGCGTCGACCGTGAGGGCAAGCCGACCTGCGATCCGGCAGCGATCCTCGACGGCGGCGCGCTGTTGCCGTTTGGCGGGCACAAGGGCTCGGCACTGTCGATGATGGTAGAGCTGCTGGCGGCGGCGCTGACCGGCGGCAATTTCTCCTTCGAGTTCGACTGGTCGAAGCATCCGGGAGCGAAGACGCCGTGGACCGGGCAATTGCTGATCGTCATCGACCCGCATCTGGCCCAGGGCGAGCGCTTTGCCGAGCGCAGCCGCGAACTGGTGCGGCAGATGGAGGCGGTGGGGGTGACGCGAATGCCGGGGGAGCGGCGGTTCAGGGAGCGGGCGAAGTCGGACGCGGAGGGTGTGAGCGTGACGGCGCAAGAGTGGGAACAGTTGCAATCCCTGGCCTGACACGGAGGAAGGACAGATAACCTGTGGGAGCGAGCAAGTCAGAGTTCGTGCACCCGCGCATACATCGGTTGCGCGTGGGGCATGTTCCTTGCGCTTCACTCCGGGTATCCTCGACACACTTTGTTCGATTGATCCTCTCCCAAGGAGTTGTGCGCTGTGTTCAAACATGTCGATGCCTATGCTGGTGACCCGATCCTGTCCCTGATGGAGACGTTCAAGACCGATCCGCGTACCAACAAGGTCAACCTGAGCATCGGCCTGTATTACGACGCCGCCGGCGTGGTACCGCAGTTGGCCGCCGTGGGCGAGGCGGAAAAGCGCCTGGCCGACAAGCCTCACGAAGCCTCGCTGTACCTGCCGATGGAAGGCCTGGCCGGCTACCGCCAGGCGATCCAGAACCTGCTGTTCGGCGCCGATCACCCGGCAGTGACCGGCGGCCGCGTCGCCACCGTGCAGACCGTCGGTGGTTCCGGCGCGCTGAAGGTCGGTGCCGACTTCCTCAAGCGCTACTTCCCTGAATCCGAGGTCTGGGTCAGCAATCCGACCTGGGACAACCACCGCGCAATCTTCGAAGGCGCGGGCTTCAAGGTGCACACCTACCCGTACTTCGACCCGGCCACCCGCGGCGTCGACTTCGACGGCATGCTCGCCAGCCTGAATGTCCTGGCGGCCAACAGCATCGTCCTGCTGCACCCGTGCTGCCACAACCCGACCGGCGTCGACCTGACTCACGCCCAATGGGAGCAGGTGATCGAGGTGGTCAAGGCACGCAACCTGATTCCGTTCCTCGATATCGCCTACCAAGGCTTCGGCGGCGGCCTGGTGGACGACGCCTTCGCCATCCGCGAAGCGGCCCGTGCCGGCGTGCCGTGCCTGGTCAGCAACTCGTTCTCGAAGATCTTCTCGCTGTACGGCGAGCGGGTCGGGGGCCTGTCGGTGGTCTGCGACGACGCCGAGACCCAGGCCAGCGTGCTCGGCCAGCTCAAGGCCACTGTGCGCCGCAACTACTCCAGCCCGCCCGCGTTCGGCGCGCAACTGGTGGCCACCGTGCTCAATGATGCCGGCCTGAATGCCCAGTGGGCCGAGGAAGTGGAGCAGATGCGTCTGCGTATCCTGGACATGCGCCAGGGGCTGGTGGATGCACTGGCGGTGCTGCTGCCGGGCCAGGACTTCTCGTTCTTCCTCAGCCAGCGTGGCATGTTCAGCTACACCGGGTTCAGTGTCGCCCAGGTGCGTCGCCTGCGTGACGAGTTTGGCGTGTACCTGATCGACAGCGGTCGGGTGTGCATGTCGGGCCTGCGTCCGGACAACCTGCAGCAGGTGGCCGAGGCGTTCGCCGCCGTCCAGTAAGGCCAGCGCGATACCTGTGGGAGCGGGTTCACCCGCGATTACGGCAGTGGACTCACTGTTGCAATCGCGGGTGAACCCGCTCCCACAGGGCCCGCGTCAGATTTTGAAGTCTCCATTCAGACCCTGAAGGTGCACCGCAAAGGTGCAACCATTCCTCGGACAGGGCTTTGCAAGTGCAACCTTTCAGCGCACAATCGCGCCCCTCTTTGATAGCCGGGGTGCGTTGAAGCGTCTATTCAGCCACTTCCGGTGCTGTTGCAGTCTTGCGAGTGGAGTTGCACCCGGAATGAACGAGCAGTCCCCGAGCGTTGAACAACGCTTCGAATCCGCCCCTGCCGCGAGCCTTTCGCGTTGGGACCGTCATGACACCACCTGGATGCTCGGCCTGTTCGGCACCGCTATCGGCGCCGGGACCCTGTTCCTGCCGATCAACGCCGGCCTCGGCGGTTTCTGGCCGCTGCTGATCCTGGCGTTGCTGGCCTTCCCGATGACCTACTACGCGCACCGTGGCCTGACCCGCTTCGTTCTTTCCGGGCGTGGCGATGGCGATATCACCGACGTGGTCGAAGAGCATTTCGGCCTCAGCGCCGGGGCGATGATCACTGTCCTGTACTTCCTTGCGATCTTCCCGATCCTGCTGATCTACTCGGTAGCCCTGACCAACACCGTCGGCAGCTTCATGGAGCACCAGTTGCACATCCAGCCGCCGCCTCGCGCGCTGCTGTCCTTCGTATTGATCCTCGGCCTGCTGGGCGTGGTCCGCTGCGGCGAGCAGGCCACCGTCAAGGCCATGAGCCTGCTGGTCTATCCGTTCATCGTCGCCCTGGCCTTCCTTGCGGTGTTCCTGGTTCCGCACTGGAACGGCGGCATCCTCGCCACCGCCGGCGACCTGCCTGGCGGCGGCGCCTTCCTGCATACCCTGTGGCTGGCGATCCCGGTGATGGTGTTCTCCTTCAACCATTCGCCGATCATCTCGGCCTTCGCCGTCGACCAGAAGCGCCGCTACGGTGACAACGCCGACCAGCGCAGCGGCCAGATCCTCGCCCGCGCGCACCTGCTGATGGTGGCTATGGTGATGTTCTTCGTCTTCAGTTGCGTGTTGACCCTGTCGCCTGCGCAACTGGCCGAGGCCAAGGCGCAGAACCTGTCGATCCTGTCCTACCTGGCCAACCACTTCAGCAACCCGACCATCGCCTTCGCCGCGCCGCTGATCGCCTTCGTCGCCATCGCCAAGTCGTTCCTCGGCCACTACATCGGTGCCAGCGAGGGCTTGAAAGGCATCATCCTCAAGACCGGCAAGCGTCCTGAGGCCAAGACCCTGGACCGGGTGACCGCAGCGCTGATGCTGGTGGTGTGCTGGATCGTCGCCACCCTCAACCCGAGCATCCTCGGCATGATCGAAGCCCTGGGCGGGCCAGTGATCGCGGCGATCCTGTTCCTGATGCCGATGTACGCGATCCGCCGTGTGCCGGCGATGCGCAAGTACAGTGGCAAGCTGTCGAACGTGTTCGTCACGGTGGTAGGCCTGGTGGCGCTTTCGTCGGTGGTCTACTCCTTGCTGCCTTGACGCGAAACCCTGTGGGAGCGGGTGAACCCGCTCCCACAGGGTCCGCGACAGTCGCCAGCAAATTGTTCGGCTTTAAAGTTGCGGATTGTCCACAATAATTGTCTGGCAATTCAACAATTTGCATTCCCCCGTAGGTGCCTGCGCACTTTCGTGCTTAACTCTGGGTCCTTTCAATCCCCGCATAAGGACTCCGCTCATGGCTCAAGTGACTCTCAAAGGCAATCCGGTTCAGGTCAACGGCGAACTGCCAAAGGCCGGCGCCCAGGCTCCAGCGTTCTCCCTGGTCGGCGAAGGCCTGGCTGACGTGTCGCTGAAAGACTTCGCCGGCAAGCGCAAGGTGCTGAACATCTTCCCGAGCGTCGACACTCCGACCTGCGCCACCTCCGTGCGCAAGTTCAACGCCCAGGCCAATGACATCGCCAACACCGTGGTGCTGTGCATCTCCGCCGACCTGCCGTTCGCCCAGGCCCGCTTCTGCGGCGCAGAAGGCCTGACCAACGTGAAGAACCTGTCGACCCTGCGTGGCGGCGAGTTCCTGCAGAACTATGGCGTTGCCATCGCCGACGGTCCGCTGAAGAATCTGGCCGCCCGCGCGGTCGTGGTGCTGGACGAGAACGACAAGGTCCTGCACAGCGAACTGGTTGGTGAAATTGCCGAAGAGCCGAACTACGACGCTGCCCTGGCAGTACTGAAGTAAGGCGAATCGCCCACGGCGATTGCAACACCTTGAAACGGCCTGGCTTAGTCCAGGCCGTTTTTCATTCAGCCTTTTGGGGCTGCTTCGCAGCCCTACAGGATTGCGCAGGACCTTTGTAGGAGCGAGCTTGCTCGCGAAGGGCCGCAAAGCGGCCCCAACTGCCATGTCTTTCCATTAAAGTTCAGGCGCTTGCAAACGTCAGCGATCAGTAAATAGCCGGTAAAGGCGCTTTGCTAATTCTTCTCAACAACTTATCGTTCAGCCTCCTTCAAAGTTTCCTGCGTACTCATGGCCGAGAACCCGATGCAATCTTCCTCCCGTTCGTCCCGCCGCTGGCTCTTCAGCCTGTTGATTTTGCTGGTTATCGCCGGCCTGTGCTGGTGGCTGTGGCCCAGCGCTTCGACCCACACCACCCCGGCCGCCCAGGGCGACGCCAAGCCGCACAATGGCGGTGGCCGCCGTGGTGCGATGAGCGGGACGGGGCGTCCGGGCTTCGGTACATCCACCGCCAGTGTGCCTGTACGCGTGGCGGCGGCGACGGTGGGTGACTTCCCGCTGTACTACAAGGCTCTCGGTACCGTGACCGCGACCAACACGGTCAATGTGCGTAGCCGGGTGGCGGGGGAACTGGTCAAGATCCACTTCAAGGAAGGCCAGCAGGTCAAGGCCGGCGACCTGCTCGCCGAGATCGACCCGCGCAGCTACCAGATCGCCCTTCAGCAGGCCGAAGGCACCCTGGCGCAGAACCTCGCGCAACTGAAGAACGCGCAGATCGACCTGGCCCGCTATAAAGGCCTGTATGCCGAGGACAGCATCGCCAAACAGACCCTCGACACCCAGGCGGCGCTGGTGGCCCAGTACGAAGGCACGATCAAGACCAACCAGGCGGCGGTGGGCGACGCGAAGCTCAATCTTGACTTCACCAGGATCCGCGCGCCGATCAGCGGCCGCCTAGGCCTGCGCCAGCTCGACCTCGGCAACCTGGTGGCGGCCAACGACACCACCGCGCTGGTGGTAATCACCCAGACCCAGCCGATCACCGTGGCTTTCACCCTGCCGGAAAGCGACCTCGACACCGTGCTCGCCCGCTACCGCAGCGGCACGCCGCTGCCGGTGGAAGCCTGGGATCGCGGCGACACCCGCCAGCAGGCCAGCGGCGTGCTGGGCAGCATCGATAACCAGATCGACACCACCACCGGCACCCTGAAGTTCAAGGCGCGCTTCGAGAACAAGGACGAAGCCCTGTTCCCCAACCAGTTCGTCAACGTTCGCCTGCTCGCTGACACGCAGAAAAATGTGGTCCTTGCCCCGGCGGCAGCGATCCAGTTCGGCACCAACGGCACCTTCGTCTATGTGGTTGACGCCGAGAACAAGGTGCATATCCGCACCCTCAAGGTTGGCGCCAGTGATGGTGACAACACCGTGATCAAGGAAGGCCTGGCCAAGGGCGAGCGCGTGGTGCTGGAAGGCACCGACCGCCTGCGCGATGGCACCACGGTCGAGGTGGTGGACGATCCGGCCAAGGTCCCGGCCACCCCCGGCCAGCATTTGCAGGGTCAGGACAAACCCGCCGTCTCCGAAGCCCCGGCCGCTGAACGCAAGGCTGGCGCATGAACCTCTCGCGCCTGTTCATTCTCCGCCCGGTCACCACCACCCTGACCATGCTGGCCATCGTCCTGGCCGGCCTGATCGCTTACAAGCTGCTGCCGGTGGCGGCCCTGCCGCAGGTCGACTACCCGACCATCCGGGTCATGACCCTGTACCCCGGCGCCAGCCCGCAGGTGATGACCAGCGCCGTGACCGCGCCGCTGGAACGCCAGTTCGGGCAGATGCCGGGCCTTGAGCAGATGGCTTCCACCAGCTCCGGCGGCGCCTCGGTGCTGACCCTGCGCTTCAGCCTGGAAATGAACATGGACGTTGCCGAGCAACAGGTGCAGGCGGCGATCAACGCCGCCAGCAACCTGCTGCCCAGCGACCTGCCGGCGCCGCCGGTGTACAACAAGGTCAACCCGGCGGACACCCCGGTGCTGACCCTGGCGATTTCTTCGAAGACCATGCCGCTGCCCAAGCTCAACGACCTGGTCGATACGCGCATGGCGCAGAAGATCGCCCAGATCAGCGGCGTGGGCATGGTCAGTATCGCCGGCGGCCAGCGCCAGGCCGTGCGGATCAAGGTCAATCCCGAGGCACTGGCGGCCAACGGTCTCAATCTGGCCGACGTGCGTACCCTGATCGGTGCGTCCAATGTCAACCAGCCCAAGGGTAACTTCGACGGCCCGACGCGGGTGTCGATGCTCGACGCCAACGACCAGCTGCGTTCCCCCGAGGAATACGCCAATCTTATCCTCGCCTACAACAATGGCGCGCCGCTGCGCCTGAAGGATGTCGCCGAGATCGTCGACGGTGCCGAGAACGAGCGCCTGGCGGCCTGGGCCAACCAGAACCAGGCGGTGCTGCTGAATATCCAGCGCCAGCCGGGGGCCAACGTCATCGAGGTGGTCGACCGGATCAAGAGCATGCTCCCGGAGATCACCGACAACCTGCCAGCCGGCCTCGACGTGGTGGTGCTCACCGACCGCACCCAGACCATCCGCGCTTCGGTGCGCGACGTGCAGCACGAGCTGCTGTTCGCCATCGCTCTCGTGGTCATGGTCACCTTCCTGTTCCTGCGTCGGATCAGCGCCACCTTGATCCCGTCCATCGCCGTGCCGCTGTCGCTGATCGGCACCTTCGGCGTCATGTACCTGGCCGGCTTCTCCATCAACAACCTGACTCTCATGGCGCTGACCATCGCCACCGGCTTCGTGGTGGACGACGCCATCGTCATGCTGGAGAACATCGCCCGTCATATCGAGGAGGGCGAGACGCCATTCCAGGCAGCGCTCAAGGGCGCGCGGCAGATCGGCTTCACCCTGGTCTCGCTGACCTTCTCGCTGATCGCCGTGCTGATTCCGCTGCTGTTCATGGCCGACGTGGTAGGGCGGTTGTTCCGCGAATTCGCCATCACCCTGGCGGTGGCGATCCTGATTTCCCTGGTGGTCTCCCTGACCCTCACGCCGATGATGTGCGCGCGTTTGCTCAAGCGTGAGCCGAAACCGGAAGAGCAGGGTCGCTTCTACCGTGCCAGCGGCGCCTGGATCGACTGGCTGATCGAACACTATGGCCGCAGCCTGCAATGGGTGCTGCGTCACCAGCCGCTGACCCTGCTGGTGGCGGTGGCCACCCTCGGCCTGACCGTGCTGCTGTATATCGCCGTGCCCAAGGGCTTCTTCCCGGTGCAGGACACCGGGGTGATCCAGGGCATTTCCGAGGCGCCCCAGTCGATTTCCTTTACCGCCATGAGCCAGCGCCAGCAGGAACTGGCGGCGCTGATCCTCGAAGACCCGGCGGTGGAGAGCCTGTCCTCTTACATCGGCGTCGACGGCGACAACGCCACGCTCAACAGCGGCCGCCTGCTGATCAACCTCAAGCCCCATGGCGAGCGTGACCTGACCGCCGCCCAGGTGATCGCCCGTCTGCAACCGAAGGTTGACCGCCTCAGCGGCATCCGCCTGTTCATGCAGCCGGTACAGGACCTGAGCATCGAGGACCGCGTCAGCCGCACCCAGTACCAGTTCAGCCTGTCGTCGCCGGATGCCGAGATGCTCGCCACCTGGAGCGACAAGCTGGTGCAGACCCTGCACCAGTACCCGCAGCTCACCGACGTCGCCAGCGACCTGCAGGACAAGGGCCTGCAGGTCTACCTGGTGATCGACCGCGACGCCGCCAGCCGCCTTGGCGTGACAGTCACGGAAATCACCAACGCCCTGTACGACGCCTTCGGCCAGCGGCAGATCTCCACCATCTATACCCAGGCCAGCCAGTACCGCGTGGTGCTGCAGGCGGAAGCCGCGTCGACCCTCGGGCCCAAGGCGCTGGATGGCATCTACGTCAAGACCACCGCCGGCAGCCAGGTACGCCTGTCGGCCCTGGCCAAGGTCGAGGAGCGCCAGGCACAACTGGCCATTGCCCATATCGGCCAGTTCCCGGCGGTGATGATGTCGTTCAACCTGGCCGAGGGCGTGTCCCTGGGCGAGGGCGTGCAACTGATCGAGCAGGTGCAGAAGGACATCGGCATGCCGATCGGCGTGCAGACCCGCTTCCAGGGCGCGGCCGAAGCCTTCCAGGCCTCGCTGTCCAGTACGCTGCTGCTGATCCTCGCCGCGGTGGTGACCATGTATATCGTGCTGGGCGTGCTCTATGAGAGCTACATCCACCCGGTGACCATCCTTTCGACCCTGCCGTCGGCGGCGGTGGGCGCCTTGCTCGCGCTGATCCTCAGCGGCAACGACCTGGGCATGATCGCCATCATCGGCATCATCCTGCTGATCGGCATCGTCAAGAAGAACGCGATCATGATGATCGACTTTGCCCTGGAGGCCGAGCGGCACCAGGGCCTGGACCCGCAGACCGCGATCTACCAGGCCGCGCTCCTGCGTTTCCGGCCGATCCTGATGACCACCCTGGCCGCGCTGTTTGGCGCCGTGCCGCTGATGCTCGCCAGTGGCTCCGGCGCCGAGCTGCGCCAGCCGCTGGGCCTGGTGATGGTTGGCGGGTTGCTGGTCAGCCAGGTGCTGACGCTGTTCACCACGCCGGTGATCTATCTGTACTTCGACCGGCTCGCGCAGCGCTTCAAGAAGGCGCCGCCGGATGCCGCCGGAGAGCACGCATGAGCGACGTCCGCCTGCTGACGGGGAGTGCGTCGTGAACCTTTCCGCTCCCTTTATCCGTCGCCCGGTGGCGACCATGCTCCTGAGCCTGGCGATCATGCTGCTTGGAGGGGTGAGCTTCGGCCTGTTGCCGGTGGCGCCGCTGCCGAAGATGGACTTCCCGGTAATCGTGGTCTCGGCCAGCCTGCCCGGGGCCAGCCCCGAGGTGATGGCGGCCACGGTGGCAACGCCCTTGGAGCGCAAGCTGGGTACCATCGCCGGTGTCACCACGCTGACCAGCAGCTCCAGCCAGGGCTCGACGCGGGTGATCCTCGGCTTTGACCTCGATCGCGACATCGACGGCGCCGCGCGGGAAGTGCAGGCGGCCATCAACGCTGCGCGCAACCTGCTGCCCAGCGGCATGAAGAGCATGCCGACCTACAAGAAGATCAACCCGTCGCAGGCGCCGATCATGGTCCTGTCGCTGACCTCCGAGGTGTTGCAGAAGGGGCAGCTCTATGACCTGGCCTCGACCATCCTGTCCCAGAGCCTGTCCCAGGTGAATGGTGTCGGTGAGGTGCAGATCGGCGGCAGTTCGCTGCCGGCGGTGCGCATCGAGCTGCAACCGAAGATGCTTGCCCAGTACGGCCTGGCCCTGGACGACGTGCGTGCCAGCGTGGCCGCGGCCAACCAGCGCCGGCCCATGGGCTTCGTCGAGGATGACGCGCGCAACTGGCAGGTGCGGGCCAACGACCAGCTGGAAAAGGCCAAGGACTACGAACCGCTGGTGATCCGCTACCAGGACGGCTCGGTGCTGCGTCTGAGCGATGTGGCCAAGGTCACCGACGGCGTGGAGAACCGCTACAACAGTGGCTTCTTCAACGACCAGGAGGCGGTGCTGCTGGTGATCAACCGGCAGACCGGGGCCAACATCATCGAGACCGTCGAGCAGATCAAGGCCGAGCTGCCGGCCCTGCAATCCTTGCTACCGTCCAGCGTCACGCTGAATATCGCCATGGACCGTTCGCCGGTGATCAAGGCGACCCTCAAGGAGGCCGAGCACACCCTGCTGATCGCCGTGGTGCTGGTGGTGCTGGTGGTCTACCTGTTCCTCGGCAACCTGCGCGCTTCGCTGATCCCGACCCTGGCGGTTCCGGTGTCGCTGGTGGGGACCTTCGCCGTGATGTACCTGTGCGGCTTCTCCCTCAACAACCTGTCGCTGATGGCACTGATCCTCGCCACCGGCCTGGTGGTGGACGACGCCATCGTGGTCCTGGAGAACATCTCCCGGCATATCGAAGACGGCCAGCCGCCAATGCGTGCGGCCTACCTCGGGGCCAAGGAAGTGGGTTTCACCCTGTTGTCGATGAACGTCTCGCTGGTGGCGGTGTTCGTTTCCATCCTGTTCATGGGCGGTATCGTCAACGCGCTGTTCCGCGAGTTCTCCATCACCCTGGCGGCGGCGATCATCGTCTCCCTGCTGGTGTCCCTGACCCTGACCCCGATGCTCTGCTCGCGCTGGCTCAAGCCCCATTCCGCAGACGCCGGACAGACCCGCCTGCAACGCTGGAGCGACAAGGTCCATCAGCGCATGGTCGCCGGCTACGACCGCAGCCTCGGCTGGGCTCTGCGTCATCGGCGCCTGACCCTGCTCAGCCTGTTCGTCGCCGTCGGCGTCAACATCGCCCTGTACGTGGTAGTGCCCAAGACCCTGATGCCGCAGCAGGACACCGGCCAGTTGATGGGCTTCGTGCGCGGCGACGACGGTCTGTCGTTCACCGTCATGCAACCGAAGATGGAGATCTACCGTCGAGCCTTGCTCGCCGACCCGGCGGTGCAGAGCGTGGCCGGTTTCATCGGCGGCAACAGCGGCACCAACAACGCCATGGTCCTGGTGCGCCTGAAGCCGATCAAGGAGCGCAAGCTCGACGCCCAGGCGGTGATCGAGCGCCTGCGCAAGAACATGCCGCTGGTCCCGGGTGGGCGCCTGTTCCTCCAGGCCGACCAGGACTTGCAACTGGGCGGCGGTGGCCGCGACCAGACTACCTCGCAGTATCTCTATACCCTGCAGAGCGGCGACCTCAACGCCTTGCGCACCTGGTACCCGAAGGTGGTCGCAGCCTTGCGCGCGCTGCCGGAGCTGACCGCCATCGACGCCCGCGACGGCGGCGGCACCCAGCAGGTGACCCTGGTGGTCGATCGCGACCAGGCCAAGCGTCTGGGCATCGACATGAGCATGATCACCGCGGTGCTCAACAACGCCTACAGCCAGCGGCAGATCTCGACCATCTACGACAGCCTCAACCAGTACCAGGTGGTGATGGAGATCAACCCGAAATACGCCCAGGACCCGAGCACTCTGGAGCAGGTGCAGGTGATCACCGCCGATGGCGCGCGGGTGCCGCTGGCGACCATCGCCCACTACGAGAACACCCTGGCCGACGACCGGGTCAGTCACGAAGGCCAGTTCGCTGCCGACGATATCTCCTTCGATATCGCCGAGGGCCATAGCCCGGACCAGGCCCTGGCGGCGGTGGAGAAGGCAGTGGCCGCGGTCGGTCTGCCGGAAGAAGTGATCGCCAAGCTCGGCGGCACCGCCAACGCCTTCGTCAAGACCCAGCAAGGGCAGCCGCTGATGATCCTCGGCGCCCTGGTCCTGGTGTACCTGGTGCTGGGCATCCTCTATGAAAGCTACATCCACCCGCTGACCATCCTGTCGACGCTGCCGTCGGCCGGGGTAGGGGCCTTGCTGACCCTGTACGCCACCGGCGGCGAGTTCAGCCTGATCTCGCTGCTGGGCCTGTTCCTGCTGATCGGCGTGGTGAAGAAGAACGCCATTCTGATGATCGATCTGGCCTTGCAACTGGAGCGCCATGAAGGCCTGGACCCGGAAGAGTCGATTCGCCGCGCCTGCCTGCTGCGCCTGCGGCCAATCCTGATGACCACCCTGGCGGCCATCCTCGGCGCCTTGCCGTTACTGCTGAGCAGCGCCGAAGGCTCGGAAATGCGCCGGCCGCTGGGCTTGACCATCATTGGTGGCCTGGTCTTCAGCCAGGTGCTCACGCTCTACACCACCCCGGTGGTCTACCTCTATCTCGACCGCCTGCGCCATCGCTTCAACCGCTGGCGCGGCGTGCGTACCGATGCTGCCCTGGAAACCCCGCTATGAGCCAACGTCTGCTTCTTTCCGATCCGTCGCTGATGCGCCTGCTGGGGGCGCGTGGTTCGCGCCTGCTGGCCGCCAGCCTGTGCACGGCCATGCTCAGCGCCTGTACCTTGAGCCCGGATTACCAGCGGCCCGACATGCACGCCGAGGTGCCGTTCAAGCACGCCGAGGGCTGGACCCAGGCCACCCCGTCCGACGCTCTGGCCCGTGGTGCCTGGTGGGAGCTGTATGGCGATGCCCGCTTGAATTCGCTGGTCGAACAGCTCAATGCCGGTAACCAGACCGTACGCCAATACGAGGCCCAGTACCGTCAAGCGCAAGCCTTGGTGCGTAGTTCGCGGGCGTCACTGTTCCCCAGTCTGGACCTTAGCGCGAGCAAGAACCGTTCGAGCCAGGGCACCGGCAGCAGCAGTTCCAGCCTGAGCAACAACAGCAGCGGTATCCGCGACACCTACAGCACCCAGCTCGGGGTGAGCTGGGAAATCGACCTCTGGGGCAAGCTGCGCGAAGGCCTGAATGCCAACGAAGCCAGCGCCGAGGCGAGCTTTGCCGACATGGCCTCGATCCGCCTGAGCCAGCAATCGGAGCTGGTGCAGAACTACTTGCAACTGCGGGTGATCGACGAGCAGAAGCGCTTGCTGGAGAAGACCCTGGCGGCCTACCAGCGCTCGCTGAAGATGACCCGGAACCAGTACCAGGCCGGGGTTTCCGGCAAGGACGCGGTGGCCCAGGCGCAGACCCAGCTCAAGAGCACCGAGGCGGACCTGGTGGATCTGGTCTGGCAGCGCGCCCAGTACGAGAACGCCATTGCCGTGCTGCTGGGCAAGCTGCCGGCGGAGTTCTCCCTGGCGGCCAGCGACGACATTCCGGCGTTGCCGCAGATCCCGTTGTCCTTGCCGTCGCAGTTGCTGGAGCGCCGTCCCGACATCGCTTCGGCGGAGCGCAAGGTGATGGCGGCCAATGCCAATATCGGCGTGGCCCGTGCCGCGTACTTCCCCGATCTGAGCCTGAGCATGAGCGGCGGCTACAGCAGTAGCAGCTTCAGCAACTGGATCAGCCTGCCGAACCGCTTCTGGTCGGTGGGGCCGAGCCTGGCCATGACCCTGTTCGATGCCGGCAAGCGCTCGGCCGAGGTTGACCGCACCGAGGCGGTGTACGACCAGACCGTGGCGCAGTACCGGCAGACGGTGCTGGATGGTTTCCGCGAGGTGGAGAACTACCTGGTGCAGCTCAAGGTGTATGCCGACGAGTCCCAGGTGCGCCAGGAGGCGCTGGAGTCGGCGCGGGAATCGCTGCGCCTGACCGAGAACCAGTACAAGGCCGGGTTGATTGGCTACCTGGACGTGGTCAACGTGCAGACCACGGCGCTGAGCAACGAGCGCAGCGTGCTGACCCTGCTGCAGGGGCGGCTGGTGGCCAGTGTGCAACTGATCGCAGCGCTGGGTGGCGGCTGGGACGGGAATATGGTGTCGGCCGAGGAGTAACAAGGCTTTCGGGCCTCATCCACGGTTCTTGCTGGCACCGCTGAATTCCTGTGGCAGCGAGCTTGTCGGAGCGCCGAACCGTCGCGAAGGGCCGCATAGCGGCCCCAAATCCTGTCTGCACGGTGTGCCAGATGCATTCGGGACTCAGGTTTACGGCCGCTTCGCGCCCGTTCGCGAGCACGCTCGCTGCCACAAGGTACCGGGCAGCCCATCCCCGACCATCAGTTCATCCGCCCACCACGGAAACTCCGTGCGTTTCCTGAAAGCTTGAGTACAATCATCGGATTTTGCGCTGGCACATTGCCGTCGCCGTACCATCCGTGGATCCCTTCATGCTGATCGGCAGTTATTCCCCCTCCCTGGTCGTGATCTCCCTGTGCGTGGCGATCCTTGCGTCCTATACCGCCCTCGATCTCACCGGCCGCCTGGCCACGGCCAAGGGCCGTTCGGTGTACCTGTGGATGGCCGGTGGCGCGATGGCCATGGGCATGGGCGTGTGGTCGATGCACTTCATCGGCATGCTCGCCTTCAGCCTGCCAATCCAGTTGGGCTACGACGTCACCTTGACCCTGCTGTCGCTGATCATTGCCGTGCTGTCCTCGGGCTTTGCCTTGTGGCTGGTCAGCCAGCGCAGCCTGCCGTTGCGCATGCTTCTGCTCGGCGCCGGCATCATGGGCGCGGGCATCGCCTGCATGCACTACACCGGCATGGCGGCGATGCGCATGCAGCCGGGCATCCAGTACGACCCGCTGCTGTTCGGCCTGTCCCTGCTGATCGCCGTCGGTGCCTCCATGGCGGCGCTGTGGATCGCCTTCCGCCTGCGCCGCAACACCCCCTACGTGCGCCAGGTGCGCGGTGGTGCGGCGGTGATCATGGGGATCGCCATCGTCGGTATGCACTACACCGGCATGGCTGCGGCGAACTTCCCCGAAGGCAGCTACTGCGGTGCCTTCGAAGGCGGTTTCAACGGTGACGGCCTCGACTACCTGGTGCTGATCACCACCCTGGCGGTGCTTGCGGTGGCGCTGCTGACGTCGGTCCTCGACGCCCGCCTGGAAGCCCGCACTGCGGAGCTGGCGCGCTCGCTGACCCTGGCCAACCAGGAATTGACTCAACTGGCCCTGCACGACACCCTGACCGGGCTGCCCAACCGTACCCTGCTGGCTGACCGCATCGACCAGGCGATGAACAAGGTGGCCGAGCATGGCGGCCAGTTCGCGCTGATGTTCATCGACCTGGACGGCTTCAAGCCGGTCAACGACGCCTTTGGCCACCACACCGGCGACCAGTTGCTCAAGGAAGTGGCGGTGCGCCTGCGCGGCCACCTGCACAGCCAGGACACCCTGGCGCGCATCGGCGGCGACGAGTTCGTCCTGCTGGTGGAACTGGAAGACCCGGACGACGCGGTCAACGTCGCCGCCAAACAGGTCAACCTGGTGTCCCGTGCCTTCCGCGTCGCCGAGCAGAACCTGCAGATCTCGGCGAGCATCGGCATCGTCCTTTATCCCGGCAATGGCACCGATCAGCACGAGCTGCTGCGCAACGCCGACGCTGCCATGTACCACGCCAAGAGCAGCGGCAAGAACGCCTACAGCTTCTTCGACGTGTCGATGAACAGCAACGCGCGCCTGCAACTGCAACTGCTGCAGGACCTGCGCACTGCGGTGGAAGAAAAGCAGTTCCGTCTGTTCTACCAGCCAAAGTACGACGCCATCGGCCGTCATCCGATCGGTGCAGAAGCCTTGTTGCGCTGGGATCACCCGAGCATGGGCTTGCTCCTGCCGGATCGCTTCATTGTCCTCGCGGAGAAGACCGGGCTGATCATTCCCATCGGCGAATGGGTGCTGGAGGAGGCCTGCCGGCAGATGCGCGAGTGGGTCGACCAGGGCTACAGCGACTGGCGCATCGCGGTGAACCTCTCGGCCATCCAGTTCTGCCATGCCGGGTTGGTGGATAGCGTTGCCGCAGCGTTGCAGCGCAACAACCTTTCGCCCAACAGCCTGACCCTGGAAATCACCGAAACCACCGCCATGCGCGATGCCGACGCCAGCCTGTGCGTGCTGCAACGGCTTTCGGACATGGGCGTGGACCTGTCGATCGACGACTTTGGCACGGGCTATTCCAGCCTGATGTACCTCAAGCGCCTCCCGGCCAACGAGCTGAAGATCGACCGCGGCTTCGTGCGCGATCTGGAGCAGGACAGCGACGACGCAGCGATCGTCTCAGCGATCGTCGCACTGGGCCAGGCACTGGGCCTGCGCATCGTTGCCGAAGGCGTGGAAACCGATCGCCAGCAGGATTTCCTGACCCGACTGGGATGCGATTCGCTGCAGGGCTATCTGCTCGGCCAGCCGGTGCCGGCCGAGCGGTTTCTCAAGGATATCGAGCGGGTAAAGGCGGCTCAGGCTCGGGTTTGATTATCAGGCCGAGCGCTGCAGGGCACAGGACGGCCGGAAGGCTTCCAGCTCGTCTTCCACCGCCTCGATGATCCGCTCCACATCGTGGGCGGCCATGACGGTGGAGCAGGGGATGCCGGCAATCGCCAGCAGGGTTTCGCCGGTGGCCCGGTCGAACAGACGGGCGACCATGCTGCGCGGTGCATCCATGCTCGCTTCGAAGCCCAGCGGATGGAAATGCCAGCGCATCATCTGGCAGGCGCCCGGGAAGGTGAGTTTGTTCATGCAGGCCTCCTTGTACAACGCGACGATGACCCCGAATGAATCTGTAGGCCTTTTCCGGCCAGAGGCTAACCATAGCAGTATTACTTTGTAGGAAAAGGAATAATCCCCGCTGCTTTTTACCGTTCCATGACGGTTGTCACATTCCCATCATGACCGCGATTTTGCGCAAACGTTTTCTCCGCTGGTTTTGCCCGCAGGGGCAAGGCGAAACGACGGAATACCGACGGTCGCAGGACGTTTTGGGATCCAAGGTTTCCGACCAACGGCGTGATTGCAAATGCCTTTCATCCGCGTGCAGGTGATCAGCTCAGCAGACCGGCGGCGATATTCACGGTGAATCCGAGGATTGCCGTGTTGAACAGGAAGCCGATCAAGGAATGGAACAGCACGACCCGGCGCATGGTGCGGCCGCCGATGCCGACGTCGGAGGTCTGCACGGCGACGCTGATGGTGAAGGAAAAGTAGTGGAAGTCCCAGAAGTCGGGATGGCGCTCGCCGTCGGCGAAGCGCAGTGGCGGTTCCTGGCCATCGCTGGTGTAGAACAGGCGGGCGTAGTGCAGGCTGAAGATGGTACCGATCAGCAGCCATGAGCCGGCCACGGTCAGGCCGGTCCAGGCGTAGTGCAGGAGCAGCGCCTGGCCTTGCAGGTCCTTGCTGCCCACCAGTTGCAGGGTCACTGCGGCGAGGCTGGCGATCGCTGCGATGCTGACCACGAACAGCACCAGCACGGCGTTTTCGTCTTCTTCCTCCGCGACGTGCCGCACCTTGTCGGCACCACCCTTGCAGGTTAGTCGCAGGACCAGCGCCAGGTACAGCCAGACCGCGATGTTCCAGCCGGCGAGGATATGCTGGACCTTGTCGCCGGCCGGGATCAGCAGGCCGCCGACGATGCCGAGCAAGGCGGCGAGGCTCAGGCGGGGGTGGGTGCGGGGAAGTTGGTGGAATGCCATGGGACCTCGTTGCGCTTGTTGACCTGGCAACTGTAGACGCTGTGGCGGGTCTGGGTGTTCCGCGTCGCTGTTGATGGCCTAATCGCGGGCCGGACCTGCTGACAGCGGTCTGAAAGCACTTGCCCCCGTTTCCTGCCTCGGTCATCCTGCGCCGCTCCGGTTACCCCTGCTGTCGAGGAACCCCAAGGTTTGCCCGAGTCACTGCCCAACCCGCTGCTGCAATACCTCGCCCGACTGGCACCTTCCAGCCAGTTGACCATGAAGTACGTCCTCCAGGACGCCGCCGACCGCCTCGGTTTCGACGACATCGATATCGTCGAGGTGCCCTGGCACCAACTCGACCCCACTCATGTCACCGACCTGGTGGCGGCGTTGCGCACGGATGGCTACGCGCCGAACAGCACCTCGCTATACGTCAACGCCATTCGCGGAGTGATGAACGAAGCCTGGCGCCTGGGCCTGATCGACCAAGAGCGCCTGTTGCGCATCCGCGAGGTCAAAGGCGTGCAGGGCAGTCGCCTGCCGGTAGGGCGCAATCTCAAGCGCACGCTGATTCGCGAGCTGATGGACGCCTGCGCCGCCGACCCGCGACCCCAGGGCCTGCGCGATGCAGCGGTGATCGCCCTGTTGTATGGCACCGGCATGCGCAAGTCCGAGTCGGTGGATATCGACCTGGCCGATGTCGACTTCGCCGAGCGCAGCCTGCAGGTGCTGGGCAAGGGCAACAAGCAACTGATCAAGTACGCGCCGGTATGGGCCTTCGAGAAGCTCGAAGCCTGGCTGAAATTCCGTCGCGAGCAGCTGCCGGCGGGGCAGGCGGACGACAGCTTCCTGTTCAACCGTATCCGCCGCGGCAGTCATATCACCCGCGAACGCATCACCAAGCACGCCATCTACTACATCGCCCGCCAGCGCGGCCAGCAGGTCGGGGTGAAGATCATGCCCCACGATTTCCGCCGCTCGTTCATCACCCGGGTGATCGAGGAGCATGACCTGTCGATCGCGCAGAAGCTGGCGCACCACAGCAATATCCAGACGACGGCCAACTACGACATGCGCGATGACAACGAGCGGCGGCGGGCGGTGGATCGGTATGACTATTGATGATTCTCCGGACGCTGTTGCTCCGAAGTCCTTCACTGCATATCAGCCCTGGCGTTTTTTCACCAGCGCCGCGATATCGGCAATACTTGACGCCGCCGTGATATCGCCATGTTCCAGGTGAATACCAAAATGTTCCTTCAACATTCCGGTGATCTCCGCCAGGTTGAGCGAGTCCACATCCAATTCCTCCAGTTTGCTCTTGGGGCCGATTGGTTTTCCGCAATTCATGTAGTCTTCGATCAAAAGTACAATTGTTTCAACGCTCATCTTCGCTTCTCCGTTATCCATGAGTTCCATCAAAACACCCATCGCCTCCGACAGCCCGCCTCAGCCGCGTACTGACGTCATCGATTAAATCCCCCACTGTCTCCAGGCGCTCGCTGTCCTCGTCGGGGATCTCGATATGGAACTGGTCTTCAACCAGGATCAGGATCTCCAGTGCATCCATTGAGCTGATGCCAAGGTCATCGCGAAAGTGCTGGTCGCGGTTGACCCGCGCGAGGTGTTTCTTGTGGGCGACGATGGAGTAGACGAGGGTTTCGGTATCTTCCTGTGCGCTCATGGCGGCGGTACTCCGGCAGGACCGTGACCACTACTGGGTGACAGGGCTATTTCAACAGAGCCGCCGCTCGCGTGAAACTGACAGAAATATCAGGTACCTCAGCCAGCCGAGTATCCGTTTCGCGCATAGCTGCCATGCACGAAGCGGTGACCTCGCGACGCCGGGACGGGTGCTATAGTCGCGCCACCCGGCTTGGCCAAGCTGCCTGATTCCCGCCTCGCACAAGGAGCGCCTGTGAGCACCTTCACCTATTCGGTCAGCCCCGAGATTTTCCACGACCACCCCGATTACCGCCGCGGCGTGGTGGTGTTCCGCAACCTCGACAACCGCCGTCCCGACGCCGAACTCACCGCGCAGTTGCGCGCCGGTGAACACAGCGTGCGCCAGCGCATCACCGGCAACCCCGCCGACTTCCCGCAGATCGCCGCCTGGCGTGACGCCTATCGGCGTTTCGGCGCCAAGCCGTCGGAGCACCGCAGCGCCATCGAGGCCCTGAGCCGCCGTGTGCTCAAGCCCGACAGCCTGCCGGATATCAATCCGCTGGTGGATATCGGCAACCTGTTGTCCCTGCGTTACCTGCTGCCTGCAGGCGTACATCCTATCGGTCTGCAGTCGCGGGCAATCGAGTTGCGCAAGGCCCGTGACGACGACCGCTTCCTGATCGAGCAAGGCGTGGAGCCGGAAAGCATCGCCAGCGGCGAGATCGTCCTCGCCGCCGGCTCGCGGGTCCTGACCCGGCGCTGGACCTGGCGTCAGGCCGCCGATACCCGCACCCTGGCCGATACCGATTGCGTGTTCTTCGATATCGACGGCCTGCCGCCCACCAGCGCCGCCGATGTGCAGGCGGCCATGGCCGACCTGGTGGAGCTGGTGGCGCGCTTCTGTGGCGGCGAGTGCCTGGGTCATGGCGTGCTGCACGCCGGGCAGCCGACCCTGACCCTCGATCTCGCCTGAGTACCCGCCATGGGCCCGGCCTTCAACAACCTGAGCATCGGCCAGTTGCGGGTGCTGCTGACCCTGCTGGACGTGCGCAACCTCAGCCACGCGGCAACGCGCCTGGGCACCAGCCAGTCGGCACTGAGCCGGCATCTGGCGCAGTTCCGCGAGGCTTTCGGCGATCCGTTGCTGGTGCGCCAGGGCCGCCAGTACATCCTCAGCGAGCGTGGCCTGGAGTTGCTGGAGCCGATCAAGGCCGTGCTCGGCCAGCTTGAAGAACTGGGCACGCCGTCGCAGTTTTCCCCGGCCACTTGCGAGCGGCGTTTCGCCCTGGCCGGCTCCGATCATGTCGCCCAGTACATCCTCCCCGAACTGTTGCGCGACCTGGCCGAGGTGGCGCCACGGGTCAGCATCGACTTCCGCCCCTGGGAGGCCAACCGCTTCGACTGGCTGGCCAGCGGCAAGATCGACCTGGCCACCAGCATGATCGAGGACACCCCGGCGGAGTTTCACGGCCGGGTGATCGGCGAGGACATGGCGGTGTGCTGCATGCGTCAGGATCATCCGCTGGCGGCGATGGAGACCTTGGGCGTCGAGCAGTTCCTCGCCTGGCCGCACCTGAAGATCAGCACCGGCGGCGACAAGGACAGTTTCGTCGACGCCTGGCTGCGCAAGCACAACCTGCACCGCGACCTGAAACTGACCGTGCCGTACTACTCGGCGGCGCTGGCGGTGCTGCGCAGCAGCGACATGCTGCTGATGCTGCCGGAGCACATTGCCCGCAAGTGGGCCGAGCAGGGCGGGGTCTGCTATCGACCGCTGGCGTTCGTCCAGCACCCGTTCCGCTACTGGGTGGTCTGGCACAGCCGTACTCATGGCTCTGCGGAGCAGCAGTGGTTTCGCAAGTTTATCTATGAACATTGCCGCGGTTCGCAGTTCCTCAGTCCCGGCGCCTGAAACTATCCATTCCCCGCATAGTTGCCATTCAGTCTTGCCGGCTGCTCATCGCGCTAGTTGCTGTTAACTTGAACTTCGACGAAGTACCAAGACAACTTCGCAGCCAATAAACACCTGTTATTCAACCTGCCAACTATCGTCGGGCTGCGGTTTCGGTCGCGCCCGAAAAACAATACGGACAACAAGACGATGAGCAGAGCCACAACTTCCGACCCCGCCCTGGCGCGGGGTCTGTCCAATCGCCATATCCAGATGATCGGTCTCGGCGGTGCCATCGGCACCGGCCTGTTCCTCGGCAGCGCCGGGGTGATGAAACTGGCCGGGCCCTCGCTGCTGCTGGGCTACGCCTTCGCCGGCCTGATCGCCTTCCTGATCATGCGCCAGCTCGGCGAGATGCTGGTGGACGAGCCGGTATCCGGCTCCCTCAGCCACTTCTCCAACAAATACTGCTCGGGCTTCCTCGGCTACCTGGCGGGCTGGAACTACACCGCCGGCTATATCCTGGTGGGCATGGCCGAGCTCACCGCAGTGGGCAAGTACGTACAGTTCTGGTGGCCGGAAGTGCCCACCTGGGCCTGCGCCGCGTTCTTCTTCGTGCTGGTCAACGGCCTCAACCTGCTGGCGGTGAAGATCTACGGCGAGGCCGAGTTCTGGTTCGCGGTGATCAAGGTGACCGCGGTGCTGATGATGATCGGCCTCGGCGCCTGGCTGCTGTTCGGCCCGACGCCGCCGGCGGGGGCCACGGTGAGCAACCTGTGGAGCCAAGGCGGCTTCGTGCCCAACGGCATCGGTGGTCTGTTGCTGGCCATGCCGCTGATCATGTTCGCCTTCGGTGGCCTGGAGTTCATTGGTTTCACCGCCGGCGAGGCCCGGGATCCGCAGCGCACCATTCCCAGCGCGATCAACAAGGTCCTGCACCGTATCGGCCTGTTCTATATCGGCGCCCTGGCGGTGCTGCTGGCCCTGACCCCGTGGGACGACCTGGTGGCCTCGCTGTCGGCTGGTGGCGATCCGTACAGCGCCAGCCCGTTCGTGAAGATCCTCGACCTGCTGGGCATCGGCGCCGCCGCCCACGTGCTCAACCTGGTGGTGCTGACTGCGGCGCTGTCGGTGTACAACGGCGTGGTCTACTGCACCGTGCGCCAGTTGCACGCCATGGCCGGGCAGGGCCATGCGCCGCAACGCCTGCTCAAGCTCAACCGCAACGGGATTCCGGTGAATGCGCTGTTCGTCACGGCGGCGGTGACTGCGCTGGCGGTGCTGCTGAACTGGGTTTCGCCCAACGGCACCCTGGAGTTGCTGATGGCCCTGGTGGTTGCCACCACCATCATGAACTGGATGCTCACCAGTTATACCCACCTGAAGTTTCGTCGGGCCAAGCAGGCGAAAGGGGAAAGTACAACTTACCAGTCTCCGCTGTTTCCCCTGAGTAACTATCTGTGCATTGCCTTTATTGGCGGAATCATGGCGATCATGGCCTTTATTCCTTCCATGCAACTTTCCGTCTGGCTGATTCCGCTCTGGTTGATGTTGATCTATGGCACTTACCGCAAATATCACGCGAGCAAGTCCGGCGCACTGCACTTCGAATAATCCGCAACAGGTCATAACGATGAAAAACCAACTCCCTGCTGTTCAACAGCTCACGGGCGGCGAAGCCCTGGTCGAAAGTCTCAAGCTGCATGGTGTCGATACCGTGTTTGCCTTGCCCGGTGCGCAGATCTACGGCCTGACCGATGCCCTGGCGCGCAGTGCCGACAGCATCCGCACCCTCGGCGCCCGCCACGAGCAGACCAGCGCCTACATGGCCTTCGGCTACGCCCGTTCCACTGGCCGCCCCGGCGTGTTCAGCGTGGTGCCCGGCCCCGGCATCCTCAATGCCAGCGCCGCGATGCTCACCGCTCACGGTTGCAATGCGCCGGTGCTGGCGCTGACCGGCGATGTCATGAGCGGTTTCAAGGATCGCGGTCGCGGCCAGTTGCACGAGCTGCCACGGCAGCTGGAAATCCTCCAGGGCATCGGCAAGCACGCCGCCCATGTCGAGCAGCCGGCGGATGCGCCCTGGCAGGTGGCCCAGGCGTTCCAGGCCATGCAGTCCGGGCGCCCGGGGGTGGTGTCGCTGCAGGCGTCGTGGGACTTCTTCACCCGCAGCGCTGCCGTGCGTCTGCAGGCACCGCTGACCCTGCAGGCGAAGCCACCTGTGGATACCGACGCCGTTGAACGAGCGGCGAAGCTGTTGAGCGCGGCCAAGGCGCCAATGATCTTCGTCGGCTCCGGTGCCCTGGAAGCCAGCGCCGAGGTCGGCCAACTGGCGGAGGTACTGGGGGCGCCGGTGGTGAGTTTCCGGGGCGGCCGCGGCGTGGTCGCCGACGATCATCCGCTGGGCTTCACCGTGGCCGCCGGTGCGCGCCTGTGGCCGCAGACCGATGTGGCGGTGGTGATCGGCTCGCGCTTCGAACTGCTGGATATTCGCTGGCGCCACCGTCCTGCGGGACTGAAGCTGATCCGCATCGATATCGATCCCGCCGAGGTGCGGCGCATGCCCGCCGAGGTCAACCTGCTGGCGGACGCCGCCGAGGGTGCCAGCGCTTTGGCCGAGGCGGTGCTGCGTGTCGGCCCGCCACGCCGTCGCGACGCGGAAATCTCCGAGGCCAAGGCCGCGGCGGAGCAGGCCATCCAGTGCGTGCAGCCGCAACTGGATTACCTGCGGGTGATCCGCGACGTGTTGCCTCGGGACGGTTTCTTCGTCGAGGAAATCTCCCAGGTGGGCTTCACCTCGATCTTCGGTTTCCCGGTGTATCGGCCCCGCACCCTGGTCACCTCGGGGCACCAGGGCACCCTCGGCTTCGGCTTCCCCACGGCGCTCGGGGTCAAGGCGGCGCATCCGAAGAAGGCGGTGGTGTCGGTCTGCGGCGACGGCGGCTTCATGTTCGCCGCCCAGGAGCTGGCCACGGCGGTGCAGTATGGACTGAACCTGGTGACCATCGTGTTCAACAACAATGCGTTCGGCAACGTCTACCGCGACCAGCACGAAAGCTTCGGCGGTCGCCTGCTCGGTTCGGAACTGGTGAACCCGGACTTCGTTCGCTTCGCCGAATCCTTCGGCGTGCAGGCCTTGCGCGTGGCCTCGCCGGCGCAACTGCGGCCGGTGCTGGAACAGGCCTTCGCTGCGGACCGTCCGGTACTGATCGAGGTCAGCGTGCCGCGGGGCAGCGATGCCAGCCCGTGGCAGTTCCTTCACCCGACCTTTGCCCACTGAGGAGACCAAGATGTTCGAACATGTCGAGACCTATCCCGGTGACCCGATCCTTTCGCTGATGGACGACTACCAGCGCGATCCACGGGCGGACAAGGTCAACCTGAGCATCGGTTTCTACTACGACGGCGACGGCCAGGTACCGGTGCTGTCCTCGGTGCGCCAGGCGCGCCAGTTGCTGGATACGCGGGTGGAGACGGCCAACCTGTACCTGCCCATGGACGGCCATGGTGGCTTCCGCGAGGCGGTGCAGCGCTACCTGTTCGCCGACAGTGACAACCCGCGCATCGTTACCCTGCAAAGCGTCGGTGGCTCCGGGGCGTTGCGCGTCGGTGCGGATTTCCTCAAGCGCTGGTATCCGGATTCGCAGGTGTGGGTCAGCGATCCGACCTGGGACAACCACCTGGCGATCTTCCAGGGCGCGGGCTTCGTGGTGAATCGCTACCCCTACCTGGACGCCAGCGGCCGGGAGGTGGATTTCCAGCGGATGCTGCAGGTGTTCGCCACGCTGCCGGCTAACAGCATCGTGTTGCTGCATGCCTGCTGCCACAACCCTACCGGGGTGGACCTGGCGCCGGAACAGTGGGATGCGTTGTACGCGGTGTGCCGTGAGCGCTCGCTGATCCCGTTCCTCGATGCCGCCTACCTGGGGCTTGGGGAGGGCCTGGATGAAGATGCCTATGCCATTCGCGCACTGGCGCGGGCCGGGATCACCGGGTTGGTGAGCAATTCGTTTTCCAAGGTGTTCTCGCTGTATGGCGAGCGGGTCGGCTCGTTGTCGGTGGTCTGTGACAGCGTCGAGATTGCCGGGCGGGTGGCGGGGCAGTTGAAGGGGACAGTGCGGACCAACTATTCCAACCCGCCGCGCCATGGTGCGGAGCTGGTGGCGACGATCTTCGCCCATCCCGAACTGAATGCGCTTTGGCGTGAGGAACTGGATGCCATGCGCGAGCGCATGCTGGCGATGCGCCGGGCGCTGTACCAGCGAGTGAAGCCGCTGGAACTGGACTACCTGCTGCGGCAGAAGGGCATGTTCAGCTACACCGGCCTGAGCGCGGCGGCGGTCGATCGTATTCGCGAGCGGCATGGCGTGTACCTGATCCGCAGCGGGCGGATGTGCGTCGCCGGGCTTAACGAATCCAACCTGGACCAGGTGGCCAGGGCGCTTTCGGACCACTGAGAGGACATTTGCCTCTGGCGCCCTTCGGGGCGCTTTTTTTTGCAACCCCGCCGGCCTCATCGCCGGCAACGCCGGCTCCCACAGGGTTCGCGGCGGGCCTTGATCCGGCGATTGGCCGAAGACCTTGTGGGTGCCGGCGTTGCCGGCGATGAGGCCGGTATATCCACCGCAAATCCCTGACCCAGAGCCCTCGCCAACGAGAAATAATTCACATTTTCTTCACATTTATAGAACTTTCCCGACTCACCCCGCCTCGAAGTGACGCATTCGTTAATACATTACCGTCATGGAGGCACCACCCAATGCGCACCCGTAACCTGCTCGCGCCAACCTGCATTCTGGCCCTGTTGGGCGCACCGCTGGCAGCCGTCGCTGCACCGAGCACCGACCCGCTGTTCACCCTGGGCCTGAGCGGCAGCTACGACAAGTTCAAGTTCGAGGGCGGCAGCGAGTCGGACGACCATCACATGGGCCAGGGCGGTGTGTTCGCCACCTTCGGCAACAAGCTCACCGCCGAGTCCGGCTTCATCTACCAGGCCGGTGCCGAGGCCAAGTACGGCAAGAAGAACGACAACAAGCTCAAGGAAGCCCAGGCCGACCTGGACCTCGGCTGGCGTGCCGCGCTGGATGCGCGCAACTTCGTCGACGTGATCGTCGGTGGCGGCTACAGCTGGTCGCGCTACGAGCCGCAGATCAACGACCTGGACACCAAGCTCACGGTCAAGTCGCCGTTCGCCAAGGCGGCGCTGGGCTACAACCACCAATTCGATGCCTCGACCCTGCGCGTCGAAGTCGGTGCCCGCCATACCATCGATGGCCGTGCGCGCCTGAAGGTAGACGATTTCGGCAGCGACACCGTCGACCTCAAGGACCGCACGAATCCGTACGCCGAAGTCAGCCTGTTGATGAACCAGCAGGGCGGCATGCCGATCCAGGTGGGCGCCTATTACACCCGTACCGAGTACAAGCTGGACCAGGACTCGGCAGTGGCGGACAACACCAAGCTCAAGCGTGACGAGTTCGGGGTGAAGGTGGGTCTGGCGTTCTAAGCAATCCACCCTCTGGATTGGGTTGTGCCAGGTGCAGCAGCTGACTGCTGAAGCACTGCGCCTTAAGCAGCAATCAAATTTCAGGAAAAGCTGGAGCCCTTGATATACAAGGCCTCCAGCCCCTGGCACGGGCATTGCCATGCTGCTCTCATCCGTAAAGAGAGAGCTGCCCATGACCCTCCCGTTTCGCCGCCATCGCCTGGCGCTTCTGATCACTGCCGCCTTGCTGCCCACCCAGCCCTTGCTGGCCGCCGAACCTGACGACACCCCGGAGAAAAAGCCAGACGCCTTGCCCACCGTGACCGTCACCGCGCAAAAGCGCGAGGAATCGCTGCAGGACGTCGCCGCTGCCGTCTCCGCCGTGTCCGGCAAATCCATCCTCGACACGGGCGGCGGCTTCACCGCCGGCAAGGCCCTGCAGGACGTGCCCAACGCCATCGCCCCGGAGTTCGCCGGCAACCAGCGCCCGCGTTGGTACATCCGCGGCATGGGCTCGGGAGACATGGCGTCGACCACGGTCTATCCGGTAGGCATCTACTTCGACGACACCTACATCAGCCCACACATCGCCACCGGCGGTCCGCTCTATGACCTGGACCGGGTGGAAATCCTGCGTGGCCCGCAAGGCACCCTGTGGGGCAAGAACACCACCGGCGGGGCGATCAACTTCGTCTCGCGCAAGCCGCGCTTCGAGGACGGCAACGGCTATTTCAAGGTCGATGCCGGCAACTACAACGCCCGTCAGTACGAGGGCGCCTATGGCGGTACCCTGGTGGACGACCGCCTGGCCGCGCGGGTGGCCTTCGTCGACCAGAGCAAGGACGGCCAGTTGAAGAACATCGTCGATGGCCACACCGCCGGCGATGTCCATGACCAATCGGTACGCGCGCAATTGCTCGCCCGCCTGAGCGACGACCTCGACGCCACCCTGCAGCTGCGTTCCCGCGACTACAAGGGGCAGGGCATCGCCACCCGCGCCTGGGGCGCCGGGCCCGGCGGGACCACGCTGTTTGGCCCGGCACCGGTGCTGGACGACGATGAAGCGGCGTTCACCGGCAAGGCCGAGGACCGCATCCAGCACAACGGCGTGCAGCTCAACCTGAGCTGGGCCCTGGGTGAGCTGACCCTGGACTCGATCACCGCCTTTGACGATATCCAGGAAAAGGCCCAGGGCCCGAACATGGGCATCTACGAGTTCGGCCGTTCCTATGGCGACGACCACTGGCGCCAGGTGTCCCAGGAACTGCGCCTGTCTTCAGCGAAGAACCAGCCGATCAGCTGGATCGTCGGCACCCACCTGTTCCATGAGAATCTCGACAGCGCCAACAGCAGCGCCATCCTCCCCACGGCCTACAACGCGCCGTTCGGCGTTGCCAGCTATGGCCGTACCGACCTCGAACAGACCACTACCAGCTACGCGCTGTTCGGCAGCACCACCTGGCAGGCTACCGACGACCTGAGCCTGACTCTGGGCCTGCGCTGGACCCGCGAGACCAAGGACATCGACCTGCACCGGGTCGCCGCCACGGATGCCGCAGACGTGTCCTTTGGCAGTGTCGAGGGTTGGTGGAAGAACTACACCGGCGCCCTGGCCACCGTCGCCACCCAGGACGAGAAACGCACCTGGAACAAGCTGACCTATGACTTCACCCCCGAGTACCAGCTCAACGACAACGCGCGAGTGTATTTCCGCTATGCCAAGGGCTTCCGTTCCGGCGGCTTCAATGGCGGGGCGACGGTGCAGGCGGAGACCTCGGTGGTGGCGCCGGAGAACGTCGATGCCTATGAACTGGGGATCAAGAGCGAGTGGTTCGACGAGCGCCTGGTAGCCAATGCCAATGTCTTCTACTACGACTACGCCGATATCCAGGTGAACAATGTTTCGGTGAGCAACGGCCAAGTGATTTCGCTGCTGACCAACAGCGGTGCCGGGGTGATTCGCGGCGCGGAGTTCGAGGTCCAGGCGCTGCCGCTGCAGAACTTGCAACTGCGGGGCTCGCTGGGCTTGCTGCATACGGAGCTGAAGGACTTCTCGTCGCCAGGCGGGCCGGATTATTCGGGCAATCGCATTGCCCGCTCACCATCGCGAACGCTGTCGGTGGGAGCTAGCTACCGCATTCCGCTGGAAGGGGGTGATGCCGTGACCCTGGACAACAGCTGGCGCTACCAGAGCCGGATCTTCTTCCTGCCCACCGCGCAGGAGGACCACAGCGTGTCTCAAGGCGGCTACACCCTGGGCAATGCCAGCCTGACCTACCACTTTGGCGGGCGCCAGGACCTGGATGTCAGTGCCTATGTGAACAACCTCACCGACAAGCGCTACAAGACCGACAGCGTGCCGTTGCCGTTCGATGTGGCCTGGGATGCACGGGGGGATCGGCGGACCTATGGGTTGTCCCTGACAACCCATTTCTGATCTGTGACCTGCTGCGGGCTTGCCGGCTTCATCGCGGGCAACGTCCGCTTCCACAGGGTTCAGCAGCGCTGCAGACATTGTGGGAGCGGGCGTTGCCCGCGATGAGGCCAGCAGCCACGACACTTCTCTCAGGCTTTATCCCGCAGCCACAGCTGATCGAACCGCCAGGTCGGAAACAGCGTCTTCTCCGCCACCGCACCGCCCACCCTGCGGGCGAATCCATCCACCAGGTTGGCATACCCCCACACCAGCATCCCGCCACGTTCGTACTGGATGCGCTGCGCCTCGTGCACCAGCGGCTTGCGCTTTTCCACGTCCGGCTCGGCCAGCGCCTGCAGGAACAGTTCGGAAAAACGCGGATCGTCGAAGTGGGTCTTGTTCGCCACCGACACCGGTGCATCGGCATGCAGTGCACAGGTCAGGAACGGCGCGCCGATGCTGCCGCCGGTGCTGAAGGTCCATTCGGTGTGCTGCGGGCCATTGAAGGTCGCCCCATCCACCTGGCGCACGGTGATGTCCACGCCCGCGCGGCGGGCCTGCTCGGCGAACACCAGGGCCGAGGACAGCGCCACGCCTTCCTGTTCGGCAACCAGTTCCAGCTTGAGGTTTTCCTGGCCGGCCTCGCGCAGCAATGATTTCGCCTTTTCCAGATCCTGGCGCCGTGGCGGGATGGTGTGGTCGAAGGTCGGGTCATTCGGCGCATACAGGTCGTTGGCCGGCCGCCCCTGGCCATTGAGCACCCGCGCCACCAGTTCCTCGCGATCGGCCAGCAGGCGAAACGCCTGGCGTACCCGCAGGTCGTCGAACGGCGCCTTCTGCGTGTTCATGTCCAGGCTCAGCCAGTTGCCGGTGACCGAGGTCAGCACCTGCAGGCGCGGGTCGTTCTCGATCAGGCGCAGGTGCTCGGCGGCCAGGGCGTTGGCCATGTCCAGCTGGCCGGCCTTGAGCGCGGCGAGGCGCGAAGTCTGGTCCTTGAAGCCGATGATCTCCAGTTCGTCGGCGTAGGGGCGGCCAGACTTGTAGTAGTTCTCGAACCGGGTGAACAGCGAGCGCTGGCCGGCGCTGAAGCTCTTGAACCGGTAGGGGCCGGCCCCCACGGGATTGGTTACCGGGTGATAGTCCACCGGCACGATGCCGCCGAAATTCACCCAGGTTTCCGGTAGCGGCACGAAGCCCGCGCCGTCCTTGAAGCGTACGCGCAGGGTGCGGTTGTCCAGTTTTTCCAGGTTGTCGCGATCGATCCAGTGCAGCAGCGCGGCGTAGGGCGAGGCCAGTTGCGGGTCGGTGAGGCGGCGGATGGAGAACGCCAGGTCGTCGGCATCGATGGTCTTGCCGTGGTGGAATTCCAGGTCCTTGTGCAGGCGCAGGGTCCACACCTTGCCGTCCGGGCTGACCTCGGCCTCTTCGGCCAGGGCCAGGCGCGGCAGCATGTTCTCGTCCCATTCCCAGAGCTTGCTGTACAGGGCGAAGCCGCGAACGATGCCGCTGCCCACCGGCTTGTGGGCGTCGAGGTTGCCGGCCTGGTTGCCGTCGAGAATGCCCAGGCGCAGGCGCCCGCCGTAGCGGGGGGAGACGTCGTTGCTCAAGGGCGCGGAGTCATCGCCGCAACCGGCGAGCAGGCTGCCGCCCAGGGCCAGGCCCCCGAGGGCGAGGCTGTTGCCGAGGAAGCGACGGCGGGTGAAGGGAGGGCGTTCGATCATGCGGGAGCCTCTGAGGGATGCGTTGCTGCGGGTCAGAGCAGGTTTCACGCCATCCGCGGCAGGGGCCCGGTTTTGCTGGGGTTAGCGGGAAAACCGGCGAGCAGGTGCGCAATCGGGTGCTGCTGGGGCAGCAGCTCATCAGCAATGCCACGTCCGATTACCAGCAGCACCAAACTGGTGAGAGGCGTAAATTAATTGCACCAAAAGAAAAATAATTTCCTTTCAGGAATTTCCGGGGGCGATTGCTCCAGATTCGGTAGCTGAATAAAACCCATTTGTTTTCAATCGATTGCGGAATTTTTTGCGCAATCTCGCGACTTGGCAGACCTCTTGCGTTGCAGCCCAGGCAATCACACCGCTCCGGAGCGAGGCTCCGCTGGGCACCCTGTGCCGGTGATTCCCGCTTGCGTGGAAACCGGCATTCCCATCGATTGGAGGCAGTGGGCAATGATCCGGTTTTCACCTGTGGTCCGCGGTACCTTGGGCCTTTCCCTGATGCTGGGCGCGGCGTCGGCATTCGCCGAGGACGCCACCCCGGCCATCGACAGCGGCGACACGGCGTTCGTCGCCCTGTGTTCGCTGGTGGTGCTGTTGATGATGTTGCCGGGCCTGGCGCTGTTCTATGGCGGCATGGCGCGGAGCAAGAACGTGCTGTCGATCCTCATGCAAGTGTTCTGCACTGCGTCGCTGGCGGCGGTGCTGTTCGCCCTGTACGGCTACAGCCTGACCTTCACCGACGGCGGCTCGCTGCAGTCGTTCATCGGTGGCCTGGACAAGCTGTTCCTGCGCGGCGTGGACAAGGACTCGATCACCGGCACCATCCCCGAATACCTGTATTTCCTGTTCATGCTGCTGTTCGCGGCGATCACCCCGGCAATCATCGTCGGTGCCTTTGCCGAGCGCATGAAGTTCTCGGCGGTGATGGTGTTCATGGCGTTCTGGCTGACCCTCAATTACCTGCCGATGGCCCATATGGGCTGGGGTGGCGGTTGGGTGTTCAACCTCGGCGTGCAGGACTTCGCCGGCGGCAACGTGGTGCACCTCAATGTCGGCATCGCCGCTCTGGTGGGCGCCTGGATGCTGGGACGCCGTCGTGGTTTCGGTACCCAGGCCCTGGCCCCGCACAACATGACCATGACCTACACCGGCGGCTGCATGCTCTGGGTCGGCTGGCTCGGCTTCTGCGGCGGCTGCGCCCTGGCGGCCAGCGGCTTCGCCATGCTGGTGATGGTCAACACCATGCTCGCCAGTTGTGCAGGTGCCCTGGGCTGGTTGATTGTCGAGTGGCAGTACCGTGGCCGGCCGAGCCTGTTCGGGGCGATCTCCGGGGCTATCGCCGGGCTGGTGGCGATCACCCCGGCCTGCGGTTTCGTCGGGCCCATGGGGGCGATCCTGCTGGGCTTCATCGCCGGTCCTGTGTGTGTCTGGTCGGTGGACAAGCTCAAGCCGATGATCGGCCTGGACGACGCCTTCGATGTCTTTGGCGTGCACGGTGTGGCCGGGATTCTCGGCGGTCTGCTGACCCCGGTGTTCGCCCTGACGGCGATCGGCGGCCAGGGCTTCGCCGAAGGTCGCGGGTTGATGGAGCAACTGGCGGTCAACGGCGGGGCGATCCTGTTCAGCATCCTGTTCTCGGCCGTCAGCAGCTGGGTCGCCTTCAAGGTGGCGGCGGCGTTGTGCGGTGGGTTGCGGGTGGATGAAGAGAGCGAGGTCGACGGCCTCGACCTCTCGGCCCATGGCGAGGTGGGTTACAAGTATTCCAGCTGAATCATCGTGATTGTCCAGCGCCGACGCCTTGCGTCGGCGTTTGCATTGGAGAAGGGAGAAGCCCATGGGCTGGTTGAATGGATGGACGTACCTGGTTGCCGCAGGGGCCTGCGAGGTGCTGTATGCCTCGATCATTCCCCGCACCGATGGCTTCACGCGGTTGTGGCCGAGCCTGTATTGCGGGGTGTTCCTGGCCCTGAGCATCTACCTGCTGAGCCTTTCGGTCAGGGAACTGCCGCTGGGCCTGGCCTATGCGGTGTGGGTGGGGATCGGGACGCTGGGGACGGTGGTGTATGGGAGCCTGTTTCTCGGGGAGTCGCTGGGGGTGTTGAAGGGGCTGTGCCTGTTGATGATCGTTGGCGGGATCGTGGGGTTGAAGCTGGTGGGGGAAGGGCAGGTGGCTTGATGTGGTGTTTCTGAGGGCAGTGAAAGCAACCGCAGACCTCTTGATAAAAATGCCAGTTGTGGGCGCAGCGGCGAAGGCGTGCAACTATGGGCCGGAGTCCTCTGCCAAACCTTGTGGGAGCTGGCAAGCCAGCTCCCGCAGTGACCGCGTTGCCTGTCAGCTTTACTTCAGCTTCGGCAACTCCTCGTCCGGCATCGCATAGCTGTGCTTTTCATGCACGAAGGTGGTGACCAGGGCATACAGGGTCGCGGCGATCACGACCAGGACGATCACCCCGAGCACGGCGGGCTTGTCGGCGAAGGTGAAGACGGCGCTGGCGCCTTCGTAGGTGCTGATGCTCATGCTGTGACTCCTCAGACGGTGGCTTTGCTTTCGGTGATCAAACGGGTCTGCGGCTTGACCGGCTCGCCGTAGAGGCCGCTCCACTCCGGATAGGCTTGGGCCGGTACCTCGGTCAGGTCCAGGCCGCGTTCCTCGGCATGTGCCGGGACGCGCAGCACGCCGGCCTTCTTCAGTGCCCAGGAGACCAGGTAGCCGGGGATGAAGCCCAGGGCCGCCATCACCAGCGCACCGCCCAGTTGACCGAAGAAGCTGATCTCGGCCATGCCGTTCATGTTCGGGTAACCCGCGAGGAACACGCCGCTGATCACCAGCCCGGCGAAGCCACCGAAGCCATGTACGGCGAAGGCACCGACGGCGTCGTCCAGACGCAGTTTCAGCAGCAGGTTGTTGACCAGTGGCGCCACTGCGGCCACGCCCATGCCGATCAGGTAGGCCAGGCCGGGGTGGTAGAGGTCCAGCCCAGGGGCGACGGAGATGATCCCGACCAGGCCGCCGGACATCATCCAGTACGGCTCGCGGGTGGTCAGGTAGGCGCCGATCAGCCCGCCAGCGAAGCCCATCAGGGTGTTGAAGGCGAAGGCGGAGAGGGTGGTGGGCTGGCCGTAGATGTTGATCCACTGCGCACCCGAGCTGTAGATGATGCAGCCGCCGAGGAAGCCGAAGAAGCCGACGATGATCAGCATCAGGCCGACCACGCTCATCGGCATGCTGTGGCCGACGATGGCGTTGGCGCTGCCGTCCGGGTTGAAGCGGCCGATGCGCGCGCCGAGGTTGATCACCACGGCGAGGGCGAAGAAGCCGGCGATCATGTGCACCACGCCTGCCGCGCCAACGTCATGGTAGCCCCACTGCACGGTCAGCCAGCCTTGCGGGTGCCAGCCCCAGGCGGCGCCGAACAGCCACAGTACCGAGCCGAGCAGGACGGTCATGATGATGAAGGCACTCATGCGCGCCCGCTCGATGATCGCCCCGGACAGGATCGATCCGGTGGTGGCGGCGAACAGGGCGAAGGCTGCCCAGAAGATCCCGGTGGCGTTGTCCTTGATGTTCGGGCCCATGGCCTGGCTCCATGGCATGGCCGCGGAAAGCGCGTCCATGCGCGGTACCAGGCCGTCGGGGAAGGCGTTGTAGATGGCCCAGCCGAACAGGAAGAAGGTCGGCACGATGAAGCCGAAGGCGAGGATGTTCTTGACCCCGGCGGCGAGGGCGTTCTTCAGCCGCGAAGCGCCGATCTCATACGAGAGAAAGCCGGCATGGATCAGGATCATCAGGGCGATGCACCACCAGTAGAAGATCTCCATGTTGAGGGTGTTGGTCATGTCGATGAGGGCTTTGAGTTCCTCGACGGTGGGGGCTTTCTGTTCTTCCATCACTCGATCCTCGATGCACATTGCTGTGGAATGTTGTGGTGGGCAGAAGGAAGTGGACCGCTAGCCGTTGAGGCTTTTGTTGTTGTGTGTCTTGCGAACCTTGCGGGGGGCTGCGCCGCGGTCCTTCGCAGGCAAGTCAGCGCCTACTTCAGCATGGTCTGGATCTGCTGCACGGATTCCTGGGTACGCCGCGCCAGGTTGCGCACTTCGTCGGCCACCACCGCGAAGCCGCGGCCGCCTTCGCCAGCCCGGGCCGCCTCGATCGCCGCGTTCAGTGCCAGCAGGTTGGTCTGCTCGGCGATGCCGCGGATCACCCCGGCGACCTGGGCGATCTGCCCGTAGGTGGCCTGGATGCTGGCCTGCTCGCGGTCATGCAGGGTCGCAGCGGTCTTTTCGTCGCTGATCTCGCGCACCGCCCCGGTCACCCAGGTCAGCCGCCCCTTGTCGTCGCGCAGACAGCGGCCGCGCTCGCGGAACCAGACTTCGCCACGGGTCTTGTGGCGCATGCGGTATTCCACGGCATACAGGCCATCGCCCTCGCGGTCGGCCATGGCGGCGTTGAAGGCCTTCATGACCTGTTTCAGGTCGTCGGCGTTGACCACCGCGAAGTAGCTGTCCCAGCCATCGGGAAATTCGTCGCGGCCATAGCCGATCAGCGCGCGGAACTGCTCGGACCAGCGAATCACGTTCTGCCCATGGTCCGGGTCGCCGTCGACCACGTTCATCGCCCAGCAGCCCTCGGTGAGGGTGCGCTTGGTCAGCTCCCAGACCTGGCGCTCCTCGTCCCAGCGCGCGCGTTCTGATTCCAGGGCCGCCAGTTGCTGCGCGACGCTGTCACGGGCCTGGGTCAGGCGTGCCACCTCTGCCTCTGCCTCGACCAGGCGCCGTTGCAGCGCATCCAGCTCTTCGACGGTGCATGGCGGTGGCGGCTGGCGTTCGGCCTGCTGGCGGATGCGCTGCAGTTCGCCCCAGTCGCGTTGCAGGTGCTGCAGCGTGCCGAGCAGGCGTGGCTGGCGTTGCAGGGGCGGTGCGAGGGCCGTGGCAGCGCCATCGCGGGAGAGTTGTTCGAGCCATTGGCTGAGGGCCTCGGCCAGGTCGCTGGAAGCGTTGCTGAACCACATCGGTCGATTCTCCGTGCTGGAGGGGCAGTCCCTTGCCATTGCCTTGCAATTTTTCCTCCAGTTCAGCCGCGCACCCGGCTCTTCTCCGGGTCGTAGGCCACGGTCGAGGCGCTGACGGTGGCGACGATGCGCTTCTGCTGGCCATCCAGCCGGCCCACCTCGACCCGCGTCCCCGCCGCGCAGTGCGCGATGTCGAGGCGGCACAGGGCGATGTTCTTGCCCAGTACCGGCGAGCGGGTGGCGCTGGTGATCACCCCGACCTGGGCGCGGCCGATGCGCACGCAATCGCCATGGGCGGCCGCCTCGTTGCCCTCCAGTTCCAGGCCCACCAGGCGCTGTTGCGGCTCGGCGCTGCGCCGTGCCAGGGCAGCCCGGCCGATGAAGTCGGCCTGCTTGCTCTTCAATGGCACGCAGAAACCGATGCCGGCTTCGAACGGGTCGGTCTGGTCGCTGAACTCGTAGCCGGCAAAGATCAACCCGGCTTCGATGCGCAGCATGTCCAGGGCCTGCAGGCCCACCGGCACCAGGCCCAGCGGGTCGCCCAGTTGCCAGAGACGGGTCCAGATCGCCATGGCGTCGCGCGGATGGCACCAGATCTCGTAGCCCAGCTCGCCGGTGTAGCCGGTACGCGAGACCATCAGCGGCACGCCGTTGTAGTCGTCGAGGCGCCCGGTGAGGAAGCGGAACCAGCCCAGGTCCGCCAGCGCCGGCTGGGTACCGGGGGTCCAGATCATCTGCTTGAGCAGGTCCCGGGCCAGGGGGCCCTGCACGGCAATATTGTGGATCTGCTCCGAGGCGCTCTTGATCCAGACCTTCATGCCCAGCCGCGCCGCCTGCTCGCGCAGCCAGTCGCCAGCGTGGTCCTCGCCGCCGATCCAGCGGAAGGCATCGCTGCCCAGGCGCAGCAGGGTGCCGTCGTCGAGCATGCCACCGTGCTCGTAGCACAGGGCGCCGTAGACCACCTGGCCCACCGCGAGCTTGCGTACGTCGCGGGTCAGGCAGTAATCGAGCAACGCCTCGGCGTCCGGCCCCAGTACCTCGAACTTGCGCAGCGCCGACAGGTCCATGACCGCAACCCGCTCGCGGCAGCCATGGTACTCGGCCAGGGTGCCGTAGCCGTCGTAGGACAGCGGCGTGCGGAAGCCGCGGTATTCGGTGAACTGCCGGGTGAGGGCGCTGGTACCGGGATGGAACCCGCTTTCCCGGGTCAGTACCGGCTCTGCATCGGGGGATTTGCGCGTGGCCATGGCGATACTGAAACGCTCCTGTGCGGAATAGACGCGGATATGGATATCGGTGGGCTGCCAGCCGTTGGCCGGGTCGATATCGTCCGGGCACGAACTGCTGGCGCAGACCAGGTCGGTCAGGGCCCGCAGCAGCACGTAGTCGCCGGGGCGCGACCAGGGTTCGTCGACGGTCAGCTGCTGGTGGGCATCCACCGCGGTGTTGAAGAAGAAGTTGATCGCCGGCCAGCCGGCCCGGGCCGTCACGCCGTGGCGGGCGAGGGCGCGGCTGAGGTTGTCGCTGCAGTTGTCGTGGCCGAAGTAGCCCTGGACCTCGTAGTAGCGCGCGGTGCAGGCGAGGGCGAAGGTGTCGTGGCGGCCGACGGTGTCGCGTACCACTTCGAGCATGGGTTGCAGGTTGCGGTCGTAGTAGCGGCTGAACAGGCCCGGCACCGGCCAGGCGTTGCCGTTGAGGGTCCGGGTCACCGTCGGGTCGAGGTCGATCTGCGCGCCGCTGTCGAGGCCGCGCCGGTCGAAGGCGATGAAGTCCGAACACTGCCGCCCGGCGACGTCGAGCACCTGGATGTACTGGCCGGCACCCACGAGGTAGTCGCGGGCGGTGCCGGGGTTGAGGGTGAACTCGTCCACCAGTTCGCCCAGTGGCGCAGGCAGTGGCGGCGCCAGCCGGGCGCGGGGCCTGGCCCTGCGCACCAGCAGGCGCAGCTCGCTGGCCCGCACCTGGCTGTCCACCGGCGTCGGTCCGCCGGGGGCGGCCACCAGTACCAGCAGCGCCTTGCTGCAGTGGAATACGCGGCTATGGCCGGCGGGGGTCGCGGCCGGCCATAGCCGTGCGGCGTCCGGCAGGTGACGGCAATCGATGCCGCGCCGGGCCAGGCCGGCGCTGACATGGGCCGCCTCGCGACTGCCGTCGCGCAGCAGGTGGCCGATGCAGGCGGCGCCGGCACTGGGGCGCAGGCCGAGGGCGCCGAGCGCGGCGCGGTTGCCGGCGAATGCCAGCAACTCGGCGCCCTGGTCGCCCTCGACGTCGATCACTTCCAGGCGGTCGTCCGGCTCCAGGCTCACCACCGTCAGCCCACCGGGAGCGACGCGGTGGCGCTCGACGAGGGGATGACGGGCGAACAGCGCCGGCTCCAGCGGACGGGATATCACGGGTGCTTGCATGCCGGATTCCTCAGGACGCGGTCAGCGGGGTAGCGGCAGGCGCGTCGGCCAGGTAGGCCGCCAGGGAGTCGTCCAGCGCTTGCAGCCAGGGCGTGTGGTGGGGCGTGGCCAGGGTGCCGGTAATCAGCGAGCGGTGGCATTTGTCGCGGTAGCCCATGATGCTTTCGTACTTGTCCTGCTTCCATTGCAGGAAGGTGCGGTTGACCTCGGCGATGTCGAAGCTGGGGTAGTCGGTGGCGGCGATCAGCTGGCGGATGTATTCGCCCTGGAACTCGAACATCTGCTGGGCGCTGTCGAGGGTCAGCTCTTCCTCGCGCCAGGCCTGGTCTTCGGCGCGGCGCAGGTCTTCCGGGGGCAGGGCGATGCGCCCGAGGATCACGTCGCGGGCATACCAGGCCTGGGCGTCGAACATGTTGAAGCTGTACCACTGGTCCTGCATGCCGAGGTAGACCAGCTTCGGGTTGGCTTCCCAGAACACGCCCTTGTACAGCTCCAGCGGCCACAGCCGGTTGTCGGTCTTCAGGCGCAGGGGCTCGGCGAGGAAGGGGAAGTGGTGCTTGTAGCCGGTGCACAGGATCACCGCGTCGACATGCCGGCTGCTGCCGTCGACGAAGAACGCGGTGCTGCCCTGGACATGGCTGAGCAACGGCTTTTCTTCCCAGTTGCGCGGCCACTGGTAGCCCATCGGCGCGCTGCGGTAGCAACTGGTGATGGTTCGTGCGCCGTACTTGAAGCATTGCGAACCGATGTCTTCGGCAGAGTAGCTGCCGCCGACGATCAGCACGTCCTTGTCCTTGAATTCCAGGGCGTCGCGGAAGTCGTGGGCGTGCAGGATGCGCCCGGCGAAGCGCTCGAAGCCAGGGAAACTGGGGACGTTGGGAGTGGAGAAGTGGCCGCTGGCGACCACCACGTAGTCGAAGGTCTCGCTGTAGGTGCGGTCTTCGGCGTAGTTGTGCGCGGTGACCTCGAAGGTCTGGCTGTCGGCATCGAAGCGCACGTCGCGCACTGCCGTGCGGAAGCGGATCCAGGGGCGCACCCCGGCTTTTTCCACGCGGCCCTTGATGTAGTCCCAGAGCACTTCCCGGGGTGGGTAGGAACCCATGGGCCGGCCGAAATGCTCGTCGAAGCTGTAGTCGGCGAACTCAAGGCACTCCTTCGGTCCGTTGGACCACAGGTAGCGGTACATGCTGCCGTGGACGGGCTCGCCATGCTGGTCCAGGCCCGTGCGCCAGGTGTAGTTCCACATGCCGCCCCAGTCGGCCTGCTTCTCGAAGCAGACCAGTTCGGGAATCTCGGCGCCCTTGGCTCGGGCCGACTGGAAGGCACGCAACTGGGCCAGGCCGCAGGGGCCGGCACCGATGATGGCAACGCGTTGTTTCATGGTGGGTACTCCGCAGTGGAACGGTTGGCAACGCGGGCCTTGCGGGAGCGGGTCCGTGTTGTGCTTTGGAAAGACGGGGCGGGCCGCTAGCGGAAGATCACCGTGCGCTCGCCATTGAGGAACACCCGGTGCTCCAGGTGCAGCTTCACCGCCCGGGACAGGGCCACGGTCTCGGTGTCGCGGCCGATGCGCACCAGGTCGTCGGGTAGCCAGGTGTGATCGACCCGCTGTACCTCCTGCTCGATGATCGGTCCCTCGTCGAGGTCCGAGGTCACGTAGTGGGCGGTGGCGCCGATCAGCTTCACGCCGCGGGCCCAGGCCTGGTGATAGGGTTTGGCGCCCTTGAAGCCCGGCAGGAACGAGTGATGGATGTTGATCGCCCGCCCGGACAGCTGGCGGCACAGGTCGTCGGAGAGGATCTGCATGTAGCGGGCGAGCACCACCAGCTCGGTGCCGGTCTCTTCCACCAGTTGCAGCAGTGCGGCTTCCTGCTGGGCCTTGCTGTCCTTGCTCACCGGCAGGTAGACGAAGCGGATGCCCTCGCGCTCGGCCATCGGCCGCAGGTCGAGGTGGTTGGAGACGATGGCGGTGATGCGCATGTCCAGCTCGCCTTTCTGGTGGCGGTAGAGCAGGTCGGCAAGGCAGTGGTCGTACTTGCTGACCATCAGCAGCACCGGCATCGGCCGGCTCCCTTCCACCAGGGTCCAGTCCATGGCGAAGGGCACCGCGACATCGACGAAGCCCTGGCGCAGAGCGTCGAGGTCGGGCTTGACGCCGTCGTTGAAGCGGAACACCGCGCGCATGAAGAAGCGGCCGGCCGGTTCGTCGTCGAACTGCGCCAGTTCGCTGATGTAGCACTGGCGCCCGGCCAGGTAGGTGGTCACTGCGGCCACGATGCCGGACGTGGCCGGGCAGCCGATCTTGAGAATGTAGTGGTTCATGCTGTGGTTCTCTGTGCAGGCAAGGTCGGGGGCGCTCAGCCTTTGGCGGTGCGCTTCTTCTTCTCGGGGTCGTCGAACGGCAGGTCGTGGGCGATGGCCCTGGCAACCAGGCTGCCGCGCACTTCCAGGGGCAGCCCCTGGCGGGCGATGTGCGGCTCGACCCGTGCGATGGCCATGGAGCGCTCGGTCAGGCGCGAGTACATGGCGCAGGTGATCACCCCGACCTGGCGGCCGTCGTGCCACAGGGTGTCGCCGTTCTGCGCTGCGACGTGGCCGTCGAGCAGCACGCCGTGGATCTTGAAACGCTCCTGGCCCTGGCGCCGGTAGTGCTCGCCGGCGCCACGGAAGTCCTGCTTGCCGGGCGAGACGGTGAAGTCCAGGCCGAGCTCCCACAGGGTGTCGCCGGCCTTCTGGTCGGCGAAGGGGTACATCTGCGAATTGTCGTAGGGATAGAACAGCAGGTAGCTCTCGACCCGCAGCCAGTCCAGGGCGGTGAAGGCGCAGGGGATGATGCCGTGGTCGCCGCCCTGGGCCAGGATGCTGTCCCAGATGAAGGGTGCGTCGGCGGCCTTGCAGAAGATCTCGTAGCCGCGCTCGCCGGTGTAGCCGGTGCGGGAGATCATCACCGGGCGCTCGAACAGGCGCGTCTGCAGGTGGTGGAAATAAGGCAGGTCACGAATGCCGGGAACGTGCTCGGCGAGGAAGTCCACGGCTCTCGGACCTTGCAGGGACAGGTCGTGGAGGTCGTCGTCGAACAGCACCGCGACCTGACGGCCCTGGGCCGAGCGGATCAGCATCTCGTGGCCGCTGCCGGCGCCGTGCACCACCATGAAGGCGTTGGGGCCGGTGCGGTAGACGATGCAGTCGTCGGCGAAGGTGCCGTCCTCGTCGAGCAGGCAGGCGTACACCGACTTGCCGGGGTAGAGCTTGCCGATATCGCGGGTGGTTGCGTATTGCAGCAGGCTTTCGGCGTGGGGGCCGACGTAGTGCACTTTCTTCAGTCCGGAGACGTCCATCAGTCCGGCGCGGGTGCGGATGGCTTCGTGATGGTCGGCAAGGTCGCTGGCGTAGGTCCAGGCGGTGCCCATTCCGTTCCAGTCTTCGAGCTGCGAGCCGAGCGCCAGGTGGCGATCGCGGAGCGCACTGATGCGCCATGAGTTGGCCATGGGAAAGGTCCTCTTGTGGTGAGTGGTCAGGGGGTCAGGCGTCGGCGTCGAAGGCGCGCAGCCAGTCCACCAGGGTCTGGCGGTAGCGGGTCATGCCCTTGTAGTCGGCGATGGGCTCGGGCAGGTCGCGGATCACCCGGTGCAGGCGGCACGCCCAGGCCGGATCGGTGACCAGTTCGTCGAGGCTGATGAGGTAGGTGCGGATGCCGAACAACAGGGCGTTGGAGCGCGGCAGGCGCAGCATCAGTTGCAGCTCGACGCGCAGGTGCACCAGGCGGCCGACGTTGTCCGGGGTGACCTTGCCGCGGTCGTTGCCCCATTCGTGGAAGGTCTCCGGCGAGGTGTCCAGGCGCGGGTTGATGGTCAGGGTCCAGTTGAGCCGGCGCACCGGCTGGCCGACCTGAATGTTCAGCAGGTATTTCAGCGCGCGCTCGAAGATCCCCGCCTGCGGGGCCAGGGGCACTGGCGAATGCCATTGGCGAAAGCTCATGCCGGCGTCGAAGCGCAGCGACCAGTCGGCCGGGCAGGTGACCATTCCGGCGTCCATGAACAGGTCGTCGTCACGTTGGTCGAGCAGGGCGAAGTCGCCCTGCATCTGCCGGGTGATGTACTCCAGCGGTTCGCACGGCAGGCTGGCCGGGTCGCCGAAGGTGAAGCGCTGGTCGATGCCCAGGGCCAGGTTGCGCCAGTGCCAGGCGTCGTCCTCGCGGTCCAGCCGAAAGTGCTGCGGATAGTCGCGGGACAGGTGCTCCATCAGCACCGCCAGGGTGTCCCAGGCGGCCTGGGCCATGTGCGGCATCACCAGGCAGCGTTGCGGGTCCAGTTCCAGCACCCGGGCACGTTCGGCCATCTCGGCGACGTAGTGCTCGTCGATGTCGAAGGTGTGCTCGAACACCGAGCCGGGGTCGCGGGACACCGCCGGTTCGAGGTTCACCGAGTACATGTAGTGGTCTTCGGGAAACGGGAAGGGGAAGCGGGCGATGGCTTCGGCGCTGTTGCGGAAGCTGAAGTCGTCCCGGTAGGTTTCCAGTGGCTTGAAGGTCAGGGTCATGGTCGGGCTCCGGGTCAGAGGTCCAGCAGGATCGGGCTGCCGCAGCCGCGGGATACGCAGGGCATCAGCTGGCTGGCGCGTTCGGTGGCGTCGAGGACGTGGTCGCGGTGCTCGACGTCGCCCTTGAGGTATGGGGTCTGGCACTGGCCGCAGACGCCGCCGCGGCACAGGTTGGGAATCTCCACCCCGGCGGCTTCCAGGGCTTCCAGCAGGCTTTGCCCGGCGCCGACCTGGAGCTGGCGGCCGCTGCGCTGCAACTCGACGCTGAACGGCTGGCCGGGTTCGGCCGCGGCGAAGGCCTCGCTGTGCAGACGGCGCGGGCTCCAGCCCTGGGCGGCGGCCTGTTCCGCCACGGCCAGCAGCAGCGATTGCGGGCCGCAGCTGTAGACGTGGGTGCCGAGCGGGCGGTCCTTGAGCAGGGCACGGGCGTCGAAGCGCCGGCTGCCGCTGGGGTATTCGTGCAGGCGCGGGCCGAGCAGGGCGCCCAGTTCGTCCAGGTAGGCATCGCTGCTGCCACGGCGGTAGGCGTAGTGCAGTTCGAAGTCTTCGCCACGGCGCAGCAGCTCGCGGGCATGGGCGAGGAACGGCGTGATGCCGATCCCGGCGGCCACCAGCAAGTGCTGGCGGGCCTTGCTGTACAGCGGGAACAGGTTGGCCGGCGCACCGATGCGCAGGGTGTCGCCGCTGTGCAGCTGCTGATGGAGAAAGCGCGAGCCGCCGCGGGAGTTGTCCTGATGGCGCACGGCGATGCGGTAGTGGCGGGTGTCGGCCGGATCGCCGAGCAGCGAATAGGCGTTGCGCAAGCCATTGGGCAGGTGCACCTGGACATGGCTGCCGGCGGAGAACGCGGGCAGCTCGCCGGTCACGGCCTGCAGGCAATACTCGCGGATCACCGGGGTGAGTTCACGGATGGCGGCGACGCGGACCTCGATCATGGCCGCACCTCCCCATACGGCTGGTCGGCATCGGCGCATACGCCGAGGTAGGCGCCGAGGCGCTGCGAGAAATGCCGGCGGACTTCCAGTTGCACGCCGCAGTGGGCGCAGGTCATGGCTGGCGCGTTGCTGGCCGGCTGGCAACGGGCGCAGTGCACGCAGAACACCTGGCGTTGGCCCGGCACGTGGCTGAGGACGATTTCCTCGGCGTCCAGCCCGGCGGCCCGGGCAAGGGCCTGCAGGGGCCAGATGAAGGCTTCGTCGCCGCGCAGTTCGAGGCGCAGGCCGCAGCGGGCCAGTTCCAGGCGGGCGAGCACGGCACGGTGCAGGGCCTGGATGTCGGCAAAGTCGTCCAGTGCCAGTTGTTCGGCAGGGCCTGCGTCCCGGTACTGGGTGACCAGCAGGTCGGCGGGTTCACCCTGTGGCGCGTAGCGCGGAACGCTGAAGGGGTGGAGGGTGGCGCTGTGGCTCATGGGGCACCTCGGCGGCGGGTTTCGTGTTTCTTCGTGAGGGAAATAATTTCCCCTGAAGAAATTCTGCTCAATCCGCTAGAGGGGGTATGCCAAAAGGAGTAGTTGGCGTCGAAGGGCATGGAAGTTGCTGCCCTGGAAGGTAATTCCCCAGGGTTGCAGGAGGAGAGGGATGGACAATGCCATGCTGTCGGTGCCCGTCCGGGACGCGTTGACCGAGCGCGAGGGTCAGACCCTGGCGCTGATCGGCGCGGGCCTGAGCAACAAGCAGATCGCCCGTGAGCTGGGGATCAGCGATGGCACCGTGAAGATCTACGTGCGCAATCTGCTGCGCAAGTATCGCCTTGGCTCACGGCTGGAACTGGCGACCCGGGTGCCGCGCGGCAGTGCATTGCTGCCCGCTGAGTGTGCGCAAGGCACCGCGTCTGCACCGATTCCGTTCGCCCTGGGCCTGTTGAACGAGTTGCCCGGGCTGATCTATCGCGGGCGTAACGACCGTAGCTGGTCCATGGAATACGTCAGTGCCGGCTGCCTGCCGTTGACGGGCTACCCGCCGGAATACCTCACCCGCGATCCTGCCCGCAGCTTCGGTTCGCTGATCCTCGATGAGTACGCCGAGTACATCTGGTATTGCGTGCAGTGTGCGCTGCTCAAGCATGAGCCGTATCAGCTCCGCTACCGGATCCGCTGCGCCGAGGGACAGGTCAAGGATGTCTGGGAGACCGGGGTGGGGGTCTATTCCGGAGCGGGGGAGGTGCTGGGGATCGAGGGAGCGATATTCGAGCGGTTGGTGTGAGGGGGAGTCAGGGCTCTCTCATGGAACAACACATAACTCATTGATTTAACGGGGACGGCGTGGGAGCGGATTCATCCGCGATTGGCCGCGAAGCGGCCATAAAACCGGTATCCCGGGTGTGTCAGGATAACTCGGGACTCAGGTTTTACGACGGCTGCGCCGCCGATCGCGGATGAATCCGCTCCTACGCCGACTGCGGCGCACTTGCGAGCTAGTTCTAGGCGCGACAGCGCAGCCCGCCGGGCTGGGGGGACTCCCACAAGGCCCGGGTCCGCGTCGATCATGAATCAGAAGGTATAGGCCACTCCCGCCTGCACCGTGCGCGGTGAGCCCGGATAGGCGTAGGTATTGAACGCGCTTTCGTCATAGCCCTTGTTGAAGACGTTCTTCACATCCAGGTTCAGCCGCACGTGCTCGTTGACCTTGTAGAAGCTCAGCAGGTCGACCACGCTGTAGCGCTCCATGGTGTAGGTCACCGCCTCGGTCTGGCCGTTGCGGTCGTCCACGTACTTGACCCCGACACCCAGCCCCAGTCCCTTGGCGAAGCCGTCCTGGAACTCGTAGGTGTTGAGCAGGCTGAAGCTGTTGCGCGGGATGTTGGCCAGGCGCGTGCCGGTGGGCAGGCGGTTGTCCTTGGTCACTTCGGCATCGACATAGGCGTAGCCGCCGATCACCCGCCATTCCGGGGTGAGGTTGCCGGCCACGTTGATGTCCAGGCCACGGCTGCGGACCTGGCCGGCGGCGATGCTGTAGTTGGCATCCACCGGGTCGCGGGTCAGCACGTTTTCCTTTTCGATGTGATAGATGGCCGCGTCGACGCTCAGTTGGCGCTCCAGCGCTTCCCACTTCACCCCCAGTTCGTACGACTTGCCTTTCTCCGGCTTGAAGCCGTCACCCTGGCGGCTGGCACCGGTGTTGGGTTTGAACGAGCGGGCGGTGTTGGCATAGATTGCCACCGTGTCGGTCAGGTCATAGATCAGACCGAAGCGCGGGGTCACCGCGTTGTCCGCGGCTTCCCAGCCCTTGGCGCCGGGCAGGTAGTTGTCGTAGTGGTGCTCGAAGCGTTCCAGACGCACACCGGCCAGGGCCTTCAGGCGCTCGGTCAGGGCCACTTGGTCCTGCAGGAAGTACGCCCAGGTCTTGAGGTTTTCCTTATCGTGGGTAGTGACGCGGGTCAGCGCCGGGCGTGGTTGGCCGAGGATCGGGTTGTAGATATCGACGGCGTAGGCCGCCGAGGAGCGCAGGATGATCGAGTTGTAGTCGTAGTCCTCGTACTCCACGCCGGTCAGCAGGGTATGGGCGAAGGCGCCGGTGTCGAAGTGGCCGGTGAGGTTGAGCTGGAAGTCGCGGTCGGTCCATTCCAGGCGGCGCCAGTTGAAGTTGCGCTGCAGGGTGCGGCCATCGACAGGGGCGCCGTTGGCTTCCACGGCATTGCCGTCCAGCGAGCCGTCGAGGTACTGGAAACCACCGGCCAGGGTCCAGTTGTCGTTGAGCAGGTGCTCGAAGCGCAACTGGACCATGTCGTTGTCGTTGTGCAGCTTGTTGTCGGTGCCTTTCTCCCACACGTTGGTGTCGCGGGAAGCGCTGCCGCGCTGGGTAGCGTAGCGGGTCAGGCCGCGGTCCAGCGGGTGGTTGTTGCGCAGGAAGTCGCCTTCGAACACCAGTTTGGTGGTGTCGTTGACCTGCCAGCTCAGCACTGGCGCCACTTCATAGCGCTCGCTCTCGACGTCGTCGCGGAAGCTGTCGCCGCCTTCGCCAAGCACGTTGAGGCGATAGGCCAGGCTGCCGTCCTGGTTCAGCGGGCCGCTGGCGTCGAGGGTGCCGCGGTGCATGCCCTGGTCATCGATCTGGCTGCCCAGGGTGACCTTCGATTCGCTCAGGGGCTGCTTGGTCACTGCGTTGAAGGTGCCGCCGGGATCGCCACGGCCGTACAGGCTGCTGGCCGGGCCACGCAGCACTTCGATGCGCTCGATGCTGGCGGCATCCGGGGCGTTGGGGTAGCCACGGTTCATCGGGAAGCCGTTGCGGTAGTACTCGCCAGTGGTGAAGCCGCGCACGGTGACGGTGGTCAGGCCCTGGCCGCCGAAGTTGTTGGCCCGGCCAACGCCACCGGCGTAGTCCAGGGCATCCTGCAGGCGGGTCGCACCGGTGTCCTGCAGCACATCCTTCGGCACCACGCTGACCGACTGCGGGGTTTCATGCAGCGCGGTATCGGTGCGGGTTGCGCTGGCCGAGCGGTTGGCCTTGTAGCCCTGTACCGGGCCATCGGCGCGTTCGTAGTCGGCGGCGTCGGCGTTGATGTTCACGGCTTCGAGCTGGAGGCTGGTGGCAGGTTCGGCTGCCCAGGCCAGAGAGGGGACGGCATGGAGCAGGCACAGCGAGACGATCGTGCGACGCATCGGCGATAGGACCTTGGCGGGGAGGTTGTAGGACAACGGAAAATTCGCGCGGATCATATCTGCGTGCGATTCGCATTTGCAAATGCTTTTTGGTCTTATGGCATGCCAGAAAAGTTGGCTGTTTTGTCAGGAAAATCAGTGAAATAGGAGGATCCGAGAAGTGAGGCGAGGGCAGTCAGGCTGCCCCCTCCCGCTGCAACCGCGCGCACAATCGCCGTGCTGGCCACAGGCTTATCCAGGCGATCACTGCCAGGCCGGCCAGCAACGGCGCGTATCCGGCGACGTGCGCCACCTGCAGCGCCGCCATCGATCCCAGCATCGCCACGGCCGCGTCCACCGACTGGAACAGCGCGTAGTCCGACGCCGGCTGGTGCGCCCGTACCTGGCCCATCAGCAGGTTGTACAAGGTGACGAAGCCGATTGCCGCGGCGACATTGACCAGCGCGAACAGTCCCAGCCATGCGCTCAGGTCGAAAAGCCCCGCGCCACAGGCGGCCACCAGCGCCAGGGTGGCGTGCACCAGCATGCACGGCAGCAGGCAGCGCGCCGCACCGAGGCGCCGTGCCATCCCGCTGCCGAGGAGAATGCCCAGGCCGCTGGCGACCGTGCCGTAGAGGGTGATCACCAGACCCAGCCGGCCGAACGCCAGCCCTTTGTCGAGCAACAGGACCGTCTGCACCGCCATCAGGCCGCGCATGGCCAGGTAGTAGATCGCCGCCAGGCACAGCGCCGGCCACAGCACGCGCAGGGTGTCGCGGTCCAGTCGTGGCGCTGCTTGCGCGACCTGTTCGCGGCTCGCCGGCAAGCGCGCCAGCGGCAACAGCAGCGTCAGGGATACCAGCGCCATGCCCAGGAACCCGGCCCGCCAGCCCCAGCGCTCGGCGAGGGACAGGAAGGCCAGGCTGCCGAACACCACCCCCAGGTAGCTGCCGCCGACCTGCGCCGCATTGGCCAGTGGTCGTTCGCGCACGTCGGTGGTGGTGATGGTGATCGCGTCGGCATAGACGTCATGGCTGGCCGAAAGCACCGCCAGCAGCATCAACGCCAGGAGGATCGGCGTCACCGCCTGGTCCGGCCGCAGCAGGGCGATGCCCAGCAGGACCAGGGCCATGCCCAGTTGCAGCGCAACCAGGCTGCCCAGGTAGCGATTGCCGCGCAGGGCCAGGCAATGCCGCTCGCACCACGGCGCCCAGAAACATTTGCCGATCCAGGGCAGGAAGGTCAGCGACAGCAGGCTGAGGCTGGCCAGGTCCAGGCCCTGGTGGCGGAAGTAACCGGTCACGCCTTGCAGCATCAGGGCGGTGAGCATGCCCTGGTGCAGGTAGTACGCCCAGTACGGCAGGTAGCGGCCCATCTCAGAACGAAGCCTTGACGCTCAGGCCCAGCTCGCGCCCGGCGCCCGGCTGGGAAAACTGCTGGCCGGCGGACTGGTAGGCATAGGTGCGATACAGCTTGTCGCCCAGGTTGTTGCCGTACAGCGCCAGTTCCAGGTCCGGTTGCGGCAGCCAGGCCAAGCGCGCATCCAGCAGGCTGTAGCCGCTCTGCGCGACCTGGTTGTCGACGTCGAAATAGTGCTTGCCGACATAGCTCAGGCCCACCGCCGGACGGATCTCGCCCAGCAGCCCGTCGAAGAACAGGCTGTGCTCGGCCGACACCCGCAGGGTGCGCGAGGGCGTGTAGGTCAGGTGATTGCCCTGGCGCACGGAGTCGAGCATACGGTTGCGGTTCAGCGTGCCGGCCACGCGCACCCGGGTGGCCTCGGTGGCCTGCCAGTCCAGCGACAGTTCCGCACCCTCGCTGCGGGCCTTGCCGATATTGGCCAGGGACTGGTTGCCGGTGCCGGCATCGCCGATGAACTGCTGCACGTCGTCGATATCGATACGGTACAGCGCACCGTTGAGCCACACCCGTTTGTCCAGCAGGCTGGCCTTGATCCCGACTTCCATGTTCAGCGACTTCTCCGGCGAATAGGCCACCGCGTCCGGGGTGATGGCGCCGATGCGGTTGTAGCCGCCGGCCTTGAAGCCCTTGCTGACCGAAGCGTACAGGCGGGTGTCGGGGTTGGCCTGGAAGCCCAGGGCGATCTTCGGCGTGGTGCTGGTGAAGGTGTCGTCGCCGCTGAAGTCGAAGCCCGGGGTGAACATGGCGTTCTGCTGGGTGTAGCGGGTCTCGGCCTTTTCCTGGCTGTGGCGGGCGCCGAGGGTCAGGTCCCAGCGCGGCGCCAGGTGCCAGGTGAATTCGCCGAACACGGCCTTCTCGGTGCTCTCGATATGGCTGTCGGCCTGGCCATAGAGGCCGGAAAGCGGCGCGGCGCTGTCGGGCACGCGGCGCGAGTGGCTCTTGCCGTTCTGCCAGTACAGGCCGCCGACCAGGTCCCAGGGCCGGTCCGCGCCCTGGGTGGCCAGGCGCAGTTCCTGGCTGAGGGTGCGCTGGGTTTCCGGCCAGAGGAAGCCGAGGTCGCCGAACAGGCGTTCGTGACGGTAGTTCTGCAAGGCGCTGATGGAGGTCAGGCGCCAGCTGTCGTTGAGGCTCCAGTCGATCGTGGCGCTGCTGCTCTCGACGCGGCGTACGTAGACCGATTCCATCAGCGGCACGCTGGCCCGGCGCTGGCCGTAGGTGGCATCGGCCAGGTACTGCTCGTCATAGGAGCGAAGTTTGTCGCGGGCATAGGCCAGGCGCAGGCTGAGGTCCTCGGTGGCCTTGAACAGCAGGCCGGCGCGGGCGCCGCCGTTGTCGCTGTCGCCATGGTGTTCGCTGCGGGTCAGCTCGCCATCGGTGTCGTCGTGGTAGACGGCGCCCTGGACATACAGGCGCTCGCTCACCAGCGGTGCCGAGCCGCTGGCCGCCACCTGCCGGTGCAGGTTGCTGAAGCGGCTTTGCAGGGTTGCCGTGGCGCTTTCATCGGGCTGGCGGGTGGTGATGTTCAGCGCGCCGGCATGGGCGTTGCGGCCGTACAGCGTGCCTTGCGGGCCCTTGAGCAGCTCGATCTGCTCGATGTCGAGCAACTGCTGGTTGAAGGTGCCGAGGTACTGCGGCACGCCATCGACATAGATCCCCACCGGCGCGTTGTAGGCGTCCGAGGACGAGATGCCGCGCAGGCTCAGGCTGGGGAACAGCTCGGCGCCGGTGTTGCGCGCCAGCAGTTCGGGGAACACCCGCTCCAGTTCGCCGCTGCGATAGACGTTGGCCTGTTCGAGGTCTGCCGGGGTGGCGACGGACAGGGCCAGGTCGGTCTGGTTCTGGGTTTGTTCGCGCTTGTTGGCGGTGACCTGCAGTTCGGGCAGGGTCAGGACGGAATCGGCCAGGGCCCAGGGACTGATGGCGAACAGCACCGCGAGGCTGAGAAGGGAACGCTGCATGGAAGAAACAACCAGGTGAAGGATGATGGCCAGATGCTCGCGTTCCGCCGTCCGGCCTGCGCGCGCGATCAGGGTTGCAGTGCGCGCGATCGGGTCATTTGTTGATAGTGATTATCATCTAGGCGTTTTCACCTCGATTGCGGTAATCGCTGGGGGCGACGCCGTGATGGCGGCGGAACACCTTGGCGAAGTGGCTGGCGTTGGAGTAACCCACTTCCAGCGCTGCATCCACCACCCGTTCGCCCCGTTGCAGGCGCTCGGCGGCCAGTTCCATGCGCACGTCCTGGAGCAGGGCATACGCGCCCTTGCCGTACACCTGGCGGAAGCCCTGCTTGAGCTTGCGCACATTGAGGCCGACCGCATCGGCCAGTGTTTCCAGGGTCCAGGGTTCGGCAGGACGGGCCTTGAGCAGGGTGCAGGCCTCCTCGATCCGTGCCCGATCGCGCGCGCCAACGTTGGCCTGGGCGGCGCCGCTTTGCAGGTAGCCGACCATCTCGCCGAGCATTTCGAAGGCCTTGCCCCGCAGGAAGATTTCCCGCGCCACGCCCTGCAATGGGCAATCGAGCATGGCCAGGCCGACCTTGCGCAGTACCGAAGGCGCCGGAAACTGCACCAGGCGCGCCTGGCCGTCGGTGGAGATGCGCCGTTCCCACAGGCCGGCCTGATCGAGCAGTTGCTGGTCCAGGCCGATGCGGCTGAGCACCTGTGGAGCGAAGCTGATATTGACCCCGCGCACCCGGGTGTTGGCCGCCAGCAGGCCTTCGCCGTGGATCGCCACGGTGCCGTGGTAGAGGCAGCAGGTGTCGGGGCTCAGCAGCATGAACGGGGTATCGGCGAACTGCCGCCAGCCGCCGCCTTCGGCGTAATAGGCGATGGACAGCGAGGGCGCGCTGTCGGCCTGGATCCGGCAGTCGACGCTGGGCAGCAGGTCGAGCACGCGGATATCCAGTTCCTCGTCGGCGAGGTTGGCGAAGGTGGGGGAGAGCGGCTGGTCGGCGACGTAATGATTGATCGACATGGCGAGGTCCGCAGGGTGAACGATGACGGATGATAACACTTATCATTAGCGACCGATCGCGCGCGTCCCCTCCTGATCGCGCGCGCAGTGGCGAGCCTGTCCCGGCAAGCTGGCGGCACCGTTGATGAGGGGACACAGAGTGACTGCGAAGATTCTGATTCAAGGCGCCGGTATCGCCGGCCTCGCTGCGGCCTGGTGGCTCAAGCGGCGCGGCTTTTCGCCGGTGCTGGTGGAGCGCGCGCCGGACCTGCGCTGCGATGGCTTCGTGCTCAGCCTGGGGGGGAGCGGCCATGAGGTCGCCGGGCGCATGGGGATTCTCGAAGGCTTGATGGCCAAGGGCGTGGAACTGGGGCGCACGCAGTTTCGCGACAGCCAGGGGCGCGACGTGTTGCTGATCGACCACCGCAAGCATCTGCGCTCTACCAACCTGTTGCCGGTGTGCCGGGACGATCTGGTCAATGCCTTGCATCGGGCGTTGAACGGCGAGGTGCCGATTCGTTTCGGCACCCAGGTCGAGGCGTTGGAGCAGGATGGGCAGGGTGTCGAGGTGCGGTTCGACGATGGCACGACCGAGCGTTTCGCCTTCGTGGTGGCGGCGGATGGCTGTTTCTCCAGCTTGCGCCAGCGCTACATCGCCAGTGACGAGGCGTGCTTGCGATCCCTGGGCTACAGCGCGGCGGCCTTCACCCTGGAAGGTGCACAGGCGCAGGGCGGAGAGCGGCACGTGTCGTTTTCCGAGCCGGGCTACACCGTCGAGCTGTATGGCATGCGCGAGGACCTGCTGGCGGCGTTGTTCGTCTGGCAGGACCGCGAAGGGCTGCGGGTGCCGCGGGCGGCGCGGGCGGCGCGGTTGCGCGAGGTGTTCGCCCACGCCCATGGCGATATCCAGCAGGCCCTGGCGGCGCAGCCGGAGGGGTTCTACCTGGATCACCTGATGCAGGTGCATTTGCCGGGCTGGCACCAGGGGAGGCTGGTGTTGCTGGGGGATGCGGCGCACTGCCTGACCCTGGCGTCGGGGCGCGGGGCGAGCATGGCGTTGACCGGGGCCTGGCTGCTGGCCGAGGAGCTGGCGCGCAGTTGCGACGTGGCGGCGTTGCAGCGCTATGAAGCGCGGCTGCGGCCGGATATCGAGGTGCTGCAGGCGCTGGCACCGAGGATGGCGGGGTGGTACGTGCCGCTGACACGGCGTAGCTGGCACCTGCGCAACCTGTTCATGCGCTGGACGCCGGACTGGCTGACCGGGTGGATGCTGCGGCGGACCTTTACCCGGGTGGATCGAGGGGCGTTGAGCGAGGCGGTGCGCGGGGATCTGGGGTAGGGCTGATGGCCCCTTGCAGGGGGCCTTGTGCAGAAGCGGATTCATCCGCGATCGGCGGCGCAGCCGGCATTGCCCGCGATGGCGTTCGCCCGGAAAACCTCATCGTCAGTGCCGGCCTCATCGCTGGCAACGCCAGTTCCCACAAGGTCCGCGTCGTGACTCAGCGATACCGCGGATAGTCGGTGTAACCCTCTTCACCCCCCGCATAGTGACCACGCTCCGCCAGTTCATTGAGCGGGGCGTTGTCGCGGACCCGCTCCACCAGGTCAGGGTTGGCCATGAAGTAACGACCAAACCCCACCAGCGGCACCCGTCCTTCATCCACCAGCGCCTTGGCCCGCGGAATATCCAGCCCGCCGTTGGCGATCAGCGCGCCGTGGAAATTGCCTTGCAGGATCTCCAGGATCCGCTCCAGGTCCGGCGCCCCGTACCAGCCGTTGACGTCGGCGATATGGAGGTAGCCCACGCCCTTGTCCTGCAACAGACGCCCGACCCAGGCATAGGTGTCGGCGGTAAAGTCGTCCTGGGTGCTGTTGTAGGTGGTGAACGGCGAAAGGCGCACCCCCACGCGGCCAAGGGGCATCACCTCGGCGATGGCATCGACGATCTCTTCGAGAAAGCGCGCGCGGTTGGCGATGGAGCCACCGTAGGCATCGTCGCGCTGGTTGACCCGTGCCGAGAGGAACTGGTGCGGCAGGTAGCCGTTGGCAGCATGGACCTCCACACCGTCGAACCCCGCCGCAACCGCGTTGCGCGCGGCCTCGCGGTATTCGCCGATGGTCGCCCGGATCTCTTCCAGGGTCATGGCCCGGGACGGCGTGGCGCTGATGCGTACGTAGTTCTGGTTGTCGAGCAGGGCCCAGACATGCAGGTGGTCGACATCGTCGTTGACGCCGGAAGGCGACAGCGGCTGTGCCCAGCCCAGCGTCCCGATGGCACCGATACGACCGCCGTGCCAGAGTTGGGCAAAGATCCGCCCGCCGGCATCGTGAACCCGATTCGTGACGGTTTTCCAGCCTTCGACCTGGGCGCCGGTATAGAGGCCGGGGGCACGTTCGAACGGGCAGGACATCGGGCTGACGTTGGTGGCCTCTGACACCAGCAGGCCGGCGGACGCCCGTTGCGCGTAGTATTCGGCCATCAATTCGGTGGGTACGCCGTTGACGCCGGCACGGGCCCGGGTCAGCGGCGACATCACCAGGCGGTTGGGCAGTTCCAGGTCGCCCAGGCGATAGGTTTCAAGCAGTGCGGTCATGGTCTTCTCTCAGAACTCGCCGTCGAGGACGGCATCCAGGCGGTCGATGGTCCAGGTGCCGTCGTTGCGCGACAGCCGGGCCAGGTATTCGCCGGTAGTGGCCAGCACCGGTTGCTGCCCCGGCAGGATCGAGTAGCAGGTCAGCAAGGCCTTCAGTTCCGCCTGTTCGCTGTCCAGGCGCAGGAACATCGGCGTACTGATTACATGGCGGCGCCGATCGGGCTGGCTTTCATGGACGGCCTTGAGCCCGGCGACGATCGCTGCGCGACCGGTCCACGGTCCCCAGCCGCTGCTGGAGCCACTGACCACGCCACCGCTGGTGGCGTCCTCGGAGAAAGCCGAGCCCATCAGTTCCATGTCGAAACTGTCGTAGCCCCAGCCGTAACGGTGCAGGGTGTCGAGCACGGCTTGCGCCTGGCTCCAGTCGAAGTGTTCGCGTGTGTCGCTCATCGTGTGGATTCCTTGGTTCGCAGGAGGGTACGGCTCAGAAGGCGCTGTCCAGCACTTCGTCGAGGCGCTCGATCAGCCAGCCATCGCGGCCATGGCGGGCGTCCAGGCGGTACTCGCCGACGGTCACCAGGTGCGGCGGCAGGCCGTTGGCATAGGAGAAGATGTTGACGTAGACCCGGGCGCTGACACGGTCCGCTTCGAGCTGATCGAAGACGCAGGCGTCGATCACGTGGCGGCGGCGATCCGGCTGGGAGGCGCGGATGTCCGCCAGGGCCTCGACGATGGCGCCGCGACCCTGCCACGGACCCCAGGCCAGGTCGCTGCCGCCGACGATGCCGCCGCTGCTGGCCTGCTCGCTGAAGACGCTGCCGAGCAGGGTCATGTCGTTGCTGTCGTAGCCCCAGCAGTACTGGTGGAGGCGTTGCAGGATCTCGCGCTGGGCGGCCTGGCGTTGCTGGTCGTTGAACATGGGAGGCTCCGCTGTCAGTGTCCGCGAACATAGGGCCCGGTGGCCCGGGCATAGGTGGGGATGGCCAGGGGCGGCTCGACGCCGGCATGGCGGGCGACCTCCAGCAGCCAGAACGGATTGCGCAGCAGTTCACGGCCGATGTAGACGAGGTCGGCGGCACCAGAGAAGAGGATGGATTCCACCAGCTCGCTGGAGGTGATCGAGCCATTGCAGCCCACCGGGATGTCCACCTGCTCGCGGATCCGGGCGGCGTAGGGCACCTGGTAGCCCGGCACGATCTCTCCGTCGAAGATGGGCGTCAGGCCTCCGGCAGAAATGCTCAGCAGGTCGACGCCCAGCGCCTTGAGGCGAGATGCCAGGCGTTCGGTGACCTGCAGGTGATTGCCGCCCGGGCCGGCCTTGTCTTCGGCGGACAGGCGCACGATCAGCGGGCGGTCCTGCGGCCAGGCCTGGCGCACGCCGGCGACGATCTCCAGCAGCAGGCGGTTGCGGTTTTCTTCGCTGCCGCCGTACTGGTCTTCGCGTCGGTTACTGAGCGGCGAAAGGAATTCGTGGATCAGGTAGCCGTGCGCCGCGTGGATTTCCAGGCAGTCGAAGCCGGTGTCGATGGCGCGCTGCGCGGCGTCGACGAAGGCCTGCACGATGGCTTCGATCTGTGTGACGCTCAGGGCGTGGGGGGGACGTTGCTGCTCGCTGTGCGGGATTGCCGATGGGGCGACGATGGCGCCGTCCACCATCGACTTGCGCCCGGCATGGGCCAGTTGCAGGGTGCCCTTGGCCCCGCAGGCGTGGATCATCTCGGCCAGGCGCGCCAGCCCGGCGATCTGGCCGTCGTCCCACAGCCCCAGGTCGGTATGGCTGATGCGCCCTTGCGGGAGTACCGCCACCACTTCCGTGGTGATCAGGCCGACCCCGCCCAGGGCCCGGGCCGCGTAGTGGGCCAGGTGCAGGTCGTTGACCTTGCCGTCGTCCTGGCCGCTGTACATCAGCATCGGCGCCATGACGATGCGGTTTTTCAAGGTGACCCCGCGCAGGGTCAGGGGTTGGAAAATCCTGCTCATGTTCTACCTCCGGGCCGAAGCCCGTTGTGTCGCGCCGGCGCCATGCTGGCGAATGAAATCGGCGGCACGCTCGGCGATCATGATCGTCGGCGCCGCAGTGTTGCCGCGCACGATGCTCGGCATGATCGAGGCGTCCGCCACCCGCAGGCCCTCGATGCCATGCACGCGCAGTTGGCTGTCGACCACGGCCTCCGGGCCGTTGCCCATCGCGCAGGTACCGGTGGGATGCAGTGCGGTGCCAGCCCTGGCGCGGACATAGGCTTCCAGCTCGGCATCGCTGTCGCCGACCTGCGGTCCGGGCAGGGACTCGCCCTTGAGCAGCGTCGCCAGGGCCGGCGCCGCGAGGATCTTGCGGGCCAGGCGGATGCCCTTGACCAGGTTGTCGACGTCCTCGCGGGCGCCCAGGTAGTTGCCCTGCACCCGCGGCATGTCCTCGGGATCGGCGCTGCGCAGGCGCACCTGGCCCCGCGAGTGGCAGGTGTTGCACAGCGGCGCGAGGGAGAAACGGTGGACCTGCGGGATCGGATCACCCCAGCCACAGGACGATGCCGCCAGGGCGTTGAGCTGGATTTCCGAGCGGCCATCGCCGTCGGTATCGAAGAAGGCGCCGCACTCGACGATGTTCGAGGTCAGCACGCCGCTGCGAAACAGCATCCACTGCAGGCCGTTGGAGACTGCACGCCAGCCGCGGTCCTGGCCCATCAGGCTGATGGGCTGCTTGAGGTCGGCGTCCACCGGCACCAGCACGTGGTCCTGGTAGTTTTCCCCGACCCCCGGCAGGTCGACGACCGGCTCGATGCCATGCTCGCGCAGGTGTGCGGCGGGGCCGATGCCGGAGAGCATCAGCAGCTTGGGCGACATGAAGGCGCCCGCCGAGACGATCACTTCGCGCCTGGCCTTGATGTCCCGCACCTGTCCGTCGTGGCGCAGACGCACGCCCGTGGCCCGGGTGCCGTCGAGCAGCACCTTGTGCACCGCCGCATCGGTCCACACCGTGAGGTTGGCGCGCTTCTCGGCCTTTTCGATGTAGGCAACGTAGCTGCTGCTGCGTTCGCCGCGGTAGCTCATGGTCTGGTAGAAGCCCACGCCGGCCTGCTTGTCGCCGTTGAAGTCGTGGTTGAACACCGCAGGCAGCCCCGGCGCGCCGCTGGCCTGCTGGGCAGCGACGATAAAGGCATCGCTGAGGACATGGCGGTGCACGCCGTCGGAGACCCGCAAGGGCCCGTCGGTGCCGTGGTATTTACCGGCGAGCCGGCTGTTGTGCTCCGCGCGCTTGAAGAACGGCAGCACCTCGTCGTAGCTCCAGCCATCACAGCCTGCGGCGGCCCAGGCGTCGTAGTCCTCCTTCTGGCCACGGCTGTAGCACATGGCGTTGATGGCGGTACCGCCGCCGAGGGTGCGGCCTTGCAGCAGGGGCATCTGCCGGCCGTTGGCGCCGGGCGTCGCCTCGCTTTTGAAGAGGAAGGTGCGTGCGGTACCGTGGATCTTGAAGAAGCCGCCGGCCATCTTGATCAGCGGATGTCGGGCATGGGGTCCGGCCTCCAGCAGCAGGACCTGGTTGGCCGGGTCTTCGCTGAGCCGGGCGGCGACCACGCAACCGGCGGCGCCGCCACCGACCACGATGTAGTCGAATCCGTCCAGGTCGGCACGACCATTGGAAATGTGCATATCGAGAACGCCTTGTTGTTTTTGTGCTGGCTTCAAGGCTACGAATGCACGGGGCACCACGCTTGGTTGCGGGTGCCAATCTTTGGACCGGGCGCGCCAGTCGACGGATGGAAGCCGGCGGGTCGTTGACGGATCGAAAAGGTGAAAGTTAATTTGTTAACAAAATAAGAATGCACACTGATCGCGAGGTCGCCTGCCATGTTCAATGCCTTCAATACCGCCGCCATCGACCAGCGCCAGCGTCTTGCCTACTGGACCGAAGCCATCTGCGAGACCTTCCTCGCGGTGGATTGCCGGCAGCAGGCCGGTGATGCCTTTCACGGCGAGATGAAAGGCGGGCACCTGGGGGAGCTGGATCTGATCGATGTGGTTTCGCCGGCGATGGAGTACCGGCGGGAGATTTCGCAGCTCAAGTCGCACCATGAAGAGCACTTCCAGCTGGTCCTGCAGGTCAGTGGTGTCGGCCGTTTGCAGCAGCATGACCGCCAGGCGGTATTGCTGCCGGGCGATGTGGCGCTGTACACGGCTACTGCGCCGTCTTCCATCGCTTATCCGGACGGTTCACGGACCATCGCAGTGAAGATTCCACGGGCCAGTGTGCTCAGCCGCATCAGTTGTCGCGAGCAGGCGCTGGCGCTGTCATTGAAGGCCGCTTCGCCGTTCGGCGCGATGCTCGGCAGCCTGATGCGCGAGTCGCTGGCCTGGAGCCTGGAGAAGGAGGGCAGCGATGAGGTGCGGCTGCCCAATGGCATGCTCGATCTGATGTGCTTTGCCTTCGAGAGCGGGGCGGGGGTGAGCGCCAGTGTTGCGCGCAAGTCGCCGCTGGAACAGATCAAGCGCTATATGCATGCGCATCTGGAAGATCCGGAGCTGCAGCTTGCGGAGGTTGCCAGCAAGCACAACGTGTCGCTGCGTACCCTTAACCGGCTTTTCGCTGCCGAAGGGGTCAGTGCCAATCGCTGGCTCTGGCAGCAGCGACTGGAGGCCAGCTACCAGGCGCTGACCGGGAAGAGCGTCAGGCAGGTGAGCGAGGCGGCGTTGAGCTGTGGCTTCAATGACCTGTCGCATTTCAGCAGGACGTTCAAGAAGACCTATGGGGTGACGCCCAACCAGTTGTTGCGCCAGTAGGCGAAACCCTGGCGCAAGCAGTCCAAACCCTGGCGCAGCCATCCAAGCCAGGGCCCCGCCGCAAAACCTAGCATGTCATCGACCGCTTCCAATAACGACAACAGCGATACGGTGATGACATGAATACCCAGGCTTACGACTACATAGTCGTGGGTGGCGGGGCAGGTGGCTGCGTAGTGGCCGCCCGCCTCAGCGAAGATCCGCGCAACCAGGTGCTGCTCATCGAGGAAGGACCTGACGACCAGAACCTGTTCATCCGCATGAACGGCGGCTACTTCAGGATGATGGGCACCGAGCGCACCCGTACCTACCATGCCGAACCGTCCCGGCATGTGGCCGGGCGTCCGATCCAGATCATGCAGGCCCGCACCCTTGGTGGCGGGCATTCGATCAACGCCATGCTGTATATCCGCGGCCAGCGCGAGGACTACGACGGCTGGGCGGCGGCCGGCTGCGAGGGCTGGTCGTTCGACGAGGTGCTGCCGTTCTTCCGCAAGGCCGAGGGCAATCGTCGCTTCGCCGGCGAGCTGCATGGCAACGACGGCCCGCTGGTGGTATCCGACAACCCCCATCGCGATCCGCTCAGCGAGGCCTTCGTCAAGGCCGCGCAGCAGACCCTGGACGATGACGGCCAGCCATTCACCTACAACGACGACTTCAACGGCGAGCGCCAGCACGGCTTCGGCTACTACCAGATCACCAGTCAGCGCGGCGAGCGCGGCAGTTCTGCGCGGACGTACCTCAAGGCAGCGCAAGCGAGACCCAACCTGACCGTGCAGACCGGCACCGCGGTCTCCCGCGTGCTGATCGAAGACCTGCGCGCGGCCGGGGTCGTCGTCAGCCGTAATGGCGAGGAACAGGTTATCCGCGCCCGTCGCGAGGTGATCCTCTGCGCCGGCACCCTGGTCACGCCCAAGCTGCTCATGCTCTCCGGCATCGGGCCGGCGGAGCACCTGCGTGAGCAGGGGATCGAACCACTGGTGGACCTGCCCGGCGTCGGCGAGAACTTCCAGGATCACCTGGTGGCGCCGGTGGACGGCAAGCTCAAGGAACCCATCAGCCTGCTGGGCCAGGACAAGGGCCTCAACGCCCTGCGCCACGGCCTGGAATGGAGCCTGTTCCGCACTGGCATCCTCAGTTCCTGCCTGGTCGAGGCCGGCGGCTTCATGGACCTGGATGGCGATGGCCGCCCGGAAATCCAGATCCATACCCTGGCCATGGCCTCCACCGCCTGGGGCAAGCTGGCCGCTGGTGAGCCCGCGCATGGCTACTCCGTGGCGCCGTGCTGCCTCACCAGCCACTCACGTGGTCGCATTCGCCTGCGCAGCAGCAACCCGCAGGACCCACCGCTGATCGATGCGAATTTCCTCAGCGACCCGCGCGATGTGCGCAACCTGATGAACGGGGTGCGGGTCGCCCGGCGCTTCCTGCGCGCACCGGCACTGGCACGGTTCGTCGATGGCGAGCTGATGCCGGGCAGGGCGGTGGACGACGATGACACCGCGCTGGAGGCCTATGTCCGGGCCCATGCGCAGAACGCCTTCCACCCCGTCGGCACCTGCGCCATGGGCAGCGGCGCCGATGCGGTGGTCGATCCTCAGCTCAGGGTCCGCGGCATCCAGGGCCTGCGCGTCGCCGATGCCTCGGTGATGCCGGTCATCGTGCGCGGCAACACCACGGCGCCCACGGTGATGATCGCCGAGCGGGCGGCGGCATTCATTCGCCAACCCATCCACTGACCGAGGACACCCATCACCCACGATCACGCCTTGCCCCACGCTTCGACCCAGACCAACAAGAACAACATCCTGCATTCAGCGGCCCGATCCGCTGAAGGAGCACTGCATCATGCACAACAACCCACCGGGGCTTCCCGGCCATCTGCAAGGCATTCCCGTCACGCGGATCTTTATCGCCGCCTTCATCACCCAGTTCTGCATGGGCTTCGAGGTGCTGTTGCGGCTCAATGCCGCCAGCCCGATCAAGCATGATTTCTTCGACGCCACCAACCCGCTGACCTCCGGCGCCATGATCGGCGAGGTGCTCGGGGTGCTGTTCCTCGGCTTCGCCATCGCCAACTTCTGCATGGCGCCGCTGGTGGATGCCATCGGCCTGCGCCGTACCCATGTGCTCAGTGTGCTGCTGTATCTGGCCGGCACCGCCACGCTGGTGTCGGCCTCTCCGGAGTCGGCCTGGGCCTGGCAGTTGCTCTGGGGCGGTTCGCTGCTCCAGGGACTGGCCTGGGGCTCACTCGAAGCGGCCTTGAATCCGCTGGTGGTGACCCTCTATCCCACCCGCAAGGTGCTCAAGCTCAACCTGTTCCATGCCGCCTTCGCCCTGGGGATGCTGGTCGCGGCGCCGGCGTGTGTGATGGTGGAGACCTTCGCCCTGGGCTGGAAAGTCCAGCTGGCGCTGGTGGCCATCCCGGCACTGCTCGCCCTCGTGCTGATTTCCCGGGTCAAGTACCCGCCCAGCGAACGGGTGGCCCAGGGTGTGTCGTTCACCGGCATGTTCCGCCATACCCTGACCCGGCCGGCGTTCTACCTGTTCCTCTGCGCCATGTTCCTCACCTCCGCCACGGAGCTGGTGCCCAGTAGCTGGATCGACCTGACCCTGACCCGGATCGTCGGCATCCAGGGCTTCTGGCTGGTGGCGTTCATTTACACGGTGCAGATCGTCGTGCGCCTGTTCACCGGGGTGATGTATCGGCATATCGGCTCCAGCGGGATCCTGTTCTTCGGTTGCGCCTTCGCGTTTGCCGGCCTGTCCCTGTTGAGCCAGGCGACGAGCCCGGGCACGGGGCTGTTCGCCGCGCTGCTGTTCGGCATGGGCACCAGCGTGCTGTGGCCGACCATGCTGGCCAGCACCTCGGAGCGCTTTCCCCAGGGCGGCTCGCTGGCGATCGGCATCACCGCGTCCGCCGGCATGCTCTCCACCTACGTGCTGATGCCGGCGTTCGGCACCTTGTTCGACCAGGCGAAGATCGCCAGTGCCGGCGGCAGCGCCGCGTTCGAGGCGCTCAAGGAGGGCTCGCCTGCACATGACCAGGTCATGGTCGACGCGGCCGGATCGATCTTCCACAGCGCGTCGTTCCTGCCGCTGATCGTCGTGGTGTTCTTTGCCGGTGCCTGGCTCTACGACCACCGCCGCAAACGCCGCGCCAATGCTCCTCGCAGTTTCGTCGTCGAGAGCTGACGGCCCGCGCATTTCCTCGGCTTCATCAACCTGTCGTCGAACGGGTTGGCACCCTGGTGCCAGCCACGGCGACGGCCTGTCCCACAAAAACAATAAAAGTGCCCAATGAACAACACACTCCTCAAGGTTTCCGGCGTCGCTCTCCTGTTGTCCCTTTCCATCCCTGCACAGGCCGCTGGCGACGCCATGGCCCGGGACTACATCGCCGCCCCGGCAGGCGTGGACCTTGCCGTGGGCTACTACACCCACAAACAGGCCAACACCTACGTGGCGAATGGCAAGGACATCGGCGCGGACTTTTCTTCCGACCTGCTGATTGCTCGCTACGTGCACTTCATGGAAGTCGGCGGGATGATCATCGACCCGCAGATCATCCTGCCCATGGGCCAGCTCAACGTGAACCTGCCCGGCGCGCTGGATGACCGGCGCAGCAGCATGGGCGACATGATCCTGCTCAGTTCGTTCTGGTTCGTGAACGACCCGGCCAGCAAGACCTGGATCGCCTTCACCCCCTACGTCACCGTGCCCACCGGCAACTACAACGACGAGCGTCCGGGCACCAGCCTGGGCAGCAATCGCTGGAGCTACACCGCCGAGTTCGGCATGACCAAGGGCTTTGGCGAGAACACCACGGTGGACCTGATCGCCGCCGTGGACTTCTTCGGGCGCAACGACGACTACCTCGGACAGACCCAGAAGAAGGACAAGGTCTGGAGTGCCCAGGCCATCTATGCCTACAACCTGACCCCGACGCTATGGGCCTCGGCCAAGTACACCTGGGCCAGCGGCGGCGAGACGGAGTTGGGCGGCGTCGACCAGGACGACCGCTCGAAGGTGCAGACCGTGGCCTTCGGCCTGGCCAAGCAACTGACCCGGCAGGACAACGTGCAGGTCGAGTACATCCAGGACATCAAGGTCGACAACGCCTTCGAGACCCGCGGTGCCCGGGTGCGCTTCGTTCACGCGTTCTGAGCAACACAACGTGCCCCCGCCTGGCGGGGGCATTTCTCTTTGAACCACCGCAAAGGAGCGGGTCGGGATGTTTACCATCGCATTTCTCTTTCGCCGCAAGCCCGGCCTCGATCGCGAGGCCTTCGATACCCTCTACGAAGCCCATCGCGAAGTCATGATCCGTGAGGCCCGTGGCCTGGTCAGCTATGTGCAATGCCCGGCCAGCGCCGTGGCGCAGATCGGCGGTATCGCCTGCAATGCCGGCCCCACGGTGTATGACGCGCTGTCGATCTACACCTACCTCAGCGAGGAGGATGCCGCGCACACCACGCGGCTGGCCGCGGTGGCGGCCGACAGCGAGCGCTTCATCGATTTCGACAGCATGATCACCCTGGCCGTGACGCCCCGGACGGTGTACCCGGGCTGAGGCTCAGGGCTTGAGCAGGATGCTGCCCGTGGCTTCCCGCGATGCCAGGCGCGCATAGGCCGCCGCGTGGTCTTCAAGGGCGTAGCGGCTGTCGATCAGCGGCCGCAGCAGGCCCTTGGCGACGAAGCCGTGGATCGCGGTGAAGGCCGCCGCTACGTCCTCGTCGGTTTCCAGCCAGGCGTCGTAGCCGAGGATGCGCTTTTCCTCGATCACCAGGTCGGCTACGTCGATGCTTGCGGACATGCCGCCGACGAAGCCGATCGAGACCAGGGCGCCACGGGGCCGCAGCGCGCGCACCAATTGACCCAGCAACTCACCGCCGACCGGGTCGAAGGCCAGGTCGGCACCTTGGCCATCGGTGGCCGCCAGGACTCCTTCCTTCAACGATTCGCTGGACAGGTCGATCACCCTGGCCGCGCCGGAGCGCAGGGCATATGGCACCTTCCGCGTGCTGGAAACAATGCCGACGGGTACCGCTCCAAGAGCCCGGGCGGTCTGCACCAGCGCATGACCAAGCGCACCGGAGGCGCCCGACACCAGCACCCGCTGGCCCGGCTTCACCTGGCCGGCGCGGGTCAGTGCCTGGTAGGCCGTGACGTAGTTGATGGGCAGGGCCGCGCCTTCGTCGAGGTCGATGTTGTCCGGCAGTTCGAAGAGGCGCTTGTCCTCGATCACAGCCCATTGCTGCTGCAGGCCATCCTCGCGGATGCCCAACTGTGCGCCGCCGTAGATCGCCACCGGCGTGCCGCGCGGGAAGCGGGCGCTGTCCTCTATAACGCCGGCACCGTCGTTGCTCAGCACCACGGGGGCCATGGCAGCCGCAACGATGCCCGAGCGCACCAGGCTGGACAGTGGGTTGACCGTGGCGGCATGGATTTTCACCAGGCTATGGCCGGACTTGAGGGTTGGCATGGGACGGTCTTCGAGAGTCATTTCGGCGGGAGCGCCGAAGCGAGTCGCTACGAGTGCTTTCATCGTGGTTTCCTGAGGGGGAGAAACGGCAAGGCGCTCCTGGGAGCGCCTTGAGGAGGGAGGTCTGTGCGGATTCAGCGCTGCGGATTACCCAGCAATGGCAAGCGCGCCAGCATGTTCTTCATCGCCAGCGCATCCCATGGCAGGTGCTCGGCGATACCGATACCCACCACATCGACGGCGGCGGCGACATCGGCGAGCAGGCGGATGACCTGTTCCATGGTCATCTTTCCCTGGGCCACGCCGTCATAGGTGTCAGTTGCGATGTTCGGCTCGGCGAAGAGCAGGGAGCGGAACAGGGTCGGGTCCAGTACATCGAGGTCGAGGTGGATTGCCAGGTACCGGGCGCCGGTCTCGCGCAGCCATTGCAGCACCGGCTCGCTGCTGTGGGCCAGGTCCGCCGGGCCGGCACTGCGCAGGCCCAGGCGTTGCAAGGTCGCGGTTTCCACCGGCAGGGTCTGCTGCAATCCGGCGTACATGACGTTGGCAGGCTTCAGCGGCCGCTGCACCGCCTCGGTGAACGCGCCGTCGCCTTCGCCCAGCAGGTTGCCGAGGACCATGGCGTGGGCGTGACGGAAGTCGGCGGGGGTCATCACATCCGGGTGGGCGTCCACCCAGAGCACGGCGAGATCACCGTCATAGCGCTCGTTCAGGTAGGCGAAGGGCGCCAGGTCCACCAGGCAGTCGCCACCGAGCACCACCAGGCGGTCGGGCTGGTGCCGGTCGATCAGTCGGCGGGCATCGTGTAACTGCCGTAGCAGCGCCGAGCGGCCGACGATGCCGTCTTCCAGGGGCAATGGCTGCTGGTCGGGCTCGATCACCGGCACGTGCTCGACCGGGCCGTCGGCGGCGGGCGCCAGCCAGGCGAGCAATTGCGCGCCGAAGAAGTAGGGCGGGTTGTTGCCGCCTTGCCATTGGGGAAACAGCAGGCGCAGGGTCTTGTCCTGGGGAGTGCTCATCAGGTCACCATCGGGTAGCGGTTGAAAGCTGGGCGTTCATGCTGCGCGATGGGGCGGGTGGCCGCTTTGTCGTGCCGGCCAATGGTTGTGCTGGCGTCGCCAGTTGGCGCTCAGGCGCCGTTCAGCAGCTGTTGCGGGGTGATGCCGTAGGCCTGTTTGAAGGCTTTGCTGAAGTGCGAGAGGTTGCTGAAGCCGCAGCTCAGCGCCGCCACGCTGACCTGCTGGAAACGCCCGCTGACCAGCCCGGCGTGGCTCGCTGCCAGGCGCTGTTGCCAGAGCCAGCGCATGACGGTGGAATCCTCTGCCGCGAAGATCCGGCTCAGGCTACGCGACGACAGGTGGTTCGCTGCGGCGATGCTGTCCACGCTCAGGTCGGTGCGGGCCAGGTTGGCCAGGAGGAAGTGCTTGACCCGTTCTACCTGCTGTTCATGGCGTCGTTCGGTCGCCGACCCTTGGGTGCCGAACGCGGCCTCGTAGGCGCCCGAGAGGACGTCGAGCAATGCGCCGTTGAGTCGTTCGCTGATGGCCGGCGAGGTTTCCTGGCTGTTGCAGGTCTCCACCAGTGTGCGGGCGAGGCCGGCCAGGGGCGTGTGGCTTTCCAGGGTGCGGTTGAGGTACCGCTCGACATCGGGGATGTGCTGCAGCATCAACGCCCGTGGTACGCCCAGCACGATCTGGTCGTCGCCCTTGGGAAAGGATGCGGTGAAGGGGCGGGCACTGTCGTACAGGACGATATCCCCCGGCCCTTGCCTGGACAGCCGGTCGCCCTGCTGCACATGGGCTTCGCTGCAGAAACTCAGGGAGACGAAGAACGAGTCGATGGCGTCATCGCGCCGCTGGCGGGCGTACTCGACGGGCAGCGAGCGGATCCGCGAGAAGGTCACGCCGCCTTTGGTCACCGAGGTCAGCGAACCGTCGAAACAGTCGTCGCTCAGTTGCCGGTTGATGGAGGGGACGAATTGGGCGGCAATGACGTCCTGCCAGTAGTCGAAGCGTTCCCTGGCGCCGAGATCAGGGGTGGGGAAGAGGAGGGTCATGGCGGGATACGCGAGAGAGAGGGCTCGGTGGGCACGATATCAGGTACGGGTGGGGTTGGGGTACTTGTGGCCGCTTCGCTCCCAATCGCGGCGGTCCGGCGTCCCGGTGAATCCCCACACCGTCCCTGCTAAATCAATGAGTGATGTGTTGTGCCATCAACGGCAAAGCAGGTTACAGCGTAGCCTTCACCTGCAACCCCACCACCAGCGCATTGTCGATATCAGTCCCGGAGAACGCCCCCGGCTCCATGATGTACTGCACATCCGGCCGCAGCACCAGCCACGGCGTGGCCTGGTAGCCATAGCTCAGCTCCACCAGGCGCTCGGCATTGCCCAGGCTCGGGAACTCCTCGCCATTGGCCAGCGCGGCGTTTTCCTGGACCTCGCGGCTGCGCGGGTTGGGCACGGCGCGGCCGAAACCAAGCGCCACGGTATCAGCCGGACGGCTGGCGAACGGCTGCTTGAGCACCACCCCAACGCTGTACCACTTGCTGAACGGCGACGCCGCCGAACTGGCCGCCGAGGCCTGGCCGAACACATGCAGTTGCTGCCCCGGCAGGTCGCCGGCCTGCCACACGGCCTGGTCCAGCAGCAGGTAGTGACCGCCACGGCCGGCGACCTCGTCGTCGCTGCCGATGCGCTTGGCGTCGGAGCTGTCGTAGTACCAGCCGACCTTGTACTCGCCCGGTAGCCCGTCGAGCTTCTTGTAGATCAACTCCACCGGCACCACGGTCCCGGTCTTGTGCTTGGGCGTGACATGCCAGGCGCGACTGGAGTTGCCGTTGCTTTCCGGGTCCACGGCAAAGGCCGCCACGCGCAGCTGCCAGGCCGGGTCGAAGCTGTACTTCAGCCGCACGCCAAGCCGCGCATTGGGGTAGTTGGTCCAGCCGCTGCCGCCGGACATGTTCAGCGGATGCCCGCAGAAACCGGCGTTCATGAAGTTGCACAGGATGCCGCTGTCGAGGCCGCCCAGATCGTTGCCCATGGCCATGTAGCCGAGCTTGACGTCCAGCGCGGGGGTGAACAGCGTGCGCTCGTAGCTGAGTTCGGTAAGGCGGGTGTACAGGCCGCCGTAGTTTTCCTGCAACGGCAGGCGGTTGCCCACCAGGTCGCCGGAGCCGTCGTTGCCACGACGGTCGTTGACGGTCAGCTGGACCACGCCGGCATTCTCGCTCTGCAGCAGTTTCTCCAGGTCGAAACGCACGCCAAGCTTGAGGTTCTGCGAGTAACGCGCCGAGCGCTTGAGGCCGCCGTCGGCGTTGTACACGGTCTCGCCGCTGTAGTCGCCGGTGAAGCGGATGCCGTCGGCATCGAGCTGGTGGCGCAGGCCGCCCCAGTCACCGGTCAGGGTCGAGTCGTCGAAGGAGGCGGCGCAGGCGAGGGCAGGTGTCAGGCAAGCGCCCAGCAGCGCCAGGGGAAGGTAACGCGGGTAAACAGGCATGTCGGTATTTCCGGGATAAAGCGAGCGCCCGCCGCGAAGGCGGGCGCTGGAGGGGATCAAGGCAGGGCGTAGGCGATCACGTAGTCACCGCGATCGGTGGACTGGCGGGCACCACCGGCGGTGATGACCACGTACTGCTTGCCGGTCTTCGGCGACACGTAGGTCATCGGGCCGCCCTGGCTGCCGACTGGCAGGCGGGCTTTCCAGATTTCCTTGCCGTTGCCACTGTCGAAGGCGCGCAGGTAGAAGTCCTGGGTACCGGCGATGAACACCAGGCCACCCTGGGTCGACAGGGTGCCACCGAGGGTCGGCAGGCCGATCGGCAGTGGCAGGTGCATGCGGATGCCCAGGGGACCGGTGTCTTCCACGGTACCCACCGGCACCTGCCAGGCGACCTGGCGGGTTTTCATATCGATGGCGGTCAGGGTGCCGTACGGCGGCGCCTGGCACGGAATGCCGGCCACCGACAGGAAGCGGTTCTTGTTCACCGCATACGGCGTGCCTTTCAGCGGTACCGCGCCCATGCCGGTGTTCAGCGCCTCGCCACCACCGGCGGCCTGGCCCTTGTTCGCCGACGGGATCATCTGGATCCACAGGCCCAGGCGCATGTCGTTGACGAAGATGAAGCCATGCACCGGATCGGTGGACAGGCTGCCCCAGTTCATGCCGCCCAGGGAGCCCGGGAAGCTCAGCGACAGGTCGGTGCCCGGCGCGGTGTACAGGCCGTCGTAGCGCATCTTCTTGAAGTCGATGCGGCACAGCAGTTGGTCATACGGGGTGGCGCCCCACATGTCCGACTCGGTCAGGGTCTGTGCGCCGATCTGCGGCATGCCCACGGATTTGGGCTGGGTTGGCGAGTACTGCTCGTTGGGGATACCCGCGGCCTTGACCGGGACTTCCTCGACCTTGGTCAGCGGCTGGCCGGTGGCGCGGTCGAGCACGAAGATCTGCCCGGCCTTGGTACCGATCACCAGGGCGGGCACGGTGTTGCCGTCGTCCTTGGTGAAATCGATCAGGCTTGGCTGCATCGGCAGGTCGAAGTCCCAGAGGTCGTTGTGCACGGTCTGGTAGACCCACTTCTCGGCGCCGGTGCTGGCGTCGACGGCCAGCACCGAGGCGCCGTACTTGTGGTTCAGCGCGGTGCGCTCGGCACCGTAGATGTCGGTGGACGAGCTGCCCATCGGCAGGAACACGGTGTTCATCGCCGCGTCGTAGGACATCGGCGCCCAACTGTTGGGCGTGCTGCGCACGTAGGTGCTGCCGTCGGCCGGCAACTGCTTGTCTTGCGGGTTGCCCGGATCGAAGGCCCAGCGCATGGCGCCGGTGATGACGTCGAAGCCGCGGATCACGCCGCCGGGCATGTCGGTCTGTACGTTGTCGGCGACACGCCCGCCGACCACCACGGTGGTGCCGGCCATCAGCGGAGCCGAGGACAGCTGGTAGTAGGAATCCGGTACGTCACCGAGGCCGGCTTTCAGGTCGACCTGGCCGTTGTTGCCGAAGCCCTGGCAGAACTCGCCGGTATCGGCGTCTACCGCGATCAGGCGAGCGTCGATGGTGTTGGTCAGCAGGCGACGCTGGCAGTTGGCGCCGGCCGGTACGACGGCGGCGATCACCGCCGAGCTGTTCGGCTGGCTTGGCTGCACCACCGGCTGGGTGGCGTCGAAATAGGCCATGCCACGGCAACGCTGCCAGACCTTGGACTGGGCGTTGATCTCGTTCTTCCAAAGCTGCTTGCCGCTGTCGGCGTCGAGGGCGATCAGGTTGTTGTGCGGGGTGCAGATGAACACCTTGTTGCCGATCTGCAGCGGGGTCAGCTGGTCTTCCGCGCCGTTGCCGTCGCTGAGGGCGACGTCACCGGTGTGGTAGGTCCAGGCCACTTGCAGCTTGCCTACGGTGTCGCGGTTGATCTGGTCCAGCGCGGCGAAGCGGCTGCCGCCCTCGGTGTTGCCGTAGTGGGCCCAGTCCTTCTGCGCGTTGGCCGGATCGACCTTGGTCAGGCCAGGGCCCTTGCCGGTGGCCGGCACGCTCGGGTGGGGGAGGAACATGTTGACCACCGCCACGACCACGGCGATCGCCAGCACCCCGGCGATGCCGTAGGCACCGCGACCGGCGCTGGCGCCTGCGGCGCGCTTGAGCGTCGGGTAGACCAGGGCCACCACCACACCGATCACGCTGAACATGAACAGGCGCGAGAACATCGGCCAGAAGCTGCGGTCGGTGTCGGCCAGGGCCCAGACGGCGGTGCCGACCAGGAAGGCCGCGTACAGCCAGGCACCGGCCGGCTTGCGCAGGGCGATCAGGATGCCGGCGATGGCCATGGCGGCGCCGCCGATCAGGAAGTACCAACTGCCGCCCAGGGTGGTCAGGCGGATGCCGCCTGCGGCCAGGAGCAGGCCGAGCAGGGCGACGATCACGCCCAGCCCGATCAGGATGAATTTGCTTAGGCCAGAGGCCTGAGGTTGAGGGGTCATGCCAGGTATCTCGCTGTGTGAATGCGGAAGCGATTATACGCTTAGCTAGCTAATTAACCAGATAGTTCAAAGGTCGAATGTGAAAAAGCCGACGGGGATTGTCGGGATTTTCTGGATTGAGCGTAGCTCGTGAATGCCGCGAGCTCCTTGTGAACGGGGGCTGTTACCGGGATACCGCGATGCACGCTTTCAGGGCGCGTAGTGGGCGATTCGGTAGCACCGGGTTGTGCGCCGCCTGTGCGTCCTGCACCGGCTTTTCTGGCCTTTTCCATCCGTATCAATCGCTTGCCTGTCATTCGAATGAACTGGCACACATCCTGCTTTTTCGTATCCATGGATAATTGGATACAAAAATACAAAAGGTGATTCTTCATGCAATTCGCCCCCGTTTACGTCGAACGCCAGCCGCAGACCGCCGAGGAAGAGGCCTACAACTTTCTTCTCGAAGCCATCTGCTGCGGCCGCTACCGCAAGGGTGACCGCCTGATCGCCGAGGACATCGCCAGCGAGATCGGCATGAGCCGCATGCCGGTACGCGAGGCGTTCCGCCGTCTCGATGCCCAAGGGCTGGTGACGCTGCGGCCCAACCGCGGTGCGGTGGTCAGTGGCCTGGATATCGAGGAACTGCATGAAGTGTTCGAGATGCGCAGTGCGCTCGAAGGGCTGGCGGTGCGGGTGGCCGTGCCGCGCATTGGCGAGCGTCAGCTGGCCGCACTGGAACGCATGCTCGACGAGATGGACGACTACCGCGACGAGTCGGCGCAGTGGGTCCGCCGCCACCGCGCCTTCCACGAATACCTGTGCAGCCTCAGCGGCCGGCCGCGGCTGATGAAACAGATTTCCGCGCTGTACTCGCTGGTCGAGGCGCCGATGCGCCTGTGGTTGCAGCACGGTGACAAACCCCTCAGCGCCCGTGAGGAACATGCGGTGATCCTCGATGCGATCCGCTCCGGTGATGCGGCGCAGGCCGAAGCCGTGGTGCGCGAGCATATCGAGGGGACCGTTCCTGCGCTGATCCAGTTTCTGCAATCGGAAAAATAGAGGCGGGTCCGAACCCGCCCAAGTGTTGACTTTGAATCCTGCCGTTACCTAACGAAGTGGAGTGTCTGGTCATGCATTTACGTCGCGCCTTGCTGGTCGCTGTTTCCCTCGCCTGCTGCACCCAATGGGCCGCCGCCGCGCCCACGGTGCCGGATCGCCTGAAGACAGCCGAGAAACTCACCTACTGCTCGGGGATGGACTCGCCGCCCCTGGTTTCCTTCGACGAAGCCCAGAAGCCCCGCGGCCTGACCGTCGACCTCGGCCTGGAAATCGCCAGGCGCCTGGACAACAAACAGGTGCAATGGCGGGTGATCCCGTTCTCCGGCCTGGTCCCGGCGCTGCTGGCCGGGCAGTGCGACATGATCGTCGACCAACTGTTCGACAAGCCCGAGCGGCGCCAGGTCATCGATATCGTCAACTACATGTATTCCAGCCAGGCGGTGGTGGTGCCCAAGGGCAATCCCAAGTCCCTCAAGACCCTCGACGACCTCTCCGGACACAGGGTGGCGGTGCTCAACGGCTCCACCATCAAGACCCTGCTCGACGCCCACAACGAATCCCTGGCCAAGGCCGGCAAGCCACCGATGAAGGTGGTGGTCTACAACACCGACACCGACGCCTTCCAGGCCCTGCGCATCAACCAGGTGGACGCCTACGGCACCACCGTGGAAACCGCCGGCTACTACGCCGCCATGGCCCCGGACCTGTTCGAGGAAGGCGTGCCGGCCTTCAGCCGCATCCTCACTGGCCTGGGCATGCGCAAGGACGACCCGCAACTGACCGCCGCCGTGCAGCAGATCATCGACGCCATGCGCGCCGACGGCAGCTACGCCCGGCTGTTGAGTACCTGGCACGTCAGCAGCGACACCCTGGATTGAGGGATATGACCGATGAACTTCAACTGGGACGTGTTCTGGCAATACCTGCTGCAACCCAGCGGCGTGTACCTCACCGGACTGTGGCTGACCTGCCTGATCAGCGTGCTGGCCATGGCCTTGGGCTGCGTGCTGGGGCTGGCGGCGGCGCTGCTGCGGCTGTCGACCAATCCGCTGCTGCAATGGCCGGTGCGCTTCTACGTATGGCTGATGCGCGGCACACCGCTGCTGGTGCAGATCGTCTTTCTCTACACCGCCCTGGCGGCGGGCGGGATCTTCCGTTTCGAGGACATCCAGCTGTTCGGCCTGGTGGTGCCGGGCAATATCCAGGCGGCGATCATTGCCCTGGGCCTCAATGAAGGCGCCTACATGTCCGAGATCATCCGTGCCGGCATCGGCGCGGTGGACAAGGGCCAGTACGAGGCCGGGCGTTCCCTGGGCATGACCTTCGGCAAGCTGATGCGGCGCATTGTGCTGCCCCAGGCCTTCCGCGTGATCGTTCCGCCGATCGGCAACGAGTTCAACGTGATGCTGAAGAACACCACCCTGGTCAGCGTGATCGGCGTGCAGGAGCTGCTGCTCAGCACCCAGATGGTCACCTCGGCGACCTTCCGCGTGTTCGAGCTGTACCTGGTGGTCGCCATCTACTTCCTGCTGCTCACCACCCTGTGGGGCTTCTTCCAGCGCTGGCTGGAAAACCGCTTCGGCCAGTCCGACCGGCCTTCCGCGCCACCACCGGCGGCCAGCCGCATGTTCGGCCGTGGCACCCTGAAACTGCTGAGAGGACGCTGAGATGGCACAGAAAAGCGAAGAACTGGTCATCGAGGCACTGGGCATCCACAAGTCCTTCGGCGCCTTGCAGATACTCAAGGGCGTATCGCTGCAGGTGCGCCGTGGCGAAGTGGTGGTGCTGATCGGCGCTTCCGGCTCGGGCAAGACCACCTTCATCCGCTGCATCAACCTGCTGGAAGACATCCAGGGCGGGCGCATCCGCGTCAACGGCCACGCCATGGGCTACCGCGAGCGTGCCGACGGCAGCCTGGTGCGCGACTCCGAACGCAATATCGCCCGCCAGCGCCGCGACATCGGCATGGTCTTCCAGCGCTTCAACCTGTTCCCGCACATGACCGCCCTGGAAAACATCATCGAAGCGCCGACCCAGGTCCTAGGCGTCTCCCGCGCCGAAGCGCTGGAGCAGGCCCGGCGCCTGCTGGCGCGGGTCGGCCTGGCGGACAAGGGCGACCACTACCCGTCGATGCTCTCTGGCGGCCAGCAACAGCGCGTGGCCATCGCCCGCGCCCTGGCGATGAAGCCCCAGGCCATGCTCTTCGACGAACCCACCAGCGCCCTCGACCCGGAGATCGTCGGCGAGGTGCTGCAGGTGATGAAGGAGCTGGCCGAGGAGGGCATGACCATGGTCGTGGTCACCCACGAAATGGGCTTCGCCAAGGAGGTCGCCGACCGCGTCGTCGTCCTCGACCAGGGCGAGCTGATCGAGCAGGGCCCGCCGGAACAGATCTTCAACCACCCCAGCCATCCGCGTACCCGGGCGTTTCTCAGCCGCGTGCTTTGATCCTTCGAAGGAATCCGTCATGCGTTCAACGAGTCTGTTCACGGCGCTGTGCTGCGCCATTGTCATGCCCGCGGTGCAGGCCGCCGGGGAAGTGAAGGTGTACAACTGGTCCGACTACATCGGCCCGGACACCCTGGCGCAGTTCGAGAAGGACAGCGCCATCAAGGTCCGCTACGACGTCTTCGACACCAACGAAATGCTCGAAGCCAAGCTGCTCTCCGGGCATTCCGGCTACGACGTGGTGGTGCCGTCCAGCCAGTTCCTTTCCAAGCAGATCCGCGCCGGCGCTTACCAGCCGCTGCAACGCGAACTGCTGCCACACTGGAACCACCTCGACCCACGGCTGATGCAACGCCTGGAAGCCGCCGACCCCGGCAACCGCTACGCCGTGCCCTACATGTGGGGCACCGTGGGCGTCGGCTACAACGAAGCCAAGGTCCGCGCCGTGCTCGGCAAGGACGCGGTGCTGGATTCCTGGGCCATGGTCTTCGAGCCCGGCAACCTGGAAAAGCTCAAGGGCTGCGGCGTCGCCTTCCTCGACGCGCCGGTGAAGATCATTCCCCAGGTCATGCTCTACCTCGGCCTGGACCCCAACAGCACCCGCCCCGAGGACTACAAGCAAGCCTCGAAACGGCTGATGCAACTGCGCCCCTCGGTGACCTACTTCAACTCCTCGAAGTACACCGCCGACCTCGCCAACGGCGATATCTGCGTCGCCATCGGCTACTCCGGCGACGTCATGCAGGCCCAGACCCGCGCGCGAGAAAGCGGCAAGGCCATCGACATCCGCTACCTGATGCCCAAGGAAGGCGTGAACCTCTGGTTCGACATGCTCGCCATCCCCAAGGACGCCGGCAATGTCGGCAACGCCCATGCCCTGATCGACTACCTGCTGCGCCCCGACGTGATCGCCCCGGTCAGCGACTACGTCGGCTACGCCAACGCCAACAAGGACGCCACGGCGCTGATGGACCCCAAGGTCAGCGGCAACCCGGGCATCTACCCCGGTGATGACGTCATCGCCCACACCTTCGTCTCCGCCGACCTGCCGGAAAACATCCAGCGCCTGATGACCCGGGAATGGAACCGGGTCAAGTCGGGCCAATGAATCCCTGAGTAGAAGAGAGCCAGTCATGTTGAAATTTTCCGCTCACGAATATCCCTATCCTTCCCAGCGCCAGGTGGTCTATGCCCGGCGCGGCATGGTCGCCACCTCGCAGCCGCTGTCGGCCCAGGCGGGAATCGAGATCATGCAGAAGGGGGGCAACGCCATCGACGCCGCCATCGCCACGGCCGCGGCGGCGACGGTGGTGGAGCCGACCGGTTGTGGCATTGGTGGTGACGCCTTTGCCCTGGTCTGGACCCAGAACAAGCTGCACGGCCTCGCTGGCAATGGACAAGCGCCAGCGGCCTTGAGTATCGAAGCGGTCAAGGCGGCTGGGCATGGGGAGATGCCGTTGTACGGCTGGACGCCGGTGACGGTGCCGGGGTGCCCGTCGGCCTGGGCCGAGTTGTCCGCGCGGTTTGGCAAGTTGCCGTTCGCCGAGTTGCTGCAGCCGGCGATTCGGCTGGCGCGGGAAGGGTTTCCGGTGTCGCCGGTGGTTGCGCATCAGTGGCAGGTGGCGTTCAACGAGTTTTCGCCGCATCGGGATGGGGTGCTGGAAGCGTGGTTCGAGACCTTCCTGATTGATGGGCGGGTGCCGCAGCCTGGGGAGATGTTCCGCAATCCTACGCAGGCCGAGACCCTTGAGGAATTGGCAGCGACCCGGTGTGAGAGTTTCTATCGCGGGGCGATCGCTGAACGGCTCGATGCCCACTCGCGTGCTACTGGCGGTTACCTGCGGGCCAGTGATTTGCAGGACTACCGCGCGCAATGGGTGGATCCGATCCATATCAACTATCGCGGGGTGGATGTCTGGCAAATCCCGCCGAGCGGGCAGGGTCTGGTGGCGTTGATGGCGCTGAAGATCCTCGAAGGGTTCCAGTTCGATCATCGGGATAGCCAGCAGACCTGGCACCGGCAACTGGAGGCGATGAAGCTGGCGTATAGCGATGGGCTGCACTACATCACCGATCCGGCGCATATGCGGGTGGCGGTGGAGGCGCTGCTCAGCGATGACTATGCGCGGCGGCGGCGAGCGCAGATCGGCGAGCAGGCGCAGGCGCCGAAGCCCGGGGATCCTCATGCAAGTGGCACGGTGTACCTGGCCACGGCGGATGGGGAGGGGAACATGGTTTCGTTTATCCAGAGCAACTATCACGGGTTCGGGTCGGGGACGGTGCTGCCCAACAGTGGGATCGCTTTGCAGAATCGGGGGCAGGAATTCAGCCTGGATTCGGCGCATGTGAATTGCCTGGTGCCAGGGAAGAAGACCTTTCACACAATCATTCCCGGGTTCCTGACCAAGGACGGGGAAGCGCTGGGGCCGTTTGGGGTGATGGGGGGGTATATGCAGCCGCAGGGGCATGTGCAGATGGTGATGAATATGGTGGATTTCGGGTTGAACCCGCAGGCGGCCCTGGATGCGCCACGGTGGCAGTGGCTTGGGGGGATGAAGGTGGGGGTGGAGCAGGGGGCTTCGCGGGATTTGGTGAATGCGTTGGTAAGGCGGGGGCATGAGGTGGTTGTGGTTAGTGATCTTACGGAGTATGGGCGGGGGCAGATTATTTTGCGGGATGGGGGGAGTGGGGTTTTGTGTGGGGGGGTGGAGCCGAGGGCGGATTCTTGTGTTGGGGGGTGGTGAGGTAGACAGAGAGCAGACCGCTTAGATCTGCTCTTTTTTTCAGGTAATCCGATATGCATACTACGCACCTAAGTTTGAAGTAGAACCTCAAAAAAGACTTGTCTGAGAAGGTTTTTTGGATAGTAGTTCTTCCGGAACTCCCTCTGTACCACCTATCAAGAATGGGCTTTGCGGGTCATGTCGTTGGCGTTGAGTTATGGTTTTTTCGTGATCGAACGTGGCATAGCAATAAGAGCACCCATGTAGGCAAGTGTTATAAATGCCGATGTCCACACTTTTAATGCACCCGCACGCAGGGCGCTGCCCGGAGTCCTTTGCTGCTTTTGCGTTGATGTTAAATAGAGTCTTTAGACGCTGGTCGTCGATGCACTTCCCATGGGGAATGCCAATCGTAGTTAGATCTATGTCTTCGGCGCAGCTTTGAATCTGCATGCCATAATTTTGTGCCGTTTTACACATGAAGTCTGCCAGAGTGAACAGCTGGTTTTGCTGCTCTAACAAGTCGGAGCAAATCAAATTAGGGACTTTCGCAAGATTTATGCTTGTCTTCTTGTAGAAGTCAGCAAAGCTGATTACCACGCAATCTGTACGGCCAGCCAGCATTCCGGCGATTTTGCTGAAAAGGCGCATGTGCTCATCGATATCTACAAGGTTTGACAATAGAATAGGATCATATCGCCATATTACCCTGCCAAAACCAATCCGCTCACTCAAGTCAATAAACGTTTTGATGGCATCAATAGGTCTGGGTACTGATCGCTCGATTGAGCGTGGATACCCCGTTATTGTATATTGAAAATAATAGCGAAACCCTTTTTTATCTAACGCATCAAGCGTCTCTGTGAAGTTTTTGGGGTTTCTTGTCCAGAAAACTATAGCTTCTACATCTTGCGGTTCTAAAGAAATCTGGGAGATTTGATGGTAGTTAAAGGGGTTGCGAGTCAATAAAAAACCTTGCTCAATACGGTTTCTAAACCAGTCAGAATAAAATGCCGGTATGTCAGTGCGACGGCTCGCGCTGATAATCATGGCCGAGAGTACTCCAAAAGATTAAAATCCATGAATCGGTTGGTCATGACGGGGCGCTTTACAACACCACAACTAGAGCATCTCGGAAATTTCCCCTGTTGAGAACAGCTAATGAAATACTCTTCAGGGTAATTGAAGTCTGAACAAACTTTTTTCAGACCGTCACCGAACTCATCACCAAGCCAGCGTGAGCCGCCTACATCATCGCTAGTTTTAAATCCGGCGCTGGTTAGTTTGTCATGAACTAATTGAAAGTACCCTGCGTTTTCTGACTTTGTCTCGCTCCCATTGGAGACGTAAGAATTTAAAAAGAATATCCGTTTCTTGGTTGTGGAAGAAATTACGTTTGCGAGGTGTTCTAGGCCGCCACCGGCTTGAATGTCCCCAATTGATTTGGGGAAGAAGAATACATCGATATCATCTAAGTCTCCATTCTTGAAGCTGTCTGTCGTGAAGTGATTGAAGGAGAAGTTAGATCCCGTGGTTCGAGGGATTAGTTTTTTCTGCGTCCATTTAAAGATGTCGTAACCTACATAGTCAAAGGCTATGCCTTCTAAGTTGTCTTGAAGTGCAAAATAATCTGCGCAGATGCCGCAGCCAAAAGACGCAACAGTAATTTTCTGTTGATGGTTTTTTAGGCGGTCATTTAGTTCTTCGGCCAGTACGCAGTACTCAAGATAGTAAGCCGGGAAGTATCTAAGAGTGTAAAGTTTCTGGTAAGACCATCTTTTGTAGTTGTGTCCTTCAGGGCTTGTCCCTGAAATTTCACACCATGTGCTTCTGTTTTCTTCAAATGAGACGTGGAAGCTGTCAAGTAGGCTGACTACAAAATTCCCATCATAGTTCATGATTTCACTTCTCCTTGTGTATACGGAGAATGCAAAATACATCAATAGATGACAGAAAGCCACTATCGTAAATCTTTGTATTTGCTAACGATTATCGATAGGTTTAAGCCTTGGTTGTGTTCCCGTGTCTCACATGCAGGTGGATTAGGGATATTCTCCTAATTGCCTATATGAGAAAGCTCCAGTCTTTGTTACTCAATTCTGTAATGTTTGTTTTTAGGCTGGCTCTTAGCACAGTGAGGTGCCATTTTACGGTCCATCGACTCCTAGGCACTGTACGAAAAGAGATGTCGTAAACACCGCCGGCAGCAGGCCAATGTGACCATGGCCGCATAACTTGTTGCGAGCTTGCAGTAACGCGTGGCCAGTCGGCGGTGCTCTTTCAACCAGCCAAATAGGCGCTCGATGACGTTGCGCTCTCGGTACTTTGGCTTATCGAATAACCGCGGTAGACCGGGCTTCGGCTTGCGCTTCATGATTCGGTAAGGGATGACAGGCTGCATGCGATAGCGATCGCAATACTTCCTGAGCGATTCAGCGTCGTAACCCTTGTCAGCTACGAGTTTGCGGCACCGCTTGCGAGGTCTGCCCCAGCCGGTAGACACCTGGACACCATCAAGTAGCGGTTGGGCATGGGAGATGTCGCTGGCTTGTCCACCAGATAGAGTGAAGTGCAAAGGCACACCTCGGGCGTCGCAGACCATGTGAATTTTCGTTGTTAACCCTGCGCGACTTCGCCCAAGCGGGTAGTCCGCTGGTTCTTCCGCCCCCCTTTTTGGCCTGCTCCAGATGAGGCCCGGGTCGCTTTGACTGCCGTTGAGTCAATGCACCAGGTATCCAGATCGATCAGCCCTTGTGCATTGAGTCTGACGTGCATTCGCTTGAGCATCTTGTTGAACGTGCCCTGATTTCGCCAATCCCGAAATCGCTGGTAAACCGTGGACCAGGGGCCATATCGCTCAGGCATGTCTCGCCAGGTTGCGCCGGAGCAAAGCACCCAGAACACGCCGTTAAGCATCAATCGGTCATCGGTACGCGGGCGCCCCGTGCGGCGGGGCGTATTGAAGAGGTCTGCGACCAGCTCCCAGTCGGCGTCGGAGATTTCGTATCGCTGTTTGGGCATGGCAGAGCTCCGCGCTGAAAAGGCAGAACTCTACGGAAACTCAGGCGGACTGGGGCGTTGGCGGAATTTCAAAGGTTTTCATACAGAGCCTAGGCTTCGATCTCCACATAACTCGACTCGCCACCGCCCGTGGCGCCCGACAACCAGCCCCAGACAAAGCTCAACGTCGTACGCCCGGCTTCATCGCTCCCCACCGTGCCACGCGACCAACCGGCAAGCATTTCGCCTTCCATGGTCAGGCACTGGAACAGCAGCTCGATCGTATCCGGCCCCGTTACCCGGCCCACCTGGTTGCCGATGCGGATCCGCCCGCCCTGGTAGGCGCTGGAAATCCCGTCCCCATCGACCAGGTAATGGAACACTGTGCCCGTGCCGGAGAGGCCGCTGGCATTGGCGGCGACGGCGAAGCGGCGGTTGTGCAGGCGCTGGTGGAGCGGGGTGGCGTCAACGTTCATGGGGACATTCCTTGGTGGCCCGGACTGGGCCGCCGATACTACGCTACGCAGTGCGTCATAGGTTTGCCGTCTCGATTTTCCTGAAGGCGGCTTCGAAGGCGTCTCGCTTCGCCTGCGCTGTGCCCACCGGTCTCTTGCCGAAACAGCAGAACAGCATGCTGAAGAAGCCGGGAGAGGCCGGGATTCCCGCCTGGCTGTAGGCTGTGACGAACTCCTTCATCAACCTGACCCGGGTTGCTCCCGAAGGGTGGGTCTCCACCGCTGGCCCGAGGATGTTCGGCATCAGGTCGATGTTGGCATGCACCGATGCCCACAGTTCAGGAAGCCAGTCGATCAGCACCTTGGTCGCGATGAGGTCAGCCCAGGCTTCATGTTTCTTGCGCGAGATGCCTTCGGCTTGCGGGCAGTGGGTGCCCTGTTTCTCGTGCTCCCGGTAGACGACGCCGTGGGCCGTCTCGTGGGCGATGGCGAACCTGACGAAGTAGTCGGATTGCTGGCAGGCACCCTGGGTCAGGCCGACGATACCGACGCCGCCAGTACCGTCGATGTCTGCGCTGTTGTCGACAAAGAAATACGGGACGTCGATGTTGGGATATTCCCGCGTGAATGCTGGTAGTACGCGATTGTTGAAGAGGTCTGTCGCTTCCTGCTCGTTCATTTCCCGCCTCCCTCGCGAGTGGATCGCCTGCTTGCTGTCATATTGCCATTGGTCAGGCGCAAGAGAGGTTGGCAGCGCTTTGGCGATTTGCCAGACGGGGGCGCCAGGTATCAAGCGTTGGGACGCAGCCCTCCATCAATAGCCCGACGCAGCCTTTTGGATTTCGTGTCTAGCCTGTTTCAACGCGTCATCAGGTACTCCGCCACCGCCGCGTAGGCCGGCAACGACGTGACATCGTTCGCCGCATTCGCCGCCACCGGATGACTGGCAAACCGCGCAATCACCATTTCCGCCTTCGGATCGATATACAACGACTGCCCGAACACCCCCCGCGCCATGAACGCCCCGTGCTCGTTATGGCTGTGCCACCACATATCCCGATAGCTCCAGCCCTTCAGCAGCGGATACCCCGCATTGACGAACGCCTCCCGGCTGCCGCCCCGGCGGATATCGTCGATGGCCGCCTTGGGCAAAACCTGCTGGCCGTTGTAGCGACCGTCGTCGCGGATCATCTCGCCGAAGCGGGCCAGGTCGCGCAGGCCGGCATTCAAACCGCCGCCGGCGAACGGCGTGCCGGTGGAATCCACGGTCATGTAGGCGTCCTGCTCGGCGCCGAGCTTGCTCCAGATCCGTTCGCTGAGCAGTTGCGCGACATTCTTGCCGCTGGCCCGCGCAATCACCCAGCCAAGGGCGTCGGCGTTGGCGGTGCGGTAATGGAAGGCTTCGCCGTGAACGCCTTCGGCCTGCACAGTCTGCAGGAATTCGTAGTAGGAACGCGGGCCGGTGTAGTCCTTGGGCTTGGGCAACGGATTGCCGGCAGCGGCGTGGGCCCAGACCTCGGCCTTGGGATCGGCGTAGTTCTCGCTGAAGCGGATGCCGGTGGTCATGTCCATCAACTGCCGCACCGTGGCGCTGCCGAAGGCCGATTTGCCCAGCTCAGGTACGTACTCGACCACCCTGCGCTCGGGGTCCAGTTTTCCTTCGGCCACCAGGGCGGCGGCGAGGGTGCCGGTGAAGGTCTTGGTGATCGACATACCGGCATGCTGGCCCTGCGGCGTGAGCACGCCGAAGTAGCGCTCGTACACCACCCGGCCCTTGTGCAACACGACGATGCCGTCGGTGTAGTTGGCCTGCAGCGCGTCTTGCCAGGTCATCGGCGTGGTGCCACCGAGTGGCGTGAAACTGACCTTGTCGATCCCGGCATCCGTCGCGGACTCCAGCGGTGACGGGGCGCCCAGGCCGCGGGAAACGTTGATGGTGGGCATCAGCTGGCGGAAGTTGGCGACGCTCCAGCGCATCTGCGGGAAGCGGAAGTAGCTGCCGTCGTCGAAGCGGATCTGGCGGTCGGGTGGCGGGGGTGAGCCGACCATCCAGGCCATCTTCGCCGGGTCGCTGTCTTGTGCGTTGGGGTATGTCTGGTTGCTGAAGGCGCTGGCGGACATGGTCAATCCGGTGCAGACGAGGGAAACGGTAACGACACGGTGTATCCGGTTCTGTTTCATGACCCAACTCCCATTCAACTGACTTTGCATGGCTGTCGTAGGTGCGAGGCTTGCCCGCGAAGGACCGCACAGCGGTCCCGGACCTCACTGGCATCTGGGACCGCTAGCGCGGTCCTTCGCAGGCAAGCCAGCTCCTACAGGTTGGGCATGGTACGGCCTGGCATCATCCTGAAATACAGCCATTCGGATTAGATTTGGCCGCGAGCCAATGCAACACTCGAAGCCAGCTCCAAGGTCAGTGAAAGGCAGGCGCTCATTGGCATGCACATTGTCCCATCACCTGCTATATAAACTCCCGGCGCGCAATGGTCATGCCATTCGCGATCCCCCATGAATTGGCTGATCGCCCGTTCCGGGGCAAGGATGCCCAGGGCAACGACCAGTCGGAATGCAATAAAGCCAACAGGGAGCGTTGCCCGTGATGAACCCCATCGATGAACAAACCCGTCCACGCACCTTGAGTGAACTGCTCGAACGCGAAGCCGTGCTGGTGGCCGAGATCACCTCCATGCGCCAACAGATCAAGGCCGCGCGATATCACGCCCATGTGCAGCGCGAGCGGGTGGATCCCGACTGGATGCACCGGATCCATTTCGCGATGATCGCGCGTCGCAAGGAACTCGCCGGGCTGCGGGTCGAGCGGGTCAGCGAGCAGCGCCGCCTGAAGGATGCCCGGCATCAGCAGGAGATCGACATGCGCCTTTCCTTGCAGGCTGCCTTCGTGCGCCAGGCCAAGCGGCTGCTATCGAAGAAGGTCTACGGAGAAATCAAGGCGGCCGCGCGTCAGGCGTATTTAACGCAGTGACAACCCGCTGAAATCCTTGGGCCTACAACTATTGCACGGCCTGGTCTACCTCCGTATTTCCTGACGGTAGTCATCCGCTGGACGGATGACAATGATCCTCATCAATACCTTGCGCGCTAACATTTTGTGTGCGCGCAATCATTTTGCTACTGTCCTGCCTGGACCTTAATGACCCCCAAGCGTGGCCGCAGGAGCACGACATGCAAGAAAAAAACAGCGATGGATTGCAATTCCTGTTCGAAAAGAACAGAGGTGTCGACAACCTGTATCTCTATAACAACAGCAAGTCGCCGTTCAAGCTCAAGCAGCTGCAGGTACGGACCAACGTTTTCGTCGGCATGGGCACGCCGCGCAACCTGACCGAGGACACGCGCCAGTGGTTCCTGGACGACAAGGCTTCGATCCTCCCCAAGGACGTCAGCAACGACAACAAGGTCGAATTCCTCCGCGGCCGGATCAAGGGCGGCTCCACTTCCTGTGCCGCTGCCTGGGAGAATCCGTCGGACGTCTACACGCTCTACAACGACTATTTCTGCGCCTGGGGCCGCCTGAGCCAAGGGCGCAGCAAGCGCGATGACAATGACGACCATTACCTGCTCACCTGGTTCTACGACGACGTGCTGGAGATCGGCCCCTACGAGCAGGTCGAACTGTCCTATGCCAACTCCTTCTTCGGGTTGCCCCTGAGCTCGCCGATCGCCGGCGTGCAGTGCCTGCCCAGGGTCTTCGTGCAAGCGGACCTCGACACCACCGGCTTGAAGGGCCTTAGCCTGGCCATGGCCAGGAACTACCCGCCGCCCCTGCGCGAACTCGACCTGGAACAACTGATCCTGAACAAGGGCAACGGCGAGATGAAGGTGCTGGACCGCAGCACGGCGGGCAAGGCCCGCTCGGCAGACCTGACCCGGCGCTTTGTCGGCTACTACGCCAACTACTTCATGTACCAGCGCGACTATTTTGTCAGCGACATCCCCGTCGACCATGTCAACTGCATCTCCTACGGCATGATGAGCGTGCAGGACGACGGCAGTCTGTGCAGCAGCGATGAATGGTCGGACAACTTCCAGATGGCCGCGCTGCAGTTCCTCAAGCAGCTCAACCCCAGCCTGCAGGTGTCGCTGATCGTTGGCGGCTGGCCGAAGAGCCCGCCGGTGCTGTTCGATACCGCCACCCGGTTCCCCACCGTGCCATCGCTCTGGGAGGGCAGTTTCAAGATCGTGCAGTTGCTGCAGGAGTACAAGTGGGAGGTCCATTACAACCCGCCCGCCGGCTCACCCGGCTACGGCACGATCAAGACGTTGCTGCTAGAGCAAGAGCCACAGCCCTACATCTACCGCTATCTCGGACGCGACCCGCACGGTGTACTCGACAAGGACGACCCCGTTCGCGGCCTCTTTACCTGGTTGCGCAACCATGGTGCGTCCTTGCAGGGCCGGATCATCGACCTCTCCGTGAACACCAGCAGTCCGGACACGCTGGATACCGACATGGAGCTGATGTCGCTGCTGGGCAAGGCCTTCGATGCCAAGCGCGACATTGCCCCGTTCGCCAACCGCTTCCGGCAGATCTCGCGTGATTGCGCGCAGCGCGAACGCTTGGCGCGATCGGCTGCCACCGCGATCGCTACCTTGGGTTTCGACGGCTTCGAAGTGGACTGGGAATACCCGAAGGTCGAGGATGCCAATGGCTACATCGACCTGCTGACGGACCTGCGCAAAGCCCTCGGTGACAAGCAACTGGCTGTCGCCGCGCCCGGTGGATCGGGCAACATCAGCCAGCTGAACGAGGACCAGTGGCGCAAGCTTGGCGAACTGGTCGATCACGTCAATGTGATGAGCTACGACTACCACGGCGGGTGGGACACGAACAAGGTGTCCTGGTTCAACGCGCCGCTGGACACGCCGGATTCGGCAGCGGGGCATGAGGTCGAGGCAAGGATCGAAAAGACCTTCTGCGTCAACGAGACGCTGCGGATATTCCTGGACCTGGTGGCGCGCAACTGCCTGACCCGGCGCCAGCTGACCCTGGGCCTGGCCGGTTATGGCCGTGCGGTGAACGTCCACGGTATCGATGACATCAACCAGGGCTTGCGCTGCCCCATCGTGGGCCGGGCCGAGCAGGGCGAGCCGCTGTATCACGAGATCGTCGCGATACGCGAGGCGGGCGGCTACCGCCCCGCCGAGGGCGACAAGCCCGCTATCGGCTGGCCCGGCATGAAGTTCGCCAGCGGCTTGGACCCGATCGCTCGCGCGCCCTATGCCTACAGTAGCCTCAGTGGTGTATCGCTGACCTACGACGATCCGCGCTCGCTGCGCGAGAAGGTCCGTCGCATGCTGGAGGGCAACCTGGGCGGTGTGATGATCTGGGACCTGTCCGGTGACTTGCCAGCGACGCACAAGGATTCGTTGATTGCTGCAATATCTGACGAACTGCGCCAGTGCCATCCGGCCGTCGCGCAGTTGCGCGAGGACGAGCAGGCCCCGTGGCTGGTTGCCGCGCGCGCGGACGAGCCGTTGCTGGCGCCGGTCCTCGCCAGCCAGGTGGTGGAGTACGCGGCGTCACCCGTCAACCAGGCGAAGGACCTGGGTGGTCAGCGGATCCTGGCCCTGGCCACCCTGCCGGGCGGCAGCATCGCGGCCATCGGTGCCACCGGCCTGAACCTGCTGGCCGTGCAGGACGAGGGTTTCGTCACTCAGCGCACCCTGGCCTTCGCCGAGGCACCAGGAGGGCGCTGCATGGCGCTGGCGTTGAGCGACGGCCGCCTGCTGGTGCGCCGTGGCGACGAGAGTCTGCTGGTCGTGCATCAGCAGGAGGGCCAGTGCCAGGTGGAGGCGGAGCTGGCCAGCGGCATCCAGTCCGTGGTCGGTGCCGGCCCGAACCGGGTGGCGGCGCTGCAGGGCCAGCGTCTGCTGGTCTGGCGTTTCGACGCCGCCGGCTTCGAGCAGATCCGGCGGATCGAGCATCCCGCGCAACTGCTCGCGCTGGCACCGCTGGCCGGCGGCCAGTTGCTGCTGGTCAGCAACGATGGCGAGGCGTTCCTTTGGCAGGAGGGCAGCGCCACCTTGCGTCCCTTGAAGCTGGCTGCGCCCCTTGCGCTACCGCGCCAGCTCCAGCTGTTGCCGGACGGGCGCCTGCTGGCCTGGCTGCAAAGCGGCTTGCTGCAACTCTGGCAGGTGCTGCGCGAGGACGGGCAGTTGCAGCGGCTGGAAGCGACAGCTCTGTCCTGGAGCGGTGGTTCCCGCGAGTGGCTGGACATGAAGGTCCTGCCCAGCGGCGGCTTTGCCTCTCTCGATCGCGAGCGGCTGATGCTGTGGCAGGCCAACCCGGCCACCCACAGCTATGAGGTGATCCAGCAGTTGCCCCTGCCACAAGCCACAGCCCTGGGACTGCTCAACGACGGCAGCCTGCTGGTGGCCCAGGGACAGCGCCTGCAACGCTTGGAGTTCCCAGGCTGGCCGCGGGTGCAGGCGGCGCGCTCCACGCCCTGGGAGGTCACCGACAAGGACGGTCTGACGGCGCTGCACTGGCTGGCCAAGGGCACCCATGTGGCCAGTCTGGAACAGATGCTCGCCAGCGGTGCACCGGTCGACCTGTGGCAACCCGGCAGCGACAAGACCGTGCTGGCCGAGGCCATGCGCGCCAAGCGGCCCGAGGCCACGGCAATGCTACTGAGCGCTGGTGCGCCGCTGTGGCAGAGCGAGCACGCCGTCAGTCACGGACAATTGTTCGATGCCGAGCTGTTCGCCGAGCTGCTGCCGGCTTCGTTGATCGCCGCGTTGCCGGCGGAAAACCGTATCGCCCGACTCAAGCCGGGCTTCGATCTGACGCAACTGCCGGGTGACTGGCACGACCTGCTGCTGGGTTACCCGATGCTGACCGGGCGCATGGCGATAGGGGTGTACCTGTTGGTGCCGGATCTGGCCAGGCAGTTGCAGAACCTGCTGTCGCACTTCGAAATCGACGATGACTGCCTGGCCGAGCTGCGCCAGGAATGTCCGCGAGCACTGGTGGCGATGGAGCCCCTGCAAGGGCGCAGCTTCGTTGACGACGCCAGCCTGTGCCAGGCCTTCGGCTCACTGGGCGAGACAGACCCCGCCGCGCTGGATGCAGTGCGTATCGCCAGCCGACGCGTCAGGTCGGACCTGGATGGAGAAGGACACTATGGCCAGGCCGTGTTCGAGAAGGGGGTCGAGGTGCTGCAAGGGATCCTCGACCAGGCGCTGCAACAGCCCTTGCTGGCACTGCAGCGCAAGCAACTGTTGGAGCAGTTCGCCGAGCTGGCGGCACCGCAGCCTGACGACCTGCTGCTCCTCAAAGCCGATCTGGTCCATGCAGACCTGCCCGCCGCCACCACCGACTTCCTGACCATCTACCCTCGCGCCGTTGCCCCGATGGCTGCGCAATTGAGGCTGTGGAGCCCGGCGCTGGCGGACCTGGTCAGCGCTTGTACGGCCGGAACGTCCCGGCAGGCGGACACCGATATTCCCGACGAAGCTGCCGACAGCGCCCATCGAGCCATACGGCAATTGTTGGTGGCTACCGTGCGTCCGGTCATGACGCAGACGCAGGCGGCCAACTTCCTGGCGCGCTACGCAGACGCCCCTTGGGCACCACGGCGGGACCCTCTGGGGCAGCCGCTGGCGTGGGTCAACTGGGCCTTCGATCCGCCCGCGAGCCGCGTGTTTACCGACCTCTCCGGACAGCCTGCCGAAACAGGCAGCGGTGGTGAGGCCAGGCAAATGCCAGTGCAAACGGCCAGTACCCGAGCCGCACAACAGACCACACCGGGCGCGAAGGCGCCGAGTCTGGACGACAAGCGCAGCTACATCGCCAAGATCAGGGCCAGCAGCGCGGCGATGGCGGACAAGTCCAAGGCCGGCAAGGACTCCTTCGCCGAGTACATGGAGGCGACCCGGGCCAAGATCGAGTCCGGACATCCGCTGAACGACAGGATCCGTTACGCGAAGCTCGAGATCGACGGCAACAGCCGCCAGCTCACCATCATGAAGGGTGAGATGGAAGCGTTTGACGAGCTCCGTTCGGACCAGGCCAGGTACGAGTACGTGGCGAAGAACCAGGGGGCGGTACCTGATCCGAACCTGTCTGAGGCGCAGAAGCGGAGTTATGTAGCGCAATGGACGAAAGAAACGACCGATAGCATTGACGCAAACGACAAGGCTATCGATCGACGCCGCAAGGACGTCAAGCGCATGCAGGAACAGCGTACCGCCGACGTCAACGCCGACCCGCGCATGCAAGCCCTGGCCAAGCGCAAGGCCTCGCTGAAGAAGCTCAATGGCGCCCTGGACAACACCCGTGAAGTACTCCAGGGCGTACAGGCACTGAGCAAGTTCACGCGCCTGCTGAACAGCAAGCTGTTCGGCGACAACGAGACCGTCAACAAGGTGCTGGACTACGTCGAGCTGAGCGTCAATATCGCCATTGTGGTCGTCGATACCGTCAAGTCGATCTCCAGCGCCCTGTCCACGGGCGGCGCGATGGGCGTATTTGGTGTGATCACATCGGTGGTGAACCTGACCATGACGCTGGTCGGTCTGTTCAATCCGCAGCCGGACCCGTATCTGGAAGCGGCCAAGGCCATTTCCGAACAGATCACCCAGGTGTACGAGGTGATGAACCAGCGTTTCGACCAAGTCATGGACCAGTTGCAGAGCATGTCGTGGCAGATGACTGTGTTCAGCCATCAGGTCGATGCGCGCTTCGATGGCATGCAGCGTCAGTTGGAAGACATGGCCGCGTCCCTGAACCGCCAACTCGAGCATCTCGACGCGGCGCTGGCCAGTGGTATGCGCATGACACGCCGGGAAATCCGCGAGTCCACCCAGCAGGTGCTGGCCAGCATCGTCTGGAGCCACGACGACCTGGTCAACCGCATGGACCTGGCCAACCTCGGCTTCAAGGCCGACCTGCAAGGTCTGAATGCGTTGATGAGCACGCAGTTGTTGGCCGATCTGGATGAGATCGACGTCACTATCGCCAACGCTGAGCGAGAGCGTGTCAAGGCCCCGACACTGGTGGCCCTGCAGGACGACCCAGCGCGCCTGCGGGACATGCGTGACCGCCTGGAAAGCGGTATCCGCAACAAGCTGCTGGCCGGCGGTGTCACCCGGCCGCTGGCCGACCTGTGTTTCTCCAGCTTCGACAACGGTGAAGTGATGAACGCGGCCCGGGTCATGGCTACCGACCATTTCGCCGAGTGCTTCGCCTTCTACTACGCCGCCCAGGACACCGACCACCAGGACCGCTCCAGCAAGGTGTGGAACTCGACGGCAGTGGCCTTCCCTCTGACTCGTCGTTTCCTCTATCTGCAGGGCTTGTACGCGGGCTGGCTGGACAATCCGCTGAGCGTGCTGGTGTCGGTGGCGGAACTGGTGGACACACCGGTGGCCAGCGCGCGGCAGTTCCTGGTTGGTTTGCAACAGGACAAGGCGTTCTTCTCCTGCCTGATCGACCACTACCTCGACGCTGCGCTGGCCTTGCTGCACGCCAGCCGCGAGGTGACGGTGCGTGAGTTCGGCCAGACCCTGCGCCTGCCGTCTCTGCAACTCACCGATACGGTGGCCTTGCTGCCACTGATGTTCGACCGTTTCCCGCGCCTGGCCTTGACCGAGCTCGCGCTGGACACGCTGGAGACCGATCAGCCGCAACGTCGCGACCAGGACATCGCTACCTTGCAGGCTTGGTTCGATGCGCCTGCGGGCAACTGGCGTCTGCAGAAACTCTGCCGTGCGCTGGCCTTGGGCCATGCCTTGAATGTCTGTGAGCTGCGCCTGTCGGGGGGGGACACGACGCGTATGCTGGTCATGCGCTACGGCGGTGACGAGGTGCCTCTCGTGTCGATGAGCGTGCAGGACGAGCGGGTGCTGTCTGTAACCTCGTTGCAACGCGACAACGGCCTGTTCGTGAGCCTCAGCGAGGACTGCCGGCAGGTCCAGCAGCAGTGGATCGCCGCTTACAACCGGCGTATCCCGCTGGATTGCGCGGCCGAACTGAAAGCGTTGGATAGCGCGGTTTCGCAGTTGGCGCTATTTCTTGGCCTGGCAGGGGCCAGTGCGCAGCAGATCGAGCAGGTGCTGGGGCTGTGCTGGAACAGTCACGGGGTGGCAGCTTATCTCTCGGCCCAGGCTGGCCTGACGGCGCTGGGCAATGACCAGGCCTCACCGCCGTTCGCGCTGCTTGCCGGCTATACCGGCCAGTTGGCGCAGCAGGCTGATGAGCGGGTTGCGGTCATCCTGTCGTCACTGGCTGCCAACCCGTCCCACGACGAAGAACTGCCCAGCCTGCGCGACTCGCTGCTGGCGCAACTGGACCTGTTGGATCAACAGGCCCGGGACTTGCGTAGCGAACTGGCCGGCGACGACCTGACAGCATTGCTGCGGGCCAAGGGGGGCGGCGAGGAGGAGGGCTTGTTGCATCTGACCGCCGAGTGCCTGCATGACGGCTTCAGTGTCGAGATGACTGCCAGTATCGTGTTGCGCCAGGGTTGCCGGCTGACCCTGGCGGGCAGTGGTCGCTTCGACCTGACCTGGACTGACGGGGCAGGGAACGCGACGGTGCGGCCGGTTGATCTTGATGCTGGCGGGATCGTGCAGCTTGAACTGGCCGGGGCGACCGGGAAGGAGCAACTGGCGAGCCTGGGCTTCAGTGCTTCGCAAGAGGCTGGGGATGTGTGGCTGGAAGGGCTATGGGTCAAGCAGGCTGAGGCCCTGTCAGCCTGATCGACCGGCGACGCGGAGCGTGGGAGCGGGTGAGCCCGTTCCCACGCTCCGCGTCATGCTTCGGGCCGTGGCCTTACGGCTGCGGCTGCAACAACGGATCCTCCGGATTGATCGCCCGCAGCGCCTCGATCAGCGTTGCGGCCTTGTCCCTCTCGCCGGCCTGGCGCAGATACTGCACCAGTGCCAGGCGCACATCACGGGCGTACGGGTGCTGTTCCAGGCTTTGCGCCAACTGCTCCAGCGCTGCGCCCGGTTGCTGCTGGCCATGCAGCGCCACCGCCAGCACATAGCCAAAACCGATGTTGTCCGGCTCCAGTCTTACGGCTTCCCGCAGTGCCTGCAGCGCGGCCTCCGGTTGCCCGGCGCGGACCAGCGCCAGGCCCTTGGTGTGGTACAGCAAGCCGGAATCGGGATGCGCCCGCAAACCATCCTCCAGCACAGCCCGGGCTTCATCCGCACGACCCTGCGCGTCGAGCCACTGCACCAGTGCCACCCGCGCCGGGATGAAGTCGCCGTCCCGCTGCAGGGCGATCCGCAGTGCCGGCTCAACCTTGTCCGGGCGTGCGGTGGCGCGGTACAGCATGGCCAGGTTGACGTTGGCTTCGGCGCGGTCGAGCTGGCTGGACTGGACCTGCTCGTATTCGTCGAGTGCCTTGTCGAACGCTGCACCAAGCCCGCCACCACGGGCCGGCAACAGGGCATAGGCGGCGCTGATGCGTACGCCGCGTACCGGGTCGTCGAGCAGCGGTGTCAGAGGCTGTATCCGCTGTCCGGCAGGGAGCAGGGCGGACAGGGCTTCGATCGCGGCGATCCGCACTTCCGGTGCGCTGTTGCGCAATTCGCCGGTAGTCAGATCGAGGGCGCGACGGCTTGGGTAGTTGGGTAATTCGGCGAGCAGGGTGGCGCGACGCACGGCAGGCAGGTCACTGTGGCGCAGTTGCTCGAACAGCCCTTCGGCCGCGCCGGGCTTGCCGCTACGCAGCGCGTCCAGGCTTCGCGCATATTGCTGGGTCGGGCTGTCGTGCTCGCCGTACCAGAGGCGGAACTGTTCGGCGACCTTCTGTCCCGGGGTGGCCGCATGGCAGCTCAGGCAGGCGTCCCGCGTCCCCAGTTGTAGCGCCTGGGCTGGTGCCGGAATAGTGAAACCGTGGTCATGCCGCCAGTCGTTGACCATGTAGAACTTGCCCGGCATATGGCAGTCGACGCAGTGCGACCCGGGCTGGCCGACCACATGCTTGTGGTGTTCCGGCGACTGGTAGTCGCGGGCCTTGAGACCGTTGCCGTCGACCCCGGCGACGCTGGTCTTGCCTGCGGGATTATGGCATTGCAGACAGACACCGTTGCCTTCGGCCCGCAGCGTGGTGCTGTGCGGTTCATGGCAATTGCTGCAGCGCACGCCCTTGGCGAACATTTTGCTCTGGCTGAAGGCGCCGTATTCGAAGACCTCGTCCTTGATCTTGCCATCCAGTTCATAGAGTTCGCGGGTCAGGCGGCTGGGCAGGAAGTCGTCCAGCAGGCGTCGGGTATGCTCGAAGCCATCGTCCAAGGGGGCGCGGCGGGCGTGGCAGCGGGCGCAGGTCTCGACTTCCTTGAGATTGTCGCCGCCGCGCAGGCTCTGCTGGAAACCCGCGTGGTCCTGCCGGGTTTTCCCGGCGGTCCAGGCCAGATGCCCCGAGGCCGGGCCATGGCAGGCCTGGCAACCGACGCCGAGGCTTTGCCAACGGCTATCGAAGCGGTTGTCGGCGGCGCTGAAATTGCGCTTGAAACCCGTGGTATGGCACTCGACGCACATGAAGTTGGCGTTCTGCGGCGGCTTGCTCCAGTGCAGCGGGTTCTTGAAGTCCACGCCCTGGCCGGGGTACAGGTGGAACCAGCGTTTTTCCTGGGTATCCCAGGCTACGCCGAGGGCTTGCAGATGGCCGTCGCCGGTGTCGATCAGGTACTGCTGCAACGGCTCGATGCCGAAGGCGTAGCGCACCGGGAAGTCGCGGGCCTGGCCGTCGATGCCGGGGGTATTGACCCAGAAACCGCCGTCACGGCGGAAGAAACGGGTGGTCTCGCGGTCGCTGCTGAAGCGGGCGTCGTTGAAGTCGCCGAGCACGCTGGTCTCGTTCGCGTCCTGCATTGCCAGTTGGTGGTGCGAGCCTTGCCAGTGTTCGACCTGCTGGCGGTGGCAGGCCTGGCATGGGGCTTCATCCACCCATTGGGCAGCGGGAGGGAGCGGGGCCTGGTCGATAGCGAGGCAGGTGCCCAGGTTGACCAGCAACACCAAGCTTGCCAACACTTGACGGACAAGGCTTCGGCGGTGCAGGGCGGGTACGGCATCACGGGATTTCGGCATCGGACTGTCTGTGTCTTTCTTTTTGTAGGGCGCTGCGGCGGTCCGGTTTCATCCGCCGCGGGGACCGTGATGATACGGATTCACTGCGCCCTCACCAATCACCGCCCGCAACCACCGATGCCCCGGATCCCGATGCACCCGCTCCGGCCATAGCATCAGCATCTCGAACGCCCGCACTGCCAGCGGCGCCTCCACCACCTTCAGCCGCGTATCCCCAACCAGCAGCCGCTCCGGCACCATCGCCACCAGGTCGGAGTGGGCCAGCACCGAGGCGAGCAGCATGAAATGCGGCACCGACAGCACCACCTGCCGGCTCAACCCGCGTTCTGCCAGGGCGGTATCGGTCGGCCCGTGGAAACCGCCGCCATCCGGCGAGACGATCACCTGCTCCAGGGCACAGAACTGCTTCAGCGTAGGCTTGCGCCGCAGACCGGGATGATCCACCCGACCCACCAGCACATAACGCTCGACGAACAATGAACGCTGGCGCAGTTCTGCCGGTGCTTGCTCGGCAATGTGGAAGGCCATGTCGATCTCGCCCAGCTCGGCCTGGCGCACCAGTGCCGAGGGTTGCAGCTCGAGCACCGCCAGCCGCGTTGCCGGCGCCGCAGCGCGAATCCTGGCCAGCGCCGGCAGGAGAATGGTCGAGGCCCCGTAATCGGTGGCCGCCACGCGCCAGGTCTGGCTGGCAACCGCCGGGTCAAAGGCCTGGGCTGGAGCGATCGCCAAGTGCAAGGCTGCGAGCGCCTGACGCAAGGGTGCCCGTAACGCTTCGGCCCGTGCCGTGGGCCGCATGCCCCGCGGGCCGGGAAGCAGTAGCGGGTCGTCCAGCAGGTCGCGCAGCCGCGCCAGTTGCACGCTGACCGTCGGCTGCGCCAGGTGCAGGCGCTGTGCCGCGCGAGTCACGTTGAGCTCGGTGAGCAGGGCGTCGAGGGTGACCAGCAGATTGAGGTCGAGACGCCGCAAGGAATCATGCATGGCAATACCTGGGATATTTGATATTCATTTCAACTATACCTAGGCGACGCCCATCATGCGTGGCATATCCCGAACCACGGAGCACCACCATGAATGTGTTGATCGTCTACGCCCATCCCGAACCCCGTTCCCTCAATGGCTCGCTCAAGGACCATGCGGTCGCCCACCTGCAGCGCCAGGGCCATGCCGTGCAGGTCTCGGACCTGTATGCGATGGGCTTCAATCCGCTGGTCACACCCGCTGACAACATGCAGGGCCAGCCGGATGTGCGCTTCCGCGTTTCCGAGGATTCGCGCCAGGCTTACGCCGATGGCACCCAGAGTGCCGACATCGCCCTGGAGCAGGACAAGCTGCGTTGGGCCGACGCCGTGATCCTGCAGTTCCCGCTGTGGTGGTTCGGCCTGCCGGCGATCCTCAAGGGCTGGGTCGAGCGGGTCTACGCTTATGGCTTCGCCTACGGTGTTGGCGAACACTCCGACCAGCACTGGGGCGACCGCTATGGTGAGGGCAACATGAGTGGCAAACGCGCGATGCTGATGGTCACCACCGGTGGCTGGGCCTCGCACTACGAACCCCGGGGCATCAACGGTCCGATGGACGCGATCCTGTTCCCGATCCAGCACGGCATCCTGTTCTACCCGGGGTTCGAGGTGCTGCCGCCGTTCGTGCTGCATCGCACCGGGCGTATCGACGAGGCGGCTTTCGCGGCCGCCTGCACAGAACTGGAGCAGCGCCTGGATGGCTTGTGGAGCGATGTGCCGATCCCGTATCGGCGGCAGAACGGCGGTGACTACGTGATCCCGCAACTGACCCTGCGACCTGATCTGGCGCCGGGAGAGGAGGGTCTGGCGATGCACTTGCAACGGGATTGAGGTGGTCAAAGGGGACGGAATTTCTCAAGGTGGCAGCAGTCTCTTTCTGCATCCGTTTCGTCGGGTATCGTTTTCCTCACCACCCCAGTCCGTCCCCCGAGGTCCGCCATGAACCCAGAGCCCCCTGCGCCCGCCAGCGATCACGCCAGGCCATCCGATCCCGACGGAGTCCTGGAGCGCTTGCAACTGGCGCTGGATTCCGGGGCCATCAGCGGCACCTGGGTCTGGGATATCCCCAACAACAGCGTCACCGCCGACCAGCGTTTTTCCAGGGCGTTCGGCCTGCCGCTGGAGCGCTGCCAGACCGGCATCCCCATCGAGGAAGCCTTCACCTCGATTCACCCGGAAGATCTCGAACGGGTTGCTGCCGATATCCAGCGGACCTTGGTGACGGGTGGGGCGTTTCGCTGCGAATACCGGGTACGCCAGGCCGACGGCTGCTATCGCTGGGTCGAAGCCAGCGGCCATGCCGAGTTGAATGCCGAAGGAAAGGCGGTGCGTTTCCCCGGCGTATTGGTGGATATCGAATCGCGCCGTGCCGCAGAGGCGGAGCGGGACCGTATTTCCGCCTTGCTGCGCACCTTCGCCGAAGCGGTTCCCGGCGTGGTCTATGCCAAGGACCTCGACGGTCGCATGCTGGTGGCCAACCACGGAACCACCCAGCTCATCGGCAAGCCGCCTTCGTTCTACCTCGGCAAGACCGACCTTGAGTTCCTGGAGGACAAGGATCAGGCACGTCAGGTCATGGCCACCGACCGGCGCATCATGCACGGCGGCAAGGCCGAGCAGATCGAGGAGCGGGTCGACATGTCCGACGGCACAGCGACCTTCTGGCTGTCGGTCAAGGCGCCGCTGCTGGACGACGCGGGCAACGTCATCGGGTTGATCGGCTCGTCCATCGATGTCACTGCCAAGAAGGCCGCCGAGCAGGCCCTGCTAGACCTCAACCGGACACTGGAGGCGCGCATCGGTGAAGCCGTCGCCGAAAGCGAGGCAGCCCACGCGGCCCTGCGCCAGGCCCAGAAGATGGAAGCGGTGGGGCAACTGACCGGAGGCATCGCCCATGACTTCAACAATCTGCTGGCCGGTATCACCGGCAGCCTGGACCTGATCAAGCTGCGCCTGAGCCAGGGCCGCACGGCCGACCTGGAGCGCTACGTGGCGGTGGCCCACGGCGCTGCACAACGGGCCGCCGCTCTGACCCATCGGTTGCTGGCGTTTTCCCGGCAACAGACGCTGTTGCCGGTGCCGACCGATATCAACGCCCTGGTCAGCGGCATGGAAGAGCTGATCCAGCGCACCGTGGGACCGACCATCGAGGTTGCGGTGGCCCTGGAGGCGAACCGCTCCACCTGCCTGGTGGACCCCGCGCAGGTGGAAAATGCGTTGCTGAACCTGTGCATCAACGCCAGGGATGCGTTGAGGGGAGGTGGCCATCTGCGTATTCGCACCTTTGAGCAGCAACTGTCGGGGGGCCAGGACCTTGCGCCAGGGGAGTACCTGACGGTGTGCGTCGAAGACGATGGTACCGGGATGAGTCCGGAGGTGCTGGCCAGGGCCTTTGAGCCGTTCTTCACCACCAAGCCCGTGGGCGCCGGTTCCGGGCTCGGGCTGTCGATGATCTATGGCTTTGCCAGGCAGTCAGGTGGGCAGGTCAGGATAGAGTCCAGCGTGGACGAGGGCTCGCGGGTGTTCCTGCTCCTGCCGCTGCGGGACCTGCCGATACCAGCGCTCGGAGAGGTCGCGAGCAGCCCCCTGACGCCGACCGGCAACCCCGGCGCCACGATCCTGGTGGTGGAAGACGAGGCATCGGTGCGCGCCTTCGTCAGCGAAACCCTGGCGAGCCATGGTTATGCGGTCATCGAGGCGGCCGACAGCAAGGCCGGCCTGCGCCTGCTGCGCTCGGACATCCCGATCGACGCCCTGGTGACCGACATTGGCTTGCCCGGCGGGATGGATGGCCATCGCATGGTCCTGGAGAGTCGTGCGGCGCGTCCGCATCTGCCGGTGTTGTTCATGACCGGCTACGCGCATCCGGAGGTTCTCGACCATTCCCCGCTGGACCCGCCCGGAATGGTCTTGACCAAGCCGTTTGCCCTGGATGCCCTGCTCGGCACAGTGGATGGGTTGTTGAAGAAAACCAGCAGGGGCTGACGCTTCATTTTCAATACATTCTAGACGTTATAATGTATCTTTTTGCATCCTCTCAAGGCGACGAATCCGCAACTGACGGTCATGTTCCTTGGAACCAAGGTGTACGAAGGTATGGACAGACGTAGCTTGTTGAAATTTCTCCTCGCCGGCCTGGCATTGCCGATTCCGCTGGTGGCCCAGGCGTCTCAAGTGGTGCGGCGAATAAGTGTGGTCAGGGCGGGCGAGGCGACCCGCCTGGTCCTTGAGGTCAACGGACCGGTGGTTGCCAACAGCTTTTCCCTGGACTCCCCGCCACGCTTGGTGCTGGATCTGCACCAGGCGGTGCTCGAAGCCCCGCTGGGCAACCTGGCCCTGGACGGCACGCCGGTGCAGGCGATCCGCAGCGGCACGACGCCAGCGGGTGACCTGCGTCTGGTCCTGGATCTGCGCCAGGCCGATGTGCGTGGCGAACTCCGCCCCATGGGCGCCAAGGATCGCCGGTTGGAACTGGTGCTGCTGGGCGCTGCGGGCAAGATCGCCCAGCGTCCTTCGGTAAAAAGCGGCCGCGACCTGCTGGTGGTGATCGACGCCGGCCATGGCGGCAAGGATCCGGGCGCCGTGGGTGCCAAGGGCGAGCAGGAAAAGCTCGTGGCCCTGCAGATCGCCGCACTGCTGGCCAAACACATCGATGCGCAGAAGGGCTACAAGGCCCGGCTGACCCGCTCCGGCGATATCTTCATCCCCTTGCGCAAACGCGCCGAACTGGCCCAGCGCCTGAACGCCGATCTGTTTATCTCCGTGCACGCCGATGCGGCCCCCCGGTTGACTGCCTCGGGCGCATCGGTGTTCGCACTGTCCCAGGGCGGCGCCAGTTCCTCGATGGCGCGCTGGATGGCGGAGCGGGAAAACGGTGCCGACGCGGTAGGCGGCGGACTTTCAGTCAAGCTGCGACGGGACGATCCTATGGTGGCCGGGGTCCTGCTCGATATGTCGATGAATGCGACCATCTCCACCAGCCTGAATCTTGGGCACCAGGTGCTTTCGCAACTGGGCGGGGTGTCCGGCCTGCATCAATCCAGAGTGGAGCAGGCCGGGTTCGCGGTACTCAAGTCCGCCGCCGTGCCGTCGATCCTGGTGGAAACCGGCTTCATCTCCAACGCGGGAGACTGTCGGCGCCTGCATGACGCGCGTCACCAGCGCAAGGTCGCCGAGGCAATCTTCGCCGGTATCGACGGATACTTCCGGCAGCAGCCACCTGCGGGCAGTCTGCTTATGGCGCTGACAGAAGAAAGCCAAGCGTGAAGTTGCAGGTTGGCACCGAACTTCCGCGCCTGCTCAAGGCTCGGGGGGAAGGGAAAGCGTCGCGGCACACTGCTCCAGGACGGTACACAGGCCATCGACGATGACCTGATGGTCCTGCCGATCCGGCAACCCGGAAACCGTCACGCTGCCGATCACCCCAGCGCCGCGCACGATGAGCGGGAAGCTTCCGCCGACACAGGCGTAGTCTGCCGTGGGGACGTCATCGCGACTGCCCTCCGGCCTGAACTGATGGGCGACCCGGTACGAGCTGCACAGGAAGCGCCGCACGGTGTTGTGCTTGCGTCGCACCCACTCATGGTTGTCGGCGCTGGTCCCTGGCCGGGCGGCCTGGAACAGCGGGCGGCTCGATGGTCGAGCGGGGTCTGCGACGTACCTTGATGTCGGGGTTCCACGGCCTGTTCTGCGTCGGCAACATCGTCAGTGCCTTGCTGGTGTCGGGCTTGCTCGGTGTTGGCCTGTCACCGTTTGCCGCCGTCGCGGTACTGGCCGTCGTTGCGCTGTTGCTGTTGTCGACCCTGGGCCGCTGGATGCTGCGCTATGGCGAGGGCGCGGGCTCGCCGATGTTCACCCGGCCAAGCCGCTTCGTCTTGCTGCTAGGAGTGCTGTGCCTGATTGCCTTTCTCGTCGAAGGCGCGATGCTCGACTGGAGCGCGGTGTTCATGACCACCGTGCGTGGCGTGGACATCAGTCAGGCCGGCCTCGGCTACGCGTTGTTCTCGGTGACGATGGCTATCGGCAGGCTGTCCGGTGACTGGCTGGTGCCACGTCTTGGCGAGCGCCGGGTGTTGAGGGGCGGAAGTGTGCTGGCCATGGGCGGCATGCTGCTGTCGGTGCTGGTCGACAGCACCCTGGCGACGCTTGCGGGCTTCATCCTGGTGGGGGCCGGCATTGCCAACCTGGTCCCGGTCTACTGTTCGGCGGCCGGCCGACAGGGGGCGATGCCGGTGGCGCTGGCCTTGTCCACGGTGAATGCCATCGGCTACCTGGGCATCCTCATGGGGCCGGCGGTCATCGGCTTCGTGGCACACCTTTGGTCGTTGAGCACCGCCTTGCTGCTGAGTGGGGGACTGCTGGTCGTTGTCCTGCTGAGTGTGACGGCCGTGGCTCGCCGGGGTTGATTTCCGCTGATTTCCATGGCCTTCGCTGGACGATACCAGGCCAGGCTGACAGAAACGCATCGCCAAGGCGCTCCCGCGGGGTCATCTGCCGGAGCGGGTGTTGGCGGCGGAGAGTGTCTGATTACCGTGCATGTAGCTCAAGGTCATCCGGCTTAGCGCCCGAATCCCCACCGCCAGGGCCTGGTCATCCACCTGGAACCCCGGCGAATGGGTCGGCCATAGCGGCTTGTCGGCCAGCGCCGGCGGGGTCACGCCCATACGCATGAACACCCCGGGAATCTGCCGCGCATACTCGGCGAAGTCGTCCGCCCCATAGGTGCCGGCGTCGATTTTCACCGGCGTGGTCGACACCTGCTCCAGCACCGGCAGCAGGCTGTCCACCAGCGCCGTGTCGTTATGCCCGGCCCGGTAGTTGCCCGGCAGGTACTCCATCTCGGCACTGGCACCCGAGGCCTCGGCGATCTTCTCCGCAGTCCGACGCATGCGTTGCAGCACATCCTCGCGCTGCTCGTCGCTGACCGTCCTGATCGAGCCTTCCAGGCGCACCTCGGCGGGGATGATGTTGTGCCGGTCGCCGGCCTCGATACGCCCCACGGAAATCACCGGCGCCGGCAGCACGCTCAGGTTGGACTGGCGACTGGGAATGGTCTGCCAGGCCAGGATCGTCTGCGCCGCCACCGGCACCGGGTCGATGCCGGTCCAGGGAAACGCGGCGTGGGTCTGCCGGCCCTTGATCCGGGCGACGAAGGTATCGGCCGCCGCCGTGGTGCGGGTACGGCTGAGGGTGAAGGTACCGGACGTCCCGGCTGTGACATGCAGGCCGAAGATCACCGCTGGCGCCGGATTCTCCAGCACGCCTTGCTCGATCATCAGCTTCGCGCCGCCAGCCTCGCCCAGGGGCGGACCTTCCTCGGCGGGCTGAAAGATCAGCTTGAGCGTGCCCGGCAGCTCGGCACGCCGCGCCGCCAGCACCTCGGCGACGCCCAGGGCCATGGCCATATGGGCGTCGTGACCGCAGGCATGCATGACCCCGACGTCCTTGCCGCGGGTACGGAAGTCGCCGCCTTCGTCCCGTGCGCGCACCGTCGAGGCATAGGGCAGACCGGTTTGCTCGGTGAGCGGCAGGGCGTCCAGTTCGGCGCGGATCGCCACCACCGGCCCGGGCTTGCCGCCGCGCAGAATACCGACCACTCCGGTATGGGCGATGCCGGTCTGCACCTCCAGCCCCAGCTCGCGCAGGCGCTGGGCGATGCGCGCGGCGGTCTGCTGCTCGCGGTTGCCCAGCTCTGGGTGCTGGTGGATGGCGTGGCGCAACTCGATCACTCCGGGCAATGCCCTGGCGATCCGTGCATCCAGCTCGCCCCATTCATCGGCATGAACCATGCCGGACAACAGCAGCAGGGCGGCACCCAGCCCGCGCGATGGCCACATAGGAATCTCCAGGCTCAATAGGTGAAGGCGATCGGCGGATAGTTGCCGTTCACCAGGTAGTCGCCGATGGCCTTGTACTTGTAGGCCACGGCATCGTGGGTGGTGTGGGTGCGGGCGTTGCGCCAGTGGCGGTCGAAGTTGTAGCGCGACTGGGTGGTGGCTGCGCCGCCGACTTCGTACAGGCGCTCGCAGACATGCAGGGCGGCCCGGGTCGAGGCGATCTTGGCCTCGGCCACGACAATGGAGGTGCGGGCGAGCAAGGCGTCCAGCGCTTCACCGTCGAGGCTGCCCTGCAATTGCGTGCGTGCGGCCAGGTCGACGCTCAGCGCGGCCTTTTCCACCAGCGCCTCGGCCCCATGGATCGCCGCCGACAGGTCGCCCACGGTATGCAGGATGTACGGATCGTTGCGCGCCTGGTCGACGCCGCTTTCCCGTACCGGCCGGGCCCCGGTGCGCGACCACTGCACTGCGTCGTCCAGCGCCGCCAGGCCGATGCCGATGTCGATAGCGCAGTGGATCAACTGCGCGCTGGCACCGATGTAGTTGCGTCGCTGGTACCACTGGGCGAGGGGAATTACCTGCTCGGGCAGCACCGGCACGTTCTCCAGCAAGGTGGTGCCGCTGGCCGTGACCCGCTGGCCCATGCCGTCCCAGTCGTCCAGCAGGGTGATGCCGGGGGTAGCGGCGGGGAGCATGACGTACACCGCGTTGCCGGCCTCGTCCACCGCCTGGATCTTCAGCAGGTCGGCGAACAGGCAGCCGGTGCTGTAGAACTTGCTGCCGTTGAGCACCAGGCGGTCGCCGTCGCGTTCCAGGCGGGTATGGATCTCGCCACGGAACTTGCCGCTGCGCTCGGCAATCGCGCCGGAGGAGAGCTGGCGTTCGGCAAAGGCGCCAAGATAGCGGCGCTGCTGTTCTTCGTTGGCGATCAGGCGCAGGTGTTCCACCGTGGCGAAGTGGGGAAACAACGCCTGGGCCACGCTGGGGTCGGCCTTGGCCAAGGTGATGAAGATCCGTGCCACGTCGAGCTGGCTGACGTCGCCGCCGCCCAGTTCGACGGGCACCCGGGCGGCGCCCAGGCCGGATTCGCGGATCAGGTCCAGTTGCTCATGGGGCAGGATGCGCCGGGCATCGCGTTCGGCGGCGCCGGGTTGGATGTGGGTGGCCAGTTCATTGGCCAGTGCCAGGTAATCGGTCATGGGCATGTCTCGAAAAAGGGATCAGGGTTCATCGCGCAAGGCCTGGCGCGGAACGCCGAGCAGAAGGATCAGGGTGCCGCTGGCGACGAGGCCGGCGACGATGTACAGGGCCAGGCTGATATCGCCCGTGTTGGTCTTGATGCTGCCGATCATGATCGGCGTCAGCAGGCTGCTGATCTGTCCGCAGCAGTTGACCAGCGCCAGGCCGGCGGCCCGGGCGCGGTCGGACAGGTAGTAGGTGGGAATGGTCCAGAACACCGCGGTGGCCACCAGGTAGCCGCTGGTCATCAGGGTCAGCAGGGCGATGGCCGACCAGGGCCCGGCGATCAGCTTCGGCAGCAGGATCATGGCCAGCGCCGCCGTCAGCCCGCCCAGGGCGAAATGCCAACGGCGCTCCTGGTGCAGGTCGGAATGACGGCAGGCCCACAGCATCACCCCGACCCCGACCACATAGGGCAGGGCCGAGAGGAGGCCGAGCTGGCCGAGGTTGCTCACCCCGGCGTCGCGAATGATCGACGGCGCCCAGATATTGGTGACGTTGCCGGTGCACATGATGGTCAGGCAGTAGGCCAGGGTGATGAACCACACCTTGCGGTCGCCCAGCGCCTCGATGAAGCGCTGGTGCCCGCCGGGCTTGCGCTTGCGGCGTTCCTCGGCCAGGGCCGTGTCGATCGCTCGCTTTTCCCCGTCCGTCAGCCAGCGCGCGTTGACCGGCTTGTCATCCAGCCAGTACCAGGCGAACAGCCCGGCCAGCACCGGCGGAATCCCGGTGACCACGAATAGCCATTGCCAGCCGCTGAAGCCGCCAAGACCGGCGAAGTGGCCCATGATCCAGGTCGACAAGGGCCCGCCGACGATGCCGCAGACCGCAATGGCCATGATGAAGCGCGAGGTGATCCGCGCCCGGTAGCGGGCCGGGAACCAGTAGGTCAGGTACAGGATCACCCCGGGGAAGAAACCGGCCTCGGCGGCGCCCAGCAGCACCCGCAGCACGTAGAACTGCGCGGGCGTCTGGGCGAACGCGGTGGCGATGGTCACCAGGCCCCAGAGGATCATGATGCGGGTCATGGTCTTCTTCGCGCCGAACTTCTCCAGCAGCAGGTTGCTGGGGATCTCGAACAGCAGGTAGCCGATGGAGAACACGCCGACGATGATGCCGAAGGTGGCATCGCTGATGTTCAGGTCGGCCTTGAACTGCAGGTGGGCGAAGCTGATGTTGACCCGGTCCAGCCAGTTCAGCACGAAGCACAGGAACAGGAACGGCATGATCCGCCAGGCCAGCTTGCGGTACAGGCGCGGGTCGAAGGCGTCGGCGTCCACCGCAGGCGCGGTGGAGGCAGTGGAGGACAGGGTCGTTGTCATGGCTTACCAGCTCACCTCGACCTTGCCGAAGAAGTACGCGCCTTCCAGGCCGTACGGCGAGTACCAGCTGTAGGTCGGGTTATCGGTGGGGAAGAAGTAGTAGCGCTTGGCTTCGGCGTTGAGCTGCTGCGGCCGGCGGTCGAAGATGTTTTCGCCGCCGACGGTCACTTTCACCGCATCGCTGAGCCAGTAGCCCAGGCTCAGGTCGGTGATGAACGCCGGGCGGATTTCCTCGTCGCGGCTGGCGGCGATCTGGTTGCGTCCGGTGACCTTGGAGTAGCGCGTGCCTTTCAGGGTCAGGTCGAAGTCGCCCAGTTGCCAGGCGGCGGTGAGCGAGGTGACATTCTTCGGATAGGCCGTGGTCAGGTTGCCCTGGCGATCGCGGCCGACGGCGCTGACGCCGGTGCCGGCGAGGGCGTCGGGTTCCTTGATCTTCTCGATGGTCTGCAGGCTCTGGTTGCTCAGCAGGGTCCACTTGGTCTTGCCGTATGCGCCGAGGTCGTAGCGATAGTCGGCAACCAGGTCGATACCGCGGGTGCGGGTGTCGGCCAGGTTGCCGAAGTAGGAGACGATCTGGTTCGGGTCCAGGCCGTTGGCGGCGAGAACGTTCGATACGGCAGTGCCTTGCAGGTTGCTGGTCTGCAGGATGCGGTCCTTGATGTCGATCTGGTACAGGTCGACGGTGATGTCCAGGTTCTCGGTCGGCGTGGCGACGAAACCGAGGCTGTAATTCATGGATTTTTCCGGCTTCAGGTCCTTGGCGCCCAGGGCGCGGCCGGCGGCATCGTCCACGGTCACGTAGCGGGTGGTGGCCTGCTCCAGCACGCCGGTCAGCGGGCTGGTGCGCCAGGCGGTGAGCGACGACGAGTAGTACTGCTGCTGCAGCGACGGCGCGCGGAAGCCGTTGCTGATGGTGCCGCGCACGGCGAACTGCGGGGTGAAGGCATAGCGGGTGGAGAACTTGCCGCTGCCGGTGTCGCCGAAGTCGCTGTAGTGCTCGAAGCGCCCGGCCAGGCTGACGTCCCACTGCTCGGTGAGGCTCTGGCTGAGGTCGATGTAGCCGGCGGTATTGGTCCGCGAATAGTTGTGCGCGTCTGTCGGGGTGAAGCCCACCAGGCCCGGTGCGCCAGGGTTAGGGCGCTGGCCGGCAAGGGGATGGCCGGTCGGGAAAACATAACCGCCGTCGGCATAGGAGGCGTACTCGCCGGCCTCGATCTCGAAACCGTCACGACGGAATTCCAGGCCGGTGGAAACGTTCAGCGGCTTGGCGAACAGGCCGGTGTCGAAGGCCCTGGTCAGGTCGAGGTTGTTGGTCCACTGACTGGCGATCAGATGGCCGCCGTCCATGTCGCGCGGGCTGTCCGGGCCGAGGGATGGGTTCAGCGATTTCTCGTTGCGGGTGTTGGCGTCGTTGCGCCCGTAGCTGCTGCTCAGGTCCAGCTTCCAGCCCAGCACATCTTCGTTGCGCAGGCCGACCACGGCCTGGAAGTCGTCTTCCTCGACCACGAAGCGCGGCGAGAAACCGTCCGGGTACACCGAAACGATGTTTTGCGGCGAGTTGGCGGTGCGGTAAGTGCCCCAACTGGTGGAGTTGCGATGGCTGAGGGTAGAGAAGGAATACAGGCTGACCTGCTCGTTCAGCGGCAGTTCGGCGTTGTAGCCGAAGTTGTAGGTCTGCGAGCGGGGTTGGCCAAGTTGCTGGCGGTAGCGGCTCTCGCTGGTTTCACGCGGGTCGGCGGCGCCATTGACCGGGAAGTAGATGCGTGTGCGATCGGGCACCGCGCCCGCGACGTTGGAGCTTTCCTGGATGCCGATATCGGCGCTGAGGCTGAAGAAGCCGTCGTTGGGCAGTTCGAAGCCCTGGTTGATCTGGCCCTGGCCACGGGCACCGAAGTTGCCTTTGCCGCCGATGCGGTTCTCGTACTGGCCGTACAGCGCGCTGGCGCTGCCGCCGGAGCTGTTGTTCTTGAGGATGATGTTGATCACCCCGGCGATGGCGTCGGAGCCGTACTGCGCCGCCGCGCCGTCACGCAGGACCTCGATATGGTCCACGGCGCTGACCGGGATCAGGTCGAGGTCGGCCGGCGACTGGCCACTGGACGTGGCGGCGGTCTGCACGAAGATCAGCGAGGTGTTGTGCCGGCGCTTGCCGTTGACCAGCACCAATACATGGTTGCCGCCCAGACCACGCAGGGTTGCGGACTTCACCGACAGCCCGGTGCCGCCGGTAAAGCCGGCGGCATTGGTGTAGGACGGCACGCTGGCGGCGAGGGCGTCGCGCAGGTTCTGCTTGCCCGAGCGCGCCAGGTCTTCACCGCTGATGACGTCGATCGGCGCCAGGCTCTTGGCCACGGTGCGGCCGCTGTCGCGGGCGCCGGTGACCACCACGGTCTGCAGGGCGGTGTCGGTGCTGCTGGTGTCGGCGGCGCTGACCAGCGGGGTAACGCAGAGCCCGAGGATGCCTGCGGTGAGCAGGTTGAGCCTGGGCTGGAAAATCGTGGGGCGAGACATGGTGAGGCTCCGGAATCGGGGGCCGCTATCCATTCCTGGTGGTGGGTGTTCCTGACAGTACTGGCGAGGCTGGGTGTTGGGCTTGTCGTTCTGGTTATCGGTACAGCATGACGTCCTGTCGGGCCTGGTCGACCAGCGCCATGTGCTCCTTGAGACGCTGCTTGCGCGTGGCCAGCAGCAGGGTCTTGCTCCAGGCCATGGCCTTGGCCGAGTAGCCGGCCAGTTGCGCCGCCAGTTCGATGGCGGCGGCGTGCGGGTCCTGCGCGATGCGGTTGATCAGCCCCAGGGCCAGGGCCTCTTCGGCATCGAAGCTGCGGGCGCTGAGCATGATGTCCAGCGCCGCCGCTTCGCCGATCAGGCTGGGCAGGGTGATTGCGCTGAAGCCGGAGAGCATGCCGTGGCGCACTTCTGGAAAGCTGAAGCGGGTATCCGGACGGGCGATGCGGAAATCGCAGTGGATCGCCAGGCTGATGCCCAGGCCCAGGGTGTGGCCGTGCAAGGCGGCGACCACCGGCTTGTCCAGGTCCAGGCCGACATCCGGCAAGGCACGGGCGAGCAGGGCGCTGGTCACGGCTTCGCCGGTGGCCTGGATCTCCTTGAGGTCGGAGCCGGCGCAGAAGGCCTTGTCACCGGCGCCGCGCAGGACGATGGCACGGGCTTGCCGGTCCTCGGCAGCACGGGCCCAGGCTTCGGCCAGCTCGCGCTTGGCCTGGCCATCCAGGGCATTCAGGCGCTCGGGGCGGTTCAGGGTGATCTGCACCACGCCCTCGCCAAGGGATTGATAGTCGACGGTCATGACTGGTTTTCGCTGCGTGTGAAAGAAAGACGCTTTGCCTCTTGCGGCGTGGCGTCGAAGTGGGGAAAACTTAATGTATGTTCATAATGCAGACAACATGTTTGTTATACGAACATGTTTTGTGTTCCTCATAAATGGTTATAAAAAATGAAAGCGATAGTACTGAAGGCCTTCGGCGGACCGGAGCAATTGCAGCTGGAAGAGGTGCCCACGCCGCAGGCCGGGCCGGGTGAAGTGCTGGTGCGCGTGCATGCGGCCGGGGTTTGCCATCACGATCTGCTGCACCGTGCCGGGCAGTTGCCGGGGGCCCATACCGGTGTGGTGCTGGGGCATGAGGTGGCCGGGGAAGTGGTCGAGGTCGGCGCTGGCGTGTTGCAGTTGAAGGTCGGGGCGCGGGTGGTGGTCTACCAGCGGCGCTTCTGCGGCCAGTGCCGTGACTGCCTGCGCGGGCGCCAGGACCTGTGCCGGGCGCTGGGGCTGCCGTCGGTGGATACCGAGGGGGCCTACGCCGAGTACCTGCGGATTCCGGCGATTTCCGCCGTCGAGTTGCCTGAAGGATTGGACTACGCCCTGGCGGCGCTGGCGTCCTGCCCGATCGCCACCAGCGTGCGCGCGCTGTATGGCGAAGCCGGCTTGCAGCCGGGGGAGACGGTGCTGGTCAATGGCGCCAGCGGCGGGCTGGGGGCGCACCAGATCCAGTTGGCACGGGCGCTGGGGGCGCGAGTGATTGCTGTCACCGGCAGTGCGTCGAAGCGGGATTTCCTGCATGAACTGGGCGCCCATGAGGTGGTGGTGGCTGCCGGTGGATACAGCGCCGAGGTGTGGAAGCTTACCGGCAAGCGTGGCGTCGACGTGGCGATGGAGAACCTTGGGCACACCCTTGAAGACTCTCTGCGCAGCATGACCCTGGGCGGCCGGGTGGTGGTGCTGGGCAATGTCGAGCCGGGCGCGGTGCCGGTGAATCCGGGGCTGCTGATTGGCCGGCGCCTGAAGCTGCAAGGCTCGGGCAGCGCGACGCTGGAGCAATTGCGCACGGCGCTGGCGCTGATCCACGGTGGACAGGTCAGGCCCTTGATCGACCGGGTGCTGCCGTTCCCGCAGGCGGCCGAGGCCCATGTGTTGCTGGAGTCGCGGCAGGTCAGCGGGCGTATCGTCCTGAGCGGGTGGTGAGCATGGATATCAGTACCCTGCTGGGCCAGGCGGCCTGTAAGTGGCCGGATGCGCCGGCGCTGTTCGAACCTGCGCGGCAGCGACGCCTGAGTTTTGCCCAGCTGGACCGGGCGCTCAGCGCGTTCGGGCAGGTGCTCGAAGACCTCGCGGTCGCTCCGGGCGAGCGTGTGGCCTTGCTGGCCGATGCCAGTATCGACTACCTGATCGCCGACTACGGTTGCATGGCCAACGGGCGGGTGCGGGTGCCGCTGGATTCGAGCCTGTCGCGGGAGGAACTGCTGGCGCAGTTGCGCGATGCCGGCGCGGTGTTGCTGTTGTATTCGACGGCCTACACGGACATGGCGCAGGTGCTGCGCGAGGCCGGTATTGTCTGTCGTGCGCTCGAGTCCTTCGTCCCCGAGTTCTCCGCCGACCTGCTGCCCCGCGCGGCACAGTCCCCGCGATCCCTGGCCTCGTTGAACTACACCGGCGGCACCACCGGTGTACCCAAGGCGGTGATGCATCGCCACGCCAGCCTCTGCGCGGTGTTGCAGAACATCGCCATGGCCCGTGGCGCGGTACCGGGGGACGTGCTGCTCAATGTGCGGCCACTATGGCCCATCGCGGCGGTGGCGGTGCTGGCCCATCTGCTTGCCGGTGGCCAGGTGGTGCTGGGCGGGCGCTTCGACAGCAAGACGTTCATCGGGCAACTGGTGGAGCATCGGGTGGCCTTCAGCTCGCTGGTGCCGACCCAGCTGTTGCGTCTGTTGCGCGAGACGGGTGCCCAGGCAGCGTCCTTGCCGTCGTTCAAGACCCTCGATATTGGTGCGGCGGCCCTGACTGGCGATGTGCTGGATGGCTCCTTCAGTCTTTTCGCCGGGCGTATTGCCGTGCTCTACGGCATGACCGAGGCACCGTGGAGCTGCTACCTCGCTGCTGGGCAGATGGCGTTGCTGCGGGAGGGTGGGGAGAGTGGCGAAGGGGTGGTAGGGCGGCCGCTGTTCTCGGCGGCGGTGCGCATCGACCGGGCGGGCACCGACGGCGTGGGTGAGATCTTGTTAGGCGGGCCGCAGTTGATGAGCGGCTACTGGCAGCAGCCCGAACGCAGCGCCGAGGTGCTGGAGGACGGCTGGCTGCGCAGCGGCGATCTTGGCCGGATCCGTCCGGATGGCCGCCTGGAAGTACTGGGCCGGTGCAAGGACATCATCCGCAGCGGCGGCAAGTCGGTGCAACCGGGGGAGGTAGAGCAGAGCCTGCTGGCCCATCCTGCGGTGCGCGAGGCCCATGTGTTCGGCGTCAGCGATGTGGAATGGGGCGAGCAGGTGTGCGCGGCGGTGGTCGTCGAAGCCGGGCGGATGCCCTCGGCCGAGGCGCTGATCGAGCATTGTCGCGGGCAGTTGTCGCGCTACAAGGTGCCGCGGCGGGTGTTCTTCGTCGAGGAACTGCCGCGCTCGCATTATGGGAAGGTGCAGCGGGGGCGGTTGTTGGAGGGGTTGGGGCTGTAGCCGGGAAATGTCCGGTTTCAATCCCATGCGGCACAGGCGGGTTGGGCTTTCTACCTTGAGGGTTCATTCGCAAGGAGCATGACATGGACTGTCCAGCTTCCCACCGGCTGCGCCGGGGGCGGGTTTCGATACCTGACCAGTTGTATTTGTTGACCAGCACCGTGGCGGGACGCGTCCCGGTATTCGCGGATTTTTCCTTGGCCAGGTTGATGGTCGAGCAGTTGCGGTATGCCGAAGATCGTGGGCTGGCCAGGTCCCTGGCTTGGGTGGTGATGCCGGATCATGTGCACTGGCTGGTCGAATTGAAGGTGGTATCACTGGCGACGTTGATGCGGCGGGTGAAATGTCGGAGCACTTGCCTGGTCAACAAGCGCCAGGGTCGAAGCGGGCCCTTGTGGCAGGCAGGGTTTCATGACCGGGCGTTGCGCCGGGATGACGATGTGGTGGCTGTGGCTCGGTACATCGTTGCCAACCCCTTGAGGGCCGGGCTGGTATCACGGGTTGGGGATTATCCGCATTGGGATGCGGTGTGGCTTTGAGATGGCGGCGTAGCTGAGGGCCTCATCGCGGGCAACGCCCGCTCCCACAGGTTTAGCGTCGGGCCCGGATCTTGTGGCTGGCGGCGATCCTTGTGGGAGCGGGCATTGCCCGCGATGGCGTCAGTCAAGGCAACCTCGAGCTCAGGGGTTGCCCAACTGCCCCGCAATCCCCTCACAAGCCCGCCGCACATGCGCCGCCAGCGACGAGCCGGGATGGGTTTCTTCCTCCATCCCCAATCCCGCCACCACCAACGCGCCCAGGGCCTGGCCACTCTCGACCCGGATCGGAAACGCCACCGACGACAACCCCGGTTTGAACTCCCCATGCCCAAAGGCAAAATCCCGCTCGCTGCGGATCAGCTCCAGCGCCGGCAGCGCCTTGGCATAACGCTCTTCACCGAGCACCGCCAACGCCATCGCCGCACTGTAGGTCGCCAGCACCGCACGCCCGCTAGGGCTGCCTTCGATGGGGAACTGGTCGGCCAGGTCGACGATGACATTGAGCGGCGTGCTCGGCGTCCACATGCGCTCGATCAGTACCACCTGGTCGCCCACCGGCACCGACAGCGAGACGATCGCCGGCCGCTCGCCGATCACCCGTTGCAGCTCGATGGCATAGGGCAGGGCGATGCGGCGCAGGTTCAGGCGGTTCAGGTAGGCGGCGGAGTAGATCAGGCTCTCCGGCCCGATGTGGTAGATCGCCCCGCGTGACTCGATCAGCCCCCAATGGGTCAGGGTCTTGAGCAGGCGGTGGATGGTGGAGCGCTCGATACCGGTGTGTCGCGCCAGGTCGAGGGCGCTGGCGCCATGCTTGAGGGTGGCCAGGGTGCGCAGCAGGACGATCGAGCGGTCGATGACCTGGACGCGGCCGCCGGCGGTGTCCTTGCCGTTGGTCGCGGGTTGCGGGGAAGGGATGTCCATCGTGACAGGGAGTTCCAGAACAGGGAGTAACGGTCGGTCGCCAAGGTTAGCCGCGATCCATCACCGGGTGAAGAGCCGCTGTCGGCGATTATTTTCCGGTCGCTTAGATCGAATATGCATCCAGGTTATGAGCTTGGGCTTTTCAGCGATATCCATGCTGTCGTTTTCGACGTCAGGTCGTCACTGATGATCGTGATTGCTTCGCTTTCGTCGTCATTGCAGCCGGAAGGCTTGTCATCTGCGTCCATAGGCTGCCACGACAGTCCCGCCCGCTGCTGTTCCGCCATCTTGCCGCCATCCGGCCCGGCCCTAGAATCGCCCCCATCGAACTCATCCCCCTCGTCACTTCGAACAAGGATTTCACCATGATGAACGCAATGCAGATGCCGATGAACATGACCGCCGCCATGCCGATGATGCCAATGGCCGGCATGCCGATGATGATGGCCACCATGACCTGCGAAATGGTCGAGGGCGGCATGCTCTGCACCATGAAACCGGCTGCAGGCATGGACATGTCCATGTTCCGCAACAGCGCGCAGATGATGCAGATGATGATGAACTGCGGCATGCCGATGATGATGCAGTGCGGCAACCTGATGATGATGGGCATGAACACCATGAGCATGCCGATGATGGCCATGCCCATGAACGGCATGATGATGCCGATGATGAAGTGCATGATGGAATGCACCCTGATGGCCGATTGCATGACCTGCAAGATGATGCCGATGGCGGGCATGAGCATGGAGATGATGAACAACTGCTGCATGCTGATGATGAAGATGATGAACGACTGCAGCATGCCGATGATGATGAGCTGCAACGGCATGCCGATGATGTGCTGCACCTGCTGATTCAGCGCGGCTTCATTCCGGGTGGGTGACCACCAGGTACGCCACCGCCTCGCTGTCCACCGGGTTCCGGTAGCAGTGGGGCTGGTCGGCGTAGAACACGATCGAATCGCCGGTCGCCAGCAAGAATCTCTCCTCGTTCACGCTGATCTCCAGCGCGCCCTGGGCCACCACCAGGTTTTCCCGCACCCCGGGCCCATGTCCTGCGGAGTGCTCCTCCCCCAGCGGGCTGACCCGCAACTCATAGAACTCCGCTCGCTGCGGTGCATCCACCGGATACAGCGCACGGCTGACGAAGCTGCCGCTGCCACTGACCAGGCGTTTGCTCTGGCGGGCGGGCAGGACGGTCACGCCGGCGCAGCCATCGTCATCGAGAAAGGCTGCCACCGAGACCTTCAGGCCGCGGGCGATCTTGCACAGCACGCGGATCGACGGCACGCTGCGCCCCGATTCGATCTGCGCCAGCATCGCCCGGCTGACGCCGCTGGCCCGGGCCAGGGCGTCCAGGGACAACTGGCGTTTGCCGCGCAGGCGTTGCAGGTTGCTGGCGACGCGCTGGCCGATGCCGTCGTCTTCGAGACCGGCTTGCGGCAGGCTTAGCGGCGGCTCGTCGGAGGTGACGAGGAAACCGGTGGGCAGGTTCATGATGGCCTCACGCGTGGCGCGGGGCTTTTGCCGCGGTGGCGGCGACACTCGCGGGTTGCGTGGCGAAGCCGGCCTGTTGCGCGTACATCGCCCAGAGCAGGCGGCCTTGTTGCTGGGCCTGCTTGCGTTTGCGGTGGAGGGTGAAGTCGATGACGGTAGCGGCGGCTTGGCTCATGGGATGTTCCTTGTCTGAGGCCTTGGGCATGGGCTGAGACTACGGACTTACCTATAGAACCAGAAATAATTAATTTTCATTTATTAATGCCTTTGTGGAATTTAAAGGTCGTGCATCCGGTAGGAGCTCACGGAACCCCCTGCCACCTGACCAGCCACCTCGCTCTCCACCTGCAACACACACCCGGAATCCGGCGCGCTGCCCAGCACCTCCAGCTTCAGCTCCTGCCTGGCGCTGGTAATGAACAAGGTCCGCAAGTCCGGCCCGCCAAAACACAGGTCCGTGGGGCAGGGCACCGGCAGTCCGATCATCCGCTCCAGATTCCCCTCGGCATCGAAGCGCGCCAGACTCCAGCCATCTCGCTGGGTGGTCCAGACGCCACCTTGCGCATCCAGCGCCAGCCCGCTGAGGCTGCCACCGCCCCGTGGCAAGGACGCCAACCGCCGCACCACCGTGCTCCCCGGCTGCAAACGCAGGATATCCCCGGTCTCCGGCGCGATCGCATATACCGCGCTGCCACTGGCATCCCAGCGAAAGCCGCTGATCTGCTCGCTCAGCGCCCAGCCATGGCGCAACTCGCCCTCGCTGCTCATCTCGCCGATCAGGCAGCCACCGGCCGTCCGCGCACAGGCCCACAGGCTGCCCGAAGGATGACCGGCCAGCGCCAGCAGGCGACTGCCGAGCACATCCTGCATCGGATGCTCGCGACCCTCCCAGTCCACCAGCGACCACCCGCCAGCCTGGGCCACCAGCAGACCGTCGCGGTGCAGTTCCATGGCCCGCACCGGCAGGTCCAGGCGGGTCAGCAGGCGACTGGTCTTGCCGTCCCAGGCGTGGATCGCCGGCGCCAGCGTGTCCGCCCAGTACAGCGTGCCGCTCGCCGCATGCCAACGCGGAAAGGCCCCGTGAAACGACCAGGGCGCCGGCAACACCTGCAACGCCCCGGATGGCCGCTGTGCCGCTTCCGGACGCAATTGCTCGCCCACCCGCCGCGCTGCGTCGGCCAGTTCCGGTCCCAGCAGGGTCAGGCGCTCCAGTGTCAGGCGATAAGCTGGCCCGGCCACGCTGAGCGCGCCGCGCACCAGGCCCTGCTTGTCGATGATCGGCGCCGCCACGCAGCGCACGCCCAGGCGGATTTCCTCGTCATCCAGGGCGTAGCCGCGGGTGCGGGTGATCTGCAGCTCGGCCAGCAGGCGACGGCGGTCGGTGATGGTCAGCGGGGTCAGCGGTTCCAGCACCAGGCCCTTGAGGATTTCATCCCGCGCCACCGCCGACAGCGCCGACAGGATCGCCTTGCCCTGGCCCGTGCAATACACCGGCTTGCCCTGGCCGAGGCTGGCCGCCGAACGCAGGGTGTGGGCGCCGTCGCAGCGCTCCAGCGACAGCACCTGGTTGCCGTCCAGCACGGCCAGGTACGAGGTTTCCCCGGTGAGATCGCGCAAGGCCCGCAGCTCGGCGCTGGCAGCGGCCACAAGGTCCGGCTCCAGGTAAGCGTTGCGCACCATCTCCAGGTAGTTGAAGCCCAGGCGATAGACCTTGCGCGTCGGGTCGCGGCGGATCATCCCGCGCTCTACCAGGGTGGCGAGGATGCGGTACAGGGTGGTGCGCGGCAGTGGTACCTGTTCGGCCAGTTGCGCCTGGCTGATGCCACGGGGTTCGGCGCCCACGGCCTGGAGGACATCGAGGGCTTTTTCGAGGGCGGCGGTGCCTTCACCTGTTTTCATGGTTTTTCCCATCAGTTGGAACGGTATGGCCAGGGCATCGATTCTGCCCCTTCCTGGCGGGTTTTTCCCCCATAGAATCGAGGTCAACGGGGGTGGCAAGGGACATTTGTTCCATATGTTGGGAATCAGCGCCCGCCACCCATCGGATGAACCCCGCCTGGAGAACCTACAAGAATGTCCGTCATCCACACCTACGCCGATGCCCACGAAAGCGCCTCGGGCAAGCGCGTCGAAGTCAGTGACGCCACCCTGGCCAAACTGGCCGCGTGCAGCAGCGGTTCGTTGACCACCCAGCTGTTCAAGCGCGGCTTCCGCCAGCCGGCGCTGGTGGGCCTGCGTGCCATGACCCGCGACACCAAGCCGTTCGCCGGCCGTGCCTTCACCATGCGCTTCATCCCCGCCCGTGAAGACATCGACACCTACCAGACCATGACCACCAAGCCCAACGACGACAACCTGCAATGGATCGGCGTGGAGCAGGTGCAGGCTGGCGACGTGCTGGTGATCGACAGCCGCAACGATCCCGCCGCGGCCTCCGCCGGCAATATCCTGGTGACCCGCCTGCTGGCCCGTGGCGCCAAGGCCATCGTCACCGACGGTGCCCTGCGCGACGGCAGCGAGATCGCCGCGATGAACCTGCCGGCCTATGCCCGCGAGATCACCGCCACCACCCGTATTTCCTACCACCACGTCGCCGACCTGCAGGTGCCGATCGGCTGCGCCGGTGTCGCCGTGTACCCCGGCGACATCATCGTCGGCGACGCCGATGGCCTGACCGTGGTCCCGGCCCACCTGGCCGAGGAACTGGCCGAGGTGTGCACCGTACAGGACGACATCGAGAACTACCTGGCCATGCGCATTGCCGCAGGCGAAGCGCTGTGGGGCGTATACCCGCCAAGCCCGGCGTCGGTCTCCGACTACCACGCCTGGGTCGCCAACGGCCGTCCGGCCATCCCGTCGATCATCGACAAGAAAGAGGGCTGATCCATGGCCGAGCACAAGCACGCGCAACTGATCCGCCGCTACTTCGACGCCTGCAACGAGGGCGACTACGACAAGCTGGTGTCCTGCTTCACCCCCGACGCCGTGCATTACTTCCCCGCCGGCCTGCCGGAAGTGCCGTGGCGCACCGCCGACACCATCGCCCGCAAGTGGGTGTGGTGCGTGGAGAACCTGGGTTCGCAGTGGACCATCGAGAAGATCCTGGTCAGCCACGACAGCAATGAAGCGGTGATCGAGTGGACCCACTGGAAAAGCAAGCTGGGCACCGCCCTGCGCGGTGACGAGTGGTACGTGTTCGACGAAGAGACCGGCCTGATCCGCGAGATCCGCGCCTACTACGCCTCGCCGGCGGACAAGGACGTGGCGATCAACGAGTTGGTGGACTTCGACTACACCGGCCGCGGCTACCACCTCGAACCCAAAGCCCGCTAAGGAATCCCTAATGACCGAGCAAAAAGATCCGTCCCTGGCGGCCATCGACCAGGTCGTCGCCAAGGCTGCCGCTGCCGCCGATTTCTGGGCGCAATCCCCAGCCGCTGTACGTGCCGCCTTGCTGAATGGCCTGGCCGATGCGCTGGAAGGCCAGCAGGCGGAACTGGTGGCTATCGCCGACCGCGAAAGCGGCCTGGGTGAAGCCCGCCTCAATGGCGAAGTGGCTCGCACCGCCTTCCAGCTGCGCGGTTTCGCCAGCGAAGTGCAGGCCGGCGTGCCGTACCGCCAGGTCGTCAGCGAAGCCGTGGCCGGCGCGCCACCTGCCGGGCGTCCGGCACTGGTGCGGGTGCAACGTGCTCTTGGCCCGGTGGCGATGTTCTCTGCCAGCAACTTCCCGTTCGCCTTCTCGGTGCTGGGCGGCGATACCGCCTCGGCCCTGGCCGCTGGCTGCCCGGTGGTGGTGAAGCCCCATTCCGGTCACCCGGAACTGTCCCGCGCGGTATTCGAGCTGGTCGCTGGCGTGGTCCGTCAGCAGGGCCTGCCGGAAGGTGTGCTGACCCTGGTCGAAGCAGCGTCCCGCGTCGGTGGCACCTATCTGGTCCAGCACCCGGATATCGCCGCGGTAGCCTTCACCGGTTCCTACCAGGGCGGCAAGGCCCTGTGGCAGGCGGCCAATGACCGCCCGCGTCCGGTGCCGTTCTACGGTGAGCTGGGTTCGATCAATCCGCTGGTGGCGTTGCCTGCCGCGCTGGAGAATGACAGCGAAGGCCTGGCGAAGACCCTGGCCGGCTCGATCACCCTGGGTTGCGGCCAGTTCTGCACCAGCCCCGGCCTGATCGTGCTGCTGGACTCGCCCCACAGCGAGCGCTTCGTCGCCCAGCTGGCCGAGGCCATTGCGCCGCTCGCCACGCACCGTATGCTCACGCCGGGCATGCGCCAGGGCTTCGAGGCGGCCGCTGCCACCGTCGCCAGCCATGCGGCGAAGGTCTTCGAACCGGCCGCCGATGGCGCGGGTCCCGCTCCGCGGCTGTTCGTCACCGGGGCGAGCGAGTTCATCGCCAACCCGCACCTGCGTGAAGAGATGTTCGGCCCGGCCGCGCTGGTGGTACGTGCCGCCTCGGTCGAACAGGTCATCGAAGTGCTGGAAGCGGTGGGCGGCAGCCTGACCACCACCTTGTGGGGCGCGCAAGCCGCCAGCGACGAGAATCGCCAACTGGTCCGCGCGGCGGAAAAGATCTCCGGCCGCGTGCTGTTCGCCGGCGTGCCCACCGGTGTCGCCGTGTGCCATGCCCAGCAGCATGGCGGTCCCTGGCCGTCGTCGACCACCCCGCACACCACCTCGGTCGGCTATGCCGCGCTGGAGCGCTTCCTGCGCCCCGTTGCGCTGCAGGATGCGCCGGCCTGGGTCCTGGGCTGAGGGGAGGGCGCCGCGATGATGCGTCATGTCGTGATGTTCCGCCGCCTGGCTGATGTCGAGCGGCAGCCGGAACTGGAGCAACGCCTGGTCGCGCGCATGCGTGGCCTCGATCAGGAGATCGATTTCATCCGTGACTGGACCGTCGCCGCCAACGAGCTGGATCGCCCCATCTGCTGGGACTACATCCTCGACTCGGGCTTCGACGATGCGGCTGCGGTCGAGCGTTACCTGCCCCATCCCGCGCACCAGGCCCTGGTCGAGGACCTCAAGCAGTACTTCGAGTGGGTGGCAGTGGATTACAGCGTCTAGACCCGACAGGCAGCCGAACCCTGCCTGGGGTTCGGCGCTATAACAACAAGATCCGGTCTGCCACTGGCGCCGGACGGAGACGTACATGAACAAGAAAAAGAATTACCGCTGGACGATCCTGACGATGCTGTTCATCGCCATGATCATCAACTATGTCGACCGGGCTGCGCTGTCCATCGCCATGCCGTTCATTACCCAGGAGTACCACCTGACCCCTGCCGAGAAGGGCATGATCTTCAGCAGCTTCTTCTTCGGCTACGCGCTGTTCTGCTTCGTCGGCGGCTACCTGGCCGACCGCTTCGGGCCGAAGAAGGTGCTGACCTGGTCCATGAGCTTCTGGTCGGTGCTCTGCGGTTCCACCGCGCTGGCCTTCAACTTCTGGTCGCTGCTGATTGTCCGTGCGCTGTTCGGCGTGGGTGAAGGCCCGGTGTCGACTACCGCCAACAAGACCGTCAACAGCTGGTTCCCGATCAAGGAACGCGCCCGCGCCATCGGCATCAACCAGGCCGGCGGCCCACTGGGCGGCGCCCTGGCCGGCCCCATCGTCGGCTTCCTCGCCCTGTGGCTGGGCTGGCGCGTGGCCTTTGTGGTGATCGCCGTGGTTGGCGTGCTCTGGGCCATCGCCTGGTACCGCCTGGCCACCTCGACGCCGCAGGAGCACTCGAAGGTGAGTGCCGAAGAACTGGCCGAGATCAACGAAGGCCGTGAAGCCCCGGTGATGACCGCCGAGCAGGCGCCACGCACGCCGGTGCTGCAGATCATCCTGCAACGTTCGGTGCTGGTCACCGGTGTCTCGCTGTTCTGTTACAACTACATCCTGTATTTCTTCATGACCTGGTTCCCCAGCTACCTGATCGACGCCAAGGGCATCGACCTCAAGTCCATGAGCATCGTCACCGCGCTGCCGTGGCTGGTGGGTACCGTCGGTTTCATCTGCGGCGGCCTGCTGATCGACTGGGTGTTCAAGCGTACTGGCAAGCAGATGTTCTCGCGCAAGGTGGTGCTGGTCAGCTGCCTGCTGGTGGCGGCGGTGTGCATCGCAATGACCGGGCGAGTGGAGTCGGTCACCAGTACCGTGGCGGTGATGACCGTCGCCATCGGCTTCCTGATGCTGACCGCGCCGGCCTACTGGTCACTGATCCAGGATGCGGTGCCGGATCACCAGGTGGGCACCGCCGGCGGCTTCATGCACGGCCTGGCCAACCTGTCCGGGATCGTCGCGCCGACCGTCACCGGCTTCATCATCCAGGCCACCGGCACCTACGGCAGCGGCTTTGCCCTGGCCGGCGGGCTGGGTGTGCTGGGTGCGCTGATCGTGGCGTTCTTTGTCGGCCAGAAGCCGGCGAAGCAGGGCGCGGCGGTTGCCGCGGCCTGATACTCGACCACCGGCCTGCGGGCCGGTAACCGTGGCGCGGTCCGCCGTGCCAGGCCAGCCCCAACCAGGGCTGGCCAAACCCCAAGCTTTTCAGGAATTCGTCATGCCTACGCTTCTTGTCACCGGCGCCGCCGGTATCGTCGGGACCGCACTGCGGCCCTTCCTGCGCCAGCGCTTCGACCTGCGCCTGCTCGACCGCAAGCCCGTGCAAGGGCTGGTCGACGGCGAAAGCGCGCTGGTCGGCGACCTCACCGACCCGGACTGCGTGCGCCAGGCGGTGGAGGGCGTCGATGGCATCCTTCACCTGGCCTGTGCCCATGGCACCAACATCCAGTTCCAGGCCACTGTCGAAGCCAACTACCACGCCACCCTGTACCTGCTGGAAGCCGCGCAGCGTTTTGGCGTCAAGCGCTTCGTCTTCGCCAGCAGCCACCATGTGCTGGGCCAGTACCGCAGCGACCACGCCGAGTTCTTCGACGACATGCCCGTGGCCCCGGACAGCTACTACGCGATGAGCAAGGTGTTCGGCGAGGCTGCCTGCGCCACCTTCTCCCTGCGGGGCGAGCTGGCGACCTTCATCGTCCGTATCGGTAACGCCGATCCCAAGGTCTCCGATGCCCGGCGCCTGCGGATGTGGACCAGCGCCCGCGACCTGGCCCAGTTGCTGCTGATCGGCCTGGAGCACCCGGCGGTGCGCAACGAGATCGTCTATGGCGTCTCGGAAAGCCCCGATCCGCTGTTCCACAACCGCCGTGCCCGCGAACTGGGCTATGCGCCGCAGGACAACGCAGGCGACCACCTCGCCGCGGATTACCTGCCTTACGAAGCCATGGCCGCCGAAGGCTCGGGCCGTGACCATGTCGGCGGTGCCTACGCCGGCGTTCCCTTGGCCAGTGTGCTGGAGCGCGTATGAAGATCGTCCGTATCGACACCCAGGTCGTGGAAATCCCCTTCCACGACGGCGGCAAGGGCCTGGGCATCACCCCGACCACCTGGCACACCCTGGAAAACGTGCTGATCCGCCTGGAAGACGAGCAGGGCAATGTCGGCTGGGGCGAGGCTTTCGGCTACTTCGTCGCCGACGCCACCAAGGCCCTGGTCGACCGCCTGATCGCGCCACTGCTGCTGAACCGGGAAATCACCGACATCGCCGCCTTCAACCAGGAACTGCAGCTGCGCCTGCACCTGTTCGGCCGCTATGGCGTGACCCTGTTCGCCATCTCCGGCGTGGACATCGCCCTCTGGGACCTGGCCGCGCGCCGCCGCAACCTGCCGCTGCACCGCCTGCTGGGCGAGGCGACCCGCGAGCAGGTGCCGGCCTATGCCAGCCTGGTGCGCTATGCCGACGACGAGGTGGCCCCGGCCATCTGCGAGAAGGCATTGGCCATGGGCTTCAGCGATATCAAGCTGCATGAGGTGACGGTCGCCGAGATCGCCGCCTGCCGCCGGGCCATTGGCGACGACGTGCCGCTGGCCACCGACGTCAACTGCGGCTGGAAGGTCAGCGACACCCGCGAGTGGCTGCCGGCCCTGCGCGACCTGAAGCTGGCCTGGCTGGAAGAACCGATCTTCCCGCCCGAAGACTTCGCCACCCTGGCCAGCCTGCGCGGGCAGGGCGTGCCGCTGTCGGCGGGGGAGAACTGGTGCACCGCGATGCAGTTCGAGCAGGCGTTGGTCAGCAAGGCGGTAGACTCGATCCAGCCCAGCGTGACCAAGGTCGGCGGCATCTCCGAATGCCTGCGCATCGCCGAGCTGGCGCGCCAGCATGACGCCGTGGTGCTGCCGCACTGCCCGTACTTCGGCCCCGGCCTGATCGCCACCCTGCACCTGGCGGCGGTACAGCCGACGGTGCCGCAGGTGGAGTACCTGTTCGTCGAGCCGGCGGACTGGCTGTATCCGGTGGAGGCGCTGCGCAGTGGCAACCTGCTGCAGGTGCCGCAAGGGCCGGGTCTTGGCCTGGATATCGACCTGCAGGTGATCGAGCGCTTCCGGCGTAGCTGAAGGGGGCGGAGGTGTCATGAAATCCATTGAACTGGGCAATTCGACCTGGCAACTGCACCTGTTACCGCAATGGGGCGGGCGTATCGCCGCGCTGCGGGCTGGCGGGCTGGATCTGTTGTTGCCGATCACCGGTGATGCGTTCGATCCGCTCGACTGGCCGCGGGCCGGGGCCTATCCGCTGATGCCGTATTCCAATCGTCTGCGGGATGCGCGGTTGGTCTTCAACGGCGTCGAGCATCGCTTGCCGGCGCACCCGGCAGCGCGGCCACACACCTTGCATGGCGTGACCCATACCCGTCCGTGGGAAGTGGTGAGTGCCGATGCCGGGCAGGCGCTGATCCGTTGCGATTATGACGGTGAGCACTGGCCCTGGGCGTTTCGTGCCGAGCAGGCGTTCGCCCTGGACGGCGATCGGTTGGAAATCACCTTGCGCGTGACCAACCTTGGCGACACGCCGATGCCTGCGGGACTTGGCCTGCATCCGTATTTCCAGCGGCATCCTGGGATGCGTGCCGAGTATCGGGTGGGTCGTGAGTGGGCCATCGACGAGGAATACCTTGTGACCGGCGACTACGAAGATGCCGTGAAGACGGTGCATCTGGTGGCCGACAACGCCGCGCCGGTAGCCCATTACCAGTCGCGCTGGGACGGCGAACTGCACCTGAGCTATCCCGAGGGCCGGCTCTCGCTGCGGGCCTCACCGCTGCTCAATCACTTCGTCGCCTTTGCCCCGCCGGGTTCGGCCTACCTGTGCCTGGAACCGGTGTCCCATGTCGCCGACGCCTTCAACGGCCAACGTGTGGACTGGGCCGAAAGCGGCACCCATGAACTGGCCCCCGGGCAAAGCCTGGAGGCCACCTTGAGCTTCACCTGGCAACGCTGATCCACCCTCCATAACAAGAGAACAAAAACAATGAAATCATCCTCGTACGGGGCGGGCTTCGCTCGCTCGGCAAAACCTGTCGCACTGCTGCTGGGCCTGGCGCCGCTGGGCGCTCATGCGGCGTTTTTCGATGACGCCAAGGCCAATGTCACCCTGCGCAACTTCTACTACAACCACGACCTGCGCGACTCCACCAAGCCCGCACAGTCGAAGCTGGAGGAGTGGGCGCAGGGCTTCATTCTCAAGGGTGAGTCCGGCTATACCGAGGGCACCATCGGGGTTGGCGTGGACTTCTACGCCGGCCTGGGGCTGAAGCTGGATTCCTCGCCATCGCGTAGCGGCACCGCGCTGCTGCCGGGGGCGTACAACCGTGCTGGCGGGCCGCGCAATGCCGATCCGCGTTCGGTGGACGAGTTCTCCGAGGCTACCGCTGCGTTGAAGCTGCGCTATTCGAAAAGCGAGCTGAAGGTGGGCGGGCTGTTCCCGAAGATCCCGCTGGTCAGCTCGGGCGATGCGCGGCTGCTGCCGCAGTTCTTCGAGGGCGCAATGCTCGATGTGAAGGAGATCGACAACCTCGACCTCAGCGTCGGCCAGATGCGCCAGGTCAACCAGCGTGAGTTCGCCGGGGCGCGGGATATCCAGGTGGGCAACTACTACAGCGTGTTCAGTGATCGCTTCAATTACCTCGGCGGTACCTGGCGCATTACGCCGCAATGGTCGGCGGGGCTGTGGGGCGGGCGGCTGGAGGATGTCTACCAGCAGAACCTCGCGACCGTGACCCATACGCGGAAGCTGGGTGACTGGAACCTGTCCGGTACCCTCAATTATCTGGACACCGGTGAGTCTGGCGCGGAGAAGGCCGGCAAGCTGGACAGCCGCATGACCTCCGGGATGGTCAGTGCCAACCTGGGGCCGCAGACGTTCCGCCTGGGTTACCAGTACAACGCGGGCGACAGTGCGTTGCCGTTCATTCACGACACCGACCTGCCGGCGGCGGCCAACGCCGTGCAGGTGCTGCGCTTCGACCGGGCGCAGGAGCGCTCCTGGCAGGCACGCTACGACCTGGATTTCGCGCCGTTGGGCGTGCCGGGGCTGAGTGCGTTCGCTCGCTATGTCAAAGGCGACAACTTCAAGGTCGCTGGCGAGGATGGCAGTGAGTGGGAGCGCAATATCGACATCACCTACGTGGTGCAGAGCGGGCCGCTGAAGAACCTTGCGCTGCGCTGGCGCAATGTGCAGTTGCAGGGCGATGCCACCGGGCGGCGGGATGAGAACCGGGTGATCCTGGCGTATACCTTGCCGTTGTTCTGAGGCCGGGAGGCTGTTCCAAAGCACGACGCGGACCCTGTGGGAGCGGGTTCACCCGCGATGGCGTCGGTGAATTCACCTTTGTAATCGCGGGTAAACCCGCTCCCACAGGTCCCTGCCAAATCAGTGATTCATGTGTTGTTCCATGAAAGCGAGCGCGCTAATGAGGGTTTTGTCATGAGCTACAACCTCGACCCCGAAATCCAGGCCTATATCGACGCCTGCCAACGCTTCACCCCCACCGACGACAGCATCACCGCCCGCCGCGAAGCCTTCCTCCAGGCCTGCCGCGCCTGCACCCCCGAGCCCCCACCAGGCTGGACCATCGACGACATCGTCCTCGACGACCTGCGCCTGCGCCGCTACAAACCCGCAGGCCAAGCCCCCGAAGGCGGCTGGCCTACCTTGCTCTACCTCCATGGCGGCGGCTGGAACCAGGGCGACCTCGACACCCACGATTGGTTCGCCTACGCCCTGGCGCGACGGGTGCCGATGGCGATCGTTGCGGTGGCCTACCGACTCGCCCCGGAATACAGCTACCCGGCGCCGCTGGAGGATTGCCTGGCGGCATGGCAGGGCTTGCGCCTGGGGCGGATCGACCCGGCATTGAGTCGTGAGCGCTTGATCGTTGGGGGCGACAGTGCCGGCGGGACGCTGGCTGCCGGTCTGTGCATGGCCTTGCGCCGGGACGGACAGGCGCAGCCATTGGGCCAGTTGCTGATCTACCCCGTACTGACCGCGCGTGAACACCTGCCGTCGATGCACGAGCATGCCGAGGCACCGTTGATGACGGTATCGGGGCTACGGCGTTCCCTGGCGGGGTTCGTTCCGCAGGCGAGCGACCGCCTGGACCCATGCGCCATGCCGCTGGAGGCGCAGGATTTCAGCGGTCTGGCGCCAGCCTTCATCGCCGTGGCCGGCGTCGATCCGCTGCGTGATCACGGCGTGGCCTACGGACAGGCACTACAGCGTGATGGTGTCGACGCCGAGGTGGAGGTGGTGGAAGGGCTGGTCCACTCGGGCCTGCGCGCGTTTGGCGTGGACAGGGTCGAGCGGCTGTGGGACAGGCTCGGAGAAATGGCCGTGCGCTACACAACCGATCAACGACTTTTGCCGATTACTCCGGTCATGTAGTCATTCAGATCACGAAAGTCCTGAACCTTCCACTCGAACGGCGGCACTTTCACCCCGTTCTCACGCAGCGTTTTCGGGATCAGGTTGCCGTTGGGGCGAAGGATCACCGACGACACGATGACGCCCGGGTAGTCGCTCAGGCGCTTCTTGAAAGCGGTGGTAGTCAGATCGGGTGTCGGGGGCTTGCTCTTGTTGGCCAGCGGTCCCGTGCCTTTGATGTCTGGCCCATGACACATGGCGCAGCGCTGCTGGTAGATATTCTTGCCGTTGAGATTCTCTGCCGGAGAGGGCATTGCCTGGGCCAGTGACAGAACGCCAAGCATGGCGACGAGTGTGGTTTTCATTGTTTTACGTCCTTGTTCGCTGCGTCGGGGCGCGTTGTACCGAAACAGTGCTTCTGCTTCAAGGGATGCCTGCTCGATAATCGCCGCTTTGTGCAGTCGATTACGCATCCAAGGGATTTCCATGCAGCGCGAGTTAGTGACCACGGTAAAAGGAACACCTGTCGAACTCTCCGGCTTCGACCAGGCCGACGAGCAGGTCCATATGCTTGAGTGGCTGGGCAATGGTCGGGATTTCCGTCAGTTTGTGGCGGAGGATATCGAGGTCAAGCTGTGTGCCCAGGATGCGGGGTCCGAGCTGTTGTCGCTGCAGTGCACGCGCCAGGTTTCCTCCAAAGTCAAGGCGTAAAAAATGATAAATATTGAATCCTATCGCGGCGTAAATAATTTTTTATTCGGTAGCAAGCAAGATGTTGTGGTTTCTTCGTTTGGGCTACCTTGTGATACGTCCCTGAATTTAGAAGGGGAAGCCGAAATTCATTTTGATGGCTTCATATTAAGGTTTGATTCTAGCTCGAAAGTTTTTCGAGAGTGCACAATTCTTCCTGGCTGCGCTGTGAAAATAAATGGGTTTGATGTTGAGTGGTTGAATGGTTTTTTGGACTGGCTTTCAATAGAGGATGATGACTTGAAGGAGGTTTTTGGGTTTGTGGTTTCGTTAAAGTTAGGTTTGGCAGTAACGGGGTTTCATGATGATGGTAACTCCCAAAAGGCAATACACGCGTTCAGCTCTGGCGATTGGGATGGATTCTCTGCAGATATGAAGGATTTTAAGTGGAAGTAAGTAATAATAGCTAAGGAGGGAGCAGGAAGCCCATTAGAGTTTTTTCAATTGGGCGGTAGTGAACCGCCCCGGGTATCGCGGAGGCTGTTTTATTTGAGTCAGGCTGCAATTGGGCTTGTTGTCTGACTCTGTTCGTATAGTGCCTCAAACTCAGCCGGCGGCCTATTTCCAATCGGCTCCAGCAGGTGCTGATGGTTGAACCAAGCCACCCATTTCAGCGTTTCCCATTCCAAGCTTTCAACACTTTTCCATGGCCCTCGTTTGTGAATCAGCTCGGTCTTGTAAAGGCCATTGATGGTCTCTGCCATTGCGTTGTCGTAGCTGTCACCGGTATTGCCAACTGACGGCTCAATACCCGCTTCTCCCAGCCGTTCGCTGTAACGAATCGACAGATATTGCGAGCCTCTGTCGCTGTGGTGAACCAGTCGATGAGGCTCAGGCCGACGGGCGTGAAGGGCTTGTTCTAGGCACTGTACGAAAAGAGATGTCGTAAACACCGCCGGCAGCAGGCCAATGTGACCATGGCCGCATAACTTGTTGCGAGCTTGCAGTAACGTGTGGCCAGCCGCCGGTGCTCTTTCAGCCAGCCAAATAGACGTTCGATGACGTTGCGCTCTCGGTACTTGGGCTTGTCGAATAGCCGCGGTAGCCCGGGCTTGGGCTTGCGCTTCATGACTCGGTAAGGAATGACAGGCTGCATGCGATAGCGATCGCAGTACTTCCTGAGCGATTCAGCGTCGTAACCCTTGTCAGCTACGAGTTTGCGGCAACGCTTGCGAGGTCTGCCCCAGCCGGTAGACACCTGGACACCATCAAGTAGCGGTTGAGCATGGGAGATGTCACTGGCTTGTCCACCAGACAGAGTGAAGTGCAGAGGCACACCTCGAGCGTCGCAGACCATATGAATTTTCGTCGTTAACCCTGCCCGACTTCGCCCAAGCGCGTGGTCCGCTGGTTCTTCCGCCCCCCTTTTTGGCCTGCTCCAGATGAGGCCCGGGTCGCTTTGACTGCCGTTGAGTCAATGCACCAGGTATCCAGATCGATCAGTCCTTGTGCGTTGAGTTTGACGTGCATCCGCTTGAGCATCTTGTTGAACGTGCCTTGATTTCGCCAGTCTCGAAATCGCTGATAAACCGTGGACCAGGGACCATATCGCTCAGGCATGTCTCGCCAGGTTGCACCAGAGCAAAGCACCCAGAAAACACCGTTAAGCATCAATCGGTCATTGGCACGCGGGCGTCCTGTGCGACGCGGCGTGTTGAAGAGGTCCGCGACCAGCTCCCAGTCGGCGTCGGAAATTTCGTATCGCTGTTTGGGCATGGCAGAGTTCCGCGCTGAAAAGGCCAGAACTCTACGGAAACTCATGCGGGCTGGGGCGTTGGCGGAATTTCAAAGGATTTCATACAGAGCCTAGGTCTCAGATGCTTAATCATCCGGCAACGTTGATAACTCAGTTTTCGCATACTGGGAGAGTTAATCCTAATTCGATGCATAAGATTATAGATAGTTATCTTCCACCTATGTACGATGGTAAGAAGGTGATGTATACTCGCGAAGAAATAAGCAGTGGTCTGAGAGATGCTTATCATGAAATGGGGCGTCCTGAATTGTTTGATTAAGTCGAATATTTAATTAAATAGGTCTGCGGATATGCTGGATAAACAAATTTACGATTTGACGGTGAATGATATTTATTGTTGGGGGGTGTGGTATTTTCCGATGGATGAATCCGTGAAGGACGAAGCAACAGTGCGCCCTCTTGATGACGCTGATGGTTGCGCTGATTTTCAGCTGATTGTTAGAACTAAGTTTGAGGGTGTGAATGGGGAGCAGTACATTGGTTATTTGTACTGGAGTGGCTTTCCCGAAGTGAAGTTTCTGAAGCCGGTAGTTTTACTTGAAGATGGCTCAGCCGTTTCTTTTTGGTCGGGGATACGTAAGCCGTCATGGAACGGGTATTCAGGAAAGGCAAAGTCTGTGAGCGAGGCATTGCCTTTAAAGTTTACCTCAGAGCCACTGCTTGGTCTGGCAGAGATATCAGGGGTCCTCGATGGGTTGTATTATTTAGATAATCGTGTGGTTTCATGTGTTTAAGCGGAACATGAGACAGATTCAGAGAAAAGCAGCGGAAAAGGGGACGCCCATAGGGATTCTCCCAACAAGTTGCCCATCTGCCGGAAATGGACGACTTGGGCATGCCGAAAAGCCCGATTTTCAGCCGCTGATTATTGGATAACCAAGGCACAGCCTTGGTTTTCTGCCTTCAAGGGCGCACCTCTCCCGCAGCAGGCAATAATTGCCGGCGCACCATCCACAGATTCGACAGAGCAAACAGCGTGGTCAGTTGCGCCGTGTTCTTGGCCAAGCCACGGAAGCGGTTTTTCACATAGCCGAATTGGCGCTTGATCACACGGAATGGATGTTCGACCTTCGCTCGTGCCTGCGCTTTGACCTTCTCGATCTTGCGTCTGGCTTTGTAGAGCACGCTGCGTTTGCTCAGGTGCTTGTAGCTGCTACGACGAGCCGCAATCTGCCAGATCACCGGCTTTCCTTCATGCTCCGACCGCTTCTCCACGCCGGGATAACCCGCGTCGGCACAGATAACATTTTCTTCGCCATGCAACAGGTGAGCGACCTCCGTGACATCAGCCACATTTGCCGCTGTGCCGTGGACGTGGTGCACCAGACCCGACTCAGCATCGGCACCGATATGCGCCTTCATGCCGAAGAAATACTGATTACCGTTCTTCGTCTGATGCATTTCAGGATCGCGTTTGCTTTCCTTGTTCTTGGTCGAACTGGGTGCGTGGATGATGGTGGCGTCGACGATGGTACCCTGGCGCAACGACAGGCCCTTGTCTCGCAGGTAATTGTTGATGGTTTCCAAAATTCCCGCCGCCAACTGATGCTTCTCCAGCAGGTGCCGGAAATTCATGATCGTCGTGTCTTCGGGGATCGGAGCGCTGAGTGTCAGACGAGCAAACTGGCGCATCGAAGTAATCTCGTACAGCGCCTCTTCCATGGCTGGGTCGCTCAGCGAGAACCAGTTCTGCAGCAGGTGAATGCGCAGCATGGTTTCCAGTGGATACGGCTTGCGGCCACCGCCAGCCTTTGGGTAGTGAGGCTCGATCAACGCCACTAACCCACTCCACGGAACCACCTGCTCCATCTCGGCCAGGAAACGCTCGCGACGGGTTTGCTTGCGCTTACCGGCGTACTCGAAATCGGAAAAGCTCATCTGACTCATGGGATGGAGGGCTTGTAGAGGGCAGTTGGACGGAAGGCTATTTCAGCACAGGTCAGATGGCCTGTGCTGACTTGATCGGAGAATCCTTAGGGAGAGGTGGCGTACTTGAATGGGAAAAGCGGTGAAGGTGACAGACTTGAATGGCACTTACTTGCTCATTAACCCTTTGAAAGGTCGCAAAAAAGAAAAAACCGATCCAATCGGTCACCCCAAAAAAGACAAAGGCCGCCAAAGCGGCCTTTGACCCTTCATCTTCTTACCCTAAACCCTGTGGACAGCGCGGCCCTCCTCGTAACGCCTCCACCAGCGCCTGACAAATCTCCAACGATTGCCAGGTCGCCCAGGCGTTATCCGCCAGTGGCCGCGAGAGCGTCTCGCAAAGCTGGGCATTACTCTCGAACGCTGAAGTGATCGCCGCATGCAGGTGCATCAGCGCATCTTCGACATCGGCATCCGCATGTACAGCGAACAGCGGCGAATGCGCGCCATTGCACGAGCCGAAATGGGTCAGCGTGGTTGTGCGGCGTTGAACGGGTGGGGGTGGATCCGGGACAAGCTTCTTCATCATGTGCTCCTCTGGTCAACAGGTGCTGCCACGAACCGGCTGTCAAACCAGGAGGGTGGCAACTGTGCGTGGGTTGACAGACCAGGGACCATGAGGAGAACGACCTGGCGCGCCCGAAGACGCCCACACGCACAGCCGCCATAACGACTGGCGTCTCCTCGAACAACGGTCTTCAGGCCTGTCAAAGCCGGTCGTTGCTGGACAACGACTGGAGAAGGCTAGGCAACCATTTTCAGGAGCGCAACGATCGAAAGGGCGGAAAAGTATGCTTGGGAAATTGCCTACATGAAAGTCGGAAGTAGTAGCAGTTTTGTAGGCCAATACAGCACCAGCCGTGCGCTTTCTATCCCACCCTCACCAGAAACCTCACCACTCCCACTCCATTCCCCCCACTTCCTCATACAGCCCGCGAATCCGCCGCAACGCCTGCCCATGCAGTTGCGACACCCGCGCCTTGCCCACCCCGAGCAGCCCCGCCAGTTCCGTGAAGCTCATCTGCTGGTAGTAATGCCCGACGATGATCTGCCGCTCCCGCTCCGGCAGGCGCTGTACCAGCAGGTCCAGGCTGTGGTCCTTGTCCTGTTGCACATATGCATTGAGTGGGTTGTTGTCCGGCGGGGTTTCATCGATCACGCCCAGTTCGAGGAAGTAGCCGAAGGCGAGGTCGACGGCGCTGTTGACCACCAGTTCGAAGTCGCTGTCGGTGGCCCGGAACTGCTGTTCACTGCCAATACCTTCCAGGCGCTCGCGGGCAATCGGGCGCTGATCCTTGATGTAGGCGGAAAGTCCCTGCAGCACCGCACCCTTGAGAAACGGTTCGGCATAGGTGCGAAAGCGCACCTGGCGCAGCGGGTCGAAGCCGTCGATGGCTTGCAACAGGCCCTGGGAGGTCAGGCTGAGGTAGTCGTGCCATTCCGCCAGGGGGTGCGGGTAGCGGTTGTAGTAGTAGCCGGCCACGGTGCGCGACCAGGCACTGTGGTGGAAGAACAGGCGCGTGCGGGTGTCGGCGTCGCGCAGGGCCAGCCACTGTTGCCAGAGCTGGCGTTCTTCGTCGCTGACAGCTGCACCGTGCAGCAGCAGGTCTTCCATGTCCGGCTCAGGCCACGCTGCGCACGAGGGTCTGGGTGATCAGCCCCCAGCCATCGATCAGCAGGAACAACATGATCTTCAGCGGCAGCGAGAGGGTGATCGGCGGCACCATGATCATGCCCAGGGACATGAGGATCGACGAGACGATCAGGTCGATGATCAGGAACGGCAGGAAGATCATGAAGCCGATCTGGAAGGCGATCTTCAGTTCGCTGAGCATGAACGCTGGCACCAGGTGCACCGGGGTGAGGTCGTCCACCGTGGCCGGCAGCGGCGCCTTGGCCAGTTCGTGGATCAGGCGCAGGTCGGATTCGTGGGTCTGCCGGACCATGAAGTCACGCACCGGCACCCAGCCTCGCTGCGCCGCCTGTTCGAGGGTCGCCTGCTGTTCGAGGAACGGCTTGACCCCGGCCTGGTAGGTGCTCTCCAGCGTCGGCGCCATGACGAACAGGGTGAGGAACAGGGCCAGGACGATCAGCACGATGTTCGGCGGGGTGGTTTGCAGGCCCAGGGCATGGCGCACCAGGGACAGCACCACGATGTTCCGGGTGAAGGTGGTCAGGGCGATCATGCCGAAGGGCAGCAGCGACAGCAGCGTGAGCATAGAGAACACGCTGACCGGCGAGCCCAGTGGAAACGGGGACAGATTTATTTCTCTCTGCTGTCCCAAGTAAAAAATAAATCTGTCCCCTTTTTCGCAGGACTTCAGCGGACTGGCGCCTGCCTTTATCGCCGTTGCTGAAATCGACCCGCTGCGCGATCACGGAGTGGCTTATGGGTAGGCGTTACGCGGTGCGGGTATCGAGGCACAGGTTCAGGTGGTCGCAGGCTTGGTGTACTCGGGATTACGGGCGTTCGGTGTAGAAAGCGTCGAGCGGCTGTGGGACCTTTTGGCAGCGAGGACGATGGCAAGCTGCTCCTGATCTCGTCCCGCTCACCTCGCATCAACTCAGGAGAACCACTGCTTCAGCGTTTCCTTCGCCTTGACCACATGTTCGTTCTTGATATGGCTGGCCGTCGCCGCCAGCGCAGCGCAAAGCACGCCGATATCGTCGCTGTAGCCCACCAACGGGGTGATGTCCGGAATCACGTCGATGGGCGAGATGAAGTAACCCAAGGCGCTGTATATCGTGGTCTTGGCCCAGGTAGGGGTATCGTTGTCGGTGGCGGCGTAATACATCTTCAGGGCCGGCTCCAGCGCGGCTTCGCCGGCGGACTTGGCGTATTTCTTGACCTTTTCCCAGAAAGAATCGTCGGAATAGTCTTTCTCATAGGCGCCGTCGGACATGGGTCACTTCCTTTTGTCTTGTTGTGGGCTATTCATTCGAGCGTTGGATGAATGATGGCTCGTGGCTACCCATCAGTTCAAGGTATTCCGGCTGGGACTGAAGTCCTCCAGCAGGTGTTGGCCATGTCACCGGTTTTTCCCGATCACCCCGACCATGTAGTCATTCAAATCGCGAAAGTCCTGAACCTTCCACTCGAACGGCGGCACTTTCACCCCGTTCTCACGCAGCGTTTTCGGGATCAGGTTGCCGTTGGGGCGAAGGATCACCGACGACACGATGACGCCCGGGTAGTCTTGCAGCCGCTTCTTGAACGCGGTGGTAGTCAGGTCGGGAGTCGGCGGCTTGCTCTTGTTGGCCAGCGGTCCTGTGCCCTTGATATCCGGCCCGTGGCACATGGCGCAGCGTTGCTGGTAGATGTTCTTGCCGTTGAGGTTGTCTGCCGGGGCGGGAGTTGCCTGGGCCAGTGAGAGGATGCCAAGCACGGCGACGAGTGCTGTTTTCATTGTTTTACGTCCTTGTTCGATACGTCGGGTGCGCGTTGTAGCGGAACAGGGCTTCTGCTTCAAGGGATGCCTGATCGATAATCGCAGTTTTTCGCGCAATACAAGGGTTGTCCATGCAACGCGAGCTGCTGACCACGACAAAAGAACACCTGTCGAACTCTCCGGCTTCGACCAGGCCCACATGCTCGAATGGCGGGGCAGGGCCGGGACTTCCGCCGCTTCGTGACCGAGGATATCGAGGCCAAACTGCGTGCTCAGGATGAGGGGGCCGAGCTGCTGTCGTTGCTGTGCACGCGCCAGCCAGCGTATGACGTGCGGGTGGGGGGAAGAATGCCGAAGGCAAGGCGATCCTGCACCGGTCTGCCGCAGTGTTTCCGCTGGTGGGGCGGGTTCGTTCTGGTGCCGGGCAGGTGTGGCGACTGGAGGTGGAATTGGGGTATAGCGGGCGGCGAAAAGGTGGGGATTCTAGCGTTTTCCCTGATGAATGAAGACTCGATGAAGCGCCTTCGTTAGTTGCTGCCGATCAATTTTCCTGTCACTGAAAGATGAGAGTGTGGCTCGCTCGGTTGCCGTTGGGGAACGGTTCTTGCTGAGCGCCAACGCAGTCCTCTTCTTTACAAGCCACGGAGGCTTTTCATGAGCGCGACCATCAACGTCGATCTGCCCATCAGCGTGCAAGCTACTGCCAACAACATCGTCGTTGTCGGCTTCGATGTTCATCTCGATCCGTCCGGAACCAGCGGCAATGTCAACTGGCCGTACACGTCTGCGGCAAATGGCGATGCCCCTGCCGGTGCCGTTGCGATCACGATCTTTGCCGATACGGTCACCGTGCACAGCGACCTGGTCAATATCGGCCAGGACATCTCCATCTTCGCCCGCGAGATCATCGTCAACCCCGGTGTCATCATCAACGTATCGGCTGCCGACACCTGGGTCGCCAACCCCATGATCAACAACTACACCATCTTCGATGGCGCGCCCAACCCGTCGCAGAATGGCGCCAATGGCGGGAACGGTTGCAATGCTGGCACGCTGACGCTGGCCGCGCAGCAATTCAGTGCATTGACCCCAGCACCCGCTTCCCAGTCCGATCTTGCCCGCCTGTCCAATACCGGGCAGCTCGTGGAGTCGTTGTTCGCGGGCATCTGGGCAGAAAGCACGCTCCTCGCGAAGTTCGAAAATATTCCGATCGAAGACTTGAGTTATGTCTTCCCCACCTATGACTTCTCCTTCACCTTCTGGGGCAAAACCTACGACCTCTATTTCGCGCTGGGGATCGAATTCACTGGGAACACCCTGTCCGGGGTGCAGAATTGCAGCAGCATCACCCGCTCGATCGACCCCTCCGACAATAGCATTACCATCGACCTGGAGTTCGGTCCGGTCCAACTGGCTTCACAAGACATGGTCGTCACGCTGGACGGCAACGCGGTGGACGCAACCATCGCTTGCACCTTCGTGCTTGGCATCTCGCTCAAGTTCACCCTTGGCAGTGACGGCATTACCCTCAGTCTGAGCAGCCTGACCGGCCCGAGCATTCAGGACGTCAATCTGGTCCTGCGCTGTGAAAGGCTCTACGGTGGCAGGCCGTTTTCCCTTGGCCCGTTTTTCACGGGCCCGATAGGCACCAGGCTGACGAACATCATCGCCCCGGCATTCCAGAACCTCCTGCCAGTCCTGGGCAATGCGTTTTCCGCTGCCTACTCTGCCGCACGCGCAGTCGGCGGAACCTTGCTGACCATGGCCAACGGTGGAGTAGGTGGGCGCGGCCAGGACGGTGGTCTGGGCGCACCGGGGGAGAACGGTGGCGACGGCGGCAGCAGTGGCAATGGCGGTGATGGTGGCGTGATCAATGTCTACGCGGGCAGCCTGCCGACGAGCTTCCTGCTGGCCATCGCCGCTGCCGGCTTCGGTGAACTGACGGCCTTGCCGGGCAACGGTGGCGATGGCAGCAACGGCAACGGGGTGCCTGGCTCGGCCGGGACGCCAGGCCAGAACGGAAAGGCCGGAGCGATCACGCTCAATGGCAGCGCCTATTCGTACCAGGAGACGCCCCCTCCCTTGGATTACAGCGCGTTTGCCGGGCAACTCTCGGTCGGCCAGCTGCTGCTGGAGGAGCAGGGCGCGAAACTGGCCTTCATTTCGGCCGACGTACCGGGCGATGACGTGCAGACCCTGGCCAATTACAACGCGGTGATTCCGCTCTATCAGTGGCTCGACGCCGTGACCGCGCCGTACCTGACGGGAAATCCCGGCAACCGTTCGCCGCAAGCCCTGGCCACTCTCCAGGGTATCAACGACGCGGCAACGACAGCCTTGTCCCGGCTGGTCGCCGGCTTGAGCTACTACGGAACACCGCTGACCTGGACGCCTGCCATGAGTGCCACCGCCTGGGACGACGAGATCAACGACCTGTTGCAGTACGGCGATATCCTGTCGACCCAGTACGCAAACGCGCTGACGGCTCAGAAGGACAACCAGGCACAGATCAACGCAGTCAACAACTCCAGCGCTACCGTCAACGCGCAGGTGAGCGCGATCGACAGCCAGGTCGCCAGCCTGCAAGGCAGTGTCACCACGCTCAGCGCGTCGATCGAGCAGATGAGCAGCCAGATCGATGCCCAGGTCAGCAAGATCACCAACGAGATCGACGCAGACGCTCAGGCCTATCTGGAAAGCATCGGTTCGGGATGCTCGCTCTCCGACCTCTTCGAGGTCCTCAAGGGCATCTATTCCGTGGTTTCCGGTGTCGCCAAGGCCGAGGAAGACATCGTCGGGGCTGCGACCAGCATCGGCAAAGGCTTGCAGGACATCTTCGACGCCAACAAGGATGCCATTGCCAACCTGCAGACGGCGGAGGCGAACGTCGCTTCCTTGCAGGCGGCCTGGGCAGCCCTGGAGAACGACCTCGGCGACAATGCTTCGGCAGGTGCCATCGCGATTGACGGCGACGCCTTCGACACCCTGGTAAACCAGACCTTCAGTGGCTACAGCTTCACCGCCCAACTGCTGGCCGACATGCAGGTGCTGGTCGTTCTCGGCCAGCATCGCAACATCGCTCGCACCACGCTGACCATCCAGGTCACGACCATCCTTAAACTGAATGCCGAGAAGGCCGAGCTCGAAAACTACCTCGAATACGTGCAGGCGATGACTGCCGCGTCGGTCGTGCCGGTCGAGCCGGAATATGTGCAGTTCCTGGCCAACAGCTACAACTATGCCGCCAACGGCATCGTCGACGTGATGTGGGAAATGAACCAGGCCCTGCAATACCAGACGGTTGCGCCCTCGGCGCTGCAGATCGACGCGATCGACATTGCCACCCTGAGCGCGAAACAGACCGCGCTTCGCACGCTGCTGGGGAGTGTGATCAACAAGCAGGCCAGTTCGTTCACCACGTTCACCGACGTGACCTATTCGATACCCCTTGCTGCCGGCTCGGCGGCGAGCAGCCAGCTGGCGGTGTCGAAACGGCTTGTATTCAGCGTGCCGAGCAGTGCCAATGAGCTGCTGTTCAATGGCGGTGGATCGACGACCCTCACCTCCGTCAGCGTGAACCTGGATGGGCTGACCGCCGCCAATGCCGGTTCGACGGTCAATATCGGTATCGGCCAGCTCGGTCCGGACAGCCGCTACAACGTGACTGCCGACACCTGGATGAGCTTCAGCCATGCACCGGTGACGACCGAATACCAGTACAACGTCAGCACCGGAGCGGCCCAGTTCACGGGATCCTTTGCCAGCGGCGCCGACTACAACGGCGTCAGTCCCTTCGCGTACTGGGTACTGGACTTCAACTCGGATCTCAACGACTGGATCGACTGGAGCCAGGTGCAGTCGATCACCCTCGGCTTTGCCGGCTCGCTGCAACCCAAGGCCGAGCCGCTGAAGAGGAACGAGGCATAACGGCCGTTACAGCCCGTAGCCCTTGAACAGGGTTACGGGACCTCATCGCGAGCAACGCCCGCTCTCACAAGGTCGGTGCCGACATTGAACCCTGTGGGAGCGGACGTTGCCCGCGATGAGGCCGGTACTACCAGCAGCAAATCCTGCCTCAGGTCGCTACCCGCGAAGTCGACCCGATCACCCCCTCCAGCACCCTGAAATCAATCCATTCCCGCACATCGAAATGCCGCGGTATGAACTGCCAGCGATACAGAAAATCAGTGAAATCCTGCAACGCCCCGATCGACCGGCTGTCCAGCGTTGTCCGCAGTCGCCGATGGGCATCCTCGCCATAGGCCGCCGCCACCCAGTACTCACTGGTATTCAACTCCCGCGCCAGATACCGCCGGGTCTCGTCCGGATTGGCCCAGGCCCATTGCTCCGTCCGCAGCAACACATCGACGATGCGCTTGCAGGCGCCGAAGTGATGTTCCAGCAGGTGGGTGTCCACGGTCAGGGTCCGCGGCGTGCCGTTGTTGGCGCGTACCAACGGATCCGGGTGCGAGCCGGTGTCGATCACCACGTGCAGCCCCAGCTCATAGGCCAGTTGCAGCGCCGTGGCGCCCTTGAGGAAGATGGCGTCGATATCGCCACGCAACAGACCAATCAACTCGTTGTTGCGCCGACTGATGCGCGTGCCGCCGAGGTACACCCCGGAGCCATGCACCTGGGTGATCTGCTCGTCGCTGTGGGTGCCACCGTAGGGGTAGTCCACCAGCTCGACATCGGACACGGCCAGGCCTTCCAGCCGCAGCGCATTTTCCAGCCCGCGCAGAGCCTGGGCTCGGGTGAAGTCGATTTGCACGTTGGCCCATTTCGGCAGGCCGAAACGGCGGTTCTTCAAATCGCGGACGGTTTTCACGCCGCTTTCGGCGGTGGTCAGGATCAACTGCACTTCATCTGCCCAGCTCAAGCCCAGCACACGGGTCTGCACCCCGGCTGAATAGGCCCAGATCGCCGGGATATTGCCGCCATGACGGACCGAATTGGGCAGGTGGTGGTCGTAGTGAGCCTCGCGGACTTCCCGTTCGCTGGATTCGCGCAGCGACTGGATCGAGGTGCCCAGCGGCGCGAAGGCTTCGGCCAGGCGCCCGCTCTGCACGGCGATGCCGAGGCCGGTGGGCACCGGGCTGTGGGTGTACCAGAGGGTGTCGAGGGGTGTGCTCATGGGGTGATCGGGTCCTTGAAGGATGGCCGGTTGTCCGGCCAGTGGGAGGAACGGTCCATGTCAGGCGCTGGCCTTCAGCGCCGGGGCAGGGCGCTCGCGCAGCAGCGGCAGGACTTCCTGGCCGATGCGCAGGGCTTCTTCCAGGTGCGGGTTGCCGGCGAGGATGAAGGTGGAGAAACCGGCGTCGCGGTACTCGGCCAGGCGCTCGGCGATGTTCTGGTGGCTGCCCACCAGGCCTACGGTGGGGCCGGGCTTGGCCTTGGCGAAACCGGCCCAGAGGTTGGGGCCGAGGATCAGGTCGTCGAAGCCCTGGATGTTCTGGTGGTAGGCGGTCTGCCGCGCTGCGCCGACCGAGTCGCTGGCGCGGGTGAAGGCGCTGGAAACCGCGCTGGGCTTGCCCTCCAGGCGCTCGAACTGGCGGCGCAGGTCGGCCCAGGCGGCTTCCTCGGTCTCGCGGGCGAAGAGGTCGACGCGCAGGCCGAAACGCACGCTGCGGCCTTGCTTGTCGGCCAGTTCGCGGACCCGGTCGATATGCGGCTTGAGCTTGTCCACCGGCTCGGCCCAGTTCAGGTAGACATCGGCGTGGCGGGCGGCGACGTCCAGGGCGGGGTCGGAGAAGCCGGAAAAGTACACGCCCGGCTTGCGTTCGTTGCCCAGGCCTGGTGGCAGGGCGCCGTTCTCCAGGCGGTAGATGTCGCCTTCGTAGCTGAAGCGCTCGTTGTTCCACAGGCCATCGATGATGTCGAGGAACTCGCCGGTGCGCTGGTAGCGCTGGTCGTGGTCGAGGAAGTCGCCCTGGGCACGCTGGCTGGCGGGGTTGCCGCCGGTGATGATGTTCCAGTCCAGGCGGCCATGGCTCAGGTGCTGGAGGATCGCGGCCTGTTGCGCGGCGTAGGCGGGCAGGGTCCAGGTGGCCTGGAAGGCGATAAGGAAACGCAGGCGCCTGGTTTCCCGGGCCAGGGCCGCTGCGACTATCCACGGCTCGGGGCCGGTGGGCAGCAGGGCGCCTTCGAAGCCGGCCAGCTCGGCGGCCTTGGCCACCTGGGCGATGTAGTCGATGTAGGTGAAGCCGTCCGGGCTGCCATCGGCCAGCAGGCCCGGAGCGATATGGCCGTGGCGCGCGGCGAAGCTGCCGCGGTTGTGCTTGTCGGTGGTGAGCTGCGGGCCGTCGGTGCCCAGGGGCAGGCGCCAGAAGAATTCGGTGCTCATGGGTGGTCCTCTGTGAGTGTGAAAGCAGTTTTGCAACCGGCATGCCACGGTGTGTCAGTGAGGGCCTCATCGCGGGCAACGCCCGCTCCCACAAGGTTCGCGGTGGCCACCGGTCTCTGTGGGAGCGGGCGTTGCCCGCGATGAGGCCAGTGAAATCACCCCAGGCTGCTGCCTGGGCAGCACCCCGCAAGCAACCACTGTTGCCGTTCAGTCATGCACGGCCAGCGCTTCATAGCTGCGGTACAGCGCCGAGTAGGCGCCATCCGCCGCCAGCAACTGCGCATGACTCCCTTGCTCCTGCACCCGCCCCTGGCGAATCACCACGATCCGATCCGCATCCCGGATCGTCGCCAGCCGATGGGCGATGATGATCGCCGTCCGCCCCTCGCACAGCCGCCTTAGCGCCCGCTGGATGCGCCGCTCGGTATGCACGTCCACCGCCGACGTCGCCTCGTCCAGCACCAGTACCGCCGGATTGGCCAGATACGCCCTCACCAGGCACACCAGTTGCCGCTGTCCATGACTGAGGTGACTGCCCAGCGTCCCCACCTGGGTCGCGTACTGGTGCGGCAAACGCTCCAGCACCTCATCCGCCCCCAGCTCCCGCGCCGCAGCGATCAGGCTGGCATCGTCCGCCCCCGGCGCGGCGAGGCGCAGGTTGTCGAGGATGCTGCCGGCGAACAGCACGTTGTCCTGCAGCACCACGCCCACATGCCGGCGCAACTGCTGCTGGCTGAGCTGGCGGATATCCACGCCATCCAGCTTCACGGCGCCGTCGTTCACCTCGTAGAAGCGGGTCAGCAACTGCACCAGCGTGCTCTTGCCATGTCCGGACGGCCCGACGATGGCCAGCACCTCGCCGGCGCGGATGCGCAGGTCGAGGCCGTCGATCACTGGCCGCTCGGCATCGCGCTGGTAGGCGAAGCGCACCCGGTCGAAATGCACCTCGCCCTGCACCCGGGGCAGCGGCAGCGGGCGGGGTGGGTCGAGGATTTCCGGTGCGGTGTCCAGCAGCAGGAAGATCCGCTGCGCCGAGGCCGAGCCGGTGGCGTAGCGCTCGAACAGGTCGGTCAGTTCCTGCAGCGGCCCGAGGAACAGCATCACGTAGAACAGGCTCTCGCCGATCTGCCCGACGGTGACCGTGCCCTGGGCCAGCGAGTAGCCGCCCACCAGTACCAGCACCGCCATGCCCGCGGCGGCGAGCAGGGCGGTGAACGGCGCGAACCAGCCGGAGCGCAGGCTGCCGGTGATCAGCGCGTCGTTGAACTCGTCGAGCAGTTGCCGGTAGCGCCGCTGGTTGTCGTCCTGGCGCCCGCTCTGCTGCAACAGGCGCACACCGCTGACGCTCTCGACAAGGTGCGCGGTGAAGCGGCTGCGCTGCTCCGCGACCTTGGCCCAGTTGCGCTGGGCCACGCGCTTGAATGCCCAGGTGGCGAGGAACAGCAACGGCACGCTGCCGATCAGCGCGGCGAAGAACAGCGGTTCGATCAGCCACAGCATCAGCGCCGCCAGGCTGCAGCGCAGCAGGGCGCCGAGCAGTTCCGGAGGGCCCTGGATCAGCAGCGGTTCGAGGGCGTCGACGTCGCGGTCGGCGCGGGACAGGATGCGCCCGGCGCGGGTACGGTCGAAGTAGCCGATGCTCAGCGCCTGGACATGGGCGAACACCCGCACCCGCAACTGGTTCAGCACCTCGATGGCCGCACTGCCGGCGAGGTATTGCGACACCCCGGCCAGCAGGAAGCGCCCGAGCCAGCTGGCGGCCAGCCCGGCACCGAGCCACAGCACCAGCGGCAGGTCGAGCAGCCAGGCGTTGCCGTCGTGGAGCAGGCCGCGGTCCAGTAGCTCGCGGACGAACCACGGACGCAGGAACACGGTGAACACCAGCACCAGCTCCAGGCCGATGACCCAGGCGACCTGGCGGCGCACCGGCTTCAACAGCGGCAGCAGGCGGCGCAGCATGCTGCGGTCCAGGGCCTTCTTTGCCAGCCGCTCCTCGATCTCGATATCGCTCATGGCAGTGTTGCCGGCGTTCTTACTCATGCTCGATCCCCAGCAGGTCACGGTAGGCCGGGTTGCGCCGGCGCAGTTGCTCATGGGGGCCGCTGTCGACGATGCGACCCTGGTCCAGCAGCAGCACGCGGTCGGCGCGCTCGACGGTGGAGGCCTTGCTGGCGATCAGCAGCAGGGTCGGGCCACCGGGGCGACGCAGGTTGTCCAGCACGTGGCGCTCGCTGATGGCGTCGAGGGCGCTGGTGGCGTCGTCCAGGCACAGCAGGTCGGGCGCGGCGAGCAGGGCGCGGGCCAGGCACAGGCGTTGGCGCTGGCCGCCGGAGAGGGTGACGCCGCGATCCCCCAGCGGGCTGTCGAGGCCGTGGGGCAGGCGTTCGAGGATGTCGTCGGCACTGGCCCGGTGCAGGGCGTCGAGCAGTTCGGCGTCGCTGGCCTGGGGCGCGGCGAGGCGCAGGTTGGCGGCCAGGGTGTCGGCGAACAGGAAGCTCTCCTGGGGCAGCACGTGCACGCGGCGGCGCAGTTCGGCGAGGTCGACGCCGCGCACGTCCTGCCAGCCGCCCCGGGCATTGCCCACCAGCACCTGGCCGCTGTCGGCGTCGGTCAGGCGCGGCAGCAGGCTGGCCAGCAGGCTCTTGCCGGTGCCGGTGGCGCCGACCAGGGCGACGACCTCACCGGGTGCCAGGCTCAGCGAGCATTGGCGCAGGATGTCGCGCTCGCTGCCGGGCGCGGTGACGCTGACTTCATCCAGCTTCAGGCCCAACGAACCCGCCGGCAGGTGCCGCGGGCCGCTCTCGATCTGCGACGGCGCATCCAGCAGTTGCCAGATCCTTCCGGCCGAGGCGCGGGCATCGGCGAAGGTCTGCATCACCCGGCCAATGCCCTCGATACGAAACACCAAGGTGGTGGCGATCAGCAGCGAGGTCACCAGCTCACCGATGCCGATGCGCCCGGCAGCCACCAGTTGCGCGCCGATCACCAGGATCCACACATGCCCCAGGGCCACCACCGCCTGCGGCAGCGGGATGCGCGAACTGGCCCATTTCAGGGCCTGGCGCGCGAGCCCGGTAAACTCGCCGACCTGCGCGGCGAAGCCGTCGATGCGTTGCTGTTGCAAGCCGAACGACTTGATCACCCGCACCGCGCCGATACCTTCGGCCAGGTCCTGGTTGACCCGGTCATAGGCGGCGCCCACCGCCCGGTCCAGCTCCACCAGGCGTTCGGTCTGCAGCACGAAGATGTACAGGCCCAGCAAGGTCAGCAACAGCGGACCGAGGGCCAGCAGCGGGTGATACCAGCCAAGCAGGCCGACGGTGGCCAGCACCACCAGCGGGGTTTCCACCAACTGGCGCCAGAAGCTCACCAGGGCATCGCGGACCTTGTCGGCATCGCGGGTGGTGCGAGTGACGATCTCGCCCATGCCGTGCTGCCAGTGGTAGCCCAGGTGCAGGCGTAGCACCTGTTCGAGGATGCGCTCGCGCAGCCGGGTCAGCAGCTCCTGGCCGAGGATCAGCGAGCCCAGGCCGGCGAAGTACTGCAGCACAGCGCGGCCAAGCGCAACGGCGAGGATGGCCCAGAACCAGTGCCAGGCCACCTGGCCGTCCAGCGCGCCGTCGTCGAGGCGGCGCACCGCGACCCCGGCAGTAACGTCGTTGAGGGCATGGCCGATCAGCCATTGCTGCCAGACCAGCCCCAGGTTGATAAGCACGAACAGCCCGGCGACCAGGGCGAAACGCCAGGGCATTTCGCGGTAGATCGCCAGGCTGCGCAGCAGCGGATGTCGATGGTTCATGAAGGACTCGAAACGGGACGTAGAAACGCGCGGGTGGACCCGCGCGATGGATTCAGCGGCTGGCACCGGCCTTCTGTTTGGCGGTGAGGATCGCGGTGTACTCGCCCGGATCGACGCCGTTGAGGTAGTAGTTGCCGACATGGTGCAGGCGCCAGCGGATCGGGTCGTGAGTGGTGTGGACCCGGGCGTTGCGCCAGAAACGATCGAGGTTCCACTTGCTCAGGGACGCGCTGGCGCCGAGCAGGGAGAAGATGTCACTGGAAATCTTCAGCGAGGCGCCGTCGGAGTGGGCGCGGGCGGTGGCCACCGCGAGGATCAGTTCGTCCTGCAGCGTCTTGTTCTCCGGGTCGCGCTCGTGGGCGTCGAAGGTCCGCGCGGCATCGCGCAGCAGTGACTCGGCGGCGCGCAGGGCCACGGCGTATTCGCCGATCTGGCGGATGATATGCGGCTCGTCGCTGGCCCGTTCCACCTCGCTCTCCACCCACGGCCGCGCATGCTGGTTGAGGTAGTCGATACCGGCCTGCAGGGCGCCGGCGGCGATGCCGGTGTCGATGGCGGCATGGAGGATCTGCGGGAAGGTCAGCCCGGTGCGCTTCATCGGGCCCTGGCGGCGCAGGACGTAGCGCTCGTCCAGTTCGATATTGTCGAAGCGCACGGTGCCGCTCACCGAGTTGTGCTGGCCGAAGGCGTCCCAGTCGTCCACCAGGGTCAGGCCCGGGGTGTCACGGTGCAGCAGCACGCCGGCGCCGCCGTCGTCGCTGGCGGCGGTCAGGGAAATCCACTCGGCCAGGTAGGAGCCGGTGGAGTAGAACTTGCTGCCGTTGAGCACCAGCACGCCGTCCTCGCGGCGCTCGACCCGGGTCTTGAGGGCGAACTTGTTCTTGCCGCCCACTTCCGCCAGGGCATTGCCCAGGCGCTTGCCGGCCAGCAGGTCGCCGACCAGACGCTGGCGCACCTCGTCCGGATAACCGTTGAGCACGCCGCGCAGCATCACGTTGTGGATCTGCAGCAACTGGCCGACGCCGCCATCGGCACGGGAAATGATCCGTACCGTCTCGACGATGGTTTCCACCGAGGCGCCGAGGCCGCCATCGGCGCGGGGCACGCCGATGGCGGTCAGGCCGCTGCTGGACAGCAGTTCGGCCTGGCGCCGGGGCAGGGTGCGGTTGTTTTGCGGATCGGCGGCGAGGGCGGCGATCTCGCCGGCCACTTCATGGGCGACGGTAATGGCCTGGGCTTCGCTTTCCAGGCGGCGGGGCAGGGTAGTCACGATAACGCTTCCTTGAATGAACAGGTGCGCGGCTCGGAGCAGGTTCTGTGCCAGTGGCCTGGAGGCCTTGAGATACGTGGCTTTCAGCGATTTTCAAGAGGCTGGTTGCTGCTCCAGCAGCAGTCCGCGGCCGGTTGTTGCTCAGGCAGCAGCAATGACGCTGGGCGGGTGCTGGCAGATCAGCAGTCTGCATCCGGTGATAGGTATAAAACTCAATGAAATCAGTGGTTTGACGACTTGGCACGGGCGCTGCAATAGCCCTGGCAAAGGCCACCTGGCCCCTTCGATCCCCTGATGGAGTCCACCCATGTCACTCGCTGCTACCTTGCCGCTGCCCAGCGCGGCGCCCCTGGAGCAACTCTGGTTCACCCGCTGCCCGGTTCCCACCGCGTCCGGCATCGCCTACACCCTTGGCTGGCTTGGCGAAGAGTTCGCCGCCGATGGCCTGCCGGTGCTGACCCTGCAGGAAGCCCGGCAGCTCGGCCATCACCACTACGATCACCAGTTGCCCGGACTGTTTCGCGAGGGCGGCAACGTCCCGGCCCTGGCCGCCCGCGCTGCCGGTTCGCCAAGCCGCCTGATCGGCCTGACCTGGATCGAGGAATGGCAGACCATCCTCGTGCGTCCCGGCTCCGGCATCCGTAGCGCCGCCGACCTCAAGGGCAAGCGCCTGGCCCTGCCGGCCTGGGGGCCGAACCGTCCCGGCAGCATCGCCCGGGCCATGAGCCTGCACGGCTACAAGGGCGCGTTGAGCCTGGCAGGCCTGGGCTTCGACGACGTGACCCTGGTGCAAGTGCCGCTGCACGACCAGGAACAGGCGCCGAACCCCAACGAAGGCCTGCAACGCCTGTGGTCGGGCCTCGACTATCTGGTCCGTGGAGAAGTCGACGCGGTCTACGTCAAGGGCGCTTCCGCCGCCGACGCCGCGCGCCGCCTGGGCCTGGAAGTGGGCATCGACCTGGACCAGATCGAAGACCCGCGCTACCGCATCAACAACGGCACGCCACGGCCGATCACCGTCCACCAGAGCCTGCTCGACGAGCATTTCGACCTGGTGGTGCGCTTCCTCGCCCAGACCTTGCGTGCCGCCGAGTGGGCCCGTGACAACCGCGAAGGCGTGCTGCGCATCCTCCAGGACGAGACCCGTGCCGGTGCCCAGGGCGTGGACGAAGCCTACCGCGGCGACTTCCACACCACCCTGGCTCCGGACCTCTCCGAGCAGCGCCTGGCCTTCCTCGATATCCAGAAGACCTTCCTCAACCTGCATGGCTTCCTCGAAGCCGATTTCGACCTCGCCGAGTGGGTCGATCATCGCCCGCTGCAAGCCGCCCGCGAACTGCTCGCCCAACGCACCCAGGACAAGGACCTCTGAGATGACCGTACTGACCACCGAAAACCTGATCGACGCCGAACTGAAGGACTTCGTCGAGGCCGTCACCCATGAAGCCGGCGAGGCCTTCCGCGTCTACCGCGAGACCAACACCATCACCGCCAACGGCACCGTCGGCTTCATCGAGCGCGTGCCGGGCCGCGACCTGCTGGTGTCGGTGAACTACCCGGGCCCGTGGAACCATCACAAACCGCTGAAGGCCAGCGTCACCGACTTCGCCGGCAACCTGCTGCTGGGCCAGGGCAAGGGCGGCCTCAACCGCTACACCCGGCTGTTCCAGCAGCAGCCGCAGATCACCACCGTGTCCCATGTGCACAGCCCGTACCTCGGCGCCTGGGCCCAGACCCAGCGCACCCTGCCGTTCCACTACGTGCCGGTGCAGCGCTTCCAGCTGGCCCGCGAGTTGCCGGTGTACATCGACCGCCGCCAGGACGAGGTGGACTTCATCCTCGACAGCCTGGCGGAAAACCCCTTCACCCCGGCCATCCTCGAAGCCAACGGCGGCGCCACCGTGTGGGGCACCCAGGGCCTGCGCCACACGGCCGAGTTCATCCTGCTGCTGGAGGAGGGCGCGCAACTGCAACTGCTGGCCGAATCCCTCGGTGGTTCGCGCCCTTATGGCCCGGGCGTGCTGACCCAGCAATGGACCATGAGCAAGCTGCTCGACCAGGCCCGCGAACTCGGCCTGGTGCCAGCCAACGACAGCCCTCGCGCATAAGGACATCCGATCATGGCAGTGAAGATTCTCTGGTACCTCACCAGTCCCGATGGTCCCTATCCGTGGGAAGAACAGGGCCGCTGGCTGACCGACTTCAACCACCTCAAGCAGCTTGCCGTGAGCGCCGATCGCCTCGGCTACTACGGCTCCCTGCTGGGCACCAGCCCCAACGAAAGCCTGACCGTGGCCGCGTCCCTGATCGACGCCACCGAGCGCCTGCGCTTCCTGGTGGCGCAGCACCCGGGCGAGGTCTCGCCGGCGGTGCTGGCCAAGTGGGCGCTGACCTTCGACGAGTTCTCCAACGGCCGCCTGCTGTTCAACGTGGTCAATGGCAGCGATGCCGGCCTGGCGACCCTGGGCGTGCATTACCCGCACGACGAGCGTTACCAGTTCAGCCTCGAATACTGGCGTGCGTTCCAGTCCATCTACGCCGGCAGCACCGAGGGCTACGATGGCCGGTTCGTCAAGCTGGCGCCGCGTCCGGCCGCTGCCGCACGCCATCCGCTGGGTGGCTGGCATCCGCCGAAGCGCCTGTCGGTGCCGCTGTGGGGCGCTGGCACTTCCGATCCGGGCGTTGCCCACTCGGTGCAGTTGCTCGATGTCTACCTGAGCTTCGCCGACACGCCCCCCAAGCTTGGTGCCAAGTTCCGCAAGGTGGCCGCCGAGGCGGCGAAGATCGGTCGTGAGCTGACCTACGGCACGCGCCTGCAGATCATCGTCCGCGAAACCGAGGAAGAAGCCTGGGCCCACGCCCAGAAACTGCTGGACAACACCTCGCTGGCCACCGCCCGCGCCGCCATCGAACGGCAGTTGCCGCCGGGGCAGACCCTGGACAGCTTCCACAGCGACGACCCGCGCATCCAGGCCAATGTCCAGGCGATCCGCGAAGGCCGCTTGCCCAAGGCCCGCGACCTGGAAATCTACCCGAACGTATGGACCGGCCCGAGCCTGTTCGGCTTCAACCTGCTGGGGCCGGCCGCCGGCACCTACCTGGTGGGCAGCGCCGAGCAGGTGGCCGGGCGCATTCGCGAGTACGAGGCCCAGGGCACCAGCGCCTTCATCCTCTCCGGCTTCCCGCTGATCGATGAAGCACACCGGGTCGCCGACCTGCTGTTCCCCTTGCTCGACCTGGACCACGGCTTCGAGGTTCCGCGCCTCAAGGCCCGCACGACGGCCGAACCGGCCTAAGGAAAGACCCATGCCCAACGAATTTTCCCGCCGGGTGTTTCTCGGCAACAGCCTCGCCGTCGGTGGCGGCCTGATCCTCGGTTCCAGCCTGCTCAGCGGCTGCGGTGGCGGCGATCCCGCCGCCGTGGTGTCCAGCGCCGTTCCCGGTACCCCGGTGCGCGGCGGGCGCCTGCGGGTCGGCATCATCGATGGCGACCAGGCCGGCAACCTCGACGCGCACAAGCCGTCCGGCGGCGGGATCATTCGCGGCTGGGCGCTGTACAGCAAATTCTGGGAATGGAACGACGACGTCAGTACGCGCCTGGGCCTGGCCGAGTTCGCCGAGCCCAACGCCGACGCCAGCGCCTGGACCATCCGCATCCGGCCAGGCCTGGAGTTCCACCACGGCAAGACCATCACCTCGGACGACATGCTGTTCTCGATCCTGCGCCTGACCGATCCGAAGCTGGCCTCGCCCTATGCCGGGCTGGTCGGCGCCATCGATCGCCAGGCCCTGCGCAAGCTCGACGACAGGACCATCGAGATCCGCTTCAAGGAAGGCCGCAGCTTCTTCCCGCTGGATGAAACCCTGATCGCCTTCGGCGGTATCGTGCCCACCGACTACGATCCGAACAATCCGGTGGGCGCGGGGCCGTACCGCCTCAAGCGCTTCGTGCCGGGGCAGCGGGCGTTGTTCACCCGCTTCGAGAACTACTTCAAGCCCAACCAGCCCTATGCCGACGAGCTTGAAATCATCGAATTCAAGGACCAGGTCTCGCGCCTCGCGGCCCTGCGCGCCGGGCAGATCGACCTGGCCAGCGCGGTGCAGGCCGAGCACAGCGCACTGGTCAAGGCTGACCCGCGCCTGCAACTGGTAGCCTCGCCGACCACGTCGTTCAGCGGCTTCAACCTCAACACCGCCAAGGCGCCGTTCCAGGACGAACGGGTGCGCCAGGCCTTCCGCCTGCTGGCCGACCGGCAGGAGCTGGTAGGTCGTGGACTCAACGGTTTCGGCCGCATCGCCAACGACCTCTATTCGCCCCAGGACCCGACCTACAACCACGCCATCGAACAGCGCCCCTACGACCTGGACCAGGCCCGTTCGCTGCTGCGCCAGGCGGGTGCCACCGACCTGCGCCTGGAACTGACCACCACCGCCAACGAGGTCAACGCTGCGCTGGTGTTCGCCCAGCAGGCGAAGAAGGCCGGTGTGGAAATCAAGGTGACGCCGGTGGATGGCTCGGTATTCAACGGCCCGCAGAAGGAGCAGTGGCTGATGTCGCCGTGCTCGACCCCGGCCCGCGGTTTCCTCGCCACCGGCCTGCACAACGACGCGCCGCTGGCCATCTACAACCGCAGCAACTTCCGTGACGAGCGTTTCTCGCAACTGTTCACCCAGGCCCTCGGCCAGCCCGACCTGGACAAGCGTCGCGCGCTGGTCCACGAGGCCCAGACCATCCAGCACCAGCGCGGCGGCCTGCTGATCTGGGGCTTCACCGACGTGCTCGACGCCGCCTCGAACAAGGTCGGCGGCCTGCACGGCGAACAGACCACCTTCGCCTCCTGGCGCTTCGACAGCCTGTGGTTGAACCATGCCTGAACGTATCGCAACGCCTCGTTTGCCGGCCTGGCTGCCGTGGTTCCTCGGCCGCCTCGGCTACGGCCTGCTCACAGCCTGGGTCATCAGCCTGGTGGTGTTCATCGCCACTCAGGCGCTGCCCTCGGATCCGGCACGGGTGATCCTCGGTCCCGAGGCGCCGCTGGAGAGCATCCTCACCCTGCGCCAGCAGCTTGGCCTGGACCGGCCGATCCTGATCCAGTACCTCGGCTGGCTGGCGCAGATCCTCCGTGGCGACCTCGGTATCTCGCTGGATTCCGCGCAGCCGGTGGCGGAACTGCTGTTCATCCGCTTCGGCAATACCCTGGCATTGCTGCTCGGGGTCTTGCTGCTGGTGGTGCCGCTGGCCCTGGTGATCGGTGTCGGCCTGGCCCTGCGCCGTGACTCGCGTCTGGACCGCTGGGGCCTGGCGACCCTGATCGTGCTCAAGGCCACTCCGGGTTACCTGGTCGCCATCGGCCTGGTGCTGCTGTTCTCCATGCCGCATTTCGACCTGCTGCCGGCCGTGTCGCTGATCGACCCGGACCGCCCGCTGTGGCGCCAGCTCGACTACCTGGCGCTGCCGGTCCTGGCCCTGAGCCTGTCGGCGCTGCCGTACCTGGCGCGGCTGGTGCGGGCGTCGATGATCGAGACGCTGGATTCGGACTATGTCGGCGCCGCGCGCCTGCGCGGGCTGTCGGAGCGCCGCCTGGTCTGGTGCCACACCTTGCCCAACGCGCTGGTGCCGGCGATCCAGGGTGTGGCCCTGACCCTGCGGGTGCTGATCGGTGGCGCGCTGCTGGCAGAGGTGGTGTTCAGCTATCCCGGCATCGGCACCTTGCTCAACAGCGCGATCCAGATGCGCGACCTGCCACTGATCCAGGGCGCGGTGCTGGTCATCACCCTCGGCGTGGTGGCGATCAACCTGCTGGCCGACCTGCTGACCGTACTGCTGACCCCGAAATTGCGTACCGCGCGGCGCGCCGGACTGATCCAGCGCAGCCGTCGCGGCATCCAGAGCTGGTGGCGGCGTCCCGCGGCCAAGGCCCCCTGACAAGGAGTGATTCATGTTCGATGCACGATTCTGGCGTGAGCCTTCGATTCGCCGGGGTGCCCTGGTGACCCTGGCGGTGGTGCTGCTGGCGCTGCTCGGCCCGTGGCTGGCGCCCCATGCGCCGACCGACATGCTCGGCGGCGTGTATGGCCCGCCTGAGGCCGGTGCGCCGCTGGGGCATGACTTCCTCGGCCACGATGTGTTGTCGCGGCTGCTGGCCGGCGGGCTGTCGATCTTGTGGATGTCGGTGGCCGCCGCCGGCCTGGCCCTGCTGGTGGGTAGCGTGCTGGGCATGCTGGCGGGGCTGTCGCGGCAGCGCCTGGACCAGGCCATCACCTGGCTGGCGGATGTATGGCTGGCCTTTCCGGACTTGATCCTGGTGCTATTGATCGTGTCCATGCTCGGCCGCCAGCCATGGCTGATCGTGCTCACCGTGGCCATCGCCTTCACCCCTGGGGTGATCCGCCTGGCCCGTGGTAGCGCGGTATCGGTGGCCAGCCAGGAGTTCGTCGAGGCGGCTCAGATGATGGGCTTTTCCCGCACGCGAATCCTGCTGCGGGAGATCCTGCCCAATGTGCTGACGCCGCTGCTGGTGCACTTCGGCAACATGCTCACCTGGGGTATCGGCATGCTCTCTGGCCTGAGTTTTCTCGGCTACGGCGTGGCCCCGCCCGCCGCCGACTGGGGCCTGATGATCAATGAAAACCAGGCCGGCCTGCTGATCCAGCCCTGGGCCGTGCTGGCCCCGGCGCTGCTGATCGCGGTGTTCGCCTATGGCACCAACCTGCTGGCCGAAGGCATCGCCCGGTACAGCGCGGGAGCGCGCACATGAATGCATTCGTTCTTTCCACGCCCGTGGAATCGGGTATCGCGGCGTTGCAGGTGGAACGGCTGCGGGTCGAATTGGACAACGGTGCCGATGTCATCGAGCACATCGACTTCAGCCTGGCGCCGGGGGAGATCCTCGGCCTGGTGGGCGAGTCCGGCTCGGGCAAGACCACCCTGGCTACGGCGTTGCTCGCCCATGCGCGACGCGGTGCGCGGATCAGCGGCGGGCAGGTGCGGGTGGCCGGGACCGATCTGCTGGCTCTGCAGGGCGAGGCCCTGCGCCGTGCCCGTGGCGGGCTGATCGGCTATGTCGCCCAGGACCCGGCGCTGGCGCTGAATCCGGCGATCCGCATCGGCAAGCTGTTGCTGGAAACCTTGCAGGCCCATGAACCGGGGCTGGATCGCCAGGCGCGGGAACTGCGCCTGCAGCAGACCCTGGTGGAAGTCGGCCTGCCCGGGGATGACGAGTTTCTCCGGCGTTTCGCCCATCAACTCTCTGGCGGGCAGCAGCAACGGGTGATGCTGGCCCTGGCCTTTGTCCTGCGGCCGAAGCTGATCGTCCTCGACGAGCCGACCACCGCCCTCGATGTCGGCACCCGCGCGCACATCCTGCAAACCGTGCGCCGGCTGTGCAAGGAGCAGGGTGTGGCGGCGGTGTACGTGTCCCATGACCTGGGGGTGATCAAGGACCTGGTGGACCGGGTGATGGTGATGTACGCCGGGCGCATCGTAGAAGTGGCGAGCCGCGAGCGGTTGTTCGAGCGGCCGGGACATCCCTACACCCTGGGCTTGCTGGCGGCGATTCCGGAGGTGGGGCGCCAGCGGGTGCTGCGAGCAATTGCCGGGCATGCGCCCGCGCCGGGGCAGCGGCCTGTCGGCTGCGCCTTCGCCCCGCGTTGCTCGCGGCGCAGTGCGGCGTGCTCGGTGATCGAGCCGCCATTGCAGCTACTGGACGGCACGCAGGAGGTGGCTTGCCGGCATCCGCAACTGACCGTGTTGCCTGCGGAAGAGGCGGTGCCGGTGCGGGTGTTGTCGGAAGCGCGGGAGCCGTTGCTGGAGCTGCGCGAGCTGAACCTGAGCTACGACCGGCAGGTGCTCTTCGACCTGTCGCTGCAGGTGCACCGTGGCGAGTGCCTGGCGGTGGTGGGCGAGTCGGGCTCGGGCAAGACCAGCCTGGCGCGGACCCTGGCCGGTCTGGGGGATGGCGGGATCGGCCAGTTGCGTTTCGACGGCCAGCCGCTGAGCCTGGTGGCGCGCAAGCGTGACGCGGCGACCCGGCACCGGATCCAGTACATCTTCCAGAATCCCTATCGCGCGTTGAATCCGCGGCAATCGGTGTACCAGTGCCTGCAGGCGCCGCTGGAGCATTTTTTCGGCCTCAAGGGGGCTGAATGCCGGGCGCGGATCGAGGCGGCGTTGACGCGGGTGGCGTTGCCGGTGGAGACGGCGGGCAAGTACCCGCACCAGTTGTCCGGCGGCGAGCGCCAGCGGGTGGCAATCGCCCGGGCGCTGGTGTGCGAGCCCGAGGTGCTGATCTGTGACGAGGTGACCTCGGCGCTGGATGTATCGGTGCAGGCGGCGATCCTGGCTTTGTTGCGCGAGTTGCAGGAGGAGGGCATGACGCTGGTGTTCGTCACTCATGACCTGGGGGTGGTCAGGGCGATTGCCGATCGGGTGCTCGTGGTCAAGGAGGGCAGGATCGTCGAGGAGGGCGGCAGTGCCGAGGTGCTGGATCGGCCGGAGACGGAGTATGTGAAGGGGTTGGTGGCACAGGCGAAGTTCCAGCGGTGAGCTTCAGGGCCTCATCGCTGGCTTGCCAGCGATGAGGCCCTGGCGGGCAAAGCAATTCCCAGAGCGCGCCATCCCCATCCCAGTGCACACCCCCGCAAGAAATCCCCTGCATGCGCCATTCTGGCCCGCAATATGCTTTTACAGCTTCCATCGATTACTGATCGATCGATCAGGTCCGCGCAAACCCGCCAACTACAAGGCTTGCGCAGACAGTCTTAATCAGCCGCGTAGTCTCGGGATTACAGAATTTTCCCAGTAAACGCGGCGTTTATCGGAAGCGTCACAATGTCCCTACCCGAACTGCTCGCACCGGCGGATGACACCGCCGGCTGGAGCGCCGAGCTGAAATTGCGCTTTGTCCAGCGCAACGGGAGGACCTGTATTGGTGCGCGGCGTCATTTCGGACCTCTTTTGGTGCAGCGACCCTTCTACCCGGAGGGCGCCCCATGCCACGTCTATGTGCTGCACCCCCCAGGCGGCGTGGTCGGCGGTGACCGGCTGACCCTCGACGTGCACCTGGAACCCGGCAGCCACGCGCTGCTGACCATGCCCGGTGCCACCAAGTTCTACCGCAGCGCCGGCCCCGTTTCGGTGCTCAAGCAGCATTTTCATCTGGCCGAAGGCGCCACCCTGGAGTGGCTACCCCACGGCAACATCTGCTTTCCCGGTGCCCGGGCCCGCCTTGAGAACCGCTTCAGCCTGGCCCCCGGCGCCCGCCTGCTGGCTTGGGAAATCCTCTGCCTGGGCCGGCCGGTGATGAACGAAACCTTCAGCCACGGCGCGCTGGACAGCCTTCTGCAGATCGACCTGCCGGACGATCCCGGCCTGCACGAACGCCTGCGCATCGACGGCGACAGCCTGCACAAGCTCGCCGGCTACCCGCTGCAAGCCACTTTCTGCGCCGCCCCGGCCACCCCTGAGTTGCTGGAGCAGGCGCGCACCCTTATCGAGCATCTCGCCGTCCCCGCTGGCGCGACCCTGCTTGGCCAATTGCTGGTTGTCCGCCTGCTGGACCACGACAACCAACGCCTTCAATCCACCTTGCTGCGCCTGTGGCAGGCACTGCGTCCGGCCATTGTCGGCCTTGCGCCATGCCCGCCACGGATCTGGGCCACCTGAAGAGAGCGACCATGGAGCTGACCCCGAGAGAGAAAGACAAACTGCTGTTGTTCACCGCTGCGTTGCTCGCCGAGCGCCGCCTGGGCCGTGGCCTCAAGCTCAACTACCCGGAAGCGGTGGCACTGATCAGCGCGGCGGTGATGGAGGGCGCGCGTGACGGCCGCACTGTCGCCGAACTGATGAACCTGGGCCGCGAGGTGCTGGGCCGCGACCAGGTGATGGAGGGCGTGGCGGAGATGATCCACGACGTCCAGGTCGAAGCGACGTTCCCCGACGGGACCAAGCTGGTCACCGTCCATGACCCGATCGTCTGAGTCGGCATTAAAGAGGAGAGCAGGATGATTCCCGGAGAAATCCAGGTCGCCGACAGCGGCGATATCGAACTCAATGCCGGCCGCGCGACGATCAGTGTCAGCGTGGCCAACCATGGTGACCGGCCGGTGCAGGTCGGCTCGCACTATCACTTCTTCGAAGTCAACGACACTCTGGTGTTCGAGCGCGAGGCCACTCGCGGCTATCGCCTGGACATCCCGGCCGGCACCGCGGTGCGCTTCGAACCGGGGCAGGCGCGCAGCGTGACCCTGGTGCCCTACGTGGGCAAGCGCGAGGTCTACGGCTTCCAGGGCAAGGTCATGGGCAAGCTGGAGGCCGACGCATGAGCCGCATTTCCCGCAGGGCCTACGCCGACATGTTCGGCCCCACCGTCGGCGACCGCGTGCGCCTGGCCGACACCGAGCTGTGGGTCGAGGTGGAGAAGGACTTCACCCTCTATGGCGAAGAGGTCAAGTTCGGCGGCGGCAAGGTGATCCGCGACGGCATGGGCCAGGGCCAGATGCTCGCCGCCGAAGCCATGGACCTGGTGCTGACCAACGCCTTGGTCATCGACCACTGGGGCATCGTCAAGGCCGATATCGGGGTCAAGGACGGGCGCATCTTCGGCATCGGCAAGGCCGGCAACCCTGATGTGCAACCTGGCGTGACCCTGCCGGTGGGGCCGGGCACCGAGGTGATCGCCGCCGAAGGCAAGATCGTCACTGCCGGCGGCATCGACTCCCATATCCACTTCATCTGCCCGCAGCAGGTGGAAGAAGCGCTGACCTCGGGCATCACCACCTTCATCGGCGGCGGTACCGGGCCGGCTACCGGCACCAACGCCACCACCTGCACCTCCGGGCCCTGGTACCTGGCGCGCATGCTCCAGGCGGCGGATGAACTGCCGATCAACATCGGCCTGCTGGGCAAGGGTAACGCTTCCCGTCCCGAAGCCCTGCGCGAGCAGATCGCCGCCGGTGCCGTGGGCCTCAAGCTGCACGAGGACTGGGGCTCGACCCCGGCGGCCATCGACTGCTGCCTGGGCGTGGCCGAGGAAATGGACGTGCAGGTGGCGATTCACACTGACACCCTCAACGAATCCGGCTGCATCGAGGACACCCTGGCGGCCATCGGCGACCGCACCATCCACACCTTCCATACCGAAGGCGCGGGCGGCGGGCACGCGCCGGACATCATCCGCGCGGCCAGCTTCGCCAATGTGCTGCCGTCCTCGACCAACCCGACCCTGCCGTACACGGTCAACACCGTGGACGAGCACCTCGACATGCTGATGGTCTGTCACCACCTGGACACCAGCATCGCCGAGGACGTGGCTTTCGCCGAGTCGCGCATCCGCCGCGAGACCATCGCCGCCGAGGACATCCTTCACGACCTCGGTGCCTTCTCCATGACCTCGTCGGACTCCCAGGCCATGGGCCGGGTCGGCGAGGTGGTACTGCGCACCTGGCAGGTGGCGCACCAGATGAAGCTGCGCCGCGGGCCGCTGGCCGGGGATTCGTCGTACAGCGACAACGCCCGGGTCAAGCGCTACATCGCCAAGTACACCATCAACCCGGCGCTGACCCACGGCATCGCCCATGAGGTGGGCTCGCTGGAGGCCGGCAAGCTGGCCGATATCGTGCTCTGGTCGCCGGCGTTCTTCGGGGTCAAGCCGGCCCTGGTGATCAAGGGCGGGATGATCGCCACGGCGCCGATGGGCGATATCAATGGCTCGATCCCGACCCCGCAGCCGGTGCACTATCGGCCGATGTTCGGTGCCCTTGGCGCGGCGCGGCATGCCACACGGATGACTTTCCTCTCCCGCGAGGCCCTGGACCGTGGCGTGCACCAGCAACTCGGCCTGCGCAGCCTGATCGGACTGGCCCATGGCTGCCGCACGGTGCGCAAGGGCGACATGGTGCATAACGGCCTGATGCCGAATATCGAGGTGGATTCGCAGACCTACCAGGTGCGCGCCGACGGCGAGTTGCTGGTGTGCGAGCCGGCCACGGTGCTACCGATGGCCCAGCGTTACTTTCTGTTCTGAGCAAGGAGAACCTGATGATTCTGTTGACCCGCAGGGTGGAAGAGGGCGTTGCGACCGCCAGCGCCACGCTGAGCCTGGACACCCGGATCAAGAGCCGGGTGCGCATCACCCTCGACGACGGCCGTGATGCCGGGCTGCTGCTGGAACGCGGCCAATTGATCCGCGGTGGCGAGTTGCTGGCGGACGAGACGGGCGGGGAGGTGGTGCGGGTGATCGCCGCCGACGAGGAAGTCTCCAGCGTGTACTGCGCCGATCCTCTGGCTCTGGCCCGCGCCGCCTATCACCTGGGCAACCGTCATGTGCCGCTGCAGGTCGAGGCCGGTTTCCTGCGCTACCAGCATGACCATGTGCTGGACGACATGGTCCGTGGCTTCGGCCTTGACGTCGTGGTCGAGCAGGCACCGTTCGAACCGGAGGCGGGCGCCTACCAGAGTGCGCCGCACAGCCATGCCCATAGCGATCACCTGTTCGTCCGCCTGCCGGCCCAGGCCGCGTTGTGAATTCCAACAAGGAGAAACCCATGAAGAAACTGCTCGCCCTGACCCTGCTACTGGTCGCCGTTCCGGCCTTGGCCCACCCGGGCCATGACACCAATCCGCTGCAGGACGGCCTGCTGCACCCGCTGACCGGCCTCGACCACCTGTTGATGCTGCTCGGCACCGGCATTCTCGCGGCGCTGACCCGCAGTCGCCTGGTGCTGCCGGCGCTGACCCTGTTCGCCATGTTCAGCGGCGCGGTGCTGGGTCATCTGTTCGGTGGTGTGATCGGTATGGAAGAGATGATCCTCGGCTCGTTGCTGGTGGCCGGCGCCGCCATGCTCCTGCCGCGTCGCCAGTTGCTGCTGTCGCTGGTGATGCCGGTGTTCGCCCTGTTCCATGGCTGGGCCCATGGCGTTGAGTCCAGCCCGGGCGCGTTCTGGATGTTCAGCGCCGGTTTCGTCACCGTCAGCGGCCTGCTGCTGGTCGCCGGCTTCGGCGTCGGCTGCCTGCTGCGTCGCCACACCCGCCTGCAACAGGCCTTCGGCGGCGGCCTGCTGGCTGGCGCGGCGATGCTGATGGCGGGCTGATGGACAGCGCGCTGAAGCTGTTGCGCCTGTTGCAACTGTCCAGTCCCGGCCTGCCGGTGGGTGGTTTCACCTACTCGCAGGGGCTGGAGTGGGCGGTGGAGGCGGGCTGGGTGCAGGGCGCCGAGGGCTTTCGGGCCTGGCAACTGCAGCAGGTCGACGACACCCTCGGCTATCTCGACTGGCCGCTGCTGGCGCGTCTGTACCACGCCTGCGAGCGCGACGATGCCGAGGCCTTCGCCCATTGGACGCGCTTCCTGCTGGCCAACCGCGAGACCGCCGAGCTGCGCACTGAAGAACGCCAGCGCGGCGCGGCCCTGGCCCGCCTGCTGGATGGCTGGCAACTGGGCCAGGCGGCGCAGTGGCGAGCCAGTCTGGAACTGAGCCAACTGGGCGGCATGGCCTGGCTGGCGGTGCACTGGGGTATTCCCTTGCGCGATCTCGCCTTGGGTCATGGCTTCAGTTGGCTGGAAGGCGCAGTGATGGCCGGGGTCAAGCTGGTGCCATTCGGCCAGCAGGCGGCGCAGAGCCTGCTGCGTGATCTGTCCGAAGCCTTGCCGGCAGTGCTGGAGCGTGCACTGGCAGTGCCCGATGAAGAACTGGGCGGCGGCCTGCCATTGCTGGCGATCGCCTCGTCGCGCCACGAAACCCAATACACCCGATTGTTCCGATCCTGAGGAATTCGTTATGCAAAGCTACAAGCAACCCCTGCGTGTCGGCGTCGGTGGCCCGGTCGGGTCCGGCAAGACCGCGCTGCTGGAAGCGCTGTGCAAGGCCATGCGCGACCACTATGAAATCGCCGTGGTGACCAACGATATCTACACCAAGGAAGACCAGCGCATCCTCACCGAGGCCGGGGCCCTGGCACCGGAGCGCATCGTCGGTGTGGAGACGGGTGGCTGCCCGCATACCGCGATCCGCGAGGACGCCTCGATGAACCTGGCGGCAGTGGAAGAGCTGGCGCGCAAGTTCGGCAATCTGGAGGTGATCTTCGTCGAGAGTGGTGGTGACAACCTCAGTGCCACCTTCAGCCCGGAGCTGGCCGACCTGACCGTATACGTGATTGATGTCGCCGAGGGCGAGAAGATCCCGCGCAAGGGCGGGCCGGGGATCACCAAGTCGGACTTCCTGGTGATCAACAAGATCGACCTGGCGCCTTATGTCGGGGCTTCGCTGGAGGTGATGGAGAGTGATACCAGGCGCATGCGGCCGGAGCGGCCCTGGGCGTTCACCAACCTGAAGACCGGGCATGGGTTGCAGACCTTGATCGACTTCATCGTGGATCGGGGAATGTTGCGGGCGGTGTAAAGCCCGCTGGCCTCATCGTGGGCAACGCCCGCTCCCACCGGTGTCGCGGCGCACGCGGACCTTGTGGGAGCGGGCGTTGCCCACGATGGGGCCCTCAGTCCATTGCATAGAACACAGCCAGCCACACGGTTGGTTGCCCGGCATCCGTCCATTCCACCCGATGCCGACAGTGCGCCGGAATATCCAGGAAATCCCCCGGCCCCAACACCCGCGCCTCCACCTCATGCTCCAGGCGTACCGACGCCGAGCCGCTCAGCACCATCACCCATTCCCCCTCATCCTGGTCGTACCAGAAGTCCGGCGCACTGCTCTGCCCATTGGACACGATCCGCTCGATGCGCACCCCGGGTCGGGCCAGCAGATCATCGAAGCGCTCGTCCACGGACGATTCGCTCACTCCGCTAAACAGGTTGCTCAACATGGCTGAAACGTCCCTCGTATCGATTGGCAATGTGCTCTAAGGTTGCCATTTCCCGTGTGAGAAGGAACTCCCCATGAAGCATCCGCACCTGCTTTTCACCGCGCTGCTGCTCGGCACCAGCCAGTCCGCCCTGGCCGCGCTGCCCTCGGCGCCGGCCTATATCAACGACAGCGGTTACCCCGAGGCGGCCAAGCAGCGCATCCTCCCAGCGATGTTCGAACAGCAGCTCACCAGCACCCGCTATATCGCCAAGCCCGACAATCCATTGGTGACGGTCGCCGAATCCAGCGACTTCAAGCAGACCAGCACCTACGAGGAAAGCCGCGCCTGGCTGCGCAAGCTGGCCGCGGCGTCGGGCGGCAAGGTGGCCTTGAGCGAGTTGCCGGAAAAGAGCGCAGAGGGCTACCCCATGGTCCTTGCCGTGGTGTCCCTGTCCAGCGACAAGTCCCCCTCCGGCCTGAAGAAGACCGGCAAGCCGACGATCTTTGTCGAGGCCGAGATCCACCCTGGCGAATCCAACGGCAAGGACGCCATGTTCATGCTGCTGCGTGACATGACCACCGGCGACAAGCCCCTGGCCGCATTGCTGGAGCGGGTCAACATCCTGTTCATTCCCACGGTCAACATTGACGGCGACGTGCGCCGCAGCGCCTACGGGCGGATCAACCAGAACGGCCCGGACATCACCGGCTGGCGGGTCAACGGTCTCAACTACAACCTCAACCGCGACTTCACCAAGCTCGACAGTGCAGAAATCCGCAACGTCGCCTGGGTGTTCAACACCTACGAGCTGAGCTTCTTCGCCGACACCCATTCCACCGACGGCGCCATGTACCCCTACGACAGCTCGTACTGTCACAACGGCAACGGCTGGTCGCCGGCCAGCAGCGCCTGGATGGACAGCACGATGCGCGGCCCGGTGTACAAGGCGCTGCAGGACCAGGGCCATGTGGTCCACGAATGCATCAGCTTCAACGACAACCAGGACCCGACCCAGGGCTACTACCCGTACCGCACGGATCTGGCGCGTTTCTCCAATCAGTACGGTGATATCCGCAACGTGCCTTCGATCCTGATCGAGCAGCATGCGTTGCACCCATACCGCACCCAGGTGCTGGGCAACTATGTGATGCTCAAGGCGATGTTCGAGGTGATCGGCCAGCAGGCCGATTCGCTGCGCGCCGCCATCGAACAGGACCGCAAGCGTCTCGCCGCGCAGAAGGACGTGATCCTGACCTGGAAGCCCGGCAAGGCGCAAACCGTGCCTTTCACGGTGGGTGAATACCGCTATGAGGACTCGCCGATCACCGGTGCGAAGACCATCGTCTGGAGCAACCAGCCGAAGACCCTCGACGTCCCTGTCACCGGCAACACCGAGCCGGACCTGGTGGTCAAGCGGCCGAAGCAATACATCGTCCCCGCGCAGTGGCGCGATGTGATCGCCCGGCTCAAGGCCCATGGCATCGCCATGCGCACCCTGGACAAACCCACTGCAGTGGCGGTGACCCTGTACCGCATGGACGACGTGAAAGTGGCCGGCGGCTTCGAGCCGGATCGCGCTGCGGTCAACCAGATTCCCGGCTATGAAGGGCACCTGCTGGTTAGCGGTACCGGCAAGCCGTTCCAGCGCCTGCAGACCTTCCCGGCAGGCTCGGTGCTGATCGATGTCGACCAGCCGCTGGGCGTGCTGGCGGTGAACCTGCTGCACCCGGAAAGCCCGGATTCGTTCTGGTCCTGGGGCTTCTTCAACTCGACCCTGATCGCGGCGGAGGAGCCGGAGGAGTATGTGATGGAGCCAATGGCGAGGAGGATGCTGGAGCAGGATGCGGCGCTGAAGGCCGAGTTTGAACAGAAACTGAGGAACGACAAGGCATTTGCGGGCGATCCGACGGCGCGGCTGAACTGGTTTTATCAGCGCACGCCGTTCTATGACGTGAATGCTTTCGTCTACCCGGTTGGAACGGTGTACTGACGGGCGCAAGGGGCCCCATTTGTCTTGGTGGAGCGCCTGGACACGCCGACGACCCTTGCAGTGGTGCAGGACTGGTTGCTGGCGCAGGCTGCCATTTGAGTGTGCGGGTCAGGCCGTAGCCGGCAAGCTGCGTGTCGCCCGGTTGAAGATCCGCATCGAGGCCTTGCACTCCGGCGGGTAGCGCTCGAACAATTCCAGTACCCAGTCGGGCCGGGTCTTGCTTGCGTCGTTGAGCCAGTTGGCTACCGAGTCCTGCGGGTACTTGTCGGCTTCGGCCAGCAGGGGGATCAACAAGGCCTCGGCGATCTCCGGCTCTTTCTTGAGACGGGCGATGTGTTCGCACCAGACGCCACGTGGACGCAGAACCTCGACGCAGAAACGGCGCACCAGGGGATCGGCGTGTCCGGTGTGATGAGAGAGCAGGGCGAGGCTGCCCTCCAGGTCGCTCGCCAGTTGCGGGCGCAGCGCCAGCCAGGCCCACTCGCGGACGCCGAAATGCGGGTCGACGGCAAAGCGCAGTTGACTCGCCAGTGCCTGTTGCGCGCTGGCGTTGCGCAGCGCCCAGGCATTGGCGAAGGCGGCCCAGCCGCGCACGGTGTCTGAGGGGTGGGCGAACAGCAGTGGCTGCTGGTCACGTTGTCGCTCGCCGGCGGTTTCCAGCCATTGGCCGAGTGCCAGGCCAATTGTTGCAACTTTTTTCGAGATACCTTGCGAATGGCTGGCTTCTGCAGCGTCGCGAAGAGCCTCGGCGAGGGCCGGGTCGATGGTGGAGGCCAGGCTTGCGACCAGTGCGCGCTGGTCCACCGCGAGGCATTCGGCGAGGTTGCGGGTTTCGATACTGCCCTGATCGATAAGGTTTTTTCGGGCTTCGCTCATGTCCTTTCCCTGGGTCTTCAATCCTTGTGGCCGCAGACAACGCAGGCGTTCCGGCGGGGGGGCAGCGTAGCACGCAGGGCACTGATGGGGAGGTCTGCGTAGTCGTGAACAGACAATGGTGTCATATTGAGATCAATCGTTTGCGAATGTTACCATTCCCTTACTATAAGTAGGGTAATGCCGGGCACCGGAAGCCCGGGCAAAAGAGGTTTCCCGCCCTTGGGGGAACCGCATGGATGCCCAGCGCGTGAATTCCCTTCGGAACACTCCTGGCTCCCAAATGACTGTGGGAGCGAGCTTGCTTGCGCCTACAAGGAACTTCCAGATGTTCGGGTGAATTCACAGGTTGGAGAACGTTATGTCACAGGCATTCACGCTGAAGAACCTCAGCGTTACCCGCAAACTGGGCCTTGGCTTTGGCCTGCTGCTGGCCTTTGCCCTGCTGTTGTCGCTGCTGGGTGGCTTCGGGCTGCAGAACAGCAGTGCCTCTTTGTCGCGCATCAGTTTCATCAGCGGCCTGTTCGACGAGATCGTCTTCGCCCGCGAGGCCAACTACAACCTGGCCCTGAGCAATGATGCCCAACATCAGGCCGAGCACCAGGAACATCACGACAAGCTCAAGCAAGGCTTCGACCAACTGGTGCGCGATGCCCGCGAGGGGCGCTGGCCGGCGCAGGACCTAGGCGCCGCACAGAAGCTCCAGGCGGACTTGCAGGTCTACGGCGAGGCCCGCGACAAGGCCCGTTCGGTGGCCGAGCTGACCGCCGCCAACCAGTTGCTTTCGCAACTCCAGGATGGCGCTAACGCGCTGTACTACGCCGAGGAAGCCCGTGCGTCCGCTCAGGTGAGCAACACCCATCTGTTGCTGGCGGTCATCACCCTGGTGGCGATTGTCTGCGGCATCATCGTCGCCTTGCTGATCAGCCGGCAGATCGTCTACCCGCTGCGCGAGGCGGTGAAGACCGCGCAGCGCATTGCCGGCGGCGACCTGACCAGTGACACCCACTCTGTCCGGGATGACGAACTGGGCGTGCTGTTGCGCGCGCTGGACAGCATGAACGCCAGCCTGCGCGAAGTGATCTCGCAGATCGGCAGCGGCTCGCAGCAACTGGCGGCCTCGGCCTCGCAACTGGCGTCGATCACCAGCACCACCCGCGAAGGTATCGACAGCCAGCGTAACGAAACCGACATGGTCGCCACGGCGATGAACGAGATTGCCGCCACCGTGCAGGAAGTGGCGCGCAACTCCGAGCAAGCCGCCAGCGCGGCCAAGGGCGCCGACCATGAAGTGACCAGCGTGCTGGCCCTGTCGCAGCAGGCGATCCGGCAGATCGAGACGATGGCCAGCGGTGTCGGCATTTCCGCCGAATCCCTCGGCCGTCTGCAACAGGAATGTGGACGTATCGGCGCCATCCTCGACGTGATCAAGGCAGTGGCTGAACAGACCAATCTGCTGGCGCTCAACGCCGCCATCGAGGCCGCTCGGGCCGGCGAGGCGGGGCGTGGCTTTGCCGTGGTCGCCGATGAGGTGCGCAATCTGGCGCAGCGTACCCAGGCGTCGTCCAGCGAGATCGAGCAACTGATCATTACGCTGCAGCAGATCGCCAACGAAAGCAGCGGGATGATGCAGACCAATCTGGCCCAGACCAACGCTTCGGTCAGTGGTGTGCGCGACACTGGCATGGCCCTGGAGCACATCACACGGCAGGTCTCGAACATCCAGCAGATGAGCGAGCTGATCGCCACGGCTGCGGAAGAGCAGGCGGCGGTGACCGAGGAAATCAACCAGAGCGTCACCCGAGTGCGCGAGACTGCCGAGGAGTCGGCCACCGCCAGTGCGGAGATTTCCGCGGCCAGTACCGAACTGAGCCATCTTAGCCAGCAGTTGCACGGGATGGTCGGGCACTTCAGGTTCTGAATCTGATCCGTATTTTTCCGTGCTTTCTGAATCTGTTATGCAAACAGTCGCTTGAGGACAATAAGCCCCATGCAGACGGCCCCAGGACGGAGCGGGCGCTCCTGGTCCGGGTCGTCTGACCGGCTGATCACCCCGAGGTGGTCGCCGCGGTGATCAAGCGGAGGCAGTAATGGGCAAGATGGCGATTTTTCTTTTCGGGTTTCTGGCGTTGGCGATCGTGATCGGGGCATTGGGGACGATTTCGCCGGTTTGACTCAAGTGCCGGGTTTTTGCTGAGGGCCTCATCGCGGGCAACGCCCGCTCCCACAGGGTTCGACGTCGCTGCGGTCATTGTGGGAGCGGGCGTTGCCCGCGATAAGGCCAGTTGCCTATCCGCGGTGCTTCTCGTAGCGCACATCCCGCGCATCTACCCGACCGACTCGTTGCCAGCCCAGTCGCTGGTAGAAGCCATTGGCCCGGATCCCCGGGTTGCCGTCGGTGACCAGCCAGATCAGCGCATGGCGCTCGAACAGATATTCCTCGGCCCGCGCCATCAAGGCCCGGCCAATTCCCAAGCTCTCGAAACCCGGTCGGATGAACAGGGCGAACACCTCGCCGATCTCGCCATCGACCATGGCGAAGCCGGCGGCCTCGCCGTTGCGGTGGGCGATCCAGGCACAGGGTTCCTGCTCAAGAATCGAGGACAACGCCTCGGGGGTGATGCCCAGACCGGCCATCTGCTCGCGGGACAGGTGGTTCTGGGTAACGCTGGTGCGGATGTCGAACAGGGTTTCGACATCCGCCGCGGTGGCGATGCGCAATTCAAGGTTCATGCGGACTCCATTCTGCAAACGATTGCGCGACGCAGGATACCCGTCAGGGATCGTCACGTCTTGTTTCAGGTCACAAGGACATGCACGCTGGCGAATCACCGCACAGGGGAGTGTCCATGAACAGCAACGAACCAGGCCCCAACGAACCCTTCAAGCGCCTGTTCTTCGCCTTGCCCTGTGCTCCGGCGCAAGGCAAGGCGCTCTCGCGCTGGCGCGCCGACCTGCGCCTGCGCAGCGGCCGGCCGGTAGCGGCGGAGAACTTTCATTTGACACTGATGTTTCTCGGTACTGCAGGGGTGAGTCAGTTGCCTTCGATTCTCGAAGCGGCCGCGCGGGTGCCGCCGTTGGAACGTCTGACGCCGCTGGTACTCGATCGTTTGGAAGTCTGGCGTCGCAGCCAGGCCCTGGTCCTCACGGCGGAGCACCCCCCTGCGGCCTTGCTGCGTTGGGTGTACCAATTGCAGGAGGCAATGGCTCCGCTGGGCTTCATGGTCGATCCCCGGGAGTTTCGTCCGCATCTGACCCTGATGCGCGATTTCCACAACGAAGTGCCTGAGGCGATGTCGGCGCCCGAGTTTCGCTGGAGCGCGCGGGAGTTTGTCCTGTACGAGTCGTACAAGGGGCGCTATCAAGCCCTGGCGCAGTGGCCGCTGTTGACTCAGGTCGGCTGATCAAAAGTCAGGTCACCGGTGCGGCACCGTTCCTATACTCCAAACAGGTCCTCGTGCGTGGCGGGGTAAGGTCTTGAACCGGCATCCCTTGAGTCTCGCGTTGCTGTTGGCGCTGCTGGTCCTCGCGGGCTGCGGTTCACGCCAGCGCGTGCCAGAAACGCCGCCGGTGGTGCTGTCGCCCGCTGCCTGGCAGCAAGTGGATCGCGAGATCGTCATGGCTTCCCGCGGTGCCGCTGGCTCGGCCGGGGATTACGCTCGGCGCTCGATGCAGGTATGGCGCGAGGAAGTGCAGAAGCATACCGAGTCGAATTTCATTCCCTGGTTCACCGGCTACTGGACCCAGCAATGGCTGACCCTCAAAGTCGCCTGGTACAAGATGAGCAAGGACCGCGATCACCCCGATAGTGATAACCGCCTGGCGCTGTACCTGCAGGAGGCTTATCGCGAGCGGGTGCTGGAGCCGGTCGCCGAGCAGATCAACCCTGATCTGATCCGCGAACGCGCCACCGAACTGTACGTGCAGTTGCTGGGTCGGGAGGTGGCGGGTATCCAGCAGCGTTATCGACCAGCGCCCGACCAGTTCGCCCTGCACCTGAATCGCATTCCTGCCATCGCCCTCGGTCCTCCCGCGGCGCGTGATGCCAGCCTGCAGCAACTGTTGGCGGCACAGCCGTTCATCAAGTTGCCGGCCTGGCGGGCTCTGGACGAGCAGATTCGCAAAGGCGCTGCGGTGAACGCCTCGGCGTCCGACAAGGGCCTGTCATCGGTGGCGAGCAAGGCCAGCTCCCGCCTGGAAGCGACACTGGCTCCCCGTGGTGCCCTGAGCGCCGTGGCGGCGGCGGTGGGCAAAGCGGCCGGGATGGCGATATCCGTAGCCTCGGCGGGGATCGGCGCGATGATGCATGAGAGCGACCGGCCGGAAATGGTCGAGCAACTGCGGGTGATCCTTAACGTGGCGCTGAACGAGGAGTGGCAAAACCTGATGGAGAATCATGCCACGGGGGTCATGGCCGGGGTCTGGTCGTTGTCGGGGCAGGTCGAGGGAAATCTGTCGGTCCCGGCGCAGATGACGCCGCGGATGGATGCGTTGCCGTAGAAAGGAGGATGGGGAGTTAAAGTGAATTCTAGATTTATTAAAAATATATTTAAAACAATAGGTTAATTCAGTTTCATGATGTTTTTTATTGGATTCGAAGCATGAAAAAGGCCGTATCGAAGAAAATTTCGATACGGCCATTAGTCGTTTTAAATCAGTAGTTTACGATGCTTTCTTCAAGCGATGCTTTGAGTCTTGCTTTGTTGCTTCTTGCTTACCTGAGCACGGCATGCTTCACCGAACGCTTCGAACATGCGCACCGAATCCGGGTTCTTCGCGGCCTGCCATTCCGGGTGCCATTGCACTGCGAACAGGAAGGGCGAAAGGCTCGGTGCGTGGATGGCCTCGACCAGGCCGTCCTCGGCGTGAGCCAGCGGCTCGACGCCTTCGCCCAGGGTCTTCAGGCCCTGACCGTGCAGCGAGTTGACGCGGATTTCGTCGCTTTCCAGCAGTTCCTGCAGCCAACTGCCAGGCTTGAGGCGCACGCTATGGGACGGGGCATATTGCACGTCCACCGGATCGTCCGGGTTTTCCCGGTGGTCGTTGAAACCTGGCTCGGCGTAGACCTTCTGGTAGATGTCACCACCCAGTGCCACGTTGATTTCCTGCATGCCACGGCAGATGCCGAAGATCGGCAGGCCACGGGCGATCGCCAGTTGCACCAGGGGCAGGTCGAACAGGTCGCGGTCGCGGTCCTGGGCCTTGCCCGGAGTCTCGTTTTCCTGGCCGTAGAGGGCAGGGTCGATGTTGCTGCCGGCACCGGTGAGGTACACGCCGTCGGCCATGTCCAGGTATTGCTCGAGGTCTTCGACGCCGCAGCAGGTCGGAACCAGGACCGGGACGCAGTCGGCATGTTCCACCAGCGGGACGATGTACTTGTGGGTCATTACCTGGTAGTCGTGACCCTTGCGCTCTTGAGTGCCCATGGTCATCAGGACCACGGGTTTGCGGGATTTCTGATTCTTATTGCCAATGTTGCTGTTGGGCATATGTCACCTTGGGACAGGCGCAGCCTGTCATTGTTGTGCAGGCGCACCGGTGCGGACCTGATGCTGCCTGAGGTTTCGAGCACTGCCGGGTGCACGCGAACGTCGATTCCCGGTCGAAACCTGCCCCATAGCTTGCCAGAGCCGTTAAATATATCAAGCGGAATCCGGTTTTTGTGTGCGTATTTTTTAACGTAAAGCCTTGGATTTATCGTTTAACTACCTGATCAGGCAAGCAGAAATGTCAGGTTTACCTCACAGACCAGTTCAATATTTTTGACGAGTGATCCAGCGTGCCGCTGTCGAAACTTGCGGCCCGCCGGTCCGCCTCTTAAGCTGCGGAATCTCCGTCGATAACAGCCTGATCATGCCCATTCCAAGACCTTCCCTGACCCTCACTCTGTTGCAGGCCCGCGAGGCTGCCATGGCCTTCTTCCGTCCCTCCCTCAACGAACACGGGCTCACCGAGCAGCAGTGGCGGGTGATCCGCATCCTGCGCCAGCAGGGCGAGCTGGAAAGCCATCAACTGGCCGAGCAGGCCTGCATCCTCAAGCCGAGCATGACCGGCGTGCTCAGCCGCCTGGAGCGTGACGGCCTGGTGCGACGCAAGAAATCCACCCAGGACCAGCGCCGGGTTTTCGTCGGCCTCACCGAGCAGGGCCAACAGTGCTTCATCGATATGAGCGAGGACATGGAGCGCAACTACCAGCGCATCCTCGAACAGTTCGGCGACGAAAAGCTGCAGTCACTGCTGGGATTGCTGAACGAACTCAAGAACGTAAAGCCCTGATCCGTGGCACGTCATTCGCGCAACTGAAAAGTCCTACATATACTGTCGGGTATCCGCAACAGTCTGCCGTCGTTGGTCGGACCACGACGTCTCTATGCCCGGTGGTAGTGCCGTATCCGCAGTAGCCCGCACGCGAGTCGTCATTTCAGGCGCTACAGAGGGCAATTGCGATGGACTTCATTGGCTTGGCTGTTCAGATCATCAGTGGTGCGGTAGGCGGCAATGCGGCGGGGACCCTGAGCAAGCAGGGCATGGGCCCGGTGCTCAACTCCGTGCTCGGCGGGGTTGGTGGCGTGGTGCTGGGGCAGGTGCTTGCCGCGGTGACCGGCGATCAGTCCCTGAGCCAGGCGGGGGCCGAAGGCAGCCTGGATCTTCCTGCCATCATCAGTAGCGTGATCGGCGGTGGTGCCGGTGGCGCGGTGCTGACCTGGGTGGTGGGGTTCGTCAAGAGCAAGATGCAGCCGCATTAGCGAGGTCGTCTGTTCTGGCCTTATCGCGGGCAACGCCCGCTCCCACAAGGTCCGCGTCGCATCTGGACCCTGTGGGAGCGGGCGTTGCCCGCGATAGGCCATCAGCCCCCCCTCCTCAATGAGCGGGACAGCCCTGCGCCTTCACTGTCCGCACCGTAGTCGCCGGATTCTTCGCCAGTTTTTCCCCGACCCGTGCCGGCCGCGGTTGTAATTCACCCCCGCAGTTCGGGCACTTGCCCTTGAGCGTGTCTTCGGCACAGCTACGGCAATAGGTGCATTCGAACGAGCAGATCATCGCCTCGCGGCTGTCGCCGGGCAGTGGCGTGGCACAACATTCACAGCAAGGGCGAAGTTCCAGCATCGGGGCGTTCCTTTCCAAAGGTGGTCGTCGCGGTAATGTGCAGCCGCCCTGATGGCAATGCAATACACCTCAAGGCCGATAGAGGTGCGCATGCCCCGCGCGGTACAGCGCCGACTCGCTGAAGCTGTCGCTGGCCAGCACCCTTCCCACGAGGATCAGCGCCGTGCGCCGGAACCCCTTGGCCCCGGTCAGCGCGACGATATCGTCCAGGGTGCCGAGCACCCAGTCCTGGTCCGGCCAGGTGGCGCGATGGACCACGGCGATCGGGCAATCGCCGCCGTAATGCGGGCGCAGTTCCTCGACGATCCGCGCCAGATGACGCACGCCAAGGTGGATCGCCATCGTGGTCTTGTGGGCTGCCAGGCTGGCCAGGGCTTCGCCCTCGGGCATCGGCGAAGAATCGGCGAAGCGGGTGAGGATCACGCTCTGGGCGATATCCGGCAGGGTCAGCTCGCAGCCCAGCAGGGCCGCGCTGGCTGCTGTGGCGGTGACACCGGGGATAATCTCGTAGGGAATGTTCAGCTCACGCAGGTGGCGGATCTGCTCGCCGATGGCGCCATACAGGCTCGGGTCGCCACTGTGCACCCGGGCAACGTCCTGGCCTTTCTCGTGCGCGATGCGAATCCTCTCGATGATCTGCTCCAGATGCAGTTCGGCACTATTGATCACGGTCTCGGCCGTGTGTCCGTCGAGAACTGCGGTGGGCACCAGGGAACCGGCGTAGATGATCACCGGACACTGGCGAATCAGGCGCTGGCCCTTGACGGTGATCAGCTCCGGATCGCCGGGGCCGGCGCCGATGAAATAGACGGTCATGCTGGGGTCTCTGAACGGAAGGCGGCGGATTATCCGCCAGAAACGGGGACCCAGGCCAATGCCAGGGTCATGTCATCCTGCACGAGGCGTTCGACACGCAGTTGTGCCGTGGCACCGCCCAGTTGTTCGGCCAGGGCCAGGGCGCAGCTTTCCGCGACGCCGTAGCAACCCGTATGGCGAAAGGCCGTGGCCGAGCGATGGCTCAGGCGCGGGGTGAACGGAGCAAGCTGGACGGCACTGTAGAAATGCAGGGGCAAGGCGAGGTCTTCGGCCAGTTGCAGCAGGCCGGGTTCGTCGCGCTTGAGGTCGATGCTGGCGAGTCCGGCCAGGGCGCAGAAGGGCAGGTCGTGGTGTTGCAGGACCTGGCGCAGCACGCCGGCCAGGTCACTCGCCGGCGTGCCGCGACGGCAGCCCAGCCCGGCGTACAGCGGGGCAACGCCGGGTGGGACGGGCATCAGGCCGCCTTGCGCCGGTACAGCCAGGCGCTGATCAGGCCCAGGGCCAGCCAGAAACCGGCGTTGGTCAGCAGCGAGGCGACGATGAATTGCGACTCCAGCGCTTCCGGGGCCAGGCTTTCATGAACTTCCGGTTGCGGCGCGCCGATCACGTGGGGGATCACCAGCAGCGCCAGGCCGGCGGCCTTCAACACCCAGTTGCCGGCGAAGGCGATCAGTGCCAGGCCTACCGCGGTTGCGGCAGCGGTACCGATCCACCACAACTGGCGTTGGGCCAGGTCGGCGGCGGCGGTGCCCGGCAGTTCCGGCGGCAAGCCGAGGTTTGGTGCCAGGCAGAACACGGCGAAACCGCCCAGGCCCCACAGTGCGCCAGCACCGATGCTGCCCGGGGCGCGCAGGGTGTACATGGCAGCCAGCAGCAGGGCGAAGCCCACCGCGACCACCAGATTGCCACCTGTGGTGGACAGCACGCGCTGCCAGCCATCTTCCGGTGACCAGGCTTCTTCGCTGTGCTCATGACCCGCTGCAGCGCCATCGGCGTGCTCGTGTTCATGGGCCGCAGCCGGTGCCGAGTTCTCGTAGGTTTCCGCCTGGAGGATCAGCGGCGACACCCAGAAGCTTTGCAGCAGGGTCAGCAGCAGGGCGGCCAGCAGGCCGGTGAAGCCCGCGGTGCGTGCGATGCGAGTGAACATGCGGTCAGGCCTCAGTGGCAAGGGAAGGCGGCGCTGTGACGGGTGTCGTGGGCGGCGTTGTGCACCGCTTCGATATGCGAGAAACCGGCGAAGTAGACCAGGCACAGGCCCAGCACGGACGCGCCGACGGCAGCGACGATGCGCTGGCTGAGGGTGGTGGAGGTGCTGCTGGCGTGGCTGGCGGTGCTGGTAACGGACATGGCGCTTTCCTCGTGAGTGTCGTCTCGGCGACAGGCAAGCGCGAAGAACCTCCGGGCACGGAGCGTCCGGGAGGTGCAACGTCGCCCGCCCACCGCGGGTTTGGTCAATTCTGCGTCGGGCCGGTCTCCGGGCTTGCGAGGGCATTGAGCCGTGGCGTCTCCTTCCCATGCCGGACTGCGGGCACAGTGGATCTGACGCTTTCCTCGCTTACCGTTGCGGGGGCAGCACCGGACTGGCATGACCTTGAACGGTCATTGCGCACCGGTTTCCCGTTTCACCTTGTAATAAAAAAGGCACCCAAACGATCGCGCTAGGAAATCACGCGCATTGACATCCGTCAATACAGCGGTTGACCGACCTCCGGGCACTGCGTAGCCTTGCCGGTTCGAGGTTCTCCGGCGTCGTGGCCGGAGCTAAGACGGGAACGCGGTGCGCTGATCACAGTCATTCCGCGGCTGCCCCCGCAACTGTAAGTGCTGAACCATCGACCACAGCCACTGCCGAAAACGGCGGGAAGGCGTCGATGCTGCCCCGGGGCACAGCACAAGCCAGGAGACCTGCCTCGAACAGTTTCCACTTCAACCGGGCGGGGTGATCCGGTGGCGAACGCGCCCGGCTGCCTGGCATCCGGCTCCCGTCTCCGATGCCCGCCAATCCGCTGCCAAGGGCATCCGACATGAAAACACTGGCCAAACTCCCCGTCACGATCGTTACCGGCTTCCTCGGCTCGGGCAAGACCACGTTGCTGCGCCATATGCTGGACAACGCCAACGGCCGCCGCATCGCTGTGATCGTCAACGAATTCGGCGAGCTGGGCATCGACGGCGAAATCCTCAAGCAGTGCAGCATCGGCTGCACCGAGGAAGAGGCCAACGGCCGCGTCTACGAGCTGGCCAACGGCTGCCTGTGCTGCACCGTGCAGGAAGAGTTCTTCCCGGTGATGCGCGAGCTGGTGGCGCGCCGCGGCGACCTCGACCAGATCCTGATCGAAACCAGCGGCCTGGCCCTGCCCAAGCCCTTGGTGCAAGCTTTCCAGTGGCCGGAAATCCGCAACGCCTGCACCGTCGACGCGGTGATTACCGTTGTCGACAGCCCGGCCGTGGCCGCCGGCACCTTTGCCGCCTTCCCCGAGCAGGTCGATGCCCAGCGCAAGCTGGACCCGAACCTGGACCACGAATCGCCGCTGCACGAACTGTTCGCCGACCAGTTGGCCAGCGCCGACCTGGTGATCCTTAACAAGTGCGACCAGATCGCCCCTGAAGCCTTGGCTGCCGTGCGCGCCGAGGTCGAGGAAGAGCTGCCGCCAGCGGTCAAGGTGGTCGAAGCCAGCAAGGGCGTGCTGCCGCTGGAAGTGTTGCTGGGCCTGGGCGCCGAGTCCGAGGCGCATATCGATGGCCGTCGCACCCACCATGATTCCCACCACGACGGCGACGATGACCACGACGATCACGACCACGACGCCTTCGATTCCATCTCCCTCGACCTGCCGGAGGCCGACGAAAGCCTGCTGCTGGATGCGCTGACCCAACTGGTCACCGAGACCGGCATCCTGCGGGTCAAGGGCTTCGCGGCCATCCCCGGCAAGCCGATGCGCCTGCTGATCCAGGGCGTGGGCACCCGTTTCGACAAGCATTTCGACCGTGCCTGGCGCAGCGACGAGCCGCGCATCACCCGCCTGGTGCTCATCGGCCAGGACCTCGACGCCGCGGCCCTCGAAGCCCGCCTGCGCGCCGCCCTGAGCGCCTGATATGCACCTGCTGCGGACCCAGCCCGGCGGCTTCGTGCCGGACGACAGCATCGCCGACCTCGGCCAGACCCCCGCCGAACTGGTGATCCTCTGCAGCGGTGACTCGCACCTGGCGCTGCTGGCGGAAACCGCCAGGGATCTGCCGGACGATTACCCCAGCCTGCGCCTGGCCAACCCCATGCAGGTGCAGAACCACGCATCGGTGGACCTGTATGTCGATGAAGTGCTGCGCCATGCCAAGGTGATCCTGGTGTCGCTGCACGGCGGCATCGGCTATTGGCGCTATGGCGTCGAGCAACTGGTGGAATTGGCTGCCCGTGGCGTACAACTGATCCTGGTCCCGGGCGACGATCGCCCGGACCCGGAACTGAGCAGCCTGGGCAGCATCACCGGCGCGCCGGCCGAGCGCCTCTGGCATTTCCTGCGCCAGGGCGGCAAGGCCAACGCGCTGAACCTGTTCAACTGCCTCGCCAGTCTCTGGCTGGGGCGCGATTACCCCTGGGACGAGCCGAAGCAACTGTCTCGTACCAGCCTGTATCACCCGCGCCATGCCGAGGCCGAACTGGCCCACTGGCGCGCCGACTGGCAACCTGGCCAGCCCGTGGTGTCGGTGCTGTTCTACCGCTCGCACCTGCAGGCGGCGAACACCGGCTTTATCGATGTGTTCTGCGAACGCCTCGAAGGTGCCGGCCTGAATCCGCTGCCGATCGCCGTGGCCAGCCTCAAGGAGGCCGGCTGCCTGGCCCAGGTCGAGGACTGGCTGGATGAAACCGGCGCCGCGCTGATCATCAATACCACCGGCTTCGCCCAGTCCAGCCCCGAGCAACCCCACCTGCGCCCGTTCCGCCGCGATATCCCGGTATTGCAGGCGATCTGCGCCCAAGACAACGAACCCGGCTGGCAGGCCAGCGAGCAGGGCCTCGGCGCCCGCGACCTGGCCATGCATATCGCCCTGCCGGAACTGGACGGGCGCATCATCACCCGACCGATCAGCTTCAAGGACCTGGCCTGGCGCAGCGAGCGCAGCCAGTCTGACGTGGTCTGCTACCGGCCCCAGCCGGAGCGTATGGACTTCGTCGCCGAACTGGCGCGGCGCTGGTGCGAACTGGCACGCCTGCCCAGCGGGCAGAAGCGCGTGGCCCTGGTGCTGGCCAACTACCCGACCCGTGATGGTCGCATCGGCAATGGCGTCGGCCTGGACACGCCGGCGGCGGCGCTGAATATCCTCCGCGCCCTGCGCGAGCAGGGCTACCCGGTGGCCGAGCTGCCGGACAGCGGCACGCAACTGATCCACGACCTGCTCGGCGGTGTCAGCAACGACCTCGACAGCCTCGACCTGCGTCCTTGTGCCCAGAGCATGGCCCTGGATGACTACCTGGCGGCCTTTGCCTTGCTTCCCGAAGCCAACCAGCAGGCGGTGCGCGAGCGCTGGGGCGCGCCGCAGCAGGATCCGATGTTCCGCAGCGGGCGGATGATGGTTGCCGGCCTGCGCCTGGGGCTGACCTTCGTCGGCATCCAGCCGGCGCGGGGTTACCAGCTCGACCAGAGCGCGGTGTACCACGATCCCGACCTGGTCCCACCCCACGGCTACCTGGCCTTCTATTTCTGGCTGCGCCATGGCTTCGCCGCCGACGCGCTGATCCATGTCGGCAAGCACGGTAACCTGGAATGGCTGCCGGGCAAGGGCGTCGGCCTGTCCGCACAGTGCTGGCCGGACGCGCTGATCGGCCCGTTGCCGAACATCTACCCGTTTATCGTCAACGACCCGGGCGAGGGTGCTCAGGCCAAGCGCCGTACCCAGGCGGTGATCATCGATCACCTGATGCCGCCGCTGACCCGCGCCGAGACCTACGGCCCGCTGCGCAACCTGGAGCGCCTGGCCGACGAGTACTACGAAGCGCAACTGCTGGATCCACGCCGCGCCGTGGAGCTGCAGAAGGAAATCCTGCAACTGGTGCGCGACAACCATATCGACCGCGAACTGCAACTGGATGGCGTGCTGGATGACGCCAATGTCTGGCTGCCGCGGCTGGATACTTACCTGTGCGACCTCAAGGAATCGCAGATCCGCGATGGCCTGCATGTGTTCGGCGAGTCGCCAACCGGGCGCCTGCGTGTCGATACCCTGGCCGCCTTGCTGCGGGTTGCCCGTGGCGATGGTCGTGGTGCCAACGCCAGCTTGCCCCGCGCCCTGGCCCGAGCCCTGGCGCTGGGCTTCGATCCGCTGGACTGCGGGCTGGGCGAGGCCTGGCAGGGACCGCGGCCGTCGATGCTGGCGGTGCTGGATGACAGTCCATGGCGGACGGCTGGCGATACCCGCGAGCGCCTGGAAATCCTTTCGACGCAACTGATCGAACAAGCCCTGGGCGGTACGCTGGACTTGCCGCATGACGAGCAATGGCAGGACGTCCGTGCCGTGCTTGACGCGCTGCGCGAGCAGGTCGCGCCACAACTGGACAGTTGCGGCGCTGCCGAGATGGACGGCGTGCTGGCCGCACTGGAGGGCCGTTTCGTCCCGGCCGGCCCCAGCGGTGCGCCGAGTCGCGGACGGCTGGACGTGCTACCCACCGGACGCAACTTCTACACCGTCGACGTGCGTAACCTGCCTACGGCCACGGCCTGGCGCCTGGGCTTCGCCTCGGCCAGCCTGATCCTTGAACGCCACCTGCAGGATCACGGTGACCATCTGCGCCAGCTTGGCCTGTCGGTGTGGGGTACGGCGACCATGCGCACCGGCGGCGACGATATCGCCCAAGCCATGGCCCTGATGGGCGTGCGCCCGGTATGGGCGGCTGGCAGCCACCGGGTCGATGACTTCGAGATCCTGCCCTTGAGCCTGCTGGACCGGCCGCGGGTCGACGTGACCCTGCGCGTCTCCGGGTTCTTCCGCGATGCCTTCGGCAACCTGATCAAGCTGTTCGATGCCGCCGTGCAGGCGGTGGCAGCGCTGGACGAGCCGGACGACCTCAACCCGCTGGCAGCACGGGTACGCAGCGAGCGCGTCGAACTGCTGGCCAGCGGCCTCGACGAAGAGCAGGCGCGGCGCCAGGCTGGCTGGCGGGTGTTCGGTGCCAAGCCGGGGGCCTACGGCGCTGGAGTGCAGAACGCTATCGACGGGCGCTTGTGGCACAGCCGCGAAGACCTGGCCGAGGTCTACCTGAACCACGGCGGCTATGCCTATGGCGGCGCCGACGACGGCACCGAGGCCCGCGGCCATTTCGCCAAACGGCTGAGCCAGGTCCAGGCGGTCCTGCAGAACCAGGACAATCACGAGCACGACCTGCTCGATTCCAACGACTACTACCAGTTCCAGGGCGGTATGCTCGCCGCCGTGGAAAGTCTCGGTTCGCGCACGGTGGCCAGCTATCACGGCGATCACAGCCAGCCGGAACGCCCGCGTATCCGCACCCTGAAGGAAGAGCTGAACCGGGTGATTCGCGCCCGCGCGCTCAATCCCAAGTGGATCGACGGGATCAAGCGCCACGGCTACAAGGGCGCCTTCGAGCTGGCGGCGACGGTGGACAACCTGTTCGCCTTCGATGCCACCACCCACCTGATCGACGACCATCACTACCAGTCGCTGGCCGATGCCTACGTGCTCGACGCCGCGACCCGCGAATTCATCCGCCAGCACAATCCCGAGGCGTTGCGAGACATCACCGAGCGTCTGATCGAGGCCCAGCAGCGCGGCCTCTGGCAGGAGCCCGGCGATTACCGTCAGGCGCTGGAGGAGCAGTTGCTGGATGGCGAGGAAGAGACCTGACATGACTGAACCCGTGCATTTTCCCCTGGCCGCCGTGGTCGGTGCCGACGAACTGAAGCTGGCGCTGTGCCTGACCGCCATCGACCCGAAGATCGGCGGCGTGCTCATCGAGGGCCCGCGGGGCATGGCCAAGAGCACCCTGGCCCGCGGCCTGGCCGACCTGCTCGGCGAAGGCCCGTTCGTGACCCTGCCGCTCGGCGCCACCGAGGAGCGCCTGGTGGGCACCCTCGACCTGGAGGCCGCGCTGGGGGAGGGCCGCGTGCAGTTTTCCCCTGGCGTGCTGGCCAAGGCCGATGGCGGCGTGCTGTACGTCGATGAAGTCAATCTGTTGCCCGATCATCTGGTGGACCTGCTACTGGACGTCGCGGCCAGCGGCACCAACCGGATCGAACGTGATGGCCTCTCCCACCGGCACAGCGCGCGTTTCGTGCTGATCGGCACGATGAACCCGGAAGAAGGCGAGTTGCGTCCGCAGTTGCTGGACCGCTTTGGCTTCAATGTCGTCTTGCATGGCCAGCCGCTTCCTCAAGCGCGCGGGCAGATCCTGCGCCGGCGATTGGCTTTCGATAGCGATCCCGTGGCGTTCTGCGCCGAATGGGCGCCGGCTCAGGCCGAATTGCGTCAACGCTGCCAGGACGCACGGCAGCGCCTGGCAGCGATAGAGCTGGATGATCGTTCCCTTGAGGTGATCACCGCGCGTTGCTTCCAAGCCGGCGTCGACGGGTTGCGCGCCGATCTGGTCTGGTGGCGCGGCGCCAGGGCTCATGCCGCCTGGCGTGGTGCGGCAGCCATCGAGGAGACGGATATCGAGGTGGTTGCGGAGTTTGCCCTGCGTCATCGCCGTCAGGTGCGTGATGATTCCAGTGCGCAGCCGCCGGCAACGCCTGCGCAAGGCGGTGGCCGGGCCGAGCCCCAACAGGCGCAAGGCGGGGAGTGGGGCCAGATGCCGGCCCAACCCGTGGCGGTGGGGGCACGGCGCGAGGTGCCGACCTGGGCAAAAAAGCCCTGAGCATCCGTGCCCGCGCCAGCGCGGATGCCAGGCCCAAGGCTGGTCGGCTCGCCGAGGGCCGGCGCGGTCGTGGGCGCGCGGCCGGCCAAGGCCGGCTGGACTGGCCGACGACCTTGGGCAAGGGACGTCCACGCCAGCCTGGCGATCTGCGCTGGCAACAGCGCAGTGCCGAGTCTCCTGAACTGTGGCTGGTGATCGTCGATGCCTCGGCCTCGACCCGCCGGCATCAGGCCCTGAGCCGGGCCAAGGGCGTACTGGCGACCTTCTTCGACCAGGCCTACCGCGCGCGTGCGCGTCTGGCACTGCTGACCGCCAGCGGCAATGCGCCACGCTGGCAGCGTCACGGCCTCAAGGCTTCGGCGGCCTTGCAGCCATGGCTGGCCAGTCTGGGGGCGGGCGGGGGTACGCCATTGCTGGCGGCGCTGGAGGAGGGGCGTCAATGGTTGCTGCGCCGCCAGCGGCAGTTTCCTGGCGAACGCCAGCGTTGCCTGGTGCTGACTGACGGGCGGCTGCGCACGGAGAAGAGGGTGCAGGCATTGCCCTGCGACACATTACTGATCGATATGGAACGTGCGCCGATTCGTCTGGGGCGGGCTCGCCAGCTTGCCGATGAGTTGCAATCCGACTATCGGCATATCGATGAACTGCACGGGGAAAGTGTGCGGTGAAGTGTCGCAGCGACAATAAGGTACAACTTTGCGACTAACTGAAAAGTGCACCCTCGGGTGCACTTTACATTCAAGTACGGGCTGCGAAAGTTACTTCGGCATGCTCCAGGGTTGCAGGTCATAACCCTTCTGGCGCAGTTCGGCGCGGACTTCTTCGATCAGATGTGCCCATTGCGCCGGGTCGGAGTAAGTGCTGCTCGATACTTGCTTGCTGCCAATGCGGGTGCTGGTCCGGTCGATCACCGCCAGGCTTAGTTCACCGGAGCCGTTCGGGGCATCCCAGGCAACGCACTGGAAAGGTTCGAAGGCGTGGTCGGCAATCAGCAGGGCTTCGTTGACACGCAGCGGAGCGTTCATGGGTTCGGTCTCTCTATGGTCCCAGACAGCGAATGTAAGTTGCCGGTGCGTCATGCACGGCGGCAGGTTATTTGTACTGATGTCCGAAGTAACCGGGGAAGTCACACCGTTCGGGAAATTTTTTATTCACCGGTCGGACATTGATTTTTTTCCTGGCGCTTGTGACGTTGAATTGGAAGGAAAATTCCATGAAGTAAATGTAATTGAATTTTTCGGCGGACAGACGGTAGTGGGGCTACTGGCGTTCGTTGCTACCGTTACAGTCAGGTCTGCCAACATGCTGTTTCCACTCGATTTTCCAATAATTGACGTCAAGGAAAGATCATGCACGAGCCCGCTCCGCAACGCCGCTTGCTGGTCGTCGATCCTTGCGACGACTGCCACCGTCTCCTCCCCGGTTTGCGCAGCGTCGGCTGGGACGTGCACAGCTGTACCCTGGCGGGCGCCCTGGAGCATCCGTGCGATGTCGGCCTGTTGCGGCTGCAGGCAGCGCACCTGCAACGGCCGGAGGCCGTCAAGGACCTCATCAGTCGCAGCGGTGCAGAATGGATCGCTGTACTGAGCCCCGAGGAACTGCGGGCACAGAAAGTTGGTGACTTTGTCTGCGAGTGGTTTTTCGATTTCCATACCTTGCCATTCGATGTGTCGCGGGTGGAGGTGATTCTCGGCCGTGCCTTCGGCATGGCGCGCCTGCGTGGCAAGGGCGCGGCCCAGGCCGAGGAACCGGAGCACGAGTTGCTCGGCGACAGCCGGCCGATCCGCGAGCTGCGCAAACTGCTGAGCAAGCTGGCGCCCACCGAGTCGCCGGTGTTGATCCGTGGCGAGAGCGGCACCGGCAAGGAACTGGTGGCGCGGACCCTGCATCGTCAGTCGTTGCGTCACGACAAGCCGTTCGTGGCAATCAACTGCGGGGCGATCCCCGAACACCTGATCCAGTCGGAATTGTTCGGCCACGAGAAAGGGGCGTTCACCGGCGCGCACCAGCGCAAGGTAGGGCGGATCGAGGCAGCCAATGGTGGCACGCTGTTTCTCGACGAGATCGGCGATCTTCCTTTGGAATTGCAAGCCAATCTCCTGCGTTTCCTCCAGGAAAAGCATATCGAGCGGGTCGGCGGCAGCCAGCCGATCGCCGTGGACGTGCGGGTGCTGGCAGCGACCCACGTCGATCTGGAAAGCGCCATTCTGACCGGGCGTTTTCGCGAGGACCTCTATTACCGCTTGAACGTGCTGCAGGTGGTGACGGCGCCGCTACGTGACCGGCATGGTGACCTGTCGATGCTTGCCAGTCATTTTTCCCGCTTCTACAGCCAGGAAACCGGGCGTCGGCCGCGGACCTTCAGCGAAGGTGCGCTGAGCGCCATGGGTCGGCATGACTGGCCGGGCAATGTGCGCGAGCTGGCCAACCGGGTGCGTCGCGGCCTGGTGCTGGCAGAAGGGCGGCAGATCGAGCCGCAGGATCTGGGGCTGCATGAACAGCACAACGTGGTGGCGCCCATGGGCACCCTGGAAGACTACAAGCATCAGGCCGAGCGTCAGGCGCTGTGCGATGTGCTCAACCGGCACAGCGACAACCTGAGTATCGCGGCGAAGGTGCTGGGGGTGTCGCGGCCGACGTTCTACCGGTTGCTGCACAAACACCAGATTCGCTGATCTCTTTTGCTCTCAGAGGCCTCATCGCTGGCAAGCCGGCTCCCACCGGTACGGTGTGCGCTTCAGGTCGAAAAGAAAAGGGGACCTTGAACGGTCCCCTTGGCTTGCCTTGCCTCAGAAGTAGTACGGGAATTTCAGGCTGAAGGTGAAGTCCGGCGCATCGTCGGTCAGACCGATGGACAGGTTCGGCACGATGGTGAAGTTGGGGGTGGCCGCCAACGTCATGCCAACGTTGAAGTAGGCCGCGTTGGCATCGCTGTTGATCACCGAGGTGTAGGAAGAATCGCCGTCCTGCTTGATCTTCGAGCGCCGCTGGATCAGGTCGGATACCGAGAACGACATACTCATCTTCTCGTTAAGGGCGAAGGCGACACCCGCGCCGATCTGCCAGCTGTCACCCAGCTTGACCTTGCCTCCGACCTTCTGGTTCGGCGTAGTGCTGATGTCGCTGAACGATTCTTCCAGGTTGTAGGTGTAGGACAGACTGCCGAACAGCACCGCCGGATCGAAAGTCTTGACCAGCGAGATGCCTGGGGTGATCGACCAGACACCGTTGCCGGTGGGCAGGGCTTCCGGGTAGCTCAGGCTGCTGTTGGTGGGCGAGGTGCGGAACTTGATGCCATAGGGGTCCTTGCCGGTCGGTGCCTTGACTCGCAGGCTGACCACCGCGTCCGGGGCGTATTCCGATTCGTCCATGAACTTGTAGGCAATCCCGGCGTTGACGTCGCCGATGGCCGGGTCGCGGGTCACGCTTTCTTCCGACAATGCACTGGCCGAACCGCCGGGTTGATTCGGTGTGCCGCTGGCTCCGCCGGACTGGAATTTCGACTCGCGATAGACCACAGGCACGTTGATATCGAACTGCCAACGGTTGTTCAGGTTGTAGCGACCGGTGAGGTCCAGGGTCCAGGTATCGGAACGGATACGGTCGAGGTTGATGTCGCCGAGGAAGATCGAGTCCAGCGCGAGGAAACCATTGAGCAGCAACTGCTTGGTATCGTAGCGGGCATAGGTGATGCCGGTCTCGAAACTGAACTTGCCGCCACCGAAGAAGCCGCTGGCCTCGTCGTAGAGGTTGGAGACGCTTTGCGCGGGTTGCGAATCGTCCTGCAGCGACTGGCCGTAGGAACTGCCGCTGCCCGCCGCTGCCACGGCCTGACCGCTGCCCTGGGGCTGGGTGGGTTTGCTGGCTGGCGATCTGACAAGACGCTTGGGCTGTGCGGCGGCAGGCTGTTCTTCGACCTGGCGAACCCGCTGCTCCAGCACCATCAGCGCTTGCTGTTGCTGATCGTAACGTTGCTTGAGGGCCTGCAACTCCTGTTTCAGAGCCTCTACCTGGGGATCCTGCGCCGCGTAGAGCAGCGACGAAGGTACTAAAGTGCTCAGACAAACAACTGCATTGAATGACAACGAGCGATGCATAGGTTAGCCGTCCCTTCCAACTGCGCAATAAGTTGCAACAGAGCGTAGATCAATATCCAGAAACGCGAAGTCCTTTTAATTGATCCAGGCTGCAATTCAGGGCACCTGCGGTCGGCATGTTGTTGCGCAGTACGACATTGAGTTGGGTGAGGTTGTTGACGGCGTTGTTGCCGCCGAGGAGGGTGGTGTTTTGCAACACGCCACCATCGGCCAGGCGTTGCAGGCTGGCACCCTGGCCACCTGCGGCCTGGATGCCCATCTGGATGCCGGTGGCGGTGGAAGCGATGCTGATCGATCCAGCACCGTTGCTGGCGTTTATCACGCTGCCGCTGGCCAGGGCCTGGCCTTGTGGTGCAGTCATTTGTGGCGCTTGGTCGGCCTCTGACACGTTGATCTGCACATTGTTGTAGGAACTGTTGTTATCGCCGGCGGCGCGGGTGACCTGGGTCACGCCCTGGCCGCTGCCGAGGCCCGCGCCTCCGGTCACGATGCCGGAGCCTTGCAGGTTGGAAGTGCCTGTACCGCTCTGGGTCGTGGTGGTGACATAGAACTGCGGCTTGAAGGTCGATTGTTGCACTTGCAAAGAGGCGGTTGCACCGATCCGGTCGCCATTGGCGTTCAGCCAGGTACTGCTCATGACCACGCCGAAGCTGATGATGCGTCCCGGCATCACGTAGCGTCCGCGTAGCTGCGCCAGTTCCTGGTCCTGGACTTCGATCGGTTTGAACTGTGCGTGGGCGGGAAGGCTGGCAGCGACGCAGAGCGCTACCACCCAGCTTGAAGTCTTCATCGCATGCTCCCTGGAGCTTCCTGCTCACGTTTTCTTGAAATTAGAAGAAGTCGCTCTGGATGAAACCGAACTCCATCAACTGGGCATCGTCGATGGGTTTGAAACTGTTGAGCTGGTGCTTGGCGGTCAGCGGTTCCGGCGGTGCGAGCAGGGCATTGCCCTTGTCGTAGCCGGGGCCGATGACGGCAAAGATGATGCCGTTCCAGCCTTTGACGAAATCGTCGAACTTGTAGCGTTTGTTACCCAGCACCGGGTCGCCGATGTAGACCCAGTCCTTGTCCGTGCGTTGCAGCACGACGAAGTGCTTGTAGCCACGGATGTCCATCAGCACCACGACCGGGATGCTCACGCTGGACAGGCTCTCCGGGGGAATCTTGTAGCCACGGGCACGCATGCCCAGGCTTTCCACGTAGCGTTTCATGTCGAGCATGGAGAAGCCCTGGACCCGGACGGTCTGTTCGTCGGCGTTGGCGAGCATGCCTTCGATGATGTGCGACTCGTCAACGTCCAGCCAGTAGGCTTGCTTGAGGATGGTGCCGAGGGCGGCGGCGCCGCAGCTGAAGTCGGTCTTCTGTTGCACCAGGTTGGCGAAGCGGCGTTCGCGGATGCTCTGGACCGGCTTGTAGATCACCGTGCCGCCCGGCAGGGCGGCGACCGCCATCTGTGCGGCGGCGGCTTCGCCGGTCTGTGCGCCGACGACCACCAGCAGCGAGAGCAGGATCGCGCGCATCTTCTTCCCCCTCCTGTGAATTCAAAGGAAAGGGGCCCCGAAGGGCCCCGATCGAGGCTGTTACATACCGCTGCAGGCACGGCAGCCCGAAGCGATGGACAGCGAGTTGTTTTGCTGGTTGCCGTTGCCGGCCGACACGTTGGCGCCGATGTTGCCCGAAACGCCGTTCAGCGAGTTGGTCAGCGAAGCGTTGTTGACCACTGGGTTCACCCAACCGGTTTTCACCAGTACTTGATACGAGGCGATGCCGTACAGCGCGAAGTCGCCTTCCTCGTGGAACTTCAGAGGATCTTTCTGGGTTTGGCCGTGACCGCCACGATCATCGTTGCCATAGCCGCCATGACCGCCACTGTTGGATTTGCTTTCCACGTAGCCAGTGCCATCACCCTCGTAAGAGCCCCAGGCAGCGAAACCGGAGTACAGGGTTTTGGTGTCATAGGTAGCATCGGCGCTGTTGGTGACTTTCAGGCCAGTAACCCCTTGGTTGGCCGCGGAGTTGGCGCCAGCAACGCGACCGCCGGACACGGCGATGGCGAGGTTGTTTTTCTGTTGGTTGAAGTCGCCGGCGGTGACGTTGATGCCGATGTTGCCCGAGCTGCCATTGCCGGAGTTGTTGAGGGTTGCGTTGTTTTGGGTCGAGTAGTTGTGAACGGTATTGTTCACGTTGCTCTGGGTCGAGGACGCTGCGGCCACTGCGGTGCCGAAGATGAAGTTTTCATCGGCGGTAGCGATGGAGGCCACGTTGTCTTGTTGGTTACCGTCACCGGCCGCGGTGTTGGCGCCCAGGTTGCCCTGCGAGCCATTGGCCGAGCTGTCCATCTTGGCGGTGTTACGGGTACCTTCGTTTTTCACCACGTTGCCGCTGTTGGACTGCATGTCCATCACCGTGGCGGCGGAGCCGGCGGTGACCAGCAGTTGGAGAAGGAGCGAATCGGTGTTGTTTTGACCACCGTTGTGGCCGCCGTTATGACCGCCATGGTTGTCGTCGCGACCGCCCGCGTGTGCAGCAACTGCCATGACCGCTGCGAGTGCGAATACCAGAGGCTTGAGTGCCATTGTTGGTTTCATGGTGTTTCTCCGCATTATCTTTTTTAGGTTAAGTGTTGTGTTGCCGTTTCGGGTCAGTCAGCGACCCGTATGCTCAGGGTGTTGGCCATTCGGTTGCCCACCCCGGCACTCTGATTCAACTGGACCACGCCGCGGCTGCCGGTGAATGCCTGGTCACTCGTGTTGACCTGGCGACTGCCGGGAGCGTGGTTCGTTGGATCGGAGCTGTTGGACAGCGCCACGTTCTGCTGGAACAGGACGCTGTCATCGATGCTTTGCGGTACCGCGCTGATGGTGATGCGCACCGCGTTGCCTTGCTGCGTGCCGGCCCCGGCGGACTGGTTGATGCCCAGTACCCCGCTGCCGTTGCTGAATGCGTTGCCAGAGATGCTGGCGCTGGAGTCCCGGGCCCTGCTGGACGCGGTATCGATGCTCTGCTGGATGCTGGTGGTCGCCTGGGCATCGTGGCCGATGGCGATGGCTCGCACGTTGGCCTGTTGTTGCTGGTCGCCGGCAGCCTGGTTGATCGACACGTTGCCCTTGTAGCCGGCGACGCTGCTGTCAATATTGGCGTTGTCCTGGACCGGTGAGGCGGCGAGGGCGGCGTTACTGCAGAACAGGGCGAGGCAGAGCAGGCTGGTTTTCATCTTATTTCGCGCCCCCGGTCAGCATCTGCAGGGGGGCCAGGCCGTTGCTGATGGCCGATCCGACCCGATTGGAGATGCCGGCACCTGCACCTGCACCGGCACCGCTCGATCCACCGAGGTTGTTCATCCCGGGGAGGGTGCCCGGTACGTTGTTCATCCCGCGCACACCGTTGGCGTCTGGCGCCATTACCCGGTTGACGATGGTGGCACCGCTGGCGATGCGGGCGAAGTCGCCGTCGCTCAGTTCGTTGCTGGTCTGGGCATCGATGCGTGCCGAGGCGTTGGTGTTGACAGTGGTCGGATCGGGGTCAGGACGATCGGCACGGATGGCTGGGCGGGTCCTGACATCGCGGTCCAGGACAATCACGCCATTGCCCGCAGCCTGGGCCTGGACGGCGAGGAAGGAGGCGCCAAGGGCGCATCCGGCGAGCATGAGGTGAAGCAGGCGTTTGTTGTGAGTCAGCACGGCGGCGCTTCCTTCTTCTGATCGCTGGGCCTGTTCAGCGTTGCGAGAGAGAGAGCAGAAGCTGTGCCGCTTTTTATTTATTGCGTGAATTCAAAGGCTTGCGCGAATGTGACGGAAATTCGTCGCGTTGACTGTAAACGGGCTGATACAGCCCGGCGTGAGGAAGGCCGGAAACAGCGGCGCAAAGCCTGCCAGCAGGGATGGCGCGCCTGTTGTTTCAGCGGTGTAACAGTCGCGGCGGGTAGCGTGAGGGAGGCTCTGTATCGGGGGCTCAGGCGGTTCGGAGTGTTTCAGCCGATTAACACTCTGTGGCGCAATCCGCCGGTTTGCCATCCAGCAACCGCTGTACCGCCGCCAGCACCGCGGCACGGCGGGCTACCCAGTCGCCGCTGATGATCTGCACGGGCTGGCCATGGCGCTGCAACCAGTCATGGCTGGCGTCGAAGAACACCTGGCGCTGCGCCAGATCCGGCTGGCAGCGCTGGCCGTCACCGATCCAGGGCACACCTTGCGGACTGAGCAGCAGGTGCAGGTCGTAGCGTCGCGCCAGCAGCGCTGGTTCCAGCCAGTCCGGGCAATCGTCGAACAGGGTCCGGCTCCAGAGGATGTTGCTCAGCAGGTGAGTGTCGAGGATCAGCAGCGGCGGACGGCGCAGGCGTGCGGCGTCTTCACGGGCCAGTTGGCCGCGGGCGATGGTCGGGATATCGGCGTAGCAGGTGTCGCGCTGCTGTTCGTCGATGAAGTCGCGCACATATTCGCCTACCAACTCGCCGCCGAAGTGCGCCTGGATCTCCGCGCTTAGCCAGCTCTTGCCGCTCGATTCCGGGCCTGCCAGTACCAGGACTTTCATGCGTCGACCAGTGCCGGGTCACGCCGCCATTCGCGCAGGCCCTGGATCGCCAGCAGAGTGAACAGGGCGTACAGGCCAGCGGTCAGGTACAGGCCCTGCCAGAGGAACAGGCCGACGCAGACCACGTCGATGACGATCCACAGGATCCAGCATTGCACGCGCTTCTGCGCCATCCACCACTGCGCTACAAGGCTGAAGCCGGTGATCGCCGCATCCAGCCAGGGCTGTTCGCCGTCGGTCCAGGTGCTCATCGCCGCACCCAGGGCGACGCTGATCAGCAGGCCAGCCAGCAGCGCGGCGCTGACCTGGGCCGGGGCCAGCAGGCTGACCCGGCGCGCCTCGCGCGTATCGTCCGGGCGCGTCCATTGCCACCAGCCATAGACCTGCAGCACGGCGTAGACGCCTTGCAGGGCCATCTGCGAATACAGGTGGGTGTCACGGAACAGCCAGCCGAGCAGCACCACGCCGACCAGGCCGACCGGCCAGCACCAGAGGTTCTGCTTGACGGTGAGCCAGACGGAGAGGGCGCTGAGAAGCACGGCGAGCCATTCGAGGCCGGACATCGACGTTCCTTTGTTACCGGGATGAGAAGGGGGCGAGATTGTACCCGTTGGCACATTCGCTGGCAGCAGGCGTATCGGCCCGACCTGATATTTTTGTCAGTTTCGCCTTCTGCCACGCAGTGGCAGATTGTCGGAGCGACGTTGAGCAGTGACTGGCAAGCCGTTGTTGCGTCGAAGCACCGCTGGGTGCACCTCCCACAGCCTCAGGAGACACGACGATGACACGGCGACATACGTTCGTTCCTTTATTGCTGTTGCCCTTGATGATGCCGGTGGCGTTGGCGCAGGCCGAAGATTGCGCTGCTACCCTGGCGGTGGTCCGGCAGCTCTACCACAACACGACCATGGAATGTGCAGGAGGCGATCCGGGCTCCGATTGCTCGGGTATCTGGCTGCGCGGCACCACTCGCCCTGAGCGCAACGACCCTCCGGGAAAAGCCGGTGACTTCCGCGTATGGGAACCGAGCCCGACGGCGCAGAAGCTGGGAACAACTGCTGCGTCGTACATGCGTGAAGATATCAACTACGCATCTCCCGGCGTGCGCACCAAGGATGGCTACATCCTGTATCCGGTCGACCTCACGCCGGCGGGCGAGCCCAAATCCCACATTGCCTGCATGGCCGCGCTGGACGCCTGGACCGACTTCCGCTCGGACCGCGGCTGTGGCGACGACAGCAACACCAAGAAGACCGAGAGGTCCTGTCAGGAAGAGGGTGTCAACGGCAGCAACTGGAAAGCCACCCAGTTCGATCCCTTCCCGACCAATAGCGCGACACAGGGCCGCCTGCGCAACGAGTCGCAGTGCATGTTCAACATGCGGGGTGACGGCCGCACCCAGGCTTTCAAGGATTTCGTCACTGCCCGGCGCTCCATCGAAGGCAGCGATACGGCGTTCCAGACCCAGACGGAGTTCCGTTTCTACCATCCCAAGAAACCCGAGGTACAACCGGTGCTGGCGTTCTTCTGCAACGCGAAGCACAAACCGGACAGCTGTAACGACGCCCTGAAGAACCAGGCCGAATACCTCAGCGATACCGGCAAGCATCGCCCGGTGATCGAGATCAGTTTCCCGGCTCGTCCGGGGGGCAAGGCGACATTCGCCTGTAATGCCGCGTCCGACAACGCTGTCTCGGCCGGCGGCTACGGTCCGGGTGGTTCCAGGCAGTGCAGCCAATACATCAAGTCGGTGACCTGGATCAAGCGCTACGATCCCGGCTTCAAAAGGGACATGATGACCGCGCAAGTAGTGCCAACCGACTGCGGCCGGCAGATTGGCGAAGACCAGACCGACAAGATGTACGCGGAGCTGGAACGCAAGGCCAAGGCACAGCCCGATGGCGAGAAGCACTGGGGCAACAGCAAGTCCATGCGGCGCCAGCTGGTTTGCCATCTCACCCTGGTAGACGGCAAGAACGTGGTGCGCAACAAGGCCGAGTTCAACCTTGAACCCGAGCGCTCCGACGTGAGCCATGAGGAGTCCCTCAAACAGAAGTGCAACAACCCTTGGTAACCGGGGTTGAGCCCCTTCGAGGATCGAGGTGCGCTCGGTCGTTGCCGCAGCGCCCTCGGCCTCGAATCCTACATCCAGGAGACGCCTGCGATGCGTGCGCCGACCGAACGAATCCTGATCCTCATGCTCGCGCCCCTGCTGCCATGGTCGATGGCCAGCGCGGAGACCTGCGAAGCGACCCTGCAATTGGTCCAGCAGTTGTACAACAAGACCGTGGATGTCTGCCCCGACGGCGAGCTGGCTGCCGATTGTGCCGGTGTGCTCCTGCGCGGCACGCGCCGCGCCAATCCGGCCCAGGGCCAGAGCTATAACGTCTGGGAACTCAGCCCCAACGCAAAAAAGCAGGGCAGCTTCGCAGCATCCTACATACGCAAGGACATCAACTTCGATGATCCGCCGCTGGGCTACAACAATGGTTTTTTCGTCACGCCCAAGGCGCACCTGTGCGCCAACCAGACCCCGGTGCATTTGCAATGCGCGTTCGTTGGCGATGGCTGGACCGACACGCGGGCCGATCGTGGCTGTGGCGACAACACCCTGACGCCGCAAGTCGAGCGGTTCTGCCAGGATTCCGGGGTCACCACAGGCGCGGCGTGGCTCACGCAGTTCAATGCCAACCTGAACCCCAACGGTGCGAGTACCGGCGTGACCTACCAGCGCCAGTGCGGGTTCGACCTGGCCAGGACTCGGGGCAAGGCGGGGCGTGCCACGGCGTTCAAGACGTTCATGGATGCGCGGCGTCTGGTCGGCAACCGGGAATTCATGATGCAGAACGAAGTGCGCCTGTCCGATCCCGCACCAGGAATCACGCCGGTGCTGGCCTTTTTCAGTTACAACGCGCTGGGCAAGGCCGAGGCCCTGGCCAACCAGCGCGACTACTACATGAAGACCGGGCTGTATCGCCCGGTCATCAACATGACCTTTCCCCGCTATCCGGGCGATGTCGCCAGCTTTGCCTGCGAGCCGACCCAGATGCCGCCGCCGGTGAGCGGTTCCACACCGGGCTTCTGTTCCGCCGGCAAGACATCGAGCACTGGTTTCAGCACCACCACCACCCCGATCCCCACGGCGGCGCAGGCCACCACACAGGCCACGCAAGCCGCCCAGGCCGCCGCCCAGGCCGCCCAGGCCGCGCAGGCTTCGGCCCAGGTTGCGCAGATGGTCCAGGCAACCCAGGCGGCCCAGTACAACGGTCAGCCGGCGCCCTCGGGCTCCGGCTACGACCTGGCGTCTCAGGCTGCACAAGCGGTGCAAGCCGCCCAGGCCGCGCAGATGGCCCAGACCGCGGCCCAGAGTGCTGCGCAGGCTGCCCAGGCGGCGCAAGCCGCAGGCCAGTCCGGCCAGGCCTCCCAGGCCGTGCAGGCGGCTCAGGTCGCACTGGTGGCCGGGGCCCAGGCGGCCCAGGCTGCGGCGGCGGCCACTGCGGCGCAGGCGGCTGCGGGGAACTGTAGCCAGTACATCGCCAGTGCCCGGTGGATACAGCGCCAGGAATCCGGCGTGGGGGCGGTGTGGTCGTTGTCGATCACCCCGACCGAATGCGGGCGCAAGATCGGACCGGATCAGAGTGACGCCATGTATGCAGAGTTGTACGGCAAGTTCAGCCAGGACTGGCAATGGGGCCAGTACGCCAAGAACTATGGATCGATGCGCCGGCAAATGACCTGTCACCTGGTCCAGGCTCGGGAAAAACAGGTGTGGAACCTGGAGCCGAGACGGCGCTACGTCGATCACGAGGCCTCGATGCGCCTGCCATCGATGTGCAATCCGCCGTTCTCCTGAGATCGCCCACTCGCTGTTTCGACACACCCACCACAGCCACGGGCTGGGTGGGCGTGTTGCGCCCGTGTCACCGGCCTCGGTTGCGGATGAACCCGGCTGCTTTCAGTCGGGATTCGGCACCACCTGACATTTTTGCCAGTTTCAGCGGTTCGACTTTCACGGCAGATTGTTTTTGCGGCATCGCGTTGTGGCTGACCAGTCGTTGTCACGTCGAATTGCGAACTATCTCGACGATTGCGGGAGACAGATGATGAACAAGCCCATCGATAAGCTGGCGCTGCTGTTGGCACTACCGTTGTTGACCCAGGCGATGCAGGCGAACGCGGCGACCTGCGAGGACACCTTGCAGGTGGTCGAATCCTTGTACAACAACACCGTGGACGAGTGTACGGGGGCCGATGGCCAGGCGTTACCCGCCTCCAACTGCTCCGGGTTGATTGCCCGTGGCACCGAACGACCGGAGCGCAAGGGGTTGCCGGAAGGTTCCGAACGTGTGTACCACACGGCGCCCAAGTCGGAGATTTCCGGCAACTCCTCGGCGACCTACCTGCGCAAGGACATCCCTTACAAGGATCCCGTCGTCTTCAAGGACGATTGGCGCAAATACGGCAACGGCTTCTTCGTGATGCCGGTCGACCTGGTACCGCCAGGGCAGCCCGTCTCCTACGTGGCCTGCGCCGCCCCGGTCGACATATGGGCCGACGAGCGCAATGACCAGGGCTGTGGCGATAACCGCAAGACGCCCGAGGTGGAAACCAACTGTGCAGACGCGGGCATAACCGGTGCGAACTGGGTCGATCGCTACTTCCTGCCCCACATGTACACGCAAACCGAACTGATCGGCGGCAAAAGCTGTACCTTCGACATGCGCACCATGGACGCCGCCAAGAGCACCGCGGCCTTCAAGGGCTTCCTTGAGGCGCGGCGGGCGATGCAGGACGTTCCCAACCAGGACACGGCCTTCAACTCCTACACCGAGGTGCGCTTTACCAACCCCAGCGAGGGCAAGATCCCACCCATCCTGGCGTTCTACTATTCTGATGAATCCAATCGCGTAGACGCGGAGAAAAACCGGGCCGAGTACGCGGCAGAAACCGGCATCGATGTGCCCGTCATCAAGGTCACTTACCCGGCCAACAAGAACGACGTAGCGAAATTCTCCTGCGATACAGCACCCACTCCGGCGCCGGTCACAGAACCTGCTGCCGGCACCGCCGCCACGCAACTGATCGCTGGCGGCTGGGGCACCGGGTCAGATCCGAAACAGTGCTCGCGCTACTTTGAAAACGTTACCTGGATCAACCGCTGGGACGACTACCTGAAGCGTCATGTCGACTCGCTGTCGGCAACCCCGACGGCCTGCGGTCGCGAAATTGGCCCGGACCAGACCGCTGCCGCCTTCGCCGAACTGGAAGCCAAGGCCAAGTCGTTGCCGGGTGGTGTGGGCAAATGGGGCGATCGCACTGATACGCTGCGACGCCAGTACGTCTGTCACCTGACCCTGGTGGACGACGATGGCAAGGGCAACAAGATCGCCGTCAAGTACAAGGAGCAATTCAACCTTGAGCCGATCCGCAAGTACGTGTCCCATGAGCAATCGCTCCAGGACAAGTGCAACACGGCCCTGACCGACGAGAAGATGTCCGGCGGCTGGGGCCCGAACGGCTCGGCACAATGCTCGGAGTACGTCAGTTCGGTCCGCTGGGTGCCACGCAAGTTCGCTGAATATGGCGACAAGAGCATCATGTCGCTTGAGGTGGTCCCGACCGATTGCGGTCGCAAGATCGGTCCTGAACAGACCGAGAAGATGATGGCCGAGATCAAGCAGAAGGCGCTGGCCGCGGACCCGCGCGGTGCCGAGTACTGGGGCGTGAAAGACGACTCGATGCGGCGCCAGACCATCTGCCTGATGAAGCTGTACCGCGACAAGCCTGAGTGGAACATCGAGTCGATCCGCCCGAACGGTGTCAGCCAGCAGGACGCCGAGAGAGCCCAGTGCAACTTCCGTTGAGGTAGTCCGTTTACCTGCGCTGCACCTGGAACTGCCGATATCCCACGGATATCGGCAGTGTTTTTTACACCCGGAATTGCCCCAGCACCTGCTCCAGCGATGCACTCAAGCGACCGAGCGCCTGCCCGGAACTGCTCGACTGCTGCGCCGCGGCGGCGGTCTGCCGCGACAGGTCGGCGGTTTCCACCACATTGCGGTTGATCGCTTCCACTGCATCGGCCTGCTGCGAGGTGGCGCTGGCGATCGAGGCGTTGAGGGTGGTCAGGTTGTGCAGTGCCTGGCTGATGGCATCCAGGCTGGCCCCGGCTTCGCTGGCCTGCTCGACAGTCTCCCGCGAGGCCTGGCTGCTGGCGTCGATGGCCTTGACCGCGGCCTCCGACTGGCCCTGCAGGTGTTCGATCATCGCCTGGATTTCGGCCGTGGACTGCTGGGTACGCTGGGCCAGCAGCCGCACCTCGTCGGCGACCACGGCGAAGCCGCGGCCCTGTTCCCCGGCCCGGGCCGCCTCGATGGCGGCGTTGAGGGCAAGGAGGTTGGTCTGCTCGGCGATCGCCCGGATCACCTCCAGCACGCTGCCGATCCGCGTGCTCTGGCTGGCCAGGGCCTGGATCACCGCGACCGCTTCATCGATGGTCGAGGACAGCTCGTCGATCTTGCGCAGGCTGCCATGGATGCTCTGCTGGCCCTGCAGGGCGCAGTCCTGGGCCTGGCTCATCTCGCTGGAGGCGTGTTCGGCGTTCTTGGCCACGTCCTGCACGGCGTAGGTCACCTCGTTGATCGCTGTGGCCACCTGTTCCATCTGTTGCGACTGCTGTTCGCTACGCTGTTGCGCCTGCTCGGCACTGCTACCGACGGAACCGGCGGAGCCATGCAGTTCATGGGCAGCATCGCGCAGGCGCAGGACCACCTGCTGCAATTGCCCGGTGAAGCGGTTGAAATGCTGGCCGAGGCGGGTGATCTCGTCGTTGCCGTGAGTGTCCAGGCGCCGGGTCAGGTCGGCTTCGCCGCTGGCGATGGTGGCCATGGCATCCTCGGCTTCGCGCAGTGGCAGGACGATGCTGCGCCCGATCATGATCACCAGCAGGGCAAGGATTACCGCGATGCCGGCACCGAGCAGCGAGGCGTCGCGCAGTTGCCGGTAGAACTCGACCTGCATGTCGTCGATGTACACGCCTGAGCCGATGATCCAGCCCCAAGGCTGGAACAGCTGGATATAGGAGGTTTTCGCCACGGGTTCGCTGGCGCCCGGCTTGGGCCAGCGGTAGTCGATGTGGCCCGCGCCCTTGGCCTTGGCCAGCGTGACCATTTCATTGAACAGGGCAAAACCGTCAGGATCGCGGATGGCGCTGAGGTCCTGGCCTTCGAGCTTGGGATTGGCCGGGTGCATGACCATCTTCGGCCCCAGGTCGTTGATCCAGAAGTAATCGTTGCTGGCGTAGCGCAGTCCGCGAACGGCAGCGATGGCCTGCTGTTGCGCGGCTTCGCGGGTCAGGCTGCCACTGGCTTCGAGCCCTTGGTAATAGGCCAGCACGCCGGCGGCGGTTTCCACCACGTGGCGGGTCTTCTGGGCCTTGGCCTTGTACAGGTCGCCGTGGATCTGGTTGAGCATGAGCAACCCGAGGGTCAGCAGCATCGCCACGGCCAGGACCAGGATGAGCCACAGGCGCCGGCTGATGGACATACTTCGTAAAGTCTTCATGAAGGTGGCCTCGAGTTCTTGTTATTGTCACGAGCATCCAAGCACGCTTTGCTGCGCCAACCTACTCGACCAAAGCCTAAGTGGTTGATTCGGCGGTTCCATTACATCTCCACGGCAGCGTTTGGCCAACGGCTCTGATAGGATTTCGGCCTTCTTGCGCCAACCTGAAGGGCACGCCGGCTTTTTTGCGATCGCCACGCGCAGTGTGCCTGGGCTTTGAACCACGTAATCAAAACGACAACGGAGCATGCCGCGAGCATCGCTTCACGGGGGAATGATGGATTTTTGGACCGCCATGCAGGCAGTGATTCTCGGCATCGTCGAGGGTCTGACAGAGTTTTTGCCGATTTCCAGTACCGGTCACCAGATCGTCGTGGCCGACCTGATCAATTTCGGCGGTGAGCGGGCCATGGCCTTCAACATCATCATCCAGCTCGGTGCGATCCTGGCGGTGGTGTGGGAATTCCGCCGCAAGATCATCGACGTGGTGGTAGGGCTGCCACGCCAGCGCCAGGCACAGCGTTTTACCGTCAACCTGATGATCGCCTTCTTCCCGGCCGTTGTGCTGGGGGTGGCCTTCGCCGACCTGATCCATGAATACCTGTTCAACCCGATCACCGTGGCCGTTGCCCTGGTGGTGGGCGGGGTGATCATGCTCTGGGCCGAACGTCGCCAGCACGTGATCCGCGTCGAGGAAGTGGACGAGATGCGCTGGACCGATGCCCTGAAGATCGGTTGCGCCCAGTGCCTGGCCATGATTCCGGGGACTTCGCGCTCTGGCTCGACCATCATCGGTGGCCTGTTGTTCGGCCTGTCGCGCAAGGCCGCCACCGAGTTCTCGTTCTTCCTGGCCATGCCGACCATGGTCGGGGCCGCCGTGTACTCGGGCTACAAGTACCGGCACCTGTTCCAGCCGGACGACTTCATGGTCTTCGCCATCGGCTTCGTGGTCTCGTTCATCTTCGCCATGATTGCCGTACGTGGCCTGCTCAAGTTCATCGCCAGTCACAGCTATGCCGTGTTCGCCTGGTACCGCATCGGCTTTGGCCTGCTGATCATCGCCACCTGGCTGTTCGGCTGGGTCGACTGGTCGGTGGCCCAAGGCTGATGAGGTATCCGCGTCTCAAGCTGCTGGCGTTCCTGGCGCTGTGCCTGCTGCCGTTGGGCGGGGCGCTGAAGGTGGGCTTTGTCGGGCAGTTCTGGCTGCCTGCGCTGGCCTATGGCGTGCTGAGCCTGGTGTGTGCCGGGTTGTACTGGCACGACAAGCACCAGGCCTTGGGACAGGGGCGGCGTACGCCGGAGAAGCTGCTACATGCCACCGAGTTGCTCGGTGGCTGGCCGGGTGCGCTGGTGGCGCAGCAGGTGTGGCGGCACAAGACACGCAAGCTGTCCTACCAACTGGTGTTCTGGCTGATCGTGCTGGTACACCAGGTGGTGTGGGTGGACTGGCTGTTCCTGGGGCAATGGCGGCATATCTTCTGATTTGTGTTGCTCTTGGGGGCCTCATCGCTGCATAGGTATCTACACAACTCCCCTCTTGGTCTATAAAAGAACCGTATGGATTCGAAATGACCGGGCTCGATGCTCGACCAGGCTCTGTACGAAATGTATTCGAGCGAAGGCCAGGCAAGGCGAAAACGGGTGAGGAAGCGGAGTTTACTGGAGTAAATGAGCATTCCGAGCCCGTTTTCAACGCAGCATGGGCGAGCTCGGATGCATTTCGTACAGAGACTAATCAAGCGCTGAGCAGATTGCGCTTTGGTACTACTGGCGGTGGCGAATCGAGTCCTACTTCAAACTGCTCAAGGAAGGCGGACAACAGTTCGAAAGCTGGCCGTGTTCAAGCGACTGCTTGTCGCAAGCCAGGCCTGTGCAGTGGCTTGGCGATTGATGCGTGCCGAGGGTGAGTTTGCCGAGCAAACCAAGACATCCCTGGTCCGGCTGTCTGGCCGCCAGATGAAACGCTCCCAACCGGTGACTGCTTCAGCGCTGCTGTCGGGGCCATACATCCTGTTAGCCATGGCAGACACACAGGAGCAGTACAGTCCTCAGGAACTCGTCGCGTTTGCAAATGAAGCTATCGACTGGCTACCGAGGCAAAGGCATTAGAGATGTGTAGATAGCCATGCAACGATGAGGCCATCAGCTTCACCACAGAGTCTCCATCTACAACCAATACCACCCCCACCCACTACCCAAGTAGCATTCGGCCCCCTCCCGACGCCCCCTAAACTGCCGCCATCCATCCCCATCACACGCTGGAGGCTGCAATGCCGCAGTCCAACGCCGAAGGCGTCCGCAGTGCCGTATCCCGAGCCATCATCGCCGAGGAGGCCGCCCAGGACCTCGCCCGGCAACTGATGCACCCGCACCTGGGCTTCGTGCTGTTCTTCTGTTCCGCCGAATACGACCTGCCGGCCCTGGCCGAGGCCCTGCAACAAAGCTTCGGCGGCATCCGCCTGGCCGGCTGCACCAGCGCCGGGGAAATCACCCCGGAAGGCTACGGCCGCGGCTGCATCACCGCCTTGGGCTTCGACCACCGGCAATTTTCCATCGCCGGCGAACTGATCGCGCCGATCCACGATTTCAGCCTGATCGACGCCCAGCGCTGCGTCGAACGCCTGATCAACGACTGTCGTGGCAATACCCTGGCGCCGATCAAGGGCCACAGCTTCGCCCTGACCCTGCTCGACGGCCTGTCCAGCCGCGAAGAAATGCTCCTTGCTGCGCTCAACGCTGCCTTGGGCGACATCCCGCATTTCGGCGGATCGGCTGGCGATGACAACTACCTGCACCACACCCACGTCTACTACGACGGCGCCTTCCACAGCAGCGCCGCGGTGGTGCTGCTGGTCAATACCTGGCTGGATTTCGAGGTGTTCACCACCCACCACATCCAGCCACGCCAGGAAAAACTGGTGGTGACCCGCGCCGACCGCACCCTGCGCCGGGTCTACGAACTCAACGCCGAGCCCGCCGCCCTGGAGTACGCCCACCTGATCGGCGTGCCGGTGGCCGAGATCGACCAGCGCACCTTCGCCGCCCACCCGCTGGCGGTGCGCATCAACGAGCGCTACTACGTGCGGGCGATCCAGCAGGTCCACGACGACCTCAGCCTGAGCTTCTACTGCGCGGTGGAGAACGGCATCGTCCTCACCGCCATGCACCCGGGGCCGCTGGTGCCGAACCTCGAAGCGCTGTTCGACGGCCTTTGCCAACGCCTCGGCCAACTGGTCCTGACCATCGGCTGCGACTGCTTCCTGCGTCGCCTGGAACTGGAGGACCGGCCGCAGAAGGGCCAGGTCGAGGCGATCCTGCGTCAGCACGCGGTGGTGGGTTTCAACTCCTACGGAGAACAGTTCAATGGCATGCACATCAACCAGACCTTCACCGGCGTTGCCATCGGCCGCTCCCGTGCCCGCCGATTCGACTGAAGCCCAGGCGCTGATCGAGCGCCTGCGCCATGAAAACCACAAACTGAGCCGGATCAACGCGGCGCTGATCGAACGCCTGGAGTCCGGCGCGGCACGCCCCGATGACTCCTACGCGGCCTTCCAGCATTCGGTGACCCTGGCCGAGCAGGTGCGCGAGCGTACCGACGCGCTGAACCAGGCCATGGCCGAGCTCAAGGCCAGCAACCACTTGCTCAGCGACGCCCGTCAGCGTGCGGAAACCGCTCACCAGTACCTGGTGGATGCCATCGAGAGCATTTCCGACGCCTTCGTCCTGTTCGACCCGGACCTGCGCATCGTCTTGTTCAACCAGCGCTTCAAGGCGCTGTGGGCCAACAGCCGCATCCGCATCATCAGCGGCATGCACCTGTCGGAAGTGCGCCGACTGATGTTGCGCACCGGGCTGTTCACCGAGGAGCCGCGCAATACCAGCGAGGAAAACCTGCTCTACCGCTTGCGCGACGGGCGCTGGTTGCAGGTCAGCGAACGCCCGACCCAGGGTGGCGGGCGCGTGGTGTTGCTGACCGACATCACCGAGGTCAAGCACAGTGAAACCCAGCGCCGCGAGCAGGCGGTGGCGCAGAAATCCCATTTGTTGCAGCGGGCCGTCGACAACCTGTCCCAGGGCGTGGCCATGGTCAACGCCGATGGCGTATTGGAGCTGTGGAACCGGCGCTTCCTCGAACTCAGCGGCCTGGCGCCGATTGCCGCACACCGGCAGTTCGCCGATGTCATCGGTGACAGTGAACTGGCCTTGCTGACCCCCGCCAGCCGTGACGGCAATGGCCGTCCCCTGCAGGAACTGGAACAGCGCCTGTACGACGGGCGCATGCTGGAGATCCGTACCCATCCGCTGCCCACCGGCGGCTTCGTCAACACCTTCACCGACATCACCGAGCGCTACCAGCACGCCGAGGCCCTCAGTGAAAGTGAGCGCTGGATTCGCCTGATCACCGACCAGGTGCCGGCGCTGATCGCCTACCTGAATGCCGACCTGGTCTACGAATTCACCAACAAGGTCTACGAGCAGTGGTACTGCTGGCCCCACGGGGCGATGCTCGGCCAGCGCCTGCGCGACGTGCACAGCGCCGAGCATTACCGGCGTCTGGAAACCTATATCGCCCAGGCCCTGGCCGGGGAGAACGTGACCTTCGAGTTCGCCGAGACCAATGCCCACGGACAGGAGCGCTACATGCTGCGCTCTTACGTGCCCAATCGCCTGCCCAACGGCGAGGTGGTGGGCATCTTCGTGCTGATCCGCGACATCACCGAGCGCCGCCGCACCGCCGAGGCGCTGCACCAGGCCTACCAGCACCTGGAATTGCGGGTGCGCGAGCGCACCACCGAGCTGACCCAGCTCAACCAGCAGTTGCTGCGCGAGATCGACGAGCGGCGCCGGGCCGAATCGCGCCTGCGCGATGCCAAACTGGAGGCGGAACAGGCCAACCTGTCGAAGACCAAGTTCCTCGCTGCGGTCAGTCATGACCTTTTGCAACCGCTGAACGCCGCGCGGCTGTTCACCAGCGCGCTGCAGGAGCAGAGCGGCAGCCCGGCGCTGGTGCGCAATGTCAGCAATGCCCTCGACGATGTGGAAAGCCTGCTGGGTACCCTGGTCGATATTTCCAAGCTGGATGCCGGGGTGATCAAGGCCGATGTCGCCCCCTTTGCCGTCAGCGACCTGCTGGACAACCTCGCCGCCGAATACGCCGCCACCGCGGCCAGCGAAGGCCTGCGCCTGCACTATGTGCCCAGCAGCCTGCGGGTGCGCAGTGACATCCAGTTGCTGGCGCGGATCCTGCGCAACCTGCTGAGCAATGCCATCCGCTACACGCCACAAGGCCGCCTGCTGTTGGGCTGCCGGCGGCGCGGGGGGAGGGTGTGGATCGAGGTCTGGGACACCGGCATTGGCATTGCCGCCGACAAGCGCGAGGAAATTTTCCAGGAGTTCAAGCGCGGCGACTCCCAGCGTCCCGACCAGGACCGCGGGCTGGGCCTGGGCCTGGCCATCGTCGAGAAGATCGCCGGGATCCTCGGCCACCGCATCCAGTTGCGCTCGACTCCGGGCAAGGGCTCGGTATTCGCCATCGAGGTGCCGCTGAGCCACCAGGCGCCCCGGCCACAGGCGGCACTGCCAGAGCCGTTGCCTTTGCTGGAACGGTTGGAAGGCGCGCGGATCTGGGTGCTGGACAACGACGCGGCAATTTGTGCGGGGATGCGCACCTTGCTGGAGCAATGGGGCTGCCACGTCAGTACCGCATTGAACGAAGAGGATCTGGCCGGGCAACTGGCGGCGGACGAGCCGGGGCTGTTGATTGTCGATTACCACCTGGACCACGACCGCAATGGCCTGGAGGCGGTAGCGGCAATCAACGCACGGCGGGTTTTACCGCTGCCGGCCTTGATGATCACCGCCAACTACAGCAATGAGTTGAAACAGCAGGTACGTGAACTGGGCCACACCCTGATGCACAAGCCGGTGCGGCCGATGAAGCTCAAGGCTGCCATCAGCCACCTGCTCGGCACTGAAGTCAGCGTGGCGAACGTCCACTGACGAAGTGCGCGACATCGTTGAAGCCGTGGGTCGAGGCGTGGCCCGGGGTCACCAGCGAGTCGATGAAGGCCTCGTCCTCGGCGCTGATCTTCACTTCCAGCGCGCCGCCGTAGGTATCCCACTGCGCCTCGGTGCGCGGGCCGACGATGGCCGAGCTGACCGCCTGGTTGTTCAGCACCCAGGCGATGGCGAACTCCACCATGCCGACCCCCTTGGCCTCGGTGTAGGCGTGGATCTTCTGGGCGATGGCCAGGGATTCGGCGCGCCATTCCACTTCGAGGATGCGCTTGTCCTGGCGTGCTGCACGGCTGCCGGCTTCCGGTTCGGCGTTGGGCGCGTACTTGCCGCTGAGCACGCCCCGGGCCAGCGGGCTGAACGGCACCACGCCGAGACCGTGATACGCGGCGGCAGTCAGTTGTTCGGTTTCCACCTGACGGTTGACGATGTTGTACAGCGGCTGGCTGACCACCGGCTTGGGCACGCCGAGGCGTTCGGCCAGGTTGCAGATCTCGGCGATGCGCCAGCCGCGGAAGTTGGACACGCCCCAATGGCGGATCTTGCCCTGGCGCAGCAGCTCGCCGATGGCCGTGACGGTGATGTCCAGCGGCGTGGCATGGTCTTCGCGGTGCAGGTAGTAGATATCGATGTAGTCAGTGCCGAGGCGGGTCAGGCTGGCCTCGACGGCGTTGAAGATGTGCTTGCGCGACAGGCCGCTGCGGTTCGGCACGCCGTCCACCGGGCCGTAGCCGACCTTGGTCGCGAGGACCCAGTCGTGCCGGTTGCGGGCGATGCCTTCGCCGACCAGCTCTTCCGAGCGCCCGGCGTTGTACACGTCCGCCGTGTCGATGAAGTTGATGCCCTGGTCCCAGGCCTTGTCGATGATGCGCAGCGAATCATCGCTGCTGGTCTGCTCGCCGAACATCATGCTGCCCAGGGTCAGGGCGGACACTTGCAGGCCACTGCGGCCCAGAGGACGGTAGATCATGAGCGGAAGTCCCTTCGCGGTAGGTGAGGGGACTTTTGTACAGCGATGAAAGGCTTGCTTGCAAGTTGCACCCTGGCACCCTCCGCCAAATCCCCCGGCAGCCAGGGACAAGAAACCTGTCCAACCGGATGAGTTAATTCCCCTCGACGATCCAAAAGGATTCGTCCGACCCAAACCATAAGAACAAAGGGGAATGATGTGAAAAGGTTTCGCCATGGCTCATTACTGGCCGCGGCCCTCGGCGCCGTTTCTTCCGGCGCGTCGGCCTACGAGCTGTACTCCACCGCGGACACCACGCTGAAGCTGAACGTACAGGGCGCCCTGGGCTTCTTCCACAGCGATGAAAGCTACAACCAGGGCGGGCCCATCGCGCCGGGTTCGGTGGCGTGGCAGGAAGCCTTCCTGCGCTATGGCCTGAGCGGCAGCACGGCCTTTCCCGCTGTCGGCAACAGTTCGGTCTACGGCGAATTCAACCTGGTCAGCAACGGCACCTGGGGCGATGGCGATGCCGCCGGCTACACCGATGGCAGCGAGCGTCGCACTGCGGTAGACCGTGCCTACGCCGGCTGGCGCTCCGGCGACCTGTTCCCGGCCCTGGGCAAGGACGGCGTGGACATCTCCGCCGGCAGTCAGAAGGTCAAGGTCGGCGATGGCTTCATCATCAACGGCGACGGCCTCAGCGTCGGCAACAACATCGCCGACGGCAGCGTCGACCGTGGCGGCGCCTACTATCTCACCGCGCGCAACGCCTTCGACCAGACCGCCTGGCTCAAGCTCGGCGGCCAGCAGGGCTGGCGCGGCGACCTGATCTGGGTGAAATCCGATAACGAACTCAAGGCCAAGCCTGAACTGGGCGTCGGCGTGCTGGAGCATGTCGCCCCGGAAGGCACCGTCGGCCTTACCTACGTCAAGGGCCTGGGCGTCGACGAGAAACTGGCCAACCCGTTCAGCGCCCAGCGCGACGGCCTGCACATCACCAGCCTGCGGGCCCAGGGCAATGCCGGGGTCAAGGACCTGTTCCTGTCCTTCGAATACGCCCACGAGAGCAAGCGCCTGGGCGACGAGCATGCCTGGTATGCCGAGGCCGGCTGGACCTTCTCCGATGTCGCCTGGCAACCCCGCATCGGCTATCGCTACAGCCGCTATTCCGAGGACTATGATCCGTTGTTCAGCGGCTTCAGCCGCGGCTATGGCACCTGGTTCCAGGGCGAGGTGGCGGCCAACTATGCCGGGCCCTTCCAGCGCAACGCGGCCATCCATATGGCCAGCCTCGGCCTGACCCCGCACCCGGACGTGGCTATGGGCCTGCTGTACTTCGACTTCTCTAGCCTCGACCACCGCCAGGGCGACCTGGCGGCGAAAGAGCTGGACCTATACGTGGACTGGACCGTCGGTCAGTTCACCATCAGCCCGCTGGTCGGCCTGTACAAGCCGGAGAAAAGCGCGGAGCAGGGCGGTTCGCAGCAGGGCAGCGACGACCTGAACCTGTATAGCCAGCTGGTGGTTTCCTTCGCCTTCTGATGACTTTTGCCGCGCCTGCGGCTTCCCAGACTTATTCCAATGACAACAAGGACATACCTGATGCGTATTCCCTTCCTGCCGGCGACCCTGGCCAGCGCCATCGGCCTGGCGACCGCCCTGGGCCTGACTCCGGTCCAGGCGGCTTCCGTCGATCCGGCCAAACCGAACATCCTGGTGGTGGTGGCCGACGACATGGGCTACGGCGACCTCGGCAGCTTCGGCAGCGAGATCGACACGCCGAACCTCGACGCCCTGGCTGCCTCCGGCGTGCAACTGACCAACTTCCAGGCCATGCCAGCCTGTTCGCCAACCCGCGCAGCATTGCTCACCGGTGCCGATCCGCATCAGGTCGGCCTGGGCAACATGGCCGAGGAAACCGCACCCAACCAGGAAGGCAAGAAGGGCTACGAGGGCTACCTCAACGACCGCGCGGTGACCGTCGCCTCGCTGCTGCGCGATGCCGGCTACGACACCTACCTGGCGGGCAAATGGCACCTGGGCAGCACCGCCCAGACCGGCCCGGACCAGCGCGGTTTCGAGCATTCCTTCAGCCTGCTCAGCGGTGGCGCCAGTCATTATCCGGACATGAAGCCGGCCTACGCGCCGACCCCGGACGCCAAGGCGCCCTATGCCGAGGACGGCAAGCGCCTGGACAAGCTGCCGACGGACTTTGCCTATTCCTCGCAGTACTACGCCGACCGGATGATTCGCTACATCGCCGCCGACAAGGACAGCGGCCGGCCGTTCTTCGGCATGCTTGCCTTCACCGCGCCACACTGGCCGCTGCAGGCGCCGGACGCGGCGATCGAGAAATACCGCGGGCGCTACGACGCCGGCTTCGACAAGCTGCTCGATGCCCGCCTGGCAAAACAGAAGGCGCTGGGCATCATCCCGGCCGATGCCGAGGCGGCAGCCCGTTCGCCGAAGGGCAAACCGTGGGACAGCCTGACCCCGGAAGAGCGCCAGCGTGAAGCGCGGGCCATGGAAATCTACGCGGCCATGGTCGACCAGATGGACGTCAACACCGGCCGGGTCTTCGATTACCTGCGCAAGAACGGGCTGTACGACAACACCATCGTCATCTTCATCTCCGACAACGGTGCCGAAGGCCACGATCTCGACGAGACCTGGCCGGCGGACCTGTTCCCGAAGATCCGCAAGGTGATCGACGAGACCAACGACTTCAGCTACGAGCACATGGGCAAGCCGGGTTCCTACACCTTCCTGGGGCCGAACTGGTCGCGGGTGGCGGCGCCGACCCTGAGCCTGTTCAAGGGCTTCCCCACCGAAGGCGGGACCCGGACGGCAGGGATCATTCGCGTGCCGGGGGTGGATGCCCAGGGCAAGCAGCTGGACCAGTTGGTCAGCGTCAAGGATTTTGCGCCGACCCTGCTGGAACTGGCCGGGGTCAAGCATCCGGGCGAGGAGTACAAGGGGCGCGAGGTGGTGCCGATGACTGGTACCTCGATCCTGCCATTGCTCAAGGGGGCGAAGGCGGCGGAGCGCACCACGGGCGGCGAGCTGTTCGGCAAGCGTTTCGTGCGCAAGGGCGACTGGAAGCTGGTGCATATGCCCAAGCCGTGGGGCAATGGCGAATGGCAGCTGTTCAACCTGGGGCACGACATGGCCGAGCGGCATGACCTGAGTGCCCGGGAACCGCAGAAAGTGGCGGAGTTGAAGAAGGTCTGGGATGACTATGCCAAGGCCAATGGCGTGATCTTGCCAGATCAGGTGAGCGGTTACTAAGCGTACGACGTGTGCCTTGTGGGAGCAGGTTTACCCGCGATGACGGTAGTGAATCCACCATCGCTATCGCGGGTGAACCCGCACAGGGCTCGCGTCAAGCTCTCGACTTGTGTTCTCTGCGCGACAGCGCAGCACCGCTTGACGCCACCCTACAACACCCCCGAAGCTGGCTCCCCACCCAAGGAGCCCGCCATGGACCTCTCCACCCTCGCACTGTTCATTCCCGCCTGCTTCGCCCTCAACATGGCCCCCGGGCCGAACAACCTGCTGTCGCTGAACAACGCCAGCCGCTACGGCCTGCGCACCGCCTGCGTCGCCGGCATCGGCCGCTTGTTCGCCTTCGCCGGCATGATCGTCCTTGCCGCCCTCGGCCTGGCCGTGGTGCTGCACACCAGTGAATACCTGTTCCTGGCGATCAAGGTGCTGGGGGCGTTCTACCTGTTCTATATCGCCTGGCAACTGTGGCGGGCGCCGGTCGGGCAGGGTGGGGTGGTGGTCGAGCGCAAGGGCGGGGTGCTGCGGCTGGCGCGGCAGGAGTTCTTTGTCGCGGCTGGAAATCCCAAGGCGATCCTGATCTTCACCGCCTTCCTGCCGCAGTTCGTGGTGATGAACAGCGAGGTGCCCGTGAGTGAACAGTTCCTCTGGCTGGGGGTGATGTTCCTGTTGCTGGAGTGGTTCGCCATCGCCATCTATGCGTGGCTCGGCGCTTACCTGCAACGCTGGTTCAACCAGCCGGGGCCGCGGCGGTTGTTCAATCGGGTGAGTGCGGGGCTGTTGGGTTGTGCCGGGTTGGGGTTGCTGGCGGCACGGCGTGCGTGAAGCGATAAAAATCAGCGCAAGTCATAGAGTAGTGATGTTGAAATAAATCGAACCCCATTTTTCAGTACATCTTGTAGGATGGCGTCGCTCAGCTCGGAGCTGGGACACTTTTTGGACGATCCGAAAGACGAAAGTAGGGAATATGAGAAAAACTAAACGGACAATAGTAATCGCACTGGCTTTGATCGCTGCGTCAAGCTTGTCGGGTTGTAACGACCCTGGTTATAAAATAACGGGTGATAACAAAAAGGACATAGAGCTGTACTCAGCAAATCGAGCAAATGCAATCGAATATTTGCTGAAAACAACCGTGTACGTCGGCGAGATTAGGGAGATGAAATCCCTTCCTGTCGGACAAGAACTGTCCGCGCAGCATAAAAAGATGCTGGCTCTGCGATCTGAAGGCGACACGTTGGGCGATATGTTCTCACCGCTTTCTCACTGTCGGGCGGCAGGCTACAAGGCTCAAGAATATTGGTCTGTGGTGGCAGGCAGCATACCAACTGAAACCCCGGAGGAAGCCTTGACTGCTTATGTTGAAGCGGCTAATGACTGCCAGGGCCAAATTGACACTGGACCAATACCGGTAACCTATCTGGAAACCAGCCAAGGGAAAAATCCCCCTGTCGAAGGTTGTTTGAAGGTGGTTTCACTGGGCTCTGATGAGAAATCTGAAAGCTGGACATGCCCTACGGCACTTCTTTCTAAGCTGTAGCTATTAGGCTCAGCATGTAGTGGTCAACAATTCCCGGACACAGAATTGAGTTTTTCTTCTGCCACAGCCGGCGGTACGAAGCCGTTGTGCTGATGCGGCCTTGTCCAGTTGTACCGCTGCATGAGGTAGCGCCCGATATCCTGCTCGGCCAGCGCTACCGTCATGTAACCCACCGTCGGTACCCATTCCGTCTTCAAGCTGCGAAACAGTCGCTCCATGGGCGCGTTGTCGTAGCAGTTTCCACGTCGGCTCATGCTTTGAGTTATCCGATAGCGCCACAGCCGCTGGCGGAAACTACGGCTGGCATATTGGCTGCCTTGGTCACTATGAAATAGCACGCCTTGGGGCCTGCCACGCATCTCGTACGCCTTGTCCAGCGCCTTGATGACCAACTCGGCATCCGGCTTGGCAGACATCGCCCAGCCCACCACCCGGCGGCTATACAAGTCCAGGACCACCGCCAGGTAATGCCATCGACCCTGCGCCCAGATGTAGGTGATGTCGCCGCACCAGACCTTGTTTGGCGCTGCCACCGTAAACTGCCGATCAAGAACATTGGGAATATCGAGACGCTCAACCGTGGCCCGCTTGTACGCATGAGAACCGGGCTGCTTGCTGATCAAACCCTGTTCCTTCATCAGGCTTCGTACCTTGAAACGTCCCACTTCAACACCCTCATCCCGGAGCATGGCGACGATACTGCGGCTGCCCGCAGAGCTGCGGCTCTGGCTGAACAGCTCGTTGATACGGCTGCGCAGGCCCATACGACGAACATCGATACGGCGGCGTCGGGCCAAGTGCGCGTAATAACAGGATCGAGGTATTTCGAACACTGAGCACAACAGTTGAACAGGGTAGTGCTTTGCCAACTGCCGAATCGACTTCAACGTCTGCGCCCGTGTTCCTCGGCCATCAAGAGCGCAGTGGCCTCCTTTAAGATTTTCTTCTCAAGCTCCAGGCGGTTGATGCGGGCCTTGAGCGCCTGGATTTCCTGCTGCTCCGGCGTCATCGCTTTGCTGGACGGGGTCACACCGTTTCGCTCGGCCTGAAGCTGGTTGACCCAGCGACGCAGCGCCGACTCCCCTATATCAAGCGACCTCGCGGCCTCGGCATGACCGTAGCCTTGGTCGAGCACAAGGCAGGCAGCTTCGCGCTTGAACTCGGGGGTGAAAGTACGTCGTTGTCTGTTCATCGAACACCTCTCTGGGGCGAGCATTCTCGCCTAAGTGAGTGTCCGGAACAATTAGACCACTACAGCACGAAAACCTTTAAAATTCCGCTAACGCCCCAGCCCGCCTGGTTTCCGTAGAGTTCTGAGCCTTTCAGCGCAGGACTTCGCCATGCCCAAACAGCGATACGAAATTTCCGACGCCGACTGGGAGCTGGTCGCGGACCTTTTCAACACGCCGCGTCGCACGGGACGCCCGCGTGCCGATGACCGATTGATGCTTTACGGCGTGTTCTGGGTGCTTTGCTTCCGCACAACCTGGCGAGACATGTCTGAGCGATATGGTCCACGGTATATCGGCGATTTCGAGACTGGCGAAATCAGGGCACGTTCAACAAGATGCTCAAGCGGATGCACGTCAGACTCAACGTACAAGGGCTGATCGATCTGGATACTGGTGCATTGACTCAACAGCAGTCAAAACGACCCGGGCCTTATCTGGAGCAGGCAAAAAAGGGGGGCGGAAGAGGACCACGCACTTGGGAGAAGTCGGGCAGGGTTAACTACGAAAATTCATATGGTTTGCGACGCCCGAGGTGTATAAGCGTAAGCGCTCCATAAACCACACCAGACCAAAGATCGCAGTGCGATCAGCTATGCGATCGCGGCGTGCAGTTCCATGGCAGGAGCGCCTCGAAGTCTTCCACTGAGGACGCTTGGGGCAGGCGTTCCAGTGCGTGGCGCAGCCACGTATAAGGCTCTTTGCCGTTGGCTTTGGTCGTCTCGACCAAGCTGTAGAGGTGAGCACTGGCCGTTGCGCCTTTGGGCGTGCTGCTGAACAACCAATTCTTTCTACCGATCACAAACGGGCGGATTGCACGTTCTGCAGCGTTATTGTCGATCGGCAAGTAGCCATGCTCGACGTAGCGTTCCAGCTTGCTCCAGTTGTTGGCCAGGTAGCCGATGGTTTTACCCAACGCGTTCTGGCTAGGCACTGTACGAAAAGAGATGTCGTAAACACCGCCGGCAGCAGGCCAATGTGACCATGGCCGCATAACTTGTTGCGAGCTTGCAGTAGCGCGTGGCCAGTCGGCGGTGCTCTTTCAACCAGCCAAATAGGCGCTCGATGACGTTGCGCTCTCGGTACTTTGGCTTATCGAATAACCGCGGTAGACCGGGCTTCGGCTTGCGCTTCATGATTCGGTAAGGGATGACAGGCTGCATGCGATAGCGATCGCAATACTTCCTGAGCGATTCAGCGTCGTAACCCTTGTCAGCTACGAGTTTGCGGCACCGCTTGCGAGGTCTTCCCCAGCCGGTAGACACCTGGACACCATCAAGTAGCGGTTGGGCATGGGAGATGTCGCTGGCTTGTCCACCAGATAGAGTGAAGTGCAAAGGCACACCTCGGGCGTCGCAGACCATGTGAATTTTCGTTGTTAACCCTGCGCGACTTCGCCCAAGCGCGTGGTCCGCTGGTTCTTCCGCCCCCCTTTTTGGCCTGCTCCAGATGAGGCCCGGGTCGCTTTGACTGCCGTTGAGTCAATGCACCAGGTATCCAGATCGATCAGCCCTTGTGCATTGAGTCTGACGTGCATTCGCTTGAGCATCTTGTTGAACGTGCCCTGATTTCGCCAATCCCGAAATCGCTGGTAAACCGTGGACCAGGGGCCATATCGCTCAGGCATGTCTCGCCAGGTTGCGCCGGAGCAAAGCACCCAGAACACGCCGTTAAGCATCAATCGGTCATCGGTACGCGGGCGCCCCGTGCGGCGGGGCGTATTGAAGAGGTCTGCGACCAGCTCCCAGTCGGCGTCGGAGATTTCGTATCGCTGTTTGGGCATGGCAGAGCTCCGCGCTGAAAAGGCAGAACTCTACGGAAACTCAGGCGGGCTGGGGCGTTGGCGGAATTTCAAAGGTTTTCATACAGAGCCTAGTGACTTGGGGCTGTGTCTTCTCCATCCAGATCTTCAACTGAGTCAACACTGGCAGGCTTTGCTCCAGGCGGCCCAGTTTGCGGTCATCATCGCTCTTGTCCTTCAGATCACGCTCGATGCGATAGAGCTTGTTGATCAAGTTCAGCGCGATATCTGCCCGGCCGACCTTGCCTTTGGGTTGTACTTTCTGTGCGTCAACGAACTTACGTCGTGCATGCGCCCAGCAGCCCAAACGCTCGACACCCTCCTGCGCGGCCAATTCGTTATAGCCGGAGTAATCGTCGGTCATGACGTAGCCGCGATAACCTTCCAGCAGGCGCGTCAGCACCTCCTGCGCTCGGCTGGTGGCATAATCGAAAAGGATCACTGGCCGATCAGGCGGTCCACCGGTTTGTACCCACATCCAAGATTGGCTGCTCGGTTCTCGACCTGGCTCTTTCAACACCTGCACCTGGGTTTCATCGCAGTGAATGATGCGACTACCCAACAGGTTTTCGCGCATCAAATTCGACAGTGGCTGCAAGTGCTCTGCGCACTGAATCACCCAGCGTGCCAAGGTTTGGCGCGGGATATCGATGCCATGACGGCCCAGAACTTTCTCGAAACGATGAAGTGGCAAGCCGTCCACATACTTCGTGGTCAGCAGCATGGCCAGCACACTGGGGCTGGCCATGCTTTTTTTGATCAACTGGGCTGGCTTGTCTGCTGTTACCGGCGCCGACTCGCAATCGCGGCAGCCATATACCTTGCGAATATGCTTGATGACGCGGATCTGCATCGGGACGATTTCGAGCTGCTCGCTGACCTCTTCGCCAATCGCGTGTCGGCGGCAACCACATGCACAGGTCAGTTCATGTTCGGGTAGATCGTGGACAACTCGATGCGCGGCAAATCAGCTGGCAGCGGTTTGCGTTTTCCGCGGCGCTTGGTGGGTGCAACGGCGTCTTCGTCCGAGGACTCATCGACGGGTTCGACCAGACTTTCCACTTCGTTGAACAGCGGCAGCTGTGACGTCGCCGAGTCGTTTGTCTGCTCGGACTTGCGTCCGAACAGGCGCTGGCGCAACAGCGCAACTTCCTCTTCGAGATGAACGATCTTGCCTTTGTCGGACGCGCGCTAGTTGATCATCTGCTCAAGCAGTTGCTTGAGCAAAACAGGGTCGTCGGGGAGGTTTTCGGGCATGGAAATCATGCCGCGGATTATACCGAATCAGGCGACGTATCGAGGCGTCAAAACCTGATGCGGACGATTGCGCCAAAGGTCGAAACCGTCGAGCAGCCAGTTGAGTTCCTGCACGGTCAGGACGATGGCCAGGTCGGTGGGGTCGGGCGATGTTTTAAATCGCTCCGAGTCCAGGCGCTTAAGCCAAAGACAGAAGCCGTTGCGCTCCCAGTACAGGATTTTCACTCGGTTATGCGGCTTGTTGAGGAAGACGAAAAGCACCGGGTCGAATACCGCCACCTTGATATCGAGTTCGACCAGGGCGGCCAAGCCATCGATGGATTTTCGAAAGTCGACGGGCTTGGGGTAGAGGTAGACTTTTTCGACTTTGGCGTCGGGTCGCATCATGGCGGCAGGCTCCAGAAAGAAATCGGGAGCACAGCATCCGGGTTCAGGCAGGGGCTTTGAATGTGGGGTTTATGGAGCGGTTACGTTCCTCCAGATCACCAAGAAGATCAACGGCGGGACCAATGGTCTGGAGGATCGGCAGAAGCTCTACGAACGGGCGCTGGCGGTGCTTCAGTGAGCCTGCTGGACTGGCGTCTGCTCGCTGTCGCGTTGCTGGTCGGGCTCGGCCTGGGCGGCGGTGCTGCCTGGAAGTGGCGGGCGAACGGGTATCAGCGACAGCTCGCGGTGCAAGCTGGCCTGTTCCAGCAAGAGCGCCTGGCGGCGGGGCTCGCCGTTATCGACTGGAACAATGCAGAGCAGGCCAGGCGCACTGCTTTGGAGGCCCGCCTGCAGGCCCCTGACATGATCCATCACCAGGAACTTACCGATGCCCAACAAGCCCAGGTTCGCCTTCGCGACCGCCTTGCTACTTCTGATCTGCGGCTGTCAGTCCTCCTCGACGCTTCCACCTCGGCCGGTTGCGGTGGGGTGTCAACCACCACCGGCGCCGGCGGCGTGGTTCATGGAGCCAGTCGAGCCCGACTTGACCCAGCGCATGCTCAACGAATTATCGGAATCACCGACGATGGTGATCGAGGACTGATCGCGCTCAAGGCTTGCCAGGTCTACGTGGACCAGATCACCAACTAAATATCTAAGCCGGGTGATAGGTTCTTTTGACTTTAATGACGAAAAATTATAAAGCTATTTTAGGCTAAAAATCATTTATCCATTCCATAACTCTGTTGTAGTCAGCGAGCTCCATGTCCCAACTGCTGGATATTGTCTCGCTGACAAATTTTTCTGCATCGCTTGTAAATGACGATGTCGTGGCGATAATGGTTTTATTTGGACCTTCCTTTTGGTTTTTGACCCCGTGGAGGGCTCTTACGACGTCTACGCCGACTTTGTTGTTCTCGCTGTAATGCTTGCACTCTATGAAGTATTTGGTTTTAATTCCAAGTTTGTCTTGGGAGATTGCTATGATGTCCTTCCCTCCATCGCGAGTGCGCTGTGTAAGCTCGACGGTAAATCCCCGTTTTTTAAATATGGCTGCTATTACTTCTTCAAATTCGCGTGGCGTGATATTTCTTATATGTTGCGGGTAATTTTTTATTCTGGCTATTAATTCCCTTGCCGCATCCTGTATTGGTGCTATATCGTCCGCGTGATAAATCTCGTCTAGATATATCATCGTGGGTTCGTCATGCGTTTCAGCGCCAGTGCTGTTGTTGATTGCGAAGTTAAAGAATTCGACAGGGTACTCTGAGATTTCAAATTCAATGTGGATCTCGTTATCGCAATTTTTGCACAAAATGTCGGTGGATACTTCGTGGATGTACTCGTCTCCCATTCCACGCTCGGAGCCTCCGATGCAATCAATGAAGAAGGTATCTTCGTTGATTGTTACTTCATCCGGTTCGTTGCATTCGTTGCATGTATAACTTATGTTTCCGCCGAATTTCCACATGCTCTTCGCTCGCGTGTTTAAAAAATGGTTGCAGTCACTGGTTTTGGCTTGAGTCTAAACATAATGGTTTTTTTCAGCTGATGTCTATTCAAATAGCATCAATCAATGATTTATTCTGGTTTCGGACATTTCCCACCTGTTTGGAGACGGGGTACCACTTGAAGCCATCAGATGGGCGACATCCTTCACGAATGAGTTCGCCTGCCCGCTCGGCGGAGGTACCTGAGTTGAGCCACTCCAGAGCATCCCTGGGTGTCAACACCAATGGCTTACGGTCATGGATGTCGGCGAGCCCTTCGTCGGTGGCGGCGGTGATGATCACAAACCCATCGCGCTCGTCGACCTCCAGTCCTGGGTGGACTTCTGCAAGCGCTGCAAAGAAAAGCGGCTGATCATCGCCAGCAGAGATGTAGTAGGGCTGCTTGCGCTTTGCATCGGCCGGGTCGCGTATCCACTCGAACCATCCGTTCGCCGGCGCCAAGGCTCGGCCTGTCGGCGGCGAAGACCGCTATCGTGGTGCTGAGCAACAATTACGGCTGTGTCATTGCTCGATCGTATGACGCAAAGCCCTTCGTCAAGATGGGTGAGCCTTACTTCCAGGCCAAGGAGAAGTTGAGGCGGCACGGCATCGTCGCCTTCTCGTCGAACTACGCGCTGTACGGCGACATGAGCGAGCGGGTGATGACCTTGATCGAGTCGATTGTGCCAGCGTCCGAGGTCTACTCGATCGACGAATGCTTCGCGGATCTCACCGGGATCCCGGACGACCGCACCCAGTTCGGCCATGACGTTCGTGCCCGGGTGTTGCAGTGCACGAGCATCCTGGTTGGGGTATGCGTCGAGAAATGATGAGCCAGTCGTACACGACCCGAATCGATCAGTTGTGGAGGGGATTCTCTTGGTGATAAGCACGCGATAAGAGGTATTCCTCAAGTATCTCTGCATCGACGCCTAGACCACCACCTAGATTTAGGCGTGGACGTTTGCTTTATTTTAAAGCCGGAAAGCCACGGCTCATAATCTTCCAGATGTGGGATCAGTTTTTGCAAAATTGGCTCTGTAAGGTCGATGTCGGGAATATCGCTATCGTACTGTTTGGTGATTTTCCTGTAGGTAGGGAGCACTTTTAATCCAAGCTTGCGAAGGTCGTCGTGTAGCTTTAAAGCGAAAAATATAATGTCGTCATTGTATGTGTACAAGGCTTGTAGTGTGTCGCCATACATATTGTTAACATTTCCGTTTGCTGGTATGCCCAAGTATAAGTGCTCGAAAGTATAGCCCTGAGGATATTCTGCCTTTTGAAATTGTGTTATGAGTCCATTGTGTCGATTGATGCTGCCGTTAAAGTTGTTGATGGCGGTTTCTAGGGCCGAAACTGTATTGGTGGCGGAGCTGTTAGAAGATATTTTTTCTAGAATAACTTGCTGTAAAGTAGAGATTGGTGTGGTTATTGTTCCTAGAGTCATTAACCTTGGGGATATATCCAAGCGGCGTGGGGGAGGAAGTTTTTTTAGTGTCTCGTACTTTTCGATGTCGTCGTCATAACTTTTTTTGAGGTCTCGTAGATGTTGCTTCTTTAAGACCATGGAAGTGTTGGCGATATTGTAGGACATAATCATTGCGGAGTTGATGCTTCTAAACTCTTTAGCGGTCTCATCGCGATTTTTTTCATTTTTGGCGATTTTTTGTGCAGCCCAAGCACCCAGCCAGGCACCAGCTAGGGCGCCGATAATAGTTGTGAAAAGAGGCCAGAGTTCAATTGACCAGTTGGGTATTGGTAGCAGGGGCTGAGACTTCAAAAAAACTCCAGAAACTGGCTCCCAAATATCTCTCATAGTCAATCCTCTGCAAGAGCCCAGATAAACGTTGCGTTGTGAGTCCCAAGTATAAAAATAATTTCAATGGATTAGAGTTTGTTGCCGCACCACTGAAAGGTGAAAATGGACGGCCTGAGCGACGAGAGACGTCGCCTAGGCGCGTAGAGTTTTTCTACCCGATCGTAATTCGGTCACCGGTTTTAGTGTCGAAATGAGCGGTATAACGTACTGCGGGGCGCCCCGACGCTTTATCATTTATATGGTCTTGTGAGCCGAATAGAATCGATTCGGCGACTTTTTGTGATGGGATGTTTGCGATGTCGATGACCGCTTCGATGTACAGCTCTTTGAAGCCATTTAGTCCAGCTTGGTATACCTGGTCATGGACCACATCTTCTAATATTCTCTTGGCGTACCCTTTGTTGCGTAAAGCTTCAGGAACTGCGTATCCAACAGCCACGCAGGGGTAACCGTTCACAGATCCATTTATAATGCAACAAACAAAAGACTGTACCTCTTTCATGTCTTTGCTTAGTCTTGCATAGGTAAGGCGAACAGTGCCCGGCTCCGGCTGGTCGATATGGCTATAGAGGTCGTTATGGCCTTTAACAGGGCCTATTTGGAGTGCGTTATTGAGAAGGGCTTCCTGGAATGAAACCATTCCAATATGCGGATCTGCCATATCCATATGTTGATTCCTTGGGTCTGTGTTTAATGGTTACTAGGCCAGGTGCACAATAGGTACTAGGTGATAGCTCACGTCGCATCGTGACACGTGCCCGAATTCCTGAATTGACTGCTGGTCGGGTTGGCCCGCTTTGCTAAGGCTATCTGGTAGCTTGAAAGGATTCAAATCCAGTTAGCGCACGCGCTGGGCCGCCTGTGGCGTAGCTGCGGTAGGTGATTTATATTGATCATCACTGGGCAATCCCAAGGCGATCCTGATCTTCACCGCCTTCCTGCCGCAGTTCGTGGTGATGAACAGCGAGGTGCCCGTGAGCGAACAGTTCCTGTGGCTGGGCGTGATGTTCCTGCTGCTGGAGTGGTTTGCCATCGCCATCTATGCCTGGCTGGGGGCGTATCTGCAGCGATGGTTCAACCAGCCGGGGCCGCGGCGCCTGTTCAACCGGGTCAGTGCCGCGCTACTGAGTTGCGCCGGGTTAGGTCTGCTCGCCGCCAGGCGCTAATTCGCGCTGCTCAACAACCACGCGAAGCGCTCCGCCGACCACTCCTTGCGATCCGATACCTGTCCGTCTCCCAGCTCGACCAGCCGCAACACGCCATCCGACCTGAGTACGACATCCACGGAAAAGAACGGACTGTCGATCACGCGGGCGCAGTCGTTCACCAGCTCCGGTACCTCACCCTCGACGCCATGTGCCGTTCCGTGCAATACGAAATAGCGCCGCTCGGTTTCCTCCAGATACTCCTCCCGGCACCTGACGCAGATCCCGCCCTCGACCTGGCCGCGATACTGGCGCATCCGATCGACCAGCGGGGCGATCTGTTCCGTGGTGTCTACCAGGCTACCGCTGCCGGTATTCAAGGATTTCACATAGTCCTTGATGAAATAGCCCGGCCAGTCTAGCCCTTGCAGCGCCTGGACGAAGTCGGCATCGCTCGCAAGGACGCGGGTTTCGCTGGTATGGACGGCCAGCGTCGGGTACCACTCCGGCAGGTAATGGCAATGGCGGTACTGCGTGGGGCTGGTGATCATCACGCCACCTTTTTCCAGCAACTGCTCGACCAGCTGGGCATAGGCATCGAGAGTAAGCATCCAGCCCCGATAGAGCACCGGTTCGCCCGATTCCAGGGCTGGGGAGGGACGGAAAGTGCCGGCTTCGAAATCTTCGAAGGAAAACAACGACGCCAACAATCCGGCTGCCACCATCGCGTCATGTTCTTCGGCGTACTGCTCGTCAGGACGCCTTTTATCGAACGGATCACTCGGGTACAGAAGGCGCATGCTGTCTTCGCTCCATGACGACAATCAGAAATTGGGTTTGTACTCGAAACTCCGCGAAGCCTCCGAATCGGAAAACGGCACGATCGCGCTCTTCTTGTTCAGCATCCCGTTCACCAGCGACCCCGGGAACATCTGGATCGTATTGTTGAACCGCTCCACCTCGCCGTTGAAGATCACCACCGCCGCGCCGACGTTCTCCTGCTGCTCGGCGATTTCGCGCATCAGGTTGTTGACCACCTCGGCGGCCTTCAGGTCCGGGTAGGCCTCGAAGACCACGCGCAGGTCGTTGAGCAGTTCCCGGGTGGCCTGCTGCGAGCCGACCAGCGACTGGCCGTTGGCCTGGTCCGGCAGGCCATGAATGGCGCTGCGCAAGCGGGTGATGTCGGTGAGGATCTTCTGCTCGTATTCCTTGTAGCTGCCCACCTGTTGCTGCAGGGCGTCAAGCACGCGGGTCTTCTGCCGTTCGTAGGTGAGTACGTCGGACCAGGCGCGCTGGGCGCGGTTGGCGCCGCCGATGATGGAGTTGTAGAGGGAAATCACCACGATCGCGACAACCGCGGCGATGACCAGCAGGGTGACCAGGGTCGAACTCATGACTCAATATTCCTTTTGATGGGCAGCCGTGTTCGGCAGGTTGAAGTTGTCGTCGTGCTGCTCGGCCAGGGTGTGGACCATGGCCAGGGCATTTTCCAGGTGGGGCAGGCGCACGCCCTCATCGATCCAGGCGTGGAATTCGTCCGGGGTGGACAGGTCGCACCGCATGTCGAAGTCGAGGGTGTTGCTGTCTTCGAAGCTCATGCACAACTGGCCGTGCCAGGAAAACTCCAGGTTCATGCCGCGAAAGTGCTTGTGCATGGCCAGCAGGTGCAGGACGGTGACCGGCTTGGCGAACTTCGCGCAGGCCATGCGCGTGCCGCCGCTCAGGGTGAAGGCCTTGTTGAACTCGCTGGACGCGGTGTCGTGACGGTGCTCGAAGTTCAGTGCGCTGCCGCCCGTGGTCTGCGCGGTGACACCCTCTACCCACGGGAAGTCGATCACCAGGCTGTAGCGGTCGTAATGGTCGTAGACGGTCTTGGTCACGGTGCGGGTGCCGCCCTTGCCGTCGGATTCGGTGGTGGTGACGATGCGCTTGTTGACGTAGTGCAACTGGTAATAGGCGTAGGGCAGCTCATGGACTGCGCCTGGATACACGGCGTTTGCGGCAGAGGTGATTTCGCGGCTGTAGTTGCCGCGATTGTAGTCGCCGAAGTCCTGGAGCAGACGCTGCAGCAGGACCTCTCGTGGCGTATCGATGCTGTAGAGACCGATGGTGTCCCATGACGAGTAGCGGGCGATGTCCTCGGAGACCTTGTGCAAGCGGTTCGAGCGCACGCGCATGAAGATGAAGCTGGCGATCATCACCACCAGCGCGACCGCGCCGACCAGGCTCAGCGATTCCCCGTACTGCATGCCGAACAACCGGGTGAGCCAGGCCTTGGCCTCGAGCGGCGCCCACTGGCCGAAGGCAATGGCCGCGACGATGACAGCGAGGCTGCCCAGGCCGAGGGTCTTGGGCGTGGAGTTGTCGAACTGCAGCGCTTCCTTGAAGTCGCGGACCTGCTGCACCGCAGCCAGCAGTTCGTCCTTGTTGCTTTCAGGACTGATGGCGCCCTCGACGCTCTGGATCAATGCCTTCAGTCGCGCATTGTGTGTCGCGTTACCCATGACGGCTCTCTTCGTTCCCTGAAACATGGCCAAAGGCCAATCTGCGGCGGATGATAAACCATCACCGCAGTAAACCCCGCGCCTTATCGGGAAATAATCTGACCGGATCCAATCCGCTGGCCTAGGATTGAGAACGCGCTGCAAGCATGGAGCTGCGGCCCCTCAACTGCCCGGGAGACATGGAAATGCTATCTACGCTGGAACTGCGCGATATCATCGAGAAGAGTTTCTTGCCCGTCCGTTGCCGCTGCACCCAGGCGGCCGATCATTCCTTGACCGTGCAGCTGTTCAACCGCGGTTCTCAGCATTTCGACCTGCAGGTCACCGGCATCCGCCCCGAGCAACTGGACAGCAGCCGGGCAATTGCCAGCCTGGTGAGCCGCATGCGCTGCGACCTGCTGGACAAGCAGGTAGTCGTGCCTTTGCGCGATGCCAGCTAGTCCCGATAGAACGTCTGCACCAGGTGATAGCCGAACTTGCTCTTGATCGGCCCATGCACCGTGCGCAGCGGTTTCTTGAAGATCACCTGGTCGATCGCCCCCACCATCTGCCCCGGGCGGATCTCGCCCAGGTCGCCACCGCGCTTGCCCGACGGGCAGATCGAGTGCTTCTTCGCCAGCACGTCGAAAGCCTCGCCCTTGGCGATGCGTTGCTTGAGCTGCTCGGCCTCTTCGGCGGTCTTGACCAGGATGTGACGGGCCTGTGCTTTCATGATGCGGGTGCCTCGGGGTTGCAAGTAAAAGCCGGCGATTATGCCTGATCGCGCAGCTCGATGCGGTCACGAAAATGCTCCAGTGCTTGCGGGTTGGCCAGGGCGTCGGTGTTTTTCACCGGCAGCCCGTGCACCACGTTGCGCACCGCCAGCTCGACGATCTTGCCGCTGATGGTCCGCGGGATGTCCGCCACCTGCACGATCACCGCCGGTACATGGCGGGCGCTGGTGTTGGCGCGGATGACCTGGCGGATCCGTGCTTGCAGGGCGTCATCCAGTTGTACGCCGTCGGCCAGGCGGACGAACAGCACCACGCGCACGTCGTGCCGCCACTGTTGGCCGATGGCGACGCTGTCCAGCACCTGCTCGACCTTCTCCACCTGCCGGTAGATCTCCGCCGTGCCGATGCGTACGCCGCCGGGATTGAGCACGGCATCCGAACGACCATGGATGGCCAGGCCGCCGTCGCGGAATTCCTCGGCGTAGTCGCCCTGGCACCAGACGCCGGGGAACTGGTTGAAATAGGCGGCCTTGAAGCGCTCGCCGTCCGGGTCATGCCAGAAGCCCAGGGGCATCGCCGGGAAATGCCGGGTGCAGACCAGCTCGCCTTTTTCCTCCCGCACCGCCTGGCCCTGTTCATTCCACACCTCGACAGCCATGCCCAGGCCCTTGCACGGGATTTCGCCGCGGCGCACCGGCAGAGTCGGGTTGCCTAGCACGAAGCAGGAGACGATATCGGTACCGCCGGACATCGAAGTCAGGCAGATATCGGGCTTTACCTCGCGGTAGACGTAGTCGTAGCTGTGGGGGGACAACGGCGAACCGGTGGACAGCAGCAGGCGCAGGCGCTCCAGGCGATGGCTGGTACGCGGCTGCAGGCCAGCCTGCTCCAGGGACGCGAGGTACTTGGCACTGGTGCCGAACACGCTGATGCCCTCGGCATCGATCAGGTCCAGCAGGCGCTCGGGACCGGGGTGGAACGGCGAGCCGTCGTACAACACCAGAGTCGCGCCCAGGGCCAGGCCGCTGACCAGCCAGTTCCACATCATCCAGCCGCAGGTGGTGTAGTAGAACAGACAGTCCTGCTCACCGAGGTCGTTGTGCAGGCCGTGTTCCTTGAGGTGTTGCAGCAGCACGCCGCCGGCACGGTGGACGATGCACTTGGGCACGCCGGTGGTGCCGCTGGAATAGAGGATGTACAGCGGATGATCGAAGGGCAGGGCGACGAACCCGGGATCGCCGTCCGGGCTGAAGAAGTCGTCCCACAGGCTGGCCCGTGCGGGGGTATGGAAGGCGTCCAGGCGGATGTCCGGCTGGGTGTAGGGCACTACCAGCAACTGCTCCAGGCCGGGCAGGGCGGCCAGCACTTCGTTGAGCTTGTTCACCTGGGACAGCGACTTGCCCGCGTACTGGTAGCCGGCGCAGACCAGCAGCAGTTTCGGTTCGATCTGGCCGAAGCGCTCGACGATGCCCTGGGTGCCGAATTCTGGCGAGGAACTGGACCAGATGGCCCCGAGGCTGGTGGCGGCGAGCATGGCGACCACGGTGTGCCAGGTGTTGGGCATGCAGGCGGCGACGCGATCGCCGGCGCCGATGCCGGCGGCCTTGAATGCCTGTTGCAGGCCGGCGACCTGAGCGGCCAGTTCGGCGAAGGTGAGGGTGGTGCGCTGGCCGTCTTCGCGGATGGAGACCAGTGCGGTGGCGTTGTCGCGGCGGCGCAGCAGGTGTTCGGCGAAGTTCAGGGTGGCGCCGGGGAACCAGCGCGCGTCAGGCATGTGGGGGCCTTCTTCGAGCACGCTGTGGGGTGGTTGTTGCCAGTGCACGGCGAATTCTTCGACCAGGGCCTGCCAGAAGGCCGGGCGCTGGTCGATGCTCCAGCGGTGCAGGTCGGCGTAGTCGGCCAGGGCGAGGCCGTGGCGTTGATTGATTGCGCGCCGGAAGCGATCCATCCGGCTGGCCTGAATACGCGCCGCGTCCGGGCGCCAGAGCACTGGGTTCATGCCGAGTTTTCCTGGTGGTCTGTCAATGCCTTGAGTCTAGCCCCATCGTTTCCGAGGGCGAACCATAGAATCGATTGATCATGCGCGGACCCTGTGGGAGCGGGTGAACCCGCTCCCACAAGGGTCGTGGTGCCAGGGCTTATTGGGCCAGCCAGCCACCATCGACATTCCACGCTGCGCCCCGCACCTGGCTACCCGCCTCACTGCACAGGAACAGCGTCAATTCCCCCAGATGTTCCGGCGTGACGAACGCCAGCGACGGCTGCTTCTCCGCCAGCAGGTCATGCTGCGCCTGCCGTGGATCGACCCCACTGGCCGCCCGATCGTCGATCTGCTTCTGCACCAGTGGCGTCAGCACCCAGCCCGGGCAGATGGCGTTGCAGGTAATCGCGGTCGTGGCGGTCTCCAGGCCGACCACCTTGGTCAGCCCGATCACTCCATGCTTGGCCGCCACATACGCCGCCTTGCCCACCGAGCCCACCTGGCCATGCACCGAGGCGACGTTGATGATCCGCCCCCATCCACGCTCGCGCATCCCCGGCAGGGCCAGGCGCGTGCAGTGGAACACCGCAGACAGATTCACCGCGATGATCGCGTCCCAGCGCTCCACCGGGAACTCGTCCACTGGCGCCACATGCTGGATCCCGGCGTTGTTGACGAGGATATCTACCCCACCGAACTCCCGCTGGGCAAAGGCAAACAGCGCTTCCAGTTGGGCGACATCGCCCAGATCGGCAGGATGATGCCGGACCTTGGTGCCGAACTGGCCGACCTCGGCCAGCGCCATGGCCGGGTCGCCAAAACCATTGAGCAGGATGTCGGCGCCGGCCTCGGCCAGGACCCGGGCGATGCCCAGGCCGATGCCGCTGGTGGAGCCGGTGACCAGTGCGGTTTTTCCGGAAAGTTTCATGCAGTCAGGTCCTCAAACGATGCCGGTGGCGTAGAAGGTGGCGATCACGACGAACACCGCCAGGGTCTTGATCAGGGTAATGCCGAAAATGTCCTTGTAGGCCTCGCGATGGGTCAGCCCGGTGACCGCCAGCAAGGTGATCACCGCGCCGTTGTGGGGCAGGGTGTCCATGCCGCCGCTGGCCATGGCGGCGACGCGGTGCAGCACTTCAAGCGGGATATTGGCGGCGTGGGCGGCGGCGATGAAGCTGTCGGACATCGCCGCCAGAGCGATGCTCATGCCACCGGAGGCCGAGCCGGTGATACCGGCCAGCAGCGTGACGGTAATGGCTTCGTTGACCAGCGGATTGGGAATCGCCCGCAGTGCATCAGCCAGTACCAGGAAGCCCGGCAGCGAGGCGATCACCGCGCCGAAGCCGTATTCCGAGGCAGTGTTCATCGCCGCCAGGAGGGCGCCGCCGACCGCGCTCTTGGTGCCCTCGGCGAGGCGGCTCTTGATCGCCTTGAACCCGGCGACCAGCACCAACAGGATGCCCAGCAGCAACGCCGCTTCCACGGCCCAGATGGCGGTGAGCTTGGCGATATCGGTCTGGACCGGCGCGGCCATGCCCGGCAGTTGCAGGCTGTGGCTCTTGCCGTACCACTCGGGAATCCAGTGGGTGAACAGCAGGTTCATGATGCCCACCAGCAGCAGCGGCGACAGGGCCAGCAACGGGTTGGGCAGTTCCAGGTCATCGGCGGTTTCCGGTTCGTTGCGCAGCTCGGTGCCGTAGCCTTCGCCGGCGCGCAGGGCCTTGTTGCGCTGGCGTTGCAGGTAGAGCATGCCGGTGCAGAACACGAACAGGGTGCCGATCAGGCCCAGCCACGGCGCCGCCCAGGCGGTGGTGTTGAAGAAGGTACTGGGGATGATGTTCTGGATCTGCGGGGTGCCGGGCAGGGCGTCCATGGTGAAGGAAAACGCGCCAAGGGCGATGGTCGCCGGGATCAGGCGCTTGGGGATGTTGCTCTGGCGGAACATCTCGGCGGCGAACGGATAGACCGCGAACACCACGACGAACAGCGACACGCCGCCGTAGGTGAGCAGGGCGCAGACCAGCACGATCACCAGCATGGCCTGGCGCGTGCCGAGCAGGCGGATGGCGGCGGCGACGATGGAGCGGGAGAAACCGGACAGCTCGATCAGCTTGCCGAACACCGCGCCGAGCAGGAACACCGGGAAGTAGAGCTTGATGAAACCGACCATCTTTTCCATGAACACCCCGGTGAAGGCAGGTGCCACGGCGGACGGCTCGGTGAGCAGGACTGCGCCGAGTGCGGCAATGGGGGCGAAGAGAATGACGCTGTAGCCGCGATAGGCCGCCAGCATCAGCAGCGCCAGGGCTGCGAGGGCGATGATTACGCTCATCGGGTGTCTCCTTGGTGGATCTTGTTTTTGTTGGTGGCAAGGAGATAGCAGGGACTGTGCCAATTGGTTAAGTGGCTGATTTACCTGGGAAAACTGGTCACTCTTTGATTCGGCTGATCGATCTTGTCTCTGAGCGGAGACATCGAGATGCGCCGCGAACCCTGTGGGAGCGGGTTTACCCGCGATGACGGCATTGAATTCACCATCGCAATCGTGGGTGAACCCCACAGGGTCCGCCCCTGGTCTCTGAAATGAGATTGAATTCTCCTTATTGAGACTGGATGCCCAAAGCCACCAGCTTCTTGTACAGGGTCGAGCGCCCCAACCCCAGCTGCTTCGCGGCCTCCGGCACATTTCCGGCACACCGCGCCAGTGCCTTCTGCAGCAACTCCCGCTCGAACGCCTCGCATGCTTCGCGATACCCCTGCACCGGCTCCTCCACCCCTCGCGGCATCAGTTTCCCCAACGCCGACTCGATCTCCGCCCCCCCCAGCAACGCTCGGTCCGCCAGCAGGGTCGCCCGCTCCAGCACATTCCTCAACTCACGGATATTCCCCGGCCAGGCATGCCGCCCGAGCAGGGCCAGGGCCTCATCCTCCAGCTCATGCCGACTGCCCAGGTCTTCGAGGATCGCCTCGGTCAACGCCGGCAAATCCTCGATCCGCTCGCGCAACGCAGGGACCTCGATGGGCAGCACGTTCAGACGGTAATACAGGTCGGCCCGAAACTCGCCCCGTGCCATGGCCGCCTGCAAGTCCCGCGAGGTGGCGGCAATCACCCGCACATCGCTGTGCAGCATCTGGTTCGAGCCTACCGGCTCGTACTCCTTCTCTTGCAACACCCGCAGCAGCTTGCTCTGCAACGGCAGCGGCATGTCGCCGATCTCGTCGAGGAACAGCGTGCCGCCTTCGGCCAGTTGCAGCTTGCCGGCGCGGCCCTTGCGCTCGGCGCCGGTAAAGGCGCCCGGGGCGGTGCCGAAGAACTCGGCTTCCAGCAAGGTCTCGGGAATCGCCGCGCTGTTGACGCTGACGAAGGCCTTGTGCGCCCGCGGCGAGGCGGCGTGGATGGCGTGGGCCAGGAGTTCCTTGCCGGTGCCGGTCTCGCCGAGCAGCAGCACCGGCGAGTCGCTGCTCGCTCCGCGCCGGGCCCGGCGTTTCACTTCCAGGCTGGCCGCGCTGGTGCCGATGAACTGGTTAAAGCTGTACTTGGCCTGCCGCGCCCTCAGCAGCGAACGGGTCGAAGCCAGTTCCTGCTGCATGCTGGAGTAGCGCTTGAGCAGTGGCGACAGGCTGCGCAGTTCGTCGAACAGGGCGAAGCCGATGGCGCCGATCACCTCGCCACCGGCGTCATGGATCGGCAGGCGCATCACCACCAGCGGCTCCTTCGGCGTGTCGAGCATGTCCAGCAGGGCCGGGCGGCCCTGGGTGACCACGTCACGCATCAGGCTGCCGGGGATCACCTGCTCGCAGGGCTGGCCGATGGCGGCGCTGGCATCGCTCAGACCGAAGCGTCGGGCATAGCGCTCGTTCATCCAGACGATGCGTGCATCGCGGTCGACGATCACCGTGCCTTCGCTGGACTGCTCGATGATCTCGAACAGCGACTTGATCGCCAGGCGCCGGACCCGCTGGTAGTCCTTGAGGTTGTCGCTGTCGTGCATGGGGCGTCCTTGTCAGGCGCGGGGGTCGAAGGCTTCGCGCAGGGCATCGCCGATGAATACCAGCAGGGTGAGGATCAGCGCCAAGGCGAAGAAGGCGGTGAAGCCCAGCCATGGGGCTTGCAGGTTCTGCTTGCCCTGGTTGACCAACTCGCCCAGGGAGGCGCTGCCGGCAGGCATGCCGAAGCCAAGAAAGTCCAGGGCGGTGAGGGTCGAGATCGCCCCGGTGAGGATGAACGGCAGGTAGGTGAGGGTGGCGTTCATGGCGTTGGGCAGGATATGCCGCAGGATCACCAGGCGGTCCGGCAGGCCCAGGGCCCGCGCCGCCTGCACGTATTCCAGGTTGCGCCCACGCAGGAACTCGGCGCGCACCACGTCCACCAGGGCCAGCCAGGAAAACAGCGCCATGATCCCCAGCAGCCACCAGAAATTCGGTTCGACGAAACCGCTGAGGATGATCAGCAGGTACAGCACCGGCAACCCCGACCAAACCTCCAGCAGACGCTGGCCGAGCAGGTCGACCCAGCCGCCGTGGTAGCCCTGCAGGGCGCCGGCGGCGACGCCGATCACCGTGCTGATGACGGTCAGCGCCAGGGCGAACAGGATCGACACCCGGGTGCCGTACAGCACCCGCGCCAGCACGTCGCGGGCCTGGTCGTCGGTGCCCAGCCAGTTGCTCGCGGTGGGCGGGCTCGGCGCCGGCACCTGCAAATCGTAGTTGGGCGTATCGGCACTGAACGGCACCGGCGGGAACAGCATCCAGCCGCCCTTGCCCTCGATCAGTTCGCGCACGTACTGGCTGCGGTAGTCCGGCTGGAACGGCAACTGGCCGCCGAACTCCTGCTCGGTGTAGCGCTTGAACGCCGGGAAATACAGGCTGCCCTGGTAGCCCAGCAGCAGCGGCTTGTCGTTGGCGATCAGCTCGGCCCCCAGGCTCAGGGTCAGCAGCGCGGCAAAGGCCCACAGCGAGAACCAGCCCCGGCGGTTACTGCGAAAACGTTGCCAGCGGCGCTGGCTGACCGGCGAAAGACGCAGCATCTAGTGCGCCCTCGCGGCAAAGTCGATGCGCGGATCGACGAAGGTGTAGCAGATGTCCCCGACCAGGCGGATCAGCAGGCCGAACAGGGTGAAGATGAACAGCGAGCCGAACACCACCGGGTAGTCGCGGCTGACCGCGGCGTCGTAGCTCATGCGCCCGAGGCCATCGAGAGAGAAGATCACCTCGATCATCAGGGAGCCGGCGAAGAATACCGTGATCAGCGCCTGGGGCAGGCCGGCCACCACGAGCAGGATGGCGTTGCGGAACACATGGCCGTAGAGCACACGGCGCTCGGTAAGGCCCTTGGCCTTGGCGGTGATTACGTACTGGCGGGTGATCTCGTTGAGGAAGGCGTTCTTGGTCAGCAGGGTCAGGGTGGCGAAGCCGCCGATTACCAGCGCGCCCACCGGCAGCACCAGGTGCCAGAAGTAGTCGGCGACCTTGCCGATCAGGCTCAGCTCGGCAAAGTTCTCCGAGACCAGCCCGCGCACCGGGAACCAGTTCAGCGAGGTGCCGCCGGCGAACAGCACGATCAACAACAGGGCAAAGAGGAACGAGGGCAGGGCATAACCGATGACGATCAGGCTGCTGCTCCAGGCATCGAACACGCTGCCGTGGCGCACCGCCTTGCGGATGCCGAGGGGGATCGACACCAGGTAGGTGATCAGGGTGGCCCAGAAGCCCAGGGACAGAGTTACCGGCATCTTGTCTAGGATCAGGTCGGTGACCTTGGCGCCGCGGAAGAAGCTGTCGCCGAAATCCAGGCGGGCGTAGTTGCCGAGCATCAGCCACAGGCGTTCCGGTGCCGACTTGTCGAAGCCGTACTGTTTCTTGATGGTTTCCAGCAGGGCCGGGTCGAGGCCGCGGCTGGCCCGCGAGTCCAACTGTACCGAGCCTGCGCCCGGCGCGCCGCCGCCAATGCCTTGCAGCCGCGCCATGGCCTGTTCCACCGGGCCGCCCGGGGCCGCCTGGACGATGACGAAGTTGACCAGCAGGATCACCAGCAGGGTCGGGATGATCAGCAGCAGGCGCCGCAGGATATAGGCGGTCATGGCTTGCCCTTCGTACGTTCTGCCATCTGTTCGTTGGTCAGGGCGGTGGGGCTGACTTCCCACCAGGTGTCCAGCGCCGGATCATTGGCGGCCGGGACCTTGGGCAGGCCGAAGCGGTTCCACCACACGCTGGACGTGCCTGGCGGGTAATAGTTGGGAATCCAGTAGTAGTTCCATTGCAGCACCCGGTCGAGGGCGTGAGCATGGCGCTGCATGTCGGCCTGGGTGCTGGCCCGCACCAGCCCGTCGATCAGGCTGTCCACGGCCGGGTTCTTCAGGGCCATGAAGTTGTTCGAGCCCGGATCGTTGGCCGACGCCGAGCCGAAGTAGCTGTACAGCTCCAGCCCAGGCGAGGTGGTGACCGGGTAGCCGGTGACGATCATGTCGTAGTCCCGGGCCATCAGGCGGTTGACGTACTGCGCCGAATCGACCCGGCGGATCTGCATGTCGATGCCGATCTGCGCCAGGGTGCGCTTCCATGGCAGCAGCAGGCGCTCCATGCCGTTCTGGCCGTTGAGGAAGGTGAAGCTCAGCGGCTCGCCCTGGGCATTGACCAGGCGATCGCCGTCCGGGCGCCAGCCGGCGTCCTGCAACAGGGCCAGGGCTTGCAGTTGCTTGTCGCGGATGATCCCGGAGCCGTCGGTTACTGGCGCGTGGAACACTTGGCTGAAGACCTCGTCGGGGATCTGCCCGCGCAGCGGCTCCAGCAGTTTCAGTTCCTCGGCGTCGGGCAGCTCACGGGCGGCCAGCGGACTGTTGGCGAAGTAGCTCTGCTGGCGGATGTACATGTCGCGCATCATCCGCCGGTTGCTCCACTCGAAGTCCCAGAGCAGGGCGATGGCCTGGCGCACGCGGCGGTCCTGGAACACCGGGCGCTGCAGGTTGAACACATAGCCCTGGGCGTTCTGCGGCGCTTCTTTCGCCAGGTGTGCGCGTTGCAGGCGGCCGTCCTCCAGGGCCGGGCCGGCGTAGCCGATGGTGTAGCCGGTGGCGGAGAACTCGCGGTTGTAGTCGTAGCCGCCGCCACGCAGGACCTGGCGGGCCACGTCGGTATCGCCGAAGTACTCGATGCGCATCTGGTCGAAGTTGTAGCGGCCGCGGTTGACCGGCAGGTCCTTGCCCCACCAGTCGCGGTCGCGCTCGAAGGTGATGCTGCGGCCGTTGTCGATTCGGCCGACCTTGTACGGCCCGCTGCCCAGCGGCGCCTCGAAACCGCCGCCGTTGGCGAAGTCGCGACCTTTCCACCAGTGTTCCGGCAGCACGGGCAGGGAGGCCAGGTCGAGGGCCAGGGTGCGGTTCTGGTTGGTCTTGAAGTCGAAGCGCACCTGGGTCGGCGACTCCACCACCACGCCGGCGACATCGGCGAACTGGGTGCGGTATTTCAGATTGCCGTCGCGCAGCAGCAGGTCGTAGGTGAAGCGCACGTCCTCGGCGCGGATCGGCTGGCCGTCGGCGAAGCGTGCCTTGGGGTCGAGATAGAAGCGCAGCCACAGGCCATCGTCGGCCCGTTCCATGCGTCGGGCTACCAGGCCATAGACGGTGTACGGCTCGTCCAGCGAGCGCACGGCCAGGGGCGAATACAGCCAGCCGTCGATCTCGCTGACGCCGATGCCCTTGTCGATATAAGGAAGGATATGGTCGAACTGGCCGATCTCGATGGCCGAGCGGCGCAGGCTGCCGCCCTTTGGGGCGTCAGGGTTGGTGTACTGGAAATGCTGGAAGCCGGCGGGGTAACGCGGCGCTTCACCGTAGACGGTGAGGGCGTGGGTCGGTGCGGCTTGGATCGAATGGCAGAAAAACGAGGCAAGGAGCAACACTGTTCCCTTGTGGGAGCGAGCTTGCTCGCGAAGGGCTGCAACGCAGCCCCTGGCGATGGAACGAATCAAGACCGATCAGTCCTGACGGCTGGTCACTTCCAGCAGGTGATACCCGAACTGGGTCTTCACCGGACCCTGCACGACGTTGATCGGTGCGCTGAACACCACGGTGTCGAATTCCTTGACCATCTGGCCCGGACCGAACGAACCCAGGTCACCGCCCTGGCGGCTGGACGGGCAGGTGGAGTTGGCTTTGGCGACTTCGGCGAAGTCCGCGCCGGCTTCGATCTGTGCTTTCAGTTCGTTGCACTTGTCTTCGCTGCTGACGAGGATGTGGCGGGCAGTGGCTCGGGCCATGGGGAAACTCCTGATAGATGAAAAGCCAGAGCCTACCGCAATTGGTGGGTGATTTCTCCTGAAACCTTGTAGGACATGCGAGCGACACGGACCTTGTCGGAGCGGGTCCGAGGCGCTCATTCAGCCGCGCAACTGGCCTGCCGCCTTGCGCAACATGGCTTCGGTCCCCTCCCAGCCCAGGCAGCCATCGGTAATCGACACGCCGTATTTCAGTGCCCCCTTGCCCAGCGCCTGGCACCCATCGAACAGATGACTCTCGATCATCACCCCCACCAGCGACCGGTCACCTGCCAGGCGCTGTTCCATCACCTCGGCGAACACCGCCGGCTGCTTCAGCGGATCCTTGCCACTGTTGGCATGGCTGCAATCCACCATGATCCGCGCCGCGATCCCACCCTTGGCCAGCCCTTGGCGCGCCTGCTCGACGCTCACCGCGTCGTAGTTCGGGCCCTTGTGGCCGCCACGCAATACCAGGTGCGTATCCGGATTGCCCAGAGTCTCGACGATCGCCGGATGCCCTTGGGCATCGATACCGAAATGCCGATGCGGATGGGCCGCACTGCGGATCGCATCACAAGCGATGCCGACGCCGCCATCGGTGCCGTTCTTGAAGCCCACCGGCAGGCCCAGGCCGCTGACCATCTCGCGGTGGATCTGCGACTCGGTGGTGCGTGCACCGATCGCCGCCCAGCTCAGCACGTCGTCGAAGTAGCCAGCCGCCATCGGCTGCAGCAGTTCAGTGGCCACCGGCAGGCCGAGGCGCAGCATGTCCAGCATCAGTTGCCGGGACAGGCGCAGGCCGCCGTGCATGTCGTCGCTGCCGTCCAGGTGCGGGTCGTAGGCCAGGCCTTTCCAGCCGACCGTGGTACGGGGTTTTTCCACGTAGGCGCGCATCACCAGCAACAGCTGGTCGTCCACCTGTCGGGACAGCTCGGCAAGGCGCTCGGCGTATTCCAGGGCGGAACGGGGATCGTGCAGGGAGCAGGGGCCGACCACCACCAGCAGGCGCGGGTCATGACCGTCGAGAATGTTCTTCACCGCCTGGCGGTGTTGCGTGACCTGGGCCGCGAGGGCCGGGGAAAGGGGCAACTGCTGCTTGAGTTGCACGGGGCTGGGCAGACGCAGGCTGACGGCGGTGTTGGCTGCGGCAGGGGTGTTCAGTGGCAGTGCCTGGGTGTTCGCTTGCATGTTCGGGATTCCTTGGGCGGAAGGCGGGTGTTCTGTCCCGCGTCTTCGGCCCTATCGCTGTGTTCGACAGATTCGTGTGAGTGCATGTTCGCCACCTGTTGTGGTCCGGTCGGAGGCGGCAGGCTGGCCCGAACGGCAGTGGCTAAATCGCCAGGCAGAGCTTTGGTAACGGTAGGAAGTGGCGTAGTTCATGTTCGATTCCTCAGTGATGTCGGTGTAAACGGACCCAAAAACAAAACCCCCGGAGGGCTGGGCCGTCCGGGGGTTCGAGAGTTCTCGTGCGCGGCGGCCCTGTTAGTGGGCGCCGGTGTGGGTATCAGCGGCGCCTGTGGCTAAACCAATACCCGAAGTAATACGGAGCGCTTGCGCCGCGAACAGCCACGGACGCTTCAGCACGCGCGAGGCGAGCAGTGCGTTGTGCGTGGATGTGGGTGGCGTGGTGCATGGCGTGCTCCTGTTGAATGCGTTCGAGCTTACTTCAGCGTAACTACGTGTTTCAACGATTAATTTCGATCGAAACGATTAATTATTCCTAACGACGCAGGTACGCGGTGAAGTCGATATCCCCGGCACTGAGGATCGCCTGCACGCGGTTGTGCACGTTGAGCTTGCGCAGTATCGCCGAGACGTGGGCCTTGACCGTGGTCTCGGCGATGTCCAGGTTGTAGGCGATCTGCTTGTTGGACTCGCCCTTGGTCATGCGTTCCAGCACCAGCAACTGCTTGCGGGTCAGGGCCTGCAGCAGTTCCGGGGCGAAGCCCTGGGGTTCGTTCTGGCTGCGGCGGGTGCCGCTCTTCTGGGTGCGGATGATGTCCGGCGGCAGGTAGACGTTGCCGTTGAGGATCTGCTCGATGGCCTCGGTCATCTGCGAGCGCGGCGAGGACTTGGTGATGAAGCCCACCGCGCCGTAGGTGATGGCTTGCAGGACGATCTGCTTGTCCTGTTCGGCGGAGACGATCACCACCGGGATGGTCGGCGCCTCGTTGCGCAGGTTGATCAGGCCGCCCAGGCCGTGCATGCCGGGCATGTTCAGGTCGAGCAGGATCAGGTCGAGATCGTCGTGTTCGCCGGTCAGCGCCAGGGCGCTGTCCAGGTCAGCGGTTTCCATCACTTCGCTACCGGGGAAGCCGTCGCTGATGACGTTATGGATGGCTTCGCGAAACAGCGGATGGTCGTCGGCGATCAGAATCTTGTACATGGCTTTGCACCTTATTGTTTTTGGCGAAGACCGCAGGAACAGCGTTGGTCAGGGAAACACCTCGGGCGTGGCGGCGACCACCGGCAGGCCGGCGGCCTCCCAGGCATCCAGGCCATCACGGTACCAGTACAGGCGCGAGTAGCCCAGCGCGGTGGCGCGGCGCACGGCGTTCCAGCTCAGCCAGCAGTCGGAGCGGCAGTAGAAGATGATGGGCCGGGCGCGGTCGCCGGCGCTGAGACGGTCGAGGTGGCGGCTGAAGTAGTTGGCCCACTGGGCGTCCAGTTGGCCATCGCCGGTGTTGGGAAGCCAGTGGCTGTCGGGCAGGTTGGCGTGGGCTTCGCTTTCGATGAACTGGCCGTTGAGCCAGGGACGCTTGTACACGTCGATCAGCAGGGCATTTTCCTTGGACAGCGCTTGCACCTGGGCGGTGTCGACGGTCTGCGCGACGTCGGCGCTGGCCGGAGTCGGGCTGCGGTACAGGCCGGTGCGGTAGCCGTCGGCGGAGAACAGTGGGGTATCGGCCAGGACAGCGTTGGCGAGCAGGCCGGACAGAGCCAGGCCGAGGAGGGTAGGCAGGACGCGAGGCAGCATGATCGGCAGTCTCATTTTTGTTATGCCGTCATTACAGGTCAGTCGCACGGCTTTGTGAATGCGACCATCGACAGCAAAAGCGCTACCAAAGTAGTAGGCGATGGGGCCGACGAGCGCTCTAGCATGGGGCATGGCGATAACAACAAGGAATGACGCCGATGGATATCCTGCTGGTCGACGACCACCCCATGATGCGCCTCGGCCTGGCTGCGGTCCTCAGCGCCGAGCTGCCCGTGCGTGAAGCCGCATCCGGCGAGGAAGCCTTGTTGCGGGTGCAGGAGCAGGTGCCGGGGCTGGTGTTGATGGACTTCGATCTGCCCGGGATCAGCGGCCTGGAGACCACCCGCAGGTTACGCCAGCGTCTGCCGCAATTGCGCGTGCTGTTCTTCAGCGAACATACCGAGCTGGGTCTGGTGCGCCAGGCGCTGGATGCCGGGGCCTGTGGTTTCCTGTCCAAGGCCGTAGCCTCGGCGACGTTGTTGGAAGCCGTGCGTCGGGTGTTGGCCGGGCATGCCTATATCGAGCAGGCCCTGGCCACGCAACTGGCGACTCAGCCGCAGCACGCGCGATTGACCGGGTTGACCCAGCGCGAGACCGAGATCTTCCTGATGCTGGCCAAGGGCACGTCGATGCGGATGATTGCCGAGCATCTGTGTTTGAGCGGGAAGACCGTGTCCAACTATCTCACGGTGTTGAAGAGCAAGTTGCAGGTGAGCTCCCATGCGGAGCTGGTGCATCTGGCGATCGAGACCGGATTGCTGCGCATCGCCGCATGACGCGAACTCTCATAGAACAACACATAACTCATTGATTTAGCAGGGACCTTGTGGGAGCGGGTTTACCCGCGATTGCAATGGTGAGTTCACTACCGCAATCGCGGGTAAACCCGCTCCCACAAGGTTCGCGTAGAGCATTCGACCCTTATTCTCTGCGCGACAGCGCAGCCCGCATGGCTGGCGTGGTCAGTCCCAGGTCTTGGGACACCCCTTGCACCCCTCCATATTGGCATCCTGGAAATTCGCGTAATGCTTGCGGGTCCCGCGCAGGTCAGCCTTTTCCAGGTTGCTTTCACCGAACTTGGCTTCCTGCAGGTTGGCGTCCGCCAGGTTGGCCCCTAGCAGGTCGGCGCGACTGAGCCAGGTCATCTCCAGGTCGGCAGCCTGCAGGTTGCTGTTGTGCAGCTTGGCTCCGGACAGGCGAGCGAATTCCAGGTAGGCGCCGCTGAGGTTGGCATCATTGAATTTCGCCCCCTGGGCGAACATGCCCCAGGCCTGGGTGGCGATCAGGCTGGCGCCGGTGAGGTCGGCGATGCGCAGGTTGGTCTGCTGCAGACTGGCGCGGTTGAGGTTGGCGCCCTGCAACCGGGCTTTCTCCAGATTGGCCATGTCGAGGTTGGCATGGCGCAGGTCGGCGTTCTTCAGGTTGGCACCGGCCAGGTTCATCTTGTGCATGTCCTGGTTGTTCAGGTCCGCGCCTTCGAGGTTGGCGCCCGGGCACTGGCTTTCCGGCTGGATCACGCAGCCGTTGACGATCAGCGGCTGGTCGTCGGCGCCATCGTCGGCAATGACGGCAAAGGCGGGGGTGATGGCGAGGGTGAGGAGTAGCGGGAGGTATTTCATGGATAGCTCCTTCATTCATGGACGCCGCTATCCCTGTGGGAACTGGCTTGCCAGCGATCGGGCCATCAGGTCCGACACAAGGGTGTCAGGCAGGGCCTCATCGCTGGCAAGCCAGCTCCCACAAGGACCGCGTTGCAGAAGAGGCAAGGGGGCTCAGCACCCCCTTGCCTGACTCGGATCAGCGCTGCGCGGTCTTGGTATCCCAGCTCGGGATCTTGAACACCCAGAACGAACCACCCTGTGCCACTGGCTTGGTCAGCTCGGCCATGTCGCCGCCCCACAGCGGTACCGCGCCGCCGTAGCCGACGGTCACGCCGATGTACTGCTCGCCGTCCTGTTCCCAGGTGATGGGCGGGGAGACGATGCCGCTGCCCGTCTGGAATTTCCACAACTCTTCGCCGGTCTTGGCGTTGAAGGCCTTGAAGTAGCCATCACCGGTCCCGGTGAACACCAGGTTGCCCTTGGTCGCCAGTACACCAGCCCAGAGCGGCAGGCGCTCCTTGTGTTCCCAGACCATCTTGCCGGTGGTCGGGTCCATGGCGCGCAAGGAACCAACGTGGTCCTCATACATGCGCTTGATGCGGAAGCCCATGCCCAGGTAGGCCGAGCCTTTCTTGTAGTTGACTTCCTCGGTCCAGTATTCCTCTTTCCACTGGTTCGACGGCACGTAGAACAGGCCGGTGTCCTGGCTGTAGGCCATCGGGTTCCAGTTCTTGCCGCCGAGGAACGGTGGCGAGACTTCCACTGGCTTGCCCTTGGTCTGGCCTGGCTCGGGCTTTGGCGGACGCTGGCCTTCGTTTTCCACCGGACGACCGGTCTTCAGGTCGATATGGCTGGCCCAGGTGATGTTGTCGGCGAACGGGAAGGCGTTCTTCAGCTTGCCGTTGGTACGGTCGACCACATAGAAGAAGCCATTGCGGTCGGCGTGGGCGGTGGCCTTGTACTGCTTGCCGTCCTTGTCCTTGTAGTCGAACAGCACCAGCTCGTTGTTGCCGGAGAAGTCCCAGGCATCGTTCGGCGTGTGCTGGTAGAACCACTTGACCTCGCCGGTGCTCGGGTCGACGCCGACCTGGCCGGAGGTGTAGAGGCTGTCGTAGTCGTGCGGGTTGCCGTCCTTCGAAGTTCGTGCCCAGGTGTTCCACGGGCCCGGGTTACCGGCGCCGACGATGATGGTGTTGGTCTCGGCGTCGAAGCTCGCACTCTGCCAAGGGGCACCGCCGCCGTGGCTCCAGGCTTCGACCTTGCCGGTCTCGGTGGTCGGATCGTTCGGCCAGGACGGTGCTTTCACATCGCCGGTCGGGGTGCTGTCCTTGCCGTTCAGGCGGCCCATGTGGCCTTCCACGAACGGACGCATCCAGACTTCTTCACCGGTTTCCGGGTCGCGGGCATACAACTGGCCGACCACGCCGAATTCGTCACCGGAGCTGCCGTGGATCAGCAGGACCTTGCCGGTCTTGCCGTCCTTGATCAGGGTCGGGGCGCCGGTCATGGTGTAGCCGGCGGAGTGGTCGCCGAACTTCTTCTTCCAGACGACCTTGCCGGTGTCCTTGTTCAGGGCGACGACCTGGGCGTCGAGGGTGCCGAAGTAGATCTTGTCGCCGAAGATCGCCGCGCCGCGGTTGACCACGTCACAGCAAGGGCGAATGTTGTCCGGCAGGCGGTGGTTGTAGGTCCACAGGCGCTTGCCGGTCTTGGCGTCGAGGGCGAACACCCGCGAGTAGGAACCGGTGACGTAGACCACGCCGTCGCTGACGATCGCTTGCGACTCCTGTCCACGCTGCTTCTCGTCGCCGAAGGAGTACGACCAGGCCGGGGTCAGCTTGAACACGTTCTTGTCGTTGACCGCGGTCAGCGTGCTCCAGCGCTGGGCGTTGGTGCCCATGCCGTACTGCAGTACGTTGTTGGTGGTCTTGTGGTCGTCGGCGATGTCTTCCCAGGTCACCGGCTTGGCATGGGCAGGGGCCATTGCCAGGGTACCGACCAGCAGCACGGCCTGCACGGCCAGGGACAAAGGGGAGAGAGCGGCGGGTAACGATCTTATTGTCATGTTGGTGTTTCCCAATGGAGGTTTTGGCCTGCATAGACTGGAACGCCAGCCCCTCCCGAGATACGGAAAAAATCCCGCCCTTGCCGGGAAAACTTCCCAGGTCGGGCATGATTTGGCACTGCCCCACAAGCCCTACTACCAACGGACTAGGACGCGACCACCAAAGCAGCATGGGGGCGTTCCCGGGTGCTTCCTAAGATGGCCGCCAGAACCTTTCGCCAGAGAGGTTTTCGCGTGCAAATCGTGCAACCTGAAGTAGTCGAGGGCAAAACAATGACAACAGTAAAGAACGCCTTGCTGGGCGCCGTGTTCATGGCCGGCCTGATCAGCACCGGAGCGGTCCTGGCCCACGGCAACGTGACGCCGAGTGCGGTGAACACCGGCAACCTGGAGAAGCTGGGTGAGGAATGGCGGACCGAAAACCCCTATCGCACCGGCAAGGACCACGACGAAGCTCTGAGTATCGGCGCCTCGGCCTACAACATGAACTGCGCCGCCTGCCACGGCCTGGAAGCCAAGTCCGGCGGCATCGCCCCGGACCTGCGGATGCTCGACGAAGGCGCCAGCGGTGACGAATGGTTCGTCGAGCGGGTGCGCCACGGTTCGGTGCGCGACGGCCGCGTATACATGCCGAAAATGGCCGACTACCTGAGCCAGGAAGCGCTCTGGGCCATCCGTACCTACCTGGACAGCGTCCGCGTCGAGGAGTGATGTCATGGGCCGGGTGCCGTTGTTGCTGATGGCGCTGTATCTGGGCGCCCCGGCATACGCCCTGGATCCGGGCCCCGACCCGGTGCCCTCGGTGATGTGGGAGTTCTACCGTAAACAATGGATTGGCGATGAACAGTACCGCTTCGACCAGCGGGTCAAGGTCATCGCGCCGCCGTTCGCCGAGGACGCCCGGCAAGTGCCGCTGCAGGTGGATGCCCGCGAACTGCCGGGAACCGTCAGGCGCATGCTGGTCTGGGCCGAGCTCAACCCGATCCCCAGGATCGTCGACTTCGCCCCGGGGCCGCAGGTGCTGCCATGGCTGGCGGTGCGCATCCGCATCGAGCAGGCCACCGCGCTGCGTGCCGCCGTGCAGACCGAGGATGGAATCTGGCATGTCGGCTCGACGCTGATCGATGCCGCTGGCGGTGGCTGTACCGCACCCAGCGTGGTGCGCAGCCAGCCCGGTTGGGAAGAGCGCCTCGGCCAGGTGCTGGGCGGGCGCTACCCGCGCGAGGACTACAGCCGCTTGCGCCTGTCGGTGTCGCACCCCATGGACAACGGCCTGATGGCCGGGATCCCGGAATTCTTCATCGAGCACGCCGAACTGTTCGACGCCGCAGGCCAGTCCCTGGCGACCCTCGAACTGTTCCCGGCCGTGAGCGAGAACCCCAGCCTGTCGTTCGACCTGCGCCGCCCCGGTCCCGTACGCTTGAGCCTGCGCGACAACAACGGCAATGCCTTCGACGCCGCCATCGAATGAGGTCCCGGATGCGTGCTTTGCTGTGCCTGTTGAGCCTTGTCAGCCTGCCGAGCCTGGCGGCGCTGGATTACCATCTGCAGCCGCGCCAGGTGGCGGCGGACACCTGGGTGCTGGAGGGCAGCACCGAGAATTTCTCCCGGGACAATGGCGGCAATATCGTCAATACCGGGTTCATCGTCAGCGAGGCCGGGGTCGTGGTGATCGACAGCGGCCCTTCGCTGCGCTACGGCCAGGCCCTGCGCGAAGCGATCGGCAAGGTCACCGACAAGCCGGTGGTTCAGGTGCTGATCACCCACCATCACCCGGATCACGCCTTGGGCAACCAGGCCTTCGCCGGTGTGCCGATCGGTGCCCTGGCGGGGACCCGGGAGCAACTGGCGAAGGAGGGCGATGCCCTGGCGGAGAACATGTACCGCATGGTTGGCGACTGGATGCGCGGCACCGAGGTGCGGCTGCCGGAGCAGGTACTGGAGCCAGGGGTGAAGACTTTTGGAAGCCATCCGCTGCGTCTGCTGGCCTTCAGCGGGCATAGCGGTGCGGACCTGGCGGTGCTGGACGAGAAGACCGGCGTGCTGTTCGCCGGGGACCTGCTGTTCTACCAGCGGGCGTTGACCACGCCGCACAGTCCCGGGCTGGCGCAGTGGGTGGATGATCTGCAGCAGTTGCAGGGTTTACCCTGGAAGGTGCTGGTGCCGGGGCACGGGCCGGTGAGCACCGACCGCGGGCCGTTCGACCAGATGGTCGATTACCTGGGCTGGCTGGACGACCTGCTGCGTGACAGTGCGGCCAACGGGCTGGACATGAACGAGGTGATCGCCACGCCGATTCCTGAGCGGTTCGCGGCGGTGAGGCTGAGCCAGTATGAGTTGATCCGCAGTGTCACCCACCTGTATCCGCGCTATGAGCAGGCGGCGATGGCGCGGGTTGAACAGTAGCCCGGCTCGAGCGCCTCATCGCGGACAACGCCCGCTCCCACAATGTTCGAGGCGACACAAAACCCGGTGGGAGCGGGCGTTGCCCGCGATAGGGCCCTAAGGTTCACCTAACCCGTTTGGACGATGCCCCCAACCCCCTCCCGCCCGACTATCCGGTCAAAGGCCAACGAGAGACGGGTGGATGAATCAGGTCAAACAATGGGTGACGCACAGCGTCGAGGTCGTCGCGGACTGGCTGATGGCCTGGCGCAAGGGGTTGCTGGCGCTGTTCGTGCTGCTCAGCCTGGGGCTAGGCTACAGCGCCCTCAACACGCAACTGGACCCCGGCTTCAACAAGCAGATCCCGGTGCGCCATGCCTGGATGGTCAACTTCCTCAAGTTCAGCCAGTACTTCACCGGCGCCAACCGCTTCCTGGTCAGCGTGCACTGGAAGGGCGAGGGCGATATCTACAACCCGGAATTCCTCGACACCCTGCGCAAGGTCACCGATGACGTCTTCTTCATCTCCGGGGTCAGCCGTCCCAGCGTGACCTCGCTGTTTACCGCCAACGTGCGCTACATCGAGATCACCGAGGAAGGCTTCTTCGGCGACGTGGTAGTGCCGCCACGCTTCAGCGGCACCCCCGAGGACCTGGCCCAGGTGCGCAGCAACGCCGCCGCGTCCGGCCAGGTCGGCCGCCTTATCGCCAACGACCTGAAATCCGCCATGGTTCGTGCCGACCTGCAGGACCTCGACCCACGCACCGGCAAACCGGTGGACTACACGCAGATTGCCCAGCGCCTGGAAGAGGTGCGGCAGAAGTATTCCAGCGACAAGATCGAGGTCAATATCGTCGGCTTCGCCAAGCTGGTCGGCGACGTGGTGGAAGGCCTGACCACGGTGATCGGCTTCTTCGCCATCGCCTTCGTCATCACCGGCCTGCTGCTGTGGCTGTACTCGCGCTCGCTGCGCCTGACCGTGGTCGCGCTGCTGGTGGCGCTGCTGCCGGTGGTGTGGCTGCTTGGCCTGCTGCCGCTGCTGGGCCTGGGCATCGACCCGATGTCGATCCTGGTACCGTTCCTGATCTTCTCCATTGGCGTATCCCACGCGGTGCAGATGACCAACGCCTGGAAACAGGACGTGGTGGCCGGCGCCACCTCGCTGCAGGCGGCACGCACGGCGTTCTGCAAGATCTTCATTCCCGGCTCCCTGGCCCTGCTGATGAACGCCCTGGGCTTCGCCGTGATCATGCTCATCGACATCCCCATCGTCCACGAACTGGGGGTGACCGCCTGCATCGGGGTGATGCTGATGATCGTCACCAACAAACTGATGCTGCCCATCATCATTTCCTGGCTGCCGCTGGAAAAGGGCCTGCTGCGCAAGGAACAGGCCGACGCCAACAGCCGCCACGCCCTGTGGTGGCGCCTGTCGGCGCTGGCCGAACCCAGGCCGGCCCTGGCGGTGTTCGGCTTGAGTCTGTTGCTGCTGGCTGCCGGCGCCTGGAAGGCCCGCGACCTGGCGGTGGGCGATATCGGCGCCGGAGCCCCCGAGCTGCGCGCCGACTCGCGTTACAACCAGGACAATGCACGGATCATCGGCAGCTATTCCATCGGTCTCGATGTGCTGGCGGTGTTCGTCCAGGCCCACGGTGTGGAAGAGGGCTGCCTGAACCCGGAAGTCATGCGCGCCGTGGAAGGCTTCGATTTCCGCATGCGCGCCGTGCAGGGCGTGCAGTCGGTGCAGAGCGTGGCCGGCATGGGCAAGCGGGTGATCGCCGGCAACAACGAGGGCAATCCGCGCTGGGCGGCGATTCCCGGCTCGTCCCGCGGCCTGAGCCAGGGCGCCCGCGCCTACATGCCGGACGACGGCCTGGTCACTGACGGCTGCCAGCAGATGCAGATCCTGGTGTTCCTGGCCGACCATGAAGGCGCGACCATCAGCCATGCGATCAACGAGGCCAAGCGGATCATTGCCGAAGTCTCCACGCCCCACGTCGAGTTCCTCCTCGCCGGCGGCAACGTCGGGGTCATGGCGGCTTCCAACGAAGCAGTGAAGCGTGCCGAGGTGATCATGCTCGCCGCACTGTTCGGCTCGGTCGCGCTGTTCTGCTGGCTGACCTTCCTGTCCATGCGCGCCGTGCTGTGCATCCTGGTGCCGCTGGCCATCGTGGCGATCCTGTGCAATGCGCTGATGGCCCTGCTCGGCATCGGCCTCAAGGTCGCGACCCTGCCGGTGATGGCGCTGGGCGTCGGGGTTGGCGTGGACTACGGCATCTACCTCTACGAGCGCATCCAGCACGAGATGGCCGCCGGCGCCGACCTGCGCGAGGCCTTCTACCAGGCGATGTGCCAACGGGGCACGGCGGCGGTGTTCACCGCACTGACCATGTCCATCGGCGTCTGCACCTGGGCCTTCGCGCCGCTGAAGTTCCAGGCCGACATGGGCGTGCTGTTGTCGTTCATGTTCCTGGTCAACGTGCTCGGCGCGATCTTCCTGCTGCCGGCGTTGGCCGCGTGGTTCAACCGTGGTCGGCCGCTGGTGGCGCGCGAGGCCCATTCCATCGAAGTACTGCGGGGCGAGTTCCGGCCGAAGCGACAGCCGGCCGCGCCCATCGTCGAATAATCAGGGAGCGCCCTATTGTGGGCGCTCCGCGAGACAGCGAGACTGTGGCGCGGCTCCCCCGGAGCCGCGCCTTGCAACACGTGCAGCAGCCGAACTCATAAAAACAACAAGGGGAGGCCACGGCCTTACCCGAGCGAGGAGAAGACTGTGGAGAATCCTGTACTCACCCAGGAAGGGCTGGAGGCGCTGGGTCTCGACCTGGCCCACTACGATCGCCTGGTCAGCGAGGTCTACGACGGCGCCATCGATCCACGGCACATGGCCAAGGCCCTCACCAGCTTCCGCGACCTTTACGGCGCTAACTACGTGACCCTGATCCTGCGCGTGCCGGACCAGCCGGACATGGGCCTGATGATCATCGTCGGCGATATCGAGGGCGCTGGCGAAGTCAGCTACATGACCTATCCGCAGACCCAGACCCCCTTCACCAATCTGCCCCAGGACTATGTGTTCACTGTCGACGACGTGCTCAGCGCGGAGCAGTGGGAGCATTCGGCCTACTTCAAGATGTTCTGCGGCCCGCAGGACGTGTACCACGTGATGGGCGCCGACATCTCCACACCCGACGGCGGCAAGCTGCGCCTGCGTATCACCCGGCCCAAGCGCGCCCCGGCGTTCAGCCGGCATGACCGGGCGCTGTGCGCGATGTTCCTTCCGCACCTGCGGCGCGGCATGCAGATGCACAACCTGCTGGACCGCAGCGAATCCCTCAGCGAGCTGTATTCCCAGGCCATCAGCAGGCTCTCGGTGGCGACCCTGATCCTCGACGAAAGCGGCAGCGTGCTGCGGGTCAACCCGGTGGCCCAGGACTTGCTGGCGCAGGCCGACGGTCTGAAACTGGTGGGCGGGCGCCTGGAAGCCACCTACCCGAGCGACAACCGCGAGTTGCAACGGCTCATCCGCGCCGCGTTCTCCCCGGATGCGCCGAAGAGCGCCGAGGCCATGTCGGTGACCCGGCCATCGGGGCAGGTCAACCTCGGCCTGGTGGTGGAGCCGATCCCGTCGCTGGACTGGGCGGAAGAGAAGGGCAAGCCGGCGGCGCTGGTGTATATCCGCGATGCCGCGAGCAAGTCGCTGGCCAGTGAGCTGGTGACCAAGCAACTGTTCAACCTGACCAAGGCCGAGACCGCATTGGCCATGGAGCTGGCCAATGGGCTGTCGCTGGAAGAGGCGGCGGAAGAGCTGAATATCCGTCGCAACACGGCGCGGGCGCACCTGCGTTCGATCTTCTCCAAGACCGGGGTGCGCCGGCAGACCGAACTGGTGCGCATCCTGCTGAACAGCGTGGTGGCCCTGGGCAAGCCGAAGATGCCCTTGAAAGCACCGGGAAAGGTCAAGGTGCCGCCGCCGCAGTTGGCGGTGCCGATCGCCAGGCGAGCATAGATTCTTAGTCTGGCTGGACGATGTTTTGATCCATTGAGCCTTCGATGATGGGGCTGCTGCGCAGCCCCTCGCGGGCAAGGCGGTCCCCGAATCCATCACGGAATACAAGAAAATGCCCACCACCGTCATCACCGGCTCCGCTTCCGGCATCGGCGCCGCTGTCGCCAGCGCCCTGCGCGCCGCCGGCCAGCGCATCATCGGCATCGATCGTGCCAACGCTGAGGTCAACGCCGACCTCTCCACCCCGCAAGGCCGCGAAGCCGCCGTTACCCAAGCCCTCCAGCTCAGCGATGGCGTCCTCGACGGCCTGGTCTGCTGCGCAGGCGTCGGCGTTACTGCGCCGTCCTGTGGCCTGATCGTCGCCATCAACCACTTCGGCGTCAGCCACCTGCTCGCCGGCTTCGAAGATGCCCTGAGCAAGGGCTGCAATCCCGCGGCCCTGGTGATCGGCTCGGTCGCCGCGATCCGCCCCGGCGCGGAAAGCGAAGCCATGACCCAGGCCATGCTGGCCAATGACGAAGGTCGCGCCCGCGATCTTGCCGACAGCCTGGCCGAACCCCAGGTCGCCTACGCGTGCTCGAAATACGCCATCACCCACCACGCCCGCCGCCTGGCCTCGGCCTGGGGCCCCAAGGGCATCCGCCTCAACGTGGTTGCCCCTGGTGCCGTGGAAACGCCGCTGCACGACGCCTCGCGCAACGACCCGCGTTTCGGCCAGGCCGTCCGTGATTTCGTCGCGCCGCTGGGACGCAACGGCCATCCCGAGGAAATCGCCACGCTGATCGCTTTCCTGCAGTCGGAACAGGCCGGGTTCATCCACGGCAGCGTGATGTACATCGATGGCGGCATGGACGCCATGGTCCGCCCTGGCCAGATCTGAGGAGCCCGGCATGAACAAGGTTGCATTCATCACCGGCGCCAGCCGCGGCATCGGTCGCGAGGCCGCACTGGCCTTCGCCCGTGCCGGTTTCGATGTGGCGATCAGTGCGCGTACGGTTGACGAGGGCCAAGTGCATCCCCATTCGTTGCGCGATGCCGATGGCGCCCCGCTGGCCGGCAGCCTCAACGCCACCGCCGCGGCCATCCGCGCACTGGGCCGCAAGGCCCTGGTGGTACCCATGGACCTGCTCGACAGCAGCTCGGTCCTGGCGGCCTGCAAGGCGGTACTGGCCGAATTCGGCCGTATCGATGTGCTGGTCAACAACGCCATCTACCAGGGCAGCGACCTCAACGCCGGTTTCCTGAAGCTGACGCCCGAAACCCTGGAGCGCATGTTCCATGGCTATATCCTCACCCCATTCCTGCTCACCCGTGCGGTGACCGAGGCGATGCTGGAGCAGGGCGGCGGCGTGGTGATCAATGTCACCTCCGGCGCCGGTGAGAGCGACCCGCCGGTGGCGGCGGAGAAGGGCGGCTGGGGCTACGCCTACGGTGCGGGCAAGGCGGCGGTGTCGCGTTTGTCCGGGATCGTCGCCACGGAGCTGGGTGAGCAGGGCATCCAGGCCTACACCCTCAACCCTGGCGTGGTGACCACCGACGCCTTGAAAGCCACTATCGGCGACCAGGGCGTCATCGCCCTGCGCGCCGGCAGCGCGCCGCCCGAAGTACCGGCGGCGGTGATGCTCTGGCTGGCCACCGACCCGCGGGCGCCGGCGTATCAGAAACGCACCATTGCTGCCCAGCCGTTCGCCCGCGAAATGTCCCTCTGGAGCACCCCGCCACAGGCCTGAAACGAGCCCGCGCCAGCGCGCTGTATATCCAGCCACCTGACATTTTTATCAGTTGTGAAGGCTGGCGCGGCTCACTAGCGTTATCTGCGTATCCGCTGTTTCCCATCATTGTGTCTGTGCATCGATTGGCGATGCCCGCATGGCGTGGCCTCCGGTGCCGGGCCGGAGGCGTGCGCGCATGAAACGCAACTGGAAAGACCTCGGTGAAGTCTGGTCGGGGCGTGACCTCGCCGTCGGCGAAGTGGTCACCCTGAACGTGTTCGACAAGGCGCTGGGCACCCTGCTGGAGCAGATCAGCTTCCGTGCCAGTGTCGACCGGCGTGCACGTTACGTCTGGGTGCAGGACTTCTGCCAGTACCTCAACGCGCACTCGGCCCTGGTCCATGCCGGCGTGGAAAACGCCAGTGGTGATTGGGAGATACTCAGCAGTGGTTACCGCAACCACTACTGGAACCTGTCCTCCCGGGATCTGCTGGTGACCAGCACCGTGCCCGGTGTCTGGAACTGGAGCAGCGAGCGCTGCATACCGCTGCACGCGACGCACAGTCAGCCCATCGGCACGCGCATGCGGCTGAACGTGCGCTCCGCCAATGGCCTTCTGCTGGAGACCTTCACCTACGACCTCGACTGGTTCGGCATGCACTACTGGCCGAAAGACCTGGCGGAGCGGATCAACGCCGTCAGCCGTTTCGTGCGCGCCGGCCGTGCCAACGGCGAAAGCATCCGGCCCGAGGCCGGCGCGACGGAGAACTGGATCTGGCTGCCGTACAACGGCGACTTCAAGGTGTCCTGGTTCCCCGAAGCCGTCAGCGTGAACGACGAAAACCAGGACGAGGACGAACGTGCTGAAGGCGAGGGCGCCAAGCAGCCCCTGTTCGTCTTCGACTACAACGCCGACCGCCTGGTCGCAAGCCCACCCCTGGTGGCCGGCGCGCTCCTGGGCCAGGCGAAGTGGCCGGGGGAGCTGGCCCAGCGGATCAACGCCGTGTCGCAGTACCAGCAGGCCGGGGTGAATGCGGGCGAACTGTGCCTCGCCGGCAGGTTGCCGAACGTGAAGGACGCCGGCTGCATCAGGGTGCAGCGTGACCTCGTCGCCGACGAGCGCGGCAAGGCTTTCGTGCTGGACGACGCCAGCGAGGAAGTGCTGGAAGAGACCGACCTGATCCCCAGCCTGGACCTCAAGGCCAAGGACCGGGTGAAGGTCACCATCAGCACCCGCGACCAGGGCCGGGAGTGCGAGACCCTGACCTTCACTCCCGTCCCCAACCGGCTCAAGGCCGGCCAATGGCACCACGACCTGGCATTGCATATCAACGCGCAGAGTCGCTACGTCAAGGCGTGGGTCGAGGACGAGGCGAGCCAGTCCTGCGTGGCCAGGGAGGCGGCCAAGGGCAGTGTGTTCTGGTTGCCCGTGTGGCCCTCCCTCGAACTGCAGGTGGCCATGGCGGTGGTGTCGTCCAGCAGTTCCGTCCAGACGCTCGTTGCCGGGGACAAGAAGGACGAGGCGCAGAAGCTGGTCGGCAGCGAACCGTGCAAGGTGCTGTGGCCTTGCCCGCCTGGCAAGCGGGCGTTTACCACGCTCATGAGCCCGGACAACTGGGTCAAGGGGCCGGCGCTGGGTGCGAAGGACTTCGTGGCCGATCAGCAGATGGTGATCCGGGTCAAAGGCAGCAAGACCGGGCGGATTCTGGAAAGCCTGGTGTTCTGGCCCAAGGCGGAGCGCCTGGGGCTGAAGGCATGGATGCAGGATCTGTGCGAGCAGGTGAATGGGCAGTGCACGTTCCTGCGGGCGGGGGAGGCCAATGCGAAGACGTTCGTGATCGAGGCGTCGGGTAGCAAGGACGGGAACTGCTTCTGGACGCCGGTGGGGGCGGGGTTTGAGGTTGAGGCGGAGATTTTGTCGGGCTTTGTGCCGGTTGAGGAGCCTATCGAGGAAGAGGGGGAGATAGGTCTCCATGTGGAAGAGGCGGGGATGACCAGTGAAGACAGGCAGTTGTTTGAGCAATACGCCGAGTCGAAGCGGTTGATATCAGTGGATGCGCAGACGGGGATTCCGGTGTTGCGGATTCCAGTGGCGGATTTTTATGCGGATGACAGTTTCAGAGAGCCATTGAAAGTCAGTCTGTCCTTCGACAGTGGTGTTTTCCTCAGCTTTGGTGGAACTCCCCGATATCTTCCTATAACTCTAGATAAGTCCACCCGGAAAGGAAAATTCATTTTACGCTTACGTGATGGCCGCAGAGTCACGGTGGACTCAGCAATGAGTGACCCTGTTAATGGAGGGGATTTTACTGTATCGGCAAAAACTATTGTTGCTATCGGTGAGTTTCAGTATGTAGGGTTCACGGTAACTTATAAGGATGGAAGTGTCGATGAGTTCGTAAATTTAGGGTCCGTTAATGGGGAGGCATATTTGCCACTAAGTCGGTATTCTATTGCATCAGGGAGTGAGCTTAAGATTACCCCTACTACGAACGGACTTCAGCTCGACCCCATTATAGATAGCTCCTCGCGTGAGCTGAAAATAACAAGAAGTAGTGAGGCGTTGCTGGAGGCTAAAGTAACTAACATAGATAGCTGGATTTGCTATGTGCTCGATAGTATTGTTGTGTATCCAAATAATGCGGCTGAGAAGGTTTCCTGGAAAATTACTCAACCAAGCAAATTGAAGGTCAATATCGAGGTCAGCGGTCCGGAGGGAGATGGTAAGGTGATTTATCGAATTACCACTGATAGCTCTGAACGACTCATAAGTGTGGAGATGGAGCAGCAATATTCCTTCACTGTGGACAAGACCACCAAGACCGATACGGCTGTTTACAAGGAAACGCTTGAGTACGATGATGACGGCAAAGTCAAACATCACGATATCTGCCCTGGCAGCGGTATGGACGATCTGGTGCATGAATACACCTACTCCGAAACGGGCACCGTTCTCACCGGCTACTTCAAGGCTGCAATTCCGAAAACCGTCTTCACCCGTACCCACAGCTTCTCCAGTGAACAAAGCAGCGAAGAAAAGTATGGCGGCACGACGCTGCCCGTCAACCGCAAGCAAGTCGTTACCCTCGATAAGACCAACCAGTGCGTGGTGACCTCGACCAAGGTTTGTGAAGGCGATGTACAGGTCGATGAGCAAACCCTGACGGTCGACGCCCTCGGCAATCCTTTGATCCGTGGAGAGAACGATCGGATTACCCGTTTCACCTATTACAACAACTATCAGCAGTATGGAGTCATCAAGAGTGAAGAGAGGGTCCATAACACCAGTCTCTTTGGTTACCTATTGAAGCCGGCTGACTACGCTTTGCCTACTGGATGGGCATGCCTGATCGGAGGACGTGCCGGCTTGACCTGGGGGACCTACCTCAAAGCCAAGGTCTTTATGAGACCGGCGCAGAACAACTACGCCAAGGATGCCTTTTCCTTGCCTGTGGATATCGTTCACTGCGGCAGTAGCAAGCCTTTCTCTAGTGACGTGGAGTCCGAACTGGTGACCCGCAAGGTTGGCGACAAGGAAGTGGCGCACAGCCTGACCTACTTCGGCTACGAGTCGGTCAACGGCCGGATCATGATGGTGAAAAAGCTCACCGTACTGCAGCCGAACTACACGGAAGTCAACGTTACCGCGCAGCAACTCAAGGTCGCGACGGCCGCCGCACAGCCACTCATCGACAATCTGAAGGAAGAGATGGGCTATGCCGACGCAGATAACAAGCAGACGTTGAAGAGTACTCTCGATTCACTGGAAAAGAGCCTGAAGGCACAGAGTGAAGTCAACACCAAAGGCTACAAACTCGGCGACTGGAAAAGCGCTTCGATGTCGGTGGAAACCTACGACTACCACACCGACAAAACCAAGGCGGGCTACGGCACGATGAAGTCCATCGACAGGGTGCTGCTGGACAAGGATGGCAAGGCAGTGGAGGCCTCAAGACGAATCACCAAGATGGACTATTCGGAGGATGCCGCCGACACCACCCGGGTGGTGATCAAAATCACGGTGTCAGGCAAGGGTATGACGGACGTCGTTTCCAGCCAGACCCGCTCGCGCCATACCGGGCGCTTGTATGCAAGCGTCGACAGCCAGGGCGTCAAGACCGTCTACACCTACGATGGTCAAGGCAACCTGACCAGCGAGACGACGACCAAGGGCAAGGCCACTCTGCGCAAAACCACGGTGACCCTGGTGCGCAACCTGGGCCGGCAGTACGAGCAGGTCGAAGGTGATACCACTAGTCGCCTGGAGAAAGACGTGTTGGGGCGCAGGGTGAAAATGTGGGTGAAACCGCAGGGGGCCGACGACTTCCTGGAAACCTGGCGCTGGGTCTACGACTCCTGTGGCCGCACCATCACCAGCGTCGAGACTGACTATGGCGTGGACAACAAGAAGATCTCGGAGCGTCAGATCAACTGGACCTACGACGCCACCAGCGGCAAGGTCACTATTGACAACATGCTCAAGGGCGCCGATGGCAAGGTAATCAAGACGATCACCCAAACGGTGGTGCCAGCCGTCAAGGGCGAGTGCTTTACTCAGGGCACTTTCAGCATCGACCGGGCTTTCAATCCGGCGACCAACACCCTCACCGAGCACTATGCCACCAGTGGTGGCACAAGCTGCAAGATCGAGCGCAGCATGAGCGCCGACGGGCTGATGAATTCGGTGCGCTACCTCAAGGTCGACAAGGACAAGAAGGAGGCCGAACACGACAAGATCACGTTCGAGCATGACAAGTACGGGCAGTTGAGTAAGGCCAAGCCGACGCTTGGGGCTGCGTCTGCCTACGAATACGATTGTGCAGGTCGGCTGCTCACGACCGCTAGGGACGGTGTGATTTTGACCAACTCGTACGCTACTTCCACCCTTGCGCCCGTATCCGAAATTAGCTATGTCGAGGTGCCAGGTGCGAGCCTCCCTGATCCTTTTTTGATTCCTCTGGGTGCACAGGACGTCGACGAGCTCGGTCGGGTCACCAGCCAGTCGCTTAGAGATGGGGAAACCGAGTTCAGCTATGTCGGCGGCTCCATGATCTCATCGCTGAAGACGGCCCCCATGAAACCAGAGGTTGTAGAGGGTTATTCAAGTTCTCTGGACCAGGTATCTAGAACCCAAACCCAAACGTTCAAGCAGAGTAACGTCGACCAGACGTCGAAACTCGTGTTCAGCACGGGAGGCCGTGTCTTGTCGTTCACCGACCTGACTGGAGTGATAACCACCTATGAATATGACTTCTTCAATCGCGTGGTCCGCTCAAGCAACGAACACTGTGAGTCTACGTTCGTTTATGGTGACAATGGCTTGCTCGTCAGTGAGAGCACCAAGGCGGTAAAAGCAGGCATGACCATGAAGGTGAGTTACCTCTACGATGAGCTGGGACAGGAAACGGATCGAACCTTTTCATGTGAAGGAGTGGACAAACTTGCCCTCAATCGCGACCTGTTGAAGGATGGGCGATTGAATGCGGTTTACTGCAAGCAGGCGGATCGCCAGGCGCATTTTGACCTTTTTAAATACAACAGCTCACTGCGGCTGGAGCAATGGCAAGGCTCGGGGGATGATGTGTTCTTTTATGACAGTGTAGGCAACATAACCAAAGGATTGGGGCATCGGTTCTATTACCTCTTCAAGAAGGAGGGAGTCATCAGAAGGATTGGTGATCTTGATGACGATGAATTCGACGACACCTCATCTTCAGTAAGCACGCCTACCTATGATGCTGCAGGTCGCTTGACCGCAGCGTTTGACCGCAGGGTGAGCTATCACGCCAATGGTCAGATCAATACCTATTCCACTGATGGCGACAAAACCAAGTACACGTTCAGCTACGATACCGAGGGCCGCGTGCGCGGTGGCACGATCGGCACCAAGACCGACACCTACCATTACCGTGGCGACTGTGTCTATGCGCTAGTGCAAAGCGACAGCGGCAAGAGCGACGGTTACTCGAAGCGCACGCTCGTGCTGCGCAACGACAGTCGCGCTTGCCTGATGCAGGATGCGCTCATGGATGGCGATGACAGCAAGATAACGCGCTCGTTCGAACTGCGCGATGCGTCCGGCACGGTATTCGCCAGTATCGACCTCAAGTCGAAGAGCATTACGTTGTTCCGTTATACACCTTATGGGAAGCGGAGCAGCGGGGATAAATCGACCACGTGGCTGGGCTTCAAGGGGGAGCCACTGAGCCGCACGGGACTTTACTATCTGGGGAATGGCTACCGTGCCTACGATCCCGCCTGGGGGCGTTTTCTGACGCCTGACAGCTTGAGCCCGTTCGGGGTTGGGGGGGCCGCTTCTTATATGTTCTGTGACGGCGACCCGGTCAACAAGCAAGACCCCAGCGGCCACCAGATCGTCGCCGAGTACGAACGCTGGCAATACGCGCCAGCGATCGAGACCACCGCTTTCCGTATCGTCGCCGGAGCCCTGGGTATCGTGCTCGCGCCGTTCACGGCAGGGATGTCGACGTTGCTGGTGGTGGCCACTACGGCGCTGGCGGTCATATCCTTCTCGTTTGACGTGGCCTCGATCATCCTCGCCGAAAGCGATCCGGAGCTGGCCAGAACTCTGGAAACCTGGGGACAGGCTTTCGCCATCGCGGGGGCGGCGGCGGGCATTGCGACGATGGTTCACGGCTGGAAGGGTTTTCCACGCAATATCTTCAAGGTGCGTGGCGGGCCATCCCATCCGACCCCGGTGAACTGGATCAAGACCCCGGCGGAACTGCGTCTGGACAAACTAGGTAGGACCCAGTGGCTGAACGGCCTGATTCGCGGCGCGGAAGAGGCCAAGGTGGCAGGTACTTTCAAGGCGTTCAACGCCAAGTACTTCCTGCCCGAACCGTCGCTCGTCGGCGGTGCCCGCGTGGCGGGTGCTTCCGGCGTGAGCCTGGGCGCACGGCTCAGCAGCTCGACGAAGAACCTGTACACCGGGATCATCCGCCAGGTCGACGATTCGTTCGACTTCCTGGGCTTCATGCTGGACATGAACTCCGGGCCGAACACCTTGGTTTCGAAGTTCCTGCCACCCTCACCCAGCGCGACCAGTATCGTGTCCATCGTCGGCGGGCCGTTCCCGGGGCGGGAGAAGTTGTTCCCGTAGTTACAGTGTGAATAGGGCCGCTTTGCGGCCCTTCGCGAGCAAGCTCGCTCCCACAAGGTACGGGCCAACCCTGTTCGCGAAGGGCTGCAGAGCAGCCCCAGAATCAGCCTCGCCCTCGCGCCAGCGTCATCGCTGTATCCTCGATCATGTCCTCCTGACCCCCGACCATCCCGCGCCGGCCCATCTCCACGAGAATCTCCCGCGCCGACACGCCGTATTTCTTCTCCGCCCGCTTGGCAAACAGCAGGAACGACCCATAGACCCCGGCAAAGCCCATGGTCAGGGCATCGCGGTCGCTGCGGATGGGGAAGTCCATGATCGGCACCACGCGGTCCTCGGCCACGTCCTGGATCTGGAACAGGTTGACCCCCGTTTCGATGCCCATGCGCTCGCACACCGCTACCAGCACCTCCATCGGTGTGTTACCGGCACCGGCGCCCAGGCCGGCGCAGGCGGCATCGATACGCGTGGCCCCGGCGGCGATAGCGGCGATGGAGTTGGCCACGCCCATGGACAGGTTGTGATGACCATGGAAACCAATCTCGGTCTCCGGCTTCAGCACCGCGCGCAGGGCGGCGACCCGGGTCGCGACGTCTTCCGGTAGCAGGTAGCCGGCGGAGTCGGTCAGGTAAATGCAGTTGGCGCCGTAGCTTTCCATCAGCTTGCCTTGTTTCGCCAGGCCGTCCGGGCTGTTCAGGTGGGCCATCATCAGGAAACCGACCGTATCCAGGCCCAACGTCCGGGCGTGGCTGATGTGCTGTTCGCTGACATCGGCTTCGGTGCAGTGGGTGGCCACGCGGATCGTGGAAACGCCCAGTTCATGGGCCATTTTCAGGTGGTCGACGGTGCCGATGCCGGGCAGCAGCAAGGCCGAGACTTTCGCCCGCTGCATCAGCGGAATCACCGCCGACAGGTATTCCTCGTCCGTGTGCGCAGGGAAGCCGTAGTTCACCGAACTGCCACCGAGACCATCGCCATGGGTGACCTCGATCAGCGGCACGCCGGCGGCGTCGAGGCCGCAGGCGATGTCCTTCATCTGTTGCAGGGTGATCTGGTGGCGCTTGGGGTGCATGCCGTCGCGCAGGCACATGTCATGCACGGTGATGCGTTTGCCGCGAAGGTCCATGGTGGGCTCCTTAAACGTGGGCGGGTTGTGCGGTGACCGGGCGCGGCTGCAGTTCGCCCTTGAGGATGGCCTCGGCGTACATTTCGGCGGTGCGCGCGGCAGCAGCGGTCATGATGTCGAGGTTGCCGGCGTACTTGGGCAGGTAGTCGCCAAGGCCTTCCACCTCCATGAAGATCGATACCCGGTTGCCGTCGAACACCGGGCCGTTGACAAGCTTGTAGCCGGGCACGTAGCGCTGCACCTCGGCGATCATCGCCTCGAGGGCGCGGCTGATGGCGTCCTGGTCCGGTTCGTCGGCGGTCAGGCAGTGCACGGTGTCGCGCATGATCAGCGGCGGTTCGGCGGGGTTGATGACGATGATCGCCTTGCCTTTCCTGGCGCCGCCGACCTGTTCGATGGCGCTGGCGGTGGTGCGGGTGAACTCGTCGATGTTCTTGCGGGTGCCGGGGCCGACGGATCTGGACGCGGCGGTGGCGATGATCTCGGCGTAGTCCACCGCCTGCACGCTGGCCACGGCGGCCACCAGCGGAATGGTGGCCTGGCCGCCGCAGGTGACCATGTTGACGTTCATCGCGCCCAGACCGAGGTTGGCCGCCAGGTTCACCGGCGGGACGCAGTAGGGGCCGATGGCCGCCGGAGTCAGGTCGATCATCAGCACACCCAGCTCGTTGAGCTTGCGGCTGTTCTCGGCGTGGACGTAGGCGGAGGTGGCGTCGAAGGCGATCTGGATGCCGTCTTCCAGCACATGGGGCAGCAGGCCGTCGACGCCGTCGGCGGTGGTCTTCAGGCCCAGCTCGCGGGCCCGGGCCAGGCCTTCGGAGGTGGCGTCGATACCGACCATCCACACCGGCTCCAACACCTCGCTGCGCTTGAGCTTGTAGAGCAGGTCGGTGCCGATGTTGCCGGGCCCGATCAGCGCACAGCGGATCTTCTTGTTCATGCTCGATGACTCCGTAAAGGTGGTGTGCTCAGGGCACGAAACGCAGGCTGGACTGGCCCAGTCCGCTCATGGAAAGGCTGATGCGGTCGCCCGGGCCCACCGGTACCAGGGGGGCGAGGGCGCCGGAAAGGATGATTTCGCCGCGACGGAAGGGAATGCCCAGCTCGCCGAGGGTGTTGGCCAGCCAGGCCACGGCGGTGCAGGGATGGCCCTGGACGGCGGAGCCGAGGCCGCTGCCGGCGGGCTGGCCGTTCTTCAGCAGGTGCATCTCGACTCGGGCCAGGTCCAGCTCGCGCGGGTCGATGCGCTGCGCGCCGAGGGCGAAGACGCCGCAAGAGGCGTTGTCGGCCACGGTGTCCTGGATGCGGATCTTCCAGGCATCGATGCGTGAATCGACGATTTCGAAGCAGGGCGCCACGGCTTCGGTGGCGGCCAGCACGTCGCTGGCGGTGATGCCCGGGCCGTGCAGGTCTTCCCCAAGGATAAAGGCGATCTCGCCTTCGGCGCGGGGCTGGATCAGGTTGAAGCGCGCCAGGCTGACTTCACTGGCGTCGGCCACCTGCATGGCGTCGGTGAGGAAGCCGAAGTCAGGTTGATGGACATTGAGCATGTCCTGCACGGCGCGGCTGGTGACGCCGATTTTCTTGCCCACCACACGCTCGCCCAGGGTTTCGCGGCGTTGCAGGAAGCGCAGGGAGATGCGGTAGGCATCGTCGAGGGTGATCTGCGGATAGCGCTCGCTAAGCGGGGCGAGGGTCTTGCGGCTGCGCAGGGCGTGGAACAGCTCGGCGCCGAGGGCATCGATCAGGGTGGCATCCATGGGGTGCGGGCTCTTGCTGGGAATAAAAAAGGCCGGTGCCAACGGGTTTCGCCAGGTGCCGGCCAAAGTGAGAAGCAGGTGTCAGCCGACCCACACGGTGGAGTCGGCACCGCCGTCGACGTCGATGATCTTGCCGGTGACCCAGGCCGAGGCCGGGCTGGCCAGGTACAGTGCGGCGGCGGCGATGTCTTCCGGGGTGCCCAGGCATTTCAGCGGGGTGTTGGCTTCCATGCTCTGGCGCATGGCGGCAGGCATGACCCCGGCCAGAGCGTCGGTCAGGGTCGGCCCGGGGGCGACGGCGTTGACCCGGATCTGCGGGGCGAAATCCTGGGCCAGCAGGCGGGTCAGGTGGCTGAGGGCGGCCTTGGCGCTGCCGTAGGCGCTGAAGTGGCGCTGCGAGTAGCGGGCTGCCACCGAGCTGACATTGACGATGTTGCCACCGCCGGCCTCGCGCATCAGTGGCACGCAGAGCTGGCAGAAGGCGTAAGCGGTGGAGACGTTGAAGCGCAGGATCTCGTCGAACTGCTCCGGGGTCATGCTCAGCGGATCGTTGGGGCCGCCGCCGCCGACGTTGTTGACCAGGTGAGTGAGACGGCCCATGTGTTCGCGGGTCTGTTCCACCAGGGCCTGGCGTTGCTGGCTGTCGGTGACGTCACAGGCGATGGCCAGGGCGCGGCGACCACGGGCGCGGACTTCCTCGGCGACGGCCTCGACCTCGGCCAGTGAACGGGCCGAGCAGACCACGTCGGCGCCGGCCTCGGCGTAGGCGAGGGCGATGGCGCGACCGATGCCACGGCCGCTGCCGGTAACCAGGGCGACGCTGCCGTCGAGGTGGAAGCGTTCGAGGATGCTCATGCGGGGTGTCCTTGTTCCGGTTGCCAGGAGGTATGGAACGGACTATGGCGGGCGGGACGGGGGCGGGGCATCGTCTCAACGGACTAGCGGAGATGGCTGAAATGCCCGCTGTCGTTGATCCCCTCTGTTATTCGCTACGCGTTTACAGCGTCAGCGCGGCAGGAGGATGATCACCAACAGGCTTCAGCCGAGCCCAACTCACAAGCCCCGCGCTCCCAGTGAAGCACCGCGCCCGTCACCTGCATCGGCGGCTTCAGCCGCTGCGCCGGTCCCCACGGTGTATGTTCGCGCCACAACCCCAGGTCGGCCCGGGTTTCTGCGGCCAGGGGCAGGTCTTCTGCCACCGTGCCCTGTTCCTCCAGCCACTTCGCCGTGCGCGCCAGGGACAGCCTGGCCAGGCTCCCGCAGCCCGTGGCCAGGCGTTCGGCCAGCCCGCGGATCGCTGCGGCCGCCATCAGGTAGCCGGTCGCATGGTCCAGCGCCTGCACTGGCAAGGGGACCGGGCGGCTGGCCTGTTGCCAGCGCATGCCGGCATGAGCGATACCGCTGCTCATCTGCACCAGGCTGTCGAAACCCCGGCGCAGGCGCCACGGCCCGGTCCAGCCATAGGCATTCAGGCTGACATCCACCAGCGCCGGGTTCAGCACCCGGCGCTGGGCATCACCATAGCCCAGGCGCTCCAGGGCATCGGCACGGTAGCCATGCACCAGAATGTCGGCCTGGGCGAGCAAGCGTTCGAAGACCTTGCGGTCGTCGGCATCGCGCAGGTCCAGACGGGCGCAGCGCTTGCCGAGGGTGACTTCCGCCACCAGCGCCGGTTCTTCCCAGCCCGGTGGGTCGATGCGCAGGACCTCGGCGCCGAAACCGGCCAGCAGGCGAGTGGCGATCGGCCCGGCGAGAATCCGGGTCAGGTCCAGCACCCGCACGCCCGCCAGCGGCCGCTCCGCATGCCCGGGCCAGATCCGCGAACCCTCGGCGTCGAAGACCTGGCGACGGATCAAGGGTTCGGCATTCACTGCCAGTCCCTGCGGGTGCTCCGACCATTGTTGCCAACTGCGCATCTGCGCCGCGCAGCCGCCGTTCTCGACGATGGCCTGCTCCAGTTCTCCGGCCGTCCAGGACAGCACCCGGCGGGCCATGCTGTCGCGGTCGGCGGCGGGGCCAAGGACCTGCTCGGCAACAGCGCGGTGATGCGCAGCATTGGTGTGCAGGCGGATCCAGCCGTCGCGGGTCTGATAGTCGCCGGCGATCGGGTCCCACGGTGGTGGCGGTTGCCAACCCTGGGGCCGCAGGCTGGAGGCGAACCAGAGCGCGGCCAGGCGGCGGTCCACCAGCACGCGGTGGCATTCGCCGGCCTGTTGCTCGACCAGTGCGGCGACGGCGAGGCCGGCGGCCGCGATGCTGGTCGCGGCAAGTGCCGTGACGTCGAAAGCGGACGGCAGGCTGCCCGGCGTTGCAAAGCGCACCGCGCCGTCGGCAGGTGGTGGGAGGTCGAGGTCATGGGCGATGGCGCCGAGCAGTTTCAGCATCGTTGTCCTCCGGGGATATCGAAGGAAACAAGTGAAGCCAGTCAGCGCGCGAAGGTCAAATCCCGGAGGGGTCGATACGTCTCGCGGCGGCTTGCGCGACGGATTCGGGGCGTGACCAGATCCACAGGTTGCCCAGGGTCATGCCGCCGATGGCCAGCCACACCGGCCAGCGGTGTTCGAGGAAAACCAGCATGAGCGTTGCGCAGAGCAGCATGCTGACCGTGGCGCTGACCTTGGCCCGGCGCTGGATCACCTTGCCGTTGCGCCAGTTGTGCAGGATCGGGCCGAACAGCCGGTGGTTCTCCAGCCAGGCACTGAGGCGCGGCGAGCTGCGGGTCGCGGCCCAGGCGGCGAGCAGGATGAATTCGGTGGTGGGCAGGCCGGGCACGACGATCGCCACCAGGCCGATGCCCAGGCTCACGTAGGCCAGCAGGCCGTAGAGCACGCGGGAAAGCTTCGAGGAAGAGGGTCGGGTCATGGGCAAGTCGACTGCACGGGGAAGTCCGGCCGTCATCATGACGGCCGGAGCGCGATCAGGCCAGTTCGGCTTTAGGCGCAGTGGCGTAGGCGTGCTTGAGCAGCGCGGTGAAGCGCTCGAAGGCAGCGACTGCACCTTTGTCGGCGGCGGCTTCTTCTTCGGCAGAGAGTTCCAGGCCATCGAGGATGCGGGTGAACTGCTTCCAGCCTTCGGCACGGCCGCCGGCCGGTTCGCCCAGGTGGCGGGCGCCGAAGTTCTCGTTCAGGTCCAGGGCCACGGCGCGCTTGATCAGGAAGGCGGCGCCGAGCTTGGAGCCTTCGGAGACGAAGAGCCAGGCCAAGGCCTCGCCCAGGCTCGGGTTCTGCAGGGCACCCGGGAAGTCGGCGGGGACTTCGGTGTCGAGGTCGGCCAGGTCCAGGCGGGCCTGTTCGGCGCGGCAGCGTTCGGCCAGGTCGGGGACGATGGCGATCAGGCGCGGATCGGTGTACAGCGCCTTGAGTTCGTTCTGGAACAGGTACTGGGCGACGACGAAGCGGGCGAAGTTCTCACGGGTTTCGAAAGGCGCGTGGGACTTGACCAGCGCGTCCAGCTCGCTGTGCGGCGCGTGGGTGATCTGATTCAGGCGCTGCGAGCGCAGGCTGGCGCGTTCGGTGTTGGCTGTCATTGGGAATTCCTTGCGTTTGGGACGGGCCTTGTAACTAGACGAGCAAGATGACGGGCGACAGTAAAAAAACCTCACATGGGTATCAGATAAACATTTTTCGCCTGTTCCGGCCTCATCGCGGGCAACGCCCGCTCGCACAAGGACCGCATGCACCGCTAACCCTGTGGGAGCTGGCGAAGCCTGCGATGAGGCCGGAACTTTCACCCGAAGGCCTGGGCCTCTTCCACCAACCAGTCATGCACTGCCCGCGCACTCGGGTGCGCCAGGGTCCCGGCGCTGTACAGCAACACATAGCGCTTGTGATTCGACACCGGTGCCCCGAACGGCACGATCAGCGTCCCGCGCTCCAGCTCGTCGTTGAGCAGGGTGCGCCGGGCAATGGCCACGCCGATCCCGGCGATCGCCGCCTCGATGGTCAGGTGGTTGCGGTTGAAGGTGTGCCCGCGCCGCACATCCAGTCCTTCGGCGCCAATCGCCTTGAGGTAGAACTCCCATTCCGCGTATTCGGAACTGCCACGCCACGCCGTGATGTCATGCAGCAGCGGGTAATGCACCAGGTCGCTCGGCCCGTGCAGCGGCGGGCGGCCGCGGAGCAGGGCGGGGGAGCAGACCGGGAAGATTTCCTCGTCCAGCAGCGGCGTCGAATGCATGCCGGGGTAGCTGCCGTCGTTGAGGTCGATGGCCAGGTCGAAATCCCCTTCGTGCAGGGCCTGGTTGCTGTCCTCGGCCACCAGGCGCAACTGGATGTCCGGATAACGCTGCTGCAGGCGTGGCAAGCGTGGCGTCAGCCATTTGGCGAGGAACGACGGGATCGAGCGCAGGCGCAAGGTGCCGCGAATCTCCCCGGCATCCAGGCGCCGCAGTTCGGCATCGATGCTGCCGTAGGCCTCGTGCACGGTCAGGGCCAGGCGCTGGCCTTCGGCACTCAGTTCCACGCCCCGGGCACGGCGCAGGAACAGGCGAAAGCCCAGGCGTTCCTCCAGTTGGCGGATCTGCTGGCTCACCGCCCCCGGGGTGATGTGCAGTTCCTCGGCGCAGCGGGTGAACGACAGGTGTCGCGCCGCACAGGAAAACACGTGCAACCAGACATACATCTGGCCGTTCATGGGTCGCCTCATCGTTTAGTCCTGCTAAAGCCTTGCTTAGAACGTTTCGTTGGTCGTAGGAAAAATCCTGCGGCAGTATCTCTCAACCTAGCGTCAATTCTCAATTTTTTCACCGTGCACCGGAATGGCCTGCGTCCGCCGGTTACCGAGGCATTAGCATGGCTATCAGTGTTTTCGACCTGTTCAAGATTGGCATCGGCCCGTCCAGTTCCCATACCGTCGGTCCGATGCGCGCCGCCGCGACCTTCGTCGAGGCTTTGCGTCGGCAGGATCTGCTGGATGCGGTGAGCCGTGTCGAGGTACGCCTGTACGGTTCGCTGTCGGCCACCGGCGTCGGCCATGCCACCGATCGCGCCTGCCTGCTGGGCCTGATGGGCGAGTGGCCGGACCGTATCGATCCGCACTGCATCGGCCCGCGGATCGAGCAACTGGAGAACACCGGCGTGCTGGTCCTGGGCGGCAGCCAGACGATTGCCTTCGACTGCAAGCGCGACCTGCTGCTGCTCGACGAAAGTCTGCCGTACCACCCCAACGCCATGACCCTGGAAGCCAACGGCACCGATGGTCTGCTGTTGCAGCAGACCTACTACTCGGTGGGTGGCGGCTTTATCGTCGAGGCGGCGGAAATCGGTGGCGGGGCTGCGGTCGCGCAGGTGCAACTGCCCTACGAGTTCTCCAGCGCCGAGGAACTGCTGGCCCTGTGCAAGCGCCACAACCTGCGGGTCAGCCAGTTGATGATGGCCAACGAGCTGGCCTGGCGCGAGGAGTCCGAGGTACGCAGCGGCCTGCTGCAACTCTGGGCGGTGATGCGCGAATGCGTGGCCAACGGCCTGAGCAACGAAGGCATCCTGCCCGGCGGACTCAAGGTCAAGCGTCGTGCGGCCAAGCTGCACCGCAGCCTGCAGGAGCTGGGCAAGCCCAACGTGATCGGCTCGACCCTGAGCGCCATGGAGTGGGTCAACCTGTTTGCTCTGGCGGTCAACGAGGAAAACGCCGCCGGCGGGCGCATGGTCACCGCGCCGACCAATGGCGCCGCCGGCATCATTCCGGCGGTGCTGCATTACTACATGAAGTTCAACCCCGAAGCCCGTGACGACGACGTGGTCGACTTCCTGCTTGCCGCCGCCTCGGTGGGCATCCTGTGCAAGAAGAACGCCTCGATCTCCGGCGCCGAGGTCGGCTGCCAGGGCGAGGTGGGTTCGGCCTGCGCCATGGCGGCGGCAGGCCTGGCCGATGTGCTCGGTGCGACCCCGCCACAGCTGGAGAACGCGGCGGAAATCGCCCTGGAACACAACCTCGGCCTGACCTGCGACCCGGTCGGCGGCCTGGTCCAGGTGCCCTGCATCGAGCGCAACGCGATCGCCGCCGTGAAGGCGATCAATGCCGTGCAGATGGCCTTGCGCGGCGACGGCGAGCATTTCATTTCCCTGGACCGGGTGATCCGCACCATGCGCGACACCGGCGCCGACATGCACGAGAACTACAAGGAGACTTCCCGCGGCGGCCTGGCCGTCGCCTTCGTCGAGTGTTGAAAAACGCCGCCCGCAGAGGCGGTGTGGTTATTCATGAGCAACAAGAACAATTACAAGGCGTTATCGATGACTGATGTACAAAGCACCACGAACCTGCGTGTCGAATCGGCCGGCCCCGTCACCACCGGCTGGAACCGTCACGACACCACCTGGACCCTCGGCCTGTACGGCACCGCCATCGGCGCCGGTGTGCTGTTCCTGCCGATCAATGCTGGCGTCGGCGGCTTCTGGCCGTTGCTGATCCTGGCGTTGCTGGCGTTCCCCATGACCTACTTCGCCCACCGCGGCTTGACCCGCTTCGTGCTCTCCGGGCGCAAGGGCGGCAAGGAAGACATCACCGAGGTGGTGGAAGAGCACTTCGGCGCCGGGGCCGGCAAGCTGATCACCCTCCTGTATTTCTTCGCTATCTTCCCGATCCTGCTGGTGTACAGCGTTGCCTTGACCAACACCCTGGGTAACTTCCTTGAACACCAGTTGCACATCACGCCGCCGCCAAGGGCCTTGCTCTCGCTGCTGCTGATCTGCGGGCTGATGATCGTCGTGCGCTGCGGCCAAGGCATCATCGTCCGGGTCATGAGCGTGCTGGTCTATCCCTTCGTCGCGGCGCTGCTGCTGCTCGCCATCGGCCTGGTGCCCAACTGGAACGGTGCGTTCTTCGCCCAGGCGGGCGAGGGCATGGACCCTGGCCTGCTGCTCAAGACCCTGTGGCTGGCGATTCCGGTGATGGTCTTTGCGTTCAACCATTCGCCGATCATCTCGGCCTTCGCCGTGGCGCAGAAGAAGCAATACGGTGAGCGCGCCGACCAGAAAAGCGGAAAGATCCTGGCGGTCTCGCACCTGATGATGGTGCTGACGGTGATGTTCTTCTGCTTCAGCTGCGTGTTGGCCCTGTCCCCGGCCGACCTGGCGGCAGCCAAGGCGCAGAACATCTCGATCCTGTCGTACCTGGCCAACCACTTCCAGACCCCGATCATCGCCTTCGTCGCGCCGCTGATCGCGCTGGTGGCCATCACCAAGTCGTTCCTCGGTCACTACGTCGGTGCCAGCGAGGGCTTCCAGGGCCTGATCGTCAAGAGCCTGCGCGGGCGTGGCAAATCGATGTCGGCCAAGGGCCTGGAGCGGGTCACCGCACTGTTCATGGTGCTGACCTGCTGGATCGTCGCCACCCTCAACCCGAGCATCCTCGGCATCATCGAGTCCCTGGGCGGCCCGGTGATCGCCTGTTTGCTGTTCCTGATGCCGATGTACGCGATCAACAAGGTGCCGTCGCTGCGCCAGTATTCGGGCAAGGTGTCGAATGTGTTCGTGGTGGCGGTGGGTCTGATCACCCTGTCGGCGATTGCCTGGTCGGTGATTGCCTGATCTCAGGCTGAGGTTTTCAGGGCCCTATCGCTGGCTTGCCAGCGATGAGGTCCTTGAGGTCACCGCTGCAAGTATTTCCAGAGCGCATCCGCTACCGGCGACGCGCTTTTCCCATCCCCGAACAGCCGCTGCCCGATCTGCAACCCCAACTGCCGATAGCTCTCGAACTGTGCTTCATTGAAGAACTGGTCCGCCGTGCTCTCGTTGGGGAAGGTCGGGTGCGCGCCCGCGTAGTTGACCAGGTCCACCGGCAGCCCGGCGATCAGATTCGGCTTGATCAGCAGGATCCGCGCGGTCAGTTCGCCGTGCTGGTCGATCACCTTGAACAGCATCGCGCAGCGCCGGTAATCCGCCTCCCCACGCTCGGCCGTCTCCAGGGCGAAATTGCCGACATGCCCGAAATACGGCGCCAGTACCGGATCGGCAAAGACTCCGGTGTCCTCGCGGATCTCCAGCGCCTGGTCGATTCGCGCCAGACGGATGAGGTTGGCCAGGTCGTTGAACTGGTAGGTCGGGTCGGCGCCGCAGTCGCAGGTCACGATGAGTTCGATGTTGCGTCCATCGCGGATCAACTCGTAGGTGGCGGTGTTCTCGAAGTGGCCGCCATCGGACAGGTACTGGAAGTCGCGGTTCAAGCCATGGAAGCGCGCAGTCAGCTCCTGGTACAGGTAGTGCTGGGCGGGCAGGGTGCGTTCGCGCAGGGTGTCGCGGCTTTTGCGGGTGCCGGTCAGCAGTTCGCCGTTCTGCAGGAAGTCGGCGGGCCACCAGGTGCCCAGGCGCATGTTGGTCAGGCCCAGGGCCAGCGAGGTGCCGAGGCTGGTCTGCCGGCCAAGGCCGGTGGACACTGCGGCGCCAGAGGTGGCGACCCAGTGGGCCAGGGTCAGCGGTTGGTACATCTCGCCGCAGTCCGGCTGAGGTGCCCGTTGCCGCGGTTCGCCGTCGAGCAGGTAGCTGACGCTGGCCATCCCCTCGGCGCCGGACGGCGCCAGGCACAACGGTTTGCCTTTGCGGTCGCGTTGCACCAGTTGTTCGGCCGGGTCGACGGTCTGGTTGAGGGTGACGTTGATCAAGTGCACCGGCGCACAACCGTTGTTGGCGTAGTAGTCCTCGATGCCGATATCGTCACCTGGCAGCGTCTCGGCGACGCTGAGCAGGCGCTTGCGCTGGTTGCGGGTGTTGCCGGAGAAACGCAGGCCGTTGGAGGCACCCAGGTAGGCCCGGGCCAGGCGCGCGCGGTAGAACGCCTGCCACGACGACAGGTTGATGAAGCCGATGAACTTGCCCGAACCCAGGCTGCACACCGCCGCCAGTAGTACCAGCACCGCCAGGCGCGCCCAGCCTTGCGAGTCGGCCACGGCATCGCTGCCGAACCGCACGTACTGCGCCAGCAGGCCCCAGAACAGCGCAACCAGCATGAAGATCGCCACCCCGGCGAGGCCGGCGATCAGGCTGATCGGCAATTTGCTCAGCCAACTCGGCGTGGCCTTGTCATCGCTGGACAGGGAGGCCTGGCGCACCAGCGCCATCAACAGCGGCAGCAGCGCGCCACCGGACAGCAACGCTCCCTGGCCTTCGGCGACACGCTGGAACAGCCATTCGCTGAGCCAGGGCATCAGGGCGAAGAACACGCTGACCAGGGTGGCGACGATGGCGGTGGCCAGGCGCCGGGTCACCAGAACCCGGTAGGTGCCTACGCTGTTCTCCCGGGTCAGGGCCTTGTCCGGGTTGATCCGGCCGCTGCCCAGGTAGCTGCACAGCCACAGGCAGTAGGCCAGGCCCAGGCCGCAGACCAGCGCGGACAGCACCAGCAGGGCCCGTAGGCCACTGTCGATGCCGGGGGCGAGCAGGCCGAGGCCAAGGAACACCACGCCGGACAGCACATACAGCCCGGTCGCCCGATTGAAGGGATGCAGCGAGTCATCGTCGTTGCGCCGGCGATAGACCATCCAGAACGCCAGCATCAACGGCAGCACGGCCAGCAGGACCAGGGCCGCGGGCATCCACCAGAGCGAACCGCACAGCAACTGCGCGACACTCGCCGGTAGTGCGCCGCTGACCGCCATGCACGCCGGGGTGGCGCCGATCAGCACCTGGACCAGGATGGCCAGGGCCAGGGTGCACAGCAGTGGCATGCCGATGACCATGTGCACCGCGAACAGGTTGCGCAGGGACAGGCCGAGAACATAGAAGAGGTCGCCGGCGCCGCTTGGCGTCAGGTAGCGGCCGTTCTCCCGCAGCCAGGCCAGTGGCGCCGCGTCGACCGGCTGCTGGCGGTAGTCGTCGCCGGTGTGGATGCGTCCCGGTGGTTCGTAGTCGAGGGTGTCATAGGCGTCCCGCGCCGCGTCGACCCTGGCCTGCTCGGCCGGGCGGGCATCGTCTGTCTCAAGGACACCGCTCTGTTCCCGGCCGCGCAGGCGACCGGGGAGGAACAGGCTGCCGAAGAACGAGCCGAGGTAACCGCCGCCGCTGACCGTGGACAGGTAGTCGAAGCGCGGCAACAGGCGCTCGTCGAGCGCGGGGGGCTGGCCATCGTCCCGCGCGGGTGCATCCGCTGAACGGGCGCGAGCCAGGGACTGGAGGACGCCAAGGCAGAAGGTGGCGCTGCGGATACCGCCACCGGACAGCGCCAGGGCCCAGCGACCTTTGTCGCTGGCGGGCAATGCCAGCAGGCGCCGACGTTCATCGATACGGGCGTGCTCGGCGTCGAATTGTGTGTGCTGCCCGGGTGAAGCGTTTTCTTCCCTGTCCATGTTCCGCCTTTCTTCATAAGGGAGGTGAGTCCATGGCGAGCGAGTGTAGAGCAGGGAAATAGCCAGTTGCCACCACTGTGAAAGGTGTCGCAAATTCCCTGCGCGCAAAGTTTTCGCGGCATTTCGCCCCGATATCGCACAAAAGCTGGGCTATACCTAACCCGCTGGTCATCGGCCAGCGTTTTTCCAAGAAGGGGAGGACGTATGAAAGTCGCACAGGTGATGGGATCGCTCTGCCTGACCTCGTTGCTGCTTGTCGGCTGTTCCAGTGGCGGCGGGCTGAGCAAACCGGACGAGTACTCGGGCTTTCTCAAAGACTACAGCAGGCTCAAGGAGGCGAAGTCCCCCTCAGGGGCACCGGTGATGCGCTGGATCGATCCGCATCTGAAGCCGGACAGCTTTAGCAGTGTCTACATTGAGCCGAGCCAGCTGTATCCGAAGCCCCTGCCGACAGCGCAGATTCCGGAGCAGACCCTGCGCGGCATTACCCGTTACTACGACCAGGCGCTCAAGCGTGAGTTGGGCAAGTCTCTGCCACTGGCCACGGCACCCGGGCCGGGGGTGATCGTGGTGCGCCCGGCGATCACGGCGGTCACCAGCAAGACCCAGGGCCTCAAACCGTACGAGGTGATACCGGTGGCGTTGGTGGCCGCGGCGGTCAGCACCGCCTCGGGGATCCGAGACCAGGAAACCGATATCGCCACCGAAGCTCAGTTCATCGACGGCGGCAACAACCAGGTGGTGGCCCAGGTGGTGCGCAAGGGCAGCGGCAAGCCGCTGGAGAACACCAGCCAGGTGATGAAGCCGGAGGATGTGAAGGCGGTGATCGATGGCTGGGCTGCGGATCTGCATCAGTCCTATCTGAACCTGAAGAAGAAATAGTTCTCTGCTGTCTGCGCTGGCCTCATCGCGGGCAACGCCCGCTCCCAATCAGGCTTTGCGGCTAGCCGGTATCTTGAGGCTGGCAGGGATCCTTGTGGGAGCGGGCGGTGCCCGCGATGAGGCCATCAGCACTTTCGCCTAGTCCGCTTTGACGATGAACCCACCCCGCCAGCCCCCGAAGATGAGGTCCACCGCCCCTTGACCGGCGGTTTTCCTGACCTCAGCTAATGGCATAACAACAATGACGGCTCAAGTTCAGTCTCAACCCGGCTACGACGTGATCGTCGTCGGCTCGGGCGCGGGTGCGATGACTTCGGCGGTGTTTCTCGCCGATCACGGTCTGCGGGTCCTGATTGTGGAAAAAAGCGACAAGTACGGCGGCACCTCGGCGATCTCCGGTGGCGGGATCTGGATTCCCAACAACCACTATTTCACCCGACTGGGCGGCAACGACAGCCCGGAACTGGCGCGCCGCTACCTGCAGGCCGCCGCCGGCGAACACGTCGAGCCCGCGCGCCTGGACGCCTACCTGGCCAACGCGCCGAAGATGATCGAGGCGCTGACGCGAAAAAGCCGCGTGCGCTACGCGGTCGCCGCCAAGTACCCGGATTACTACCCGCACCTGCCCGGCGCGCTACCCGGCGGGCGCACCCTCGACCCGGAACTGTTCGACACCAGCCTGCTCGGCGAGGAACTGGACAACCTGCGCAAGCCGTCGCCGTCGACCCTGCTCATGGGCCGCATCGCCTGGACCGCGCGCCACGCGCACAAGGCCATGGCCCGCAGCTTCGGTTGGCGCTGGCTGATTCTCGGTCTGATGCTGCGCTACAAGCTGGACTTCAAATGGCGCAGGAAGAGCAAGTACGATCGCCGCGCAGCCCTCGGCAGCTCACTGGTCTCGGCCCTGCGCCGTTCGCTGATGGACCGCGACGTACCGCTGTGGCTCAACACCGATTTCCGCGAACTGCTGATGCGCGATGGCAAGGTCGCGGGGGTCAAAGTCGTTCGTGATGGTCAGGAAATGGCCATCGAGGCCCGCCTTGGCGTGGTCTTCGGCAGTGGTGGCTTCGAACAGAACCAGGCCCTGCGCGAGCAGTACCTGCCCAAACCGACGCAGATGAGCTGGAGCGCCACGCCACCGGGCAACAACACCGGCGCCGCCCTGCTCGCCGGCATGCAGGAAGGTGCCGCCACCGCATTGATGGACTGGGCCTGGTGGGCGCCGACCATCGCCGTGCCAGGGGAGGACAAGCCCCGCGGTATCTTCGCCGAGCGTGCCTTCCCCGGCGCCATCGTGGTCAACGGCCAGGGCCGGCGCTTCGTCAACGAGGCCGCGCCGTACCTGGAGTTCGTCGATGCCATGCACCGTGACAACCAGCAGAGCGGCGGGCGCAGCGTGCCGGCCTGGGTGATCTTCGACGCGCATTTCCGCTTCAACTACGCCATGGGGCCGCTGATGCCGGCCCAGGTCATGCCCGACGGCCGCCTGCGCAAGGAATGGCTGAACAGCCTGTACTGGAAGGCTGACACCCTGGCCGGCCTGGCCGTGCAGATCGGCGTCGACGCCGCCGGCCTGGAACACACCGTGGGCAAGGTCAACGAATACGCGCGAACGGGCGTCGATGCCGACTTCGACCGTGGCGGCAACGTCTTCGACCGCTACTACGGCGACTGCAACATCAAGCCCAATCCGTGCCTGGCGCCGCTGCGCAAAGGCCCGTTCTATGCCATGCGCCTCGACGCCGGCGACATCGGCACCAAGGGCGGCCTGCTGACCAACGCCAATGCCCAGGTGGTGCGCGCCGATGGCATGCCGATCCCGGGTCTGTACGCCATCGGCAACTGCTCGGCGTCGGTGATGGGGACCAGCTATCCCGGTGCCGGCGGTACCCTGGGTCCGGCGATGACCTTCGGCTACGTGGCGGCGAACCATCTCGCCGGGGTGGTCTCATGAGCCGGGTCGATACGGTGACGCCGGTCCTGCCGCCGCTGCGCAGTGACGAACTGCAAGGCCGGCAGTGGGACGAATACTGCGAGGTGCTGGTGCTCGGCTGGGGCGCCGCGGGTGCCTGTGCGGCGCTGGAAGCCCGTGCCGCCGGAGTCGATGTGCTGGTGGCCGACCGCTTCCTGGGCGGTGGGGCCAGTGCCAAGAGTGGTGGCGTGGTCTATGCCGGCGGCGGTACTCGCCAGCAGCGCCGTGCCGGCTACAGCGATTCGCCCGAGGCGATGTTTGATTACCTCAAGCACGAAACCCAGGGCGTGGTCAGCGACGAAACCCTGCGGCGCTTCTGCAACGACAGCGTGACCAACCTGGAATGGCTGGAAAACCATGGCGCGCCGTATTCCCACGAAGTGCCGCCGGGTGGCAAGACCTCCTATCCGCAGGATGGTTGCTACCTCTATTACTCCGGCAACGAACTGGTGCCGCTCTACGGCGGTGATAATCCACCGGCGCCGCGTGGCCATCGCACCGTCGGCAAGGGCCAGTGCGGGGCGGTGCTGTACAGCCACCTGCAGGCCGCCTGCCTGCGAGCTGGCGTGCGACCGTTGCTGCAGGCTGCGGCCAAGCGCCTGGTGGTGGATGGAGTGGGCCGGGTGATCGGAGCTGAGTTCTGGCGCTTGTCGCCGGGCAGCGAGCAGGCAGCGCTGCACGCGAAACTGATCGCCCGTGCCGAGAAACTGCAGAACTTCGCTCCAGGCTACTGCGACGGTTTGCGTCAGCGCGCGACGCAACTGGAGAAGGACTTCGCCCGGCCGGTGCTGGTACGGGCGAGCAAGGCGGTGATCCTGAGCACCGGCGGCTTTATCTTCAACCGCGAGATGATCGCCCAGCATGCGCCTAAGTTCCGTCGCAACTTCAAGGTCGGCGCAACGGGTTGCGATGGCAGCGGGCTGCGCCTGGGGCTCAGCGTCGGTGCCAGCAGCGACCGGCTGGAGCGGGTGTCGGCCTGGCGCTTCATCAATCCGCCCTACAGTTGGCACAAGGGCATCGTGGTCAACACCGAAGGTCGGCGGTTCTGCAACGAGGAAGTCTATGGCGCGACCCTTGGTCAACCGTTGATGGAAGAGCAGGGCGGCCGTGCCTGGCTGGTGCTGGACAAGCCGCTACGCAGGAAAGCCCTGCGCGAGACGCTGTTCAAGGGCTACTGGTGGTTCCAGACCGTGCCGGCGCTGGCCTTGATGCTGTTCAACGTGCGCAAGGGCCGCAGCCTCGACGAACTGGCGCAGGTGACCGGGATGAATGCCCAGGCGTTGCGCGAGGCGGTGCAGGCCAACAACGCAGCGGCGCGGGGCGAGGTGGGTGATGCGTTCGGCAAGTCGCGGGGCGGGCGGCAAGCGCTGGAGCAGGGGCCGTTCTATGCCTGTGATATCTCAGTGGGCAATCCGGCGTTCCCGTTGGGCGCCTTGACCCTGGGCGGGCTGCGCGTCGACGAGAGCAGCGGGGCGGTGCTGGATGAAGCAGCGCAAGCGGTTCCCGGCCTGTATGCCGCTGGCCGTGCGGCCGTGGGTATTCCCTCGCACCTTTATATCAGCGGCCTGTCCTTGGCCGACTGCGTGTTCTCCGGACGTCGCGCCGGCCTGGCTGCGGCGCGGGACGGGCAGGACAGCCATCAACCACAACTTGCCAACGAGGCCACGTCATGACGGAAGGACTTACTTTGGGTGGCCGGGTCGCGGGCAAGGTTGCCATCGTCACCGGTGGCGCGCGGGGCATCGGTCGGGCCAGCGTGCGCCTGCTGGTGCGTGAAGGTGCGCGGGTGGTGATCGCCGATATCGACGAAGTGGCAGGGGAAGCGCTGGTGGTGGAACTGGGCGAGGCGACGTTGTTCGTTCGTCATGACGCCAGCAGCGAAAGTGGCTGGCAGGTGTTGATGGGCGTGGTGCGCGAGCGTTTCGGGCGCCTGGATATCCTGGTCAACAATGCCGGCATCCTCATCAGCGGCACCATCGAGGAAACGCCGCTGGAGGACTGGCACAGGCTGATGCGCATTAATGCCGACAGCGTGTTCCTCGGGTGTCGGGAGGCTATTGGCCTGATGAAGGAGGGTGGCGGTTCGATCATCAACCTGTCGTCCATTGCCGCGCTGGCCGGGCGGGATGATTACCTGGCCTACAGTGCGTCGAAAGGTGCGGTGGCGGCGCTGACCCGGTCGGTGGCGGCGTTCTGCCGGCGGCGCAAGTACCGGATTCGCTGCAATAGCCTGCATCCGGATGGGGTGTTGACCGATATGACCAGCGGCGGCTTTCCGGCGGGGCTGGATCCGGAGCGGTTGACCATCGACAGCGATCCCATGAACCGCATGTGCCGGCCGGAGGATGTGGCGGGGAGTGTGCTGTTCCTCGCCAGTGACGAGGCGCGGGCGGTGAATGGGGTTGAGCTGAGGATTGATAGTGGGCAGATGGTGATGAGTATCTGAAGGGTTTGGTGTGGAGCTGACTTGCCTGCGAAGGGCCGCAGAGCGGCCCCACAACCACCCAGCACGAGCTGGGTAGTTGACGCTTTTCTGGATTCAGCGCCTGTTTGGCCTCCGATACCCAGATACCCGGCGTGGCAGGTTTTGGGACCGCTGGCGCGGTCCTTCGCGGGCAAGCCACGTTCCTACGAGGGTATGGCGTTGTCGGTGCGTCTAATCTGGCAGGATGGTCAAGGAAATACGCGACGGCCGCGATGCACTCATATGCACCCTATTCCTCGCCACCCGCTTCCCGGTGGCCTGTCCCTCCGGCTCCCCGCTGTTCGGATTCACATCGAAATGCGGGAAGTTGCTGCTGGCGATATCCAGCCTCAGCCGGTGCCCTTTGACAAAGCGGTTGCAAGTTGCGAACGGCCTGATCGTCACCTTGAAACACTCCCCCGGCAGCGTCGGTTCCGGCTCGTTCCATGAGTCGCGATAGCGGCAGCGGATGATGCCGTCGGTGATATTCATCGCATAACCATCCGGGTACACATCCACCAGCTTGGCCGTGAAGTCGGTATCCAGGCCGTCGGTTTCAACCCACAGTTCAATCTCCACATCGCCCGCTACCACCAGGTCTTCGGCCAGGGGCTCGGTCTGGAAGACCAGCACATCCGCACGCTCGCCCAGGGCTCGCTGGTCGAACGCACCACCGGCAAACACCGGCGCTCCCGAGGTCAACGCACCGCCGAGGGTTGGGACTGGATGGAAGGGGTCCGCCAGATAGCCAAGGCTGCTGTCGGGCGACTCAACGGCGTCACGCCCGAGTCCGCCATCCTCCTGCAGATGCAGTACTCGCTGCCGGCTTCCAGGCAATGGCCAGCGATCCGCCGTCAGCCATGCACCGCCATGCTCGATGCGTCCCTGATCATCCCTGCACCCGGACCCTCCCCCCATGAGGAACACCTGCACCTGTTGTGCTGCGTTCATTGCAGATGAGCTCTTCAGGTGAGTGTCGAACCACTCCAGCCGACACGCCAGCCAGTCCAGCTCCACCTGCCCATCGAACGCCGCCGCGACACCGAACTCGGCATCGCCGCTATGGCTGATATTGCGGTCCCCATGCAGCCACGGCCCCATGATCAGGCGTTGTGGCGCCGAACCATGGCGGGTGAAGGCGCTGAAGTTGTCCAGCGTCGAGCTGACATAGGCGTCATACCAACTGGACATATGCAGCACCGGGATATCCGGGATCTGTCCGCGAAACGCGTCGGCGCAGATCCCCAGTTGCTGCCAGTACGCGTCGTAGCTGCCGCGCCGCCACTGATCCAGCAGGTAGTCCTCGTACTCGGGAACATGCCGCAACGGCGAGTGCCCGGCCTTCCAGGGCATGGCGGCGAACCAGGCATGGATATCCTCTTGCTCCAGCGCCTTGCGCAGCGCCGGATCGGCCTTGGCCGCCGGGCTTTCCTTGGCCTGCTTGAAGGCCCAGGTCGCCTGCTTCAGTTCGAACGCGCCGCCCTGGCGGATCCCGCAGTGGAAGGCGTTGGCGAATCCGCCGCAATCCAGGACCATGGTGCACAGTCCCGGTGGATTCAGGCAGGCCATGGCCAGTTGGGTATGGGCGGCATAGGACAGGCCCATGCTGCCCACCCGGCCATTGCACCAGGGCTGTTCCACCAGCCAGGCGAGGGTGTCGTAGCCGTCCTCGGCCTCGTTGATGTACTTGACGAACTCGCCCTCGGAGGCGTGGCGACCGCGGCAGTCCTGGAACACCGTGATAAAGCCGGCCGCGGCAAAGGTCGCCGCCATTTCCTCGCGGCCGAGGTGATGGCCGTCGCGGCGCTTTTCCGAGCGCGAGGGCAAGGACTTGTTGTACGGGGTGCGCTCGATGATCACCGGCAGCGGCGCGCCGCTGGCGTCGGGCAAATAGATATCGGTGGCCAGCCGCACGCCATCGCGCATCGGCACCATCAGGTCTTTCAGAACATGCATGGGGAACGACTCGAAGCAGGCGGGCCGCCGTGACGGCCCGGTGAATTTAGTAGCCGATGAACACGGCGATGCTCAGCAGGGCCAGGGCGATGGCCATGAAGATCAGGAACAGCGGCCAGATATAGCGCGCCCACTGGCTCCAGCCGACCTGGGCGGTGGCCAGCAGTACCAGCAGGCCGCTGGAGGTCGGGGTGATCAGATTGGTCAGGCCGTTGCCGAGCAGGAAGGCGTACACCGTGGTGTGCGGCGTCACGCCGGAAAGCTGCCCGAGGGGGCCGAAGATCGGCATGGTCACCGCCGCCTGCCCGGAAGTGGAAGGAATCACCACGTCCAGGCCCAGTTGGGCGAAGAACATGCCGAAGGCCGAGACCAGCGCGCCGTGTTCGCCCACCAGTTCCGACAGGTTGTTGACGATGGTGTCCAGCACCTGGCCGCTGCTGAGGATGATTTCCACTGCCGTTGCCAGGCCGATCAGGACCCCGGCCATCAGCACCTTCTTCATGCCGTCGACGAAGGCGGTCGCCGCATCGCTGGCACCGATCCCCGCGACTACGGCGAAGAGCATGCTCAGGGCCAGGTAGTAGGCCGAAAGCTCCGGGTATTTCCAGTGCCAGCGGTTCGAGGCATAGACCAGGAAGGCCACGCCGGCCGCCAGCAGGAGCAGGTTGGCGGCATGCCGGGCGGGCAGGGGCGCACGCTTGAAGTCGAAGGTGGCGGTGCGGTCGAAACCATGCCGGCGGATGCTCAGTAGCACGAAGGCGATGCCCACCAGCAGGAACACCCCATAGGTCAGCACACGCATCGGCAGCCCGCTGAACATCGGCACGCCTACCAGCGGCTGGGCTACGGCCAGGGCCACCGGGTTGGTGATCGAGCCGAGGTAACCGACCTTCACCGAGATCGCCACGATGGCCAGGCCGATGATGTTCGGCAGGCCGAGGCGGTTGGCCATGGCCACCATCAACGGCACGATCAGGATGAATTCCTTGGCCAGGCCCATGAAGGTGCTGCCGGCGGAGAACACCAGCATCAGGCAGGGCACCAGCACGTAGACATTGCCCCGGGTCAGGCCGAGGATACGCTCCAGCCCGGCGTCGATGGCGCCGGCCTTGTTCAGCACGCCGAACATGCCGCCGATGAACAGGACCATGAAGATCAGCCCGGCGCGGGTTTCGATGCCCTTGGGAATGGCCATGAAGGCTTCCACCAGTGACACCGGGCGGGCGACCTCGGCTTGCGCCGTGCGCGGTTCGATGGAGAACAGCTGGCCGAGGCTGGTGTCCTTCTCCAGCGTTTGATAGGAGCCCGGGATCACCGCGATGTCTTTGCGCTGGAACTGGCCCGAGTCCATCAGGTAGGTGAGGGCCAGGGCCATGAACACGATGCTCAGGAGGATCAGCGCCGGGTTGAGTTGCTTCGCGGGCTTGAGGGCGGCGCTGGCGGACGCGCTCGGGGCGTCCGCCGCCGGCGGGGAGTAGGGTTGGTTCATGCTGCGTTCTCGATTGTTGTTTTGGTGGGGCCCGGGCGTCGAGGCGCACACTAGTCCAGGCAATCGGTGGCGCTCAAGCTTATGAGTGAATCGGGTTGGGCTATGCGTCCGACGCTGTTTCGCCTGCTTGTGCCAGGCGCGAGCGCAGGTGTTCGGCAAAGGCCTCCACCAGCAACGAGCGAGGCTGGTCCTTGCGGAAGATCAGGCCGAAGCGGTAGGTCAGCAGCGGACGCAGTGGTCGGCCGAGCAACGGCAGGCCGCCGAAATCCCGGGCCAGCAGGCCGTTGATGATCGACACGCCCAAGCCCTCGGCGACGAAGGCACAGGCGGCGCTGACCGAATGCACCTCGATGCGCACTTGCGGTGTCAGGCGCGCTTCGCGAAAGCGCTGGTCCAGTTCCGAGCGCAGGTTGCGCTGCTTGCCCAGCAGGACCAGGGGCACGTCGCGCAGGTCGTCTAGGGTGATCTCTGTACGCTCCGCCAGCGGATGCCCGACCGGCATCACGCACACGCCCTCGGTCTCCAGCACCGGCAGCACTTCGAAGTCCGGCAGTTCGGCCGGCAGGCGGACGAAGGCGAAGTCGGCGCTGCGGTCCAGCACTGCCCGCTCCAGGCTGTCGTAGCCGCCGGTCAGCACCTCGACTACCACGTCCTCACGTTCGCGCAGGAATTCGGCGACGATCCTCGGCAACAGGTGCTGGGTCATGCTTGTGGGCACGGCGACCCGCAGCAGGCTGCGCCGGGAGCGGCCCACGCGCAGTTCGTCGGCCAGACGCTGGACCCGCTGCAGGTTGTCCACCAGCGAAGCGACCTGGCCGAGCAACTCCTCGGCTTCCGGGGTCGCCATCAGCCGGCCCTTGCGTCGCAGGAACAGGGCGAAGCCCAGGTGCTCCTCCAGTTGGGTGAGCAAACGGCTCACCGCCGACTGCGACAGGTCCATGCGCGTAGCGGCGCCGATGGTCGAGCCGGTGGCCATGATGGCCTGGAATGCTTCGAGCTGCTTGAGGTTCACCGAGGGCTCCGGGGCGAGGCTGCGCATAGGGTGATGCGCATCGCTCATAACGTTGTGACGGGGTTGGCGGGGCGGTAGTGTCCGCTCCGTCGACGCACCCCGTCCAGTGAGAACGGACCGCCGACCGACCATCTGCCCACAACCACAACACTCAGCAGAGACCTCCGATGCGTACCCTCTTGAGCTCCGGCACCCTCGCTTGCGCAGGTGTCTTGACCAGTCTCGTCCCTGATCCGGCCCTGGCCGATTTCTTCAAGGATTCCCAGGCCCGGCTTGGCCTGCGCAATTACTACTTCAACGACGATTACCGCGATGGTGGCGCCGACCGCCGCGAGTGGGCCCAGGGCTTCGTGCTCAAGGCACAGTCGGGGTTTACCGAAGGTACGGTCGGCCTCGGCATGGAAGCGTTGGGGCTTTCGGGTATCCGCCTGGACTCCAGCCGTGCCCATGCCGGCACCGGGCTGCTGCCGGTGCATGATGACGGCCGTGCGGCCAGCGAATATTCCAGCCTCGGCCTGACCGCCAAGCTGCGCTGGCAGGGCGCCCTGGTCAGTACCGGCACACTGCTACCGAAGATCCCCGTGCTGGTTTACAACGACGGCCGACTGCTGCCGCAGACCTTCCGCGGCACCCAGGTCGAATACAGCGGTGTCGACCGGCTCTACCTGCATGCCGGGCACCTGGACAAATTCAAGGCGCGCAACTCCACTGACAGCGTCGACATCACCCCTCAGGGGTATGCCGGCAGCGAGGGCAGCGATTTTGACTTCGCCGGCCTGCGCTACGACCTGAGCAAGCAACTCAGCCTGACCAGCTACTACGGCGAACTGCGCGACTTCTACCGCCAGCAGTTCCTTGGCCTGGTGCATTCGATGCCGCTGGGGGCGGGCAAGCTGACCAGCGACCTGCGCTACTTCATCAGCGACGATGCCGGTGCGGCGCGCAACGGCCAGGTCGATGCGGACATGTTCAGTGGCCTGTTCACCTGGCGCCTGGGCGGGCATGCCTTGGGCTTCGGCTACCAGAAGGTCGAGGGCAGCACGGCCTTGCCCTATGTCAGCGTGAGTACGGTGTATTCCTTCAGCAACGCCAGCGTCGGCAAGTTCATCCAGCCTGGCGAGCGTACCTGGATGGCGCGCTATGAGTACGATTTCGCCAGTGTCGGCGTGCCGGGGTTGAACTTCATGACTCGCTACTACAACGGCAGCGGCGGTGAATACCGGGGCCTGGATGCCCGTGAGCACGAGACCAACACCCAGCTGAAATACGTGGTCCAGGATGGCGTCCTGAAGGGTTTCGGCGCCGAACTACGGCATGCGATTTCGCGCAGCACCTATGCCAGCGACCGCAACAACATGCGGGTCTACCTGACCTACGATCTGCTGCTCTGGTAACGGTTTCATGCCTTTGAGCGGGGAAGGTCTTGCCAGTTGCATTAGCGCTAATGTAACTTGCATCCACCTGCTGGAGGACACCCATGCCACATCACAATCATCCCGGTCTCGGTGAGCTGCTGCGCTATGTCGGCGAGCTGGTCGAGCGCGGGGCTGAAAACCACTACAAGCAAATGGGCCTGAACTACCGGGCCCGTTTCACCCCGGTACTCAGGGCCCTGGAATCAGGGTTGCAGACCGTTACCGAGATCACTGCCCACAGCCACCTGACCCAGGGTGCGGTCAGCCAGACCGTGGCCCAGATGGAGGCGGAGGGGCTGATCGTCAGGCAGCGCCAGGACGACGGTCGCAAGAGCCTGATCGTCCTTACCGAGCACGGCCGGTCCCTGGTCGAGACGCTCGGCGCGCACTGGGCCGCGACCTTTGCAGTCATCGAATCCCTCGAACACGAAATCGGTCATCCGCTGCGGCGGGTGCTGGAAGACGCGGCGAGCGCCCTGGAGCGTCAGGACTTCGGTGCGCGGCTGACGCAGATCAAACAGGAGCAGGCTTGATGAATGACGCCACCCGTAATTGGTTCGACCAGGGCGGCCAGGCCTACTCGACCTTTCGCCCGCACTATCCGGCGCAGTTGAGCGAATTCCTCGCCGGTATTGCGCCCAACACCACCCAGGCGGTGGATGTCGGCTGCGGTAACGGGCAACTGACCCGGCAACTGGCGGAACACTTCACCAGTGTTTCCGGTTTCGATTCCAGCGCGCAGCAGTTGGAGCATGTCGAGGCGGCGGAGAATATTTCCTATCAAACGGCGCCGGCCGAGGACCTGCCGCTGCTCAGTCGCAGTACCAGCCTCATCACTGCGGCACAGGCCGCGCACTGGTTCGACTTGCCGGCGTTCTACCGCGAAGTACGGCGGGTAGCCGAGCCGGGGGCGGTGCTGGCGTTGATCAGCTATGGCGTGCTGGAGCTGGAAGAGCCCCTGGGCGAGCGCTTCCGCCGCTTCTATTGGGAGGAGATCGGCCCGTACTGGCCGGCGGAGCGCAAGCTGGTGGACAGCGGTTACGCCACGCTGGATTTTCCGTTCGCGGTGATCGAGGCGCCGGTCATGGAGATTCGCCTGGAGTGGAGTCTCGATGAATTTCTAGGCTATGTCGGCACCTGGTCGGCGGTGCGCAAGGCGCGAGAGGCGGGCAGGGAAGAGCTGCTGCAGGCGTTTGCCCGGGATCTCGCGGAGCTTTGGGAAGGACGAATGACGGTGCGTTGGCCAATCAATATGAGGCTGGGTCGGGTATGAGCATTTCGGCAGGGTTGAAACACACGGCGAGCCTGCGGGTCGCTTCGCGCCACACGGTGCCCGAGGTCGAACCGGACTGGCCCGGGTTCCGCGATATGCCGGCGGTGCTGGCGACGGCGATGATGATCGGGTTCGTCGAGCAGACCTGCATCGAGGGGTTGAGGCCGTTTCTCGATAGCGGGCAGCGGACGGTCGGGACTCACGTCGATATCAGCCATCTGGCGGCTACGGCCGTGGGGATGACGTTGACGGTCAGTGTGGAACTGATCGAGGTACAGGGGCGTTCGCTGCTGTTCCGGGTCGAGTGTCATGACGAGGGCGGGCTGGTGGGGGACGGGATTCATCGGCGGGCGATCGTTGATCAGGAGCGGTTTTTGCAGCGACTTGCGGAGAAAGTTGCTGCTTTTAAGTGATGGTGTCTGGACTGGCCTCCTCGCTGGCAAGCCAGCTCCCACAGTGACCGCGTACACCGCCGGACCTGTGGGAGCTGGCTTGCCAGCGATGAGGTCATCAGCCGCGCAGCATATCCATGGTTTGCCGCTCAACCGCCTTCAACAACGAAGCCGTCAACGCCTGGGAAATCTCCAGCGACTGCTGCGTACTCCATAACAGATCCCCATATTTCCGATCCGCCAGGTCACACATCTGGGCATTGGTTTCCGCCGCCGATTTCAAGGCAGCTGCTAGATGCGCGAGGGCATCGCCGATATCGGCTCCATCGCAGACAGCGAAGAGTGGAGGGTGGTGGTTCTGGCAGGTGGCGAAGTGGGTATGGACGGTGGTGAGGCGTGGGGATAACGAAGTGGGTGGATCAGGCACCAATTTCTTCATTTTTGTCTCCAGTGTGTTTATCCGTTACTGCCACCGCCTCGCTGTCAAACGAGTGAGGTGACAGCTGTACGCGGGTTGACAGACCAGGACACTGAAGACGCAAACCTGGCGCACCCGAAGGTGCCCACACGTACAGCCGCCATAACGGACCACGTGCGTCTTCTGAATGTGTCGCAGCCTGTCAAAGCTGGTCGCTGTATTTGCAACGACCGCCGGAGACTAGGTGCAGATTCAGAAGTGCGCAACGGCTGAAACCGCGCCGGAGTATGCTTGGGAAATTGCCTACAAGAAAGACGGAAATTACGCGCTTTTCGTAGCTTTATATGACACTTGGTGGGCATGTTTTGTGGTGGACATGTTTTGCCTGAACTGGCCCTATCGCTGGCTTGCCAGCGATAGGGCCAGTCCTAACACCCGTCAAACCGAGGCGGACGCTTTTCGATAAACGCCTGCATCCCTTCCTTCTGATCCCGCGACGCAAACAACAGCGCATTGGCCTTGCGCTCCAGCGCCAAAGCCGACTCCAGCGAGGCATCCATCCCCGCCAGGATCACTTCCTTGATCTGCTCCACCGCCAGCGCCGGCAGCGCGGCGATGCTCACCGCCAGTTCCAGGGCATGGGCCTGCACCCGATCATCCTCCACCAGATCACTGACCAACCCCGCCACCCAGGCTTCCTCTGCCGTGATCGCCTGCCCGGTCAGCGCCATGCGCATCGCCTTGACCTTGCCCACCGCCCGCAGCAACCGCTGGGTCCCGCCAATCCCCGGCATGATGCCGATACGCACCTCCGGCTGGCAGAATCGTGCCGATCTCCCGGCGACGATCAGGTCGGCATGCATCGCCAGCTCGCACCCCCCGCCATAGGCATAGCCGCACACCGCAGCGATCACCGGTTTGGGACAGTGCTGGATCGGTGCCCACACCCGTTCGGTATGCCGCTGCACGATCTCGATCGGCCCGACCCCGGCCATGCTGGTGATATCGCCACCGGCGGCGAACACCTTGTCGCCGCCGGTCAACACGATGCAACGCACCTCGGGATTGCCGGCCAGCTCGCTGAAACGCTGTGACAGCAGGGCCTGCAGTTCCAGGCTCAGGGCATTGCTGGCCTGGGGTCGGTGCAGGCGCAGCAAGGCCACGCCGGGGGCCGGGAATTCCAGCAGCAGGGGGGAAAGATCGGTAGCGGACATAAGCCTTCTCGCGCGTGAAAGTGTCCGCAGTGTCGATCCGCCAAGGTCCTGGTTCATCGTCCGTTCAGACGAAGTTTGCAAGGTGGCTTGACCCTAGAGTTAGCCCTGTCAGTCGAACGAGGAACACATGATGGGGCAGCACAACGGTCTTGATTACACGGGCAAGGTGGTCCTGGTCACCGGTGGCACCAAGGGCATCGGCGCGGGTATCGCCCAGGCCTGGCTGGACGCCGGGGCCGAGGTCATCGTCTGCGCCCGCAACGCCCCGGAACGCCTGCCGGCCAGTGGCGAGCGCAGCGCGGCGTTCTTCGCCGTCGACGTGCGCGACCCGGATTCCTTGCAGGCACTGTTCGACGGTATCCAGCGCGACTTCGGTCGCCTCGATGTGCTGGTCAACAACGCCGGCGGCGCCCCCGCAGCGGACGCGGCCACGGCCTCGCCGCGTTTTCACGAGAGCATCATCCGCCTCAACCTGATCGCTCCGCTGAACGTCGCCCAGCACGCCAACCGCCTGATGCAGGCCCAGGAGCAGGGCGGTTGCATCGTCTTCATCGGCAGTGTCGCCGCCCAGCGCCCGTCGCCGGGCACCGCCGCCTATGGCGCGGCCAAGGCCGGAGTGCTGGCGCTGGTCACCTCGCTGGCAGTGGAGTGGGCGCCCAAGGTGCGGGTGGTCACCGTCAGTCCCGGCCTGGTCCTCACCGAGCAGGCCCATCTGCACTACGGCAGCGAAGCCGGCATCGCTGCGGTCGGCGCCGGCATTCCTGCCGGGCGCATGGCCGATGCGGCGGATATCGCCAACGCCTGCCTGTTCATCGCTTCCCCCCTGGCCAGCTACGCCAGCGGCTGCAACCTGCTGCTGCACGGCGGCGGCGAGCGCCCCAGCTTCCTCGCCGCAGCGCAGGCCTGATCGACCCCACGGCGGCGCCGTCGGGTGGCCGCCCTCACTTTGCAGGAGACGACTGTGGCTGATCCACAATTGCTGTCTAACGTGCGCGCCCTGGTGGGGCGCGAATACGGCCGGGTGTATGCCTGGGACGAGGTCAACGCGCCGATGATCCGCCAGTGGTGCGAGATCATGGGCCTCGACAACCCGCTCTACACCGATCCCGCCGCCGCGCTGCAAGGCCCGCACGACGGCATCGTCGCACCGCCGGCGATGCTCCAGGTGTGGACCATGGAAGGCCTGCACGCCAACAACTATCCGCCGGGCTCCACCGACGAGAACCCCTATGAAGTGCTCAAGCTGATCGAGGCATACGGCTACGCCTCGGTGGTGGCGGTGAACTCCGAACTGACCTTCAAGCGCCCGGTGCACCTGGGCGAGCGCCTGTACTACACCACCCGCCTGGACGCCGTGGGTGACGAGAAGACCACCGCCCTCGGCACCGGTTTCTTCGTCACCCTGGTGATGAGCCATTTCGTCGAGAAGCCGGACGGCGACGAGCCGGTGGGCGAGCTGCTGTTCCGCGTGTTCAAGTTCCGCCCGGCCAATGCGCAGCCGGCGGCCAGGCCGGTCGAAGCCGTTGCCAAGCCGAAGCGGCCATTGCCCGGCATCAGCGACGACACTCGCTTCTTCTGGGAAGGCTGCGCCGAAAACAAGTTGCTGATCCAGCGCTGCACCGCTTGCTCGACCCTGCGTCATCCACCGGCGCCGGTGTGCATCCAGTGCCACAGCTTCGACTGGGACACCGTCCAGGCCAGTGGCCGCGCCAGCCTGTATTCCTTCGTGGTCATGCATTACCCGCAAGTGCCGCCGTTCGATCACCCCAACCCCATCGGCCTGATCGAGCTGGAGGAGGGTGTGCGCCTGATCGCCGGGCTCACCGGGGTCAAGCGCGACGAACTGAAGATCGGCCAGCGCCTGCAGGTGGAATTCCAGGTCTTCGACGAACAGCAGACCCTGCCGCTGTTCCGTCCCGTGGCCGACGGGGAGTAAGCGCCCATGGATTTCGAATTGAGCGAAGACCAGCGCGCCATCGAGCAGATGGCCGGCAGCCTGTTCGTCGACCACTGCGACGATGATGCCCTGCGTCACTGGGACCTGAGTGGCGAACCGCTGATGGCGGCGCTGTGGGGCCTGTGTCGCGAGACCGGCCTGCATGCCCTGGCGATTCCCGAGGACCACGGTGGCAGCGGCCTGGGCATGACCGAACTGATGCTGGTGCTGCAGGCCCAGGGCCGCGGCCTTGGCCAGGTGCCGTTGTGGCGCCATCAGTTGGTTGCGGCGGCGCTGGCGACCTTTGCGGCCGAGGAATACGAGGGCTGGATCGAGCAGGCGGCCAGCGGTGAAACGCTGCTCACGCTGTCCCTCGACGGCGTGCATGCCGCCCGCGGTATCGAGCTGGAAGCCACGCCCAACGGCGCCGACTGGCTGCTCAACGGCCGTGTCGCCGCCTTGCCGCTGGCCGCGCAGTCCGCTGCCGCGCTGGTGCCGGTGCTGCTGCATGGCCAGCCACGCCTGGGCCTGCTGGACCTGAAATCGCCCGGCGTGGGCCTGACCCCGGCCGTGATGACCCACGGCGAGGCAGTGGCCGACGTGCAGGTGGAAGGCTATCGCCTGGACCACCTGTTGCCGGTCAACGCCCTCGACTGGCTGGAGCACCGCGCCATCGCTGCCATCGCCGCGCTGCAACTGGGGGTCAGCCAGGAGCAGATCCGCCGCACCGTGGCCTATGTCAGCGAGCGCGAGCAGTTCCAGCGGCGAATCGGCAGTTTCCAGGCCGTGCAGATGAGCATGGCCGACGCCCATATCGCCCTGGAAACCCTGCGCAGCACCCTCTGGCAACTGTGCTACCGCCTCGACGCCAACCTGCCGGCGCCCTCGGAAGCCCTGGCCACGGCCTGGCTGGCCTGCGAGGCCGGGCACCGCATCGGCCATGTCGCGCAGCACGTACATGGCGGTATCGGCGTCGACCTGACCTATCCGATCCACCGTTTTCTCTACTGGAGCCGCGCCCTGGGCCTTGCCCTCGGCGGTTCGGCGGCCTGCCTGGAACGGCTCGGCGACTGGCTGAGCGACAACGACAAGCTGGGATGGAAATATGACCTTGAAGAACACCAAACGCTTTGAAGACGTGCGTCCCGGCGAAACCCTGCCGGAGCTGGCGGTACCCATCACCGTCGCCCTGATCGCCGGCGGCGCCATCGCCACCCGCGACTACTTTCCCGGCCACCATGACCTGGACGCCGCCCGTGAACTGGGTTCGCCCCATGTGTTCATGAACATCCTCACCACCAATGGCCTGGTGCAGCGCTTCGTCGAAGCCTGGGCCGGGCCGCTGGCGCGCTTCGAGTCGCTGAAGATCAAGCTCGGCGTGCCCAATTACCCGGGCGATTGCATGACCTTCAGCGGCAGCGTCAGCAGCGTCGATCCGGTGACCCGCAAGGTGGAAGTGAGCCTTGCCGGGAAGAACTCCATGGGCAACCACGTGACCGGGACGGTTGCGTTGGTGCTGCCCTGAGCGACCGCGTCGCCTTAGCCAGTCATGTTTTGATCAGAGGAAAGACCAGATGAGTCAATCGTCGATTTCCGGGCGCGCCGCCATTGTCGGCCTGGGCGCCACCGAATTCTCCAAGAACTCCGGACGCACCGAATTGCGCCTGGCCATGGAAGCCACCCTCGAAGCCCTGAAGGACGCCGGTATCGATCCGTCCGAGGTGGAGGGCTTCAGCTCCTATTCGGTGGACAAGGTCCCGGAGTACGAGATCGCCCGCCTGCTGGGCTGCAAGGACGTCAAGTTTTTCTCCCAGGTGCCCCACGGCGGCGGCGCTGCCTGTGGCCCGGTGATGCACGCAGCGATGGCCGTGGCCACCGGCGTGGCCAAGGTGGTGGTGGTCTACCGGGCGATGAACGAGCGTTCCTGGTACCGCTTCGGCACCGGCACCTACGGCTTTGCCTCGACGCCGATCTTCGAGAACGTCAACTACGGCTGGTACATGCCCCACGGCTTTCATACTCCGGCAGCCTGGGTCGGCATGTTCGCCCAGCGCTACATGCACACCTATGGCGCCACCTCCGAGGACTTCGGCCGAGTCGCCGTGGCGGTGCGTGACTTCGCCGCTACCAACCCCAAGGCGTTCTTCCACGGCAAGCCGATCACCCTCGAAGAACACCAGGCCTCGCGCTGGATCTGCGAGCCGCTGCACCTGCTGGACTGCTGTCAGGAGTCCGATGGCGCGGTGGCCATGGTCATCACCTCGGCCGAGCGCGCCCGCGACCTGAAGCAGAAGCCGGTGACCATCAAGGCCGGTGCCCAGGGCATCACCAGTGGCCAGCAGGTCATGACCTCCTTCTACCGCGACGACATCACCGGCCTGCCGGAGATGGGCGTGGTGGCCAGGGAGCTGTATCGCCAGTCGGGCCTCGGCCCCGATGCCTTGCAGACCGCGGTGATCTACGACCACTTCACCCCGTTCGTGCTGCCGCAACTGGAGGAATTCGGCCTGGCGCCACGTGGCGAGGCCAAGGAGTTCATCCGTGCCGGCCATCACGCCCGTGGCGGCAAGCTGCCGATCAACACCCACGGCGGACAACTGGGCGAAGCCTATATCCACGGCATGAACGGCATCGCCGAGGCGGTGCGCCAGGTGCGCGGCACGTCGGTGAACCAGGTGGCCGATGTGGAGAACGTGCTGGTCACCGCCGGTACCGGCGTGCCCACCAGCGGCCTGATTCTCGGCGCAGCCTAAGGAGCAGCCCATGTTCGTCGACCTCACTCCCGAACAACATGCCTTGCGCCGCCAGGTGCGGGACTACTTCCAGGCCCTGATGACCCCCGAGCTGCGCGAGCAGTTGCGCGGCAAGGAGGGCGGCGAGCTGTTTCGCCAGACCATCCGCCAGATGGGCCGCGACGGCTGGCTGGCGGTGGGCTGGCCCAAGGCTCATGGCGGCCAGGGCTATGCCGCCACCGAGCAACTGATTTTCTTCGAGGAAGCCAATATCGCCGGGGCGCCGTTGCCCTTCGTGACCATCAGCACGGTGGGCCCGGCATTGATGGAGCACGGCAGTGCGGCGCAGAAGGAGCGCTTCCTGCCGGGTATCGCCGCCGGCGAGATCATGTTCGCCATCGGCTATTCCGAACCAGAGGCCGGCAGCGACCTGGCGGTGCTGAAGACCAGTGCGCGCCTGGATGGCGAGCACTTCGTGGTCAACGGCAACAAGCTGTGGACCTCGGGTGCCGAGTCCGCCGACTTCATCTGGCTGGCGGCACGTACCGACCCTAATCTGGCACGGCACAAGGGCGTGTCGATCCTGATCCTCGACACTACGCTGCCGGGGTTCTCCAGCACGGTGATCCCGACCACCAGCAACCCTACCGCAGCCACCTACTACGACAACGTGCGGGTGCCACGGGACATGCTGGTGGGCGAGCTGAACGGAGGCTGGAAGCTGATTACCGCACAGCTCAACCATGAGCGCCTGGGGCTGGGCTCGTGGTCGGACAAGGTGGTCGGGCTGTTCCGCCGCGTCTACCTGTGGGCCAAGGCCCGTGACGAACAGGGCCGCCGGGCCATGGACAAGGCCTGGGTGCGCAGTTCCCTGGCCGAATGCTACGCGCGGCTGGAGGCGATGCGCCTGATCAACCTGCGCATTGCCGCCAACCTGGAGCAAGAGCGCATGGACGTGGCCCTGAGCTCGACCACCAAGGTGTACGGCTCGGAATCGGCGATCGAGATCCTGCGCCGTCTGGCGGCGGTGATCGGTGCCAATGGTTCGCTGCGCGCAGGCTCGGCAGCGACTGCGTTGCACGGTGAGCTGGAGTATGAGCTGCGGGCGTCGGTCACGGTGACCTTCGGCGGTGGCACCAACGAGATCCAGCGCGAGCTGATCGCCCAGTTCGGCCTGGGGATGCCGCGGACCCAACGCTGAAAAAAGCAGCGACGCGGCCCCCTGTGGGAGTGGGTTTACCCGCGATTGCGATGTTGAAACCACTGACGCAATCGCGGGTGAACCCGCTCCCACAGGGTCCGTGGCGCGTATCAGATAACAACAAGGAACAGGTCATGAGCACAATCGAGCAATTCCGGCACGACACCCGTGCCTGGCTGGAGGCCAACTGCCCGCCGTCGATGCGTACCGCGATGGGCGAGGGCGAGGTGGTCTGGGGTGCCAGCCAGCCGCAGTTCCCCAGCGAGGACGCCAGGCTGTGGTTCGAACGCATGCGCGACAAGCGCTGGTTCTGCCCGGAGTGGCCGGAGGAATACGGCGGCGCCGGACTGGATGCCGAACAGGTCGCAGTCCTGGAAAGCGAGCTGCGCCGCCTGAAATGCCGGCCACCGCAGATCAACCTGGGCATCTGGATGCTCGGCCCGGTGCTGCTGGCCTACGGCAGCGAGGAGCAGAAACGCAGCCTGCTGCCCCCCATGGCCCGCGGCGAAACCCGCTGGTGCCAAGGCTTCTCCGAGCCGAACGCGGGCTCCGACCTGGCCAGCCTGAAGATGGCCGCCCGCGATGCCGGCGACCATTTCGTGGTGGATGGCAGCAAGATCTGGACGTCCTACGGCGACAAGTCCGACTGGATGTACGCCCTGGTGCGCACCGATTTCACCGCGCCCAAGCATGAAGGCATCAGCCTGATCGTGCTGGACATGCGCAGCCCCGGCGTAAAGGCCCAGCCGATCGACCTGATCAGCGGCAAGTCGGCGTTCTGCCAGGTGTTCTTCGATGGCGTGAAGGTGCCGAAAAACCAGTTGATCGGCCCGCTCAACGGCGGCTGGAACCTGGGCAAGTACCTGCTGCAGCACGAGCGCAAGGCCATGTCCAGGTTCGGCGAGATCAGCCTGCCGTCGCACTTCGACCTGCCGGCACTGGTCCGCGAATACCTGCCCGAGCCCCAGGGCCAGGGCGAACTGGCCCTGCGCGCCCGGGCCACGGCCTGCGCGATGAACGAGCACGCCTACAACCTCACCGTGCAGCGCATGGGAGAGGAAGCCCGCCAGGGCGACGACGTCAGCGGTCTGATGGCGATCATGAAGCTGGTGCACACCGAGCAGGAGCGGGACAAGTTCGAAGTGCTGCTGGACCTGCTCGGTGGCCATGGGTTCGGCTGGCAGAGCGAGGCCTTCAGTGAACGTGAGCTGGCGGTGACCCGTGGCTGGCTCAACAGCTACGCCCTGACCATTTCCGGTGGTGCCTCGGAAGTCCAGTTGAACGTGATCGCCAAGCGCGTGCTTGGCCTGCCCGACGGCAAGAAAGGAGTGATCGCATGAACCTGCGTTACAGCGAAGAACAGCGCCTGCTGGCCGATAGTACGCGGGATTTCCTCGCCGCCCGCGGTCCGGTGGCGGCACAGCGCAAGCTGCGTGACGAGGGCTCGGCGAACGGCTTCGACCCGCAACTGTGGCAGGACGCGGTCAACCTCGGCTGGAGCGCGATCGCCTTTCCCGAGGAACTGGGCGGCCTGGCCTTTGGTTGCATGGGCCTGGGGCCGGTGTTCGAGGCCATCGGTCACAACCTCTCGGCGACGCCGCTGCTCTCCAGCGTGGTGCTCGGCGGTTCGCTGCTGCACCTGGCCGGCGATGGCGGGCAACAGGCGCGCTGGCTGCCGGGGCTGATCGCCGGTGGCCTGCGGGTGGCCCTGGCGGTTGACGAGCGCGCCCGGCATAACCCGTTGGCGACGGGCCTCAGGGCGGTGGCCGACGGCGACGGTTATCGCCTGGAGGGTGACAAGTATTGGGTGGTCGACGGCATTGGCGCCGACGCCTTCGTGGTGGCTGCGCGGACCTCTGGTGCGACGGGGGAAGCGCAGGGCATCAGTCTGTTCCTGGTGCCGGCCGATACGCCGGGCCTGGAAGTCAGTGCGCTGCCGCTGATCGATTCACGCAATTGCGCGCGGCTGCAACTGCGCCAGGTGCGCCTCGGGCGGCAGGCCTTGCTGGGCGAGGAGGGTCAGGGCTGGGCAGTGCTGGATGCGGTGCTCGACCGTGGCCGCGCCTGCCTGGCGGCGGAGCTGCTGGGGATCGCCGAGCACCTGTTCCAGACCACCCTGGAGTACCTCAAGACGCGGGTCCAGTTCGATGTTCCGATCGGTTCCTTCCAGGCTCTGCAGCATCGGGTGGCGCGCTTGTTCGTCGATCTTTCGCTGGCCCGCAGTGCGGTGATGGCGGGGCTGTCGGCGCTGGATGACGTCACGCTGGATGCGGCGCAGCGCGGCCGCCTGGTCAGCCTGGCGAAATGGAAGGCGGGGGACACGGCGATCAAGGTAGCCAACGAGGCGGTGCAACTGCATGGCGGGATCGGCGTCACCGATGAACTGGATGTCGGCCTGTACCTGAAGCGGGTGCGGGTTGCGCAGGCCTGCCTGGGGGATCGGGATTTCCATTGCGAGCGTTATCAGGCCCTGAATGCTTGATGACTTGCGCGCCCACGGGGTGAGGCGTCGAATCCGTTTCATGGGAGGCACGGGATATATGAGCATCGAACACTGGCGCAACGCCTGGCAGCAACTGATCGCCCCGGGCGCGCCGTTTGAAGTGATGGAGACGGAGCAGGGCACGCGACACTTCCGCCATGCGCCGGCAACCCTGCAGGACATCATCGAAGCGGCCCGTATCCACGGTGACCGCGAATTCCTGGTCTGGCAGGACCAGCGCCTGACCTTCAGCGATTTCTTCGACCAGGTCGAACGCCTGGCCGGGCAACTGCTGGCACGCTTCGGCCTGCAACCCGGCGAGCGGGTGGCTATTGCCCTGCGTAACCAGCCGGCCTGGCTGGTGGCCTTCGCTGCCGTGCAGCGTTGTGGCGCGGTCTGCGTGCCGCTCAACAGCTGGGGCCTGCGGGATGAGCTGCTGCATGGCCTGGAAGACAGCGGCGCTGGCCTGCTGCTGTGCGACGAGGCCCGCCTGAACCTGCTGCAGGAGGACCTGGCGGCACGTCAACGCACCACCGTTGTGGTCGGCCTGCCGTCATCTCCGGGCTTGCCGGACTGGTGTTTCCGCTACGAAGACCTGTTGGCCGCCGAGCCCCTGGCCGCGCCGCAGGTCACGGTAGCGCCGGAGGCACCGGCGCTGATCCTCTACACCTCCGGCACCACCAGCCGGGCCAAGGGTGCCTTGTCCAGCCATCGCGCGGTGTGCCAGGCCCTGACTGCCCTGGAGTTCCAGGGCATGTTCTGCGCCCTGAGCTCGCCGGAGCGCATCGGCAAGGTGATCGCCAGCGGCTTCGCCCCGACCACGCTGATGGCGGTGCCGCTGTTCCATGTCAGCGGGCTGCACGCCCAGTTCCTCTCGGCCCTGCGTGCCGGACGGCGGCTGGTGCTGATGTACAAGTGGGACGTGGACAAGGCCATCGACCTGATCCGCGACGAGCGCTGCACCCAGTTCAACGGTGCGCCGGTGATGATGCAGCAGCTGCTGGGCTCGCCGCGTTTCGGCGGGGCGGATACGACCAGCCTGTTCGGCCTCGGCCTGGGCGGTGGTGCGTCGTCCGCCGGGCTGCTGGCGGCCATGGCCGAGCGCAAGCCGGACGTGATCGGCGGTAGCGGCTATGGCCTCACCGAGAGCAACGGCATCGGCGCGGCCATCGGTGGCGAGCAGTTCCTGCACAAGCCGGCCAGCGCCGGCTGGGCGTTGCCCATCGTCGATATCCGCATCGGTGATAGCCCCGGACGGCCGTTGCCGGCCGGCGAGGCCGGAATCGTCTGGCTGCGCTCGCCGACCCTGATGGACGCCTACTGGAACCTGCCCGAAGCCAGTGCCGAGAGCCTGCGCGATGGCTGGCTGAACACGGGGGATATCGGCTTCCTCGACGACGAGGGTTTCCTCTGCATCAGCGGGCGGATCAAGGAACTGATCAACCGCGGCGGGGAGAAGATCTCGGCGGCGGAGATCGAGACCTGCGTCGGCGACATGCCGGGGGTGGAGGAAGTGGCGGTGTTCGCCGTGCCCGATGCGCAACTGGGCGAGGCGGTGGCCCTGGTGATCCAGGGCGAGGCGCCGCCGACGGCGGAGGAGGCCAGGGCCTTCGTCGCGGCCAGGCTGGCCGGGTACAAGGTGCCGGCTCATGTGTTCCGGGTCAGCGAGGCGTTGCCCAGGAATGCCAGTGGCAAGGTGCTCAAGGATGTGTTGAGGCAGCAGCTTCTCGGCTGATCCCACTGGCCACATCGCTGGCAAGCCAGCTCCCACAGGGTCTTGGGTTGTTCTTGATATCGAGGACCACCAGAACTGGCCTGCCAGCGATGAAACCCTCGGCAGCAACCCCGGATTCTTAGTCTTTCCGGACGATGTTTCCCCCGCCGAAAAACCAACAATGAGGCTCACCCGAAAGCCTTTACCAGCAGGAGGCAATACATGAAAACAACAAGAACAGCCGTCATGCTCGCGGTGGCGCTGAGTGCCAGTCACCTGGCCAGTGCCGCCGTTTCCCCGGAAGAAGCCGCCCGCCTGGGCAAGGACCTGAACTGCGTCGGCGGTGAAATGGCCGGCAACGCCGAGGGCACCATCCCGCCCTACACCGGCAAGTACCTGGGCGAAGTCCCCGGCTGGAACCACGTGAAGTTCTCCGGCGACCAGCCGGTCGATCCCTACGCCGACGAGAAACCGATTCTGGTCATCACCGCGGCCAACATGAGCCAGTACGAGTCGCACCTGAGCGACGGCCAGAAGGCCCTGCTGAAGAAATACCCGACCACCTACAAGATGAACATCTACCCCGGCCACCGTGACTTCCGCTACCCGGACTACGTGTGCAAGCGCGCCATGGACAACGCCCTGCACGCCAGGCTGGTCAACGACGGCCTGGGCATCGAAGGCCTGGGCCAGGTGCCGTTCCCCATCCCGAAGAATGGCATGGAAGTGCTATGGAACCACCAGTTGCCGGCGCGTGCCTGGACCGAGGAGAAGATTTCCGACCTCGCCTCGGTGTTGCCTAACGGCAGCATCGGCTGGGGCCGCGCCCATGCACGCAACCTGTCCCAGGCCAACTCGCCGACGGTCGAGCCGAAGACCTCCGACGGCGTCCAGGCCATGAGCTACAACACCACCCTGAAACCGGCGCGTGACAATGGCGTGATCAGCATCGCCCATGAGCCGTACAACTTCGTCACCTCGGCGCGCCAGGCCTGGTCCTATAGCCCGTCCACCCGCCGCGTGCGGCAGATGCCGGGCTACGGCTACGACCAGCCGATGATCGGCACCAACGGCACCATGACCGTGGACGAAGACCGCCTGTTCAACGGCGCCCCCGAGCGCTACACCTGGAAACTGCTGGGCAAGCGAGAGATCTACGTGCCGGCCAACGCCTTCAGGGCCAACTCGGCCAAGTACAGCTACGCCGATATCCTCACCCCCAACCACCCCAATCCTGACGTGATGCGCTATGAGCTGCGCCGGGTCTGGGTGGTCGAGGCGGACCTCAAGGAAGGCTTCCGCCACGTCTACGGCAAGCGCGTGCTGTTTATCGACGAGGACACCTGGAACGCGGTGATGGCCGATAACTACGATGCCCGCGGGCAACTGTGGAAGCACGCCATGATCAACTACTACTACCACCCGGACATGAGCGGCTGGCAGGCCGGCTCGCAGTTCTTCATGGACCTCAACTCCGGCCAGTACACCGGCTACGGCATGACCAACGAAGCGAAGAAAGGGCCGATCCTCAACGAGGGCAAGTACACCCCGGACATGTACACCGCCGACGCGGCCCGGGCGGTAGGGCGCTGACCGCGCTTGCCCTGTCGGCGTTACCCCAGGACCCCGGTGCGTGCACCGGGGTTTTTCCTTGTCCGCTTTGGTCTGCGGGTTCCAAAGACATTGCTTGTTAAATAAATCACCTATACCACTCGCGCCCGGCAATGCAGGATGCGCGCCGGTTTCGAGTCGCGCCAAGGCGCTGGTCGAATTCCCGGCAGGTTTGCTTGCCGAAAAGTGTCAACCATGTCTCCGTACACCTGTCCACCATGTGTCCAGTCCATACACCCTGGTCAAGGAAGCACCATGCTCGAAGCCCTCCGCCTGTCGCTCGACGCGAGCGCCGTGCTCAAAGGCCTGTCCCGCCGCATCGTCGCCGGCGAGCTGGCTGCGGCCATCTACGCCGCAGCCGTGGCCATCAGCATCGGCCTGCTCGATTCGGCCTGCATGACCCCACCGGTCTGAGGCAAGGAGAAGCCCATGAGACCCCGTAGTTCCAGACTCCTGCTGGTCGGCGCCTTGCCTTTGGCCATCAGCGGCTGCAGCGATTCCGAGCCGAATGTCACCTACACCGTGAAGAAGCACTTCCGGGGCGTGCCGGCATGCGTCGCGGCGAAGTTCCCGGTGGACGTGTGTTCCGAATCCTATATGCAGGCCATGATCGATCATCATCGCCTCGCCCCGGTCTACGACGACCAGACCGCGTGCGATGCCGATTTCGTCGAGCGTTCCTGCCAGCTCACGTCCGCTGGCAAGTACATGCCGAGGATGGCCGGTTTCGAGCTGGCCATGTCCGGTGAGCTGCCCTGGTACCAGTTCGAGCAGGCCGAGCAACTGGCCCAGCAACAGGCGACGCGTTCCGGCGGCTCCGACAGCATCGTCGCCGCGGCGGCCACTGCCGGCTTGGCCTTCGCGTTGATCGACAAGGCCAGGAGCAACCGCAGCGCCCAGCGTTTCCAGGCGCAACCGATCTACCAGAATCGCGATTCCCGTGGCAGCTACCAGACCTCGGTCCTGGCCCAGCGGATCGGGCATCAGGAGCGCAACGACGAGGCGAGTGGTTCGGGCGGCTCCGGCTCTTCCGCTTCGTCTCGATCGGGCACTACCTTGCGCTCGGGAAACCACGGCACCAGCGTCAGTGCCAGCTTGTCCCGTGGCGGCTTCGGCCAGCATGCCAGCGCGCGCAGCGGCTGGTGTGGCAAGCGCTCCGGCTTCGGCGGTTGAGGGCAGGGCGGTCGGCCGCTAAACCAGCGATAAGCCACAAGCTGTAAGAAAAAGCGTCCATGTCGGACTGATTTTTCTTGGAGTCTTGCAGCTTGTGGCTTTCAACTGTACCGTCCGCGGCTTCGTCACCCGAGAACAGGAACTCCCCGTGAGCCTATGGAAGAAACTGGTGACCGCCGTGCGCGGCGGCGCCTCCGAGATTGGCGAAGCGATCGTCGATGCCAATGCCATCCGCATCCTTGAGCAGGAGCAGCGCGATGCCGATGCTGCCTTGGTCACGGCGCGCAATGGCCTGATCGAGATCAAGGCCAAGCACAAGCTGGCCCAGCAGCGGGTCGATGGCCTGCAGAGTGATATCGCCAGTTGGGAAGGCAAGGCCCTGGCGGCACTGAACGCCGAGCAGGAAGGCCTGGCCACCGAATGTGCCGGCCGTGTTGCCGAACTGGAAACCCGGATCGCTCAGGAACGTGAGATGGCCGCGCAGTTCGACAAGCAGGTCGGGCTGTTGCAGGCGCAGATCACCGAGGCCGAGAGCCGCCTGAAGGGCCTGCGTCAGCAGACCGAGATGGCCAAGGCGCGGGAAACCGTGCAGCAGGCCCGGGTCGCCACCGCCAGTGCCACCGGTGGTGCCAATGGCAAGGTGGAGACCGCGCTGGATTCCCTGGCGCGGATCAAGCAGCGCCAGGACGAACGTGATGCCAAGCTGGACGCGGCCCAGGAAATGGCCGAGGTGAGCAGCGGCGATGACCTGGAGAAGCGCCTGCAGGCGGCCGGGATCGGCGTGCAGCAGACCGGCGCCAATGACGTGCTGGCGCGCTTGAAGGCCAAGCAACAGGACAGCAAGGCGGCCCTCTGAGGCCTCCCGGGCCTCATCGCCGGCAAGCCGGCTCCCACAGGGTTCGTGGTGCATGCGGTCCTTGTGGGAGCTGGCTTGCCAGCGATCGGGACCCTGCAAATTTCAAGGATCATTGATGAGCTGGATCAAACGCATGCTTGGCCTGCAGGCCCCCCTGCCGACCACGCCTGTCACCACAACCGCCCCGCAAGCCCCCTTCGGCCTGGCCCCCGAGCGCATGCTCTGCCTGGACAAACACCTCTCGCTGCTGCTCGCCGACGCCTCGACCCTGGTTCTCCCGGGCGACGAGAAAGTCTGGGCCACCGGCACCCTCGACCTCGGCCAGGGCACGCGCCTGGAGCGCTTCTACCTGGACGACGAGGACTACTTCCTGCAAGTGGTGATGCACGGCAACGCCGCCGAGGACATCGAGGACATCATCCTCTTCGGCTACCACCAGGTCACCCCGATCAACAGCCGTGACGAACTGCTGCGCCTGACCGGGCCGCAATCGCTCATCGGCCTGCCGACCTTCGAGCTGGAAGGCATCGAGTACCAGCGCCAATGGGGCTCGGAAGATGGCCAGACCGAACTGGTGCCCATGGATGAACAGGTGCGCAACCCGGAAACCCGCTACCGCGTGCGCCACCACAGCATGCTCTACGCCCGCGACCTCGACCTGGTGAACCGCCGGGAATTCCTGCTGTTCTCCGTCGAGGAAGACGAGGAGGGCAACGTCGCGTTGTCCACCGCCGTCGGCATCACCCTGCAACTCACCGATATCACCGTTATCTGACAAGGAAGCACCATGCTCGAAGCACTCCGACTGTCGCTCGACGCGACCGCCGTATTCGGATTCGTCCTCTACATCGTCGTCGCCCTGGCACTGTTCGCCCTGTTCCAGTTCCTCTATACCCTGATCACCCCGCACAAGGAATTCGACCAGATCCGCCAGAACAACCCGGCGGCGGCCATCGCCCTGGGCGGCTCGCTGATCGGTTTCGCCCTGCCGGCGAGCAACGTCATCGCCTACAGCATCAGTGTGGTCGACGTGGTGGTCTGGGCACTGATCGCAGCTGTCGTACAACTGCTGGCCTTCGTCGGCACCAGCCTGGTGCTCAAGGGCCTGTCGAAACGCATCGTCGAAGGTGAACTGGCCGCGGCCATCTATGCCGCCGCCGTCGCCATCAGCGTCGGCTTCCTCAACTCGGCCTGCATGACTCCGTCGGCCTGAGCAAGGAGAAGCCCATGAGACGCCCTAGTTCCACCAAGCTGTTGCTGGTCGGCGCGCTGCCCCTGGCCATCAGCGGTTGCAGCGACCCCGAGCAGACCGTCACCTGGTCGGTAAAAGACAACTTCAAGAACGTCCAGGCCTGTGTCGACGCCAAATTCCCCGTGGACGTGTGTTCCGACGCCTATATCCAGGCCATGGTCGACCACCGTAAGGTCGCTCCGGTCTACGCTGATCGCGCCGCTTGCGACGCCGACTTCGTCGAAGGCTATTGCCAACCCACGTCGGACGGCCAGTTCATGCCGCAGATGGCCGGGTTCGAGCTGGCCGCGTCCGGCGAAATGCCCAAGGCCCAGGCCGAACAGATCCAGCAGCAGGCCGCGCAACAGGGCGCCTCGTCCAGTGGCATTGGCAGCACCGTCGCCGCAGCGGGTGCCGGCGCCTTGGCCGGGATGCTGATCGGCAATGCCATGAGCAATCGCAGCGCGCCGCGCTACCAGTCGCAACCGGTCTACCAGAACCGCGATTCCCGCGGCAGCTACCAGACCTCGACCCTGTCGCGGCAGATCGAGCAGGGCAAGACCTTCAGCCGTTCCACCCAGCCGCAGCGCTACAAGCAGGACGACCGGCAGGGCAGTTCCTCCGGTTACTACGGTGGCTCCGGCTCGTCGCGCTCCAGCAGCACGACGTCGTCGTTCCGTTCCAACTCGGGCTCCAGCGTCAGCTCCAGCATCTCCCGCGGCGGCTTCGGCCAGCAGGCCACGGCGCGCAGCGGCTGGGGTGGCAAGAGTTCCGGCTTCGGCGGTTGAGGGCAGGGCACGATGAAGAAGATCAGCATCGAGGAACGGCCTGACTGGCAGCGCATCGTCGAAAGCGAAGGCTTCGACTTCCATACCATCGACGGCGAGCGCTACTGGGACGAGCGTGGCTACTACCAGTTCAGCGAGCGGCAGATCAGCGATGACCTGGAAGCGCCGACCCAGGATGTCCATGCCATGTGCCTGGACGCGGTGGAGCGAGTGGTGGAGTCGGAGGAACTGCTGACCCGCCTGGCGATTCCGCCGGCGTTCTTCGACCTGGTCCGCGATTCGTGGCGGGAGGGGCATCCGCACCTCTACGGGCGTTTCGACTTCATCTACGACGGCAACGGCCCGGCCAGGTGCATCGAAGCCAACTACGACACACCCACCAGCCTGCTGGAAGCCGGCTCGGTACAACTGTTGTGGCTGGAGCACCAGGTCACCGCCGGGGTGCTGCCGGCCAGGGCGACCCAGTTCAATACCATCGCCGAAGACCTGGTCCAGGCGTTCGGCGCCTTTCCCAACGACGCACCGTTCCACTTCTCGGCCATGTCCGGTTCGCGGGAAGACCGTGGCACCACGGACTTCCTGCGGCGCATGGCAGCCCACACCGGGATCGACGCGCGGCATATCGATATCGAGGATATCGGCCTGCTTGACGGTCAGTTCGTCGACCTGGACGGCCAGTGGATCCAGCGCCTGTTCAAGCTGCATGCCTGGGAACACATCTTCCACGAGCCGTTCGGCCAGGCGGTGCCGGGTTGCGACACGCTGTTCGTGGAGCCAGCGTGGAAGTCCATCGTCAGTAACAAGGGCATTCTCGCCTTGCTCTGGGAGTTCAACGAGGGGCATCCGAACCTGCTGCCAGCCTTCGTCGACCGCGAGCCGCAACGCCCGGTACCGGCAGGCTGGGTGCGCAAGCCGTATTTCTCACGCGAGGGCGCGAACATCGAGTTGCGCACTCCGGAGGGCCAGTTCCTCGCCGAGGACGGGCCCTACACCGATGCGCCGTACATCCTCCAGGAGTTCGTGCCGCTGCCGCGTTTCGGTGACAGCTACACCCTGGTCGGCTCCTGGGTGATCGGCGACGTGGCCTCGGGCATCGGTATCCGCGAGGACGACAGCCTGATCACCAAGGACACCAGCCGCTTCCTGCCCCATGTCGTGATCGACTGATCATTTCTCCACCAGCGCACGCAAGGCCGCCTTGGCCTCTGGCGTGCACAGGCGGTCGATGAAGAACTGGCTCTCGCGCTCGACCACCGCCGCCAGTTCGTCGCGAACGCTGTCCTTGAGCAGTTGCTTGCTGATCCGCAGTGCCTCCTGGGGCATGCGTTGCAGGCGCCTGGCCAGTTCCCGTGCCGCGTTCAGGCACGCATCACCATCCTCGTGCAGTTCATTGGCCAGGCCCCAGTGCACGGCCTGTTCGCCATTCAGGGCTTCGTTGGCCAGCAACAGGCGCGCTGCCCGGGCATGCCCGAGCAGGCGCGGCAGCAGCAGGCTGGAGCCGAATTCCGGGCACAGGCCCAGCGGCGCGAACGGCATGCGCAGCTTGGCCCCGCGGGACACCAGCACCTGGTCGCAGTGCAGCAGCAGGGTGGTGCCGATGCCGATCGCCGGACCGTTGACCGCCGCGACCAGCGGTTTTCGCAGCCCGAGAACCACGCGCATCATACGGAACACCGGGTGGTCGCGGTCTTCGGGCGGGTGTTCGAGGAAATCGTGGAGGTCGTTGCCGGCGCTGAAGCAGGTGGCGCCGCCGGTGATCAGGATGACCTCGACCTGCGGGTTACGGTCAGCGGCGTCCAGCAACTCACCCAAGCGCTGGTACATGGTGCTGTTGAGGGCGTTAAGCTTGTCGGGTCGGTTGAGGGTCAGGGTCAGCAAGCCCTGGTCGAGGGTGTCGAGAATCAGGTCGTTCATGGCAGGCGCTTCTTGTCGTTGTCGGAGTGGCACTGCGGCGACGGTTTATCACGGGGGTCGCCTTGCTGTACAGTCGTTCAGTCCATTACAACAACGAGAACCGCCGATGAACCAGGAAGCCCGTTATCAACGCATGCTGCCGCAGGAGCGCAAGGCCAGGCTGGTCGAGGCGACCCTGACCTGTCTCAAGCAGCATGGCTTCCAGGGCGCCTCGATCCGCAAGATCTGCGCCGAGGCCGGGGTCTCGGTGGGGCTGATCAGTCATCACTATTCGGGCAAGGACGAACTGGTGGCCGAGGCCTACCTGGCGGTGACCGGGCGGGTCATGGGGCTGCTTCGCGAGGCGATGGACCAGGCCGCACCCAATGCCCGCGAGCGTTTGTCGGCGTTCTTCCGTGCCTCGTTCTGCGAGGAATTGCTCGATCCGCAGTTGCTGGACGCCTGGCTGGCGTTCTGGGGCGCGGTGAAGACGGCCGAGGCGATCAATCAGGTGCATGATCACTCCTATGGTGAGTACCGCAGTACCCTGAGCCGGGCGCTGACCGAGCTGGCCAGGGAAGAGGGCTGGGAAAACTTCGATGCCGACCTGGCGGCCATCAGCCTGAGTGCCTTGCTCGACGGGTTGTGGCTGGAGTCCGGGTTGAACCCGGGAACCTTTACCCGGGATCAGGGGGTGCAGATCTGCGAGGCCTGGGTCGATGGCCTGCAGGCCGGCGGGCGGCGGCGTTTCGTCCAGATCGTCGCCTAGACCGAAAGCGCGATGCGGATCCTGCGGGCTGTTGATCGTTCGTTCAGCAACGGTTACGCTGCCTGCGCGTGTCATCGTCCAACGCCAATAACAAGAGACAACCGCAATGACGCCTCGGGTTCTGATCGTCGACGACGATCCGCTGATTCGCGAGCTGCTGCACGCCTACCTGTCCCAGGAAGGCTACGAAGTCCACTGTGCCGATACCGCCGAGGGGGCCGAGGCATTCCTCGCCAGCCACACGGTCGACCTGGTGCTGCTGGATATCCGCTTGCCAGGCAAGGACGGCCTGACCCTGACCCGCGAACTGCGCGTGCGTTCGGAAATAGGCATCATCCTGATCACCGGGCGTAACGACGATATCGACCGCATCGTTGGCCTCGAATGCGGTGCCGACGACTATGTGATCAAGCCCCTCAATCCTCGCGAACTGGTATCCCGTGCCAAGAACCTGGTGCGCCGGGTCCGCGCCGCCCAGATCGCGCCGCAGGCGTCGTCCAGCCACCACACCCTCAAGCAGTTCGCCGAGTGGGCCCTGGACAGCGACCGTCGGCGCCTGATCGACCCGCAGGGCGGCGAGACCCTGCTGACCCATGGCGAATTCCAGCTGCTCAGCGTGTTCCTGCGCAACAGCGGCCACACGCTGACTCGCGACCAGTTGATGGACCAGATCCGCAACCGCGAATGGGTGCCCAACGACCGCTCCATCGACGTGCTGGTCGGCCGCCTGCGGCGCAAGCTGCACGACGACCCGGCGGAACCGCAACTGATCATCACCATCCACGGCACCGGCTACCTGTTCACCGCCAGCGTGGCGGCTTGAGCCCATGCGTCGGCTAATGGCGGTCCTCCTGATGCTCTGCGGCCTGCCGGTGATGGCCGCGGAGAAGGTGCGCTACTGCGATTACCCGGTGTACCCGCCGGTGTCCTGGAGCGATGGCCGCCAGGTCCGCGGCCTGGCGCCGACGGTGGTGCGCGAGCTGTTCGCGCGTCTGGGCTACGAGGTGGAGATCGTCGTTCTCGGCAACTGGAAGCGTTGCCTTCTGGACGCGGCACAGGGTCGGGTGGACGTGGTGCTGGCCTACGACAGCGACCAGCGCGACCTGGGCATGCGTTTTTCCAAGGAGGCGGTGGTGCGCGAGGAGGTCGCCGTCTTCGTCAACCGCCAGCGCCCGGTGCACTTCGAACGCCTCGACGATCTTGCCAATTACCGTGGCGGCCTGCTGTTCGGCGAAAGCTACGGCCAGGCCTTCGACCGTTTTGTCGCCCGTCACCAGAACATCGAGTGGGTGTCGTCCAGCCGGCAGAATTTCGGCAAGCTGATTCGCGGACGCATCGACTTCGTGGTTCAGGAGCGGCGCACCGGCCAACTGTTCGTCGAGAGCCTGCCCGATGCCGGGGATATCGTCGCGCTGCCCCGGGTGCTGAGCGTCGACTACCTGCGGGTCGCGGTATCGAAGCGTTCGCCGCTGAGCGCGCGCATGGCGGAGATCGACCAGCAACTGCGCCGCATGGCCGAAAAAGGCGAAATCGAGCGCTGGCTGGAGCAAAGCGAAGTGACCTACCGCGACATGATCCGCCTGCCGGCGAACGCGCCATGATCCGCTGGCGCGCCGACGGCCTGCTGCGCCGACTGCTGCTGTATATCCTGCTGTTCAGCCTGTGCTTCACCGTGCTGGCCAGCTCGGTGCAACTGTATTTCGAATACCGCCGCGAGATGCGCGATATCGAGTCGCGCATGGCACTGATCCGCGTCGGTTACCTGGCCAGCCTGGAGCGCAGCCTGTGGGATCTCGACGAGGCGCAACTGAACACCCAGTTGCGCGGGCTGGTGGACTTTTCCGATGTTGCCCGGGTGCGCTTGAGCAGTGACGACTTCAATCTGCTGCGTGGCGAGGCTGAGCCCTTGGGGCCGTTGCGGATCGAACGCTTTCCCCTCGATTACCAGCCACCGTCCGGACCGCCGCGCCATCTCGGCGAGCTGGAAGTGAGCATCGACCTCGGCGCCGTGCACCGCCGCCTGTTCGCCACCGGCCTGACCAGCCTGCTGTGGATGGGGGTGTTCCTCTGCGGCTTGGCAGTGGTGCTGTCGGGGCTGTTCTACCGCCTGGTCACCCGGCACCTGCAGGTCATGGCCGAATTCGCCCAGCGGGTCGGTGCCGGGCAGTGGCAGGAACCGCTGCGCCTGGACCGCCGGCCGGCGGCCAATGGCGATGAAATCGACACCGTGGCCCATGCCCTGGACGATATGCGCCGGGCCATCCTCAGCGATATCGAGCGCCGCGAGCTGGACCGCCTGGCCCTGCAGGACAAGCGCGACGAATTGCAGGCCATGGTCGAGCGGCGCACCGCCAGCCTGGCCCGGGCCAAGGACGAGGCGGAAGCGGCCAACCTGGCCAAGTCGCGTTTCCTCGCCACCATGAGCCACGAACTGCGCACGCCGCTCAACGGCATCCTCGGCATGGCCGAGCTGCTGCGCGGCGCGGCCTTGCATGGCCGCGAGCTGCAGCGCCTGGAAGCGTTGCACAAGGCGGGCGAGGGCTTGCTGGCGATTCTCGATGAGGTGCTGTACTTCGCCCGCCTCGAAGAAGGCGAAAGCCATCCCGAGCAGGTGGATTTCTCCCTGCGCCGTCTGTGTGCCGAGGTCATCACCTTGCTGGAGCCGCGGGCCACGGCAAACCACGATCTGCTGACTTGTCATCTCGACCCTTGTTTGGCCGAGCACCAATACGGTGCCGAACAGTACCTGCGCCAGGTGCTGAGCAACCTGCTGGCCAATGCGATCAAGTTCACCGAGGACGGCGAGGTGACCCTGGAGGTGCGGGTGCTGAGCGAGCTGCCGGACGGCCAGCGCCTGCGGGTGACGGTCAGGGATGACGGCATCGGTATCGCGCCCGAGGTGCAGGCGCGGATCTTCGAGCGTTTCACCCAGGCCAGCGAGGCGGTGGCGCGGCGCTACGGCGGTACCGGCCTGGGCCTGGCGATCTGCAAGCATCTGGTGGAAAGGCTCGGCGGCCGCATCGGCGTGGACAGCGTCGAAGGGCAGGGCAGTTGCTTCTGGTTCGAGCTGGACCTGCTCGACGGCGGGGAGTGCGCAGCGCCGGTTGCGCCGGCGCCCCTGGCGAGCCTGGATATTCTGGTGGTCGAGGACATGGTTCTGAATCGCGAGGTTGCTGCCGGCCTGCTGGAGCGCGACGGCCACCGGGTCGGCTTTGCCGAAGACGGCACGCAAGGGATGGAGCGCTGCTCGCAAAAACGGTTCGACCTGATCCTGCTGGACGTGCACCTGCCGGGCATGAGCGGGGTCGAGCTGTGCCGGTGGATCCGCGCCACGCCAGGGCCGAACCGCGACGTGCGTATCCTGGCCCTGACCGCCGGGGTGCAGCCGGCGCAGGTGCCGGTGTACCTGGAGGCGGGGATGCAGGGTGTGCTGGCCAAGCCCTTGCGCCTCGAAGCCTTGCGTCAGGCCCTGGCCCAAACGACGGTCAATGAGCTGTCCGCAGCCACGGAGATGGACTGGTCGCTGTTGCAGACTCACCGCACCTTGCTCGGCGAACAGAAGGTGCAGGGCTTGCTGGCGGTGTTGCGCCAGTCCCTGGAGCAGCATTACCCGATCCTGATCGAGGCATTGCAGGCCGGCGATCACACGGAAATCGCCCATCAGGCTCATCGCCTGGCGGGCAGCAGCGATTCCCTCGGTTTCCGCGGGCTGGCTGCGGTGCTGGGCGAACTGGAAATTGCCGCCCGCGAACATGACCATGACGCGCTGAACGCCTTGACCGATCGCCTGCAAGGCCAAGTCGAACAGGCCGATGCCATGCTGAAACGCCTGATCCAGAGCTGACGTACAGAAACGTTACGACTTTTTACATCTTCGATCCTGGCGGACAACGGCGCCTTACATCCCTTTCCAATAATCGACGGCAACCGTGGACACCGCGGTCCGTCAGGCTTATTGGAGATAACAATAATGAAATGCCGTAAAGCTGATTTCCCTGCCACCTTGCCGGGAGGTGGCCGTGATGAGTGAGTCCAACCAACGTCAGGGCATCCACCTGACCCGTGCCCTGAAGAGTCGGCATATCTTCATGCTGTCCCTGGGCGGGGTGATCGGCACCGGGCTGTTCATGGGCTCCGGGGTGACCATCAACCAGGGCGGACCGATGGGGGCCGTGCTGGCCTACCTGGTGGCCGGGCTGCTGATGTACCTGGTCATGGTGTGCCTGGGTGAGCTGTCGGTGCAGATGCCGGTGTCAGGCTCGTTCCAGGCCCACGCCACGCGCTATATCGGGCCGGCCACCGGCTTCATGATCGGCTGGGTGTACTGGATGAGCTGGGCCACCACCGTGGGCCTGGAATTCACCGCCGCTGGCATGCTGATGACCCGCTGGTTCCCCGAAGTGCCGATCTGGTACTGGTCGGCGCTGTTCGTGGTGGTGCTGTTCGGCCTCAACGCCCTGGCCACCCGTGCCTTCGGTGAGGCGGAGTACTGGTTCTCCGGGATCAAGGTGCTGACCATCCTGGCCTTCATCGTCATCGGCATCCTGGTGATGTTCGGTGGCATCCCGCTGTCCAGCGGCGCGCCGGCACCGAAATTCGACAATCTGATCGGCGACTCACTGTTCCCCAACGGCATCTCGGCGGTGTTCGCGGTGATGATGACCGTGGTCTACGCCTTCCAGGGCTGCGAGATCATGGGCGTGGCGGCCGGCGAGACCGACCAGCCGGAGAAGAGCATTCCTCGTGCTGTGCGCAACGTGGTGTTCCGCGTGCTGATCTTCTATGTGCTGGCGATCCTGGTGCTGTCGGCGATCGTGCCGTGGCAGCAGGCCGGGCTGATGGAAAGCCCGTTTGTGCAGGTGTTCGACATGGTCGGCATCCCGTTCGCCGCCGATGTGATGAACTTCGTGATCCTCACCGCCATCCTGTCGGTGGGTAATTCCGGGCTGTATGCCTCGACGCGCATCCTCTGGGCCATGTCCAAGACCGGCATGGCGCCGCGCAGCCTGTCGCCGCTGAGCAGCCGTGGCGTGCCGCTGCGGGCGCTGTGCATCACGCTGTGCTTTGCCTTGGTGTCGCTGATGACCAGCTTCGTGGCGGCGGACACGCTGTTCATGGTGCTGATGGCGGTGAGCGGCATGTCTGGCACCGTGACCTGGATCGTCATCGCCCTGGCTCAGTACCGCTTCCGCAAGACCTTCCTGCGCGAGGGCGGCAAGCTGGAAGACCTCAAGTACCGCGCGCCGCTATACCCGCTGGTGCCGCTGCTGTGCATCACCTTGTGCAGCTCGCTGTTCGTGTTCCTGGCGATGGATGAGACGCAGCGGCCTTCGTTGTATTGGGGGTTCGGGTTCATTGCGGTGTGCTATGCGGCGTACTTCCTGGTGAACAGGAAGCGGCAAGGGCAATTCATTCCAGAGACCTCTGGCATATAAATCAATTAGTTATGTGACTTTCCTGTTCCATCACCTAAACCTCAATCGCTGGCAAGCCAGCTCCCACAGGTACCCCGTCGCGCTTGAGAGCAGCGGTGAACCTGTGGGAGCTGGCTTGCCAGCGATTGGCCCTTGAGAACGCTGCAAATTCCCCCTGACATGAGTTGTGCAAAGTTGTAACAGCCCGACCTGAGAAAGCTCTTTAGCTAGAATTAAATTCAATAAAAACAAATAGATATCTAATTAATCTCCTCTGTTACATGAGAAATGCAGCCAATTGCCGCCTTGCTGAACACTCGTTTAGTATCTCCTCCCATACCTCACCCAAACCACAACAACACCGAGGCTTGCGATGACGAACCTGTCGCCCCTGTTGAGCAAAGTCGAAGCTGGCGTAGCCTGGATCACCCTCAACCGCCCTGAGCAGCGCAACGCGCTGGATATTCCCACCCTCAAGCACCTGCACGCGCTGCTCGATGACTTCAATGGCGATCCCGCCGTTCGCGTGGTGGTGCTGACCGGCAGCGGCCGCAGCTTCTGTGCCGGCGCCGACCTTGCCGAATGGGCCGACGCCGAAGCTCGCGGCATCCTCGAAAGCTACGGCTGGACCGAGACCGCCCACGCCCTGATGCAGCGCCTGCACAGCCTCGACAAACCGACCATCGCCGCCGTCAACGGCACCGCAGTGGGCGGCGGCATGGACCTGGCGCTGTGCTGCGACCTGCGCGTGGCCAGCGCTTCGGCCCGGTTCAAGGCCGGCTACACCAGCATGGCCTACAGCCCCGATGCTGGCGCCAGCTGGCACCTGCCGCGGCTGATCGGCGCGGAACAGGCCAAGCGCCTGCTGTTCCTCGACGAGCTGTGGGGCGCCGAACGCGCTCTGGCCACTGGCCTGGTCGGTGAAGTGGTGGCTGACGAGCAACTGACCGGCCACGTCGCCGAACTGGCCGCGCGCCTGGCCCAGGGCCCGACTTTCGCCTACGTGCAGACCAAGCGCCTGATCCGCGACGGCGCCCAACGCACTCTGGCCGAGCAACTGCGTGAGGAACTGGCTGCTGGCCTGCTCTGCGGGCGCAGCCAGGACGGCGCCGAGGCGCTGCGCGCTTCGGTGGAGCGTCGTGCACCTGTATTCAACGGTAAATGAAGCACTTACAGAAACTTCTTCAGGACGTTTAGCAATGAATTTCCAACTGACCCAAGAACAAGAAATGTTGGTGGAAGCGGTCCGCAGCTTCGTGACCCGTGAGCTGCTGCCCCATGAGGAAGAAGTCGACCGCGCCGACGCCGTGTCGCCGGAGCTGGCCGCACAGATCCGCGGCAAGGCCATCGCCGCCGGTTTCTACGCCTTCAATATGCCCGAGGAAGTCGGTGGCGGCGGCCTCGACTACCTGTCCCAGGCCCTGGTCGAGCGTGAGCTGTCCAAGGTCTCCTGGGCCTTGCATGTGTTCGTCGCCCGTCCTTCGAAGATACTCATGGCCTGCAAGGGTCAGCAGGTCGACGACTACCTGATCCCTTGCGTGCAGGGTGAGAAGACCGACTGCTTCGCCTTGACCGAGCCGGGCGCCGGCTCCGACGCCAATGCCATCAAGACCCGCGCCGTGCGCGAAGGCGACGACTTCGTCATCAATGGCAGCAAGCACTTCATCAGCCACGCCGGCCACGCCGACTTCGCCATCGTCTTCGCCGTCACCGACACCTACGAGCAGAACGGTCGCAAGCGCAATGCCGTGACCGCCTTCCTGGTCGACCGCGGCACCCCGGGCATGACGGTGCGCCGAGGGCCGAAATGCGTGAGCAACCGCGGCTACCACACCTACGAGCTGTTCTTCGACGATTGCCGGGTGCCGGCGAGCAAGGTCCTCGGCGAAGTCGACAAGGGCTGGGAAGTGGCCAACGCCTGGCTTACCGCCGGGCGGGTGATGGTCGCTGCCAACTGCGTCGGCCAGGCCCAGCGCGCCATGGACCTGTCGCTGCAATGGTCGGCGGACCGCAAGCAGTTCGGCCAGGCCATCGGCAGCTACCAGGGTGTGTCGTTCAAGCTCGCCGACATGGCCACGCAGATCCGCGCCGCCGAGCTGCTGACCCTGCACACTGCCTGGAAGATGGACCAGGGCAGCATGACCGACGGCGAGGCCGGCATGGCCAAGCTGTTCGCCAGCGAGGTGCTGGGCAAGGTGGCCGACGAGGCGGTGCAGATCTTCGGCGGCATGGGCCTGATGGACGAAGGGCCGGTGGAGCGCATCTGGCGCAACGCGCGGATCGAGCGGATCTGGGAAGGCACCTCGGAAATCCAGCGCCATATCATTTCCCGCGAGCTGCTGCGGCCATTGCTGCGCTGAGGAGACCGTCATGTCGCCATTGATTCGTGACAACCTCAAGCGCCTGCTGGCTCCTCGGCACCTGGCCTTTATCGGCGGGCGCAGCATGGCCCGGGCCCTGCGGCGCTGCGCCGAGGGCGGTTTCGCCGGGCAGATGTGGCTGGTCAATCCGCAGCACGCCAGTATCGACGGCGTGCCCTGCGTCGCCAGCGTTTCCGACTTGCCCTGCGGGCCGGACGCGGTCTTCATCGCCACCAATCGTGAACTGACCCTGCAATGCGTCGGCGAACTGGCCGCCAAGGGCGCCGGTGGCGCCATCTGCTACGCCTCGGGCTTCGCCGAGACCGGCGAGCAAGGCCAGCAGTTGCAACGGCAACTGCTGGACGCCGCCGGCCATATGGCCTTGCTCGGTCCCAACTGCTACGGGCTGCTCGACTACCTGCAGTGCGCTGCCCTGTGGCCGGTAGCCCATGGCGGGCGCAAGGTGGAGCAGGGCGTGGCGGTGCTGACCCAGAGCGGAAACTTCGCCTACAACCTGTCCATGAGCGACCGCTCGCTGCCGGTGGCCTACATGGCCTCGGTGGGCAACCAGGCGCAACTGGGCGTCGCGGAACTGATGGACGTGCTGCTCGATGACCCACGGGTTACCGCCATCGGCCTGCACCTGGAAGGCCTGAAGAATGTGCCGGGCTTTGCTCGCGCCGCGCACAAGGCGCTGGAGAAGGGCATTCCGATCATTGCCTTGAAGACCGGCGTGTCGCAGATCGGTGCCGAGCTGGCCCTGAGTCACACCAGCTCGCTGTCCGGCTCCGATGCCCTTTACGACAGCCTGTTCCGTCGCCTCGGGGTGATCCGTGTCAGCGGTCCGGTGAGCTTTATCGAGACCCTCAAGTCTGCTGCCTGCGGCCGTCTGCCGACAGGGGACAGGCTGGTGGCGCTGGCCTGTTCCGGCGGCGATGCCGGGCTGATCGCCGATTATGCCGAACGCAATCGCCTGCAACTGCCGAAGCTGAATGCCGGGCAGGTGGAACAGCTGGCTGGCGTGCTACCGAGCTATGCCAACCTGGTCAACCCGCTGGACTTCACCACGGCCATCTGGGGCGACGAGGTCGCGCTGCGGCAGATGCTCGACGCCGTCCTCACCAGCGAAGCCGACGCTGCCATGCTGGTGCTGGACTATCCCGCCGAGTTCACCGGCGAGCGCAAGGAGTGCGACCTGATCCTGGAACTGTTCTGCGCGGCGCTGCAACGCCACGGCAAGACCGGTTTCGTCACCTCGGCGCTGCCGGAGCTGCTGCCGTCCCATGCCCGCGAACGCTTGCATGCGCACGGCATCGCGGCCTTGCAAGGTGTAGAGGATGGCCTGGCGGCCTGGGGACGCATCGTCGCCTGGCAAAAGGACCGCCAGCGCTTGCTGGCCCTCGGTGAATCGGCACGGGTGCCGCTATGCCCGCAAGCCTTGGCGGGCGAGGCCGAGCTGCTGGATGAATGGCAATCGAAACAGGCGCTGCGTGCCTTTGGTCTGAACGTGCCGGCGGGCGTGCTGAGCACCCCGGCACAGGCGGCCGAAGACGCTGCCCGTGTCGGCTATCCGCTGGTGTTGAAGGCCGTCAGCGCGCAACTGCCGCACAAGACCGAGGCTGGTGCCGTGGCGCTCAACCTCAAGGACGCCCAGGCCGTGACCAGCGCCGTGGCAGGTATGCGTGAACGTATCGCCGCCTACGCCCCGGACGTGCCGTTCGCGCACGTCCTGCTGGAGCCCATGGCCGAAGCGCCGCTGGCCGAACTGATCGTCGGCATCAAGCGCGAGAACGATTTCGCCCTGGCCCTGGTGATCGGCGCCGGTGGCGTGCTGGTGGAACTGCTCAAGGACAGCACCAGCCTGCTGCTGCCGACCACCGACGGGGCGATTCGCCAAGCCGTGCTCGGCTTGCGCAGCGCCGCGTTGTTGCAGGGCTTCCGCGGCCGTCCCGAAGCCGATCTCGATGCAGTCGTGAAGGCGATCCGCGCCGTGGCCGACTACGCCTGCGAGAACGCCGGACGCCTGCTGGAGCTGGATGTGAACCCATTGATGGTCGGTGCCCAGGGCACCACCGCGGTCGACGCGCTGATCCGCCTCGGCCAGGTACAAGGAGACGAACATGCATGAATCCATCCTGACCGGCGGCCAGGCCCTGGTCCGGCTGCTGGCCAACTACGGTGTCGATACGGTGTTCGGCATCCCCGGCGTGCATACCCTGGAGCTGTACCGCGGCCTGCCCGGCAGCGGCATCCGCCATGTCCTCACCCGTCATGAGCAGGGCGCCGGTTTCATGGCCGACGGCTACGCCCGGGTCAGCGGCAAGCCGGGAGTGTGCTTCGTCATCACCGGTCCGGGCGTGACCAATGCCGCTACCGCCATCGGCCAGGCCTATGCCGACTCGGTGCCGATGCTGGTGATTTCCAGCGTCAACCACACCGCCAGCCTGGGCAAGGGCTGGGGCTGCCTGCACGAAACCCAGGACCAGCGCGCCATGACCGCGCCGATCACCGCGTTTTCCGCCGTGGCCCTCAGCGCCGAAGACCTGCCGCAACTGATCGCCCGCGCCTGGGCGGTGTTCGACAGCGAGCGGCCAAGGCCGGTGCATATTTCCGTGCCGCTGGACGTGCTGGCCGCGCCGGTGGCCCGTGACTGGAGCAACGAGGTGGTGCGTCGTCCGGGCCGTGGCGTGCCAACCCGGGAACTGCTGGACCAGGCGGCCGCGCGCCTGGCGGCGGCGAAGCGACCGATGATTATCGCCGGTGGCGGTGCCATCGAGGCTTCGGCCGAACTGGAGCAACTGAGCACCCGCCTGGCCGCACCAGTGTTCACCAGCGTCGCCGGCAAGGGCCTGCTGCCGCCGGAGGCGCCGCTGAATGCCGGTTCCAGCTTGTGCGTCGAGCCGGGTTGGAACCTGATCGCCGAGGCCGATGTGGTCCTGGCGGTGGGCACCGAGATGGCCGACACCGATTTCTGGCGCGAGCGCCTGCCGCTGAACGGCGAACTGCTGCGGGTGGATATCGACCCGCGCAAGTTCAACGATTTCTATCCCTGCGCCCTGGCCCTGCACGGTGATGCCCGGCAGACCCTGGCGGGGATTCTCGAACAGCTGCCGGACATCCGCCGCGAGGCCGGTGCGGCCATGGAGGTGGTGGCCGGCCTGCGCCAGGCCATTCGCGCCGGCCACGGGTCGCTGCAAGGCATCCACCAGGCGATCCTCGACCGGGTGGCGGCGGAACTGCCGGAAAACGCCTTTATCAGCACTGACATGACCCAACTGGCCTACACCGGCAACTATGCTTTCGCCAGCCGCGCGCCGCGCAGCTGGCTGCATCCGACTGGTTATGGAACCTTGGGCTACGGGCTACCGGCGGGGATCGGCGCAATGTTTGGCGGCAACGGACGTCCGGGGCTGGTGCTGGTCGGCGATGGCGGTTTTCTCTACACCGCCCAGGAACTGGCCACCGCCGTGGAGGAGCTGGAGCGTCCGCTGGTAGTGCTGTTGTGGAACAACGATGCCCTCGGGCAGATCCGCGATGACATGCTCGGCCTGGATATCGAGCCGATCGGCGTGCTGCCGCGCAACCCGGACTTCGCCGGCCTTGGCCGGGCGTTCGGCTGCCATGTGGCGCAACCGGCCAGCCTCGACGAGCTGCAACGGGAACTGCGCACGGGCTTCGCTCGCAACGGCGTCACCCTGATCGAACTCAAGCACGCCTGTGCCCGCTGAATAGGAGCTTCGCCATGCGTTTTTCCAGTCTGACCCAGCGTATCGCCGGTGACGGTGCCGCCGCCTGGGAGATTCACTACCGCGCCCTGGCCATGCAGGCCGAGGGCAAGGACGTGCTGTTGCTGTCCGTGGGTGATCCGGATTTCGACACGCCCAAGCCGATAGTCGAAGCAGCCGTCGCCAGCCTGCGCAGCGGGCATACCCACTATTCCGATATCCGCGGCAAGCAGGCCCTGCGCCAGGCCATCGCCCGTCGCCACCAGCAACGCAGCGGGCAACAGGTCGATGCCGAGCAGGTCACGGTGCTGGCCGGTGCCCAGTGCGCGCTGTTCTGCGTGGCCCAGTGCGTGCTGGAGGCGGGGGACGAGGTGATCGTGCCCGAGCCGATGTACGTTACCTACGAGGCGGTGTTCGGCGCCTGCGGGGCGAAGGTGGTGACCGTGCCGGTGCGTCCGGAGAACGGTTTCCGCGTCGATCCGGCGGATGTCGCCACTCGTATTACTCCACGCACTCGCGCTCTGGCCCTGAACAGCCCGCACAACCCCACCGGTGCCAGCCTGCCGCGTGCCACCTGGGAAGCTCTGGCCGAGCTGTGCATCGCCCATGACCTGTGGCTGCTGTCCGACGAGGTCTACAGCGAGCTGCTGTACACCGGCGAGCACGTCAGCCCGTCCAGCCTGCCGGGCATGGCCGAACGCACCGCGACCATCAACAGCTTGTCCAAGTCCCACGCCATGACCGGCTGGCGGGTTGGCTGGGTGGTCGGCTCCCGCGAGCTGGCCGCGCACCTGGAAAACCTCGCGTTGTGCATGCTCTACGGCCTGCCGGACTTCATCCAGGACGCCGCCGTGGTGGCCCTGGAGCAGGAGTTGCCGGAGCTGGAGAGCATGCGCGAGACCTACCGCCAGCGCCGCGATCTGGTCTGCGAGCGCCTGGGCAACAGCCCTGGCCTCAAGGTGATCAAGCCCGACGGTGGCATGTTCGTGATGGTCGATATTCGCGCCACCGGCCTCAGTGCCCAGGCATTTTCCTTGCAATTGCTGGAGACCGAGGGTGTGTCCGCGCTGGCCGGCGAAGCCTTCGGGCCAAGCGCGGCCGGGCATATCCGCCTGGGCCTGGTGCTGGACAGCGACAAGCTGGGCGACGCCTGCGGCCGTATCGCGCGCTGTGCCGCGGCATTGATGGAGTCCCGGACCCATGCGTGAGTATTCGTTGTTGTATCTCGACGGCGCCTGGCGTGCGCCGAGCGGGCAGGGCATGGCCGAGGTCATCGACCCGGCCAGCGAAAGCGTCATCGGCCGGGTGCCGTTGGGTGACGAGCAGGACGTCGAGCGCGCCGTGCAGGCGGCGCGCCGGGCCTTCAGCGACTGGTCGCGGACGCCGTCCAGCGTGCGTGCCGGCTTTATCCGGGCCCTGGCCGAGCAGTTGAGGGCCCGGGCCGGCGAGATGGCCGATGTGATCACCGCCGAGCTGGGCATGCCGGTGCAGTGGTGCCAGAGCGTGCAGGTGGACGGGCCGATCGAAGGGCTGGAGCAGTACGTCGAGCTGGCCGGGCTGATGGATCGCGTGCATGAAGTCGGCAATTCGCGGGTGTACCGCGAGGCGGTGGGCGTCTGTGCCTTCATCAATCCGTGGAACTACCCGCTGCACCAGTTGATCGGCAAGTTGGCCCCGGCGTTGGCTGCCGGCTGCACCGTGGTGGTCAAGCCGAGCCAGGAAACCCCGCTGCATGCCTTCCTGCTGGCGGAGATGATCGACGCCATCGGCCTGCCGCCAGGGGTGTTCAACCTGGTCAGCGGGCCGGGATCGAAGGTCGGCGAGGCGCTGGCACGGCATCCGTTGGTGGACATGGTGTCCTTCACCGGCTCCACCGGTGCCGGCGTGCGCGTGGCCCAGGCCGCTGCGCCGACGGTCAAGCGGGTGTGCCTGGAACTGGGCGGCAAGTCGCCGTTCCTGATTACGCCGGACGCCGATCTCGCCGCTGCCGTACGCCATGGCGTGCAGGACGTGATGATCAACTCCGGGCAGACCTGCACGGCGCTGACCCGTATGCTCCTGCCCGCCGAGCGCTATGCCGAGGCGGTGGAGATCGCTGCGGCCGAGGCAAGGGCGCTGGTGATGGGCGATCCCCGCGATCCGGCCAGCTTCCTCGGGCCGATGTGTTCGGCGGGGCAGCGGCGCACGGTGCGCGAGTACATCGAGGTCGGCAAGGCGGAAGGTGCACGTCTGGTGTGCGGCGCTGAGCTGGTGCCGGAACGCGGTTTCTATGTGGCACCGACGATCTTTGCCGATGTCGACAACCGCATGCGCATCGCCCAGGAGGAAATCTTCGGGCCGGTGCTGTGCCTGATGCCTTATCGCGACGAAGCCCAGGCCATCGCGCTGGCCAATGATTCGCCGTTCGGCTTGTCCAGCGCGGTCTGGGCCGGCAGTCGCGAGCATGGTGTGGAGCTGGCGCGGCAACTGCGTGCCGGGCAGTGCTTCGTCAATGGCGCCGCCTTCAACTATCGCGCCCCGTTCGGCGGCTACAAGCAGTCCGGCAACGGTCGCGAGTGGGGCGAGGAAGGGCTGGGCGAGTTTGTCGAGATCAAGGCCGTGCAGGTCTGAACCAAGGATTTATTCATGAATGTACTGATCGTCCATGCTCATCCCGAGCCGCAATCCTTTACCGCCGCGCTGCGTGACCAGGCGGCCGAGACCTTTCGCGCGCAGGGCCATGAGGTCAAGGTCAGCGACCTCTATGCCATGGGCTGGAACCCGGTGGCCAGTGCGGCCGATTTCGGCCATCGGGAGAATCCCGAGTATCTGGTGTATGCCTTGGAGCAGCGGCTGGGAGTGAAGAGTGGTTCTATCGCCGCGGATATCCAGCAGGAGCTGGACAAGCTGCTGTGGGCCGACCTGCTGGTGCTGAATTTCCCGATCTTCTGGTTCTCCGCGCCGGCCATGCTCAAGGGCTGGATCGACCGGGTGCTGGTGTCGGGGGTGTGCTATGGCGGCAAGCGCTTCTATGACCAGGGAGGCCTGGCGGGCAAGCGGGCGCTGGTGACGGTAACCCTTGGCGGGCGCGAGCATATGTTCGGCGAGGGCGCGATCCATGGGCCGCTGGAGGACATGCTGCGGCCAATCCTGCGCGGGACTTTGGCGTATGTCGGCTATGACGTGCTGCCGCCGTTCGTGGCCTGGCATGTGCCCTATATCAGCGACGAGGCGCGCAAGGGCTTCCTGGAGGATTACCGGGTGCGGTTGGAGCATCTATCGGATGATCTGCCGCTGGAGTTTCCCAAGCTGGCGCAGTTCGATGAGGCGCTGTACCCCCTGAAGTAAAAGCAACGCGGACCCTGTGGGAGCGGATGAACCCTCCCACATTTGTCCTGCGTCGTTCGTAAGATCAAGTGGACATACCCAAAAACGACCACCCCCCCATCCGGGTTATGTCCCCCTCAAGCCAAACCCCCGATAGTGATTCCACCGGCTCATTCCGAGCAGTCACACGATGGAGTTGCTATGGGCAAGGCACCAAAGGTGATCGGCAGTTTTCTCCTGGCAGGCGCGGCAACGGTCGCGCTGGCCGGCGAAGCGGACACCGGCAATACGCTCAGGTTGTACAACTGGACCGACTATATCGGTGAAACCACCCTGGCCGATTTCGAGAAGGCCACCGGCATCAAGGTGATCTACGACACCTTCGACGGCTACGAGACCGTGCAGACCAAGCTGCTCACCGGTCGCTCCGGCTACGACCTGGTGATGCTCAACGCTTCCCTGGTGCCGCCGCTGATCAAGGCCGGGGTGTTCCAGCCGCTGGACAAGCAGCAGTTGCCAAGCTGGAACAACCTCGATCCCAAGGTGGTCGCCGACCTGCAGGGCTACGATCCCGGCCTGAAGTTCTCCGCGCCCTACACCTGGGGCAGCTCCGGCGTCACCTACAACGTCGACAAGATCAAGGCTCGCATGCCCGATGCCCCCATCGGCTCGCTGGCCATGCTGTTCGATCCGAAGGTCGTCGCGCGCTTCGCCGATTGTGGCGTGACCCTGATGGACGCGCCCAGCGAAGTCATCCCGCTGGCCCTGCAGTACCTGGGCAAGGACCCGCACAGCGCCACATCGGCCGATCTCGATGCAGCGCAGAAGCTGCTGCTGGATATCCGTCCGTACATCCGCAAGTTCGACTCGGTGAACTACCTCACCAGCCTGCCCAACGGCGATGTCTGCCTGGCTCTGACCTGGTCCGGCGACTATGCCACCGCCCAGGCCCGCGCCGAGGAAGCGAAGAAGGATATCCACCTGAAGTTCTTCATCCCCAGCGAGGGCTCGCTGATCTGGTTCGACAACCTGTACCTGCCCAAGGACGCGCCCCACGTGGCCAATGCGCACAAGTTCATCGAGTTCCTGCTGCAGCCGCAGAACATGGCCGGGGTGACCAACCTGATCCACTACGCCAACAGCAACGGCGCCGCCACTGCGCTGGTCAAGGAAGAGATCCGCGACGACCCGACCATCTACCCCGACGACGCCACCCGTCAGCGTCTGTTCGCCCAGAAAAGCCAGTCGGCCAAGGAAATGCGCGCCATCACCCGGGTGTGGAACACGGTCAAGACCGGCTACTGACCTGCCTCTTCAATTTCGTACCGCAAGGAGCTGCCCATGAGCATGCCCAACAAAGCACTGGACCCAAGCTTCGTCGTCGATCCCCTGGTGGAAGCCGACAAGGCCCACTACATGCATGGCTACCACATGTTCGACGAGCATCGCGAACAAGGCGCGCTGAACATCGTCGCCGGGGAGGGCGCCTATATCCGCGATACCGAGGGCAACCGTTTCCTCGATGCCGTCGGCGGCATGTGGTGCACCAATATCGGTTTGGGCCGCGAGGAAATGGCCCTGGCCATCGCCGACCAGGTGCGCCGCCTGGCCTATTCCAATCCGTTCTCGGACATGGCCAACGACGTCGCCATCCAGCTGTGCCAGAAACTGGCGCAACTGGCGCCGGGCGACCTGAATCACGTGTTTCTCACCACCGGGGGCTCCACCGCGGTCGATACCGCCTACCGCATGATCCAGTACTACCAGAACTGCCGCGGCAAGCCGGAGAAGAAGCACATCATCGCCCGCTACAACGCCTACCACGGCTCCACCACTCTGACCATGTCGATCGGCAACAAGGCGGCCGATCGGGTGCCGGAGTTCGACTACGCCAACGAGCTGATCCACCACGTCTCCAATCCCAATCCGTACCGCGCCCCGGACGACATGGACGAGGCAGAGTTCCTCGACTTCCTCGTGGCCGAGTTCGAGGACAAGATCCACTCCCTCGGCCCGGACAAGGTCGCGGCCTTCTTCGCCGAGCCAATCATGGGCTCCGGCGGGGTGATCATCCCGCCCCAGGGCTACTTCAAGCGCATGTGGGAGCTGTGCCAGACCTACGACATCCTCTTCGTCGCAGACGAAGTGGTGACCTCGTTCGGCCGCCTCGGCACCTTCTTTGCCAGCGAGGAGCTGTTCGGCGTCACCCCGGACATCATCACCACCGCCAAAGGCCTGACTTCGGCCTACCTGCCGCTGGGCGCGTGCATCTTCTCCGAGCGCATCTGGAAGGTCATCGCCGAGCCGGGCAAGGGCCGCTGCTTCACCCATGGCTTCACCTACAGCGGGCATCCGGTGTGCTGCACCGCAGCGTTGAAGAACATCGAGATCATCGAGCGGGAAAACCTGCTGGCCCATGTGCAGGACGTCGGTGGCTATCTGGAACAGCGCCTGGCGACCCTGGGCGAGCTGCCGCTGGTGGGCGACGTGCGCTGCCTGAAGCTGATGGCCTGCGTCGAGTTCGTTGCCGACAAGGCCAGCAAGGCGCTGTTCGCCGATGCGGTGAACATCGGTGAACGCATTCACCGCAAGGCCCAGGCCAAGGGGTTGCTGGTGCGGCCGATCATGCACCTGAACGTGATGTCGCCGCCGCTGGTGATCACCCATGCCCAGGTCGACGAGATCGTCGCGGTCCTTCGCCAGTGCATCCTCGACACCGCTGCCGAGCTGCGTGCCGAAGGCCTGTATCACGACCAATGAACAGCCTGCGCCGACCTGTTCGCCAGCATGCCCGGCAGGCTAGACTGCCGGGCATGACCCAGGCCACTCCCGAGACACCCGTCACCCTGTCCTTTGGCACCCTGCAGCGCTGGCATGCCGCGCTGCAGGAGGCGTTCGTCCACAGCGAGCGCACCGATGCCCTGGCTCACCTGGCTGCGGCCATCGGCGAGCTGGTCTCGGTGGAATCGATGATGATCAGCCTCGAATGCCGTGGCCGCGCGCCGCAGTTGCTGTATCAGCACGGTATTCCCGAGCAGTACCGCGACGCAGTGCTCAATCGTTATTTCGCCGCTGGCTACCTGCTCGATCCGTTCTGCCTGGCGGTGGAGAATGGCCTGGCCGAGGGCTTCTATCACCTGGCGGAGATCGCGCCGGACCATTTCTTCGACAGCGACTACTACAAGACCTACTACCTGGCCACCGGCTGCAGCGAGGACAGCTATTTCATCGCCGACCTGGGCGAGGACCGCAAGCTGTCCCTGAGCCTGTTCCAGGGCTGCAGCAACACACGGCTGAGCGCGGCGCAGCTGGACCTGCTGCGGGCGGTGGAGCCGATGGTGCGTGAGTTGCTGCGCCGGCATGGGCTGCATTGCCTGGCCGAGGCCGGCGGCGGGGTGGAGCGGGGCGGGTTGCAGGCGGCGTTCGACAGCTTTGGCTGCCAGGTGCTGACGGATCGCGAGCGGGAAGTGGCGCAGATGATCTTGCGAGGGCACTCGGTGAAATCCACGGCGATCGAGCTGGGGATCTCGCCGGAGACCGTGCGCATGCACCGCAAGAACCTGTATCTGAAGCTGGCGATCAATTCGCAGTCGGAGTTGTTCGCCTGTTTTATCGAGTGGTTGCGACGGGGCAAGGCAGGGGCATAGGGTAAGGGGGCCTTACGCGGACCTGTGGGAGCGGGTTCACCCGCGATTGCGATGGTGAATTCACTACTGCAATCGCGGGTGAACCCGCTCCCACAGGTCCGCGCCACTTCAATAAGTGATGTGTTGTTCTTCTGAGAGGAGCCCCCATGCGCGCCCGTCAACTCGGCATCACCACCGGCCTCGGCACCCCCGGCGAACTCAACGCCATTACCGACGTCCCCGGCGTCCGCGTCGGCCACTGCACCCTGGTCGAAGGCCAGCAGGTCCGCACTGGCGTCACTGTGATCCAGCCCCGGGCAGGCGAAGCCCGCCTGCAACCCTGCTTCGCCGGCGTCCATGTCCTCAACGGCAACGGCGACGCCACCGGCCTGGAATGGATCCGCGAAGCCGGGCTCCTGACCACGCCCATCGCCTTCACCAACACCCACAGCGTCGGCACGGCACGCGATGCCCTGATCGCCGCCGAGCGCGATTCCCTGGCCGATCCTTCCACCTACTGGTGCATGCCGGTGGTGATGGAGACCTACGACGGCATACTCAACGATATCTGGGGCCAGCATGTGCGCCCCGAGCATGTCCGCGCGGCGCTCGCCGACGCCAAGTCCGGTCCCGTGGGCGAGGGTGCAGTCGGCGGCGGCACCGGGATGATCTGCCACGAGTTCAAGGGCGGCATCGGCAGCGCGTCGCGCAAGTTGCCAGCGGAGCAGGGCGGATGGACCGTTGGCGCGCTGCTTCAGGCCAACCACGGGCAACGCCGCGAGCTGCGAGTGGATGGCTATCCGGTCGGGCGGGTGCTGGGTGACCTGCCTTCGCCGTTCGCCCACCGTGGCGAGCCGGGGATGGGCTCGATCGTGGTGGTGCTCGCCACCGACGCGCCCTTGCTGCCGCACCAGTGCCAGCGCCTGGCGCAGCGGGCGTCCATCGGCATCGCCCGCACCGGCGGCGGCACCGAGGACTCCAGCGGCGACCTGTTCCTGGCGTTCTCCACCGCCGACCAGCAACTGCCGCCAGTCGGCTACGGCCGCAAGGGCGTGCCGTTCTCCCAAGGCGTGGCGATGGTCAACAATGACCATATCAGTCCGCTGTTCAGTGCGGCGGCGGAAGCGGTGGAAGAGGCGATCGTCAATGCCCTGCTGGCCGGTGTCGACATGCAGACGGCGGACGGCGTTCCTGTGCCCGCGCTTGATGGCGAGCGCTTGCTGGCGGCGTTGCACCAGACAGGCTGGAAACCGGCTGACCCGGTATAGTGGCACCCCCTGAAACCTGAGGTCCCTATGGCAGATCGCGTGGAATACCGGCGCAACCAGGAATTCCCTGGCCTTGTCCTGAGCGAGGGCCGGTTTTCCAGTTTCCGCTTCGACCGTCACTATCACCTTGACTACCATGTGGGCCTGATCAGCGAGGGTGTGCAACGCCAGGTCCTGCATGGCGAGTCGGTGCTGCTGACGCCGGGCAGCATCCAGTTGATGCCGCCCGGCGAGATGCATGACGGCATCCTTGCCGATGCCGAATCCTACACGTTGAAGACGTTTCGGGTCCCCGCCGAACTGCTGGCCGGGCTTACCGAGGAGGTTGCCGGACGCGACGAATTCCCCATGCTGGGTGGCGCGGTCCTGCAGGACCAGCGACTCGCCGCGCAACTGATCCAGTTGCACCAGGCCCTTGGCGAGGGTCGCAGCGATCCGCTGTTCGCCGAGTCGCAGTGGCTGGTGTTGCTGGGCCGGCTGTTCACCCAGGCACGGATGATCAGGCCGCAGTTCGTCAAGGGCACCTTGTCTGCGATCCAATGGCAGTGGGTCAGGGACTACTGCATGAGCCATCTGGCGGAAAAGATCAGCCTCTGCGACCTGGCAGCGCTGTGCGGCCTGGAGCGTTTCCAGTTCCTCAAGCTGTTCAAGCAGACCATCGGCATGACGCCCCATGCCTGGCTGGTGCGCCTGCGTCTGGAACACGCCTGTGTCTTGCTCGGCCAGAAACGCTGGGACCTGGCCCGGGTGGCCCAGGAGGTCGGTTTCTACGACCAGAGTCATTTCAACCGCGCCTTCAAGCAAGCCTTCGGGGTTGCACCTTCCGGCTACTGAGCCCGCTCAATTTTTTACAAGCCTGGCACCTGTGCGGGTCCCTACGCTTGTCCTCGGAGCAGGGTGCCTTCCTGCTGGTTGAGGATGTGATAGATGACACAGCGTGCTTATTTCTTTTCCGACGAACTGACCCTGGAAACCCGGGTCGTCGATTGCCGGCCTCTGGAGGATGGCCGATACCAGGTGGTCCTGGCCGAAACCCTGTTCCACCCGCAAGGCGGCGGGCAGCTTGCCGACCAAGGGTTTATCGGCGGTGTCGCGGTGGAGGCCGTCGGGCAGACGGAAAACGAGGTGCTGCATACCTTGGCGCAAGCGATCCCGCTCGGCCCGGTCAGGATCGAGGTGGCGCCCGAGGCCCGGCTGCTGCATGCCCGGTTGCACTCGGCCGGGCACCTGATTGCCTGCGTCGGTGAACGGGCAGGGTGGCGAGCGGTGAAGGGGCATCACTGGCCGGGTGAGTGCCGCGTGGTCTTCGATTGGCAGCCCCAGGCGCAGGACATCACCGGCGGGTCGCTGGAACAGGCGGTGAACCAGTTGATCGCCGCCGACGAGCCACGGCACCTGCGGGATGAACACGGCATGCGCACGGTCGGCTTCGGTTCGTTGCCCATGCATGGCTGTGGCGGTACCCATGTCGTGTCGACCGGCGGGATAGCGGGTGTGCGCATCCTCAAGGCCAAGGAGAAGAAGGGCCAGTTGTCGGTGCATTACGACGTGGTGGAGGTCGAGGCATGAGCTACGTGCCTCAACTGCTGACCGTTGCCGCCGTCATGCTGCTGGCTTGTGTGAGTCCGGGGCCGGATTTCATCGCCGTGACCTCCAATGCACTCGCCAGCCGCCGCCGTGGCCTGGGCGTCGCGCTGGGTACCGCGATGGGAATTGCCGTTTGGGCGTCGATGGCGGTGATCGGGCTGGGTGTGCTGCTGACCCGGATCGCCTGGCTGTACGATGCGATCCGCATCGCCGGTGTCTGCTACCTGCTGTACCTCGGCGCCAGGCTGCTGCTGGCTGCCCGACGGCCTTATCGGGAAATGGCGGTTGCCACCACGGACAACGTCATCACGCCGGCACCGAGGGTCGGTTTCATGGTGTCCATGACCAACCCGAAGGCTGCGGCCTTCTTCGGCAGCTTCTTCATCACGGTCCTGCCGGCCCATGCACCGGGTTGGGTGCTGGTCGCGGCGGTCGTCGTGGTCACCGCCGTGGCGCTGGCCTGGTTCTCGACTCTGGCGCTGATGTTTTCCACGCGGCGGGTTCGTGATTTCTATGGGCGGATGCGTCGGCCAATCGATGCGGCGATGGGCGGAATCCTGGTGGTATTGGGGCTGAGGCTGGCACTGGTCGAATGATCACTGCAGAAACATTGTGGGAGCGTCGTATCAGGCGACTGTCCAGCCGCCGCGTCCATCCAGTTCCAGATGATGACTATGGAACCCGGCCAACGTCGCCCGGTGGCCGACACTGACCAGCATGCTGTCCTTCATCCGTTCGCGCAGCAGCCCGTACAGCGCGTGCTCCAGGCCTTCGTCCATGGCCGAGGTGGATTCATCGAGAAACACGATGCGCGGCTGGTTGAACAGCACCCGGGCGAAGGCCAGGCGCTGCTGTTCGCCCACCGAAAGAATCCGCGCCCAGTCGTTGCTGTCTTCCAGTTTGTCCGCCAGGTGACCAAGGTTGACCTCGCGCAGGGCCTGGCTCAGGCGCTCGTCGTCGTCCGGCAGGCCGATGGCAGGGTAGGCCACCGCAGTGCGCAGCATGCCCAAGGGCAGGTACGGCCGCTGCGACAGGAACAGCGCTTCGGTGCCGCCCGGGCAACGCACTTCGCCCTCGGCATAGGGCCATAGCCCGGCTACCGCACGCAGCAGGGTGGTCTTGCCGCAACCCGACGGTCCTTTGATCAGCAGCGAATCTCCCGGTTTCAGGCTCAGCTCGAAGTCGCTCAGCAGCGCGTGCCCGTCCGGACGCATCACCTGCATCCTGCGGATATCCAGAGCGTCGGCCTGATTCACGCGCTGCACATGGGGCAGCGCGCGTGCCTGGTCGTTGGCGTCGAGGAAACCGGTGAGACGGTCGAGGGTGGCGCGGTACTGGGCGAAGGTGTCATAGGACTCACGGAAGAACGACAGCGAGTCCTGCACCTGACCGAACGCCTGGGAGGTCTGCATCACGTCGCCCAGCTTGATCGCCCCGCTGAAGAAGCGCGGCGCCTGGAGAATGAAGGGGAACACCACCGCTACCTGGCTTACTGCAAGGTTGAAACCGTCGAACTTCAGGCTCCGGAACACCAGGGCCCAGACGTTGCGGATCAGGGCCGAGAAGCGACCCAGAAGGGTGTCGCGCTCGATGGCCGAGCCCTGGTAGAAGGCGACGTTTTCCGCGTACTCGCGCAGGCGCATCAAGGCATAACGGAAGTTCGCCGTCAGTTTCTCGTTGAGGAAGTTCAGGCGGATCAGCGGTTTACCCAGGCGGAAGGCGATCCAGGTGGCGATCAGCACATAGACGTACACCGCGAAGACCATGGCCCGGGGCACTTCCACGCCGGCCACCGTCAGCGGCGCCGACAGCCCCCAGAGGATCCCGGTGAAGGCCACCAGCGATACCAGCGCGCTGATCGCCCCCAGCGACAGGCTCACCGAGCCGCTGACGAAGGCGGTCACGTCCAGTTCGATACGCTGGTCCGGGTTGTCCACCGGGGTTTCGAGGAACTGGCCGCGGTAATAGGCGTCGCCCTCGACCCAGTTGCGGGTCAGGCGCTCGGTGAGCCAGGTACGCCAGCGGATATTGAAGGCCTGGGTCACGTAGTAGGTGAACAGGGCGCGTAGCACATGGATGGTCGCCAGCACGGCGAACACCCCGAGCAAGTACCAGAATGCCGTCTGGTCCAGGCCCTGCAGGGCACTGTAGAAACCGTTGTACCAGAAGGAAAACAGCACGTTCAGGCGTACCGCGAACAGCGCCAGGACGATCAGCAAGGCATAGGCCAGCAGCGGTCGCCAGCTGTGCCTGGGGCTCAGGTAGGGCCCGGCGATCTGCCAGAACTGCTGGCCCCAGCGGGTGAAGCGGATGGCGAGCCTGGCGCAGATGGCCAGGACGATGAAGGTGATGACGCAGGCAGCAGCGAGCCAGACCAGGCTCTCCTGCAGGGCTTTATGCCAGTCCATTTCCATGGGCGGGGTTCCAGACATGATTTGTGCTGAGCGTAGATGAGGAATGCCGGGGTCTGGGTGAAGGAATCTTTAATGGCTTGTTGCCGAACGGTTGTGCTGGCCTCGACGGTTTTTCGAATTGAGTGTTATAACATAACAAATAATTCGTGAGACACACCGTTGCCATGACCCGAATCCTCATCAGAAACGCCCACGTGGTGAACGAAGGCACCGGCCTGGACGCCGACGTGCTGGTTGCCCGCGGCCGCATCGAAAAGATCGCCAGCAGTATCACCGGGTGTAACGCCGATCTGGAGATCGACGCTGCAGGCCAGTGGTTGCTGCCCGGCATGATCGACGACCAGGTACATTTCCGCGAACCTGGCGCGCCGCACAAGGCGAGCATCGCGTCGGAGTCGCGGGCGGCGGTGGCCGGCGGCATCACCAGCTTCATGGACATGCCCAATACCAACCCGGCAACCCTGTCCATGGAGGCCCTGGAGGACAAGAAACAGCGGGCGGCGCGGCGCTCGGTGGCCAACTTCGCCTTTCACTTCGGGGTCAGCAAGGACAACCTGGACGTGATCGCTGCCCTCGACCCGCGGCTGGTGGCCGGGGTCAAGGTGTTCATGGGCGCCTCCACCGGCGACATGCTGGTGGACGATCCGCGGGTGCTGGAGCGCCTTTTCGCCAGCGTACCTACCATCCTCCTGGCCCATTGCGAGCACACGCCGTCAATCGTTGCCAACGAAGCGCGGTTGCGCGAGCGCTATGGCGAAGCCATCGGTCCGGAGCTGCACCCGCTCATTCGCGATGCCGAAGCCTGCTATCGCTCGTCGTCCCTGGCGGTGGAACTGGCCAGGCGCTTCGACACCCGCCTGCACGTCCTGCACCTGACCACGGCCCGTGAGCTGGCGCTGTTCGAGCCAGGGCCGCTGGCGGGCAAACGCATCACGGCGGAGGTCTGCGCCCATCACCTGCTATTCGATGACCGCGACTATGCCGGGCTGGGCAACCTGATCAAATGCAATCCCGCGATCAAGACCCGCGCCGACCGCGACGCCCTGCGCCAGGCGCTGCTGTGCGACCGTCTCGATGTGATCGGTACCGACCATGCGCCTCATACCCTGGAAGAGAAATCCCGGCCCTACGCCCAGGCGCCCTCGGGCTTGCCGCTGGTGCAGCATGCCTTGCCGGCCTTGCTGGAGCTGGTGGCCGACGGCGTGCTGCCGCTGGCTCAACTGGTGCGCAAGACCAGTCATGCGGTGGCGGACCTGTTCGGTATCCATGCGCGCGGCTACATACGCGAGGGTTACTGGGCTGACCTGGTGCTGGTGGAGCGACTGCCCGAGCCGCACCCGGTCTGGCAGGACCCGCTGCTTTCGCACTGTCAGTGGACGCCGTTCCAGCACCACGCGTTCCGGCATCGCATCGCTACCACCCTGGTTTCCGGGCAACTGGCCTGGCACCGGGGCCGACTGGTGCACGGCTGTCAGGGATTGCCACTGAGTTTCAGGAGATGAACATGACCGAAGAAGAACTGCTGCAACAACCTGCCGAGGCCTACATGAATGCCGGGCAACTGGCGTATTTCCAGGACCTGCTGCTGCAACAGCGGCAGGCCTTGCAGGACAGGATTTCCGACGAGTTCGAGTTGTTGAAAAACCATGAGGTCAACTCCGATCCCGCGGATATCGGCAGTACCGAGGAGGCCCGGCAGTGGCAGTTGCGGGTGCTGGCGCGGGAGAAGAAGCTGCTGGACAAGATCGACGAGGCGCTGGAGCGACTGGCCCGTGGTGAATATGGCTGGTGCGCCGAGACGGGCGAGGCGATCGGCCTCAAGCGCCTGTTGCTGCGGCCGACAGCGTCGCTGTCGGTGGAGGCCAAGGAGCGGCAGGAGTTGAAGGAGCGGCATACGTTGAAGATTCGCTGATCTGGGTCATGCCGTGCGCTGCCGATTTCAGTCAAGGAGCACAAATGTGCTCTTGATCCAAAGCAATCAAACTTTCCGAAGGCGCAGGGTTCTTCTGAACAGAGCGCGATCAGAAAGGAGCACCGCGATGAAGCCCGACCACGATCAACCCGCAGACAAGACCCCGCAGCCACTTTCCTCGGAGCAGGCACAACAAGGCAGGCCGTCTACCGATCCGGTACTGCAGCAGCCGGACCCTGAAACGGAGGCTGTGGACAAGGTGATTACGCCGACCTCTATAAAGGAGAAGGAGCGGGAGGCATCGGAAATAGAGCAGCGGCTTGCCGAGGCGGAAGAAAGGGGCAGGCGTTGAGTCAAGGGCCACTGAATACCCTGGAGTACAGATGTGCTCCGCGGGCCTTTCTGACATTCACGTGAACGCCTAACAAATCCTCGGCAACTGCTCCCCCACCAACCAGTCCACCACCCGCCGCCCTCCAAACCGCGTCACCATCTGCACGAACCCGTGCCCATCCTCGACTACCCGGCCGATCAGCGCCGCCTCGCGCCCCAGTGGGTGCGCTCGCATCGCGGCCAGCACGGCTTCGGCATCGTCAGCGGCACAGATCGCCACCAGCTTCCCTTCGTTGGCTACGTACAACGGATCCAGCCCCAGCAGCTCGCACGCGGCCTCGACTTGCGCCTGCACCGGGATCGCGGCTTCTTCCAGGATCATTCCGACCCCGGATTGTCCGGCGATTTCGTTCAGGGTCGTGGCTAACCCGCCGCGGGTCGGGTCCCGCAGTACGCGGATGCCCGGCGCCACTACCAGCATCCCGGCCACCAGCCCATGCAAGGCGGCGCTGTCGGAGCGTATCTGCGTCTCGAATTCCAGTGATTCGCGCTGCGACAGGATCGCCACGCCATGCTCGCCAATGCTTCCGGACAGCAGGATCACGTCCCCGGGCCTGGCCCGCGCGCCACCGGTGTCGATGCCAGCGGCAACCACGCCGATCCCGGTGGTGCTGATGAACACGCCATCCCCTTTGCCGCGCTCCACCACCTTGGTATCGCCGGTGACGATCGCGACCCCGGCCTCACGCGCGGCGTGGCCCATGGACTCGGCGATGCGCTTGAGGTCGGCAAGGGGGAAGCCTTCCTCGAGGATGAAGCTGGCCGACAGGTACAACGGCCGTGCGCCGTTCATGGCGACGTCGTTGAGCGTGCCATGCACCGCCAGGCTGCCGATGTCACCACCCGGGAAGAACAGCGGCGAGATGACGTGGGCGTCGGTGGCCATGACCAGCCGCTCGCCCGGCATCAGCACCGGGCTCAATACGGCGCCATCATTGCCTTCGCGCAGCCAGGGATTGTCGAAGGCCCGCAGGAAGATCTCCTCGATCAGTTGCGCCGAGGCCCGGCCTCCCGCGCCATGAGCCATTTCCACACGGCCCTGGCGCAGGTCCAGCGGTCGCACATAACCACGCTTGTTCATATCGCTTCCTCCAGATCCTTGTAACGCCCGTAGGCGTAGTGGGCGGCACAGGCGCCTTCGTTGGAGACCATGCACGAGCCCATGGGGTTTTCCGGGGTGCACACGGTGCCGAACAGACGGCAGTCGACCGGGCGCTTCTGTCCCCGCAGGATCGGTCCGCATTCGCAGGCCTTGTGGTCGGGCACCGAGCGATAGTCCAGGGCGAAGCGCGTTTCGGCGTCGTGTCGGGCGAACGCCGGGCGGATGCGGCGGGCGCTGGCCGGCATTTCGCCAAGTCCGCGCCATTCGAAGTGCTCGCGCAGTTCGAAGACATCTTCCATCAACGCTTGCATCGGACGGCTGCCCTGGTCGGTGACGGCGCGGATGAACTGGTTCTCCACGTCGGCGCGTCCGCTGTTGACTTGCTGCACCAGCATGAGAATGGCTTGCAGCACATCGAGTGGCTCGAAGCCGGCAATGACCACCGGTTTTTGATAGCGGCGGGCGAAGTCGCCATAAGGCGCGGCACCGATGACCACGCTGACATGGGCCGGGCCGATGAAGCCGTCCAGCGGTACCGCTTGCTCGACCGGCGTGTCGAGGATATGGGCGATGGCCGGCGGGGTGAGGACGTGGCAACAGAGCACGCTGAAGTTGTCCAGCCCGCGCCGGGCCGCGTCACGGATAACCAGGGCGGTGGGCGGGGTGGTGGTTTCAAAGCCGACCGCGAAGAACACCACCTCGCGGCCAGGATTGGCCTCGGCGATCTTCAGGGCATCCTGGGGCGAGTAGATCATGCGGATATCCGCGCCCCGGGCCTTGGCCCGCAGCAGCGACAGGCCTTCGGACGCGGGAACGCGCATCGTGTCGCCGTAGGTGCAGAGGATCACGCCGTGTTCCAGCGCCAGCTGTATAGCCTGGTCGATGCGGCCGATCGGCAGCACGCAGACCGGGCAGCCAGGGCCGTGGATCATCCGCACGTTGGCTGGCAGCAGATCGCTGACGCCATAGCGGGAGATGGCATGGGTGTGGCCGCCGCAGAACTCCATGAAGCGGTAGTCGTGCCCGGGACGGGAGGCCTGGTGGATGCGCGCGGCGATCTGCCGGGCCAGCTCGCCGTCGCGGTATTCGTCGATGTACTTCATGCTCGGGGCGCCTGCTCGAGTTCGTTGAAGATGTCCAGGGTGCGCTGCGCTTCGTCGGGGTCGATCAGGCCGAGGGCGTAGCCGACATGCACGATCACGTAGTCGCCCGGCTGCACGCCGTTGACCAGGGCCAGGGAGATTTCCTTGCGGATGCCACCGAGGTCGACCACCGCCTGGTCGTCGTCGCGCAGTTCCACCACGCGGGCCGGAATGGCTAGGCACATGCGGCGAAGTCCTCCTGTGGCAGGGCAGCCGGCTGCCCTGGGTCGCGCCAGTGCGCGGCGACCCAGGCCTGGCCCAGCGCGAGCCCGGCATCGCCGCAGGACACGCTGCGGGCGTGATACACACGCTGCCCCTGGGCCAGCAGGTGCCGTTCGAGGTGCAGACTCAGCAGCCGGTTGGCGAAGCAGCCACCCCCGAGCAGCACCGGTACATTGCGAAAGTGCCCCGCGACCCAGTCGGCCAGCGCTGCGGCCAAGGTCAGGTGGAACAGCGCGGCGCCTTCCGCTGCGCGTCCCTGATCAGCCCGTTCGAACAGACGGGGCAGTAATGGCGACAGGTCGAGGCGGCCGTCGCCACGCAAGTGCCAAAGCCCCTCGACCTCGGGGGCAGGGGCCTGGGCCAGATACGCGGTGGCCTGTTGTTCCAAGGCAATTGCGGCTTCGGCCTCGAAAGCCTGGCGCACGCTGAGGCCAAGAATGCCGGCTGCCACGTCGAACCAGCGTCCGGCGCCGCTGCTCGGCGGGCAATTGAGCCGGCGCTCGAGCATCCGTGCCACGGTGTTCGCCGCCGGGGTTCCCACCAGCGGTGCCAGCCGTGGAACGATCTCGTCGTCACGCCCGAGCAGGTGCAGGGCGGCCGCCACCAGTCGCCACGGTTCCCGCGCAGCGCTGTCGCCGCCGGGCAGCGGCAGGGGCCGCAGCGAACCCAGGCGCTGCCAGGCGCTGTCATCGACCCACAGCAGTTCGCCGCCCCAGGCCTGGCCATCGCTGCCCAGGCCGACGCCGTCCAGCGCCAGGCCCAGGACCGGGCCCGACAACCCATGTTCGGCCTGCAAGGCTGCGATATGGGCGTGGTGATGCTGCACGCCCAATGCCGGCACGCCCAGGCGCGTGGCCGTTTCCAGTGCCAGGCGGGTGCTGTGGAAGTCCGGGTGCAGGTCATGAGCAACGGCCGCTGGCGTGGTTTCTGCGCGCTCCAGCAGTTGTTGTACCGAGGCTTCCAGCGCCAGGCAGTTGTCTGCCTCGCCGAGATCGCCATGCACCGGCGACCAGATCACCTCATCGCGCTGTAGCAGGCAGGCGCTGTTCTTCAGCCAGGCACCGCAGGCCAGCACCGGCGGCCATATGCCAGCCCCAGGCAGGGCCTGCGTGCGCAAGGCGCTCATGAGCGATCCCCCAGCAACCAGTCAAGCCAGGCCTGCATGCCGCTGCCGTCACGGGCGCTGAGCTGGATCACACGCAGCCGTGGATTGACCCGATGGGCGTATTCAAGGCAACGCTCGACATCGAAATCCAGATGCGGCAGCAGATCTGTCTTGGTCAGGATCATCAGGCTGGCGGCGGCGAACATGTCCGGATACTTCAGCGGTTTGTCCTCACCCTCGGTCACCGAGAGGATCGCCACCTTGGCGGCTTCGCCCAGGTCCCACAGGGCCGGGCAGACCAGGTTGCCGACGTTCTCGATGAACAGTATGCCGGCCGGGCCGGGCGGATCGAGGGCGCGCAGGGTGCCAACGACGGCGGCGGTCTTCGCCGGGGCCAGCGGCGAGGCAGCATGGCCATGCCCGCGGGCGTGCACTGCCGCGTGCAGCGGCAGCCGTGCGTAGGCTTCGGCGACCATCTGGGCATCCAGATGACAGCCTTTGCCAGTGTTGACCTGGATCGCCGCGACGCCGGTGGCGCGGATGCGGTCGGCGTCGTGGCTGGTCTGCTGGTCACCTTCGATCACGGCCAGCGGCAGGTGCGCGCGGCGTTGGCGCAGGGCGTCGAGGGTGGCGCAGAGCAGGGTGGTCTTGCCCGAGCCGGGACTGGACACCAGATTCAGAGCCAGCACGCCGTGACTGTCAAAGTCGAGACGGTTGCGCGCGGCATGCCGGTCATTCTCGCCGAGCACGTCCTGTTCGATGCGGATGGTGCGTGACTGGCTGATGCCGGGCAGGGAAACCCCGGCGGCACCCAGGCCGTAATGCAGGTCATCACCGGCGCTGGGCGCTGGCGGGTGGGAATGGCCGCTGGAGCAGCCGCAGACGACGCACATGGGCGTGTTCTCCTGTCAGTGATCCTCGACCTGCAGGTCGAGGATGCGAAGTTCGGTGCCGCCATTGGGTTGCAGCCAGAAGCCGCCGCAATGGGGGCAGGGCGCGCCACGCTGGGGCAGCGGTACGTTGACGGCACAGTCCAGGCACCAGGCCTGGCCGTCGGGTTGCTCGATATCGATCATGGCACCGGCCAGCAGGCTGCCCGGTGCCAGGGCTTCCAGAGCGAAGCGCAAGGCCTCGACCTCGACCCCGGCCAACTGACCGGCCTCCAGGCGCAGGCGGCTGACCCGTATGAAGGGATCTCGGCGTGCGGCGGCTTCGACGGCGGCGAGGATGCCGCCAGCCAGGCTGACTTCATGCATGACACGGCACTCCAGGGGTGATGGCCGCCAGGTCCAGTTCGTAGCCCAGGCAGGGGTCGAACACGGCCAGCAGCAGCTCGGCGCGGCGCTTGATGCTGCCATCGTGGGGCAGGTTTTCCAGCGCACGGGCCAGGGTGCCGCGAGGATGCAGATTCCATTCGGTGGGCGCCAGTACCTGATAGTCGTGGATCGTTTCACCTTGCAGGTGAACGCGGTGCAGCAACAGGCCACGAGCGGTCTCGCACCAGGCGATCGCCTGACCTTCGCCAAGGGACAGAGCGCCCGCGGCCAGGTCGAGGGCACCGCAGTGGCTCAGGACGACGTAGTCCGCCAGGCGCGCGCCCAGGCGCAGCCACGCCGTGGCGTGGCGCGCCGGCAGTCTGTCGCGCGCGCGGGTCCAGGCTCCGGTCTCACAGGGTTGTCCATGCACCTCTGGCGCCAGGCCGAATTGCACCTGGCGGCCGAGCTGGCGAGCGATGTCGAGTACCGTCATGGCATCGCAGGGCAGTGCCTGGACCGGCATCGCCAGTGCTTCAGCCGGCTCGCGACATTCATGCAGCAGGCGGGCGAGGGCATGTCGGCCACGTCCGCTCCAGTCCGCCAGCGCCTGGTGCGGGTCGGCGTGCCAGTGGCCGAGCCAGTCCCGCGCCGAGCCCTCGAACCAGGCGTCCAGGGGCATGTCCAGTCCTGGCGGCGATGCCGGTTTGTCACTGAGCAGGCGCGGCCAGTCGAGCAGGAACACACGCAGGTGTTCACGCCGGTTTTCCTCCAACAGGGCCTGGCGTGCCTGGGCATCCGCTTCGGCAGCGCCGTGGACGGCGGCTTGCACGGCCAGCGTCGCAGCGACCCGGTGCGCCCGCGCGCACAGGCTGTAGAGCAGGGGCAGGCGCTGCGCTGCGGCGTGCGCCGGGTGCCCGCGCAGCAGTCTGGCGGCCAGCGGCGGGCGTCCGCCCAGCAACGCTGGCCGCTGGCCGGGCCGCACGCGAAGGGTCCCGGCCAGGTCCGACACGTTCATGAGCGGTTCTCCAGCAGACGCCCGAAAAGCAGACTGCGCCGCCCCGGATTGGCCGGTACCTCGACAGGCGGACGGCGCAGCAAGGCCAGCACCTGCACCGCAGTCTCCCGAGCCGCCTGTGCGTCGACGAAATCGAACATCGGGGAGAACAGTGAACAGCTCTGGTAATGGCCGAACACTTCATCCTCGAAACTACAGAAGTCCAGGCGTTCGTCGCCGATCCGATACTCGCGCACACTGCCATCGCCTGGTCGCGGCTGGGCTTCGTCCGGCAACCAGACCAGGTTCATGCACCACGGCGTCACCAGGATGCCGAGCACGCCTGTCTGCGCGTGTGGTTCGATCTTCTGCCAGGCAAAGCCCACGGTTTCCACCGCCAGTCCCGGATGCAGCAAGGGCAGGCCGCGCATGCGCGTCTCGGCGATCTGCTGGAAGCGCCGGGCCAGGGCCACAGCCTTCAGGTTGGGCTCACTCATCGATCACCATGAACTGTTCGGCGGCACCGTCGCAGATCGGGCAGCACCAGTGCTCGGGCAGGTGCGAGAACGGCGTGCCTGGCGGAATCTGCCAGACGCTGTCGCCCTGCGCCGGGTCGTAGATCCACCAGCAGATCTTGCATTCCAGGCGGGCATCGTCGGCCAGACGGCTGCGGTCACCCAGGTAGCTGCCTTCGAAGCTCATTGGCCGGCCTCCGTGAACCACTGGATGATGTCGGCGAAGCGCTCCAGGGAGTCGGCGAGGTCTTCCGGCGCGGCGAGGACCACTTCCGGCAGGTCGGTGACTTCAAGGGTGTCGAGGATCAGCGCGTCCTGAGAGTTGAAATAGCGTACCCGCCAGCAGTGGGCAACCCGCGTGTTGCTGATCCGGCAATTGCCGTAGCCACGGGCCAGAACCAACACTTCGCCTTCGCCCAGTCGGCTGTCGAGGAAGGGCACGTCCTGCTCGGACAGTGGCAACAGGGTCAGGTTGATGACATGGGCGGGTGTACCCGGGCGCCAGTTCCGCGTGCGGTCCTGCAGCTCGGTGAGGATCGCCGGGGCGTTCATCACCCCGTCCGGCACGGGCAAGTCGCTGGCGAAGGCCTGCTCCGAGGTGTCGACGCGTGCTGCGTGACTCAGCAGGGCGGGGGCGGCGGCCACCTCGACATGGTCACGACCGGCACCGAGCACCCGCCACACACCGGCAAAGATCGACTCCTGGATCCGCACCCCGGCCGGCCCGCCGATGCGTGCGCTGACCTCGCCTTCGCCGAGCATCTGGTCGAGCAATTGCCGGTCGCTGTCGCTGTAGGCGCGCAGGTCGAGAATTGGCGGTATATCGCCGGACTGGCGAGCGCGCAGACGCTCAAGGATTTCTTCCAGTGCCTGGCGCGCCCCCGGTGCGGCGTCAAGCACCTCCGGCTCTGGCAACTGCGGGGGGACGTGGGTGGCCATGCCTTGGGGCATGGCGATGTATTCCAGGCTGGCATCGCCCTCGGGCTGTGAGCCGGGACCGATGTCCAGCACCGGGATGTAGTTCAGCGGGTCGAAACCCTGGGCACCGTTCACTGGCAACCTCCAGGGGCGGGATGACGGGTTTCGTCGCGTAGCGGGATCAGCGCATTGCTCTGCTGCAGAGCGTCTTCTGCCAGGCGCAGGTAGACATCCCAGTCACGCATGCCGTCGATCTGGGTGACAAATCCGCCGTCGCGCAGCCAGATGATGCTTGGCCAGCGGCGCAGGGCGAAGCGTTCGGCGAGGGCTTCTTCATCGGCGCGGCGGCCGACGCCGATACGCAGGCGACAGCCGTGGCGCAAGGCGAGTACCTGGCACAGCTCGGGCAGGACCACCGCCACGTCGAGCGACTCCGGATAACGTACCGGGTCGCCGCAAAGCAGCAGCAGGGCCTCGCCGGGCCGGCTGAGCCAGGCATCGATGTTGTCCAGACCGACCCAACTGGCGGCGAATTGGTCGACCAGGCGCTGCACGAGGGGCGGTGAAGCAAAAGATTCGCTCATGGGGATTCCTTGGCAGTGGACTGGCCGAGCAGACTGGCCAGGTCCTCGGCGCTCATGGCCGAGGGCAATGTGAAGGCGGCGGCCTCAAGGGTCGTGTCGCCGATCAGGGCGGCATCGAGCAGGGACAGGGTGGCGTCGATTTCTGCGGCGCGTTCAGGGCTCAGGTGTTCCCGCGCGGCGTCGAGGAACGCCAGCAGCCAGTCGCCGACCGCGCAATCGCCGACCAGCGCGGTGTCGATCCAGCGCTGGCGGCCATGGCGGTCGATACCCAGGGCTGCACCAGGACGGAGGGCCAGTACCTGGACTGGCAAGCCGATGCACATCTCAGTGACGCCGCGCGAGGATGCGCTCGTCGCCGAGCCGGCAGGCGTCTTCCTCGCTGGGGCGTTCGCTTTCGTAGCGCTGCAGGTCGAGGTGCAGCAGAGTGACCGCCTCCTCTTCGTGCAGTGCGGTGGTCCGTGGTCGCGGTACGGCACCCCAGTCCTCGAGTACCTCGACAGCGGCCTCCAGGGTCAGCTCCAGCGCATCCTTGACGCAGGGCCGCAGGCTGCCGCCGTAGTCGTCCATGCGCTCGGGCTGGCAGCCCATCAGCAGCACCTTGCGCGGATAGTGCCCGGTGAGCTGGGCGAGCATCAGCACTTCCTGGAAACCGGTCTGGTGCAGGCTGAGCTTCTTCACGCCGAGGAAGCGCGGCACCTCGTCGTCAGCGACGAACTTGAGGGTGCCGGGGGCCATGTTGTAGTCGACCGCGTCGAAGATCAGCAGGTAGTCGGCCTGCTGCACATGCTGGATCAGGTACAGGCCCTGGGTGCCGCCGTCGATCAGGGTGACGTTGTCGGCAAACTCGTAGCGCTGCTGCAGGGCTTCGACGCAGCGTACGCCGAAACCCTCGTCGGCCCACAGCAGGTTGCCGATGCCGAGCACGGTGATACGTGGGGATTCGTTCATTTCTTGAAGCTCTTGTAGCCGGAGAGAATGCCGCCGACCAGGTTCAGGCGGCCGCAGATTTCCTCGCGCAGGGCGGCGTACACGTGAAGCATGATGAACACGATCATCAGCCACATGCCCAAGCGGTGGAGGACGTGAACGTTGTTCGACTGGCCCAGCAGGGGCAGGGCCCAGCCGAACAGGCGCTCCTGCCACGAGCCCATCTGCGCGCCCTCGCCGTACAGGGCGAAGCCGCTGACCAGCATGAATAGCGAGGTCAGCATGAACACGAAGACCATGGCGAAACGCGACAGCGGGTTGTGCCCGAACACCGGCGCCGGCACCGGGCCGATGAACAGGTAGTAACGCAGCCAGGCGCCGAAGTCGCGCCAGTAGGCCTTGTTGGCCAAGGGAATCCAGAACAGCTCGCGGGCGTGGTGGTTGCCCACCAGCGCCCAATAGGCGCGGCCGACCAGACCTATGGCGAACAGGTAGGCGGCGGCGAAATGGGCGAAGCGGATGTAGCCCATCAGGAAGCTGGCGCTGGCCTCGCCCGGCTGGGTCGCTGGCGGCTCGCCGATGAAGTAGCCGGTGACCGCCAGCACCAGGATGCAGGCGGCATTGATCCAGTGCCAGAGGCGCACGGGTGCCTCGTAGACGTATTCGCTGTGCCCGCTGGCAGGGGCGTGATGCTCGGACATGTCGTCACCTCGAAGGCGCCGGGTGCGCGCGGGCGCCCGGCGATTGGCCACGGGCCGGTTCAACGCACGGTGACCGTGCTCAGCTCGGCGCCATCCTCGCTCATCACGTGGGTAGCGCAGGCCATGCAGGGGTCGAAGGAGTGCAGGGTGCGGAGGATTTCCACCGGCTGGTCGGCGACCGCCACCGGGGTGTTCATCAGGGCCGCCTCGAAGGCGCCGATCTGGCCCTTGCTGTCACGGGGGCTGCCGTTCCAGGTGCTGGGCACCACGCACTGGTAGTTCTCGATGCGCCCGTCCTTGATGCGGATCCAGTGGCCCAGGGCTCCCCGTGGGGCGGCGACGCTGCCCACGCCCTTGGCCTCGGCGGGCCAGGTCTTGGGGTCCCACTTGTCGACGTTGGCGGTGGCGCGGTCGCCGTTGCGGATGTTGCCCATCAGTTCGTGCCAGTCGTCGAGCATCATCTCGGCGCAATACTCGGCCTCGAGGGCGCGGGTCAGGGTGCGGCCGATGGTGCTCGGCAACAGTTGTCTGGCGTTGTAGTCGGTGACCTTGAGGCCCAGGGCCTTGGGCAGGTCATGGTTGACCGCCTGCAGCGAGCTCTCCAGCTGTTGCTTGACCCGCTGGCAATGCGGATTGCCTTGCAGGGCGTGGGCATAGCCGAGGATGTAGCGGGCCAGCGGGCCGACCTCCATGGCGTGGCCGCGCCAGCGCGGCGACTTGACCCAGGAGTACTTGGCGCTTTCGTCGACTTCCTCGATGGCGGTGCGGGTTCCCTTGGTTCTGGCTCCCAGCTCGTAGTGTGGGTCGGTGATGCCGTCCCAAGGGTGCAGGCCCTTGTCGTTGTCCGGGTACTGGTACCAGGAGTGGGTGACGAATTCCTGCACCTGTTGCGGATCGCGCACGTCCACCGGGTGGATCTCGTTCCAGTTGCCGTCGAGGATGGCACCGCCCGGGAGCTGGTTGGTGCTGTCGTCGTAGTTGACCTTGGCGTAGGTGCCGTAGTCCATGACGTTGGTCGCTGCCAGGCCGCCGCCGTGCAGCCAGCCTTTGTCCTTGTAGAGGGTGCCGATGGCCAGCACGTCGGGTACATAGACGTTGCGGCAGAACTCCAGGGCCTCGTCGATCCGCGCGCGGACGAAATTCAGCCGCTCCATGTTCAATGGCGCGCCGGCGGCCAGGTCGCCGTCGATGTTGATCGCGCAGGGTACGCCGCCGACCAGGTAGTTGGGGTGCGGGTTTTTGCCGCCGAAGATGGTGTGGATCTTCACCCATTCTTTCTGCAGGTCGAGGGCCTCCAGGTAATGGGTCACCGCCATCAGGTTGGCTTCCGGCGGCAACTGGTAGGCCGGGTTGCCCCAGTAGCCATTCATGAACGGGCCAAGCTGGCCGCTCTCGACGAACTTCTTCAGGCGGTTCTGCACGTCGCGGAAGTAACCCGGCGAGGATTTCGGGTGAGCCGGCGAGACCATCTGCTGCAGCGCCGAAGTGGCCTTGGGGTCGGCTTTGAGCGCCGACACCACGTCGACCCAGTCCAGCGCGTGCAGGTGGTAGAAATGCACGGCGTGGTCGTGCACCTGCAGGGTCTTGGCCATCATCTCGCGGATCAGGTGGGCGTTGGGCGGGATACGGATGTCCAGCGCGTCTTCCACGGCGCGCACCGAGGCCAGGGCGTGGCAGCCGGTGCAGACGCCGCAGATGCGCTCGACGAAGGCCCAGGCATCGCGCGGATCGCGCCCCTTGAGGATGACTTCGAGGCCGCGCCACATGGTGCCGGTGGACACCGCGTTGCGGATCACGTTGTTGGCGTCGAGGTTGACCTCGACGCGCATGTGGCCTTCGATACGGGTCACCGGGTCGACGACGATGCGCCGGCCGCTGTTGTCCAGGTCGAAGCCCTGGGTGGAGTAGTTGCTCATGGATCAGGTTCCCTGTACTGCGTTCAGGCGTCGTGCGCGGAGGTGTGCTTGGTGCCGGCGCGCTTGAGCGCGGTCACTGCGGCATGGGCGGCGATGGCCGCGCCCACGGTGCCGGCGGCGGCCAGGCCGATGCGGTCGGCAGTGGACTCGACGCCGAAGGCATTGATGTCGCTCTGGTGCTGGTAGAACGAGCCCTTGTCCCAGAAACCTTCCTCGGAACAGCCGATGCAGCCGTGACCGGACTGGATCGGGAAGCTGGTGCCGCCGTTCCAACGCACGGTGGAGCAGGCGTTGTAGGTGGTCGGGCCTTTGCAGCCGACCTTGTACAGGCAGTAGCCCTTGCGCGCGGAATCGTCGTCCCAGGCCTCGACGAACTGGCCGGCGTCGAAGTGTGGGCGGCGATAGCATTTGTCGTGGATGCGCTGGCTGTAGAACATTTTCGGCCGGCCCTGGCGATCCAGTTCGGGGATGCGGTCGAAGGTCAGCATGTAGGTGATGACCCCGGTCATTACCTCGGCGATCGGCGGACAGCCGGGCACCTTGATGATCGGCTTGTCGGTGATCACCTTGTGGATCGGCACGGCCTGGGTCGGGTTGGGCTTGGCCGCCTGCACGCATCCCCAGCTGGCGCAGGAGCCCCAGGAGATGATGGCCTTGGCATCGCGGGACACACGCTTGAGCTGCTCGATGAACGGTTTGCCGCCGATGATGCAGCTCATGCCGTCCTGGTTCAGCGGCGGGTTGCCCTCTACGGCGAGGATGTAGTTGCCCTTGTACTTGCTCATCACCTCTTCGAGGATGGCCTCGGCCTGGTGACCGGCGGAGGCCATCAGGGTGTCGTCGTAATCCAGCGAGATCATCGACAGCACCACGTCCTTGGCCAACGGGTGCGCCGAGCGGATGAACGACTCCGAGCAGCAGGTGCATTCCAGGCCATGCAGCCAGAGCACCGGGGTGCGTGGCTTGTTCTCCATGGCCCAGGCGATTTGCGGCATGAAGGCCGGGCCCAGGCCCAGCGAGGTGGCGGTCAGCGAACAGAACTTGACGAAGCTGCGCCGCGAGATGCCTTGGCGGCGCATCACGTCATAAAAGGTTTCGATCAATTGGTTTTCCTCGGCCAGGCGGTCTTTCTTGCTTTTGAATGGCCGCAGGCTCATTACAAGACCTGTGCCATTCGGTCGCAGGCAGGTGTTCGCCCTTGGTCTAGACTCGCGGGCCCCGCGTTTGCGGGACTTTGTCCCGAGTGACCGGTGTGGTCGACACGCGGAGCGAGGCACAGGTGGAAGCGGGTTTGCCATCTGCATGGCGCAGATGGAAAGCGTCTGATCAGGACGCGTTCAGGTCCAGCCGGTCGTACCCCTTGTAGCGATAGACCGCCCAGGACAGCGCCCAGGTGGCGGCGAACAGGCCGACGATCAGGTAACCGAGCAGGCCGAAGTTATCGTTGACCTCGGCGACGATCGCCCAGACGGCGCCTTCCAGGCCGAAATGCTCGGCGATCAGGTTGAGTGCTTCCATGCCACCGACCAGCAGGGCGACGAGGATCGAGGCCGAGGTGATGGTCATGTTGTAGTAGAGCTTGCGTGCCGGACGTATTTCGGCCCAGCGGTAGGCGCCGGTCATCAGCACGCTGTCGGCGCTGTCGACCAGGGCCATGCCGGCGGTGAACAGGGCCGGGAAGACCATGATCGAGAGCATGGGCAGGTGCTGCACCGCCTGGCTGGCGGCGATGCCGAGCAGGCCGATCTCGGTGGCGGTGTCGAAGCCCAGGCCGAACAGCAGGCCCAGCGGATACAGGTGCCAGCTGCGCCGCACCAGGCGAAACAGCGGGCGCGCCAGACGGGCGAGGGGACCGCTGCCGGCGAGCATGCCGTGCAGCTCGGCCTGGCCGATGCGCTCGCCCTGGCGCACGCGGCGGAAGGCGCGATAGACCGAGCGCAGAATGACCAGGTTGATGACCGCCACCAGCAGGAGGAAACCGGCCGAGACCGAAGTGCCGATCACCGCACCGATGCCGTGGAAGGCTTCCAGTTCGTCTTGCAGGCTGGCGGCGCTGAGCGCGATCAGGGCCGAGGCGATGATCACCACGCTGCTATGGCCCAGGGAGAAGAACAGGCCCACGCTGGCAGTGGGCTGGCCTTCCTGGATGAGCTTGCGGGTGGCGTTGTCGATGGCTGCGATGTGGTCGGCATCCACCGCATGGCGCAGGCCGAAGCTATAGGCCAGGACGGCGGTGCCGAGCAGCAACGGGTAATCGCGGAAGGCGACCAGGGCCCAGAACCAGGCCAGGCAGTTGACCGTGATCAGGCCGATGAACAGAGTGGTAACGGGGGACGTGCGGGGCATGGGGGCTCCGGGGCAGGCGGGGTAGATGAGGTATTCGGCTCCTCGTCATACAAGGCCTGTGCCAGACAGACAAAGCCGGCTGGAGGCGTTCGACCGTGGCTGCCTGGAAACCGGGTTTACAGCCGCTCCCGCAAACTGGAAACCCTCAATCCAGTGCCGGCAACCTCAATGTGAACAGCGCCCCACCCTCGGCATGATTGCCGGCCTGCAGTGTGCCGCCGGCCCGTTCGACGATCCCGTAGCTGATCGACAGGCCCAGACCGGTACCCTTGCCCACCGGCTTGGTGCTGAAGAATGGCTCGAAGATCTGCCCCAGGTGCTCTTCGGCGATCCCCGGTCCGTTGTCGCGCAGCGACAGGCTGGCCCAGCCCGACTCGATGTCTAGCCCGATCCAGATCCGTGGCGGGGCGGCAGCGGCGTCGTAGGCGTTCTGCATCAGGTTCATCAGCACCTGCAGCAGTTGCCCGCTGTTGCCATGCACCCGCGCATCCGCCCCCGGCTGCCAGTGCACCTGCAAGTCGGGCGCGGTACCCCGGGTAATCCAGTGGATGGCGCGTTCGACCAGTTCGTTCAGCGACACCTCGCCCGGCTGCCCGCGATCGACCGCCGAGAAGCGCTTCAGCGCGCTGACGATGTCGGTGGTGCGTTGCGCGCCTTCCAGCGTGCCGTCGATCAGCGAGGGCAGGTCGGCCATCAGCGGGTCGATGCGCAACTGCTTGCGCAGGAGCTCGCGTTCCTCGACCGGGACCCCGTCGTGCACTGCTTCCAGGTAGCCCTGCAGGCGCTGACCATAGCCTCCCAGCACATGGGCATTGGCCAGGACGAAGCTGATCGGGTTGTTCAACTCGTGGGCCACGCCCGCCACCAGCCGGCCCAGTGCGGCCATCTTTTCGGCATGCAGCAGTTGCTGCTGGGTGCGCTTGAGTGCTTCGTGGGCCTCGTGCAATTGGCGGTAGGCGTGCTTCAGTTCCCCCAGTGGCCGCCCGACCAGCACGTGGCCGAGGCAGCGCCCGTGCACGCCGCTGCGTACCGTACAGCTCAGGTCCACCGGCAGTGGTGCGCCATCGGCCCCGAGGAAATTCACCTCCAGGTTGGCGCTCGCAGTCGCCTGACGCAGTCCCCCCAGGACCTTGCGCAGGGTGTCGGCACTGGCCTCGTCTGCCAGCAGTGCATACACCGGGCTACCCAGCAGGCGCTGCTCGTCACATCCGACCATGTCCCGCAGCGAGTGGTTGGACTCCTCGATCACGCCCTCGGGATCGCAGGCCAGGAGGATATCGGACATCGAACCGAGCAGACTGGCGATGAACTGCTGTGATTGCTCCAGTTCAGCGTTCTTCTGTTCCAGCTCGATCTCGTCCTGTACCAGCTGGGAATAGACTTCGTCCATCTTGCCGATGACTTCGAGCCAGGCGTCCTCGTCGACGTGGGGCGGTGGGGGCTTGCGGGCCATGGTGGGTCTCCGTCAGTGCACGGTGCAGACCATGCAGGGGTCGAACGAGCGGACGATATGCTGCACGGCCACCGGAGTCTGTTCGCCGGGCTGCACCGGCGCGCCTTCGAGTGCTCGCTCCAGAGCACCGGGAACGCCTTGCGCATCCCGTGGCGAGAAGTTCCAGGTGGTTGGCGCGATGATCTGGTAGCTGGCGATCCTGCCCTGTTCGACTCGCAGCCAGTGACCGAGTGCGCCGCGGGCGGCTTCGGTGAGGCCGACTGCGCTGCCGCTGTCAGGCAGCTCGCAAACCGTGTAGTAGGGTTCGCCGGGACGCAAGGACAGCAGCCAGCCCTCCATCAGCGGCACGACCCGGGTCAGTTCCACCAGGCGCGCCAGCAGGCGGGTGTAGACACTGCCACCGCAGCGGGCAGCCGCCTCGCGCAGCAGTGGCTGGCCATTGATCAGTTGACGGGCGAGGGCGCCGGTTTCCAGCACGCGGCCGCCCAGGCGAGGTGCCTTGTTCCAGGTATAGGCGGCCGGCTTGTCCGGGGCCGGTTCGGTGATGCCCTGGTCCGGATGCAGCGGGCCGTCCCGATCGTCGAGCCAGGCGTGGCTGGCATCTTCGCGGATGCTGTCCAGTTCCAGCGGCAGCAGGCGGCCCACACCGGCATCCCAAAGGCCTCGTTCGAACGTCAGCGTGCCGTCTTCCTGCGCATAGGCGCCATAGGACAGGTACAGGCCCGGCCCCTGGCCGAGCTGTTCCAGGCCGGTATCCTGCACGATGCGCAGGAAATGGCGCAGGTCGCCCTGTTCTGGCGCTTCGGCGTACCAGGCCCACAGTTGGTCCTCGCTGGCCAGGGTGGCGATGCGCTCCAACGGCGCGGCGAACAGCTCGCCTTCGAGGAACTGGCGGAACTCGCGAACCCGGGCCAGCAGGCGCAGGCGCTCGGCCGGATCGATAGCCCGGGTCGAGCCGCCTGGGTGGACCGAGCCGGTATGTGGCCACTTGCCGCCGAGGGTGCCGATCAGGTCCAGCCAGCGCTTGCGCGCAGCCAGTGCCAGGCGCTGCTGGCTGCCGGTGTGCGGGGTAAAGCGCGCCACCGCGGTCGCGTACCATGGTCGTCCGGCATACAGCGGGCGAACGAAGTCGGGCATGAAGAACAAATAGAAGTGGCTGAGGTGGTCGGCGAGGTTCTCCGTCGCTGCCATCAGGTTGGTCGCCACCAGCCCGTTGTGCGGTGCTTGCACGCCAGCCAGTCCGGCCAGGGCGCGGGCTGCCGCCACCGACTGCGACACCGAGCAGATGCCGCAGACCCGTGGTGCGTAGACCAGCGCGTCGAGTGGCGGGTGGTCACGCAGGATCTGTTCGAAACCGCGGTACATGGTGGCATTGACCTGGGCGCTGCGCACCTGGCCGTCAGCGATGTCCAGCTGAACTTCAAGATCGCCTTCGACCCGGTTGAACGGGCCGACCAACAGACGGGTCATGGTGCAATCCTCAGCGACGGGTCGGGCGAATGGCAGGAGCGATCAGCGCGTGGTCCGCCGTGGCGTTCTGCCGGACGCGCTCCGGCGTCGCCGATTTCGACAGCGCGGCGAGGGCGACGAACCAGGCCTTGGGCATGTCCGTGGGCAGGCCGATGGGGATCCCGGCACGCTTGGGGGTCAGGTGGAAGCCATGGCCAGGCTCCTCGAAGCCTGGCGCGGTGCAATTGATGCAGGCATAGCCGCCGCGAGTGCAGGACCCTTCGCCGTTCCATAGCCGGTTGTTGCAGTCGCCATGGGCCTGGGTGCCCTTGCAGCCGAGGTTTTCCATCATGCAGCCCAGGTCCGAGGGTTTCACCGCACTGGCCTTGTACTCGTAGAACTCGTTGCGCGTGCAGCCATGGTGAACCAGTTGGTCGGCGTAGAAGCGCGGCCGTCCCAGGGCATCCAGGTCCTGTTCGGCGAACAGTCCGGCGGCCAGGGCCATCAGGGTGTCGGTGACCCAGCCGGGGTGGGTCGGGCAACCGGCGACATTGATCACCGGCAAGCCCTTGGCGGAGCGGTAATCGCCGCCCAGCAGGCCGCCACGGCGCTCGCCGTCGTACTGCAGGCCGCAGGCGTCGGTGGGGTTGTTGCCGGCCGCGGTGATACCGCCATAGGCCGCACAGGTGCCGATACCCAGGGTGTAGTCGGCCACCGCCGCGAGGCGCCGCACCCAGTCGATCATCGCCACGCCGGTGCCGGCCAGCATGTGGAAACGCCCGGTGCCATTGGGCCCGCGCAGCAGCGAACCTTCGATGCACAGGGCATCCAGATGGGTTCGTCCGCTCAGGCAGTCATCGAGAATCGCCAGTACCTCGCTGCCGCTTTCCAAGGACAGCGACGGATGCCAGAGCAATTCGATCCCGGCACCGCGCCAGAGTCCGGCAAAGTCCTGGGTGTCAGCGCACAGCAGCGACATGTTGCACCCACCACAGCCGCCGGATTGTAGCCAGAGCACACGGAACGGGGTCTTCATGGCGTTTCCTCCAGGCCGAAGCGTCGCAGTTTCTGACGCAGCCCGACCCGCGACAGGCCCAGTTCGCGGGCGGCATGGGTCTTGTTCCAGCGGTGGCGCAGCAAGGCTTCCTTGAGCAAGCTTGCTTCGATGGCATCGAGCTGTTCCTGCAGGGTGCCGGCCAGGCCGGCGCTCACCGGCAAGCTGGCCAGGGCGCTTTGGGCCTGGCCTTGCACGACCTTGCGGGAAAAGCTGCGGGCACTGACTTGTGGCCCGTCGCAGAGCGCGGCGGCGCGGTAGATCTCGTTGCGCAGCTCACGGATATTGCCCGGCCAGGTGTAGCCGAGCAGGCTGCCGAGGGCATCGCTGGCGAAACTCAGGTGGGGCAGGTCGAGCTCCTGGCGGGCATCGGCGAGCAGCTTGTCGGCGATGGCGAGCAGGTCGCCGCTGCGTTCGCGCAATGGCGGCAGGGCCAGGGACACTCCGGCCAGGCGGTAGTACAGATCACTGCGGAAGCGCCCGGCCTGGACCTCGGCCTCCAGGTCGCGATGGGTAGCGGCGACGATGCGCACATCCACCCGCACCGGTGTGGTCGCGCCAACCGGCCTCAATTCACCTTCCTGCAGGACGCGCAGCAACTTGACCTGGAAGGCCGGCGAGGTGTCGCCGATCTCATCGAGAAACAGTGTGCCGCCATGGGCGCGCTGGATCAGGCCGATATGGTCCTGATGCGCGCCAGTGAAAGCGCCGCGCTTGTGCCCGAACAGCTCTGACTCCAGCAGGGTGTCCGGCAGCGCTGCGCAGTTCTCCATGACGAACGCATTGCCGGCGCGCGGGCTGGCGTAGTGGATGGCTCTGGCGAGCAGTTCCTTGCCGGTGCCGGACTCACCCAGCAGCAACACTGACAGATCGAAGCGCGCGACCCGCGCGGCCAGTTCGCACAAGGCGTCCAGCGGACTGCCCGGGGCACGTACGATACGGGCGAAGTCGAAGGCATCGCGGACCTTGTCCAGAGTCTGCTGGCTGCGTCGGCGCAGCACCGGGGTCGCGGTGCGCAGTTCGACGTCCAGGCGTTGCATATGGCTGTGCAGGGCCCGGCTCTCGGCGGCGTTGCGCACGGTATTGAGCAGGTGATCGGGCAGCCATGGCTTGAGCAGGTACTGGTAGATGCCCGCTTGGTTGACGCCGGCGATGATGTCTTCGGAGTCGGTGTAGCCCGAAAGCACGATGCGTACCACGTCCGGCCAGCGTTCGCGGGCTTCCTTGAGGAATTCGATGCCCTGCATGCCGGGCATGCGCTGGTCGCAGAGGATCACCGTGACCGGATGGCGTTCGAGCAGTTCGCGGGCCTGCTCGGCGGAGTCGGCCAGCAGCACCTGGAACTCGTCGGCGAGGACCCGCGACAGGGCCTCGCGGGAGCGCAGTTCATCGTCGACGACCAGGACGACGTGGACGCTGGAATCAAGGTTTTCGTGAGAGGACATGCCAGTCGTTTTCAGGTGTCAGGCGGCACGAGGCCAGAGATGGCGGAATGATGACATCCGCCGCGTGACACCGGAAGGGACGGCGCGAGATTAAGCGTTTCAGTCGGGTTTTGCCGGTACTGGTGCCTTGGGCAACGCGTTGCTCAGCTCCCAGGTTTCCAGGACCCGCGCATATTCGAAGGCATGCTGTGGGTCGGCCTGTACCCACTGCACGAACGCCTCGCGCTCGGCCACAGTGCAGGCGCTTTCCTGCAGGCGCAGGCACCACTCGGCCGCCTGCTTGAGGATTTCATCGCTGAGGGGGTAGGGGAAATAGGGTTTCATCGGCGGCATCCTGCAGGGTCGGAATCGCCACGGTAGGAAAGCGAATGGCAAAAAATCGTCAAAATTTCATCAGGGATTTGGCAGTCTTGCGCCTCCTCAGAGCCTGTGTGCCAGGAACTGATGCCCCTTGGAAAACAATCGATTGAACGTCAACAACACCGCACACACCGTCCCCAGCGCCGACGACGCGGCGATCAGGAACATGATCACGATCTGATAGCGCACCGCTTCCGTCGGGCTTTGCCCGGCAAGGATCTGTCCGGTCATCATGCCCGGCAGACTGACGATGCCCACCACCGACATCTGGTTAAGGGTCGGCATCATGCCGGCCCGTACCGCTTGCGCGGCGGCGCCGCGGGCGGCTTCCCAGCGCGTGCCGCCGAGCCCGAGGATCATGTCCACCACGCCGCGATGGGACTTCAGCTCCCGGGCCATACGCTCGATGCCAAGGGACACTGCGGTCAGGGTGTTGCCCAGGATCATGCCGAGGATGGGAATCGCGTACTGCGGTTCGTGCCAGGGCCGCACCCGCAGGACCACGAACAGGCCGATGGCGGTGACCAGCCAGGAGCTCAGCCAGACCGAGACCACGCTGTCGGTGAGCAGGCCACGGTGCCGCTCCTTGCGTCGGCCACTGGCGCAGATACCGGCGACCAGGGTCATGCCGCACATCAGTGGCAGCACCACGTACCAGTGGGCGAACTGGAAGACCCAGCCCAGCACGTAACCGATGGCCAGCAACTGCACCACGGTGCGGACGCCCGCCAGCAGCAGTTGGCGCTCCAGTTGCAGCTTGAGCAGTACCGAGAGCACGCCGTTGATCAGGATCAGCGCGGAGGCGATGGCCAGGTCGGCATAGGAAAGGCTCTGGTAGGTCATGGCTGGAGGAGGCCCTGATGCATGGTCAGTTGTCGTGTGCACAGGCGTCGGGCCTGCTCGTGGTCGTGGGTGACCCAGGCGAAGGCCCGGCTGTGTGGCGCCGCCTCGAACCAGTCGGCCACCAGTTGCTCGACCGCCGCCGCCGACTGCGGGTCCAGCGCGGCGGTGGGTTCGTCGAAGAGGATCACCTGTGGCGCCAGTTGCAGGACCCGCACCAGGGCGACGATCTGCGCTTCGCCACCGGAGAGGTCGGCTGACGAGCGGTCGAGGAAGGCCAATGGCTTGCCGGCCTGGAGCAACAGCGCCATCACTGCCTCGCGGTCGAACTTGCGCGCGCGGTGGCTGGCCAGGGTGAAGGGCAGGCGCAGGTTGTCCAGCACCGTGCCTTCGATCAGCGCCGGGCGTTGCGCGAGATAGCAGACGTTGGCGCGGTACTCGGTGACGCGCTGCGCGGAAACGCTTTGCTGCTGCCAGATCACGCTGCCGCTGCCGGGAGCGTCGAGCAAGGCCAGGGCCCGGAGAAATACGCTTTTGCCGGAACCGGAGGCACCGATGATTGCCACGCGTTCGCCGGCCATCAGGGTGAAATCGGTGGGGGCGATCAGAGAGGTGTGGCGCTCCGGGTCTATCCGCGTCAGGGCCCTGGCTTCCAGCAGTGGCGTCATGGCGTCTCCTTGGCATGTTTGCGAGGCCCGGCAGTCTGTCAGAGCGTAGCGGCGGCGGCCAGTTCCGACCGCCAACATTCGTCTGGCGCAGGCCTGCTGCGGTAGCGCAGCGCGCTCGTGGCCTCAGGCTCACCTAAGTTTTGCTAAGTAACGTCTCCTCCTGAAAGCGCAACAGGCCCCGAGGAGACGCATTCGATGAACACACCCAGTAGAGTCTGGCTCAACAAAGTCCCGGAAGTGACCCTGTCCTTCTGGATCATCAAGATCCTGTCCACCACCGTCGGCGAAACCGTCGCCGATTTTCTCGCCGTCGACGTCGGCTGGGGCCTGGGCATCACCAGCGTGGTGATGGCTGTCCTGCTCGGCAGCGCGCTGAGCCTGCAACTGCGCAATCGCTCCTGCCAGCCCTGGATCTACTGGCTGAGCGTGGTGCTGGTGAGCATTCTCGGCACCCAGATCACCGACATCCTCACCGATGTGCTGGATATCAGCCTGTACGCCAGTACGGCGGCGTTCTCATTACTGCTGGCGGCCAACTTCGCGGTCTGGTACGCGGTCGAACACAACCTGTCGATCCGCCAGATCGTCACCCCGCGCCGCGAGTTGTTCTACTGGACTACGGTGCTGTGCACCTTCGCCCTCGGCACGGCCGGCGGTGACCTGGCCACCGAAGCCTTGGGCCTCGGCTTTGGCCTCGGTTCGCTGATCTTCGCCGCCTTGATCGCCATCTGCCTGCTGGCCTGGGTGGTCGGGGCCAATACCGTGCTGGTGTTCTGGCTGGCCTACATCCTGACCCGGCCACTGGGCGCGTCCCTCGGCGACCTGCTGACCCAATCTCCGGAATACGGTGGCCTGGGCATGGGCGCCACCTGGACCAGCGCGATCTTCCTCTGCGTGATCTTCATCCTGGTCGCGGTCGCCCAGTTCGGCACCGCCCAGAGCAAAACCATTCACCCCCTGAAATCGAGGTAATCCCCATGTCGAGCAAACGTACGCTTTCCGCGGTCCTGGCCATGGCCGGCCTGGCTGTGATCCTGGGTGCCACCCAAGGCTGCTCGCCGGGCAACGACTCCGCGCAAACGGCACCTGGCGTGCACGCGCCGAGCAAGCTGGGCAACCTGGCGCCGTTCCGCACCATCACCGAGGACGTCGCCGCCAAGGTCGACGCCCAGGACCTGGCTGCAGCCAAGACCCGCATCCGCGACCTGGAGAAGACCTGGGACGACGCCGAAGCCGGCATCAAACCGCGCGCTGCAGCTGACTGGCACCGCCTGGACAAGGGTATCGACCGCGCCCTCGACGCCCTGCGGGCCAAGCAGCCGCAACAGGCGGAATGCAAGGCAGCGATGGACGATCTGCTGAAGATCTTCGATTCCTTGCAGGGTTGAGTGCTTCCGGCGCCACAGCGGGCAGGCTATCGTTCATCCCATCTTTCGCGCCGGGGAGGTGTCATGCGCATATTGCTGGTCGAGGACGACGGGATGATCGCCGAAGCGGTGCAGTCGGCACTGCAAGCCGCCGGCTACGCCGTGGACCGGGTGGACAATGGCCTGACCGCGGAAAACGCCTTGCGCAGCCAGCACTATGACCAGGTCTTGCTCGATCTCGGCCTGCCCGGACAGGATGGCCTGCAACTGCTCCAGCGCCTGCGGGCGGCGGACAACCCCGTGCCCCTGTTGATCATCACCGCTCGCCCGGGCCTGGACGATCGTCTGCGCGGCCTCGATGGCGGCGCCGACGATTTCCTGCAAAAGCCCTTCGAAATGGCCGAACTGCTGGCGCGGATGCGCGCCGTGATGCGACGCAAGGGCGGCCGAGCGGCGCCGGAACTGGGCAACGGCACCCTGAGCCTGGACCCGGCGAGCAAATGCGCGCGAATCCTGGACCAGGAACCGGTGCAACTGTCCAACCGCGAGTTCGCCCTGTTGCAGGCCTTGCTCCTGCGTCCGGGCGCGATTCTATCCCGGGGTGAACTGGAAGACCGTCTGTACGGCTGGGGTAATGAAGTCGAGAGCAATGCTGTGGAGTTTCTGATCCACGCGCTGCGGCGCAAGCTGGGCAAGGATGTGATCCGCAATGTCAGGGGGCTGGGATGGATGGTTTCAAAAGGCGATTGAACGGTTCGCTGCAACTTCGCCTGTCCCTGGCCCTGTCCCTGGCTATTTTGCTGGTGGCGGTCATGACCGGCCTGTTCACCTACCGTTCGGCCTACGATGAAGCGCTGGATTTCCAGGACAATGGTCTGCGCCAGGTTGCCGAGCTGATCGCCCGCCAACACATGACCTTCACCTATCCCGCCGCGGACGAACTCGATGGTGTCTGCGAGGACGATGAGGAAACCCGTATCGTCATCCAGTGGCTCGCCGACGGGGCCAAGGCAGTGAAGGGCGATGACAGCCAGTTGCCGCTGCCGATCCCGGGCGATATCGGTACCGGGCTGTCCACCGTGCAGGTTGGCGACGAGCCGTTTCGCGTGCTGGTGGCGAGCGATGCGACGGGACACCGTTTCGTCGTCGCCCAGGAAATCCATCGGCGCAACCGCGACGCACGCAACAGCGCCTGGCGTGCCTTGTTGCCGTTCGCCATCCTGTTCCCGATCCTGCTGCTGGTGGTGGCGGACCTGATCCGCAAGCTGCTGCGTCCGGTCGCCAGTGTCGCGGCCAGCCTGGACAGCCGCGACGACCAGGACCTGCGCCCGGTGGACGCTCAGTCCCTGGCCTCGGAGATCCGTCCCTTCGTGCACGCCATCAACCGCCTGCTGCAAAGGGTGGCGCGCAGCCTGGACAGTCAGAAGCGCTTCGTCGCCGATGCCGCCCATGAACTGCGCACACCGTTGACGGCATTGTCCCTGCAGGTCGAGGCGCTGGAGGCCGAGGCGTTGCCCGAGCGAGCACGGATCCAGGTGGCCCAGGTGCGCCGCGGCATCAGTCGCAGTCGCAAGCTGATCGAGCAGTTGCTGGCTCTGGCCAGCGCGCAATTGGCCGAACAGGAAGCAGGCACGGTATCGGCCCATGCGGTGTGCCGTCAGGTACTGGCCGACCTGATGCCGCTGGCCGAGCACAAGCAGCTGGATATCGGCGTCGAAGGCGAGGATATGCAACTGGCGCTGCGCGAGATCGAGTTGCGGGCGATTCTCAAGAACCTGCTGGAGAACGCTATTCGTCACGCACCCGCCGGCGGACAGGTCGATGTACAACTGCAGCGCCAGGAGAGGTTCGTCGAACTGTGCGTGCGCGACGATGGTCCGGGGATCGATCCGCAGGAGTGGGAGCGGGTGTTCGATCCGTTCTATCGCAGCCCGGGCAATCAGGAGGAGGGCTCGGGGCTGGGGCTGTCGATCGTGCAGACCATCGTGCAGCGTTCGGGGGGCACGATTGTGGCGGGGTATACCGATGAAACGGCGAAGCGCGGCTGGCAGGTCTGCCTGCGCTGGGCTGTCGTGTGATGTTGTCGCCGAGGGCCTCATCGCGGGCAACGCCCGCTCCCACAAGGTCCGCATTCGCCGCAGATCTTTCTGGGAGCGGGCGTTGCCCGCGATGAGGCCAGTTGCTTCAGCAGAGATCTCCGACCTGAACTAGAGTCAACCCAGTTTCTGCCTGAGCCCCGGACAAAGGAGTGTCTGCTCATGCCTGTGCCCCCGATTTTCCTTCCCCGCGTCACCTCGATACTTCCAGCATGTTTTTTTAACGGGTTTTTCATCTCGTCCCCCGTAAAACGGCGGCCATATGCGTTTGGCCTCGGGAGGACACCGGCATGCTCGCCTATCGCTTGTTCTTTCTCATTGTCTTCATGGCCTCGATCGTGACCTGGGTCTTGCTGTGGCTGGTGGGTTACCTGCCGCTGCAACTGATCCGTGGGCATGCTGCCAGGTCGGGCGGCTTTGCCGCTGCCGGGCTGACGCTGGTGCTGATCTTCACGGTCCTGGAACTGTTTCGCCTGGTCGAGGGCAGCGTGCCGTTGTACGCGCTGCTCGGCGTCGGCCTGGTCATCCCTTGGGGAACCTTGCTGGTCGTGCGTTTCAACGCCTTCATGCGCGACCGAAAGCTGCATTCACATAACTAGAAAATTGCCAACCTGCTGTGGAGTAATGGATCGATGAACAAGGAAGCGGTCGCCGTACGACCTGAAACCGCGAAGAAAAAGGGGATCAACCCGATTGGCGTCATACTTCTGGTCGCCTTGTGGATGACTCTGGTGGTCAACTCGGTGTTCTGGTCCACCGTCTGGCGGGCTGTCGATGGCTTCGACAATGGCAATCCGTTGTTCCTGCTGAGCCTGCCGGTGTTCGTCCTGGCCTGGCATTTCATCATTCTCTGGGCCCTGTGCTGGGGGCGCCTGCTCAAGCCGGTGCTGGCGCTGCTGATCGTCGTCGCGTCGTTCGCCAGCTACTTCATCTCGCGCTACGGCATCGTCATCGATGCCGAGATGCTGATGAACGCGCTCCAGACCGACCCTGCCGAAGCACGGGATCTGCTCAGCCCCGGCATGCTGCTGTGGGTGGCGGGCACCGCGGTGCTGCCGGTGCTGGTGCTCTACCGCCTGCGCCTGGCCCGGCCGCGCTGGCGCCGCCAGGCCTTGTCGCGGGTGGGGAGTCTGGTGGCGGTGTTCGCCATGGTCGGTATCATCCTTGCCACGCAGTACCAGTCCTATGCCTCACTGCTGCGCAACAACCGCGAAGTGCGCCTGATCCTCACGCCGTCGAACGTGCTGGGAGCGATCCACAGCTATGCGAAGAAGTCCTTCGACAAACCCGAAGCTTTCGTCCAGGTCGGCACCGACGCGCATCAGCGGGTCGACGCCGGCGAGGGTGGTCGGCACAAGCTGCTGGTTCTGGTGGTGGGGGAAACGGCACGGGCAATGAACTTCTCCCTCAACGGCTACGAGCGGGAAACCAACCCCGAGCTGGCCCGGCGCAATGTCCTGAACTTCAGCCAGGTCAGTTCCTGCGGCACCGCCACGGCTGTTTCCGTGCCTTGCATGTTCCAGGACATCGGCCGGGAAAACTGGAAAAGCAGCTACGGCGACCATCGCGAAGGCCTGCTCGATGTACTGCAGCGGGCCGGTGTCGGCGTACTCTGGCGCGACAACAACTCGGGCTGCAAGGGCGCCTGCGACCGGGTTCCGACCGAGGATGTGTCGCACCTGGCCGATACCCGGCTGTGCAGCACCGGCGAGTGCTTCGACGAAGTCCTGTTGTCGGGCCTGCAGAACTACCTGGACCAGCGCAGCGACAACACTGTGGTGGTTCTGCATATGAAAGGCAGTCACGGCCCGTCCTACTACAAGCGCTATCCCGCTGAGTTCGAGCGCTTCAAGCCGGTCTGCGCCGACAACCAGCTCGATCAGTGCGAAGACCAGACCATCCGCAATGCCTACGACAACACCCTGCTGTATTCCGATCACGTCCTGGGGCAGGTGATCGACCTGCTCAAGACCAACGCCACACGCTTCGACGGCGCCATGCTGTATGTCTCGGATCACGGCGAGTCGCTGGGGGAAAAGGGTGTTTACCTGCACGGCCTGCCGTATGCGATGGCCCCGGTGGAGCAGACCCATGTGCCGATGGTGCTGTGGATGTCGCCGCAACTGGCCGCGCGCCGCGGCATCTCGTTGAACTGCATGGCTCAGCGCAGCAGTACGACGCTGTCCCACGATAACCTGTTCCACTCGGTGCTCGGTCTCATGAACGTGCAGACCGCGGTGTATCGCCAGCAACTGGATATGTTCCAGCCTTGTCAGCCGGGGCAACTGGTAGAGGGGCACCCGGCAACCGGCCCGGTCGCCGAGAAATGACCGGCGTCAGCGCTTCTGCAGGCGGTAGAACAGGTTCGGCTCGCTGACGACGTAGAGATTCCCTGCGTCGTCCATGGTCATGCCCTCCGGCTGCGGCGCCGTGCGGGCCAGGCCGGAGAAGCCGCCGCGCAGCGACAGGATGCTGACGAAGCGGCCTTCGTTGTCCAGCTCGGTGATGTTGCGCGACTGGTCGCTGAGCACCAGCAAGTGTCCGGTGCGCGGGTCGTAGTGGCCGTCGGAGAGGTCGGTGGCGAACACGCTGCGTTTGACCCAGTCGCGACGGTCGCTGACGGTGAGACGCAAGGGCCCGCCATCGAGCGCTGCGAGCATGCCGGATACCTCGAACAGCTGCCGGGGATCGCGCTCCTTGATGGCGAACAGGCGGTCATGGCCAGCGTCGTAGGTCACCCCTTCGAAGCCCTTGTTGCGCTTGGTAGGGTTGATCTCAAGGGTGATCCACTGCGCCTCGCTGGCATGAATCGGTCGAGGTTGCGCGGGTAGGGTGATGATATCCAGGCGCTGCTTCTGCTCGTCGGCGATCGCCAGGCGGCCGTTGCCCAGATAGGCCAGACCTTCGGCATCCTCGAAGCCCTCCAGCGGATAGCGAGCCTGGATATCACCGTTCCTGTCCAGTTCCAGCACCTGCATGGGCTCGCCATTGGTGACCGCCAGCAGCCGGCCGCGGTCGTGATCGTAGGTGATGCCCGAGAGGTTCTTCAGCGTCGGCTCGACCACCTTGGCATCGATCACCACGTGGTAGGCGGGCAGCCAGATGTTCTTGCCCGGGGCCGTGTCGCCGCTCCAGTAGTTGCCCAGATGGGCCTGGACCTGCTGCGGCCAGAACGCACCCAGGGCGCGGACGGTCAGGAGGGTCAGGCCGGCGAACAGCGCCAGGGTCACGATCAGGTAACCGGGTCGGGGTCGTTGCCAGGGCCGTACGCGCTGCGCGTGAAGGGCCTGGCTGGTCATAGCGGCGATTCCCAGGCAAAGCGATAGACATGCTCCGGTGCAGTCGCCTGGCACTGGCCGTTGTCGGCATCGGCACCGACCACATACCATTCGGCCCGCGAGGTATCGCCCAGCTTGCGCGCCTTGCTGGCGTCGAAGCAGCGTCCGGTTTCGCTGGCGGGGATCAGGGCGAAGCTCTGAGGGTGCTGACGCAGCCAGACGGCCGCCTCATCGGCGACCGAACGATCGAGGAAGCCGAAATGCACGATCGGCTGGCGCGCATACAGCCAGTGGCCTTCACGCCATTCCACCAGCACCAGTTCGGCGCCGCCGGTCATCCGGGCGGCCTCGGCCATCAGGGTTTCGTGGGGGTTGCGACCGTCTTTGTGCGCTTCGATGAAACCACGGGCGAACCACAGGGCGAACCACACCACGGCGACCCCGGTGAACACCTTGCGCCAGGCCGGACGACGCCCGAACCAGCGCTTGAGCAGCCATGGCACCAGCGGCGCCATGGCCAGGACCAGGCCGGGCAGGGCGGGATAGATGTAGAGCTTGCGCTTGCCGCTGCTCAGGCAGAAGAACAGCAGCACCAGCGCGACCCAGCCCAGCAGGACCAGAACTCGCCCGTCACGCTTGCGTAACTGCCGGCGCCAGGCCGGAACCCACCATGGCAGGGCCAGGATCAGCGGCAGCCAGTACTTGGGAATGACCTCGACAAAGAAGTACCAGAACGGTTCGCGGTGGTCCCAGGCATTGGCGTAGCGGCCGGCGGTCTGGCGCAGGAGGATTTCCTTGAGATAGGCCAGTTCCGCCGTGCCACCACCATGGGCCACCGACACCAGCAGCGGCAACAACCACACCGCGCAGCCCGCCAGCAGCGCCAGCAGGCCGAGGCTCCAGCGCCAACCCTGGCCCGGCATGGCCACTACACCACGCCACTTGTGCCGCACGGCCCAGGCATAGGGCAGTAGCATCAGCGCCGGGACGAAGCCAACGCCCTTGCTGATGATGCCCAGGCCCATGCTCACGCAGCCGAAGTAGAACCAGCCCCAGGCGGGGCCCAGTAGCAGGTGGCGAATCAGCCCATAGAAGCCGAGCGCTACCCACAGGCAGAGAAAACTGTCGATCTGCCCGGTGCGCAGGATGCTGTAGGTCTGGTAAGTGGCGAGGAACAGCAGGGCGGCGATACGCCCGACACGGCGGTTCCACAGGCGCCGTCCCAAGTCATAGAGCACGGCGGTGATGGTGGCTGCCGAGAGCAGGCCGGGGAGGTACAGGGCGACCTTGGGCAGCCCGGTGATCACCGTGAACAGCGCCACGGTCCACATGAACAGCGGCGGCTTGTCGCCGTAGATCTCGCCAGCGCGGTGGGGGATGAACCAGTCGCCGCGCTGCAGCATCTCCAGGGCGACCCCGAGAAAACGCTCTTCATCGACGTTCATCGGCTGACGCCAGCCGAGTCCGGCAGCGATCAACAACACGGCCAGGATGACCAGGACCAGGCATTCGCGCCCGGCGGTTGCGAGACGGGGCACGGGCTATTCCTTCTGTTCTTTGCTGTTGCGGGAGATCAGTTGCAGGTTGCGCAGGTAGACGAGAAAGCCGAAGGACTGGCCGATGATGAACACTGGATCCTCGCGGTAGATGGCGTAAGCCAGCAACAAGGCGCTGCCGAGCATGCTCAGGTACCAGAAACCGACGGGAATGATGCTGCGGCGCTTGAATTCGCTGTACAGCCATTGCAGGACGAAGCGCCCGGTGAATACGGTTTGTCCGGCAAAGCCGATGATCAACCAGAAGGTTTCCCGGGTCATCCTTCGAGCTCCTGCGGGCGGGTGTCGAGACGGGTGCGGCGGATCAGCCACCAGACGCCGAACAGGTCGAGGATGCCAACCAGGGCGCGGTCGAGGTTGCCGTACTTGGAGGTACCGGCATGGCGTGGACGATGGTTGACCGGGTGGACCAGCATGCGACCGTTGTGGCGCAGGATCAGCGCCGGGATAAAGCGGTGCATGTGGTCGAAGTAGGGCAAGTGCAGGAAGGCTGCGCGTTCCACCAGCTTCAGGCCGCAGCCGGTGTCCGGGGTGGCGTCCTTGAGCAGGCGGCTGCGCAGGCCGTTGGCGAAGCGCGAGGCCCAGCGCTTGCTGGCGGTGTCGCGGCGATTGATGCGATGGCCGGCCACCAGTTGGATACCTTGCGCATTGCGCACCAGCTCGAGCATGCCGGGAATGTCGGCCGGATCGTTCTGCCCGTCGCCGTCCAGGGTCGCCAGCCAGCGCCCGCGCGCAGCCTGAGCGGCATGCCACACCGAGGTGCTCTGGCCCAGGGAGCGTTCGTGGTGAAGGATGCGCAACTGGCTGAAGCCTTCGGCGCGCAGGCGTTGCAACACAGCCAGGGTCTGGTCGGTGCTGCCGTCGTCGACCACCAGCACTTCATAGTTTTCTGCAGCCAGCGCGACGCGGATTTCGCTGAGCAGCGACGGCAGGTTGTCGGCCTCGTTCTTGGCCGGGATCAGTACGGAAACATCGATCGGGTGGTTCATGGTCCTACCTGGATTCTTGTTGTGGTGGCTGGTTCAGACCCGGTAGAAATCCCGGTACCAGTCAACGAAATGGCGTACACCCTGTTCGATCGAGACACTTGGCGTGTAGTCGATCCAGTGCTGCAACGCAGAAATGTCGGCCCAGGTTTCCAGCACATCGCCCGCCTGCAGAGGCAGGTACTGGCGTTGCGCCTGAATGCCCAGGGCGTCTTCAAGGCACTCGACGAAATGCAGCAGGCGCACCGGTTGGCCACGGCCGATGTTGAACAGTTGGCAGGGCGGTTGCCCCTCGGCGAGCCGGGGTGGTTTGCCGCGCAGGCGGTGGATGCTCTCGACGATGTCGTCGATATAGGTGAAGTCGCGGCCCATCAGACCGTGGTTGTAAACCTCGATAGGCTGGCCTTCGAGCATTGCCCGGGTGAATTTGAACAGCGCCATGTCCGGACGCCCCCAGGGGCCATAGACGGTGAAGAAGCGCAGCCCCGTGACCGGAAGCTGGTACAGGTGCGCGTAGCTGTGGGCCATCAGCTCGTTGGCGCGCTTGCTCGCGGCATATAAGGAAACGGGCTGCTCGACCGGATCCTCGATGCTGAACGGCAGCTTGGCGTTGGCGCCGTAGACCGAACTGCTCGAAGCATAGATCAGGTGGGCGGGGCGGCACTGGCGGCAGGCCTCGAGGATGTTGAGGAAACCGACCAGATTGGCCTGGCCGTAGACGCCAGGATTCTCCAGGGAATAACGCACCCCGGCCTGGGCCGCCAGGTGGATCACTTCGCTGAAATCGTGTGCGGCGAACAGGCTCAGGAGTGCGTCGGCATCAGCGATATCCAGATGCTGGAAACGAAAGTTCGGCCACTGCTGCAACTGGTGCAGGCGGGCCTGCTTGAGTTCGACGCTGTAGTAGGGATTGAGGTTGTCGATACCGACCACCTCGATCCCTTCTTGACACAGGCGGCGAGCCAGGTGGAAGCCGATGAAGCCGGCGGCGCCGGTGATCAGCACGGGCATGGCGGCTGCACCTGGCCACGGCCGATCCCGTAGTACGTCAGGCCGGCGGCGGCCATGTGCTCGGGCTCGAACAGGTTGCGCCCATCGAACACCACCCGGTCCGCCAGCAAGCGCGGTACCTGGTCAAGGTTGAGCACGCGGTAGTCCTGCCATTCGGTGACGATGATCAGCGCGTCGGCGCCTTGCAACGCTTCTTCCTTGCTCGGCACCAGGTGCAGGTCGGCACGTTGGCCGTAGTGACGCTGGATATCCTCCATGGCCTTGGGGTCATGGGCCTGCACCCGCGCTCCGGCCGTCCACAGCGCTTCGAGAAGCACGCGGCTGGAGGCTTCGCGGATATCGTTGGTGTTGGGTTTGAATGACAATCCCCAAAGTGCGAAGACCTTGCCACGCAGCCCCGTGGGGTAGTGCCGCTGGATCTTGCCGAAAAGGCGATGCTTCTGCTGGTCGTTCACCGACTCCACCGCACTCAGCAGGCGTGCATCGAAGCCTTCGGCTTCGGCGGACTTGCGCAGTGCCTGCAGGTCCTTGGGGAAGCAGGAGCCACCAAAGCCGCAGCCGGCATAGATGAAGTCGTAGCCAATGCGCGGGTCCGAGCCGATACCGCGGCGAACCATCTCGATATCGGCCCCAAGGTGTTCGGCGAGGTTGGCGATCTCGTTGATGAAGGAAATCTTCGTCGCCAGCATGCAGTTGGCGGCGTACTTGGTCAGTTCTGCACTGCGTGCGTCCATGACCATGAGTTTTTCCCGGTTGCGGCTGAACGGCAGGTAGAGCTCGCGCAGCAGATCCGCTTCGGCCGGGCTGGCGCCACCGATGATGATGCGCTCAGGGCGCATGCAGTCGTCGACCGCCGAGCCTTCCTTGAGGAACTCCGGGTTGCTGATCACCCCATAGTCGTCGGCGTTCGCCACCGCCTGGGCGATCCGTGCGCGGATCCGGTCGACCGTACCCACCGGCGAGGTGGACTTGTTGACGATCACCTTGGGCGCGTCGCTGTGTTCGAGAATGCTGTCGACCACGGCGAAGACCTGACTCAGGTCGGCACTGCCATCAGGCTGTGGCGGCGTACCCACGGCGATGAACAGCAGCCTGGCGTAGTGGCTGGCCAGGGCCGCATCGGTGGTGAATTGCAGCCGCCCAGCCGCCAGATTCTGCTCCAGTAATGTGGTCAGTCCTGGTTCGAAAAGGGGGCAATGCCCCTGGTTCAAGGCGGCGACCCGTTCGGCGTCGACGTCCATGCACAACACCGAGTGTCCCATCTGGGCCAGGCAGGCCGCCTGGGTCAGTCCCACGTAGCCGGTACCGAAAACCGTCACCTTCATCCCTTTGCTCCATCTCAGAACCGGAAAATAGTCGAAGCCGCGAACGGCGTGCTTGTTCACCGATCCGTGGTGAGCAAGCAGAGAAAATGTCACGGTTTTGTTTAAGGTTTGTTACATGTCTGCGGCACGCCCGAGCTTTCATTCAGGGGCACTCGAAGCCTCCACGGGCAGCTCGCCCAGCAGCAGTCCGGGGCGGTCCTGCAACGCACTGGCCAACCAGATCACGCTGTAGCCGGAGCGCATGGCCTGATAGCCCTGGGCGGCCTGTTTCTGGGCGCTGTCCAGGCGTTTGTGGTTGATGACCACCAGTCCTTCGGGATGGCGTTGTGCCCAAGTGATTTCCTCGCCCTCACCAAGCAACGTTACAGGTCGTGCCAAGGGCAGGGAGAAGGGGTACTGGTCGCGGAAATGCGCGGCCAGGGCGACGGGCCGGCCATCGAGCTGGGCTTCGGTGAGTGTGTGATGCAGCGGGCGCAAGGCGAAGCCCGGCGCGATGGGTCTGAGCACGACGATGTGCAACAGCATGAGGAACGCCAGTGGCAAGGTCGCGAGCCCCAGTGCCGTGGATGAGCGGCGCACCGGCACGATCCAGATCAGTACCAGCAGCACCAGCGCGCCGCCCGCCCATGGCGAAAGTTGTTGCAGCCATCCCGGGATCTGGGGCCTGTCGCCAAGCAACGGCCAGATGGCCAGTACCAGGCCTGTCAGCAGCCACGGCAGTGCCAGCAATGCACACGTGGCACGCCCCGGACGGGCCACGGGCAACTGGCCGATCGCCCGGGACGCAAGCAGGGCCCAGGCGGGCAACAGCGGCAGCAGGTAATGCACCTGCTTGCCGCTGACCAGGGAAAAGCCCAGCAGACCAGCCCCCAGCCAGACCAGACAGAAGCGTTCCGCGCCTGCGGCCTGGCGCAACAGGCCGTATAGGGCCCGCCAGAGCGCCGGCCACAGCGTCCAGGGCAACAGCAACAGCGGCAGCAACGGCAGGTACCACCACCACGGCCTGTCGTGGGCGAAGGCGCTGGTCATGCGTCCGGCGGTCTGGCCCCAAAGCAGCATGTCGCGGTACGTCTCGCCGCCACGCAGCACTGCGGGGATCGCCCAGCACAGGGCCAGGGCGACGCCCAGCAGCAGGCTCACGAACAGGTATCCGTACCCGTTGCCCGCCCTGGAGGCTCGCCACCAAGGGGCGGCGAGGGCGACCGGGAGCAGGTAGAGAAACACCGCCGGCCCCTTGGCCAGCAGACCAAGACCCATGCCAAGGGCGAAAAGCAGCCAGCCGCGCCGGCGCTCGCGGCTTTCAAGCAGGCCCAGCACGGCGAGCAGCACCGCACTTGTCATCAGCAGGTCGAACATCAGCGTGGTGCTGAACAGGGCCACTGCCAGGCTCGAATAGAACACCCATGGCGCCAGGGTTGCGGTGCGTGCATCGTCGGGCCAGAGCCGGCGGGCGACAGCCGCGAGGAGAAACAGGTCGGCAAGAACGATGAGCGCACCGACCAGCCTGGCGACCCAGGGGTATTCACCCAGCAGGGTCCAACCGAGGCTGATCAGCCAGAACAGAAGGGGCGGCTTGTGGCTGTAGGGTTCGCCATGCACCCGAGGCACCAGCCAGTCGCCGCTGGAATACATCTCCCAGGCGACATTGGCATAGCGGGTTTCATCGATCGGCAACAGCGGGCGGGACCAGATCGAGACGGCACTGAGGACTGCCCAGCAGAGCAGCAGAAGAACCGAAGATGGGTGCAAGCGCACACATGCCTCCTTGGCGTGAATACTCGGTCAGGGCAATGGGGGCGGTCCTCGACTCCATGAGGACCGGATAGCTTCAGCGCGCCAGAGAGTAGACAGCGTTGGTGTGCTCGCCAGTGTGTTGTCGCGATCTCCGATGAAATGCCAAGGAACTGTTTAACAAAAGTTTTCTCGGATCTGGCTTAACGGGCCCGCAGGAAGGCCACACCATCACCCAGCAACCGAGGCCCTACACCTGCTTGCAGCTCAGCGCGCAACTGATCGACCCGCTCGTAGAGCTGCGCGACCCGCTGCTGCAGGATGACGTTTGCACTGAGCATGCCTGGCAATGTGGCCATTTCCTGTAATTGCCGGGTCAACCTGGCCTGCGCTTTGTCCACCCGGAACGACGGCAGGGTCATGCGCTGCCATTTGCGACGACCCAGTCCGAGCCGGCAGGCCTGCACCTTGATCACCTTGCCCAGGTGGTAACGCAGGGGCCGACCTTCGCTGAAGCGGGCCGGGTCGTAGAAACCCGGCAACTGGCGGAGATCCAGCTCGAGGCCGAACATTTCTGCCCAGTCCAGCCATTTTTCGGTGTTGAACTGGCCGCCGAAACCAAAGCCTTGCCAAGGCACCCGGACGATATCCGCCAGGATCGCCCCATGCATGGCTTCGCTCAGCACCAACCGCGCGCCGGCCAGGGCCTGCATGAACTCAGCCGCCGGCAGCAACGGCGACAGCAAACGCACACCGGCCCGCTCGCACACGCCTTGCCAATCCAGGTACCGCAGGGAACGATGGTGCGGTACCACCACCACTTCGCCATGTGTCTGGGCCGCGCCACGCCAGTCAAGGCTGGCCAAGAGATAGGCGGCATCCGCTACCGCACGGTCCGCATCCAGCCCCAGCGCCCGTGCCGTACGCAAGCCGCGTACGGCATGGACGCGCCAGCGCCGGTCGAGCACGGGAGGCGTGCCATAGCCGGCTCCGGTGCCCAGGACCATGATCTGCTCGGCGTCCTCGAGGCGGCGGCAGAAATGCGTGTTGAGCAAGGTGCCAATGCCGAGCATCGCGACCTTGTCCCGCTGGATATCCCCCAGCAGGGCCGGCCAGATCCATTCGTTGAGCTCGTCGCCGACGTTTGCGCTACCCGCTGCAAACACTGCTTTCATTGTCCTGTCTCTTTGTCTGTGGTGGTGGCCCATGCCTGGCGCCACTGCTGCGCGACGCTGTAGCGGCACAGTTGTACGCAGTGTCCGGCGTTGCCAGGCGCCTTGCGCAGCGCGCGCCAGGTTCGGCTGAGCACGCCCTTGTGGTTGCGGTTGCGCCAGCTTCCCGCATAGAGGTGCCGTGCGACCGGATGCACGCCGGCAGCCGCCTGGCGGTGCGGGTCGGCGAACACACCGACGGGAAAGACACGGTCCCAGCCGATCAGTTGCTCCTGGGGGGATGCGCCGAAACCCTTGACGCTGAGCAGACGGCTGACTTCATTGACGTTCACCAGCTCAGGCAGGCGCGCGGTATCGAAGCGCACACGGTTGTACCAGGCGAGCATGGCCTTGGGCAGCCAGTGACCGGGTGTTGCACCGATCACCGAGGTGCCGACGCGGTCGTCCCACTCCAGACCAATGAAGAAATCGTTGTCGAGCAGGTGGTCGAACGGGGCGAGCACCTCGACATCGGTGTCCAGGTAGATCCCGCCCTCCCGAGCAAGCACCTGCATGCGCACGTAGTCGGCGACGAAGGCGTAGCGACCGGCGTTGTGTGCAGCGGCGGTGAACGTGTGCGCATAGACATCGACATTGGACTCGTCCCAGCGCACCAGTTCGTAGTCCGGCAGGTGCCAGGCCCAGGACGCCAGGCAGCGGCGGGCCAGCAATGGCATCGGCTTGCCGCCGAACCAGCAATAGTGGATTTTTTTCGCGATCATGAGTATTTCCGATGGGGGCGAAGCTGCCAGGCAGGTGCGAATCAGCCGATCGTTCCCGCCAGCTCGACGGCCGCCAGGGGTTGGTGACGAACGAGGCGGTCGATGGCTTCAGCGGTCTTGCTCTGGCCCTGAATACCATGGGCCAGGTGGTAATCGGCGAAGGCCCGGGCGTTGTTCACGGCCACCTGGTAGTTGCGCGACAGCCAGTCGAGACGCGCTTGCAGCATGTCCGGATCGGTGACGCAGGCACCGAAGAAGCGTGCCTGTTCGAGAATGTCGGGATCGTCGCTGGCATTGACATACACCACTGGACGATTCGCCAGAGTCGCCTCCAGAGCGGCATTCGACATGATGTTGAGCACCACCGAGCTCTGCTGCAGCGCACTGGCCAACGAGGCATCCGGCATCTCCAGATGAATGTTCGGATGGCTGGCTGCGGCTTCTTGCCAAAAAGCCATATGGCTACGCGGGTGGGCCTTGAAGGTGACCGGCACCTGCGGGTGCCGGGCAGCCCACTCGCGAATCAGGGCGTAGGTGCGTTGATAGCCGGCGCGGGCTTCTTTGTCCGGGCCGACGCCCAGGACCAGGATGCGCAGTTCGTTTTTCGCTGCGGGCAGTGCGTACTGCTGGTCGACCAGATAGGAGCCGGTGAGGACCGTCTGGGTCGAGCCGAAGCGTAGCGCCCGGCGACGCAAGGCCTCCAACGAACTCTGGCCGAAGAGAAAGTAGTAGTCGTAGTCGGTCATGCTCAGGCGCCGTGAAGGGTCAACCGAGGTGGCATGGGACAACTGCGCCAGGGATTTGCCCTGGGCATTGAGCGCCAGGCGCAGGAAGGGGATGACCAGGCTGCCATGCCGTTCGTTCAGGATCAGTCCCGGATTGTGCTGGCGGGCCAGCCACTCGGCGTAGGCGGCGTGGGCGTAGTAGCGCAGGGGTACCCTGGCGGCAGGACGGTAGAGGTAATTGCGGCGGACCGCGACACCCAGTGGTTCGATAGCGGCTTCGACGACCTGATGCCCCAGACGGCGAAGCGAATCGACCAGCCCGGTCTTGCGCCGCTGGGCGAGCAGTCTTGGTGAACCATGCAGGACCAGGATGCGTTCGGCGGGACTGCTAGTGGCCCGGCGGGCCCGCAGACGGGCGCCAACGCCAAGCATGAGATCGAAGGAGGTGTCGCGCACGACCCGGACGGTCGAACCGATCAGCCCATGTTTTTCCCGCAGCAATGCCCAGCGGTAGGCATCAAGTTGGCGGGCCCGGGTTTTCCAAGGATGGCATCTATCAGTAGTCATGAGGTAAGGGAGCAGTGATGGCAATTAGATACTTAGCTAGGTAATTAATTTGCCAAGGTTAGCAGTCCAGGACAGAGCGCTCTGTCAGCCTTTGGTAAGGGGTGAGTAAAGAACAGGAGGGGAGTGGGCAAAGCCTTGAACAGGCCGCGATTGTCTGGCCTTTTCGGATTGATGGTCGCGAGGGCGCACTCAAGGACAGGTAGCGAGTTGAAATTGCACGGCAGTGAAATAAAACCGCAATTGAAGTTCCAATCGAAATTAGTTTGCACCCCGACTATTGCGAGGTACAAACCTGTACAAACAAGTCAACACGTACACGTTGGTGTCTACAGCGATGTCCAGGAAATCTTTATATCCTGATCGCCGGTCCCTGCCAGGGCGGATGGATCTTCGCCTTGTTTTACCGCATCCCACTCGTAGACCGTCTTGTTATTGATCTGCAGGGTGTAGTTGGGAAAACCGTCATGCATGCCATCGACACGGAACTGTATGCCACCGGCGACCTTGCGCAGGCCCACGGTGATCGTGGCATCGATGTGCGGGGCGAAGGTCATCATCGGGTTGCCGCCGTCCACGGTGAATTTCATGGCATGGCTGGCACCTTCCATGGCTGTCCACACCACGTTGAGATTGTCCGTCGTGCGCGCCAGGGTGGCCGTGCCGGTGGGTTGCGCGCCTGGGCGCAGGGCGCGGAACCAGTCCGGCTTGCCGGGGATGGCCGAGGCATCGGCGTTGGCGTATTCACGGGTGGTGCCCCATGCCAGCGCGGGCAGTTTCAACGACGCCGCGCCCGTCTGGTCGAGGTCCAGTGTCGCACTCGGGCTGCACTTGGTGCCGCCGTTGTAGGTGTAAGTAAGGTAATAGACTGCTTCGCTGGGAATACCGATGGTTAGTTTGACAGAGACGTTGTTGGCCATGGCGATGTTCCTTTCAAGTTGTACTTCAGCAACGGTAGCCAGAAAAAAACAGTTTGCTCGAGTAGCACAAGGGAAAACGACGACTAGCATATTGCTATTAATGCAGCGTCTGCTCTTGGCAGTCGGTTGGCGCATCCAGATAAGGCGATGAATTGCAACTTCCGATCTCACAGGGAGGTGGACGATGGCTGACCGATTTCTGGCATTTCGTTGTTTCGGTAAATTTGCATGGCCGCCGCTGAAGTCGGCCACGCCCGAGCGGACCGTCGAAGGTGTGGTCGAGATCCATTACCTGCTTGATGCAGCGAAGAAGGAAATGGTGGGGTGCGCGCGCTGGGTGCCCAGGAAAGAATGGAGTCCGCAGCTGGAGCTCAGCGATCCGCTGGCCGGGATCCCGACCGTGCCAGACCAGCAGGAAGATGCCGGGAAGAAGCTTTCGGGCGCCGCCAACAGGATCCTCACCTGGCGCTTCGACAAGCGAGGCGTGGTGCTGGCGTTCGAAGGCGTGCAGGTGTTCGAGCAGTATGCGGTGAGCAAGGACAGTAATGGAGGCTTCCACCAGGAACTGGACTTGAGAGTCCCTGTGGTTCGCGAGCATTTTCCGAAAGCCGGGGCAGGGCAATACGCCAGCCGGGTCCTGGTGGGGCAGGACCAGGACACACTGCTTCGCTTCGATTTGGCGCTGCCGCTACTGGCGTCGCTGGATGCAGAGCAGTTCAAGGCAAAGCGGGCGTTTGTCGCGTTCTCGGCGTTGTATCCCGCGCGGCGCGCCACCTCTCAGTTCACCGCAACTGCACAACCCCTGTCCCTGGACAATATGGTGTTCGGTCGACAGGACCGCTCGACCGGCAACATCGATTTCAGCAAGCTGCAGGCACCTTCGATGAAGGCCGTTGGCCGCTTCGGCTTCGCCCGGTACCCCTGGAGCGATAACGCTGGCAGGTGCGTGAAGCTCGACACGGCAGGTTTCTGGGCCACGCGCGAGTCGATTCTGGGTGATCTGCTGCCGACGCTGGGTTTTCGCACACAAACCGCCAAGCCGGATTCATTCGAGGTTCTGCTCGACCGGGTGAACATCCTGTTGCCGGCGCCCAGTGTCACCTTCGCTGCCTCCAGCGAGAAGGATGGCCCCGGCTTTCGTATCGAACAGCGCTTTGCCCTGAATGCTACCACCGTCTCATCGGGCTCTGCCGACTCGTCGGACATTCGCGTGGTAGCGAACAAAAGTATCCAATTGCGCGCGGCCGGCATGGACGGCATCTGGCTCACGTTTGCCGAACAGTTGCATATCACTGCGGTGCTGAGCGGAGTGGTCAGCGACGTCTGGAGCGATCAGCACGCTACCTCGCTGCAGGTCACCATTGGCGGCATCACCACCTACACCGGCAACAAACTCGCGCAGTCCGGCGCCAGCTTCGACCCGAACGGGAAGGGTGCCGATCTGCTGACACTGGTCCGGGCAGCCGGTGCCTCCATGGACAGTGCACGCTTGGCGTTGCACCAACTGGCGCCGGACCAGCCCCAGTCGAGTCTGCCCAGCTTCTCTGTCGCAACCGAGGCAGGCAGTGCGGCAATACATTTCGGGCTGTTCGCGGGCCGGCGCAATGGATCGCTTTGCGCCGGCAGGCTGGAGCTCGACGGCAAGGCGTGGACCTGGTCGGCGATGCTGGCGAATCCTGACGATACGAGCATCTTCAATGACCGTGTACAGGCCGCGAAGCAGGCGCGCATCCCCTTGCAGGTCAGCTGGCCCTCGCTGCATCGGCAGCCGACGCCTGCGGGATGCTATCTGGTCCACCAGGCAGAAGATAAGCAAAAGGTACTCCAGGGCATACGCCTGAGCCTGGTCCAGACCGACAAACCTGCCGGCAAGTTACCCGTCAGCGCCCAACTGGGCGGCCTGGAGCTGACGCACGGCAACCCCGTTTTCGTCAATTCGGCATGGATTCATCTGCGCCTGCGGGGTGACCCAGGCGTCCTCGGCACCTCGGCGATGCTTGGTATCACGGTGGGGCTGGATCTGTCTGTGACCAGTGTAGCCCCCGTGGCGGTGGACGTCCTGCGCGGCGACCGCACTGGTCGCGCGCAACCCTTGCTGTACCAGGAGCCGGAGACGACAGGGGGCACCGGCCAGTACTGGCTCAAGTGCACCGAGGAGGTCCGTGACGATCGTCAATGGCGCTTGCTGGCCACGCTGGAGGAAGACGTCCAGAGCAGCGCGGATACCCAGAAGAGCCTGCTGATCGGCGAGCAACCCTTCACCTTCCAGCGTTTCTACTCCACCCCGCTGGACATGCTCGGCAGCGAGTCCGATGCAATCATCGCCAGCTACGACAGCGACGAGCGTGGCTGGAAGTTCAAGCAAACCAGCGGGCTGTATCACTATGTGCTGCCAGCGCAGGTGATTGGCGAAAGCATGGACAAGCCGCGGCGGCTCGAATTGCAGGACGCCGACGTCGAGAAAGAGTACCGGGCCGAGGGGTTCGTCCGCCCGATCGATACGCACTGGGACCAGGAGACCAACCCGTCCTACCGCCGCGCCGTCGAGTTTCGCCTGACGCCCGCCGCCCACCTGTGGGTCCAGCCCTCCGATGTCGAGCGCAACTACGTGCTTCCGGAATGGGCCGCTGGCGATCTGTTCCGCCAGCGTGGCGAGCTGGGCCTGGGGTGCGCGCTGGACTCGCTCAGTGGCGAGTTCGTCTATGGCCTGTCCTTTGGCGTGACCCCGAAGCTGGAGCAAGGTACCGCCCGACGCACCCGCGTCGCCGAAATCGAGGCGCTGACCGGGCGTCCCGTGCCGCCGGACGAGGACCGCAAGGAAGAGCGCTGGAACAAGCTGCACCAGGCCATGCTGACCCGTCCGCAGCGCCTCGAATTGTGGGCGGACGATCCCTCGCAGCGGATGCAGTTCGCCCCGGTGCGTTTCAGTGATGGTGCACGTTTCGCCTTGCGCTCCACGGCGCTGCACCGGCCGGCGGTGGCGGCGCTGGAAGCGCCTGTCGAGAAGGGCAAGGAACCAGGACTGCCAACCCAGGAGGTGCCCGGCCTGTCCCCGCGCCTGCACCCGGCGGGCCTGTCCGGGGGCGCCTTGTGGCCGATCGAGTCGGCCAACGTGCTGCGCATGGTCCTGGCCCAGCCGCGGGCCAGCGGCGGTTCGATCGAGAACATCGCCTTGTCGCCGCTGGGCGGCGATGCCGACCAGACGGTGAAGTTCAACAACAACCGGGTATCGATCATCAGCGAGACCCGCGGCGGCTTCGTCCAGCGCCAGAAAGTCGAGGTACTGGGCCGCATCGGAGCGTTCTGGCACCGCGCCAAGCATGTGGTGGTGTACGAGCGCACGGTCAATCCGTCGGCGCAGTTCACCCCGGAAGGCGGCCTGGGCACCCGGACCCGCCGCCCGGTGCTGCGCAAGGTCAGCGAATACATCGAGATCCTCGAACCGGAACGGCACTACCCGGACATGCCCACGGCGCCGGTGCATACCAGTTGCTTCCTGCGCGCCTTGCGCTTCAACAAGCGGATCATCCCGGTAGACAGCTTCTGGGCGGAGGACATCGGCACCGTGGGCTGGAGCATCCCCCTGTGGAACCGCCATGCCGCCCGGCAGCGGCCGCAGGTCTACGGGATGCCGGACGTTGCCTTCGTCACATCCGCCGAGGGCGACGGCGACGACCCATTGGTGGCCCAGGGATGCCTCGATCCCGACAACCTGTACTTCTTCGCCGACACCAGCCTGGAGCAGACCGACGACACCAATGCCTGGAGCGTACGACGGGACATCGACTACACCGACCTGCCACCGCCCAAACATACGAAAGACTCGGCGACGACTGCCACGGTGCCTCCAGGCTTCGCCCGGTTCACCTGGCGTCTGGCGCCGGCGGCGCAACGCACACGGGTCAATGCCGGGAGGGCCGACAAGCCGGTGTACGTGGGATTGGAAACGCTGACCTTCATGCGTGCGGGGCGGCAGGATCCGCCGAAGAAGCTGGATGCCGATTCGGCACTGAATCTGGTGGATATGCTACCTGCCGCCCTGGTAAAGACCGAGCGGCCGACCCCATTGTTCGATGGTTTCCTCAGCACGGGCACCGTGGTTTCGGGGCCACTGGAGGCGTTGACGAGCGGTCTGGCGAGTGTCATCACGCTGCCGACCACGCTGCCTGTCAATGCAGATGAACTTGCGGATGTGAAGGCACGCCTTGGTGCATTGGGTAAGGCGCAAAGGTCGAAGCTCATCGCCGACGCGGGTATCCAGGGACATGCCGAGGCGCTGGCAGAGAGCTGCAATAGCTTTCTAAAACCGCTGGAGACTCAGCTCGACGACTTCGACAAGCGAATCGCGACGTTGCCTGCGTCATGCGAGGCGCTGCAGAAGAACCTTGGTAGTGCCATCGTCGCCAGGCGCATGGCCATGGTGCAAGAACTGGATGCCTGGCGGCAGGACACGATCCGTACGCTGTCGACACCGCTCCCAGCCCAATTCGGCCAGGCCGACGATTTCAAGACCTACCTGTCGAGCCAATTGCACAAATTGCTGTTGCCCCTGTTCGAGTCGACTTCGGCAGAACTGGGCAAGTTGCGGCGGGGCATCGAAATCACCCGCCTGACGGCCGACGGGGCGGTCGCGGCGGCCCATGACGTGATTGCCCGGGCGCGTGCCGAACTGGACGCCATGGAGAAGCTGGTCGATCACACCAAACCGTGGTCTGCCAGTCGGGTGCAAGACCTGCAGCAACAGATTGAACACGCCCTGGCACGCCTTAGTCAGGCCGTAGCGGGGCAAGTGCGCAGTGCCCGTCAGCGTCTGTCCGTGGAGATCGACGATCTGACCCAGGGTATCGGTACAGTCGCTGCCTGGGCCATCGAACAGGCGTTGAAGGGGGCAACGCAGTTGCAACTCCTGGACCGGGTTCTGGCAAGCATGGACAAAGCGTTGCCTTGCGAGGCTGCGGTGCAGGATTACCTGAGCAAGGTCGAGGCCGTTCTGAAGAAGATCGACAAACCTGAGCGCAGCGAAGTAATCAAGAAGATACGCAGCACGCTGGAGTCGATGGGTGATGCCCTGATCAAGGCAAGGGTGCAATTCGACAAGGGCGCAGCTTCGGGCCAACGTCTGCTGGAACAGTTGGGCCAACTGGCCGCTCTTCTGAAAACCACCCATGACACTCTGGAAGAAAACACCGAGGCGTTGGGCGCTTATCTGAAGGCAGAAGTCGCCGACCTGGAGGAAGAACTGCTCCAGGCATTCAACGCGTCGCTTGCTTCCCTGTCGGTGCCCGTTACAGACGAGATCGAGAAGCTGCTCAAGGTGCTCCCTCAGCCAGAGCTGTGGGCTGGCTACCTGTTCGAACAAGCCAGAGCGGCCCTGGATGCCGCCGAAAAATGGCTTGAGCAGCAGAGCACACCGCTGCATGAAGCGCTCGATGAAGTGATCGATGACACCCTTGGCAAGGTCAAGACTGTGGAGGGCATGCTGGCCGGTGATAAGGTGGTCCAGCAGTTGGTGGAAAGCCTGTGCAACCTGCCGGCACTGCGCCTGGCGGTAGAGCGGGTGGGAACGGTGGTGTTCGACACCGGGCAGGCCGTGGAAAGACGCCGTCAAGCGGTCATCGACCTGATCAATGCGTGCACCGATGAGCTGATCAGTGGGCTGGACGCTGGCGCGACGCTGCTGAGCGGACTCAACGACGAGATCGGGAAAACCTGCCGAGCCGTTTCCGGCGGGCTCGGAGGATTGCGCAATGAATTGATGCGGAACGCCGAGGCCATGCTGAAGCCGCTCAATGACCGCCTGGACAAGTACCAGACGGAGGTGCTCGCCGAACTCGACACCTGGCTGGGTGACGCACAGCGCTACAAGGAACTGTTGCCGAAGCTGAAGTCCTTCGAGCAGGACGTGCGCAATTTCTGCAACGACCTCGCCACCACCCGCAACCTGGTCGAAGGCTATGGCGAACGCGTGGTCGACGCCGTCGGCCGCATCGGCGAAGGCGGCCTGCTGGCAGCCCCCAACAATATCCTGCGGGCCATGGCCGCCTTCGGCTCCACGCCGGACCTGCCGAACCTGGACTTCTCGCGCCTGACCTCGCCGTACTTCTTCGGCTGGGCCGAGGATCGGGTGGACATGGCGCCGATCCAGGCCTGGTTCGGTCGCCTGGGGGACGACCTCAAGGCGCTGGGCCTGGACATGGACATCAACGGGCTCGCCGACCGGCTGATTCCCGGCGACCTGTCGCAGCAGGACATCGGCAAGATCCTGCAGAACCTCGCCGGCCTCGACCTGCGCAAGCTGCTGCCCGGCTACAAGCTGCCAGCCGCCGCCAAGGACGCGATCCGCGTCACCCACGAGTTCGACAAGAAGAACCTGCGGGCCTGGGTCCAGGTCGATGTCGACCTGCCATTGCCCGAGCGTCGCTCGCTGTTCAGTGTCGGGCCGGTGACCCTGGACTTGATGAACGCGAGGATCACGGCGGTGGTGCGCCTGGACGCGTCGAAGGACAGCGCCGAGGTGGCGCAGACCGGCACGGCGACGCTGCTGACCGACTTCGATGCGGTGGTTGCGGGAACATCCATGGTCACCCTGAGCCAGGTGGCCGTGCGGTTCGATCGCAACAGCGGCCTCAAGGTCGACTTCGATCCGCGCAAGATCCGTCTCAACCCCAGCTTCCAGTTCATCCAGAACACCTTCCAGTCGATCTTCGGCGACGAGATCGGCGGGTTGAAGATCATCAAGGACAACGGCATCCCCATCGGGGTCGAGCATCTGTTCGCGCTGCCGCCCATGGGCATGATGTTCGGCACCAGCGGCGTGCAGAACATCCAGATCAGCAACGCCTTCCGTCTGCTGGCCTATCCCGACTTCCTCATCAGCAACAGCTTCGCCCTGGCCCGTGCCAACCTGCCGTTCCTGTTCTCGGTGTTTATCGTCGGCGGCAGCGGCTGGCTCACCGTCGACCTCAACTACCGGCCGTTCAACAACGAACTGGCGGTGGTGGTGGACGCGGCGGCGGGCGGTTCGGGTTCGCTGGGGTTCTCGTTCTGCGGGGTGTCGGGGACGGTGGCGATCTCGCTCAACGTCGCGCTGACCTACCGCAAGCTGATCGGCCGGCCGGGAGGCGGGCTGACGGTGTCGATGGTGGTGGTCATCACCGGCGTGGTCGATGTGCTGCGGATCGCCAGCGCCTACCTGTCGGTGACCTTGCGCCTGAGTTACCAGGACAACGGCGATATCGATGCCACCGGAAGCTTCCGGGTCAGCATTCGGATTTCGCGGTTCTTCACGGTGAGCGCCGGGGGGCAGGTGCGCTATCGGATGACGGGGGGACGCAAGGAAGTTACGAGCGAAAGCGAAAGCCAGGTGCGGTCCGAGAGCCTTGAAAAGGCCAGGAAGCTGATCGAAGGACAGGGGAGGTAGGGAGCATGAAGCGGACCATCATCTGCATGAACGAGGAAGAACTCCAGGGGTTCCAGGGCAAAGGGCAGCGGGGGTTTTCGGTGCGGTTGGCTTTCCAGGTCGAGGAGGCGACAGAAGTAGAAGCCAGGCAAGCCTACAAGAACTTCTTCGACTTGCTGAAAACCGGAGCGTTGCAGTTCCGTGCCTTTAGCGTAAAGGACGGCCAGCCGCCGCTGTTCGTCCAGGATGTTGTTCCGCCCAAGCCCACCGTCGTGAGCACCTCGCTCCTCGATGAGTTCGGTGATTGGCTGGGGACTCACGCTCTGGCGAGTAGGAATGGCCGCTCGGCCGGTCTTTGGGCCTTGTCTGGCGTTGAGCGCACGGTCATCGACAACACGGCGATTCTCGATGCTCGCGGCGTGCTGGTTGGCGCTGCCAGTTGGGTCGCCCCGGTGCCGCAAAGCCTGGGACTCGCCTATGTCTTGCGTCTGGACTACGAAGGTCCGGAAGACATCGTGTTCCTCCCCTTCATCGATGGCCAGCTTGTTCCTGTCGACTACACCGATAACGTCAGCGATGCCGATGATGTGCTGTTTTCCTATACATCAGACAAGGTGCAGCTCTGCCGCTCAAACCGGGCCCGACGCCCGGAGAGGGGCGACATGCTGATCGATCCTCAATCAGGCTTCGTCCAGTTCGGGGAAAACGATGGCGAGCAGGAATCGTATCGGGCACTGGCCAGGATCGAGCAACGCGCCGGTTCGCTGTTCACCGGGGTGTTCGCCGTCAGTGAGGTCGAATGGAAGGACGAACCTTCGCTCTTGCAACGGCTGCGTCGCCAGGGCTGGCGTGCCGTATCGACCCTGGCCACCAGCCTGGACACCCTGGTCCTGTCGCTGATGATGCCCAACGCTGGTGATTCGGCGCGCAGCCCCCGAGAGGGCGCCTTGCTTGGCCCGGTGCTGAATCTGTTCATTGAACGCTTGAATAACGCCGGACTGTCTGCCGAGCTGCCTCGCTCCCTGCTGCGTGATGCCATCCGCAATGGCATTCAGTCCGCATTGGCCCATTCGGACAAAAAGGCTTACATCGAGATACTGCTGGATATCTGCCGGCCCGCAGGCGGGCAGGATTCGCCGCTGTACAAATTGCTCCGGGCAAGTGCCAACCCGGTTCTTGCAAGCTGGAAAACCCTGGGGGAGCTTTCGCTCGAAACGTTCCGTTCGGAGCTTGTTTCACTTCAGCAGGCGTCACTCAGTGAAGACGGTTTCGAAGCGACGGCGCTACGACTGTTGCGTCGGCTGCCAGAAGCGGCGCTCGACACAGTTCATGTCGCGGTCAATGCGGGAAGGGATGAAGCCAGCCGGATCGATGTCAGACAGGCATTTGCCCTGGCCCTCGATGATTTTGAGGCCCTGCTGCGAACAGGATTCAATGGTGCCGATGCCGCCCGTCAGTCCGTCGGCAAACTGATTTGTGACACGGTACTGCGCCAGTTGAAAGTGGATGCTCGGTCGTTGAAGGAGGCGACCGAGACGCTCGGTTTCTGGAAATACCGGTTGGGCGTTGAGTCGCTCGACGCGATGCCTGAAGCTGCTCGATCTCTGATTGGATGCGTACCTGTCTTGCCGACCATCCGGGATTTCTTCGCAGCCGACCTCGAAGCCCCCGCCGAAATGGCCGAAGACTCTGATGCTCAGATAGCAATTTCCAAGGCTGCCGAGCGCATGCAGGAAGACGTCCTGCGTGAACTCTTTGTTCCAGTGACCTCCCGCTTCCTGCCAGACCTCGCTCCCAGCCCGTTGACGATCCAGCTGACCGTCGACCCAGTGACCGACGACGAGGAGCTGGACCTTTTCAGCGCCGCGTTCTCCGGGGTGGCCCTGGTTCTGCGTCGAACCTTCGATGACAAGGCCTACAGCCCCTGGGCCTACGCCAACCTTGCGGACTTCCACCCACTTTCCAATCCACCACCTACTGCGCTTGAAGACGCAATCACCGTGCAACCGTTGCCCACGACCATCAACGATGGCCGCCGCTCCTTGTTCCTGCACTATGACGGGTTGCCGTTCGCCAGCAGTGCTTTTGATCAAAGCCTGCCGGGCGCGGGCGCCGATCCCCTGGGCAAGGCGTTCTTCGGCACGGACTACCCGGGTACGCTGAAGGACGGCTATCAGCCTTTGCCGACACTCGCCTACGGTGCGCGGTATGAGATCTGCGCGCATGTCGTGGGGCGTAGCGGCAGTCTGCCGGCGGCCCTGCAAGGCAGCCAGCCCTGGGTACCGAAGGCGGCGATCTCGGTCGATGGTGCTCCCACACTGAAACTGGTTTATTCACGCCGCACGGCAATCGGGCGTACCACCATCAGCGACGGCGGCGCTACCCAACGCCTGGGCTTGCTGCCACCTGGCCTGCAGCCATTGTCGGCGGACTATCCTCGGCTGGGCCTGCACAGCGCCGCGAAGCTCCCGCTGGATCTGTTCCGCCAGGTGGATGGCAATGGTGCATGGCACCTGGGTAACGACGCTGTCTCCAGGGACATCGTCCTGGAGGACCTTCGATATTCAGGGCCCGTTGATGGCAAGCTGGAGATTGAGGTGTGGTATGGAACCCAGTTGTGCGTCTTTAAACAGGAACTGGCCGTCGGCACATCGATCAGCACACGCGTTTCGATTAGCCAGGAGGCCGACGCAATCAAGGTCGGATTCGCGAGAGATGAGGGCACTTTCACGAAAACGAAAGGGCTCGACTCGCTGTGGCTGCGCCTGAAACTGCACGCTGCGGCTTCGGCTAGCCTCAGCTTAGTCGATCCCGCCGCGTCGGCGCAGCGGACGGCAGGGCAGGGGCCGAAGGCCGACAACCTGCTGCTGCTAGGCGCGTCCATTCCAGGTGTTGCCCAGGGCGGCTGGCGATCGCCCTTCGACAAAGGTACGAGCCTGAGCGTGAATTTCCCTCGGGTGCCCTATAGCGATTTCGTGCGCTGGATCGCCAACCCGACGCGTCGTGGTGAAGTGTTCAATGGCTTGGACAATACCAAGGATCAGGTCAAATCGTTCCTATGCCTGCTCGAAGCCGCCAACATCGACCGCTCGCACGACCTGGAACTTGGCAAGTTGCTGGATGCGCTGCTTGATCCTGCCGTGAGCAGCCTGCGTCTGGAGGTGGTGGTCCTGGACGGGTTGCTGGCGGATCCCAGGCTGCTAGGCCAGGAGGCCGAACTCAAGCCCGTGGAGGTCCGCCAGCTTCCGATTCCATCGCTGGGCCAGATGCTCCAGAGCATCGGCAATCTGGTCGAGCTGCTCGCCAAAGGTCGCATCAAGGAAATCCTGAAGCTGCTGGAGCCGAAATGCCGACACCTCGTAAGCGTCAGCAGCTTCGACCTGAATGCCGGCCTGGCCTTGTTGTTCAACGACAGCTTGTTGCAGGTGCCCGCCGGTGCCTGTGTGCAATTGTTGGCCAGGCCGCAAGTGCGATCCACTTTGTTCAGTGTCGGATTGCCAGTGATCGACAGCCGCCTGGAGGCGCTGTCCATTGGCAGGGATGGCGATCTTGTGGTGTTCGAGGGGGCGCGGGTGCTGGTCGAAAGCATGCCAGGCCCCTTGTCGGTGCCAGCCGGCAACGCAAAAGGAATGCTGGCCAGCCGCGAAGAATGGACGAGCCTGGCCCTCGGCCTTATCAGCTACGAGCCTGTCGGCAGCGCACGCAGCTATACGCTCAAGGCCGGCGGTACCTTCAAGGCCGACGACACCGACGCCACCGATCTCAAGGCATGGCGCTGGCGGCAACTGGGCGCGGTCACCGTGCTGACCCAGCGCTGGCGCTTCGACGGCAAGCCGATCTACGCCTGGATCAATCCCAAGGCGGATGACACCAGCCTCACAGCGCCCGGCTGCGCGTCGCGCAAGCTCAAGGCTGACGACCAACTGGCCCGCTTCGAGCAACAGACCTTTGCCGGACGTGACCGGGACGGCCAATCCTCGACGGTCAACCTGCTTCCCGGCCCCGCTGTCACGACGCTGCATACCGCGCACTGGGAAAAGCCCTCGGCCACTGTCTTCCGTCATCGCTTCACCCTGCATTCGCGCTACACCCCGGCCTTTGAGCGGGACGCGGATGGGCAATGCCAGGCATGGTCCGACGCCCTGGAAAAGTCCTGGCTGCGGGTAGCCATGCTCGCCGAAGCCTCGCGTATCGAACTGACCCGCCCGCAACTGCGCGCGCTGATTCCCCTGACCCAGTCGCCGGAGGAGGGCGCGGGCCTCACGCCGCCGCTGATGGCCATCCTGCAGGAGAGGCCGTTCGACTACGGCGGCCTGGCCGATCGGGTGATTGCCGAGATTCGTTCCGGTATCGGTTACGAACTGCCCGCGACCCAGGAAAACGCCCAGGCATCGGTGGTCCCGGCGGATATACGCAAAGAGATCGGCCGCGATCCGCGACTTGCCTACGAGCCCTTCGACCAAGCCACGGGGCAGGGCGTGCTGCTCTCCGTGGAGGGGCCGATCGGCCTGACCTTCGAGTCTGACGCGGTGGCGGCACCGGCGTTTCCCAACAGCGCACTGGTGCTTGACCCGGTGAGCCTCAAGATCGGCAAGGAGGACGCTTCTCCCCCGGAAACACTGGATCTTGAGGAGCACTTCCTCAGCGTCGGGTTGCGTCGTTACCTGCATCCGCACTGGCTGGTCAGCACCATCAAGAAGCAAAGCTCCCCGGACTTCAGTGGCAACTGCTGGATCCAGTTTCCGGCAACGCAGGCCACGCTCACCATTGGCCAGGACGCCGGTTTGATCAAGGTGGTGGAGTTCGACGCCTCGGAGCACCGCGAGGTGACCCTGGATTGGCGCGTACTGGATCCGACGGTCAGCGTGGGTAAAAGGATGAAGCTGGTGAGCCTGCCATTGGTCAAGGACCTTGCCGGCTGGCAGTGCGCCTTGCTGCATACCCCCGTGAACGACAGGCGTGCCGTGCTCGCGGTCTTCCTGGTACCGCCAGAGGAGCTGGACGAGGAACGTGGCGCCGGTAATGCACCGAAGCTGCTGGCGAGCATCGAATGGAACCTGCCTGCTGGTTTTGGCTGGGATCACCTGGCGTTGGAGGCGAAGGAGGCGAAAGACCTGTGGTCGTGCGCCGTCGGCGTCAGCCAGACCACCGCGATGCACTGGGCGCGCACCAACCGCAACTTCGCCACGGTCATGGCCGCTGGTGAAAAGCTGCTGGAAACGGGGAAGTCCTGGCCGGTGGCAGCCTTGCAGGCTCGCCTGAAAAAAACCGGAAATGCCAAAAAAACCGAAGAAACGCTGGAGTTCGCTACCCTCACGGCACCTGCCGATTCCCTCTGGCTCAGGCCCACGCAAGCGGCGCAGCCATATCCGACCCACACCCAACGCCATCTCGCCCTGTTGTTCAGCGAGATGCGTTCCGGTCTGGGCCGCTCGCTGGAGCGCCCCACTGCGTTACATATGCTCGGTGCCAAGAGCCTCACGGTGGCGAAGGGCACCGTGCCTGACATCGGTAGTACCAGGGTTCGGGTGATCGAGTTCGAAACCCCGGCGATCATCCTTGGCCATGGCTCCGATGCGATACCGGACCACTACAAGTACGGTTACCTGGACCTTGTGGCAACGGGTGTCGTGCCCGCGAAGCCCGAAAACAAGGTACTGCTGTCACTGAACCTGCGCGTGATCGCCAGCTCGACGACGCGTACCGAACTGACAGAGTTGCGCTTGCACCTGCGGCCCGAGTCGACAACTGCAAGCTCGGGCAACGTACTGGTGCTGCACCCTACAGTTGGTAAAGAGCTCGCCACGCTCGACGTGGGGCTGAAGCTCGATGCTCAGGGGGCGGCTGAGGTGTTGAAACCGTCACAGGTGTACGCCCTTGGTCAGCGCGATGAAATTGCCGCCGAATGGCTGGGAGCTCCATGGGGCACCGACGCGACCACCGGTATCAAGGGACTGGCCATAACGGTGGAGTCGGCGACGTTCAAGGACGGCAATCCTCGGGAGCTCTGGCTGGAGGTATCGATGCTCGCCAGTTCGTACGACGATAAAAACCATGTTCACCACGGTTTCAACAGTACGCTGGACCTCGACTGGTTCTTCGGCACCGACCCGTTATCGTCCGACACCGCCGCAAACGCGGACGAGCTGAGGGAACTGAAGGAAGTCCAGGCAAGAATCATCTCGGTGTCGCCAGGGATTTCCGTGACGGGTTGAGGCAAGGCAAAGGAACAGGCCAACTGCGGGCAACCTGGCACCTGGACCATCGAGAAAGGAGGATGAATGCGATGAACAAGACGTTGTGGCGACTGCTGGGAGCATTGCTGGCGCTGAACCTGCTTGCCGCCGGAGTCGCGAAGGGCGAGGACAGTTTGCAACTGGTGACAAAATGCGTCGTGGTCAGGGATTCAGAGCTTTTCGAAAGAAAACCGGTCGAGCGCGAGGCCGCGCAGTTGAACACGGGTAAAGGCAGCCGCGACCCGGAGTGCGTCAAGATCGACCCCGACGCCGCTCCGTTGATCGGAACCGGCGACCTGATCATTGCCGTGGACAAGACCGCTTTCAACGCCTTTCAGGCGTCGCATGGGGACTTGAGCGGGGCGTTCGTGCTGTATCTGAATGGCGTGGCCCTGCCGAATGATGCGTTGCTGATCGCCTCCGAAACGGTCGATCCGTTTGTCCAGCTAAGGTTCAGGATCCGCCAGGGGCCCGAGACCCAGCGCTTGTGGTCGATGCTGTATGCCGATGGCGCCCTGTTCGCTTCCACGCAGCTGTATGCGGCGCTGGGATGGCGCTCCAACAACGATGCCGCGCTGACGATGATTCCGTCGCGTGGCCAGGGCACAGAGGTCAGCATCACCACCGAATACAGGTTGTGGTTCGCGCTGCTGCTGGTCGCCCTCGTGATGGTTGCCATCGTGTATCTCGGCAGAGCGACGGACACCCTGCGTGACGAGTCGGATGCAACGATTCCGCCATGGTGGAAGGACGCCCGGTTGCTTCGGGTCACATTGGCGCAGTTGGCGGGCGACACGACACGCGATGACTACCTCAAGGCCCGCTACGCCACCTATGATCCGGCCAGTGCGCCTCAATATGAATACCTGGCCAATCAAGCCCTCGCCGGCGAGTCGGTGGCAGCCGCGGACATCGACGGCACCTGCTGCGGTCTGGCGCTGCGCAAGCTCGACTGGCAGCCCGTGCGTGCCTCCTTCAGCCTCAGCCGCACGCAAATGGCGCTGTGGTTCACCTTCGCCGTCGCCACCGGGCTGTTCCTCTGGCTGCTGTACGGGGATCTGCGCCGGATCGACGGCTCGCTGCTGGTCCTGCTCGGCATCAGCGTCGGTACGGCGGGGCTGTCCTGGGTCACCGACCGCAATGCCCCCAGCGGCCGTGGCTACGTGCCGACACGCGGGTTCTGGTACGACCTGCTCACCGGTTTCGACGAACGCAAGCAACTGCATCGCTACCAGGCGGTGGTGGTGAACATCCTGCTGCTGGTTGTAGGGATCTTCCACGTGCAGCAGCAACTGAGCTATCCGGTGTTCGACCCGACCTGGTTGATTTTCCTGGGGATCAGCGGGACGGCTTACGGGCTGGGCAAGCAGGTGCTGGAGTCGGGACGCTGAGTGTCGTGCGGGCACGGGCTTGCTAGCGTCGTCGGTTCATGTCCGTACCTCCGGCACCCAGTCGCCGGCCCGCTCGATGTAGCGGGTCAGGCACCGGGCCTGCCTGTCTTTGATCGCCTGCGTGCCGCAGCGGCACACCGCCAGCCTGCGGCAGGGCCTGCACAGCTTCGCGCTGCCGGTGCCGACCGAGGCGTTCACCGTGTCGCTGCTCTGGCATCCGCGCTTTGCGGCGGATCCAGCGCACTTGTGGTTGCGGGGGTTGTTGCGGGGGGGAGCTGTGGCGAGAGCACCGACCTGGCCAAATCAGGGTAGAGTTGCCCCCCTGTCCATTGAATCGATCGTTGTGTGAAGCATGAGTGTTCCGTTGTTCGTCTCGCTGGACGGCCCCAAGGGCACCGGCAAGACCACCCTGCTGGAGTCCGTCACCCAGGCCTTGAGGGCCACTGGCGAAAAGGTGGTGCGCCTGTGCGAGCGCAACAATGATCCCGGCCGGGCCGTGACCATGGCCCTGGTCAACGAAGTCGCCCGCCATCCCAGCCGTGAACTGGAATTGACGATCTGCCAGCGCCTGGCCGAGAGCCGTGCGTGGATTTCCCGGGAGGTCCTGCCCAGGCAGCCCGCCGGCAGCATCATCCTGATCGACCGGTGGTACCCGTCCGATGCCGCATTTCGCCGCCTGGTTCCGTTCGACGAGATCCTGCAACTGAACCTTGAGCGGGATGTCAGGGTGCCGGACCTGCATGTCGGCGTCGTCACCCAACCCGAGATTTCCTGGGCTCGGGCGGCGGCACGGACACGCGGCCTGAGCAGCACGGTGATGTTCAGGATGGCGGAGCAGGTGGCCTGTACCCAGGCGTTCGAGCAGGCCGTGGCGGAGCAGGGCTGGTTGCTCTGCCGCAACGAAGGCACCCTGGAAGCAGCGACAGCGCAGGTGATGGAGCAGATCCAATTGTTGCGCGCCACCCGCTGAATCGCCTTAGAACTTCTTGCCCATGCTGGCGACCAGCGTCGGCTGGCAGACATCATCGAACCCGTAGCTGCTCGCGCATTCGACCTTCGACAGGTCGGTGTCGATGTACGACAGCCCCCAGGTCACCCCGAACAGCTCCCGGGTCAGCTTCACCTCCCATTCATGGTAGGCATCCGAGAAATGCTCGTTCTCGGACATGAACATCGGGTCTTTGAAGTCCATGCGCCCGTAGCGCAGGCGCAGGCCGATATCCAGCGGCAACCGGGTCTCGTAGCCGACGTAGCTGTAGAGGGTGTCCTGCGACTGGCCGAAGAGATTCTCGGCGTCATCCGAGTAATTGGCCCCCAGGCTGAAACCGTAGGCGGTCAGCACGGCGTAGTACTCGCTCTGGTTGAACTCGCCGTTCTTCGGGTAGCGGTATTGCAGGTAGCCCAGGTCCAGGCTGATGTCGTCGCTGGCCTGCCAGAACCAGCCGGCGTAGTAGTCCACTTCCTGGCGGGTCGCAGCGCCGAAACCGAAGTCGACGTTGGAGGTCCAGGCGCCCAGATAGAGCCCGCTGGAATGCTGGAGGGTCAGGCCGAGCTGGGCGGCAGGGTCGTTCTGGGTCTGCGAGATGCCGCGGCTGCGGTAGTCGCTGACCAGGGCCAGGTCGATATCGAGGTTGAAGTCGTCGCTCAGCGGTACTGCCTGGCTGGTGAGTGGAGCGAGGGTGACGGCAAGGAGCAGGATGCGGCGCATGAAAGTACCTGTTGTTGTGATTGTTCTGGCGGATGCGGGCAAGGCTCCGCCCGGCCCCGAGCACTCAACGGCACGGGGGCAGGGCGTTTCCGGAGAGGGGATCAGCGTTCGGCGGTATAGACTTCGCGCCCGGCGAACCAGGTCTGCAGCACGCGGGTGTCGGCCAGTGCCTGCTCGGGCACGGCGAGCACGTCGCGGTCGAGAACGATGAAGTCGGCCTGCTTGCCCGGGGTCAGTGAGCCGATCTGTCGTTCCAGGCCGATGGTGCGGGCGGCATTGAGGGTGTAGGCCTGGAGCAGGGTGTTCAGGTCGATGCGCTCGTCGGCGTTGAGCACGCCCTTGGGCCCTTCGCGGGTCATCGCCTGGTGGATCGCCAGCCACGGGTTGGGCGAGGACACCGACCAGTCGCTGGCTCCGGCGATCGTTGCGCCGTTGGCCAGCAGCGAGTGCGCCGGGTACTGGTAGGGGAAGGCATGGCTGCTGACGTAGGGCTTGACCATGTCCAGGGTGTACTCGTCGCCGGAGGCCCAGAGCAGTTGCATCGAAGCGATCACGTTGAGCGGCTTGAAGCGTGCGAATTCGGTGGGATTTACCAGTTGCAGGTGGGTCACGGAGTGGGTGATGCCGCTGTTGCGGTCCTTGCGCGCCTGTTCGATGCCGTTGAGCGACTCACGCACAGCACGATCACCGATGGCGTGGATATGCACCAGCCAGCCGCGGGCGTCGGCGGCGCTGACCAGTTCGCCGAAATGCTCCGGGTCGATCAGCAGTTCACCGTTCTTGTGCGTGTTGCTGTAAGGCTCGATCAGCGCCGCGCTCTGCGCCGGGAACTCCAGCACGCCGTCGGCGAATACCTTGATGCCGGGCAGGGTCAGGTTGGGCACGCCCTGGAACTGCTGGCGCACCTTGTCCAGAGTGTCGAGGTCAGCCGGTACGCTTTTCGGATTGGCCACCAGCAGGGCGGCGACGTGGGCGCTCAGGCCGCCTTTCTCGGCCAGGGCCTTGTAGGCCGGCAGCACGCCGACCGAATGCTCGGTGGGCTTGAGGCTGAACAGCGATTCGCCCGGTGCGGCGTTGGTGGCCGGGTCCATCCAGGCGGTGATGCCGAAGCTGTTGTTGTATTTCACCGCCGCCTCGGCGCCTTGGAGCAAGGCTTCGCGGCCCAGCGCCGGCATGGCGGCGGCGATGCGGTCCCAGCCGGCGTCCACGGCGAAACCGTTGGGCGTGCCGTCCTTGCGCGCACCGAGGGTGCCGCGCTCGGCTTCCGGCAAGCCGGCCAGCAGTTTCGCGTCGATGCCGGCACGCTCGAGCATGGCCTGGTTGGCCCAGGCCGTGTGGTGGTCGCTGCCGATGAACACCACCGGCACTTTTTCCCATTCGCCATGGCTGAAGGTGCGGTTCAGCTCGTCGTCCTTGGCCCAGTAGGTGGAACTCACTCCAACCACCCGCAGCACATCGCCCTGTTGCGCCGTGCCGTCGTCACGCCAGCCGCGCAGGCGCTTTTCCAGGTCCGCAATGCTGACGCCTTCCTCGCTGTCCAGGTTGGCCGCCGACAGTTCCAGGCCACCGAAGATCGCGTGGGAATGGCTGTCGATCATGCCCGGCAGCAGGCGCTTGCCGGCAAGGTCGATGACCCGGGTCTTGCTGTCGGCGAGGGCCTTGATCTCGGCGTCGCTGCCCACTTTGAGCACCTTGCCGTCCGCCACGGCCATGGCCTGCGCCGCAGGATGGGCGGGGTCGGCGGTGTACAGCTTGCCGTTGAGCAACACCAGGTCGGCGGCGGCCATGGTGTCCGCAGAGGCAAAAGCCAGTGCCAGGGTCAGCAAGGAAGGGGTGAAGCCTTTCATGGTCGAACCTCTTGTTTTTTTTGGTCTGCCGGCGAGACTAGCGGCTCGGCGAAGCGGGCAGAACGCCCGAAGCGCGCAAAAGCTTTTTTCCTGAAAGGAAAAACCATGGACAAGTTCGCCGCCATCAGCATGTTCGTCGCCACGGCCGAGCAAGGCAGTTTCAGCCGTGCCGCCGAGCAACTGGGCAAGACCCCTTCGGCCCTGACCAAGGCCGTCAGCCATCTTGAAAACGAACTCGGCGTGCGCCTGTTCGAGCGCAGCACCCGGCGTACCGTGCTGACCGAGGCCGGCAGCGTCTACCTGGATACGGCGCGGCAGGTGCTCATGCGCCTGCATGAAGCCGGCGAAGTGGTCGCGCAGATGCAGCATGGCCTGCACGGCCTGCTGCGCCTCACCGCGCCGCTGGGCTTCGGCCGGGCCTTTCTCGATGACGTCTGCGCCGGCTTCCTGCGCGAATACCCGGAGATTCGCCTGCGGGTAGATCTGTCGGATGATTTCGTCGACCTGGTGGAAAGCGGCTACGACCTGGCCCTGCGCGAAGGGCACAACGACCTGCCGGGGCTGATTTCGCGGGTGGTCGGCAGCAATTGCCTGACGCTCTGCGCCAGTCCTGCCTATCTGGCGCGCAACCCGCTGCCGGTCAATCCGCAGACCCTCGACCAACACGACTGGCTGCTGTACCGCCATCCGGCTCTGAGCCGCACTTATTGGTGGGTGGAAAAGGACGGCGAGCGCCTGAGTCTGCTGCAGCCCACCGCCCCGCGCCTGGAAAGCGACAACTACGACCTGCTGCTAGCCAGCGCGCTGGCGGGAGGCGGGTTGTTCCATGTGCCATTGTGGAGCGGTGCACCGTACCTGGCCGACGGACGCCTGGTGCAGTTGATGGCTGATTACGCCATCGATCCGGATGCCTTCGGGCCGAAGATCCTTGCCGTGTATCCCAGTCATCGCCGGGCGACGGGGAAGGTGCTGGCGTTCATCGACTATCTGGCGGCGTATCTGCAGCAGCGTGGGCTGGACTGATTCAGCGCGAACTCGGAGATTGACGTCGGTTTTTTCTGACTATGCTTGCTCCCACCGCCATCACAGGGAAGTAGGTCCATGAAACCGTTTCGTTCCGTACCCCGTGCTATTGCCTTTGCTTCGTTGCTGTCCATCGCCGGCGTAAGCCAGGCTGCTAACTTGCCGCTGGGCGGCGAAGCGCTGGAGAGCCATATCACTACCAAGGTGCTGTCGGTGGATGCCGCCAGCCACCAGGTCACCCTGGAAGGTCGCAACGGCAAGCCGGTGACGGTGCAGCTGTCCGACCAGGCGAAAAACCTGCACAACTTGAAGAGCGGTGACCAGATCGATATCTACGTGACCCGTGCGGTTGCCTACTCCCTCGACAAGGACGTGGGCGGCGTGCCCAGGATCACGGAGGAGGCCGGCACCGTTCGGCCAGCCGGGGACAACCAGAACCCGGGCGGCCAGGCATTCCGCCAGGTCAAGGTCGTCTCGACGGTCAACAAGATCGACCTGGAGAGCCACGAGGTGACGCTGCTGCCGCCGGAAGGGCCGCTGAAGGTGGTCAAGGTCGAGGATCCGGGGCTGCAGGCGCGGATGAAGAATCTGAAGGTGGGGCAGAAGGTTGAGGCGGTTTATACCGAGGTGTTGACGATTACCACGTCGCGTTGAGGGGGCTTGTCGCAGCATTTGGATCTGCCTGTCCGGGCATTGCGTCAAGGCTTCCAGGCGCCTGTCTTGAGATTTGCAGCGCCCTCCAGATCGAGCGCCGCCCGCGCGGCGCATCGCGGGTAAACCCGCTCCCACATTTGTTGCAACGTGCCTATGTCTGTCAGGCCATGGTTGACTGCCTTGTTTGTACGACGCGGTACCGAGTCGAGCCCGACCTACGGCCTGTCAAAGATACTGGTGATACGTCAGGAACTCGCTTTCCCGCACATACCCCAGCGACTCGTAGAGCGCCTGGGCCGCCTTGTTCGAGGTGGCGGTGTCGAGGCTGATACGATCGGCACCTTCGGCACGGAGCAGGGTAGTGAGGTGGTTCATCAACTGGCGGGCATAGCCGGACTTCCGCGCTTCAGGCGCAACAAACAGATCGTAGAGCCAGTAGAAACGCTTCATGGCCAGCGAGCACAGGGCAGGGTAGAGCTGGGCGAAGGCCTGGGCGGTGCCTTGATCGTCGAGGACCAGGAAAATCCGCGAGCGCTTGCCCTCCAGGTTGGCTTTCAGGAAGTCGCAGGAGCTGGCGAGATCGTCAGGCAGCTCGTAGAAGATCCGGTACTGGTTGAACAGCCCGGCAGCCTGATCCAGGTCCTTGAGGGTGCATTCGATGATTTGCATGTGGGACTCCTGAAAGGAATGGAGAGTTGTGGCAACGAGTCGCCGAGGTGTAATCGTCCAATGAGTGAATGGGCTGTTGATGGCGATTTCTAGCGCGGAGTGAAAGCGTGATGGTACATTGCCATCGTGTGAGCATCGTATATGGAGATTTGCATGCCTTACGAGCTAGACGGTCGCCTTGTCATCGGTGTGGCCTCCAGTGCCGTTTTTGATTTGCGTGAATCTGATGCTGTCTTCAAGAGTGACGGCGAGGAGAAATACCGCAAGTTTCAGGAGGCAAACCTCAATATGGTCTGCCTATGACACGCGCCATTTTCATGCAGGGCCAGTCCCCCTATGAGTACATACCGGCACTGAATATCGCGTTGTTCTTGTCAGGTGACAAGGAGGACGTAGAGGCAGCAATCAAGGCAGGCCATCCAGCTGGTCAGATGCTGAATTCAAAATTTGATGACGATGAGAACGACCATACCTTGCGCATCGCATTCGACTTTGATGGTGTCTTGGCAGGTGATGAGTCGGAAGCAGTGATGCAGATTGTAGGGAAGCTAATGCATGGAAAGGTGGACGCTGACCCTGTGGGAGCGGGTTTACCCGCGATTGCGGTAGTGAATTCACCGACGTATTCGCGGGTGAACCCGCTCCCACAGGGGCCGAGTTGACTCAATGAATTACGTTTTGCTCCATGAACGCCAAAGCGCGATGGCGAGGTTCGAGAAGCCCCTGCAACGCTTCACCATCAATGATTGCCATGAGCCGCATCACGTTCAACCTTGACCACCCCCTGGAACAACGCGAACTGCTTCACCCGTGCCACCGGCTGGGTACTCTCCGCCTCGCGCACCGCCTGGCTCAGTTGCACCGCGGCCTTCTCGTCGAGCCCGGCGCTACGCAAGGTCTTCGCCTGCAACAGCGAGTCGCCGGCACACAGCACCACGCGCCACCCCTGCGGCCCCTTGCGCAGCAGCGCCCGGCCGCCACGCTGGTCCTGCAACCAGCCGGCCACCGCATGATCGCCCTCGACGGTGACCGGACCGACATCCAGCGGCGCGTCGGGGCGTTCGAAGTTGTGCCGCATCAGATGCTCGATGCTTTGTTGCTCGCTACTCACATCGGCAACCGCCAGTAACGGGCTGCACGCCAGGAGCAGGGCGAGAATCGGTGCTTTCATCTGCATGTGGATCTTCCTTTCAAAGGCTGCCGGCTGGATGCCGGCAGCGTCCTGTTGGGGGCTCAGAAGCCCATCTTCACACCCAGTTGCGCCGAGGTGCCGGGCATCGGGTAGTTGGTGCGGTAGGCGTAGTCGCGGTCGAACAGGTTTTCCACAGCGACGAACACTTCGCCGACCCTGCCCAGCGCCGGCAGCGCATAGCCGGCGCGCAGGTTGACCACGGTGAAGCTGTCGACCCGGGAGAAGTTGCTGGCACCCGCGCTGCGCTCCTCGGCGAGCACGTACATGTCTTCCTGATATTGCGCATCGGCGGACAGACGCCAAGGGCCGACCTCGTAGGTGGTGCCCAGGGACAGTGATCTGCGTGGCGCATAAGGCAGGGTCTTGAGCGAAGGGTCAAGCCAGGTGAAGCCGACGAAGCTGCTCCAGCTTTCGCTCCAGCGCTGTTGCCAGGTGGCTTCGGCGCCCTTGACGTCGTAGTCGCCCAGGTTGATGTAGGAGGGACTGGAGACGGCCGGCGGGAAGGCGAACAGGTAGCGGTCTTGCAGCTTGTCCTTGAACACGGCGAGGTCCAGGGTAGCGCTGGCGGTCGGGTTGAAGCGCATGCCCAGTTCCTGGTGATCGACCTTCTCGGGCTTGAGGTCTTTCCAGCTCTGGCCCAGGGCCGGGATCAGGCTCGACATCACCGATGCTTCCAGGCCCGGGTAGTTGATGCCACGGGAGGCATTGGCGCGGAATTCAAGGTTGCCCGAGGACAGCAGCAGGCCGGCATGGGGAGCGGTGGCGCTGTCGAAGATATTGTGCTGATAAGTGCGCACGCCCACGGATGGGGTCAGGGTCCAGCTTTCGTTGAGGGCGAACGCCTGGCTGACCGCGACATGCGGTGAGGTGACGCGCAGGGTCGGCGCATCGAACCTGGCCTGTGGCGCCGGCGCGACGCGCTTGAAATGCACTTCGCCCTTGCTCTCGTCGACATCCAGGCCCAGTGCAATCTCGCCGTCCTGCCAGGGGCGCAGGCGCTCGTCCCAGCGCAGGCCCTGCAAAGTGAAGTCGCTGATGGTGTCGCCGTCCAGGCCGGTCTGGTCCAGCGCGGCACCGCGGCCCTCGTTGTGGTAGACCTTGAGGCTGCCATCGCCCCAGTCGTGGATGTGGGCCAGGGACAGCGAGGCGAGGGTACCGCGGGTGTTGAACTCACCGTTCTTCGTCTCGGGCAGGCCCTTCTGGCCGGGATCGGAGACCTGGTTGTTGGCATGCAGCACCAGCAATCCGGTGCTCCAGTTGTCGTTCAGACGGTAGCCGAGGCGGGCCAGGCCATTGTTCAGGCGGCCATCGCCGTCACTGCGGTCACCATCTGAGTGCGCCGCGCCCTGGGCCAGCAGGTAGTCGAAGGCTCCTTCGCGGCCGATCAGGCTGGCCTGCTCGGTGGCGGTGCGGAAGCTACCGCCGGTCAACTGCAGCTCGCCGTGGTGGTTGTCACCTGGTTCGGCGACCCGCGGCGTGAGGTCGATGGCGGCGAAGGTATTGCCGAACTTCTGTGGTTGTGGGCCCTTGTAGACGCTGATGCTGTCCATGGCATTGATCGGCAGCAGGTCCAGCAAGGGATGGCCCCAGACGCCCATGTAGAAAGGTACGCCGTCGATATAGGTCTTGATCTCGCTGCCCGGGCGACTGGCCCCCATGCCACGGATATACACCGCGCCACCTTCGGCGCCGCCGAACGAGCCCACCGGATTGAAGCGCGAGACCACCACGCCGGGGGTACGGCGCAGCGCAGAAGAAAGGTCGAGGGCGTTGAGGTCGCGAATCTGTTCCCGGCCGACGGTGGTAGTCCGGCTGGCGAAGCTGTCGATGCTGTTCTGCTCGATGACCGAAGTGCCGACGACCGAGGTCGAGTCCAGTTCCACCGCTTCAGGCTGGGCCAGTACGGTGCCGCTGGAAAGAGCCAATGCTGCGGCGCAGCAGAGGGTTTTGTTGTTCATGCCTTGGGTGTTCCTGTTGCAAGGAGTCGTGATGCAGCGCTCCCCACGGGCTGTGGGCCTGGGGCGCAGGGGTACTGAACGAGGATCAGTGCAAGGCAGGAGAGGCGCGGGGGTTGGCGGGTGGCCAGCGATGCCGTGGTGCGGCGTAAGGACGAGCGGGAAGCGGGCTGAGCAGGACGCGCAATGCGCCGATCAGGCCGGACAGCAGCAGGGGCAGGGCCGGTAACCCGGTGTGGCTGCATAGCGGGCAGTCGGGGGAGGTGCCGCCGCCGAGGGTATCGCCGAGCCAGTGATCGAAAGGTGCCGGTGCCGGCGTGGCTCCGGAATGACTGCAGAACGCGCCGTCGACACCGGCCAGCACCAGACCCGCCGCCTGGCCGTGCCCCAGGCCGCAGTGCAGCAGGGTGAACAGCAGGCTGGCGTAGAGGATCCAGGCGAGGGTTTGACGGCGTCCTGCGGGTCGATGCATGTCCTTTGCTCGGCGGCCACTGTGGTGCGGTGCGTGAGTCTAGCAAGGCTGATGGCGTTTTGCTGGGTGCGACAGGCTGCCGCAGGTGGTCCGTTGCATGGCGGGTTCGCGGTTGAGCCCGACAGGATGTGGCGGATTGTCGCAGCGGCGCGGTGCGGGCGGCGCCTGCAAATCCGGTCTAGAGTCCGCCGACTGTGGCGCCGGGGCATCCCCTTGTGCCTGATTCCATGGAGAGGCGCGGACGATGAAGGATGTCATCGCTGCCCGGTTCGACAGCGCACAGGACTGCCTGGCGATCGAACCGGACCTGCTCTTGGTGCGCTTCCGGCACAACGATGGATCTTCGAGGCTGCACCGTGCCTGTGATGTCTACGGCGAGCCGCTGCTGTGCCTGGTTTTCGTGCAGCATGGGCAATTGCGCTATGGGGACGGCAGGGCCCGCAACTGGACCTTCGAGGCTGGACAGAGCGCCGCGCTGTTGTTGCAGCAACCGGCGCAAGCACTGCGCTGCCAGTCCATCGAGGGCGGCAGCGGCCTTTACCTGTTGCTGGGCGAGCGCACCCTGTGCCGATACATGGGCGCGGAGCAGGGTCAGCGCGTACTGGGCAGCCGCGGCGAGGCACCGCTGCTGCAACGTACGAGCACTGCGGATATCCAGTGCCATGTCCAGTCGCTGGTCTCGAACCTGATTCGGCAACCGGCGCCCCTGCTCGAAATGCACCTGCATGTGCTGAACCTGCTGCTCGTGCAGTTGAAGCAATTGCAGGCGCCCGCTCCAGGCATAAAGTCGCGATTGCCGGGTACGCGGCTACAGCGCCTGGAACAGGCGCGGCAGTTGATGCTCGACGAACTCGACCGTCCTTTGACGGTGGAAGGATTGGCGCGCCGTGTCGGACTCGGCGCGGCCACGCTTACCGAAGGCTTCCACCAACTGTTCCAGACCACGCCATACCGCATGCTCCAGGACCTGCGCATGCAGCGTGCCTTCGCATTGCTGCAGGATGGCTGCCAGGTGGCTCAGGTCGGGTACAAGGTCGGCTACAGCCACCCGAGCAACTTCAGCGCGGCGTTCAGCCTGTATTTCGGTTTCGCGCCGAAGCAGGTGTCCAAGGGGCGTGTCGGCATGGGCTCGGGGACAGCGCAGCCGGCGTAACCGGTTGCTTCAATGGTACCGGCTTCAATGGTAGAGTCGCCGCCATGATCGCTTCTTCCTCCAACCGTTCTCTCGTGGCCTGGGCGCTGTACTTCTGCGTCCTGTTCAACGTGTTTTCCTGTGGCCTGGTCCACGGGCAGACCGTCGGCCTGAACCTGAACGGGATCGGCGGTGCGTTCTGCAGCCTGAGCGACATCGGAGGCTTGCAAGGCAAGGACCTGCTGACCCCCACGGCTGATGAGTGGAGCGGCAAGGCCTCCTGCCCGCTGTGTTCGGCTTCGTTCCTGGCGTTGGTCTTCCTCCTGGCGGTGGCCTGGTTGCTGGGCCGGGCGAATCTTCGCCCGCCACGTCCAGCCGTCAGCTTCCGGGTAACACCCCGTTATTGTTGGCCTTCGGCCAACCCTCGCGCCTCTCCTCAAGGTAGTGCCTGACCGTTCGTGAACGCGGGCCCTCTGTGCCGGCCCGTCAATGGCTACCCGAATTCAGGAGCACGCGATGTCTCGTGCCTTCAACGCTGTCCTCATGACCGAGCGCAGGAGCGACAGCGCCCTGCCGTTTCCCGACTACCCCAGCAACGCCCGCAGCTTCGTGCACCTGGATGCACGCCTGCTGCCCTACTGGCACACCCTGTTCGATGTTTGCCCGGGTCTGCTCAAGCTCGACCCGCCGGAAGGGCTCGAACTGTTCCGGCAGTTCATGATCTGGGCCTACCGGCATCATCCTGCCGTCGACTGGACCTACTACGTGAGTGTTTGCCGCTGGCTGTTGGGTTCGCCGTACAAGGCCCGCATCACCGAAGAGCATATCGAAGCGTTCCTTGGTGCGGCTGCAGCGCTATGGAGCGGCACCGATGTGTCCCAGGCCCGAGGACTGGTTCTGGCCTGGCAGCCTATGTCGAGTCTGGTGGTGGAGTGGAAGGCCGGCGCACGCGGCAGCGGTTTCAGCGACGCGCAAAGCGCCACGCTGCCGCTGCCACCCTGGGAGTTTTCCTGGAGTCCGCTGTGCGCCAAGGGTGTCTTGGGCTTCCGGCGCTGGTTGCCGATCCCGGGCTGAAAGAGGAGGACGACCGGGTTTTCCCACGATACATAGATGCAGGTCACGGCTGAGGTGGTCTTTCCAGCAGACAATGTTCTCAATGGTCAATCAGCAGGAGGGAGATACACGTGTGGTGGTGGAAGAAGGAGGCGCAAGAGAGCGCCGAGGTGCAACGACTGAAGCAAGCATTGCAGGCAGCGGAATCCGACCTCGCCGCAGCCGATCAACGTACCCTGGAAGCCGAGCGGCGAGCCGCCGAATGCCAGGCCAACAGTCGCAAGTTCGTCGACCTGGCGGCCAACCTGGCAACGTTCGCCCGCTCCCTGGAACTGACCCAGTCGTCCTTTGCCAGCCTGGCGGGCTGCATGGGCGATGAAAAGCAACATGCGGTCGAGGCCCAGCTCATCACCCAGGAAAGCCGGCAGTCCATCGACATGATCGCCACCAACCTGCAGACCCTCGCATCATCTTCGCAAGATGCGTCGCAGCGGGTCGGGCAACTGGACGAGCAGGCCCAGAAGGTGGGCGGCATCCTGCAGATGATTCGGGAAATTGCCGATCAGACCAACCTGCTGGCGCTCAATGCGGCCATCGAGGCGGCGCGTGCGGGTGATGCAGGAAGGGGCTTCGCGGTGGTGGCAGATGAGGTGCGCAAACTGGCCAAGCGTACGGCTGAGGCCACCGCGGATATCACCCAGCTGGTTGGTCAGATTCGTCAGGACAGTGCTGATAGTCGTGATCAGATTGCGGTGCTGGCCTCGCGTTCGGCGATGTTCAGCCAGGATGGGCAGGCTGCGGCAGATACCATGCGGCAGTTGCTGGAGATGTCGACCAAGACGGAGCAGGCGGTATCGTCTTCAGCGCTGCGCAGTTTCTGTGAGTTGGCCAAGGTTGATCACCTGATTTACAAGTTTCGGGTCTACAAGGTGCTGTTCGGGATTTCCACAGAAGCCGAGAGTAGTTTTGCGGCGCATACCCATTGCCGGCTGGGCAAGTGGTATTACGAGGGGGAAGGGAAGGCGAGCTATTCCGGGTTACCGGGGTATCGGGATATGGAGGTGCCGCACAAGCGGGTGCATGAGGCGGCGTTTGTGGCGTTGCGGGCGCATGGGGCTGGGGATGTGCAAGGGTTGCTCAGGGCGGTTGCCGAGATGGAGGAGGCCAGTCTGAGTGTGCAGGAATGCCTGGAATACATGGCCTCGAGTGGGGCGCATACACACGCATCCGAGCCTCGCATGCTGGAGCGGCACACGGGCTCGAGATGAGAATGCAGCAGGCTGCGCAGCGTCTCTTTTTATAGCGTGATCGCCGGGAGTAGCGAGCGGACACGTTCCAGGGTCACTGCACTGCAGGGCTGCATCGGCTCGCGAAGTTCATTGGCTATGAGGCCTTCAACTGACAGCGCTGCTTTGATTACAGCCGGGTTCGGTTCGGCAAACGCCGACTGGATCCATGGCAAAAGTCGATAGAACAAGGAACGAGCCTCTTCGAAAGCACCTCTATCCATATCCCGCACCACTTGAACGTAGCGATTGGCGTGGATGTGCGCGGAAGCAGAGATGGCGCCCGCGCCACCCAGGGCCAGGTTGGTAAATAGCTGGACGTCTTCGCCAGTGAACACTTGAGCATGCCCATCGTTGATCAAGGACATGGTGGTTTCGATGTCTCCACCGCAATCTTTCACCGCGATGATAGTGGGGTGCTGGACGATCCGTCTGATCGTGGCTCGCTCTATCTTCACGCCGGTTCTGTAAGGAATGTCGTAGAGCACCACAGGCACTGATGATGAATCGGCCACCGCCTGGAAGAATGACTCGATGCCTTGCTGTGAGGGGCGGATGTAGCAGGGCGCAGGCACAAGGACGCCAGCGATATCGCGACACTGGATTTTTTGCTGGAAGGCCAGGACCTCCTGCAGGTTATTCCCTGAAAGCCCCATGATCACCTGGCTGGAGGGGGCGACCGCCAGTACCGTATCAAGCACTTCGAGCTGTTCATCTTTGCTCATCGCGGCCGCTTCGCCGGTGGTACCGCACACGACGAGACCTCTCACGCCTTCAGCGAGCAGCTTCCTGGCCAATCCTTGAAGCGCATTGTGGTCAACCACGCCAGAACGGAATGGCGTGACCAGTGCAACCCAGATACCGCGGAAATCAGACATGCATTACTCCTCAGGGAGACCGATGGGTCGACGTCAGAGGAGAAGAGGGGAATCAAGCGGGGAGTAGATCTGGCGCTATCTGTCCTGTCAGCTCATCTGACGGGACAGCGCCCCGGTCAAATGAGCGGCTGTTTCTTGGATTTCTTGGCAACGGACACGCATGCGCATGCCTGGGCGCAGAGGCCCTTGGCAGTCAGCATGAGGTCAGTGGTGAGAATCATGAGTGATCCGTTGCGAAGAAGTGCGCTCGCATAATGCGCAAATCCGGTGGGCTGGGTCAATGACTGAGTTCATTCCGGATCACGTTGGTCATGGGCGCAGCCCCTGTTGTTCCTGTCGCAGGCTTAAAAGGACGGCGGGGTAATCACCCAGATCACCACCGCATCGACATCACCAGGGTTGCCGTAACGGTGCGGTTCCTGGCTGGAAAAACTGAAGCTGTCACCTTCGCTCAGCTGGAAATACCGCTCACCCACCCACAGCTCGAATTGTCCGGACAGCAGATACCCGGCTTCCTCACCTTCATGGCTGTAGCTTTCCTCGCTGTAAGTGCCCGGGGGAAAGCGCGAATGCAGGATCTCAAGCTCGCGATTGGGCTGCGGGGTGAGCAACTGGTCGACGATGCCGTCTTCGTAGTGCACGCTCAGCCGGCTGTTCTTGCGCACCACGTAGCCTTCATCCTCCGGGGCGGTGTTGGCTTCGCTGGCGAAGAACCACTGGATGGTCACCCCCAGGTTGCGGGCAATCTTGAACAGCGCCGGGATCGACGGATAGGACAGGTTGCGCTCCAGCTGGCTGATGTAGCCGGCGGTCAGCTCGCTGCGCTCGGCCAGTTCGGCCAGGGTCATGTTCCGACGTTTGCGCAGGCCCCGAATGCGGCTGCCGAGAAACTGCGGCGTGCTGCCGCCGTCCTCGGCCGCTGGTGGCGCTTTGCTTTTGTGGCGGTTCATGGCGTTTTCCTGTCGGCCGTGCAAAGTCCCGGAGTATAAACAGGCTCACAAGCCGGCGGCGACCTTCAGCCCTTCATGGATCGCTTCCTCGACCGTGCGAGGGGCCAGGCAGTCGCCGATGCGCTGCACCGGTACCAGGTCGCTGATCTGCCCGGCCAGGGTGTCCACCGGCTGATGGCCCTGGCAGAGCACCAGGGTGTCGATGTCCTCGAAGATCATCGCCTCGCCGCTGGCGGTGTGCTGCAGGTAGACGGTGTTGTCGTCGCAGCCGTAGAGGCGGGCATATGGGGTGATCGGGATGCCCAGCTTGTGCAGCTCGCCAGCCAGTTGGTCGCGCACATACAGCGGCAGGCTCTCGCCGCAGTGGGTGCCATTGACCGCCAGTTGCACCTGATGGCCGGCGCGCACCAGACGCTCGGCGATGCCGGGGCCGATCCAGTCGCAGCGCCAGTCCACGACCATCACCGAACGGCCGGGCTTCACCTCGTCGCGCAGCACCTGCCAGGCGTCTACCACCTGCAGTTCGCCGCCACGTTCGAACGCGGGCCAGTAAGGCTCGGCTCCGGTGGCGACGATCACTTCATCCGGCCGCTCGCGCTCGACCAGGGCTCGGTCGACCCGGGTGTTGCGCACCACCTCCACGCCGGCGAGCTGCATTTCCCGCTGCAGGTTGGTGCTGGCGCCGCCGAACTCGCTGCGTCGGGGCAGTAACTGCGCCAGCAACACCTGGCCACCCAGTTGTGCGCTGGCCTCATACAGCGTCACCCGGTGTCCGCGGGCCGCGGCCACGGCGGCCGCCTTCATCCCGGCAGGCCCGCCGCCGACCACCATCACGCGTTTGCGCACACTGGCGAGCGATAGCTGGCCGTATTGCTGCTCGCGGCCGGTTTCCGGGTGCTGGATGCAGGAGATCGGCAGGCCCCGGTGGAAATGGCCGATGCACGCCTGGTTGCACGCAATGCAGGCGCGTACGTCCTCGACGCGGCCGCTGTCGGTCTTGTTCGGCATCTGCGGGTCGCAGATCAGCGCGCGGGTCATGCCGCATACATCAGCCTGGCCGCGGGCAAGGATCAGCTCGGCTTCCTGGGGCTGGTTGATGCGGCCGGTGACGAACAGCGGAATCTGCAGGCGTGATTTGAAGGTACCGGCTTCCCGGGCCAGGTAGGCCGCCTCGATGGCCATGGGCGGCACGATGTGGATGGCGCCGCCCAGCGACGCCGAGGTACCGGCGACGATATGGATGTAATCCACCTGGCTTTGCAGGGCTTGTACGGCAGCCAGGGATTCGTCTTCGGTCAGGCCTTCGGCATCGCGCTCGTCGGCGCTGATGCGCAGGCCGACGATGAACTGCTCGTCAGTGCTGGCGCGCACGGCGGCGATGATTTCCCGCAAAAAGCGCAGTCGCTGTTCGAGGTCGCCGTTGTAACCGTCGGTGCGGCGGTTCACCCGGGGGTTGAGGAACTGCGCCGGCAGGTAGCCGTGGCTGGCGACTACCTCGACACCGTCGATGCCTGCCTGGTGCAGGCGCCGCGCGGCGGCGGCGTAGCCGGCGACGATCTCGTCGATCATCTCCTGGTCCAGTTCCCGAGGCATCACCCGGAAGCGCTCGTTGGGTACCGCCGAGGCGGAGTAGGCCACCGCCAGCAGGCCATCGGCCGACTCCATGATCTCGCGCCCCGGGTGGAAGACCTGGGACAGCACCACGGTGCCGTGGGCATGGCAGACCTCGGCCAGGCGGCGATAGCCTTCGATGCAGGTGTCGTCGGTGGCCATCAGCACGTGGGAGGTGTAGCGGGCGCTGTCGTGCACCCCGGCCACCTGCAACACGATCAGGCCGACGCCGCCTTCGGCACGGGCCTTGTGGTAGGCGATCAGCCGCTCGTTGACCAGGTTGTCGGTGGGCATCGAGGTGTCGTGTCCGCTGGACATGATGCGGTTTTTCAGGCGCTTGCCGCGGATCTGCAGCGGTTCGAACAGGTGCGTGTAGGCGGTCGACATGCGGTCAGGCTCCGGCTTGTTATTGTTGTCTGGCCCTGTTTCCTGGAGCCCGCAAGGCTGGCTCTACGGAAAACGTTCATTGTTTTTTCATGAAAGTGTACCGTCAGTAAAAAATCAACTTGTTTTTTTACTTATCGAGCACTAGCTTCGATAGCACCCCCGCTCCAGGGGCGAACCTCACAACAACAATAACGAGGGTACTTCGATGAGAGCTTTTGCACGTAAACCGGGCTTGTACGCGTTGTGGCTGTGCCTCGGCCTGGGCACGGCCCAGGCGGCACCGGACATGGTCGTGGTGGGCTATGGCGGCGCCGGGCAGAAGGCCCAGGACGTGGCGTTCTTCCAGCCGTTCAGTGCCCAGGACAAGAGCAAGCTGATCCAGAGCGAATACAACGGCGAGATGGCCCGGATCAAGGTGATGGTCGACACCGGCAATGTCGACTGGGACGTGGTGCAGATCGAAGGACCCGATTTGCTGCGTGGCTGCGACGAAGGCATGTACGAGCGCCTGGACTGGAACCGCCTGGGGCGCAAGGACCAGCTGATTCCCGACGCCGCGCAAGACTGCGGTTCGGCGGCGCTGGTGTGGAGCGTGGCGATTGCCTACGACCGCGACAAGCTGGCCCAGGCGCCGACCTCCTGGGCGGACTTCTGGGATGTCAGGAAGTACCCGGGCAAGCGCGGCCTGCGCAAGCGTGCGGTGTACAACCTCGAATTCGCCTTGCTGGCCGATGGCGTCAAGGTGGAGGACGTCTACAAGGTGCTGGCGACGCCAGAGGGCGTGAACCGGGCGTTCGCCAAGCTGAACGAGCTCAAGCCCAACATCCAGTGGTGGGAAGCTGGCGCCCAGCCGCCGCAATGGCTGATGGCCGGTGACGTGGTGATGACGTCCACCTACAGCGGCCGCATCGCGGCAGCGGCGCAGAATGGCAGCCCGCTCGCGCTGGTGTGGCCGGGTAGCCTGTATGGCATGGATTACTGGGCGATCATCAAAGGCTCGAAACATGTGCAGCAGGCCGAGCGCCTGATCGCCTATGCCAACCAGCCAGAGGCACAGGTGCGTTACGTAGCGCAGATTCCCTACGGCCCGACCAACATCGAGGCGGCGGCGCAGCTTGATCCAGCGCTGGCCAAATGGGTGCCCACCGCGAAGCAGAATCTGGAGGGGGCACTGGCGATGAATGTCGAATTCTGGGTCGACCATGGCGATGAACTGGAAGAACGCTTCAACGCCTGGGCCAGCAAGTAACCTGAACCCGCCGGGCAGGCACGCTTGCCCGGCTCTCTTGAACCGCCTGAGAGCCCACACCATGAAATCCGAACGGCAATTGCGCGAGGAACTGGCCGCCTGCTACCGGCTGATCGCGCACTTTCGCATGAGCGACCTGATCTTCACCCATATCTCGGTGCGCCTGCCGGGGCCGGAACACCATTTCCTGATCAACCCCTACGGGCTGATGTTCGATGAAATCACCGCGTCCAGCCTGGTGAAGATCGACCTGGCCGGACATGCCGTCGAACCCTCGCCCTATCCGGTGAACCCGGCGGGGTTCGTCATCCATAGTGCGATCCACAGTGCCAGTGAAGACGCGCAATGCGTGCTGCACACCCATACCCGCGCCGGTTGCGCGGTGGCGGCGCTGGAGTGCGGGTTGTTGCCGGTGAACCAGATGTCCATGGAGTTCTACGGCAAGGTCGCCTACCACGACTACGAAGGTGTAGCGCTGGACATGGCCGAGCAGCAGCGGCTGGTGGCCGACCTGGGCAACAAGCCGGTAATGATCCTGCGCAACCATGGTTTGCTGACGGTCGGGCGCAGCGTGAGCGAGGCGTTCATACGCATGTATTACCTGGAGAAGGCCTGCGAGATCCAGCTGGCGGCGCAGGCCAGTGGCAAACTGGTGCTGCCGCCTCATGAGGTGTGCGCGCATACCGAGCGGCAGTTCAATGACCCGGGGCGGCCGCTGGGGGAGGGGCAACTGGCGGACCCGGACGGGATGCAACTGGCGTGGGCGGCGTTGCTGCGGTTGCTGGACAAGGTTGCGCCGGGGTATCGCGATTGAACATGGGCCGCATGCCCGACGCGGACCTTGTGGGAGCGGGTAACCCCGCTTCCACAAGGTCCCTGCTGAGTCAATGAGTCATGTGCTGTTCCATGAGGGCAGGCCTGTACAGGCTCAGCCTAGCTCTGCCAGTTCCCTGGGCGTATCGAACGCCACGAACAACTGATCCGCCGTAATCGTCCCCAGATCCAGCCGCATGTTCTGCTCCAGCATCGCAAACAGCCGGGTGAACACCTCGTACACCTTGCAGTGATCCTCATGCCCGGCAAACGGATTGTCGATCTTCTCGGCGATCAGCGAACTTTCCTGCACCGCGTCATACACCTCGCGCAGGGTGATCTGCTGCGGCGCACGCGCCAGCGTCACGCCGCCTTGCGCCCCGCGATACGAGGTGAGGATGTTGGCCTTGACCATCTGCGACACCAGCCCGCGCACGCGGGTAGGGTGCACCTTCACCCATTTGGCGATGGTTTCGGTGCGTAGCTTGTGCGGCGCGTTGGCCGCGACGAACGACAGGATGTACGAAGCCGTGATAAGTCGGGTCGACTGGCTCATGGAGAAAAGGGCTCCCTGCGAAAACGCAAATTCTACACCGTTGAACGCCCGTCATCGGACGCTGGAAAACAGCTTGTCGGTTCGACAATGTATTTGTTACGGTAACAATTACAAATAAACAGCTTCGACGCAATCCGCTTGACCGAATAACAATTTTTCACGGTTCAAAAGGGGGCAGTGCAATGAGCGATAAGAACAACAAGAATCCTCAAGCGATGTTCGACAGCGGCCTGCCGCGTCGGGATTTCCTCAAGTACAGCGCCACTGCGACGGCCATCGCCGGGGCCTTTTCCCTCGGCCTGCCAATGATCGGCCAGGCCGCCGAAGCGACGCCGAAACCGGGCGGCACCCTGCGCTTGGGCCTGGCAGGGGGCAGCACCACCGACTCCAAGGACCCCGGCTCCTGGGTCGACACCTTCACCTTCATTGGCTTTTCGGCGGTCTACAACACCCTCACCGAAATCTCCGTGGAGGGCACCGCCATCCCTGAGCTGGCCGAGCGTTGGGAATCCAGCCCGGACGCCAAGGTCTGGACCTTCACCCTGCGCCAGGGCGTGACCTTCCACAATGGCAAAAGCCTGAGCGCCGACGACGTGGTGGCCTCGATCCAGCACCACCTGGGCGAGAAATCCACCTCTGCGGCCAAGACCGTACTGGGCGACGTCGCCCAGGTGCGTGCCTCCGCCCCGGACACCGTGGTGTTCGAACTGCACGCGGGTAACGCCGACTTCGCCTACGTGGTCGCCGACTATCACCTGGTGATCATGCCGGCCAAGGACGGCCAGGCCGACTGGCAGGCCGGCGTCGGCACCGGCGGCTACCGCATCAAGTCCTTCGAGCCTGGCGTGCGCATGGACCTGGAGCGCAGCCCTGACTACTGGAAGCCGGGCAGGGCGCATTTCGCCAGTGCCGAGCTGCTGGCCATCAGCGACGGTGCCGCGCGGGTCAACGCGCTGGTCACCGGCAAGGTCGACGTGATCAACAAGGTCGACCTCAAGACCGTGGCCCTGCTCAAGCGCAACCCGAAGCTTGTGATCGAGGAAACCAAGGGCGCCCAGCACTACACCTTCCCGATGCTCTGCGACAGCCAGCAGTTCCGTGACAACAACGTGCGCCTGGCCCTCAAGCATGCAATCAACCGCGAAAACCTGCTGGCTTCGGTGCTCTACGGCTACGGCCAGGTCGGCAACGACCATCCGCTGCAACCGGCCAACCGCTTCATCAACCCGGCGCTGGAGCAGCGCGCCTACGACCCGGACAAGGCGCGCTTCTACCTGCGCCAGGCCGGCATGGACAGCCTCAAGGTGCGCCTGCAGGCCTCCGATGCCGCCTACAGCGGCGCGGTGGACGCCTCGGTGCTGTTCAAGGAGCAGGCGCGCCAGGCCGGAATCGATATCGACGTGGTGCGCGAGCCGGCCGACGGCTTCTTCTCCAATGTCTGGATGAAGCAACCCTTCACCACCTCGTTCTGGTACTCCAGCCTCACCGCCGACCGCATGTTCAGCATCGGCTACGCCAAGGGTGCGGCCTGGAACGAAACCCACTGGGACAACCCGCGCTTCAACCAGTTGCTCAATGCCGCCCGCGGCGAGATGAACGAGCCGCTGCGCCGCGAGATGTACAACGAAATGCAGGCGCTGTGCCGCGACGATGGCGGGGCGATCGTGCCGCTGTTCGCCAGCTCCGTGGCCGCCCGTTCCAGCCGCGTGGCCCATGGTCCGCTCACCGCCCCCTACGGCGAGCTGGACGGCCTGCGGGTGATCGAACGCTGGTGGCAAGCCTGATCCGCCAGCGCTTTCAAGGGCTGACCCTGCATCCAGTCGAGGAGTTGTACGGTGAACAATCTTGGCAAACTGCTTGTGCAGCGACTGGCCCTGGGCCTGTTGTCGCTGTTTGCGGTCTCGGTGGTGATCTTCCTCGCCGTCGGCATGCTCCCCGGCGACATCGCCCAGGCCATGCTCGGCCAGTCGGCGACCGCGGAAACGGTGGCAGCGTTCCGCGCCCAGCTGGGGCTGGACCTGCCGGCGCTGCAACGTTTCATACAGTGGGCGTGGCGCCTGCTACACGGTGACCTGGGCGTTTCCCTGGCGAACCAGCGGCCGATTGCCGAACTGGTCGGCGCGCGGTTGGGCAACACCTTCAGCCTGGCCTTGCTGGCGGCGCTGGTGTCGGTGCCGACCGCGCTGCTGCTGGGCATGCTCGCGGCGTTGTACCGCAACAGCTGGTTCGACCGGCTGCTCAATACCAGTGCCCTCAGCGCCGTATCGTTCCCCGAGTTCTTCGTCGCCTACATCCTGATCCTGGTGTTCGCGGTGAAGCTGGAATGGTTGCCGGGCATCTCCAGCCTGTCGCCCGATGCCCCGCTAGGCGAGGTGCTGGAAGCCTCGGTGCTGCCGGTCGCGACCCTGAGCCTGGTGGTCATCGCACAGATGATGCGCATGACCCGCGCCTCGCTGATCAACCTTCTAGCCAGCCCTTACATCGAGATGGCCCGGCTCAAGGGCGTGTCGCCGTCGCGCATCATTTTCAAGCATGCACTGCCCAACGCCCTGGCGCCGATCGTCAACGTGGTGGCGCTGAACCTGGCGTACCTGGTGGTGGGCGTGGTGGTGGTAGAGGTGGTGTTCGTCTACCCCGGCCTGGGCCAGTTGCTGGTGGACTCGGTGGCCAAGCGCGACATCCCGGTGGTGCAGGCCTGCAGCCTGATCTTCGCCGGCACCTACATCCTGCTCAATACCGGCGCCGACGTGCTGTCGATTGCCAGCAACCCACGCCTGATGCATCCGAAGGGGTAGACCATGAGCCTGATCACACCTTTGCTGCGCGCACCGCTGAGCGCCAAGTTCGGCCTGCTGGTGATTGTTGCCTACGTCGTGGTGGCGCTGTTCGCACCGCTGCTGGCGCCCTACGGCGAAACCCAGGTGGTGGGCGACGGCTTCGCGCCGTGGAGCCCGGAGTTCCTGCTGGGCACCGATAATCTCGGCCGCGACATGTTCAGCCGCCTGCTCTATGGCGCCCGCAATACCCTGGGTATCGCCTTCCTGACCACCACCCTGGCGTTCCTGCTAGGCGGCCTGTGCGGACTGGTGGCCGCGATCAAGGGCGGCTGGATCGACCAGGGGCTATCGCGGGTGGTGGACATCCTGATGGCCATCCCGCAACTGATCTTCGCCTTGCTGCTCCTTAGCGTGGTCGGCACCACGGCCACCTCGCTGGTGCTGGTGATCGCGCTGCTCGATGCCACCCGGGTGTTCCGTCTGGCGCGGGCGGTGGCGATGACCGTGGTGGTGCAGGACTTCGTCGAGGCCGCGCGGCTGCGCGGGGAAGGGCTGTGGTGGCTGGTCAGCCGGGAAGTGCTGCCCAATGCCGCGGCACCGCTGGTCGCCGAGTTCGGCCTGCGCTTCTGCTTCGTCTTCCTGTTCATCAGCGCCCTGTCGTTCCTGGGCCTGGGCATCCAGCCGCCAACCGCCGACTGGGGCAGCATGGTGCGCGACAACGCGGTGCTGATCACCTTCGGTGATGTCAGCCCGCTGCTTCCGGCCCTCGCGGTGGCGTTGATCACGGTGAGCGTGAACTTCGTCGTCGACTGGGTGCTGCACCTGTCCAGTGGCCTGAAGGAGTGCTGAGCATGAGCGATGAGACCTTGCTGGAGATCCGTGGCCTGAAGATCGAAGGCCACTACGAAGACGCCTGGCACCCGCTGATCAAGGGGATCGACCTGACCCTGAAGCGCGGCGAAGTGCTGGGATTGATCGGTGAGTCCGGGGCGGGCAAGTCCACCCTGGGCCTGGCGTCGATGGGCTATGTGCGCGATGGCTGCCGGATCACTGGCGGTAGTGTGTGTTTCGATGGCATCCAGCTGCTGGAGGCCAGCGCCGAGACCCTGCGCAAGCTGCGCGGCCTGCGCATCGCCTATGTCGCGCAAAGCGCCGCAGCGTCGTTCAACCCGGCGCACCGGCTGATCGACCAGCACGTGGAAACGGCGGTGATCAATGGCGGCATCGACCGCGCCAAGGCCAAGGCCGAGGCGGTGGAGCTGTACCGCATCCTGCGTCTGCCAGACCCTGAAAACATAGGCCGGCGTTACCCGCATCAGCTGTCGGGTGGCCAGTTGCAGCGGGTGATGACGGCCATGGCGATGGCCTGCCATCCCGACCTGATCATCTTCGACGAACCGACCACCGCGCTGGACGTCACCACCCAGATCGAAGTGTTGGCAGCGATCCGCGATGCGGTGAAGACCTTTGGCAGTGCCGCGCTGTACATCAGCCATGACCTGGCCGTGGTGGCGCAGATGGCCGACCGCATCATGGTGCTGCGCCACGGCAGCCTGGTGGAGGAAGCGCAGACCCGCACCATGCTCAGTGCGCCGCAGGAGGAATACACCCAGTCGCTGTGGGCGGTGCGTAATTTCCATACCTCGGCCAAGGCGTGCCCGGGCAACGAGAAGCCGCTGCTGGAAGTGCGCAATACCGATGCCGGCTATGGCCATCAGCCGGTGCTGCACGACGTGTCGCTCAAGCTTTATCGCGGCCAGACCCTGGCGGTGATCGGCGAGTCGGGCAGCGGCAAGAGCACCACGGCGCGGCTGATCAGCGGGTTGCTGCAGCCGACTTCCGGGCAGGTGCTGTATGACGGCGAGCCGCTGCCGGCGGACTATCGCCAGCGCAGCAAGGAGCAGTTGCGGCGCATCCAGATGATCTACCAGATCCCCGACACCGCGCTCAACCCACGCCAGCGCATCGTCGACATCATCGGCCGGCCGCTGGGTTTCTACCTCGGGCTCAAGGGCAAGGCGCTGCGCGAGCGGGTGGCCGAGTTGCTGCGGATGATTGACCTGGAGCCGGCCAAGTACATGGACCGTCTGCCGCGGGAACTGTCGGGTGGGCAAAAGCAGCGAATCTGCATTGCCCGCGCCCTGGCGGCGGAGCCGCAACTGATCCTCTGCGACGAAGTCACGTCAGCGCTGGACCAACTGGTGGCCGAGGGCGTGCTGAAACTGCTCGACCGCATCCAGCGCGAGCTGGGCGTGGCTTATCTCTTCATTACCCACGATGTGGCCACGGTGCGCGCCATTGCCGACGAGGTGCTGGTGATGCAGCGGGGCAGGGTGGTCGACTACGGCAGCCGCGAAGCGATCTTCCGCCCGCCGTTCCGCGACTACACCGGTTTGCTGTTCTCCTGCGAACCGGAGATGGACCCGGACTGGCTCGACCGGCTGTTGGCGACGCGTGACTCCACTTCCCCTTTGGCGACGGTTTGAGGATTGTCCATGAAAGTTCTGATCGTTCACGCTCATCCCGAGCCTCGATCCTTTACTGCCGCGCTGCGTGACCAGGCGGCGGAGACCTTCCGTGCCCAGGGGCATGACGTGCAGGTGAGCGACCTGTATGCGATGGGGTGGAATCCTGTGGCCAGTGCCGACGACTTCAGCCATCGGGAAAACCCCGAATACCTGGTATATGCGCTGGAGCAGCGGCTGGGGGTGAAGGACGGTTCCATCGCCGCCGATATCCAGCAGGAGCTGGAGAAGCTGCTGTGGGCCGACTTGCTGGTGCTGAATTTCCCGATCTTCTGGTTCTCCGCGCCGGCGATGCTCAAGGGCTGGATCGACCGGGTGCTGGTGTCGGGGGTGTGTTATGGCGGCAAGCGCTTCTATGACCAGGGTGGCCTGGCCGGCAAGCGGGCGCTGGTGACGGTGACCCTCGGCGGGCGTGAGCACATGTTCGGCGAGGGCGCGATCCATGGGCCGCTGGAGGACATGCTGCGGCCGATTCTGCGCGGGACGCTGGCGTATGTCGGGTTCGAGGTGCTGGAGCCGTTTGTGGCGTGGCATGTGCCGTATATCAGTGACGAGGCGCGCAAGGCGTTTTTGCGCAGCTATCAGCAGCGGCTGGAACGGTTGTCGGATGATTTGCCGATGAGTTTTCCGCGGTTGGAGGAGTTTGATGAGGGGTTGTATCCGTTGCCGCGTTGATGATGGCAGGTTGAGGCAGACTCGGCCTGCCCACAGGCGAAAATTGATGTTCATGAGAGACAGCTCTCTAGGGGGCTACCCCCTTTTTCGGATCGCTGCAGCGCGTTCAGATTGAACGCGCTTGTCTGATTCATGCTGGACCGACTCAGTTCACCCCGGGGTGATTGAACCCGACTGCTCTTGATACCCTTTGCGCAGTTTCTCCGCGATCAGCTTTTCCGCTTCACGCAACGCACGTTCAGGGCTGTCGAGGGACTTGATCAAGGTCTGCCCCTTGGTGCCGACACGGCCGAAATTCAACGTCACCTCCGCCTCCTCGACGCCGATACGCCAGAATTTGTTGGAGTTGCCTTCACCAAAGGTGAACTCGCGCATCAAGGGTGACGCCTCTGTGGTGACTGGCCGTTCGGCCTCGATCTCGACGGTGTCCGCTACCTGTTCCGGTTCTGGCAACACAGGGGTCTCCTCACCCCGCAGGAGCGTTTCGATGCGATTAAGTACGTCCTCTGGATCGCGCAGCCAGTCATGGCTAAGCACGTCGATGATTTTCCAACCGAAACTGCGCAGTACCGTCGGGCGGAAGATGTAACGCTCACGCACGTCAGTGGCCGCTGCGGTGTTGCCGTCCAGCAGTACGCCGAGGCTGAAGTGTTCGCCGCTGGCGTCACTGATCGCCAGGTCACAACGGAACTGCGAACGCCCGACATATTCCTGGACCGAATGCCCGCGTTTGCGCAACGCGGCGGCGAGGGCACTGCGCAAGTGGTCCTTGGGCAGGCTGACGGCAAAGGACTGCTTGGCGCCTGGATTGAGGTTGGCGAGGATACCCTGGGAGCGTGGCGCATCCCCAGTGGCACTGGCCTGGGCAAACTGCAGGAACGCACGCAATGCGGCAGCGCCATCGTTGTGGGTGTTGGTGATGGCCTCGGACTCAATGCTGGAGACGATCGCCATGCGCTTGCGGGCGCGACTGAAGATCACATTCAGGCGCTTTTCCCCTCCACGCTGGTTGATCGGGCCGAAGTTCATCAGCATCTTGCCGTTCGGTCCTGGCGCGTAGCAGATGCTCAGGATGATCACATCACGCTCATCGCCCTGGACATTTTCCAGGTTCTTGACGAACAGACCATTGAATTGCCCCGCATCCTCACGCACATACTCGCGCTCAAGCCGTGTGGCAAAGGCCGAGTCGCTACTGGCCAAGTCTTCCAGAGCCTGCTCGATGGCACCTTGCTGGGCCTCGGAAAACGCCACGATGCCCAGGCTCAGGCCAGTCTCGCGTTGCAGCAGCTCACGCACCAGATTGGCGATATAGCGTGCTTCGGCCAGGTTGCTGCGGCTGAGATAGACACCGTCGCTCATCTTCAAGAAGCTGATCGGGCTTTCCAGCAGCGTGTCGGCACCTTGGATCACGGCCTCGGTCTCCGTGGAGTCCAGCGCGGCGTGGGCCGGGGCAGGGCGCTCGATACGACGGTCGGGAATGGTGATCAACCGCCCTTCATAGAACGCTGCGTTGGAAAAACTGATTAATGCTTCGTGGCGGCTGCGGTAGTGCCAGGCCAACAGGGTCGCCGGCAGGTTACGCGCGGCTTGGCTGAGCAGGCTGTCGGCATCAAGGTTGATAGCGATCTGTTCGCCGTCTTCCATGGCAATCAGTTCGTTATCGTCCTGGTCGCCGGCGCTGGAGAAGAAGTTGGTCGGTGGCAACTGCATCTCGTCCCCCACCACAATCACCTGCTGCGCACGGCTCAGGGCCGGCACGGCTTCTTCGCTGGGGATCTGGCTGGCTTCGTCGAAAATCACCACGTCAAACAGGTCTGGCGTCAATGGCAGGGTGTCGGACACTGACAGCGGGCTCATCAACCAGATGGGCTTGAGGTCGTTGATCACCCGGCCACTGTCACCACTGGCCATTTCACGAATGGAGCGATAGCGCATGGTCTTGCCCAACTCACGCTCCAGTTCACGGCGACCCTTGGCGTAGGCCTTCTTGAACTCTCGGGCCTGGGCGTCCAGTTGCGTCACCGACATCGCCGATTGCTTCACATGCTCCAGAAAACGCTGGTGCAGCGTGGCGCTGAGTACGTGAGCGTTGCTTTTGAGCAGGTTGCTTTCTGCCTGGCTGACCTGGCGCGCAGCCAAACTCAAGGCCGGGCCATCGAAGCGGGCCAGCTGAGGATTGGCGCGGTACAGGCGGGCCAGGTTTTCCTGGGCAATCAAGCCATCCAGTGCTCGTTGCGCCAAGGCGTACTGTTGCACGACCGCCAGGCAGACAGGATCGGCCTGGTGCAGCTCATTGAGCAGGGGCAGGGTGTCGGGCAGTTCGTCGAGTTCTTCACGCAGATCGCGCAGGTATTCCGCCAACTCGCCCAGGCTTGGCGCGGGGTCGAACACACAATATTGTGCGACCAGCTCGGCCAGGCGCACCAACGGCTGACGTAGGCTGGCTTCCTGGCGCACGCGGGGGAGGGCGTCCGGGTTACCCCGCAAGCTCTCGACCCACTGGCGCAACAGCGGTGATGCGCTGAGTTGCTGGAGCAGGGCTTGCAGGTTATGCACGAACAGGTCGATGTCCGGGATGCCATAACGGCCTTGCAGGCGTTGCTGCTCGGCGTGCAATTCGGCCGTGGCGCGGTGCTCGCCCGCCAGGTTATCGAGCACACTGCGCAAACTCGGGCGAATCGCATGCTGGCTGAAGTCGTAGCGTCGTCGCAATTCACCGCGTAGTCGCCACCAGGCGGGTTGTAGCCAACGCAGCGGCGAGCCTTCCAGCCGCTGTGCCAGCTCGAGGGCCGCCAGGGTGTCTTGCATCGCAAGTTTTTCATGCCAGTGGTGGGTGGATTCGCGGGCGTTGTGTTGCCGCACGGCCAGTGCCTGCAACGCGGCCTGTTCGGCATGCAGCGCTTGAGAGCCTGATGAACCTGGCTCCAGCAGATCGAGGTGCGCGGCCAGGTTGGCGCTGGTCAGCTGCTCGGCGGCCTGGCTCAGTGCGCATGCATCTGCCAAGCGAGTGTTCCCGGACAGCAGGCTCGATGATGACTCCAGAAACAGCTCGACACTGTCCATCAACCCACTGGCTTCATCCAGGAACGCCTTGAGTTGACCGTACGCATGTTCATGGGTGATCAGGCTTGAGGCCAAATGGCTGAAAGGATGACGTGCAAAGCTGTCGAGACCGAAACGCTCTTTGATCGCCTGATACACGCGGCCGGTCAGCTCGCTTTGGGCCTGCCAATGACGCCACTCGGGCAGACGCTCCAAGGCTTCGGGTGGCAGCTCGGCAACCACGGGCGGCAGCTCGATCAGATGGCGCACCAGTTCGCGCACCGAGCATGCCAAAGACTCCGGCACGCCCGTCATGGCCTGTTCAAAACGCTCGATCAAGCCCAGCTGTTGGCTCAGGCCGGCCAGTAAGGTGTCGCGCCGCGCTTGCAACTGCGGCGACTGGGCATCGCCGGCGATCCAACGCTCATAGCACTCGCGCAGGTTACCCACGAAGGCTTTCTTATCGGTCTGGGAGTCATGGATCAGGCAGCACAAGTCGCCCAGCTCACTTTGTTGCAGGCGATGGAATACCACGTCCAGCGCCGCACGTTTCTCACAGACAAACAGCACTCGCAGGCCGCGACCGGCATAGTCCGCGATCAGGTTGGTGATGGTCTGGGATTTGCCCGTGCCCGGCGGCCCCTGAATAATGAAGTTGCGCCCGGTGCGGGCCAGGCTGACGGCAGCATTTTGTGTCGCGTCGCCGGCCACCACGTTCCACTGTTCGGGTAGTGGGATAGGGTCGGGGGCCTGGACCTCGACGTCCCGAGGCTCGATGGAGAACATCCGGTCAAACGCTTCGTTCTGCGCCGGTTCGTCGATCAACTGCGCATAGTCACGCACCAGCGACATTTTGCGATAGTTGAAGTTGGCCAGGGTCACCTGGGTCAGGTCGATGTCCCAGGCGTAGCGATGACCCTGGTTCTCGGGCAAGGCGAAGGTACTGTTTTCGGCGTTGCTCGCAACCATCTGAGGATGTTGATTGCGCAGCACAGGTTTGGCGCCTACGGCCAGGCGCAGCGGCAACTCACTGGGCAGGACCTTCTGCTGGAACCATTGCAGTCCCAGCGGACGGAAATCTTCGCGGTCGTAGCTGAAATCCGGTTTCACCAAAGGTGTCGACAAGCGCTGGCGGGCACGACGGCGCTGGAAGTGGTGCAGATGCTGCACGGCCTTCTGGTGGATCAGCTCGATTTGCGGTTTGCTTTGCAGGCGTAGCTCGACGCCGGGCTCGGTCAGTTTGATCTGGCGTGCAATATCGGCGTGGATGTCTTCCAGCGAAGTCTTTTGCAGGTCGACGGTTTCCGGCAATTGGATATCGTAGAGCTGACGCAGTTGATGGCGCAGTACCGGGTTGAATTCGGCCTCGGTTTCGTCGCACTGCAACACGAACTGGTCACGCACGCCTTTCTTGCGACTCAACTCCACTGGAAGCCAAAGCAGCGGGGTGACGATGCGTTCTTCAGGCGTGTCCTTGAGGTTGTGCCAGCGCATGAAGGCCACCACCAGGCGCAGGTTGCTGAAACCGAACTCGGCGCGGTCGCGGCGGGTTTCCTGGATGATGCGCTCCAGCGACGCCTGCAACCAAGTCTGGTCTTCAAAGCGCAGCCACTGTTGCAAGCCAACGGGCTTGCCGCTCAGCACTTGCTCGGAGAATCCGCCGAAGGTCGGCTGCCAGGTGCACAGCGCTTCGGGCCGGATGCTTTCAATGCGCATCACCAACGGCACGCTGGCCACGGTCAAGTTGACGTTGGCCTGGGTCGACCGGAAATACAGCAGGCGATTGCGCCGCGAAAGGTCAAACAAGCGGTTGCGCAGATGTTCCAGCACCACCGTACGACGCGACGCCGGGCCTTCAGCCTGGGCTAACACACGCTCGACATCCAGGCTGGCCGGCTGTTCGCGCCAGGACTCCAGACGCCGCGCCAGCGAGCCCACATCCGTGGCACGTTCGTGGCGATTGAGCTCCGTCATCTCGACGATCAGGTTGGCCAGCACCGGGTTGAGCCGGCCATTGAGCTGGAACAGGTTGCGGCGGTGCCGTGCAAACGTCTTGAGGTCATTGATATCGGCAAAATCCAACCCACACGCCAGACACGCCAGCAACTGACCAAGCTGGAATATGTCGGTGATCTCATCGTGGTGCCCGAGGCGATGCTCCCAACTGTGCAGGTCCGGAAGGAACACCGGGTGGTCGATAGCCTGATGCAGATCCTCCTGGACCTGCAGGTCGGTAATGGCCACGCCACTCTCCGAATCCCGGGTCAGGCGGACTTTGCCGACGACGTTCAGGGCCGATTCCGGATTGGGCTGCACCTGCTTGATCGCTTCCAGCGACAGCCGCGGCAGCATACCCTCAGGATTACGCAGTTGCAGTGTGCGTTCCGGCCCTTGCAGCACATCGAGATAACCGAGCTGGGCGACACGTCCTAGCTCGTGAAGTTGTGCCACTTGACGTAGCAATGGCAGCGTCAGGAACAACACATCGTCGATGGGCACGGCGGCGCCATCGTGGCTCTGCAGTAATTGAGTGAACGTGACGGGTTGAATTACTGGGTCCATGTGTCGACCTCCGCTTTAAGCACGCGAACGAGCGGGTCGAGCTCACGTTTGGGTAATTTGATATCGCGCTTGAGCACGCTGATAAAGTCATCGGCGCTGCCGAGTTTCTTTGCCGTGCGCGTGGCATGCAGCAGAGCCTCATCCCTCAAGTCACGGTCCACCAGGCTCAGGTCGAGCATGATGAAGTGCAGGTATTCATGGATGCTGGTGTCGATGCGCTCGGCATTCAACGTCGTCAGGTCGAGTGGCGTTTCATTGTCTTTCCAGTCCGGGAAAAAACCGCGTACCTGATTGAGCACAACCTCTGATTGCAACACCGGGGAGCCGATGAAATGGGCCATAAAGCTGCGGGTGAGGGCGGTCAACTCGACCTGGTCGACCACATCCAAGCGATTAAGTGACAAGGGGCCGCGCAACCGGCGATCCAGCCAGCTATCCGTCTCCGGGAGTTGCTGCCACCAGCTGTCCACCGCCTGAGAGCGCAAAAACGTCTCCGGATGGGAAGCGCCCCGGGACAGCTGCGCATCCTTGCCATCCAGCTCGCGGGCCTGCTTCAAGTAACTAGCCGCATCGACGCTCACAATGCCGGTGTGAATCTTGACCAGCGAGGTAATCGACGCCTCCGACCCATTGGCCACCAGTGCTGCGCCGCGGTCGGCATAGATCTCAGTGTGCAGGCTATATAGACGTGCCGTCTGTTCCAGGCTGGGTGGCGTATTCACGTCGGCCATGGCGTGATTGAGAATACGCTCGGCGGTGAGAAAGTCGCCACGGTGTTCCGACCACAGTCGGTAATGAGCCAGCTCGTGCCCAAGCAATGCCAGCAGTTCCTGGGCGTCCAGACGCTCAAGAATCGGGCCATAAAACACCACATGCACCTCATCGGGCAGGTAATACAGGCTCGCGTTCATCGCACCGTCGCCAGCCTGGTAAAGGGTGGCGGGTGCCTTGATCTGCAAACACTGCAATGCGGTATCACAGGCCTGATAGGCCTGCGGATGGGTCTCGGGGCTCAAGCGATAGGTGTCACGCAGCAATTGCGCACGTACATCCTGGGCGTGTTCCTGCTGAACACCCAAGGACGAGGCCCATTCCCACACGGCAGGTTCATGGGCTTTCAGGTAGTCGACCACACGCTGGTGGTAAGGCAATGGCGTCAGGCTGCTGATATCCAGCGCACGGGTACTCATCGTGTTCAAACGTCCTTGAGAGGATATGGCTCCATACACTGCGTGGGCAGTAGAGACTGGGCTGGCATCCCGGTATCAGTGTTCGGCAATAAACGCGGAGCATACCTAGGAGGCGGGGAAAATACTTGTGAAAGTACATGTTTCATGGCTGATCGATCTGGACACCGCGGAGTTGGTAGAAAGGCTAGATACTTAAAGAACATAATTTAACAAGTGGGCGATGTCGAATGTCCATAAACGCGAAAAAAGCGCGAAATCACCAGCTCACAGCTCCTGAAATGAACTCATCTGTTCATCGATTGTTGTTCATAGATTTGGCTTTCCCGTCATTAGTCTCGTCACCCGTCCATCCAGGTATGGTTCAGCTATGTTCCACTTCAGCAAGAGGTGCGCTTACGTGGTGTTTCGTGACCGAATGTGGCATATAGCCTCTATGGATTTGTTGCAGCGTCAATGCTGCATCGACTGGACTATTAGCGGTCATTCGCCTGCTCAGCGGGACACGGAAGGCCATTGCATGAGATCGGGGTAGATGCTGGGAGCTAGCAAAAGTCTTCTAGGCTTGGCGTGGGAAGCAGTTGTGTTTGGAGGGAGAGCTGCGTGGAGGGTATTTTCTACCCGTCACAGGGGGGGGGATAACGTTGACCCGTTCTTTGAGCCCTTGACTCCCATTATTGTGACGGATGGCCGATCGGCCCGGTATGAGCGCGAGCTGCTTCATGCACTGGAAAACCCCGATGTTCTGAACATCGCGCTCACAGGTAGCTATGGCGCGGGTAAGAGCAGCGTGTTGAAGACATTCTTCAGCAATCATCCACAGTTCAACCACACCTATGTGTCCCTAGCGACCTTCAGCAAACCCACCTCGGGTTTGACACCTCAGCCGAGTGGCCAACCTTCCGACCCTGACTCGGAACCTGAGGGCCCGGCTGCTACTGGGGGCGAGCACAGACCAACCGATGTCGACCTGATCAATCGCATTGAAGAGACCATCGTCCAGCAACTGCTCTACGCGGTGCCCGCAGCGAAAGTGCCCAAGACTCGCCTGAAGCGGATAGCCCAAGCCTCAACCTTCAGTATCAGCATGCGCGCCCTCGGGTTTACTGTGCTTGCCGTCTGCGCCTTGAGGCTCTATGTACCCAAGCTTGCGATGATAAAAACCGTGTCGCTGGAATGGCTGATCCAGGGATTGATGGTTCTTCCCGAGTCTGCGGCATTGGCTGGTGTGGCCGTTGGTGCTGTCTATCTGTTGTATTCGGGGTTGAAGTTCATGTCCCTGTTCACCATCGATGGCCTGACCCTCAAGGGTGGCAAGCTTGAGGCGACTCATCATGGATCGGTGCTTCATAAAAACGTCGATGAGATCCTCTATTGCTTCGAGCGCAGTGATATCAGCGTAGTGGTCATTGAAGATCTGGATCGTTTCGACATCCAGGACATCTTCTTCAGGCTGCGAGAGATCAACTTCATCATCCAGCGATCACCTCAGGTTAGGCGTTCTGTCCATTTCGTCTACGCCATCCGTGATGAGCTGTTCACGGTCACTGACAAGACGAAATTCTTCGACCTCATCATCCCCATCATCCCTGTGATCAACTCCGAGAACTCCAGGGAAAAGCTGGTCGAGCTCATGAAGGCGCGCCAGGTGGCCGGCAAACCGCTCGATGATGGATTGAATCTCAAACTCATAGAGACGGTGTGCTACTACATCGACGAAATGCGGCTGATCAAGAATATCGTTAACGAGTATGACGTCTACGCGAATGTACTGGCTAACGACGGTCTGGAGCTGGATCCCAACAAGCTGTTTGCCATGGTTGCGATTCGAAACCTGCACCCTAATGCCTATGCGGACTTGGTCAAGCGGCGGGGCGCGATCTACGGCGTCGTTGATGGCTACGCAAAGTGGGTAAAAGCTCAAACAGAATTGCTCGATACGGAAGCTCAAGCGCTAAAGGATCAGCGTGCAGCACGTGAAGACGAGGTGGCCGAAAGCGTGGAGCATTTGCGAATGTCCGTCTGGTTTGAGATTTTGAAACTTGGCGGTAAACCCACTGCAAACCACGTTCGGCTAGATGGCGGGACTACCTTCACGCTATTGGACTTCGTATCTGACTCTGTGTTCGCCCAAGTAGTAGCATGCCGGAGCGTGCAACCTATGGTGTTTTCACACTGGCAGGATGTCGGACAAGCCGTCCTATCTAAACAGGCTCTGCAAGCAGCTCGTTACGATGAGCGCCTAGAACGCTTCCAGACCTCGCTTGATGAGCTGGATGAGCAGTTCGACACGAACCGAAGCAAGGTGCAGCGCCTCAAAACGGCTGGCTTCCGACAGACTGTATCCATGGGGTACGGCAATGAAGCTGCCAAGCGTCTGACGGGGTTGGAACTCATCGTCTTCTTGGTTCATCGCGGCTTCTTCGACACTGACTATGTCGATTACCTCGGCTATTTCTATGAGGGCTCACTCACCCAATCGGACAAGAACCTCATAATGGGAATGGGTCGGGGTGAGAAGTACGATGTAACCACCCCAATACATAATCCGGAGCTTGTGGTCAGAAAGCTGGATCTGGAGTCGGTAGATGGCGGGCGCGGAATCATGGTCGATCTCATCCATGAGCTACTACACACGCACAAGGATGACGCGGCTCCTAGGAAGGAAAAGCTCCGCTTAATCCTTCGAAGTGGTCATGATTACACAGAGCGTTTCGCCGAGGCTGTTGCATCAATTACCCCTCGGTTGCAGGCCACGGCGCTCATAAGATCCATTTATGACGCAGACCGCGACCTCATCCCTTTACTGCTTAACCATGATCGGTTTAAAGCACCCACCTTGAGGCAGCAGTTCCTCGTTGCGCTTCTGGATGTGCTGACACCCAAAGAGATGCAAACACTTGACGATAAGCCTCGCAGGCTACGGAAGGCCATCAGTGAGCTTCGTGAGGCATCGGTTGTCGCCGCGAAGATTGCGAGCAACCAGAGCGGATGGAGGTGGGTCAGGGAGCTGCCGGCGCAATTCTCGAACCTTGATTCGAGTGCCACGGCTGCAGATCTGCGCCAAATGGTAGAGTGGGGGTGTTTGGCACTGAACCTCAAAATGCTGCAGTTGCTCTGCCAGACACTGGATCCGGGTAATCAGAGCGACAGGGTAACGTACCAACGGCTCAGCAAGCTGGAAATTACTGGCCTGGACAGCATGATCGAGGAGGATCCGGACGGTTTTGTGGCGCAGCTCGTAAACCAAGATGGGGTGCTCGAAGAGACACCTGAATCGCTCGTGGCCTTACTCGGACTTTGCCAGAGCGAACCCTACACACTGGAGGTATTGCTCGAGAAGACAACTTGCAGCGTGACTGACCTTGACGCGGTACCGACCTCGTTATGGGCGAAGATCCTGATGGCGGGACGTGTTCACCCTGTTGGTGATGCGGCTTGGACTTGCTTCAATCGGGCGCTTGTAGCTGATAAAGAATCCGAAGACTTCGTCGATTTGGGTGAGTCGGCACTGGTTACATTCGTAGATTTCCTCAAGCACAACGCTCAAGACCTGGCTGAAGAATTATGGCAGGACGCGAATCGCAACGATGGCTTGCAGACTTTCCTCATTCGCGCGCCGCAAATCGACAATGCAACCCTTCGCACGCTTCTCTCGAAGGTCGTATTGAGCCCAGGCGTTGTCATGGACACCGCGACGCCTCGCAACCGGTGGATCATGTTCGTCAATAGTGACATGGTCGAGTACCGGGCAGACATCAGGGCGTTCATTGCCGAACATGCGTTCACGTATCTAGGCGCCTACCTCATCCGCCGGTGGAGCCTTGCCCGAGAACAGATGGACATGTCGGCATTACCGGTGTCGTTGGCCCTTGAGCTGAGCAAGGCAGAAGTGTGCTCGACAGCTGAAGATATCGAGATATGGTCGGGCATTCCTGGCGATGCCTATGACACATGCGAAGCTGCCGTTGAGGCATTGGCTAGGGTGTGTGATCGCGCAACACGTGATGGATTGCGATTCCCGGTGGCCTACCTTCCGACGATGCTGAGGCTGCTCCCGACTGGGGCGCTTTCTAGAGAGCAACGGATCAACATACTGATCCATGCTCTCTCAATGGGCTGCAGTTGGCTAGAAGTAGCTGAAGTGTTACCACTCGCGGGGGAGGAGTATCAGGCTTTACTCAAAAAGAGGCGCGTGAATTTCCCGGTTCATGATGTGGATCGCCGACTGATCGATGTACTTGCTGCAAGAGGTTTTGTGGGGGCCGTTAAACCTGAAGCCGAACGGATTGTGGTTTGGAGCAAACGTAATTGAGCCGTCATTTTATCGCTATTCCGTCCACCTTCGCATAAGCCTGGAGCTCGGTCGGTCTGTGAGGCTTGGAGTGTCTACGAAACCAGGGGCGATTCACCATATAGCCACTCCATTGCTGTCTCTGCTAACCTCGGCGCTCCAGCAGCAGGCCGTATAGACTATGAGCGGTGAGAAATCGACACTCTGGTGGCGTCCTAGAAATTTTTAAGCGCAGTCGGCTTTAACGGAAGAATTGTTGAGAAGCGATTTGAGCTAATCGCCATTGCGAGCGATGGATCGTATATTAAGCAACTATGAGGTCAGCGCGTGAAGCTCGGTAACAGTACAAGGAACCAGCATTTCCTATCGCAAACGGAGCAGCGATTGAATGCTATGAATCCGGCTGCACCGCAAAGCAAGCAGAAAATGTATTGCTTTGAAGTGCTGGATCGTGAAAAATTTATTGTTCGACCATTTGAGAAAAAAACTGTCAAAATCGAAAACACTCTATCTATAGATGACCTTTACAGCTTTCAGGTCGAGGATAAAGTGATACGCCACAATTTTGAAGAGATTTTCAAAAAATATGAAACTCAAATATCAGTCGCCACCAAAAGGCTAGAGAGATTCGCCGCCTCTTATCCTGAAGGCATCACGCAAGAAGACTACAAGTCTCTGAATAATGACCTTTTGTACATACTGATCACAAAGCAGTACAACTCATTCAGGAATCCTTATAACATTAAGAAAACCCTTCGAATTCTCCAGCAGTCAGAGTCACTTTGGCCACTAGACGGACGAATGTTCGAAATTTGTTTGAGAATAATAAGTGACAATAAACCTCACCAGCAGCACATTTGCAATCAGCTGGGAATTTCTAGTGACGATTACTGGAAGTGGCTGAAAGGGCTATTTTTTATCTCAATCGACATGGGAGGAGACGAGCCAAACCTATTTGACGGCATGATTAAGGAGTACTTCAAGGAGCCAAAATTCTTATGTAATTTTGAGATATACTTCTACGACGATGAGAGTACGAAAGGGCAAGTGTTACTGCCTGATACGGGCGCCATTGTACCCTCCTTGCACTTCCCTGCCTGGGTGCGGCACGGATTCAATCTATCGGCCAATTCGTTTCTTTACGTGGGTTTTACGCATATATCACAGCTCACTTCCGATCAAAATGAAATTAATAGTTTTGACAACAAAGGTAGGCGAAAGATTAGGTTGGTTAAAAATGAAGCATCCGCACTTCAAACATATAATAGTCAGTGCGTCGCGCAGGCTCGCCAATATGTCTATTGCGCATCGCCTCAACCTCTGGGAGTTGAAATATCAGGTTGAATTAGCACCCCGCGCATGGCGCGCTGGCCTTATTCGGAGAAAACATGCCACAGGAGTTGGCTGCCTTCCGTCGCGCCCAATGAAATTTCGCTGAGATGTCGTTTTCAGCTAGTCGTTCGAACACACCGGATGCTTTGAATGCCGTTACAGGTGCATACTTTTCCAGTGCATAGGCCACGAATGCTTTAGCGATTTGCACGAGGTCCGGATTCAGGTGGAGTGTATCCTAATCTATTTTCATAGCCTTTCCGCAGTCGTACCACGTCCAAACGCTCAATCGAGTATCGACATACCTTGGTTGGTCATTGGTGCGAGTTCGAATGGCAACATGGGCCGGTCCCTTGAACTCGTAGGCTGGAGGAGAGGAGCAGGGTGATGCTTCGTAAGCGCTCCATAAACCACACCAGACCAAAGATCGCAGTGCGATCAGCTATGCGATCGCGGCGTACAGTTCCACGGCAGGAGCGCCTCGAAGTCTTCCACTGAGGACGCTTGGGGCAGGCGTTCCAATGCGTGACGCAGCCATGCATAAGGCTCTTTGCCGTTGGCTTTGGCCGTCTCGACCAAGCTATAAAGTTGAGCACTGGCCGTTGCGCCTTTGGGCGTGCTGCTGAACAACCAATTCTTTCTGCCGATCACAAACGGGCGGATTGCACGCTCTGCAGCGTTATTGTCAATCGGCAAGTAGCCATGCTCAACGTAGCGTTCCAACTTGCTCCAGTTGCTGGCCAGATAACCGATGGCTTTACCCAGCGCGTTCTGGCTGGTGACTTGGGGCTGTGTCTTCTCCATCCAGATCTTCAACTGAGCCAACACCGGCAGGCTATGCTCCAGGCGGCCCAGTTTGCGGTCATCATCGTTCGCGTCCTTCAGATCACGCTCGATTCGGTAGAGCTTGTTGATCAGGTTCAACGCGATATCTGCCCGGCCGGTCTTGCCCTTGGGTTGTACTTTTTGCGCGTCAACGAACTTACGTCGTGCATGCGCCCAGCAACCCAAACGTTCGACACCCTCCTGCGCAGCCAATTCGTTATAGCCGGAGTAATCGTCGGTCATGACGTAGCCGCGATAGCCCTCAAGCAGGCGCGTCGGCACCTCCTGCGCTCGGCTGGTGGCGTAGTCGAAAAGGATCACTGGCCGATCAGGCGGTCCGCCGGTTTGCACCCACATCCAGGACTGGCTGCTGGGTTCACGACCAGGCTCTTTCAAGACCTGCACCCGGGTTTCATCGCAGTGGATGATGCGACTGCCCAACAGGTTCTCGCGCATCAAATTCAATAGCGGCTGGAAATGCTCATCGCACTGAATCACCCAGCGCGCCAAGGTTTGACGCGGAATATCGACACCATGGCGGCCCAGCACTTTTTCGAAACGATGAAGTGGCAAGCCATCCACATACTTGGTGGTCAGCAGCATGGCCAGCACACTGGGGCTGGCCATGCTTTTTTCGATCAATTGGGCGGGCTTGTCTGCGGTTACCGGCGCCGACTCGCAATCGCGGCAGCCATATACCTTGCGAATATGCTTGATGACGCGGATTTGCATCGGGACGATTTCGAGCTGCTCGCTGACTTCTTCGCCAATGGCGTGTCTGCGGCAGCCACACGCACAGGTCATCTCATGTTCGAGCAGTTCGTGGACGATTTCGATGCGTGGCAAATCGGCCGGCAGTGGCTTGCGTTTGCCACGACGTTTGGTGGGTGCAACAGCTTCTTCGTCCGAGGACTCATCGACGGGTTCGGTCAGACTCTCCACTTCATTGAACAGCGGCAACTGCGGCGTCGCCGAGTCGTTTGTCTGCTCGGACTTGCGTCCGAACAGGCGCTGGCGCAACAGCGCAACTTCCTCTTCGAGATGAACGATCTTGCCTTTGTCAGACGCGCGTTCGTTGATCATCTGCTCAAGCAGTTGCTTGAGCAAAACAGGATCGTCGGGGAGGTTTTCGGGCATGGAAATCATGCCGCGGATTATACCGAATCAGGCGACGTATCGAGGCGTCAAAACCTGGTGTGGACGATTGCGCCAAAGGTCAAAACCGTCGAGCAGCCAGTTAAGCTCCTGCACGGTCAGGACGATGGCCTCGTCGGTAGGATCGGGTGATGTTTTGAATCGCTCCGAGTCCAGGCGCTTAAGCCAAAGACAGAAGCCGTTGCGCTCCCAATACAGTATTTTCACCCGGTTGCGCGGTTTGTTGAGGAAGACGAAAAGCACGGGGTCGAATACCGCCACCTTGATATCGAGTTCGACCAGAGCGGCCAAGCCATCTATGGATTTTCGAAAGTCGACGGGCTTGGGGTAGAGGTAGACTTTTTCGACTTTGGCGTCGGGGCGCATCATGGCTGCGGGCTCCAGAAAGAAATCGGGAGCACAGCATCCGGGTTCAGGCAGGGGCTTTGAATGTGGGGTTCATGGAGCGGTTACGATGCTTCTTCGTTATCGGCTGATTCAATCACGACAACCTCCTTAACTGTCAAGTCACCTCTCTAACTGTCAAGTCACCTCTCAGTAGCCTCAATTATGAGGCTCGGAGGTCTCTATGCAAGCGGGGCCTGTTCACGCTCACTGACATCACGTGCAATAGACTCGCATTTGAAATCAGCTAACATGCCATACAATCGCCATCTCTTACCTAGGCAATTGCAGGAGTGTGTGCCATCAGCGTGTTTGCTAATCATGCAGGTTATGAGGCAGAAGTGGCTGCGTGGTACTGGCTGCCGCGCGACGCAGTATGGCCCCGAGCTAGATCAATGAGGAGTGAGACATGAAGGATAAAGCCCATCCTTTCCCGTTTGATGCGCAGGCCGAGCTCGTCATGAAAGCGTTCATGAACGCTACGGGGGAGAGGCTTGATCAAGCGCGCAGACACGTGGGTGGCAGCGATGAGGTCCAGCGCTTCAGCCACGGGGGATCGTGGCAGTCACATCACAGCTACGCCCCTGACCGCGTCGACCAGATGCAGACGATCGAGCACGAAACAAGGTTGCGCTTCGAGGACATCATGGAAGGCCGGCTCGACGTCATTGAGCGCACAGTCGATGAGATTTCCAACAGCATGGCGGACAGCTTTGCCAAAGCGTTTTACCAGATGATCTCAGATACGTGCGAAGAGAGCGGCAACGTCATTGATGGCTCCACAGGGAGCTTGGGCGAACAGATGCTCAAGGCCATCGAGCAAGTCGAATACTCGGTGGATCGGGATGGTCAAGTATCGCTTCCAGAGTTTCGTATGCACCCCAGCGTTGCCAAACGCCTCCACTCTGACCCTTCGCTCCAAGAACCCGCACTGCTGGCGAGGATAGAAGAGATCAAGAAGCTGAAAACCGCCCAGGCGTTGGCAGAGGAAGCCGAGCGCAAATCCAAATTTCGTAGCAGAGAGCAGTGATGGCCAAGGTTTTGTTGTGCATTGGTTGTGACGATTATCAGTCCCTCAATAGTCTTTCTGGGGCGGAGCGTGACGCGCTTTCTATTCATACCGCGCTTTCCAAGGGGCCATTGAGCAGTATCCAGCCAGCGGACGCCTATATGCTTAATTCTCCGGCCCGGCATCAACTGGACGCGGCGCTGCTTGATATCCAAGACCGGTACGATGAAATTGAGAGTTTCACGTTCTTCTTCGCGGGCCATGGCGGAGAAGCCAATGACAGTTATTTCCTGTGCCTGAGCGACACCCGAGTTGATCGACTTTCAACCACTGGCTTTGCCCTCAGTCGTCTGTTCGAATACTTCAACGAGCTCAAAGCTGCGCACTGTAACGTCATCATCGATGCCTGCAACGCCGGCGGCATAGTTTCCAACTTGGGCATCCTGCTGAAGCCTGAAGTGATCGGTAAGGCCAAGACATTCGGCGTCTCATTTTTTGTGTCGTCTGCGGCAGATCAGTACGCCGGCGAGACCGGTAATGGTGGGTACGGAACCCTCGCGTTGCTCAAGGTACTGGATGGAGAGATCGACACAGGTTCTCGGGCAAGTATGCTCGATCTGGTGGATATAGGCCGACCCGCTGCACAGTATGTGGCAGAGCAGACCTGCGGAGGGCAAATGCCATCCGTATGGGGCGTCAACCTTTACGGTCACATGCCACTGTTTGGCAATCCGCATGCTACCGACAACCCAACATCCTCGTTGCTGGGGCTCACTGGGATTTTACCCGCATCCCCAGCTGGACAAGCCATCAGCAGTCATTCTGCCGAGCTCTACACGCTCATGTTCGCCCCGGAGCACGAGCTCACTCCGGAAAAGCTATTTCCTATCCTCACCAAATTCGTTGATCGCTTGGCCGCCATACCCAACTCAGTCGGGGCTTTCATTGGCGGAATCTGGCAATCATTGGAGAAGAGCACGGGGCGTCACGCCAATAGCTTCTCACGGGTAGAGCTGAGCGCGACGTGTGTGGCTCTGCTCCTTCAGTCGTCCCCAAAGGACAGCACCGCGCGCGACTGTATGGGGGGGCTTGCCCACGAGATCGTAAGAGAGGTTGAGCACCTGCTTTGCGATATCGTCCGTAAACTTCGTGATAACCCCGGCTCGTTGTGCCGCCATGGCATTCCCGACCTGTTCTACCTTCCGCAGCGCATATCGCGGATTTTGGGTTGGGCCGGCGCAGCGATACACCTGGCTCGGGAGCTCGGCATCAGTGACGCTCCACTTAGAGAAGCACTGGAGCACCTGAGCGTCCTTCTGCTGGAGCACTACGCATGCACGTGTGCTGGCATGAGCGAAGACGAAGCACCGTACTGGGCAGCGTTCCTTACAGCCATCAAAACCGATGACCTTAATGGCCTTGGAGAATTGGTCGTCAGCACGCTGATCAATGCGCTTGTTGAGCATGAGGGTCGGCTTGCCCGGCCCCTACTGCCGGCAGTGGATGTGTACGCGTATCTCAAGGCTCGCGCAGACAAGGATTCAACTGCTTTGAAACCCTTGAGCAACTCACCCTCTGAAACATTGGCACTTGTCCTGCTCATTAGTGAGCGACACTCGCTGGAGGAGGAATTGGATCACAACCTGGCGAGTCTCGATCACGCGCATCTCAACATTTTCATCCCGCAAAGCTACCTAGAGTTCAGCCAGCCCTTCGTTCCTAATGGCATTAACCATGTGTTCCAGATCGGCCACAAGGTTTGGACGGTGGCAGATGTTGCTGAGCGTTGGGCGAAGGTGTGCAAACCGCAAATGGATAACGACCTATCGCTTCGGGACCCAGCAACGCGGATAGGTGCCATCTGCGCATCATTGCTTTTCCCGAATCGGGTGCCCTGGTTTTTACTCAGCGATCAGTGACTGCACACGCCGGCAGAGCATTATCAGGAATATGCCTAACCCTAAGTTACCTAAGCTGTTCGGCCGCCCAAAGTAACGGCAGTGTAACATGATCGAGCGCATGCTTGGCTGGCTGAAAGAGCACCGCCGCGTCGTCGTACGCAATGACAAGCTCATGAAAAGTTTCGCTGCAATTGTCTCAATGGCTTGCGCACAGAGGAGTCTGCAACACCCTAGGCCAGCCTATGAGGTTTGGAGGTGTCTAGGAAACCTGGGGCGATTTGTAAGGGTACCTCTAGGCCTTCGGGATTCGGGAAGGGAAGGGGCGCATGCCGCTGCGCCCAACATAACTATCGTTTAGACCTTGCCCCAGTAACCTTTGCGAATCATCAGCGAGCCTTCGCGGTTAGCTGGCCCTCCGTGAATATAGGCCCTAGACAGCCCTTGGTTGAAAGTTTCGCAACCAATCTCGATCTGAACGCAGCCGCTGCAGGCATTACCGACGTCGGTGCACACTGGGTCAAACGCGCAGTTGAAGGCGAACATGCTCGCGTCATCGAACCACGGCTGCAGGTAGTGCTGGAACAGCGTCAACAAGCCGCCTGCGGTGTAGTTCTGGACAGAAGACACGTACAGGACGACCGATAGATCCATGGGGATCAGGTATTCCTGAATGCTCTTGGAGTCGTACCCGGTATGGCGGCGTGCGGTCAACATGAGCGAGTGGCTGATCGAATGCAGAAGATTGAAGGGGGCACCGTCTTCAGGCGTGCGCGCTGGTATTTCCCGTGCGGCCTTCCCAGGATGCATTGCCAGTACGTGGTAGTGGCTCAGCAGGTAGGCATGGCTACCTGCTTTGTCTTGTAGCACTGCTTCACTGGGGGATTCAAGGAACGCCGAGTCGATACACCAGCGAAGCACTTTGCGCGGATCCAGACGTACCCACAGCGCTTCGGTCTTCGCGGACATCGCGTAGATGGAGGTCTTACCCTTCATCGCTTCGTCGACACGGTCGGCGAAGGCGTTGAGCATTACCGGAGGAGCTTCAGGATTGATCGACGGGGCGCTCCTTTCTCGGGAATAGCCAAGCGTGGCCAATACCACTCGCAGGTCAGGTATGTGCGTGATCGAGTCAATGCCGTAACGCTCCTGAACACTTCGCCATTGATCTGCGAGCAGATCTTTCTGGGCGATGTCGATCGTTTCCTGGATTTCCTGCTCGATCGTCCTGCCTTGCACATCGTGAGGCAGAAAAACGGCTTCCAGTGTGCGCCGATTGCCGACTATTTCAATCAGCGTGGTGAGCTCTGGAACCAAGTCGCGAACTGCACGGAAACAGCCAGAAGCCGCTGCCAGCTGACCCTCGATATGGACTACCTCTTTCCGGGCGGAATCGAGCACGACGGCCAGGTCTTCATTGTCTTCAGCCATCGCTTCCAGCTTGGTAATGCTAAGTTTCTTCCTCTCCAACAGTATGCGCAGCGCTGCTTGCTCATCCGCGTCACCAATGTTCGCTGCGAGCATCAGCGAAAGCTTTTGCTCCAGCTCACGCCCGGACATTCTTTTAAGCAATGTCAGTGCTACGCCCTCGGCGATATCCTGAGCCATGCCCTCAGCGCCTTCTGCAGCACCTTGCAGACACTGCAGCAGGCTAGCAGTGAGTTTGCCCCTATCCTCACTCAGGGCGATGTACTGAGTGCTCTGGGCATAGAAGGACTCCCCGCTGGTCAGAGGTGTCCCTCGTTTTTGAATCTCGGCTCCGAACGCGGCGCTGCACGCGGGGCAATCATCCTGGTGAGTGCCGGAAAGCTTGTCGCCCGACTCAACGTCGATGAAGGATGAATGGAAGAACGAGCCGGCATCGCGGTAGCCGATACTGGTTGAGCGACGCGCCGCGTGTGGAATGTGAACCGGGTTCACGAACCCGCATCGGTGCACTGAAACGTAAGGCAGCTGGATCATCTCGCCTGAGCAATCTGGGCGTTTGCACGGGATGAAGCTGCGGCCATGGTGCATCCGGATTCGAGCTTGCATCTTGGACAGTGTCCGGTCGTCGGGCTCTTTCGAATCATAAAAATCCACAACACGGCATCGCTTGCACGAGAGGATCAGCGGCGCGGGCGAGACGAATATCTCGGAAGGCGATTGAATCTCCAGTCGCTTTTTTTCCGCAGCCGTCAAAAAGGTCGGGTCGACTTGACCTCCTGCGCTTTCCCAGTCATGCACAAACGTCAGGACGGCTTCACGCAGCTGTTCCTTGTCAACGCCCTCGAGCGCCGATCCGCTGTTATTCAGGATACCCATGACTCGCCCGTAGGCTTGGTTCCGGAGCCTTGTAAAGGCTCCAGGGAGAAAGGCTTCCCTGAAAAGACGACTACGGCTCACATATTCCTTGTCCATTCTTCCTACCTCACCTAGCCAATGCCATGAGCACTTCATCAGCCGAGCTGTTGACGGGCTTGATCAAGATCTGGTTTTCAATATCGCGGAACGAGCGGAAAGGGGCATATCCGAAAATGTCACCCAAAGCCTCGCTCAATGTCTGGTCGTTCTTGCTGCCCGGCCAGCGTTCCAATTCGAAGAGCGCGTTGTCGACACGCGAGATCAGGGCGGCGTCAAAGCCGGCGATGACGCGGGAGTCGAACGTGTTGTTCAGCGCAGAGGGGATCCGCAGCGCATTGACCACGATTTTTTTGATCTCTGCGGCGGCGGCTTTACCGGGGTCGCTTCGAAGCAGCGTAACCAGGTCGTTGACCCTATGGCTCAGATCGCCGCCCCAGCTTTGCTGCGGCGCCCAATTGAGTAACACCGCGGACATCACGCCAGGCAGCGTTCGGTCAATGATGTTGGGAGCAAATCGGTTGATGGGCACCGAGTCGACTAGGCGATCCAGGAAGATATGGTAGTCACCAAAGTTCATGAAAACGCCCGACTCGAACAGCTGGTGGGAGGAGAGAACACAAAGCACGATGCCAGGGTGCACACGTCCACTACGAGCGGAAGCTTGGATGTATTCGGCGGTCGACTTCGGCCAGCCTGCAACGATCATAAAATTCAGCTCCGCGATGTCCACACCGTGTGACACAACGCTGGTCGCGATGATGTGCCGGCAGGTGTCATCTGCGTCCTTGGTTTCGACGTGGCGGATGGCATCGAGGATCATGTCGAGCCGGGTTTCGCCGTCCAGCAAACGAGCTTTGCGCTCAGCTCCAGTCTTGCTGTTGACCTCTTCCATGTACCGCATGATTTCCGTGATGCTGCGCTTGCTGTTCGCGTAAACGAGATCGGTGTTCAGGTTCTTCTCGATGTAGCGCAGGGCTTCCTGAGCCTGCCCGCTGGCCAACCCCATTGCCTTGAGCAACCGAGCATCGCCGGCGGCCAGTTTGCTTCGCCAATCATCGACCTGATCGAGGAAGCGGGAGCTGGCTTCAGCTACGGATTTCATGGCCACGCGTCCGCGACCGATGGGGAGAATGCCGGCAAACCAGCGGCGGATCAGTTGCGAGCCGGTTTCATCATCTTTCGCCTTACGGGCATAGAATGACTCGCCTTGGTTGACCCCTGGCGCTGGGAATCGAACAGCATTGCGCAGGTAGAGGTGATGGATATGGTCGTCGAAATCCTTGATGGTGGCCGTGGCAGAAAGCACCTTGGGTGCGCGACCGCCGTGGCTTATCTGCAAGGTGCTGAGCAAGGTTTCGTAATGAGCATCGAAATTGCCCAAGGATTCGCGAAGCAGGTGTAGCTCATCCTGTACCAACAGTGAAAAACCAGGGTCTTTCATCGGGGATGTGGGCACCACCCTGACCACGCTGGTACGAGTATTGTTGCCGCAGTCGATGGCTTCCCATTTTTCGCCACGCTGCTCAATGCGGCGGTGCTGGCACTTGGATTTTTGGGTGAAACCGTGCTCAGGACAGAAGAATCGAGCCCCACCGAAGAAGTTCACGAAACGCTGGTTGTGGCCGATGACGGCCAGCTTGTCCACTGTTCCGACCAGTACCGAGGGCAGGTATCGGTAGCACTCTTCATCCGAAACATAAATGCCGATCTCACCCCTGATACCTTGCCCGTGCTCGCCTGGTTCGGCCTCGCAGTTCGACCAGCACTCTGGATTGTCACAGACATGCTTGATGCGGGCACGTGTCATGTCGGTCGCGATGCGGATAGAGCCGCCGACGCCGCAGTAAGGGCAGTCTGAGATAAACTGGTACGACTTCAGGCGCTCGTCGCTGAATGAAGGCAGGAAGCCTTTCTGCACGTCCTCGCCGTACGTGCTGCTGACGCGGTTGGGTGTGCCTTCGCCAGTGTAGTAGCCAATCGTAAAGGGCCACCCACCAAGACGTTCGCGCTGGCGCAGCATGTTGGTCTGAGCCAGCACGTAGGAGAGCCGCTGGAACTGCTGAACAGACAGCATCCGCAAGGGAAACCGAAGCCAAGCAGTCGTGCCGTAATCACGTCCCTTCATCCGGCCATAGAGCAGCGCCATGCTGATGATACCCAGATAAGCCTCGGTCTTACCGCCGCCGGTGGCAAACCAGAGTACGTCCGCCGTCTCCATGCTGCCTCTTAGCTCTGCCGAGGTCGCGTGCCGCTCGTAGACCGAACGAATCTGGGTAAGAATGAAGCCGAGCTGGAACAGATGCCATGCGGTGAACCTTTTGCCTTGAATCTTGATGGCTTCGCCCATGGCTTCGTTCATCCATTGGAAGCAGCGGCGAAGGTCGTGATATGTTCTTAGGAGCTCCACGCCGTCTCGTATGCGGCTGGTTTCCTCCTGGAAGGCATTACGGTCTGCAATAGCAACATCCCTATCCGCCATGAGCCCTGCGGACTCCAGAGCGCTGATGCGTACTGCCCATTCATCAAGGTAGCGCTCCTGTGTTTTCAGGAAGCTGTCACACACCAGGAGCGGGTCGCGGGCAAGCATTTCGTAGCTAGGCGCGAAGGCCATGTCGACTTCGGCCGGCGAAGGCGCATCAACCCGCGGCTGAGCGAAGGTTGGCATACCGTCTGTCTTGAACAGTTTCTTCTCGACCTGTACTACTGCGCAGCTAATGCCATAGCCGGGAAGGCCGTCATCATCACGGTATCGATACTCTTCCGGCTGGAGACGATGAGGCACCTTGTAGCTTTCACCCGCAACGAGCCGGGTGATCAGACGGGCATCCAACAGGTATGGGGCGTCGACGCCGAAAGTCCGAGCATCGTCGGTAGTTGTCTGGTTTTCCAGGAACACTTCGAGGAGGAAACTCCCAGCGGCGCTGGCGCCGAAGGCGGACGGGGTAGGGCGTAGACGTGCTCTGAGGTTGATGACGTAATTCAGGATCGCATTGCGGTCGCTGGCGATCTGCTCAAGGACGGTACGATTCAGGCTTGCCTGGTCGGCAAGTGCGGTCTCACTCCAGTCGAAGCCGAACCGTGCGTTCCCATTCGCATTGGTATGGCAGCGGCGCATAACGCGCGGATCAGCAATCCAACGCTGTTGCTCAGCATTTAGTATCGCGGTAAGCGCTGCCTTTCCAGATACCCATTCATTGGGCTTGCTAGGATCAAGTTCGAGCTTGATGGATGAGAAGCTCACTGTGTACCGTTTGAACGCGATCGGCAGGTTTTGTGCCCTCTTGGGTGAGCCCCCATCGAGCACCAGATTGGCTTCGACGCTGCAAAGATCAGGAATGTAACGGTGTACCAAGTCGAACTGGCCGCTAAGCTCGCATTCGATCCAACCCTCTTCATCGGGCGAAACCAAGAGGACGATGCCGATCGAATTCGGCGGTTGCGGGCCCGTATAGTTAGGATCAGGAGCTGGGCCGAGACAACCAACCAAGCTGACACGGCCCGGTTCTATTCCGTCATATAGCTTGCCGTCTGGTGGGAGTACATCGACTTCCTTGTCACTCAGTCGCAGGCGCATCTCTTCTAGAAATGCAGCTGTCAGGCCCATTTCTTCTCGGTAGTTGAGAGCCATGGTTCGTCCTTAGGATTGTGTAGTTTCCAGGTGTTTGCCAGCGTGGTGGATGACGAGCAGCTTTTCCTCGGAATCCCAATCGAAATGAATACGCAATGTGCGTGACGGATCTCGGGCCCGACCAAGACTGAAATGTCTGTTCATGTCCGCAGGTTTTCCTTTGTACTGGCGTTTGTCCGCATACATCCCCATGGTGACGGGGGACATCTTCGGCTCAAACTCAATGCTCTCCTGCTTGAAATGCTTAAGTACGTCATGCAAGCGTTCAGCTTTGTCGTTGTAGTGCTCGTAGAGCCTCGTGGCCATGAGCTTGAGGCAGGCGCGGAATTTCCTATGATCACGATAAACCGAATCGCGCATCGACTTGATGGCAGGATTGGTTAGGCAGATACGCCCTGGGTGAGCGCCAATAACCTCATTGGCGATGTCAACGAGTCCGTCCTCTTTCTCAACCATCACATGAGTGGCCGTAACCCTAATTGACGTCACCACGCCAATCTCGATCATGTCGTCGAAAGTTTTGGCATCGAGAGTCAACTCCCCTATTTCAATGGCGGTTGCGCCCTTGCCGCGCTCCAGGATCGCTTTACGAAGCTGCTTGCCAATCTGCTGATGTGCGATTCGAACTTGTTCGATGGCATTCGCAATGAGTAGAGCGGATCTCTCCGGATTTTTGGCACCGGAAAGACGTGCGAAAACTGCAACTGCCGCTCGGTCACGCGGCCCATAAACCTTGTGCCGGTACCAGTTACCAACTGTAGCGTCACACACCTCTACTTTTTCCTTGCGAAGCTGCGCTTGCACTTGCTTTACCGTCAGCCGGGTTGCGACGCTGTCGACCATGGTTTTCCAGCGCCCAGCTGCGCGCAGGAACTGCTGCATGCCTTCGGAAAGCGCCACCATATCGAAGAGTTTCTCCTGTGTGGCTATACGCTCATCGTTATGTCGAAGCAGGATGATCTGGTCGCCTTCGGTCAATTCCTCAGCAACTGTTGGGTGAATTTCGTCATCGCGCAGCACAAGCACGGGGCGGTTTTTACTCCAAGGAATCTCGGACTGCGTACCTTCAAGGGTCACCCAAATCATGTCAGGCAGCAGCGGGTCGCCGCAGTGCAACGGTGTGGAAGGCTCCACTGGCTCTTCCATCAGTAATTCCAGCCAATGATCGAATTCCATCGCAAGCGGAATGGAAACCTGACGCTCCTTGGCCGGATAGGTGCAGCAGTCAGCGACGTTGACCGCTTCCAAAACCAGCGTTTGCGTCTGTGTTACAGAATCCTCGTACCTGCGATCAGTCCAAGCGAGCTGCCATTGCGCAAGCTTGTCACCGTCAGGACAGCTCTGCACTCCATGCTTTGACCACCATTGATGAAGCATTCGTTCTACAAAGGGCTTCTCGTAATCGTATGCAGGAATGATCACTCGGCGACAGGGCGTCGCTAACCAGTGCTGGCGGCTCGGCCACAGCATGCCGGTGATGATGACTTCGTCTACCGCACGTCGAAACTGTCGATAAGCCTTCACCCCGTCCATCGCCGTGATGTGAACGGTCGCGTTCCATCCTTCGTCCAGCTCGTTGTCGAACCAACTTTCCAGCGCAGCAACCTCATGCGGGCTGCCGCACAGAACTAAGGTGTTCTGCTTCGTGCTAAAGGAAGCCCTCAGATGTTTCAGCAGCCATCCAGCTTTGCCCGTGACCGATTGTGAGAAAAGCTCATGGACATTGGTGAGCTGCTTGATCAAATTGCGCGAAGCAACATCCGACTCACCGTACAAGCAACTGCCGTTGCCGGCGATTTGAAGCCATCGCTCCAAGCACCGAACGGGATAGAGGCCTGGACGGGTCGCTGACTGAAGCGAGCTTTCCAGAAACGCCAAGGGCACCGGAAGCTCATTCAGGCTTCGAAACACCTTTCCGATGATGGCTAGGCGCTCCTTGAGCACGACGTCCTTACGATCAAGATCTCGTCGCAAGGCAAAAAAACGATCTGCCAACTGTGCCAGTTCATGATTGGCTCTACGATCCTCAGTGACCAATAGCTGAAACTGGGTATCAGCCTTGGCATCTCGGGTGAGTGAGGATTTGTCACCCAGCCGCATCAGCCACAGATGGCTGAGTGTTCCATTGGATCGGATCTTGTCCAAGGATTCACTATCACCCAGTGAAAGCAGAGTGATCCGAGGAACCTCAGGGAAGCTCTCGGACAGAGCGCTGTCCAAGGCAGCAGCGTTGTCATTCCCCCCCCGTGTCCCGTCGACGACAAGAACGAAAGGTTTGCTTGCTCTGCCGATCATCTCAACCAGCTCCATCACATCCAGCGAGCCATCAACCACCAAGGTTTCTGAAGCGGATTTCATGTTGCGCTTCTGGTCGGAAGCCCGGAGCACCCGGGCACGTAGGGCGGGGACACGCGACAAATCATTGAACCCGGCGCGAGGCCTGGAGATGAATACGATGTCGGGGCAGGTCTCCATGTTGCCAGGATTGAGCCAGGGCGAGCGGATGCCACCCTGCAAGGCATCCCAGCGGATGCGATGCAGGTACACCATCAGTCGCGTGAGTCCTTCACCGCCCATTAAAGGCAGTGCAATCGCCACGGACTTCCCGTATTTCAGGGCGCGGCCCGCCAGCGCAAAACTTGCCGATTCTGCTGCGTCGGGTGGCGATAACTTGAGCGGTGACCAAGCATTGGCGCCGGGCTGGAGCAGCTCGCTGGCTGGTACCGCGCCCCAAGCACCCTGCATGGCCTGCACCCACCCAGATGTAGTAGTTGTATGCTGGGTCATGATTAGGCCTTGGCTTCTTGGGGGGCCTTGATCAGCAGGGCCGCCTTGATGCTTTCAGGTAGCCGATAGACGTTTTGCTTCATCCCACCTGGGCAAGGAATGACGAGCCGCAAGCGGGTCAGCCACTGCAGGGCTTGCTGCGGGTCAATGTCCGCATGGTGGCACAAGAGGCTAATCGCAAAGTCTTCTTCATCGAAACGCTCTTGCCCACAGAGTGCGCTCAACACCGGGCGTGCCCAGTTGACTGCGGTCAGGCCTGTCTTGCCGAGAAACTCTTCCATGCTCTTGGCTTTGGCTTGAAGCAAGGGTGTGTAGGCTGGGCCGAAGCCATCTACCTTCATCACGTCGTTTTTCTTAGTCTTCGCCGCGAGCAGCCTATCCAAGGAGAAGTACCAGCCTTGACTGTGATTTTCCAAGATGTCGGTGGACGTCGACGTGTTCTCAAGGTTGAGCTTGTTCAGAAGGTGAACCAGCGCCGTCCGTTTCCAGATATCCAGGGCGATAAAGGGCTGCATCGTTTCGCGAGCTTGTGTGAGCTGTGGGTTCGACTCCCACTGCCACAGCGCGCGGGGCGACATGAGGAAGATGACGCGAACGCGATGGCGTTTGACGTTGGTGTTAAGCCGCGCTTCGTGAGCAATGTCGAGCAGATCCAGCATCGTACTGACAGGTTGCGTACCTGTGATCTCCACGAAGAGCATGATGTTTTTGCGCAGCGATTGAACTTCTAGGATCACGTCTACGAGGAGTTTCTTGAACTCACTGGCCGAGCCAAGCTCGGTATCACGTCGATGAAGCGGAGAGTAGCGTCCAGGTTTCTGGTTGCTGCTCAGCGGAGGCTCCTCCTCGCCTATGGCCAGGAGTGACTCGACCATCCACTGAGGTTCGAGCCCCAGTGCTTCAGACCCCGTGATGATGCCGACAGAATAATTGGAGGAGCGCGCTTCAATGGCACCCAGCGTAGGCTTCTCTCCAATCTCCTCACTGATGAGCAGCTTCTCATCACGCAGCGTGAGTGGTGAAGGGCGTGTCGCGCTGAGTGGGAATGCGTGTGCTGACAACGGGTCGTTCTCGTTGATCGCGTCCACAGCGGCGAGCAACTTATCCTCGATGTCCTTCTGGCCACCCACGAGATTTAGAATATTGGCATTGCGCAGCGCGTATTCCTTACCACCTTCGGTGCGTCGCATGTACTGGAGTACGCCAAGGCCACACAGCTCATCCAGGAACGCTTCGAACTGTGCGTCCGTCATCGGCCCGAAGATATGCGGTGCCCATTCCTGTACCACCACTTTCGCCCGGCTGGCTGAGTAGCTGTTGGTGCTCTGAGAAATCAGGCTGTAAGCGATCAGCTTGTAGCGAAGATCCAGGTTCAGCGTAATGTCGAAGCGGTCGCAGATCAGTTGTCGAATACCCGGATCCTTGCGGATCTGCTCAACGTCATCAGCGCTGATGGAGATTGAGCCCACCCGGCGGTTGTGTCGAGCGTTCAATGTCTTGATCAGCTCATGGCAGTAGATGTGGATCAGGCCAGGGTGGCGGTTCGTTTCCACCAAAATTCGGTTTACCAGTAAAGGCGACTCGAACTCATAACCCAGATGGCCCAACGGCTCGCGAATGAGCTGCAGGGCCTCAGCCGGGCTCATGATCGAGACCTGGATTGCACTGCCCAGTTGGTGCAGGGGGTAGTTTGGCGCATCAGCGAAACGACGAACGTTTTCAAGCCCCGCAATGACAATCTTGAACCGGCCATTGCTATTGTTCACCAGGCCACTCAGCTCCCGGAAAATGCGGAAGCCATTCGCTGCATCAAGCCCCAGAATCAGGTCGATCTCATCGAGGCATACCATGAGCGCGTCGGCGTTATCCCTGGAGAAGTACGCTCTCAGTTCATCCACCATGCCGTCAGCATCGGAAGGGAATGACTTCTTCACCAGTCCGCTGCTAACTGCAGATTGGTAGATCAGCTGCCAAACACGATAACGATGCTTGTCCAGCTCATTGCCAGACAGGTTTGCCCGATCCAGATCGCCGTCGATTTGATAGAGGTACGCATGATGGCGCTGATCAGGGTTGTTGAAGCGGCGTTGCGTCTCATTGAGCAACGTCGTTTTACCCAACTGACGACCACCAAAGATCATGGCGGCGCCGTTGCGCATCGTGGTCAATGATTTGATGTCATTCTGGCGTCCGTACCGCATTTCGGGCGGCGCTGGCTGCATCTGGTTGCCGGTGTACGGATTGCTGAACGTCCAGGGCAAGCTCAGTTGCAGGAATGTCTTGAGTCGCTGGTGATCCGATACGCCAAGTCCTGCGAGTATGGTCAACAAGACAGGATCAACATGCAGCAGCACATGCTTCGTCTGCTTGGTGAACTTGGCCAGCTCATTACGCTCGTCGTTCGACAGCTCTTTGGCTGAGATAAACACTGTGCGGTCGTGAAGGAACTGGGTCTGCTCGGTGAGCAGTGCTTTGAGTTCCGACATCGTCCACTCGCCATTCCCAAGCAATACGTTGATGGGCTGTTCATCGGATCGTTCGCTGAAGAACACAATGCCGCGGCCCGTGTCGTGGCGCTTCACGTTCAGGGTAAGTTGCGCGATGCGGCTGCGTGCAGAAAAGCCTGCTCGTTGAGCAACAGCATTGCTGAAAACTGGATTGACAGCCTCTAAACCCAGCGCGGTTAGGACGTGCACCAATTCGTCGTAGGCCGCTTTATCCAGTGTCTTGACCCGGCGACGCAAGTCGATCAAACCTTCAAGGGCTAGCTTGAAGTGGTTGGGCAAGCTGTCCAGAGACAAACCCTCTACGGTAGCTCCGGAAAGCTGACGGACAACCTCTCGGGGATTGTGATTCCCACTCAACAGCTTATGGAGCTGGGGCTCAAGCGTGAGGAAGCGCTTGAGGAGTTCTGTTCCAGACTCGGTATTACTCTGCAGCGGCTCTCCTTTGTCCAAGGAGTGCTTGAGATGCTCAAGCATCTCCTCCGCTACGGTCGTATCGTGGGTATTGAGCGCCGCTCGGATCTGCTCCAGCCATGTAGCGGGAACCCAGTCCGCACCGCGGTCAACCAGAGCCTGGTTAACCAAGGCCTCCAATGCAGCTTCAAGCTGCTCTTTTTTGGCCGTGAATTTATTCACTACGCCGGATTCGAGGTCGTCCAGGCTGCTGTGAATTTCGCTGAGGTCGTCTAACGCTCGCAGACTTTTGAGCTGATCCTGCAGATGCTCCAATTCGCCGCACAATTGGTAGTGGCGTTCGTCATCAATCAAGGATGCAATGTTGGCGTTGTCCAGCAGCCCCCGCATCTGATCGCTTCGTATGTTGCAACGATGAACTTCCTCGAGGAACAAACGCTTGATTGCCTCAATGCTGTCCGCCTTCGAACCCTTGTTAGCATCTTGGTGGTTGAGCGTCAGAAGAAGGGCGTGCCGGAAGTTCTTGCGTTTCAGCGCCTCGTCGGCGAGCGCCAGTTCACTCAAGCCCTGGTCGAGTAACTCCATGAGCGTCGTTAGTTGGACACGGGCGTCGTCGTCAGTGCTGGTGGCCAGCCACTCTGTAGGCCACTGTAGCCAGCCATTGATCCGCGAGGCCTCCCAGATGATCTCCTCATGACGTTCTCCAACTCTGCTGATGCGTTGGAGCACTGTAATGGCGAGCAGCAAACCTGCCTGGTGCTCTGGGTCTTCGGTGCTCTGGAATCGTTGTTCCAAATGAGCTGAAGCTGCCGCGAGCATAGTGAGCAGGCGAGGTGCGAATTTGGTGACTTCGCTGGTGCGTTGTCCAAGTAAACTGTGGTTTTCGACCCACAGGTCAGCGACGTTGACGATCTCATCGATTGAACGCAGGAACCAGTTTCGAGCATTGCCTTCGATCTGAGGTGCGGCAGTGCTTTCGTTCATCATTCTATGGATTTCAGCCGTCATTAGGCGCGACTGCTCATCCTTGTCGCGGTATATGTCAGCAAAAGCTCGCACCTCATCCAGCCGCGATGCATCGTCTCTGATGATACTTTGATAGGTCGACTCAAAATCGTCACGCGCCAGGCATTCTTTCATCGCTTTACGAGCAGGTGCCCAGCCTGTCTGTTTGTTTTGGATGCGGTCTTGCCACTCAACCAGGCGCGCAGCGAGCTTCTCACGCACGTCCTTGTCGTTGCTGGCAGGCTGCTCCCGCAAGGTGTCGACGTCCAAGCGGATATTGTGACTGGAGAAGCTAACGACCTCATCAATCAGCTTGGCGACAGGCCCATCAAAGCTGCCGGCAACGGAGGCGAGCAAGCGTGAGGCATTAGTCATCATCCCGCAGAACAGCGTGGGCTGCAGGGTAGCGGCGAGCACCAAGTAGGGAACTACGCGGCCTCCAGGGCGCCGATAGCTCCAGCTCTCAATGATTTCTGAAGACAGCTGGTGCAGCTGCTGCTGAACCCGAGTGACGGTTGCCGAGTCTCCTCGCCAGACGTGCATGCCATGATAAGCCGCTTGCACGAGCGGCAGCGACAGCAGGTCACCAGCAAGCCCCATTCGCCCTGCGATTTCCAATGTCTTGCTAGCCAGCGGCAGGTGACCACGCTTGAGCCAGAGTAACGCGATGTTCTCAACGGCGATCGCGGGTAGAACATCCATCGTTTGCTGACAATGTTCGAGTCGGTCTATGGCTTCCGTTGGCTTATTGAAAAACCGCGAGACATTTACCTCATCCTCCGCCAGATCAGGCGAGACAGGTTCGTCAGGCTCCGCAGGTGATTCAGTATCAACTTCCGGTTCAGAGGTGTGGTCATCATCAGCTTCAACTTGAGCTGGTTGAATTGGGACGGGCTGCTGAGAGCCTTCATCACCTCCGTCACAGATCGGTTCTGGCTCGATTACCGACTTCGCTTCTACCTCCGGTACAGCCTCGCCGAGTCGCAAGTCGAGCGTCGCCTCAACATCTGGCGTGCATTCCGCAGAAGTAGGCGAAGTCAAGGCTTCGCAAGGTTGCTGCTCAGGCTCGATCTCCATTGGACGAGAGTGCTCAGCAATAGCCGCTGCGATTGGCTGTTGACTCGACCAGGCCTCAATCGCTGCCTTGGCCGACAGGTGATAAATCCCCGGTGTGAGTAAGACATCACGGGCGTCTACATCCAGTGTTTCAAGACGATAACCTGGTGGCAGCAGCAGGTCGCAGCCTTCCTGTTCAACCTCCTGAAGTTGCCTGTTGATCTTGACCCGAGACTCTTCTGCTTCGGCAATGTTGCTGCGCAGCTCACTTTTTTCGCGAAAGTTAGCCACCTTGAGCTTTTCATTGAAATTTAAAAGGTCGCTCTCGATTTGGGCAGTAACCGCTTCTGCCTCTTGCAGACGGGTCTTGATGCCGGTCGATTCTGTTTCTCGCTCCTCGGTCAAGTCGACCAGGAAACTATCAGCGACCTCTCCCTGAAGCCGCTCGTTGAAGTATTCCAGCCAAGCCATTCTGAAGGCGTTCAGGAACGATTCGTCTTGGAAATACTGGAGTGAAAGATCACTACCGATACTGATCAAAACATCGATGCATTCCGCGAGAATCCTACGAACCGCGTCTTCGCTCAGCGCATACTCCTGTTTGAGGCGGGGAAGATTGGCGGTGATGAGCGCCTCGATTTGCTCTGCGTAGTGGAGATTTCCTGAGTCCGTCTTCGCCTGTTGAGCCAGCTGGAACAATTCGCTGTACAGTCCAAACAGGCTCAACGGGGCGTCAACCTCGGGGGGGCCGATAGCCTGATCGTCCTCCGCTTCATCCAGCAAATGTTGTTCGCCGATCTGCCTTGCTCTCGCTTCATCTTTGAGCAGCGTTGAGTAGTGCTCCATCAACTCGGGCTGAAGAGTGATGAAGATGCCCAGCAAGTCGTTTCCGAAGGGCGTTGCAACCGCGTAGGCACCGTCGGCAAGTGCGCTTCGCTCCTCTTCGCTGAAGGCATTCCAGTTCGCCAGTTGGTCAAGCACCAGCCCGACCAGACCACCGAACTGCTTGATATACGAGCGGCCTTGAACAAACTCACGCAGAGCTGCATCCCACTTTTTGGCGCTTTCAATCCACGTGAGGCGCGACTCAAGCATGCCTTCCAGGGCTTCCTGATCTTCTTGGGACAGGTTGTTGAACCGATCAACAACTGGCCCCTTCGGATCGGGCCATGTCTCGTCGATTTTGTTGAAGATCAGCCTTTCCCAGCTTCGGAAACCCTCAATGCTCTTCGATTTCTTTAGCAAGCGCTGCTGAGCGTTGTACATGTCCTTGAGCAGCAGCTTCAAGCGCCCGATAGACGTTTTCTGGAAGTCCATCACCCGATAGCCAGGCTTCACATTCGCCTGTTCCCGCCGGCGGACTGCACGGGTCATACCAATCATATGCTCAAGCACAGACGAATCAGGCTCGCCGGTCTCGGGATCCAACATCGTTCGATCAGGGAACCCAAGACCATCGGAGGAGAACTGATCAATCAGAGAGCGGTCAACGTCTACAGTAAAAATCAAATTTTGCATTTGATATCCATATCGGATGAAATTGATGGCTTACCTGCCCAGCTTCGGAACACGCATCCCGAGGGGGTCAGCGGGTTGAGAGCGCAAACGAGGGCGATACACATACCCACTGTGATAGCTTAAAGCTACTACACGAGGGGCTTTCCGACTAGCCATGGCGCGGTCAGTTCGTCGGGCCTGTATTTGCGAGTTCTTTGCGGTGTTTGCTGGCCTTTACACCTTGTCCCTGGAGTCGGCCTGCAATGGATTAACTCGCCGTTTTCACCCTTGAGAACCTCACTGATTTTTCTAATCGCGTTAGGCTTTAAGGGCATCCAAGCTTCTGGGGTGATGGGTCACCTGAACCACCGCTTCCGGATTTTAAATTTAATGAAAGTGACGGTCCGTATCTTCCAATTCTCGAGATCACCATTCGCGGTGATGAGCAGTTTCGAAATTTGATTAAAAAATGATTAGCTCCAGGAATTGAAAAAACGCTTTGCGAGCAGCTCTTTTCTTCACCCAATCAGGATGATCATCACCCGTGGAAATTCAAGGCCTTTCACGCTCTGGCGCGTACCGAAGAGTGAAAGACCATTCGCATAGCCCGTGAACGCCGCCATCTCCGACCGAGCACAAATCGATTAGCGTGAATCTCAAGCGTTTCGCGATTTGATATTGCCGGGCTGGCGATGGGGCGCTCCGATCACACCTATGAGGCCCAGAGAGCTGAGTAAAGGCTAAGTTCCGTTATTGAGGACCTTCGCTCGCTGGCCTCAGCAATACGATTTGCGAGCGCATGGTTCGAATAGAGGATGCGAGATTTTTTTCTCTTTCGCAGATCGAGATCACCCAGCTTTAAAACACCAGACTTCGTTCTGTAGACCACAGCGCTCTCATCGGTATCGACGCCTGAATAGATGATTACGCTCTCAAGCTCAGAGAGCGTCCATTGGCATTGGCCCGTAATGGAAGGTGGGCACGCCATCTGAACTCGATGGATTTCAACATCCTTGGCCACCTCCAAATAGTGGCGGAGCTCGTATGCACAGCTCACCACCGCAGCGCGGTTCTCCTGCCCCGTGTGCATGCATCTGATCGATACGAAAAAGCAAAGGCCTTCGATTTCACAATGGGTCGAGGCTCGTACTTCCTTCTGCTCGGGATCAAAAAGGAGGATCACAGGGGTCTCCACGATGGGGGGCAAGCATGTGAACTGTGCGACTGCATATAAAAGCACCCTCCCTCGATCTCAAGATCTCAAGAAATGAGCCGCGCGAGGCGCTGAGGCTACGGCTAACGACAAGTGAACACTATAGGTTGTAGTCCTATAGGGCTCAAGAAGGCTTCATCGTTCCTTTTGCGAGGAATGATAATGGACGTCAAGCAAGCGTTTGGCATTGCGCTACGAAACGCCCGTAAACGACAGCGTCTGACTCAGGAGGATTTCGCAATTGTCAGCAGCAGAACCTATCTGAGCTGTCTCGAGAGAGGCACCAAAGCAGTCACCTTGGAAAAGGTTGTTGAGCTGGCCGGCCGACTGGAAATTCATCCGCTCGCTCTTATTATCGAAGCTTTCCTAGTCGCTGATCCTGAGCTTGATGTAGATGTGCTTGCCGGGCAGGTCAGACTTGGAATAAGTCAACGGCCCAATTAGACGGCTTTGGAGTATGCAGATATCTAGGTCGGGCTAGGTGATCCTGAGAAGTCCCTAGGCGGAGAGTGTCTACAGCAGATGCGTCATGCCCGCTGCGCCCGTATACATCTTGGTGGCCTCGACCAAAGACGATGATAGTAGGTATCAGCTTGGGTCGAGCAACTCACGTCAGAGGTGTCACGCAAATCTAGCATTTCAACCGTGTACGACACCGCAGACCTCATCCTTTGCTGCTTGAAGGACCATTTCAGGTGCATGTCTAAACAGGTCTTTAGGCATGCATGTAGTGGCCTAATGATTTCGGACACTCACTTAGGCGAGAATGCTCGCCCCAGAGAGGTGTTCGATGAATAGACAACGACGTACTTTCACCCCCGAGTTCAAGCGCGAAGCTGCCTGCCTTGTGCTCGACCAAGGCTACGGTCATGCCGAGGCCGCGAGGTCGCTTGATATAGGAGAGTCGGCGCTGCGTCGCTGGGTCAACCAGCTTCAGGCCGAGCGAAACGGTGTGACCCCGTCCAGCAAAGCGATGACGCCGGAGCAGCAGGAAATCCAGGCGCTCAAGGCCCGCATCAACCGCCTGGAGCTTGAGAAGAAAATCTTAAAGGAGGCCACTGCGCTCTTGATGGCCGAGGAACACGGGCGCAGACGTTGAAGTCGATTCGGCAGTTGGCAAAGCACTACCCTGTTCAACTGTTGTGCTCAGTGTTCGAAATACCTCGATCCTGTTATTACGCGCACTTGGCCCGACGCCGCCGTATCGATGTTCGTCGTATGGGCCTGCGCAGCCGTATCAACGAGCTGTTCAGCCAGAGCCGCAGCTCTGCGGGCAGCCGCAGTATCGTCGCCATGCTCCGGGATGAGGGTGTTGAAGTGGGACGTTTCAAGGTACGAAGCCTGATGAAGGAACAGGGTTTGATCAGCAAGCAGCCCGGTTCTCATGCGTACAAGCGGGCCACGGTTGAGCGTCTCGATATTCCCAATGTTCTTGATCGGCAGTTTACGGTGGCAGCGCCAAACAAGGTCTGGTGCGGCGACATCACCTACATCTGGGCGCAGGGTCGATGGCATTACCTGGCGGTGGTCCTGGACTTGTATAGCCGCCGGGTGGTGGGCTGGGCGATGTCTGCCAAGCCGGATGCCGAGTTGGTCATCAAGGCGCTGGACAAGGCGTACGAGATGCGTGGCAGGCCCCAAGGCGTGCTATTTCATAGTGACCAAGGCAGCCAATATGCCAGCCGTAGTTTCCGCCAGCGGCTGTGGCGCTATCGGATAACTCAAAGCATGAGCCGACGTGGAAACTGCTACGACAACGCGCCCATGGAGCGACTGTTTCGCAGCTTGAAGACGGAATGGGTACCGACGGTGGGTTACATGACGGTAGCGTTGGCCGAGCAGGATATCGGGCGCTACCTCATGCAGCGGTACAACTGGACAAGGCCGCATCAGCACAACGGCTTCGTACCGCCGGCTGTGGCAGAAGAAAAACTCAATTCTGTGTCCGGGAATTGTTGACCACTACACGTTGCTCTTCGGTTAGCGTCTTCAATCTCTCTACCGCTCGCCTGGCTAAGGGAACGTCGCTTTCAGCCAACCAATGAACACGGGATTGAAATTGCTTTTCCGCAAAGTACCTAATTCCGCATTCGACCAGAGGCTTACCATTGGCATCTACAACGACCTCTCCTGTACTCCCTTTGATCGGCCTCTCAACCCAACAATCATAGGGGATGACTGCTACTTCGTTACCTCGCTGTCCAGTCGCAATCAATAAATCTATCACGCGCAGCAAAATTTCTTCGCCGTCACTGAGAGGGTTGTTCGAACATAGGGCGTATGCTTCCATCGCCTCACGAGAAGGCAATCTATCATCAGATTTACGCTGTTTTACCGCACGATCAGGATCGTGCAATGAGATATACTCGTGGCGGAGTTTCTCTGGCTTTACATCATGTGCGAAGTGGATGGAGGTCTCGGTTAATTGCAGTTTATCGATCGTGTCCGCTATTACCTGAAGATGAGAGACCGCGTCGTAAAAATTCTTGTAGCCACTCACGCGGAGAAATTCTACGACGCGGTCAAAATCACCCCGCGTCAACTGCGTAGGGTCGGATACGCGTCGTTCAAACAACGGATTGTAAAGCCGGCGCACGGCAATATTGTAGGCCGCGACCATCGAAAACTTCAGGTTTCGGGTGCGTTGAAGGTATACGATTAATGCCTTGCAAAAATCCTGGAAATCCAAGGGGAGGGCAGCTTTAGGAGGAACAGAATAGCCGTTCTTTTCCAACGACTGTCGGTGAGTTTCAAAGGTTATGGTCTGTTGCTTTAAGCGCTGCGGCAGCCAATGCTCGACCGACCATAGCGTTAGCTCCCAAGGGGTTTTAATCGGTAGCGACCGAAAAACCACTTGTTCCTGTTTGATGAAGCCTTCGAGACTCTTCCTTGCCCTAGACTGCGTCATCTGCGGAATCCTCCATGTGTTTCCGGCAGCGCTCGATCGTAGCGCTTACCGCCAAGATGGTCGTCTGATGCTGGGCGAGGGGCCGGTTCTGAATGAGATCTCCGGCTTGTTCCGCGATGTCTATGAATCGTTGCGCTTCTCGTTGCAGCGCCTCTTTTACCTGCTCATGGCGGCCGTCAGCAAAGGGGTGGAACTTCTTGCAGGTGTAGCAGGCGTAGACGGGATTGTAGGGGCAGTGTGTATGAACCGGGAGGACGCATGCACCGATGTCCCCAATGTACTGTGTGTCGATCACGCCACGGATCGCTCTTTCGGCAACAGTATCACGGCGCTGCACGACTTCCCCGGTCAAGAGACTGCGCATAATGCGTTGATAGGCGGGACTTTTGCCGAGTGCTTTTTCTTTGATCCGGGCAATGTTGGGAGTTGCCGTGACGTAAGCGCGCGCCGCTACTGTGCTGTTGTGGCCAAGAAGTTCGGCAATCATGTCCGCCGGTGTTCCCTGGTCAGCCAAACCTTGCCCGAGGTGATGACGTAACAACATAGTTACCTGGTTAGGCTTATCTATCCCTGCTTCACGCAGCTCATGTTTAAGACCTATAACGATTTCGTTAACTGACAGACGTTTTCCATTAGGATTAACAAATAATGGTCCACAGTTGCCGCCAAATTGGCGTTGGATTTCCGAGATGTGGCGTGAGATTTTTTCACCCAGTCGGGAGGTGACTTTGCGGGGCCGTCGCTCAGGCCTGCGCTGGCCGACCTTTTTAGCCATGGGTAGCCACAGGGTGTAGTACCTTTCATGACCAGCACTTTCAATGAACTCAAAATCCGCGATGTCAAGCGAGTGGAATTGAATTGCGCGTGGTGCAAGCTCGAAACCTAAGTGAAGTACTATATTGAGCTGGGCCTCTTCCCAAGAAATAGGCGAAACCTCTCGATCAATGCGCTTGAGTAGTCGAACTTCCTCATCGAGGTCCAAACCAGACTGCGAGAGAAAAATTCGCGCATACGGGTCAACTCGATCTGATTTCACATCCTTGATTTTTAAGTAGGTAATTGGATCGAAGCCATTGATTCCTCTATCCATTGCCCATCGGTAAAACCGTCGAAATCCTATAAGTACCGTCCTCGTTTTTTTGAGTTCCTCGAGAGCAGTGACCAGTTTATTGGGGGACCAAGGAAGTCCGGTCGCGAGATTTGTGCCAGATAAAAAGCATAGGGTATCTGCGAACATTACCGCAGTTCGAGGAGCATATTTCTCAAGTGCATAGGCCATAAAACCTTTGCCAATTTCGATTAGCTCCGAATTCAATTGGAGTGCAGCCCAATCCATTTTCATCGCGACTCCACCGTCGTACCACGTCCACACCCGCATCCGGGTATCGACGTATCTTGGCTGGTCAGTGGTGCGAGTTCGAATCGCAACCTGAGCCGGGCCCTCGAACACGTAGGTCGGAAAAGAGGAGGAGGGTGACGCGTGTTCTTGATCGGCTGATTTGGTCACGGCGAACCTCCCTAACTGTCAAGCCGGCTCCAGGCTGCTGAGGCACGCTGGGCATTGTGGAGATTGGCCGACTCGGCTAGATAACGACTTGCATATCGGCGTGGCATCGTCGAAGTCTCAGACCAAGCGCAGACTCGTCGGAGTTCGTCCGTCGCCCGTTCTAGGTCATGCCCACGCCTCTCGACTAGGTAAGCCAAAAAGCGGTCGGCAAAAGTGTGGCGAAAGTCATGCGCGGAAAGTGTAGGCAACAACCCCGGATGAGCCAATTCAATAGTCAAAAATAGCCGATCAAGGACGTTAGACAACGCGCGGATCGACAGCGGGCGGCCTCGGTCAGAGATGAACAAATAGCGGTACAGCAATTTCATAGGCTTGCCGTCACGCAGGGGGCGCCGTTCACCCTGGATGTAGCGCTCGTAGACCTCATACAACTGCGCAGAGATGCCTACCGTCCGCCCGTGAGTTTTCAGTGCAGGCTCTTCAGCTCGCGGGTCGCCGGGATCATGTTCGCGATCATTGATGCTGACATAGGCATGCTGAGAACCCTGATTGATATCCGTGGTGTAGAGCTTCAGAAGCTCTCCGCGACGGATACCAGTCTCCAGTAGTAATTCAATCATTAGCCAATTGCGCAACTGTAGTCGTTCCGGAAACGGATTCTCCGCGGCGCCCGGGCGAATCAGTGTGCGAATAATCTGGAGTTGAGTATCTGTCAGGCTTCGATAACGAGTGCGGTTTGGTCGAGCATTGAGGATATGGCTCTCAAAGCGTCGCTCAATGACGTCAGCGACATCGGCAAATACAACTTCGATGTTAGCCACGGCGGTTGAGTTCTGACGGGCGCGCGGAATGTAACGGGTCACGCACCAGGACAGGTACTGCTTCAGCAACCGCAAGTACTGGTCACGGGTACGCGGATCAATCTGCGGAAAAGGTGCCGTTGCAGCTTTGCCGATTCGACCAACCAGGTTGTCGGCTTGACGGCCGCTTTGGAGCCAGATGGCGTAACCATCCAGTAAAGCCAGAATCGACTCGAAGTGGCAGGCCAAGATAGTGTCATCAATATTGACGTCACGGCTTTTGGCATAGATGTAGAAAGCCTGGATCGCGCGCAGGTGCGCCGCTGCGGTGTTGTATGACCGATGCCTGAGCTTGAGTTGAACGTAGATGAACGGGACAAGTATGGGCAAAGGCTCCACATCTCCAGTCTGCACGAGCAGCGGTACACGCTGACCTGAGGAGAAACGGCATTGAATCAGCTTCATCGGCAGCCACCTCATTCAATGACTCGCCATGAACACGAAGGACATGGCCCGTAGTGAGATTGGACGTCAGAAACCGATTTGTCGAATCAGAGGCTTAGGCAACTCATGAACATCCATGACATAGCCTGTCGTTTAACATAATATACATTATGCGAACATTCGTACCGGCCGTTGCCAACCAGTGGAGGCCAGATTTCAGCTAGGCCTACCTCACCAATCCAACAATCCCTTGGGGACTGCGTACTTGCTACCGCCGTACTCCAGCGTATGTGTTGCACTCGTCGACGCGCCGTTGATGTCTTCGCAGTCGTTTTCACCTTTGACGACGCTGTGACTTTCAGTCGACCTCTCGCTAACCATTGGCGAACCCGTCCTTACCGGGTTTGCCAATGGTTAGCGTGCGTTTTGTTTGATTGAATTCGCCGGCGCAGTTGCCGTCCCATTCTCCGGGGAATTGGCCAACCACCAGATCACTCATGACCTGTCGCAGTTGCGAGCCTTCAAGCACATACAGCTTGAGGGCCTCCTTGTTGAATGGATTGACCCGCGACGAGCCTTCGTGGCCAATGCGCACTCCGAATGCCCGGAGAATACGGCAAATCTACGCATGGACATGGCTCATTCCTTCGAAGGTTTGCCATAGTAGACGAGCAACGGCAGACTTCACAGATTCCGCCAAGCAGGCATCAGGGACCACGATCCATGCCTTATCACCCCTCCGCCAGCCACATCGTCGGGCTCTACGATCGTCACGCCAGCCAATGGGATCGCCTGCGCCACAAGCATTTCTCCGACCGCAAATGGATCGAGCGTTTCCGTTCGTTGTTGCCGCCATCCTCGAGCGTTCTGGACCTGGGCTGTGGCGCCGGCCAGCCTGTTGCAGGTTTTCTGATCGAGGCTGGTCATGCCTTGACTGGCGTGGATTCTTCCCAGCAAATGATCGCCCTGTGTCGCGAGCGCTTTGCCGAACACACCTGGGTTCACGCCGATATGCGCACCCTTGAACTGAACTGTCAGTTCGCAGGTATCCTGGCCTGGAACAGCTTTTTCCACCTGCACCCCGACGATCAGCGCGGGATGTTCGCGTCGTTCCAGCGCCATGCGGCACCTGGTGCGCTATTGATGTTTACCAGCGGTACCGGATTGGGCGAAGCCCTCGGCGAGTTCGAGGGCGAGACGCTTTACCACGCCAGTCTCGACCCACAGGAGTACGTGAATCTGCTACAGCGGCACGGGTTCGAGGTACTGGAGCATGTCGTCGAGGATCCACAGAGCGGCGGCCTGACGGTCTGGCTGTGCCACGCCCTCCCGTCTTGAATTATCACTCTTATTTATAACTACGCTAAATGACTATTTAGTTGAGTTATATCAAAGTCGTTGGAAAAGGAACCCGCATGAACCGCAACGACCTGCGCCGCATCGACCTGAACCTGCTGGTGATCTTCGAGACCCTGATGTTCGAACGCAACCTCACCCGCGCTGCTGAAAAGCTGTTCCTCGGACAGCCGGCGGTCAGCTCTGCCCTCGCCCGTTTGCGGGATCTGTTCGACGACCCGCTGCTGGTGCGCAACGGCCGCGGTTTCGAGCCCACCCTGCGCGCCCTGGCGATCCTGCGCGAGTTGCAACCGGCAATGGACACCATTTCCAGCGCCGTCAGCCGCGCCCGCGACTTCGATCCGGCGACCAACCGTGACACCTTCCGTATCGGCCTCTCCGATGACGCCGAGTTCGCCCTGTTCCCGCAACTGCTCAAGCAGATCCGCGAGGAAGCGCCGGAGGTGGTCGTGGTGGTTCGGCGGGTCAACTTCCTGCTGATGTCGGGGATGCTGGCTTCCGGCGAGATTTCCGTCGGGGTCAGCTACACCACCGACCTGCCGGCCAATGCCAAGCGCCGCAAGCTGCGTGACATGGCGGTGAAGGTCTTGCGCGGTGACGACCGCCCCGCTCCCCTGAGCCTGGATGATTTCAGCGAGCGCCCGCATGCCTTGGTGTCGTTTTCCGGGGATCTGTGCGGCAACATCGACAACGACCTGGCACGGGTCGGGCGGACACGCCGGGTGAAACTCGCCGTGCCGCAGTTCAGTGGCTTGCGCTCGATCCTGCCGGGGACAGAACTGCTTGCCTGCGTTCCGGACTTTGCCGCTGCGGCGCTGATCGAAGGCAGCAGCCTGCGTGCCGACGATCCTCCCTTCCCCATCGCTACCTCGGAACTGGCCATGGTCTGGGGTGAGGTCACTGACAACGACCCGGGCGAGCGTTGGTTGCGCAGCATGATCGTGGAGCACATGGCCGCAGGCTGATCACAAGCTCGGCGCTACCCATTTTCCGTTTCGTCATAGCGCAGCAAACGCCCGGCATTGCCCAGTACCAGCAGCGTACTGAGGTTATGCAACACCGCAGCGATCATCGCACCTGCGGCGCCCAGCAAACCGAACGCCGCCGCCACCACGATGGCCACGGTCCAGCCAAGGCCGATCAGTACGTTCCACTGCAAAGTACGCCGGCAGGCACGGCTCAGGCGCACGCAGGTGGCGAGGCGGCGCAGATCGCCGTTGATCAGCACGATATCCGCCGCAGCCAGGGCGATATCCGCGCCCCCTGCCCCCATGGCCACCCCCACCACGCCGGCCTTGAGTGCCAGGGAATCGTTGATGCCGTCCCCTACCACCATGGGCCGGAAGCCGGCCTGCAGTTCCTGGTTGACCTGGTGCAGCTTGTCCTCCGGCAAGGCCTGGGACACGACCCGGCTGATCCCGGTCTGCGCGGCCACCGCTTCGGCCACGCCATGGCGGTCGCCGGTCAGCAGCAGTTGCCGTTGCAGGCCCAGTTCGCGCAGTTGTTGCATGGCTTGCGGCGCTTCCTGGCGGACGTTGTCGGCCAGCAGCAGCCAGGCCAGGAAACGCCCGTTCAGCGCCAGGCCGGCGATCGGACCGTCATGTTCGGGAATGGCCGGGATCAGCATGCCCAGTTGCTGGAACAGCTCGGGACGCCCCAGAGCCGCTTCCCCTTGCGAAGTGCGGGCGACCACACCGAACCCCTGGCGCTCGTGCAGTTCGCTCAAAGGCAACTGCTGCTCATGGGGCACCAGCCTCGCCAGGGCACGACTGACCGGGTGACTGCTGGCCGCGCCAAGACCGGCGGCCAGCTGGATGATCTGCTCCTGCGCCATATCCGGCGTGGCCGGCAGGATCTGTCGCAGATGCAGGGCACCATGGGTCAGGGTGCCGGTCTTGTCGATCACCAGCGACGACAGGTCGGCCAGCTCTTCAAGGAATGCCGAACCGCGGATCAGGATGCCGTGCCGCGCGGCCACGGCGATCCCCGCCACTGCGGTAGCCGGCGCTGACAGCACCAGCGCACAGGGACAGGCCGCGACAAGGACGGCGAGCATGGCCTGTGCATCGCTGGTAATGAACCAGGTGGCAGCGGCAATCAGCAGCACCAACAGCAGATAGCGCCCGGCATAACGCTCCAGCAGGCGGGTGATCGGTGGCTTGGCCTGTTCCGCGCGCTGCATCAGGGCGATCACCTTGCCCAGGGTCGAGTCGTCGCCAACACGGCTGACCTGGACCCGCAGCAAACCATCGAGGTTGATCGCGCCGCCGTGGATATCACTACCCACCCCCACTTCCTGCGGCACGGCCTCGCCGGTGATCGGCGCGGTATCCAGGCTTGCCTGGCCCTCCACCACCCGGCCGTCCGCCGGTACCCGGTCGCCGGCGCGGACTTCCACCAGGTCGCCCGGCTGCAGGCTGGCATTGTCGACTTCGCGCACCTGGCCGTCGGCGCCGATCAGGCGGGCCTGGCTGCGCGTCAGGCGGCCCAGGGCCTCGATGGCTTCCTGGGAGCCGAGCACGCTGCGTTCTTCGAGCACGTGGCCGAGGATCATGATGATCGGCAGCAGCGCCGCGGTAGCCAGGTCGCCGGTGGCCCAGGCACCGAGCATGGCCAGGGCGATCAACTGGTCAGTGATGCCGTGCAGGCTCGGGTGGCGCAGGCTGTGCCAGGCCGAACGCAGCACAGGTACCGCCACCAGCAGCGAGGCGATACCGAGGAGGATCTGCGCCACGCTGTCCTGCCCCGGGGCCAGCCAGCGCCAGGCCAGGCCGAGACCGAGCAGGCCCAGGGCGATCATGGCCAGGGTCAGTTGCCGCGCGGCCTGGCGACGTTCGTCACGGGACAGCAGGCCGGCGGTGAGGTGCACATGGCCGTGGTGGTGATGGCCGTGGCCATGATGGTGATGAGCGCTCATGGAGTTCCTGCGGTTCAGGGTTTCGGGCCATCGAGGATCAGGCGGCCGCTGTCCTCGGGATTGACGGTGGTGACGGAGCCGGCACGAGACAGGATTGCCGGCACCCGCTCGCGATAGAGGCGCAGCATCAGGCCCGGGTCGTTCTGTTGTGCCAGACCGGCGATGGTCGCCGTGTCCGCCTGGGCGCGGGACAGGCGCTCGCGGGCCTCGGCCTCGGCCACCTGCACGGTACGATCGGCGTTCTGCGTGGCCTGCTGGGTTTGCCGGGCCGCATCGTTGTGCGCGCTGGCCACGGCCTGCTCGGCCAACTGGCTGGCGGTGAGCACCGAGTTGAAGGCGTTGACCGCCGGTTGTGGCAACGCCGACTGGACATCCACCCGCACCACTTCGATACCGAGGTCGGTGCCGTTGGCCTTCAACGCCGCGAGACTCTGGTTGATGCCCTGCTGCAGGTCACCGCGCAGGCGCTCGCGGCGCTCGGCCACCTGGGAATCGGCACCGACCAGCTCCGGCCGCGCCACCAGGATCGCGTCCATGTCGCGCGAGGCGCAGATCTTCACCGCGTTGCGCTCCACCAGGCGATCCAGCGCCGGCTCGACATGCCCGCCCTGGCGGGTAAAAGCATAGGGTTCGTTGACCTGGTAGAAGACCCGGACATCCAGTTGCACGATGCCGGCATCGCCGGTCAGCAGATAACCGGAGCCGGCGCTGGCGTCGCCGGCCAGGGTCGCGTCACGATCGGCCTTGACCGCCGCCTCCGAGCGCAACAGCAACTCGACCCGACGCTCGCTCACCCGTCCTGCCGAGGGCAGCATCAGCACCTGTTCGAACGGGCGTGGCCAGGCCAGCAGCAGGCCAGCGTTCTGGATACGGTTTTCCGCGCCCAGGCGCAAAACCACCGCGCGGCTTTCCGGCCCGACTTCGCGGACATTACCGAACAGCCAGCCAACGGCGGCCAGCAAGGTCACGCCGTACAAGGCGATGAAGCCGATGCGCCCGGCCTGGAACCACGGCGTGGCCGGCGCCTGCTCGCGGTTACTCATGCTCGCGCCCTGCCCGGCTGGCGGTCGGCGTCGGCGGACCGTCTACCAGCACGCGGAATGGCGCGGCGTCGGTGCGCAGAACCAGGCGCGTGCCGGGATTGACCAGGTTGTCGAGGGTATCCAGCGAGCGCAGCAGGTTGTACAGTTCCGGCGCGCCGGCATAGGCCTTGGCGTAGATCTGCGCGGCCTGGACCTGGGACTGCGCCTGGATATCCGCCGCCTTCACCCCTGCCTCCGCTTCGAGAATGCGTGCGTCGCGTTCGGCTGCGGAACGGATCTCGGCGGCCTTGCGCTTGCCTTCGGCGGTGCGCTCGGTGGCGATGGTCTCGCGCTCGGCGCGCATGCGGTCGACGGTAGCTTCAAGGGTCACCTTGGGCAGGGTCAGGCGCTCGATACCCACCTGCACCACGCTGACCCCGTAAGTGTCGGCCAGTTGCCTGGCGATCTGTTCGCGCAGGCGTTGCTCGAAGGCGTCGATACGCACGCGGCTGGCATCCACGTTGACCAGGTCGGCCAGCTCGAACCCGCTGGCGCTGGTTTCCAGCGCCGAACCCACCAGGGTGCGGATCTGCCGTGCGGCTTCGTCCGGCTGGTTCTGCACCGCGCGCATGAAGCGCTGGATGCTCTGCGGATCGGCACTCACCTGCCAGGCGATATAGGCCTGGACGATGATGCGCAGCCCGTCCTTGGTGCCGACATCCTGCAGGCCGCTGGAGGTGGTGCGCAGGCGCAGGTCCACCGGCACCGTGGCTTCAAACGGCACCGGCCAGCGCCAGGCAAGGCCCGGCTCGATAAGCACCCGCGCAGGATTGCCGAAACGGGTCACCACCGTGGCTTCGCCCGTGCGTACCTGGACGAAACAGGCCGTGGCTAGCATCGCCAGCACCAGCAGCGCCGCCAGCAGGTACCGCCGCCAGGCCGGGCCGGCCGGCTGTTCATGCTCATGGTCATGCGCGTGGTCGTGGGAATGATCATGGCCGCAGTCGTGGTCAGGGGCGTGATCGTGGTGAGCGTGACTCAATGGGGGCGCTCCTGGTCAGGTCGGGCCGCAGTCGGCTCCAGGGGGAATGAATAGCTGCGCAGGTCCAGGGTCGGGGCCTGCCCGGCGCCGAGCCGGTGGTCGATGATCAGGCTGCTGGCCTTGCCCAGGCCCTTGCCCAGGTGTTCCAGGTACTGTTCGAGCAGGAAGGCCTGTCCGGCCTGCTGCCAGGCGCTGCGTTCGGCACCGAAGCGCAGTTCGGCGATACGCGCCTTGGCATCGGTTTCCCGGGCGCTGGCACTGGCTTTGTCGGTCACTGCGGTGGCATTGAGCCGGGCCTGGCTGGATTGCTCGGCAGCCTTGCCGCGGTCGCGGGCGATCAGGGCTTGCGCGGTGATCTGCGCCGCCTGCACGCCGTGGTAGGCATTGGCCGCGCCGGCCGGCGGATGGATGGCTTCCACCGAGGTGACGAGGATTTGCACCCCGCTGTCGAGACGGTTCAGGTCGGCCTGCACCGCCTTGCCGACGTCCTTGCCGATGCTATCTCGCTCGGCACCGAGCACGCCGTCCAGGGTGCGGCTGGCGAAGTCGCGGACCAGCACGCGGTTGGCGATACTGCGCACCAGCACGGCGACATCGGTGCTGTGGTAGGTCGCCGCCAGCGCGGCGGCATCGTCCAGGCCGATGCGATAGATGAAGCGCACGTCCATGTTGACGATCTGGAAGCTCTGCGGACCGCCGCTGGCCCCGGCGATGACCTGGGCGTTCTCGCTGACGTGGGTGGCGTCCCACAGGCGGTTGGCCGCTGCCGGCGCCGGGCCTTCGGCGTCGGCCAGCGGGTCGGAGAGTGCCGCATCGCCCGAGGTGGCCAGTTCGTGGACCTGACCGTTGTCGACGCTCAGCACCTTGCCGAACGGCCAGGGCAAACCGACATGCAGGCCCGGCTGCCAGACCTCCTGAGGATTGCCGAAGCGCTCGTAGATGCCGCGTTTGTCCAGCGCCACCTCGCTCACCCCGGTGAGCAACCAGCCGACCACGGCAACCAGCGCCAGCACCGGCAGCGACGCACGACGCATGAAGTCGAAGGCCCAGATCTGCCGCAGGTCGATGCCGAAGCGTTGGTGCAGCTCGACACGCAGGAACGCCAGCGGCCGTGGCGGCCACTGCAGCGAGCCGGCCACCAGGCTGCGGGCGACCAGTGGCGGCTCCTGTTGCGGTCGTTGCGGGGTGAATACCGACAACACCGCGCGGATCATCAGTTCCAGGGCCAGCAGGCCCGGCAGTATCCCGAGCAGCACCGCCAGCCGCGCCGGCCACAGCCGCTCGCCGTCGGCCAGGGCCAGGCAGGCGATCGACAGCACCTGGACCGCGATCACCACCCGGAGGATCGCGCCCAGCGCCGCCGCCTCGGGCCACACTGCGGGGTTTTCACCGTTCAGATGGCGCTCCATCACCACCAGCCCGAAGGCTGACAGCGCAAGCAGCGCCACGGCGATCCAACCGCCCTCGCCTGCTGCGACCGGCGCCGGCAGATCAAGACGCCAGGCGCCCGCGACGACGATCAAGGCCAGCAGCGACAAACCGGCAAGCCATAACGCCTCGAAGCCCAGGCGCTGCAACTGGACCTTGACGGCCAGTCCCAGACGCAACAGACCACGCTCGATAACACTCAGGGGCTCATCGTCATCCTCGGCGGTCGCACCCTTGCGCCATAACGCCAGGGATGCCGCAGTCTGACCAACTGCTTCGGCGCGCCATTTGCTCACCGTCCACGCCGAGCGCCCCGCCGCTGCCAGCAGCAGCAAGGTCGCGGCATTGATGGCGAGCAAGGGCACCCAATGGCTCAGAGGACTGAACACCCCGATGAACAGCGCGCCGAGCCATAGCAGCAAGGCTGCTAACGCCGACAGCTGGACCACACGGGCCAATTGTCGTGAATGAAGAAGGGACTGTTGGAAACGCGGTGTATCGGTGAACTCCGGATCCGTGGTGCCTGGACTGAAACTCATGGACTTGCGCAAACCCCGGTAAGTGAATGCCATAAACTATAGGTGAAACATTAGGTTACGTTATAGCGAAACAGGTGAAATATTCGTGCATTGACTTGAGGTGATTTACGGTATTCATCCAGCTGGCCATTCCTGCTCGGTCGTTCGTCGCAGTCGTTAAATTTAAATTGAATTTAGATTTAAGCTGAAGCAACATCCTGCAATGATTTCCCTACCCGGAGCCTGACCATGGCCACCCCCCGCAAAGACGGCGAAGCGACCCGCATCCGCATTCTCGAAGCCGCCGGCGAACTGTTTGCCGCCCACGGCCAGGGCGAGACCAGCAACAAGGCGGTGGCGGCCAGGGCCGAAGTGGACCTTGCTTCCATCAACTATCACTTCGGCAGCCGCAACGGCTTGTACCTGGCCGTGCTCGATGAAGCTCGCCGGCGTTTCCTCGATCTCAGCGACCTGCAGCGCATCAGCAGCAGTTCGCAGGCGGCTCCGGACAAGCTGCGCGAACTGATCGAACTGGTGGTGCGCAAGGCCGGCCGGGGCGCCGACAGCTGGCATCTGCGGGTGCTGGCCGCGGAAATCCTCACGCCGAGCCCGCAGGCCCAGGCGCACTTGCGGGCGAACGCCCCCTTGCGCCTGTCCCTGCTCAAGGCGTTGTTCAGCGAGATCAGCGGGATTCCTGCCGACGACCCGGCCCTGACCCGCTGCATCCTCTGCGTCACCGCGCCCTGGGCGATGTTGCTGATTGGTCCGCGGGGTGGTTCCGGGGTACTGCGGGAGATCCTCGACATGCCCGGCGACGCGGTTGCCGCGCAGCTTTACGGCTTCGCACTGGCCGGCCTGCACGACGCGGGCCGGCGCCATGCCCAAGGCAATGGCGACTGAACAACACAGGACGCAGCCAATCCTTATTTCCTTTCAGGTCAACGTCATGCAATCGACTTCCGAGACCGTTTCCACCGGCGAGCGCGACGGCCACCCGCCGATCGCCCTGCTCCTGGGCTCCCTGCTGCTGGTGATGTTCCTCGCCGCCCTGGACCAGACCATCGTGTCCACGGCCCTGCCCACCATCGTCAGTGAGCTGGGCGGCCTGCGCTGGCTGTCCTGGGTGGTCACCGCCTACCTGCTGGCCTCCACCGTGGTGGTGCCGCTGTACGGCAAGTTCGGCGACCTGTACGGGCGCAAGCGGGTGCTGCAGGTCTCGGTCATCCTGTTCCTGCTGGGCTCGGCGCTGTGTGGCATGGCCCAGGACATGACCCAGCTGATCGTCCTGCGTGCCCTGCAGGGGCTCGGAGGTGGTGGCCTGATGGTGGTGGCCATGGCGGCCATCGGCGATGTCATCCCGCCGGCCGAGCGCGGGCGCTACCAGGGGCTGTTCGGTGGGGTGTTCGGCCTGGCAACGGTGGTCGGACCGTTGACCGGCGGCTTTCTCGTCGAGCATTTGTCCTGGCGCTGGATCTTCTATATCAACCTGCCCCTGGGCCTGGTCGCCTTGGTGGTGATCGGTGCGGTGTTCCGTCCGCACGTGGCCAAGGTCAAGCACGTCATCGACTACTTCGGCGCGTTCTTCCTGACCCTGGCCCTGGCCTCGGTGGTGCTGATCACCAGCCTTGGCGGCAACCTGCTGGCCTGGACCTCGCTGGACATGATCTGCCTGACGCTGGTGGGCCTGATCGGACTGGTGGGCTTCGTCATCGAACAGCGCAGCGCTGCCGAGCCGATCATGCCGCTGCATCTGTTCCGCCACCGCACCTTCGTCCTGGCGAGCCTGATCGGTTTCATGGTCGGCGTGTCGTTGTTCGGCGCGGTAACCTTCCTGCCGCTGTACATGCAGGTGGTCAAGGATGCCTCGCCGACCGGTGCTGGCCTGCAGATGCTGCCGTTGATGGGCGGGCTGCTGGTGGTTTCGGCGATTACCGGCAGGCTGGTGAGCCGCTGGGGCCGTTACCGGGTGTTCCCGATCCTCGGCACGGCGTTGCAGGTGATCGCCATGGGGCTGCTCAGCCGGCTGGACCTGGACACGCCGATGGTGTTGATGAATCTGTACATGGGCCTGCTCGGCGCCGGGCTGGGCATGGTCATGCAGGTGCTGATCCTGGCGGTGCAGAACAGCGTGGAACTGCGCCATATGGGCGTGGCGACATCAGGGGCGACGCTGTTCCGCTCGATTGGCGGGTCCATCGGGGTGTCGGTGTTCGGCGCGCTGTTTTCCCATGCCCTGGTGGCGCGGTTGTCGGGTGACTTCGCCACGGCCGCAGGGGCACCGGCCACGCTGTCGCCAACGGCGGTGCATGCTTTGCCGGCGGCGTTGCAGCAGGAGTACCTGCTGGCGTTTTCCGGGGCGATGCATGGGGTGTTCCTGGTGGCCTGCGGGGTGGCGGCGGTGGCGTTCGGGTTGTCCTGGTTGTTGCAGGAGGTGCCGTTGCGCAAGGCGTTGCCGATATCTGATTGAACGAGGCAACTTTCCTCCCATCGCCACAGTCGATAACTGAATAGAACGCCAATCCGCCAAGGAAACTCCGATGCGCTTGCCTGTTTACCCCACGCAAGACGAACCCCACCGGACAAGGCACCTCCTGCAAGGTGCACAGCTGGGCGATGCGATCAACGCGCACCTGGACAGCATGAAGCGCCTGCAAGCCCAGGTCAGCCACATGACCCAGGCCACTGCCCAGCTGCAACTCCAGCTGAACAGCATCGAGGACGATCTCGACCAGGTTCGCGCGAAGCTCGCCGCCAGACCGCGCCTTTGAGCCCGGCACGGCGATTTATGCGGTAAAGTTTCGCCCTTGCGCCAGGACGGCAGCAATCTGCCTGTCTCCTGCATTACCAGTCCGGCCAACATGCGTCAGCAGAGCACCCGAACATGAACACACCCGACGAGACGCTACAGGCCCAGACGCCCTATACCTCGCTCCCCAGCTTCCTGCCCTTCCCCATCGTCGGCCTCGGCGCTTCCGCCGGCGGCCTTGGCGCGTTGCTGCGCTTCTTCGAGCAGATGCCCAACGAAAGCGGCATGGCCTTCGTGGTAGTGATGCACCTGTCCGCCGAACACGAAAGCAGCGCCGACCGCATCCTGCAGAAGGTCACGCGGATGCCGGTAAGCCAGGTGACCCAGCCAACTCCGATCGAGTGCAACCACGTCTACCTGATTTCCCCCGCCCAGCAGCTGGAAATGCTCGACGGCTACCTGCGCGTCACCGAACGCCCCAGCGGCCAGCCGCGGCATATCGCCATCGATGTGTTCTTCCGCACCATGGCCGATGCCCACCGCCATCGCAGCATCGGCGTGGTCCTGTCTGGCGCCGGCAACGACGGCAGCGCCGGGCTGGTACGGGTCAAGGAACAGGGCGGCGTGACCCTGGCCCAGTCCCTGGACGATGCCGAGTACGAAAGCATGCCGCGCAACGCCATCGCCACCGGCCAGGTGGACTTCGTCATGCCCGTGGTAGACATGCCGCAGAAGCTGGTGGACCTGTGGGACAACATGCGCCGCATCGAACTGCCCCTGGGCGAGGAAATCGAGCCGCCGCTGCACAACCCCGACACCGCCGAGCAAGAGCGCGCCGCCGATGCCGCCCTGCGGGAGATCATCATCATCCTGCGCACCCGCACCGGTCACGATTTCAAGCACTACAAGCGCGCCACCGTGCTGCGCCGCATCGAACGGCGCATGCAGGTCAATCGCCTCAGCGACCTGCCGGCCTACCGCGACTTCCTCAACGTCAACACCGACGAAGCCAGCGCCCTGCTGGACGACATGCTGATCGGCGTGACCAACTTCTTCCGCGACCGCGAGTCCTTCGAGGCGCTGGAGCGCGAGATCATCCCGCGGCTGTTCGACCTCACCGGCGAAACCGATCCCACCGTACGCGCCTGGTCGGCGGGGTGCTCGTCCGGCGAGGAAGCCTATTCCATCGCCATGCTGCTGGCCGACCACCTGGATTTCAGCCACAGCACCCACAAGTTCCAGGTGTTCGCCACCGATATCGACGAGCATGCCATCGGCGTCGGCCGTGCCGGGGTCTACCCCGAGGCGGTGGTCACCGATATCCCGCCGGCGCGGCTGCGCCAGCACTTCGCCAAGGAGCAGACCCACTACCGGGTCAAGAAGGAGATCCGCGAGCGGGTGCTGTTCGCCCTGCACAACCTGCTGCGCGACCCGCCGTTCTCCAAGCTGCACCTGATCAGCTGCCGCAACCTGCTGATCTACCTCGACCGCCAGGTACAGGCGGACATCCTGCAGATGTTCCACTTCGCCCTCGCTCCCGGCGGCTACCTGTTCCTCGGCAGTTCGGAGTCGGCGGACGTGTGCCTGGACCTGTTCACCCCGGTGGACAAGAAGAACCGCATCTACCGCGCCAAGGCCAGTTCCAGCCTCGGCCGGCCGACCCCTACCCTGCCCCTCAACGCCTTCACCGGCTTTTCCCTGCCGAACATCGAGCGCAGCCTGGAGCGGCGCAAGGTGTCCTTCGCCGAGGTGCACCAGCGCGTGCTGGAGCAATACGGGCCGCCCAGCGTGGTGGTCAACCAGGACTCGGACATCGTGCACATGTCCGATCGCGCCGGGCGTTTCCTGCGCCATGTCGGCGGCGAGCCGTCGCACAACCTGCTGACCCAGGTGCTGCCGGAACTGCGCCTGGAGCTGCGCACCGCGCTGTTCCAGGCCTTCCAGACCGGCAAGAGCATCGAAGCGCGACGCGTGCAGTTGGAACGCGACGGGCGCAACTACTACGTGAACATGGTCGCCCGGCCGTTCCGCGACCTGGATGCCGACTTCGTCCTGGTGCTGTTCGACGAGGTCGAGGAAACCATGAGTGCCGAGGTCAAGGGCCCGCGTGACGATGGCAAGGACAGCGTGCTGTCGCAGCTCGAAGGCGAGCTGCAACGGACCAAGGAGCAACTGCAGGCCACGGTCGAGCAGTCCGAGACCTCCACCGAGGAACTCAAGGCCTCCAATGAAGAACTGCAGGCGATCAACGAGGAACTGCGCTCCACCACCGAGGAGCTGGAAACCAGCAAGGAAGAGCTGCAGTCGATCAACGAAGAGCTGATCACGGTCAACCAGGAGCTCAAGAGCAAGGTCGAGGAAACCGGCAAGATCAACGACGACCTGCAGAACCTGATCGCCTCCACCGATATCGCCACGGTGTTCGTCGACCGTCGCATGCGCATCAAGTCGTACACGCCGCGGGCTACCGAGATCTTCAGCATCATCCCCTCGGACACCGGCCGTTCGCTGCTGGACATCACCCACCGCCTGGACTACCCGACCATGGCCGCGGACGCCGTGGAGGCCTTCGAATCGCTGCGCATCATCGAATGCGAGGTGCCGAGCAACGACGGCCGCTGGTACATCGCCCGGCTGCTGCCCTACCGCACCACCGAGGACCTGATCGACGGCGCGGTGCTGACCTTCATCGACATCAGCGAGCGGCGCCAGGCCGAGGAACGGGTGCGCGAGGGTGAGGAACGCCTGCACCTGGCTGCGGAAAGCACCCAGGACTTCATCATTCTGACCATGGATGCCCAAGGCCTGATCACCACCTGGAACCGCGGCGCCGAGCGCACCTTCGGCTACCGCGAGGACGAGGTGCTGGGCTGCTCCGCCGAGCTGATCTTCCTGCCCGAGGATCGCGAGAATGGCGTGCTGCAGGAAGAACTGCGCCTGGCGCGCAAGGATGGCCGTGCCGACGACGAACGCTGGTTGCAGCGCAAGGACGGCAGCCGCTTCTTCTGCAGCGGCGTGACCAACGCCCTGTGCGACGGTACCCACGGCTTCGCCAAGATCGGCCGGGACATCACCGACAAGAAGCGCCAGGAGTCCGAGCAGGTCTGGCAACTGCAACAGAGCCGCACCACCAGCAAGCTCAAGGACGAATTCTTCGCGGTCATGTCCCACGAGCTCAAGCATCCGCTCAACCTGATCCAGCTCAACGGCGAACTGATGGCGCGCCTGCCGCTGGTGCGCGGCAACGCCCTGGCCGGCCGCGCGGTGGACACCATCCTCGGTGCGGTACGCAGCCAGGCGCGGATCATCGACGACCTGCTCGACCTGTCGCGGATCAACACCGGCAAGCTCAAGCTCAACCGTGGCCCGGTGCTGGTCCAGCAACTGCTCGGCGATATCGCCGGGGTGGCCAAGGGCGATGCCGCGAGCCAGCAGGTGCAGATCCAACTGGAGCTGCCGGGCGAGTCCCGGGAACCGCTGGTGATCGACGCCGACCCGGTGCGCATCGAGCAGATCATCTGGAACCTGCTGAACAATGCGCTGAAGTTCACTCCGGCGGGTGGATGCGTCTGCCTGCGCCTGGTGGACGAAGGCCCGCAGGTGCGCCTGGACGTGCAGGACAATGGCCAGGGTATCCCGGCCGAGTCACTGCCGCTGATCTTCGACATGTTCGGCCAGGTGCCGGAGCACCGTCATGGCCAGAACCGTGGCGGGCTGGGCATCGGCCTGGCGCTGGTGCGCGAGCTGGTGGAGGCGCACCACGGGCGGATCGAGGCGAAGTCGGCGGGCGTGGGGCGTGGTGCCACCTTCAGCGTCTGGTTGCCGCATTACAGCCGCGAGGATGAGCCGGTGACGGAGGAACTGGACCAGGCGCCGGGAGACTTCCTGGGTCTCAAGGTGCTGGTGGTGGACGACTCCGAGGACATCCTCAACATCATGAAGGCCCTGATGGAGCTGGAAGGTGCCGAGGTGACCCTGGCCTGCAACGGCGCCGAGGCGCTGGAGCGGCTGGAAACGGGTGGGCAGTTCGACCTGGTGCTGTCGGACCTGGGCATGCCGGTGATGAATGGCCTGGAGCTGATCGGCCGCCTGCGTCGCGACAGCCGCTTCACCGAGCTGCCGGTAATCGCCCTGACCGGCTTCGGCGCCAGCCAGGACAAGGATCAGGCGCTCAAGGCCGGGTTCAATGCCCATGTCGACAAGCCGGTATCGTTCGAGGTACTGCAGCAGACGGTGAATTCGGTGCTGGAGCGATAACCACAACTCGCCGTGGGAGCGGGCTCCCCCGCTCCCACGGGTCCCTGCTGGATCATTGAATTCAGGGCTTGGCATGGTCCTTCGGCGTCATCGGCTTGCCATCCTTGTCATACACCACCGGGTCGGTGGCATCGCGGGTGGTCGCCGCCGGATCGACCGAGCTGCCGCCGTGGGCATGGGCCAGCGCCCGGGCTTTCTCCAGGTGGGTACGCAGGGTCGGCAGGGTTTCCTCCGCAAAGGCGCGCAGTTCAGCGTCCTTGCCGTCCTTGACGTACTCATCGAACAGCTTGATGGTCGCCTCGTGGGCATTGACCTGGTTGTTGGCATAGGCCTGGTCGAACGACTTGGCGCCGCGCAGTTCGAGGATCATCGCCTTGGCCTTGTCGATCAGGTCGGCATCGCTGGAGACCTCGAGTTTCTTGCTCGCGGCAATGGACTTCAGCTTTTCGTTGGCCTTGCCGTGGTCCTTGAGCATCATCTCGGCGAAGGCCTTGACGTCGGCCGCCGTGCCTTTCTCCTGGGCCAGCCTGGCCGCTTCCACTTCGGCGACGCCCTTGGCCGACGCATCCTCGACGAAATCGTCGGCGTCCTCGGCCGCGTGTACCGCGCCCGCCAGGGTGAATGCCAGGGCAAAGCCCGCGCTACGCAACAGTGTGTTCATCATTGAATCCTCTCTTCAGTTCCAGGGTTCTGTGCTACCACTACCTGTTCTGAGCTGGAGGCTTGCGCCGAGGTTCATCTTTTTTGCGGGAGGGCTATCATGGGCGCCTCAATCACGGACGCTGCCGTCACCCATGAAAAAACTGGACAACTACAAGACCATCGCCGACTGCATCGCCACCCTGCTCTTCCCCCATGCCGAAGTCATCGTCCATGACCTGCACAGCCAGACCGTGGTGCATATCGCCAACAACTTCTCCAAGCGCCAGCTCGGCGACGACTCGGCCCTGGACGAACTGCCCGGCGACTTCGACGAGGTCTCCAGCCTTGGCCCATACGAGAAGCTCAACTGGAACGGCCAGAAGATCCGCTCCATCACCAGCGTGCTGCGGGACGACGACGGCCATGCCGAGGCACTGCTGTGCATCAACCTGAACTTCTCCGTGCTCGACCAGGCCCGTGACGCCCTCAACGCCTTCTTCCAGGTCAGCCGGCTGCTCCCGCAGCCCGAGGCGCTGTTCCGCGATGACTGGCAGGAGCGCATCAACACCTTCCTCCACGCCTGGCTGGCCGAGCGGCAACTGGCGCTCGCTACCCTCGGCATGAAGGACAAGCGCGTGCTGATCGAGGCGCTGTACGCCGAAGGCGCCTTCGACGGCCGCAACGCAGCCGACTACGTTGCCAACGTCCTGAACATGGGACGGGCCACGGTATACAAGTGGGTCAAGGCCCTGCGCCAACAGACTTAGCAAAGAGACTGTTTGTCTACCGTAGATTTTCGGGCTATAACTATCTCGCCCGGGTACACCTGCTGCCTGACGCCGCGCATCGTCAGCACGCCTCCCAATCCACTTCAGGAACACGAGATAGTTCAATGAAAATCAAGGAATTTGGCGTTGAAATCTGGATGAACGCCTACGAGAACGCGTGCCGCTACAACCTTGCGGAAACTTGTGTCGAGTCCATCACCATCGCCGAGCTGCTGGATTTCGCCGGCAAGCGCGACAGCATTCTCGATGAGCTGCTGCCGATGAAAATGACCTACGGCGCCATCGAAGGCTCGGACCGTCTGCGCGACCTGATCGCCTCGCTGTACGACAAGCAGCAGCGGCATAACGTGACCGTCACCCACGGCGCCATCGGCGCCAACGCCCTGGTCCACGAGACTCTGGTGGAGCCAGGCGACCATGTGATCTCCGTGGCACCGACCTACCAGCAGCACTATTCCATTCCGCAAAGCTACGGTGCCGAGGTGTCGATCCTGCGCCTACGTGAGGAAAACGCCTTCCTTCCCGACCTGGAAGAACTGCGCGGCATGGTTCGCGGCAATACCCGCCTCATTGCCCTCAACAACCCCAACAATCCTACCGGCTCGCTGATGAACCGCGACATGCTCGAAGCCATCGTCGACATCGCCCGTTCAGTGGACGCCTGGTTGCTGTGCGACGAGGTCTATCGCGGTACCGACCAGCAGGGCGACGGTTTCACCGTGTCGATCGCCGACCTGTACGAGAAAGGCATCAGCACCGCGAGCATGTCCAAGACCTTCTCCCTGGCCGGCCTGCGCCTGGGTTGGGTCGTCGGACCGCAGGAACTGATCCATGCCGTGTCGATCCACCGCGACTACAACACCATCAGCGTCGGCATGCTCGACGATCACTTTGCCGCCATCGCCCTGGAGCATCGTGCGCATATCCTGGCGCGGGCCCATGCCATTACCCGTGAAAACCTGGCGCTGCTCGATGCCTGGGTAGCCAACGAGCCACGGGTCAGTTACGTCAGGCCGAAAGCCGGGACCACGGCGCTGCTGAAGATCGACGTGGACATGCCGTCGCGGGACTTCTGTGTGAAGTTGCTGGAAGCCAAGGGGGTGATGTTCACCCCGGGTAGCGCGCTGGATATCGAGGGGTATGTGCGGATTGGCTATGCCAACAATGCCGAAGTGATGAAGGAAGGGTTGGCGCAGGTGTCGCAGTTCCTGCGCGAGATCTGAGTCGTCTGGCTTTGGGCCTGCTTTGCAGACCTTCGCGAGCTTGCTCGCGAAGGTCTGCAAAGCGGCCCCAGAACCATTCACCTCAAGGCGTCGGATTCCCCCCGGTCACTCCAAACACCTCCCCGGTGATATAGCTCGACTCCTGCGACGCCAGCAGCACATACAACGGCGCACACTCCGCCGGCTGCCCCGGCCGCTTCATCGGCACCTGTTCGCCGAAATGCGGGATCTTCTCCGCTGGCTGCCCGCCACTGGGCTGCAGCACCGTCCAGATCGGCCCCGGCGCCACCGCATTGACCCGGATTCCCCGCTCCACCACTTGCTTCGCCAATGCCTTGGTGAACGCGACGATCGCCGCCTTGGTGGTGGCATAGTCCAGCAGCGTCGCCGACGGCTGGTACGATTGAATCGACGCGGTATTGATGATGGTCGCCCCCACCGGCATCAACGGCACGGCCGCCTGGCACAGCCAGAACAGCGCGTAGACATTGGTCTTCATGGTCGCGTCGAACTGTTCGCTGCTGACATGCGCAACCTCCTTGCGTGCCACCTGCTTGCCGGCGACGTTGACCAGGATATCCAGGCCACCGAGTTGCTCATGGGCCTTGTCCACCAGGTCCTTGCAGAACTGCTCGTCCTTGAGGTCGCCAGGCATGGCGATGGCCCGCCGCCCCTCCGCCTCGATCAGCTTGATCACCTCGCGGGCATCAGCCTGTTCCAGGGGCAGGTAGTTGAGCACGATATCCGCGCCCTCGCGGGCAAAGGCGATGGCCACGGCGCGACCGATCCCCGAGTCGGCACCGGTAATCAACGCCTTGCGCCCGGCCAGGCGACCGAAGCCGACGTAGGTCTTCTCGCCGTGATCCGGCTCCGGCTTCATCCGCGCATCCAGTCCCGGCGCCACTTGGCCCTGGGCCGGAAACGGCGGCTGAGGGTACTGGGTCAGCGGATTCTGCATGCTGAACTGATCGCGTTTCTTCGACATCGGGAACACCTCCACAGAACGGAACTTCAAGCGCTTCTGTGAGGTTCGATGACACGCGGCCCGGGAAGGTTTGTCTGCGCCGGGGTCGCTGCCGACCGGCGGTCAATCTGCCAGGTAGAGGGTGCCACGCAGATACAAGCAGGCCTGACCGCTGAGAATCACCCGGCCGTTGTCGCGCAGCTCGCAGCGCAACTGACCACGGCGCGCCCCGCCCTGACGCGCGCTGAAGCTGTGCTGGCCAAGCCGCTCGGCCCAATAGGTCACCAGCGAGGTATGCGCCGAACCGGTCACCGGGTCCTCGTTCACTCCCACCTGCGGGCCGAACCAGCGCGAGACGAAATCGAAGTCCGTACCTGGCGCGGTCACGGCAACGCCGCGCACGTCATAGCGGGCCAGGGCAGCGAAGTCCGGTTGCAGGCCTTCAATGATCTGTTCGTTGTCGACCACCACGATGTAGTCGTCGCTGCGGTACAGCGCATCGATCCGGCAACCCAGGGCTTCGGCCAGGCCCTCTGGCAGCGTGGCGGGCTGCGGGTACTTCTGCGGGAAATCCATGGACAGCTGGTCACCGTCACGACTGACCCGCAATTCGCCGCTGCGGGTGAAGAAGCGCAGCACCGGCACATCCACCTTCAGCTCGTTGAACAGCACCCAGGCCGCGGCCAGGGTGGCGTGGCCACACAGGTCCACTTCCACGCCCGGAGTGAACCAACGCAGGCGGTAGCCCTCCCCTTCGGCGACGAAGTAGGCGGTTTCCGAGAGGTTGTTCTCTTCGGCGATACGCTGCAGGGTGGCGTCGTCAAGCCAGTGCTCCAGCGGGCAAATCGCCGCTGGGTTGCCGCCGAACACGCGGTCGCTGAAGGCATCGACCTGATAGATCGGAAGTTGCATGGCGATATCCTTAACCGTTACGGATTTCTTCGAGGTAGTTGTAGATCGTGTAGCGGCTGACGCCGAGGGCCGCGGCGGCTTTTTCCACCGCGCCCTTGACGATGAACAGGCCACCATCGTGCATCTGCCGCACGGCATCAAGTTTCTGCGCCTTGCCGAAGCGCACGCCCTGGCGACGGGCGTCCTGCAGGGCGCTGTCGATGATGCGGGTCATCAATTGTTCGAGGTCCGCTGACTCGCGGGGGGCGGGGGCCGGTTCTTCTGCGGTGCCGAGCAGTTGTTCGAGGCAGGCCTGGGCTGCCGCGATGCCGCTGAGATCGGTGTTCACGCAGAGGCTGGCGAAGGGTTCGCCGGCGCTGTCGCGGAACACTGCGGTCGCGCTGCGGAAGGCCTTGCCGTCGTGACCGAGGGTCGGGTAGTTGCCGATCACCACCGGGGCCTGGCTGTTCTGTTCCAGAGCCGCGTGCAGTACCGCATCGAAGCCGCGGTCGTGGCGCGGCCCGGCGAGAATCGGACTGCCGACCTGGCGACCGCTGAGGTGGCCGTTGACGATGGCCAGCACCGAGTGTTCCGGGCAGGTCAGGTCGTGCAGGACCACTTCGGTGGTGCGGCCCAGCACTGTGCCGAGCATGCGCACGGTGGCGTGGAGGACGTCGAGGACCAGTTGGCGTTCAGGCATGGGGCTGTCCGGGGTGGCTGGACAGGCAAAATATCAACAGGAAGTTTAAATTTCAACAAAACATCTTCTGTGTGCTTGATGACCTCATCGCGGGCAACGCCCGCTCCCACAGGAACCGCATGCGCCGCGTAACCTTGTGGGAGCGGGCGTTGCCCGCGATGAGGCCCTCAAGAACACCCACTATTCCTGTACATCCAGCGCCTCCCCGATCGCATAGAAATGCCCACCCGCCACATAGTGCAAGCTGCGCAATGCCGGATCCGCCTTCTCGAACACCCAATGCCCATCCACGAATACCCTGTCATCAGCCCAGGCCGCCACCACTTCGGCGATGAACAGATCATAGGTGGCCTGGTTGTGCGGCTCGTCGATCACCCGGCACATCAGCCAGGCCGAACAACCTGCCACCAGCGGCGCCGGATAACCCTCGACGCGGAACAGCTCGACACCGGCCTGGCGGAGTTTGTCCGGCGCATCCGCCAGGCTGTGGCTGCCCACCTGGTGGGTCAGTTGCACCTGCGCGGCATTGGGCACCTGCAGCACCATCCAGCCGCTGTTTTCCACCAGCGCGCGGGTGCGGGTGATCTTGTCGATGACCACGGTGACCTTGGGTGGATCGAAGTCCAGGGCGCAGGCCCAGGCGGCGGCCATGACGTTGTCGGTGCCAGCGTGGCTGGCGGAGACCAGGACGGTAGGGCCGTGGTTGAGCAGGCGGTAGGCTTTCTTCAGGTCGACGGGCTGGAAGTGGGGGGACATGGGGACCTCGGGGACTGGACTGGGACCGCTTCGCGGTCCCAATACTGACTCAACCGCGATACAGAATCACCAGGTCATTGATCACCGAAGGCCGCTCCTGCCCCAGCACATGGATATTGATCTCCAGCGTCAACTGCGTCCCGCGCCCCAGCAACTCCACGCTCTTCACCCTTGCCCGCGCATGAATCCGCGACCCCGCCGGCACCGGCGCCGGGAAGCGCAGGCGGTCCGAGCCGTAGTTGATCTGGGTACTGAACCCGGTGATCTCGAAGCCCAACTGCAGCTTCATCCGCGATTGCAGCACCTGCACCAGCGCGCCATGGGCGATGGTGCCGCCGAACGGACTCTGCAACCGCGCCCGCTGCGGATCGGTATGAATCCAGTAGTCATCCCCGGACAACTGGGCAAAGGCATCAATCAGTGCCTGGTCGACCACGATCACATTGCTCCATTCGCTGAAGCTGTCGCTGACCAGCGCCTGCAAGGCTGCGGCATCGTTGAAGTCGATCTTCGGCACCGAGCAAACCTGCGCCTCGACCACCGGCTCCAGCCCCGGCAGCGACTCGAACGTCGCTGCGTCCTTGTCCACGCCGGTAAAGCGCAGCAGACGCCGGCCCTTGGCGTCCACTTCGGCGTACACTGGCTGCAAGGCCATACCGACTCGAATCTCGTCTTCCTCCAGGCCCACCAGGGTGGTGTTCATGCGCACGCCTTCAGCCAGTTCCACCACCGCCAGCGCCTGGGGCATCTCGTCGGCGAAGTCCGGCAAGGTGGGAATCCGCGTCAGGGTGAAGCTGTACAGCGTCGCCCCGCCCTGCGCGTCACGCCAGGCCAGGTCATGGGCCAGGCACTGGGGGCAGTGCCGGCGCGGGTAGAACACCCAGTGCGCACAGGCATTGCACTGTTGAATCAACAGGCGGCGGGCCTTGAGCCCTTCCCAGAACGGCGCGGAGATTTCCGTGGCAACGGGCATCGGTTTGTTGTTGGACATGCTCAAGCTCCCTGAAGAATCAATGCGCCCTGCTCGCTCATCACGCCGCCGGTGCCGGAAACATAGACATCGTCGCAGCGCGGCAACTGGCGCTCGCCGGCCGCGCCGGCAATCTGCGTGACCGCCTCGATCACCTGCGACATGCCCCCGGCCGAGCCGGCCTGGCCAAAGCTCAGCTGACCGCCGTGGGTGTTCATCGGGAAGTCGCCGCGGAAGGTCAGGTCGTGCTCGCGAACGAAAGCCATGCCCTCGCCCTTGCCGCAGAAACCGGCATCTTCCAGGGTCAGCAAGGCGGTGATGGTGTAGCAGTCGTAGATCTGTGCCGCGTGCATGTCCGCAGGCTTCAGCCCGGCCATGGCGAAGGCCCGCTGCGAGGCCGGGCCGATCGGCGTGTGGACCATGTCGGCGGCGTAAGACGGCGACTTGAACGCCAGGTGCTCGCCGAATCCGGTGACGAAGGCCGCACGCTTGCGCGCCCGCGCCGCCACTTCCTTCGACGCGATGATCATCGCCGCGCCGCCGGCCACCGGCATGACGATCTCCAGCACGTGCAGCGGGTCGGCGACCATGCGACTCGCCAAGACCTGTTCAGCGGTCAGTGGCTGGCCGAAGAACATCGCTTCCGGGTTGGCCTGGGCATTGGTGCGCTGGTCCACGGCGATCTTGGCCATGGCCAGCGGATCGTAGCCGTACTGCGCCGCATAGCGCTGGGCGATCATGGCGTAGCCGGTGTTCTGCCCCATGTGCCCGTACGGCAGGTCGAACTCGGCTTCCGGCGCACCGAACGCGGTGCTGTGCCCGCCGAAGCGCATGGCCCGGGCCATCCAGCCCGGGTCTTCGTCCGGCCCCAGCGGCGCCATGCGCGCCGGCAGCACGCACAGCACCGCCTGGCACAGGCCCAGTTCGATGGCTGCGGCAGCGCGCCAGACCATGCCCACCGAGGTACAACCACCGAGGTCGACCACCTCGGCGAAATTCAGGCGCAGGCCGAGGTATTCCGCGGCCATGGCCGGGACGAACACCGAAGCTTCGTGAAACTGCGGGCCGTTGATCACCAGGCCGTCCAGGTCTTGCGCCTTCAGCCCGGCATCGCGCAGGGCGCGAGCAGCCAGGTCGGCGACCTGCTCCAGGTGGAACATCTTCGGCGCCGTGGCGTACTTCTCCGGCTTGTATTGCGCGGTGCCAACAATGGCCGCGTGCCCTTTGAGGCCCATGTTTCCTCCCAGCCCGGGCCCCATGGCCCGGGTGTCATGTCGAAGGTTGAGATCAGAAGCTGTACTTCATCGAGAAGGTGGCGTAGTCGCGGTCGGCGAACGGCCGCTTGATCGGGTCGGGCGAGCCCAGGTAGCCGGTGTAGTTGAGGCCGACTTCCAGGTTGCCCAGGTACTTGAAGGTGGTGCCTACGCTGATGCGTCGGTCGCCCTGCACCCCGGAAATGCTCCCGGACATGGGCGTCGAGCCGCTGAACACGTTGGAGAAGCGCACTGGCACTTCCAGATCCCAGCCCTGGAAAACCCCCGGATAACTGAACGATGCGCCCAGGGTGTAGGCGCTGGCCGTGCGGCTGCGCCAGGCGGATGAGGTCTTGTAGCTGTAGTCATCGGATTCCCCCACCATGCCGCTCAGCGACGGCAACAGGTTCACGCCTTGCAGGTTGGGCGCCGCCGAGGTGGCATCGACGCTATCGGCGCGCACATGGATGATTTCCCCGGTCAGGGTGGTCTGGCTGGCCCACGGCCGGTCGCCCAGCACGCGCATCGCCGAGAGCTGCATCTGCTGGCCCTTGCCCCGCGCCGGGACCGGGCCGAGGCCGGTGTTGACCATGATCGGCGCGCCGTCGCGGTAAGACCATTCGCCACCGATCTGCACTTCACCGATCTTGGTCGAAGCACTGATGCCGGTGAGCTTGATGTCCTCGAAGTACTTGACCTTGTAGCCGTTGGCAGCAAAGGCATACAGCCCGCCGCCCACCGGCACCGGGTCGTAGCCGATCAGGGCGGTGGCCGGGTTCTTGTCGTGGTAGTTGACGTGGAACAGCGACATCTCGATCGCCGGCACCGGACGGAAGCGCACTTGCACGCCCCACTGGCCGCTGTCGCGGGGTTCGTCGGTGCCCTTGTAGGCGACCCGGCCGGTCGGGGTGATGAGGAACTCCCGGCCCGGGCCGATCACGTCGCTGCTGGACAGGTAGCTGCCCACCGGCGGCAGCTCAGTGCCCTTCCACTCGTACTGCACGTAGGCACCGAAGGTGATCTGCGGATTGAGACGGAACGACGCCGACACCTGGCCCACCGGCAGCAGCACTTCCTTGACCTCGACCCCGGGCTGCGACGCCTTGACCGCGTCGGACGGGTTCTGCACACCGTTGACCCCCGGGTAATACAGGCTCTCGCCCCAGGACTCGATATGCCGCCCGGCCTTGACGTCGAGCATGGTGTCGTTGTCGAAGCGCCAGCCGCCGAACACGTAGGCGTCCAGCAGGCGGGTGCGGCCGCCGCTGTAGTAGCGGGTACGGCTGGTGAACTCGTCGTTGTCGCCGCTCTTGTTCACCGTGGCCGGCGAGTCGTTGTCGTTACCCTTGTGGTAGACGTCGTCGTAGAAGGTACTGGCGCGCACCACGGCACCGTAGTTGTCCTTGCGCAGGATCATCTCGCCCAGGGCGCCGATGCGGTTGGTGGTCAGCGCGCCGCGGTCGAAGTTGCGGTTGGCATCGTCGGCGTTGGCCCCCAGCAGGCGATCGCTCTGCTTGCCCAGACGCATGCCGACCCCGTAGCTGGTGGTCACCGACCAGTCGATGGTGGTGCCGTCGTCCAGCTCGATGGTCTCCCCGGCCCAGGCCGCGGTAGACGCAAGGGCGATGGCCGTGGCCAGCGCGCTCAAGCCAAGGCCAGGCGTTTTCTTGTTGTTATCGATCACACTGACTCTCCTGTTGGGCGGCCCAGGCGGCCGCCGGGTTTAAGCGAGGTGGGCACGGCGCCGGTAGCGATGCAGGGCGCCGTCCTCCTCACGAAGCAGCAGCCCTTGGGCCATGAGGTAGTTGGCATGGGCCAGGGTTTCGCCCAGCGCCATCAGTTCGTCGAATCGACCGGCGAGTCGCGGGAACAGCACGGCCATCAGTTCCAGGGCACTGCGCGGTGCGTCGCAAGCTTCCAGCAGCCGCGCCAGGTGCGCCTGGTGATGGGCCGCCAGTTGGTCGAGACGCGCATGCAGGTTGCGGAACGGCCGTTCATGGGCCGGCAGCACCAGCACCGTGTCGGGCACGCTGCGCAGGTGCTCGATGGACGCCAGCCAGTCGCGCAGCGGATCGGCGTCCGGCTCGGTGGCGTGCACCCCCACCGTGGAGGTGATGCGTGGCAGCACCTGGTCGCCGGAAATCAGCAGGCCGTCGGCGGCGCTGTACAGGCAGGCGTGTTCCGGCGAATGCCCGCGTCCCACCACCACCTGCCAGTCCCGTTCGCCGATGCGCAGGGACTGGCCTTCGCGCAGGCGCCGGTAGCTGTTGAAGTGCAGCGGGCGGAAATGACCGTTCTGGATGGTCCGGTACATCTCGCCGGCCTGCTCCGCGCTGAAACCAGCCTTGGCGTAGTAGTCGAGGAAGTCCCAGCCCGGCTGGTCGCCTTCCGGCACCTTGACGTACAGGGACTGGTACTCGGCCTCGCTCATCAGCACCGGGCAACGGAAGCGCTCGGCCAGCCAGGCGGCGACGCCGGCATGGTCGGAGTGGAAATGGGTGCACAGTACCGCCCGCAGCGGCAGGCCGGCGCAGGGACCGGCGAGCACTGCGTCCCATACTTCGCGGGTCTGCGCCGTGTTCATCCCGGTATCCACCGCCACCCACGCGTCGCCATCGCGCAGCAGGTACAGGTTGATATGGTCGAGGCGGAACGGCAGCGGCATGCGCAGCCACAGCACGCCGTCCGCCACTTCGCGTACCTGGCCGCTGTCCGGCGCCTGCGGCCAGGGATAGCGCAGGCCGTCGCGCAGCTCAAAGCCGTTGATCTCGAGCTCAGCCATGATTGGCGACCGCGAAAGGCGCCAGTTCCAGGCGTTGCAGCAGTTCCAGCGACAAGGGCTGGTAGCTGCGGGTGCTTTCGTCGCGGATATACAGCGGATCGGCGCAGGCTGTCGGGCTGTAGCCCTGACGCTGCAGGTCGACCTTGCGCAGCTTGAAGGTGCTGGTCAGGTCCGCCGCCGCGCTGACCCGCACGAACACCGGCGCGGCATAGCGTGGCAAGCGGGCCTCGGTCAGGGTATACAGCGCTTGCGGATCGAACGCCTGCCCCGTCTGCATAAGCACCGCAGCCATGCCGGCGCGGCCTTCATGGCCCGGCACCTGTACGCCATAGATATTGATCAGTTCCAGCCCCGGCAGATCGCTCAGGGCATCGGCCACTTCCTGGGTCGACACGTTTTCGCTCTTCCAGCGGAAGGTGTCGCCGATGCGGTCGACGAAATAGCAGTAACCATTGGCATCCTCGCGCAGCAGGTCGCCGGAGCTCCAGTAGGCATCGCCCTTGCGCAGCACGTTGCGGCGGATCTTGCCTTCGGTGGCTTCGGCCGAGGTATAGCCCTCGAAGCGTCCGCCGCCGATTTCCGGGTGGTCGACGATAAAGCCCATGGCCTCGCCGACCTCGCCCACTTCGGCGAGCTGGTAGAAGCCGTTCTCGTCCCGTGGGTGGCAGTCGTTCTCGATGTCGTAGCGGATCAGCTTCAGGTTGGTGCGCGCCCAGTCCGGCACGCGGCCGCAGGAGCCCGGGTAGTTGTCGACATTGATCAGCGCGGTGTTGGCCTCGGTGGCGCCCCAGCCCTCGAACACCTGTATCGGCCCGAAGCGCTCGATCCAGCGTTGCCAGGATTCCGGGGTCAGGCCGGCGCCGAGCATGCAGCGCAGGCTGTGCTGGCGCTCGCCGGGCTGCTCGGGGCGATTGAGCAGATAGCGGCAGATCTCGCCGATGTACTGGAACACCGTGATGCCGTGGCGGTTCACGTCGTGCCAGAACTCGCTGACGCTGAACTTGCGCCGCACCACGATACTGGCCCCGGCGCGCAGCGCGGTGGAGGTCACCGAGGTGGCGGCGGCGCCGTGGTACAGCGGCAGGCAGCAGTAGAAGACGTCCTCACAGTTGGCATCGAGGGTGACTTCCATCACGTCCCCCGAGGACATCCAGCGCATATGGCTGTAGCGCGCCGCCTTGGGCAGGCCGGTGGTGCCGGAGGTGAAGATCAGCAGGGTCGGCGTCTGCGCCTCGACATGGGCGCGGATATCCCGTGGGAAGGTCGTGCGCGGGGCGCTGTCGAGACGGCTGGCGAACTGGCGGTCGACCAGGCCCGGTATGTCGCCCTGCCAGGGGGTTTGCGCATCCGGCACCAGCCAGTAGGACAATTTCGGCAGGTTTTCCGTGTGCAGCAGGTTGCCCAGGCATTCTTCGCCGATCACCAGAGCCTTGGCCCCGGTGGTGGCCAGGGCATGCAGCAACGGCTTGCCGCTGACCTGGGCATTGATGAAGGCCACCACCACACCCAGCTTGACCAGGCCGAACCAGGAACTAAAGAACGCCGGGCGGTTTTCCATGGCAATGGCGCATACGTCGCCGGCGCGCAGGCCCTTGGCGTAGAAGGTATGGGCCATCTGGTTGGCGCGGGCGTCCATTTCCCCGTAGCTCAGCACTTCCTCGCCGTAGATCAGGAATGGGCGCGCGGGGAAACGGTCGGCCTGCTGCTCCAGGCGGTCGGCCAGGGTGTAGAGGTCTGTCGGCTTGATCTGTGCGCTGGCGGCGGAACGGCGGTCGAGCAATGCCTGGGTCTGTTCCCGTGGCACCAGCAGGCTGGCGGGCAGGTTCATGGGGTCACCTCCAGCGCCTGGCTGAAGGTCGGGTAGTCGGTGTAGCCACGGCTGCCGACGGTGTACAGGGTCTTGCGGTCGAAGCCGGCCAGGGGCCGGCCGCGACGCAGACGCTCGACCAGGTCCGGGTTGCCGATGAAATGCCGGCCGAAGGACACCGCCACGCCCTCGCCCGCCTCCAGCGCGGCGCGGGCCGAGTCGCCGTCGAAACCGTCGTTGAGGATCAGCTTTTGTCCGGCATGCTGGCGGGCCAGGCCGAAGGCATCGAGGCCGCTGACCGGTGAGCGCATCACGTGCAGGTAGGCCAGCGACAAGGGCTCGAGGGCCTGGCACAGGGCAATGGCGGTCCCTGCCGGGTCGTCGTCGTGAATATCGTTGTAGGGATTGCCCGGGCACATGCGCACGGCCACGCGACCCGAACCGATCACGCCAGCCATCGCCTGGACGGTCTCGGCAACGAAGCGCACACGATTCTGCGCGCTGCCGCCATAGGCGTCGCTGCGCTGGTTGCTGCCGGAGGCGAGGAACTGCATGGGCAGGTAGCCGCTGGTGCAATGCAGCTCTACCCCGTCGAACCCGGCTTCGCGGGCATTCAGCGCGGCCTGGCGGTACTCGCCGATCACGGCAGCGATACCTTCCAGGCTCAGGGCTTCGGGGGTATCGGTATCGACCATGCCCTGGGCATCGCTGAACACCTGGGTCTGCGCACGGATCGCCGAAGGCGCGACGGTGGCGGCGCCTTGCGGCTTGTTGAAGCGGCTGGCGGCGCGGCCGACATGCATCAGTTGCAGGACGATACGGCCGCCCTCGCCATGCACCGCCTCGGTGACGGTACGCCAGGCGCGAATCTGCTCGGCGCTGTAGATCGCCGGGGTGCGGCAGTAGCCCAGGCCATTGGCCGACGGCGCGGTGCCTTCGGCGACGATCAGCCCGGCGCCAGCGCGCTGGCGGTAGTACTCGACCATCTCGGCGCCGGGCACCGCCCCGGCATCGGCCCGGCTGCGGGTCATGGGGGCCATGACGATGCGGTTGGCCAGCTGCAGTTCGCCCAGGCGCACCGGCTCGAACAGAATGCTCATGTCAGCTCCTTCGATTCTTGTTGTTTTCCGGGCTGACGGGCCTGCCGCAACCTCGGACATGAGCTGCATGATTGACGGCGAACGGGGCGCAAACATCGTCCGACAAGACTAGTTTTGCGCCGTCCGGTATCGTTCCGAACGCCTTTCAACGGGCGGGGAAAATGGTCTGAACGGACGATGAAGCGGGTGCCGGATGCGCCGACGATCGAGCTCACATAACAAGAACCGGAGCAGCGCAGTGAACTCTTCCAAACCCGTCACCTGGCGCACCCACTACGCGCTGTTGGTGCTTGCCAGCATCTACGTCTTCAACTACATCGACCGACAGTTGATGGCGATCCTGATCGAGCCGGTAAAGCTCGAATTCGGCATTTCCGATACCGGCATCGGCCTGCTCTCGGGGGTGACCTTCGCGGTGTTCTACACCGTGTTCGGCTTCCCCCTGGGGCGGCTATCCGACCGCATCGGACGCAAGCCAGTGATCGCCTTCAGTTGCATGGCCTGGAGCCTGATGACCATGCTCTGCGGCATGGCCGGCAACTTCCTGACCCTGGTCCTGGCACGCATCGGCGTGGCGGTGGGCGAAGCCGGCGGCACGGCGCCGTCGGTGGCGCTGGTCTCCGACCTGTACCCGGCGGAGCGCCGCTCCACGGCCTTGTCAGTGCTGATGCTGGGATCGAGCCTGGGGGCCATCGTCGGTCTCGGCCTGGGTGGCTGGATCGCCCAGCACCATGGCTGGCGCTATGCGTTCTTGCTGATCGGGGCGCCGGGGATCTTCCTCGGGCTGGTCCTGCTACTGACCGTGCGTGCGCCGAAACCCGTGGTGGCGCCGGCGGAGCGCCTGGCCGCCGCGCAGGACGGCTGGCTGAAGACGCTGCTGGAGCTGTTTCGCATGCCGTCCTTCCTCTGGCTGGTGCTGACGGGTGGCGCAGCGGCGATTGCTGGCTATGCCATCGGCACCTGGAGCCCGAGCTTCCTGATCCGCTCCCATGGCCTGAACCTGCAGGAAGCAGGCTTTCTCGTCGGCGTGGTGGGCGGAACCGGTTCGACCATTGGCACCCTGGTCTGCGGGATGCTCACCGACCGCCTGGCGCGGCGCGACGTGGGTTGGCAGATTGGCGTGCCGCTGTTGGGGACCTTGCTCAGCATTCCGTTCGCCCTCGCCTGTTTCCTCTGGCCGCAGGGCATCGCCTTCCATATCGGCAGCATCCCGGTGCCGCAGGCGTTCCTGTTCTACAGTGCCTTCGGATTCTTCGGGGTGTGGTGGGCAACGCCGTGCCTGGGGGCGATCAGCCATCTGTTCCCGGCGACGCGGCTGGCCCAGGCCACGGCGATCTTCGTCATGTCCATGACCTTGTTGGGCGTGGGGATCGGGCCGTTGCTGATCGGGCTGCTCAGTGATTTCTTCGTGGGGACGCTGGGTGGGGAGTCGCTGCGTTATGCGCTGGCGGCTTCGGTGGGGATGCTGGTGCTGGCGGCATTGTTCCTGGGGCTGGCGTTGCCGGGGTATCGGCGGCAGTTGCGGGGGGATGTCGCGGTGGGTCGGGCGGTGGTGGTCTGATCCGAGGGCCTCATCGCGGGCAACGCCCGCTCCCACGGGGTTCGGCGGTGTACGCGGTCCTTGTGGGAGCGGGCGTTGCCCGCGATGAGGCCAGGCCTGACACCACAAAAGAAAAGGGCCACCGAAGTGGCCCTTTCAGGGATCTCAGCGCTCGGCCTCGATCACCTTGTTCAACACCGCCCCATCGATACTCAGAGTGGCACTGTTGAACATCCCCTCGACATACGCCTTGGCTGCCTGCTCCTGGCGCTGATTGCGCAAGGCATCGCGCAGCTGGGCACGCATTTCCTCGAAGGTCGCGCTCCGCGCCGGTTGCAGCTCGGTCAGCTTGATGACGTGCAGGCCCAGCGAACTCTGGATCGGCTCGCTGACACTGCCCACCTTCATCTTCGCCACGGTGCCACGCACTTCCGGCAACAGTTGGGTCAGCGGTTGCAGACCGGTGTCGCCGCCGCGGGTCGCACTGCCATTGTCCTGCGAGTAGGTCCGCGCCATTTCGGCGAAGTCCGTACCCTCGGCCTGGGCCCGCTTGGCCAGGGTCTGGGCCTGCTTGCGCACCGACTCCAGCGCCCCTTCGTCCGGTACGTTGAGGAAGATCTGGCTGACGCGATACAGCGCCGGCACCTGGAAGGACGCCTTTCCGTTCTCGTAGGCCTGTTTCAGCTCCTCGTCGCTCGGATAGTCCTTCGGCACCTCGGTCACGCTGTTGAGGTAGCTGCGCAGGACGATCTGCTCGACCGCTGCCTTGGTCTGCGCTTCCACTTCCGGACGCTTCGACCAGCCCTTGGACTCGGCCTGTTGATACAGGGCCTTTTCCGCCAGACGTGCACGAATCCAGGTTTCCAGGGCCGGACGGTCATTGCGCAGTTGCTCGCGGGCCTGTACCGGCAACTGTGCGAACAGCGCCTTCAGCTCACCGGCATCGACCTTCTGCTCACCCAGGCGAGCCAGGGCATCACCGCTCTGTGCAGCTTCCGGCGAGCGGCTGGCTGCGACCGGGTCTGCACCCGGTCGCAGCGCCAGCGTCACCGCAACCGCCAGGACGGCCAGTGCACCGGCACCAGCCCAGAGTTTGCGACGACTCACGAAGCGCTTTCCGCTTGGGCGGCGGCTTCTTGCGCGGCGGCGATGTTGCGGCTGTAGTCACGCAGGAACACGATGAACTCCTGCAGCAGGCGGTCCCACAGGACCAGCGAACCCTGCAGGTGTTTCTGGGTTACGCCGTCAGCGACGATCACATCCTTTTCCAGGACCAGGAATTCGCCCTGCACCGACAGGCGCGCGTAACGACGGGAAGCGTTCCACAGGTTGGCCAGGCCTTCCGGCAGATCGCCCTGGATACGCAGCGCGCAGCTGTAGGTGAAATCGAGGAACTGGCCTTCTTCCACCGCACGATTGCCGAAACGTACCGCGTAACCTACGCCCTGGCTCGCGCTGAGCAACTGGACCAAAGCGTTCTGCTCGGTGCGGTTGACGCGGTAGCCGGCGTCTTGCAGCAGGTTGGTCAGGGAATCGGCACTTACGGTTTCGATCAGCGTATTGGCAGTCATGTGTCACCTTCCTTGCGTGGTTAAAAGCCTGAAGTTAAAGCGAAATTTGTAGCACATTGATGGCATCGGGGATAGCGCGCGTACAAACCTTCTGTCCGTTGCTGTCAGCGACAAACGCTGCCCAACCGTTTGAGCAGTTGATCACGACCCAGCAGTGGCGCGAGATAACGGCCCTGGCCGAGTGTGCAGCCCATGGACATGAGCAACAGGTGTTGCTCGGCGTTCTCCACCCCGGCCACCGTGATGTTCATGCCCAGCCCTGTGGCCATGGCCAGGCTGGCCCGCAGCGCGGAGCGGTTGCGCGGCTGATTGTCCAGTTCATGCATGAGCTGGCTTGAGGTCTTGACCTCATTGAACGGCAATTGACTCAATCGCAGGAACGATCCGCCATGACCGCCGAACTCGCCAAGGCCCAGGCCGCAACCGAGCATACGCAAGCGGATCAGGCTTTCCAGATGCATGACCGAGGGCTCCAGCGCACCGTTGAAGGCCAGCTCGAAGCCGATGCCCTGCCCCACCGAACGGTGGAACTGCATCAACGACTTGATCCGCCTGGTCAGCCCGCGGCTGCCCAGTTGCGCCAGGTGCAGGGCAAAGGACAGGCGCAGCACCTGGCCTTCCGACATGACCGTGCGCTGCAGTTCCAGGCCCTGTTCCAGCAGCACCACGAGCATGTCGTCGAGTAATCCGCAGCGCTCCACCACTGGCATGAACTGGTTCTCGGCAAGGATGCCCTTGTCTGGATGCCGCCACTGGACGACCACGTCGACGCCACGGATGTCGCCATTGGTCAGGTCGCAGCGCGGCAGGTAGTGGGCAATGAACTCCTTGTAGGACAAACCCCGGCGAATGTCCGCTTCATTGACCAGTGCCCCGGCCACCGGCGCGGGCAATGACAATGCCAGCGGTGCTCGTACGCGATCGAGCGCCAGGCGCATGCTGTCAAGGTGCAATGGCTTGCCGACATCGCCGAGAAAGCTCACTCCAAGGCGCGTGACCAACTGGGTGATGGCCCGGCGTACCTCGGAATGCAGGCCGCTGCTGACCAACACCCCGCCGATCAACGACGATTCTGCCGCCCGGTGGATGAACTCCAGCCCGTCCATGCCTTCCATGCGTACGTCGCAGATCGCCACGTCGACCGGGCCGATGCGTTCGAGCAAGGTGATCGCCTCGCTGCCGCCAGAGGCTTCGAACACCTCCCGACAGCCCAACTGGCCGAGGATCTTCACCGCGATGGCACGCTGGAACGACTGGTTTTCAAGGATCAACACACGTAAAGACTTGGCCGGCACAACCGCTTCCCTCGCTAAGGTCCAGTCAACATGGTGCTACGACTGCTGGGCGGATGAATCAGGAGGGTTCCCAGCCTTCGGCGGAAAACTCCGACGCTAGCCCTCGCAGAACCGTTCAAGACGATCGGCCAGCGCCGCCATGGCTTGGTGCAGGTTGTCCACCAGCGGATCGAGCGCCAGTCCCGGGCGGCTGTCCTGGAACGCCTGTTCGAAGCTTTCGCAGGCCTGCAGTAACCAGCGCGCCTTGATGATCCGTGCCCCGCCCTTGATCCGGTGGACAAGGTCGATAAGGCCGCCGAGGTCATTGTCCGCATGCAACGCGAGCAACTGCGCGAGGTCTTCCCGATTGCTGGTCAGCAGGTCCATGAGCAGATCCTTGATCGCCTTCGCGTCGCCGCCGGTGAGCTGATGCAAACTGGACAAGTCGAGGCCTTCGCCCAGTTCGCTGTCTACCGTCTGCCCAGCCAGCGGTGGGCGCTGCTCGCAGGCGCCCAGCTTGGCGGCCAGTTCCTTGAGGTTGAGTGGCTTGAACAGGCAATCGTCCATACCCGCCTGCAGGCAGCGTACGCGCTCCTCCGGCTGGGCGTTGGCGGTGCAGCCGAGCAGCAGCACCGAGGGTTTGCCCTTGCGTCGCTCGTCCTCGCGTACCGCCCGGGTCAAGGCGTAGCCATTGATGCCGGGCATGTTGCAGTCGGTGATGAGCACGTCGAAGCGCTGACGCAACCAGGTGCGCAGGCCTTCATGGCCATTGGCGGCGGTGGCCACCCGATGGCCCAGGAAGCTCAGTTGCTGCTGCAGCAGCAGACGGTTCGCCGGGTAGTCATCGACCACCAGGATATGCAGCGGCGTGACGGTGTCGGCGATGGCTTGTGGCAAGCTGGCCAGTACAGCCTCGGACGGCACCTGGCGTGGCACGTCGAGCCGCAACTGGGCCCGGGTGCCGGCGCCCAGGGTGCTGTCCAGTTGCATCTCGCCGCCCATCATCGCGCACAGCGCATGGCTGATGCTCAGGCCCAGTCCAGAGCCGCTGCGGGCGCTTTGCTGGTTGTTGCTAGCCTGGCGGAACGGGCTGCCGAGCTGGGCCAGTTCGTCGGCGGGGATGCCGACCCCGGTGTCCTCCACCGCCAGATGCAGCCCGACCCGCTCGTGACCGACTTCAACGGCCAGGGTCACGCAGACCATGCCTTCATCGGTAAACTTGATGGCGTTGCTGATCAGGTTGGACAGCACCTGCTTGAAACGCAGCGGGTCCAGCAGCACCTGCAGCGAGCCATGGCCATCCATGTCCAGCTTCAGTTGCAGGCGTTTCTGCCGGGCCTGGCCTTCGAACAGGCGCACGGTGCTTTCCACTTCCCGATACAGGTCGACCGGCTGCGGCGACAGGGTCAGGTGGCCTGATTCAATACGGGTGATATCGAGGATGTCCCCGACCAGGTCGCGCAGACCCCGTGCCGCGCCGGAAGCCACTTCCAGGGCCAAACGGTCGAGCAGGCCGTCGTCGGACTTGCGCAAGGCCAGTTCGAGCATGCCCAGCAAGGCATTCAGCGGGTTGCGGATCTCGTGGCTCATGGTGGCGAGGAAGTTGGTTTTGGCCCGGTTGGCCGCTTCGGCGTCGTCCTTGGCCAGTTGCACGGCGTGGTACAGCTGCTGACGTTCGGAAATATCGATCCAGCCACCGATCAGCCCCGCTACCTCGCCGTCGCTGCCGCGATACGGCAGCATCCAGTGGTAGATGGTCATGCGCCGCCCGGCCAGCACCAACTCCCGGTCCTCCACCACCGAAGCGCCCTGGGCAATGACCTGGCGATAGGCCTCGCGGCACTGCCGGGCCTGGGCCGCGCCGATCAGCCATTCCGGCAGGGTCTGGCCGATCACCGCTTCAAGAGGCACGTCCAGTGCTTCCAGGTAGCTGACGTTGCAGGTCAGCAGGAGGCCGTCGCGGTTGCGGACGTAGATGGGGTGCGGTGTACCGTCGATCATCACCCGCATGAACTCCACCTGGTCGCTCAGTTCCCGTTCCGCCCGCAGGCGCCTGCGCACTTGGCGGCGCAGCCCGCGAATCCAGTACACCGCAAGGAACAACAGCCCCCCGGCCATCAACAGGCCTTGCAGGATCATGCCGCGATACTTGCGCCAGTAGCTGTCGGTGATGATGACTTCGCTGCTCCAGCGGTTAGTCAGTTCGTCCAGTTCCCGTGGCGAGATGCTCAACAGTGCCTTGTTCATGACCGACAGCAGTTCGCCAGCGCCGCGACGGGTCGCGAAGGCGAAGTGCATGGCGGGCACCGGTAGCGCCGCGCGGATGCGCAATTGCCCGCGAAACTGCCGGGCGATGGTGTAGCGCGCGCCGACCAGGCTGACCACCGCCCCATGCGCCTCGCCACTGGCGACCCGTTCCAGAGCTTCCTGCGGACCGCTGCTCCACAGCACACGGACGCGCGGGTGTTGTTCGCGCAGGTAGTCCTCCAGCACGCTGCCCTCGACCATCGCCAGGCGCTTGCCGGCCAATTGTTCCAGGTTGTCCACGGCTGATCGCTCCGGCGTGACCAGCACCAGGCTGTTGCTCAGCCAGGAGCGGGTGAACCCCACCTGTTGCTGGCGCCCCAGACTGAACGGCACGGCGGCCAGCAAGTCGACTTCAGCCAGTTCAAGGCGCCGCACGCTGTCGTTGAAGCCCGCGCTGTCGACGATGTCGAAGCTCAGCCCGCTGCGTTGTGCGATGAGCTCCAGCAGATCGGCGCTGATGCCGCGGAACACGCCTTGGTCGTCGCGATAGCTGACGGGCAGGAACTGCTCGTCGATGGCGACCCGCACCCGCGGGTGAAGCTCCAGCCAGCGGCGTTCCGCAGGATTCAGGTCCAGCCGCGGCGGTGCGATGAGGGTGCTGGTGCCGGCACTCCAGCGTTGCCGGATGTCTTGGCGGACCTGCTCCGGAATGCTCGCCAGCGCCTGATTGACCAGGCGCTTCAGGCGCAGGTTGGCGGGGCTCAGGGCGAAGCCGTAGTGACGGTCCTCGAACAAGTCGGTGGGCGACAGTTGCAACTGCGTCAGGTAGCTGGTCTGCAACAGGTAATGAGTGCCCAGGGCATCACCGAGAAACAGGTCGGCCTGGCCGAACGCTACTGCGCCAAGCGCATTACGGACCGAGGGATAGAGGATCAATTGTGCCTGCGGGAACAGTTGCCGGGCATGGCCCTCGGCCAGGTAGCCTTCACGCATCGCCAGGCGGATCCCGGGGCGCTGCGGGTCAGGGATGCCGCCCTCCTCGCTGCGGCTGGCCAACACCGGCCGATTTTCTGCATAAGGGCGCGACAGCAGCAGGCCGCCACGGGCCGCCTCGTCGGCGTTGGCCGTGCCAAGCAGGTCGATTTCGCCGCGATTGAGCGCTGCCAGAGCGGCGGTCCGTGTGGTATAGCGCCGCACACGCACCTGGACCCCTAGCAACTCGCCGAGCAACCCCGCGTAGTCGGCGGTCAGGCCCTCGTAGTCGCGTCCGGTCGTGGTGATGTCGAACGGAACCCGGTCCGGCCGGCTTACGCCGAGCCACAAGACATTGCGCGTCCACAGCCAGTTGCGGTCGTCGACGTCGAGGTTCAGGCGCAGATCCTCGGCCAGGCTGGAACGCCCCAGCAAGCTCGGTGCCTCGCCCCAAGCCAGGGTACTGCACAGCCACAGGCAGAGCACGAGCAGCCAGGTCAGCCCGCTGTGGTGCCGCACGACGGTCAGATCAGCGAGTGGCGCCTGGCCAGGTCGGCCAGGTCCACCTGCGAGGTGACGCGCAGCTTTTCCAGCAGACGGGTCTTGTAGGTGCTGATGGTCTTGTTGCTGAGCAGCATGATCTCGCCGATGGCCTTGTTGCTCAGGCCGCGGGCCAATTGCTGGAGGATCAGCAGTTCGCGGTCGGTGAGTCGTTCGATGCGCTGGGTCTCGGTGGCCTGGCAGTCGTAGCGGTTCACCGAGCTGAGGGAAATCTCGGGAAAATAGGTATAGCCGGACATGATCGCCATGATCGCCTTGCGCAGCTCACTGAGATCGTCGTTCTTCGAAACGTACCCCGAAGCGCCCAGACGCATGCAACGCAAGGAGAAGTAACCCGGAACCTGGGAGGTCAGGACCAGCATCTTCATGCTCATATGGGCGGCCTTGACCCGGGCGATGATCTCCAGGCCGTCCATGCGCGGGATGGAGATGTCGAGAATGGCGATATCCGGTTCGTACTCGCGGATCAGGCGCATGGCATCGACACCGTTGTCCGCCTCGGCGACGACATCGAACTGTTCCTGGCGCAACAGCATGCGCACGCTGGCGCGGATGAACGGGTGATCGTCCACGATCATGGCTTTGTACATGAATCCCTCACTTTTCTGATGACGTACCTGTCGAGGAGCACGAGCGATGCCATCAAAAAGCCACCACTCTCTCCACAGGAGTATCGGTTGCCGGCTAGGCACATGTGCACCGGACGATTCCCGCGATAGCGAAGGAAATTTCCGAGCGTGCACTTCAGCCCTTGATCTCGACCCGCCGACGCTCTCCACCTTCGATCAGCTCGAAGCGATAGACCCGCCCTGGAGCGCGACTGAACGGACGCTCCAGCCCAGGGCGGATATGGTGCTTGGTGGCCACCGCGCACTGGTTGCCACTGAGGTTGCAGTCGTTGAAATGGTCGAGGACCACGGTGGCGGTGCCGTTGTTGAGCACCGTGAATTGGTCTTCCCGCTCGCTGATCTCGGTACGGAATGCGGTCTCCTGCGGGCGGATGAACAGTAGCGAGCCGTAGCCGGCGAGGATGTTGACTCCGGCCTTGAGCTGCGCTTCGTACGCTTGCGCTTCTTCATCGCTGATCGCGAAGCCATCCCCGTGCTCCGGCAGGACCGGAATGAAGCGCAGGCGGAAGTAGCGTTCGTCTGCGCGCTCGCCGCGGTACAGCAGGCGCACCGCCTGCATACCGCTGGCGGGTACGATCAGCCGCGCCGGGCTGGCGATCAGGGGCCTTTCGCTGACCGGCAGGTCATCATGGGACACTTCGCGAACCTGGCCGCGGCCGTCGTAGATCAGTTCGACCACACTGACCTTGACGAAGGCCGTGGTGTCGCCGAGGTTACGCACACGTTTGAGCAAGGTACTGGAGCCGCCCTCGAGGTAGTCGTAGAGGCCGCCGACGTTGATCTGTGGAGCGGCGTGCGCAGTGCCTGCCAACAAAGCCAGGAGCATCCCGGCCAACAAGGTTTTCATGGTGTCGCTCCTGAGCAATGATCAGAAATTGGCATCGAAGACGATGGTTACGTCGCCTTCATAGCGGGCACCGGGATAGCGGGTCATTTCCGCCACGCCGGCTTTATCTACCTGGAAATGCAGGCTCGCGGTGCGGTTCAGCGCCGGTGCCATGGCCTCCAGCAGGACCGCCTCGGCCTCGCCTACCGGCAGCGGCAGGCGGTTGACCGGTTGACCGTTATGCTGGATCACCGTGGGCAGGGTCAGCGCCACCTGCACCGGCACCTGGTGCTCGTTGCCCGGGTTGCGGATCGCGCAGCGCCCGCCAAGGTTGTATTCACAACGGGTATGCACGGTGAAGGGACCGGACGACCAGATGCGCATCGGCAGGTCGCGGTACAGGCGCTCCGGCAGGCGCCGATTGTTCAGCCACTGGGTCCAGCCTCCCGGCGGCTCCAGCACCACCCGGTCGGAGCCATTGGGGAAGTCGATGACGAAGGCGTGGACGACATCCAGCTCGAAGTTGACGGTAAGACTGGTGTCGCTGAGGTTGCTCACATCGTTGCCGAAGTCGAAATCGCCACCGGCGCCGACGCTGTAGCTGATCTGTCCACGGTAGAGCCCCTGCTTCATCTTCAGCGGCGAAGGCATGCTCAGACGGTAGGCCACGCCAAAGTCCCGGGTTTGCACGTGGCGTTCGGTACCGACGCCGCCGGGACTGCCGATGGGATAGCAACCGTCGGGATTGGGCGGGGTTCTGACGTTCCACAGGTAGGAAGCCCAGTTACCTGCCCCCAGGGTGTACAGATAGCTGCAGCCGCCCCGGACATACAAGGTGAACACCGGGCTTTGGCCGCCTGTGGTGGCGACGTACTGGCTGACCGCGAACATCTCGAAGGTCAGCGTATAGGACTCCCCGGTGTGGTCGTTGATGACCGTGACCGAACGCCTGGATGGCAGTTTGATGTAGTAGTTGTCCCGCGGGTCCGTTGCTTCGTTGACCGTGCGCTTGTCGTAGGTGATCGGGATACCGACCGTCTCCACGCCATTGCAGTAATGCGGCCAGCGACCGCAGAAGGCCGCTTGCGGCGTGGTGTTGGTGAACTCGGTGCCGCCACGGTACTGGGCAGTGATGGTCACCTGCGCCGCGTCCAGCGGCGGTGCCCAGTACAGGGCCAGGACCACCAGTGCGGCACGAAGCAGATAGGCATTGCGTAACATCAGGCGTCTCCGCTTGCGGATTGATCGGTGCCGGCAAGGCTGTCCGGGGTACATACCTGATCGCCCACCAGCAATACATCGTCCTGGCGCTGGGCGCCGGCGTTGAGGCTGAGCAGGCACAGGCGCTGGCCGCCCTGGCGGATTTCCAGGGTCGGGGTCGATTCGCTCATTTCCACGGCGAAGAAACCGTCGGCTTCACTGACGCTACGGCTGGCGTGGTTGATCACCATGGCGCCACGCAGCGGCTTGCCGTGAACATCCAGCAGGCGCCCGAGCACGGTCACCGTGCGCATCACCCGCAGGACCCGGTAGTCCACGCCACCACGGTTGAGGTGATAGCTCAGCGAGGACGGCTGAATCACCGCCGCCGGAACGGCGCCGTCCTCGAAGTCCAGTTGCACGCTGCCGGAGCGGTAAGCGTTCACCGGAATCACGTTGCGTCCGGGGTGCAACAGGCTGCTGTGACCGTCGAGGTCGTCGACACGCAGGCGCAGGTTGTCGAGGTCCGATTCGACATCGACGATCAGCCCGGCCTCGTAGGGCAGGTACTGGCCACTCAAGGCCAGCTTGCCGCCCCCCAACGCCAGGGTGCTTTCCAGGTTGAGGCCGCCACTGATCTCGTTGTTGTAGGAGGAGTTCTGCAGGTAGGCGTCGCCGTACACCGCCTGGTTCTCGAACTGGGTATTGGCAGCGAATGCCGCGCCGTAGCGGTCGGCATTTAGGGTGCCGGCCAGCGAGCGGAAGGTGCCGTGATCGAGGTCCTGCTGGTAGGTCAGCGAGGCATTCAGATCACGCCCGCCGTCCCGCGAGGTGCGCGTGCCAAAGCTGCCGTTGATGCGCCGTCCCGGACCACCCAGGCTCATGCTCAGGCTGAAGGTGACGCCACGGTTGCGCTGGCTGCCACTGCTGAAATTACCCGGGCGGTCGAACAACGCTACTCGCCAGTTGGCGTCCGAGCCCATCAACTGGCCGTACTGCGACCAGCCCAGGTCCAGCCCGGTGCCGCCGTTGTTGCCGCTGCTCTGGCTCAGGCGCAGGGTCGCCGTGCTCTTGCGAGTGACCCGCTGGCTGAGAGACAGCGACGTCTGGCGGACCTCGCGGATCCGTGGCAGATCCTGGTTCTCCAGGCGGTAAGCCCGCGGGTACTCCAGCCATGAGCGGCTGTGACTGAGGACCAAACTGCCCGAATCATGGTTCCACACGCCTTGCAGGTCGTAGCCATTGCCTTGTTCGTCGGTGTGAAACAGGTTGCCGAACACTTTGAAACGGTCCAGGACGTCCCAATCCAGCGAGGTGCCGTATTGCATCTGACCGTCGATACGCTGGGTGGAGAGGCCGACCACCATGCGCGGGTGCAGCAGGTAGTTGCCGATGACGCCGGCGGCCAGACCACCGTAGTCGTCGTCCTCCCAGTTGCTGAGCAGTTCGTCCTGGCGACCGAGGTACAGGTTGTAGCGCCAGGGCGAGTCGGTGTTGTTCCAGTTGCTCGGTTTGTAGATGAATTCCTGGCTGCGCGAGGTAACCTGGCCGTCCTCCACCAGGCGCACCTCCACTTCATAGATGCCGCCTGGCAGTACCCGCGTATCCAGAGCCTGCAGACCAGGCTGCACCGGTTGGCTGTTGATCAACTGCTCGTTGCGGTAGATCTCGACGATCCCCGGGCGGTTGGGGGTGACATAGATAGGCGTTGCGCTGGCCGTACCGTTGTTCACCGCCAGGCTGTCGCTGCTGCCGAACATCAGGCCGACCGTGGTATCCGGGCTGCTGCCGAGCAGGCGCGGCTGGCGGCTGAGACCCTGGAGCCCCGGCGTGAAGTAGCCGAGGCGATAGAAACGGTCTTCGTGGACACGCTCGGCGTAGAGTTCGTCGACCCGGTGGCGGGTCTGCGGACGATCATCGTTGCTGCGGTCGACCTGAGCCTCGGCCACCGTGGTCCAGTTGCCGAGGCTGCCCTGGCCACGCAGGGCGTAGCGGCCGACGGTATTCTGGCCGTCACGGCTGAGATTGAGTTGATTGCGCAGGATCGCACCCAGGCTGCCCTGCTCCGGCAAGTGGTGCCAGGCGGCCTGCTGATCGCGCTCGGCATGCCGGGTGAGGACCGACAGCTGCGAGTTGACCAGGCTGTAATGCACCGCCACCAGATCCTGAGGGCAAGCGCTGACGCAGTTGCCCAGGGCCTGGCCTGCCTGCAGCACCTCGCCCCAGCGCTGGCGCACGGTGTCTGGCTCCTGGCTTTCGTGGGTGTCGGTGAATTCCAGCAGTTGCACGCGCTCGTCGCGGCTGAGGACCACCATGGCCTCGCCCAGCAGGCGGCCATCGAGATCGACGCGCACGGCGAGCGGTACATCGAAGAAGTGGTCGTTGAATTCCTTGGGCAATCCCTCGGCCTGTCTGAGGATGCCGAGCTGAGTGGCTTGCCCTGTCTCTTCCCTGGCGCTGACGTCGGTCAGCCAGACGGAGGCCACGCAGCAGCCCACCGCCAATCGTATGGATGTCGCAAGAGACATGTGTGATTGCTCGTCGCAAATGGAGACTGCACCAATCACCCCCGGCGCGACATGGGGAGCGCCGGACCGGGGACGATCGGAAAGGGAGAAAGCAACGTGCCCGGAGGCTTACTCGGTGGTGGTTTCGAACATCATGTTCACTACGCCGAGGTAGTTACCCGGGGTGTAGCCCCCGGCGCCAGCGGCCTGGGCCGCTACCTCGAAGCCGACGATGGCGCCTGGTGCAGCCTGGTCCTTGCTGATGACCTCGGACGACGTCAGGGTCAGGGCTTTGCCGGCTACGCTGACATCCAGGCCGATGGTGTCGGCACCGCTGGTGATGGTTGCCGGGTTGAGCAGGTAGGCCGAGATCGGACCGGTGGTGCTGCGTACCTGAAGTTGCTTGCGAATCGGTTGCAGGGTTTGCTGGAAGGAGTTCCAGGCCATGTCCTGCGGTTCGTTCATCCAGTTGCCGCCGACCGGCTCGACGTAGAAGCTCTCGGTCGGGATGGTGGCGGTGATGGTCACCTGCTTCTCGATTGGGTCGGCTGCCAGTGCGCTGCCTGCCGCCATCATCAGAGCCATCGGGAGGGCGAGAATGCTGTATTTCATTACCAGTTTCCTTGTATAGGTGGCGAAAAATCCACTGAACTCACAGGAACATCGGCGAACGTCGAGTGACTGGCAGATGTCTCGGTGAGCGAGGCGGATTATTCGCGACCGGGGAAATGGCTTACATCAGACATGTCCCAGCGAGACGAGGAAATTTCCCACCGTCGTCCGTCGAAAGGGGATTGGGGACTACCTGATGGGGGGTGGGATAGGCGGAAGGAGGTTTTGGGGGTGTAAAGGACCGCAGCGCCGCGAATCCAGTAGGACCGGGCGTTGCCCGCGATGAGGTCCGAAAGAATGACAACGAGCCTCAGGCAACCCGCCGCGGCAGAACGATGCTGAACCTGGCCCCACCCAGCACCGACTCACCGACACTGAGCTGCCCACCCTGGCTCTCGATCACCCGCCGGCTGATCGCCAGCCCCAGGCCGAAGCCACCGGTGGCACGATCGCGGCTGCGGTCCAGGCGATAGAACGGCTGGAAAATCTGCTCGCGTTCAAGCTCGGGAATACCGATGCCATCGTCCTCGACGCTGATCAGGCAGTTGCCCTGCCCGTCCTGGCCCAGATCCAGCAGCAGGCGACGGTCGCAATAGCGCATGGCGTTGCGGATGAGGTTCTGCACGGCGCGGGCAGTCATCCGTGGGTCCAGGGCAAAGCGCAGGTCGCCACCACCACGCACCTCCCAGCAGATGCCGCGCCCGTCCAGTTCCTCGGCAAAACTGCCAAGGATGCTGTCGACGAACTCAAGCAACGACACCTCGACCCGCTCGACGATCTGCCCCGGCGTCTGCAAGCGGCTGTAGGACAGCAACTCCAGCACTAGCTCATCCAGCTCTCGCACATGCCCGACCAGTTGCATCAGGCGCTTGCGGCTGGCCGCCGGCAGTTCGTCGTAGAGCAGCACCAGGCCGAAATCCAGGCGGGTCAGCGGCGTGCGCAACTCGTGGGACACCGCGTTGAGCAGTTCGCGCTGCTGGGTCAGCAACTGTTCCAGGTCTTGGGCCATGGTGTCGAACACCGCCGCCAGGGCGCCGATGTTGGAGCGCGGGGAAATGTTCGTGCGCTCGGCCAGGTGCCCCTGTCCGAGCAATTGCGCGGTGGCCTTGAGTCGCTCAAGGTCGCGCCAGTGCGGCCATAGCCAGAGCAGCAGGCAACCGAGCAGTGCCGCGCCGATCAGCACGGTGATGCCCCAGGACAGCAGGTTGATGTCGAACGGGTCCGGCGGGTTGCGCAGTTCCACCAGCCAGCGCTCGCTCAACGGCGCGATGGCCGTCTCGTAGTAGCCCCAGTCGCCTAGGCGCACTACGTTCTGCCCGCCATCCAGGCGCTGGCGCTCGGCGCCGGTCAACTGCACGTTGCTGCGCGGCATCAGTTCGATGGCCAACGGCGCGAAATCCGCAGCAAGCTCCTGTGCCACCTGCGGCCACTGGCTTTCCGGTACCCGCTTGAACTGCTTGACGATCAGATTCTGCACGCCCCGCGCCTGCTCCAGGTTGTAAGCGACATAGCGCTCGTTGAAGGCGTTGAGGATCAGCTCCGGCACCAGGAATAGCGCGCCGGCGTAGGTGACGATGGTCAACAGGTAGAGGCGAACGAGGATCTTCAGCATGGCCCGGCCTCAGACCTCCCATTCCACGCGGCTGAACAGGTAGCCCTTGCCCCACACCGTCTTGATCTTGCGCGCCTCGCCGGCATTGTCGTCGAACTTGCGTCGCAGCTTGGAAATGGCCACGTCCACCGAACGGTCGGTGCCGTTGAACTCGATGCCGCGCAGGTGCTGGAGGATATGGTCGCGACTGAGCACCGTGCCGGCGTTGCGTGCCAGCACCACCAGCAGGTTGAACTCGCCGCTGGACAGCTCCACCGGCTGGCTGCGCCAGGTCACGGTGCGCTCGGCCAGGTCGATGTACAGCGCACCGATCAGCAGACGATCGCTCTCCAGGTGCGGCTCGGCAACGCTGCTGCGTCGCAGCAAGGTGCGCACCCGGGCCAGCAGCACCCGCGGTTCGCAAGGCTTGGCCACGTAGTCGTCAGCGCCCATCTCCAGGCCCAGGACCTGGTCGTGGCTGTCGTCGCGGGCAGTGAGCATGAGGATCGGCAGGGTCTGCGATTCGCCGCGCAGGCGACGGCACACCTGCAGGCCGTCGAGGCCCGGCAGCATCAGGTCGAGGATGACCAGGTCGGGTTTGTCGCGGCGCACCTGTTCCAGCACCAGGTCGCCACGGGCGATGACGCTCACGCTGAAACCATTGCGTTGCAGGTAGCTGGCGATCAGCTCGGACAGGGCACAGTCGTCTTCGACCAGGAGGATGTTGGGCATGACTTGACTTGGAGGACAGGGAAAGTCGGCAGGATATAGAACCCGGAAAGGTAAGAAGGTGTTTCCTTACACTTTTTAACAGACGTTCTACACAGCTTCACAGCCGCTTGCAGCGCGGCTGCGTAACATGCAACGGTCATTTATGGAAGAAGCGTATGTTTCCCTCAAGCCCCGCTCGTCTGCTCCCCCTTGCCGCCGCCCTCCTCCTGCTCAGCGCCTGTGGCGATGGCCAGGCCCCGGAGGACGCGCAAGCGCCCACGCCCAACGTCTCGGTGGAAACCGTGCAGGTCCAGCCGCTGGCGATCAGCAGCGAGCTGTCCGGGCGCATCCAGGCACCACGCATTGCCGAGGTACGGGCGCGGGTCGCCGGGGTCGTGCTCAAGCGCGAGTATCGCGAGGGTAGCGACGTGAAACAGGGCGACGTACTGTTCCGTATCGACCCGGCGCCGTTCCAGGCCGACTACGACAGCGCCCGCGCAACCCTGGCCAAGGCCGAGGCGACCCGTTACCAGGCCAGGCTGCAGGACCAGCGCTACGCCGAGTTGATCGCGATCAACGCCGTCAGCCGCCAGGACCGCGACAACGCCCGTGCCGCAGCGATGCAGGCTGATGCCGACGTAGCGGCGGCCAAGGCGGCGGTGGAGCGCGCCCGGCTCAACCTGGGCTACGCCACGGTGACCGCGCCGATTTCCGGACGCATCGGCCGCGCCCTGGTCACCGAGGGTGCGCTGGTGGGCCAGAACGAGACCACGGCGCTGGCCACCATTCAGCAACTGGACCCGATCCACGCCGACGTCACCCAGTCGACCCGCGAGATCAACGCCCTGCGCCGCGCCCAGCGCGCCGGCGAGCTGCAGCAGGTCGGCCAGGGTCAGGCGAAGGTCACCCTGATCCAGGACGACGGCACGCCCTACCCGCTGCCCGGCAAGCTGCTGTTCTCGGATATCTCCGTCGACCAGAGCACCGGCCAGATCACCCTGCGCAGCGAGTTTCCCAACCCGGATCTCGACCTGCTGCCTGGCAGCTTCATCCGCGTGCGAGTCGAACAGGCGGTGCAGCCTCAGGGCATCAGCGTGCCGCAACAGGCAATCCTGCGTGACAGCGCTGGCCAGCCACGGGTGCTGGTGGTGGATGGCGAGCAGCGTGTCGTCGAGCGCCCAGTGGTGCTCGGTGCCGCGCAGAACAACCGCTGGATCGTCAGTGCCGGTCTGAACCCGGGCGAGCGCGTGGTCACCGAAGGCCTGCAACACATCAAGGCCGGCGACCAGGTTCAGGTCACCGCCCGCGAATCGGCCAAACCGCCCGTCGTCCAGAACACCACCGGCCAGTGAGGGCCTGACTCATGCCGCAGTTTTTCATCGAACGCCCGATCTTCGCCTGGGTGGTCGCCCTGTTCATCCTGCTCGCCGGCGCCCTGGCCCTGCCCAAGCTGCCGGTGGCCCAGTATCCCAACGTCGCCCCGCCGCAGGTCGAGATCTACGCGGTGTACCCCGGTGCCTCGGCGCAGACCATGGACGAAAGCGTGGTCAGCCTGATCGAGCAGGAGCTCAACGGTGCCGACCACCTGCTGTATTTCTCCTCGCAGAGCAGCCTGGGCAGCGCCACCATCACCGCTACCTTCGAACCGGGGACCAACCCGGAACTGGCCCAGGTGGACGTGCAGAACCGCCTGAAGATCGTCGAGTCGCGCCTGCCCCGTGCCGTAACCCAGCAAGGCCTTCAGGTGGAAAAGGTGTCCACCGGTTTCCTCCTGCTGGTGACCCTCAGCGCCGACGACCCGGCGCTGGACGAAACCGCCCTGAGCGACTTCCTCGCCCGCAACGTGATGAACGAGATCCGCCGCCTGCCCGGTGTGGGCAAGGCGCAGTTGTACGGCTCGGAGCGGGCCATGCGCATCTGGATCGATCCGCGCAAACTGATCGGTTTCAACCTCACCCCCGAGGATGTCAACGCCGCCATCACTGCGCAAAACGCCCAGGTTGCACCGGGCAGCATCGGCGACCTGCCGGGCCGTTCCGGCCAGGAAATCACCGCCAACGTGCTGGTCAAAGGACAATTGTCGACGCCTGAGGAGTTCGCCGCCATCGTCCTGCGCGCCAATCAGGACGGCTCTACCGTGACCATCGGCGATATCGCCCGGGTCGAAATCGGTAGTCAGGAATACCAGTTCGGCACCCGTCTGAACGGCAAGCCCGCCACTGCTTTCAGTGTGCAGCTGTCGCCGGGCGCCAACGCCATGCAGACCGCGACCCTGGTGCGCGAGAAGATGGACGACCTGTCGCGCTATTTCCCGCCCGGCGCCAAGTACGACATTCCCTATGACACCTCGCCCTTCGTCAAGGTCTCTATCACCCAGGTGATCAATACCCTGGGCGAGGCCATGATCCTGGTGTTCCTGGTGATGCTGCTGTTCCTGCAGAACATCCGCTACACCCTGATCCCCACCCTGGTGGTGCCGGTGGCGCTGATGGGCACCTTCGCCGCCATGCTCGCCCTGGGCTTCTCGATCAACGTCCTGACCCTGTTCGGCATGGTCCTGGCCATCGGCATCCTGGTGGACGACGCCATCGTCGTGGTGGAGAACGTCGAGCGCATCATGATGGAGGAAGGCCTGTCGCCGAAGGCGGCGACGCACAAGGCCATGGGCCAGATCAGCGGGGCCATCATCGGCATCACCGTAGTGCTGGTGGCGGTGTTTCTGCCGATGGCGTTCATGAGCGGCTCGGTGGGGGTGATCTACCAGCAGTTTTCCATGTCCATGGCGGTATCGATCCTGTTCTCGGCGTTCCTTGCCCTGAGCCTGACCCCGGCCCTGTGCGCCACCCTGCTCAAGCCGGTAGCCAAGGGCGAGCACCACGAGCGCCGCGGCTTGTACGGCTGGTTCAATCGGCGCTTCGAGGCGCTGAGCAACGGCTATCAGCGCTGGGTGATCCATGCCATCGCCCGCAGCGGGCGCTACCTGCTGCTCTACGCGCTGCTGTTCGGCGCGCTGGTGATGAGTTTCAGCCAGGTGCCATCGTCGTTCCTGCCGACCGAAGACCAGGGCTACACCATCACCGACGTGCAATTGCCACCAGGGGCCAGTCGCGAGCGTACCGAGGGTGTGGCAGCACAGATCGAGGCGCACAACGCCGCCGAGCCGGGAGTCGGAAATACTACGGTGATCCTTGGCTTCAGCTTCTCCGGCAACGGCCAGAACGCTGCGCTGGTGTTCACCACCCTGAAAGACTGGTCGGAGCGCGCCGCCGATGACGCTGCCGCGGCCATCGCCGAGCGTGCGACCATCGCCTTCAGCCAGTTCAAGAACGCCATCGCCTACTCGGTGCTGCCGCCGCCAGTGGATGGCCTGGGCACCTCGACCGGCTTCGAGTTCCGCCTGCAAGACCGGGGTGGCCTCGGCTATGCCCGGCTGATGGCCGCCCGCGACCAGTTGCTCGCGGCCGCAGAAAAGAGCCCGGTGCTGGTCAATGTGCGCGAAAGTGCCCTGGCGGAAAGCCCGCAAGTGCAGCTGGAAATCGACCGCAAGCAGGCCAATGCGCTGGGCGTGTCCTTCGCCGATATCGGCACGGTGCTCAATACAGCGGTGGGTTCCAGCTACGTCAACGACTTCCCCAACCAGGGCCGCATGCAGCGGGTGGTGGTACAGGCCGAAGGTGATACCCGCAGCCAGGTCGAAGACCTGCTGCAGATCCATGTACGCAACAGCAGCGGCAAGATGGTCCCGCTGGCCGCCTTCGCTCGTGCCCAATGGGTCTCGGGCCCGGTACAACTGACCCGCTACAACGGTTATCCGGCGATCGCGGTGAGTGGCGAGCCGGCCCCGGGACACAGTTCTGGCGAGGCCATGGCCGAGATCGAGCGCCTGGTCGGCGAGCTGCCGCTGGGCTTCGGCCTGGAATGGACCGGTCTGTCCCTGCAGGAGAAATTGTCCGGTAGCCAGGCACCGCTGCTGATGGCCCTGTCGCTGCTGGTGGTGTTCCTCTGCCTGGCGGCGCTGTATGAGAGCTGGTCGATTCCGACCTCGGTACTGCTGGTGGTGCCACTGGGGATTCTCGGCGCGGTGCTGGCGGTGACCTTGCGCGGGCTACCCAACGACGTGTTCTTCAAAGTGGGCCTGATCACCCTGATCGGTCTGTCGGCGAAGAACGCCATCCTCATCATCGAGTTCGCCAAGAGCCTGGTGGACCAGGGCCATGACCTGGTGGACGCCACGGTACAGGCGGCGCGCCTGCGCCTGCGGCCGATCGTGATGACCTCGCTGGCCTTCATCCTCGGCGTGGTGCCACTGGCCATCGCCACCGGTGCCAGTTCGGCGAGCCAGCAGGCCATCGGTACTGGTGTGGTGGGCGGGATGCTCAGCGCGACGCTGGCAGTAGTGTTCGTGCCGGTGTTCTTCGTGGTGGTGATGCGGGTGACCGGGTATCAGCGCAGGAAGGCCGAGGCTGCCGCGCAGGTTGATGGCTGATCTTGAGGCCATCAGCAACAACACAATTGAAACCTGCCAACCACCATGGGAAGGTGACGCTCTTTACTTCTCAAGCTCGATGCCAATGAACCAGCCTGCACTCCCCCCCTGCTCCATCCTGATCCTGGCCGGTGGCCGCGGCCAGCGCATGGGCGGGCGGGACAAGGGCTTGCTCCTCTGGCGAGGCGAACCGCTGGTGGCGCACCTGCAACGCACCGTGCGCCCCCTCACCGACGACCTGATCATTTCCTGCAACCGCAATGTCGATGCCTACCGGCCCTACGCCGACCAGCTTGTGCAGGACGAACAGACGGACTTCCCAGGACCGATGGCCGGCGTCCTTGCCGGACTGCGCGCCGCCCGCCACGACTGGCTGCTGGTTCTGGCCTGTGACGCTCCGCAGGTTGACCGGGCGCTGCTGGAATCCCTCCTGGCCCTTGCCCACGACCCACATACTCCGGTCATGGTGCGCCAGGCCGGCCATTGGCAACCGATGTTCAGCCTGATCCCGCGCGCACTGACACCCACACTTTCAGCCGCCTGGGAAAGTGGCGAACGCAGTCTGTCGTGGGTGTTGCGCGGCGGGCCCTTGCTGGCCCTGGAGTGCGCCGAAGACGATCCCCGGCTGGCGAACTTCAATACCCCGGAGTACCTCGACGATGGTGCCTCAGCGCAGTCGTGAGCGTATCTGTCGGCAGGTGTCGAGCATCTGCTGGCGGTTCTGCGGCTCCAGGCCGAGCTTGCCGTTCATGCAGTCGAGCAGTTGCGCCGCTTCCAGCTTCAACGCCTTGCCCTTGTCGGTGAGCAGCACCTTGCGCCGGCGCCGGTCGCCCGGATCGAGATAGACCGTGATGAAACCGGCGTCACTCAGGCGCCGGATGATCGGCGTCAGGGTGCCGAGGTCGAACAGGGTTACCGCACTGAGGGAGCTGATGGACATGTCGTCCTCACCCCATAAACCGATCAGTACCAGCAATTGCGGGTAGGTCACGCCATGCCGGCGTAACGGTTCGCCATAGTCGCGGACCATGGCATTGGCGGTGGAATACAGGGTGAAACACAGCATTCCGTCGAAATCGAAGGTTGGTTCTTCCATAGGCGTCTCTCGGGTGGCGATCATTCGGCCACCGCTGCTTGCTCGTTGCGTGCCCATTCCTGCAGCAAGACGAGATCCACTCGCCCACTGCCCGTGCTGGGCAATATTGTTTTTAACGTGATGCCCACCGGTACCTGCCGGCTGGCGAGGCCAGTCCGGCAATGCTCCAGCAGCTCGCCGACATCCACTGTCCGCTGGCCGGGCTCCACCACTACAAAGGCCCAAGGGGCCTGACCGCGTTCGGCATCGTCGATGCCAACCACCGCGGCGTCCCGCACACCATCGAGGGCGAGCAGGAACTGTTCCACATCCAGCGGGTTGACCCGCACGCCATCGCAGCGAATCAGGTGACTAAGGCTGCCGTGGTCATAGAGGTAGCCATCCTCGTCACGGCTGCACAGTTCGCCCGTGTGCAGGACGACCTCTCCCGGCTCGATACCGGGCTTGAGCCGTTCTGCCGTGGTCACCGGGTCGCGCCAGTAGCCGGGCGTCACCGACGCGCTTCGAATGACCAGTTGTCCCAGGCGCTGCGGCTGTTCGACCCGCTGTCCTTCATCATCGATCAGCCACACCTCGGTGTCCGGCACGGCGATGCCGATGCTGCCGGGCTTGCCAACCACATCTTCGGGCGGCAGGCAGGCGCAGCACTTGCACTCGGGCAGGCCGTACAGGGTGCAGATCCGGGCATTGGGGAACAGGCTGTTCATCCTTGATATCTGTCGCCGCCGCAACCCCGCTCCGCCGTTGGTGACCAAGCGCACGCCGGGGAAGGCAATGCCGCGTCGGGTCGCATGTTCGTGCAGGAACGTCAGGGTATTGGTCACGAAAGGCACCACGCTGACCTGGTGCCGCTCGATGCTGTCCATCAGGGAAAGCGCCACGTTGGACGTCTTCTCCAGTACCAGGGTGGCCCCGGCATCCACGGCCATGAGCATCTGATACAGACCGTAGTCCGTGGACAATGGCAGGGAGCACAGGATGTTGTCAGTGACTTCGTAAGCCAGATTACTGCGCAGCGAGTCCAGCGCCGCCAGCATGTTGCGCTGGCTGACCATCACCCCGCGGGGCACCTGAGGCCCTTCGTCCGGGTAGAAGATAGCCGCCAGGTCGTCTTCCCGGACCGGTATCGGCGCAGCGTCCTGTTCGTCCTGGCCGAGCAGACTTTCGAAGGTTCGGGTAGCGCAGGCATCCGGCTCGCCATCGAGCAATACGATGGCCCGCAGGTGAGGCAAGGCAGCGATGCTGCTGGGCAAGCCGGCCAGCACCGCGCTGGTGGTGATCAGGACCGAGGCTTGGCTGTCACGTATGACATGCTCCAGATGCGCACGCCGCACCAGCGGGTCGACATTGACCACCACCCCGCCAGCCTTTAGCACGCCCCAGAAGGCACAGACCGTTTCGATGCGATTGCCCAGGCACAACAGCACGTTTTCCTGGCGACGCAGACCCAAGCTGCGCAAGCCTCTGGCCAGGCGCTGGCTGGCATCCTCGAGTTGAGCATAGGTATAGGACTCGCCGGCATAGACGATCGCCGTCTTGCCGGGATACAGGCCATTGCATTGATCCAGCACCTGGCGCATGCCGCCCCGTCGATTCATGGCACAGCCACCTGGATCGTAGTGGGATGGACAGCAACACCGTCACCGAGCGCCGGTTCTTTGACACCATTTGTCCTGGTATCCGTCAAGACGCTTCCCATGCAATAAAACCTTCATTGGTTTGTATAAAAAGTAAAGACCCAACGGGGCGAATGCGCACCGAAATGTGAACTTAGTCCGTTTTTTTTACAAGATTGCCCCATTCGAAGGAATATAGCCAGTTGCCATTGCGGCGAATAAATGGCGCCAAGAAATAGCTACAGCCCGCGCATGGCGGGCTGTACAGTCAGTCAGAAGCAGTTTGCGACCTATCCAGATGGGTGGCCGTCCAGCGTCACTCAGCCAAGACTGTGCCAGACTCGTCGCTCACGGGCGAGCAGATCGTCTGCGGCGGCCGGGCCATCTTCGCCAGCGGCATAGGCATGCACCTCGCCACCCTCCTTCCAGGCATCGAGGAACGGTTGCACCGCGCGCCAGCCGTTTTCAATGTTGTCGGCGCGCTGGAACAGGGTCTGGTCCCCGATCAGACAATCGTAGATCAGGGTCTCGTAACCAGTGGCCGGGCGCATTTTGAAGAAGTCCTTGTAGGCGAAACCCAGCTCGACGTTCTCCATGGCCAGCGCCGGCCCGGGGCGTTTGGCCTGAAGGTCGAACCACATGCCTTCATTGGGCTGGATCTGGATCTTCAGGTAGTTGGGCTTGGGCCGCTCGGCATCGCTGTCGCGGAACTGCGCATAAGGTGCCGGCTTGAAGCAGATGGCGATCTCGGTGTCGCGCACGCTCATGCGCTTGCCCGTACGCAGGTAGAACGGCACACCGACCCAGCGCCAGTTGTCGATCATGACCTTCAAGGCGACGTAGGTTTCAGTCTGGCTGCCAGCCGCGACCCGAGGCTCGTCGCGGTAGCCCTTGAGCTTCTTGCGGCCTTGCTTGCCTTCGCTGTACTGCCCGCGCACCGAGTTCTTGAGCGCCATGGCCTTCGACCAAGGGCGAATGGCGCCGATGACCTTGGCCTTTTCGCTGCGCACCGCATCGGCGCCGAAGGCGGCCGGCGGTTCCATGGCCACCATCGCCAGCAACTGGAACAGATGGTTCGGCACCATGTCACGGAGCGCGCCGGTGTGGTCGTAGAACGCTGCGCGCTCCTCCACGCCGACAGTCTCCGCCGCCGTGATCTGCACATGGTCGATGTAGTGGTTGTTCCAGAAAGCCTCGAAGAGGCCGTTGGAAAAACGGCTGACGAGGATGTTCTGCACCGTCTCCTTGCCCAGGTAATGGTCGATCCGGTAGATCTGCCTTTCGTTCATCACCCGCAGCAGGCAGGCGTTGAGCAGCTCGGCGCTGGCCAGGTCCGAGCCGAATGGCTTCTCCACCACGACCCGGCGAAACCCCTCGGTTTCCGTGAGCAACCCCGCATCGCCGAGGCGCTGCACCACTTCGGCAAAGAAACGCGGCGCGGTGGCCAGGTAGAAAATTGCGTTGCCGTTGCGGGATTTGCCGATGTGCTTGCTGATGGCCTGGTAGGTGTCCGGGTCGAGAAAATCGCCGGTCAGGTAGTCGATGCGCTTGGCCAGCCGGGCCCAGCGTTTCGGATCGAGGCATTGCGCGCCTTCCGCCGCGCCCTTGTCGCGCTCGCGCATGAAGGCTTCCAGGCGCTCGGCGAATTGGGCGCCGGTGGCAGCGTTGTGATCGACGCCGACGATGCGCAGGTTCTTGTCCAGCAGGCCATCGCGGCTGAGGTTGTAGAGGGCCGGCATCAACAGGCGCTTGACCAGGTCGCCGTTGGCGCCGAACAGGAACAAGGTGCAGGGTGGCGCGGTTTCGACATTGTATGGATTCATTCGGGACGCTCGACATGGCCGCCGAAACCGAAGCGCATCGCCGAGAGCAGCTTGTCGCCATAGGTGCCCTCCTGCTGCCGCGAGCGGAAGCGGGCAAACAGCGCGCTGGTCAGCACCGGCACCGGTACCCCCTGCGCCACCGCGGCATCGATGGTCCAGCGACCTTCGCCGCTGTCGGCCACCGAACCGCTGTAGTGGCCCAGGTCCGGGTCTGCTGCCAGGGCGTCGGCGGCAAGGTCCAGCAGCCAGGAGGTGACCACGCTGCCCCGACGCCAGACTTCGGCTATCTGTGCCACGTCAAGGTCGTAGCGCTCTTGTGCTGGCAGCGCCTCGCTGGCCTTGCCGCGCAGGATGTCGAAGCCTTCGGCGTAGGCCTGCATCAGCCCGTACTCGATGCCGTTATGCACCATCTTCACGAAGTGCCCGGCCCCGGCCGGTCCGGCGTGGATATAACCTTGCTCGGCACGCCCCGGCTCGCCGTCGCGGCCTTTCGTGCGCGGGATGTTGCCGATGCCCGGCGCCAGGCTGGCAAACAGCGGGTCGAGTCGCTCGATCACCGCCTGTTCGCCGCCGATCATCATGCAATAACCCCGTTCCAGGCCCCAGACACCGCCCGAGGTACCGACATCGACATAGTGCAGCTTGCGCCCGGCCAGTTCGCCGGCGCGGCGGATATCGTCCTTGTAGAAGGTGTTGCCGCCGTCGATGATCACGTCGTCGGCTTCCAGGAGGTCGGCCAGTTGCGCGATGGTCTGCTCGGTTGGCTCACCGGCGGGCAGCATTACCCAGATCGCCCGTGGCTTGGCCAGTTGCTGCACCAGCGCCGCCAGGTTTTTCGCCCCTTGCGCGCCTTCCGTCACCAGCGTGTCGATGGCCGCCTGATCGCGGTCGTTCACCACCATTTGATGACCGTTGCGCATCAGGCGTCTTGCAATATTGCCGCCCATGCGGCCCAGCCCCACGATTCCCAGTTGCATGCCGATGCTCCGTTCGAAGGATGAAATGTCGCGTCAGGTCCACAAGGTTAGTCCAGTGGGCGGCAGCGATGGTTTCACGACAAACGGCAAGACAGCAGCCAATAAAAAAGTTCCCTCATTGGAAAAAAGAATTCAGAATCGCGCCCCGTCAAGCGTCTACGCTTCAGTTGTGTGACAGCCATTCGTGAGGTGCGCAATGCAAACCCTGATCTCCGCCAGCCCGCCCCAGACGCTCTACGTCTCGATTCGTCGTGACGAGCTGCAACGCCTGAAGCAGGAACGCGACGACCTCAAGGAACAAGTGGCGCGCCTCAATCTCCTGCTCCAGCAGGCCCAGCCGCAGCGCCATCCCGCCGCACGCTGAAGCCTTCCTCCCTGCCGCTGCTGGTTCAGGCCAGCAGCACGCGACACCAGTACACCACGCCCACCGCCGCCAGCAGCAACAGCATCCACGCCGACAGCCGCGCGATCCCCGCCTTGTAGCGTTGCGCCAGCGAATGCCGCATCAAGCCGATGTACAGCGCCAGAATGCTCAGGTCGACGATCAGCCAGAGCAGTGCCAGCAGGCCGATGCTGGTACTGAACGATGCCGTCACCGGGATGAACTGGGGAAACAGCGCGACGAAGAACAGGATGTCCTTGGGGTTGGAAATCCCGATCAGGAAACCCTGCCACCAGCCATTGGCCCTGACCGTGCCGGTCACCTCCCCGCCCCCCGTTTCCCGCAAACCGCTGAAACCCAGCCAGCCGATGAACAGGCAGCCCACCAGTGCGCCCCATTGCAGCACCTGCGGACTCAGCGCCAGGGTCCCGGCCAGCACGGCCGCCGCCGCCGCGACCAGGATCAGCGAAGCGGCATTCGCCCCCAATGCCGTGCGCACTGCGCTGCTGGTGCCGGAGCGACTGGCGGCGTCCAGCACCAGCAGCACCACCGGTCCCGGGGTGGCAATCAACAGGATGACGGCGCCCAGGTAGGCGATCAGCAGAGGTGTGTTCATGGTGGGCTCTCGAAGCGTTGAGTCCGCGCATTCTGCGCAGCAGACGGCGCCTTGAAAAACGCAAAAAGCGCTGGCCTACTATGATTCCAACTCATGATGAGCCTTCGCCATGGCCGATCGCCTGCCCCCGCTGTATGCCCTGCGCGCCTTCGAGGTTGCCGCCCGCTCCTGCTCCTTCACCCGTGCCGGCGAAGAACTGTCCCTGACCCAGAGCGCCATCAGCCGGCATATCCGCAGCCTGGAAAGCCATCTGGGCTGCCGCCTGTTCGAACGCCACGGCCCGCGCCTGCGCCTGACCGATGCCGGGCAACGCCTGGCCCGGCAGTTGAACGCCGGCTTCAGCCTGATCGAACAGGCCTGCCAGCCGTTTCGCGGCGCCGGGCGGCAATTGCGCCTGAAAGCACCGTCTACCCTGACCATGCATTGGCTGCTGGGTTGCCTGGAGCGTTTTCGCCAGGCGCAGGACAGAACCGTGGTGCAGCTTTCCAGCGTGTGGATGGACCAGGACAGCGTGGATTTCGCCAGTGAGCCCTACGATTGCGCGGTGCTGCTGGGTAACGGCCAGTTCGGCGAGCGGGTGAAGAGCCAGAAGCTGTTCGAGGAATGGCTGATCCCGATCTGCGCGCCCTCGTTGCTGGGCGATGGGCCCTGGGATGCGGCGTGGCTGGGGCGGATGGCGCTGGTGCATCCTTCCGCCGACCGCCGCGACTGGCGGCGTTGGGTCGAAGGCAGTGGCCTGATGGGTGAAATCGAGCTGAACCGTGGCGTGTGCTTCGACACCCTGGACCAGGGCATGGCGGCGGCGATGGCCGGGCACGGGGTGTCGATCGGTGATCTGGCGCTGATCGGCCCGCACCTGCGGGATGGGCGACTGGGCTTGCCGTTCCACGAGGCGGTGATGACCGGGGATGGCTATTACCTGGTGTGGCCGGAGGGCAGTGCCTGGGAGGAGGCGATCCTGGGGTTGGGGGCGTTTCTGCTGGAGCAGCGGCCGGAGGTGGAGCTTCCTGCTTGAAGTCGACATCTCCTTGATTAATCTCGGAAAAATCGTACAAGCCACTGTGAATCGCCTCATTGCGGGGGGAAGGCTTCCCCATTGAGCATGGCCGCTTCCATTGAAGGAGGCATTCATGCAAATCCCTGCATTACCGGAAACTCCATTTCCGCGCATCAGCCGCAAGGTCATCGTCCTCGTTGCCGTCCCGCTGATCGCCCTCGGCACCGTCGCCGCGCTGTTCAACCAGGTGTTTTTCTACAACGAAGCCGGCCATATGGCCCATGTGCGCACGATCTTCGGTGAGGAGAAGGTGGTCGAGGATGTCGGCTATGCCACCAAATGGTTTGGCCGCAGTACGGTGTGGAAGCGCACGATCGGTGTCCAGTCGGCGCTGCAGGTCGATACCCAGGACGATGGCAGCCGCCACCCTTCGGTAACCCAGGGCACGCTGCCCATCGTGTTCCTGGGCAACGTCGACGCCAAGGCCGAGTTCAGTACCCAGTTCCGCCTGCCCACCGGCGATGCCTTCCTGACCATCGCCCAGGAATACCGCACCCCGGAAAACTTCATGCAGCGCGCGCTCCTGCCGGCGGTCAAGGAAACCCTGCAGGCCACCGCCTCGCTGATGAGCGCCGATGACTACTACGCCGGCGACCGCAACCAGTTCGGCGCCGAGTTCGAGAACCAGCTGCGCAACGGCCTGTACCTGACCAAGCGCAAGGAGGTACGCGTGCAGCGCGACAGCTCGCCTGCGCAGACGGCCATCCTCCAGGCCGGCACCGAGCAGGGACAATATGGCGACAACCACTCCACCCGCTTCGTTATCGAGAAGCTGCGCGACGAGAGCGGCCAGGAAATCCGCAAGCCCCAACAGTTTCGCCTGTTCGGGGTGGATGTCGTGGATGCCAGGGTGACCCATATCGATCCCAACCCGCAGTACCAGGAGCGCATGGTCAGGGTGCAGCAGGCCCTGGCGGAACTGGCCGTGGCGCGGCAGAACCGGCTCAAGGAAGAAGAAGAGAAGCAATTGGTGTCCGCCCGCGGTGCCAAGGATGTCGAGGCCAAGCGCCAGGAAAGCCTGCGTCAGCAGATTGAACGGACCACCGAGGCGGAAACCGAGAAACAACTCACGCTGATCAATGCCGAGCGCGAACAGCGGCGAGCGGAAATCGAGAAGAAGACCGCCGAGCTGCTGCGTGACAAAGCCCGCATCACCGCCGAGGCGACCCGGATCACCGCCGAGGCCGATGCCCACGCCCGCGAAGTTGCCATCAAGGCTGACGGCGCGTTGCAGGCGAAACTCGATGCCTTGGTATGGATCAATCGGGCCTGGGCCGAGGCGGCAGCCAAGGCTCCCGTGCCGTCGGTGATGATGGGCGGCGGCGAGGCCGGTATCGGACGCCAGGACGAAATGAGCAAGCTGATGAGCGTGCTGGCGGGCAAGGCGGCGCGGGATCTGGCCCTGGACCTCAACACCCGGTAGGCATTGGCAGGGTCGGCATGCGGCGGAGTAATATCCGACCATGCAAACCGAACTCGACCTCTTCAGCGCCCCAGCAGGCGAACCCCAGTGGCTCGGCAACCAGGTTGCCCTGCTCCCGGGCTTCGCTCTGGACCGGGTAGAGCATCTGCTGCCGGCTCTGCGGGAAATCGTCCTGGCCGCTCCCTTCCGCAACATGACCACCCCTGGTGGCCGGACGATTTCCGTTCGCGTCACCAACTGCGGCAGCCTCGGCTGGATCAGTGACCTGCAGGGCTACCACTACAGCCCCGTCGATCCCCTCAGCGGACAACCCTGGCCGGCATTGCCCGATGTTTTCCTGGAACTTGCCCGTGCCGCCGCCGAGAGCGCCGGTTTCGCCGACTTCACCCCGGATGCCTGCCTGATCAACAGCTACCTGCCCGGCAACCGCCTGACCCTGCACCAGGACCGCAACGAACGGGATTTCAGCCAGCCGATCGTCTCGGTGTCCCTGGGGTTGCCTGCTACCTTCCTGCTTGGCGGGCATGAGCGCGCCGAGCGTACGGCGCGGGTGGCATTGCAGCATGGTGACGTGATGGTGTGGGGTGGCGAGGATCGCCTGCGGTTCCATGGCATCCTCCCGCTCAAGGATGGACACCATCCCCTGCTGGGGCCGCGGCGGATCAATTTCACGCTGCGCAAGGCGGGTTGAAGATGACGCGCTCTCATAGATCAACACATAACTCATTCATTTAGCATGGGACGGTGTGGGAGCGGATTCATCCGCGATTGGGCGCGAAGCGGCCATAAAACCGGCATCCCGGGTGTGTCAGGAAAACCTGGGACTCAGGTTTTACGACGGCTTTGCCGCCGATCGCGGATGAATCCTCTCCCACGCCGATCTCGGGGACTCCTACAGTTCACACCACCGTAAACCGCGCCGACAACTGATCCAGCGCCCGCGCCAACTGCTCCAGGTCCGCCGCCGCCACCGCACTGCGCCCGGCGCTCGCCGACAAGGCCCCCGTCCCCGCCGACACATTTTCCACCCGCAGCACCATCTCCCGGGTCACCCGAACCTGCTCGTCGATCACCGTGGCAATGGTATCGACACTGCGGATCACATCATCCGTACCACTGCGAATCTGCGCCACCGAATCCCCCGCCTCATGGGCCAGGCTCACGCCTTCACGCACCCGCAGCACCACCCGGCCCATGCCGTCGACCACGGCACGGGTACCCTCCTGGATACGCTGCACCGTCAGGTCGATCTCGCCGATCGAGCGCCCGGTTCGCTGCGCCAACAGGCGTACCTCGTCGGCGACCACGGCGAAACCACGCCCCTGCTCCCCTGCCCTGGCCGCCTCGATCGCTGCATTCAGGGCCAGCAGATTGGTCTGCTCGGCGATATTGCGGATCACCCCGAGCACGTCGCTGATCTCGTCGGAGAACGCTTCCAGCTCGTGGATATGCACGGCGGTGTCGCTGATCACGTCGCTGATGCGGTTCATTTCCTGGGCCATGTCGCGGATGAAACCCTCGCTCTTGCCCGATCGCCCCGCCGAATGCTGGGTGATCTCGCGGGACACGCCGACATGGCTTTCCACCTCGCCAATGGACCCGGACAGATGCTCCACCGCACTGGAAATCCCGCGCACCGCCTCGGCCTGCTGCTGTGTCGCCTGGGATGCCAGCTCCGCCGACTCGGCCAGGTGCGCAGCCTCGCGGCTGACCCGCTGCACCAGTTCGCGCATCTGCGAGATCAGGCCATGCAGGCTGTCGCGCATGGCGGCGATATCGCCGAGCATCCGTGCGAACTCGTCATTGCCGTGCACCTGCACCGGCTGCGCCAGGTCACCGGCGGCAATCGCACGCATGCTGCTGGCAGCCTGGCTGAAGGCGCGGCGCAGGCGCGTCAGGGTGGTGATCGCCGTCGCGCTGCCGACCACCACGCCGACCACACCCAGCAGCAGGTAGGCCAGCACGGTGGCGCGATAACGCTGCTGCGCCGCCTCGTAGGCACGCTCCGCCGCGGCCTGCTGCAGGGCCTGCAACTTGCCCAGCTCGGCTCCGGCGGCACTGCCGGCGGGTTCGGCCACGCGCAGGAAGGAAATGATCCCCGGCAGGCGGAAATCCCCGGCGCGCAGCGACTCCATGAGGATCGCCAGTTCCTCGGTCCAGCTGCCGTAGTGCGCGTCGAACGCGTCGGCCGCGGCCTGCTCTTCCGCACTCAGGCTGCGCTGACGGTATTCGCTCCAGCGCTGGGCCAGTTTGCGGTTGTTGGCGTCGATGCTGCCCAGGGTGACCTCCACCGACCGGTCGAACGCCGCCATCAGCGGTCCGTCCGGGTCATGCAGTACGGCCAGCAGGGCCAGACGCCGGCTTTCGTCGAGGCGGTGCTGGATCTCGCCGAAGGTCAGCAGGGTCGCCAGGTTGTCTTCAGTAAGGGTACGCAGGCTGTCGCGCGCCTGTTGCAGGCCATAGACGCCGAAACCGACCGCAGCGACGAACAGCGCGGTGGCCAGCAGCGCCCACAGCCACAGGCGCTGGGCAATGGTGATGGACTTGAACACAGTGATTCCTCGCCGGCTCAGTCGGAGGTCAGCATCGACAGCATGGCCGCCTGGAAATGCTCGCCATACGGCGGCAACAGGCCCCATTCGCGGCGCGGGTCATGGCTGGGGGCCTTGAATACCGTGCGCATATGGCTGAATTCGAGGAAGCCTTCGCGGCCGTGGTAATGACCCATGCCAGAGGCACCGACACCGCCGAAGGGCGCGTCGTGCATCGCCGCGTGCATCATCACGTCGTTGAGGGTGACGCCACCGGAGACCGTGTGTTCCAGCACCCGGCGCTGCTCGTCGGCGTCCTGGCCGAAGTAATACAAGGCCAGGGGGCGCGGTCGGGCATTGATCTTGTCGATTACCGCGCCGAGGTCGTCGTAGCCGAGCACTACCATGGCCGGACCGAAGATTTCCTCCTGCAGGATCCGGCTCTGGGTTGGCGGATCGATCACCAGGCGCAGCGGGCGGCGGCGTTCGTGTTCGCCAACAGGCATCTCCTCCGGCAGGGACTCGATCCGTGCACCCAGGGCACGAGCGTCTTCTATATAGCCCTCGACCCGGGCCAGGTGCCGTGCATTGACCACCGCCACCACATCGCGGTTGCCGGCAATGGTCGGATGCAGACTGGCGTAGGCCGTGCGCATCGCGGCAACGAAGGGTTCGAGCAAGGTCCGTGGCACGTACACCAGGTCCGGGTTGATGCAGATCTGCCCGCCGTTGGTGGCCTTGGCCACGGCGATGCTGAAGGCGGCCTGGTCGAGGTCGGCACTGGTCGAGACGATCACCGGCGACTTGCCGCCCAGTTCCAGGGTCACCGGCACCAGGTTCTGCGCAGCATTGCGCATCACCGAGCGGCCGACAGCGGTGCTGCCGGTGAAGACCAGGTGATCGAAAGGCTGCGCGGTAAAGGCCTCGGCCAGTTGCACATCGCCAGTCACCACCGCCACTTCCAGCGGGTCGAGGTGTTCGGCGCACAGGCGGGCAAGCACCTCGGCGGTACGCGGCGTCACTTCCGACGGCTTGAGAATCGCCCGGTTGCCCGCCGCCAGCACCGATGCCAGCGGGCTGAACAGGGTAAACAGCGGTGCATTCCAGGTACCGAGGATGCCCACCGTGCCCTTGGGCTGGTACATGACCCAGGCTTCGGCGCCCAACTGGTCATAGGGCGGGAACGGCGCGCGGGGCTCGTCCTGCATCCAGGTCTCCAGATGGGTGCGGGCGTGTTTCAGCGAAGCCAGGGCGCCGAGGATATCGTTCATCAGGGAAAAACCGGCCGGACGACCGCCAAAATCCGCGTCCATCGCCTCAGTCAGAACGGCGTGATGGTTCACCAACAGGTCGATCACCTGCTGGATGCGCCGCCGGCGGGTGGCGGCGTCCACCTTTCCCGCAGCATTGAAAGCGGATTTCTGGCGTTCCAGCAGTGACGAAAGGATCGATGAACTCATGCTTGGCTCCTTGGCAATATGGCCGGTTGTGTTGGCTCTTGTAGCGCCCGATGCGCAGGGCCCACGTTGCCGACGCAATCCCCGCCGCGCGTCGTCCGATCGGACGAGGACCGGGCAAAAGCGTTAGTCCGTTGAGACGATGTCCGGCCTGCTGCCGCGCCCAATACTGGCCTCCTGAAAAACCACTGCATGAGGCCAGTCATGGCAACACAACACCTCGGTTTCGACCCCCAGGCCTTCCGCGCGGCGCTCGGTACCTTCACCACCGGCGTGACCATCATCACCACCCAGGGCGAGGACGGCGCCCCGGTGGGCATCACCGCCAACAGCTTCAACTCCGTATCGCTGAACCCGCCGCTGGTGCTCTGGAGCCTGTCCAAGCAGGCCCGCAGCCTGCCGGTGTTCAGCAGCGGCAAGCACTGGAACGTGCATGTGCTGTCCACCGAGCAGGAACGCCTTTCCGGGCGCTTCGCCACTCAGGGCGAGGACAAGTTCGCCGAAGTGGGGCTGGACCGCGGCATCAGCGAAGCGCCACTGCTGCAGGACTGCACCGCGCGCTTCCAGTGCCGTACGGCGTTCCAGTACGAAGGCGGCGACCATGTGATCTTCGTCGGCGAAGTGCTCGCCTTCGACCACAGCGACCGCGCGCCGCTGGCGTTCCAGAGCGGCCAGTACGCCCTGACCACACGCAAGCCGCGCAACGAGCTGCGCCTGGCTACCACGCCACCGCCACCGGAATGCAGCTACACCGAGGACCTGCTCGGTTACCTGCTCGGGCGCGGTCACTACCAGGCCCTCGACCTGCTGCGCAAGCTGCTGTGCAACCAGCAACTGGACGAACAGGCGTTCTTCATCCTTGCGGTGCTGTGCATTCGCGACAACCTCGACCTCGACGAGATCAACACCTTCGTCAGTTATACCGGGCACGTGGTGACCCTGGCCGGCATGCGCTTCCTGGAACGCCAGGAACTGGTGGCGATCGAGGGCGAAGGCGACGACCTGCGCTTCGTCCTCACCGCCAAGGGCCGCGAGACTTCGCTGCAACAGGTGGCGCTGGCCAAGGTGGTGGAACAGGAACTCACCGCCAAGCTTGGCCAGGCCGATGCCCAGGCGCTGAAGGTGCTGCTCAAGCGCCTGATCGTGGTCAGCGACCCCGGCCTGCCCGACCTCTGGGCGCCGCGATGAGCGCCGCCGTGCCGGCACTGTCCGCCGCCCCGGTAGGCTGGCGCGCCCATGGTCTGCTGTTGTTGCTGGCCATGGTATTTGCCGACAACTTCGTCGGCCGACAGATCCTCGCGGTGATGATCGAGCCGGTGAAGGCCGAGTTCGGCGTCGGCGACACGGCCATGGGGTTGATCTCCGGGCTGGCCTTCGCTGCCGTGTATGCGGTGATGGGCTTGCCGGCGGGGCGCCTGGTGGATCGTCTGTCGCGCACCCGCCTGCTGGCCGCGTCCTGCCTGCTCTGGGCCTTGGCGACCATGGCCTGCGGCGTGGCCGGGAGCTTCGTGCTGCTGGCCGTGGCGCGGATGCTGGTGGCGGTGAGCGAGTCGCCGACCACCTCGGCCTCGCTGTCGCTGATTGCCGACCTGTATCCGCCGCAGCGGCGGTCCTTCGCTATCAGTTGCTTCACGGCGGCGCCGACCTTTTCCTCGATCATCGGGTTGAGCGTGGGCGCCTGGGTGGTCGAACAGTACGGCTGGCGCTTCGCATTCATTGCCCTGGGCTTGCCGGCATTGGTGTTCGCTGCCGCGCTGGCGTTCGTCGTGCGTGACCCGCAGCGTGGGCGCTGGGACCTGACGGCGCATGTGCCCTCGCCCTCCCCAGGGTTGTTGCGCGAGACCAGTGGGCTGTGGAAGTTGCCGGCCTATCGGCAACTGATTCTTGCCGGCGGCCTGACCACCCTCAGTTCCTATGCCATCGCCATGTGGAATACCAGTTTCCTGGTGCGCTCCCATGGGTTGTCGCTGCAGCACGCGGGGTTGCTGGCTGGCGTCGTGTGCGGGACGGCGGCGGGGATTGGCGGATTGTTCAGCGGCTGGCTCAGTGATCGCCTGAGCCGGCGGGACGGGCATTGGCAGTTTTCCATTCCGATCATCGGCCATATCACCGCCATGGCGGCCTTGGCCAGCTATCTGCTGTGGCCGGATACCCTGCTTTTCCATCTCGGCAGCTTGCCGGTGCCGGTGGCTATGCTCTGGTGTGCGCTGTACAGCTTTTTCGCGGTGTGGTGGGTGGCGCCGTCGTACAACCTGGTGACTCAGTTGGTGCCGGCTAACCGACGCGGGACGGCGATGGCGTTGCAGACCATTGTCAGTACCTTGCTGGGGATTGGCGTCGGGCCGCTGCTGGCCGGGTTGCTCAGTGATGGATTGATGGGCGTGGCCGGGCAGGATTCGTTGCGGTATGCGTTGTTGCTGGTGAGTTTGCCGGTGCTGGGGGCGGTGTTCTTGCTGGTGCGGACTTCGCGGCAGGTCAATTAGACGCTCCCACAAGGATCACTGCCAGCCGCAACATCCTGGCTCGACATAAAACCTGTGGGAGCGAGCTTGTCGGGGCGCCGAACCGTCGCGAAGGGCCGCAAAGCGGCCCCAACAGCATCAGCGCCTGAAACCGGCTATAGCTTCTTGGGCCGCACCTGCCTGCAGCATCCGGGCAAAGACCCGCGCTTCCTCGTCGATTCGCTCCACCACATCCCCTCTTTTCAGCAACCGCTTGGTCTCGATCAACGCCTGCAGCGGCTTGCTCGCCATCTTCCGCGCCTGGGCCAGGGCGCTTTCCAGCACCTCGTGCGGTTCCAGAACCTTGCTAACCAGCCCGGCTCGTGCTGCGGTCTCGGCGTTGAATGGCTCGCCCAGCAACAACGCCTCGGCAGCCCGCTGATACCCGAACAACCTCGGCAGCAACAGACTGGAACCCGCCTCCGGACACAGCCCGAGGTTCACGAACGGCAAGCTGAATCGCGCATTGCTGCCGGCATGAACCAGATCGCAGTGCAGCAGCAAGGTCGTACCGATACCGACCGCAACCCCGCACACTGCCGCCGCCAAAGGCTTCGGAAACCCCGCCAGTGCCCGCAGGAACTGCCACACCGGCGCATCAAGCCCGTCCGGCGGTTGACTGAGGAAATCGGCCAGGTCATTGCCGGCAGAAAAAGCCTGCTCGCCACCATGGAACAGCACCACGGCAATCTCCGGGTCGTCCGCCGCCCGTTGCAGGGTTTGCGTCAGGGTCTGGTACATGGCCACGGTAATAGCGTTCTTCTTGGCTTCGCGTGCGAAGGTGATGATCAGGACGCCGGAATCTTCGCGGGTCTGGAGGTCGGTCATGGGTGCTCTCGCCGGTTTTTGGACGGGTAGCAATAACCGGTCTGGACGGGGTCGGGAATCGTCCGGATTGAGTAGGCGCTTCAGAAAAGGTGTTGCATATGGCTACGAAATTCCGTGTATTTCCGACTTTCTTGTAGGCAATTTCCCAATCATACTTCCGCGCCTTCTAAAGCGTTGCGCTCGTGGACATCGGTGCCTAGGCTTCGCCGGTCGCTGCAAATTCAGCGACCGGGTCTGGTCACCCGGGGTAGCACGGCGCACAAGCGCCCCATCCAATTTGCGGGCGTTTTTTGATGCCCGTCAGCGGGGACTTGTGGGAGCGGGTTCACCCGCGATTACGGTGGTGAATTCACTATTGCAATCGCGGGTGAACCCGCTCCCACAAGATTCGCGTCGACCCTTCCAGATGAACACCGACTACCCTCGCCATGGTTCCATCTATACATCGAAACCTGACATCTTGGTCAGGTTTTTTCATTCCTACGGAGAGAGCCCCATGAAAGTCAGCGCCCGCAATGTGTTCAAAGGAAAGGTCCGCGAGCTGCGCCCAGGCGCCGTCAATGCCGAAGTGACCCTGGAACCGGCCGGCGGGACCAAGGTGTACTCGATCGTCACCCGCGATGCCGTCCAGGAGCTGGGCTTGAAAGCCGGCGTGAGCGCAACTGCCGTCATCAAGGCCTCGCACATCATCCTCGGCGTGCCGGCCTGACACTACCTGCGCTCGTCCGACAGCGGCGTCGGCTGATCCGGTTCCAGCGGTTCATGCTCGATATCGCCGGATTCGGTCGGCCGCTTCGGATCACCGTTCACATTGGGATCGGTGACCGGATCATGCTCGCGCTGTGGATTGGCCAGTGGGTCCTTCCACAGCGGGTCGTCATGGGGTTCGGGTGTAGTGTTCATGGCAATGACCTCCGTTGGCTGTCCTTGTTTCGAACAGATCCCGGGCCACCGAGTGCCGGCCAGCCGATCAACGGGTAAGGTGTGCTGCCTGCAACCGATTCGAGAGTTCCATGACCATCCGCCCCACCCGCCCGGAAGACGCCGCCCTGCTCCCCGCCATCGAGCGCTCGGCTGCGCAGTCGTTCCTCACCCTGGACAACCTGGCCTGGCTGGCCGGGCACGATGTGCTGAGCACTGAGCAGCACCTGGGTTTCATCGCCGGCGGATTGCATTGGCTGGCCGTGGACGAGCACGACCAGCCGCTGGGTTTTGTCTGCGCCAGTGCGGTGGACGGCACGCTGCATATCGAAGAATTGTCGGTCGCCCAGTCCAGTCAGGGCCGTGGCCTGGGGCGTGCATTGCTCGTGCACCTTGAACGATGGGCGCACAACGCAGGCTTCAAGGCGCTGACCCTGACCACCTTTGCCACCGTTCCCTGGAATGCACCCTTCTATGCCCGCCTGGGCTTCCAGCGCCTGGATGACGCGCAGGCCGGTGAAACGCTTCGCCAGCAACTGCAGCACGAACAAGCCCTGGGCCTGCCGGACCGCTGCGCCATGCACAAGGCGCTCTGAGCCTTACTCGGCTGCCGGCGCCTGCTGCTGCGCCTGACGCAGCGTTTCCAGGTCGGCCTCCAACTGCTTCACCTGCTTGCCCAGCTGGCGGCGCTCGCCATTGACCTGCTCCAGCTGTGCCACCAGCGCCTGGCTCTGCCGCTGCAGCTCCTCGCGGGCACCCTGGGACTGGGCCAGATTGGCGCTAAGGGTGCGACCCTCGAGAGCATGCTGCTCGACCTGGTCCTTGAGCTGCTGCGATTCGCGCTGGATATGCCGCGCCTCCACCAGCAGGCGCTCGTTGTCGCGGTTCAGGCGCGTGGTTTCGTCCTGCTTGACGATCAGCGTCTGCTGCATCTGGCGCAGTTCCACCTGCAACTGCTGCACCTGCGCCTCGTGACGGCGCTGGTCCTGCTCGCGCTGTTCGCGGGCTGCGGTGCGGTAGTGCTCCAGGGCATCGCGGGCGTGCTGGTGCTTGTCTTCCAGCGAGGCGATCTGCTCGTCCTTGTCGGCCAGGCGCACATTCAGCTCGCCGACCGCCTGGCTCAGGGTGGCGTTGCGCGTGTGCTCGCTCTGCAGGGTGCTGCGGGTGGTGGCCAGCTCGGCAGATTCCGCCGCTAGCGCCGCGCCCTGGATCTGCAACTGCTGCTGTGCCGCCGCCAAAGCTTGCTGGCTTTCCTGCAGTTGGGTCTTGAGGCCCGCCAGTTCCACATCGAACGACTTCTGCGCCTCGGCGACCTTGCTGTCGCTCTCCTCCTTCAACTGCTCGGCAAGATTGCGTACCAGACCGCTGATGGACTCGCTGAGGTCCGGCACGCTGGTGGTGGCTGGCGGCTTCTGGATCTCCAGTTCCTTCAGGTAGCGATGAATGGTGGTTTTCGAGCCGGTGTTTCCGAGTTCAATACGCACCGCGTCGATGCTGGGGTTGTCGCCCCGGGCCAGGATCGCCTGACGGGCTTTGTGCACGACTGCCTTGTTGATACCACCACGGGCCATGTTGCGTTTTCCTGCAATTTCGTAATGTGGTACGTATTCTGTATTTACATACCAGTTTAGTCAATTGAGAATAATGAAATCATTGAAATATAAGATCAAATAATCACGACTTATCAAATTTGATAGCCGCTCGAGGTGGGTAGAAGTCGCAGGAGAGGTGTACAAACGCACGCGCCCGGCTACAAAAGTGGCCGGGCGCGATGAAGAGGAAATGAAGTGGCGGCTTACAGGCGGATAGCGTGCAATGCCGTATCGACCGCCTGAATCAGCAGATCGGCATGCTCCCGGGTGAACGTCAGCACGGGCCGTATCTTCAGCACGTTCTCCAGCGGCCCCGCCGCACTGATCAGCACGCCGTTCTCGCGCATCGCATTGACTATCTTGCGCGCCTGCGTGGCGGCGGGCTGCCGGGTGGTCCGGTCGCTGACCAGCTCGACACCGAGGAACATCCCCGCCCCCCGGACATCGCCGATGAGCTCATGACGCTGCGCAAGCCCGGACAGGCCTTCGAGCAGATAACCACCGATATCGTGGGAGCGCTGCTGCAGATTCTCTTCCTTTATAACGTCCAGCACCGCCTTGCCGGCTGCACAGGACACCGGGTTGCCGCCGTAGGTATTGAAGTAGCGCATGTTCCTGCCGAAGTGATCGACCACCTCGGCACGCCCGACGATCCCGGCGATGGGCTGGCCATTGCCCATGGGCTTGCCGAGCGTGACGATGTCCGGCCGCACGGCGTGCCGCGAAAAGCCCCACATGTTCAGCCCGGTACGGGCAAAGCCCGGCTGGACCTCGTCGGCGATATAAAGCATCCCTTCGGCCTGAGCGACCGCGATGCCCTCGGCAATGCAACCTGCGGGACCTGGCAGCACGCCGTCACTGGAGAAGATGCCATCCAGCAGGATCGCCGCAGGCCGGACGCCGTGGGCCTTCATGTCCTCGATCGCCGCTCGGACATCAGCCGCGAAGGTCGACGACACATGTTCCGCGCCGAGACGATAGGCATCCGGTGCACGCACCGTGCGCACATGCGCCGGCAACACCATGGCGGGCCCGAGTGATGGCGACAGCTCGGCGATATCCCCGGTCACGCCGTGGTAGGCGAATCGGGTGATGATGACGCCCGTGCCGCCGGAGTACTGCCTGGCAATACGCAGCGCCAGGTCGTTGGCCTCGCTGCCGGTACAGGTGAACATCACCCGCTCCAGGTCTCCATTGAAGGTCCCCAGCAACTGTTCGGCGTAGTCGAGGATCCCTTCCTGCAGGTAGCGGGTATGGGTATTCAGTTGCCGGGACTGGTGATACATCGCCTCCACCACCCGCGGATGGCAGTGACCGATGGACGCAACATTGTTGTAGGCATCCAGATAGCGGCGCCCCTGCTCGTCGAACAGCCAGACGTCCTCGCCACGCACGGTATGCAGCGGATGCTCGTAGAACAGTCGGTAGGCCGGGCCCAGCAGGCGCTCGCGACGTTCGATGAGGCGGCGCTCGTTTTCCGAAAGCCGCGCGGCGTCTTGCGCGGTGAAACCATTGATCATGCTCATGCAGTCAGTCCCCGGGAAATCCGCTCTTCGATTTCCGCTCGCGATAGAGCGGACATCGCCCTCAGGTTGGCCCATGCACGCTGGGCGTTGCGCAGAATGTACTGGCGGTTTTCCGGGTGCAGTTCCGCACGCCAGGAGTTGATGCACAGGGCCACGGCCAGGCGCGTGACCAGCAACTCCGGAAGCAACGCGATTTCATCGCTGGTCAGCGGGTTGTGCTGGTGGTAGGCGCCGATCACGTCCAGCGCAGGCTCCAGCACATCGCCGACCTGCCCAAGGTGATACGAGGCCGCGACCGCCACTTCGTTGACCAGGGGCGCCTGCACCATGTCGCCGAAGTCAAGGATATTGCGCAGCACATCGGGATCATCGGCATCGACGATCAGGTTGTGCGGATTCATGTCGTTGTGGATGACCTGCTTGCGCAGCGCCGACATCCTCGGCAAGACCGCGGATTCGAAACAGTCGAGACCCTGCTCCACCAGCTCGCGTCCGTCACGCTCAGCGATGTGTGCCAGCAGCGGCCGCAAGCGCTCGGCATGCTGCATGTCCCACAGCAGCACGTGACCGGCTGCGGGATGATCGAAGCCTTCCAGGGCAACATCGAGGCGTGCCAGGGAGCGCCCGATATCCCGGCGCAACGCCTGGCTGGTGTACTTCATCCGATGCAACGGCAGCCCGTCGACAAAGGACAGCAGCCGCGCCAGCATGCGCTGTCCATCGATCTCGACCCAGGTCGTGTACGCGCCGCCAAGCGCCGGGTGGACGCGCTGCACCGGCAGCCCGGGATCACGCACCTCGATCCGGCGCATGGCCTGGTTATGGAAGTCAACCACCTGCGGGTTTTCCAGCGGGTGGGACAGCTTCAGCAGCCGGGACGAGCCATCGGACAGGACCACGCGGAAATTCAGGTCGCGTTCCCCGCCCAGTTTTTCCAGCCTGCCGCTGAAACCAAAGAACTGCTGGAGCACCGCGCCCGCCTGCAGGTCACTGACCTGCGCGGGTGCGACTTCCAGCAAGCTGTCATCAATCACTGAATTTTCAAGCGGCATAAACCAGGTTCCTCACACTCACAATGGGCGCCCGCGTCCACGCGGGCGCCCGGTCTCTCACTTGTTCGCCCACGCGTTGAAGCGTTCTTCCAGATCTTCGCCGTGGTCGATCCAGAACTCGGCATCCGTGGCGCGGGCGTTCTTCAGGTTCTCGGGGGCCGTCGGCAGCTTTTCACCCACCGCCTTGTCGACCAGGCCCATCGCATTCTTGTTGCTCGGGCCGTAGGGGATGGCCTCGACGAAGTTCTTCTGTTGCAGCGGCTCGCTGGCAAAGGCGATGAACGATTCGGCCAGTTCCTTTTTCTTGCTGCCCTTCACGATCGCCCAATGATCGAGATCATAGAGACTGCCATTCCATTGCATCGCGAACGACTGCCCTTCCGCCTGCGCCGAGGTAACCCGGCCGTTGTAGGCAGAGGTCATGACCACGTCGCCCGCCGCCAGCCATTGCAACGGCTGCGCCCCGGAATCCCACCACTGCACGCTGGACTTGATCTCGTCGAGCTTCTTGAATGCGCGCTGGACACCCGCATCGGTGCCGAGCACCTTATAGACATCCTCCTTGGCAACGCCATCGGCCAGCAGGGCGAACTCCATCGTGAACTTGGCGCCGCGACGCAGGCCGCGCTTGCCCGGGAATTTCTTCACGTCCCAGAAATCGGCCCAGCCTTGCGGGGCGGCGTCGAACTTCTTCGGATCGTAGGTGAGCACGGTGGACCAGATGAAGATGCCGACCCCGCAGTCACTGACTGCCGCCGGAATGAAATCGTCCTTCTTGCCGATACGCTCCCAGTCCAGCGGCTCGAACAAGCCCTCGGCGCATCCGCGGATAAGCTCCGGCGACTCGACCTCCACCACGTCCCAGCTGGTTTTGCCGGTGTCAGCCATGACCTTGATCTTGGCCATCTCGCCGTTGTAGTCGTCGGCGGTGATGGCCGTGGCGTTCTTCGCGGTGAAGGGTTGGTAAAAAGCTTTTTCCTGCGCCTGGCGGTTGTTGCCGCCAAACGAAACCACGGTGAGCTTTTCAGCGGCGTTCAGCGATCCAGCAAGGGTTCCAAGCATCAGTACGGCTGCGATTTTCTTGTGCATGCGTCTCTCCAGGTGAGCCACGGTCAGGGGGCAGCTTCAAAGGGATGGCAGTTTTCTTGTTAGTGGCAGCAAACAGACCCTCATTCGGGTGGGCTCATTTAAACATGTTCAGGATATGATGCATCATATTTTTTAAGCTATGCTCCAGTCACCAGATGAAAGGGACTCCCCCATGACCGACCAACGCACCCTGCTCCTCACTGGCGCCAGCCGCGGTATTGGCCACGCCACCGTGAAACACTTCAACGCCGCCGGCTGGCGGGTTTTCACCGCGTCCCGGCAGGACCTGGGCGAAGGCTGCCCCTGGTCCGAAGGGCTGGCGAACCACATTCATCTCGACCTGGGCAATATCGAAGAGGTGCACGAGCGGCTTGCGGAGATCCGCGAGAAAATCGGCGGACGCCTGGACGCACTGGTGAACAATGCCGGGATCTCACCCAAAGGCCCGGAGGGCGCGCGGCTTGGTGTGCTGGACTGCGACTACGCCACCTGGCTGAACGTGTTCAACGTCAACCTGTTCTCCACGGCCTTGTTGGCGCGGGGGCTGTTCGAAGAGTTGAAGGCGGCGAAGGGCTCGGTGATCAACGTCACCTCCATCGCCGGCTCGCGGGTCCATCCCTTCGCCGGCGTGGCCTACGCCTGCTCCAAGGCCGCGCTGTCAGCGCTGACCCGGGAAATGGCCCATGATTTCGGCGCCCATGGCGTGCGGGTGAATGCCATCGCACCCGGCGAGATCGATACCTCGATCCTGTCCGCCGGTACCGAGCTGATCGTCGAGCGCTCGATTCCCATGAAACGCATGGGCAAGCCCGAGGAAGTGGCCGCCCTGGTGCACTTCCTGTGTACCCAGGGCGCGTCCTACGTCAACGGCGCCGAGATCCATGTGAATGGTGGGCAACATGTCTAAGTTGTTCGATAATCCCGCGCGGACGGATCCCCTCCCCCTGCCGGGTCGCACACGAGCACGCAATGAACTACCCCATCGAGAACCTGAAGCACTCCTACCTGGGCAGCGGCATCTACGGACTGCTGCGTGAAGCGCTGATCACCGGCCGCTTCCAGCCCAACGACCGGCTGCGCATCCGTGACCTGGCCGAGCAACTGGGGACCAGCGTCACGCCGGTGCGCGACGCCATCCTCCAGTTGGCCAAGGAACAGGCGCTGGTACTGCAGACGCCGCGGGATATCCGCGTCCCCATGCTGACCTCCGGGCAGTACCTGGAAATCCGCAGCATCCGCCTGGCACTGGAAGGCCTGGCGGCGGAGACGGCGGCGTCGCGGGTGACCCCGCAGCAGCTCGAACGCCTGGAAACCTGCATCCGCAACAACCTGGCCGCGATCCAGGACAACAACCTCGCCTCCGCCCTCACCCACAACCATGAATTTCACTACGCGTTGACGGAGATTGCCGGCATGCCGGTGCTGTCCAGCCTGCTGGATGGTCTGTGGATGCGCACCGGGCCGTTGATTGCCCGGGCCTACAGCAGCTTCAACGAACGCATGGCCATCGATCACCACTGGGAAGTGCTTGCCGCGCTGAAGAAGAAGGACGGGCCGGCTGCACGTGAGGCGATCTGCGCCGACATTCTTGACGGCAGCCAGAAGATGCTGGAGTACGTGCAGTTGGAACATGACTGAGCCGTACGGGAAAAACGACGCTGCTTTCCCCAAGGGCGTGATGCTCAGCCATGCCTCGATGCTCGGCGTCGCCTATTCGATGGCGGGCGCATGGGGGCATGACCGGATCGAGAGCGGACTCATCCGCGATTGGCCGCAAAGCGGCCATAAACTCTGAATCCCAGGTGTGTCAGGTGAATCTGGGACTCAGGTTTTACGACGGCTTCTCCGTCGATCGCGACGGTCCGGCGTTCCGGTGAATCCCCCACACCGATCGCGCGCTGGCTGGCAGTCCATGCCCACAGAAAATTCCTCTCAGGCCCCACCTTGCAAAAACACAACGACCGTCTAAGTTTTCTGAGTGACCTGATGAGGTGCCATCAAAACACTATCACTCAAAAGACACCTCACTCCCTCAAAAAAACAACTATCAGTCTGTAAAAGCTGAAACGGATATCAGTCAAAAAAATATCAAGAGGGATGCTTGATGATGCGCGGCCGCTGGCTTGGCGTGCTCTCGAAACGAGGGCCTGCCGATTATTTCTGGGTGTCTTTGATTTGCTTCGTAGCGCTGGTGATCGCCAGCTTTCTGTTGTTCGAACAGCAGATCGAGAACCTGCTCGCCCAACTAGAGCTGTACCTCCCCAACACCCCGGCCCAGAAGTTCTACCTGGCACTGCTGGTGATCGCCCTGCTGGCCCTCGACGTGGTGTTGCCGGTGCCGTCGAGCATCGTGGCACTACTGACCGTGGCAACACTGGGCGGTCTCGCGGGTTACCTGGTGATCTTCATCGGGCTGTGCCTCGGCGCTTGCCTCGGTTATGCCCTGGGCGCCGGCTATTTCCGGGTGCTCTCCGGCCGCCTCGGCCTGCACCAGCGCAAGCCCGGGCAACTGGCCTACAAACTCGGCACCCTGTCGCTGGTCTGCCTGCGCGGCGTGCCGGTGCTGGCGGAAACCTCGGTGGTGGCCGCCGGCATGCAGCGCTATCCGCTGCGCGCCTTCGTGGTGGTGACCACCCTGGCCAATGCCGGCCTGGCCCTGGCCTACAGCGCCATAGGCAGCTATCTGGTGGAGCAGAATGCGCTGCTGGTGACACTGCTGGCGAGCATGGTCCTGCCAGGGCTGTTCATCGCCGGCTACAGCCTGTTCAAACGCCTGCGGCAGACGCCGGAACAACTGCTGCGCGGCCGCTTCGAGGTCAGCTACGACTATCCGGTGGTGTTCACCGATCATCTGTTCGACCTGGCCAATCCCTGCCTGCACCAGCAACTCACGGCAGACCAACACGGCCGGGTGACGGTACTCATATTCGCCGACGAGCACCTGCTGCAGTGCAATCCACAACTGGCGGCACAGATCCACACCTGGTTCGCGGCGCATACCGACCTGCACCTGCAAGCCCCACCCATCGCCGTGCCGGCCGGTGAGCTGAGCAAGACCGCCGAGGTCCTGCAGCAGCTTTACCGCGACATGCTCGAACACGGCCTGGACCGCCACTGCTACGTCCTGGCCATGGGCGGTGGCGCCCTGCTGGATTCGGTGGGCTACGCCTGTGCCACTTTCCACCGCGGCATCCGCCTGATCCGCCTGCCGAGCACGGTACTGGCGCAGAACGACGCGGGAATCGGGGTGAAGAACGGCATCAACGCCTTCGGCCAGAAGAACCTGCTCGGCGCCTTCTACCCCGCCAGCGCCGTGATCAACGACTTCCAGCTGCTCACCAGCCTGGGCCGCCGCGACCAGATCGCCGGGCTGGCCGAGGCGGTCAAGGTGGCGCTGATCAAGGACGAGGCCTTCTTCCAGTGGATGGAGCAGCAGGCCGACGCCCTCGCCCGCTTCGAGCATGCCGCCAGCCGCCATGCCATCCGCCGCTGCGCGGAGCTGCACCTGGCCCATATCACAGGTGCCGGCGATCCCTTCGAACGCGGCAACGGCCGACCGCTGGACTACGGCCACTGGGCCGCGCACAAGCTGGAGAACCTCAGCCAGCACCGCCTGCGCCATGGCGAGGCGGTAGCGGTGGGCATGGCCCTTGACGGGTTGTATGCCAATGCCCTGGGCCTGTTGAGTGATGCCGAAACCGAGCGCGTCATGGACCTGCTTACCAGGCTAGGTTTCAACCTCTGCCCGTCTGAGCTCAGCCTGAAGGACGCACAAGGTCGTTCGCGGGTATTGCTCGGACTGGAAGAGTTCCGTCAGCACCTCGGCGGACAACTGTCCATTCCCATGCTCAACCGCATCGGTGGCTCGATCGACCTGCATGAAATCGATGATCGCCTGATGGAACAAGCCCTGCTGCGGCTGTCGTCCCGCGGCACCCTGTCAGCGGCCCTGAACGAGGGCTGCACGCCATGAGCCAGATGCCTCAAGCCAAGACCTGGATGACCCTCGGCCGTATCTCCAACCTGCCGACCGTCTGGACCAACACCCTGGCCGCGGCCCTGCTGGCCAGCAGCGCCGGGGCCCTGGCGCCGCCGTCGTCGCTGGTCTGGGTGTTGCTGTTGGTGACACTGTCGCTGCTGTACCTGGCCGGCATGCTGCTCAACGACCTGCTCGATGCCGACTGGGATGAACAGCACAACAACCCGCGGCCCATCACCCTTGGCCTGGTCAGCCGCCAGCAAGTGCGCCTCGCCAGCGTGCTGTTGCTGGCGCTGGCCGCTGTTTCGGCACTGCTCCTGAGCAAGATGATCGAACAGCCGCACTGGCTGCTAGGTAGCGTCATCCTGCTGGTGGGCTGCATCTTCGGCTACAACCTGCTGCACAAGAAGCATGCCCATAGCGTCTGGCTGATGGGCGCCTGTCGCTCGGCGCTGTACCTCACCGCCGCGGCCAGCCTGGCGATACCGCCAGGGCCCATCTGGCTCTGCGCCGCGTTGCTCGGCGTGTATATCAGCGGCCTGACCTACCTGGCCCGCCAGGAACACCGCAACCAGCTGATCAGCCGCCTGCCCGTGCTGCTGATGCTCAGCCCGATGGCCCTGGCGCTGTACGCCGGCAACCTGTGGTTCTGGCCGGTGCTCGCACTGTGGCTCGGCTGGCTGGGCTGGCACTACCGGCTGCATCTGGCCAATCCACACAAGCGCCAGGTACGGGCCTTCATCGGCGCAGGGCTGGCGGCGCTGCCGCTGTTCGATGCCTTGGTCATGGCCGTAGCCGACCAGCCACTGGGCAGCCTGTTTTGCGTCCTGGTGTTCTTCCTGCTTCCTCACTTCCAGCGCTGGATCAAACCGACATGAGCATGGATTCGCTCGAGATGCGCCACGAGTGCCTGGCTGAACGGCACCAGGACCTGGCCCGGCAACTCGACCCGGACGAACTGCACTGGTGGCAACAGGCACGGGAGCAATTGGCTCAGACCGCCGAGGCGATCAAGGCCGCCGTGCTGATCAGCCAGTGCAAACGCCACCTGCGTGACCAAGCCGGCACGGATGGCTGGAGCACCGTGCAACTGGCCCGCGCACTGCTGCTGGCCCAAGTGGTCGAACAGCAGGCCGGCGAGGCCCAGGTGCCGCTACTCAACCAGCTGTTCCTATGGGGCGACGACCAGGAAAAGATCGTCCTGCTCAAGGCACTCGACTGGCTCGACAGCCGTGGCCAGTGCCTGGACCTGGCGTTGCTGGCAGGCCGTACCAGCAATCCCCAGGTGTTCGCTGCCCTCGCCCTTGATACGCCCTACCCGTCCCGTCACTACCCGGAACGGGCCTTTCACCAGTTGCTGCTCAAGGCGCTGGGCATGGGACTGGATAGCGGGCGGGTGATCGACCTGGCGCAGCGCCACGACGTCACCCTCAACCAACTGGCCCTCGACCTGCTGGATGAACAGCTGGCCGCCGCCCGCACGGTATCCCCCAGCCTGCCGAGGCTGATCGCCTTCGGTCTGCTCAGTGCTGCGCAACGCCAACGCCTGGCAGGCCTGTACCAGCAGCAGCGCCTGCCACAGGAATGGCACGAGCACCTGGCCAGCCACTGAACGAAACCCCACTCATACGACACTCTGCCTTGATGAGGAACTACCCATGCCCAAGTACTTCGATCCGCATATCCATATGGTCAGCCGCACCACCGACGACTACCAGAACATGGCGGCCGCTGGCATCACCGGGGTAATCGAACCGGCATTCTGGCAGGGCCAGGCGCGGACCAGCCTCGGCAGTTTTGTTGACTATTTCGACACCCTGCTCGGCTGGGAGCGTTTCCGCGCCAGCATGTTCGGCATCCATCACTTCTGCACCATCGGGATCAACCCCAAGGAAGCCAACAACCTCCGGATCGCCCAAGAGGTGCTCGATGTGCTGCCGCGCTTCCTGGTGAAGGACGGCGTGGTGGCCGTGGGGGAAATAGGCTACGACGACATCACCCCCGAGGAAGACCGCTTCTTTGCCGCCCAGCTCGATCTGGCCCGGCAGTTCAGGCTGCCGGTGCTGGTGCACACCCCGCACCGCGACAAGATCGGCGGCACCAAGCGCACCCTGGCGGTGATCCGCGAAGTCGGCATCGACGAAAACATGGTGATCATCGATCACCTCAACGAGCTGACCCTGCCGCTGGTGCTGGACAGCGACTGCTGGCGCGGCCACTCCATCTACCCCAACACCAAGATGTCGGAAGAGCGCATGGTGGCCCTGCTCAAGCAGTACGGCACCGACAAAATGGTGGTCAACAGCGCCGCCGACTGGGGCATCAGCGACCCGCTGAAAGTGCCGAAAACCGGCCAGGCCATGCTCGCCGCCGGCTTCACCGAGGCCCAGGTGGAGCAGGTGCTGTTCCATAACCCGGTGGACTTCTTCGCCCAGAGCCAGCAGTTGGACAAGGACCTGGTCAGCAAGCCGCTGCCCATCGACCAGCGCAAGCAGTGGCAGGAGAACTCCGCCCTGCGTGGCCAGGACCCGGTGGTCAAATGAAGGCCGCGCAGCTCGGCTATTGCAGCAATGTGCACCCGGCCCATGACCTGGCCGGGCTGCGTTCTTCCATCGAACGGCACTTCCAGGGCGTGCGCCGGCTGCGTGGGCTGGCGCAGCAGGACAGCGGCCTGTGGATCTGCGCCCGCGCCGCCGCCGAGCTGCAACAGCCGGCGGCGCGGGCGCAGTTCCTCGACCTGCTGCATGACACCGGGCTGCGTCTGACTTCGTTGAATGGCTTTCCCTATGGGCGCTTTCATGAGGGAGCGGTCAAGGCCGAGGTCTACCTGCCCGACTGGAGCATGCCGGAACGCCTGGCCTACAGCCTGGAGCTGGCGCGGATCCTGGCCGAGGCCCTGCCCCTCGACTGTCAGCAAGGAGTGATCTCCACCGTTCCTTTGGGCTATGCCTCCGGCTGGAGTCCGCTGTTGCAGCAGCGCGCCGAAGACCAGCTGCGCCAGCTCACGGTCGGCCTCGCCAGCCTGCACCGGGAGACCGGCAGGAAGATCGTGTTCTGCCTGGAAATGGAACCGGACTGCGTGCTGGAGAACACCGACCAGGCCATCGCCTTCTTCCGGCACTGGCAGGACAGCGATCCGAACCATGCCTACCTGGCGCTATGCTTCGACGTCTGCCACCAGGCGGTGATGTTCGAGGACTGCTACCAGTCGCTGGCGCGGATCCGCCGGGCCGGGGTGCCTATCGGCAAGATCCAGCTCTCCAACGCCCTGATCTGCCGCTTGCCCACCGGGGACGAACAACGCTGCGCAGAGGTTCTCAAGGTGCTGGGCAGCTTCTGCGAAACCACCTATCTGCATCAGGTCAAAGCCCGCGATGCCCACTGGCCGGACCTGCCGGCCGCCCTCAACGATTGCGCCCGGCAGCCGGGGCGCTACCCCGAGCTGCGCATTCATTTCCATGTGCCGCTGTTCAGCGAGCACCTGCTGTTGCCTGAACTCAGTGGCAGCCAGGGCGCCCTGATGCAGACCTTCGACTACCTGGCCGAACACGAGGACTTTCGCCCTGTGCTGGAAGTGGAAACCTACAGCTGGGGCGTCCTGCCCGCGCAGTTGCGGCCCGCCGACGAGCAGGCCCAGTTGCGCGGCATCGCTGCCGAACTGGAGTGGCTCGAAACCCAGTTGCGCGCCAGGCACCTGTTGCCGGAACACGCACGGGAGGTGCCTGCCGATGCCTGCTGAACGCACCCGCCAGCCCCTGCTGCTGATCAACGTGGTCGGTCTGACCCCGTCGTTGCTAGGGCCCGCGACGCCGCATATCAACGCGCTGTTGCAGACAGCGAAGATGGCCAGCCTGCAACCGACTTTCCCGGCTGTCACTTCCACCGTGCAGGCCTCGATCCTCACCGGCCTGCCGCCCTCCGGTCACGGCATCGTCGGCAACGGCTGGTACTTGCGCGACCAGGCCGAAGTGCGCTTCTGGCTGCAACCCAACGCGCTGATCCAGGGCGAGAAGGTCTGGCACACCTTGCAGCGCGAGTTGCCGGGGTTTCGCTGCAGCCAGTTGTTCTGGTGGTACAACATGTACGCCGACGTCGACGCCTCCATCACCCCGCGTCCGCACTACCCGGCGGACGGGCGCAAGCTGTTCGGCCTGTACTCGTCGCCGCCCGGCCTGCACGAGCGGATCGAAGCGCAGATCGGTGAGTTTCCCTTCCCCGGTTTCTGGGGCCCGGCAGCCGGCATCGCATCGAGCCGCTGGATCGTCGACTGCGCCCTGCTGGAGTTCCAGCTCAACCGCCCCGACCTGCAACTGGTCTACCTGCCCCACCTCGACTACAGCCTGCAGCGGGTGGGCCCCGATCACCCGTCGATCGCCGATGAGGTGCGGGCCATCGACCACGAGGTCGGACGCCTGCTGGACTTTGCCCGAGCCGAAGGCGCGGCGGTGATGCTGCTCTCCGAATATGGCATCGAGGCCGTCGAGCGCTCGGTGTCGATCAACCGGGTACTGCGCGCCGAAGGTTTGTTGCAGGTCCGCCAGTCGCTGACCTGGGAGCTACTCGACCCGGGAGCCAGTGCGGCCTTTGCCGTGGTTGACCACCAGATCGCCCACGTCTACGTGAAACGAGCCGATGACATCCCCCGGGTCAAGGCGCTGCTGCAGGAGCAACCCGGTATCGAGCAGGTGCTGGACACACAGGAACAGCGCGCCCTTCAGCTGGACCACCCGCGCAGCGGCGAACTGGTCGCCGTGGCGGCGCCCGGCCACTGGTTCGATTACTACTACTGGTTCGACGACGCCAAGGCTCCCGACTTCGCCCGAACCGTGGATATCCACCGCAAGCCCGGCTACGACCCGGTGGAGCTGTTCGTCGACCCGGCCATCCGCTTCCCCATGCTGAAGGTGGCGCGCCGCCTGCTGCAGAAGAAGCTCGGTTTTCGCTACTACATGGACCTGATTCCGCTAGACAGCGGGCTGGTCCGCGGCAGTCATGGCCGTGCCCCGGCCAGCGAGCAGCACGGACCGCTGCTCATCACCGATTGCGACCTGCCGTTGCCACCGCGCCTCGCGGTGACAGAGGTCAAACAACTGCTCCTGGAACACTTCCTGGGGCAGTCCTACACCGACCTGGCCAAAGCCAAGGAGCTTACATGCGGCGAGCCATCTCTATAACCGTTCTCAGTACACTGGCCGGACTGGCCCAGGCTGAGGCCTTCGATTGCAACAACTTCCTCGACTTCGGCGGCGACCTGAGCAAAGCCCGGGCCGAGCTGACACAGAGCCCGGAAACCCTGAGCTGGAACTGGTTCGCTTGTCTGAACCAGCCGGCAGCCAATGGCCTGGACCGGGTCTGGGAAACCCTGAAACCCTCGGACCAGGTCTACCTGAAAAATGGCGCCGCACCCGGCGCCTACAGCCAGAACGTGCCGCCACCGCAGGCGGTGCTGGACGCGGCCACGGCTCAGGGCATGAACCTGAATCGCGCGTTCCACAACCTCAACGCCGTGCAACAGGTCGACGGCTTGATCCTGGAGATGGGCGGTACCGCAGTGCCTGAGCAGGAACGCGGCAAGCCGGTACGCTTCCAGTTGCTGATGAGCGAGGGCACCTTCGACTACATCGTCGACCAGAAGGTCTACAACGTGAATGGCCAGGCCGCCCTGACCGGCAACCTGTCCTTCCCGTCCAACGCCTGGGAACTGAAGGCCGGCTGGTTGTGGATCGGCAACGACACGGCCTTCAAGACGGCGCTGGAAAACGACAAGTACTACATCGCCCAGGCCTGGTACCAGGACACGGACGGCAGCTACAAGGTCGGTTATGCCGCGCTCAGCGCGCTGCACGTCATCAACAAGCTGGTGTCGGGCTGGGTCTGGACCACCTTCGAGAACCGCAACAACCCCAAGTACACGGTAACCAATGCGATTCCGCCCACGCCGATGACCAACAGCACCGGGCCGACCACTGCGGCGCAACCGGTCAACAGCGAGTTCCAGGGGATCTACGCCAACCTGTCCCAGTACGAGCTGATCGGCACGCAACTGCAGACCAATCCCACCCTGCTTGCCAACTCCCAGCTCGAATCGGCCTTCCAGAGCCAGTCCTCGTGCTTCGCCTGCCACGACACGGCGGCGTACTCCAAGGACAAGGGCTACTTCAATTTCGCCCTGAAACAACAGGACGGGATCGTCTACCCGACATCCCTGGTGCCGGAATCGGAGTTTGCCGGCTACAACCGACTGGACTTCGTCTGGTCGCTGAAACGCGCCCAGTGGCAACGTTAAGGAGAACGACATGAGCGTATTGAACTACCCCCGCATCTACCTCGACGGCCACATGTTCTGGAACCCGCCGACCGGCAACAACAACGACACTTATCCGCTGTACGACGCGGTGAAGATGGAGCTGAACTGGCCGTTCCTGGAGTACTACAACATCACCCCGGAGAATGCCGACACCTACTTGATGCCATGGCTGATCACCCCGCGGGTGCTGCACGAGGCGCCCGACTACGTCACCCAGGTGCCGGGCAACGTCTCCAACAGCCCGCCGACGCTGATTCCGGCGGAGTGGGACCTGTTCGGCGACAATGCCTGCGGTACCGTCAGCTATAACGACATCCAGTCGATCATCCGCGGCGGTGAACTCCCCGGTGGCGTCTACGTCAGCCAGGACCCGCTGATCAACCAGAGTTTCAACCTGTACGGCAACCCCTTCGGCAGCACCGCCCCGACCCCGGCGCGTTTCGTCGACGTCAGTCCCTGGCAGAACACCTTCACCGCGCTGTATTTCGACAAACTGGTGCTGGGCAACGACCAGTGCGGCCTGATCGCCAAGCGCCAGTACCGCATGCTCGACCGCTTCCTCAACTTCAACTGGGCGAAGCTGGGCGGCTTGTTCTATGTCACCGCCACCTGGCAGACCTGCTTCCCGAAAGAGAACCTGACCTGGGCCCTCGGCAGCTCGGACCTGCTGCAGAACCTCCAGCAACAGATGGAGGCACAGGGCGCCCAGGGCCTGATGCTGCGCTTCTCCTCCTACCTGACCTGCTACGACAAGAACGGGATCTTCAACAACTACCCGCCGATCAATACCCACTCCACCGCGCCGCTGGACATGGCCCAGGTGCAGGACATGTACCAGAAGGGCCTGGACAACGTCGGCAGCATTTTCTTCAACCCCGCCTACAGCCGCACCTCCGGCACCCTGGGCCTGTGGTTGCCCGGGGAGTACCCGACCTCACCGGGCGGGCGCCGCCTGTACCCGGTCACGGAAATCCCGCTCAAGCAACCCGGACAGCCCGACAAGTCGCAGACGCTGGGGGTCATCTCGGTCCAGGCACATGATGACACCCTGTCCCTGGACCTGCTCAACGGCTTCCCGTTCTACCCGCTCGACAAGGCGGCGCCGGTTCCGGATGCCGAGAAATTCGATGCTGGCAGCTTCCAGATCGGCGTGCGCCAGGGCACCCGCTTCACCTCGCTGGGCAGCTTCGGCTTCGACGACTACAAGCAGTCGCAGTTCGTCCAGCGCTCCGGCATCCTCGACCTGCCGCTCAACACCGACCAGCAGAAGCTGCTGGCCAGCGGCTCGCTGGAGCTGCAACTGCAGGGCACAACGCCGACCACTGTCGCAATCCAGCAGATGTGGACCGCCGAGGTGGTGGACAGCGGCAGCTTCATCGACGTCGGCGATACCCGCACCCTGCAGATCATGGTGCAGTACGACGGCCTGCCGGCACCGGAAGGCACCGTGCTGACGGTGGCGGAGTACAACAACCCGTACCTGGTGGGAACCTCGGATTACTACCTGGCCTTCAGCAACCAGGCCAACTTCACCTTGTTCGACGACTACCCGGACGATCGCAGCAAGAACAGCGCAGTGCTGCCGCAGTTCGACGACATGCCGGCAGTGGCCCAGCAGGTCAACGAAGGCAGCGGCCGCCAACTCGTCGCCAGCCGGCCCGCCGTGCGCTCCTCGGGCATGCAAGCGGTGAGCTACCAGGACTACCTGACCACGCCTGGCGCGGTGGCCTTGAGCCCCTGCCTGTCGTTCGGCGGCGCGATCCAGGCGCAAGGCGCCCTGCAGGGCACCACGGTGCAATACAGCTACACGCAGATCCAGACCGACGCCAACGGCATCGCCACTCTGAGCATGACCGCCGTGGCGGCCGGCTTCCCGACCTTGCGCTTCTTCCTTGACGAGAACGGGCAGTCACCGAGGATTCCGTTCAGCTTCAGCTATTTCCAGACCTACGCCGACTTCCTCGCCCCGGTCCGCGTGCTGCCGCAAGAGCCGCAGATGCAGGAGGACTTCGTCAATGCCTGGAACGCCATCTACCAGAACCCCGATTGCGGCCAGCAGATCTGGGAGACCTTCATCTACCCGCGGATCCTGGAGCCGTTCTACTACCTCTACCCGATCATGGACAAATACATGCCGCTCAACTCGCTGTCGCGGATCGAAGGTGCCGTCGACCAGCTCATCGTCCTGATCAGCAAGGAGTACCAGCTGGAAAGCACCCTGGCGATGCCGATCACCCGCGACCTGCCGCAGAGCCGTCGGGCGATCCTCGAGCTGTGGGCGAAGAAGCTGGTGAAACTCAACTACCCACCGCAACCGCTCAGCATGAGCGACTACGCGAGCATCTGAAACAGGAGCGCCGGGTGACCTCGCGGTCACCCGGCATCTGTCCACGGAGAGAGACTCATGCCCCTTCATATTGCTGCGCATGTCCGCGAGGACCTGCGCCCCACCTCGATCATCGCCGAAGGCCTGCTCAATCCGCGCGGCGTGCATTGGCAGGACGATCACAGCCTGTTGCTGGCCGAGGCCGGTTCGGGCCAGCCGGGGGAGCCGTTCAGTGGCCGCATCAGCCGGCTTCGTCCCGACCCCGACAAGCCCGGCGCCTGGTTGCCACGGCAAACCGTGGCACAAGGCTTCCGCTCCATGAACATGCAAGCCCGCATGCTGCGGGACGAAATCATGGGGCTGTCGGATATCGCTTTCGGTGACGGGCGCTGGCTGGTCAGCCAGACCGACTACGTCGAAGGTTCGAAGCTGCTCGACCTGCAATACAGCCCGCCCGAGCCGGTGTGCCACAGTCAGGGCAATCTCAATGCCCTGTGCTACCACCCGACCCGGCGCAGCTGGCTGGCGGTCAAGCCGGATACCAACCAGCTGGTGGAATTGCGCCCGGGCCAGGAGGAGCAGGTGCTGGTGGAACTGCCGGACCTGGACCAGGGCCAGGAAGCGGTGCCCGTTACCCTGGTGTACGAGCCGGCGACGGATGCCGTGCTGATCAGCCTGTTCTCCGGTGAGCTGCATGGCGAACCGGGTCGCAAGGGCGTGGATTTTGCTGACAAGGCCGGCCAGGTGATCCGCGTCTGGCCGGGCAGCGGCAAGATCGAATGCGTGATCGCAGGGCTGCAACTGCCCACCGGGCTGGCCCTGGGTCCGCAGGGGCAGGTGCTGGTGCTGGAGCTCTGCGAGAGCCTGCAACAGCCGCTGACCGCCGAGTGGAACGGCGAGCCGCGGCATGGCGGGTTTACCCGCTTCAGCGGGCGTTTGCTGGAATGCAATCTGCAAACCGCCCAGGTGCGCGTGCTGGCCCGTGACCTGGATACGCCGTCCAACCTGTGCCTGGTGCCGGGTGGGGTGGTGGTCAGTGAAGGCATGGGGTTGTCGGGGCGGTTGTTGCCCCTGCCAGAGGGCGGTGTCCTGCCTTTGACCGGCAAACTGCGCCGAGTACAGCTCTGACTGATTTAGCAGGGACCGTGTGGGAGCGGGTTCACCCGCGATTGCGGTGGTGAATTCACTATTGCAATCGCGGGTAAACCGCCCACAGGGTCCGAGTAAACCCAGGCAATTGCGCTGTTCGTTCAAGCGCGTACTACGGGGACAGACCGACACTCAGCGCTCCAATATTCATGGAGCAGCGAAATGCGCAGCCTGTACGGTCCTCTGTTTTTCTTCGGTTTCATCGGCACGGCAACAACCCTGGCCAGCCTCGGCGCAAGCTTCGCCTGGCTGTTGCCGCTGCTGCTGGCGGCCATCGCGGTCAGCGCCGCCTGCGAGCGCCTGTGGCCCTATCGCCCCTTCTGGAACCAGCCACAAAAGGACACCCCCCGCGACGTCCTGCACGCCAGCGTCAACGAATCCCTGAACATCCTCAGCGTCACCGCCCTTCCCCTGGTCGCGCCCTTCCTGCCGAACCTCGGCATCTGGCCCAGCCACTGGCCGCTGGCCGGGCAACTGCTGCTGGTCATCCCCATCGCCGACCTTGGCATCACCCTGGTGCACTACGGCAGCCATCGCAGCGCCCTGCTCTGGCGCCTGCATGCCGTGCACCACAGCGTCACCCGCCTCTACGGCTTCAACGGCCTGATGAAGCACCCGCTGCACCAACTGCTCGAAGCCCTCGGCGGCACCCTGCCCCTGCTCTTGTGCGGACTGCCGCAGGAAACCACGGCGCTGCTTGCCTTCGCCATTTCCATCCAGTTGCTGTTGCAGCACAGCAACGTCGACATGCGCCTGGGCGCGCTGCGCCATGTGTTCGCCTGGGCCCCCGTACATCGCCTGCATCACCTGAAGTACGGCAGCAACGGCGACGTGAATTTCGCCCTGTTCTTCAGTGGCTGGGACCGGCTGCTGGGCACGGCGCTGCACCTTCCGGGCTACGAACTGGCCGATGACGACCTGGGCATCGGTGATTGCCCTGACTATCCAGTGGCCTACACCGAGCAGTTGCTGCAACCCTTCGTCGGGCCCCAGACCAGCCATCCGCCGGCCGTGCTGCCACCGGGCTTGCGCGATGCCCTAGCCGATCACGCGCAGCTGTAGATGGCGCAAGGTGTGGTCACCACGAATGCCGAAGTGACGGCGGATAGTGCGGGAGAGATGGGCGGAATCGGCGAAGCCTGCCGTGGCGGCGGCGCTGGTCAGGCTGTGGCCGGACAGCGCCAGTTGCAGGGCAAGGCGCAGGCGTTGCCACAGCACCAGGCGACGCACGGAGACGCCCAGCTCGCCGCTGAACAGGCGCTCCAGCTGGCTGAGGGACAAAGCCGCTGCACTCGCGAGTTCGGCTGCCGGTAAAGCATCGGCATCGAGCTGGCGGATGCGCCGGACCGCCTTGGCCAGTCGGGGTTGCAGGGCGCGACGCGGCAGGTGCGACAAAGCGGCGATCAAATGTTCGGCCTCCGCTCTACAACCCGCACATACCTCGCGCAGCATGGGCAGTTCGAACGCCAGTGGTTCGGCATAGAGGCTGAGCAGGGACTGCTCGCCGGTCAGGATGGCGTGATCCTGGCCCGACTCGATCAACAGCAGCGGACCGCGCTCGGCCTTGCCGTCGATGATGGCTTCGACCTCCCCGGTCCGGGCAATCAGCACCTGGTGGGGATAGTGGGAGTGACTGCCGGTCTGCCCGGCATAGCCGGAGATCAGGCAGTGGTCGGTGCCCAGCCAGAGCTGCCCTTGCCAGAACCGGGGGAACGGGATGTCGGTCAATACACGCTCCGAAAGCCGATTCGCAAGCGAATCGGCCAGTGATCGCAAACCCTATTCGAAATGCACAGCCATGTCGAAGCCGCCATCGGCGCGTTCGGTACGCACGACCCTGACGTTGACCCCCTCCACCGTCGCCGTCGCGCCACCTTTCTGCGAGCCGATGGACTCACTGATATTCCCTGGCAAGCGCTTGCCGGTCACCCTCTTGCTGAGCGTATGCGCGGCCTGGCGCAGGAAGAGGATCGGTGCGGAATGCGCGTTGTCACCCGTTATGTTCGCCACGACACTGAGGATGTGAGCCTGCTGGGCGTCGCCCCGGGCGATGTAATAGACCGGGTCGATCTGACGAACCTTGTCGGTGTACTTGATCGAACTCTGGCAGAACCCTTCCGTGGGGCCGGTGACCTTCCACTCTCCTGCCATCAACCCTTCCTGCTCCAGGTAGGGACAGACAGTCGCCGGGTCCCGTACCGGCAATTCTGCGACTGCAACGCTGCTGCCCAGCATCAATGCCAAGCCAGCCAGATAAGCCTTCTTCATGCAAAAACTTCCTGTTGGTAATGGTGCTTCCTGGCGAGCGGCCTTGGTCCGCCGCCGGCGCGAATGGTACCCGATAATGGCCATAAGCCACACCCACCATGTCACGCACAGTCAAACCCCATGGCGCGCACGCTCAAGACAGCCTACCGCTCGTTAGTAAAACTGCTCCCCAGTCCCGCTGAACGTTTGCGCAAGCAGCGTTGCAGAGACCTCAGCCCGTCCTCGTCGACAACAAACACAACGCCATTCAATGCGCCCCCAGGCGCATCGCGAGACCGCCATGACTACCAAAATCGACTTCATCTACCTTTCCGAGCAGGACATGATCCGCGCTGGCGTCACCGACATGCCGGCCTGCGTCGACACCATGGAGGAAATGTTCGGACTGCTTTACCAGGGCGACTACCGCATGGCCGGGCCGAACAACGATTCCCACGGCGCGATGATCACCTTCCCGGAGAACTCGCCGTTCCCGCACATGCCCAAGCCCACCGCCGACCGCCGCATGATGGCCATGCCGGCCTACCTGGGCGGCAACTTCCGCACCTCCGGCTGCAAGTGGTACGGCTCCAACATCGCCAACCGCGAAAAAGGCCTGCCGCGCTCGATCCTGATGTTCACCCTCAACGACGCCGACAGTGGCGCGCCGCTGGCCTACATGTCGGCCAACCTGCTCTCGGCCTACCGCACCGGGGCGATCCCGGGTGTCGGCGCCCGCCACCTGGCGCGCAAGGATTCGAAAGTCATCGGCCTGCTCGGCCCGGGCGTGATGGGCAAGACCACCGTCGCCGCGTTCATGGCCGCCTGCCCGCAGGTGGACACCATCAAGATCAAGGGCCGTGGCCAGCGCAGCCTCGACAGCTTCGTCGCCTGGGTCAAGGAAACCTACCCGCAGATCACCACCATCAAGATCGTCGACAGCCTGGAAGAGGTCGTGCGTGACTCCGACCTGGTCACCTACTGCAGCACCGGTGAAGTGGGCGATCCGAGCAAGTACCCGCTGGTCCGCCGCGAATGGGTCAAGCCCGGCGCCTTCCTGGCCATGCCGGCCCCGTGCAGCATCTGTGAAGGCATGGAGCAGCACGATATCCGCAAGGTGGTCGACAACACCGGCCTGTACCAGGCCTGGTACGAGGAACTGCCAAAGCCTGCGCACAACTACGTGCCGCTGGTGGGCGTGCGCTACATGGACATGATCGCCGAAGGCAAGCTCCAGGCCGAACAGGTGGAAGACATCGGCAAGATCATCGCCGGCGACGCGCCGGGTCGCCTGAACGACGAGGAAATCATCCTGATGTCGGTCGGCGGCATGCCGGTGGAAGACCTGGCCTGGGGCACCGTGGTGTACCGCAAGGCCGTCGAGCTGGGCATCGGCGTCAAGCTCAACCTGTGGGACACCCCAGTCCTCAGCTGATCCGCTTCTTGTTGCGGCGCTCGGCGCGCCGCATGACTCAAACAGACAAACGAGGTATTACCCATGACCCAGATCGTCAAGGTGAAAAGCGGCTCCATCTTCGAAGAAAAGGCCAGCTACTCGCGGCTGGTGGTGGTCGACAACTGGATCTACGTGTCCAACACCGCCGGGCGCAACCCGGACACCAAGGAAATCCCGGAAGACGTCATCGAACAGGCCGAACAGGTGTTCGCCAACATCGAACGCGCCTTGGCCGCCGTCGATGCCAGCCTGGCCGACGTGGTCTGCTCCCGCGTGTTCATCCAGGACCCGGCCGACGTGCCGAAGGTAATGGACTTCATCGGCGGCAAGTTCCGCGGTATCGACCCAGCCAGCACCGTGACCTGCCCGCCGCTGGGCTCCACGGTCTACAAGGTCGAGCTGGAAGTCACCGCCTACCGCGGCGCCTCGAAAGCCGAAGCCGTCTACATCAACCTCGGCCAGTGACCCGCTGACCCGCCACGCAGAGTTCCCCATGTCGCCCACCATCGACCCCGTACAGACCCAGCAACAGCTGCCGCCCGCGACCACCGTGGTGATCATCGGCGGCGGCATCATCGGCCTTACCGCTGCCCTGACCCTTGCCGAGCGCAATATCCCGGTAGTGGTCCTGGAAAAGGGCCGCATCGCCGGCGAGCAGTCGTCGCGCAACCTTGGCTGGGTGCGCAAGACCAGCCGCCACGCCGACGACATTCCGCTGGCCCTGGCGGCGGACCGCCTGTGGGCGCAGATGCCGGAGCGGGTCGGTGCGGACGTCGGTTACCGCCAGGCCGGGATCATGTTCATCGCGCGCAATGAAGCGCAGATGAACATGCATGCCAGCTGGCTGAAGAGCGTCGAGCACCTGAACCTCGATACCCGCCTGCTCAGCGCGCGGGAAATCGCCGACAAGGTGCCTGGCGGCAAGGGTGACTGGAAAGGCGGGATCTACACCCCGTCCGATGCTCGTGCCGAGCCGACCCAGGCATCCAGCGCCATTGCCAGAAAGGCGATGGCATTGGGTGCGGTGATCATCGAGAACTGCGCGGTACGTACCCTGCAGACCAGCGGCGGACGGGTCAGCGGCGTGGTCACCGAGCGCGGCGAAATCCGTTGCGAGCAGGTGCTGCTGGCCGGCGGCCTGTGGTCGCGGCGCTTCCTCGGCAACCACGGTATCGACCTGCCGACCCTGCCGCTGGTGTGCTCGGTACTGCGCACCCAGCCCATGGAAGGCCCGACCGAGACCGCCGTCGGCGCGCCGGACTTCTCCTTCCGCAAGCACAAGGACGGCGGTTTCATCATCACTCAGCGCGGCAAGCTGGACGCCTTCCTGACCCTGGACCACCTGTTGCTCGGCCGCCGCTACCTGCCACAGCTCAAGGCGCAGCGTGACTTTCTGAAGATTTCCCTCGGCAAGTACTTCCTCGACGACCTGTCACTGGCCCGTCGCTGGAAATCCGACGCCGTCAGCCCGTTCGAAAAGGTCCGGGTCACCGATCCTGCGGCCAACACCACCCTCAACGGCGACGCCCTGCGCAACCTGCGCGCGGCCTGGCCGGTGTTCGAAAAGGCGGAAATCGCCCAGGCCTGGGCCGGCACCATCGATGTGACGCCGGATTCCAACCCGGTGATCGGCCCGGTCGCTGCCCTGCCCGGCCTGACCCTGGCCACCGGTTTCTCCGGTCACGGCTTTGGCACCTCGCCGGCAGCGGGCCATCTGGCGGCGGATCTGGTATCCGGGGAAACCCCGATCATCGACCCGGCGCCGTATCGTTTCGAGCGCCTGGCCTGAGACGTGCCGCCAAGCCCTAGGGGATAACGCTAGGGCTCTGGCGTAAGGGGCTGAATCGAATCACTGATTTGAAACATCTATTCATTGTTACGGGGTAATCTTGGGGAACGATGTCTAACTGACATCATCGAAGAAAGGCACAAACGCATCGACCCATTGCCTAGGGGTACGACGTTGTGTGACCGGGCGGTCCCTCTCTGACTGCCAGCTTTTTCCCCAAGGAGTACCCATGCAGTTCCGGCAAATGAAAATCGGCAAACGGGCCGCCAGCATGTTCACCCTGCTCGGCCTTCTGGTCCTGGCCCTCGGCCTGGTTTCGCTGTACGAGACCCGGCAGATGGACAATGCCTCCACCGAGGTGCGGGTGACCTGGCTGCCCTCCGTGGTGTCCCTGGGCCAGGTCGGTACCGACCTCAACCGGGTACGGGCCATCACCATGCGCAGCCTGCTTGAAGATCAGCCGCAGACCCGCGCAGCCACCCTCAAGCGCGCCGAGCAACTGAACGAAAGCTTGAAAGGCCCGCTGGACACCTACGAGAAAACCATCTTCGAAGAGAAGGATCGCAGGCTGTTCAACGCCTTCATCAGCGCGCAGCAGCGTTACACCGCCATTCAGAGCGACGTCACCGACGCGGTGCTGAACAACCGCCTCGATAACGCCCGACAGTTGATCAACGGTCCCCTGGGGGATGCCACCGACGCCATGCAGGCGGCGCTGCGCGACCTGGTCAAGTACAACGTCGACGGCGCGGAAAACGCGGCGCAACGCAGTGCCGAGGCCTCGGCGGAATCCTTCCTGCTGATCACCTGTACCCTGGTGCTGATCATGGCAGCCCTGGTGGCCATCGCTACCCTGCTCACCCGCAGTATCGTCGTGCCGTTGGCCGATGCCGTGGCGGTGGCCGAGCGCGTTGCCACCGGCGACCTGACCCGCGAGATTCGTGCCGAAGGCCAGGACGAACCGGCCTTGCTGCTCGGCGCCCTGGATCGTATGCAAGCCAGCCTGCGCTCGACCCTGGCGCGGATCAGCGCCTCCTCGGACCAGTTGGCCTCGGCCTCGGAAGAACTCCATTCTGTGACCGAAGACACCAGTCGCGGCCTTCAGCAGCAGAGCGCGGAAATCGAACAGGCCGCCACTGCGGTCAACCAGATGACCGCCGCCGTGGAAGAAGTGGCCAATAACGCAGTGAGCACCGCCGACGCCTCCAAGGGAGCCGACCAGACCACCCGCGATGGCCGTGACCAGGTCAACCAGGCGCTGCAGTCGATCCAGCTGCTGGTGGGCGAAGTCACCGGCACTGCCGGCGATATCGAGAAACTGGCAGCCAGCGCCAACGAGATCAGCCGGGTCATGGACGTGATCGGCGCGATTGCCGGCCAGACCAACCTGCTGGCCCTGAACGCCGCCATCGAGGCGGCACGGGCCGGTGAAGCGGGCCGCGGATTCGCTGTGGTTGCCGATGAGGTGCGGGCCCTGGCCCACCGGACCCAGGAGTCCACCGGCGAGATCGAGCAGATCGTCGCCGAAATCCAGACCGGCACCGGCCGCGCCGTGGAAGCCATGCAGAGCAGCAAGGGGCACGCCACCGGTACCCTCGATGTGGCCCGGGCCGCTGGCGAGGCACTGGAGGTGATCGCCGAAGCCATCGCCTCGATCAACCAGCGCAACCTGGTGATCGCCAGTGCCTCGGAACAGCAGGCGCAAGTGGCCCGCGAGGTGGATCGCAACCTGGTGAACATCAGGGATCTGTCGATGCAGACCTCGGCGGGGGCCAACCAGACCAGTGCGGCGGCGCAGGACCTGTCGCGGCTGGCGGTCGAGCTGAACGGGATGGTGGCGCAGTTCAAGGTGTAGTTTCAAAGCACTCCGCCGACCTTGTGGGAGCGGGTTCACCCGCGATTGCAGTAGTGAATTCACCACCGTAATCGCGGGTGAACCCGCTCCCACAGGGGACAGTGTTCAGCCTCGCAAGGCCCGATCCACCAGTACCTGCAGCCTGTCCCGCGAACAACGTTCGACCCGCGCTTGCACCCCATACACCTCGGCCAGCAACCCCGGCGTCAGCACTTCCTCCGGCGCCCCGCTGGCCACCACCCGGCCCTTGTGCAACACCACCAGCCAGTCGGCATGACTCGCCGCCAGGTTGATATCGTGCAGCACCGCCACGGCCAGCAACTTGCGTGACACCACCCGCTCGCGCACTGCATCCATCACCCGCAACTGGTAATGCAGGTCCAGCGCGCTGGTGGGCTCGTCGAGCAACAGCACCGACGGATCCCGTGCCAGCAACTGGGCCAGCGCCACCAACTGGCGCTGGCCGCCGGACAGGCTGTCCAGCGACTGCTCCGCCAAATGCTCGATTCCCAGGCGCCGCAACGCCATGAACGCGGTGCCGAGCAGATCCTCGCCACCACCGACCCGCAACGCCGCGACGATACTTTCCAGCACCCCGAGGGCAATCCCCGGTGGCAGTTGCTGAGGCATGTAGGCCAAGCGCCGCGAGCGCTCGGCGAAGCCCAGCCGTGTCACATCCACGCCATCCAGCCCCAGCGCGCCGGTCATACGCTCCAGCCCGGCCAGGGCACGAAGCAAGGTGGACTTGCCGGCACCGTTCGGCCCCACCAGCGCCACCAGGCTACCCGCTGGCAAGGCCGGCAGGCTCACACCCTGGAGGATGCGCCGCGCGCCATAGCTCACCGATACCTCATTGATCAGCAGGCTCACAACCTTCTCCCCCGCCGGAACACCAGCACCACGAAAATCGGCACACCCACCAGCGCGGTGACGATGCCCACCGGCACGATCACCCCGGGCAGGATCAGCTTGCTGGCGATCGACGACAGCGACAGCAGCAAGGCCCCGACCAGGGCACTGGCCGGCAACAGGAAGCGCTGGTCCTCCCCTACCAGCAGGCGGGCGATATGCGGGCCGACCAGGCCGATGAAGCCAATGGTGCCGACGAAAGCCACCGCCGTGGCCGAAAGCAGGCTGATGCGCAACAGCGAAGCCACTCGCAGGCGCCGGGTGTCCACGCCAAAGCTGCGTGCCCGCTCCTCGCCCATGCGCAGCAGGGTCAGGGCCGGTGCCGCGCGCAGGGAAAACGGCAAGACCACCGCCACCACCAAGGCAAGCATGCCCAGCTTCTGCCAGTTGGCCCGGGCCAGGCTGCCCAGGGTCCAGAACACCAGTTGCTGCAGCACGTCCTCGGTGGCCAGCAGTTGCAACAAGGACACCAGGGCGTTGCAACTGAACACCAGGGCAATGCCGAACAGCACCAGGCTTTCCACCCCGGCCCCGCGCAACCTGGCCATGGACTGCAACAGCAGCACCGAGAGGCAGGCGAAGACGAAGGCCATCAACGGAATCTGCACCCCCGGCTCCAGCCAGGCCACGCCCAGCGGGTAAGCGATGGCCAGCGACGCCCCAAGCGCCGCCGACGAGGACACGCCGAGGGTGAAGGGACTGGCCAGCGGGTTGTCGAGGATCGCCTGCATCTCGGCGCCCGCCAGAGCCAGGGCGGCCCCTACCAGCACTGCCATCAGCGCGTATGGCAGGCGCACGTTCCAGATGATCACCTGTTCGGTGGCGCTCAACGCGGCCGGATCGAACAGCCCGGAAAGCAGACGCCCCAGGCTCATGCCTGAGGCGCCACTGGCCAGATCGCCGAGTACCGAGAGGCCGAGCACCCCGGCCAGTCCTAAGACCAGCAGGGTGCGCCGCCACAGCAGCCGTTTGTAGCGCCACGCGGCCAGCGTGGCGCCCTGCTCCATCAATACCGTCACTTGGCGTCGATCCAATACTGGCCGTCCAGGCCGACCTTGAGCATGCCGTTGATCTCGCCCAAGGTGCGCGCCGGATCCAGGTCGACGAACAGTTGCGGGTGGATCCAGCGGGCCATGGCTTCCACCGCGAGGATATTGAACGGCGAGTTGTAGAAGTCATGCCACAAGCCATGGGCCTGGCCCGCCTGGATCGGCCGCAGCGGCGCGAATTCCGGGCGCGCGGTGATCTTTTCCAGGCTCTGCCGCGCGGTATCCAGTGGCACCCCGGCACCCAGCAGTACGCCCGGGGCACGGTTGCCGGTGGCGATGTAAACGTCGGGATCGGCCTTGAGCACATACTCGACGCTGACATCCCCCAGCGCTCCTGGCACCACGTCAGCGGCGATGTTGTGGCCGCCAACCGCCGTCACCAGGCTACCCAGTCCGCTCTTGCCGGTGGTATGTCCTGGCGCCTGCCAGACACCCGCCAGCAGTTCGAGGAAGACCTTGGGGCGCTGGCTGTCGTCGAGAGTGGCGACGCGATCGGTCACCGCCTTGAGATGGCGGTCGTAGAAGCCCAGGTATTCCTGCGCCTGCTGCTCGCGGCCGAGCAACCGGCCGATAGCTTCCAGGCTGACCCGGGTATTGCGGATCGGGTGCACACGAAAGTCGATGAACAGCACCGGCACCCCGGCCTTGGCCAGCAGGTCGGCGACCGGACTGTGCTGGGTCGGGCCTTCGCCGGCGATGCTGAAGACCGCGAGGTCCGGTTTAAGGGCCAGGATCTGCTCGGCGCTGACGCTCTGCTCCGAAGCCTGGCCAATCAGCGGCAGCTTGGCGATGCCCGGGTATTTCTGCGCGTAGACCTCATAGGTATGCGGGTCAAGCAGGCGCATATCGTTCTGCCAGCCGACCACCCGCTGGAACGGGTTGTCGCGGTCGAGCAAGGCCAGGGCGAAGAACAGCCGGCCTTCGCCGAGGACGATGCGTTGTGGCGAGTGGTCGATCTCGACCTTGCGGCCGAGGACGTCGGTGACCTCGATGGCCATGGCCGACTGGCCGAGGCAGAGGCCGAGCAGGAGAAGCAATGACGCTAGTTGACGTTTCACGGATATACCTTCGATCAATGGTTTTTGAGGGCTCAGCTATCGCCCCAGCGGCGCAGCAGGTTGTGGTAGACCCCGGTCAGCTCCAGCAACGAACCTTGGTCGGCGCCCTGCCCGGTCAGGCGCTGGATCGCCACATCCATGTCCAGCAGCAAGCTGCGCTGGCTGTCCTCACGCACCAGGCTCTCGATCCAGAAGAACGCCGCCAGCCGCTCGCCACGGGTCACCGGTTCGACCCGGTGCAGGCTGCTGCCCGGGTACAGCACCAGGTGCCCGGCCGGCAGCTTGACGCTGCGCTCGCCGAAGGTGTCGCGGATCAGCAGTTCGCCTCCGTCGTAGCTGTCCGGCTCGGCCAGGAACAGGGTCGCCGAGAGGTCGGTACGCACCCGTTCACGCACGCCCTTGATCCCCCGGATGGCGTTGTCGACGTGGAAGCCGAAGCCCTCGCCCTCGCCATAGCGGTTGAACAACGGCGGATAGATGCGCTTGGGCAGCGCCGCCGACATGAACAGCGGGTTGTCGGAAAGCCGGCGCAGGATCAACTCGCCCAGTTGCCGGGCCAGGGGGTTGTCCTCGTCCAGTTGGCGATTGCGCTTGGCCAGGGCGGACTGCACGCCCGCCGTGGCCTTGCCATCGATCCAGGGTTGCGCCAGCAGTTGCCGGCGCAGGTCGTCCAGCTCCGCGGCGCTGAACAGGCGGTCGATTTCGATCAGCATCAGAAGCGGTAGTCCACGCTGGCGGTCAGGGTGCGGCCGGCACCGGGCACGCCGTACAGCTGGAAGCCGTCCAGGGAAGCGCCGACGCGGCTGTAGTAGAACTTGTTGAAGAGGTTGCTGACGTTGAGGTTGACCGTGGTCTGGCTGTCCACCTTGTAGCGGGCGGCAATGCTGTGCAGCCAGTAGGACGGCGCCTTCTCGTGGTCGCGGGTATAGATCGTGTACACGCCCGAGGGCCCGGAAGCGTAGGCACTGTTGTTGTTCAACCCGCCGACGTACTTGTTGTCGCTGTAGCGGCGACGGCCCACGTAGTCGGCGCCGTAGCTCAGGCCCAGGTTGTCAGTGAGCTGGTAGCTGGTCCACAGGTTGGCGGTCAGGTCGGGAACGTTCTTGGCTTCCTCGCCCTTGTTGGCGCCCTTGGTCTGGCGGCTCTTCATCGCCGAGAAGCCAGCGTAGGCCGACCAGCGGTCGGTGATATTGCCCTGCAGGCCCAGTTCGATACCGTCGACGCGCTTGGCCGGCAGCGCGCGCACCGGAGAGGTCTCGCCCTCGCTGTATTCCCAGCTGTCTTCCAGCTCGGTGCGGAAGATCGCGGCATTCAGGTTCAGCCGCTCGTCGAACAGTTCCCACTTGGTGCCCAGTTCGTAGGTCTTGGACTTGGCCGGCTTATAGTCCTCGGTGCTGGCCGCGCCGTAGATCTGGTTGTTGGTGGTGGCGCCAATGGCCGAGGGCTGCGCCGCCTCGCTGTAGGACAGGTAGACGCTGCCGTTGGGCAATGGCTTGTAGACGATACCGGCGCGACCGCCGATAGCGTCGTCGCGACTGCTGCTGTTGCCGGTGGATCGCTCGCTGTCGGCCTGCCAGCGGTCATAACGCAGGGCCAGCAGCAATTGCCATTGCGGGTCGAGGGTCAGGGTGTCGGAGGCATAGACCGCCGCATTCTTCACCACGCTGCGCGGGTCGCCGTAGCCCTTGTCGGTGGACACCGAGGCGAAGTGATGGGATGGATCGGACAGGTCGAAGAACATCGAACCGTCCGGTATGTCCATGGTCTTGTGCAGGCCGCCGTAGCTTTCGCGGTAGACCTCGACGCCGGTAACCGCCTCATGGTGGATGCCGCCGGTGTCGAGGTTGAAGCGCAGGTCGGTCTGGTTGTCGAAGATCTCGTAGCGCTTGGACAGGCCGAAGTCGCTGCCGCGCAGGATGCCGTAGCCGGTGCCGTTGCTATTGGCGTACTGGGTGTAGGCGTTGATGCCGTTGATCGAACTCAACGGGCCGAGGCCGACATAGCCCAGGCTGGCGCAGCGGGTGTCGGTGCAGGTGCGGCTGCCGTCGGCATTGGCTGCGATGAAACGCGCCGGGGACAGCACCGCCCAGTTGTCGGTCTGCTGCCAGCGCAGCTGGTTGCGCAGGGTCACGTCATCATTGAAATCGTGCTCGATCAGGCCGGTCAGGGAGCGGGTTTCGCTGCGCTGGGTGTACAGGCTGGAGTCGCCGTACCAGGCATCGCGGGACACCCCCGGCATGCGGTCGCCATGGGTGCCGCGCTGGATCGGTACGCCGCCGTCCGGGGTGTTCTTGTCCTTCTGGTAGAAGGCATCGAGCCACAGGCGAGTGTCGGTGCCCAGGCCGAAGCCGAACGAGGTGGCGATGCCCCAGCGGTCGTAGTCCACTTCATCGCGCTCGGAGACCGCGTTGTAGTGCTTCATCAGATTGATTCGCGCCGCCGTGGTCTCGTTGAGCTGGCGGTTGATGTCGGCGGTCAGCCGCTTGTAGTTGTCGGTGCCGATACCGGCGGACAGCTGCCCGGCGTCGCCAAGGTGGGCGCGCTTGCTCACCAGGTTGACGCTGCCGCCCACCGCCGAGACCCCGGATTCCACGGAACCGGTGCCCTTGAACACTTCGGCCTGCTCCAGGTTGAAAGTGTCGTTGCGGCTGGACATGCCGGCGTCGCGCACACCATCGACGGTCAGGCTCTGTTCGGCGGCGAAACCACGGATGGAGAACAGGTCGCCCCAGCCCAGGTTGCCCTCGCCGGACATGAAGGTGATGCCCGGCACATTGCGCAGCACGTCCTGCAGGCTCTGGGCGTTCTGCTCTTCCAGTACCGCCTTGGGCACCACGGTGATGGATTGCGGCGCATCGAGCAGTGGCGTGGTGATCTTCGCCGAGGTGACTTCATCGACCTTGTAGGTCGAAGACTGCTTACCGTTGACCTGGGTGGCCGGCAAATCGAGGGCCTCGGCATGGGCCGGGGTGACGCAGGCGCCGACCAGCAGGCCGAAAGCCGGGGCCAGCGTCGACGGCAGGCGCTGGGGGGAGAGGTTGGACATGGCTATTCCTTAAAGTAAATCAGTCGTATTTGTATCCCCGGATTCTATCCAGCCGTCTGATAGCACTTTCGCTGGAAATGTAATGGCCAGGCCGTCCATCGCCCGCCAACACATTCCATTACATTTGCCTCACCCAGACGGGTGTAAAGTGCGCCAATTCAACTTGAGAAGCATTTCCATGTCCCAGCCCGACCATATCCTGATCGTCGACGACGATCCCGAGATCCGCCAGTTGCTCTCCACCTACCTGGATGAAGCCGGCCTGCGGACCTCGGTGGCGGCGGATGGCCGGGAGATGCGCCGGCGCCTCGACGAACAGCTGGTCGACCTGGTGGTGCTCGACCTGATGCTGCCCGGCGAGGACGGCCTGAGCCTGTGCCGCGACCTGCGCGTGCACAGCAATATCCCGGTGATCATGCTCACCGCCCGCGGCACCCTGGTGGATCGTATCGTCGGCCTGGAGATGGGCGCCGACGACTACCTGGGCAAGCCCTTCGACCCGCGCGAGCTGCTGGCGCGGATCAAGGTGGTGCTGCGCCGCGCCCACAGCTTTCCAGAGCGCGCGCGGATGGACGAAGCGCGGCACCTGCGCTTCGCCGGCTGGCAACTGGAAACCACTACCCGCCAGTTGCGCTCCCCCGCCGGGCTGGTGATTAGCCTGGGCAACTCCGACTACCGGGTGCTGCGCCTGCTGCTGCAGCACCCGAACCGGCCGCTGAGCCGGGACTTCCTGCTCAGCCAGGTGTTCGAGCGCGAGCGCATGCCCTACGACCGCAGCATCGACGTGTGCATCAGCCGCCTGCGCCAGCACCTGGACGATGCACCGAAGGCCGCGGCGTTGATCCGCACCGTGCGCAACGAGGGCTACATGCTCACCGTCGACGCGGTGCACAGCGAATGAAGCGTTTCTGGCCGCGTTCGCTGCATGGGCGCCTGGTATTGATCCTGGTGGGCGGCATGCTCACCTCGCAGTTGCTGACCAGCAGCATCTGGCACGAAGTGCGCCAGACCCAGGTGCTGGAGATTCCGCTGCGGCTGATGGCGGCGCGGATCGCCGACCTGATGCAGGTGGCGAAGCAGGATCCCGGGCACGTCGACACCTTGTTGCAGAGCCTGGAGTCGCCGCGCTGGCAACGCCTTGAGCAGGCCCCGGAACAGTCCGACAGCGATCCGATGTATGAAACCCTGCTGCGCCAATTGGTCAGCGAACGCAGCGGCGAGGCGGCCAACCTGCATCTGTATTGCCTGGAACTGTTGGGTGGCGGCGAACAGCCGGCGGGGCCGACCACTTTGTTCGACGGCGACCAGGCCAGCGTGCGCATCCGCGTCGGGGTCAACCTGCCAGATGGCAATACCCTGTTCCTCCAGGCCACGGAAAGCCAGGGCTGGAGCAGCGGCTCGATCAGTTCGCTGGTGTTCGACTACATCCTGCGCATCTATCTGTTGCGGATTCTCGCGGTGGTCCTGGTGGCCTTGCTGGCGGTACGTCTGGCTCTGCGGCCGTTGAAACAGATGGCCGAAGCGGCGCAAGCGCTGGGCCGCGACATCCATCGCCCGCCGCTGAGCCTGGAGGGGCCGCTGGAAGTGCGCCAGGCGGCGCAGGCCTTCAATGCCATGCAGCGCCGGCTGATCGACAGCATCGCCGAGCGCACGCGCTTCTTCGCTGCGGTGTCTCATGACCTGCGTACGCCGATCACCCGCCTGCGCCTGCGCGCCGAGTTGCTGCCGGACGAGGGGCTGCGCCAGCGGTTTCGCGACGACCTCGGGCATATGGAAGACATGGTTTCCGCCAGCCTGGACTTCCTGCGCAACGGCGAACTGGAGCAGGCGCGAGAACCGGTGGCGGTCGATGCGTTGTTGCAGGGGTTGCAGGCAGATTTCCAGGATCTGGGGGGCACGCTCAGGATCCACGGCAGCGCGCGACCGCTGCCCGCCCATCCCGCAGGCTTGCGCCGCTGCTTGCAGAACCTGCTGGACAACGCCCGGCGCCATGCGCCCGGGCCGGTCGATATCGAGGTGGTCGATGAGGATTCGCAGGTGCTGATCCGGGTTGCCGATCGCGGGCCAGGGATTGCACCGGAGCATCGGCAGCGGGTGTTCGAGCATTTCTACCAGTGCGATCCGTCGCGCAGTGGTGGCGGGCATGGGTTGGGGTTGAGCATTGCGGCGAGCATCGTCGGTGCCCATGGCGGGACGCTGGAGCTGGCGGAGCGCGAAGGTAGAGGATTGGTGGTGAGCCTGGTGCTTCCGCGCTAGCCCTTGCAATGAGGCCCTTGAAAACAAAGACAAAATCCGGCTGAATGCCCGCCTCACCAAAGGGCCATCATGCTGTCACGCCTACGCACCCACATCATCCTGCTCGCAGGCTTCGCAGTGTTGTTCAACCTGCTGGCCACGCCGCTGGACCGTGCCTTGCGTCCGCCCACCGTCGACAATCAGTCACTGATCCTTGGCAGTTTCTGTACCCTCCACGGCATCCAGAGTCTGCCCAAGTCCCTGCTGGCCCAACTGAAGGCGGCGATGCCCGAACTCGACGGCCAGACCAGCAGCAAGGTGCAAAGCGGCGACTGCTGCTGTGGCCACGCCGGTCACGCCGCCCTGCCCGGCGATTACTTCAGGCACCTGTTCCCGCGCTATTGGCCCGAGACCCTGCTGCTCGGCCACAGCCACCTGCTGCCCTTGCCCCGCGAGCAATGGCCGCGCCTCAATCCCCGCGCCTCCCCCGCTGTCCTCGCCGTGATCTGACATCGCCGCGTCCGCCCTGCCTTGCCCGAGGCAGGCCGTCGCGAGCCTATCGAATCCTGACCAGGAAGCACTTGCATGTTTCGCCTGACCACCCTGGCGCTGCTGATCAGCAGCGCGACTACCTGCGCCTGGGCGCAGGACGACAGCCTCACCCTGCCCGCCAGCACCGTGAGCGCCGCCAGCGACACACCCACCGAGGGCACCCGCCTCGACCTCGACAAACCGCTCGACAGCGGCTCGCGCCTGCACCTGAGCCCACGGGAAAACCCGGCCTCGGTCAGCATCGCCGACCGCGCGACCATGGAGCGCATCGGCGCACGCAACTTCCAGGACGCCGCCAACGCCCTGCCCGGGGTGAACGCCTCGGCGCCACCGGGCTGGGGCGGCTATGTCGCCTACCGCGGCTTCAACGGCGCGCAGATCGCCCAATTGTTCAACGGCATCAACGTCCAGTACGGCGCTGCCGGGCGGCCGGTGGGCGCATGGATCTACGACCGGGTCGAACTGCTTGGCGGCCCGTCGTCCTTCCTCAATGGCAGCGGCGCGGTGGGCGGCAGCCTGAACATGGTCACCAAACTGGCCAGCCGCGACGCCGACAGCCTCGAAGGCCGGGTCAGCTACGGCCGCTACGACACCTGGGAAACCGCCATCGGCGTGAACCAGGAGCTCAACGACGGCCCCGGACCCCGTCACTACGCGCGCCTGGACTACAGTCGCACCGGCAGCAACGGCTATATCGATCGCCAGGAGAACAACGCCGGTAACCTGGCCTTTTCCCTGCTCAGCGATATCAACGAGCAGCTGTCCCACACCCTGGCCATCGAGTACCTGGAAGAGAAGGAAGACAGTCCGTACTGGGGCACCCCGGTGCTGCGCCCGCTGTCCGGCACCCTGCATATCGACAGGCACACGCGCTTCGACAACTACAACGTCGAGGACGGCCGCTACGAGCAGCGCACCCGCTGGCTGCGCTCGATCACCGACTATCGCGTCAACGACGACACGCAACTGCGCAACACCTTCTACCACTACGACGGCCAGCGCGATTACCGCAATCTGGAGGTGTACCGCTATAACGCCGACAACAGCGCAGTGCAGCGCTCCGGCGGCTACCGCCAGCGTCATGACCAGGAAGTGAATGGCAACCGCCTCGAACTGACCCACCTGGGCGAGATCTTCGGCCTCGCGAGCGACTGGGCCTTCGGCCTGGACTACAACCGCAACCAGCAGACCAACTATCCGCTGTCCAAAGGGGCCTTCGACACGGTCGCTGCCGGCAGTTTCGAGCCCCGGCATTTCCTCGATATCCCGGGCATGGACGCACCCCGCGCCAAGGGCCGCAGTACCACCACCGACACCCGTTCGGCCTTCGTCGAGAACCGTACCCGCCTGACCGACCGCCTGGCCCTGGTCAGCGCCCTGCGCTACGACCATCTCGACTTCGAGGTGGTCGACCACGTTGCGCGCACCGGACTCGACCGACGCTGGGACGCCCTCACCGGGCGCCTGGGCCTGGTCTACGACCTGACCTCCAGCGTCAGCCTGTACACCCAATACAGCACCTCGGCCGAACCACCGGGCGGCACCCTCACCAGCGCCTCGATCGGCCAGGTCGGTGATCTGGACCTGAGCCGTGGCCGCCAGGTGGAAGTGGGCAGCAAGCTGGACTTCCTCGAGGGCCGCGGCACTGCCACGGCAGCGGCCTACCGCATCGTGCGCAAGAACATCTCGGTGCCCTCCTCGACCCAGCCCAACGTCACCGAGCAGGCCGGCCAGCAGACCTCCACCGGCATCGAGCTGGCGGCGTCGTTCAAGGTCACCCCGCAGCTACTGGCGTCCGGCAACTTTGCCTGGGTCCGGGCGGAGTACGACGCGTTCAACGAGAACATCGGCGGCACGGTGTATTCCCGTGCCGGCAAGACGCCGGTGAACATTCCCGAGCGCACCGCCAACCTGTGGCTGACCTACGACATCGCGCCGGGCTGGCAGGTGGGCGCCGATGCGCGCTACGTGGCATCGGTGTACGCGGATACGGCGAACAGCATGTGGGTGCCGTCGTACACGCTTTATGGCCTGTCCATGAGCCATGACCTGGACAAGCACACCAAGGTCAGTGCACGCCTGCGCAACCTGACCGACGAGGTGTATGCGCGCTTCATCCACCAGAGCAATACCCAGTACTACGTGGGTGAGCCGCGCAGCCTGGAAGTGGCGGTGGACTGGAAGTACTGAGTGCACTGCGGGGTGTGCGGGAATGGGATGCATTTGTATTATTGGCCCTGCTATCCTGCGCGCCCTGTCGAATGCTTGAACAAGGATGTGTCGTGTCGAAGTTCCTTCCCTTCGCTTTGCTGAGTTTCGCCCTGATCTCGGGCTGCGCGCTGAAATACTCCCCGCCCGACGTCGATCCGAAGGCCAGGGTGCAATTCCAGGAGAAGTTTCAGGCCGCGCTGTATCGAAGCATCGCCAGCGATGTGCAAGAGCAAATGGTCGGCGTGGCCGCCCTGCGCATTACCGTCAACCGCCTGGGTCGGGCCACCAGTTGCAAGGCACAAAGGGCCCGCCCCGACGTCGACAAGCAGTTGCCCATCGAACTGACCCGGACCGAGCCCAAGGCGTTCGCCCGGTTCATCGAGGAGCGCTGCCTGCGCGCCATCTACCCTACGGCGCCCGATGGCCTGTACAACGAGGACGGCCAGCTCGAGGTGGTCGCACCGGTGCAGGTGGTATTCAACGACCTGAGCGCCGATCGCTGGAAGACCGGCAATGCGCAGCGACGCTTCTTCCGCGAGCATCTGCTCGACACCGAGCGCGTGGACAGCGTGGGGATCGCGGTCATCCACTTCCAGACCAATGGCCTCGGCTGCCTGGTGGACCTGCGCCCGAACAGCACGCGACCGGCGGATTTCAAGCTGGATGGCGCGCTGCAAGGCCGGCTCAACGAAGCCTGCAGCAAGCTTGACCTGAGCCAGGTTACGGGGATCGGTGCGAACCCGCAGAAGCAGGGGGTCGGCCGGGTGGCACTGGAATATGCGCCGTGGACGCAGAAGTAGTGAGCTGAGTCATTGCGGGTAGTTACAGGAGCGCGGCAAGCTTGGCGGAAAACCGCATCAAGGCTCCCAGGTGCCTGCCTTGAGCCTTGCAGCGTTCTCAAGGTCGAGCGCCGCGCGGGCGGCGCTCGATCGCAAGGGCGCTGTCCCTATCGAGGCGAGCTCCTGGACCAACTTCGACGGCACGTCATCGGTCTACCTGACCGCCTCGCCGACCTTCAACCAGATCATCCTCAGCCTGGACAACCTCTCCGGCGGCAATGGCTGGCTGCACAAGGGCACGCCCGCTGCCCACGGCAAGCTGCCCCAAGGGCAATCGGCGCTGTATGTGTTCTTCGACGGTTTGCTGAGCAACGAGGAGATCGAGGCGATCGAATGGGTGGCCCAGGGCAGCGTGGCGTGGGACTACAAGTACTTCAAGGATCTGAACAAGACCTACTGCGTGCTTGCGCCCACCGAGGATGTGAATTTCGGCTCGGGCACGAAACTGGCCTTCGCCCTGGAACGGGTCCTGGCCGCCACACCCAATACGCGCAACATGAGCCTGCAACTGCAAGGCGTCTCCGGGCTGAAGGGCGGGTCGAACCCCGTGAACCAGATCCTGACGGTGCACGTGCTGAATGCGCCGAGCAAGGAAAAGAAGACCCTCGCCCTGCTGGTCGGCCTGGCCGGCAGCAACACCCTCTATACCAATACGCCCGACACCGGGCTGTGCCTGTACCTGACCAACCCGCTGCCGGAACCGCTGGTGCCCGGGGCCGCCAGCTGGGAGCAGCAACCGGCGTTCCAGCTGACCCTGGTCTACGGCGACGAGGCCGGTGCCTTGACCACCCTGGCCCTGGCCAGCGGCATCGAGCTGAACATCCGCAATGACTTCGGCAACGCCTGGGAACCGGTGGTGAAGAAAACCCAGGGCAGCGAGCCGTACTGGGTCATGCAGCCATCGGCCAACGGCGGCGGCAACGTGCTCGGCACCGGGCAGCAGGCGACCATCGCCTTCGACCTTACCGGCATCGACAGCCAGTTGCCGGCGGGACTGACCTATGCCTACATCAGCTACCGCAACATTCCCGGCTACAACGACGGCTACTACGCGGTGGAGATCCTCAAGGTCGATCCGCTGCGCATCAGCCTGAGCGCCACCCCGGACCACTTCGACAACCCGCTCGCCCCCGGCACCTCGCGCCTGGATTTCACCGTCGAGAACGCCGGCTACGTCAGCATCAGCAACAGCGGATACGCCCGCAAGATCGCGGTGCCACGCTTCAGCGACCACGTCGATGTGCAACTGGAAAGCACCACGATCTATACCTTGACTGCGGTGCATGCGGTGACGGGTGACCAGCTCGCACAATCGATCAAGGTCAGGCTCTACTCGCCCGCGCCCGGCTTCATGCCGCGGCGCACGATCATCCTGTGGTATGGCGATGCCAACCAGGTCCCGGCGGGCTGGGCCCTGTGCAACGGCCAGAACGGCACGCCGGACCTGTCCGGGCGTTTCGTCGTCGGAGCAGAGGCAAGCGGCATGTATCCGCCGCGAAGCACGGGCGGTGGCAAGCTGTACCTGCGCGTCGATCAGTTACCGCCCCATGACCATGAAGCCGTGCTGGGCCAGGACGGCATACACCACCACAGTTCGACGGTCGACCATCGCGGCTTCGAGACCGAATCAGGTGGCGGGCAGGGGCTGACCGACTCGAAGCTGACCGATTCCAACTTTACTTTCAACACGGACGAGCAGGGCCTGCACAGTCACCCGATCAAGATCTACAACACAGGGCTGGGCAACGTGATAGACATCGTGCCGTGCTACTACGCCTTGTACTACATCATGCGCGTCTGACACGCCGAGCTGAAGCCCCCTGTGCTGCGCCAACGCGGGCTGTCGCGACGCGTCGTCGAGGAGTACGCTCTCGCCCATGAGCACGATCGATCACTACCTCCAGGCCGCCGTCCGCTACAACACGCGGCGCAGCTACCGCGCCGCCATCGAGCACTTCGAGGTGACCTGGGGCGGCTTCCTCCCCGCCACCGCCGACAGCATCGCCCGCTACCTGGCGGACTTCGCCGGCGAGCACTCCATCAATACCCTGCGCCAGCGCATGGCCGCCCTCGGCCAGTGGCATGTCAGCCAGGGCTTTCCCGACCCGACCAAGGCACCGCTGGTGCGGCAGATGCTCAAGGGCATCCGCGCCGTGCACCCGGTGCAGGAACGCCAGGCCGCGCCGCTGACCCTGGAGCATCTGCAACGCACCATCGGGCATCTGGAGCAGTGCGCCGCCGTCGCCGAGCGCGAGCAGTGCCTGCCCGATCTGCTACGGGCCAGGCGGGACGCGGCGTTGTTGCTGATCGGATTCTGGCGTGGGTTTCGCGGCGATGAACTGGCGCGGCTGCGGGTCGAGCATATCCAGGCCCAGGCCGGTGGCGGCATGCAGCTGTACCTGTCGCAAAGCAAGGGCGACCGTCATGGACGCGGGGTGACCCACCGCATGCCGGCGCTGAAGAGCCTGTGCCCGGTGCAGGCTTATGTGGAGTGGATCACGGTGGCCGGGATCGCCCGCGGGCCGGTGTTCCGCAAGCTGGACCGCTGGGGCAATCTCGGCGAAGAGGCGCTGAACAGCGGCAGCCTGATCGCCCTGCTGCGGCGGATCTTCACCGGTGCCGGTCTGCCGGCGCAGAGCTACAGTGCGCACTCGTTGCGCCGTGGCTTTGCGACCTGGGCGAGCAGCAACGGCTGGGACACCAAGGCCTTGATGAGTCATGTGGGCTGGCGGGATGTGAAGTCGGCGCTGCGTTATGTGGACGCCAGTGCGTCGTTTGGCGAACTGGAGCTGCCGACGCTTGCCAGACAGATCGAATGACTTCGAGGCAACGCGGCCCCTGTGGAAGCTGGCTTGCCAGCTCCCACAGGGGCCGCGCAAGGCTTAACGTCGCCTGGCGGTCTGCCAGAGGCGCAAAATGTCACCGGCACGTGCCGCCAGCAGTTCGGCGGCGTTGGCGCAGGCCTCTTGCAGGGTAATCGGGCCGCTGGCAATAGCGAAGGCAGCGTCGATGCCATGGCCATAGAGTTTCTGATAACCCTCGCCCAAGGTTCCGGCAAGCACCACCACCGGCACGCCATGGCGCTTGGCGACCCTGGCCACGCCGAATGGCGTCTTGCCACGCAGGGTCTGGGCGTCGAAACGTCCTTCGCCGGTAATCACCAGGTCAGCGCCCTGTACCGCCGCTTCCAGCCCGGCCAGCTCGGCCACCACCTCGATCCCCGGACGGAACTGCGCGTCGAGGAACGCCTTGGCGGCGAAGCCCATGCCGCCGGCGGCGCCGCAGCCCGGGAAATCGCGAACATCACGGCCCAAGGCCTGCGCACAATGATCGGCGAAATGCCCCAGGGCGTGGTCGAGCAGTTCCACTTGCTCGGGACTCGCACCCTTCTGCGGTCCGAAGATCGCCGAGGCGCCATTCGCACCGCACAGCGGGTTGTCGACATCCGCCGCCACTTCCAGGCGCACACTGGCCAGACGCGGATCGAGGCCACTGGCATCGACGCGGGCGACCTTGCACAGGGCCAGGCCGCCCTCCTCCAGTTCCGCGCCCTGGGCGTCAAAGGTACGCAGGCCAAGTGCGCGGAGCATGCCGCTGCCGGCATCGTTGGTGGCGCTGCCGCCGATGGCCAGGATGATGCGCTCGGCGCCGGCGTCCAGGGCCGCGCCGATCAGCTGGCCGGTGCCGTAGCTGCTGGTGCGGCAGGCGTCGCGCTCATCCAGGCCGAGCAGTTGCAGGCCGCTGGCCTGGGCCATCTCGATGATCGCGGTGCGGGATTCGCCGAGCCAGCCCCACTGTGCAACGACTTCACGTCCCAGCGGACCGCGCACCGGCAGGCTGCGGGCTTCGCCATGGCAGGCTGCGACGATGGCGTCCATGGTGCCTTCGCCGCCGTCGGCCATGGGGCAGCACACCAGCTCGGCCTGGGGCAGGACGGCAGCGATCCCGCCGGCAATGGCCGCGGCCACCCCCTCGGCGCTGAGGCTGTCCTTGAACGAGTCGGGGGCGATGACGATTTTCATGTGAGGCTCCTGTTGCAGATGCCTGCATGCTGCCAGTTGTCGGCAGGGCGGGCTTCTGGCCAGTGCACAAGATCGGGGGTGGGTTGTTTGGTCAGTTGGACAATGGGGGCACGGGGAGATGCGATTTCAGGTGGTGTGGCTGAGGGCCTCATCGCTGGCAAGCCAGCTCTCACAAGGATCTCCACTGCCCCCAAGAACGATGCTGTACCTGTGGGAGCAAGCTGGCTTGCCAGCAATAAGGTCCGAGAGATCACCGGCTATTCGGCAGGCAACAACTGCAACCCCAGGTACAAGCTGAGCATCCCCTCCAGCCGCAGCGGATCCACCCCGCTCAGCTCACCCACTCGCTCCAGCCGGTATCTCAGACTGTTGCGATGAATACCCAAGGCATCGGCACAGGCCTGGCTCTGACCGTCATGGCTGCACCAGGCGCGCAAGGTCGCCAGCAACTGGCCGCTGACATCCTTGGCGCGAATCCGCTGTAACGGCTCCAGCAGTTCATCCAGCGCATCGTCCTGGCGATGCCGCCAGAGCAACGCCGGCAGTCGATAGCGCGCCAGGGTCAGCAGGCGCTCGCCCGGTAGCACCTCGCGCCCGTAGGCCAGCAGGTCGCGCACCCGCCGATAACCACGGCGCAAGCTCTCCACGCCGTCGGCCACGCCGCCCACCGCCAGACGCTGCACGTGCCAGCCCTGAGTCTCGATCTTGTCCAGCGCCTTGCCTTCATCCACGGCCAGCCCGGCCGGGCGACACCAGAGCAGCGACTGCCGCGCCGGACTCACGCACCAGCTGTCCGGATAGCGCTGCATCAACCAAACCGACAGGGCTTCCGCCCCGGGCCCCTCGTCCAGCTCGAACAGGCACGGCACTCGCGGCAATTGCGGCTTCAGGCCCAGTTGCCGGGCCTCGTCCACCAGGCGCGGGGCGTCGCCGCTGCCGCCCAGCAGCAAGGCCAGCAGGTCGTCACAACGCTGGCGTCGCCATTGCTGCTCAACTTGCAGGTGACGCTGGGCCAGGAGCATCTCGGCGGTCATCCGCACCAGCTCCGCATAGGTACGCAATTGCTGCGGCTCGCCGGTGATACCCAGCACGCCGATAAGCCGGCCATCCAGCATCAACGGCAGGTTGACCCCCGGCTGTACGCCCTTGAGGCACTTGGCTGCCTCATCGTCGATCTCGACGATGCGCTCGTTGGCCAGAACCAGTTGGGCGCCCTCGTGCCGGGTATTGATACGCTGGCGCTCGCCGCTGCCGAGGATCAGGCCCTGGCTGTCCATGACGTTGACGTTGAAAGGCAGAATGGCCATCGCCCGGTCGACGATATCCTGCGCCAGGTCATGATCCAGCTCGAACATGGGGGGTCCTTGAGGGTCTACGGGTTGGGCGATGGCACAACAGCACGACAAAAATGCCGTGCAATGGCACAAAGACAGGCATCGCGCGCTCGCCGAGACTTTTCAACAGCGCCCGCCTCGACGCGGGATGCCGCACAACCATAACAACAGAGAGAGAATCATGTCATCCAGCCCTGCCCCTGACCAAGGCCATGCCATCGACCGCGATGCGCTGTACCGGCGTATCACCCTGCGGCTGATCCCGTTCATCTTCGTCTGCTACCTGTTCAACTACCTCGACCGGGTCAACGTTGGCTTCGCCAAGCTGCAGATGCTAGACGCCCTGAAGTTCAGCGAAACCATCTACGGCCTCGGGGCCGGGATCTTCTTCATCGGCTACGTGCTCTGCGGCCTGCCCAGCAACCTGGCGCTGAACCGCTTCGGCCCGCGACGCTGGATCGCGCTGATGATGATTACCTGGGGCACGCTGTCGACCTGCCTGTTGTTCGTCACCACGCCGACCCAGTTCTATGTGCTGCGCCTGTTCACCGGCGCGGCCGAAGCCGGTTTCTTCCCCGGCATCGTGCTGTACCTCTCGCAGTGGTTCCCGGCCCAGCGTCGCGGGCGCATCATGGCCCTGTTCATGTCGGCGATCCCGGTTTCCGGTTTGCTCGGCGGCCCATTCTCTGGCTGGATCCTCAACCACTTCGCCGCAGGGCAAGGCGGCCTCGCCGGCTGGCAGTGGATGTTCCTGATCCAGGGCCTGCCCACAGTAGTGCTCGGCTGCATGGCGGTGTTCCTGCTCAGCGACGGCTTCGCCAAGGCCGCCTGGCTGAGCCCGGCGCAACGCGCGGCGGTAGACGCCGACCTGCGCGCCGATGCGGCGAGCAAGCCGCAGACTGTCAGCGACAGCCTGCTCTCGGTGCTCACCCATCCGCTGATCTGGACCTTCGGCTTCGTCTACTTCTGCATCCAGAGCGGCGTCTACGCCATCAACTTCTGGCTGCCGTCGATCATCAAGAGCCTCGGTTTCGCCGACGCCCTGCTGATCGGCTGGCTGAGCGCGATCCCGTACCTGCTGGCCGGGGTGTTCATGCTCCTGGTGGGTCGCTCGGCGGACCTGCGCAACGAGCGCCGCTGGCACCTCGTGGTACCGATGCTGATGGGCGCCGTCGGCCTGCTGATCGCGGTCAACTTCGCCCACAGCCCGGTGATCGCCATCCTCGGCCTGAGCATCGCCACCATGGGCGCCCTCACCGGCCTGCCGATGTTCTGGCCGATGCCGACTGCCCTGCTTAGCGCCGGCACCGCCGTGGCGGGCCTGGCGATCATCAACTCGGTCGGGCAGATGGCCGGCTTCCTCAGCCCGTACCTGGTGGGCTGGATCAAGGACCAGACCGGCTCCACCGACGCGGCGCTTTACTCGCTGGCGGGCCTGATCGTGGTCGGCGGCCTGGTGGCGCTGCGGGTTTCCCGCCAGGGCCGTGGCGTCGCCGCCAACGCCTGATCTGCGCCGTTTCGCAGGAGCTGGCTTGCCAGCTCCTGCTGCGACGCTTCGCCGCACCCCTCCCCATCTGTTGGCGCACCCCGGAAACCCAGTAGAATTCCGCGCCCTTTTTCGCCTCACCGCATCGAGCAGCGACAACCCCAACAATGAACAGCACCGGCCCGCAATGGTCCGGCTGAATGCGCGCGCGTACCTAGGGTGTCTGACGGCTATTCAACCCCACTATTGAGGTACGTATGTCTCCGCGTTTGCTGGCGATGGCGCTGGCACCCCTGCTCGGCCTGTTCATCATGGCCCTGGGCAACGGTTTCCTGTCTTCCCTGACCACCTTGCGCCTGGGCGAGTCCGGCGAATCCGCCACCATGATCGGTTTCGTCTCCTCGGCCTATTTCATCGGCCTGACCCTGGGCGCGATCTTCAATGACCGGCTGATCCTGCGCATCGGCCATATCCGCGCCTACAGCAGCTTCGCCTCGCTGATCGCCGTGACCATCCTCGCCCAGGGCCTGTTCGTCGACACCTGGGGCTGGATGGTGCTGCGCCTGATCAATGGCTGGGCCACCGTCGGCGTGTTTCTGGTGATCGAGAGCTGGCTGCTGATGGCCGGCGACACCAAGGCCCGCGGCCGTCTGCTGGCGCTGTACATGATTTCCTTCTATGGCGCCGGCGTGCTCAGCCAGGCGGCCCTCGGCGAAATCGCTGGCTGGGGCGGCAACGCGCCCTTCATGGTCGCCGGCATGCTGGCGGCGCTATCGGTGCTGCCGATCGTGATCCTGCCGCGGGTTTCGCCGATCCTGGAACATGTCGAGCCGCTGCGGCCGCGGCAGTTGCTCAGCGTCACCCCCACCGGCCTGGTCGGCTGCTTCGGCTCCGGCGTGGCCATCGCCGCGGTCTACACCCTGCTGCCGCTGTACCTGCAGCGCATCGGCCTGGATGTCGGCGAAGTTGGCAACATGATGGCCTGGGTGATTCTCGGCGCCATGCTCCTGCAATACCCGGTGGGCCGCTGGTCCGACCGCAAGGACCGCCAGGACGTGCTGATCGCCCTCGGTCTGCTGTGCGTGGTGCTGTCGGTAATCATCCTGCTGCTGCCGCCAACTTCGGTGCTGCTGCCGGCGATGCTGTTCCTGCTCGGTGGCGGTGTGTTCGCCGTCTATCCGGTGTCGGTCAGCCACGCCGCCGACCGGGCACCGGTGGAAGCGCTGGTGCCGATGATCCAGGGCATGCTGCTGATCAACTCGCTGGGCTCGGCACTGAGCCCGCTGGCGATTTCGCCGGCGATGAACAGCTACGGCCAGGACGGCTTGTTCTGGTCTTTCGCCCTGATCAACCTGAGCATGGTCGGCTTCTTCCTGTGGCGTCGCGGCAAGCGCCCGGTGCCAGCCAACCCGGCGCCATTCGTGCCGTCGGCGACCTTCTCGCCGACCGGTGCCGAGCTGCGGGTGACCGACGACCTGCGCCACGCGGCCTTGGAGCACCCGCCCGTCCCGGAAATGGGCGAGCACGCGGTGAATCCGCCGACGCCCCGCGCCGGCGTCGAGTAAGACGTCTACACTGCGGTTCCCGGAGATGCTCGAAGGAGAACCGCAGTGAACAGAAGATTCCCTTCGCTGGCGGGCGCGGTCGCGCTGCTGGCACTGACCGGCGCCGTGAATGCGGCGCCGCTGTCGATCCACTCCACCGCGTTCAATGACGGCGGACGCATTCCACTTTCGCAGATCGGTGCCGACGCCAATTGCGGCAAGGGCCAGCAGATGTCGCCGCAGGTGAGCTGGTCGAACCTGCCCGAGGGGACGCGCTCGGTGGCCCTGCTGATGTTCGATCCGGACGGGGCCAAGGGGCTCGGGGTGTCACACTGGGTCGCTTACAACATCGATCCGGCCAAGGGGCAACTGGTCGAAGGCGCCAGCGAAGGTTTCACCCTGGGCAGGAACGTTCGCGGCGATACCGCCTACCGTGGTCCCTGCCCGCCGGCCGGGGACAATCCCCATCACTATGCGTTGACGCTGATCGCCACTGATCTGGCGCCCGGCAGCCTGCCCGAGGGCCTGGATCGGGAGGGGTTGCTCAAAGCGTTGCAGGGGCATGCGTTGGGTGGGATGAGCCTCGTGGGCCTGTACGGACACTGAAGATCCCTGTGGGAGCGACGCCGATGTAACTATTTATTGCAATTCGCCACCGCTATATACAATCCTCTACAGCGAAGCATCCCCAGAGCCCCTCATAGAAGAGAGCCCCATGACCACCGCCGTGTACCCCAAGGAAGCCACCGGCGCGAACTACGCGCTGGACCTGATGAAATACGCCCAGGCCCGGACCTGGGACGCCGTGGACGCCATCGCCGCGGTGATACGTCCCGGCATGACCGAGACCGAAGCAACCAAGCTGGGCAAGCAGATCCTCTGCGAACTGGGCATGGAACGCATCTGGCACCCGCTGCTGGTGCGCTTCGGCGCCAACACCCTCAAAGGGTTCAACCAGCGCTCCGACGGCGACCCGGTGCTGGGTGAGAACGACATTTTCTTCATCGACATGGGCATCGTCTGGAAAGGCCATGAAGGCGACGCCGGTGCCACCTTCGCGGTCGGCAACGACCCGGAGATGATCGCCTGCGCCGCCGCGGCGAAAACCCTCTATCAGCGCGTCGAAAGTCACTGGCGGGAAACCGGCTGCAGCGGCGTCGAGCTGTATGACTTCGCCAATGAACAGGCCCAGGCCATGGGCTGGAAACTCAACCTGGACATCAAGGGCCACCGCGTCAGCGACTTCCCCCACGCCATTTACCGCGCCGGCGACCTCGGTGATTACACGGAGCAGCCCAGCGAAGGCCTGTGGATCCTGGAAATCCAGATCGCCCACCCGAGCAAGCCGTACGGGGCGTTCTACGAAGACTTGCTGGCCTGACCCCGGGGAGGCTCTGACGATGACCGACGACGATTCCGAAGCGCTGATCCTGTCCAGTTGGCAGACCAATGCCGAACCCTGGATCACTGCCGTGCGCGAGGCACAGATCGAGAGTCGCCGCCTGGTCACCGACCGGGCCATGCTCGCCGCCATCGACGCCTGCCGTCCACACAACGTGCTCGACCTTGGCTGCGGCGAAGGCTGGCTGTGCCGGGCCCTGCATGGCTGGGGCATACGCACCTGGGGCGTGGACGCCACCGCGAGCCTGGTGGACGCGGCACGGGCGGCAGACCCGGCGGGCGACTACCAGTGCCTGGACTACGCCACGTTCAGCCAGCAGCCGCCCACGCGCCAGGTGGACCTGGTGGCGTGCAATTTCTCGCTGTTCGGTGCAGAGGAACTGGGCCAGTTGATTGCGAGCCTGCCACGGGTGCTGAAGCGCGACGGCCATCTGGTAATCCAGACGCTTCATCCGCATGTCGCCTGCGGTGATGCGTTTTACGCCGATGGTTGGCGACAAGGCTCCTGGGCCGGCTTCGATGCTGCCTTCCGTGACCCGGCGCCGTGGTATTTCCGCACCCTGGAAAGCTGGGTGGGGCTACTCACTGAAAGCGGTTTGCGCCTCGACAGCCTCGGCGAGCCGCTGCACCCGGTCAGTGGCAAGCCCGCCTCGCTAGTACTCACCGCCCGCGTCGCCTGAGACACCCCAGGCGCTCATCAACGGACCGTCGGGGGCCGCCACCGGATCGGCCTCGGGCAAGGCGACCCGGGCGATCCGCGCTTTCGAATCAGCCTGGCTGGCGCTGCCAGGGCGCTGGATATCGTAGTCCTCCTGCCCGCGTGGCGCCGTCATCGTGGAACTGCAGGCGCCGGACATCGCCCGGCTCATCGAACTCGCTCATCGTTCACGTCTCCTTGCGGCTTCATGCGTCGGGGTCCGCCAAGCGGGCATCGAGGGCATCTTCCAGGGCGCGGGCATGGCCGCCGTTGGCCAGCGCCTTGAGCGCCATGTATTCGTCCCAGTCCACCACGCCGCTGCTCAGCAGTTCCTCGGCGCCCTGCAACAGACTGCCGTGCCAGGCATCCGGGGAGTCAAGACGGTAGCCGTCGTCCAGCAGCATGGCGTGCCAGGCCTGGAGTTCCGGACGATGGGGTTTGTCGTTCATGGTCGTGTGTCCCGTTGCGGTGCCTATGAGTTCAGAGCCCTTGCAGGTGAATGACGTTCAATCCGTGCGGGCCTCATTCGCTTGAACGCAACACACCCCGTACACTGTCCGGCCGTGCACCCACCCTTACAGAGACCCCAATGGCCAACCAGGACATCACCTACATCCCCGACCCGGATCCCGAGTCGATCTCTTCCGACGTCACCGCGTTCAACGGCATCCTCATGTCCACCCAGATCCCCACCCGCGCCGACGGCAGCCTGGAACTGGGCGACATCACCGCGCAGAGCGAATGCACCCTGCTGGCGCTGAAAGTGGCCCTGGAAAAGGCCGGCAGCTCCATGGACCGGGTCCTGCACCTGACCATCTACCTCACCGACATGGCCGATCGCCCGGCGTTCAACGAGGTCTACCAGCGCTTCTTCAGCAGCCCATGGCCGGTACGCGCCGCCGTCGGCGTGGCCGAACTGGCCGTCGAAGGCATGAAGGTGGAAGTCACCGCCATGGCCGCCAAGGCCTGACAGACCGCGGTCCCGCGCCCTGCGGGACCGCCATCGGGCAGCATTGGGATGCCCGTAGGACATTTCGCGGCTACAATGCGCGCCTTGACCGTGCCAAAGCCTAAAAAAACACTATGTCCTTGCCCAAGAATCACCTGGAATTGCTCAGCCCTGCCCGCGATGTCGCCATCGCCCGCGAGGCCATCCTGCATGGCGCCGACGCCGTGTACATCGGCGGCCCGAGCTTCGGCGCGCGGCACAACGCCTGCAACGAAGTCAGCGAGATTGCCGAGTTGGTGAAGTTCGCCCGTCGCTACCATGCGCGGATCTTCACCACCATCAACACCATCCTCCACGACAACGAGCTGGAACCGGCACGCAAGCTGATCCACCAGCTCTACGATGCCGGCGTCGACGCGCTGATCGTCCAGGACCTGGGCGTCATGGAGCTCGACATCCCTCCGATCGAACTGCACGCCAGCACCCAGACCGATATCCGCACCCTGGCCCGGGCAAAATTCCTCGACCAGGCCGGCTTTTCCCAACTGGTGCTGGCCCGTGAGCTGAACCTCAAGGAAATCCGCGCCATCGCCGACGAAACCGACGCGGCGATCGAGTTCTTCATCCACGGCGCGCTGTGCGTGGCCTTCTCCGGTCAGTGCAACATCTCCCACGCGCAGACCGGACGCAGCGCCAACCGCGGCGACTGCTCCCAGGCCTGCCGCCTGCCGTACACCCTGAAGGATGAAAAAGGCGGCGTGATCGCCTACGAGAAGCACCTGTTGTCGATGAAGGACAACAACCAGAGCGCCAACCTGGCCGCCCTGGTGGACGCTGGCGTGCGCTCGTTCAAGATCGAAGGTCGCTACAAAGACGTGGGCTATGTGAAGAACATCACCGCCTATTACCGCCAACTGCTCGACAACATCCTCGAAGGTCGCCCGGACCTGGCACGCGCCTCCAGCGGCCGTACCGCGCACTTCTTCGTTCCCGACCCGGACAAGACCTTCCACCGCGGCAGCACCGACTACTTCGTCAGCGAGCGCAAGATCGACATCGGCGCCTTCGACTCGCCGACCTTCACCGGCCTGCTGGTGGGCACCGTGGAGAAAGTCGGAAAGCGCGATATGCAGGTGGTCACCCATGAGCCGCTGTCCAACGGTGACGGCCTCAACGTGCTGGTCAAGCGCGAAGTGGTCGGTTTCCGCGCCAACATCGCCGAGCCCAAGGGCGAGTTCGAGGAAGACGGCGAGAAGCGCTACCGCTACCGCGTCGAGCCCAACGAGATGCCGGACGGCCTATACAAGCTGCGACCGAACCATCCACTGAGCCGCAACCTCGACCACAACTGGCAGCAAGCCCTGCAGAAGACCTCGGCCGAGCGCCGCATCGGCCTGTCCTGGCTCGCCCGCCTGCGCGAGGACGGCCTGGAAGTGACGGCCACCAGCGAGGAAGGCATCAGCGCCAGTGCACGCCTGGACGGTCCGTTCGGTGCTGCCAACAAGCCTGAGCAGGCGCTGGAGCAGTTGCACGACCTGCTCGGCCAACTGGGCACCACCCAGTACCATGCCGACGCGGTCGAACTGGACGCACCACAGGCGTTCTTCATTCCCAACTCGCAGCTCAAGGCCCTGCGCCGCGAAGTGATCGAGGCTCTGACCGAGGCCCGTGTGGCGGCCCACCCGCGTGGTGGCCGCAAGGCGGAAACCACGCCGCCGCCGGTGTACCCGGAGTCACATCTGTCGTTCCTGGCCAACGTCTACAACCACAAGGCCCGCGAGTTCTATCACCGTCACGGTGTCGAACTGATCGACGCGGCCTACGAGGCCCACGAAGAGCCAGGCGAAGTGCCGGTGATGATCACCAAGCACTGCCTGCGCTTCTCCTTCAACCTGTGCCCGAAACAGGCCAAGGGCGTGACGGGTGTGCGCACCAAGGTGGCGCCGATGCAACTGGTCCATGGCGATGAAGTGCTGACCCTGAAGTTCGATTGCAAGCCTTGCGAGATGCATGTGATCGGCAAGATGAAGGGTCATATTCTCGACCTGCCGCAGCCGGGCAGCGCCGTCGTCGGGCATATCAGTGCCGAAGACCTGCTGAAGACCATTCCTCGCGCGCCTCACTGAGGCGCCTTCAGGCATTTTTCTTGCCTGCTTTGTAAACGCCATCACTGTGGGAGCTGGCCTGCCAGCTCCCACAGTGATGGCGTTACGCCTGCCTTCCTCCCGGCCATCCGACCGGTAACAAGCGCCCATTTGCGCAAATTGTAGGAAATCTTGCTATCATCTGTACGCTTTTTCCTACAAGACCTCAGGGCAACCCCTTGATTTTCCTGTAGGGAAAACCCTTGATTCCTACTCAACTTTTGGGATTCACGGCCGAAGCCATGGAAGCAGGCCGAGTTAGAGCGGTTCAGAATAAAGTCAAAAATTAGGCGCTTTATTTTTGCTGTCAGCACAATCCGCGAACGGCAACCGTAAATACACAATTTATTGACACAGTTATTTTGATATCACACCCTTACGCACTTGGAAGTCCTTATCTGCCCTTCTGTAGTCCAGATAGCCGTAGGCTGGAAGTACATATATGAGTCAAGCAGACGATATTGGAAATTTGTTCCACAGATTCGGAGCAAGTGCTGACAGTTATAAGGAAATAAACACTGAGTTCGAGTATCTCGAGCCGGCGACGCCCGTTGCCGAGCCAAATTCGCCAGTGAAAGCCGTTGCAAGGAATCTGGTCGAGCTCAAGCGCCCGCCCGCCCCCGTAGCCGCCGTGCCCATGCAGGCTGCCGCGCCGTCTCCGAGCGCCCCGCTTCCCGCTCCAGCACCGCTTGCAGCCGCGGTCGCAGCCCCTGCGGACGCACCCGCGGGCTCCCTGAGCGAACGCCTCCGGGCCCTCGCCCACGAGCGCCGCGCCCAGGCCGAAGCCCACAACCGCCGTGCCCTCGACCGTGCGCTGCGCACGCAATCGGCACCACGTCCACAAGCCAGGGTGATCGCCGTGCTCTCGGCCAAGGGCGGGGTCGGCAAGACCACCCTGGTCGCCGCACTCGGCAAACTGTTGCAGCGTCCCGCCGGGCGGACCCTGGTCCTCGATCTCGATGCGCAGAATGCCCTGGTCAGTCATCTGCAACTGCCCCGCGCCAGCGCCGGCATCAACCAGGCCCGGTTGAATGACCTCGGTTGGAGTGAAGTGATCTGCCACAGCGCCAGCGGCGTCGATTGCCTGCCCTTCGGTCCTAGCAACGCCGCCGACCAGCGCGCCTTCGAAGCACAACTGGCAAGCAACCCGACGTTCCTGCTGGAACAACTGGCCGACCTCGACCTGGGCAAGGACGACCTGCTGCTGATCGATACCCCCAGCGGCGCGTCGCCGTGGCTGCACCCGGTGCTGACGATCGCCGACCAGGTGCTGGCCGTGACCCTGGCCGATGCCGCCTCCTATCTTGTCCTCGACAAGCTGCAAAGCTGGCTCGCGCCGCTGCCCGTCAGCCACTGCGCCTTCCTGGTCAACCAGGTGGACCCGCGCAATCCGCTCAGCGAGGACATGAGCGAAGTCCTGCGCCAGCAACTGGGCAACCAATGGCTCGCTGCCGTACCGCTCGACCACCAACTCGGTGAAGCCCTGGCCTTTGACCAGGACCCCTTCCAGCAACCGGTCGACAGCCCCGCCTGCCAGGCATTGCGCAGCGTCGCCGCCGACCTGGCCCAACGAATCGAGCAGCACCGCGAAGAAACCAGCGCCTCATGACCGCACAACTCAAACCGACGCCGGCCTTGCCGACGTCCAGGGGAGCGCGGGCGCAGGCCTGGCTCGCCCGGATGGAAGCCCTGCCAAACGGCCTCAAGCTCACCCTGAAGATCCTCACCGCAGTGCTCGGCTTGCTCCTGCTCGTCGCCGTGGTCACCGCGCCGCTGGATCTGGAGCGCCAGTTCGCCTTTGCCGGCCTGTGCTTCGGCCTGCTGCTGATTCTGCGCAAGGTTCCCGGGCGCCTGGCGGTGCTGGCGATGATCAGCCTGTCGCTGATCGCCACCCTGCGCTACGTTTACTGGCGCCTGACCGATACCCTGGGCTTCGACAACTGGCTGGATATGTTCTTCGGCTACGGCCTGGTCGCCGCCGAGACCTATGCCCTGGTGATCCTCGCCTTCGGCTACCTGCAGACCGCCTGGCCGCTCCAGCGCAGGCCGAAGCTGCTGACCCTGCCACCGGAACAATGGCCGGTGGTGGACGTGTTCGTTCCGACGTACAACGAAGAACTGAGCATCGTCAAACTCACGGTACTCGCCGCCCAGGCCATGGACTGGCCGCGGGACAAGCTGCGGGTGCACGTCCTCGATGACGGCCGCCGCGAGGAATTCCGCGAGTTCGCCCGGCAGATCGGGGTCAACTACATCGTTCGCGATAACAACCGCCACGCCAAGGCCGGCAACCTCAACGAGGCGCTGAAGGTCACCGACGGCGAGTTCGTGGCCATCTTCGACGCCGACCACGTGCCGACCCGCTCGTTCCTGCAGGTGACCATGGGCTGGTTCATCGCCGACCCCAAGCTGTCGCTGCTACAGACCCCGCACTTCTTCTTTTCCCCGGACCCGTTCGAGAAGAACCTCAACACCTTCCGTTCGGTGCCCAACGAGGGTGAGTTGTTCTACGGCCTGGTACAGGACGGCAACGACCTGTGGAACGCCACCTTCTTCTGCGGCTCCTGCGCGGTGATCCGCCGTACCCACCTGCTGGAAGTCGGCGGCGTGGCGGTCGAGACCGTGACCGAAGACGCCCACACCGCCCTCAAGCTCAACCGCAAGGGCTACAACACCGCCTACCTGGCCATCCCCCAGGCGGCGGGCCTGGCCACCGAAAGCCTGTCACGCCACATCAACCAGCGAATCCGCTGGGCACGGGGCATGGCGCAGATCTTCCGTACTGACAACCCCTTCACTGGCAAGGGCCTGAGCTTCGGCCAGCGGGTCTGCTACGTGAACGCCATGCTGCACTTCTTCTACGGGTTGCCGCGCCTTGTATTCCTCACCGCGCCCCTGGCCTACCTGATCTTCGACGCGAAGATCTTCCATGCCTCGGCGATGATGATCACCGCCTACGTGCTGCCGCATATCTTCCACGCCAGCCTGACCAACTCCAGGATCCAGGGACGCTTCCGCCACTCGTTCTGGAACGAGGTCTACGAGTCGGTACTGGCCTGGTACATCATGCGCCCGGTGCTGGTAGCCCTGATCAACCCGAAGATCGGCGGCTTCAACGTCACCGACAAGGGCGGGATCATCGAGAAGGACTACTTCGACTGGAAGCTGGCCCGGCCCTACATCATCCTGCTGACCCTGAACCTGATCGGCATCGTCTGCGGCGTGGTCCAGCTGGTCATCGGCGATCCGGACGCCGTGGTGACCATTGTCATCAACCTCGGCTGGACCCTGTACAACGTGATCATGACCAGCGCTGCCGTGGCAGTGGCCAGTGAAACCCGCCAGGTTCGCACCGAGCCGCGGGTGCATGCCGAACTGCCGGTGCGCCTGACCCTGGCTGACGGTCGCGAATTCGACAGTACCACCCTCGACTTCTCGCAGAGCGGCGTCGGCGTGAAGCTGCCGGAAGGCCTGGTGCTGGACAAGGACAGCGAGCTCACCGTCACCCTGCACCGCCAGGGCCAAGCCTGCGAGCTACCAGCGCGGGTGATGTTCTCCCGCGGCGGCATGGCCGGCATGCGCTTCAAGCCGCTGACCCTGCGCCAGCAGAGCGATATGGTTCGCCTGACCTTCTCCCGTGCCGACACCTGGGCCTCGACCTGGGGCGGCAGCAAGGTCGACACCCCGCTGCACGCCCTGCACGCCGTGAGCAAGGTCGGCATGCGTGGCATGTACGACCTGGCCCAGGCCACTTTCGCCGCCTTGCGTCACCGCCGTTACCGGCGCAAGAGCGATACCCCGAACACCGCAACCGTATTGGAAACCCCATGACCGTACCGGCCACCTGGATCAATCCGCTGCGCGGTCCGCGCACACTGCTTGCCTGTGCCCTGCTGCTGACCAGCGCGCACGCCGTCCATGCCGAGGAAAGCCCGGCCGCGGTCGTGCCTGCCGACGTCACCGCGACGCCGGCTGCCGATGCCGGCGGTTACCGCATGAGCTTCAAGGAACTGGGCAAGGACTACACCATGAGCCTGCGCGGCATCGACTCGTCCGACACGGTCAACTTCGACATGCGTGCCGACGAGGTGGTGACCGGGGCCCAGCTCACCCTGCAGTACAGCTATTCCCCGGCGCTGCTCAGCGATCTCTCGCAGATCAATATCATGGTCAACGACGAAGTTGCCGCCAGCCTGCCACTGCCGAAAGAAACCGCCGGTTCCGTGCAGAAGCAGACGGTGGAGATCCCGCCGTACCTGATCACCGAGTTCAACCGGCTCAGCGTGCAGTTGGTCGGCCACTACACCATGCAGTGCGAGGACCCGCTGCACTCCAGCCTGTGGGCCAAGATCGGCAGCGATAGCCAGTTGAGTATCCAGGTCTCCCAGGTCGAGCTGCCTAACGACCTGGCCGCCCTGCCCCTGCCATTCTTCGACCCGCGCGATCGCCGCGCCTTGACGTTGCCGTTCGTGTTCGCCGCAGCACCGGACAATACCGTGCTGGAAGCCGCCGGAGCGGTGTCGTCATGGCTCGGCGCCCTGGCCAGCTATCGTGGCGCGCGCTTCTCCAGCGAGCTGCAGCACCTGCCGGCCAAGGGCAACGGCATTCTCCTGGTCAACAGCAGCCAGGCCAGCCACCTCGACGGTCTCGACCTGCCAGCGGTACAGGGCCCGTCCCTGGCCGTGGTCAGCAATCCCAACGACCGCTTCGGCAAGCTGCTGGTCATTGCCGGTCGCGACAGCGACGAGATCAAGCGCGCCGCCACCGCCCTGGTGGTGGGCAGCCGCAACCTGTCCGGGCAGAGCGTGCAGGTCGACGCCGTCGACATCCTGGTCCCGCGCAAACCCTACGACGCTCCCAACTGGCTGCCCACCGACCGCCCGGTACGCCTCGGCGAACTGATCCAGCCGCGCCAGCTCAGCGTGTCTGGCTACGCCCCAGCGATGATCACCGTGCCGGTGCGCCTGCCGCCGGACCTGTTCAACTGGCGTGAAGACGGCGCCCGTCTGAACCTCAAGTACCGCTATACGCCGCAACAGACCTCGACCAACTCGTCGCTGATAGTCAGCTTCAACGACCGCTTCATCCGCTCGATGAACCTGACCTCGGTACAGAGCATGGGCGCCGCGCAAAGCCTGCTGGCGGCGCTGAAGAAGGACGACAGCCTGGTACGCGAGGCCAGCATGCTGCTGCCGCTGGACGCGGTGGCGCTGCAGTCGCGCCTGCAGTTCCGCTTCATGTACGACTACATCAAGCAGGGCGAATGCGGCGACATCATCATCGACAACATGCGCGGTGCCATCGACCCGGACTCGACCCTGGACCTGAGCGGCTATGACCACTTCATGGCCATGCCCAACCTCGGCGTGTTCAAGGACAGCGGCTTCCCCTTCACGCGCATGGCCGATCTGTCACAGACCGCCGTGATTCTTCCCGATGGCGCCGGCCCGGCCGACTGGAACGCCTACCTGACCGTGCTTGGGCGCTTCGGCGAATCCACCGGCTACCCCGCCACCGCAGTCAGCGTGGCCCAGGCCGACGGGGTCGCGGCGCTGGCCGACAAAGACCTGCTGGTGCTCTCTTCCGGAGCCAACCAGCCGTTGCTGGAAGCCTGGGCCGAACACCTGCCGAGCCGGACCGTGGAGAACAAGCGCTATGTCGAGTTTTCCGATCTGCCCCTGCGCCTGCGCGAGTGGATCAGCCCCGATCCGGTGGCCAACCTGCGCAAGGCCCGCGGCGCCCTGACCCTCAGCGGCGACAACGGCGCGTCCTGGGTCAGCGGCTTCGAATCGCCACTCAAGAGCGGGCGCAGCGTGGTGCTGTTGAGCAGCCCGCAAGCGCAACAACTGGGAGAAATCACCGACGCCCTGATCGGCGGCGAGCGCTACACCCAGGCCCTGCAAGGCAGCCTGGCGGTGATCAAGGGCCACAACATCCAGTCGCTGGTCGCCGACGAGTCCTACTACGTCGGCCATCTCGGCCCGTTCAAGTACCTGCAGTGGCTGCTCTCGCGCCACGTGTTCCTGCTACTCGGCCTGACCGTAGCGGGCATCGCCCTGGTCAGCCTGGCTGCTTACTTCTCGCTGCGGGCCGTGGCCCGTCGCCGGCTCAAGGACGCCTGACCCATGGACCTGTTCAAGCCCCCCCTACTGGCCGCCGCGCTGGTTGCCTGCCTCCTGCCGGCAACGAGCCAGGCCGCCGACGCCTGCGGCGTGGCCGACTGGACGCTGTGGCAGAACTTCACCCAGCACTTCATCCAGCCGGATGGCCGCGTGCTGGATGCCAGCACACCACAGTTGCACAGCTCGTCCGAGGGTCAGTCCTACGGGATGTTCTTCGCCTTGGTGGCCAACGACCGCAACAACTTCGACCGCCTGTGGGCCTGGGCCAAGAACAACCTGGCCGGCAGCGATATCGGCAACAACCTGCCGGGCTGGTGGTGGGGCAAGGACGACAAAGGCCAGTGGCGCCTGCTCGACACCAACTCGGCTTCCGACGCCGACCTTTGGTTCGCCTACGCGCTGTTCGAAGCGGCGCGGCTGTGGAAGGACGACGGTTACGCCAAGGAAGCGACCTTGCTGCTGGACAACATCAAGGCCCGGGAGGTCGCCGATCTGCCGGGACTGGGCAAGATGCTCCTGCCCGGCGCCCAGGGCTTCGCCAAGCCTGATCATTTCTGGCACCTCAATCCCAGCTACCTGCCGGTGCCGGTGCTGCGGCGCCTGGCCCTGGCCGATCCGCAAGGACCGTGGAACGAGATCGCCAAGTCCACCGCCACATTGATGAAGAACGGCAGCCATAACGGCTATGTCGCCGACTGGGTCGGTTATCGCGGCACCGGTCCCGGCACCGGGCTGTTCGTGGTCGACCCGGTCAAGGGTGAGCTGGGCAGTTACGACGCCATCCGCACCTACCTGTGGGCCGGCATCACGCCGACCAGCGAGCCACTGGCCAAACCGATCCTCGACAGCCTCGGCGGTATGTCGCAGAGCGTGGCGACCCAAGGCACACCGCCGGAAAAAGTTCAGGTGAAAAGCAACACCAGCACCGGCGACGGCCCCTACGGCTTCTCTGCGGCGCTATTGCCCTACCTCAAGGCCCGCCAGCAACCGTGGCTGGTGGAGCAACAGCGCGCGCGGGTCGACACACTGATGGCGCAAAGCTTCAGCCCTGCCGCCGTTCAACTACGCCAACCGCCTTACTACGACGTGGTCCTCAGCCTGTTCGCCCTTGGCTACATGGATGAGCACTACCGCTTCCTCGCCGACGGGAAGCTGCAACCTCTCTGGGAGACTTCATGCGCGCGCGCCGCCAAACCCTAGCCGTCGGCCTGCTGGCCGCGCTGATCCACAACGGCGCCCACGCCGAACTGAGCGAGAACGGCAAGGCTCTGCTCGAACAGGGCCAGTACTGGCAGGCGCGCAAGGACAATGCGCGGGCCAGCGAGGCTTGGCGCAAGCTGCTGCTGATCGAGCCGCAGCAGGCCGATGCCATCTACAACCTCGGCCTGATCGAGCTGGACGGCAAGCGTCCCGACGTTGCCAAGCGTTATCTGCAACAGTTGCAGACCGCCCACCCGGATTCGCGCCAGGCTTTGCTGCTGGAACAGGAGATCCGCCTGCACGGCGAGGCCAGTGGCGAGCGTCTCAACCAGGCGCGGGTCGAGGTGGAGTCCGGCGAAGGCGAGAAAGCCGTGGATACCTACCGCGGTCTGTTCGACGGCAAGGCCCCGCAAGGCGACCTCGCCCTGGAGTTCTACAGCACCCTCGGCTACACCGAAGGCGGCTGGCAGGAAGCGCGCCAGGGCCTGGAACGCCTGCTGCGCCAGGAAGGCGACAACCGCCGGGTCAAGCTGGCCCTGGCCAAGCTGCTGCTGAGCAACGAAAGCACCCGCGCCGACGGCCTGCGTCGCCTGGCCTCGTTCCGTGACGATCCGGCGATCGGCAGCCAGGCCGTGGAAGCCTGGCGCCAGGGCCTGTCGTGGCTGGGCGGGAGCAAGGCCGACATGGCCCTGTTCGAGGAGTACCTCAAGGTCTACCCGGACGACGAGGAAGTCCGCGAGCAGATGCGCACCGGCCAGCGCCAGGCGCAATCCACCTACCAGCAGAACCCGCACCTGCAACGCGGCTTCAAGGCCCTGGAAGGCGAAGACCTGGTCGCCGCCGAGCAGTCGTTCCAGGCGCGTCTGCGCGAAGCCCCGCAGGACGCCGACGCCCTCGGTGGTCTCGGTCTGGTGCGCCAGCGCCAGAAGCGCCTGGCCGATGCTGACGCGTTGTTCCGCCAGGCCATCAAGCAAGGGGGTGGCAGCCGCTGGCAGGCTGCCCTGCAGGCCAACCGCTACTGGAGCCTGCTCGACGAAGCCGCCGCCGCCCGCGAAAACGGCGATCCGGACAAGGCCCGCGAACGGCTGCAACGTGCCATCGCCAGCAACCCAAGGGAAGTCCAGGGCCTGCTCAACCTGGCCGACCTGCAGGCCGCCGAAGGCCAGTTCGAACGCGCTGAATCTACCTACCGCCAAGCCCTGGCCCTGGACGCCGGGCAGCCCGACGGCCTGCGCGGGCTGGTCAGCGTACTGGCACAGAACGGCAAACTCGGCGAAGCCCAGCGCCTGATGAACAACCTCAGCGACGCCCAGCGCGAGCGCCTTGGCGACCTGGGCAAGTTGCGCGCGGCCATCGCCGTCGGCCAGGCCAAGGACGCCGAGCGCCGGGGTGACCTGCCCGGCGCACGCCAGGCCCTGGAAGACGCGGTGCGCAACGATCCGCAAAACCCGTGGACGCGCTCCGACCTCGCCGAGCTCTACCTGAAGGCCGACGCACCGAACAAGGCCCGGCAAACCATGGACGAACTGGTCCAGGCCAACCCGAACAAGCCCGACGCCCTGTATGCCGGCGCGCTGTTTGCCAGCCGCCAGCAGCAATGGCAGAAAGCCGGACAACTGCTCGCGCGCATTCCCGCCAGCCAGCGCAGTGCCGCGATGCGCAATCTGGCCGACGAGATCGAACTACGCCAGTTGGCCAGCCAGGCCTCGAGCCTTGCCAAGCAAGGCAAGCGCACCCAGGCCCTGAGCCTGCTGCAACGCGCCGAAAGCGGCGTGAGCGGCAGCCCGGACCTGTACGCGGCCCTGGCCGGTGCCTATATCGACATCGGCTACACCGACCGCGCGGTAGCCCTGTTGCGCAATGCCATTGCCCAGAGCAGCAAGCCGAGCCCGGCCCTGCGCATCGCCTATGGCGGTGCCCTGCTCAAGGCCGGCGACGATGTCCAGGTCAGTCAGATCCTGCGCGACACCCGCAGCCTGCCGCTGAGTGCCGGCGAGCAGCGCAGCTACGACGATCTGCTGTTCCAGTACACCGTGCGCCAGGCCGACCTGCTGCGCGAGAAAGGCGACCTGGTCGCCGCCTACGACACCCTCGCCCCGGCCCTGGCCCAGCGCCCGGACGATGCCCAGGCGGTGTCGTCGCTGGCGCGCATGTACCTGGACAACCGCAAGCCGCAGAAGGCCGTCGACCTGTTCCAGCCGCTGCTGGCCAGCCAGCCGGACAATGCCGATGTGCAGATGGGTGCGGCCATCGCCTACCAGCAGAACGGCCAGCCAGGCCTGGCGGAAAAGTCCATCGAGCGCGGCCTTGAGCTGGCGCCTGAAAACCCGCAAGTACTGACCACCGCGGCGGCCTGGTATAAAAGCCGCGGCAAGCTCGGCCGGGCCCAGGAGCTTTATGCCCAGGCCCTGGCCCTGCAAGCGCCGAAGGAAGAGTTCGTCGACAACCCGTTCGGCCAGGCCATCGCCGCCAACCCCTTCGTTGGCGAACCGGGCCAGCGCAAGGCTTCGCGCCTGGGCGACGTGGCCCTGAACGAGATTCCCGAGCCTGCGCGGGTGCAGAGCAAGACTCGCGCCGCCGCCAGCAAGGTGCATGAAGAGGAACGCTTCGACGAACCGGTGCTGCTCGCCAGCCGCGACGACGAACCTGGGCAACGCCGCCGCGCGGTGCCGGTGGACGAGCCGGAGCGCGCGGTGGTCAACCCGGACCCGCGGGCGGCCATCGAGACCGAGCTGGCCAGCCTGCGTGAAACCCGCAGCCCGCAGATCAAGCAGGGCGCGACGATTCGCGGCAACAACGGCGAAGGCGGCCTGAGCAAGATCACCGATGTCGAGACGCCGCTGGAGATCAGCTTCCCGATCGGCGACGACCGCATGGCTGTCCGGGTGACCCCGGTGTCGCTGAATGCCGGACAGTTCCACGCCCCCAGTGGCAGTGCTCCGCGCTTCGGTGGCTTCACCGCGGCCCAGGGCGAGGCGGTCCTGGCCCAGGACCTGGCGGGCCAGCTGGCAGACATGGACACCCTCCTGAACGACAGCGCCGGCTCACAGAAGGATGCCGGCGTCGGTCTCGCCGTGGCCTATGAAAAGCCGTCCCTGGGCCTGAAGACCGATATCGGCACCACGCCGATGGGCTTCCGTGAAACCAGCATGGTCGGCGGCATCAGCCTCGACCGGCCGTTCGCCGAGAACAGCAACTTCCGCTACAACCTCAACCTGTCGCGCCGGGCCATGACCGACAGCCTGCTGTCCTTCGCCGGTGCCCGCGATGCCCGTACCGGCGTGCAATGGGGTGGCGTCACCGCCAACGGCCTGCGCGGCCAGGTCAGCTATGACAACCAACGCTTCGGCGCCTATGCCTACGCCGGCTGGGCCAAGTTGACCGGCGAGCATGTCGACGACAACGAACGCCACGAACTGGGCAGCGGCATCTACTGGTACCTGCTGAACAACCAGGACGCCCGCCTCACCGGTGGCCTGAGCCTCTCGGCATCGAGCTACGCCGATAACCAGAGCTTCTTCACCTACGGCAACGGCGGCTATTTCAGCCCGCAGACCTTCTTCTCGATTGGCGTGCCCTTTGCCTGGGCTCAGCGTGGCGCGGACTGGAGCTACCAGATCCAGAGCTCCCTTGGCGTGCAGCATATCGAGCAGGAAGGCGCACCCTACTACCGCGACAAAGGTGCCCAGTCTGCCCTGGAAAACCTGGCCACGACATACATGGCCAACAACCCGGGCAGTGTGGTCTACACCCGCTACGAAGAGCAGAACAAGACCGGCATCGGCTACTCGCTGAACGCCAGCGGCGAATATCGCCTCGGCGACGGATTCTTCTTCGGCGGCAGCCTGGGCGTCGACAACGCCCGCGACTATCGCCAGTTCACCGGTGGCCTGTACCTGCGCTACCTGTTCGACGACGCCGGCGGGGCCATGCCCCTGCCCGTCAGTCCTTACCGTTCCCCCTATTCGAACTAAGCCAGACAAGGAGATTTCAACATGGCTGCTTCCCTACTCGCTGGCCTGACGATCCTGATGATCGGCGACAGCCACCTGGCAACACCGGACTACCTGATCAAGAGCCTGCACGACAACATGGTCCAGCAAGGCGCGCAGGTGCACACCCTCGGTGTCTGCGGCTCCAAGGCCGGCGACTGGACGCAGAGCGTCCCCGGCGAATGCGGCGGCGCCGAACGCCGCAACAAGGACCGGGCCGTGGTCCTGGGCAACAAGGCCACCACCCAGCCGGTCGGCCAGCTGGTAGCCGCCGACAAGGCGGACCTGGTGGTCGTGGTCATGGGCGATACCATGGCCGACTACAAGAAGCCGGCCTTCCCCAAGACCTGGGCCTGGCAGCAGACCACCGCCCTGACCAAGGCGATCAAGGAAAGCGGCGCCAAGTGCGTGTGGGTCGGCCCGAGCTGGGGCACCGAAGGCGGCAAGTACGGCAAGACCTATGCCCGCGTCGAGATGACCTCGAAGTTCCTCGCCAGCAACGTCGCGCCGTGTGACTACATCGATTCCCTGGCCTTCTCCAAGCAGGGCCAGTGGGCCACCATCGACGGCCAGCACTTGACCTCCATGGGCTACGCCAGCTGGAGCAAGGCGATCACCGATGCCCTGCTGAAAACCCCGGCGGTCCAGGGAGCGAAGAAATGAGCCGCGTGCGCGGGCTGATCGCCCTGCCCCTGCTGGCCCTGGCCACGGCTGCCAGTGCCGAGGTCGCGCTGTACCCTACCGGTCCCAGCGAGGACTCGGCCTTCCTGCGTTTCGTCAATGTCGCCCCGGGCGCGCTGAAGATGGAAGCCAGCGGCTCCAAGGCCAGCCTCGACCTGAACGACGCCCGCCAGGTCTCCGACTACCTGCAGGTGCCGGCCAACAAGGCGATCAAAGGCACCCTCTCGCGCGACGGGAAAAACGCCGCGCTGGACCTGCAGGTGGCACCGGGCGAGTTCGCCACGGTGTTCGCCTTCGATGACGGCGGCAAGATCGCCCAGCGCGTGGTCCGCGAGCAACCGGACGACTTCAACGCGCTGAAGGCCTCGCTGGCCTTCGTCAGCCTCGACCCGGCCTGCCAGGGCGCCGCGCTGCGTCCGGCCGGGCGCACGGCCGACCTGTTCAAGGACGCCGCCGACGGCAGCGTACAGCGCCGTTCGATCAACCCGGTGAAGCTGTCGGTGCAACTGGTGTGCGCCAACGCCAACGTCGGCAAGCCGCTGGACCTGGGCGAACTGAAGGCCGGCGAGCGCTACAGCGTCATGCTCCTGCCGGGTGCCGAAGGTCCGCGCCTGCTGAGCACCACCGACACCTTGGCCAACTGACAGGACGTCCGCCGCACCATGGTTTTCGCCTCGCTCGAGTTCCTAACGCTGTTCCTGCCGCTGTTCATGCTGGTCTATGCACTCAGCCCGGCGCGCGGACGCAACGTCGTGCTGCTGCTGGGCAGTTGGCTGTTCTATGGCTGGCTGAGCCCGCTGTTCTTGCTGCTGCACGTGGTACTGACGGTGATCGCCTGGGCCGGCGGCCTGCTGGTGGACCGCAGCCGCGAGGACGGACGCGGGCGGGTGCGCCTGCTGGCGGCGCTGATCGTGTTCAACACCCTGGTGCTGTGCTGGTACAAGTACGCCAATATCCTCGCCGCGACCTATAGCGAGCTGATCACCCACTACGGCTACCTGCCGCTGGAGTGGCAGCGCGTGGCGTTGCCGGCGGGGCTGTCGTTCATCGTGCTGCAGGCGATTTCCTACCTTGTGGACGTGCACCGGCATACCGTGCCGGTGGAGCGCAGCCTGGTGAACTTCGCCACCTACATCTCGATGTTCGGCCACTCCATCGCCGGACCGATCATTCGCTACGACTGGGTCCGCCGCGAGCTGAACCAGCGCTACTTCAACTGGCAGAACTTCTCCCTCGGCGCACGGCGCTTCATGATCGGCATGTGCATGAAGGTGCTGGTCGCCGATACCCTGTCGCCGCTGGTGGACATCGCCTTCCACCTCGACAATCCGTCGTTCCTCGACGCCTGGCTGGGCTGCCTGGCCTACTCGCTGCAACTGTTCTTCGACTTCGCCGGCTACAGCGCCATGGCCATCGGCCTGGGCCTGATGCTGGGCTTCCATTTCCCGGAAAACTTCAACCGGCCCTACCTGGCCAGCAGCATCCAGGACTTCTGGCGGCGCTGGCACCTGTCACTCTCCAGCTGGTTGCGTGATTACCTGTACATCGCTCTGGGCGGCAACCGCTTCGGCACCTGGAACACCTACCGCAACCTGTTCCTGACCATGGCTATCGCCGGCCTGTGGCACGGCGGCGACAGCTGGAACTACCTGCTCTGGGGCGCCGCCCATGGCGTGGCGCTGTGCGTCGACCGGGCCTGGAACCGCTCCAGCCTGCCGACGATCCCCAAGGCCCTGTCGCACACCCTGACCCTGCTGTTCGTGTGCCTGGCCTGGACGCTGTTCCGCGCGCCGGACTTCACCACGGCCATGGCCATGTACGCGGGTCAGTTCGGCCTGCACGGCTTCGCCCTCGGCGAGGCCCTGGCCGCCAGCGTGCGTCCGGTGCATGCCCTGGCGGCGGCGCTGGGGGTGTTCTGTGTCATCGCGCCGTTGTATCAGGTGCGTGTCGAACAACGTTATGGTCACAGCGCGCTGTACGCGATGCTGGCTGCCCTCTGGCCCGTGGCTGGCTTCCTCCTGGCGTTCTCCCTGATCGCCAGCCGTGACGCCGTGCCCTTCCTGTACTTCCAGTTCTGATGACGACCAAGACCCCACCGCCGTCCACGGCGCCGACACCGCCCAGCGACATTGCCCTGCGCACCAGCCCGCTGGCGGGTGCCATTCTCGCCACCTTCCTTGCCACCGGGCTGTTGTCCTGTGGCTGGCTGGCCTTCAGCGGCAAGCTGGAGCTGCTGCCGGGCAAGGCCTTGTCCAACGACCAGGTGCTGGAAGGCGAGATCACCCACCGCATTGCCAAGGAACTGGCCAAGGCGCCGCTGGCGGAACATGCCGCGCAGCTGGAGCGCGGCGGCAGTTGGCTTCTGCTCGGCGATACCGGGCCGCGGGTGCGCGAGGGCTGCCCGGGCTGGCTGTTCATCAACGACGAACTGAAGATCAACCGGCACGCAGCGCAGAATGCGCAGGCCAAGGCCGCCGCCGTGGTCGCCTTGCGTGATCGGCTCAAGCAACGCGGTATCGAACTGCTGGTAAGCGTGGTGCCGGACAAGAGCCGTATCGCCGCCAGCCAGTTGTGCGCGCTGCCGCGTCCGGCCAGCCTGGAAGCGCGGGTACGAGATTGGACAGCGCTGCTGCAGGCTTCTGGCGTAGCCGTTGTGGATCTCGCGCCCACCTTGCAACCGCTGGGGGCCGAGGCCTTCCTGCGCCTCGACACGCACTGGAGCGAAGCCGGCGCTCATGCCGCCGCCGAGGCGATCGCGGGCAAGATCGCCGGCCTGGGTTTCCAGGCCACGCCGAGCCGCGACTTTGACATCAGCCAGGGTGCACCGTCTCCGCGACCCGGTGACCTGGTGCGCCTGGCCGGCCTGGAATGGCTGCCGGCACGCCTGCAACCGGCCCAGGAGCAGGTGGCCGCTTCGACCATCAGCGAACACACCCCGGATGCGGATACCGGCGGCGACAACCTTGATGATCTGTTCGGCGACGACAACCTGCCCAACGTGGCGCTGATTGGCACCTCGTTCTCGCGCAATTCGAACTTCGTCGGTTTCCTGCAGCAGGCGCTGAGGGCGCCAGTGGGCAACTTTGCCAAGGATGGCGGGGAGTTTTCCGGAGCGGCCAAGGCCTACTTCAGCAGCCCGGCCTTTGCGCAGACGCCGCCGAAGCTGGTGGTGTGGGAGATTCCGGAAAGGGATCTGCAGACGGTGTATGGCGGGAATGTCGGGCTGGCGGATTAAAGGGGACAAGCAAGGTGTCGTGGCAGCGAGCTTGCTCGCTCCCACAGCGCTAAACCGCTCAGTCTCCCACGCCACACCCCGCCACCGGCGCCGGCCCCGCCAGGTACTTCTCACGCCACTGCGCCAACGGCAACGGCGGCTGCTGATCGACGATCCGCCTGAAGATCAACTCCAGCGCCTCGCCATCGCGCAGTGAATCCACCCCGGCGCCCGGCCACGCCGTGGGGGTCTGCGGCGTCCAGCGCCCCTGACCGTCACACCCCGCCATGCGAAAACGGAAGGTGTAGCTCCCCGGTATGCCCATGCGCAGGTCACTGACCACCAGAGCGTCGCCGACCACGTCATAGCGCAGCCAATCGCCGGTAAACCAGCGCAGCCGCTCATGCAACGTCGTACCTTCCAGCACCCTGCCCGCGTCCAGGTTCAGTGACTGGCGCTGCCACTCCGGCGGATCCTCGTCGAACAGGCCACTGACGCCCTCGTAGTAATCGCCCTCCGGCGTCTTGGCGATCACCCGCCAGAGCAAGGTATTGAATGGCATGGGCACCGCGCGCAACTGCGTGACCTGGATCTGCCGGGCATTGAGCGCGGCATGGAAACGCTGCTCGGCGATATTCTTCGACAACAGGCCGAAGCCCAGATAGGCGCAACTGAACAGCAGCAGGCCGCCGAGCAGCAGACGCGCGCGATCGGTCATGCCCCTGACCGCCGCGTAGATCACCCCCAACAGCAACGGCACGGTGTACAGCGGATCGATGATGAATACCGCCGCCCAGCTCTGTGGCGTGGGCTGCAAGGGCCAGAACAGCTGTGTGCCGTAGACGGTGAAGGCATCCAGCAAGGGATGGGTGATCAGCACCAGCCACAGACCGAGAAACAGCCGCGGGCCACTGTAGCCGGCATCGGGACGGCGGCGACGGACCACCAGCAGGGTCAGCCAGGTCAGCAGCAGCGCGAGGCCGGTGAGGACAAACAACGAATGGGAGAAACCGCGGTGGTAGGTCATGCTCGACACCGGGTCGGCATAGCGGATCATTACATCGAGGTCCGGCAGGGTCGCCAGCACGGCCCCGTAGAGCAGCGCACGCCGCCCTTGCACCTTGCCAAGCACTGCGCCCTGGATGGCGCCGCCTAATACGGCCTGGGTCAATGAATCCAATGGCTTCCCCTCGAGGATGGCAAAGAGCAGATGCTAGCGCAGCGGCTGGCCGGAAAACACCGGTGTACGCTCAGCGTGGAAACAGCACGTCCCGTGCTGCTGGCGAAGTCAATACACAGGTCATGTCGTGCCCGCAGCCCGGCACCACTACCAGCCGCCGTGGCTGCACCGGCTTGAGCAGCGCCTGCTCATAGGCCTTGTAGGCCAGTCCCCGCTGCAAGCGGAACGCTCCCTGCAACTGCGCCGCACAGGACTTGTCGAGTACCCGGTAGGCGGTGCCCTTCGCCGCGCTGTCGTCACGCTCGCCGAGCAGGTAGTCGACCCGCGCCGTGGCGTAACGGGTCCTGGCCTCGGTGGCGCTGTGCGGCAACCAGGCTGGCAGCCCGTCAGTGCCGTATTTCCAGCGGTTGTATCCCGGACAGCGCATCACCGGAAGACTGAAGCCATAGCCCGCGCCGTCGGCCACTGGCCTCTGCGGATCGAAATACAGCCAGCTACCGGGATCGGCGATCACATAGCGCACCCCGACACCCGCCGGCGGCGCCGTGGCAAAGCCGACGCTGTGCTGCAACATCTGCGCGCCTGCGGAAAAGCCGACAAGGGTGATCTGTCGCAGTCCAGGCCACTGCCGCACCAGTTCCACCACCAGGGCATCCAGGGCCGCGAACGACGAAATCGGATGCGCACCGAGGGAAGGCTCGCCAGCCAGCCAACTGGCGCAGGTCCACAAGGCGTCGCCGGAACTGGCTGCCGGCACGCCCGGGAAGTGGCAGTGCGCCGCCTCCCCGACCTGGTACAGCGGCGCGATCACCAAGGTTTCCGACAACTGTCCCGCCGCCAGGGCCGCGTCCAGACCCGCCCGGAAACTGCGATTGGCATCCCGCGGATGACCGTGCAACACCACCAGCGCCGCACGCGGCATGGCGCCGTCGTCCGGATCCCGCGAGCTGTAGTACTGCAGGCGACCGGCTGCGTCCGGCAGGTCGAACCCGCGCAGGCAATCGGTACCGGCCGCCTGCCCACAACCCTGCGCGAACGCGGCACGACCGATGAATAACAGGGCAAGCAAAAGCCAGCCGACAGTTTTCATTGAAACTTCCCTTTAGTATTCACATCCAACTTACGAAAGTTTCACACCGCAACAATTTAATCCATGCGCCTGTGCAACTTCATAAAGATTGTTTCACCCGAATGACCACTCAGCTTGATTGAAAAGCTTGCACTCCACGGCGATCATCGCACCCTGGGCTGCCAGTCTGCTGGAGGAAGGCATCTGAAAGGGACGGCGGGCACGCGATAGCGAGTGAATTCGGCAAATGCCTGCTGTACCCTAGCCGACGAATTCCGCCAGATAGCATCCATCTTGAACAGTACTGCCCTGACTCCCCGCGAGGCCTACCAGATTCTCCGCGACATCGCCCAGGGAATCCGTCCACTGCGACGGATCGGCGAGCAAAGCTGGTCGGACGTCCGCAACGGACTGCTGACCGTTGAAGTGGATGGCTGGGTATTCACCCTCTATAACGATGGCGATGGCCTCGGTTACTGCGATCGCTGCTACGACCCTGACGGCGCTGCCTATATCTATGATGCAGCGCATCCTTACGGGACCAACCCGGTGGAGTTCATGAGCCAGTGGGAGAGGCAGCAGGTCGAGGGGATGTTGCGGGTTCTCTGATCCATTCTTTCTTGACCTTCCGGGCCTCATCGCGGGCAACGCCCGCTCCCACAAGGTTCGCGGCGACACCGAACACTGTGGGAGCGGGCGTTGCCCGCGATGAGGCCCTCAAGCTCACCACAAAAAAGATGAAACAATCTGTTTCAAGATATTTTTGACATCTGCTTCACCAGTCACCAACGCCTTGCTCCCTAGAGTGCGCTCATTCCCGTTCTGTCTGCCGGAGTGACAGCAATGCTGCAAGGCGCCATCCACAACCCCGTGATCCATTCCCGTCCCAAGCGACGTCGTCTCCCTTCGCTCAAGGTGCTGATTCCGGGCCTCTGTGCCCTTATGATCCTGGCCGCGCTGGGTGCGTGGCTTTCCACGAGGACACACGTCATGAGCCTGGGTAGTGAGCAACAGTTGCTCGACAGTGGGGTTTATGCGCAATGGGCCAAGGGCAAGGTGATCGTGCTGATCCGCCATGCCGAACGTTGCGACCGCTCCAGCAATCCCTGCCTGGACGACCCGACCGGCATCACAAAGTCCGGCAGCCAGGCCGCCCTCGAAGTGGGCAACGGCCTGCAGCGCCTCGGCCTGGAAAACACCGACATCCTCGCCAGCCCGGAAGTGCGTACCCAGCAGACCGCGCACTTCATCTTCGGCAAGGCCATCGTCATCCGTGACTGGATCGGCCAATGCGATTCCTCCTTCCCCAAGGCCGCCCTGCAGAACAAGCGTCCCGACTACAACCTGGTGCTGGTGACCCACAGCGGCTGCATCGACCATGTCGAGCGGCAGTTGAAAGTCCCCGGTGGCGAGCGCGAGGCCGAGTATGCCAGCGCACTGTTCATCTCCATGGACAAACAGGGCAAGGCGCGGATCCTTGGCCAGATGAATGCCAACGAATGGCGCAAGATCGTCGCCAGTGCAGGGAACTGAACGCATGCAAGCAACGTCACGAAAGGACTTCTACCTGATCAACCTGGGCGTGCCGCTGCTGCTGGCGGTCGCCGTGTTCCTGCTGTTCGACCTGACTCGCCTGGACCGGCTGATCAGCGACCTGCTGCTGGATCCGGTCAGCCATCAGTTCATCTACCTGCACGACCACCAGTTCGAAAAGCTGACCCACAAGTGGCCACGCATCTTGCCGGACTGGACCGGCGAACTGGCGATCATCGGCAGCCTGCTGTCATTCCTCTGGCCGCTGCTGAGCCGTTTTCCACGCGCCACGGGCGTACTGGACAAAACCCGAATTGCCCCGGTACTGCGTTTCACCACGCGTTACCGCCGCGACCTGCTGTTCGTGGTGGCAGCCTTTGCCCTGAGCACCACGATCATCCACTACCTGAAAAGCCATACCGGCGTGTACTGCCCGGTCGAGACCACCCTGTACGGCGGCGACAAGCCGCACCTGGAGTGGTTCTCCAACTTCTCACTGTGGAACAAGGCCGGTGATGGCCGCTGCTGGCCAGGCGGTCACGCCTCCAGCGGTTTCACCCTGCTCGCCCTGTATTTCGTCGCCCTGCGTCATCGCTGGGTGCATGCGCGCAAGCTGCTGGTGGCGATCCTGGTTATCGGCTGCATCTACGGCACCACTCGCGTGCTGCAGGGCTGGCACTACATGTCGCACACCTTCTGGGCGGGAATCTTCGTCTGGCTGGCAAGCTTCGTGATGGCGCTGCTGTTCTATGGTCGCCAGGCCCTGCAAGCCCCCCAAGGTTTCCCCGAGCACGCCACACGGGTATCCTCTGCCGCTCTAGTGCAAGCTTTCCAGGGCAGAGAACATGACCAGGCAGCTTCTCCTGTTGTTGGCAGCCAGCGTGTGCAGCCAGGCCGTGACGGCCCAGCAGATCCAGCGCCAGCTGGGTGATTTCGACTTTCGCCTGGGAACCGGCAGTTCCCGCAGCATGGCCCAGGGGCTGATTTCACCCAGCCCCGTCGGCACCTTCCATGGTGGCCTGGACGTCAGTCACGCCAGTGGCTGGTACTTTGGCCAGTACGCACCGAGCATGGGCCTGACGCCTGCCTCGACCCTACGCCTGGACAGCTACCTGGGCCTCAAGCAACGCTTCAACGACAGCCTTGGCTACGAGGTCGGGCTGATCCACTACAGCCTGCCGAACATCGCCGGCGGCGACAGCTACGCCCTGTACGGCGGCCTGTCGCTGCTCGGCAGCCGTTTCGGCGGTGCCCTGCGCAACAACCCCGACAACCGCACCGGCACCCTGTTCGCCGACCTCGGCCAGTTGCCGCTGCTGGACGCGGGCATCACCCTCAAGGTCGCCCACCACCGCCTCGGCACGCCCTTCACCATCAGCGATGGCAGCCAGGTGCAGGGTTTCAGCGACTGGTCATTGCAACTATCGCGGCCCTGGCTGGGCCTGGACCTGGACCTGATCTACAGCAGTTCCGACCTCAGCGGCTCGGGCTGCGCGGCCTACGCCGGGATCAACGCCTATTGCGACGGCATGATCACCTTCAAGGCCCAGCGCAGCTTTTTCTGATCAGCCGGCCACCGTGTCCCAGGACACTACCCGATTGCGTCCGCCCTGCTTGGCCTGGTACATGGCCTGGTCGGCCTGGCGCAGCAGGTGCTGGTAGTCGGGGTGACCGTTGTAGGTGGCGACCCCGATGCTCACCGTCACCCGGTGGCGGCGGCCCTCGGTGAGGCTGAGCGGTTCTGCCTCCACCTGGCGGCGCAGTTTTTCCGCGACCTTCACCGCATTGGCGTTGTTGATGTCCACCAGGATCATCAGGAACTCCTCGCCGCCCATGCGGAACACGTAGTCCCCCGCGCGGCTGTGGCTGCCGAGGATTTCTGCGGTCTGCTGCAGCACCAGGTCGCCGGCATCGTGGCCGAAGGTGTCGTTGATGTACTTGAAGCGGTCGATGTCCACCGAGAGCACCGAGAAACCCTGTGCGGTCTTCTGCGCGATGCTGATCTCGTTGCCAATCACCACCGGCAGGAACTTGCGGTTGAGCATGCGGGTGAGCACGTCGCGGCCGCTTTCCAGTTCGTTGGCCGTGTTGAACAGGCTGTCGAGGTTGAACATCAGGCTCTTGGTCTGGTCGCGGATCTCCCGCAGCAGGCTCATGCGCTGCCCTTCCTCGGCGGCAAGGAACATTGGCAGCAACTCGTCGTCCATGCTGCGGATGATGCTCAGAATCTGTTCGCTCTCCTTGGTGTTCTGGAAGGCATAGGCGCCCTTGTGGCGGAACCACAGGCCGAAGTCCGAGGCGGCCAGGCGCGGCAGGTTGACCCCGCTGGAGCCCATCACCAGGTCGAACATCAGGCTGTTCTCCCAGTCGAGCAAGGCGCCGCGCTGACGCTCGCGCTCGGTGGTGATGTTTTGCAGCACCGAGAACAGCCGGTAGCCTTCTTCGTTGCGCGAATTGCGGTCGTGGGAGCGGCTGTAGGCGTGGCTCATGATCTCCATGGCCAGGTCCATGGACTCGCTGGACAAGCGCAGGATCCGCGCGTGGTCCTCGGCCGACCAGCCCTGCTCGACGATCAGCTGGAACAGCTGCTTCTTCAGGTAGCGCGCGCCGCTGAGCACCAGGTGCAGTGGCACGTCGATGCGCGCATGGACTTCGCCGACCTGCTTCTGCAAGGCCACCAGGGGCAGGAAATCGTCCTCGGCGCAGGCCGAGTAGACCTTGACCAGCCAGGCCTGCATCGAGCTGCCGAGGCGGCTCTTCACTTCTTCATGGGAGAGGATCAGCGAGGCATTCGGGTCGGCCAGCATGTGTTCGTAGAAACGCGCGGCAAGTGTGACCTTGTGGGTCTCGACCAGGCGCTGCAAAGCCTCGGTCAAGGCGCGAGGGAATTGCGCAACCAGGCTGTGCCATTCCCTGGCTTGTAGTTCTGGAGAAACGCTGGGCATGTTTGGCCTATTTTCAGTCCGGCAGAAAACGTGACGCCCCTTCGCAACCGAAGGGGCGTTCTGCATTGGCGAGGCATGCTGCGTCGCCAGCCGTGCATTCTATTGCACGACGAACATGAATGTCTTTGAAGTACCGCCTTGCCGTCGATCAGCGCCCTTCATGCAGGCAGCGGCGACACGGGGTGGCCTTACTGGCGGCGAACTGTTCCGCGGCCACCGGCTCGCGCCACCAGCGCTTGCCCGGCTGCGGTGCATACAGGTCGAAACGTTCCCCCATGCCCGGTGTGGTGACGCTGACGCCCTGTTCGGCGGCATGTTCCAGCACCGTTTCGAAGGGGGCGTACCAGGCGTGCATGGCCAGGTCGAAGGTGCCGTTGTGGATCGGCAGCAGCCAGCGCCCGCCCAGGTCGAGGTGCGCCTGCACGGTCTGCTTCGGGTGCATGTGCACGTAGGGCCAGTGCTCGTTCCAGGCGCCGGTTTCCATCAGCGTCAGGTCGAACGGACCGAAGCGCCGGCCGATCTCGGCGAAGCCATCGAAGTAGCCAGTGTCACCGCTGAAGAACAGGCGCAGGTTCGGCGCCTCGATGACCCAGGAGCACCACAGGGTGCAGTTGCCATCGCGCAGGCCACGGCCGGAGAAGTGCTGCGCCGGGGTGGCGGTGAGGTGCAGGCCACCGGCGTCGATGCCCTGCCACCAGTCGAACTGGCGCACCTTGGCCGCCGGCACGCCCCAGGCCAACAGACGGTCACCCACACCCAGCGGAGTGACGAACAGCTCTACCTTGGGCGCCAGGACCTTGATGGTGGCGCGGTCGAGGTGGTCGTAGTGGTCATGGGAGAGGATCACGCCACGGATCGGCGGCAGTTCGGCAAGGGTGACCGGTGGCTCGTGGAAACGTTTGGGCCCGGCGAAGGAGAACGGCGAGGCGCGCTTGGAGAACACCGGATCGGTCAGCCACCAGCCGCCTTCGAGCTTGAACAGCAGGGTCGAATGGCCGAGGCGGAACAGGCTGCCATCGGCGGCTGCCTCCAGGTCGGCCCGGCTCAGGCGCTGCACCGGCAGGGCCACGCGCGGCACGGTAAAGCGCGGCTTGTTGAACAACAGGTTCCAGATCACCTTGGCGTCGGGCTCGGGCGAATCGGCCGGGCGCGGCGTGAGGTTGTGAAAGCGTCCCTGCCGGGCCTGGGGCGAATGGTCATGGTCGGCGATCGGTGCACGCAGCAGCGCTGGGAGTTTCAAGGTTCGGTGTCCTTGGGGGAAAGGATTTTCCAATCTACGCCGGTTGGGCGGTGATTCAAGTGAACGGGGATGAATTGCGTGGATCGGACAATAGGCCGAGAGGATCAGGCAATCGGGTCGATGCCAAGGGCCTCATCGCGGGCAACGCCCGCTCCCACAGGTCCCATGTCCGCCGCGAACATTGTGGGAGCGGGCGTTGCCCGCGATGAGGCCAGCCCAGACAACATCCAGCCCGGATGTTCTTCCTAATGCACCTCGCGTACAGTTTTCCCCAAGCACCCCAGGTATCTGCACCCTTGCCAACCGACAAATACGCCCCCCGCCAATGGCTGCCCCACGAAAAGCCCGCCCTGCCCGGCTCGCCTTCGACGCCGCTGCACGCGCCAGGCAAGCGCCTGGCCTATGGCGCAGTCGGCCTGCTGGTGGCGATCACCGGCGGACTGGGCAATGCCCTGGTCACCGCCAATCTGCCGTTCCTGCAAGGCGCCCTGGGCGCCACTACCGCGGAAATGGCCTGGCTGCCGGCGGCCTTCGTCATGACCAACGTGTCGATGAACCTGCTGCTGGTGAAATTCCGCCAGGAATTCGGCCTGCGCGCCTTCACCGAAGTGTTCCTGGTGCTCTACGCCCTGGTCACCTTCGCTCACCTGTTCGTCAACGACCTCAACTCCGCCATCGCCGTGCGCGCGGCCCATGGCATGGTCGGCGCGGCGCTCAGTTCCCTGGGTCTGTACTACATGATCCAGGCTTTCCCGGCACAGTGGCGCCTCAAGGCCATGGTCCTCGGCCTCGGCGCCTCGCAACTGGCAGTACCGCTGGCCCGGGTGTTTTCCGAAGACCTGCTGCAGATCGCCGAATGGCGCGGCCTATACCTGTTCGAGCTGGGCCTGGCCCTGGCCGCGCTGGGCTGCGTCCTGCTGCTCAAGCTGCCACCCGGGGACCGCTTCAAGACTTTCGAGCCGCTGGACTTCCTGACCTTCTCGCTGATGGCCAGTGGTACGGCCCTGCTCTGCGCCGTGCTGTCACTGGGGCGCATCGACTGGTGGCTGGATGCACCATGGATCGGCGTCGCCCTGGCCTCCTCCATCGCCCTGGTGTTCAGCGGCCTGGCCATCGAGCACAACCGCGCCAACCCGCTGCTGATGACCCGCTGGCTGGGCAGCGGCGCGATCATCCGCCTGGCCCTGTGCGTGGTGCTGATCCGCATGGTCACCTCGGAGCAATCCACCGGCGCCGTGGGCTTTCTCCAGGCCCTGAACCTGGGCAGCGAGCAGTTGCGCAGCCTGTACTGGATCATGCTGCTCGGCGCGGCGGCCGGCCTGGCCACCAGCGCCCTGACCATCAACCCGCAACACCTGATCCTGCCCCTGTTCATCTCCCTGGCGGCGATGGCCACCGGCGCGTTCATGGACAGCGCGTCGAGCAACCTGACCCGCCCGGCGCAGATGTACCTGAGCCAGTTCCTGCTGGCCTTCGGCAGCACCTTCTTCCTCGGCCCAAGCATGGCCCTGGGCATCAGCCACGTGCGCGCCAACCCGCGAAACCTGGTGAGCTTCTCGGTGATGTTCGGGATCTGCAACAACCTCGGCGGCCTGCTCGGCGCGGCCCTGCTCGGGACCTTCCAGACCGTGCGCGAGAAGTTCCACTCCAGCTACCTGGTGGAACGTCTCACGGGCCTGGAACCGCTGGTCAACGCCCGCATCCAGGGCGGCGGCGCGGGCTATGCCGGGATCATCGCCGACCCTGCGCTGCGCACCGAAGCGGGCCTGCGCCTGCTGGCCAATGCGGCCACCCGCGAGGCGAACATCCTCGCCTATAACGATGTCTTCATGCTGATCGGCAGCATCGCCGTGCTGACCATGATCTGGATCTTCATCCGTAGCCTGCGCCTGCGCCATCTTGCCCGCCAGGCTGCGATCACCTCCACCCCAAGCGACGCGCCGAGCCGATGACCCAGGAAACGCCCTCGACCACCACCACCGCCCTCGCCGAAACCCCGGAAGGCACGCCGCCGCCCAGCGAACCCACCAGCCCGGTACGCTCGCGACGCCTGCGTCTGCTGTCGAGCCTGAGCTTCGCTGCCGTGGCCATCGTCGGCATCCTCGTGGTGCTCTACGCCTGGCGCCTGCCGCCGTTCAGCAGTGCCATCGAAAGCACGGAGAACGCGCTGGTGCGTGGCCAGGTGACGATCATCGGCCCGCAGTTGGCCGGCTATATCGTCGAGGTGCCGGTGCACGACTTCCAGTTCGTCAAGGCCGGCGACCTGCTGGTACGCCTCGACGACCGTATCTACACCCAGCGTCTGGCCCAGGCACAGGCCCAGTTGCAGCAGCAACGGGCGGCACTGGCCAACAACCTGCAGCAGCGCAACAGCGCCGAGGCGGTGATTGCCCAGCGCCAGGCGGCGATTGACGATGCGGCAGCACAGGCTGCCAAGAGCGATGCCGACTTGCGGCGCAACCAGGACCTGGTCAGCGATGGCTCGGTATCCCGACGTGAGTTCGATGTCACCCGTGCCAGCCATGCGGCTGCGGTGGCCAGTCTGGCGCAGGCCAAGGCCGCGCTGGACATCGCCCGCCAAGACCGGGAGACGGTGATCGTCAACCGTGCGGCCCTGGAAGCGGCGGTGGAGAATGCCAAGGCCGCGGTGGAACTGGCCCGTATCGATCTGGACAATACGCGGGTCACCGCCCCCCGGGATGGCCAGCTCGGGCAGATCGGCACGCGCCTGGGGGCCTACGTCAACTCCGGTGCGCAGTTGATGGCGCTGGTGCCGGATACCTTGTGGGTGATTGCCAACCTGAAGGAGACACAGATGGCCAACGTGCGGATTGGCCAGGCGGCGACGTTCACCGTGGATGCGTTGAATCACCTGAAGCTGCGCGGGCATGTGCAGCAGATCTCACCGGCCACTGGCTCCGAGTTCGCGTTGCTGCAGGCGGACAACGCAACCGGCAACTTCGTCAAAATCGCCCAGCGGATACCGGTGCGGATCACGGTGGACCCGGACCAGCCGGAGGCGAAGGGCCTGCGGCCGGGGATGTCGGTGGTGGTGAGTATCGATACCCGGGAGTGAAGTTTGTTGTGTCAATACTGGCCTCATCGCGGGCAACGCCCGCTCCCACAAGGACCGCGTGCACCGCAAACCCTGTGGGAGCGGGCGTTGCCCGCGATGAGGCCGTCAAGCCTGGCATTGCCCCCATGCACTCACTCGTTTCCGGCCCTGCATGTTCCGCTATCGCCAGCACCCGCGTAACCTCGATCCCTCCCAGCGTATTCAGGACGAATCCCCATGGCCGAGCACAAGCATCATTACGCCGTCAGCGTCACCTGGACCGGCAACCAGGGCACCGGCACTTCCACCTATCGCGGCTACAGCCGCGATCACCTGATCGAGGCCGGTGCCAAGCCCGCCATCGCCGGCTCCTCCGACCCGGCCTTCCGCGGCGACCCGGCGCGCTGGAACCCGGAAGACCTGCTGGTGGCCTCTCTCTCCGCCTGCCACAAGCTCTGGTACCTCGGTCTGTGCGCCGAGGCCGGGATCATGGTGCTGGCCTACGAGGACCAGGCCGAAGGCCAGATGGCCGAGGAAGCCAGCGGCGCCGGCCAGTTCACCTCGGTGGTGCTGCGGCCCAAGGTGACCGTGGCGGCGACAACGGACCTGGACAAGGCCCGCTCCCTGCACCACCTGGCCCACCAGAAGTGCTTCATCGCCCGCTCGGTGAACTTCCCGGTCAGTCACGAACCGCAAATCATCCCCGCCGACGCCTAGCGGCGAAACTCAACAGTACGCTTGGCCCGCTCATCCACCACCAGCGAAAACACGTCTGGCCGCGAGTAATGGCCGACCACGTCGAAATCGTAGCGGGAGCGTACCAGTTCCTCCAGATCGATCTCGGCGCTGATCAACCCTTCCTCGCCACGCAACGGCCCGGCCAGCACCTCGCCCAGCGGCCCGACGATCACGCTGTTGCCCTGGATCAGCGGACGCTGGCTGTCCCAATGCGGCACCTCGATGCCCAGCGCCTCTGGCGATGGCTGCACCTGGCAGGCACTGACCAGGAACAGCCTGCCTTCATGGGCGATATGGCGCATCGACGCCTGCCACACATCGCGCTCGTCCACCGTCGGTGCACACCAGACCTGAACGCCCTTGGCGTACATCGCGGTGCGCAGCAGCGGCATGTGGTTTTCCCAGCAGATCGCCGCGCCCAGCTTGCCCAGCGGAGTATCCAGTACCGGCAACGTCGAGCCGTCGCCCTGGCCCCAGATCAAACGTTCAGTGCCGGTGGGCATGAGCTTGCGGTGCTTGCTGACCAGTCCCTCTTCCGGCGAGAAGAACAGCGCGGTGCAGTACAAGGTATTGCCGTCGCGCTCGATCACCCCGAGCACCAGATGGGCGCCAGTACGCTGGGCCAGGCCGGCCAGTACCTCGGTCTCGGCACCCGGGACGTCGATGGCGTTTTCGTAGTAGCGCTGGTAGGCCTCGCGTCCTTCCGGCAGGCGGTAACCCAGGTAGGTGCCGAAGGTCTCGCCCTTCGGATAGCCGCCGAGCAAGGCTTCGGGCATGACCACCAACCCGGCGCCGGTAGCCTTGATACGCGCTTCATAGGCAAGGATCGCCTCCAGGGTGGCGGCCTTGCCCTCCGGGCGGGAACCGATCTGCAGGGCGGCAACGATTGAGGTAGGCATGGGGCTGTCTCGCATGTCGTGGATGATTGAGGCATAGTCGCGGCGCTCGCGTTATCAATCAATTCAGTGCAGGCCCCATCTGATATGAGTCAAATCGATATCTGGTCACTGGACCTCAACCTGCTGAAAGTCTTCGAAGCGCTCTACGAGGAAGGCGGCGCCGGACGTGCGGCGATTCGCCTGGGTATTACCCAATCGGCGGTCAGCGCGGCCTTGTCACGGTTGCGTCTGGTGTATGGCGATCATCTGTTCGAACGCACCGGGCGCGGGTTGCGACCGACGGCGAAAAGCGAGGAATTGCGTCCGGTGATCGCGGCGGCGCTGGAGAAGTGCCGGCAGAGCCTGATGCTGGTGAGTGGCGCCACGGCCAACTTCCAGGGGCGGACGGTTGCGCTCGGGTTGTCGGACGATCACGAGTTGGCCATCGGCCGGCAGTTGATCGACCTGGCCAGGGAGCAAGCACCCGGATTGCGCCTGCTGTTCAAGCAGACCCACAGCATGCTCGCGGCGGATGCGTTGATGGCGCGACAGATCGATCTGAGCCTGACTGCTGGGGTGATCGCCTCGCGCAGCCTGGGTCGGCGCGTGCTGGGTAGCGGCGGCTACAGCTGTGTCAGTGCGATTCCAGGGCCGTTGAACCGGGAGGATTACCTGCGCCGAGGGCATGTGCTGGTGTCGTCCGGCGGTTATGTCGGCGTAGTTGATGAAGCGCTGGCGGCGCTGGGACAGAGTCGTCGAGTCGAGGCCTCTACCACTCACTTCGCTGCGTTGCCGGCGTTGCTGCAGGGCAGCGAGAGCATCGCCACCTTGCCCACTCATGCTGCACGGGCGCTGGCTCGGTTCGGGAACCTGCTGTGCCTGCCGTGTCCGATCGAGCTGCCGCGCTATGCGGTGGAGCTGGGTTGGCGGGGAGACAGTGGGCGGGATCCGGCGATCCAGTTGGTGCTGGAACTGGTGGGTGAGGTGGTGGCCGGGTATGAAGCTCCCTGAGCTTGCGGGGACTCTGTTGGAGTCCACCCACGCAGCGAACCAGACCACAAGTGCGCCGCGGTCTAGTTCTCTGCGCGACAGCGCAGTCCGGCGGGCTGGGTGGACTCCCACAGAATCCGTGCAGGACCTGGTTTCGCCACCGCCGTAGCCCGCATGACTTACCAGTCGTGCGTATACCCGACCGTCAACACCGTCCCCGGCGCTGGCAGGTGGCTGGTATTGGTGCTGTTACGCATCAACTGGCTGTACAGCGGGTAGTAGTCACGGTTGAACAGGTTCTGGATACCCACGCTGACCCGGTCATCCACCCCGATCCGATACTGGCTGACCAGATCCACCGTGGTATAACCATCGACCTTGCGTCGCCCGAAGCTGGCCACGCCATCAAGGCGATAGTCGTCACTGTCGAACCAGGTCAGCTGGGCACGGTGGCTCCAGTCCTCATCAGGCTTGTACTCCACATAGGCCGAGACCTTCAGCGGCGGGATGCGGTAGCCGGTCATGTCCCGCCAGCCGCCGTTATCCGGCTTCTCCCGGCCCTTGAGCCAGCTGAAGGTACCACCGGCGCCCCAGCGTTCGTCCGTGCTCAACCAGTCGGCGCTACCCTCGACGCCATAGATGCGCTCCTGGGTGCGGGTAAGGATCAGCCCGTTGTTGAAGCTCTGCACATCCCCAAGCTTGGAGGTGGTGTAGAACACCGCCAGGGTCGCCTGGGTCTGCTCGCCCAGCCCGCCACGCCAGCCCAGCTCATAGTTGTTGGTCTTCACCGGCTCCAGGTTGGAGGAGTCGATGTCGAAGCCGCGCCGGGCGTTGCGCAATTGCACGCCGATATCCGGCAACTGGAAGCCCTGGCTGAACGCGGCGTAGATCTCCTGCCCGGTCACCGGCGACCATGTCAGGCTTAGGTTCGACAGCAGCGCATCATAGTTGACCTCGCCACCGACCACAGTCGCAGGCGACGCCGCCGTGGATTCCGACAGCGGAATGAAGTCGTCATAACGCGCCGTGGCGTACTCGTAGCGCACCCCGCCTTCCATTGACCAGTGCTCGTTGAAGCGATGCTGCAACTGGGCGAAGCCGCCGAGGCTGCGGGTGGTCAGGTCGGGCATGTAGGTGAGCCGGCCGATCTTGTCGTAGACCCGCCCGCCGCTGGCGTCGTACTGGCGCGGGTCGAAGATGTCGATCGGCATGTCGCTACGCTCGTGGTTGAAGTCGGCGCCCCAAAGCAGTTCGGTATCCCCTGCCTGGCCCAGCGGCGTGCGCAGGGTCACGCGGCTGCCGAACACTTCGCTGTTCTGCATCACTTGGTCGACATTGCGTCCCCGAGTGGCGACGCCACGGGCATCGAACGGTGTGAATCGGGTGAAATAGTCGCGGTAGTAGAGCTGGGCATTGAGAGTGCCGCCAAGCACGTCGGCATGGGCGTATTCCAGGTTGAGCAAGGTGTTCTTGATCTGGTTCTGCTCGTCGAGGGACAGTCCTGACAACGGCTGCGCCGCTACCAATCCCGGAGGCAGGCTGGCGACCCGCGGGTCGGCGGTGTAGTCGCTGTCCTGCTCGGCGTTGTAGTGGCTGGCGGAGAGCTGGATGCGCTGCTCGTCGTCGATGCGCAGGCCAAGCTTGCCGCCGATGTTGTAGGTGTTGGAGTCGAACAGGTCGCCCTGGCTCGGCTCCGGGGCGATGCGATGGCCGTTGGCATCATAGGAGGCCCCGATATGCCGGGCGCCGAAGTCGAAGGCGTAGTCCACCTTGCCCTCGGAACCGGAGAAGTGCTGCTGCAGTTGCCCGCCCAGGCCATCCCGTCCCAGCCGGCTCAGTGGCGAGACGGCATTGAAGGTGGTCTGTGCACGATTCTCGCCACCCGCCGGGCGAGTGGTGATGGAGATGATCCCGCCCGTAGCGCCGGCACCGTAGATCGCGCTGCTGCCGCGGATCACCTCGACCCGCTCGATCAGTTCGGGGTCGATATTGGCCAGGTTGCGCGAGGAGTCGCGGTTGGTGTTCAACGGCACGCCGTCCACCAACACCAGCATGGTCCGCCCGCGCAGGGTCTGGCCGTAGTCGGTGACGGTACGGCTGGAGTCAGCCATGCCCGGAACGGCTTTGGCCAGCACGGTGGCGAGGCTGTCCGAGCCCCGGCTCAATTGCTCGAGCTGCTCGCGCTCGAGCACGCTGACCTGGCGCGCCTGAGGTACCACATCGCTGCGGGTGCGCGACGAAGTGATCTCCAGGCTCGACAGTTCCACGGCGCCGGCCGCGCTGCCCGGCGCTGGCGCCCCGTCCGGCACCACGACGAAGGTGTGCTCGTCGCGTTCCTCGGCGCTCAGGCCGCTGTTGCCCAGCAGGCGTTGCAGGGCTTGCTCCAGGGTGTAGCGGCCCTTGAGCGCCGGGGCCGTCTTGCCGCTGGTGATATCGCTGGCGAACAGGATCTGCGCGTTGGCCTGGCGTGCCAGGGCACCCAGGGATTTCTCCAGTGACGCCGCCGGCACATCGAACTCGACGGGTGCCGACCCGGCTAGGGCGAACGGGCTGGACAACAGGCCGGCGGCCAGCAACGACAGGGGCAATGGCGCGCGCAACAGGGACTGACTCACGTAAGGCTCTCCAGGAAATGAAGGGGGTCATGGAGATAGCCGCCGCTCGCAGCACACAACCCTACCCTGTCCGTGAAATTATTTTTTCCCGCGTGGCGCCACCAGCACGGTTCCGTCGGCGGCGGTGCTGACGGTCACCGGCAGGATGCCCGGCAACAGGCCGAGCAAGCGGTCGACACGGGCGCTGTCGAACACCCCGGAGACCGGCAGGCTGCCCAGCGCCGGATCGACCAGGCGCAACGGCTTGTCGTGATAGCGCTGGATCACCTCCAGCACCTCGCGCAGCGGCGTGCGCTCGAACAGCAGTTGGCCGTCCTTCCAGGCGCCGACTTCGGCACCCTCGATCTTCGCCAGGGTGCCGAGGCGGCCGTTCTGCACCCGAATCTGCTGGCCCGGCTCCAGCAGGCTGGATGCTCCGCCCGCCCGCACCGCGACCCGGCCCTCGGCCACGCTGACCCGCACGCCGTCCTGCTGGCGATCGACATTGAAACGCGTGCCGACCACCCGCACCGATGCCGGCCCCGCCCCCACCAGGAACGGGCGATAGAACATCGGCGCCACCTCGAACAGAGCCTGGCCCTGGGCAAGCCGGGTCTGGCGACTGCGCAGGTGCCAGTTGACCTCCAGCTCGCTGGCGCCATCCAGCAGGATCGTGCTGCCGTCCGCCAGTTGCACGGTCTGGCGTTGGCCAACCTGGGTCAGGTAATGCTCGCTGCGGTAAGCCGGATCGAGCCAGAGCACCCCGGCAAGCAGCGCAAGGGACAGCAGGCCGGCACGGGTCACGGTGCCAGCCTTTCCGCGCGGCTTGGGCTCGGGCATCGGGAAGCGCTGCTTGAGTTGTTCACGCAGGTCGGCGATGGCCTGGTCTTCTTCGGCGAACTTGCCGGGACGCGAGGGCTTGGTGCTCATGCCGACACCTCGCTGCCCAGGTATTCACGGCAGGCCGCCATGCCCAGGCGCAGGTGCTTTTCCACGGTTTTCAGGGAAATGCCCAGGCGCTCGGCGACCTCGGCCTGGGGCAGTTCGTGGATCTTGTGCATCACGAAGACCATCTGGCAACGCGGCGGCAAGCCTTCGATGGCGCGGACCAGACGGTCGAGGGTCTGGCTGGCATCCAGCTGGCGCTCGTGGCTGGGGAGTTGCGCGTCCACCTCGGGCAACGCCTCCACCGCGACGATCCAGCGCTGGCGCCGGCGTTCGCCCCGGTAGCGGCTGGCGGCGTTGTCATGGGTGATCTTGCGCAGCAGTGCCAACGGTGTGCGCACGCCCTCCTTCTCCTGCTTTTCCAGCAGTTGCACGCAGACATCGTGAACCACCTCGCGGGCGAAACCTCGCTCGCCGAAACGCCGACGCACGTGCTCCACCAGTTCGTCGTAGTGACGGACCAGGGTCGACAGCAGCGAAAGTTTCGGGGGATCGGCCTGCATGGGGAGGAGTAGCCTGGAGGGACGGCGGTGCAGGAGTATAAATGCGAATACATTTCATTTGAAACATATTTTAAAAGCCTTACTCGGACCTTGTGGGAGCGGGTTCGCGTCGTTTTCAAGACTCTTGTTTCATCCAGGGCGGCAGCGGGTCGAACCGTGCTTCGATCCACTGCTTGAACGCCAGCACCGTCGCCGCCGGGAAACGCGCTGACGGCCGTACCAGGTACACCCCACCGGTAGGATCCAGCTGCCACTCGGGCAACACCCGAACCAGCGTCCCAGCCGCAAGGTCACGGCTCATCAACCACTCTCCCGCCCCGAGGATCCCCGCACCGGCACGGGCCGCAGCAAGCAGGGACTCGCTGTCATTGGCCGTCAGATTGCCCCTGGGCGTAACGCTGACCTGCCGCTCCCCGGCATACATCCGCCACTGCGGAAACGACGCAAGCCCACTGAAACGCAGGCAGTTGTGCTCGCCCAGTTGCGCCGGCGCCTGCGGCACGCCATGCCGCTCCAGGTAAGCCGGCGAAGCACAGAGAATGCGCCGGTGATCGCAGAGCTTTTTGGCGATGAGCCGGTTGTCCTCCAGCTCGCCGATACGGATGGCGAGGTCGAAGCCCTCGTCGATGATGTCCACCAGCCGCTCGCTGTAGTCGGCGACGATCGACACCTGCGGATGAGCTTCGAGGAACTCCGGCAGCAGGGGGCCAATGCACAGCCGCCCCATCGCCGCAGGCAGGGCCAGGCGCAACACCCCGCGCACCTCCGCCGCGCCGGAAATCGCCTGCTGCTCGGCCTCGGCGATCATGCCCAGGGCGGCGCGCAGGCGCTGCTCCAACTGCTCGCCCACCACCGTGATGCGCACCTGGCGGGTCGAGCGCTCGACCAGGCGCACGCCGAGGCGTTTCTCCATCGCCGCAACGCGCTTGGAGATCACCGTGGGATGACGCTCCAGCAGGCGTCCGGCAGCGACGAAGGAGCCTTGCGCGGCGACGGCGAGGAAGGCGGCGATTTCATCGCTGTGGGGGTTGTCCAGCACATCGAGGTTCATGGCGTGAGAATGATCGCTCCCGAGGATCGTCCGGATTCCAGGTCGGCATGGGCCCGGGCCGCCTCGGCCAGCGGGTAGTGCCCCCAGATCTGCGCGCGGATGATACCTGCCTGCAGCGCCGCCAGCACATCCGCGGCACGCGCTTGGTACTCGGCAGCCGTGGCGGTATGCGCGGCCAGCGAAGGCCGGGTGATGAACAGCGAGCCCTTGCTGTTCAGGGTGGCCATCTCCACCGGCGCCGGGGCACCGCTGGACGCGCCGAAGGACACCATCAGACCGCGCGGGCGCAGGCTGTCCAGCGAAGCCTCGAAGGACACCCGGCCGATCGGATCGTAGACCACGTCCACCTTGCGCCCGCCGGTGATGCGGGACACCTGCGCCGCCAGGGTCTCGGGATCGAACACCAGCACCTCGTCGCAGCCCAGGGCACGGGCCTTCTCCACGCTGGCCTGGCGCGACACCACGCCGATGACGAAGGCGCCCAGGTGCTTGGCCCAGGGCGCCATGAGCGAACCCAGCCCTCCCGCGACGCCGTACATCAGTACCGTGGTGCCCGGCCCCACCGGGTAGGTGGACGTGAGCAGGTAGTGGGCGGTGATGCCCTTGAACAATACGGCCGCTGCATCTTGCGCCGACACCCCGTCCGGCAGCTTCACCAGTCGCTCGGCAGGAAACAGCCGGGCGCTGGCATAGCCGCCCAGCGGCCCGGTGGCATAGGCGACCCGATCGCCCACCGCGACATTGCTCACTCCGGCACCGACCCGTGCCACGCGCCCGGCCCCTTCCAGGCCGAGACCACCCGGCAACGGCACGGGCACCGCGCCCTTGCGCTGGGTGACATCGAGGAAGTTCACGCCGATGGCTTCCTGTTCCAGCCAGACCTCGCCGGGCCCGGGTGCAACGGTGTCTACCGTCTCCAGGGCGAGCACTTCCGGTCCACCTGTGCGGCTCAAGCGTATTGCATGGGTCATTACCGTTCTCCTGCCTGTTCATGAATGGCAGTGAGTATGTGAAGTGCAGCAATGAGCAACAAGATAGCGGATCTGCAGTTCATTGCTGCACAAAATGCAGCAATTGGATTGGCACTGTCGTACCTGTTCCCGTTGCAGTCGCGGAAAGGTTTTGTTACTTGTCAGCGACTTGCCCTGAATCGGAGTCGTTATGTCGTCATCGCCCATCGCTACGGAAGTGGCCTCGATCCCCACGCCATGGGGCACGCTGCATGCCCGTCGCTGGTTCCCCGAGCGGCCCGACCCGCGCCAGCCGGTCATCGTCCTGTTCCACGACTCCCTCGGCTGCGTCGAACTGTGGCGCGACTTTCCCGAGCAACTGTGCCTGCGCAGCGGCCTGGAGGTGGTGGCCTACGACCGCCTTGGCTTCGGTCGCTCGACGCGCCATCCCGGCCCCTTGCCGCTGGGCTTCATCGGCGACGAGGCGGACAACGTGTTCCCGCTGCTGCGCAAGGCGCTGGGCATCGAGCGTTTCATCGCCTTTGGCCATAGCGTCGGCGGTGCCATGGCCAGCGTCTGCGCAGCACGCCATGGCGCGGATTGCGTAGCGTTGATCACGGAGTCGGCCCAGGCCTGCGTCGAGACACTCACGCTGGAGGGCATACGCCTGGCCAAGGCGCAGTTCAGCGAGGTTGGTCAACTGGAGCGGCTGGCGAAATACCACGGCGACAAGGCGCAATGGGTACTGGAGGCCTGGACCGAAACCTGGCTATCGGAGGCCTTCAGCGACTGGACCCTGGCTAGCACCGCCGGGACCCTGGACTGCCCGACCCTGGCCCTCCACGGCGACCTCGATGAATACGGTTCGCCGGCGCAACCGGCGCGAATCGCCGCGCTCGCCGGCGACAACGGTCGGACAGTGATTCTCGATGGCTGCCATCATGTGCCGCACCGCGAAGATCCGCAGCGTGTGCTGGACCTGGTGCAGGCCTTCCTGCACCAGGTGCTTTAGACGATTTCCAGGCGGGCCAGGTCCAGCAGGGTGAAATGCCCCTTGGACCAGCCGCCGGTGTCGATATGCCAGACATTGCCCAGCACTCGGACCTCGCGCACCGGGGTATGCCCTACCAACAGCGCGCGCAGGTCGTCGACGCCGCGCTCGTTCTCGTCCTTCAGGCGCAGGCGCGACCACTGGCAGACCTCGCGGATCTGTTCCGGAATCGGTGACTCGCGCAACAACGGCAGCAGGTCGCGCCAGCGCAGCAGCGGGCAGTCGGCATGCAACAGACCGACCGGCCCTTGCGCCGTGTCCACTTCCAGCGCCAGCGGCAGTTTCGCGAAACGCTCGGCAAAACGCGCCTGGCTTGCCTCGTCAAGATCAAGGAACCAACCTCCGCCTGCCGCGCGGTACTGGCTGTAGTCCAGCCATTCGCCGCGGACATGGGAGATCGCCAGGGCCTCGTGATTGCCCTGCACCGCGTGGAACCAGGGCTGGTCCAGCCAGTCGAGCACGTCCTCGCACTCCGGGCCGCGATCCACCAGGTCGCCGACGCTGAACAGGCGATCGCGCACGGGATCGAATTCGACCCGCTCCAGCGCCTCGCGCAGCCGGGAAAAATGTCCATGGACATCACCGACCGCGAGGTCGCGTCCACGGGTGTTGCGCGCTACATGAATGACACCGCTCATGACCTTGCTCCTGCTCTGCAACACCGGTTGGCGGGAGTACACTGGATCTTCTCCCACCCTGCTTCCGGAGGTTCATCATGCGCCCGGTCCTGACGCTCGTCGCCTGCTGCATGCTGCTCAGCACCAGCATGGCACAGGCGGCGGCACCTCATGTCGAGGTCAACTTCATCCATCCGGAAAAATTCCGCGACGCCAGTCTGCGCGGCGAAGGTTACCAGCGTGGTGCCGACGAGGAAGTCATGAAGCAACTGCGTACCTACCTCGAAACCCTGGGTAGCCGTTACCTGCGCGACGGCCAGACCCTGCGCATCGATATCCGCGATATCGACCTGGCCGGCCGCTACGAGCCCTGGCAGACCAACGCGTACTCGGTACGTTTCATGCGCGATATCACCTGGCCCAGCATCGATCTGCACTACAGCCTTCAGCAACAAGGCCAGGTGCTCAGGCAGGCCGATGCCCGGGTGGACGACAAGTTCTACCTGCAACGTCCCGGCCGCCGCGGCGCAAGCGACCCGTTGTACGCGGAAAAGGCCATGCTGAACGACTGGGTCCGCGACCTGGTGAAGCAGTAGTCAGCACCCCGGCAGGCCGACGGCTGGCACGCCGCCAGTTTGCCGGGGCACTGCTACACTGAAATCGCTTACAGGAGGAACGAGTCATGTCCGACAAAGACATTCAAACCCTGCTCACCCTCATCAACCATCGGCAGGACCGCCTGGCCAGTGCCTGCAAGGACATCGCCGACTGGATCGACAGCCAGGGCGACCTGCCCGCTGCCGGCAAGATCCGCGAAAGCCTGAGGGCGGTGGAAGCCGACGAGGTGATGGTAAAACGCACCCTCACCACCCTGTCGCTGGATAGGCCGCTGCCGCGCTTCCGACACTGAGGCGGACGACGATTCACCAGTCTTCGTGGTCCTCGTCGTCCAGCACATCCAGGCCGTACTCCTCTTCCTCGTCCTCGACGTCATCGAACATCGGATCGGCGTGTTCTTCACCGTCATCATCGTGAAATTCACGGTCGAGCAGATGGTCGTGCTCGGGTTCGTGGATATCGTCTTCATCGGTCATGGCTTGTTTCCTGCGTTGCGATGCGAAATAACGGCGCCTGTATAGGCGCTTGCGCCTAAGCCGTCAACGGCAGCAGGCATTGCCGCATCTGCACCAGGGCGACTCGCTTGCCCTCCTGGTCCCGGCGCTCCTCGATGCCGAACGGGACGAAACCCAGCTGCGGGTACAGGAGCAAGCCAGCAGTGTTGTGGTTGAAGCAGGACACTTTCATTTCCCGGGCCTGATGGCGCTGACGCGCCACCCCCATCATCTGCGTCACCAGGTAACGCGCCACCCCCCGGCCGCGAGCAGCAGGTGCCACAAGGACGTTGCCCAGCGAACAGGTACCGCCCTGCTCCCATTGGTAGAAATTGGCAAAGGCCAGGACCTCGTCGCCCTCGACTACCACCGACGAATCGCTGCGCTGAGCGATGGCGGCGGCCAGTTGCTCGGGCGTCACGGGCCAGGTGCACTTGGGAAAGAAGAAGAACGCCTCGTCAGCGGACTGGGCGAAGGTGCACAGGACAGGGATATCGCGGGCCTCGACGGGGCGCAAACTCAGGGTCACGGTCATTCACCTCGGCAGACATGGCCACTGGCCACGGCTCGCCAGTTAACTACACTGATCCAGGCCTGTAAACGAGCGCTGCGGTGTTGGTGAAAGCAGCTCTGGAACGGGGCATTCAGGGTTGACGCAAGACCTGTTGCGAATACCCATGATCAGCACTTGATGATAATATTTCGCATTTGAAGCAATCGCTACCCAGGGACGGGCCATGCAGGACAAGTACGAGATCCACTATGTGAAAAACGGCCTGAAGAAGGTCGTGGTTACCAACCGCAACGGCATGAACTGGCTGGAAGCCTGGAAAGCCGCGCTGCTGATCGACGGCACCTGCGCCGGGGCCACCGTGGGTTTGCGCTGCGTCGACGATGCCATGGCCCGTGCTGCGGACAGCGGCATCAGCAAAGTGCGCTGGAACAAGGCCAGCCACATCGCGTCGTGGAGCGAGCGGGCGCGGATGAACGAGGGGCGTTTGCTGGTCACGCAGCTGGATTGAAACTTGCGCGTCGGCCCAACGCTGGTTGTTCAAGTACACCCCGCTGCCAGGCTGCGAGCCGTCTATCTCGGTATCCCTAGGCCCTTCCCCCGGGCACGCCATCATGAGCACGGCTAAAGATCCTTTGAGACCAATTCAATTTTTCTCATGCAGAGCCCCGCATAGAATAGGCCTCAACTACCGATCATCTCGCGACTTTCGAGCCGAGTCCAAACACATGAGGCTTGGTCTCGAACCACCTGGGCAGCCAATTACATGAGTAAAGAATTTACCTTTTCCATTAAAAGCATCAGCTTTGATGAGAACTACCATCCCGCGGAAAACACCCGGATCACCACCAACTTCGCCAACCTGGCCCGGGGCGCAAGCCGCCAGGAGAACCTGCGCAACACCTTGCGCATGATCGACAATCGCTTCAACACCCTGGCCCATTGGGACAACCCGAAAGGCAACCGCTACAGCGTCGAACTCGAGATCATTTCCGTCGAGATGAACATCGGCAGCGAGCGCAATGAGCATGCCCTGCCCCTGATCGAAATCCTCAAGACCAACATCGTCGACCGCGAAACCGGCGAGCACATCGAAGGCATCATCGGCAACAACTTCTCATCTTATGTGCGCGACTACGACTTCAGCGTACTGCTGCTCGGGCACAACAAGGACCGCGCCGGCTTCAGCACTCCGGAAAACTTCGGTGAGCTGCATGGCAAGCTGTTCAAGAGCTTCGTCAACTCCAGCACCTACAAGGAACACTTCAACAAGCCGCCGGTGATCTGCCTCAGTGTTTCCAGCAGCAAGACCTATCACCGCACGGAGAATTGCCACCCGGTACTGGGTGTCGAGTACCAGCAGGATGAGTATTCGCTGACCGACGAATACTTCGCCAAGATGGGCCTGAAGGTTCGCTACTTCATGCCGGCGAACAGCGCGGCGCCGCTGGCGTTCTACTTTGCCGGCGACCTGCTGGGTGACTACACCAACCTCGAGCTGATCAGCACCATCAGCACCATGGACACCTTCCAGAAGATCTACCGCCCCGAGATCTACAACGCGAACTCCGCCGCTGGCAAATCCTATCAGCCGAGCCTCAAGCACGAGGATTACTCGCTGACCCGCATCGTCTACGACCGGGAAGAACGCAGCCGCCTGGCCATCGCGCAAGGCCAGTTCGCCGAAGAGCACTTCATCAAGCCCTACCACGCCATTCTCGAGCAGTGGTCCGCCCACTACGCTGCCTGACGCCGCCCGAACACAAGGTCTTCTTCAAATGAAAAAACTGCTTCCCACTTCAACTGCCGGCAGCTTGCCGAAACCTTCCTGGCTGGCCGAACCCGAGACCCTGTGGTCGCCCTGGAAACTGCAGGATGACGCGTTGATCGAGGGCAAACAGGATGCGCTGCGCCTGTCCCTGCAAGAGCAACAACACGCCGGGATCGATATCGTCAGCGATGGCGAACAGACCCGTCAGCACTTCGTCACCACCTTTATCGAACACCTCAGCGGCGTCGACTTCGAAAAGCGCGAAACCGTGCGGATTCGTGATCGCTACGATGCCAGCGTGCCGACGGTGGTGGGTGCGGTGAGCCGGCAGAAACCGGTGTTCGTCGAGGATGCCAGGTTCCTGCGCCAGCAGACCAGCCAACCGATCAAGTGGGCGCTGCCGGGTCCCATGACCATGATCGACACGCTATACGACGCCCACTATAAAAGCCGCGAGAAGCTGGCCTGGGAATTCGCCAGGATCCTCAACCAGGAAGCCCTGGAACTGGAAGCGGCAGGTGTGGACATCATTCAGTTCGATGAACCCGCCTTCAACGTGTTCTTCGACGAAGTGAACGACTGGGGCGTCGCCACCCTGGAACGGGCCATCGAAGGCCTGAAATGCGAAACCGCCGTGCATATCTGCTACGGCTACGGCATCAAGGCCAATACCGACTGGAAGAAAACCCTGGGCTCGGAATGGCGCCAGTATGAAGAGGCGTTCCCCAAGCTGCAGAAATCCAGCATCGATATCATCTCGCTGGAATGCCACAACTCCCATGTGCCCATGGACCTGATCGAGCTGATTCGTGGCAAGAAGGTCATGGTCGGCGCCATCGATGTGGCCAACCATGCCATCGAGACGCCCGAGGAAGTCGCCGACACCCTGCGCAAGGCACTGCAGTTCGTCGACGCCGACAAGCTCTACCCGTGCACCAACTGCGGCATGGCGCCCCTGCCCCGCCACGTGGCTCGCGGCAAGCTCAATGCCCTGAGTGCTGGTGCAGAGATCGTTCGCCGGGAACTTCTGGGCTGACGCAAGCCAATCGGGGTCGCTCTGCGGCCCCAGAACGCTATCTGATATTCAGGACCTGTCATGTCACGTTCCAGTACTGCCATCGAGCCAGTAAGCTTTCGCGAAGCGCTCGGGCACTACGCCTCCGGCATCACGGTGATTACCTCCCATGTCGAGGACGAGCCGATCGGCTTCACCTGCCAGTCGTTCTACAGCGTGTCGGTTAGTCCGCCGCTGGTGTCCTTCAGCATGATGTGCAACTCGGCGAGCTACCCGAAGATCCGCCAGGCGGGCCGATTCCTGGTCAATATCCTGTCCGGTGGGCAGGTGGGTATCTCCAACCAGTTCGCACGCAAGGGCACGGACAAGTGGCACGGCGTGGAATGGCAGGCATCGCCGCTGGGCAACCCGATCATCGCGGGCAGCCTGCACTGGCTGGATTGCGAGATTCATGCTGAACATGCGGCGGGCGATCATCTGATCGTGATTGGCGAGGTGAAGGCGTTGAAGCTGCAGGAAGCGGCGGCTGAGCAACCGTTGCTGTATTTCAAGGGGCAATATCGCAACCTTGCCGCCTGCTGCGCGGGGTGAGTAGCACGGTACCGCTCAGCAGGTGAAGGTGCCTGAGTCGAGATCGGTTAGGCCTGTATCGGAGAGGTTGACACTCTTGCCGAACTATATCGATCTGTCCGCCAGCGCCTCAGCAGCCTTATTCCTTCACCTGGCAAATCCCGTTTGCGCGATTCTTCCCGCTGTAGGAAACGGCCGGAGAACCGTCCGGGTTGACCGACAGCGAAATCGTCACCCCGCTGCCTTTCGCCTCGAAGTAGTTCTCGTTGAATTTCTTCAGCTTGCCCTCTTTGCCATTGATGTAAATCGGACCGCCCTTGTCGGCGTGCACCTCGATGTTTCCGGGACAGGTTGCATTCACCAGCGGAATACCGGCCTGGGCCAAGCCCGATGCCGCCAGGAAAACAAATAGCATTAATCGTTTCATCACACGCTCCTTGATGAATGCAGGCTGATCTGTCAGCAGTCCGCTCATCACGAACCCTATGCCAGTGGGTACCAGGGTGACGGATGCATAACCCCACGGCTTTCTGGTTTTCTCAACCATATCGCTCCTCCTATTGAACCCCAACTACACCGCTCGGGGGCTCCGATAGATCGCACGGTGACTGTAGGAGCTGGCTTGCCTGCGAAGGACCGTGTAGCGGTCCCAAACCCATCCAGCACGAGCCCCAGGCCGACGAGATCCTGGATTCACCGCGCCTGATCGATCAGGTTCATCCAGATGTTCCGGTGTGACAGGTTTGGGGACCGCTACGCAGTCGTTCGCAGGCAAGCCAGCTCCTACAGGAGATCGCGTCGAGCCAGTTGGGATAAAAGGCTGACCCGGGGTTCACCCGCAAGAGCTGTCCAGGGGTTAGTGACTATCAGTGAAACGTAATAACAATAGGAGAAGGCTGCCCGGAAACACCGGGAGAGCCATTTGCTGAACAGTCCCTGTTATTGCAAGTGATAGTTGCCGGCAACCCAAAAGAAGTACTGACCTTCGTATACCAGGTGCCGCTGATCTTCTGATGCTTGAAAGTCAAATTGGCGACACTGAAGCTTTGATTGTCATCCACAGCCCAGTTGATGTCCTTCACCCCATTGGTACAAGCGCCAGCGGCGTTATTCGAGTCAGTCATGGGTACCGTGACCTCTCCCTGAGGCGGAACGGTGTAGGTACTGCCATTCTTCGGGCTGTGCATGCACTGGCTGTTGAGTTGCTTCACGTACTTCGTCTGATTGCTCGCATTCTTGAAGTGCACCGTGTAGTCCTGCGAGGCCATGACTTGCGAAGAAGCGAGCATGAAAAATGAAACAAGCGCAGCACTTGAAAATAATGTCTTCATAACAACTCCATGTTTTTGAACATTCCATTGGCGAGGAAAAACCTCATGCGCAGCTTGACGGTCAAGCGCGCGAAATGACTATAGACAGCAGGTTTACCCTGATCAAGCCAGCACAGGCCGTCTCGATCTGTGCTGGAAGGGTCAGCGTCCAGATCCCGGCAGCGCTGCAGAGCGGGGTCGACCTCCGATTTTGCGCCGCCAACGGATCCCAGTCCTGAAAGAAGCGGAGATACGACGTCAACCGCCATACAACTGCCGTCATACCTATGCGACAATGCGCGCCAATGTCTGGTCTCAACCCCGCATTCATCGCCCAACAGCTCGGGCATGGCGTACAGATGCCTTCATCGGCGCCTGCACGCTGGATCAACTCGTCCAACGACTGGCAGGCGCTCGCAAAGCTCCGGATTGGTCCGAAATGGGTCCGCAGCTGCGACGAAGCCACGTAAGTTATTGATAGGTAACCCCTTTGATCTCCACCGCTAACATCACCATGCAGTTCGGTGCAAAACCCCTGTTCGAGAACGTCTCCGTCAAGTTCAACAACGGCAACCGCTACGGCCTGATCGGCGCCAACGGCTGCGGCAAGTCGACCTTCATGAAGATCCTCGGCGGTGACCTGGAACCGAGCGCCGGCCAGGTCATGCTCGAGCCCAACACCCGCCTCGGCAAGCTGCGCCAGGACCAGTTCGCCTACGAGCAGTTCACCGTGATCGACACCGTGATCATGGGCCACGAGGAGCTGTGGAAGGTCAAGGCCGAGCGTGATCGCATCTACTCACTGCCGGAAATGACCGAGGAAGACGGCATGGCCGTCGCCGAGCTGGAAACCGAGTTCGCCGAGATGGACGGCTACACCGCCGAATCCCGTGCCGGCGAGCTGCTGCTCGGCCTGGGCATCCCGCTGGAACAGCACTTCGGCCCGATGAGCGAAGTCGCTCCAGGCTGGAAACTCCGCGTATTGCTGGCCCAGGCGCTGTTCTCCGATCCGGAAGTGCTGCTGCTCGACGAGCCGACCAACCACCTGGACATCAACACCATCCGCTGGCTGGAAAACATCCTCACGGCGCGTAACAGCACCATGATCATCATTTCCCACGACCGTCACTTCCTGAACTCGGTCTGCACCCACATGGCCGACCTGGACTACGGCGAACTGCGCCTGTTCCCGGGCAACTACGACGAGTACATGACCGCGGCTACCCAGTCCCGCGAACAGTTGCTGGCCGACAACGCCAAGAAGAAAGCCCAGATCGCCGAGCTGCAGACCTTCGTCAGCCGCTTCTCGGCCAACGCCTCGAAAGCCAAGCAAGCCACCTCCCGCGCCAAGCAGATCGACAAGATCCAGCTGGCCGAGGTCAAGCCATCGAGCCGGGTCAGCCCGTTCATCCGCTTCGAGCAGACCAAGAAGCTGCACCGCCAGGCGGTGACCGTGGAGAAAGTCTCCAAGGGCTTCGAAGACAAGCAACTGTTCAAGAACTTCAGCTTCACCGTCGAAGCCGGCGAGCGCGTCGCGGTGATCGGCCCGAACGGTATCGGCAAGACCACCCTGCTGCGCCTGCTGGTGGGCGAGATGGCGGTGGACGCCGGTAGCGTGAAGTGGACCGAGAGCGCCGAAGTGGGCTACTACGCCCAGGACCACGCCCACGATTTCGAGGACGATGTCAGCCTGTTCGACTGGATGGGCCAGTGGACCCAGGGCGAACAGGTGATCCGCGGCACCCTCGGGCGCATGCTGTTCTCCAACGACGAGATCCTCAAGTCGGTCAAGGTGATCTCCGGTGGTGAGCAGGGCCGCATGCTGTTCGGCAAGCTGATCCTGCAGAAGCCCAACGTGCTGGTGATGGACGAACCGACCAACCACCTGGACATGGAATCCATCGAAGCCCTCAACCTGGCCCTGGAAAACTACCCGGGCACGCTGATCTTCGTCAGCCACGACCGCGAGTTCGTCTCGTCCCTGGCCACCCGCATCATCGAGCTGAGCCCGGATGGTGTGGTGGACTTCAGCGGCACCTACGACGATTACCTGCGCAGCCAGGGCGTAGTGGTCTGATCAATGCGAGCCGGGCCGTCCCACATGCTGGGACCGGCCCGGCTCGTTGTCGATTAATTCGTTAGCCTGCTTTCTTTTATTCCCGCGCGCAGCCATCATGTAAGCCTTCAACCGCTGGCCTGCGAACGAAACCCCATGTCTGCTGCACCCTCCGCTTCACCCTCGTCGCTCTCCGTCACCCTGCAGATCCTCTCGATCGTCTTTTATACCTTCATCGCCTTCATCTGCATCGGCTTGCCGATTGCGGTGCTGCCCAGCCATGTCCACGATGTGCTGGGCTACAGCGCCGTCGTGGCCGGTCTGGTGATCGGTATCCAGTACCTCTCGACCCTGCTCAGCCGGCCCATGGCCGGACGCTTGGCGGACAGCCTGGGGACACGCCGCAGCATCGCCTACGGCCTGTTCGGCATCGTCGGCGCCGGCGTGCTGACCTGGGGATCGGCACTGGTGATCGACGCACCACTGCTGAGCCTGGCCTTGTTGCTGGCCGGCCGGGTGTTGCTGGGCATCGCTCAGGGACTGATTGGCGTCGGTACCCTGAGCTGGGGCATTGGCCAGGTGGGCGCTGAACACACGGCGCGGGTGATCAGCTGGAACGGCATCGCGTCCTACGGCGCGATCGCCATCGGCGCGCCAATGGGGGTGATCCTGGCTGGCGAGACAGGCTTCTGGAGCATCGGCGTGGCCCTGACGCTGATGGCCGTCATCGCCCTTCTGGTGATCCGCACCCAGCCGTCGCTGCCGGTGGTACGCGGCGAACGTCTGCCGTTCTGGGCCGCCTTCGGCCGCGTCGCACCGTGCGGCCTGGCCCTGACCCTGGCCTCGATCGGCTACGGCACCCTGACCACCTTCGTCACCCTCTTCTACCTGGAGCGCGGCTGGACCGGCGCGGCCTGGTGCCTGACCGCCTTCGGCATCTGCTTCATCGTGTCGCGGCTGCTGTTCGTCAACGCAGTCAACCAGTGGGGCGGCTATCGCGTAGCCATCGCCTGCATGGCCGTGGAGACCCTGGGTTTAGCGCTCCTCTGGCTGGCACCGTCGCCGGTATTGGCGCTGGTCGGCGCCGGGCTGACCGGCTTCGGCCTGTCGCTGGTGTATCCGGCGCTGGGCGTGGAAGCGATCAAGCAGGTACCGCCAACCAGCCGCGGTGCCGGACTGGGGGCCTATGCGGTGTTCTTTGACCTGGCCTTGGCGATCGCAGGGCCGGTGATGGGCTTTGTCGCTGCTCATCTGGGCTACGCCTGGATCTTCTGCGTCGCCGCCCTGCTCTCCTTGCTGGGCGTCGGCCTTGTCCTGACGCTGCTGCGCCGCACCGCCACTCACTGATCAGCGGTGTGCAGACCGGCGCGACTGGAAACACCGAGGGCGCGGTTGAAGAAGCGCGTGGCCTCGGACTGCAGCGAGATATGGATACCGACCCGATCAACCCCATCGGGATCGTTGCACAACGCCGGCATACGCGCGCGCTGGTTGTCGTCGCAGGGCGACATGAACACGAAGTGCCCTGCCCCTTGCAGGCTGCGGTAGTTGGGGGTGACCGGCAGCTTGCGCGCCAGGGCCTCGGCATTCTTGTCCACGGCCAGCAACTGGTCGTGGTCGCCGCTGTAGATCAATGACGGTACTTGCACCTCGGCCAGCGCCTGGCGCCCGAAGCTCAGGCTCAATGGCGCCATCAGCAGCAAGGCGCGGATCCGCGGGTCGGGCTCGGGCAGCAGGTCATCGCGATCGGCTATCACTTCGCCATGCCGGGAACAGGCATCGGCGTCCAGCGGACGCTCCTCGCAGTAACGCCGCAGGCGCTGCAGGTCGGGACGTGCTCCAGAAAGAATCAGCGCGGTTTCCGCCCCGGCCGAGTAGCCGATCATGCCGACCTGGTCGCCACTGACATAAGGCGACAGCAGCGGATCATCGAGGGCGGCAGTAATTGCCGCGCTGATCTGCAAAGGACGCCCATAGAGGTTGCTGATGGTACCGAGACGGCTGTGATCCTTGTTGTTGTCGCCGGGATGCACCGCCGCGACCACCACGAAACCACGCCGCGCCAGGGCGCTGGCCAGGTCGTGCAGGGCCATTGGCGTGCCAGTGTTACCGTGGGAAAGCGCGAGCAAGGGGAAGCGCCCCATCACCACCGGCGCTTCGGCGGCGACGTACAGGCGGTAGCCATCGATACGACGGACATGGGGCTCGCCCGTGGACGGATAGAAGGCCAGCACCTGCATCGGCTGGCCATCCAGCGGATCGGGGATGCTCATGCGGTGCAGACCAACGTTCCAGTGCTGCGCCGGCTCAGCCTGCACCAGCAAGCTGCAACCCAACGCACACAGCACCAAGAACGTCCGTAGAACCTGCATTTTGTTTCACCCTGACACAAATGGCGTGACCCACCCTATGCCAAGCATAGAGCGGGCCAGATCGGCACGGATGAAAGCTGGATGAAACTGCTGACAGTTACGCCGCCGCGAACAGCTCGTTGGCGATCTGCGCCTGGGCCGCCTGCATGGCGTTGTTGCGTGGTTCTTCACCGTAGGCCAGGCCATGGGCGCGGACGAATTCGATGTCGGTGATACCGATGAAGCCAAGGAACACCTTGAGGAAGTCCTCGTGACCGACACCGGTCGGCTGGCCGACATGCAGGCCGCCGGCGGTGGAGACTACGATCACCTTCTTGTTGCCGCACAGGCCTTCAGGGCCGGCTTCGGTGTAGCGGAAGGTCTTGCCGGCAACGGCAACACGGTCGATCCAGGCCTTGAGCTGGCTGGCGATGCTGAAGTTGTACATCGGTGCACCGATCACCACGGCGTCGGCATCGAGGAACTCCTGCAGGGTTTGCGCGCTCAGTTTCGCTTCGTGGGCCAGAGCCGCATCGCGGGCCTCTTCCGGAGTGCCGGCGGCCAGCAGGGTCGCCGAGGAGAAGTGGCTGATGGCGTCGGCAGCGAGGTCACGGTAGACCACTTCGATCGAGGAATCGGCGGCCTGCCAGGCCTGGACCACTTGCTGGCTCAGTTGGCGCGAGGCCGAATTGTCGCCGAGGATGCTGGAGTCGATGTGAAGCAGTTTCATGGGTGCTCTCCTTGAATGAGGACCGCTGGTCGGCGATCACGATGGAGAGAATCCTAACGGCATAACCAATAGCTGATAAGATCGCAAAATTGCGTTAGTTCGTCCCACCCATGGAACAATCATGCAAGACCTCAATGACCTGTTCTACTTTGCCCGTGTCGTCGAAGCCGGCGGTTTCGCCGCCGCCGGGCGTCAGTTGGGCATCCCCAAGTCGCGTCTGTCGCGGCGTATCGCTGAGCTGGAAGAGCGGCTCGGCACCCGCCTGTTGCAGCGCACTACCCGGCAACTGAAGCTGACTGCGGTCGGCGAGCGCTACCTGCGGCATTGCCAGGCCATGCTGCTGGAGGCGGAAATGGCCGACGAAGTGGTGGCCAGCATGACCAGCGAGCCCCGCGGACGCCTGCGGGTCTCCAGTCCGGTAGGCCTGGCTCACGAGTTCCTGCCCGGGGTCATCACGCGCTTCCTGGAGCTGTACCCGCAGGTCCAGCTGGAGATGATCCTGGTCAATCGCCGGGTCGACCTGATCACCGAAGGTATCGATGTCGCCCTGCGCGTGCGTGATCTGGGCGACGAGGACCCGGCTCTGGTTACCCGTCGTCTCAACCGCGCGCAAATGCAACTGGTGGCCTCGCCGGCCTTCGCCCACCAGCATCCGATCCGACATCCGTCGGAACTGGCCGCCCTGCCGGCGCTGGGCGCGGTGGAAGCGGACCGCCTGGTGCACCTGCGCCTGTCCGATGCCAAAGGCCAGCGCGAGGACATTGCCGTGGAAGCGCGCCTGGGCATCGACGACTTCGTCGTGCGCAAGGCTGCCGTTCTCGCCGGTCTCGGCTTCACTGCCCTGCCCCTGCTGCACTGCGAGGCGGAACTGGCCAGCGGCGAACTGGTGCACCTGTTGCCGGACTGGTCGATGCCCAGCGGCTACCTGCAAGCGGTGTATCCACACCGGCGTGGCGTGCTACCAGCGGTACGGGCATGGATCGACCACCTGGTAGCGTCTTTCGAAGAATGTGGAGAGCGTTATGTCTGAGAAAAACCTCAGTGAAGAACAGGTCGCAGCCTTCTGCCTGGCGCTACCCGGCGCGCAGGAAGACTACAAGTGGGGTGGCGTGCGGGTGTTTTCCGTGGCCGGGAACAAGATGTTCGCGGTGATGGACCTGGCGGGTGCGGGCTTGTCGTTCAAGGTCGACAAGGATCTGTTCCTTGGCTACGTGGATATGCCGGGAGTGCAGCCGGCGCCGTATCTGGCGCGGGCGCACTGGGTCAGTGTAGCGCGACCGTATGCGTTGGGGCGGGAGGCGTTGGAGGATTTGCTGAAGCGGTCGCATCAGCTGGTGGTAGGGAAATTGCCGAAGCGGGTGCAGGTGGGGTTGCTGCTCGACTGAAGATCCTTGCTGTTTTGCAGGGCCTCATCGCCGGCAAGCCAGCTCCCACAAGGTAAGCGGTGCACTCGCCCCCTGTGGGCGATGAGGCCCGAAAGACCACCACAGGGCAGAAGGCCTCCCCGGCAGGATGCGCCTTGCCGGAAAAGCCCCCTGCCCCGCAGTGGGTGGGGTTCACCAGGTGAGGACGGCACCCAATGCCAGGGTGTCGGTATCTTCGTTCTGTGCGCTGCCTTCGTGGCCTTTGATCTCGAACTGGTTGTACTCGGCCACCAGCTTGAGGTTGTCGTTGATCGTGTGGAACAGCGCGATGCCACGGGTTTCGTAGTCGGCACCGGTATTCACCGCGCCATTGCCGTCATCCTTGGTCTTGCCGTAGGACAGCGCCAGGCGGTTCTTGCCGAAGGTGTACGAGCCCTGCATCAGATAACCCTTGCTGTCCACCTCGCGCAGGGTGGCTTCCCCGGCGTTGTTGGTGAAGAACGGGTTGATGCCCTTGGCGGTGAAGCCCGAGCCGGTCAGCGAGAAGGCGCCCATCTTGGCCTGCACGCCATAGCCCAGGCCCTTGGAGGTGACGCTGTCGACGTTGTGGTCGGTGTTGTCAGAAGTCTGGTAGCTGCCGTTGATCCAGCTGTAGATCTTCGCCCCGCCAAGGTCGAACTGGTAGGTGACCTCGCTCTCGGTGCGCGGGTTCTTCTGGTAGGCCTTGCCCATCGCGCTGCTGTCGTTGGTGTCCACCGGGTCGAGGATGCCCACGGCGACCCGCAAGCCGTCCATCACCGGGGTACGGTAGGTGATCTGCGAGGACGGGAACGGATACGGATAACCGCTGCCGATATTGCCGAACGACACGCCACCACCGTCCACCAGGCCAAGGGTGTCGCTGACCTGGCCATAACCGGCCAGCAGTTCGTCGAGAAGGATGTTGGAGCGAGCGAACAGGCCGAAGTCTTTACCGATCAGCACTTCACCCCACTCGGGATTGGCTACGGTGCCGTAGAACTGGCGGACGTCGATGGCGGTGTCGGTGCCGTTCTGCTCGCTGTCGTTGATGGTCACCCAGAACGACGCGCGGCCACCGAGCTTCAGGTCACCCATCTGCTTGGTCATGTTGAAGCCAAGGTAGTTGGGCAGAAAGCCCATCTTCACGCGGGACTGGCGGCGATCGTACTGGTCGCCGTCACGGTCGACGTCGCTGTTGACGTAGAAGGCGTTGATGTAGCCGTCGGTGGAAAAGGTCGTTTCATCCTTGTCGTACAGCATGATTTCCGCCTGGGCCAGCGGGACCAGCCCGACAGTGGCGAGGCCGGCCAACAACGGCAGGAAACGGGCATTGGCATTCTTATTCTTGTGCATGACGCTCTCCGCGAACGGTGGGGACGGTTGTCGGAGGCGATTATCGAAAGGCTGCGCGCCCTGCCCTACGCTGCCTTGGACCCAAGCTGGCGCTGCTTTGGCCGGGGCGCGGGGTGCGGCAGCCCTGGGAACTAATCCCCTGTGCCTGCGGGTCACAAGGCTAAAGTGTCAAAGGCACGACCGAAGGTCGGGGTTGCCCATGCAAAAATGCAGATTGCCACTGCGATTTTGCCGATTGAGTTCGGCAAATTTGCACTGATACGATCCGGGCGATCCTTGACCCTTAGTCCACACCGCGATAATTCACGTGGAAAATCAATAACAAAGCAGGGAGACAGCGATGACCGCGCAAGCTCAAGCACCAGCCACTTCCGAAGCGGACAGCGCTCAGGTACGGGCCGACGTCCGCAACCATATCGGCCACCTCACCCTCAACCGCCCCGCCGGGCTCAACGCCCTGACCCTGCAGATGGTCCGCGACCTGCGCGTGCAGCTCGAAGCCTGGGCCCTCGACCCGGACATCCGTGCCGTGGTCCTGCGCGGCGAAGGCCCGAAGGGCTTCTGCGCCGGTGGCGATATCCGCTCGCTGTATGACAGCTACAAAAGCGGTGCAACCCTGCACCGGGACTTCTTCGTCGAGGAATACGACCTCGACCTGTTCATCCACCACTACCGCAAGCCCATCGTCGCCCTGATGGACGGTTTCTGCCTCGGCGGCGGTATGGGCCTGGCCCAGGGCGCCGAGCTGCGGGTAGTCACCGAACGCAGTCGCCTCGCGATGCCGGAGGTGGGCATCGGCTACTTCCCGGATGTCGGCGGTAGCTACTTTCTGTCACGCATTCCGGGTGAACTGGGCATCTACCTCGGCGTCACCGGCGTCCAGATCCAGGCCGCCGACGCACTCTACTGCGGGCTCGCCGACTGGTATCTGGACAGCGACAAGCTGGCCACCCTGGACCACGACCTCGACCAGTTGAGCTGGGGTGAATACCCGCTCAAGGACCTGCAAGGCGCCCTCGCCCGCCTCGGCAGCCAGACCCTGGTCAACCCGCCCCTGGCCGACCTGCGTCCGGCCATCGACCATTTCTTTGCCCTGCCGGACATCGCCAGCATTGTCGAACAACTGCGCAGCGTGACCGTGGCCGAGAGTCATGAATGGGCACTGAAGACCGCCGACCTGATGGATACCCGCTCGCCATTGGCGATGGCGGTGACCCTGGAGCTGCTTCGTCGGGGCCGGCACCAGAGCCTGGAAGACTGCTTCAAGATGGAACTGCACCTGGACCGGCAGTGGTTCGAACACGGCGACCTGATCGAAGGCGTGCGTGCCCTGCTGATCGACAAGGACAAGCAGCCGCGCTGGAATCCCGCCCGCGTAGCCGACCTCGACCGCCCGCGCGTCGAGCAATTCTTCGAAGGCCTCTGAGGGCCGGAGCACGCACATGCAAGACCTGGAACTTTCTGAAGAACAGATCATGATTCGCGACATGGCCCGCGACTTCGCCCGTGGCGAGATCGCGCCTCATGCCAGGGCCTGGGAACAGGCCGGCTGGATCGACAGCGCCGTGGTGGCGAAGATGGGCGAACTGGGCCTGCTGGGCATGGTCGTCCCCGAGGACTGGGGCGGCAGCTATACCGACTACGTCGCCTATGCCCTGGCCGTAGAAGAGATCGCCGCCGGCGATGGTGCTACCGGCGCGCTGATGAGCATCCACAACTCGGTGGGCTGCGGCCCGCTGCTGGCCTACGGCACGCTCGAGCAGCAACAGGCCTGGCTGCCGCGCCTGGCCAGTGGCGAGGTGATTGGCTGCTTCTGCCTGACCGAGCCCCAGGCCGGTTCCGAAGCGCACAACCTGCGCACCCGCGCCGAACTCAAGGACGGCCATTGGGTGATCAATGGCGCCAAGCAGTTTGTCAGCAACGCCAGGCGCGCCGGGCTGGCCATCGTCTTCGCCGTGACCGACCCGGACGCTGGCAAGAAAGGCCTTTCGGCCTTCCTCGTACCCACCGACAATCCGGGCTTCGTGGTCGACCGCAGCGAGCACAAGATGGGCATCCGTGCCTCCGATACCTGTGCCGTGACCCTGAACAACTGCCGGATTCCTGAAGCGAACATGCTGGGCACCCGCGGCAAGGGCCTGGCGATCGCCCTCTCCAACCTCGAAGGCGGTCGCATCGGCATCGCCGCCCAGGCCCTGGGTATCGCCCGCGCGGCGTTCGAGGCGGCGCTGGTGTACTCCCGCGAGCGCATCCAGTTCGGCAAGCCGATCAACGAGCACCAGAGCATCGCCAACCTGCTGGCCGACATGCAGGTGCAGGTCAATGCCGCACGGCTGCTGATCCTGCATGCAGCGCGGCTGCGCACGGCGGGCAAACCGTGCCTGAGCGAGGCCTCGCAGGCCAAGCTGTTCGCCTCGGAAATGGCCGAGCGGGTGTGCTCGATGGCGATCCAGGTGCATGGCGGGTATGGCTACCTGGAGGATTACCCGGTGGAGAAGTACTACCGGGATGCGCGGATCACGCAGATCTACGAAGGGTCGAGCGAGATCCAGCGGATGTTGATCGCTCGCGAGCTGAAAAACTATCCGTTGTAGTTGTGGCTCAACGCCCACCTTGTGGAAGCGGGCCTTGCCCGCGATGGCGTCCGCGCCTACAACCTCATCGTGAATGCCGTCCTGATCGCTACTCCCACAGGTTCGCAACCGGCTTCAAGAGCGACGCGGCATCTGTGGGAGTTCATCCAGCCCTCGAGATCACCTGACCAGCGTCAGCGTTGCGTCTGCGCTAACCCCATCCGGCCCTGACACCCGGACATTGACCTTGTCGGCGTGAGGCATTGAACTGACCCTGATCATGACGCGATTCAGTTCCACACCGGGTACGCTTGGGATCAACTCGATCGTCTCGCTGATCTCGTCGAAAGGCAGTGGAAAATCGTTGGCATCGTAGAACTGACGCTGCACATGCGCCTCCACGAAGTCATTGCCCAGGGGAATGGTCAAGCGCTCAGGAATGACGGCCAGCGCCACCCGATCAGCCCGCAAGGTACGTGTGTCAAACAGCGTCAGAGTCGCGCGATCTTCGAACGAGTCCTGGCTGGCCACGATCTCGACCGTGACGGGCCAGGCGCCGCTGTACTGCTGGATGAAGGCCTTGTCGATGATCAGCGACGCAGACTGGTAGTACCTTTCCAGCCGTATCCCGGGAAAGTCTGCGCTTTGGCCGTTGACGGTGAAATCGAACCTGACGGCTTCGTCGCGAATCCGGGTACTGACGAGGATCGTTTTCTTATCGCCCTTCAGAGGGGCATATGCCTCGGTTTCGGAGAGTCCGAGACCGATTCGGGGTTGCTGGTTTTCTTTGCTCATGGTGTTGCACTCCTGCTGTGAGATAGCGTCTGTTCATGGCTCGATTCAAACAGCGGGAGGTAAATCCAACAACTGACAGAAATACCAGGTCGCCCCGATCCTTTGCAGAAGGGCGTTGCTTAACTGCCCCACACCTTCTGCGCCTGCGGCGCCTCGGCCAGGATGGCACTCACTGCCTCACCCACCTCCTCCACCCGCCACAGCGCCCCCTTGTCCCGGGTCACCCCGGTCCGCCAGCCATCCCCCAGCGAAATCCGACCGCCCTGGCTCTCGAATACCTGCCCGGTCACCTCCCAGGACAACTCGCTACCCAGCCACACCACCAACGGCGCGACATTCTCCGGCGCCCAGGCATCGAAACTGCCGTCTTCCGGGCGTTTGACCACATCGGGCATCGCGCTTTCTGTCATCGCCGTACGCGCCGCCGGGGCCAGGGCATTGGCGGTGACGCCATAGCGCGCCAGCTCCGCCGCCTGAACCAGGGTCAGCGCGGCGATGCCACCCTTGGCCGCCGAGTAGTTGGACTGGCCGATGGAACCCTGCAAGCCCGCACCGGAACTGGTGTTGATGATCCGCGCCGCCACCGGCGTGCCAGCCTTGGCCAGGTCGCGCCAGCGCCGGCCGAGGATATTCGCCAGGCAGTAATGCCCCTTGAGGTGCACGCGCATCACCAGGTCCCAATCCTCCTCGGACAGGCTGATGAACATGCGATCGCGCAGCACCCCGGCATTGTTGACCAGCACATGCACCTCGCCGAACACGGCCAGGGCGGCATCGACGATGCGCTGGGCGCTGTCGAGGGTGGTGATGTCGTCGCTGTTGGCGATGGCCCGGCCACCGCTGGCGACGATTTCCCCGGCGACATCCGCCGCCGCTTCAGCACGAATGTCGTTGATGACGACATTGGCACCCTCGGCCGCGAAGGCCAGGGCATAGGCGCGGCCGAGACCGCCGCCGGCGCCGGTGATGATCACCGTCCGGCCATTACAGATAGGCATTGCGTGACTCCTTGCTTCAAAGACGTTCGATGATCGTGACATTGGCCTGGCCGCCGCCTTCGCACATGGTCTGCAGGCCATAACGACCGCCGCTGCATTCCAGTTCGTTGAGCAGCGTGGTCATCAGCCGCGCGCCAGTGGCGCCCAGCGGGTGGCCGAGGGCGATGGCGCCGCCATTGACGTTGGTCTGCGCCGGGTCGTAGTCCAGTTCCCTGGCCCAGGCCATCACCACCGAGGCGAAGGCTTCGTTGATCTCGACCCGGTCAATGTCGTCCATGCGCATCCCGGCGCGCTGCAGGGCACGGCGGGTGGCGGCAATGGGCGCGGTGAGGTGCCAGATCGGGTCGTCGCCCATCACCGTCAGGTGATGGATACGTGCCCGCGGCGTCAGGTCGTAGCGCTTGAGCGCCGCTTCCGAGACCACCAGCAGCGCCGCCGAGGCATCACAGGTCTGGCTCGACACTGCGGCGGTGATCGACGGGAAACGCGGATCCACCGGCTGCAACTCGGCCATCTTCGCCAGACTGGTCTGGCGTGGCGTCTCGTCCTCGGCCAAGCCCTCGCAGGCGACGATCTCCCGGGCGAAACGCCCGCTTTCCTGCGCCGCCAGTGCACGCCGATGGCTTTCCAGGGCGAAGGTTTCCATCTGCTCGCGGCTGATCTGCCAGTGATCGGCGATGCGCTGCGCTGCGTAGAACTGGTCCACCGGCTGCTCGCCGAAGCGCTGACGCCACAGGCGGCTGCCGGAGAACGGATCGGGGAAGCCCAGCGGCTGCCCGGCCAGCATCGCCGAGGAAATCGGGATGCGGGTCATGGTCTGCACGCCACCGACGGCGACCACGTCCTGGGTCCCGCTCATCACCGCCTGGGCGGCGAAGTGCACGGCCTGCTGCGACGAGCCACACTGGCGGTCCACGGTGGTGCCCGGCACCGTCAGCGGCAGGCCGGCAGCCAGCCAACTGGTGCGGGCGATGTCACCGGCCTGGGCGCCGATGGTGTCGACGCAGCCGAAAATCACGTCGTCGTAGTCTTCCGGCGGAATCGCGTTGCGTTGCACCAGGGCCTTGAGCACCTGGGCGCCGAGGTCGATGGCATGCACCTCGGACAAGGCACCCTTGCGCTTGCCGGTAGGGCTGCGCAGGGCGTCGACGATATAAGCCTCTGGCATGGATCAGTCCTCGAAGGTATGGCCCGGCCCCAGCCGGGCGCCATCGGCGAACAGGTAGGCGCCGACACGGGATTTGTGGAAACCGCGATCACCCCAGGCCGCATCCAGGGCCCAGGCACGTTTCATGAACATCTGCAGGTCGACCTCCCAGGTGTACCCCATCGCGCCATGCACCTGGATGCCCTTGCGCGCGGCGATCCAGCTGGCTTCGCAGCAGGCCAGGCGCGCCTGCGAGACCCACAGCGACGCCGAGAGATCACCCCGGGCCAGGCCGTGGGCAGCGCGGTAAAGCACAGGCTTGGCCTGTTCGATATACCGGGCGACATCGGCCAGGTGATGCTTGACCGCCTGGAAGCTGCCGATCGGTTTGCCGAACTGCTTGCGCTGGGCCACGTAGTCCACCGACAGGTCGAGCATGCGCTGGGCCAAACCCAGTAACTGCCCGGCCACCGACAGGGCTCCGCGGTCCAACAACTGCGTCTGCAACGCCCGGCCCTGCTCGCCACCGGCCAGCAAGGTCGCCGCCGTGGGATTCCAGCTCACCTGCCCCAGGCGCCGCGAAGCATCGATGCTCGCCTGGCTTTGCACTTCCACCGCCGCCCGTGGCAGCAAGTGCACCTGGTCGCCATGGCAGAGGAGCAGCACCTCGGCCAGATGCGCGTCGCTGACCAACGGATTGACCGGATGACCGATGGCCAGGCGCAGGCTGCCCTCGGCAATGCGTGGCAGCAGGCGGCTGCGCGCGGGATGCCCGGGGGCCAGCCCGGCGAGCAGGCCGACGGCGACATAGGCGGTATCGGCCAGGGAATCGGGAATCGCGTAATAGCCCAGCTCCTGGGTCATCAAGGCCCAGGCAATGTCGTCCATGCCCAGGCCGCCGTCTTCCTCCGGGATCGACAGAGCAGTGAGGCCCTGGGCGGCGATCTTGTTGCGCAGGTCCGGCGAGCGGCCGGCGTCGGTTTCCCAGATCTCGCGGAGCATCTCCGGCGCGGCCTCGGTCATCAGGAAACGGCTGATGGCCTCGCGGAAGGCGAGCTGGTCATCGTTGAAAGTGAAGTCCATGGCCTCTCCTTACTTCGGCAGGCCGAGCATGCGCTCGGCGATGATGTTGCGCTGGATCTCGTTGGTGCCGGCGTAGATCGGCCCGGACTGGGCGAACAGGAAGCCCTCCAGCCAGCCGCCTTGCGTATCGCGCAGCTCGCCACGGGCGCCCAGCAGGCGCATGGCGGTCTCGTGCATCTTCAGGTCGAGCTCGGACCAGATGATCTTGTTGACGCTCGACTCGGCGCCGATCTGCTCGCCCCGGCCAAGACGGCCGACGGTGTGGTAGGCGGACAGCGCGTAGGCCTCCGCGCCCATCCAGCACTCCATGACCGCATCGCGCAGGCTCGGGTCGCGCTCGGCGGTCTCAGGCTCGGCCTTGAACAGTTCGACCAACTTGCGCGCGGTGTGCTGGAAGCGTGCCGGCGAGCGCAGCAGCAGGCCGCGTTCGAAGCCGGCGGTGGCCATCGCCACGTGCCAGCCCTGCCCTTCGGCACCGATCAGGTTGCCCACCGGTACCCGCACGTCGTCGAAGAACACTTCGGCGAAGGCGTCCTTGCCGTTGAGCGCCTTGATCGGTCGGATGTTCACGCCTGGCGCGTCGAGCGGCACCATCAGGAATGACAGGCCATGATGGCGAGTGGAACCGGGTTCGCTGCGGAACAGGCCGAACAACCAGTCGGCGAAGATGGCCCGGGTCGACCAGGTTTTCTGGCCATTGATCACGTAGTGATCGCCATCGCGCACCGCCTTGCTGGTGATCGCGGCCATGTCCGATCCGGCATTGGGCTCGGACCAGCCTTGCGCCCACATGTCGACGCTGGCGGCCATGCGCGGCAGGAAGTGTTTTTTCTGCTCATCGGTACCGAACTCCATCAGGGTCGGGCCGAGCAGCAACTGGCCGTTCTGATTGACCCGCATGGGTGCGCCGGCGCCGTAGTATTCCTCTTCGAAGATCAGCCATTCGATCAGGTCGCAGCCGCGCCCGCCCAGCTCGGCAGGCCACATGACCATGGACCAGCGGCTGTCGAAGAGCTTCGCCTCCCAGGCGCGGTGCTGTTCGAAGCCTTCGCGGGTGTCGTAGCTGGCCAGCGGCTCGGGCGGCAGATTGTCGGCCAGCCAGGCCCGGACTTCGGCGCGGAAGGCTTGTTGCTTGGGGGTATAGGTCAGTTGCATGGCGCCCTCTTGGACCAAAACTTGACTAACAGATGGTTCGACGCGATCCCCTGTGCACCGCGGACCCTGTGGGAGCGGGTTTACCCGCGATGACATCGGTGAATTCACCCTCGCAATCGCGGGTGAACCCGCTCCCACAGGGTTCGCGGTGCACTCTGGGAATCAGAACTTCGCTTCGCGTTTCTCGACGAAGGCCCGCCGGGTTTCCGCCGAGTCCGGGCTGGTGTACGCCTGCAGGGTGAAGCCCTGCTCCCAGCGGTACTTGTCTTCCAGGTTGCCGTCCTCGATGCCGTTGAGTGCCTCCTTGGCAATGCGGATCATCCCCGGGCTCTTCGCCGCGATGCGCGCAGCGATGTCCAGGGCGGTCTCGCGCAGTTGCTCCTTGCTCACCAGGCGCTCGATGAAGCCGTATTGCATGGCTTCCCGGGCCCCGATCTTTTCCCCGGTGAAGAACAGGTAGCGAACCTTCTGCACCGGAAACAGGCGCTGCAGGTGTGCACCGCCGCCCATGGCGCCACGGTCCACCTCCGGCAAGGCGAAGGTGGCGCACTCGGCAGCGACGACGATATCCGCCGCCCCGGTGATGCCGATGCCACCACCGAGCACGAAACCGTGCACAGCGACGATCACCGGCACCGGGCAACGGTGCACCGCCTTGAAGGTGTTGTAGTTGCCGGCATTGACCTCGACGATGCGCTCGGGATGGGCGTCCAGCTCCTTGATATCGACGCCGGCGCAGAAGCCGCGGCCTTCGGCACGGATGACGATGACGCGGACCTCGGGATTGGCGCCGAGGCTGTCGATCTCCCGGGCCAGGGCCTGCCATTCCTGGCTGTCGAGGGCGTTGACCGGGGGTTTGGCGATCACCAGTTCGGCGATCCCCTGCTCGAGTTGCGTGCTGAATGCCTGGTTCACAGGGCTTCTCCAAGAGGAACGGAATAAGGGACGCCACGGCGCGCGGCCAGAGCGTCAAGGCACTGTTCGGCCTCGCGGGCAATGCCTTCGATCACCTGCTGGCAACTGAGCAGTTCGCCGATGGCCGCGGCCACCTGGCCGCTGGGCAGGATGCCTTCGTCGGGCAGCCCGTCGACCATGGAGCGCTGCAGCAGCACCGGCTGGTTGGCCGCCATGACCACCTGGGACAAGGCCGCCGGGTCCTCCCGCAGCGAGCGCAGGAACACCCCGGCCATATGCCCCAGGCTCATGCCGGTATGCTGTTTCCACTGCCAGGCACTGCCCAGGGCGATACGCAGGCGCCCGAATGGGCCGGCCTTCTCCAGGCGGTTGATGAAGGGGTTCTCGATCATGCGGTGGCGCATGCCGTCCACCGCGGTGGTGACCCGCACCTGTTGCGGGTCGTTGACTTTCAGGTAGCGCTCCAGGGTTGCGGCGGGCGTGGGCGATTCCCGGGTCATCAGGAAACGGGTGCCCATGGCAATGCCCGCCGCCCCGGCAGCCAGGGCCGAAGCGAGGCCACGGCCGTTGGCGAAGCCGCCGGCGGCGATCACCGGCACTTTCACGGCATCGAGCACCTGGGGCAGCAGGATCGAGCTGGGCACGCCACCGGTATGCCCGCCACCCTCGCCGCCCTGGATGGTGATCAGGTCGGCGCCCAGTTCCTGGGCCTTGATCGCGTGCTTGAGCGCACCCACCGTGGGAATGCACAGCACCCTGGCGGCCTTGAAGCGGGCGATGGTCGCCTTGTCCGGCCCGCGGCCGTAGCTCACCGCACGCAGCCGATAGGCAATGGCCAGCTCGACGCACTGCGCGGCGTTGTCCTGGAACATATGGAAGTTGAGGCCGAAGTCGCTGCCGCCGGTGGCATCGATCACCTTGCGGATCTCGCCTTCCAGCGCATGAGCGGCGATGGTCGCCCCGGCGAGGAAGCCAAAGCCCCCGGCATGGGTGGTGGCGATCACCAGGTTGGCATCGGCGACCCAGCCCATGGCGGTCTGCACGATCGGGTACCGGCAGCCCAGGGCGTCGGTCAATGGCGTGTTCAACCAGCCGCTCATGCGCCCTCGCCTCCCGCCGCCTGCTTGTTGGCCCGCACCATGCCCTTGGCATCGAAGCCACCGAGCTTGTCGCCGGACAGCAGTTCGTTGTGCGCATGGGCGAAGTGATGCCAGGCAAAGGCCGCGTCCATGGCACTGCGCTTGCCCTGCAGGTCCTCGACATGATTGATCGCCTGCTTGGTCAAAGCCAGGCCCATGCGTGGCTGACAGGAGATGCTAGCGGCCATGGCATAGGTGGCGTCTTCCAGTTCATCACGCGGCACCACGCGATTGAGCATGCCCATCTGGTAGGCACGCGCGGCGCTCATGCGCTCGCCGCAAAAGAGAAACTCCTTGGCGATACGCGGGTTGAGCTCGTAGGGATGGGCAAAATACTCCACCCCTGGAATGCCCATGCGTACCACCGGGTCCTGAAAGAACGCGTCGTCGCTGGCAACGATCAGATCACAGACCCAGGCCAGCATCAGCCCGCCGGCCACGCAGGCGCCCTGGACCATGGCGATGGTCGGCTTGGGCAACTCGCGCCAGCGCCGGCACATGCCCAGGTAGACCTCCTGTTCGCGTGCATACAGCTGCTCGCCGCCGGGCTTGTTGGTGTGGTCCCACCACAGGTGGGCACGCTCGAAAGGCTTGTCGATATCGCGACCCGGCGTGCCAATATCGTGGCCCGCCGAGAAATGCCGGCCGGCGCCGCGCAGGACGATGACCTTGACCCCATCGTCATCCACCGCCCGGCGCAGGGCGGCATCGAGGGCGTAGGTCATCTGCGAGTTCTGCGCGTTGTTGAAGTTGGGCCGGTTCAGGGTGACGCTGGCGATGCCCTCGGCGACGCTGTAGAGCACCGGCGTGTCGGTCTCGTAGGCCGACCTGTCCTCGCGGACGACGAATTCGCTGTCGCTGTTGTGCATGGTCGCGGTCCTTGTCTTCAGGCGGCACGAATGCCGGGCGGATTGCCCTTCAGGGCGCTGGCGCGCAGGCCGTGAGGGTCCAGGCGGCGGATGATGTCCAGTTGCTCGGCGGTCGGATGCCCGGTTTCAGCCAACTCCGGGGCCTTGAGCAGCGGGAAGCCGGTGTTGTCCTGGACCTGTTCGAAACTCACCCCCGGGTGCAGGCTGCGCACGCGCGGGGCGCGGTCCGGGCCGTCGAAGTCCATGACGCAGAGGTCGCTGACAATCCGGCGAATATCCATCAGGTCGCGGCGCGCCCCTTCCGGCCAGCGCTCGGCCTTGAAGCCGACGCCGGAGACCATGTCCACCTCGCCGCTGACGAACACCCGGGTGTTATGGCTGGGCACGAAGAACGAGTTGAGGTGGTTGATGCTGTTGCCCGGCAGGCCACGCACGCCAAGGATCGCGGTTTTCGGCTTGTGGTAGTCGCCGACGCAGGACAGGTTGGTCTGGCCCCAGCGGTCGATCTGGGTCGGGCCGATCATGGCGTGGCGCCGCCCGCCCCAGACGCATTCGAAGACCCGTTCGAAGGACAGGTAGCCGGCGTAGCGCGGCTCGAAGTCGCCGCGCGGGCCCAGGGGCACCGGTTCTTCGACCAGGAAGGCTTCGCTGTCGGTCATCAGCAGTTCCGGGCTGTGGGTCAGCTTGGCCAGGCTGGCGCCCAGGCGCGGGATGACGCCGAGGCCCGAGGCGATGACCTCGCCATTGCCGCGCCAGGCCTCGGAGGCGGCGACGATCAGCAGTTCGGCGAGGGTGAAATCACAGGTGGCGGACATTCTTGGTTCCTCATGAATCACAGGGTTCGCGTCGCTCTCAGAAAACGGGCAAGGGCAGTGAAGCCATTCGTGCAGGGCCGCCGTTCTGCTCCTGGTAGACCGATTCGCCACCGGTTACATAGGTTTCGACGTACCGCTGCCAGCCCTCCTCCTCGCCAGCACTGGCGACATACCGCTTCAGATGCTCCAGATCCCAGCCGTAGTCGCTCGGGCACGAAGTCGGATGCGCCCCCAGCGGCGCATGCACCACACCGGTCACCAGGTAGCGCTCGAAGGTGTTGAACCTTGCCTGCTCCGCAGTCAGGGCCAGGCGCTCCTCGATTTCCTCGCAGGACACGAAGCATTCCTGCGCCGCCCGGGCAAACAGGTGGTCGAAGTACGGATCGGGACCGGTGACCAGGCAATTGCCCAGGCGGTCGGCGACATTCACGTGGAGGAAGGCCACGTCAAGGTTCAGCGCCGGCATGGCCAGCAGCACCTCGCCGTCGTCATAGGGCGAACGGACCTCCTTGATCCCGGGATTGAGCCGCGCCACATCGGTGGCCAGACCGCAGCGGGTCGGCAGGAACGGCAGGCGCATGCCGGCGGCGCGCAGGCCCCACTGGAACATGCCTTCGTCCAGCTCCATCAGTTCCAGCTCGCCGGCCTCGCGGGCCTTGCGGTAATAGGGTTCGAGCGGGATCGCATCGAGGGTGGCGAAACCGAACACCAGCTTGCGCACCTTGCCGGCGGCGCAGAGCATGCCGACTTCCGGGCCGCCATAGGCAACCACCGTCAGGTCCTTGACCTGCGAGCGAAGGATCTCGCGGACGATCGCCATCGGCTTGCGCCGCGGCCCCCAGCCACCGAAGCCGATGGTCATGCCGTCGCGCAGCCGTGCCACCGCCGCGGCGGCCGTCAGTTGTTTATTCATCGATTCAGGCTCCTTGCTGGCCGACGGAAAAGTCGTGGCCCCAGATACTCACGCGGGTGAACTCGAAGGCCGAGTGCTCGGCCCAGTCCACCTGCAGGCCGCCGTAGCCGTACTCCAGGTCGAAGCCGGACGGGGTTTGCATGTAGAAGCTGGTCATGCGGTCGTTGAGGTGCTGGCCGAGGGTGGCGGAGAGCTTCACGCCGTTGGCCTGGTGGCGGTCGTGGGCGCGGCCGACCTCGGTCATCGAGTCGACCTCGACCATTACGTGCACGCAGCCGGACGGCACCGGGTACTCGGCCAGGGCCAGGCTGTGGTGGCGGGCATTGGCGCAGTGCAGGAAGTGGATGCGCACCGGCGGTGCCGACGGATCCGGGCGGAAATTGAAGATGTCCGACAGGCCGAAGCCGAGCACATCGCGGGCGAAACTCAGCGTCGCGTCGAAGTTCGGCGCTGGCAGCACCGTGTGGCCCAGGCCCATGTCGCCAGTGATAAAGCGCGGCACGCCCTGGGGCGAAATGAACGGCTGACAGTCCGAGCGATGGCCCCAGCTCAGCTCATGACGGTTGCCGGAGGGGTCGGTAACGATCGCCAGCGCCTGGACGCCGCGCTGCTCGATTTCCCGGGCGCTGCCGGGCTGCCACTCGACGCTCTGCCCGTCCAGATGCTTCAGGGCCGCGTTGAACGCCTGCTCCGAGGCCAGTTCCCAACCAGACGCCAGGTAACGCGGCGCATCGCCCTCGACCACCAGCACGCGGAACGGCCGCTCGTCCATCTTCACGTACAGCCCGCCGTGTGGTGCTGGCAGGGTCTGCATACCCAGCACGTCCTCGGCGTAACGCTGCCACTGGCCGAGGTTTTCGCACTGCGCGACGAAATAGCTCAACCCACGAATCTCGATCATGCCCTTGGTCCTCGATGACGGAATGCGGTATCGAGGTCATTGTGCTAAGCGCCGCCAAAGGCATCATCGTCCGTTGAGACTACGCGGATCGGTCGGGCCCGTGCCCGTCAGGCGCAGCCGTTGATCGTCACCCCACTGCCGCCGGCGGGCTTGGCCAGGTTCCGGGTCAACACTGCCTTGCCATCGCGGTACAGGGTCACCGTCGTGGCGCCGAAGCTCTGCGGCACGTTGATGTGCACCCGGTTCATCACCTTGGCCTCACCCCGCTCCGACCTGAGCACGTAGCCCCGGGTCTGGCCCTTGGCATTGCGCACCTCGACCCAGCATTTGGCGAGTTTCGTCTCCACGGGCCGGTCAGGCTTGAACACGTTGCCGTAGCCCCCGTGCAGCGCGCTGTAGAAATAGTCACGCAGACTACCCTGCGGATCGTAGTAGCCAACGATCGTGGACACCGGCACACCCAGGGTTTCCGGCTCGCGGGCGACATTGAACGAGAAGTCGTCCACCCGCTTCCATGTCGAACCGTTGGACTCGAAGTTCAGCACGTCCCCATCGACGATCTTCACGACCTCGTCATTGATATGCACATAGCCGTCGAAGGAAGCCTGGTGCACGAAGCGCACCCCCCGCCCCTTGTTTTCGGCACTGGCCGCAGGCACGTGGACATCCTTGGTGAAGTGCTGGTTCCACATGGACACCTCGAGCAGACGATGCTGTGCCAGCCAGTCGCGCAGCGCGGGCTCGTCCAGCGTGTACCTGGGCGGATAGACGCATTTGAATTCCGCCCAGGGTTCCATGCTCCTGGTCTTCTCGTTCCACCGCGAATAGCCGGTGTTCGACGCCTTGTCGAACACCACCTTGCTTTCTAAAAAGCCCTGCAGCTGGTTCAGCATGTATGGCGTCCACATCGCGTAGCGGTTGGTCGTCGGATTAAGCGCAAACCCACCCGCCAGCGGATCGATACCGAAGCGGTGTCCATGGAAAGGCTCCTGGCATTCGCCGGCGTAGTTCCTCACCTCGTTGTTCTCTGCGGGATCGAAGTTCGGCAGGAACACATTCCTCTCGCTGTCCCAGCCCCAGGTGGAATTGATGCTTCCGGCGGGGCGGTGGACCGATGCCTTGAAGCTGTTCGAATTCCGCAAGCCCATGGCCATGCTCACCAGGCCACTGAACGGAGACCCCTTACAGTCCTTGGTGCAAATAAGGCCGCCACTGGCGCTGCGGTCATGCACCACCCGGCCTTCGTTATACATGCCAACCGAGCTATGGGCTGCGATCTGGGCGACGGCGGAGTGCTTGCTCAGTTTACTGTCGCCGGCGCCGGGCGAGGAATGGATGCCGAGGTTGGCGTTGTTGATGCCCTGCGCAACCAGATCCCTGCCGACCTGGTTACGCATGTCGCCGTGGGTGTCATCCGCCGGCTCAGCACTGGTGGATCGTTCGGTGTACAGGGTGCCGTCCGGCAACATGACCTCTGTCAGGTGCACCGGCTCGTAGCGGTTCACCACCAGCCGGCTGCAAGGCCACTGCTGGAAGAGCTGGCGCTGGATATCGGCCGTGAAGGTCGGATTGAACACTGCCTGGGGGGCAGTCAGCATGCCCACGTCGATGGTGTGGAGCACCAGTTCGCCGGGAGCGCCGACGTTCACGTCGTGGTAGTAGCCGGAACGCAAGGCCGATCCGAACAACAGGCGGATGCCGGGCACGATGCAGGCCCAGGGCAGCCGGTAGCTCCAGAACGGGTCCCCATAGATGATCTTCTTGCCGCCGGACGTTACGTTGTCTGGCGCCGGTGGCAATGCACTGGGCGGGTCCATGGGCGCGCTGTACAGCAAGGCACCGTCGGCAGCGACCACCTGGAGTGTTACAAAGGGCAAGGTCTCGCTGCCCAGGGGCTTGAACATCACCAGCGTGTCGCGCTGGGCTACCAGTCGCGGCTGAACATCGTCGGGTAACGCCGAAGCCCTGGACGGCAAGATGCTGGTCTGGGCGCACAGCACACTGCCTTGCAGCGAGCCATGCAGATCGTTTTTCAGGGGCTGATCGTTGAAGACAATAGTGTCTGCTGCAGACATGGTAGCGGTCTCGACAGTCATGGGGATGAGCACTCGTGCGCGTGCGCGCCTCTTAATGAGCCTAATTCAGCGCCGTGGCCTGCTCAGACCCATTTCCCATAACAAGGCACACGCGCTGACTGGCATTTTTGTCAGTTGCCAGGTTGAGGATCTGCAGCTAGCCAGGCGCTCGAGGTCGGCATCAAGACTAGTCCGTTCCAAGGATTCGCCTGCCGCCGTTGCGCCTGACACTGCCCCATCAACCGAGACACAGAGACCGATCCGATGGAGTTCGCCCTTAGCGAAGAGCAATTGATGATCCGCGACAGCGCTGAGCGTTTTCTCACCCAGGCCAGCGACTCGCCGGCGGTGCGAGAAAGCATGACGCGGGTCGATGGCTACGACCCTGATCTCTGGCGACGCATTGCCCAGGAGCTGTGCTGGCCGGCCTTGCTGGTGCCCGAAACCCACGGTGGCATGGGGCTGGGCTTTGTCGAACTGGCCCTGTTGCTGGAGCAGTGTGGCCGCTTCCTCCTCAGCTCGCCGCTGTTCGCCACCAGTTGCCTGGCGACTCCGGCGCTGCTACTGGCCGATAACCCGCCGTTGCAAGCCGAGTGGCTAGGGGCGATCGCCGCTGGCGAAACCCGCGCTACCCTGGCTTTTTCCTGCCAAGGCGGGATGGGCGCAGACAACGTACAGGTGCTCGCCCACCCCGACGCTGGCGGCTATCGCCTGTCGGGCAGCTATGCCTACGTCACCGACGGCACCGAGGCCGACCTGCTGATCGTTGCCGCGCGGGCGCCCGGTAGCCACGGCGAGGATGGCATCAACCTGTTCGCCCTGCCCGCCGCCACGCCCGGCATCATTCGTCAGGCCTTGCCCACCCTCGACCAGACCCGCCGCCTGGCCCGGATCGAACTGCAGGACGTACAGGCCGCCGACGCGCAGTTGCTCCATCCCGCCGGTCAGGGCTGGCCGCTGCTGCGCGATGTGCTGGACGTCGCCGCCATCGCCCTGGCCGCCGAGCAGACGGGCGGCGCCCAGCAAAGCCTGGACCTGACCCTCGCCTATATCAGTGAACGCAAGCAGTTCAAACGCAGCATTGCCAGCTTCCAGGCGATCAAGCATCGCTGCGCCGACATGATGCTGCAGCTGGAGTGCGCCCGTTCGGCCACCTGGTACGGCGCCTGCGTGGCCGCCCAACGGCTGGCCGCCGACGGCGACCGCAACCTGGCGATGGAATTGCCGATGGCCGCAGCCACTGCGCAGATCCATGCCAGCGAGACGTTCTTCCACTGCAGCGCCGAGTCCATCCAGTTGCATGGTGGCGTCGGCTTCACCTGGGAGTACGACCCGCACCTGTATTTCAAACGTGCCCGGGCCAGCGAACAGTGGCTGGGCACACCAGCCTGGCATGCTGAACGCCTGGCCGCACACCTGCTGGGAGGAAAGCCATGAAAATCGGATTCAGCAGCGCGGACGAAGCCTTCCGCGCGCAAATCAACCGCTGGATGACCCAGCACCTGTGCGGTCCCTTTGAAGCCCTGCGCTTTCGCGGCGGGCCAGGCGACGAACATAGTTTTCCTGAAGAGCGCAAGGCCTGGGAGCGCGAGCTGGCCAGCGGCGGGTGGACCGGGATCGGCTGGAGCCTTGAGCACGGCGGACGCGGCCTGAGCATCAGCCAACAGGTGATTTTCCACGAAGAGTACGCCCGTGCCGGTGGTCCAGGACGCATGGGCCATATCGGCGAAGGCCTGGTCGGCCCGACCCTCGCCGCGTTCGGCAACCTGGACCAGCAGCGTCGCCTGCTGCCGGGGATCCTCGCCGGCACGGAATTCTGGTGCCAAGGCTATTCCGAACCTGGCGCCGGCTCCGACCTGGCCAACGTGCAGACCCGTGCCCGGCTGGACGACAGCGGCGAATACTGGCTGATCAGCGGACAGAAGGTCTGGACCTCGCTGGCCCACGAAGCCGACTGGTGCTTCGTCCTCGCCCGCACCGAGCCCGGCAGCAGCGGCCATCATGGCCTGTCGTTCCTGCTGGTGCCGATGCATCAGGACGGGATTCGCGTCCAGCCGATCCGGCAACTGACCGGCACCTGCGAGTTCAACGAAGTGTTCTTCGACCAGGCACGCACCTCGATGGCCAACCTGGTCGGCGCACCAGGGGATGGCTGGAAGATCGCCCTGGCCCTGCTCGGCTTCGAACGCGGCGTTTCGACCCTGGGCCAGCAGATGCAGTTCCAGAACGAACTCGACGAAGTGATCCGCATCGCCCGGGACAACGGCGCCAGCCGCGACCTGCTGCTGCGCCAGCGCATCGCCCGTGCCTGGGCCGGCCTCAAGGTGCTGCGTTACAACTCGCTGCGCATGCTCTCCGGCCCGCAGGACGGACAACTGGCCCGGGAGGCGATGATCTACAAACTGGCCTGGTCCACCTGGCATGCCGAGCTGGGCAAGCTGGCGATGGATGTGCTCGGCCCGCAGGCAGAGATCCTTGACGCCGCCCCTTATGAACTGAACAGGCTGCAGTCGCTGTTTTTGTTCACCCGCGCGGACACGATCTATGGCGGCAGCAACGAGATCCAGCGCAACCTGATCGCCGAGCGGGCCCTGGGCATGCCCAGGGAGCCGCGGGTGAACGTGTCGCGCTGAGCGCGGTCAGGATCCGCCCGTGATGGTCACACGGGCGGTCCCGTTCGGGGGATCGATACTCCGTGAAGCGTTCTGGACGCCATCGCAGAAGATATGGATGAACATCGGCTTGAAGGCTTGCGGGATGTTGATATGGAAGCGATTGAGCTCAGCCCTGTTCATCCGCGTTGACGCCAGCACGAAAAACAGTCGCTCACCGCTCTGTCCCGTCACCATGGCATAGCACCTGGCCTGAAGGGCAATCTCACTCGGTTCACCGGCATAGGTCATCCCGTAGGCCGCATGGAGCGCCGGGTAAACGATGCCCCCGCGCTCGACCTCCGGGTCATAGAAACCCAGCACGGTGGCGACTGCCACGCCCTGCTGGTCGGGCTTGCGTGTCACATTGCTGGAGAAGACCTCGACTTGGACCCAGAGGTTGAGGATTCCGGTGGACTCATAGCGCAGCACGTCTCCCCGCTTCAGTTCGATCTGTCGGCCATTGAGGTGCAGGGTGCTGCTTTTGGTAGCACGGTGGATGATCTGCACTTCCTTGCCTCGCCCCACCACAGAGCCGTTGGGCAAATGGATGTTCTGTGCCCAGGCCCCGTCGTGCAGGTCGACTTCCACGCGCCGGTAGCGGGAGAACAATGCGGTCATGGAGGCAAGATCCCATTCATCCGCGCCGGCAAGGTGCGACTCGCTCCAAGGTTGCATGGCCCTGGCGCTTTCGTCCCACTTCAGTAAACCGGTGGGCGAACTGTCGCTGAACACGGCCTGGTTTTCCAGGAACCGCTGCGTGTGCGTCTGGACGTAGGGGGTGTACTGGGTATACCGGTTGGTCGCGGGATACATCGGAGCACCGCCGCTCATCGAGTCACGCCCGTACCTGTGGCCATGAAAGGGAGGCTGGCACTGCCCACCATGGCACTGATCCTGGTCGGTCCTGTTCTTCAGGAAATTGGGAATGAAGACATTCTTGTCGCTGTCCCAGCCCCATGCAGAATTAAGCGCATCGGCAGCACGATGCACCGAGCCGGCGAAACCGCCTGGATCGTGCGAAAACCCGTAGTTGTGGCCCAACTCATGACTGAATTCGTTACCGGCGATGTTCTGCAGCGTAACCATGCTGCCGCCGCCGGAGCCGCCATGGATCACACGGCCATTGATGTAATTGCCAACGGACGTGTGGGCGGCTAGCTGAGCGACGACAAAATGCTTGTTCAGGCCGCCCTCGCCACTGCCGGGCGAGGCATGGATGCCCAGGTTGGCATTGTTGATCCCCAGCGACACCAGCTGCTTGCCGATTCGCTCGCGCATGTCGCCACTCTGATAGCCGCCCTCGCCCGCAGAATGGTCGTGGTAGGCCGTGCCGTTGGCAAATTCGATGAACTGGAAATGAATCGGCTCGTACTGGTTGACGATCAGGCGGCTGCAGGGCAGCGTCTGGAAATACTCGCGCTGCAACTCGGGTGTGAAGGTATCGGTGAACACGCTGCGATACGGCGTCAGCATGCCGATGTCGATGGTGTGCAACAGCAGTTCGCTCGGTGCGCCAACGTTCAAGTCCTTGTAGGTACCGAAACGCCCGTCGGCCTCGAAGACCAGGTCGTTGCCCGGCCGGATGAGCTCGCCAGACACCACCGCGCTCCAGAATTGCTCGCCATAGGCAATCCTCGCGTACTCGCTGTCGCTGTCTCGCTCGGTCACGGGTGGTAGCTTCTCCGGTGGGTTCATGCCCACCGTAACCCACGCCGTCTGATCGCTTCCTATCTTCAACTGGATTCTCAACGGGCGACTGCCGCTTGTGGGCTTGAACAAGACCAGGGCATCTCGCCGCCCCACCAGACGCGGTTGTACATCCCCCGGAATCGGCGAAGCTCGGGAAGGCAGCACCGACGCCTGGGCGAACAGCACGGTTCCGCTCAGTTCGCCCGTCAGGTCATTGCCCAGGACACGTTCATTGAAATACAGGGGGGTATTGATCGTATTCATTCAGCTGGCCTCGGGGAGACGCTGGAAGGGTACGCCCCACGTATCAGGCGGGCGCGGTTCAATTCGAACACCCCTCGCGCGCCCTCCACAACTGACAGAAATACCAGGTGGATATCTGGTCAGACCAGCGTCAATACCTTTGCCCGGTTCAACCCCTCGGGACCGAGAATGGCGATGCGATAGGCCCCCGGCCTGGCGTCCGGACCGATGTACAACAAGTGCTTGACCGTGATCACCCCCGGCATCGGATCGAGTATCTTTGCGCCCCATTGCAGTTCGTTGTGCGGCAACCTGATATCGTTCTCGTCATAGAACCGTGGCGCGGCGATCACCAGAAGCTCGCCGCTCGACGGGATCTGTACCGTGTCTGCGGGAGTGAATTCCAGGTCGACGCGGGTGCAGACCATCTGGCGCGTGTCGTGCAGCCAGCCGCTGGCAATACCTACGAGCTGTTGGTTGCGCGTGGCACGCACCTTGACTTCGATCGGCCAACTGCCTTGGTAACTGCCAATGAAGTGCTGCTCGATATAAAGCAACCAGCCACCACCGATCGAAAGCACGGAGAACCCGGGATGCGAGCCACCCTGGCCGTTCAGCGTGGCAGAAAAGCTCACGCCCTCCAGCGATTGCTCGGCGCGGACCTCGATCACCCCGGCAAAACTGCTATTCAGCGGCGGATAAAGATTGCTCGGCCACAACCCTAGACCAATATCCTGCGGGGGCTCCAGGGTCAGGTCGACACGGCTTTCAACACCCGATCGCTCCCTCACCGACACCGCCACCTCTCCCACCTGTGCCAGGCTAGTAATCCGCAGGTTCCCGCCTTCGACCGTCACGCCCTGCGCGGAACCCGGCAACAGCACCTCCCAGAACATCTCTGCGCCGGGTAATTGCACGCCGTCGATGTCGAAGAACAACGGTCTGACCTGAACCAGCAGGTCTTCCTCCACCGGGATGCTGGCCGGGTTTGGCATCAGGCTGACCTCGCTGCGGTGGACCTGCAGCACGCGAGTGTCATGCAACATCAGGGTCGCACTGTCTAGCTTGAGGCCATCGCGATAGGCCGAGATCTGTACCACGACCGGCCAGACACCGCCGTACTGGGCGATGAAGGCGCGGTCGAGCAGCAGTACCCCGCCGCTGCTTCCCGCCTGCAACCGGATGCCCGCCACCTCGACCACCTCGCCATCGACGGTGAAGTCGAAGTCGAGGTGTTCTCCAGGTGGCTGGGACGTGCTGATGACCACCGCGGCCGGCGCACTGGCCAACAGCGGTGGGTAGAGGTCGTACTGCGACAGTTTCAGGTCGATGTCGCGGGTTGCGTGGGAAATCATTGCCTGGTGCCTCCGTCGATTTGCCCAGCCGCATGGAATGCCATTCGAGCATCCGTACCGCTGGGTCACAACTGACAGAAATACCAGGTACGCCAGCAACCAGGCCGGTCGAGGGCCTGGCTCGCTCAACGCACGCGGATCTTCGGATCCCCGGCACCGCGCCGCATCGTCCTGAGGAAGCCCTCAAGGGGAGCAGGCTCGGCGATCTGCGGCAGTTCGTCCTTGCCCGGCCGCTGGGCCCAGAACGCATCCCAGGACGGGAACAGCTCATGGAAGGTCCCGGCATAGGGCTCGCGTCCCGGCCAGCGCATCTTCAGGCCGCCGATCGGTGGCTTGTTGAGGTCCGTGGCGTACCAGTAGCACGGCAGGCGCCGGCGGAAGTACCAACGACCATCGATGCGCTCGTAATCGTCCCAGTAGAGCATCTGCATGATCACCCACTCGGGGCCGGTCTCGTGCTCGTTCTTCGAATAGACCACGCCGGTGGCATGGTCCGGGTCGCTGAACTCGATGATGTGCTGACCCAGGTGGTGCGAGGTGCCGTGGAACTGCTTGCGCATGGTTTCGTCGAGCCACGCCTTGAGGTGCGCGCGGCCGCTCAGCTCGCGGCCGACGCGAACGTCGGCCGCGAAGCAGTTGGCCATGGCGTCCATGTCGCGCATGTCCAGGGCCAGGGCGTACTTGCCGGCGAGCTGGCGGATGGCGTCGAGGGATTCCAGACGGTCGATGCGTTGCAGCAGCGATGTGTCGTCCATGTTCATCAGTCCAGCACCGTGTACAGGTCGGAACTGCGCCCGCCATCCACGCTGAGACTGGCTCCGGTGACATAGGAAGCTTCGTCGCTGGCCAGGAACAGGATGGCGTTGGCCAGCTCCACCGGCAGGCCGACCCGCTTCATCGGGATGACCTTCTCGGTATTGGCGCGCGCCTTGCCGTCACTGAGCATGCCGGCGGTGGCCGGGGTATCGACCACCCCCGGAATCACCACGTTGCAGCGGATGCCGTGGGGAGCGCCCTCGCTGGCGGCCGCCCGGCTGAAGTTGATCACCGCCGCCTTGGCCGCCGAGTAGCCGGCCATCCAGGCCGTGCCGAACAGGCCGCAGATCGAGGCGATATTGACGATGGCGCCACCACCGTTGCCCTGCATCAGGCGCATGGCGGTACGGGTGCCCCAGAAGGTGCCGTCCACGGTAGTGCTGAAGTTGGCATGCCAGTCAGCGGTACTCATGCCATCGATGCCGCCCCAGGTGTAGGCCATGGCATTGTTGACCAGGATATCGAGACGGCCATGGCGCTTGGCCGTGTCCTCCAGGGCCGCGACATAGCCCACCTCGTCGCTGACATCCGCCACGGCGATTTCCGCCTGACCACCTCGGGCACGGATGGTCTCCTGCACAGCCTGCAGTGGTTCGGGTCGGCGGCCGCAGAGCACCACCACGGCGCCCTCCTCGGCGAAACGCAGGGCGGTGGCTTCGCCGATGCCGGAGCCGGCACCGGTGACGAAGGCAATCTTTCCTTGCAGACGCTTGCTCATGTGAACTCCTCAGATAAAGGCCATGCCACCGTTGACGGCGATGTTCTGCCCGGTCATGAAGCTGGCGTCCTCGCTAGCGAGGAACACCGCGACCCGGGCGATCTCGTCGGTTTCACACATGCGCCCCAAGGGCACGTTCTTCAGCAGGGCCTGCATGTGTTCGTCAGGGATACCGGCCATCATCGGGGTGTTGGTCGGCCCTGGCACCAGGGTGTTGACGCGGATGCCGCTGGCTGCCAGCTCACGGGCGATGGAGCGGGTCAGGCCCATCACCGCGGCCTTGGACGCGCAGTAGTGGCTGGGGCCCTCGCCGGTCAGGGCGGCGGTGCTGGACAGGTTGATGATCGCGCCTTTTCGTTCACCCTTGAGCATCAGCCGCGCACCTTCGCGGGCGCAGAGGAAGGTGCCGCCGAGGTTGACGTTGATCACGCGCGCCCAACTGTCGTCCGGGGTATCGAGGAAGCTGTCGAGGGCACCCACACCGGCATTGTTGACCACGATATCGAGACCACCGAAGCGAGCCTCGACCTGACCCATGGCGTCGGCCACCGAGGCGCTGTCGGCAACGTTGCAGGCCAGCGCCAGTACCTGATCGCCGAGGTCGGCCAGGCTTGCGATGAGAGTCTCGCGGTTGAGGTCCACCGCGACCACTCGTGCCCCTTCGGCGACGAAGCGACGCACGATGGCCTGGCCCATGCCCTGCCCGGCACCGGTGACGAAGGCCACCTTGTTGTGCAATTTCATAGTGTTCTCCCTGGATGTGCGACCCGTGGACCACGGACCGTCCCCGGCATCATTGGACGCACAGGGGCGACGGGCATCGTCCAACGGGACTAGTGGTCTGAACGGACGATGCCATCTGCAAGCACAGGGGTGAGGATGACCAGGCGCATATCGGCCCGGGCGAGGCTTACCCCTTCGCTCATCCACCTCGCCCGGCCGGTCTGCGCGCCCATCCCCGGACCTGGAGAATCCCCGTGAATCAATCCCTAGACCTGCCCTTGCCTGTCGGCCATTACCAGACCCTGCCCAGCGGCCTGCGCCTGCATTACCTGGACGAAGGGACAGGCCCCGTAGTGCTCTGGCTGCACGGCAGCGGTCCGGGGGCCAGCGGGTTCAGCAACTTCAAGGGCAACTACCCGGAGTTCGTCGCTGCGGGCTACCGCAACATCCTTCTCGACCTGCCCGGTTTCGGTCGCTCGGACAAGCCCGAGGACGTGCAGTACAACCTGGATTTCTTCGTCGACTGCGTTGGTGCGTTCCTCGAAGGTATTGGCGTCTCGCGCTGTACCTTGCTCGGCAATTCCCTGGGGGGCGCCATTGCCCTCGGTCTGGCGCTGCGCCAACCGCCGCTGGCGGAAAAACTGATCCTGCTGGCGCCGGGGGGCGTGGAAGAGCGGGAAACCTACTTCCAGATGCCTGGCATCCTGCGCATGGTCAGCCTGTTCAACGCCGGGCCCATCGGCATGGCGCAGATGCGCAGCATGATGAGCCTGCAGCTGTTCGACCCGTCGATCCTTCCGGAAGACCTGCTGCAGGAGCGGGTGGCGGTGGCGGTGACCCAGCCGAAGAACCTGTTCAGTACCATGATGGTGCCGAACATGGAGAGCCGTCTCGGCGAGATCCAGTGTCCGATCCTCGGTTTCTGGGGTAGCAACGACAATTTCAACCCGGTGAGCGGTGCGCAGCGCATCATCGACGGGGCGAAACAGGCACGGTTCATCGTGCTCAACCGGTGCGGGCACTGGGTCCAGGTGGAGCATCGGGAATTGTTCAACCGCAGTTGCCTGGAATTCCTCCGGTTCGGCTGAGTCGTGTTGCTCCGCAAGCGGGTGAAAACCCGCTTGCGGCAGGCTTTCCAGGCGCCATCCAGCGGCGACTAGGGTAATCTCCCGCCGCATCGAAACCCGCCTACAAGGGACACCGCCATGGATCGCCTGGCCATTATCTGTGCACTCAGCGTCTTCACCCTGTCGCACGTCGACAGCGCCCTCGCCGTCGACGCGAGCGCCGGTACCTTCACGGTTTCGCAGCAGTGCGAAGCCTTTCAATCATTCAAGAACAGGAGCAACCCCGGCGAGCTCTCGGTCCAACCCGGGCAGGCTTTCGCCATCGCCGAGGTCAACCGCGAGCCATACCAGTGGATCCGGGTCGATGTCGGGCGCGGCAAGAAGGACCTGCGCTGGATCGCCGCCGACTGCGGCAAGGTCGACGGGCTGGTGGTCTCGGCGGCGGGCAACCAGGTCTGCCGCATGCCCGACCAATACGACAGCCACGTCCTCGCCGTGACCTGGCAGCCCGGGTTCTGTGAACACGACCGCGGCGGCCCGGCCAAGCCGGAATGCCAGGCGATGCGCGAGGGCGAACTGAAAGTGAACCACTTCACCCTCCACGGCCTGTGGCCGAACCGCAAGGCGTGCGGGATCGACTACGGCAAGTGCCAAGGCCCTGCGCTGGACCTGAGTGCCGCCACCGTCGACTACATCAAGCCGTGGATGCCCAACTTCAACTACAGCACCCAATTCGGCAATCACGAATGGAAGAAACACGGGGTCTGCCAGACGGCCATGGACGATGACACCTACTTCCGCTTTGCCGTTGACCTGGTGAAGTCGTTCAATGACTCCCCTGCCGGTGCCTACATCCGCGACAACGCCGGTGGCGAGGTGTCGAAGGCACAGTTCTATGCCCGGTTGGCCGCGGATTTCGGCAACAAGGACGTGCAGAACAATGTGCTGCTGGTTTGCAGCGGCGACTACCTGAAGGAAGTCCGGGTAGCGTTGCCGAAGGACTTCAAGGGCGAGCGCTCGATCAAGGGAGTGATTGGCCAGGCGTTCCTGTCCAGCCGGGCCGGTGATCGCAGTGAGTGTCGGGGAGACAGGATCCGCATCGAGGCCAGTGGCTCATAAACGAAACCATGGTTGAACATCAACCCTTGTGGGAGCTGGCTTGCCAGCAACGAGGCCGGCACCGGCGAAGGTGTTGTACAAGCTGTACGCTATCGCGGGCAACGCCCGCTCCCACAAGGATCACTGCCAGCCGCAGAATTCCGGCTCGCCGCAAATCCTGTGGGGGCGCCTACCCCGCTGCCGGCATCCGGTTCAGTTGTGCATCCCCCGGCGCCCCCAGCACACACGAGGTCCCACCTGGCGTATACATCATCGCCACGCAACGGTTGCACGCCGTGCATTTGTTGCTGCGCCCCTCGCCATTGGCCAGTTTGTTCACATACCCCGGCTCGGCAATCAACGCCCGCCCCATGGCCACCAGCTCGAAGCCTTCGCTCATCACCTGCTCGATACTGCCCAGGCTCTGCGCCCCGCCCAGGTACGCCAGTGGCATCTTCACCGCCGCCCGCACCTTGCGTGCGTGCTCCAGCAGATACAGTTCGCGAAATTCCACCACCGGATCAGTCATGCGCTGGATGGCCATGGCCAGGGCGATCACCGGGTTCTTCTGCTGCACCCGATTTTCCTTGGGGAACGACGAACCGAACATGGTGGTGATGGACTCGGCGTTCATCCCCGCGCTCAGTACCAGCAGGTGCGCACCTTCTTCTTCCAGCATCCGCGCGACCCTGGCGCCATCGTCGGAGGTGTTTCCGGCGCGGGCACCCTCGGTGATGCTGTATTTGCAGATCACCGCCATCTCCTGGCCCACCGCATCGAGCACCGCGCGCAGCACCCGGCGCGGGAAGCGCAGGCGATTTTCCAGGCTGCCGCCGTACTGGTCGCGACGCTTGTTGTACAGCGGCGAAATGAACTGGCTAAGCAAATAGCCGTGGCCCATATGGATCTCCACCGCATCGAAACCGGCCTCGCGGGCCAGCCGCGCGCCCTGGGCGAAATCGCGGACCACCTGCTGCATGTCCGCTTCGGTCATGGCCTGCTTGAAGAACATGCCGCTCATCATGCCGATCTTGTTGAAGCCGCCACTGGCGGATAGTGGTCGTTTGGTCGAGCGCTCGCGGATGAAGGTGAAGCAGCCACCATGGGTGATCTGCGCGCTGGCCAAGCCACCCTTGGCGTGCACGGCATCGGTCAGCGCCTTGAAGTGCGGCAGGCTGGCCGGTTCCAGGATCAGTTGGTTGGGCAAGGTGCGGCCATCCTTGCTCACCGCGCAATAGGCCACGGTGGTCAGGGCCACGCCGCCATCGGCGAGGTTGCCGTGCAGTAGCGCCAGTTGCTTCGACGGCACGCCGCCGGCGCTCATGCCCTCGTTGGTAGCGGCCTTGATGAAACGGTTTCTCAGGGTCAGCGGGCCGATGCGGACCGGGCTGAACGGCGATGGGGTGGATTGCATGACAGGCCTCGACGGTTGGGCAAGGAATCCGGCCACGTCGCCAGGACGTGGCCGGTCTGCCTCAGAAGGTGTATTTGGCGTTGAACGACAGGTAGTCACGGTCGGCCATCAGCCGCCCCTGGGCGACATCCGGCGAACTGAGGTAGGCGACGTAGGTCAGGCCGACCTGGAAGTTGCCCAGGTACTTGAAGTCGCCGCCGACGGTCAGGCGCTTCTCGTCCCGGCCCAGGCCCTGGTAGGCGCTGCCGTCGACGTTCTGGGTCCAGACCACCTTGGTGGTCAGGTCCAGGCCGTTGGCGATGGACGGGTAGTCCATGTAGGCGCCGATACCCAGCAGGGTCGAGCCGCGGGTCTGGGTCTTCGACTCGAAGTTGTCGTAGACCCCATCCACGCCCGGGCCGCCGCCCGTCACCACCAGCTTGTCGACATCCTGGATACGCTGATGCACCACTTCGCCCATGAAGGTGGTCTGCTGGGCGAGGAAGCTCGGACCGAGGATGTACGAGGCGTTGAGGTTGCCCTGCCAGATCTTGCCGCGGGTCGGTGCGCCGTTGTCCAGGTATACCGAAGCGCCGTCGCGCAGGCTGAGGTCGCCGGCGTACTGCACGGAATCGCCAACCTTCGAACTGAAGCTGATGCCGTTAAGCTTGACGTCCTCGAAGTAACCGAGGCGGTACTGCGGCGCGGCATCCACTGTGCTGTGCCGTGCCAGACGCGGTAGCGACGAGTACTGGGTGGTACCGCTGAAGTCGAAGAACAACGAGCCGATGCGCTCGTGGTAGCGGTAGTGGAACAGGCCGACCTCGGTGTTCTCGGTGATCCGGTAGCGCACGCCGAGGCCCCACTGGCCGCTGTCCCTTGGCTTGAGCTCGCCAGCGTAGTTGACCGCAGTGAAGCTCTGGTCTGGCAGATTGGCGATCACCCCCGGGGCCAGGCGGTAAAACTCGGCACCGGGGCCGAAGGTATCGCTGCCGAAGTAGTCGCCCACCGGGTTGAGCTGGGTCTTCTCCCATTCGTACTGGTAGTAGCCGACCAGGGCCAGGTCCTCGTTCAGCGACCAGGACGCCGAGACCTGCCCCACCGGCAGGTAGGAGTCCTTGGCCTCGGTGCCGGGCACGTTGAACTTGGTCGCGTCCACCGGCGCCTGGCCCTGGCTGATGTTGGCCCAGAACAGGCTCTCGCCCCAGGCCACCAGGTGGCGGCCGGCCTTCACCGACAGGTACTGGGTCTCGCCTATATCGAAGTTGCCGTAGACATAGGCGTCCAGCAGCCTTGCCTTGCTGCCGCTGAGACGCCGGGTGTCGTCGCTGAAACCGTCGGCACGACCGATCTTGTTCACCGTTTCCGGCGAGTCGTTGTCGTTGCGCTGGTGGTAGACGTCGTCGTAGAAGTGGCTGCCGCGCAACACCGCGCCGAGGTTGTCGTGCTTGAGCATCAGCTCACCGAACAGGCTGACGCGGTTGTTGATCAGCGCACCGCGCTTGAAATTGCGCGTGCCGTCGTCATTGTTGAGGTCGTTCAGGTACTGGTGGGCCGGCTTGGCGGTACGCATCGAGGCGGTGTAGTTGACCGTCAGCGAGGTGTCCAGGGTGGTGTCCTCGCCCAGCTCGAAGCTCGGTCCGGCGCTGGCCGCACCGCTGGCCAGGGTGACGGCCAGGGCCAGCGGGGTGTGCCGGGCGATCCGATGATGCAATGACATGCTCCTCTCCTTTCTTGTTGTTGTTCGGACTTGCCAGCGCAGGTTGGAACAGCGCCGGCAAGGGCACATCGTCCGTTTGGTGAAACTCAGCCGTTGGCCACCAGGGCACGCAGTTCGTTCTTCGCCACCTTGCTCGATGCGTTCAGCGGCAAGGCCGTGAACAGCCTCACCCGCCGCGGCACCTTGTAATTGGCCATGCGCTCGCGGCTCCAGGCGATCAGTTCGCCCTCCTCCAGTTCTCGCCCCTCTCGAAGCACCACGCAGGCACAGCCCACCTCGCCCATGCGCGCATCGGGAATGCCGATCACCGCCACTTGGGCGATGGCCGGATGGGCGATCAGCGCCGCCTCGATCTCCGCCGGGTAGCAGTTGAAGCCGCCGACGATGTACATGTCCTTGAGGCGGTCGGTGATCACCAGGTTGCCGTGTTCGTCGAGGCGGCCGACGTCACCGGTGTGCAGCCAGCCATCGGTGTCGATGGCCTCGGCGGTGGCCTCGGGGTTCTCGAAGTAGCCGCCCATGACGTGGAAGCCGCGCAAGCAGATTTCCCCGGTTTCGCCGGTGGGCAAGACGTGGTTGTGCGGGTCGCGGATGCTCACCTCGGTGCCCGGCAACGGCCGGCCACTGGTGCCTGCGATGATTTCTGCCGAGTCGGCCGGGTCGCAGATGGTCGCCAGGCCGCCGCATTCGGTGAGGCCGTAGGCGGTGGTGACTACGCTGAAGCCGAGTTCGTGGCGCATGCGTTCGATCAGGCTTGGCGGGATGCTCGCCGAGCCGGTAATGGCGATGCGCAGGCTGGACAGGTCGGTCTCGGCCAGGCGCGGATGGGACAGCAGCGACAGGTACAGGGTCGGCGCCCCCGGCAGCACGCTGATGCGCTCGTGAGCGATACGCTGGAACACTGCGTCCGGGTCGAACACGGCGTGAGGCAGGATGGTCGCCCCGGCAATCAGGCAAGTCAGCCAGCCGGCCTTGTAGCCGAAGGCGTGGAAGAACGGGTTGACGATCAGGTAGCGGTCCCCCGGCACCAGGCCAATCACCCGCACGTACTCGCTGAAGGCCCGCAGGTTCTGGCCGTGGGCGCTCATCACGCCCTTGGGCTTGCCGGTGGTGCCAGAGGTGAACAGCAGGTCGCACATGGCCTCGGGGCCGATGGACAGGGCACGGCGTTCGGCGGTGAGTGTCTCGATGGTCAGAGCACCGGTAAGGAACTGACGGTAGCCGAGGTCACGGGTGTCGGTCGCACTGTCGGCGTCCAGGATCACCTGGTGCTCCAGGCTGGTGGGCCGGTGCGGCGCCAGCAACTCGACATAGTCGACATCGAGGAAGCGGCGCTGCACGAACAGCACGCGGCAACCGCTGCGTTCGAGGATATCGGCGGCCTCCTGACCCTTCATCCGCGTGTTGACTGGCACCAGCACGGCGCCGGCGCAATGGATGCCCAGCGCGGCAAGGATCCACTGGCAGCTGTTCGGTGCCCACAGGCCGACGCGGTCGCCGGCCTGGATGCCAAGGGCCATCAGGCCACGAGTGAGGGTCATGACCTGCTCGGGCAGGTCGGCGTAGTCCAGGCGCTGGCCATCCTCCTCGATGGCGGCGTGCCCGGCGAAACGGCGGGCGCTGGCAAACAGCAGGCGGGCAATGCTGCCGGGCACTTCAGGGGCATTCAGGCTCGGATCGGTCATGGGCTCGTTCATCATTCGGGGAAGCGGATACGCAGTTGCGCGCTGGTGGGCACGGCCTGGCAGGCGAGGATCCAGCCTTCGGCCAGTTCACCGGCATCCAGGGCGTCATTGATCAGCAGCTCGACCTCGCCGCTTTCCAGGGTGCACATGCACGAGGCGCAACCGCCGATGCGACAGGCGCTGGGCGGATTGAGACCGGCGCGCTCCATGGCGGCGAGCACGGTTTCGCCGCTGCCCACGGCCAGTTGGTGGTCCTCGCCGTCGAGGCGCACCGCCAGTTCGGCCGCGACTGCGGCCTCGCTGGCCATCTGCGCCGGTATCTCGCCTTCACCGGGCAACGAGACGAAGCGCTCGACGTGGACCCGGGCGTTGGGCATGCCGAGGTTCTTCAGGGCTTCGACTGCGGCGTCCATGAACGGACCGGGCCCGCAGATGAAGGCCTGGGCATCGACGAAGGGCCGCGCCAGTTCGGCCAGCTGCGCGCTGGACGGCACGCCCTGGATCGCGTCCAGCCAGTGGATGACCTGCAGGCGCTGCGGATGGGCGTTGGCCAGCTGGCGCAGTTCGTCACGGAAGATCACCGAGCGTTCGTCGCGGTTGGCATAGACCAGCAGGATCCGTCCCTGCCCGGCCAGCAGCGCCGAACGCAGGATCGATAGCACGGGGGTGACGCCGCTGCCGCCGCCGAACAGTAGCAAGTCGTCGTCCAGCGAACGCGGCACGAACACGCCAGCCGGTGGCAGCACTTCCAACTGCTGGCCTTCCTGCAGTTCCTCGCACAGCCAATTGGAGGCACGGCCGTCGCGCACACGCTTGACCGTCACCCGCAGCGGCTCGTCCAGCAGCGGCGTGCTCGACAGCGAATAGCAGCGCGGCAGCCAGCCGCCGTCGAAAGGTACGCGCAGGGTCAGGAACTGGCCCGGTCGATAGCGCAAGCGCTCGGCAAGATGCTCGGGTACGTCGAACACCAGCGAGCGGGCATCGGCGGTTTCCTCGATCACCCGCGCCACGCGCAGGGCAAGATAGTCATTCATGGTTCGGTACTCGGTGCGGCCTGCCCGTGCGGCGACGGGCAGGCGGAGGGGCTCAGACGAACGGGTCCGGGTTGGGCAGGCCCAGTTGCACCGCGCCGAAGCTGCGCCCGTAGGCCATGAAGTTGTTGGCGATATGCCCGCGCGCCTGGTGCAGGTCGCGGAAGATCCGCGCTACCGGATTGCTGTTGTACAGACCCGAGGCGGCCATGCTGCGCAGCAGGTCGTTGACCCGGTCGGCACAGACGTTGGTCACGTAGGACGACTGGTAGCGGTACAGCAGGCGGGTCTCGGTGTCCGGGTACTCGCCTTTGCGGGCCAGGTCCATGAGGTGTTCGTAGTTGCGGTACAGCACCAGCTTGAGGGCATCGACGGTGATGGCGGCCTCGGCCACGGCGATCTGCGCCACCGGGTCGTCGGCGGTGCGGGCGCCGTGCTTGCCGATATGGGCGGCGGCGTTGGCGCGGAATTCGTTGATCGCCCCTTGCAGGGCGCCGATGGCCGAGGTGGACACGGCGCGGGAGAACACCTGGGCGAAGGGAATGGCGTAGATCGGGTTGGTGTTGACCAGGCGGCCCGGGGTGGCCTCGATGCGCCAGTTGTTGGTGCGCTGCACCCGGTGGGCCGGGACGAAGACGTCGTCGACCACGATGTCGTGGCTGCCGGTGCCGCGCAGGCCGAGCACGTCCCAGTTGCGTTCGATGCGGTAGTCGCTGCGGGGCAGGAGGAAGGTCCCGTGTTCGCTGGTGAAATCGCCGTCGGCCGGGAGGATACCGCCGAGGAACACCCACTGGCAGTGCTCGCTGCCGCTGGAGAAGCCCCAGCGGCCGCTGATGCGGTAGCCGCCTTCGACCGGGGTGACCCTGGCGGCCGGCATGTAGGTGGAGGCGATCAGTGCGCCGTGGTCATTGGCCCAGACCTCGCGCTGCGCCTCGATCGGGTAACGCGCCAGTTGCCAGGGATGGACACCCATCACGCCGTAGATCCAGGCGGTGGACATGCAGCCTTCGGCGAGGGTCATCTGGATTTCGAAGAAGGTCCGCGGGTCCACTTCGTAGCCGCCGAAGGCGCGGGGTTGCAGGGCGCGCAGCAAGCCAGCCGATTGCAGTTCGATGATGCTCTCGTCCGGCACCCGCTGGTCGCGCTCGGCCTGGGCGGCGCGTTCCTTGAGCAGCGGCACCAGGCGGCGTGCCCGGTCGAGCAGCTCGATTTCTTCTTCGTTCTTGTCTCGGGTGCTGTACATCGTTCGATTCTCCGGATCGGGTGGCAAGCTGGGGAGAATCATCGGATTGCTGGTGGGGGGAATCATCGTCAAAGCGGACTAGGCGGGGTTTGGAGGGGGCAAGACTCGGGTACTGTCGCGCCCCCCTTGATCGAAAGGCGCCCGCTCGACGCCTCCTGTTGCAACGGCGGTCCGGCGAGTCGTCCTCCATTGAGTCCACGCCGCAGGCTGGAAGCATTACTCCCTGCTACCCACCATCGACCCCGCCTTGCCGTCGGGCACCACCACCTGCCCCAGGTCGATATGCTTGAACACCGGGCTCGCCCCCAACCGCGCGTTGAAGCGAGTGTTGAAGGTGAAGTCGTCTTCAGTCGGCACGCTCAACGGGCGGCCATACGTCGCCTGGAGCGCCGCCGGGTCATAACCGAACAATTGCAGCAAGGTCGGGAACAGGTTGTAGTGACTCGAGCGGTCGCGATTCACTGCCAGGTTTGCCTGCCAGTCCACAGCCTTGACCCCTTCCCCCTGGATCACCACCAGCGGCACCAGCCCTTCCTCGATCACCGGATCACTGTCGCAATGAGTGTTCAAACCCGGATTGCCCCGTTCGTGCAGGTCCTGGCCATGGTCCGAGGTGTAGATCACTACTGCCTGGCTCAGGTCCGCCCCGGCGAACAGACGGTTGAAGAACTCGCCGACATTCCAGGCCAGGGTGTTGCGATAGGCATTGCGGTACAGCACCCAGTCGTCAGGACTGCCGGAAAAACCGTCGCGGCTGCCGGTGTCGGTGACATCGGCGTACTGCCCGCGAGGCAAGGCCGGACGCCAGTTCATGAAATCGTCCGGGTACTTGTCGTGGACCGGGAAATGCGCCCCCACCTTGTTCACCACGATCAGTTGCGGCTTGCCATCCGCAAGCAGTTCCACCAGCTTCGCCGCCACCGCCATGTCCCGCTGCAGCACCGGGGTGTCGTCGAACTGAATGAAGCGGTCGATATCGCGCTTTTCCGTGTCGGTCATCAGGTTCTGCAGGTTGCCGCCGCTACGCTGGGCATCGATGTACACCGTGGCCAACCCGGCCTGGTGGGCGTACTGCCAGATCGACGGCTGGGTCGAGTTGATCCGCAGGTAGTCGGCGCGGGTGCCGCCATAACGCAGGGTGACGTTGGTGTCGGCGCTGCAGTTGGCGATAGACGCGGCGTAGCCGTAGTTGAAGATCTTCAGCCCCGGCTGTGGCCGCGTCAGTGGCGTCGGCACGCCTTGCGGGGTGTTCAGGTCGAGGTAGTTGCCAGACACGCTTTCATCGATCAGCAGCACGATGTCCCTGGCCATGGCCGGCCCGCTGCGGGGCAGGCGCACCGGCTCGCGCACCCCGACACGGTCGTGCAGGCTCTCGTAGGCCAGCAGATTGAGATAGGCCAGCGGCGTGTACATCACCGGCAAACCGCGAGCGCCCTCCCCGGCGCGAATGAACAGGATCCCGGTCAGCAGCAGCAGGCCCAACAGCGGCGTGGCCCAAGGCACGACCCGCGGCAAATGGGGCCGGACGCCGGGCCGCAAGCCGATGCCGAACAGCAGCAACAGGCCCCGGGCCAGCGCCTGAAGAATGGCGCTGTGGTACTGGGCGAAGGCCTCCTGGATGAAACCACCGGAATAGACCAACGAGATGAAGGCGCTGTAAGTCAGGTAAGTGGCGGTGATCCGCGCATAAGCATCGAAAAACACCGCACTGATGCAGAACGCCAGGGCCAGCAGCCAGCGCAGCCACCCTTGGCGAATCTGCGCCGCCAGCCAAAGTCCCGCAGCCAGCACCAGAAACACACCGAGGTACAACACCAGCGCCACACCGATCCCCAGGGCCTGCAGGCGCTCAAGAATGGCCTCGTGGAAACAGGCCAGATAGGCGATCAGTAGCAGGCTCTTGAGGTATGCGCGCATCGAATGATTCCGCCTTCGACCACCGGGGATCTTCGAAAGGTAGCCAGCTTGCGACGGTCTTTCCAGCTATCAATCGCCAATTTAATGGCGATTTTTTGACGCCGATATTTATGGATTAACACCAAATAAGGGGTTGCTAAATAACTCCGCGCGATTCAGCAGAAGCCTTATATAGCGAGGCTTTCGACCGTTAATCGGGAAACCACCCGGCGATTTGCCAGTATGTTTTGCCGCTAAGGTACGGATTGACAACGAGTTGATAGCAAAAAGACTTGTCGATCTCCCGCTGTAAGTTCAACGAAACATGCCATTCCATTGACACTTTTTCCCCGGCCTGCGCTATACCGAAGACACATCTCTGTTACACCCCCATTACGCCATGCGAGGCATCCCCGAATGGACGTGAGCGTTTTCGGTACTGGTTACGTTGGGCTCGTACAGGCGGCCGCATTGGCCGACGTCGGACACCGGGTGCTGTGCGTGGATGTCGACGCGCACAAGATCAGCCAGTTGCGCCAGGGCGTGCCGCCGATCCATGAGCCAGGCCTGTCGGCCATGCTCGAAGACAATATCCGCGATGGCCGCCTGCTGTTCAGCACTCAGGCCAGCGACGCAGTGACCCATGCCGAACTGGTGTTCATCGCCGTCGGCACGCCGCCCGACGAGGACGGCGCCGCCGATCTCTCTCACGTCCTCGGCGTGACCCGGCAGATCGCCGAGCTGATGGACGCCGACCGCACCCTGATCATCAAGTCCACGGTACCGGTGGGCACCGCCGACCAGGTGGCGCAACTGGCTCGCGAAACCCTCGACCGCCTCGGCAAGCTCAACCTCAAGGCAAGGGTGGTCTCGAATCCGGAATTTCTCAAGGAAGGCAGCGCCCTGGCCGACTGCCTGCGCCCCGACCGGATCATTGTCGGCACCTGCGACGCCATCGCCCAGGACCAGCTCGGCGAACTCTATGCGCCCTTCTGCCGCAACCACGAAAAGCTCATGTTCATGGACAACCGCAGTGCCGAGCTGACCAAGTACGCGGCCAATGCCATGCTCGCAACGCGCATCAGCTTCATGAACGAACTGGCCAATCTCAGCGAACGCCTGGGCGCCGATATCGAAGCGGTGCGCAAGGGCATCGGCTCCGACCCACGCATCGGCTACCACTTCATCTATCCCGGCTGCGGCTTTGGCGGCTCGTGCTTCCCCAAGGACCTGCGCGCCCTGCTGCACACCGCCGAACACAACGGCATGCCGCTGCGCCTGCTGCAATGCGTCAGCGAGGTCAACGACAGCCAGCGGCAGATCCTCTTCAGCAAGCTGCGCCAGCATTTCCCCGGGAGCCTGGCCGGCAAGTCGGTGGCGCTATGGGGCCTGGCCTTCAAACCCAACACCGACGACATGCGCGAAGCCCCCAGCCGCTACCTGATGGAAGCGCTGTGGGCCGAAGGCGCCACGGTGCATGCCTTCGATCCGGAAGCCATGGCCGAATGCCGGCGCATCTATGGCTACCGCAACGACCTGCACCTCTGCGCCACCCGTGACGACACCCTGGAAGATGCCGATGCCCTGGTGATCTGCACCGAGTGGAAGAACTTTCGCGTGGTGGACTTCGCCCTGCTGGCAAAGAAGCTGCGCCAGCGCCTGATCATCGACGGCCGCAACCTGTACAACCCTGACCAGGTCGCCACCTTTGGCCTGGACTATTGCGGCATCGGCCTGCGCCATGTCGTGCCCGAGGTACCGGCATCATGAAAGTGCTGGTGACCGGCGCAGCTGGCTTCATCGGTGCCCACTGCGCCCTGCGCCTGCTGCACGACGGGCATCAGGTGGTCGCTCTGGACAACTTCAACGCCTACTACAATCCGGCGCTGAAGGTGGCGCGGGTCGAATGGGTGCGCCAGCAGGCCGGCGAGTTCAGCCCACGGATCCTCGACCTGGTCGACGCCGAGGCCCTCGACCGCCTGTTCGCCAGCGAACGTCCGGACGTGGTCCTGCACCTGGCCGCCCAGGCCGGGGTGCGCTACTCACTGGACAACCCGCGGGCCTACCTGGACAGCAACCTTGCCGGCTTCCTCAACATACTCGAATGCTGTCGCCACCATCCGGTGCAGCACCTGCTGTACGCCTCGTCCAGCTCGGTGTACGGCGCCAACCGACGGGTGCCCTACTCGGTAAGCGACGCCGTGGACCACCCACTGTCGCTGTACGCCGCCAGCAAGAAGGCCAACGAGGCCATGGCCCATAGCTACAGCCACCTGTTCGGCATTCCCGCCACCGGCCTGCGCTTCTTCACCGTGTATGGCCCCTGGGGCCGTCCGGACATGTCGCCCGTGCAGTTCGCCACGGCGATCCACGAGGGCCGGCCGCTGCGTCTGTTCAATCATGGCCAGCACCAGCGCGACTTCACCTACATCGACGACATCGTCGAGAGCCTGGTGCGCCTGATTCCCCTGGCCCCGCAGGCCAACCCGCAGTGGAATGCCTACGAACCGGATCCGGCCAGCAGCCACGCGCCCTGGCGCCTGTACAACATCGGCGGGCAACGCCCGGTGGCCCTGCTCGACTACGTCGCCCTGCTGGAAAAGCACCTGGGCCGCAAGGCCGACCTGGAACTGCTGCCCCTGCAGCCAGGTGACGTGCTCGACACCTGCGCCGAGGCCGCCGACCTCGCCGCCGCCACCGGCTTCACCCCACGGATCACCCTCGACGACGGGCTCGGGCGCTTCGCCGCCTGGTTCTTCGATCACTACCTGCCGCTGCTCGGGACGCCAGCGCAGGGTAACCGGGCCACGCCCGCTGCAGTTCGGAGGTAGACATGACCGGACAACCCCAAGACGCCCAGGTACAGGCGCTGTACCAGGACAAACGCATGGATCCCAAGCACCGCATGCGCATCGACTCGGCCGTGCACAAGCAAGGCCGTGGCTGGTTCACCGGGCGCCTCGGCGGTCGGCCCTGGACCCTGTCACGAACCAATCGCTGTGTCGCCGCCTTCGGTGCGGTATTGCTCATCCTCCTGCTCTCGCCATTGCTGCTGGTGCTCGCCGCGCTGGTCAAGGCCAGCGGCCCGGGGCCGGTGTTCTTCGTGCAGCGGCGCACCGGTTACCGTGGACGCTGCTTCGGCATGTTCAAGTTCCGCACCATGGTGGCCAACGCCGAGGCGCTGAAGGAGTCCCTGCGCCACCTGAACAAACACGGCGCCCAGTCCATCGACTTCAAGATCGACGACGACCCGCGGGTCACCCGGATCGGCCGCTGGCTGCGGCGCAGCAGCCTCGACGAGCTACCCAACCTGTTCAACGTGGTGCGCGGCGACATGCGCCTGGTGGGTCCCCGGCCAACCTCGTTCAATGCCTACCGCTACAAGGACAGCCACCTCGCCCGCCTGAGCATCTACCCCGGCATGACCGGCCTCTGGCAGATCTCCGGGCGCAGCGACATCGACTTCGACCAGCGTGTCGAGCTCGACCTCAGCTACATCGCCGAACAGAGCCTGAGCCTGGACCTGAAGATCCTGCTCAAGACCCCCTTCAAAGTCTTCACTGGCCACGGAGCAAGTTGAGATGGACGGTTCTACTTCGAGAAGCATGAGTATCGCGACCCCCAGCGAAAGCAACCTGACCTCCACCGTGCTCGACCAGGATCGACGCCTGCTGTTGATCACCGCCGCCAACCGCGGCAGTGGCACCAGCACCAGCGCCCTGGCCGTGGCCAGCCAGCTGGCGCAGTTGAGCGGCGGGTCGGTACTGCTGGTGGACGCCAGCAACGACACCAACAACCTCACCCAGCAGTTGGGCCTGGCCAAGCTGCGCGGTTTCCACGATCTGCTGTTCGATGACGAGACCCCGCCGCTGCTGCAGGACTGCATCGTGCGCCTCTCCGACCAGAGCTTCGACGTGCTGCCCGCTGGTGTGCACCGGCGCGGCAGCGAACGCCTCGATCCCGAGGTGCTGCGCACCCTGCTGCAACGCCTGGCCAGCGACTACCGCTTCGTGGTGATCGACGGCGAAGCGATCTACTCCGGTGCTGACAGCCTGGTAATCGGCCCCCTGGTGGATGGCGTGATCCTGGTCATCAACGCCGAGGACACCCGCCGCGAAGTGGCCCAGGCCGCCAGCCAGCGCCTGGTCCAGGCCGGCGCGTTGCTGATCGGCAGTGTGTTCAACCGGCGCCGCTACTACATGCCCAAGTGGCTGTACAACAACCTCTGAGCCGATCACGCGAGGGAAACAATGATGAGAACCACCCTGATCGCCCTGTTCGCGCTATTGCCGCTGGCGGCCTGCACCAGCACCCAGGAAACCAGCCAGATGCCGGTGCAGATCCTGACCGCGCCGCCAGCCAATGCCCAGGCCAGCGAGCTGACCAGCCAGGAGCAGGCGCTGCGCCCCGGTGACGTGCTGGATGTGATCTTTCATATCAGCACGGCCGGCTCGGACGCCTACCGTATCCAGTCCGGCGATACCGTCGGCCTCAACTTCCTCTCCGCCGGCTCGCTCAATGGCAACCAACTGGTGCTGCCCGACGGCAGCATCGAGCTGCCAGCAGCCAACACCTCGGTGAAAGTGGCAGGCATGACCCCGGACCAGGCCCGTGCCGCAATCCAGCAGGCCTACCGCAACAAGAGCCTGTTCCAGCCCAACCGCGACCAGTTGACCGTGCAGGTGATCAGCCCGCTGACCAACGAACAGAACCTGAAAAGTGCACTGAACCACCCGGCCACCGGCCTGAGCCGGGAAATCACGGTAAACAGCGACGGTCGCGCCAACTTCCCGGAAGTCGGCTCGGTACCCCTGCAGGGCATGACCGTGACCCAGCTGGAAACCTTCCTCAACAAGCGCTACGCCGACTTGCCGGGGCGCATGAGCGTGGACGTGATGCTCAAGTCCACCGCGGTCAATGAGATCTATGTGCTGGGTGAAGTCGGCCAGCCCGGCGCCTACCCGATCCGCCGTCCGGTCTCGGTGCTGGAAGCCCTGACCCTGGCCCGCGGACCGAGCATCAAGGCGCGCCTGGACTCGGTGGTGATCATGCGGCGCAACGGCAACCAGGTGAACGCCGTGCGCTACAACGTCGACCAGGCCCTGGACGCCAGCGCTGCCCAGGTGGCCTACCTGCAGCCAGACGACATGCTCTACGTGCCCAAGACCAAGCTGGCCAGTGCCGGCGAACTGGCCCGGCAACTGGCCGACGTGGTGCTGTTCCAAGGCGTCAACTTCGGCTTCAGCTACCGCGTGGACAACAAAGGCAGCACTAACTGACCTCAGGGGTACGGCGACATGAATCCCAAAGAGAACTACCTGCACGAATTCTTCCGCATCTTCTTCGCCAACCGGCAGTTGGTAAAACGGATCTTCTTCGCCTTCGCGGTGATCGCCTTGCTCCTGCCCCTGGTGCTGCGGCAAAGCTTCGATATCGGCGCAGAAGTCATCGTCCAGTCGAAAAAGCTGTCGCAGAGTGACACCAACACCGCCCTGGCCCAGGAAACCGACAAGTTCATCCCGCCCTCCCTGGCGGACATGGAGACGGAGAGCAACATCCTTCGTTCGCCGACCCTGATCCGCCAGACCATCAGCCAGTTGCGCAGCGAGGGCAAATACACAGTGGAGCCCGGCCTGTTCGACCGCTGGGTATTCGGCCCGCTGCACGAGCATGTGATCGACCCGATGCGCACCGCCCTGGGCCTCAAGGTGGCCTCAGCCGGTGACAGCGAGCTCGACGCCATGACCGAACAGGCGGTGAAAAACCTCAAGGTCGACACCCTGCCAGGCTCCAACGTGATCTCGGTGAACTACAGCTTCGCCGATCCCGCCCAAGGCACTGCCTTCGTCGCCCGACTGCTGGACAACTACCTGAAGAACCGCCAGGACCTGCAATCCAACGAGCTGCCGGAATCCTTCTACGAACAGAAGAAACTCCAGTACCAGACCCGTCTCGACGACCTGGAAAGCAAGCGCCTGGCCCTGCTGGAAGCCAACGGCTCGTCCGATCCCAAGGAAGAGATCACCTTCCGCCTCAACGCGATCAACACCGAGGAACAGGCGCTGAACCTGTACCGCGATCGCCTGCTGCAAAGCCAACGCTGGCTCGACTACCTGAAGACGGCCCTGGCCAGCGCCAGCTCGGCGAAGATGAACGACTACAGCTTCCCGTTCACCTTCACCACCACAGTGGACAATGTTGCTTTCGAAGACCGCGAAATCAAGCAACTGGGCGAGCAACTGACCACCCAGGTGTCGCGCTACGGCAATGACGTGGCGATCTTCCAGCCCAACAGCGAGCCGATGCAACTCCAGCGCGACCAGATCACCCGGACCCGCCAGCAGTTCCTCAAGGTGGTGGCCAACCGCATCAGCGAACGGGAAAAAGACCTGACCGTGGTCCAGGAAGTGATCGGCCAGAAGACCGCGCGCATCGCCGACCTCAAGGGCCGCATCCACCAGCTCCAGGAAACCCAGAGCAAGGCGCGCCAGCTCGACACCGAGATCGATGCGCTGCACAAGGCCTTCTTCACCTACACCCAGCGCTATGAAGAAAGCCGCGGCCAGGGCCAGCTGGACAACCTGTCCAACGCCCGCATCCTCAGCGCGCCGTACCAGCCGACCGAAGCGGCGTTCCCGCGGCCGGGCCTGATCATCCCGTTCGGCCTGCTCACCGGCCTGCTGTTCGCCATCGCCCTGGTCTATGTCCGCGAGTTCTTCGATCATCGCTTCAAACATCCGGCACAGATCGGCCACGAGCTGAACCTGCCAGTGCTGCTGGTGATCAACGACCAGACCCCGGAACTGCCCAACCCGCACAAGCAGTGGTCGCTGCCACGCCTGTGGCACTGGGTGCGCAATTGAACGCCGCAGCCCCGTGCCAGCCGATCGTCCACCTGCTCAACAGCGGGGGATTCTACGGCGCCGAGCGCATGCTGCTGGACCACTGCCGGGCCACGCCCGGGCAGCATCGGGTGGTGTTTCTCGAAGCACCGGACGAGTTGCTGGCGCGCTTTCGCGACGCTGGGGTGGACTGCCAGCGCTGCACCGGGGTGACGGGGCTGCGTGCGGCACTGCGCGGCGGGCAGGAGGTACGCCCGCTGCTCAATGCGCACAACTTCCGCGGCCTGCTGTTCGGCTGCCTGGCCTCGCTGCTCTGGGGCATGCCCCTGGTATCGACCCAGCACGGCTTCACCCCGCGCAGCCACAAGCAGCGCCTGTACACCTGGCTGACCCTGCAACTGTGCCGCTCGCCGCTGGTGAACAAGGTGGTCTGCGTCGCCGAGAGCATCGCCCGCATCCTGCGTGACGCCGGCGTGGCCGGCAGCAAGATCCGGGTGATTCCCAACGGCCTGCCGGACAGCGTCCAACCGCTGTCCCGCGCTCCCGGCAACGGCGAGTGGCTGGCCGGCTACGTGGGTCGGCTGAGCAGCGAGAAAGGCCCCGACCTGTTCCTCGACGCGCTGATCCCGCTATGCCTGCGCTACCCGCAGTTGCACGCGGTGATGCTTGGCGACGGCCCGGAGCTGCCGGCCCTGCGCGCACGGATCGAGGCCGCCGGGCTGTGCAAGCGAATCCGCCTGCCGGGCTTCCAGCACGACATGCGCGCCTGGATGGGCCGCCTCGACGCCCTGGTGATCAGCTCGCGCACCGAAGGCACGCCGATGATTCTTCTGGAAGCCATGCAGGACGGCGTGCCGGTGGTGGCCTTTGGCGTCGGTGGCATCCCCGATGTCATCGAGCACGGGCGCAGCGGCCTGCTGGCCCGACCGCTGGCGGTGGATGAACTGGCCGCGCAACTGGCCGCACTGATCGACGACCCGGCCCAGGCCGACGAGCTGATCGCCCAGGCCCGCCATACCCAACGGGAACGCTACCACCTGCCCACCCTGGCCCAACGCTGGGCCCAGGTTTACCTGGGCGCTGTCACGGAGGTCCGCGCATGATCCTGCCCCTGTCCCTGATCGGGCTGTTCGGCCTCGCCGCCGTGGCCCTGCTGGTCAGCCCCTGGCCGTACCTGGCGCCAGGTGCGGTGTTCGTCCTGGTCGGTGTCCTGGCCCTGTGGCGCCGCCCGGCCTGGGGCCTGCTGGCCATCGCTGCCCTGGTGCCGTTCGAAGGCCTGTTCAAGGACAGCGACCTGTCCGCCAGCAAGGTGATCGGCGCCGGCCTGGCGCTGATCCTGGTGCTACAGCTGGCCAGCGGCAAGCTCGACGGCCAGCGCCTGCGCAGCAACCTGTGGCCGTTGCTGCTGGCCTTCCTCGCCTGCTACGGCCTGAGCTTCTGGCTCAGCGAAAGCTGGCTGCAGTCGGCACAGCACCTGCGCGAGCTGCTGATCGGCCTGCTGGTATTCGTCATGACCCTGCTGGTGGGCCGCGACCTCAACCTGGCGGCACTGGCCCGCCTGGTGACCCTGAGCGTCTCCGCCACCTGCGCCCTGGCCATGTTCTCCGTCAAATACCAGGACCAGGGCCGCGCCCAGGGCCTGCTCGACGACCCCAACGTGTTCGCCATGCTGATCGCCTTCGCCGTGCCCCAGGCCATCTGGCTGCTGCTGAACAGCCGCGGCCTGTGGCAAAAGGTGCTCTGGCTGGGCTGCGCCACCCTGCTCCTGGCCGGCATGACGCGCACCGAATCGCGCTCCGGCCTGGTGGTACTGCTGATCAGCCTGGGCATCGGCCTGTACCACTACCGCCTGCACCTGACCCGCATCCGCCCGCGTCACCTCGGCCTGGTCATGCTCGCCCTGGCCCTGGCGCTGCCGGCGGCAGTCGCGGTGATGCCGGCCAAGTACATCGAGCGCATCCAGTCGCTCAGCGTGCTCAAGTCCGGGGTCAACGCCTACGAGGACGACTCCCTGGGCCGCCGCGCCTCGTACATCGTGGTCGGCAGCAAGATGATCCGCGAGAACCCGCTACTCGGTTCCGGCCCCGGCACCTTTCCCCTGCACTATGCCAACACCGGCTACGCCAAGGCCTTCTCGGCCAACCGCAAGATCACTGACCTGTATCGTCGCGCCCACAATACCTACCTGGAACTGTTCAGCGAGATCGGCATTCCCGGAGGCCTGCTGTTTGTCGGCTTGATCCTCCTGGGCCTGCGCAACTTCTGGATGGCCCGCCGCGCCTGGCTGCAGCAGCATGACGTGGCCCATGCCGACCTGCTCACCCACCTGAGCATGAGCATGCTGTCGCTGGGGCTGTTCCTGATGTTCCTCAGCGCGCCGAACCACAAGTACCTGTGGATCATGCTGGCCTTGTCAGCCGTGTTGCGCCGCCAGGCAGAAGCCGTGCAGCAGCGGGTGGTGCAGCCATGAACCGGGTCGGTATTGTCATCCCGATGTTCAACGAGAGCCGGCATATAGGCCGTACCCTGCAGGCCGTGGGCGCCGCTGCGCAAGCAGCCGGGGTCGCGTTCCAGGTGGTGGTGGTCGATAACGGTTCCAGCGACGACAGCCCGCGCATCGCCCGCGCCCTTGGCGCCGAGGTGTTGAGCCTGCCGGGCCTGAGCATCGGTGCCCTGCGCAACCGTGGCGCGGCGGCCTGCGACTGCGACTGGCTGGCGTTCATCGATGCCGACATCGAAGTGCCCCGCACCTGGCTGAGCAGTCTGCTGGCCCTGCACCGTGAAGACCGCGCCGACATCTTCGCCCTGGACTGCGACACCCCGGGCCAGGCGCCCTGGTTCGCCATCGCCTGGCAGCGCCGCACCCTGCGCGCCGGCGACCTGCTACAACGCCAGCAATGGCTGCCCAGCCCCAACCTGCTGATGCCCCGCCGCTGGTTCGACGCCGTCGGCGGCTTCAATGAAAGCCTGCGCAGCGGCGAGGACAAGGACTTCACCCTACGCCTGCACGAAGCCGGCGCCCGTCTGGCGGTACTGCGCTACCCGGTGGTGCTGCACTGGGGCTACGAAGGCAGTTGGAAAGAATGGCTGGGCAAGGAAATGTGGCGCCAGGGCAGTCACCTGCAGCTGCTGCGCAGCCATGGCGTGAGCCTGCGCCTGCTGCGCTTCCCGGCGCTGTCGCTGGGCGCCTGGGTGCTGGATGCCATGGCCCTGTCGGCATTGCTCGACGGTTTCCCGCACCTGAGCCTGCTGCTGGTGCTGATCGCCAGCCTGCCGGCCCTGGCCCTGAGCCTGCGGCAAAGCCTGAAACACCGTGACACGTGGCTGACCGTGCAGCTCTGGGGGCTGCACTTCATCCGCCTGCATCTGGCCGGGATGGCCTTCGTCATGAGCCTGTTCAACCTGACCGCCCGGAGGCCTGCCCGTGGCTGAACTCATCTTCTGGCTGTGCCTGCTGCTGCCCCTCTATGCCTGGCTGGGTTACCCGCTGCTACTGACCCTGATCGCACCCTTGCGCCGCCAGCCCGTTGCCGGCGAGCCCCGCCCGCTGACGATCAGCGTGGTGATCGCCGCGCACAACGAGCAGCGCCATATCGAGCAGAAACTGCGCAGCGTGCTGAACCAGGACTACGAGGCCGCCAGCCTGCAGATCATCGTCGCCAGCGACGGTTCCAGCGACCGCACCGTGGCGTGTGCGCGCAGTGTCGGTGAGCCGTGCATCCAGGTCCTCGACCTGCCGCGGATCGGCAAGGGTGCCGCGCTCAACCGCGCGGTTGAGCTGTGCCACGGCGAGATTCTGGTATTCACCGACGCCGACAACCAATGGGCCGACGACACGCTGCGCCACCTCCTGCAGCCGCTGGCCATCACCGGCGTCGGCGGCTGCGCCGGGCAGATGATCATTCCCCGCCCCGGCAAGGGCTTGAGCCTCGGCGACAGCCTGTACCGCCACTACGAAGGCTGGGTGCGCCGGGTGGAGAACCGCAACGGCTGCATGGTCTCCGCCGACGGCGCTCTGCTGGCCTTGCGCCGCGAGCTGTTCGAGGCGATTCCGGAGCAGGTCAACGACGACTTCTTCATCAGCACCTGTGCCCCCGCAGCCGGCCAGCGCATCGTCTATGTGCCCGAGGCGCTGGTCCTGGACTGCGGCGTCGACGAAGCCGGCAAGCAGTTTCGCCGGCGCCAGCGGGTCACCGTCGGCGGCCTGCAGAGCCTGGCTGCACGCAGCGAGCTGCTCGACCCACGCCGCCACGGCCTGTACGCCATCGCCCTGATCAGCCACAAGCTGCTGCGCCGCCTGGCCCCGCTGCTATTGGTGCCTCTGCTGTTGAGCAACCTGTGCCTGCTCGACGGCCCGGTGTTCTACCTGTGGACCTGCACCCTGCAACTGCTGGGCTATGCCATCGGCCTGGCCGGTCTGCTGGACACCGGGCACCGCCTGCCCAAACCGTTTCGCCTGGCCGCCTATGTGCTGGTGACCCTGGCGGGAATGAGCGTCGGCCTGTGGCAGTTCCTGCGCGGGCACAGCTACCGGCAGTGGAACCCCGAGCAGAATCGCTGAGGCCAGGACCATGCCGATCAAGACCTCCATCAAGCGCGCCCGTGGCTGGGTCTACCTCAACTCCCCGACCGGGCGTCGCCAGTTGCGCGGCGCCGGGCTGATCCTCATGCTGCACCGGGTGCTGCCAGATGACCGCGCCGCCGCCCTGCCACACCGCAACGAGCTGTGCGTCGGTCCGCAAGCCTTCGAGCGCCTGCTGCGCTGGCTGCGCCAACACTTCGACTGCCTGCCGCTGCTGGACCTGCTGCAAGGCCATGGCAGCGGCAAGCGGCCGCGGGTGGCGCTGACCTTCGACGACGGCTGGCGCGACAACGCCCTGCACGCCTTCCCGCTGCTGCAACGCTACGAGATGCCGGCAAGCATCTTCCTCTCCACCGACTTCATCGGCAGCCGCCAGCGCTTCTGGTGGGAAAGCCTCGGCGAGACCCTGTGGGGCAGTCATGGCGAGCCGGCACGGCACCAAATGATCGAAAAACTGCGCCGGGTCGGTCGTCCGCTGCCCGCCGCCTACTTCATGCACGACGCACCGCGAGCCCGTAGCCTGGCCCTGGCGCATTACCTGCAAAGCCTGAAGAGCCTGGCCCCACAGGCCCTGCACCTGCTGACCGACGCTTGCCCGGCAGAATCGCTGCCCCAGGCCCTGGACTGGCACCAGGTGCGCCAGCTGGAAGACTCCGGGCTGATCAGCTTCGGTCCCCACGGCGCTAGCCACGCCCTGCTCCCGGGCCTCGACGACCATCGCCTGGAAGACGAGATCAGCCGTAGCCACCACGCCCTGGCTGCAGGCTGCCGCAACCCGCTACCGGTGTACTGCTACCCTAACGGCGACCATGACCTGCGGGTGCGCCAGCGTCTCGCCGCGCACCGTTACCCCTGGGCCCTGAGCACCCGCGCCGGGCTCTGCCAGAGCAGCGATGACCCGCTGGCGCTGCCACGCATCGGCGTCAGCCAGCGCAACGCCAGCCGGCCCTCGCTGCTGGCCTGGCGCATCAGTCGTGGAGGCAATCCATGAGCCGCGGACACTACCTGCGCCACCTGGCCCTGAGCATGGGCACCAAGCTGGCAATGATTGCCCTGCGCCTGCTGCGCAACGTGCTTCTGGCCCGTCTCCTGGGCCCTAGCGAGCGTGGCCTGTTCGCCTTGCTCAGCAGCCTGCCGGACCTGATCGCTGCGGCCACCAGCGGCGGCCTCAACAGTGCGATCGGCTACCAGGCGGCGCAGCAGCGCAACCTTGGTCTGCTGCTGACCCAGGTGCTGGTCTACGGCTGCCTGCTGGCCGGCCTGCTGACCCTGGCCTGCCTTGCCGTGCTGCACGGTTTCGGCATCCAGCTGGAAGTCACCGAGCAGCTTGGCCTGCTGGCCTGGCTGCTGTTACTGGCCGTGCCCCTGAGCGTGCTGAAAAGCGGCCTGCTGACTCTGCACAACGCCACCGGCGGAGTCGGCGCCTTCAATGCTCTGCGCCTGAGCGAGTCGCTGGTACCACTCGTGCTGTTCCTCGGGTTCTATCTGCTCTGGCCGCAGGCCGCGCTGTCCGCGGCCCTGGCCAGTTGGTTGCTGGGCCTGGGCCTGGTGGTGGTGCTCGGCCTGCTGTGGCTGCGCCGTGGCCGGCAACTGCGCCTGTGCTGGGACCGCAGCGGCCAGCGCGAACTGCTGGCCTACAGCGCCAAGAGCCATCCCGACCTGCTGTTCCAGCAGGTGATCCTGCGCTCGGATTACCTGTTCATCGGCGCCCTGCTCGGCAGTACCGCGCTGGGCCATTACGCCATGGCCACCGCTGCCGCCGAACTGCTGCTGATCGTCCCCGAGGCGGTGACCACGCCGCTGATGAAACGCTTGCTGCAACAAGACGAAGGCATGGCACACATCACGCCGTTGGCCCTGCGCCTGACCGCCACGGTGATGCTCGGCGCCTGCCTGGGCATGGCCCTGATCGGCGAATGGCTGATCGTCACCCTGTTCGGCGCCGCCTACCAGCCTGCCTACCCGGCCCTGCTGGCGCTGCTGCCGGGGCTGTTCGGCCTGTGCTACGCGAGCATCCTGCGCCTCGACCTGCTGGGCAAGAACCGTCCCGGCAGCGTATCGCTGATGATGGGTGTCGGCGCGGCGCTGAACCTGTTGCTCAATGTCGTGCTGATCCCGAGTCACGGCATCGTCGGCGCGGCGCTGGCCTCATCCATCGCTTACCTGGTGGTGACCCTGGCCATGCTGGTGCTGTACTGCCGGCTCAGCGGCGTGGCCTGGTGGCGCACCCTGATCGTCCTGCCTGCCGACCTGCTGCCACTGCGCCGCATGCTGCCCGGGAGGGTCGCCGGATGAAGGCCCTGCTGCCTGCCCTCCTGCTGCTCAGCGGCCTGGCTGGCGCGGCCGAACAGCGCTGGCCGGATATCCGCGATGGCGCCCTGTACCTGACCCCGGGTCGCAGCGATACCCTGCGCCTGGACTGGGTCGGCGCCTGGCAGGCACAGGCCAATCCGGAGCAGGTGTTCCTGCTGGACGGCCAGGGCCGGCTCGCCGCCCGCCGCGACATCGCCGCCCGGGAAGTCCGCGGCCAGCAGCAATGGCCACTGTCCAGCGGGCACGGCAGCTATCGCCTGGAGATTCCTGGCTACAGCTTCCGCCGCTATCGTCCGGCTTTCAGCGACAGTACCCAAGCGCAATTCGCCCCGGCGCGGGTGCATTTCAGTCTGCAAGTGGAGACCGACAGCGTCTTCTACTTCCGCGTCGGCGCTGGCGAAGAAGCGCTGCTGGCCGGCAAGTACCATGGCGGCGTCAGCGGGCTGAGCGCGGTGCGCGTCGCCGACGGCAAGCGCCTGAGCCTGACCCTGGTGCCGCACCCGGCCTACTGGCAGTACGAACAGACGGCCCTGCCAGTCAGCCAGCAGCCGCAGGTGTGGCGCCTTGAATTGCAGGGGCGCGGCAAAGCGGCGTTCTGGCTCGACGGCACGGCCAACCTGTTCGCACGTCGGGTCGAGGACCTGCAACCGCTGCACGAACAGCCCGGCCAGGTCGAGCTGCGCCTCGGCACCCGGCACCTGGGCCCGACCGCAAAACTCGGTCTCAACCTGCCATACCTGCTGCCGCCCCCTGCCAGCCATACCGTGCTCGATGCCCTGCGACCGCAGGCGGCGGGGTTCTACAGTTTCGTCGATGTGCTGGCACGCCAGCCCGAGTATGAAAACGCCTTCCGCCGCCTGTACCGCAAACGCTTCGGCATCGCCGACGACATCACCCTGCTCGCCGCCACGGGCCGGCGCGCCGACCTCAGCGACGACAGCACCAGCCGCCAGGGCCTCGAGGCCTGGCTGGCGGCCAGCGTGGCACTGGGCGGCGCGGGCCGGCACTACATCGCCTTCGCCGACGAACCCAACCTCAACTACGCCCGCTACGAAGACTTCCGCACCTTCTTCGCGCAACGCCTGCAACAGGTCGAGGACTATGCCGGCGCCCGCGAAGCCGGGGTGCGCATTGCCCTGCCGGCCAGTTCGCGGCTGGTCAATGGTCCGCTGGCCGAGCACAGCGCCGAGCGCCGCGGCCTGGACTGGGCGAAACGCCTGCTGGACGAATTCGGCCCGCGGGTCGACGCCCTGGCCTGGCACGAGTGGATGGTTCGCGACCTGCTGGCAACCCGGGTCTACCGCGACCAGGTGCGCCAGGCCGCCGCCCTGGTCGGCCTGAACGAACGCGGTCGGCCACGCAAGGCGCTGCTGCTGGACCAGACCAACCTGTCCAGCGGCTCCACCCTCAGCCTGTACGAGCAGAACGGCTTCGACGGTGCCCTGTGGTGGGCCTCGGTGGCGATCAATGCCAGCGCCGACGGTCTGCTGGACATGCTCAACTGGTTCCAGGCCGCCGACGAGCCGGAATACCCCAAAGGCATGCTGCAGGTGCCTGGCCCACGGGAGTTCGTGCTCAAACCGGTGGGCCTGGCCCAGCAGTTCATCCAACAGCACTGGCTGGACGAAGTCGTGCAACTGGACAACGACGCCTTCGAACTCGACGCCCTGGCCATGGCCCGCGGCCCGCAGCGCAGCCTGCTGGGCGTGAACAAGAGCGAACGCCGCCAGCAGGTGCGTTTCGCTGCCGGTGCCCGGCAATGCCCGGCACGACCCGAATTGACCTTCTTCGGACCCGATCTCCAGCCACGCAAGGCCGACCTGGCCTGTCGCGGCGGGCAGTTCGGCTTCGAGTTGCCGGGACGAACCCTGTTCGCCCTGAGCTGGAGCGCGTCATGAACCCGACGCGCCGGACCACCCGCCTTGCCCGATCCAGGAGGCAATCATGCGTGTACTGACCCAGCTGCAAAACCACCTCCGGCACAAAGGACTGCGCGCGACCCTGAACACCGCCTTCCGGCGCTACGTGTTCTTCCACTGGGAACTGCTCTGGATGGAGCGCGACCTGGTCAGCCCCGTTCCCCCGCATAACCTCAAGCCCAGCCCGCCGACCCACAGCGAGCTGACCACCCTGCAAAACGTGCATGCCTTCGCCCGTCACTTCGGAGACCGCATCGACACCATGCGCGATATGGTCCTGGAAGGTCACACCGGGATCATCCACCGCGACCCCGAAGGCCACGTCGTGGCATTCATCTGGGGCTGCCCGAAGGACTACCACGACCATCACTTCTACGGCTGCTGGTTCCCGGTCAAGCCCGGCGAGTTCTTCGAGTTCGGCGGTGAGCTGACCCGTGCCTACTGGGGCACCACGCTGTCGGTGGACCTGCAGCTGGACCTGTGGAAGGCCATGCGCGCCCAAGGGTGCGACAAGGTGGTGGACGTCTGCGAAAGCCACAATATCCCGGCGCTCAAGCTGCACCTGCGCATGGGCTATACCGAGCTGGGGCGGATCACCCATGTCTATTGCCTGTTCGGGCGCTGGAAGTTCTACCGCCAGAGCCGCTACGAGGGCTCGCGCCTGGCCGCGCTGCGCAAGCCGGCGGTGGCGCCGACGCCGGTGGGGGCTGCCTGAGATGGGGCTGCGCTTGAGCTGGTTGACCTCGCTGTCGACCCCTGCCTTTCCCGTGAGCGAGTACGAAGCACTGCGCCAGCGCCTGCCGCAGAGTACGCCGTTCAATGGCCTGGCCTGGCTGCGCGCCGCAGAAGCGGCGTTGCGCCCCGGGCAAAGCCTTCACGTACTGCTCGGCCATGACGGCGAGCGCCTGTGCCTGTGCCTGCCACTGCTGCGCATGCCGCTGCGCACCGGGCTGCCGGGCTTTGTGGTGCTGCGTCACCTTGGCTGGCCGTTGAGCGACCGGGTCGGCCTGTTGATCGACCTGGCCGAGCAGGATGCGCCGCTGGTGCTGCGAGAGATCCGCCGGCACCTGCCCCACGCCCTGCTGCAACTCAACGAAGTCACCGCCGATGAGCCCTGGCTACGGCACTGGGGCTGGCGCAGTTCGACCCACGAATGCCGCCGCGCCTGCAACGTGCCCGTGCACTGGCTGAGCATCGCCGACCGCCAGGAAGTCAGTGGCGACCCGCGTTACAAGCTGCGCCGCGCCCGCAAACGCATCGCCGCCTGTGGCGCGCAGGTACGCCGGGTGGTCGCGGATGCCGACAATATCGCTGAATGGCTGCAACGCATCGCCGCTGTAGAGGACGCCAGCTGGAAAGGCGACGACGGTGTCGGCATCTTCAGCACGCCACACTCGCGGGCCTGGATGTTCCAGGCCATGACCGGCCTCGCCGCCGAGAACCGCCTGCGCCTGGTGGTACTGGAGCTGGACGGCGAATGCATCAGCTACCGCCTCGGCCTGCTGGAACGGGGCCGGCTCTACGACTACAACCTGGCGTTCCTGCCGGCCCACGCCGAACTCGGCAGCGGTCGGGCGTTGCTGCAGGAGTGGATCGACTGGGGGCTGGACGATGGCTGGCAGTGGATCGACGCCTCGCGGGTCAGCCTTGAAAACTCCAGCCATCAGTTGCATGAGCGCATGACCGGCCAGGTCGAGCATTTGCGCCACAGTTTCTACAGTTGGCGCCTGTCCGGCCTGTGCCTGGGCCTGGCCCTGCGCCTGTGGCGACGCGTGCGGCCCTGGCTGCCGCCGGCCAAGGCCCCGGCACCCACCCGGGTCGCCCCTCGCCCCCCTCTTGCAGGAGCCGCGCAATGTCCCTCAAGGTCATAGTCAACGCCGATGATTTCGGCCTCAACGAGCCCACCAACGCGGTGATCCTGCGGGCCTTTCAGAGCGGCCTGATCAGCTCGGCCACGGCCATGGCCAACATGCCGGCGTTCCGCAACGCCTGCGCCCTGGCCCGGCAGCAACCGCTGCTGCGCGGGCGGGTCGGACTGCATTTCAACCTCAGCCATGGCCGCCCATTGAGCGAGGCAGTTCTCGAAGAGCCGGCGTTGTGCAACGAAGCCGGCGAGTTCGAGTTCAGTCTGTCGCGCAAGTGCCTGTGGCTGAGCCGACGCACACGCCAGGCGGTGGAGCTGGAACTGGCCGCGCAGTGGCAGCACTGCCTGAGCCTGGGCTTGCTGCCCAGCCATCTGGACTCGCACCAGCATGTGCACAATGTCTGGCCGATTGGCGAGATTGTCGCCCGCTTCGCTGCACGGGAAGGGGTGCCGGTACGATTGGCACGCAATCTGGGGCGCAATATCGGCACCGGCAAGCGGGCGTTCAAGACCTTGTTGAACCGGCGCCTGCGCCAATTGGCCGGGAGCTGTGCGAACCATGTGTGCACCCCGGTGGACCTGCGTGACGGGTTAGCGCCGCAGGCCGGAGTACTGGAAGTGGTGGTGCATCCCAGCGCGCTGGGGTGCGCGGACTTCGGCGATGCCTATCTGGAGCGAGGAGAATCCTTGATGGAACTGCTGGAGCAGCGCCTGCCGGGGGTACAGCGGATCGGCTATGGCGCGTTGGCCGGGCGGACGCTATCGCGGGCAACGCCGGCCGCCACCCGGTGGTAGTCGCAGGCAAGCCTGCGACTACTCATCCTGCGCTGGAAAATTCCGGCAGCTCTTGCGCTCCGCCATCTGCTGGTCGGTGGGCCGCTGGTCGACGAAACGTGTCTCTCCGCCGCTGTAGACTTCCAGGAATCCCCAGTGCAGATCCGCTTCGGTCTGCCCTGGTTTGGGCGGCTCGTACCACCAGACTTCGCGACTGATCAAGGCCATGGTCGCGCTCCTCGGCAAGTTCATGGGCGTTTGTAACTATAGCCCCGACCCGGGATAACTATGTGCCACCGCAGCAGCTGCGGGACACGATGTCCTTGCACTCCCTCACATGGAGTGCAACCGAATGTCATCGACCCCTTCTCCCTCCGCCCACGACTTGCTGGTCCAGGAACGCCTGCCGCGCTGGCTCGGTGATCTAAAGCCCGGACAGATCGCCCGTATCCAGCACCAGGAAAACTACAGCAACTGCTCCTGGCTACATGCTGCCCACCCGTCGCTGCAAGAAGCCTTGCGTCAGAGCCAGCAACGCAACCGCAACCTGTCCTTCGCCCTGGCCCGGGCCACGGCCGATCTTCGCAACGCGGCCGATTTTGCCGAGCCGCTGCTGATAGAGCGTCTGCACCAGCGCTATGGCATGCGCTGTGATGACCTGCGCAAAACCCATTTCGTGCGTTTCAGCCGGGACTGGAGCTGGACATCGATGGCCACCGAGCTCACCCACAGCATCGAGCCATTGCTGCAGGCCGCGCTGCAGAATTTCGAGAAGGACCCGGAACTGCAGCCGGAAACCGTGGCGATCGATGGTCCGATGACCACCAGTACGATCAATGGCTGGACACGCTACCACTTCAACCGCCTGCCCTTCACCGCCGCGCAGTTCGCTGAGCAATGCCATGACCTCGACCTCGGCCAGCGCTATCAGGAGCATCTGGACAGCATATTTGGCCGCCCGCTGGTCCGCAGCCTGTCGATCTGCAGCCGTCGCGAGCAACTGCAACTGGACCTGCTGGTCGCGCGCATGCGCGGCCTTGACGACTACCCGCCCGTGCAGCGTCTGCTGGACGACCCCGCGACTTGCCGCCCTCCGCACTGCACACGCCTGAGCCTGTTCGCAGTGGATGTCCTCGATGCCTTCCTGATGCGCAGCGAAGCTGACGCCCAGGCGGTGTTCCTCTACCTGCCCGGCATGCCCCAGGCCCTGAGCCGGCATGCCACCCTCGCCGAGTGCCAGGGCGCGGTCTTGCGCCTGTTGTGCGAGCCCGACCTGCGCCGGCGCTTTTTCGGCTATATCCAGCAAGACCACGTCGAGCACTTCGCCAGTGTCGTGCAGCGCAACCTGACCGGGCAGACCCTGGCAACCGATCGCGACCGCCCCTGGAAAGCCCCGGCGTACACCGACCTGCACTGGCACGAGTCCGTCATCGAGGACGAGTTGTTTGGCTACCTGCAGGACCGTCATCATCGTCGCCTGCTCAACGAAGCCCGCCACCTCGCAGTGCCCAGCGCCGATGTCGACGAAGCCGCGCGCCAGCGCCGCCTGCAGTACTGGGAGTCCCTGGGACTGGACCTGCTCGGGGTCGCGGCCTTTTTCATCCCGGCGGCAAGCGGTCTGATGATGATGGTCTTTGCTGCCCAGATCCTCCGTGAGGTCTACGAAGGGGTCGAGGCCTGGGAACAAGGCGACATCGACGGCGCATTGGATCACGCCAAGGCTGTGGCGGTGGATATCGGCACTGCCGTGGCGACAGGCGTAGCCCTGCACTACGCCGGCAAGATCGGCACGAAGCTGATCGAAGTGGTGCGTCCGGACGGCAGCACGCGCCTGTGGAATGGCGACCTCAAGCCCTATCATGTCGAACCGCCGGCCCAAGCCCGGCACATCGAACCCGGCTTGCTGGTGGCCGGCGAACGCCACTATGCCCCGATCGGCGAGGGCCATGTCGCCGTACAGCCACATGCGGACGGTCAGCGCTGGAGCATCGCGCACCCCGACGATCCGGCGGCGCTGCGCCCGAACCTGGAAACCAACGGCGACGGCGCCTGGCATGGCAGCCACGAATACCCGCTGGAGTGGTCGCGCCAGGCCCTGCTGCGGCGCCTGGGCGCCAAGGTGGCGGACTACAGCGACGCGGAGCTGGAACTCGCCAGCCGCATCAGTGGCGTCGACCGCGATGCATTGCTGGACGTTTACCTCACGCACGCCCCCACACCGCCGCGCCTGCTGCAGACCCTGCAGCGGTTGCGCGCCGGCACTGTGGCCGACGATCCGCTGGAGAATGCTCTGGAAGGCCTCTACCGCCCACAGCGCTGCGGTCCGGACAGCGAGCGCCTGGCGTTGCTCAGCCTGCCCCGGCAGCCAGGCTGGCCGAGCGAATGCGCGCTCGAGCTGCGCGTCGGCGATCGCTCGGGGCCCTTGCGTGAACGGGCTGGCGATCGCTTCGCCGGGGATTCCCGGCTGATCCTCAAGGTGGCGGACGGCTACCGCGCCGTGCTCGGCGAAGAGGTCCAGGCAACGGTCAGCGACCTGTTCGAGGCGATACGGCAGGTGGTGCCGGAGCTGGGCAGCGACATGGCCAATCTGAAAGACCGCATCGTCGAACACGCCCTGGCGCACCCCGGGCATATCCGCAGTTGGGTCTGGTCCGCCGTGCGCGAAAGCTGGCATGACGACGGGCGCCTGCTTGGCGGCTTCGATACACCACCTCCACCACCAGCCCATTATGCGCCGCGTAGCACCGTGGCCAACCCGCTGCTGGCGCGCTATCGGCGCCTGTACCCGCGGGCCAGCGATGCCCAGGCACGCGAGGCCGTGCAAGCCTGGAACGACGCCGGCCTGCAGCCTCATGTCGAACTGCGCGGGCTCGAACAGCAGTACGAATACCTGCGCACCACCCTCGGCCAATGGGCCGACCAGCTTCCGCTGCGCGCGGTGGCGCGGGATCGCCTGCTGCGCAGTTGGCAACGCAACCTGGAGAATCCGGCAGAACTGGACCTTTCCGCGATCGGGCTCGAAGACCACGACTTCGACAGCCTGCCGCACCTGGGCGGGGATTTCGCCCATGTGCAAGCGCTGAACCTGAGTGCCAACCCACTGCGTAACATCCCGCACCTGTTGATCCAGCAATTGCCGCCCTTACAAACGCTCTGGGCCAGCGCCCTGGAGCTGCGCCATCTTCCCGCGGGCCTGGGATCGCAATTGCGGATTCTGGAACTGACCGACAACAACATCACCTGGTCGTCCATCTCCCAGGAAGCCCTGGCGCAGTACCCGGACCTGGATCACCTGAACCTGTCCGGCAATCCGCTGCAAACCCCGCCGCGCCTCAGCGATGCCCCCAACCTTCGCGAAGTCAGCCTGTTCGACACCTCGCTACGGCACATGCCTGAAGACCTGGCGGGCATGCAGCATCTGGAACACCTGGACCTGTCGTCGAACCAGATCACCCGCTTGCCGGTCGCCCTGGAGCGCACACTGCCCCCCTCGGCACAACGGGCGCTGAGCCTGGAACACAATACGCTGGATGCAGAAACGCTAAGTCGGATCGAGGCGCATTACAACGCCACAGGCATCGACCTGATGGTGGCCGAGGACGACTACACCACCCTGATGCTCAATGCCGAGCCCTCAACCCTGGCCTGCTGGGAGCGTCTGAGCCGTCAGTTGCCCGTGCAGTACCGTCGCGACCTGCGCAGCATTGCCGACGAACCGATGTATGAGGCCGCGCCGCAAACCACCCGGCGGCGCCTGTGGTTCATGCTGCATTGGCTGGAGTCGAGTCCGCGGGCCCGGGCCTCAGCACTGCGTTTCGATGCCAGCAAGCTGCTGCGCTTCGAGCTGAGTGCCGACCTGCAGGCGCCGGAGCCCTTCGCCACCCCGCGCCTGAAGACCGAACACTACCTGCGAGTGGCCGTGAACAGCGCACGCTGCCAGGCCCTTGACGAGGCGTTGCTGGCACGCTTGCCACAGGTCACGCCGCAACAATTCGAAGCCCTGCGTGTCCTGACCCTGCAACGCCTGGCCAACGATCCGCATCTGCGTCTGCGCATCAGCCCGACCGCCAGCGAACAGCTCAACCTGGAGAGCGCCGAAGCAGAGGCGCTGCACCTGAGTGGCGAATGGACCAGCGCGATTCGCAGCCAGTTGCGGCTGATCGACGGCACCACGGCCATCGGACGCGATGCGATTCTGTCCGAAGGGCCCGATGGCGAACCGGTCGTAGCGTTCTGGAGCCGCCACCTGGAACAGCGCTACCACGCTCAGTTCGAGCAGTTGCAGGAACAGGCCAACGCACAACTGCTGGATGCCGAGCACACACTCAGTGAGGGCGACTACCTCAACGAAGCCAACCACTTGCGTCGGCAACTGGAACGCGAGCGCCAGCGGCTGCTGGACGACCTGACCCGCAGTATCGCTGAGGGCACCCAGATCCAGTGGTGATGGAAAAGCCGTGTGGGAGCGGGCTCATCCGCCCCCACAGGCATCGGGATCTGCCCCTCTTCACTGGGCCAGATCAATATTGCACGGCAGTGAAACGCTCCCCCGCCAGCCAATGCTCGAAACGCTCCGCCGGCATCGGCCGACCGATCAGGTAACCCTGGCCATGGTCGCAGCCGGCATTGCGCAAGAACTGATGCTGGGCATGGGTCTCGATGCCCTCGGCAGTGATCCGATAGCCCAGAGCGTGTCCCAGGTCGATGATCGCCCGGGTGATCGCCACATCATTTTCACCTTGGGGCAGATCCTTGATGAAAGCCCGGTCGATCTTCAGGTGGTTGATCGGCAGGGCCTTGAGGTAAGCCAGCGACGAGTAGCCGGTGCCGAAGTCGTCTACCGCCGTCGCCACGCCCAGGGCCTGCAACTGTGCAAGGACTTCACAGGCATGTTGCTGGCTTTCCATCAGCAGGCTCTCGGTGATTTCCACCTCCAGTAACGACGGTTCCAGGCCATGCCGCTGCAGCGCTGCGGTCAGGCTGCCGACGTAGTCGCTGCGCTCGATCTGCAAGGCTGCAACGTTGATGGCGATCGGACCGGGGAGCATTTCCCGGTCACGCCACTGGCGAACCTGCCTGCATACCAGCTCCAGCACCTGCTCACCCAACGGGATGATCAGCCCGGTGCGCTCGGCCAGGGGAATGAAGTCCCCTGGCGAAACCAGCCCGTGCTGCGGATCGCGCCAGCGCAACAGCGCTTCGGCGCCTTCGACGCGACCACTGAACAGGTCGATGCGCGGCTGGTACCAGAGTTCGAACTCCTGCTGCTCAAGGGCCCGGCGCAGGGCCCGCTCCATGCCCAGGCGCTGTTGCAGGCGCGCGGTCATGTCGCCGTGGTACAGGCGCCAGGCGTTGCGCCCGCTTTCCTTGGCCGCATACATCGCAGTGTCGGCGTGGCGCATCAGGCTTTCGCTGCTGTCTCCGTGGTCGGGACACAGAGCAATGCCGATGCTGCCACTGACCAGGGCGGCATTGCCCTTCAGGTCGAACGGCCGCTGCAAGGCACGCAGCAGGCCATCTACCACCTTGGCCACGTAGTCCAGGTTCTCGGCGCGGGTGAGAATAAAAGCGAACTCGTCGCCCCCCAGACGGCAGACCGTGTCGTCCAGGCCGATACCCGCACCGAGGCGCTGGGCGGCCTGCTCAAGGAGCAGGTCGCCAAGGGCATGACCCAGGCTGTCGTTGACCTGCTTGAAGCCGTCGATATCCAGCAATAGCACGGCCATCTGCGGACGTGGCGTCTGCAGCGCCTGTTCCAGGCGACGCAGGAACAACACCCGGTTGGGCAATCCGGTGATGGCATCGTAATGGGCCAGACGCTCCAATTGGGCCTGGGAATGCTTGAGCTCGGCGTTGCGCTGGTTGATCAGCCGGTTACTGCGGTTCAACTGGGCGACGAAAATGCTGAACAGGCCCGTGGTGCAGAGCGCGAAGAGGAACAGCGGCGAGCCGAACAGGCTCATCGACGACCAGCCCTCACGCGGCACCGCCGCCAGTTGCCAGGTGCCACCTGGCACGTCGACATTGAGGGTCACGGCGGAATCCTCGAACAGCGCCGCCTCGCCCCAGATCATCGCCCCCGCCGCGCCCTCGCCATCGCCGCCGCGCAAGGCCAGGCGGAAGGTCGAATCCTCGACGACCCCGGCGGCGCGCAACAGGCTGCCAATGTCCGCCACCACCGAAACATTGCCCCAGTACAGGCGTACCCCCTTGTGGCCCTTGAGAAATACCGGCCGCCGATAGATCAGCGCATCGCCACCCTGGTACAGCTGCACCGGACCGGCCAGCACTGCTTCCTGGCTGTCCCGGGCCCGGCGCACCAACGGATACTGGGACGGCAGCACGCGGTAGTCGAGACCCAGTACGCTCTGGTTGCGGTCCAGTGGATAGACATCGGCGATCACGTCGTTGGGCGCCAGGGAGATATGGCGGATATAGGACACCGACTCCATGGCCTGACGTGCCATGTCATGGAAATGCGTCGTAGAGATGTCACCATCGGCACTGAGCAACTGGGCGATCCCTTCGGTCTCACCGAAGGCCGAGCGCATCTGTGCCTCCAGCCCGGCGCGAATGCCCGACAGGCGCATGCTCGCGGTGGCGATCAACTCACTTTCCTCGCGCTGCACATCGAGCCGGCCGAGGGCAACGGACAGGCCGATGCCGATCACGGCGAAACCGATGGGCAACAGACGATAAGCGGTGGAGCGCACGCGGGTGGGGAAGTGGCGAGGGGGGTGTTGCAGGGCAAGGATTCTTGTCGTCATACGCCGGCTGCTTGCGTCCGTTTTTAAGGCTATCGGCGATGGCAAAACAATATTGAGGCAGGCTGGCTTTTTTTTATCGGCCGGCGTTATGCTCGACTGAAACGTTTCACCCATTCAAAGAAAAAGAGGTGTCGTGCCATGGATCGTTTGCTGGATTCGCTGTTTCCCACTGCCGAAGAAATCCCTGAGGCGTATCGCCTGGGCGCACCGCTGGAGCAGCGCGACTACCTGGTGAATGGCGAACTGCGCCATTGGCATGGCCCGCTGGCCACGGTGCGCAGTCCGGTCTGGCTGAAACAGGCGGACGGCAGCGAGCAGCAGGTGGTGCTGGGCAGCGCGCCGCTGCTGGATGCCGACACCGCCCTGACTGCCCTGGATGCCGCCGTGCATGCCTACGACAAGGGCCGCGGTGCCTGGCCGACCATGCGCGTGGCCGAACGCATCCGTCATGTCGAGGGCTTTCTCGGGCGCATGCGCCAGCAGCGCGAAGCCGTGGTCAAGCTGCTGATGTGGGAGATCGGCAAGAATCTCAAGGACGCCGAAAAGGAATTCGACCGCACCTGCGACTACATCGTCGACACCATCGGCGCGCTCAAGGAGCTCGATCGCCGCTCCAGCCGCTTCGAGCTGGAACAGGACACCCTCGGCCAGATCCGCCGCGCACCGCTGGGCGTGGCGCTGTGCATGGGTCCCTACAACTACCCGCTGAACGAGACCTTCACCACCCTGATCCCGGCGCTGATCATGGGCAACACCGTGGTGTTCAAGCCGGCCAAGTTCGGCGTGCTGCTGATTCGTCCACTGCTGGAAGCGTTCCGCGACAGCTTCCCGGCCGGGGTGATCAACGTTATCTATGGCCGTGGCCGCGAGACCGTCAGCGCGCTGATGGCCAGCGGCAAGGTCGACGTGTTCGCTTTCATCGGCACCAACAAGGCCGCCAGCGACCTGAAAAAACTTCATCCGCGCCCGCACCGCCTGCGCGCTGCCCTTGGCCTGGACGCGAAGAACCCCGGCATCGTGCTGCCCGAGGTGGACCTGGACAACGCGGTCAACGAGGCGATTACCGGCGCACTGTCGTTCAACGGCCAGCGCTGCACAGCGCTGAAGATCCTGTTCGTCCATGAGCAGGTGGTGGACGCCTTCCTGGAGAAATTCCAGACCAGGCTGGCCGCGCTCAAGCCGGGCATGCCCTGGACCCCGGGCGTCGGCCTGACGCCGCTACCGGAGCCAGGCAAGATCGACTACCTCAACGGCCTGGTGGACGATGCCCTGGGCCATGGCGCCAAGGTGCTCAACCCAGGCGGCGGGCAGAGCCGCGGCTCGTTCTTCTACCCCGCCCTGCTCTACCCGGTGAACCCGGCGATGCGCGTCTACCATGAGGAACAGTTCGGCCCGCTGGTGCCGGTGGTGCCGTACCGCGACCTGCAGACGGTAATCGACTATGTGCTGGATTCCGACTTCGGCCAGCAGCTCAGCCTGTTCGGCACCAACTCCAAGGACATCGGGCTGCTGGTGGACACCTTCGCCAACCAGGTCGGACGCATCAATATCAACGCGCAATGCCAGCGCGGTCCCGACACTTTCCCGTTCAATGGCCGCAAGAACTCTGCCGAAGGCACCCTGTCGGTGCATGACGCGCTGCGCACCTTCTCCATCCGCACCCTGGTGGCCACACGCTTCCAGGAAGCCAACAAGGAACTGATCAGCGACATCATCCGCAACCGCGAATCGAGCTTCCTGACCACCGACTACATCTTCTGAAGCGCCGTTCGGGCCCTGCCGATGCCCGCCTGTCCAGCGAATGCGCAATTCGATTTGCGCATTCGTCATTCCTGTACAAATATACAGGTCTACGCCCGACGCATCGCGCCGGGATTGTCCGTTGGCTCGTTACAGGAGGAACATGCAAATGGCAGCAAAACCCATCCCCGAAGGTGCACACAGCATCACCCCCTACCTGGGCATCAAGGACGCCCACAAGGCCATCGATTTCTACAAAGCGGCCTTTGGCGCGGTAGAGCTGTTCCGTCTCGAAGGCCCTGACGGCCGCATCGGCCATGCCGAACTGAAGATCGGCGACTCCTCGATCATGCTCGCCGAACCTTGCGACCAGGCCTCCCTGGTGGCCAGCCAGTCGCAGCCCGGTGTTTCGGTGGGCCTGCACCTGTACGTCGAGGACGTCGATGCCCGCCATGCCCAGGCGCTCAAGGCCGGGGCCACCGAGGTCAGCGCCGTGCAGGACCAGTTCTATGGCGACCGCAGCGGCTCGGTGAAGGATCCGTTCGGCAACCTGTGGTTCATCTCCACGCACAAGGAAGACCTGTCGGTCGAAGAGATCCGCGCGCGGGCGGCGAAGCTGTTCGGCGGTTGATCGGCGTAAATTGAGGTAATGTTGCGGTCCATCGCTGGCTTGCCAGCGATGGCTGCGAAGCAGCCTCTTAAGGACATCCATGCGAATCATCGAAAAGAACGCCGCCCTGGTGCGCAGCCTCACCCCCGCCGAAGACGACCTGCTGCGCGGTTTCAACCGCGGCACCCTGGAAGGCCCGCGGTTGCTGCAGGCCAACCAGCTGCTGATGAAGGTCCGCGCCGCCGGCCACTGGCTCGCTTGCGACTGCCAGGCCAAGGCCATGCCGGTGCTCAACGTCACCCTCAACAGCCACACCGGCACCCTGTTCCTGAAGAACAACCCCGGTACCGCCGAGCACGCTGCCGACTGTCCCTTCATCAAGGACGAGCGCGACGCCGGCGAGCAGGACAGCCAGGACATCCCGCCCGCCGCCTGGCTCGCCCCGGATGCGCCGCTGCGCCTGATCGGCGATTTCCGCCGTGCCAGTGAGGAAAATGCATCGGGCAACGGCAGCGGCGACAAGCGCGAACAGCATCGCCTGCTCTCGCTGCTGCTGACCTGGATCGAGGCCAGCGGCCTCAACGTCTATGCCACCCACCTGAAGAAGGACCTGACCGCGCAGTTCGCCGAGTTGCGCGGCGTTGCCGGGCGCTATCCGCTGATGGAGCGGGTACCGGCCAGCAACTACCTGGAAACCCGCCTGGACATGAAGCACATGATGATGCTCAAGGCGCGCCTGCGGGAGTCCACGGTATTCGGCAACCACCGCCGCCATGGCCTGCTGCTGGACTGCGTCAGCCAGATCAAGGGGCGCAAGGTATTCAACGAACGCAGCGAGGACGGCTTCGACTTCCAGGGTCACCATCTGCTCTGGGGCGGCAGCCGCACCCCGGGCCCGCTGCTGGCCCTGGCCATCTACTCGCCGGCCAGCGCCGGCAGCCATTTCTACGAACTGATCCATGTCGCCAGCGTGCCGGTGCTGTCTCGCGGGCACCTGTTCCCGGTGTATCGCGACGAGGAACGGGAACCGCTGAAGATGCTGGTGTCGCTGATCGACTGGATGGCCAGCAAGGGCGTGCGGGTGACCATGCGCCGCCCGGTGATCGGTGGCCAGGTGATGGACGAGCTGGTGCTGAGTTCGGACCAGGACCGGGTGCTCTCGGTGTCATTGACCGAGCAGCCGCAGGGTCCGGAGCCGGAGGTGGAGAACTTCCGCCGTTATGCCGACTTCAAGAGCCTGGACACCTTCCGCAAGTACGTGGCGGGCTTCTTCATGCGTGGGCGGGAATAGGGATATAGCGAAGCGCCATTGGTCGCCGCGGGAGAGAACCTGATCGCACCTGCCCGGGCAGGTGCGGCCCAATGACAGGTATCTCACGCGAAAAAGGAGTTTGACCATGAAGCGTACAGCGCTTGCCGCCCTGGTGTTCAGCGCACTGCTGGGTGGCCATGCACTTGCCGACACCGGGCCGACCAATCCCAACCCGACCACGCCTGGCATGGGTTCGGGCGTGCCCCCGGAAATTCCCGCGCCGGGCAGCACCGATCCGCGCATGCAGGGCAGTGATCCGGGGCGCCAGGGAGGCGCGACCACGGATGGAACCGACCGCAGCAAACGGCCGGAAACGTTGATGAATGGCACCGGGTCGGAACCCGGCACCGAGCGTAACGGAACCGGCAGCAGTGGTTCCGGTATGGGCGGATCCGGTACCGGTGGATCAGGCACCGGCTCAGCCCCTGGCGCAGGAACCGGCATGGGCGGCGAAGGTCGCGGGATGGGTGGCTCCGGTACGGGCAGTTCGGGCACCGGCACGGGAGCTGGCACCGGATCTGGTGGCGGTCAGTAACCCAGCAATCAGCAACGACGCGGACCCGCTCCCACAAGGTCCGCGTCATGATTGAGAACTGTGCTCAGCGCATGCTCGGCCAGCCCTGAAACGCCGGTACCACCGCCACACACCCCGGCAACTGCCGGCAGGCCTTGATACTCAGCGGCTCCGCCGGCACCGAAAGCAGCACCGTCAGCACCACGGACACGAGGATCAACAGAGGAATGCAATAGGCAAGCAGGCTTTTTGTTTTCATTGTCGGCTTTCTCCTGATGCGGGTTGGCTGCTGGGGATCAGCGCTCGTCGACAGTCACGAATTCACGCCGCTCAGCCATGCTCGCCGGCACCTGCTCTTCATCGGTGAAGAACTGCTCGTACCACTCGCGCAACTGGTACACCGGCCCGTCGTTCTCGGCCAGCACCGGCTTGTCGATGCGGATCTTGTGCTTCCAGATATCCACGTCCTGGTAGAACGAATCCCGGTTGCTCTGGACGTAGGCCCTGGCCACCTCGCGGTTCTGCTCCTCGCTCCACTCCGGCACGCGCTTGACCATGCAGCCGAAACGCAGCTCGAAGCTGTTCGGCCCCACCGGCACGTGGCTGTTGAGCAGGATGGCGTGGATGCGCACGTCACCGAACATCGAGCTCAGGTGGGTGAAGTGGGTCGCCGGGCCGTAGTAGGCCGATTCGGCGATCAGGTCGCCGCCCAGGCGCTCGGAGTCGCCGTGGAAGATCTGGTGACCGATATGGCCTTCGAAGATGTTCGAGAAGAACTTGGTCGGGGTGCCATGCACCGGGCCGAAATGCTGGGCATCCACCAGGTTGTCGACCAGCTCCCGCGGGTTGGTTTCGATCAGCATGGTGTCGATGTTCCACTCGTGGATCCACTCGTCGCTGTCCATCACATCGAGGTGCGGGATGACCACGCCTGCCTTCGGCGGCTGGCCTTGCGGGTTGTTCCAGATGAACAGCAGGTTGTTTTCCTCGCAGGTCAGCCAGGCACGGGTCTTGGCTTTCGGCGGGATGCGCTTGCAGTACGGGATTTCCACGCACTTGCCGACGGTGTCGTATTTCCAGTGGTGGAACGGACAGACCACGCGGTCGTTCTCGATGGTGCCCTGGGACAGGTCGGCGCCCATGTGCGGGCAGTAGGCGTCGAGGATGCTGATGGCGCCTTCGCTGGTGGCGAAGGCCACCAGGCGGGTGCCGAAGATGTTCAGGGTGTGCAGCTTGCCGTCACGGTAGTCGGCCGCATCCCCCAGGCAGTGCCAGCCACGGGCATAGCGATGGGTGCGCTGGGCGCTGTCGAGGGAGATTTCTGCGAGTTTGGTCATTTTGTTGTTGTTCCTCGGCTAGTCCCCAAGAAAAAGGGGGGAATTCATGGAGGGCATGATTGGGCAGGAAGGGCACGGTCTTCATCCTTCATTTGGACTAGGCCGGTGCCCCCCCACAGGTTCCTTACTGGCCGAACCGCCGAGCGGCCTCAGGCCCGAAGTCCTTCGGACTGAAGCCGGGCTTGTTCAACTGGTAGCCATTGCGCTGCTCGTTGATCAGGTTGAACGCCAGGTAGCTGCCGGCATTGAGGTCGTGGTACAGCCCTACCCCGGCCTGCTGGCCCTGGGTCTCGTAGGCGTAGTAGTAATTGACCATCGAGGTACGCCACAGCTCGCCACGGTTGTCGTAGTTGTCGGCCAGCATCGGGAACCAGGTGTCTTCATCGATGTACAGCTTGCGCTTGCCGTACAGGTGGCGATAACCGGGCTTGAGCGTACCTTCCAGCTCCCAGACGCGGTGCTTCTCATAGCGCATGGCCTCGGGGTTGATATGCCCCGGTGTCAGCAGCTCGGCGTACTTCAGGTTTGGCGAGTGCAGACGGTAGGCGTTGTAGGGGATGTACATCTCGCGCTTGCCGACGATCTTCCAGTCGTAGCGCTGGCCGGAACCGTTGAACAGGCGCACCTCGTCGACGGTGATGGAACCGCCGCTACCCGGGAACGACATATCGAAGCCGTAGCCCGGCGACTGCCGCACACGACGGGTGCCCGGGTCGTAGCGCCAGGCCTGGCGCGGCTCGGTCTTGTCGTTCCAGAACTCGGTGCCGGTGTTGATCTCGCCCTTGTCGCGCTGCGGCAGCAGGGTCTCGTTGAGGTAGAAGGAGGAGTTGCCGGTAGTGTCGCCGATCTTGCCCGGCTCCAGCGCCGGCGCCAGGTTGCGCGAGTGCACGCGGCCCCAGTTGATGTTGCCGTCCTTGAGCACGTAGGCGTTATCGGAGATGTACTCCTCGGTCCAGGCCCGCAAGGTGAAGGTCGAGGCGTTCTTCAGCAATTCCAGGCCGCTGCGCGGCACCGGGAACGGCGTGCCACCGGTCTTGCCGACCACCCCTTCGCCGTCGTCCACCAGCTTGGCGATGGCGGCATTTTCCTTGGTCGCCTGGCACACCGCGTCGTTGTAGCGGAAGTCGCGGTGGCTGGGGTAGATCGGCATCCGGAAGGTGGCCGGGTACAGCTTGAACAGGGCTTTCTGCCCGTCGGAGAGCTGGTCGGCGTACTGCGCCAGGTTGCTCGCGGTGATCACGAACAGCGGTTTTTCGTCCGGGTACGGATCGACCGGATGGTTGCCGGTGCCCTTGAAGTCAACCTGGGGCGGCACGCCCAGCCACTTGCCCGAGTACGGGGGGATGCTGCCGTCAGCGTTGCCACTCTTGTCCGCGCCGAGGCAGGTGAGTTCGCTGCCAAGGCGCGCTACGTCTTCAGGGGCGGCCTGGGCCGTGACGATAAAGACGCTGCCCAGGGCTGCCGCCAGGGTGGCGCGGCGCGTCCACGCGGTCAGGCAACGGGGGGCCAGGATACTGCCGGTCATTGTTGTTCTCCTTGGATTACCGATAGCGGGAGCCCAGTATCGGCAGGGGCTGGAACCGGCAGCATCGTCCGTGCGGACTAACGCATTTTTACCCGCCCGCCGCGCTCGCCGGCAGCGGCAAGGAGCCCGCCTGGCCGAGGGCGACCACGCTGTTGAGCATGATCCGCACCAGTTCGGTCTGTCGGCGCACGCCGGTCTTGGAGAAGATCGACCGCAGGTGTGCCCGCGCCGTGTTGCGGCGGATGTTCAGCAGCTCCGAGGCTTCCTCCAGCGACAGACCGTTGGCAAGCTCCAGGGCCAGCGCGGTTTCTGCCGGGGTGAGGTGGTAGAGCTGCGAGGTCACCACGTTGCTCACCAAGGATTTGCCCACCGCATCGCGGACATAGACCATCACCGTCGGCTTGCCCTTGCCGTCGAGCAGTTCCTGGGACGGTATCAGTTCCACCACTACCCCCAGGTTGACCTGCCCGGAGGGCCGCGACACCGACATGGCCTCGGCGCCCACGCTGTCGCCCTCGCCCTGTCGCGCCCGGGTGAAGGCGTTGCGCACCAGGCGACTGAGCTCGCGGTTGTCGCTGGGATAGGTGGCTTCGAGACGCCCGCCCACTAGCTTGAGGCCGTCGTTGCTGTCGAGGATTTCCCGCGCCACAGGGTTGAGCTGCAGCACGCTGCCGCTCTCGTCGAGAACGATGGTGGCCACCGCCAGGCGGCTGATGGTCTGGCTGTAGAGGCTGCCCAGGGACTCGCTGCGGTCCAGCAGCGAATGCATGTGCAGCGCCCGGCGCAGGTGTGGCATGAGCATCGCGCACATGGCCCGCTCGGCCTCGGCGAAGCGCGCCTGCTCGCGCTGGCGGTTGATGCGCAGGCGCAGCACACCGCCGTCGGGCATGCTGATATCGACACCGAGCATCTGATGGCAGCCGTAGGGCTCGCAGTACAGCAGGTAGAACGACGAATTCAGCCATTCGGCCTCGCTCATCAGGTCGTCGATGGTGAAGACCCGGTCCGTGGGCAGCTTGTCGAACAGCGTCGACTTGGCGTAGTAGGCGTAGTGATTGACTCCGCCCTCACCCAGCTCGATATCCCCGGCGACCATCATCGGCGAGAGGAAGGGCTCGTCGGCCACTCGCAGGATCAGGGTCACGAAGTTGGCCTGGAACAGCGCCCGCAGCTGCTGCAGGGCCTCGGTCATGCGCCGCGTGTCCAGCGCAGCTTCGTAGATGGTGCCAATCAGGTGTTCATAATCAGCCAGCGCCAGCCCCATCTCTTCCAGGACCCGGGCGTTGGGCATCGTGGTGTGCATGGTCAGTCCCCCGCGGGCCCGGCCTGCCGGCGCCCGCATCATTGTTGTTATGGTGGTGACGTGCGGCGTGATAGCAGGCTTCAGCGGGCAGCGGCAAGGGCCCCGGCGTCGCTGCCCTGATAGACGCCGCGTTCGCCGGCGACCAGCAGGTGCCGGGCACCGAGCACTACGGCGGAGGTCAGGGTGCCAAGGCCCTGGCGCTGCGAGCGGTCCTGCACCGCGCCACTGGCATCGAGGCGGATCAGGCGGCTGCCGGCACCGACCAGCACCAGACCCTGGTTGCCCGGCAGCAACGCATGGCCGTAGATCGGCTGATTGCTGCCGACGTCGACGCGCTGCCAGCTGTCACCGAAATCGCGGGTAATGAACACGTGCCCGCGCATGCCGTAAGCCAGCCAGCGCTCGGCAGACAGGCGGACCACGCCGAACAGCGAGCCGTTGTAGAAGGGATCAAGGCTTTGCCAGTGCTGACCGCCATCGCTGGAGCGCAGCACCAGGCCCTGTTCGCCGACCAGCATCTGGCGGCCATCGCTGCCGCCGTCCAGGCCATTGAAATGGGCGCCGTCGCCGGGCATTTCCCGGGCCGTCCAGTGTTCGCCGGCGTCGCTGGATTCCAGGTACTTGCCATAGCTGCCGTAGGCGACCACGTGCCGGCCATCGCCGCTCCACACGCCTAGCAGCGGTTCGCCGAGTTCGGCGTCGTAACGGATTTCCTGCCAGTTCAGGCCGCCATCGGTGGAGCGCAGGATCCAGCCGTCGTGCCCGACCGCCACCAGCAGGCCGGGGCCGAGGGCGGTGACAGCGGTCAGTGTTGCGGCGCGTCCGCCGGCGACCTGGCTGGCCTGCCAGGTCAGACCACCGTCCTCGCTGCGCAGGATGGTGCCACGTTCGCCGACGCCGAGCAGTTGCGGGCCATCGGCAAGCAAGGCGTTGACCTGGACCCGGTCGGCGTTGATCTCGGTGGCGGCCAGGGCCGGCGGTTGGCGGGGGGCGAAGGCGAAGGCCACAGCAGCGATGACGATGGCGCTCATGAGGTAGCCGATCAGATTGCGCATGACGGGCTCCCGGGCGAGTGACGCAGGCACGGTGCAGGCTTCATCGGGTGATCCTCTTGTTCTTGGTTGTCGGAGGATCATCCGACCGGGTGGTCATGGCGGGCATCGTCCAAATGGGTTAGCTGCAAGCCTCAAGCTACAAGCTAAAGCAGCGGCGCCGCGGACAGCTCTTTCTTGCCACTTGCAGCTTGAAACTTGCAACTGCTCTAAGGCAGTTCGAACAACCCCGCCGCGCCCATCCCGCCGCCAATGCACATCGCGACCACGACGAACCTCACCCCGCGCCGCCGCCCTTCCAGCAGTGCATGGCCGACCATCCGCGCCCCGGACATTCCGAACGGGTGCCCGATGGCAATGGCCCCGCCATTGACGTTCAACCGCTCCGGCGCAATCTCCAGGGCATCCCGGCAATGCAGGACCTGGCAGGCGAATGCCTCGTTGATCTCCCACAGACCAATATCACTGACCCGCAGGCCATGCCGCGCAAGCAATTTGGGCACAGCCACCACCGGACCGATGCCCATTTCCTCCGGCGCGCAACCACCCACGACAATCCCGCGGTAGATCCCCAGCGGCGTCAGCCCGCGGCGCCGGGCCTCCTCCCGGCTCATCAGCAGGCAGGCCGCCGCGCCATCGGAAAACTGCGAGGCATTGCCGGCAGTGATGAACTCGCCCTGCTCCACCCACTTGCCGTCCTTCCACACCGGCTTGAGCGCCTCCAGATCCTCCAGACGGGTGCTGGGCCGGTTGCACTCGTCACGCTCGACCCGCACCCGCTCATGGCCGGCAGGCTGGCCGTCCTTGTCGAACAGCAGGCGCTCGACCTCGATCGGCACGATCTCCTCGTCGAACAGCCCGGCCCGCTGCGCCGCCGCCGTGCGCTGCTGGCTCTGCAGGCTGTATTCATCCTGGGCGGCGCGGCTGATGCCGTAGCGCCGCGAGACGATCTCGGCAGTCTCCAGCATCGGGATATAGGCCGTCGGCATCACTTCCAGCACCGCCTGCGACTGGGCGCGGTAGGTGTTCTTGTGCCTGGTCTGGGTCAGCGACAGCGACTCCACTCCACCACCGATGGCGATGCTCATCTCGCCGGCGAGGATGTTCTTCGCCGCCACGCCGATGCTCATCAGGCCCGAGGCGCACATGCGGTCCAGGGCCATGCCCGGCACGCTGTCCGGCAGGCCGCCGGTATAGGCGCAGAGCCGACCGATGTTGTAGGCCTGAGTGCCCTGCTGCACAGCGGCGCCCATGATCACGTCTTCCACCGCTGCAGCCTCGATCCCGGCGCGCTCGACCACAGCGCGCACCACATGGCCGCCGAGCACCGGGGCCTCGGTATCGTTGAAGGATCCGCGGAAGGACTTGGCCAGCGCGGTGCGCGCCGTCGAGACGATTACGACTTCATTCATGACTATTCACTCAAAGGGGATTGAAGGTGTAGCGGCTGATGGTGTCGATCACACAGCCCGGGCGGCTTTCGCCCTCGATCTCGACGCTGACGCGGACCACGGCCTGTACTGCTTCGCCGATTTCCTCGACGCGCAGGATCACGCCGTGCCCGCGCACCCGCGATCCGACCCGCACCGGCGCTGGAAAGCGCACCCTGTCAGAGCCGTAGTTGACGCCCATGGCCATGTTTTCCAGAGCCATCAGTTGCGGCAGAAAGAGGTTGGCCAGGGACTGGGTCAGGTAGCCGTGGGCGATGCACGCGCCGAACGGGCCACTGGCGGCGCGCTCGGGGTCGACGTGAATCCACTGGTGATCGCCTGTGGCTTCGGCGAACAGGTCGATGCGTTCCTGGCTGACCGGCAGCCAGTCGGTGTGGCCGAGGTCCAGCCCCTCGGCATCGAGCAGGGCCCGGGCGCTGCTGAAGACATGGTTCATGGGCGAGTCCTCAGGCCTGTTGCGAGCTGACGGAGAGCACTTCGCCGACCATGTAGGAGGCATAGTCACTGGCAAGGAACATCATCACATTGGCCACTTCCCAGACTTCGGCGGCGCGGCCAAAGGCCTCGCGCCCGGCCAGGCTGGCCAGCAGCTCCTCGCTGGAGGCTTTCTTGAGGAAGTCATGCAGGGCGATGGAAGGCGACACGGCATTGATGCGCACGCCGTGCTCGGCGGCTTCCAGGGCGCTGCAACGGGTCAGCGCCATCACCCCGGCCTTGGCTGCGGCGTAATGGGCCTGTTCCTTCTGCGCCCGCCAGCCGAGCACCGAAGCGTTGTTGATGATGGCGCCGGCGCCGCGACGCTGCATGTGCGGGAGCATGGCGCGGGTCATGCGGAACGTGCCGGTGAGGGTCACGTCGAGGACCCGCGACCATTCCTCGTCGCTCATCTCCACCACGGCCCTCTGTCCACCGAGACCGGCGTTGTTGACCAGCACATCGACGCCACCGAGTTTCTGCTCGGCGGCTGCCACCAGGGCCTGTACCTCTTGTTCAACGGTGACGTTGCACAGTTGGCCGTGGATAGCGTTCAAACCGGTCTCCGCCTTCAGCCGCTCGACCGCCTCTTCCAGGCGGCGCGGGTGGATGTCGGAGATCATCAGCGCCCGGCAACCTTCCTCGGCACTGCGCCGGGCCGCCGAATAGCCAATGCCGGCACCGGCCGCAGCGGTGATCAGGACCGACTTGCCGGCCAGCAACTGGTGACCGGGTACATAGGGGGGTGCTTGTCTCACTGCGAATGCCTCCAGGGGAAATAACCCGCTCAGGTATACGGCGGGCGGGCCGGAGGCACATCGTCAAAACGGGGTATGGCGCGGTTTCGCGCCCATGGACGCTGGCTGAAATCTTTTGAAGAAAAAAACTGACGGCGTGGTCTAACCTCCATCAGCCCGCATCTGATCGTTCAAAAGGAGGTGAATCCCCATGCCCGCGGCTATCGCCCCTCGCCCGCAGCCCCTGCAGATCGATTTCACCCGCGACACCCTGTTCGGCGTCTCGACCCAGAGCGCCGAGTGCCAGGTGCAACTGGAAGCCTTGAATATCAATGGCAAGCCTGGCGTGCAGTTGCAGGTCACACCGCCCCTGCCGCCGCGGCTGGAGCATGCGCATACGCTGGTGTTCACCTGGCGCGGACACACCTGCCGGGGCATCGTGCAATCGTCCCGGCAGTGTCATGACGGCAGCTTGCAGCTGCGTCTGGAACTTCAGTAAGGCTTCAGCGGCCGGTCATCAGGTGCGGCATGGGATGCTGCTGCTCACGCTGCTGGCGTACCCGGGCCACCAGATCGGCGAGCGCCCGGCAATCCGGCAGCGTGCCGAGCTGGATATCGCTCACGGTCATCGCCGCGCGCCGGGCGTCGGCTGGGAAATGCAGGGTCAACGACAGGCCGTCGCCGCAGCTCACCTGACAATGGTCGGGCAGGAACGCACCCTCGATCAGTTGTCGCAGTTCAAGATCGCACACTCCGTGCATTGGCATGATTCAACCCTCCGGATGACAAGGATGGCCGTCCAAGTCAGAACCTGCCCGGCTCCGGAATCCAATGGATAAATGCTATTTGCAAGCGTTTGCACCATTGAGCCCGAACATGACCGCATGCCGTCGGAACCTGTACGTCCTGAGATAGGGAGAGTGCTGGGACAGGTCGGGTTCAGATGGGTATGGACAACTTCGGACGAAAGGTCTGGTCATACCGTCCTCATCGCGGGCAACGCCCGCTCCCACAGATTTCGCGGTGCATGCGGTCCTTGTGGGAGCGGGCGTTGCCCGCGATGGGGACGCCGCGGAATCAAGCCTCTCCGTGCATCCGCCCAAACTTCCCGGCATGGAAGTCATCGAACGCCTGGACGATCTCCGCCTGGCTGTTCATCACGAACGGCCCATAGCCCACGATCGGTTCGTCCAGTGGCTCGCCGCTGAGCCAGAGCAGCTTGGCGTCGCTGTCGGACTCGATCAGTACCTCATCGCCGCCACGCTCGAACAGCACCAGTTGCGCCACGCCCACGGCATTCCCGCCATTGACCCGTACGCTGCCGCGCAATACCACCAGCGCCGCATTGCGCCCTTCACCGCCGGCCAGGGTTACGGACTTGCCCGCGCCCAGCTGCAGGTCCCAGACATCCATCTCGGTAAAGGTGCGGGCCGGGCCACGCCGTCCCAGGTACTCACCGGCGATCACCCTCAGGCTACCCGCCCCGTCGGCCAGCGCTACCCGCGGAATGTCCGCATCGAGCAAGGTCTGGTAGCCCGCCGGCGCGGACTTGTCCCTGGCCGGCAGGTTGACCCAGAGCTGGACCATTTCCAGCATGCCGCCGCGCTTGGCGAACGACGGCGCATGGAACTCCTCGTGGATGATTCCGCCAGCGGCGGTCATCCATTGCACGTCGCCCGCACCGATCAGGCCGCCGGCGCCGGTGGAGTCGCGGTGTTCCAGTTCGCCCTGGTAGACGATGGTCACCGTCTCGAAACCGCGATGGGGATGCTGGCCGACACCGCGACGGGCGCTGGTCGGCTCGAAATGCTGCGGCCCGGCATAGTCCAGCAGCAGGAACGGACTGATGTGCCGGGCCAGGTCGTCGTAGGTGAACAGGCTGCGCACCGGGAAGCCGTCACCGACCCAGTGAGCCGGCGGCGCCTTGTAGATGCCTTGAATCTTCTTCATGAGAAACCTCCTCGTTGCATGGGAACCACGATACCCATGCAACGAAAAGGGCGGTAGAGGGCAAAAAGCGCTTTCACCGTTCCATTGATGGAACGATCAGGCCGATTTGAACTGCGCTTCGGCCTCGGGCAGCAACCAGGCTTCGATCTGCTGCGCGCAGGCCGCCGGATCCTCTTGCATGAAGCAGTGTCCGCCAGCCACCTTGCGCGGCTCGACCCGCGGATTGAGCCGGGCCCAGCGCGCCAGTGAAAGCGGCACGAAGGGATAGGTCTGCTCGCCGTGCAGCACCAGGGTCGGCGTCTGCACCCGGGACAGCGAGGCCCACATGCGTTGCGGGAAGGAACTGAAGATTTCCACCTCGCGGCTGGGCCGGCATTTCAGTACCACGCCTTCGCCGCATTCACCGATGGCATGGTCGACGTAGGCCTGCAGCGCCGCCTCGCTCCAGTCTCTGAAGATCCCGCGACCCTGCAGCGATTCATGGGCGGCCTGGCGGTCCGGCCAGTAACTGCGCCGGGTCGCCGCCTTGCGCGCAAGACCGTGGCGGCGGTGCATGCCGAACCAGCTGGCGACGCCCATGACGCCGATCATCGAGCGGCTGAACACCACCGGGTCGAGCAGCACCGCGCGCCGGAACAGTTGCGGCTTCTGGTCGAGCATCAGGCCGGTGAGCACCCCGCCGAAGCTGTGGCCGACGGCGAAGCACGGCACCTCGCCGTACTCCCCGCGGCCAGCGCCGAACGCTTCCAGAGCCAGTTCGGCACTGCGGTTCCAGCCGACGAAGCGGCCGCCATGGTCACTGTCGCCATGGCCCTGGACATCGCTCAGCCACAGGTCGAAATGCTCGGCGAGACGTTCCAGCAGCGGCTGATAAGCCAGGCAGCAGAAGCCGTTGCCATGCAGGAAGTGCAACAACGGCTTGCCACTGGCCGGCGAACGCCAGCCACGCAGGGTGAAGTGTTCGGCGCAGTCATGCGACCAGGGGATCAGTTCCATCGGAGCTCGCAGCGGGAATCAGGAAAACCCCGATTCTACAAACAGCAGCGGATACAGAGATAGCACCAGCAGGGTCGCCATCAGCAGGTTAAACAGCCGAAGCCAACGGGGATCCTGCAAGAAGCGGCGCAAGGCGCTGCCGAACATCACCCAGACGCACACCGCCGGCAGGTTGACCAGGCAGAACACCAGGGCAATGACGATCACATTGACCAGGTAACCCTGGGCCGGCGTGTAGGTGGTGATCGCCCCCACCGCCATCACCCACGCCTTCGGATTGACCCACTGGAAGGCCGCGGCGCCGAGGAAGCTCAGTGGCTTGCGGCTTTCCGGATTGCTAGCCGCCATCGGGCCGGAGGTGGCGATCTTCCAGGCCAGGTACAGCAGGTAGGCTGCACCGGCATAGCGCAGCACGCTGTAGATCGCCGGATAGACCTTGAACACCTCGCCCAGCCCTAGCCCTACCGCCAGCACCATGACCATGAAACCGATGCTCACCCCCAGCGCGTGGGGCACGGTACGCCGCACGCCGAAATTGACCCCCGAGGCGAGCAGCATGGTGTTGTTGGGACCGGGGGTGATGGAGGAGACGAAGGCGAACAGCACGAAGGCTGAAAGCAGGTTCAGGGAGGTGAGCAGCATGGCGGGTATTCCTGGTGGGGCGGAGCGTTTTCGTTGTGTTCAAACCCTACCGGGAAAGTGCGATTTTCAACCAGTACAGTTCTGATTAATTATTCAAGTACACCACACTGTAATGCATGCACCGCCAAGGGTCCTGCCCCCCCAATTACAGCCAGCAGTAATCTGGACTACGATGTCGCCACCCTCGCCCCACCGGATACCCTTCATGTCTCCACAGATCCGCCCTGCCCGCCCCGAAGACGCCGCGCAAATCCTCGCCTTCATCACCGAACTGGCCGACTACGAGCGCGCCCGCCACGAAGTGGTGGCCAGCCTCGACGATATCCGGCGCAGCCTGTTCAGCGCCGACAGCAGCGCCAAGGCGCTGATCTGCGAGCGCGACGGCCAAGCCATCGGCTTCGCCGTCTACTTCTTCAGCTATTCCACCTGGCTCGGCCGCAACGGCCTGTACCTCGAAGACCTCTACGTGACACCCCAGGCCCGCGGTACCGGCGCGGGCAAACTGTTGTTGCGCCACCTCGCCCGACTGGCCTGCGAACACGACTGTGGTCGCTTCGAATGGAGCGTGCTTGACTGGAACCAGCCCGCCATCGACTTCTACAAATCGTTGGGCGCCGAGCCCCAGGCCGAGTGGGTGCGCTACCGCATGGAAGGAGAAGTCCTGCGCGCTTTCGCGAACGATTGAAGCGCGCCATGGCGCAAGCTGCAACGGACTGAACACAAGGAGATCCCTCACATGGCAGTGAAAGCAACGATCCAGACCTTCACCATCATCGCCCAGGATCCGGCCATCGAAAGCGCCCCGGGCGTGCCCCTTTTCGCCAGGGTCAACCTGCCCCTGGAGCACCTGGCCGACGGCCCCACCGGCTACCGGGTCAAGGTGGTCGACTTCGACGCCTCGGCCAATCGCCTTTACCGCCCGCATCGCTACCTGCAGGCACAGGACGACAAAGCGGTGGACCCCTTCGATCCACCGGATGCCCGCCTGCTCGGGCAACCGAACTTTCACTGCCAGCAGGTCTACGCGGTGGTGATGCGAACGCTGGCGCGCTTCGAACTGGCCCTGGGGCGGCGGGTGGCGTGGGGCTTCGACGGTCACCAGTTGCATGTGGTGCCCCACGCCTTCGTCGAGGCCAACGCGTTCTACTCCCGAGAAGATCGCGCCCTGCTGTTCGGCTACTTCCAGGACGAAGACCAGGACTGGGTGTTCACCTGCCTGTCCCACGACATCGTCGCCCACGAAACCACCCACGCCATCCTCGACGGCCTGCGTGCCGGTTTCATGCGCGCCTCCGGCCCGGACCAGGCGGCGTTCCATGAGGGCTTCGCCGATGTGGTGGCACTACTCTCGGTGTTTTCCCTGCGCGAAGTCGTCGAGTTCGCCCTGACCCATTACCGCGGCGTCGAAATCCATCAGGTCAACGGTGTACGCCTGATCGACGGCGCCTCGCTGAGCATCGATGCCCTGGCCGAAACCCTGCTGTTCGGCATCGGCGAGCAGTTCGGCCAGGCCATGACCGGGCTGCGCGCCAACCCGTTGCGCCGTTCGGTGCAAAAGACACCGTCCAAGGACTACCTGAGCAGTGTCGAATATGACGAACCACACAGCCGCGGTGAAATATTCGCCGCCGCCATGCTGCGCAGCATGCTTGAACTCTGGGTAGCGCGGCGCCAGTCCCTCGGTACCTTCGGCGACAACCTGTACAGCCTCGACGCAGTGATCGACGAAGGCGCCAAGGCCGCCGACCAGTTGCTGACCATCGCCATCCGCGCTTTGGACTACTCGCCACCGCTGGACCTGGAGTTCGGCGACTTCCTCGCGGCGCTGCTTACCGTCGATGCCGAAGTGGCGCCGGACGACTCACGCTACAGCTATCGGCAGATCATCCGCGATACCTTCGCCGCCTACGGTATCGAAGTTCCCGCCGCACGCACCGACGAGCAAGGCTGCTGGCTGACCTTCGCCGACAACGACAAGGTGCGCTACCAGAACAGCCACTTCGACTCGATGCTGCGGGACAGCAGCGAAGTCTTCCGCTTTCTCTGGGAGAACCGCGACGTGCTGAACATCGACGAGCGCGCCTACACCGAAGTGATCTCGGTGCGCCCTAGCCTGCGCTTCGGACCGGACGGCTTCATCCTGCGCGAGACGGTCTGCGAGTTCACCAGCCGGGTCAACCTGTTCGGCGCCGAGTTCCGCTCGGTGTTCGGCGAGCCGCGCCCCGACTGGCTGAAGACCACCGCAGAAGTGACCGTGTATGGTGCCGGCACGCTGATCTTCGACCAGTACGGGCGGATCAAGTACTACATCCAGCGCCCGTTGAACGATGCGCGCTGGCAGGTGCGCCGCCTGGAATGGTTATACGGGCCGGAGAGCGACGACACAGCCCCGGGTTCCGCGGCCGATCTCACACGCATCCACCGCGCCCGTGTCATGCAGGCGCCCGCGATCGACCCGGAGGTGCAAGCATGAGCCCGATCCGCTTGCATCTGTTCGCCTACCAGGTCGGTTTCGGCGATTGTTTCCTGCTGCGCTTCGTCTACCCGGATGGAATCAACCGCCATGTCCTGATCGACTTCGGCACCGTGGGCATGCCCGACGGGGTCAACAAGGCCGAGCAGATGCTCAAGATTGCCAGCGACATCAAGGACAAGTGCGCCGGCAAGCTGCAGGTGCTGGTCGCCACCCACCGTCATGCCGACCACATCAGCGGTTTTGCGCCGACCAAGAATGGCAAGGGCCCGGGAGACATCATCCGGGCCCTGGAGCCGGACGTGGTTCTGCAGCCTTGGACCGAGCAACCGGACTTGCCGGAAGATGCCACCGCACCGCTGGCCAGCGCCCATGTCCAGGCCCTGGCAGGAATGAACCAGGTCGCGCTGAAGCTGACACGACACCTGGACGCCCGCCCCAAAGGCCTGGCTCCGGACCTGACCCGACGCCTGGGTTTCCTGGGCGAGAACAACATCGCCAACAAGGCCGCGGTGAACAACCTGATCGCTATGGGCCAGCGCCCTGGTGCCAGGGCCGTCTATGCCCATTTCGGCACGGAGGACCCGCTGGCCGAGGTACTCCCGGGCATCGCCAGCCGGGTGCTCGGTCCGCCCACGGTGAACCAGAGCACCAAAGTGCGCCGCCAGGCACGCAGCGACCCGCAATACTGGCTGCGCCAACCCGACCTGCTGTTCGGCCCGGACGCCAGTGCCGGAACCGAGGCCGCGGCCTCACCGTTCCCCGAGGCGCCCCACGAACGCGGTAGCAAACTGCCACAAAGCACCCGCTGGATCGCCAACCGGGTGCGCAAGGCCCGCGGTGACCAATGGCTGTCCATCGTCACCGCACTGGACAAGGCAATGAACAACACCAGCCTGATCCTGCTATTCGAAGCCGGCGGCAAGAAGCTGCTATTTCCCGGCGATGCGCAGATCGAGAACTGGCGTTACGCCCTGGACCAGCCGGACGTGGTCGCGCTGCTGGGTTCGGTGGACCTGTACAAGGTCGGGCATCACGGCAGCCTCAACGCCACGCCCAAGTCGCTATGGAACGGTTTCAGCAAGAAAGGCACGAGCAAGACCGCCGGGCGCCTGACCAGTGTGCTCTCCACCCTGCCCGGCCAGTACGGTGGCAAGCACGAAAGCAGTGGCACCGAGGTGCCGCGGGTGCCTCTTCTCAACGAACTGGACAAGGACTCCGACCTGCACGACACCCATCGGCTGGCGCCGGATGTGTTGTATGACGAGGTGATCCTCGACCTGTAAACCCCCACTGCTGTCGACCCTGTGGGAGCGGGTATACCCGCGATTAAGGTAGTGAATTCACCATCGTAATCGCGACGGTCCGGCGTCCGGTAAACCCGCACACAAGGTCCGCGTCGATCTGGATCTCTTCAGTCCCGCACCGCATACCGCTGCGCCAACACTGCACACACCATCAACTGAATCTGGTGAAACAGCATCAGCGGCAGAATCAATGCTCCCAGCGCACTCCCGGCAAAGAGCAATTGCGCCATCGGTACCCCGGTGGCCATGCTCTTCTTCGAACCGGCGAAGAGGATGGTGATGCGATCTTCGACACTGAACCCCAGCCAGCGCCCCAGCCTGCCGGTGGTCCACAGTACCAACGCGAGCAGCACGCAGCAGACCAGGGCCAGCCCAAGCAGCCGCGAAGGCGGTACCGCGTTCCACAATCCGCTGACCACCGCATCGCTGAACGCCGTGTACACCACCAGCAGGATCGAACCTTGGTCCACCGATTTCAGCCAGCCGGCATTGCGCGCCACCCAGTCGCCGATCCAGCGCCGTGCCAGTTGCCCGGCCACGAACGGCACCAGCAGTTGCAGGACGATCGCCAGCACCGCGTCCGTTTGCGAGCCACTATCGCCCTCCACGCCCATCAGCAGCACGACCAGCAACGGCGTCAGCACGATCCCCAGCAGGCTCGACGCCGCCGCGCTGCAGATCGCCGCCGGGACATTGCCACGAGCCAGGGAAGTGAAGGCAATCGCCGATTGCACCGTGGCCGGCAAGGCACACAGATAGAGCACGCCCAGGTACAGGGCATCGCCCACCAATGGCAGGATCAAGGGTTTGAGCAGCAGGCCAAGCAACGGGAACAGGACGAAGGTGCACGCGAATACCAGCAGGTGCAGGCGCCAATGCCCGGCCCCGGCGATCACCGCCGCACGCGACAGTTTGGCGCCGTGCAGGAAGAACAGCAGCGCGATGGCGGCATGCGTCAGACCGTTGAAGAACGCCGCGCCATTACCGGACGCCGGCAACCAGGTGGCGATTGCAATCACTGCGAGCAGGGCCAGGGTGAAATTGTCGAAGAGTAATCGAAGGTGTTTCATTGCGCGTTTCCGGCTTGTTGTAGGGGTATGGCAGAGACGATAAGGTGTTGCGACCTTTCCGACTAACGCCAGAACTCCAACAATGTCGCCAAATGGACAGAACCCGGTCCGCCTGGACGATCTTGCCAGCCTGCCTCGCCTCCTCTACGGCCAGCGCGCCAGCCTGCCCAACATCGCCCTGGATTACCGTCATCGTCACCCTTGGGGGCAACTCTCCCACGCCCTGCACGGGATTCTCCAGGTCCACACCGACCACGCCCGTCTGGTGGTTCCGCCGCACCGGGCCGTGTGGATCCCGCCACGCGTCGCCCATCGTGTCGAAAGCACGGCGGACGCCTGTATCCGCAGCCTGTATGTTGACCCGGAGCTACAACTGTGGCCCGGCGATGGCTGCCGGGTACTCGACGTCGACCCCTTGCTGCGCGAATTGATCCGCGCGTTCGGTGACCTGCCGGTGGAGTACGCGTTGAACGGTGCCGATGGACGCCTGGCCGATGTGCTGGTGGACCGCCTGCGCCTGGCACCAGAACTCGACCTGGTATTGCCGCATCCCCGCGACCCATGCCTGCGAGCGTTGTGCCGCAAGGCCCAGGCACGTCCGCACGCCAGCATCGGCCTGGGCGACGCCGCGAGCAAGGCTGGCATCAGCGAAAAGACCCTGAGTCGCCGCTTTTTCAAGGAGACCGGGATGACCTTCCGCACCTGGCGCCAGCGCATGCGCCTGGTCAGCGCGTTGCCCGCGCTGGAACGCGGTGAGCGGGTCACCGATGTGGCTCTGGCCTGTGGCTATGACTCGCTGTCCGCCTTTATCGCAGCTTTTCGCAAGTTGTTCGGCCTGTCGCCGGGCGAACTGGGCCGGGGCGGCAGCGTGCCGCATGCCTGAACCAGAAGCACTTGCTATGCTGCATCCCCCGATAACGACATCAGGATCGACACGTGAAAGCTGCCTGCGTACTGCTACTGGGCCTGCTGCCCTTCATGGCCAACGCCGCCGAAGTCGGCGAGCACCTGACGCCCTTTACCCTCTCTGACCAACACGATCAGCCCTTCACCCTCGACGCCAGCACCAAGGTGCTGCTGGCTGCGGGCGACATGGACGGCGCCAAGCTGGTCAAAGCCGCCCTGGCCGAGCAGCCCAAGGGTTGGCTGGAAGCCCGCCACGGCATTTTCATCGCCGATATCCAGGGCATGCCATCGCTGATCAGCAAGCTGTTTGCCATTCCCAAGATGCGCGACTACGGCTACCGCGTAGTGCTCGACCGCGAGGGCAAGGTAGTGCCGCACTACGCTGTCGCGCCAGGCCAGGTGCAATGGCTGCAACTGGATAACGGCAGCGTGGTGTCGAAGCAATCGTTCAACGATGCCGAGGCGCTGCGCAAGGCCCTCGCCGCCCTTCCCCAAGACTGAGGATCAGTCCTGCAGGCCGCGATCGACGTACCAGGTCAGCGGCAAGGTCAACAGCAGGGTCGCCGCCAGTGCCATCAGCGCCAGCGGCACTCCGCTGACGTCTCCCAGGCGCCCGAAGACGATGGGCGCCAGCGCGCCGCCGCCGATGGTGCCGGTATAGAACAGCGCGAATGCCTGTTCGCGACGCCCCGGCGCCGCCAGCTCCGGAACCACGCCGTATAGCACCGATGAAGTGCCGTTCAGCACCAGACCCAGCAGCGGCAGCAGCATCATCAGCGCATTCAGCGGCAGGAACACCGCAGCGACGATCAGCGCTGCGGTCAGCGATTCACTGAGCCAGACGGTCTTGAGCAGGCCGATGCGCGCCCCGAGATAACCGCAGATCAGCTTTCCGAAGGCTCCGCCGATGAACAGCAGGGTCAGCGCCAGGCCGATACCGGCGGTGCCGGCACCCTTGTCGTTGAGCAGGAACGGCAGGAAGGTGAGAAAGCCCATGCGCACCGCACTGTCGAGGAACCCGGTGGCAAGCAACGCACGCAGTCCGCTGGCCGAACCGCTGCCCTCGCCGACGCCGGCCTTGCCCGCCGCCGTGGCGTGTCGATCAACATGGCGCGGAATCAGCAAGTACATCGCGAGTGCCGCCAGCAAGCCGAGTACTCCGGCCAGGGTCACGCTGAGGCGCCAACTCATCACGGTCAGCGACACACCCACCAATGCCGGGATCAAGGTCTTGCCGATATCGCCGGCAAAGTTGTACTGCGACAGCGCCTGCTTGACCTGGCGACCCGGTTCATGGGTATCGGTCACCAGCGACGAGGCCAGCGGATGCTGGGTACTGGCCCCCAGCCCACCGAGGACCAACGCCGCCATCAAGGCGATCAGGCCACCCGCTTGCCCGGCCAGCAAGTACGCCACGCCCACCAGTGCGGTCCCGCCGACCAGCAGGATTTCCCGACCGAAACGGCGGGCGGCGCGGCTGGCCAGCAACTGGAAGCCGGCCATGGTCGCCGAATAGGCGCCGCGCATCAGGCCGATCTGGGCGTAGCTCAGGCCGAACTGCACCTGCCAGATCGGTAGCAAGACATAGATAAGGTCGGTCAGGCCATCGTTGACGGCGTGGGCACCACACGCCGCCAGCAAGGCGCGGCGGCGTGGAGAGGCTTCGGTGGCAGCGCGAGCGGCGGCCGGCTGGGCATCGTGCATGGGGATCGAGTCGATTGGAAATTGGATCCAATCATTAAAACAGTAACAAAACTTTAACGCGACCCCATTCTACTCCTCGAATCAGCCCGGGATTTCTGGCTCCACGAGATTGGCTAGCTGGTTCAAGGAGTCCTGCCAGCCGAGATAGCAGCCTTCAAGCGGGATAACGTCCGGCAGGCCCTCCTGAACGATATGCACTTCCGTGCCGCAGGACACGCTTTTGAAGGTGATGGTGGCGGTGATTTCGCCTGGCAGGTTGGGATCGTCGAAACGGTCGGTATAGCGGATGCGTTCGTTCAACAGCAGCTCCTGGTACTCACCACCGAATCCGTGGCGCTGACCCGCGGAGAAATTGCAGAACGACATCTTGTAGGTACCCCCGACCCGGGCATCGAGGTGGTCGACATGGCAGGTGAAGCCGTGAGGCGGGAGCCATTTGGCCATGGCATCAGCGTCGAGGAAGGCACGGTAAAGCCGCTCTACAGGTGCCTTGAAGACACGGTGCAGGCGGACGGTATTGCTGGTCATGTGATTATCCTTGTGAATTACTCAGGCATTTGCATTCAAGCCCAGCCTGGCCTTCACGTCCAGCCGTCCGCCCTTTGCGCAAAGGTTGTCAGCGTTCGTCGCCGAAGTGATCGCTGACCAGGATCGCCCGCGCCAATTCTTCGTCGGAGGCCTGCAGGCCGGGGTTGTCGGCACGAACTTTCTGCAGTACCGCTTCCAGATAGGCGCCGCGGATTGCACCGCCGCTGGCGACGAAGCTGGACGCCTCGTCACGTGCCGGGATGATGCGTTTGTCATCCTTGAAGGTCGAGTACAGCGAGGCGGAGACACCTGCCGAGGTGGCGACATCACCAGCATCCACCCGGGCCAGGGCCGAGCCAAAAGGCAGGCAAAGCAACAATGAAGAAACGAGCAATGTACGCCGCATGACGGAATCCTCCGGTCAGCCTGAAATGAAATAGTCAGGTACTACTCAGTCTAGGATTCATTTGGATGGGCGGTAGTTCCCTGGCAGTTATAAAGCCGGCTCTGCTAGGGTGCATGTCTTTTTCTGACCCGGACGTCCTGCCATGCGCATCCCTACCCTGCTCCTGCTGTGTACCTGCCCCCTCCTCGCCTGGGCCGGTCCCGATCTCGACAGCCAGGTCCGCGACGCTGCCCGGCAGGTGATGCGTGACAACGACATTCCTGGCCTGGCCATCGCGATGACCGACAACGGCAAGCAGTATTTCTATGAGTTCGGCGTTGCCGACAAAGCCAGCGGCCAGGCGGTGAGCCGCGACACCTTGTTCGAACTGGGCTCGATCAGCAAGACCTTCAGCGCCAGCCTGGCGGCCAGGGCCGAGATCGACGGCAAGCTGTCGTTGCAGGCCAAGGTGGGCGACTACCTGCCGGCGCTGGCGGACACACCGTTCGGCGCGCTGTCCCTGATCAATCTGGCGACCCACACGAATGGCGGCATGCCCCTGCAACTGCCCGATGCTATCCAGAATGACACTCAGTTGCTGGCCTGGCTCAAGCAATGGAGGCCACAGCACCAGCCCGACAGCTGGCGCGCCTATGCCAATCCGAGTATCGGCATGCTCGGGGTGATCACCGCGAAACGCCTGCAGACGCCCTATGCCAAGGCCTTGCAGGAGCAACTGTTGCCGGCGCTGGGGCTCAAGCACACGTTCGTGCACATTCCGCCAGACCAGCAGGCGTCCTATGCCTGGGGCTATGACAAAAACGACAAACCGGTGCGGGTCAATCCCGGGGTACTGGCCGACGAGGCCTACGGGGTGAAGAGCAGCAGCCGTGACATGCTGCGCTTCGTCGAGGCCAACCTGGGCCGGGTAGAACTGGCGCCGCCGCTCAAGCAGGCACTGGATGAGACACGCCGCGGTCACTTCCAGCGCGGCACGATGACCCAGGACCTGGTCTGGGAGCAGTACGACTACCCGCTGGCCTTGCAGGACTTGATCGATGGCAATGACAACCGCTATGCGCTGGAAGGAACCCCGGCGACGGCGCTGAAGCCTGCGCTGGCGCCGCAATCGAAGGTCTGGGTGAACAAGACCGGCGCCACCAACGGATTTGGTGCCTATGTGGCCTTCGTGCCGGACCTGCAGCGTGGAGTGGTGTTGCTGGCGAACAAGAACTATCCGAATGCCGAGCGGGTGAAGCTGGCCTGGCGCTTGTTCGAGGCGCTGGACCAGGCCAGGTAACGTCCTCGGGGACTGCTCCGCAGGCCTTCGCGCTAGCGGTCCCCGACTTTCAGCGCCTCGACGATAAACTCCAGGCGATCCTGCCCAAAGAACATCTCACTCCCGACAAAACACGTCGGCGCCCCGAACACTCCACGGCTCACCGCCTCCTCGGTCACCGTCTTCAGCGCCGCCTTCACCTCGGGATCGCCCACCAGCGCCGCGAAGCCCTGCGGATCGAATCCGGCGTCCTCAAGCACCTCGGCCACCACCTGCACATCCCCCAGGTTGCGCCCCTGCCCCCACATCGCCGTGTACATCGCCGCCAGCCAGGCCTCGAAACGCTCGGGCTCACGCATCTGCACGCCGATCGCCGCACGCATCAACCCCAAGGTGTTGATCGGAAAATGTTCGCTGAACTTCAGCGGCACCCCGTACCGCCGGGCATAGCGCTGCAAGTCGCCGAAGAAGTACCGCGCCTTGGCCGGGATCATCGCCGGCGAGCTGTTGCCGGTGGCCTGGAACACCCCGCCCAGCAACATCGGCCGCAGCACCAGGCGTGCATCGTGCTCGGCGCACAGGCACGGCAGTTGGGTCCAGGCCAGGTAGCTGGCCGGACTGCCCAGATCGAAGAAGAATTCGACAGTCTTGCTCATTGCATCAGGTCCTTTTGCTGAGGGAGTGACTTACCAGCGCTCCATCCACGGACGCAGGTCGAGTTCGAAGGTCCAGGCATCCCGCGGCTGGGCATGCAGGTGCCAGTAGTTGTCGGCGATATGCTCGGGATTCAGGATGCCGTCCCGGTCCTTCAGTGCGTAGCGCTCGGGGAAGCTGTCGCGGATGAAGGCGGTATCGATAGCACCGTCCACCACCACATGGCCGACATGAATGTTCCGTGGCCCCAGTTCTCGCGCCATGCTTTGCGCCAACGCGCGGATACCATGCTTGGCCCCGGCGAACGCAGCGAATCCGGCGGCGCCGCGCAAGCCCGCAGTGGCGCCGGTGAAGAGGATGGTGCCGCGCTCGCGTTGTACCATGCGCCGCGCCACCGCCTGGGCAGTGAGGAAGCCGGCGAAGCAGGCCATCTCCCAGATCTTGAAGTACTTGCGCGGGGTCTCTTCGAGGATGCTGCACGGCACATTGGCGCCGATATTGAAGACGAAGGCTTCAATCGGACCAATGGTGCTTTCGATCTGCTCCACCAACGTCGCCACGTCTTCTTCCTTACGCGCATCGGAGCCAAAGCCATGGGCCTGGCCGCCCTCGGCACGGATCTCGTCGAGCAGCGGCTGCAGCTTGTCGACGCTGCGCCGGGTCACGCAGGCGGTATAGCCTTCGCGGGCAAAGCGCTTGGCTATCGCACCCCCGGTGGCATCGCCGGCGCCAATCACCAGTACGACTTTGTTGTTCTCGGTCATGGGTGTCGCCTCATTGATGAATGATCGTTTAGTAAACGAACGCTATGCTATGATCCGCACATTCGTCAAGCGTGGTCATCGAGGATTTGCAGGTGCGCTACTCCACCGAACACAAGGAACAGACCCGGCAGAAGCTGGTGCAGAGCAGCGGCGCCATTGCCAAGCAGGGTGGCTTTTCCGCGACCGGGGTGGCCGGGTTGATGAAGGCCATCGGCCTTACCGGCGGCGCCTTCTACAACCATTTCCCGTCCAAGGACGACCTGTTCAGCGAGATCGTCCGCCAGGAGCTGTCCAACAGCTACATCAACCTGCGCGCGCAGTCAGGTGAACTGAACCGCGACAAACTGCAGCGCTGTCTCGACCAGTACCTGAGCCTGGCCCATCTGCACAATCCGCAAAATGGCTGCGCGATCCCGACCCTGGGGGCGGAAATTGCCCGGGCGGATATCGCCGTGCGTGAAGAAGCAGAACACTGGCTGGTGACCTTGCACCAGGCGTGGGCCAGCACCCTGGCTGACGAGAGCCTGGCCTGGGCAATGCTGTGCCAGTGCGTGGGTGCCTTGCTGGTGGCGCGGATGCTGGCGGGGGAAGAGACTCAGCTAGCGGTGCTGGAGGCCAGCCGGGGGTTCTTGCAGAAGGCGTTGGAACAGACGCCGTAAGACAAACTGCTGGGGCTGCTTGCAAAGGGCCGCAAGCGGCCCCAGGTTCAATGCAGGTCGTTACGCCGGTACAGGCTCAGCCCCACCGCCAACACCGCGAGCATGCCCGCACAACCACGGTTGATCCATTGCATGACCCGCGCTGAAAACGCACGCATTGCATGCCGCCCGCCAAGGGCATAGACAATCATCACCAGGCAATCGAGCGACGCTGTCACCAGCGCGAGGATCACGTACTGCTGCAACACCGGCTGCTCCGGGCGGATGAACTGCGGCAGGAACGCCGAGAAGAACAGCAACCCCTTGGGGTTGGACAACCCGACGATCAGCGCCCGCAGGAAAGTCGACCGCCCGCTGACTCCCATCGCCGAGCCACTCACCCCCAACGCCTTGACCGGCGCCCGCCAAAGCACCACCGCAAGATACAGCAGGTAACCTGCGCCGACCCATTTCACCAGACTGAACAGATGCTCCGAAGCCTGCAGCAACGCGCCCAGGCCACAACCCACGGCCGCGATGAGGATCAGGTCGGAGAGCATAGCCCCGGCCATGCCGAAGCCGGCCACGCGCATGCCGTGGCTGGCGCCATTGTTCAGCGCCAGCAGCATTGCCGGCCCAGGGGTGACCATCACCGCGCTGGCGGCGATGACGTAAAGCAGCAGGGTTGAGGCGTCCATGACGGCTCCAGGCAGATCAAAGCGCGAAGGATGCCTGTCCAACCGCCGCGTCTCAAGTCCTGCAGGAAATTCTTGCGGGCCGCCAACCAAACCGCGAAATACCGGTCAAACTGCCCATCCATTGCGTCACTCGCCTGATCGGCAGGAGTTTCATGTCTATCCGCGCCACCACTGCCCTGCTGCTCTGCCTGGGCCTCGTCGCCCCGGCCCCCGCCACCCAGGGTCAGCCCGACGACCTGTTCACCCTGCTCGACAATGTCGCACGCATGGCCTCCTCCGGTCTCGCCAGTTGGCTCACGCTGTCACGGGACACCGCGCTGGCCAAGGGCGTCGAGCCGATCCCCCTGGATATACGCGCGCAACTGGAGCCCTGGTACGACTTCCAGGTACTGGACGCCGCGCGCTACCAGGTGGGCGACTCGCAACAACTGGATGCCGCCAGCGCTTTCCTGCAGAACCCCGATGTGGCCGCGGTGACACTGGTCGATGTGATCGTCTTCCGCACTGCCGAGGACGCCCGCGACAACGTCGCCCTCTGGGCCCATGAACTCAAGCATGTGCAGCAATACCAGGAATGGGGTGTGCAAGGCTTCGCCACGCGCTACACCCAAAACTACGAGGCGGTGGAAGCACCGGCCTACGCGATTCAGGCCGAAGTGGCCAAGGCTTTGCGTCTGGCACCGGGCGGGCGCATTGCCGGGCACTGAACAGGGCTTTTCCCACGGAATCAGGCCCCTGTCCGTCAGCATGATTCCCGCCATCTTGTCAGCCAAGCACCCGGCCACCCTGAACCCAGGGGCTGTGTCCTACCGAAGGACCTTGAGCACATCTTGTAGGACTATTCATCTAATCAGCCTGAATTGTTCCACAGCTCTATACTCTGCGTACTCATCGAACCTGATTCGACGTATCGTGAGCGGCCCGTCTGAAGCGGCGGTTTCCCCTCCTGAGTGACTCGGGAAAAATCCATTCCTGATGCAGGAGTTCCCAAGCGATGCACAAGATCCTGATCGTCGACGATCATCCCACCGTACGTTTTGCCACCCGCCTGCTGATGGAGCGCGAAGGCTACGAAGTGGTCGGCGAAGCCCACGATGGCGTCAGTGCCGTGAGCATGAGCCAGGAACACAACCCCGACGTGGTCATTCTCGATCTCGGCCTGCCTCGCCTCGATGGCCTCAGCGTACTGGAGCGCCTGCGCGCCCTCGACCCGCCGCCGCGAATCATGGTCTTCACCGGGCTGCCGCCACGCCTTTTCGCCAAACGCTGCATCGAGGCCGGCGCCTCGGCGTTCGTGCGCAAGGACGAAGACTTGCAGATCCTCATCGGCGCGCTCAGGGCGGTGCTCAGTGGCTATTCCTACCTGCCCGACGCCCTGCGCCTGACGCCCCGGGCGCACTCGGAGAGCGATCGCCTCGATCGCCTGTCCAACCGTGAGTTCGAGGTGATGCGGCAACTGGCCAAAGGCGCCACCAACCACGAGATCGCCGAGGCGATGATCCTCAGTTCGAAGACCATCAGCACCTACAAGACCCGCATCATGGACAAGCTTCAGGTTCGCTCGCTGGCGGAACTGCTGGACCTGGCCAACCGCTACGAAATGATCTAAGGCGCCGATGACGCTTCGACTGCTGATCGCCTGCAGCCTGCTTCTGCTGGCGCCCACGGCCCTGCCGATGGACGACGCTGCGCCCCGCGAACTGCTCGGTCGCTCCCTGAGCAGCAGCGCGCCACCGCATCTAAGCACTGCCGACCGGCAATGGCTGGAGCGCAAGCAGGTCCTGCGCCTGGGCACCTCGGCACCGGACTATCCGCCGCTCGACATCAACGTCAGCCAGCGCGACTACGAAGGCCTCACCGCCGACTACGCCGGACTGATCAGCGAGCAACTGAAGATTCCTCTTGAAGTACGCCACTTTCCCGATCGTCACGCCGCGATCAAGGCCCTGCAACGCGGCGACATTGACCTGCTGGGTAGCGCCAACGGCTACGAAGGCGCCAACAGCGAACTGCTGCTGAGCCTGCCCTACGCCGACGACCAGGCGATCATCGCCACACTGGTGGGCAAGCCGCGCAGCCCCGGCGACGACCTGGCCGGAGTGCGCCTGGCCATGGTCGATCACTACCTGCCCGTGGAGCGCATCCGCCAGGTCTACCCCCGTGCGACCCTGCAACTCTACGCGTCGAGCATGGCCGCGTTATCGGCCCTGACCCAGGGCGATGCCGACGCCTTCATCGGCGACGCCATCAGTTCCGACTACCTGATCGGCAACCACTACCGCGACAGCGTGCAGATCGCCTGGTACGTCAAACCGCTGCGCTCTTCCTTCAGCTTCGCCCTGGAGCACGACAACACCACCCTGTTGCGGGTTCTCGACCAGGCCCTGGCCAGCCTTTCCGAAAGCGACCGGATCAATGTCGCCCGGCGCTGGAGCAGCGGCCTCAACAGCCCGCTACTGAACCGCGGCGCGCTGCACCTGGCGGCGGAGGAACAGGCCTGGATTCGCCAGCATCCCAGCGTGCGGGTAGTGATCAACAAGTATTTCGCGCCCCTCACCTTCCTCGACGACAAGCAGCAGTTTCGCGGCATCACCGCCGACCTGCTGGAGCAGATCAGCCTGCGCACCGGTCTGCATTTCCAGATCATCGAGGCCGAGAGCGTGGCGCAGATGATCCATCTCGTGGAAAGCGGCGAGGCCGATGTGATCGGCGCCCTGCCCTACGGCGGCGAGCGCGCGCGCAGCCTGACCTTCACCCGCCCGTACCTGACCACGCCGCGGGTGCTGGTCACCACTATCCATCCGGACGCCCCGGACACCGCCGCAGACCTTGAGGGCAAGCGCCTGGCACTGATCCGCGGCACACCGTACGCCGAGACCCTGCGCCGCGAACATCCCGGCATCCAGTTGGTAGAGGTAGACGACCCGCTGGCGCTGATGGAGCACGTCGCCCGGGGCCGGGCCGACGCGGCGATCAGTAGCCAGATCAACGCCGCCTACTTCATCAGCCGGCTGTTCAAGGACCGTCTGCGCATTGCCGCACTGCTCGACGACAGCCCGGCCACTGCGGCCTTCGCCGTGGCCCGCGGCGACAACACGCTGCACGCCATACTGGAAAAGACCCTGCTGAGCATCGAGCCGGACGAAATGACCCAGCTCGCCAACCGCTGGCGTACCAACGCGCTGATCAGCGACAACCCGTGGCGCAACTACCGCGGGCTGGTGCTGCAGATTCTTGTGGTCGCCGGCCTGACGATCCTTGCCGTGGTGCTGTGGAACCGCAACCTGCGGCGTCTGGTCGCCCAGCGCGAGGCAGCGGAACAGGCACTGCAACGCCAGCTGAAGATCAGCGAGGGCCTCCTGGACGAGTTGCGCCAGGCCAAGGAACAGGCCGACAGCGCCAACCACGCCAAGAGCACCTTCCTCGCCACCATGAGCCACGAGATCCGCACGCCGATGAATGCGGTGATCGGCTTGCTGGAACTGGCCGTGAAGGATGCCGGACAGGGCCGTGTCGACCAGACCTCCTTGCAGGTGGCATTCGACTCGGCCAGCGGGTTGCTGCAGCTGATCGGCGATGTACTGGACATCGCCCGAATCGAATCCGGGCACATGGCCCTGGCGCCGCAACCGACCGATCTGCACGAGCTGATCCGCGCCACCGCGCGGGTCTTCGACAGCAGCGCACGGCTCAAGGGCCTGGCGCTGCGGCTGGACTTGCCAGCGCCGGCGCGACCGCTGTCGGTGGACCCGCTGCGCCTGCGCCAGGTACTGGCCAACCTGCTGAGCAATGCAATCAAGTTCACCGAGCAGGGAGAGGTACGCATCAGCTTGCGGCTGGAGGCTCGGGCGGACGGCGCACGGGTCCGGCTGCTGGTGGAAGACAGCGGCATCGGCATCAGCGCGGACGATCAGGCCCGGCTGTTCAGCCCCTTCGCCCAGGCCGGACGCCAGCCGGAACGCCAGGGTACCGGGCTGGGTCTGGTGATCAGCCGGACCTTGTGCGAGCTGATGGGCGGCACCCTGCACCTGTCCAGCGAACCGGGGCACGGCACCTGTGCCGAAGTGGCCTTGCAGTTGCCCTGGGCCGGCGCGCTGGAGGCCGCCACGCTGAACGGGGCGGACACCCCGACCGGCACGGTGGCCCTGAGTATCCTGGTGGTGGACGACTATCCCGCTAACCTGATGCTGCTGGAGAAGCAGCTACATGTGCTCGGACACCGGGTCAGCCAGGCCGGCGATGGGGCCGCAGCACTGCAGCTGTGGCGCGACGGGGATTTCGATGTGCTGATCACCGACTGCAACATGCCCGGGATGGACGGGCATCAACTGGCCCGGGCGGTACGTGCCGAGGAAGCCGCTGGCCAGCGGCGGCGCTGCCTGATCCTGGGCCTGACCGCCAACGCCCAGGCCGAGGAACGCGAGCGTTGCCTGGCTTCGGGCATGGATGACTGCCTGTTCAAGCCCATCGGGTTGCGAGCGCTGCGCAGTCACCTGGGCGGATTGGTCGTGGTTGAGGAAGACGACAGCGGGTTCGATTTGGATGAACTGCGTCATCTGACACGGGATGATCCGCAGTTGATCCAGCGCCTGGTGGCGCAACTGGTCGACAGCACCGAGCAGGACCTCGCCGCGCTGCGGGCGCTGGGGCCGGACTCGCCGAGGCCGGCGCTGAAGGCCCTGGCCCATCGGATTCGCGGGGGGATGAAGATGCTCAAGGCGCGGGGTCTGGTTGCCCACTGCGATGCGCTGGAGCAGGGATGTGCGGAGAATGCCGGGCACCAGGAGCTGCAGAGGCTGAAGAAAGCACTGGAAGGGAGTCTGGAAAGATTGTTGAAACGGCTGGCATCCGGGGATTGATCCGGATGCTCTGCTGAACCTGATGGCCTCATCGCGGGCAATGCCCGCTCCCGCAATGTCTGCGGCGAAACCGAACCCTGTGGGAGCGGGCATTGCCCGCGATGAGGCCGGCATGCCTGGCAAAAAACCTCAGGCCGGCTTGCGCAACCCGGGCAACCGCACCAGCGACCACCCTGTCTCCGACTCCGACAAGGTCAACCGGATCTCATCCAGCTGCAAGGTATTGAGCAACGTCGCCACCAGGTCGCCCACCATCCAGTTCGCCGTGTTCGAGGCGATCACCCGCCCGTCCGCCGACAGCAGCACTGCCTCGTGGTCCAGCTTCATCAAACTGCGCACCAGCAGGCGCTCCAGGTTGTGCAGCGACAGGTCCAGCCCCGCCACCCCGATGAACCGGCCCTGCACCAGGATCGGCATGGTGAAGGTCAGCACGTACATGTTGGTGCCGTACAAATCCACGTATGGCCCCTCGACCACAGACTTGCCGGTATCCCGCGGGCGCCGGTACCAGGGCATCTCGGTGTAGTCGTAATAGTTCTCCCGGCGTCGGTCGAAGTTGGGACGCAACGGCAGGGTCTTGCCGGCGTCCGCCAGGTACCACCATTCCAGATGCATTTCACGGTCGGCCAGGCCTTTGGGCTCGACAATCACCCCGCCACCGCAACCGAAGGCTCCGGTAGCCAGCAACTGCCGGTCGATGGCAGGACGCAGCAAGGCCAGGTCCCGCGCCACGGGCTGGCGGCCCTCGGCCAGGACCCGCTCCCACAGGGAACGGGTTTCTTCCACCAGCTCACGGACCTGGCTGAAGATGCTTCCCAGGGTACTGTCCAACTGCTGCGCACAGGCGGAAAAGGAAGCGTTGTCGCTCGGAGCAAACATGGCATTACCTCACACAGGTTCGGCTTTTCTTCTTATGGGTTGCTGCGTCACTCGGCCTCGGCCAGCAATTCCAGGCGCAGGCTGATCAGCCGTTTGATGCCCCGATTGACGTGGGCTTCGGCCAGAGCTCCGGCCAATACCGAATCACCGGCGACCAGCGCCTGGAGAATCGCCTGGTGTTCCTGCTCGACCAGGGTGATATCGCCGCCCCCGGCCGCCTCCATCCACAACAGCTCTCCGACCTCCGACTGCAGGCGCATCTCCGCGTGGGTCAGGCGCAGGGATTGTGCGGCCGCCGCCACTTCAATATGGAAACGCGCATCGGCGCGGTGCCGGCCCAGGCGCGAGCCGGCCTGGCGCAACATCTCGATATGATGGGCGATACGTGCCTGCTGTTCCGGCGAACTGCGCTTGGCCGCCAGGCGTGCGGCGGTGCCGGAGATTGCTGTCTGTTCGTCGCCGAGGTCGCGCAGGTCTGGCCCGCTCATGTCACGCAGGCGTTGTAACAGCAAGGCCTCGGGCAACTCCACCGGGGCGCAGACAAAGCTGCCGCCATTGCGCCCGCGACGGGTTTCGATCAGGCCACGCTGGCGCAGCACCACCAGCGCCTCGCGCAGGGTCACCGTGGCCACCCCCAGTTGCAGGGCCAGCTCCGATTCGCTGGGTAACTGCTGGCCTTCAGCGAACAGCCCCAGTTCGATGGCTTCCACCAGGCGCCGGGCCACTTCATCGGTGCGCCCCTCCTGGCGCAGGCGGATGAACGCGGTGTTACGTGCACTGTCCAGGGCAGTCATTGCCTCTCCCTATCGAGCACCTGACGGGCTCGGACTAAAAATTCGGTTTCGCATCTTATAGCGAAGCACAGTCCGCTTGGTAGCGCCTTATGACCTTATGGTTACGCCAATTCTGTCTTTTCAGGCTAGCAAGCAAATTTAAGATATGGTTTTATATGTTTAAGCCTTGCGCAGGCTCCCTGATCCAGCGCACCTGTATTCATCAATAACTCCAAGCAGGAATACGCAATGCAAACCAGACTCCTGATCAACGGCCAGTTGGTCGATGGCCAAGGTGCCCCCTACGCCGTATACAACCCGTCCGAGGGCGCTGTGCTGGTCGAGATTCCCGAAGCCAGCAGCGCCCAGGTGGACGCCGCGGTGCAGGCCGCCGACCAGGCCTTCGACGGGTGGGCGCAGACCCCGCCGAAAGAACGTGCGCACCTGCTGCTCAAGCTGGCCGACCTGATCGAGGCCAATGCCGAGCACCTGGCACGCCTGGAGTCACAGAACTGCGGCAAGCCCTACCAAGCCGCGCTGAACGACGAAATCCCCGCCATTGCTGACGTATTCCGCTACTTCGCCGGTGCCAGCCGTTGCCTGTCGGGTTCGGCCGGTGGTGAATACCTGCCGGGCCACACCTCGATGATCCGCCGCGACCCGCTGGGGGTGATCGCCTCCATCGCGCCATGGAACTACCCGTTGATGATGGTGGCGTGGAAACTCGCTCCTGCCCTCGCCGCTGGCAACACCGTGGTGCTCAAACCGTCCGAGCAGACCCCGCTGACCGCCCTGGCCCTGGCAGAACTGATCGCCGGCCTGTTCCCTGCCGGCGTGGTCAATATCCTCTTCGGCTGCGGCCCAAGCGTCGGCGAGCCGCTGGTCAATCATCCGAAGGTGCGCATGGTCTCGCTGACCGGTTCGGTGGCTACCGGCGCGCGGATCATTTCCAGTACTGCCAGCAGCGTGAAGCGTACCCATATGGAACTGGGCGGCAAGGCCCCGGTGCTGATCTTCGATGACGCCGATATCGACGCGGCCGTCGAGGGCATCCGCGCCTTCGCCTTCTATAACGCCGGACAGGACTGCACCGCGGCCTGTCGCCTGTACGTACAGCGTGGCGTTTATGAGCAGTTCGTCGAGCAGTTGGGCTCGGCGGTCTCGACCCTGCGCATGGGCCAGCAGGACGATCCGCAGACCGAGCTCGGCCCGCTGATCACCCGCGACCACCTGGAGCGCGTCGAAGGCTTCGTCAATCGCGCCAAGGCGCAGCCGCATATCCGCGTCATCACCGGCGGCCAGCGGGTCGACGGCCCCGGCTTCTTCTTCGAGCCGACCGTGCTGGCCGATGCCCGCCAGGACGACGAGATCGTCCAGCGCGAGGTGTTCGGGCCGGTGCTCAGCATCACCCCGTTCGACGACGAAGCGCAGGCCCTGGCCTGGGCCAACGACTCCGACTACGGCCTGGCCTCCTCGGTCTGGACCCGCGACGTCGGCCGCGCCAACCGCCTCGCCGCACGCCTGCAGTACGGCTGCACCTGGGTCAACACCCACTTCATGCTGGTCAGCGAAATGCCCCATGGCGGCATGAAGCAGTCCGGCTATGGCAAGGACATGTCGATGTATGGGCTGGAGGACTACACCTGCGTCCGGCACGTGATGTTCAAGCACTGATTTACCTGATGAAAACGCCCTAATGGCAACCGAAACAAAACATATAAAACCATAGGCAATATGGCCAAAGCGCTAGCGCTGACCGCCATGACCGTCCCGCTTCGCCGGGACGGCGACTTACGAGGTCCGATCATGCTTATCACCGGCATCAAGAGCCGCCCGGTCTACGACCGGCTGCAACCCATGACGGGTGGCCTGCGCCACCTGGTCGCGGGCCAGGGCAGCGGCGGCGCGGCAATGCTGCGCCTGATCGCGGACATGTCCGCCGAACAGCGCCAGCACAGCGCCCTGCTCTACTCCACCGAATCCTTCTCCGGACACAACCACCTCAGTGAACTCCTGACCGTCCAGGCCGACGGCCTCGAAGTGTTCCCCAGCAACCAGGCCCTGATCGCCGCCCTGCGCGAGCGCCTGGGCGCCGCGCAGATGGGCCTGCGCCTGTACCTCAGCGGCTCGGAAAGCTTTATCGGCACCGCCATGCAGGCCGCCAACGCGGTCGATCTCAATCGCGACGAGGTGCTGCGCGAACACAGCGGCACCCTGGTCCGCCGGGTCTGGTGCGCGCATTGCGACACCTACACCGAAAACGTCACCCACCGCGTCTTCACCTGTCCCGGTTGCCAGCTCGAGCTGGTGGTGCGCGACCACTATTCCCGCCGTCTGGCCGCCTTCCAGGGCATCAAGGCCGATGGCGAAGTCCCGGGTGAAATGCCTGCCGCCGAGGAACTCGACACATGAATACCCATAACGGCACCTTGAGCGTGCGCGTCTCGCGCATCGAGCCACTGACCCCGGAAATCACCCGCTTTACCTTCGTCGACCCGAGCGGCAGCCACCTGCCCGCCTTCTCCGGCGGCAGCCATGTGGTGGTGGTCCTCGAAGACGGCGACAAGACCCACCGCAACGCCTATTCGCTGATGAGCTCACCGTACGACTCCAGCGTCTACCAGATCGCCGTACGCCGGGTGGCCGACGGGCGTGGCGGTTCGCGCTTCATCCACGACCGGGTGAAGGAAGGCGACCTGTTGCAAATCCTCCAGCCGGCCAACCTGTTCCCGCTGGCCAAGCATGCCCGCCAGCACCTGTTCATCGCCGGCGGCGTGGGCATCACACCGGTGTATTCGCAGCTGGAAGAGCTGGACCTGAAAAAGGCCATGTTCGAACTGCACCTGGCCGTGCGCGGCCCGGAACACATCGCCCTGGGCCGCGAGCTGCAGGCAAAGTACGGTTCCCGCGTGCACCTCTACGTGCAAGGCGAAGACACGCGCATGGATATCCCCGCGATACTCGCCGGTCGTCCGCTGGGCAGCCACGTCTACGTCTGCGGCCCGGACAGCATGATCGACGACACCATCGAGAGCGCCCACGCCCTCGGCTGGACCGACAGCCATATCCATTACGAGCGCTTCGTCGAACAGGGCTCCAGCGGCCAGCCGTTCAGCGTCACCCTGGCGCGCCAGGGCGTGACCATCGAGGTGCCTGCCGAGCAATCGCTGCTCGAAGCCGCCGAGCAGGCCGGCTACAAGGTGCCGTACCTGTGCCGTGGCGGCGCCTGCGGCTACTGCGAGACCGAAGTGCTTGACGTCGAGGGCGAGCTGGACCACCGCGACGACTGGCTCAGCGAGGAAGACAAGCTGAGCAAGCGCAAATTCATGCCGTGCGTATCCCGGGCCAACTGCAGCCGCCTGGTCGTGGACCTCTGAGACAGGACAACAACAAATGACCGTATTCAAACCGATCGAAAGCTACGCCGACCTCGACACCCAGGGCTTCACCTACGCCAACAGCCGCGAGGCGGTGCTGCGCCTGCCCTTCCCCTACCCGGAAGACCAGTACATGTACTCGATGAACGTCGAGCCCCATGTGCCGTTCGGCAGCGGCGCCCTGCGCGCCCAGTTCGATATCGACGAGCACTACATTTCCGAGTGCCATCACCGAGCGCAGATCCTCGAAAGCCAGCCGGGCATCCATTACGCCGCCCTGCCGCACATGATGGAAGCGCAGTGGGACCTGCTGGAGCTGCTGATGGAGTCGTACTCCCGCGACTTTCCCGAGCATTTCAGCCTGGAGAAGAACGGCAGCCAATGGCACTGGATCAACCGCCCGCTGGGCATCGACGACCGCTTCGTGTTCGGCGACGCCAGCACCCTGCCGATGGAACCGATGGAGTACATCACCCGCCAGGCTCAGGGCGAGTTCATCCTCCTCGAAGAGCGCGACGACACCCTGGTGATGGGTGCCGGCATGGCCACCCAGCGCGCCGACTACTCGCTGCGCTTCAACCTCGGCATGAGCTTCATGGAGTTTCACGGCCCGGTGCCGAAGCTGCACGAGATGGGCATCCTCCAGCGCGCGCTGAAGTTCCTGCTGCGCCTGCGTCCGGGCCACCCGGTGCGTCGCACCAACTGGTCGATCACCGTCAACCCGCGCCTGGAAACCTCCGCAGAGACCCTGCCGGACTGGGCCCCGGACCGCACCACGGTAACCGCCGAGAACGCCGGCGAGCTGGTCAACCTGCGCATCGAGCTACAACCGCTGCACCGTCTGCCGCGCAGCAACGCCGTGCTGTTCCCCGTGCGCACCTACCTGGTAAGCCTGCAGCAGTTGGCCGACTTCGCCCCGCAATGGGCCAAGCGCATGCACCGGGTCATTCGTGACCTGGACCAGGAACTGGTGGACTACAAGGGCTTCACCCGTTACCGCGATGCCATGGTGACCTGGCTGTCGCAATACGACGACGGGACGCCAGTCGACGAAAGTCAGCAGTAAATCTCAACCAGCGCGCCGATAATGGCGCGCTTTTTTGCGTGCAACCCCGGGAAAACCACAATGAAAACAATACGTCACTTCCTCCCCGAGAGCTGGAGCCTGGTGTTCTCCGCAGCGGCGTCCGCCTACGGTGTCGGCTTGCTGGGCCTGTGGGCCTTGCCGTTCCTGATCAGCGCGATCATCCATGACCTGCAATTGAACGAAGCCCAGGCCGGTCTGCTGATGTCGGCGGAATTCGGCTTCACCATGCTCGCTTCGCTGCTGGTTGCGCCGCTCATGGGCCGTGCGCCACGGCGGACCCTGGCCATCGCCGGCACCCTGCTGGCGGTCGCCGCCAACCTGGTCAGCGCCAATGTCGACAGCCTCTATGTGCTGGCCGCAGTGCGCTGCGTCGCCGGTATCGGTGCCGGCCTGGCCCTGGCCTGTGGCAATGCCGCGGTGTCCAGCGCCAAGCAGCCGGACCGTATCGCCGGACATATGAACGTGCTTTCGGTGCTGCTGATGATCGTGGTGATGCTCGGCTACGCCAAGGTCATGGCGCTGTATGGCCTGCCCGGGCTGTACTACGCCATGGCTGGCACCATGGCCGTGATGCTCCTGGCGATCCCGGCCATGGCTCAGCGCGCGCCGCTGGTGGAGACGCTGGTGGTTTCGACGGGTGGCAAGGGCAATGTGCTGCTGACCTTGCCGGCGATCTGCATGATGCTGGCGATGTTCGTGTTCCAGGCCCGCGACACCATGGGCTGGGCGTTCGTCGAGCGGATCGGGACCATGGTGGGCTACAGCGGTGATGAACTGGGCGTGTTGCTGTCGGTACAGTCGGTGGTCGGCCTGATCGGTCCGCTGCTTGCCGCCATGATCGGCAAGCGCTTCGGCATGAGCACGCCGGTGATCCTCGCGGTGCTGCTGACCGGGGCCACCAGCCTGAGCTATGTGTTGGGCGAACACTCGAAGACGCTGTACACGGCAGGCGTGATGACCATCTGCGTCACCTACTTCTATGCCCTGAGCTATTTGACCGGACTGGCGGCGGAACTGGACCGTGAAGGTCGGGTGGTGGCGGCGGCCGGCAGTTTCCTCAGCCTGGGGCTGGCGGTGGGGCCGGCGATTTCCGGTGGGTTGATTTCTCTGGGTGGGTTTACGTTGGCAGCCTGGGGGATTGCGGTGACGGTGGTGCTGACTCTTGCGCTGGTGAGCGTGCCGCTGGCGCGGATTCGCCGGGAGCATGTGGTGGCGCAGCTGGCTGCTGCGGTCTGATCGACCGTGTTGGCTTCATCGCGGGCAACGCCCGCTCCCACAAGGTTCGGCGTCGCCGCGGACATTGGGAGAGCGGGCGTTGCCCGCGATGAGGCCCGCACAGACACTAATGCAATTGCAGGGTCGAGTTGATCTGGCTGATCGCATCCACCACATGCCGTGAACCCTGCTGGATCTCCAGGATCACCTCCCCCGCCTCATTGGCCAACTCCACCCCCAGCCCCGTACGGCTCAGGCTGGACTGCATGCTCGCCACCGCATTCAGCGAAAGATCATGGTTCTGCCGCACCACTTCGACGATCTCCAGGGTCGCCTTGCTGGTTCGCGCCGCCAGGTTGCGCACTTCCTCCGCCACCACGGCGAAACCCCGCCCATGTTCACCAGCCCGCGCCGCTTCGATCGCCGCATTCAAGGCCAGCAGGTTGGTCTGGTCGGCAATCCCGCGAATGGTCAGAACAATCTGGCCGATCAGTTCCGACTGACGATTCACCGCATCGATGTTGCGTGCCGCCTCATTGAGATCATGGGAAATCTCCTCGATCACATGCACCGTCTGCTGCACCACCTCCGAGCCCTTGCGCGCGCAGGCATCGTTCTGCACCGAGGTGGCATGGGCAGCCTCGGCGGCGGACTGCTGGGTGCAGACCTGATGAGTGATGTCGCTGGCGAACTTGACTACCTTGTACAAGCGGCCCTTGGTGTCGAAGATCGGGTTGTACGAGGCTTCGAGGTAGACCATCTGCCCCAGCTTGTTGACCCGCTCGAAACGGTGCGAATGGTATTCGCCGCGGTTCAGCGATGCCCAGAACGCCTTGTACGCCGGCGATTCGCTCTCGCTCTTGTGGCAGAACAGGCTGTGATGCTGGCCGATCACCTCGTCGAGGCGGTAGTGCATGGTGTTGAGGAAGTTCTCGTTGGCCGTGATCACCCGTCCTTCCGGAGTGAACTCGATCACCGCCATGGAGCGGCCGATGGCGTTGAGCAGGCAGTCGGCCTCATGTTCATGCACCACCCGCTGGGTGATGTCGCTGGCCACCTTGATGATGCTGGTGACCGCGCCATGCTCGCCGAGCACCGGCATGTAGCTGGCCTCCAGCCAGATTTCCTCGTGCTTGCGGTTGAGGCGCAGGAAGGTGCCGCTGCGCGGCTGGCCGTGGGCCAGGTCGCGCCACAACTGACGGTATTCCTCGGTCTTGGTATAGGCATCTTCACAGAAGAGCCGGTGATGCTGGCCGCGGATCTCGTCGATGCCGTAGCCCATGGCTTTGCAAAAATGCTCGTTTGCGTCGAGTACTACTCCATCGGGGCTGAACTCGATCATGGCCATGGAACGGCTGATCGCTGCCATTTTTGCGTTGGCTTCAGCCAGCGCCCGATTACACCGCTCGATTTCTGCCAGATCCGATTTGCGATGGGAGTCGAACATGGTTACGCACACTCCATTGGCGGAATTGTGCTCAGCATAGATGGGCCAAAGCGCCTAGCAAGCCTGTTGCCAGCACCATTTATCGGCTGATGTTCAACTGCTTTCGCGGATCATCAGCTCGAAGCCCAGGTCGCGCGGGGCGTTCTGCCGACTCTTGCCATCGAGCAGGTCGAGCAGCGCCTGGGCCGCGTGCTGACCGACGGCGGCCAGCGGCGTGCGGATCGAGCTCAGGCGCGGAACCATATGCGCCGAGGCCGGCAGGTCGTTGAAGCCGACCATGGCCACCTGCTCCGGCACCCGGATGCCCTGGCGCTGGGCCTGGAAGATGGCGCCGTGGGCCAGGTCGTCGTTGCAGAAGAAGATCCCGTCGATGTCGCCGTGACGCGCCAGCAACTGGCTGAACAGCTCGCCACCAAGGGCGATGGAAGACGGCTGAGGGACCATCAACTCCAGGCTGGCGTCATGCAGCCCGGCTTCGCCGAGGGCCCGGCGGAAGCCTTCGGCGCGTTGCAGCACGCGGGGGTCGAGCTGGGCGGCGATGAAGCCGAGGCGACGACGGCCGCGCTGCAGCAGGTGGCGGGCAGCGGTGTAGCCCGCGTCCTGCTGGGAAAAACCGACGCAAACCGCACCGTCCTGGCTGTCCAGTTCCATCATGTGCACGCGCGGCACGCGGCTGGCGTCGAGCATCTGCAGCGCGGCATCGCTACGCTCCAGGCCAGTGAGCAGCAGGCCGCGTGGCTGGTAGGCCAGGTAGTTGCGGATCAGGCTTTCTTCGATGGCGGCGTCGTAGTGGTAGTTGCCAATCAGCACGTCCAGGCCGCGGGGGCGCAGCACATCATGGATGGCGTCGAGGGTTTCGACGAACAGCTGGTTGGACAGCGACGGGATCAACACCACCACCGACTGGCTCTGCGCCGAGGCCAGGGCGCGAGCGGCGGGGTTGGCCACGTAGCCCAGCGCGGCGGCGGCGGCCTTGACCTTCTCCACCAGCTCCGGGGCCACCGTGGCCACGCCCCGCAGGGCGCGGGACACGGTGATCGGCGAGACACCGGAAAGCCGGGCGACTTCGGCGAGGGTGGGACGTCCGGTGGTACGGGAGCCGGTGCGGGTCATGGGGTCTCGGGCGCAAGCGGGGAAACCGCGTAGGTTAGTGGCCACCCGGCACACTGGCAACCTTGGGGGGCCTCATCGCGGGCAACGCCCGCTTCCACAATGTCCGCGGCGACACCGATCCTTGTGGGAGCGGGCGTTGCCCGCGATGAGGCCAGCTGAGTCGCCAGCAGACCGCAGATCAGAACGCCGCCTTGAACACCGCCTCGATCTCTGCCTGGCTCGCCGGCCGTGGATTGGTCAACCCACAGGCATCCTTCAGGGCATTGGCCGCCAGGATCGGCACATCCTCCACCTTGGCCCCCAGCACCGCCAACCCCTCCGGAATCCCGATATCCCGGCTCAACCCCTCGATCGCCGCAATAGCCGCACTGGCGCCCTGCTCCGCATCCAGCCCGCGGATCTCTACCCCCAGCGCCCCCGCCACATCCCGCAGCCGCGCCGCGCAAACCCGGGCATTGAAGCGCTGCACATGGGGCAGCAGCACCGCATTGCACACCCCGTGCGGCAGGTCATAGAACCCGCCCAACTGGTGCGCCATCGCATGCACATACCCCAACGAGGCATTGTTGAACGCCATCCCGGCCAGGAACTGCGCATAAGCCATGGCCTCCCGCGCCTGCAGGTCCTTGCCGTCGGCCACGGCCTGGCGCAGGCTGGCGCTGATCAGCTCGATGGCTTTCAACGCGCAGGCATCGGTGATCGGCGTCGCCGCCGTGGACACGTAGGCCTCCACCGCGTGGGTCAAGGCATCCATGCCCGTGGCGGCGGTCAGCGATTTCGGCATGCCGACCATCAGTGCCGGGTCGTTGACCGAGAGAATCGGCGTGACATTGCGGTCGACGATGGCCATTTTCACGTGGCGCGCCTCGTCGGTGATGATGCAGAAGCGGGTCATCTCGCTGGCGGTGCCGGCAGTGGTGTTGATCGCCACCAGCGGCAATTGCGGCTTGGCCGAACGGTCGACACCCTCGTAGTCGGCGATGGTGCCGCCATTGGTGGCACACAGGGCAATGCCCTTGGCGCAGTCATGGGGTGAACCGCCGCCGAGGGAAACGATGAAATCGCATTGTTCCCGTTGCAGCATCGCCAGGCCCTGCTCGACGTTGGCGATGCTCGGGTTGGGCTTGGCCCCATCGAACACCCGGGAATCGATATCGCGCACCGCCAGTTGCTCGGCAATGCGCTCGGCCACCCCGGCTTTCGCCAGGCCGGCGTCGGTCACGATCAGGGCCTTGCGAAAACCGTGGCCGACGATGGCGTTCAGCGCCTCCTCCAGGCAGTCGATGCCCATGATGTTCACGGCGGGAATGAAAAATGTGCTGCTCATGGCGGGTACCTCATCTGGCGTATCTCGGTATCTCCAGAATCCGCTGACCATGAACAGCCCGTGTTGATCCAGGGCAACCTCAGCCGAGGAACAGGCGATACGCCGGATTATCGGTCTCGTCCCAGTAGCGATAGCCCATGGCATCGAGCAGGCCCGGCAGGTCGCCGCGCTCGTCCTCCGGCACTTCCAGGGCGGCGAACACACGGGCGTCGGCGGCACCGTGGTTGCGGTAGTGGAACAGGCTGATGTTCCAGCGCTTGCCCAGGCTTTCCAGGAAGCCCAGCAATGCCCCCGGGCGCTCTGGGAACTCGAAGCGCAGCACGCGCTCGTCTGCCCCAGGCCCGGCATGGCCGCCGACGGTGTGGCGGATATGCAGCTTGGCCAGCTCGTTGTCGGTCAGGTCGAGCACTTCGTAGCCCTGTTCGCGCAGACTCTCGAGCAGTGCCACGCGCGGGTCGGTGACCGGATGGGTCTGCACGCCGACGAACAGCCGCGCCTCCTTGCCCGGGTAGTAGCGGTAGTTGAACTCGGTGATCTGACGCCGCCCCAGGGCCTGGCAGAAGGCGCGGAAGCTGCCTGGACGCTCAGGGATGGTCACCGCGATCACTGCCTCGCGCTGCTCGCCCAGCTCGGCACGCTCGGCGACATGGCGCAGACGGTCGAAGTTGACATTCGCCCCCGAGTCGATCGCCACCAGGGTCTGCCCGCTGACGCCGCGCGCCGCTACGTACTTCTTGATCCCGGCCACGGCCAGAGCCCCGGACGGTTCGGTGATGGAGCGGGTGTCGTCGTAGATGTCCTTGATCGCCGCGCACAGCTCGTCGCTGCTGACGGTGATCACCTCGTCAACGTAATGGCGGCAGATCTCGAAGCAATGGGCACCGATCTGCGCCACCGCGACGCCATCGGCAAAAGTGCCGACCTGCGGCAACACCACCCGCTCGCCGGCGGCCAGCGCGGCCTGCAGGCAGTTGGAATCCTGCGGTTCGACACCGATCACCTTGACCTCGGGACGCAGGTACTTGACGTAGGCGGCGATCCCGGAGATCAGCCCGCCGCCGCCCACCGGGACGAAGATGGCATCCAGCGCACCCGGCTGCTGGCGCAGGATTTCCATGGCCACGGTGCCTTGCCCGGCGATCACGTCCTGGTCGTCGAACGGCGGCACGAAGGTGGCGCCATCGCGCTGCGCCAGGTGCAGGGCATGGGCCAGGGCGCGGGGGAAGGCATCGCCGTGCAGTACCGCGTGGCCACCGCGGGACCGCACGCCCTCGACCTTCAGCGCCGGGGTGGTTTCCGGCATGACGATGGTCGCCGTGATGCCCAGTTCGCGGGCCGCCAGGGCCACGCCTTGGGCGTGGTTGCCGGCGGACGCGGTGATCACGCCACGGGCGCGCTGTTCGGCGGTCAGCTGGCTGAGGCGGTTGTAGGCACCGCGGATCTTGAAGGAAAAGGTCGGTTGCAGGTCTTCGCGCTTGAGCAGCACCTGGTTGCCCAGGTGCGCCGACAGGGCACGGGCCGGCTGCAGGGGCGTTTCAATGGCCAGGTCATACACCGGAGCGGAGAGAATCCGCCGCACGTAATCCGACAGCAGATTCGGGGCGCCAACGGGTGCGGTGGGGCAAGCGGTGAGGCTGGTCATCGGTAACTCCTGGTTTTTTCAAAGAGCCCAGGAGTCGAGAGAAAGAACCCGCCTCCAGGGCGGGTTCGGTGCAAGTGCCAGCTAGCCCGCCAATCCGATAATGGCGGTAATAATGCTGCTGGTTGGCAAGTGCGGGAAGGTATTCATGGAGATCGAAACTAGCGAAACGTTTTTGCCAAGTCAACGATTGATTCAAAAAGTTGCCGAGAACGCCGTCGCAAAGCCTTCAAGCCTGCACCAAAAAAGCCCACCCCTGATTGGACAAGGGTGAACTCCACTGCTTGTATCTAAATCCTGCACCCATGCACCCCGCGTATGACTCACTCAATTGAGAGGCCGGACCATGAGCGAAGGAATGCCGTATAAAGTCATGATGGTCTTCGGTACCCGTCCGGAAGCGATCAAGATGGCGCCACTGGCCCGGGTCCTGCGTGAATGGCCCGGCATCGACCTGAACATCTGCTCCACTGGCCAGCACCGGGAAATGCTCCAGCAGGTCCTCCAGGATTTCGGCCTGAAGGTCGACGAAGACCTCCAGGTGATGACCCAGAACCAGACCCTCAACAGCCTCTCGCAACAGTTGCTGGCCCATATCGATGCCGCCTACGAGCGGTTCAAGCCGCGCATCGTGCTGGTCCACGGCGACACCACCACCAGCTTCATCGCCGCCCTCGCCGCCTTCAACCGGCAGATTCCCATCGGCCATGTCGAGGCCGGCCTGCGCACCGGCAACCTGCGCCAGCCCTGGCCGGAAGAAGCCAACCGGCGCCTGACCGGGGTCATCGCCGACCTGCACTTCCCGCCGACCAAGGATGCCCGCGACAACCTGCTGCGTGAAGGCGTGCCGCTGGAGCACATGGAGGTCACCGGCAACACGGTGATCGACGCCCTGCTGTGGATGCGCGAACACCTCAAAAGCACGGCCTGGCATCCTGCCGCCGACTCGCCGCTGGCGACCCTGCGCAACGACCAGCGCCTGATCCTGATCACAGGCCACCGCCGCGAGAATTTCGGCCCCGGCTTCGAGCGCATCTGCCTGGCCCTCGCGGAACTGGCCCTGCGCTACCCGGACGTGCAGTTCGTCTACCCGGTGCACCTCAACCCGCAGGTGCAGAAGGCGGTGTACTCGGTGCTTTCCAACCAGCCCAACATCCACCTGATCGCACCCCAGGACTACCAGCACTTCGTCTGGCTGATGGACCGCGCCTACCTGATCCTCACCGACTCCGGCGGTGTCCAGGAAGAAGCACCGGCCCTGGGCAAGCCGGTGCTGGTGCTGCGCAAGGTCACCGAGCGTCCGGCGGTGCTGGAGGGTGGCACGGTGATGCTGGTGGGTACCCACACGGAAAGGATCGTCAGGGAAACCCGCCACCTGCTCGATGACCCGGAGGTCTACGCGCGGATGAGCAAGGTGTTCTTCCCGGTGGGCGACGGCCACGCCAGCGATCGCATCGCCGAGCGCCTGCAGCGCTGGCTGGAGGACAACACCAAGGGACCTGACGCCGCATGAGCCTGTTCTGGGTCGATGTCCTCACCTACATCCTGTTCGGCTTGAAGTGGCTGGCGATCATCCTCGCCAGCCTGATGTTCCTCCTCGGCCTCGATGACTTGTTCATCGATCTGGTCTACTGGGGGCGCAAGCTGATCCGGCGTTTCCGCATCTATGAAAAACACGAGCGCGCCGACGAGAAGCGCCTGTTCGAGGCCAAGGAAAAGCCTCTGGCGATCATGGTCCCGGCCTGGAACGAGGTCGGCGTGGTCGGCGAGATGGCGCGCCTGGCGGCTTCGACCCTGGACTACGAGAACTACCAGATCTTCGTCGGCACCTACCCCAACGATCCGCAGACCCAGGCCGATGTCGACGCCGTGTGCCTGCACTATCCCAATGTGCACAAGGTGGTCTGCGCCCGCCCCGGCCCGACCAGCAAGGCCGACTGCCTGAACAACGTGATCGACGCCATCCTGCGTTTCGAGCGCGACGCGCGCATCGAGTTCGCCGGCTTCATCCTGCATGACGCCGAGGACGTGATCTCGCCGATGGAACTGCGCCTGTACAACTACCTGCTGCCGAACAAGGACATGATCCAGATCCCGGTCTACCCCTTCGCCCCCGAGTGGCAGGGCTTCACCGCCGGACACTATGTCGACGAGTTCGCCGAGAACCACGGCAAGGACGTCATCGTCCGCGAGGCCCTGACCGGCCAGGTGCCCAGTGCCGGGGTCGGCACCTGCTTCAGCCGCCGCGCCATCGGCGCCCTGCTGGAAGACGGCGACGGCATCGCCTTCGACGTGCAGAGCCTGACCGAGGACTACGACATCGGCTTTCGCCTGAAGCAGAAAGGCATGAAGTGCATCTTCGCCCGCTACTCCATCAGCGACCCGCAACTGGCCCTGCCGCAGACCTGGGTGCCAGGCATGAGCCGGGCGTTCTCCCAGGTGATCTGCGTGCGCGAGCACTTCCCTCGGGACTGGCAGCATGCGATCCGGCAGAAGTCACGGTGGATCGTCGGTATCGTCTTCCAGGGCACCACCAACCTCGGCTGGAGCCGCAAGGGTGCGCTCAACTACTTCCTCTGGCGCGACCGCCGCGGCCTGTTCGCCTACCTGCTGAGCTTCCTGGTCAACCTCCTGCTACTGGTGCTGCTAAGCATGTGGCTGATCACCGTGGTCTTCCCCGAGGCCTGGCGCTTCCCGTCCATCCTGTCCGACAGCGCCCTGCTCAGCACCCTGCTCTGGCTCAACGGCTTCCTGCTGGTCAATCGCCTGTTCCAGCGCGGCTGGTTCGTCACCCGCTACTACGGGATCTTCCAGGGCCTGTTGTCGGCGCCGCGGATGATGTGGAGCAACTTCGTCAACTTCTTCGCCAACGTCCGCGCCCTGCGTCAGGTCCTGGAAATGGGCGATTCGCGGCGAGTGGCCTGGGACAAGACCACCCACGAATTCCCTGCTCTCGCCGCCCCGGCACGCACGCCGCTGGGCCGGCGCCTGATCGAGAAAGGCCTGCTCACCGAGGAACAGTTGCAAGCAGCGATCACTACCCCGGAACGCCGCCGTCTCGGTCGCGAACTGCTGGTACGCGGATTGATCAGTAGCGAGCAACTGGTCGAGACTCTGGCCGAACAACTGGATATCCCCTGGGCGCCGCTGAATCCGTTCCGGATCGATCCGCAACTGATCGCGCAACTGCCGCGCCATCTCGCCGTGCACTACGGCGTGCTGCCCGTGGCCGTGGAAGGCGAAACTCTGGTGCTGGCCAGCGAAAGTCCAGTCAGCCAGGTGTCCCTTGGCGCCATCAGCCGCCAGCTCAAGCGCCCGGTGAGCTGCCGCCTGGCCCCGCAGGGCCGGGTCACTCTCGGCCTGCGCTACAACTACCCCAGCCCCTGGCAGAAGGAGGAAACCCGGGAAATGCTCGCGGTACTCGAACGGCACCAGGACGATGCCGAACTGATCGAGCGAGTCAGCCATCACCAGGTCCTGCTCGGCACCCTGTTGCAAACCCGCGGCATGGTCCCGGCGACCCTGTTCAACCAGGTCATGATCGATTTCCATCCAGAACAGACCAGCCTCGGCGACTACCTGATCGAGCGCGGCATCATCACCCGCGAAATCCTCCAGGAAGCCCTGGCCGAACAGGCCGCCGAGCAAGAGGCCGCGCACCGGATCATCCAGGAGGTGGCATGAGCACGCGCCTGCCGCTGGCCGCCACCAGCCTGCTGTTGTGCCTCTGCGGTGCCCAGGCCGTGGCCGTGCCAATGACCGATTTCGAACGTTTCCGCAGCTACCCGTACATGGATCGCAGCTATCGCGAGGCAAAGAAGGACAACTGGGCCGAAGTAGAGCGCCTGACCCGCTACCTGCTGGAGCGGGTGCCCAACAACGACGAGGCCCGCGCCCTGCTGATCCAGGCCATCGCCCACCAGGGCCGCTACCAGGAAGCCGAGCAGATGGCCGAGGCGCAAGGCCAGGACAGCGACGTCCTGCTGGAATTGCGCCTCACCCGGATCGAGGAAGACCCGCCCTCGGCCGACGTGGTCGAAGGCTGGATGAACGCCAGCCAGATCAACCAGCGCATTCGCCTGCGCCAGGCCTACAGCCTGAGCCTGGGCAAGCACTATGGGCCACAGCGGGCGCTGGACTGGCTGAACCTGCTGCGCCCGGCCCACGACGACAACATCCTGCGCCAGTCCCGGGCGACCTGGGCGGAACAGGTCGGTGACTGGGACGAAACCGTGCAACAACTGGCCCCTCTTGCCGCCAGCGGGCAACTCAACAAAGACGACTGGCAACGTCTGGCCAATGCCTATGTGCAACGTCTCGACGACGCCCCCCTGCAGGCGCTGCTCAAACAGGCACCCTCCGAGGAAGCCGCGCGCGACACGCGCCTGGCCATGGTCGACCGTGCTGTCGCCATGGGCCATGAACAACAGGCACGGCGCTGGCTGCAAAGCCTCCCGGAAGCCGACCGCGACCAGCCGCAGCACCGCGAACAACTGCTGGAACTGGCACGCCAGAGCGAAGACGGCGTGCTGGTGCGGGAACTGAGCAACGACCTCGGCAAGCCCTGCCTGGACACTGCCGAATGGCTGTCGCGCAACGCCCCGCAACATGCCCTGGAACAACTGCGCGAATGCCGTGCCGAGGACGACCCGAAGACCTGGCTGATCCTGGCCCAGCGTCTGCATGCCGCCGACCTCCTGCAAACCCAGCGCCTGCCTGCGCCGTGGGACGCGGTACGGCAGCAGCGGCTGCTGGAGGTCTGGCGCGAGGAAGGTCGCAACGACCAGGTCATGGCCTGGCTCGCTGCCCAGCCACAGACCCCGTCGATCCTCCAGCAACGTGCCGAACTGTTGCAGCACAGCGGACGTGGCAGCGATGCCAGCGCGGCCTGGGAGCATCTCTACCGGCAGACCGGCAGCCTGACCGCGCTGGACCAGGCCACCTACCTGATGCTCAAGGCCGGACGCAACGACACCGCGCGGAGCCTGCTGGAGCAAGCCTACGACCGCCATCAGGGCCGGCTTTCCGCGCCCTTGCTACAGCGCCTGGCCGGGCTCTACAGCCAGACGAACGCACCACTGGACGCCCGGCGCATCAGCAGCCTGGTACCACGGGTCGACGCCGCCAGCCGCGCCCTGCTCCTCGCCCGGCTCGCCGAAGCGGGCCAGTGCGATGCGGTGCGTGCGGGGATTCCCGGCGAGCCCACCGAAGTCGGCCAACTGCGCGCCCTCGGACGTTGCGCCATGCCCGAGCGCCCGGGTGAAGCGGTGGTCTACTACCAGGCCGCCGAGCGCCTGGGCGATCGTGGCAGCCGCCTGCCCCTGGCCTACGCCCTCGAAGCCGCCGGCGACTCTCCGGGCGCCACCCGGATCTTCGACCACCTGCCCGCCGCCGAATGGACCGACAACGCCCGCCTCACCGCTGCCCGTAGCGCCTTGAACGCCGGCAATACCGAACGCGCCGAACAGCACTGGAAGGCCGCCGGCCACCCGGCGTCGGATGACTGCGCACTGGGCGCCAGCATCGCCCAACGCCGCGGCGACCTGCACCTGGCGCTGGAACGGCAGCGCCAGGCCCTGCAACGCCAGCCGCGGGCCGAGCACTACTACGACGCCTCGATCCTCGCCCAGCGCAACGGCGACCTGTCACAAAGCACTGCCTGGCTGGCCGAAGCCGTGCGCCTGGCCCCGGACAATCCGCGCTATCGCGCCGACTACGGCATGCGCCTGGCAGGCTCCAAGGGCAAGGACCAGCGGCGCCAGTCGATTCCTTACCTGGAGCGCGCCACCCGCGATTTCCCCGAGGACTATCGCTTGGGCGAGACCCTGGCCTGGCGCTACGACGAAGTGGAAGATAGCGCTGCCGCCCGCCAGGAACTGCGCCGGGTGCTCGACGTGGAGCAGGACCTGGTGGACGGCGACGACGAATACGGCAGCCTCCAAGCGCGCAAGTACCGTCAGCGCCGCGCCCACGAAGCGCTGTCGCGGCGCGACACCGTGACCCTTACCAGCACCTGGTCGCCGGCCGGCACCTCGACCAACGACGTGTTCCGCGACAACGGCGTCGGCACCCAGCGCCGCGCCCATTCGCAGAACGTGCAGATGGCCATGTGGGACCACGCCCTCGGCGAAGAACCGAGCCGCAACGGCAGCACCCTGTCGGTGTACGGCCGCGTGCTGTTCGGCGGCAGTGGGCGCAGCGACTATGCGCAGAGCATGGGTACCGGCGTCGGCCTGCGCTACAAGCCCCTGGGTCAGGCCAACCTCAACCTCTACGCCGAGCTGTATCACCAGCGCCAGATTGACGACGCGCACTACGACGGCCTGAGCCTTGGCCAACTGCTCAGCCCGGCCAGGGTCGGCGGCAATTGGCGCGACCTGCGCAGCCACGCCAACAGCAGCAACGACCTGCTGCTGCGCGCCACGGCGTCGTTCTTCGACCAGGGCGACTACCGCGCCGACTGGCGGGTCGACGAAGACGACTGGAACGAACGCTTCCTCTACCTCGACGCCGCCTGGTGGACCCGCGCTGGCGATCACCAGTGGCTGTCGCGCTACCAGCAGGGCCACACCTGGAAACTGGATACCCGCTCGCCGCAGACCGTCATGCCCTACGGCTTCATCGAATTCGGCAGCCAGGACCCGAGCAACGACTGGCGCCAGGACCTGCGCGCCGGGATCGGCCTGCGTTGGCAATGGTGGTTCGACGACGACCGCTACAACGCCTACCGGGGCTCGCTCAAGGTACGTACCGAGTACCAGCAGTCCCTGGGCGGAAATCTATATGAGCGCGCCAACGGCGTGCTGCTGGGCGTGGAGCTGACCTTCTGATGCGCCGGATTCTGCTATTGCTGCTGTTCACCTGCCTGCCGGCCCTGGCCGACCAGCGCATTATCTATCAACCACTGACCCGCGATGCCGGGCTGAGTGCCGAGCAATGGCGCCAGCTGTGGCGCGATACCGTGCGCAATGGCGGGCGGACCCTGATCGTGCAATGGACGCGCTATGGCGACGAGCGCTTCGGTGGGGCCGATGGCTGGCTGGCCAACAGCTTGCGCCTGGCCCATGAGCAGGGTCTGGAGCTGATCGTCGGGCTGCATCTGGACAGTGCGTACTACACCCGTATCGACGAACTGGACAGCAGTGGCCTGGCCGCTTACTGGAAGGCCCAGCTGGGCGAATCGCTGGCCCAGCAGCGCGAGGTGCGCACCTGGAACCTGGCGGTCGCCGGCTGGTACCTGCCGATGGAACTGGACGACCTGCACTTCCAGGCCGAGGACCGGCGGGCGGCGCTGTTCACCCAGTTGCAGGAATTCAACCGCAAGCTGGATGCACCGTTGCACCTCAGTGCGTTCACCGCCGGCAAGCTGGCGCCGGGGGTTCAGGCGGGCTGGTTCGGGCAACTGGCCGGATTGAAGCTGATGCTCTGGTGGCAGGATGGCGCGGGGACCGGGCGTTTGCCCGTGCTGGTCCGCCAGCAGTATGCGGCGGCGCTACCCTGCGAGGTGGGGATCATCCGCGAGGCGTTTCGCCAGGTGAGCAAGGACGGCGAGCCGTTTCGGGCGGTGCCGATGCAGCCGGGAACCGGGGCCGGGTGCCATGCCGAAGCGGTGTTCGCCCTGAACTACCGGCCGTGGGCGAAGGTATTGCCCAGCGCGCCATAGCCCTGGAAGCCACCGCGGACCCTGTGGGAGCGGGTTCACCCGCTCCCACAGGGTCCGCGGCGGTCTGAAGAGAACTGAACTCAGGACAGACATGTACAAGACCATCGAAGCCCAGGTCCGCCAGCACCTCCCATCCCCCGTCGTGCGCGCCGAGTTCCGCCAGCACGACTTCGAGCGCCTGCGCGGCTTCTGCATCCTGATCTTTTGCCTGAGCATCGCCATCTGGGTGATCTTCGACCTGCTGGTGAGCTTCGTCGGCACCCAGGGCTTCACCTGGCGCTCGGTGGCACTGCTGGCCTGCATGGGCATCCTCACCGTGGTCCTGCTGTTCGTGCGCAATGCCGGGCAGTTCAGCCTGCTCAACCTGCTCTTCGTCAGCCTCATGGCCTTCGCCGTGCGCCTGGTGGTGGACGGCACCCCGGAGGATTTCCAGGCCGGCTGGCTGATCATGGCCGCATCGAGCATCCTCTATTCCATCTCGGTGCTGCCGGTGCGGCGCTGGTCATTCTTCGCCTCCGCGCTGATCACCTGGCTGCTGCTCAACCCGTTCCAGGCCGAAGGCACCGAACCCTACGACCTGCGCGGCCTGATGATCATCAGCTACGTCGCCTTCATCACCGGCCTGACCCTGCACAGCTACATCGTGCTGCGCCAGGCCAAGCTGCAGAACTTCCACATGTCGCGCCTGCTGCTGGACCAGGCCTACGTCGACGTGCTTACCGAGATCCCCAACCGCCGCTCCTTCGTCGCCCAGGCCGAGCGCCATATGAACGACGGCGGCGAAAGCCCGGGACGCTACCTGGCGATGATCGACGTCGACAATTTCAAGAAGGTCAACGACCAGTTCGGCCATGACAGCGGCGACGTGGTCCTCAAACGGATCGCCGCCAATATCCGCGCGAGCATGGGCGAGTTCGTCTATGCGCGGCTGGGTGGCGAGGAGTTCGTCATCTACCTCTGGGGCCTCGACCAGGCCGCCACCGAAGCGCGGGTCGCCGCGCTGTGTGCGCTGGTGCGCGAGACCCCGGGCGAGCACCCGGTGACGGTGAGCATCGGCCTGACCCGCATGGACGCCGGCGACAGCCTGAGCACCGCTCTCGCCCGTGCCGACGCCGCGCTGTATGACGCCAAACACGCGGGCAAGGACCGCTATGTGCTGTGGCGCGAGCCGGTGTCGATCGTCTAGACCAACCCGCCAAATCGCTTGTAGAACGCCGCCCCCGCTTCCGGCAGCGGGCCATCAGCGGTCTCCATCGCGGCTTCCAGCCATTGTTCGGCAGCCGCATGGATCAACCGGTAGATGTTGCGGCACAACTGACGCGCTGCACGGCCTTCCCAGTCACCTGGCAGAAGCTCGTCGGGCAATTGCGGGTCACGCAGGAGCAGCTTGCGGTACTCATGGATCAACAGCACCCGGGCCAGGAAGCAAGCCTTGGGATCGAGGGTGTCCTGCTCCTTGAGGCTCTGCCACAAGGGGCGGAACAGCTGGATGAACTCGCTGTAGTGCTCGGCCAGTTCATCGATCTTCCAACTCTCGCGCACCTGCATGCGCAGGGCCTTGGAGGCCAGTACGTCCTGGGCGGTGGTTTCGAAGAGGATGGTGTCTTCCTGGACGCCCAGATCCTGCAGGGTGGCATTGACGTCGGCGCGCTCGTAGCGCGGGCATCCCAGCACGCCCGGGGAAATGGCGCCGAAGCCCTGCCATTCCAGCTCCTCGCGGACTTCCTTGCGCTTGTCCTGGGGCAACTGGGTCAGCAACGCCAGGCACCAGGAGCCGTCCCAGGCCGGCGGGTTGGCCGCGTAGACACGCTTGAAGGCTTTCTCGAAACGCCGCCGGCCGGTGCCGGTCAGGCTGTAGTAGCTGCGCCGTCCGACCTTCTCGGCGGTCAGCCAGTTTTCCTTGGTCAGGCGGAAGATCGAGGTGCGGATCAGCCGTTCGTTGATGCCCATGGGTTCGAGCAGCTGGATCAGGCTGCCGAGCCACACGGTACCGCCACGAGGTTCGATGGCATCGCCGTAAAGGGTGACGATCAGGGAACTGGCGCGAATCGGGGTCTGCTGCTGGAAGCGCTCGATCAGGTGGTCCAGCGGGGTGAGGGACGACATAGGCGTTCCGGTCGGAAAAGGAAGGAATATACCCGCGCGCCCGCAGCATGACCATGCTCCGGGCACACGGGCGGTTCAGGCGCCGCCCGGGACTTTCGGGCGTACCGCGTCGTCGCGGTAGCGCCCGCGGCCGGCTTCGATCTCGCTCAGTGGCTGGCATTCGTGCATGGACTCCAGGCAGCGCCGGGTCAGTTGCTGGTAGGCGCGGGTACCGGTCTGTTTCCAGCTGACCTCGTCGTCGCTCAGGCGCCGGGTGACCTTGGCCGGTGAGCCCAGCACCAGCGACTGCGCCTCGCAATGGAAGCCAGCCTTGACCAGGGCACCAGCGGAAACGATGCAGCGCGGGGCGATATGGGCGTTGTCCAGCACCACCGCATTCATGCCGATCAGTGCGTCCTCGCCGACCCGACAGCCATGCAGCACCGCGCCATGGCCGACATGACCATTGCGCTCGACCACCGTGTCGCTGGCGGGAAAGCCGTGCATCACGCAAGTGTCCTGCAGGTTGGCGCCCTCCTCCAGGACGATCCGCCCGAAGTCGCCGCGCAACGCCGCCAGCGGCCCGACATAGCAATGCGGGCCGATGATCACGTCGCCGATCAGTACCGCCGACGGATGCACATAAGCGGTGGGATGAACCACCGGGGTCAGGCCATCGATGCTGTAACAAGTCATGACAATTTCCCTCGAAAACGATACGCAACAGGCAGATTCAAGAAATACATAAAATCCTTGAGAAGCCAAGGAATAACGCGGTTTCCCCGACAGATCAATCGATCATTAGACACATTTTTCTTTTTCATCATTGTTTTTCTGTATCGCATTATGCCTATACTCTGGCGAAACGGCCATCGAGCCCGTCCAACAAAAACGCCGGCCTGCGAGCCGGTGCGCCTTGCGAGGAAGCCGTCATGCCGAACACCCTTGTGGTGCAGGCCCATCAGGCCGTCTGCCTGATCACCCTGCATCGTCCGCACGCACTAAACGCCCTCACCACCGAGCTGCTCGGTGAACTGGCCGCCGAACTGCAACACTGCGCCGACGACCCGCAGGTCCGCGCCGTGGTCCTCACCGGCAGCCGCAAAGCCTTCGCCGCCGGCGCCGACCTCAACGAGATGGCCGAGCGCGACCTGGTGGGCATGCTCGACGACCCGCGCCAGGCCCACTGGCAACAGATCACCCGCTTCCCCAAACCCCTGATCGCTGCGGTCAATGGCTACGCCTTGGGCGGTGGCTGCGAGCTGGCCATGCACGCCGACATCCTCATCGCCGGTGAAGACGCTCAGTTCGGCCAGCCGGAAATCAACCTGGGGATCATGCCCGGCGCCGGCGGCACCCAACGCCTGCTGCGGGCGGTGGGCAAGTCCCTGGCCATGCAGATGGTGTTGAGCGGCGAAGCCATCGGCGCCCGCCGCGCCCTGGACGCTGGCCTGGTTAGCGAGATCACGCCGCCCGAGCTCACCGTCGAGCGTGCCCTGCAGGTTGCCCAGCGCATCGCCGCCAAGGCCCCGCTGGCGGTGCGCCTGGCCAAGGAAGCGCTGCTCAAGGCCCAGGACGTTGACCTGGCCAGCGGCCTGCGCTTCGAGCGCCACGCCTTCACCCTGCTGGCCGGCACCGCCGACCGTAACGAAGGCATCCGTGCCTTCCAGGACAAGCGTCCTGCCGAATTCCTGGGCCGTTGAGCCCGCCTACCCGTACGCCGAGAGCAGCCTTATGAGCTTCCAGCACATCCTGTTTTCCATCGAGGCCGGGGTCGCCACCCTGAGCCTCAACCGTCCCGAGCAACTGAACAGCTTCAACGCTCTGATGCACCAGGAGGTGCGCGAGGCCCTGAAAGCGGTGCAGAACAACACCGAGGTGCGCGTGCTCCTGCTCACCGGTGAAGGCCGCGGCTTCTGCGCCGGACAAGACCTCAGCGACCGCAATGTCGCGCCGGGGGCAGAGATGCCCGACCTGGGCCTGTCCATCGAGCGCTTCTACAACCCTCTGGTGCGTACCCTGCGCGAACTGCCGATCCCGGTGATTTGTGCGGTCAATGGCGTAGCCGCCGGGGCCGGAGCCAACCTGCCGCTGGCCTGCGACCTGGTCCTGGCCGCGCGTTCGGCGAGCTTTATCCAGGCCTTCTGCAAGATCGGCCTGATCCCCGACTCCGGCGGCACCTGGGCGCTGCCACGGCTGGTGGGCATGGCCCGGGCCAAGGCGCTGGCGCTATTGGGCGAACGCCTGACAGCAGAACAGGCACTGGAATGGGGCCTGATCTACAAAGTGGTGGACGATGCCGAGCTACGCGACCAGGCCATCGCCCTCGCCCGCCAGTTGGCGACCCAGCCCACCTACGGCCTGGGCCTGATCAAGCGCAGCCTGCACGCCAGCCAGGACAACACGTTCGAGCAGCAACTGACCCTGGAGCGCGACCTGCAACGCTTGGCCGGGCGCAGCGAGGACTACCGCGAGGGCGTCGCCGCCTTCATGGAAAAACGCACGCCGGCGTTCAAGGGGTACTGAGGCGATGAGCGCACTGAATACCAATGTGGCAGTCGCGGTGATCGGTGCCGGCGCCATGGGCGCCGGGATCGCCCAGGTCGCGGCCAGCGCCGGGCACCGGGTCTTCCTTTATGACAACCGTCCGGGCGCGGCGGCGCAGGCCATCGACGGCATCGGCAAGCAACTGGCGCGGCGCGTGGACAGCGGCAAGCTGGCCGCCAGTGCCCGCGAGGCCTGCCTGAACGCACTGGAGCCGGTGAACGATCTGGAACAACTGGCGGACGCCGGCCTGGTGATCGAAGCCATCGTCGAGAACCTGGAGATCAAGCAGGACCTGCTGCGCCAACTGGAAGCCATCTGCCGCGACGACTGCATCCTCGCCAGCAACACCTCGTCGATCTCCATCACCCGCCTCGGCGCCGGCATGGCCCGTCCGGAGCGGCTGGTGGGCATGCACTTCTTCAATCCGGCGCCGGTCATGGCGCTGGTTGAAGTGATCAAGGGACTGGCCAGTGACACCGCCGTGGCGGAGTGCGTCCTCGCCACCGCCGCAGCCTGGGGCAAGAAACCGGTGCTGGCCCGCTCCACGCCCGGCTTCATCGTCAACCGCGTGGCCCGGCCGTTCTATGCCGAAAGCCTGCGCCTGCTGCAGGAAGGCGTGGCCGACTGCGCCAACCTCGATGCCTTGCTGCGCGAGGCCGGCGGCTTCGCCATGGGCGCCTTCGAGCTGACCGACCTGATCGGCCATGACGTCAACTACGCGGTGACCTGCTCGGTGTTCGACGCCTATTACCAGGACATGCGCTTCCAGCCGTCGCAGATCCAGAAGGAACTGGTGGACGCCGGGCACTTCGGGCGCAAGAGCGGGCGCGGCTTCTATGACTACCGCGAAGGCGCCGAACGGCCGTCCGCGGTCAGCCTGCAGAGCAATGCCGCCGTACCGGACGTGATCGTCGAAGGGGAAATCGGTGCGCTGCGGGGGTTGCTGGATCGTCTGGCAGTTGCTGGCGTAAAGGTGAGCCACCGCGCCGGCCGTGGCCTGCTGCGGGTCGGCGCGGCCACGGTGGCCCTGAGCGATGGCCGTCTCGCCGCGCAACGCAGCGCCGAAGAAGGCCTGGACAACCTGGTGCTGCTGGACCTGGCCCTGGACTACCAGCGCTGTACCCGCCTGGGCCTGGCCTGGGCCGCCGGCACCGAGCGGCAGGCCGTGGACCCGGTGGTCGCCCTGCTCGCCCACGTCGGCATCGCCGTCACCCCGCTGCGCGACAGCCCGGGCCTGTGCGTACTGCGCACTGTAGCCATGCTCGCCAACGAAGCCGCCGACGCCCTGCTGCAAGGCGTGGCCTCGGCAGCAGATATCGACCTGGCGATGCGCGCCGGAGTCAATTACCCGCGCGGGCCGCTGGCCTGGGCCGACCAGCTCGGCAGCGGACTACTGGTCGGCGTGCTCGGCCATCTACAAGCCGTCTACGGCGAAGAACGCTACCGCCCCTCCCTGCAACTGCGCCGGCAACTGGCCGAAGGAGTGACCTTTCATGAATGACCGTCTGGATCTGGCCAGCCGCTGCGCCCAGGCCCTCTACGACCGCGATGCCGCCAGCCAGGGCCTGGGCATGCGCCTGCTGGCCAGCGGCCCGGGCAGCGCCACGGTGGGCATGAGCGTGCGCGCCGACATGTTGCAGGGGCACAACACCTGCCATGGCGGCTTCCTCTTCGCCCTGGCCGACTCGGCCTTCGCCTTCGCCTGCAACAGCCATAACGACGCCACCGTGGCCCAGGGCTGCAGCATCGACTACATCGCCCCGGCCTTCGCCGGCGACACCCTTACCGCCCGCTGCAACGAACTGAGCCGGGGCAAGCGCACCGGCGTCTACGACGTGCGCATCGAGAACCAGCACGGCCAGCTGATCGCGCTGTTTCGCGGCAAGTCCTACCAGATACGCGGCAGCGTGCTCGCCGAGGAGACCCTGAAATGAACGACGCCCTGATCATCGATGCCGTGCGCACGCCTATCGGCCGCTATGCCGGCACCCTCAGCAGCGTGCGCGCCGACGACCTCGGCGCGGTGCCGCTACGCGCCCTGATGCAGCGCCACCCGCAAGTGGACTGGAACGAAGTGGACGAGGTGTTCTACGGCTGCGCCAACCAGGCCGGCGAGGACAACCGCAACGTGGCGCGCATGTCGTCGTTGCTGGCCGGACTGCCGGTGAGCGTGCCCGGCGTGACGCTGAACCGGCTCTGCGCCTCTGGCCTGGAGGCCGTGGGCGCGGCTGCGCGGGCGATCCGCTGCGGCGAGGCCGGGCTGGTGCTGGCTGGCGGCGTCGAGTCCATGTCCCGCGCGCCGCTGGTGATGGGCAAGGCCGAAACCGCCTTCTCGCGCAGCGCCGAACTGTTCGACACCACCATCGGCTGGCGCTTCGTCAACCCGCTGATGGAGCAGCACTACGGCATCGACAGCATGCCGGAGACTGCCGAGAACGTGGCCGAGCAGTTCAATATCAGCCGTGCCGACCAGGACGCTTTCGCCCTGCGCAGCCAGCAGCGCGCTGTGGCGGCCCAGGCCAATGGGCGCCTGGCCGCCGAGATCGCTCCGGTGGAGATCCCGCAGCGCAAGGGGCCGGCCAAGGTGGTCGAGCAGGACGAGCATCCCCGCGCCGACACCACCCTGGAACAGTTGCAACGTCTCGGCACCCCGTTCCGTGCTGGCGGCAGCATAACCGCCGGCAACGCATCAGGCGTCAATGACGGCGCCTGCGCCCTGCTCCTGGCCAGCCGCAAGGTGGCCGCGCGCTATGGCCTCAAGGCCCGTGGCCGGGTCGTGGCCATGAGCAGCGCCGGGGTGGAACCACGGATCATGGGCATTGGTCCGGTGCCGGCGACGCGCAAGGTGCTGGAACTGACCGGCCTGTCCCTGGCCGACATGGACGTCATCGAGCTCAACGAAGCCTTCGCCGCCCAGGGCCTGGCCGTACTGCGCGAACTTGGCGTGGCCGACGACGATCCACGGGTCAACCCCAACGGCGGCGCTATCGCCCTCGGCCACCCGCTGGGCATGAGCGGCGCGCGCCTGGTCACCACCGCCCTGCACGAACTGGAACGCCGCCAGGGCCGCTATGCCCTGTGCACCCTGTGCATCGGCGTCGGCCAGGGCCTGGCCATGGTGATCGAACGTCTCGACGACTGAATACAGAACGCTCCCGGGCGCCGGGTTATGCTTGGCGCCATGCACTCACAAGAACAACATGCAGAGTGAATCCATGAACATGCAGATGTCCCCCGCCTCCGTGCTCGACCCGATGGAAACCGCCAGCGTCGACGAACTGCGCGCCCACCAGTTGCAACGCCTGCGCTGGAGCCTGGACCACGCGTACCACAACGTGCCGATGTACCGCCAGCGCTTCGAGGAACTGGGGGTACACCCGTCGGACCTGAACAGCCTGGACGACCTGGCGAAGTTCCCCTTCACCGTGAAAAACGACCTGCGCGACAACTACCCCTTCGGCCTGTTCGCCGTGCCGCAGCACGAGATCGTGCGCCTGCACGCCTCCAGCGGCACCACCGGCAAGCCGACGGTGGTCGGCTACACGCAGAAGGACATCGACACCTGGGCCGACCTGGTGGCCCGCTCGATCCGCGCCGCTGGCGGACGCAAGGGTGACAAGGTCCACGTTTCCTATGGCTACGGCCTGTTCACTGGCGGTTTGGGCGCGCACTACGGCGCCGAGCGCCTGGGTTGCACGGTGATCCCCATGTCCGGCGGGCAGACCGAGAAGCAGGTGCAACTGATCCGCGATTTCCAGCCGGACATCATCATGGTCACGCCGTCGTACATGCTCAACCTGGCCGACGAAATCGAGCGCCAGGGCATCGACCCACACCAGCTGGCCCTGCGCCTGGGCATCTTCGGTGCCGAGCCGTGGACCCCGGAGCTGCGCGCGTCGATCGAGGCGCGCATGGGTATCAGTGCGCTGGACATCTACGGCCTCTCGGAGATCATGGGGCCGGGGGTGGCCATGGAATGTGCCGAGAGCCGCGACGGGCCGACGGTGTGGGAGGACCATTTCTATCCGGAGATCATCGACCCGGTGACTGGCGAGGTGCTGCCGGATGGCGAGCTGGGCGAGCTGGTATTCACCACCCTGAGCAAGGAAGCCCTGCCGATGGTGCGCTACCGCACCCGCGACCTGACCCGCCTGCTGCCGGGGACGGCGCGGCCGATGCGGCGCATCGACAAGATCACCGGGCGCAGCGACGACATGCTGATCATCCGTGGGGTCAATGTGTTCCCGACCCAGGTCGAGGAGCAGGTGCTCAAGGTCAAGCAGCTTGCCGAGTGCTACGAGATTCACCTGTATCGCAACGGCAACCTGGACAGCATCGATATCCATGTGGAGTTGCGCGGCGAGCACCAGCATTTTGGCGAGGCGCAGCAGAAAGAGGTGTGCGCGGAACTGAGCCGGCATATCAAGACCCATATCGGCATCAGTTCGCGGATCGTGTTGCAGCCGGCGTATTCGATCAAGAGATCGGAGGGGAAGGCTTGTCATGTGTATGACAAGCGCAAGCAGACAGCCTGACTCAATCCAGAGACTGACTCTGGACTCCTGTGGGAGCGGGCTCACCCGCGATTGCGGTGGTGGATTCACTGCCACAATCGCGGGTGAACCCGCTCCCACAGGGTCTGCGGTCTACTGCTGACTACGCGAAGCCAGGCTGACAATCACTTGGAACAGCTCTTCACGCCCCTGCTCCAGGGATATCTCCCCGGCCACCGCCGCGCCGGACAGGGCATCCGCCGCCCCAAGCATTCCCCATAGCCCCGCCGTCGACAGCTCCCCGGCAAACGGCCCAAGCACGCCCCGACATTTACCGAGAAACTCCAACTGACACTCCCGCTTCAACCGCGCCAGTTCCGGCGAGCCTTCCAGCGCCGCCAGCACCCCGGGAATCTCCCTCCCTTCGGCCAGCACGCACTCGACATAACTATCGGCAATCGCCCGCGCCTTGCCTTCCAGACTGGCCTCGCCCGCCGCCATCGCCGCATCGATCAGCAGGTTCTGCCGCGTCTCGAAATCCCGGTACAACGCCGTCAGCAAACCCTCCCGCGTCCCGAAATGGTCATACACCGTAGGCTTGGTAATCCCCGCCGCCTCCGCCAGGCGCCCGAGACTCAGGGCATCGGTGCCCTCCTCGGCAATCAGTTGCCGGGAAACCTCCAGCAACTGCTCAAGACGCTGCTCGCGGGTCAGGCGCTTGCGGGTGTCGACCATGTTTCAACTCCTGTGACTGAACAACTCGCGGCCAATACGCCGCGCCGCCTCGAAATGCCCCTGCGGAAACGCTTCGTCCGCCTGGGTCAAAAGCGCCGAGGATGCCACCCGCGCGCCGCAGTAGGCAAAGATTCCGTGCTCGATCTGGGTATGCATGGCCACGCCATAGCCGTGCTTGTCATAGGTTCGCGGCCCGGCACCACCCAGCGCCACCAGATGCACCGGCAGCCGCTGCAACAGCCCGCGCTCCTGCTCGTCGTAGGCCCAGCCGCCACTGAAGACCCGATCGATCCAGCCCTTGAGCAACGCCGGGAACGACCACCAGTACACCGGATAGACCAGCACCAGGGCGTCGGCACGATCGATACGCACCTGCTCGGCCAGCACATCCGCCGGCACCACCGCCCGCTCGCGGAACAGCGCCAGGTCGTCGGGGTTGTAGCGCGGGTCGAAGCCTTCGGCGGCAAGGTCGGCGATCTCGAAACTGTGGTCCGCGCCAATGCCCTGCGTCAGTTCGAGGGCGACGCGATGGGTCAGGGACCGGGGATCCGGATGGGCAACGACGATCAAGGCATGCATGGCTGACTCCTGCGGATTGGCTGAAAGCACTATGTACCAACAGTAGGTTGCTTTTAGTACATAAAACAAGTCCCCCGCGTAAACCCGCAATCCGATACAAAAACCAATCACGACACCAATTTTTGTGTTTGATATTTGATTTTGTATCACTTATAACTGTCTCCACGCCCAAGCCCCCACGACAAAAAGGCGGGAGACTCACATGTACGCACAACTGGTCGAAACCGGCGTCAAGCGCCTGAAGACCCTCGAAGAGATGTCCGAGCAGGAACGCGCCTTCCAGGAGCGGATCGATGCCGAGATCAAGATCGAAGCCAAGAACTGGATGCCGGATGCCTATCGCCAGACGCTGATCCGGCAGATTTCCCAACATGCCCACTCCGAGATCGTCGGCATGCTGCCGGAAGGCAACTGGGTCACCCGCGCCCCGTCGCTCAAGCGCAAGCTGCAACTGATGGCGAAGATCCAGGATGAGGCCGGGCACGGTCTGTACCTGTACAGCGCCATGGAAACCTTGGGCGCCGATCGCGATACGGAAATTGAAAAACTGCATAGCGGAAAAGCAAAATATTCCAGCATCTTCAACTACCCGACCCTGAGCTGGGCCGATGTCGGCGCGGTGGGCTGGCTGGTAGATGGCGCGGCGATCGTCAACCAGGTGGTGCTGCAACGCACCAGCTACGGCCCCTACTCGCGGGCGATGATCCGCATCTGCAAGGAAGAGAGCTTCCACCAGCGCCAGGGCTACGAAATCCTCCTGACTATGATGCGCGAGGGCACCCAGGCGCAGAAGGACATGGTCCAGGACGCCATCAATCGCCTGTGGTGGCCATCACTGATGATGTTCGGCCCCAGCGACGAACACTCGCCCAACAGCGCCCAGTCCATGGCCTGGAAGATCAAGCGCCAGAGCAACGACGAGCTGCGCCAGCGCTTCATCGACCAGACCGTGCCGCAGCTCGAGCTGCTGGGCTGCACCGCCCCCGACCCGGATCTGAAGTGGAACGCCGAGCGCGGCCACTATGACTTCGGCGCGATCCAGTGGGACGAGTTCTACGAAGTGCTCAAGGGCAACGGCCCGTGCAACCTGGAGCGGGTCGCCACCCGCCGCCAGGCCATCGAGGACGGTGCCTGGGTACGCGCGGCCGCCGTCGCCCACGCCCGCAAGAAAGCCAACAAGAACGCCGCCTGAGCGTCGCCTGACCGGAGATACCGCCATGTCCGAATGGACCCTGTTCGAAGTATTCGTGCGCAGCAAGCACGGCCTCAACCACAAGCATGTCGGCAGCGTGCATGCCGCCGACGCCGCCATGGCCATCGAAAACGCCCGCGAGCTGTACACCCGGCGCAACGAGGGCGTGAGCCTGTGGGTGGTGCCGTCGGCGCTGATCACCGCCTCGTCGCCGGACGACAAGGACCCGCTGTTCGCCCCCTCCGAAGACAAGATCTACCGCCACGCCAGCTTCTACGAGCTGCCGGCCGAAGTGGGGCACATGTGATGAGCGCTCCTGAGAACGGCGACCTGATCCAGTACCTGTTGCGCCTGGGCGACAGCGCCATGATCCAGGCCCAGCGCCTGTGCCAGTGGTGCGGCCGCGCCCCGGCGCTGGAAGAAGAACTGGCGCTGATGAACGTCGGCCTCGACCTGGTCGGCCAGGCGCGCAACTGGCTGGAATATGCCGCCGAGCTGGGCGCCGACGGCCGCGATGCCGATCACCTGGCGTTCCGCCGCGACGAGCGCGCCTACCGCAACCTGCTGCTGGTGGAGCAACCCAACGGCGACTATGCGGTGACCATCATCAAGCAGTTCTTCTACGACGCCTGGCATTTCGCCGTGCTGCAGGGCCTCAGCCACTCCAGCGACGAACGCATCCAGGGCATCGCGGCCAAGGCGCTGAAGGAAGTCACCTATCACCTGCGCCGCTCCGGCGAGTGGGTCGAGCGCCTGGGCGACGGCACCGAAGAAAGCCGCCAGCGCATGATGGCCGCCCTGCCCCAGGTGTGGCGCTTCACCGTCGAGCTGGTGGATGCCGACGCGGTCGAGCAGCGCCTGTTCCAGGCCGGGATCATCGGCAATCCGGAGCAGGTGGCGCTGGCCTGGCAGCGCCAGGTCGAGGAGACCTTCGAGCGCGCCACCCTGCCGGTGCCACAACCGGCCAGCCACTTCTACCTCAGCGGTCGCCAGGGCCTGCACAGCGAGCACCTGGGCCTGCTGCTGGCGGAAATGCAGTGCCTGCCGCGAGCCTATCCCGATGCAACCTGGTGAGCTGATCGCCAGCGACCGCGGCGCCCGCGCGCCCCGGGCCGATGACCTGAGCCAGGCGTGGACGGTGCTGGAACAGGTGATGGACCCGGAAGTGCCGGTGGTCAGCGTGGTCGACCTCGGTATCGTCCGCGACCTGGACTGGAACGGCGGCCACCTGCGGGTGGTGGTCACTCCCACCTACTCCGGCTGCCCGGCCACCGAGGTGATCGAGCAGGACATCCGCCAGGCCCTGGAACGGGCCGGTTTTGCCGCGCCGATGCTGACCCGGCAACTGAGCCCGGCCTGGACCACCGACTGGATCAGCGCCGGCGGCCGCGAGCGCCTGCGTGCCTATGGCATCGCCGCGCCGGTGGGCAGTGCGAGCAAGCGCAGCCTGCTGGGTGAATCGGGCCAGATCGCCTGCCCGCAGTGCGGCAGCGTGCACACCGAGTTGCTCAGCGAGTTCGGTTCCACCGCCTGCAAGGCCCTTTACCGCTGCCTCGATTGCCGCGAGCCCTTCGATTATTTCAAGTGCATCTGAGCGCTTGCTGGAGACTTCCCCATGAGCCAGTTCCATAGCCTGACCGTCAAGCAAGTGCGCAGCGAGACCCGCGATGCCGTGTCGATCCTGTTCGATGTGCCACACGAGCTGGGCGAGACCTTCCGCTTTACCCAGGGCCAGTACCTGGTCCTGCGTACCCAACTGGACAACGAGGAAGTGCGCCGCTCCTACTCGATCTGCACCGGGATCAACGACGGTGAGCTGCGGGTGGCGGTGAAGAAGGTCGCCGGCGGGCGCTTCTCCGCCTTCGCCAACGAGGTGCTGAACGCCGGTGACGTGCTCGACGTGATGCCACCGTCCGGCAGCTTCCACGTGCCCCTCGATCCGGCACGCCAAGGTCATTACCTGGCGGTGGCGGCCGGCAGCGGCATCACGCCGATCCTGTCCATCGTCAAGACCACCCTGGAAGCCGAACCGGACAGCCGCTTCACCCTGCTCTACGGCAACCGCGCCAGTGGTTCGGCGTTGTTTCGCGAGCAGCTGGAAGACCTGAAGAACCGCTACCTGCAGCGCCTCAACCTGATCTTCGTGTTCAGCCGCGAGCAGCAGGACATCGACCTGTACAACGGCCGCATCGACGCCGACAAGTGCGAGCGCCTGTTCGGCCGCTGGGTCGATGTGGCGGGCCTGGAGGCCGCGTTCATCTGCGGCCCGCAGGAAATGACCGAGACCGTGCGCGATGCCCTGAAGGCTCGCGGCATGGACGCCGGGCGCATCCATTTCGAACTGTTCGCCGCCGCCGGCAACGAAGCCCGGCGCCAGGCCCGCGAGGCGGCGCGGCAGGTGGATGCGGCGGTGAGCCAGGTCACCGTGATCAGCGATGGTCGCGCCCTGTCCTTCGAACTGCCACGCAACAGCCAGAGCGTGCTGGATGCCGGCAACGCCATCGGTGCCGAGCTGCCTTATTCGTGCAAGGCCGGGGTGTGCTCGACCTGCAAGTGCAAGGTGATCGAGGGCGAGGTGGAGATGGACAGCAACCATGCCCTGGAGGACTACGAGGTGGCAGCCGGGTATGTGCTGTCGTGCCAGAGCTACCCGGTGAGCGAGCGGGTGGTGCTGGACTTCGATCAGCTCTGAGGCAGGACCGGCCCTATCGCTGGCAAGCCAGCGATAGGGCCCGAAAGAACACAGCAACACTCCAAGCGTGAACGACACAACAACTACAACAAGATCAAGAGAGCGCACACCCATGACCCCCAGTCATATCGAATCCATCCAGAACCACCCCGACTTCCAGCAACTGGTGCAGCGCAAGCGACGCCTCAACGGCAGCCTCACCGCCGCCATGCTGGTGATCTACTACGGCTTCGTCCTGCTCGTGGCCTTCTCCCCCAGCACCCTGGGCCAGTCCCTCAGTGGCGGCGTCACCACCGTCGGCATGCTGGTGGGCGTGCTGATCGTGCTGGTGTCCTTCGGACTGACCGGCATCTACGTGTACCGCGCCAACAACGTCCTCGATCCGCTCAACGACAAGGTCAAGCAGGAGTGCGCACAATGAACTGGACCGCCATCGGCATGTTCCTGCTGTTCGTGCTGTTCACCCTCGGCGTGACCCGCTGGGCTGCCCTGCGCACCCGCTCCGCCGCCGACTTCTACACTGCCGGCGGCGGCCTCACCGGGATGCAGAACGGCCTCGCCATCGCCGGCGACATGATCAGTGCCGCTTCCTTCCTCGGTATCTCGGCGATGATGTTCCTCAACGGCTACGACGGCCTGCTCTACGCCCTCGGCGTACTGGCCGGCTGGCCGATCATCCTGTTCCTGATCGCCGAGCGCCTGCGCAACCTGGGCAAGTACACCTTCGCCGACGTGGTCTCCTATCGCCTGTCGCAGACCCCGGTGCGCCTGACCTCGGCGTTCGGCACCCTGACCGTGGCCCTGCTCTACCTGGTCGCGCAGATGGTCGGCGCCGGCAAGCTGATCGAACTGCTGTTCGGCATCAGCTACCTGTACGCGGTGATCCTGGTGGGCGTGCTGATGGTGTTCTACGTCACCTTCGGCGGCATGCTCGCCACCACCTGGGTGCAGATCATCAAGGCGGTGATGCTGCTCTCCGGCACCACCTTCATGGCCTTCATGGTGCTCAAGCACTTCGGCTTCAGCACCGAGGCGATGTTCGCCAGCGCCGCCGCCGTCCATGCCAAGGGCACCGCGATCATGGCCCCGGGCGGCCTGCTGTCGAACCCGGTGGACGCGATATCCCTGGGCCTGGGCATGATGTTCGGCACCGCCGGCCTGCCTCATATCCTCATGCGCTTCTTCACTGTCAGCGACGCCAAGGAAGCGCGCAAGTCGGTGTTCTACGCCACCGGCTTCATCGGCTACTTCTACCTGCTGCTGATCGTCATCGGCTTCGGCGCCATCGTCATGGTCGGCACCGAACCTGCCTACCGCGACGCCAGCGGCGCGATCATCGGCGGCGGCAACATGGTCGCGGTGCACCTGGCGCAAGCCGTGGGCGGCAACCTGTTCCTCGGCTTCATCTCGGCCGTGGCCTTCGCCACCATCCTCGCCGTGGTCGCCGGCCTGGCCCTGTCCGGTGCCTCGGCGGTATCCCATGACCTGTATGCCTGCGTGGTGCGCAAGGGCCAGGCCAGCGAACAGGAAGAAGTACGGGTATCGCGCATCGCCACCCTGGTGATCGGCGTACTGGCGATCATCCTCGGCCTGCTCTTCGAGTCGCAGAACATCGCCTTCCTGTCCGGACTGGTGCTGGCCATCGCCGCCTCGGTCAATTTCCCGGTGCTGTTCCTCTCGATGTTCTGGAAAGGCCTGACCACCCGTGGCGCCGTGGCCGGCAGCCTGGGCGGGCTGGTGTCGGCGGTGATCCTGCTGGTGCTGAGCCCGGTGGTCTGGGTCAACGTCCTGCACCACGACAAGGCGCTGTTCCCCTACAGCAACCCGGCGCTGTTCTCCATGAGCGTGGCCTTCTTCAGTGCCTGGGTCTTCTCGGTCACCGACCGCTCGGCCCAGGCCAGCGAGGAACGCGGCCGTTATCTCGCCCAGTTCATCCGCTCCATGACCGGCATCGGCGCTGCCGGCGCCAGCAAACACTAATCACAACGACGACTCGGGAATAACAACAATGAACCCCATTCGCCTTCTCGCCGGGCTCACCCTGCCCCTCGCTTGCGCCCCGGCCATGGCCGGCTTCATCGAGGACAGCCACGCGAAGATCGAACTGCGCAACCACTACATCAACCGCGACTTCCGCCAGGACAACGCGCCGCAGTCCAAGGCCGAGGAATGGGCCCAGGGCTTTACCGCCAAGCTGGAGTCCGGCTTCACCGACGGCACCCTCGGCTTCGGCGTCGATGCCATGGGCCAGTTGGGCATCAAGCTCGACTCCAGCCGCGACCGGCGCAACACCGGCCTGCTGCCCTATGGCCGCAACAGCCTGGAGCCGGCGGACGACTACAGCGAGCTGGGGGTGACCGCCAAGGTGCGCCTGTCCAAAAGCGTGCTGCGCCTCGGTACCCTGCAGCCGCTGCTGCCGGTGGTCACCTACAACGACACCCGCCTGCTGGCCTCGACCTTCCAGGGCGGCCTGCTGACCAGCCAGGACATCGACGGCCTGACCTTCAACGGCGGGCGCCTGACCAAGGCCAACCTGCGGGATTCGTCGAGCAACGACGATATCGGCTACGGCGCGGCCAGCAGCGACCACTTCGACTTCGGCGGCGGCAGCTACGCCTTCAACCCTCAGCTCAGCGTCAGCTACTACTACGCCAAGCTGCAGGACATCTACCGCCAGCAGTACGTCGGCCTGGTCCACACCCTGCCCCTGGGCGAAAGCCTGAGCCTGCGCAGCGACCTGCGCTGGTTCGACAGCCGCGGCGACGGCGCCGAGCGCGCCGGACGCATCGACAACCGCAACTTCAACGGCATGTTCACCCTGTCCATGGGTGCGCATAAATTCAGCGGCACCTTCCAGCAGATGTCCGGTGACAGCGCCTTCCCGTTCCTCAACGGCGGCGACCCGTACACGGTCAACCTGGTCACCTACAACACCTTCACCCGCGCCGGCCTGGATTCCTGGCAGGCACGCTACGACTACGACTTCGCCGCCCTCGGCATCCCCGGCCTGACGTTCATGACCCGCTACACCGACGGCCGCCACGCCAAGGCCGCCGGCATCGACAACGGCCGCGAGCGCGAACGCGACACCGACCTCGCCTACGTGATCCAGAGCGGCCCGCTGAAGAACGTCAGCCTGCGCTGGCGCAACGTCACCTTCCGCTCCGGCAACGGCCTGACCAATGCCCTGGACGAGAACCGCCTGATCGTCGGCTACACCCTGGCGCTGTGGTAACAGCGCCCCCTACAAGAATCGGAGGACACACGATGTCTGCTGCCCCTACCTTGCAAAGCTTCATCGCCGGTCGCTGGATCGGCCAGCACGGCGCCCAGTCCCTGCGCAGCGCCCTTGACGGGCATGTCCTGGCTCATTCCCACGAAGAGCGCCTGGACTTCGCCGAAGCCCTCGACCACGGCCGCCTGCAGGGTCGTGCGGCGCTGATGGCCATGGACTTCCAGCAGCGCGCGGCGCGACTCAAGGCCCTGGCCCTGTACCTCGCCGAGCGCAAGGAGCAGCTCTACGCCCTGTCCCACCACAGCGGCGCCACCCGCGCCGACAGCTGGATCGATATCGAGGGCGGCAATGCCACGCTGTTCTCCTATGCCGGCATCGGCGCCCGCGAACTGCCGTCGGGCAACCTGGTGCACGAAGGCCCGGCGATCCCGCTGGGCAAGCAGGGCCGTTTCGCCGGCAGCCATATCCTGGTGCCACGGGCCGGGGTGGCGGTGCATATCAACGCCTTCAACTTCCCGATCTGGGGGATGCTGGAGAAGTTCGCGCCGACCTTCCTCGCCGGCATGCCCTGCATCGTCAAGCCGGCCACCGCCACCAGCTACCTGACCGAGGCCGTGGTGCGCATGATGGACGAGTCCGGCCTGTTGCCGGCGGGCGCGCTGCAACTGGTGATCGGCAGCACCGGCGACCTGCTGGAACGCCTCGACGGCCAGGACCTGGTGACCTTCACCGGCTCGGCCGACACGGCGGCGAAACTGCGGGTCACCCCCAACCTGATCCGCAACTCCGTGCCCTTCACCGCCGAGGCCGACTCGCTGAACTGCTCGATCCTCGGCCCGGACGTGAGCCCGGACAGCGAGGAATTCGAGCTGTACATCAAGGAAGTGGCACGGGAGATGACTACCAAGGCCGGACAGAAATGCACGGCGATCCGCCGGGCGATCGTTCCGGCGCGGCACCTGGATGCAGTGGCGACCCGCCTGCGGGATCGCCTGAGCAAGGTGGTGGTGGGTGATCCGTCGGTGGAAGGCGTGCGCATGGGCGCCCTGGCTTCCCATGCGCAGCAGGCGGATGTCGGCGAACGTGTCGAACAGTTGCTGCGCAGTTGCGACCAGCTGTTCGGCGCCAGCGATGGCTTCGAACCCCGTGGCGAGGGCGTGGCCAATGGCGCCTTCTTCGCCCCGACCCTGCTCCTGGCGCGGGATGCCCATGCCGAAGGCGGTGCCCACGATATCGAGGCGTTCGGGCCGGTCAGCACGCTGATGACCTATGACGACCTGGATGAAGCACTGGTGCTCGCCGCCCGTGGCAAGGGTAGCCTGGTGGCGAGCCTGGTCACGGCCGATCGCGCCGTGGCGGCCAAGGCAATCCCGGTGGCGGCAGCGTGGCATGGTCGGCTGCTGGTGCTGGATGCCGAGGCGGCTGTCGAATCCACCGGTCATGGTTCGCCGTTGCCGCAACTCAAGCATGGTGGTCCGGGTCGTGCCGGGGGTGGTGAAGAGCTGGGCGGGCTGCGTGCAGTGAAGCACTACCTGCAGCGCGCTGCGGTACAGGGTTCGCCGAGCATGCTGATGGCAGTGACGGGCGAGTACGTGCGTGGCGCCGAGGTGATCGAAACCGAAGTACACCCGTTCCGCCGCCACTTCGAGGACCTGCGCATCGGCGAATCGCTGCTGACCCACCGCCGCACGGTGACCGAGGCGGACCTGGTGAACTTCGGTTGCCTGTCCGGGGATCACTTCTACATGCACTTCGACGAGATCGCGGCGCGGGAGTCGCAGTTCGGCAAGCGTATCGCCCATGGGTACTTCGTGCTGTCGGCGGCGGCCGGGCTGTTCGTCAGCCCCGCACCGGGGCCGGTACTGGCCAACTATGGCCTGGACACCCTGCGCTTCATCAACCCGGTGGGGATCGGCGACACCATCCAGGCGCGACTGACCTGCAAGCGCAAGATCGACCAGGGCAAGAAGAGCCCGCAGGGCATTCCACAAGGGGTGGTGGCCTGGGATGTGGAGGTGACCAACCAGCTTGGGGAGCTGGTGGCCAGCTATGACATCCTGACCCTCGTCGTCAAAAAAGAAGGCTGACGCAGACCGCTGTGCTTGTGACCTGCTGCTGTAGCAGCAAGCATTCACCATCCACTTGCTGCGCAACTAGCACAGCGGCTGCAAAAATCCTGATTTATTCATATAAATCAACAGCTTGAAAACATGGCACAAACCCTGCTCTACCCTTTGCATCAGCACTGCTCGGGGAGGAGCAACCATGTTCAAACTCAATCCAATCGCCAAGGGTATCGGCCTCAGCCTGCTGCTCGCCGGCCCCACCCACGCCGCCGACGAAGACACCGCCACGCCGGCCCTGAAGACCGTCACGGTCACGGCCCAGCACCGCGAGGAAACCCTGCAGGAAGTCCCTGTAGCCGTCTCTGCCGTACAAGGCACCAACATCACCGCCGACGGCGTGCGCGCCATGGGCGACATCACCACCTTCATTCCCAACGCCTCGGCCAAGAACCCCGACGGTGACGGCCGCCCGCGCTGGTACATCCGCGGCCTCGGCACCGGCGACACCGGCGCGGCCACGGTCTACCCGGTGGGCATCTACGCCGACGACGTCTACCTCAACGCCCCGGTGGCCGGCGGCGGCCCACTGTTCGACCTGGAACGCATCGAGATCCTGCGCGGCCCGCAAGGCACCCTGTATGGCAAGAACACCACCGCCGGCGCGGTCAACGTGATCTCGAAAAAGCCGACCTTCGACACCGACGGCTACGGCACCATCGGCTTCGGCAGCAAGAACGAGCGCATCCTCAATGGCGCCATCGGCGGCTCGCTGGTGGACGACCGCCTGGCCGGCCGGGTGTCGCTGTACTCCGAGGAACGGGACGGTTTCACCCACAACCTGACCAACGACCAGACCTACGGCGACGTCAACAAGAAGGCCGTGCGCGTGCAGTTCCTGGCCAAGGTCAACGAAGACCTGGAAGCCCTGCTGAAGATCCACGGCCGCGAGTTCAAGGGCGACGGCAGCAGCGGCTCCCTGACCCTGGGCCGCTACTACAACGTCGGCTACGAGCGTCCGCACGGGCGCAAGATCGAGCTGAACACCGACGAGGACTACAAGCTGGACCACAGCGGCACCTCGCTGACCCTGAACTGGAACCTCGGCGACTACACCCTGACCTCGATCACCGCCTACGACCATATCCGCAACCAGTCGCTGACCGACGCCGACTACACTCCGTACGAAGTCAACGGCGCCAGCGACAGCGACGCCACCTACGACCAGTACTCCCAGGAATTCCGCCTGGCCTCGTCGCAGCAGGAAACCCTGCGCTGGATGCTCGGCACCCACTACTTCCACGAGACCCTGGACAACAGTTCGGTGCGCAGCATCATCCCGGGCCCGACGCCCAACGGCACCGGTTCCAACCAGACCGGCGGCACCGTGGACTACCGCAACCTCGACTACACCCACCGCACCGACAGCTATGCGCTGTTCGGCAACCTGGCCTACGACTTCACCGACAACCTGACGGTCACCGGCGGCCTGCGCTGGACCACCGAGAAGAAGGACATCGACCTCGACCTCACCCAGCTGACCCGCGCCACCGCCAAGGGCCCGCTGATCCCGCTGACCGCCGCCGGCAGCAACGGCAGCCGCGAGGAGAGCAAGCGCTGGGACGCCTGGACCTACGACCTGACCCCGGAATACCGCATCAACGACAACCTGCGGGTGTTCTTCCGCTACGCCCACGGCTTCCGTTCTGGCGGCTTCAACACCGGCCTGTCCACCAGCCTGGCGCAGCTGACCACGGTCGATCCGGAAGAACTGGATGCCTATGAACTGGGCCTGAAGTCGGAGTGGTTCGACCATCGCCTGACGGTCAACGCCAACGTCTTCTACTACGACTACCAGGACATCCAGGTGAACCTGCTGACGGTCAACAGCGGCATCCTCACCACTGCCCTGACCAACGGTGCCAAGGGCAAGGTCAAGGGCGCCGAGCTGGAGATCGAGGGCCAGCCGACCGATCGCCTGCACCTGCGCGCGGCGCTGTCGTTCCTCGATACCGAGTACACCGACTTCAAGAACACCAACCCCAACACCGGCGCGGTCACCGCCGACTACAGCGGCAACAGCTTCGTCCGTTCGCCGCGCTACGTGGTATCCCTGGGCGGCGACTACACCCTGCCGCTGGACATCCCCGGCAAGCTGGTGGCCGGTGGCGACGTCAGTTTCCGCGACAAGGAATACTTCCTTGCCGACCGCCAGAGCAGCGCCGACGCCCCGCTCAACCAGCCCCACTACACCCTGGCCAACAGCCGCCTGACCTGGTTCAGCGCCGACGAGAAGCTCAGTGTCACCGGTTTCGTCAACAACCTCACCGACCGCCGCTACCAGGTCCACGGCCGGCCCAACGGCACCGCCGGGCAGTACGTGATCACCTACGGCGACCCGCGCACCGTCGGTCTGAGCGTCACCAGCCGGTTCTGACCCTGCCAGCCGACGCCACGCGGCGCCGGCCCCCTTCCGTGTTACAGGAGTAGCCTTGCATGTTCCGTCTTGATCCCTTGGCCGGCGCCATCGCGCTGGTCATCGGCAGCCTTGCCGTGCCCGTCGTCCAGGCCGACGAGGCCGCCAGTGGCGCCAAAAGCGACAAACTCGACACCGTGGTGGTGGTCGGTACCCGCCGCAGCGACGTGACAGCGCTGGAAAGCGCGGCGCCGGTGGATGTCCTCAGTGCCGAGCGCCTTGAAGAAACCGGTGCCCGCGACCTGTCCGGGGCGCTGACCGCCCTGTCGCCCTCGTTCAGCTTCCCGCAGTCGCCCCAGGGCGCCTTCGCCGGCTCCATCGCCCAGGGCGCCTCGCTGCGAGGCCTGGCCTCGGATCAGGTACTGGTGCTGGTCAACGGCAAGCGCCGCCACAGCAGCGCCAACGTCACCCGCCAGAGCCTGGCCAACGGCCGCGGCGCGGCGGCGGTGGACCTGAGCCTGATTCCGCTGAGCGCGGTGTCGCGGGTGGAGATCCTGCGCGATGGCGCTGCCGCGCAGTACGGCTCCGACGCCATCGCCGGGGTGATCAATATCGTGCTCAAGGAAAACGACGACGGCGGCAGCATCGGCTACCGCTTCGGAGGCTACGACAAGGGCGATGGCCTGCAACGCAAGCTCAGCGGCTGGAAGGGCTTCGCCCTGCCCAACGACGGCTTCCTCACCCTGTCGTTCGACGCCGGCAACCAGGACCCGGCCAGCGATACCAACCCGGACAACCGCATCTTCTATCCCGGCGACACCAGCGTGAACACGCCGCGCGAGCAGAACAACCGCTACCGCACCTGGCGCTGGGGCTCGGGTGGCGTGTCCGACCAGTACAACTTCGTCGCCAACAGCGAGATCGGCGTCGGCGACGGCCTGACCGCCTATGGTTTCGCCACCTACGGGCACAAGAACACCGACGCCGAGGGCTTCTTCGACCCACCCACCACCCTGCGCAGCAACTACGGCAGCGTCGCCCTGTCGCGCTACCCGGACGGGCGCCTGCCGATCACCCGCTATGCCCTGGAGGACTACGCCGTCACCGGCGGCCTGCGTTACGAGAACGAGCAACTGGGCAAGTTCGACCTGGCCGCCAACTACGGCAACGACACCCTCGAGTCTACCGACCGTGACGCGATCAACCCCAGCTGGGGCACGGCCAGCCCGTACAACATCTACACCGGCAAGCGCGAGAACGAGCAGAGCAACCTGACCCTGGACTGGGTCCGTGACTTCCCCACCGACCTGCTGGCCAAGCCGCTGACGGTTTCCGCCGGCCTGGCCTGGCGCAAGGAAAACTACAGCCTGAGCGCTGGCGAGGCCGCTGGCTGGCAGAACGGCGCGCTGTTCAACACCCTCGACCCGGTGACCGGGCGGCGGATACCCGGCTACTACTCGGGCATCACCAACGTCGACGCCGCCGAGCTGGAGCGCAAGGTCTTCGGCGCCTACCTGGACCTGGAAGGCCAGATCACCGACAAGTTCCAGGCTGGCCTGGCGGTGCGCTCCGAGCATTATTCGGACTTCGGTGACACCACCAACGGCAAGCTGTCGCTGCGCTATGACTTCACGCCCGAGATCGCTGCACGCGGCAGCATCAGCAGCGGCTATCGCGCACCGTCGCTGGTGCAAAGCGGGCTGTCATCGTTCAGCGTGCAGGTGGTGGAACAGCCGTCGGGCAGCGGCAACTGGGTCGAGGTGCAACAGCGCACCCTGCGCGCCGACAGCCCGGAAGCGGCGCTGCTGGGCGGGCGGGCGCTGAAGCCCGAAGAATCCACCAACTACTCCCTGGGCCTGGTCTGGCGGCCGTTGAGCAATGCCTCCTTGAGCGTCGATGCCTACCGCATCGATATCGACAACCGCATCACCCTTTCCGACCAGTTGCCGTCCAGCGTGGTCGGGCCGATCTTCGCCGGCACGCCCTACGCCAACATTCAGAGCGCTGCGTTCTACACCAATATCGCCGACACCCGCACCGACGGCATCGAGCTGAGCGGCCAGTACCAGTTGGACCTCGCGGCCTATGGCCGGCTGGACCTGAATGCCGGCTTCGCCAAGACCCGCACGCGGATCACCGATCTGCGCGATGTCGGCGGGATCAGTGGCGAGCAGATCGTCGGCCGGGCGACCCAGGGCCTGATCGAGCACGGCAGCCCGGAAAACAAGCTGACCCTGAGCGCCAACTGGCTCTACGAGAACTGGGGGCTGACCGTTACCCAGCGTCGCTACGGCGAGTGGAAAAGCCTCAACGCCAGCAACCCGGCGCTGGACCAGACCTTCAGCCCGCAATGGGTGACGGACCTGGACCTGAGCTATCGCTTCGATCTGGGACTGAAAGTGTCGGTGGGGGCGATCAACCTGTTCGACAGCCATCCGGACAAGTTGAAAGGGGCTCAACTGTATGGCGTGCCGAAGTATTCGATCACATCGCCTGAGGGGGCGCAGGGGGCGTTCTACTACACGAGCGTGAGCTATGACTTCTGACTGAAACCATCCTGGCGACACGTACCATGTGGGAGCGGGTTCACCCGCGATTGCGATGGAGAATTCACTAAAGCAATCGCGGGTGAACCCGCTCCCACAGGGTTCGCGGTACATTCAGGCTTTTTGTTCGCCTGCTTGATCAGTAGTAGGCGTTTTCTTTCTGCGTGTGGTCGGTCACGTCACGCACGCCCTTCAACTCCGGAATGCGTTCGAGCAAGGTCCGCTCGATGCCGTCCTTCAGGGTCACGTCGGCCTGGCCGCAGCCCTGGCAGCCGCCGCCGAACTGCAGCACGGCAATACCATCATCGACCACGTCGATCAGGCTGACCTGGCCACCGTGGCTGGCCAGCCCCGGATTGATCTCGGTTTGCAGGTAGTAGTTGATCCGCTCGTTGATCGGGCTGTCGTCGTTGACCATCGGCACCTTGGCGTTCGGCGCCTTGATGGTCAGCTGGCCGCCCATGCGGTCGGTGGCGTAATCGACGACGGCGTCGTCGAGGAAGGGTTCGCTCACGGCATCGATGTAGGCGGTAAAGCTCTTCAGGCCCAGCGCGGTATCTTCCGGCTTTTCTTCACCTGGCTTGCAGTAGGCAATGCAGGTTTCGGCATATTGGGTGCCGGGTTGGGTGATGAAGACACGAATACCGATTCCTGGGGTGTTCTGCTTGGACAGCAGATCGGCCAGGTAATCGTGCGCGGCGTCGGTAATGGTTATGGCGCTCATGGAATTTCCTCACAGACTTGTCGGCAGTTTACGCCATGCGCGGCGGCGAACAAAGTCCTAGCAATTGAGTCGGGAAAAGAAAGCCGCAAGCTTCAAGCCAAAAGAAAGCGCAGACCCCGGCGTGCCTGCTTTTTCTTGCAGCTTGTAGCTTGCAACTTGCAGCCGCTTCTCAGAGGTTCTCGTAGCGGTTCATGTCCAGCACCCCCGCCTCTACCGGGTCGGTCTCCTGGATATAGCGGTCCAGGTCATGGAAATACTGCCAGAACTGCGGGTGACTGCGGCGCACGCCCCAGCGCATGACAATGCGCTCGAAGCGGTCCTTGTCGTCCCGGGCCGCCTCCAGGTCCTCGACGAATTCCGGCACATCGCTGGCCGGTACATTGAACATGAAGTTCGGGTAGCTGCTCAGCACCCCGGGCACCACCGTCAAGGTGTCCAGCCCCGGCTGGTAGCGATACGCCTCGCCCAGCATGAAAGCCACGTTGCTGTGCGCCCGGTTGCGCAACAAGCTGTACACCTGGCGTTTGCCGCCCTGCCCCTCGATGCGCAGCATGGTCGCCTCGGGCAACTGATTGATCACCTTGAGCCCCGCCGCCGGCCGCGACGCCAGGCGACTCAGCGACTGCTCGACATCGCGGAACTCCTCGCTCATCTGCGGACGCGAGCAATACGCGCCGGTGCAGCGGTTGATCGGGTCTGGCGCTGCGTTCAGGCTGCCGCTGCGCTCGATCAGCTTGAGGCCGAAATCACGCACCGGGTGGTGCAGGTCGAGCTTCAGTGCGCTCGGCGTGCTGGTGTCGATCTCCTCGTAGTCCATCCACATCTTTACCTTGCCGCTGTTCTGGTACCAGTTGCTCAACACAGCGCCGCGCTTGCTGGCCGGCATCAGGCGCAAGAAGTTGACCTCCGCGCCGTTGCGGATCAGGTCAAAGTACAGCCGTGTCTGCGCCTGGTGCGAAACATTGCCGAACACGTCGAAGTTGACCGCCAGTTGATAGTAGGTGCGTTCCAGCAATGGATAGTCGAACAACCACATGGTCAGCGGCACGTCGCCGATCAGGCCCTTGGTCACCGAGGCGCTGTCGAAGTGGCGGAAGATGGTCAGCAGCGCGTTGTCGTTGCCAGCCCACAGAGTGGACCAGCTTGGCGGCGGCAGGTCGGCGTAGGTGTCGCGGCGCAGGCTTTCGTACTCGTTGCGCTTGTCACGATAGGCGTGCCACAAGGTGAGAATGCTGCCAACGTCGTCGATCTGTCCGGGCATGGCCAGCAATGGCGTGGCCTGGGCTCGATAGGCCGCGTCGGTGATATAGCGATCATGGGCCGGCTCCTGGAACAGCGCCCAGAAGTTGTCGCGGATCACGTCGGTGGCAATCTGGCCCCGGCACACGGGGCCGCGAATGAAGGTGCGGACGAAGTACTCGGCGTTGTCCAGCATGAACTGGTAACGCGCCACCGCCGGGATCGCCTCGAAGGTCTCGAACGGGTTGGCCCGGTGGCGCGGGCCATAGCCCGGTAGAGTCTCGGCATGCCAGTCGCCGCTGTAGAACAATTGCTTGACCCGCTTGAGCTTCTGCGGGCCCATCGGGTAGGTGATATGCGTCTTGTGCACGATCACGCCCTGCACGGGCATCAGGCGGTAGTAGAAGTCGGTACCCGGCGGGTCGTTGGGTCGCCGCGTGGCGATCAGGTCGATGGGCTGGCCACTGGGCGTGCGCGAGCGCACCCACTGGAAGAAATGCCCCGGCTCGCCGCCGACGAAATAGATGTGCGCCAGGAACAGGTGCTCGTACAACCAGCGTCCTACCAGCGCCTCGGTGGAACCCGGGCGGTTGAGCAGCGCTTCCCAATCGGCGATCTGCGCCGCTTCCTTCGCGCTCGGGCGTAACGGATCCTGCTCCACCGGCGCGCCCTGGGCCAGCCAGCGTTGCAGGGTCTGGTACTGGGCGTCGGTCAGGCCGGTCACCGCCAGCGGCATGCCTTCCTGGGGGTGAGCCTTGGCATACGCGTCGAACTCGCCAGGAAGCGGGCACATGTTTTCGCGGTTAAGGCCGAGGACGATGTTGTCGGGGATCTTCGCGTTCGGCACCAAGGGTTTGGCATGCCCCAATTCCAGCATGCGCGCCATCAGCGCGGCCTGGCTGCCGCGGCTATCGAGCACCGAACTGAAGCCCAGCTTTTGCCAGGCCGCGGGACCGCTGGCGTCGTAGAACAAGCGGGTCGGCGTCACGGCCTGGCTGCGGTCGCCCTGGTACACGGGCACTTTCGAGGCGCCGCGGCTGGCGCCCTCGGCGCTGCCCAGGTTGAGCTGGCAAGCCGCGTCGTTGCAGGCGTGGCAAGCCACGCACTTCTCGGTGAAGATCGGCTGGATGTCCCGGGTATAGGAAATCGTCGGGGAGTTCTGGGGGGCTTGCCCTAGCGCCGCGCTACTGATGAGCAGAGCGAAGGCGCCGGCAATCAAGCGATGCACCATGTGCCGTATGTCCTGGTTCCAAAAGGCTTTTCACGATTCTACTGGTGGGCCGCGGTGCCAACATGAATGAAATTCATGTAAATGTGCTGTGCGTCTAAAAAGCGCGCAGCTTTGTTATCATCCCGCCACTTTCGTCTTTGTCTGACCCAGGTAGTTCCAATGTCTGACCGCAGCGCTCGTTTCCAAGCACTTCAGCAAGCACTCAAAGAGCGCATCCTGATTCTAGATGGCGGCATGGGTACTATGATCCAAAGCTACCGTCTGGAGGAAGGCGACTATCGTGGCACGCGCTTCGCCGACTGGCCAAGCGACGTGAAGGGCAACAACGACCTGCTCCTGCTGAGCCGCCCGGACGTTATCGCCGCCATCGAAAAGGCCTATCTGGACGCCGGCGCCGACATCCTCGAAACCAACACCTTCAACGCCACCCGCATCTCCCAGGCCGACTACGACATGGAAGAGCTGGTGTACGAGCTCAACGTCGAGGGCGCGCGCATCGCCCGCCAGGTGGCCGACGCCAAGACCCTGGAAACCCCGGACCGTCCGCGCTTCGTCGCCGGCGTGCTCGGCCCGACCAGCCGTACCTGCTCGATCTCCCCGGACGTCAACGACCCTGGCTACCGCAACGTCACCTTCGACGAACTGGTGGAAAACTACATCGAGGCCACCCGCGGCCTGATCGAGGGCGGCGCCGACCTGATCCTGATCGAGACCATCTTCGACACCCTCAACGCCAAGGCGGCGATCTTCGCCGTGCAGCAGGTGTTCGAAGACGACGGCATCGAACTGCCGATCATGATCTCCGGGACCATCACCGACGCCTCTGGCCGCACCCTGTCGGGCCAGACCACCGAAGCCTTCTGGAACTCGGTGCGCCACGCCAATCCCATCTCCGTCGGCCTGAACTGCGCCCTCGGTGCCAAGGACCTGCGTCCATACCTGGAAGAACTGTCGAACAAGGCCGGCACCCACGTCTCGGCGCACCCTAACGCCGGCCTGCCCAACGCCTTCGGCGAATACGACGAGACCCCGGCAGAAATGGCCGTGGTGGTCGAGGAGTTCGCCGCCAGCGGTTTCCTCAACATCATCGGCGGCTGCTGCGGCACCACCCCGGGCCATATCCAGGCGATCGCCGAAGCGGTGGCCAAGTACAAGCCGCGGGCCATTCCGGATATCCCCAAGGCCTGCCGCCTGTCGGGCCTTGAGCCGTTCACCATCGACCGCAACTCGCTGTTCGTCAACGTCGGCGAACGTACCAACATCACCGGTTCCGCCAAGTTCGCCCGGCTGATCCGCGAGGAAAACTACACCGAGGCCCTGGAAGTTGCCCTGCAGCAGGTCGAGGCCGGCGCCCAGGTGATCGACATCAACATGGACGAAGGGATGCTCGACTCCCAGGCAGCCATGGTCCGTTTCCTCAACCTGATCGCCGGTGAGCCGGACATCTCCCGGGTGCCGATCATGATCGACTCCTCCAAATGGGAAGTGATCGAGGCCGGCCTGAAGTGCATCCAGGGCAAGGGCATCGTCAACTCGATCTCGATGAAGGAAGGCGTCGAGTCCTTCAAGCATCACGCCAAGCTGTGCAAGCGCTACGGCGCCGCCGTGGTGGTGATGGCCTTCGACGAGGTCGGCCAGGCCGACACCGCCGCACGCAAGAAAGAAATCTGCCAGCGCAGCTACGACATCCTGGTCAACGAAGTGGGCTTCCCGCCGGAAGACATCATCTTCGACCCGAACATCTTCGCCGTCGCCACCGGCATCGAGGAGCACAACAACTACGCCGTGGACTTCATCGAAGCCTGCGCCTACATCCGCGACCACCTGCCCTACGCCCTGTCGTCGGGCGGCGTGTCCAACGTGTCGTTCTCGTTCCGCGGCAACAACCCGGTGCGCGAGGCGATCCACTCGGTCTTCCTCTATCACGCGATCCAGAACGGCCTGACCATGGGTATCGTCAACGCCGGCCAGCTGGAGATCTACGACGAGATCCCGGCCGCGCTGCGCGAGAAGGTCGAGGACGTGGTGCTCAACCGTACCCCGGATGGCACAGACGCGCTGCTGGCGATCGCCGACGACTACCGTGGCGGCGGTGCGGCCAAGGAAGTGGAAACCGAAGAATGGCGCTCGCTGCCGGTCGAAAAACGCCTGGAACACGCGCTGGTCAAGGGCATCACCGCCTTCATCGTCGAGGACACCGAGGAATGCCGCCAGCAGTGCGCACGGCCGATCGAGGTCATCGAGGGCCCGCTGATGAGCGGCATGAACGTGGTCGGCGACCTGTTCGGCGCGGGCAAGATGTTCCTGCCCCAGGTGGTGAAGTCCGCCCGGGTAATGAAACAGGCCGTAGCGCACCTGATCCCCTTCATCGAAGAGGAAAAAGGCGACAAACCGGAAGCCAAGGGCAAGATCCTCATGGCCACGGTGAAAGGCGACGTGCATGACATCGGCAAGAACATCGTCGGCGTGGTCCTGGGCTGTAACGGCTACGACATCGTCGACCTCGGGGTGATGGTGCCGGCGGAGAAGATCCTCCAGGTCGCCCGCGAAGAGAAATGCGACATCATCGGCCTCTCCGGCCTGATCACCCCGTCACTGGACGAGATGGTCCACGTTGCCCGGGAAATGCAGCGCCAGGACTTCCACCTGCCGCTGATGATCGGTGGCGCCACCACCTCCAAGGCGCACACCGCGGTGAAGATCGAGCCGCGCTACAGCAACGACGCGGTGGTCTACGTCACCGACGCTTCGCGAGCGGTGGGCGTGGCGACCCAGTTGCTGTCGAAGGAGCTCAAGCCAGGCTTCGTCGAGAAGACCCGTGCCGAGTACGTCGAGGTCCGCGAGCGCACCGCCAATCGCAGCGCCCGCACCGAGCGCCTGAGCTACGCCCAGGCCATCGCCGCCAAGCCGCAGTACGACTGGGCTGGCTACCAGGCGGTCAAGCCGTCGTTCACCGGTGTGAAGGTGCTGGAGAACATCGATCTCAAGGTACTGGCGGAGTACATCGACTGGACGCCGTTCTTCATTTCCTGGGACCTGGCCGGCAAGTTCCCGCGCATCCTCACCGATGAAGTGGTGGGTGAAGCGGCCACCGCACTGTATGCCGATGCGCAGCAGATGCTGGCCAAGCTGATCGACGAGAAGCTGATCAGCGCCCGCGCCGTGTTCGGCTTCTGGCCGGCCAACCAGGTGGCGGACGACGATATCGAGGTCTACGGCACCGACAGCCAGCCGCTGGCGCGCCTGCACCACCTGCGCCAGCAGACCATCAAGCCGGATAACAAGCCGAATTTCTCGCTGGCCGACTTCGTCGCGCCGAAGGACAGTGGCGTCACCGACTATGTCGGCGGCTTCATCACCACCGCCGGCATCGGTGCCGAGGAAGTGGCCAAGGCCTACCAGGACAAGGGCGACGACTACAGCTCGATCATGGTCAAAGCCCTCGCCGACCGCCTGGCCGAGGCCTGCGCGGAATGGCTGCACGAGCAGGTGCGCAAGGATTACTGGGGTTACGCCAGGGACGAGCACCTGGACAACGAGGCGTTGATCAGAGAGCAGTACTCGGGGATCCGCCCTGCCCCGGGCTACCCGGCGTGCCCGGACCACACCGAGAAGGAAACCCTGTTCCGCCTGCTGGACGGCACCGCCATCGGCGAGACCGGACCGAGCGGCGTGTTCCTCACCGAACACTTCGCCATGTTCCCGGCGGCGGCGGTCAGCGGCTGGTACTTCGCCCATCCGCAGGCGCAGTACTTCGCGGTGGGCAAGGTGGAGAAGGACCAGATCGAAAGCTACAGCGCGCGCAAGCAGCAGGATGTGGCGGTGAGCGAGCGGTGGTTGGCGCCTAACCTCGGGTACGAGAACTGATTTCTCGGTAGCTGCTGATGGCCTCATCGCTGGCAAGCCAGCGATGAGGCCATCAGGAACAACATCAAATCCACAGGCTAGACTCTGGACAAACCATCCCCGGAGAGCCCAGCCCATGGAAGACCCTCAAGGCAAGCCCCCGACCTTCTGGCAACTCCTGCACAGCGTCCTCGCCGCCGCTTTCGGCGTGCAGTCCGGGAAGAACCGCGCCCGCGACTTCACCCATGGCAAGCCCTCGCACTTCATCGCCATGGGCACCGCCTTCACCCTGGTATTCATCCTTGTGCTCTATGGCCTGGTCCAGCTCGCCATGCACCTTACTGCTCGCTGAAACGAAAACCGCCCGCGGGGTCCATGCCGCGGGCGGTTTTCGTTTCAGGTCACGGTTTACTGCTGCTCAGTCTGGGTGATCCATCACTGGTGACTGACCCAGTACACGGCGGTCACGACCACGAGCACGATCAGGCAGAGAATTGCCCAAGCGTCCACACTGCTGTCCGTCTTGCCGGTTTTGGTCGGGTTTCCCATTGCATCGCCTCTTTTGTAGTGGTTATGGGAATGCACACCCTGAGCAGTTAAGTTCAGCAATGTCCTTTGCTCAAGCAGGGACTTTCAATAGTCGACAGGCGCGCTGAGGAACGGATAGCGGTAATCGCTCTTCTGCCCCTCGGCGCTGAAACGACGGAAATCCAGCCCATAATCACCCGCCTTCTCTAGCGCAAGCCACCGCCGCGCACGCTCGGGGTCGATCGAGAGCAGGACCGGTGCCTGCAGGCGGGCCTGGTCGCCGCGAGCGATTGGCAGTTTCAGCGCATCATCATGCAATAACACCATGGCCCAGCCACCAAGGGAGAAGTGACCGCCCATCAAGACGCTGAGACGGCCATCGATCCGCGCACGCAAGGCTTGCGGCGAACTGTTGATCGCCGCGAACAGCACGTCCTTGCCTGCGACGCGACCCGCCTCTGTGAAGGCGCGCATCGCGCCGAAGGCCATTTCGTCGTTGGCCGCCCAGACCAGACGCACCTGCGGATAGCGCTCGACCAATTGCTTAGCCTGGGCGTATGCCGTGTCGTCTCGCCAGGCGCCCTGTGCCACCTGGCGCAGACGCACCTCGGGATGCTCCGCCAGGGCCCGGCGCAGGCCCTGCTCGCGCAAGCGTGCGGCCGGAGTGGTCTTGATGCCATTGAACGCCAGCAGCTCGATCGGCTGGCCATGCTCCGCGTCCGGCAATGCAGCGAGCAGTTCCTTGAGCATCTGATAGCCAGTCTGTTCATCGTTGCCAGTCAGGGTGCCGAGGATCGGCGGGTACCTTTCCGGATGAGAGGCGATCAGTTCGGTCTGCCCGGGAGTCAGCGCGTTGTTCACCAGGAACAGCTTGACGCCGCTGCCCTGGGACAGACGGATGATTTCCGGAGCGACGTACTGCTCGTTGACCAGCACCAGGTAGTCCGGGCGCTGCGGACTGGCGAACAGGGCGCGGGCCTGACGCAGCGCAAGATCGGCACGACGCTCGCTGTATTGCACCCTCAGTTCCATGCCAAGGTCTTTCGCGGCGGCCTGCATGAAGCGGCTGTAGTCCACCCAGAAGGTTTCGTTGGAATAGCCCGGGTTGAGAAACACCACCGATGCCGCTTGCGCCCCTGCTGCCAGGGGCAGGCTCAAGCACAGCGTCAAGGCCCTCAGCATGTGCTAATGCTCCTGCGGGATAAAACCGCGGATTATAACCAGACGCTCCTAAATGCCGAACAAACGCAAGCCAATCTCACTTAGTCCAAATCGTTCTTTTCATATGCAAAAACATCACTTTTGCGCATAAATGCAACCTGCTATCTTTCCCCGGCTCCGCATCCGGAGTGCGCGGCCGTGCGCGCGATTAGCTGCAAGCAGCTTGAGAACAGGACCCCTATGTACGTATACGACGAGTACGATCAGCGGATCATCGAGGACCGCGTCAAGCAGTTCCGGGATCAGACCCGCCGCTATCTGGCCGGAGAGCTGAGCGAAGAAGAATTCCGCCCTCTGCGACTGCAGAACGGCCTCTATATCCAACGTTTTGCCCCGATGCTGCGGGTCGCCGTGCCGTATGGCCAGCTGACCGCGCGCCAGACCCGCATGCTGGCGAAGATCGCTCGCGACTACGACAAGGGCTACGCGCATATCAGTACCCGGCAGAACGTCCAGTACAACTGGCCGGCCCTGGAAGACATCCCGGAGATCCTTGCCGAGCTGGCCACCGTGCAGATGCACGCGATCCAGACCAGCGGCAACTGCCTGCGCAACGTCACCACCGACCAGTTCGCCGGCGTCGCTGCCGATGAGCTGATCGACCCGCGCCCGTGGTGCAAGATCGTCCGCCAGTGGACCACCTTCCACCCGGAATTCGCCTACCTGCCACGCAAGTTCAAGATCGCCATCAACGGCTCGAAGAGCGACCGCGCAGCCATCGAGGTGCACGATATCGGCCTGGAGCCGGTGCACAACGCAGCCGGCGAGCTGGGCTTCCGCGTCCTGGTAGGTGGCGGCCTGGGCCGTACCCCGGTGGTCGGCGCCTTCATCAACGAGTTCCTGCCGTGGCAGGACCTGCTCAGCTACCTCGATGCCATCCTGCGCGTGTACAACCGTTACGGTCGCCGTGACAACAAGTACAAGGCGCGGATCAAGATCCTGGTCAAGGCCCTCACCCCTGAAGTCTTCGCCGAGAAGGTCGAGGCCGAGATGGTCTACCTGCGCGGCGGCCAGACCACCCTGACCGAGGCAGAAGTGCAGCGCGTTGCCAAGCACTTCGTCGACCCGGACTACAAGGCCCTGGACAACCTCGACGCACAGCTGGCCGAACTCGACCGGCAGCACCCGGGCTTCGCCCGCTGGCGCGTGCGCAACACCCTGGCGCACAAGAAGCCGGGCTACGTGGCCGTGACCCTGTCGCTCAAGCCTACCGGCGTCGCTCCGGGCGACCTGACCGACAAGCAACTGGACAAGGTCGCCGACCTCGCCGATCGCTACAGCTTCGGCCAACTGCGCACCTCCCACGAGCAGAACATCATCCTCGCCGACGTCGAGCAGTCCGAACTGCACGCCCTCTGGCTGGAACTGCGTGAACACGGCTTTGCCACTCCGAACATCGGCCTGCTGACCGACATCATCTGCTGCCCTGGCGGTGATTTCTGCTCGCTGGCCAACGCCAAGTCGATTCCGATCGCCGAATCCATCCAGCGCCGCTTCGACGATCTGGACTACCTGTTCGACATCGGCGAACTGGACCTGAACATCTCGGGCTGCATGAACGCCTGTGGTCACCACCACGTCGGCCATATCGGCATCCTCGGCGTGGACAAGAAAGGCGAGGAGTTCTACCAGGTCTCCCTGGGTGGCAGCGCCAGCCGCGATGCCAGCCTCGGCAAGATCCTCGGCCCGTCCTTCGCCCAGGACGCCATGCCGGACGTGATCGAGAAACTGATCTCCGTCTACGTTGAAAAACGTACCGAAGACGAGCGTTTCATCGACACCTACCAGCGTATCGGCATCGACCCCTTCAAGGAGCGCGTCTATGCAGCGAATCATTAAGAACAACCAGATCGTCGACGAAACCTGGCACCTGCTGCCAAAGGACGTGACCCTGGACCAATTGACCAACTGCGACGACTACATCGTTCCACTGCAGTTGTGGCGTGAACACGCCCATGCCCTGAAAGCCCGTGACGGCGGTCTGGGCGTGTGGCTGGACAGCGACGAGGAAGCCGAGGAAATCGGCGAGGACGTCGCCAATTTCCAGGTCATCGCTCTGAACTTCCCGGCCTTCACCGACGGGCGCAACTACTCCAATGCGCGCCTGCTGCGGGATCGCTACAAGTTCACCGGTGAGCTGCGTGCCATCGGCGACGTGCTGCGCGACCAGCTGTTCTACCTGGCGCGTTGCGGTTTCGACGCCTTCGCCATCCGTGCCGACAAAAGCCCGGAAGATGCGCTGGAAAGCCTGAAGGACTTCTCGGTGACCTACCAGGCCGCCACCGACGAGCCGCTGCCGCTGTTCCGTCGGCGTTGATCGTTCGACCGCTGAAATGAAAAAGCCCCGTCAGTCTGACGGGGCTTTTTCGTTCTTGAGGGCCCTATCGCTGGCAAGCCAGCGATGAGGCCCTAAAGATCACCGCCAGCGGCTGATCCTGCTCCAGATCCCCAGCACGGTATTCTCCACCGCCCCGCTGGCCGCCAGCCCTACCCGCTCCTGCAGGCTCTTGCGCTCGGCAAAGTGCAGGTGATACAGGTTCGACTCCCGCGCCCGCTCACTGAGGTACTCGTCACTGGTCCTCAGTTCATCCACCAGTTGCTTGTTCAGCGCCGCCACGCCCAGCCACACCTCACCGGTCGCCACGTCGTCGATATGCAACTGCGGTCGGTAGCGCGACACGAAATCCTTGAACAACTGGTGGGTGACATCCAGGTCTTCCTGGAACTTCTCCCGGCCCTTCTCGGTGTTCTCGCCAAACACGGTCAACGTGCGCTTGTACTCGCCAGCGGTGAGCACCTCGAAATCGATATCGTGCTTCTTCAGCAGGCGGTTGACGTTGGGCAACTGGGCCACCACGCCAATGGAGCCGAGAATGGCGAACGGCGCACTGACAATGCGCTCGCCGATACAGGCCATCATGTAGCCGCCGCTGGCGGCGACCTTGTCGATGCACACGGTCAGCGGCACCCCGGCCTGGCGAATGCGCGCCAGCTGCGAGGCAGCCAGGCCATAGCTGTGAACCATGCCGCCGCCGCTCTCCAGGCGCAGCACCACCTCGTCGCGGGCCGTGGCCAGGCTGAGCAGCGCGGTGATTTCATGGCGCAGGCTCTCGGTGGCCGAGGCCTTGATGTCCCCATCGAAATCCAGCACGAAGACCCGCGGCTTGTCGTCCGCCGGTGCCTTCTTCAGCTTCTTCTGCTCCTTCGCCTGCTGCTTGCGCAGGGCCTTGAGCTGGTGCTTCTCCAGCAAACCCGACTCCAGGCGCTCGCGCAGGTCCTTGTAGAACTCATTGAGCCGGGTGACCTGCAACTGCCCGCCGGCCTTGCGCCGGCCCTTGCCGCGCATGCCGGCGATGGCCGACAGCACGACCAGTACGGCGATCACCAGGGTGGCGGTTTTGGCGAGAAAGCTTGCGTACTCTGCAAGAAACTCCACGATAACTCCTTACTGACCTGCGCCCTCATGGCGCGAAAACGATAGTCAAGCATACCGACGGTAACCTGCCCCTGCCAGCATAGGAAATGTCTGACAGAACAGTTCAAACGCTCTTTTCAAACGCTTGTATGTTTTTTCGTTGACACTGGGTCGGTGGCAACCTAACCTCGCCCAATCCTTCTCACCCAGGCGTACGACGTGGGCAGCATCTACCTGATACGACATGGCCAGGCCTCCTTCGGTTGCGACGACTACGACGTTCTCTCGTCGATCGGCATGCGCCAGAGCGAAGCCCTCGGTGCACACCTGGTCCAGCTTGGCGTGCAGTTCGACCGCTGTGTCGCCGGTGATCTGCGCCGCCAGCAGGACACCGCACGCCTGACCCTGCACGCCATGCAGGAGGCTGGTGTCGCCGTACCCGCAGTGGACACCGACGCCGCCTTCAACGAATTCGATGCCGACGCGGTGATTCGCGCCCTGCTCCCAGGCCTGCTGCCGGACGAGCCAGAAGCCCTGAATATCCTGCGCAACGCCCGCGAGCACCGCGCCGAGTTCCAGCGCCTGTTCGCGCTGATCGTGCAGCGCTGGCACGGCGGCCAGCATGACCGCGACGGCCTGGAAAGCTGGGCAGCCTTCGTCCAGCGCACCGGCGCCGGCCTGCACCGGGTGCTGGAGCAAGCTGCCGGCGGCGACAACATCGCCATCTTCACCTCGGGCGGGACCATCGCCGCCCTGCTCCACCGCATCACCGGCGTCAGCCCCAGCCAGGCCTTCGCGCTGAACTGGCAGATCATCAACACCTCGCTCAGCCAGCTGAAGTTCCGCGGCAGCGAGGTGACCCTGGCCTCCTTCAACAGCCAAGCCCACGTGCGGCTGCTGAGGGTGCCGGATCTCGTCACCTGGCGATGAATCCGGCAGATAACGACCCTGCGTCACTGAAACCACTCAACAAGGAAAACACCATGAGCGATGTCGCCAAAGCCGTAGAAGCCATGAAAGCCAAGTTCAACCCGGCCGCTGCTGCTGGCCTGGACCTGGTCTTCGGTTTCAACATCACCGATGAAGACAAGCACTACGCCCTGATCGTCAAGGATGGCACCTGCGAAATCCAGGAAGGCGAAAACGCCGATGCCAACTGCACCCTGGTCCTGGACAGCGAAACCCTGAAAGGCATCGTCAGCGGCGAGACCGACGGCATGCAGGCCTTCATGGGCGGCAAGCTGCGCGTCGAAGGCGACATGATGCTGTCGATGAAGCTCAGCGAGCTGTTCCCGGCGTAAGCGACACTGCCGTGACGAAAAAAACCGAAGCCGGTCCCCTGCTTCGGTTTTTTTTCGCCCGATGAATGCGTGGCATCAGGTGCGTTGATCGACCGGCAACACCCGCGCCAATAAGGCGTGACGGCGCTTGGCAGGTCTGGACGCGAGAATTAGATTAGCCAATGTTCCATGGCTACCAAAATAAGGGAAAAGCATGACGCTCACCGATCAGTCCACCCAGGTCCGCCCCGGCGAGGAGCTCGATCCCGCCCTGATCGATCCGTACCTGAAGGCGCATATCCCGGGCTTGAGCGGCACGCCCGTCATCAGCCAGTTCCCGGGCGGCGCCTCGAACCTGACCTACCTGGTGACCTACCCGGAACATGACTTCGTCCTGCGTCGCCCGCCATTCGGCAGCAAGGCCAAGTCCGCCCATGACATGGGCCGCGAGTTCCGCATCCTCAACCAGCTCAACGCCGGCTTCCCCTATTGCCCCAAGGCCTACGTGCATTGCACCGACGAATCGCTGATCGGCGGCGAGTTCTATGTGATGGAACGGGTCAAGGGCATCATCCTGCGCTCCGACCTGCCGCCGGCGCTGGGCTTCGACGCCGCGCGCACCGAAGCGCTGTGCAAGAGCTTCATCGACCGCCTGGTGGAACTGCACCAGGTCGACTATCACGCCGTCGGCCTCGCCGACCTGGGCAAGCCCGAAGGCTACGTGCAGCGCCAGATCGAAGGCTGGGCCAGCCGCTACGAGAAAGCCCTGACCCCCGACGCACCGCGCTGGGAAGCGGTGATCGCCTGGCTGCGCGAGAAGATGCCGGCGGACCACCCGCGCCCGGGCATCATCCATAACGACTACCGCTTCGACAACGTCATCCTCGATGCCGACAACCCGATGCGCATCATCGGCGTGCTGGACTGGGAGATGACCACCCTCGGCGACCCGCTGATGGACCTGGGCAACACCCTGGCCTACTGGATCGAGGCAGACGACCCGGCCCCCGTGCAACTGATGCGCCGCCAGCCGTCCAATGCCCCGGGCATGCTGACCCGCCGCCAGTTCGTCGACTACTACGCCGAGCGTGCCGGGATCGAGATCGCCAACTTCGACTTCTACTACACCTACGGTCTGTTCCGCCTGGCCGGGATCGTCCAGCAGATCTACTACCGCTTCTTCCATGGCCAGACCCAGGACAAGCGCTTCGCCCAGTTCATCCACATGAACAAGCTGCTGGAGCACATGAGCTTGAAGGTCATCGACGCGTCCGCCCTCTGAATAACGACAACAAGGAATCCACCATGTCCAAGACCCAACTGTTCGACCTCGACGGCAAGATCGCCTTCGTTTCCGGGGCTAGCCGCGGCATCGGCGAGGCCATCGCCCACCTGCTGGCGCAGCAGGGTGCCCATGTGATCGTCTCCAGCCGCAAGCTGGACGGTTGCCAGCAGGTCGCCGAGGCCATCATCGCCGCCGGTGGCAAGGCCACTGCGATTGCCTGCCATATCGGCGAGATGGAGCAGATCACCGCGGTGTTCGCGCGGATCCGCGAGGAGTTCGGGCGCCTGGACATCCTGGTCAACAACGCCGCGACCAACCCGCAGTTCTGCAACGTGCTGGACACCGACCTGAGTGCGTTCCAGAAGACCGTGGACGTGAACATCCGTGGCTACTTCTTCATGTCGGTGGAAGCCGGCAAGCTGATGCGCGAGCACGGTGGCGGCAGCATCATCAACGTCGCCTCGATCAATGGCGTGTCGCCGGGCGTGTTCCAAGGCATCTACTCGGTGACCAAGGCTGCGGTGATCAACATGACCAAGGTCTTCGCCAAGGAATGCGCGGCGTTCGGCATCCGCTGCAATGCCCTGCTGCCGGGCCTGACCGACACCAGGTTCGCCTCGGCGCTGGTGAAGAACGATGCGATCCTGAATACCGCGCTGCAGCAGATCCCGCTCAAGCGGGTGGCGGATCCGAAGGAGATGGCGGGAGCCGTGCTGTACCTGGCCAGCGATGCGTCCAGCTATACCACCGGGGTGGCGCTGAATGTGGATGGGGGGTTCCTGTCCTGATTCTCCGCTGAACTTGAGGGCCCTATCGCTGGCAAGCCAGCTTGCCAGCGATAGGGCCCTCAAGAGCCACACAAAACCCGACGACAGGCGTACCATATCCCGCTTCCGGCGAGCCCTTCTCGCCAGCCCCTGTCGCACAAGAAATCCCCCATGCCTTTCGAACTCAGCGTTGACCTCACCACCCTCGCCATTCTCGCCGCAGTTGCCTTCGTCGCCGGATTCATCGATGCCATCGCCGGCGGTGGCGGCCTGCTGACCACGCCTGCCCTGCTCACCGCCGGCATGCCGCCGCACCTGGTGCTGGGCACCAACAAGCTCAGCTCCACCTTCGGCTCGGCCACCGCAGGCTTTACCTACTACAAGCGCAAGCTGTTCCACCCGGCGCAATGGCGCCATGCCCTGGTCGGCACCTTCATCGGCGCGCTGATCGGCGCAGTGATCGCTCACTACCTGCCGGCCGAATGGCTGAACAAGATGCTCCCGGTGATCGTCTTCGCCTGCGGCATCTACCTGCTGTTCGGCGGCACGCCCAAGGCGCCGCTGGACGTGAATATCCCGATCAAGAAGAAATGGCAGGCCCCGCAGGGCTTCACCCTGGGCTTCTACGACGGCGTCGCCGGCCCGGGTACGGGTGCCTTCTGGACCGTCAGCACCCTGCTGCTCTACCCCGTCGACCTGGTCAAGGCCAGCGGCGTGGCGCGCAGCATGAACTTCGTCAGCAACGCGGCTGCGCTGTCGGTGTTCATCTTCTCGGGTCAGGTGGATTGGGCGGTAGGCCTGGCGATGGGCTCTTCGCTGATGGTCGGCGCCTTCTTCGGCGCGCGCACCGCCATCAGTGGCGGTGCGAAGTTCATCCGGCCGGTGTTCATCACCGTGGTACTGGCCCTGACCGTGCGCCTAGCGTGGCAGCACTGGTTCGGCCAGGCCTAAGCGCCGGGCCACGTAGAGGTCGATCAGGTAGCGGGCGATGGAGCGCCCGGCGGGCAGAGGCGGCAGCGCGTCGACGCGGAACCACTGGGCATCCTCGATCTCGTCGGGCTGCATGACGATCTCGCCACCGGCGTACTCGGCATGGAAGCCCAGCATCATCGAGTGCGGGAACGGCCAGCACTGGCTGCCGACGTACTGGATGTTGCGTACCTCCAGCGCCACTTCCTCGCGCACTTCGCGCACCAGGCAATCCTCCGCCGACTCCCCGGGCTCGGCAAAGCCCGCCAGAGTGCTGTAGACCCCGGTGACGAAGCGCGGCGAACGGGCCAGGAGGATTTCATCACCGCGGGTGATCAGCACGATCATGCTCGGCGAGATCCGCGGGTAGCTGCGCAGGTCGCAGGGCTCGCAGTACATCGCCCGCTCCCGGTGGATCTGCCGCATCGGCTGGCCGCAACTGCCGCAGAAACGGTGCTCGCGAGCCCAGGTGGAGATCTGCGCGGCATAGCCGAGGATGGTGTAGGTGTCGAAGTCGCCTTCCAGCATGAACTGGCGCAGGCCGCGCCAGCTGCAGCCCGGCAGCGCCTGGCTGCCGTGCAGCTCGATCAGGTAGACCGGCTGCCCGTCGAAATGGCCGATGCCATGCTCGAAGCGGATATCCGGCTCCTGGCGCTTGAACCAGTCGCGGGGGAACAGCGCGCCGCTGGCGTCCACCATGAATCCTTCGGCGCTGCGCACGACCACAAGGCCGCCGCTCACATTCGTATCCAGTACCGCAGTGGTCCAGCGCGCTGACATGTTCCCTTATCCTTAGCCATTCACCTCAGTCGGCGAACTCCGGCTTCTGTTTGCTCATGTGGGCGGCAACCGCCACCCGCAGGTCGGTGGATTGCAGCATGGCGGCGTTCCAGGTGGCGATGTACTCCAGCCCGTCGTCGATCCGGTGATCGCGCATGTAGCTGAGCATCTCCTTGGTGCCGGCCACGGCAATCGGGGATTTTCCCGCAATTTCGGTGGCAATGGCAAAGACTCCATCGAGCAGCGCGGCATGGTCGTCGTAGACGCGGTTGACCAGGCCGATGCGCTGCGCTTCCACCGCGTCGATGCTGCGCCCGGTGTAGGCCAGTTCACGCAGCAGGCCGTCGCCGATGATACGCGGCAGACGTTGCAAAGTGCCGACATCGGCGGCCATGCCCATGTCGATTTCCTTGATCGAGAACTGCGCGTCGGCGGCCGCGTAGCGCATGTCGCAGGCCGCCACCAGGTCGATGGCGCCGCCGATGCAGTAGCCCTGGATCGCCGCCAGCACCGGCTTGCGGCAGTTGTCCACGGCATTGAACGAGGCCTGCATCTGCAGGATCTTGCGCCGCAGCAGGCGGGCGTTGCGGCCGACATCCTTGCCCAGCTCGCTGGCCACCGAGGCCAGCAGCATCAGGTCGATGCCGGAGGAGAAATGCTTGCCGGCGCCGCTGATCACCACCACCCGCACCGCGTCGGTCTCGTCGATCCACTGGAAGATCTCGACGATCTCGCTCCAGAACGCGGCGCTCATGGCGTTGATCTTTTCCGGGCGGTTGATCTGGACGTGGGCGATGTTGTTCGACAGCTCGACCTTGAATGCGGTGTAGTCGGTCACGGCGACGCTCCTTGAGCAGGGAGGGAAAGTAGTCCCGGACTATATCGCACCCCACAGCCCGCGCTTTTGCCAAAACCGGGACTGACTTTCCTTGATCTTGCAGGCCGCTTACGGCACCGTGCGCAGGTCTTTGAATTATTAGGAAACATCTTCATGCCCCGCTCCCTGCCCGGCGCTCTGGCCCACAATTTCCTTGGGCACTCACCGCGCTGGTACAAGGCCATCGTGTGCCTGTTCCTGCTGCTCAATCCACTGTTGCTGGCGACCCTGGGCCCGGTGGTCACCGGATGGGTGCTGGTGGTGCAGTTCATCTTCTTCCTCGGCATGGCGCTCAAATGCTACCCGCTGATGCCCGGCGGCCTGCTGATGGCCGAGGCGCTGCTGCTCGGCCTGACCACGCCGGATGCGCTGTACGAGGAACTGCAGCACAACTTCCCGGTAATCCTGCTGCTGATGTTCATGGTGGCCGGGATCTACTTCATGAAGGAGCTGCTGCTGTTCGTATTCTCGCGCATCTTATTAGGAATAAGATCCAAGCCTTTGTTGTCATTGATATTTTGTTTTCTCTCGGCGTTTCTGTCCGCCTTCCTCGACGCCCTTACCGTGACGGCGGTGATCATCAGCGCAGCGGTGGGTTTCTATGCGGTCTACCACCGCGTCGCGTCCGGGACCAATCCCCGTGGTGACGCGCAGATCGACAGCGACCAGGCCATCGCCGACCTGGCCCGGGAAGACCTCCAGCAATTCCGCGCCTTCCTGCGCAGCCTGCTGATGCACGGCGCCGTCGGTACCGCCCTGGGTGGCGTGTGCACCCTGGTGGGCGAGCCGCAGAACCTGCTGATCGGCCATGAGATGGGCTGGCACTTCCAGGAGTTCTTCTTCAAGGTTGCCCCGGTGTCGCTGCCGGTGCTGGTGGCAGGCCTGGTCACCTGCGTGCTGCTGGAGAAGCTGCGCTGGTTCGGCTACGGCACCCTGCTGCCGGATGCGGTGCGCCAGGTGCTGGCCGCCTACGCCGCCGAGGACGATGCCCAGCGCACCGCCCAGCAACGCGCCAACCTGATGGTGCAGGGCCTGGCGGCACTGATCCTGATCGTCTGCCTGGGGCTGCATATCGCCGAAGTGGGCCTGATCGGCCTGCTGGTGATCGTGCTGATCACCTCGTTCACTGGCATCACCGACGAGCATCGTCTGGGCCGGGCGTTCCAGGACGCCATGCCGTTCACCTCGCTGCTGGTGGTGTTCTTCGCCGTGGTTGCGGTGATTCACCAGCAGCAACTGTTCACTCCGCTGATCCAGTGGGTGCTGGCGCTGCCGGCGGACCAGCAGCCAGGCATGCTGTTCATTGCCAACGGGCTACTGTCGGCGATCAGTGACAACGTGTTCGTCGCCACCATCTACATCACCGAGGTCAAGCAGGCGTTCCTCAATGGCGGCATGAGCCGCGAGCATTTCGAGACGCTGGCGGTGGCGATCAATACCGGCACCAACCTGCCGAGCGTGGCAACGCCGAATGGCCAGGCGGCGTTCCTGTTCCTGCTGACTTCGGCGATTGCGCCGCTGATCCGGCTGTCGTATGGGCGGATGGTGTGGATGGCGTTGCCATACACCGTGGTCATGGGCGGGCTGGGCTGGTGGGCTGTGACCTATTGGTTGTGAACCAGTGAGGGCCTATCGCGGGCAACGCCCGCTCCCACGAGGTCCGCGGGGTATGCAGACCGCTGTGGGAGCGGGCGTTGCCCGCGATGAGGCCCTCAAGCCTGGCGCAGATCCTCGAAGAACACCTTCTTCCCATCCACCTGCACCGAAGCCCGCGGCAGATTGGCCTGCTCCCCACCCGGCACCTCCACATGCCAGTAGCAGTACCGCACCGCCCGGGTGATCGCCACATAGGCCAGGCGCAAAATCTCTTCCTTCTGCGCCGTATCGAACGCCTCCGGATCGCCATTCCTGCCCAGACCGGCCAGCCGGTAGGCCTGGTTTTTGTACGGCGAGCGCGTCACGTACTGGCAGTCCCCAAGCATGAACACCGCATCCGCCTGCAGCCCCTTGGCACTGTGATAGGTCAGCTGTTTCAGCCGACGCTGCCCATGCGGCAATCTAGAATCAACATTAATAATTGATTGAATATGCATTGATATCAATGACTTATCAGAACTTTTTCGAAACAGGATCATTACCGAGTCACCTCGGTTGTAGTGCTCCGTCACCTGCTGCGCCAGGGCTACCTCGTCACGCTCGCGCACCTGCACCGGACAACACTCCCCGGCAGCCGGCCCGACCGCCCTGGCCTTCTTGCCACTGATCGAGGGCGCGGATTTCACGATGTGCTCGGCAGCATCGATGATGTGCTGGTGGCTGCGGTAGTTGTCGGTGAGCATCACCCGGGTGTTGGACGGCGCCGGAAAGGCCGTGGCGAACTCCATGAAGTACTTCGGCGAACTGCCGCGCCAGCCGTAGATCGACTGCCAGTCATCGCCCACGCAGAGCAGCGACGAGTGCTGTGCCTTGCGCCCGACATTCAACGCCGGCCCGCGCCGACGGATCTCGCGCAGGCTGGCGCGCAGCCAGGAGACGATCTGCGGCGAGACATCCTGGAACTCGTCGATCATCAGGTGTGCCAGCGGCCGCAGCAGCGGGTCCGGCAGCAGTTGCAGGTTCTCCGGGTTGTTCTCGCCGAACAGGGCGAACATGCGGTTGTAGCTCATCACCGGCGGTGACTGCGCCAGCAGGTGGCTTTCCAGAGCCTTCCAGTACAGGCTCAAGGCCTCGAAGAACAGCCCGTCGGTATCGCCCGAGGGGAAACTCATACCCTGCACGGCCACGCTGACATCCAGGCCAAGGTTCTCGATAAAGCCCGCCGCCGCGACGAAAGCGTCCAGCAGGGGTACCGCCGCCAGCTCGCCCTTGACCTTGTAGTCGAAGCCCGGGCCGGCCACCGCGTCGCCCGCCAAGGAGGCAGTCAGACGCCTTGCCTCTGCATAATTTCCCAACCAAATCACAGGCTTATCGCAGAAAGCTTGAAACAGGGTGCGTTTGATCACCCACTCCGCCCACACTGGCAGCTTGGCCCCCGGGCGCTTGTAGTTCTGGTTTTCACCCGGATCGAAACCAAGCACCACCCAGGCGTCCAGCTCGGCGATATGACCGTGGAAATGGAACTGGCTGCCGTTGATCTCGACGGTCTCGCGACTTGGCTCGATGCCCTTGATCGGCCAGACGCCGGCGCGGAACCACAGGTCCTCGATGGTATCGCAGAGCTCTTCGTCCCTTGTGGCGGAGAGCTGGGTCACGGCGACGCGCTTCTGCACGTCCGGGTGATCGCGCTCCAGCGACTTGAGCTGTACCGCCTCCCGGCGCAGGCCGCCGATCAGCTCGGCGAAGCGCGGGCTGACGCGCAGCAGGTCGCGGTAGCAGAGATTGAGCTGCTGGCGCTGGGCGTCGTTGATGCGCAGGTCGAACGGGTTGCTCTCGGCATCGGCCTCCGCCCCTGCCGGCAGCTCGCTGCCCAGGGTCTCGAAGGCGCGCACCTGGCTGAAACCCGGCAGGCTGCGCACCAGCGGCAGGATCCGCGAGTGGAAGGTGCGCACCAGATCCCGCGCCTGCACGGGCGTCAGCGGCACCTGCCACTGGCTGAACACCTGCAGCAGGCGGGCGATGAAGTCCTTGCGCGACTCGCGGGTGAAGGTCACCACGGTCATCGCATCCAGCTCGTAGCCCAGGTAATGGCGCAGCAGCAGGATGCGCAGCACCAGCGAGGTCGACTTGCCCGCCCCGGCGCCGGCGATGACGCAGGTGGACGGGGTTTCGCTGAAGATCATCTTCCACTGTGCGGCGCTGGGCTGGGCATGGGCCGGCAGGCGCTGGGCGACATCGGCCTTGAAGCGTTTCTTCAACTCCGCGGTGAGCGGCAGGCGCCAGTCGTCGAACAGACTGTCGTCCAGGCCGGGCACAGAATGGGCATCGGGGCGGGTATCGCGGATCACCAGGACCTGACGCCCGGCCTCGTAGCCGTCGACACGGCCCTGCTCGTAGCCCTCGCGCAGGCCGTCGGCATGGCCGGTGCGCTGGCCGCTGGCGTGGCCCTGGAACCAGGAATCGCGGTGCTGGGCACTCAGGCGGTTGAGGCCACGGCCGAGCATGCGCGCGGCCACGCGCCTGAGCCACGGAAGCTGGGCTGGCGGGGTGAGATCCTGGGGTTGCGGGGGAAGCTTGTCTGACACACCGACTCCGGCTGGGGAAACACAGGAGCCGGAAGTTTTACCCCATTCGGGGGCGCTGGGACAGTGGTGATTGTCTGGAAAATCAGGGGATTAGCGGAGAGAGCTGAGAGTCGACGTACTCAAGCGCAGTGCGACCCCTGTGGGAGCAGGTTCACCCGCTCCCACAAGGTATGCGATCCGTCAGGCGATCGCGTTGTCCACCAGTTCCTGCGCCTCGGCCACCAGACGCTGCAGGTGCGCATCGTCGACGAAGCTCTCGGCGTAGATCTTGTAGATGTCCTCGGTGCCCGACGGCCGCGCAGCGAACCAGCCGTTGGCGGTCATCACCTTCAGGCCACCGATGGCCTGGTCATTGCCCGGCGCATGGCTGAGGATCTGCTCGATCGGCTCACCCGCAAGCTCGGTGGACTTCACTTGCTCCGGCGCCAGCTTGCTCAACAGGGCCTTCTGCTGCGGATTGGCCTTGGCCTCGACGCGGGTGGCAAACGGCTCGCCCAGCTCGGCGGTCAGCGCGGCATAGGCTTGGGCCGGGTTGCGACCGGTACGGGCGGTCATCTCGGCAGCCAGCAGCGACGGGATCAGGCCGTCCTTGTCGGTGCTCCAGACGCTGCCGTCCAGGCGCAGGAACGACGCCCCCGCACTCTCCTCGCCACCAAAGCCCAGGGAGCCGTCGAACAGGCCGTCGGCAAAGAACTTGAAGCCCACCGGCACTTCGTACAGACGACGGCCCAGGCGCGCGGTGACACGGTCGATCAGACCGCTGCTGACCACGGTCTTGCCCACCGCAGCATCGGCGCGCCACTGCGGACGGTTCTGGAACAGGTAGTCGATGGCCACCGCCAGGTAGTTGTTCGGCGCCAGCAGCCCGGCCGAGGTGACGATGCCGTGGCGGTCATGATCCGGGTCGCAGGCGAAGGCCACGTCGAAGCGCTCGCGCAGGCCGATCAGGCCCTGCATGGCGTACGGCGAGGACGGGTCCATGCGGATCTGGCCGTCCCAGTCCACGGACATGAAGCGGAAAGTCGGGTCGACCGCGTCGTTGACCACTTCCAGGTTCAGCTTGTAATGCTCGGCGATCGCCGACCAGTAGCGCACCCCGGCGCCGCCCAGCGGATCGACGCCCAGGCGCAGGTTGGCGCCGCGGATGGCGTCGAAGTCGATGACGTTGACCAAGTCGGCGACGTAGGAGCCTACATAGTCATGACGATGGGTGGTGGACGCTTTCAGCGCCCGCTCGTAAGGCAGGCGCTTGACGCCTTTCAGGCCCTCGGCCAGCAGTTCGTTGGCCTTGGCCTCGATCCACTTGGTCACATGGCTGTCGGCCGGGCCACCGTTGGGCGGGTTGTACTTGAAGCCACCGCTTTGCGGCGGGTTGTGCGACGGGGTGATGACGATGCCATCGGCCAGGCCGCTGGTGCGACCGCGGTTGTAGCAGAGGATGGCGTGGGAAATCGCCGGGGTCGGCGTGTATTCGTCGTCCCTCGACAACATCACCTCGACGCCATTGGCCGCCAGCACTTCCAGGGCACTGGCCGCCGCCGGGGTCGACAGGGCGTGAGTGTCGGCGCCGATGAACAGCGGGCCGTCGATGCCCTGGGCCTGGCGGTACAGGCAGATGGCCTGGCTGATGGCAAGGACGTGGTGCTCGTTGAAACTCAGGTCCAGGGAGCTGCCGCGATGCCCGGAAGTGCCGAAGGCAACCCGCTGGGTCGCGACCGAGGCATCGGGCTGGCCGGTGTAGTAGGCGGTCAGCAGGCGGGGAATATCGACCAGCACGGAGGCCGGGGCCAGTTTGCCCGCCAGAGGACTGAGCTTCATGCAAAACCTCAAGAATGGAATTTCAGGGTGATGAAAACACGACAGTTTACTGGCACTTCGACTGTCTGGCGACGGCGAAGATTCCCACATGAAATTTAATTCTTCTGCGGTGCCCACCAGGACGGAAACATGCGTCGCACGCGGGCTTCGGCGAAGCGGTCGTCGATCAGCAGCACCGTGCCGCGATCCTCGGTCCCCCGGATCACCCGCCCGGCCGCCTGGATTACCTTGCGCACCCCGGGATAGAGGTAGGTGTAGTCGAAACCAGCGCTGAACAGGCTGGCCATGCGTTGCTTGAGCTGCTCGTTCACCGGATTGACCTGAGGCAAGCCGAGGGTGGCGATGAAGGCGCCGATCAGGCGCGTGCCCGGCAGGTCCACGCCCTCGGCGAAGGCGCCACCGAGCACGGCGAAACCGATGCCGCGACCGTCCTCGACGAAACGCTCGAGAAAGGCCTGACGCTGCTCCTCGTCCATTCCCGAGGATTGGGCCCAGTGGGTGATGGCCGGGTGGCGCTCGGCCAGCAATGTCGCCACCTGCTGCAAGTAATCGAAGCTGCTGAAGAATGCCAGGTAGTTGCCCGGCTCCTCGTAGTATTGCCGGGCGATCAGCTCGACGATGGGTGCCAACGAAGCCTGGCGATGCTGGTAGCGGGTCGACACCTCGCTGACGATGCGCACCTTCAGTTGCTCGGCGACAAAGGGCGAGTCCACCTCCAGCCAGGCAGTATCGGCGGGCATGCCCAGCACGTCGGCGTAGAAATGCCGGGGGCTGAGGGTGGCGGAAAACAGCACGACACTGCGCGCCGCGGTGATGCGCGGACCGATCAAGGGCGCCGGCACCACGTTGCGCAGGCACAGGCTGGCCAGGCGCTTGCGCCCTGCCCCGCGCAGGCTGATATCGAACAGGAAATGCTCATCGAACACCTCCGCCAGCCGGGTGAATTGCAAAGCCTGGAAGAAGAACTGTAACAGCGCCGGGTCCACGGCCTGCGGGGTGCGGTTCATCAGGTCCTGGACCAGCCCGACGCAACGCTGCAAGACCTTGAGCAACGCCGTCGGCAGCTCGTTACTGGCCTGGTACGACGTAATCTGGTCTTTATAGAGACGATTCCACTCGCGATTGAGGCTTTGCAGGGCGCTGGCCATGCCTGCCGGCGGTGCACGGCGCAAGGCCTGCAACTGGCCCTGGTCGATGCTGGCGCTGTACATCTGCCGCGCCCGCTCCACCAGGTTGTGCGCCTCGTCCACCGCCACGGCCAGGCGCCACTGCTCGGTCTGGGCCAGGCCGAAGAGCAAGGCGCTCTGGTCGAAGTAGTAGTTGTAGTCGGCCACGAGCACATCGACCCAGCGCGCCAGCTCCTGGGCCAGGTAATACGGGCAGACCTCATGGGCCAGCGCCACCTCGCGCACCTGCGCCTTGTCCAGCAGCGACCGTTTCATCGCCGCTTCCCGGGCTGCAGGCAAACGGTCGTAGAAGCCTTTCGCCAACGGACAGGCTTCGCCATGGCAGGCGGTGCCGGGGTACTCGCAGGCCTTGTCCCGGGCCACCAGTTCCAGGGTACGCAGGGCCAGTTCCGGGCTGGCGTCCATGACCTGGCGCACGGCATCCAGGCCGAGCGCACGACCGGGCGTCTTGGCGGTAAGAAACAGGACCTTGTCCAGCGCCTGGCGCGGCATGGCCTTGAGCAACGGGAACAGGGTGCCGAGGGTCTTGCCGATGCCGGTGGTGGCCTGGGCCATCAGGCAGCGTCCGGTGCTGACAGCCTTGTACACGGTTTCCGCCAGCTCGCGCTGGCCCTTGCGCAAGGACGGCCAGGGAAAGCCCAGGGCATTCAGGCCGGCATCGCGCTGCGTCAGGCGCCTCGACTGGGCTTCGGCCCACTGGATGAAGCGCCGGCATTGGTCGTCGAAGAAGGCTTCCAGCTCGGCAGCGCCGGCGTTGCATTCGAAACGGGTTTCCTGGTCGCTGTCGACATCCAGATAGACCAGCGCCAGCTTGATCGACGCCAGCCCGCGTGACTGGCACATAAGCCAGCCATAGACCCTGGCCTGAGCCCAGTGCAGTTGCCGGTGGTTGTCCGGCTGGCTGGCGAGGTCGCCGCGGTGGGTCTTGATCTCTTCCAGGCAGTTGCTGGCCGGTTGGTAACCGTCGGCACGTCCGCGCACTTCCAGCTCGCCGAAGCGCCCTTCCAGTGCCACTTCCGCCTCATAGCCCTCGCCGCGCCGGCCAACCACCCGACGATGGCCGGCGATGCCTTCCTGGGCCGTGGGCGACGGGGTGAAACGCAGGTCCAGGTCACCGACCTTGGCGGTGAACTCGCACAGGCTGCGCACCGCCACCTTGTAGGTCATGCCTCGGCCCACTGTACATGGCAGACATCCACCGGCAGGCCATGGGCGGTGCAGAACTCGATCCAGCGCAACTGGTTGTCCTGCAGGCGGTCACCCGGGCCTTTGACCTCGATCATCCGGTAGCGCTTTTCCCGGGGCCAGAACTGGATCAGGTCGGGCATGCCGGCGCGGTTGGCCTGGATATCCTCCAGCAGGCGCAGGAAGCACTGCTTCAGGTGCGCCGGCGGCAGACAGTCGAGGGCCAGCGCCAACAGCTCGGGGGTGAGCAGTTCCCAGTAAACGAAGGGCGATTGCAGGCCGTGCTTGGCCGTATAGGTATCGCGCATGGTCTGGCGGTAACGGCCATCGTCCAGTTGCCCCAGGCAATCGGCGAACAGCTCGGCGCGGCGACTGTGGAAGCCGGCGTCCAGCAGATCCTGCGGGCCGCTCTGGAACGGGTGGAAGAAGGCGCCCGGCAGCGGCGCGAAGATGGCCCGCCAACACAGCAGGCCAAACAGGCTGTTGAACAGGGTGTTCTCGACGTAGTGCACGGGCGCGTCCGGCAGCTCGAAATGCACCAGCACCGCCCGCTCGACGCCAAGCCCGGCCCAGTCGGCCGGCAGCGTCAGGTCCAGGCGGCTGACGGCCTGGGCCTTGCGCCGTGGCTGTGGCGGGCCGCCCAGCTTGCGCCGCAGCCGCGGGAGGATGCGGGTCAGGGCCTGGGCTTCGGCGGCATTGCCGGGACGCTCGGCGGCGAGGGTCGCCAGTTTCAGTGCTACCTGGTAGTCACCACTGTGCTCCAGCACGCGGATATGTCGCTCGCGGGCCTGTGGGTGGGCGCAGGCGGCATAGATGGTCAATGCTCGGGACCAGTCACCGGCGCGCTCGCACAGGTAGGCCAGCTGGTACTGCAATTTCGCCCGGCGCCGCTCCAGCCAGGGGTTGGCGGTACCCAGGCCTTCCAGACGCCCCAGCAGCCGCTCGACATCCACTTCGCCTTCCATCTGCTCGGCGCAAGCGTGCAGGGCCAGGCACAACTCGACATCGGCGCGCTCGCGCAGGGCCCGGGAGTCACTGCCGAAGTCCACCTGCTCGTAACGCAGCAGGCCAAGGTCGGCGAGCACGAACTCGGACCAGTCCTGGTACAGATTGCCGAAGAACAGCAGGCGCAGGCGGTCGCATACCGCCTGCTGGCGCAGCGCGTAGATCGCCTCGTCGCACTCGGGCCACCAGTCGCGCAGCGGGCGCGGCTCGGGGAAGAGCGCTTGCAACTGCTCGAACAGCTCGTGCTTGGCGGCCTTCGGGCGGCTCAGGTGGGCAGCGAAGCAGCGGCTGATTTCGTCCTTCAGCAGGAGCTGGAACAACTCATCCAGCCCCAGCAGCGCTTCGCTATCGACCCAACCCAGTTCCAGCAGCGGCACCATCGCCACTGCGGTCGGGCCAATCTCGTCATAGGCCAGCCGCCGCCCGCGGAACAGCACGCCCTTGCGCATCACCATACGCACCAGCAGGGCCTGGCTCGGTTGCGGCAACCCCTCGAAACCCTCGATGAATGCCCGCTCCTCGTCGTCCAGCAGGTCGCTGTAGCGCAGGCGCAGCCAATCCAGCACCTGACGGAAGTTGTGCAGGTAATAGAACGGGTCGTTGAGGGAGTCGGCGATCACGGGGCGCATAACCAGGGGAAAACGGACACTGGTTATACATACAGATAAGCCCGATTGGCAACCGTGGGGGATCAGTGGTCGATCGGCTCGGTAGCAGGCGTCATCAATGGCGTGCGGCGGTAGAGGGTTTGCAGGGTGGCCATCGGCAGGCCGCTGGTGCCAGTCAGCCACTGGATCACCGGGTCAGTGGCAGGATGACCCTGAAGCGCCTTGTGCAGGTACGGCAGCGCCACCAGCATGCCCGGGTGGCAACGGCGCAGGAAGGCTTCAAGCCCCCTGCCCTGACTGACGATCGGCGCGAACAGCAGGCACACCAGTTGCGTCTCGCTGATGCCCCAGGCCTGGGAGGCGAAATCCCCGGCCAGGCGTCTCACCTGCTGCAGGTCCTCGCCCTTCTGCCAGGGCCCGAGCAGTTGCTCGCGCAAGGCCGACGGCAGTTGCTGGCGCTTCATCGCCTCCTCACTGCGTTGCAGGCAGCCATCGAGGCCATCCTGATAGCAGCCCTCCTCGATGAATTCCCGGCGCAACCCTTGCAGGTGCGCGCGCAAGAGCGGATTGCCAACCTCATTACGGGGAAAGCCGAACGCCCACTCGTCATGCTCGTAACGCAGCAGTTCGGCCAGCAGGCGGCCGTGACCACAGGCCGGGTCGTGGGTCAGGTCGTCGATGGCGATGACCCTTGGCAGACGCACCCGAGGCTCGAAGGCGGGCGCTTCCGTGGCCGCCTCGACCGGCTGCGGCAGCCGGTACTCCTCGCGGATCGCCGTCACCACCTCGAACAGCGTCCGCGGGAAGGTTTCCAGAGGACGCACCCGCGACACCCCGGCGGCGCGCATCATGCGCAACGCCGTGGCAAGAAAGCGCTTGCGCTGCAGGATCGGTTCACCGCTGATCAACACATCCACCCCGCCATCCCAGGAAGCACCGAGGCGATGCAGGTCGGCCAGGTCGAGGTATTGCCGATGGCCCAGGGACATCTGCGTATCGCCCGCCGTGAGATGCCCGACCATCAGCACGGCATGACGATCAGCCTGTTGCTGCTGGCGCGAGATCGGCTGGCGGGCGTCGAAGGGCCGCACCTGGCCGTCTTCCAGCATCAGCAACTCGACCCGCGGATCGTCGTGCACCACCAGCGCAGCGAAGGCCCGCTCGATATTGCTCAGCACCACTGCCGGCATGTCGCTGTGCCGGGCGGCGGCGATGCGCAGGTTGAAGGTGCCGGGCGAGCGCGCCGCCAGGGTCAGTTGCGCGGCGCGCAGAAAGGCCAGGCTCTGGGTGCTGTCCTGGCTGCCGGTGTGCACCAGCATCACCTTCAACCCGCCGATGCAATCGAGCCCGCCAGCAATCACCAGCAGACGCTGGACCAGCAGTTGCAGAGAAGCGCGCTGTCCCTGGGTCATCCGTTCGAGCACCCGCTGCAATACTTGCTGGTAGACGTACTGCATGGCTTGGTCGTGAATCGCACCCATATTCAATTCCCTGATATTTGTCGCAATCAATAAAAACTTGCGGACCACCCGCAAAAGTGAATTTGCGTAGTTATCGAAACATTCAGCGCCTGTATTTTCAGCGCCTCGTTTGTATTTGCAGGAAACTTCTTACTTTCCTACAGAGCCAACTGACAAGTTGTAGGAGCCCACGGCGGGGCATTCCCGGGGACCGCGCAAACCCGCACAGTCAGGGCCCCGGTTCGATCGGGTAATTCCACGAACATATCTCGCTCCTTGAGACGACGGCAGACAGAACACTTTCTCTATCGGCGAACAGGTTCATGCCACGAAGACCGAGGCACTTTTCCTTGGCCCCGGGTAATTCTCCAGACGGCGAAGTACCTTGTTTCCGACAGCAACAACATAGCCCAAGCAATGTCCTTAGTCCCTATAAGACTAATAGGAAATTTCTGAAATTTCAGAAGGCAAAATTCACAAAAAAACCCGAGAGAGCTCTCGGGTTTGGTGGGATACGCCGGAAAAGTGCGTCAGGCGTCGGGCAGCTCCAGCACCACACGACCGCCGCAAGGACACTCGTCCATATGCCGGTGGGCGTCTACCGCCAGCTCGAACGGATAGACCTGGATGATCTGCGGCAGCAGTTGGCGGTCTGCCGTGAACTGGTTGATATCGCGCAGGGCGCGATGCAGCGCGACCTGGTCCTGGGTAATGCCCAGCTCCGGCTTGCCGGTGAAGTTACTGATGCAGTGAACGAAGAACTGGATGTTCTTCTGGAAGGCCGCGCAGGCCGGGAATGGCGTCTGGTTGCCGCCCTGCAGGCCGTACAGCACCAGGCTGCCACGGGGCGCGAGAACATCGCCAAGCAACGACATCTGCGGCCCGCCCAGGCCGTCGAGGACCATGTCGACGCCACGGTTGTCGGTGATCTTGTTGATCTGCATGAGCAGATCCTGCTCCTCGGTGACGATGACCTTGTCGGCGCCCAGCTTGAGCAGCGGCTCGCGCTCCTCGGCGTTACGGGTGGCAGCGATCACCTTCAGGCCCAGGGCCTTGCCCAGTTGCACGAAGGACGGCCCGGCGCAGTGGCTGGCATCGGTGATCAGCGCAGTCTGCCCAGCCTTGGCCCGAGCCAGGTCGACATAAGCGAAGTACGCCATGAGGAACGGCGTGTAGTGCACGCTGGCCTCGATCGGTGTGAGGATATCCGGGTAACGGGTCAGCGCCGTGCGCGGCAGGACGATGATTTCGCCGTACACCGGATGCTCGTTGGGGCTGGTGGCCGGGAAGCTGGCGACCTTGTCACCAACGGCCAGGTCCTCGACGCCCTCGCCCACGGCCGTCACCACGCCTGCCATCTCGTGGCCGATACCGGCCGGCAGACGCGCCTGGGACGGTGCCAGATTCTGCCGCCAGAGCACGTCATACCAACTGACGCCGATCGCCTGGACGCGAATCTGCACTTCCCCGGCAGCCGGCGCGGGCGTTGGCAACTCCTCTATCTTGAGCACCTCGGCCTGACCGAACTTGTGGATACGGATCATGCGGGACATCGCAAACCTCGCCTAGTGAACCTCTAATGCCCTGAACTCTATCGGGGCTTTCACGGTTAGACCATCAGTGGTCATTAATAGTCGACATGCCTGTCATCGATTGGGCTCATGCCCGGGGCCTTGTCGTACACTGGCCTACCGCCACATAACCGATGCAGGGTAACGCCTTTGTCCGTAAGATTCATCCCTTGCCCCACACCGCCAGCGAAGCGAAGCCGATGAACCGTAACGACCTGCGCCGCGTCGATCTCAATCTGCTGATCGTTTTCGAGACCCTCATGCATGAACGCAGCGTGACCCGTGCTGCGGAGAAGCTGTTTCTTGGGCAGCCGGCGATCAGTGCTGCCTTGTCGCGGCTGCGGACGTTGTTTGATGATCCGCTGTTCGTGCGGACCGGGCGCAGCATGGAGCCATCGGCGCGGGCGGTGGAGATCTTTGGACTGCTGTCTCCGGCGTTGGATTCCATTTCTACGGCGGTCAGTCGTGCTGCGGATTTTGATCCAGCGACGAGTACGGCAGTGTTTCGCATAGGCCTCTCCGACGACGCCGAATTCGCCCTGCTGCCGCTTTTGCTCAAGCGGGTGCGTGCGGAGGCGCCGGGGGTGGTGCTGGTGGTGCGACGGGTCAACTATCTGTTGATGCCTACCCTGCTGGCTTCCGGCGAGATTTCCGTGGGGGTCAGCTATACCGATGACCTGCCGGCCAATGCCAAGCGCAAGGTACTGCGGCGCAGCATGCCGAAGCTGCTGCGGGCGGATAGCGTGCCGGGGGCGTTGAGCCTGGATGACTTCTGCAAGCGGCCGCATGCGTTGGTGTCGTTTGCAGGAGATCTGAGCGGGTTTATCGATGAGGAACTGGCCAAGGTCGGGCGGCAGCGGCATGTGGTGCTGGCGGTGCCGCAGTTCAACGGGTTGGGGAGCTTGTTGACCGGGACCGATATTGTGGCGACGGTGCCTGATTACACTGCCGATATCCTCACTGCTGCGGGTGGGTTGCGGGCGGAGGAACTGCCGCTGGAGACGCGGACGTTCGAGCTGCATATGGCTTGGCGGGGGGCGCAGGATAATGATCCGGGGGAGAAGTGGTTGAGGTCGCGGATTCAGATGTTCTTTGGGGATCCGGATAGTTTGTGATGGGTTTCCGGAAGATCGAGTACCGCCCGCGTGGCAGCTCCCCCGCACCGTCAGGCCACCGTTGACCGTCTTCTTGAAGGAAACGATATGAACGGCTACATGCAGGAAGTCATTGACCTCCATATTCTGATCGAAGCGACCTTCGCCAAGGGGGAGCGCCGGACTGAGGCCATGCTCCAGCGCTTCCATCCTGACTTCTCGATGATCACTCCCGCCGGGGTTCAAGTGAGCCTGGAGCAATTAGCAGCCCTGTTCAACCAGCGCGCCGGCAGCCAGCCAGGATTGACTATCGAGGTCAGTGACATGGAAACCCTGGCGGAGTGGCCGGAAGGAGCGGTGATTCGGTATCAGGAAACGCACCAAATCCCTGAGCAGAGTGAGAAGAAAAGAATCTCGACGGCATTGTTCAGCCTGGAAGGAGAACGTGTCTTGTGGCGCCACTTGCATGAAACCTGGACGGCTTGAGCTATCTGACGCCGCACAAGACCTGTTCAAGCCTGCTCCGCCACCATCATTGAATGCGCGACATCCTCGATCAGCGCATTGGCCATCCCGCGATCTCGTCCTTATTCATGTAGTGCTCTCTCTGGATTGGCGGACGTCCCTGCTCCGCACCTCTTGTATTTGAAGGATCAGGCATCCAGATCAGGCGACTCGGCTGAAATCGGGTACCGCCAGCATTTGCTCGGACATGCCAATCAATATCCGGAATGAGGAATATATGCCGTCGTACCGGACATTGCAGCATGGCTACATCCTCGCTTTTGGGGAGGAAGCTGATGTCATTGAGCAAGGAACTGGCAGCCGTGTTGCGCTCGGTCAGGGCGGTCAAAGGCTTGTCCCAGCAGGATCTGGGGGATGCCAGTGACCGCAAGCATCTCTGGTTGATGGAGAGTGCGAAGTCTTCGCCGACGTTGAACAAGTTTGATGAGCTGGCGAAGGCGTTGCAGGTAAGCCCGGTTACTTTGCTTGCGTTGTGTGTGGCGTTGCGGGATGGCATTGCTCCTGTGCTGATGTGTCGCCCCTGGTTCAGGAAGAGGTGGAATCGTTCGAGGCATCAGGCGGAGGCGAACTGATGTCTGGCCATGTCTCTGGCGAGATTTTGAATTCGCGGACGAGTGAGAGGCTTCGTAAGCTGGCGGCGGTTCAGGAATGCAAGCGGCAAGGGCTGACACAGAAAGCTATGGGTGAAAAGCCTGGAATTCCGCGATCGACAGTTAGTGACATGTGGAGGTTGCAGCCTGCGCGTGATGTTTGAGCCCAACTGACACCAATAGGTTCTGGCTCACATCACCCTAACGATATCGGGTCAAGACGAAGCTGCCGGAATCACCATCCCATCAGCAATCCGCAAACGCCCGTCGTTCGCCAGAGCAGCAATCCTTTCATCAAGCACCCCAGCAATCTTCGCGGTCGCCCGCCCAAAGCCCAAAAGCGCCAGCAACAGGTGTAAACCTATATCAAGACTAGACAGCACGAGGCTTGCAGGAAAAGAGGATAATTTCGCCATGACCGGCCGCGCAGCGCTGGCAAAGCGGGCTAAAGTGATTGAGCGCGCCGCAGGAGACAGCCCCTTGCCTATCAGACCGAATACGACGGACCCCACTGCCGAAGAAACCGAAGCCCAGGCACAGGATGTCCTTCTGCTGGCTTGCGGTGGCGGCAACCGGTTGGCCTTCGAGGCGTTGTACCGGGCCACTTCGGGCCGATTGTTCGGAATTTGTCTGTACTACCTGGGCAATCGCGCCGAGGCTGAAGAAGTGCTGCAGGAGACCTACACCAGCATCTGGCTCAAGGCGTCCAGTTTCGACCCAGGGCTAGCCAGCGCTTACACCTGGCTTGCGACAATCGCCCGGCACAAGGCCATCGACCGGCGACGCGCCCGGCATGTTCACGAACCACTCGACGGTGTCGCGCAATGGGTTGCCCAGGATGAGGTCATCGACAGCGTTGAGCGCGAACGTCAGGGCAACGCGATCGACCGCTGCCTGGCGACTCTGGAGGAGGACCAGCAGCGCTACATCCGTGTGGCATTTTTCGAGGGCTGCTCGTATGCCGAACTGGCTGAACGCCACAGCATCCCGCTGGGCACCATGAAAAGCTGGATCCGTCGCGGCTTGTTGCGCTTGCGTGGGTGCCTAGGCCTATGAGCGGACACGGCCTGCCGCCAGATGAACGCGATCAGTTGATTGCCGAATACGTGCTGGGCGTACTCAGTACCGAGGAGCGTGCCCAGATCGAGAGCCTGGCGACCCGGGACGCCAATGTCCGGAGGGCGATCGCCGCATGGCAGTCTCACTTTGCTTGCTGGTTCGACCGGTTGCCCGAGGCCAGTCCTTCGGCGCATGTCTGGCAGGCGATCGAGACGCAGCTATTCCCGGCAAGTGGCCCGCCGCTGCGCGAACGAGACGTCTGGTGGCGTAGCCTCGGGTTCTGGCGCTGGACTTCGGCGGCACTGGCGGCCTGCCTGCTGGCCAGTGTTATCACGCTCGTCCGGCCACCACCCGCCGCGCCGCCAGCGATGCTGGCCCGCCTGCTGCAGAACGACGGTATCACGCTGTTCGCCGCGACCGTTCAACCCGGCGGTTCCACTGTGCTGTTCGTTCCGACGCGGAACACCGCCTGGCAAGACCGCAGTGCCCAGGTCTGGCTAATCGGTAGCGACGGCACACCGCGCTCGCTCGGCTTGCTGCCGGCCAACGCTGCTGCCGCCTTGGCCGTACCGTCGGGACTGGTGGGTGCGTTCACCGACGGTGCAGTCCTGGCGGTCTCGCTAGAACCACTGAACGGTTCGCCGACCGGGCTTCCGACCGGACCGATCATCGCCCAGGGAAAAATATCGTCATTGTGATGCATCCGTGCCGGCGGCCGCTCCGTATATTCCTCACCTTCATCCGAAGGCCAAAGAATCGAGGAGACGCATCATGCTTAGCCTTCTTCAACGCATTACGGCGACCTGTCTGGCCGCCCTCTGCCTGGCCGCATCCCCTGCTTTCGCCGCCAGCCCGCCAATGGTCGGGGGCGCGCCGATGTACCCGAACAAGACGATTGTCGAAAACGCGATGAACTCCAAAGACCACACCACGCTGGTGGCTGCGGTCAAAGCGGCGGGGCTGGTGGACACCCTCAACAGCAAAGGTCCGTTCACCGTCTTTGCACCGACCAACGAAGCCTTCGCCAAGCTGCCAGCGGGTACAGTCGATACTCTCGTGCAACCAGAACACAAGGCGGACTTGACGAAGATACTGACCTACCACGTGGTGCCCGGCACCCTGACCGCCAAGCAATTGATGGCCGACACCAAGGCACATGGCGGCAAGGTCGTGCTCAAAACCGTTCAGGGTGAGCCACTGACCGTCGTGCTCCACGACAGCAAGCTCTGGGTGATGGACGCCAAGGGCGGCAAGGCCGCGGTCACCATCGCCGATGTGATGCAGGCCAATGGCGTGATTCATGTGGTTGATACGGTACTGATGCCCAAATAACGATATCGGCCATGGCGGGTATTTTGGGTAATGTGCGCGATGGGCACAGACTGTGTGAAAAGGCAGTAAATACATCGAAAACTCATGGTCGGGCTGACTGTTTGTGGTATCAGCAGGCCAGAGCGCGCATAGCCTTATGCTATATGGGCCGCGTCAGCGGCCCATATAGCTGATGCGCATCACGAACTGTCGGCAGACCCGGTTGAGATAGCCATAGCTGTTGATTTTCAGCAGGACTGCAGGGTGGTAGGCCGGACGAGCGTTGCCGCAGGATCGACTAACCGCACCCACGCTGGCATCGCCGGGCCCCAACAAAAACCGCGTGAATCGGTTCTCGATCACCGGGATTCCAGGCTTGCAACAGCGATATAAGGTCGCCCCGCCGCTGGGGGGGCGGTGATCAATACGGGGTTGGGTTTTCCGGCGACTTCCCTGGCGGGGGCGGCGCATACAAAAAGCGGCTTGTGCACAGCAGTCAGTCTAGAGCTGAATTCTTGTTCAAGCCCACAGTCTTAAAACCACACCACTGTAGATAGCGAACCATGATCAGAATAGTCTTGCGCCTATGTGTTGTCGGCGGGCTGTTGGGCCTGTTGCTGGGCTGTTCGCCTCTGAAGGTTTTAAACCTCCTCACCCCGGGAGACACTGTCAACAAGGCATCTGACCTGAAGTACGGTAACGATCCGCGGAACCGGCTGGATGTCTACACGCCTGTCAATCTCGCAGCCGACGTGCCAGTGGTGGTGTTCTTTTATGGAGGCAGTTGGAACAGCGGTTCGCGCAGTGACTACAGCTTTGTCGGCGAGGCGCTGGCAGCACGAGGTATCGTAGCGGTGATCGCCGATTACCGGCTTTATCCGCAGGTGCACTATCAGGGTTTTCTGGAAGACAGTGCGCAAGCGATGGGCTGGACACGCAAACACATCCGCCAATACGGCGGCGATCCAGCGCGACTCTATGTGATGGGCCATAGCGCAGGCGCCTACAACGCGGCGATGATTGCGCTGGACCCGAAATGGCTGGCCGCGATGGACATGGAGCCTTCGATGCTCAGCGGCTGGATCGGTCTGGCCGGGCCCTACGATTTTCTACCCGTCACAAATCCGGGGGTGAAACCGATTTTCTTCTTTCCGGATTCGCCACCCGACTCCCAACCGATCAACCACGTCAGTGCCGCGTCACCCCCGGCGCTGCTGATAGCCGCGAAGGACGACACGCTGGTCAATCCCGAGCGCAACACCGGGGGCATGGCCCGGCGTTTGCGGGAGCAGGGTGTGCCCGTGCGCGAGCTCTATTTCTCCAGGCCGGGGCACGGGACATTGATTGCAGCATTCTCCCGCCCTATGCGATGGCTGGCGCCGGTCCTGGATGAGGTCGTGGCGTTCATTCATGGGCAAGATTGAGTTTCGTTGATGGCTGGTGCAGCAGTTTCACGATCGATTCCCCAGGCCTGAGACCTTTACAACCACATGCATTCGAGCATGGCGGCAACGTCGCACGTCGTCCTGACGGTGTCGCCCAGAGCAAGATGGCAACCGTTCAAACCGCCTACCCTGCACCCTGTCCAAGGCGTAATCCCTAAAAACCAGCCGATCCCCGGAAGCACCGCACATGCCTATCGACTTCAGACCCGCTCAAGCCTCGGACGCGCACGATATTGCGCGTTTTTTTCAACTGACATCGGAGGGCATGGCCGATTACATATGGAGCAAGCTCGCCGCACCTGGAGAATCACTGCTGAGTGTCGGCGCCTCCCGCTATGCCAGGGAACAGGGCGACTTCTCCTACAAGAACTGCCTGATGGCCACATCCGAAGGCCGCGTCATCGGCATGATGCATAGCTATACCTTGCGCGAAACCCCAGACAGGCCTATCGAGACCGACCCAGTCCTCGCGCCTTACTCCGACATGGAAATCCCCGACACCTTGTACATCTCCAGCCTGGCCCTGGATGAGGCCTGGCGCAGCCAGGGGCTAGGTGTCCAGTTTCTTCGCCACGCCCAGCAGCGCGCCGACGACCTTGGCCTGGATGGGCTATGCCTGATCGATTACGCCGAAAACCACGGTGCACGTCGCTTCTACGAACGTCACGGTTTCCAGATCGTTAAAACCTGCCAGATCGTTCCGCACCCGATGCTGGCCGTCACCGGTGACGCCTATTTGATGTATCGCCCTACCAATAACGTACTCGAGAAAAGACCATGACCCAGAAACTGACCGTGTTCCGCGAACTGGATATCCAACCGGTACGCGACCTTCCCTTTTTTGAAGCCGTCGTGGAGGGCGACCCTCACACGCTGACCTCCAAGTACTACCACGACGAACAGCAAGGCCGCATTTCCGGCGAATGGGAAGCCAGCACCGGTGCATGGCGCATCGACTACAAAGTCTGGGAGTTCTGCCATGTCCTGAGTGGACGCTGCGTCATCGAGCTCGAGGGCAGTGCCCCGGTCACACTGGCCGCTGGCGACACGTTCATTATCGAACCGGGCGCCAAGGGCAAATGGACGGTGCTGGAAGACATGAAAAAGAACTTCGTGATCCTCTTGCCCGCGAACTAGGCACGGAGTTGCGCTCCATCGAGCGCAGCGCGGGAGCCCTGACTTTCCTGGTCAGGGCCTCGAGGTGCGTTGGCAGGCACGGGAACCAAACGGAACATCTTCATCATCACTCCCACGCATGGTTTCTATACTCCGCTGACCGCCAGCCATACCAGGATCCACCGCCATGCCTCCCGTTCATGACGCCGCGCAGACCGGATACTCCAGTCAGGCCCAGACCTACACCCAGGGCCGCCCCACCTATCCCGAGGCCCTGTCTTCCTGGCTGCGTCAGAAGTTGCTGATCGACCAGCGAACCCGGGTGCTGGACCTCGGCGCCGGCACCGGCAAGTTCACCGCCCTGCTGAAACCGCTGACTGACCGGCTGATCGCCGTCGAACCCATTGACGCGATGCGCCGGGAATTTGCCAAAAGCCTGCCCGGCATCGAGGTGCTCGCCGGAACAGCCCAAGCCATCCCCTCACCCACAGCAAGCGTCGACGTGGTGCTCTGCGCCCAGGCGTTCCACTGGTTCGCGGATGCCCAGGCACTGGCGGAGATCCATCGGGTGCTCACCCCTGGCGGCCGCCTGGGGCTGGTGTGGAACGTGCGGGACGAGTCGGTCGATTGGGTTGCGGCGATTACCCGGATCATCACCCCTTACGAGGGCAATGCACCGCGTTTTCACAAGGGCCAATGGCGAGACCCATTCGATGGCTCGGGCTTCTCGGCGCCTGAACTGACGTGCTTCGAGCACAGCCATGTCGGCAGCCCTGAGACGGTGATCATGAACCGCATTCTGTCGGTCAGTTTCATCGCCAGCCTGGCGCCAGCGGACAAGGCCGAGGTGACCCGACAATTGCACGAACTCATCCAGACGCATCCGGCGCTGCGGGGGCAGGAAAGCATCGCGTTTCCCTATCAGACCCAGGCGTATCTCAGCCATCGGCTTGGCGGTGCTTAGAAAAGAGACAGACTTATCACAGATACTTGATCCTTTTCGGCATCGCCTTGCGACTCTGCTTCTCCCCCGGCCCCATCAACGGCACCGCATGGGAATACCAGTGCCGGCGAATACCGTTCTCCGAAATCGGCGCCTCATCCCACGGCCCGAGGCCGACGCAGAGAAACTCGAACAGCACCGTGCTGGGGTGCCCGAAATCACGCCCGAGCTGCTGGCCCAGGCCGCTGTAATAGGCGTGGATCAGCTCATGGGCCAGACCGATGGCGGGCGGCCGGCTGAGATTGAGCGGATTGCTGGCATAGGGGTTCCAGCCGATCACGGATTCGGCACCATTGGCGGACGGTGAAACATCACGCAGCGCTGCGAGGGTCGCGACCAGCGCATGGTTCTGCGCCCGTTGCGACAGCCGTGCAGGCAGTGGATTGCCGGCAATCCAGCCGGCGACTTCATGGAGCGTGATGCCGATGTTGTAGCCCCCTGCGTCGAGCGAGCGGCCCAGAGTCTGGTCATTGAAGTAGCCCTCGTTGGAACTGGTCCAGCGCAGGTAGCGGCGGTCGGCCAACAGCCCCCATTGGTTGGCGTACTGACGGGCCTTTTCCAACCGGGCGAAGAACCCCGTACCGGCGCCCGGCACCGCATCCAGCAGCAGCTCGGGAGAGCTGTTGATCATATGGGTCAGCCAACTCGCCTGGGCATAGTGCGGCACATTGATGCGATTGAGCGCCGTCTGGGTGACGCCGCCGATCATGCTCGCCGGTGTCAGTTCCTCGGCGACCAGATTCATCGCTCCACCGCCTCGCGTCGCCACGGTATTGCCCCCCTGCGACGGCAGGATCGAAACCACGCTGGCCGCCGACAACGGCAGCAGAATGTGCCGACCCGCCGGGGTTGCATGGATGTAGCGTAGCGCATTGCCGACCAGGCCGCGGAACGTCGCGGGAAAGGTCATGAACTGTGCCGCGCCGGTCACCGGGTGGTTGCCGATGTAGTTGTCGTCAGCCGTCACCACCGCAATCCCCGGCGGACCCGGCTGCCAGGACTGATCGGTTTCACGCCAGTATTCGACTGTCTGCACCATGGTTGCGTCCTTGCAGGTGAGAGCTCATGAGGATGGCGAAATAACATCGTTTATCCAGGACACCGATGGTTGTAGACGGCGCTGGCCCAACGGTCAATACAGGGGGAGCCAGAATCGCTTCATTCGGGTGTGTCAGGCAAACGCGGGACTCAGGGTTTACGACGGCTGCGCCGCCGATCGCGGGTAAACCCACAGGGGCCAAGTCGCTCGTTAGAACTGTTCCCTGCGTGACACCGCAGCCGGCAGCCTGACCCTCACCCCAAACCCACCCCCAACCCGGTTGAAGTACTCCAGCCCGCCGCCCAACTGCTCCACCACCAGCGCCACGATTGACAGTCCCAACCCCGCCCCGCCGGGGTTGTTGGCACTGTAGAACCGATCACTCAACCGCTCGAGCCGATCCGCCTCCACCCCCGGCCCCTGATCCAGCACCTGCAATTGCACATCGCCCTCGCGCTGGCGCAATTCAACCGTGATCTCGCTTCCCGCCCGACTGAACTGCAAGGCATTAACCACCAGGTTCTGCAACATCACGGTGACACTCGTGGGATCCGCGTACAGATGGCACTCACCCTGCTCGTCCAGCACCAGATCCACCCGCCGACGCAACGCCAGCGGCGCGAGTTGCGCCAGTTCTTCCCGCGCCAGGGCATCCAGGCGCACACGTTGACGGTTCTGGGTCAAAGGCTCCAGCCGCGTCATGGTCAGCAACTGGCTGGCCAGCCGAGTAGCTCGGGCCACGCCCTGTTCAAGGAAGCCCAGCGCTTCATCCCGCTCCTGCTCATCCCGGGCATTGCGCGCATTGCCGGCATGAATCGCCAGCACCGCCAGCGGCGTGCGCAGTTCATGGGCGGCATCGGCGATAAAGCGCCGCTCGCGCTCCAGCAGGCGGGTCATCTGCTGCAGTTGATGGTTGAGCGCCTGGGCCATCGGCGCCAGTTCCGGTGGCAGCTTGTCCAGCGACAGCGCTTCAAGGCTGTCCACCGGCCGCGCCCGCAGATGCCGGGCCAGGCGCTGCAACGGCTGCAAGCCCCAGCCCAGCAGGAGCCAGATCGCCGCCGCCAGCAGCGCAATGCCGATCAGCGCCGGGGTCAGAGCCTGGTCAGCGAGGCGCTGGATCAGGTCCTGCCGCAGGTCATCGCGTTCCCCCACCCAGATCAACAATCCGCGCTGGCGGTCTTCGAGCAGCACCCCGCACCAGTCCTGCCCCTGATACAACAGGTCATGGATACCCAGGCTCGGCGGCGCCTCCAGTACCGGCGCATCGGCCGAGCGCATCAGCAGACGCCCGTCACTGCTCCAGACCTGAAATGCGAGGTTGATCTCGTAGGGATGGCTGAGGATATCCGTGCCGGACAGGTCCATGGCCTGTTCCAGTGCCATGCGCACGTCCTGCCAGTCCTTGCCCTCGGGCATTTGCCGAAACAGGCCCTGCAAGACCCGGGCGGCCTGCACCAGTTGGGCGTCGTAGACGTTCTCGATATCCCGGTGGTTATCCCGCGACACACTCAGCACCAGCGCAAGACTGCCCAGCAGCACCAGCAACAGCGTGGGCAGCAGGATTCGCGTGCGGATCGCAGTCATGGCGTGTCCTCGACCAGATAGCCGACCCCGCGCACCGTGCGGATCAGCCCGCTGTCGAGCTTGCGCCGCAGGTTGTGCACCAGCACTTCGAGAGTATTGCCGGGGCCGCTTTCCTGCCAGCCGTAGAGCATCTCCGCCAGGCGCTCACGGGTCAGCACCGTGCCGGGACGGGCCAGCAACTGGTGCAGCAACTGGAACTCCATCGGCGTCAGGGTCACCGGCTGGTCGCGGTAACGCACCTCGAAGCGCGCCGGATCGAGGCTGACCCCGGCATGTTCGATCAGCGGCTGGGCGCGCCCCTGGCTGCGCCGCAACAAGGCGCGGATACGGGCCTTGAGCTCGTCCACATCGAACGGTTTGACCAGATAGTCGTCGGCACCGGCATCCAACCCTTGGATACGGTCGCGGGTGGCATCGCGGGCGGTCAATACCAGCACCGGCACCTGCGCCTCGGGATCGGCCCGCAGGCTGCGCAGCAATTGCAGGCCATCGCGGCGCGGCAGGCCAAGATCGAGCAGCACCAGGTCGAAGGTTTCCGCGCGCAGGGCGCGTTCGGCCTCAAGGCCATCGGCCAGCCAGTCCAGGGTATAGCCCTCGCCGCGCAGGGCGGTACGAATGCCCTGGGCCAGGGCCTGATCATCTTCCACCAGCAGTACGCGCATGGGTCGGGGTCTCCAGTCGAGGGCGCCATCATGGGCCCTGGAGGGAAGCCTTTACCGGGAAAAATGTAACCAGGCATGACTCACTAAGCTGGCATTAAGACTCGCGGCGCATGGTGCGTTTCCCACATCCCGATCGGAGTCGATCCCATGCGTACCCTCCTCGCCATCGCCCTGCTGCTGGGCAGCTCCAGCGCCCTCGCCGCCACTCAGTGCAGCACCGCCGACAAGAGCACCTGGCAGGACCAGGACAAGTTCCAGGCCCAACTCAAGGAACAGGGCTACAAGATCAACAAGTTCAAGGTGACCCAGGGCAACTGCTACGAGATCTACGGCTTCGACAAGGAAGGCCGCAAGGTCGAGATCTACCATGACCCGGTCACCGGCAAGGTGGTCAAGAGCGAGGTCAAGGGCTGATGCAAAGGGTCATGGTGCAGCTCTGGGACCCCTTGCTGCGCTTGTGCCACCTGTCGTTCGCCACGGTGTTCTTCGCCAACTACTTCTTCAACGAGGCAGGCGGCGACTGGCACCAGTGGCTCGGCTACTACGCCATCGGTTGCCTGGTGCTGCGGATGTTCTGGGGCTTCGTCGGGCCGGCCAGCGCACGCTGGGCGGATTTCTGGCCAACACCGGCGCGCCTGGCCCGGCACGCCCGGGCCCTGTGGCAAGGCCAGCCCTGTCACCACCTCGGCCACTCGCCAATCGGCGCATTGGTGATGCTGCTGATGCTGTGCTGTATCGCCGGGCTCGGCCTTACCGGCTGGCTAGCCGAGGAAGTCGATGCCCTGTGGGGCGCCGACTGGCCGATGGACCTGCACGCGTACCTGGCCGATACCTTGCTGGCCCTGGTCTGCGTCCACCTGCTGGCCGCCGTGGTGGAAAGCCTGCGGCTGCGGGAAAACCTGCCCTTGTCGATGCTCACCGGACGCCGCCGGCGCCGTATACCCTCCTGATCTCGAGACCTTTCCATGCTGATGTCCCTGACCCTGCGGCCCCGCTCCGAGCGCAGCGGCGCCTGGTTGCGCCTGTGCGCGCTGGCCAGCCTGAGCTGCCTGTTGCTGCTGGCCGACGACTTTCTCCAGCAACTGTTCACCGGCAACAACCGCGCCGAGCTGGAAGGCGGCTGGGTCGCCGGGCTGTGGGTATTCTGCCTGGCCCTGTGGCTGTGCAACCTGCGCGTGGTGGTGGTAGCGATTCTTGGCCTGTTCGCGGTGATGCAGTTGTTGCAACTGGGCAACATCAGCTTCTTCGGCGAACCCTTGAGCGCCATCGATATCCGCGGCCTGCTGCACGAACCCGGTGAAGTGCTGCAAACCGCCCGCCATAGCCTGGGCCAGCACTGGAGCGCGGCGTTCAGCGTGCTGCTGCCCTATGGGCTGCTGATCACCCTGCACTGGCGGTTGCCCGGTCGGGTCGACCTGCCCGCGAGCCGCTGGGCCCTGGTGCTGATTGCCTTGGTGCTGCTGGCCAAGCCCTACCGCGCCACCTACCGCAACCTCGACTCCTTCACCCCCGGCCCGACCCGCAGCGGCCTGCACAACAGCCTCAATGCCTTTTCCGCCTGGGCCATGCGCCTGGCCTTCAAGACCGAAACCGCGTTGCCGACGGCGCCCTTCGCGCCCTATCGGCTCAGCCCGACTCCCAGCACCGCGAAGCATGTCTGGCTGGTGGTGGCCGACTCGCTGCGCAGCGAGCGCATGGGCGTCTACGGCTACGACCGCCAGACCACGCCGAAACTGCAACGCTACCTGGCCGAACACCCCGACGCCCTGGTGCGGCCGGGTGTCTCCGCGGGCGTGGCCACCGACGTCAGCCTGCCCTACCTGCTCAACCCGATCCGCGAGCCGGGCCAGGATCACCTGCTGCGTGAAGGCCAGGTCAACCTGTTCCGCTTCGCCCGCGAGGCCGGGATGCGCACCCACTGGATTTCGTCCCAGGAGTCACGCCTGCTGGCCCATCTTGGCAGCCGCTACCTGGATGTCTCGATCACCCGCGAGGATCATCCGTTGCGCTTCCTCCGGCGCCAGGACCATGCCCTGCTGGACATCCTCGACCAGCAGCGGTTCGGCCAGCGCAATTTCGTCGTGCTCAACCTGCGTACCGCCCACCTGCCCTACGCCCAGAACTACGTGCATCAGGACGGCATCCGGCCCTGGCCGGACCAGGGGCCGCAAGGTCAGGCCAATGCTTACGACAACTCGATCCACTACCTCGATGGCCTTCTGGAAGAAGTGATCGCGCGCTTCGACCGTCTCGAAGGGGAGCGCTACCTGGTCATCACCGGCGACCATGGCCAGCGTCTGGGCGAGGACGGTAAATGGGGGCACAACGATTTGGTACCGGAGGTCAGCGATGTACCGGTAATCGTGCTCAGTCGCGAAGCGCCGCGCCAGGCCATGGACGCGCTGACACCGGAGCGCTGGATCAGCCATTACGAAATCGGCAAGTGGCTGGCAGCACGGCTGGGCACGCGGATCGACAACCCGAACCTGCGCAAGGACGAGCATTTCGTCCATGGCAAGTTGCTGTTCAGCGACAACTTCATCCAGCCGGTGTGCGAGACCGACCGGGGACTGGTGCATCTGCCCCCGGTGCAGTTGAGTGAATGGTTGCTGGCAGCAGACCAGAGGCGGTGCGAGCAGAAATTGTGAGCCGCGCTGTCATGCAACCGGCGGTGCTTTTTCGGCCGTACGACCAACCGATTGATAGGCCAGCGCGGCCATGAACAGCACCGCGAACAGCAGCACTATCGTGGGCGCCGGGGCGCTGTCGAGGAAGAACGAGAGATACACCCCAAGGAAGGCGCTGCCGATGGCGATCACCAGCGAAACCCACAGCATTTGCCGTAGCTCCCGGGTGATCAGCGCCGCAATGGCACCAGGCGCGATCAGCAATGCAACGGCGAGGATCACCCCGGAGGCCTTCAGAGCCCCCACCACGGCCAGCGAGATCAGGCACAGCAGCCCGTAATGCAGCCAGCCGGTGCGCAGCCCGACCGCATGGGCCTGAATGGCGTCGAAGGTGTACAGCATCAGGTCCTTCCACTTGGTCGCGACCACCACCGCGGTCAGCAAGGCGATGGCGGCGCACAACCCCATGTCCTCGCGGCTGACGCCCAGGATGTCGCCGAACAGGATATGGTCCAGGTGCACGCTGGACTCGATCTTCAGGTAGAGCACCAGCCCCAGCCCGAACATTCCCGAATACACGATGCCCATCACCGTATCCTGCTTGATCCGGCTGTTCTGCTTGAGAAAACCCGTGGCAACGGCGCAGAAGATCCCCGCGAGGAACGCGCCGATGGCATAGGGGATCTGCACGATGTAGGCGATCACCACGCCCGGGAATACCGCGTGGGCAATCGCATCGCCCAACAGCGCCCAACCCTTGAGCACCAGGAAGCAGGACAGCAGCGCCATGGGGATGGCGATCAGAACGGCGATGAACAGGGCATTGACCATGAAGTCGAAGCGAAACGGCTCCAGCAGCAGCTCGATCACGCTCATGACGCCACCTCCAGTGCGTGCCGTGCCCGGCGCCGGGCCGCCAGCACGCCATGCTTGGGCGCCAGGACGAAGACCAGCAGGAAGACCAGGGTCTGCAGCACGACGATGACCCCGCCGGTCGCACCATCCAGGTAGTAGCTGATATAGGTGCCAGCCAGGCTGGTCAGCGTGCCGATACCGACGGCGATCACCAGCAGGCGCGGGAAGCGGTCGCTCAGCAGGTAGGCCGTGGCACCGGGGGTGATGACCATGCAGATGACCAGGAAGGCGCCCACCGTCTGCAAGGCCGCGACAGTCGAGGCCGACAGCAGGGCAAAGAACAGCAGCTTCAGGCGCTCAGGCCGGATACCGATGGCGCGGGCCTGGTTCTCGTCGAAGAAGGTCAGCATCAGGTCGCGCCATTTGGCCAGCAGCACGGCCAGGGTCACCAGGCCGATGATCGCCAGTTGCAACGTATCGCCGGGGGTGATCGCCAGGATGTTGCCCAGCACGATGGTCTGGATATTCACCGAAGTGGGCGACAGCGACACCATGAACAGGCCGAGCCCGAAGAACGAAGTGAAGATCATGCCGATCACCACATCCTCCTTGAGCCGGGTCCGGCGCTGCAGGAACAGCAAGGCCGCCGATGCCAAACCTCCGGCGAAGAAAGCCCCCAGGGAAAACGGCAAGCCCAGCATGTAGGCGCCGGCCACACCGGGGACGATGGAATGGGACAGCGCATCGCCGATCAGCGACCAGCCCTTGAGCATCAGGTAACAGGACAGGAAGGCACAGACCCCGCCCACCAGCGCCGACACCCACATGGCATTGCGCATGTAGCCGTAGGCGAAAGGTTCCAGCAGCAGTTCAATCACGGTGGGCCTCGTTATCGCTGTCGTCTTGCCGACGGGCCGGCACACCGTCGCGCAGGATCAGCGGGCGCTCGTCGTCACTGAACACGCTCACCCCCGGTTGCAGTTGCTCACTGCCCTGGATCAGCGCGAAATGCCGCAGCACGCCGCCGAACGCCCGCTCCAGATTGTCCCGGGTATAGACCTCGTCGGTAGGCCCATGGGCCAGGACCGTGCGCTTGATCAGCACCACGCGGTCGCAGAACTCCGGCACCGAGCCCAGGTTGTGGGTCGACACCAGCATGATCCGGCCTTCCTCGCGCAGTTCGCGCAGCAGTTGGATGATCTGGTCCTCGGTCTTCACGTCGACGCCGGTAAACGGCTCGTCGAGCAGGATGATGCGGCTGTCCTGAGCCAGCGCCCGGGCCAGGAACACGCGCTTGCGCTGGCCGCCGGACAGCTCGCCGATCTGCCGCTTGCGCAGCGCGCTCATGTCCACCCGCTCCAGGGCGGCATTCACAGCCTCATGATCGGCGCGACGGGCGATGCGCAGCGGGCCCATATGGCCGTAGCGGCCCATCATCACCACATCCTCGACCAGTACCGGGAAATCCCAGTCGACCTCCTCGGCCTGCGGCACATAGGCCGTGTGCTTCTTGCGCATCGCCTGCTCGGCCGGCATGCCCAGCACGCTGATGGAACCTGCCGCCAGGCGGACCAGGCCCATGATGGCCTTGAACAGGGTCGACTTGCCCGAACCGTTGATGCCGACCAGCGCCGTGATGGTGCCGTGGGGCAGTTCGAAGCTGGCGTCCTGGAGCGCGGTGTGGCCATTGCGATAGGTCACCGTCGCGCCCTTGACGACGATGCCGGGCTCAAGCGTTGCGGCCTTCATGGCGCGAGTCTCGGCGGGCGTACTGAGAGGGTTCATGGGGTTTTCGCCTCGCTCAGGCCGCTGGCAATGGTCTCGGTGGTCACCCGCAGCAGGTCGAGGTAGGTCGGTACCGGACCGTCGCTGGTGCTCAGCGAGTCGACATAGAGCACACCGCCATAGTGAGCGCCGGTCTCGCGGGCCACCTGCTGCGCGGGTTTGTCAGAGACGGTGCTCTCGCTGAACACGGCTGGAATGCTGTTGGCCCGTACCGTATCGATGACCTGGCGTACCTGCTGCGGCGTGCCCTGCTGGTCGGCGTTGATCGGCCACAGGTAGAGCTCCTTCAGGCCGAAGTCACGGGCCAGGTAGGAGAACGCGCCCTCGCTGCTGACCAGCCAGCGCCGGGCGGGCGGGATCTGCTCGATGCGGGCGCGGATCGGCGCGGTAGTGGCCTCGATCCGTGCCTTGTAGGCCTCGGCATTGCGCGTGTAGGTCTCGGCATGGGCCGGGTCATGGCGCACCAGCGCGTCGCGGATGTTGTCGACGTAGATCCCGGCGTTGCGCGGTGACATCCAGGCATGCGGGTTGGGTTTGCCGGTGTAGGGGCCGGCCGTGATGCCCATGGGCTCGATACCCTCGGAGACCACCGCGCCGGGCACCTGGTCCAGGCGCTGGAAGAACTTCTCGAACCACAGCTCCAGGCCCAGGCCGTTCCACAGGATCAACTGGGCGCCCTGGGCACGACGCAGGTCGCCCGGGGTCGGGGAATAGTTGTGGATTTCTGCACCGGGCTTGGTGATGGACTCCACCACCGCGGCATCACCGGCCACGTTCCTGGCCATGTCCGCAATGATGGTGAAGGTGGTGACGACCTTGAACGGCTCTGCAGCGCCAGCCGGCGCGGCGAGCAGGAGCACACTGAGCATAACGCCTAGCAGGTGCGCTGACACTGAACGGGACTTGCTTGTATCGAACATCCGTCACTTCCGCTTGAAGTCAGAGGAAACGGCCGGTTCACGGTGGAGATGCCATTTTTATCCAGAACCCGGATCAGGCCGGGGTTCTGTCAATTGGCTTTGTGTATCGGAGTATGGAGAGCCGTCACGGGGATGGCAAACCCCATGAGGATTGGCAGCGCTCGACAAACCGCTGCCAAGTTTAAGAAACTAGGCCGCCTCAAGCCGGCTCGAACAATGCCGCCGTGCCCAGAATGTTCCCACCGAGGCTCAGGATGTCCGCCACCCCGCTCAACATCAACGCTCTGCCCGACCACTGCAAGACCCTGCTCTACGTACTGGCAATGTCATTCCCAGGCAAAGGGAAAACCTCGCTGGCCAAGTTGCTGCGCTCCCTGGAGATCCGCAACGACAAGGGCAGGCTGCTTGACGCCAACACCCTGCCTGCGGAGCTGGAGTGGCTGCAGGAGCAAGGCTGGGTCGAAGTGGAAGAGCGTCGCGAAGGGCAATATTTCATCGTGCCCCCGCAACGGCGCAATAGCGTTTTGCTGAGCCTGTTGAACGACGCCGATGGACCATTGCGACTGCAGCAGATCAGCGACAGCTTGCCCCCGCTTACCCAATGGCAGGTACCTGGCAAGCCAAGGGCAGTACAGGAGCTCTGGCTGGACCTGTTCAACGGCGACAGCCGCCGAGTGGAGCACTCACTGAACATGACGGCCCACGTGTTGTCCATGAAAGAATGGGCCGCCCAGCACCCCATGCAGCTTTTGCAGTCCGATCCAGCCGGTATCCAGGTATTCGGCTACCTGGACGACACGGTGCGCGGGATGCTGCTGGAGGATCACCTTCTCCTGACCAACTTGGTCCTGGGCCCGGCCAGCGGCAGCTATGCATTGGCCCAAGAGGAAATGACCATCGCGCCGAACCCCGGCCTGGCCCTGCAATTGATCGAGCAGGCACTCTGGCGCGCCGACTGGAAGGTGATGCAGGACTACGGCGAAGAGGACTATTCGCTGATCGTCCAGACCGTGCAGCGGATGCTCGCCGGCCAACCCCATGAAGCCTTGCAACTGCTGCGGGCCTGGCTCACCCATCAACGCCGGGAGACCAAGAAACGCAAGATCGACCTGCCACCACTGCTCAACGCCCTGTATTGCCTGGCGCTGATCGCCGAGAACGACAGCCAGCACCACGCCGCACTCAAGCAGGCACTGGTGCTCGGCGAAAAAGAAAACTACGGCAGGGCCTATGGCGTACTCCTGAAGCTGTTCGAGCAATTGCAAGGCAATAAGCCGGAGCTGTCGTACCTGCGTCCGGCCGAGCTCAATGGACTGGATGGCCTGCTGCTCGCCCTGGCCTTGTACTGGCTGGATACGCCTTTTGCACGCGAGCACAGCTGGCGCACGGCGCTGGAAGACTACCGGGGTGTACTCGTAGAGCAGGACTACGCCTGGCTGGCAGCGGAATTCGATGCCCTGATCGCAGTGCAATTCGACGTGCCACGGCGCCTCGATGACCTCCACCAGCACGCCGGTTTGAAACCCCTGGTCTCGCTGCTCCAGCGCCAGGAAGCCTGGCAGCACGCCCTCAGCGCCCTCAGCCAGCTCAAGCCCGCCAGTGCACAGGCCACCACGACGGGCAAGAAGACCAGCCGCCTGGCGTGGCTGTTGAACCCCCACAGTTACTCCAGCAAGCTCGAACCCCGCGAACAGAAACTCGGGACCAAGGGCGTATGGAGCAAAGGCCGCCCCGTGGCACTGAAACGCCTGCTGGAGGAAGGCGACAGCATGGACTTTCTCTGCGAGCAGGACCGCCAGGCGATCAGCATGATCCAGGCCAACCAGTCCTACTACTCCAGCGCCGATTACGAATTGCCGCTCGGCGTGGGCCTGCCCAGGCTGATCGGTCATCCGGCGCTGTTCTGGCACGACGCCCCGGACGTGCCTGTCGACCTCCAGGCAGGCCACGCCAGCCTGCACCTCGAGACGCGGAACGGGCAGATCCATCTTCACCTCGAGCCACAGGGGATCGCCACCGCCGACACCTATTACCTGCACCCGCAAACGCCAACTCGCCTGCTGATCTACTCGGTCAACAGCGACCTGCGTCACATCGCCAAAATCATCGGCGATGGACTGAACGTACCGCCCTCGGGGAAAGCGCAGTTGCTCGAGGCCGTCAGCGCCATCGCCCCGCTGCTGCCGATCCATTCGGACCTGCCGGAACTCGCGGTGCACCTCGAGCAAGAACCCGCCGATACCCGCCTGTACGCACATTTGCTGCCGCTTGCCGAAGGACTGCGCCTGCAACTGCTGGTGCGCCCCCTGGCCGAGAGCAGTTGGTTCCGCCCCGGCCACGGCGCGCAAAACGTGCTCGGCGAGCGCGACGGCAAGCCGTTGCAGGTTTCCCGTGACCTAGCGGGCGAACGCCGGGCTCTGCAACAAGTGCTGGATGCCTGCCCCGGTCTCGCCAACGCCAACAGCGATGGCCAGGAATGGCAGCTGGACCAGCCCCAGGATGCCTTGCAGGTGCTTGGCGAACTGCATGCGGTGGACGGCAACCTGCTGCACTGCGTCTGGCCGGAAGGCGAACGCATGCGCATCAAGGGCCGCCTGAAGCCGGACGCGCTCAAGCTCGGTCTGCGCAAACAGGGTGACTGGTTCGTCCTGCAAGGCGAGGTCGCCTTCGACGACGGCAAGGTGCTGCAACTGCGCCAGTTGCTGGAGTTGCTCAAGGCCAGTCCCGGCCGTTTCCTCAAGCTCGACGAGCGCGACTGGCTGGCGCTCGATGACACGCTGCGCAAGCGCCTGGAGGAACTGGCGCGCGTGGCTGACCGGGTCACGGACCAGGGCCTTCGCCTCAGTCCCTTGACCACACCGCTGCTGGCCGGGCTGGCCGCAGAGGTGGGCGAATTCAAAGCCGATAAAAGCTGGCAGGCGCACGTGGAAAAACTGGAGTCGCTGCGTGACTATCAGCCCCGGCTACCCCGTACCCTGCAAGCCGATCTGCGCGCCTACCAGCATGAAGGCTTCGTCTGGCTGGCCCGCCTGGCCGAATGGGGCGTCGGTGCCTGCCTGGCCGACGACATGGGTCTGGGCAAGACCGTACAGCTCCTGGCCCTGCTGCTGCAGCGCGCCGCAGGGGGGGCGCAACTGGTGGTGGCGCCGACCTCGGTCACCCTCAACTGGCAGGCTGAAGCCCGGCGTTTCGCCCCGCACCTGAAACTGCATCTGTATCAGCAAGCGCGCAATCTGGCTGACCTCGGTCCCGGCGATGTGGTAATCACCAGTTATGGCCTGTTGCAGCAGGACAGCGAAGCCTTCGCCGCCTCTCACTGGCACAGCATCGTGCTGGACGAAGCCCAAGCCATCAAGAATGCCCAGACCAAACGCTCCCAGGCTGTAATGGCCTTGCAGGCCGATTTCCGTGTGATCGCCACCGGTACCCCGGTGGAAAACCACCTGGGCGAGCTGTGGAACCTGTTCCGCTTCATCAATCCGGGGCTGCTCGGCAGCCAGGACAGCTTCAACAGCCGTTTCACCACGCCGATCGAACAGGGCGATGCCGCCGCCCGGCGGGCACTCAAGACGCTTATCCAGCCCTTCATCCTGCGCCGCCTGAAAAGCCAGGTACTCGACGAACTGCCCGCCCGCACCGAGATCACCTACAAGGTGCCGCTTTCCGACGAGGAGTTTCATCTCTACGAAGCCCTTCGCCAGCAAGCGGTCAGCAATGTCGCCGAGATGGCACCCGGGACCGGCAAGTCCTTCCAGATCCTCACGGAAATCACCCGCCTGCGCCGGTTCTGCTGCCACCCGTCGCTGGTGGTGCCAGAGTCGGATCTGCCAGGGAGCAAGCTTCAGGCCTTTACCGCGATCACCGAAGAGTTGCTGGACAATGGCCACAAGGCTCTGGTGTTCAGTCAGTACGTCGACCAGTTGAACATCGTGCGTAAATGGCTCGATGAAACAGGCATCGCCTACCAGTACCTGGACGGCAGCGTGCCTGCCAAGGAACGGGAAAGCCGGGTCAACGCCTTCCAGGCGGGCGCAGGCGAGATATTCCTTATCAGCCTGAAAGCCGGCGGCAGCGGCCTCAACCTGACCGCCGCCGACTATGTGATCCATCTCGACCCCTGGTGGAACCCGGCGGTGGAAGACCAGGCCAGCGACCGCGCCTATCGCATCGGCCAGCAGCGCCCCGTGACCATCTACCGGCTGGTTGCCGAGAACACCATCGAAGAGCAGATCGTCGCGCTGCATTCGCGCAAGCGGGACCTGGCCGACAGTCTGCTGGAGGGGGGTGAAGTCAGCGCCAAGCTGGATGCCGATGCGTTGTTGGCGCTGCTCGCTGGCGCGCAATAGCGGCTCTACGCACACTCTGGGGGAGCGGACTCACCCGCGATTGCGATAGTGAATTCATCGACGCAATCGCGGCGGTCCGGCGATCCGGTGAACCCGCGCCAACAGGGTCCGCGTCGATCATTCGACCTATGGAATGACGCGCTCCATCTGTCCCGCCACTGTAGCGCCCGATGCAACACCTGTAGCGCTTGCCACACCCCGCCCTGCTCGCTTGCTTAACACGCCAGCGCCCGCCTTCAAAGGGCTCCAGCCCTGTTGTCACGCCCTGGCACACCCGTTGCTCCTGTCCCGTTGCGAAGCGAACCGACCTCGCCACTAATAAGAACAGGATCGACCCCATGAGACAGATTGGCCCCGCCTCCCTTCCCCTGAAATGCCTGGCTGCCGCAATGTTCCTGAGCCTGGCCAGCGTCCCCGCCCAGGCCAGCGAAACCCCCGCCAATGTCGACGCCAAGCGTTTGATCGCCGCCGACCAGGAACCCGGGAACTGGATGAGCACCGGACGTACCTACGACGAACAGCGCTATAGCCCCCTCAAGCAGATCAGCGACCAGAACGTCGGCCAGCTCGGCCTGGCCTGGAGCTACAAGCTCGACCTCGACCGCGGCGTGGAAGCCACGCCGATCGTGGTCGACGGGGTGATGTACACCACCGGCCCCTTCTCCGTGGTCTACGCGCTGGACGCGCGCAACGGCAAGCTGATCTGGAAGTACGACCCGCAATCCGACCGCAACCGCGCCGGCGAAGCCTGCTGCGACGCGGTCAACCGCGGCGTGGCGGTGTGGAAGGGCAAGGTCTACGTCGGCGTGCTGGACGGACGCCTGGAGGCTATCGACGCCAAGACCGGGCAACGCGCCTGGTCGGTCGACACCCGGGCCGACCACAAGCGCAGCTACACCATCACCGGCGCGCCGCGGGTGGTCAACGGCAAGGTGGTGATCGGCAACGGCGGCGCCGAGTTCGGCGTGCGTGGCTATGTCACCGCCTACGATGCCGAGACGGGCAAGGAAGCCTGGCGCTTCTACACCGTGCCCGGCGATCCGAAGCTGCCGCCGGAAGGCAAAGGCATGGAGATCGCCGCCAAGACCTGGCACGGCGACGCCTTCGTCGAACAGGGCGGTGGCGGTACGGCCTGGGATTCGTTCGCCTTCGATCCGGAGCTGAACCTGCTGTACATCGGCGTCGGCAACGGCTCGCTGTGGGACCCTAAATGGCGCAGCCAGGCCAAGGGCGACAATCTGTTCCTGTCCTCCATCGTCGCGGTGAACGCCGATACTGGCGAGTACGTCTGGCACTACCAGACCACCCCCGGCGACGCCTGGGACTACACCGCGACCCAGCACATGATCCTCGCCGAGCTGCCCATCGACGGCAAACCGCGCAAGGTGCTGATGCAGGCGCCGAAGAACGGCTTCTTCTACGTGATCGACCGCGCCACCGGCCAGTTGCTTTCGGCCAAGGGCATCGTGCCGCAGAGCTGGACCAAGGGCATGGACATGAAGACCGGCCGGCCGATCTTCGATGATGAAGGCGCCGCCTACTGGAAGGACGGCAAGCGCAAGCTGGTGACCCCGGCCTTCTGGGGCGCCCATGACTGGCAGCCGATGTCCTATAACCCGAATACAGGCCTGGTCTACATCCCGGCCCACATCATGTCGGCCTACTACGAGCACATCCCCGAGGCGCCCGCGCGCAACCCGTTCAAGAGCATGTACCAGCTGGGCCTGCGTACCGGGATGATGCCGGAGAACGTCGACGGCCTGCTGGACATGGCCAAGACCTGGTCCGGCAAGCTGATCGCCTGGGACCCGGTCAAGCAGCAGCCGGCCTGGGAAGTGCCCTACGTCACCATCTTCAACGGCGGCACCCTGAGCACCGCAGGCAACCTGGTCTTCGAAGGCAGCGCCGATGGCCGGGTGATCGCCTACGCCGCCGACAGCGGCAAGAAACTCTGGGAGCAGCCGGCGGCCAGTGGCGTGATGGCGGCGCCGATCACCTACACAGTCGACGGCGAGCAATACGTGACCTTCATGGCCGGCTGGGGCGGCGCCTTCTCCACCTTTGCCGGCGCCCTGTCGCTGCGGGCCGGGGTGCAGCCGTTCTCCCAGGTGCTGACCTACAAGATCGGCGGCACGGCCAAGCTGCAGGAACCGGCGCCACGTCCCGACACGCCGAAGCCACCACCGCTGAGCAGCGACGTCGCGGCCATCGAGGCCGGCGCCAAGCTGTATGACGGTTACTGCTCGCAGTGCCACGGCATCCACGCGGTGAGCGGCGGCGTGCTGCCCGACCTGCGCAAGCTGACGGCAGAGAAGCACCAGATGTTCCTCGGCATCCTCTATGGCGGCCGTGTACCCGACGGCATGCCGTCCTTCGCCGATGCCTTCACGCCCCAGCAGGTCGAGCAGATCCACCAATACCTGATCAAGCGCTCCCACGACCTGGTCAGCGAAGGCGACGCCTGGAAACAGTTCAGCAGCAAGCACTAACCCCCTCCGACAAGAGAGACGCGGACATGAGTGAAAGCCTCTACCAGAACTACATTGCCAATGCCTTCGTCGCCAGCGACGAGCATCTCGAAGTACGCAACCCGGCCAACGGCCAGTTGCTCGGGCGCGTGCCCCAAGGCAACGACGCCGATGTCGACAGGGCCATCGCCGCGGCGCGCCAGGCGCAAAAGGCCTGGGCTGCGCGCCCGGCCATCGAACGCGCCGGATATCTGCGCAAGATCGCCGCCAAGGTACGCGAGCATGCCGAGCGCCTGGCCCGGACCATCACCGCCGAACAGGGCAAGGTGCTGGAGCTGGCCCGGGTCGAGGTGAACTTTACCGCCGACTACCTGGACTATATGGCCGAGTGGGCCCGGCGCCTGGAAGGCGAAGTGCTGAGCAGCGACCGGCCCGGCGAAAGCATCTTCCTGCTGCGCAAGCCGCTGGGAGTGGTGGCCGGGATCCTGCCGTGGAACTTCCCGTTCTTCCTTATCGCGCGCAAGATGGCGCCGGCGCTGCTGACCGGTAACACCATCGTCATCAAGCCCAGCGAAGAAACCCCGATCAACTGCTTCGAGTTCGCCCGCCTGGTGGCCGAGACCGACCTGCCGACCGGCGTGTTCAACGTGGTTTGCGGTACCGGCGCCACGGTCGGCAACGCCCTGAGTCGTCACCCGGGCATCGACCTGGTCAGCTTCACCGGCAGCGTCGGTACCGGCTCGGCGATCATGGCCGCCGCCGCACCGAACATCACCAAGCTCAACCTCGAACTGGGTGGCAAGGCACCCGCTATCGTGCTGGCCGACGCCGATCTGGAGCTGGCGGTCAAGGCCATCACCGCTTCCCGGGTGATCAATACCGGGCAGGTGTGCAACTGCGCCGAGCGGGTCTATGTCGAGCGCAAGGTGGCCGATGCGTTCATCGAGCGCATCGCCGCGTCCATGGCCGCCACCCGCTATGGCGACCCGCTGGCTGAGAGCGGGCTGGACATGGGGCCGCTGATCAACCAGGCAGGGTTGGACAAGGTCGCACAGATGGTCCGTACCGCCACCGGGCAAGGCGCGCAGGTAATCACCGGTGGCGCGGTGGCCGACCTGGGCCAGGGTTTCCATTACCAGCCGACGGTGCTGGCAGGCTGCTCGGCAGGCATGGAGATCATGCGCAAGGAGATCTTCGGGCCGGTGTTGCCGATCCAGATCGTCGACGACCTGGACCAAGCCATTGCCTTGTCCAATGACAGCGAATATGGCCTGACCTCGTCGATCTACACCCGCGACCTCAGTGCCGCCCTGCACGCCACCCGCGGGCTGGATTTTGGCGAGACCTACATCAACCGGGAGAACTTCGAAGCCATGCAGGGCTTCCATGCCGGGACGCGCAAGTCGGGGATCGGCGGAGCGGATGGCAAGCATGGGTTGTATGAGTACACCCATACCCATGTGGTGTATATCCAGGCTTGAGGATCAGCTGGCTTTTGGGGCTGCTTTGCAGCCCCAATCCGGTTCACAGACGATCGTTGGGCTGCACCAGGTTCTGCTTTTTCATCTGCCGATAAAGCGTCGAGCGCGCAATGCCCAACTCGGCCGCCGCCGCACTGATGTTCCAGCGATGACGACGTAACACCGTCACCAGGTCCGAACCTTGCGGTGCGTCCGGTACAGCACCCTGCAACAGTTCAGCCGGCAGGCAATCCAGATCAATGATCCCCTCCTCCGCCAACGCCATCGCATAACGCAAGGCATTGAGCAGTTGCCGGATATTCCCGGGCCACGGCGCATCCACCAGACACTGGCGGGCCTGCGCAGTCAGCTGCATGCCCTGCCCTTCATCCAGGCTGTCGAGCAGCCCGTCAATCAGTTGCCCCCGATCACTACGCTCACGCAACGGCGGCAGATGCAGCGTCATGCCATTGAGGCGGTAGAACAGATCCTCGCGAAAATCCTTCTCCCGCAACATCCCCTGCAAATCCTGGTGCGTGGCGCAAACCACCTGGATATCCAGCGCCACCGGCGCCGGCGCGCCCAACGGTGAGATCTCGCGCTCGGCCAACACCCGCAACAGGCGGGTCTGCAGGTGCGCGGGCATGTCGCCGATCTCGTCGAGAAACAACGTGCCGCCATTGGCCAGTTCCAGCTTGCCCTTCATGCCCTTCTTGCCAGCACCGGTAAAACTACCGGCGTGATAACCGAACAGTTCGCTCTCGATCAGGCTCTCCGGGATCGCCGCGCAATTGAGCGCGACGAAGGGCCCGGCCTGGCGCGCGCTGGCCTGGTGGATGGCACGGGCGAAGGCTTCCTTGCCGGTGCCGGTTTCGCCGGTGACAAGGATGGCGATGTCCTTGTCGATGACCTTGCGCAAGCGGCGCACTGTCTGTTGCAAATGCGGGTCGGCGCCGGCCAGTCGATCCAGATCGGGGTGACGTGGCCGCTGCGCCCTGGGCGCGGATCTTGATGCCGGGGCCGGCCGGCTCAGGGCCGAGGGACTGCGCAGGCTGACATCCAGCAGCGCTTCATCCTCCGAGGCGCGCAAGCGCAGACCGCGGGCGCCGCCGTGGGTGAGGCGCAGCAATTCGTCGACACCCATCGGTAACAATTGCTCGATCGCTGTGCCCAGCAGACTACGACCGTCAGCCCGCTCATGAGCGCTGAACGCGGCGTGGTTGGCGCCGATCACTCGGCCGTTTTCATCCACCGCCAGCAATTGCTCGTTGGCCAGATCGGCGATCTCGTCGATGGGCTTCAGCGAGAGCGTCAGGCGATCGCGGTAGCTCTGGCGGAAGTGGGCGTTCTCGATCAGGCGGGCGTAGAGGATCACCAGTTGCAGGGTCAGGTATTGGCTTTCCTTGGGGCCGTCGCTGTCCAGGCAGGTGGCATTCAGGCAGCCCTGCAACTGGCCCTGGGCATTGAAGATCGGCGCGACGGAGCAGCTCAGACGGGCGTTGGCGGTGAGGAAGTGTTCCTCGCGATGGATGATCAGCGGCTCGGCTGCCGCCAGGGTGGTGCCAATGCCGTTGGTCCCGGCGATGGACTCGTCCCAGCGCGCGCCTACCACCAGGCCGGAGCGGATATACGGGTCGTGCTGGCGCGGCAGGCGGGCATCCAGGGTGATGCCGTGGGCGTCGCTCAGCAGCACTGCGAAACCCGCCGGCACCACGCGACGGGCCAGGCCGCTGACGCCCTGGCTGGCAATGTCGAGGTACTGCTGGTGCTGCTCCTGGTGACGGCGGATATCGTCAGCGCAGAGGATATCCAGGCGGGTGGCAGTGGCGGGATCGAGCCCGTGCTGCATGACACTGCGATACCAGGACTGGGCGATCACCCGGTCCGGACGGATCCCCCGGCCGGGGAAATGTTCGGCGACGAAGGCAGCGAGTTCGCTCGGATGGGTCTGTGTGCCGGGCCGGGTCATGAAAGGCTCCCTATAGCGTGCCACTTCGCAGCGGTGGCACGGCGATCTTGTTATGGGCGCGGCGGCGCGTGGCCGCCAGGGGCTCAAGATAGCCCCTGGAGCGGGAGAGCGCCATGACCATTGACTAGCCGCCCTTCAGGGTCACCGGCTCAAGCCAAAGGCAACGACAAGGTCGCAGCCATCCCCCCGCCAGGCCTATTCTGCAGGTGAACACGCCCACCGAGACGGTCGATGATGGTGGTGACGATGGACAACCCCAGGCCGGCGCCATTGGGGCTGTTGCGGCTGTAGAAGCGCTCGAACACGCGAGAAATCTCCGCCTCTGCGATACCCGGTCCTTCGTCTTCGACGATCAGTTCGAAGCACCTGTCCAGGCGCCTGAGCAACACGGTTATCCGTCCTCCCGCAGGCGAGTGCTCCACCGCGTTGGACACCAGGTTCTGCAAGGCAATGGTCAGCGCACAGGCATCGACAGCCAGGTGGTGATCGCCCTCGCCAATATCCAGCGAGGGCTCGAGCCCGCGATCGAGTATCCAGGGCGTCAGCTCGGCCAGGGTGTCGGTGACCATCTCCGCCAGGTCGACCTCGGCCGCCGGACGCTGCCCCAGTCGGGGCTCGACACGAGCCAGCGTGAGCAACTGGTTCACCACCCGGGTCAACCGGTCGACCCCACCGATCAGAAAACCCAGCGCCTTGTGCCGCTCCGCCTCGTTAACGGCCTCCAGCGCGTTCTGGGCGTGCAGGCGTAATACCGCCAATGGCGTGCGCATTTCATGGGCGGCATCGGCAATGAAGCGATGTTCACGCTGCAACAGGTCGTCGATCTGCGCCAGCAGCCGGTTGATCGCCGCCTGCATGGGCTCTAGCTCCGCGGGCAGCGGCGCCAGGTGCAAGGGATCGAGGGATTCGGCATGACGCGCGCGGATCACCGCGGCCATGTTCTGCAACGGGCGCAAACCCCAGCCAATCGCCACCCAGACAAGCACCACCAGGGCCAGGCTGCCGAGCAGGAACGGGAACAACGTATGGCGCACGATCCGGTCGATCAGGTCGAAACGCACGTCGTCGCGCTCTCCCACCCAGATGGTCCAGTGCTGTTCCGGCACCGGCAGCACGAAACCACGCCACTGCTGCTCGTCACTGGAAAAGTCGGAGAACCCCGGGGCAGTCGGTGGCGCCGCGAACCGGGGAGCGCTCGCGGTATGGACGAGCAACACGCCCCCCTCCCCCCACACTTGAAAAGCCAGCTTGCTCTCGTAAGGATGGCCAATCCGATGATGACCGGCCTGGTTCAGTGCCGCGTTGAACGCCTGGTACATCGCGTCCCGGGAGCCATTCTGCACCGGCATGCTCATCACGCCCTGCAACAACCGCGCGTTCTGGGCCAGGTGTGCGTCGTACACCTCGTTAATTTCATGGCGGCTGTCGTGGTAGTTGTAGAGCGCCAACAGGCCGTTGCCCAGCACCAATAACAGCATCACCCGCCACAGTGTACGCTGGCGCAGCGAGCTCATGCCTTGACCTCGACCAGATAGCCGATCCCGCGCACCGTGCGAATGAGGCCGTTGAACAGCTTCTTGCGCAGATGGTAGATGTGCACTTCAAGCGTATTGCTCTCAGGCTCTTCGTCCCAACCGTAGAGCAACTGGGTCAGGCGCTCCCGGGTGAAAACCTTGCCGGGCTGGGCCAGCAGCTCATGCAACAGCTGGTATTCCTTCGGCGTCAGTATGACTTCGCTGTCCTGGTAGTGGACCTGTTGGGTGGCGGGATCGAGCACCACCCCTGCATGTTCGATCAACACCTTGGCACGCCCGGCACTGCGCCTGAGCAAGGCGCGCAAGCGCGCCTTGAGTTCGTTCAGGTCGAAGGGTTTGACCAGATAGTCATCGGCACCCGCATCCAGCCCCGTGATGCGGTCCTCCAGAGCGTCCCGCGCCGTGAGGATCAGCACCGGCAAGCTGTCACCACCGGCCCTGACCCGCCGAAGCAGTTCGATGCCATCCAGTCGTGGCAGGCCAAGGTCCAGTATCGCCAGGTCGAATGTTTCATGCTGCAACGCATGCAAGCCGCTGGCACCGTCACGCAGCCAGTCGAGGGTATAGCCCTCCTGGCGCAAGCCGTCGCAGATGCCTTCTCCCAGCGCGATATCGTCCTCAACCAGCAGCAGCCTCATGATCAGTCCTGTTTGTCCTTGATGGCGGAGAGTAAAGCATTGATATCGCCGCGCCGGCCCTGGTCGGCCAGTTCACGCCCTGGCCGCGGTGCAGCCTGCAACGCCTTGTGCAAGGCGGCGCTGGCTTCAGCGTAGCGCTTGTGCCGGTAGAGATGATCGGCCCAGAAGTAGTTGCTGTCGATACCCTCGGGGTTGATCTGCAGCGCCTTGCGCAACAACTGGTCGGCCATGTCTGCATCACCGAAACCGATCGGCCAGCCAGGTACCTGGTCATACAGCGTGCCCAGGCTGGTGTAGGCCGAGCCTTGCAGGGCATTGGCATCCAGCTTCATCGCCGCCTCCAGGCTGGCCTTGGCCGCCTTGACCTTGCCCAACGCCCCCAGGCCGCCAACGGCGCCTGCCCAACTGCTGTTGATGATGCCTTCCCAGATCAAGGGTTCAGCCGTACCGGGGTACTGGCGAACGAACAGGCTGGCATCGCCGGCAAGCTTTTCGAATGCATCGGCCCGGCGTTCTTTCGGCATTTGATACTGGATCTGCGCCCAGCGCAGCTGGATGTCGCTGAGGCGCTGGGTTGCAGGCTGGTCCAGTGCCCAGGTGAACGGGGCGAAGGCCAGCAGGCTGGCGATAATCAGGCGCTTCATTTGCTTGACTCCTTGGAATGGCTGCCGATGTAGCGGCGAATGACAGGCAGTTGCTTGCGCAGCGCGCGATCGACCACGCCGGGCAGCATGCCGTTGATCCTGACGAACAGCTTCTCCGGCCATCCCAGGTAAAGTTCGCTGCGCTCGGACTGCACGGCCGCAAGCACGGCCCGGGCAACATCGGCAGGGTCGTCCATGCCGACTTTCAGGGCCTGGTTGAGTGCGTTCGCGGCACTGCTGTTCATGCCCGTGCGGGTCGCCCGTGGCGCGGCGTACAGGACATCCACCGTGGTGTCGGCCAGCTCGCGGCGCAGCGCTTCGGAGAAGCCTCGCAAGGCGAACTTGCTGGCGCAGTAGGTCGCATAGCCGGGGTAGCCGATGGAGCCATAGGTGGAGCCGACATTGACGACCAGCGCCTTGGGTTGCTCGCGCAGCAGCGGCAGGCAAGCGCGGGTCAGTTGCAACGGTGCCTTCAGGTTGATGTCCAGCAACTCGTCCAGCGCGTGCTCGTCAAGGTGGTCGAGCAAGGCGAAGCGGTTCACTCCGGCAGCGTTGATCAATACATTGATCCCGCCGATCTCGCGTGCCCGGCTGACGACCTGTTCACGACCTTGCGGGGTACGCAGATCGGCGGTCTGCCAGTGCAGCCGATTCGGGTAACGACTCATCAGGCTCGCCAACTGACCCAAGCTCCGGCTCACCGCCAGCACCCGGGCGCCAGCCGCGCACAGCTGCTCGGCGAGCTCCAGGCCGATGCCACCGCTGGCACCGGTCAGCACCACCACCGATTCAGACAAGCGCATGCTGCACCTGCGCCTGGCTCGCACGTGGCAGGCCTTCGAACATCTCGGTATACAAGCGGTACACCACCTTGGCGGCATGTATCACCGCGCGGCGATCGTCGACGTCGTCCAGGCGGTCCATCAGCCCCTTGTAGGTCACCATATGGCCCTGGTCCAGGGCGCCATGGGAGCTCAGGTAGCTGAACGCGGTATCCGGCAGCCCCAGGCTGGTCTGGATCGAACCGGCAGCGTGGGTGGCCAGGGCAATGCTGGTGCCCTCCAGGACGTTGACCATGCCGAACAACCCCACCGGGTTACCTCGGGCAATAAGGTCGTAGAGGTAAGCCACCATCAATTCGATGGACAACGCCGGCCGGCCATCCCGCACCGCTTCCCAGTCGCCGCCACAGGCCCCGATATCGTTGAGGATCCACTGTTCGTGGCCATACTCCTCGTCGATGTATTCGCACACCGCACCGCGCAGCCACTCAAGGCGTGCAGGCAGGCGCGCGCCGCAGGCCATCATCAGCGGCACGGTATGGCGCACATGGTGGTAGGCCTGCGTGAGGAAGGCGATGTAGCTGTCCCGGCTGACCTGGCCGACCAGGGCCTCGCGGATCACCGGCACGGCGAACAAGGCTTGGCGTTCCTGGGCGGTTTGCAACTGAAGGGTGTCGAAAAAAGACATGGCGAACCTCACGACGGAATGTCGGACAAAAGGGAGTGATAACGCTGCACAATGGCCTCGCGGCGCAGCCGCCCGTTGGCGGTCAGGGTGTGATCGGTGACGCTCAGGGGACTGGGCAGGCGCCGCCAGGCATGCACCCTGGCGTAGTCGGGCAATGTCGCATTGCTGCGCTGCACGGCCTGTTCAATGGCCTCATCGCTTGACGCCGGGTCCAGCGGCCAGAGCAAGGCCAGGTTGTGCGGCAGTCCTTCACCCTGGACGAACGCCTGGGCGATCACGCCGCCCTGGGTCAGCTCGGCTTCCACCCACTCAGGGTTGACGTTGCGTCCGAAGCTGGTGATGAACTGGTGTTTCTTGCGCCCGTTCAGGTACAGGTAGCCGTCCTCGTCGAAGTACCCGAGATCGCCGGTCGCCCACCAGGTCGACGGTGCGGGCGGATCGCCCAGATAGCCGAGCAGCACCGAGCCGCTGACCAGAACCTCGCCGTCCTCGGCGATGCGCACCTGTACATGGGGCAATGGCCGGCCGACGCTGCCCGGGCGCACTGCCCCCGGCCGATTGAGCGCCACCACCGATGCACACTCCGACAGCCCATAGCCTTCGAACACCGGCAAGCCCACGGCCTCGGCCCGTGCCAGCAGGCTGGGCGACACCCGTGCCCCACCGACTGCGACGAAACGTAGCGGGCCGACCTGTGTCAGTCCTCGCTCGATGGCCGTGACCAGCCCCATCAACAGTTGGGGAACCAGGATCAGGCTCTGCGCCCCGCTCAGGGCGATAGCCCCCAGCAAGCGCCGGAAATCGACCTGACTGGCGCCGCCCATGCCCAGGTTCGCCTGGGGATACAGCAGCACGCTGGCCCCTGCCATCAGTGCCGCATAGACCCCCAGGTTTTCCAGCAATACGCCCAGTGGCAGTACCGCAAGGTAGCGCCGGGGCTCGGTGGGCCGGCTGGCCTGCTCCAGTTCATGGGCAACCCGCAGCATGGTGTCCGCGCCCAGGCACACGCCTTTGGGCGTCCCCGTGCTACCGGACGTGTAAGTGATCTTGGCGGTTCCTTCAGGCAGCGTCACCGGAGCGTCCGGTTCGCGCACCCAGAAACCGTCCTGCCCGATGAAGCCCAGTTGGCTGAACGTACCCTCCCAGGCCTGCTGGCAGAGCACCAGGCGTGCGCCACACTGTTCGACGCAATGTTGCACCTGCGACGGACTGAAGAACGTCGGCACGATCACACAGGCCCGGCGCGAGACCAGTGCCGCCAGGTCCCAGAACAACAGTTCAGGGCCGTTATCCAGCACCATGACCAGCACACCTGGCGGTCGCGCCTCCAGGTCCTGCGCCCGTTTCCACACCTCGGCGAGCAGTTGCTTGTAGGTGAATCGCTCGTTGGCGCCCTCGACGGCCAGGGCATCACCGTGCTCCCGCCCATGAGCGAGCAGCAACTGTTGGAAGCGCTCCAGTTCATGCGGCATGGCCGGTCTCCTCGCCCAGAGCCGGGAAACCAAGGCGGCGAAACACACCCGCGGTGCTGAGTCGCTCGAAACCCTGATGAATCTCACCGACGAACACTTGCGGGTGCTGGGCGTAGTACTGCCCCCACTGTCCGGCAGGCTCGTCCAGCCGCGCAGGATCGGCCGGCGCCAGCACGGTGGGCACCAGCCCCAGGCGCTGGAAGCTGTTGATCAGCGTGGCCGCCCCGGTAAACGCCACCCATTCCAGGCCGCGCGTCGCCAGTAGCCACGTCACGGCAGTGATCATGATCCGCGCGCTGCCGGCGCTGAGTGAGGCCAGGTTGCCGACCTCGACCATGCACTCCCGCGCCTTGGGCACGTTCGCCACACGTGAGATGGCGTGTTCCAGAGGCTCGTCCAGGTAACGTTCGAGAAACAACGGGCCACTGCTGGCCGGGCGCATGCCCGCCGCAGCGATCAGTTGTCCGTGGCTGTCCCGCAGTGCCAGCAATTCCGGCAAGTAATGGTGGACATCGGCTTGGTGTACATCAGCGAAGCATCGATGAATGAAGTGCTCGAGCTCACCCCGGCCGGGATCGTCCCACAGATGCAAGGACAAGCGGGCGTGATGGTCAGCATGGGTGCCGATAGGCAATGGGAGCAGGCTGCTCCAAAGGCTTTGAATCATGGATCTCCCCCCGATTGGGTTGGTCGGGGGGAGTATCGATGGTGAATCTGAAGGGAGTCTGAAGAGCGCCGGACCGAGGCGGGATCTCAACTCCGCCGGCGCGCCTCCACGGCATTGACCAGCAGCATGCCAGCCAGCATCGCCGCCACGAACAGCCAGGCTTGCCAGAATCCGCCAGCCAGCAGCACCAGTGCCGGACCCGGGCACACGCCTGCCAGCCCCCAGCCAACACCGAAGACCAGGCTCCCGCCTACCAGCCGGCGATCGATATCACGTCGCTCTGGCAACCGCATCTTCCCGCCGAGCAATGCCACGGCGTGTCGCCGGGCCCAGGTCATGAGCAGGAAAGCAGCGCCGATGGCCCCGACCATGACCAATGCCAACGACGGGTCCCACTGCCCGGCGATGTCGAGAAAACCGAGGACCTTGGCCGGATTCGCCATGCCGGACAGCAACAGGCCCAGGCCAAACAGGACCCCGGCCATGAAACCACTGATCCGCTTCATATCAGGCACCTGTCAGTACATGCCGAAGGAAATAGACGGTGATGAACCCCGCCGCCATGAAACAGAGCGTCGCCACCGCCGAGCGCGGCGACAACCGCGACAGGCCACAGACCCCATGGCCGCTGGTACACCCACTGCCGTAGCGTGTGCCGATACCGACCAGCAAGCCGGCGCTGATGAGCAGCCAGGGCGAGGCCGCGAAATCGACGGGGGACAACGTCGAGAACAGGTGCCACAACAGCGGCGCGGCGATGATCCCGAGCAAAAAGCACACCTTCTCCCCGCGCCCGTCTTCGCTGCGTTGCAACAACGAGCCGAGCAGGCCACTGATCCCGGCTATACGCCCGTTCGCCACGGCGAACAGCCCGGCCGCCAAACCGATCATGGCGCCTCCAGCCAACGCCGACCATGGGGTGAAATCGTTCATGCTGACTCCTTATCGAATACGCAGGCCAAACCTCTGCCCAGCCCCAGGCACCTGCTTTGGAGAAGCAGGCTGGGCAGGACGTGGCGATGATAGTGCCACCCTCCAGATAAGTGCACTCGCGTGCTCCCTTTCCGTCATCGCCCGGATGGAACATCGGTGTCGGGCCGTTTCTTGACAATGATCAAACCCGTTCCAGGTCCACCACCGACACTGGTGCTCCCTGGTCAATCGATGTCGAGGAAATCGCAATGACTCCCACCGAGACTTCCCCCCTACCCTCTCCCCAGTTTCCGACGCCCGCAGGCGAGCACTGGATCGAAGCCCTCGAGAATGGCACCCACGTGCTGGTCAGACCGCTACGCGCCAAGGACCGGCAACGGGAAAAGAACTTCATCGAACGGCTCTCCCCCCAGTCGCGGCACTTTCGCTTCCTCTGCCAGGTCAAGGAGCCCGGCAAAGCCATGCTCGATCAGCTGATGCAGGTCGACCAGAACCGCCAGGCCGCCTTCATCGCCCTTGCCCACGAGAACGGCGAATTGCAGGAAGTGGGTATCGCTCGCTATGCCGCTGTCGACAACGCCGCCTGCGAGTGCGCCGTGACGGTCCTCGACAGTTGGCAACATCACGGACTGGGCCGATTGCTGCTCAAGCACCTGACCGATCATGCCCGGGCCAAAGGCTTCCAGCAGATGTACTCGATTGACTCCGCAGCCAACCAGCCCATGCGTGACCTGGCCAAGGCGGCAGGTTTCACCACAGCCAGGGATCCGGATGACCCGAGCCAGGTCATCCACCGCCTCGCACTGGTTTGATCTGCGACCGCCGTGCAAGCCCCCCCAGGCGCGGCGACGTCCCCGGACTGGCAGAGATCGGCCCACGAAAGCCTTCGCGCGCCAATACCGGCAGGTACCCGCTGTGGTCGAGGTGGGCGTGGGTCAGCACCACGGCATTCAGCGCCCGCAAGGCAGGAGATAACGGCGCCCAATTCACCAGAAACCGCGTACCGCCATGGGTCAACAGGAACTTGCTGCCTGTGACGGTGCCAGTGCCACCCAAAAAGGTCAGTTGCATGACTGCGGTTCCCACGCTCCGGCCTCGTCCGGGTGTACCGTCAACACATTGCAGGGTGGATGGCTGACGATACGCTCGGTGGTATCGCCCAGCAGCTTGGCCAGTCCTTTGGGCTGCTCGACGCCCATCACGAGCGTATCGATTTCCAGGGCGAAAACCTGCTTACGGAGCACCTGCACCGGGCTGCCTTCAATGAAGTGTCTGCAATCGGGCGCAACGCCTTCTGCATCGGCAAGCTCGTTGAAGGGCTCCCGCACTGCTTCACGCAGCTCGCCGAGCCATGCCTCGGTCACATTCACATCGGCAGCAATGACTCCGGTCAGGTCATAGGCCGAAAGCAGGTGCAGTTGTGCATCACACTGCAAGGCCAATGCCCGGGCGGCACGGATCAGTCCACGATTGAAGTGCTCTTGCACGGTTGGTGTCTCGCTGAACGCTGTATCCACAGCAATGAGGATGCGTCGGGGTAACGAGACGGCCGCTTTCGGGACGAACTGGACCATGCCCTTGAAGCCCCGCATCAAGGCAACGTCCAGCGGGCTGCCGAACAGCCGGCGTAGCGTAGAGGCAGCCTCACTGTCTTTGATGACCATATCGGGCTGCAATTGGCTGATGTAGTCGATAGCCTCGCTGCACAGATCGTCGACTTTCAAGGTGTCGACCGTCAGTGTGACGCCACTGCCACGGTGGCGCTCGCCCCATTCCGCCAGTCGAACACGATACTGGCCGTACTGGCGCTCGATCTCAGCGTTGCTCAGCCGTTCTTCACGCAGCAAGTGCTCCTCGCAAGGCTCGAACAGCCCCAACACATGCACGCGGGCACCGCTGACATGGGCCAGGGCAAGGGCGCTGCGCAGCGCGGCGGAATGCGGGTTGACGTCGGTGAGCAACACCAGCAGTTGTCGATATTGACCCATGGTGAACCTCCGGGCGTGCGCCACTGGTGTGTGATGCAAGCACTATTCCGTGCATCGACCGACGGCGCTTGATGCAGATCAGAAAGCCACCACCCGGCTTGAACTTGACGATTGTCAGAACCGTATCGGGAGGCCGGGTTACAACGGTTGCACCAGGCACGGGTCGGATCACCGGGAGACAACATGAACCGTCAGCAAACCGAACAGCCGCAAGCATGTGACCACCGGGTGGAACGCCTTGATGACGGCTCGCCAGTGCTGATCCGCCCCCTGCGCGATGAAGACCACGACAGGGACCAGCATTTCCTGAGCACGATTGCCTATGAGGCTCGACGTTTTCGTTTGATCGCTGGGCTCAGTGGTGGCTTCCCTGACCTGGATCCATCCGGTATGCCTGTCGATGACCATCAGCGCGTGGCCTACGTCGCGCTGGCTCATGCAGACGGCAAATTGCACCAGATCGGCGTAAGCCGTTATGCCGGTATTCCCGGCAGACAGCGATGCGAATGTGCCGTGGCAGTCAATGAGCAATGGCAACGTAAAGGCTTGGGCAGGCGGCTGATGCAACACCTGATCGCGGCAGCCCGACGCAATGGCTATGAATGCATGATCTCCAGGGACCTGGCCAACAACTATGCCATGCACCGGTTGACCAAGGGGCTGGGGTTCACCTGGCATTACCTGGGCGGCGACGTCAGCGAGATCCTTCACGAATTGGACCTGCGCCCTTGAACGACAAGGCCCTTGCGGGCCTTGCGCTTCACCCCTGGGAATGCTCGGGCGAAACCACCAGCACACTGCTGGACAACCGATGCATCACCCGCTCCGCAGTGCTGCCGATGAACCCGCCAATGCCACGATGGTGATAGCTGCCCATCACCAGCACATCGATCTCGTTGCTTTCCATGAACAACGCCAGGACCTTGGCCGGATCGCCGACCCGCATGTGCCGTTGCTCGCGGCCAATCCCGTTGCGCTCGGCCAGCGCCTGGAAGGCTTCGCCCTGGGCTTCATGAAGGGTCCGGGCGAGATTGGAGTCGAACAGATACGAAGGCTCCCGGCCTCCTGCTGCGTCGAGGTACATCGATCCCAGGTCGTAGACATAGAGCAAATCGACGTGAGCATTGCACTGCAATGCCAGTTTCAGCGCTTCGCTGATGATCTGGTCGTTGAACCCTTCGTATTGATCTTCGGGCCTGGACAGGTCCACGGCAGCGAGGATCCTGCGCGGCAAGGCATGGCTGGCCTGGTGCACCAGGTGCAACGGGATGCGGGTTTCGCGCAACAACTGGATATCCAGTGAAGTGAACATGGCGCGCATCCACCACGACTCATGCTCGAACGCTTTGATCAGCATGGCGAACGGCTGCTCGCGCAGGTGCACCAGGATCTCGTTCAAGGGGTGCAGTACCCACACCACTTCGGTGGTCACCGTAATACCCGTGCGCCGCATCGGCAGCGCCTGGGACTCGAGCCACTCGCGGTGTTGCCGCACATACCCGTCGCGCAACGCCGCCAGGGCCTGGTCATTCACCAGGCCCGCCGTAGCGAGCCCTTCGAGGTAGTCGAACGCCACGATGTGCAGCGCCATGCCCTTGGCTTTGGCCAGCGCGGCGGCACGGTCGTAGACCGGGGTTCGGCGCATCAGCGGCGAGGCGATCAGTAGCAGTCTTTGCGGGGTTTCCATGGCACACCTCTACGGTTGCGATACTTCCCCAAGCATCTGTCGCCCGTGTTCTGCCGACTTGATGTTTATCAACTCGAGCCCTGCAGACCAACGGTATGTCCGATGCCGCGCAGGCTTGACCCGGATCAAGGTTTCGAGGCATGCAGGGCGCACGCTGTCCCCTGGCAACCACAATCCCGGCCCCGGAGGCATGTCATGGTCCTCATGAAAGCAGCGGTGTTCGTCGACAAGAACCGTATCGTGCTGGACGAAAAGCCCATACCCGACATTGGCCCGCTGGATGCCTTGCTCCGTATCACCACCACCACGATCTGCGGCACCGACGTGCATATCCTGCGCGGCGAATACCCGGTGGCCAAAGGCCTGACCATCGGCCATGAACCGGTGGGCGTGATCGAAAAGCTTGGTGCACAGGTTCAAGGGTTCCATGAGGGACAGCGGGTGATTGCCGGGGCGATCACCCCCAGCGGCCACAGCACTGCCTGCCTGTGCGGCTGCGCCTCCCAGGACGGTGCAGGCACCCGGCATGGCTTCAAAGCCATCGGCGGCTGGAAGTTCGGCAACGTCATCGATGGCTGCCAGGCCGAATACGTTCGAGTGCCTGAGGCCATGGCCAACCTCTCGCCCATTCCCGACCGGCTTAGCGACGAGCAGGTACTGATGTGCCCCGACATCATGTCCACCGGCTTTTCCGGCGCCGAACGGGGCGGCGTCACCCTTGGCGACACAGTGGCCGTGTTTGCCTTGGGCCCGATCGGCCTCTGCGCGGTCGCCGGTGCCAGGCTGCTCGGCGCGACCACCATCATTGGCATCGATACCGTCGCCGCACGGATCAGCATGGCCCGCCGCATGGGCGCCGACCACATCGTCGACTTCAGGCAAGGCAACGTGGTGGATCAGATCATGGCGCTCACCGATGGCCGAGGCGTCGACGTGGCGATCGAGGCACTGGGCACCCAGGCCACCTTCGAATCGGCGCTGCGGGTACTGCGCCCGGGCGGCACCCTGTCCAGCCTGGGGGTGTACAGCACCGACCTGAGCATTCCCCTGGGGCCGTTCGCCGCAGGCTTGGGTGACTACCGCATCGTGTCCACCCTGTGCCCTGGCGGCAAAGAACGCATGCGCCGGCTGATGGAGGTGGTCTCAAGTGGCCGGGTCGACGTTTCCCCGCTGGTGACGCACCGCTTCCGCCTTGACGACATCGAGTCTGCCTACGACCTGTTCGCCCACCAGCGCGATGGCGTGATGAAAGTGGCGATCACGCCCTGAACTTCGCTCCGCTGACCGGCAGGGACGCCTTCGCGTTGCATTGATCTGCAGTTGTCTTGTCCCTGCATGTTCTGGAGGCGCCGATGAACATCTACGTCGAGAAGCACACCGAACACAACCGCTGGTGGGTCCGCATGGATGACTGGCGGGTAAGCTTCAACTCGTCCACCGAGGCCGAGCAGTTCGTCGAACGGCTCAACGCACGCCTTGACGCGCCGCATTCGCCGGACATGCTGGCGCATAGTACGACCCGCACGGGCGTGGCCGCTTGGGCTCTTCTTCGATATACGAAGGAGTCCTGAAGATGCCTGGTCAACTGAAGGTCACGCTGCTGGAGGAGCCCGCTTCGTCGACCATGCCCCCTCCGATCCACTTCAAGCCGCTGGCGACCCTGTGCAGGGAATGCCGGGTCAACGGCTTGTGCCTGCCCACCGGCCTGCCCGTGCACGACAATAGCTGCCTGGGAACGCTGATCGGTCCTCGCCTGCGAATTCGCAAGGGCGCCGCGCTATACAACGCCAATGATGCGTTGACCACGCTCTACGCCGTGCGCTGCGGCAGTTTCAAGACCAGCCTGACTACCCCCGAAGGCCAGGGGGTGGTGATCAACTTCTGGATGCCCGGTGACGTGCTTGGCCTGGATGCGATTGCCACCGATCGCCACGTCTGCGACGCCATCGCCCTGGAAGACAGCGAGGTCTGCCCTGTCCCCTATCGCCGCCTGGAAGCCCTGGCCCGGGATTTCCCGGTCCTCCAGCAAAGCCTCAACCGCTTGATGAGCCGGGAAATCGTGCGTGAGCACGAACGTGTACTGATGTTGTGCAACCTGACCGCCGAACAACGGCTGGCCAGCTTTCTGATGGGGCTGTCCAGACGCTTCGTCCGCCGTGGTTACTCGGCCCATGGCTTCGTGTTGCGCATGTCCCGCGAGGACATGGCGTCCTACCTTGGCCTGCGCCTGGAAACCGTCTGCCGGTGCGTCGCTCGCCTGCGTGCCCAGGGCATCGTCGAGCTCCGCGGCCGGCTGGTGGAAATACTCGACCTGCCGGCATTGATGGCGATTGAGCTAGGGGCCCCGACTGGGAGCGCAAACGCCCCATCAGGACGTCATGTCCGACACCCTGAGCCTTGGCAATGACATGGTGGCGCGGGCGGGCCGTCCCTCGTCCAGCGCTCCGCTCACGGCAGTTCGCCAATACGATTCAGCTCGCGCTGGAGTTGCTCGCGATCAAGGTGATCGAAGGCCAGTGCGAAGAACGCCACGCAGCGCGACTCGATCCGCGCCAGGGTAGCGCGGAAGGCAGCGTCGACCGACGCCTCGTCACCCACTTCCTCAGAGGGATCCTCAAGCCCCCAATGCGCCTTCAACGCCGGACCGAAGTACACCGGGCAGGTTTCGCCGGCAGCTTTGTCGCACACCGTGATGACGATATCGGGTGGATTGCCCGCAAAGGCATCGTTGCCCTTGCTGTACAGGCCGTCGGTCGAAACATGGGCCTGCTCGAGCGTGCTCAGGCTGCGGGGCAACACCCGGCCCTTGGGGAAACTGCCCGCGCTGATCGCCTCGAAACCCGCCGGCGCCAGGTGGTTGAACAGCGCTTCGGACAGAATGCTGCGGCAACTGTTGGCCGTGCACATGAAGAGGACTCGCATGGAAGGTTCCTTGGTTGATGGCGGACGTCAGAGGTTCAGGCGCAGAGCCAGGGCCGAAAGCGTGATCAGCAAGACCGGCAGGGTCAGCAGGAGGCCGGTCTTGAAGTAGTAACCCCAGGTGATGCGCACACCTTTGCGCGCCAGCACATGCAGCCAAAGCAACGTGGCAAGGCTGCCGATGGGCGTGATTTTCGGGCCCAGGTCACAGCCGATGACGTTGGCGTAGATCATCGCTTCGCGCACCAGCCCTTCGGCTCCGCTGGCCTGGATCGACAAGGCACCGACCAGCACACTGGGCATGTTGTTCATCACCGAGGACAACAGCGCGGCGATCAACCCGGTACCGATGGCCGCGCTCCACAGTCCCCCTTGGGCGAGCCGGTCAAGTACCTGGGTGAGCAGATCAGTGAGGCCGGCGTTCTTCAGCCCGTACACCACCAGGTACATGCCCAGCGAAAAGACCACGACCTGCCAGGGCGCCTCGCGCAGCACACGGCGGGTCGAGATGCGCTGACCGCGTGCGGCCACGGCAAACAGAACGACGGCGCAGACGGCGGCCACCGCACTGATGGGGATGCCCAGCGGCTCCAGGGCAAACAGGCCGACCAGCAACGCCAGCAGCACCCCACCCCCGACCTTGAAGGTGGCGCGGTCCTGAATCGCCTCACTCGGCTTCTTCAGCGCAGCGATCGCGTACTGCTGCGGGATATCACGGCGGAAAAACAGGAACAGCACCAGCAAGGTCGCCATCACACTGACGAGGTTCACCGGCACCATCACCGAGGCGTATTCGGCAAAGCCCAGGCCGAAGTAGTCGGCCGAGACAATGTTCACCAGGTTGGAGACCACCAGTGGCAGGCTCGCTGTATCGGCAATGAAGCCGGCGGCCATGACGAAGGCCAGCGTCGCGGCGGGCGAGAAGCGCAGTGCGAGCAACATCGACATGACGATGGGCGTGAGGATCAGCGCCGCACCGTCGTTGGCGAACAGCGCCGAAACGGCGGCGCCGAGCAGCACGCAGAAAGCGAACAGACGGTAGCCACTGCCGTTTGCCCAGCGCGCGACATGCAGCGCGGCCCACTCGAAGAAACCGGCCTCATCCAGCAGCAGGCTGATGATGATGACGGCGATGAAGGTGGCGGTGGCATTCCAGATGATCGCCCACACGGTGGGGATGTCCTGCAGGGAAACGGCACCGACCGCCAGGGCAATGAACGCCCCCAGGGAAGCACTCCAGCCGACCCCAAGTCCTTTGGGTTGCCAGATGACCAGTGTGAGGGTGAAGACGAATACAGCAAGAGCTACCAGCATGAACATCTCGTTGAGTAGTGATCAACAGCAGGCGGAATCACGAACGGGGCGGCCATCCATGCACTTCAGTCGCAGGGCGTTGTCAGCCAGCCATTGCGCGTTGGCTTGCAAGGTCACCTGCAGCATCTCGTGGACCCAGGCCGGCAATTCCGGATTGAGGCGGTAATACACCCATTGGCCCTGGCGGCGATCCAGCAACATGCCATTGCTGCGCAATTGCGCGAGATGGCGGCTGATCTTGGGTTGACTGTCGGCCAGCGCGCACATGAGTTCGCACACACAGAGTTCTCCCAGGCTGGCGATCAGCAGGGTGGCGCGAGCGCGCGTCTCATCGGACAGGCTTTTGAAGACTTCGGGTGGCGTGATCATGGCAGTACCGAAACATATGGAAAAACAAATATATGGGTATCCATATATTCATGCAAGAAGCCTCCCTCAGCGTTGCTCGGGAAGCAGTCCCGGCTGACGTGAACACTCCCGTGGGCGTTCCAGTCTCAGCCCCTGTTAACATGCGCCCCGTTACACCCCTTTTGAAACCGCAGGACATTCCATGCTCTACGTTGTCATGCTGGGAGGACGCCATCCTCGCGCCAGCATCGAAGTCCACGACGTGCTGTTCGCCCAGGCCGACTCGCTGGAACACACCTACCCACAACTGCGCGCCGACTGGTTCGGCAGCCCGAAGGGACTACACATCGATTCCTGGCTGGAAGTCGACGGTGTCGAGGGCTATCGCATCGAATTCAGCCAGGCCGCTCCTGCACCTGGGGCCATGCGCCTGTTCTTCCTGAATCTCGGCGGATACGAGCGGCAGGTGTTCGGCGAAGCACATCGCTACCTGCTGGTGATCGCGCCTGATAAAGCCACGGCCAAGCAGCTGGGCAAGCAACGCATGGGTGCAGGTTGGTTGAAACCCCACACCGACGCGGTCCTCGATGTGGACGATTGCCTCCCCGTCGACCTGGTGGCCGGACGGTATGTGCACCTGGTCGAAGGCGAACATCGTGGGATCGTGCAGCACAGCGATTACATCCTGATCTGACGAGAAGATCGTTCAGCCCCCCCACTCGACTCACGGACGACAAGCATGCAGATACGCAAGATGACTGACGATGACCTCCCGGACGCCAGCGCCCTGTGTCTGGAAGCGTTCAGGCTGGCAGTGGCGCCCTCGCTTTCCGCGCAAGGCGTGGAAACCTTCGGCAAAGTGGCCGCGCAGCAAGCGTTTGCCGAACGAATGGCAGGTGACAACCTGATGCTGGTCTGTATCGCAGACGGAGCACTGACCGGGCTGATCGAACTGAAGGAAGGGCGTCACGTGGCGATGCTGTTCGTCGCACCGGCCTGGCAGCGTCGCGGTATTGGCACGCGCCTGATGAATGCCGCCCTTGAGCACGTCAGCGCTGATGTGTTGACGGTACGCGCCTCACTGTCTTCAGTGGCCGCTTATGAACGGTACGGTTTTGCCTTGGCGGGAGATGTCGGCGAGTTCGCCGGGCTGGTCTATCAGCCGATGGAGAGGCGACGGGTCAGCTGAGGGGGTGTTTTCGACCCAAAGCGAATGTTCGAAAGGGCAGCAATCGACCCATAGCGGCCCTTCTTGGAGGGCCACTCACGACCCAAAGCTGACATTGGGACGCAATGCTATGAATCGAAAGCAGCCTCTCCATTCATCCTGGCAACGCATGAACCTGGCCTTTCCTTCCAAGCCTGGATGCCCGCCCGCGCTTACAACAAAAGACATTTCCTTTGCCGCCTAAAAGGGTATTTATGCTGCGTCCGGGATTGTCAGCTCGCTACAACGGAGCACGCACCTGGTCCCGCCACTGCGAGGGCAGCATCCCATACGCTTGAGAGAACTGCCGATTGAAATGTGACAAGTCAGTAAACCCGGTCTCATACGCCACCTGCGTCACCGGGTTCGCCGTGCTTTCCAGCAACCAGCATCCCTGCTCCAGCCTGACTCGCCGGTAATATTCCGAAGGTGTCACTCCAAGGTGCTTGGTGAACAGACGCGACAGTTGCCGCTCACCGATGTTCGCTTTCTCGGCAATTTCCGCAATCGACAATGGCGCACGGATATATTGATGCATCAGGAACACTGCCCTGCGCACCTTACCGTCTAGCGCAAAGGCCTTCGAGTCCGAATGCAGCAAGGGGATCTGCGGATGGTTGGCCCCGCGCATCTGGTCCGAGATCAGGTGCCTCAGGCTCTTCGTCGCGCGGTCAACGCCGCAATGCCGGCTGACCAGATAAAGCGCCAGATCCATTGTCGATGTGCCACCCGCGCAGGTGATGATGCCTTTGTCGACGATGAATATCTCATCGGTCACGGGGATCGAGCAGGGGAAGTACTCCTGGAATTCGCTGTAGTGATACCAGTGAACGCTGGTGTGCACGGCGTCCATCAACCCCGCCTTGGCCAATGCAAAGGAACCGGTGCAGGCCCCCACCACCACCGCTCCGCTCGCCTGGGCTGCGCGCAAGTACTCCAGCACCCGGCGATCATAGTCCAGAGGCCGCGGCACTCGCCCGCCCACTACCACGATGTAGTCGAACTGCGCTGGGTCCTCCAGCGCGGCCTCCGGCCGTACCTCCAGCCCGCAACTGGCCTTGAGCATGGACCGGTCGGCAGCCATCAACCTCCAGCGGCACAGTACCTGATCACTTTTGTCGCCTTTGTCGGCCGCGTGCCGCAATACCTCGACGAAGCCGGAAAACGCCATCAGGGTAAAACCCGGCAACAGCACAAACCCCACCGACAGGCCAGGCACGCTCACGCTCGGCAGATGATCGTCCACCGGAGAGGGGAAATTCACCTTGGGGGTGTCCATCGTCAGCATCCTCATACCTGATGTCCGGATAATACCTGCTGATGTCGGCTGTGTACTCATTCTGCCGCAACCTTCCCCCCTATGATTTTTCAACGGGCAAGCCTGAGCCCGGCCATAAATCCAAGACCGCACCCCTGGAAGCGTTCATGACCCAAGACATCAGCCTGCTCAATACCGTCATCGGCCCCGTGATGCGTGGCCCCTCCAGCTCTCATTCTGCCGCACCCTACATGATTGGCCGAACCGTGCGGGAACTGGCGCTCGGCCCTGGGGAGCGGTTGAAATCGGTGGTCATCCGTTTTGACCCTTCTGGCTCGTTCGCCGAGGTATACAACAACCAGGGCAGCGATGAAGGCTTTGCGGCCGGGCTGGCGGGCGTGGCGATCACCTCCGAAGCGTACAGGCAGGCCTTGCAACACGCTTGCCGAGGGGAAGACTTCGAGTTCGCCATCCGCATTGGGCCGCTGGATCGTAACGACCATCCGAACCGGGTCGATCTGCACGTCTGCGTCACTGGCATCCATGCCCAGGAACGCACCGATGTGTTCGAGGGCGTGTCGCTCGGCGGCGGCACATTTCTGGTTACCCACCTCAATGGCCAGCACATCAATGTGGACGGCGCCGCGTACACGTTGATTGTCGAACACGAAGTTGCGGCAACAGGCGACCTGTTGCCCTACCTTGAAGGCGCGCAGGTTGCGGAGCAGCGCGCGCTCGAAGGCATGAGGCTCTACGCCCTCACCGTCGCGCCATCGGCCCGGATGCTCGCCGACCTGCGCGGGCTGGCTGGCCTGCGCAGGGTGCGCCTGGCCAGCCCCACCCAGGAAGTGGTGTACAACCGCGAACGTACCCTGCTGGGCGCCAGCGAACTGCTGCAACGTATAGCTGCGGACGCTGACCTGGCCGATTATGCGATGGCTTACGAATGCGGCCGGCTCGGGCTGGACCTGGCAGCCGTCCAGCAGCGCTTCGATGAACGCGTGCAGTTGATGGCCGCCTCGGTGGACGCCGGCCTGGCCAAGGAAGACAGCGCCGGCATGAAATACCTGCGCCCGACGGCCCGCCGATTTTCCCGCACCCCTCTTCCGGAGCCGCTGGAAACCAGCTTCCTCAAGACCGCGATCGCCGGCGCACTGGCGGCCATGGAAGAAACCACCAGCCGCGGCGTCGTCTGCGCTGCGCCCACCGCGGGTAGCGCCGGAATCGTGCCCGGTTGCTTGCACGCACTGCGCGCGCTCGGAGCCAGCGACCATGCGCTGAGCGACAGCCTGAAAGTGATGGCGCTGATTGGCGCGCTGTTCGCGGTGCGCGGCTCCTACGCCGCAGAAACGGGCGGCTGCTCCGTGGAAACCGGCACCTCGGCAGCCATGGCGGCGGCCGGCATCACTCACTACTTCGGTGGTACGCCGGCGCAGATCCTCGCCGCCGCGTCCATCTGCCTGATGAACACCTTGGGCCTGATCTGCGACCCGGTGGGTGGCGAAGTGGAGATCCCCTGTCACGCCCGCAACATCGCCGGCGTAGGCCATGCGTGGAGTGCCAGTACTGCGGCACTGGGCGGCTTCGATGCGGTCATTCCCTTCGATGAACTGGTCGAGCAGACCGTGAAGGTAGGCAACATGATGCACCCCGACCTGCGCTGCACGGCGCGCGGCGGTTGCGCGACCACGCCCTCGGCGCTGCGCCTGGTCGCTGTCAAGAACCTGGGAGCCTGAAGCATGGAAATCATTGAACTGGCGGGCGTACACGCAGAAGGCGAAATTGGCCGGGTGCTGATCAAGGGCGCACCCGCTATTCCCGGACACACACTTCGCGAAAAGATGGATTACCTCAATCACGTGGATGACAGCCTGATCCGGCGCTGCCTCTTCGAACCTCGCGGTTCGGCCAACATGACCGTGAACCTGCTGCTTGAACCGGTGGATGCTTCGGCGGACATCGCGTTCATCCCCTTGCAGCCCGACGGCGCCCACGCACTGTCTGGTTCCAACTGCATCTGCGTGGCCACCGCCGCCCTGGAAATGGGCACGATCGTCATGCACGAACCGCTTACCACGGTGGTGATCGAGACCCCGGCCGGGCGGGTGGAGGCGCGGGCCGAGTGCCGCGCCGGCAAGTGTGAACGGGTAACGGTGAAGATGGCGCCCAGCTTCGTCGAGCACCTGGACCACCCACTGGAGGTGCCCGGCCTTGGGCAACTGAACGTGGATGTGGCCTATGGCGGCTGCTTCTTTGTGCTGGTCGAGGCCGAGCAACTAGGCGTGCGCCTGGTGAAGCAGGCGGCGCGACGGCTGGTTGAACTGGCCGCCGTCATCAAGCAAGCCGCCCGGGAGCAGATTCACCTCGCGCAGCGCCCGGAAATGGGCACCTGCAAGATCGAATACGTGATGTTCACCGACAACGAGGACGGCAAACGGCTGAACTGCAACATCATCCATCCCGGCCGCGTCGACCGCTCACCTTGCGGCACCGGCAGCGGTGCACGGCTGGCGACCCTGCACCGACGTGGCCTGGTGGCACTGAACCAGCCCGTGACCTTCCACAGCCTGATCGGCAGCACGTTCGAGTGCCGGATCGTCGAGGAGGCCGAACCCCTCAGCGGCAACATCACCCATGAAATCAGCGGCAGGGCCTGGCTCTACTCCCACGAGAAATACTGGGCAGATACCAAAGACCCCTACGCCTGCGGCTACGTGCTCTCAGACACCTGGGGGCCGGATGCCGACTAGATAGCCACCACTTACACGCAGCACGACCACCTGCCAGGCCGGCCTTGTGACCGGGCGACGGATTCGCTCAACCCTGAAAAACCGATCCACACCCTTTGACCCGACGCCAACTATAAAAACAGCGAGGCACACCATGAGTACAGTCGTTACTGGATACTCGGATTCCGTTTCACCCGGCTCGATCCCCTTCGATGACGCGCCGCTGCGGCGCGTACACGTCAAGGCGATTGCCGGCGGCATGGGCGGCCAGTTCACCGATGGTTTCATCATCGGCATGATCGGCATCGCCCTGAGCATGGCCGCCGGTGACCTGCACCTGAACAATTTCTGGACAGGCTTGATTGCCGCTGGCTCCCTGCTCGGTATTCTGTTCGGCAGCTTGCTGGCCGGCTCGGTGGTCGACAGTATCGGCCGCAAGGGCATCTACAACCTGACGATCTGGGTGTTCGCCGTTGCTGCGGTGCTGCAATTCTTCGTCACTTCCCCTGAGCAGTTGCTGGCGTTGCGCCTGGTGCTAGGGCTGGCGATTGGCGCCGACTACGCGGTCAGCCTTTCGCTGGTCAGCGAACTGGCACCCAAGCGCCATCGCGGTCGTATCATGAGCGCCGTGATGATTGCCTGGGTAGCGGGCTTTGTGTTCGCCTACTTTGCCGGTGTGCTAATAGAAAACATGGGGGAAGGCGCATGGCGCTGGGCTCTGGCCAGCAGCTTTGTTCCGGCTGCGGTCACTCTGCTGATTCGCATGGGCACGCCTGAATCGCCGCTGTGGCTGATCTCCAAGGGTCGCCGGGAGGAAGCGCAGGCCATCGTCGAACAGCACATGGGCACCGATATTGCACTGCCGGAGCAAAGCGCCGTACAGAAGAAGGCCGGTTGGGCGCAGTTGTTCAGCCGTACATGGCGCAAGAACGCTTTTGTGGGCGCTGCGTTCTACTTCTGCCAGGTGATACCGTTCTTTGCACTAGGCACGTTCATTCCGCGGGTGCTGGAAGCAATCAAGGTGGAGAATAGCGAGGCGGGCTCGATCATCTACAACATCTTCCTGTTCGTCGGCATCCTGGCCGGGTTCTGGATTGTCGACAAGATCAGCCGTCGTGCTTTCCTGATCGGCAGCTTCTACTTCTGCGCCGCCGTGCTGCTGGTGCTAACCCTGTGGGCGGGCATGCCACCGTTGCTGGCAGTGGTGTTGTTCTCGGCGTTCGCGGTGGTGATGTCGGGGTGTACGGTGCTTGAGTATGCTTATCTGCCCGAGCTGTTTCCGACTGAATTGCGGGCTTCAGGGATTGGCTTCTCGGTGGCCATGAGCCGGCTGGGTGCAGCGGGCGGGACCTTCCTGCTGCCTATCGTGATGGAGACCCACGGCGTACAAGCAACGCTGGGCATCTGTATTGGTGCGCTGGTGCTGGGCGGGGTGATCTGCCAAGCGTTTGCGCCGGAGCCTGCACGGGCTTGAAGCAACGCGTGTGATGCCCCCGGCCAGGGGAAGCGCTTAAGTCGGGGTCAGAAGCAGGCAGCGGTAATGTCTGCTTTTGGCCGATTTCATTCTTTCGTGAAGGGCAGTTGAGGGTCGGTTAGCGACGGTCATATCTCGACCGTCGCTATACGCTTTCAGACCTCCGTCTGCTCCGCCATTTCCAATGCGTCATCGACCTCAATACCTAGGTATCGCACCGTGCTTTCAAGCTTTGTATGACCGAGCAGGAGCTGAACTGCTCTCAGGTTCTTCGTCCTGCGATAGATCAGTGATGCCTTCGTACGTCTCATCGTGTGGGTGCCGTACATGGCTGGATCAAGGCCAATAGCTTTTATCCACGCTTGACGATTCGGGCGTACTGCCGGGTGGAGAGATGCGCTGAGGCGTGTAGCCGGCTTGTAAAAAGACAATCCTCGCTGTGGAGATGGGCTTGATGTATCCAGGCCTGTAGGGCCAGCCGCGTTTGCTCTGTAATCTCAAACTGCACGGGCCGCTGAGTTTTCTGCTGCATCACTATCGCTCGCGATGACACGTGCTCCCCATGAGCAACGTCGCGTACGCGAAGCTTGGTCAGATCGCAGGCTCGTAGCTTGCTGTCGATGGCCAGATCGAAGAGAGCCAGGTCACGGGTTCTCTCTCCAATTTGAAGCCTTACTCGGATAGCCCAGATATCTCTCAGTCGGAGCGGGGCTTTCTGCCCGACCAATTTTCCTTTGTTCCAGGGCTGACGGCCGCAGATTGCGATGATGCTCATGGCAAATCCTCCACGTGTGGGAGGACAAGGATGGTGAGCCAGAGCAGCGGTCGCTAACGACCCGAAACAGACGGTAATCGCCAACCCCACCTAGGTTCTGGAGAATCCCTGCCATGTGTCCAATGGGGCAAGCGGTAGCCAGATACAGACTTCGAACCCATCCGGTCGGCCTGCTGCCGGCGAGCAAAGCGTCATCCTGGCGTTTACCCCCTGCACGATGGTTTTGACAATCGCCAAGCCCAGCCCTGAACCGCTGATCTCGCTATGACCGCGCACAAATCGCTCGGTAAGGTGCTCTAGTACCGACTGCGGCACCACCGGGCCGCTATTGATAACCCGTAGTTGTGCCTGTTCGGTGAGACTGACCTCGACCGGCTGGTCCGTTGCACCATATTTCAGAGCATTCTCAATCAGGTTGCGCAACAGAATGCCAAAGGCGTCCGGATCAATGATCGAGTACACGCCGGTCTGGCTTGGCAACTGCAATTCAACGCGCTGTCCGCTGCGCTGGTTCCACTCCTCCACTCCATGAGCAAGCAAGGGGATCAGGTCTTGTGGCGTTTCAGACAGCAGGCCGCCGCCCTCAGCTTTGGCCAACTGCATGAGCTTTTCCGAAAGCCGCGAAAGCTCACGCAATGAGCTCTCGATCTTCTGCGCACGCATTCGCAACGGGCCTTCAGGCGCTTCGTGATGTAATCGCTGGATCTGTGCCAGAGTCGATGCCAGCGGTGTACGCAGTTCATGTGCGCTGTTGGCAGTAAAGCTGCGCTCAGCCTCAAGCGCATTGCGCAAGCGCTCCAGCAGGTGATTGACCGCCTCAGCCAACGGATCGATTTCTGCTGGCAAGTACTCCACCTTGATTGGCGACAGATCACCCACACCCCGCGCCTCAATGGCGCGCCGGTAAGCCAGCACACTGCGCAGGCTGAAACGCACAAACAACCAGGTACCCAACAGGCTGACAGGAACCAACGCCATTAAAGGCAAGAGCAAAGCAAACAAGGCCTCCCTTGCGGCTTCACGACGATGAGCGAGCGGTTCGGCTATCTCGATGAACAACGTCTGGCGCAATGCACTGGCGCCATACAACCGGTACTTTTCAGAAGTGGTGAAGCCTTCCGTCGGTCGTTGATTGAAAATCCCCGGGTTGGCGTCGTGAGATTGCATCAGAATCTCGCCCTTGGCATCACGTACCAGGTACGTCAGGTATTCCTTGTGCATTTTCAGGGTCGCGACCTGTTGCGCAGTACGTGGCTCGTCCCGGTTGCTGATCTCCAGCACAGCCAAAGGCAGGATGCGCTGTGCGGTCTCTTCCAGCGCACTGTCGAACGCCTCGTTCAACTCATGTTGCACCACTAGCCAGGCGCCGACTGTCGCAACCAGCCAGAGCAACGTCGTACCCAGTGTCAGCCCTAGACCGAGACGTTTTTGCAGACTCGAGGACGGTCTCATGCAGATACCAACCGGTAGCCCATGCCCCGCACGGTTTCAATCAGGTCACGCCCGAGTTTTTTACGTAGACGACTGATGTAGACCTCGATGGTATTGCTCTCGATTTCGGCACCGAAGGCGTACAGCCGCTCTTCAAGTTGCGACTTGGACAGCAGCGCGCTCGGGCGTTGCACAAATGCCTCGAACAGCGCCCACTCCCGCGCAGTGAGGTCCACCGTCGCACTGCCACGTTGTACCGTGCGGGCGCTCATATCGACCTGCAAGTCTCCGAGTTTGATCTGTGGATTAGGGTTGCCGCTATAACGCCGGGCCACCGCCGCCACACGAGCCGAGAGCTCAAACAGATCGAACGGTTTAACCAGGTAGTCGTCGGCACCGGCGTTGAGGCCAGCGATACGATCGGATATCTGATCCTGGGCGGTCAGGATAATCACCGGAGTCACGTCCCCTGCCGACCGCTGTTGACGCAAAAAGTCCAGCCCGCGCCCGTCCGGGAGCATCAGGTCGAGCAGAATCAGATCGTAAGGCGTGGTGCGGACGCTGTTGCGGGCGTGGTCCAGCCGCTGTACCCAATCGACGGCGTGGCCGTCGTCGGCAATCTGCTCACGCACCGCATCGCCCAAGCCTGAGGCATCCTCGACCAATAGAACCCGCATTCGACACCTCCTGTGATGACTGTCGCGCCGCACCTTAACCACCTGACCTGAGATGAATCTGAAGATTCAGCTGGTTGTCAGGAACGCACCTTAGGGTATGCCACAGACGCCGATCCGGCAGGAGAAAGATCATGAAATCGGTTTTTATTGCCAGTGCGACGTTGTTGAGCCTTCTGCTCAGCGCTTACGCCTTTGCCGGCGACGACTGCAGCGACCCGATGAGCGAATGGCAACCTCGCGAAATCTTGCGTCAACAGGTAGAGCGGCAATATGGCTGGAACGTGCAGCGCATCAAGGTCGACGACGGTTGTTACGAGCTCAAGGGCCTGGACCGCAAAGGTAATGACATCGAAGCCAGCTATTCACCGGCATCGCTGCGCCTGCACACACTCAAGATCCACTTCCGCAGCGACGGCGAGGTCAAGGATTACCTCGGCAGGCTGCCCACCGAATGACACCTGACCTGCCGCTGCGTTTTCCTGCGCTTCAGGTTGTTGTCAGCAAGCAGGTTCAGGCTCTCGACGTAACGATCAAGAGGACACCTTCATGAAACAAATCATCGCAGCAATCTGCCTCGTCGGCGCCATTACCCTGCCGTCGCTGGCGCAGGCCCGGGAAGTGACCTTGACCACGCAGCTCAAGAACTACAGCGGCAACGAGGCGTACCTGGCGATCTACGTAACCGACGCCAATGGCCAATACCAGAAAACCCTCTGGCTGGCCGGGAAGAAGGCCAAATATTACAAACACCTCGGCGACTGGGCCCGTGGCAGCGGGATGAGCCCGAGCGAGTTCGACGGAGTCAGCGGCGCCAGCGTCGGCAGTGGGAACACGCTCAAAGTCAGCGTGGAACTGGCAGACACCCTGATTGACGCCGGGTATCAGATCCGCATCGACAGCGCCGTCGAGGACAAACGAGATGCCCGCGGCGATGTCAGCGTACCCCTGACGTCTACGGGCTCAGGCAAGCCGGCGACCGGCAATGCCTACGTCGACGCCTTTACTTACGATCTGTAGCACTCGCCACCGTCTGGAGGCTGAACATGCTTCGTCAATTCCATTCCATTCCTGGCCTGATCGCCGCCCTGTTGGTCATGGTATTGGCCATCAGCGGCGCAATCCTGGCTGTCGAGCCAACGATGGACCGTCTGCACAACACATCCACTTCTCCCGGAGAGCTCAACGTCGGCCAACTGGCCGGGCGCGTTGCCAAGCACTTTACCGGCGTGGAGCAGATCAAGCGTTCCGCGTCCGGCACGGTGATCGTCTACTACAACCAGAACGGCCAAGCCGGGGCGGAAAAGGTCGATCCACTGACCGGACAAGGTCTGGCCCCTTACGAGCCATCCGCGTTCTCCCGCTGGGTGAAAGACCTGCACCGCTCACTGTTCCTTGGCACTCCAGGCCATGGCGTGTCGGGTGTTGGTGCTCTGTTCATGCTGGTACTGTCAGTGTCCGGCGCGCTACTGCTGGCCCGGCGCCTGGGTGGCTGGCACAACCTGCTGCGGCCGCTGCGGGGCACGTTCAGCCAGCGCTGGCATGCTGAAGTCGGGCGACTGGCCTTGCTCGGGCTTTTGCTATCGGCATTGAGCGGGATCTACATGTCTGCCAGCACTTTTGGGGTGATCGCCGACGGCAGTCAACCTGAACCCGCCTTCCCCACCCACGTCAGCGCCGGCCCGACCTTGCCGGTGGACAAGCTGCAAGCCTTGCAGGCCACCGACCTGAACGACCTGCGTGAGCTGGTCTACCCGAGCCCCGACAACCCTCAAGATGTGTTTTCACTGCGCACGGCCCAGGGCGAAGGCTACGTTGACCAGGCCAGTGGCGCCTGGCTGTCCTATCAAGCCTACGACTCGATGCACAACCTCTATGAGTCAATCTACCAATTACATACGGGAGAAGGCCTCTGGTGGCTGGGCCTGTCGCTCGGGCTATGCGCTCTTTGCGTACCGTTGATGAGCGTGACCGGCGTGCTGCTATGGTGGCGTCGCCGCAGTGCTGGCCCGGCAATCCGCCACAACTGCCCTGCTCAGGTCGCGAACAGCGTGATTCTGGTAGGCAGTGAAAACAACAGCACCTGGGGTTTTGCCAAAACCTTGCACGACGCCTTGCACCAGAAGGGGCATCAGGTACACAGCGCAGCGATGAATGAATGGGCGGGCGATTACCGCAACGCCCAGCGCGTTTTCGTCCTCACCGCAACCCACGGTGACGGTAATGCGCCGGCCTCGGCTTCGCAGTTCCTTGCGCGGCTCGCCAAAACCGGTCTCAAGCCAGGCCTGCCCTTTGCGGTGCTGGGCCTGGGCGATCGTCAATTCGCTCAGTTCTGTCAGTACGCCCATCAAGTCCACGATGCAATGTTGCAGGCCGGTGGTTCCCCCTTGCTGGCGCTGGAAACCGTCAACCGACAGTCCCCTCAGGAGTTCGCGCGCTGGGGCCAGGCGTTGAGCGGTGTGTTGGGGCAGGAGCTGGCCCTGGTTCATACACCGCAGCAGCCGCAGACCCATTCATTGGAGCTGATAGAACGGATTGCCTATGGTGAGCAAGTGAATGCACCGACCCACGTTCTGCGCTTCAAAGCTGGCGGTGAACTGCCTCACTTTCTGGCCGGCGATCTGGTAGGAATTCTGCCCCCGAGCAGCCCGATCCCACGATTCTACTCGCTGGCCAGCGGTTCCCAGGACGGCGTGCTGGAGATCTGTGTCCGTAAACACAACGGTGGCCTGTGCTCGGGGTTTCTTCATGGCCTGGATATCGGCGCTCAGATCAACGCTTTCATCCAGCCCAACCCACAATTTCGTCCGGCATCGGGCACGCAACCGGTAATCCTGATCGGTGCCGGTACCGGTATCGGTCCTCTGGCCGGTTTTATCCGCAACAACAAGGCCCGACATCCAATGCACTTGTATTGGGGCGGACGCAACCCGGCTTCGGACTTCCTCTATGAACCTGAGCTCAACCAATACTTGTCAGACCGCCGCTTGACGGCATTGCGCGCCGCCTTTTCTCAGGCTCAGGACCGCAGCTACGTGCAAGACCGACTTATCAGCGATGCCCTGGCCTTGCGCCGTTTGATTGAAAAAGGTGCCCAGGTGCTGGTATGCGGCAGTCGCGAAATGGCCAAGGGTGTGATGCTGGCTCTTGATGAAGTGTTGGCGCCTCTTAACCTCAGCGTGCTGACCCTCAAGGCACAAGGACGCTACCGTGAAGATGTTTACTGAGCTGCAGCGCTATAGCCTGAACGGCGAAACCATGGGCACCCGCTACACCGCCCTGTTTTATGCCGGAACCGGGATCGATACCGACGAAGTCGGTCAGCACCTGGCCCGCGCCGTGGCCAGGGTGGACCAACAAATGTCCACCTGGAAGCCCGACTCCGACCTCAACCGCCTGAATGCCGCTCCCGAGCAGGTATGGGTAACGGTGCCCAAGGAGCTTGCCACGGTGCTTTCTGCTGCATTGCGCGTCAGCCAGCAATCCGGCGGCGCCTTCGACATCGCTGTCGGTGACCTGGTTAACGCTTGGGGCTTCGGCCCCGGGGAGCAGACCGTTACCGCGCATTCTATCGATACGACTACGCCGCCCGCCCGGCGATCAGCCAGCGACGCGCTGGTGGTTGAGCCGCATCACTATCGGGTGCGCAAGCGCGCGCCGCTGAACCTTGACTTGAGTGGCATCGCCAAAGGTTTTGGCGTGGATGAGTTGGCCCGTTGCCTGGAGGGATCAGGCATCACTCGCTATCTGGTTGGTATCGATGGAGAGATGCGCGCCCGAGGCACCAAACCTGACGGGCAGTGCTGGGTCGTGGCCCTGGAAAAGCCCAACCGGGGTGTGCGTGAGGTCATGGGCGTGATGGAGCTCAGCGATGCCTCGATCGCGACCTCCGGCGACTATCGACACTGGGTCGACGTGGCCGGTCAGTCCTATGCTCACACCATGGACCCGGCCACCGGCACGCCTCTGCGCAACTCGCTCGCCGCCGTGACCGTGGTGGCGGCTTCGTGCATGCTCGCCGACGCCTGGGCGACAGCGCTGATGGTCCTGGGCGAAACCGAGGGTCTGCGTCTGGCTCAGGAGCGCGGGATGGACGCGTTGTTCGTGCTGCGCGAGGGTGAACGATTCAAAGAAGTTTCCATTGTCGGCGGACAGTTGCAGGCACAGATTCAATCCCGCTAGCGTGGTATTTCGCAAGTAACACTCATATGAATCGGTGCTCCACTGTCGCATGCGACGGTCGAAGCCAGACCGCCGCCAACGACCTGCAACTGCCCATCAGATGACGAAGCGAGCAACCATGGCGCGCAAGTCCATCGCCAGGCGCGACAACTCATGGCTGGCAGCGCTGGTCTGGTTGGCCCCGGCAGCCGATTGGCTGGCCAAGTCGCGAATATTGACCAGGTTACGGTCTACCTCACGTGAAACCTGTGCCTGTTCTTCTGATGCACTGGCAATCACCAGGTTGCGCTCGTTGATCTGGTTGATCGAGTGGGTGATCTGCTCCAGCGCCATCCCCGCCGCCCGGGCGCGCTCAAGAGTGTCCTGGGTTCGCTGATTGTTTTGTTGCATCGACTGCACGGCTTCGCTCGTACCATTCTGGATGCCCGCCACCATCTTCTCGATCTCGCTGGTCGACTGCTGGGTGCGGTGAGCGAGCGCCCTCACTTCATCGGCTACCACCGCAAAACCACGACCGGCCTCACCGGCACGGGCCGCCTCGATAGCGGCGTTGAGCGCCAGCAGGTTAGTCTGCTCGGCAATCGCCCGAATCACGTCCAGGACCTGACCGATGTCGCGGCCTTGGGCAGCCAGCCCCTCGATCAAGGCTGAAGTGCTCTGCACGTCATGGGTCATGGTCTGGATCGCCTCCACGGTTTCCACGACCCGATCACGCCCTTCATGTGCGACATGATTGGACTGCCGGGACGCCTCGGACGTCGAAACGGCATTGCGCGCCACCTCCTCCACGGCGCTGGTCATCTCGTTGACCGCAGTGGCCGCCTGCTCGATCTCCTTGTTCTGCTGTTGCAGGCCACGAGAGGTTTCTTCGGTCACGGCACTCAGCTCTTCAGCGGCTGAAGCCAACTGCGTAGCCGAGCCGGAGATCTGTTCTATGGTCTTGCGCAGGTTGCCCTGCATGATGGAGAAAGCGGCCAGCAAACGAGCCGGCTCATCCGTCCCTCCGGCAGGTATCGGTGCAGTCAGGTTGCCACTGGCGATGACCTCGGCAGCTTCGACGGCCGTCTTCAATGGCGTGACAATGCTGCGGGTCAGCAGCCAGGCCAGCAACACGGTCATCAGCGAGGCAATCACCGAAACCATGACAATCCCGGCGCTGGCGTTGTCATATTGTCTGCCGGCCTCATCGGAAGCGGCCTTGGCGCTGGCCTTGTTGATGTCCACCAACTGGTTGAGCTGTACGCCCATCAGGTCGGTGCCAGCCTTGATCTGTTTGTTGATCAGGTTGCGAAGTTCATCGAGCTGATTCTGCCGGGACAGCTCCAGCATGTGCTCCTGATCCTTGAGGTAGGTGTCAAGCGTGGCAGCAAACTCTCGATACCTGGCCAACTCCTCGCCTTCGGCAGGCAGGTCAGCGTAGCTCTTCTTGTCCTTGTGCAGCTTGTCCACCAGAAACGCAATGCGCGCGTAAGCCTCGTCCAGGGATGCAGGCTCTCGATTGGTCAGGACACGAAAGGACAGAATACGCATCCGAAGCACACCCTCGATCAGATTACCCAGGTAGCCAACGCTGGGCAGTTGATTGACCTCCATATCGACCGATGCCTGACGGATCACCGTCATGCGGGTATGTGCGAACACGCCCAGCACAATCACCATCAACGCAACAAATACAAAACCGAGAAAGGAACGAGGGGCAATATTCATATTGCGTAGCGACATGAGAATTTCTCTCTGAAATATGCTGCTTATTATTATGCGATCAATCTATCTACTCTCATGCCCTGATAGCCTGAAGACTATGCTCGAGAGTTATTCAACTCGTTGAGCGTATCGGCCACCGGTGCTGTTTTCTTAGGGCTCATAGCGAAAAAATCCAGGCGTTTCGGGAAACACGGATTTAGTGAATGCGTCCAAAACGCTCACCCTGCAAAGCTCACGGAACATCCGCCACTGCGCGCGCTCCCACAAAGATGCAGCATGAACGGCACACCCCCATCCACAACGGAGAACCGCCTTCCATGAAAAAGATCCTGATGGTCCTCACCTCCCATGACCAACTCGGCAACACCGGCAAGAAAACCGGTTTCTGGCTGGAGGAATTCGCCGCTCCCTATTACCTGTTCGTCGACGCCAAAGCCGACATCACCCTCGCCTCCCCCAAGGGCGGCCAGCCACCTCTGGACCCGAAGAGCGACGAGCCGGACGCCCAGACCGAGGCCACCCGCCGCTTCCGCAGCGACACCCAGGCCCAGGCGGCACTGGCCAACACCCTCCCCCTGGCTGAAATCGACCCCTACGACTTCGACGCCGTGTTCTACCCCGGCGGTCATGGCCCGCTGTGGGATCTGGCCGAGGACAAGCATTCCCGCACTCTGCTGGAAACCTTTTACGCCGCCAACAAACCCATCGCCGCCGTCTGCCATGCACCGGGCGTGCTGAAACACGTCAAGGCACCCGACGGCCAACCAGTGGTCAAGGCCAAGCAGGTCACCGGGTTCAGCAACACGGAAGAAGAGGCGGTGGGGCTGACGGACGTAGTGCCGTTCCTGGTGGAGGACATGCTCAAGGGCAACGGCGGCAGCTACAGCAAGGCCGCGGACTGGGCCAGCCATGTGGTGGCGGACGGGCACCTGATCACCGGACAGAATCCGGCATCGTCCGAGGCGACGGCCAAGGCGCTGCTCGAACGCCTTGCTCAGGAGCAATAAGGCCATGAGCCCGCTGATTCCAGGACTGACAGGCCCCGCTGCGGTCCTGGTAGGCGGTGCCAGCCGGGGCATCGGTCTGGCCCTGTGCGCCGCCCTGCTGGTTCGTGACGATGTCAGCCAGGTCTGGGCCGTCTCGCGTCGCGCCACCCAGGCGGCCGGCCTGGCGGCATTGCTCGAAACCTACGGCCAGCGCCTGGTCCTGGTGGACTGCGATGCCCGCGACGAAGCCGCCCTCGCCCGCCTTGCGGTGGGCGTGAAACAGTCCTGTCCCCACTTGCACCTGGTCATCAGCACCCTGGGCATCCTTCACCAGGATGGCGCAAAAGCGGAAAAGTCCCTGGCGCAGCTGGATCTGGCCGGGTTGCAGGCCAGCTTCGCCAGCAACACCTTCGCGCCGATCCTGCTGCTCAAGCACCTGTTGCCACTGCTGCGCAACCATCCAGCGACCTTCGCCGCGCTGTCGGCCAGGGTCGGTTCGATCGGCGACAATCGCCTGGGGGGCTGGTACAGCTACCGTGCCAGCAAGGCAGCGCTGAACCAGCTGCTGCACACCGCCAGCATCGAACTGAAGCGACTCAACCCCGCCGCCACCGTACTGGCCCTGCACCCCGGCACCACCGACACCGAGCTGTCCCGTCCGTTTCAAGGCAACGTACCGGAGGGCAAGCTGTTCCAGGCGGATTTCGCCGCCCGTTGCATCCTCGAGCAGGTAGCACGGTTCGGGCCTGCGAACAGCGGCAGCTTCTGGAGCTGGGACGGCGAGAGGATCGAGTGGTGAGCCCCTTTCTCCAGGCTGCGCCACCGGGCAGTTGAACCAATTAGTTACTGCGCTCACCGATGACTCCTTGTATCCTTGCCCGACGCCAGGACTGGCTATATGCCACGACCTTTGGCAAGCGCGGAATCAGGATTTTCCATCAGGTATTAACGTGAAGCGTGACATCCACCTCGTTGTGCTCTTGTTGTCGGTCATTGGTTGTTCGCTCGCTTCATTGACGCTCTGGAAGGTGATGGCCTCCCGCGAGCGTACGCTGGAAGAAATCGACACCCACAGCCTGAACCTCACCCAGGCGCTCTCCACTTATTCCGAAGGCATCGTGCGCCAGAGCGCGCTGATCCTGCTTGGCCTGGTCGAACGCCTGGAGACCGAAGGCAGCGGGCCGCGGCAGATCGAACGCCTGAAACAACTGGTCGACCGCCAGCAGCCGCTGATGCCGCAGTTGAGCGGCATCACCGTGTATGACCGCGACGGGCGCTGGCTGATGTCCTCCAATCGCCCCATCCCCGCCGGCGCCAACAGCAGTGACCGCGCCTATTTCATCCATCACCGCGACGACCCGTCCCGCGAGCCCTTCATCGGCCTGCCCATCCGCAGCCGTGCCAACAATGAATGGGTGATCACCATCAGCCGGCGCTTCAACGACGCCCAGGGCGAGTTCGCTGGCGTGGTGGCCGTGACCCTCGGGGTGGAGAACTTCCTGCGCCTGTTCGGCCAGATCGACCTGGGTCATGAGGGCGCCATCGGCCTGTCCTACACCGACGGCGCGCTGCTGGTGCGCTATCCGTTCCGCGAGCAGGACATGGGGCGCAACTTCTCCCAGTCGCCGATCTACGCCAAGTACCTGGTGGACAAGTCGGTGGGCACCGCCTCCTTCACTTCCAGCCTGGATGGCGTCGAGCGCCTGTATGCGTTTCGCAAGAGCGACAAGCTGCCGCTGGTGACCACCGTCGCCCTGGGCAAACGCGAAGCCCTGGCCGCCTGGCAGTTGGAAGCACTGTTGTCGGCGGGTGTGGTGTCCGGGCTGTTGGTGCTGACCGGCGCCATCGGCGGCTTGCTGATCCGCGCCATGCGCCGGCGCGACCTGGCCGAAGGCGAGCTGCGCCTGGCCCAGCAGCAGTTGCTCGACAGCAACCAGCAACTGGAGCACCTGGCGCGCCACGACGCCCTGACCGGGCTGGCCAACCGGCGCTGTTTCGACCAGGCGCTGGCCCAGGAAAGCGCCAGGGCCCGGCGCAGCGGCGCGTCCCTGGCCCTGTTGATGATCGATATCGATCACTTCAAGCGCTTCAACGACACCTACGGCCATCCGGCAGGCGATGCCTGCCTGCAACACGTCGCTCGCCTGTTCTCGGCCTGCGTGCGGCGCCCCTGCGACCTGTTGGCCCGTTACGGCGGCGAGGAACTGGTGGCGATCCTGCCCGATACCGATGCTGCCGGTGCAACCGCCATCGCCCGGGCGATGATCGAATGCCTGGTCCAGGAACCGGTCGCCCATCAAGGCAGTCCATTGGCACGGGTGACCGTCAGCATCGGCATCGCCTGCGCCACCGACAGCGCAGCCGAGAACGGCGAGACACTGCTCGAACGCGCCGACCAGGCGCTGTATGTTGCCAAGCAAACCGGCCGCAACCGCCTGCACGTCGGCTGAGGCCCCCCCCTGAGCCGGACGCTGAATGACACCATGCCTGCCTTCGACACCTCGCTGATCATCTGGACCGTGGCCGCCCTGGCCACCGCTGGCGTCATCCTGCGCCCCTGGCGTATCCCCGAGTACGTCTGGGCCATGGGCGGCGCGCTGCTGCTCGCTGGCCTCGGACTGATCAGCCCGCACAACGCGCTGGCTGCGGTGGCCAAAGGCGGCGACGTCTACCTGTTCCTGATCGGCATGATGGTGCTGGCGGAACTGGCGCGCCAGGAAGGGCTGTTCGACTGGCTGGCGCGCTATGCGGTGAGCCATGCCCGCGGCTCGGGACAGCGCCTGTTCGACCTGGTATTCCTGGTCGGCACGCTGGTCACCGTGTTTCTTTCCAACGACGCCACCGCCGTGGTCCTGACCCCAGCGGTGTACGCCGCGTGCAAGGCGGCCCGGGCTGAACCCCTGCCGTACCTGTTCATCTGCGCCTTTATCGCCAACGCCGCGAGCTTCGTGCTGCCGATCTCCAACCCGGCCAACCTGGTGGTGTTCGGCAGCCAGATGCCGCCGCTGCTGGACTGGCTGCGCCAGTTCACCTTGCCCTCGCTGGCGGCGATCATCCTCACCTACCTGATGCTGCGACTCACCCAGCGTAAGCAGATCCGCCAGCCTCTGGCCCTGACCATCGACGACCAGCCCCTGTCCCGGGGTGCACGACTTTGCGCCGCCGGCATTACCGTGACCGGCGCACTGCTGCTGGGCGCCTCGGCACTGGACGTGGCGCTGGGCCTGCCAACCTTCTGCGCCGGGGTGGCGACTACCGCGCTGATCCACCTGCTGCAGCACCGCAGCCCGATGCCGGTACTGCGCCATGTGGCCTGGGGCGTACTGCCGCTGGTGGCGGGCCTGTTCGTGCTAGTGGAAGCGGTGGCGCAGACCGGGGTCATCGAGCGCCTGGCCCACGCCCTGGCGGCACTCGCGACAGACTCACCGACCCAAGCCAACTGGGCCGCCGGGGTAGGCGTGGCCATCGCCAGCAACCTGATGAACAACCTGCCCAGCGGGCTGATCGCCGGGTCCATGGGCCATATCGTCGATCTGCCGCAGCAGACCACGGCTGCGCTGCTGATCGGCGTCGATCTGGGGCCGAACCTGTCGATCACCGGCTCCTTGGCCACTCTGCTGTGGCTGGTGGCGATCCGGCGTGAAGGCGAGCATGTGGGGGCGTGGCAGTTCCTGCGGTTGGGACTGGTGGTGATGCCGCCGGCATTGGTCGGGGCATTGACGTTGCTGTGATTCTATCCCCCGACACGCCGGAAAAATGCCGACTGCATACAAAACCCTGTGGGAGCGAGCTTGCTCGCGAACGGCGGCGCAGCCGTCGTAGAACCTGAGTCCGGAGTCTGACTGACACACCCGGGACTCAGGTTTTGTGGCCGTTTTGCGCCCATTCGCGAGCAAGCTCGCTCCCACAAGGGTTCCGCCAGGCTTCGGAGTTGTGAAGATACCCATGCAGCGATGAGGCCTTGGATCGCACCGAGAAGGCCCGCTGATTTTTGCGCTGTCTGCCCCGCAAGGTGAACCAGCGCAGGAACCGCCAATACCGGCCATCCACGGAAAAATGGAAGGCCAGCGTGTCACCATTGCCATGCACCCTCAGCCATAGGGTATCCCCCTGAAGCGACGGTCCGTCGGCATCATCCGATGTCCCCCGGGTAATGACGCTGACCACCGTCGGCTCCCCGGCGCCGGACAATTCGAAGGCCAGCTTGGCCCAGTTATCCTCGTCCACCTGGACGAACAAGGCTCTCGCATCGAAGGCGGAGCAAAAATCCACCGATACCCTGGCCGACAGGGTGAAAACGTCTGCATCCACGGTCATCCCGGCGCAGATCACGTTGGCCCGCCGTACCTCCCCTGCCGGGTGGAAGAACCCGTCGGTGCATGCCGCTACCGTAAGCCTCAGACCTTCGCCTTCCCATTCAGCGCTGCCATTGGCGGCGCCTTCTATCTGCAACGCTTTCATCACGGTTTCTCCCTTGCAGTCCTCAGACCTTGAATTGTTCGACCAGCGCCAGTTGCTCCTGCGCCAGCACATCCAGTTGTGCCGCTGCACGCGCCGAGCCATCGGCCTGGTCCGTCAGGGCCTCGGTCACGCCACGAATCGCCGCGACGTTTCGATTCAGTTCCTCGGCCACGACACTCTGCTCCTCCGCCGCACTTGCGATCTGCAGGTTCATCTCGCTGATGGTGGAGATCGACTGGCCGATGTCGCCCAGGGCTCGCCTGTAGTTTTTCGAAAGCGGCGAATGCTGCTCCAAAACCGAACAAACGTAGGCGCCCGATCGAGGTAAGTCATGGCTGAGTGGATAAAAAAAGCGAACCCTGCCGAACAACAGGTAGAACGCAACGAACAGGTTAAACGCGATGTATCCCGCATTCTGCTGGACATCGAAAGGCGCGGCGACGCGGCGGTCCGTGAGCTGTCGGTGAAGTTCGATGGCTGGGACCGCGCCGACTACCGCCTCAGCGAGGCCGAGATCAAAGAGTGCGTCGCACGCCTGACCGAGCGCGAGTACAACGACATCCTCTTCGCACAGGCCCAGGTCAAGCGCTTCGCCGATGCCCAGCGCCAGTCGCTGCTGGACGTGGAAATCGAAAGCATTCCCGGGGTGATCCTCGGCCACCGGCACATCCCGGTGAATGCCGCCGGCTGCTACGTTCCGGGCGGCAAGTACCCGCTGCTGGCTTCGGCGCACATGTCCATCGTCACGGCGAAATCCGCCGGCGTGAAGAACATCACCACCGCCGCCCCGCCCTTCCAGGGCAAGCCGGCGCCTTACATCGTCGCGGCCCAGGCCCTGGGCGGCGCCGACGCCATCTACAGCCTGGGCGGGATCCAGGCGGTGGCGGCGATGGCCATCGGCACCGAATCGATCAGCCCGGTGGATATCATCGTCGGCCCTGGCAACGCCTATGTCGCCGAAGCCAAGCGCCAGCTGTTCGGACGCGTGGGCATCGACCTGTTCGCCGGCCCGACCGAAACCCTGCTGATCACCGACGACTCGGTGGACGGCGAGCTGTGCGCCACCGACCTGCTGGGCCAGGCAGAGCACGGCGTAGACTCCCCGGCGGTAATGCTGACCACGTCCCGCGAGCTGGCCTTCGATACCTTGAAGGAGATCGAGCGCCTGCTGGTCAAGCTGCCCACCGAGAAGATCGCCCGCGAAGCCTGGGACAACTTCGGCGAGATCATTCTCTGCGAGGACTACGCCGAGATGGTCAAGCTCTCCGACGAGTACGCGTCAGAGCACGTGCAGATCATGACCCACGACGACGACTACTTCATGAAGCACCTGACCAACTTCGGCGCCCTGTTCGTCGGCGCGCGGACCAACGTGTCCTATGGCGACAAGGTGATCGGCACCAACCACACCCTGCCCACCAACAAAGCTGCGCGATACACCGGCGGGCTGTGGGTCGGCAAGTACATCAAGACCTGCACCTACCAGCGCATCCTGACCGACGAAGCCTCGTCGCAGATCGGCGAGTACTGCTCGCGCCTGTGCCTGATGGAGGGCTTCGTCGGCCATGCCGAGCAGGCGAACATCCGTGTGCGCCGCTACGGCAAGAAGGAAGTGGGCTTCGGCGAGCCGGCGCTCTGATCGCCTTGCCCTGATGTCGTCCGGACGGGCGCCATCGCAGGCAATGCCCGCCCCACAGGTTTTGCGTACACCGCCGAACCTGGTGGGGGCGCGTTCGTCCACGACCAAGCGTGATGAGCACTCCCGGGACCAAGGTCTAGACTGAACCTTCCATTCCCCGGAGCCCGCCATCATGACCCCGAAAAACACCATCTGCCTCTGGTTCACCGGCGATGCCCTCGATGCCGCCACCTTCTACGCAGCCACCTTCCCCGACAGCCGGGTCATCGCCGCCCATCCGGCCCCCGGCGACTATCCTGCCGGCAAGCAGGGCGACATCATCACCGTCGAGTTCAGCGTCATGGGCCTGCCCTGCCTGGGCCTCAATGGCGGGCCGATGTTCAAGCACAACGAAGCCTTCTCCTTCCAGGTCGCCACCGACGACCAGGCCGAGACTGACCGCTACTGGAACGCGATCATCGACAACGGCGGCGAAGCCAATGTCTGCGGCTGGTGCAAGGATCGCTGGGGCATTTCCTGGCAAATCACACCCCGTGTACTCACCCAGGCCATCACCCACCCCGACCCGGCCAAGGCCAAGCGTGCCTTCGAAGCGATGATGCAGATGGGCAAGATCGATATCGCCGGGATCGAGGCGGCGCTGAAGGATTAGGCAAGAACAGGGTCGAATCGGGTTACCGGCGCCCTGTCTTGCTCAACGAAGATGGCAAGGTCTTCCACCGCTTCGAGGAATACCCCATGCAAGTCATCGCCTATGGCGCCCACACCAGCGACCAGCCGCTTGAGCCGCTGACCATTACCCGCCGCGAACCCGGTGCCCACGACGTGCAGATCGACATCGCCTACTGCGGCATCTGCCACTCCGACCTGCACCAGGTGCGCTCGGAATGGGAAGGCACTCAATACCCCTGTGTGCCCGGCCATGAAATCGTCGGCCGCGTGACCAGCGTCGGCGGCCATGTCAGCGGTTTCAAGGTCGGCGACCTGGTCGGTGTCGGCTGTATCGTCGACAGTTGCAAGCACTGCGCCGACTGTGACGATGGCCTGGAAAACTACTGCGACGGCCTGGTCGGCACCTACAACTTCCCGACGCCGGACGCGCCCGGCTGGACCCTGGGTGGCTATTCGCAGCAGATCGTCGTGCATGAACGCTACGTGTTGCGCATCACGCATCCGGTCTCGCAACTGGCGGCGGTCGCGCCACTGCTTTGCGCCGGAATCACCACCTGGTCGCCGCTGCGCACCTGGGGCGCCGGGCCGGGCAAGAAGGTCGGGGTGGTCGGGATCGGCGGCCTGGGCCATATGGGCATCAAGCTGGCCCATGCCCTGGGCGCCCACGTGGTGGCCTTCACCACGTCCGAGTCCAAGCGTGAAGCGGCGCTGGAGCTGGGGGCCGACGAGGTGGTGGTATCGCGCAACCCGCAGGAAATGGCCGCTCACGGCAAGTCTTTCGACCTGATCCTCAACACCGTCGCCGCGCCCCATGACCTGGATGCCTTCCTGGTCCTGCTCAAGCGCGACGGCACCCTGGCCCTGGTCGGCGCGCCGGCCAGCAATCACCCCTCGCCGAACGTGTTCAACCTGATCTTCAAGCGCCGCGCGATTGCCGGCTCGATGATCGGCGGGATCCCGGAAACCCAAAAGATGCTGGATTTCTGTGCCGAGCACGGGATCGTGGCCGATATCGAGCTGATTCGGGCGGATGAGATCAACCAGAGCTACGAGCGGATGCTCAAGGGCGAGGTGAAGTACCGGTTCGTGATCGACAACGCGACGCTGGCGGGCTGACAGATTGTGGGTGCTCAGCGCACCGGCAGCAACGCCCCGAACAGCATGAAGAAACCACCGCAGACCTTGTTGAAACGCCGCCCCGTGCGCGCCAGCCATGGCCGCACCCGGTGTGCGGCATTGACCACCAGACACTCCACGCAAAACTCCACCGCCGCATAGGTCAGCGCGATCACCGCGGTCTGTACCAGCACATTGCGCTGCGGATCGAGAAATGGCGGGATGAACGCGGTGAATAGCAGCAACGCCTTGGGATTCGACACTGCCGACAGCAGGCCCTGGCGGAACAGCGCGGCGTTGCTCGAACGCGCCTGTACCGTCAGGTCCATGCTCATGGGCGCTGCCCGCCACAGGCTGATCCCCAGCCAGATCAGGTACAGGCCGCCGAGAATCTTCAACAGGGTGAACAGCGACAGCGATGCCTGGATCAACGCCGCAAGGCCGAGCGCGCACAGGGAAATCATGGCCATGAAACCGATCACCCCACCGGCCACGGTGAACAACGCCCGGCGGTTGCCGTGCAGGGCGCCGTGGGTCAGTACCAGCAAAGCGTTGGGTCCGGGCACCACCGCGATACCGCCGCAGGTAAGGACGAGCAGCAACCAGGTTTCGAACTGCATGGAGGGGTCTCCGAAGGTCAGCGAATCAAAACACTATCATCGCGCGCAACGCCGTCTTGAGCGAAACGCATAATGCGCAACGACACTATTCGGTAATCGAATGCTTCGATGCGCTGTCCACAGCGTACCGGCGTACCAGTACCGCGCCCAGTACCAACAACCCGGCGCACACGGCCATGACCACCAGGAACGCGCCGTCGAACGCCGCCTTGGCCGCCTCGACCAAGACGGCGGCCTCGGCCGGTTGCAGATGCCTGGCGGCGATCAGCGCCTCGTCCAGGCTGTCTTTCACCGTGGCCTCGACCGTCACACGCTGCACCGCCATCGCCGCGCTGTACACCGCCGACAGCACGCTGCCGAGCAAGGCCACACCGACCGCGCCGCCGAACTCGTAGCAGACTTCCTCGATAGAGGCCGCCATCCCGGCCTGCTCCGCCGGCACGCTGCCCATGATGGTGCTCGATGCCGCCGTGAAGGTGGCGCCGATGCCGACGCCAAGGGCTGTCAGCGTGAGCATCTGCACCGCAGTGCTGGCATCGTGCACCAGCAAATAAAGGCCCATGCCGATCCCCGACAGCAGCAGTCCCGCCGACAACACGGTCTTCGCGCCTACCCGTGGCAGCGCAAGACCCGCCAACGGCCCGGCGACAAAGGCCGCCAGCGGCAGTGGCAGGATGAACAGCGCGGCCTCCAGTGGCGACAGGCCCAGCACCAGTTGCAGCCGCTGGCTGAACACCAGCTCCATACCGATCAAGGTCGCAGCGGCAATCACCGCCGCAGCCACGGCCGAGGAGAAGGTGCGGTTGCGGAAGATCGCAAAGTCGATCAGCGGATGCTCGCTGCGACGCTGGCGACGCACGAACAGCACGGCAAACAGGATACCGATCAGCAGTGCCGCCAAGGCTGCCGTGAATGACGCCTCGCGCTTGCCGACTTCCTTGATCGCATAGGCGAAACCGATCAGGCAGACCATCACCTGCAGCGAGCCGAGCAGGTCCCATGTGCGGTTGGAGCGGACCACGGATGTCGGGACATAGAGCAGGGTCATAACCAGCGCAACCAGCACCACCGGCACATTGATAAGGAACACCGCCCCCCACCAGAAGTGCTCCAGCAATACTCCGCCCACCACCGGGCCGAGAGCCGCGCCGCCGGAAGCCACGGCCGCCCACACACCGATGGCGAAGGCCTGCTCGCGCTCGTCCTCGAAGGTCAGGCGGATGATCGACAGGGTCGCCGGCATCATCATCGCCGCGCCAATGGCCAGCACCGCGCGGGCGCCGATCAGCAACGCGGAACTGGTGGAGTACGCGGCCGCCAGCGAGGCCAAACCGAACACCACCAGGCCCCAGACGAACAGCGTGCGATGCCCGAGCCGGTCGCCCAGGGTGCCCATGCCCAGCAGCAGGCCGGCGCAGACCAGGGAGTAGATATTGATGATCCAGAGCTTTTCCGAGGCGCTCGCCGACAGCGCTTCGGTCAACATTGGCAGCGCCGTGTAGAGCACGGTCATGTCGATCACGATCAGCAGCAGCGCACTGGACACCACCGCCAGCACCAGCCAGCGCCGGTAGCCAGTCATTCCTGTATCGAGGCTCATGGTTTCCTGTCCTTTCCCAACCGAAAAAATCGTGGGGCGGATTTTCCATCGGTGATAGGGTTGAATAAAGATAGGAACCATCGGGAATACCGATATGAGCTATTCGACCGAATCCCTCGAAGCTTTCATGCAGGCCGCCAACCTCGGCACTTTCAGCGCTGCCGCGCGCAAGCTGGGCAAAAGCCAGTCGACCATCAGCGAGGCCATCGCCCGCCTGGAAATCGACCTGGGCGTGGAGCTGTTCGACCGCAGCGCCAAGCTGCCAGTGTTGACCGACGCCGGCCGAGCCCTGCTGCAAAGGGCCGAGGACGTATTGTCCGCCTCCGAACGCCTGCGTCAGGCCGCCGACCTGTTGAACGCCGGGGTGGAGTCCCGGCTGACGCTGGTTATCTCCGACGCCTACGATTCACCGGAATTCCAGGCGCGCCTGCACGTGCTGGGCGAGCGTTACCCGGAGCTGGAATTCGAATGCGTGTTCGCCGAGTACAGCGACGCACTGAACCTGGTGCGTACCGGCCGCGCCGCGCTCGGCATCTTGCCGTCGGAGCCGGATTATCCGCCGGAAATCGGCCATGTGACCCTGGCCGAACAAGCCGAGTTCGCCGTCTTCGTGGCCAAGGACCATGCCTTGGCCAGCCTGCGTCCGCTCAACCAGGAAACCCTCGGCACCTACCGCGCCTTGCGCCTCAACACCCTGGACGACCTGCCGCAGCGCGGCCTGGACTCCCTCACCCGACAGCGCAGTTGGTCGGCCCCCAGCTACCTGATCCTGATGGAACTGGCCAGCGAAGGTTTCGGCTGGGCAATCCTGCCACGCTGGCTGGTGCGCACCTATGCGGCGCATCTGCTGGTGGAACTGCAGGTGCCGGGCTGGCCTCGCCACTATCCGCTCGACCTGGTGTGGTCGAAACAGCGCTCGCTGGGGCCGGCGGGGGCGTGGTTGAGGGATGCCCTGATCGCGGAACAGGGGTGATCGAGCCCCTCAACCGATTGATTTGCCGCGCACTGCTCTACGGGACGCCGGACCTGCACTACGATTTTCGGGCACTCCCCTCTTCACGCAGCCGCTCCAGCACCCGCTGCGCATTACCCACGCAATCCTGCCCCACCGGCGGATGCTCGATCCCCTCGATCGCTACCAGCAACTGCGCCTTGTTCCGTGCCAGCCGCTCCTGCAGCACCTCGATTTCCGCGACCTTGCGTTTCAGCCCGGCCAGCAGTTCCTCGTGCTGCCAGCCCCCGCTGGAGACAGGCAGCAGACTGCGAATCTCATCAAGGGAAAATCCGGCGCTCTGCGCCCCGGTGATGATCTCCAGCATCCACAGCGCCTCCGGCCCATAGCTGCGATAACCATTGCCCGTGCGCTCCACTGCGGTGAGCAGCCCCCTGGACTCGTAGAAGCGAATGCTCGACGCCGTCAGCCCGCTGCGTTTTGCCAACTCGCCAATCTTCATGACCCGTCTCCAAAAGTGCTTGACCTTAAAGTTCACTTTAAACCTAAGGTTGAGCCACGACCAACCGAGGTGTGCCCCATGAACCTGTTCGATCCCCTCACCCTGCCCAATGGCGCGATCATTCCCAACCGCCTGGCCAAGGCCGCCATGGAAGAAAACATGGCCGATGCCGAGCACGCGCCCTCTGCGCAACTGATTCGTCTGTACCAGGCCTGGGCCGAAGGTGGCGCAGGCCTGCTGATCAGCGGCAATGTGATGATCGACGGCCGGGCCATGACCGGCCCCGGCGGCGTGGTGCTGGAGGATGATCGCCAGTTGCAGCGTTTCCGCCAATGGGCGGACACGGGACGTGCCCAAGGCACGCAGTTCTGGCTGCAGCTCAACCACCCGGGTCGGCAGATGCCCGCCAACCTCGGCCAACCGACCTGGGCGCCGTCGGCGGTACCGCTGGCGCTGGGTAATATGTCCAGACACTTCGCCTTGCCCCAGGCCATGGACGACGGGATGATCGCCGAAGTGATCCGGCGCTTCGCCAACAGCGCCCGCCTCGCCGAACAGGCCGGTTTCGATGGCGTGCAGATCCACGCCGCCCACGGCTACCTGCTCAGCCAGTTCCTTTCGCCCCTGAGCAACCAACGCAGCGACCAATGGGGCGGCACGCTGGACAACCGCGCACGGCTGCTGCTGGAAGTGGTCAAGGCCGTGCGGGCGGTAGTCTCGCCGACCTTTGCCGTGGCAGTGAAGCTCAATTCGGCGGATTTCCAGCGTGGTGGCTTCAGCGCCGAGGATGCCCGCGAGGTGCTGCTAAGACTCAACGGGCTGGCGGTGGACCTGGTTGAACTGTCCGGCGGCAGCTACGAAGCGCCGGCCATGCAGGGCGATGCCCGCGACGGCCGGACCCTGGCCCGGGAGGCTTACTTCATCGAGTTCGCCCGGCAACTGAAGGATGTGGCAAGGATGCCGCTGATGGTCACCGGTGGCATTCGCCGGCGCTCGGTGGCGGAACAGGTCCTCGCTTCCGGGGTGGCCATGGCCGGCATCGGCACCGCCCTGGCCCTGGAGCCTGCCCTGCCCCGGCATTGGCGCGAAGGCCGGGACAGCGCGCCCGCCCTGCGGCCGATCACCTGGAAGAACAAGGTACTGGCGTCGCTGGGGAACATGGCGGCGGTGAAGTTTCAACTGCGCCGGTTGAGCCGGGGCAAGGCGCCCGTCCCGCAGGTAGCACCAGGCTGGGCATTGCTGCTGCAACAACTGGCCACGGCCCGCCAGGCGCGACGCTATCGGCGCTGGATGGAGCAGCGCGGCATCAACTGCCCGGCGCAGTGATCGTCGCCTCGTCGGCATGGGGGATCAACGCGCTGGCTTCAAGGTCGCGCATCAGCTCGGTGAGCATCTGTCGCCGGTTCTCAGTGTTGGGCGGCGGCACGTACCAGGCAGCGACTCCGGTGCCTTCACGGCGGTAGGTGAACGTGCGCAACAACTTGCCGTCCTTGAACACCTTGCCTTCAAGGTTCTGCACATAGCCGTAGGGCACGGGCAAGGTCAGCAAGGTAATCGCATTCAAGGCCACCAGCACGCCCGCGCCTTTGCCTGGAGGCTCGCTGATCACCAGGCCGTAGCCCTTGCGCGCCCAGCCATGGTCGGTGAACGAGAACGCACCGGAGCTCTTCACCGCCGTCACCAGCAGGTCACGCTCGGCAACATCCAGGCGGGTGTAGCTACGGGGAACCACCATCAGGCTCATCGGCACATAGGGTTTTTCAGCGTGGTAGCCCAGCGGCTTCATCGAAGGGTTGCAGCCCGCCAGCAGCGACAGCCCGACCGCGAGCGACCCGACCTTGAGCAGCGCATTCATCGACGGACCTCCTGCGACGGCTCGGCGAGGCTTGCCGCCTGCATGTCGCGGGCGAAAGCACGCGCCACCCTGCGGATGTTTTCCTGGCGCTCGGGAATGCCAAGATCCAGCAGCCAGGAGTACTTGGTCATGTAGTTCTCGTAGTGATAGCGGTTGAGCACCTTGCCGTCGCGCATCACGGTGAACTCCGCCTTGGTATCCATGTCGTTCTGAATCGGCAGGAGGAACAGCGTTGCGGCGCTGAGCAGCAGTACCGGCGCCGGAGCGACCTTGCGCTGGGCGTCGAGCTTGACCATGACCTGGGTCTCACCTTGTGCCGCCGAGCCACTCTCGACCTTGCTGAACACACCGCTCTGGCGCAGGTAGTTGCGCAATTCGGAGCTGTGCTCCAGCGAGTCCACCATGACCGTTACGGGCGGCAGGTAATCCTGTCCGGTCTTGATCTGCGGGTCGGGCAAGGTCTGGGTGCCGGCGCAGCCGCCGAGCAGCAGGCCGGCGACGAGGGTCAGAGGCTTGTTCATTGTTTGCTTTCCTTGCTGATGGCGGCATCGGCAGCCGCGCCGGTCGTGGTCGAAGGCACGACGAAGGGAAACGCCGGCGCCAGATCCAGATTCAGTGCCTGCAGCGTTGGCAGGACGGGGTTGTAGCGGCGAGCGATGGCTTCGTCCCGCGGCTGCTGGTCACCGTGAAAGAACAGGCAGGCGGCAGTGCTCAGGCAACGCGAGCGGAACTCGCCGATGTAGTACGCCTTGCCCGGCTCCAGGCGCAGGGGCACAAGGAACTGCTCACGGGCCTGGAGCGAGCGGAAGCTGCTGTTGTAGCCGTTCCAGAAGAACTGGAAGTCGTAGAACTCGTAGTCACCCGGCTTGAGCGGCATGACGAAAACGCTGGCCTCACCCGGCAGCGCGGCCTTGTCGCTGCTGCGGGAGTCCTCGATGTCCTTGGGCGTGTGGGCGGCGTCGGCATGCCCCCACCAGGCGGCCGCGCCATATTGCGATCCGCGCTCGCGCAGGAGAATACGCTGGTTGGTATACGCAGCGTCGCGACCGAGAGGGCCGATGCTGCCGACCAGGTAGGCGACCGGGCCGCCCGCTGTCGGTTGCAGGGGCTCGCTGACGAGACTGGAGGGTTGGGCGGCGCAGCCGGCGATCAGGGCAACAGGTAACAGACGTGCGAATGCACGGATGAATCCAGGCATGAAGGGTCCTTGGGGTGAAATGCGTTCCGTCGATGACCGCGACAGCGAAACAGCCGGGGCAAAGTTTCCTGTCCGTCGCGGGGCAAGGATCATATAGGCAATGCCGCCGGACTCGCCAGTGCTCATGCGCCAACGCACATGGCAACCATACGTTCCACGCCATGGGTCGGAGCCGCTGGCCTCGCTAGCATGACCGGGCAATGCAAGCTCACACGGTCGAGGCAAGCGACCGCAAAGCCGCGTTGCTCCCGTGTCAGCCAATGCCAGGAGAAAAACAACATGAACAGCCCCGCCATTGCGTGCCAGGACATCACCTGGAACCCCATCACCAAGACCAGCACCTTCACCCCGCAGGACCGCGAGATCCTCACCCGCCACTGGCACCCCGTGGCCTTCTCGGCAGAGGTGACCGACAAGCCCCACGCCGTCATCCTGCTCGACGAACCCGTGGTTCTCTACCGCACCGGCAAGCGCATCAACGCCGCCCGCGACATCTGCAGCCACCGCGGTGCGCCGCTGAGCAAGGGCTGGGTGCAGGGCGACAACCTCATCTGCCCCTACCACGGCCTGCATTTCGGCACCAACGGCCGTTGCACGCGCATCCCCTCCGAACCCAACGCCAACCTCACCGAACGCCATCGCATCCAGATGTACCAGGCCCGCGAGGAATACGGCCTGATCTGGGTGCTGATGGCCGGCGACAGCGCGCCCTTCGCCGAGATGCCGACCTGGCACGACAGCGATTTCCAGCGCATCCTGCCGCCTTCCATCGATATCGCCGCCTCGGCGGGACGCCAGGTCGAGGGCTTCATCGATGTCGCCCACTTCGCCTGGATCCACCATGAGGCCTTCGCCGAACGCGACAACCCGGTGGTACCGACCTACAAGGCCGAGGTCACGCCCTATGGCGTGCACGCCGAGTACGTCAGCAGCGTGAGCAACTTCCCCAAAGCCTTGCAGCACCGCGCGCCGGACGACTTCCTGTGGACGCGCACCTTCGATGTCTTCGCGCCCTTCACTGCAAGGTTGAGCGTCGATTTCCCCACCCCGGGCGAACGCCTGGTGATTCTCAACGCCGCCAGCCCGATCTCGGCACGCAAGACCCGCATGTTCTGCGCCATCACCCGCAACTTCGACCAGGACCTGCCGCTGGCGGATGTCTACGCCTTCAACCAGCAGGTGTTCGAGGAAGACCGCGACATCGTCGAGCTGTGCCGTCCTGAAGACCTGCCACTGGACCTGTCCCTGGAAATCCACATCCCCGCCGACCGTTCCTCCACCGCCTACCGCCGCGCCTTGAGCGCCCTGGGCCTGGGCCGGGCCTTTACCAGCTGAGGAGTGCACGTCATGTACAAGTGGGAATGCCTGGTATGCGGCTTCTTCTACGACGAAGCCCTGGGCCGGCCGGAGGACGGTATCGCCGCCGGCACGCGCTGGGAGGATGTGCCAGAGGACTGGTACTGCCCGGAATGCGGCGTGGGCAAGGCCGATTTCGAGATGGTCCGCCTGCCCCTGGATGCCGCGGAAAAACAGCCTTCGGCGCAGCCCGACCCCGTGGTCATCCTTGGCTCAGGTCTCGCCGGCTATACCGTGGCCCGTGAGCTGCGCAAGCTCGATCGCGAGACACCGATCCTGATCGTCACCCGCGACGGCGGCGAGTTCTACTCCAAGCCGGCGCTGTCCAACGCCTGCCAGAGCGGACGCCTGCCCGAGCAACTGGTGACTTCCAGCGCCGAGCAGATGGCGACCCAGTTGCAAGCGCAAGTGAGGACCTGGAGCGAGGTCGAGCGTATCGATAGCGAGGCGCACCGGGTCTACATCGGCGGCCAGCCGCAGCCCTACGCGGCCCTGGTCCTGGCGCTGGGCGCGGATGCCCGGCGGGCGACCCTGGACGGCGATGGCGCGGAGGCGATCATCACCGTCAATGACCTGGAGGACTATCGCCTGTGGCGCGGGCGGATCGGCACGGCCAGCCGCATCGCCATCCTCGGCGCCGGACTGATCGGCTGCGAGTTCGCCAACGACCTGCGGCATGCCGGGCATGAGGTGTGCGTGGTCGACCGCGCCACCTGGCCCTTGAGCCGCCTGCTGCCAGAGGAAGCCGGCCAGGCGATGGCGCAGGCACTGGGCGCCATCGGCGTGCGCCTGGCGCTGGGCAACGGGCCGGTGGCGGTGCACCGGCAGGCGGACGGCTATCGCCTGCAACTGGCGGACGCCCGGACGGTCGAGGTGGACTACGTGCTCTGCGCCATCGGCCTCGAACCGCGGGTCGCCCTGGCCCGCGCCGCCGGGCTCGAAACAGGCGGCGGCATCGTCACCGATGCGTACCTGCGCACCAGTGCGCCGGACATCTATGCCCTGGGCGACTGTGCGCAGGTGCATGATCTGGTGCTGCCCTATGTGGCGCCGATCATGTTGCAGGCACGGGCACTGGCGCAGACCCTGGCCGGCCAGCCGACGGCGGTGGCCTATCCGGCGATGCCGGTGACCATCAAGACCAGCGTGCTGCCCACCGTGGTGGCCTCGCCGCTGGACACGGGCGGCTTGTGGTCGACGCGGTTGGAGGCGCCGTGTGACAAGGGCATCGCCAATGTCCGCTCGCTGTACCACGACGCGGACAGCCGGATGCTCGGCTTCGTGCTGATGGGGGCGGCGGTGCAGGAGAAGGCGGAATTGCTGAAAGGGTTGCCGGATTGGCGCTAGCCGGGCGTGTCGCTATATAGTCATATACATATCGAGCCGATTGATGTCGAGGCATCCGGCCTTATCGCAGGCTTCGCCAGCTCCCACAAGGACCGCGTGCACCGCAAAACCTGTGGGAGCCTGCGATAAGGCCAGTGGCATCGACACCAGACCCGGATACCTAAAACAAAGCCCGAGTCCACCTGTGCCCAGCAACCTCCCCAACTGCGACGCCCAGCTGATCCGCACCCTGCACACCCTGCTTACCGAGTGCAGCGTGTCACGCACCGCCGACCTGCTCGGCCAGACCCAGCCGGCCGTCAGCGTCGCCCTGCGCCGCCTGCGCGAGCTGACCGGCGATCAACTGCTGGTACGCAGTGGTCGCGGCATGGTCCTCACCACCCACGGCCAGTCCCTGATCGAACCCGCCTCCCGTGCCCTGGCCAGCATCGAGCAGATCCTCCACCCCATCGACCGCTTCGACCCCGCCACCACCCGCCAGACCTTCCGCATCAGCACCCCGGACTACCTCAGCGTGTTCTTCGTCCCGGCCATCGTCGAGCGCATCAACGCCCAGGCCCCGTTCGCCACCCTGGAACTCACCCACCTGCAAGCGGAAGGCGGCTACGCCAAGGGACTTGAGGATGGCCACCTGGACCTGGTGATCGGCAACTGGCGCACGCCGGCAGAACACCTGCACCTGCAGCCACTGTGCGATGACGACCTGGTCTGCCTGCTGCGCGACGAACACCCGATCCCGCCGGGCGGCCTGACCCGCGAGGCCTACAACGCTGCGGACCATCTGGCGGTGATGACCCACAACGCCAGCGGCCACGGCACCCTCGGCGACGAACTGGCCGGTAACGGCCTTGCCCGGCGCGTCACCACGACCCTGCCCTACTTCTGCATCGCGCCCTATGCGCTGGTGAAGTCCAACCTGCTGTTCACCACCACGCGCTCGTTCGCCAAGCACTACAGCGAACTGCTGCCGCTAAGGATCGAACCGTTCCCAGTAGAGGTACAGCCGCTGCGTTACTACCAGCTGTGGCATGCGAGGAAGCACCGCTCGCAAGCGTCGCGGTGGTTGCGCGGGGTGGTGCTGGAGGCGGCGCGCGGCCTGGGGCGAGAGGATCAGCGCTGGAACACGTACTGTTCGTGATAACCCAGGTACTGCGCCAGCTCACCCGGCATGAACCGTAGCGGTTGCGGCAACCCCAGCGCCTGGCGATGCCCGGCGTCCAGCCAGCGCGACACCAACATGTCGCCCTTCTGGTCGAAGCTGATCAGCCCACGATAGAACAGCACATCCAGATTGGCCGCCAGCAGCAGACCGTTGCTGCTGTCCAGGCGCTCCGCCGCACTCGATGCGGCCCAGGGCTTGATGTGCGAAGCACGCAGCACTTCCGTGCAGGCCAGCCCGGTCACCGCACAGGCACCACCCCAGATCCCCAGCAGGTCTTCGCGGAACTTGCCGCGGCCACGGCGCGTCAGGATGGTGGTCAGCAGATCGGCCACCGGCTCGTTGCCCTCCAGCAATGCATCGCGGTCCGAGGCCACTACCGGCTCGGTCGGCGCGCAGTGGATGGCGTCGATCAGCCGTACCCATTTCTCGCCACGCTGCGTTTCGGGAATGGCATCCATGATCCGCCCCACCAGGGCCAGGTCGAGTTCGGTGGGAATGCCGGGCTGGTCCGGCAGTTTCTGTTTGCCGGTCAGGGTACGGGGGTCGAGGGTCACGGGTTCGTCGAACCACCAGAAGTATTCTTCCGGGCAGATCCAGCTGGGGATGCGGTGCAAGTTCTGCTTCCAGCCGCGAAGGAAGTGATGACGGTCGTCCTCGTGGATCCGCCGCACCTTGGTCACGGCCCAGGCCTCCTCCCACAGATCCTGCAGGGCCAGCTTGTCGACAATGTCCTGGCGCTGTGGCTTGAGGACGTCATCGAACAGGCCGACGGCGTTGCCGGCAATGCCCACCAGTTGCTGGATGCCGTTGTGGGTGGCGGTCATGAAGACGAAGGTCTGCCCGGCATTCTCCGCCAGCGGCGCAGTGGCGAAGCCTTCGGTATGGAACACCCGGTAGCGCTGGTTGCCACGACGCAGCAGCAAGCGCGACGAGTTGTTCCATTCTTCGTGACCGTAACCGTTTTCCTTGGGGTAGCCCGTGGTGGCGAAGCCGCCCGAGGGTGCTTTGTAGCCATTGGTGTTCCAGAAAACCGGCTTTTGTACGAATAGCGCCATCTAACCTTTCATCCCTTGTCTCAGCCGCCTGTCGGCAGGGGGGGCTCTTTGTGGGGAGCAATGATATCAAAAAGACAGCAGCGATTCCGCCCCGGAACCACAACGGCTTTAAATACAAATTACTGATTTTAAAAATCAAATAAATACAAAAAACACATAATTAGCTTAGAACCAAAAAGCCTTTCCCAGCCCATCCATCAAGGCATATCGTCTGTGCAAGACCCGACCCCACTCCCGGCGGAGGCCGTCCCCCAACGACCTCGCCAAGGAGTGTGTCCTTTCATGATTCCCCTGCTTCACAACGCCCCCGCCCCGCTCCACCTGGACGCCGACGTGCTGGTGATCGGCGGCGGCCTGGCCGGCACCTGGGCGGCGGTGGCTGCAGCGCGCGAAGGCGCCAGGGTCGTGCTGGCCGAAAAAGGCTACTGCGGTACCAGCGGCGTGACCGCCACCGCCGGCCCCGGCCACTGGTGGGTGCCGCCCGAGCAACGCGCCAGCGCCATCGACAAGCGCGTAACCAGCGCGGCGAAACTCGGCGATGCCCGCTGGATGACACGCATCCTCGACACCACCTGGCACTCCTTGCCACAACTGGACCGCCTCTATCGATTCCCCCGCGACGAGCAGGGTCGCAAGCAGTACCGAGCGCTGCGCGGCCCGGAGTACCTGCGCGCCATGCGCCAGCTGGCGCTTGAGCACCAGGTCACCCTGCTCGACCAGAGCCCGGCCCTGGAGTTGTTGCAGACCGAGACCGGCCAGCTCGCTGGCGCCCGGGGCTGGCAACGACAGGCCGGACGCGAATGGAGAGTCAGGGCCGGCGCGGTGGTCCTCGCCACCGGCGGCTGCGGCTTCGCTTCACGCCTGCTGGGCAGCCAGACCAACACCGGCGATGGCTATCTGATGGGCGTGGAGGCCGGCGCCGAGCTGTCCGGCATGGAGTTCTCCAGCTACTACTGCATCGCCCCGGCCGGCAGCACCATGACCCGCTCGATGGTCTATACCTTCGGCCGCTACTTCGATGCCGCCGGGCGCGAACTGGAGATCCCGCAGGGTCCCGCCTTCAACGACGCCCTCGCCCGCGCCCTGTTGCAAGGCCCGGTGTTCTGCCGCCTCGATCGCATCCCCGCCGATATCCGCGTGCGCCTGCCCCAGGTACAGCCGAACCTGATGCTGCCCTTCGACCGCCAGGGCATCGATCCCTACCGCGACAGGTTCCCGGTCACCCTGCATGGCGAAGGCACCATTCGCGGCATCGGCGGCCTGCGGGTGGTCGATGACGACTGCCAGACCACCGTGCCCGGCCTGTTCACTGCCGGCGACGCAGCCAGTCGCGAGGCGGTGACCGGGGCAATTTCCGGTGGCGGTGCGGTGAATTCGTCCTGGGCCCTGTCCAGCGGCCAATGGGCCGGTGCAGGCGCGGCACGGCATGCCTTGTCACGGGCAAGCATTCATACCGCGATACGTAGCGTGGCACGTTACGGAATACTTCCCGTCGGCAATCCCGGCCACGATCACCGCGACACGGTCCGCGCCGTGCAGGACGAATTGCACCCCTACGACAAGAACCTGTTCCGCACTGGCGCCCGTTTGCAGCGGTCGCTGGATGCGCTCGACAACCACTGGGACCGTCTGCGCACCCAGCGCAGCGTTGCCGACCCGACCGCCCTGCTGCGCTGGCGCGAGACTGCCGCCCTGCTGGCCAGCGCCCGTTGGTGCTACAGCAGCGCCCTGGCGCGCAAGGAAAGCCGCGGCATCCACCAACGCGAGGATGCGCCCGGCCAGTCACAACGCTTCGACGCCCACCTGCGTAGCGGCGGTTTCGATACGCCCTGGGTTCGACACGATCCAGTACGCGCGGAGGTCCCGGCATGATCGAACTGATTTTCAGCGAACGCTGCAGCGGGTGCGCCCGCTGCGTGACGGTCTGCCCGAGCAACGTCCTCGCCATCAGCGAAGACGGCAAACCGCGCATCGCCGACCAGGCCGCTTGCCAGACCTGCTTCATGTGCGAACTGTACTGCACCAGCGATGCCCTCTACGTGCACCCGGACTGCGAACGCCTGACCCACCCCGACCCGGTGCAGATTCTCGCCAGCGGCCTGCTCGGCCAGTACCGCCGCGATTCCGGCTGGGACGAATTCGCCGACGACCCGCGCTATGTCAACCAGCACTGGCGCATGGAGGGCATCTTCGCCCTCGCCCGCGACCTGGCCACCCCTTCCCCCGTCACAGGACCCCGCCATGAGTGAATCCCTCAACCAACTGCTCGCCGAACTGCACGCCGAGCGCCAGCGCACCTGGGCCCCGGAGGCCCTGCAAGTGAACATCGACCAGCGCCAGCGCCTGGTGGATGAAGCCGATCCGCAGCGTTTCATCAAGGCGGGCGATATCGTCGAGCCCTTCACCCTGCTCAAGGTCGAAGGCGGTAGCCTCGACCTCGACCAGTTGCTGGGTAACGGCCCGGCCGTGCTGGTGTTCTTCCGTTTCGCCGGTTGTCCGGCGTGCAACATTGCCCTCCCTTACTACCAGCGCAACCTGCAGCCGGCCCTGCAGCGGCGTGGCGTGCCGTTGGTGGCGGTCAGCCCGCAGGTGCCGGAGCGACTGGTGGAGATCAAGGACAAGCACCAACTGACCCTGCAGGTCGCCAGTGACCCGGACAACGCCCTGGGCCGACGCTTCGGCGTGCTCTACAGCTTCGACGAAGCCTCGCGCCAGGCGGCGCTGGCCAAGGGCAGCAGCATCGGCGAAGTCACCGGCACCGGAACCTGGGAACTGCCGCAACCGACGGTGGTGGTGATCGGCCGCGACCGTCGCGTGCACTTCGCCCAGGTCAGCCCGGACTGGCTGGTGCGCAGCGAGGCACAGCCGATCATCGACGCCGTGGATGCGGCGCTGGATGCCGACAGCCTGCTGGTCCGGCATGCCTGGGCCTGACTTCCCGATTTCTTCCGACAGGACGCGAACCATGAGCACACGACACTTGCACCTCGGCGCCATCCTTACCGGCGTCGGCACCGACCAGCAGGAATGGCTGGACCCGCAGATCCCCGGCAACGCCAGCATCGATATCGACTGGTACAAGCAGCAGGCCCGTGCGGCCGAGGCGGCGAAGTTCGACTTCGTCTTCATCGTCGACAGCCCCTACATCACCCCGGACTCGGCGCCGCACTTCCTCAATCGCCTGGAACCCCTGACCCTGCTTTCGGCGCTCGCCGGGGCCACGGACAGGATCGGCCTGGTGGCGACCCTGACCACCTCCTACACCGAGCCCTTCAACGTCGCCCGCCAGTTCGCCTCGCTGGACCAGATCAGCCATGGCCGCGCCGGCTGGAACGTGGTCACCACCGGGCTGGAGGGTGCCGCTGGCAACTTCGGCCGCGAGCAGCATATCGACCACGGCGAGCGCTACCGTCGCGCCCATGAGCATGTAGCGGTGGTCCAGGGGCTGTGGGACTCCTACGAGGACGACGCCTTTCCCCATGACCGCGCCAGCAAGCGTTTCCTCGACCCGAGCAAGCAGCACCGTCTGGACCATCGCGGCGAATTCTTCTCGGTCACCGGGCCGCTGAACATCTCCCGCTCCGCGCAGGGCCAGCCGGTGATCTTCCAGGCTGGCGTGTCGGAGTCGGGCCGTGGCCTGGCCGCGCAGATCGCCGAGGGCATCTTCGCCGGCGTCGACAACTTCGAGGACGCCCGCGAGTACTACGCCGATATCAAGCGCCGCGCCGCCGCGGCCGGGCGTGATCCTGACCAGGTGCTGGTGTTCCCCGGCATCTCGCCGATCATCGCCGACAGCGACGACGACGCGCAGGCCCTGCTCAAGGCGCGGCATGGCGAGCTGGACCTGAACAAAGCCCTGGTGCAACTGGGCCGGCCGTTCAACTACCACGATTTCGGCCAGTACGAGCTGGACGCGCCATTCCCCGAACTGGGAGACCTGGGCAGCAATGGCTATCGCGGGCATGCGGAAAAGATCAAGCGGGTGGCGAAGGAACAGGGGCTGACCCTGCGCGAGACGGCCTTGCGCTTTGCCCGGCCCTTCACCGGTTTCGCCGGCTCGCCGGAAACCGTCGCCAACGAGATCGAGCGCTGGTTCCGCGAAGGTGCGGTGGATGGCTTCAACATCCATGTCGGCGCACCGGCGGCATTTGCCCGGTTTACCGATGAGGTGCTACCGATCCTGCGCTCGCGAGGCCTGTTCAGGGAGGACTACGAAGGCAGCACCCTGAGGCATCACCTGGGACTGGAGGTGCCGGTCAATCGCTACCAGGTGCAAACGACAGGCGACCTGGCCCGAGCGACCGCCTGAACGAGATGCCGGCGAAGCCTGGCGCTTCGCCGGCCTGACTGACGCGCCCTGCCTGCGCCCTGGCGAGCGGCCACAGATTACCCAGTTTCAGTGATACCCAATCGCCATCAAGTCCTGTCCAATCGTCGTATCGACGGCGCATTGGACTTCCTTCATGCAAGCAGACACAGCAAGCGCAACCCCCGGAATCCAGCAGGTCATGCGTCCGGCAAGGGCGCTGATTGGCTGGATGAACGAATCCTCGGCCATGCGCATGCTCGGCCATGATCCCGGTGCACTTTCGGAGGCCGACCGCCTCGGCCTGATCCACGCAGCCCAGGCGCGGGTGGCCGAGCGTGAAAGCGGCGTGGACCAGAGCGACGCCATCACCGAGCCGCCCGCTGAGCTGCAGGACTACATCACGGCCCTGTACCAGCATCCGGTGATGGAGCAGTTCACCAAGGAGGGATGGCGGGTCTGCCTGGCCAACCTGCGCAAGCTGTGCAGCATCCAGCCCGCCGTGTTTCTCGATCATGCCGCCGAGCGCGCCCGCGCCGCCCGGCCGGACGACCTCGATGCGCTGGCGCGCATCACCCTGCCCATGGAGCAATCGTCGAGCGAGTTCTCCACCGCCTTCGACAGCACCCACCAGCGTTTCATCCTGACCTCGCGCAACCCCAACTTCCGGATCGTCGGTTCGTTCAACAACGCCATGGCCGCCAAGGGACAGGTGGGCATCGCCGTGGGCTTCGTGAACGTCACCACGCTGTCCCTGCTGCAGGTCATCAAGCACCGCGGCCGCTACATGCTGCGCGACGGCAATCATCGTGCCCTGGGCCTGCTGGCCAACGGCGTAGACCGCGTGCCGGTGCTGTTTCGCGAGTATGGCGAGTTCGACAACCTGGAGCTGGCGTCCGGGCTGTTCCTGCCCAAGACCTTTCTGGGCGAGCGTCCACCGCTGCTGGTGGACTACCTCGACGACGCCGTCGCCACCCAGGTTTCCCTGCCGGCAAGCCACAAGGTGGTGATCGTGCAGGCCATAGAAACGAGCGTCGTGGGCTGAGCTCCAGGCGCTCGCCACCCCGCCACGAGGATCACCGCGGGGGTTCAACCAAGGCACTTGCCAACCCGCAACACCGGCATTCACACGTCCAGAAAGGAGTTAAGTCGTGAGTAAAAGCACCAGCACCTTGCAGTCGGTCACACTGGCCCTGTCCAACAAGGGCATCAACAATCTGTTCAAGACCATCACCCCTGTGCTGATAGGCAACGGTTTCACCGCTTCGAGCGAATCGGTGCTCTCCAGCCCGGTCAACATTCCCAGCACCGATCAACGCATCGACATCAACCAGATCACCCTGTCGGGCGGCAAAATCAGCAATATCCACGTAGCCTCCACGCCGAGCATCAGCTACACCAACCTCCACCCCAGCTCAAGCGCCCCGCTCACCCTGATGCCCTGCGTCCAGCTCGGGGGCGGCATGCATGTGCACTATGATGAGTGGTTCGAACAAGGCAGCACCTTTACCGAGGGCAACACCATGCCGAGCTCCTACTCGGTGAATTGCGGTGCTTTCGATTTCGACATCACCAATGTCGATCTTTCCTTCAACTTCTACATCCAAGGCGGTACACCCTCCTCGCCACTGGAGTGGAAAGTCACGGTGTACAACCCCCAGCAGAACGGTGTCAGCGTGGCCAACGTGGCGGTTCCCTCGGCCTCCGAAATCAATGGCAGCGACCTGGGCCAGTGCATCCAGGGGAGGATCAACGGCGTCGTCGACTCGAAGATCGCCTCCGTCGACTTTGCTGGCAAGGTGGGCGATACCCTCAATGGCGTGCTGGGCAATATTCCCAACAGCGGCCACCTCACCTCCAGCATCATCTATCAGTTCGCCCCCTCCTGCAGCCCGACCTACCCCGGGGAGAACGGCATGGTGCTGGGCATCACCGGCGCCGTTCAGTTCAATGACACAAGCTATGCCGGCAGCCCGGTCAGCATCCCCCTGCCGACCATCGACCCGGACCTGGACGTCAGCCTCAACGTCGCCGCCTACGAACTCAATGCCTTGCTCTGGGCCGCCTACCTGAATGGCGATTTCTCCCTGAACCTGACGCCGGAAAGCGACAGCGACAGCGAAACGCTGAACACCAGTTACTACAGCGTGATCTGGCCCGAGCTGTGCGCATTCGGCCAAAGCAAGAGTCCCGGCGGCCTGCCGCTGCAAGTCATCGTCGACATAGCGCAAGCGCCAACCCTGACCATCGGGGCGGTCTATCAACTGAGCAAGGCGATCTACGCCAGCCTGCAGTCCAAACTCGACCCGACCACCTATGGCAACCTGGGCAACATGGTCGGCCTCATCTTCAATTCAGCAGACAAATTCAGCCAGGCGCTGACGCTGTACCTGACGCCGGCCGAGGTCAGCGACTACGGCAGTCTCATCACCGATGCCGTCACGGCGACGGCGGACGAGCCGGTGCTGAGCGCCCCCTTTACCGTGAACATTGCCTTCAACTACATGTTCCAGGGCAGCTGGCAGCCGCTGCTGGCCTTCTCGATCAATCGCAGCAACGTGCTGTCCAGCCTCTCCCTGAGCAATCCAAGCGGCAGCAGCGATATTCTCGGCTTCGAATTCAGCCAGCAAAATGCCGATACCATCAGCGATGTCAGCTTCTTCGTCCCTGAACTCGATGGTGCCGCCGCGCTTCTCCTGGATGTGGTCTGGGCGCTGTTCTCGGCCAACCTGGACATTGCACTGCGGGATATCGGCAGCCGTGGCCTGCCACTGCCCTCCTTCGACGGCATCTGCCTCGGCAGCCCCAGCATCAGCCTGTGTACCGACCACGGCGGCTATATCTCGTTGAGCGCGAATATCCAGAAAGCTTGAGTCGTCAGAAGAAATACGCCAACTGCGCCCACAGGCGTGGCTGGCGTTCGCTGGCAGCCGCAGCCGGTTGCTCACCCAGCTTCCAGCCTGCCAACGCACTGACGCTCCACGCCTGGGTCGACCAGCCGGCGCCCAGGCCGGCGGCAGACAGCCGACGGGGCGCGGTATCGATGCTCAGGGCCGGTGCATTCAGGCGCGCCTCGCCGTGGTCGGCGAAGGTAACCAGGCGCCAGTTATCGGTCAGGGCGTAGCGCAGCTCGGCGCTGGCCAGCCAGCCGCGGTCACCGAAGGCCGCCGTCTGGTAGGTCGAGCGCGCACCGAAGGCACCACCAATGTACAGCCGCTGCGAATCATCCAGATTGTCATCGCTCCATTGGCCCATGGCCCGCACATACAGGGCCAGGCGCCCACCCAGTTGCTGCAGGCGCGCCAGCTTGACCCGCAGCACGCTGAAATGTCCCGGATCCGACTGGCCAACCAATGACCAGGGCGCACCATCGATATCCAGATGGCCCTCGCTCCAGCTCAGGGTCAGGCTGCTGTCGGCTCCTTCGAGCACCCCATCCCGCACGCTGCCGGTCAGGCTGTAGTCAACCACGCGGGAACGCTTGTCACTGTCCATGCCCAGCAGCCCGATTTCGTCCTGCAGGTGCTTTTCGTCGTACTGCAACCGGGCCTTGAGGCCGAACCCCCGCCCTTGCAGCAGCGGCTGGATGATGAAGGCGCTGGCAGTACGGGTCGTGCCCTTGGCCTCAAGGATCTTCAGTTCGTCATCCAGTTCATAGGACAAATCCGACACCATGGCGCCCGCGCGCGTCGACCAGGGCCCGATATCCAGGTGGTAAGCCGCCCAGTGGTAATGCCCCTGCTCCGCCGAGCCCATGCTGCGCAGGCTGAGCAGATCGTTCGAGGCCAGCAGGCCGTGGAAGTTGATCGCCGTGGCCAGGCGCGCCTGGTCTTCATGCCCGCCAAAGTTGTCCAGCGCCACGCCACCACTGAAGAACGGCATGGCCTCCAGGTTATCCGGCGGCTCATAGGAGGTGTCGCCCTGGGTCAGGCTGGTGGCGGACGGCAGGTCGGGGATCTGCTGGAACGGCAGCAACCCCTCCCCGTTGCCATTGGCCAGACAGGCAAGAGGAAGCAGGCAGAACGCGGACAACAGGCAGGACGCCAGGCGCATACAGGCAATACCGGGATGATGGTCGGAGGACGTGGCCCGGGCGGCGTCCCTGCATTCACCCCGGAAGCCGGCAAGATATGGCTTTGTGCCACTTCTACACAAGCCCTTTGTCGCTGGCCGATCCTGCGGCTTAGGGTTTGTACGAAAAGTCGCCGAGCGGCGATCAGGCAAGGCGAAAACAGGCGAGGAAGCGGAGTTGACTGGTTGTCAATGAGCATTCCGAGCCTGTTTTCAACGCAGCCTGATCGTCGCGCAGGCACTTTCCGTACAAAGCCTAGAAGAACCTCACCACTTGCGCCCATACCCGCGGGCTGCGGTCGACATCGCTCTGCGGGTCAGCATTGCCCAGCTTCCAGGCGGCCACCGCATTGACCTGCCAGCCATACGCGGCCCAGCTTGCGCCAATACCCGCCGCCGACAGGCTGCGGTGGTTTTCGCCATTGCTCCAGGTGTCCTTGTTCAGGCGCACTTCGCCGTGGTCGACGAAGGTACTCAACTGCCAGGCATCGGTCAGGGCGTAGCGCAATTCGAGGTTGGCCAGCCAGCCCTGGTCGCCAGACGCCTCGCCCTGCGGATAGGCACGCACGCCGTAGGCACCACCAAGGCTGATCTTTTCCGAACTGTCGAGGTTGCCGTCGGCCCACTGGCCTTGCAGTTGGCCATACAGGCTGAAACGCTCGGTCAGGCGTTGCAGGCGCACCACGCTGGGGTTGAGCTTGTGGAAGCGGCCTTGCGTGCCAGCGGTCAGGTCGTCGATGGCCTGGTTCAACTGGCCGTCGATATTCAGGCTGCCCTGGCTCCAGGCCAGGGCGAAACTGTTCACACCACCGCCGAGCAGGTTGTCGCGACTGTTGCCGTTGAGGGTGGCGATGACCACCCGCGCGCGCTTGTCGCTCTTGCTGCCGAACAGGTCGATATCGTCCTTCAGGCGCTTGTCGTCGAACTGCACTTGCGCGTAGAGGGAAAAATCGCGGCTGCGCACCAGCGGCTGGATCGCGTACAGGCTGCCGATCCGGGCATTGCCGTGGGCCCTGAGGTCGTCGAAGTCCTTGGCCAGCTGGTAGTCCATGTCCGAATAGGCCACACCGACCTGGGTGGCCCAGGGGCCGATCGGCAACTGGTAGGCGATGCGCCCGTACTGCTGGTCTTCGTCCGAGCCCATGGCCCGCAGGGTCAAGCGATCACCCAAACCCAGCGGGCTGTTGACGTTGAGCGTGCCGCCCAGGCGGTATTCGCCGGTGAAACGGTTGCCGTAGTTGTCAGCATCCACCGAACCGGACAGCAGCGGGCCCGGCGTGACATCGACCAACAGATCGGTAGCACCTACCGAAGCACCCGGCTTGAGCGTGGATTTCACCTCCACTCCTGGCGTATCGGACAGCAACAGCAGGCTGCGTTCCAGCTCGGCCGAGCGCACGGCGTCGCCGCTCTTCAGTGCCGTGAGCGGCGTCAGCGCCGTATCCGAGACCCGCGAGGTGTTGTTCAGGCCGACCTCGCCGAAGCGGCCTTCCATCACGGCAATCCGCACCACGCCGCCGTCGATCTCCTGCGCCGGAACGTAGGCTCGGGCCAGCGGGTAGCCGCGCTCGCGGTACAGCCGGGTGATGCGGTTGGCGCCAGCCTGCAATTCGCCCAGGGATACCGTGCGGCCTTGCAGGTCGCCAAGCAGGGGCAGCAGTTCGTTACTGCCGATGACGCCGTTGCCTTCCAGGGTGAAGCCGTTGACCTGCAGGCTGGGACCGTTGGCCGTCGCTGCGGCCGACGGCGTATCGGGCAGGTTCAACTCCAGGCGCTGCTTGCCAGGCAGTTGCAGCGGGAGCTGGTCGATGTTCTGTTGCGACTGGCCGGCGTCCGGCAAGGTGGCCGCCATCACGGACAGCGACAGCAGGGACAGGCCACCGCCGATCAAAGAACGAACGAAACGCATGAATCAGATTCCTTCTGGCAGGCGGATGCCTTGGTTGACGACGTGCAGGTTCAGGCGCTCATCGGAGGGGTTGGTGATCAGCAGGTCGTGGCTCAGGCCCTGAGGTTCGCTAGCCTGTTGCGTGGCCTGGCCCGATACGATCTGGCCGTTGGAGGCCAGTACGCCGAGGTAGTCCTGGGCCATCACCGGCTGGCTCGGCTCGCTCAGTGCGGGGAGCACGAACAAGATGCCCTCTTCGTACCGAATGGTGTAGTTGCTCACGTCAGCACCGGTGGCGGCGCTGGCCACGATGGCGTGGGAGCCGGCGGCGGCACTGGCCGCTTCGCCGCTGCTGGCGAGGCTGACCGACGACACGCTGTCGCCGGCGACCAGACCGCGAGTGCTGTAGCCGTTCAGGACGATGCTCTGCCCGGCGATCTTGCTGGCGTTATTCGCGGCGATGGTCAGTGCCGCCCTGGCGATATCGGCCTGGGTGGTGCTGGTATCGCTGGCCAGAACGTAGTTGCCGGCATCGGCACCGCCGAGGGTGATCCCGGTAATGGCGACCGATTTGGCGGTGCCGGCATTCTTGTCGGCGAAGGTGCCGCTAGCCGAGGCCACGCTAAGTTCATCGTTGCCGAAACGGCCGCTGAAGCCAGCACCACTGGTGTCCAGGCTGGCATCGGTGGTGCCGTCATAGGTGCGGTTCTGCGCGGTGATGCCAGTCACGCCACTGATGCTGGCCTTGGCGATATCGGCGCTGCTGGTGGCGGTGTTGTCAGCCAGTGTGTAGTTGCCGGCGTCGGCGCCGCCCAGGACGATTCCGGTGATATCGACCGCCTTGCCGTTGCCGACGTTCTTGTCGGCGAAGGTGCCACTGGCCGAGCTCACGCTCAACTCGTCATTGCCGAAACGACCGGTGAACGCGGCAGCGCCGGTGTTCAGTCCTACATCGGTGGTGCCGTTGTAGGTGCGGTTCTGCGCGGTGATTCCGGTCACGCCACTGATGCTGGCCTTGGCGATATCGGCGGTCGTGCTGGCGGTGCTGTCAGCCAGGCTGTAGTTACCGGCATCGGCACCACCGAGGACGATATTGCCGATGTTGACGGTCTTGCCGTCGCCGGCGTTCTTGTCGGTAAAGGCACCGCTGGCCGAGGCCACGCTCAACTCGTCGTTGCCGAAACGACCGGTGAACCCGGCGGCGCTGGTGTTCAACGTGGTACCGGCGGTGCCGTCATAAGTACGGTTCTGTGCGGTGATGCCGGTCACGCCACTGATACTGGCCTTGGCGATATCGGCGCTGCTGGTGGCGGTGTTGTCAGCCAGCGTGTAGTTGCCGGCGTCGGCGCCGCCCAGGACGATATTGCCGATGTCGACGGTCTTGCCGTCGCCAGCGTTCTTGTCGGTAAAGGCACCGCTGGCCGAGGCCACGCTCAGCTCGTCGTTGCCGAAGCGACCGGTGAACGCGGCAGCGCCGGTGTTCAGCCCTGCAGCGGTGGTGCCGTCGTAGGTGCGGTTCTGCGCGGTGATGCCGGTCACGCCACTGATGCTGGCCTTGGCGATATCGGCGGTCGTGCTGGCGGTGCTGTCAGCCAGGGTGTAGTTACCGGCATCGGCACCGCCGAGGACGATATTGTCGATGTTGACGGTCTTGCCGTCGCCGGCGTTCTTGTCGGTAAAGGCACCGCTGGCCGAGGCCACGCTCAGTTCGTCGTTGCCGAAACGACCGGTGAACGCGGCGGCGCCGGTGTTCAACGTGGTATCGGCGGTGCCGTCATAAGTGCGGTCCTGCGCGGTGATGCCGGTCACGCCACTGATGCTGGCCTTGGCAATATCGGCGCTGCTGGTGGCGGTGCTGTCAGCCAGCGTGTAGTTGTCGGCGTCGGCGCCGCCCAGGACGATTCCGGTGATATCGACCGTCTTGCCGTTACCGGCGTTCTTGTCGGCAAAGGTGCCACTGGCCGAGCTCACGCTCAACTCGTCATTGCCGAAACGACCGGTGAACGCGGCAGCGCCGGTGTTCAGTCCAGCATCGGTGGTGCCGTCGTAGGTGCGGTTCTGCGCGGTGATGCCGGTTACGCCACTGATGCTGGCCTTGGCGATATCGGCGGTCGTGCTGGCGGTGCTGTCAGCCAGGGTGTAGTTACCGGCATCGGCACCGCCGAGGACGATATTGCCGATGTTGACGGTCTTGCCATCGCCAGCGTTCTTGTCGGCGAAGGCTCCGCTGGCCGAGGCCACGCTCAACTCGTCATTGCCGAAACGACCAGTGAACGCGGCGGCGCCGGTATTCACAGTGGCATCGGTGGTGCCGTCATAAGTGCGGTTCTGCGCGGTGATACCGGTCACGCCACTGATGCTGGCCTTGGCGATATCGGCGCTGCTGGTGGCGGTGTTGTCAGCCAGCGTGTAGTTGCCGGCGTCGGCGCCGCCCAGGACGATATTGCCGATGTCGACGGTCTTGCCGTCACCAGCGCTCTTGTCGGCAAAGGCACCGCTGGCCGAGGTCACGCTCAACTCGTCATTGCCGAAACGACCGGTGAAGCCGGCGCTACCAGTGTTGAGGCTGACATCGGTAGTGCCGTCATAAGTGCGGTTTTGCGCGGTAATACCGGTCACGGCACTGATGCTGGCCTTGCCGATGACATAGCTGCCCTCGACAACCTCGATGTCATAGCCCTGCTGATCGGAATACAAACCGGTCAGCCCCAGGCCATAAGTGCCTGCATTGCGCGTGGAAACACTGGAGTAGCTGGCGCTGCCCTGCAGGTTGGCACTGCTGTCGGAGAGGCTGTGGCTTACCCCTGCGACCGTGCCGCTCGTGCCGTCATAAGTCTTGCCGGTAACATCGTCGACCGTGACAGTCACTGACTTGAGAAGACTGCGCAGCAGCGGGCCAGAATAGCCGTCATAGATTCGCCAGGCAGCGTTCGAACCGCCGGTAGTGGCGATGCTCCAGCCAGTGAAGGTGGAAGCCTGGGTCAGCTGATTCCGGTTTTTTCCAGTGCCGAGCGAGTTGCCGCTGAATAATCCCGTATTGGCGCCGCCGTTGTTGATTTCCGCGCCATTGGCGTCGGTGGTGGCGTAGAAGCTGCGCGCCACGACGCCGCCGCCATTGTTCAGTCCAGCCAGACCACCGAGTGCACCAGTGCCACTCACGCTACCGGTTGCGAATGAGTCATCGATCCGGGCGCCATTGAAGCCGATCAGACCGCCAACATAGGCGCCTCCTGTCACGTTGCCGGAGGCATAGGTGTTGATTACGTTTTGCTCGCTGTAGCCAGCCAGGCCGCCAACACTGGAGTTGCCGTTCACCGCGACAGCGGCATAAGCACTATTGATCAGCCCGCCACTGCTACCCACCAAACCGCCGACGTTGCTATTGCCCGTCACGCTGCCCGTGACATAGACATTACTGAGGGCGCTGTAACTTCTGCCAACCAGGCCGCCGACGTCGTTATTGCCCACGACAGTGGCGCCCACCAGACCGATATTGCGAATCACACTCCCGACGTTGGTGTAGCCAAACAGGCCGACGGAGTCGGTGCCCGTGCGGTTGATGGTGAGCCCCGTCACGGCATGGCTGCCGCCGTCCAATTGCCCGGTGAAACGGTTGCCGGTGTCGCCCACCGAAACGAAGCCTGCCGTGCTCCACATGCCGCTGGCATTGCTGCCCGCGGTAGCGCTGGCATCGATATCGCGTGCCAGGGTGTAGCTGGCACCGAGGTTGTAGGCCATCAATTGCAACTGGTGGTCGTTGCCGACGCTGGTGCTGTATTCGCTGGCGAGGAAGGGGCGCGTCTGGCCCTCGATCATGATCCAGCCATTCGCACCTGTGGTGTAGACGTTGCCAGTGCCGGCGACGAGGCTCCAGGTGCCGAGGTTGCCATAGCTGCTGTGGTTGTAGCGGTTGCTGGAGGTGACGGCGCTCACGTTTACGCTATTGAAGAAGTCGGAAAAGTTGGGTTTGGCGCTGCCAGTGCTGTCGCTGTCCCAGTAGGACTCGGCTACCAAGCCGAAGACGGTGTTGCTTCCGACCAGACCACCGAAGAAGACATCTCCCGACTGGACGAGGCCGCTGGCATAGACGTATTTGACGATCATTTCGTTGCTTCCGACCAGCCCGCCGACCTCTACCTGGCCCGTGACGTTGCCAGCGGCATAGACGTTGTTGATGATGCCCCTGTTGACCCCGACCAGCCCTCCGACGGAATTTTGACCCGTGACGCTGCCAGCGGCATAGGCGTTGGTGATGGGGCCGTCGTTGATCCCGACCAGCCCTCCGACGCCCGCCTGGCCATTGACTGTGGCAGTGCTAAAGACGTTGCTGACTACTGCCTGGTTGACTCCGATCAGCCCACCAACTGTGTTCCTGCCTGTGACGCTACCACCGACCAGGCCAATATCGCGGATCACGCTGCCGCTGTCGGCGTAACCGACCAGACCGACATTGTCGGTCCCGCTACGGTCGATGGTGAGGTTGGAGAGGGTATGACCCAGCCCGACCAGTCGGCCAACGAACGCTTCATTCCAGGTCCCCACCGGCACCCAGTTACTGATGCTGCCCAGGTCGATATAGCTACCCACGGCGTAGTTGCCGTGTCGGTTGTCGTTCATGGCTTGCAGCGCCTGGGCATCGTTGACCACGTTGTAGGTGAACGTGTTGCCGGCTAGGCCTTTCTGCGTGCTGAAGTTCAGCCCGCTTTGCAGATTGATCGGCGCCTTGAGGTTGTAGTCCGCCGTGCCACCACTGATGCTGGCCTGGCCGTACTTCAGCGCGACTTTGCCATTGGCGTGCCGGGCAGTAATGGCGGCGTTGATATTGATGTTGTTATGGGCGCTGAGGGTGAGCGTGGTGCCCGCATTCCAGGTCACGGCGGCGTTGACGTGGATATCGCCCGGTTCGGCGCCGGTATTGGTGGCGACGGTTTGCAGGGTGACGTCGGTGGTCGCCAGGTTGCTGGAGAGCGTGTCGGCGCCCATGCCACTGTCAGTCTTGGCTGTACCGCCCGCGCTGACGGTGAAGTCGGTCGGATCGATCAGCCAGGTACCGGTCTTGCCATTCTGTGCCTGGGTAGTGACCTTGGCGCTGTTCGCCACCTTGACGTGAGCACCCGAGGTTTCGACAAAACCGCCGTTGCCGCCGCTCGCCGCACTGGCGTCGAGGGTGCCGGCCACCTGTACGCTGCCGCCATCGAAGCTGCCAAGCAGGACGATCTTGCCGTTCTTCTCGCCAACCGTCTGCGCTTCGATGGTGCCGGTGTTGTTGACCACGGTGTTGATCAGCGCGTCACCGGCATTGGCGGTGAGCAGTACCTGGCCGCCATCGGCCTTGATCAGCTGGTGGTTTTCCACCAGTGCATCGACCACCGCCTCGTCCACCTGCACGTTGAGCAGGCCGTCGCCGGCGAAGTCCAGGGTCACGGCGTTGCCCGCCGCCAGGGCCACGCTGCCCTGGTTGGCGACGATCACCCCGTTGTTGCTGACCGTGCCGCCGAGCAGGGCGACGCTGCCGCCATCGGTGGCGCTGATCTTGCCGTTGTTGACCACCGCAGCGTTCTTGCCGTTGCCCTTGAACGCGTAGTTGCCGGCCTCGAAGTCGCGGTTGCTGATGTCCAGGGTCGAGGCCACCAGGCCGCCGACATTGACCTGGGCGTCCTTGCCGAACAGCACGCCGTTGGGGTTGACGATGAACACCCGGCCATTGGCATCGAGCTGGCCCATGATCTTCGAGCCATCGGCGCCCAGAACCCGGTTCAGCGCAACAGAATCGCGGCCAGGCTGATTGAAGGTGACCTTGTTGCCGGCAGCGATATCAAAGCTCTGCCAGTCGATGGCGAGCTTGTCGCTGGCCTGGTCGATGACCATCTGGTTGTTCGCCGGCAAGCCGATCTTCCCCTGCCCCGCCGTCACCTGGCCGCCGGTCGGCAGATCGGCAGCACTGGCCAGTGCCGGCAGCAGCAGGATCGCCGCCAGCACTGCGCCAGCGCCCTTGCTCCGTCGACGGGCATGTTCATCGGCAACGCTCCAGGCGCCGAGGCTTGGGTTCCAGACGAGGGCATAGGTGCGGTTCATGGGGGCTCCCTTCAGCAATCGAGACGCAGGCACGTGCGGACCAGCCGGCCTGGCAAAACGCTATTGGACGTGAAGGTATTGGCCACTGGCTATCACTGAAACTAGGTAATTTCACCCCGGCGCGCCGCAGGGCTATACCTGATTCTGGTGATGGTCGAAGGCCACTATGGCATGTCAAACTCGCGCATCTTCCATTCACTGCCACGGAATGCCTGCCGCCCATGTCGACCACCCGCCCGCCTCCCGATGACAGCCTGCTGCCCGCACCCGTCCTGGTGGTCGAGGATGACGCCCTGATGCGCCAACGGCTGGCGCGGGTGCTGGGCGAAATCGGCTATGCCGACGAAGCGGTGAACTTTGCGGTGAACCTGACCGAGGCCCGTGTCCATGTCAGCCAGCAGCCGGTGGCGATGGTCCTGGTCGACCTCGGCCTGCCCGATGGCAATGGCATCGAGCTGATCCGCGAGTTGCGCGCGCAGGAGCCGGCGCTGTGGATCCTGGTGATTTCCGCCTGGAGCACCGAAGAGGCGATCCTCGGTGCACTGCGCGCCGGCGCCACCGGCTACCTGCTCAAGGAGCGCGACGACCTGGAGGTCAGCCTGTCGATCCGCAGCGTGCTGCGTGGCGGCGCGCCGATCGACCCGTTCATCGCCCGGCGCATCCTCACCCTGCTGCCCAGCGAACCGCTGCACAAGCCCGCCGACAGCGGCGACAGCGAAGCCCTCAGCGTCCGCGAGAGCGAGATTCTCGAATGGGTTTCCCGTGGTTTGAGCAACCGGGAAATCGCCGAACAGTTGACCATTTCCCGCTATACCGTCGAATGCCATATCAAACGGATCTACCGCAAGCTGGCCGTGTCCTCGCGTACCCGCGCGGTCAACGAGGCCCGGCAGCGCGGCTTGTTGTCCTGAGCCTGCTGCTGGTCCTGCTGCCGTGGCTTGCGAGCCTGGCGCAGGCGAGCTGCCAGACCAGCATCAGCCGCGTCCTCGTCGCCCCCGAGCGCAACGGCGACGGCGCGCGCCCGCTCGACGGCTGGCAGCCGGTGAGCCTGCCGGACCTGTGGCAGCGGCACTGGCCCGGCTTCCAGGGCGCGGTGTGGTACCGGCTGGACTGGCAGGCCGACTGCCCGGGCGAGCCGCTGGCATTGAACATCGACCGCATGGCCATGGCCGCCGAGGTCTGGCTCGACGAGCGCCTGCTATGGCGTGACGAAAGCCTGGTGGAGCCCTTGTCCCGCGGCTGGAACCTGCCGCGCTACTGGCTGCTGCCGCTGTCTGGCGAACAGCAGCGGCATACCCTGTGGATTCGCCTGGTGGGCTCCGAACATGCAGCACCCGGGCTGGGCACGGTACGCCTGGGCAACCACGCGCAGGTCTGGCCGGAGTACCGTCGCCAACTGCTGGTACAGCGCGACCTGATTTTCGTCAGCCTGCTGATTTCCGTGGTGCTGGGGGTGCTGTTCCTGACGTTCTGGCTGTTCCGCCGCCAGGAACGCACCTTCGGCTGGTTCGCCCTGGCCTCGCTGCTCTGGTCGGTCGGCATCCTCAACATGCTGGTGACATCATCCTGGCCATTCAGCCATGGCGAAATCTGGGATCGCCTCAGCCTGGTGGCGTTCGCCCTGTACTCCCCGGCGTTCTGCATGTTCATCTGGTCATTCGGCGGCATGCGCTTCAAGCGTTTCGAGCAACTGCTGTGGAGCGTTGCCCTGCTGCTGTGCCTGACCATCATGCTGGTGCCCGACCGCTACCTGTCGTCGTTGCAGGTAGTGTCGGCGTTTTCCCTGCGCCTGGCCTTGTTCGTGGCCTGCCTGCAACTGCTGTGGCGCGCCGTGCGGATCCGCGATCGCTACCAGGTCCTGCTGGGGCTGGGTATCGCCGGGCTGTCCATCTTCGAGTTCCTGACCCTTACCGGGGTGCTGGGCATCCAGGGGGTCTACGCCCTCTTGTCCGCCCCGCTCATGTCGATCCTGATGTTCCTGGTCCTGGCGACGCGCTTTTCCAGCAGCCTGCTGCGCATCGAGCGTTTCAACGATGAACTGCAAGCCACCGTGGACAGCACCCGAGCGGAACTGACCCGTACCCTGCAGCGCGAACACAGCCTGGAAGCCGACAACATCCGCCTCAACGAGCGCCTGCGCCTGACCCACGACCTGCACGACGGCCTGGGCAGCTCGCTGATGCGCTCGATCACCCGCATGGAGCACGGCGAAGGCTTGAACGACGGCCAGTTCCTCTCCGTGCTCAAGACCCTGCGCAGCGACCTGCGCGACGCCATCGACGGTTCCTCCGCCGTGCCCGCCTGGCAATCGCCGCAAGAGTGGCTGGCAGCGTCGCGGCGACGCTTCATCGATCTGTTCGACGACCTCGGCATAGCCTCGCAATGGCACCTGCCGGAGCACTGGCCGGGCACGTTCACGCCGGCACAGTTGCTGGCCCTCACGCGTTTTCTCGAAGAAGCCCTGACCAACGTGCTCAAGCACGCCGGCGCCTCCCGCCTGGATATCGAGGTGCGGGCTGAAGCGCAGAACGGCCTGGGCCTGGAGGTTCGCGACAATGGCCGCGGCTTCGATGTCGACAAGGTGCTGGCGGCAGGCACCGGGGTCGGCATGAGCAGCATGCGCCTGCGCATCGAGCGCATGGGCGGGCAGTTGCGTATCCAGTCGCGGCCGGGGGAAACCCGATTGATCGCCGTCATCCACGGCGCACCGCTGTTGGCCGGGGGCAAAAAAAGCCAGGCCGGCCAAAGCCTTGGCCGGCCCCACCACCAATGATCGGCGGTCATCCTCGTACATGAAGGGTATTGCCGGGCACCCTCAGCGCAGCGGCAGGGTGTAGCTGATGATCAGGCGGTTCTCGTCGATGTCGCGCTGGTAGTTCGAACGCAGCCCCGGATCGGAGTCCGGCCTTGTCTGTTCATGGTGTTGGTTGGGGCCTCATCGCTGGCAAGCCCGCTCCCACAGGGTTCGGTGTCGCCGTGGACATTGTGGGAGTGGGCGTTGCCCGCGATGAGGCCAACCATAAAAATGCAATACTTAAATAATCAGAAGATTTTTTATTCTGAAAAATAATAATAAAAATAGATCGAAACGGTATTTCTTCCCTTCCCTCCCCCCTTGCTACAGTCCCTCCAGACCCGACCCCTCGCACGGTGGAGGACCCATTACAGCCCCACCTGCGAGTACCCGTGATGAGCCATAGCATCGCCAGCCTGCCGAACCACAACCATCGCCTGCAACTCAGCACCCCACCCGTTCGCGAAGACCTCCACAACGAGCGCCTGCATCGCAAGCAACGCCTCGCCGCGTCCTATCGCCTGTTCGCCGAACTGGGCTTCGAAGTCGGCCTGGCCGGGCACTTCACCGCCCGCGACCCGATCGAAACCGACCATTACTGGATCAACCCGCTGGGCGTGCCCTTCTCGCAGATCCGCACCCGCGACCTGCTGCGGGTCGACGGCCAGGGCCAAGTGGTGGAAGGCGATGGCCTGCTCAACACCAGCGCCCTGGAACTGCACTACGAACTGCAGCGGGCCCGCCCGGAGGTGGTCGGCATCGCCCACCTGCACGGCTTCCATGGCCGCGTGTGGTCGTCCCTGGGCCAGTTGTTCCAACCGATCACCGCCGAGTCCTCGGCCTTCGTCGGCGAGCAGGTGCTGTTCGACCGCCACGCCCTGCGTAATGCCGAGGGCGGCTTGCTGCAGGACCGCGACGCCGTGGCCCAGGCCTTCGTCGAGACCTTCGCCGACAATAACCTGCTGGTCTGGCAGAACCACGGCCTGTGGACCACAGGGCAGACGGTGGAGAGCGCCGCCTGGCGCTTCATCCTCGCCGACGACACCGCCCGCGCCCACCTGCTCGCCTACGCCGCCGGCCAGCCGCGCATCCCCAAGCTGGGCGAGGACAGCTTCAACCCGGCCCAGCGCGAGCTGTTCGGCTGGCTGAACTTCCTGCCGCTGTGGGATCGCATCGTCCAGCAACAACCCGACCTGCTGGACTGAGGAGCCCGCCATGGCGATCCACCTCAACCGCCGCAGCTTCCTGCGCCACAGCGCAGTGCTCGGCCTGGCCGCAGGCGCCGTCTCCGCGCTGGCCGGCAGCAGCGAAGCCTTGCGCGTCTGGCGCTACAAGGGCCAGGCCGCGAGTTTTCTTGCCGATGCCGGCCAGGCCGGCACGCCCTACCCCGTGGACTGGGTGGATATCCCCGGCGGCGCCATGGTTCTCGAAGCCTTCGCCAGCGCCAGCCTCGACTACGCCTTCATGAGTCCGGTGCTGCCGCTGTTCGCCAGTGCCGCCGGCAACCCGCTGGTGCTGATTGCCAGCTATCAGGGCGAGCAGAACCGCAGCGCCCTGATCGTCAAGCGCGAGAGCGGCATCCGCACCCTCGCCGACCTCAAGGGCAAGCGCATCAGCTTCGTGCGTGCCACCGACACCCACTACCTGGTGCTCAACCTGCTGCGCGACAACGGCCTGGGTCTCGCCGATATCCAGGCCCGGCCCATGCCGGCGCGGGATGCGCTGGTCGCCTTCCAGAACGGCCATCTCGACGCCATCGTCGCCGGCGGTATCGGCGCGTTGCAGGCCCTCGCGCAGATGGACGGCCAGGTGCTGGACGAAGCCAGCCGCTACCAGTGCGGCAACTACTTGATCGCCACCAGCGCCAGGGTGCTGGAGCAGCCAGGCAGGCAGGCGCAGATCGCCGACTTTCTCGAACGCGAGCGCGCCACCTGGGACTGGGTGGAGCGCAACCCCGAGGCCTGGGCCGAGCGCAACGAAGCCCTGACCGGGATTTCCCGCACGCTCTACCTGCAACAGTTCAACCAGCGCCAGCGCCCCTGCCGGCTGCTGCCGGTGAGCGAAGAGGACATCGCCGCCCAGCAGCGCATCGCCGACCTGTTCCACGACAGCGGTTTGCTCAGGCAACCACTGGCGGTCCGCGACTTCTGGGACCGGCGCTTCACTTCCTTGCTCAGCGGCCAGGGATCCGCCGCGGCATAAGCGTACCGGCGCGCGCCGGACGAGACACAGGCATGCCAGACCACGGGAGCAATGGACCTCCCGCGGGCCCGGCCATGCCTGGAAAACCTGAAAGCAACCGATGAGAGCCCGTTCGATCGCACATCCAGGGCCTGACTGCCAATCGAACCCTTAGGAACCGTCATGAAGTCCGTATTCACCCCCTTGTCCATGGCCCCGGCGCTGCTTGCCGGCTACCTCTTCACCCCGCTGGCCCAGGCCGCCGACGACACCGCGCTGGGCACGGTGATCGTCACCGGCTCGCGTGGCAGCGAAGTGCGCACCGTCACCAGCAGCCCGGCGCCGATCGACGTGATCGATAGCAAGCAGCTTGAGCAGACCGGCTCCAGCAGCCTGCGCGAAGCCCTGCAGAAAACCCTGCCGTCGTTCTCCCAACGCCCCTCCGGCACCTCCAACGACAGCGTCGCCCGCCCCTACAGTCTGCGCGGCCTGAACGGCTCCAACGTGCTGGTGCTGGTCAACGGCAAGCGTCGCCACAACAGCTCGGTGATCAACCTCGACTCCACTGCCGCCTACGGCACCAACCCGGTGGACCTGGACCTGATCCCGGTCAGCGCCATCGACCATATCGAGGTACTGCGCGATGGCGCCTCGGCGCAATACGGTTCCGACGCCATCGCCGGGGTGATCAACATCATCCTCAAGCAGAACGACAACGGCGGCTCGGTCAGCACCCAGTACGGCGAGTACTACGAGAACGGCGACGGCGGCAACCTGCGCCAGACCCTCAACCAGGGTCTGGCCCTGGGCGACAACGGCGGCTTCTTCAACTACGCCCTGGACGCCAAGTCGGTGCAGACCGCAACCCGCTCGCGGGAGGCCACCGGCAACCTGTACTTCGCAGGCGACCCGCGCAACGCCACCGCCGACCGCGAGGTGCAGAAGAACGGCCTGCCGAAGATCAAGGCGATCAACCTGTCGTACAACGCCGAGCTGCCGGTGAGCGACGACCTGACCCTGTATTCCTTCTCCACCGTCAGCCAGCGCGATGCCAAGGGCGGGCAGAACTACCGCCGGCCCAACTCGACCAACATCATTCCCGAGATCTACCCGGACGGTACCGCGCCCTTCTACACCCTCAAGGAAACCGACTACCAGGCCGCCGCCGGCGGCAAGGGCGAGCTCGCCGAGTGGCACTGGGACCTCAGTTCCACCTTCGGCCGCGCCAAGAGCCAGGCCGGCGCCGACGAAACCCTCAACGCCTCCCTCGGCCCGACCAGCCCGACCCATTTCGACACCTACACCAACACCTTCGACCAGTGGACCAACAACCTCGACCTGACCCGTGCCTTCGAAGTCGGACTGAGCAAGCCGCTGCAAGTCTCATGGGGTCTGGAGCATCGTCACGAGCGCTACAAGACCGAGTCAGACGATCCGCTGTCCTACATCAATGGCGGTTATATCTACCCCAGCGGACCACTGGCCGGGCAGCCCGGCTCAGTGGGCGCCCAGGGCGCGATCACCCTGACCCCGGAGGATGCCGGCCAGGCCAGCCGCAACAGCTACGCCAGCTACCTCGACGTCGGCCTCAACCCCACCGAGAAGCTGTACCTGGGCGCCGCCGCGCGCTTCGAGAAATACGACGACAGCAGCGGCAACACCCGCAGCGGCAAGCTCACCGCGCGCTATGACTTCACCCCGACCTTCGCCCTGCGCGGCACCGTCAGCAATGGCTTCCGTGCCCCGTCACTGTCGCAGTCGGTGTATGCCCAGACCGCCAACCAGTACACCACCGTCAATGGCGTCGCCCAGTTCGTCGAAGCCAAGACCGCACGGGTCGATTCGGCCCTGGCTCGGGCCCTGGGCGCCGAGGACCTGTCCCCGGAAAAATCGCGCAACATCAGCCTCGGCCTGACCTGGCAGCCACTGCCCCAGGCCAGCGTGACCCTCGACGCCTACCAGATCGAGATCCGCGATCGCATCGCCCTCACCGGCTTCCTCTACGGCAACGGCGTCGACCAGGCCCTGGTCGCTAACGGCTACAAGCCTGGCTACCGCATCAAATACTTCACTAACGCCGCCGACACCACCACCCGCGGCATCGACCTGGTGGCCGACTACCGGGTCGACTATGGCCGCTTCGGCCAGGTCAAGTACGGCCTCGGCGCCAACTACAACAAGACCGAGATCGACGACATCAAGCAAACGCCTGGCGCGCTCAAGGCCGCCGGCAACAACCTGGAGCTGTTCGACCGCGTCGCCCAGGGCTACCTCACCGTGGCCAACCCCAAGACCAAACTGATCCTCAGCGCCAACTGGCAGATCGAGCGCTTCACCATCAACGCCGCCGTGACCCGCTACGACAAGGTCACCGCCCGCGACGCCAACCCTAACTACGACGTGACCTTCGGCGCCAAGTGGCTGACCGACCTGGAAGTGGCCTACGCCCTGACCGATCACTTCGATATCGCGGTGGGCGCCAACAACCTGTTCGACGTACGCGCCGATAACGCCGCGTACCCGGCGGGCGACGTCAACGGCTTCCCGAAATTCGGCTCGATCTCGCCGTTCGATCCCTATGGCGGCTTCTGGTACACGCGCATCGCCTACAACTTCTGACCCCCACCGACCACCGCGCCCGCCGTCGTCGGCGGGCGCCAGGAGAAACCCCATGAGCCATGGCCAGTTCGTCCTCGGCGCGTTCATCCCCGGTACCCTCAGCGGCAGCGCCTGGCGCCTGCCGGAAGCGCCGCTGGACACCTTCAAGAGCCTTGCGCACTACCAGTACATCGCACGCAAACTGGAGGCCGGGCGCTTCCATTCGCTGTTCTTCAACGACACCCTCGACGTCAAGCTCGACCTGGCCCTGCAGCGCGGGCCCAACAGCGTGCGCTGGGACCCGCTGATCCTGGCCCCGGCGCTGGCCACCAGCACCCGCCATATCGGCCTGATCGCCACCGCCAGCACCACCTACAACGAGCCCTACAACGTGGCGCGCAAATACGCCTCGCTGGACCAGCTCACCGGTGGCCGTGCCGGCTGGAACCTGGTCACCTCCCTCGGCGGAGGCGAGAATTTCAACCGCCAGGACCATGTCGAGCACGACGACCGCTACGCCCGCGCCGAGGAGTTCTACGACGTGGTCAGCGGCCTGTGGGACAGCTGGGCCAATGACGCCTTCGTCCAGGACAAGGCCAGCGGCACCTGGCTGGATATCGACAAGCTGCATGTGCTCGACCACCAGGGCGAGCACTTCCAGGTACGCGGCCCGCTCAACGTGGCGCGCTCGCCCCAGGGCCATCCGGTGGTGGCCCAGGCCGGCGCCTCGGTGGCCGGCAAGCGCCTGGCGGCACGGGTCGGCGAGCTGATCTTCACCGCCCAGCACACCATTGAGCAGGGCCGGGCCTTCTATGCGGAAACCAAGCAGGCGGCCGCCGGCTTCGGCCGTGGTGCCAACGAGCTGAAGATCCTCCCCGGCGTGTCTCCGGTGGTGGGCAAGACCCTCGCCGAAGCCCAGGCCAAGTACGACCGCCAGCAGGAACTGCTGGAACCCAAAGCCTTCCTCAGCTCAATTTCGAAGTTCGTCAGCCTCGGTTACGACCTCTCCGAACTGCCCTTCGACGAGGTGGTGCCGCTGCCCCCGGAAAGCTTTACCACCAACACCCACCAGAGCCGGCAGAAGCTGGTGTTCGACCTGATCCGCCGCGAGCGCCCGACGGTGCGCCAGCTGTTCAACCAGCTCACCTCCGGCGGCCATCGCATCCTGATCGGTACCCCTGAAAGCATCGCCGACGACCTCCAGGCCTGGTTCGAGGCCGGCGCCGCCGACGGCTTCAACATCATGTTCAGCGGCCTGCACTCGGCCATCGACGACTTCGTCGACGGGGTGGTGCCCGAGCTGCAACGCCGTGGCCTGTTCCAGCGCGAATACGCCGGTACCACGCTGCGGGAAAACCTCGGCCTGCCCTACCGCGCCAACCGGTTCTTCTGAGGAGTGTCCATGATCCGACCCCTGGCAACGCTGACCCTCGCCCTGCTGCTGGCCGGCTGCGACGGCACGCCCGAGCAGGCGGCAAGCGCCGGCAACCCCGCGCAACCGCGCCATGGCGGGGTACTGCGGGTGGCCTTCGACGGCGACCCGAACTGCATCGACCCGCAACAGGCCGGCAACAACACCGCGCTCAACGTTGGCCGGCAACTGGTGGACTCGCTGACCGACCAGGACCCACAGAGCGCCGAGATCGTGCCCTGGTTGGCCGAGCGCTGGGAGGTCAGCGACGATTCGCGGCAGTTCACTTTCCACCTGCGCGAAGGCGTGACCTTCGCCGATGGCACTCCGCTCGACGCGGCGGCGGTCAAGGCCAACTTCGAGTCCATCCTCGCCCTCGGCGCCCTGGCGCAACTGGCCGGCACCTACCTGGCCGGGCTGGAATCGGTGGAGGTCACCGCACCGCTGAGCGTGCAGGTCACCTTCAAGCAGGCCAATGCCCAGTTCCTCCAGGCCAGCTCGACCATGAGCCTGGGCCTGTTGTCGCCGGCGACCCTCAAGCGCTCCGCCGAGGAACGCTGCCAGGGTGCTCTGGTGGGGTCCGGGCCGTTCACCGTCAACCGTTTCGAGCACAACAAGGTGGTGCGTCTCGACGCGCGGCCGGACTACGCCTGGCCCTCGTCCCTGGCCGGGCACCATGGTCGCGCCTGGGTCGACGCCATCGAGTTCCACATCCTGCCGGAGTCCGGCGTACGCCTGGGCAGCCTGCTGTCCGGGCAGATCGACGTGAACACCAGCGTGGCGGTGCAGGACGAGTCCGTGCTGCAAGACCAGGGTGTGCCGTCGATCAACCGGCCCAACCCGGGCATCGTCTTCAATCTGACGCCCAACGTCTCGCGGGCACCGCTGGACGAACTGGCGGTGCGCCAGGCGCTGAACAAGGCGATCAATCGCCCGCAACTGCAAGGCGTGATCTCGCGCTACCAGAAGCCCGCGACCTCGGTACTGGCCAGCAGCACGCCCTATTACCAGGACCAGAGCAGCCAACTGGCCTACGACCCAGACGGCGCCGCACGCCTGCTCGACCAGGCCGGCTGGCACAAAGGCGCCGACGGCTGGCGCCAGCGCGACGGCAAGCGCCTGGGCTTCAGCGTGGATTACTGGCAGGCCACCACGCCGGTGCTGGAACTGGTGCAACAGCAATTGCGCCAGGTCGGCATCGAGCTGCACCTGAACAAGTCCACCATCGGCCAGGTCACCGCCCTGCAGGCCGGGCAGAACTACAGCCTGTGGTTCTTCAACCTGACCCGCGCCGATCCCGACGTGCTGCGCACGGTATTCCTCGCCTCCGGGCGCAACGTCAACGTGCGTGCCCCCGGAACGGTGGATGCGCTGTTGCTGGACTCCGCCGCCAGCCTGGAGACGGCGAAGCGCGGTGCGCTGGTCCGGCAGGCCAGCAACGAACTGCTGGAGCAGGGCCTGGTGATCCCGCTGGTGGAGGCCGCCACGGTCACGGCGTTCCGCAACGAGGTACGCGGCCTGCACTACGAGGCCTCGACCCGCCTGCAGTTCTACGACACGTGGCTGGGAGGTCATTGACAATGAACACTTCGAGCCGATTCGCCTGGCGCCTGGCCCAGGCCGCGCTGGTGCTGTGGGCAGCGTTCAGCCTGTCCTTCGCCATTCTCTACGCGCTGCCCGGCGACCCGGTGGCGATCCTCCTGGCCCAGGGCGGCGAGCCGGGGCTGGCGGACCCGGTGAAAGCCGCCGAACTGCGCGCCCGCTACCACCTCGACGGCAGCCTCTGGCAACAGTACGGCGGCGCACTGTGGCGCGTGCTGCACCTGGACCTGGGCACCTCGCTGCAAACCGGCAAGCCGGTCAGCCAGGCCCTCTCCGCCGCCTTGCCGGGCACTCTGGCGCTGGCTGCGGCGGCACTGCTGATCGCCTTGCCGCCAGGCATCGGCGTAGCGCTGCTGGCGCAACGTTTCCGCTCGCGGGTGTTGCACAACGCCCCGGCCGTAGTGGTGTCGCTGCCGACCTTCTGGGTCGGTCTGCTGTTGCTGCAACTGTTCAGCTTCCGCCTGCACTGGCTGCCGGCCATGGGCGACCACGGCCTGGCCGGGCTGGTCTTGCCGGCGCTGACCCTGGCCCTGCCCTGCGCGGCGATGATCGCCCAGGTGCTGGGTCGCTCGATCGCCAGCGTCAGCCAGCAGCCCTTCGTCCAGGCCCTGCGCAGCAAAGGCGTCGGACCCTGGCGACTGCTGTGCGGGCATGTCCTGCACAACGCGGCGATCCCGGTGCTGAGCCTGACCGGCACCCTGCTCGGCAACCTGCTGGCCGGGGCGGTGGTCACCGAGACCGTGTTTTCCCGCGACGGCATCGGTCGCCTGGCCCAGGCCGCGGTGGCCAGCCAGGACATCGCCGTGGTCCAGGGCGTGGTCCTGCTGGCGGCGGCGCTGTATGTGCTGAGCAACCTGCTGGTGGACCTGGTCTACCCGCATCTCGATCCACGCCTGCGCCAACCGGAGCACCGAGCATGATCCTGCACGCCGTCCTTTCCCCGGGCCGTGTTGCCCGAATCTGGCCCGGGCTCCCCGTGGCACTGAGCCTGGTGCTGTTCCTGATCCTGCTGGGCTGGGCTTTCTGGCCCGGACTCTTCACCCGCCTCGATCCCCTGCTCGCCGATCCGACCCAGACCTTGCAGGCGCCTTCGGCGCAGCACTGGTTCGGCACCGATCACCTCGGCCGCGATCTCTACAGCCGCTGTGTGCACGGCGCAGCACTGTCGCTGCAGGCCACCAGCATCGCCGTGCTGATCGCCCTGGTCCTTGGCAGCCTGCTGGGCGGTATCGCCGGCTGGTTCGGCGGCTGGGCGGACCGGGTGCTGGCGGTGCTGGTGGAAGTGCTGATGGCGATCCCGGCACTGCTGCTGGCCATGGCCATCGTCACCGCGCTGGGCTTCGGCACCCTGGAAATCGCCCTGGCGGTGGGCCTGTCGTCGGTGGCAGTGTTCGCCCGCCTGGCCCGTGGCGAAGTGCTGCGCTGGCGCAGTCGGGTGTTCGTCGAGGCGGCGCGGGTGGTCGGCGTCGGCCCCTGGAGCAACCTCTGCCGGCATGTCCTGCCCCACGCCGCCGGGCCCTTGCTGGCCCTGGCCGCGCTGGAGTTCGCCAGTGCGGTACTGGCGGTATCGGCGCTGAGTTTCCTCGGCTTCGGCGCGCCGCCGCCGCAACCGGAATGGGGCCTGTTGATCGCCGAAGGGCGTAACTACCTGGTAGTGGCCTGGTGGTACACCACCCTGCCGGGGCTGGTGGTCGCCACGGTGGTTCTTGCCACCCAGCAACTGGCCCGCGGCCTGCAACGTCTGCAAGGAGAAGCGTCATGAGTTCACCACGGGTGCGTATCCGCCAGTTCGGCGTGGATTATCCGGGGGCGGCGCAGCCCGCCGTGACCGGGCTCGACCTGGAGATCGGCATTGGCGAGACCGTCTGCCTGGTGGGCGAGTCCGGCTCGGGCAAGTCCACCACCGCCGCCGCCCTGGCCGGGTTGCTGCCGGCGGGTGCGCGCCAGCAGGGGCAACTGTGGCTCGACGGGCAGTCGCTGGAGCAGTTCAGTGAACGCGACTGGCGCCAGCGCCGCGGCCGCCTGGTGGGTTTCGTGCCGCAGGATCCCGGAACCTCGCTGGACCCGGTGAAGACCATCGGCGAGCAGGTGATCGAAGCCATGACCGTGCACGGCGTGCGCAGGACCGAGGCGCGCCTGCGGGCCGTCGCGCTGTTGCAGGAGGTGGGGCTGCCGGCCCCGGAGCAGCAGCTGGCGCGCTATCCCCACCAGCTCTCCGGCGGCATGTGCCAGCGGGTGCTGATCGCCATCGCCCTGGCCAACGATCCACCGCTGCTGATCGCCGACGAGCCCACCAGCGCCCTCGATGTCAGCGTGCAGCGGCAGATCCTCGACCGCCTGCAGCAACTGGTGCGCGAGCGTGGCAGCAGCCTGCTGCTGATCACCCACGACCTGGCCGTGGCCCTCGACCGTGCCGACCGCATCCTGGTGATGCGCCATGGCCGCCTGCTGGAAAGCGGCACGCCGGCACAACTGTGGCATGCGCCGCGGCATCCCTATACCCGGCAGTTGCTGCAGGCCTCGCCGCTGGCGCGGTTGCAGCAACGGCGTGCCGCCCCGGTGGTCAGCCGGGAGGTGCCGTTGTTGCAGGTAACCAGCCTTCAGCGCTGCTTCACTCGGCAAGGATCGGCGGCAGTCGACGGGGTCAGCTTCAGCCTGCAACGGGGGACGACTACCAGCCTGGTGGGCGAGTCCGGCTCGGGCAAGTCCACTACGGCGCGGATCATTCTTGCCCTGGAACAGGCGAGTGCCGGCAGCGTGCGCTTCGACGGGCTGGAGGTGCTGGGAGCCGGTCGGCGCGAGTTGCACGGTTATCGGCGACGGGTGCAACTGGTCTATCAGAATCCCTATGCCGCACTGGATCCGCGCCATGACCTGCTGACGATCGTCAGCGAGCCGCTGCGTGCCTTCGGCATTGGCGAACGCCGGGATGACCGGCGGCGGGTGCTGGAATTGCTGGAACGGGTCGGTTTGCCGGGCGAGCTGCTGCACCGGCGTCCCGCGCAACTGTCCGGCGGCCAGCGCCAGCGCGTTGCCATTGCCCGGGCGCTGGCGGTGCAGCCAGAGTTGCTGGTGCTGGACGAGCCGCTGTCAGCGCTGGATGCGCCAGTGCAGGCGCAGGTGCTGGAGCTGTTGCAGCAACTGCAGAAGGACCTTGGGCTGACCTACCTGTTCATCTCCCATGACCTGGCGACGGTGCGCGGAATCAGCGACCAGGTGCTGGTGATGAGCCAGGGGCGGCTGGTGGAGGCCGGGCCGACCGAGCAGGTGTTCGAACGGCCGGCGAGCGAGTACACGCGGCGATTGCTGGAGGATATGCCGGGGCGGTTGGTGGTGAAGGGCGAGGAATTGCGCCTGGTCGGTGTGTAGCGTGCGGACGCCATCGCGGGCAATGCCCGCTCCCACAGGTCCACTGCCAGCCGCAGGATATCGGCTCGCCCCAGGCCTTGTGGAAATTGCCCCTTACGTAGGCCAGGCAATAGGCTTGCCGGCGCTTCGCGGTATGCAGGGCAACCCGATATTCGCAGCCCCGGTCGACGACCAGAAGCTGCTGAAAATACTACGCACGGTGATGCTCGAAAAACGGTACGTCAAATCCTCTGCAAGGCCTGGCCAGTAGCGGAGGCTAGCGAGCCGGCGCCATTATCGGTGCCGGGCTCAGATCCAGAGATCGTTCTGCGCCGTCCGCTCTCCCCCTTCATTCCCGGTGTTCAGCACTCCGCGCGGCTCGATCAGCATCAGCCGCACCTCCTTCTCGGCATACGGCTTGTGCTCCACGCCCCTGGGCACCACGAACAACTCGCCCGGCCCCAGGCGCACGCTGCCGTGGCGCATGTCGATACGCAGTTCGCCCTCCAGCACCAGGAAGGCCTCATCGGTGTCCTGGTGGTCATGCCAGATGAAATCGCCCTCGATTCGCACCACCTTGAACTGGTAGTCGTTCATCTCGGCGACCACCCGCGGGCTCCATTGCGCCTGGATCAGCGAGGCTTTGTGGCGCAGGTCGATAGGGGTGTCGGTGGTCATGCTTGGCTCCTCGTTGGTTGGAGCGGCAAGCCTAGCGAAGGGCCGGGACGAGCTTCTTGTACGATCCTGCAAGTTCCAGCCAGCGCGATGGTGGCAGACCGTAGCAGCGGGTGAAATGCCGGGTCATATGGCTCTGGTCATGGAAACCGGCGATCAGCGCCGCGTCCACCAGGGCAAAGCCGGCGAGGATCAGCCCACGGAAACGGTCGAGCCGGCGCAGGGTGACGAAACGATAAGGGCTGGTGCCGTAGAGCACGCGGAAATCCCGCGACAGGCTCCAGCGCTCGCGGCCGCTGGCGCGCTCCAGCATGTCCAGGGTGATGCTGGTGTCCAGGTGTTCGAGGATGAAGGCGCGGGCACGCTCGGCGGCCACGCAGTCCAGGCGCTTGCGCCCGCGGGGCTTGCCGGCCACCGCACGCAGGGCCATGGCCAGGTCGTAGAGCGCGTCCTCTTCTTCCATCGGCTCCAGCGGATGATCCATGGCCTGCACGAAGGCTTCGCTGGCGTGGTACAGGCGCGGGTCGGCGGACAGGCCGCCAGCGATGAACGGCAGCGGCTCGCCGCCCAGCGCCTGCTGGATCAGCGCGGGGTCGATATAGGCCATGCGATAGCGAAAACCGGCATCGGTGCCGGCCATGCCGTCGTGTACCTCGTCCGGGTGCAGGACCAGGGTGTTGCCCGGCACGCCGTGGCGCTGGGCGCCCTTGTAGCGGAAGCTCTGCACGCCAGAGAGGGTGCGGCCGATGGAATAGGTGTCGTGGCGATGGGGGTCGTAGCCGTGACCACCGAACCAGGCTTCGATGCGCTCGATACGGCCAGGTTCGGCGGTGCGCAAGACCCAGTCGGTTTTTACAGCGTCTTGCGGCATGGCCGCTCCGTCCAGAGTGAAGACCAAGGGCGAGGATATAACCTCAAGGGCCCCATCGCTGGCAAGTCAGCTTCCATAGGGTTCGCGGTGTACGCGGTCCTTGTGGGAGCTGACTTGCCAGCGATGGGGCCCTTGAGGCTAGCGAAGAAGTCCCTATTGAGCCGCATCCGGATCCAGGTCCGGATCCTCATCCCCATGCTTCTGCCCCAGGGGATCGATGTTCTGCGGATTGGCCGGATCCTGGCGCTGGTCGATGCCCGGCGCCGGAGCCAGTTGCAGCACTTCGCTGGTGTAGGCCCACTCCTTCTCGACAGCCGCCGGGTCGTCGTTCAGGTGCGTTCCGTAGCTCGGGATGATCTGCTTGACCTTCTCCTGCCAGGCCGACGACGCCAGGCGATCCTTGAACACCTTGGCCATCAGGTCGAGCATGATCGGCGGCGCGGTGGAAGCGCCCGGCGAGGCACCGAGCAGGCCGGCGATGCTGCCGTCCCTGGAGGTCACCACCTCGGTGCCGAGCTTGAGCACGCCGCCCTGGTTCTCGTCCTTCTTGATGATCTGCACCCGTTGGCCGGCCTGCCACAGGCGCCAGTCTTCCTTCTTCGCATGAGGGAAGTAGGTCTGCAACGCGGCAAAGCGGTCGTCGTCGTTCTGCATCAGCTGGCCGATCAGGTATTTCACCAGGTCGAACTCGCGCACGCCGACCCGCACCATCGGCCACACGTTGTGCACCGACATGCTGGCGAACAGGTCCAGCAGCGAACCTTCCTTGAGGAACCTGGTGGAGAAGGTGGCGAACGGGCCGAACAGGATCACCCGCTTGCCATCCAGCACCCGGGTGTCCAGGTGTGGCACCGACATCGGCGGCGCGCCGGTCGAGGCGATGCCATAGGCCTTGGCCATGTGTTTGAGGGCGATGTCCTGGTTGTCGGTGACCAGGAACGAACCACCCACCGGGAAGCCGGCGTAGTCCTTGGCCTCGGGAATCCCCGATTTCTGCAGCAGCGGCAGGGCCGCGCCGCCGGCACCTATGAACAGGAATTTGGTATCGGTGGTGCTCTTGCTGCCGTCCTTGAGGTTCTTGTACTCGACCCGCCACGAGCCATCGGCGTTGCGGGTGATGTCCTCGACCTCGCTGGACAGCTTGAGGCTGAAGTTCTTCTGCTGTTGCAGGTAGCCCACGTATTGCCGGGTGATCTCGCCGAAGTTGACGTCGGTGCCGATCGGGGTCCAGGTCACCGCCAGTTTCTGCTGCGGATCGCGGCCTTCCATCATCAGCGGCACCCACTTGGCGATCTGCGCGTTGTCCTCGGAATACTGCATCGGACGGAACAGCGGGCTGGCCTGCAGGGCCTCGTAGCGCTTCTTGAGGAAGCGGATATTGTCGTCACCCCAGACGAAGCTCATGTGCGGCGTGGTGTTGATGAACGAGCGCGGGTTCTTCAACACCCCGGCCTTGACCTGCCAGGCGAGGAACTGCCGGGTGATCTGGAACGACTCGTTGATCTCCACCGCCTTGGTGATGTCGATCTTGCCGTCCTTCTCCGGGGTGTAGTTCAGTTCAGCCAGGGCCGAGTGGCCGGTGCCGGCATTGTTCCAGCCGTTGGAGCTTTCCTCGGCGACCTTGTCCAGGCGCTCGACCATTTCCATCGACCAGCCCGGTTCCAGCTCGTTGAGCCAGATGGCCAGGGTCGAACTCATGATGCCGCCGCCCACCAGCAGCACGTCGACCTTCTTCGGCTCCGCCGCCTGGACGCTGGCGAGGCTGCAGGCCAGCGCGAGGCCGGTCAGTGCGCCCGTCCATTTGATCCGCATATTCATCTTCTCTCCCACGAGGCGCGCCTCGGTGTGATTGGCGTAGGTTCCCTGCCCGATGGACCGACTGCCCGCCCCTGGTTGCACGCAAGGCACGAGCTCGATGACAGACACGGACTTCGAGGCCCGCCATCGACGAACAGTTCAAAGGTTAGCTGAGACTCCCGGACCTGCCGGGGCCGGGCTTGCTTGTCAATATCACGAACGACGGACTCCGGCCTTTAGTTCGCTACCCGCCATACATCAAGAAATCCTGATGCCAGCCGAAGCATTCATGAATTTTTCCTGACGCGTACCCGGCATAACCTGCGACAGAACCTCGAGTGCCCACAGAGGCACCGGATCTCGATAACAACTCCAATACCTGCCGAGGATCCTCCATGTCCGTTCCCTCCAATCCCGACGAGCACCTGCTCGCCAGCCACGGCTACCGCCAGGAGCTGGACCGCGGCCTGAGCCTGTGGTCATCGTTTTCCGTGGGCTTCGCCACCATTTCTCCCGTGGTCGGCATCTATTCGGTGATGTCCCTGGGTGCCATCAGCGTCGGGCCGTCCTGGGTGTGGATCGTGCCGCTGTGCCTGTTGCTGCAACTAAGCGTGGCGCTGGTCTACGCCGAGCTGTCCTCGCAGTTTCCCCTGGCCGGGGGCTGCTACCAGTGGGTACGGCGCCTGGTGGGTGACCGCCTGGCCTGGTTCACCGGTTTCCTGTACCTCGCCGCCGCGCTGGCTTCGCTGACCACCGTGGCCTATCTCGGCGGCTTCTGGCTCGGCCTGCTGCTGTTCGACGCGCCGCCCTCGGCCAATGCCCAGGTGGCCTGCGCTGCGGCCCTGCTGGCGCTGGGCCTGGGGGTCAACCTGCTGGGCATCAACCCGCTGAAGTACTTCGTCAACGCCGGGATCTTCGCCGAGGCCATTGCCTCCATCGGCATCGGTGTGCTGTTGTTGCTGCTGTTCCGCAACCATTCGTTCGATCTGCTGTTTAGCAGCATGGGCGCGGAAAGTGCCTCCGGTGGCTCCTATGTCAGCGGCCTGCTGACCGCCATGGCCGTGTGCGGCTGGGCGTTCCTCGGCTTCGATGCCTGTTCGCAGCTGTCCGAGGAAACCACCGATGCGCGGGCGTCCACGCCTCGGGCAATCCTGCGCTCGATGCTGGTGGTGGGTCTGACCGTGATGCTCACCGCCTTCGCCGTGACCCTGTCGTTCAAGGACCCGGCCGCGGTGGTCAGCGGGCAGATCATCGACCCGGTGACTCCAGCGGTGACCGACGCCTTCGGCGCCTGGGCCGAGCGGCCCTTCGTCGCCATCGTGCTGATCGCCTTCGTCGCCTGTGTGGTCTCGGTGCAGACCTATATCGGCCGGGCCATCTTCGGCATGGCCCGCGACGGCATCCTGCCGGCCTCGACCCTGCTGCGCCGGGTGGACCGGCGCAAGGTGCCCATGGCAGCGATGGTCTGCAGCACCCTGCTGGCCAGCCTCGGCCTCGGCCTGGGGCTCAACGCTACGGCGGTGGGCACGCTGATCGCCTTCGGCAGCGGTGGTTTCTTCTTCGTCTTCCTGATCGTCACCGTCAGCGCCCTGTATGCCCGCCTCAGCGGCCGCTGGGACCCGGCCAAGGGCGCCCTGCAACTGGGACGCAAGGGCCTGGCGATCAATGTCTTCGCGGTGTGCTGGCTGCTCTTCGAGGCGATCAACGTGGCCTGGCCACGGGAACTGCTGGCCCCGCCGGGCGCGCCGTGGTTCCAGGTGTGGGCGGTGGTGGTGGTGTTCTCGGCGCTGGCGCTGTTCGGCCTCGCCTACCTGCTGCTGGCCAAGCCCCATCGACGCATCGCCACCAGCCTCAGCTTCGCCGGTCGCACCGTCGACTGATCCCCTCCCCCTTGTTTCCCGCCCCTGTTCACCGGTGTCGTTGGCCGGCGGGGTGGGTTCGTGCTCGACAACAGGAATTGGCCATGTCCACGATCCACTACTGGAACTACCCCACCGAAATCTTCTGCGGCGCCGGCGCCCTCGACCTGCTGGCCCAGCGCTGCGCCCTGGCCGGCATTCGCCGACCACTGCTGGTGACCGACCCCGGCATGCTTGACCTGCCGCCCCTGCAGGCAGTACGCGAGCACCTGCTGGCCGCCCGCATCGACTACGCGCTGTTCCACGGTCTGTCCGGCAACCCCAGCCTCGACGAAGCCCGTGCCGGCGTGGCGGTGTTTGCCGCAGGCGAGCACGACTCGCTGATCGCCCTGGGTGGCGGCAGCGCGCTGGACGCGGCCAAGGGCATCGCCCTGCTCAGCCGCGATCCGCAGGGACTGGAGCGCTTCGAATGGGCGCAGATGCTGGAACACTACCCGACCCTGGGCGACTACCCCGCACTGGGCCTGCCGCCTCTCGTGGCGATCCCGACCACCGCCGGCACCGGCTCGGAACTGGGTCGCGAGGCCGTGCTGACCGACACCGTGCACGGGGTGAAGAAGGTCATCGGCCACCGCGAACTGCTGGCCCGCAGCGTAATCCTCGACCCGCTGCTGACCACCGGCCTGCCGGCGAAGCTCACCGCCGCCACCGGGATGGATGCCCTCACCCACCACCTTGAAGCGCTGTTTTCGCCGCTGTGCCATCCGATGTCGGCAGGGGTTGCCGTGGAGGGGGTGCGGCTGGTCAAGCTGCACCTGGAGAATGCCGTGCGCGATGGTAATGACCTGGTGGCGCGGGAAGGCATGCTGATCGCCTCGTCCAGCGCCGCCGTGGCCTTCCAGAAGGGACTGGGTGGCGTGCATGCCCTGGCCCATCCGCTGGGCGCACGGCATCACCTGCATCATGGGCTGCTCAATGCGGTGCTGCTGCCCTATGTGCTGGTGGCCAATCGCAGTGCCATCGAAGGCGATGCGGCGCGGCTGGCGCGCTACCTGGAACTGGAGGATGCGAGTTTCGATGGCTTGCTGGCCTGGGTGCTGGAGTTGCGGGCACGGGTGGGGATTCCGTCGACCCTGGAGGCGTTGGGTTTGAATGGCGAGGATGCGGGTTGGGTCGGCGAGCAGGCGGTGGCGGATATCTCGTCGTCGCAGAGCAATACGTTGCCGCTGGTGGCGGCTGATTACGCGCGGATCTACAGGAATGCGGTGGCCGGGCACTTGAAACAAGGCCTGAAGACTGAACACAAGTACCTGTTGGAGGCGGCTTTCCAGCGATGAGGCCAGCATGACAAAGCGGTTGTCAGATCCGGCCAAATCGCTGGCAAGCCAGCTCCCACAGGGTCCAATGAAAACCTGTAACTTGAGCTGAACCCCTTAGACGGTCAGCCCGTGCACCGCCAGCAGATCTTCGACGAACGCCCGCGCCGCCTCGCTCTGCGGCCGGCCGTTGTAGGTGATCATGCTGTGCACCACCTCGTACTTCAGCCGCTCGGGCTGCAACGCGCGCATCCGCCCGCGCTCGAGCCAGATCTGCGCATAGTGGGTCGGCAGATAGCCCAGATGCGTCCCCGCAAGCACCGCATGGGCCACGGCTTCCATATGGTAGGCCGTGGCCCGGCTGCGTTCCGGGCGCAGCGGCAGTTCCTGGTTTTCCGGAAGAAAGCCGTGGCTGATCCAGTTGCAGGCGGCGATCCGCGCCAGGTCCGGTTCGGCCTCGGCGAACAGCGGATGACGATCGCCACAGAACACGCCGATCTCCTCGGTGTACAACGGCAGGTACTCCAGGCTCGGCCGCGAGCGGCTGAAATACGACACCGCCAGGTCCAGTTGCCCGTCGATCACCGCCAGCTCCAGCTCGGTCGGCGAGTTGACGTACAAATTCAACTGCACATCCTGCTCGCGCCCGTGGAAGCGCGCCAGCGCCTCGCCAAAGCGGGCCTGCGGCAGGGTCGCCACGTTGTCCGCCATGCCCACGTACAGATCGCCCACCAGGTTGCCGGACAGCGCCTGCGCTTCATCGCGGAACAGGCCGATAGCATCGAACATCGCCCGCGACGCATCGAGGATGCGCCGGCCCTTGGCGGTCAAACGGAAACCGCCCTTGCCGCGCTCGCACAGACGATAGCCCAGGCGTTTTTCCAGGCTGCCGATATGCATGCTGATATTCGACTGGCTCATGTTCAGCTCGGCCTGGGCCGCGGTGAAGCCGCCACAGCGCACCACGGTAGCGAAGATGCGCAGCAGGCGCAGGTCGAGGTCGGTGACGGTTCGGAGCATGGTCGGCGGTGCTCGGCAAAAGGGCTGTCAGTCTACCTGCCGCGTCGCCTGCCAGCACAGTAGCGAACCCACCACCACCAGCGCCGCCCCCTGCCAGAACTGCCCGCTCAGTTGCGCCCCCAGCCACAGTGCGGCGAAGGCCGAGGACAGCACCGGCGAGAAGTACGAAGCGGTGGCCAGCAAGGTCAGGTTGCCGCGCAGGATACCCAGGTTCCACAGCGCGTAGCCGCCGGCCATGGCCACGCCGGCGGCCAGCAGTTCCAGGCTGTTGCCCGGGGTGAAGGCCGGCAGGTGCTCGCTGCTGAGGGCGTACTTGATCCATAGCAGGCAGGACGTGATGAAGAAGAACAGCACCACCAGGTTCTGCCCGTTGGCATAGCGGCGGGTGACGTTGCAGTACAGGGCGAACGTGATCGCGCAGCTGAAGGCCAGGCCGTAGCTCAGCGGGTTGGAGCCGACATTGGCGAGGATCCGCTCCAGGGAAATGCCGTTGCCGCTGACCACCCAGACGATCCCGGTCAAGGCCAGCACGCTGCCCGGCACGATCAGCCAGCGGGCGCGCTGGCCGTTCATGAAGATGGCCAGGACCACCGTCAGGCACGGCCACAGGTAGTTGAGCATGCCGACTTCGATGGCCTGGTTGGCGTTGCTGGCAAAGCCCAGGGCCAGGGACAGGCAGATCTCGTAGGCGACGAACAGTGCGCTGCCGACCCACAGGTAGAGCCGCGGTACCGTGCGCAGCCGTGGGCGGCCGAGCAGCAGCACCAGCAGCACAGTGCCGAGGGAATAGATCAGCGCCGCGCCGCCGAGTGGACCGAACACCTGGCTGATGCTGCGGATCAGGCCGGAGGCGGTGCTCCAGAGCAGGATGGCGAGCAGGCCGTAGACAGTGGCCAGGCGCGCTCCGGTGACAGGCATGGGGTTCTCCCTGAAAAAGCGCCGAGTCTAACGGAAACCCATGCCCGGAAACCGCCCCTGAAAGACGCCGCGCAGAGCGGAAAATGACATTTAACTGTCGAGCCGGTCCGGTTTCGTCCACAAGGCCCATAGTTTGCGGATAAACGAATTTTCGACCACAGGAAGCTAGCAAAGTGCCACTTATCTTTCGATACTGACGACCAACAATCAAAGGAGTGATCGTGATGTCGCTTTCAACAATGGATTGGCTTGCAAAGTCGTTCATCGGCACGGCATTGGCAGGAGCGCTGCTGTTGCAAGGCTGTGCCGGTCCCTCAGGGTCGGCCACGCTGTACCGGATGCAGCAGGAAACGACCACCGACAGCAGCACCGGCAGGACAACCACCGAGGACAGGCTCGCCTCCACGTTCAGCAAACCCCCGGCCAATGCCAGTAACTGGATCAAGAAAACTGTCCCCGGCGTCGAGATGAACGGCGACGACGTGTACCAGATCTTCCTATCCGATGGTTTCTTCAAGTACCTGCCGGATTTCAGCGGCGTCAACGAAGTGGTGGTCATCGCCGAGTTCACCGAGGTCAGCTCGGGCACGAAAGGTGACACCATCACCACCGTGCTGGGTCCATTCAACGGTGTCGCCGACCGTACCCATTCCCCAGCCTTCAACAAGCTGCTGTATGGGCCGAAGAAGCTGGAGTCCGACCAGATCAGCGTGACCATCACGGTGCTGGAATACGACCAGGGTGAAAACGACAATGCCGCCGCCTTCCTCGACTTCATCACCTCGGCCGGCCAGGCGTTTTCCTTCGTCAATCCGGTAACCGCCACCGAGCGCGCGTTCACCAAGGAAATCGCCAAGACCCTGCTGACCCTGAACAAGGATGACGTCGTCCTGCGCACCACCTTCGACCTGGTCGGCAACGTCGGGACACTGTCGAGCCGGGAGCAGAACGGTTCGTTCGTACCACTGCTGGCAGGCGACTACGTCCTGATAAACAAGGAAGGCTGTTCGCTGGGCACCTGTTTCGGTTACCTGAGCAAGGACGCCACCACCTACAATCCGGTGGCCTACGTGGGCGATGCCCTGTTGTCGATTCCGGTGGCACTGCGTCGCGGACTGACCGACTCACCGGATGGCAAGGCCTTGAGCGACATCGACGCCACGCAGTTACGCAACGAAGGGCAGCGAGTCGTCCACCTCGACAATGGCAAGAAGGAAAACTACACCGACAAGACCTGGCTGACCCTTTCGGTGGTCCAGGGTGGTGATCCCAGCCTCTGGGAGAAGCGCAAGCTCCTGCTGAGCGCCGAGGAAGCCGTCCAGCGAATCGGCAAGTCCACAGGCACCGGCATCCAGAAGTCCACCGACTACGACGTCGCCCTTCGTGCAGTGGCGGCGGCACAAACCCAGGAACGCAGTCTCCAGGCACCGGTGAAGCTGGTAACCGGCTTCGATGACAAGGGCAACTACACCTTCGCCGCCGGCGCCAAGGAAATCTGCCTTGCCCACCCGGACAGCATCGACAGCAGCCGCCTCCAGGCGCATTTCTATCGCCTGATCGCCAACCAGCCCCCGCAGTTGCTGAGCGATATCACCGCCGCCAGCGGGCGATCGACACCGAACAATACCTGCTTCGACGCCAAAGCCACTGCCATGACCGCCGGGGACTACCAGGTCGCGCTGTTCTATCCCGTGAACGGCACGACCCAGGCCCAGACCTTGCGTTACAAGGTGAGCCAGTAGCTTGAGCCGTGCACCTTCTGAAATGTCCTGCTACGAGAACCCTGATGCAATACATCCCAAGATCGGTACCCCCGCCTTCGATTCTCACCGGCAGTGCTGCGCAGATGTACAGGGACGGTGCGGCCAGCTTCATGCGCCAAAGCGGTGAGCAACTGTCTCAGCATTCGCTGATGCGCTCCTCGCTGAACCTCGGCCACGAAAGCATGGCCAAGGCTCTGAACCAATTGTTCGGCGGTCGCTGCGCCTTCTGCGAAGCCGATACTCCCATCCAGCCGTACCGGTTGCGCCCGTTCGAAAACGCCCAACCCTACCAGGCTAGCGAGCACGCTCACCTGTATTACCTCTGGATGGACGCCGCGTGGCAGAACTTCTACGCCATCTGCTCGTCGTGCATGCCAAGCAATGCCGGGTATTTTCCGGTGTTCGGCAAGCGCGCTCCACTGCCCTCGGTGGACCGATTCGAGCAGTACGCCAAGGAAGGTACCGGTCTCTGGCCCAATTATCCGCTCAAGGAAAAGCCGGTCCTGATCGATCCCTGCGTGGACCAAGACCTGAAAAGGCATATCGGCGTCCGGACTGATGGCCGGCTAGTTGGTCTCAGCGAGCGTGGCGTGGTGACCATCGAGCACTTTTCCCTGAACGCCGAAGAGCGGGTGAACGAGAGGGCCGAAGCCTACTGGAATTACTTCCAAGACCTGTGCAACTGGGTCTGTCGTCCAGAATTGCAAGTTCTGCCGGGATTCTTTGACTTCTCCAACATAGCGTTCGCCGGTTCCTGGTACTTGCTGCTCCGGCGCCTGGCAGTCCTGCTGTGGGTGAAAAAAGGAGTACGGCCGCCACTGTCGAAGGGCCGCATCAAGCTGGTATTCAAATCACTACGCAAAACTCGTCAAGCCGACCAGCTTTTGCGCGACTGTTGGGCCAAGATCGAATCAGAGCCTCCAGAGCCGTATTCAGGTGTCCGCACCCAGGCCTCACTCCCGAGCGACGCGGCGGTCACACGCGTATTCATCGAAAATTTCAAGTTGATCGAGCACCTAGAATTCAACTTACCTGAGCCACGACCGATCACCAGCGAAGAACCAGAAGCACGTACCCCGGCACTGCTGGTGCTAGGCGAGAACGCCGCCGGCAAGAGTTCAATCCTCGAAGCCATCGCGCTGGGACTGTCCAGCGAAGCTACGATCGACTTGCTCGGACTCAGTGCAGAGCACTTCGTGCTCGATCCGCAACTGCTTGGCGCCCCGCCCCCTAAGACGAATCTTGCCGCGCGCATCGAAATCGGGCTTTCCGATCAGTCCCGGCGTGAATTGCACATCAAACACGGACACCCTCACCGCTCGACGTCGAACCACCAGCCTCCCGTCCCAGTGTTCGCCTACGGCGCCTTTCGCCAGTACCAGAACAAAAGCATCGACGGGGCAGGAAACTTCATCCATAACCTGTTCGACGGCGGGCTGCTGGCCAATCCGCAGGAATGGTTGCTGGGCCTGACGACCGACCGCTTCGCCATGGTCGCTCGCGCCCTGCGCCACATTCTGACGTTCGACAACGAATTCGACGTGATCACGCCTGACACCGAGCGTCAGCAATGCTTCATCGTCACAGCTCGCAACAGTGACCAGAGCGTACTCGCGCAAACAACCCTAGACGCCGCCTCCTCAGGCTTCCGCTCAGTGCTCGCCATGGTCTGCGACATCATGCGCGGCATGATGGACCGCGAGGTCTATCCCAATTTCGACAGCCTGGAAACCTCGCGCGCCGTGGTCCTGATCGACGAGGTCGAGGCCCACCTGCATCCACGCTGGAAGATGCAGATCATGCGCGGCCTGCGCCGGGCCCTGCCCAAGGTCACCTTCATCGTCACCACCCACGACCCTTTGTGCCTGCGTGGCATGGACGACGGCGAAACCGTGGTGCTGCGCAGGGTTCGGGTAGCGGAAGGGACCACTGCCGCAGGTCTGCCAATGCGGACCGAACTGGTCACCGACCTGCCGCCGGCCTCGGAGCTACGCGTCGAGCAACTGCTGACATCCGACCTGTTCCAGCTGCACTCCACCGACGATCCTGAAATGGAGCACGAGCTCGCTCATATCGCCGACCTGCTGGCCCTGGAAAAGCGCGACAAGGCACAGCAAGCCGTGGTCGACCGTTTCCAGAAGGACGTCATCTCGGCCCTGCCGATCGGCACATCCGAGGCCCATCGGCTCGTCCAGTCGGCCGTCGCCGAGTACCTTCAGGCGCGGGCGAATCCCACCACCGACCCGAGCAAGCCGACCCGCGAGGCGGTCAGGAAGCGCATTATCGAAGCACTGAAGGACTTGATCTGATGCGTCGCGTGACCAGGCCGAAAAACAGCGCCCCCGCAGGCCTCGACGCCCTCGACAAGAACGGCCACAGCGAGCGTGACCGGGCGCGGGCCCATCACAACAGCACTACGCCCCCAAAAGAAAGCTTCACCTACAAGGCCTACAAGCTGCAGGCGGTCAAGAACAAGCTCGCCGAGCTGTTCCACAACAAATGCGCCTATTGCGAGACCTTCTACAACGCCTCCGCGCCGGTGGACATCGAGCACTACCGGCCCAAGGGGTCGGTCAACGAAGCGCCCGGCCACACGGGATACTGGTGGCTGGCCATGAGCTGGGACAACCTGCTGCCCAGTTGCATCGACTGCAACCGCCGCCGCAAGCAACGCCTTGTGAGCCTGTCGAGCAGCCTGGCGAAGCTGTACAGCCCCAACCCGGGCGGACGGGGCGGGATTCCCCTGGACTATGGCGGCAAGCACGACAGCTTTCCCATCCGTGACACCGGAACACGTCTCACGGCCGAGCAATACAACTACGCCGCCGAAGAAGCGCTGTTGCTCGATCCTACCCGCGACGACCCGAGCGACCACCTGCGCTTCCATGTCGACCATACGCTGCCCATCAGTCTCGTCCTGCCCGGTCGCGGGCCGGGTCACGACAGCGACCGTGGCGCCGTTTCGATCCACACCTATGGCCTGAACCGCCTCGGCCTGGTCCAGGAGCGCACGCGCCTGCTGCGTCACCTGCACCTGCTCGGCGAGCTGGTGGTCGAGCTTGGCGACATCATCGAAGACCTGGCACCCCTGACCGACCCCACGGTGCTAAAGGCCCGCAAGCGTCTGCAACTGATGCAGGACCGGTTGTTCCAGGAAATCAAGGGCATGGCCGCCGACGACGCGCCCTACTCCGTGATGGTCAAGACCTGGCTCAAGCAATACCTCGCCCACCTCTGACGGGATCGACGAACGCGGGCAACCAACCGCTTCGCCTGTGGTCTGCATGTTCAACGGCCGCCGGACTGCCCGGCGGCCCGCTGAACGACACCCGTCAAGGACCTGCCCGTGCCGAACACCCCCACCCGCGTCGACGACTCCTCGACAGCTGACCTCTCCAGCCATCCCAAGGACATCTTCTTCGCAGCGGTGGAAACCACGCGCATGCCGATGATCGTCACCAACCCGAATGCCACGGACAACCCGATCATCTTCGCCAACCAGGCCTTTCTCGACATGACCGGCTACACCTCGACGGAAATCGTCGGACGCAACTGTCGCTTCCTCCAGGGCCCGGACACCGACCGCGAGGTGGTCGACTCGATCCGCGAAGCCATCGAGGGCCGCTACGACTTCTCCACCGAGATACTCAATTACCGCAAGGACGGCAGCAGCTTCTGGAATGCCCTGTTCATCTCGCCAATCTTCAACGAGGCCGGCGAGCTGATCTATTTCTTCGCCTCGCAGCTGGATGTCAGCCGCCGCCGCGACGCCGAGGATGCCCTGCACCAGTCGCAGAAGATGGAGGCGCTGGGACAGTTGACCGGCGGCATCGCCCATGACTTCAACAACCTGCTGCAGGTCATGGGCGGTTACATCGACCTGATCCGCAGCGCCGCGGAAAAACCCGAGCCGGACCTCGATCGCATCCGCCGCAGCACCCTCCACGCCCGTTCCGCCATAGACAAGGCGAGCACCTTGACCAAGCAACTGCTGGCCTTCTCGCGCAAGCAGAAGCTGCAAGGCCGGGTGCTCAACCTCAACCAGCTGGTGGAGACCGTGCAGTCGCTGGTCAACCGCACCTTCGGCGCCGGCGTGCAGGTGGACTATGACCTGGAGCACGGCCTGAAGAACTGCCGGATCGACCCGACCCAGGCGGAGATGGCCCTGCTCAATATTTTCATCAACGCGCGGGACGCCCTGATCGGCCGCCCGCAGCCCCACGTGTCCATCGAAACCCGCAACGTCACCGTGCGTGACCTCGTCACCTCCTACGACGGCCTGCTGCCCGGCCAGTACGTCAGCCTGGCGATCACCGACAACGGCATCGGCATGCCGGCGAGCATCCGCGACCGGGTCATGGACCCGTTCTTCACCACCAAGGAGGAAGGCAAGGGCTCCGGGCTCGGCCTGTCCATGGTCTATGGCTTCGCCAAGCAGTCCGGTGGCGCCGCACGGATCTACACCGAGGAAGGCATCGGCACTACCCTTCGCCTGTATTTCCCGGTAGACAGCGGCGCCCTGCTACCCGTGGAGCGACGCCCTGCGCCGGACTCCCGGCACGGCTCGGAAAGCATTCTTATCGTCGAAGACCGCCCGGATGTTGCGGAGCTGGCCAAGATGGTCCTGGAAGACTACGGCTACCACGCCGAGATCGTGCTCAACGCCCGTGAAGCGCTGAAACGCTTCGAGGCCGGCGAACGCTACGACCTGCTGTTCACCGACCTGATCATGCCCGGCGGCATGAACGGCGTGATGCTCGCCCGCGAAGTGCGTCGCCGCCATCCCGTGACCAAGGTCCTGCTGACCACCGGCTACGCCGAGAACTCCATCGAGCGCACCGACATCGGCGGCTCGGAATTCGAGGTAATTTCCAAGCCTTACCTGCCCCATGACCTGGCGCGCAAGGTCCGCCAGGTGCTGGACTCGAAGGGTGGCGTGGCCTGAGGAAAGATTTTCTTGCAAAATAGTTAATAGGAAGCATTATCATGCGCAGTACTCCGCCCCGTCCCGACTGGAGCCGCGCGCATGCCCTCTCCCGCTTCCCCCCATCACGCCGTTGGTGAACTCTACCTGGCCCATCACAGCTGGATTGTCCAGTTGCTGCGTCGGCGACTGGGCAATCACCAGCAGGCCCAGGACCTGGCGCAGGACACCTTCATCCGTCTGATGCGCCAGGACGTCCTTCCCGCCTTTCGCGAACCCCGTGCCTACCTGGCGACGGTGGCCACGCGGCTGTGTGCCGAATTCTTCCGCCGTCGCGCGCTGGAGCAGGCCTACCTGGAGTCCCTGGCGGCCCTGGCCCCTGAGGAAGCACCATCGCCGGAAACCCGCTTGCAGGTCCTGGAAACACTCGACAGGGTCGGCCGGCTGCTGGATGGTCTGGGGGCGCGGACACGGGAGATCTTCCTCATGTCGCAACTGGATGGCCTGACCTACCCACAGATCGCCGAACGGCTCGGGGTCAGCGTCAACGTGGTGCAGAAGGCCATGCTCAAGGCCTATCGCCTGTGCTACGCGCAGGTCTACGCGGCATGAAGCTGTTCCAGCCGGTCGATCAGCAGCCCGTCGATGAACAGGTGCTGGAACAGGCGCTGCACTGGATGGTGCTGGTGCAATCCGGGGTGAACACTGCCGATGAACGCTTCGCCTGCGAGGCGTGGCGGGCGCAGCACCCGGCGCACGAGTTGGCCTGGCAACGCCTGGCCGCACTCAACCACGACCTGCGCCAGACCACCCGGGCCCTGCCGCCAGCCGATGCACGAGGCCTGCTGCGAGCCCGTGGCGGCACCTCGCGGCGGGCGCTGCTCAAGGGCCTGGCCGGGTTCGCGGTACTCATGGCAACCGGCGTCGGCGTGCGTGAAAGGACCCTGTTGCCGGAGTTCTTCAGCGACTACCGCACCGGTACCGGGGAGCGCCAGCGCCTGGAACTGGCCGCCGGGGTGCAGGTGCAGCTGGACACGCGTACCGCTCTGGACAGGGAGATGACTCCGGCGGGACTTGAGCTGGCGTTGAACCTGGGTCGGGTGCTGGTCAGTGCCGGCAGCAAGACCGCTGTGCGTATCCGTACTGCCGAGGGCTGGCTGCGGCTTGGCATGTCGAGCCACGTGGTGGTCGGACGGGGCTTGCCAGGGATCACCGGCAGCCAGGTCCAGGTGTTCGCCGGCAGCGCGACGCTGGAGTTGCCCCGTGGCGAAACCCTGGTGCTGGGCAGCGGGCAGCAAGCGGACTTCAGCGGTGCACAGCAGGTGCTGAACCCTTCGGCCTTGGCCTGGAGCGACGGTCTGCTGGTGGTCGAGCGCATGCCGCTGGGCCTGCTCCTGGCCCATCTGGACCGCTACCGCCGCGGCGTGCTGCGCTGCGCGCCGGAGGTGGCGGGGTTGCCAGTATCGGGGTCGTACTCGCTGGAGCATCCCGAGGCGAGCCTGGAGCTGTTGACCCGGGTGTTGCCGGTGAAGGTGGAGCGGGTATTGGGGGTGTGGGCGACGGTGGTGGCGGCCTGACCATAGGCGCCAGCTCAATGAACCATCGACCACGCGCAAATAATCTTGCGAGAGTCCGGCAGTTTTCCCCCACCTCACGCATCAAGACAGGCAGAACGCTGACAAACACAGCGCCTATCCCCTGCCAACACACGGATCGTCTTCATGCACAACCGCCCTGCCCCCCTGGCCCGCGCCCTGCGCCTGGCGCTGTTCGGCCTGACCCTGCACGCCGCCAGCCAACCGCTGCCGGCCATGGCCGACACCCTCCAGCAACAGACCCGCCATTTCCAGATCCCCGCCGGCAGCCTGGACAGCGTCCTCGGCGCCTTCGGCCAGCAGGCCGGGGTGATGATCGGCGTCGATCCGGCATTCACCGCCGACCTGCGCAGCGACGGCCTGGAAGGCAACTACTCGGTGCACGACGGCCTCGCCCGCACCCTCCAGGCCACCCGCCTCGAAGCGATCGACGATGGCAGCGGCTACCGCCTCGTCCGCCGCCGGGACAACGCCGCCGGCACCCTGGAGCTGGGCACCACTACCATCAGCGGCCAGGGCATGGGCGAGATGACCGAGAACTCCGGGGCCTACAGCACCGGCCTGATCAGCGTCGGCTCGAAGACCCCGGTCAGCCTCAAGGACACCCCGCAGTCGGTCTCGGTCATCACCCAGAAACTGATCGAGGACCAGCGCATCACCAACCTCCCCGAGGCGATGAAACGCACCCCGGGCATCACCACCCGCAGCTCCACCTATCACTCGCAGCAGTTTTACTCCCGTGGCTTCGGCATCGACAACGTGCAGATCGACGGTGCCGCGCCCATGGACATCGGCAACGGTGTCGGCACCTTCTACAGCGACCGCATGTACGACATGGCCGCCTACGACCACGTCGAAGTGCTGCGCGGCGCCAGCGGCCTGCTCGGCGGCACCGGCGACCCGGGCGGCATCGTCAACCTGGTGCGCAAGCGGCCGCTGGACCACTACCAGCTCAAGCTGGAAACCTCCGCCGGCTCCTGGGACAACTACCGCAGCCAGGTCGACGTCACCGGTCCCATGGCCTTCGACGGCGCGCTGCGCGGGCGCCTGGTGGCGGCCTACACCGACCGCCAGTACTTCATGGACAACCGCGCCACCGAGAAGCCGTTGCTCTACGGCATCCTCGAAGCCGACCTGGGCAGCGACACGATGCTCACCGTCGGCGGCAGCTACGACAAGGTCAAGGAAACCGGCACCGGCGACGGCCTGCCGCGCTACAGCACAGGCGGCGACGTGCACCTGCCGCGGCACACCTGGTACACCACCGATCAGGCCTGGAACGATGGATCTACACGTGAGTGGTTTGCCAAGGTCGACCACTACTTCAACGAAGACTGGAAGCTCAACGCCTCCTACACGGACACCTACAACCGTTCCGTCACCGAGGGTGTAATCCCCTACGGCTCGGTGGACGAGACCACGAACAACGGTCCGTACTGGTGGGGCAGCTATGTCTCCAGCTGGAGCAAGCAGTCAGTGTTCGACATCAACCTGTCCGGCGGTTTCGATGCCTTCGAGCGACGTCATGAACTGCTGCTCGGCGCCGACTACCAGAAAGTCACCAGCCGCTGGCGGGCAGCCAACGGCATGCTCGGCAAGGGCGGCCTGATCGACCTGTGGAACCCCAAGGCCACGCCGCTGGACGGCGACGCCAGCAGCCACGTGTTCTGGCGCGACTACTCGCCGAACACCCGCGAGCAGTACGGCGTCTATTCCACCGTACGCCTGCAGCTGAGCGACCCGCTCAAGCTGGTGGCCGGCGCCCGCGCTCAGCGCTACAAGTTCGAGCAGGCTTACTACATGCGCAACAACGATGGCACCGGTCCGTGGGCGCTGGAGGACCGCGTTCCCGATCGCGAGCCCACCATCCTGGTGCCGTTCGGCGGCCTGATCCTGGCCCTCGACGAGCAATGGTCGACCTATGTCAGCTACGCCGAGGTGTTCAAGCCCCAGGCGCAGAAGCTGCAAGGGCCGAAGGACGCACCGACCTCGATCGAACCCATGACCGGCAAGACCTGGGAAACCGGTATCAAGGGCGAACTGTTCGATGGCGCGCTGAACGTCAGCGCAGCGCTCTTCCACACCGTCCGAGAAAACCAGGCGGCGATCGACCCGGCCTACCCCAACCCGGTGTTCAGCTACAGCGGCGCCTGCTGCTACCTGGCCAAGGACAGGATCACCAGCAAGGGCCTGGACCTGGAAGCCAGCGGCGAAATCGCCCCGGGCTGGGAGGTGCTTGCCGGCTACACCTACAACCGGGTGATCAACGACACCGAGGAAACCCTCTACAGCACCATCACGCCCAAGCACCTGCTCAAGCTGTGGAGCGTGTACACCCTGCCCGGTGCGTTCTCCGACCTCCGCGTCGGCGCCGGCGTGACCGCGCAGAGCACCACCTATGTGTCCGGCAAGGCCTACCGTTTCGACAGCGTGGGCAACGCCATCGACAGCCGTGACTACGACTTCACCCAATCCGGCTATGCGGTGTACGACGCCCTGGTGGAATACAAGGTGGATGACCACTGGACCCTGGCGCTGAAGGGCAACAACCTGTTCGACCGCCGCTACTACGAGAGCCTCGGGACCTCGGAGTACGGCAACTACTACGGCGAGCCGCGCAATTTCGTGCTGACCTTGCGCGGCACGTTCGACTGAGGCCTACCCGCGGGCGCGCAGCAACACCGCTGCCCGCACCCGCTGCCGGCCAAAGGCACTCATGCGCTGGAACTCGCCATGGCTCACCGGCAGGTGCTGGCAGTCGAGGGCATGACGTTGCCGGCTGTGGTCGACGTCCGGATCGTGCAGGTAGACGAAGTCATCGTCGCAGCCGGTGACCAGTACCCAGTGCGGCGCCTTGAGCCGGGTCAGGCGATAGCTGCTGATCAGCACCAGCGGCCAGAACCCGTCCGCCAGTGCCGCGCAGACATCCAGGGTCGGCGCGATCACGTGCTCCACATCAGTCGCCGCCAGGCTGTCGGCAAAGCCCTCCTCCACCAGGCGCATGACGGTCTTCTTCTCCTGATTGCGCACGCCATCGAGAAACAGCGACCCCGTCTGGCTGACCACCAGGCGTACGCCCATGCCCCGCCTCCACGCTGCCAGCGCCAGGCCTTGCGGACTGCAACCGCCATGGCCAGCGGTCATGAACACCGTGGTCGCCTCGCGCCATAACTGGATTTCCTCGCTGCGCTGCAGCTGTCGCCCTTTGTCGATTGCGCCCATCGCCATCAGCAGACAGGCAGCGCCACAGGTGAACCCCGTGGTCTGCGGGTAGTACGGCACCTGACGCGCCGGCGGCGGCGCCTGGCACAGGATGCGTTTTTCGTAACGCAGGGCCCGGGCGTGATCTTCGTAGTAGTCCTCGACCACGGCGAAGCGCCGGTAGCCGTGGGCCTCGTAGAGGGCAATGGCGGCAGGATTGTCAGGCCGTACTTCGAGGCGCAGCCAGGCGCAGTCCCGAGACAGCGCGCTGCCCTCCGCCATGCGCAGCAGCTCCGGGCCCAGGCCCTGCCCGCGCCAGCGCGGACTCACCGCGATGGAATACAGCCGGGCCAGGGAAGTGCCACGATGGAACAGCAACAGCGCGTAGCCAGCGAGGTGCCCGTCGCGCTCGGCGACGATCAGGCTGGCATTGCCGCGACCGAGCAGCCAGTGGAAGTTGCGCGAACGCAAGCGATCGAGGGTGAAGCATTCCTGCTCCAGGGCCACCAAGGAGGCGATATCGGCCGTGGATGCAACGCGAAAATCAAAGGACATGGTCACACCGTAAAGAGTGAGTAACGAAACGGGACAGCCCGTGTGGTTCGTGGTTTATGGAAGCGGCGTGTTCTTCCAACCAGGGATCGTCAACTCATGTCAGCGGTGCAGACCAACGTGGCCGAAGTATTGGACAAAACCCGGCAATCCACAATCACTCTCGGCGAGGAACCACCCGGTCGACAGCGCGGCGGCAGCCGCCTGCTGATCCTCGTCGAACGCAAGGAAGACTGGGCCAGCTACCTGCCCAGCGAAAGCCTGATGCTTGCCCAGGAGTATCTGGAGCGCAGCGACGACAGCGCCAGCCGCACCCAGGTGATCAACCTCTGCCGCAACTACAAATACCTGGGCCAGGGCTACTACTGCTCGCTGCTGGCCGAGGCTCGCGGGCACAAGGTGCTGCCCTCGGTGCGGACCATCAGTGAACTGTCGCGCAAGTCGCTGTACGGCGTGGGACTCGATGATCTGGAAAAGGTCATCGAACGGGCCCTGGCCAACCACCCTTACGGCAGCACCGAGGCCTTCACCCTCACCCTGTATTTCGGCAAGACCATCATCGAGCCGTTGCAGGATATCGGCCGCCAACTGTTCGAGACCTTCCCCTGTCCGGTGCTGCTGGTGGAGTTCCGCCGCGGCGATACCTGGCAGATCGCCGGGATCAAGCCCGGTGCCCTGCACAAATTGCGCGACGAGCAGCAGCACCTGTTCGCCGATGCCCTCGACGCCTTCAACCGCCGCACCTGGCGCCAGCCCGCGTCCAAGCGGATGGCCCGCTATGACCTGGCGATCCTGCGCGACCCTGCGGAAGACTTGCCGCCGTCCAACCCGCTTGCCTTGCAGCGTTTCGTCGAGATCGGCGAGCAACTGGGCATCGACGTCGAGCTGATCGAGAAGAAGGACTATGCGCGCCTGGCCGAATACGACGCACTGTTCATCCGCGAAACCACGCGGGTCGACGACCACACCTACCGCTTCGCCAAGAAGGCCGAGAGCGAGGGCCTGGTGGTGATCGACGATCCGTCGTCGATCCTGCGCTGCACCAACAAGGTCTACCTCGCCGACCTGTTGCGCCGCCACGGCCTCGGCAGCCCGGCCACGGAAATCCTCTACAAGGACCGGCCACAGGAACTGGAAGCGGTCGGTCGTCGCCTGGGTTTCCCGCTGGTGCTGAAGATCCCCGACGGCTGCTTCTCCCGTGGCGTGATCAAGGTCGCCGATGCCGCCGCACTGGCCACCGCAGCCGAGGAACTGTTCCAGCACTCGGTCCTGCTGCTGGCCCAGGAGTACTGCTACACCGAGTTCGACTGGCGCATTGGCGTACTCAACGGCGAGGCGCTGTATGCCTGCCAGTACTTCATGTCCAAGGGCCATTGGCAGATTTACAACCACAAGGCAGTGGCCGGCGAGGTCAACGGCGAATGCCGTGCAGTGCCGGTGGACCAGGCGCCGGCCGAGGTGGTGCGACTGGCAGTGCGCACCGCACGGTTGATCGGCGACGGCCTGTACGGCGTCGACCTCAAGCAGGCTGGCGAACGCGTGGTGGTGATCGAAGTGAACGATAACCCCAACCTCGATGCCGGCATCGAGGACGCCGCGCTCGGCGACGAACTCTACCACCGGGTCCTGCAGGCCTTCGTCGCTCGGCTCGAACTCAAGCACCGTGGGCAGGCGGGGTAAGCCATGATCGAGACCTACTGCATCGTCGCAGGCGAACTGCGCCCGGCGCCCGAGGACCAGGCCAGTATCTGCTTCTGCATCGCCCCGGCCCCTGAGGAGCGACGCGCGCTGCATGAACGGCTGGGCATTGGCGAGCATGTCATGGAGTCGTCACTGGACCCGGACGAAGTGGCGCGCATCGAGATCAAACCGGACCACCTGTTCCTGGTCTGGAAGCGCCCGCGCAGCTTCGACGGTCGAGCCTTCCACGTCGCCTCGTTCGGCGTGGTGCTGAGCGAACGGCGCCTGGTGGTGATCTGCGCCAGCGACTCGCTGCTCGCCGGTTTGCGCGGCGGGCAAGGCCTGGGCAGCCCGCTGGACGTGCTGATGGCCCTGCTGGAGGAAAGCGTGCACCACTACCTTGGCCACCTGCGGGTGGTCAAGCAGGTGGCGCGGGAGATCCAGCAACAGTTCACCCGCGGCATGGACAACGCCCACCTGGTGCAGATGTACAACCTCAGCGAGAGTCTGGTGTATTACGTCAACGCCATCCACAGCAACGGCGCGGTGCTCGCCTTGCTGCGCAGCCATGGCCAGCGCCACGGCTTCAGCATCGGCCAGCTGGCCGTGCTCGATGACCTGGTGATCGAAAACGAACAGAGCTACCAGCAGGCGAAGATCCACGCCAGGGTCTTCGCCAACCTGATCGAAGCGCGCGGCAACCTGGCCAACAACGGCATGAACCTGGCCCTGCGCAACCTGACCCTGATCAACGTGGTGTTCCTGCCGCTGAACCTGATTGCCAGCATTGGCGGCATGTCGGAGTTCAGCATGATGACCGCCGGGATGCCGTGGTGGCTGTCGTTTCCTGCGCTGCTAGCAGGGATGGCGGTGCTGGGGGTGGGCATGGTGTTTGCCCTGCGGCGCATGACCTGAAGACGCAACAGCCCTTCCTTTTCCTGTTTGACTGGAGTCCCCATGGAACCTTCACAAATCGGCCTGCTGATGCTGGTGATTGTTGCCATCACCGGCAGTCTCATCAGTCTGCTGGACCACCGCATCAAACCCGAGCGGCCGCCTGCGGACGATGGACTCACCCCACCCGCAAACGCCAACGACCGAAGCGGCTGAAATCAACCTCGGCCAACGGCATCACATCGATGTGCTGGAACACCGCCAACGGGCACTCCAGCACATGCAACAAGGCCGCCCGAATCACCATGGGATGAGTCACCACGCGCCACGAGCCCGACTGCAAGCCACCATCCATCCAGCGCGCCACCCGCGTACAGACCTGCGCCACCGACTCCCCGCCGTGAGGGGCGGCATGTGGATCACCCAGCCATTGCTGCAAGCCGATCGGGTCTTCCTGCTCCAGGCGCTTGAGCGACACCCCCTGCCACCCCCCGAAATCGCAATCGCGCAGAGCCGAATCCAGTTGCCCCGTCAGGCCAAGCCCTTCGGCAGTCTGTCGGGTGCGCAACTCCGGAGCGATCAGCACCCGCATGCCCTGCTCCGACATGTCCCGCGGCTCGACGCGGTCAATCAGTCCATCCTCCATCAAATGAAAACGCCCCACCCGCTGCGCGTCAGTCCGGGCGTGACAGATGAATGTCAGTTGAGTGTTCTTCATGGGAAAACCTGCCTGCACAAGATCAGCTTCATCATCTTTGTTACAGGTTGCCTGTCAAGCTTCCTGCCCTGCTGCCGATACCCCTTGAACACGTACGGAAATCACGGGCTCCCACCATGACCCTCAGCATCGCAGGATTGCGCATCACGCCGGTCTACACCGCGCCGCAAACGGCTGCGGCCAATACCGCCAGCACCAGCGCGACGCAACAGGCCAGCGTCATCCCCAGCACCAGCGTCAACCTCGGCCAGACCACCCGCAACGACGACGCCAGCACCTACAGTGCCCGCGGCGCCCTGCTCGCCTCGGCGAGCCGCTACGCGCTGCAGGACGACACCACCAACAAGCTGAGCATCGCCATGATGACCGGCGTCCAGTCCGCGTCCAACAACGCCCGGTTCCAGGGCGTCGGCGCGGCCTTGCTGGAGCAGTTGGTGATCAAGGGCGGACAATCCGTCTCGCAATCGGTATTCGGCTATGCCGGAGACACCCAGCCCAGCGCCGAAGCCCTGAAACTGCGCGCCGACAGCCTGCGCCAGGACCCGGCCAACGCCATCACCCTGAGCCTCACCACCACCAGCGGCGCCACCGTGCGTCTGTCCCTGGTCGCCGACGAGCAAGGCCTGGCGGTCAGCGCCGAGGTGCAGGACGGCGAACTCGATGCCAACCAGCTCAAGGGCCTCGCCGACCTGGCCGACAGCTTCCAGACGGCCATCAACGGCCTGACCGAGGAGCCGCCGAAGCTGAAGCTCGGCGAACTGGTCAAGCCCGACCCGGCGCTGTTCAGTTCGCTGAAGCTGGATGCCAACCTGAAGACCGCCAGCGGCGAGCAGCAGACCTTCGCCCTGGACATCAGCGCCAGCGCGCGCTCCCTGAGCCTCAGCGGCCCGTCCGGCAACCTGGAGCTCAACCTCGATACCCGCGATGCCTCGCTACTCGGCAATGCCAGCCAGCGCCAGGCGGCGGTAAGCAACTACCTGGACCAGTTCGATGCCGCGCAGGCACGGGGCAAGGGCGACAAGGACCTGATGGGGCTGTTCAAGGACGCCTTCGTCCAGCTCAACGGTGCCGACGACGACCGCGCCACCACCGGCGGCACGGTGCTGAAGGGCAACGACCGGGTGCTGCTCAGCGGCCTGGCCGACTTCACCGCCAAGGTCGGCAAGGCCGAGCAGTCGGTCAATCCGCTGCTGCCGGCGGAGACCGATCGCTTCGACTATGAAGTCTCGCAGTCGACCAAGGTCAGCGGCACGGCCCAGTCGACCCGCTCGGTGCAGCAGGACCAGCAGTCGCACCTGAGCGCCGCCTGGCATGAAGGCCTCAACCCGCTGGTGCCTTTGGCACTCGGCACCGACTTCAAGTCGCAGAACTACCGCTACCACGAGATCGACGACCGGGCGAGCAGCAGCACGCGCCTGGCCTTCAACAAGGACAACAAACTGGTGGAAGCCAGCGCCAGCCAGCAGGCCAGCCAGAACGAACGGGTACGTACCTACGTCGATGGCGTGCTGAGCGATGACGTGAACACGCCGCGCTCGACGGCGCAGAGTCGCAATCTGCTGGGGCTGATCGATGGAGCGTTCCAGCGTGAACGGACTTCGTTGCGCGAGCGCGGGGTGTCGATCCTGGAAAGCCAACTGAGCAGCAAGCGCAGTGAGTGGTTGCTGCAGGCTGACCCGAGCGGGATCCGGCGCTGACCCCATCGCGGCCAGGCCAATAAGTCCTGGCCCGACGCAAAACCTGTGGGAGCGGGCGTTGCCCGCGATGAGGCCAGCAAGAACAACCAGGATCCTCTTTCAAACTCGCGCCGGGTCAGCTTTATCCGTATCGATACCCAACGCCATCAGCGCCTCTTCCAGCACCGCCCGCTCGAACACCCCGTCATCGGCCAGCGCCTTGAGCGCCGCCAGTACGATGAACTGCCGGTCCACTTCGAAATGCCGGCGCAGCGCCTCCCGGGTGTCAGACTGGCCAAAGCCGTCGGTGCCCAGCGCAACGAAACGCCGATCCGTCAGCCACGGCAGGATCTGCTCGGCATGCACCTTCATGTAGTCCGTCGCCACCACCACCGGCCCGGCATGCCCTTCCAGTACCTGGTGCACGTACGGCACCCGCGGCGCCTCCAACGGATGCAGCAGGTTCCAGCGCTGCACCGCCTGTGCCTCGCGGCGCAACTCGGTCAGGCTGGTGGCGCTCCACACCCCGCTGCTCACGCCATAGTCCCGTTCGAGGATGTCGGCCGCCGCGATCACTTCCGGCAGGATCGCGCCACTGCCGAGTAACTGCACATGCCGCTCACCCTGCCCCGGCTTGTCGATCGGCAGGCGATACAGCCCCTTGAGAATCCCCTGCTCCACGCCTTCCGGCATGTCCGGGTGCGGGTAGTTCTCGTTGAGCACGGTGATGTAGTAGTAGATGTCCTCCTGCTCGCCATACATGCGACGCATGCCGTCCTGGACGATCACCGTCAGCTCGTAGGCATAGGTCGGGTCGTAGGCGACACAGCACGGCACCGTGGCCGCCAGCACATGGCTGTGGCCGTCGTCATGCTGCAGCCCCTCGCCCATCAGCGTGGTTCTGCCCGAGGTAGCTCCCAGCAAGAAGCCCCGGGCCCGGGCATCGCCCGCCGCCCAGAGCAGGTCGCCGACACGCTGAAAACCGAACATCGAGTAGAAGATGTAGAACGGCAGCATCATCACGCCGTGGTTGGCATAGGCCGTGCTGGCGGCGATCCACGAGGACGTCGCCCCGGACTCGTTCAGCCCTTCCTGGAGGATCTGGCCGTCGACGCTTTCCTTGTAATACGACAGCGTCCCGGCATCCTGCGGCGTGTACAGCTGGCCGACGTGGGAATGGATGCCGATCTGGCGGAACATCCCTTCCATGCCGAAGGTGCGCGATTCATCGGGGACGATCGGCACCACCTGACGCCCGATCTGCGGATCCTTGAGCAATGCGCTGAGCAGGCGGACAAAGGCCATGGTGGTGGAAATCGCCCGGTCACCGGTGCCCTTGAGGTGGCTTTCCAGTGACGCCAGGGACGGCACCGCCAGCGACTCCACCCGCGCCTGCCGCGCCGGCACCTGCCCGCCCAGTGCTGCTCGGCGGGCGGCCAGGTAGCGCGCCTCGGCGCTGTCGGCGGCCGGCCGCAGGTACGGCAGGTCGCCCAGTTGTTCGTCGCTCAGCTCCAGACCGAAGCGATCGCGGAAGGCCTTGACCGCCGCATCGCCCATTTTCTTCAACTGGTGGTTGATGTTCTGCGCCTCGCCCGCCTCGCCCATGCCGAAGCCCTTCACCGTCTTGGCCAGGATCACCGTCGGCCGGCCTTCCTGGCGCATCGCACTGGCATAGGCGTTGAACACCTTGAGCGGATCATGACCACCGCGGGTGAGTTTCCAGATCTGCTCGTCGCTCATGTCGCTGACCAGCTCCAGCAGTTCGGGGTACTTGCCGAAGAAATGCTCGCGCACATAGGCGCCATCCTGTGCCTTGTAGGCCTGATACTCGCCATCCACGCATTCCATCATGCGCTGGCGCAGCAGGCCGCTGGCATCCTTGGCCAGCAGCGCGTCCCAGCCGCTGCCCCAGACCACCTTGATCACGTTCCAGCCTGCCGCGCGGTACAGCGCTTCGAACTCCTGGATGACCTTGCCGTTGCCGCGCACCGGACCGTCGAGGCGCTGCAGGTTGCAGTTGACCACGAAGATCAGGTTGTCGAGGCGTTCGCGCCCGGCCAGGGAAATCGCCGCCAGGGATTCCGGCTGGTCCATCTCGCCATCGCCGAGGAAGGCCCAGACCTTGCGCCCCTGGTGCTGCTTGAGGCCACGGTCTTCCAGGTAGCGCATGAAACGCGCCTGGTAGGCGGCGGTGATTGGCCCCAGGCCCATGGACACCGTGGGGAACTGCCAGAAGTCGGGCATCAGCCGCGGATGCGGGTAGGAAGAAATACCGTCGCGGTCGGTCTCGCGGCGGAAGTTGTCCAGCTGTTCCTCGCTCAGCCGCCCCTCGACGAAGGCCCGGCCATAGATGCCCGGTGCCGAGTGGCCCTGGATGTACACCAGGTCGCCGGCGAAGTCCTCGGTGCGACCCCGGAAGAAGTGATCGAAGCCCACGTCATACAGCACCGCCGCCGAGGCGTAGGTGGCGATATGGCCGCCGACCCCGGAGTGCTTGCCAGCGCGCAGGACCATGGCCAGGGCGTTCCAGCGGATATAGGCGTTCAGGCGTTTCTCGACCTCAAGATCGCCCGGATAGTGCAGCTCCCGCTCCGGCACGATGCTGTTGATATAGGGCGTGGTGATGCGCCCGTGCAAGTCGCCATGCAGTGACACGTCGAAATCCAGCAACTGGTCGATAAGGAAATGCGCACGCGGACGCCCTTCGACCTCGACCACCGAGGCGATCGAATCCAGCCACTCGCGGGTTTCCTGCGGGTCAGCGTCTTGCAGTAGGGAATGCGGGCTCATAGGTGAAGGACTCCTTGTGTGAAAGGCGCCGCCGCGCTGTAATGCCACGGCCGGACGGATATGATTGCAGCTGCAACAATATCCTCTCATTTCGCACTTGATTGCAAATGCAATCACATAACCCCTTGGAGACTGCATGACCCAACCTGCGCCCGACCTCTGGTTCAGCTTCGTCCGCGCCCACCGCTGCCTGATCCGCGAGATCGAGCGGCGCCTTGCCGAACAGGAGCTACCACCCTATGCCTGGTACGACGCCCTGTGGGGCATCGAAAGCGGCATCGACGGTGCACGGCGCATGCATGAGCTGGCCGATGTCATGGCGATCGAGCGCTACAACCTCACCCGTCTGGTGGATCGCCTGGAGAAGGACGGCCTGGTGCAACGGCTCAAGGCGCAGGGCGATGGCCGCGGCGCCATTGCCCGGATCACCGATGAGGGCCGCATGCTGCGCAAGCGCATGTGGACGGTGTACAAGCAAGCTGTCGACGAGCTGTTCCTTGCCGAGTTCGACGAGGCGCAGCAACGCGCCTTCGCCAGCGCCCTGGAAGGCGCCGCCTGCAATGCCCGTCTCGGCGATCAGGAAAAACCGTAGCGGCGTAGCGCCTCGCGCAGGTCGGCAGTGGCGAGGCTGCCTTGCGCCACCAGGGCCTGCAGGGCGCTGTAGGCGATCCAGTTGCGCTCCAGGCGCTGGCCCGGCGCAAGGCTGTCGGCGCCCAACGAGATGAATGGTGCCTCGACCTGTGCGGCCAGTTGCGCGGCGACGAACTCGGCGTAACCGGTCACCGCGATCACCGGCGCCTGGCTGCCTGCCAGGCAGTCGTGCAGGTGGGCGCGACGAGGAACGTGGCGCGGATTGCGATTCCAGCGCCGGACCACTGCGGCGTCCCGGGCCAAGCGGGTGTAGCTGGGGCAACTCCATACTTCACTGTCGATTCCCCAGCCGCGCTTGAGCTGGACGGCGGCGGCGCGGACTTCTTCGAGCATTCGTCCTGCGCCCAGCAAGCGCACCTGTGCCATGCCAGCACTCGGTCCTGATACTCGATACATGCCAAGCCAAGCCTGCTCACGCGCGCAATCGAGGGGTTCGCCGGGAGCATCGTGCAGGGTCAGATAGCAGAAGCCTGGCCGGCCTTCCTGATAGAACTCGCGCAGTGCCCCGCCCACGATCGCCCGGGCCTCCTCGGCGCAGGCCGGATCGAACGGCAGGCAACGCCGATTGGCCGCCAGCCACAACGGCAACCACGGATGCGCGCCTTTGGCCCAGCGCGACGGCGAGGACTCGATATCGTTGAGGATGATGCCGCGCTCCGCCGTCTGTGCGGCCAGCATCGACAGGTGCGCCGAGGTGCGTGAACGAGTCAGGTAGAACAGCGGGCGCTCGTCCTCGCGGGCGTGCTCGCTGAACCACAGTGGCCAGGCGCTGATCGCGGTGGTGGCCTGATCGCGCTCGGCACGGTCGTCGATCAGCCAGAACTGGTCCTTGCTGGCGGGGTCGCGCTGAAGGGCCCCGATCAGCTCGCGCATCGCCAGCAGCGGCGTCTGTCGCGTGCCGCCTGCCTGCTCGATGCCGTGCAGGCAGGCAGAGGCGGCGCGTCCGGTGCGTGGCGTGCGTTGCAGGTGCAGGGTGTCCATTGCTGTCGTCTCCTGTGGGGCATGGGTATCTACACATCTTCGATCCGTCAGGAAGTCGCATGAACCTGAAACGACGCGATCGGCGGCACAGCCGCCGTAACACCTGAGTCCCGAGTCTGCCTGACACACTGCGGACTCAGGTTTCATGGCCGCTTCGCGCCCAATCGCGGCGTTCCGGTGAATCCGCACACACCGACCGTATTGCCTTAGATTTACGCGACTTTCCTGGCGAACAACTCTTGCCAGAAGATGTGTAAATACCGATGCCTATAAGGCCCTTGAGTGGCCTGGGAGAAAACAATCTAATTGCAAATGCAACAATAAAGCCAGCCCTGATTGTATTGCTCAGGCTTGATCGGCGACGGCCACGCTGCTGAGAATGCCGGACACCCCGAGAGGGGGTGAGCGATGAGCAAGTCCCTTGAACCTTCCTCCATCAAGACCGCCCACACCCACTTCGGCACCTGCAACGACGCCCATGCGCCGCTGTTCGCCGTCTGCGCCGACACCCCTGTCGAGGATGCACTGGTGCATCTGGCGATGACCCTCAAGGCGGCCTTCGAAACCAATGCCCAGGCCTGCGAAATGGTGGACCGGCGCTTCGCCGGACTGCTCTGGGCCACCCAGCATTCGCTGGAGATCTCGGAGGCGGTGGTGGCGTCGCTGCTGCAAGGCATCAGGGCACAGGCACACTCCGGGTAACACGCGCCCAACGCCGGCGACAACCGAACGCCCGATGCCCGTCATCGGGCGTTTTCATTCCTGCGGAAACCGGGTTTCCCTCCCGACGCGGACTTCAGCGCGGAGTGAACAGGATGCTACCGTTGGCGGCAATGAGGTCGTGCATGGTGGTGTTGTACTCGATCAGATCGAGTGCCGCAGGCACGGGCTCGACCCAGGTCGCTGCCCTGGCCAGCCGCAACACGTTATCGCCGACGAGCTGGTAGGGGTGAGGGGCATAGCCGGGCCCGGAGATGCGGAAGTTGCCAGTGCCGTCAGGGTTTTGTGAAAGTCCGGCAACCATCAGCGATCTGATTTCGAGATTCCTCGGCAAGTGATCCGCATCGCTCAGCGCATGCCCGAGTTCGTGGGGCAGGGTCAGGAGTCCGAAGGCAAGATCGTCGTCCATGAAGCCGTAGTTCATCGTCAGGCAATTGCACACGGCAGGATCGGTGCCCAATCCCCGCACTGCCAATGGGTGCAGGGCCATGGCGGTCAGGCCGCCATGGCCCTGCCTGACCACGAAAATACTGATGTGCTGGGGATTGGTCGGCTGCGACTTGAACAGTTGCCGGCGCGTCGGCGACCCGGCCTTACGCAGGGACAAGGCATCCTGGTCGCTGACGAGCCAATTGGTATCGAAGTGTACGTTTTGCACCTTCTGGTCGGCATCCTGTTGCTCATCCGCCGTCAGGCCGGTGATACGCGCCGTGCCATTGGCCGCCGTGATCATGATGTCGACACTGCCCTGGACAGTCCCGGCGTCCGGCGGATTCGGCATGGCGAGCGCCGTGATGTTGGCCCGCGGCGGCACCGTCAGTGCCTGTACCAGCAGCGCCGCCGTTTGCACGGGGGTGTTGCCGGCAGGGATGTCGAGCGGGCCGATGACATGCGCCTGGGCAACCCCCGCGAACGGCGTGTAGGTCAAGGTAAAGCCGATCTGGCCTTGCTGTCCCTGGCCATTGTTGCCACGGGCATTGGCACCATTCGCCCGGTCATCGTCGGCTTCGGCGACCACCAGCATGTCCGAAGGCGGGTCGATGGTGCGCAGGTCGCCGAAGGTGAAGCTGAGTTCTTCCTGGGCAAACACCCGTCGACAGTTGACCCGCACGCGCTGCCGGTAGGCGTCGTGGGACACCACCCCGTTGTCCTGGTTCGTGCCATCGGCGGCCAACCTCATGATGAACCCATCCAGGGTGACGCTTCGGCCCCGGCGCAAGGGGATTTCATGCCAGGCCTTGATACAGCGTGAACCTGGGGCGTTCGGGCAGGAGGCATCCTCATAGACCGCGCGGATGTTCTGGTCGAGGATCTCGATATCCATGCCCTGGGAGTCATGCAGGTCGCTGACCAGCAGGGTCTGTTGGGCGCGCAGCGCCTTGTCGAACGGCCAGGTCACCAGGCGCAGCTCGCACGACCAGAAGCGGCCGGCGGGCAACGCCCCCAGGTGCTGCGCAGTGACCCACAGGGTACGCTCGTCGCGCCTCGCGCCCGGGGCGAATCGCTGGTGCGCGAGGGGTGCCGGATACAAGGGTTGCAAGGCTTCGAGATAGACCGAAACGGTGCCGGCGGTAGCCGCCGGGTCATTGACTTCGATACTGAAGGTGCAGGGATCGCCGTTGGAGGGACCGTCGAAATCGAGCACGGTGTGATCGCACCAGTCGTTCACGCCGGCCGGTGTGATCGCATTGGGGACGAAGCGGCTGATGCCGATATCCACCAGCGCGGCAGCGATAGCAGGCGCGGCGGCGGTCTTGCGCACCAGCTGGATGGTCGCGGCCACCGGGGCGACGGGAGGGTTGTACCAGACGACCGTCCAGCGCCTCCCCGTGGCGACCTTGCCGTAAAACCAGGTATCCCGGAATCCGGGGATGGTCACCTGGTCACCCACCACCAGGGGCCGGGCCAGCAACCCGGCGTTGGCCGCATGGGAGCGCACCGTACCGCAATTGCTGTAGCCATTGGCCCGGGCAATCGAACACAGCGTGTCGCCCGCCTGGGCATTCACCACATAGGCCATGGCACCCTCAACTCTTCAACGAAGCGGCCGCCTGGAGCAGGCGCGGGAAGGTCAGCTTGCCCTCGGTGGCCGGATCGATGCCGTCCACCCCGGCCAGGCCGTTTTCGTCGAGTTGGCCTTCCAGCACCGTGCCGTCCGGAAACTCCAGGCGATAGGGCTCGTTGGGCACCGGCTTGCCATCGGCATCCACCAGGCTGATCTCCACCCAGGTGCGCTGCGTGCAGGCCACCACCGGCTCGCTGGGCGACTGCGCGCGGAAACGGCTGTCCGCGTCATCGCCGCTGCGCTGCAGGGCCGGGCAGCCATTGTCCGGGTCAGTCATGGCGTGCCTCCTCGATCCCGGCGTGCAGCCCGCGCCCCTCGCCTTCGTGATCCGCAGCGGCGAGGTACAGGCGGTTGATCTTCAGGGTCGGGCCGAGTCTCGCGTCGCCGAGGATCGCCGCGGCCCAAGGCAGCGCCGGATCGGCGTCGAACGCCTGGCCGAAAACGCAGGCCAGGTTGAAGTACTTGCCCACGTCCCGCTCGGTACACAGCTGGTAGCGCTCCGCGCGCTCGACGATGCGCTGCGCCAGCGCCAGCATGGCGGGCATCGGCAGGCCTTCGAACTGCGCCGGAAAGTGCTTCAGCCCGTGGGCCACCAGGTGTGCCGGAAAGGCCCTGCGGCCCTCCTCGGCCAGCGCGGCCATCTGTTCGTCACGTATCACCAGCATCCTGCCGTCCTCCCCTGACACGCCCGCCTGGCTGCTGCCGGCACAGGTCGAAACGCTAGCTTACTGCGCCAAACGGCAAACTGCCATCACCCAGCCCGCTGCGGCAAAGACATCAAATTGACATCGCAAAATGCCCGGCGCTACGCTCTGCCGGCGCGCCAAGACGCCCAAGGCAAGGACTGCGAAAACCATGACCCCGACCGAACGACTCCACCACGACGGCTACGTGCTGCTGCGCCAGGTGATCCCTGGCGGGTGGCTGGACGACCTGCGCCAGACCTTCGACGCCGGGGCCGTGCCGTCCGACCAATGGCCGGTGCCCCGTGGCCCGGGCTGGCTGCATTCGCTGCTGGATACCGATGCCCGGGTCCAGGCGGTGTGTCGCCTGCCGGCCGTGCTGGCGGCGGTGGGCGAACTGATCGGCGAGGGTTTCTTCCTGTCCCAGGTCGAGGGCCGCGCACCCCGCGCCGGTGGCGGCCACCAGAAGCTGCACCGCGACCTGTACCTGCAGCGCCCGGGCGACCTGGCGCTGGCCATGGCCTTCTTCGATGACTACGGCCCGGCCAACGGCGCGACCCGCCTGGTCCCCGCCAGCCATCGCCCGGCCCCCGGGGCGGCGCCTGTGGATTTCGACGACGAATCGGGCGTCATCCAACTGTCGGGCTCGGCGGGCGACATCCTGGTCTTCGACGCCGACCTGATCCACGGCGGCAGCCACAACCCGTCCGGTGCGCCACGGCGTTCCATCCTCATCGGCTACGCGGCGAATCCGTTGTATGCGTCCCTGATGGAAACCCGGCACCTGCGCAACGTGAGGATGGACAGCCACGAGCGTTTCGAGCCCGCGGACTACCGCTACAGGGCGCATGGCGCCGATGGTGCAAACGTGCTCCAATCGCCGGCCTGATCCACACGCCCCAAGGCCTGCCTCCATGTCCCAAGCCACCGACGACACCTTCTACGACCGCGCCGACGCCCATATCAACCTGGCCAACCAGCAGATCGAAAGCCTCCAGGACCTGGGCAAGGTCAGCGCCTCGATGACCTTCGGCGCCAGCCGCTTCAACGCCTGGATGAGCGCGCGCAGCTTCAAGTCCGCCGCCGAGATGGCCGCAGCGCGCGAGGAATTGCTCAAGTACTTCAGCGAGCAGTACCGCATGATGCTGGAAGACAACCTCGACGATCACATCGCCAACTTCGACCGCTACATGCTCGGCAAGCAGGACTGATCCGCCCCGCCTCGCGAACATGTCGAATCTTTCATCGAAGCCGCCCTTCACAGCCCGCGCGGCGGCTCTACACTGAGCCTGTGAAAGGTGAAGCGAAGCGCTTGACCGGTCACGATCGCGGGCGTATGGTGCGCCGCAATTTCTCATCACACAGGAGTCCTGCCTTGGACAGTTGTCCCAGTCGATTGCGACAGGTCTGAACAGCGAGCACGTCCGGCAGCCTTTCTCCTGCCACTGTCTCGCTGATCACAGCGGACAGTGGCGATCCGCATCCCGTCCGGGATGACGCATCCCCATTCTCCCTCCCCGCCTCCCCTGGCCGCACGTGCGCGGCCCGGCGACGCCCGGTGACCTTTCGCCATCCATAACCCGAATTCGCGCCGGTCGAAGACCTGCGTAAACGCCGGCCCCTGGCCGGAGAAAGAGGTGAATCATGGATTGGAAAGTCTTTCTGCTGCGCGCCGCCGCAGCCCTCGTCCTCGGTGCCCTGATCGGCGCCGAACGGCAACTGCGTCAGCGCCTCACGGGTCTTCGCACCAACGCCCTGGTCAGCACCGGCGCCTGCCTCTTCGTACTGATGACCCAAAGCGTACCGGGCCTGGCCAGCGACGCCTCGCGCATCGCCGCCTACGTAGTCTCCGGTATCGGTTTCCTCGGCGGTGGCGTGATCATGCGCGACGGCCTCAACGTGCGCGGCCTCAACACCGCCGCCACCCTGTGGTGCACCGCTGCCATCGGCGTGCTGTGCAGCATGGGCCTGCTGCTGGAGGCCGCCCTCGGCAGCCTGGTGGTGCTCTGCGCCAACATCCTGCTGCGCGATATCGCCCAGCGTCTGAATCATCAGGACGTGGTGCCAGCCAACGAATCCGAACAACGCTACAGCGTCGAGATCGTCTGCCGCGCCGAGGATGAAATCCAGGTGCGCAGCCTGATGCTGCACAGCTTCGACGGCGCCAGCCTGCGCCTGCAGTCGCTGCACAGCGAGGACCAGGCCAACCCGGTGAAGCTGGAAGTGCGCGCCGAACTGCTCGGTAATCACGACGCCAGCAGCCAGCTGGAACGCCTGGTCAGCCGCATCAGCCTGGAAAAAGGTGTCAGCTCGGTGCGCTGGCAAGTCTTCGAACTGGCCGCTGACTGAAGCGACCATCCCACCCACCCGACAGGAGTATCCGGAGCCCGGCCATGAATCCCGACCCCAGTCCCGTAACACCCAGACCCCGGCCGGGCGGCCGCTAGCGAGTTTCCCTCGCGCTGTCGCCCGGCCAGACCGGCGGCAGCGCGCACCCTGCGCTGCGCAAAACCCTTTTGGTGGTTGCACTGACGCGGCCGCCCAGGAGTGCATCATGCTCTTCAAAACCTTCAGCCAGCGCTTGCTGGCCCTGTTCGACCATGGCCTGAGCCGCCACTTCCGCCGCCAGGCGATCCTTGAACTGCTGCGCAACGGCCAGGCCCGCGGGCACCTGCCACCGGACTTCGTGCGCCAGCTGGCGCATGTCGCGGAACTCGACAGCAACGCCCTCTTCGAGCATTTCGGCAGCCGTGCCGAAGGCCTCGACGACGCCCGCGTGGACGCCATCCGCGCCGAGGTCGGGGCGAATGTGGTCGACCAGGAAAAGCCCGTCTCGCCACTGCGCCACCTGTGGTGGTGCTACCGCAATCCCTTCAACCTGTTGCTGACCCTGCTCGCCGTGGTGTCGTGGATCACCGAGGACGTCAAGGCCGCTGCCGTGATCGGCAGCATGGTGCTGATCTCGACCCTTCTGCGCTTCGTCCAGGAGTCGCGCTCGAACCGCGCCGCCGAACGCCTGAAAACCCTGGTGGCCAACACCGCCAGCGTGCTGCGTCCTGGCGTGCCCGGTGCCGACCGGCGTGGCGCGGTGGAAATCCCCTTCCGCGACCTGGTACCCGGCGACATGGTGCTGCTCTCCGCCGGCGACATGATTCCCGCCGACCTGCGCGTGCTGGAAGCCAAGGACCTGTTCGTCAGCCAGGCGGCGATCACCGGCGAGTCGCTGCCGCTGGAGAAGTTCGCCCAACCCCACCGCGGCGCTGCCGGCAGCCCGCTGGAGCGTGACAACCTGTGCTTCATGGGCACCAATGTGGTCAGCGGCAGCGCCCGCGCACTGGTGGTCGGCACCGGCCAGCACACCTATTTCGGCAACCTGGCGGAGCGGGTGCTGAGCAGTGACCGCGAACCTACCGCGTTCCAGCAAGGGGTGAACAAGGTCAGCTGGCTGCTGATCCGCTTCATGCTGGTGATGGCGCCGCTGGTACTGCTGCTCAATGGCATCACCAAGGGCGACTGGCTGGAGGCGTCGCTGTTCGCCCTGTCCATCGCCGTCGGCCTGACCCCGGAAATGCTGCCGATGATCGTCACCTCGACCCTGGCCAAGGGCGCGGTGGTGTTGTCGCGCAAGAAAGTCATCGTCAAACGCCTGGACGCCATCCAGAACTTCGGCGCCATGGACGTGCTGTGCACCGACAAGACCGGCACCCTGACCCAGGACCGCATCGTCCTGGAACGGCATACCGATGTGCTCGGCACCCCGTGTGACGCCGTGCTCGACGACGCCTGGCTCAACAGCCACTATCAGACCGGTCTGAAGAACCTGCTCGACGTTGCGGTGCTGGAACACGCCGATGCCGGGCGCATGGCCCGTCTCGGCGAGCACTTCGCCAAGGTCGACGAGATCCCGTTCGACTTCCAGCGCCGGCGCATGTCGGTGGTGGTCGGCGAGCGTGGCGACGGCCATCGGCTGATCTGCAAGGGCGCGCTGGAGGAGGTGCTGTCGGTGTGCAGCCGCGTGCGCATCGGCAATCAGGACGTAGTGCTCGACGCCACACTGCTGGAGCGTATCCGCAAGCACACCGCCAGCCTCAACGACGAGGGCCTGCGGGTGGTCGCCGTGGCGATCAAGCAACTGCCGGCGGCGCGCGAGCAGTACCAGGTGACCGATGAAAGCGACCTGCTGCTGACCGGCTACATCGCCTTCCTCGACCCGCCCCGCGACACCACCGCCGCGGCCCTGCGCGCGCTGGCCAGCCAGGGCGTGGACGTGAAGGTGCTGACCGGTGACAACGAGCGCGTCACCCGGCGCGTCTGCCGTGAAGTCGGTCTGTCGCTGAAAGGCCTGCTGCTGGGCAGCGATATCGATGCCCTGAGCGACCCTCAGCTGAGCGAGCGCGCCGCCGAATGCAACCTGTTCGCCCGCCTCACCCCGGCGCACAAGGAACGCATCGTGCGCCTGCTGCGCCAGCGCGGACATGTGGTCGGTTTCATGGGCGACGGCATCAACGACGCCCCGGCGCTGCGTGCGGCGGACGTGGGGATCTCGGTGGATTCGGCGGTGGACATCGCCAAGGAAGCGGCGGACATCATTCTCCTGGAGAAGAGCCTGATGGTCCTGGAAGAAGGCGTGGTCGAAGGCCGCAAGACCTTCGCCAACATGCTCAAGTACATCAAGATGACCGCCAGCTCCAACTTCGGCAATGTCTTCAGCGTGCTGGTGGCCAGCGCTTTCCTGCCGTTCCTGCCGATGCTGCCGCTGCACCTGCTGGTGCAGAACCTGCTGTACGACGTATCACAGACCGCGATTCCGTTCGACAACGTCGACGCCGAGCAACTGAGCAAACCGCAACGCTGGAATGCCGAGGATATCGGGCGCTTCATGTTGTTCTTCGGGCCGCTGAGCTCGATCTTCGACATCCTCACCTATGCGCTGATGTGGTTCGTGTTCGCTGCCAATACGCCGGAACACCAGACCCTGTTCCAGTCCGGCTGGTTCGTCGAAGGGCTGCTGTCGCAGACCCTGGTGGTGCACCTGATCCGCACCCGCAAGCTGCCCTTCGTGCACAGCCGCGCAGCCTGGCCGCTGATGGCGATGACCGCTGTGATCGTGGCCATCGGGCTGTTGCTGCCAATGTCGCCGCTGGCAGGATACTTCAAGCTGCAGGCGTTGCCGTGGACGTACTTCCCATTCCTGGTGGCGATCCTGGTGGGGTATGTGGGGGTGGTACAGGCAATGAAGGGCTGGTTTACCCGGCGGTATGGCTGGTAGTGAAATCCTCACCTGAGAACACTGCATGACCCTGCGGGAGCTGGCTTGCCAGCTCCCGCAGGGATCTCGGTCAACCGCTGGAGCGAGGCTTTGCTTTCCCCCCGAACCCCATTATGATTGCGAGCAATTCTTAATTGCATCCGATTGTCAGGAGATCCGGGTGTCCTCTGTGCTACCGCCCTCATCCACCCAGGACACCCTCGGTGAGCTCTACCGCGACCACAGTCTCTGGCTGCGCGGCTGGTTGCGTCGGCGCCTGGGAGACGGCGACCGCGCCGCCGACCTCACCCACGACACCTTCCTGCGCCTGCTCACCAGCACTGTCGCCCACCCGCTGCGCGAGCCGCGCAATTTCCTCGCCACCGTGGCCAAGCGGGTGATGGTCGATCACCTGCGCCGGCGTAGCCTTGAACAGGCCTACCTGCAGGCCCTGGCCCACGAACCGGAACTGCTGGCGTCTTCTCCCGAAGAACGCCTGCTGATGCTGGAAACGCTGCTGCACCTGGACGCCATGCTCGACGGCCTCGACCACAAGGTGCGCCAGGCCTTCTTCTTCGCCCAACTGGAGGGCCTGCCCTACAGCGAGATCGCCCACCGTCTCGGCGTCTCCGTCAGTTCGGTAACCAAGTACATCGCCCGCGCCACCGAACAGTGCCTGTTGTTCGCCCTGGATGCCGAACGGTGAACGCCGACAGTCAACGCCAGGCCCTGCGCGAGGCGGCCCGCTGGTACGCACGGCTCGGCGCCGATCCGCAATGCCCGCGCACCCAGGGCCAGTGGCAGGCCTGGTTGCAACAGGACGCTCTGCACCCGTGGGCCTGGCAGCGCCTCGAAGCTTTGCAGAGCGAGCTGCGCGGTGTCTCGCCGGCCCTGGCCCGCGGCACCCTGGCCAGCGACCTCGGCCACCCCGGGCGCCGTACCTTGCTCAAGGGCCTGGTCCTTGGCCTCGGCGTCTCCGGTCTGGCCTGGACCGGCTACCGCCAGACGCCGCTGTGGCTGGCCGACGCCCGTACCGCCATCGGCGAACGCCGGCGCCTGGTGCTGGCGGACGGCAGCGAGCTGATCCTCAACACCGCCAGCGCCGTGGACATCCGCTTCAGCGCCGACCAGCGCCTGATCATCCTGCGTGCCGGGGAAATCCTCCTGACCACCGGCAAGGACCCGCGCCCCCTCAGCGTGCGCAGCCGACATGGCCAGATGCGCGCCCTCGGTACCCGCTTCGACGTGCGCCAGGAAGCCGACCACACCGAACTGGCAGTGCTGGAACACGCGGTCGCGGTACGCAACCGCCCGGACATGCCTGAAGTGCGAGTGGACGCCGGCATGGGCCTGAGCTTCGGCGACGGTCCGTTGCCGGCTCCGCAGCCCCTCGACTCGAACCAGTCCGAGTGGAGCAACGGCCGCCTGGTGATCGACGGCTGGCGCCTGGACCGCACCCTCGCCGAGCTGCAGCGCTATCGTCCGGGCTTCATCCAGTGCGCCGACGAAGTCGCGGCGCTGCGCCTGTCCGGGGCCTTCCCGCTGGATGACAGCGACCGCGCCCTGGCCGCCATCGCCCGGGTCCTGCCGGTGCGCGTCGACTTCCGCACCCGCTACTGGGTACGGGTTCGCGGACGCGCCTGAGCCGAGCTGAAAAATATTTTCATTTTCATTTGTCGATTTGAGCCGCTCGTTCGACCCCTCCTTCAAATCGCCGTCATTGCACTTGAAGGAGCTGTTCATGCAACGCCACGCCTTTCCCCGAAAACCCCTGGTCATCGCCCTGCTCGGCGCCGCGCTGGGCCTGCAGGTCGGCTTGATCCAGCCACTGAGCGCCACCGGCCAGGCCCGTGCCGGGGAAGCCCAGCGCAGCTACACCATCGCCGCCGGCCCGCTGGGCGCGGTGCTCAGCCGCTTCGCCAGCGATGCCGGGGTGGTGCTGTCGTTCGATGCGCGCCTGACCCAGGACAAGAGCAGCCCCGGCCTGAAGGGCAGCTACTCGGTCGAGGAAGGCTTCGCCCGTCTGCTGCGCGGCAATGACTTGCAGGTGCTGCGTAGCAGCAACGGCGATTACGTGCTGCTGCCGCGCAGTGACGAGGGTGCCGTCGAGCTGGGCGCCACCAGCGTGAATGCCGCCGGCCTCGGTACCACCACCGATGGCACCCGCTCCTACGCCACCGGGGGCGTGAGCATCGGCAAGTCCGCCCAGACCCTGCGCGAGACCCCGCAATCGGTGACGGTGATGACCCGCCAGTTGATGGACGACAAGAACCTCAACAGCCTCGACAAGGTCATGAGCAAGACCCCGGGCATCACCTTCAGCCAGCGCAACTACGGCGCCCACGTGTTCCAGTCCCGCGGCTTCGTGCTGGGCGAGGAAAGCTACCTGATGGATGGCGTGCCGGGGCAGGCCTATACCGTTACCGGCTGGTTGCCGCCGGACATGGCGGTGTTCGACCGCGTCGAAGTCCTGCGCGGCGCCAGCGGCCTGCTGGTGGGCGCCGGCAACCCGGGTGGCGCGGTCAACCTGGTGCGCAAACGGCCCACCGCTGAGCCGCGCTTTTCCGTCACCGCCCGGGCCGGTTCCTGGAACAACTACCGCGTCGACCTCGACGGCAGCAGCAAACTGAACGACAGCGGCACGGTGCGCGGACGCTTCGTCGCCGCCTATGAAGACCGTCGCTCCTACCTGGATGAATACGAATCACGCACACCCTTGCTGTACGGCGTGATCGAAGCGGACCTGAACGACGACACCACGCTCACCGCCAGCCTGCGCCACCAGACCGGCGACATCAACGGCTACTCGATCTTCGGCCTGCCGCGCTACAGCAACGGCAAGTCCCTCGACCTGCCCCGCTCCACCGCACTGGTGCAGGACTGGAACAGCCACAACAGCGAAATGAACGAGGCCTTCGTCGAACTGAATCACCGCTTCAACGACAATTGGAGCACCACCACCTCGGTCACCCACTCTCTGGGCACCATAGACCAGGCCATCGCCTTTGCCCGTGGTTCGGTGGACCCGGTGAGCAACAGCGGTTCGACCTTTCGCGGCATCGAGTTCCACCGGGTCAGCATCGACAGCAATGGCCTGGACAGCCACGTGGATGGCAACTTCGAGGCTTTCGGCCTGACACACCAGATCACCCTGGGTGCCAACTGGTCGCGCCAGCGGATCAAGGACCGGACCGCAGATATCGAGCTGGATCCCCGGGTTCCGGTCGATGTCTTCGACCCCGATCATCACGCCATCGCCAAACCGGAGCGCCCGGCCTGGACCTCCAACAACAGGCTGGACGACGAGCGCTATGGCCTCTACGCCAACGCCCGGCTGAAGCTGGCCGAGCCCCTGACCCTGGTGCTCGGCGGGCGGGTCAGCTGGTATGACTACGCCTTCAGGTACAAACTCCAGAACGCCCCGGACTACGAGTCGAAGGAAACCGGCCAGGTCACCCCCTTCGCCGGCCTGATCTACGACTTCAGCCAGAACTGGTCGTGGTACGCCAGCTATGCCGACATCTTCATGCCACAAAGCAACTACGTGGATTACACCGGCTCGCCGCTGAAGCCGGCCATCGGCACCAACTACGAGACCGGGATCAAGGGCGAGCTGTTCGACAAGGCACTGAACCTGTCCGTGGCGCTGTTCTACATCAAGCAAAAGGACGCCTCCTACTACGACGCCGATCAAGACCATATCTGCCCGCAGAACCCCGGCGATGCCTGTTACCTGAGTGGCGTGCTCAAGCGCAGCAAGGGCATCGATGTCGAGGCCAGCGGCGAGCTGCTGCCGGGGCTGCAGGTGTTCGGCGGCTACACCTACAACCTGACCGCCAGCTCCGGCAGCGAGCCCCTGTCCACTGAAACACCGAAGCACCTGGCCAAGCTTTCCACCAGCTACACCCTGCCGGGTGAGTGGAAACGGGTGACCGTGGGGGCCGGGGTGCAGGCGCAGTCGGGCTACCTGAACAAGACCGAGGATGGCGACAAGTATGGTGCCGCCGGCCGGGCCATCTGGGATGCGCGGGTCGCCTATGCGCTCGACGAGCACTGGACCCTGAGCCTGGTCGGGGAGAACCTCGCAGACCGCAAGTACTACGTAGCCGCGGACGGGCTGGACCGGGTCAACCTGTATGGCGAGCCGCGCAACTACATGCTGACCTTGCGCGGGGAGTTCTGACCTGTACCGGGCCTGGTGACTGCGTCGCCAGGCCCGGCCTCATCGCGGGCAACGCCCGCTCCCACAAGGTTCGTGGTGCACGCGGTCCCTGTGGGAGCGGGCGTTGCCCGCGATGAGGCCATAAGGAACACAACAGAGCCAATGGATGTCGCCGCTGGATTTGGGCACTATGGAACTCTTTCCCCTGCCCGCCCCCGGTCCCGCCATGACCTACCTCTACTCCCTGCTGCTGATCACCGGCATCTACCTGGCAGTCCTCGCCAGCCCGGGGCCGAACTTCTTCATCCTCAGCCAGATGGCCCTGGCCCGGCGTCGCCGCGACGCCCGCTACGTGGCCTTCGGCATCGGTACCGGCTCGGTGTTCTGGGTCATCGTCTCGATCGCCGGCCTGGCCACCCTGCTCTCGCAACACCCCTGGCTGTCCTCGGCGGTGCGCCTGCTCGGTGCCAGCTACCTGGTCTGGTATGGCGCGCGCCTGCTCTGGTCGGCCTTCAAGCCGACGCCACGCAGCCTGGCAATAGAACAGCCGCAACTGGACGGCTCGCGCCTGGCTGCCTTCCGTACCGGCCTGCTGACCTGCGTGACCAACCCCAAGGGCGCCGCTTTCTGGACCAGCGCCTTCGCCGCCATTTTCCCGACCCACCCGCCACTGTGGTTCTACGTGGTCACCGTGGTGCTGATCGGCGTGCTGTCGTTCGGCTGGCATGTGGGGCTGGGCATGGTCTTCGGCACCTCCCGTCTGCGCGGGCTGTACCTGCGCATCGAACGCTGGATCAACGGTTGTGCCGGTGGGGCGTTAGTGGCGCTTGGAGTACAGCGGATCTTCAGTCGCTGACCCGCGAGCCTGCCCAGATCAGTGCCTGCCCGGCAATGAGGCCGGCGAGCCTATCAGGTTCAGCCGCCATGCCGCACGATCTGCAGCCCCTCGTCTTGCACCGGCGCTTCGAAGTAACGGGTGATCAGGTCGAACTCCGCATCCGTGGCGGCGAACTCATGTTCGCCACGGGCATTGCGCGCATGCAGGCGGGCGCGGCAGGTAGCGTCGTCGATATCCAGGTAATGCAGGCGATGCGACACCTGCGCCGCCTCCGCCAGGTCGCGCAACCAGTGGCGGGCGGCGCGGGTGTTGGCGGGAAAGTCGAGGACCACCGGTACCCCGGCCCGCAGCAGGTCGATCACCAGCGGACCGAGAACCTCATGCACACGCTTGGCGTACTTCACGTAGTCCGCGACCGAATTGATCTCGCCAGGGTACAGACGCGCCAGCCACTGGTCTTCACCCAGCAGGATCGCCGAATGCTCGGCGACCAGGTTGCGGGCCAGGGTCGACTTGCCGGCAGCGATCTTGCCACAGAGCAGGTGCAGCGTTACCGAGGTCATCGTGCACCTCCTTGCAGGTCGCGGGACATCAGCCATTGCTCCTTGCCCCAGGCTTCGAAGCGCTCCAGCACGGTCCAACCGCGCCTGGCGTAGTAGGCGCTCTTGTCGTGGGTGTGCAGGTACAGGGTGCAAACGCCGGTTTCCCGGGCTCGCGCGCAGATACCTTCGATCAACTGCTCGGCCAGGCCCCGGCCCCTGGCTTCTGGCGTGACGAACACACAAGCGAGCCAGGGCCCGAGATCGGGACGCTCCGCCAGATCATCCCGCGCCAGTGCGGCACCACCCAGCAAACGGCCTTCCTCCAGCGCGATCAGGGATTGCCAGTCACCATTGTGCTGGCCCTCGGCAAACTCCCGTTGCCACTGCTCCAGCGGTTGCTCGAATTCATAGGTGAACTGCCGGTGCAGCCAGGTGGCCAGGGTGTCGCTGTGACTCATGTGCCGGGCCAGCCAGTCGAGTTGAAGCATGGGACATTCCTTCGTTCGGTGGTTCTGCAAGGCCATCACGCCAGTCTTGAGGGCCTCATCGCGGGCAACGCCCGCTCCCACAAGGTTCGGCGGTGCTCGCGGTCATTGTGGGAGCGGGCGTTGCCCGCGATGAGGCCCTCCAGCCGTTTACAACACCCCCAGCAACGTCCACAACCGCCGCGCTTCCGCGTCCGATTCGATCAGTTCCGCCAGCAGGTCCCGCAACGGCTTGTTCCCCCACTCTACCCCCCGCCGGATCAGGTACGGCACCGGACTGTGCGGTTCGGTACGCGCCAGATAATCGGCGATCACCAGCAACTGGCGATAGGCCTCGTCGCGGCTACGCGGTTCGGCGAAAGGCGCACGGCTTTGCGCGGTGACAGGAACATCCATCGGTACAGAAGTCTCCGGTTGTGGCTGGACAGGTTCAGGCGCCAGCAGTTGTGGCGGATGCAGCGCGATGAACTCCTTGAGCAGGTCCTCCAGGTTGTGCAAGGTTTTGCGCAACGCGGTGAAACTCGGCGCCTCGTCAAGGAGATGACGGTCGCACCAGCCATCCATCAGGACCAGTTGCGCCTGCGCCGTCTGGATCGATTTCACCCCCTGCAGCCACCAGTTCACCGTGGTCGCGCGTGCCAGCTCAGTCACTTTCTTCTGCAGTGCCTGGGCCGCCTCGGCAGCGGTCTTGGCCGGCTTGCTGTCGTTGATCTGCACCTGGCGTACTTTCATCTGCTGCCACTGGTACAGGCAGAAACCGTCCAGGTCCGCCGGCGGCTCGGGGAACAGTTGCAAGCGGGTGACCAGGATCTGTTCGTAGCGCCGCGCCATCCACATCAGCGGCGAAGCACGCCATGCACGGTCGCCGTCCTCGGGTTGCGGATGGACGTCGTCGGGGTAGCGCTCGCACAAGCCGCCGACCAGGGCCAGGGCATCGGCGATACCGTTAAGGCCTTCGCGGTGCAGCCAGGCCTCGCCCAGCCAGGCGGCAATCTGCACGTCCTTGCTGCGTTCGCGCAACAGCTGGGTGGCCAAGCGTTCGAGCCCGCCCCAGTCAGCGCGCTTGATTTCCGACGGCACCCATTTGCCGGTTGGCAGGCTGGTGTCGTCCTCACGCCGCAGATCCTGCAAACGGTGGTACGCCGCGTCATAGGTGAGGTTGATGCCGCACGGCTGCTCGCCGCAAAGCGGCTCGAGCAGTTGGCTGACCCGCTCGGAAAAGCCGGGGGTAATCATGGGTAGTCTCCTGCATCGGCCACGGAGCGCGGTGCGTAGCCGAACGGTGAACGTGGCGCCTGCACCGGCAGCGGAGGCAACGACAGCGGTGCCTTGCCGCCCTGGCTCATCAACGACAGGCGCAGGAACATCAGGGTCTGGTTCTCTTCCTCAGGCTGGGCATGCACCGGCACCGCCAGGCTCAACGGGAATTCGGTGTAGTCGACGTTCGGCTGGCGCAGCATCGAGCTGTGCGCGGCGATCATGCGCAGCAGCGCCCACGGCCCCTCGTATTGCCACTCGGCTTCCAGGCCGCTGACATGCAGTTGCTGCTGCACCGGGTCGTTGACCGGGCGCTGGGTGCCGTCGCGAGCCCAGCGCAGGCGCAGGCTCAGCGGCTGGCCGACGCTCCAGTGCAGCACCTGCTCGTCGCCCGGGAAGACGATCTCGCGGTTGCCGGCACCGAGGGTCCAGGCGATCACCTGGTCCGCACCGCGCTCGCTGTCGCGGTCGGTGCGCCAGGTGACTTCCATGTCGATGCCTGACAAACCGGCCTTGTCGCGCACCAGCATGGCCCCCAGCCACGGCCGCGCCAGGGCGATGCGGTCGAGGAATTCGCTGGCCGCAGCGCGCTCGCGCAGGGACAGCAGGGACAGGCCATCGCGGGCCGCGGCCAGACGGTTGTCGGTCAGGGTGAGGAAATACTGCACCCGCGCAGGATCGGCATCCGGCGCATGGAGGTCGGTGCTGAACGGGAACCGGTTGGCCAGGTACTGATTGAAATACCCGGCCAGATCGTTCCACGCCGAAGACACCGCCTGGCGCTGGAGGAACTGGCAACGCTGCATGGCAGCCTGTTGCAGACTGGCCCAGCGCTGGGTCAGTTGCCCGGTGGCCCGGGGTGCACTGGCAGAGCTGAGGATCTTCACGCAACTGCCCTGGTCCATGTCGTTGAAGTCGCGAACGATCAACTGGGTAATCAGTGCCGGCGAGCTGGAAGGGTTCTGCGCCTTGTACTTGACCATTTCCTCGCCGAGGGAATTGAAGTGGTTGACCAGCTCCGACTCGGTGAGATTGAGGCTCGGCAGTTGGGTCATCAGCCACTCCTTGGCCGGCCCTGCCTGTTCGGTGATCGCGGTGATCACGGCGAACTGCTGCTCCAGGCTGGCCTTGAGGTCCTGCACATCCACCGCCCGGAACAGGCGCAGGCCGAACTCCTTCGAACCGTCCCACTGGTTGATGTCGGCGCGGTCACGGAACACCGGTTGCTGGTCGATCTCGTCGATGGCCAGGGAGATGTCTGCCAGGGCGCTCTGGTTCAGCGCACTTTGCAAGCCGCTGGCCAGGTCCGGACGCTGTAACTGGACAAAGGCGCGGTGCACCGCCAGGGCCTGGTCGGTGCGCACCTGGAAAGTCGGCGTGGAAGCCATTTCGCTTTCCGGGGTCTTGCGGTTGAGGCTGGCCCACATGGCATCTCCCGCCGTGTTCTCCGCCGTCTTGAGCAAGGCGTTGCGGTAAGCCGGTGGAATGCCCGAAAGGGACTCATGGGAATACAGCTTGTAGCTGTCGTAGTAGCTCTGCGCCAGACGCAAGCCCTCGCCGTCGACATGGGTCAGTTGCTCCGAGTCGCGCACCGAATCCTCGCGCAGTGCACGAGCGACGAAGTCACGCTTGAGCAGCAGGTTGATCGCGCTCTTCAGGTGGCCGATGCGATCCTGCAGTGCCAGTTGCCCGGTGCTGCTCTGCACCAGCAGGCTCTTGCCCGCCACGCCCTGGGCAACCCACTGCTCCTTGAAGCTGTACTGCATCTGTTCGGCCAGGCGTTCGGTTTCCTCGGCCACTGCCGGGCCGAGCAGCTTGCTTTGGCGGATCTTGTCCAGCAGGTCGCTGTACCCGGCCACCAGGTCCTGGCCCTTGCCCCGGCTCCAGGTGGCATTGGTAAGGTCGACGGAATCCTGCAGGTCCTCGATCAGCGCATCGATATGCTCCAGTTCCGTCAGGCTCTGCGCCGCACCATTCTCCAGACGCTCCAGGTACAGGCGCAGGTAGCCCGCCGAGACCACGTAGCCGTCGGTACGGAAGTAGTGCCCGAGCCAGTTTTCCATCAACTGGTTGAAGTTGCCCTGGAGCGTGCTCCGATAGATCGACAGGTCCAGCGGCTTGAGCGGGCTGATGCCCTGGTTCACCAGCAGGCGGTTGTAGAACTTCTCGTTGGGCAAGGTCCCGGCATTCAGGTTCATGTCCAGGGTCTGGTTGCTCAGCGGGATGAGCTGGTCAAGCGGCGTCTTCTGGTTGGCCTGGGCCTGGGCGTACAGGCTCGCGGCCTGCTCCAGGCGCAGCACCTTGCGCACCAGTTCACGGGCCTTGAGGTAACTTGGCCATTGCGCCGGATCGCCACCTTGAGGGGCGCCCCCGCGGCGGCTGGTCTCGGCGATCGCCAGGACGTCACGCAACTCGGCCTGCAGCAGGTCATGGATCGGCTGGCGCATGTGGCTCATGGAGGTGTGCTGGAGCACCTGGTCCATATCGTCGTCCAGCGACGAGAACCACGACGTCGGATAGGCCAGCGAAGTGAAGTGCCAGCGCGGCGCGCGCTCCAGCACGGTCCAGAAGCTCTGCACGTTGTGCCGGGTCAGTTCCTGGCGGTGGTTGTCGTCGCTGATGCTGATGTAGTCGTTCTGCGCGTTTTGCAACAGTCGCGCCAGCTCGCCGGCATCGCGCAGCGAGTCGCGCCAGACCCAGACCATGGCGATGGCCCAGATCACCCCGACCACGGCGGCGCTGATCGCCACCACCCGCTGCCAGCGCTGGCGCAGCTGCAGCAGGCGCGGAATCGGCCGGGCCAGGCCGCGCTCGGCATTGATGCGCTGCTGCCACAGGCCTTGGGCGAAGACGTTCTGCACGGGCGCCTGGTCCAGCGCACTGAGCACGTCGGCCCCTGTCGGCAACGCCTGGGCCCCGGTGAAGTACAGCCCGCGCAGGGCCGGTGCCTCGCCATGGGTATTACCCTGGAACACCGGCCACAGAAGCATTTGCAGGTTGCGGCGCATGGCCTCGAAACGGGTCGGCAACGCATCCAGGTCGCCATTCAATTGCCCGGCCAGAGTGCCCATCTGCACGATGGACTCGGACAGCGCGTAGATGATGCGGTCCAAGGCATCGTCGGTCCATTGCGACTGCCAGGCGGCATCCGCCGGGTACGGCGACGACCAGCCGAGCACCTGCTTGCGCGCTTCTTCCGGCAACGCCCGGGCCAGCTCCTGGAAGCCCGGCACTTCGTCCATGCCGGTGATGACCACGTACACCGGCAAGCTGATGCCCAGGCGCTGCAGCAGGTCGATGAAACGGCGGCGTGCGTCCAGACCAAGGCTGGCGGCGCGATCGGCGTCGAGCAGGTCGGCGGCGGCGATGGTCCATACCACGCCGTCCAGCGGCCGCCGCGCGCGCAGGCGCAGGAGCAGGCCGATCAGGTTCCACCAGCCGCTGGCCTGTTTCATCCCTTCGCCTGGCATGAACAGCGCCTGCGGTACTACCAGCACGGCGCCGCTGGGGTCGGACCACCAGCGACCGAACCAGGCCGGCTTGTCCACCGGGTTGAGGTTCCAACTGGCGCACAGGCGCTTGCCCTCGACCTCGTCGCCGAGCATCAGCAGCCAGGGCGCCTGGTAGCGGTCACTGACGCCCTGCTCGTGCTCCATCTGGCGCACGGCCAGATAGAAGCTGCGCACCGCCGCGCCGTTGCGATTGCGCAACCACAGCACCAGCAGCACCAGGACCAGTAAAAGAACGAGGATGCCGGCCACCCAGCCAATCATGGACAAGCTCATGAAGTCGGCTCCTGGGTCTGGTACGGCGTCGCCAGGTGCAGCACCGGCGACAGCTGCTGGCCGATATCGCGCCAGAACAGATGACCGACGCCGATCAGCAGCAGGGTCACGCCGACGATCATCAGGGCCAGGCGCAGGCTGTCCCCCATGGACTCACGGACCGGCAATTGGTGCGGCTGCACGCTGGCGGGCTCCGCCAGCAAGGCGCTGACATTGGCGTAGTCCGGATCACGCTGGCGGGTGAAGTTGAACAACGCGTGGCGCCACTTGGCGTGCAGCGCCTCGCCGCCCGGACCGCGCAGGCGACCATGGAAACCGAGGATCATGCACAGCAGGTAGACATTGCCGAGGTCCTGGCTGGTGGGCGCCTGCTCGTCGAGCAGGCGCTTGATCTCCACAGGCAGACGGTCACCGGCCTGACGGCTGGAATAGAGGCGCAGCTCGAGCGGCCGCTCCTGCCAGGCCGGCTGGCCCGGCCAGTCGGCGAACAGCAGGGTTTCGTCGACCAGCGCGACGAACGCATAGACCATCGACTTGACCTGCAGCGGCGCCGAGTCGCCGACGCTGGCAAAAGCCGCTCGCCACAGGCGTCGGGTGGCGCCGGTGGACAGTTCGACCACTTCGTCGATCAGCTTTTCGCTGTCCTCGACGCGTTTGTCCAGCTCGTCCCAGGCCTGCGACCATTCCTGCCAGGCCTCGCGAAAGGCACTGGTCAACGGAGCATCCTGCACGCCGCGAAATCGCGAAACGGCAATCCCTTCTGGCATAGGCTTCCCTACCGTGTCAGGCGTCTTGTTCTTCGTGGTTGTCGTCGATCAGCAGAACGATCTGCCAGGGCCGGAAGGTTTCTCCGCCCCCCGCGGACACGATCTGCAGCGGCAGTTGTGGATCGAAGGATTTGCCGTTCGCCTCGATGACGAACAGGCGGGTGTCGTCGCCGACGCCATAGGCCACCTGGTCCTTGCGGCTCATGGCGCTCTGCGCCAGGCCCGGGCTGCGCTGACGCGCCAGTTCCGGAACATGGGCGGCGGAAGCAATGATGGTGCGGTTCAGCCACAGACTGGCGTCCTGCTCCGGCGAACCGGCCGGCATGCGCAGGCCGATGACCAGTTTCTGGCTGCTGCCCGGGGATGGCAGCTGGATCTCGTAGACATTGCCCTTCTGTTCGAACGGCTGGCTGCGAAAGCCCAGGCGCAGCTTGCCCAGCACCTGTTCCATCCAGCGCAGGACCTCGTCATAGCCGCGGTACAGGTCGAGGAAATCCAGGGGCGCGAACGCCGGTACACCCCGGATCGGGTCGAGCACCGACCAACTTCCGGCCATGCCCAACAGCAGGCCGTACAAGCCTTGCGGAGTGGCGATGCGGCTGTTCAGCGCGCCCTCCACTTCCGGCAGGCGAGCCCACAGCGCCGACGATTGTCGGCGCAGTTCCAGGGCGCTGGTGGGATCACCATCCAGTTGCACATCGCGCAGGCGCGCGCCGAGGAACACGCATTTCTCGCGGATCATCGCGCAGAGCTGGAAGATCCGCTGGCCCAGGGGCGATTCGGGGAGGATGCGTGGAGTCGGCGCGATGAAATCGTCGAGCATCTTGTAGCCGCCGTCATCCTTGCGCACCCGCAGCAGCGGCAGGCACACAGTGTCGGCCTTGTCGGCGTCGGTGACCAGGCGCGGGCTGGGTTTCCACACCGTGATGGCTTCTTCGTCGAGGCGGTTGTCAAGATTCGGCACCGGCTCGCTCTGTGCCGAGCGCCAGCGGCCCTCCAGGCTGCGCAGGCGCTGCCCTTGCCAGAGCGGATTGACCGCCAGATAGACAGTCACCGTCGAGGTGCTGGAGGCGGCCACCGCCTCGGCGATATCCAGTTCGGCGAGAGCGCCCTGCCCCGGCTCGATGCTGATCGGCATGCCGTCAGGCAGTGTCGCCTCCAGGCTCAGCACCCTCAGCTTGCCGGCAACCAGCGCGGGTTTTTCCAGGGCCAAACGGGATACCCCCCAGTACCAGGGGTTGGCAGCCTGGGCCAGGTGGGCCGCCATGGCCTCGGCCCGCAGCCCCTGCAACTGAAAATGCTGGGGCAGCAGTTGCATGCCTTCGTACCAGCAGACCACATCAGGTCGCACGCTCATAGGTTCCCTTGACATCCTGTGTTTGGCGTAGTGGCCGGGCGCGCCGCGCTCAGCGAATGTTCTGGTCCAGCAGGGTCATTTCCCGCGCGTCGAATTTCAAGCGGAGACTGCGTTGATCTTCCAGACGCAAACGATGTGCACCGGGGCTTTGATAATTGGCAAACGCCAACAACCCCACCGAGGGTTTTCCATCCAGCGGGAAAGTTGACGATTCAATCAACTGTCCAGGTACTAGCTCAAGTCCCCAAACGTGCAGATATTGACGAAAATCACGCTGGTATTGATCGCGTGTTGCAAACCATTGTTTTGCTGTCAGTCCAGACAACTTTGCGAGCAAATCAACATCATTGACAGCAATAAAGTCCACCGCAATGGGCGAGTCATCATTTGCACGCAAAGCAACATCGAGTGTAACTCCATCGACACTAACCTTGGATCCAAACAACGAGCAGCCAGCAATGCTGGCAACGCTTAAAAGTACAACCAAAACCTTGATAGATATGAACTTTTTAAGACTCATGATGATCCGATAAAAGTTTTATTTGCATTTCGGCATGCCTGTTATAGCATCCATGCCAATTCGCCACCATGACGAATTGAGGTGATTGCGGAAAACAGGATCCTCCAACGCGAGTGTGTCCGCGCCGCGGTCTTAAGCAAGGGAATGCGATCAGTGGGAAACCGTTGCATTGCGCCCGCCTTCTGCATCGGAGTTCGCCACTATGGAAGAGAGTATTCAGCACAAGCTGGACCGGGTTCGCCCGCCTCGCGTGCAGATCACTTATGACGTAGAAACCGGTAACGCCATCGAGAAAAAGGAACTGCCGCTGGTGGTTGGCATCCTCGCCGACCTGTCCGGTTCCCAGCCCAACCCGCACAAGCTCAACGAGCGTCGTTTCGTCGAGATCGACAGCGACAACTTCGACACCGTCCTCGCCTCGATCAACCCCGCCGTCACCGTCAACGTCAAGAACACCCTGGCCAAGGACGGCGGCACTCTCAGCGCCAAGCTCGATTTCAAGTCGATCGAAGAGTTCGACCCGATCAACCTGGTGAAGAAAGTCGACTCGCTGAAGGTGCTGTTCGAAGCCCGCGAGCGCCTGCGCGACCTGCTGACCAAGCTTGACGGCAACGATAAGCTCGACGAACTGCTCAAGGAAGTCCTGGCCAGCGCCGACAAGGACCTCGAAGCGATCAAGGCCGCCCGCTCCGGCGCCAGCGTCGCCAAGCAGGACGCCGCCACCGATGACAAGAACGATGCAGCGGACACCGGCGAGACCCCGGAGACCAAGACCGAATAACCGGTCCGCCGTCTGAATCGCCCGCCCGTTCATGCCCCCTGTTTCCGGAGACTTCACCATGCCCGCGTCCAGCACCGAGAATCAAAGCGAAGGCAGCACCCAGACCCTGACCCTGCTCGAAAAGATCATCCAGGAAGGCCAGATCGTTCATGACGAAAGTCAGAAGATCTACGCCCAGGACATGATCGCCGAGTTCGCCAGCCAGGTGCTCGAAAAGGCCCTCAGCGTCAGCCAGGGCCAGGACCCTGACACCCGCGCCCTGATCAACCACCGCATCGGCGAGATCGACAAGCTGATCGGCGACCAGCTCAACGAGATCCTCCACGACGAAGGCTTCCAGAAGCTCGAAGCGTCGTGGCGCGGTCTGCACATGCTGGTCAGCAACACCGAAACCAGCACCCGCCTCAAGCTGCGCCTGCTCAACGTCTCGCAAAACGAGCTGAGCAAAGACCTGACCCGCTCCGTCGACTTCGACCAGACCGTGCTGTTCAAGAAGATCTACGAAGAGGAATACGGCACCTTCGGCGGCTATCCGTTCAGCGTGCTGGTCGGCGACTACTTCTTCGGCCGCCACCCGCAGGACATCAAGCTGCTGCGCAAGATTTCCGAAGTCGCCGCTGCGGCCCATGCCCCATTCATCGCCGCAGCCAGCCCGCTGCTTTTCGACATGAAGCAATTCAACGACCTGGCGGTGCCGAAGGACCTGGCGAAGGTCTTCGAAAGCCTGGAACTGGGCCCATGGCGCGATTTCCGCGAAACCGAGGACTCGCGCTATGTGTCCCTGGTCCTGCCGCGCTTCCTCCTGCGCTTGCCCTACGGCCCGGACACTCTGCCGGTGGAAGGCATGGACTTCACCGAGAAAGTCGGCAACCCGGATGGCAAGCAGTACCTGTGGGGCAACGCTGCCTGGGCCCTGGCCCAACGCATCACCGACGCCTATGCCAAATACGGCTGGGGTGCGGCGATCCGCGGTGCCGAAAGTGGCGGCGCACTGACCAACCTGCCACAACACACCTTCAAGACCGCCTCCGGCGACCTGAGCCTGAAGTGCCCGACCGAAGTGGCGATCACCGACCGCCGCGAGAAGGAACTGAACGACCTCGGCTTCATTTCCCTGTGCCACAAGAAAAACACTGGCACCGCCGTGTTCTTCGGCGGCCAGACCACCAACAAGCCACGCACCTACAACACCAACGAGGCCAACGCCAACGCGCGGGTGTCCTCGATGCTGCCGTACGTACTGGCCTCGTCGCGCTTCGCTCATTACCTGAAGGTGATCATGCGCGACAAGGTGGGCAGCTTCATGACCCGCGACAACGTGCAGACCTTCCTGAACAACTGGATCGCCGACTACGTGCTGGTCAACGACAACGCACCGCAGGAAATCAAGGCCCAGTACCCGCTGCGCGAAGCGCGCATCGACGTCACCGAGGTGGCCGGCAAACCGGGCGCCTACCGTGCCACGGTGTTCCTGCGTCCGCACTTCCAGCTGGAAGAGCTGACCGCGTCGATCCGTCTGGTAGCCACCCTGCCACCGCCGGCCGCGGCCTGACCTTCGCTCCCGCGGGTACACCCGCGGGAGTCGTTCCCCTTCTTTAATTGCCAATTTTCTGACTGCAGGAGCTTCATGCGATGGATGCGATCATTCTGGACCTGGGCGACGACATCAAAGGCGACTCGCTCATCGAGGGCTACAAGGACAAGATCGAGATCATGTCCTTCAGCCATAGCGTCTCCATGCAGGTGACCAACGACGTCAGCAACACCGAGCGGACCTCGGGCAAGCCATTCGTTGGCGAATTCACCCTGACCAAGTTCATCGACACCTCCACCCCCAACCTCAACCTGTACTGCGTCTCCGGCAAGGCCATCACCCAGGCCAAGATCACCATCGGCCGCAACGCCGCCGAGAGCAACGGGCAGATCATGCCGTTCATCGTCTACACCCTGGACAACGTGATCCTCTCCAACCTCAGCGTCAGCGGCGGTACCGGCGGCAAGCCGGTGGAAACCATGTCCCTGAACTTCACCAAGATCAAATGGGAACTGACCACGCAGAAAGACGACGGCAGCAAAGAGGGTGTGGCGGGCACCAGTTGGGACATGACCCTGAACAAGGCTGGCAGCTGAGGTCTCGACTAGATGTCCAGCGGCCTGCGCCCCCTGCTCTTCGAACGCCTGGCCGGGACGGCGGGCGACGCTCATCAGCTCGACCGCCATGCCCTGGCCGCTTCGGTTCGCGAGGAGTTGTCGCGCCTGCTCAACAGTCGCCGCGCGGGGCCGGCACTAAGTACGCCACCCACCGTGCTCGACTACGGCATCGGCGACTGGAGCGGCCTGCAGGCCAGCAACAGCGATGATCGCCGACGCATCGCCCGGGAAATCCGTGCCGCCATCAGCCACTTCGAACCCCGCCTGCGTCTGGGTGAGGTGGAAGTGCGCCTGGTAGCCGGGCAACCGCGCAATCTGAACATCCTGCTCAGCGGCATGCTTCGCGAGGCCGGCCAGCAATGGCCGGTGGCCTTTGTCCTGGAGACCGGCGACTCGGGGCTGGAGGTCCGCCATGAGCGACTCGATTGACCCGCAACTACTCGATTACTACCAACGTGAACTGACCTGGCTGCGCAACGCTGGCAGTGCCTTCGCCCAGCGCTACCCGAAGGTGGCGCGGCGCCTGGAACTGTCGCCGGGGGAAAGCCAGGACCCGCACGTCGAGCGTCTGCTGGAAGGCTTCGCCCTGCTTTCGGGACGCCTGCAACGCCGCCTCGACGACGACTACGCCGAGTTCAGCGACGCCCTGCTGGAACAGCTCTATCCGCTGGCCCTGCGCCCCTTGCCCTCGTGCGCCATCGTGCGCTTCGAGCCGGACCCGACCAAGGGTGCGCTGGAAACCGGCTACCTGCTGCCACGGGACACCCCGTTGTTCGTCACCACCACCCGCGGCGACAGCATTCATTTGCGCACCGGCGCCGAGGCCACCTTGTGGCCGCTGCAGATCGCCGAGGCGGTTCTTCTCGGCGGCGACGAGGCCCGCGAACTGAGCGGCCGGTATGACGCCGGTTGCGCCCTGCGCCTGCGCATCGACTGCGTGGGCAAGGCGTCCTGGGCCGAGCTCAAGGTGCGCCAGTTGCGCCTGCACCTCGACGCCTCGCCAATGGTCAATGCGACCCTTTACGACCTGCTGGGCGCCCATACCCTGGCGGTGTTCAACGGCAGCAGCCGCGACAAGCTGCAGCGCCTGCCAGGCCTGCCGCAGGGGGTGGGTTTCGCCGACGACCAGGCCCTGCTGCCCGACGAGGACGGCGTTCACCCCGGCCTGCGCTTGCTGGCCGAGTACTTCGCTTTTCCGGAGAAATTCCACTTCTTCGATGTACCGGTCGACCCTTCACGGGTCGAAGGCAACAGCCTGTACCTGTATCTGGTCTTCGACCGTCCGGCGCCGCCGCACCTGCACCTTCAGGCCAGCGACATCGCCCTGGGCTGCGCACCCGCGATCAATCTGTTCCGGCGAACCTCCGAGCCGTTGCGCCCGGACGGACGCAGCAGCGAATACCGCCTGGTCGCCGACAGCCACCGCGAAAACAGCGTGGAGATCCACAGTATCCGCAGCATCCGCGCCCTTGGCAGCGACGGCACGGTGCGTCCGCTGGCGCCCTACTACGGTAGCCAGCACAACAGCGCCGCCGCTTTGTACTGGCATGCGCGGCGGATCACTGGCCTGACGCCCAACCGCATTGGCAGCGACTTGCTGCTGAGCCTGGTCGATCCGGGCTTCGACCCGCTACGCCAGTCCTGGAACTTCAGCCTCAGCGCCGACTTGCTGTGCACCAACCGGCACCTGGCGCAGAGCCTGGCCGCCGGCACCTTGCTGTCGTTCGAACGTCCCGGAGCCCCCGCCAGCGCGCGCCTGGTCAATCCGCCCAGTTCGCAGGGCGTGCCGCACCTCGACGGACAATCACGCTGGCGCCTGGTCTCGCAACTGACCCTCAATCACCTGTCGCTGGTGGAAGGCCCGCAGGCCCTGGACGCCCTGCGCGAAATGCTGACCTTGCACAACCTGCGCAACGAGGCCAGCGCCAGCCGGCAGATCGATGGCCTGAAAAGCCTGAGCAGCGAGCGCCGTGTCGCTCATGTCGGTGACGACGCCTGGCGCGGCTGGCGCAAAGGCCTGGAAGTGCGGGTGCAACTGGACCCGGCGCACTTCGTCGGGCACAGCACCGTGCTGTTTTCCGCCGTGCTGGCGCAGTTCTTCTCGCTGTACGCCACCGCCAACCGCTACGTCAGTACGGTACTGGTCGACGCCGATGACGCCACCAAGGAGATCAAGACATGGAGCCCGCAAGCTGGCATGCCCCTGAGCCTCTAAGCGACACCCTGCGCGGCCGGCCCGAAGGTTTCGAGTTGCTTCAGGCCCTGCTGATCCTCGAACACGAGAACCGCAAGGCCACCTCGCTGGGTTGTGGCAGCGTGCCGCAGAACGAGGCGGTGCGCCTGCGCGGGCCGCTGACGCCGGTGTTTCCCGCCAGCCAGGTGGAAAAGCTCGCCCACGATGCCCACGACCCGCGACCGATCCTCAGCACCCCGGTGTTTGGCCTCGGCGGCCCGGACGGCCCGCTGCCCTACGCCTTCCAGGAATGGTTGCAGCAGCGTGCACTGGCCCGCGACCACGCGCCGGCGGAATTCCTCGACCTGTTCCAGCACCGCCTGCTCAGCCTGCTCTATCGTGCCCTGCGCAAGCACCGCGTTGCCCTCGGCTTCGCCGAACCCGGCGCCAGCCCGGTACACCAACAATTGCGCGCCCTCACCGGCCTGCTGCCGCAGGGCCTGCAAAACCGCCAGCAACTGCCGGATGCCGCCCTGCTGGCGCGCACCGCCCTGCTCGCGGGCGGGCGTCGCTCCCTGGCCGGGTTCACCGCCATTGTCCGTCATCACTTCGCCCTGCCCCTGCGCATCGAGCCCTACACCGGCGCCTGGTGCGAGATTCCTCCCGCCAGCCGCAGCGTCCTCGGTCGCGGACGGCGCAACCTTGGCCTCGGGCGCACGGCCATCGCCGGCAAGCGCATCTGGGACGAGCACGCCGGCATCACCCTGGTGTTCGGCCCGCTGAACGCCGAACAAGCGGACAGCCTGTTACCCGGCAGCGAGGTACACAGCCAGCTGGCCGACCTCGCCGCGCTCTACTTCGGCCCCGATCTGGATTGCACCCTGGTGCTGGAGATCGAAGGCGCACAGCCGCTGTATCTCAAGCGCGACGAACGCCCGCAGTTGAACTGGAACACCGGATTGCAACGCGCGAGCAACCCGGCTCATCGTCAGCGAATCGAAACCCGACTGCGCCCCTCGACCAAGGATTGAACATGGAACTCGGCAGCCTGATCGCCCGCTTGAACAGCGACACCCGTGATGCCCTGGAACGTGCGGCGCAGCGCTGCCTGCAGCGCGGCCATCATTTCGTCGAGATCGAGCATTTCCTCCTGGAACTGCTGGAGATCGACGGCGGCGACCTGGCCTGCCTGCTGCCAGCCTTCAAGGTCGAGCGCGACGCCCTGGGCGAGCAGATCAACCGCGCCCTGGAGCTGTTCAAAGGCGGCAGTACGCGCACGCCCTCGCTGTCGGCGCAGACCGTCAACCTGCTCAAGGAAACCGTGCTTCAGGCCAGCATGCGCGGCGAACAGAACATCCGCTCCGGGCAACTGCTGCTGACCCTGCTGGAGCGCGACGAATTGCGCAGTCAGTTGCTCAATAGCGCCGCGGCATTGCTGGCCATCCCCCTCGACCGCCTGCGCGGCCAGTTCGCCGAGCTGACCCGCAACTCCCGCGAACAGCCCGCCGCCAACGCCCCGGCCAAACGCGGCAAGGCTGGCGGTAAAGGCGCCGAAGACCCGGTGCTGGAGCAGTACACCCAGGACCTCACCGCCGACGCCCGGGCCGGGCGCATCGACCCGATCATCGGCCGCGAAGGCGAGATCCGTCAGTGCATCGATATCCTCCTGCGCCGCCGCCAGAATAATCCGATCCTGGTCGGCGCGCCGGGCGTGGGCAAGACCGCGCTGGTGGAGGGCCTGGCCCTGCGCATCGCCGCCGGCGACGTGCCCCCTGCGCTGCAGGACGTCTGCCTGCGGGTCCTCGACCTTGGCCTGCTGCAGGCCGGCGCCGGGGTCAAGGGCGAGTTCGAGCAACGCCTGAAAGGCGTGATCGACGCGGTACGCAACGCGCCCAAGCCAACCATCATGTTCATCGACGAAGCCCACACCCTGATCGGTGCCGGCGGTGCCGAGGGCGGCAGCGACGCGGCCAACCTGCTCAAGCCGGCCCTGGCCCGTGGCGAACTGCGCACCCTGGCCGCCACCACCTGGCAGGAATACAAGAAGTACTTCGAGAAGGACCCGGCCCTGGCCCGGCGCTTCCAGCTGGTGCAGGTCGAGGAACCCAGCGAGGCCACCTGTGTGCAGATGCTCCGTGGCATCGCCGCCAAGCTGGAACAGCACCACGGCGTGCAGGTGCTGGACAGCGCGATCCAGGATGCCGTGAAGCTGTCGCACCGCTACATTTCCGGCCGCCAGTTGCCGGACAAGGCCATCAGTATCCTCGACACCGCCTGCGCCCGGGTTGCCCTCGGTCAGCACGACGTGCCACCACCGCTGGAGCACTTGCGCCATCGCCAGCACAGCCTGAATGAAGAACTGGAGCGTCTGCGTCGCGAGCAGGCCACCGGCCAGGACCATCGTGAACGCATCACCGGTCTGGAGGCGGAACTGAGCGTCAATCAGGACGCCATGCGCGAGCTGGAAGCACGCTGGAGCGAGGAACGCGAGGCGGTACGCGAACTGCTGGAAGCCCGCGAGGAGCTGCTGACCCTGAGCGAGCGCGCCGACGCCGACAGCGACAAGCGCGACCCGGACACCGACAGCCGCATCGACTACCTGGCCGCCGAACTGCTGCGCCTGGAAGCCGGCCTCGACGCCATCCGCCAGGACGACCCGCTGGTGCCCGAGCAGGTCGATTCAAAGATCGTCGCCGCAGTGATTTCCGGCTGGACCGGCATCCCGGTGGGCAAGATGCTCGCCGACGAAGCCCATGCCGTGCGCACCCTCGGCCAGCGCATGGGCCAGCGGGTAATGGGCCAGAAGGCTGCCCTCGACACTATCGCCCAGCGCTTGCAGGCCTACCGCGCCGGGCTGACCGATCCGCAGAAGCCGGTGGGTGTGTTCCTGCTCCCCGGCCCGACCGGCGTGGGCAAGACCGAGACCGCCTACGCCCTGGCTGACGCCCTGTACGGCGGCGAACGCAACCTCATCAGCATCAACCTTTCCGAGTACCAGGAAGCGCATACCGTCAGCCAGCTCAAGGGCGCCCCGCCCGGCTATGTCGGCTATGGCAGCGGCGGCGTGCTCACCGAAGCCGTACGGCGCAAACCCTATTCGGTGGTGCTGCTGGACGAGATCGAGAAGGCCCACCCGGATGTGCTGGAAGCCTTCTACAACGTCTTCGACAAGGGCGTGATGGAAGACGGCAGCGGCCTGATCGTCGACTTCAAGAACACCGTCATGCTCGCCACCAGCAACGTCGGCGCCGAACTGATCCTCGACACACCCAAGGCCGAGCTGGACGGCGAAGTGTTCAACGAGCGCCTGCACAAGGTCCTGCTGCAAGCCTTCCGCCCGGCGTTCCTCGCACGCATGACGGTGGTGCCCTACCACCCGCTGGACGAAGCGACCCTGGAAGGCATCGTCCTGCACAAGCTGGAAAAGCTGCGCGACCGCTACAAGGCCGCCACCGGCAAGCAGTTCGATTTCGACCGGGGCATCGTCAAGGCAGTGCTGGCCAAGTGCAGTGGTGCGGGGGCGCGGGATATCGAGAATGTGTTGATGAAGCAGGTCACCGGGACCCTGGCGGAGTGGGCCCTGGAGTAAAACTGCGATGATCCTGCCAGCACCGTGTAAAGTCGCGGTTTTCGCCTGACCGTTCCGAGAATCCCCGATGCCCCGCACCACCGACAGCAACACCAGCCTCTCCCTGAGCGCCAGCGCCCTCAGCGACCTCTATCCCGAGTCGCTGAGCGGTACCGAGCTGCTCAACGGCCTGGGCACGCAATGGTTGCGCGGACACTCGGAAACCACCCTGACCCTGACCAGCGCCGTGGCCAGCCATGTCACCGCGACCCTGCACAACGACGACAAGCAGCGCCCGCTGGATGGCCTGGTGGCCGAGATCCGCCAGATGCCCGGCGACGCCAGCGCCGACCGCTACCAGCTGCTGCTGCGGCCCTGGCTGTGGTGGCTGAACCTGGCGAGCAACAACCGGGTGTTCCAGAACCTCACTACCTCCGACATCGCCACGAAGATCTTCGACGCGCACGGTTTCAGCGACTACAAGCTGTCCCTGACCGGCAGCTACACGGCGCGGGAGTACTGCGTGCAATACGGCGAAAGCGACTTCGCCTTCGTCTCGCGCCTGCTGGAAGAAGACGGCATTTTCTGGTTCTTCACTCACGAGGACGGCGTGCACACCCTGGTCCTGGCCGACAACAACGACGCCTTCCCGGCGATCCCCAATGGCCCCGCCCTGAAGTACCTGGGCCAGGACATGGGCGGCCGCGAACTGCATGGCATCCGTGCCGGGCAGTTGGTGCTGCAGGCGGTGGCCGGGGTCTACTCGGCCAACGACTACACCTTCACCACACCGACCACCGCGCTTTACAGCCAGGCTGAGGCCAAGGCCGGGCCGCTGACCTTGTACGAGCATCCCGGCGGCTATATCGAGAAATCCCGCGGCGACGCCCTGACCAAGCAGCGCGTGGACGGCCTGCGCAGCCAGGAGCAACGCTTCGTCGGCGAAAGCGACTGCCGCTGGCTGGTCCCCGGGCATTACTTCACCCTGAGCGGGCATGACGACGACAGCCTGAACAGTGACTGGGTCGTGACCTCGGTGACCCACGACGTCAGCCACGCACACTACCGCAACCGCTTCGAGGCGATCCCCAAGGCCACCACCTATCGCCCGCCCCGCACCACGTCCAAGCCACGCATGCACACCCAGACCGCCATCGTGGTGGGCAAGTCCGGCGAGGAGATCTGGACCGACGAACATGGCCGGATCAAGATCCAGTTCCCCTGGGACCGCGAAGGCAAGAGCGACGAAACCAGCTCCTGCTGGGTGCGTGTGGTCCTGCCCTGGACCGGCAAGAGTTTCGGTATGCAGTTCGTGCCCAGGGTCGGCCAGGAGGTGATCGTCACCTTCATCGACGGCGACCCGGACCGCCCGCTGGTCAGCGGCTGCGTCTACAACGGCGACAACACCCTGCCCTGGACCCTGCCGGACAACCAGACCCAGTCCGGGATCAAGACCAACTCGTCGAAAGGCGGCGGCGGCTTCAACGCCTTGCGCTTCGAGGACAAGAAGGACAACGAGGAAGTCTTCCTGCAGGCGCAGAAGGATTTCAAGACCAATGTGCTCAACGACGTCACCGTAGACATCGGCCATGACGAGACCCAGACGGTGAAGAACGCGCGCACGCGGACAGTCAAGGAAGGCGACGAGACCATCACCCTGGAAAAGGGCAAGCGCACGGTGGAAATCCAGACCGGCAGCGACAGCCTCGACGTCAAGGACACCCGCACCGTCACCGTCGGCGGCGACCAGACCCACAAGACCGGCGGCAACTACACCGACAAGGTCAGTGGCGACTACAGCCTGACCATCGATGGCGACCTGAGCATCAAGGTCACCGGCAAGATCACCCTGCAGAGCGGGGCCAGCTTCAGCATCAAGAGCGGCGCTGATCTCGCCGTGCAGGCCAGCACCTCCATCGCGCAGAAGGCCGGCACCTCCTTCGCCAACCAGGCGGGCACCTCGCTGGAGAACAAGGCCGGCACCACCATGACCAACGACGCCGGGGTCAGCCTGACCAACAAGGGCGGCGCCGAGCAGACCGTCGACGGTGGCGGCATGCTGACCATCAAGGGTGGTCTGGTGAAGATCAATTGAAGACCACGACCCGTGGTGATGCCTTCCAACTGGAGCGTGGCGATTCGCGACTCAGCGGGCGCCTGCTCGAAGGCGAGCTGAACGGCCCGCTGCGCATCGAGGAAAACGCCAGGCCCCAGGCCGCCCTCAACTATGCCGGCGGGGTGTTGCATGGGGTCAGCCAGACCTTCCATCCCAATGGCCGGGTCTCGGCGCAGTTGCCCTTCAGCAATGACAAGCTGGAGGGCGTGGCCAGTTTCTATGGCGAGGACGGCCAGTTGCTGCGCTCGGCGGGATATCGCCGGGGGGTGCTGCATGGCGAGGCGGTCAGCTACTTCCCGGATGGTGCGGTGGCCGAGCGCGAGCTGTACAACAACGGCGTGCGCGAGGGCCTGCAGCAGCGTTATCACCCCAACGGCAAGCTGGCGATGAGGACCCAGTACCTCAATGGCCAAGCGCTGGATCCGGGGCAGAAGTATGCAGAGGACGGGCGGCCGCTGAATGCGGCGGGGAAGCCGGTTTCGCGGTTGAAGTGGTGGTGGAGCAATGGGGCGGAATAAGGTCCGGGATCTGCTTTGACCTTGAGGGCCTCAAGGAATCAAGGTCTGCACCTGCCCCGCAAAATTGATCTTGATAACCCCCGCCCAGTTGCACATCAGCGTGCAGTTGGCATCCAGCGCCGGCATGTTGCCGAGCAACACCGTCGGCGCTCCTGGGATCCAGGGTGCGGCGGTGGCCGGGATGCACGGCATCGGCGTCAGCACGCCAAGGGCCGCTGCGGTGGCAGCAGCGACCATGGGGTTGGCCATGCTCATGCACATGCCGAAAGTGGGAATATTGACCAGGGGAATATGGTCCATGATGTTCGCCGCCGGCACGCCACCGACCATCACCCGGTTCACCGGCAACACGTTCAGGGCACAGGGTGCAGCGCCGAAGCTGCATTGCATCAAGGCGCCGGTAACGACCTGGGGACACGACATGCCTGACTCCGTGGGTTGGTCTGTGTGGAGCTCGACTGTAGCCCATCTGTAGGAAATTTCCCTCATCTGGATAAAACGACGCGGACCCTGTGGGAGCGGGTTCACCCGCGATTGCGATGCTGAACTCACCACCGCAATCGCGGGTAAACCCGCACACAAGGTCCGCGCACGCCTCAATATTCGATTAAGTTATTAATTTATCTTTATTAATAATTGGACTGAATATCATCTCCCCCTAAAACTCCCTCCACCCGGTCACTGTTGCCCAACCAACTGTTCACCAACCAACACCCAATCAACAGTTGCCCCACCAAGCCAACACCCCGGCACACCACAAACCAACACAACTCATTGATTCATAAGGCTTTCAAAAACTGGAACAGCTCTTGCTCAAGCCAGGACATCAACGCAGCCAAGGAATCCGAACCATGAGCACCGCTTTCAACATCGTCGCCGTCTCCGGTGGCGCCTGGCGCCCGTCGCGCACCCTGGTCCTGACCGAAGCCCTGGTCGCCGCCCTCGGCCAGCACCTGGACTTCAACGTGCGGATCATCGAACTCGGTGACATCGCCCGCCCGGTCGGTGGCGCCCTGTCGCGCAGCGAACTGCCCGCGGATGTCGAAGCCCAGCTGACTGCGATCGAACAGGCCGACCTGCTCATCGTCGCCGCCCCGGTGTACCGCGGCTCGTACCCGGGCCAGTTCAAGCACCTGTTCGACCTGATCGGCCAGGACGCACTGATCGACACCCCGGTGCTGCTCGCCGCCACCGGCGGCAGCGAGCGCCATGCGCTGGTCATCGATCACCAGTTGCGCCCCCTGTTCAGCTTCTTCCAGGCCCTCACCCTGCCCATCGGTGTCTACGCCGCCCAGGCCGACTTCGACGACTACCGGATCAGCAGCCCGGCCCTGCAGGCGCGTATCGCCCTGGCCGCCGAGCGCGCCGCCGCCGTGCTCGGTGGGGTGATCGAAACTGCTCCGCGCAAGATCGCTTGAGGCCAACCCATGACCCTGCCTTCCGCGCACCTGCAAACCCCGCTGCAAACCGCCCGTGAACTGGCGGCACGCTTCGCCGAAACCGCCGTCGAACGCGACGCTCGCGGTGGCACGCCGAAAGCCGAGCGCGATGCCCTGCGCGCCAGCGGGCTGCTCGGCCTGATCATCCCGACCCAGTACGGCGGCCTCGGCGCCAGCTGGAGCGACACCCTCGAAGTGACCCGTGAATTCGCCCGGGTCGACAGCTCCATCGCCCATGTCTTCGGCTTCCAGCACCTGATGCTGGCCACCGTGCGCCTGTTTGCCCGCCCCGAGCAGTGGGAGCCATGGTTCGAACAGACCGCGCGCAAGCACTGGTTCTGGGGCAATGCCCTCAACCCGCTGGACACCCGCACCGTGGTCAAGCGCTTCGACGGCTGGTGCGAGTTCTCCGGCAAGAAGAGCTTCTGCTCCGGCGCCAGCGACTCGGAAATGCTCATCGCCTCGGCCATCGACGAAAGCGCCGGCGGCAAGCTGCTGATCGCCGCCGTGCCCAGCGCGCGCAGCGGCATCACCCTGCACGGCGACTGGGACAACATCGGCCAGCGCCAGACCGACAGCGGCAGCGCCACCTTCGAGCGGGTTCGCGTCGAGCACAGTGAGTTGCTGCTTGATCCCGGCCCCCTGAGCACGCCTTTTGCCTGCCTGCGTCCGCTGATTGCCCAGCTGCATTTCGCCAACCTGTTCCTCGGCATCACTGAGGGTGCCTTCGCCGAGGCGCGCGACTACACCCTCAACGAAAGCCGCCCCTGGTTCCGCTCCACGGCCCGGCACAGCGGCGAAGACCCCCACGTCCTGCGCCACTACGGAGAGTTCTGGGTCGGTCTGGAAAGCGTGCGCCTGCTGATCGAGCGCGCTGCCGCCCTGCTCGACCAGGCCTGGGCCAAAGGCACCGGCCTGGGTGCCGAGGAACGCGGGCAACTGGCCCTGGCCATTGGCACGGCCAAGGTGGCCGCGACCCGCCATGGCCTGGATATCTGCAACCGCCTGTTCGAAGTCACCGGCGCCCGCGCCACCCATGCTTCCCTGCGCTTCGACCGGCACTGGCGCAACCTGCGCACCCAGACCCTGCACGACCCGGTGGACTACCGCGTCCACGAGCTCGGTGAATGGGCGCTGAACGGTACGCGCCCGACCCCGACCTTCTATTCATAAGGCCCCGCCATGCAATTGCTCACCCTGCCCCCGTCCCCGACCCTGGCCACCTCGATCCGCGCCACCGCGCAGGTCTTCGAAGATCCGCGCTCGCAAGCGCTGCTGGCTCACCTGCAACAGGTCGCGCCCAGCGAGGCGAGCGTGCTGATCATCGGCGCCACCGGGACCGGCAAGGAACTGGTGGCACGGCACATCCACAACCTCAGCGGACGGCGCAACGGGCCGTTCGTTGCCGTCAACTGCGGCGCCTTCTCCGAGTCGCTGGTGGAAGCCGAACTGTTCGGCCACGAGAAAGGCGCCTTCACCGGTGCCCTGGCGGCCAAGGCCGGCTGGTTCGAGGAGGCCGACGGCGGCACCCTGTTCCTCGACGAGATCGGCGACCTGCCGATGCCGATCCAGGTCAAGCTGCTGCGGGTGCTGCAGGAGCGGGAAGTGGTGCGCCTCGGCTCGCGCAAGAGCATCCCGATCAACGTGCGGGTGCTGGCGGCGACCAACGTGCAGCTGGAAAAAGCCATCAACGCCGGGCATTTCCGCGAGGACCTGTACTACCGCCTCAACGTGGTCAGCCTGCAACTGCACCCGCTGCGCGAGCGGCCCGGCGACATCCTGCCCCTGGCCCGGCACTTCATCGCCGAGTACAGCCGGCGCCTCGGCTATGCCGAGGTCAGCCTCAGCGAAGAAGCCCGTCAGCGCCTGGCCAGCTACGACTGGCCGGGGAATATCCGCGAGCTGGAAAACGTCATCCACCACACCCTGCTGCTGTGCCGCGACCAGGTGATCCGCGCCGAGGACCTGCACCTGTCGAACCTGCGCATCGAGCGCGAGGACGGCAGCCGGCCGCGCCCGGAAAGCGCCGACGAACTACTGCAACGGGCCCTGCTGCAACTCTTCGAGGAACAGGGCGAAGGCCTGCACGAAAAGGTCGAGGACGCCCTGCTGCGCGCCGCCTACCACTTCTGCCACTACAACCAGGTGCACACCGCCCAACTGCTGGGGCTGTCGCGCAACATCACCCGCACCCACCTGATCCGCATCGGCGAGCTGGTGGTGAACAAGCGCCGCCCTGCCCCCGGCGGCTTCGATGGCCGGGTGATCAACCTGTCGATCTGAATTCCAAGAAATCCCTTGCTACGCGTGCCTACCTACTAACGATGGCAACAAGGACACTGCAATGAGTCTCGATATTTTCTGGTTCCTGCCGACCTCCGGCGACACCCGTTACCTTGGCCACTCCGGCAGCGGACGCCCGGCGACCAATGCCTACATGCGCCAGATCGCCGTGGCTGCCGACCAGCTTGGCTATGACGGTTTGTTGATCCCTACCGGCGCCAGTTGCCTGGATCCCTGGGTCACCGCCGCGAGCCTGGTCCCGGTGACCCAGCGCATCAAACTGCTGGTGGCCCTGCGCACCTCCCTCGGCAACCCCACCGCCTCGGCGCGCCAGGCGGCGAGCCTGGACCAGGCCAGCAACGGCCGCCTGCTGCTCAACGTGGTGCCTGGCGGCGACGCCACCGAACTGGCCGCCGACGGTGTGTTCCTCCACCATGACGAGCGCTACGAAGCCTCGGACGAGTTTCTGACCATCTGGCGTCGCCTGCTCCAAGGCGAAACCGTCGATTTCGAGGGCAAGCACCTCAAGGTCGAAGGTGCGCAGAACTTCTTCCCGCCGGTGCAGCAGCCCTACCCGCCGCTGTATTTCGGTGGCTCCTCGCCGGCCGCCCATGAACTGGCGGCCAAGCATGTGGATGCCTACCTGACCTGGGGCGAGCCGCCGGCAGCGGTGGCCGAGAAAATCGCCGACGTCCGTGCCCGCGCCGCGCAGCACGGCAGGACGGTACGTTTCGGCGTGCGCCTGCACGTGATCGTGCGCGAGACCGAAGAAGCCGCCTGGGCTGCTGCCGACGAACTGATCAGTCATCTGGACGACGCCACTATCGCCGCCGCCCAAGCCAACTACGCGAAGATGGACTCCGAGGGTCAGCGGCGCATGGCTGCCCTGCATGGCGGCGACCGCAACAAGCTGGAAGTGGCGCCTAATCTGTGGGCTGGCGTCGGCCTGGTACGCGGTGGTGCCGGCACCGCGCTGGTGGGCGATGCCGAGACCGTCGCCGCACGCCTGCTGGAATACGCCGGGTTGGGCGTCGACAGCTTCGTGCTGTCCGGCTATCCGCATCTGGAAGAGGCCTATCGCTTCGCCGAACTGGTGTTCCCGCTGCTGCCGGGCAAGGGCAAGGTCACCGTGGACGGTGCCTTCACCGGTGGCGCCTTCGATGTGCGGGCAGGCAAGGAGCAGGCGGCATGAAGATCATCGACCTGCGCTGCCGCCCGGCGTACCTGCACCCATTCTTCGGTGGCGTGCCGGGCTCGCCCGAGCATGACACCGCACGCTGGCTCAACCGCCGGGTCGGCACCCGTGGCGCGGACAACCATTTCGAGCGTTCGCTGACCCAGGAAGGCTTCCTCGGCGAAATTCGCGAGGCCGGGTTGGACAAGGCCGTGGTGGTGGGCCGGCATACGCCGGGGCAGCACCTGTCCAATGACCTGATCCATAGCGTGGTGCACGGGCAGGCCGAACTGCTCGGCATCGGCGCGATCGAGCCGGTGCTGCAGGGCATCGAAGGCGCCCTCGCCGAGATCGACCGGGCCATCGATGTGCTGGGCCTGGCCGGCATCGACCTGGAACCCGGCTTCGCCGAACCGGCGCGGCATCCGGACGATCGGCTGTACTGGCCGGTCTACGAGCACCTGGAGAAGCGCGGCGTGCCGCTGTTCATCATGAGCGGGCCAACCACGCCGGACCCGGCGTACAACGATCCCGGGCGCCTGGCCGCAGTGGCACGGGCGTTTCCGCAGTTGAAGATCGTGGTCAGCCATGGCTACTGGCCGAATGTGCAGCAAGCGATCGGCCTGGCGTTCCGTTACGAGAACATTCACCTGGTGCCGGACATGTACCTGTTCCAGGCCGGCAGCGAGGGGTATGTGCAGGCAGCCAACGGCTTCCTGGCGGATCAGTTGCTGTTCGGTTCGTCGTACACCTTCCGGCCGATCGGGCAGAGCATCGAGGATGCGCAGCGGCTGGGGTTCAGGGATGAGGTGGTGGAGAAGTTCTTCTATGGCAATGGGGTGAGGCTGTTCGGGCTCGCTTGATTAGCGGGGCGTCTGTACCGGCCTCATCGCGGGCAACGCCCGCTCCCACAGGTTTCGCGGTGCACGCAGGCCTTGTGGGAGCGGGCGTTGCCCGCGATGAGGTCGGCATGCTCAACCAAGCTGTTCGACCTGATCGGCGAGCTGGTGCACCTGCTGAAGATCCCCTCCCCGCACCGCCACTCGCAACCGTCCCAGCGCCCGGCCCTGGATCCGCTCCACGCCACCCTCCAGCAAACGCAATCCCGGCAGTGCCGCCGTCAACGCCGCCAGGTCCGGCTCCAGCCCGCGCTCCCCGGTGTAATGCAGGTCCAGCACCTGCTCGCCCTCCACCTCGATCGACTCATGATGCTGCGAAGGCGCCAGAAGGATCCGGCTGACCTCATGCCGAGGATCGCCGAACACCCGCCACACCTCACCCTGTTCCACCACCCGCCCGCGCTCCAGCACCGCGACGCGGTGGCAGAGGTCGCATCTCGTGGGTGATCAGGACGATGGTCAGGCCCAGCCGCCGGTTGATATCGCGTAGCAAGCGGAGGATCGCCTGGGTACTTTCCGGGTCCAGCGCCGAGGTGGCTTCGTCGCACAGCAGGACCTGCGGCTCCAGCACCAGCGCTCGGGCGATACCGACCCGCTGTTTCTGCCCGCCGGAGAGCTGCGCCGGATACGCATCACGACGCTCGCCGAGGCCGACCAGTTGCAGCAATTCCTCGACCTTGTGCGCCCGCTGCGCAGCTGCAATGCCTGCCATCTGCAGCGGCAGCTCGATGTTCTCGGCCACGGTACGGGTGGCCATCAGATTGAAGTGCTGGAAGATCATCGCCACCTGGCGGCGCAGCGGGCGCAGTTGGGCGGCGTCGAGACGGGCGATGTCCTCGCCGTTGATCAGGACCTGGCCGGCGCTGGGGGTTTCCAGGCGGTTGAGCAGGCGCAGCAAGCTGGACTTGCCGGCGCCGCTGCGGCCAATGATGCCGAAGATCTCGCCGCGCTGGACCTGGAGGTCGATGTCCTCAAGGGCAACGAGATCGCCGTAGTGCTTGCTGATGCCACGCAACTGAACGGGGGTGGCTGTTTGCAGTTCCGAGGTGAAGCGGGTCATGGATGCAGGTTCCAGAGGGAGGTTGCCTGTACCGGCCCTATCGCTGGCAAGCCAGCGATGAGGCCCTGAAGGTCAGAAGCCGGGCGCAATCTGCCCCTTGTAGCGGGTCAGGATGAACTGCCTGACCTCAGGCGTATTCAAAGCCTTGGCCAGCTTCTGGATGCCCGGGTCCTGGATATTGTCCGGCCGCGCCACCAGGTACTCGACATACAGGTCCTTGCCCTTCTCGACGATCAGCGCACTGCTGGTATCGATGCCGGCCTCCAGCGCGTAGTTGGCGAAGACGAAGGCCAGGTCCACCTGGTTCACCGCACGGGCCAGCAGCGCCCCCTCCAGCTCGCGAATCTTCAGGTGCTTCGGATTCTCGGCGATGTCGCGCTGGGTCGCCAGGGTATTACTCGGGTCTTTCAACTTGAGCAGCCCTGCCTCGTGCAACAGCACCAAGGCCCGACCGGTGTTCACCGGGTCATTGGGGATGGCGACGCTGGCGCCGTCCGGCAGGTCCTTGAGGTCCTTGATCTTCGTCGAGTAGGCCCCGAACGGCTCGATATGCACGCCCACCACGGGCACCAGGTCGGTGTGGCGGGTCTTGTTGAAGTCGTCGAGGAACGGCCGGTACTGGTAGTAGTTGGCGTCGAGGTTCTTTTCCGCCAGTTGCAGATTGGGCTGGATGAAGTCGGTGAAGACCTTGATGTCGAGGTCGACGCCTTCCTTGGCCAGCACCGGTTTGACGAACTCGAGGATCTCGGCGTGGGGCACCGGAGTGGCGCCGACGGTGATCTTCTCGTTGGCCTGGGCAGAGAAGCTGAGGATGGCGGCGGCCAGGACCGCCAGGGATTGCTTGAACATGGACTGACTCCCGTTTTTCAAAAAGGCGGCCGTCGTAGGGCGAACGTGGGGCCAGTGAGGTAAAGGGTGTTTCAGCGGCGGGTGAAGTGCCGCACCAGGCGGTCGCCGCTCATCTGCAGGGCCTGCACCAGCAGGATCAGCAGGAGCACGGTGACCACCATCACATCGGTCTGGAAACGCTGGTAGCCGAAACGGATCGCCAGGTCGCCGAGGCCGCCGCCGCCGATCACCCCGGCCATGGCGGTGTAGTCGACCAGGACGATGGCCGTCACCGTCACCGCAGCGATCAGCCCGGTGCGCGACTCCGGCAACAGGGTGTAGCGGATGATCTGCCAGGTGCTGCCGCCCATGGCCTGGCTGGCTTCCACCAGGCCGCGGTCGACTTCGCGCATCGCGGTTTCCACCAGCCGCGCGAAGAACGGCGTGCAGCCCACCACCAGCGGAGGGATGGTGCCGCGCACGCCCAGCGAGGTGCCGGTGAGCAAGGTGGTGACCGGGATCAGTACGATCAGCAGGATGATGAAGGGCAGCGAACGCAGGACGTTGACCACCAGCGACATGATCCGGTACAGCCCAGGGCTGGACAGCAACTGGCGCTGCCCGGTGAGGTACAGCAACACCCCCAGCGGCAGGCCGAGCAGTACGGTGAAGCCGAGGGCGGCGGCGAGCATGCTCAGGGTCTCCAGGCTGGCCTGGCCGACTTCGCTCCAGTTGAGATTGGCCAGCAGATCGTTCATTGCCCGCGCTCCCGGCGCAGTGCCGCCACCGGATGCGGTGCGCGCAGGCGGTCGCCCTGGCCGAACAGCTTGTGGCGCAACGTGCCTTGGGCATATTCGCGCTTGAACAGACCCCGTGCCTGCAACTCCGGCACCAGCAGATCGACCACGGCGACGAAGGTTTCCGGGGCGACCACGCTGGCCAGGTTGAAACCGTCGACACCGGTGTCCTCGACCCATTCCTGCAACTGATCGGCCACGGTCCGCGCCGAACCCACCAGCACCGGGCCGTCGCCACCGATGGCGCAGTAGTCGGCAATCTCGGCAGTGGTCCAGGTGCGAGTCGGGTCGGCGCGGGTGAAGGCTTCCACGGCCGACTGGATGGCGTCGCTGGGCACTTCGCGCAGCACTTGCTCCGGGTCGTACTGTGAGAAATCGATGCCGGTCCAGCCCGACATCAAGGTCAGTGCCCCGCTGGCGCTGGCGTACTCGCGGTACTCGCGCAGGCGGGCCAGAGCGGCCTCGTCGGTCTGGGCAACGATCACCGTGAGCTGTTCGAGGATGACAATGTCTTCCGCCGCTCGACCGGCAGCCACGGCGGCAGCGCGGAAGTCGGCGACCTGCTTCTTCAGCACCGCCTTGCTCGGCGCAGCGACGAACACGCACTCGGCATTGGCTGCGGCGAACGCCCTGCCCCGGCTCGATGCGCCAGCCTGGTAGAGCACCGGGGTGCGCTGCGGCGACGGCTCGCTGAGGTGAAAGCCAGGGACCTTGAAGTACTCGCCCTCATGGCCGATGCCATGCACCTTGGCCGGGTCGGCATAGACCCCGCTGGCCGCGTCGGCGCGCACCGCGTCTTCGTCCCAACTGCTTTCCCAGAGCTTGTAGCAGACCTGCAGGTATTCCTCGGCCAAGGCATAGCGCTGGTCGTGGGACAGCTGTTCACGCTGGCCCAGGTTGCGCGCGCCGCTGCTCAGGTACGAGGTGACGATGTTCCAGCCGGCGCGGCCCCGGGTCAGGTGGTCGAGGGTGGACATGCGCCGGGCAAAGGGAAACGGATGCTCGAAGGACACCGAGGCGGTGACGCCGAAGCCCAGGTGCTCGGTGGCCGCGGCCATGGCCGGGACCAGTTGCAGCGGGTCGTTGACCGGCACCTGCGCGGCGTTACTCAGCGCCGCGTCGGCGTTGCCGCCATAGACGTCGTACACGCCGAGCACATCGGCGATGAACAGGCCGTCGATGCAGCCGCGCTCCAGAGTCTTGGCCAGTTCCACCCAGTAGTGGATATCGGTGTAGCGCCGCGACTGGTCGCGGGGATGCCGCCAGAGACCGGGCGACAGGTGCCCGACGGTGTTCATGGCAAAGGCATTGAGGCGGATCTGCTTGCTCATGGCCGGCCCTCAGTTCCAGTCGTGACGCGCCGGCTTGATGCCGTTCAGCGCCCAGTTGCCGACCAGGTGGTATTTCCAGCGCACCGGGTCGTGCAGGGTGTGCACCCGAGCATTGCGCCAGTGCCGGTCGAAGCCGTGGCGGGCCAGGGACGAGCGGGTGCCGCCCAGTTCGAACAGGCGGTTGCTGGCTTCCAGCGCGGCTTCGGTGGTCAGCACCTTGGCCTTGGCCACGGCCACCGAGGCGGCGGCGACGTTGTCCTCGTCCGGTACCGGCCGGGCCGCGTCGAGCACCCAGCCGGCGCGCTCCAGCAAGGCTTCGGCGGCTTCCTGGCGGATCTCCAGGGCGCCGACCTGAAGGATGGTCAGCGGGTCGTCGCCGGCCTTCTCCACCTTGGCATCGACCCAGGGCCGGGCCTGCTCGCGCACGAAGGCGATGGTGTCGTCCAGTGCCGCACGGCCGATGCCGGCGTCGATGGCGGCGGTGGTCAACTGGGCGAACGGGCCGGCCAGGGTCGGGCTTTCGTAGGAGCGGTAGCTGGGGAAGACGTTGAACGCCGGGACCCGCAGGCCATCGGCGAGCACGGTGCCGCTGGAGGTGGTGCGCTGGCCGATGCTGTCCCAGTCGTCGACCACCACCAGGCCCGGGGTACCGCGCTCGACGAAGGCCAGGTGGGCGCGGTCCTGTTCGTCCAGGGCCAGCACGCCGATCCAGTGGGCGTACAGCGAGCCGGTGCAGTAGCCCTTGCGGCCGTCGATGCGGTAGCCGTCGTCTTCGCTGACCAGGCGGGTCTGGATGTCCTGCACGGTCTTGCCGCCTGTTTCCGACAGGGCATTGGCGAACCGATGCCCCTTGAGCACCAGGTCGAAGAAGAAGCGTTGCTGCTCTGCGGTGCCCTGCAGGCGGATGTCTTCCAGCAGGCAGTAATGGTTCTGCGGGATCTGGCCGAGGGACGGATCGGCGGCGGAGACGATGGCGATCACCCGGGCCAGGGTGGCATAGGACACTTCGGCGCCACCCTGGGCGCGGGGTACGGTGATGCCCCAGAGGCCGCTGTTGGAGAAGGCATCGACCACCTCCGGAGGAACGCGGCGCTCGCGGTCACGCTCGGCGGCGCCCTGGCGCAGCAGCGCGGCGACCTGGTGGGCGACCGCAATCGCCTCGGCGTCGTCGCGGATGAGGTGGGCAGCGGGTGTATCGAGGTCGTAATGGGCGGAGACGGGCATGGGGGTCGATCCTTGTAATGCGATGGGTACGAGACCTATCGCATTTCCCATGCCAAGGGTAAAAAACCTTGTTTTTCAATTAGTTATAGAAACAGGTCAACAACAGGGCAGCCTGGACGGGCAGCAAAATGTTGGGCTGGTGTTGCTGAGTGAACAGTTGGCTGGTGGTTGGTCGTCAATAACGACAGATCCCGGCCCTCCTGAAATTGACTGTCTTTCACTTTGGGGTCATGGGGTAGATCGACGGGTTCAAATCAAATAAGCGAAAGTTCAACTTTCGGGAAAGCCAGAGCGCGGCGACAGTAGCCGCCGCGCCAACTAACCGTGCACTTCAGGATACTGCGGCAATACCACTACCCGCCGATTCACTGGCCAGATGCCGCGCCCGTGCCGTGCCCCAGTTCATCGCCCGGGTCATGCTTTCACCCGGCCGCGAATCGTAGATTTCCTCGAACATCAGTGCTCCACCCGCGGAATAGACGCCGATGAACAACTGGGTCGCGCCAATACGCGACAACCGCACCTGCACATCGACGGTGTTGCCGCTATCCAGTACTTCTTCGTGGGCACGACTCATCAGGGGTGCTTCGGCCCAGGCCCAATAATGTTTACCGCGATATTTCATGGCCATGCTCCCAGGCTGGAATATTCAAGGTGGTCAAGTGAGACTAATGCGCTGCGAACAATCCGCAAACAAGCAAGACCGCTTTTCATCAATTAACGGACCGCCGGTAAGTTCACACTGCAATAACGGAAAAACGACAGGTAACAAATAACTTGCGGAATATTGATATATCCGCCAGGACAAACGATTGCGCTATTTATTTCGAAGGTTTCCTGCCACTACTGCCTTGCTGTTTGGCATGCTCCTGTGCAGTGGAGTCCCGCGATCCGCGACCCGGTTGATCAGGGCGTCGGGCATCGTTGTCGCGTTCGACTTCGCCGGGTCGATGCTGGTCCGGTGCGGCACCGGTGTGTTTGTTTGCTGGCATGCTCGTATCCTCCTGAGGAAAGCGCTCAGAACACCGACCCGCTTCGCTTGGCAAAAGGTTCCTCGCGGCGACCGACGGTAGGCCCGGCGACCACTCGGCCTGCGGGGCGAACAAAAACGGAACAGCCGAAAAAGCAGCCGCCTCCAATGATCACGACCCTCGGTGGTCATCGATCAGGAGATGGCTCGATGAAAGCTCACTTCATGAAACTCATGACCCATCCGGATTACGCCTGGGTGGATATCCGCAGCGAGGAAGAACGCCAGCCCCGCCATTATCTGCCGCACCTGCTGCTCTGGGCGCTGTTGCCGGCGTTATGCCTGTTCATTGGCGTGACCTGGACCGGCTGGAGCCTGGCCGGTAGCGAGCGGGTGCGGGTCAGCGTTGCCAGTGGCCTGCAACTGGCGGTGCTGCTGTATGTGACCCTGCTGCTCGGCACGTTGATCATGGGCGGGTTCATCCGCTGGATGTCTCGGACCTTCGAGGCACGGCCGACGCTGAACCAGTGCATCGGCTTCGTCGCCTACACCACCACGCCGTATTTCCTCGCCGGGATTACCGGGCTCTATCCGAGCCGCTGGCTGGCGGTGGCGGCGCTGATCGTTGCCGGGGCGTATGCGACCTACCTGTTGTTCGTCGGGCTGCCCAAGTTCATGCGCCTGACCCAGGACAAGGGCTTCCTCTATGCCGCCTCGGTGTGGGGTGTGGGGCTGCTGGTGCTGGTGACCATCCTGGTGAGCATGATCCTGTTCTGGTTCAACACCTTGCAGCCGGAGTACCTGAGGCCTTGAGACAGCTCTCTCATTGATTTGGCAGGGACGGTGTGCGGGTTCACCCGCACACACTTACCTCGATCCCTGCTCGATGCTGTAGTGGAAGGTGTTCTTGACACCTGGAACCTCCACCGCCCGGCCATCCACCACCCGCGGCTGATAGCGGAAGCTGCGCGCCGCCTGCAACGAAGGCTGGGCAAACCACGGATGACACCCATCCATCACCTGCGGATCACGCACCCGCCCTTGGGGATCGACGGTGTAGCTCACCGTGCAATCCCCCTGCACGCCCTTGTCCAGCGCGCGCTGCGGATATTCCGGGGCCTTCTTCGACACCGGCAGGTACTGCTGGCTCGCCGCAGCCGCGCGGGCACGCTCGTCGGCAGCACGACGTTCCGCGGCCAGGCGCTGTTGCACCTCCCGCGCCTCGGCCGCCTCGCGGGCCAACTGCTCCTGACGCTGCTGTTCCTGCCGCACCTGTTCCTGGCGTTGCTGCTCCTGGCGCTGACGCTTCTGCTCCGCCACCCGCTCCTGCTTCTCGCGCTGCTGCTCACGCTTGAACGCCAGCTCCGCTTCCGTCGGCACCACGGGCGCTGGCGCCTTCACCACCTCGGGAGGTGCTGGCGGCTCGATCACGGGCGGCGGCGGTTCGACGACCGGCGCAACAGGCTCGGGTTCGGGCGCAGGCACCGGCACGCTGACCAATTGCGTGGTGATCACCGGCACCACCGGCGCCGGCAACGTGGGTCGGTAGTCATGCCCCAACAGGGTGACCGCCACAGCCACGTGCAGGGCCACGGCCACCCCGGCGGCACCGGCATGGCCACGCCAACGCGGCAGACTGAAAGCAGGAAGCGTCGTATTCACCGGCAGGCTCAGGCTGCTCATCCTCAAGGTTCCTCAGTGATCAGGCCGAGGTTGCTGACCCCGCCCCGCTGCAGTTCGGCGATCCCGGCCACCACCCGGCCATAGTCGGCGCCGTGGTCGGCGCGCACGTAGACCTGGGTGTCGCCGCGCTCGGCGATGATCCGCCCGACCTTGTCGCGCATTTCCTCCACGCTCACCGCGCTGTCGCTCTGCCCGTCGAGCTTCAGGTCCGGCCCGACGTTCCAGTAGAAGCCGCCATCGGCCTGCACCGACAGGGTCAACACCTGGCGCTCGCTGTCCGCCGGCAGCGCCCGGGCGGCGACCTTGGGCAATTCGAGCTTGACGCCCTGCACCAGCATCGGCGCGGTGACCATGAAGATCACCAGCAGCACCAGCATCACGTCGATATAGGGCACCACGTTCATTTCCGCCTTCACGGCGTGTTTGCGCTGGGGTTTGACCAACATTCTGCGCTCTCCTCTCAGGCCACCGCGGCCATGCTCGGTGTGCAGTGCAGGCGCTTGTGCAGCCGCGCCTGCAATTCATTGGCGAAGCTGTAGTTGCGCGCGCTCAGCAATTGCCCGCGAGCACTGAAGCGGTTGTAGGCCATTACCGCAGGGATCGCCGCGAACAGGCCGATGGCGGTGGCGATCAGCGCTTCGGCTATGCCCGGGGCCACGGTGTTGAGCGTCGCCTGCTGCACCTGGGACAAACCGAGGAAGGCATTCATGATCCCCCACACCGTGCCGAACAGGCCGATGTACGGGCTGACCGAACCGACCGTGGCAAGGAACGCCAGGCCCTTGTCCAGACGCTCGTCCTGCTCCGCCACCGCCACGTACAGACTGCGCTCAACCCCCTCGAGCACCGTGGCCGGATCGATCTGCGGCTGGCGCTGCAACTGGGCGAAGCTCTGGTAGCCCTCGACGAAGATCTGCTGCAACGGCGTTTCCACCTCACCGTCCGCCGCTTTGGCCTGACTCTCGCGGTACAGCAAGGCCAGGTCGCCGCTGGCGCGGAAGCGCTGGAGGAAGCCGTCCGAGGCGCGCTCGCTACGGCGCAGACTGGTGCCGCGCTGGACGATCAGGTACCAGCTGAGCAACGAGGCCAGCACCAGGCAGGCCATCACCGCCTGCACCACCCCGCTGGCGTCGCTGACCAGGCCCCAGATGCTCATGTGTTCGCTTGCATGCATGTCTTGCTCCCCTGCCCCGCTGCTCGCGGGGCCTTTCACGTAATTGGATGACACCGGCATTGCCGGTTGATGACAGCCGCTCAATCCAGCTTCAGCGCCTCGACCACCTGACTCCAGGCCAGGTACTTGAAGTTCTGCTTGCCCTCGGGCATGCGCTTGCGGCCGTCCTGCACCACCAGCAGGCCCTGGCTCCACGGCCCGCCGAGGTTGGCCGAGGTGAGATCAAGGCCGTCGGTTTCCGAGGCGCCATCGATGCCGCGCTCGGCATTCAGGCCGATCGAGAAGGCGCCGCGCAGGCGGTACGGCGGTTTCGCCTCGACCACCACGTAGCGGTCATTTCCCTGGCTGGAGATCACCAGGTAGTCGCGCTGCTTGCCTTGGTAGAAACCCAGGCCCTCGATATCCGCCTTGACCAGCCCGCCGACAGCGATCACCTGCTCCAGCGTGGTCGGTGCTTCGGCGCGGGCGTCCAGGGCCCAGACCGCCTTGTCTTCCTCGCCGATGAACAGGCGCTGGCCACGGTCGTCGGCGACACAGCCTTCCGGTTGCGTGGCGGTGGCGAAGCGGCGCACCAGCTCGCCCTGGATCTCGCCTTTCGGCGCGCCCAGGCGGTATTGCAGGAAGCTGCCGTCCTTGTCGTTGACGATGGCGTGGATGGCGCCCGTGGCGTCCTTGAACATGCACAGGCCGTAGATGTCCTTGAGCGGCGTGGCGACTTCGCCGAGCACCGCGACCTCGCCGGTCTTCGGCTCGATGCTGAAGACGTGCAGGCTGTTGTGGTCGCGGTTGCTCGCCACCGCCAGGTCCACGGTGCGCTCGCCAAGGCGGAAGCCGTTGCGCACATCGACGTTGTTGACCCGGCCGATGCGCAGGTCCTGCACCTGCTTGCCGTCCAGGTCGTAGACCAGGAGGCCGCCCTTCTTGTCGGTACCCAGCACACGACTGTGCTGCGGGTCGGCGGCGTTGACCCAGATCGCCGGGTCATCGGCCGCATCGCCGAAGCTCGGCACCGGCTCGGTCTGGACCTGGGCCGGCAGTACCGGAACCACCGGAGTCGCGGCAACAGCGGGCAGCGTCCAGTCGAGACGGGCGCGCTGCTGACCCTGGTCGTCGACCAGCAGCAGGTCGAGACCCTTGCCGTCCTGGCGCAAGCTGACCTGCTCCGGGTCCTTGAGCCCGGCCATCGGCAGCGCGGCTTCGCCTTTCCAGCGCGTGCCCTCCTGGCGGTACAGGTGCAGGGTCGCGCTGGCCGGGTCCAGGGCCAGCAGGCCACCGGGCACCACGGCCATGCCGGCAGCCTGCTTGCCGATCGAACCGAAGGGCGCGCGCAGGTCCACCGGCCGGCGCTGCAACGGCGCTTCGGCAGCGGCGCCATAGCGCCACAGGCCGACGTTCTCTTCGTTGACATAGAGGCTGTTGCTGGCGTCGTCGGCCTGACAGTGCTCGCTCTGGGGCGGCAGGCTCAGCCCGCGCACCCGCTGCGCAGCGGCCAGCGGCACGTCGGCGCTCGCCACCAGCCACTGCTCGCCAACCCCTTCGGCGCCCATGAGGAACAGGAAGCTGTTGCGCGCACTGTCGCGGTACAGGCACAGCCCCTCGATAGCGAAATCACGCTTGGGCAGGTACAGCGGCGTGCTCCAGCCCTTCTCCCGGCTCAGGCCAACCAGCAAGGCTTGCTGGCGCTTGCTGTCGAGGCTGGCGACCAGCAGGCCATCACCCTTGGCCCGCAGGTCCAGGCCCTTGTAGCGGCCGTCCAACTGGCTCAGCACCTGGCCATCGGCATTCAACAGTTGCAGGCCCTGCTTGCCGGTCATCAGCCGTTCGGCCCCCGGCCAGAAGCCGTCGTTGCCCAGCAGGCGGGCATTTTCCACTGCGCCCGGCAGGCGCTCGCCAAGGGTCAGCACCGGCTGCGCCACGGCCTGGGATACCGCCAGGGACAGCAACAGGCCACCCAGCAGCGGATAAGGTCTTGCTTTGAACATGTTCGATTCTCGAAGACAGCGTCAGAAGTGGGTCAGGGTCAGGCCGATCTTGTAGGTCGGACCGTATTCCTCGTACTGCGAGTTGAACCGCGAGCGCCCGGTGTAGGTGTAATAGGACTCGTCGGTGATGTTCTGCGCCTCGAAGGTCAGTTGCAGCTCCGGGGTAATGAAGTAGCCGGCCTTGAAGTCGACGAACAGTTGGTCGTCCGAGTACAGGTCGTGGGCCTTGTCATCCGCCGCAGCAACTTCCGCCAGGTAGCTGGATTTGTAGTTGGCCGCCAGGCGCAGGCTGAGCTTGTCGTCTTCCCAGCCCAGGGTCAGGTTGCCGACGGTGTCGGACTGGTTCGGCAGGTCGATGCGCCGGGTCAGGCCCTGGCCCTCGATCTCGGCGCGGGACTTGCTCAGGGTCAGGTTGCCGCCCAGCAGCAGGCCGTTCCACGGTGCCGGCAGCCAGTCGAACTTCTGCGAGTAGGCCAGTTCCAGGCCGTACAGCTTGGCGCGGTCGCCGTTGGCGAAGGTCTTGGCCTCGTCGAAGTCGACCCACTCGCCGCTGCCGGCGAGGTCGGTGTTGTAGACGAAGTTTTCGATGTCCTTGTAGAACAGGAACGCCGATACCGTGCCGGCGCGGCCCATGTAGTGTTCGATGCCGAGGTCGAGGTTCATCGACTCCAGCGGCTTGAGATTCGGATTGCCGAAGGCGGCCTCGCCTTCGCTGTCGTCGATCATGAAGCCCGGCGCCAGCTGGCCGAAGGTCGGGCGTACCACCGTGTTGGTCCAGGCCGCGCGCAGCTGGGTCTGCGGGCTGAACTGATAGCGCGCGTGCAGGCCCGGCAGCCAGTGGTCGTAGCGCTTGCGGCTCTCGGTCGGGCTGTACACGCCGTCGCGCAGGCCGGTGCCCTTGGCCTCGAACTCGGTGCCCTCGTAGCGCACGCCGCCGATCAAGCGCCAGGCGTCGATGTCGACGGTGTTCATCAGGTAGGCGGCGTTGATGTCTTCGCGCATGGTGAAGTCGTTGATTCGCGATTCTTCCTCGTCGTAGAACGCGTCGCGGTCGAGACCGCCGATCAGGCCCTTGATCGCCCCGGCGCTGATGCCGTTGCCAAAGTTGCCCAAGGAATAATCGACCTTGCCGCCCTGGTAGCCGGCCAGGGTGATGTCGTCGAAATCGTCGTAGACCCAGACGTCGGTGTCGCTGCGCTTGTCGCGGCGGCTGGCCTTGGCGCCGAACTTGACCTGGGAGGCATTGCCGGCCAGCTCGTAGTCGCGGGCGAGGTCGAAGCGGATGTTCTTCTCTTCGTCGCTGGAGCGGGCTTTTTCCCACTCCACCTTGTCCAGGGTGAAGGCCGCCGGGTCGTAGAAGGCGCTGCCGGTGCTCAGCCGCGGCGTGCGCGTGCCGTCGAAGCCGACATCGCTGAAATCCCCCTCGAACCTGGCGTTGGCGATACCACCCGGATCGTTCTCGGTGGACTTGCTGTAGCCGACCTGGCCGCTGAGGGTCCAGGCGTCGATCAGGCGCTCGCCGCCGAACACGTAGGAGCGGATTTCCTGGGTGTCCTCGCGGGACTTCAGGGCACGCCAGCCTTCCCCGTCGCCACGCTCGCCGGAAGCCTGCGGGTCTTCGAACTCGACCCCGGCGGCGTTGCGCGTCTCGGTGTCCTTGAAGCGGCTGTAGAGGGTGCGCAGGTAGTAGCTGGAGAAGTCGTCAGGGCGGTAGTCGAAGTTCAGACCGGCGCCGGTGCGCTCGCGGCGGATGCGGTAGTCGCGCTGCTCGGCTTCTTCCAGGCGCGGCTGGTCGCCGTCGAAGTCCCAGGCACCGCCGGTCTCGACGTTGTCCGAGCCGAAGTCGCGCTGCTGCCAGCTGAACGCCGCAGCGACGCCAAAATTGTCGATGCCGTCGCCGAGGCTGAACTTGTTGCTGAAGGCGCCGGAGAACTTCGGGCTGTCCTGGCTTGTGTTCTGGTCGTGGCTGGCTTCGCCGCTGAGGGTGTAGAACAGGCCGGGGTGATCGAAAGCCGAGAGGCTTTCCACCTCGATGGTACCGCCAAGGGAGTTGGCGTCCATGTCGGGGGTCAGCGACTTGACCACCGACAGCGACTGCACCAGTTCGGTGGGGAGCACGTCGAGGGCCACGGCGCGGCGGTCGGCTTCCGGGGCGGGCAGCAGGGTGCCGTTGATGGTCACGCTGTTCAGGTCCGGGCCGATGCCGCGCACGCTGACGAAGCGACCTTCGCCCTGGTCGCGTTCCACCGACAGGCCAGGAATCCGTTGCAGGGCTTCGGCGGCGTTATCGTCGGGCAACTGGCCGACGGCGTCGGCGTGGACCACGCTGCGGATGGTGTCGGAGGCTTTCTGCTCCTTCAGCGCCTGGTCCAGGCTCGCGGCCTGGCCTACGACATTGACGTGTTCCACCTTGTCTTCGGCGAAGGCCGGCAGGCTGGCGGCGATGGCCATGCTGAGCAGGCTGATCTTGAATCTGACGATTGCCACGTTGTTGCTCCCCTGAAGTCGATCCGCCACACCCGGCGGAAACTGAGGGGCACGCTAGGGGTGGCGTGTGGCAGATCTATGACAGGGATTTTCACAGCGGTCGGATCGGGGCATTTTCGGGTGGTTTTCGCGGGGAATTGGCCTGATATGACCCCCTTTGGCTCTCCATCGTTTGGACTGGCCAGCGATGAGGCCCTGGAGAACACTGAAAAAACCAACATTTTTTTCACATCTGCCAGCGTCCAAATAGACCCCCCACCCTGTAACCCAAGCGTCATTTGCCTTTGTTTCCTTGGCCGCCAGAACTCACCGACCCAAGGATCCTCCATGTCCCGCCTGAGCCTGCTGGCCCTCGCCCTCGCCGCCTGCATCGGCAGCGCCACCGCAGCCGAACCCCTGCCCCACTCCCCTGGCGCGCCCTATGCCGCCAGCGGCCTGGCCGACCGTATCGTGCTGACCCCGGGCGCCAACCCGTCCCGGGAAATGGCCGTGACCTTCCGCACCGACAACCGCCAGGGCCCGACCCAACTGCAACTGGCCCCGGCCCTGGACGGCCCGCAACTGGAAAAGCGCGCCCGCCTGATCGAAGGCAGCAGCCAGCCGCTGGACACCGAGAACGGCGCGGCGCTGTACCACCAGGTCCGCCTCACCGACCTGCAACCGGCCAGCGCCTACGTCTACCGGGTCAAGGGCGCCGACGGCTGGAGCGAGTGGCTGCAGTTCCGTACCGCCGCCACCGGCTTCAAACCGTTCCGCTTCATCTACCTAGGCGACACCCAGAACGACATCCTTTCCATCGCCTCGCGCGCCGTACGCCAGGCCCTGCAGGCCACCGCCAGCCCGGCGCTGGTAGTACACGCCGGCGACCTGACCTCGCAGCGCGACGATCTGGTCCACGACGACGAGTGGGGCGAATGGAACCAGGCCGGCGGCTTCCACTACGCCGGCATCCCGCAGCTGGTCGCCAGCGGCAACCACGAGTACCTCGACAGCACCAACCCCGACGGCAGCGAAAGCCGTACTCTCGGCCCGCACTGGGCGCGCCAGTTCGCCCTGCCCGGCAATGGCGTAAAGGGCCTGGAGAGCACGACGTACTTCAGCGACTACCAGGGCGTACGCTTCATCGTGCTCGACGGCACCGCGGCGCTGGACCTGAACACCCTCGACCCGCAAACCCAGTGGCTGGAGCAGCGCCTGAAGGAAAGCAAGGCACGCTGGAATATCGTGGTCACCCACCAGCCGATCTACACCTGTGCCCGCCCGGAAGACACCGAGCCGCTGAAGACCGCGTGGAAGCCGCTGTTCGAGCGCTACAAGGTCGACCTGGTGCTGCAGGGCCACGACCACTGCTACAGCCGCCTGAGCAACGCCGAAGGGCGCAGTGCAGCGAAGCAGGCGCAAGCCGCCGGCAAGGTCCAGGGACCGGTCTACATCGTCTCGGTGGCGGGTTCGAAGATGTACGGACTGAATGATCGTGCCCGCCAGCAACCGGACCGCAGCGCCGAGGAAACCCAGCTGTACCAGACAGTCGAAGTGCTCGCCTCGCGCCTTGAGGTACGCAGCTACACCGCCAACGGCACGCTCTACGACGCCTTCGACCTGACCCGCGACAAGCACGGCAACAACCGCCTGGGCCAGCCGGTGAAGAACCTGCCGGCGGAACGCTTCTGCAACGGCGCACAAGGCCCGGACCAGTTGCCCTGCAAGTCCCGCAGCAAAAGCCTGTAATACCCCTGTGACCTTGGTCGGGCACGCTGGGCGGGCCCGGCCTGGAGACTCGCGATGAAATCACTGCTCAAACTGCACACCCTGACCTTCGTTGGCCTGGCCATCGCCGCCAACCTTGGTGTGCAGCTCTACCTGGCCTTCGGCGAGGTCAAGCCCTGGGCACAGATCAACTGGATGGACGTGGTCGGCGAAGGCGGCTCGGGGCTGATCTGGCTGATATGGCTGGTCATGCTGCTGCGCAGTCGCCCTGCCGGGCGTGTCACCCGCATGCTCGCCATCGGCATGGCCTGCGTGTGCTTTTCCTGGTGGATGGACGTGCTCGACGAATTCATCCGCCTCGCTCCCGGCGCGGTCTGGGACAACTGGCTGGAAACCGCGCCGATGCCGGTGGGCCTGCTGCTGGTGACCTTCGGTGTCTATCACCTGCACAAGGAACAGCAGGCGATCAACGCGCAGATGAGCAAGCGCGAAGGGCTGTTTCGTGAGCACTTGTTGTTCGACAAGCTGACCCCGCTGGGCGGCGCCCAGTACCTGCGCGAGCATGTGCGCCTGGCCCTGGAACAGGCACGGCGCGAAGAGCAGCCGCTGTCGCTGGTGGTGCTGGACATCGATGACTTCAGCGCGGTCAACCTGGTGCATGGCGAGGCCGAGGGCGACCACCTGCTGCAGGTGCTGGCGCAACTGCTGCTGCTCAACCTGCGCCAGCAGGACGTCCTCTGCCGCCTGGCCGGCGATCGCTTCGTAGTGGTCATGCCCAACACCGGCGAGACCCAGGCTCGCGGGCTGGCGGACGAACTGCAACAGGCGGTGGCCAGCCTGGCGCACAAGACCCGCCGGCATGGCGAACGCGTGCACCTGAGTGCCAGCGTGGCGGTGGCCATGGCCCATGACGACGACGTCGAAGGCCTGCTCAAGCGGGTCAACCTGGGCATCGCCAAGGCCAAGCGGCGGGCGCCGCAGCAGGGGGCGGCATGAGCGGCTACGAGCGTGACCAGCGTTTCATCGTCGGCCACTACCAGCCGGCGAGCCTGATCGACCTGGCCCTGTCCCGCGGTATCGACAGCCACCGCCTGCTACGCGGCTGCGAGGTGTTCTACGAGGACATCAGTCGCGGCAGCGCGCGGTTCAGCCAGGAGCAGTTCCTGACCCTGATCGACAACGCCCGGCGCCTGCTGGATGCCGACGACAGCGCCTTTCTGTTCGGCCAGCGCCTGCTGCCAGGGCACTATGGCGATGCCAGCCAGACCCTGCTGCATGCCCGCGACCTGTACCAGGCGCTGGAAAACCTCTGCGAGTTCCACGCCCTGCTCAGCCCGTTGCTGACGCCGCGGCTGTTGCTGGAAGAGCACTACCTGCACCTGTACTGGCAGGACGGCTGCGGCGCCGGCAGCCAGGCGCAGTTCCTAGGCGAGGCCTGCCTCGGTTCGGTCCTGGCAATGAGCCGGCGCCTGGTCGGCGAGCACCTGCCATGGCGGATCCAGTGTGCCTGGAGCCAGCCGCGGCATATCGAGCAGTACTGGGTGTACCTGGGGGAAGAAGTGCGTTTCGATGCGCAGATCACCCTGCTTTCGCTACCCCGAGAGTTCATCCATCGGCCGCTGCCCAATGCCGCGGCCACGCCGGGACTGGTGGCGCGTCAGGCGTGCCTGGGACAACTGCAGGCGCTGGGTGGCGGGTCGAGTTTTCTCGATTGCCTGTTCGATCATCTGCACGGGCATATCCACGAGCCTATCAACCTCGACCGTGTGGCTGAGGCATTCGGCACCAGCCCGACCACGCTCAAGCGCAAGCTGAGCAAACACGGCACCCACTTCCAGCAGCAACTGGACCTGGTGCGCCGGCATGTGGCGCTGTACCTGTACCAGATGAAGGGGTACACCAACGAGGAGGTGTGCAACTACCTGCGCTTCAGTGACACGACCAACTTCAGGCGCTCGTTCAAGCGCTGGACCGGGCTGACCCCGAGCGGGTTGGCGCGGTGGTTTGGCTAAACGCCGGACCGGCCTCATCGCGGGCAACGCCCGCTCCCACAGGGTTCGCGGTGTACGCGGTCCTTGTGGGAGCGGGCGTTGCCCGCGATGAGGGCCGCCGATGCACTGAAGGTTTCAGCTGCGCAGCACCAGCGTACTGGCAAGCATGTCACCCAGTCTCCGGCGCCAGCCGAAGAAGATGAACACCGCGTCCAGCAGCGAGAGCATCGATAGCGAAACATTGCGCACCACCGACTGGAGAAAACCACATTCGACGTAGGTCTGCGCATCGACGACGACAATCTTCATCGCCCGCTTGCCCAGGCTCTGGCCCTTGAAGGCGTCGGCGCCAAGGAAGTACGCCAGAGCGAGAAAATCGAAGATCCACGAGACACCGAAGATCCTGTAGTAAAACAGCAGGCTGCTGAAGTAACTCGACAGAACAAGGATCAGCAGCAGGATGAAGGTGTCGATCAGCCGCGCCGCCAGCCTCTGCCACAGGCTTGCCAGGTTTTGCGGTGCTTCGGGAGAAAGCGGGGTGCTGCTGCCATCCATGGATCGAATGCTCCTGCAGTAAGACACAGATTAGTGGCGATATGCCACTGGGCACGAATCATACCTGCCCCGTCGCCAGCCGCTCAAGACAAGCGGCTGGCAAACCAGGCTCACCAGTCGTAGGTCATCTGCACCGAGGCCACCCGCTCCTGCCCGTAGTAGCAACCGAACGCGTAGTTGCAGTCAGACACATACTCCCGGTCGAACAGGTTCTGCACGTTCAGGCTCGCCTGCAGCCCGCGCAGGCTCGGGTCGAAGCGGCCCAGGTCATAGCGCAGGGTGGCATCGTAGACGGTGTACGACGGCACCTGGAACGAACTCGACGAATCCCCCGGCTTGCGCCCGGTGTAGCGTGCACCGCCACCGACCGTCAGGCCATCCACCAGGTGGTAGTCCAGCCACAGGCTGGCGGAAACCGGGGCTTGGGCTTCGTTGCGATTGCCTTCGTCGCCATAGGTGCTCTTGGTATAGAACGAGTCGATGTAACCCGCCGCCGCCAACACATCGAGCTTGTCGAGGCTGGTCTTCAGTTCCAGTTCGACACCGCGCGAACGCACTTCGCCGCTCTGGATCTGGTATTCGGGGTAGAGGGTGTCACCGGTGAGCACGTTCTTCTGCTTGACCTGATACACCGACGCGGTGATCAGGGTTTTCTCCAGCGGCTGGTACTTCACCCCCACCTCGTACTGCTCGCCTTCGGTCGGTTCGAAAGCCTTGCCGCCGCGCTCCGGCGCCCCGGCGCCCACGGTGGGCAGGAACGACTGCGAGTAGCTGATGTAAGGCGCCAGGCCGAACGCGGTGACGTAGGTCAGGCCCACGCGCCCGGTGAACTGGTTGTCGCGCTGGGACACGATGGAATGGGCGAGCAGGTCCTTGTTGTCGATTTCTGCCCAGTCCTGGCGCCCGCCGACGGTGAGGATCCACTGATCGAAGCGGATCTGGTCCTGGAAGTAAGCGCCGACCTGACGCACGGTGTTGTCCCACTGGGTGCCCAGCACCGGGACGGTCGCGGAGGTATCGCCGTTGTTCTTGCCGTAGAGGTTCACCGGCGTTGCGTCGTAGGCGTTCAAGCCGTCGTAGCGACGGCTGAAATGTCGGTAGTCGATCCCGGCCAGGGCGGTGTGCTGCAGGGCACCGGTGGCGAAGGTGTACTGCAGGTTGTTGTCCAGGGTCCAGGCGATGTTGTGCTGGCGCCAGTCGACCTTGGTGCGCGTGGCCCGGGTGTAGTCGGTGACCCCACCGTCGTTGACGAAACTGCGCAGGTAGAACCCGCGATAGCGGTCGCGAATGTCGATGTAGCGTGCGGTGGAGCGCAGGGTCAGGTCATCGTTGACGGCATGGCTGAGGTCGTAGCCGAAGATCAGCTGGTCACGCTTGTAGTCGTTGTAGCGCGAATCGCCGGAGAAGAAGTCCCGGTCGATACGCTGGCCATTCGGTCCGCGATCCAGCGAACCGATGCGCGGCAGCGACTGGTAGTCGGCAGCGCCATCGTCGCGCTGCACTTGGGCCAGCAGGGTGAGGGAAGTGGCATCGTTCGGCGTCCAGCTCAGGCTCGGCGCCAGCAGCACGCGCTCGGCGTGGGTGTGCTCGACCTGATCGTTGCCCTTGTTGGCCACGCCGATCAGGCGATAGGCGAATTCCCCTTGCTCATCCAGAGGTCCGCTGCTGTCGACGGCGCCATTGACCCGGTTGTAGCTGCCGGCACCCAGCTTCACCTGGTTGCGTGCTTCGGCAGTCGGGCGCTTGGATACCATGTTGATCAGGCCACCTGGCTGGTTCTGGCCGAACAGTACCGAGGACGGGCCCTTGAGCACTTCGATGCGCTCCAGGGTGTAGGGATCGATCTGCGGTGCGCCGCCCAGGCTGCCGGCATAGGGTACGTAGGCACCGTCCAGGTACAACGGGGTCGGGGCGAAGCCACGGCTGGTGATCTCGTCGGCGATGGCGTTGCGGTCGGTGAAGCCGCCGACATTGAGCCCCGGGGTGTAGCGCAGGGCCTGGGTCAGGTTGCGCGCACCCTGGACCTGAACCTGCTCGGCGGTGATCACGTTGATGCTCTGGGGGATTTCCAGGATCGGGGTGTCGGTCTTGGTCGCGGTGCCGCTGCGCGTGGCGACATAGCCGTCCACCGGGCCCCAGGCCGACTCACCGGCACTGCTGTTGATGGTGGTGCTGTCCAGCTGCAAGGCGCCCTCTTCCACCTGCGGCAGCAGCGAGTAGCTGCCATTGGCCTGGCGCAGCGCCTGCAGGCGACTGCCGGCGAGCAACTGGCGCAAGCCGGCGTCGACGCTGTAGCGACCGCGCAACCCCGGTGATTTCAGGCCGCGGGCATGAGCCGGGTCAAAAGACACAGTGACCCCGGCACTGGCGGCAAACTCGGTCAGGGCGCTGTCCAGGGGACCTGCGGGAATGTCGAAGGCGGTCTCGGCGCGGGTTTCTGCCTGGACCGCTGCGATACCGGGCAGCAGGCTGGCCGGCACCGCCAGGGCCGCACCGAGCAGCGCGGCATGGATGGCCCGGCTCAGGGCCGAGGCTGGGGTCTTCAGCGGGGTGCGATCGATGGAACGGGACATGCGGTTTCCTTTGGCCCTGTGGCAGTGATGAACGGCGTCTCTGTGGCGCCTCTACCTACAAGTCGAAGCAGTTCCGCAATCGATAACCCCTCTTCGGAAAATTTCTTCAGGCCGCCTCGACCCGCGCCCAGAGCCCGCCGAAACGGCGGATACGCACGGGCAAAGTGGTGGTCAGGTTGTCCAGCACGACATCGCTGTCGGTGAGGCGGAAGGCCCCGGAGAGGCGCAGCCCGGCGATGCCGTCGGCGCAGCCCAGATGACCACGGCGGTAGCGTTGCAGCTCGGCGATGAACTGCCCCAGCGGCCAGTCGTTGACCACCAGCATGTCGCGGATCCAGGCATCGGCCTGGGGCGCGGCGGGACGCAACGGTCCGGGTTGGTCCGCGCTGAACGCCAGTTGCTGCCCGGCCTCGACCCGCAGCGCCGCCAACGACGCCGTGCAGCGTACTTCCACCGCATGCTCCAGCACGCAGACCCGGGTCAGCTCACCCTCGCGCCGGACCAGAAAGCGCGTGCCGAGGGCGCGGATGCTGCCCTCGGCGCTGTGCACGACGAAGGGCCGGCTCAACGCATCACGGGCGGTTTCCACGAGGATCTCGCCCTGCAGCAGGTCGATCTGCCGCAGTTGCGCGCTGTAGCGGATATCCACGGCGCTGGCGGTGTTGAGGTGCAGGCGGGTGCCATCGTCCAGGGCCAGGGCGCGGTGTTCGCCGGTGGCGGTGCGCTGGTCGGCGAACAGGCCCTGCACCGGCGTGCTGCGCCAGGCCAGACCACCGGCGCCACCGGCAGCCAGCAGCAGGGAGAGGACTTTGAGCACTTCGCGGCGCTTGGCCCGCGCCCCGGACAAGGTACTGCGCGTCAGCTGTGGCGCAACCCCGCCAAAGGTACCCTGCAGGCGGTCAAGGCGCGCCCAGGCCTGCTGGTGGCGCGGGTCGCTGTCCAGCCAGTGCTGGTGCGCCGCGCGGGTCGCCGCGTCTGGCTCGCAGCGCAGTTCGACGTACCAGTGCGCGGCGCGTTCGAGGATGTCCCGACCAAGGCTCACGGCTCAGTCCTCCACCAGCAGCAGGCAGTGGGTCAGCGCGCGTACCGCGTGCTTCTTCACCGTGGTCACCGACACCTCCAGGCGCCGGGCGATCTCCACGTAGCTCAGGCCGTCGAGCTGGGCCATGAGGAAGATCTCGCGGGTACGGGCGCCGAGGCCGTCGAGCAAGCGGTCGATTTCGGTCAGGGTCTCGAGGATCTGCAAACGGGTTTCAGGCGAAATGTCCAGCGCTTCCGGGCGCGCTGCCAAGGCTTCCAGATACGCCTGCTCCAGGGCGCGACGGCGGAAGGCATCGATCATCAGGCTGCGCGCCACACTGCTCAGGTAGGCCCGCGGCTCACGCAGGTCGGCGGCCTTGCGCAGGGTGATGACGCGGATGAAGGTGTCCTGCGCCAGGTCCGCCGCGTGCTCCACACAGCCAAGGCGGTTGCGCAGCCAGTTGCACAGCCAGGGATGGTGGTCCTCGTACAGGGCGTGCACGGCTTTTTGCTGGGAGAGGTCGGCGGAGGACATGGAGGACCGGCTGAAATAAATGGTAATGACTCGCATTTAACATGAGTAAACCAAAGAATGGCAAGGGCGAGCGCCCGACGCGGACCCTGTGGGAGCGGGTTCACCCGCGATGGTGTCGGTGAATTCACTAGCGCAATCGCGGGTGAACCCGCCCACAGGAGCCAGTGCGTCCCCCCAGTTTTTTTAGGTTCATCACGGAATACCGGGAAGCTTTGGGTTTAGTGGCGGTATCGCGAGCTTATCCATTGCGGGCGGCGAAGCCACCGGCCCCTTCCGCCTCTACGGCAGGTCCATTTTGTCTTGGCAAAATAGACGAAAACCGCTTGCTCCTGCATCCGGCCCTGCGCTGCGCTCCGGGTCCCCTCCCTCCGGCGCCTGCCGGCCTCCTGACGTCGCGAGTTACGGGTGGCGACACGAAAGACCCATCTTCGAAAACAAGATCGGCATTGGTAGCCCAACATAACAAGACGCCGCGCTCTTGCTTTTGCTCTTGGTGCGCGAAGGTTCAGACGCCGCAAATTGCGACCTCGGCCGGCCGAGTGGAGGTGTCTTGCGGGGGCAGGTGCGCAGCACCCTTCGGCGAAGCCGAAGCGCGAGGTGAAGACTTGCGAAGCAAGTCGTAGGCCGCGGGCCCACGCGAGGCGCCGGAAGGAGGGGACCCGGAGCGAAGCGCAGGGCCGGCTGTGGGAGCGGGCGGTTTTCGTCCATTTTGCCGCAACAAAATGGACCCGCCGTAAAGGCGGAAGGGGCCGGTGGCGTCACCGCCCGCAATGGATAAGCTCGCGACACCGACACCGACACCGAACATTCAACCCCCAAGTTTCCCGATATACCGTGAAGAACCTTTTTTAAGGTCTGGGAGCACATATTTACTAATTTCGCCCCCGCCCCGCTGCGCTCAAGATCGGCCCCCTACAAGAAAAGGCGTCGCCCTGCCGACGCCAACCGAAGTACGCCGAGCGTACTCATCCTTGCCTTGGAGTCCGTCATGACCAACGCAGCGTCACCCACCCCGCTCATCGAAAAACATACGATCGGCTATGTGCCACCGGAAGATCGCCACGGAAAGGTCAGGGATCTGTTCACCCTCTGGTTCGGCGGCAACATCGCGCCGCTGCCCATCGTCACCGGGGCCCTCGGGGTCCAGCTGTTCCACCTGAACCTGGTCTGGGGCATCGTCGCCATCCTCGTCGGCCACCTGGTGGGCGGCGTGCTCATGGCCCTGCATTCGGCCCAGGGCCCGCAGATGGGCATCCCGCAGATGATCCAGAGCCGTGCCCAGTTCGGCTCTCTCGGTGCGCTGCTGGTGGTGGTGATCGCCGGGCTGATGTACATCGGCTTCTTCGCCTCCAACATCGTCCTGGCCGGCAAGTCACTGCACGGCGTGGCGGACAGCGTGCCGGTGCCCGTGGGTATCGTCGTCGGCGCCCTCGGCTCGGGGATCATCGGCATCATCGGCTACCGCTTCATCCACGTGCTCAACCGCATCGGCACCTGGGTGCTGGGGATCGGCATCGTGGTCGGCTTCGGCTACATCCTCACCCATGTGCAGAGCGACGACTTCCTCACCCGCGGCAGCTTCAACCTGTCCGGCTGGCTGGCCACGGTATCCCTCGCCGCGCTCTGGCAGATCGCCTTTGCGCCCTATGTCTCGGACTACTCGCGCTACCTGCCGGCCAACGTACCGGTGGCGGCGACCTTCTGGACCACCTACCTGGGGTCGGCGCTGGGCTCCAGCCTGTCCTTCGCCTTCGGTGCCGTGGCGGTGCTGGCCGTGCCGGCGGGGATGGACAGCATGGACGCGGTAAAGCTCGCCACCGGTGCCATCGGCCCGCTGATGCTGGTGCTGTTCCTGCTCAGCGTGATCAGCCACAACGCCCTCAACCTGTATGGCGCGGTGCTGTCGCTGATCACCCTGGTGCAGACCTTCGCCTACCGCTGGATCCCCACGGCGAAGAGCCGTGCGGTACTGTCGCTGGTCGTGCTGCTGGGCTGCTGCGTGGTGGCGGTGGGCGCCTCGGCGGACTTTATCGGCCACTTCGTCGACATGGTCCTGGTGTTGCTGGTGGTGCTGGTGCCGTGGACGGCGATCAACCTGATCGACTTCTACGCGATCCACAAAGGCGACTACGACATCGCCTCGATCTTCAAGGTCGATGGCGGCATCTACGGGCGCTACAACCCGCAGGCGCTGCTGGCCTATGCCATCGGCATCCTGGTGCAGATTCCGTTCATGAACACGCCGCTGTACGTCGGACCGGTGTCGGCGCATATCGATGGCGCCGACCTGTCGTGGCTGGTGGGGTTGCTGGTGACCTCGCCGCTGTACTGGTGGCTGGCAACCCGTGACAGTGCCTACCGTCGTCGCCAGACCGGCGCGAAGCTGGCGGCCAGTCACTGAGGACGAACCTGGCAACCGTCCATCCGGACCTGATATTTCTGCCAGTTGTGCCCGCCGTGCCCTTGGATCTTCAATCTGCTCAGCCCTTCACGGCTTCGACAGGATTGGAGATCCTTCATGACCACCGCCCAGAGCCCCCTGAACCTCGACCCCATCTACATCCCCGGCCTGATCGAAGACGTGAAGACCGACGGTGTCGTCGGCGGGGTCAACTACCACATGATCCACGCCAACGACGCCGGCCTGCTGATTCAGGTCCAGACCTACCTGAACATGCAGGAAGGTGACTGGATCGAGGTGTTCTGGGGTACAGACCCGTCGCCGGTCGCCTCCGACCTGGTCATGGAGGAGCATGTCGGCCGGCCATTCGGCCTGTTCGTAAGGGCCAACCGCATCCCCGAAGGCGTGCATGACCTGTGGTGCACGGTGACCCGCTCCGGGGGCGGCAACGGCGGCGAATCCCCTCCCATCGCCATCCTCGTGCGCACCGAAATGCCTGGCGACACCGACCCCGAACCCGACGCCCCCGGCCACCAGAACCTGCTGCCGCCCGAACCGGATATCGACTTCATCGACGAAGACGCCGCGAAAAACGGCGTCAAGGTGACCATTCCCGGCTACCCGAATCTGCGCGTGTTCGACACCATCACCTTGAGCTGGGGCGGTGAACTGCTGCAGCACGAGGTCACCCAGACCGAAGTCGATGCCGGATCGGTGGAGATCCTGGTCAGTGAGGAGACCATCCTCGCCGCCGGCGACAGCGATGCGCTGGTGCTGGTGTACCGGGTCATCGACGAGGTCCACAACCCGTCCAGCGACTGGTCGATGCGCACCTATGTGATCGTCGAGATCGGCAAGGACCTGTTCATTGCCCCGGTCATCGTCAACCCTGATCCCGCCGCCGATCCCTTCGACGTGATCGACCTCGAGGCGCTGGGCGACGATGATCTGCTGATCGAGGTGTATGCCGAGTCCAGCGGACCGTTGCGGGCCGGCGATGTCGTCGCGCTGACCTGGATCGGCACCACGGCCCAAGGCCTGCCCGTCGTCGTCGAGCCGCCACCGCTGACGGTGACGCGGATACCGTCGCGCCTCGACTTCGCCATTGCCAACGACGCAGCCCGTCAGTTGGCGGGCGGGCGTGGCGCCGCCGCCTACACGGTGACCCGCGACGACAGCCCCGTCGGTGCCTCCAAGCGCAGCTTCGTCAGCTTCCTTGGCATGGAGCAGCGCCTGCCCAAACCCACGGTGCCCGACGCCATCGGCGGCATACTCGACCCGAGCCTCGAACAGACCCTCGCCATCGTTCCCGGCGAGGTGCTGGAGGCCAACGACACCGTCACCCTGGTCTGGCTTGGCACCCGCGCCAATGGCACGCCACTGCTGCACCAGGTCGTGCGCGGGGTCACTCCTGGCAACGCCGGCAAGCCGATGAGCTTCACCATCCCGGGAGACGAGTTCATCGCCCCTCTGGACGGCGGCACCCTCAGCGTCTACTACCAGTTGTTCAAGGCGTCCGGCGTGGAACTGGAATCCGAGCGCGAGCCACTCAGCATCGGCGAACCTCGCGCCGACCTGCCGGCGCCTGGCACCCGGCCTGCTGCAGAAAACGGTCTGCTCGACCCCGAAGACGTGACCGGCGATCTGGAAATCGTCATTGCGCCCTGGCCCGACATGCGTGCCGGGCAGACCGTACACCTGCTCTGGCAGGCCAGCAGCGGGCCGAACCTCAATGACTCGCTGCGCATCAGCGAACCCCTGGAAGGCCAGGAAGTGGTATTCACCCTGGATCGGACACGGCTCGAAGAGAACCGCGGGGCGACGGTGGAGATTTCCTATCGGGTTGAAAGCCCCGACGAGCCGACCCAGGTCTCCGACACCCATGCCTTCGCTGTCGGCGTCCGGCAGATACCGCTGCCACTGCCACAGATCCTCGAAGCGGACGACGACCACCTCGATCCCAACGATGTGCTGCAGGGCGCTACGGTGCAGATCGCTGCCAAGATCGACGTCGCGCAAGGCGACCTGGTGACCGTGGTCATCGTCAGCAGCGCCGAAGACGGTAGTACGCGCATCAGCCATCCTGTGGCGCCGGACGAGGCCGGGCAGGCGGTGACGGTGACAGTACCGCACGGGGTGATCGCGGCCAGCGTGGGGACACGGATCGAACTGCACTATGAGGTCACGCGGGCCGCTGGTGGCGTGGTGGAGACGTCGGCGACAGTGGAATATTCGGTCTACAGCGAACTCGATGCGGGAGCGTTCCGGGTCATGGGCGCACGCTACAGTGCCAGCGTCTGGTGGGCAGGCTATACACCGCGGATGCTTAGCGCCCTGGCAGAAGACAGCCTGGCCCCGATGCTGGTCGAATGGCGCTACGAGGACAGCCAGCAATGGCGCGCCAGCACCACCTGGAACGACGACAAGCCGTGGCTGAAACTCTATGCCCGCAGCGCCAGCCAGACCTGGGAGTGTCGCGCGGCGAATGTCGTCGGGAATGGCTTTCCGCACATGAGCGCGGGGTATACCGCCTTTGCCGCGCTGCACGATCAGGACGCGAGCGATTCTGGAACCGATATCGTGGTCTGGGGCGATCAAGAACTTGGTGGAGTCTTGGAGCCCGGTCAGCTTGACCCCGACAGCGTGCTGGAGGTGTCGGGGACAGCCTATGCCTTCGCCGCACGTCTGAACGATGGCAATATCGCCTGCTGGGGCCATCGGCAATTCGGTGGCGAGCCATCCCTCATCACCGGGGATTTCGTCCAGGTCAGGAGCAGTCGCCTGGGCTTTGTCGCACGAAGGAGCAACGGCGAACTACTGGGTTGGGGTACCGACGCTGACCTCCCAAAACCAATTCAGCAGCATAAGGACTACGTCGAGGTCTATGCCGCGAGCCTTGCCTTTGCAGCACGGCGGGCCACAGGCCAGGTCGTGGCATGGGGTGATGAGAGCGATGGCGGGACGCTGAATCCAGGACAAGGTCAGCTCAACGACATCGTGCATGTCGTCGGAAATCAGTACGCCTTTGCGGCGATCCGCGAGCACGCTGGTTCGAGAAGCGTAATCGCCTGGGGCTCGGTCAACGGCGGTGGCGTTGTGCCCGAGAACATTGCCGTGTTAACCAACGTCAGAAGTCTTGTAGCCGCAGGCAGCGCCTTCTGCGTCCTGCTGGACAGCGGAGAGGTGAGAGCCTGGCCTGACAACGTTGTCGGCAATATACCCGAAGCTATCGAACAGCTGACCAACGTCGTGGAGGTCTCTGGCACCCTCCACGCATTCTGTGCTCGCTTGAGCACCGGACATGTCGTTGCGTGGGGCGACCATGGCTCCGGAGGGAAGTTGTCGGCCGAGGCTGCCGAAGCCTCGGATATCGTCCAGGTAACAACCAATCTCTGGGCCTTCGCCGCGCTGCGCCGCGACGGAACGGTGCTGGCCTGGGGAAACAATGGTGCAGGCGGAAACACTCGACCGGTTGCAGGGAAACTGGTCGACGTACGTGCGATCTACGGCAATCCCCAAGCGTTCACCGCGCTCACCGCCGATGGCCGGGTCGTGACCTGGGGCATAGCTCAGGGTGGCGGTAACAGCGATAAGGTCCAGCCCGAACTGCACGGCAAGGTCACCCACAGTCGCCTGCTGACTGCGGCCGAGGCCGAAGCGGTTGATCGTAACTGACTCAGGAACATCGCTGGCTCCCCCTGTGCTCGGGAGTGACACGAATCCCGTGGGAGCCGGCGTTGTCGGCGATGCCAGGCAGGAGCAAACCGCTCCCACCTGGTTCGTGCCGGATCGCTCAGATGGGAACGCTGAGCGTCGAAGCCGCAATCGCCACCGTCATCATCGCCTTGCTCACCCTCAGGTCGATCAAGGCGTCGGTGAGCATCTGCATCTCATGTTCCGTGGGTGGGTCGGGTAGGCGGGCCAGGTTGGCGAGGGCCTTTTCGAGGTATTCCAGTGCGTGGCGCATGGCGTCCTCGCGGGAAAGGCCTGGGAGGGTATGAAGCGCATAGGGTGGATCGGGGACGAGCTTTTTCATGGTTTTAGAGTCCTGATTGATGAGGATGAAAAACCACAATTCGCTGCTAAACGAAGGGTGGCGACTGTACGCGGGTTAGCAGACCGAGCTCAGGACTCAAATACCCGGCGCACCCGAAGGTGCCCACGCGTACAGCCGCCATAGAAGGGGACTGGTGAGGCCTGAAACTGCGGACTGCTAAATCCGGTCGTTGATTTGGCAACGACCGACGCAGACTAGGCACCCTTTCCAGGCCACGCAACCAAAAAGCGGGCTGGGGAGTATGCTTGGGAAATTGCCTACAAGAAAGCCGGAATAGGGTGAAGCTTCCGGCTTATATGCAACATTTTATGGAGCGTTGAACTGGACGGCACAATCGTGTGCAACGGATTGACCAGAACGCCGGACCACCACGATGAGGCGAGCACATACACCCCCACCTAGCATTTCTGCCAGTTGTGCCCCCTGCCCGATTGGCTCTTCAATCTTCTCAGCCCCACCGGCCCCCACAGGATTGGAGAACCGCCATGCCCCGCGCTGCCGACACCGACCTCCTCAACCTTGACCCCCTCTACATCCCCGGTTTGATCACTCCGGTATACACCGAAGGCGCCATGGGCGGGGTCAACTACAACATGATCCACGCCAACGACGCTGGCCTGCTGATCATTGTCCAGGTCTACCAGAACATGCAGGAGGGTGACTGGATCGAGGTATTCTGGGGCGACGACGACTCCCCTGCCGCCGCCGACTCGGTGCTGGCCGAACATGTGGGCAAGGACTTCGCCCTGTTCGTGCGCGGCAACCGCATCCCGGAAGGTATCCACACACTGTACTGCACCGTCACCCGCTCCGGCGGCGGCAATGGCGGCGAGTCTGTGCCACTCGAGATACTGGTGCGCACCGAGTTCCCCGGCGACACCGACCCCGAGCCCGACCTCCCCGGCCACCAGAACCTGCTGCCGCCAGCGCCCGAACTACCACCCAGCGGCATCATCGACGAAAACGTCGCGAAGAATGGCGTGAAGGTGGTGATTCCCGGTTACCCCAACATGCGCGCGTTCGATGTGATCACCTTCAGTTGGGGTGGCGACTTGCTGGAACACACGGTGACCCAGGCCGAAGTGGATGGCGCCCCGGTGGAAATTCTGGTGACCGAGGACGTCATCCTCGAAGCCGGCGACAGCGACCAACTGGTGCTGGTCTACAAGGTCCGCGACGAAGTGCACAACCCCTCCAGCGACTGGTCGGTACGCACCCTGGTGACGGTGGAAGTCGGTGCCGGCCTGTTCAGCGCACCGATGATCGAGAACCCCGATCCCAACGCCAATCCGTTCGACGTCATCGACCTGGAAGACCTGGGCGAGGACGACCTGCTGGTCAGTGTTCTGGTGTCCGAGGAAGGTGGCCTGCAGGTCGGCGACGAAATCTCCCTGAAATGGGTCGGCACCACGGCCCAGGACCAGATCATTGTCGTCGAGCCACCGCCCAGGACCATACCCCGGGTACCGACCGTGCTGGTCTTTCTCATCCCCAACGCCGACCTACGGCAACTGGCCCATGGCCGGGGCTTCGCCTCCTACACGGTGACCCGGGGTGGCAGCGTCGCCGGGGGTTCCCGGCGCAGCTTCGTGACCTTCATCGGTGACGAGCAGCGCCTGCCTAAGCCCGTCGTCACCGATGCCCAGGGTGACCAGCTCGATCCGGGGCTAGCCAGTACCACGGTGATCGTCGAGGGCGAGGCTCTTGAAGCCGGCGACAGCGTCTATGTGACCTGGCTCGGCACCCGCGCCAATGGCACTCCGCTGGTGGAGGAGTTCAAGCGCGATATCAGCGGCGGCAGCGCCGGCAAACCCATCACCCTCAATATCGACGGTGGGCAATTGATAGCACCACTGGATGGCGGCTCCCTCGCCGTCTACTACCGAGTGGTCAAGGCCAACGGCCTGGAACTGCATTCCGAACGCGAAACACTGCAGGTCGGCGAGGCCCGCGGCGACCTGCCGGCGCCCACCACCCGGCCGCCGGCGGAAAATGGCGTGCTGGACCCTGGCGCACTGCCGGACCAGTTGCAGATCGTCGTCCCGCCCTGGCCGGGTATGAGCGACGGCCAGACCCTGTACCTGCTCTGGCGGGCCAGCAGCGGGTCGCAGTATGACGACTTCATACCGATCAACGAGTCGATGGAAGGGCGCGAGATCGTGTTCTACATGGATCGGGCATTGGTGGAGGCCAATATCGGGGAGACCATTAAGTTGTCCTATAGGGTGGAAATCCCGGATGAGCCGAGCCGGGTGTCCGCGATCGCCGCCTTCACCCTCGAGGCCGCCCAGGCCCCGCTGCCGCTGCCGGAGATCATCGAAGCCGAAGGCGATCGACTCGACCCCAACGACGTATTGCTTGGCGCCACAGTGCGCCTGGATGCTGCGGCCTTATTCGAAGACGGCGACAAGATAACCGTCCGGGTCATCAGCACGGTATCGGGCGGCAGTACCAATATCGAGCATGTGGTACCGACCGGTGCCGCCGGAGAGGCGGTGATGCTGACCATTTCCTACGGGGTGATCGACGTCAGCCGTGGCACTCGTGTCGACCTGCGCTACGAGATCAACCGGGCTGCGGGCGGGCCGGTAGAGCAATCGGGGACGGTCAGTTATCTGATCTTCAGTGCAATTGATGCGGGGCCTGTGCGAGTGATGGGCGCACGCTTCACCGCCAATATCTGGCGTGCCTCATGGGCACCGCGCATGCTCACGGCGTTGCGTGACGACACCCTCGCCCCCATGCTCGTCGAGTGGCGGTACGAGGACAGCGAGCAATGGCAGGCCGAAACAACCTGGAACGATGAGAAGCCTTGGCTGGCCCTGTATGTCCGTAGCAGTACCGAGACCCGCAAGTGCTGGCCGGCCAATATCGTCGGTAACGGTACGAGCAGTGGAATCCTTGGAGCGTCGGCCTTTGTCGCGATGCGCGATGAAGTCGTTATTGGTTCCGATACCCAGGTCGACATGATCGCCTGGGGCGACAGCAGGTATGGCGGGGAGCTGGGTAGCGGCTTGAAAGGGCTCAAGAACGTGGTGGAGGTTTCGGCGAGCTACTACGGCTATGCCGCCCGCCTGCGTAACGGCAACGTGACCTGGTGGGGCACGGATGACGGAGGCGACCAACCGCCAATAATCGTCGGGGACTACGTTCAGGTTCGAGGAACATTCGGCTCATTCTGTGGCCGCCAGTCCAATGGCGAGCTTCTCGCTTGGGGGGGTGGCAATGAGGTCCCGGTTCCGGACAGCGTCCGCCAGCATCGCGATTATGTCGACGTCTGCGGCTCGGGCCATGCCTTCGCCGCACGACGTGCGAACGGGAAAGTCGTGGCCTGGGGGCATCCGGATAGAGGAGGTGAGCTGCAAATCGGACAGGATCAGTTCAGTGACATCCGCTTCCTCGCCGCCTCGGCCTACGCATTTGCCGCGCTGCGTGACAATGGCGATGCACGACGCGTGATCGCCTGGGGCGATATCAGCTACGGCGGGGTCGTGCCTGCAGAAATTGCCCAGCTCACCAACGTCAGAACACTGGTTGCCAACAACACCTCATTCTGCATCCTGCTGGACACAGGCAGCGTGCGGGCTTGGCCGGCCAACGAATCTGGAGGACATCTTCCGGATGAGATCGCCAGACTGACGAACGTGGTCGAAGTTACGTCAAGTGCTGCTGCTTTCTGCGCACGCTTGAGCGACGGACGTGTCGCCGTCTGGGGCAACCCTCCCGCATCGGAGGAAGCCATGCAAAGAACCGATATCGTGCAGGTCACAGGTAACCAGCATGCCTTCGCCGCCCTGTGCAGAGACGGTACGGTAGTAGCCTGGGGCAACGCCATGACCGGCGGTGATACATCACTCGTCGACGATCAGTTGGTCGATGTGCGGGCGATCTACCCCAACAGCCAGTGTTTTGCCGCTTTGACCCAAGACGGCCGGGTGGTCACCTGGGGCAACGAGAGGGGCGGTGGTGACAGCGAAGGTGTTCAGATCGAACTGAGGAACAAGCTCACCCATAACCGAGTGCTAACTGCTACCGAGGCTGCCGCGATGGGAACCGAGGTGTCTGGGAAAAATCGATAGCCGCGGTCCCACGTGAACACCATCGCGGGCAAAGCTCGCTCCCACAAGGCTCCGGCCTGGCGCGAACCTGTGGGAGCTGCGGCTCGTCGATCCGACTTGTCCACGATCAGGCTGGACACAACTCCAGGCAGCCCCACCTAGCATTTCTGCCAGTTGTGCCCCCTGCCCGATTGGCTCTTCAATCTCCTCAGCCCCACCGGCCCCCACAGGATTGGAGAACCGCCATGCCCCGCGCTGCCGACACCGACCTCCTCAACCTTGACCCCCTCTATATCCCCGGCATGATCGAAGACGTACAAACCGACGGTGCCATCGGCGGGGTCAACTACCATCTGCTGCATGCCAACACCGCCGGCCTGCTGGTCGTCGTGCAGGCCTACCTCAACATGCAGGAGAACGACTGGATCGAAGTCTTCTGGGGCGATGACGACAACGCCGTCGCCTCCAACCTGGTCCTGCCCGAGGACGTCGGCGAGGATTTCGGCCTGTTTATCCCGGCCAACCGGGTGCCGGAGGGGGTCAATGAGGTCTACGCCAAAGTGACACGCTCCGGCGGCGGCAATGGCGGCGAGTCCCCGCCCCTGGCGATCCTGGTCCGCACCCTGTTCCCCGGCGGCACCGATCCCGAGCCGGACCTGCCCGGGCACCAGAACCTGCCCGCCCCTGAACCCGAACTGCCCCCCGGCGAGATCATCGACGAGGACGCTGCGAAGAACGGCATCAAGGTCAGCATCAGCGCCTATCCCAACATGCGCCGGTTCGACACCATCACCTTCAGCTGGGGCGGCATCCTGCTCGATCATGAGGTGAGCCAGGCCGAAGTCGACGCCGGGGTCGTGGAAATCCTGGTCTCCGAGGACACCATCCTCGCCGCCGGCGACAGCGACCAACTGGTGCTGGTCTACAAGGTCGCCGACGAAGTGCACAACCCGTCCAGCGACTGGTCGATCCGTACCTACGTCGCGGTGGAAATCGGCAAGGACCTGTTCAACGCCCCGATCATCGAGAACCCCGACCCCGAGGCCGATCCCTACGACGTGATCGACCTCGACCTGCTGGGCGAGGCCGACCTGGTGATCAGCGTCTACGCCGAGCCTGGTGGCAAGCTGCAGATCGGCGATGTGGTGGCGCCGAAATGGACCGGCACCACCGCCCAGGGACAACCGATCACGGTCGAGCCGGCACCCAAGACCGTGTTGCGCATTCCCATCAATCTGGAATTTCTCGTGCCCAATGCCGACGTGCGGCAACTGGCCCGCGGTCGCGGCGTCGCCTCCTACTCGGTGACCCGTGACGACAGTCCTGCTGGCGCTTCCAAACGCAGTTTCGTGACCTTCCTTGGCGAGGAGCAGTTGCTGCCGAAACCTACGGTAAGCGATGCCGTCGATGGCGTTCTCGACCCGACCCTGGCCGAGACCACGGTGATCGTTCCAGGCGAGGTCCTGGAAGCCGGCGATACCGTGATCGCCACCTGGCTGGGCATTCGCGCCAACAACACCCCGCTGGTCGAGGATTTCATCCAGGGCATCAGTGGCGGCAACGCTGGCAAACCGCTGTCCATCGTGATTCCCGGCGACAAACTGATCGCTCCGCTGGACGGAGGATCGGTCAGCGTCTATTACCGCTTGATCAAGGCCTCCGGACTGGAGCTGGAGTCGGCGCGCGAGCGCCTGGGCGTGGGCGAAGTCCGGGAAACGCTGCCGGCTCCCAGCACGCGCCCTCCTGCCGACGGCGGCAGCCTGGACCCCGAGGACCTGCCCGCGCAATTGCAAATCATCGTCGCGCCCTGGCCGGGCATGCAGGCCGGACAAACCGTACGCCTGCTCTGGCGCGCCAGCAGCGGACCGCACCATGACGACTTCATGCCGATCAGCGCGCCGCTGGTGGGCCGGGAGGTCGTATTCCTGCTCGACCGGGCCCAGGTCGAGGCCAATCTGGGGGCGCAGATCGAGCTGTCGTACCAGGTCGAAAGCCCGGGCGAACCGACCCGGGTCTCGGAGGTGGCTGCATTCCGTATCGAGGGCGAGGGTGAGGTGGGTACGGGACCGTTGCGGATCATGGGAGCGCGTAGCAGCCTCACCACCTGGAATGGTTTGGTATCACCAAGAACACTTACTGCTCTGGATGACGAAACCCTGAAGCCGGTGGTTGCCCAATGGCGCTACGAAGGCGAAGAGGAATGGGGCTCAGGCGCCACCTGGCTCGACGAGAAACCCTGGCTGAAGCTCTACACGCGCAACAGTACAGAGGCCTGGGAGTCGCGTCCGGCCAATATTATCGGTAACGGCCCCTTCACCTCGCCGACTGTGGGCGCCGCGGCCTTCGTCGCGATGCGCGACGAGGTCATGAGCGGTCCGACCCGGATAGTGGACATGGTCGCCTGGGGTGTCCCTGGATATGGCGCCACGCTAGGCGTCATGGCCAATCTCAGGAATGTAGTGGAAATAAGCGCCACCGCATCCGCCTTCGCCGCTCGCCAACGAGATGGCTCGGTTGGCTACTGGGGTACCCTGGGTGATGTCACCACCCCTTCGATGGTTTCCGGTACGTTTGACATGGTCAGGAGCAACGCCCAGGCCTTCGTCGGCCGTCGGCCCAACGGCAAGCTGTTCGCCTGGGGCGAACCTGGCTTTGGGGTACCCGTCCCCGACCAAGTTCTGCAACATACAGACTATGTTGAGTTGCTGGGTTCCTGGAGCGCGCTCGTCGGACTCCGTGCCAGCGGCCATGTCGTGGCCTGGGGCAACGCGGAGATGGGCGGAAAGCTGCGGCAAGGCCAGGAGGTCTTAGACGACATCGTCACGGTTGCCTCCAACCACGGTGCCTTCGGCGCGGTTAGGGAACACGAAGGCGACAGAAGCGTGATCGCCTGGGGACACATCAATCACGGTGGAATAGTGCCCGAGGATATCGCCAGGCTCACTAATGTCAGGACCCTCTGTGGAGGCAACCTCAACGCGTTCTGCATTCTCTTGGAGACCGGTGAGGTGAAGGCCTGGCCTCTCACCACTGCTGCTGGCCAGATACCGGATGCCATCAGCCGCCTGACCAACGTGGTGGAAGTAACCTCCAATAACTATGCATTCTGCGCACGATTGAGCGACGGACGGGTGGTTGCCTGGGGACACTCGACCTATGGGGGTGCAGTCCCGGATGAAGTCTCCGGCAAGTCGAATATCGTTCAGGTCTGCGGCAACCTGACCTCTTTCGCAGCTCTGTGCAGCGACGGCAAGGTGGTCGCTTGGGGACTACCTCAGACTGGCGGCAATACCGCCAGTGTCGCTGCGCAATTGGTCGACGTGCGGGCGATCTATGGCAATGGCAATGCCTTCACCGCCCTGACCCGGGACGGTCGGGTGGTGACCTGGGGTATTCCGGATGGCGGTGGCAACAGCGGCTCCGTACAGTCGCAACTGGTCGGCAAGGTCACGGCGCGACGCCTGCTGCCCACCGACGAGGTGCGGGAGCTGTTCGGCGATAACCCGATGAATCCGGACTGAACGGAGCACGACCATGAATACTCGACAAAACATGCCACTGAACCTCGACCCCCTCTATATCCCCGGCATGATCGAAGACGTGCAAACCGACGGTGCCGTCGGCGGGGTCAACTACCATCTGCTGCATGCCAACACCGCCGGCCTGCTGGTCGTCGTGCAGGCCTACCTCAACATGCAGGAGAACGACTGGATCGAAGTCTTCTGGGGCGATGACGACAACGCGGTCGCCTCCAACCTGGTCCTGCCCGAGGACGTCGGCGAGGATTTCGGCCTGTTCATCCCGGCCAACCGGGTGCCGGAGGGGGTCAGCGAGGTCTACGCCAAAGTGACACGCTCCGGCGGCGGCAATGGCGGCGAGTCCCCGCCCCTGGCGATCCTGGTCCGCACCCTGTTCCCCGGCGGCACCGATCCCGAGCCGGACCTGCCCGGGCACCAGAACCTCCCCGCCCCTGAACCCGAGCTGCCCCCCGGCGAGATCATCGACGAGGACGCTGCGAAGAACGGCATCAAGGTCAGCATCGGTGCCTACCCCAACATGCGCCGGTTCGACACCATCACCTTCAGCTGGGGCGGCATCCTGCTCGATCATGAGGTGAGCCAGGCCGAAGTCGACGCCGGGGTCGTGGAAATCCTGGTCTCCGAGGACACCATCCTCGCCGCCGGCGACAGCGACCAACTGGTGCTGGTCTACAAGGTCGCCGACGAAGTGCACAACCCGTCCAGCGACTGGTCGGTGCGCACCTACGTGGCGGTGGAAATCGGCAAGGACCTGTTCAACGCCCCGATCATCGAGAACCCCGACCCCGAGGCCGATCCCTACGACGTGATCGACCTCGACCTGCTGGGCGAGGCCGACCTGATGATCAGCGTCTACGCCGAGCCTGGTGGCAAGCTGCAGATCGGCGATGTGGTGGCGCCGAAATGGACCGGCACCACCGCCCAGGGACAACCGATCACAGTCGAGCCGGCACCCAAGACCGTGTTGCGCATTCCCATCAATCTGGAATTTCTCGTGCCCAATGCCGACGTGCGGCAACTGGCCCGCGGTCGCGGCGTCGCCTCCTACTCGGTGACCCGTGACGACAGTCCTGCTGGCGCTTCCAAACGCAGCTTCGTGACCTTCCTTGGCGAGGAACAGTTGCTGCCGAAACCTGCGGTGAGCGATGCCGTGGACGGGGTGCTCGATCCGGGCCTGGCCGAGACCACGGTGATCGTCCCGGGTGAAGCCCTGGAAGCCGGCGACAAGGTCCGCCTGACCTGGTTGGGGATCCGTGCCAACCAGACCCCACTGATAGAGACCATCGACCGTCTGGTCAGCGGTGGCAGCGCCGGCGAGCCAATGAGTTTCGCCATCGAAGGCGCCACGCTGATCGCGCCCCTGGAGGGTGGCAGCGTCAGTGTCTACTACACCCTGTTCAAGGCCTCCGGCCTGGAACTGGAGTCGGCACGCGAGCAACTGGGCGTCGGCGAAACCCGCGCCGAACTACCGGCCCCCGTGACTCGCCCGCCCGCACAGGATGGCGTGCTCGATCCCGAGGATCTGTCACAGGAACTGGCCATCGTCGTTGCCCCCTGGCCGCACATGGCGGCCGGCCAGACAGTCTACGTGCAATGGCGCGCCAGCAGCGGACCGCAGTTCAACGATTTCATCCCCATCAGCGCCCCACTGGTCGGTGAAGAAGTAGTGTTCTACCTCGACAAGGCGCATGTGGAGGCCAACCTCGGTGCCAACATCGAAATCACCTACCGGGTGGAAAGTCCGGACGCACCGGGCCAGGTATCCGAGGCCAGTCGTTTCGTCGTCGATCGCCAGTTGCCGATCGACGCAGGGCCACTGCGGATCATGGGAGCGCGCTACGACCTGAACGTCTGGCGCGGCCCGACCAGGCCGCGCATCCTCAGTGCGCTACACGACCAATCGCTACGGCCGATGATCGCCGCCTGGCGCTACGAAGACAGCCAGCGCTGGACTGCAGCCAGCGAATGGCTGGACGTCAAACCCTGGCTGAAACTCTATGTGCGCAGCAGTACGGAGACCTGGGAATGCCGGGCAATGAACATCACCGGTAACGGGGAGCACCTGAATGGCACCGATGGCGGAGCATTCGTCGCCATGCGCGACGAAGTCATGGATGGCGACGAGGGGGTGGTGGACATGATCGCCTGGGGTGATCCGAACTATGGCGGCACCCTGGATGTGGGGTTGATCGACCTTGATACGGTCGTGGAGGTCTCGTCTAGTGGTAATGCGTTCGCGGCTCGCCTGCGTGCGGGCGACGTGGCCTGCTGGGGCAAGCCCGGCACGGGCAAGCCGGAGATGATCTACGGCGATTACGTTCAGGTCAGAGGTGCTCGCGATGCCTTCGTGGGCCGCAGGCGGGACGGTGAGCTTTTCTCCTGGGGTGATTCGCCCGTCGTTCCAGTGCCCGAACACGTGTTGCAGCACAAGGATTACATCAATCTCTACGGCGCCGCCCAGGCGTTCGCGGCACTGCGCAAGAGCGGGCACGTGGTGGCCTGGGGTGACCCTCACAACGGCGGGCAGATGCGCCAGGGGCAGGAGCGCTTGGACGACATCATTGATGTGCTGGGTGGCCTGGGCGCCTTTATCGCGCTGCGCGACCTTGGCGACGGCAAGAGCGTGATTGGCTGGGGCGAGAGCGACCAGGGCGGTCTGATCCCCGAGGATATCGCACGCCTGACCAATGTCAGACGGCTCGCCGCGACCAGCGGCAGCACGTTCTGCATCCAGCTGGAAACCGGAGCGATCATGGCCTGGCCCAAAGAAGCGTTAGGTGGTGACCTACCCGACGCCATCGCCCGGCTGACCAATGTGGTGGAAGTCACCTCGACCTCCCAGGCCTACTGCGCACGACTGAGCACTGGCCAGGTGGTTGCCTGGGGAAACGAGCCCGTGGGCGGAAAGCTGACAAGCGAAGCCGCAGGCAAATCCAATATCGTCCAGGTCACCGGCAACTTCGGTGCGTTCGCCGCGCTATGCAGCGACGGTACCGTGGTCGCCTGGGGACAAGACTACTGTGGCGCAGACACCTCCGCCGTCGCCGGCTATCTGGTGGATGTCAGGGCGATCTATGCCAATGGCTGTGCCTTCACCGCATTGACGAAGGATGGCCGGGTCGTGACCTGGGGCACACGCGATGGTGGTGGCTACAGTGGCCCAGTGCAGCCTGACCTGACCGGACGCGTGACGACCAGGCGCCTGTTGAACTGACAGGCCGCAGTCATGGGCAACACCCGCCCCCACAAGATCCCGCAGCCGGCCGCAAGCCCAGGTCCGGCGAGGCTCTTGTCGGTGCTGGCTTGCCCGCGATGACGCCGTCGCAGGCAACCCCACCTAGCATTTCTGCCAGTTGTGCCCCCTGCCCGATTGGCTCTTCAATCTCCTCAGCCCCACCGGCCCCCACAGGATTGGAGAACCGCCATGCCCCGCGCTGCCGACACCGACCTCCTCAACCTCGACCCCCTCTATATCCCCGGCATGATCGAAGACGTACAAACCGACGGTGCCGTCGGCGGGGTCAACTACCATCTGCTGCACGCCAACACCGCCGGCCTGCTCGTGGTCGTGCAGGCCTACCTCAACATGCAGGAGAACGACTGGATCGAAGTCTTCTGGGGCGATGACGACAACGCGGTCGCCTCCAACCTGGTCCTGCCCGAGGACGTCGGCGAGGATTTCGGCCTGTTCATCCCGGCCAACCGCGTGCCGGAGGGGGTCAATGAGGTCTACGCCAAAGTGACACGCTCCGGCGGCGGCAATGGCGGCGAGTCCCCGCCCCTGGCGATCCTGGTCCGCACCCTGTTCCCCGGCGGCACCGATCCCGAGCCGGACCTGCCCGGGCACCAGAACCTCCCAGCCCCCGAACCCGAACTGCCCCCCGGCGAGATCATCGACGAGGAGGCTGCGAAGAACGGCATCAAGGTCAGCATCGGTGCCTACCCCAACATGCGCCGGTTCGACACCATCACCTTCAGCTGGGGCGGCATCCTGCTCGATCATGAGGTGAGCCAGGCCGAAGTCGACGCCGGGGTCGTGGAAATCCTGGTCACCGAGGACACCATCCTCGCCGCCGGCGACAGCGACCAACTGGTGCTGGTCTACAAGGTCACCGACGAAGTTCACAACCCCTCCAGCGACTGGTCGATCCGCACCTACGTGGCGGTGGAGATCGGCAAGGACCTGTTCAACGCCCCGATCATCGAGAACCCCGATCCCGAGGCTGATCCCTACGACGTGATCGACCTCGACCTGCTGGGCGAGGCCGACCTGCTGGTCAGTGTCCTGGTGTCGGAGGAAGGTGGCTTGCTGATCGGCGATGAAATCGCCGTGAAATGGGTCGGTACCACGCCCCAGGATCAGCTCATCCTGGTCGAGCCGCCGCCCCAGACCGTACCACGGGTCCCGACCGTGCTGGTCTTTCTCATTCCCAACGCCGACCTGCGGCTGCTGGTCCGTGGCCACGGCCTGGCCTCCTACACCGTGACCCGCGGCGGCAGCAGCGCCGGGGAGTCGCGGAGCAGATTCGCGACTTTCATGGGTGACGAACAGCGCCTGGCCAAACCGGTCGTGGCCGATGCCGTCGATGGCAAGCTCGACCCGACCCTGGCCGTTACCACGGTGACCGTGCCGGGAGCTGCGCTGGAAGCCGGCGACAGTGTGGTCCTCACCTGGCTCGGCATCCGTGCCAACGGCACCCCGTGGGTGCAAAGCATCCGCCGCCCGATCAGTGGCGGCGGTGCCGGCAAGCCGCTGAACATCGCCATCGATGGCGCCGCACTTATCGCCCCGCTCGACGGCGGCAGCCTGATCCTCTACTACACCCTGGAGAAAGCGTCCGGGCCGGTGCTGGAGTCGGCGCGCGAGCAACTGCGTGTCGGCCAGGCCCGCCCCGGGCTACCGGCACCCTTTACACGGCCTGCGGCGCGGGATGGCGTGCTCGACCCCGAGAAACTGCCCGACCAGGTGGAACTGGTTATCCCACCCTGGCCGAACATGGCAGCCGGCCAGACGCTGTACGTGGTCTGGAATGCCAGCAGCGGTCCGCACTTCAATGACTTCATCCCGGTCAGCCCTGCGCTGGTCGGCCACGAAATGGTGTTCTATCTGGACCGGGCGCATGTCGAGAGCAACTTCAAGGCGAAGATCAGGCTGTTGTACCGGGTGGACAGCAGCGACGAACCGACCCGGGGCTCCGAGTTGGCCGAGTTCCGTATCGATACGGAGGGAACGCTGCGGGTCATGGGGGCACGTAGCACACTCAGCACCTGGTCCCCTTTGATCTCGCCACGCACACTGACTGCCCTGGATGCTGAATCCCTGGAGCCGGTGGTCGCCCAATGGCGCTACGAGGGCGAGGAAGAATGGGGCTCGGGAAGCACCTGGTTCGACGAAAAACCCTGGCTGAAGCTCTATACCCGTAACAGTGTCGAGGTCTGGGAGTCGCAACCGGCCAATATTATCGGCAATGGCTACCACAACGGACCTCTCGGAGGTTACTCCGCCTTCGTCGCGATACGCGACGAAGTGATGAACGGCTCGACACCAGTGATCGACATGGTCGCCTGGGGAACCCCGGAATACGGTGGCGTGCTGGGCCCGATGGCCGATCTCAAGAGCGTGGTGGAGGTCAGTGGCACCATGATGGCCCTGGCGGCCCGTCAAAAGGATGGCTCAGTCGGCTGGTGGGGCTTGATGTCCGGTTCCACTCCCCCATCGATGGTGCCCGGCACGTTCGACATGGTCAGGAGCAATGACGCTGCCTTCGTCGGTCGTCGTCTCGACGGCGAGCTGTTCGCCTGGGGCAACCCTTACTATGGAGTACCCGTCCCTCCCGACGTTCTGCAACACAAGGACTATGTCCAGTTGTACGGTGGCGGGTTTGCCTTCGTGGGGCTGCGTGCCAGCGGCCATATAGTAGCCTGGGGCCACCCTGACTGGGGCGGACAACTGCAGCCAGGCCAGGAAGAATTCGACGACATCGTCACGATCACCAGCAACAACCGCGCCTTCGCCGCAATTCGGGAACATGTAGGCGGCAGGAGCGTGATCGCCTGGGGGCAAGACGAATTTGGGGGCATCGTGCCCGACGATATCGCCAGGCTGACCAACGTCAGGACAATATGCGGTGGCGTCGCCAACGCATTCTGCATCCTGCTGGAGACCGGCGAGGTGAAAGCCTGGCCTGATACCTCAAGGGGTGGCCAGATACCGGATGCCATCAGCCAACTGACAAACGTGGTGGACGTGACGGCCAACCACCATGCCTTCTGCGCACAGTTGAGCGACGGACACGTGGTCGTCTGGGGCGACCCGACCTACGGAGGAAGCATCACCGATGAAGTGTCCGGCAAGTCCGATATCGTCCAGGTCTGCGGCAATCTGAACGCCTTCGCTGCCCTGTGCAGCGACGGTACGGTGGTCGCCTGGGGGCTGCCAGAGACCGGTGGTGATATCGCCAGCGTCGCTGAGCAACTGGTCGAAGTGCGGGCGATCTACGGCAATGGCAGTGCCTTCACCGCCCTGACCCGGGACGGTCGTGTCGTGACCTGGGGTTTCCCGGGCGCCGGTGGCGACAGCAGCTCCGTGCAACCGCAACTGGCCGGCAAGGTCACGGCGCGACGCCTGCTGCCCGCCGACGAGGTGCGGGAGCTGTTCGGCGATAACCCGGCACAGGGTGTAGGCCAGCACTGACGCCATCGCTGGCAAGCCAGCTCCCACAGTTCTTGCGCCAGACAACCCTGTGGGAGCGGGCATTGTCCGCGATGAGGCCGACACACAGCCCCCATTCACCCCTTGCGCAGGTATCTCGCCAACCGCCCCAGCAACGCCTCACACCCGTCCAACTGCACCAGGCTGACGAACTCGTCCGGCTTGTGCCCCTGATCCATGCTTCCCGGTCCACACACCACCGTGGGAATCCCCGCCTGATCGAACAGCCCGCCCTCGGTACCGAAGGCCACCGTGCCGAAGTCGCTCGACCCGCTGAGCAACGCCAGCAGGCGGGCCGCCTCGCTGTCCGCCGGCGTGGCCAGCCCGGGATAAGCGCTCAATGGCCGCAGGCTGACACCCGTGCCGGCCTGCACCGCTTGCATCTTCGGCAGCAGCTCGGTCTTGGCGAATCGCTCCAGCTCATCCGCCACCCCCTGCGCGTCGAAGCCCGGCAAGGCACGCACCTCGAAGTCGAACTCACATTCCGCCGGCACGATGTTCAACGCCCTGCCGCCCTTGATCACGCCGGTCTGCACCGTGGAAAACGGCGGGTCGAAACGCTCGTCGTGCCGCTCGGGCACTGCAAGGCGCTCACCAATCTCGCCCAGCTTGCCGATCAATCGCGCGGCGTACTCGATGGCATTCACCCCATAGGGCGCGTAGGCCGAATGGCAGGCCGCGCCATGCACCTGGCAACGCATCGCCAGCTTGCCCTTGTGGCCCAGCACCGGCTTGAGCTCAGTGGGCTCGCCGATCAGGCACAGGGTCGGCTTGTGCGGCCGCTGTTCCAGCGCCGCCAGCATCGAGCGCACGCCCAGGCAGCCGACTTCCTCGTCATAGGAGAACGCCAGGTGCACCGGAATACGCAGCGGCTCGGCGAGAAACGCCGGGACAGCGGCCAGCACGCAAGCGATGAAGCCCTTCATGTCGGCGGCGCCACGCCCGTACAGACGGCCGTCCTTCTCACTCATGACGAACGGTTCCACCGTCCAGGCCTGGCCGTCCACCGGCACTACGTCGGTGTGCCCGGACAGCACCACGCCGCCCCGGTCCCGCGGGCCGATAGTCGCGAACAGGTTGGCCTTGGTGCCGTCCTCGTTGTGGAACAACTCGCTATCGACACCCAGCCCGGCGAGGTAATCGCGGATGAAGCCAATCAGCGCCAGATTGGATTCGCGACTGACCGTGGGGAAGGCAATCAGCCGCTCCAGCAGCTCGCGACTGCGCATCTCATTCATCGCCCGGGACCCCATAGCTGGGCGCCGCGGTCGGGTCGAGGGCGCGGGTCACATAGTCCTGCATCTGCGGGCGATAGGCCTGCCACAAGGCATCGAGCTGGCCGATCGGATCTTCATCAGCCCAGTCGACCCGCAGGTCCACCAGCGGCCAGGTCAGTTCGCCGGCCACCTTCAACGCCGCCGAATGCACCGGCCCGGCTTCGCCGCCGGCGGCCATGGCGGCATGCATCGCTGCCAGCAGGCGGTCGGCCAGATGGCCGTGGGCCTGTTCGAAGGCCGCGACCATGGCCTCGATCACATGAACACCGGACAGCAGGTTGCCCGCCGCCGCGCACTGCTCGCCGGCCACGGCGTTGTGTACGCCAAGGGCTTCCTGGCCGGTGAACAGGGCCACGTTGCCGTGGCTGTCGATCACCGTGACCTGGCGGTACTCGCTCCAGCCATTGGCGCCGAGCACCCGCGCCAGCGCCTCCTTGGGCGGCACCTGCTCGCGCTCCAGCAGGTCGAGGATCTGCGGGCCCAGCGCTGGCAGGGTGATGTTTTGCGTCGACACCGCGCCGACCCCGGCCCGCACCCAAGGGCAACGGGCGCCGACGGCGATGCTCGACGAACTGATGGCGATACCGACCTGGCCGGTTTCCGGGCAGCGCCCGATGATGGAAAACGTCATGTACTGCTCCTGAAACAGGTGAAGAAAAGGACATCAGCCGCGCAACTGGAACCAGGTGGTCTTCAGCTGGGTGTACTTGTCGAACGAATGCAGCGACAGGTCGCGGCCGAAGCCGGACTGCTTGCCGCCGCCGAAGGGAATGCTCACGTCGAGGGCATCGACGGTGTTCACCGACACCGTGCCGGCCTTCAGCGCCCGGGCCACACGGTGGGCGCGGTTGAGGTCGTCGCTCCAGACCGAGGCGGCGAGGCCGTAGATACTGTCGTTGGCCAGGGCGATGGCCTGTTCTTCGGTGTCGAAGGCGCTGATCGCCAGCACCGGACCGAAGACTTCCTCGCGGGCCAGGCTCATGTCGTTGTCGACGCCAGCGAAGAGGGTCGGTTCGATGAAGTTGCTGGAGCCGTTGAAGGTCAGCTGACCTCCGCCGCACAACAGGCGGCCGCCCTCCTCTTGCGCCTGGCCGATGGCGCGGGTGATGCGCGCGGTCTGCTCGCTGTCGACGATGGCGCCGGCACGGCTGGCCGGGTCCAGCGGGTCACCGGGCAGCCAGTCGCGGGCCTTGGCCAGCACGCGCTCGATAAACTCATCGTGGATCGAGCGCTGCACGTACAACCGGGAATTGGCCGAGCAGACTTCCCCCTGGTTGAAGAAGATGCCGAAGGCAGCTTTCTCGGCGGCGAGGTCGAGGTCCCGGCAGTCGTCGAAGACCAGGTTCGGGCTCTTGCCGCCGCATTCCAGCCAGACCTGCTTGAGGTTGGACTGCGCGGAGTAGCCCATGAAGTATTTGCCGACCTGGGTCGAGCCGGTGAACACCAGGCAATCGACGTCCGGGTGCAGGCCGAGGGCGCGGCCGGCGCTTTCACCGAGGCCCGGCACGACGTTGAGCACGCCTTCCGGCAGCCCGGCTTCAAGGGCCAGTTGACCCAGGCGCAGGGCGGAAAACGGCGACTGTTCGGCGGGCTTGAGCACCACACTGTTGCCGGCGGCCAGCGCCGGGGCCAGTTTCCAGGCGGCCATGTCCAGGGGGAAGTTCCACGGCACCACTGCGGCGACCACGCCAAGGGCCTCGCGGGTGATGGTGGCCAGGGCGTTGGCGGCGGTGGGCGCGACCTGGTCGTAAAGCTTGTCGAGGGCCTCGCCATACCAGGCGAAGACATGGGCCGAGCCGGGTACGTCGATGTTGAAGGCGTCCATCACCGGCTTGCCCATGTTCAGCGAGTCGAGCAGGGCCAGTTCCTCACGGTGGGCCATGATCAGCTCGGCCAGGCGCTGCAGCACCTTCTTGCGCTCGCCCGGGGCCATGCGTGCCCAGGGGCCGTGCTCGAAGGCACGGCGGGCACTGGCCACGGCCAGGTCCACTTCCGCCTCGCCGCAGGCCGCGACCCTGGCCAGCAACTGGTTGGTGGCGGGGTTGATAGCATCGAAAGTGGCGCCGGACTGCGCGGCGACCTGCCGCCCGCCGATCAGCGCCTTGTCGATGAATGCCTGTCGCGCAGCCTGTTGCTGCCAGTAGCCGAGGTCTTGCACATGCTCTCCCTGAGGACCGTCGCGCGGCCCGTTTGTTGTTGCTGTTCGGGCAGATGGTGCGGGACATGGAGCGGCGGGAAAACGATGAAATATGTGGTTGGGACATAGGAAAAAAATGGTTCATCACGGAATACCGGGAAGCTTTGGGTTTAGTGGCGGTATCGGTATCGCGAGCTTATCCATTGCGGGCGGTGACGCCACCGGCCCCTTCCGCCTCTACGGCGGGTCCATTTTGTCTTGGCAAAATAGACGAAAACCGCTTGCTCCTGCATCCGGCCCTGCGCTGCGCTCCGGGTCCCCTCCCTCCGGCGCCTGCCGGCCTCCTGACGTCGCGAGTTACGGGTGGAAACAAGATCGGCATCGGTAGCCCAACATAACAAGACGCCGCGCTCTTGCTTTTGCTCTTGGTGCGCGAAGGTTCAGACGCCGCAAATTGCGACCTCGGCCGGCCGAGTGGAGGTGTCTTGCGGGGGCAGGTGCGCAGCACCCTTCGGCGAAGCCGAAGCGCGAGGTGAAGACTTGCGAAGCAAGTCGTAGGCCGCGGGCCCACGCGAGGCGCCGGAAGGAGGGGACCCGGAGCGAAGCGCAGGGCCGGCTGTGGGAGCGGGCGGTTTTCGTCCATTTTGCCGCAACAAAATGGACCCGCCGTAAAGGCGGAAGGGGCCGGTGGCGTCACCGCCCGCAATGGATAAGCTCGCGACACCGACACCGACACCGACACCGACACCGACACCGAACATTCAACCCCCAAGTTTCCCGATATACCGTGAAGAACCAAAAAAATGGCCAGCAAGCACAACCACCCCTTCGCCTTTTTATCGGCAATCCCCAGCTAATTACTATTTTCGCGAAAGCACCCGCCCCCCTAGTCTGACTCCCCGAACAAGAACGCCTACAAGACAGGGCATGCACATGACACTGAACAACCTTGACATCGATACCCTCGTGGTCGGCGCCGGCCAGGCCGGCGTGGCCATGAGCGAACACCTGAGCAAGCTGGGCGTGCCGCACCTGGTGCTGGAGCGCAACCGTATCGCCGAAGCCTGGCGCAGCGGACGCTGGGATTCCCTGGTAGCCAACGGCCCGGTCTGGCACGACCGCTTCCCCGGCCTGGAATTCGATCTCGATGCCGATGCCTTCGCCGGCAAGGACCAGGTGGCCGACTACTTCGAAAACTACGTGAAGAAGTACAACCTGCCGATCCGTACCGGCGTCGAGGTGAAGAAGGTGGTGCGCAACGCCGACCGTCCAGGCTTCACCATCGAGACCAGCGAGGGCACGATCCGCGCCAACCGCGTCGTCGCCGCCACCGGTCCGTTCCAGCGCCCGGTGATCCCTTCCATCGCGCCGAACGACGCCGGTCTGCACCAGATCCACTCCGCCGCCTACTTCAACCCGCAGCAGTTGCCAGAGGGCGCCGTGCTGGTGGTCGGTGCCGGCTCCTCCGGGGTGCAGATCGCCGACGAGCTGATGCGCGCCGGACGCAAGGTCTACCTCTCGGTCGGTGCCCACGACCGCCCGCCGCGCAGCTACCGCAACCGTGACTTCTGCTGGTGGCTCGGCGTGCTCGGCGAGTGGGACGCGGAAATCGCCAAGCCCGGTCGCGAGCACGTGACCATCGCCGTCAGCGGCGCACGCGGCGGCCATACCGTGGACTTCCGCGCCCTTGCCCACCAGGGCATGACCCTGGTCGGCCTGACCCAGTCGTTCGCTGGCGGCGTGGCGCGCTTCCAGGACAACCTCGCGGAAAACATCCAGCGTGGCGACGAGAACTACCTGGCCCTGCTGGACGCTGCCGATGCCTATGTCGAGCGCAACGGCCTCGATCTGCCGCTGGAGCCGGAGGCACGCAAGCGCCTGGCCGACCCGGAGTGCGTCACCCACCCGATCCTCGAACTGGACCTGGCCCAGGCCGGCGTCACCTCGGTGATCTGGGCCACCGGCTACGGCCTGGACTTCAGCTGGCTGGCGGTGGACGCCTTCGATGCCAACGGCAAGCCCAAGCACCAGCGCGGCGTGTCCAGCGAGCCGGGCGTGTACTTCGTCGGCCTGCCATGGCTGTCGCGCCGCGGCTCGTCGTTCATCTGGGGCGTGTGGCACGACGCCAAGCATGTCGCCGGGCATATCGCCACCCAGCGCACCTACCTGGCCTACCAGGACAAGGACCAGCGCGAGGCTGCCGCCCACACTCAATCATCTGAAAAAGCCAGTCTCATGGGAGTCAACTGATGCCAACGCATACCCGCATCCGCATGTTCAACACCAAGGTCACCTACCCCAACCAGACCCTGGACAACGACCTGTGCCAGGCGGTCCGCGCCGGCAACACCATCTACGTGCGCGGCCAGGTCGGCACCGACTTCGAGGGTAACCTGGTGGGCCTGGGCGACCCGCGGGCACAGGCCGAGCAGGCGATGAAGAACGTCAAGCAGTTGCTCGAAGAAGCTGGCTCGGACCTGTCGCATATCGTCAAGACCACCACCTACATCACCGACCCGCGCTTCCGTGAGCCGGTGTACCGGGAAGTGGGCAAGTGGCTCAAGGGCGTGTTCCCGATCTCCACCGGGCTGGTGGTAGCCGGGTTGGCGCAGGCGGAGTGGCTGATGGAGATCGATGTGATCGCGGTGGTACCGGACGAGGCATGAGATCGCTGGGGCCGCTGTGCGGCCCTTTCGCCGGCAACGCCGGCTCCCACAGGTTTTGCGGTGTTCGCGATCTTTGTGGGAGCCGGCGTTGCCGGCGATGGACCGCGCAGCGGTCCCCGAACTCAACTGAACATCCCGACCCACACCGACACCACCAGCAGCACCGCCATACCCCGATTGAACCGCTGCACCGCCACCGCCGAACGCAGCACCCGCGCCGCCCCCACCCCAAGCACGGCCCACAGCGCCAGACACGGCAGCGCCACCAGCAGGAAGACCCCGGCATACAGGCAATAGGTCGCCATCCCCGCCCCCACTCCGACGAAGACGCTGACCACCGACAGGGCCATGATCCAGGTCTTCGGATTGACCAGTTGCAGCCCCGCACCCTGCAAGGCACCCAGGCGTCGATGGCCCTCGTCCCCTTCCAGCGCGCTGGCCGGCGCGCGAAACAATTGCCAGCCAAGCCAGCTGATCCAGGCCAACCCGGCCCAGCTCATGACCTGCTGCAGGACCGGATAACGCAGAAACACCTCGCCCAGTCCCAGCCCCACCACGACCACCAACCCTGCCGCCCCCAGCGCCGCGCCGAGCACCAGCGGCATCGCGGCCAGCAGTCCGCGACTGATGGCACTGCCCAGGATCAGCAGGTTGGTCGGACCGGGGGTGATTGAAGCAACGAAGGCGAAAACCACGAAAGGCAGCAGTTGCACGAGGGAGACATTCATCAAGGCAGTTCCAGGCAGTTTGACTGGAATCGATTGTGCGAACCCCGCCCTCAGCCGTCTTGAAGGTTTGTGCAGATCTTGCGGTAAGTGGCCGGGGTCAGGCCGTAGGCGCGGCGGAACCAGCGACCGAGGTGGCTCTGGTCGGCAAAACCGAGGTCCATGGCCACCGCCGCTGGCGACCAGCCAGCTGCCAGCAGGCGCCGTGCACGGGCCAGGCGCAGTTGCACCAGGTAGGCATGGGGTGCCAGGCCGAATGCGCGCTTGAATGCACGGGTCAGGCGGAAGCGGTCGACACCGCAGGCACGGGCCAGGTCGTCGAGGTTGATGTCGCTGCGAAAATGCTCCTGCAGGTAGTCACGGGCACGCAGGGCCACGGCGGGCATGCGCGGGTCGGCGGTGTCGCGGGCACGCCAGACCAGTTGCCGGGACAGGCGTTCGAGCAAGGCGTCGAGGCTGGCCTGACGCAGCATGCGCGGCTCGTCGCCGTGCAGGGTGCGGAAGGCGTTGGCGATGAACGGCAGCAGGTCAGGCTCGCTAGGCAGGGTGCGGTCGACAGCGGGCCGCCAGTGATCAGGGGCATTGGCGAACAGCCCGCGCATTTCCCGCTCGATCCACTGCGGGTCGAGATAGAGCATCGAATAGGTGAAGCCCCCCGGGGTCGGCGCATGGCCGTCGTGGAGCTCTCCCGGTTCGAGGACGAAGACCTGGCCGGCAGTGCTGCTGTGCAGCTGCTTGCGGCAGTTGAACTGCTGCACGCCCTGCTCAGTGAAGCCGACGAGGTAGCTGTCATGCCAGTGCGGATCGTAGGCATGGCCTTCGAAGTGGGCACGGATGGTCTCGATGCCGCTTTCAGGGTCTTGCCTGACGTTGATCCAGCTGTTGGGGGTCATGGGCGGTCAGGAGATGGATGGAGTGGGTCATCTTATGCCCGGGGGAAATGCCGTGTCTGGAAGATTTGTGCAGGGGGACCGCTGCGCGGTCCAACCGCCGGCAACGCCGGCTCCCACAGGGGTCGGTGGCGCCTGCGGACCTTGTGGGAGCCGGCGTTGCCGGCGAAAGGCCCGCACAGCGGGCCCGGGGAGCTCAAGCCAGGCGCGCCAGTTCCTCCCGGCAGAAATCCACGAACAACTGCGCCGGCCGGGTCAACTGCACGCGCTTGAGCCGCGCGGCCACCAGGCCCGAGGTCTCCACCGGCTCGGTGATGTCCACCGCCACCACCTTCTGCCCGTCATAGGTGCATTCGGAGCTCGGCCGGGTCACCAGCAGGGAAAAGCCGAAGCCCTGCCCCACCATGCCGCGCACCATCTCGATCGACGGCGAGCTGAAGACGATGTTCGGCGTCAGCCCCAGCTCGTTGAACAGGCTGACGAAGTAGGTCCGGCTCGGCGCCACGTCCAGCAGGATCATCGGCTCCGGGCACAGATCACGCAGCGACACCTGGCTCTGGCTGGCGAAGCGATGCTTGTGCGGCAGCAGCACGTAGGGCTTCTGCGGCGGCATCAGCGGCTCGGTCTCGATGGTGTTGTCCAGGTAGTGGTCGTAGAGAAAGGCCAGGTCGAAGGCCCCGGAGGTCAGGCCCTGGATCAACTCCTGCTGCTCGCCGTCGCGCAGGCGGATATCGACACCCGGATAGCGCTCGCGAAAACCCGCGATCAGCCGCGGCAGGTACAACGGCGCAACGGTCTCGAACACGCCGATATCGATCTGCCCGGCCACAGTGTCGTTGTCGGCCAGGGCGTTCTGCTCGAACTCCCGAGCCATCTGCAGCAGGGCCTTGGTCTTGCTGTAGAAGCGCTTGCCGCTGGGGGTCAGGGACACGCCCTGGGCGTGATGGCGGATGAACAGCTGTACGCCGAAGCTTTCTTCCAGCCCCTTGATCGCCGTGGAAATCGACGGCTGGGCGATGTACAGCTGGCGCGAGGCCTCGGCAACGCTGCCGGCCTCCACGGTGGTGACGAAGTACTTGAGTTGTCGCAAGGTGTAGGAAGCCACGTGAACTTCTCCTGGCTGCCGGCAGCTTCCCGCAGCGTGGTAAGACATTTGACTCATCACCTTACCCTAGCCGCCGAAGGAGCCCACCGATGATTTTCCTGCCTGCAAACGATATTTTTCCTTCGCCCTACTGCCAGGCTTCCGGTCCCTGGGCATTGCGCTCGAAGAAGTCACGCAGGTGTTCGATGAAGAACGACACCTTGGCCGACAGGTTGAGCCGCTCCAGGTACACCGCATAAATATCCGCCGGCGGCGTTTCGTAGTCTCCCAGCACTTCCACCAACTCGCCGGAGCGCAGGTAGCGGGCCAGGTTCCACTCAGCCCGCATCAGGATGCCGTGTCCTTCCAGCGCCCAGTTCAGCGCCACCTCGCCGTCGTTGGTGCTGAGACTGCCACGCACCTTCACCGATTCCGCCTGCTTGCCCCGGTTCAGGCGCCAACTGCCAAACGCCGCCTCGTTCTGGCGCAGGACGATGCAGGCATGCTCCGCCAGGTCCCGTGGCGTCAGGGGAACGCCGTGGCGTTCCAGGTAGGCTGGCGATGCACACAAGCGCCGCCGGTTGCTGGCGATCTTGCGCGCGATCAGCCGCGAGTCCGGCAGATCGCCGAAACGGATGGCCACATCGATGGCATCGTCCGGCAGGTTGATCGGCCGGTCGGTGAGCTGCAGTTGCACTTCCACTTCCGGATGCCGTTGCACGAACGTGGAAATCGCCGGCCCGACATGGGTGCGCCCGAAGCCCAGCGGCGCATTGACCCGCAACAGTCCCTTGGGCTCGGCGCGACTGCTGGAGACCTGGCGCTCAAGCTCTTCGATCTCGCCAAGGATGCGCTGGGCATTGACCAGATACATCTCGCCCTCGGCGGTGAGGCTGATGCTGCGCGTGGTGCGATTGAGCAGGCGCACACCGAGGCGTTGCTCCAGTTGCGCAAGACGCTTGGAAACCGCCGGCGGTGTCAGGTTCAGTTCCCGAGCCGTGGCCGTGAGGCTGCCCACACGCACCAGTTGGGCAAAAAAAGCCAATTCCGAGACCGGGCTCATTAGTAACCCCAGGTAAACAATGAAGTGAATTTCATTGTATTACCACATTTCATAAAAAGCCTTACCTTTCCCTCCCGTGATTACCCCACGAAAACTGGGCTATCCCGTTGCCCCGATCTGCCTGATCGCAGCGGCGCGACAAGCCCGGCCGACAAGAAAAAATCCGACTCACAACAATAAAGCGGAGAAATACGGCCATGAAAGTTCTAGGCAAGTTGTATGTGCAGGTGTTGATCGGCGTCAGCATCGGTATTGCGCTCGGTGTGTTCTGGCCCGAAGTCGGCGTCGACCTCAAGCCCCTGGGCGATGCGTTCATCAAGCTGATCAAGATGGTCTTCGCGCCGATCATCTTCGCCACGGTGGTGCTCGGCATCGCCAAAATGGAAAACATGAAGGAGCTGGGCCGGGTCGGCGCACGGGCACTGATCTACTTCGAAGTGCTCTCCACCTTCGCCCTGGTCCTGGGCCTGGTGGTGGTCAACCTGGTGCAACCCGGCCAGGGCATGAACGTCGATCCGGCGACCCTGGATACCAAGAGCATCGCCAGCTATACCTCGGCGGCGGCGGCCGGTTCCGGCAGCTTTACCGACTTTCTCCTGCATATCATCCCGGCCAGCGTCACGGACGCCTTCGCCAAGAACGAGATCCTGCCAATCCTGCTGTTCTCTAGCCTGCTCGGTATCGCCCTGTCCCATCTGGGCGAACGTGGCAAGCCGGTGGTGGACGTGCTGGAGAGTTTCTCTCATGGCATGTTCCATATCGTCGGCATGGTGATGCGCGTCGCCCCGCTGGCTGCTTGCGGCGCCATGGCGTTTACAGTGGGCAAGTACGGACTGGGTTCGATCGTATCCCTCGGCAAGTTGATGGCGACCATGTACATCACCTGCTTCCTGTTCGTGGTGATCGTGCTGGGCTTCGTCGCGCGCCTGTCCGGCTTCAGCCTGTGGAAATTCCTCAAGTACCTGAAGGAAGAGCTGTTCACCGTGCTTGGCACCAGCTCCTCCGAGTCCGTTGTGCCGCAACTGATGGGCAAGCTGGAAAAGGCCGGAGTGTCCAAACCAGTGGTAGGCCTGGTGATTCCGTCGGGGCTGACCTTCAACCCCGACGGCCAATGCATCTACTACACCATGGCAGCCATATTCATCGCCCAGGCGACCAACACACCTTTGAGCCTGACCGACCAGTTGATCGTGCTTGGCGTTCTGTTGCTGACCTCCAAGGGCTCGGCGGGAGTGACCGGCTCCGGCTTCATCACCTTGGCCGCGACCCTGGCCTCCCTCGGCAGCATCCCGGTCGCGGGCATGGTCCTGCTTCTGGGCGTCGACCGTTTCATGTCCGAAGCCCGCGCCATCACCAACACCATCGGCAACGCCGTCGGCACCCTGGCCATCGCCAAGTGGGTCGGAGCGCTGGACAGCGCCCGGCTCGAAAGGGTCCTCGACGGTCATTGCGAGCCGGCAGCGCAACGCGCCGAAGCGATCACCACACAGCCCGAAAGCCAAACCGTGAAGCCGGCGACCACCGCCAGTGGTGCCTGACCCGCACCCGAACCAACCCGCCTTGTGATGCCGTTAAGGAGAATAAACGTGGAAAGAGAAGAAGCCGTTCAATCATTGACCGATACCCTGGCGAAGTTCACCGCCTACATCGGAAAACGCCTGCCCAAGGACGTCAAGGAGAAAACCGCCAAGCTGCGCGCGGCAGAAACCAACCCGCTGGCCATCGCCGTGTACGACTCGATGGCCGAGAACCAGGACTACGCCGACAAGCTGAACCGACCAAGCTGCCAGGACACCGGTGTGATCCAGTACTTCATATCGGCCGGCGCGCGCTTCCCGCTGCTAGGCGAGCTGGAAGGCATCCTCGAGAACGCGACCAAGGAAGCAACCATCCAGGGCCCTCTACGGCATAACGCCGTGGAAACCTTCGTCGAGAAGAACACCGGCACCAACACCGGCTCGAAAATCCCCTGGCTGGACTGGGAAATCCTCCCGGACGCCGACTACGCCATCGTCGATGTGTACATGGCCGGTGGCGGCTGCACCCTGCCCGGCTCGGCCAAGGTCCTGATGCCCGGCCAAGGCTACGAAGGCGTCACCGAGTTCGTCTTTGACGTGATCACCTCGCGGGGCATCAATGCCTGCCCGCCGCTGCTGGTTGGCGTTGGCGTGTCCACCTCCGTGGAAACCGCGGCACGCCTGTCAAAGCGAGCGATCCTGCGTGAAGTGGATTCCAGCCACCCGAATGAAAGTGCCGCGCTGATGGAAAAACTGCTGGAAGACGGCCTCAACGAAATCGGTATCGGTCCCCAGGGACTGACCGGTAACAGCAGCGTGATGGGGGTGAACATCGAGTCCTCGGCGCGCCACCCATCAACCATCGGCGTGGCAGTGTCCACCGGTTGCTGGGCCCACCGCCGCGGCAAGATCCGCATCAATGCCGACCTGTCCTACGACATCCTTTCCCACGAAGGTGTAGTCCTGTGAAAAAGATCCTCAGCACCCCAATCAAAGACGAAGACCTGGCCACGCTCAACGTGGGTGATGTGGTCTACCTCACCGGCCAGCTGGTCACCTGCCGCGACGTCGCGCACCGCCGCTTGATCGAACTCGGCCGCGAGTTGCCGGTGGACCTGCGCGGTGGCGCGATCTTCCACGCCGGCCCCATCGTCAGGAAGAGGGACGATGGCAGCTTCGAAATGGTCTCCATCGGCCCGACCACCAGCATGCGCATGGAGAAATTCGAGAAGGAATTCATCGAGCAGACCGGCGTCAAGCTGATCGTCGGCAAGGGCGGCATGGGCCCGGAAACCACCACCGGTTGCCTGGAGAACAAGGCCGTGCATGCAGTATTCCCCGGTGGCTGCGCGGTGTTGGCGGCGACCAAGGTGGAAGAGATCGAGCGCGCCGAATGGCAGGATCTGGGCATGCCGGAAACCTTGTGGGTCAATCGCGTGCGGGAGTTCGGCCCATTGATCATTTCCATCGATACCAAGGGCAACAACCTGTTCGAGCAGAACAAGCAGCGCTTCAACGAACGCAAGGGCTCGGTGATCGAGAAGATCAACGCCCAAGTGCGCTTCATCAAGTAAGACGGTACCGGCCAGGGCCCACGCCGCCCTGGCCGATTCCCCCTTCTTTCACGGAACAACGAGAAATCGCCATGTACCCAGCCAGTCATCATGCACTGCGCGAGACCTTCCGTGGCCTGCTCGCTAGCCAGGTCTGCCATCGCACCGCCTCGGTATTCGATCCGCTCTGCGCCCGCATCGCCGCCGACCTGGGTTTCGAGGTCGGCATCCTCGGCGGATCGGTAGCCTCGCTACAGGTACTCGGTGCGCCGGATATCGCCCTGCTGAGCCTCGGCGAATTCGTCGAACAGGCCACCCGTATCGGCCGGGTCGCGCGCCTGCCGGTGATCGCCGATGCCGACCACGGCTACGGAAATGCCCTCAATGTCATGCGCTGCGTCACCGAACTGGAACGGGCCGGGGTCGCCGCGTTGACCCTGGAGGACACCTTGCTGCCGGCACGCTTCGAGGAGCCGTTGGCGGAGCTGATCAGTGTCGATGAAGGCGTCGGCAAACTGCGTGCGGCACAGCGGGCGCGACAGGATCGCAGCCTGGCGCTGATCGCCAGGACCCATGCCGGGGCCCAGTCACTGGCGCAGTTGATTCAACGTACGCGCGCTTACCAGGCGGCCGGGGCGGACGCTATCTGCCTGGTCGGCGTGCGAGACTTCGAGCAGCTCGACGCGATTGCCGAGGGCATGCAGGTCCCCTTGATGCTGGTGACCTACGCGGGTCAGCAGCATTGGGATGAACAGCGGCTGGCAGGGCGCGGCGTAAGGCTCGTGGTGGATGGACATGCGGCGTGTTTCGCGGCGATCAAGGCCACCTACGACACCTTGCGGGCCCAGCGCGGGCTTGCCACAGAGGCTGAGCTCAAGCCCACGGAACTGGTTGCCAGGTACAGCCTGGCCGAGGAGTACCTGGGGCTGGCGCGGGAATACATGGGGGTCATTGCCTGAACGAAGCCTCGGGCCTATCCCGGCCCATTGCCGCCGCACTGGTGTAGCTCTTGCTCAGTTCACCTTCGACGAAGGTGTAGGTTAGCTGGCCCGCGTTCAGGCCCTGGCTCTAATAGTTGCTGAGCTGGGTCACGTAGGCGTTGCGGTCGCTGGTCTGGCGCGCCAGTTCGATCAGGTCCAACTGCGACTTGCCGTCGGCCAGCACGGTCAGGTTGAAGGTCTTGGCCAGGGCAGCTGAGGCAGAGGCATATACCGACTGCTCGAAAGGCTCGACGAACAGCGCGATGTTCTTCAGTTTTTTCTCGTTGAACAACAGCACCTGGGTGAATTTGTGACCGATAAAGTCAACATTGTCGGTGCGTTTCAGGACCTTTCGTACCGCAGCGCACCAGCCGCAGTACCGGCGGGCCCACGGGCCGCGGAGCGACCTGACGCTTCTCGGTCAGCTGGCGCAACTGCGCCTCCAGCCGGTCGGCCTCGGTGGCCAACTGGCGCAGGGCTTCGGCCAGCGCCTGTGCGGATTCGCGGTCAGCGGGCGCCGGTTCCCGGGCCAGGCAGCGCATCAGGTCGTGGTAGCGACGAATCAGGGTCTTGAACAGCAGCATCTGTACCTCCGTCATCCTGTTGAAGGTCATGTATTCGTGCCTCCAGCTGCCGTGCCCCGTCCAGCAGGGCCTCGCTGGCAGCACGTGCCTGGCGCGAGCGCCAGGCCGAGGCAAAGGCCAGGCGCTGAACGTCCGACAGCGCCGCGTCGAGCGACTCGACTCCGCGCGCCTGAGCCTCGCAGGCCACACCGATGGACAGCGCACGCTCCTCGATGGTGCTCGCCGCCGCCGTGATCCCGGCCAGGGCCAGGTTGGCGTCGTAGGTCTGGTCGCGGCCCTGGCGAGCCAGCACCCGCAGCTCCTGGCTGGGCTCGGCCTGTACGACTCCGGCATCCTGCACCCGGCGCTCCACACAGCGAAAAGCCATCAGCGTGGCACTGAGCCCGGCCTGGCCCTGGGTCGCCAGGCGCATCGACTGGCGCGACTCGCTGCCGACCAGGCGGGCATCGTCTTCCAGCTGCCGGCTTTCCACCTTGATCTGCACCAGCGCCGCGCCGACCTCATCGAGCTTGCGCTGTTGTTGTTGCAGTGCCGTGTCGCATTCGTTGCCGAGGGTGCCGACCTGATGGGCCAACCCGGCCAGGCGTTCCAGTTCTTCGCGCAGTTCGCCCAGGCAGCGCTGGCTGTCGCGTTGCAACTGCTCGCTACGCTGACGCAGACGCCGGGCTTCGGCGCGCTGCTCGCGCAGACGTCCGCGCAGGCGCCAGCCGACGGCGAACAGCACAGGCAGGAGGATCAACAGGGCATCAGTCAGGGAGGGGATGAAACCGGGCATGCGGGCGGAAGGTCCTTCGACGGCTGCGCAAACGTGTGCGTCATAGTGTGGCCGGTTTTCCCCGTCCTTGGAGGGGGAACGCATCGAGGGATAAATGAATGCGCCCCGGGGATAAACGAAAGCCGCTCAGGCCCGTCCTTGCTCGCGATAACGTCCCGGGCCCATGCCGAACCAGCGCTCGCAAGCCTTGTTGAACGCGCTTTGGTGGCGAAAGCCGACCTGATAGGCGATCTGCTTGAAACTTAACTCACTGTTGCGTAGCAGGTGATGGCTGTCCCGCAACCGCACTTCGTCCAACAGGCGCAGGAAGCTGTGGCCCTCGCTTTCCAGGCCGCGGCTGAGGCGATGCGGGCTGAGGACAAGGGCCTCGGCCACCGCTGCCAGGGTCACCGTGCGGCCCTGGGCCAGTTGCTCGCTGATCACCCCGCGGACCTTCAGGCTGAGTCGTTCGCCGCCGACCTCGCGCTGCCAGCGCGCCAGGTATTCGCTATGCACCGCATGCAGCAGCGGGTCGTGACTGGCAACCACCAGGGCGGCATCGGCATGGCTGAACAGCAAGGCATTCTGCGACGCGCCGTAGTGGATGTTCGCGCCGTACACCCGCTCGCAGGCGCGGTCATCTGTGGGCTGTGCATAGCTCAGTTCGGCGTGCAGGGGCCGGATCGTCCGTCCCGGCACCAGCCAGTTGAGCAGGCCCAGGGTGATCGCCGCCACCGCGTCGATGAACACCCGTGCCAGCGGGTGCTGTCCGGGGCTGGTCTGGACGCCGACCAGGCGCACGCCTTCGACCCGTTCCTCGACGAACAGGCAGAAACCGGTGCCCACCAGTTGATGATGCTCGGCCAGGCTGACCAGCACGCTCTTCAGGGTCGGGCTGGACATGACTGCGTAGCCCAGCGGCCCGAGATTGGCCGGATGGGCGTAGTCGAAAGCACGCAGGCCGATGCCTGGGTCGCCACTCAAGACGCAGGCCTGGGCAAACACGCCGTCGAGGGTCGCGAGGGGAATGAAGTCTGGGCCGGACGCGCCCAGCAACGGCTCGGCGAGGCGTTGGCAGAGGTCACGGACGGCGGGCTGGGCGCCACCCAGCGCAGTGATCAGGGCGCTGGCGAAGGCCCGGGAAACGGTAGGCATACAGGAATCCGAAGAGCGAAGGAGTCAAGCGTATTCAACGTCAGTCATATGACCACCGCTGGAGCATTTGACTCAATTGATCGTCGTCGGATCGTCGATCTTTAGTGGCGTAAGGCTTTTCCCGAGCGGGCTGGAGCGAGCCTAGGGAAAACCATCAAACTTGGCCCGACACAGGAAGTCATCGCATGACTGCGGTTCATGCAACCACTCGATCCTGGCAGCGACGAACAAGCACCCTGCCATCCTGCATCTGTAGGATAGTGAATGATCGGCATTGCGCCGACACTCTCAACAGGCCCTGCCAACGTCCCCCGGGACGCTACGGTCCTTCTCGAACCCCTGACGAAACCAATAAGAACAGTCGCACAGAGGTACCCGCCAATGACCCGGCACGCACCCGCTCCCGCCCGTCTGTTGCAGGCCTTCAGCGCCATGACCCTGGAACTGCAGCGCCTGGCGCAGAACAACGACATCGAGGACTTCCACCAGCCCGCCCTGGACTGCATCGCCCGGTTGCTGCCCTTCACCAGTGCCTGGTGGGGCCGCGCGGCGCTGATCGACGGACTGCCCGAGGAACACAGCTCATACCTGTACAACCTGCCGGCCAGCTACCTGCCGGACTGGCAGTCGATCCGCCATGTCGACGTCACCGTCAGTCGCGTCCATGCACGACCCGGTCATTCGGTCATCATCGACATGGCCGACCCGGCCAACGGCACCGGCCTCAACTGGCTCGGCGACACCTATGGCATCGGCGAGCTGCTGTGCGTGGTGACCATCGATCCGCAGACCCGACTCAGCGACCACCTGGCCCTGTACCGCGCCCCGGACGCACCGCGCTTCAACGAACAGGATCAGTTGATCCTCGACAACGCCATGCTGCACCTGGTGGCGGCGGTGTCGGCCAACCATATCCGTACCCTGGTGGCCAAGCGCGAGTCGCTGACGCCCTCGCGCAACCTGGCCCTGGCCGTGTGCGACCAGCGCGGCACCCTGCACTGCGCGGAAACCGGCTTCGTCGACCTGCTGCTAGGGGAATGGCCGGACTGGAGTGGTCCGCTGCTGCCGGTGACGCTGGATGCCCGCGGGCATGACGGCAAGCACCTGCATATCGAAGCCTCGGCGGTAGGCGACCTGTTTCTCCTCGCCGCCCGCGCCCGCACGCCGCTGGCGCAGTTGAGCCCGCGGGAAAACGATGTGGCCCAGGGCTTCGGCGAGGGCAAGACCTACAAGGAAATTGCCCGCGACCTGGGCATGTCGCCGAACACCGTGCGTCACCATATCCGTGCCATCTACCACAAGCTCGGGGTCAACGATAAGACCCGCATCGCCCATCTGCTGCACGCCCCGCCCGACTGACCCACAGCGCTGATCCAACCCTTTCGCTTAGCCGGCCCCGCGCCGGTGACGGCCTCGCTTTGCCTGCCATTCGCCCACAACAACACCAAAAAGAGACGCAATGCCCATGACCCACACCGCCCTCCGCGCCCTGGCGCTCGCCTGCGGCCTGTCGAGCCTGCACGCCACCGCCGCCGACCTTAACGCCCGCGACTTCTTCGGCGCGCCCTCCGGCACCAGCCTCGGCGTGCTGTACCTGCCGGCCACCCGTGCCGGCGACTTCCACGGCCCGGCCGACAGCACCGGCAAGGCCGAGCTGAAGGTCAATGCCGTGGCCTACCGCCAGGTGTTCTTCACCGACCTCTGCGGCACTCTGTGCACCCCGCAGTTCATCGTGCCCTTCGCCGATATCGACGCGCGCCTGCCCGGAGCGACGCAGCACACCGGGGAAAGCGGCTTCGGCGATCCACAGGTGGGCGGCACGCTGTTCTTCATCAATGACGCGGCGTCGCGCACCTACAGCGGCCTGCTGACCCTGATCACCCTGCCCGTTGGCGAATACCATGGGCAGAACCCCGACGTCTCGCCGGGGGCCAACCGCTGGGGCGCCACCTTCGTCTACAACTACACCCAGGGCGTCGGCGAAAACTGGGTGCTGGAGGCCAACCTCGAAGCCCAGCTCTATGGCAAGAACGACGACTACTTCGGCGCCGACCTCAAGCAGGATCCGCTGTATCGCCTGCAAGCCTTCGCCTCCTACGACTTCACCCCCGCCACCTATGGCGCCCTGCGCCTGATCCATGCCGATGGCGGCGAGTTGCGCATCAATGACCAGCGTATCGACGACACCCACAAGCGCTATACCCAGGTGGGCTTCGAGGTGGGTCATTGGCTGGACAAGCAGAACCAGGTGATGTTCAGCCTCTCGCAGAACGTTGCGACCGATAACGGTTACCACGGTACCGACGCGTTGCTGCGTCTGGTCCACGTCTTCTGAGCCAGGGGAGATGCACATGACCACCGACTCCAAACCGCTGTCCACCGTCCAACCCCAGGCCACCTCCCAACTGGCCCTGCTCGCGGCCATCGTGCTGTTCGCCGCGATCACCCCGACCATCCTCATGACCGCCCCGGCAGTGGCTGCGCAGTTGGCCACGCAATGGCACCTGGCGCCCTCGCAGATCGGCGACCTTTTTTCCGCCGAACTCGGCGCCATGAGTCTGGCTACCCTGCCCGCCTTCTGGTGGCTCAAGCGCGTCGACTGGCGTCGCGCGGCGCTGGTCGCCGGGGTCGCCTTCATTGCAGCCAACCTGCTGTCGATCTGGGCCGTCAGCTACCCGATGCTGCTCGCCCTGCGTTTCGGCAGCGCGTTGGCCGGCGGTTCGCTGATGATCGTCTGCCTGTCCAGCGCCGCGTCCACGGCCAATCCAAGCCGGGTCTACGGTCTGTGGGTGATGGGCCAACTGGTGGTCGGGGCGATCGGACTGAGCGTGCTGCCTCGGTTGTTCGAGCATTACGGACTGGCGGCCTGCTACCTGCTGCTGGCCCTGCTGATGGCGGCTTTCCTGCCCCTGGCCCGCTGTTTCCCCCAAGGCGCGCCCGTGACGGAGCAGACCACCGGGAACGCGGTGCAGTTGGCCAAGGGCAAGGTCGCCCTCGGCATCTTGGGCATCCTCGCCTTCTACATCAGCCTCAGCGCGGTGTGGACCTTCATCGGCGCGATCAGCGCGGCGGCGGGAATCTCCGCCGAGGCCAGCGGCGAGGTGCTGGCCATCGCCACGGTGATGGGCATCGTCGGCGCCGGCTGCGCCTCGCTGATCGGCGATCGGCTGCCGCGGGGCCTGCTGTTGCTGCTGGGCTATGGCCTGATGGTCGGCGCAGTCCTGCTCCTGCTCGGTCAACCGACACTGGCACGCCTGGCGGTGGCCGCGCTGGCCTTCAAGTTCACCTGGACCTTCATCCTGCCACTGATCCTCGCCTGCCTGGCCGACCTTGACCGCTCCGGCAAGCTGATGAACGCCTCCAACCTGGTGATCGGCGGCGGCCTGGCCATCGGACCGGCCATCGCCGGGCGCCTGATCGAGAACAGCGGCGGCTTCCAGTCCCTGCTGATTGGTGCCGCCATCACCACGTTCGCCTCCCTGTTACTGATCCTCTGTTGCCGCCGCGGCGCCTGAGCAGCCCCTTTTACCCTGGAAAAACGGAACCACCATGAGCCGAACCACTGCCTTTTTCTTCGACGAACTGAGCCTCTGGCACAGCGCCAGCCTGCATGCCCTGACTCTCCCCGTGGGTGGCTGGGTGCAGCCACCAGCGGCCGCCGGCCACGCCGAATCGCCGGAAACCAAGCGGCGCCTGAAAAGCCTGCTGGATGTATCCGGCCTGACCCGCCAGTTGCAGGTACGCAGCGCCGTAGCGGCTACCGAGGACGATCTGCTGCGCGTCCACACCCCCGGATATCTGCAACGTTTCAAGGCCCTCAGCGATGCCGGCGGCGGCGAACTCGGCCACCATGCGCCGATCGGCCCGGGCAGCTACGAGATCGCCAAGCTCTCCGCCGGCCTGGCCATGGCGGCGGTCGACGCCGTGCTGGCCGGTGAAGTGGACAATGCGTATTCGCTGTCCCGACCACCGGGGCACCACTGCCTGGCCGACGGCGCCATGGGCTTCTGCTTCCTCGCCAATATCGCTATCGCAATCGAGGCGGCCAAGGCCCGGCGCGGCCTGGGCAAGGTGGCGGTGATCGACTGGGACGTGCACCACGGTAACGGTACCCAGGCGATCTTCGAGGAACGCGCCGACGTACTGACCCTCTCCCTGCACCAGGACGGTTGCTTCCCGGCCGGCTACAGCGGTGAAGACGATCGCGGGCGTGGCGCCGGTCTGGGGGCGAACCTCAATATCCCGCTGCCGCCGGGCAGCGGCCACGACACCTATCTCCACGCGATGGAGCGCCTGGTGGTGCCGGCGCTGGAGCGTTTCGAGCCGGAACTGATCATCGTCGCCTGCGGCTACGACGCCAATGCGGTGGACCCCCTGGCGCGGATGCTGCTGCACAGCGACTCGTTCCGCGCCATGACCCGCCTGGTGCGCGAGGCGGCCGAACGCCTGTGCCAGGGCCGCCTGGTGCTGGTGCATGAAGGGGGGTACTCGGAGGCCTACGTGCCGTTCTGCGGCCTGGCGACGATCGAGGAACTGGCGGGAGTCAGGACCGAGGTGAGTGATCCGATGCTGGAGTTCGTCGGTCTGCAACAGCCGAACACGGCAGTGACGGCATTCCAGCGGGGGCTGGTGGATGACATGGCAGGCAGGTTGACCCGCCTCTGACGCCGATGTGGCGCAAGTCCAGCCCGTGGGACTGCAAGGTCGAAGTCCTCGAGCGTCTGCCGGGCGAGGAAGGCCTCTACACCCGCTCCCCCACCGTATCGCGAAGATCCGGCTGAGCGATCGGGAAAGCCTGCGGATCAAGGCTTGGCGGGTCGACAAGAGCGCCCGCTCCTTGATGCCGTTGGCCAGCGCCAGCCGGCGCACCGCACGCAAGCGCACCAGCATCATGGCCCAGCCGCTCGACGCGCTTGGGCCAATGCACGGTCAGGCGCGCGGCGGCATCTTCGAGGAACAGCTCATCGGTGGTCGCGGGCCAGCGTCTTCAATTGTTCGGCGCAGATCACCAGCATCACAGGGCTCCCTGCTCGAAGACCTGCCAGGTGGCACCCTCGTCCCTTTCCACCACCAGGCGCCGCAGTGGACCGAGCAACGCACGGTACTGCTCGGCGTCGCAGGTCGGCAGGAACACGCTGAGCACCCGCGGATCGTAGAAGCGGAACATCAGCACCCGCCGGTCTTCGGTGCGCACCCGCAGGAATTTCTTGCAGTGGCGGCGCAACTGGTCCATCGACAATCCGGCAGGCGCCACCAGCAGAATGCCCCAGGCCTGGCCCCAACCGCGGCGCAACAGTTCCAGGCTGGCGGGAGCATCCGCCTCGAGCCTGGCCAGCCACGGCGCTGCGGCCTTCAGGCGCGGGATCAGCGGGCCGGCGTACAGACAATCGCAGTGCAAACCGCTGTGTTCCAGCCAATCGACCAGCGCCGGATCGCGGGCACCGTCAAGCAGCATGTAGACCTGGTCCGGCGGCGCCGGGGCATCCGCCGGCCAGAGCAGTTCGATAAGGCGCTGGAGGGTTTCGTTCATGGTTTTTGCTCGCAGATTTCACAGAATGGCGTACCGTTCTTCGCTGCCTGCTCCAACACGCTCGCTTGGGCGCCTTGCGCGGTCTCGACCGGCGTTGGCGCGGCAGCGGGTGGCGGCATGGGTTGCGCCTCGGCCAGTTGGCAAACCTCGCAGAACGGAATGGCCTGCCGCGCCGCCTGTTCGAGCACGGCGGCCTGGGCATCCTGGCGGGCTTCTTCCGGTGTTGGCGGGACGACGGGCGACGTCGCTGCCTGACGCGCCTTGGCCTGTTCGCATTCCTCGCAGAATGGCGTGGCCTCCTGTGCCGCTGTCTCCAGCATGGCCGCGAGGGTGTCCTGGGCGGCAATTTGTTGCGCCGACTGCTCGACCGCTGCCACTTGCTCCACAACCACCGGCTGCTCCACCGGCGCCACGGCAACGGGTTCGGGGGCCACTTCGGCCCGTGCCGGGGTCGGTGGTGGCGCGGAGGTCGGCGCCACCACCGCAACGCTGGCTTCGGCGGCGCGGGTAATGACCTGCGGCCGCCAGGCATATAGATCCGCACGCAGATTACCGAACTGCAGCTCGTTGGCCACCTGGCGCAACACCTGGTCGTCAGCCAGGCGGTGGATCAGCAGGACCTGGCGCGCCAGCCAGCCGCGCAACGCATGCACCTGGCCGGGCTCGCGAAAATGCCGGGCAACGAAGGCATCAACCTGCCAGGCATCGCGCAGTTCGATGCGGTGTTGCCAGGCCAGGCTCGCGTCATCACCGGGAATGGCATCGAACTCGGCCTGTTCACACAGGCCGATCTGTTCCACGCCATCGGCGAGCCATAATCGCATGATCCGTCCCTGGAGCGCCGGTAGGCCGGGGCAATGAACAAAGAGATTGAGTGTGGCCCGACACACTACCGCGCGCGATGGCCTTTAGCCAGATCGCCCTGGCATTTGCACAACCGCCAGCATCTCCAGAAGCCGCTCGGGGTAGACGGTTTCCGTGGTCTGGAGCAGGTCCTCGGCCGACCACCAGCGATGCGCCGCCATCACCCGCAGCTCATGCTCGCTCCAGCCATCGCGGCTGAGCTGCCGCGAGGTGGCCCGCACCACGTAGTAGCGCTCCATGGAAATGACATCCTCGCCACTGGGCAGGCGCATGACAAAACGCCGCTCGCCCACGGTATCGCCGACGTCGTCGACGGCGATACCGGTCTCTTCGCGCAGCTCACGAATCGCCGCCTGGCGAAAATCCTCGCCCGCTTCCAGGCCACCGCCGGGTGTTGCCCAGTGGGAATGCCCGGCCAGGGCGTCGTTGGTGTGCACGAAATGGAACAGCAGTACCCGCTGTTGGGGGTCGATCACCAGGAGACGGGCCGATTTCCTTTCACGCATGACGCAGATCCCTATTAGAAAAACTGATTTCCGATTCGTACTATTCATCAGCACTGATGTACGGCAATGGTAGAACTGCCCGGTCCATGTCTCAGGAAACGTTTTCCCATGTTTGCCGTCATTCCCCACATCGCCCCGGAAGTCATCCAGCTGGCACCGGGCTTCCGCGCCTTGAGCATCACCGTCGAAGCGGCGGGCCTGAGCCGCCCCGAGGTCGCCGCGCAGGCCATGCAACGTGCTGCCGAGGCGCTGGCCGACAATGGCCCGGCCTGGGCCGATGCCCACCTTGCCGCCTGGGCCGACGTATTCCGTGGCTTTGGCGCCAAGCCACAGCGCACGCCCTGTTCCGCGGAGGCGCTGCGCAAGCGTTTTTTGCGCGACGGGAGGCTACCGGGCATCGATCCGGTTGTCGATCTGTACAACGCCATCAGCCTGGAATACGCCATTGCGGTGGGTGGGGAAAACCTCGCCGCCTACAACGGCATGCCGCAGCTGGTGGTCGCCGACGGCAGCGAGACCTTCGACACGATGAAGGACGGCCAGCCGAACCACGAATCCCCCGACCCCGGCGAAGTGGTCTGGCGCGACGACAGCGGCGTCACCTGCCGCCGTTGGAACTGGCGCCAAGGCGTGCGTACCCGTCTGGATGCGCAGGCACAGCACATGTGGTTCGTTCTGGAAAGCCTGCCCGCGATGCCGCTGGATGCCCTGCACGCGGCTGGTGAGCGTCTGATGGACGACCTGCGCGCGATGATGCCCGGCGCGCAGATGGCGTGCGTGCAGGTCTGATGCCATGGGCGCGAAATACCTCGGGCCCGTCCTTTGCAACCCTTGGTCAGCCAGTGGCGAAATACCTTGAGCAGGTCGCCCCTGCCCCTCGTCGAAACTGAACACAGACCAAGCTGTGTCAACCGAAACGAGGGCAAGATCATGGCTGGTAATCAAGACAACCAAGGTGGCAAGCAAGGCGGGATGGGTACCACCACCGGTACCGACAAGGACAGGATGTCTGACCAGGGTCGCCAGGGCGGTCAGACCTCCGGCGGCGAACAGCGTCACGGCACCGACCGCACCGCCGAGGGTGGCCAGCGTGGCAAGGACATGTCGGGAGACAACAAGCCTGAGCGCTCCACCGACATGAATCAGCAAGGCCGCCAGGGCGGTGGCAAGGATGAGCAGAAGCGCTGATCGGCGCTGAACCGTGATACCTGAAAGGCCGCGCGGACCGAAGGCTCGCGTGGCCTTTGTTCATGATGTGGGTGGGTCGCCTGGCGCTCACATACCGCTAATTTGGCTATCACCTATTGATACCGAGGGCCGCCACCTGGTACCCGGCGAGCCGCTGGCCGTCCCTGCGCAAGGGGCCGGTAGCGTCACCGCCTGCGATGGATAATCTCGCGCGACCGACACCGACTGCCACTCCCTGCAACCCCGAAATTCCGTGAAGAACCAAAAAACACCGCCTGAGCACTACCGGAAAAACGCCTTGAAGGACGACCTGTAGCACCTTGGCGCTCACCTGCGCGCCATATCGATATTCCGCGTTGGCATTTCTCTCATCGTCATTCGCCCATCCACAATGCCGGCAGGACACATCACTTTTGACGATCGCAAGGAGCATGACGAATGGATTCGATCTACCTGATGGTGGCCCTGGGCGCTGTGGTCGCAGGCTTCGTACAGGGCCTGTCGGGTTTTGCCTTCGGCCTGGTAGCCATGTCTTTCTGGGCCTGGGTGCTGGACCCGAAAGTCGCGGCGACCCTGGCAGTATTCGGCGCCTTGCTCGGCCAGTTGGTCGCAGCAATCTCGGTACGGCGAGGTTTCGATATCCGCCAACTGGCCCCCTTCATCCTTGGCGGCCTGCTCGGTATTCCCCTTGGCGTGGCCTTGCTGCCGCGACTGGACATGGACTGGTTCAAGGTCATTCTCGGCACCCTGCTGGTGGTGTGGTGCCCGCTGATGCTGATGGCCAGGCGACTGCCCGTGATCACCTCCGGCGGACGGTGGGCCAACGGCGGCGTTGGCCTCGCCGGTGGCATCATGGGTGGACTCGGCGGTTTCACCGGTACGCTGCCAACGCTGTGGTGCACCCTGCGCGGCTATGACCGCGACAGCCAGCGCTCGATCATCCAGAACTTCAACCTGTCGATGCTGCTGGTGACCATGGCCACCTACCTCGGCACCGGGCTCGTCACCCGGGACATGTGGCCGATGTTCGCCATCGTCGCCCCGGCCATGCTGATCCCGACGTTCCTCGGCACGCGGGTGTACTTCGGTATCAGCGATGTCCGTTTTCGCCAGGTCGTGCTCGGTCTTCTGACCGCATCCGGGATCGCCCTGCTCTGTTCGTCACTGCCGAACCTGCTGCGCTGATGCCGCATCAGTCAGCCCCTTCCGGCGCGAAGTGCTCCATGAATGTCAGTTGCTCGATTGCCGCGCTGTAAGGGCCGAAACGCGGATCACCGTCATTGAAGGCCCTGGCGACCGCCGCTGCGCATTCGAGGTTCTCCCATCTGGCCAGGTCGACGAAGGTGCGTCCCTCATTCATCGGTGAATAACCCCGGTATTCGATCAATCCGGGAAAGCCTTTGAGCGCTTCGCGCAGGCCGTCACGCAATTGCGGCATCCGCGCCACATGCTCCGGTTTGACGGTGAAAATGGCGAGTTCGAGGACAGTGTCGTGCATGGTCATGGGTCTTGCGTGGTTGAGAAGGCCCCAGTATCCGCAGGTCATCCTGACAGCGTACTGTCAGTCCGCCAGTTACTGGATTGATGGCGCATGTAGGTGCGCAAGGCGATCTGTGGGCTGTCGCGCCAGGGTTCTTCACTAGTAAGGATCGAGGCGATACGGTCGACGCGAAAATCGCGGTACGCCGCACGAGTGTTGCACCAACTGCCCACTGTCCATTTGCCGCCCCAGTAGAACAGGCCGATAGGCTGGATCAGACGCCGCGAGACCGCCCCGTCGAGGCTGGTGTAGGTGATCTGCAGTACCCTCTTGTGCTCGATGGCCTGGCGCAGGGCACTGAGGTGGCCGCGGGTGCTGGCGTTGATGCTGCCCAGAGCACGCACCGGGCTCTGCTGCGGATCGACCGCCTGCTCAGGTGCGCTGGCCGAGACCTTGCTCAGCAGGGTACGCGCGGCACCGGCCAATTGGTTGTCGGCGCTGGTAGCGAGCATTTCCATGCCGAGCATCAGCGCATCCACCTCGATACGGCTGAGGCGCAGCGGCGGCATCTCGAAGCCGGCATCGAGGGCGTAACCGACGCCGGTGGTGCCATAGACCGGGACACCACTCAGGGACAGGTCGTCGATATAGCGGTAGATCGAGCGTACCGACACGCCGATGCGCTCGGCCAGGCGTTCGGCGGTGATCGGCTGATGCACGCGGATCAGGTTGACCAGCTGGAACAGGCGGTCGGCTTTGTGCATTGGCAATTACCTCATTTCTGTGACCGCTTCGCGGTCCTTCGCGACAATCCGTTTACCACTGCGCATGGCCACCTCCTGCGCCTGCCCATCCCGCTGCTTGCCCTGCCTGGCCAATCCCACCAGTCGCGGAATCAGCGGCCCTTCCGGCAGGTGCCGCCAGAAGCGCCCGGGCATATGCAGACGCAAGGCATCGGGGTTGACCCGGGCCGGGTTGAAGGTGTGCCGGTAATAGGTCAGCCACAGGTCGGCATCCGGGTCGTCGGCCTGCTCCGCCCATTGCCGCCATTCCCCGGGACAGCGGCGGCGGTAGTCGAACCCTTCACCGTCGTAGCGGATGCCATCCCGAGATGTCGCGATCAGCCAGCGCTGTCGTCCCAGGCGCTCGGCAAAATGGTTGCTGGCGCTTTCGAGGATGTCATGGGCTGGCTCATGAAACGCAACCAGGTCCAGTTGCAGACGCTCGGCCAGCATCGTCGGCAACGGCACGAAGCGCACGAAGGCGTGCAGGTGATGGGCCTCGCGGGTGACCTGCTTGATCCGCCGTTGCAGCTCGCTGCCCAGGCGATCCCCGGCAAGCATGGCGGTACGGTCGCCATGAGCCACGCGCCAGAGCACTTCGTAGAGCAGGTTCCAGCGCTGCTCGCCGCAGTAGCGCGCGGCCAGTTGCAGTTGCACGATCAGTTCCGCCGGTACCCGCGCCCTGAACGGACCTGGCCCCGTGGGCAAGGCATCAGGCATGGCCAGCAGGTCCTGAATCGGCCCCTGCCCCCAGTTCACCTCGACCGGATCGATGCCATGGCCGAGCAACACCCGCGCCTGGTCGCGCCAGGTGGCGAAGTCGTCGTCGCAGTCGAGGGCAATCATCCCCACAACCCCATCTGCACTGGCGCTTGCGGCTCGCGCAGGCGGGCGCGCAGCAGGCCGCTGCGCATCTCTGCCAGGGGCGGGCGATAGTCGCTGGTGACGATAAATGGCCGCGCCTTGTCCAGCACGCAGCGCAACTGAATAAGGTCGTCATAGCGCACCCGCCGTTCACGACGCAGCGCCACCAGCCGTTGCACGCTGCGCAGGCCGATGCCCGGAATACGTGCCAGCAGGGCTGGCTCAGCGCGATTGATATCCACCGGGAACACCTCACGATTGGACAGCGCCCAGGCCAGCTTGGGATCGATGTCCAGGGCCAGGTTGCTCGCCTCGCCCAGCAGCTCGCCGGCCTTGTAGCCATAGCCGCGCATGAGGAAATCGGCCTGGTACAGGCGGTGTTCGCGCAGCAGTGGCGGAGCGGCCAGGGGCACGCTGTCCGGGCTGTCGGGAATCGGGCTGAAGGCCGAGTAGTACACGCGCTTGAGGCCATAGCCCTGGTACAGCGACTCGGCGTTGCCGAGGATGAGGCGGTCGTCCGAGGTGTCGGCGCCGACGATCATCTGCGTGCTCTGCCCCGCCGGGGTGAAGCGCGGCGCCCGCAGCTCGCCAGCCACCGCCTGCTGGCCACGGTGGATGGTGTCCATGGCCTGGCGAATGGTGCCCGCCTGCTTTTCCGGGGCCAGGCGCTGGAGGCTGGCGTCGCTGGGCAGCTCGATATTGACGCTGAGGCGGTCGGCCAGGCGCCCGGCCTCCTCGATCAGCAGCGGGTCGGCATCGGGAATGGTCTTGAGGTGGATGTAGCCACGGAAGTCGTGCTCTTCGCGCAGCAACCGGGCCACCCGCACCAGTTGCTCCATGGTGTAGTCCGCCGAGCGGATGATGCCCGAGCTGAGGAACAGCCCGCTGATGCAATTGCGCCGGTAGAAGTCCAGGGTCAGGCGCACCACTTCCTCGGGGCTGAAACGGGCCCGCGGCACGTTGCTGGAGCGGCGGTTGACACAGTACTGGCAGTCGTACAGGCAGAAGTTGGTCAGCAGCACCTTGAGCAGCGAGACGCAGCGCCCGTCGGGGGTATAGCTGTGACAGATGCCCATGCCGCTGGTCGCGCCAAGCCCGTCGCGCCCCTTCGAGCTGCGCTTGGGGGCGCCACTGCTGGCGCACGAGGCGTCGTACTTGGCGGCGTCGGCGAGGATGCCGAGCTTGGCGATGAGTTGCATGGGGGAGCCTTTCCCGAATACTGGATTTACATACAGTATTTCGAGTTCAATCGGGATGCAAGGGCCTTCAGCGACGACAGATGACGAACGGTAAACAGGCCATGGCTCATCCCCGCAAAGTCGCCAGCCGTCGCTATACCACCACAAAATTAGTTAACATCGACACAATTAATGACGCGGGCCTCGATCGACCGCCCCGCGCTCTTCACTCGCCTCGGAATGGAAAAAGCAGTGTCGTTGAAATTGACCGTGATCGACCAAACCCCTATCCACGCACACCGCACCGCTGCCACGGCAGTTGGCGCCTCGGTGGAGTTGGCCATCGAGTGCGACCGTTGGGGCTATCACCGCTACTGGGTCGCGGAGCATCACGACAGCATCCAGTTCGCGGGGGCGGCACCGGAGATCCTGCTCACCCGCATCGCCAGCGCGACCACGCGGATGAGAGTCGGCAGCGGCGGCGTTATGCTGACCCACTACAGTCCCTACAAGGTGGCCGAGACCTTTGCCCTGATCGGCGGGCTGTTCCCTGGCCGCATCGACCTGGGGATCGGGCGAGCCCCCGGCGGCAGCCACTTGAGTTCGGTTGCGCTTGCCGCCCCGGGGCATGTGCCGGAGCACGATCACTTCCCTCGACAGGCGGCAGAGCTGTGCGCCTTTCTGCGCGGTGATTTTCCAGCAGGCCACGCCTACGCCGCGCTCGCCTGCAACGTCGATCCTGCCACCCTGCCGTCGCTCTGGATGCTCGGCTCGGGCGGCGGCAGCTCGACCCTGGCCGGGCAGCTCGGCATGGGGCTGGCATTGGCCAGGTTCATCGCGCCGAAGGCCTGTTCCCCGGCGATCTTCCAGCACCACGCCGACACGTACCGACTGTCCGGCATCACTACTGCGCCACCTCGCCTGGTGGCGCTGGCCGTGATCTGTGCCGGATCGGATGAAGAAGCTCGCTTCATCGCCGGCACGGCGGTCTACAGAAAGTTGATGGCAGGCGTCACGCCCAGGGAGCCCTTGCTCGATCCTCACGAGGTGCAACGTCGCTACGCGCTCATGCCCCCGCACCAACGACAGGCGTTCGATGACACCCTCAGCGATATGGTGGTGGGCGCTCCCGAAACCTGCCACCGGCAGATCCAACGGATCGCCGGCGAGTTCGGCTGCGAAGAAGTCGGCATCGTGACGGTCACCTACCGGCTGGAGGACAGGCTGCGCAGCTACGAGTTGCTCGGCAACGCCTGCTGACTCCGCAGTACCGAAGCAGCGATGCCGCTCACACCTAGCCGGGATGGCCATCGAGCCGCGCTTGCATCAGCATCGGCCCGTAGCCCCGCACGAACAGCCCGAAGGCCAGTGCCCAGCACAGCGCCGCGATGCCCAGGCCCATGTGGGTCTGCAGCGGCACCAGCAACACCCTGCTCAACCCGGCCAGGTTGAGCAGGACGAAGGCCAGGGTCATGCACTTCGGCGGCTGCAACGGCCGCCCGGTATGCCCGAGGCTGACCCGGGCGATCATCGCCAGGATCAGCCCGGCCATGGCCCCCACCGTCAGGCAGTGCACGGCCAGGCTCGGGTTGAGCGGCACGCCGAAATGCCACAGTGCCATGCCGGCACACGCCAGCAACAGCCAGGCATAGGCCAGGTGCAGCGACCACAGCAGCGGCACCCGCCACAGGCCGCGGTCATGCCAGCGGAGAAGACGAACGCCATGCCCGATCGCCAGTACGGCGAACAGCACACCGATCAACAGGTTGGGCAGCAGCCCCGGCCCCGTCGCATACAACACCGCCACCAGCGCCGAGCCGCCCAGCAGCAGCCAGTCCAGCCAGGCCCACGGCTGCACTGCCGCCGCCCGTCCCAATCCGCGCTGGGTGAAGAACGGAATCACCCGGCCACCGATCAGACCCATCATCGCCGCCACCAGCCACAGGCCACCGAGCACGCCCTGGCGCTGCCAGCCGTCGTGGCCCTCGACCAGCCCGGCCATGGCGATGCTGTCCACCAGCGTGAGCAGCAGCAACAGCGCCACCAGCGGGTAGTTGCGCTGCTGGCGGACCTTCCACAAGGTCCGTCCCATGATCCATGCCAGCAACAGGGGAAAGCCCAGCTCCAGCAGCACCAGCAACGGCCACGGCGCCGCCCCCAGCCAGGCCAGGCGTCCCGCCAGCCAGAGCAAGGCCAGCGCTGCCAGGCGCTTGCCGCTGAGGCCAGGCTGGCCGGTCCAGGTCTGCACGGCGGTCAGCAGGAAACCGGCGATGATCGCCAGGCCGAAACCGAACAGCAGTTCATGCCGGTGCCAGGCCAGCCAGCCGCCGGCGGGGCTCCAGTCCAGCTTGCCGCTCAGGGCGACCAGCCACAGGGGCACCGCCAGCAGCGCGAGCAGGCTGCCGCCGAGGAAGAATGGACGAAACGCCAGGCGCCACAGGGGTGGAATGGCCAATGCCGTCTTGCGGTCGATCACTTGCATGGCGGGGCTCCGCGGTTCACCAGCTGATATAGAACATGCCCTTGGCCAGCAGCACGATCAGCAACAAATGAGTAAAGACGCTGGCGTGGATAAAGCGCACCGCCCGCGCGGTCATGCGCCCGCTGCGGAACAGCCAGAGCGCAGTGACGAAATGCCCGAGCACGCTGCAGGCAACGAGGATCTTCAGCGCCAGCAACGCGCCGAACGGCGACTCCAGAGGCGCCGACAGCTGCGCCAGGTAGCGCTCACGGACCATGCCCACCCCCGCGCCGAACAGCACCAGCAACACCCACGGCATCAACCGCCGGGCACGCTGGCCGATGGCGTGTTCCAGCATCATCATCAGACGGTCGGGCAGTTGCTGGCGGATACCACCAATGAACAGGACTTCGAAGAACACCGTGCCGATGAAAACGATGGCGGCGAACAGGTGCAGCGTGAGCAGAACGGGATAGATCATGGCGGGGCCTCATTGTGCGCGGCAGACTAGCGCGTCCACGACCGCCCGGGCTTGACGCTCGTCAAGCCAGTGGAACTCCGCGCGAAAGACCGGCTTCGAAACTCATATCGGCCCGTTTTCGCCAGGAGGCTGCATGCATAACCTCGAAACGCCGCGCCTGAAGCTGGGCGTGTTCAATCCACGGGACAGCTTCGGCCAGGCCCTGATCGCCGCTGCGCTGCATCGCCAGCACGAGGTCAGCGCCCTGCTCGACGACCTCAACGGCATCACCGCCCGCCCCGGCCTGCGTTGCAAGCTTGGCAGCCTGGATTCGGTGGAAACGGTGAAGCGCGCCATTGCCGGCCTCGACGTGGTCTTTGCCTGCCTGGGCGATGAGATCGAGGAAGACCTGCCACCGCAATGCGGCCACCTGCTCGACGGTGCCCTGGGCCTGGGAAGCGCCGGTGTGGCGCGGCTGTTCCTGGTCGGTCACTGGCAATGGCTGCTGGATTCGGACGACAGCGATGACGAAGCCCTGGGTGCAGGCCTGCGTCGCAGCCTGGACGTCAGCGGCCTGGACTGGACCCTGGTGGAGATGCCGGCACTGGCGCCGGGCCTGCGGGTGGATGATTTCAGCGGCGCGGCCACGACCATCGCCGCCGACGCCCGCCGCGCCCTCGACTGCGCCGAGGCCCTGCTGGATGAAGTACACCTGGGCCTGCACCGTCATCAATGCCTGCGCCTGCGCGACAACGACGGGAGGTAAATGCCATGTCCGGACCCGATGCCCTCAGCCAGACCTTCGGCACCCTGTTGCTGGCCATGGCCTTCAGCGCGTTCATCCTCTTCGTGCGCGGTTATCGGCCCAGCGGTGTCAGCAGCCGCTGGTACGACCTGGTGCTGGGCTTCATCGCCGTGTGGCTGGCACTGTGGCCGGAGGTTGCGCATTTCGTCGAAGAGCAGTCGCTGGCCAGCGGTCTTGGCCTGCTGTTGCAGATGATCGCCACGGCGGCGGGTTGCATCCTCGGAGCGCTGGTGGCGAAGACCTTGCGCTTGTTGCTGCTGGAGCGGCGACGGCCACGACCAGCAGCCCACCGATCAGCGCGGCGGTAAAGCCGACGAAGGTCGCGCTGAAACAGCCTTTGCGATTCGACCCGCCTGCAGCAATATCACAAAGACACTATCGCAGACAGGGATCTGCAATGACCTACATCACCCGTATTTGCTACAACGAATCCAATTGGCAGCATCCGACCGGTGAGGCCCGGGAATCTGGAGATACCTTCTACTCCCAGCACGGCTATGGCCACGAGGAATGGCTGTTCCGCTTCGAGTGGCAGATCGGCGGTTGGCAGTACGGTTTTCTTCAAGGGGTGAACAAAGGCAGGAAGTCCAGGCTCAAGCGTAGGGAGCGAGCGGGAGAGGTTGTCCTCTTTACCCTTGATCCACGCGGACGCCGTTACGTCGCTAGAATCAGGCACATCGAGTTGCTGGATGATACGCAGAGCAATGCAATCCTTGAGGTTTACAAGGAACGAGGATGGTACGAGCGCATATTGAAAGAAGTCGATGACGTGAACGGCGACAGGTCGGGGCTGGGAAATGCTGACTGGGCCCCTTACATTTTCAACGTGCGCTTTCGGCCGGAGGACGTTGAATGGTTCGAACACGACAAATTCGCTGAGGCCGATGATCCAATGATGCGCTGGAATCGGTATCAGCTCATCCGGCCAAGAAGCAACTTCGCTTTGCCCGTGGTGGGAAACCAGCAACGCAGCCGCAAAGGCGTGACCATTCCACCCCAGCAGAACAACTACTTCCGAAACGGCAGCGAAGGCCGCGAGTGCTCTCCCGAGCACGATCTGATGCGAGCCGTGCTGTGCAAGGAACTGGCGAAGGAATATCCCGCAGCCACCATCGTCTGCGAAGAAAACTACGTTGATGTCACTGTCAAGACCGACGCCGAATGGATCCTGTTCGAGGTCAAGTCCGACTATTCCACCCGTAGGGTATTGCGCCTGGCGATAGGTCAACTGCTTGAGTACGCCTGGTTCCATGAACCTCATGCAACCAGGAAAGTTCGTCTGGTGGCCGTTGGCAGAACCCCGCTGGGTCCGGACGGTGACGCCTACCTCAGCTTCCTTTCTGAGAGCTTCAAACTTCCGCTCAGCTATCGCCAGGTCAAGCTTCCCTCCGAGAAATGACTCGAACAAAGCGAACAGCTAACCGGCCCGTAACTCCGCCGTCACCTTGCGCTATCAGTATTGAGTCTCGACATCCCATGGCGCCTCGACCGGCCTGACGGTCCGCCGCGTCCCTCCTACTTCACGTAACATCTTGCAACCCGTTCAGGGCCAGTCATCTGCAATGCAGTTGGCTGGCCCATTGACATTGCAAAATCCGCATCCCGCCCTTTCGATATGTATCGAGTACGGGCACAATGCGGCTCTTTTTTTGGCTGGCCTTCCCGGAGCCTCTCGATGATCCAGACCCCGTACTACCTGATCGACAAGCAAAAGCTGCTGGGCAACATGGAAAAGATCGCCTACGTGCGTGAAAAATCCGGTGCCAAGGCCCTGCTGGCACTCAAGTGCTTCGCCACCTGGTCGGTCTTCGACCTGATGCAGCAGTACATGGACGGCACCACCTCGTCCTCGCTCTACGAGCTCAAGCTCGGTCGCCAGAAGTTCGCAGGCGAGACTCACGCCTACAGCGTGGCCTGGGCCGACGACGAGATCGAAGAGATGCTCGCCAACTGCGACAAGATCATCTTCAACTCCATCGGCCAGTTGCAGCGCTTCGCCGAGCAGTCCGAAGGCAAGGTCCGTGGCCTGCGCGTCAACCCGCAGGTGAGCAGCTCCGACTACCTGCTGGCCGACCCGGCCCGTCCATTCAGCCGTCTCGGCGAGTGGGACCCGGTCAAGGTCGAAGGCGTGATCGAGCAGGTCTCCGGCTTCATGTTCCACAACAACTGCGAGAACGGCGACTTCGGCCTGTTCGACAAGATGCTCGGCACCATCGAGGAACGCTTCGGCCACCTGCTGCACAAGGTCGAATGGGTCAGCCTCGGCGGCGGCATCCACTTCACCGGCGAAGGCTACGCCCTGGACGCCTTCTGCGAGCGCCTGAAAGCGTTCTCCGAGAAGTACGGCGTGCAGGTCTACCTGGAGCCCGGCGAAGCGGCGATCACCAACAGCGCCTCGCTGGAAGTCACCGTCCTCGATACCCTGTTCAACGGCAAGCACCTTGCCGTGGTCGACAGCTCGATCGAAGCGCACATGCTCGACCTGCTGATCTACCGACTCAATGCCAAGATGGCCCCCAACGACGGCGAGCACACCTACATGGTCTGCGGCAAGTCGTGCCTGGCCGGCGACATCTTCGGCGAGTACCAATTCGATCGTCCGCTGACCATCGGCGATCGGCTGTCGTTCGTCGACGCCGCAGGCTACACCATGGTCAAGAAAAACTGGTTCAACGGCCTGAAAATGCCGTCCATCGTAGTGAAACAACTCGACGGTAGCGTCGAGCTGGTTCGTGAGTTCGGTTTCGAAGACTACCTGTCCAGCCTTTCCTGAGCTGGCAGATAAGGAGAGATAGAGAATTGAAGAAGAACGTTCTTATCATTGGTGCAGGAGGTGTCGCCAAGGTGGTGGCCCACAAGTGCGCGCAGCACAACGACGAACTCGGTCGTATTGCAATTGCGTCGCGGAACATCTCCAAATGCCAGGCCATCATCGACAGCGTCAAGGCCAAGGGTAGCCTCAAGGTACCCGCCGACATCCAGGCCTTCTCGCTCAACGCCCTCGATGTCGAGGCGACCAAGGCGCTGATCCGCGAGACCGAATCGCAGATCGTGATCAACGTCGGTTCCGCCTTCCTCAACATGTCGGTGCTGCGTGCCTGCATCGATACCGGTGTCGCCTACCTGGACACCGCGATCCACGAAGAACCGGGCAAGATCTGCGAAACCCCGCCCTGGTATGGCAACTACGAGTGGAAACACCTCGAAGAGTGCCAGCAGAAGAACATCACGGCCATTCTCGGTGTCGGTTTCGACCCGGGTGTGGTCAACGCCTACGCGGCGCTGGCGAAACAACAGTACTTCGACCGCATCGACTCGATCGACATTCTCGACGTCAATGCCGGGTCCCATGGCAAGTACTTCGCCACCAACTTCGATCCGGAAATCAACTTCCGTGAATTCACAGGACAAGTGTGGAGCTGGCAGAACAGCCAGTGGACCAGCAACACCATGTTCGAAGTGAAGCGTACCGACGACCTGCCGGTGGTCGGCTCGCAAAACCTCTACCTCACCGGCCACGATGAAGTGCACTCGCTGTCGAAGAACCTCGACGTGCCCAACGTGCGTTTCTGGATGAGCTTCGGCGAGCACTACATCAACGTGTTCACCGTGCTGAAAAACCTTGGCCTGCTCTCCGAGCAACCGGTGAAGACCGCAGAAGGCCTGGAAGTGGTGCCGTTGAAAGTGGTCAAGGCCGTGCTGCCGGATCCGGCTTCGCTGGCTCCGGGCTACACCGGCAAGACCTGCATCGGTGACCTGGTCAAGGGCACCAAGGACGGTCAGCCGCGCGAAGTCTTCATCTATAACGTGGCCGACCACGAGGAAGCCTACGCCGAGACCGACAGCCAGGGCATCTCCTACACCGCCGGTGTACCGCCAGTGGCTGCGGCCCTGCTGGTCGCCCGTGGCCAGTGGGACGTGCAGCGCATGGTCAACGTCGAGGAACTGCCGGCCGAGCCGTTCCTGCATGCCCTGGACGTGATGGGTCTGCCGACCCGCGTCAAGGACGAGAACGGTGACCGTCCGTGGGCCTGATGGGTTCATGAGGTGACAAGGAAGGGGCGCCCGCACAGGCGCCCCTTTTTCGTTCTCGAGGGCCTCATCGCGGGCAACGCCCGCTCCCACAGGGTCTGCGGATGACTTCAGGGGTGCGACGATAAAACGATCTGCGCCCCTCTGAAAAATCGTTTCAACAGCTTACAATCCCGCCCATTCCGTAGTTAACAAGAAAGGCCCGTCAGTACATGACGCTCGATCCACCTACCATGCTGGTGCTCACCATCGTGCTCGCCGCCACCGCGTCCGCCTACCTGGCGATCGAGTGGACCAGCGTGCGCGAATCGTCCCTGCTGTTCTGGAGCGCCGGTTTCGCCACCATCACCGTCGGCTCGACCCTGGCCCTGATGCGCATGAACGGCCTGCTGGTCCTCGGCATCTGGTTCGCCAACGGCCTGCTGGTCACCGCCCACTGGCTGTTCCTGCTGGGCGTCGCGCGCTTCACCGAAACCCGCCTGTCCCGCGCCTGGTACCTGATCTTCGTGCTCTGGACGGCGCTGCTGGCCCTGCCCAACGCCGCCTGGTGGTCGAACGTGATGACCTTCGCCAACTCGGGACTGGTCGGTGTGCTCGCCCTGCGCGCCAGCTTCCTGCTTCGCCCCCATGGCAAGTCGTTGAGCGTCGGTGCCGTGCAGTTGCGTTATGTGATGCTCAGCCATGGCGTCTTCTATTGCGTCAAGGCGGTCCTCGCCGTGCTGCCCGGGGCCCTGCTCGACCTGGCGTCGTTCCGCGGCGAGATCATCCAGGTGTCGCTGGTGGAAGGCGCGGTGGCGCTGATGCTGATCGCCCTGTCAATGACCGGCAGCGAGCGCTACCGCCGGGAAAAACGCATCGCCCGCCTCGCCGCCCGCGACCCGCTGACCACCCTGTACAACCGCCGCGCCCTGGAAGTGCGTGCGCCGCGCCTGCTGGATAATGTTTCGGTGCAGCAGCCGGGCGCCCTGCTGCTGATCGATATCGACAACTTCAAGCTGGTCAACGATCTCTACGGGCATCCGGCCGGCGATCGCCTGCTGGTCAACCTCAGCAACATGATCCTCGCCCAGCTCCCGGAAGACGCCCTGGCCGCGCGCCTGGGCGGTGACGAATTCCTGATCCTGCTGGGCAATGCCTCCAGCGAACAGATCGTCGCCCTCGGCAGCGCCCTGCGCGAACAGTTCCAGCGCGAGGCGACGGCGGCCTTCGACACCCCGGAGCCGGTGACCCTGAGCATCGGTGCCAACCTGTTCGAGTACCCGCCAGCGAGCCTGGCGGCGCTGATCGAGCAGAGCGATGCGGCGTTGTACGAGTCCAAGCGTGGGGGGCGGGACAGCATTCGGCTGGTGGACCGGACGATCAGCGGTCCGATCTGAAGCGCTCCCACAAGGTGGACTGCCCCCAAGAAGCTGGACACCAATCCAACCCTTGGGGGGCAGTCCAAGGTCTGCGGCGGGATCAGAAACGATACTTCGCCGTTACCCTGTAGTTCCTCGGATCCCCCACGAAGTTGCCGCCCACCGTGGTCATGATGCTGGAGTAGTAATCCCGGTCGAACACATTGTTGGCATTCAGGCTCAGGGTCAGGTGGGCGTCCACGTCATAGCTGGCGAACAGGTCGGTCACCGCATAGCCGCCCTGCTCGATCCGGGCACTGCCTTCCGTAGCGTACACATCGCTCTGCACATGCAACCCGCCTCCCACGCGCCAGCGGTTCAGGTCGCCCGGCAGGCGGTAGCTGGTGGCCAGCTTGAACAGGTTCAACGGCAGGTTGGTGGCGTAGCGCTCGCCGCTGGACAAAGTGCCGATCGGCGCATACTCCGACGGTTTCTGGTGCTTGGCATAGTTGTAGGTGTATCCCGCCGACACCTGCCAGTCCGGCAAAACCTCGCCGCTGACTTCCAGCTCGATACCGCGGCTGCGCACTTCACCGGCCGAGGTGTAGCAATCACGACCGCCGCAGCCGCCGACGATCGGGTCCGGCAGGTTCTCCAGGTCGATCTGGAACAGCGCCACGCTGGCATTCAGGCGTCCGTCGAAATATTCGCCCTTGAGGCCGATCTCGTAATTGCTGCCTTCCTGTGGGTCGAGCAGGCCACCGGTCGGGGTCTGGTAGTTCTGCGGATTGAAGATCCGCGTCCAGCTGGCATAGGCGGTGTAGGTGTCGTTGAGGTCATAGGTGAAACCAAGGTACGGGGTGAACTCGCGGGTGACCTTGTACGCGTCATTGCCGGTCCAGGTCCCCGCATGGCTGGTCAACTCGTACTCGTACCAGTCCAGGCGCCCGCCCGTGGCCAGCTTGAGCCGGTCGGTAAGGCTGAAACGCGTGGTGAGGTAGACGCTGGACTGCTTGACCTCACCCTCCCGCGACCAGGCATAGGTGATCGTCGGCTTGGGCACCGACTTGCCGTCGAAGCCCAACGGATCGAATTCATAGGCCGCAGCGCCGAGCGGCCAGCCGCCAGGGCCGTCGTCGATGTCCTGGTTGCGGTAGCTGCCGCCCACCACCAGCTCATGGGTCCGGCCGAACAGCTGGAACGGCCCGCTGGCATAGCCGTCGAGACTGGCCTGGGTGTTTTCGTAGTGGTACTTGCCATAGCCGAAGCCGAAGTCGCGGGCGCTGGGATCCGGGCGATACAGGTAGGAGCCGAACATGTCCATCTCGCTTTTCAGCGCGGTGGCGGCGAGCTTGCCGGTCCAGCCATTGGCGAAGCGCCGGGTGATGTCGGCGAAGACCGTGCTGGTCTCCTTGTCCCAGTACGACCAGTTGGGGCTCTGGCGCCGCGAGCGGGAAATGTCGAGGAAGCTGCCGTCGGGGTTGGTGCCGCGGCCGTTCCAGTCGGCGCCGGGGTTGTTGTCCTGGCTCCAGCTGGCACCGAGGCTCACGGTGGTGTCTTCGTCCAGGTCGCCTTCAAGCACGCCATAGACCAGGCTGCGGCGATTCTGGTAGTCGTCGATGAAGGAGTTCTTGTCCTGCAACGACAGCACCGTGCGCCCGCGCAGGCTGCCCGTCGCGTTCAGCGGGCCGCTCAGGTCCAGCTCGATGCGGTCGTCGTCCCAACTGCCAGCACCGGCGCTGATGCTGCCCTGGAAGGTGTCGGTCGGGCGCTTGCGCACCAGGTTGATCGAGCCACCCGGGGAGCCGGCGCCCTCCATCAGGCCGGCGGCGCCGCGCACCACCTCGACCCGGTCGTACATCGACAGCAGGCCGGTGGACAGGCTGGCCTCGTCGTACTGCACGGGAATGCCGTCGACCATCAGGTTGCTCAGCTGAAAGCCCCGGGCGTTGTAGCGCTCACGCTCGCCGCCCCACTTGGTCACGGTGAGACCGGTGGTGTACTTCACCGCGTCGCCGAGGGTGCTCATGGCCTGGTCCTCGATGCGCTGGCGGCTGACCACGCTGACCGACTGAGGGGTCTCGCGCGGGGTCAGGGCCAGCTTGGTGCCGCTGCTCATGGTGCCGGTGGTGTAGGAACCGGTGCCCTCGCTGGTGGCGCCGAGCTGGCTGGCATTGACGCTGGTGGCGCCCAGTTCCAGTGCCGCGCTGTCGCCCTGCGGCGGCGAGACCAGGTAGCTGCCATCGCTGGTCTTCTGCACCGTCAGCCGCGTCCCCCGCAGCAGGCGCTGCAGGGCCTGCTCCACGGTCAGCTCGCCGCTGAGGCCGGGGGCACGCAGGCCCTCGGCGCTGTCGGTGGCGAACAGGATGCGTGCGCCGGTCTGCCCGGCCAGGGCGTTCAGCGCCTGGTCCAATGGTTGCGCTGGCAGGCTCACGGCGTGGCTGGCCTCCTGGGCATGCAGCGTCGAGGCGAGGGTGATGCCGGCGGCCAGCAACGACAGGCGGCGCGAGAATGCGATGGTGCTCATTTGACTCCCCAGATGCAGGTTCGAAAGTGACCTTCACAGGGAGTGGCGAATGGCACCGGGAAAATGTTGAGGTCGGGAATGAAAAATATTCTCTTTTCCGTCAGCGGGCACGAATCGTCAGGCTGCCGTCCTCGCCGCGCAGCAGGCTCACCGGCAAAATCGCCGGCAGGCCGTCGAGCAGGGTTTCCACCGCCACGCTGTCGAACTCGCCGGACAGGCGCAACTGTCCGACCCGTGCGTCGGCCAGGCGGATGGGGGCCTGGCGATAGCGTTGCAAGTCGACGATGACTTCGCGCAGCGGCGTGCCGTCGAAGCGCAGCTTGCCCTGCTGCCAGGCGGTGATCCGCGCCGGATCGACCTTGCCCACCGCACTGAGCTGCTGCTCGTTGGCCAGCAGCACCTGGCCTTGGCGCAGACGGCTGGAACCGGCGGCCCGGTTGGACACTTCCACCTCGCCTTCGACCACCGCCACGGCCACGCCGCGGCTGTCGCTGCGCACATTGAACACCGTGCCGATATCCCGCACCGACACACCCTGGCTGCGCACGATGAACGGCTGTGGTCCGTGGGCCACGGTGAAGGTCGCCTCGCCTTCGAGCAGTTCGAACTGGCGGCTGCGCAGGCGGTGTTCGATGCGCAGGTGGCTGGCGCTGTCGAGGATCAGCGTGCTGCCGTCGGCCAGTTGCCGGCTGTCTCGGCTGCCCACCGGAACGTGGATGTCCTCGCTGTACCAGGACGGATCGACGAACCACAGCCCGGTCGCCAGTACCAGCAGCGACAGGCCGCCACCCAGGGTCTGCTTGCGCCGCCGTTGTCGTGCGGTCTGCGCCTTGGCCTCGGCCAGCAGCGCCTCGCGGGACGGCACGCGGTCGCGCAGGGCCTGTTCGAAAGGTCCCAGGGCGTCGCTGGCGGGCTTGTCCTGCTGCTTCATTTCGCCAGCGCCCGGCGTGCCGGCTCCCAGTCGCGGACGATGGCCTGCATCGCCCGGGAGAAATGCTGGGTGACCATGTTCAGGGAAATGCCCAGTTCGGCGGCGATCTCCTTCTGCGGCATGCCATGGATACGATGCAACAGGAAGACCTGGCGCGCCCGCGCTGGTAGCGCGTCGATGATCGCCAGCAAGGCATGCAATTGCTGTTCGAAGTCCAGGCTGGCGGCGCCGTCCAGGTCGTGGACATGCCAGTCCGGCACCTCGGCGGTGAACTCGATATGGGCAGCGTGGGTGCCATCGGCGCGACGGCGGTCGATGGCCTTGTTGAACGAAACCTTGCGCAGGAAGGCGAACGGCAGCTTCACCGGCTGCTGTGGCGGCCTCTCCAGCAACTGCACGCACACGTCATGCACCACCTCGCGAGCGAACTGGCTGCCCTGGAAGCGCCGGCGGATATAGGCGACCAGGTCGTCGTAATGCAAGGCCAGCGCCCCGATCAGTTCGGGGTTGGAGGAAGAGTCGGACATGACGGGGACAGGCGTGCGAATGAAAGTGGTTCGCATTATAGACATGGCAATTTGCTTGCCAAGCCATCAGGGTGGAATATCGGGATCCGCACTCATCGACGGAGAAGGCCATGACCGCAGTGCCCGTGTACCTGGATGACCTGAAGGTGGGCGACGTTTTCGTCAGTGCCAGCCATGCGCTGGATGCCGACCAGATCGTCGCATTTGCCGCGCAGTTCGACCCGCAACCCTTCCATGTCGACGCCGAGGAGGCCAAGGACAGCTTCTTCCAGGGCCTGGCTGCCAGCGGCTGGCACACCGCGGCGATCACCATGAAGCTGCTGGTGCAGAGCCTGCCCCTGGCCCGCGGGGTGATCGGCGCCGGTGGTGAAATCAGCTGGCCCCAGGCGACCCGGCCGGGGGATGTGCTCAAGGTCACTACCACGGTGCTGGAGATCATTCCGTCGCGCTCGAAGCCGGATCGGGGGATGGTGGTGGTGCAGTCGTTGACCACCAACCAGCGGGATGAGGTGTGCCAGAAGCTGACCTCGAAAGTGTTGTGTTTCCGCAAATGATCGCCCTGCGTCCGTTGCGGGCCGAGCAATGGCCGTTGTATCGCGAGCTGCGCCTGCGGGCGCTGCGGGATGCGCCGGACGCCTTCGGCAGTACCTTGGCGGCGGAGATCGTGCGCACCGATGAGGACTGGATGCAGCGGACAATCCGGGCGGCGACTGGCAACGACGACCAGGCCTGGCTCGCCGTTCATGGCGAGGCTGCCTGCGGCCTGGTCTGGGGCAAGCGGGTTGCCGAGGATAGGGTGGAGGTGTTCCAGATGTGGGTCGATCCGCAGGCACGGGGGTTGGGTGCCGGGCGGTGTTTGCTGGAAGCGGTGGTTGCCTGGGCGCGGGGGCTTGGCGTGGCCAGGGTTTGCCTGGGGGTGACGGCCAGTGAGTCCGCAGCGATGCGCTTGTATCGGAGCCATGGATTCCGCCCGGTCGGGACACTGGAGCCTTTGCGCGAGGGGTCGCCGCTGATGTGCCAGGCCATGGAATTGAGGCTGGATTGACCGGCCTCATCGCGGGCAACGCCCGCTCCCACAGTTTTCGCGGCGCATACGGTCCTTGTGGGAGCGGGCGTTGCCCGCGATGTGTAAGCGCGCGCCGGGTTTGGCACCGGCGTGCGCCGGATTTGGCATCGTGGCCGGACCTCAGATCGGCGCGCCAGGCGCAACAGGCCAGTTGATCGTCGAGGGAAAGCCAGGTTGTAGCTGAATTCGGTTCAAATCTACCCGATACCGCTTCCAGGCTTTTAGCTCAGCTTCCTCCGCTGGCGTCGCCTCCCCCAGATCGGCGGCGTCCGCAAGCGGCGCAATGCGCGTAGCTGCGTCACTCAACAGCCGGTCCCGGGCATCAAATGCCCCCGACTTCAACGCGTCGCTTTCCGCTGCTGCGTCAATACGCCATTCCCCATCGGCCCAAACGTGGTGTGCGCCAGGGTATGGCTTAGCGGTCAGCCCCGCCGGCAATTCTCCTAGAGCTGTCCAGTTTTCCTGTAGTCCGGTATCAGTGCGCCACACGTCGCCGCGAAAATCCGGCAAGAGCGTCCAGCACTCGCTCTCACCCTTCACATGCACCGCAGCGAAACCTACCGGCGCGTCTGGGGGGGCCTCAAGAAACGCCATCCCCGGTATCAGCCAGTTACCCTCGTCTAATGGGTCAGGGTCTGCTAGCGAAGCTCCGATGTACTCGCCCGTCACTAGGTGCGCCTGGTAGACTGTTGGCGGAGTAAGTTTGCTCATGCTTCACCTCAATATTCAATATTTGATGCAACCAAGAAATGCCAAGTTACGCGGACGGGTTTCGTTACCACCCGTCCAGCCCGTCTGATATGTACTTCCGCCGTCCCGAAACGGCTTCATGTTTGAATCTGGGTTCGCAACATATGTGAAGTTAACCGAACCCGCCAAAGTGTGAGTATGTGACTCTAATGCGCCAGCCTGCCATGAGCCAAATACTCGACCAAAATCGATGCCGCGCGCATCATCCCAGAATCGCCCGAACTCGCCGCGAACATCCGGTAAATTAAAGGTCGTTACACCATCACCCGCACCATAATACGTTCCAATCCGCGCGAACAACTTCGCATAGAGAACCCTGCTCACGGCAGCACCGTTAGCCTTCACGCTTCCAGGCGGCGGCGCGCTGCTTGCGTGATAGAAGATCATTCCGCAAAACACGTCTTGCGTAGCTGCAAATGCGCCGGCAGGGTCAATATATTTATTCGCACTAGCACCCGACTCAATATCAGCCTGAGTGGCTTTCGCTGAAATACCAAGCGCATCAGTGATGCCGGCACCAGCTAGAGTCGTTGGCCTTCCTGTGGTTATCTTTGAATAGTCCAGCGATGGGATATCAGCCGGCACAAGTACAGAACTACCGATAACCTGGCCTTTTCCGTTGATCGTGACTTTTGTGTAAGTGCCAGCAACTACACCAATATCCGCCAGCGCAATATTTATCGTGGCATTTGAAGTTCCGTCGAAAGTAGCACTACCTGCTGCAGCCCCCGTCACAGAAATAGTTCGGGGAGTTGCCAGCTTCGACGCAGAGACCGCATTTGAGTCTTTACCCAAAGCATCAGTGATACCGGCCTCGGCTAGAGTCGTCGGCCTTCCTGTGGTTATCTTTGAATAGTCCAGCGATGGGATATCAGCCGGCACAAGTACAGAACTGCCGATAACCTGGCCTTTTCCGTTAATCGTGACTTTTGTGTAAGTGCCAGCAACTACACCAATATCCGCCAGCGCAATATTTATCGTGGCATTTGAAGTTCCGTCGAAAGTAGCACTACCTGCTGCAGCCCCCGTCACAGAAATAGTTCGGGGAGTCACCAGCCTCGACGCAGAGACCGCATTTGCATCCGCATTGAGCTTGTCGCTGGGTTTGAAGTTTCCGGCATGCCAGATGTTGCTCCCGAAAATGGCCGCAGTTTTGCCGGGAATATCCAGCAAGAGCGCTGTCGAAAACGTGCTTCCGTAGCTTGCCGAGATTCGGAACTGACTGTTTAGCACGTCGACGTTTACAGTGCCGGAAGGTGTTTTCCAGCCAAATTCGGGAGCATCCTCGGTGCCGTTTGAAAGGATGATTGATCCCGCCACCGCCCCGCCAGATGTAGGCACGTAGTCTTTCAGAAACGTCCTGAGTGCCTTTAAAAGCTGCGTATCGTCAACGGAACTCAACTGAATACCAGCCGCCTGAACTACGGCCACTAACTCGCGCTGAATACAATTTAGCCAAGTGGCTTTAAGCAGAGTGGCGGGTACTCCCCCAGCTGCACTACCTTCAGTAAACTCGCCGGTTGGAGTCGCAGTGCTCGTACTACTTCCAATCAATTGCATTTATCGCCTCCAAAAATTGACCAACAAAACCTCACAGAGCTTTAAGTTTCGCCATAGCTAAAAAGTAAAGTTGTATGCGCCGGCTTCATTGTGCGCATCCGGCACTCCAATTGCTTATTACCCCATACCGCCAAGGGCTCTCCTGCCGCAGCGTTGCCTGCCCGGGCCGGAAATACACTCACAGCGCTGGCGTTGATCATCCAAGCACCAGTCCAGCCGTCTCCGTAAATCGAGTCACCGGCACGCGCGAATCCGGCCCGGGCCGGGCGGAACTCTGTGATCGTGATGGTGTAACCGAGACTTTCAGCGAGACGAATAAAGAGAGCATTTGATTGTCCGGCGACACCTTTGAGCTTTGCCATGACTGCCGCTATACGCTGCCTGGCCGCCAGCGCCTCATTGAGCATGCACGGGTCCGGCAGCCCCAAGACACGCTCCCATTCGTCCAGAGCCGCCCCAGAGTCCGGCCAGATGCGGTCATAGAGTCGATTGCTACTCACCTGCGCCCCGTCCAGCGCATTTGCCTCGGCAGCTAGCAACTTCGAAAGAACCGGCCCTGCGCCGTCATACGTCTCCGGCGGTAGCAGAAGACGCAACTGGGTAGCCAAGCTGCTCAAGACATCAGCCCCAGAGTGATCGCACCGGGCCTGATCCAGCCGACAGCATCAGCGATGTCAGTCGCGGGCACATTTGCGACGGGCGTCAGCACCTGGTAATCAGCGACCCCAGCCAGGTTGCCGAGGACAGTACCGATGCGATTTCGCTTCAGAGGGGCACCGATCGGCAGTGTGTTGAGTTCTTCGTTGTATGCCGCCTGAGCGGCCTGTTGCACTTCATCAAGCTTGTAGCCAGCTACAAGCTCAATATTCGCGCTGGCCGCAACGGTTCGAATCGCCGGGGCATACACGAATACTTCAGCCGTCACCGGGCGCAGATATTCGATATGACTAATACACGCGTCGATTACATGGTCCGATGGCGCACCGCCCTGGCCTGTAATGACGACATCTACGGTATTCGGCCCGCGCCGAAGAGGCAGGACAGTGGCCGACGCGACACCATCAACCTCAAGCGCCCAGCGCTTGTAGTCGTATGCCGCGCCGCCGGCTGGAGGGTTGCGCAGCAGATCGAGCAGTCGAACAAGTACGGATGCCGGCGACTCGATATCGCTACCGCCGGTAAGCGCCTCGGTGATCGTTGCCGCTGCGTCGATGCCCAGCGGCGGACTGGTCAAGATGACTTGCCCCGTCAGACCGTTCGCGCTCACTCCGACCGACTGTGCAATTACTGGCACAAATGCATTGCCTGCACTTCCGATGCTCACTACCTCCGCTGTTGTCAGCAGCGCACCGCTGGCAACATGCTTCAGCGTGCTGCCGACGCCAAGACTAACTCCAGATGCCCCCCCAACTTGCGCAACGCCTGTTGCAGCTACGGGCGCTCGTTGACGAATGCCGCGATTTGCGGCGTGATGAAGCACTTCCGCCTCATCTGCGGTGTCTGGAAAAATCTGCCGATAAATCCAGGCCTGGTACTGATAGAGACCTTCGATTGCAGCAGCAACAGCCGCACTTCGAATGAAGTTATCCGAGTCGCTGGTTATGTCTGCGTCGGGCAACTGGCTGCGAATGTCCCGCAGGATCGCATCCCGAATGCTGTCGTATGCTGGCGGTTGAAACGGCATCAAATCACCCGAACGTTATGTGTGAATGTTTGGACTTGACCATCTGCCTCGACAACTTCGACGGCAAGAAGCAGCCAGCCGTTGTGAGGCTGTTCTGCGGTGACTGTGATCGCCGTAGCCCGCCCATCGTCGAGCAACGGCTTGAGTGCGGTTTCGGCGTATTGCACCGCGAGACGCCCCACGCGAGGCCTGTCTTTCTCTCGGCGAAGCGTGTGGAGCAGAGAGCCCAGCAACGGGTCCGCCCAGTAGCTGCCCAAGGGGGTCATGAGTCGGAGATAGACAGCGTTGGCAAGGGAGCTAATGCGCTTGCCGGTCGTGTCGCCTGTAATTGGGTTTATGCCTGTGTCCATTGAGCGATGGTCCCTTACATCGCCAAGAAAATGCCTTTCTTGTCGACGTAAGTCGCTGCGCCGCGCTACTGCCGAGGTGCGGGCTTCGGACTGTTGCCGTGGACATGCTCGTTGTACAGATCACGATCCTGCTGCATAGTCCGCACTTGGTCCTTGATCTCTCCAGTTGCGTCGACCAGAGGTGTTTCCAGCACGACTTTCGTTGACGCTCGAATCACAAGCGTTTCAGTCTCGACCTCGATCAGACGCCCCCGCTTCATGTGTATGCGGTCGCCTTCGTCGGTGTAGAGTGCGACCTCACCATCGGCCACGTGGAGCCGATAGCGACCGTCACCGCTGGCGATCACAACCGAGTGTTTCGTGTCACCGCCGACGGGCAGGACGATGTACTCGGCACCCGGAAGCGGTGCAGAGACAAAGCCGTAGTCTTGCATCAGCTCACCGCTAACCGACTCGCCAGCCAGTCCTTCCATTTCTACGCCGATCTGCGCGCCGGAATGGCTGTTGCGCGCTGCGATAGCTCTGAACGCCTGACGTATGCCACGCTGTGCGTTCTGTGCCTGATTTCGCATTGTCTTGAGAATGCTCATAGCTTGTGCAGCTCCTGGATGAATGCCGCGTCAGCATCGGACTTGCGCTTCTTCTTCGACTTCGACGGGTTGCCGTCCAGCACCCAGGTCTTGTCCTCTCGCAGCCGCAGCTCTGTAATTGCCCCTTCGCGCCGCGTGAGGCGCAACGTGCGGGACATGAGGAAGTAGGTCGCGTTCAAGCCATGCGGCTCGCTGAACACGTTGACGCGCTGCCCGGGCGACCATACGGCCCCATTACCGGCCCTGTGCCCCATGACGATTGCCCGGATCTCAAGGCCTTCCAAGCGACTGTCAGCGAGCAGCTTGCGGGCGCGGGACGAAGCCATGTCCTGGTTCTCGCACGAGCTGTCTATCACGACCTTGGGACGGAAGATCCCGCGCTTTGCCAGCGCATCATCGCGCACGACAGTCTTCAGCTTCGTTCGACTTGTGTCGTAACCGTCCGCGTCGTACTGGCCGTGCTGCCCGAGAACGGTCACTTGGCTGAACCGGCCAGGCAGCGAGCGGCGAAGAGATAGCTGCTCGACGTTGTTACCCACGCCATTCTCACGCAGGATCAGCGTTGCGACAGGTGGTGCGGTGTAGTTCGGACCACCGATAACCAGGCGTCCGTCGGGCTCCATCCAAGGCCAAAGACCGTTAGCTTCAGCGACCTGGAGCAGCACTTCCCAGGCACTCTGGCCGGGCTCAACCTGTATGCGTTTCCGCGTCTTTATCTTCTCGGCGCGAATCTCAACACGGACCACTCCGAGCGGCTTGACAACCTTGTCGATGATGTCGGCCAGGCCGACTTCTCGCATCGCGACGAAGGGCGTCGAGCAGTCGACAAGCACGGCCGCGTTATCGCGCCCGTTGATGCGTATCGTGCGCCCCTTGCGAGAAATATCGAGTTCAACTTCGTCAACGACGCCCGTCAGCACTCGGTCGGTGCCCAGGCTCAGTGTGCACGGGGAACCTTCCCGGAGCGTCGCCGGCAGCGGCCCCGGTTCGCGGGTAAATAGCTCAAGCTGGAAAGCGTCCGCAGGTGTCAGCAGATCGCTTTCCACTGACCAGCCCTCCCAGAGTTCATGCGCATGGGCACCGACCGCAAGGCGGATTTGCTCAAGCGGCTTATTGAGCGTAGGCACGCAGCACCTCCCCGGCGCTAATCGCCTGTGGACTTCGCAATGTTGGATTCAAGCGCAGCAGCTCAGCAGCCCTGGAGTGATCGCCGTACCAGTGGTGGGCGAGCAGTCGCAGATTGGTTTCACTGCCAACCGTGCGCTGAACAATCGGAGGCCGCAGTTGCAGCACCTGCCGCCCAGCGGCTTGTACGATTCCGGAGATTGCACGTAGAGGCTCGATGACCCGCAACGCGCTCTCGACGTCGAGCAACTGGCGGTGCAGCACGATTGACGCTTGCGCGAGCGCGCGAGTGCTGGAGACAACCGTTTCCAACTGCTCCGGCGTGAGCGTCGGCGTTTTGCGCTCGGCATCGAGCAACGCGATGACAGCCGAGGCCTGGGCGAGCGCAGTTTCAGTAACGACCAACAGAACCAACTCCCAGGCAACTGCGGTGGTTGGTGGCAGCATGCTTGCAGAGCCCAAAACCAAGCCACCGACCGGCACCCCCGCCAACAATGTGTCGTCCAGAGCCAGGCCGAGTCGGGCCTGCGCAAGTACCGCAGTGCCGACGCGAGCTGGACTGGCTTCGATTGAATCCGCCCCGGGAAGCACCAACAGAAGATTGTCCTGAGCGACCAGGCGCTGATTGATCAGCTCAAGCGCTGCGTTCGTTTGCTCGATCACACTGCCCGAGCTGGACGAGTCCGTGACGTTCGAAACCGTAGCTATAGCAAATGTGCTGGCTGAGGAACCGTCGTATGGAGACGGGTCGATGTGCGCGGAAATCGCGGCGCGGATCTCAGTTGGAGTGCGGTGCAGGTCCAGAAGCGGGTCGAACTGCGCGCCTGCGCTTTTGCCGAAAAGACTCGCAAGCCCGGAGACGATGCCCAGGATCTGGCTACGCAACTGCAACAGCCGCAGGCCAATCCCGGGCAGGCCGAGCAGGTTCTCAAGCAGCCCGATCCAGCCTCCACCAATCAACTGCTGCACCGCTGCGACAAGGGCATCGACCTGCCCGATAAGATCGAGCAGGCCGTCTTGCCAGCGCCGCTCGTCCTCACCCGTGAGCACGCCCTCGTCAACAAACTCGAACTGGCGGGCGAAGAACGGTTCCGAGGGCGTACGCTCGACAAACTGAAGGTCAACCTGCGTGTAATCCGGGCGCTCGGCTGAATGCTCGACTTTCCAGCTCCGGGTCAGCACATCCACCCGGCCGTAGATGGGGTGGATCAGCTCTCCCGGGCCCGGCGTATCAACTGCCGCCAGGAGGTTCTGCAACGCGATCTCGTAGTTGGTGCCAAAGAAGACGACCGACAGCGAGAACTCACGGGCCTTGCGCCCCATGTCCTCTAAGTCGTCGCCGTCGCGGTACGGCACGCCGTGCTGTGCCAGCTCCCGACCACCGCCAAGATTCTCGGCAAGGACTTCCAGCGCAACGCCCCGGAAGGAGGCGTCCAGTAATGTTTCGTTCCAGCTCATCAGCCGCGCCTCGATTGGATGCCGACACGCCGCTCAACTTCGGCATAGATGTTGTCACTGTCACTGCGCACCTCGATCACAAGCGGACGTCCAACCAGACCTTGGAGCTGGTTGATCTGCTGACGCAGTGTTTCTGACAGTTGTCGCAACGTCTCGGCGTCCTGGCCGTCGTTTTGCACCATGCCGAGCGAACCTGGTTGAGATAGGGTTTGCGTTCCCATACGACCCAAGGCCTGGCTCGCCCATTGCGCCAAGGAAGCGCTTGGCGCAGGCATACCTGGCATCAAGCGGCTGGCGTCGATTGGGGACTCTAGGCCAAAGGGGGCTGCTTTGGATTTTGCGGCCATGATTCCGACTGTGTTGCGACCTGGCTCCGCCGCGCGCAGCAGGTCGAGCCCTTTTGCAGGCTCGGCCAGGCCAGCGAGGGCAATGCGGCGAGCCCAGGCGTTAGCCTCGGATACTCGACCGCCCGAGGCCGTCAGTCCGGTTTGCTGCTGCGCAAGCTGCCGAGCCTGGTCGGAAACCCATCCATCAGAAGCATCAGGACTCGCCTGCGCGAGGTCGATTCGATTGCGGTAGAACGCGCTGTAGTAGGACCGCTGGTCCTCGGTCAGCAGCTTTGAGTTCTCGGCCGCACGCAGGCGCCCTTCGTCCGTGTTTTCTGTTGAACCACTGATGACGGATGCCACAGTTGCCAGCGCGATACCGCCGGCAACTTTCGCCTTCGGCGACTGCTCAACAGGGCCGGCAGGCGGAACCTTCGTGCCGCTTGGCTTCTTGTCCGGGCCACCGGGCATGGACATGCCACCGCCGTCACCCCCGGGCCAGTTCGTCACGAATACAGAAGTTACACCTGTCGCTTCTTCCAGCACCTTGCCGACAGCAATATTCTTCAGGGTCTCAGGACCGCCAAGGAACTTGTTCAGCAGCGCACCACCTCCCGCCATCGCACCACGACCGGCGACGTATCCACCGACGCCTGTCGCCAGTCCGGCGCCGAGCATCTGCTCACCGGACAGGTTGAGGTCGTTGAGCAGGTAGTTGCCCATGTCTGCCAACCCCTTGTTGAGGGGCTGCGACATCCGGTCAATCGCCGCACCAAGCGTTGCTTTCAGCCGGCCTGCCGTACCCGTGGCGCTGTCGACGTTGTCCGCCAGATCCTTCTCGAAAATAGATTTGGCACCGCCGATGGTTTCGGTGCCCTTTGCGTAGTTCTCCAGGCGGTCGCCGGTCAGAAATGCCTTGATGCCTTTCTGCGTGTCCTGGTCCATTTTGCCGAAGGCCACGTCCATGAACTTGGCGCGATCCTTGTCGGTCTTCAGAGCCTTGTACTTACGCTGAAGGTCGGCAAACACGTCTTTCGTGTCCCGCAGGCTCTTGTCTTTATTGAAGAACTCTACGCCCGTAGCCTTGGTCACTTCCTTGCGGTAGCTGCCGTTGTTGAACATGCGCAACGTCGATTGCGCGAGCGTACCCAAGCGGTCAGGCTCCAGTTCGATCAGGGACAGGGTTTCGACGAACGACAGCGCCTGCGCCATCGACATGCCGGCGGACTTCGCGTCCTGGCCGATCTTCGGGAAGATGCTCGACAGGTTTTCAAGCTCAGCGTTACCCAGGCGTCCGGCCACGGTCATTTTTTGCAAGATGTCCAACGCAGCCCCTGCCTTGGACAAGTCGATGTCGAACGCACCCGCACCGGTCACGACTGCTTTCGCAAGAATCCCGCTATCGGCTCCAGTCACGGCGCTGGCCTGGGCGATAGCGTCGGCACTCGGCTTGGCTTCGGCGTAAGAGAGGCCGCTTGCGATCAGCGTGTCGAAGCCGGTCTGGACCTGCTCACGCTCAACGCCATATTTCTGAGCCAGCTTCCATTGCCCGCCGCGCCATTCATCTCGTTCCTCAGCCTTCAGTCCCGCCGTCTGCTGGGTACGGATCAACTGGCGGTCGAGCGTTGCGCTCGACTTCAATCCAGAGGCGACACCGATACCGACGCCGAGCCCGGCAAGTTGCCCCTGAGCCGAGCTGCCTGCTCGCTTGATTCGTTCAAACTCCGAGCGCACGCCCGCAGCTACGGCCTTTAGGCCGCGCAGGTTGCGGCCGCCATTCTGCGCAAGGCGACGGAATGACTGCTCCGTCCGATCCACGCTCTGCCGCAGCGGCTCGACGCCCTGGCGTTCCGTGCTGTTCAGTTCGGTCTTGGCATCGCGCGCGGCCTTGCGCGCGTCGTTCGACAGCTTCTTGAATTCTGCGGCAGTCTTCGTCACCACGAACTGAGTGCCGCTGCCTTCCTTGGCCGTCGCACGCATAGCCTCGCGCACGACCTTATAGCTCGTCGCGCCGTCCGTACCGGCCTTCCTCATGGCCCCCGCAGACCTGGTGCTTTCCTCGGCAACTGTCCGGCTGGCTTTGGCCGTGTCCCGCATCGCGTCACGCACGACCTTGTAACTGGTGGCACCAGTAGCGCCAATCCTGGTGATTGCGGTCGACACTTTCCAGCTTTCATCCGCGAGCGACCGCGCCCCTTGCTTGCCGGCGTTGTGCAGGTCACGGTTCAACTGCCCGATCTCTCGCCGGCTGTCACCAGCATGGGCTTGGATGCGCAACGCGACGCGCAAATCAGACATGGGTACTCACCTTACAGATAGAAGAAAGGCCCGTTGCCGAGCCTTTTGGTTATTGCTTAAGCCTGCCAGTGCGCTTGCTGACGATGCGCTCGCGCTTGGTCTTGCCGGCAATCAGGTCCAGCCGCGTTTCAACTTCACGGCGGGTCATGGTGCGGATCTCGTCTAGCCGGTAGCCGTGTCGGGCGAGGTTGTGCTCGATGCGGCGCCAACTTTGTTGGCCGCGCTCTGCGGCTTCAGCTTTTTTTCCAGTTCAACGTCCGCGTCAGCAATGACCGCCAGATCCGTTTCCAGCAATTCTTCACGCAGCAGATCCGTGGTCAGGTACTTCAGCTCGATGTCCCCCAGGCTGAGCAACTGGCGGCGGAAGACCTCCAAAGTAATCAGTTGCATGGGGCCATCGGGGTGGGCTTCCTGCGCTGCGATCAGATCGCCAGTGACGCCGGCACGGAGGGTGAACTGCTTGTGCCGCATGCCGCCGAAGTAGACGCCGATAGGTAGCTCGCGGGTGATCGTCAGGCCGTCCCAACGCTTGTCTTGTTCGCTCATGGCTTATTCCGTGTAGTAGTTCAGGGCGACGACGGTCAGGTCGCGAGTGGCTTCGTTGTCGACTGCATACTTGCTGCCGACTTCGATCAGGCTGCAGCCGGTGTATGTCTCGCGTTTGCCGCCGCCGTCTTGGGGGAAGATGGTGATCTTCGCGTCAATCAGAGCCCGCCAGTCCGGCTCGCCAGTCTTCGGAATCGCGACCGAGATTTTCAGGTCGTACTCTTCGATGCCCTTGGACGTGCCAGTCGGTCGCCCGGAACGGTTCATTGTCTTGACAACCTTGCGGCCGGTCTTGATCGACGGTTCAACGCTGGTCACTTCGTATTCGCTCCCGTTGATTTCGAGAACGATCATTCCGACGAATTTGTCAGACATGGGCTTTGCTCCTACAGCAGCAGATCGATGCGGCCGGCAAACACATGCAGGCCGTTGACGATGTCAGTGGGGATGGCGGCATTGAGTCGGTTCACGTCTTGGCCCGAGCGCTCGACAATCAGTCCTGCTGCGTTGTCGTCGACGTTCTCCAGAATCTCCAGCTCTTCGCATTTCTTGAGCACGTCCAGCAGCTCGCCACGCACTGCGTCCGGCGTCTTGCTGCTGAGTTTCGAGCGAGGGAAGCGCAGGCGAATGCGATCACGGCAGGCTTGGCGGACGTAGTACAGGGTGCGGATCGAGGTCAGATCGAGCAGCGACACATCAGTCGCACCGGCAGCGCTCTTTGTGTAGGTGCTGACTGCGCGGACGATCTGGACCACGTTTCCGGGACCTACCTCCAGCGGGGTCACGCCGTTCGCCAGGCAGGTTTCCTGCTCGACCCGACCCAGACGACTGGCGATCGGAGGAACGGCAATCCCGGCCAGCGCGAGAGTGTTCAGCGGCCGCGCCGGATCTTCTTCGGACGCGATCACCGCAGCGTAGGCAGCAGCCACCTGGCGAGCGCTGGAAGGAGTACCAGGAAGCAAGGCCAGGGTGATCGCGCCGCCGTTCAAGCTGGCAGCCAGCGCCGTAGCGGCTGACAGAGTGCCAGTGACGGCACCGACACCGAGAATCGACTGTTGCTCAATCGAGCTGGTCCAGGTCGCGATATGGGTACGGAGGGCGGTCATGGCTACCTGGCTGTACCAGGCCGGAACCACGATTGTAAATCCGCCTTGGGCCGTCGAGGCCAAGGCTTCGGCGATAGCCGGTTCGGCTTCGCCGGCCACTGTCACGCCGACGCACGAAATCGCTACATAGCGATAGGCATCAATAGCCGCCGCAACCATTTCCTCGGCCACGGCCCCGAACGCAGTCTTGGCCTCGGCGGCGCTATAGACCTGCTGGGGCAGATTTGCCCCGGCAGTTGCACCCTCTTCGAGTGGAACGACCAGGCAAACGTGCTGAGCATTGGTCGGCAGGTTACGCACCGCCAAGCTGGTGTTGAACTCCATGTACACACCAGGCTTGCGAATACTCGCCGGGATCGTGTCAAAAGCAATGGTCATTGGTTGGCCTCTTCGTTTTGAGCGGCCTGTTTGGCACCGCCCTTGGGTTTCACCCGCTCCAGCTCGCCAGCGGTGATCCGGCGCAGGTAGTAAGGGTGCTCTTCAACGTCCACGGGCTTGCCCGGGGACGGCTTGATGAACTCGATGCCGTCCTTGGTAGTGCCCGGCAGGACCGGCACAGGGTGTTTGGTAGCGATCACCAGCATCTATTGCTCTCCCAGGTCGATTGAGTCGGTAACGGTGGCGTCCGGGTTGCCCGCCGGGACGTGGTAGCCAATGTCGACGCCCTCAAGCCACGGCAACTCGCCCTCGGGAATCTCCCAGTCCGTCTCGACTGCAAAGGACTGGCCGAGTACAGAGAGGTGGCTGCCTTGGTACTTGCCATTGACCAGGTTGGTGAACTCGGTCGGTTTCACCAGAGCACCGTCCGGCTTGTGCGGCCAGTTCGCCAGTAGCCGCAAGCAGCTTTCCCAGATCCAGTAGCTGCCCGGATCACTGGCAACCGAGCCGGAGCCACGTCGGGTTTCGCGTTCACCCCGGACCGAGGTGCTGGAAATGACCAGGCGGAACACGACAGTGGCTAGGTAGCGACGGTTCGACTTCGGCTTGAACACGATCTTTGGCGTCGTGATCAATACGCTTGGCGAGTTCTTCAGCATCTCGACCAGCAGGTCGTCGTCACTGAGTTCGCCGCCGTAGTCGCCGACAGTCAGCCGGCGCACCTGGTTCTTCAACTCGTCCAGCCGGGCCTTGATGGCGTCCTCCAATTCGCCAATCATCACAGCCCCCGCAACCTGGCCCGGTCGAACAACCGTGGCTGGTGGCTGATCTGCAAACCCGACTGGCCAGACTCCGCAGCACCACCTTGCTTGTCTTCATCAGCCAGCTTTTCCAGACGCTTGATGATGTCGCGGTAGCGCAGGCGCACGGCGGATTCAGCGTTGGCCTTTTCGCCGTACAGATGGAATCGGGTCAGCTCGGGCATGTCGTCGGTGACCCAGTCCGGGGCGTCCTGCCCCGGCTGGCGAAAGCGCAGGTAATACTGGATCTCGCTGCGAGCCCGTGTGGCCGCATCAGCGATGCGAGCCAATGCCGCGATGGCGGACGCCACATCCTCGGCGTCCCAGCCGTCCAACGGATCGCCCTTGGCGGCAGCTTCCATCAGCTCGCCAGAGATAGCCCGGTTGATCTCGGGGACCGCGAGGTCCGCGATCTCTTTGGCACCGAAACGGGTAATCAGCGATATGGCGCTCGGCAGCGAGAGGTTCATTCACCGGCTCCTTTCTTTTCGCTGCCGCGCTTGCCGGTCGGCTTCTCGACCTTCACGGGCGTGTCAGCACCAGGTGGCGCAGCCACTGGCGAAACCGACGCCGAAGTCGACGATGCGTCATCGCCGCCGGAATTTTCGAGCGCCGATTGGCTTGCATCACTACGGATCTCCTTCAGGCATTGGCCGATGATCTCGACCAGGGCGTCCTCATTGATCGTGATCACTCCGTCGACCGGGGCCGGCTCCAGCAGGCGGATAGCATCGAGGACCAGGCCTGGCAGGCGCTTCTGGCCATCCAGTAACCCGACCACATCGGCAGAGGCGGTTTTGAGTCCAGCGCGAGCCTGTTCCAGGGAGTGCTCCAGGTGCGCGATGGTGTCGCCCATTTGCTGGAGCAACTGGGCATCCTCGTCGGCGCCCTGAGCAAACTCAGCCTGCTCGGTGATCAGCAGCAGGGGTTCAGCCCGCAGCAGTTCCAGCTCGGTATCGGTGAAGTGGCCGTCCTCGTAGTAGGTGCCACGAGCCCGATGTGCGATGCCGCCGCGACGGAAGCCGTCAACCACGGCCTTGATAACAACGCCCATTGATTATTCCCCCGTACCGGTGGAGCCGTATGCCAGTTGCCAGAAGCCATAGCCGCCGGCCGCTCGGGCCTCGGCGCCGAACTTGAATTTCTTGCGGTTGAAGACGTCGTCAGCTTCGGCATCCGTCTGCTGAACGAACACCGGGGCCTTGCGCTCCTGGTAGATGAACGGCAGCACTGGCTTTGTGGTGTCGAGCACGAACCAGGCAGTACGCGAAATAAGGCGTGGCTCGACCACCATTTCGGCGGCGCCCTTGTAAGGGTTGTCTTCGCCGTTTGCCAACTTCTCCGAGGTCAGCAGGCGGCGTGCGGTGTCGCGCAGTGCCGGCGGAACGAGCAGTACGTTCGGCATGACGCCGATGGGGCGGCCGTCCTCGTCCTTCAACTCCTGCAGGACGGTGAGCGCGGCGCCGAAGCTTTCTTCCGCGTGCGCAAGCGTGGCGACGGACAGAGGCTTGGTGCCCATGTTGCTCACGCTCCGGCCTGCAACCGGGTGGTCCGTGTCGAAGAAATACTGACCGTCGTAGCACGGCGTGGTGAATGCCTTGTTCACCAGCTCGTAGACGATCTCGTCCGGCAGTTGCTTCGCCGAGTGGCCGGCCATCTTGGCTTGAGGCTCATAGATGCCCAACTGGTCGTCTTCGATGTGGTTGCGATCCACCTCGACGGTGGCCTCGAAATCTTCGTTGACCACCGAGTAGGTGTAGGCCTGGAGGTTTTTGACGTGTTTGGCGCCTACCCAGCGGCGCATCTTGGGAAATGCCGAGAGCCAGGCGTACAGGTTGCTGCCGGCGCTGGACGGCACTTTCATGGCGATCTTCTGCCAACTGCTCGGCGCTGCCGCGAAAGCGTTGTTGAACAGCGTTTTCATGGCGACAAATGCCGCCTGGATGGAACTCTTGTTTACCAGCATGCGCAGTGCGCTCCTATATAGAGGGGTTACTCGACCCAGACACCGTCGGAGTCGATGCCGACGATCAGGCCGGACGCTGAGCGCGTCCCGCCGCCGTCGGTAGCGCTGACCGTGGCGTCGTCCACGACGTAGGCCCGTTTCAGCAGGTGCGCTTGGGTGACGGAGCCGTCGTTGTCCCACTTGAAGGCGACGCCACGGCTGATCTCAACGGACTTCGCACCGTCGATGCCCGCCACGTTGTCCACGGATTCCTCGGCGCGCCCGGCGTAGGTCAGCCCGGTAGCGGTTTTGCCGGGAACGGCGAAGCCGGATGCAGACAGCACAACCAGCGCGCCAGCCTGGATGCGCACGCCGGTGCCGACACCGACAACCAGGACGTCGGATTTCTTCTTGGGAGTATTGCGGTCAGCGGTCAACGCCATGGGGCTAGCCCTCGCTTTTCAGGGTTTTGGCGAATTCCAACGGATCGAGGCCGAACTGGGCGCAGGCAGCCTGCTGCTCGGCGTTCAGGGCGATGGAGGTGCCGTCGGGTTTGCGGTCGCCCAGGTCGGACGGATCAGCGACCGATGGAGCGGCCTTCACGAACTCGCGGAAACGGTCCAGGCCGGACTGTTCAGAACAGGCGGCGCGGTGGTAGTCAGCAGTTGCCGGCGTGATCTTCCCGGCCTTGAGAGCGGCCTCGATCTCGGCCTCAACGACGGCCTTGTGCTCGTCGGCCTTGCGTGTGGCGAGCGCTTGCTCGGCATTGGTTGCACGGGACACAGCCAGCTCGTAGTCACCGCGAGGAACGAACTTGTCCAGGGGCGGTTGCTCGCTGTTGCGGGCGGTTGCGGTGGCCTTCAGTTGAGTTACAGCGGCGACGGCCTGCTCGTCGGTCGCGGTCGCGTCCAGGCCGAGCAGCGCCGCCAATGCCAGAGGGATTGCCATTTTCGGAGTCTCCGAGGTTTCGTGGTTGAGGGCGGTAAGAACGAGGTTGGGCTTGTTGGTCAGGCCGACGCTGACCATGCGAAGGACTCGACGATAGGTGTCGTCGTAGTCAAAGACAGGGGAAACGAATCGGTACTCACGGGCGGCGACTTGCTCACCAGCGCGAGGCGTCCAAGTGACATGGCCCCACAGCGCGCCCGAGCGAATTTCCAAGCGATCAATCCAGCCGGCCGCCGGTGCGGGTTCGCCCTGCGGGGCAACCTTTTCAGTTGCGTGCTCCCAGTCGATCACCATGTCGATACCGCGCTCAACGAACGCGGTATCGACCAACTGCTGTGCCAGCTCGTCAAACAGCCATTTACGCCCGTCGCGACCGTTGATCACCGGCCCGGAGGGAAGCAGTTCGATCCAGTCAGGCGCCTGGCCCTCGGTGGAGGGCTGCGCGGAGAGGTCGGTATTGAGTGCGAGTGTTTTCATGCCGCCAGTGTCGGCGGCATGTCGGGGGAAGTGTTTTTAAGCTCGACGCAAGAAAAAGGCCGATGGAGGGGGCGGATCGAGGGGGACTGATACTACCCGGATTCGCTTGGCGGCCCAGGTGATTTTTCGGTTTTCTCGCCCAACTTAGAAATTGGCCGGCTTCCGAGCTGCGCCTATAGGGCAGGAACGACATCTAACGCACGTCTAACGCTGTTTCGTTTCAACTTTCGCCCGGATGTACCGGCTAACGCTCCTACAACGCTCACAGAGGCGCGCAGGAGGCGAGCGTTGTTTAACCCTTCAGATAGGCCCCGACGATCTCCAGCAGCTCCGTTTCGTCCTCGGCGGAGAGCCCGAGGTATGGACGGGCTGGCATCACGACTGTGCGTGCGCCATGTGTGACCCACTGCGAGAAGTTCGACTGCCGCTTCTTCACAAAACGGTTGCCAACAACCCCACCTTTCTCCTTGAAGTAAACCTGCCGTGACTGAGCAGCGTGCTCGATCTTGCCGCCGAACTGATGAATAGCGCCGTAAGGGCGGTCAGTGCCGAACTGAAGTTCATCACCCGCCACACTGTGGCGAAGCGTGTCGAGCAGCGCACCGGACTCGCGCAGCTTCTTGTTGCCTTTCTTCTTCGCCAAGGTGCGCGGTGACAGTGGTGCCCAAGGCCTACCATCCGGGCCGACCTGGTTACGGGCCCGAGCATCGGTGGATTGGTGCAGGTACTCGCCGATGTCCAGCAGAGGGACGCGCATGTCCCCCAGTCGCTCGGCCAGTTGCTCCAGCGCCCGGCCGACGCTCGACACGTCAATCGTCACATCAAGCATTGCCCCGGACATCGATGCCTCCTACTATCTATATACGTTCATTGGCTGAGCAGTCCCCGCCGGGACCTCCAAGCCTACAGCCAGAGCTAGAACCCGTGCGGCGGCGCGGGTTTTTTATTGCCCGCTTTCCGGGCGGCGGTACAGGCGCACGCCAAGACGAAGCTGTTCCAGGTAGTCTGGATTACTCGCGTCAGGGGCAAAGGTCGTGATGCCGTCCCAGCCATCTGGACCGACTTCGAACACCGCTAGCGCTGCGACTGGCTCCCCCTCGACCTGGAACCGGCTTATATAGCGGCGACGCACAACGGCCTTGTTCTGCGCGTACTGCCACTCAAGCCGCACCCATACTTCATCCGGTTCCTTCAGTGCATCGGCGAGCAACAGCAGCTCGCGCGCATGGCCGCGCTTGCCCACCTTAAGAGCGCCGGTTTTGGCATTGGTGAACAAGTCCCGCCCGATCACCACACCGTCGCCGGCCTTGTCGCGGAACACAGCCGGCTTGGCCGAAGTCGCGCCGAACTCGCCCATGAAGCGCTCGACGTACTCTTCATCCGACAGTCCGGCCGGCAGCAGGCGGTCAGCCGCAGCAGGCCGGGGCGCTGGTAGCGGACCAGGGGGACGCCGATTTGGCAGCCCGGCACCTTGTACCGCGGTACGGTTGCCCGGCTCAGGCAGCGGGTCGTACGCGCGAAGCGGTGGCACTGCTGACGTCAGCCGCGATTGACCTGGTGCGTACTCAAAGCCGGGATCTATGCCAACTGGAACGCGCACGGTGCGGGGCCCGTTCGGGCTGTTCACGCCGATGGTACGGTCTTCGTACTCGATTGCCGGCGCCGGGCCGACCTTCAGTCCTTGGCGCTGCACGTCACGCTCGCTCAGCATGAACTTCTTGCACTTGCAGCCCCAGCCATTCTGGGGCGAGTGCGTCGACCACCAGGGATCGTCGTGCGGTAGCACCGTACCGTCCCAGGCTTTGTGCTGCGGTCGCGGATGCGCGCTGTCGCCGTGTCGGTACATCGCGTACGGCCTGGCCTTGCGAAGTTCGGGGTCAGCCATCTGCGCTTCGCGGCCAGCGTTGTACGACTGGCGCAGGTTTGTTTCGAAGATCGTTTGGGTTCGCCATGCCCGGCCGCCGTTGTACTGCCAGCCGTGCTGTCCGACGATCTTGTCGAAGTCGGTCCTGAACTGCTCCAGTGTCAGGCCCTTCGTGATCGCCTTGTCGACAGCGCCCCGCATGTCAGCCAGTAGCTCGCGCTTGGTCGTGCCGGCGACGACAAATGCCCAGTCATGCTCGGCCGCGTAGACATCAGTCCAGGCGCGAGTCGGCAGGTTGGTCTTGCCTTTGAAGTAGTCGATCTGTTCCTGAAAGGGAAGTGAGCCGTGTGAGACAGCCATTGTTTATTCCGCGATGTGTGCTGCGTTAGAATTACTGGGTGACGAAGGGGGTGTGAACATGTGGCGGCCCCAAAATACTTTACGACCGATCTAGTCTTGACTAACCCAGTCACGGCTGTAGGCCTAGCGGAGCCTAGCTCCCGTTACGGTAAAGAGCCGCTGCGCCGGCAGTTACACTTCACTGGCGGCACCATCACCCCCTTCGTCACACCCCACGCCGTATGAATTCGGCGACCTCAATCGCCTCAGCGCGAGCCAGCTCGATGTCCTGATATCCGTCTTCGGTCTGTATGGTGAATACAGCCTTACCGTCTGCATTGCAGGACACCAAGAAGCCAACCCCATCCGTGCTGTAGAACGAGACCACTTTCTTCTTGGTCTTGGAGCCCTCGTCATTACCTCGCATCACAGCCCCCTCAGCACGTCATACCGCCCAGCCATGCTCGCCGCCGCCATACCATCCGCCATCGCGTTGGCAAGTTGATCCGGACTCATTCCCGGGTACGCCTCAATCAGCCGATCTCTGAACTCTTCCAGGCTCGACACCGAATCCAGCAGCTCGCGGATGACATCAACCATGTCGTCCATGGCTGATGCACTTGCGGCTGCCAAGGTCTTGGCCTGGAGGTCCACAATGTCTAGCGCTCCTGCAGGGGCACCTGGCTGCTCACGGTTGGTCGCTGTCGCTACTGCCGGTGCACCCGGCTCAACAGGCTTCCCTAGGATTTCGGCGCCTTCTGCGGGCTCAGGGATGCCGAACTTATCGCGGACGACCGACTGCTCGACACGCAGCCCAAGAGGCACCAGCGCAGACAGGGCATCGGTCAGCAGCTTCAGGTCTTCGGGCTTGGGGACATCGATCACAAGTCGCGGATAGCGCCGACCTGGTGTGAAGTTCAGATCGCAGAACGGACGCACAAACATGCGATTGAGCGTGTTCGATTCCGCCTTTGCGTCTGCCTCCAGCAGATCCAGACGCACTTCGTTGTGGACCTTGGCTTGAGCCATGGACGAGCCGTCGTCCGTGCTCATCGTCTGCCCGACGATGGCCTTGGAAATTTGTTTGTCCCACCACTCGGCAAGTCCCTTGAAGAACTCCCCGGCGCCGGCAACGTTGGCGGCGTTGGTGAAGTCGATGCGCATCGAATCCGGAATGACTGCCGCAGCATCACTGCCCAGGTTCGCCACGGCGGACATCAGAATGCCGATGTCTTCCTTGGATGCGTTCGGACCGTAGCGCCCGACCCGCATCGGGATACCGTAGATGTCCGCGAAGCCCATCCAGTCTTTCCACGTCCAAGCCTTGCACATGTACCCCACGGCAGCCAGACGAGCCAAGCCGCCACGGATCGGCAAGCCGGCACGCAGGCGCGGGCGATGAACGATGAACTTGTAGGGGGCGAGCGCTAAGCCATTGACCACATCGGCCTCATCGAGCAGGCGCAGCTCCTGGCCTGTCTCCCGGTCGAACATGAAGAAGCGCGGGTCGCGCCATTCGAAACGCTCCGGCATCCAGGTCTTGCCGCTGCGGTCCCAGACAATCTCGCAAACAGAGTAGCCCTTGCCCAAGGCGTCCGTAAGGTCCGTCTGCATCTCTCCGAACTCGGCGGCCTCGACGACTTCGCGCAAGATGTCGGCCCGGCGAACGTCCTCGGCTTCGTCGCTGACAGCCTCTACCCGAACGCTCAGGCCGGCCAAGGCGAGCTTGCGAGTCCCGAGCACGGAGGCGTAGTGCAGGTCACGCTCTTCCATTTCCTCGGCGAGGGTCAGGTAATCGCGGGCGTCACCCTCGGCGGCGGCCTGGAGCAGAGTCGCCAGTCGGCCGGGCGTCAGGCCACCGGCCACGGACGGGTGCCAAACCTGCCGCACACCGGCCACGCGCGGCGCTGCAACATCCTCGGTGAGTTGGTCGTACTCGATTGGACGGCCATAGTGGTCGACGATTGGTGAGCGAGCCATTAGTAGATGCCTTTTCCAGAACGCCAGCCGGCGCCCATCTTGACCTGGCGGTCGTGATCGGCACTTGGCTGGACGCGGTGATATTCGAAAATCTCGACTTCTTGCCGGCTGGCGAAGTCGGCCAGGGCGAGCGCGACCCCGGCGTCGCCGTGACGCTTGTCGCCGCCTTTCTCCGAGGTGCGTTTCTCTGGAATGCGCGCCACGCCTTTCACGACCCGGAAAGCCCGGATGTCGCCTGTCACGTCTTTGTCCGCAGGGATGTCGTAGAGCGTGTCGTCTTCAAGCGCGGCTTTGAGCGGCGGCATGTTGTCGCGATACCACCCCTCGGTGAGCATCACCTGCTCAATGCGGTTGAAACCGAACTCAACAGCGGCCGACTCGGCGATCTGCTGGCCGTTGCCCCGGGCGTCGTGCGCGCCCTTGAGGAAGTTCGGCAACCGCCGGACGATGTAGAACAGGATGAACTCCTGCTGCTTGAACGGCACGTTTCGCAGTTCCAGCACGAACGGGACTCGCTTGCGCAGGTTCTGCTCTTTCAGCAGAGGCCAGATCACCGACAGGTCGCCAGATCGCGCGAAGTCCATTCCGTAAAACGACTGTACGTCCGGCGGCAGGCTCTCCAGCAGCGGCAGCAACTCGCTGTCGCACCACTCTTTCGTTTCGGCGATACGCAGGTGCTCGGCCGTGGCTTCGTAGCCCTGCGGGTACTTGAGCCGTACGACTGGCACCTCACGGCTGGTCCGGCTTTCGACCAAGGCGAGCGAGAAGTAGGCTCCGCCGCCCTGGCTGGGTATGCAGTCCAGTTCCTCATTGGCTGCATCGCCGTAGAAGTCGTACACGTCCTGCACCCAAGCGTCGCGCTCGGCCTCCACTAGCGGGATACCTTTGCGCATACAAACACGGTCGTAGAGCCCATCCTCGACAGCCTCGCGGAAGGTGCAACGGAACAGCTCGCCCTTGCGCTTGCCTGCACGGATTTCCTCGATCAGTTCATTGAAAGCATTCTCGGTGCCGTCGTGCGTGCTGATCACATGCACCTCACCGCCCCAAATCAGAAGCGCAAGGGCGGCTTTCAGCAGCTCGGCAAGATCCTGGTGGAACGCAGCTTCGTCGATGACCACGATGCCCTGACGGCCCCGCAAGTTGCTCGGGCGACTGGTCAAGGCGACGATGCGATGCCCGCTGGGGAAGGTGATCGTGTATGTCTTGATGTGCTTGTCCGGGTCTTCATCCGGCCAGATACCTTCTTCGATTTCCCCGGCGGCGTAGTTGAAGGCGCGGGCCCACATCGCACACGCCTGGATGTACTCGACAGTCATGTCCTGGTTGTAGCCCAGGTAGTAGACGTTCATACCGTTGGCTTTTTTCTGCGATGCCGCAACCAGAACGTTGTCCGCTGACTCCGCCCAGGTCAGGCCGATCCGGCGAGACTTCTCCCCGACCTTCAGCGGTGCTCGGATACCGATCCAGCGCTTTTGATAGTCGAGCAGGACGGACGGGACGTCGACGACCTCGCCGACGCTGATGATGTCCGCGAGCGGTGACCGCTGATGCGGTGCTGCGCCAGACCGAAGCGCGGTCATGCTGCCGCCTTCAAAGCTGTGATCACGCGCTGGGCGGCAAGCGGCGGGAAGGCGTTACCCGCCATGTGGACCGTGAGCCTGTGATTGGTGGGCCGCTTCACATCTGCCGGGAAAGTCATCGCACGCAGATTCTCGTCAGCCGTGAGCATCCGCATCTGGTTGCCACAAACAAGGGCCCAACGATCCCGGGTAGTGATCGTTCCGATGGGGCGATTGATGTCGCGCCCAGTCGTACCAGAGCCCGTCCCGTAGTACGGCATGACGAATCGATCACCGAATCGCTGACGTCCGCTGCGCACACGGTCAAGCGTTGCTTGGGCGCGTCCTGGCTTATCGATCTGGGACCAGCGTCCGGAATCGAAGTTGATGAAGCTGGTTGCCGGAACATGGGGCAGCTTCGGCAGATCCAGCATCAGTGGAGCACTGCTGCGCGTAATAACAAGGACCAGGCGCAGCCGGTGTTGCGGCACTCCGAGGTCGGCACAGTCGATCACATGCGGAGAGACCTGGTAGCCAAGCGCTTGAATTGCCGCGACCCAGGCCGGATACAACGCCCATTGCATGAACTCTTTGACGTTCTCGACCAGTGCGGCGTACGGCTGGTGAAACTCCAGCGCCGAAACAACGGCCCATGCGGTCGACCGCGAAGCGTCGTGCTGTGGATTGCCCGACGCCTTGCCGCGAGCAGGGGAATGCCCTTGGCAGCAAGGCGAAGCAAGAAGCAGATCGTGCGCAGGCACATCCTCCCACCTGGCCTGTTGCAGATCTTGGCAGGCATGCTGTACGCCAGGATGGTTTGCTCTGTGCCACTCGACAGCGACAGGCCAGTGGTTTGCAGCCCAAAGAACGTCGACGCCCGCATCGCGCGCACCGGTGCTCCATCCGCCCAATCCGGCGAAGAGGTCAACTGCTTTGGTAGTCATGATGCAACCCCCAGAATCTCTCGGCGAATCTCGGCCACGGTCTCGGCGTTGAGCCCGCCCTTCTTCGCAATTTTCTCGATTTGATTCGCCGCAGCCTCGGCTCGGGCTCGGACTTCGGCTTTCCATTTCGCTTGCACGACAGAAGCCCGGCCCAGCTCGGCGACGGCCTTGGCAACCTTGGGCAGATCCATCTTCTGATCGTCGCCGGTCGCCATCAGCAGCTTGAACAGGTGTTCCTGAACCAGGCGCATCAGCGCCTCGTTGACCGCGCCTTCATCATCGGGCGCTGCCTGGACGACGGCCTTGGCCTGCTCGCTCGACATCTTCAGCGCTGCCAGCTTCTCTTCGAACTCGCTGCCATAGCGATGGAGCGCGCTCTTGCCGATGGAGTAGCCGCGCGCCCCCAACTCGGCCGACAGCGCCTCATAGCCGCTGAAGTTGTTTTCGACCAGGTGCTGGTCCAGCCAGGCTTTCAGCTCGCGCGGCAACGCCGCGACTTTGCTCCGTGGCGGCATGGCTCAGGACCAGTATTTTTCGGGACGGGCGATCCCTGGATTGCACGGAATGGTGTACTCGGCGATGTCCACGCCGTAGTGGGTCAGGCCGCAGATCCAGACGCCGCTTGGCTGCTTGACGAGCGTGACCAGCGAGCGGTCGGCCAGGTAATCCAGCTCGCGGCGCAGCTCCATTGCGGTCGCGTCTGGATAGATGCCTTGAATGGTCGACAGCACGACGGCTTCGTGAGGGTCAACGGGACGGCTGGTGTTGAGGGTAAGCAGGATGTACCAGCGCAGGGACTCGCGCCGGGTTTTGGCTGGATCGATCATTGACGCGCTCCTTTGAGCTGCACGTTTTCAAGCTTGAAGGCCAGTGCATCGAGCTTGGCCTCGATCACTGTCTGGTTGCGCACGAAGTCTTCGCGACGTACGTAGTGCAGGGGCATTTCGCCGCGAAGCCGTTCCAGGCCGAGTTCGACCTGGCGCAGCCGGTCTGAGTCTTTCGCAAGCTCTTCGAATCGGCTGTCCATGGCTTCGAAACGCTGGTCGAGACGGCGCTCGATGGCGGCAACAACGAGTTTCAGCAGCCCAAGAAAGCTACCGATCAGGGTGAATCCCGCACCGATCAACTGCCAAAGCGGCAATTCGATAGTTGTCATCGGCCGCCCATCCGTTCGATGTGCTGCTTGCAGGGGACGCAGAGCACCACCCCAGGAACGGCCAAACGGCGCGCTTCGGGAATCGCCTCGCCGCAGTGCTCGCAATGCGTTGCCGAAGCTCCGGAGCCACTGGCATGCACGGCCAGTTGCGCGGCAATCGCGTGCTCACGAAACATTTCCTCCACCTCGGAGGCCATGTCATTTACTTCCATTGTTCGAATTCCATTTGATCAGGTCGTTGAGCTGCGCGCGGCACACCGCCCAGCGCTCGCCATTGCGGGTGTGGTTCGTGAGCAGGTCAGCACGGGTGATGCTGACAATCAGGTCGTCAGCGGCTCCGGCTCCTGCGCTGGTCGCATCAGCTCGGCCGGTGGCTGGGCCGGTGGAAGGCACTGCGACTGCGGAGGTGGTGCCAAAGAGGGCGCTGTTCCACACGCGGACAAAGCCAGCAGTGAAGTCAGCAGGAGGCAGCGGCTCCAGTTGCGCGTCCAGCGCACGGCGATAGAGGGTTGTGACACGTTGAACGTCTCCCGAAAGTTTCTCAGTGACGGCCCGCAGCTCGTCCTTCTTGGCACCGAGTTCCGCAGCCAGTTGAATACCGCGCGCTTGCTCGGCGCGGAGCTTGTCGGTCTGAACCTGGAGCGCGGCCAAGGCTTGCTCAGCGGCCTGACGCTTCTCCGCCTCGTAGGTCGCATCCTTCTCAGCCAGAGCCTTGTCGCCCTTTGATTTCGCGTCGGTGAAGCCGGCGTCGTAACCGGCACTGTGGTTGATCGCCAGGCCGGCGACGGCCAGGCCGACGGCGAGCAGCCAGCCGAGCAACGGTTTCAGGCCGCTCATGAGCACACCCCCGAGCCCCAGCCGGCGGCGATGTAATCGGCTTCCCACTTGCGCAGGATCAACCGGGGATAGCCCCGGTTCTCGTTGAAGGCAGCAGCCGAGCGTCCAGCGTTGAACCGCTCGACAGATCCGAACCAGGTCAGCGAATCGGCGCCCGATGCCGATGCCAATTTGCGGTCGCGGATCAGCCAGCCGAGGCCACCGTTGTAGGAGGACAGGACCATTGCCGCTTGCTCGCACGCATTGCGGGCCTTGATGCGGTCAGCCAGCCAGCGGTCGTAACTGACCAGGGCCATAAGGGACCAGGTCGGGTTGTACGGCTCGACCTTGCCCAAAGTCTTGGGGAACAACTGGGCGAGCCAGGTCGCGGTTGAGGGCATCACCTGGCCCAAGCCTTGCGCACCCACCGGGGATCTCGCGTTGAACTTCCAGCGCGACTCCTGGTGAACCTGCGCCGCGAAGGTAGCGACCGGCGCGTCCAGGCCAAACTCGGCATGGGCGATGCGGGTCAGCTCGCGGCGGTACTGCTCGGCTTCAGCCGGGACCGCAGCGGATGCGGACCGTGGTTTCGAGAAGGTCGCGAGCAGGGCCACGGCGATCAGGAACACAAGCGGGGCCATGATTCGGTTTCGCTTCAGCTTCATGGTCAGAGCCCCAGAGTCAGGCCGAGTACGCAGGCAAGAACGATGATCGCCCGGCGCAGGCCAGCCCATGGTTGATGGGGGAGCCTGACCTGATCAGGCCTGGCGTAGGGGTACAGAGCGCGGTCGAGCCAGTAGCCCAGGACAACGCCGCCTGTGACCAGTGCGGCCTTGTAGAGCACGACCGCGATTTTGGTAGGCGCGATCAGATAGAGCGCGATCAGCAGGAGCACAGTGATCACGGACCAGAAGGTCAGGCGTGGAATCCGGGGCCGGCGGATGCGCAGGCGAGCGCGCAGGCGGGCGCGAAAGTTGTTCATTGGCGAACTTCCTTGGTGGGTTTCAGGGTTGCGCGAATGGCGGCGAGAGAGCGGGCGGCAACTGCGGGATTGCCCCGCGAGTTGACCGGGGCGCGCTCTTGCCTGGAGGGATGGTTTGATCGAGAGGAACAGTCGCGCGCTACTTGGCGCTGGTGCACGGCGAGCCGTGAAATGACGTATGTGCGCCACTCTTTCGGGCAATCGTCGATCAGCTTTCTACGAGCCACCGCGCAGCGTTCGTCAATGACGCGCTGGGCGTATTCTGCGGAGTGGGGTTCGTGTTCAAACATGGTCGAATCTGCCAGGGTGTGTGGACTTGGCTAGATTCGCGCGCTATCGAGAGCAACTGAGTTTCTTGCGCACGCAAGAAAAACCCCGCTCGGTGGCGGGGTTGGAAGGGGGAGGCTAGTGCAGCCGTGGGGGCAGGTCTTCGTATCCGAACAAGTCGGGCTCTGCCCGGCGGTGCAGCTCGCGCTGGCGGGCAATGATGTCATAAACGGCCTGGCTTGAGAGGTCGAACTTACGCGCCAGTTCGTCGACGCGCGTGTTGTGCTCGCGCCAGTGGCGGAAGATCTCGGCGTCCCGCAGTGCCCTTTTCAACCGGTCCCCGCGCGGAATGTAGACGACCGACCCGCCCATGACGTCGCAGATCGCGAACACGACCGCGCGGGCAATGATCGGCACCTGGTCCTGGTCATTCGGCAGCACCTCGCGTAATTTGAGTTCCGCGAGCGTAGACATCTCGATCAACGTACCTTCCCAGCGCGTCAGCACTACGGGGTCGTTCATCAGTGCCAGTACCTTGGCCGGGTCCAGCTTGTCGACGTCTGCGCTATCGAACAGCTCTCCGTTACTCATGCTGCCTCCCATGTCGTTTGGCGTCTTTCGCCAGAGCAGTGACGACGCCGCGCAACTGCTCGGGGTTCAGCCACTCCACTTTTTCCACCTTGTACAGCCGCTTGGCGATGCCGTCCCCGTACTCCCATGGCCGGCCTGCTGACGCGAGCTGCGCCTCGATCTTGCCCACAAGCTTCGCGCGATCTGCTGCGGGTTTGGGCTTCGCGCGACCTGGCTTCGCCTTCCAGCCAAGACGCTCCAGCTCATGCAGAACCTTCGCGACTTCCAGCGGGGTCAGATCCTTGGAGGACGACTTGCCGGCAACCCGGACCAACATGGCCCGGTAGGTGTCATCGTCCAGTTGCAGATCCTTCTTGGCGATGTGGATCTTGCTCAGTTGCTTATTGCGGTTGCTCATGACGCCTCCAGTGCCGGCCTCGGCGTGCCGGTCATGCCGTGGTTCAGGCGCACGTCCGATGCGGCCAGTAGGCCATGCATGGAGTCACTGAGTGCACGCAGACCGAACCGCTGGCGAGTAGTCGCAGCTCGGTCGCGTGGCTTCTTTTGCACCGTGTCTGGGTAGTGATGGGAGAGGTACAGCTCCACTGCTGGCGACAGCTCGGCATTTGTGAATTGCATCACCTGCTCGTATACCGCTGATACCCAGGCTTCACAGAACACGTCCGCACGCTTGATCTTCGTCGCAGGCTTGCAGCGCTTCAGCGTCGTCAGAATGAAATCCCGCCGCGCCTGGCGGATCTGCCGCAACAGCACGGTCATTGTGTAGCTCGCGACTTCCGCAATCTCACCGACGAAGTTCCAGCGCCCGATGCCGCTGGCGAACAGCACCTTGCAGGCGTACGCCTTCGCCACGGTCTGCGACAGTTGGCTTTCCCACTTCGCAGGCGTCACCTTGGAGCCCGCGACGGCGGTACTCACTTCGACGCCCGACATGTCGACGTCCGCCTGGCCGGCGCCGTGCTCTTTCATCAGCGCGCGGGCCTGGCGCATCGCCGCTGCCGCCTCATGCGGATTGGCGCTGGTCGCCAAGCGCAGGCACTTCTTGATTTTGTCTAGGGCCTTTTTACGGTCCATGATTTTCCCTATCCGTGCGGCTCAGTGAATGCGTTCGATCTTGGTGTTGTTGGCCTCAAGGTGCTTCTTCAGTGAGTTGAAGCTCGACCAGTCCCAGCTAAGGGAGGTGATGACCTTCGCTGCCAGTTCATCGGCCCGCTTCTTGCCATAGGCCTTGCGGTGAAGCGCGATCTCGGCAGCGGAGTACAGTTTCTTGTTGGACCGGCGATAGAAGCGGCGCGCTTCGTCGTGAACCGGTTTCCCGCCATGGTCCACGCTCAGCCAGGCCCCTTTGATGGAGTCGTTGACGTAGATGTTTGTGCACCAGCTCCGCTTACCAGGTTCGATGTACTGGATCAGGTCCACGCGAAAGCCATCGCACATCAAAGCCATCTGCCCATAGGGCGAGTCCATCTGTTCCTTTAAATCGTCCCAATCCGACTGTTGCATGTCTCAATCCTCGGCTGCTCGTCAGTACCCGGCCACCATGGCGGGCAGACCACCCCGGACAAGCCGAGGCGGTTTCGCTTAGTGGATGGTCGGTTTGGTTTGAAGCAGCTCGCGGGTGGCCTTGCAGACTTCGCAGTCACAGCCAGGCATAGCCGCGTTGATCGGCAGGGCGATGCGGCCCAGCAGTTTTACGCCGTTCATCATGGCGTCCACCACCCGCCCGGCGGGGGTGCTGTGCAGGTCGCTCTGGTTGTCGATGCTGATAGAAACTGCGCCTTCGCTGTCGTCGACGGTGATTTGGATCTTAGCCATTGGTACTACTCTCGATTCGGTCGTGTGGGGATCAGTGCAGGGTTGCCGGTGCCTGGTCGGCGACGAAGATGCTCGCGATGTCGAGCGGGATCGGTGCGTACTGATCCGTCGTGCCGATGCGCTCGTACACGCGGATGTAGCTCTTCGAGCCCACGACCTGGACCGCTTCGCCAATGGCTTTCATGGCACGCACCCAGCGTTTGTCCTGGATCTCCAACCGACGCAGCCCGAGGACGCGACCGGTGCTGATTTCCCCGGCCTTGTCCGCCCGGAATGCTTCGTTGACCAGGACGCGCACCTCACTGCGCGCGTCCTGCGTCCATTCGGCGGCACACTCGTCGATCAGCGCGCGAGCCGCTTGCAGGCGCTCGTCGAACTTGATCGAGTCCTGCACCGCGTGGACGATCTTGTAGCGGCCATCGAACGACAGGAGGGTAACGTTGCCCTTCTTGCCGCCGATGGTGGCCTTGTACTGCTCGGCCGACATCTCGACGAACGCCTTGATGTCGCCAAATGCAGACGTCTTGAACTGACTCAGCGCCGCCGACACAGCCTTGGCGCGGCCTACCAGCTCGTTGACCAGCTCGTCGCGAGCCAGGTCAATCGGCTTGATCAGTTCTTCCGGGACCAGGTGGCCTTTGGCGTCCTGGCGAAAACCTTGTGGGATGTTCATCAACTGTTTTCCATGTTCGTTTGTTGAGTGGCCTGGCCTTGCTGCGCAACTGCCTTCATGGCCTGTTTTTTTGAGTCTTCGATTTGCTCGTCCGATTTGAGTGCTGCGTCTGGATTCGCCCTGCGCTTCATCGTCGCCATCAGCCCATCCAGCGCGGCATTTCCGGTCTGTATCTGCTTGCCTGTTCGCTTCGGTTTCGGGATCTGCAACGGTGCCTCGGCCGCCGGCATAGCGCGCAGCAACTGAGCCGGTGCTGGCCACCGCTCGCAGGTTGCGAACAACGTTTCAAACCCCTTGCGAATCCGAGGCGCGTCGACGTGTTCCTCGCGTTGGCTGCCCTTGCTGAGCGCGACCAGCCAGACGTCGAGCGTCAGCGTGATTGCGTCGGCCGCAGGGGCGCCATCGAGCCTCAACGCGACCAACCCCATCAGCCCCGTGCCGACTTCGCGCTCTAGCCATTTCTCAGCCACGGAGCCTGGCCTCCAGCGCGCTCAGGGCTGCAACGGTCTGGCTTTCCCTCCGTGGTGCCGGCTGCACACCGCGTCCGTCCGGTGCCAAAGCCAGCGCCGTGTTAGTCGCCCCAGGTTGGTACTGGGTCATGACCTGGTACAGCCAGCCATGGCCCTTGAGCGGCGTGACGAGCTTTCCGCTTTCACGCGCTGCGAGGGTCTGCTCGATGGCCCACAACCAGCACTCGGGCGGTGCCCCGTAAGCCACGCCGCCGCGCTCGATGCGTTGCGCCTGGACGTCAGGCAGCAACTCGCCGAGCAGCTTCGCGACGCGGTCCATGGTCAGCTCGCGAGTTTCAGGGCGGAACATTCCGAGGTAGCGCACCAGGGCGTTACCGAGCGGGCCGGACATCTTGAAGGCGATACCCAGCGCCTCGCGGGCGCCGTCGTGGGCAATCAGGGCGTCCAGGGACAGGGTCGTCCCGCAGTTAGGGCAACGTGTCCGCATCAGTGGACCTCCACCGGGCGGACGCTGAGCCGTCCGCCGCAGGCCGACGCGATGGGCGCAGGGTGATTACGGAACCAAGCGACCTGTGCCGGAGACCACTCGCCATCGTCAGCGGCAGGAGGTAGGAGGCGGTGGTAGGCCTCCACCAATTGACGAAACTCTTCCGCCACCTCTTGCGTGGGAAATGAGCGGATTGGCGTTCCGTCGCCGGCCTCGACAAGCCAGGTTTCTTTTGCGACGCCGAGCACACCGACTACAGATTTTTCCGACAACGCGGAACTGAACGAAACGTTCGCTGTCGCATCGGACGGTAAGTTATGCCCGTGCTCTCGGATGGCGAAAAGAAGGCGGTCCAACTGGGCGGCCTGGTGGCCTGCTGAGCGGTACGACACGGCGAACCCAACGCACTGCCCTGCGAACTGAAGCCGGATCATGCCTGCGCCCCTTACATGGATCTGAATTGCTGGTACTGCCTTAGTGAACTGCTGCATTTCCGTTGCCTCCACAGTTGGGGTTGAGCGGGCATTGCTGGCAGATGCGCCAGTGCTGCATTGCCATTGGGTTGTGAGTCGGAGCGGAGCGCTGGTAGTAGCCCTGGCACTGCTCGACGGTCAGCGGTTCGCCGAGTGCCGGGCAGTCGATACGGCCAAGAGCATCCATCACGCGACGCTCAACGTGGGCCGTGCTCGGGCTGGAGTACTTGTTTGCGAGAATCAGGCTGACCGTGGTGCGACTCATGCCGATCCGGGCGGCGGCTTTTCCCCGGTCGGTTGCGATGGTCTCAGCGGCAAGCAACCGGACAAAGAGGGGCGGCTCTGCGCCCCAACCGGAGATATCGACCTTGGTCATTGCAGACCTCCAGAATCTCCCGGCTCGGCCAACTCAAGGCGGGTGCGCTCGACCAGGTCGCCAGCAATATTCCCTTTCCCGTTGGTAGCGGCTTCAAGCCATTCACCGAGCAGATCACGGCTGCGGATCAGTGCAATTCCGGGCTCGACCAGACTGCGGTCAGCGTTGATGGAACCCGTCGTTTTCACATAGACAAGCTTGCTCAAGTTCGGGTCGTAGATCTGAAGCGAGTCAATTTGTCGAATTTCGGGCGGACGAGGGCCGGTGTTACGGCCCCTGACGAGACTGTAGGTATCTGGCGATTGCGGGCCGTTATGGCGTCTTTCAAGGTATCCGGCTTCCACCAGTGCGAACACATACTGGCGGACCTTGGACGGGTTAAGTGCCGCGCTCCCGACGGAGGCGGTCTGAAAAAGGTCGGAGAGTGTCAGATCGCCTTTCAGAATCCTGATGCTCCGCCAGATATTCTCTGTCGCAAGATGTGCATACGTGCGCTGGCCTTGAGGGTTCAGACGCGGATGGTCGACGCCTTCGTCCCGTAGAAGCGCGTAGACTTTGCTATCCCTTCCCCTTGGAGCGGTAGGCTCAAAAACAAGCTGGACCAGTCCCGCTTGTATCAGAGCTTTGACATAACGGTTGATGGACTGCGGGCTCTGACCGCTTCGGCGTGCGATGTCATTGACCGAAAATCCTTGTGCTAGCACACGAATGGATTCCCAGATCCTTTGCCGTGGTTCTTTCGGCCCTTGAACGACCAGGTGATGTTTGGCACCCATTAGCGAGCCCTCCGAGAAGGAGCTTCGCCAGTGAACCAGCCACGCTTACCCCAGGTCGCGAGGTCTACGCGATCAATCATGTTTGCCGAGGCTTCGCCCTGCACCCGATGCAAGTTGACGGCGGCACGGCGCAGACAACCGTGAGTAACACGGGTCAGCTCTTCCAGAAGATCGTCCGCGATATGTAGTTGCGGGTAGTTCGCACCTGCGAATTTGCGAAGATCCGCGACGGTTGCGGGCTGCGCTGGTACCCATTCGAGCACCCGGTTGTGGAGGCGCTCAAGTTTGACCAACGAGGTAGGGACGCGCTCTTCGCCGATCAGGACGATGGTCCCTTGGCTCGCGTTGTACAGGTCGGTCAACACGTTGGCGATAGACTTATCGAGCATGTACTGCACGTCGTCGACGATAAGCGGACGCATTGATCGCGATAGCTGTTCAGCGATCTGATCCAGCATTTCGCTGAGTGTGCGCCCGGGCATGACACCCATCTCTTTCAGAACGGCTAGCAAGAATGCTTTCTTGGTCCAAGTATCCCGGCATTCGACGTAGTAAGCCTGGTGAGCGTTTGCTGCGTAGGCTGCTGCAACACTTTTACCCAGCCCACTTGGGCCGTACATCACTACCACCCCGGGCATTCCTGCGGGGCGTGCCTGAGCACGCTGCAAGGCCCCACCCAGCAAACCAACATTGGTTAACGCAACGACTTTAGTTACACTCACTTCGCTTACTCCTGTAAATCGGCGTGTTGGCGCACGCCGGCAGTACAAACGCGGGCTGGCAATCAGCCCGCGTGCTTTTCAAATCCTTCCATCAGATCACGCTGATAAATCAGGTCAGGATGGGTCGAGTAGGCTTTCCACCAGCGAGCCTGATCAGCATTCAAGGTCTCTCCCGCCGACTGCCTCTGATCTAACTCAGTCCACAACTCGTAGCGCGCTACGTCGGTTCTTGGAATGTCGAAGGCGTCTTGTCGGAGTTGCATGTCTTCTGCATACCCCAATGCTGCGGCTCGCTCACCTTCGCTCAGGTGCGCCGACGGGGCAGACGTGGGAGCAATCATTTCGACTCGGTGCCCTGTCAGTGTTTCCAACTTATCCCGTGCTCGTTTGAACTGGCCTTTTTCCCGCTTATCGCGTGCCTGCTCCACCATGGTTCTAGGCATGTAGTCGGTACTATTCCCATCGAGCATTGCAGGGCCGATCAGCTCACCGTCAAAGGTGTATGCCCAGACCTTGCTAGAATCTCTAACGTCGTATGCAATGCGTATTTCTTGTCCATGAAAGGCTGTTAGATCTGCCATGAAATAATTACTTCCGGCCCACGCGATTTCTCCTCGCCGAGTAGTACGTATGACTTGGGGGCGCATCAGTGACTCGATCACTTCAACAGACGCATGCATAGGCTCCCAACCTTCGGAGATTGCTTTCTCCCAGGCTTCGTTTGGCGTCATATGCCTCAACTGCAAATTTTGTGGGTCGCGAACCTTGTCTAGTCCTCGATGGGGAGTGCTGTTATAAATTTCCACTTCCTGCTCGATACCCGACATGAATACACTGAACTCAGGGATTAGTTGAGTCTTCCCAGACTGCCGGAGCTGGCTCCGCCCGATGCGATGAACCTTCGTGCCCGCATGTTTATCCATGTCTGAACCGATATAGGAGGTGAGCTTCTTCGCAGCACGAACCCATATAGTCTGATGGCCCCGCTCTGATAGTCCTCGGGCTTGGCTGTTGTATGGCAAAGAGTGGGTTATTGTTCCGCCCAAACGGTCCACAACCTCACGTACAGCCGTATTGGTGAAACCTGCTCCGTTGTCGACATAGAAGATTGAGAACATGCATTCTCGAATTGCATCCCGAAGCGCGTCTAGGACACCAATGGCCGACTCAGCCTCACCCACTGAAACACCAACTACTCTCCGTGTGGCCACATCAAGTACCGTCGTGATTTCTGGACGATAAGGCTTTCCAGTAATCGGATTGATCACCTCGGCATCAAATTTGTGACCGTCGGCTGTGTATACATCCCCTGGAAGAAGATTTTTAGTAGAGCGTCGACGAAATGGTTGTAGCGCTTTGAGTTCTTGAGAACTCATCCGGCCAACGTTCAAAGCCTCCGGCGACATTTTTTTTAAAAAACGCTGTACAGCATGGATACTGGGAGCAACCCCATCCCATTTATCAGAAAACTCCGCATAGCTGGCAGCAACACTAGGCTTGGTCGGTCGCTGATAACAACGTAGAAATGCTGGTACCCATTCTGGGATATCCAAACTCGCTCGTTGGCGCAATGGGGCGAGCGCCGTTTCATTCTTATCCGCAGCACGCCAAGCCGACAACCAACGCTTTAGCGTTCGCTCGGACAAACCTCGACCGTCCGTCTTCCGATCGTTAGCAAGCTCGATTCTTTCCTGCAAATATTGCGAAAGCTGTCCGTCTTGAGCGTGTTTTACCAAAGTATCAATTGCGGCTTTCTGAGACGTGAACTCCGTAAGGCGTTCAATCTCCCGGCAAAATGCCAGCCGTGCCAGCATCACAGAGCGTTGTTTTTGGTTGAGGCGCGTGTACTTGGCCTCGTCTTCCGCACTCGCCAAGACTGGCGCAGCGACTGCCGAGTCATCCAAGAACTTTGCGAGAATTGCCGTTTGTGTTTCTGCCGGCAGATCCGTGAGGCAATACTCTACCGCTTTGGAGCCCGCACGCTTGCGGCCTTGCCATTCAGCTTTCCCTCGAATTTGGATTGCCCTTTCGGTTCCGGGCATGCCTGGCAATCCCGCTAGCTCGCGAGCTGTAAAATAGCCAAGTTGATTGTTCATCTATCCGAACCTGTTATGTGTTCTTGGTAATAAGCGTTAGACTTCTAGCCGTTTTCCGAAGGCGACCCGCTGCGCGTGCTTCGCTGTCGGTTTGGGGTTCCGTCACTGTTCCAGCGCTCCGGCCAAATCTGCTCAGGCTTGAGGTCGATAGCTTTGGCAATGGCCGTTTCCATCCTTGGGTAAGGACCGCGCTTCACGTTGTGGAGAGCGTTGCGTTCAACTCCCAGTTTCCGAGCAAGCGCAGACAGCGAGGTGCCGTGTGCACGGAGCTGGAACTTGAGCCACTCCCAACGCAAAGCAGGATCCTTCGGAATTCCGTTAGCTGGTTTCATTTTCTGTATCCGTGGCCACTGAAAAAGGTGGTTTTTTTAGGGGTTCTAACGTTCCCTTGTGAATAAGCTAGCCGTTTTCGGAAGGTCGCACAACAGAAAACGGAAGATTCGCTTTCGGTTTTTGGCATTTACTTGCCGGAAAATGACGCAAGCCACTGATTTACCAACAGTTTTTCGGAAAGCGAAATTTCGGATTGCCTGACAAACGGCATTTCGCTTTCCCTCCACTGGAAAACGAAATGTCCGATATAGATAGCCAAGCGTTCGCCAGGGCCTTGGGAGAGCGCATCAGGACCTGTGCAGGCATAGCGGGGAGTGGTGAGGAGCTTTCTCGTAGGGCGGGAATCCCCAGGAGCACCCTGGAGTCGTACCTAAACGGCGAGAGTGAACCCAAGGTTTCTCGCCTGCTCGCGATTGCGCAAGCCGTAGAAGCTGATATTGAATGGCTTGTGACAGGAAGGCATCGCCAGGTCGCCGCCGATGCACCAGCAGGCGACGACGTTTATGCCTATGTTCCGCTATATGACGCTCATATCAGCCAAGGATATGGAGCGTGGACCGAAGGCGCCAAGGTGCTGACCAAGCTCGCTTTCACGCGCTATAGCCTGCGTAAGAAAGGACTTGTCCCAGAGATGCTGGCGGCGGTGCGGGTGGACGGAGACTCGAACGAGCCAATCTTGGGCGACGGCGATACCGTGATGGTCGACCTCAGCCGCAACGTCTTACAGGGCGAAGCATTCTACGTCATACGCCTCGATGACCTTCTGTACGCCAAACGCGTGCAACGCCTCTATGACGGTAGCGTGAAGATAATCAGCGCAAATACCGCTTATGACCCTATGGTCGTTCCTCCAGATCAACTGGGGTCGCTCCACATCATCGGCCGGGTGGTTTGGGCCGGCGGCTGGATGATCTGAAACCCGAATGCCAAAGAGCCCGCTAAATTCGGGCTCTTTGGATCAAAGTCGGGATTTTCTGCTTAGCGCCTATTTGGCCTCGTTTTTTTTGACCTGGCAGCCCTATAACCCCCGTCGTTCCTGCCTTCTCCCACTTCCCCCCGTTTCTTCCCTCCTCATTTCGTTTAGTGCCATACACAACACCTCCCCACACGATGAGGCCCGAAAGCCCGACATCTTGTTATCTCCCTCTACGTGAGCCAACAATACAGAGAATTATTCTCAATACCTCATCCACGCCCATGTCCCCATCCGACCCCACCGCCCTGCACCACCTCTTCCAGCAACACAACGGCTGGCTGACCCACTGGCTGCGCACGCGCCTGGGCAACTCCAGCGATGCCGCGGACCTGGCCCAGGACACCTTCGTCCGCGTCCTCGCCGCACGCAATGTCGACGCCATCCGCGAGCCGCGCACCTACCTCAGCGCCATCGCCCGCGCCCTGATGATCGATCGCTTCCGCCGCAACGCCGTGGAACAGGCCTACCTCGATGCCCTGGCCCTGCGCCCGGAAGCCGTGGACATCTCCCCGGAAACCCGCCTGCTGATCATCGAAACCCTGACCGCCATCGACGCCATGCTCGACGAGCTCGGCGAACGCACCCGCGAGATCTTCCTCGCGGTGCAACTGGAAGGCCTGAGCTACGTGGCCGTGGGCGAGCGCCTCGGGGTCTCGGTGACCACGGTGAAAAAGCACATGGTCCGCGCCATCACCCATTGCCTGCTGTTGGCCCAGGCCTGACGCCATGCTCGATCGCGAAGTGCTGCAAGCCGCCGCCACCTGGTACGTCAACCTGAGCGCCGATCCGACCTGCGAGGACGAACGCAAGGCATGGCGCCTCTGGCTGGCGCAGGATGTGCGCCACGCCGAGGCCTGGACCCAGGTGGAGCAACTGCAACAGCGCATGGCCCTGCTCTCCCCGGACACCGCCCTGCCCGCCCTGGCCGATGTCCGCGCCCGACGCCGTGCAGTGAACAAGGTCCTCGGCCTGCTGCTGATGACCGGCGCCGGGGGCGCCAGCCTGCTGGCGGTGGAGCCATTGTCGGCGCGCATGGCCCAGTACCGCACGGCCAAGGGCGAACGGCGCCAGTTGCAACTGGCCGACGGCAGCCAGATGAACCTCAACACCGACAGCGCGGTGGACGTGCACTACGGCAACCAGCTACGTGAAATCCGCCTGCACCACGGTGAACTGCTGTTGCAGACCGCCAGCGACCCCGCCCGCAGGCCGTTGCTGGTGCATACCGGACAAGGCAGCGTGCGCGCCCTCGGCACCCGTTTCAGCGTCTACAGCCACGACGATCGCAGCGACGTGCAGGTATTCGAGCACGCCGTGGAACTGCGCGCCGCCGCCAACCCCGGCACCGTGCTGCGCCTCGACGCCGGCCAGCAGGCCAGCTTCGACGCACGCAGCATCACCCCGGCCCGCGCCCTGGACGACAGTAGCGACGCCTGGACCCGCGGCATGCTCATGGCCCTGGACTGGCCGCTACGCCGCGTGGTGGACGAACTGGCACGCTACCGGCCCGGCTACCTGGCCTGCAGCAACGCCGTGGCCAACCTGCGCGTGACCGGTGCCTTGCGCCTCGACGACACCGACACAGTGCTACAGAACCTCGCCACCGCCCTGCCCGTGCGCGTGCAGTCCCTGACCCGCTACTGGGTGCGCATCGACGCCGCGTGAAAAAACTTCTCCCCGAGGGGTTGCCGATTTTCATTCTCATCCGGCCAAGCACTGAAGCGGCGATCACTGCCGCACGTTTGCCACGCCAACCGAAGGAAATCCGCATGTCCCGTTCTGTCACCCAAGCGGCGAGCCCCCTGGCCCGTGCCGTGCACCTGGCCCTGTTGGGGCTGCTTGCCAGCCCCGTGATTGCGCTGCCGAGCCTGGCCGTCGCGCAGACGCAAACGGCCCGCTTCGATATCGCCCCGGGCCCGCTGGGTGTCGCCCTCAGCCAGTTCGCCGCCCGCGCCGGGGTGACCTTCTCCTTCCCCAGCGAGCAAACCCAGGGCCTGATGTCTCCCGGCCTGCACGGCGAGTACTCGGTGGACGACGGCCTCGTCCGCCTGCTCGAAGGCAGCGGCCTGCAGGCCCGCCGCGAAACCAATGGCAGCTACGTGCTCATGCCCCGCGCCGCCGGCGACGGCGCCCTGGAACTCACTGCCCTGAGCATTTCCGGCAAGGCCCCGGGCTCCACCACCGAAGGCTCCGGCTCCTACACCACCGAGTCGTCGAGCAGCTCGACCCGACTCAACCTGTCGCTCAAGGAAACCCCGCAGTCGATCACCGTGCTGACCCGCCAGCGCCTGGAAGACCAGAAGCTCGACAACCTCACCGACGCCCTCGATGCCACCACCGGCATCACCGTGGTCCGCGAAAGCCTCGGCGCCGACAGCACCGCGTATCTGTCCCGCGGCTTCGCCATCAGCAACTTCGAGATCGACGGCGTGCCGACCTCGTCGCGCATGGACAACTACACGCAAAACACCGCAATGTACGACCGCGTCGAAGTGGTGCGCGGGGCCACCGGCCTGATCAGTGGCCTGGGCAACCCCTCGGCCACCATCAACCTGATCCGCAAGCGCCCCACCGTCGAACCGCAGGTGCTGATCAGCGCCGAAGCCGGCAGTTGGGACCGCTACGGCCTGAGCCTGGACGTCGGTGGCGCGCTGAACGAGGCCGGCAACGTGCGTGCGCGCTTCGTCGCCGAGCAGAAGGACCAGCACGCCTGGATCGACCGCTTCAACCAGCACCTCACCACCCTCTATGGCATCGGCGAGCTGGATCTGGACGAGGACACCCTGCTCACCGCCGGCTTCAGCCACCAGATCACCAACAGCAACGCGCCGATGCGCACCGGCTTCCCGCTGTTCACCACCAACGGCGACCGTACCGACTTCAAGCGCTCGTTCAACACCTCGCCGGCCTGGTCTACGACCTCGATGACACCTGGACCGCCTACGCCAGCTACACGCAGATCTTCAACCCGCAGGGCAGCAACATTCGCGACGTCAACGGCACCCCGCTGGACCCGCAGGAAGGCACCGGCTACGAGATCGGGATCAAGGCCGGCTTTCTCGACGACCGTCTGAACACCAGCCTGGCCGTGTTCCGCGTCGAGCAGGACAACCTCGCCGTGGCCGATGGCAAGAACCTGCAACCCAGCGGTTTCCAGGCCTACAAGGCGGAAAGCGGGACCAGCAGCGAGGGTGTGGAATTCGAGGTCAATGGCGAGCTCGCCGAGGGCTGGCAGGTCAGCGGCGGCTACTCCTACAGCGTCAGCTTCGACTCGGATGACAAGCGCATCGTCACCGAGATCCCGCGCAACAGCGCGAAGATCTTCACCACCTACCACCTGCCTGGCGAGTGGGACAAGCTGACCGTCGGTGGCGGGGTCAACTGGCAGAGCGAAGCCGGCTACGCCCTGAGCTACGCCACCACCCAGAGCAGTTATGCGATCACCAACCTGATGGCGCGCTACCAGATCACCCCGGCGTTGTCGGCAACGGTCAACGTCAACAACCTGTTCGACCGGGAGTACCTGACCACCACGGCCGCGGGATTGTATGGCGCGCCGCGGAATTTCATGACGACGTTGCGGTATGCCTACTGAAGCAGGCCGGCCACCGCGTCGAGGGAACCCTCGACGCCACCCGGCTGCAGTTTCAGGTCGGTGACCTTGCCGCGCGCCTCGACCTGCATCTTCACCGGCTTGCCTTGGGCATCACCGAGGATGCGATAGGTCGTGTCGCCGCGGACGAAGCGCAACTGTCGGGCAGCCGCATCGTAGTCGATGCGCTCGCCGTCGTTTTCCGGATACAGCAGGACCGCCTCGTCGCTCTTGTCCAGGGCGACGTAGGCCGGCTTGTCGTCGTTCGGGCTCTTGAACAGGACGATACGCTTGCCCGCCGGGGCCAGGCGGAACGACAGCAACACCTGCGGCGCGTTGTCCGCATTCCAGTAGCGCCGGGTGCTGCTGACCAGCTTGCCGTCGCGGTTTTCACTGAGGGTCTCGACCACCAGCCCGGAGGGGTCGTTCTGGCCAATGGCGGCGCGACTCTTCAGCACCGGCTCGCCGTTTTCCAGGGTGTAGGTGCTGGACTCGTGCCAGCAGCAGCCGTCCTTGGTGAAGACGTTGATCTCCCGGGCCTTCTCGTCCACCGAGAACAGACCGCAGTACTGCTGGGCCAGTTCGGTGAAGGATGCGCTGTGGCGCAAACCGTCCGCAGTGCCGAGGAAGACCTGGTAGGACGGCCCGTGATAGCAACTGAACTGGCCGTCCATCAAGGCCAGGTCCTTGATGCCATCGAGGTTGAAGTCCTGGTAGACCACCACGCTCTGTTCGCCGTAGGGCAGCTCGTGGATATTGGCGCGCACTTCCTCGGAGCCAGGCTGCTGGTCCAGCACCAGTTCCTCGGAGCTCACCTGGATCAACGGCACGTCCCCCTGCTTGTCGTAGACGCGGATGATACCGGGGCGAAACACCTCGTCCTCGTCGCTGATTTCCAGGGTGGCGCGGTAACGCTCGGAGAAGTTCTCCAGCGGGTAGGTAGTACGGGGCAGGCCCTGGAAATGCGCGCTGTCCAGTTCGCCGCGGGTTTCGGTGGCGACGGCATGCAGTGGCGCGAGCGCGGCAAGGCCGCAGGCAAGCAGGCGAACCAGGGTTCGCGGGAGGGTGGAAGCCCGCACGGGGAGACTCCTGTCTGGTGAAGCGGAAAACGGGGATTCTAGCGGCAAATCTGGCAAAATCCCCGCCCATATCTGAAAAGGAATTCCCTACGTGCCCCCGAACAAAGCCTGCGTCGTCCTGCTCGACGACGCGCGACGCCTGCTGCTGTTCCGTCATCCGCGCGGCGACGTGCAACTGGTCAAGGGTACCATCGAAGCCGGCGAATCCCCGGCGCAGGCCGCGCTGCGCGAGCTCAAGGAAGAATCGGGCATCGCTCCGGCCAGGGTGCTGCACGACCTCGGCTGCTGGAAGGCCGGCCATCGCGGCCAGGTCTGGTCGTTCCATCTCTGCGCCACCGACCTGGCCCTGCCGGAGCACTGGTCGCACCAGACCGAGGACGACAACGGGCATATCTTCGACTTCTTCTGGGCGCCACTGGATCAACTGCCGTTCGACGATTGCCATCCACTGTTCCAGAGAGCGCTGCGCGAGGTGTTGCTCAGGCTGGAGGACGCAGGCCCGGACGTCGAGTGAACTGCTGCTCGATGACCTCGCGCCCCCACTGGCTACCGGGTTGCTCGCACGCCAGCTCGAAACCGCAGAATTCATACAGGCGCCGCGCGGCGTCCAGGCCCTTGAACGTCCACAACTGCACGGCAGCGAATCCTCGCTCGTCGCAGAATGCCAGGGCCTGCTCAAGCAGACGCCGGCCAACGCCACGCCCACGACAGGCATCGTCGAGGATGAACCAGCGCAGATGGGCCTGGTTGTCGCCCAGGTCCTCGCCGTCGATCGCCAGCGAGCCAACGATGCGCTCGCCATGCACTGCGCTCCAGATGCCGTTGCGAGGCTTTTCGAGGCGTCCGGCGAATTCCGCCACGCCGCTGGCCACCTGGCTTTCGAAGAACTGACCGAAGCCGGAATGACGGGCATAGAAGGCCCCGTGCATTTCCGCGACCCGCCCCACCAGGCCAGGGCGGTAGCCGAAGCGGATAGCCACGTCCGACGCCGGGCGGGTGGCATCGCCTGAGTGCAACGCCTGCAGGGCCCCGGCATAGGCCGCCAGCCCTTGGGCGACGCCCTGCTGCTGGGCAAGAGTCAGCGACGCCAGGGCCGTGGTGACCTGGCGCTGGCCGAAGGCATGGATCTGCGCCACCGTGCGCAGCCCCTTGGCGGTCAGGCCGAGTGACTTGCTGCGGGCATCACGACCGGCGGCACCTTCGGCAATTTCACCGGCCTGGAGCAGTTTGGCCAGCATGCGGCTGACGCTGGACTTCTCCAACCCCAGCACCTGAACCAGTTCGGCGGCGGTCATCGTTTCGCGGCCAGCAATTTCCATCAGGGCATGCACGGCCGATGCCGAGTAAGCAGTACCGGCCAGTGTCGGCTGCATGAAGCCCAGCTCACGGACCATGGTGCGGGATGCGCGGCGGATCTGTTCAACCAGCATGGGATCGATGCTCATCGGCGTGGCTCCTGAGGAAAGGTTGCACGATACAACCATAATCTTGAAACCGGCAATCCCCGGCCTGTATCGGACAACAGGTATCCCTTCCTGAGGATCGCTTCGACTATGCTGACACGCACTCCGCCCAGACACTTCGCCCATGACCACCCCGTCCCTCGATCAAACGCCTCTCGGCCCCCTGCTCAAGCGCTGGCGCCTGCTGCACCGGGTCAAGCAGAGCCATGCCGCCGAGCTGTTCAAGGTGTCCCAGCCGACCATCTCGCGCTGGGAATCCGGCATCCAGGACCCCGAGCCCGAGCAACGCGAGCGCATCGAGGCCCTGCTGCGAGCCCGCCTCGACAGTGCCGCCGACCAGGCCTTGGCGCGGCTGGTCAGCGGCAGCGGGCAACCGGTGCACCTGGTCTGCGACCTCAGCCACCGCCTGCTCGCCTGTTCCCCGTCGCGGGCCGCGGAGTTCAGCCTGCCGCTGGGGGAATTGCTGGGGCGTTCGCTGTGGCCCTTCGTCACCGAGGCCATCGCCAGCCAGGAAGCGCGCCTGGACGGTCTCGGCTGGCGCGACGGCCTGGCGCCGCCGGCACTGGAGTTCGCCAGCGGGGCCAATGGCTCGCTGCTGATACCGATCCACCACAGCCAGTGCCGCTGGACCCGCATCACCCTGTCGGATGGTTCGGCGGCACGGATGGTCGAGACTCTCCGAGCGCCCACGCATATTTCATACGTGGACGCCCGACCAGCGCCTGCGCAAGATGCCCGGTGAACCAGACAACACAGGCCATCCCTCATGAACCTCCAGCATATCCACGGCAAACTCGCCTTCCTGCGCGAAGCCGAACGCCTGAAAAGCGTACTGCGCAGCGCCCATACCTCCACCGGCCGGCAGGAAAGCACCGCCGAGCACAGCTGGCGCCTGGCCCTGCTGGCGCTGGTGTTCGAGGAAGACCTCGGGCCGCTCGACATCGCCAAGGTGCTCAAGCTGTGCCTGGTGCATGACCTGGGCGAGGCCCTGGCCGGCGATATCCCGGCCGTGGAGGCCCAGGCCCACGGCAACAAGGACGACAACGAACGCCGGGACCTGCAGACCATCAGCGCCACCCTGGAACCGGCGATGCAGGCCAGCCTCCTTGCCCTGTTCGACGAATACCAGGCCGCCATCACACCGGAAGCCCAGGCGGTAAAGGCCCTGGACAAGCTGGAAACCCTCCTCCAGCACACCCAGGGCGCCAACCCGGCGGATTTCGACTACGCCTTCAACCTCGACTACGGCCGGCGCTACACCGACGCCACGCCGTTTCTCGCCACTTTGCGCGGTCTGCTCGATGAGGAAACACGAAAACTGGCTGAGAAGCAGAAGCGTTTTCCTTTATAGTCGAGCCTTCGTTCGCATGGATGCCCGACATGAAGTACCTCGCCCCGCCCCTCGCCGCCGTCCTGCTGGCGTTTTCCCAGGCCAATGCCGCCGACCCCGTTGACGAACAGTGGCGCACGCTGATCAGCAAGGACTTCAAGGAAGGTTGCATCACCCGGCTGAAATCCTATCTGGAAAGCAACGGGCAGAATGGCCGCCGCGGCGCGACCTGGTTCGTCGAGTCCTGTGACGGCCGCTTCGAGTATTCGACCTCCTACCTGCCGGCGCCGCGCGCCAGCGACGACTCGCCGTTGCTGGTGGCCAAGCGGGTGCGCCAACTGCCGCCCGTCACCCCCTAGCCGGCCCTCTGCCGGCGGGCGAAAGGACAAGACTTCCCGGTGAAAAACCGGATAATGGCCGCCAATTTCGTTTCGCCCGCTACGGTACCCCCATGGAAATCAAGGTCAACTTTCTCGACAACCTTCGCCTCGAAGCCAGATTCGACGACTTCACGGTGATTGCCGACCAGCCCATCCGCTACAAGGGCGACGGTTCGGCACCGGGACCGTTCGACTACTTCCTGGCGTCCTCGGCACTGTGCGCGGCCTATTTCGTCAAGCTTTACTGCCAGACCCGCGACATCCCCACCGACAATATCCGCCTGTCGCAGAACAACATCGTCGACCCGGAAAACCGCTACAACCAGATCTTCAAGATCCAGGTCGAGCTGCCGGCGGACATCTGCGAAAAGGACCGCCAGGGCATCCTGCGCTCCATTGACCGCTGCACGGTGAAGAAGGTGGTGCAGACCGGCCCCGAGTTCATCATCGAGGAAGTGGAAAACCTCGACGCTGACGCCCAGGCCCTGCTGATGCCGGGCCTCGACGGGCAGACCCGCACGGTCATCCCGGGCAAGGACCTGCCGCTGGAAGAGACCATCGCCAACATGTCGCAGATCCTCGCCGACCTGGGGATGAAGATCGAGATCGCCTCCTGGCGCAATATCGTGCCCAACGTCTGGTCCCTGCATATCCGCGACGCGCAGTCGCCGCTGTGCTTCACCAACGGCAAGGGCTCGAGCAAGGAAAGCGCGCTGGCCTCGGCCCTGGGTGAATTCATCGAGCGGTTGAACTGCAACTTCTTCTACAACGACCAGTTCTGGGGCGAGGAGATCGCCAACGCCGGGTTCGTCCACTACCCGAACGAGCGCTGGTTCAAGCCGGGGCGCAAGGACGCCCTGCCCAAGGAGATCCTCGACGAGCATTGCCTGGCCATCTACAACCCGGACGGCGAGCTGCTCGGCTCGCACCTGTACGACACCAACTCGGGCAATATCGAGCGCGGCATCTGCTGCCTGCCCTATGTGCGCCACTCCGACGGCGAGACGGTGTACTTCCCGTCCAACCTGATCGAGAACCTGTACCTGAGCAACGGCATGAGCGCCGGCAACACCCTGGTGGAAGCCCAGGTGCAGTGCCTGTCGGAGATCTTCGAGCGCGCGGTGAAGCGGGAGATTCTCGAAGGCGAACTGGCCCTGCCGGATGTGCCGCAGGAGGTGCTGGCCAAGTACCCGGGCATCGTCGCCGGTATTCAGGGCCTGGAAGAACAAGGCTTCCCGGTACTGGTCAAGGACGCCTCGCTGGGCGGTGAATTCCCGGTGATGTGCGTGACCCTGATGAACCCGCGCACCGGCGGCGTGTTCGCCTCCTTCGGCGCCCACCCGAGCTTCGAGGTGGCGCTGGAGCGCAGCCTCACCGAACTGCTCCAGGGCCGCAGCTTCGAAGGCCTCAACGACCTGCCGCAGCCGACCTTCGAAAGCCATGCGCTGATGGAGCCGAACAACTTCGTCGAGCACTTCATCGACTCCAGCGGCGTGGTGTCGTGGCGCTTCTTCAGTGCCAAATCCGACTTCGAGTTCGTCGAGTGGGACTTCTCCGGCCAGGGCGAGGACTCCAACGCCGACGAAGCCGCGACCTTGTTCGGCATCCTCGAAGGCATGGGCAAGGAGGTCTACATGGCCACCTACGACCACCTCGGCGCCGCAGCCTGCCGCATCCTGGTGCCGGGATACTCGGAAATCTACCCGGTGGACGACCTGATCTGGGATAACACCAACAAGGCCCTGTTCTTCCGCGAGGACATCCTCAACCTGCACCGTCTGGATGACGACGAGCTGGAAAGCCTGCTGGAGCGCCTGCTGGAGTCCGAACTGGACGAATACACCGAGATCAAGACCCTGATCGGCATCGAGTTCGACGACAACACAGTGTGGGGCCAACTGACCGTGCTGGAACTGAAGATCCTGATTCAGGTGGCGTTGAAGAAGTTCGACGACGCCAAGGAACTGGTAGAGATGTTCCTGCAGTACAACGACAACACCGTCGAGCGCGGGCTGTTCTACCAGGCGCTGAACGTGGTGCTGGAAGTGGAGCTGGACAGCGACCTGGAGATGGCCGACTACGAGATCAACTTCCGCCGCATGTTCGGTGATGCGCGGATGGAGGCGGTGCTGGGCTCGGTTGACGGCAGCGTGCGCTTCCATGGGCTGACCCCGACCAGCATGAAGCTTGAAGGCCTGGACCGGCACCTGCGCTTGATCGAGAGCTACAAGAAGCTGCATGCGGCCAGGGCGGCCAGGGCCTGATTCTGTAGTGATCTTGAGGGCCTCATCGCTGGCTTGCCAGCGATGAGGCCCTCAGCAACACCACACCTCCCGGAACCAAACCCCTCCCCCACGAATCTCTCCGAATGACCCCTTGCATTTCGGAGACACTCCCCGTGGACGACAGCGTGATGAACGGCTACCAGCTCGGTACCCCGCAACGGGACGCCGGCGGCTGGCTGCCCCTGGAAGGCTATGCCGCCCTCGGCGACGGGCGCTCGGTGGCCCTGGTAGGCTGGGATGGCTCGGTGGACTGGTGGTGCGTGCCACACATGGACTCCCCGCCGCTGTTCGACCGCCTGCTCTCGCCCCATGAAGGCGGCCGCTTCGCCATCACCCCCGACGGCGATTACCGCGTCGAACGCCACTACCTGCCCGGCAGCAACGTCCTGGAAACCCTGTTCATCAGCAATACCGGCCGCGCTCGCCTCACCGAATCCCTCAACAGCGGCCCCGCCGGGCGTCTGCCCTGGGGTGAACTGGCACGGCGCATCGAAGTGCTCGAAGGCCAGGTGGACTTCGCCATCCGCATCGACTTCGGCACCCAGGCCGACACCGTCAGCCCCTTTCTCGCCCCCAACCACAACGGCCGGGTCTTCCACGCCGGGCATATCCTCGGTCTGGTGCGTTACGACGAAACCCTGCTCGACGTCGAACGCAAGGACGACCTCGGCCTGCGCGCCCGTCTGAGCCTCAGGGCCGGGGAAAAAACCGTGCTGGCGATCATCTGTGGTCGCGACGAGCCGCTGGTAGTGCCGCCCCTGGAGCTGATCGACGCACGCATCGACGGCTCCCACCGCGAATGGCTGCAATGGAGCGACGGCCTGAGCTACGAAGGCGTCTACAAGCCTCTGGTGATCCGCAGCGCCCTGGCCCTGAAGCTGCTGCTGTCCTCGTCCACTGGCTCGATCATGGCTGCAGCCACCACCTCCCTGCCAGAGCGTATCGGCGGGCCGAAGAACTGGGACTATCGCTTCGCCTGGGTGCGCGATGCCGGCTACACCATCGAGGCGTTTCTGGGTATCGGCGCCGAACTGGAAGCCAAGGCGGCCTTTACCTGGCTGCTCCATCGCCTTGGCGAGCACGGCCCGCAGGTGCTCTTTACCCTCGAAGGCGATATCGCCAAGGGCACCCGCCCGGTGCACCTGCCCGGCTACAAGAACTCGCCGCCGCAGATCGGCAATGACGCGGTGAGCCAGATCCAGCACGGCATCTTCGGCGATATCTTCCAGACCGCACGTTGCTTCATCGACTGCGGCAATATCCTCGATTCGGTCAGCGCGCGGATCCTCTCCGGCATCGCCGACCAGTGCGCTGACCGCTGGCGCAAACCGGACTCGGGGATCTGGGAGCTGCCTGAAGAACAGCATTACACCCTGTCCAAGATCGCCTGCTGGCAGGCGCTAAGCCGGGCGGTGGAACTGGCCGACGACGGGCACCTGCCGACCACCTGCCGAGAACGCTGGGACCGCGAGCGCCAGCGCATCCACGACTGGATCGAGAAGCACTGCTGGAGCGAAACGCTGCAGGCCTATCAGTTCTATCCCGGCAGCGAGCAACTGGACGCTTCCGTAGCCCTGGCCCTGCACTTCGGCTACCCGAGCAAGGAGCGCCTGAGCCTCACCCTCGACGCCATCCAGCGCGAGCTGGGCCGTGGCGCCTTCCATTACCGCTATAGCGAGGTCGATCGCGAAGAAGGCTGCTTCCTCGCCTGCACCTTCTGGCTGATCGAGGCCCGCGCCCTGCTGGGCCAGCGCGAGCAGGCGACGCTGGCCTTCGAGGCGGCCATCCAGGGTCTGGCTCATGGGGTCGGGATCTATGCGGAGATGATTGATCCGCAGAACGGCAATTACCTGTGCAACCTGCCCCAGGGCCTCACCCACCTGGCGCTGATCCGCGCGGCGCTGGCCATTGGCGGGCAGGAGCACACGAGCTGAAGTCAGGCGGCCGGCTGTTTGTCGCTGGCGACCTTGCCCGTCACCTCCAGTCCCCAGTCGCCATGCTCGTGCCAGTCCTCGCCGAGCATCTCGGCGGGGTGCATGGTGCGATCGGCGCCGTTGCCGCAGGCCAGGTCGGACGCGGCGCAATAGCGGTCGCAGCCCCAGCAGATGCGTTCGGGGTGCTTCGGGTTGACGGGGAACGGCTTGGCCATGACGGGCTCCCTGCTACGGAGTGAGGGAGTTCTACCCTAGCCCGCCGCCTGGGCCGGGACATTGATCCGTGTCATCCCAGCACAGGCCGCAGGAACGTCCGCTCGTAGCTGAGGATGAATTTCGACTGCACGGCCTTGGCCACCGCCGCCATGCACTCCGGATCGGTCTCGGCGAGCTTGCGGTACTGCTCGTACTCGGCCAGGCCCGGGAAGCTGAACAGGCAGTAAGCGACGTTGTTGGCCCCTTCGGCCGGAAGAAAGTAGCCGTGGTGCTGGCCGCCCAGGCGCTGGACCAGGGGGATCCACAGACGGGCGTATTCCTCGAAGGCGGGGAGCTGGTAGGGGTCGATGAGGTAGCGGACGTGGCAGGTGATCATGGCGAATCCTGATCGATGACGTGAAGCGGGAGTCTAGCCGGGCATAAGCTGGCGAACCTTGAACGAAACTGCTCTTTTGCGGCGATTTGACATCGTGTAGCGCTCGGCCATGCTAATTGGCGTATTGCCATCATGGAACCGCCCGACATGGACGTTATCAAGCGCCTTCCGACCTGGGCGAAGCTGACAGCAAGCGCCGGCATCACATTCCTGCTGTTCCTGACCTGGCTGCACTGGTACGCCACGCCCCAGCCGACACGCATCACCCTCATCACCGAACCAGGCGCCAAACGGCTGGTGGTACTGGTCCACGGTTTGAACGGCAAACGCTCTTTCCAGCCTGCCATCCAGCTGGCGCGGGAGGCACTCCCCGGCTCCGATCAGTTGATAGTCGAGTACGATGCCAGACCCGTTTCCAACGCCAACCCCTATGCAATTGCCAATAGCATCGAGCGCAGGATCCAGAAGGTCGACAGCAAGCACAACTATGAGGAAATAGTGCTGGTCGGCCACAGCCTGGGAGGCATGCTGCTGCGCAAGTCCTTCCTCTGGGGCAGCGGCCTGGAGGACGACCGCGGGGACTACGGCAAACGCGGAGTACGAGAGTGGACAAGCAAGGTCACCCGCTTCGTCTCCCTCGCAAGCATCAACCGCGGTTGGTCGATCGACCCGGCGCCACGCAACATGAGCACCGACAAGTACCTGCTGTTCTCACTCGGCGTACGCCTGGCCCGCCTCAGTCATAGCGGGCAACTGCTCCTTGGTCTGCAACGTGGTGCCCCGTTCATTGCGGACTCGCGGGTTCAGTGGATTGAACTCTGCCGGGAAACCCTGCCACCGCGCCGTCTGCCGCAGGTCATCCATTTACTGGGTGATCAAGACGATATCGTCAGCCGAGCCGACAGCATGGATCTGCGTGTTTCTCAAAGAACGCTCTTCGTGACCCTGGAAAATACCGGCCATAGTGATATTGCCAGCGCCCTGGGGGGAGGCCCCTCGCCAGAGGACCAGGAGCGGCGCGACGTGGTCGCGAAGGCTTTGCAGGGTTCACTCGAAAAGCAGGACATAGACAAGCTCGACGACCAGATAGAAGACACCTCGATCACGCGCATCGTCTACCTGATGCATGGCATCCGGGATTTCGGCGATTGGACCGATGAACTGCGTGAAGTCATGGAAAACCAGGCGAGTAACGGCTCGAAGCAGCTGGTGATCAACCAGAAATACGGCTATTTCCCCATGCTGCCCTTCGTGCTGTATGCCGATCGGCAAAAGAACGTACGTCTGTTCATGGACCAATACACGGAGAACCTCGCTCGCTATCCGTCCGTGGCGAAGCCCGACTACGCCGGACACTCCAATGGCACCTATATCCTTGCCAGCGCCCTGCATCACTACAAGACATTGAAGGTGGGGAATGTCTACTTTGCTGGCAGCGTGGTGCCGAAACACTACGACTGGAAGCCGCTACTCGATGCCCACCGCGTTATCAAGGTGGTCAATGTGGTGGCTGCCGGCGACTGGGTGGTCGCCTTGCTACCACGTTTTTTCGAGCAGATCGCCGATTGGGCGGACGTCCAGCCGGGTGATGGGCAACTGGATATCGGCTCCGCCGGTTTTCGCGGATTTCAGGCGGCCTCGGCGGCGGATCGGGCGGTCGTCAACGTCAAGTACGCCAGCGGCACCCATAGCACCGGTGTGGATGCCGAGAATGTATGCAAGCTCAATGCGATCGCCGATTTTCTCGTTTCCGGAGACCACAAGAGCCTCCGGGAGGTGTTCGACAATCAGCCAAGCCCGTCGAACTGGCTCTCGATCCTGTCGAACATCACCTGGTTTCTGTGGCTCATTGCTGCGTCGTTGCTCGCTGCCCTTGCCTACCTCGCCTTCTCGACAAATCGTTGGTTCGGCTGGGCCTACCTGGCGCTTTTGCTGGCCGTCCTCACCTCCGTCTGAAGCACCGACCAATCGTTCCAGGCAACGGCATTCCTGCGGAAAACGGATAGAACCCGCCCCCACCTCTGGCCAAGACTAGGTACGCGCCCACCGGTCCAACACCGGTCGCGTGCCTTCCAACTAACCCGCTAGAGGTTTGCATGAACACCCCCGCGCATCAGCTGGCCACCTGGCTGAAGCAACACCAGATCACCGAAGTCGAATGCATTGTCAGTGACCTCACCGGCATCGCCCGCGGCAAGATTTCCCCCACCAACAAGTTTCTCGGCGAAGGCGGCATGCGCCTGCCGGAAAGCGTGCTGTTGCAGACCGTCACCGGCGACTTCGTCGACGACGACATCTACTACGATCTGCTGGACGAGGCGGACATCGACATGTTCTGCCGCCCCGACCCGGAGGCGATCTTCCTGGTGCCCTGGGCCATCGAGCCCACCGCGATGGTGATTCATGACACCTACGACAAGCGCGGCAACCCCGTCGAGCTGTCGCCGCGCAACGTACTCAAGCGCGTCCTGCGCCTCTACGCGCAGAAAGGCTGGACGCCGATCGTCGCGCCGGAAATGGAGTTCTACCTGACCAAGCGCAGCAGCGACCCGGACTTCCCCCTGGAAGCCCCGATCGGCCGCTCGGGCCGCCCGGAAAGCGGTCGGCAGAGTTTCTCCATCGACGCGGCCAACGAATTCGATCCGCTGTTCGAAGACGTGTACGACTGGTGCGAAGCCCAGGGCCTGGACCTCGACACGCTGATCCACGAAGACGGCCCGGCGCAGATGGAGATCAACTTCCGTCACGGCGACGCCCTGAGCCTGGCCGACCAGATCACCGTGTTCAAGCGCACCATGCGCGAGGCCGCGCTCAAGCACAACGTGGCGGCGACCTTCATGGCCAAGCCGATCACCGACGAGCCGGGCAGCGCCATGCATATCCACCAGAGCGTGGTGGACGCCGAGGGGCGCAATGTCTTCGCCAACGAAGACGGCAGCATGAGCGAGCTGTTCCTCAACTACATCGGCGGCCTGCAGAAGTACATCCCCAAGGTACTGCCGATGTTCGCACCGAACGTCAACTCGTTCCGCCGTTTCCTGCCGGACACCTCGGCACCGGTCAACGTCGAGTGGGGCGAAGAGAACCGCACCGCCGGCCTGCGCGTGCCGCCGTCCGAGCCACAGGCCATGCGCGTGGAAAACCGCTTGCCCGGCGCCGACGCCAACCCTTACCTGGCCCTCGCCGCCAGCCTGCTCTGCGGTTACCTGGGCATGATCGAGAAGATCGAGCCGAGCGCGCCGGTGCAGGGCCGCGCCTACGAGCGGCGCAACCTGCGCCTGCCGATCACCATTGAGGACGCTCTGGCCGCCATGGAGAACTGCGAAGTGCTGGAGCAGTACCTGGGCGCCAAGTTCGTCAAGGGCTACGTCGCGGTAAAACGCACCGAGCACGAGAACTTCAAACGGGTGATCAGCTCGTGGGAACGGGAATTCCTGCTGCTCAGCGTCTGAGCCGAGACCCACGCCGCACACAATAAAAATGGATGGACAGGAGCCGACATGAAACTGTTGAAACGTCTTGCACCCTTCGCCTTGCTGGCGCTGCCGCTGGCGGCCGCCGCGCAGCCCAGCGTCAGTATCTACAACTGGACCGACTACATCGCCCCGGACACCCTCACCGGGTTCCAGGACGCCACCGGGATCAAGCCGGTGTATGACGTCTTCGACTCCAACGAGACCCTGGAAGGCAAGCTGCTGGCTGGCAAGAGCGGCTATGACATCGTTGTGCCGTCCAACCACTTCCTGACCCGCCAGGTAGACGCCGGAGTGTTCCTCGAACTGGACCGCAGCAAGCTGCCGAACTGGAAGCACATGGACCCGGCGCTGCTCAAGCTGCTAGAGCAGAACGACCCTGGCAACCGTCATTCAGTACCCTACCTGTGGGGCACCAACGGCATCGGCTACAACGTCGACAAGGTCAAGGCCGTGTTGGGCGTCGACCATATCGACTCCTGGGCCACCCTCTACGAGCCGGAAAACCTGAAGAAGCTGCAAGCCTGCGGCGTGGCCTTCATGGACTCCGCCGACGAGCTGATCCCGTCCATCCTCAACTACCTGGGCCTGGACCCCAACAGCAGCAACGCCGCCGACTACGCCAAGGCCGAGCAGCGCCTGCTGGAACTGCGCCCCTACGTGACCTACTTCCACTCCTCGAAGTACATCTCGGACCTGGCCAACGGCGACATCTGCGTGGCCTTCGGCTTCTCCGGCGACGTGCTGCAGGCGGCCAACCGGGCGCGCGAGGCGAAGAACGGGGTGAAGATCGCCTACAGCATTCCCAAGGAAGGCAGCAACCTGTGGTTCGACCTGATCGCCATTCCCGCCGACGCGAAGAACCCCGACCAGGCCCTGGCCTTCATCAACTACGTGATGGAGCCGAAGGTGATCGCCGGGATCAGCGACTACGTCGGCTACCCCAACGCCAACGTCGACTCCAAGCCGTTCATCGAGCCTGAGACCTTGAACAACCCCGAGGTCTACCCACCCCAGGCTGTGCTGGACAAGCTGTACATCTCCAAGGCGCCATCGCCGAAGATCATGCGCCTGATGACCCGCAGCTGGAGCAAGGTCAAGTTCAACCAATGAGCCGGAATCCTTCCATGAACCCACACGCCGAGCATGCCGCGTCGTACTACGCCGCCAGCGCCCGCGACAGCCAGCCCTACCCCGTGCTCGACGGCGAGATCCGCGCCGACGTGTGCGTGGTCGGCGGCGGCCTGACCGGGGTCAACACCGCCCTGGAGCTGGCCCAGCGCGGCCACTCCGTGGTCCTGCTGGAGGCCCGGCGCATCGGCTGGGGCGCCAGCGGGCGCAACGGCGGCCAACTGATTCGCGGCATCGGCCACGATGTCAGCGGCTTCGGCAAGTATGTCGGCGAGGATGGCGTGCGCTATCTGCAACGGGCCGGCGAGGACTCGGTGACCCTGGTCGCCGAACGCATCGCCAGGTTCGGCATCGACTGCGACCTGCGCTGGGGCTTCTGCGAACTGGCCAACACCCCGGCGCAGTTTGCCGGGTTGCGCGAGGAACGCGACGAGCTCGCGGCGGCCGGCTACGCCCACCCCATCGAGCTGGTGACGCCAGAGCGCATGGGTGAGGTGGTGGCCAGCGACTGCTACGCCGGCGGCCTGATCGACATGGGCTCGGGGCACCTGCACCCGCTCGACCTGGTCACCGGCGAAGCCCGCGCGGCAAGCGGGCTGGGGGTGCAGATCTTCGAGCAGAGCCCGGTGCTGCGCATCGAGCATGGCAGCCAGGTGGTGCTGCACTGTGCCCGCGGCCGGGTGCGCGCGGATAGCCTGGTGCTGGGCTGCAATGCCCACCTCGAGGAACTGGAGCCGCGGCTGACCGGCAAGGTACTGCCGGCGGGCAGCTACGTGATCGTCACCGAGCCGTTGTCCGAAGAGGTGGCGGCGCAGTTGATCCCGAGGAACCTGGCGCTGTGCGACCAGAAGGTCGGGCTGGACTATTACCGTCTGACGGCGGACCGGCGCCTGCTGTTCGGCGGTGCCTGCCACTACTCCGGGACCGATCCGAAGGATATCGGCGCCTATATGCGGCCAAAGATGCTCAAGGTCTTTCCGCAACTGGCCAATGTGCGCATCGACTACCAGTGGGGCGGGATGATCGGCATCACGGCCAACCGGTTCCCGCAGGTTGGCCGTCTGGCCCAGCATCCGAACGTGTATTTCGCCCAGGGATATTCGGGGCATGGGCTGAATGTCACCCACTGGACGGCGAAGCTGCTGGCGGAAGCGATATCCGTGGGGCAGAGCCGGGGGCTGGATGTGTTCAGTGCGGTGCCGCACCTGACCTTCCCGGGTGGAAAGCTGTTGCGCTCGCCGTTGCTGGCGTTGGGGATGTTCTGGTATCGGGTGCGGGAGGCTTTGGGCTGACAGGTTGTTGCTGATGGCCTCATCGCGGGCAACGCCCGCTCCCACAAGGATCGCGAACGCCGCATAACCTTGTGGGAGCGGGCGTTGCCCGCGATGAGGCCCTCAAGACCGGCAGAAAACCCGATCCCTACCCCCGCTTCAAGGTCGCCTTCGGATACTCCCCGAACAACCCATGGTACGACTGGGAAAACCGCCCCAGATGCCAGAACGACCAGCGCATCGCCACCTCCGCCACCGTCACCTGCGCCGGATCCGCTGCCAGCAGGTCACGCCGCACCGCATTCAGCCGGCGGTTGCGCAGCCACACCGTCGGCGGCATGTCGGCATAGCGCATGAACGACTGCTGCAGATGCCGCACCGACACCCCCGCCGCTTGCGCCAGGTCGAGCACGCCGAAGCTGTCCTGCGGGCAGTCGTTGACCACTTCCTTGACCCGCTCCACCACCCGCCGCGCATGGCACTCGGCGCGGCCACGGCCGCCCACCTCCATCGCCTCGTCGAGCAACTGGAAGCAACCGTCGGCAAGCTGCTGGGCGAACCCGGGCGCCTCCACGTCGACATGGCCCTGCACGGCATCCGCCAGCACCCCGCACAGCGAACTGGCGAAGGTGCTGCAGCCGGACGAACGCAAGGGTTGCAGGATCAAGGGGTGGAACTCGCTGGCGGAGCGGTTCCAGGCCGCCGGCTGTTTCAGCACCACGGCGACTTCCCGGTAGTTTTCCGGGGTCACCCAGGCGTTGCGGGTCTGGCCGTCGAGCAGGTAGAGGGCGTTGTCGCTCATGTCGAAGCTGAACACCAGGGCGTCCGCCGGCGCATGGAATTCCTGCTCGACCCGCAGGTTCATGCGCTCCTCGTAGAGTTCGACATCGGCACTCTCGGCATGCACCAGGCGCCCGTGGAAGCGCCCGGCGGACATCTGCGTGTACTGTTCCTGCCAGCCCGGCAGGGCCACGCGGTGTTCGTTCACCTCGTGGGCTTCCAGTACCTTGATCGTCATGCACGCACCCCGGATCTTTATTCGAATTCTTGTCCGTTGCCTGGCCCAGGAGTTCCTGGGCCAAACGCCGTCAAGAATAATAAACAGGGATAAGCCGAGTCAAAGCACCGATGATGATCGGCGCGGTTATTTCTGGCTCAGCGCGACCACTGACACTCCGGAAGCGACGAAGGTGACGCCGGCGCCGATATTCAGGCCGTTGACCACCCGCGGGCGGTTGCGGATGGCGTTGGTCAAGCTGGTGGCGAACACCCCCATCAGGGCGAAGCCCACTGCGGTCAGCATGGCGAACCACAGGCCATAGACGAACATCTGCACGGTTACCGACCCCAGTTGCGGATTGACGAACTGCGGGATGAAGGCCAGCACAAACAGCCCCGGCTTGGGGTTCAGCGCCGCCGAGAGGAAGCCTGTCAGGAAAATGCTGCGCAAGGGCTGCCGGGCCGCCGGGGCGAAGTTGATCAGGTTGCGCGAACGCAGCACCTTGATCCCCAGCCACAGCAGGTAGCCAGCACCGATCAGCTTCACCACCCAGAACGCCACGGCGGAGGTCTGCATCAGCAGGGTCAGACCCAGGGCCGCGGTGGTGGTGTGGAACAGGATGCCGGCGCCGGACGCCACGCCGGAGATGATTGCCGCCAGGCGGCCCTGACTGAGGCCGCGGCCGATGGCCAGGAGGTTGTCGGGGCCGGGGGAGATCACCAGCAGCAGGCAGGCGGCGGTGTAGGTGAGCCAGGTATCGAGCGGGAACATGGGCGGAACTCCTTTTCGTTCGATGGCAATTACCAACCGGCTTCCTGGGTTGGCCGGGTCAGCGACAGGTAGACCCTGCTCCACGGCCGCGGAACGCGGTCACGCAGGGTCGCATCGGTGAGGTACAGCGAGAACGCCAGCAGCAGGAACGGCACCGCGCGCTCCCACCACGGCTGGGTCGCCAGCATCGACGCGGCCCCCACCGCCAGCACCACGACGGGCAGCACATGGCGCAGGACCAGCAGGCCAGCACCACGTCGGTACAAGCCTGCAGGCAACAGTACTCGGCTCAGCGAGATATCCACGGATACCAGCCATGTCGCAAAGCGAGAAAGGACGGAATACACCCCAATGCAGAGAGCACCGCCAACAAGGGAAAAGAGCAGCCGCAGAACCACATCGATAGTCGTCCAGCGCCACCTGGAAAGATCGTCCTGCAGCAGCATGACGGTGCCGTACATCAACCAGATGTACACGAACAACGGCCCGAAACTGCGCGGCAGCCAACGGCGCCAGCCCTCCTGGACGTCCAGCCCCAGCCTTTCGCACAGCGTCTGGCTCTGGCTCTCCACCTGATCGGAAACCCGCAGGCAGTGCTGCCACTCGCTCTCCGTGAAGCTGTCCGCCAGGCGTCGTCGATGCAGGTCGTCGAGATCGTTGAAAACGAACGACAGTGCACGCTCCGGCCGCGGTCCGTCCAGGTCGCGGCGCAAGCCTTCGAGCTCGGCCACGGCCGTGCAACGGTCGAGCAAGCGGTGCCAGCGCCAGGGTTCGCAGGGCAGATGACCTCGGGCATCGTCCCAGCCCAGCAGCCGGGAAATCCGCTCGAACAGCGCGGGCGACCAGTGCTCGCTGTACTCCAGGAGCTCCAGCAAGTGCTCCTCGAATTGCTGGCGCCGGTCGAAGGACAACAATGCCTCGCTGTTCAACAGCCCAGGCAACACCTCCATCAACTGCCGCTCGCGCCCTTCCTCCAGCCATTGGCGGATCAGGCTCATGGAGATTTCCGGCTCAGGTACCGCAGCGAGGTGGTAGTCCGCCGGAATCTCTGTTGCCGGCAGCAAGGCCGGGGGCGGCGCTTGCTCCTGCACAACCGCAGCTTCGGCCAGAAGCGGCTGCGCGACGTCGCCGTCCTCCTCGCTTTCGTGTTCCGCCCGCCAACGCGCCTCGCCCAGCGCCGACTCGTAAGCCTCGCGCAGACGCTGGAACGCCTCGGCATCCTCGTCGGGGCGGTGGACTTTCAAAAGCCGGGCATAGGCGCGCTTGATCGCCCGCTCGTCGGCGTCGGCCTCCAGGCCCAATACTTCCCAGGCATCCACGTCTCAGCCCTCCCGCTCGAACTGGGCCAGGTGTTCGAGAACACTGGTGTAGGCCTTGCGAACCTCGCGGTCATCCTGGCTCTCCAGCGCCTGCTGGAAGTAGTTCGCCAACTGCGCGATATAGGCACGGCGATCACCGAGGTGTTCCTGGTACAGGCGCTCCAGTCGCGCCAGCAGCAGCGTATTGGCCTGCTGGTCGCGCGGGTGCACCTTGAGCTCCTGCAGCGCAGCCAGGCGTTCGGCGATCTGCGCTTTGTCCAGCACGCCGGGGTTGTTCTCGATCACCAGCGAACGGGTTTCACCGTTGATCGGCAGGTACACCTGGGCTTCCAGCAGGCCGTTGTTGTCGTAGGTGAAGCGCACGTCGAGATCGACTTCGCCGGCACGGCGCTTGGGCACCGGGATATCCAGTTCGCCAAGGAAGATGTTGTGCTGAACCAGGCGGCCTTCGCCCTGGAAGATGCGCACGATCACGTGCTCCTGGCCGTCGGACAGGGTCGAGACCATTCGCGAACGGCTCACCGGCACCACGCTGTTGCGCTCGATGATCGGCAGGTAATGCCCACTTTGGTAACCCTGCCCCATCTGCACCGAGGTCTCGATGCCCAGGGTGTAGGGACACACATCGGTCAGCACCACCTCTTCCAGCGAGGCGTCGCGGGCCTTGAGCGCGGCCTGGATCGCCGCGCCCTGGGCCACCACTTCGTCCGGATTCAACTGCATCGCCGGGATGCGCCCGAACAGCGAGGCGACCAGCTTGCGGATCAGCGGCATGCGCGTGGTACCGCCTACCAGCAGCACCTCGCTGAGCTCCGCCGCCTTGATCCGGGCATCACGCAGCGCCCGTTCGATAGGCGCGCGCAGCCGGTCGAGCAACGGTTTGACCACCGTGGCCAGGTCGTCCTGGGTCAGCTCCAGGGACCACTCGCGACCATCGTCGGCCAGGGTGAAGCGAGCGCTGCCGGCTTGCCCCAGGGCGTGCCGCACCCGCTGTGCCTCACGGCGCAGCCTTTGGGCCAGTTCCGGCCGGGTGACATCGGGCAGATCCTGGGTGCCGATGCGCTCGACGAAATGCGCCACCAGTGCATCATCGAAGTCCTCGCCACCGAGGAAGTTGTCACCGGCGCTGGCACGCACCTCCATCACCCCTTCGAACAGTTCCAGCACCGACACGTCGAAGGTGCCGCCGCCCAGGTCGAAGACCAGAAAGGTGCTTTCCTCGCGCTGGTGCAGGCCGTAGGCCAGGGCGGCGGCGGTGGGTTCGTTGATCAGCTTGTCGACCTTCAGGCCGGCCAACTCGCCGGCAATGCGCGTGGCCTTGCGCTGGGCATCGCTGAAATAGGCGGGAACGCTGATGACTGCTTCCGTGACCGGCTGGCCCAGGGCCCGCTCGGCATCGGTCTTGAGGCTGCGCAGCAGCATCGCCGAGAGTTCTTCGGCGCGATAGGCGCGCGCGCCAAGGCGCGTCTCGCGGGCGCTGCCCATGTCGCGCTTGAACAACGCGGTGGTGAGTTGCGGGTGGGTCTGCAGGCGTTCCCGGGCGATATCGCCGACCACCAACTGGCCCTGGTCATCCAGGCCGACCACGCTGGGGGTCAACAGGTTGCCGAGGGCATTGGGCAGCAGGCGGGCGGATTCGCCATCCCAGGCGGCGACCAGACTGTTGGTCGTACCCAGGTCGATACCGATGATCATGGTCACTCTTCCTTGCGGTGAAGCAGCGGCGGTCCGTGCCAGGCCCGCGCTGCGGGGCCGTTCATTAGATCGGCACCGATCAGGCGAGTAAAGAGAGTACGTCGGAAATAGCCTATTACCTTGTACGAAATAGCCCAGCCAGACTTCTGCCTCCCGGGTCCCGGAGTAAGTCGCTGTTTTAAAACCTGTTTTTTTGCAAAAAAGGCTTCACAGACGTAACAAATGTTGTTAAATTGCCGCCCATCCTGCAACGGACCCCAGCGTCCATCGTTTCAGCAGCAGGATTCTGCATCAGGATGATCCTTCATCCGTCGCAACAGGGGCGTCGCCAAGCGGTAAGGCAGCAGGTTTTGATCCTGCCATGCGTTGGTTCGAATCCAGCCGCCCCTGCCATTTCTCTTCTTCTATTCTTCCCTCCTTTTCGGCTTCCCGTGCATCGGCACAGGACGATCAGCTGTTCATATTTTTCGACATACCAACCGGCTAAAGTGCGGGTCATCGGCTATTTCATTGGGTTTGCATCACGCCCCATTCCCTTGTCGAGCGCCAAGTGTTAAAAATATCACCCGCTTTAGGCCTAGCCGTTGTGTAAAACCACACAACGGGGTATCCAACGAGAAAACAATTTGAAAAGCGTGATGTCCCTGCGTGGGGGAATCCCCTTCCCTGTTACCTGTCAGCCACCGGAGCAAGCTGCATGATCGAGGTCACCGAAGTTTCCATTGCCCAACTGCGTGCCGCGCTCGAGTCCGGCCAGACCACGGCGGTCGAGCTGGTCAAGGCCTACCTGGCCCGGATCGATGCCTACGATGGTGCCGACACCCCGACTGCCCTGAATGCCGTGGTGGTGCGCAACCCCGAGGCGCTCAAGGAAGCCGAAGCCTCCGATGCCCGCCGTGCCCGTGGCGAAACCCTCGGCCCGCTGGATGGTATTCCCTACACCGCCAAGGACAGCTATCTGGTCAAGGGCCTGACCGCCGCCTCCGGCAGCCCGGCCTTCGCCGAACTGGTAGCCTATCGCGATGCCTTCACCATCGAGCGCCTGCGCGCGGCCGGGGCGATCTGCCTGGGCAAGACCAACATGCCCCCCATGGCCAACGGCGGTATGCAGCGCGGCGTCTATGGCCGGGCGGAAAGCCCGTATAACGCCGCTTACCTGACCGCGCCGTTCGCCTCCGGCTCGTCCAACGGCGCCGGTACCGCCACCGCTGCCAGCTTTTCCGCCTTCGGCCTGGCCGAGGAAACCTGGTCCAGCGGCCGCGGCCCGGCCTCCAACAACGGCCTGTGCGCCTACACCCCGTCGCGCGGGGTGATCTCGGTACGCGGCAACTGGCCGCTGACCCCGACCATGGACGTGGTGGTGCCGTACGCGCGAACCATGGCCGACCTGCTGGAAGTCCTTGACGTGGTGGTCGCCGAAGACACCGACACCCGCGGCGACCTGTGGCGCCTGCAGCCCTGGGTGCCGATCCCGAGCGTGGCCTCGGTGCGTCCGGCCTCCTACGCCGAACTGGCAGTGGGCACTGCGTTCCTGGCCGGTAAGCGCCTGGGCGTGCCGAAGATGTACATCAATGCCGACGAAGCCGCCGGCACCTCCGAAGAGCCGGGTATCGGCGGCCCGACCGGCCAGCGCATCAACACCCGAGCCTCGGTGATCGAGCTGTGGAAAGAGGCGCGCCAGGCCCTGGAAGCGGCCGGTGCCGAAGTCATCGAGGTGGACTTCCCGCTGGTATCCAACTGCGAGGGTGACCGTCCGGGCGCACCGACCGTGTTCAACCGCGGCATCGTCTCCAAGGAATTCCTGCACCATGAACTGTGGGACCTGACCGCCTGGGCCTTCGATGATTTCCTGCAAGCCAACGGCGATCCGAAGCTGAACCGCTTGGTGGATGTCGACGGGCCGAAGATCTTCCCCCACGACCCGGGCACCCTGCCCAACCGCGAGGGCGACCTGGCCGCGGGCATGGACGAATACGTGAAAATGGCCGAACGCGGCATCACCCCGTGGAACGAGATTCCGACCGTGCCGGATGGCCTGCGCGGCCTGGAGCAGACCCGCAAGCAGGACCTGGAAGACTGGCTGGATGCGCAGGGCCTCGACGCCGTGCTGTTCCCTACCGTTGCCGACGTGGGTCCGGCGGATGCCGACGTCAACCCGGAGTCGGCGGATATCGCCTGGAGCAACGGTATCTGGGTGGCCAACGGCAACCTGGCGATCCGTCACCTCGGCGTGCCGACCGTGACCGTGCCAATGGGCGTGATGGGCGATATCGGCATGCCGGTGGGCCTGACCTTCGCCGGCAAGGCCTATGACGACTCCAACCTGCTGAAGCTGGGGGCGGCGTTCGAAGCTACTGGCAACCGGCGGATGATTCCGCCGCGTACTCCGGTGCTGGGCGAGTAAGCCAGGCGGTAAATCTGTGGGGGCTGGTCGGACGCCATCGCGGGCAACGCCCGCTCCCACAGGGTTCTACGGTGCACGCGATCCTTGTGGAAGCCAGCATTGCCGGCGATGAGGCCATCTGCCGCGCAATCAGTCCGCCCCGCCCTCCTCCAACCGCTTCGCCGCCTCCACCCCCGCACTGCTCAGCTTGATCGGAAACACTACGCTCGGCTCATGCCCTTCCACGGTCACTGGCTGGCCCTGGATCAGGTGGCGTTCCTGCAAGGTCTTGAGCATCCCCGCCACCGCCTTCTCGCCGCGGTAGTTGTCGAGGACCTCCTTGCCCAATCCCTCCGGATGCGCGTGCAGCAGACGGGTCAGGACTTCACGCTCCAGTTCATCGTTGCTCATGGTTGCCTCTCTTGGTGGGTGGTCGTTGTGCGTGTGACCGCCTCCCGCCGACGGAGATTCAACCGGATCGACGCCCTGCCAGTTCATCCAGCAGCACCCTGCCCCGAGGCCTGTCGCCCAGGCCGCTGTCGGCATTGATATGGCCGAGCATGCCCACTTCAAGGAAACGGCTACCCCAGGCTTCGGCGCAATGACGACTGTAATCGAGGCTGGCGTAGGTTTGCCTTGTGGTCTTTTTTGTACAGAGAGCCAGCCTCACCCGTACTGGTAAATCAGATCCGCCACCGTCACCGTCACCGTCAGCTTCTTAACATTCACCTGCGCCTTCAGCCTGGCTTCTGCGCGCTGAATCGTTACTTCAGCGCTGGCGCAACGGTGCTGCATGGTCTTGACTCATCGACTCCCGCCCCTCGCCAAGGAAGGTCGCAATGAGCACGCCCAGCGATGCAAAACTCAGTGTCGGCGCCCTGACCGCGCTGGTGGTCGGCTCGATGATCGGTGCCGGGATCTTCTCCCTGCCGGCCACCTTCGGCCGCGCCAGCGGCGGCTTCGGCGCGATCATCGCCTGGCTGATCGCCGGCTCCGGGATGCTCATGCTGGCCTTCGTCTTCCAGACCCTGGCCCGGCGCAAGCCGGACCTCGACTCGGGCATCTACGCCTACGCCAGCGCCGGCTTCGGCAACTATCTGGGCTTCGCCTCGGCCTTCGGCTTCTGGGCCGGGACCTGCATCGGCAACGTCTCCTATTTCATCCTGATCAAGTCGACCCTGGGCGCGTTCTTCCCGGTGTTCGGCGACGGCAACACGGTGATCGCCATCGTCGTGTCCTCGCTGCTGCTGTGGGGCTTTCACTTCCTGGTGCTGCGTGGCGTGCAGGAGGCAGCGGTGATCAACAGCATTGCCACGGTGGCGAAGATGATCCCGATCCTGGTGTTCATCATCGTGGTGGCGGTGGCCTTCGACCGCGAACTGTTCGCCGTGAATTTCTGGGGCAACCTCACCGCGATCGCACCGGACCCGGACCTGGCACATCTGGACGACTACGGCCGCATCGGCCACGCCGCCGCCGAGTTGGCCGTGCTGCCCCAGCAGTCACTGTTCGAACAGGTGCGCAGCACCATGCTGGTAACGGTGTTCGTCTTCCTGGGCATCGAGGGTGCCAGCGTGTATTCGCGCTATGCGCGCAATCCGAAAGATGTGGGCATCGCCACGGTGCTGGGCTTCGTCGGCGTGCTGTGCTTGCTGATCCTGATCACCCTGCTCAGCTACGGCGTGCTGTTGCGTCCGGAACTGGCTGCGCTGCGCCAGCCGTCCATGGCCGGGGTACTGGAGATGATCGTCGGGCGCTGGGGGGCGATCTTCATCAGTATCGGGTTGATCGTCTCGGTGCTCGGCGCCTTCCTGTCCTGGACCCTGCTGGCGTGCGAGGTGCTGTATGCAGCGGCCCATGACAAGGCCATGCCGGTGCTGTTGACCCGGCAGAACAGTCATGGCGTACCAAGTACGGCATTGTGGCTGACTACGCTATTCGTGCAGTTGTTCCTCGTCCTCACCTTCTTTACCGAGGCGGCCTTCACCCTGGCCCTCGAACTGACCAGTTCTCTGACCCTCGTCCCCTACTTGCTGGTGGCGGCCTACGCGGTGAAGCTGGCGCGCAGCGGCGAAAGCTACGAGGACGGGGTCGGGCGTCGAAAGGATCTGCTGGTCGCCCTGCTAGCCACCGCCTACGCGGTGTTGATGGTGTTCGCCGGTGGCTTGAGATATCTGCTGCTGTCGGCGCTGATCTATGCGCCGGGAACGCTGCTGTACTTGAAGGCCCGGCACGAGCAGGGTCTGGCTGCGTTCAGCGCACGGGAGCGGATAGTATTCGCGGCGGTGTTGCTGGGGGCGATCGTGGCGCTGGCGGGATTGCTGGGCGGGTGGATCGCGCTGTGAGGCCGCGACCTGGTATTTCTGCTAGCTGCCGATGATCCCGGCGCTTGCTAGCATGCGACGAGTCCTGTCGGTGGAGGGCCGCCTCCATCGCGATCGCACACCAGGAGTGACCCGGCCATGCACATCGCTTCCCGTCCCAGGCTCCGGTCAAAGCTGGGTTTCAATGGCGAATACTCGGAACGCCACGCCGTTCAGTTGCTCGGTAGCTACCGGGCCTACAATCCAGTCTTGATGCGCTTCCACAAACCGGACAGCCTGAGTCCATTTGGCAACGGCGGGTTGAACACATACACCTATTGTCTGGGCGACCCGGTGAATCATTCGGACCCTACAGGTCACCTGACGTATGACCAATGGACCCAATCAATTCCAGCCAAATTGGCGATCTTCCCGCTGGTAGCCGCAATAGCCACTGCCGCGACGTGGTTTATCATGCCGAAGGGCAAAGCCAAAGACGCAATAGGCATAGCATCGGCGGCGCTGTTGGGCACTGCCCTCGTGCTCGCTGGGACCCCCCTGCTGAAACATGTAATGCCCAACACCTACCCCAAGATCGCTAATCGACTTCTCGGGAGACCGAGACTGTCAACACCCCGGAATGAAGCCAGTCCGCGTGAAAGCATGAGTCACGCTTTCGAGATGTCTACCCATCACCCTGCCCTGGCAGGAACGAATGTCGGCCAAGCCTCCACGACAGGCTCCATGCCAGACCTTCCAGATATGCCTCCTTCCTACAAGGAAGTGAAATACACCGTCCTGCCTCCTTCTTACGAAGAATCGATAGCTAACCTCCCGCCCCCCTACAGTCCGGTAACCGCCACAAAAACTGCCAACAAGATGATCCGCGACACCAGCCTTTGACAACCACTGGAGACCGGAAGCCGAGCCGGTCATACCAGCCTCGCGCATGCTCACAGGAACTGACGTCCTCTTCAGGAATCTACCTGGCCGGCCGCAGGATCAGCACCCCCAACGGCGGCAGATTCAGCGCCAGCGACAGAGGCTGCCCATGGCTGGGGACTGCACTGCCCTCCACCACCCCTTCATTGCCGAAATTCGACCCGGCATAGCGCTGCGAATCACTGTTGAAGACCTCGTCCCAGCGCTCGCCGAACGGCACGCCGATGCGATATCCCTCACGCGGCACCGGGGTGAAGTTGGCCACCACCAACAGTGGTTCGCCACTGGCGCTCCAGCGCAGCCAGGCATACACGCTGTTGTGCGCATCATCACCGATCAGCCACTGGAAGCCCTGCGGCTGGCAGTCCTGTTCATGCAAGGCGCGCTCTTCCCGGTACAGGCGGTTGAGATCGCCGACCAGGCGCTGCACCCCGAGGTGTTCGCCGTACTGCAGCAAGTACCAGTCCAGCTCACTGTCGTGGTTCCACTCGCGCCACTGGCCGAACTCACAGCCCATGAACAGCAGCTTCTTGCCCGGATGGCACCACATGAACGCCAGGTAGGCCCGCAGGTTGGCGAATTTCTGCCAACGGTCACCGGGCATCTTGTCGATCAGCGAGCGCTTGCCGTGCACCACTTCGTCGTGGGAAATCGGCAGGATGAAATGCTCTGAATAGGCGTAGATCAGCCCGAAACTCATCTCGTTGTGATGGTGCTGGCGGTGGATCGGGTCGTTCTGGATGTAGTGCAGGGTGTCGTGCATCCAGCCCATGTTCCATTTGTAGGCGAAGCCCAGCCCGCCCTGCTGCACCGGCTGGCTGACCCCCGGCCAGGCCGTGGATTCCTCGGCGATGATCAAGGCTCCCGGTACTTCCAGGCTGACCACCTCGTTGAGGTGGCGCAGGAAGTCGATGGCTTCCAGGTTCTCCCGCCCGCCGTGGCGGTTGGGAATCCATTCGCCGGCCTTGCGCGAGTAGTCGCGGTAGAGCATCGAAGCCACCGCGTCGACCCGCAGCCCGTCGACATGGAACTCGCGCAGCCAGTGCAGCGCCGAGGCCAGCATGAAGCCGTGCACCTCGGTGCGGCCGAGGTTGTAGATCAGCGTGTCCCAGTCCTGGTGGAAGCCCTCCAGCGGATTGTCGTATTCATACAGCGCGGTGCCGTCGAAGCGGCTCAGGCCATGGCTGTCGGTGGGGAAATGCGCTGGCACCCAGTCGAGAATCACGCCGATGCGCGCCTGGTGGCAGGCATCGACGAAGGCGGCAAAATCCTCCGCCGTGCCGTAGCGGGAGGTCGGCGCGAACAGCGACAGTGGCTGGTAGCCCCAGGAGCCGCCGAACGGGTGCTCCATGATCGGCATCAGTTCGATATGTGTGAAGCCCAGCTCCTGTACATAGGGAATCAGGCGCTCGGCCAGTTCGCGCCAGTTGTAGAAGCGGCTGACCTCCCCCGCCTCGTCCAGCTCGCATTGCCAGGAGCCGGCATGCAGCTCGTAAATCGACAGCGGCGCATTCAGGCCCTGTCGCTCGCCACGCTCGCGCAGCCAATCCTGGTCGTTCCATTCATGGGCGAGCGGCCCGGCGACCTTCGACGCAGTGCTCGGCGGCAGCTCCGTGGCGCGGGCCAGCGGGTCGGCCTTGAGCGGCAGGACACCGTCATGCCCGAGTACTTCGTACTTGTAGGTTTCGCCAGCGCGCAGGCCCGGGATGAACAGTTCCCAGACTCCGCTGGCATGGCGCAGGCGCATCGGGTGGCGACGACCATCCCAGTTGTTGAAATCACCCACCACCGAGACCCGCCGCGCATTCGGCGCCCATACCGAGAAGCGCACGCCCTCGACGCCGTCCACCGTCAACGGCTGGGCGCCGAAGCGGTTGGCCAGATCACGATGGTTGCCTTCGCTGAACAGGTAGAGGTCCATGTCGCCCAGTTGCGGGCCATAGCTGTACGGGTCTTCGGTAACCTGTTCGCCCCCGGCCCAGTTGATCCGCCAGCGATAGGACGGCGGCGCGCCATCGAGGTGCGCACTGAACAGCCCCGGTACGCTGCCCTGGGTCAATTCGGCGAGCACTTCGTCGTTGTCCCGTCCCAGCGCTAGCACGCTGAGGGCTTCCGGCAAATACGCACGAAGCCAGGTGCCTCCTGCACCATCAGCGTGCGCGCCCAGCACCGCGAACGGATCGACATGCCTGGCATTGACCAGGTCATCGATGTCGCCGCGGCTCAGTCCGCCGTATTCCTTCTTGTGCACGCTCATCTACTGCTCTCCCCAGGTACTGACAAGCCCGTGCAAACCATGCAAGGGCACGGCCAGCCAGCTCGGGCGGTTTTCTGCTTCATAGGCGATTTCATAGGCAGCCTTTTCCAGGCTGAACAACTCCAGCGCGGCCTGCTCGCCGCCCTCCTTGAGCCAGGCATGCGGCAGGCTGGCGGTGGCCAGGCCATAGGCCTGGACGAAGGCGTGCCGCGAAGCATGCAGGTAGCGCTTGGCAACCCGTTGGCGCGCCTGCTGGTTGTCCGCCAGCGCACCGGCGCCGGCAGCACCGCGCAAGGCCATCGCAGCAGCGTAGTCGAAGGAACGCAGCACGCCGCTGACATCCTTGTACGGACTGTGCCGGGCACGGCGCTCGTCCAGCGGCCGCGCCGGCTCGCCCTCGAAGTCGATCAGGTAGGCATCGCCCTGCACCACCAGAACCTGGCCCAGGTGCAAGTCGCCGTGGACGCGCATAACCAGACCGCCTTCGGCCTGCTGCGCCAGTTGGCCGACCTCGCGCAGCAAGCCGTCGCGCTGCTGTTCGAGGTCGTCGACCAGGGCCTGGCTTTCCTCGTCCAGCTCGGCGCGGTGCTGCACCAACAGGTCCAGGGCCGTGCGCAACTGCTCGGCAATCTGCTCGCCCCAGCGCTGGCTGTCGGCGCTGTCACTGATGCGGGTCTTGAAGGCCTCGTCGTCGGTGGGCAAGGACAAGGCCTGATGCATCTCGCCCAGGCGCTGGCCGAGCAAGGCGGCGAAACCGGTGAGGTCGTCGAGTGCATCGGCAGCGTGCGTTTCACCCAGTTGCGGCGCTTCCAGTTCGTCGCGAATGGCCCGTTCAAGGTTGTTCTGGGTCCAGTCCCAGGCATCGCCCTGGTTGTTCAGGTAGCCCTGGGCGATGGCCAGCAGGTGCGGCTCGCCGGAGGCATCGACGCGGGTCAGCCAGCCCAGCAGCGGCGAAATATTGGCGAAGCCGACGGCGGTCAGGTAGGCGCCCATTTCCAGTTCCGGGTGGATGCCGCCGTTGACCCGACGGATCAGCTTGAGCACCAGGCTGCCGCCCACCACCACCGAGCTGTTGGATTGCTCGGCGGACAGGTAGCGCACCTCGGAGTGCTCGTTGAGTCGCAGGGCGGCCAGTTGCGGCGTCGACTCGAACTGCAGCTCGCCATCGCTGCCGTCCAGGCGCACATGCTGCTGGAACGCCTGGAGCAATTCACGGATGAAGGTGTCGAGACTGAAGCCGTCGGTGATAAAGCCCACCTGGCGCCCGCGCCGTACCCGTGCCAGCGCCAGTTGCTGGGGCAAGGCGCTGTGGATCTGCTCTTCGCCGACCAGGCCGAACGGCAGGAAATAGCGCCGACGCTGGCCGCCGCTGTCCACCTCGATTTCGCTGATCAGCACCGGGCTGGTCGGTGTGCCGAAACGCACGCCGTAGGCCAGGTGCACCTTTTCCATGGTCGCGTCCTTGCCGGCGAACCAGCGCCGGTTGGGCAGGTACTGCGGCAGGATGTTCTGTTCCAGAGCCTGCCGGGCCGGAGCCTCCAGCAGCTCTTCCATGCGTTTCTTGACAACCAAGGTGGTGAACTCCGGCAGGGGCTGCGAGGCCTCGACGTGCCAGTTCGGCATCTGATCCTTCGGCGCGAGCAGAAACCAGTAGAAGCCATAGGGCGCGAGGGTCAGCAGGAAAGGAAGATGACCAATGGGCGGGAAGGCACAGCCGCCAAGCATTTCCACCGGCACGCGATCGATGAACGGCGCCAGGTCCAGCTCGACGGCCTGGGCCGCCCGGGACACGTTGGCCACGCACAGCACAGTCTCGCTGACGCCATCGGGCCCGGTGTATTCGCGCAGGTAGGCGAGGATGCGCCGGTTGTTCGGCGCGAGCATTTTCAGACTGCCGCGACCGAAGGCCTTCTGCTGCTTGCGCACCGCCAACAGGCGGCGGTTCCAGTTCAGCAGCGAATGCGGATCCTCGGTCTGGGCCTCGACATTGATCGTCTGGTAACCGTACTGCGCATCCATGATCGGCGGCAGCACCAGGCGCGCCGGGTCGGCGCGGGAAAAACCGCCGTTGCGGTCGATCGACCATTGCATCGGCGTGCGCACGCCGTCGCGGTCGCCGAGGTAGATGTTGTCGCCCATGCCGATCTCGTCGCCATAGTACAGGGTCGGCGTGCCCGGCATGGACAGCAGCAGGCTGGTGAGCAGCTCGACGCGGCGCCGGTCACGCTGCAGCAGCGGCGCCAGGCGGCGGCGGATGCCGAGGTTGATCCGCGCGCGGCGGTCGGCAGCGTAGTAGTTCCACAGGTAGTCGCGCTCGCGATCGGTGACCATTTCCAGGGTCAGCTCATCGTGGTTGCGCAGGAAGATAGCCCATTGGCAATTGGCCGGGATTTCCGGGGTCTGGCGCAGAATGTCGGTGATCGGGAAACGGTCTTCCTGGGCCAGCGCCATGTACATGCGCGGCATCAGCGGAAAGTGGAAGGCCATGTGGCATTCGTCGCCCTCGCCCTCACCGAAGTACAACTGGGTGTCCTCCGGCCACTGGTTGGCTTCGGCCAGAAGCATGCGGTCGGGGTAGTTGGCGTCGATCTCGGCGCGGATCTGCTTGAGGACCGCGTGGGTTTCCGGGAGGTTCTCGTTGTTGGTGCCGTCGCGCTCGATCAGGTACGGGATGGCATCCAGGCGCAGGCCGTCGACGCCCATGTCGAGCCAGAAGCGCATGACCCCGATCACCGCCTGCATCACCCGCGGATTGTCGAAGTTGAGGTCCGGCTGGTGCGAGTAGAAGCGATGCCAGTAGTACTGTCCGGCCAGCGGATCCCAGGTCCAGTTGGACTTCTCGGTATCGAGGAAAATGATCCTCGTGCCGTCGTATTTGTCATCGGTGTCGGACCACACGTAGAAGTCCCGCGCCGCCGAGCCGCGCTTGGCGCGCCGGGCCTTCTGGAACCAGGGGTGCTGGTCCGAGGTATGGTTGATGACCAGCTCGGTGATCACCCGCAGGTTGCGCTTGTGCGCCTCGGCGATGAAGCGGCGCACGTCTGCCATGGTCCCGTAGTCGCCGTGCACCGCTTTGTAGGCGGCGATGTCGTAGCCATCGTCGCGCCGTGGCGAGGGGTAGAACGGCAGCAACCACAGGGTGTTGACCCCGAGATCGGCAATGTAGTCGAGCTTGGCCAGCAGGCCAGGAAAGTCGCCGATGCCATCGTTGTTCGAATCGAAGAAGGACTTCACGTGGATCTGGTAGATGATCGCGTCCTTGTACCAGAGCGGATCATTGATGAACGCTGCCGGTCGGGATTTCTTCGCCATGCTCGATGTCCTTATTCCGCCTTGTCCAGGCGCCAGATGCCGAACGGCAACTGCGCCGGATCAATGCGCATCCACTGGGTCTTGCCATACCACTCCCAGCGGTGACCGTTCATCAGGTCCTCGCCGCGGGTGACGGCGTTGTCATCCAGGCCCAGTTCCCACAGCGGCAACTCGAAGTGCGCCTCCTGGACGTTGTGCGGATCAAGGCTGACCGCTACCAGCACGTAGCTTCCACCGTCCGGATTGCGCTTGCCGAAGTAGACGATGCTGTCGTTCCAGGCATTGAAGAACTGCACGCCCAGGTGACTCTGCAGCGCAGGTTGCTGACGGCGGATGCGGTTGAGCTGGGCGATCTCGGCAATGATGTTGCCAGGCTGGTTGAAGTCCCGCGGGCGAATCTCGTACTTCTCCGAATCCAGGTATTCCTCCTTGCCCGGAATGGGCGCCGATTCGCACAGTTCGAAGCCCGAATACATGCCCCACAGGCCCGAGCCCATGGTTGCCAGTGCGGCGCGGATAAGAAAACCCGCGCGGCCGGAGTGGTGCAGGAAGTACGGGTTGATGTCCGGCGTGTTGACGAAGAAGTTCGGCCGGTAGCACAGCGACCACGGCGGCTGGTTGAGGGTCTCGAAGTACTCCTGGATCTCCGCCTTGCTGTTGCGCCAGGTGAAGTAGGTGTAGCTCTGGCTGTAGCCGACCTTGCCCAGGCGGGCCATCATCGCCGGTTTGGTGAAGGCCTCGGCGAGAAACACCACCTCGGGGTGCTGCGCGCGGACATCGGCGATCAGCCATTGCCAGAACGGCAGCGGTTTGGTGTGCGGGTTGTCGACACGGAACTGCTTGACCCCCTCTGCCACCCAACCCAGCACGATGTCGCGCAGGGCCAGCCACAGGGCGGGCACGGCGTCGGGGGCGTAAAAGTCGACGTTGACGATGTCCTGATACTTCTTCGGCGGGTTTTCCGCATAGCGGATGCTGCCGTCCGGACGCCAGGAGAACCAGCCAGGGTGCTCGCCGAGCCAAGGGTGGTCCTGGGAGCACTGGATGGCGAAGTCGAGGGCGATTTCCAGACCCTGCTCGGCGGCGGCGGCCACCAGGCGACGGAAGTCCTCGCGACTGCCCAGTTGCGGATGGATCGCATCGTGGCCCCCGTCCGGGCTGCCGATGGCGTACGGGCTGCCCGGATCGTCCGGACCGGCCTGAAGCGCATTGTTGCGGCCCTTGCGGAACTTGCTGCCAATGGGGTGGATCGGCGGGAAATAGAGGACGTCGAAGCCCATGTCGCGGATCATTGGCAAGCGAGCATGGACATCATTGAACGTACCGTGGCGACGGGAATCATCGGTGACCGAACGGGGAAACAACTCGTACCAGCTGGCGAACGCGGCACGCTCACGCTCCACGTCCAAGGGGAATTCAGGGCTGCGGCTGAGGTAGCCGCGGGGATCGGCCTGGGCCATCAGTGCACGGGTATCCTGAGCCAGCAAAAGCTCGACCTGTGCCGCAGCCGGCAGACCCTTGCGCAGCCGCTTTACCAGCGTCGCCAAATGATCGCGTAGTGAATTGCCGCTGCGCTCGGCACCGTGCTCCAGATGCAGGCGCCCCTCCTCCAGTTCCAGGGCAATGTCCACGCCGGCAGTGAATTTCTTCTCCAGATCGTGGCAATAAGTGGCGTACGCGTCGATCCAGGCTTCGATCAGGAACAGGTGGCGACCCATTTCGCCGAGGGTGAAACCGGCCTCCCAGCGATCGTTGCCCAGGACGTGCATCGGCTGGCTGTGCCAGAGCCGGCTGCCGGCCTTGCGCCAGTTGAGGGTGACGGCCAGTACATCGTGCCCATCGGCGTACACCTTGCTGCCGACGGTCACGGTCTTGCCCACCTCGGTCTTCACCGCGTACAGCCCGGCGTCGATCACCGGGGTTGTGTCCTCAATCACCACCCGCGGCAGCAACAACGCCTGGGACAGGCTCAGCGGCGCGTCTGCGGGAGTGTCGCCAGCGGCCATGCGCTCGGTTTCGAAAGGCTCGTTGCGGGTCATCGATCATCGCTCCGTTACGACGTGGCGGTAAGGATTCAGAGCAATGGCCGGCGCGGGGGTTCAATAAAAAATGAGCGAAGTCGGAGTGCCGGGGTCCAACCCAGGTGTGTCGTGTTGAACGCGAGGAAACGCCCGATGAGCATCCCTGTCCCGGCGGAAACGCCCGATCCGAATATCGACGACCCGAACCTGCCACCACCGGTACCCCGGGACGAACCCGAAGGCGTGCCGGTCAAGCCGACGGTGCCACCCACAGTAGGGGACCCGCCGAGCGAAGAACCGCCGGTGAAAGGTTGAGAGTAGACGGGTTGCCGGAACCTGGAATGATTATTCCCGGCCGGCAGAAGCACCTGTCTATTTTCAAACCATTCCCTCAGACAGGGTCTTACCAGCGATACCGCGCAGCGATGTCGCTCTGGTAAGACCCGCTTTTCAGACATCGATGCCAACGAAGCAGGCAATCATGTCCAAGCTTTCTTACACTCAAGCGTCAGAGCGCTCTGAGTTGTCGCTGGCTTGTGATTTCGAGTTGGCCACTCCTTGGGGGTGCCTTGGCTCCCACGCAACAACGCAAATCCGATAGAGGATCCGCCCCCATGGAAAGCATCGACCTTCTGGTCCTGCGCACCCTTCATGACTGGCTCAGCAGCGGCCGCCGCGCCCTGCTCGCCACCGTAGTGAGCACCTGGGGTTCCTCGCCGCGCCCGGTGGGCTCGATGATGGCCTTGCGCGACGATGGTCGGGTGATCGGTAGTGTCTCCGGGGGCTGCATCGAAGACGACCTGATCCACCGCTACACCACCGCCTACCGGGGTCCCGGCCTGCCCAGCGACACCCCGCGCCTGGTGTGCTACGGCATCGATGCCAACGAAGCCCACCGTTTCGGCCTTCCTTGCGGCGGCACGCTGGAATTGGTGCTCGAGTTCGCTCCAGCGGCGGACAGCCTTGGCGAACTGCTGCGTCGCCTGGACAACGGCCATCTGGTGCGCCGCCACCTCGATATCGCCAGCGGCCGGGTCACGCTGGAAACAACGGGCGCACCAGAGCGTTTCAGCTGCGACCCGACCAGCATGACCAATACCCTGGGTCCCGGTTACCGCATGCTGCTGATCGGCGCCGGCGCGCTGGCCGAATACCTCGCCACCATGGCCGTGTTCAACGGTTTCAAGGTCAGCGTCTGCGACCCGCGCCCTGAGTACATGGACGCCTGGAAGGTCGAGGGCGTAGAGCGGCTGGTCGGCATGCCGGACGATGTGGTCCGCACCTTCGTGCCGGATGTGCGCACCTGCATCATCGCTGTCAGCCACGACCCCAGGCTGGACGACCTGGCGTTGCTTGAGGCCCTGCACAGCCCGGCGTTCTACATCGGCGCCATTGGCTCGCGGCGCAACAGCCAGAGCCGGCGGGAGCGCCTGATCGAGCATTTTGGCGAGACCGAGGCATCGCTGAAACGCTTGCACGGGCCGATCGGGATCTATATTGGCAGCAAGACGCCGGCGGAGATTGCGGTGAGCGTGATGGCGCAGGTGCTCGCAGAGAAAAATGCCGTGGTGCTGCCTCGGACGTTGTCAGTGGTCGATGCGAAGCAGGAGCTCGACGGATTGGCACAGGTCGGATGAGCCCAACCCCGTGGGAGCGCGCCTGCTCGCGCCCACAATGTCACCCGCAAATCTGCCTGCCAGAACCACCTATCGATCCCATCGATACCCACCATCGTTGCCATCAAGTTCCCCAAGCCAGGCGGCGCGAAGAAGATAGCGCCATTCCCCACCTCGCCAAGGAACCCAATCATGAAAACCGGCATGCTCGCCGCCCTGCTCGCGCTATTGGCCTCCCTCACCGGATGCGCCACCCCAGGCACCCCGGCGCAATCAGACGATCATTTCTACGCCGCCACCGAACTCTCCCGCGTGCCCCTGGACCGCGGCCAGCAAGTTGCCGTCCTGCTGGGCCGCAACGCCGCCGCAACCCTCGACTACCTGCAGCGCCACCGCGACCAGGCGACCCAGGGCGCATCACGCACCACCCCGGTCGCCACCCTCGGCGGTACACAAGCCTACACCTGGCTGGCCCGTTCGCTGTCCCAAGAATTCGCCGAAGTCACCTTCTACGACGACCTCGACACCCTGCTCGCCGATCACCCCGATGTGATCGTCCTGCTCGATGCCCAAAGCCAGTTGGCCAATGCCGGTAGCGAAGCGATCCAGGCCCGGGTGGTAGCACGCTTCTTCGACAACCAACTGACCTATATCGGCCAGGCCCAAGGCAGCGCACGCAAGGACATTGGCAGCACCGACCTGGTCCACCAGCTCGACGAGGAACCGGCGGTGCAGGCTGATGCCCTGCGCCAGTTCGATAAGTCCTTGAAAAACCTCCTGCGGGGCTAGGCTACCCGACCAGGCTGAGGCAATATCCTGTTACAGGATTACTACACCGCTGGGAGCCACCATGTTCACCTTCCCTCGCCTCGCCCTGCTGCTTCTGGTCGTCGGCATGCTGCTGGGCGAAATAGTCTTGGCCAGCATCGGCCTGGTGGGCGTCTGCACCGCCGCCGTGTTGGCTGACATGAGCCAGGACCCACCGGCACCAGAGCCGACCGCTACGGATTTCATCGCCTGACCGACATCGGCGTGCGCTCACGGTCGTTATGCTTGTCTTCTCGAGTACGAGTGGGAAATTGCGAAATGCCTATGAGAGAAATGACCGGGGCCTGTGTCGCACTGGTGCTTGCGGCTGGACGGGGTCGGCGGTTTGGCAGCGACAAAAGGGCGGCCGTGCTGCCGTCCGGACAGCGGATGCTGACGCAGACACTGGAACGGGCGTTGGCGGCTTTCTCCGAGGTATGGGTGGTGTTACGGGTCGGGGATGATCCGGTCGCGCTCGGAGTGGATGAGCGGGTGACAGTGGTCAGGGCTGAGCGAGCGGATGAGGGGATGGGATGCAGCCTGGCGGCGGGAATGCTCGCCCTGGAGGGTACAGGCTTCGAGGCGGTCGCGGTGATGTTGGGGGACATGCCCTGGATTGAGGTCGGGACGCTGGAAAGGCTGAAGAATCTCGCCCATCAAACACGGATCGTGGTGCCGGCGTTCGAGGGGCGACAAGGGCATCCGGTTGTATTTGGACGGGGTTTCTGGGAGCACTTGCAAGCACTGGACGGGGATCAGGGAGGAAAGCGCATCTTGACGACACACGCAGAAGATTGCTTGACGATAGCCGTTGAAGATCGAGGCGTCGTTGGAGACCTCGATACGCCAATACAAGAACGCCACTACGAATCCTGAAAGGAATGCGGTGCCAACCTGTGCGATTGTGTAACGCAACCCGATTGAGGGGTAATAAGGCGGTGCATATAACTACAAAACCATAGAAAACTCCGTCTTTCTTGTAGGTAATTTCCCAAGCACGCTTTCGATCCGTATAAATCGTTGCGCACCTGGACATCACTGCCTACTCTCCGGCGGTCGCTACATAACAGCGATCCGGCCTGGTCACCTGAGCCAACACGCACAAGCGCTCGATCTGATCGTGCAGCCACTTGAAGGCTGACATTGCTGAATCCGTACAGTCGCCGCCATCGCTTGATCACTTTCCACTTCTCCGCCAGGAAGGAGAGTACTCGTGAACAGTATCAAAATAGGTTTCCCGCTTGGTACATCCGTTACCAGCCAGGACATCTTCAATGAATGCCTGAACTGGATACTTGACTCGCCCTATACATCCTTCGCTCAGGAAAACTTCTCCAACCTTGCCCTGACCGCTGATTTCAGCCTCGAATCGAGCCATGAACTGATCGAGTACTCCTACGCAAGCTCCGAAGACCTGACAATCGCCTCGCTTCGATATCACAAACTTTCGAACCCACTTCGATGGATTACTGAAATAACAACGCGGAAAGACTCCAGATCATTCTGGATTTACATACATGCAAGCGTCGTGACCACCTCGGCCTCGGTCAACCCGCCAGGGATAAAAAAGCCGGTCCTTGCCATCAGGATTCTCGACAGGTTCCAGGCAGGCAGTGATGGAGACTTTCCGGTTACGCATTCCCCCTTCACACTCAGCGACACGGCAAACGGAAGACTGATCGCCAAGGGCATAATCAATGGCGAAACAACCAACAACCTGCCTGTCGTCTATATCAGTGCCAATCCGTCCAACCGCCACATGGTGATCCCCGCAAGACTGGCTCGAAAGCTGTGCGGAATGGCGCACGTGGTTGTCGAACCCAGCAGGACCTTCTCTCACGACATCCGGCCAGACGTACTGTCGAGAAACGTCCATGGCGGCGCGTGTGGCATCTATTGGCCCAATGGGCGTGGTGTTTCACTGTTCAAGCGAGGCTCGAGTGAAATAAAGGACTTCGAGGACGCGATCTTCACTCGTGTTGCCCAGGCCTTGTCACTGTCGATCCTGCCAGTCAAATGCAATTGGGAAGAAGTCATTCAAACCAAGAATCGAATAGCCCTGAAAAAAATAAAGCAGGAAGGTGACATCGCGACAACGGCAAACCAGCTGGTTCAACTCTACGAAGCAGAGATCAGGGAAAAGGACGAATATATCCGCCATCTGCGGCAAGACATCGAACGCATGGGCTCGGCAATCAAAAAGGTTGAGCAGAAAACCCCGATCCAGGGCAGCCTGACGTTGAACACCGGCGAGGAGGACGACTATTTCCAGGACGAAATACTCTCCACGGTCGTCATGGCCCTGAGCGATCATTTGAAAAAAAACACCCGGGCGAACTCGAGAAAAGCGCACATCATTTCATCGATCATCGACAACAACCCGTACTCCGAACTACGCCAGACACAGGCCCAGAAAATCAAGGACAACTTGCGCGGTTATAGAGAGATGAACAAGAAAATCAAGAAAGCCCTCGAGGACATCGGCTTCAGCCTTAGCAGTGAAGGCAGACACTGGAAAATAACCTACCAGGACGACGAGCGTTATACCTACACCCTGCCAAAGACAGGCAGTGATTATCGCGGTGGTCTCAATGCAGCAGCGGATATCAGCAATATAGTGTTCTAGCTGGCATCGTCAACTTTGTGAATTCCGCCGATCAGTTCTGACCCGCTCTCGACCCGTCCAACTAATCGTGAATGAGAGGGCATGGTGTCGCATATGGCGACAGAACCTTCGCAGACCGCAACGGCATCTACCCGCCGCTCTTCGCCGTGTGCGAAGGCGCCTCACCGGGAGATGCCCTGGTGCATCTGCCGACATCGCTGAAGTCCGGCTATGAAACCAACTGCTTCGCAGGGCCGCAGGTGCGGCCCGTTTGTTTTTCCCAGGTTGTATCAAGCCATCAAACATGCCCCGGATTCACCGGTTTGGTCGAAGGCACCGCATACTGCGCCTTCAAATGCCCGTCCTGATCCAGTAACCACGCATCCAGCACCTGCCGTACCACCGGCCCCGCCACCTTGCCGCCGGCCTCGCCATTCTCGATCATCACCGCCACCGCGATCCGCGGATTCTCCGCCGGCGCAAAGCCGACGAACAACGCGTTATCCCGGTTCCGCTCCGCCGTGCGATTACGGTTGTAGCGCTCGCCCTGGCGAATCGCGACCACCTGCGCCGTCCCGCTCTTACCGGCAATCCGGTACTGCGCCCCCACTGCCGAGGCCCGGGCGATACCGCGGGGATCGTGCAGCACCGCCTGCATCCCTCGGTTGACCTGCTCCCAGGCCCCCGGATCGCGCAATTTGATATCCGGCAACGGATGCTCATCCACCGGCGCCTGATCACCCACCAACATCGCCAGGTGCGGTCGATGCCACACGCCTTTGCTGGCAATCAGCGACGTAGCCTCGGCCAACTGCAACGGCGTGACCTGCATGTAGCCCTGGCCAATCCCCAGGATCAACGTCTCACCCGGGAACCACGGCTGGCGCCGCGTCGCCCGCTTCCACTGCTCGGACGGCATCAGCCCCGGCGCTTCGTCGCTCATGTCCAGCGAGACTTTCTGCCCCAGGCCGAAACGGCTGAGGTAGTCGTGCATGCGTTCGATGCCCAGGCGGTGGGCCACTTCATAGAAGTACACGTCGTTGGAACGCATCAGCCCCGCGTACAGGTCCACCCAGCCATCGCCGCTGCGGTTCCAGTTGCGGTACTTGTGGTCATAGTTGGGCAACTGGTAGTAGCCGGGGTCGAAAATCCGCGTGCCGGCGTTGATCACGTCGGCATCCAGGCCGGCGATGGCCACCTCCGGCTTGATGGTCGAGCCCGGGGCATACAGCCCGCGCAGCACGCGGTTGAACAGCGGCCGGTCGATGGAGTCGCGCAGCGCGGTGTATTCCTTGTAGCTGATGCCGGTGACGAACAGGTTCGGGTCGTAGCCGGGCTCGCTGACCATCGCCAGCACCTCGCCCGTGCGCGGGTCAAGGGCGACGATGGCGCCGCGGCGGCCGTCCAGAGCCTTTTCCGCAGCGCGCTGGAGGTTGATATCCAGGCTCAGGGTGATGTCCTTGCCGGCCACCGGGTCGGTATGGCGCAGCACGCGCATCACCCGGCCCTGGGCGTTGGTCTCCACTTCTTCGAAACCGACGTGGCCGTGCAGTTGTGCTTCGTAGAAATGCTCGACACCGGTCTTGCCCACCGACTGGGTACCGCGGTATTCGGTCTGGTCGAGGGTCTTGGCTTCCTTCTCGTTGATCCGCCCGACATAGCCCAGGGAGTGGGCGAACAGTTCGCCGTAGGGGTACTCGCGGACGAACTGTGCTTCGACATCCAGCCCCGGCAGCAGGTACTGGTTCACCGCGATCTCGGCGATCTGCTCTTCGCTGAGGGCGTACATCAGCGTCACCGGCTCGAACGCATGCCGCGAACGCTTGAGGTCCTTGTCGAAATCGTGGCGCTGCTCGGTGGACAGGTGCAGCACGTTGCACAGGGTATCGAGCACCTGTGCGGTGTTGCCGGCGCGCTCGCGGGTCAGGGTCAGGTTGAAGCTGGGACGGTTGTCGGCCAGTACCACGCCGTTGCGGTCGCGGATCTGCCCGCGCTCGGGCGGAATGGGCAGGACGTGGACGCGGTTGTTTTCCGAGACGGTGGAGTTGTAGTCGTACTCGACCACCTGCAGGAAATACAGGCGCGCGACCAGGGCACAGGCCGCGGCCAGGACCAGCGCCCCGCAGGCCAGCAGCCGGCGATTGACCAGCCGGCCTTCCTTTTCGTGGTCCTTGAGGGGGATCGGGTTGGGCACGCTTGACGCCTCGCGACAAGCCCGGAAGACCGGGCAAAGCCGGGCATGGTAGTCAAGGTTGACAGGTGGCTCAACCCGAGCTGCCGAGTGGGCAGCATGAGTCCCCCCTCTCTGTTGACCCTACGCACTAAGCCAGACTCAACCAACCAACCTCGTGTAGCACTCGTAGAAAGAGTGATGGCACAATGCCTCACCCCATCAAATCCGTCGTTCAAGGAGGTTCGGCAATGCGTTTTACCCTGCCCTTCATGTTTGCGTTCATGGCAACCGCCGCCCAGGCAGACCCCACCGTTTTCGGCCTCACGCTGGGCAAGACCACGCAGCAGCAGTTCCTTGCCCAATACCCTGCCAAGGAGGTCGGCGAGAGTCTTTACAGCGGGGGTCCGATCTATAACGTCGATCCCGCGAACATCGATTTCGACGGGTTGCAGAAGGTAAGTGTGATCTTCGACGACAAAGGCACGCTGGTTTATGTCTCCGCACAGTTTCCCAAAGGAAAGTTCGACTACCTCAACCAGGCACTAAGCAAGAAGTACAAGCAGGTGAGCAAGCAGATTCCGCTCGTCGGCAACAAGCACGCGACCTACAAGGATGGCAATTCGAAGATTTTCCTGGAGGCACCGCACATGTCCTTTGAGACGGACATGACCTATCTGACCAACGCATTCGACAAGGCATACACTGACGCACGACGCGAGAGTAACAAGCAGAAGAAGAGCAAGGAGGAATCCCAGCTCTGAACCGCTTTTTTATCCCTGTATCGAGATCACTTTATGAGAATGCTCGATTTTATTTTCTGGCTGCACTGCCGCCCTTGGTCTGAATTAAGATCCGAATGACACGCACCGGCCATTTGACCACCACCCACTATTCAGACAAGAGTTATGCAATCCAAACGCCTGCAATATATGAACGAGCTTATGCACGCCCTTGGTAGCTACGCAAGCCAGGTGCAACTTTCGGCAAAGGAAGGTCTCACTGACTCAGCAAAAGATGCCGAGAACACACTTATTGACATCGTCAACCTTGCCTACGGCTCAAAATTTATCAATTTGAACTCGCAGAAAATTGACCACCCGGGAATTGATTGGATCGAAACTCAGTACCGGACAGGACTTCAGGTAACCGTAACCGAAGACGAGTCGAAGATAAGTGACAGCATCGACACGTTGATTCGACACAATGTAGAAACATCCAAAGAAATATGGTTTTTAGTAATTACAACAAGCCGGCATGGCGGACACAGAAAGCACGGAAAATATAGAGCCCAAACCATCACTATCAACGATGTACTCCGGCAGATATCTGCGCTTCCTGACGACGCCTTCTTCTTAACCGTTGAAAAAGCCAAAGAAAAACTTTCAGGCTGGTTCAATCACAATCGTCCGATGCGCTTAGAGGTAAACCTGCCAAAGCTTATTTCCAAATCACCCACCGAATTTATCAACCACCACAACCTATGGTCACATTTTGATGAAGTTAAAGACGTCTCTCCTGCAACCATAAAAAAACTTAATAACTTCATTGAAAGCTACACAGCTCTCCCCCCACCCGCCAGAGAAGCCATCACAAAAATAGTGCACTATGCACCCATCCAAGAGAACTTGATGAAGCCACTAAAAGTCGAGCTCACCGAGTTTTACTATCATTTAAGCAACGCAGAACGAGACGAGCTCGAAGACCTGCTTCTAATCATTGAAAAAAACTCTCACGGACACTTGCAGGCCAGCAACTCAAGAGTTGCCGACGATGGATTAACACTCAACCACGATCACCATATCGAGCTCACATGGATGTCATGCGAACCAGATATGAACATCTATACGGCACTAAAAAGTTTCTACTTGACAAGGTACAACGCAGCCAAGCTACTTAAAGCCTTCCAGGAAGCTGATTTTACTGACTTGGAAGAGTCCTGATCATACCGATACTGGAGGCCGCACTTCTTGGAAGCAAGATCAAGCCCGTTGTTCTTGCGGCAGTCGAGACTGCTTACTACCTCAACCCGGACCGCCGAGCGGACGGACAAGGACTGCATCGCCGCCGCGCAGAAATCCTTGTTCGCCACGCCGCTGCGCCAGGCCGATAATGCCGGCGTCCCTGCGCAGGAAATCGCCATGTCCACCTTGAACGAACACCTCAACGCCGACCTCGACCAACCCGCGATCATGCATGGCGCCACCCTGCCCTGGCTGGCCAGCCCGTTGGCTGGGGTCGAACGGCGACCGCTGTATCGCCTGGGTGGCGAACAGGCGCGGGCGACGTCGCTGGTACGCTATGCGCCGGGAAGCCACTTCAGTCCCCACCAGCATGGGCTCGGGGAAGAATTCGTGGTGCTGGAGGGCGTATTCGAGGATGAGCATGGCCGCTATCCGGCCGGGAGTTATGTGCGCAATCCACCGGGGAGCGAGCATGCGCCGGGGTCCGTGGAGGGGTGCATGATCTTCGTGCGGTTGCGGCAGTTTCATCCGCAGGATGAGCAGCAGGTGGTAAGGGAAATGCCGGCTCGTGGGGATGCGTTGCTGTTCGAGAATGCGTTCGAGCGGGTCTGGGTCAGGGATTTTCCTCCGGGTGCGGACGTGGTGATCGCAAATGCACAGGGATTGGAGATTCTGGTCCTGGCCGGTGAGCTGGAAATCGCCGACGTCCGCGTGGAGAGGCTGGGCTGGATGCGCTTGCCCCGAGAACGTGACCTGCTCGGTCGGGCCGGACCTCAAGGGATTCGGATCTGGATCAAGGAGGCGGCATTCGATCCTGGCACTGCCTGAATGAGTTTGCAGGGCCCCTGTGGGAGCCCCGGAAATTTGTACATGAAACTTGTACAACCCAAATTCTTGTAGAACTTTTCCTACAAACCTTCGGTCGGACCTGACAGGCTATGAAACCTGGAAAGCTCGATGACCGATACGACCCTGCGCATTGCTGCGATCGGCCCCGGCCACTCAACCCTCCCTTCCACTTTTCACCGTTTCGACCAGCTCGACGCCCTGTTCGCCCAGGCGCCGTTCGATGTGCTGGTGCTGGTCGGCAACCCGGAGCAGAACGCCGACCACGCACGACGACTGCGCCGCCATCCGGCCTACGCCCTGCGCCTGGTCTACTGCGCCAGCGACCATCCGCTGCATGAGGCCCTGACCGATGGTGCCCTGCCCGCCGATCCCGGGCAAGCGTTCGAGCAATGGCGCGAACGCATGGCCCTGTTCAACCGCGGCCGCGCCCCGGAAGGGCCGGAGGCGCATGTGCTCGCCTACCTGTGGCTGCGTGCCCCCGGCAGGCTCAAGGCCCTGCGCAGTCCGCAGTCCCCGGCGCTCTACCACTACCCGCTGATCGATGCCTTCGGCGACGACCATCTCAACGGCCATGCCCTGGTGCAGAGCCTGGTGCAGCGCAACCTGCTGGACAACAGCGCGCTGGTGGACCGCATCCGCCTGTGCCGCAGCTGCGGCAGCGGGCACCTGAACTACGTGGATGTGTGCGTGGAATGCAGCTCGCTGGAGATCGTCCGCGAACCCTCACTGCACTGCTTCACCTGCGGCCATGTGGGCGCCCAGGCCGAGTACCTCAAGGACGGCGTGCTGGTGTGTCCCAACTGCCTGACCCGCCTGCGCCATATCGGCACCGACTACGACCGGCCGCTGGAAAACTACAAGTGCAAGGCGTGCACGGCGTTCTTCGTCGATGCGGATATCCAGGCCCGTTGCCTGGACTGCGGCGAGCAGCACAAGCCCGACGAACTGCTGGTGCGGCAGATCCACGACCACCATCTCTCCGAAACCGGCCTGCTCACCGCGCGGCAAGGCCTGGAGCGGGATTTCGACCAGTATTTCGGCGGCCTGTCGCTGGTCGGGGTGAATGCCTTCAAGACCCTGCTGGACTGGCAGCTGGAACTGATCGCGCGCCACAGCGCACCGACGTTCGCCCTGCTCGGCGTGCGCTTCAGGAACCTCGGCACCGCCCTGGACCGCCTCGGCCCACAGCGCGGGCATGCGCTGCTGGATACCCTGATCGAACGCATCCAGGTGGCCATCCGCGACACCGACCGTTGCACCCGCACCAGCGAGGAACAGCTCTGGCTGTTGCTGATGTGCACCGACCAGGTCGGCCTGCAGCGGGTCACCGAACGCCTCAACCGGATCAGCGAGCTGTTCGTCGGCCAGGACCTGCAAGACATCGTGCTCACCACCAGCGGCTGCGTGGCCCCGGCCGACCTGGTCGAGAAGGAAGACGCCGAGCTGCTGATGGCGCGCCTGGCGGGGGCACTCTGATGGACGCCCTGCTCGCCCACTTCGACGCCTGGCTCGCCGAGATCCAGGGACCGGACGGCCACTGGCGCCTGTTCCTCATGGTCTTTCCCTACTTCCTGCTGCTGGAGGTGCCGCTCAACCTGCTGGTGCTGCTCGGCACCCTGCGCTGGTTCGTTCGCGAACACACGGCGGTGCCGCGCCATGAGGCCTGGTACCCGCGGGTGTCGTGCATCATCACCTGCTACAGCGAGGGCAAGGACGTCGAGCTGACCCTGCGCAGCCTCGCCGAGCAGACCTACCCCGGGATGATCGAGATCATTCCGATCGTCGACGGTGCCAGCGCCAACCAGGCCACCACCGAGGCGGTGCGACGCTTCAAGGCCGAACACCGGCTGCCCGGCAACCGCCTGCTGCGGCCCCTCGCCAAGTGGCAGCGCGGTGGGCGGGTGTCGTCGCTGAACAGCGGGCTGGCCTTCAGCAGCGGCGAGATCCTGATCAACGTCGATGGCGACACCTCCTTCGACAACGACATGGTCGTGCGCATGGTCCGCCATTTCCGCGACCCGAGCGTGCCGGCAGTGGCCGGCAGCCTGCGGGTGCGCAATGCGCGGCAGTCGTGGGTGGCGCGGGTGCAGGCGCTGGAGTACCTGCTGTCGATCCAGATGTGCAAGATCGGCCTGGCCGAGTGGAACCTGGTCAACAACGTGTCCGGGGCCTTCGGCGCGTTCCGCCGCAGTTTCCTCGAACAGATCGGCGGCTGGGACACCCATACCGCCGAAGACCTGGACCTGACCCTGCGCATCAAGAGCTACTTCCGCCGCTACCGCTTGCGCATCCCCTTCGAGCCCCGCGCCATCGGCCATACCGACGCCCCGGCGACCCTGCGCGGCTTCCTCGACCAGCGCCTGCGCTGGGACGGCGACCTGCTGTTCGTCTACCTGCGCAAGCACCGCCATGCCTTCAACCCGGGGCTGCTTGGCTGGCCGAACTTCCTCATGCTGCTGGTCAGCGGGCTGTTCTTCCAGTTGGTGCTGCCGTTCATCATCCTCGGCTACAGCCTGGTGGCGCTGTTCATCCTGCCGCCGATGGCCTTCCTGTTCTATTCGCTGCTGATCTACACCCTGTACCTGGCCCTCAGCGGCCTGCTGTACCTGGGGCTGATGCTGATGGTCAGCGAGCGTCCGCGGGAGGACCTCAGGCTGGCCTGGGTGCTGCCCTTCTACCCCTTGGCGATGTATGCCCTGCGCTGCTGGAGCGTGGTCGCCATTCTCAATGAAACCCTGCGGCGCGGGCACGAGGAATCGAGCATGGCGCCCTGGTGGGTACTCAAGCGGGCCAATCGGTTCTAAGGCAGCAGACCATGACGAAAACAGCATACCGCCTGCTGGCGGCGGCCTTCTGCGCCCCGCTGCTGGCCAATGCCACGCCCCTGACCCTCGACCAGGCCCTGCAGATGGCCGGTGATGGCCACGGCAGCGCGGCCAGCAACGCCCGGCTGCAGGCCCGCTACGCGGCAAAGGACCAGCGCGACAGCGAAAGCGGCTGGGAGGTGTTCGGCGCGGCCAATGTCGGGCGCTACCACGAGCTGGTCACCGAGGATGTGCGCGACGACTACTACGGTCGCAACGCCGCCATCGGCGTGCGCTATCCGCTGCTCGGCAGCCTGGCGCGGCGCATGGACGCGGTGCGGGCCAGCGAGCGGGATATCCGCGTCAGCGAGATCGAGGTCGGCTACCAGCGCGCCCGCCATCGCCTGGCGGTGCGCAGCGCCTATGCCGACTGGTGGCGCGCAACCCAGGAACAACGACTGTGCGAGGACGCGCAAGCCGCGGCGCGCACCGCCGACGCGCATATCAGCGAACGCCTGGACGGCAAGTGGATCCTGCCCTCCGATGCCCGCCTGATGCGCAGCGAATGGACCGCCGTGACCCGCCGCTGCGACCTGCAGCCGGACCTGCTGGCGGATGTCCGGGAGAGCCTGCGCAGCCTTGGCGTCAAGGTCGATGCCGCGAGCACGCCAGTGGCCATCCCGCTGGCCGGCCATCCGCGCCCGCTGGAGGCCTGGCGCGCGCTGCTGGACAGCAACCCGCGCATGGCCCGTCGCGACGCCGAGCTGGCCTTGGCCGAACAGGGGCGCAAGCGTCCGTGGTACAGCGCCATCGAGTCATCGTTCAACGTCACCCAGACCGTCGAGCAGCGCAGCGGCGCCGGCGAGAACGGCAGCGGCCTGAGCGCCGGGGTGACCTTCAGCGCGCCGCTGGACCTGCTCGACTACGGCTCGGCACGCAACCGCGAAGGCGAGGCGCGTTACCAGGAAGCCGTGCGCGCCCGCGAGCAGGAACAGGGCAGCCTGCTGCGGGAACTGGGCAAGGTGCTGGAGCAGCAACGGCGCAATGCCAACGAATATGTGTGGCGCAGTGAGCGTCGCGAGGCGGTGGACCGCATCGTCGCCGAGCGCCGCCAGCGCACCGGGCTGGATGCCGGGGAAGCGAGCCTGCGCCTGATGCAGGCCGAGGTCGATCACTACAACGCCGGCTTCGCGCAGGTTTCCGCGTGGCACGCGGCCTGGTTGCAGGACGCGGCGCTGCGTCTGTTCGGCGATGACAGCGCAGACTTCGAAGCACTGCTGGGCAGCGAGTGGCTGCGCTGGCAGACCCAGGAGACGGGCGCGCCGATGCAGGCGACGCATTGGCGCCAGGGCGTGTACATCTGGGACAGCCAGGCGCTGCTCGACGCCCGTCGGCGCGGAGCCGAACTGCGGGCGCTGCGTGAAGCGGGAATCGGCGTGCTGAATGTCGGCCTCGATGCGCGCCAGGTCGGCGACCTTGCCCGTACCCGGTCCGCCTTGGGCGAGTTGCTGCGTGAAGCCCATGCCCAGGGGCTGCTGGTCAACCTGCTGCTGGGCGATCCGGCCTGGATCAAGCCGCGCCAGCGCGGACAGCTCACCGGGCTGATCCGTGAGTTCGCCGCCCTGCCCTTCGATGGCCTGCACCTGGACCTGGAAGTCGAGCAACTGGGCTGGCCGGTGCCGGACCAGCGCCTGCGCGACTGGCTCGACACCTTGCGTGCGGCAAAGAGCGCCAGTCCGTGGCCGCTGCACCTGTCCAGCCATCCACGCTGGTTCCGCGAGGAAGCCCGGCGCACGCCATGCGTGCCTTGCGAGCTGGAACACCTGGGCGTCAGCGATATCAGCCTGATGATCTACACCCGCAACGCCGAGACCGCCACCGTTCGCGCCAAGGACATCGCCCGGCGCTGGCCGGCCCTGCACCTGCGCCTGGCGCAGAGCGTGGAAGCCGACCAACCCGCCGACCTGAGCTGGGCCGACGCCGCGCCCGGCGAGTTGCGGACACAGACCACCCAGTGGCAACGCGCGCTGCTGCCTGCGGGCATCAGCGGTATCGACTGGCAATCCTGGACCGACTACCCGAGAAGCCGATGAAGATCCGATTCAGCAGTCCCAAGGAACACCATCCCACCCAGGACAACGGCATGCAGGTGCTCTATGCGCCGGGCAAGCGTCTGGCGTTCAAGCTGCGCTGGTACCTGATCCTCTTCCTGATCCTGCTTCCGGCGCTGTGGCTGGCGGGCCGCTACGGCCTGGCGCTGATGCGTGTCGAGGCCCCCGCGCTGGTGCGCTTGCCGACCCTGGAAGTACGGGCGATGCAGCCGGGGGAGATTCGCGCGCTGCACGTGCAGGCGGGTGATCACGTAACGGCCGGCATGCCCTTGGCAGACCTGGACAATCCGGAGTGGCGCCTGCGCCTGAGCCTGTTGCAGGCCGGCACTGCCCCCGCCGTGCCGGCCTCGGTGAGCGAGCGCAACCGGGCGGCGTTGCAGAGCCTGGTGGACCGTGCGGCGCGACAGGTTGGCGAGGTCGGGCAACTGCTGCGCCAGGGGGCGGCGACCCGGGGCGAGCTGGTGGAAGCGCAGAATGCCCTGGACAACCGCAAGGCCGAGTTGCTGGCCTTCGAGCGCAGCCTGAGCGGTGGCGCGGACAACAGCTATGCCCAGCAACAGCAGCGCGAGGGCCAGTGGCTCAAGGAGCAGTTGGCACGGATGGACGTGCAGGCCAGCGAGGCCGGGCGGGTGGCGGAAGTGATCGCGGCACCGGGTGAGAATGTCGGGCCGGGGACGCTGCTGATGCGCCTGGAGCGCGAGGGGCCTGCGCAGTTGTGGGTGTACCTGGATCCGAAGGATGTGGAGCATTCGACGCCGGGGTCGCAGCTGGACGTGCGCCTGCCCAATGGTGAGTGGGTGGGGGCCGAGGTGATCAGCCCGGCGGAGAGTGCCAACCCGCTGCCGAGCGACCTGCGCAAGCCGTTCAGCAGCCCGACCCGGGGGCTGATGGTGCCGGCGCGGTTCAACGAGCCGCTGGCCAGTGAGTGGCGGATCGATTCGTTGCCGGTGCGGGTGCGGTTTCCGCATCAGCACTTCAAGGTGTTTGGGTGGGTGATCTGAAGATTCGGCGTAGGAGTCCACCCAGCCCGCTGGGCTGCGCTGTCGTGTAGAGAACTAGACCGCGAGAGCGCCGCGGTCGGTGGACTGCCCCCAAGAAGTTGGACACCAATCCAACCCTTGGGGGACTCATGAGCAAGTACACCGAGCAGTTCAAGCACAGCGCCATCACCGCGTATCTAGAAGGAGCCGATGGCTTCCGAAAGGTGGCGCAGCATTTCGGTATCGATTTCAGCCTGCTGAGACGTTGGGTCGCGAGCTTTCGTGCCCATTCTAGCGCCAGCGCTCTGCCTCGCAGCCAGCGCCACAGCCCTGACTTCAAGCGCAAGGTCGTGCGGTACATGCGCGAGCACCATCTCTCCCTGCGCCAGACGGCAGCGCATTTCGGCCTGGGCCAGTCCTCTCAAGTAGGCATCTGGGAGCATCAGTACTACAGTGGCGTTGTTGAAGCCCCTGTAGCCACTAAACGAAAGCCTGCCGACGTGACCAAGAAAATCAAGCCCGTTAAACCTACCGACCTCGACGATGCGCTCAAGCCACGAGAACAGCTCATGGCAGAGCTTGAGTACCTGCGCATGGAGAACGCTGTCCTAAAGGAATTAAAGGCTCTGGAGCAGGAGAAGGAGCGAAGGCAAGCGAAAAAACGCTGATCGTCTGCAAGCTCAAAGACCGATTTCCCTTGTCTGGCCTTCTGGCCATGATCGAGCTGCCGCGTAACACCTTTTACTACCAGGTCCGCCGTCATCAGGAACCAGACAAGGATGCGGCCCTGAGAGAACTGGTGCGGGAGATTTATCACAAAGAAAAAGGGCTTTATGGATATCGGCGAATCGCGCTGGCTATCAGGAGCAGAGGAGTCGTGGTCAACAAGAAGGTCATTGAGCGCTTGATGGCGGAGGAAGGCTGAAGTCGCTTGTGCGTCCCAAAAAGTACCGTTCCTATCGGGGGACGGTTGGCAAGATTGCCCCGAACTTGCTGGAGCGAAAATTCACCGCGCAGCGCCCCAACCAGAGTTGGGTAACGGATGTGACCGAATTCAAGGTGGGCCCGCATAAGCTCTATCTCTCGCCCGTGATGGACTTGTACAACAGCGAGATCGTGGCTTATGAGATTGCTCATCGACCCAGCTATGACCTGGTCGGAAACATGTTGGACAAAGCCCTTGGCTGCTTGGGAGAGAACCCCAAGCTGGTGCTGCACTCTGACCAGGGTTGGCAACATCAACAACGCCAATACCGCGAAAAACTCGAAGAACGGGGCGTAAAGCAGAGCATGTCTCGTAAAGGCAATTGCCTGGATAACGCTGCTATGGAAAGCTTCTTCGGCACGCTCAAGTCTGAGTTTTTCTACTTGAACCGATTTGAGAGCATTGAGGAGTTGAGGGCAGGTCTGGATGAGTACATTTGGTACTACAACCATGACCGCATCAAGCTAAGACTCGATGGCCTGAGCCCTGTCGATTACAGGGCCCAGGCCGCTAGCTGAAACTGTCCAACTTTTGGGGGGCAGTCCACGGCGTGGGAGCGGATTCATCCGCGATCGGCGGCGAAGCCGTCGTAAAACCTAAATCCCGAGTTCTCCTGACACACCGCGGACTCAGGTTTTATGGCCGCTTCGCGCCCAATCGCGGATGAATCCGCTCCCACGCCGTCCCTGCTAAATCAATGAGTTATGTGGTGTTCTATGAGAGCTGGCTTGCCTGCGAAGGACCGTGAAACGGTCCCGGTTCCCGATCTAAAGCCAGGCCAATGCAATCTCCCGGCTGGAGATCGGGAACCGGGCCCGCTGCGCAGGCCTTCGTAGGCAAGCCAGCTCCTTGTACGCCGCGCCTGCCGCCTGCCCTGGTGGTTATTTCCCGGCCTCTTCCAGCAACCAGTCGCGAAACGCCCGCACCTTCGCCAGCTCCCCACATTCCGGCCGATAGACCACGTAGTACGCCTGGGTCAACGGACAATCCAGGCCCTTGTCGGCAAACGGCCGGACCAGCCGCCCCGCCTCCAGGTCATCCTTCACCATCACGCTGCGCGCCAAAGCCAGGCCCTGGCCGTCCATCGCCGCCTGCAGCACCGCCGCCGAGTTGTTGATACGCAAGCCATGGTCCGCCCGGATCCCGGTGAAGGCCGAGGCATCCAGCCACATCCGCCAGGTCGGGTAATCCGGGTCACTGGCCATCGACAGGTCATGGATCAAGGTGCTCCTGGCCAACGCCGACTCCGATAACCGCCCCTTCTTCAACAACGGATAATCCGGCGCACACACCGGGAACAGGGTCTCGTCCAGCAGATGCACCGCCGTCAGCCCCGGCCACTTGCCGCCGCCATAGCGCACCCCGACATCGATCCGCTCGGCCTGGAAATCCACCGTGCGCAGGTTGGTGTCCAGCAACACATCCAGTTCCGGCCAGGCCTGCTGGAAACCCTCGATCCGCGGCAGCAGCCATTTCGAGGCGAATGCGGGACTGACGCTGACCGTCAGCCCCGCATGCACGCTGGCATCCCTGAGCCGGGCCAGGCCGACGCCGAGGCGATCGAAGCCGGCCTGGATATCCGGCAAGGCCGCGCGGGCGATATCGGTCAGCATCAGCCGCGCAGTACCACTGCCGGCACGGGTGAACAACGGGATGCCAAGCCAGGCTTCCAGGCTGCGCACCTGCTGCCCGACCGCCGCCGGGGTGACATTCAGCTCCGCCGCCGCAGCGGAAAAGCTCTGGTGCCGCGCTGCGGCTTCGAAGGCACGCAGGGCATTGAGATAGGCCAGTGACATTGAAAGTTTTTCTTTCCCGGTAACGAAAATATCGTGCGTTGCGAATGGTGCCATACACCCCAAGAATGAAGGTCATCCAATGCGTGCAACGATGACTCGGGAGTGCTCCACAATGCAAAGTTTTTCTAACAAGGTCGTGATCGTCACCGGCGGTGGTTCCGGGATCGGCGAAGAGGTCGCGCGGCGCTTCGTCGCGACCGGCGCCAGCGTGGTGATCGGCGGTCGCAACGCCCAGCGCCTGGAACAGGCGGCGGCGCGGATCGATGCCAGCGGCGCCAGGGTTCGCACCCTGGCCGGCGACATCGCCGACCCGGCCACCGCCGACGCCCTGGTGGCCCTGGCCCAGCGCGAATTCGGCGGGGTCGACATCCTCGTCAACAACGCCGGGGTGTTCAATCCCAAGCCTTTCCTGGAGGTGAGCCCGGCAGAATACGACGGCTTCCTCGACATCATCCTCAAGGGCAAGTTCTTCATGGCCCAGGCGGCGGCCAAGGCCATGCTCAAGCGCGGCGGCGGCGCCATCGTGCAGACCGGCTCGCTGTGGGCGATCCAGGCCATCGGCGCGACGCCGTCGGCGGCCTACTCGGCAGCCAATGCCGGGGTCCATGCCCTGACCCGTAACCTGGCCATCGAGCTGGCTGCGTCGAACATCCGCATCAATACCGTGGCCCCGGCCGTGGTGGAGACCCCGGTGTACGGCACCTTCATGAGCGCCGAACAGGTCAAGGAAGTGCTGCCGACCTTCAACGCCTTCCACCCGCTGGGGCGTAACGGCCAGCCCGCCGACGTGGCACAGGCGATCCTGTTCCTCGCCTCGGACGAGGCGTCCTGGATCACCGGCGCGGTACTGCCGGTCGACGGCGGTGTCACCGCCGGCCGCCAGTGAGAGGACAGCAACCATGCAGCCTGGCCCCGAAGACCCTGCGCGGCCTGAACACCCTGGGCGTGGCTGTGGCGCTGAATGCCAGTGCGGCGCTGGTCTACAGCTCGCGAGTGTTCGATGCACTGGCGGCGTTCGAGAAGCAATGACGGCAAGCTGTCCGTGAGCGACGGGGATCGACTGCCATCACGACAGCATCGTTATATATTTGAATATACAGCGTTGTCAGCAGGGCGCTGGCAGCGCTAGTATTCGCCGCGGTCCGGGGCTGTCCCGGGTCGCCATCCGCAGCTTTTCCAACGGTTCGACGTCTTCGGGGAGGAAGGCCCGGGCTGTGTTGCGGATGTCGCTGTATATAAAAATATATAACGAAACAGGATGTTTCCGTTTTCGGCCCATGTTGCGGCGCTATCCGCAACGACATCGATGCCCACAACGGACGCACCCCATGAACACGGAGCAGTCATGCAACCCTTCGCCCCCCGTACCCTGGTCCTGGCCATCGCCGCCATCACCACCCCGTCGGTCTTCGCCGAAGACAGCAAGCCCTTCACCCTCGGTGAAATCCAGATTTCCGCCCCGCAGGACGACAAGCTCGCCACCGGCAGCAGCGTGGTCGAGTTGCAGGACATCCGCCTGCACGACCGGGAAACCGTCGACCGCGCCCTGGCCCTGGCCCCCGGCGTGAACCAGAGCTATATCGGCGGCCGCGCCGAACAGGTGGTCTATGTGCGCGGTTTCGACCGCCTGCAGGTGCCCGTTTATATCGACGGCATCCCCACCTACGTCCCCTACGACGGCAATATCGACCTGGGGCGCTTCACCACCTACGACCTGTCGCGCATCGAAGTGGCCAAGGGCTTCGCTTCGCTGCTGTACGGGCCGAACACCCTGGGCGGCGCGATCAACCTGGTCACCCGGCGCCCCACCCAGGCTTTCGAAGGCGAAGTCGGCGGTGGCCTGGAAATGACCGACCACGGCAACGTCAACGCCTACCGCAGCTACGCCAACGTCGGCTCCAACCAGGGCAACTGGTGGATGCAGGGCGGCGTGTCCTATGTCGACTACGACTACACGCTGCTCCCGGACGACTTCAAGCCGACCAACAACCAGCAAGGCGAAGGCCGCCGCGAAAACAGCAACAAGCGTGACGGCAAGTTCAGCTTCAAGCTCGGTTTCACCCCCAACGCCACCGACGAATACGTGGTCGGCTACGTCCAGCAGGAAGGCCGCAAGGGCCAGCCGCCCTACGCCGGCGACCTGCCCGCCACCGGCCAGCGCAAGCGCTGGTGGGAATGGCCGACCTGGGACAAGACCAGCCTGTTCCTCGCCACCAACACCCGCTTCGGCGAGCACGGCCTGAAGACCCGGGTCTACCACGACACCTTCAAGAACTCGCTGGAAAGCTACAACTACAACAACGGCATCCCCGGCGCCCTGCAGTCCGGCTTCCCGAGCAAGTACGACGACGAATCCACCGGTTTCTCCATCGAAGGCGACCTGGCCCTCACCGAAGGCAACCGCCTGGGCGTGGCCTACCACTTCAAGGAAGACATCCACCGCTCCCGCGATGGCAGCGACCCGCAGACCCATTTCCGCGACCAGACCCAGTCCATCGCCCTGGAAGACACCCTGCGCCTGAACGACATCTTCAGCGTGGTCGGCGGCGTCTCGTACAACTACCGCAAGAGTCTCGACGCCGAGAACTTCGGCACCAACCCCGCTTCGCCACGGGTCAAGACGCTGTACGACGAGCCCACCGGCAGCGATGACGCGGTCAACAGCCAGCTCGGCCTGTTCATGAACACCGGCCCGCTGCTGGACATCGACCACAACGGCCAGGTGCGCCTGACCGTGTCGCGCAAGAGCCGCTTCGCCACCATCAAGGACCGCTACTCGACCCGCTTCGGCACAGTCATCCCCAGCCCCGACCTGAAGTCGGAACGCGCCACTCACTACGAGCTGGGCTACAGCGGCGCGCTGACCGCGCAGTGGAGCCTGGACGCAGCGCTGTTCGTGGCCAATATCGAGGACTCGATCCAGCAGGTCACGGTGCCGGCGCAACTCAACTGCGCAGCGCCCTGCGGGCAATACCAGAACATCGCCAAGGCGCGTAACCAGGGCGTGGAACTGGGCCTGAAGGGCGACCTGGGCGACTGGGAGCTGGGCGCCAGCTACACCTTCCTCGACCGCGAGAACCGCAGCAATCCCGAGCTGCACCCGATCGACACGCCGCGCCACAACCTGTTCGCCTCGGCCACCTGGAACCACGATGCCTGGCGCCTGACCGGCAGTGCCGAGGCAGCGTCGAAGCGCTACAACGTTTCCGATGGCACGCAGATGTCCGGCGGCTACGCGGTGTACAACTTCAAGAGCGGCTACCGCTTCAGCAACGACGTGCTGGTGGAAGCCGGGGTGCGCAACCTGTTCGACCGTCTCTACGAGTACAGCGAGGGCTATCCGGAAATGGGCCGCAACTACTTCGTGCAGTTCAATGTTCCGCTGTAAGGCATGGCTGCTCGCTTGGGTCCTGGGCCCGGCGAGCGCCCTCGCGGCCGCTCCGCAATCCGTGGTGGTGCTGACCAGCTATCCCGAGGAAATGATGAGCCGCTTCGAGGAAGCCTTCGAACAGGCCAACCCCGACTACCGCCTGCAGATCCTCTGGCGCCAGGGCTTTGATGCCCTGCCCTTCCTGCGCCAGCAGGACCAGGGTGGCGTCGACGTGTACTGGGCGCCGTCGCCGGGCAATTTCGCCCGGCTCGCCAGGGAGGACGGCTGGCAACCTTTGGGCGTAGACCTCAAGGGCCTGCCGGCGAAGATCGGCGACACCGCGCTGCGTGATGACCAGGCCCGCTACCAGGCCACGGAACTGGCCGGCTACGGCTTCGCCACCAATCCGAAGATGCTCAAGGAACTGGGCATGGAGCCACCGAAGGACTGGACCGACCTGCTCGATGCGCGCCTGCGTGGGCGCATCGCCCTGCCCGACCCGGGCCGGGTCGGCTTTGCCCCGGTGCTGCTGGACATCGTGCTCCAGGCCTATGGCTGGGAGCGCGGCTGGGCGCTGTGGAGCGAGATCGCCGGGCAGTCGCGGCTGGTCAGCCGCGGCGGCACCCTGGTCAGCGACGAGGTGGCCAGCGGGCGCGCGGCGGTGGGGCTGTCCATCGACTTCTTCGTCGCTTCGGCGGTGAGCAACGGCCAGCCGGTGGGCTTCGTCTATCCGGCGCATGGTGGGCTGAACCCGGCGCATATCGCGATCACCCGCGAGGCGCATCAGGTCGAGGGCGCACGGGCGTTCGTGCGCTTCGTGCTGTCCGATGCCGGGCAGGCGCTGCTGGCCGATCCGGATATCCGCAAGCTGCCAGTGCGGCCCAGCGTGTATGCGCAGTTGCCTGTGGGTTATCACGATCCATTCGCCGCGCCCTACCGCTATCAGGAGGCCTCCCGCGAGCGTCTGGCGCTGGTCACCTCGCTCTTCGTGCAGTGGCTCGGCCAACCCCATGAGCGCCTGACTGCGCTCTGGGCCCGGGTGCATGCCGGCGAAGCGATGGGCCGCGACCTGCAGGCGGTACGCGCTTACCTCGGTGTTCCACCGATCAGCGCCGGCCAGGCCGCCTCCGCGGACCTGCTGAAGCTGTTCGGCGAACGCCAGGACGGCGGCATGGAGCACCAGCCCGTCAGCGACCAGGACGAATTGGGCCGGCGTGAAATCGCCTGGCAGTTCTACAGCACCACCCGGCATGCCGAGGCGGCGCGCCTGCTGGACGAGATGGGACTATGACGCGCCTCTGGCTGCTGCTGGTGCTGACGGTCTTCTGCGCCGACGCCAGTGCCGACCGCGAGGCCTTCTCGCGGCCGCTGCCGGGGCTGGACGACGAGGCGCAGCTGGAGCGCTTCTTCAAGGGTCGCGGGCTGTTTCGCCAGGCCTGGGTCATCGCCCCGTCGCGGGATGAAACGGTGGATGGCCTGGGGCCGTTGTACAACCGCATCACCTGCATCGCCTGTCATCCGAAGAATGGCCGTGGCCAGGCGCCGGCGGACGAAGAGGCGCCGATGCGCACGATGCTCGTGCGCCTGTCGCTGCAGGGGCAGGATGCCCATGGCGGGCCGCGGCCGCACCCGGCCTACGGCGACCAGCTCAACGAACTGGGGATTCCCGGGGTGCGCGGCGAAGGTCGGGCACGGATTCGTTGGGAGGAACAGACCGTGGAGCTGGCTGGGGGTGAAGTGGTGAGCCTGCGCCAGCCGTACCTGTCCTTCAGCGAGCTGGGGTATGGGCCGTTGGGCGATGTGCTCACTTCGGCGCGGGTCGGCACGCCGGTGTTCGGCCTGGGGTTGCTGGAGGCTGTCAGTGCCGACGAGCTCCAGCGCATGGCCAGCGAGGCCAAGGCCGATGGCGTGCGCGGGCGGGTCAACCAGGTCTGGAGCGTCGAGCGCCAGCGCCTGGAGGCGGGACGATTCGGGCTCAAGGCCAACCAGCCAGACCTGATGCAACAGATCGCCAGTGCCCTGCATGGCGACCTGGGGATTACCTCGCCGCTGTATCCGCAGGAGAACTGCGCGCCGCAGCAGCGGGATTGCCAGAAGGCGTTGAGTGGCGGGCAGCCGGAGGTGGATGGGATGCAGTTGATGGAACTGCATTTCTATCTGTCGCAACTGGCTCCGCCGGCACGGCGTGATCGGGACAAGGTCGGGCGTGGGGAGGCGCTGTTCGTTTCGGCAGGATGTGGGGCCTGCCACCGTCCGCAATTGCGGGCTGGGACGCAGGTTGTCGAGCCGTATACCGACCTGTTGCTGCATGACATGGGCGATGGGCTGGCAGATGGGCGTGAAGATTTTCTCGCCACCGGCAGGGAATGGCGCACAGCGCCGTTGTGGGGTGTGGGGTTGATCGAGCGGATCAACCCCGGTGCCGGGTACCTGCATGACGGACGGGCCAGGACGCTGGCCGAGGCGGTGGTGTGGCATGGCGGCGAGGCGCAGGCGGCGCGGGATCGGTTTGTGGCGATGCCACAAAGTGATCGCGAAGCCCTGCTGATGTTCCTGCAATCACTATGACTTGACCCGATTGTGAGGGTGTCCGGACAGGCCAATCGCTGGCAAGCCAGCGATGAGGCCCGGAAGGACAAACACCGATCAGTGGAACAGTCCCAGCAAAACTGTCGCCAGAATCACCGTCGAAGCCCCGCCAATCCGCGTCGAAATCTGCGCAAACGGCATCAGCGACATCCTCCCCGCCGCCGACAGGATCGCCACGTCCCCGGTCCCGCCCAGCCCGCTATGGCAGCAGGTGACGATGGCCGACTCGATGGGGAACATCTTCAGCAGGTTGCCAATCAGGAACCCCGCCAGCGTCATGGCCACCACCACCGCCACGCATACCGCCACGTAGCCCACGGAAAACACCTTCACCACGCTGTCCAGCGGCACATAGAGCATCCCCAGTCCAATCATCACCGGCCAGATGAACGCCGTGGACACCAGCTTGTAGAACGCCTTGCTGCCCTCCTCCAGCCGCGTCGGCAGCACCTGCAGGTATTTGAACAGCACTGCCACGAGGATCATCATCACCGGCCCTGGAATGTGCACCACCTTCTCCAGCAACCCGCCGAGCACGAAGAAAGCACAGATCAGCAGCACCCCGGCGCCCATGTAGCGGAAGTCGATGCCGTGGGCCGTCTCCTCCTGCTCACGGAACTTGTCGTTCTCGTCCCGCGAGCGGATCAGCATGCCCTCGCCGTTCAAATGCGGCTTGCGCAAGGCCAGCCGCGCCAACACCCCGGCGCAGATGATCGCGACGATATTGCCCACCACCGCCGCCGGCACCAGTTGCGCCACGTACTGCTCCGGGCTGCCGCCGAGGATGCTCGAATAGGCCAGCGACAGCGGCAGGATGCCTTCGCCGATGCCGCCGCCAATGATCGGCACGATGATGAAGAAGAAGGTGTGGTAGACGCTGTAGCCGAACAGCGTGCCCACCAGCAACCCCGCCGCCACCGCAGCCAGGGTTCCCACCAGCAGCGGCACGAACATGCGCAACATGCCCTGGACCAGGATGAAGCGGTTCATGCCCAGGATGCTGCCCACCACCAGGCTGGCGATGACGAAGTAGAGGAAGTTGGCGTCCTTCATCAGCATCTTCGTCGCGTCGATGGTGGTGCTGCCAAAGAAGCCATGGAATACCAGAATCGACGGCAGCATCAAGCACAGGATGGCGCCGCCGCCGATTTCCTTGAGGATCGGCAGGCGCTGGCCGACCTGGCCGAAGAACATGCCCAGGGTCATGATCACGGCAAGGCCGCCGATCATGGTCTTGGGCAGCAGGCCGAAGTGCGCGGAAAGAAACACGATCAGCGCAATGGCCAGGAAATACGGCAGCGGGATAACACCGATCTCATAACGCAGAAGGCGGCGCAGCGGAGAAGCGGTAGCGTCGGCAGGTGCCGCCACGGAGTCGGAAACCAGGCTCATGGTCGTTCCTCTGTTTGTTGTTGTAGGAGGAGTGGCGATGCCCGAATCCGCGGCTCGGCGCATCGATGGAGGGATGCTATCCTTCGCGCTTGGTGGAATAAACGTGCAAACCATGGGGCCTATGAACACACATCGTATCGAATCACCACTCCCCGAAGACCTCCGTGTGTTCCTCACGGTGATCCGCAAGGCCAGCTTCGCCGGTGCTGCCGACGAGCTGGGGCAGTCGCCGGCCTATGTCAGCAAGCGCATCCGCATCCTTGAAGAAACCCTGCGCACCCGCCTGCTGCACCGCACCACCCGGCGCATCGCCCTGACGGAAGCCGGCGAACGCACCCAGCGCTGGGCGATCCGCATCCTCGATGACCTGGACGATTTCGTCGGCGAGCTGACCGACGCGCGCAAGGCGCCGCGGGGCATGCTGCACCTGTGCAGCAGCTTCGGCTTCGGTCGCAACCACATGGCCCCGGCGATCGCCGAGCTGAGTTCGCTGTACCCGGACCTGGAGGTTCGCCTGGATGTGTTCGACCGGGTGGTGGACATCGTCGCCGAGGGCTTCGACCTGGAGATCCGCGTCGGCGACGACATCCCCGGCCAGCACATCAGCCGCAAGCTGCTGGACAACCATCGAGTGCTGTGTGCCACGCCGGAGTACCTGGAACGCCGCGGCACGCCACAGACCTTGAAGGACCTGGCGGAGCACGACTGCCTGGTGCTCAAGGAACGCAACAATCCGTTCGGGATCTGGCACCTGAGGAACGGCGGGCGGGAAGAAGCGGTGCGGGTCAGTGGGCCCTTGTCGTCGAACAACGGCGAGATCGTGTTGCAGTGGGCGCTGGGCGGCAAGGGCATCCTGCTGCGCTCGCTGTGGGATGTGCGCCCGCTGCTGGAGCAGGGCAAGCTGGTGCAGGTGCTGCACGACTACACGCAGAGTGCCAATGTATGGGCGGTGTACCCGACGCGGCTGTCGGATTCGGCCAAGTTGCGGGTGTGCGTGGAGTTTCTTGAAAGCTATCTGAAAGCGTCGCGAACCCTGTAGGGCTTCGACCCATGTCGCGTAGAGAACACAAGTCGAGAGCTCGACGCGGCCCCCTGTGGGAGCGGGTTTACCGGGACGCCGGACCGCCGCGATTGCGATGGTGGACTCACCTCCGTCATCGCGGCGGTCCGGCGTCCCGGTAAACCCGCTCCCACAGGGTCCCTGCTAAATCAATGAGTCATGTGTTGTTCCACAAGGCTTTACACCAACCAGGGATTCCCCTGCAGATGCACCGCCTCGAAATCACGAATCTGCGCCGTGCGCTGCAAGGTGCTGCCGATGGCATCGAGCCCCAGCACCAACGCCTCCTTGCGCAGCGGATCGATATCGAAAGCAATGCTCCGGCCATCCCGTAGGCGAATCTGCTGAGCCGGCAGATCGATGCACAATTCCGCCTCCCCCGCCTCACCGACCTGCCGACCAAGCTCTTGCACCTGCTCCTCCGCCAACTGGATCAGCAACACCCCATTGCGCTTGCAATTGTCGAAGAAGATCCCGGCAAAGCTGCTGCCGATCAAGGCGCGAATTCCCAACTGCTTGAGTCCCCACACCGCATGCTCGCGGCTGGAACCACAACCGAAGTTCGGCCCCACCACCAGGAACCGCGACCAGCACCACGGCTCGCGATTGAGGATGAACTCGGGATTGGGCTGGCCATCGCCGAGGAAGCGCAGGTCGAAGAACACCCCGCGGTCCAGGCCGTTGCGGTCGATGCCCTTGAGGAACTGCTTGGGCATGATCACATCGGTGTCGACATTGGCTGCGAGAAAAGGCGCGGCGGTGCCGCAGACGGAATCGAAAGGCTGCATCTCAGGCCTCCAGGGCAAAGTGGCGGACATCGGTCAGGTGGCCGCTGACGGCAGCGGCGGCGACCATCGCCGGGCTCATCAGGTGGGTGCGCGCACCGGCGCCCTGGCGGCCCTCGAAATTGCGGTTGGTACTGGAAGCGCAGCGGTCGCCGGCGGCCAGCACGTCGTCGTTCATCGCCAGGCACATGGAGCAGCCGGACTGGCGCCATTCGAAACCCGCATCGCGGAAGATCCCGGCCAGGCCCTCGGCCTCGGCCTGGTCACGAACCAGGGTCGAGCCCGGCACGATCATCGCCCGCACCCCCGCTGCCACCTTGCGCCCGCGCACCACCCGGGCGGCGTCGCGCAAGTCTTCGATCCGGGCATTGGTGCAGGAGCCGATGAAGGCGTGGCTGATGCGGATGTCGCTGAGCCGTGCGCCGGGCTCCAGGCCCATGTAGCGCAGGGCGCGCTGCAGGTCGTGGCGACGGATCAGGTCGGGCTCGTCCTGCGGGTCGGGGACCTCGGCGCCGATGGGCGCGACCTGGTCCGGGCTGGTGCCCCAGGTGACCATGGGTTCCAGGGCGCTGGCGTCCAGCTCCACCTCGGCATCGAAGGTGGCGCCGGGGTCGCTGTACAGCTCGCGCCAGCGGGCCACGGCCTGCTCCCACAGCGCGCCGCGCGGGGCCCGGGGCTTGTCCTTCAGGTAGGCAAAGACCTTGTCGTCCGGGGCCATGAAGGCACCCCGGGCACCGGCTTCCACCGCCATGTTGCAGATGGTCATGCGCGCCTCGACGCTCAGCGTGGCGATGGTCGGGCCGGCGAACTCGATGGCGTAGCCGGTGGCCCCGGAGGCGCCGATGCGGCGGATCAGGGCCATGATGATGTCCTTGGAAACGAGGCCCGCGCCCAGTTCGCCGTGCACGGTCACGCGCATCGTCTTCAGCCGCTTGTAGACCAGGGTCTGGGTCGCCAGCAGGTGTTCGATTTCCGAGGTGCCGATGCCGAAGCCGAAGGCGCCGAGGGCGCCGTAGGTGGTGGTGTGGCTGTCACCGGCGGCGACCACCATGCCCGGCAGGATGAAGCCCTGTTCCGGAGCGACCACGTGCTCGATGCCCTGGCGCTTGTCGAGTACGTCGAACAGTTCGATGCCGAAGTCCCGGCAGTTTTCCTCGAAATACGACACCTGCCGCGCGCCGCCGGCATCCGGCATGGCCGCGACGCGCTCGGGGACGGTGGGGTTGACGTGGTCGACCACGCACAGCGTCGCCTTGGGCCGCCATACGCTGCGTCCCGCCTCGCGCAGGCCGCTGAAGGCCTGCGGGCTGGTGTACTCGTTGGCCACCTGGCGGTCGATGTAGAGCAGGACATGGCCGTGGTCGTCGAGGGCGCACACGGTGTGGCTGTCGATGTGCTTGTCGTAGAGGGTTCTGGGGTGGGTCATGGCAGGTCTCTTGTGGTTGTTCATGCAGGCCTGCCACAGGATCATTCAGTGCGGATGGGGCATCAATGAGGGGAATGGAATGTCTTGGTTCACGATCTGTGCTCAATATCACGCTTGAGGCACAGGGCCCGCTTGATAGCAAACAGCCATCGCCGGATAATCCGCGCTCCAAGTCATTCACAAGGAAGTACCGTGAAAAAATCTCTTCTGCTCGTGCCGTTGATCCTGGTCCTGCAGGGCTGTGGCGTGACCATGACCCGCTATGAGCCGAGCTATGCCAATGTCCAGGAACTCAAGGCCCAGGCCCCGCTGCAGGCGGTGGATCGCGCCCAGGTGAAGGCCGGCAGCGGCCAGGGCTCGCTGACCGTGCGCGCCAACCCGGTGCGATCGCCTAGCGGCAGCATCCCTCAGCACATCCAGGAAGCGATCAACGACGAGTTGGGCCGCGCCGGGCTGCTTGACACGAATTCCCAGCGTCATCTCGACGTGCTGGTGGTGAAGAGCAATCTCACCGCCGGCATGGCCACCGGTGATGGCGAACTGGGTGCACGCTTTACCCTGAGCAAGAGCGGCCAGGTGGTCTACGACGAAACCAAGTACGTGACCCGCACCTGGAGCAGCAGCTTCTTCGGCCCGATCGCCATTCCGGCAGCGGCCAACGCCTACAACCCGATGGTGCAGGACTTGCTGAAGTCGCTGTACAGCAACCCGCTGTTCATCCAGGCGATGAAGTAAGCACAAAAAAGAGCCGCATTCGCGGCTCTCTTTAGCCGCGTTCGCGGCTGTTTTTCGTTACGCCCGAGGCGTGCGGTGTTCCAGCGCCGAGTACTTCAGTTGCTGGCTTTCCACCATCTGCTTGAGCAGGGCGTTGACCTGACGGGTGAAGGTGTCGTTGACCGCTGAGTTCGGGGTCTTGCCCATCATCGGGATGAACCAGATGCCCATCCAGGTGTTGATCTCGTCGTGGTTGCTGGCGGTCTTCAGCGACGCACCCTGCCCGTCCATGGTCTCCAACGTCATGGTGTACTGGTCCGTCGCCACCGCCGGAATCACCATCAGGCTGAAGCCGCTGATGAACGCCAGGACCATCTGGCCGCCATTGGCGCCGTGGTTGTAGACCTTCAGGCGCAGCGTGTAGTCACCCGGCTGCTTCTGGAACTCGTCCAGGGTGACACGGCCGAACAGACCGGAGTCGTTCAGGGTCTTCTGCAAGTTGGGCCGGAGCATGTCGCGTGCCTGAGGCATTTCCACCGACGAGCCATTGGGCTCGCCCTGGTAGAAATCGAAATCGACATAGACGTTCGGTTTGTTCGAATAACTGGCCATCGAAGGCAGATTGACCGGGGCAACCTGATCCGAGGTGAAGCTGGCGCAACCGCCCAGCGTCAGAGCAAGAGACAGGCCCAGGGCTTTTCCAATATGCATGACAACTTCCTTGAATGATTCACGACGTCTCCACGGAGGGAGTACGAGTGCGGATTCTAGAGAGTCGCCAATGATGGCAAAAGGACATTTACGTTGCGTAGCGGAAAAATCAGCGAAAGAACTGGCTCGGCGTACGCCCGAAATGCTTCCTGAACATCGCACTGAACGCACTGGGACTGTCATACCCCAGCGCCCCCGCCACCTCGATGATCTTCTCCCCCACCGCGATCCGCTCCAGCGCCGCCAGCAGCCGTGCCTGCTGCCGCCACTGGCCGAAGGTCATGCCGGTTTCGCGATGGAACAAACGCTGGATGGTCTTTTCATCCAGCGCCAGGCGCGCGCTCCAGTCGGCCAGGGTCGAGTTGTCGCCGGGGTCGCGCTGCAACGCGGCGCAGATCTTGCGCAGCCGCGGCTCCGCCGGTTGCGGCAGGTTCAGCGGCAGGGTCGGGAGAATTTCCAGTTCATCGAGAATCAAACGCAATATCCGCGCCTCCCGCGAACTCGGCGCATGGGGATGGCGAATGTCCACGGAAACCTTGATCAACTCGCTGAGCAGGCTGGAGATACTCACCGCACAAGTCTCGCCAGGCAGTTCCAGATGCGCGTCAGCCTGGACGAACACGCTGCGCATCTTCACTGCGCCGACGCAGCGGATCGAGTGCACCTGCCCCCGGGGCATCCAGATGCCGCGACTGGGCGGCACGGTCCACTGCTCCAGCGCCGAACGCACCACCATCACGCCCTCGATGGCATAGATCAACTGGTGCTTCTCGTGGGAGTGTGGCGGGATGGTCCAGTTTTCCGGGTAATCAGTGGCGCTGCTGCTGAGGGTCCACTCCGCGAGGTCGATATCGCGGAGGAATTCGTCCAGGGGTCTGATCATCTTGCCCGTTTCTCGACAGTCGTTGTCCCAATCGCGCGAGACAGGCGACTGGCCGGCGCCTAGCATAAGCTCCGAAACCATAACCCTGAACCCCTGTGAGCACATTTTCCTCTTGTGTGCCGCGTGACTCTCCGGAAGGTCCAGCATGTCTGCCAGCAGTACCACCGCTTCACCCGTTTCAGCCTCCGCCAGCACCAGCAACAGCAGCCCGCTGGTGATGCAGGTGATCGCCGGCTGCGCCCTCGCCCACCTGGTCAACGACCTGATCCAGGCGGTCCTGCCGTCGATCTACCCGATCCTCAAGGCCAGCTACGGCCTGAGCTTCACCCAGATCGGCCTGATCACCCTGACCTTCCAGCTCACCGCCTCGCTGCTGCAGCCCTGGGTCGGCTACCACACCGACCGCCATCCCAAGCCCTGGCTGCTGCCGGTAGGCTCGATCTGCACGCTGATCGGCATCGTCCTGCTGGCCTTCGTCGGCAGTTTCGGTTCGATCCTGCTGGCTTCGGCACTGGTGGGCATCGGCTCGTCGACCTTCCACCCGGAAGCCTCGCGGATCGCCCGCCTGGCCTCGGGCGGGCGCTTCGGCCTGGCCCAGTCGACCTTCCAGGTCGGCGGTAACGCCGGCTCGGCGTTCGGTCCGCTGCTGGCCGCGGCGATCATCATTCCCTACGGCCAGGGCCATACCGCCTGGTTCGGGCTGGTGGCACTGTTCTCGATGTTCGTCCTGTACAAGCTGAGCCGCTGGTACGGCAACCACCTCAGCCTGTTCAAGCTCAAGCAGGGGACCAAGGCCACCCACGGCCTGTCGAAACGCCGGGTGACGTTCGCCCTGGTGATCCTGGCGTTGCTGGTGTTCTCCAAGTACTTCTACATGACCAGCTTCACCAGCTACTTCACCTTCTACCTGATCGAGAAGTTCGACCTGTCGGTGGCCAGTTCGCAGTTGTACCTGTTCCTCTTCCTCGGCGCGGTGGCGGCCGGCACCTTCTTCGGCGGGCCGATCGGCGACCGTATCGGGCGCAAGGCGGTGATCTGGTTCTCGATCCTCGGTGCGGCGCCATTCACCCTGGCCCTGCCCTACACCGACCTGTTCTGGACCAGCGTACTCAGCGTGATCATCGGCTTCATCATGGCTTCGGCCTTCTCGGCCATCGTGGTCTATGCCCAGGAACTGGTGCCGGGCAACGTAGGGATGATCGCCGGGATCTTCTTCGGCCTGATGTTCGGCTTTGGCGGGATTGGCGCGGCCTTGCTCGGGCACTTGGCGGACCTGCACGGGATCACCGAGGTCTACACCCTGTGCTCGTTCCTGCCGTTGCTGGGGATCATGACGATCCTGTTGCCTTCGACCAAAGGGGTCTGATGTAACCGGTCTCGAACACTGTGAAGAACCTGTGGGAGCGGGTTCACCCGCGATTGCAATAGTGAATCCACTACCTTAATCGCGGGTAAACCCGCTCCCACAGGGTTATGCGTCAACCTTCAACTATGGGAAATATCCCGGTCCTTGGTTTCCGGCATGAAGAAGATCCCAAGCACCGCTGTCATCACCGCGATCGCGATCGGGTACCACAGCCCGTAGTAGATATCCCCGGTGGCCGCCACCATGGCAAAGGCCACGGTTGGCAGGAAACCTCCGAACCAGCCATTACCAATGTGATACGGCAGCGACATCGAGGTATAGCGGATGCGCGCCGGGAACAGTTCTACCAGCCAGGCCGCGATCGGCCCGTAGACCATGGTCACGTAGATCACCAGAATGGTCAGGAGCAGCAGCACCATCGGGTAGTTGGTCTTGGACGGATCGGCCTTTTCCGGATATCCGGCATTCTTCAGCGCGCCGCCCAGGGTGGCGGTGAAGCTGTCGTTGGCCGCCTTGAACTCCGCAGCCGGCAACGTGCTGCCGTCGAAACTCGGCAGCATGCTGTTGCCGATGCGCACCTGGGCCACCGCGCCCGGCTCGCCCGCTTCGTTCTCGTAAGGAATGGCCTTCTTCGCCAGCAGGCTCTTGGCCACGTCGCAGGAGCTGGTGAAGCGCGCCTTGCCCACCGGGTCGAACTGGAACGAACACTGCGCCGGGTCGGCGATCACCGTCACCGGGTTCTGTTGCTGGGCGGTGTAGATGTCCGGGTTGCCGAACTCGGTGAGGCCCTTGAAGATCGGGAAGTAGGTCAGCGCGGCGAGGATGCAGCCGGCCATGATGATCTTCTTGCGCCCGATACGGTCGGACAGGCTGCCGAAGAAGATGAAGAACGGCGTGCCGATCAGCAGCGAACCGGCGATCAGCAGGTTGGCGGTCTGCGGGTCGATCTTCAGCGTCTGCAACAGGAAGAACAGCGCGTAGAACTGCCCGGTGTACCACACCACCGCCTGGCCGGCGGTGCCGCCGAGCAGAGCCATGATCACCACCTTGAGGTTGTCCCAGCGAGCGAAGGATTCGGTCAGCGGCGCCTTGGACGCCTTGCCCTCCTCCTTCATGCGCTTGAACACCGGCGACTCGTGCAACTGCATGCGGATGTAAACCGAGACGATCAGCAGCAGGATCGAGAGCAGGAACGGAATCCGCCAGCCCCAGGCCTCGAAGGCCTCGGTGCCCAGGGCAGTGCGACAGGCGAGGATCACCAGCAGGGAGAGGAACAAGCCAAGGGTCGCGGTGGTCTGGATCCACGAGGTGAAGAAGCCGCGCTTGCCCGGTGGCGCGTGTTCCGCGACGTAGGTCGCCGCGCCGCCGTACTCGCCACCCAGGGCCAGACCCTGCAGCAGGCGCAAGGTGATGAGAATGATCGGCGCCGCCACGCCGATGCTGGCGTAGCTGGGCAGCAGGCCGACCACGGCGGTGGACACGCCCATGATGATGATGGTGATGAGGAAGGTGTGCTTGCGCCCGATCATGTCGCCCAGGCGGCCGAAGACAATGGCACCGAACGGTCGTACCGCGAAGCCGGCAGCAAAAGCCAGCAGGGCGAAGATGAACGCGGTGGTTTCATTGACTCCGGCGAAGAAGTGCTTGGCGATGATCGCCGCCAACGAACCGTACAGGTAAAAGTCGTACCACTCGAAGACCGTGCCGAGGGACGAGGCAAAGATGACCTTGCGCTCGTCGTGGGTGATGTTCTTGCCGGACGTGCTGCCCGGGGATGAAGTACCGCTGACTGCCGCCATGGATATTCTCCGTCTTGTTCTTGTAGGCCGGAGCTTCCCGCTTTGATTCCCGCACGCACTCTGGCCATTCGAAAGGCTGATGACATCGGATCACGGACTGCGCCGGGCCTGGGGAACAGGCGGACGGCCTCGCGTTGCACGCAAGATTAAGAATAATCGCAGCTTGGCAGATAGCCAGTGCTGCCCCCTGGGCTCAGAAGTGCCGGAACAATGCCGCCGCCACGATCCCCGCCGCAATCGCCGGCAATGGCTTTTTCACCAGCAACATCACCACCGCGGTACTGGCCAGCGCCACCCGCGCGCCGTTATCCCCGCTGACCGCCAGCGGCGTCAGCACCGCCACCAGCACCGAGCCGGACATGGCCCCGATGAACTGCTGCACACGGTAGTTGATCGGCACGAAGGACATCACGAAGACCCCGCCCCAGCGGGTCGCCAGGGTCACCACAGCCATGATCAGGACCAGGATCAACGAGCCGTAGCCCGTGGTTTCAATGCTCATCTTTGTTTTTCTCCATCCACACCGCACCAACGATGCCGCCGGCCAGTGCGCCGACCACCACATGACTGTTCTCCGGCAGGAACCAGTACGCCAGCAATGCCGAACCGGCGGCGACGCCCCAGATCAGCAGCATGCGCAGGTCCTTCTTGCCGCCCACCACCATGGACAGCAGGAAGCAGCCCATGACCATGTCCAGGCCCCAGCTCACCGGATCGCTGACCAGGTTGCCGAAATACAGGCCGAGCCAGGTGCCGAGGATCCAGGTCGACCACAGCGCCAGGCCGCCGCCGAACAGAATGCCCAACCCCGGCTTGCCGGCAGACAGCGCCTGCATCGCCATCGCCCAGTTGGCATCGGAGACCACCAACATGATCCCGTAGCGCCGCGCCACCGGCAGTTCCCGCAGCCACGGATAGAGCGTGGCGCCCATCAGCAGGTGGCGGGCATTGATGGCGAACACGGTGACGATCAACGGCACCAGCGGCACCTGCGCGCCCCACAGGTCGAGGGCGGCGAACTGCGACGCGCCGGCGAACACCAGGGTGCTCATCCACATGATCGTCGGCGAATCCAGCCCGACCTGGGCCGCCGCCAGGCCAAAGGCCAGGCCGAACACCACCACGAACATCGAGATCGGCAGCAACTGCCGGAACCCGTCCCATACCTCGTTGTAGCCCAGCTCCGTGGAGCCCTTGGCAACCGATAACACGACAAACCTCCTCATCCGCGGCCCGTCTGGCGGACCGCTGTTCTTCTGGCAACGTTTTCGGACGACGGCCACTATCCAGCAGACACTCTTTTGCGAAAAGCGCATATTACGCATCCGACCTATTTGTTAATCGAATGCCGAGGACGCGCCCGCATGCAGGACCTGCAGATCGACTGGCTCAAATGTTTCGTTGCCGTAGTGGACACCGGCTCGCTGTCCGGCGCCGCTCCCGAGGTGCACCGTTCGCAATCGGCGGTGAGCATGCAGTTGAAGAAACTGGAGGCGGCAGTGGGTCGGCAACTGCTGGTGCGCGATGCCCGCCAGCAGCAACTGACCCCGGACGGCCAGGTACTGCTGGGCTATGCGCGGCGCATCCTTGACCTGCACAGCGATGCGCAGAACGCTTTCCATGGCGACGAGCTCACCGGGCGGATCCGCCTCGGCGTCCCGGACGACTACGCCGCACGCTACCTGACCCCGGTGCTCAAACGTTTCGCCCTGCGCTATGGCGCGGTGGAGATCGAGCTGGACTGCGAACAGTCCACCTCGCTGATCCCGCGGATCGAGCAGGGCGATCTGGACCTGGCCCTGGTGTCCCGCGACCATCCGCGGCGCGGCACCCTGCTGTTCCGCGAACCGATGGTCTGGGTCGGTTCACCGCAGTTCGATGTCTGGCGCCGCGATCCGCTGCCCATCGCCACCTACGAGAGCACCAGCCTGGCGCGGCGCTGCGCCATCCACTCGCTGGCCCTCCAAGGACGCGACTACCGGGTGGTGTACAACAGCTCCAGCCTGGCCGGGCAGATCGCCGCGGTGGAAAGCGGCCTGGCGGTGGCGGTGCTGACTCGCTGCAGCGCCCCGGAGCATCTGGAGATCCTCGGTACCGAGCATGGCCTCGGGCCGCTGGAGCCGATGGAAGTGGCGGTGTATCGCAGCCGGGCGTCCCAGGGTTCAAAGCCGGTGGACCAGTTGTATGGGCTGCTGATCAAGACCCTGAAGACCGCGGCCGTATCCTGAGCTAGCTCCTGGAGCCGTGCTTGCCCTTCGAGCTGGTTTCCTCTGGCTCTATCCCGTACCATCCCGCCCCGCCGGTTTCCGAAAGGAACCCAACAGGGAATCCATCCGCGCGCCCAGGCCCGCGAAAACGGAACTGCCCCCGCAACTGTAGGCACCGAGCCTGCTCCACACACGCCACTGGGCCCGCGCCCGGGAAGGCCGGAGCCGGCGCTGACGTGCAAGTCAGGAGACCTGCCGGCACGACATCGTCAAACCCACCGGCGGGGTGTCCGGGAAGGGCATCCTGTTTCCGGCCACCGCTCGTGCGTGGCCGGCTCGTATCAGTTTCCGGGATGTGTTTTCCAGACCTGTGCCTTTCTGTAGCCGCACTCGTTCGAATGGAGATCGCATCCGCATGTCCCCTTCCCGCCTCGCCCTTGTCCTGCTGGCCAGCCTTGGCCTGGGCAGCGCCGCCTTCGCCGCACCGACCCGGTACCCGCTGACCCTCGACAACTGCGGCGTGAAGCTGACGTTCGAGCAAGCCCCCGCCCGCGTGGTGACCATCGGCCAGGCCGGCACCGAGATGTTCTACGCCTTGGGCCTGGGCGAGCGGCTGGCCGGCACCTCGCTGTGGTTCAACGACGTGGCGCCGCAGTTCAAGGCGCAGAACGACAAGGTCGAGCGCCTGGCCGACAACGACCCGAGCTTCGAGGCGGTGATCGGCAAGCGCCCGGGCCTGGTGACGGTGCAGTTCGAATGGATGGTCGGTCCGCAAGGCGTAGTCGCCACCCGCGAGCAGTTTGCCGAACTCAAGGTCCCGGCCTACCTGCTGCCCTCCGACTGCGAAGGCAAGGACAACCTGACCGGCGCCGACGGCACCCGCCTGGAAACCTTCCGCGTCGACAGCCTGTACAAGAGCATCGAGCAACTGGCGCAGATCATGGACGTACAGGACCGCGGCACAGCCCTGGTGGACCAGCTCAAGGCGCGCCTGGCGGCGGTCACCGCCGGTGCCGGTCAGCGTCGCCAACAGGACCAGTCGGCAATGTTCTGGTTCTCCAGCGCCAACCTCGATATCGACCCCTATGTCGCCGGGCGCAAGGGCATTCCCGATTTCATGCTGAACAGCCTGGGCATGCGCAACGTGGTCGAATCCGACGAGGAATGGCCGAGCGTGGGCTGGGAAACCCTGGCCAAGGCCAACCCGACCTTCATCGTCATCGCCCGCATGGACCGCCGCCGCTTCCCGGCGGACGACTACCGGAAGAAGCTGGAATTCCTCAAGAACGACCCGGTCACCCGCAACATGGACGCGGTGAAGCACGAGCGCATCGTCATCATCGACGCCGACGCCATGCACGCCGGCGTGCGCCTGATGGACGGCATCGAAGTGCTGGCAGACGCCAGCCAGAAGCTGCGCAAGGCCGACTGATGCTGCCCGCCGTTGCCCGCCTCGTCCTGCGCTCGCTGCTGCACGCCCTCTGGGTCGGCGCCCTGCTGGGCCTGGCGGTGATCATCGCCGCCAGCATCGGCGAGACCCACCTCGGCCTGTCCGTGGTGCTGGAGGTGCTGGGCAACAAACTGTGGAACGCCGGGCACCTGCTCGACCCCATCGACGCAGGCATCATCTGGAATTACCGCCTGCCCCGCGCCCTGGTGGCCGGGGCCTGCGGGGCAGGGCTGGCAACGGCGGGCGCGGTGCTGCAGGCGCTGCTGCGCAACCCGCTGGCCGATCCCTACCTGCTGGGGATTTCCGCCGGGGCCTCGACCGGCGCCGTGCTGGTGACCCTGCTCGGGGTCGGCGCGGGCATGCTGAGCATGTCCGGCGGCGCCTTTATCGGTGCCCTCGGTGCCTTCGCCCTGGTCACCCTGCTCGCCCGCAGTGCCCGCGGCGGCGGCAGCAACGGCCAGATCATCCTCGCCGGGATCGCCGGTTCGCAGCTGTTCAATGCCCTGACCTCCTTCCTCATCACCGCCTCGGCCAGCGCCGAACAGGCTCGAGGCCTGATGTTCTGGCTGCTGGGCAACCTCAGCGGGATCCGCTGGCCGGCGGTGTGGCTGGCGCTGCCGGTGGTACTGCTGGGGTTGCTGGTGTGCCTGTGGCACCGCCGTGCCCTGGATGCCTTCACCTTCGGCAGCGACTCGGCGGCGGCCCTTGGCATTGCGGTGCGCCGCGTGCGCATGCTGCTGGTGGCCTGTACGGCACTGATGACCGCGGTGCTGGTGTCCATCGTCGGCTCCATCGGCTTCGTTGGCCTGGTGATTCCCCACGCCGTGCGCCTGCTTACCGGACCGCGGCATACCCGGCTGCTGCCGCTGAGCGCGCTGTGCGGTGCGCTGTTCCTGATGGCCGCCGACGTGCTCTCGCGCACTCTGCTCAAGGGCCAGGTGCTGCCCATCGGAGTGATCACCGCCCTGGTCGGCGCGCCGGTGTTCGCCCTGATCCTGGTCCGGGGGCAGCGTCCACGATGAACGCCTTCGATCAACACACCGCCGCGCTCGAATGCAGTGACCTCGGCTACCAGGTCAAAGGCACCGTGCTGCTCAGCGAGGTGAACCTGCAGGCGCGGCCTGGGGAAACCCTGGGCATCGTCGGGCCCAACGGATCCGGCAAGTCCACGCTGCTCAGGCTGCTGGCGGGCCTGTTGCGTCCCCACAGTGGCGACGTCCGCCTCAACGGCGAACCCATGCACAAGCTGCGGCGCGGCGAAGTGGCGCGACAGCTGGCGGTGGTGGAACAACAGGCCAGCACCGACGACGCCCTGCGCGTGCGCGATGCCGTGGAACTGGGGCGCACGCCCTGGCTGTCGGCACTGTCGCCGTGGAGCGCCGACGATGATGCGATCGTCGACCGGTCCTTGCGGGCGGTAGGCATGGCCCATCTGGCGCAGCGGCTGTGGCACAGCCTGTCTGGCGGCGAACGCCAGCGCGTGCACATCGCCCGCGCCCTGGCCCAGCAGCCGCGGATCCTGCTGCTCGACGAGCCGACCAACCACCTGGATATCCAGCAGCAACTGGGCATCCTCGCCCTGGTCCAGGCCCTGCCAGTGACTACCCTGATCGCCCTGCACGACCTCAACCAGGCCCTCGGCTGCGACCGCCTGGCGCTGCTGGACCGCGGCCGCCTGGTCGCCCTTGGCGCGCCGCTCGACGTACTGACCCCGCAACGCCTGCACGACACCTTCGGCGTGCACGGGCATTTCATCGAAGACCCGCTGGACGGCAGCCGCTACCTGAGCTTGCGGCCGCGCTGACTGGGGCTGCTTTGCGGGCCCGACACCTGTCACTCCAATTCAAGTGCCATGTGGATAGTGCGCCATACCGGATCGTCCTCCACATCCAGCACCACGAAGCCCAGCCGCTGCCAGAACGCGACCGCCCCCGGCAGAAACGGGTGGGTATGCAGGTAAAGGACCTCGATGCCCTCCGCCCGCGCCATGTCTTTCAGCGCCTCATACAACTGCCGCCCCAGGCCAGCGCGCCGATACTCCGGTTCAACGAACAACCGCACCACTTCCACCACCCGCCGGGCGCGATAGTCGAGTTGCGGGAAACGATGGTCATAGTGCAGGTATCCGATCGCCGCGACGATTCGCCCGGCGGCCCGGGCAATCAGAAAGCGCCCGGCCCCGGGCGCCAGGTAATGCGCGGCGAAATCCGCCATGTCCGCCGGCATCGGCGCGTCCGCCAGCATCGGAAAAATCCTCGCCCGCGCCTGCATGACGAAGTCCACGACGCAGGCGATATCACCCTCGCCAGACACCTCGATGCGAACATCCACCGAACTCATGTCAATAAGCCACAAAAAAAGCCGGGATTTGCTTGACCCGCCACGGAAACCTCCCATTAAATCCGCACACTCCAAAAACAATAACGGCCGCCGCCAGGCTTCCTCAAGGGACGTCCCATGCTCAGCACCGCCTTCGACAACGCACGCGTCATGGCCCTCAACGACCAGGCGGTGCACTACCGAAACCACGGTCACCTGGATGAAGCCGAGCAATGTTTCCACGAAGCCCTGACCCTGGCCGAAAGCGTCGACGGCTTCGATCCCGCCAGCCTCGCCCTGCTGCGCGACGGCCTTGCCGGGCTGCGCTGGGTGCAGCAGCGGCATGACGAAGCCGAGGCACTCTATCTCGAAGTCCTCAACACCCGCGAAAGCTTGTTCTCTCCCAGCCACCAACTGGTCGGCCAGAGCCTGCAGACCCTCGGCAACTGCTACCTCAAGCAGGGCCGCATCGACGAGGCCTCGCGCCTGCTGGAGCGCGCCGTGCAGGTCTACCGCGAAGACACCCCCGACGATCTGGAGCCGGTCAGCGCCTGCCTGGCCTCCCTGGGCCTGGCCCACCTGCAGCAGGACAACCTGCGCGCCGCGCACACGGCATTCGGCGAGGCCCTGGGGATCTGCCAGGTGCAAAACCCGCGCGACGAGCAGGTGATTGCCATGCTTGGCGAGCAGATGAAGATGATCGAGCACCTGGGCAAGGGTGCCTGGTGGAAGTTCTGGTAAAGCCAGTTCCTACAGTATCCGCACCCAATACATTCCCACCTGCAAAACCCCGCCGGAAGGATTATTCTGCAAAAACATTTCCCCGCCCGACACTATGTGAGAAGCGAATATGAAGATCGATGACATGGACGCCTTCGTCGCGGTCATCCGCTGCCAGTCGACCAACCTCGCCGCCGAGGCCTTGCAGTTGACCCAGCCAGCCATCACCCGGCGGGTGCAGAATTTCGAGGAAGACCTGGGCGCCAACCTGCTCGACCGCAACACCAAGCCACTCAAGCCGACACCCATGGGCTGGCGGGTCTACGAGCAGTGCAAGGCGATCCTGCGCGAGATCGACACCCTGCGCGAGCTGGTGGCCAGCGACGGCGCGCCCAGCGGCACCCTGCGCCTGGGCGTGCCGCAGACCCTCGGCGACGTGGTCCTGCTCGACGCCCTGGCGCAGATCCGCGAAGCCTACCCGGAGCTGCGCACCCAGGTGGTCAGCGGCTGGGGCAGCTCGCTGATCGCGCGCATGGAAAACGGCGACCTCGACGCCGCCGCCGCCCTCTTCCCCACCGGCAAGATCTTCCCCGAAGGCATCGCCAGCCGCTCCATCGGGCGCATGCAACTGCGCGTCGTTGCGGCCAAAGGCAGCGCGGCCAAGCGCAGCTACAAGCTCAAGGACTGCTACCTGCGCGGCTGGGTCCTCAACCCCGACGGCTGCGGCTTCCGCGCCGGCCTGCAACGGGCGCTGAGCGAACAGGGACTGTCGCTGCAGATCAACCTGGAAACCTTCGGCACCGAGCTGCAACTGGGCCTGGTCGCCAACGGTCAGGGCCTGGGCCTGGTGCCGGAACCGCTGCTGGCGCTGAGCAAGCACCGTGACCAGTTGGACGTGCTCAATGTCAGCGACTTCAAGCCCCAGGTCGACCTGTGGCTGTTCCACCCGCGCTACCTGGGCAACCTGCAGGAGCCGGTGGAACTGTTCGGCGCGGTGGCGGCGCAGCGGCTGGATGATCACAAAATAGCTTGATTGCATGTTAAAAATTTTCTTTATGTTTTTTTCTGATAATTAACTTAGAACCAAAAAGCCTTTCACAAGCGTCTTTCAGACGCCTATGTTCTGTTCACCGACCCCGACCTGGTGGAGGCAAATGGATTTCCGCCGCCGCCAGAGGGTTGACCCGCCCTCGCTCCTCCCCGCCTTCGCGGGTTCTCCCTGGCCGCATGCGGAATGCCGATATTGCGAATTCATGGAGAACTCGACATGGGGCTCACTCGTAGAGACCTGGTAACCCGCCTGGCCGCCATCGGTGGCTATTCGGCGGCACTCGGCGGCCTGTCCGCCCTCGGCCTGCCCGGCAACGCCCGGGCGGCGACCTTCGAACCCCTCAAGCTGGCCAGCCGCGCCGGAAACGGCAAGCGCGTGCTGATCGTCGGCGGCGGCATCAGCGGCCTGGTATCGGCCTACGAACTGCGCAAGGCCGGCTTCGAGGTGAAAGTCCTTGAAGCCCGCGAGCGCATCGGCGGTCGGGTCTGGACCCTGCGCAACGGCGATCGCATCGAGCACAACGACGGCAGCCGGCAGACCGTGGAATTCGACGACGGTCTGTTCTTCAACGCCGGCGCCGCGCGCCTGCCCAGCCATCACCTGACCATCCTCGGCTACTGCCGCGAGCTCGGCGTGGAACTGCAGGTGCTGGTCAACAGCAGCCGCAACGCCCTGGCCCAGCCGGACCTGGCGCAACCGCCGCTGCTGCTGCGCCAGGCGGTCAACGACACCCGCGGCCACCTCAGCGAACTGCTGGCGCGCAGCGTGCAACGCAACAGCCTCGACCAGGAGCTGAATGCCGGCGAGCGCAAAGCGCTGCTGGACTTCCTCAAGGTCTATGGCGACCTTAACGACGACCGCCAGTACCGCGGCTCGGTGCGCTCCGGCTACACCCGCTTCGCCGGCGCCGGCGACCAGACCCCGGTGCAACGCGAGCCGGTGGAACTGAAACGCCTGCTGGACAGCAACCTGCTGCTGCCGCTGGTATTCGACGAGATCCCCGAGTTTTCCTCGACCATGTTCCAGCCCGTTGGCGGCATGGACCAGATTCCCAAGGCCTTCTACCGCCAGGTCAAGGACGCGGTGCAGCTCAATGCCGAGGTGCGCTCGATCCAGACGTCCGAACGCGGCAGCCGCGTGGTGTGGCGCGACCGCCTGACAGGCCGCGAGCACACCGAGGACGCCGACTACGCCGTGATCGCCCTGCCCCTGCCGCTGCTGCGCAAGCTCGACAGCAACTTCACCCCGGCCTTCAAGAACGCCCTGGCCGTTCCTCAGGGCGACAAGGCCAACAAGGTGGCCTGGCAGTCGCCGCGCTTCTGGGAAACCGATTTCCAGATCTACGGCGGTCTCTCCTACATCAACCACGAGGCGCGCACCCTGTGGTACCCGAGCGACCACCTGAACAGCGCCCAAGGCGTGCTGGTAGCGACCTACAACAACGGCGACGTCGCCGAAGGCTTCGCTGCCAAGCCGTGGCAGGCCCAGTTCGCCTCGTCCCGCGCGGCCGTGGAATCCCTGCACCCGGGCCATTCGCACAAGCTGGGCCGGCCGGTGGCAGTGAACTGGTCGAAGATTCCCTTCAGCGAAGCGCCATGGATCGTCCACGACGAAGTGGCCCAGCCGGCCTACGACATCCTCAACCAGCCGCAAGGCCGCACCTGGCTGGCCAGTGACGCCCTGGCCCACGGCGGGGTCGGCATCTGGCAGAACAGCGCCGCCGAGTCGGCGCGGCGGGTGGTCGGCCTGATCGCCCAGCACGCCAGCCAGTCCAACCCCGGCGTTGCCGCCGCCTGACCCCCGACAAGGAACGTCCCATGAACACCACCACTCGCCTGGCACTCGGAGCCCTGATGAGCCTGACCCTGAATACCGTCCATGCCGAGAGCATCCAGCGTGTCGACCCGCCGGGGTCGAACTTCCCCATCTCGCAAGTGGTCACGGTGCCGGCCTCGGCCCGCCTGACCTTCATCAGCGGCACCCTGCCGGATGTCGCCGACCCCAAGGCGCCCAAGGGCAGCATCGCCGCCTACGGCAACACCGAGACCCAGGCCTTCTCGGTGCTGACCAAGCTGCGCGGCATTCTTCAGGCCCAGGGCCTGGACCTGGGCGATATCGTCCAGTTGCGGGTGTTCCTGGTCGGTGATCCGGCCAAGGGCAACACCCTCGACTTCGCCGGCCTGCAGGCCGCCTACACGCGCTTCTTCGCCACGGCCGAGCAGCCCAACAAACCGACCCGCACAGCCTTGCAGGTGGTCGCCCTGCCGCTGCCCGGCGCACTGGTGGAAATCGAAGCCATCGCCGCCAAGGCGCCGTGAACCGGGGATTACGCCCGGACCCAACCAGAACAGGAATATCTGCCTTGAACACTGCCCGTCCCGCCCTGTGGCCGGCGGCGACGGCGCGCACCCCACTGTTGGGTGTCGCGCTGCTCACCGGCCTGAATTTCCCCGTGCTCGCCGCCGAGCCCGCCAGCGACACCTCGCGCCTGGACACCGTGATCGTCACCGGTAGCCGCGGCAGCGAAAAACGCACCGTCACCAGCAGCCCGGCGCCGATCGACGTGATCAGCGCCAAGCAACTGCAAGCCACCGGCAAGCCCGGCCTGATGGAAGCCCTCAGCGCCACCGTGGCGTCCTTCACCCTGCCGGAAAAGACCGGCTGGGACGCCAGCGGCATGGCCCGCGCGCCGAACCTGCGCGGGCTCAACGCGGCGCAGGTGCTGGTGCTGGTCAACGGCAAGCGCCGCCACACCAGCGCCACCCTGAACATCAGCGGGATCAACGCCGGCGCCGCCCCCGCCGACCTCGACCTGATCCCCATCAGCGCCATCGACCATGTCGAGGTACTGCGCGACGGCGCCGCCGCACAATATGGCTCCGACGCCATCGCCGGGGTGATCAACGTGATCCTCAAGGCCGATACCAGCGGCACTGCGGTGACCAACGTTGGCCAGGGCTACGACGGCAAGAAGCAGACCGTGCAGCAGAGCCTGAACAAGGGATTCGAAATCGGCAGCGACGGCGTGCTGCAACTGGCCCTGGACGCCCGCAGCCAGAACGACGACAACAAGGCCAGCGCCAATGGCTACAGCGTCGCCGAGGCCCACGAGAAAGCCGGCAAGGTCACCTACGGCGGCTACGGCACGCCGAAGATCAACCTGCTGACCCTGGGCTATAACGCCGATCTGCCGCTGGACGACGGCCTCAGCCTGTATTCCTTCAGCACCTGGTCGTACCGCAAGGCCGAGCAAGGACAGAACTTCCGCCTGCCGACCATCGTCAACACCATCACCACCGGGCCCAACGGCCGGCCCGCCGGCTATACGCCGACCTGGTACATCGAGGAACACGACTTCCAGGCAGCGTTCGGCGCCAGGGGCGTGGCCGGTACGTGGGACTGGGACCTGTCCACCACCTACGGGCGCAACAGCGCCGAACAGGGCACCTGGAACAACCAGAACCCGTCGCTTGGCGAAGCCACGCCGAACCACTTCGAGTCCGGTACCTGGATCGCCAGCCAGTTGACCAGCAACCTCGACCTGCATCGCGCCTTCGAGGTCGGCCTCAGCAAGCCGCTGGACCTGTCCTGGGGTCTGGAGCAGCGCCGCGACGGCTATGAAGTGGAAGACGGCGACTGGGCCAGTTGGGCCGACGGTGGCTACTGCCGGGCCCCCGGCGAGTGCGCCTCGTCAGGGGCACAGGTGACCAACGGCATCTCCCCGGCGGAGGCCGGCAACACCCACCGCAACAGCGTCGCCAGCTATGTCGATGTGGGCTTCAACCCGCTGCCGCAGTGGTACGTCGGCACTGCGCTGCGCTACGAGCACTACGACCATGGCATCGGCGCGACCCGCAGCGGCAAACTCAGCACCCGCTACGAGTTCACCCCGCAACTGGCGCTGCGAGCCACGGTGAGCAACGGCTTCCGTGCACCGTCACTGGCCAACAGCCTGTTCAGTGCACGCTCCACCACCTATGGCGTGGTCAACGGGGTGTACCAGTCGATCAACTACGGTGTGCTGCCGGTGGACTCGGCGGCGGCACAGGCCCTGGGTGCCGAGGCGCTGAAGCCGGAAAAATCCAGCAACTACAGCCTCGGCCTGACCTTCCAGCCCAGCGACCGCCTGTCGTTCACCGCCGATGCCTACGTGATCAACGTGCGCGACCGCATCACCCTGACCGGGACCCTGCTGGGTCCGGAAGTCACCCAGACCCTGGTGGCCAACGGCATTGACTCGACCTCTGGCGGGCAGTACTTCACCAATGGCGCGGACACCCGGACCAAGGGCCTCGACCTGGTGGGCAACTACGACCAGGACCTGGGCGGCTTCGGCAGCGTGAAATGGACGGCGGCGTGGAACTGGAACGACACCGAGATCCTCGGCTACAAGCAGAGCGTGAGCATTCTCGGCAAGGACTACGAGCTGATGAACCGCCAGGCGCGCAACCTGATCGACGGCGTGCAACCCAGGACCAAGCTGCTCCTGGGCGGCAACTGGCGGCTGGACCGCTACAGCGTCAACCTGGGGCTGACCCGCTATGGGTCGTATCGCGAAGTCAACGACGCCAACGACCGCTCGCTGGACCGGGTGTACAAGGCGCGCTGGATCACCGACCTGGATGTCGGCTACCAACTGACCAAGGGGCTGAACCTGGCGGTGGGGGCGAAGAACCTGTTCGACGTGTACCCGGAGCGGCAGGCGCCGAGCAGCAAGACCATGGTCAGTGGCTACGGGGTCTACTCTCCGTATGGGTTTACCGGGGGGTATTACTACACGCGGTTGACCTATGACTTCTGAGTGACCCCATCGCGGGCAACGCCCGCTCCCACAAGGACCGAGTGCACCGCCGAACCTTTGTGGGAGCGGGCGTTGCCCGCGATGAAGCCAGTGAAGATCCTCAGCCAGCCCTGGCCAACCCCGCCAACACCTCCTCGATCTCCACCAGCACCGCCGGATCATCCAGGGTCGACGGCGCCACGTAAGGCTGCTGGTCGGCGATCTTGCGCAAAACCGCGCGCAAGATCTTGCCCGAACGGGTCTTGGGCAGGCGCTTGACCACCCGCACCCGGTTGAAACAGGCCAGCGCGCCGATCTGCTCGCGCACTACGGCCACCAGTTCGGCCTGCAACTGCGCCTCGCCGCAACCCACGCCATCCTTGAGTACCAGCAATGCCAACGGCACCTGGCCCTTGATCTCGTCGCGCACACCGACCACCGCACATTCGGCCACCGCCGCATGGCGCGCCACCAGATCCTCCATCTCGCCCGTGGACAGGCGATGCCCCGACACGTTGATCACGTCATCGGTGCGCCCCATGATGTAGACGAATCCATCCTCGTCCAGGTAGCCGCCATCCCCGGTGTGGTAGTAGCCCGGATAGGCTTGCAAGTAAGACTCCAGGTAACGCGGATGATCGCCCCACAGGGTCTGGCTGCACCCAGGTGGCAACGGCAGGGCGATGACGATCGCGCCCTGCTGGTTGGCGCCGAGCAACTGGCCGTCCTCGTCCACTACCTGCACGTGATAGCCCGGCACCGCACGGTTGCTGGAACCGGCGCGGCCGCCGCTGCCGTGCAAACCGAGGCACGGCGCGGTCACCGGCCAGCCGGTTTCGGTCTGCCACCAGTGATCGTGGACGGTCTTGCCGCTGACATTCTCCAGCCATTCGTGGGTACTGGAATCGAGGCGCTCGCCGGCGAGGAACAGCTGGCGCAGCGAACTCAGGTCATAGCGCCGTAACAGGAGACCGTCCGGGTCTTCCTTGCGGATCGCGCGCATCGCCGTCGGCGCGCAGAACAGGCCGTTGACCCGATACTGCTCGACCACCCGCCAGTAGGCGCCAGCGTCCGGGGTGCGGATCGGCTTGCCCTCGTAGAGCACCGTGGTGCAGCCCTGCATCAAGGGGCCGTAGACGATCAGCGAATGCCCCACCACCCAGCCGACATCGGAAATCCCCCACCACACCTCGCCGGCCTGCATGCCGTAGACATGTTCCATGGCGAAGCGCAGGGCCACGGCATTGCCGCCATTCTCGCGAACGATGCCCTTGGGTTTCCCGGTGGTGCCGGAGGTGTACATGATGTACAGCGGGTCGGTGGCACGCAGCTCCACGGGCGACACCGGCTGGGCGGCAATCATCGCCGCCTGCCAGTCGATGTCGCGGCCGTCGACCAGCGTGGCGCGGGCTTGCGGGCGTTGCAGGACCAGGACCTTGCGCGGCTGGTGAGTCGACTGCTCCAGGGCACGGTCGACCAGCGGCTTGTATTCGATGATCCGATCGAATTCCAGGCCGCAGGAAGCGGTGAGCAGCAGGCTCGGCCGGGCGTCGTCGATGCGCAGGGCCAGTTCGTGAGGAGCAAAGCCACCGAATACCACAGAATGCACCGCACCGATCCGCGCGCAAGCCAGCATGGCCATGGCCGCCTGCGGCACCATAGGCATGTAGATGACCACCCCGTCGCCCTGCTTCACCCCAAGCTCGCGCAGCAGGCCGGCCAGGCGTGCCACTTCGTCGCGCAACTGGTTGAAGGTGTAGGTCTGCTGGCTACCGGTGACCGGAGAATCGTAGATCAGGGCGAGTTGCTCGCCGCGGCCTTCCTCGATGTGCTGGTCGAGCGCCAGGTAACAGCTGTTCAGGCGGCCGTCGGCGAACCATTGATGGGTGCCGTCGGGATTGTCGCGGAGGATTTCCGTGGGTTTGCGAAACCAGGCCAGGCGCTGGGCCTGTTCTGCCCAGAATTCGGCGGGCGCGCAGATGGAGCGGTCATACCACTGCTGGTAGTTCATCGATGTATAACCCTATGTTTGTTGTTGTTAAAGGGCGAACGTCGAGTATGGCCGGTGGCGGCCGGCACGCCATCGAACTTAAGTCGCATGGGCGCTGCTATGATGGCCGCCTTTTTTCGCCGCGACAGCGCCCATGCCCAATCTGGCCTGGCTGGCCTATGCCGGCAATCCGTTGCACGGCGAGCTGCCGGCGCGGGAATGCGCGCAGGTCGACTGGCAGGCCATCACCCTGGAACGGCAGCTTGGCCAGGGCGCATCCGGGGTCATTCATCGCGCCCGGCTGCAAGGGCACGACGCGCCGGTGGCGGTGAAGCTGTACAAGGGCGATATCACCAGCGATGGCAGCCCGTTGCTGGAGATGCAGGCATGCATTGCCGCGGGCAACCACGAGCATCTGATTCCGCTGATCGGCCGGGTGGACAATCATCCGCAGGGAATTCCGGTGCTGGTCATGGAGTTGATCGACTCGGCCTGGTTCAACCTCGCCGGTCCGCCGAGCCTGGACAGCTGTACCCGCGATATCTACCCCGTCGAACGCCGGCTGGATGGCACTGGCGTGAAGCGCCTGGCACTGGCGATCGCGTCAGTGGGCGCGCACTTGCATGGGCGTGGCATCAGTCATGGCGACCTGTATGGGCACAACATTCTGTGTGACGCGCAGGGGCATAGCCTGCTGGGGGACTTTGGCGCGGCATCGTTCCATGACGCAGATGGGAGTGTCGCGGCGAGGTTGATCGAGCGGATCGAGGTGCGGGCGTTCGGGGTGTTGCTGGGGGAGTTGCTGGAGCGGTGTGATCAGGCGTTGCCGGGATTGGAAGCACTATGCAGGGAGTGCTTGGGAAGTGATGGTCTGGAGCGACCGGGATTCGCCCGGATCATGCAACTGCTGGAGCACTAGGCCGGCATCTTCGTCGTTGCTGATGGCCTCATCGCGGGCAACGCCCGCTACCACAGGGATCGCGTGTACCGCAAAACCTGTGGGAGCGGGCGTTGCCCGCGATGAGGCCCTAAAGGCCAGCGACAATCAGGCAGTCAGGCCGACATAGACGTTCTGCACGTCATCATGCCCGTCGATGGCTTCGAGGAAGGCTTCCACCTCGGCCAGGGCTTCCGCGCTCAGGCTCGCGGCGCTGACCGGGTTTTTCGGGGTGTAGCCGATCTTCGCCGAGATGACGGTGAAACCCTGCTCCGGCAGGGCTTTCTGCACGCTGTCCAGGTCGGTGGTCTCGGTGATGAACAGGGTCGCGCCTTCTTCGGCGGGCTCGAAGTCTTGGGCACCGGCTTCGATGGCGGCCATTTCAGGGTCGGCATCGGCGCTGTCCGGGGTGGCTTCGATCAGGCCGACGTGGTTGAAGTCCCACGACACCGAACCCTCGGCACCCAGCTGGCCCTTGCGGAACAACACGCGGACTTCGGCGACGGTGCGGTTGACGTTGTCGGTCAGGCATTCGACGATCAACGGCACCTGGTGCGGGGCGAAACCTTCGTATTTCACCGCGTGGTACTGCACTTGCTCGCCCAGCAGGCCCGCGCCTTTCTTGATCGCGCGTTCGAGGGTCTCGCGGGTCATGGAGGCTTTCTTGGCCTGCTCGACCACCAGGCGCAGGCGGGCGTTCATGTCCGGGTCGGCACCGCTGCGCGCGGCGATCTGAATTTCCTTGGCCAGCTTGCCCATGATCTTGCCCTTGGCATTGGCAGCTTGTTCTTTATGCTTGGCTTTCCACTGTGCGCCCATGTCGACTCTCTTGTTTCAGGTGTCGGTTCAGGAAACGACCGACAAAGTGGCGAGCAGTTTATACGCGCGGCGACGGGCAATCGACAAAAAATGTCGATTGCCCGTTCCACCTCAAGTGCGCAGCGGCTTGACCGCCATGGCAGTGTTCGGCGCCACCTGTGGATCGTGGCCCGGACTGGCCGGGCGGCTGTTCCAGTGCGGCAGCAGCACCAGCGCGGAAAACAGTGCGCAGCCGGCGAAGATGATGAACACGGTGACACCATCGAAGTAACCCGGCAGCAGCCCGCCGAGAATCGCTCCCACCGAGCCGCAGCCGTTGACGAAACCGGCCGCCGTGGCGCCAGCCTTGGCGGTGCCGAAGTCGATGGCCGCAGCGCCACTGATCATCGAATCCGGTCCGTACAGGGTCAGGCCCATGACGAACAGCAGGGCCACTACCAGTGCCACGCTACCGGTGTGCAACGCGCCCATGAACAACCCCAGGACCACGGTCAGCACCATCAGGCTGATCACGCAGGCCGGCATGCGTCGCGCGCCAAACAGCTTGTCCGAGGCCAGGCCGATCATGATCGGGCCAAGCAATCCGGCCAGTTCGAAGGCGGTGGGAATGATCGCCGCACCCACCTTGCCCACCGACGGCATCTGCTCGAAGACGATCACCGGGCCCCACAGCAGGATGGCGTAGCGCGCCGGCTTGAGCAGGAAATAGGCCAGACCGAGGATCAGCACCGTGCGGTTGCGCAGGATGTCGCGCAGCGGTGCCCAGATGCTGCACAGGTGGCTGGCCGGAACCATGCTCTGCGGTTCCGGCTCCACCGGCGGCAGACCGACATCCTCGGGCTTGTTGCGTTGCAGCAGGAAGAACAGCAGCGCTACCCCGGCCACCACCGCAGCGCTGGAGAAGAACGCCGCGTGCCAGGTGCCGACCAGGGTATAGGCCCACCAGCCGGCGAAGGGCGAGGCCACCAAGCCGCCGAAGGCGTAGCAGGAACTCCACAGCCCGAGCACCCGACCACGCTGGGCGGCGGGGAAGAAGCTACCGATGTTCTTGCACAGCCCGGCCCAGCCGGTGGACTGGGCCAGGCCCTGGACCAGCATGCAGCTGGCGAAGATCGGGAAGGTCGCGTAGCTGCCCATCACCACGGCGGCGGCGGCGGAAATCAGCAGGCCACCGAGAACCACTACGCGCGGCCCGAAGCGGTCGGCGAGCATGCCCCAGGTGAACTGGCCCACGGCATAGGCGGCCAGGTAGATAGCGTCGAGGTTGGCCATGGCCATCTTGTCGAGGGTGAAGTCGGGGTCCTCGGCAATGCCGAGCTTGGCAACGGAAAAGGCTTTGCGGGTGAAATAGAACGCGGCATAGGCCAGCCAGGTGATGGCGAAGATCTGCATGCGCCAACGCTGGATGTCGGGGGTGTGCTTGTTCATGAATCTGACCTCGGATCTGAGTGTGCCGGCAGAATTGGAAAAAACGCCTGTTTTGTTGTTGTGTTGAGCACTCCGGTGACAGGTGGCCGTCACCGGGTCAGATGGGCCGCCTTTTCATCCGCCAGGCGCCCATGACCGGACAGTCATTCGGATGACTGTCGCGGGCCGGAAGATGGAAACAAATACACACTGATAAACAAAATCGATTTATCGTATTTCAAATATAAGCCCAGCTTGTTACAGGAGAGGCGATGTCGGTTTCCCAGGCTCAACTCAAGGCGTTCCATGCCGTCGCCCAGCACGGCAGCTTCACCCGTGCCGCCGAGCGACTGTTCCTCACCCAGCCGGCAATCTCCGACCAGGTGCGCAAGCTGGAGGAGCGTTACGGCGTGCTGCTGTTCCACCGCAACAAGCGCTCGGTGCAACTGACCGACCTCGGCGAACGCCTGTTGGGCATCACCCAGCGCCTGTTCGCCTGCGAGGCCGAGGCCAATGAACTGCTCCAGGATTCCCGCGCCCTGCAGACCGGCACCCTGGTCCTGGCGGTGGATGCCCCGGTGCACGTTCTGCGCCAGGTCGCCCGCTTTTGCCAGCGCTTCCCCGGCATCAGCGTGAAGATCGAGACCGGCAACACCGACGAGTCCCTGGCCCGGCTGTTCAGCTACCAGGCCGATATCGCCCTGCTCGGGCGCGATGTGGAGGATGCGCGGTTGTTCTGCCTGCCATTGCGTGACGAGGCCATGGTGGCCTTCGTTTCCCGCGACCATCCCTGGGCCGGGCGTACCGAGATCCGCCTGGCCGATCTCGATGACACGCCGCTGGTGCTGCGCGAGCCCGGCTCGGTGACGCGGCAGACCCTGGAGGAGGAAATGCGCCGGGCCGGGCTACGGGTACGGGCGGCGATCCAGGTGGAAGGACGGGAGGCGGCGCGGGAGGCGGTGGTGGTGGGGATCGGCGTGGGGGTGGTGTCGGCGGCGGAGTTTGGCGCCGATGCGCGGGTTTGCGCGGTACCTATCGTCGATTGCCAGCGGCGCTTGAAGGAGACGCTGGTGTGCCTGAATGAACAGCGCTCGCGGCGGCTGGTGGCGACGTTCATGGAGATGTTCGAGGAAGTACCTACCCCTTGAAGCTGGCTCGCTCCCACAGGATGAGTGTTCACCCGCATGGGTAACGACGCCGAGGGCAGTTTTCTTCAATACCGGCACATTCAGCCCCGATAGTCTCCAGGCTCCCTCCCCTGATCGAGAGTGCCTTTCATGAGCCTGTCGCTGTCCATGGCCGCCTTCGCGCTGGCCGCTTCCATCTCCCCCGGCCCGGTCAACCTGGTGGGCCTGGCCGCCGGCGCCCGACATGGCCTGCGCCCGGCCTTGCGGCATGTCACCGGCGCAACCCTGGGTTTCTGCTTGCTGCTGTTGCTGATCGGCTTCGGCCTGCATGCGCTGCTGCTGCGTTGGCCGGGACTGACCGAAGCCCTGCGCTGGGCCGGCATCCTGTTCCTGCTGTACATGGCCTGGAAACTCGCCAGCGACGACGGCCGCCTCGGCGACCGCGACCCGCACAAGGCCCCGAGCTATCTCTACGGCGCCGCCATGCAGTGGCTCAACCCCAAGGCCTGGCTGGCCTGCGTCGCCGGGGTCGGGGCCTTCGTCGGCCAGGGCGAGACAGCGCTGCTCTGGCAGTTCACCCTGATCTATCTGGTGATCTGCTACCTGTCCCTCGCGTGCTGGGCCTGGGCCGGCACGGTGATCCGTCGGCATCTGGAGGAACCGCGGCGCATGCGCTTGTTCAACCGCACCCTGGCAGGCCTGCTGGCCGCCAGCGCCGGCTACCTGCTACTGGGCTGAGCGGTAGTGCCCCGGGGTCGCGGCCAGGTGCTGCTTGAAGGCCCGCTGCAGATGGGCCTGGTCGGCGAAACCGGCCTCATGGGCGACCTCGGCGATCAAGCGGCCCTGGCGCAGTTGCGCACGGGCATAGCGCACCCTGTGGTCGAGCAGGAAACCATGGGGCGTCAGGCCGAAATGCTGCTTGAAGGCGCGGATCAGGTAGGACGTCGATAGCCCTGCTGCCTCACCGATGTCCTCCAGCTTCAACGGCTCGGTGCAGTGCGCGCGGATATAGTCCGCCGCCCGCTGCAGACGCTCGTTGCCCTGCCCCGCAGCCAGCGGCGCCGCCTCGATCTGCTCGCGCAACTGGCCAAAGAAGCACTCTGCCGCAAGGCGCTTGTCGTCGCTGGCACAACCGCTATCGGTCAATCGTTCATACAGGGCGACAAGGCTACGATAGAGCGAAGGCGAGGTACTGAGTGTCTGCGCCAGGGGCTCGAACCCTTGCGCCTCCAGCCAGGGCATATCGACGTAAAGCATCAGGTACGACCATGGCTGATCGGCAATCGGGTTGCAGGCATGGACTACGCCGGGGTTCATCATCACCACGCTGCCCGCCTCGATCTCGTGCCAGCGCTGGCCGTCGAAATAGGTACTGCGCCCGGCGGTGATGGTGCCGATGGAGAAGCCTTCATGGGAATGCCGCGAATAGCAGACCTTGCGCCCGTCGGCGACACCCCGGGCCTCGATGAACGACAGGGCCGGATCGCGCCAGAAAGTCGAACCATTGCTCATCGAAAATTCCCCCGGGGCTGTACGAAAACAAATACGAAAACAATAGGCAGCCTATCACCCGGCGCTTGTGTAGCGCGATATCTCCAGTCGCTCCGCCAGCGCCAGATCGCTATTGACCAGCGGCAGGATCAACGCCATGGCGCCGTCATACAGCGCACCCGGCGCGCTGTCCGCAGCCCGGCAGCGCTCGAACAGGGCCAGCAACGGGGTGCCGATGCCCTCCGGCCCCGACGGTTCCTGGCACGCCGCCACGTACAGCGTCTCGAACAGCGAGTGATAGCCATTGCGCAGCCAGAACGCGCTGTTGGCGAGCTGGAAGCGCCAGTAGTCGACGAGGGTCGGCGGCTCCTCCAGCAGTTTCGTGAACTCCCGAGACAGGACTTCGGTGACGCGGCTGATGCCACCGGTGAACGGCACATCCAGTGTTTCCATGACACGGGTCTGCGGATGTTGCGGATCGGCAACGTATTGGAGATACCCGCGGTACTTGTCCTCGGCGATCACCCAGCGGTTGTCTGCCGCCAGCAGCCGTTCCGGACAGGCGTTGAGAATCAGGTAAGGGTCGGGACGCTCCAGGCGATTACTGGAGGCGGGTTGTCCGGCCCGGAAGCGCAGGCAGTGGAACAGCGCCTGTTTGCCCAGGCTGCGGGCGTCCTCGCTGTCCGGCTGCTGGTCGCCCAGCAGCGCTTTCAGCAAGCGCCGGGCCCTGACCTGATGGGGCATGGCCGCCAGGGGGTCACCGGACAATTGCCGGGCCTGGGCCACGATGGCTTGCAGGTACGGATCGGTCAGCAACTTCGCCAACCCGCCGCTGTGCAGCAGTTGCCCGGCAAGCCTGGCAAGCAAGGGCTCTACTGCCCGCCATTGCCAGACCCTATCGGCGAACGCCCGTTCCCACAAAACCTTGCCCAGAGGGTTGCCCCGGACATCGCGCAGGCTGTCGCGACCCACCTCCGGCACCGGCAACACGCCGCCCGGGGTCAGGTGGTTGCGCTCCAGCAGACGCAGCCACTGGGCCAGGAACGCTTCGCGCTCACGCGGGCTATTGAGCCACAAGCAGGCGCCCTCTCCCTCCTCGCGCAGGGCTTCCAGGCGGCTGAAGAACGCCGCGTTGTGGGCATGGGCTCGCTGCACATCGCCCACGCAAAGGTGCCTGCTGTTGAGCCGTCCGCCCTGCACTTCCAGCACTGCGAACGGCGTCACCGCCGGGTACTCGCCACCCTGGGGCAGCTCCAGCAAGTACAGGTGCTCGCCAAAGCCCAGATCGCGCTCCAGCGTCCGGATACTGACGAAGCGGCCATCGCGGTCGGGGTCGTGGTGGACCTGGGCATAGCCCGGAACGGCGATAGTCTCGAAACTATCGATATCGGCGTAACGGTTGAGCAATTCTTCGAGTCGGCGGGGCTGGTCGACGCTGGGTACCTTCCACAGCAGTCGCGGATCGTCGAAGGCCTCGATGCCGATCTGGTTGCACACCTTGCGATCGACGTTCAGCACCCGCAGCCGCGCACCATCCTCCAGCTCCCGCAGCAGGAAGCCATGACGCAGGCTGTGCTCCGAAACCAGATAGTGGCCAAGGAAGGCCTCGACGAACGCGTTGCGCACCAGCACGGAGCGGATCGGCGCGAAGGTCGGCGAATGGGCCCCGGGGGGTTCGTGCTTGAGCCGGTAGTGCTGCTGCCAGGCCAGCGAGCGCGCCGCGGTGCCAAAGGAGAAATGCATCAGGCCGCGGGTCTGGGTCACCAGGCGCCCGTGCTCCAGGTGCAGGTCCTTGTAGCGTCCGTCATAGCTCGGGTCGACCAGCGCCACGTTCATCCGCACATACCCGGGACGCTCCTCCATCAGCAGCAGCGAGAGGTTGACCGGCCAGCCGTCGGACTCCGCCGGAATCCGTTCCAGTGCGGCGAGGCTGGTTTCTGACGGCGCGGCGAGCAGCGTCTGATAGCGCTCGGCCACCGCCTTCCAGCCCTGCTGCCGGGCAAACGGGCTGATGCGCGGCGGCGTGCCTTCGGCATCGAGCTTGCGTTGCAGCAAGTCGATCATCCGTTGCAGGCGTTGCAGCAGCCCCGCACAGGGCACCGCCAGGCCGTTGCCGGCGCGTAACAGGCGCAGGGCCTTGCGCCAGGCGCCTTCGAAACCGTGCGCGGCCATCTGCTGGCGCATATACAGGCTGATATCGCGATCCAGCGCCTGGCGGTACGGGCTGTCGCTGTCCAGCTGCGCACGGCGCTGGCGCAGTACGGCGAGGTGTTCATCGATATCGCGAGGGTTGTCGTCCAGGCTCAGGCACTGGGCGGCGAGCACGCTGAGGGTGGTGCGCTGGATCTCCAGCAGGCGCGCGTCGACTTCACCGAGAAAGTCGGCGCGCTCGCCGGGGTTGAGGTGAAACCATGGGCTGCGCCGAGGGGCGGCGGCCATGCGCTGGTCGATCAGGGTGTTGAGCAGGCGGGTGTAGCCTCGCGAGGGCTGGGTCATGGCGATCATCCTTGAGGGCCGGGGGAAGTCGCGATGCTAGCGCGCCCCCTGCCGACAAAGGACCGGCAAAGCCTACCCGGCGTCGTGCACCACCACCAGCAACTGCGCCGGCGCCTCGCCCAGGGAGCGCAAGCGGTGCGGGGTCTGCGCGTTGAAATACAGGGCATCGCCACGCTCGAGCACGACCCGCTCGCTCATGAAGTCCACCTCGACTCGCCCCTCGTGGACGAACAGGAACTCCTCACCGAGGTGCTCCTTGAAGGTCGAATCACTGAAATCCATCGGCGGACTGGTGAGGAACGGCAACAGGCTGCGCTGGCCGATCTGGTTGGCCAGCACCGCATAGCCCGGTCCCCCGGCATTGCCGCCGAGCAACTGGCGCTCACCGCTGCGCACCAGGCTGTAGCGGGCCTGCTGCCGGGTGTCCTCGGCGAACAGTTCTTCGACATTGACCCCCAGGGCCCGGGCCAGCTTGAGCGCGGCCGCGATCGACGGGGTATTCAACCCGCGCTCGACCTTGGACAGATAGCTCTTGGTCATGCCCGACTGCTCGGCCAGCACTTCCAACGTAATACCCAGTTTTTTTCTCAATAATTTCAAACGGATAGACATGCGGCGCGATGGATTCCCGTCAAGAGTGCAACTTTTCCCTTGCCCATGACACTTTGTGTCATATAGCCTTGTTTGTGTCACCAGGATTGACCGCCCCGTTTGTTTCTCAGGCTCGCGGGGCGGGCCAGCCATGACATCGCACTTACCTCACCGAGGACACCCCGATGACCAACACAATGGCATTGCCCAAGGACCAACTGGTCCAGCAGGCCCTTGCGCGGATGCAAGGCTCGCTGGCAGATAATACGTGGACTGTCAGGGAAAAGCTGGCCCTGACCTGCCGTATCCTCTTCGACCGTGGTCACGACTCCGGCCTGGCCGGACAGATCAGCGCCCGCGGCCCGCAGCCCGGGACCTTCTACACCCAGCAACTGGGCCTGGGTTTCGACGAAATCAGCGCCAGCAACCTGCTACTGGTCAACGAGGACCTGGAAGTCCTCGAAGGCCAGGGCATGGCCAACCCGGCCAACCGCTTCCACAGCTGGCTGTACCGCGCTCGCCCGGACGTCAACTGCATCATTCACACCCACCCCACCCATGTCGCCGCGCTGTCGATGCTGGAAGTGCCGCTGCAGGTCTCGCACATGGATGTCTGCCCGCTGTACGACGACTGCGCCTTCCTCGAACGCTGGCCGGGCGTGCCGGTGGGCAACGAGGAAGGCGAGATCATCGCCGCCGCCCTGGGCGACAAGCGTGCCATCCTGCTGTCTCACCACGGTCAGTTGTCCACCGGCGTGGATATCGAGCAGGCCTGTGTCACCGCCAACCTGATCGAGCGCGCGGCGCAGTTGCAACTGCTGGCCATGTCCGCCGGCGCCGTGCAGCCGATCGACCCCGCCCTGGGGCGCGAAGCCCACGACTGGATCGACCGGCCCAAGCGCCATGGCGCCGCCTTCAACTATTTCGCCCGGCAAAGCCTGCGCAAGCACGCCGACTGCCTGAACTGACCGCTTTGGAGCCTTGCGCATGAACACTCTTTTCCACGGCATCATCGGCTACACCGTCACCCCATTCAGCGGCCGCGACGGCGAAAGCCTCGACCTGGCTGCCCTCGGCCACTCCATCGAGCGCCTGATCGACGGCGGCGTGCAGGCCATCGCACCGCTGGGCAGCACCGGCGAAGGCGCCTACCTCAACGACCGCGAATGGAGCCAGGTGGCGGAATTCAGCCTCAGCCATATCGGCAAACGCGTGCCAACCATCGTCAGTGTGTCCGACCTGACCACCACCAACGCCATCCGCCGCGCGCGCTTCGCCGAAGAGCACGGTGCCGATGCGGTGATGGTGCTGCCGGCGGCCTACTGGAAGCTCAGCGAAGCGGAGATCCTCCGTCACTACCAGCGCATCGGCGACAGCATCGGCATCCCGATCATGCTTTACAACAACCCGGCCACCAGCGGCACCGACATGTCGGTGCAACTGATCCTGCGCATCGTCAAGGCGGTGGAGAACGTGACGATGGTCAAGGAGAGCACCGGCGACATCCAGCGCATGCATGCCCTGCAACAGCTCGGTGAAGGCCAGGTGCCCTACTACAACGGTTGCAACCCGCTGGCCCTGGAGGCCTTCGTCGCCGGGGCGACCGGCTGGTGCACGGCGGCGGCCAACCTGATTCCGGTGCTCAACCAGCAGCTGTACCGCGCGGTGACCAGCAACGATATGGAGCGGGCACGGGAGCTGTTCTACCGGCAGTTGCCGCTGCTGGACTTCATCCTCAAGGGTGGCTTGCCGGCGACGGTGAAGGCGGGGTTGAAGCTGACCGGGATCGATTGTGGTGTGCCGCGTGCGCCGGTGTTCCCGCTGGATGAGGCTGGGTGTGGGAAGTTGAAAGGCTTGCTGGCTCAACTGGCCTGACAAGGCGGACACGGGCCCCTGTGGGCGGGTTCACCCGCGATTGCGATGTTGAATTCACGACCGTAATCGCGGGTAAACCCGCTCCCGCAAGGTTCGGTATCCGGCTTCCGGGCCCAGTCGGATTCGTGATCCACACGCAAAGATCTTGTTCCCCACCACCGGTTTTTCCAGCCCCATCGACCCCGGGATACTAGGCTCATTCCCACCCAAACCGATGAGGACCTCCCATGACCCTTCCCCTGTTCGGCCTCGGCACCTTCCGCCTCAAGGACCAAGTGGTCATCGGCTCTGTGTCGATGGCCCTTGAGCTGGGCTACCGGGCCATCGACACCGCGCAGATCTATGGCAACGAAGCCGAAGTCGGCCAGGCCATCGCCGCCAGCGGCGTGGCTCGTGACCAGCTGTACCTGACCAGCAAGATATGGACCGACAACCTCGGCGCCGACCGCCTGATTCCCAGCCTCAAGGAAAGCCTGCACAAGCTGCGCACCGACCACCTGGACCTGACCCTGATCCACTGGCCCTCGCCCAAGAGCGCAGTACCAGTCGCCGAGTTCATGGGCGCCCTGCTGGAAGCCAGGGCCCAGGGCCTGACCCGCGAGATCGGCGTGTCCAACTTCACCATCGACCTGCTGCGCCAGGCCATCGCCGTGACCGGCCCGGGCCAGATCGCTACCAATCAGATCGAGCTGCACCCGTACCTGCAGAACCGTCGGCTGGTGGAGTTCATGCACAGCCAGCAGGTCGCCGTGACCTCCTACATGACCCTCGGCTACGGCAAGGTCCTGCAGGATCCGCTGATCCAGGCAATCGCCACCCAGCACAACGCCACCCCGGCGCAGGTCACCCTGGCCTGGGCCATGCAACTGGGCTACGCGGTGATTCCGTCCTCGACCCGCCGCGAGAACCTGGCCGGCAACCTCAAGGCCGTCGACCTCCACCTCAGCGACGCGGACATGGCCCGCATCGCCGCGCTCGACAACGGCCTGCGCCTGACCAATCCGGCCGGACTGGCACCGCAATGGGACTGAGTCAGCCCTGGCTGGAGCATTCCGAAGAAAGCTTGCGGTAATTCAACGCGTGCTCCTGGCCCCGGGAATCGAGGTAGGTCATGGTCGCCACGACCACCTTGCACTGGTAGTCCGTGGCCGGCTCGCGCATGTCGAGGACCTTGGCGATATCCAGCGGCATGCCGTAGTGGTAGTCGACCGGAGTGGGGGGCTGCGTGGCCTGGGCGGCGCCGGCAAGGAGCAACAGGGGAAGCAACATCAAACGCAATTTCATGGCGAATCTCCTTGGTTCAAGGTCATGCACCGTGCTGCGATCACGTCACCCCTTCAGTGTGGATCCAGCCCACGGATTCCGTGGTCTGGAGGGATGAACGGCGAGGAAATCGGTTACCCTCGGCAACTGTTTCTCCACCCGGACTCCGCCGCCCATGGAACTGCACATCACCCTGCTCGGCCGCAAGGACCTTGCCGACCAGCTGTACCGGCAATTGCGCGACGGCATCGACAGTGGCCGCCTCGCCGCCGGCACGCAACTGCCGCCAACGCGGCTGCTGGCCGAGCAACTCGGGGTGTCGCGCAAGACCGTGGCCGAAGCCTATTCGCGGCTGACCTATGACAACCTGCTCAGCGGCCAGGTTGGCCGCGGCACCTTCATCACGCCTCAACCCCTGGCCACCGCGCCGGAACGCTGCGACACGCCGCTAGCCAGCGCCGCCAGCCTGGAGCGCTGGCGCGCCCGCGGCCTGCCCATGGGCCGCCCGGCGCTGGAACAACCGTCGCGTTACGACTTCGCCGGCGGCGTGTCGAGCAAGGTCCACTTTCCTTTCGATGCCTGGCGCCAGTGCAGCCAGCATGCCCTGCGCCAGTGCCAACGCAGCACCACACGCTACGGCGATGCCCGCGGCCTGCCGGAGCTGCGCGAAGCCATCGCCCGGCATATCGCTTTCGCCCGTGGCGTGCATTGCGATGCGCAGAACGTCCAGGTGTGCAGCGGTGCACAGCAGGCCCTGGACCTGATCGCCCGGGTGCTGATCGAGCCGGGATGCAAGGTGGCTATGGAGGACCCCGGCTATCCGCCAGCCAGGCATTTGTTCGAAGCCCTGGGTGCGCGGATCCAGCCTGTGCCGGTGGATGCCGAGGGAGTTCGGGTCGATCTGATCGAAGCGGGCGTGCGCCTGGTCTACGTGACGCCGTCGCACCAGTTCCCCTTGGGCATGCCCATGAGTCTGGCGCGCCGTCATGCCCTGCTGGCTCGCGCCGCCGAGCTGGGCGCGGTGATCATCGAAGACGACTACGACAGCGAGTTCCGCTACGAAGGCCGCCCCACCGATGCGCTGCAGAGCCTCGATGAACATGGCCTGGTGGCCTATGTCGGGACCTTCTCCAAGACCGTGCTGCCGGAACTGCGCCTGGGCTACGCCATTCTGCCGCCGGCGCTGCTGGAGCCGGTGCGGATTGCCAAGCAACTGAGCGACTGGCATACCTCGACCCTGAGCCAGTGGACCCTGGCGCGCTTTATCAGCGAGGGGCATCTGCTCAAGCATATCCGCCGTTGCCACGGGCTCTACGCGGCGCGGCGGGAGCGGATCCTGCAGCGTCTGGAGGGTGACCTGAGTCCCTGGTTCGAGGCGGTACCGAGCACGGCCGGCTACCACCTCAGCGCCCTGGCCAGGGACGCGCTCGACGTAGAGTTCGTCATCAACCTCGCGCGCAAGGTAGAAGTCGGCCTGTATCCGCTGCGCCCGTTCTATACCCAAGCAACGCCGCGGCCCGGCCTGCTGCTGGGTTTCGGCGCCATCGAGCTGCTGGATATCGACCCGGCCCTGGACCGCCTGCGCGATACCTTGCAGTCCCTCAGTTGAGAACGCTGGCCGGCGAGACGCGTTCGGCCATGGCTCGCGCGTAACCGCGCGGGGCAAAACGCCCGGTGACCAGCAACATCGCCACCACGGTCACCGTCAGCAGGGCCCAGGACGCCTGAAAGTCCCCGCTGATATCCCGCAGCCAGCCGGTCAGGTAGGGCACCAGGCCGGTGATGATGAAACCGATGCCCTGGACGAAAGCCGCCAAGCCACCGGCATGGCGTGGATCCTTGAGGTGTTCCAGGGTGAGGGTGAGGCTCAGGCTGAAACAGGCCCCAAGCCCGAAGCCGATCAGACCGACCCACAGCCCCGGCGACAGCGCCGGGTCCAGCAGCAAGCCGGCGAAGCCCACCAACTGCGCGGTCAAGGCCAGCCACAGGCCCGGACGACGATCAGCCATGCGTCGCAGCAACAGCGGCAGGCCAAGAGCGCCAAGCACCTGGAAGATCGTCATCAGGCCCACCAGCTCACCGCCACCGCGGGCACTGCCACCGACCTGCTGATAGTAGGCCGGCAGCCAGGCCACCATGCTGGTATAGCCGCCATTGATCAGGCCGAAATAAACCGCCAGCAGCCAAGCGCGGCGGTTACCGAAGAAATGCCCACCGCCGCCGCCACCCTGGCCGGCAGCGCCTTCCAGGGTCGGACCGACCAGCCCGAGCAGCAGCAACGCCAGGAGCACCGGCAGCAACCACACACCGAGCCCGGCCTGCCAGTGGCCGAAGTACTCGGCAACCCGCGGCCCCAGCACTGCCGCCAGGCCGCCACCCGTCATCAACGCGGCCGAATACACGCCCATGGCCAAGGCCAGGCGGCGGGCGAACCAGCGATTGACCAGCCCCGGCATCAGCGCCTGGACGAAGGCCACCCCCAGCCCGGCCAACACCGCACTGGCAATCAGCGCGGTGCCACTACCCAGCAACAGGCGCCACAGGCAGGCCAGACCGATGGCGGCCAGGCCCAGCAACAAGCCGCCCTGCTCGCTCAGCCAGCGCCGCAGCCACGGCTGCAGCAGCGGCACCAGCCCCATGCACAGCACCGGCAACGCGGTCAGCAATGCCGCCTGCTGGTAGCCGATGCCGGTTCCGGCACGGATGTCTTCCAGCAACGGGCCGATGCTGGTTAGGATCGGCCGAAGGTTGACGGTGACCGCGATCACCAGGGCCATCAACGCGGCGCCGCGCCAGCGGGAGGTCGCCGGGATCATGCTGGCCGCACCTGCTGCCACAGGGCGTAGAGCCCGTCCTCATCGGCCGGTTTCAACGCACGCAATGCCACCGACTGCTGCTGCGGTGGTCGGGCCATCTGCGCGTAAACCGCCGTGGTGGACAGGCCGTAGGGCATGCCCTCGTCGTTGTCGTAGGCGAACCACGCGCGCTCGATCCCGCACAGATGCATGGCGGCCAGGCACATCGGGCAGGGATGACCGCTGGCGTAGATCTCGCAGCCGTCAAGGCGCGGCTGCCCCAGAACCTGGCTGGCCTGGCGGATCGCCTGCAGTTCGGCGTGGGCGGTAGGGTCGTTACTGACATGGATCTCGTTGACGGCGCGGGCAATCACCTGGCCGCCGCGGACCAGTACCGCGCCAAAGGGCCGGCCGCCGGCGTGGATATTGTCCCGGGCCAGGGCCAGGGCTTCGCGCATGAAGGCTTCGTTGGCCATGTTTCGACTCCTGACGAATGAAGCGCGATTATCCCGGGCGGCGGGTGTAGCATGAAATTAATTGATTTCATGCATATCAGTGGATTTACGCATGCTTGACCCACTCCTGCTCCGCGCCTTCGTCACCGTGGTGGAAACCGGCAACTTCACCCGCGCCGGCGAGCGCCTGCACCTGACCCAGTCCACCGTCAGCCAGCAGATCATTCGCCTGGAACAGAATGTCGGCGCCCGTTTGCTGGACCGCAGCCAGCGCCAGGTGTGGCCGACCGACGCCGGGGAGCGGCTACTGGGTTATGCGCGGCGCATCCTGCGTCTGGAAGAGGAGGCCCGGCAGGCCATGAGCCCGGCTCAAGCGCAGACCGCCCTGCGCCTGGGGGCGCCTGAGGATCTGGCCGGGGAGTTGCTGACCGAGGCCCTGCGCGGCTTCATCGGTGAGCGTCCGCATTTGCGCCTGGAGGTGGAAAGCGGGTTGAGCAATCCGCTGCTGCACCTGTACCGCAATGGCGAGCTGGACATCCTCCTGGTCAAACAGTGGGGCGCCGACCGCGACGCCCATGCCCGCTGGCCAGAACCGCTGTCCTGGGTGTGCAGCGCGCGGGGCATGGTGGCGGAGGAACCGTTACCGCTGGTGGTGTTTCCAGTGGGGGCGCTGTATCGGCAGGAGATGATCCATGCCCTGGAAAGCAGCGGGCGGGCCTGGCGGATCAGCTATTCCAGTACCAGCCTGGCGGGGCTTGGAGCGGCAGTGAGTGCGGGGCTTGGGGTGAGCCTGATTCCGGCGCGGTGTGTGCTGCCGGGGCATCGCGTGCTGGGGCGGGAAGAGGGATTTGCGCCGGTCGACGGGCTGGAGCTGGCGCTGTATGCACGGGCCGGGCTGGATGAGGATGGTTTGGCGTTGCGCGATCTGCTGGCGGGGTTGTGCGAGGTGCGGGCAGAAGCCTGATTGATCCTCCCACTGGGGCCTCATCGCGGGCAACGCCCGCTCCTACAATGTCCGCGGCGACACCGAACCCTGTGGGAGCGGGCGCTGCCCGCGATGAGGCCGGTACTGGCGCAGATAATCGATTGGCCTCCCGAAATCTCCCGGAATTGGCTATTCGATCCAGCGATCTCCCCGCTTAAGGTGTCCTCCATTCCCCCACCACTACGGAGCACCCGCCATGACCACCCGAATCGAATGGGCCAAACACGCACCCGAAGCCTACAAAGCCATGATCGGCCTGGAACAGGCCATGGTGAAGTCCGGCCTGGAACACTCGCTGCTGGAACTGATCCGTCTGCGCGCCTCACAGATCAACGGCTGCGCCTACTGTGTCAACCTGCACGCCAACGACGCCCGCAAGGCCGGCGAGACCGAGGCGCGCCTGCAGACCCTCAGCGTCTGGGCCGACACCACCTACTTCACCCCACGAGAGAAAGCCGCCCTGGCCTGGGTCGAAAGCCTGACACGCCTGCCGGAAAAACACGCCCCCCAGCACCAGTACGAAGCCCTGATGGAACACTTCTCGGAAAGCGAAGTGGTCAACCTGACCCTGGCCATCGCCACCATCAACGCCTGGAACCGCTTCGGCGTCGGCTTCGCCATGGTCCCCGCTTAAACAGCGGTCAGCCGCTGGCGGTAGCTGCCAGGACTTTCCCCGGTCCATTTCTTGAACGCCCGGTGGAACGCACTGGGCTCCTGGAAACCAGTCTGCGCGGCGATCTCGGCGACGCTGAGGTCGCTGTCGCGCAGGCATTCGAAGGCCATGGCCCGGCGCACCTCGTCCTTGATCTGCTGGAACGAGCAGCCTTCGCGCTCCAGTTGCCGACGGAAACTGCTCGGACTCAGCCCCACCTCCCCCGCCAGCCCCAGCAAGGTCGGCCACTGGTCGTATTCACGCTGGCGCAGGTGCCGCCAGACCCGCGCCGCCAGGCCGTTCTGGTTGCGCCAGCGCACCACCAGCCCTTGCGGGGCGCTGCGCAGGAAAGTCTTCAGCGCTCCCAGGTCCTGCACCACTGGCAATTTCAGGTAGTCGGCGGAAAACTCCACCTCGGTACGCCCGCTGCCCAGTTGCAGGTTCGGCCCCCACAGCAAGGCATCGTCTTCCAGGCGCACCCGCGCATCGGTCAGTTCGGTACGGTCAATCGCAATGCGCCGCCCGCCTAGCCAGCACAGCAGGCTGATTACCAGCACCAGCAGGGTTTCTTCGGCATAGACCCGGCGCTGTGGGTCGGCGATGTCCGACTGCAGGCTGATCACCGCCCGTTGCCCGCGCAGACTGAGGCTGCCGCGCAGGTCACGGAGGAACAGGCTGAAATAGCCCAGGCACTGGCGCAGGGCTTTTTCCAGCGTGGGCTCCTGGATCAGTCCGCGACAGATCAGGGCGAAGCTGCCCAGGGGCATGCCATGGCTGTCGAGCTGGAAGAACTCGTCGTCGAGGGCTTCGATCAGGATCAGCCACAGCCGCGCGAAGGCCGTCGCTGGCACCCGCGCGCTGCTATCGTCAAGCACCACAGGATCGATACCGGCCTGACGCAATAGCGCTGTGGCCCGGGCAGGCTGATCGCGCAGGGCGTAAAGCATGATGTGGACGAAATAGACCGCGACCGAATCGTTTTCCCGCATGGCAGTTCCGCAAGGGCCGGCCTGCATTGCAAAAAATGACAGGCAGGCTGGACAGTTAAGGCATAGGCCGGCAAACCCGCGTTGCCTAGACTCGCAGACAACCTGGGCGTGACCGGGCGCCATTCTCGCAGAGCGGGAGGTGCCCCGCCACGCCTTCGCCCATTGGAGTGGATCATGAACAGCAACGATATCTATGTAGTCAGCGCCGTGCGCTCGCCCATTGGCACCTTCGGTGGTTCGCTCAAGGACCTGCCGCTTGCCGATCTCGCCACCCAGGTCACCCGCGCCGCTATCGAACGCTCTGGCGTCGCCCCGGAGCAGATCGGCCATGTGGTGATGGGCAACGTGATCCCGACCGAGGCCCGTGATGCCTACCTGGGCCGTGTCGCCGCGATGAATGCCGGCATTCCCAAGGAAACGCCGGCCTTCAACGTCAACCGCCTGTGCGGTTCCGGCCTGCAGGCCATCGTCTCGGCTGCGCAGACCCTGCAACTGGGCGACGCCGAAGCCGTGCTGGCCGCCGGCGCCGAAGCCATGAGCCGCGGCCCCTACCTGCTGACCCAGGCCCGCTGGGGCGCGCGCATGGGCGACATGAAGAGCATCGACTACATGCTGGGCATCCTGCACGACCCGTTCGAAGGCTTCCACATGGGCATCACCGCGGAAAACGTCGCGGCCAGGCACGGCATCAGCCGCGAGATGCAGGACGAAGTCGCGATCACCAGCCAGCAACGTGCTGCCCGCGCTATCGCCGAAGGCCGCTTCGACAGCCAGATCGTCGCCATCGAGGTTCCAGGTCGCAAAGGCCCGGTGCAGTTCAAGGTGGACGAGCATGTGCGTGGCGAAGTCAGCAGCGAACAGCTGGCCGGCATGAAGACTGCGTTCAAGAAGGACGGCAGCGTCACCGCCGGCAACGCCAGCGGCCTGAACGACGGCGCCGCGGCGCTGGTCCTGGCGACCGGGGCGATGGTCGAGCGCGAAGGGCTGAAGCCGCTGGCGCGCCTGGTGGCCTACGCCCATGCTGGCGTCGAGCCCGAGCTGATGGGCCTGGGCCCGGTGCCGGCGACCCAGAAGGTGCTGGCCAAGGCCGGCATCAGCGTCGCCGACCTCGATGTCATCGAATCCAACGAAGCCTTCGCCGCCCAGGCCTGCGCCGTGTCCAAGCTGCTCGGCTTCGACCCGGAGAAGGTCAACCCCAACGGCTCCGGCATTTCCCTCGGTCACCCGGTGGGCGCCACCGGCGCGATCATCGCCACCAAGGCCATCCATGAACTGCAACGCATCCAGGGTCGCTACGCCCTGGCGACCATGTGCATCGGCGGCGGCCAGGGTATCGCCGTCCTGTTCGAACGCGCTTGAGGAATAACCCAATGAGCATTGCCAATATCGCCGTGATCGGCGCCGGGACCATGGGCAACGGCATCGCCCAGGTGTGTGCGGTCGCCGGTTACCAGGTGACCCTGATCGATGTGTCCGATGCCGCGCTGGAGCGTGGCGTGGCCACCCTGCGCAAGAATCTGGAGCGCCAGGTCAGCAAGCAGACCCTGGAAGCCGCCCAGGCTGAAGCTGCGGCCGGACGCATCCGCACCAGCACCGATTACGCGCAGTTGAAAGACGCCGAACTGGTGATCGAAGCGGCCACCGAGAACCTGGAGCTGAAGAAACGCATCCTCCAGCAAGTGGCGGCCAACGTCAGCGAAACCTGCGTGATCGCTACCAACACCTCGTCGTTGTCGGTGACCCAGCTGGGCGCGGCCATCAGCCAGCCCGAGCGCTTCATCGGCGTGCACTTCTTCAACCCGGTGCCGATGATGGCCCTGGTCGAGGTGATTCGCGGCCTGCAGACCAGCGACGCGACCTACGCCGCAGCCATGGCCCTGACCGGTCAGGTCGGCAAGACCGCGATCACCGCCGGCAACCGTCCGGGCTTCGTGGTCAACCGAATCCTGGTACCGATGATCAACGAAGCGATCTTCGTGCTTCAGGAAGGCCTGGCCAGCGCCGAGGACATCGACACCGGCATGCGCCTGGGCTGCAACCAGCCGATCGGCCCGCTGGCCCTGGCCGACCTGATCGGCCTGGACACCCTGCTGGCGATCATCGAAGCCTTCCACGAGGGCTTCAACGACAGCAAGTACCGCCCGGCTCCGCTGCTCAAGGAGATGGTTGCGGCCGGTTACCTGGGCCGCAAGAGCGGCCGCGGTTTCCACGTCTACGGGTAAGCCGCCATGCCAAAGACCTGCGCCGAACGCTGCGCCGACTATGAAGACCGTCGCGACAAGGCCCTCGAACTCTTCGCGCTCAAGGGTTTCGGCCAGGTCAGCATGCGCGAGCTGGCGGCCCATGTGGGGCTGACCGCCGGCTCGCTGTACCATCATTTTCCGAGCAAGCAGCATCTGTTGTTCGACCTGATCGAAGAACTCTACGAGGAGTTACTGGCGACCGTGCAGCCGGCGGGCCGGGGCAAGGCCGCTTCGATGCGCCTGGCGGCGGTGATCCGGGCGCACTGGGAGCTGCATGCTGAGAGGCCGTTGCAGTTCCGTCTTGCCGAACGCGACCTGTGTTGCCTGAGCGAGGAGCAGCAGGCACAGATCGCCGGGATGCGTCGTGAATACGAGCGGCGGTTGCTGGACCTGATCGCCCCCGTCACGCGCCTGAACGGTGACACCCTGGAGGCCGCCGCGCAGGTGGTGGCGAGCCTGCTCAACAGCCTGCCGGGCTGGCTGCAGAACACTGCCGTGCCGGAGGTGCAGCGGCTGGCGTTGATGGAAAGCATGTTGCTGGGGGCGATCGAGCGGACCTTGCCGGCTTGTGTCAGCTCTGCGGCTTGAGGTGTGACAGTTACGGCCTCATCGCGGGCGTTGCCCGCGATGAGGCCGGCACAGGCAACACTGGTTTCAGGGATTGGGATGGACCACCCGAACGCCATCAGTCGTTGGCCGGTTGATGAACAGCGCATCGAGCAATGGGCTGTCGGACTGCAACGGCGCATTCCAGTTCGCCGAGAGATGGATGTAGCGCCGCCGCAACAGGGCCAGTTCTGCGGGTTCCAGTCCAACATCGCCGGCCACGAGCTTCGCGGCAACCCCCTGCAGTTCCTCTGGCAGAACGTCCTGCACCTCGTCGAAAGGCACGCTGGCCTTGACCGCCAGCCCATGCATCAGTCGCAGGTACACCAGCGAAAGCTCGCCACGCACCTGGCGCTGGCCACGAATGCTCACCCGCACACGCTTTTCCCGCTGGATATCGCGCTTGGGCAGGAACGGCAAAGCATTGCTTTCATGCTCCAGCCACACCTCCAGCCCCAGCGCCTGCCATTGCTCCCGCCGCCGTTCCAGGCATTCGCTGGCTTGCTGCCAGGCCTGTGTCCTTTCCAGCGCCCGGGTTGCCAGTTCGGTGCTGCTGAATGGCCGCTCCAGCACCAGCGCCTCCTGTTCCTCAGCCCTGTAGCCACCCCCGATATCACAGTGATCCCCCGGCACGGCCAGGTCGGCAACACCAGCCACCAAGGGAAAATTCAAGCGACGCTCATCCGCCGCTACCAGGTGCACGATGTGCCGTGCCATCTGCGGGCGCAATTGCAGGCGCAAACCGTCGAAGTCGGCATTGGCGGCACTGAAGTTGCCCTTGAGCGGCGCCATGATGCTGGCCACGGTATCGAACAGACCGACGAAGTTGACCCGCAGCGGATGGCCGTCGCAGGCTGCCTGCAGCGCAGTGAGATCATTGAGCAGATGCCGCACCGCCGCGGCACCGCGGCTGAAGCCGAACAGGTCGAGTTCGATGGGCGCACCCACGGCTTGCGGATGCTCGGCGAGAAACCCGCGCAGCATTTCACTCACCTGCGCCGGCACCTGAGCCACCCGCGCTGCCACACCGCAGGTGCCGCGCCCGGTAGCCTGGGTCAGCAGGGCATCGGCCTCACCCCGGGCCGTGCCGATGCCTTCGATGTACAACGCCAGGCTGGCACCCGGCACCTGCCGGTACAGCGCGAACAGCCGCGCCACGTTGCTCTTGCCCATGGCATAGCTGCCGCTGGCACCGGGCTGCCCGGCGCCTTGCTCGCTGTTGTACAGGTTGAGGCCAGTGCCATCGAAGAACAGGCCGAATTGGAGGATGGGTTTCTGAGGCATGACGGTTCCTTGTTTGGGGAGAACAAGGAACCGATGGGATCACCCGGCAAAAACGCCGGATATGGGAGGAGTAACGCCGATCTGTATGAAATTTCAGCGCAATAGTGCTTGAATCTGCTCGCGCAGGCTGTCGAGGTCGAACGGCTTGGCCAGGATCGGCGCGCGGAAGGCGATAGGGCTACCGGATTCGCGGATTTCCGCCGGGTAGCCGCTGATGAAGATCACCTTCAGGTCCGGTCGCAACTTCACCGCCGGCTCGGCGATATCGACTCCGGAAATGCCCCCGGGCAGACGGAAGTCGGTGACCATCAGGTCCAGATGCGGCTTGCTGGCGAGGATCTCGAACGCTTGCGCGCCGTCTTCAGCGAGCAGCACGCGATAACCCTCGCCCGACAGGTAATCATTGAGGACCATACGGATGACCGGCTCGTCTTCGACGACCAGTACCACATCTTGTGCATCTACGCTCATGCCAACGCCTTGATTCGAATTCGTTCGGGGGTAATGACCATACGACCCCGGGCTTACACAGAGGTTGCCTGCGGGCGACCACTTTCATCGCTTTCATGCATTTCGCATACCAGCGGCAGGTGCACGCGGAATGTGGCACCCTCGCCTTCGGCGCTGGCCACGCTGATGCGCCCGCCATGGGCAAGGACGATCTGCTCGGAGATATACAGGCCCAAGCCCAGTCCGGCGACGCTGTGGTTCGAAGTCACCCGCTCGAACTGCTGGAAAATACGCTGCTGATTCTCCGGGCTGATACCGATGCCCTGGTCGCGCACTTCGACGCAGGCCATGCCGTTATCTTCCCGCACCCGCACCTGCACCGGTTGCTTGCGCCCGTAGCGCAGGGCGTTGCTGAGCAGGTTGGCGATCACCTGCTCGATACGGAACTCATCCCAGAAGCCCGCTACCCCGGCCTGGCACTCCAGGTCGATGACCGAACCGGCCGCCGCAGCCTGGGCGGCGAAGTTCTCCACCAGGCGCCCTGCCAGTTGCGCCAGATCGAAGCGCGACGGACTGATGGACAGCTTGCCGGTGCGGATGCGCGAGACATCCAGCATGTCCTCGATCAGGCGGATCAGGCTGTTGATCTGGCGTTCGTCGCGCTCGACCATCGCCCGCATCTTGTCCAGGGTGAAGGCGTCGGCATTGTCCTTGGCCAGGTGCAGCTTGCGCAGCTGGGTTTCCAGGATCAGGCCGTTGAGCGGCGTGCGCACCTCATGGGAGACAATGGACATGAAGTCGTCGCGCATGCGCACCGCACGCTCCAGATCGGCGCGAGCCGCCTGCAACTGCTCCAGCAACTGCTGCTGTTCCTGCTGGCTGCGCTCCAGCGCGTGCAACTGCCGGTCGAGGGCCTTGCGCTGGCGATACAGTTCGACGAACACGGTGACCTTGCTCTTCACCGCGAGGGTATCGAGGGGCTTGTGCAGGAAGTCCACCGCACCGCTTTCGTAGCCCTTGAAGGCATAGTTCATCTCCCGCGCTGCAGCGCTGACGAAGACGATGGGGATGTGCTTGGTCTTCTCCGTGCCACGCATCAGTTCGGCCAGCTCGAAGCCGTTCATGCCGGGCATCTGCACGTCGAGGATGGCCAGGGCGAATTCGTGCTCCAGCAGCAGCGACAGGGCCTGGTCGGCGGAGCTCGCCTGGTACACCGCTCGGTCGTCGCCCTTGATCAGCGCTTCGAGCGCCAACAGGTTCTCCGGGAGATCGTCGACGATCAGCAGCTTGGCTTGGATGTGGCTCAACATTCGTGTGATTCCAGCTTGGCGAGCAAATGCCCGATGCCATTCAAAGGGAGTACATGGTCGGGACGGTGCAGGGCCAGTGCCGCAGCGGGCATGGCCGAGACCTGGGCCTGGGCCGGGTCCTGGACGATGCTCAGACCACCCAGCTGGCTGATTCGTGCCAGGCCGGCGGCGCCATCTTCGTTGGCCCCGGTCAGCAGCACCCCGGCCAGGGCCGGGCCATAGGCGTCGGCGGCGGACTCGAAGAGGATATCGATCGAAGGCCGGGAAAAGTGCACCCGCTCCTCCTGGCTCAGGGACAGGCTGTGGTCACGCTCCACCGACAGGTGATAGCCGGGCCCGGCGACATAGATCATGCCAGGCTCGATGCTTTCCTTGTCCCGCGCCTCGCGAACAGGGCGACGCAGCCGGCGGGCAAAGACCTCGGCCAACTGGCTGTCGTGGTCGTCCGGCAGGTGCAGCACGCAGATCAGCGGGATGGAGAAATCCCGGGGCAGGCAGCTCATCACAGAAAGCAGTGCGTTGACGCCTCCGGCAGAGGCGCCCATGACGATCGCGTCGATGCGCTTCATAGCTTGCGGTAGATCCGTTCCGGCTTGACCAGCGCTTCGAAACGGTGGGCGTAGGCGGAAAAGTCCAGGGTTTCCTTGCTGCCCAGCACGAGGAAGCCGCGATGGCACAGCGACTCGTGAAACAGCCCGAAGGAGCGGTCCTGCAGGTCCTTGTTGAAGTAGATCAGCACGTTGCGGCACGACACCAGTTGCACCTCGGAGAATACGCTGTCGGTGGCCAGGCTGTGGTCGGCGAAGGTCACGTTGTCGCGCAGGCTGCCGTCGAGGATGGCGTTGCCGTAGGCGCAGGTGTAGTAGTCGCTGAAATCACGGGTGCCGCCGGCGGCGATGTAGTTGCGCTCGTAGTCGCGCATCGCCTGCATCGAATAGATGCCCTGCTTGGCCTTTTCCAGCGAGTTGGGGTTGATGTCGGTGGCATAGAGGATGGTGCGCTCCAGCAGGCCTTCCTCGCGCAGCAGGATGGCCATGGAGTACACCTCCTCGCCCGTGCTGCAGCCGGCGATCCAGATCTTGATCGACGGCCAGGTCTTCAGGTGCGGCACCACCTCGCGGCGCACTGCGAGAAAATGGCTGGGGTCGCGAAACATCTCGCTGACCGGGATGGTCAGGTACTGCAGCAACTGGCTGAACATACCCGGGTCGTGCAGCACCCGCTCCTGCAGGGCGGTGATGGTCGCGCACTCGAACTGGCGCACGGCATGCAGGATCCGGCGCTTGATCGAAGCGCCGGAGTAGTCGCGAAAATCGTAGCTGTACTTGAGGTAGATGGCCTCGATCAGCAATCGGATCTCGATGTCGGTATTACGCTCGCTAGTCAAATTCGCTCCAGTTGTGGCAGCCATACGCGGATCAGGGAGAACAGCCGATCGAGGTCGATCGGCTTGGCCAGGTAGTCATTGGCCCCGGCCTGCAGGCAACGCTCCTGGTCGTCCTTCATCGCCTTGGCGGTGACGGCGATGATCGGCAGCTTGCGCCAGCGCGGATCCTTGCGGATCAGGCGGGTCGCCTCGAAGCCATCCATCTCCGGCATCATCACATCCATCAGCACCAGGTCGATATCACCGCCCTCCTCCAGGCGCTCGATGGACTCGCGGCCATTGCGCGCGATCTCCACCAGGGCGCCCTTGTGTTCCAGAGCGCTGGTCAGCGCGAAGATGTTGCGCACATCGTCGTCCACCAGCAGGATCTTGCGCCCCTCGAAGACCTTGTCGCGGCTGCGCGCGGTCCTGAGCATGCGCTGTCTTTCATGGGACAGCGTCGATTCGACTTTGTGCAGGAACAGCGTCACTTCGTCCAGCAGGCGCTCGGGCGAGCGGGCGCCCTTGATGATGATCGAGCGCGAATACTTGAGCAGCTCGGCCTCTTCGTCGCGGCTCAGGTTGCGCCCGGTGTAGACGATCACCGGCGGGAAGGACTGGATCTGGTCAACGGTCATGCGCTTGAGCAGCTCGTTGCCGGGCATGTCCGGCAACTTGAAGTCGATCACCATGCAGTCGTAGACATGCGTCTTGAGCAACGCCAGAGCCTCCTGCGCGGTGGCCACGGCGGTAATCTGCACGTCATCGTCGCCGATCAGCCGGGCAATGCTCTCGCGCTGCAGGTCGTCGTCTTCCACCAGGAGAATGTGCTTGAGCTTCTGCGTCAGCTTCTCTTCGAGGCGAGCGAACACCGATTTCAGCTCATCGCGGCTGGTGGGCTTGACCACATAGCCCACCGCGCCCATGTGCAGCGCGGTCTCGATGCGGTCCTCGACCGAGATCACATGTACCGGGATATGCCGGGTGGTGGTCTGCTCCTTGAGGCGTTGCAGCACGGTCAGGCCAGAGTGATCGGGCAGGCGCATGTCCAGCAGGATGGCGTCGGGCACGAAGCGCTCGGCCAGCTCGAAACCGTCATCGGCGGCATGCGCCACCAGGCAGTTGTAGCCCAGCTCGTGCGCCAGATCGAAGAGGATGCGGGCAAAGTTCGGCTCGTCCTCGATCACCAGGATGCAGCGGTTGCTGAACGGCGCCTTTTGCCGGTCGTCGTCGAAGGCCGGACGCCTTGTTGGCAGGGGCACCGGCGCGTCCTCGATCGGTGCCGGACGCGGGGCGATGCGTGGCAGCGGCTGCGGCCGGTTCAGCGGTGCCTGGGGTGGCTGGTCGACGATTGGCTCGTAGGCCTCCGGCAAGGTCAGACTGAACACACTGCCTTGGCCTGGCGTGCTCTGCACCTGGATCTGCCCGCCGAGCAGACGCGCCAGGTCGCGGGAGATCGACAGGCCCAGGCCGGTGCCGCCATAGCGGCGGTTGGTGGTGCCATCGGCCTGGTGGAAGGCCTCGAAGATGGTCTGTTGCTGGTCGGCGGCAATGCCGATGCCGCTGTCCTGCACATGGAAGATCATACCGACGCCGGGCTGGTGGTCCACGGTCAGGCTGACCTGGCCCTGCTCGGTGAACTTCACCGCGTTGGACAGCAGGTTCTTGAGGATCTGCTCGAGGCGTTGGCGGTCGGTGTACAGCGTCGCCGGTGCGTGCGGCTCGACGATCACGTCGAAACTCAGGCCCTTGTGCTCCGCCAGGGGTTCGAACATTGCCCGCAGGCCGTCCGCCAGGCGCGAGACCTGGGTGGTTTCGGCGCGCACGTCGAGCTTGCCGGCCTCGACCTTGGCGATGTCGAGGATGTCGTTGATCAGGTTGAGCAGGTCGTTGCCCGCCGAATAGATCGACTCGGCGAACTTCACCTGCTCGTCGCTGAGGTTTTCCTGAGGGTTTTCCGCCAGCAGCTTGGCCAGGATCAGCGAGCTGTTCAGCGGGGTACGCAGCTCGTGGGACATGTTGGCGAGGAATTCCGACTTGTACTTGCTGGAACGCTGCAGCTCCTCGGCGCGCTCCTGCAACTGCATCTGGGCGTCGTTCAGTTCAGTGTTCTTCACGTCCAGGGCATCGCGCTGCGAGGCCAGGGCCTCGGTGCGTTCGGCCAGTTGTTCGTTGGTCTGTTCCAGTTCTGCGCGCTGGGTTTCCAGATGTGCCTGGGACTCCTTGAGCACCCGCGACTGCTCTTCCAGTTCCTCGTTGGCGGTCTTGAGCTCTTCCTGCTGTACCTGCAGCTCTTCGTTGAGCTGCTGGGTCTGGGCCAGCACTTCCTGCAGGCGCTGGCGGTAGCGCGCGCTCTCGATGGAGGTGCCGAGGTTGCCGGCGACCCGCTCCAACAACTCGCTGTCACGCGGGCTCAGCGGGCGCAGGAAGCCCAGTTCGATGATCCCGTTGACCTGCCCGTCGTTGGTCGCCGGCATCAGCATCACGCTGCGCGGCAGGCCCTCACCGAGGCCAGAGCTGACCTTGAAATAGTCCTCCGGCACGTCATCGAGGGTCAGCAGGCGATTCTGCACAAGGGCCTGACCCACCAAGCCCTCGTTGGGCCTCAGCACCTGGTCGCGGGCTTCCTGCTCGCGGGAGAAACCGTAGCTGGCGACCCGGTGCAGGTTGTCCTGCTCGTCGCGCACGTAAAGCGCGGCGACCACGCTGCCCAGGTAGTTGGAGAAGAACTGCAGGATGTTGTGGCCCAGGGTCGGCAGGGTCTGCTGGCCCAGCACGCGCTCGGCCAACTGGCTTTGCCCTATGCGGATCCAGGCCTGCTGCTGCAACCCTTCGCTGGCCTGCTGCTGGGCGTCGATATTGGCCTGGTAGCTGCGCGACAGGTTGAGCAGGTCACGCCGGCCGACGAACGCCAGCAACGCACTGATGACGACGACGAACAGCAAGTACAGGGAAATCGACATCCAGGTGGTGGTGCTCACCGTTTGGTTGCGTTTTTCCCGCAGTTGCTGCTCCAGATAGACGAAGTCCTCATATTCCTTGCGGATCTGGTCAGTAATGCGCTTGCCGCGGCCCGCCTCGATATCCGAGCGGTAGTCGCCGCCGCTGCGACGCAGGTCGATCATTTCCTTGGCGAAATCGTTCCAGTCGGCCTGCAGGGCTTCGAGACGTTGCAGGCGGTCGAGCTGGACCGGGTTGTCGGCCACCAGCTCGCGCAAGGTCTGCATCTGCGCGTTGATGCGGGGTCGGGCCAGCTCATAGGGGTCGAGGAAATGTGCCTCGCCGGTGAGCAGGTAGCCGCGCATGCCGGTTTCCTTGTCGATGGAAAGCTTGAGCGACTCGTTGGCATTGTTGATCACCCGGTCGGTATGCCCGACCCACTGGATCACCGAAAGCAGGTACGCGATCACCGCGATGAACACCACGGCGCTCAGCAGCCCCACTCCCAGGGGCAGGCTGACGTTGCGTACCAGCAGCTTCTGGAAACGCTGCTGATCGACTGAACTTGACTGATTCATCTGTTGGTCCGTGCGGCAGAGTGGCAGTTGTTTTTCTGGGTTCGTGGTTCCGAAATGGCGCTTTGGAGGCCAGATGGAACGGCGCTGTGCTCACAGTCTATCCGTCTTCGCGGCTTCCGACAGGGCACAAAGCCAGTATTTGAGGCATGACGCGCGCATTCGTTCCGTGCATTATCGCGGCCCGCTATGCTGCACGCAGGGATGCCGGGGAACTTCCGGCGCCGTGCTGTTTACAGAGCTAGTACCAATCATTACCGCAGGAGTCACCCATGCCCGCCACTTCCCCGCTTCTGGTCGTCGAGGACGACAACATCGTGCGCATGCTGATGGTCGACGTCCTCGAAGAACTGGGATACGAGGTCAGGGAGGCCGAGGACGCCGAGCAGGCGCTGCAATTGCTGGGCGATCCAGGTGAACATTTCGCCCTGATGCTGACCGATGTCGGCCTGCCGGGCATCGACGGCAAGGAGCTGGCCCGGCAGACCCGGGAGATGCGGCCGATGCTGCCCATCCTGTTTGCCAGTGGCTATGGGCAGAGCATTGACGTGCCCGAGGGCATGCACATGATCAGCAAGCCGTTCAGCATCGATCAGTTGCGCGAGAAGATGCGCACGATTCTGGGATAACTGTTTGTGCTGGTGCTGGTGCTGGTGCTGGTGCTGGTGCTGGTGCTGGTGCTGGTGCTGGTGCTGGTGCTGGATATCGTGTGTTGATCCATTTGCGATGGCGACGCTGAGTCACCTTTTCGCCCTTACGGCGACCCACTTTTGAAAAGCGCAAAAGTGGGCAAAACGCTTTCGCTCCTGCATCCGGCCCTTCGCTTCGCTACGGGTTCCCTCCCTCCGCACTGATTCCGGGGGCCGCGCCATCCATGGCCCTCCACCCCCTACATCAGCGCTCCACTCGGCCTCCTGATGTCGCAGGTAGATCAAGATCAAAAGCACAATTCGCTGCGCTCTTGCCCGGCGATGGTGTTTTCCAGAATGGTGGTGGCTGCGCTGGTTTTTGCTCTTGCTTTGCTTTTGATCTGGCTCTTGATCTGCCCGCGACATCAGGAGTCAGTGCGGAAGGAAGGAACCCGGAGCGAAGCGTAGGGCCGGATGCAGGAGCATGAGCGTTTTGCCCACTTTTGCGCTTTTCAAAAGTGGGTCGCCGGGGGGCGAAAAGGTGACTCAGCGTCGCCATCACTAATGGATCAACACACGATCACCAGCACCAGCACCACCCGCCTTTGATCCTAAAGCCACAACAGATACCGCGTTGTCTTCAGATTGAAATGTGACCAACGGGTCACCCTTTTATTCCCTCCTCTCCTACACTCAGGAATCCTGCCTGGTTCCGCCCGGAAGCACTCGGCGAAAAACTTTGAACCTTCCGTGATCCCGGCCAGTCAGGAATTCAAGTAGGTCATCGTTTCCGGCATTCCCGGACGCGGCCCGCCCATCCCTACACTTCGTCACCTCGTCAACGGCAGGAGCGCCGTCTGGCGCAGCGCTTGCACGGGTGCCAGGGACGCAATACCGCACAAACAGAAGAGAGCACACCGCACAGGCATCGCATTCGGGCGTATCGCCCAAAGAACAAGGGACGGAGAGAAGTAAATGATCAGTGCCGCTGTCGAACCGCATTTCGAACATTTCAACCCAGACACCAGCGCCCCCGTGGGCAGCGATATCGTCAGCACCGGCCGCGGCTTCGTCGGCGATAACAGGCAGAACCGGCACAAACGCAAAGTCCTGTTCGTCACCTCGGAAATCGCCGACCTGGTCAAGACCGGCGGCCTGGGCGACGTCTCCGCCGCCCTGCCCCGGGCCCTGCGCCACTTGCACGACGTGCGCGTGCTGATCCCCGGCTACCCGCAGGTGATGGACAGCGACAACCCCATCCACGTGGTCGGCGAACTCGGTGGCCACGCTGCCCTGCCACCCTGCCAGATCGGGCGCATGGACCTTCCCGACGGCCTGGTCATCTACGTCTTGATCTGCCCCGAGCTGTACCAGCGCGAAGGCACTCCCTACGGCGCCAACAACGGCCGCGACTGGCCGGACAACCATATCCGCTTCGCCCGCCTGGGCCTGGCCGCTGCGGAAATCGCCGCCGGCGAAGGCATGGTGCACTGGACCCCGGACCTGATCCACGCCCACGACTGGCCAGCCGGCCTGGCCCCGGCCTACATGCACTGGCGCGGCCTGAGCACGCCGACCCTGTTCACCATCCACAACCTCGCCTACCAGGGCGTGGTCAGCCGTGCCTGCTGCCCGGAACTGGCGATCCCCGACCATGCACTGCAGCAGGAAGGCATGGAGTTCTACGGCAAGCTGTCGTTCCTCAAGGCCGGCCTGGCCTACTCCAGCCACATCACCACGGTCAGCGCCACCTACGCCCGCGAGATCACCACCCCGGCGTTCGGCTGCGGCCTGGACGGTTTCCTCGATAGCAAGGCCCAGCAGGGCCTGCTCAGCGGCATCCCCAACGGCATCGACGAAAGCTGGAACTGCGCCACCGACGAGCACCTGCAACACCGTTTCGGTCTCAACGACTGGGACGGCAAGGCCGCCAACGCCGACGAGGTACGCGCCCTGTTCGGCCTGGAGCCGTCCACCGGCCCCCTGTTTGCCGTGGTCTCGCGCCTGGTCTACCAGAAGGGCCTGGACCTGACCCTGGGTGTGGCCGACTACATCGTCCAGCAAGGCGGGCAGATCTGCGTGATCGGCCGCGGCGAGCCGGAGGAAGAACAGGCCATGCGCGACCTGGCCCTGCGTCATCCGGGCCGCATCGGCGTGCGCATCGGCTTCAACGAGACCGACGCCCGGCGCATGTTCGCCGGCAGCGATTTCCTGCTCATGCCGTCGCGCTACGAGCCTTGCGGTCTCAGCCAGATGTACGCGCAGCGCTTCGGTTCGCTGCCGGTGGCGCGCAACACCGGCGGCCTGGCCGACACCATCGAGAACGGCGTCACCGGCTTCCTCTTCGACGAATCCACCGTCGATAGCTACCGCGAGGCGCTGCAACGGGCCTTCTATGTCTACGGCAAGAAGGACCTGCTCAACGCCATGCGCTGCCTGGCCATGACCCAACCCTTCAACTGGTGCCAGGCGGTCGAACCCTACGCCCGGCTGTACGAGGAACTGGTCGAACGCGCCATGTGCCAGCGGGGGTGAGCCATGGCGGCACTGCCCCTGCGTTTCAGCCACGGGGCGCTGGTGGAAGACGGCCAGCGCACCCGCTTTTCGCTGTGGGCACCGGATGCCCGCAGCGTCGAACTCGAACTGGACGGCGCGACCTTCGCCATGGGCCCCGAGGCCGATGGCTGGTTTCGCCTGAATCGCCGCTGCCCCCTCGGTGCCCTGTACCGCTATCGCATCGATGGCGAGCTGTCGGTGCCCGACCCGGCCTCGCGCTTCCAGCCCCAAGGCGTGCATGGCCCGAGCCAGGTAGTCGCGCCGCAGCGTTATCACTGGCGTAATCCGCACTGGCGCGGCCGGCCCTGGCGCGAAGCGGTGATCCAGGAGCTGCATGTCGGCCTGCTCGGCGGCTATGCCGGGGTCATGCGCGAACTGCCGCGCCTGGCCGAGCTGGGCATCACCGCCATCGAGCTGATGCCGATCAACCAGTTTCCCGGGGAGCGCAACTGGGGTTATGACGGCGTGCTGCCATTTGCCCCGCAGCACAGCTACGGCAGCCCGGACGAGTTGATGGCGCTGATCGACCAGGCCCACGGCCTGGGCCTGATGGTCATGCTGGACGTGGTCTACAACCACTTCGGCCCGGACGGCAACTACCTGCACCGCTATGCCGACCGGTTCTTCCGTGAAGACCGGCAGACGCCGTGGGGCGCAGCCATCGACTTCCGTCGCGACGAGGTACGGGACTTCTTTATCGAGAATGCCCTGATGTGGCTCAGCGACTACCGCTTCGATGGCCTGCGCCTCGACGCGGTGCATGCCATCGACGACCCGGACTTCCTCCGTGCACTGTCCAGTGCCGTGCGCCAGCACATCGGCGACCACCGCCATTGCTGGCTGGTGCTGGAGAACGAAGCGAACCAGGCCTCGCTGCTGGAACAAGCCTTTGACGGCCAGTGGAACGACGACGGCCACAACACCCTGCACGTCATGCTCACCGGCGAAAAGGAAGGCTATTACGCCGACTTCCAGCACCCCACGGCGCGTCTGGCCCGCTGCCTGGGCGAGGGCTTCGTCTACCAGGGCGAAACCAGCCACCACGGTACGCCTCGCGGTGAATCCAGCGCGCATCTACCGCCCAGTGCCTTCGTGCTGTTCCTGCAGAACCACGACCAGACCGGCAACCGCGCCCTGGGCGAGCGCCTCTCGGCCCTGTGCCCGCCCCAGGCCCTGCGTGCGGCAACCACGCTGTTGCTGCTGTCGCCGATGATCCCGCTGCTGTTCATGGGCGACGAATGGGCCAGCGAACAGCCCTTCCTGTTCTTCACCGACCACCACGACGAGCTGGCCGACGCGGTGCGCGAAGGCCGACGCGCCGAGTTCAAGGGCTTCGCGGCCTTTGCCGATCCGCAGCAGCGCGAGCGGATTCCCGATCCCAATGCATTGCAGACCTTTCTCGACTCGCGCCCCCGGCGCAACGCCCATAGTGGCAACTGGGAGGACTTCCATCGCCACCTGCTGACCCTGCGCCGCCAGCACATCGTTCCGCACCTGGACGGCACTCGCGCCCTGGGTGCCGAGGTCATCGGCGACAAGGCCGTCAGCGCGCGCTGGCGCCTGGGCGATGGCCGCGAGTTGCGCATCGACCTCAACCTCGGCCCGGCCCCGGTGCAATCGCACCTGCCGGACGCCCATCAATCGCTGTTCAACTGCACCGATGCAGTGCAACAACCCGGCACGCTGCACCCGTACAGCGCCCGGGTCAGCCTGAACCCCACCCGCGCAGCGGAGCCTGCCCCATGAGTGACCTGCACCTGCATTACCTGGCCCGACGCGCCGGCGTCGCGGTGGACTGGATCGATGCCAACGGCCGCGCGCAGCAAGTCAGTGACGAGAACCTGAGGCGCATCCTCGGCGCCCTGGGTCATCCTGCCGACGACCTGGACAGCATCGAGCGCAGCCTGGAGCAACTGGAAGAGGCCGAGGACGAGCAGCACCTGCCACCCCTGCTGACCGTGGATATCGATGCCGGCCTCGACCTGTCGCGCTGGTTCGACGGCGGCAGCCTGTGCCACGCCCGCCTCGAAGACGGCAGCGAACAGGCCCTGCGCCTGGACCGCTCCGGCGTGCTGCCGGCCGGCCTGCCCATCGGCTACCACCAATTGAGCATCAACGCGCAGAGCTTCAGCATCGCGGTCGCCCCGCTGCGCTGCTACACCCTGGCCGACGCAGAACAACAGGCCACCCCACGCAGCTGGGGCATCGCCGCCCAGCTCTACAGCCTGCGCCGCCCCGGCGACGGCGGCTTCGGCGACTGCCTGGCCCTGGAAGCCCTGGCCCGCAGCGCCGCCGAACGCGGTGCCGACGCCCTGGCGATCAGCCCGATGCACGCCATGTTTGCCAACAACAGCCACACCTTCAGCCCTTATTCGCCGTCCAGCCGGCTGTTCTTCAATGCGTTGTACGCCAGTCCGGAAATCCTCCTCGGCGAGCGCGCGGTGCGGGTGGCCCGGGAAGCGCTGGATCTACCCGTCGACGAGCTCGAACAATTGCCTCTGATCGACTGGCCGCAGGCAGCCGCCGCCAAGCAGAAGCTGCTGCGCGCCCTGTACCGGGATTTCAGCCGTGGCGAACACCCGCAGCGGGAGGACTTCACCAGCTTCCGCAAGGCCGGCGGTCAGGCCCTGGAAGACCACTGCCGCTACGAAGCCCTGCTCGACGCTGCCGCCAGCCGCGGCAGCAGCGCCGACTGGCGGCGCTGGTATGACGGCTGGCGCGACCCGCGCAGCCCCGAAGTTGCCCAGTTCGCCGACAACTACCCCGCCGCCATCGAGTACTACGCCTTCTGTCAGTGGCTGATGACCCGCGGCCTGGAACGCGTGCAACAAGCCGCGCGCAGCCAGGGCATGGCGGTGGGCCTGATCGCCGACCTGGCGGTGGGTGCCGACGGCGCCGGCAGCCAGGCCTGGAGCCGCCAGGACGAACTGCTGGCTGAGGTGCATGTTGGCGCACCGCCAGACATCCTCAACCGCGCCGGGCAGAACTGGGGCATCAGCGCCTTCTCGCCCCAAGGCCTGAAGCGCAACGGCTTCCGTGCCTTCATCGAGATGCTGCGGGCCAACCTGGCCCATGCCGGGGGCCTGCGCATCGACCATGTCATGGGCCTGTACCGGTTGTGGCTGATCCCCGCCGGGGCCACCGCGCCGGACGGCGCCTACCTGCATTACCCGCTGGACGACTTGCTGCGCCTGCTGGCCCTGGAGTCGGTGCGCCACCGCGCGATCATCCTCGGCGAAGACCTCGGCACCGTGCCCGAGGGCCTGCGCGACAAGCTGGCGGCGCGGGGCATCCTCGGCATGCGTGTGCTGCTGTTCGAGCAGGACCCGCCGGGGCGCTTCAAGCCGATCCTCGACTGGCCGGACAGCGCCCTGGCCACTACCAGCACCCACGACCTTTCACCCCTCGCCGGCTGGCTAGTGGCGCGGGACATCGAATGGAACCAGCGCCTGAAGCTGATCGACGCCATTACCGAACGGGACTGGCGCGAGACTCGCCAGGCCGAAATCAAGGGACTTCGCCAATTGCTGGAAAGCAACTACCACCACGACCTGCCGGACAACGACGCAGTGATGGACGCCAGCGTGCGCCTGCTCGGCCACACCCGCGCGCCGCTGGTGCTGCTGCCACTGGAAGACCTGCTGGGAGTGGACGAACAGCCCAATCTGCCCGGCACCATCGACGGCCATCCCAATTGGCGGCGGCGCTTCGCCGCGCCGGCCCGCGAACTGCTCGACGATGTCGATGCCGCGCGGCGCCTGGAACTGCTGGCGCAAGCCCGTGAACAGGCCTGGGAGCGCGACCGATGAAGCCCATGACCGCCACCCTGCGCCTGCAATTCCACGCCGGCTTCACCCTCGACGACGCAGTGCCGCTAGTGCCCTACTTCGCCCGTCTCGGTATCAGCCATGTGTATGCCTCGCCGCTGCTGGAAGCGCGCACAGGCTCGATGCACGGCTACGACGTGGTCGACCCGACCCGGGTCAACCCGGAGCTGGGCGGCGAGGCGGCACTTGAGCGCCTGGTCGCCGCCCTGCGCCAGCACGGCATGGGCCTGCTGCTGGATATCGTCTCCAACCATATGGCGGTGGGCGGCGAGCACAACCACTGGTGGCAGGACCTGCTGGCCTGGGGCCGCAACAGCCGCTACGCCGAGTTCTTCGATATCCAGTGGCACTCCCCCGACCCGTTGCTGCGGGGCCAACTGCTGCTGCCGTTCCTCGGCGACGACTACGGCAAGGTGCTGCAGGCCGGCGAGGTCCCGCTGCGCTTCGATCCCGATAATGGTCGCTTCGTAGTCCATCACTATGAGCATCGCTTCCCGGTCAGCCCGCCCGACTACGCGCTGATCCTTGCTGGCAGCCAGCTTGCCGACCTGCGCGAACTGGCCGGGCGCTTCGCCGCCGCCAGCACGGCCGACGAAGCCGAGCCGCTGCACAACCTGCTCGCCAGCTTTGCCCGGCATGCTCAGCACGCGGTGGATGTGGAGCGGCTGCTGGAAGGCTTCAACTCGCGCCATCCCGAGGGCTTCGAGCGCCTGCACACCCTGCTCGAACGCCAGCACTACCGCCTGGCCAGCTGGCGCACCGCGGCGGACGACATCAACTGGCGGCGCTTTTTCGACGTCAACGAACTGGGCGGCCTGCGGGTGGAGAAACCGGTGGTGTTCGAGGCCACCCACGGCAAGGTCTTCGAGCTGATTGGCCGCGGCCTGGTGGACGGCCTGCGCATCGACCATATCGACGGCCTTGCCGACCCGCGCGGCTACTGCCGCAAGCTGCGCAGACGCACCACTGCCCTGCTTGCCCGACGGCCGCTGGACGCAGCGTTTGAGCACCTGCCGATCTATGTCGAGAAGATCCTCGGCGCTGGCGAACGCCTGCACCGTGACTGGCAGGTGGACGGCACCACCGGCTACGAGTTCATGAACCAGGTTTCGCTGCTGCAGCATGATCCCGCCGGCGAGGCGGAGCTGACTGCGCTGTGGCATGACCTGAGCGAGCGCCCGGCCTTCGCCGACGAGGTACGCCAGGCCCGCCAGCTGGTGCTGCAAGGCACCCTGGCCGGGGATTTCGAGTCGGTGGCCCAGGCCCTGCTGCAGGTGGCGCGCAATGACCTGATGAGCCGCGACCTGACGCTGGGCGCCATCCGCCGCGCCTTGCAGGCGCTGGTCGAGCACTACCCGGTGTACCGCACCTATATCAATGCCTGCGGCCGGCCGGAACAGGACGAAGCCTTCTTCCAGCAAGCCCTGGAACAGGCGCGGATCAGTCTGGGCGACGCCGATGCCGGGGTTCTCGACTACCTGCAACGCTGGCTCGGCGGTGAATCCTGGCGACGCCTGCCACCGGGTCGCCCGCGCAAACAGTTGCGCCACGCCTGTGTGCGCTTCCAGCAACTGACCTCGCCCACCGCCGCCAAGGCTGTGGAGGACACCGCCTTCTATCGCTCGGCGGTGCTGCTCTCACGCAACGATGTCGGTTTCGATGCCGAGCGTTTCAGCGCCCCGCCGCAGGCCTTCCACGACAGTTGCCAACAGCGCCTGCGCGATTTCCCGGACAACCTGCTGGCCACCGCCACCCACGACCACAAGCGGGGCGAGGACATGCGAGCCCGCCTGGCGGTCATCAGCGAGCGCCCCGACTGGTACGCCAATCGCGTCGAGCACTGGCGCGAGCTGGCCGAGCCGCTGCGCCAGACACTCACCGACGGGCCAGCACCCTCGGCCGGCGACGAACTGATGCTCTACCAGACCTTGCTCGGCAGCTGGCCGCTGGACCTGTCCGCCGACGATCACCTGGCCCTGCGCAGCTATGCCGAGCGCTTGCGCCAGTGGCAGGTCAAGGCGCTGCGCGAAGCCAAGCTGCGCAGCAGCTGGAGCGCGGCCAACGAAACCTATGAGCAGGCCTGCGCGTCATTCCTCGACACCATCCTGCTCGACAGTCAGTGCCAACAACTGCGCCACTCCATCGCCGAGGCCGCCAAGGCCCTGGCCTGTCCCGGTGCGCTGAACAGCCTGGCCCAAACCCTGCTACGCATGACCGCTCCGGGCGTGCCGGACCTGTACCAGGGCGCCGAGTTCTGGGACTTCAGCCTGGTCGACCCGGACAACCGCCGCCCGGTGGACTTCGCGGCCCGGCGCCAGGCCCTGGACGACAGCCAGTCCGCCGCCGCCCTGCTCGCCGACTGGCGCGACGGCCGGGTCAAGCAGGCGCTGATCGCCCAGGTGCTGGAACGCCGCCAGCGCTTCCCCGAGCTGTTCCTGCGCGGCGACTACCTGCCGCTGCAGATCGAAGGCCAACACGCCGACCGGGTCCTGGCCTTCGCCCGTATCAACGATGGCCAACGCGCCGTGGTCATCCTTCCCCGCCTTGCCTGCCCCCTGCTCGGCAACACGGCGCAACCGCTGATCCCGGCACAGAACTGGGGCGATACGCGGGTGCTGCTGCCGTTCGCCGTTTCGCCCGGAAACTGCACGGGACTTTTCGACCGGCGCGCAGTCACAAAAAACAGAGAGTTGTGGCTGAACACCGCGCTGGATCAGTTTCCGGTGAATCTCTTCATCGATCACAACGAGTCATCAGGAGCGTACCCATGAGTGTCGAGGAAAAACGCATTCGCGAATTCGCATATCAGATCTGGGAATCGGAAGGCAAACCGGAAGGCCAGGAAGACCGCCACTGGGACATGGCGCGCAAGCTCGCCGAAGCCGAGGCCCTGGCACCCAAGGCCAGCACCCCGCGCAAGCCGCGCGCGGCCTCGGCCAAGCCAAAGGCCGAGCCGGCGCCAGCCTTGGGTAGCAAGACGCCAGCGGCCAAGCCGGCGGCGGCAGCGAAAAAACCCCGCGCGCCGAAGAAACCCGCCGCGCTCTGACGCCCCCGGCGCTCCCGATCGTTCTACCCGCCGTGGCGGCCTTCGGGCTGCCGCGCCGGGCAACTGTTCCCGAAATCCCGTGTTTTCCAGGTGACCCATGAGCCGTAGCAAAGAAAAAGTCGAACCCGTACACCGTGAACCGTCGCGCATCCGTGAAGGCCTGCCCTTCCCGCTGGGCGCCACCTGGGATGGCCTGGGAGTCAATTTCGCGATCTTCTCGGCCAATGCCACCAAGGTCGAGCTGTGCCTGTTCGACGCCAGTGGCGAGACCGAGATCGAGCGCATCGAGCTGCCGGAATACACCGACGAGATCTTCCACGGCTACCTGCCCGACGCCCACCCCGGCCTGATCTACGGCTACCGCGTGCACGGCCCGTACGAGCCGCACAACGGCCATCGCTTCAACCCCAACAAGCTGCTGATCGATCCCTACGCCAAGCAGCTGGTGGGCATGCTGAAATGGTCCGAAGCCCTGTTCGGCTACACCATCGGCCACCCCGACGGCGACCTCAGCTTCGACGAGCGCGACAGCGCGCCCTTCGTGCCCAAGTGCAAGGTGATCGACCCGGCCTACACCTGGGGCCGCGACCAGCGCGTGGCCACGCCCTGGGAAAAGACCATCGTCTACGAGGCCCATGTACGTGGTATCAGCATGCGCCACCCCGCCGTGCCGGACGCCGCCCGCGGCACCTTCGCCGGGCTGATGAACGACGAGCTGATCGGACATATCAAGGACCTCGGCGTCACCGCCATCGAGCTACTGCCGATCCACGCCTTCGTCAACGACCAGCACCTGCTGCAAAAGGGCCTGAACAACTATTGGGGCTACAACAGCATCGCATTCTTCGCGCCCCATCCACGCTACCTGGCCAAGGGCAAGATCGCCGAGTTCAAGGAAATGGTCGCGCACCTGCACGATGCCGGCCTGGAGCTGATCCTCGACGTGGTCTACAACCACACCGCCGAAGGCAACGAACTGGGCCCGACCCTGTCCATGCGCGGCATCGACAACGCCTCGTACTACCGCCTGATGCCCGACGACAAGCGCTTCTACATCAACGATTCCGGCACCGGCAACACCCTCGACCTCAGCCACCCCTGCGTGCTGCAACTGGTCACCGACTCGCTGCGCTACTGGGCCGGCGAGATGCACGTGGACGGTTTCCGCTTCGACCTGGCGACCATCCTCGGGCGTTATCACGAAGGCTTCGACGAGCGCCACAGCTTCCTCGTCGCCTGCCGCCAGGACCCGTTGCTGCGCCAGGTCAAGCTGATCGCCGAGCCTTGGGACTGCGGTCCCGGCGGTTACCAGGTGGGCAACTTCGCCCCCGGCTGGGCCGAATGGAACGACCGCTTCCGCGATACGGTGCGGGCCTTCTGGAAAGGCGACGAAGGTCAGTTGGCCGACTTCGCCGCGCGCATGACCGCCTCCGGCGAGCTGTTCAACCGCCGTGGCCGCCGCCCTTACGCCTCGGTCAACTTCATCACCGCCCACGACGGTTTCACCCTGCGCGACCTGGTCTCGTACAACGACAAGCACAACGAGGACAACGACGAGAACAACCAGGACGGCAGCAACAACAACCTGTCGTGGAACCATGGCGTCGAAGGCCCGACCGACGATCCGGAAATCAACGCCCTGCGCCTGCGCCAGATGCGCAACCTGTTCGCCACCCTGCTGCTGGCCCAAGGCACGCCGATGATCGTCGCCGGCGATGAGTTCAGCCGCACCCAGCACGGCAATAACAACGCCTACTGCCAGGACAGCGAGATCGGCTGGATCAACTGGGACCTGGACGAGGACGGCAGGCAACTGCTGGCCTTCGTCAAGCGCCTGACCCGCCTGCGGCGGACCTACCCGATCCTGCGCCGCGCCCGCTTCCTGGTCGGCGACTACAATGAGGCAATCGGCGTCAAGGACGTCACCTGGCTGGCGCCGGATGGCAACGAGATGACCGTGGAACAGTGGCAGGACAGCCAGGGCCGATGCCTGGGCATGCTGATGGACGGCCGCGCTCAGGTCAGCGGCATCATCAAGCCGGGGGCCGACGCCACCTTGCTGCTTGTGGTCAACGCGCACCACGACACGGTGCCGTTCACCTTGCCGGAAGTGCCCGAGGGCGAGTACTGGAACTGCCTGATCGACACCGATCAGCCGCAGCGCCGCAAACCGCGCAAGCACGACTTCGACAGTCAGTACGAGGTGACCGGACGGAGCCTGGTGTTGCTGGAGTTGCAGCGTGATGAAGAGAGCTGATCTCGCCCTCTTCTCGCAAAATCAAAATGCCACTATCCTCGTCGTCTCACAGGAGTCGGGGAGCGGTCATGCTGATCATTCGCGAAACCCAGATGGAAGCCATGGCCAGGGTCCGGCGCGCCACGGCGTTGGCCGAACTGGCCAGGCGCTTGCAGGCCGACTGGCCGAAAACCGTGGCCCGCAGCGGGCAGGACCCGGCCCGACTGGTCGACGCGGCCATGGCTTGGGCGACCGAACGGCGCATGCTCGACAGTACCTTCATCCTGCTCAGCGCGGCCGTGTTTGCCGCGTTCGGCGCCCCGCCCTGGCAAGGGGGCTGGGTCGCGCCGCTGCATGACCCGCACCTGTCGGCCAGCGCTGCCCATGGCGAGTTCATGGAAAGGGCGCATGCCGAAATAAGCCGTAGGGAGGCGAGCTAGGCGTGTTCACCGAGAAACCCTACGTGCTCCCGCAACCGCCCGGGGAGATGGTCGCCCAGTGCCTGCGGGTCCACCTCCGGGTTCGGGTGGTGGAGTGCTACCTGCACCAGGGCGTTGCTGGCATCACCCTGAGCCTGTCACGGGAAGGGCACCAGGCCATCAGTGCGCAGACCAACGCGCAGGGCTGGGTGTGGTTCACCTTTACCGGCGCGCAGCTGACCGAGCAGGTCTCCCTTAAGCTCATCTTCGTTCCGCCGCCAGACGGGCAGTATGCATCCAAGCCGAAGGTAGATTTTGAGCCCGAGGAGGTCAGCTACGCGCTGACCCTCCTCCCAGGTGGGCACAAGGAAATCACCCTGACCCTGGCGCCGGACTGGGTCACGCCGCCAGCGGACCTCGCCGGGAAGGTCAATGATCTGCTCAGGAACAGCGATGTGCGGCTGTATGTGGCCGACGGCGCGAACTTAGGCAACCAGGCCGCCACCATCGACTTTCTCCAGGAAATGAGTCTGCTGGTCAGACGAGCGGCCTACGCCGACGCTGAGCGGCCTATGGTGCGCATCCTGTCGCAGGCATCAGAACTCACCGATTACCCGTACAAACTGGTGGCGCGGGTCACGGATGTCCTGCCGGCCAATCTGAAGACCTTCTGGCAGCGCTACTTGAGCCTCGCAGTTCCACGCGACCCGGAGGGGCCGGACCTGCCCCCGCAACGGATCACCTACACCCTCGGTCCGGACGGAAAGTCTGCGCAATTGACAATGCTCCGGACCTGCCACACGACGACCTTGTCGGATGGTTCGCAGGAAGATGAAACCTCCCCGAATCATCTGCTCGACGTCGCAACGCTGGTGCAAAAGGAGGCCTGCGCGGCCACGCTCGGCCTGGTGGACCTGCAACTGAAGCAGGAGTCCGAATTCAACCAATACGCACCGAGTCCCGCGCCTCGACTCACGCTGAACGTGACAGGCACATCTCCCGACGAGGCCCCTCCCAGGATCGACATCCTGATTACCTTGAGAGATGGCAGCCTGGTCACCACCGACCAGTTGCAAGCGTTGGCAACAGCGCTCGCCAAGCAACTGTTTCCGGAGCTGGAGCCGGTACCGCAGTTCGAGGTCAGCCCCGACGGCGTGAACGCCACCCTCGCTATCAATCGCGAGTTGGCAGAGCTCGATGACTGCACGGAGGGTTCGCCGAAGCATGTGCACAACTGCCTCACGGCAGAAAACAACTGCGCAGAATCCATCGGCATGCACAACGCGATCCTGTGCTACACGAGCGCGGGTGCCAACTACCGGCTGACCACCCATCCAGGCATCAAATCGGTAGTGCTGGACCTGAAGATCCGTTCGTTTGACACGGTTTCCGTGCGTGAACGCCTGGACGTCCTCGCCAGCGATATCAAGGCGGTATATGCGAACGCCAGCCATGTCGGCAGCAGCGAGGACTTCGAAGCCGGCAAGCGTGCGAACATCATCGGCATCCTGCCCGCCTTCGACCTCGGTAATCCCGAGATGGCCACGACAAAACACGAGGTTGCCGGTTTCAAGACCGCGCTCAAGAGCCCCGAGGTACTGATCCTGCAACCCTACCTGTGGTACCCGCACCGGCGCTATCTCTTCGCCGACGACACGTTCGATGACCTCTGCCTGCCCAGGCAGGCCGCCTACGTCTACGGCGTTCCGGCCCGACTGGACGATGCAGGAACCATAGCCCAGGCACCGGCACGATTGCGCCCGGTGTTTACCAGACTTCTGCATGAGCTTGGTGCCGGATCGATCCGCCTGCAGGTCGGCTACGGGCTTCACCAAGCGGAGAAGGCGAACGCTGCCGGGGTCATCATGGCCAAGGCCTTGGCCTGCATGGCTGCACCGAAAGTCGTCCTGTTGGTGCCCTGCAAACGACCCACATTCGCCGAGGGTTTCCAGAGTGTCGGGGGCGTTGCGGTGGTCAACCTGGAGGCGGCGGACCCCGTCGCACGCCTCGTCGAGGCCATCGGCAGCGTGGAGACCAAGGCGATCCTGCTGACCACGGCGGACTCCCTGCCCGGCCCGCTGTTCAAGCAAATGGTCCTGCGCTCGCAATTGCCGGTGCTGTTCGAGGGCGCGAACACCGCCGGGCTGCTCTTGAATGCGGGGCTTCCACATTTGTCGGTGAAGCTGAAGACCACGCAGTACGCCAGCAAACCAGACGAAGAGGAGCACGTGAACGCACTGCGCGAGCTCACGGCACTGCTCCAGAAAGCCGCTCCCGAGGCGGCGGATATCTCCCGGCTCGCGAACTTCTTCGACAAAGCCAAGGCCGGCACCAGCGAAGTCGCCACCTACTTCACCGCGATCAGCGCCCACTGCGGCTCCGCGCAACTTGATCAACTGAGTCTGGCGCTGTACCGACTCCACCTGAAACGCAACCCCACCATCGTGCCGGCCGAGAATATCGGCGTGGCAGTCAGTGGCGATGCGCTGCTGGCCTAGCAATCATTCGAAATAGCGCGGCCGGCTGAAAGAGCGCGCCTCTCTATGCCGGCTTACCACCTCAGTCTTTTCAATGGCTTGGCTCATGGCACGAAAGTCTCACAGGTTTTTCACATAATCTTGACGCCCCCTCCCCCATCTCCTTGACTTCACCTTAGCGACATCCGTCCAGCACTCAATCCGAGCGTCTAGCTCGCGCCTTTTCGCGCGGGACGGGGTTCGCTTGCTGGTTTGGGTCGCCCCTCCTCGAGCCGTGACATCAGGCCAGAAACCCTGGCTGTTACTGTGAGGAGATCCGCCATGCAAAAACTGTCGAACCCTTCGGGCTTTGAATCGTTTTTCTTCGCGGTTTCCACGTCGCTGCTCCTGGCAACCCCGGTGGAATCGCAAGTACTCGACCTCGACGATCAGGACCCGTCCACGGCCTTCGCCGTGCCCACCCTGACCCTGCAGCCGGTGAGTTTCAGCGGCCTTGGCCGAGAGACCCTGGGCGCCTTCGCCGAGGGTCGAGCACAGCGTGATGTCCTCGCCACCCCGCAGTTGCTGCAAGGCCAGTGGGCGCAATTGTTCCCCACCGCAGCACGCCCGGCACTGGCCGAAGCGCGCCTGGAAGCCCCGGGTAATGACCTGCGCATAAGCCCCGATCTGTTCGTCCGTGAAACCGCAGGTGGCAATACCCATCGGGCGGGGATATTCGTCAGCCACAGCAACCTGCAGAGCGGCTTCGACGGTCGGCGGCCAGCGCTGGGCGACAAGGGCAGCAGCGTGCAGTTGCAGGGCGAAAGCGTCGGCATGTACTGGAGCCTGCGTCATGAGCAGGGCTGGCATGTGGATGCGGTGGCCATGGGCACCCGTTTCGATGCCAACGGACGCAATGCCAGCGGCGAGCGCATCGATGGCGACGGGCATGCACTGACCTTCTCGGTGGAGGGTGGATTCCCCATTGGCCTGGGCAAGAACTGGGTGATCGAGCCGCAGGCGCAGTTGGTCAATCAGCAGTACTTCGCCGCCAACCAGGCCCAGGCCCAGGCGTTGCAGGCGTATGACGGCCAGCCGAGCTGGAGTGGCCGGGTCGGCGCCAGGTTGTCCGGGCACTATGTGGTCAGCGGCATGCCGATCGAGCCGTTCGTGCGGACCAACGTCTGGTATGACTTCTCCAATGCCGACACGGTGACGCTGGACAAGGTCGACAAGATCAGCAGCGGGCGCAACTCGACCACGGTGGAGTTGGGGCTGGGGCTGGTGGCGAGGGTTACGCCTAAGGTGGCGCTGTTCGTCAGTGCCGACTACAGCAGTGATGTGGATGACAATGATCTGAATGGGTTGATTGGCAATCTCGGGGTCAGGGTGAGGTGGTAACCGGCTTTCCCGTCGGCAACAGCCGCCGGACTGTCCCCCAGGCTTGGACGGGAGCCCAACCCTGGGGGCAGTTCATCCGCTCGTCGGAACGACGAACCACAGACCGGGTGCAAGGATGTCTTCTGGACCGAGGACAAGCAGGGGTTGACGATCCGGAACCTACGGTGATGTCCCGATCTTGGAGCGCTGCACCAACTATGACGAGTACGTCGGGCAGCCCGCGTCCGTTGTGCCTCCACGGCCTGTCAAACGGCACGCCCGGCCTGCCGGCTCGATCGAGCGAATGCACAGAGGCGCCCGACAGGGACTGGGTGGTACAACCGAACCGCTGATCAGGCCGCCGACTTGCGAGGGGGCCGCGCAGCGGCCCTCGTCGTTCACGCCGGGGTGATCCAGAAGATCTCCTGTCCCGGCACCCGGATCTCCACTCGCCCGTCCTTGCGCACCCGCAGCACGGAGCGCTTGTAGACGGCCTGCTGGTCCTTGAAGTACTTGCCCGACGCCCAATAAGCCTTGCCGTCGATGTCATACGCAACGAGGTTGCCGTCCGGTTGCAGCATCAGGCGCGCCGGGGGTCGCCCATGCCCCTCGGCTGCGATCCAGACCGTCTTGCTATCGGAATCCCTGACCAGCATCACCGAGCCGTTGGTGCGATACAGCAAGGTGTAGTCTCCGCCTTGCGACATCACGAAACCATTGGGCACCAGATGCTCGTCCACCTGCATCCGGTCACGCCCGGCGAACACATAGTAATACGGCTGGATGAAGAACTGCTGTTCGTTCTCGTAGGGATGATCGACACGCTTGCCATCCAGGCGCACCTCATGGATCGACTTGCTCGGGGCGCTGCGGGAGACCAGCCGGACGTCGTTGTTGGCATCGTTCGCCTGACCTTTGAACTGCAGGTTGAACACCTCATGCGCAGCGTTCCAGCTGATCTTCCAGCCGCCCTTGATCGCCTTGTAGTCGGTGCACCCCATCACTCCGGTCGCGCCGCCAAGCTGGAGAATCTTCCCCGACACCGCGTGCTTGAGGTGAAAACGCTGGTCGACCTGCGGGTTGAAAACCAAGGGGTCAATGGGCTCCAGGCGCCACTCCTGAACCTCAACACAGGGGTGTACACCGCCGTCGTCGCCGAAGCGCAGGCCGTTGTCCCCCAAGCCCGAGCGCAAGCTCACCGATGCGGCGCCGCGCATGCCCTCGGGCTCGCGCGCCAATTGCTGGACCAGGGCCAGCACCTCGTCGGGCAGCCAGTGGGTCAACTCCCTTTCCTGACGGCCCAGCAAGACCTCGAAATCGTCGAGCTCGTTCTGGATGCGGAACGGCAGGCAGGAGTCGGCCTGGACCAGATGCAGCAGCAGGAACGCCTTGACCTGAGCCAGGAAGAACCGCGCATAGCAGTATTTGCTGTTGTAGAAGAACGAAACGAAGTCGCGTTGTTTCAGGTCCTCGTAGAACGGCCTGAGGAAGTACTGGCCGTAGGACGTGCTGAGCATGCGCTGCAGGGTCAGCAGGCTCTCCCCCAACTCCTCGCTGACGCGGCTGCCCAGCCCGTTCAGGCGGCCGCGGCCGACAAAGTGGTCGGCCGCGCCCTGCGGGCCGCCGGCGGACTGTTCGCGGATGCCTTGAATGAGCGTTTCCAGGGCCTGATCGTAATCGTGGTAGATGGACTCGATCAGCGTGAGCGCCGGAGCGATCTCGTACTTGTCCAGGTTCAGGCGATAAGCCGCGACCTTGCGCTCGAGCAAAGCGATACGCGAGCGCACCTGTTGCAACGGCTCAAGGTGTCGGTCCAGCTGTGCGTTGACCTCCTCGTAGCCCCCGCGCCCATGGTCCTGGTGCAAGACGTCCCAGATATCGACGACCGCGCCAGGAATCATCGCCAGGCAGGTGTCTTCGATCAGCCCGCGGGCGGAAATGGATATGCCGAACTTAAGCGGTGAGTCGAACATCGAGGCGTTTCTCCCTATGCTGCACCAGTGGCTGGACCATCCAACCCGTTGAGTGAGCATTCGATTGTAGGGAGATGGGATGACAGGGGAAATAGCGTTTTGCCATCAAGGTATCCAACGCAGGAGCCCGTGGGAGCAAACCTGCTCCCACGGGTCCGCGTCGCAGCCGTGCCTTATTTCTGCGCGGCGGTCAACGCGGCATAGCTGTTCATCAGGTTGCGGTAGTTCGGCAGGCGCTGGGACAGCAGGTTGCCCAGGCCTTCGATGTCGTTGCGCCAGTCACGGTGCAGTTCACACGCTACCGCGAACCAGTTCATCAACTGCGCACCGGCTGCACTCATGCGCGCCCAGGCTGCCTGCTGCACAGTCTCGTTGAAAGTCCCGGAAGCATCGGTGACGACGAACACGTCGTAACCTTCCGCCAGCGCCGACAGGGTCGGGAACGCCACGCACACATCGGTCACCACGCCCGCGATGATCAGTTGCTTGCGCCCGGTGTTCTTGATGGCCTGGACGAAGTCGGCGTTGTCCCAGGCGTTGATCTGGCCAGGGCGGGCGATGTACGGCGCGTCCGGGAACTGCTCCTTCAGCTCCGGCACCAGCGGGCCGTTCGGGCCTTGTTCGAAGCTGGTGGTGAGGATGGTCGGCAGGCCGAAGAACTTGGCCAGGTCGCCCAGGGCCAGGACGTTGTTCTTGAACTCGTTCGGCGAGAAATCCTGCACCAGCGAAATCAGGCCGGTCTGGTGATCCACCAGCAACACCACGGCATCGTCTTTGTTCAGGCGCTTGTAGTCGTTGCTCATCTCATGACTCCTCTGCATTGAAGGAGGCGCGGGCCCCTGCCCGCGCCGGGGTGGAACTCAGAAGGCGAAGCAGGAGCAGCCAAAGGCGCCCCAGAAACCCTGGAAGTCGCTGACCGGGACATTGGACAGGCGCGCCCGCTCATGGCTGTGGGAGTGCACCGCGCACGGGCCGCTGCACTGGTGTACCTGGGCCACCATGGGAGAGGTCGGACGCCAGTGCCCCGGGACCTTGGCCACCGGCGACCAGTCCGGCAGCACCGGGATGTCCTTCGGCCCCAGCGGACCGAAGTCGCCGGCACCGTAGACCACCTTGCCGCCGACCACGGTCAGCACCGACTCGATCCACTTGATGGCTTCTTCCTCGACGCTGAAGAAGTCGGCGCTGAGCACCGCCACGTCGGCCAACTGGCCGACCTTGACCTGGCCCTTCTTGCCCTGGTCCGACGAGAACCAGGCGCTGCCGTGGGTGAACAGTTCGAGGGCGGTGGCGCGCGGCAGGCCTTCCTGGTGCAGGGCCAGGCCGCCGACAGTGCGACCGCTGACCATCCAGTACAGCGAGGTCCACGGGTTGTAGCTGGACACCCGGGTGGCATCGGTACCGGCGCCCACCGGCACGCCCTCGGCAAGCATGCGCTTGATCGGCGGGGTGGCCTCGGCGGCCTTGGCGCCGTAGCGGTCGACGAAGTATTCGCCCTGGAAGGCCATGCGGTCCTGGATGGCGATGCCGCCGCCCAGGGCACGCACGCGCTCGATGTTGCGCGGGGTGATGGTCTCGGCGTGGTCGAAGAACCACGGCAGGCCGTTGAACGGAATGTCGCGGTTGACCTTCTCGAACACATCGAGCATGCGGCTGATGGATTCGTCATAGGTGGCGTGCAGGCGGAACGGCCAGCGCTGCTCGACCAGATGGCGCACGACCGGCTCCAGGTCCTGCTCCATGCCTGGCGGCAGGTCCGGGCGCGGTTCGAGGAAGTCCTCGAAGTCGGCGGCGGAGAACACCAGCATCTCGCCGGCGCCGTTGTGGCGCAGCATGTCGTCGCCCTGGTGCAGCTTGACGCTGCTGGTCCAGTTCTTGAAGTCGGCCAGCTCCTCCTTGGGCTTCTGGGTGAACAGGTTGTAGGCGATACGCACCGTCAACTGATCTTCCCTGGCCAGTTGCTCGATCACCTCGTAGTCGTCCGGGTAGTTCTGGAAGCCGCCGCCGGCATCGATGGCACTGGTCAGGCCGAGGCGGTTGAGCTCACGCATGAACTGGCGGGTCGAGTTGACCTGGTACTCCAGCGGCAGCTTCGGTCCCTTGGCCAGGGTCGAATAAAGGATCATCGCGTTGGGCCGCGCCACTAGCATGCCGGTGGGCTCGCCACGGGCGTCACGGACGATCTCGCCACCCGGCGGGTTCGGCGTGTCCTTGGTGTAGCCGGCCACGCGCAGCGCGGCGCGGTTGAGCAGCGCACGGTCGTACAGGTGAAGGACGAACACGGGGGTGTCCGGCGCCGCCTGGTTGAGTTCGTCCAGGGTCGGCATGCGCTTTTCGGCGAACTGGAATTCGTTCCAGCCGCCTACCACGCGCACCCATTGCGGGGTCGGCGTACGCGCCGCCTGGTCCTTGAGCATGCGCAAGGCGTCGGCCAGCGACGGCACACCTTCCCAGCGCAGTTCCAGGTTGTAATTGAGGCCGCCACGGATCAGGTGCAGGTGCGAGTCGTTGAGGCCGGGAATGGCGCAGCGGCCCTTGAGGTCGATGACCTGGGTGGCGCTGCCACGGGTGGCCATCGCCTGGGCATCGCTGCCAACGGCGAGGAAACGCCCGTCCTTGATCGCCACCGCGGTGGCCTCCGGGTTTTCACGGTCCACGGTGTGGAAACGGCCATTGAACAGAATCAGATCGGCGTTCATCGCAGGTCCTTGGTCTGGAGTCGGTGAAGAGAAGGACAGCCGTGGCAGCAATGCTGCGGCAGCCGTCAGCAGGGAGCCCGCCAGCAGGTGGCGGCGGGTAGGGTCGGTGCGATCATCCTTGTCGGTCATGGCCATCCTCCGTCGCGGGTTGCAGCCAGGGGGCGAACAGGCGGGTCGCTGCCGGCATGCAGACGTAGCACACCGACAGAACGATGGTCAGAGTGATGAGCAAGGTGGCGACGAAGTAGCCGGACAGCCACGGCGCGAGCTTGAATAGCGGCTGCCACAGCAGCGGCACCAGCAAGGTGTGCGGCAGGATCACCAGCAGCGTGACCACGGCCTGTTTCCAGCGCGGCGCAGGAGCGTTGTCGGCGTCGTTGCTCGGGGTGAACCAGAACTCTTTGTGCGCGTGCTGCTCGACCTGATCGCCATCGGCCAGCATCGCCTCGGCCTGGCTCACCAGTTGCCGACGCTCGTCGGAGTCCAGCCAGGTTTGCAGGGCGTCGACCGAGCTGTAGCGCAGGACGCTGGTAAAGGTGTGCAGGCCGCCTTCGTGGCCACGCATCACGTCGACACCGAGGTGACCGGGGCGCTGCGCGGCGGCGCTGACGGTATGGCGCAGCCAGGTTTCGTAGGCGCTCTCGTGCCCGGCCTTGATGCGGTGGCGCACCACCAGGGTCACCACTTCGCCGTTGGTCGCGGTGGGCTGGCCTGCCAATGGCCGCGACGTGGATGATTCGGTCATGCGAGGTTCCCCGTTAGCGCTTGATCCAGTGGATTCTTGAGCGTGAAGCGGGTGATGCCGAGTTAATCGTTGTTAATTATCCCCCCTGGCGGCGTAATGTCTTTCGACGCGGGCCTTTGTGAGAGCGGGTTCACCCGCCCCCACAAGGGCCCCGCCGCGCCGGGAGGTACAAGCGTAGACGGCACGGATGACGTCCAGGCGTTGCGTTCCCGCACGAACCCGCCCACCATGCGCGAAAACCACAGGCCAGAGCCCTCGCAGGGACTCTGCCGATAGTCGGAACAGGCCAGGAGCCAGATTTGAGTCGCAACCGTGAACCGGCCGTGCAGTTCGGCCCCTACCGGGTCTTCCCCGACCAGCGCCTGATCGTCGAGAACGACCGTCCCCTGCGCCTGGGCCGGCGCGCCATGGACATCCTCCTGGTATTGCTGGAACACCCTGGCGAAGTGGTGGGCAAGCCACAGCTGATGGCCCGGGTCTGGCCCGACACGGTGGTCGAGGAAATCAGCCTGCGGGTGCATATCGCCGCCCTGCGCAAGGCCCTCGGCGATGGCCAGAACGGCCAGCGCTACATCGTCACCGTGGCCCAGCGCGGCTACAGCTTCGTCGCCCCGCTGGTGCAGGCCGGCGAATCCCCGGCGCCCACTCCAGGCGAGGCGCAGCACAACCTGCCGCTGCGCCGCACCCGCCTGATCGGCCGGCAAATGCTGGTCAACCAGTTGCTCGGGCAACTGACCAGCCAGCGCCTGCTGACCCTCGCCGGCCCCGGCGGGATCGGCAAGACCACCGTGGCCCTGCGGGTCGCCGAGCAACTGCTCGGCCACTACCGCGACGGCGTGCGCCTGCTCGACCTCAGCCCGCTGAGCAACCCCTCCACCATCGTCAGCAACCTCGCCGGCGTGCTCGGCCTGACCCTGCCCGACCAGGCCCCCCTTGACGCCCTCTGCACCTGGCTGCGCGAGCGCCACCTGCTGCTGGTGATCGACAACGCCGAGCACCTGGTGGACTCGGTCGCCACCCTGGTCGAACACCTGCTGCGCTGCGCCCCGCAGTTGCAGATCCTGGTCACCAGCCGCGAAAGCCTGCGCGCCGAGGGCGAGTGCCTGCAACGCCTGGATGCCCTGGAATGTCCGCCTGCCGAGGGCGTGGTCGACCCTCGGCAGGCCCTCGGCTACGGCGCGGTGCAACTGTTCGTCGAACGGGCCATGGCCAGCCGGGAAAGCTTCGAACTGGGCACGGACAACCTGGCCACGGTGATCGCCCTCTGCCGTCACCTTGACGGTATTCCCCTGGCCCTGGAACTGGCGGCGGCGCAACTGGACACCCTCGGCCTCGACGCCTTGCTCGACGACCTGCGCCGCCACCTCGCCACGCCGCCCGCCGCAGAACGCCGCCAGCACCTGCTCGGCGCCACCCTCGACTGGAGCTTCCAGTTGCTCGCCGACAGCGAACGCACCTGCCTGCGCCGCCTCAGCGTGTTCCGCGGCGGCTTCACCCTCAACTCGGCGCTGGCCCTGGCCGCCGGCGAACGCCTGGCCCCGGAGGACGTGCTCGACGCGGTCAGCCAACTGGTGAGCAAGTCGCTGCTGAACGTCGATGTCGGCGATGAAGAAGTGTTCTATCGCATGCTCGACACCACCCGTTGCTACGCCCAGGGCAAGCTGCAACAGGCCGGCGAGCTGCCGGATGCGCAGAAGCGCCACGCCGAGCGCCTGCTGGCGGTGATACAGCAGGCCGAACGGGAATGGGCGCTGACCAGCACCGGGCAGTGGCTGGAGCGCTACGCCCGCGGCCTCGACGATCTGCGCGCCGCGCTGGAATGGAGCTTCGCCAGCAGCGATGCCGGTCTGCTCGGCGCGCGCCTGACCGCGGCGTCGGCGCCCCTCTGGCAAGAACTGTCGCTACTCGCAGAACACGGTCGGTATATCCGCAAGGCCCTGCGCCGCCTGGACAGCGAAGCCCATCCCGGCTGGCAACTGCACGTCAACCTCAAGCTGGCCATGGGCACCTTCAGCTACCACGGCCAGGGCGGCACCGCGCAGACCCTGGAGGCCTTCGCCAGCGCCCGCGAACTGGCCGAACGGCATGGCGACCTGCCGGGCCAGTTGCGGGCGATTTCCGGGCATATGGCGGTCAACCTGTACCGCGGCGAATACCCGCAGGCCCTGCAACTGAGCCGTGATTTCGACCGCCACGGACCGGCCGAGGACCCGTTGCTGGCCCTCAGCGCACAACGCCTGAGGGGCTTGGGCCTGCACTTCTGCGGCGACCAGGAAGCGGCCCGCCGCGAAGCCGAGGACGCCCTGCAGCGCATGGCCCACAGTGGCCGTCTCAACCGCTTCACCCACGGCTTCGGCGTGCAGTACGACCAGAGCGTCGCCGCCCTCACCTTGCTGGCGCGCATCCTCTGGCTGCAAGGCTTTCTGGAACAGGCCGCGCGCACCGCAGACCAGGCGCTCGACCTGGCCTTGCAGATCAACCACGGCACCACGGTGTGCTATACCCTGGCCCTGAGCGGCTGCTTGATGCCCTGGTACAACGGCGAACGCGACCTGGCCCGGCAGCGGGTGCTGCTGCTGCGCGACTACGCCGAGCGCCATGCGCTGTGGCTGTTCCAGGACTGGGCCGGGCATTATGCCGCGTCCGTCGACATCGACCCGGCGCCACCGACACCGACCGATGGCCTGCTCGGCGACCTGCTGGCGACACTGGTCCCGGGGCGGGTCGACGACGCCCGACTGGCCCGCGCCCACAACGGCCACGCCGGCTGGGCCAGTGCCGCCCTGCTCTGCTCCCGCGCCACGCAACTGCTGGACAGCCACCGCCAGGACGCCGAAGTGCTGCTGCTCAAGGCCTTGGGCATCGCCCGCAAGCAGCAGGCGCTGGTCTGGGAGCTGCGCAGCGCCTGTGCCCTGGCGCAGTTGTGGCTGGAGGACGGCCGGCCACTGCCGGCGCGGCAACTGCTGGCGCCTGTGTACGCGCGTTTCAGCGAAGGATTCGACACCACCGAGTTGCTGCAGGCCAGGCAACTGCTGGAGCGACTGCCCGCCCGCGAGGCCTCGCGGGACCGTTATGCCGGCTGAGCGCCCTGCTGCACGTACCAGCGGGTGCTGTTGAGCACCCGGTAGGTCAGCGGCGCGTCGTGCGGCGTCAGCAGCGACTTGGCCGCCAGTTGCTCCACCGCCCGCACCGCCCGCAACGGGCCGATGCCCTCGATCGCGACATGGGCCACCGCCTGTTCCAGGCTGAACGCCCGGCTCAGTTGCGCCAGGCGGCGCAGCACCTGTTGTTCGGTGGTGGAAAGCCGCTGGAAGCTCCAGTCCAGCGCCGCACGCAGGGACTGGTGGCGGGCCTGGGCGGTGCGCCGGCCGCGGTTGAGCACCTGCAAGCCTGCATTGAGTTGTGCGCGCAGGCCCAACAGGGCCAGCACGTCGATCTGCGCTGCCGCCAGTTCCAGGGCCAGCGGCAGACCGTCCAGTCGCCGGCAGATTTCCCAGAGCGGCTTGAGGTCCTGCGGGCGGAGGCAGAAATCCGCCTGCCGGGCCTGGGCGCAAGCGACGAAGAGACGCACTGCGGGATAACTCATGAACTGTTCGACACTGTGCCCATCGCCACTGGGTGGCACCGCCAGGGGCAGCAGCGACAGCAGGGTTTCACCGCGAATGCGCAGCGGCTCGCGGCTTACCGCCAGGATCGTCACCCCCGGCGCCAGCGCCAGCAGCGCCTCGGCCAGGCGCCGACTGCCCTGGGGCAAGGCTTCGCAATGGTCCAGCACCAGCAGCAGGCGGCGTTCCAGCAGGTAGCCGGGCAGGCCGCCCAGGGGACAGTCCTCGCACGGGTCGAGGCCCTTTTCGCGCAGCAGCATGGTTACCGCTTCCCGCGGGCATCGTGCCTGGGCGAAATCGATCAGCCAGACGCCATCGCGCCAGCGCTGCACCTGCCCTTCGGCCGCGCCCAGGGCCAGGGCGCTCTTGCCCACGCCCACCGGCCCGCTGAGAGTCACCAGGCGACGCTGCGCTAGTAGTTTGCCGAGGGCGGCGAGTTCATCGTCGCGGCCGATCAGTCGGGTCAGGCGGGTGGGCAGGTTGTGCGAGGCGCCCTGTCCCTCGCGCCGCACCGGGGCGACGAAGCGGTACCCCTGCCCGGGTACGTGGGCGATGAAACCGTCGCCGAGGGCCCGGCGCAGGGCGGAGATATGCACCCGCAGGTTGATTTCCTCGACCACGCTGTCGGGCCAGGTGCGGGCGATCAGGGTCTGCTTGTCGACGACGCTGCCGGGTTGTTCCAGCAGCACCTGGAGAATATCCAGGGCACGCCCGCCGATACGCAGCGGCTCGTCCCCGGCGAGGAGCTGGCGCTGGTTGGCGTGCAGTGCGTAGCGGCCAAAATGCAGCACCGCGTCGTTGTTCGAAATACTGGCCAGCGCCCCCAAAACCTTTCACCTCCTGCGTCGTGAATCCGTGGATTCATCTTGGCAGGCTGGGGTGGCGGGACAATGGCGGCGGGGGGCGTGATACGGCCAAAGGGGTGCAGGAGACGGACACATGGGTGTTGTCTGTCCGGACGCCATCGCGGGCAACGCCCGCTCCCACAGAGTGTTGTGTCAGGCCTCGGTATCGAAGGCGACCGAAAACCTTGTGGGAGCAGGCGTTGCCCGCGATGCGATATCACAGGCGCTGGTAGGTCCCCGCATGCAACCGCTCGCTGATCTCCGCCGCCGCCGACTGCAGTTCCCTCAGCATCGCCGCCGGCGGTGGCGACGGGATCGCCGCGCTCGACCCGACAATGCCAATGGTCCCGACGATCTGGTCGTTTTCGCGGAAAATCGGGCAGCACAAGGCATTGATCCCCAGCGTCACCTCGCCATCCGCATCGTCATACAGCCGCTCACGAATCAGCTCCAGCCGCTGCGCCAATGCCTCCGGCTCATGCAAGGTACGCTCGGTCAGTTGCGGCATCTTGCGCCGCATCACCCGCTGCTGGCTCGCCGCATCGGCAAACGCCAGCACGGTACGGCCCTGAGCCGAGCAATACGGCAATACACGGTTGCCCGGTTTCACCGAAATGCAAACATTGGCCTTGGATTCGACACAGGACACCACCAGCGCCGTGTCATGGGTTGCCACGGCGAGCAAGGCCGTCTGCCCCGTGGCATCGCGGATGCGGGTGAGATAGGGGTCGGCGATGGCACGCAGGTCGAACTGCTCGCCGGCCGCCTCGCCATAGGCCACCAGTCGCGCGCCAAGCATGTACTTCTCGGTGGCCGGGTCCTGTTCGAGGATGCCCAACTGGCGCATGGATGCGAGGTGGCGATAGGTGCGTGGCTTGGCCGTCTGCAGCAGTTGCGCCAGCTCGGTGACGCCCAGCGGACGCCGGGCGGCGGTGAGTTCATCGAGCAGGCGGAAGACCATTTCCACCGACTCCAGCAGCGCCGGACCGCTGCTGGGCTTTTCTTCTTGCTGGTCCAATCGGTCACCTCGATCCGTGATGGGGAAAGTGACCGATTGTATCGCTCGGCGAAACACTTGTGTTGGTGCGCAACACTAAATCGTCGAAGGTTGTCCTAATGGACGCTGCTGCCTGCTGCTCGGTGGCTTCACGGCGGACATCGCCAGCGCACCCAGCACGGTCATCACCGCCAGCACGTACAGGCCATATTCCAGGTGCCCGCTGCTCTGCTTGATCCAGCCCATCATGAACGGACTGGCATAGCCACCCAGGTTGCCGATGGTGGCGATCAGGGCAATGCCCGCCGCCGCCGCAGTGCCGGTCAGCAGCACGCCCGGCAAGGCCCAGAGCACACAGAAACCGGCCAGCCCGCCGGACATGGCCAGGCTCAAGCCGGCCAGGGACAGCACTGGCTGGTCATGGAAGAACGCCGCCATGGCCAAGCCCGCCGCCGAGGCCAGGTTGCACAGCGTGCCATGCCAGCGTCGCTCGCGGGTGCGGTCGGAATGGCGGCTGACCAGAATCATCACCACCGAGGCCACGGCGAACGGGATGGCGGCGATGAAACCGGTCTGGGTCAGGCTCTCGATACCCAGGTTGCGGACGATCTGCGGCAACCAGAACGACACGCCGTAGGTGCCGCACAGCAGTGCGAAGTTCACGTAGATCAGGCGCCACAGGTCCTTGTTGACGAAGGCCGCGCGGAAGTTGTGGCCGGCCCCGGCCTGCTCCTGGGCGCTGCGCTGTTCGGCGAGCTGGCGCACCACCCGCGCGTTCTGCTCGGCGCTCAGCCAGTGCACCTTGCCCGGACGGTCGTCGAGGTAGAAGAACACCACGACGCCGAGGATCACCGCCGGCATGCCTTCCAGCAGGAACAGCCACTGCCAGCCGGCCATGCCGCCCACGCCGGCGAAGGTCTGCATGATCCAGCCCGACAGCGGGCTGCCGATCACACCCGCCATGGCGATGCCGAGGTTGAACCAGGCCATGCCCTGGGAACGGGCATAAGAAGGGAACCAGTAGGTCATGTACAGCACCACGCCGGGGTAGAAACCGGCCTCGGCCATGCCCAGCAAAAAGCGCAGCACATAGAACTGGTTGGGGGTCTGCACGAACAGCATCGATACCGACAGCAGCCCCCACATCACCATGATCCGGGTGATCCAGAAGCGTGCACCGACCTTCTGCAGCATCATGTTGCTGGGGATCTCGCACAGGCAGTAGCCGATGAAGAACACCCCGGCGCCGAAGCCGAAGGCCAGGTCGCTCAGGCCGATGTCGGCGGCCATCTGCAGCTTGGCGAAGCCGACATTGACCCGGTCGAGGAAGGCGATGATGTAGAGCACGAAAAGAAACGGCAGCAGCCGCCAGGCAATGCGGTTGTACAGGACGCTGTCATGCTCGTTGTCGAAGGTGTTGCGGGCTATGAGGTTCATCGCGGCACTCTTGTAATTGTTGTATCGGCGAAGTAATGAGTCCGCATCCTTGCGGGAAGACCTCCGGTCAGGCTTGGGCGGCGAGGATGAAGTCCGCGCAGCGCTCGCCGATCATGATGCTCGGCGCATTGGTGTTGCCGCTGACGATGGACGGCATGATCGAGGCATCGGCCACGCGCAGGCCCTTGACGCCATGCACCCGCAGGTCCGGTGCCACCACCGCCCCTGGGTCCTGGCCCATGCGGCAGGTGCCGGCGGGGTGGAACACGGTCTTGGCGACCTTGCGCACGTAGTCCTCGAACACTTCGTCCGGCACGTCGTCCTCGTCCGGCAGCATCAGCATCCCCTCCACCACCTCGGCCAGGGCCGGGGCACGGAGGATGCGGCGGGCCATCTTCACCCCGGCGACCATGGTTTTCATGTCCTCCGGATCGCTCAGGTAATTGGCGTTCAGCGCCACCTCGTCCAGCGGGTTGGCGCTTTTCAGGCGCAGGCGGCCCCGAGAGCGCGGGCGCAGGGCGCAGGGGTTGACGGACAGGCCATGGCCTTCCGGCGGCAGCCGGTCGATATCCCCCACCAGCGCCGGCACCACATGGAACTGCACGTCCGGGCGGCCGCAGCCGGTGGCATCGACGAAGGCGCCGCTTTCCACCACGTTGGAACTGAGCAGGCCCTTGCGCGAGGCCAGGTACTTGAGCCCGTGACCGAGGGCACGCAGGCCGCGGTCATGGCCGAGCAGACTATCCGGCTTGCGCGTGCGGGCATAGACCGAGGCGCTCAAGTGGTCCTGGAAATTCTCGCCGACACCGGGCAGGTCGACACGCGGGGTGATGCCCATGTCCTGCAGGTGCTCGCGCGGACCGATGCCGGAGAGCATCAGCAGCTTCGGCGAGGCGATGGCCCCGGCGCTGACGATCACCTCGGCGCGGGCGCGGAAGGTCACCGGCTGGCCATGGCTGTCGCTGGCCTTGACCCCCACCACGCGGTCACCGTCGAACAGCAGGCTGGTGGCCAGGGTCTCGGTCAGCACCGTGAGCCGTGGATCGCCGCGCAGCGGCTTGAGGTAGGACACCGCCGAACTGGCGCGACGGCCTTCGCTGGTGGTGGTCTGATAGAAGCCGGCGCCTTCCTGGCGGGCGCCGTTGAAGTCGTCGTTGGCCGGCACCCCGGCCTGCACCGCAGCACTGACGAAGGCTTCGCTGAGCGGGTGGCGGTGGCGCGGATCGCTGACCTTGAGCGGGCCGTCCTGGCCGTGCAGTTGTCCACCGAGGCGCGCATTGCCCTCGCAGCGGCGAAATACCGGGAGCACATCGTCCCAGCCCCAGCCGGGGCAGCCGCTGGCTTTCCATTCCTCGTAGTCCTCGGCCTGGCCGCGGATGTAGATCATCGCGTTGACCGCGCTGCCGCCGCCCAGGGTACGGCCTTGGGGAATGAAGACCTGGCGCTGGTTGACGAAGGGTTCCGGCTCGGTGCGGTACATCCAGGTGCGCTTGGTGCCGTGGACGCGGATGAAGGTGCCGGGGATATGGATGTACGGATGGTTGTCCGCGGGCCCTGCTTCCAGCAACAGGACCTGGCGCCCGGCCCGGGCCAGGCGAGCGCCTAGGGCACAGCCGGCGGAACCGGCGCCGATGACGATGTAGTCGAAGGTTTGCATTGTTCTTATTCTCTACGCGGTCCCCTGTAGGAGCGGATTTATCCGCGATTGGGCGCAAAGCGGCCATAAAACCTGTATCCCGGATATGCCAGACAAACTCGGGACTCAGGTTTTACGACGGCTGCGCCGCCGATCGCGGATAAATCCGCTCCTACACCGACAGCGTTAAACCGATGATTGAAGTCAGCCCACCTGGCTGACGAACTTGGTGGTGAAGTAGGCCTCGAGCCCTTCGCTGCCACCCTCGCTGCCATAGCCGCTGTCCTTCACCCCGCCAAACGGCGTTTCCGGTGCGGCCAGGCCGAAGTGGTTGATCGACACCATCCCCGACTCCAGCTCGTCGGCCAGCAAGGTGGCGCGCTGGATCGAGCGGGTGAAGGCGAACGCAGCCAGGCCGAAGGGCAGGCTGTTGGCCTTGTCGATCACCTCCTCGACGCTGGAGAAACGCACGATGGAGGCGATCGGGCCGAACGGCTCCTCGCTCATCACCCGGGCATTTTCCGGGACATCGGTCAGCACCGTGGCCGGATAGTAGAAACCACCACCCTCCCCGCGCTGGCCACCGAGAGCCAGTTGCGCGCCCACGGCCAGGGCGTCGTCGACATATTCCTGGATCGCCGCCATCCGCCGTGGATTGGCCAGCGGGCCGAGCTGGCTGGACGGGTCCTGGCCATCGCCCATCTTGATCGCCGCCCCCGCCCGGCAGAACGCCGCGACAAACTGGTCGTAGACACCGTCCTGCACATAGAAGCGGGTCGGCGAGGCACAGATCTGCCCGCCATTGCGGAACTTCAAGCCCGCGCCCAGCGCCGCCACGGCCTCGACATCCACGTCATCGCAGACGATGAACGGCGCATGCCCGCCCAGTTCCAGGGTGCAGCGCTTGAGGTACTGCCCGGCCAGCGCACCCAGGCTGCGACCCACCGGCACGGAACCGGTGAAGGACACCTTGCGGATCACCTCGGAACGGATCAGGTAGTCGGACACCTCGGCCGGCACGCCGAACACCAGGTTGAGCACGCCCGGCGGCACACCGGCGTCCTGGAAGGCGCGGCACAGCTCGATGCACGAGGACGGGGTTTCCTCCGGGCCCTTGGCGATGATCGAGCAACCAGCGGCCAAAGCCCCGGCGATCTTGCGCACCAGCTGGCTGACCGGGAAGTTCCACGGGCTGAACGCCGCCACCGGGCCAATCGGCTCGCGCAGCACGGTCTGGCGTACGCCACGGGCACGGGGCGGGATCACCCGGCCGTAGGCGCGGCGGCCCTCCTCGGCGTACCAGTCGATATGGTCGCCGGCACCGAAGGCTTCCATCTTCGCCTCGGCCAGCGGCTTGCCCTGCTCCAGGGTGATCAGCGCGGCGATTTCGTCGGAACGCTCGCGGACCAGGTCGGCGGCCCGGCGCAGCACCTTCGAACGTTCATAGGCAGACACCTTGCGCCAGGCCTGGAAGCCACGCTGGGCGGCGTCCAGCGCGCGGTCCAGGTCCGCCCTGGAGGCCAGGCCCAGGCGGGCGATCAGTTCGCCCGTGGCCGGGTTGAACACGTCCGCCTGGCGCTCATGGCCGCCCGCGGACCATTGGCCGTCGATGAGAAGGGATTCGATTACGCGCATTGATCAGCTCCTATTTCTTACATCGAAATATTGTTTTGATGTGTGACACATCCTATGAGCGCATTCCGGCACCTGTCAAGGCATGAAAAAGGCACTTGACCGCTGCCGCCGGCGAGGATTAGCTTTATCCCACAGCGAAACAATATTCCTACAAAAGAAACAAAACGGAGTGATACCGATGAGCCTCGCCCAAGCCCTGCTGCATAACTGGAACGATCTGCCCCGCGAAGTCGTGCGCAAGGGCGTCGAGCGCGTCGCCTTCCGCGGCGACGACACCCTGTGCGTGATGAACTGGCTGAGCCCGGGCATGGATGTCTTCCCCCACAGCCACACCTTCGAGCAGCTGGTGATCATCGTGCAGGGCCGGGTGCGCTTCCACCTGGGCGACGAGGTGGTCGAGGGCGGGCCGGGCAGCATGATCCGCATCCCGCCTCATGTGGTTCACTACGCCGAGCCGCTGGGTGACGAAGTGGTGATGAACCTCGATGTGTTCTCGCCGATCCGCGACGACTACCGCCACCTGATCGAATACCAGGCCGCCGAGTTCGCCGACGCGGACGTCTCGGCATGAGCACCTTCACCCAACGGCTGCGCGCCGGGGACACCCTGCTCAGCAGCTTCATCAAGACCCCGGCCCATGCCGTGGTGGAGATCGCCGGGGATGTCGGCCTGGATGCGGTGGTGCTGGATGCCGAGCACGCACCCTTCACCCCGGCCAGCCTCGACACCGCCCTGCTCGCCTGCCGCGCCAGCGGCCTGGGCGGGCTGGTGCGGGTGGCCGACCAGCGTCCTGCGACCCTGCTGCAAGCCCTTGACCTCGGCGCCGACGGCCTGGTCCTGCCGCATATCATCCACCCCGACCAGGCCCGTGAACTGCTGCGGGCCACCCGCTACCGCGACGGCTGCCGCGGCTTCTCCAACTCGCCACGGGCCGGCGGCTACGGCCGCGCCAACCTGGCCGAGCACATGGCGGCCGAGGACGGTCGCCACGCCATCGTCGCGCAGATCGAGGACGCCGAAGCCCTCGACCACCTGGCCGCCATCGCCGCCGTCGAGCAGATCGACTGCCTGCTGGTGGGCCGCGCCGACCTCAGCGTCTCCCTAGGTGCCAGCCGCCTCGACGACCCGCGGGTGGAAGACGCCACCCTGCGCGCCATCGACGCCGCCCGCGAAGCCGGCAAGGCCGCCGGACTTTTTGTCGCCAACCTCGACGATCTCGACCGCTTCGCCGCCCGCGGCGTGAGCTTCTTCATTCTCGGTTCCGACCAGGCGCTGCTGCGCACCGGCTGGAGCCAGCAGGTCAAGCACCTGCACCGCCCCCAATAACAAGAGAGGTAACCCCAATGAACGCCATCCTCACCCCCGCCGCCAACGAAGAACGCCAGGCCCGCATCGACAGCCTGCTGCGCGGCGCCATCGACCTGCACTGCCACAGCGGCCCCTCGGTGATGCCGCGCTACTGCGACCATGTCGAAGCCATGCGCGAAGCCTCGGAAGCCGGGCTCAAGGCCGTGCTGCTCAAGGACCACTACTACAGCTGCACGCCAGTTACCGAGCTGCTCAACAAGCACTTCAGCGAGCTGAACGTGCACATGCTTTCGGGCGTGCCGCTGAACAACTCGGTGGGCGGCCTCAACGTCCACGCCGTGGAGCACGGCCTGAACCTCGGTGCCAAGCTGGTGTGGATGCCGACCTTCTCCTCGGCCAACCATATCGCCCACCACCACCAGGACGTGAAGTTCGTCGAGAAATTCCCGCAGACCACCCAGCGCATGCTGCAACCCATCCCGCTGACCGTGCTGGACGATGACGGCAAGCTCAAGGAAGAGGTCAAGGCCATCCTCGACCTGATCGCTGCCCAGGACGTGGTGCTTTCCGCCGGCCACCTGAACATCCGCGAGATCTGGCCGCTGTTCGAGGAAGCACGCAAGCGCGGGGTCAAGCGCCTGTTGGTCAACCACCCGACCTACGTGGTCGACGCCACCCTGGACGACATGCGGCAGTTGGCCAAGGAAGGCGTGTTCATGGAGCACTCGATGTGCATGTGGGTGCCGGGTTCCAAGTTCAAGTTCTATGACGACGTGTTCCTGCGCCAGGTGATCGAGGCCGGCACCATCGACCTCACCATCCTCGGTTCCGACCTTGGCCAGCAGGGCAACCCGAGCATCGCCGACGGTTTCCGCAATGTCATTGGCCAACTGATCGACCTCGACTACAGCGACGCCGACATCCGCAAGATGGTCTCCGGCAACGCCGCCCGGCTGATGAACCTGTGAGCGCCGCCATGACCCGACTGAGTACCTGCATCGGCCAGCTCGTGCTGAAGAACCCGGTGATCTGCGGCGCCGGCGAACAGACCATGACCGCCGAGGCGATCCGCACTGCGCTGCACACTGGCGCGGGCGCGGTGATCGCCAAGTCCACCAACGAGTCGCAAGCGGCCAAGGAGCAACTGGACAAGACCGACTACGTGCTGCTGGACAGCCAGTGGCAGCGCCTGCCCTGGAACTTCGCGCCGCCGGCGGATGCCAGCCTGTTCGGCCGCTCGGGGCTGGTGCAGCGCGACTTCGACGAGTGGATCGAGGAACTCGCCGGCCTCGACCGCGAGGCCCGGGTGCTGGATGCCTACGTGGTGCCGAGCCTGATCCTCAGCGATCTGGAGCAATGCGCCGAGTATGCCCGACGCATCGAACAAGCCGGGTTGCGGGTGCTGGAGCTGAATATCGGCGCACCCCATGGCGAGGAAGCAGCCAAGGGCGCCATCGTGCTGGAACGTGGCGCCGAGCGCATCGAGACCATCGTCCGGCGCATCCGTGAAGCGACCACCCTGCCCTTGTGGATCAAGCTCACCGGGCAGAGCGAGGACGTGGTCGGGCTGGCCAAGGCGGCGCGCCGGGGCGGTGCCGACAGCGTGGTGATGATGGGGCGGTTCATGGGCTTTTTGCCGGATCTGGAGACAGGCCAGCCGTTGCTGGGAACCAGTGCGGCGATCGGTGGGTCCTGGGCCCTGCCGCTGACTGCGCGCTGGTTGATGCTGACGCGCAAGGCCATGGGCGATGACTATCCGCTGATCGCGACCAACGGTGCGCGCAGCGGGCTGGATGTGGCGCGGTTCCTGTTGGCCGGAGCCTGTGCCACGGAGATGACCTCGGCGGTGTTTACCGGGGGGTATGGGGTGTTGAGCAAGGCTATCGAGGAGCTGGAGGCTTATGTCGCCGGTCGTGATAGCAGTGTGCAAGCCTTGCTTGGCAGTGCTGCCGACCAGGTGCAGACCTATCAACAACAGGAAAGTCGCCCCGGCTGGTGGCAGGAGTTCGCCCCAAAGTCGACGGGGTTTCCCGGGTGAAAAGATTGTGCCGGGAGATCACTGAGAGTTGGCGGATGTTGGCGCCCTGAAGATCCGAGGTGCGGCTGATGGTCTCATCGCTGGCAAGCCAGCTCCCACAGGGACTGCACCGTTCTTGAAGGCAGTGGAGAACCTGTGGGAGCTGGCTTGCCAGCGATTGGCCAGTCCTGGCTACATCAATGCAGGATCTGACTGAGAAACGCCCGATCCGCCACCGTCCGCGCAAATCCCATCTCATGGGTCACGCACAACATGGTCATGCCGTCCTCCGCCAGCCCCACCATGGTATCCAGCACCTCCTTGACCATCTCCGGGTCCAGCGCCGAGGTCGGCTACCACAGGACCGCACCACTCTCGAAGGCAGTGGAGAACCTGTGGGAGCTGGCTTGCCAGCGATTGGCCAGTCCTGGCTACCTCAATGCAGGATCTGACTGAGAAACGCCCGCGTCCGCGGATTGTGCGCCTGGTCGGGAATCCGCACCTGCTCCAGGTAATCACGCCTACGTGCATGGCCGGGTGTTCCTCAACGACAACAAGACGATCGTGTTCCCGCCCTCGCCGGACTCGTACTCGTCCGAGACCATCGGCTAGATACCCACGTCACCGATCTGGCGTTCCGGGTGGTCAAGGAGTACTTGAACGTGTCGCTTTCAGAAGCGCTGAAAAAGTTCACCGGCGGTACCGTGGTGGCCTCGCTCGTCGCGTTGCTGGCGACGCTGCTGCTGAACTACACCCTGGGCTGAGTCCCGGGCATCGCGCCACGGACGGCGCCCTTTTGCGAGCCATATGGCCATGACAGACCACCGCGTATTCCTTGGCGTGGGCAGCAATGTCCAGCGGGAGAGCCATATCGATATCGCCTTGAACATGCTCGGGGAGCACCTGCGGGACATGCGTTGCTCGCCGGTGTACGAGAGCGAATCGCTGGACGGGGAGCATCCGCCGTTCTTCAACCTGGTGGTGTCGGCCAGCACCCGGCTGTCGGCCCGCGAGCTGATTGCCTGGATCAAGGAAATCGAGGAACTGCACGGGCGGCGGCGTGGGGCGCAGAGCCTGATCGCGCTGGATATCGACCTGTTGCTGTTCGATGATTTCGCCGGCTTGGTGGATGGAGTGCGGGTGCCGCGGGGGGAGATTCTGACGCGGGCATTCGTGTTGTATCCGTTGCAGTTGCTGGCGCCGCAGTTGAGGCATCCGGAGTTCGGGTTGAGCATGGCGGAGTTGTGGACGCAGTTGAAACCGGGGCCTGCGTTGGCGCCGGTCAGGTTTCCGTTTGGCTTCGAGGGACTTATCCCGGGCAAGCCTCCAACGGAACAACATATGTCCCTGAATTAACCGGGCCCCTGTGGGAGAGACGACAGATCCATTTCTGCCCCACTCAACTCCGGCATTCCCATGACTTTCCCTTTCCAGCCCCATGCTAGAAAGGCACCTTCCCCCGCACCGGAAGGTAGAAATGTCCGCCGCATCGCGCTTCACCCTGTTCTGCATCGCCTGCTTCCTGCTGTCCATCTCCTACGGCGCCACCTTCCTCCTCTCGCTGCTGGTCCATTCCTTCGGCGGCAGTGAGCGGGACGCGGGCCAGGTGTTTGCCGTGGCCATGGTCAGCACCCTGCTGGCAGTGCTCGGCTCCGGCCACCTGATGCAGCGCATCGGCGCCGCCCGCAGCGTCGCCGTGGCCGCGCTGTGCCTGGTGGCGGCCTCACTGGGCTTCGCCACGGTCCCCGGCCTCGGCACGCCGCTGCTGGCCTGCGGCGTGTTGCTGGGGATCGGCTGGGGCATCTTCTACACCGTCGGCCCGATCATGGTCGCGGCCATGGTCGAACCCACTCGCCGTACCCACTGCTTCGCCCTGCTTTCCGGCAGCATGCTCACCGGCATCGGCAGCGGTCCGCTGCTCGGCAAGCTGGCCGCGCTGGCAGGCCTGCCGGTGCAGGTGGCGTTCTTCTGCGCGGCACTGGCGGCGGCGCTCAGCGGTGCCTATTTCTGGCGCCTGGGCAGCGGCCAGCAAGCACGTCCCTCCGACCCGGTGCATATCAGCCTCGCCGCCACCGCCCGGGTACTTCGCTCGCGCTCGGCGTTTTCCATCCTGCTGGTGGGCCTGGGCGGTGCGATCTTCGGTGGCCTGGGCAGTTTCCAGACCAGCTACGCCGCCAGCCTCGGGCTGGATTACTCGCTGTTCTTCATCGGCTTCATGGGTGCGGCGATCTGTTGCCGGCTGCTGGTGGCGGGATGGGTGGTGAAGCGCAATCCGTTCGCCAGTTCCTGGGTACTGACCACCCTGATGCTGGTGGCGGTGCTCGGCTTCGGGCAGTGGGTACAGGGCAGTGTCGGCTATGTGCTGACGGCGGCGCTGCTCGGCGTCGGGTATGGACTCAACTACTCGGTGATCAATGGCCTGGCAGCCAACGAGGCACACGAGCGGCTGACGGCGCAGGCCTTGCTGCTGTTCAGCCTGGCGTACTTCATCGGTGTGTTCGGGTTTCCCTTCGTCGCCGGGAAGCTGATCGGACAGGCCGGGGTGCAGGGAATGCTGGTGGGGGTCTGGGTGATTGCCGGGGTGGTATGGCTGGTCAGCGGCGGTCGCTGGCTGGCCTGGCGTCTTGGCGACAAGCGCTAAGCATCTACACCAGGCCCCGGGACACGATCCCCCGCCTGGGCGATATAGCTGATGAAGAGGCGGAACAGTTCCGCATGGCTGGAAATCTCCAGGCGCTGGTAGAGGTTGTGCTTGTGCACCTTCACCGTCCCTTCGGAGATGCCCAGCTGACGCGCGATGGAAGCGTTGCTATGGCCTTGCAGGAGCAACTTGGCGATAAAGCGCTGGGCCTCGGTGAGCTGGCCAAGGACGCCGACGAAAGCGCTCTCCAGCTTGCTGTCCACATCCGTGGCTTCCACCTGATACGGCAACTGCCGCCCATGCTGCTCCAGCGCCGCCCGGACCAGCGGCGTGAGCTGCTGCAGACAGTCAATCTCGGACTCGGTAAAAGCACCGTGCTCCTGCGCCTTCATCAAGGTGAACACCAGCGCGGCACGCGCCTGCAGATGGACGATATAGCCGATCTCGTCGATCTCGCTGCCATGGGTGGAAGAGACGCAGGGATGAAGGTCAGGCGAGATGGCGAAACCGGAAGAAAAGAAGCTGTCCGGTGCCAGGTCGGTCATCCTCCACAGCCCACCCGGATGACGGTTCATGCTGGCGACATAAAACGGATCGAGCAGGTAGCCGCCGCGGCTGTAGCCATCCAGGGTCCGTGCGGAAACGAGTCCGCCGTAGCCGTTGTGAAGCAGCTCGGCGGGTTGGTCGAAGCGAAAGAGATAAAGGCAGCTCATGTCGAAGCTGACCCTGCCATCGAGCAGTGCACAGAGGCACCGCCCCATGTTCGAGCTACCGATGGCAGTGATCAGTCTTGCCGCGACGCCGACGTCTTGGCTGTCCATCGAAATCCTCCTGTGCCAGGGCCCCTGGAAGGATAGCGCTCCCTCGCTACCGGCTGCCAGTGGTCCCCCGTCCGCGTCATGCCTGCTTGAGGGCACTGATCGGGGCGGCAGGTGATGAGGTGCGTTCGAACGGCGTCAGGTGCAGTTGCTTGTTGCGGTTCACGAGGTAGTACAGCACGCCAGGAACGATCAGCGCGGGCAGCCAGGAGATGTCCGTACCGACCATCTGCGCGATCGGGCCCTTGTAGGAGGACAGTTCCATGAAGGGGATCTGTATCACCACGGCGGTCGCGTAGATGCCCAGGGTGTTCCAGTTGACCTTGCCGTAGATGCCATTGACGTCGTACATCGCTGCCACGCTGTAGCGGCCCTTGCGGATCCAGTAGTAGTCCGCCAGGTTGATCGCGCTCCATGGCACCAGCACATACACCTGGCCGATCAGGATGTCGCTGAAATAGGCGCCGAAGTTGTACTGGGCGGCGATCGCGATCCAGGTCACGATCACGGCAACGACCGCCATGATGAAGAACTTGGCCAGCTTGCCGATCCGTGCCGTGCCTTTGAAACCGGTGAAGATGGTGGTGGTGGACATGTACGAGCTGTACAGGTTCATCACGTTCCACTCCAGCACCCCGACGATGATGACGAAGTACGCCAGCTGCTCGTAGCCGGGGAACAGCCTGGCAATGGCACTGCCGGGATCGGAAAGTACGTCGAGGGCGGCAGTTGCCATGATCGCACCCAGCAACATCACGACAGAGGAGCCGACCACAATCCCCAGGTAGCTGTACCAGAACGTCGAACGCGTCGCGGTGCTGGTCGGTAGATAGCGCGAATAGTCGGCCACATAGGGGCCGGCGCCCAGCGTCCAGGAAGCGGCCTGGGTCACCACCAGGCAGAAGACGGCGAACTTGAACGAGCTTGCCGACAACTGCCACACGCCGTCCGGCAATCCGTGCTTCAAGACGGTGTAGGCCGCCAGGGCGAAAATGATGCTGGAGATCGCGCTCATCCACGCACCGATGCGGTGGATCAGTTCATATCCCACATAGCCGACGATCAAGGTGAGTACGCCGAACAGGATGATTGCATCGTTGTCCGAGACCGGCACGACCGCCTTGATGGAATCCCGCATCACCACGCCATTCGCAGCGGTAAAGAGGATGTAGGCGAGTACCACGATGGCCAGCGGCAAGCCGGCGCCGACCACGCCGAACTGCGCACGGCTCTGGATCATCTGCGGAATGCCCAGGTGCGGGCCTTGCGCGGAGTGGGCGGCCATGAAGATCGAGCCGATCAGGTTGCCCAGGATCAGCCCCAGCACGGTCCAGCCAAGATTGAGCCCCGCGACGATGCCCAGTGCACCGATCACCATGGTGGTGACCTGCATGTTGGCACTGCACCAGATGGTGAACAGCCGCTTGGGCGAGCCATAACGTTCATTCTCGGGAATGAACTCCACGCTTCTGCTTTCGATCTGCATAAAACGTTCCTTCTTGCCGGGATGTTGTAGGTTTTGTTTTGGCAGTACAGGTCATCAGGAGCCGCACTTTTTCAGGGCGTGCGGGCTCCGTGTGGCTAGGCGGCGGTGTAGCCGTTGTCGACGAACAGATGGGTGCCATTGACGAAGCTGGAATCGTCGCTGGCGAGGAAGAGTGCAGCCCTGGCGACTTCAGCCGGATCGCACAGGCGGCCCTGCATGCCTTCGAGCGCGGTGTCGGAAATATGGGCGCCATGTGCGCTCAGCAGCTCCAGTTCGCGGCGGCCGTGGGCGGTACCGATGAAGCCAGGACAGAGGGCGTTGCTGCGGATGTTGCGGTCGCGGAACTCCACGGAAATGGCGCGCGCGAACATATGGCAGGCGCCTTTGCTGGTGCAGTACAGAACCTCCATCGGCGTGCCCACCACCCCGGAGATCGACGAAGTACAGACGATGCTGCCACCGCCCGCCGCGATCATGCCGGGCAATACCGCGCGGGTGACCAGGTACATGCTCTTGACGTTGATGGCCATCAGGCGATCCCAGTCCTGCTCGCTGGTTTCCAGGAATGGTCCGACGTGAATGGTGCCGGCGTGATTCAGCAGCACCGTGATCGCACCGAAGTGCTGCTCGACCTGCGCGACGGCGTCCTGTACCTGGGCGCCATCCGATACGTCAGTGGCGATGAAGCACGCGCTGCCGCCTTCGGCCCTGATGCGCTCGGCCACGGCAGCACCCTCGCTGCCTGGCAGGTCGAGAATGGCGACCTTGGCGCCTTCACGCGCGAACAGCTCGGAAGCGGCAAGGCCGCAGCCTCCTGCACCACCGGTAATCAGAGCGACTTTTCCTGCAAGGCGTCCCATTGTTCTTCTCCTGACTGTCCACTACAGAATCGATGGAGAAGAAGCTAAAGGTGAGCACCCAAGGCGTCCATATGCCGAACGGTATAGGTGTTGATGCAACCGGCCTCATCAACCGGGATGGCGCTGCTGGAACTCGGCGATGCACCGCCACATCTCGATGGGGTTGGAATACATGGGGAAGTGCCCGCACCCGGGAATGCAGGCCAGCTCGACACCCTGCGCCTGGATGCTCGTCAGGTAAGACAGATGGCCATTCTGCTCGCCATACATGAACATCCTCGGGCACGGCAGGCCGAGGAACCTGTCCATCAGCCCGCCATGGTCGGACAGCTGCACCATCGAACCGAAGATGCCCCGCACCGCCCCGGCACGCACGTTGTGCGGCAGGCTGGCGGCGTACAGCGCGCTGGCCGGGTCGCTGGAATGGCGGGTGCGCTCGATGAAGGCGCTGAAGAATGCCTGGGCGCCCTCCGCCGGGTAGTCGACGATCTGCCGGCTGAGAAAGCAGTCTTCCGGAGCGATATTGCCCTCGATATCGACGAAGCTGATCACCCGCGCCGGACAGTGATGAGCCAGGAGCAAGGCGGTCAGCCCGCCCATGGAGTGCCCCACCAGGTGGAAACGCTCGACCCCGTAATGCTCCAGCACCTGCAAGGCGGTCTTCATCAGCAACGGAATCGAGATCCGCGACAGGTCGCTGCACTGGCTTTCACCGCAGCCCGGTGCGTCGTAGGCGATGAAGCCACGACCCTCGAAGGCCGGTTGCCGGGTCAGGCCGGCGTAATCCGCCTTGGTCGAGCCGAAGCCATGCAGGAACAGGATCGGCGCCCCATCGCCATCGCGGTTGGCGCTGGCGATCTCCAGGTCGATGCCGTCGACGCCGAGGGAAATCCGGGCTTGGCGGAAAGTGGACGATGCGGTCACGCGCAGGCTCCTCTGGTGGTCAGGCCGACACTCTCGGCCTGATGCAGTGATCTGTAAATTCCGCTTCAAGGATGGATTCCATACGGCAAACCTATCAGGCCGAACCGCGCATCTGCGCCACCAGCGCCTCCGCCAACGGATTGGCCCGGGCGCTGTTCCAGGCCAGGGTAGTGGTGACCACGCTGACTTTCTGCGTCAACGGGCGCAGCACCACGTTGGCCGGTGCCAGTTTCTTCATCGCCGCCGGCACCAGGGCGATGCCCTGGCCGCAACTGACGAAGGCGATCTGCGACGCCACCGAGCGCACCTCGTGCAGCACACGCGGGGAAAAGCCGCTGGCCCGGCAGGTGGCGACCAGGTTGTCGAAATACACCGGGCTGACCTTGCGCGCGAACATCACCAGCGGCTCGCTCGCCAGGCTCGCCAGGCTGACCCGGCTGCGCGCCGCCAGCGGGTGCTCGGCCGGCAGGGCCACCATCAGCCGCTCCTCGGTCAGCGGCAGCCACTGGATGGTATTGCCCAGGTCGCCATCGAGGCGGGCGAAGGCCAGGTCGATATCGCCGGACTCCAGCGCCGGCACCGCCTCGACGCTGTCGATCTCGCGCACCGACACGGTGACCTGCGGGTGGTCCTGCTTGAAGCGCTCCAGGGCGCCGGGCAGCACGTCGAACATCGCCGAGGAAATTGCACCGATGGTGAGCATGCCCTGGTGCCCGGCCACCGCCTCTTCCACCGCCAGTTCCAGACGCTCCAGCTGGTCGGCGAACTTGCGCACCGCCGGCAGGATCGCCTGGCCCACCGGGGTCAACCGTGCGCCGCGCCGCGAGCGCTCGAACAGCTTGACCTTGAGCGCCTGTTCGAGGATCTGGATCTGCTCGGTCAGCGGCGGCTGGGTCATGCCCAGGCGTTTGGCGGCGCGGCCGAAGTTCTGTTCCTCGGCCACCGCGAGAAACAGCCAGAGGTGACGGATCAGGCGGAAATTGATCATGATTTTTCCATAGGTTCGGCGTATGGGAGACATCCTGGATAAGGAATATACCTATCGAAGTACCTGTTCAACACTCAGGCCTCCCAACACCTGAGAGGTTGCTTCATGAACCAGGACACCGTTCTGCACCGCCTGGCGGCGCTGGACAGCAACACCGTCTCCGACGCCCTCGACTTCCTGGGCCTGCCCGGCGCCACGTTCGGCCTGCGCCCGCTGTGGCATTGTCCGCCACTGGTGGGCCGGGCCAGCACCGTCCGGCTCGCCGCCAAGACCGACGCCGCGCCCACCGTGCACCTCATTACTCCGGTGGTGGAAGCCATCGCCAGCGACGACCGGGTGCTGGTGATCGCCGGTGGCCTGGAGGGCATTTCCTGCTGGGGCGACATCCTCGCCAATGCGGCCCATGCCCGCGGCGTACGCGGCACGGTGATCGACGGCTGCAGCCGAGATATCGACGGCAGCGCAGCCATCGGCTACCCGGTCTACGGCCGTGGCGTGACCATGATCAGCGCGCGCAACCGCGTGGTCCAGGTGGATGCCGCCTGCGCCATCGAGGTCGCCGGGGTGACGGTTCACGAGGACGACTACGTGATCGCCGACAACTGCGGCACGGTGTTCGTCGCCCAGGCACATATCCACCAGGTCATCGAACTCGGCGAGCGCATCGCCCGGCGCCAGGCCGGCATGGTCGAAGCGGTACGCGGCGGACGTTCGGTCGCCGAAGTGATGCATGACAGCCAGTTCGAAGCGATCAACCTGGAGGCACAGCGATGAGCAACCCCGACCAGCAGCTCGTCGACCTGTTCGCCGGCCTCGACACCCCCGGTGTTTCCGACGCCCTCGACAAGCTCGGCCTGCCCGGCCAGTGCCTGGGCCTGATGCCCCTGGCCGATTACGCCCAGGTGGTGGTCGGTCCGGCCTACACCGTGCAGTACGTCAGCGCCAGCACCCCGCCCGGTACCGTCGGCGACTTCATCGACGACGTGGCCCCGGGCGCGGTGGTGGTGATCGCCAACGACGGCCGCAGCGATTGCACCGTGTGGGGCGACATCATGACCCAGTACGCCGGCCAGCACGGCATCGCCGCCACGGTGATCGACGGCGTGTGCCGCGACGTGAGCAAGGCGCTCGGCGACGGCTACCCGATCTTCAGCAAGGGCCGCTACATGCGCACCGGCAAGGACCGGGTGCAGGTCCAGGCGCTGAACCAGCCAGTGTCCATCGGCGGCGCGCGGGTATGCCCCGGCGATATCGTCGTCGCCGATGCCAACGGCGTGCTGGTGGTGCCCCGCGAACGTGCCCGGGAAGTCGCCGAGACGGCGCGGCGCATCGAAGCGGTGGAAGCCGAGATCCGTGACCAGATCAGCCAGGGCAAGACCCTGCGCCAGGCCCGCGAGGCGCTTGGCTACCACCACCTGCAGAGGAAAGCCCCATGACCCCGTCCTTGCCCTTCCCCGCCGACTACCGGGAACGCGCCCGCCTGCTCGGCACCTCGACCCTCTACGAGGCCTCGCACCTACCCACCGCCGTGGACAGCGCCATCCGTCCGGTGTGGGATGGTGCCTTCGTAGCCGGCCCGGCCTACCCGCTGGAATGCGCGCCGGGGGACAACCTCGCCCTGCACCTGGCCATGGAACGGGTACCGCGCGGCAGCGTGCTGGTCGTCGGCACCGGCAGCTTCATCGCCGGCTACTGGGGTGAAGTGCTGACCGTGGCCGCCGAAGCCGCAGGCGTGGTCGGCCTGGTGATCGACGGCGGCGTGCGCGATATCGCCGCGTTGCGGCGGCGGCAGTTCCCGGTGTTCGCCCGCGGGATTTCGGTGAAGGGCACGGTCAAGGCCAGCATCCCGTCGCTGGGCACGCCCTTCAACTTCAACGGTGCCTGGGTTGCCCAGGGTGACCTGGTAGTGGCGGACGATGACGGCGTGGTCATCCTGCCGCAGGCCGAGGCCGCGCGGATTCTTGCCGAAGGCCAGGCCCGGGCGGACAAGGAGACGGTGATGATGGAAGCCATCGTCGCCGGCCGGACCACCCTCGAACTGATGGGTCTGACGCAATGGAGGGAGCGTTCGTGAGCGACCTGCAACGTCTCAATCACAACCTGGCCAATGCCCGGCCCTCGGCCACCTACGGCATCATCGACCGCGTGGCCCGGCGTCGCGCGGATGGGGCACGGATCATCTCGCTATGTGCTGGCGAGCCGGACTTCGACACGCCAGCGCATATCCGCGAGGCGGCGAAGCAGGCCATCGATGCCGGTCACACCCGCTACACCCAGGTCGCTGGCCTGCGCGCCCTGCGCGAGGTGGTGGCGGCCAAGTTCCGCGACGAGAACGGCCTCGACGTCGACTGGCAGGACACCCTGGTGTGCAGCGGCGGCAAGCAGGTGATCTACAACGCCCTGTCCGCCAGCCTCAACCCCGGTGACGAGGTGATCGTGCCGGCGCCGTACTGGGTCAGTTATCCCGAGATGGTGCAGTTGTGTGGCGCGCGCAGCGTGATCGTCACCTGCGATGCCACCAGTGATTTCAAACTGACCCCCGAGGCCCTGGCGGCAGCGATCACCCCGCGCACGCGCTGGTTGATCCTCAATTCACCGTCCAATCCCACCGGCGCGGTGTACAGCCGTGAGGAACTGCTGGCGCTGGCCGAAGTGCTGTTGGCGCATCCGCAGGTGCTGGTGTTGGCGGACGATATCTACGAGCACCTGATCTTCGATGGGCAGGCGTTTCTCACCCTGGCTCAAGTCGAGCCGCGCCTGGCACCGCGCACTCTGACCATGAACGGTGTGTCCAAGGCCTACGCCATGACCGGCTGGCGCATCGGCTTCGCCACCGGGCCGCGCTGGTTGCTGGAAGCCATGGAGAAGCTTCAGGGTCAACAGACTTCCGGCGCCTGCTCGATTGCCCAGCATGCGGCGCTGGCGGCGCTGCGCGGGCCAAAGGATTTCCTGCTGGAGAGTCGCGCGGTGTTCCAGCGGCGGCGGGATCTGATGGTGAATATCCTCGATGAGATTCCCGGATTGCAATGTCGTAGACCGGGAGGTGCGTTCTATGCCTTCGCCGACTGTGCCGGGTTGATTGGTACGACCTCGGCAGGCGGGCGGGTGCTGGCGACGGATGAGGATGTGGCGCTGGCGTTGCTGGAGGAAGCCAATGTAGCGGTGGTGCATGGCAGTGCGTTCGGGCTCGGGCCTTATCTGCGGATTGCCTATGCGCTGGAGGATGGGGAGTTGGTCGAGGCTTGCGAGGCGATCGAGCGGTTTTGTCGGACGTCAAGCCGGTAAACCGCAAGCTCCACTGCTCTCACCCCTTTGAGTTTAAGAGGACTTGAAGACACAAGCTGGCTTGCCAGCGATGAGGCCCGGTTTGACACCAGCAACATCTCTCGGCTAGAAACACCCCGCCTCTGCCCATAACAACAAAACCATGACCTCCACCCCGATTCCTATCCTCGACCTCGGCCGCGACTACGACCAGCGCTACGCCGACGCCGACCTGCACTACGACGCCCACGGCCGCCTCTCTGCCGTGTTCGGCCGCAACGTCGCGGTGCACCGCCACGACCGCTTCTTCCAGCTGCACTACATGACCTGCGGCCAGGTCCACGTCTACCTCGACGACACCCCCTACCGCCTGCAAGGCCCGATGCTGTTCTTCACCCCGCCGGGCATCCCCCACGCCTTCGTCACCGACGCCGACTGCGAAGGCCACGTGATCACCCTGCGCCAGCCCTGGGTCTGGCAGATGTTCAGCGACGGCAAGCGCGCCCCGGACCCGCGCCTGGAAATCCCCCTGTGCGTCAGCCTCGCCGACCTGCCCGGCGAACTGGCCGCCGAGGCCGCGCAGATCGACCAGCTCTTCCACCTCCTGCAACGTGAATTCCGCAGCGACCTCCCCGGCCGCGACCTCAACCTGCAGGCCCTGGTGCGCCTGATCCTGGTCACCCTGCTGCGTCTCGCCGGCAACGCCCAACCCGACTGGCAGGTCAACCGCCCCGACCTGCTGCTGTTCCACCGCTTCAACCTGCTGGTGGAACAGCATTTCCAGGAACACTGGCCAATGCCCCGCTACGCCGAGCTGCTGGGCCTGACCACCGCCCGCCTCAACCTGGTCTGTCGGCGCATCGCGCAGATGTCGGCCAAGCGCGTGGTGTGGGAGCGCCAGGCCCAGGAAGCGCGGCGCCTGCTGTTGCACAGTGGGATGTCGATCAACGAGATCTGCTATGAGCTGGGATTCAAGGACCCTGGCTACTTCTCGCGTTTCTTCACCCAGCAGGTCGGTATCAGCCCCCGCGAGTACCGCACCGAGCACCCTACGAAAAATACAACTTTCCCAACCTAACCGTCATTCAGCCCCCAAACGCGAGCCCTCATCATTCTCCGCAGCCCCAAAGGCTTCCGATAACTACAATCAGCGGAGACCCAGCATGCACACTGCCCGCCCCTTCACCGGCGCCGAGTACCTCGAAAGCCTGCGTGACGATCGTGAAATCTACATCTACGGCGACCGCGTCAAGGACGTCACCACTCACCCGGCGTTCCGCAACTCCGCCGCCTCCATCGCCCGCCTCTACGACGCCCTGCACGACCCGGAGCACCACGAGCAACTGTGCTGGCCGACCGACACTGGCAACGGCGGCTACACCCACAAGTTCTTCCGCATCGCCGAGACCGCCGAGCAACTGCGCGAGCAGCGCGACGCCATCGCCGCCTGGGCGCGGCTGTCCTACGGCTGGATGGGCCGCACCCCGGACTACAAGGCCGCCTTCGGCGCGGTGCTGGGTGCCAACCCGGAGTTCTATGGCGAGTACGCCGACAACGCCCGGGCCTGGTACAAGCGCATCCAGGAGTCATGCCTGTACCTCAACCACGCCATCGTCAACCCGCCCATCGACCGCGACAAACCCAGCGACGAAGTGAAGGACGTGTTCATCCGCGCGGTGCGCGAGGTGGAAGGCGGGATCATCGTCAAGGGCGCCAAGGTAGTGGCGACCAACTCGGCCCTGACCCACTACAACTTCATCGGCTTCGGCTCGGCCCAGGTCATGGGCGACGACCCGGACTTCGCCCTGATGTTCCTCGCGCCGATGAACAGTCCGGGCCTGAAGCTGATCTGCCGGCCGTCCTACGAGCTGCAGGCCGGGCTGACCGGCTCGCCGTTCGACTACCCGCTGTCGAGCCGCTTCGACGAGAACGACGCGATCCTGATCCTCGACGATGTCTTCGTACCCTGGGAAAACGTGCTGGTCTACCGCGACTACGACCGTTGCCGACGCTTCGCCAGTGCCGGCGGCTTCGGCCGGCTGTACCCGATGCAGGGCTGCACGCGCCTGGCGGTGAAGCTGGACTTTATCGCCGGGCTGCTGACCAAGGCCCTGGAATGCACCGGCTCCCTGGACTTCCGCGGCGTATCGGCGCAGGTCGGCGAGGTGATTGCCTGGCGCAATCTGTTCTGGTCGCTGACCGACGCCATGTGCGGCGCGCCGGAGCGCCAGGACAACTGGAGCACCCCGGCGCTGCTGCCGAGCAACCAGGCGCAGCAGGTCTACCGGGTGATGGCGCCGACCGCCTACCCGGCGATCAAGAAGATCATCGAGCAGACCGTGGCCAGCGGCCTGATCTACCTGCCCAGCGGCGTGCGCGACTTCGCCAATCCGGAACTGGACAAGTACCTGGCCACCTACTGCCGTGGTTCCGGCGGCATGGACCATCGCCAGCGGGTGAAGATCCTCAAGCTGCTGTGGGACGCCATCGGCAGCGAGTTCGGCGGCCGTCACGAGCTGTACGAGATCAACTACGCCGGCAACCAGGACGATATCCGCCTGCAGACCCTGGCCTATGCCCGCGCCAGCGGCGCCATGGCCGGCATGCAGGGGCTGGTGGAGCAGTGCCTGTCCGACTACGACGAGAAAGGCTGGACCGTGCCGCACCTGCACAATCCGGACGATATCAACGCGCTGGAGCGGATCCGCCAATGAACAGCCAACAGCAAGCGTTTCGCGAGGCGATGGCGCACCTGTCCGCCGCGGTCAGCGTGATCACCAGCTACGGCCCGGCCGGGCGCTGCGGCATCACCGCCACGGCGGTGTGCTCGGTGACCGACACGCCGCCGACCCTGCTGGTATGCGTCAACCGCAACAGTGCGCTGAATGCGGTGATCAAGGCCAATGGCCGGCTCTGCGTGAACGTGCTGGCCAGCGAGCATGAGGACGTGGCGCGGCATTTCGCCGGGATTACCCAGGTGACCATGGAACAGCGCTTTGGCCTGCATGACTGGCAGTTGCAGGATGCAGCGCAGCCCAGGCTGAGCGATGCCCTGGCCAATCTGGAGGGTCGGGTGAGCCAGGTGCAGGAGGTGGGGACCCACTCGGTGTTGCTGGTGGAGCTGGACGATATCCAGGTGCGCGAAGGGGGTGACGGGCTGGTGTATTTCAGCCGGGCGTTTCATCCGCTGGTGCGGCCGAGCGCGGCCTTGTAGGAGCTGGCTTGTCGGTATGCCGAACCACTGCGAAGGACCGCAAGGCGGTCCCAAGCCTAACTGATATCGGGGACCGCTGTGCGGTCCTTCGCGGGCAAGCCTCGCTCCTACAGGGTGTTCGCAAGCAAACCGGTTCTTGCGTTCGCTTCAGTCGAAATCGCTGGCCGCATGCCGCTCCGGCAACTGCTCCGCTTCATCCCCCCAGGTCTTGTTCACCCGCTGCCCACGCTTCACCGCCGGCCGCTCGGCGATCTCGTCGGCCCAGCGCAGCACATGGGTGTAGCTCTGCGCATCGAGGAACTCGGCAGCGCCATAGACCTTGTTGCGCAGTATCTCGCCAAACCACGGCCAGCAGGCGATATCGGCGATGGTGTATTCGTCGCCCGCTACATAGCGGTGCTCCGCCAACTGACGATCGAGCACATCCAGCAACCGCTTCACCTCCATGGTGTAGCGGTTGATCGGGTACTCGAACTTCTCCGGCGCATAGGCGAAGAAATGCCCGAAACCACCACCAACGAAGCCTGCCCCGCTCATCTGCCAGAACAGCCAGTTCAGGCATTCGGCACGTTTGGCCGGGTCCTTGGGAATGAAGGCGCCGAAGGAGTCGGCCAGGTGCAGCAGGATCGAACCGGATTCGAACAGGCGCACCGCCGGCTTGAAGCGGGTATCCAGCAGCGCCGGGATCTTCGAATTGGGGTTGATGTCGACGAAACCACTGCCGAACTGGTCGCCCTCGCCGATGCGGATCAGCCAGGCGTCGTACTCGGCGTCCTTGTGCCCGGCGGCGAGCAGCTCTTCGAGCAGGATGCCGACCTTGGCGCCGTTGGGCGTGGCCAGGGAGTAAAGCTGCAGCGGGTGACGGCCCTGGGGCAGCTCACGCTCGTGGGTGGGGCCGGCGATGGGCCGGTTGATATTGGCGAACTGGCCGCCGCTGGCCTTGTCCCAGGTCCAGACCCTGGGTGGGGTGTACGGGGTATCAGACATGTTCGAGCCCTCCGCGGATAGTGTCGGTAACCGGGTGTTTATCGGTTATTCGGCAGCGTTGGGCAAGCCAGGCTTATGCAAATCCCCATGCTTTACAGGGCGGAGCCCCGGGTCGGCGTGTAGAACAGCGAAGACAGCGCCCCTTCGTGCTCCAGCAGGTGGATCTTCTTCTCGATGCCACCGGCATAACCCGTCAGGCTGCCATCGCGGCCGATCACCCGATGACAGGGGATGATGATGGAAATCGGGTTATGCCCCACCGCCCCGCCGACCGCCTGGCTGGACATGCTCGCCAGACCGGTGCGGACGGCCACGGCCTTGGCGATCTCGCCATAGGTGGTGGTGCCGCCGTAGGGTATCTCGCAGAGCAAGGTCCACACGGCCTGGCGGAAGTCGCTGCCCAGGGGAGCCATGGGCAGGTCGGCGATGGGTGGTTGTTCGCCGGCGAAATAGCGGTCGAGCCAGGTCTTCGCATGGACCAGGAACGGCAACTCGTCATTGACCACCAATTCCCCCGGGGAACTGCCGCCGAAATACTTCTGACCCGCCATCCACAGGCCCATCAGGTGGCTGTCGCTGCTGGCCAGGTGCAGGGTGCCGACGGGGGATTGGTAGGCGGTGGCGTAGAACATGGGGGATGGGGCTCCGGGGATCGGGGGGAAGTCTTTACCATGGGCGAGTGCCGGATCTCAAGAAGCACCGGTGGTCATGCCAGCGATGAGGCCATCAGGATCGCCACCAACACCCGAGCCGCGCCACTCAATTCCACCCCCTTGCGCGTCACCACTTCATACGGCTCGCTGCGCGACTTCACCTGCAACGGCAGCCGCACCAGCATCCCGTGCTCCACCGCCACCTTGGCCACATCCCACGGCATCACCGCCAGCAGCCCGGCATCCTGGCGCAGCATGGACAGGGTGGTGAAAGTTGACGAGGTCTCGATCGGATACTGCGGAAACCCCAGCCCCGCCTCGCGAAACTCCCGCTCCAGGGTCAGGCGCATGGGCATGTTCACCGGGAACACCACCCAGCGCGAATCCGCCAGTTGCGCCAGTTCCAGGCGCTCGCTGCGCGCCAGCGGATGCTGCGGATTGGCGACCAGCACCAGTTGCTCCTGGTGCTTGACCCGGCTGTCGTAGGCGTCCGGTCGGCGGCTGACGCTGGTCCGGCAGATCACCACATCCAGGCGGCCCTGGTCGAGCAGGCTGAGCAAGCGGTCACTGGTGTCCTCGACCACCGTCACCGACAGGTCCGGCTGCTCCTCGCGCAAACGCGCCAGGCCCTCCACCAGCATCGGCACCGCGCCCATGATGGTGCCCACCGACAGGCGCCCGCCATGTCCCTGCAAGATGCCGATCATCTCTTCGCGCAGATGGGCCAGGTCGGTGTTGATCAACCGCGCGTAACGCACCACGCAACGCCCCAGGTCATTGGCTTCCAGGCCCTTGCTGGTGCGCTCGAAGAGCACCGCGCCGAGGGTCGACTCGATCTCGTTGAGGGCTTTGGTCGCCCCCGGCTGGGTGATCGACATGGCCTCGGCGGCCTTGTGGATCGAGCCCAGTTCGTCGAGGCAGATCAACAGGCGCAGCTGGCGCAGGCGCAAGCGCGAAGCCATGGAACTCAGGGGTGGCAGCATGGGGGATCACCAAAAGTTATCGCAGGGCGAACAGCTGTCATTAGGCAGCATTGCCCACGGAATTTAAAGTGGCTCCATCCGATCCCCACAAGAACAAGCCGGAGCCAGCATGCGCCTGATCCAATTCGAAACCGCAACCGCCCAGCGCCACGTCGGCGTGGTGGAAGGCGACCTGATCCAGCGGGTCCGCGACACCACCCACATGCGTGAACTGGCCCTGGCCGCCATCCGCAACCAGCGCGGCCTGGGTGCCGAGGTCCTGGCCCGTGGCCTGGACGCCGAAACTGAAAGTTATTCCCAGGCGCTCGCCGAATGCCGCGTGCTGCCACCGCTGGACCACGAGGATCCCGCCCACTGCCTGATCAGCGGCACCGGCCTGACCCATCTGGGCAGCGCCTCGACCCGGGACAAGATGCACCAGCAGAAGGTCGACGATGCCGCCGCCCTCACCGACACCGCACGCATGTTCCAGTGGGGCATCGAGGGCGGCCGTCCTGCCGCCGGCAGCGTCGGCGCCCAGCCGGAGTGGTTCTACAAGGGCGACGGCTCCACCGTAGTGCGCCCTGGCCAGCCGTTCCAGAGCCCGGCCTTCGCCGAGGATGCCGGCGAGGAGCCGGAACTGGCCGGGCTCTACGTGATCGGAGAAGATGGCCGGCCGTACCGCTTGGGCTTCGCCATCGGCAACGAATTCTCCGACCATGTGATGGAGCGCCGCAGCTACCTGTACCTGGCCCATTCCAAGCTGCGCAATTGCTCCTATGGCCCGGAACTGCGGGTCGGCGAACTGCCGCGCCACCTGGAAGGCGTCAGCCGCATCCGGCGTGGCGATGCCGTGCTCTGGGAAAAGCCCTTCCTCAGCGGCGAGGACAACATGTGCCACTCCCTGGAAAACCTCGAATACCATCACTTCAAGTACCCGCAGTTCCTCCGTCCGGGTGACGTGCACATCCATTTCTTCGGCACCGCGACCCTGTCGTTCGCCGACCGCATCAGCACCGTCGCCGGCGATGTCTTCGAGATCAGCCTGGCCGAGTTCGGCGCGCCGTTGCGCAATGCCGTGGCCCAGGCCGAGAGCCCGTTGCCACCGGGAGCCGTCGCCACGCTCTGAACCGTGAATCCGGGCGCAGGGAGGCGCCACCCCGACATTTCATAACAAACATAAGAGTGAGATGAGCATGAAGAACAGCCCTTATGCGGCGGCCCCCTCGCCCGCCCTCGCCCCTGCCGGCAGCGCCCGGCCGACCAACGTGCGCTGGCGCATCTTCCTGATCCTGCTGTTGCTGGCGGCGATCAACTACATCGACCGTGCCTCGCTGTCGGTGGCCCTGCCGCTGATTTCCAGCGAATTCGAACTGACCCCGGCCCTGGAGGGCCTGATCCTCAGCGCCTTCTTCTGGTCCTACGCGCTGATGCAGATTCCCAGCGGCATGCTCCTGGACCGCTTTCAGGTGCGCAGTATCGTCGGTGTGGCCACCGTCGGCTGGGGCGCCTTCCAGGCCCTCGGTGGCTTTGCGCACAACTGGATCACCCTGCTGGTCACCCGTATCGGCCTGGGCGTCGCCGAGTCGCCGATCATGCCTGCCGGGGCCAAGCTCAACGGTGCCTGGCTGACCCCCAACGAGCGTGGCCGCGGCGCCACCCTGGTGGACGGCGGCGCACCGCTGGGCACCGCCTTCGGCGCGATCATCATCGCCGGCCTGATCACCTGGTTCGACTCCTGGCGCATCGCGTTCATCATCGCTGGCGTCGGCACCGTGGTGGTGGGCATCTGGGCCTGGTGGTACATCCGCAACCACCCCAGCGAACACCCGCTGGTGAACAAGGCCGAGCTGGACTACATCACTCAGGCCAACGACGCCGCCAGCCTGTCCAGCGGCGAGCGCAAGGCGCTACTCAAGGAGCTGCTGAAAAGCCGTTCGGTGCTGTGCATGTTCGCCGGCTACGCCTGCTACAACAGCGTGTTCTACGGCCTGCTGACCTGGATGCCGAGCTACCTGCACCAGGCCCACAACCTCGATATCAAGGCCATGGGCGGCGCCACCTTCCTGATCTTCATGTGCGGTTTCGTCGGCGAGCTGGTCGGCGGCTGGATCGCCGACAAATGGCGTACCCAGGGCGGCCAGCCGAACACCGTGATGCGCAGCATGTTCGCCGGCTCCGCTGCCGTCGCCGCCCTGTGCATCCTGCTGGTGGCCTACACGTCCGATGCCGCGCTGGTGATCGGCCTGCTCTGCGTGGCCCTGTTCTTCATCCGCTGGTGCGGCATGTACTGGTGCCTGCCGGCGATCCTCGGCGGCAAGTCCAAGGCTGGCGTGCTGGGCGGCAGCATGAACTTCTGCGGCAACATGGTCGGGGTCATCGTGCCGATCCTGATCGGCCTGATCGTGCAGTTCACCGGTTCCTATTTCCTGGCCCTGATCTTCTTCGTGGTCATGGCCTTCGGCCTGATGCTCTTCTCGGGCCTGATCGACTATCGCGAGCGTGGGCTGGCCTGAGCCTGCGCTGTTATCTGAGGTAACCGTCATGCAACTCATTACAACAACAGGCAGTGCCAGCACTGCCAACGCCGTGATCCGACTCAACCCGCTGGACGATGTACTGATCGCCCGCCAGCCGCTGGTGGAAGGCCTGGAACTGCCGGAAGGCATCCGTGTGCGCCAGGCGATTCCCGCCGGGCACAAGGTCGCCGCCCGCGATATCGCCGCCGGCGAGGCGCTGCGCCGCTACGGGCAGATCATCGGCTTCGCCAGCCAGGCCATCGGCGCCGGGGAGCATGTCCACGTGCACAACGTCGCCATGGGCGACTTCAGCCGCGACTACGCCTTCGGTGTCGATGCCAAGGGTGTGCAGGCGCTGGTCGAGGACCGCTTCATGGGCATCGTGCGCAGCGACGGCCGCGTCGCCACGCGCAACTACATCGGCATCCTCACGTCGGTGAACTGCTCGGCTACCGTGGCCCGGGCCATCGCCGACCATTTCCGCCGCGACATCCACCCCGAGGCGCTGGCCGCCTATCCCAACGTCGATGGCGTGGTGGCCCTGACCCACGGCGTCGGCTGCGCCGTGGATCCGGGCGGCGAAGCCCTGGCCATGCTCCAGCGCACCCTCGGCGGCTATGCGGTGCACGCCAACTTCCATTCGGTGCTGATGATCGGCCTCGGCTGCGAGACCAACCAGATCCCCGACCTGCTCGCCGCCCAGGGGCTGGAAAGCTGCAATACCCTGCGCACCTTCACCATCCAGGGCACCGGCGGCACCTCGAAGACCATCGCCAGCGGGATCGCCCAGGTCAAATCGCTGCTGGCCGAGGCCAACCAGGTCGAGCGCGAGCCGGTCAGCGTTCGTCACCTTACCGTCGGCCTGCAATGCGGCGGCTCGGACGGCTACTCTGGCATCACCGCCAACCCGGCACTGGGCAATGCGGTGGACCGCCTGGTGGCCGCAGGCGGCACGGCGATCCTCTCGGAAACCCCGGAAATCTATGGCGCCGAGCACCTGCTGACCCGCCGCGCGGTGAGCCAGGCGGTAGGAGAAAAGCTGATCGCCCGCATCCAGTGGTGGGAAGCCTACTGCCAGCGCATGGGCGCCGAGCTGAACAACAACCCGTCCGCCGGCAACAAGGCCGGCGGCCTGACCACCATCCTGGAAAAATCCCTGGGCGCCGTGGCCAAGGCCGGCTCCAGCGACCTGGTGGATGTCTACGAATACGCCGAACCGGTGCGCGCCCATGGCCTGGTGTTCATGGACACTCCCGGCTACGACCCGATCTCGGCCACCGGCCAGGTAGCCGGCGGCGCCAACCTCATCGCCTTCACCACCGGCCGCGGCTCGGCCTATGGCTGCGCACCCTCGCCGTCGATCAAGCTGGCGACCAACACCCGCCTGTGGGAAACCCAGGAAGAGGACATGGACGTCAACTGCGGCGGCATCGCCGACGGCAGCATGACCATCGAGGAACGCGGCGAGCACATCTACCGCCTGATGCTGCGCATCGCCTCGGGCGAGCGCAGCAAGAGCGAGCAGCACGGCTACGGGCAGAACGAGTTCGTGCCGTGGCAGATCGGTGCGATCACCTGATTTTCCGTCTTGTCCGATACAGGAGAACCCCATGACTTTCGGCCACAACTACATCGGCGGCCAGCGCTCTGCCCAAGGCGAGACGCGCCTGCACAGCCTCGACGCCAGCACCGGCGAGGCGCTGCCGGGCGAGTTCTTCCAGGCTACCGAAGCGGAGGTCGATGCCGCGGCACGTGCGGCCGCAGCGGCCTTCCCGGCCTTGCGCAACCTGGCGCCGGAACGGCGCGCCGTGTTCCTCGACGCCATCGCTGATGAGCTGGACGCCCTGGGCGATGATTTCGTCGCCACCGTCTGTCGCGAGACTGCCCTGCCCGCCGGGCGCATCCAGGGCGAGCGTAGCCGCACCAGCGGGCAGATGCGCCTGTTCGCCCAGGTGCTGCGCCGTGGTGATTTCCTCGGCGCGCGCATCGACCGTGCCCTGCCCGAGCGCCAGCCGCTGCCGCGGGTCGACCTGCGCCAGATGCGCATCGGCATCGGTCCGGTCGCCGTGTTCGGTGCCAGCAACTTCCCCCTGGCCTTCTCCACTGCCGGCGGCGATACCGCGGCCGCGCTGGCCGCCGGCTGCCCGGTGGTGGTCAAGGCGCACAGCGGCCATATGGCCACCGCCGAGGCCGTGGCCGACGCGATCCAGCGGGCGGCCGAACGCAGCGGCATGCCGGCCGGGGTGTTCAACATGGTCTATGGCGGTGGCGTCGGCGAATGGCTGGTAAAGCATCCGGCGATCCAGGCGGTGGGCTTCACCGGCTCGCTGCGCGGTGGCAATGCCCTGTGCCGGATGGCGGCGGAGCGGCCGCAGCCGATCCCGGTGTTCGCCGAGATGTCCAGCATCAACCCGGTGATCCTGTTACCCGACGCACTGCGCAGTCGTGGCGAGACCATCGCCCGTGAACTGAGCGGATCGGTGACCCAGGGGTGCGGCCAGTTCTGTACCAATCCGGGCCTGATCATCGGCCTGCGCTCGGCGGAGCTCGACGATTTCATCGAGCAGTTCAAGGCACGGATGGCCGACCAGCCGGCGCAGACCATGCTCAATGCCGGGACACTGGCCAGCTACCGCAAGGGCCTGGAGCATCTGCACGGGCATCCCGGCGTGCGTCATCTGGCCGGCGCCGCGCAAGGCGAGGGACAGGCCCAGGCGCAGTTGTTCGAGGCGGATGTGCGGCTGTTGCTGGAGGGGGACGAGCTGTTGCAGGAAGAGGTGTTCGGCCCGGCTACCGTGCTGGTTCAGGTCGATGACCTGGCGCAACTGCGGAATGCCGTGCAGGCGCTGCGCGGCCAGTTGACGGCAACCCTGATCGGTGAACCGCAGGAACTGCTGGAGCAAGCATGGTTGAGCGAGCTGCTGCAGGAAAAGGTGGGCCGGGTGCTGATCAATGGCTACCCGACCGGGGTCGAGGTGTGCGATGCCATGGTGCATGGCGGCCCCTATCCGGCGACCTCGGACAGCCGCGGGACCTCGGTGGGGACCCTGGCGATCGACCGCTTCCTGCGGCCGGTGTGCTTCCAGAATTATCCGGATGCGTTGTTGCCGGAAGCGTTGCGCGATGGCAATCCGCTGGGGATCCAGCGGTTGGTGGATGGCCAGCGCTGTGACCACTGACTGAGGCGGTGCCTGTTCCACCGCTATCGCGGGCAACGCCCGCTCCCACAGGTTCTGCGGTGCACGCGGACCTCGCGGGAGCGGGCTTGCTCGCGAATGGGCGCGAAGCGGCCATGAAACCTGAATGCAAGGTGTGTCAGGCAAACTCGGGACTCAGGATCAACTCGATAGGTGGCGCCGTGATCATGCAGTTGCGCGGATCACCATACGAGTTGCCATAAGTCGAAGTACCGACGGTCTGGTAGCACTTCCTGTCGAGCGACACACCCCTTGGTCACACCTTGAACTTGGAAATCATCACGTTCAGTTCCACCGCCAGCCGCGACAGGTCCTGGCTCGCCGCATTGGTCTGGTTGGCCCCGGCCGAGGTCTGCATCGACAGGTCGCGGATGTTGACCAGATTGCGGTCTACCTCCCGCGCCACCGAAGCCTGTTCTTCAGAGGCACTGGCAATCACCAGGTTGCGCTCGTTGATCGCAGCGATGGCCTCGGCGATGACCTTCAGCGCTTCGTCCGCAGCCTGGGCCACCACCAGGGTCTGGCTGGCCTGGCTCTGGCTGCTGTGCATGGTGCTCACCGCGCGGTGGGTGCCGGCCTGAACGCCGCCGATCATCTGCTCGATTTCCTCGGTGGACTGCTGGGTACGGTGGGCCAGGGCGCGCACTTCGTCGGCGACCACGGCGAAGCCACGGCCCGCCTCGCCCGCACGGGCGGCCTCGATGGCGGCATTGAGCGCCAGCAGGTTGGTCTGGTCGGCGATGGAGCCGATTACATCGAGCACGCGGCTGATGTCGTTGACATGGTTGGCCAGGTCCTCGACTTCCTGGGCGGTGTCACCGACATCGCTGACCAGGCTCTGGATCGAGGCCAGCGCCTGGTCGACCTGGGCGCGGCCATGCTGGGTGGTGTCGTCGGCGCGGCGCGAGGCATCGGAGGTGGTCACGGCGTTGCTGGCGACTTCCTCGACGGCGGCAGTCATTTCGTTCACTGCAGTGGCCGCCTGCTCGATCTCGGCGCTCTGTTGCAGCAGGCCGCGGCTGGTGTCGTCGGTCACCGCATGAAGTTCTTCCGAGGCCGAGGCCAGGCGGTCGGAAGATTCGGCGATCTGCTTGATGGTGGTGCGCAGGCGTTCCTGCATGGTGCGCATGGACTCCAGCAGCAGCGCCGGCTCGTCCTTGCCGACCACCTTGATGTCCTGGGTCAGGTCGCCATGGGACACACGGTCGGCGACCACCACCGCTTCGTGCAGGGGCAGGACGATGCTGCGGGTCAATACTGCAGCGATGGCAATCATCGCCAACAAGATCACCACCAGCGTCACGGCCATGATCACCACCGCACGGTCATAAGCCTCGCCGCTGACCTTGCCCGACTCCAGCAGGCCGTCGTAGTTGTAGCGGATCAGGTTGCTCAGGTCGTTCATCATGTTGTCGGCATGGGCCACGATCGGACCGTTGAGCAGGTCGGTGGCTTCGTCCGGACGGTCGGCGCGCACGGCCTCGAGGAGTTTGCCCTGCTCCACGGCGTACTGCCCATAGGCGTTGGTGAACGCCTCGAACAGTTCGCGATTGCGCGGGCTGTCCATACCGTCCTGATAGGACTTGAGGTTGCTGGCGATCTCGTCCTGGCGCTCGCGGATCAGGGACAGGGTGCGTTGGCGCTCCTGGGGATCGCGCTGCAGGATCGAACGCAAGGTCAAGGCACGGACGCGGCCCAGGGCCAGGCCGACTTCGGCCAGGGCATGACTGCCGGGTTGCCAGTAGCCGGTGATCCTTTTGGTCGACGAATCCATTTTCTCGGCTTCGAAGATCGCGACGCCACCCAACAGCAGTACGAGCACCGCCAGGATTGCAAAGGCGAAGCCGGCCCTGGCACCAATGGAGAGATTTCTGACCCGCATCGAGCGTTTCCTTAAGTTTTCTGGGTTGGCGGTGCGCCTGAAAAAACCACAAATATTGTAGGTTAATCGCAAAATGATGGCAAACTGCAATCGCACCCTGATCGTGCCCTTTCTTGCATTTCGCCCCACATACAATTCTGTACGCCCTTACGCAAAACGACCTTGACGTGCGTCAAGGAAAAGTACTGCAAAGCGTGGACAATAATGGGGCTCGACCTACAGCTGTGTATTTCAGGAAAACCACGGTGAGTCCGACAGATGATCGTCCGGGCCGCTCGATGAAAAGGTCCCTACACGATGTCATCACGCCCCAACCTCACCCGCGAAGACTGGATTCACGCAGCCCAACACGTGCTGGTCAGCAGCGGCGTCGACGCTGTGCGGGTCGATACCCTGGCCAAGGAACTGAAGATCACCCGCGGCAGTTTCTACTACCACTTCAAGAGCCGCGGCGAACTGCTCGAGGGCATCCTCGGCAACTGGCGCGCCCGTGCCACCGAGGAGGTGATCCTCAGCCTGCGCAAGGCCCACAGCTCACCCTTGAAGCAGTTGCAGCGCTTGCTGGAACTGCCGGCACAAAGCCCGTCGGCGAAAGAGGCAGCCGCTATTGAACTGGGCGTCCGTGCCTGGGCGCGGCGCGATCCGCAGGCCCGCCAGGCCATCGATGAGGTGGACAGGCATCGCCTGAACTACATCGAGGGCCTGCTGCTCCAGACCGGGACGCCGCCGGAGGAAGCACGGGATCGGGCTTACCTGATCTATGCCTACCAGATCAGCCAGTCGTTGCTGCACAGCGAAGAATCCCCGCAACAGCGGCTGGCACGTAGCGCGCGCATGGCGGAATTCTTGCTGCCGCAGGAAGCAATGGTTCCGGCCTGACCGGCGCGACATCGCCAAGGCAGTCAATTCGGCGGCTTAAAATTCAATTTGCGCATATTAGCTTATGCACAAATTGAATTTTGAGAATCATCCAGCCATTGCTAGGGTCATGGAAAACCGCAGCCGAGTCTGATCACCATGACCCAACCGCTCCGCCTGGACCGCCTTCGCCGGTTCATCGGCGACCTTGCCGAACTGCTCGACCACGAGCAGGACGAGGCCGCCATCCTCGACCGCGGCCAGAACCTGTTGCAGCAACTGGTCGCCCATGACGACTGGCTGCCAGAGGAACTGGCCCAACCCGATCCGACCCGCTACCAGCAGTTTCTCCTGCATGCCGATTCGCGCCAGCGCTTCTCGGTGGTCAGCTTCGTCTGGGGACCGGGACAGCAGACCCCGATCCACGACCACCGGGTCTGGGGCCTGATCGGCATGTTGCGCGGTGCCGAGTACTCGCAGGGCTTCGCCCGTACCGAAGGCGGCGCCCTGGTGCCGGCCGGCAACCCGGTGCGCCTGGAGCCGGGACATGTGGAAGCGGTATCGCCCCGTATCGGCGACGTGCATCAGGTCAGCAATGCCTTCGATGATCGCGTGTCCATCAGCATCCATGTGTATGGCGCCAACATCGGCGCAGTGAAGCGTGCAGTGTTCCTCGCCGATGGCACTGAAAAACCCTTCATCTCCGGCTACTCCAATACCCGCCTGCCCAATATCTGGGACCTGTCCAAAGAGAATCCTGCCCCATGAGCACCCGTTCCTACGCCGAGCTGCGCCAGCACCTGCTGGACAAACATGAACTGGCCCTGATCGATGTCCGCGAGGAAGCGCCCTTCGCCCTGGAGCACCCGCTGTTCGCCGCCAACATTCCCCTGTCGAAGCTGGAAATCGAGATCTACCCCCGGGTACCGCGCCGGGATACGCCGGTGACCGTCTATGACGATGGCGAGGGTCTGGCTGCCGTCGCTGCCGAACGTCTGCGCGCCCTGGGCTACAGCGACGTGGCCCTGCTCGAAGGCGGCCTGGCCGGCTGGCGCGAGGCCGGCGGCGAGCTGTTCCGTGACGTCAACGTGCCGAGCAAGGCCTTTGGCGAACTGGTGGAATCGCTGCGCCACACGCCGTCGCTGGCGGCCGAGGAGGTCCAGCAGTTATTGGACGACAAGGCCGACGTGGTGGTGCTGGATGCGCGCCGCTTCGACGAATACCAGACCATGAGCATCCCCGGCGGCATCAGCGTGCCGGGGGCGGAACTGGTGCTACGGGTCGCCGAACTGGCCCCGGACCCGGCGACCCGGGTCATCGTCAATTGCGCAGGCCGCACCCGCAGCATCATCGGCACCCAGTCGCTGGTGAATGCCGGGATTCCCAACCCGGTGTCCGCCCTGCGCAACGGCACCATCGGCTGGACCCTGGCCGGGCAGACCCTGGCCCATGGACAATCGCAGCGCTTCGCCGAGGTCGACGCCGCTACGCGCAACGATGCCGCCCGCCGCGCCCGCGCGGTAGCAGACAAGGCCGGCGTGGTGCGGATTACCAAGGCTGGCCTGACGGCCTGGCAGAGCGAAACCCGGCGCACCACCTACCTGTTCGACGTGCGCACTCCCGAGGAATATGCCCGCGGCCACCTCCCCGGCAGCCGCTCGACCCCGGGCGGGCAACTGGTGCAGGAAACCGATCACAACGCCAGTGTCCGCGGTGCGCGGATCGTGCTGGTGGACGACGACGGCGTGCGCGCCAACATGAGCGGGTCGTGGCTGGCGCAGATGGGCTGGCAGGTAGCGGTGCTCGATGGCCTGAACAGCAAGGACTTCAGCGAAAGCGGCGACTGGCAGCCGGCGTTGCCGGAGCTGCCACAGCCGCCAGCGATCGATGGCGGGCAATTGCAGCAGTGGCTGGACGCCGGCGACACCGTGCTGCTGGACTTCACCACCAGCGCCAACTATGTGCAGCGGCATATCCCCGGCGCGCACTGGGCGATCCGCGCGCAACTGGCCCAGGCGCTGGAGAAGCTGCCGGTGACCGAGCGCTACGTGGTGACCTGCGGCAGCAGCCTGCTGGCGCGCTTCGCCGCCGTGGACCTGCAGGCGCTGACGCGCAAGCCGGTGTTCCTGCTGGAGGGTGGGACCGGGCGCTGGATTGCCGAGGGACGTGCGCTGGAGCATGGCGAAACGCACCTGGCGGTGCCGCGCAGCGACCGTTATCGCCGGCCTTATGAAGGGACGGACAATCCCCGGGAGGCGATGCAGGGGTACCTGGATTGGGAGTTCGGGCTGGTGGAGCAGTTGCGCCGGGATGGTACCCATGGGTTCTTCGTGATCTGACTCACAGACGCCTCTCTCCCACTGTAGGAGCGGATTCATCCGCGATCGGGCGCGAAGCGGCCGTAGAACCTGAGTCCCGTGTTTATCTGACACACCGGGGACTCAGGGTTTACGGCCGCTTCGCGCCCGATCGCGGATAAATCCGCTCCTACAGGGGTTTGTGCCGCTCATGAAATCACGAGATAAAATCAGAAAAATGCATATTCAAATCAAATAACATTTATAAAAAGAATAATATTAATATTCCAAAAAAGAATTTCCAATGAAATTCTTATAAAAATAAGATCAACCCCAGACGATCTCGTCACCCTCTCAAAAAGACCAGGCGATCCCTCTGTACCCACACCCCGGGCCAGTGCCAGCTTCGATGGACCAAGCCCGCATGCCCCGACACTTGCCTTTCAGTGCCCTGACCACCGCCCTGCTTTTCGCCGGCCTCGCGCCCTCCGCCCAGGCCGCCAGCGGCGACACTCACCTGGACACCGTCACCGTGATCTCCACCGGCGTGCGCGGCCAGGAACGCACGGTGGCCGACAGCCCGGCCCCCATCGATGTGATCAACAGCGATCAGTTGCTCAAGACCGGTCGCGCCGAGCTCTCCGAAGCCATCTCGCGCCTGCTGCCGTCGTTCAACTTCGGTACCAACATCGCCGGCTACAATTCGGTCACCCGTCCCCTGAGCAACCGCAGCCTGGGCCCGGCCTACACCCTGGTGCTGGTCAACGGCAAACGTCGCCACAACGGCGCCGTCGGCCAGCGCGGCAATATCGACAACAGCGGCGCCAACGCGGTAGACATCGACCTGATCCCGGTCAGCGCCGTCGACCATATCGAAGTACTCAAGGACAGCGCCGCCGCCCAGTACGGCTCCGATGCGGTGGCCGGGGTGATCAATATCATCCTCAAGTCCACGAACTCCGGCGGGCATGTCGAAAGCAGCTACGGCCAGCTCTATTCCGGCCAGGGCGAAACCATCAAGGTCGCGGGGGACCAGGGCTTCAAGCTCGGTGAAAGCGGCTTCCTGCACCTTTCTGCCGACGCCCGCAAGCGCGGCACCGCGCAGTGGAACGACAAGGCCGACAGCAGCGTGCGCGCCTTTGCCGACCCGGCCAAGCAGGCGGCCTGGGACCGCGTCGCGATCAAGAACGGCGACCCGCAGATCAAGGCCTTCAATGTCGCCTACAATGCCGAGCTGCCGCTGGACGCCCTCACCCTCTACTCCTACGCCACCTACGGCGAACGCGACGCCGAGGCCTACAACTACTTCCGCCTGCCCACCGGCACCGCGGCGGTCCCCGAGCTGTTTCCCGACGGCTACTACCCGCTGAACAACATCAAGGACCGCGACTACCAGTTCCTCTTCGGCGGCAAGGGCGAACGCGCCGACTGGCACTGGGACCTGAGCACCACCTACGGGCGCAACAACATCCACCACTCCAGCGACTTCAACATCAACCCGTCGCTGGGTACGGCGACACCGACCAAATTCGACAACCTGGCGACCTTCCGCTTCGAGCAGTGGGTCAACAACTTCGACCTGACCCGACGCTACGACAGCCTGTTCGGCCTGACCTCGCCGGTACAGGTCTCGGCCGGCCTGGAACACCGCTGGGAGCGCTTCAGCACCTTCGCCGGCGAGCGCGAGGCCTACATCACCGGGAGCTACCCCGCCGCGTCCGGGGCCCAGGCCGCCGTGACCCTGCGCCCGGAAGACGAAGTCAGCCTGATCCGCAACAACTACGCCGCCTACCTGGACCTCGGCTTCGACCTCACCGAGCGCTGGTTCCTCGACCTGGCCGGGCGCGTCGAGCACTACGACGACGACTCCGGCAACACCTTCGGCCTCAAGCTCAATTCCCGCTACGAGCTGACCGATGAAGTGGCCGTGCGCGGCACCGTCGGCACCGGTTTCCGCGCCCCGTCGCTGACCCAGATCGGCTACACCGTGGCGGACAACCGGGTCGCCACCGACGTCAACGGCAACGTGGTCCCGGCCGTCACCCGCCTGACCCCATCCGACAGCAGCCTGGCTGCGGCCCTCGGCGGCGACAAGCTCAAGCCGGAGAAGTCACGCAACCTCGGCCTCGGCCTGACCTGGCAACCCGCGCCGCGCACCAGCATCACCGCCGACGCCTACCTGATCGACATCGACGACCGCATCACCCTCACCAGCAATATCTACGACCAAGGCAACGGGGTGATTACCAGCATCCTGCAAAGCCAGGGCGTCGCCCCCGGGACCTGGGTCAACTACTACACCAACGCTTATGACACGCGGACCAAGGGCCTGGACATCGTCGCCGACCACAGCACCGATTTCGGTGCCTGGGGTGACGTGCGCTGGAGCCTGGCGTTCAACTGGAACAAGACCAGCATCCAGGACGTACGCGATACCCCCGCCTCGCTGGCCGGCTCCGGAATCACCCTGGTGGGCCGGGACCGCGAGGGCGACCTGACCGTGGCCAGCCCCGAGACCAAGTGGATCCTCGGCGCAAACTGGAAGGTCGATGACCTCGCCATCAATCTGCAAACCACCCGCTACGGCAGCGTCAAGACCCTCGCGGTCAACCCCAGCGGCGACCGCAGCTTCGGCGCCAAGTGGATCACCGACCTGGACATCGCCTACACCTTCTTCGACCAACTGACGGTCAGTGTCGGCGCCACCAACCTGTTCGACGTACGTCCCGACAAGCACGCGGTGTACAGCGCGCTGGGCCTGGCGCCCTACGGCAACCCGCCGTTCCACCCTGGTGGTGGCTACTGGTACAGCAAGATCGCCTACGACTTCTAAGCCCATCCGGCCGCACCGCCGGGATGCGGTGCGGCCCTCGACGAGGACCCGCCCATGCGACTGCAACGAACCCTGGCCAGCACGGCCATCCTGCTGGCCCTGGGCCTGACCCTTGGCGGCTGCAAGCCCGGCCAGGCTGACGCCCAGGCCGCCAGCACACTGAAGATCGCCTTCTTCAGCGACAACACCCAACTGGTCAGCATCGACCCGTTCCAGGTCTACTGGATCGAGCACCGGGTGGTCCTGCGCAACGTGGTCGAGGCCCTGACCGACCAGGACCCGCAGAGCGGCCAGATCATTCCCTGGCTGGCGCAAAGCTGGGAGATCAGCCCCGACGCCCGCGAATACACCTTCCACCTGCGTCAGGGCGTGACCTTCAGCAACGGCGAGGTGTTCAATGCCCAGGCAGTGAAGACCGCCTTCGACAGCAACAAGGCCTTCGCCACCGAACTGCCCAGCGCCTTCGGCGCCACCTACCTGGCCGGCTACGATCATGCCGAGATCCTCGATCCGTACACCATCAAGCTGGTGCTGAGCAAACCCAACGCGGGCTTCCTCCAGGCCACCTCCACCACCAACCTGTCGATCCTCGCCCCCGAGTCCTACCGCAAGAGTGCCAAGGAGCGTTCCCTCGGCGCGGTGATCGGCACCGGACCGTTCAAGATCGACCACTACACCCCGGAAAGCGGCCTGCGCCTGGTGCGTCGCGAAGGCTATGCCTGGGCCTCGGCCAACGTGCAGAACAAGGGCGAGGCGCACCTGGCGGCCATCGAGGTCAGCTACGTGCCCGAGGAAAGCGTGCGCAACGGCCTGTTCCTGCAGGGCAAGGTAGATATCCTGTGGCCGCGGGTGCCGTTCTCGGAAGTCGACCTGCAGCTGTTCCAGCGCAATGCCGCGACCATCCAGAGCCGCTCCCTGCCGGGACCAGCCTGGAACCTGTACCCCAACACCCGCAACCAGCGCATCCTCGCCGACCACCAGGTGCGCCTGGCCGTGCAGAAGGCCATCGACCGCAAGAGCTATGCCAGCACGGTATATAGCGCCGAATTCCCGGTGGTCGACGGGGTGTACGACGTCACCACTCCGTACTTCCGCAGTCAGGGCGACAAGCTCGCCTACGATCCGCAAGGCGCGGCGCAGTTGCTGGACAGCGCCGGCTGGACCCTCGGTCCGGACAACTACCGCTACAAGGACGGCAAGCGCCTGACTCTGGTCTACAGCCTGGCCGGCAAGGAAACCCCCGGTGACGTACTGATCCAGGACCAACTGCGCAAGGTCGGCATCGACCTCAAGCTACGGGTGCAGACCACCGCCGAGTGGGCCGCGGGCAACGCCGCCGGCAACTACGACCTGACCTACACCTACATGACCCGCGCCGACCCGATCGTCCTGCAGACCATCCTCGATCCGCGCAGCGCCAACAGTTCGACCCTGGCCACCAATACCTACGCCCCGGCGGTGCTGCCTGTGGCCCAGGACCTGTTCGACGCCGGCCTGACCGCCACCACGCCCGAGCAGCGCGCCAACGCCTATGGCCAGCTGCAGGACCTGCTGATCGACCAGGGCTCGGCGATCCCGGTGTACGAGCGGGTGTGGCAGGCGGCGACTTCGCCACGGGTGCAGAACTTCCGCTGGAGCGCCGAAGGCTTCGCCTTCCTCAACGACATCGAGGTCAAGCCATGAGCCGCTACCTGCTCGGCCGCCTCGCCCAGGCCGCGCTGGTGCTGTGGGGCGCGTACAGCATCACCTACTTCATCCTCTACCTGCTGCCGGGGGACCCGCTGAGCATCATGCTCAGCGCCTCGGGCATGGAGATCGACGCGTTGTCGCCGGAGCAACTGGCCAAGGCGCGGACCTACTACGGGCTCGACCAGGGCCTGATCGAGCGCTACGTCGATCTGCTGCTCGGCGTGTTGCAGGGTGATCTCGGCCAGTCGCTGACCCTGAACCGCCCGGTGACCGAGATCCTCGCCGAGCGCCTGCCGCAGACCCTGAGCCTGGCCGGGCTGGCCATCGGCCTGTCGCTGATTGGCGGGGTCGGCCTGGCCTACCTGGCCGCCTACGTGCGCTGGCAGCCACTCAAGGTGTTCCTCGCCCGCCTGCCGGCCCTGGGCTTTGCCGTGCCGGTGTTCTGGATGGGGCTGCTGCTGATCCAGGTGTTCGCCTTCGGCCTGGGCTGGTTCCCGGCCACCGGCAGCGTCGGCTTCGACAGCCTGGTGCTGCCAGCGGTGACCCTGGCCATCCCCAGCGCCGCGGTATACGCCCAAGTGCTGCAACGGGGTTTCCAGGACGTGTGGCGCGAGCCCTATATCGCCACCGCCTGGGCCAAGGGCCTGAGCCGTGCCCAGGTCCAGGCACGCCATGCCTTTCGCAATGCCGCCCTGCCGCTGCTGACCCTGGTCGGCCTGCAAGTGGGCAACACGGTGTCCGGCGCGGTGCTGGTGGAAACCATCTTCGCCCGCAACGGCGTCGGCCGCCTGGTCCAGGAAGCCGTGCTGCGCCAGGACATTCCCCTGGTGCTGGCGGTGGTCACGGTGTCCGCCGCCGCCTTCGTGCTGGTCAACCTGCTGGTGGACCTGCTCTATCCGATCCTCGACCCGCGCATCACCCATGCGCCCAAGGTGACCTGAGATGACCGTCCTGCACCGCCGTCTTGCCCGTGCCCTGCCCGCCAGCGACGCGTGGCGCCCGCGCCGCCGCCTGCAACGCCTGCTCGACCAGGCCGCGCCGCTGCTGCGCCGGCCCGGTTTCGTGATCGCCCTGCTGCTGGTGCTGTTCACCCTGGTCGCCGCGCTGGCGCCGGGGCTGTTCACTCTGATCGATCCCTACGCCACGCAGCCCTCGGCGAAACTCTTGCCGCCCAGCCTGACGCACTGGTTCGGCACCGACGAACTGGGCCGCGACCTTTACACCCGCGTCCTGTACGGCGCGCGCCTGTCGGTGGAAGCCGCCTTGCTCGCGGTGGGCCTGGCGCTGGTCAGCGGGCTTGGCCTGGGCATCGTCTCGGGCTTTGTCGGTGGTCGCGTGGATGCGGTGATCATGCGCCTGGTGGATGTGCTGCTCGCCCTGCCCGGTCTGTTGCTGGCCCTGGCCATCGTCACCGCCATCGGCTTCGGCACCATCCCGGTGGCCATTGCGGTGGGCGTCGGCATCATTCCCGGGTTCGCCCGCACCACCCGCGCCGAAGTGCTGCGCATCAAAACCCTGCCCTATGTCGAGGCCGCGCGACTGGGCGGCGCCAGTTGGGGCCGCACCCTGCTGCGCCATGTGCTGCCCAATGCCTGGGGTCCGGTGGCGGTGCTCGCCACTCTGGATGTGGGCGCGGCGATCCTCGCCACCGCCGGCCTCAGCTTCCTCGGCTTTGGCGCCGCACCGCCCGCGGCGGAATGGGGCACGCTGATCGCCAACGGTCGGCACTTCCTGATCACCGCGCCCTGGGTCTCGCTGCTGCCGGGGCTGTTCCTGGTGCTGGTGGTGTTCAGCCTCAACCATATCGCCCGGACTGTCGAAGAGGTGCAACGATGAGCCGCCTGATCGATGTCCAGGACCTGCGGGTCAGCTACCACAGCGGCGGCCGCGTGACCGAGGCGGTGCGCGGCGTCAGCTTTCATCTCGAACCCGGCGAAACCCTGGCCATCGTCGGCGAATCCGGCTCGGGCAAGACCACCCTCGCCAGCGCCTTGCTCGGCCTGCTGCCAGTGACGGCGCGGATCGACGGTGGCCGCCTGGCCGTCGCCGGGCAGGACATCAGTCATGCCAGCGAGCGGGCCAAGCAGCACCTGCGTGGGCGGGTAGTCGGCCTGGTGCCGCAGGATCCGATGGTCAGTCTCAACCCGACCCTGAGCATCGGCAAGCAGATCGGCGAAAGCCTGGTGCTGCGCCATGGCAAGCGTTACCCGGGGCTGGATGCCGATGTGGTGGAACTGCTGGAGCAGGTCGGTATCGACGACCCGGTCCTGCGCGCCGCACAGTATCCCCACGAGCTCTCCGGCGGCATGCGCCAGCGCGTGCTGATCGCCATCGCCCTGGCCGGCGAGCCGCAACTGATCATCGCCGACGAGCCCACCAGCGCCCTCGACGTGACGGTGCAGAAACGCATCCTCGACCACCTGGAGCAACTGGTGAAGGCCCGGGGCATCGCCCTGGTCATCATCACCCATGACCTGGGCGTGGCCGCCGACCGCGCCGACCGGGTGCTGGTGATGCGCCAGGGCGAGGTGGTGGAAAGCGGCGTGGCGCGGGAGGTGTTGTCGGCGCCCGCCCATACCTACACCCGCGACCTGCTGGCCGCCGCGCCGGCGTTTGGCGAGACGCCGCGACCGTTGCCGGTGGACATTGCCGGGCGCAAGCCGCTGCTCAGCTTCGACGGCGTTGGCAAGGTGTTCAGCCTGCCCCAGGGCCGCAGTTTCCGGGCCCTGCACGACCTCAGCCTGGCCGTCTATCCCGGTCAGACCCTGGCCATCGTCGGCGAATCCGGCTCGGGCAAGAGCACCAGCCTGCGTATCGCCCTCGGCCTGGAGCAGCCCAGCAGCGGACAGGTGCGGTTTGCCGGCCAGGATATCGGCAAGCTCAGCTGGAAACAGTTCAGACCGCTGCGCCAGCGCATGCAACTGGTGCAGCAGAACCCCTTCGCTGCCCTCGATCCGCGGTTCAGCATCTACCAGAGCGTGGTCGAGCCGCTGGTGTCGTTCGGGTTGCTCAAGGGGCGTGAGCTGGAGCAGGCCGCACGGCGGTTGATGGAGCAGGTGCAGTTGCCGGCGAGTTACCTGGACCGCTTGCCGCGGGAATTGTCCGGTGGCCAGCGCCAGCGCGTGGCGATCGCCCGGGCCCTGGCCTTGCAGCCGGACCTGCTGTTGCTGGACGAGCCGGTATCGGCGCTGGATGTGTCGGTGCAGGCGCAGATACTCGACCTGCTGCGGGAACTGCAGGCGGAGCTGGGCGTGGCCTATGTGCTGGTGTCCCATGACCTGGCAGTGGTAGCGAGCCTGGCGCACCAGGTGGTGGTGTTGAAGCAGGGGCAGGTGGTGGAACAGGGAGAGGCGCGACAGGTGCTGGAGCAGCCGCAGGCGGCGTATACCCGGGAGTTGCTGGAGGCAGTGCCGGGGAGACGACTGGCAGTGGCCTGAATCGGCGTTGGACTTGAGGGCCTCATCGCTGGCAAGCCAGCGATGAGGCCAGAATGATCAAAACAAAAATCCCGGCCAGATGACCGGGATTTTTCAGGTTCAGACCGGGCTTACTTGATCACCCCACAGGCAAACCGCGCCGCGCCGCCACCCAGCGGTGCCGGATGATCGGAATGGTTGTCGCCGCCGACATGGATCATCAGCGCATGGCCTTTCAGCTCGTCCAGGCTCTTGATCTTCGGCGCCAGCACCGGCTGCCCGGCCTTGCCGTCGGCGGTCACCAGCAGCGCCGGCAGGTCGCCCATGTGGCCGGCGTCATCCCACGGGAAGCTGTGCTTGCCGGTGTTCTGCGGATCCCAGTGGCCACCGGCACCACCCGCCGGCACCGGCTTGCCATCGGCCTCGGTGGGCGCGCAGCTCGGGTTGGCGTGGACGTGGAAACCATGCACGCCCGCAGCCAGGCCGCTCAGTTCGGGGGTGAACACTGCCCCGTACTTGCTTTCGGTGATGGTGACAAAACCGACGCTCTTGCCCTCGCCCTGGGCGGTGGCTTCCTTGAGTTCGACCTTGAGCGAATCGGCGGCATGCACGGCGGCGCTGGCACACAGGGCAACTGACAGGGCAATCCACTTTTTCATGAGACACGTTCCTTATATCGCGGAGAAATCGGTTGTAGAGCTTAGACAAAAGCTGGCGAGAGGCTCGAATGAAAATCACTCGCGGCAACGTAAGGCAACGGCGCTGCCATGAAGGTTCCGTGGTGGGACATCGCCCTCCTGTGGGAGCGAGCTTGTCGGGGCGCCGAACCGTCGCGAACGGCGGCGCAGCCGTCGTAGAACGCTCGCTCCCACAGGGTCACTGCGGCACTGGAAGGCGGGTGACCGCCTTCAGCTCGCGCAACGCCAGACTCGACTGGATCGAGGCAATCCCCGGCTGGCGCCGCAGCACCTCCTCGACAAACCGCCCATAACTCTCCAGGTCCGTCGCCACCACCGTCAGCATGTAGTCCGCCTCGCCGGTGATCTTGTGGCAGGTCAGCACCTGCGGCAGGCCGAGGATCGCCCGTTCGAACTCGTCCGGGGCATTGTCCGAGACATTGCCGAAGCGCACCTGGGCGAACGCCAGCACGTCATAACCCAATTTGCGCCGGTCAAGGTTGGCCTGGTAGTCACGGATGATGCCCATCTCCTCCAGGCGCTTGCGCCGCCGCCAGCACGGCGTCACCGACATCGACAGGCGCTCGCCCAGGGCCGCGCTGGACAGGGTGCCGTCCTCCTGCAACAGGCCCAGCAAGGTGCGATCCACACCATCCAGAGAATCGAAAGCACTGCCCTTGCTCATGAACCCACCTAGCGAAAATGATTTTGCTCACTTAACCGGATTCACCAGCAATAAAGCAAAACAATTTCCGGCCTTCAGCGCGAAAATCGTCCTCACAACAACACCCCAAGAGGACATCCGTGTGCTGACCGTTTTCAGTTCCAGCCACCGCCTGCACCATGGCACCGAGCTCAAGGACGGCGCACTGACGCCGTCGTTCGAAAAACCGCAACGGGCCGAAACCGTTCTGGCCCGGGTCCGCGCCAGCGGCCTCGGCGAGGTGATCGCCGAACAGCAACATGACCGCGCCTGCTACGTCGCCGCCCACAGCGAGCGCTACGTGAGCTTCCTGGAGAATGCCTGGGGTGAATGGGCCGCCACCGGCAAGCAGCACGACGCCCTGCCCCTGGTCTGGCCGGTACGCGACCTGGCCAGCGCCCCGGAACCGGGCTTCATCGACGGCAAGCTGGGTTTCTACGCCATGGACGCCGGCTCGCCGATCACCGCCGGCACCTGGGACGCGGTGCGCGCCAGCGCCGACGTCGCCCTGACCGGCATGGACCAGGTGATCGCCGGCCAGCACGGCGCCTTCGCCCTGTGCCGGCCACCGGGACATCACGCCGCCCGCGAATACATGGGCGGCTACTGCTACCTGAACAACGCCGCCATCGCCGCCGAACGCTGCCTGGCCCGGGGCGCGAAGCGGGTGGCGATCCTCGATGTCGACTTCCATCACGGCAACGGCACGCAGAACATCTTCTACGACCGCCCGGACGTGTTCTTCGCCTCGATCCACGGCGATCCCCATGTCTCCTACCCGTACTTCTCCGGCTACGCCGAGGAAACCGGCAACGGTGCCGGCGAAGGCTGCAACGCCAACTACCCGCTGCCCCGCGGTACGACATGGAGCCACTACCAGCAGGCGCTGGACCAGGCGCTGCAGCGCATCGTCGCCTACCGCCCGGAGTTCCTGATCATCTCCCTGGGCGTCGATACCTTCGAGCACGACCCCATCAGTCACTTCCTGCTCACCAGCGAGGATTTCCTGCGCCTGGGCCAGCGCATCGCCAGCGCCGGCCTGCCGACCCTGTTCGTCATGGAAGGCGGCTACATGGTCGACGAGATCGGCATCAACGCGGTGAACACCCTGCAAGGCTTCGAAGCCAATACCTGACGCACACCCGCCCCGCCCTCGCGGCGGGGCACAGCGATCCGCCAAAAACAACAAGAGAGGTTCGACCATGCATCCGTCTTCCGCGCAACCGGAGGCCCCCGGCCACCTGCAACGCACCCTGGAAAACCGCCATATCCAGCTGATCTCAATCGGCGGCGCGATCGGCACCGGGCTGTTCATGGGCTCGGGCAAGATCATCGCCCTGGCCGGCACCTCGATCATCCTGGTCTACGCCATCATCGGCTTCTTCCTGTTCTTCGTGATGCGCGCCATGGGCGAGCTGCTGCTCTGCGACCTGCGCTTCAAGTCGTTCGCCGATATCGTCGCCGCCTATCTCGGGCCGCGCGCCGGCTTCGTCCTCAGCTGGTCGTACTGGCTGAGCTGGAGCGTCGCGGTGGTGGGTGACGTGGTGGTGGTCGCCGGGTTCTTCCAGTACTGGTACCCGGACGTACCGGCGTGGATGCCGGCGTTCTTCAGCCTGTTCCTCCTGCTCGGCCTGAACCTGCTGGCGGTGCGGATCTTCGGCGAGGTGGAGTTCTGGTTCGCCATCGTCAAGATCATCGCCATCGTCGCCCTGATCCTCACCGCCCTGGTGATGATCGCCACCTCCTTCACCTCGCCCAATGGCGTGCAGGCTTCGCTGAGCCACATGGCTACGCCGGGAGCGATCTTCCCCCATGGCCTCAGCGGCTTCTTCGCCGGCTTCCAGATCGCCGTGTTCTCCTTCGCCGGCACCGAGCTGATCGGCACCACTGCCGCCGAGGCGAAGAACCCCGAGCGAACCCTGCCCAAGGCGATCAACACCATTCCGGCGCGGATCCTGCTGTTCTACATCCTCGCCCTGGTGTGCATCATCAGCGTGGTGTCCTGGGCCGAAGTGCCGGCCAACCGCAGTCCGTTCGTGGAACTGTTCCTGCTCGCCGGCTTCCCCGCCGCAGCCGGGATGATCAATTTCGTGGTGCTCACTTCGGCCGCCTCCTCGGCCAACAGCGGCGTGTATTCCGGCTGCCGCATGCTCTTCGGCCTGGCCGAGCGGCACAACGCCCCGGCGATCTTCGGGCGCCTGTCGCGGCTCAGCGTGCCGGCGTACAGCCTGCTGTTCTCGGGAATCTGCATGCTGGCGGGGCTGACCCTGCTGTTCGTGATTCCCGAGGTGATGACCGTGTTCACCCTGATCTCCACAGTGTCGGCGGTGCTGGTGATCTTCACCTGGTCGATGATTCTCGCCGCCTATATCGCCTATCGCCGGGCCAATCCGGCGGCGCACCAGCGCTCGACGTTCAAGATGCCGGGCGGGGTGCCGATGGCGGGCCTGACCCTGGCCTTCCTGCTGTTCGTGCTGTCCCTGCTGGCCCTGGAGGCCGATACCCGCGCGGCGCTACTGGCGATGCCGTTCTGGTTCCTGTTCCTGCTGCTGATGTATCGCCGACGCAGCCACAAGCGCCCGGCCGCGCAGTTGAACAACGCCTGATCCCACCTGCGACATTTCGCCCGGGTCACAGGACGTGACCCGCCGGTCTGCCGTGGTTGTCTCCCTCTTTACGACAACAATCACAACAACACGGCAGACCCCATGCATCCGCAACGCACCGCCTTGCACAACGAGCTGCACGCCCGCCCGTCGCTGTACTTCGACGCCCCGGCGCATGTCTTCCACCTTGCCTTCATCGGCGGCCAGCGCGAATGCGACGCCCTGCTCCGCCGATGCTGCCCGCAGGCCGACACCGACGCCGTCCAGGGCATCACCCGCTTCGACGGCTGCCCGTTCAAGTGGGAGCGGCACTCGGAATTCTTCACCCTCACCCTGGTGCTTCCATCGAACGACAGCGCGCCGGACTGGAGCGCGCTGCCCGCCGCCCTGGCCGAGGCCATCGCGCCGTACCGCGAACAGATGATCAATGCCATGCAGGTACTGGTGCGTGAAGAGGACGGCCTGCAACTGGCGCGCTATGGCTTCAAGGACCCCAGCGGCTCCAGCGTGGGTGGCGGCGATGCCGTGGTGTGGAGTGATTTCCGTCTCGATGAGCAGGGCAACAACCGCCTGCTGTTCGTCAATCGCCGGCTCAATGCCTATCGCCTGGGGCGGATGATCCGCCGCCTGCTGGAGATCGAGACCTACCGCATGATGGCCTCCCTGGCCCTGAGCACGGCCAAGGCCCTGGGCCCGCAGCTCGATGGCTTCGACCGCAGCCTGGTCAACCTGTCCGAGCGCAATGCCGGAGCCAGCGGTGTACAGGCCAAGGTGCTGCTGGAAGATATCGCCGAGCTGTCACGGCAGGTGGTGGCGAGCACGGTGAAGAGCCGGCATCGCTTCAGTGCGACCCAGGCCTATGCGCAACTGGTGTTCGAGCGCCTGGCGGAACTGCGCGAAGGACATGTGGACGATTGCCAGCGGTTGGGGATCTTCATCGAGCGACGCTTCAAGCCCACCGTGCGCTATTGCGCGGCGACCGAGCAGCGCCTGGACCACCTGGCCAAGGGCGTGGCCAACCTCGGCGACCTGTTGCAAGCGCGGGTGCAGGTGGAGATGGAAGAACAGAACGCGGAGATCCTGCGCAGCCTGAATGCCCGGGCGGAATCGCAGATCAAGATCCAGCGGGCGGTGGAAGGCTTGTCGATCATTGCGATCACCTATTACCTGCTGAGTCTGTTCAAGTTGCTGTACGCGGGACTGGATACGCTGGGGGCGCATATCGCGCCGAAGGATGCCCTGGTCGGGCTGGCGCCGGTGGTGGGGTTGATTCTGGGGGTGATCCTGTTGCGGATCAGGAAGGCCAAGCAACATTGAGGGCCTCATCGCGGGCAACGCCCGCTCCCACAAGGTTCAGCGGTGTACGCGATACCTGTGGGAGCGGGCGTTGCCCGCGATGGGCCGCGAAGCGGCCCCGAGGGATCAAGCGGCCTGTTTCAGGGCCCGCTGGTGCACGATCACACCGATCAGCGCGACCACGATCGCCGCGATACCAGTGGAAACCACCAGCACCTGATACTCCTCGACGAATGCCATGGTCACCAGGCAGCCGACGATGAACACGATGCTCAGGTAGGTCAGCCACGGGAACAGCCACATCTTCAGGCGGATCTGCTTGCCTTCGGCTTCCAGCTTGCGACGCATCTTCAGTTGCGAGCAGGCGATCACCAGGTACACCAGCATGGCGATCATGCCGGTGGTGTTCATCAGGGTGTCGAGCACGTCCTTCGGACGCAGGGCTTCGCTGAAGTTGATCAGGGCGCAGAAGATCGCGATCGAGCACGAGCCGATGATCGCGAAGACCGGTACGCCGGTGCCGGCACGGGTCATCTTGAAGATCTTCGGCGCATCGCCACGCTGTGCCAGGGAGAACAGCATGCGTGAGGCGGTGTAGTGGGCCGAGATCAGGCAGCTGCTGACCGAGGTCAGGACCACGAAGTTCATCACGAACTCGGCACCCGGGATGCCCAGCAGTTCCAGGGTACGACGGTACGAACCGTAGCCGGAGGTGCCCATCAGCGGGTCGTTCCATGGCACCAGGCAGACGATCAGGAAGATCGAGCCGATGTAGAACAGGCAGACGCGCCACACCACGGAGTTGGTCGCCTTGACGATCTGACCTGCAGGGTCCTTGGACTCGGACGCAGCGATGGTGACGATTTCCGCACCGAGGAAGGCGAACATCGCACCGAGCATCGCTACCACAACGGACTCGATACCGTTCGGCATGAAGCCGCCATGGGCCGTCAGGTTGGCCATGCCGCTGACTTCACCGGTCGGCCACAGGTTCATCACCGCTGCCGCACAGACCACCAGGAAGCAGACGATCGCCACCACCTTGATCAGGGCGAACCAGAACTCGAACTCGCCGTAGTGCTTGACGTTGAAGAAGTTCACGCAGATCAGCGCCAGGGTCGCCATCAGCACGAATTCGTTGATGCTCACCGAGGGGAACCAGCCGTGCAGGATCTTGCCGGCGACGTAGGCTTCCCACGCCATCAGGATCACCCAGTAGCCCCAGTACAGCCAGCCGATGGTGAAACCGGCCCAGCGGCCGATGGCGCGCTCGGCGTAGGTGGAGAAGGAGCCGGTGTCCGGCGAGGAAGTCGCCATTTCACCAAGCATGCGCATGACCAGCACCACCAGGATGCCACCGGCCAGGTAGGCCAGTACCGCGGCTGGACCTGCGCTGTGGATGACGCTGCCGGAACCGACGAACAGTGCGCCGCCGATGACCCCGGCGATCGACATCATGGTCAGGTGGCGTGATTTGAGCGAAGCCGCCAGCTTGCTCTCGTGCTCCGACTTCGTTGCCGAAGTCGATGTGGATGTTGCGTCCATCAGTGGTCTACCCCGTGTTCTTTTTATCCAAGGAAACTCGACAGGGGCGTGACATGACGTCGCGCCCCCTGTTGCATCAGCTGCTCTGATTTGACGTGCGCGCCGCCGCCCCGACCGACGAACGGTCGAATGACGGGCAGGCGTATCGCGCCCAGGCTCGTCCGCTAAGCCTGGGAAGTACTGCGAGGAATCAGCGGGTGAAATGCGCGGCCAGGCCGGGCATCAGGGGTTCATGGTTCGACGAGCGGTTGTTCATGAAGCTTCACGGCTTTGATCTAGCGGTAACTGATACCTAATGTAAAAATGTCCGGCCTCAAGAGCCATGCACAGTGCCGACTAATCTTCACTGCACTGTACAGGCCGCCAATGCAATACAGCGCAGGCGCGGCCGGCACCATGCTCACCCAAGGCACAGCTTCCACATGTTCGAACTACGCCCCGACGCCTCGCCCCCGCTGGTGAACCAGATCATCAACGGCCTGCGCGAAGCGATCGAGAACCAGACCCTCAAGCCCGGCGCCAAGGTCCCGTCGATCCGCGCCTTCGCCGCGACCTACTCGGTGAGTACCTTCACCGTGGTCGAGGCCTACGACCGCCTGGTCGCCCAGGGCCTGCTGGTCAGCCGCGGTACCGCCGGCTTCTTCGTCAACCGCGCTGCTGGCGATCTGCTCGACGCCCAGACCAGCGAGCCGGACACGGCCAAGCCGGCGTTCAACTCCGAGTGGTACCTGCAGCAGATCTTCGAAAGCCGCCAGTTGGCGTTCAAGCCCGGCTGCGGCTGGCTGCCCAACGACTGGATGTTCGAGGACGGCCTGCGTCGCGGCCTGCGCCAGGTCGCCAGCAGCGTGCTGGAACTGAGTGGCTATGGCGACCCCATGGGCCTGGTCGAACTGCGCACGCTGACCGCACAGAACCTGCAGCAGGACCTGCGCATCGTCGTCCCGCCAAACCAGCTGATGCTCACCCACGGCGCCAGCCAGGCCCTCGACCTGGCGGTGCGCACCCTGGTGCGGCCCGGCGACGTGGTGCTGGTGGACGACCCCGGCTACCCCAACCTGATGAGCATCCTGCGCTTCCAGGGCGCGACCCTGATCGGCGTGCCGCGCACGCCCAACGGCTACGACCTCGATCATCTGGAAAGCCTGCTGGCCGAGCACCGCCCGACGGTGTTCTTCACCCAGCCGCACCTGCACAGTCCGACCTGCACGCGCACGCCGCTGGTGCAGTTGCACCGCCTGCTGCAACTGGCGACCCAGCACGGCTTCCGCCTGGTGGAGAACAATCTCTACGCCGACATGATCGAGGAACCCCTGCCCTGCCTGACCAGCCTCGACCACCTGCAGCAGGTGGTGTACGTCGGCAGCTACTCGAAGAGCATCTCGCCCAACGTGCGGGTCGGCTACATGCTGGCCAATCCCGAGCTGATGCAGCAGTTGCTGCAACTGAAGATGCGCTCGGGCCTGACCACCTCCCAGGTGATGGAGCGGGTGGTGTATGCGGCGATCACCGACGGCCGCTGGCGCAAGCACCTCAAGCGCCTGCGCCAGCGCCTGGCCGAGGCGCACCAGGAAGTGGGCCGGCAACTGGCGCGGCTGGGCTTCGAGCGTTTCATCGAGGGCGACGAAGGCATGTACATCTGGACCCGCCACCCGGCCATCGCCGACAGTGCGGCGCTGCTGGACGATGCGCTGGACCAGGGCATCATGCTTGGCCCCGGGCAGTTGTTCATGGTGGATGCCCAGGCAACCGGGTGGATGAGGTTCAACGTGGCGTTCAGTACCGATCCGGCGTTGTGGGAGCAGTTGGAGAAGTTGCTGGTCAAGCATGTGCGGGCGGGCAAGGATCGCTAGTCTGCAGTGAGCCTGCCGGTGATTCATGGTCTACCGTTGCCCCATACCCGGCACAAAGGACCACCATGTCCCGCTACAACCGCACCACCACCGCCCTCGGCATGGCCGCCCTGATCGCCGCCTCGGCCCTGCTCGGCCTGCCCTACTGGCGCCAGGAGTTCGCCATCGCCGACCTGAGCACCGGCCCCGACCAGTGGCACCGCGAGCGCCTGCGCGATGGCAGCCAGCTGACCCTCCATCCCGGTTCCTCCGTTGCCCTGCAGTTCGACGACGATCACCGCCTGATCCACCTGCTCTCCGGCCAGGTGCTCGTCGAAGCCGGCACCACCCCGCTGCAGGTCAGCACCCCGCAAGCCGTCGTGGAAACCCGTGACGCCCGCGTCGTCATCGAGCGACTGGAAACCAGCACACGGATCAGCCAGCTCGCCGGCCGCAGCCGCATCGCCGAGCAGCTGACGCTGGATGCAGGACAGGAGGTACGCCTGACCGAACACGGCATGGATCCGGTGCATGCGCTGGACGCCACGGCCATGGAGCAGGCCTGGAGTCCCGGGGCAGAAGAAGGTCGAATGTCCGCCCCGGACCCAAAGCGCTAGGATCGGCGGATCAAAAAGAAAGACAGGGGCCGATTTCATGACAAGCACGACATTCAAGGATCATTTCTCCAGCGGCTCGGCCGGCTACGCGGCCTACCGCCCGAGCTACCCGCTGGAACTGATCGACGAACTCACCAGTATCAGCCCCGGCACCGGCCGGGCCCTGGATTGCGGCTGCGGCACCGGACAGCTCTCGGTATTGCTGGCCGAACGCTTCGACGAGGTGATCGCCACCGATGCCAGCGCTACCCAGATCGGCGCCGCCGAACCCCGCGAAGGCGTGGTCTACCGTACCGCCCCGGCCGAGGACAGCGGCCTGCGCAGCGACAGCGTCGACCTCATCACCGTGGCCCAGGCCGCGCACTGGCTGGACCTCGACGCCTTCTACGCCGAAGCCCGGCGCATCGCCCGGCCGCAAGCGGCCATCGCCCTGATCACCTACGGCGTGCTGCACCTGGACGGCGAACCGGATCGGCACCTGCAGCACTTCTACTACCAGACCATCGCCCCCTACTGGCCGCCGGAGCGCCGCCATGTGGAGACCGGCTACCGCGACCTGCCCTTCCCGTTCGCGGAAATCGAGGTGCCGCCACAGGAGATCGAGATGCACTGGACCTTGCCACAGCTGATCGGCTACCTGAACACCTGGTCGGCGGTGAAGGCGGCGGAGCGGGCACTGGGCAGCAATCCGGTGGACATCGTGGCGCAGCAACTGGCCGAGGAATGGGGTGATCCGCAGAGCCGCAGGCGGGTGACCTGGCCGTTGACGATCCGCGCAGGACGAATTCGCGAGTAACGCCCGTCACGGGCAAGCGGCGCTGGATCCGCAACGCAACAAAAATCCCCCTCGCCCCACGGAACCATTTGCTGCGGTCAATACTCGGAACGTGATTCCCGCCAATACTGGCAAAGCGCCCAGCATCGTTTCCCTGCTACCGCGCTACTATCCAAGAGCCGGTGTATTCAGAAACCGGCCCCATTTCCCAGGAGCGACACCCGATGGCAGCACTCAACTCCAGCACGCTCGAAGCTATCCAGGTCCAGCGCCAGCAACTCCTCGATACATGGACCCAAGGCCTGGAGGCCAGCGGCGCCACGCGCAACCTCAAGGAACAGGACCTGCACCAGCAGACCAACGAATTCCTCCATCTGCTGATCAACGGCCTGCAGAACGAAGCCGGCGCCAACATCGGTGCCAGCGGCTGGGACGATGCCCGCCTGTTCCTGGAAAAGCTTTCCCACAGCCGCGCCCTGCTCGGCCATGACTCGCACCAGACCGCCAACTTCATCTTCGCCCTCAAGGGCCCGCTGTTCGGCCTGCTGCAAAACCACTACCGCGACCAGCCGGCGCTGCTGGCCGAACAGCTCTGGGAAATCTCCGAACTGCTCGACGCCCTCGGCATGCACACCATCCGCACCTACCAGAAGTCCCGCGAGGCGGTGATCAAGCGCCAGCAGGAAGAACTGCTGGAACTGTCGACCCCGGTGGTCAAGCTGTGGGACGGCATCCTCGCCCTGCCGATGATCGGCACCCTCGACTCGCAACGCACCCAGGTGGTGATGGAATCCCTGCTGCAACGCATCGTCGACACCGGCTCGGAAATCGCCATCATCGACATCACCGGCGTGCCCACCGTCGACACCCTGGTCGCCCAGCACCTGCTCAAGACCGTCACCGCCATCCGCCTGATGGGTGCCGACTGCATCATCAGCGGCGTGCGTCCGCAGATCGCCCAGACCATCGTGCACCTGGGCCTCGACCTGCAGGGCGTGAGCACCAAGGCCAACCTTGCCGACGCCTTGAAACTCGCGTTGTCGCGCATCGGCGTGACCATGGCCAAGTCGGTCTAAGGCCATGGAACGCATCCCTATCCTGCAAATGGGCAACTACCTGCTGGTGACCATCCAGGTGGACATGCACGACCAACTCGCCCTCACCCTTCAGGAAGACCTCGCCGACCGCATCAGCCGCACGTCGGCCAAGGGCGTGCTGATCGACATTTCGGCGCTGGACATGGTCGACTCCTTCATCGGCCGGATGATCGGCACCATCTCCGGGCTGTCCAAAATCATGGACGCCCAGACCGTGCTCGTGGGCATGCAGCCCTCGGTGGCGATCACCCTCGTGGAACTGGGCCTGACTCTGCCCGGCGTCATGACTGCGCTCAATGTCGAGCGCGGCATGCAAAAGCTTCGCAACCTGGTGGAACAACCATGAACCTGCGCAGCAGCGGTACCCAACCGGTGCGCCTGGAACAGGACGTGGTCCTGGCCCGGCAGACCGCCCGCAAGCTCGCCACGGACTGCGGCATGCGCCTGATCGACCTGACCAAGCTGGTCACCGCGGTCAGCGAGCTGGCGCGCAATACCGTGGTCTACGGTGGCGGCGGCGACATGGACTGGCAGATTCTCGACGACATCGGCCGCACCGGCCTGCGCCTGAGCTTCCGTGACCAGGGCCCCGGCATCCCCGACATCAAGCTGGCCATGACCGACGGCTGGACCTCCGGCGGCGGCCTCGGCCTGGGCCTGACCGGGGCCAGGCGCCTGGTGGACGAATTCGACCTGCAAACCGCGCCCGGCGAGGGCACCTGCGTGACGATTACCCGATGGACCTGAATGTGACCGGATCGTCCACCCAGGTGCTGACGATCGAAGATGTATCCCAGATAGGCCATGCCCGCCGTACCGCGCAGAAGCTGGCCCAACGGCACGGTTTCAACGAGACCGACGCCGGGCGGGTGGCGCTGGTGGCCACCGAGCTGGCCAGCAATATCCTCAAGCACGCCGGCCGTGGCGAGATGCACCTGCAGGTGCTGCCCCGTCCGTCCGGTCACGCCATCGAGATACTGGCAGTAGACCGCGCCGCAGGCTTCGACGCCGGGATCTGCCTGGCCGACGGCTATTCCACTGGCGGAACCCAGGGCATCGGCCTCGGCGCCGTGCTGCGCCAGGCCGATGTCTTCGACCTGCACGCCGACGAGCGCGGCACGGTGCTGCTGGCACGGTTCCACGCCAGTGGCGACCGCGCCCCGGACCTGCGTTTCGGCGTCAGCCAGCACTCCCTGCACAACGATCCGCACTGCGGTGACAGCTGGGCCCTGGCGGTGGGTGGCGCTGGCATCGCGGCCCTGGTAGTGGACGGCCTCGGTCATGGCGAGGAAGCCGAGCAGGCCGCCCACGCCGGACGCGGCGCGTTCCTCGCGCAGCCGTTCGGCACGCCGCACCTGCTGATGGAAGACCTGCACCAGGCGATGAAGTCCAGTCGCGGCGGTGCCGTGGCCATCGCCCGCTTCGATGCCCGCCACGACCGCCTCGACTTCGCCGGCATCGGCAACATCAGCGCCAGCCTGGTGACCCCGGAAAAGACCCGCGGCCTGACCTCCCATCCGGGCATCGTCGGCGCGCAATACCGGAAGATCCAGACCTTCGACTATGCTCCCGTGAACGCAAACCTGTTGATCCTGCACAGCGATGGCCTGCAATCGCGCTGGAACCTGCGCGACTACGCCGGCCTGGTACAGCGCCACCCTGCGGTGATCGCCACCGTGCTGCACCGCGACTTCAGCCGCGGCCGCGACGACGTGACCGTTCTGGTGACCGCCCTGGAGACACCCGATGACTGACCTTTCCACCCTCACCGCCGAGCAGCGCAGCCTGTTCGAGCGCCTGAGCGGCGAAAACGACGCCCTGCGCGCCGAACTGGAGGAAACCAACCAGGGCGTGCTGGCGCTGTACTCGGAACTGGACACCCAGGCCGAACAGCTGCGCCAGGCCTCGGACCTGAAGAGCCGCTTCCTCTCCTACATGAGCCACGAGTTCCGCACCCCGCTGGGCTCGATCCTGAGCATCACCAGCCTGCTCGCCGACGAGCTTGACGGCCCGCTCAGCCCCGAGCAGCACAAGCAGGTGGCCTTCGTCAGCAACGCCACCCGCGAACTTAGCGACATGGTCGACGACCTGCTCGACCTGGCCAAGATCGAGGCCGGGCGCATCACCATCTCCCCCGGCTGGTTCGACATGCTCGACCTGTTCGCCGCCCTGCGCGGCATGTTCCGGCCGATCGTCAACAGCGCCGATGTAGACCTGATCTTCGAGGAACCCGCCGGCCTGCCACGGCTGTATACCGACGACAAGAAGCTGGCGCAGATCCTGCGTAACTTCATCTCCAACTCGCTGAAGTTCACCACCGCCGGCGAGGTGCGGGTCTGCGCCAGCCTCGAAGGCAGCGATCGCATCCGCTTCGCCGTCAGCGACACCGGTATCGGCATCGCCACGGAACTGCACGGTGCCCTGTTCGAGGACTTCTCCCAGGTCGATTCGCCGCTGCAGAAACGCCTGCGCGGCACCGGCCTGGGCCTGTCGCTGTGCAAGCGCTTCGCCGCCCTGCTCGGCGGCGAGGTTGGAGTGTGCAGCGAACCCGGGGTCGGCTCGACCTTCTTCGTCACCATCCCGCTGGCCGTGGCTTCGGAGGCCGCCGATGAAGCGTGACCTGCAGTTGCTGATCGTCGACGACAACGTCGCCACCCGCTACGCCCTGCGTCGCCGCCTCGACCGCCACGGCTACAGCGTGCTGGAAGCCGGCACCGGTGGCGAGGGCCTGGCGCTGATCGAACTGCAGCACTTCGATGCACTGATCCTCGACGTCAACCTGCCGGACATGAGCGGCTTCGATATCGTCCGCAAGCTGCGCGCCGACCCGCGTACCGCGCTGCTGCCGGTGATCCACGTGTCGGCGGCGTCGATCCAGACCGGCGACATCATCACCGGCCTCGACGCCGGTGCCGACGCCTACCTGATCCATCCCATCGACCCCGACGTGCTTCTGGCCACCCTGCGCACCCTGCTGCGGGTGCGCGACACGGAGCATGCCCTGCGCGAGAGCGAGGCACGTTTTCGCGAGATCTTCAGCAACGTTTCAGCGCCCATCGCGGTGCTCGATACCAACCTGACCATCCACGAATGCAACCATGCCTTCACCCGCTTGCTCGAGGGCGTCGACGACCCGCAGACAGTGCGCGAGTGCCTGGACGACAACGACGCGCAGGTGATCAGCGAGCTACGCCTGCGCCTGGCCGATGGCGAGCGCTGGAAAGGCACGCTGAACATGCAGGTCAAGGGCGAGCGGCGTGAGACCGAATGGCAGATCTCGCCGTACCGCACCCCGGGGTCGAGCCTGGTGTTCGTCGAGGACGTCACCGAGCACCGCCACCGCGAGCGCTCGCACCAGGCCCAGCTGGACGATGCCAATACCCAGCTGGCCAAGGAAGTCGCGGAGCGGGCACGCACCGAGGCGCAACTGCTGCAGGTGCAGAAGATGGACGCCCTGGGCAAGCTCACCGGCGGTATCGCCCACGACTTCAACAACCTGCTCACCGGGATCATCACCAGCCTGGAGCTGATCCGCAAACAGGCTGACGGCAAGACCTCGGGCAAGCTCCAGCTGTACGCCGACGCCGCGCTCAACTCCGCCACCAGCGCCGCCTCGCTGACCCATCGCCTGCTCGCCTTCGCCCGCCAGCAGCCGCTGGACACCCGCCCGGTGGACGTCAACGAGCATGTGCGCTCGCTGGAAGAGCTGATCATCCGCACCATCGGCGAACGCATCGCCCTGACCCTGGAGCTGACCAACCAGCCGGCCATCGCCCTGGTCGACCCGGTCCAGTTGGAAAGCGCCGTGCTCAACCTGGTGATCAACGCCCGCGACGCCCTGCCCCAGGGCGGGCATATCTGGATCACCACCTATGCCGCGCATTCACGGGGCAATCCGAAGCTGCAGGACGGCGCCTATGTCTCGCTGTCGGTGCGCGACGACGGCATCGGCATCGAGCACAGCGTGATCGACAAGGTATTCGAGCCGTTCTTTACCACCAAGCCGCTGGGCCAGGGTACCGGCCTGGGGCTGTCGACCATCTACGGCTTCGCCCGCCAGTCCGGTGGCGACGCGCATATCCGCAGCGTGGTCGGGCGCGGTACCGAGGTGACCCTGGTGCTGCCCGCCGGAGCTGATGTGCCCGGTGTGCCGCCGGTACCATTGGGGACTGGCGATGCCCAGGGTCAGGGCGAACATATCCTGATCGTCGAGGACATGCCGTCGGTGCGCATGTTCGTCAGCGAAGTGCTGCTGGATGCCGGTTACCGCTGCACCACGGTGGAAAGCATCGAGCAGGCGCTAGAGCAGTTGCAGCAGGATGCCTCGATCGAGCTGCTGCTGACCGATGTCGGCCTGCCGCGGATGAGCGGACGCGAACTGGCGGATGTCGCCCGTGGCTGGCGCGCCGGGCTGCCGATCCTGTTCATGACCGGGTATGCGCAGACGGCGCTGAACCGCCAGGCGTTCCTGGCGCCGGGGATGGACATGCTATTCAAGCCGTTCCAGATCGGCGAGTTGCTGGACAAGGTGCGGCGGGCGCTGGATGGCGGGCTGACCGCGACTGCAGGTTCCTGATTCTTTGCGGCTGATGGCCTCATCGCGGGCAACGCCCGCTCCCACAGGGTTCGGCGGTGCATGCGGTCCTTGTGGGAGCGGGCGTTGCCCGCGATGAAGCCATCAGCAACGACACATCACTCCTCCCGCAGATCCGGCTCCTCCAGCAACCACCCGCGAAACGCCTCCAGCGCCGGCAACGCCTGGTTGCGCGGCGGGTACACCAGGTAATACCCCCGGGCGCTGGCATACGCCGGCAACGGACTCACCAGCTTGCCTTCCGCCAGCTCATCGGCAATCAGAATCCGCGGCACCAGCCCGATACCGATATCCGCCCGCACCGCCTGGATCAGGTGCGAAGTCAGCTCGAAGCTCGGCCCCAGGCGCATCGACTGTAGCGCCACGCCCTGATGGGAAAACCAGTCGCCCCAGGCATTGGCATTGTTGGCCACGCTGAGCAGGGTCTGTCGGGCGATGTCCTGTGCCGTCCACACCTCACGCGAAGCGGCCAGAGCCGGCGAGAGGATCACCAGCAGTTCCTCGGCATGCAACCGATGGCAGACCAGCCCCGGCTGCTCGCCACTGCCAACGACGATAGCCGCATCGATACCGCTGGTGGCGAAGTCCACCGGCTCGATCCGCGAGTTGATATGCACCAGCACCTCGGGATGTCGCCGGTAGAACTCGTGCAGCCGCGGCAGCAGCCATTTCGAACCGAAGGTCGGCAGCGTCGCCAGCCTCAGGCTGCCGCCACCGCCGTGGTGGGCCATGGCATGCAGGGTGGCGCTGCGGATCCGCCCCAGTGCCTCGCTGATCTCGCGCTGGTACAGCCGCCCGACCTCGGTGAGCTTGACCGTGCGCCCTTCACGGCGGAACAGGATCACCCCCAGTTGCTGCTCCAGGGTCTGCACCTGGCGGCTCACCGCGCTCTGGGTCAGGGACAGTTCCTCGGCGGCACGGGTGTAGCTTTCATGCCGCGCGGCGGCCTCGAAGGCCAGGAGCAACGACATGGACGGGGTCAGGCTGCGGTAATTCATTCATAAAACTCATCAAAGGCTGCGCCAATTTCCGTTTGTGCACGCTGCGAGACTACGGAATCATTGGCATCATCCATTACTGGCTCAAGGATGACCATACATCCAGGTCAGGTATTCATGATTAGCCGCCATTATTACGAGGCCATCCCACGATGATCGCCCAACTCCCGGTCGCCGCCCCCGCCGCCGACTACACCGCCTTCCTCGATGCCCTTCGTGCTGCTGGTTTCCGTGGCCAGTTCAGCGCCGACTACGGTACCCGTACGGTGCTGGCCACCGACAACTCCATCTACCAGCGCCTACCCCAGGCTGCGGTGTTCCCGCTGGATGCCGATGACGTGGCGAAGGTCGCCACGGTCATGGCCGAACCACGCTTCCGCCAGATCAAGCTGACCCCGCGTGGCGGCGGCACCGGCACCAACGGCCAGTCGCTGACCGACGGCATCGTCGTCGACCTGTCGCGGCACATGAACCAGATCCTCGAAATCAACGTCGAGGAACGCTGGGTGCGGGTCCAGGCCGGGGTGGTGAAAGACCAGCTCAATGCCGCGCTCAAACCCCACGGGCTGTTCTTCGCCCCCGAGCTGTCCACCTCCAACCGTGCCACTGTCGGCGGCATGATCAACACCGACGCCAGCGGCCAGGGCAGTTGCACCTACGGCAAGACCCGCGACCATGTACTGGAGCTGCACAGCGTGCTGCTTGGCGGCGAGCGCCTGCACAGCCTGCCGGTGGACGACGCCACCCTGGACGCCGCCTGCGCCCTGCCTGGCCGGGTCGGCGAGGTCTATCGCATGGCCCGGGAGATCCAGGAAACCCAGGGCGAGCTGATCGAAAGCACCTTCCCCAAACTCAACCGCTGCCTGACCGGTTACGACCTGGCACACCTGCGTGACGACGGCGGCCGCTTCAACCTCAACAGCGTGCTGTGCGGCGCCGAAGGCTCGCTGGGCTACGTGGTGGAAGCCAAGCTCAACGTGCTGCCGATCCCGAAATATGCGGTGCTGGTGAACGTGCGCTACAGCAGCTTCATGGACGCCCTGCGCGACGCCAATGCGCTGATGGCGCACAAGCCGCTGTCGATCGAGACGGTGGACTCGCGGGTACTGATGCTGGCGATGCAAGACATCGTCTGGCACAGCGTCGCCGAATACTTCCCGGCCGATCCCGAGAAGCCGACCCTGGGCATCAACCTCGTCGAGTTCTGCGGTGATGAACCGGCAGAGGTCAACGCCCGGGTCGCGGATTTCATCCAGCACCTGCAGAGCGACCAGAGCGTCGAACGCCTGGGCCATACCCTGGCCGAAGGTTCGGCGGCGGTGACCAAGGTCTACACCATGCGCAAGCGCTCGGTGGGCCTGCTCGGAAATGTCGAGGGCGAAGTGCGCCCGCAGCCGTTCGTCGAAGACACCGCGGTACCGCCAGAAGCGCTCGCGGACTACATCGCCGAATTCCGCGCTCTGCTCGACGGCTACGGCCTGACCTACGGCATGTTCGGCCACGTCGACGCCGGTGTGCTCCACGTGCGCCCGGCGCTGGACATGAAGGACCCGGCCCAGGCCGCGCTGGTCAAGCCGATCTCCGATGCCGTCGCCGCCCTCACCCAGCGCTACGGCGGACTGCTCTGGGGCGAGCACGGCAAGGGCCTGCGCTCGGAATACGTGCCGGACTACTTCGGCGAACTGTACCCGGCGCTGCAGCGCCTGAAGGGCGCATTCGACCCGTACAACCAGCTCAACCCCGGCAAGATCTGCACCCCGCCGGACAGCGCCGAAGGCCTGATCAAGGTCAACGAGGCGCCGCTACGCGGCGAGCACGACCGGCAGATCGACGAGCGCGTGTGGCAGAGCTTCGGCAGCGCCGTGCACTGCAACGGCAACGGCGCCTGCTACAACTACGACCCCGACGACGCCATGTGCCCGTCGTGGAAAGCCACCCGCCAGCGCCAGCATTCGCCCAAGGGCCGTGCCTCGCTGATCCGCGAATGGCTGAGGCTGCAGGGTGCGGCGAACGTCGACGTGCTCAAGACCAACGGCGTGTCCTGGCTCAAGGGCCTGCCGCAGCGCCTGCGCAACGTGCGGGCGCAGCAGCAGGGCCAGGCCGACTTCTCCCATGAGGTGTACGACGCCATGGCCGGCTGCCTGGCGTGCAAGTCGTGCGCCGGGCAATGCCCGATCAAGGTCAACGTGCCGGACTTCCGCTCGCGTTTCCTGGAGCTGTACCACAACCGCTACCAGCGTCCGCTGCGCGACTACCTGATCGGCTCGCTGGAGTTCACCATTCCGTACCTGGCCCATGCGCCGGGGCTGTACAACGCGGTGATGGGCTCCAGATTCGTCGGTGGTTTGCTGGCCGAGCGCATCGGCATGGTCGACAGCCCGCTGATCAGCCGCTTCAACTTCCAGGCCACCCTCAAGCGTTGCGGCGTGCGCGCGGCCAGCGTGCCGGCGCTGCGCGAACTGACCCCGGCGCAGCGCGAGCGCGCCATCGTGCTGGTGCAGGATGCCTTTACCCGCTACTTCGAGACGCCGCTGCTGGCCTCGTTCATCGACCTGGCTCATCGCCTCGGGCACAAGGTGTTCCTCGCGCCGTACAGCGCCAACGGCAAGCCACTGCATGTGCAAGGCTTCCTCGGTGCGTTCGCCAAGGCAGCGATCCGCAACGGCACCCAGCTCAAGGCCCTGGCCGACTGCGGCGTACCGCTGGTGGGCCTGGACCCGGCGATGACCCTGGTGTATCGCCAGGAGTACCAGAAGGTGCCGGGGCTGGAGGGTTCGCCGAAGGTGCTGCTGCCCCAGGAATGGCTGATGGATGTGCTGCCGGAGCAGAGTGGTGGCAAGACCGCCAGTTTCCGCCTGATGGCGCACTGCACCGAGAAGACCAATGTGCCGGCCAGCACCAAGCAGTGGGAGCAGGTGTTCTCGCGGCTGGGGCTGAAGCTGGCGACCGAGGCCACCGGCTGCTGCGGGATGTCCGGGACCTACGGGCACGAGGCGCGCAACCAGGAGACCTCGAAGGTGATCTTCGAGCAGTCATGGGCGGGCAAGCTGGACAAAGAAGGCGAGCCGCTGGCGACCGGGTATTCGTGCCGTAGCCAGGTGAAGCGGATGGCGGATCGCAAGTTGCGGCATCCGTTGGAGGTGGTTTTGCAGTATGTGATTGGCTGAAGTCTGGAGCTGTCTTTACCGGCTTCATCGCTGGCAAGCCAGCGCCCACAGGTTCTCCACTGCCTTCAAGGACGGTGCGGTCCCTGTGGGAGCGGGCGTTGCCCGCGATGGCGTCCGCCCGGACACCACCTTTGTCAGTGCCGGCCTCATCGCTGGCAACGCCAGCTCCCACAGGTTTCGCGTCAAGCCCGAAACCCGCGGCTGGCCGGAAACAAAAATCTGCCTCCGGCCATAGAATCTCCCACAGGGTATGCGGCGTCTATTCGGCCTTCTTTGCTTTGCCACCTTTGACCAGGCCATAGCGAATCTCCTTCGACGGCCCATAGCCATAGAAGGACGTGTAGCACTTGCTGAAATGACTCGGCGAAACGAAGCCGCAAGCCAGCGCCACATCGATCAGCAACAGGTCGGAATGCTGCAGCAGCCGCCGGCTCTCGGTAATCCGCAACTCCAGGTAGTAGCGCACCGGGGTGGTCCCCAGCTGGGTCATGAACAACCGGCCGATCTGCCGCTTCGAACGCCCCACATAGTGAGCCAGTTGGTCCTGGCTCAACGGCTCCTCGATATTCGCGCTCATCAGGTTGATGGCTTCGCGCAGCGGTTCGCTCATCTTCTCGTGCAGGGTCGGCCGGGCGCGGCGGTAGCGCGACTCCTCGAACGCCAGGATATCCACGATGGCATCCACCAGCCCTCGGCCACAGCGGCTGTTGATCCACTCCAGGACCAGGTGGAAGCCCCCCGCCGGGCTCGCGGCGGTAAGACGGTCGCGATCGACCATATAGCTTTCACTGGTGACCTGGCTGTCCTTGGCGATCTCGGCCACCGCCGCGCGGTGTTCGGGATGCACCGCGCAGCGATAACCGTCGAGCAGCCCGGCCTGGCCAAGGAACCAGGCACCATTCCACAACCCGGCCAGGGCCACGTGCTTTTCCTGGGCACGGTGCAGCACCTGCACCAGTTCGGGAATCGGCCGCAACACCGTGCGCAGCCCACCACAGACCACCAGCAAATCGAGGTCGTCGAGGTTCGCCGAGTTGAGCGGCGCATCCGGACAGATCACCAGCCCCAGGTCGCTGACCCGCGAGCCGCCATCGAGGGTGAAGGTACGGGTGGTGAACGACGCCGCCTGGATCAGGTTGGCCGTGACCAGGGTGTCGAGGGCCTGGGTGAAGGCCGGCAGGGAGAAGTGTTCGAGCAGGATGAAGCCGACCCGGCCCTGTCCGCCGGCCGCCTGGCCCTTTTCGCCAGTGAAGCGCAGGTTCGAGCCCTGCATGGCATCACTGAAATGCCTTCTTTCAACCACGTTATGTCTTCCACGCTTGTTCTTTGGAGAGCGCCGAAACGTCGAAACCGCCACGCCGACGGGCATCGATGAATGATGCACGCCGGCGTGGCGGTGTCCAACTGTCGTTCAGCTTTTTCTGTTTATGTTGCGGCCCGGATGCGGCGACCTTGCAATGCTCCTCGCGACAGCCGGTCCAGCAACAAGGCCACGGCGACGATCGCCAGGCCGGCACGCAGGCCGAGGCCCATTTCCATGCGGGTCAGGCCGCGGGTCACTTCCGCCCCGAGACCGCCCGCCCCCACCAGCCCGGCCAGCACCACCATGGCCAGCGACAGCAGGATGCACTGGTTGAGGCCCACCAGCAGGGTCGGCATGGCGGTAGGCAGCTCGATCTTCAGCAGGATGTCCCGCGGCGAGGCGCCCATGGCCTTGCCCAGCTCCAGCAGGTCGCTACGCACGCCATTGAAGGCCAGGGTGGTCAGGCGCAGCATCGGCGGGATGCCATAGATGATGGTGGCGAGAATCGCAGGGACCTTGCCCAGGCTGAACACCATCACCGCCGGAATCAGGTAGACCCATGGCGGCACGGTCTGCATCACGCTAAGGATCGGGCTGAGCACGGCATCCAGGCGCTTGATCCGCGAGGCCAGCACGCCCAGCGGGAAGGCGATAACCACCGAAATGATCACCGCCACGGTGACCAGGGCGATGGTCTGCATGGAGGCAGCCCAGAACCCGGAGAGCAGGCAGAAGCCGAGCATCACCACCGCCAGCACGGCGGCACGCAGATTGATTAGAAAGCCGGCGAGCAGCGCCACCAGGGCGATCATGCCGTAGGCCGGGATCGCCAGCAGCCCCCCCTCGATACCGCCCAGCGCGGCTTCGATGCAGCGGCTGATAAAGGCGAACAAGCCGTGCAGGTTGGCGTTCAGCCAGTCCACCGACGGTGCCAGCCAGGCGCCTGGGGAGAACTTGATGTCGGCAGGATTCATTGCGCAGCCCTCCGGCCGATGCGGGTGGCGCTCTGGGCCATCCGGTCGAGGATCAGGGTGAGGATGACGATGGCGATGGCGGCGTTGATCGACATGGCGATGTCCAGGGTACGGATCGCCCCGTAGATCACCTCGCCGAGCCCGCCGGAACCGACGATGCCGGCAATCACCACCATGCCGAAGGCCATCATCAGGCCCTGGTTCACCCCGGCCATGATGCTTGGCAGGGCGAACGGCAGGCGGATCTTGAAGAACTGCTGCATGCCCGTGGTGCCGCTGGCCTGGCCCAGTTCGATGAACACCTTGGGCGTCTGGCGGATGCCCAGGGAGGTCAGGCGCACCACCGGCGGCACGGCGACGATGAAGGTGGCCACCAGCGCAGTGCCCGGGCCGTAGCCGAGCAAGGCAATGGCCGGCAGCAGGTAGATGTAGGGCGGCAGGGTCTGGATCAGGTCCAGCACCGGCTCGCTGAGGCGGTCCAGCGACGGCATCAGGCCGGCGGCGACGCCCAGCGGAATGCCGATCACCAGGGCCATGCTGGTGGCGGCGAGGACCAGCGCCAGGGTGCTCATGGTCTGCGGCCACAGGCCCATGATCGCGCACAGCAACAGGCCGACCATGGCCCCCACGGCGAAGCGCCAGTTGCCGACCAGGCGCCAGCCGAGCACGCCGAAGAGCAGGATGATCACGTAGAACGGCACCAGGGTCAGGCCGTTGTAGATGGCCTGGTAGCCGGCATGAAGGATGTCGTTGAGGCCGTCGAAGAACCACGCGCCGTTGTCCGACAGCCATTCCAGCCGGGCATCGACAAACTCGTCGAAGCCGGCGGCGAAACCGGAGACGTTCATAGCGCGGTCTCCAGTTGCGCGGCGGCCTGCTCCTGCGCCGGCGTGCCCTGCACGCCACGCAGCAGGTCCTGCTGGGTGATGACGCCGAGCAGTTGGCCGTTGTCGACCACCGCCAGAGCGTCGCCACCGGAGCTGATCATCAGGTTGATCAGGGCATCGAGGTCGGCTTGCGGGCCGGCACTCGGCAGGCGCGCGGCATCGAGCTGCGGATGGGCGGCCAGCGACGACATGATCGAATGCGCCTTGACCAGGTGCAGCCGCGAGATGCCGGCGACGAACTCGGCGACATAGGCATCGGCAGGCTTGAGCACGATGTCCTCGGCGCTGCCCTCCTGGATGATCACCCCGTCCTTCATGATGGCGATGCGATCACCGATGCGGATCGCTTCCTCCAGGTCGTGGGTAATGAACACGGCGGACTTGCCCAAGGACTTGGTCAACTGGCGGAACTCGTCCTGCAGTTGGCGACGGATCAGCGGGTCGAGGGCGCTGAAGGGTTCGTCCATGAGGATGACTTCCGGATCGGAGGCGATGGCCCGGGCCAGGCCGACCCGCTGCTGCATGCCGCCGGAGAGTTCGTCCGGATAGCGCGCGGCCCAGTCGCTCAGGCCGACTTTCGCCAGCGCCTGTTCGGCGATCTTGTGCCGTTCGGCCTTGGGCACGCCGCGCACTTCGAGACCGAAGGCGGCGTTTTCCAGCACGGTGCGGTGCGGCAGCAAGGCCACGCTCTGGAACACCATGCCGATATGCCGGGCGCGGGTTTCGCGCAGGGCGGCGGCATCGAGGGCGGCGATATCCTTGCCCTTGATCAGGATCTGCCCGGAGGTGGGGTCGATCAGGCGGTTGAACATGCGGATCAGGGTCGACTTGCCGCTGCCGGACAGGCCCATGATGCAGTAGATCTCACCACGCCGGACCCTGAGGCTGACATTCGACACACCGACCACACAGCCATGGTCCTGAAGAATCTGCTTCTTCGACAAACCACGCTCTTTATAAGCACGCATGGCGGTATCGGCGTTCTTGCCAAAAATCTTCCAGACCGATTGGCACTCCACCAATACGTCTTCAGCTACTTCACTTGCTGTGTTCATCTCGCACCCGTCGAACCAGGAATCTGGTTGGCTTTTTTATTACGTTCAGTTCGGCAGTGTTGAAAGCGCTGCCCGACACCTTCCCGGGCAACGCGGTGTTTCGAAATCAGTATTTCTTGATGTTTTCCCAGCGTTTGATCAAGTCGGCGTTCCTCGTCGCCCATTCCTGTACCGCCTGCTCCACGGTCTGGCCGTCCTTCATCGCGCCGTTGATCGCGGTGATGTCGGAAATCGGCAGGTAGACCCCGGCGATCAGCTCACGGGCCTGCGGATTCTCGGCGGAGAAGCCCTTCTTGCCGATCCAGTAGTAGCCCTGCGGCGGGGCGAAGGAGCCTTTCGGGTCCTTGAGGAACTTGACGTCGAACTTCTGCGCCATCCAGGACGGTTCCCAGGTGGTGACGGCGATCCACTCCTTGCGGTCCACGGCGGACTTGAGGGCGGCGGTCATGGCGGCGGTACTGCCTTCGAGCAGGTTGAGCTTGAGGCCGTAGTCGGTGACAGCCTTGGCGGCATCGCTCATCAGGCCCGAACCCGGTTCGATGCCGACGATCTTGTTGCCGAACTTGTCGGCGTTGGCGTTGAGCTCTTCCAGCGAGTCGATGGTCACGTACTTGGGTACGGCGATGGCCTGGTAGAGGCCGTGGGAAACCGGCGAGATCTTTTCCAGACGGTTCTTGTTCTTGTTCCAGTAGTCCTGCGCGGCGTAGTCGATCTGCGAGGCGAGGATCTGGATGTCACCCTTGCCCAGGGCGGCGTAGGCGATGCCCCATTCGGAGAAGTTGGTCACCTTGACGGTGTAGCCGGCGTCTTCGAGGACTTTCTTGGTGACGGTGGTGATCGGCGTCAGGTCTTCCCAGGACAGCGTGCCCATGGTGATGGTCTTTTCCTCGGCCTGCGCCTGGAACACCGTCAGACCGACCATTGCGAGGGTGCAAAGGGCCTTGCGGAAGAATTTCATCGTTGTGCGTCTCCGTTGTGGTGCTGGCCGGGCGCTTGGGGGCGTCCGTTGATTGTTGTTGGTTTTTTCGTGCACTGCGTCTTTCACAACTTTCTGACGGGGGTTTTCTGACACTCGGATCGACCTGCCGACCCCCGCCACACCCCGGGAACACGGGTGTTGAACCGAGATTCGCACGGGTTCGGAAGACGGTCAACGGAATTGTATTCTTTGTGTATACCAACAGAATTCAAAAAGAATTCATCGAAAGTGCTATTTTCCCCAGTGTTTACTGGGTTCCGAGGGTAGCGGACCCTGGGAAAAAGCCGTCGCGGGTAGATATGGTGATGGCGGGATTTGATAAGAGTGTGTCTTCTGGATGCCATAAAGGCCTCTCTCTTGCATCGCCTGTCATGGCCTCATCGCTGGCAAGCCAGGCACAAAACCCAATGAAACCGGGGATCAGACCCTGTCTCGGATACCTAGATAAGCAGCGAAAACCGCTCGCCGAAATATCTGTAGACACATTGTCTAATCCTCCCCTATAGTCGTTATACAAATTGTAGACACAACCTGATGAGTACAAAAAAGGCTCCCATGAAAGCCACCGCAACCGCCCTTTCCACTGCCGATGCCGGCCCTGATCGCAAGGCGCTTCTGTCCGAAGCCCTGCGTCGGCGCATCCTGAGCATGGAACTGGCCCCCGGCGCGGTGGTGGATGAACTGGCGTTGTGCGACGAATTCGGCCTGTCCCGACCGCCAGTACGCGAGTTGCTGCGACAGATCGCCGCCGAGGGCTACATCGAGCTGGAAGCCAACCGCGCCCCGCGCGTGGCGGCCATGAGTCACGAGTCGTTGCGCGCCTTCTTCCTGGCCGCGCCGCTGGTGTACATCGCCACCACCCAACTGGCCGCGACTCGCGCCACCGAGGCCGAGATCGAAGAACTGCGCCGTATCCAGGCCCTGTTCCGCGAGGCCATCGAAGAACAGCACGTGGAAAACCGCGTCATCTACAACGACGAGTTCCATCTGGAAATCGGCAAGATGGCCCATAACGACTACCTGATGCCGAGCCTGCGCCGTGTGCTTATCGACCACGCGCGACTGGGCAAGATTTTCTACCGCCACCCGACCACCGTGGACATGCAGAAGGACCTCGAACTGGCCTGCGACCAGCACGACCAGATCATCGAGGCCATCGCCCGCCACGACACCGAGGCGGCGGGCCAACTGATTCGCGAGCACATGGAGCTGTCGCGCCGGCGCATGGCGGAGTACGCCGCACCGGAAGGCATGGAGGTATCGCTCGCGTTTTGAAAGACCCCGGAGCATGAAGATTCAGCGAGGTTTCGCGAGTCATTTCGGCCTGGGTGGCAACACCGGATCAAACAAGAACAGCCAGGTCCCTGAAATGACAAAAGTAACCTCGTTGCCGGCCGACGACAGTTCGTGCGGTTGGTATCACCTGAGCCCAAAGCGCACGCCAAGGCCCGCGCATTCCGGCACCCGTCATGCCCGCTGGGTGGTGCTGGGCGCCGGCTATGTCGGCCTTGCCGCCGCGCGCCAGCTCGCGCTGAACTTCCCCGATGAACAGATCCTGTTGATCGAAGCCCAGGAAGTCGGCTTCGGCACCGCTGGCCGCAACGCCGGCTTCGCCATCGACCTGCCCCACGATATCGGTGCCGAGGACTATATCGGCGACATCGATATCGCCAAGACCTGCCTGCGTATCAACATGACCGGGCAGGACTACCTCAAGGACCTGGTCGCCCAGCACAACATCGACTGCCAGATGAAGTTCTGCGGCAAGTACCAGGCCGCCGTCGAGGATCGCGGCATCGCCGTGCTCGACGCCTACCGCCGTGGCCTGGAAAAGCTCGGCCAGCCCTTCGAGGTGATCGAAGGCGCCGACCTCCCCGACCATATCGGCACCCACTTCTATCGCAAGGCCCTGTTCACCCCCGGCACCGCGCTGATCCAGCCGTCGGCGCTGGTCAAGGGCCTGGCCGAGAGCCTGCCGGCCAACGTCAGCCTGTACGAGCACACGCCGATCCTCGACGTCGAGTACGGCGACAAGACCGTGCTGCGCCACGCCCGTGGCAGCATCACCGCCGACAAGCTGGTGCTGGCCAACAACGCCTTCGGCGGCCACTTCGGCTTCCTCAAGGGCGCCATGCTGCCGATCTTCACCTACGCCAGCCTGACCCGGCCGATGACCGAGCAGGAACAGGCGCGCCTGGGCGGCAAGCCGTACTGGGGCGTGATCCCTGCCGACCCGTTCGGCACCACGGTGCGCCGCACCCCGGACAACCGCCTGCTGATCCGCAACAGCTTCAGCTTCAACCCCGACGGCCGTGCCAACCGCAAGTACCTGGACCGCTATGTCGAACGCCACAAGGCTTCGTTCGACCGCCGCTTCCCGATGCTGCCGGACGTGGGCATCGAGTACACCTGGGGCGGTGCGCTGGCCATGTCGCGCAACCATGAAAGCTATTTCGGCCAACTGGCCCCGAATGTCTACGGCGCTTTGTGCTGCAACGGCCTCGGCGTCACCCGTGGCACCGCCACCGGCAAGTTGCTGGCGGACTGGCTGGCCGGCGAGAAGAACGACCTGATCGATTTCTTGCTGAAGTCACCCGGCCCGAATGCCAACCCGCCGCAGCCGTTCCTGTCGCTGGGCGTGAACGCCAACCTGGCCTGGGGCCAGATGCGCGCCGGCAAGGAAAGCTAGCCCTGAAGGTCTGCCCTGTGGGAGCGAGCTTGCTCGCGAAGGAGCGCAAAGCGCTCCCAAAGATCACCCAGGTAGTTGAAGTAAAGAAGTAGCAAACAGTGTCGCGCCGGCCAGGCGCAACTCCCCGGACTGAAGTTCCTTTTCAGCGCCGCGGACCCGCTCGGCCGGAAAACAGGTTCGATAGTGCAGGAAACAATAATGACAACTTCCAATCAATCCGTTGAAGACGTTCCACTCAACCGCTTTCACCAGTTGCTCACCGCCCGCTCCGGCGGCGGTTCGTTCGTCGACGGCTACGTGCTCAGCATCATCGGCGTGGCCATGGTGCAGATGTCCGCAGGCCTGGGCCTGACCGCCTTCTGGCAAGGCATGATCGCCGCCTCGGCGCTGATCGGCATCTTCTTCGGCGGCTTCCTCGGCGGCGCGCTGACCGACCACTTCGGTCGCAAGCGCATCTTCTTCGTCGGCCCTACCCTGTTCATCCTCGGTTCGCTGGCGCAGTTCTGGGTCGAGTCCGGGCCCATGCTGTTCGCCCTGCGTTTCCTGATCGGCGTCGCGGTCGGCATCGAATACCCGGTGGCCACCGCGCTGCTGGTGGAATTCCTGCCGAAGAAATACCGCGGTCCGCGCCTGGCAACCCTGACCATCCTGTGGTTCGCCGGTGCCGCCTTCGCCTATATCGTCGGCCACTTCCTGCTCGCCTCGGAGAACGAGAACGCCTGGCGCCTGGTGCTGGCCAGCCCGGTGGTGATCGGCGCGATCCTCTTCGGTCTGCGCATGGGCACTCCGGAATCGCCACGCTGGCTGCTGAGCAAGGGCCGTGCGGCGGAAGCCGAGGCGATCATCAAGCAGGTCTACGGCAATGCCTTCTCGCTGAAGAACCTGCCGGAGCAGCCCAAGGAAAAGAAAGTCTCGTTCCTCAACCTGCTGCACTCCGGTTACGGCAAACGCATGCTGTTCGTCAGCATGTTCTGGTCGTGCTCGGTGATCCCGGTATTCGCCGTCTACTCGTTCGCGCCGAAGGTCCTCGAAGCGCTGAACCTGAAAGGTGACTGGGCCTCCTTCGGCTCCGTGGCGATCACCTTGCTGTTCGTCATCGGCTGCATCATCGCCACCCGCCTGATCAACAGCATGGGCCGGCGCAGCATGCTGATCCACAGCTTCCTCTGGTCCGGCCTGGCCCTGCTCGGCCTGGCTTCGATGCACGACGACTCGCCGACCCTGGTACTGGTGCTGTTCGGTGCCTACGCCCTGTTCATCGGCGGTGCCCAGGTGCTGCAACTGGTGTACCCGAACGAACTGTTTCCCACCGAGATCCGCGCAGTCGCGGTCGGCGTCGGCACCTCGCTGTCGCGTGTCGGCGCTGCCGTCGGCACCTGGCTGGTCCCCATGTCGCTGCAAAGCTTCGGCATCGCCACCACCATGTACGCCGCCGCCGTGGTGACCCTGGTGGGCCTGCTGTTCGCCTGGGCCCTGGCCCCGGAAACCCGTTCCCTGACTCTGCAACAAGCCGCATCGCTTGGCTGATCGGCTCGAAACTTCCTTGCGTCCAACTGGAGAGACCCACATGAAATTCGCAGGCATCTACACCCCGGCCGTTACCCCTCTGAACGCCGATGGCAGCATCGACAAGGCCGGCTTCGCCGAAGTCCTCGACTACCTGGTGGAATCGAAGATCCACGGCATCATCATCGGCGGCTCCACCGGCGAGTACTACGCCCACACCACCCAGGAGCGCTTCGAGCTGGCCGCCCAGGCCAAGGACGTGATCAACGGCCGCCTGCCGCTGATCATCGGTACCGGCGCCATCCGCACCGAAGACTCGGTGGCTTTCGCCAAGCACGCGAAAGAAATCAAGGCTGACGCGCTGCTGGTCGGCACCCCGCCCTACGCCCTGCCGACCCAGCAGGAAATCGCCGTGCACGTGAAGGCCGTCGATGCCGCCGCCGACCTGCCGATCATGCTCTACAACTACCCAGGCCGCATGAGCGTGAGCATGGGTCCTGAGTTCTTCGATGCAGTCGCCGATGTGAAGAACATCGTCGCCATCAAGGAAAGCTCGGGCGACATGAACCAGCTGCACCGCCTGGCCACCCAGTACCCGCACATCTCCCTGTCCTGCGGCTGGGACGACCAGGCCCTGGAATTCTTCGCCTGGGGTGCCGACAGCTGGGTCTGCGCCGGCTCCAACTTCATCCCGCGCGAGCACGTGGCCCTGTTTGAGGCCTGCGTGATCGAGAAGGACTTCGCCAAGGGCCGCCGCATCATGGCGGCCATGATGCCGCTGATGGACTTCCTCGAAGGCGGCAAGTTCGTCCAGTCGATCAAGCACGGCGTCAGCCTCAACGGCCTGCGGACCGGCGGCGTGCGCGCCCCGCTGCAAGGCCTGGACGCTGCCGAGCAGGCCGAACTGGCCCAGGTCGTCGCCACCCTGAAAAGCACCATCGCCACCATCGTCGAGGGCAAGTGAAATGGCTGAACTGCTGAGCAAGGCAGAATACGTGGCCCTGGCCGCGAAACTGCAACCGCGTAACCAGGCCTTCATCGACGGCGAATTCCGCGACGCCATCGGCGGCCGCACCTTCGTCACCACCAACCCGGCCACCGGCGAGAAGCTGGCCGAAGTGGCCGCCTGCGACGTGCAGGACGTCAACGTCGCCGTTGCCGCCGCCAAGGCCGCTTTCGAAGACGGCCGCTGGAGCGCGCTGACCCCGGGTACCCGTAAAAAGGTACTGCTGAAGTTCGCCCAGTTGCTGGAAGACAATTCCCATGAGCTGGCCGTGCTGGAAGCCCTGGACAGCGGCAAGCCGGTCAGCGAGTGCCAGAACGTCGACGTGCCGGAGACCATCCACACCCTGCGCTGGCACGCCGAGCTGATCGACAAGATCTACGACGCCACTGCACCGACCGGTTCGGCCGCGGTGACCATGGTGGTCCGCGAGGCCATCGGCGTGGTCGGTCTGGTGCTGCCGTGGAACTTCCCGCTGCTGATGCTGGCCTGGAAGATCGGCCCGTCCCTGGCTGCCGGTTGCTCCATCGTGGTCAAGCCGGCCAAGGAAACCACCCTCACCGCCCTGCGCGTTGCCGAACTGGCCCATGAAGCCGGGATCCCGGCCGGCGTGTTCAACATCGTCCCTGGCGGCGGTCGCGAAGCCGGCGAAGCCATCGGCCGGCACATGGATGTGGCGATGGTCAGCTTCACCGGCTCCACCGATACCGGTCGCCTGTTCCTCAAATACGCCTCCGAATCCAACCTCAAGCGCGTGGTCCTGGAGCTGGGTGGCAAGAACCCGGCCGTGGTCATGAACGACTGCGAGGACCTGGATTCCGTGGCCCAGTTCGTCACCGCCGGTGCCTTCTGGAACATGGGCGAGAACTGCTCCGCTTCCTCGCGCCTGATCGTGCACAAGGACGTCAAGGACGAGCTTTTGTCCTTGATCTCCAAGCATGTGAAGGACTGGAAACTGGGCGACCCGCTGGACCCGGAAAACCGCCTGGGCGCCATGGTCAGCAAGGCGCACTTCGAGAAGGTCCGTTCCTACCTGGAATACGCCGCCGAGCAGAAGCTCAGCGTCGCCCTGGGTGGCGAGACCCAGGACGGCGTGTACGTGCAGCCGACCATCGTCGATGGCGTGGCCCGCGACAGCCGCCTGTTCGTCGAGGAAATCTTCGGTCCGGTGCTGAGCGTGACCACCTTCGACACCATCGACGAAGCCATCACACTTGCCAACGACACCATCTACGGCCTCGCTGCTTCGGCCTACACCGGCAGCCTGCGCAATGCCCTGCGCCTGTCGCGGGAGATCCGCGCCGGCGTGGTCACGGTCAACTGCTTCGGCGAAGGCGACGCCTCGACGCCGTTCGGAGGCTACAAAGAGTCCGGATTTGGCGGTCGCGACAAGTCGATCTGGGCGCATGATCAGTACACGGAGCTGAAGACCATATGGATCGACGCTTCGTGAGCTGAAACCCGGGTGCTGTTCTGACGGAGTTCGGTACCTGACCCGGCCACCGCCCCACGCAGGCGGTGGCCACCCCCGTTTCCTTTCGCAGTACGGCGAACGAGCAGCACGGCCCGTGCAGGCCACTACAACGCTGCGGCGCTGACGGTTCCCGAGTCTTCGGGCGACCACACAACTCCCATAACCCCAAAACCCGTCCGCACGACCGCCGCAGAGCGCTCGCGTGCGCACACATGCACAGACTTTTCTACTGCCCATGCTCGCCTCGAACGTTTCAACCCACAGCTCCACCCTCGGTCACCGCAATGCGCTGATCGTGGCCCATATCGCCGCGGTACTGTTCGGTCTAACCGGCATTCTCGGCGCCCTTATCCACTCGTCCGCCTCGGTCATCACCTTCGGTCGCGCGGCCTTCGCCGTGCTCGCCCTGGGGGCGGTGGCGCAGTTGCAGAAACGCGGTGTGTTCCACCAGTTGAACTGGCGCAAGTTCGGCATCATGGCCTTCAGTGGCGTGTTGCTGACCTCGCACTGGGTCAGTTTCTTCATCGCCATCAAGGTCGGTGGCGTGGCCGTGGCGACCCTCGGCTTCGCCAGCTTCCCGGCCTTTATCGCGATCCTCGACCTGCTGGTGTTCCGCGAGCGCATCCATGCTGCCGAAGGCCTGCTGTTGCTGCTGGTCAGCCTTGGCCTGGTGCTGGTGGTGCCGTCCTTCGACCTGCTAGACCAGGGCACCGTCGGCCTGCTCTGGGGCCTGGCCTCGGGCTTCTCCTTCGCCTTGCTGGCGATCACCAACCGCCGTGGCCTGCAAGGCATGAATGCGGTGCAAGTGGCGTTCTGGCAGAACTTCACCGTGGCCGTGCTGGTGGTGCCGTTCGCCCTGGATACCCTGCTGGTGCACGGGCTGGGCCACAGTGACTGGATCTACCTGGCGATGCTGGGGATCTTCTGCACCGGGTTGTCCCAGTACCTGTTCGTCAAGAGCCTGGAAGGGCTGGAGGCGCGCAGCGCAGGGATAATCATTGCCCTGGAACCGGTGTATGCGATCGCCTGTGCCTGGTGGCTGTTCGGCGAGCAGCCGTCGCTGCGGATGATGGCCGGTGCGACGTTGATCATCCTGGCCACGGTGCTGTCGGCGTGGGGGAAATTGACGGCGGAGCAGGTGCATTGAGTCGGCGCTAGTCTCAAGATGTGCAGCGCTCTTGAGATCGAGCGCCGCCCGCGCGGCGCTCGATCTCAAGGGCCCTGCACCTATCAAGGCGAGCACCTGTCAGCCCTGAATCGGTTCCATGCCATACGCTACCGGCAAACTGCGCCGCACCACCTCGGCAAAATACCGCGCCCCCGTCGCCAGGATCCCGTCGTTGAAGTCATAGCAAGCGTTATGCAATGGCGTCCCGCCCGCCTCGCCCTCCACGCCATTGCCGATGAACACGAAGTTCCCCGGCACCTGCTGCAGGAACGCACCGAAGTCCTCGGAAATCATCATCGGCGCTACCTCGGCCTCCACCGCTGCCTCCCCCACCACCGCCCGCGCCGCGTCCACCGCCAGCGCAGTGTTGCCCGCCCAGTTCACCGTCGGCGCGAACTCATGGGTGTACTCGAACTCGCAACTGGCCCCGTTCGCCGCGCAGATGCCCAGGCAGATCTCGCGCATCCGCGTCTCCAGCAAGGCCTGCACCGCCGGGCTGTAACTGCGGGTATCGCCCTTGATGGTCACGTGGGTCGGAATCGCATTGCGGATCCCATCGGTAAGGAACTCGGTGCACGACACCACCGCCGACATCCCCGGATCGACATTGCGCGCCACCACCGACTGCAATGCCACGACGATCTGCGCCCCTGTCAGTAACGGATCGATACCCATGTGCGGCCGCGCCGCATGAGTCCCACGGCCCTGTATGCGAATGACGAAATTGTCCTCGCTGGCCATGATCCCCCCAGCCCGCGTGGCGATATGCCCCGCCGGCATCCCCGGCATGTTGTGCGCGCCATAGATGGCATCCACCGGGAAGCGCTGGAACAAACCGTCGGCCATCATCGCCTTGGCCCCGCGCCCATGTTCCTCGGCCGGCTGGAAGATGAAGCGGACAGTGCCGTTGAAACCACCCTCCCGGCACAGCAGGTCGGCGGCGCCGAGGACCATCGCCATATGCCCGTCATGCCCGCAGGCGTGCATCTTGCCGGCGATATGCGAGGCATGCTCGCGCTGCGGTGCCTGTTCGTGGATGTTCAGGGCGTCCATGTCGGCGCGCAGGCCGATCACACCGCTGCCCTCGCCCACCGTCAGGCTGGCCACCAGGCCGGTGCCGCCGATGCCACGGTGCACCTCCAGGCCCATGTCGCGCAGGATCCCGGCGACCCGCTCGCTGGTGTCGACTTCCTCGAAGCCGGTTTCCGGGTGCCGATGGAAGGCGTGGCGCCAGGCTTTCAGGCGTTGTTCGAATGTGTCGTTCATGTTTGGGGGCTCTCTCAGGAAATCACGGGTTGTGCCGCCGGGGTCGGCGTGGCGTCGTCGACGTCAGCACGCCAGACCACGCTTTCTTGCAGGTAACGGGTGCGATAGCCGCTGCGCACGCCGGCGTAGTAGAAGGCCAGGGCCAACAGTGCGACCACCAGCATGTCCCAGCCGGCCGGGATCACGCCGATGCCGCCGAAGTCCGTGCTGCCCAGCCACGACACCAGGGCCATGGCCGGCAGGAAGCCGATCAGCCACAGCGCCGCGTACAGGTCCTTGGCAAAGCCGCTCCAGCCGGACCTGGCCTGGAACCAGAAGAAGATCGGCAAGGCCCCCACCACCAGCAGGATCACCTGGCCGGTCAGCGGCCAGCGCGCCCAGTACAGCACCAGCGAAGCGCAGACGAAGGCGAACGGCGCGAGCACAGCCATGCCCTTGATCACCAGTGGGCGCGGTACGTCGGCCGCGCTGTTGCGCAGGGCCATCAGGCTTACCGGCCCGGTGAGGAAGGAAATGATCACGGCCACCGAGATCACCGCCGCCAGCGTGCCCCAGCCACGGAAGAAGAACAGGAAGACGAAGGACACCGCGAGGTTCAGCCACATCGCCGGGCGCGGCACGCCATACAACGGATGCAGGCGGCCAAAGACCTTGGGCATGGTGTTGTTACGCTCCATGGCGTAGATCATCCGTGCCGTGGTGGCGGTGTAGATCGAACCGGTGCCGGACGGGCTGACGAAGGCATCCAGGTACAGCAGCATGGCCAGCCAGTTGAGGTTGAGGGCCAGGGCCAGTTGTGCCAACGGCGAATCGAATTGCAGGCTGTGCCAGCCGGCGGCAATGCTGTCCGGGCTCACCGCGCCGATGAAGGCGACCTGCAGCAGCACATAGATCACCAGGGCGATCAGCACCGAGCTAATCAACGCGAAGGGAATGCTGCGCCCCGGATTGCGCGCCTCGCCAGCCAGGCTTACCGGGCTCTGGAAGCCGTTGAAGCTGAAGACGATGCCGCTGGCCGCCACTGCGGTGAGCACCGCCGACCAGCCATAGGGGGCGAAGCTGGCCTCGGAGCCGTCGCCGAAGTTCTCGCTGTTGAAACCGGCCCAGATCAGCGCCACGCCGGTCAGCGCCGGGACGATCAGCTTGAACAGGGTGATCGCGGTATTGGTCCGCACGAACAGCTTCACACCCCAGTAGTTGAGGCCGAAGTAGACCAGCACCAATGCCGCGCTGGCCCACAGTCCCGGCGTGGTCAGCTCGCCATGGGCGACCATGGCCCGCGCCCAGGGATAATCCCAGGAAGCCATGTACTGGATCGAGGCGATGGCTTCGATGGGGATCACCGAGACGATGGAAATCCAGTTGGCCCAGGCCGCCATGAAGCCCACCAGCGAGCCGTGGGAATAGCGCGCATAACGCACCATGCCACCGGACTCCGGGAACATCGCGCCCATTTCGGCATAGGTCAGGGCAATCGCCAGGACCACCACGGCCCCGATCACCCAGGCCAGGATCGCCGCCGGCCCGGCGATGGCCGAGGCGTGCCAGGCACCGAACAGCCAGCCCGAGCCGATGATGGAGCCCAGGCCGGTGAGCATCAGCGACCAGGGTCCGATATTGCGTTGGGTAGTGTGCATCGTGTTCTCCATTGTTGTTTTTTTCTGGAGCAGGACACGCCGGACCAGGCTGCGTGGGCCTGGTCGACGTGGGAAAACAGGGAAACGGCAGGGGTCAGGCGCGGGCCGACCACTCGCGCTGGCGGGCGCGCACGGAGTCGGCGGACTCGCCCACCAGTTCGGCGTAGACACCCGGTGCGGTGGCGCCTTCGGTGCTGATCAGCAAGACCCGGGAGTCGGCGTCCAGGCCGAGGTCCTTGGCCAGCGCCGGAGCGCCAGCCAGGCGTTGCAACGCTGCCAGGCCGGCCACCGCCGACTCGCCGGCTTCCAGCGGGATGTCGCGAGCGCTGCCGGCAGCCAGGCGACGCATGGCAGCAACCGCCTCGTCGTCCTCCAAGGTCATGAAGAAGTCCACGCACGGCTGCAGGAACTTCCACGCCAGCGGCGAGGTTTCCCCGCAGGCCAGCCCGGCCATCACCGAGTCCACCGAGCCGGTGGCCTTGGCCGCACGGCCGGCCAGGGCGCTCTGGTACAGGCAGTCGGCCTGGGTGGGCTCGACCACGACGAAAGTCGGCCGCTGTGCGCCCTGCAGTTCCCAGAAATAGCTGGCGATGCCGGCGGCCAGGCCACCGACGCCGCCTTGCAGGAAGACATGGGTGAAGCCCTGGTCGTATGCCTCGACGATCTCCGCGGCGATGGTCCCGTAGCCCTGCATCACGTCCCGGGGAATTTCCTCGTAGCCGTCATAGGAGGTGTCGGACACCACCAGCCAGCCATTGCGGAAGGCCAGGGCAGCAGCCTCCTCCACCGACTCGTCATAGTTGCCGGCGATACGCACGATCTCGGCGCCATAGGCGGCGATGGCCTGCTCACGCTCGACGCTGACATTGGCGTGCAACACGATCACGCAGCGGCAGCCAAGGGTCTGCGCGGCGGCGGCCAGGGCGCGGCCATGGTTGCCGTCGGTGGCGCTGATTACGGTGAAGCCGGCCAACTCGGCGGCATGCTCGCCGGCGAGCAAGGCGCGCACGTTGAAGTTGTGCTCGGGGAAGCGGCGCAGGATCAGTCGCACCAGGGCGATAGGCGCGCCGAGGGCCTTGAAGCTGCCCAGCGCCGAGCGCCGCGACTCGTCCTTGACCAGCAATTGCCCCACGCCCAGTTCGGCAGCCAGGTCAGGCAAGCTTTGCAGTGGCGTGGCACCACGGTTGATGCCGCTCCAGTGCGACAGCCAGTCGCGACTCTGGCGGGCCTTGGCGATGCTCATGATGTCGCGCAGCTCCTCGGGGTAGGCAGCGCGGGTGACATTGGGGTTGGCGAGTAGCATTTCGGTCTCCATCGGGCAAGGCGGGGCCGTCACCCGCGACGCAGGGCCGCGGGTGTTGGCGTGAAAATGAAGGTCAGGCGAGTCGGCGGGTGACCACGTCCAGCAGGACCTGGGCGCCCATCACCAGCTGTGCATCGTCGGTGTGCTCGCGGGGGTTGTGGCTGATGCCGCCGTGGCTGGGCACGAAGATCATCGCCGCCGGGGCGATGCGCGCGATCATCTGCGCGTCGTGGCCGGCGCCGGAGGTCATGCGCCGGTGACTCAGGCCCAGGCGCGTGGCGCTGGTTTCTATCTGGCCGGCGAGGTCGCGGTCGAAGTTGACCGGCTCGAAGCGCACCAGGCGCTCGCTGGTGATCTTCACGCCCTCTTCCGCGGCGAGGCGCTCCAGGGTGCCGGCGAAACGCTGTTCGGCCTGTTGCAGACGGGTTTCGTCCGGGTCGCGCAGGTCGACGGTGAACACCGCCTTGCGCGGGATCACGTTGATCACGTTGGGTTCGAAGGCGATGCAGCCGGTGGTGGCCAGGGTGCTGCCAGCGTCGCGGGCGATGGCGCGGGCCTCGGCCACGGCAGCGCAGGCCACGTAGCCGGCGTCGTGGCGCAGGCGGGTCGGGGTGGTGCCGGCGTGATTGGCATTGCCCTGCACCGTTACCTGCTGCCAGGAAATGCCCTGGAGGTTTTCCACCACGCCGATCTGGATGCCCTCCGCTTCGAGGATCGGGCCCTGCTCGATATGCAGTTCCAGGTATTCATGGGGCACGATGGCGCCGGGCTCCAGGTCGCCGGCGTAGCCGATGCGCGCCAGTTCGTCGCCCAGGCGGGTGCCGTCGGTACCGATCGTGTCCAGCGCCTGGTCCACCGCCAGGCCGCCGGCGTAGACCAGCGAGCCCATCATGTCCGGCTGGTAGCGCACACCCTCTTCGTTGGTGAAGGCCGCGACGGTGATCGGCCGTGCCGGCAGTACACCGGCGGCACGATACGCACGGGCCACCGCCAGGCCGGCGAGCACGCCGTAGCAGCCGTCGAGGGCGCCGGCGTTGGTCACGGTGTCGATATGCGACCCCATCATCAAGGGCGCCAGGTCAGTACCGGCAGCCGCAGGCAGGGTGCCGAAGATATTGCCGATGCGGTCGATACGCACCTCCAGCGCCAGTTCCTTCATCCAGGCCACCACCTGGTCGCGACCAGCCTTTTCCGCATCGGTCAGGGCGATACGGGTACGACCACCCTGCACCGGGTCGGCGCCCAGTTCGCCGAGGATGCGGATCTGCTCCAGTAGCAGCGCGCCGTCGAGCTGAAGGTTCATCAAGGTACTCCGTGGCTGTTCATCGATGGGTAAATGCTATTTCAATGCCCTGCACTTATTTCTTGATTTTTGCCCGGGAAATGAAATTTTATTCCGCATCCACGACCTTTCCGGAAATCCACCGTCATGAGCCTCGATACCTTCGACCTCGCCCTGCTCGACGCCGTGCAGCAGGACGCCACCACCTCGCAGCAGGAACTGGGCGAACGGGTCAGCCTGTCCCCCGCCGCGGTCAACCGCCGCCTGAAGAAGCTCAATGCCGATGGCGTGGTACGCAAGACCGTGGCCCTGGTGGACCCGCCGGCGCTCGGCTACAGCCTGACGGTGATCACCGAAGTGGAGGTGGAGAACGAACGCCTCGACCTGCTCGATGCGATGAAGCGCACCTTCCTCGCCTGCCCGCAGGTGCAGCAGTGCTACTACGTGGCCGGCGAATGCGACTTCGTGCTGATCATGGCGGTGCGCAATATGGAGCAGTACACGGAGCTGACCCGGACGCTGTTCTTCGAAAGCAACAACGTCAAGCGCTTCAAGACCCTGGTGTCGATGAGCAATGTGAAGGTGGGCCTGAATGTGCCGGTGGATGTGCGTTAGAAGAAGTGCGGCAGCGACTGCCCGACCAGCAGCAGGCCAGCCAGGGCCAGCAGGCCGAGGACAATGCGGCGGAACGCCAGGTCGCTGACATGCCGGTACAGGCGCACTCCCAGCAGGGTCGGCAGCAAGACGCTGGCGATCACCAGCGGGAACAGGCCCAACGCCTCGGCGGTGATGGTGCCGGAAGCGAGATAGACGATCATGGTCAGCAACTGCATGGCCAGGTTGAAGCCCTGGATCACCGAGCGCTGGGTGTCGCGATCCCAGCCCTTGAGCACCGACCATAGCGCGGTCGCCGGCCCGGTCAGGCCACCCAGTCCCCCCATGACCCCGCCGAGCACGCCGACCGCCGCGTCGGCACCGCTACCGCCAGCACGAATGCGCGGCAAGTTGGCGGAAAACAGCATCAGCGGGCACCAGATCATCAGCACGATACCCACCAGCAGACGGAACAGCAGCGGGTCGATCTGGTACAGCAACAACACGCCCAGCGGTACCCCGAGCAGGCCACCGATGACCATCGGCAACAGGTGCTCGCGCTTCAACCCGCGCCGCAGCGTGCGGGCAGCCAGCACCTGCCCCACCAGCGAGCCACAGACCACCAGCGGCCCGGTCAGCGCCGGCGGCAGCGCCCAGGCCCAGATGGCCATGGCCACCAGGCCGAAGTTGGAGCCGGACAGGCCCTGGATGAAGCCGGCCAGTGCGGCGCCGAGGAGGATGATCAGCCAGAGGGAGTCCATGCTTGCCGTTTCAGGTAGAGGGGGCAGCAGCATAGGGGGTCGGCGCGGGGCGATAAAGATCCAATGCCAGGGGATGCGATGGGGCCATCTTGCAAATGACACTCTGTGTCATTAATATCCACCAAGTGTCATCCCTCCCCTCTACGGAATCCGCCATGAACGTCCATTTCATCGTCCACGAATCCTTCGAAGCCCCTGGCGCCTATGAAACCTGGGTGCAATCCCGGGGCTACCGCGCCAGCTACTCGCGGGTCTACCTGAACGAAGCGCTGCCGGACAACGCCACGGAGCTGGACCTGCTGGTGGTGCTCGGCGGTCCGCAATCGCCGGCAACCACGGTGGAAGAATGCCCGCACTTCGATGCCCGGGCGGAACAGAGCCTGATTGCCCAGGCCATCGAGGCCGGGCGCGCGGTGGTTGGTATCTGCCTGGGCTCGCAATTGATCGGCGAGTCCCTGGGAGCCCGCTTCGAGCACAGTCCGGAAAAGGAGATCGGCAAGTTCCCCATCGCGCTGACGGCACAGGGCCGGGCCAACGACAAAGTCGCCCATTTCGGCGATGTCCTGGAAGTGGGCCATTGGCATAACGACATGCCCGGCCTGACCACGGACGCCCAGGTGCTGGCCTACAGCGAAGGCTGTCCGCGGCAGATCGTCGAATACGGTCCGCTGGTGTATGGCTTCCAGTGCCATATGGAGTTCACGCCGCAGGTGGTGGAACTGCTGATCGCCGCTTCGGAGGCGGAGCTGGCGACGCTGACCGATCGGCGGTTCGTGCAACAGCCGGAAGTGTTGCGAGGGCATGATTTCGAGGAGATGAATCAGAAGCTGTTCGGGTTCCTAGACCGGCTGGTGGAGGCGTATCGGGGCTGAGAGGTGCTCGCCTTGAGCCTTGTAGCGCCCTTGAGATCCAGCGCCGCGCGGGCGGCGCTCGATCTCAAGGGCGCCAAAAGGCTCAAGGCATGCACCTGACAACCCTCAACCCAGCAACTCCGGCTAGGCTTCGCCATCAGCACTCCCTCATCCTCTGCTCCATCGCACAACCACACCCGCCGGTACCCCGCAGATGCCCAGCCCCTACGCCACCCGCTTCGCCACCGTCCTCGCCTACATCGACGCCAACCTCGAAGGCGACCTGTCGGTAAAGACCCTGAGCCAACTGGCGAACTTCTCGGCGTACCACTTCCACCGCCAGTTCAGCGCCTACGTCGGCGTGCCGGTTGCCCGCTACGTGCAACTGATGCGCCTGCGCCGGGCGGCGCGGCGGCTGGCAGGCCAGGCCGACTGTTCGGTGCTGGAGGCGGCGCTGGAGGCCGGTTTCGAAAGCCCGGAGGCCTTCAGCCGGGCCTTTCGCCGGGACTTCGGCACCAGCCCCAGCGCCTTCCGCCAGCGGCCGGAATGGCAGGTGTGGAATGCGGTATTCGCCATCCCCCACTTCTCAAGGAGCATCAGCATGCAAGTGAAGATCGTCGAGTTCGCCACCGTGCGCGTCGCCGCCCTGCAACACCTCGGCCCGCCCGGCCTGGTCCAGGACACCGTGCGCCGCTTCATCGACTGGCGCCAGCTCAGCGGCCAGTCGCCGGTAGCCAGCAGCCGCACCTTCGGCATCCCCTTCAACAACCCGGATACCACCCCACCGGAAGAATTCCGCTTCGCCGTGTGCGGCGAGATCGAGGAAGATGTAAAGCCCAACGACGCGGGCGTCGGCGAACTGCGCATCGCCGGTGGTCGCTACGCGGTGGTACGCCATCACGGCTCGCCAGACACTATCGGCGAGACCATCTACCCGGTGTACCGCGACTGGCTGCCCTCCAGCGGCGAGGAACTGCGCGACGACCCGTTGTTCTTCCACTACCTGAGCGTGTTTCCGCAAACGCCACTGGAGCAATGGCAGACCGATATCTACGTACCCCTGCAGTGAGCCGCCGCTGTCACCTGCCTGCCACGCAGGCGCCCTAACATCGGCGGCACAACCGTGAACGAGGCACATCATGTTGCTGACCGATGACTCCCTGATCCAGCGCATCTACCACGAGCTGGTCGACCATAGCGACGAAGAACTCGAACTGGAGCTGGCCGAAGACGCCGAGCACCTCGACGAGCTATTCGACGAGAACCTCCCCGACAGCCCGGAAAAAGCGGCACGCCGCCGCTATTTCCGGGAGCTGTTCCGGCTCCAGGGCGAGTTGGTGAAGCTGCAGAGCTGGGTGGTCAAGAGCGGCCAGAAGATCGTGATCATCTTCGAAGGCCGCGATGCCGCCGGCAAGGGCGGCGTGATCAAGCGCATCACTCAGCGCCTCAACCCGCGGGTGTGCCGGGTCGCCGCGCTGCCGGCACCCAACGACCGCGAACAGACCCAGTGGTACTTCCAGCGCTACGTGCCGCACCTGCCGGCAGCGGGCGAGATCGTCCTGTTCGACCGCAGCTGGTACAACCGCGCCGGGGTCGAGCGGGTCATGGGCTTCTGCAACGACGAGCAGTACGAGGAATTCTTCCGCAGCGTGCCGGAGTTCGAGCGCATGCTGGTGCGCTCCGGGATCAAGGTGATCAAGTACTGGTTCTCGATTTCCGACCAGGAACAGAACCTGCGCTTCCTCAGCCGCATCCACGACCCGCTCAAGCAATGGAAACTCAGCCCCATGGACCTGGAGTCCCGCCGGCGCTGGGAGGCCTACACCAAGGCCAAGGAAATCATGCTGGAGCGCACCCATATCGACGAGGCGCGCTGGTGGGTGGTGCAGGCCGACGACAAGAAGAAGGCCCGCCTCAACTGCATCAGCCACCTGCTCAGCCAGGTGCCCTACGAGGAAGTGGAAGCCCCCAGCGTGTCCCTGCCGCAACGGGAGCGAAAGGGCGACTACAGCCGCACGCCAACACCGAACGAGCTGATCGTGCCGGAGATCTACTGATCGCAAGGTGTGACACAGCTTGTAACATCTGCTTCCGATAATCACCGGTGTCACACACTCACCGGTATCGGAACATGGACTCCAGCACCCTCGCCTCGCCTGCTTCGACCGCCGAGGGCCATCGCCCTCGGCTCAACCACAAACCCGGGGTGGTCGCCTCGGCCATCTTCGTCGTCATCCTCCTGGCCGGCATCGGCTTCTCCACTTACAGCCTGGTGCAGGACGTCGGCGACATGAACGCCGTCATCACCACCTGGACGCCCTTCCTCCTGCTGGGCATCGCCCTGTTGATCGCCCTCGGCTTCGAATTCGTCAACGGCTTCCACGACACCGCCAATGCGGTGGCCACGGTGATCTACACCAACGCCCTGCCCGCGCACTTCGCAGTGATCTGGTCGGGCTTCTTCAACTTCCTCGGCGTGCTGCTGTCCAGCGGTGCGGTGGCCTTCGGCATCATCGCCCTGCTGCCGGTGGAATTGATCCTCCAGGTCGGCTCCTCGGCCGGTTTTGCAATGATCTTCGCCCTGCTCATCGCCGCCATCATCTGGAACCTCGGCACCTGGTGGCTGGGCCTGCCCGCCTCGTCCTCGCATACCCTGATCGGCTCGATCATCGGCGTCGGCGTGGCCAACGCCCTGATGCACGGGCGTGATGGTACTTCCGGGGTGGACTGGGCCCAGGCGACCAAGGTCGGCTACTCGCTGCTGCTGTCGCCGCTGGTCGGTTTCGTCTGCGCCGCCCTCCTGCTGCTGGCCCTGCGCCTGTTCGTGAAGAACCGCGAGCTGTACAAGGCACCGAAAGGCGACACGCCACCGCCATGGTGGATCCGTGGCCTGCTGATCATGACCTGCACCGGCGTGTCCTTCGCCCACGGTTCCAACGACGGCCAGAAAGGCATGGGCCTGATCATGCTGATCCTGATCGGCACCCTGCCGATGGCCTACGCCCTCAACCGCACCATGCCGGAAGGCCAGGCCACCCAGTTCGCTGCGGTCGCCGAGGTGACCCAGCAGGCCCTGCAACGCAGCGCCCCGCTGGCCGCCCCGGCCGAGCCGCGTCCGGTGCTGGAGACCTACGTGCGGACCAAGCAGGCGACGCCGGAACTGGTGCCTGCGCTGGCGGTGCTGTCCGGGCAGATCGGTGCGCAGGTCAAGGGCTACGGTTCGCTGGCCAAGGTGCCGGCGGAAGCCATGGCCAACGTGCGTAACGACATGTACCTGGCCTCGGAAGCGATCCGCCTGATGGACAAGGACAAGGTCGGCAACTTCGATGCCGATACCACGGCCAAGGTCCAGGCGTTCAAGAAGCAGATCGACGACGCCACCCGCTTCATCCCGCTGTGGGTCAAGGTGGCCGTGGCCATCGCGCTGGGCCTGGGCACCATGGTCGGCTGGAAGCGCATCGTCGTCACCGTCGGCGAGCGTATCGGCAAGACCCACCTCACCTACGCCCAGGGCGCCTCGGCCGAGACCGTGGCGATGCTGACCATCGGTGCGGCGGACATGTATGGCTTGCCGGTGTCGACCACCCATGTGCTGTCGTCCGGCGTGGCCGGGACCATGACCGCCAACGGCACCGGCCTGCAATGGGCCACGGTGCGCAACCTGCTGATGGCCTGGGTGCTGACCCTGCCGGCGGCTATCTTGTTGTCGGGTTCGCTGTACTGGATCCTGAGCAAGCTGTTCTGAGTGTTGCAGGGGCCGGGGTCTGGATGACCCTGGCCCTTGTGTTGTTCTTCAGGCCCTCATCTCAGGCTGTCGCCAGTTCCCACAGGTTTCGCGGTGCACGTGGTCCTTGTGGGAGCTGGCGACAGCCTGCGATGAGGCCTGAAAGAGCGACAGAAGACTGTCAGTAATCCCCACGCTTGCGAAACGCCCAGCGCCCCGCCAGTGCCGTGAACGTCGCCACCAGCACCACCAGCACCCAGAACCCGTGCGGGTCATCCGAAAGCGGCACCCCGCCGACGTTCATCCCGAAGAAACCGGCAATGATGTTGATCGGCAGCGCCAGCACCGTGACCACGGTCAGGGTGAACAGGGTGCGGTTGTTCTCTTCGGTGAGCTTGGCGGCAATCTCTTCCTGCAACAGCTTGATCCGCTCCACCAGCGCCGTGAGGTCATTGATGATCACCGAGAACTCCTCGGTGGCCGCCCGCAGTTGGCGGATGTCCTGTTCTTGCAGCCATTCCGGCGGGCGGTTGAGCAGGCGCAGCAAGGACCCTGGCTCCAGCGCCAGTAGACGCTGCAGGCGCACCAGCACGCGGCGCATGGCGCTGAGGTCGGCGCGGTTGACGGAAAGGCGCTGGGACAGCAACTGGTCTTCGATGCGGTCCACGTTCATGGTGGTCTCCCGGACGATCTGGGTCAGCACGTCGCCCTGGTCGCCCAGCAGGTGCACCAGCAGCTCGATGGTCGAGCTGAAACGTTCGCCACGCTTCACCGAGGAACGCAGCCGATCCACCGAGTGCAACGGCTGCAGGCGCGTGCTCACCAGCAGGCGACGGCGCACGCAGGCCCACAGGGTGGAGACGTCGGACGAGACCAGGCCGAAATTGAACACCACGTCGTTGATCACCGCGAGCAAGGCGTCGTCGGCGTGTTCGATGCGAGTCGAGCGCGAGCCTTCGCGCAGGGTTTCGAAGAAGGTTTCAGGCAAATCCAGGCTGCCCTTCATCCAGCGCTCGCAGGCGGCGTGGGCGAGGTTCATGTGCAGCCAGAGGAATTCTTCGGGATCGCGGGGATCGAGCAACAGCGCCCGCGCTTCGGTGGAGTCGATTTCGCGCCCCGGCTGGCCGGGGCGGAAGACGAAGCCGTAGAGCAGGCCGTTGAGATCCGCGTCCTGATGATGGCCCTGGGTCGTGATCATGCGGGCTCTCAAGGGGTTGGATCAGTGGCGGGAACCGGTGTCCATCAGGCTGTGCAGCAGGCCGAAGCGCAGGCCGGGTTCGGACGGGGTCATGTCCTCGATGCCGAACACCTTGAACGCCGCCAGCATGATCGCAAGGCCGCCGGGCAGCATGCCCTGGCGATGCTCCTGCAGGCCGCCGAGCTTGAGGCGCTTGACCTGGCCGGCGTCCAGCAGGGCCAGGGACAGGCGCAGCAGGCCGGCATAGGTGATGCCGTCGCGTCCGCCTTCATTCAGTCCGTTGGCCTTGAGCACCCGGGACAGCATCCGCGCGGTGCCGGACGATCCGATCGCCGCGTGCCAGCCGTGTTCGCGGATGTAGCCGTCGACCTGGGAGAATTCCAGGGTGGCGTGCTGCTCCGCCTGTTGCAGGGCGCGACTCTCGACGCGGCCATCGGGGAAGTAGCGCTTGCCGAAGGTGCCGCTGCCGATCGTCAGGCTTTCGGTGAAGATAGGTTGCTTGCCGCGCCCGACGATCAGCTCGGTGGAGCCACCGCCGATGTCCACCACCAGTCGGGTGGTCTTGTCGCAGGGCATGGTGTGGGCGATGCCGGAGAACACCAGTTCGGCTTCTTCCTGACCGGAAATCACGCTGATGGGAAAACCCAGGCGCGCCTCGGCGCCTTCGAGGAACACCGCCGCGTTGCGCGCCTGGCGCACAGCACTGGTGGCGACGGCGCGTACCTGACCTTCGCGAAAGCCACTGAGGTGCTTGCCGAAACGCTCCAGGGCCTGCCAGCCGCGCTCCAGGGCCAGCTTGTCCAGGGCGTCGCCACGCAGGCCTTCGGCCAGGCGCACCGGCTCGCGCAGGCTTTTCACCTTGCGGATCACCGGGCGACGGTTGCACAGGATGGGTTGACCGATGGTCATGCGAAACGCGTTGGAGCCGAGATCGACCGCTGCAAACAGGGGGGCGCTGCCTTTCATGCGAGAGTTCCTGGGGCCCGGGGGACCAATGGCCGGATGTTACCTCTCATTTCATGACACTTCGGTGACGGCGGTCCGCGCCCGGCTGCGCCTTCAGCTTTTGCGCCTCAGGCCGATGAACCGGTTAATCCCCCTCGCCTTGTGCCGTGCCACTGAGGATTTGCCCATGCAGCTGACTCTAAAAACAAAACTGCTGTTGCTCGCCGTACTCCCCGTCCTGCTCTTCGCCCTGGTCATCAGCGGCGCCGCCGACCGCATCCTGCGCAGCCTCGCCGACAACGAGATCGCCGAAACCCGCCAGCGCCTGCTCGATGAGAGCCGGCAGAACCTGGAAAACTCGATGCAGATCGCCATCGGCGCGGTCCAGAGCCTTTACGACGCCTCGGCCAATGGCGACCAGACCAGCCGCGACCAGGCCATCGCCCTGCTGTCCAGAATCAAGTACGGCAAGGACGGCTACTTCTTCGCCCACGATTCCAGCGTGGTCCGCCTGTTCCGCGGCGACAGCCCGGTGGACGTAGGCAAGAACCTCAGCGACCGCAAGGACGTCAATGGCGTCTATATCAACCGGGAACTGGTGCGGGTGGCCAAGGACGGTAGCCACTACGTCAACTACAGCTCGCCGCTGCCCGGCAACGAAAGCGTGCAGGTGCCCAAGCTGGCCTACAGCTTCTACCTGCCGAAATGGGACATGGCGGTCGGCACCGCGGTGAACCTGGACAACATCGAGCTGCGCATCACCGAGCTGCGCGGCGAGATCGACCAGCGCATCGACTCGATCCTCACCAGCATCGTCGCCATCGCCGCCGTGCTGCTGGTGATCCTCGGCATTGCCGGGTTGATGCTCAGCAACACCCTGCTCAAGCCGCTCAAGGCGATGAAGGATAACCTCGACGCGATTGCCGACGGCGATGGCGACCTGACTCACCGCCTGCGGGCCGGAAACGATGAGCTGGGCCAACTGGCCGGCTCGTTCAACCGCTTCGTCGAGAAGATCCAGGGCCTGGTGCGCCAGGTGGTCGAAGTCAGCGGCGAGCTGTCGACCCTGGTCGAGGCCGTGGAAAGCCAGAGCCGCCGTTCGGAGCAGGCGATGGAAGCCCAGCGCCACGAAACCACCCAGGTCGCCACGGCGATCAACCAGATGTCCGCCGCCGCCCTGGAAGTGGCCCACAGCGCGCAGAACGCCGCCCAGGCCGCCCAGGAAACCGACAGCCAGGGCCAGCAGGCGCGGCAGGTGGTGGACGGCAGCATCAAGCGCATCCACGCACTGGTGGAGAATATCCGCGGTAGCGGCACCTCGCTGGACAGCCTGCAACAGGACGTGCAGTCAATCGTCGGCGTGCTCGGGGTGATCCGCTCGATTGCCGAACAGACCAACCTCCTCGCCCTCAACGCCGCCATCGAAGCGGCACGGGCCGGCGAGGCCGGACGCGGCTTCGCGGTGGTCGCCGACGAGGTGCGCAGCCTGGCCAGCCGGACCCAGCAGAGCACCCAGGAAATCCAGGGCATGATCGACCGCCTGACCGCCGGTACCCACTCGGCGGTGGAGTCGATGCGGCATTCCTGCGAGACCGGTGACAGCACCCGTGACCAGGCCAGTGAAGCCGGGGTGTCGCTGGATGCCATGGCGGGGTTGATCGGCACCATCAGCTCGATGAACGCGCAGATCGCCAGTGCGGCGGAGGAACAGACCGCGGTGGCCGAGGAGATCAACCGCAGCGTGCACCAGATCGCCCAGTCGGTGGACAGCGTGGCCGAGCAGACCCGCCAGGGGACGCAGACGGCGCGCAGCCTGTCGGCGCTGGAGGGGCAGTTGCGGGCGCTGGTGAAGCAGTTCCGGATCTAGGTGGCCTTTCGGGCCCTATCGCTGGCAAGCCAGCGATAGGGCCCGAAAGAACGACATCGGCATCCTTTGGTACCGGTGACCTTGACTCACCACCCCGCCCCACCAATCCTTGCCCGCACAACAAGAAAAAACGGGACAAGGAGTTCCACCATGCTCGGCCATTACGCGCAATACAGCCGCGAATACATCACCACCCTGATGATCCTCACCACCCTGTTCTTCGCGCTGCCGATCTTCATCGCTCCGCTACGCTGGGCCCGGCTGATGGGCTGGACGATCCCCGAACACGAGCACCTGGCGATCTACTTCGGTCGCTGTCTCGGCGCCTTCATCCTGGTGGTGGAAGCCACCATGCTGCGTTCGGCCACCACCGGCACCAGCTTCAACTACGCCTTCGACGTGCTGTTCCTGGTCTTCGCGCTGATGTTCGTGGTGCACGTCTACGGTGCGATCAGGAAGATCCAGCCGCTCAGCGAAACACTGGAGATTGGCTTCTGGATGATCCTGTTCGTGCTCAACGTGCTGTTCTATCCGACGACGACAATCACTCTTTGACAGGACCCGGCCCGCCCTGCGGGGCCTTGCCGGGCCCCGGGGGCCAGTTGAGGATCCAGGACTCCTCAGTCGCTTCCAGCCATCGGGCCGTTGGCTCGCAAGCCATTGGCCGCCCGGCCTTTAGGGCAATTCGTCGGCCTTCGGCAAATCCCGTTGAGCGCCGGTCTACCGGACCACGTCGTACTTGAACACAGGGTGCCCTGTGCGACTTGAACGTGAAATCACAGTGAGGTGAAGCTCATGGCCAACAATCAAGGCAAGCCAGTCAACACCAATCCGGGCAACTTCGCCAATGACCGCCAGAAGGCGTCGGAAGCCGGGCGCAAAGGGGGCCAGGCCTCCGGTGGCAACTTCGCCAACGACCGTCAGCGCGCCTCGGAAGCCGGTCGCGTCGGCGGGCAGAAAAGCCATGGCGGGGGTCGTAAGAGTCAGTAGATAAAAGGGCCGCTTTGCGGCCCTTCGCTTACTGCAGATCAGAGACGGAAAACGCGCTGCGAATGAAATGCTCCAGCTCGTCGGCCTGGAGGATCTCGATGGAGAAATGCCCGAAGCGCTTGGGCAGCCAGATGATCCGCACGCCGCTGGGCGAATCCAGTTGCTCGCGCAGCAGCGGCTTGCCGTTCTCGTCCTCGGGCTGCTCGCCCTTGGCGACCAGTTCGTCGTAGGCCACGAGGATATCCGGGGTGGTGTAGCACTGACGGTAGATGGTGCCCTCGCCGCAGCGCAACAGCAGGTCGTGAAGGTTGCCGGCCAGGGGCTGGACCAGGATGAAGCGCTCGCTGCCGAACAGGACCACCGCATAGCGCACGTGCAGGCTGTCGCGCTGCCAGGTGAACGGCCGCGACACCCGCGCCGAGAACACCCGGGCGTAATGGGTGCAGGCGGCTTCGAGGTCGTTGACCAACACATCCACGTGGCTGAATTTCAGGTCCATGACGGGTTTCCAGAAGACCGGGACAAGGCGCTCAGCGTAACTGTGCTACATCCATCCGGCCAGCACGATCGGCAGCCAGGCAAAGGACAGCACCGTAGAACACATCACCACATTGGCCACCTGCTCCGGCGAGCGATTGGCGCGCACTGCCAGCAAGTAGTTGAACACCGCCACCGGCATCGCCGATTGCATCACCAGCACAGCCCGCGGCAGCGTATCCATGTCCAGCAGCACGCCGATGCCCCAGCCAATGCCGGCGCCAAGAACAATGCGCAGCGCGCCGATCAGCATGCCACTGCCGACATGCTGCAGGCGGATGCTGGCCAGGGACACGCCGAGGGTCAGCAGCATCAGCGGGATCACCATGCCGCCCACCAGGTCCACGGTGTTGGCCAGCCACAGCGGCAGGTGCAGGTCGAAGAAGATCATCGGCAAGGCCAGCGCCAGGCTGATGACAATGGGGTTCCTGAGCAGCGAGCGGAAGGTGGTGGCGCCACCGGAAATGGCGATGCCGAGGGTGAACTGGAAGCTGGACAGGGTCAGGAAGAACGCCACCGCCAGCGCCAGGCCCTGGTCGCCGAAGGCATACAGCGCCACCGGCAGGCCCATGTTGCCGGTATTGGGGAACATGAACGCCGGCATCAGCACGCGCCAGTGCTGGCGAAAAGCGCGGCTCACCGCGTAGCCGATCGCCGCCATTGCCAGCATGCACAGCACGCAGGCCAGGGCCATGCTGGTGAACGCCTGCGGGTCAAGACGGGTACGGTGCAGTGTCGACAGCACCAGGCACGGCGTGCCGATGGTCATCACCAGACTGGCGATGAACTCGGTCGGATAGGCATGGCCCTTGCGCGCCCAGATGAAACCGATGCCAGCAACGATGAAGACCGGGGCCAGGACGGCGAACAGCGAAGCCAGCATGGGGCGTGATCCTTGCGCAAAACGGCCATGCTAGAAGCCCGCCGCCCCTTGGCGCAAGGCTTCGAAGCGATTGAACCGGGCACTTGTGCGGGTAAGGACGCGGCGAACGACTGGCTACCGCTATTGATGATCGACGGGCATGGTTTTGCCCACACCACCGGGACGCTCATCTATGTCGCCTTCACCCTTGGCATGAGCATCGGGCGCTTTACCGGCGGGCGGGTGATCGAGCGCCTGGGGCGCGCCGCGACCTTGCGGGGCAGCGCCCTGCTCGGGGCACTGAGCCTGGTGGTGCTCTGCGATGTGCAGTGGATCGCTGCGGCGGCGGTGGTCCTGTGGGGACTGGGCGCGTCGCTGGGCTTCCCCCTGGCGATACCCGCCGCCGGGGAAAGCGGCGAGCACGGCGATCAGCGCGTGCGGGTGGCGGCCACGGCGGGGTATCTGGCATTCCTGGTGGGCCGCCGTTGCTGGGGTTCATTGGCGAGCATTTCGGCTTGAGGCTGGCGATGCTGCCGGTGCTGGGGCTGGTGGCGCTGGCGTTCGTGCTGGCGTCGGCGTTGCAGGATGGCGGGAAGGCTGCGGGGCCTGCGCATTCCTTGTAGGCCTTCTGGCTGCTCTTGAGGGCCTCATTGCGGGCAACGCCCGCACCCACATTGACCGCATGCACTGCAGAACCCTGTGGGAGCGGGCGTTGCCCGCGATGAGGCCCTCGAAATCAACGAAGACCCTGTTCAGGACACCGCCCGAATCAACCCCAGGATCTCTTCCCGCCCCACCGGCACCTTGCCCAGCGCATTGTGGATGGTGAACCCCTCGATCAGCGCATCGATGGCCCGCGCCTCCCGTTCATCGAAATGGAGCTGCAGGGCCTGGCGCGACAAGGCCATCCAGTCGTCCATGATGTGCATGTGCTCGGGAAAGCGCGAAACGAAGGAATACAGCTCGAAAATCAGCAGCATCTGCCCCGACGCCTTCCACAGGTCGCCGCAGATCAGGTCCGCCACCACTTCCCGTGCCCGATCCTTGTCAGCCGCCTCCCTCAGCTTGCTGAAGTACACCGCCGCGATTTCCTCGGACATGCGCACGAACGCCGCCGCGACGATCTCGTTGATGCTACCGAAGTGGTAAGTGAGAGTCCCCGGCGACAACCCGGTACACGCGGCGATGCGCCGGTAGGTGGCACCGCTCACGCCGTCCTCGACGATCACCGCCAGCGCCGCGGCGATGATCACCTGCTTGATCTCGGAACCCAGGGAATCCTCTTTGCGCGGTCTGCCCATGCCTGTCTCGTTATCCCGGAGTAATGGCCGGCGAGGATAACAGCAGATTCCTACGTCAAGAAGGCAAGATTCATACAGTCGCCGGCACGCGCCTTGCGGTCGCGACACCGGTCGCCTCATTACCTGCAAAGGCGTCAGGGAATACGGATAGCCAATGCATTCAAGGTCGGCGTATCCATTTTCCCGTGCACAGACAAGCCGTTGTCACTCTGGAATGCCATCAAGGCACCCCGGGTGACCTTGCCCATGACGCCATCGATAGCCCCCTGGTAATACTTGCGCACAGTGAGTGCAGTTTGCACACGGATGACCAAGTTGCTTTTCTGCTCTTCCGTAGGCCGCGTACGGGAGGCCGCCGCGTTGCTTCCAACACTGGAGCCAGAAGGCTGATACAACGAGCTCCCCGTGGATGATCCACTGGAACCACTGCTTGTGCCTGAGCTTGGGGCACTGTAACTACGAGTACTGGTGACGGGCGGGCTGTAATAGCGAGGTGCGCTGTAGCCACCACCGGAGCCGCTGTAGTGGGAACTGTGAGAGCTATGCGAACGGTGTGAACTGTGCGAGCGATGCGCTGCATACATGTTCACGACATTGGGAGCATTTAGGGTATCGGCGAATACCGGCAACTTGTTCTTGTCGGTCAACTCCCAGTTCGCATCAGCCAGCGCACCTTGGCTGGCCTCGGCGAACGGTGAACCGGCGACAGGCAGCAGGGTCAGGCCGCCGATCAGAAGTTTCCAGCGCTCAAGCATTTTCACAACGCACTCCTTGCGTAGGCATCGAATGCCTCCGTCGTCAGTTTTTGGATTCCACGGCTTTGCCAGCGCGTGGTGTGGGATTTGAAGAAACCGGAACAGTGCTCGATGGCTGCGCATTGTTGGCAGGCATCGATAAACAGGTTCTTCCAGTCGGAAATACTCTGCCGGGCAAAGCGCGAGAGTTGCGGCGGCACCAGGCACAGGGGCAAGTTATAGATGGAGACCTGCATGCCTCGATTGTGCAGGAAGAAAATGGCCTGGACGAGTGACTCCTGATAGTCCAGCGGATCGATCCATAGTTCTTCATGGTGCTTGCGCGCCAGGCCGGTGCTTTCGATTCCCATCAGCGCGATGTGACGAACGAATGGCAGGTTTCGAAAGATGTAGTGGGCCAGTTCCGGCAAACGCGGTGTCGTCTGTTTGCTGAGCACGACACGAATCTCGACGATCTGGTTGGCCCTCGCCAAATTGTACAGCCCTTGCAATGTCTCGCTGAATGCGCCATGAGCCTGGACCACGTAGTCATGATCGCGTGCGTTGTCGGCATACAACGGAATTCCCCAACTGAGCTGGGGATGATCGATGGAGATCAAGGCCTCGATCCAGCTTGGGTCGCGGAAAAGCCGACCGTTACTCAGGACATGTACCGACTTGCGGGTCAGTACCGACTTGCATTTGGCGAGTATCTCGAGCAAGCCATCGCGATACAGCGTTGGTTCTCCGCCGCTGATGCCGAGGTTTTCCTCTACCGGATCCATCAGGTCGATAAGGCGCAGGTTCTCTTCGATATGCCAACGGTCATCGACGTCCTGAGGTGGCTGGGAGCACATCAGGCACAAGCTGTTGCAGCGATCGGTCATGAACAGCAGGTTGCTGTCGGAGCCTCGTCGATACAGCACGCGCACCATCGAGTTGCCGGGAGTCAGCGCAATGACGTCTCCAGGACGCACGACGTCGGCATCCCGTGGCGAGTGCAACTGCAGCCTGCCTGTATCTATCTGATCGGTCACCGCTTCAGGAATCAGGAAGCCCGCAACAGGCAGCGAGAGCAAATAGGGATTACCCTGGATCTCCACCGCAGGTGCCCACAGCAGTAAATCCCCAAAATCAGCATTTCCGGCGCAGATGGCAGCGCCTTGCTCGATGAACTCATCGAGGGTGACGACCTTCAGCAGGCGCGGTTCAGAGAGGTGGCGGATTTCAAAGTGGGTATCTTTTCGCAGCATCTGATTACCCTCTGAAGCCCGCAACCCGAACTTCCGGGTACGCCCGCCGGTTGAGCCAGGACAGCAGAACGCGCTGAACACTTTCGTCGCCATCGCGCAGCAAGCCGAACAGATAGCGGAGGATCCCCATGTTCTTCTCGCAGAAACTACTGAACGCACGGTGCCCGATCGGGTCGCCCTGGCGGGCGAAGTGCTCTACCGGATCCGCTCCGCAATAAGGAACGAATGCACAGTCCGAACACCCGGGCAGGCTTTCGGCAACGCCACTTGCCAGCAACAGGCTCATGACCGGCGAGCTCAATAGTTCAGACAGTGGCTGATGCACGCTCCCCAGGCACAGTCCATCCTCCCCCATCTCCAGCAACATCCGTGCTTCGTCGGACGGATACACATGGCCGTCATAGTTGTAGACCAGCGCTGCCGTGCCGGCCCCCGTTGGCGAGCGGAGGTCGACATAGCCGGAGGAGAATGGCGTCAGGACATTTTTCAGGAGAAGCCCCGTGTAGCTCTCGGACAGGTACACACCCTGGCGGTTTATCTCCAACAGGTAATCCAGGGCTTCGCGATAGAACGCCAGGTAGCTGGCCATCGGGTAGTCCAGACGCCGTGCACTCTTGGAAGCGAACCCATAAGGACTCAAGGGCCTCAGCGAAATGCTGGTGAATCCTTGCTTGATGTATTCATCGATGATCGCCCGCGGTTGCTCGAGGCTTCTGGCCGTCAAGGTGGTGAGCGCGGAAACCGCATCCTGTCCCAGAACCTCACGAACACGTCGAACCCCATCCAGTGTCCGCTCATAAGAATCGCGGGAGGGCGTCGGGCGGTTGGCATTGTGCAAGGCGGCCGGCCCATCGAGCGATGTCGAGAACTGAATGCGGTACTGCCTGGCAAACTGGAGAATCTCGTCGGTCAGATGATGCAGCGTCGTGGTGATCACGAACTGGATATCCCGCTGCTCAAACACATTTCGTTCGGACACGTGCTCGACGATCTGACGGACACGCTCGAATGCCAGGAGCGGTTCGCCACCCTGAAACTCCACGGTAAGTACCGGCGAGTTCGACTCGAACATCCGTTCAACGGCAGCGCGGGCGTCGCCCTCGGAAAGATCATGCCCCGATCCACCGAGAGGCGCGCGCGACACCTGGCAGTACTGGCACGTGTGGTTACATCGCAGAGTCACTACGAACAGATGCAGCGCGGGCCCTTGGAACAGAAAGTCCTTGCGACTGCGATACTGCGCGGCCATTTCCGGCAACGGATCATGGCCGGTCGGCTCGTAGAGGAAATGACGAGCGAGAAGATCCCTGTAAAGCGACGTATCCTGACTCAACTGCTTCTGACTCAACACCTGCAGTTGCGCGTCGGTCACCATCAGGTACTCGCCGGTTTCCGAAGTGAGCAGCACGTCCCGATCATCAGCCGGGCTCATGCGCATGAAGCGGAATGGCAGCAGACGATAACCACCGGCGTCGGAAGCGATCAGCGTCATTGGGTCAATCCGCAGCCGGCCAATGCGGCTCGCGCCAATGTCTCGCGCAAACCGGCTGTTTCGCGGTTGATTTGATCGCGCAAGGCAAAGTCATTGAGATGCTGGAGAAGCAGGGCCCGCACCTGATCAGCCGAATGGCTGCAGAAGTTGGGACCTGGCATCACCGAGAGGACGACGTGACCAGACTCGAGATCAATCTCCACAGCCAGTGCATCGGCCACAATGTAGGCCGTTCGCTGCGCAACACTCAGCGGGTAGGCCGTCTCGCTGAGACGCATGATTACGGGCCACATCATCGGAATCGATCCCTGAATCCTTACAAGAAGCGCGGATTCTGCCGAGACCAGAGGCAAATTGCCACCAACGATTGAGGTGCTGGATCCAATTTCTGCCCAGCGGCTTTATGGATCCGACCGCTCGACCACCTCGATCCCGCTCAACCCCACCCGCTCGGCTTGCTCCATGACCTGCGCCGGCGTCGCGTCGGCGGCAGGCATCACCAGGCTGTTCTCGCCATCGCCGAAATGCAGGATCAGCAGGTGCATCGCCGCTTCATGGGGCGGCAGTTCGACCTGCTTGAGTTCGAAGGTGCGGGATTCGGGCTTGCCGTGGAACAGGTAGTCGACGGTGTAGTGAGGCATGGACGCCTCCGGGCAAATGAAAGGGCAACTGAATGAGCTGACTTACTAGTCAGTTTTTAGTTCAGTTGCCTGCCCGCCCTAGCCCAACCGATCCCACACCTGCATCAACCCAAACAGATGCACCAGCCCATAGCCTGCGCAGATCATCGAACTGACAGCGACGAACCGGCGTGTGTGTCCGGTATTACGCAATATCAGTGGCCCGCCGAAACCGCGCAGCAGATAGACCAGGGTGATGGCGCACAGCGCCGGGCGCAGCAAAGGCAACGGGCCGATCAGACCAGCGCCGGACAGTGCGTAGGCGGCCCATATCACCAGGACCAGAGCGATCGCCAGGGTGATGAGCGTGGGAAAACGCTTGCCCTTCTGCGCAGCACGGACCATCCGCTCTCCCGCGCCCATCAGGCGGTAACCGGCAGGTCCCACGGCGATGCACCAGAGATGCATGACGGCAGCGAGCAGGCTGAGCGCTGCACCGAGCAGCAACGCGAGGTTGTAGTCCATTGACGGTTGTCCTCATCCTTGAAAGCCCCGGAGCATACCCGTCCACGTGAGGGCTTGACAGCTCTGCGACAATTGAAGGAATCGCGGCACTCTCTCCCTCGAAGAATGGAAGGTTTTTCCCATGCGCAACGAAGAACTCAAGGCCCTGTTCGACCAGCAGGCCGCCGGCTACGACCAGCAATGGGCGGGCATGGCGCCGATCCGCGACAACCTGCATTTCCTCGTGGGGTCGCTGTTCAGCGGTTTGCCGGCGGATGCGCGGATTCTCTGCGTCGGTGTCGGGACCGGGGTGGAGATTGGCTATCTTGCCGAGCGGTTCCCGGGTTGGCGGTTCACCGCCGTCGATCCTTCGGGGGCGATGCTGGAGGTGTGTCGGGAGCGTGCGCGCCAAGGCGGATTTCTTGAGCGCTGCGACTTTCATGAGGGGTATCTGGAAACGCTGGACAGTGCCCGCAAGCATGACGCTGCCACCTGCTTCCTGGTCTCGCAGTTCTTCCTCGATCCACAGGTGCGCAGCGGGTTCTTTGGCGAAATCGCGGCGCGCCTGAAACCAGGTGGCGTGCTGGCCAGTGCCGACCTGGCGGCGGATACCGCATCGCCGGCCTATGAAGTGCTGTTGCATGCCTGGATGGCCCTGATGTCCTCCTCCGGGGTGCAGCCGGAAATGCTGGAACGCGCCCGCGCGGCCTATGCCCGGGACGTGGCGATCCTGCCGGCGGCGCGGGTGGGGCGGATCATCGAGGCGGCGGGGTTCGAGAGTTCGGTGGTGTTCTTCCAGGCGGGGTTGATGCAGGGGTGGGTGAGCCGGATGCCTTGAAGGTCGTGGGGTGTTGCTGATGGCCTCATCGCGGGCAACGCCCGCTCCCACAGGGTTGGGCGGTGTACACGGACGTGGGAGCGGGCATTGCTCGCGATGGGCCATCGACACACTACCGAAATCCCTGTCTGCACCGTAGAATGCGCCTCCATTTTTTCAGGGCACTCCGTCCATGAGCTCACTCGAACAAGGGCCGGCCCCCGCGCAGGCCAATGAACTGGTCCTCGGCCTGGAAGACCGGCCGCGCCTGGTGATCGGCCTGCTGGCCGCGCTGCAGCACCTGCTGGCGATCATCGTGCCGATCGTCACCCCGGGCCTGCTGATCTGCCAGGCCCTCGGCGTCTCGGCCCACGACACCAACCTGATCGTGTCCATGTCGCTGGTAATCTCCGGCATCGCCACCTTCGTCCAGTGCCGGCGCTTCGGGCCATTCGGCGCCGGGCTGCTGATCGTCCAGGGCACCAGCTTCAACTTCGTCGGCCCGCTGATCGCCGGCGGCGCACTGATGGTCAAGCAAGGCACGCCGGTCGAAGCGGTGATGGCGGCGATCTTCGGCGTGGTCATCGCCGGTTCGTTCGTGGAGATGGGCATCTCGCGCATCCTGCCCTTCGTCAAGCGCCTGATCACCCCGCTGGTCACCGGCATCGTCGTGCTGATGATCGGCCTGACCCTGATCAAGGTCGGCCTGATCAGCATGGGCGGCGGTTTCGCTGCCATGGGCAACGGCACCTTCGCCAACGGCGAGAACCTGCTGCTGTCCGGCGTAGTGCTGGCGATCATCGTGGTGCTCAACCGCATCCCGCTGGTGTGGATGCGCAGCTGCGCCATCGTCATCGCCCTGGCCGTGGGCTATGCCCTGGCCGGCTACCTGGGCCGACTGGACTTCACCGGCATGCACGAAGCCGCGCTGTTCCAGGTGCCGGTGCCGCTGCACTTCGGCCTCGGCTTCTCCTGGGCGCTGTTCATCCCGATGCTGGTGATCTACCTGGTCACCTCGCTGGAAGCCATCGGTGACGTCACCGCCACCAGCAAGGTCTCACGCCAGCCGGTGGAAGGCCCGCTGTGGATGCAACGAATCAAGGGCGGCGTACTGGTCAACGGCGCCAACTCGCTGCTGGCCGGGGTGTTCAACACCTTCCCCAGCTCGATCTTCGCGCAGAACAACGGCGTGATTCAGCTGACCGGCATCGCCAGCCGCCATATCGGTATCTGGATCGCCCTGATGCTGGTGCTGCTCGGCCTGTTCCCGGCGGTGGCCGGGGTGATCCAGGCGGTGCCGGAGCCGGTGCTGGGTGGCGCGGCGATGGTCATGTTCGGCGCCGTAGCGGCCTCGGGCATCAACATCCTCGCCAGCGTCAGCCTGGACCGTCGTGCCCTGCTGATCATCGCCGTGTCCCTGGCCCTGGGCCTGGGCGTGGCCCAGGTGCCGGAGTTCCTCGCGCACATGCCGGCGGCACTGCGCAACGTGCTGGAGTCCGGCGTCGCCACCGGCGGCATCTGCGCCCTGGTGCTGAACTGGTTCCTGCCTGAGAGCAAGCACGAGGCCTGATCCCTCGCCCGCTTCAGACAAGCCCGCAGCCTGCTGCGGGCTTTTTGCTTTAGAATGCCGGGTGTTTTTCCCACAGGACTTACCATGAAGTTCGCCATCGCGGTTTTCTCCCCCGGCCACGCGCCCTCCTCCCGTCGCGCCCTGCTGTTCGCCCAGGCGGCCCTGGCCGGCGGCCATGAGATCGCCCGCCTGTTCTTCTACCAGGACGGCGTGCACAGCGCCTCGGCCAACGTGGTCACGCCGCAGGACGAGAACGATGTCCCCGCGCAGTGGCGCACCTTCATCAGCGATCACCAACTGGACGCCGTGGTGTGCATCGCCGCCGCCCTGCGCCGCGGTGTGCTGAACGAAGAAGAAGCCAGCCGCTACCAGCGCCCGGCGGTGAACCTGCCGGCGCCGTGGGAACTGTCGGGCCTGGGCCAGTTGCATGAGGCCGCGCAGGTCGCCGACCGCCTGGTCTGCTTCGGAGGAGATTGAAATGGCCAAGTCCCTGCTGATCATCAGCCGCCAGGCGCCGTGGAGCGGCCCGTCCGCCCGCGAGGCGCTGGATATCGCCCTGGCCGGCGGCGCCTTCGACCTGCCCCTGGGCATGCTCTTCCTCGATGACGGCGTGTTCCAGCTCGCCGCCCACCAGCAGCCGGCGCTGCTGCAACAGAAGAACCTCGCGGCCAACCTCCAGGCCCTGCCGATGTTCGGTGTCGACGAGCTGTTCGTCGCCGCCAGCAGCCTCCGGGAACGCGGCCTCGCCGCCGAAGGCCTGGGCCTGCCGGTGGAGGTGCTGGATGACGCCGGCCTCGCGGCCTTGATCGACCGATTCGACCAGGTGGTAACCCTCTGATGAGCACCCTGCACGTCATTTCCCATTCGCCGTTCGGCGACGACCGTCTCGCCAGTTGCCTGCGTCTGCTTGGTCCCGAGGACGGCCTGCTGCTCTGCGGCGACGCGGTCTACGCGCTGAACCCCGGCACCGCCACCATCGCTGGCCTGACCACCCTGGGCCCGCGCCTGTTCGCGCTGGAAGAAGACCTGCTGGCCCGCGCCATCACCGACAGCCCGGCGAGCGCCGTGGACTATCCGGGCTTCGTCGCCCTGTCCCTGGACTACGACAAGGTCAACAGCTGGCTATGAGCACCCTCACCGTCAACGGCCAGGACATCGCCCTCGACAAGGACGGCTACCTGGTGGAGCTGGACGACTGGTCGGCGGACGTCGCCCGGGTCCTGGCCGAACGCGAGTCCATCGAGCTGAGTGCCGATCACTGGGAAGTGCTGGAGCTGCTGCGCCAGTTCTACGCTGAGTACCAACTGTCGCCAGCGACCCGTCCGCTGATCAAGTACACCGCGCTCAAGCTGGGCCCGGAAAAAGGCAACAGCCCGCACCTCAACCGCCTGTTCAACGGCACTCCCGCCAAACTCGCTGCCAAGCTGGCGGGCCTGCCCAAGCCGACCAACTGCATATGACCCAGCCACTCCCGCTCGTTACCGAAACCCCGGCCGAACATCCCTTCGCCGAATTCGTACGCATCCTCGGCAAGGGCAAGCGCGGCGCCCGCGGCCTGACTCGCGAGGAAGCCCGCAACGCCATGGGCATGCTCCTCGACGGCAAGGTCGAGGACACCCAGCTCGGCGCCTTCCTGATGCTGCTGCGGCACAAGGAAGAAAGCCCGGACGAACTGGCCGGCTTCACCGAAGCCCTGCGCGCCCGCCTGGACGCCCCGGCGGTTGCCGTGGACATCGACTGGCCGAGCTACGCCGGGAAGAAGCGCCACCTGCCCTGGTACCTGCTGGCCGCGCGCTGCCTGGCGAAAAATGGCGTGCGCATCCTCATGCATGGCGGCGGCGCGCATACCGCCGGGCGCCTGTACACCGAGCAGGTGCTGGAACTGGTGGGCATCCCGCTGTGCCGCGACTGGACGCAAGTCGAGCAGGCGCTGAACAACGGCAATATCGCCTTCATTCCCCTGATGGACTGGGCGCCGCGCCTGCAACGCATGATCGATCTGCGCAATACCCTCGGCCTGCGCTCGCCGATCCATTCCCTGGCCCGGGTGCTCAACCCCTTGGGCGCCCATTGCGGCCTGCAGAGCATCTTCCACCCCGGCTACCAGGCGGTGCACCGCGAAGCCAGCCGACTGCTCGGCGATCGCGCCATCGTGGTCAAGGGCGACGGCGGCGAGATCGAGATCAACCCGGACGCCACCAGCCACCTCTACGGCACCGCCGACGGCGCGGACTGGGACGAGGAATGGCCGCAGATGTCCGCCCAGCGCCATGTGAAACCGGCCAGCCTGGAGCCGGAGCACTTGATGGCGGTCTGGCGCGGCGAGGCCAGCGACAGCTATGGCGAGATGGCGGTGGTGGCGACCATGGCCCTGGCCCTGCGTGGCCTCGGTCATTCGCAGCAGGACGCCTTCGCCAAGGCCCGTGAATACTGGGCCGCGCGACTGGCCTGAGGAAACCATCGAATCCATCGATCAAACAGGCGCGATCTTTGCGCTATTCGTTCGAACTTGAGTCCGTACACTGGCCTCAAATCTTCAAACGAATCTGCCAAGGAGTCTCCCCGTGGGCCTGTTGATCGATGGACGCTGGCATGACCAGTGGTACAAAAGCAGCAAGGACGGCGCCTTCGAGCGCGAAAGCGCGCAGCGCAACAATCCCCTGCCCGCCGCCGAGGCCGGGCGCTATCACCTGTATGTGTCGCTGGCCTGTCCGTGGGCACACCGCACCCTCATCTATCGCAAGCTCAAGGGCCTGGAAAGCCTGATCGACGTGTCCGTGGTCAGCTGGCTGATGGGCGAGCATGGCTGGACCTTCGACCAGAGCCAGGGCTCCACCGGCGACACGCTCGACGGCATCGACTTCCTGCACCAGCGCTACACTCATGACGACCCGCACTACACCGGCCGCGTCACCGTGCCAGTACTGTGGGACAAGCAGGAGCAGCGCATCGTCAACAACGAGTCGTCGCAGATCATCCGCATCTTCAACAGCGATTTCGATGACCTGACCGGCAATCGCCTGGACCTTTACCCGGAGCCGCTGCGAGTGAAGATCGATGCGTTGAACGAGCGCATCTATCCGGCCGTGAACAATGGCGTATACCGCGCTGGTTTCGCGACCTCGCAAGGGGCTTATGAAGAGGCGTTCGATGCACTGTTCAGCGAGCTGGATACCCTGGAACAGCTACTGGATGGGCAACGGTATCTGGCGGGTGAATACCTGACCGAGGCGGATATCCGTCTGTTCACCACCATCGTGCGCTTCGATGCGGTGTACTACGGGCACTTCAAGTGCAACCTGCGGCGCATCAGCGACTACCCGAACCTGTCCAACTGGCTGCGCGAGCTGTACCAGTGGCCGGGGGTGGCGGAGACGGTGAACATGGAGCATATCCAGCACCACTACTACATGAGCCACAAGACCATCAACCCGAACGGGATCGTGCCGAAAGGGCCGCTGCAGGACTTCGGGCAGGCGCATGATCGGGAACGGCTGGACGGGAAAGGGATCTGGAAGAAAAGCGGAATCTGAGGATCACCGAGACCAATGTGGGAGCGGGCTCGCCCGCTCCCACAAGGTCCGCGCTTTACTGGGCGCCTTCGAACCAGGCCAGCTTGTCTCTCAGTTGCACCACCTCACCGACGATCACCAATGTCGGCGCATGCACTTCATGCTCCGCCACCAGTTGCGGCAGGTCGGCCAGGGTGCCGGTAAACACCCGCTGGTTCTTGGTCGTGCCCTGCTGCACCAGCGCCGCCGGCGTATCCGCCGCGCGACCATGGCGGATCAGCTCGGCACAGATGGTCGGCAAGCCCACCAGCCCCATGTAGAACACCAGGGTCTGCGCCGGCGCGACCAGGTCATTCCAGGGCAGGTTGCTGGTGCCGTCCTTCAGGTGGCCGGTGACGAATCGTACCGACTGGGCATAGTCCCGGTGGGTCAGCGGAATCCCGGCATAGGCCGAGCAACCACTGGCCGCGGTGATCCCCGGTACCACCTGGAACGGAATGCCCTGCTCCGCCAGCTCCTCGATCTCCTCGCCACCCCGGCCGAAGATGAACGGATCGCCACCCTTGAGACGCAGCACCCGCTTGCCCTGACGAGCCAGGTCCACCAGTTGCTGGTTGATCTGCTCCTGCGGTACGGCGTGATCGGCGCGGCGCTTGCCGACATAGATGCGCTCGGCATCACGCCGGCACATCTCGATGATCGCCGGGGCAACCAGGCGGTCGTACAGCACCACGTCGGCCTGCTGCATCAGGCGCAAGGCACGGAAGGTCAGCAGGTCCGGGTCACCCGGGCCGGCACCGACCAGGTACACCTCGCCACCGTTCTGCGGCGCGGCGCCTTCGACCTTGGCCTGCAACAGGCGCTCGGCTTCACCGCCCTGCCCCGCCAGCTGGCGTTCGGCGATCGGGCCCTGGAACACGTCTTCCCAGAAACCACGACGTTGGTTGACGTCCGGATAGAGCTGCTTGACCCGCTCGCGGAAACGCGCGGCCAGCCCGGCCAGTTCGCCATAGGCAGAAGGAATCCAGGCTTCCAGGCGGGCGCGGATCAAGCGCGCCAGCACCGGGGCGTCACCGCCACTGGAGACCGCGACCACCAGCGGCGAACGGTCGACGATAGCCGGGAAGATCACCGAGCACAGCGCCGGTGCGTCCACTACGTTGACCGGTACGCAACGCCGCCGCGCATCCGCCGACACCTGCGCATTGAGCACGGTGTCATCGGTGGCGGCGATGATCAGCTGGCAGCCGTCGAGGTCGCGTTCTTCATAGCCGCGGACCAGAAGTTCACCGCCGCCCTTGAGGGCCAGCTCGGCGAGCTGGCTTTCGATTTCCGGCGCAACTACCCGCAGCTTCGCCCCGGCATCGACCAGCAGGCGGGATTTGCGCAAGGCAATCTCGCCGCCGCCAACCACCAGCACCTGGCTGCCGCGCAAATTGTGGAACAGCGGCAGGAATTCCATTTAGCCGATGACCTCGATGCCGCCCATGTAGGGCTTGAGGACTTCCGGTACACGGATGGTACCGTCGGCCTGCTGGTAGTTCTCCAGCACCGCGACCAGGGTACGGCCAACGGCCAGGCCCGAGCCGTTGAGGGTGTGCACCAGCTCCGGCTTGCCGGTTTCCGGGTTGCGCCAGCGGGCTTGCATGCGTCGAGCCTGGAAGTCGCCGCAGTTGGAGCACGAGGAAATCTCGCGGTACTTGTCCTGGCTCGGCACCCAGACTTCCAGGTCGTAGGTTTTGGTGGCACTGAAGCCCATGTCGCCGGTGCACAGGGCCAGCACGCGGTACGGCAGCTCCAGCGCCTGGAGCACGCGCTCGGCGTTGGCGGTCAGGCCTTCCAGGGCTTCCATGGACTTGGACGGCTCGACCACCTGGACCATTTCGACCTTGTCGAACTGGTGCTGGCGGATCATGCCGCGGGTGTCGCGACCCGACGCACCGGCTTCGCTGCGGAAGCACGGGGTGTGGGCGACGAACTTGATCGGCAGTTCCTTGGCGTCGACGATCTCGCCGGCAACGATGTTGGTCAGCGACACTTCGGCAGTCGGGATCAGGTAGAAGTCGGCTTCGCCTTCGCGGCTGATCTTGAACAGGTCTTCCTCGAACTTCGGCAGTTGGCCGGTGCCTTGCAGCGCCGGGGCCTGAACCAGGTATGGGGTGTAGGCCTCTTCGTAGCCGTGCTCGTTGATGTGCAGGTTGATCATGAACTGCGCGAGGGCGCGGTGCAGGCGGGCGATAGGGCCGCGCAGCAGGGCGAAGCGGGCGCCGGACAGCTTGGCGGCGGTCTCGAAGTCGAGGTAGCCGTCACGCTCGCCGAGGGCGACGTGGTCCTGGATCGGGAAATCGAAAGTCCGCGGGGTGCCCCAGCGACGCACTTCAACGTTGCCGTCTTCGTCTTCACCGACCGGGACGCTGGCATCCGGCAGGTTGGGCAGGGTCAGCAGGATCTGGTCCAGCTCGGTCTGGATCTCGTCCAGCTCGACCTTGCCAGCGGCCAGTTCGCCCGCCATGCGCTCGACGTCAGCCATCAGCGGGGCGATGTCCTCGCCTTTGGCCTTGGCCTGGCCGATGGACTTGGAACGGGCGTTACGCTCGGCCTGCAGTTGTTCGGTACGGGTCTGCACCGTCTTGCGGCGCTCTTCCAGGGATTCGATGCGCGCGACATCCAGGCTGAAGCCACGGGAGGCCAGGCGGTCCGCCACTTCCTGAAGTTGGCCGCGTAACAGTTTGGAATCGAGCATGTCGTTCTCTCGTTATGTGTGGTGTTGGTTCAGATTCGGGTGATTGCCAGGCCGGCCCAGGTTGCGAGCAGGCCGCCCAGCACGCTGACCGCGGCATAGCCGAAGGCCAGTGGCGCCTGTCCGCTTTCGAACAGGCGCACGGTATCCAGTGAAAAGGATGAAAACGTCGTCAAGCCGCCAAGGAAGCCGACGATCAGGCCGCCACGCAGCTCGACCGGCACGTACGGACGATGCAGGAACAGCCCGTAGAGCAGGCCGATCAGCAGGCAGCCAACCAGGTTGACCGCCAGCGTACCGAGATAAAAGTGTCGAGGCCAGTGGCCAGCCACCCAATTGGACGTGGCAAAGCGCAGCAGGGTACCGGCGACGCCGCCGGCGCTGACAGCGGTGATAAGTGCGATCACGGTTTTCTCCGTTGCCGGGGGCTGTTGCGGTCGAGTTCGGCCAGCTGGCGCAACTTCTCGCCGATCTTCAGTTCCAGGCCACGGGGCACTGGCTGGTAGTACTGGCGCGGTTCGAGCTGGTCGGGGAAGTAGTCTTCGCCGGCTGCATAGGCGCCCGGCTCGTCGTGGGCGTAGCGGTATTCCTCGCCGTAGCCCAGTTGCTTCATCAGCTTGGTCGGGGCATTGCGCAGGTGCAGCGGCACTTCCAGTGAACCGTGCTCGGCCGCTTCACGCATGGCGGCCTTGAAGCCCATGTACACGGCGTTGCTCTTTGGTGCGCAGGCCAGATAGGTGATTGCCTGGGCCACCGCCAGCTCGCCTTCCGGGCTGCCAAGGCGTTCCTGCACGTCCCAGGCCGACAGGCACAGGCTCAGGGCGCGGGGGTCGGCGTTGCCGATGTCCTCGCTGGCCATGCGCACCACGCGGCGGGCCAGGTACAGCGGGTCGCAGCCGCCGTCGAGCATGCGCGCAAACCAGTACAACGCGGCGTCCGGGTTGGAGCCACGAATGGATTTGTGCAGCGCGGAAATCTGGTCGTAGAAGGCTTCGCCGCCCTTGTCGAAGCGTCGGCGGCTGTCGCCGAGCAGGCTCTGCAGGAGTTCGGCGCCGATCTCACCGCCGTCGTCCGCCAGGTCCGAGGCATTCTCGAGGAAGTTCAGCATGCGCCGGCCATCGCCGTCGGCGGCGGCCAGGAGCATGGTGAAGGCTTCGTCGGACAGGCGCAGGTTGCGCTTGCCGAGGCCGCGATCCTCGCTCAGGGCTCGCTGCACCAGGCGGCGCAGGGCCTCTTCGTCGAGGCTCTTGAGCACGTAGACCCGCGCCCGCGACAGCAGCGCGTTGTTCAATTCGAAGGACGGGTTCTCGGTGGTGGCACCGATGAAGATCAGCGTGCCGTCTTCGACATAGGGCAGGAAGGCATCCTGCTGCGACTTGTTGAAACGGTGCACTTCGTCGACGAAGAGGATGGTCCGCCGCCCGTACTGGGCCGCCTGCTGCTTGGCGATCTCCACGGCGTGGCGGATTTCCTTGACCCCGGCAAGCACCGCCGAGACCGTTTCGAAGTGGGCGTCACAGAACTGCGCGAGCAGCCGCGCCAGGGTAGTCTTGCCAACCCCGGGCGGGCCCCAGAAGATCATCGAATGCAGCGCCCCCTGCTCCAGCGCTTCGCGCAGCGGCTTGCCGCGGGCCAGCAGATGCTGCTGCCCGACGTATTCGTCCAGGTTGGCCGGGCGCATGCGCGCGGCCAGTGGCTGGGCAACCGGTTCACTGCGAAACAGGTCCATGGACAGCTGTACGACCTCTTATTCCTGGATCACATCCGCGCCTTTGGGGATGTCGAACTTGAACTTGCTCGCCGGGACCGCCTCGTTGGCCTTGACCCCGGTGAAGATAATGTTGGTGCGCTGGCCGACACTGTCGATCAGTTGCATGTCATTGACCAGGCCCTTGCGGAACGACAGGCGCAGGGAATCGAACAGGGTGTCCTTGGTCTTCGGGCGCAGTTCGAAGTCCATCACCTCGCCCTGCTCCTTCGAGCTGATGTCAAAGCTCTGGCTGATCTTCGACACGTCGCCGGACAGCAGCAGCGCCGGAGTCTGGGTCAGGCGCTGGTCGAGCTTCTTGATGGTCGCCTGCTCCAGGTCAGGGTCCCACAGGGTGACCTTGGCGCCGTCGGAGACCACCACCTGCTCCTGCGGCGCGTCGGTGTGCCAGTAGAACAGGCCCGGACGCTGTACCGCCATCTGCCCCGTGGTTTCCTGCAGCTGGGTGCCGCTGGCGTCGAGGGTCAGCTGGGAGAAGTTGGCGCTGATGGTCTTCGAGTTGTTCAACAGCTGGGTCAGGCGGGCCACGTCGGCTTCACCGGCGAACACCGCGGCGCTGGACAGGCCCAGCGCGGATACCAACATCATGCGAATCAGGCGCATGGCAATCCTCGTTGCAGAATGAATGAACCGGCGGGCGTCGTTGCCCGCTGGCGAAACCGGGGTATCAGTCCCGCGGCGATCCCGGCGCGATGACTTCGCGGGAGCCGTTGGTGTTCATGGGCGTGACCACGCCAGCCATTTCCATGGCCTCGATCATCCGCGCGGCGCGGTTGTAGCCGATCTTCAGCTTGCGCTGCACCGCGGAAATCGAGGCACGGCGGCTTTCCAGGACGAACTGTACCGCTTCGTCGTAGAGCGCGTCGGTCTCGGCGTCGTCGCCGCCTTCACCGCCACCACCGCCGTCGAAGCCGCTGCCGGCTTCCTCGACACCGTTGAGGATGTCGTCGTTGTAGTCCGGGGCACCGCGCAGCTTCCACGCCTCGACGACGCGGTGCACCTCATCGTCGGAGACGAAGGCGCCGTGCACGCGGATCGGCAGACTGGTACCCGGCGGCATGTAGAGCATGTCACCATGGCCAAGCAACTGTTCGGCGCCGCCTTGGTCGATGATGGTCCGCGAGTCGATCTTGCTCGATACCTGAAAGGCCATCCGCGTCGGGATGTTGGCCTTGATCAGGCCGGTGATCACGTCCACCGACGGCCGCTGGGTGGCGAGGATCAGGTGGATACCCGCGGCCCGCGCCTTCTGCGCGATCCGGGCGATCAGTTCCTCGACCTTCTTGCCGACGATCATCATCATGTCGGCGAACTCGTCCACGATCACCACGATGGTTGGCAGGGTGGTCAGGGTCGGCGGCACATCGTCCATGCTTTCGCGACGGAACATCGGATCGTAGATCGGCTCGCCGGCTTCCTCGGCGTCCTTGATCTTGCGGTTGAAGCCGGCCAGGTTGCGCACGCCCATGGCCGCCATCAGCTTATAGCGCCGCTCCATCTCGGCGACGCTCCAGCGCAGGGCGTTGGCGGCGTCCTTCATGTCGGTGACCACCGGGCAGAGCAGGTGCGGGATGCCCTCGTAGATCGACAGTTCGAGCATCTTCGGGTCGATCATGATCAGCTTGGCGTCTTCCGGGCCGGACTTGAACAGGATCGACAGGATCATCGCGTTGACGCCCACCGACTTACCGGAACCGGTGGTACCGGCCACCAGCAGGTGGGGCATCTTGGCCAGGTCGGTGATCACCGGCTTGCCGCCAATGTCATGGCCCAGGGCCATGGTGACCGGCGACTTGGCCTCGTCGTACTGCGGCGACGACAGCACTTCGGAGAAGCGCACGATCTGCCGGTCTTCGTTGGGGATCTCGATGCCGACGGTGGTCTTGCCGGGAATCACCTCGACCACGCGCACGCTGGTCACCGCCAGGGAACGGGCAAGGTCCTTGGCCAGGTTGGCGATGCGGCTGACCTTCACACCGGCAGCGGGCTGGATTTCGTAGCGGGTGATCACCGGCCCCGGGTGGATCGAGTCCACCGAAACCTCGACGCCGAACTCCTTGAGCTTGATTTCCAGCAACTGGCCGACGCCGGCCAGGGATTCTGGCGAGTAGTTGACCTTCTTCTGCTCGGCCGGATCGAGGATGGAGATCGGCGGCAGAGTACCTTCGACAGCGCTGTCGACGAACAGCGGCGCCTGCTTTTCTTTTTGCACGCGCTTGCTCGGCTCCGGCGCCTTGGCCGGGGCCGGCATGATCACCGGCGGGGTCTTTTCCTCGCGTTCGGCGACATGCTTGGCCAGGGCCTGGTCGCGCTCGATGATGCGCTCGCGGGCCTTGGCCTGTTCGCGTCGGTCCGGGACCACCGGGGCCACCACCTCATTGACCTGCACATCGACCTCGCGCAATTGCGCGACCAGTTGCTTGCGCTCGTTGCGCGCCGACCACCAGCGGCTGGCAGCGCCCTGGAACAGTTCGAAGAGGTCGAGGGTGATCTTGCCTGTCAGGTCCATGACTTTGAACCATGACAGGTCGGTGAACACGGTCAGGCCGAAGAGGAACAGGGCAATGAACATCAAGGTGCTGCCCTGCACGTTCAGGGCGTTCTTCGCCAGGTCGCCAAGGCTTTCGCCCAGCGCACCGCCCGCCGAAGCCGGCAGGCTTGGCGTGGAATGGAAGTGGATATGCGCCAGGGCGGCGCCAGAGAGGACCAGAAATACCAGGCCGATCAGACGCCAGGAGAACAGCCAGCCGCTCCACTGCCAGGGCTGGTGGCGCTCGCGGAAGATCTGCCAGGTCTTGATCGCCAGCAGCAGCGGGAAGATATAGGCGAAGTAGCCCAGGACCATGAACAGGATGTCGGCGAAGAACGCACCAGCACGGCCCGCGGCGTTCTGCACCTGGTCGACGTTGCTGGTGTGGCTGAAGCCGGGGTCGGCCTGGTCGTAGGTCAGCAAGGCCATCCACAGATAAAGGCACAGGGCGCCCATGGCGATCAGGGCACCTTCCTTGAGCCTGTAGTGCAACTGCTGGCGCCAGAGCGGCTCGGGATTGGGTGTTGCTGTGGGTTTCTTCAAAACTCGTCTATTCCTGCGCTACTTGCGCGTCCAACCGTGATTGACCAAGGGGGCCGGTCAACAAATCACTACTTTTATCATTACTGCCAATCGATCGCCATGACGGCTCGGCGGAACAGGCCATGGCGGGAACAAATTCCCATGCAACAATTTGAGCACGCATTTTCTTTTGTGACAAAGGCTTATACGGGGTTTTTGCGTAGTTGGGACAACTGCCCTTGATTTAAGTTGCGCCCCAGGCAACTGGCCACTACCGACCCTGCGCAGATGCGTCTGCGCCGGGCTTGTCCCGCAGCGCGCTTTCGGGTCATGCTGGGCGCCCTCCCCTGCCCCGCCATCACGCGAAACTTCACCATGCTGACCTGGTTGAACCGCACCACCCTGGACTTCCCGCCGCTGGAAAAAGCCCTGCGCGAACCCAACGGCCTGCTCGCCGCCGGCGGCGACCTGCGCCCGGAGCGTCTGGTTCAAGCCTACCGCCATGGCTGCTTCCCCTGGTACCAGGATGGCCAGCCAATCCTCTGGTGGTCGCCGGATCCGCGCACCGTCGTGTTCCCCGATGAATTGCATGTGTCGCGCTCGCTGCGCAAGGTGATCCGCCAAGGCCATTACCAGGTCAGCTTCGACCAGGACTTTGCCGCGGTGATCCACGCCTGCGCCGCGCCGCGGGCCTATGCCGATGGCACCTGGATCACCGACAGCATGCAAGCGGCCTATATCGAACTCTATCGCCAAGGCTTCGCCCACTCCGTGGAGGTCCGTCGCGACGGTGAGCTGGTGGGCGGCCTGTATGGCCTGGCCATGGGCCGGCTGTTCTTCGGCGAATCGATGTTCAGCCGCGCCGACAATGCGTCGAAAGTCGGCTTCGTCGCCCTGGTCGAACACCTGCGCGAGGCCGGTTTCGTTCTTATCGATTGCCAGATGCCAACCGAGCACCTGCACAGTCTAGGTGCTCGCCCCATCGCCAGGGCAACCTTCGCCGATTATCTGCGTCAATATCTGGACCAGCCCAATCGTGCCACGTGGGTCTGCACCCAAGTCGTTACCTAGGCGAGTTTTCGTAGCTGGCTTACACTTAGAAAAACACCTGCCGAGGGGTTGATCATGACCGAGCTGGCGCGCCTGAAGTTTTATGCCACTCAACCCCATGCCTGCAGCTACCTGCCTGACGAGCAGGCCACCACGCTGTTCCTCGACCCGAGCCAGCCAATGGACGCCACCGTCTATGCGGACCTGTCGGAAATGGGCTTTCGTCGCAGTGGCGACCATCTGTACCGGCCCCACTGCCAGAACTGCAACGCCTGCGTTCCGGCGCGGATCCCGGCTGCGCGTTTCACCCCGAACCGTCAGCAGAAACGCATCATCAAGCGCAACGCCGATCTGGTGGTGAGGGCTGCCCGGCCTTCCTTCAATGAAGAATACTTCGACCTGTACCGGCGGTATATCGAGCAGCGACATGCCGACGGCGACATGTACCCGCCGAGCCGCGACCAGTTCTCCACCTTCTTGGTCCGTGACCTGCCCTTCTCGCGCTTCTACGAGTTCCGCCTGGACGGCCGCCTGGTCGCCGTGGCGGTGACCGACCTGCTGCCCAACGGCCTGTCGGCGGTGTACACCTTCTATGAACCGAACGAGGAGCGGCGCAGCCTCGGCCGCTTCGCCATTCTCTGGCAGATCGGCGAAACCCTGCGCCTGGGACTGGATGCGGTCTACCTTGGCTACTGGATCAAGAACTGCAAAAAAATGAACTACAAGACCCAATACCGCCCTATTGAGTTGCTGATCAACCAGCGCTGGGTCACCCTTAATTGAAAACCTTGGCTTGACCTCCCTTTTTCGGGCACAATGCACGCCACTTTTTGTAGCCGGGTGCTTCTGTGGCCGGCCATAACTGAACACCGAGGGCTTTACTGCATGTCGAAAGAAGACAGCTTCGAAATGGAAGGCACTGTCGTCGACACCCTGCCCAACACCATGTTCCGCGTGGAGTTGGAAAACGGGCACGTCGTAACCGCGCACATCTCCGGAAAGATGCGCAAGAACTACATCCGTATCCTGACTGGCGACAAGGTCCGCGTCGAACTGACGCCGTACGACCTGAGCAAAGGGCGCATCACCTACCGCGCCCGTTAACAGTCGATACAACAAAAAAGCCCGGTAGATGCCGGGCTTTTTTGTCGCTGCAGGAAAATCGCGGGGTAAACCCCGCGATCCTCGTCAGGCCATTTCCGCCGTGGTTTCGAAGTCGAAAACCAGCTCGCCATCGCGGATATCGATGTGGACCACACCACCGTGCTCGGCCAGCTCGCCGAACAGGATCTCCTCGGCCAGCGGCCGCTTGATCTTGTCCTGGATAAGCCGGGCCATCGGCCGCGCGCCCATCTGCACATCGTAGCCGCCAGCGGCCAGCCAGCTGCGCGCCGCATCGGACACTTCCAGCAGGACGCGTTTGTCCTCCAGTTGCGCCTGAAGCTCGGTGAGGAACTTGTCCACCACGCTTTTGATGGTCTCGTGAGTGAGGCGACCGAACTGGATGATGGTATCCAGGCGGTTGCGGAACTCCGGCGTAAAGCTCTTCTTGATCACTTCCATCGCATCGTTGGAGTGATCCTGGTGAGTGAAGCCGATCGACGCACGGGCTGCAGTTTCCGCGCCGGCGTTGGTGGTCATGATAAGGATCACGTTGCGGAAGTCCGCCTTGCGCCCGTTGTTGTCGGTCAGAGTACCGTGGTCCATTACCTGCAGCAGCAGGTTGAAGACCTCCGGATGCGCCTTCTCGATCTCGTCGAGCAGCAACACGCAATGCGGCTGCTTGGTGATCGCTTCGGTGAGCAGGCCACCCTGATCGAAGCCGACATAGCCCGGAGGCGCACCGATCAGGCGCGACACGGTATGCCGCTCCATGTACTCGGACATGTCGAAGCGTACCAGCTCGACGCCCAGCGCCTTGGCCAACTGCCGCGCCACCTCGGTCTTGCCCACCCCGGTCGGACCGGAGAACAGGAAGGAACCAACCGGCTTGTCCGGTGCCTTCAGGCCCGCACGGGACAGCTTGATCGCCGTGGACAGCGAATCGATCGCCGCATCCTGGCCGAACACCGTCAGCTTCAGGTCGCGCTCCAGGTTACGCAGCAGTTCCTTGTCGGAACTGGTGACGTGCTTTGGTGGAATCCGCGCGATCTTGGCGACGATGTCCTCGACCTGAGGCACCTCGATGCGCTTGACCCGTGCCTCGACCGGTTGCAGGCGCTGGTAGGCGCCGGCCTCGTCGATCACGTCGATGGCCTTGTCCGGCATGTGCCGGTCATTGATGTAGCGTGCCGCGAGCTCGGCCGCTGCGCGCAGGGCCTCATCGCTGTACTCGATGCTGTGGTGCGACTCGAAACGGCCTTTCAGGCCGCGCAGGATGCCGACGGTGTCTTCCACCGATGGCTCACTGACGTCGACCTTCTGGAAGCGCCGCGCCAAGGCCCGATCCTTCTCGAAGATGCCGCGGAACTCCTGGAAGGTGGTGGACCCGATGCAACGGATATCGCCCGAGGACAGCAGTGGCTTGAGCAGGTTCGAGGCGTCCATTACCCCACCGGACGCCGCACCGGCGCCGATGATGGTATGAATCTCGTCGATGAACAGGATGGCTTGCGGGCGTTTGCGCAGCTCGCCGAGCAACGCCTTGAAGCGCTTCTCGAAGTCGCCACGGTACTTGGTCCCGGCCAGCAGGGCACCGAGGTCCAGCGAGTAGACCACGCTGTGGGACAGCAGGTCCGGCACCTGGCCGTCGACGATGCGCTTGGCCAGGCCTTCGGCGATGGCGGTCTTGCCGACACCGGCCTCGCCCACCAGCAGCGGGTTGTTCTTGCGGCGCCGGGCAAGGATCTGCGCGACCCGCTCGACTTCGGTCTCACGCCCGACGAGAGGATCGATCCGGCCCTGGCGGGCGAGTTCGTTGAGGTTGCTCGCGTAGGCATCCAGCGGATTGCTCGACGACGAGGTTTCCCCGCCGTCTTCATCCTGCATGTCCTGCTCGCCTTCCTGGTGTTCGCCGTGCCCGGGCACCTTGGAAATGCCGTGGGCGATGTAGTTGACCACATCGATGCGGGCAACGCTCTGCTGCTTGAGCAGGAATACGGCCTGGCTTTCCTGCTCGCTGAAAATCGCTACCAGCACGTTGGCGCCGGTCACTTCACGCTTGCCCGAGCTCTGTACATGGAAAACGGCACGCTGCAGCACCCGCTGGAAGCCCAGGGTCGGCTGGGTCTCGCGGTCCTCGTCGTGAACGGGGATCAGCGGCGTGGTGGAGTCGATGAACTCCTGCAGATCGTGTTTGAGCTTGTCGAGATTTGCCCCGCATGCACGCAATACCGTGGCGGCGGCCTCGTTGTCCAGCAATGCCAGCAGAAGGTGCTCGACGGTCATGAACTCATGACGCTTCGAGCGCGCCTCCTTGAAGGCCAGATTGAGGGTGACTTCGAGCTCGCGGTTTAACATAGCTTCACCTCATACCCAAGTGGTCGGCGATTAACCGTCCTTCTCGATTTCACAGAGTAGCGGATGCTGGCTTTCCCTTGCGTATTGGTTGACCTGCATGGCCTTGGTCTCGGCGATGTCGCGGGTAAACAATCCGCACACTGCCCGTCCTTCTGTATGGACGGCCAGCATGACCTTGGTCGCCAGCTCGCGGTTCAGGTTGAAAAACACCTCGAGCACTTCGACGACGAAATCCATCGGCGTGTAGTCATCGTTGAACAAAACCACCTTGTACATCGGTGGCGCCTGCAGCGCCGGCTTGGCTTCCTGTACGGCCAGGCCAGCGCCATCGTCCTCATGCGACTGCGGGCGATCCTGATTGAATGTTAGTCGAATCTGGCTATGTGCATGCATGGAAAGAATTTCATCATTTCGGCAGGTTAACGTTGTGGGTTGACCGCTGTAACCGGCGCAGGATACGGCCCGTCGCCTGACCTTGACTATCGGCAAAACGGTGTTACAACCAATAAGAACCCACCGTGGTCGTAAAGATCCGCGCAGTCAACCAGGAATTTCGCAGGTTCGTATGCGGATGGAGTGGATGATACTCCAGTGATGGAGTCCTTTGCAGAGGGATATGAGGATGGCAAGCGGTAAAGTCAAGTGGTTCAACAATGCCAAGGGTTTCGGCTTCATCAATGAAGATGGAAAATCCGAGGACCTGTTCGCTCACTTCTCGGCAATCCGTATGGAAGGCTACAAGACGCTGAAAGCCGGACAGGCCGTAACATTCGAAATTGCCCAAGGGCCCAAGGGACTACAGGCCATCAATATCAATGGAGTGTCAGCCAGCAGCGAGGCGCCGATCGCGGCCACCACAGCTGCAAACGCCTGATCACCAAAAGCGGCACCTCATGAAACCGGCCAACCGCGCTCGCGCGGCTGGCCGGTTTTTATTTACATGTGCTTGATCAGCGCAGCACCGAAGCCGGACGACGAGACCAGAGTCGCACCTTCCATCAGGCGCTCGAAGTCATAGGTCACGGTCTTGGCCCGGATCGCGCCGTTGGTGCCCTTGATGATCAGATCGGCCGCCTCGGTCCAACCCAGGTGGCGCAGCATCATCTCGGCGGAAAGGATGACCGACCCCGGATTGACCTGGTCCTTGCCGGCGTACTTCGGCGCGGTACCGTGGGTCGCCTCGAACATGGCCACGGTGTCGGACAGGTTGGCACCCGGGGCGATACCGATGCCGCCCACTTCCGCCGCCAGAGCGTCTGACAGGTAGTCACCGTTGAGGTTGAGAGTGGCAATCACATCGTATTCCGCCGGACGCAGGAGAATCTGCTGGAGCATTGCGTCGGCGATGGCGTCCTTGACGATGACTTCGCGGCCGGTGCGCGGGTTCTTGAACTTCATCCACGGGCCGCCGTCAAGCAGCTCCGCGCCGAACTCGTTCTTCGCCACCTCATAGCCCCAATCCTTGAAGGCACCTTCGGTGAACTTCATGATGTTGCCTTTGTGCACGATGGTCAGCGACTTGCGGTCGTTGTCCACGACATATTGCAGGGCTTTGCGCACCAGGCGCTGGGTGCCTTCCTTCGATACCGGCTTGACGCCGATGCCGCAGTCCTGGTCGAAACGGATCTTGGTGACGCCCATTTCTTCCTTGAGGAACTTGATGACCTTGTTCGCCTCGGGCGAGCCGGCCTTCCACTCGATGCCAGCGTAGATGTCCTCGGAGTTCTCGCGGAAGATCACCATGTCGACGTCACCTGGCTTCTTCACCGGGCTCGGCACGCCGTCGAACCACACCACCGGGCGCAGGCAGACGTACAGATCAAGCTGTTGGCGCAGGGCCACGTTGAGGGAGCGGATGCCGCCACCGACCGGGGTGGTCAGCGGGCCCTTGATGGAAACCACGTAATCCTTCACCGCATCGAGGGTTTCCTGGGGCAGCCAGGTATCCTGGTCATACACCTGGGTGGCCTTCTCGCCGGCATAGACTTCCATCCAGGAAATCTTGCGCTTGCCGCCGTAAGCCTTCTCGACCGCAGCGTCGACCACCTTGATCATGACCGGGGTAACGTCGACGCCAATGCCGTCGCCTTCGATGTACGGGATGATCGGATTGTCTGGAACATTTAGAGAATGGTCTGCGTTGACGGTGATTTTGTCGCCGACTGCCGGAACCTCGATTTTCTGGTATCCCATGCTGCACTCCGCTTTTTCTTGGTTTGAAGTCATGCAATCCACTGAGCCTAACCCAGTTGACGGAGAACGGAAACCATGTCGCCAAAACCGTCATGAAGCGGCAAAAAGCTCTACATCTTTGGTCTATAAACGACTATCCGACAGGTTCGGCTTGATGATTAGGACCTAGGAATTGGTATACTACGCCGGTGACTCAAGGGTCACTCGGGGGCGAGATGTCCGCCACAGGCCCCACGGCCCCGACAAGACTGAACTGTTACAGCAGTGCAGCCGTTTGACACTCGACTGATGCAACCCACCATCACAGCCCGGGATCCTCGACTTTCCGCTCATGGATGTGTCTGAGCGAAGCGCTTACCCTGCGCGCCCTACCGAGATTCCGAGCACGCTCAGCAAAACAGAGAGTTAACCCGAATATGTCCACCCGTTCGAAGATCATCTACACCTTCACCGACGAAGCCCCCGCCCTCGCCACCTTCTCCCTGCTGCCCATCGTCGAAGCCTTCACCGCTACTGCCGACATCGCGGTAGAAACCCGGGACATCTCTCTCGCGGGCCGTATCCTTTCCGCCTTCCCAGAACAGCTCGGCGCCGACAAGCAAGTGGCCGATCACCTGGCGGAACTGGGCCAACTGGCGACCACCCCTGAAGCCAACATCATCAAGCTGCCGAACATCAGCGCCTCGGTTCCACAACTGAAAGCCGCGATCAAGGAACTGCAAGGCAAGGGCTTCAACATCCCGGACTACCCGGAAGCACCGGCCAACGACGCCGAGAAGGAAGCCCGCGCTCGCTACGACCGCATCAAGGGCAGCGCCGTGAACCCGGTCCTGCGCGAAGGCAACTCCGACCGTCGTGCCCCGCTGTCGGTCAAGAACTACGCGCGCAAGCACCCGCACAAGATGGGCGCCTGGGCTGCCGATTCGAAATCCCACGTCGCGCACATGAACAGCGGCGACTTCTATGGCAGCGAAAAAGCCGCACTGATCGAAGCCGATGACAGCCTGCGCATCGAACTGCTGGGCAAGGACGGCGCCACCACCGTCCTGAAAGAGAAAACCTCGGTCAAGGCCGGCGAGATCGTCGACTGCGCCGTCATGAGCACCAAGGCCCTGCGCGCCTTCGTCGCCAAGGAAATCGAAGACGCCAAGGCCAGCGGCGTACTGCTGTCGGCTCACCTGAAAGCCACCATGATGAAGGTCTCCGACCCGATCATGTTCGGCCAGATCGTCGCCGAGTACTACGCCGACGCGCTGAACAAGCACGCCGCAGTCCTGGAAGAAATCGGCTTCAACCTGAACAACGGTATCGGCGACCTGTACGCCCGTATCAAGTCCCTGCCAGCCGAGCAGCAGGCGCAGATCGAAGCCGACATCCAGGCCGTCTACGCCGTTCGCCCGGCCCTGGCCATGGTCAACTCCGACAAGGGCATCACCAACCTGCACGTGCCGAGCGACGTGATCGTCGACGCCTCGATGCCGGCGATGATCCGTGACTCGGGCAAGATGTGGAACGCCGCCGGCGAGCTGCAGGACACCAAGGCACTGATCCCGGATCGTTGCTACGCGACCATCTACCAGGCCGTGATCGAAGACTGCAAGCAGCACGGCGCCTTCGACCCGACCACCATGGGCAGCGTGCCGAACGTCGGCCTGATGGCGCAGAAAGCCGAAGAGTACGGTTCCCACGACAAGACCTTCCAGGCCAAGGTCGATGGCACCATCCGCGTCCTGGACAGCAAGGGCAACCTGCTGCTGCAACAGGAAGTGGAAGCGGGGGACATCTTCCGCATGTGCCAGACCAAGGACGCGCCGATCCAGGACTGGGTCAAGCTGGCCGTCAACCGTGCCCGCGCAAGCGCCACCCCGGCGATCTTCTGGCTCGACCCGCAACGCGCCCACGACGGCGTGCTGATCGAGAAAGTGCAGACCTACCTGAAGAACCACGACACCACCGGCCTGGACATCCGCGTCCTGGCACCGGTCGAGGCGATGAAGGTTTCCCTGGAGCGCATCCGCGCCGGCCAGGACACCATCTCGGTCACCGGCAACGTACTGCGCGACTACCTGACCGACCTGTTCCCGATCATGGAACTGGGCACCAGCGCCAAGATGCTGTCGATCGTGCCGCTGATGAACAACGGCGGCCTGTTCGAGACCGGCGCCGGCGGTTCGGCTCCGAAGCACGTACAGCAACTGGTCGAGGAGAACTTCCTGCGCTGGGATTCCTTGGGTGAATTCCTGGCCCTGGCCGCCTCCCTCGAGCACCTGGGCAATGCCTACGCCAACCCGAAAGCCAAGGTACTCGCGGCGACCCTGGACCAGGCCACCGGCGAGTTCCTGGACACCAACAAGTCCCCTGCGCGCAAGGTCGGCGGTATCGACAACCGTGGCAGCCACTTCTACCTGACCCTGTACTGGGCGCAGGCACTGGCTGCACAAACCGAAGACGCCGCCCTGCAGGCACGCTTCGCCCCGCTGGCCAAGGCACTGACCGAGAACGAAGCGACCATCGTCGCCGAACTCAACGCCGTGCAAGGCAAACCAGCCGAGATCGGTGGCTACTACTTCACCGACGCCGAGCTGACCAGCAAGGTGATGCGCCCGAGCCAGACCTTCAACAGCGCGATCGCCGCACTGTAAAGGCAGCTTGAAGTAACAAGGAAAACCCCGGCCACGCACCGGGGTTTTCTTTTTCAGCCATAAGCTTCAAGCACACAGCGCCGTCTTGCAGCTGACCGCTTGGAGCGTGCAGCTCCGAAAGGAATACACCATGACCTGGCAACCCCACATCACTGTCGCCACCGTCGTCGAAGACCAGGACCGCTTCCTCCTGGTCGAGGAGTTCAAGGCTGGCAAGCACGTGCTCAACCAGCCGGCCGGCCATCTCGAAGCCAACGAAACCCTGCTCCAGGCCGCCCTGCGCGAAACCCTCGAGGAAACCGCCTGGGACGTCGAGCTCACCGGCGTGGTGGGCATCTACCTCTATACAGCCCCGAGCAACGGCGTGACCTACCAGCGCATCTGCTTCGCCGCCAGACCGGTCAAGCACCATGCCGACCGCGCCCTGGATAGCGATATCGTCCGCGCCGTCTGGATGACTCGCGAGGAACTGCTGGCCGATCCGCAGCGCTGGCGCAGCGAACTGGTACCACAGTGCATCGACGATTACCTTGCCGGCCCGCTCCACAGCCTGGCGCTGATCCGCAATTAAGGCGCCTTTCGCCTTGCAGGACGCAGCCTGTTAGAATCGTCGTCTTTTTCCAGATACGCACCCATGCCCATGTCCGAACCAGCTCTCCAAGCACCCGAAAAGACGCGCGTCATCGTCGGCATGTCCGGCGGCGTGGACTCTTCCGTCTCCGCCCTCCTGCTGATGGAGCAGGGTTACCAGGTGGAAGGCCTGTTCATGAAGAACTGGGAAGAGGACGACGGCACCGAGTACTGCACCGCCCGTGAAGACCTGGCAGACGCCCAGGCCGTGTGCGACCGCATCGGCATCAAGCTGCACACCGCCAACTTCGCCGCGGAATACTGGGACAACGTCTTCGAGCACTTCCTCGAAGAGTACAAGGCCGGCCGTACGCCGAACCCGGACATCCTGTGCAACCGCGAAATCAAGTTCAAGGCGTTCCTCGACTACGCCCTGTCCCTCGGCGCCGACCTGATCGCCACCGGTCACTACGTGCGCCGCCGCGATATCGACGGCCGCACCGAACTGCTCAAGGGCCTGGACCCGAACAAGGACCAGAGCTACTTCCTCCACGCCGTCGGCGGCGAGCAGATCGCCCGCACCCTGTTCCCGGTGGGCGAACTGGAGAAGCCGCAAGTGCGAGCCATCGCCGAGAAACACGGTCTGGCCACGGCGAAGAAGAAGGACTCCACCGGTATCTGCTTTATCGGCGAACGTCGCTTCAGCGATTTCCTCAAGCAATACCTGCCAGCTCAGCCGGGCGAGATCCAGACTACCGAAGGCGAAGTCATCGGTCAGCACCACGGCCTGATGTACCACACCATCGGTCAGCGCCAGGGCCTCGGCATCGGCGGCCTCAAGGACGCCGGCGACGAGCCGTGGTACGTGCTGGAGAAGGACCTGTCGCGCAATGTGCTGGTGGTCGGCCAGGGCAACGAGCACCCGTGGCTGTTCTCCCGCGCCCTGCTCGCCTCGGAGATCTTCTGGGTCAACCCGATCGACCTGTCCGCGCCACGGCGCCTGACTGCCAAGGTGCGCTACCGCCAGAGCGACCAGGACTGCACCCTGGAACGCACCGAAAGCGGCTACCGCGCGGTGTTCGACGAGCCACAGCGCGCCGTCACCCCCGGCCAGTCCGTGGTCTTCTACGACGGTGAAGTCTGCCTCGGTGGCGGCGTGATCGAGATCGCCGAGCCGTGGAGCGCCCGCGGATGAACCAGACGCAGGAGCAATTGATCGCGCTGGGTGGTGTGTTCCAGGCCGCCGTACTGGTGGACCGCATCGCCCGCACCGGCTCGGCCAGCGAAGCCAATATCGGCTGCATGCTTGGCAGCCTGCTGGTGCGTGATCCGAAGGACACCCTGGAAGTCTTTGGCGGCGATGATATCAACCTGCGCGATGGCTACCGCGCCCTGGCCAGCGCCCTGGAGCGCGACCCCGGCAGCCTGCAGCGCGAGCCGCTGCGCTACGCCCTGTCGATGCTCGGTCTGGAGCGCCAGCTGGCCAAGCGTGGCGACATGCTGGAAATCATCGGCAACCGCCTGCCGCAGATCCAGTCCCAGGCCGATCACTTCGGCCTGGTTCATGAAAACGTCATCGCGTCGAGCGGCGCGCTGTATCAGGATACGCTGAGCACCCTGCGCCAACGCATCCAGGTCCACGGCGACATGCGCCACCTGCAGCAGACCAGCAACGCCTCGAAGATCCGCGCCCTGCTGCTTGCCGGCATCCGCGCCGCGCGGCTGTGGCGCCAGCTCGGCGGCCACCGCTGGCAGCTGGTGTTCAGTCGCCGCAAGCTGCTGCGCGAGCTCTACCCGATGCTTCGCGGCTGATAATACCTTTCATCAGCCACCCGACTCGGGCGCATTTATCGTGTATGATATGCGCCCTCTTAAAAGCCTGACTGTCCGAGAACACGCCATGCAGCTCTCCTCGCTCACCGCGGTTTCCCCTGTAGACGGCCGCTACGCCGGCAAAACCCAGGCCTTGCGCCCCATTTTCAGCGAATACGGCCTGATCCGTTTCCGCGCCCTGGTCGAAGTGCGCTGGCTGCAGCGTCTGGCTGCCCACCCGCAGATCGCCGAAGTCCCGGCCTTCTCCGCCGAAGCCAACACCCTGCTCAACGGCCTGGCCGATGAGTTCGCCCTCGAGCACGCCGAGCGCGTCAAGGAAATCGAGCGCACCACCAACCACGACGTCAAGGCCATCGAGTACCTGCTCAAGGAGCAGGCTGCCAAGCTGCCAGAACTGGCCAAGGTCAGCGAGTTCATCCACTTCGCCTGCACCAGCGAGGACATCAACAACCTGTCCCACGCCCTGATGCTGCGCGAAGGCCGCGACACCGTACTGCTGCCGCTGATGCGCCAGATCGCCCAGTCGATCCGCGAACTGGCCCACCGCTTCGCCGAAGTACCCATGCTGTCGCGTACCCACGGCCAGCCGGCCTCGCCGACCACACTGGGCAAGGAACTGGCCAACGTCGTCTACCGTCTGGAGCGGCAGATCGCGCAGGTTGCCGCCGTCCCGCTGCTGGGCAAGATCAACGGCGCCGTGGGCAACTACAACGCCCACCTGTCGGCCTACCCACAGATCGACTGGGAAGCCAACGCCCGCGCCTTCATCGAAGACGAACTGGGCCTGGTGTTCAACCCGTACACCACGCAGATCGAGCCGCACGACTACATCGCCGAGCTGTTCGACGCCATCGCCCGCTTCAACACCATCCTCATCGACTTCGACCGTGACGTCTGGGGCTACATCTCGCTGGGCTACTTCAAGCAGAAGACCGTTGCCGGCGAAATCGGCTCCTCGACCATGCCGCACAAGGTCAACCCGATCGACTTCGAGAACTCCGAAGGCAACCTGGGCATCGCCAACGCCCTGTTCCAGCACCTGGCCAGCAAGCTTCCAGTCTCGCGCTGGCAGCGCGACCTGACCGACTCCACAGTGCTGCGCAACCTCGGTGTCGGCTTCGCCCACAGCGTGATCGCCTACGAAGCCAGCCTGAAAGGCATCGGCAAGCTGGAAATCAACACCTCGCGCATCGCCGACGACCTGGACGCCTGCTGGGAAGTCCTGGCCGAGCCGATCCAGACCGTGATGCGCCGCTACAACATCGAAAACCCCTACGAGAAGCTCAAGGAGCTGACTCGTGGCAAGGGCATCAGCCCGGAAGCGCTGCAGACCTTCATCGAAGGCCTGGACATGCCTGCCGAAGCTCGCGAAGAGCTGAAGAAGCTGACCCCTGCCAGCTACATCGGCAACGCTGCAGAGCAAGCCAAACGCGTCTGATCCACGACCCGCGTTTTAACGCCCGGCCGAGCCGGGCGTTTTTATTCCTGAAAGAAAATTGTCTTTTTTCAATAGGTTAATCATGAATCCTGATATCCCACTGCAACTTCTCGGCGGTTTGACTGCGCGCCAGTTCATGCGCGACTACTGGCAGAAAAAACCGTTGCTGGTCCGTCAGGCCTTCACCGACTTCGAAAGCCCCATCGACGCCGACGAACTGGCCGGCCTGGCCCTGGAAGAGGAAGTCGAATCGCGCCTGGTCCTCGAGCACGGCGAAACCCCGTGGGAACTGCGCCGCGGCCCGTTCACCGAAGAGACCTTCAGCACCCTGCCGGAGCGTGACTGGACCCTGCTGGTGCAATCGGTCGACCAGTTCGTCCCGGAGGTCGGCGAATTGCTGGAGCACTTCCGCTTCCTGCCGAGCTGGCGTATCGACGACGTGATGATCAGCTTCGCTGCACCGGGCGGCAGCGTTGGCCCGCACTTCGACAACTACGACGTATTCCTGCTCCAAGGCCACGGCAAGCGCAACTGGAAAGTCGGCCAGATGTGCAACAGCGACAGCCCGCTGCTGGAACACGCCGACCTGCGCATCCTCGCCGACTTCGAACAGAGCGACGAGTGGACCCTGGAACCAGGCGACATGCTCTACCTGCCACCACGCCTGGCCCACTACGGCGTCGCCGAGGACAACTGCCTGACCTACTCGGTCGGATTCCGCGCCCCGAGCGCCGCCGAAGTATTGACCCACTTCACCGACTTCCTCGGCCAGTTCCTCACCGATGAAGAGCGCTACAGTGACGCCGACGCCCAGCCGGTCAGCGACGATCCGCACCAGATCCAGCACGATGCCCTCGGCCGCCTGAAAAGCCTGCTCAACGAGCACATGGGCGACGAGCGCCTGCTGCTGACCTGGTTCGGCCAGTTCATGACCGAGCCGCGCTACCCCGAACTGGTCAGCGGCGAAGAGCTGAGCGAGGAAGAGCTGGTGGACAGCCTGGAACAGGGCGCGATCATCATCCGCAACCCGAGCGCGCGCCTGGCCTGGTCAGAGGTGGACGACAACCTGCTGCTGTTCGCCAGCGGCCAGAGCCGCCTGCTGCCAGGCAACCTGCGCGAGCTGCTGAAGCTGATCTGCTCCGCAGACGCGCTGCACGCCGAGAACCTTGGCGACTGGCTCGGCGACGAAAACGGTCTGGAACTGGTTCACCAGTTGATCCAGCAAGGAAGCCTGGGGTTCGCCAATGAATAAGATCAAGGTCCGCCTGGCGGACTGGCACAAGGACAATGCGGATATCCGCCGCATCCGCGAAGCGGTGTTCATCGCCGAGCAGAACGTGCCGCCGGAACTGGAATGGGATTCCGACGACAACGACGCAATCCACTTCCTCGCCGTCGAGGATGACTACGCCATCGGCACCGCGCGCCTGCTGCAGGACGGCCAGATCGGCCGGGTCTCCGTGCTCAAGGACTGGCGCGGGATGAAGGTTGGCGACGCACTGATGCAGGCGGCCATCGTCGAGGCACAGAACCGCGACCTGAGCCAGCAGATGCTGACGGCGCAGACCCACGCCACGGCGTTCTACGAGCGCCTGGGGTTCCGGGTGGTCAGCGAGGAGTTCCTGGAGGCAGGAATCCCGCACGTCGACATGGTGCGCGACTCGAAACCCCTGTGACCCCAATCGCTGGCAAGCCAGCTCCCATAGGGACCGAGGCCGCGGACCCTGTGGGAGCAACTGTCTTTGAGGATTTATTTTCAAATGATCCCTTCAGACACGGCTTCGCCAGCGATACCGCGTAGCGGTGTCGCTGGCGAAGCCCGCTTTAAAAAATGGTCCTCGGTTTCTATCAGGCCGCGGATGCCTGAGCTTCCTGTTCTCTCCACTCCTTACCGTCTCTCAACATCGCATTGAGACGCACCAGGAGCTTGCGCATACATGCCACAACAGCGACCTTGGGAAGCTTTCCTCGCGCTCTCAAAGCCTGATACTCAGCTTTGACTTCCGGATCATGCCGGACCATCGACCAGGTCGACATATAGGTCGCGCCGCGGACTGCATAGCGCCCACCCTCGATCGATCTGGGGCCGTTCTTCTTGCCGCTGTCGTTGTTGTAGGGCGCCAATCCAGCCAAGGCCGCGATCTTGCGCCCCGTCACGGTTCCGAGTTCTGGCAGAAGCGCCATGAGCGTGCCGCACATGATGACCCCGATCCCTTTAACCGATCTCAAGCGCCTGGCTTTTTCCTTGTCCAGCACGTTCGAGGCATTTTCAATCGCCTTGTCCAAGGCCTTGATCTGGCCGTTAAGGTAAGCGATGTGATCGGTGTAAGTGGATACGGCTGTAGCGCAAGTGGTCTGTTTGATCCGGCGTTTGTCGCTGTCCCGACTCTTGACCAGGCTGCCTCGCAGCTTGATCAGTTCCCCCAACTCATCTCGGTCCTTGTTGGGCTCAACCTGGGGCACGTCCTCGAAATCTCTGGCAAACTTCGCCAGCATTTGAGCGTCGATCTTGTCGGTCTTGGCAATCCTGCCCATGGATTTCGCAAAGTCACGAGCGCGTTTGGGATTGACGCGGACTGCGTTCAGCCCGCCCAGCCGCAAGGCCCTGAATAGAGCCCTTTCATAACCGCCGGTGGCCTCAAGCAATACCCGCTCGACCTCAAGCTCATCCAAACAAGCGATCAACTGAGCGAAGCCTGCAGGGTCATTGCTGACTCGAAACTGTGAGATATTCGCGGGAAAGAAGCCCACGTCTACAGTCGCTTTCGAAACATCGAGACCAACACAGTAGGAAATCATTGCCAAGCCCTCTTACACTCAAGAAGTGAGAGCACTCTGACCTATCCCTAGCTTGGGATTTCGAGTTTCGTGGCTCATCCAACTGTTCGGGCTTCTGGTCAGAGTGAGAGGTGGATGGCGACTTGGCTCCCACTCGTGCTTTAGGCACCGCTGGCATTCAGTCTGCCATCCACTGCTCTCACCCCTTTGAGTTTAAGAGGACTTGAAGACACAAGCTGGCTTGCCAGCGATGAGGCCCTCAAATCCAAAGCAAATCCTCCCGAGCGCAAACAATCTTTGCCATCATGTCCACTCCACCCGCGGAGATCATGGACATGCCGCTACGCCCCCTGCTCGCCTCCCTGCTTCTGTCGCTCAGCCTCAACGCGCTGGCCGCCACCGAAGTCCTGCCTCTGAACCACCGCACCAGCGCTGAAATACTCCCCACCGCGCAAGCTTTCCTCGGCAAGGACGGCACGGTCAGCGCCTTCGAGAACAAGCTGATCGTCAAGGCCGAACCAGGCAAGATCGACGAACTTCGCACCCTGCTCCGCGACCTGGATACCGCGCCCAAGCGCCTGCTGATCAGCGTCGACACCACCGACAGCAACTACCAGGACAACCGCGGCAACGCCCGCGTTATCCGCTACGGCACCGCCAACCGCGAAGGCGGCCTGCAACAGGTCCAGGCCAGCGAAGGCACCCCGGCGCTGATCCAGGTCGGCCAGAGCATCCCCGTCACCAGCACCCAAACCGACGGCTACGGCCGCATGCAGAGCCAGACTGAATATCGCAACGTCACCCAAGGCTTCTACGTCACTGCCAGCGTCGCCGGCGACACCGTGCACCTCAACATCAGCACCAACAATGACCGCATGAGCCAGGAACGTCCGGATGTAGTGAAAGTACAAAGTACCGACACAAAGGTTACCGGCAAGCTTGGCGAGTGGATCACCTTGGCAGGGGTAAACGGTCAAAGTCAGACCGAACGCTCTGCTTCGGCCCTCTCGTACTCGACGCAACGCGGTGAAAACATGACATTGCGGGTAAAAGTCGACGAATTGCACTGAGCCCACGGAAATCAAGGCCTCGACCAAAGGCCTTGAAACTGACTGATGGGTCGTATTAGACCAAAGATGTAGTGGACTGAAAAAAGCACTACAAAACATTTGACGCCCCCGAATCACAGAGGCATGATGGCCCCGCTCCCGCTAATCAGGGGCCCTGGCAAGGGCCTTCGGGTCGCGCTTCGAACTACCCCCGAAGCCGGTTCGTGTCTGTACAGCCCACAAGGCGCGTTGGACGAGATTACGACTGGAACGAAGTTGTCCCGAGGGACGGAAGCGCATCAAAAGGTACATGGCACACCCTGATCGAAGCAGCACGGCAACCACGAGCCAATCTGCCCGACAGACGCCCGCACCCGCTCACTTCCTCCTCCGAGCCCCATCGTTCAACGTCGCGATTTCGCCCGACTAGACTGTTTCATCGCCAGCGCGTCCCTGAGCCGCGAGCATTCGGTGCTGCCCCTGTACGAACAGCGCAGCCGACAGAGCGAACATTTTTCACCAAGACCTATGCGACGAGGTTTATTTCCATGGCACTGACACGCGAACAGCAAATTGCAGCCCTCGAAAAAGACTGGGCCGAGAACCCGCGCTGGAAAGGCGTGACCCGTACCTACACCGCTGCCGATGTCGTCCGTCTGCGTGGTTCGATCCAGCCAGAACACACCCTGGCTCGCCTGGGCGCGGAAAAACTGTGGAACCTGGTGACCAAGGGCGCGCATCCGTCCTTCCGCCCTGAGAAAGATTTCGTCAACTGCATGGGCGCCCTGACCGGCGGCCAGGCTGTACAACAGGTCAAGGCCGGCATCCAGGCCATCTACCTGTCCGGCTGGCAAGTGGCTGCCGACAACAACTCGGCCGAATCCATGTACCCAGACCAGTCCCTGTACCCAGTGGACTCGGTACCGACCGTGGTCAAACGCATCAACAACTCGTTCCGTCGCGCCGACCAGATCCAGTGGAAAGCCGGCAAAAACCCTGGCGATGAAGGCTACGTCGACTACTTCGCGCCAATCGTGGCTGACGCCGAAGCCGGTTTCGGCGGCGTCCTGAACGCCTACGAGCTGATGAAGAACATGATCGAGGCAGGCGCCGCCGGCGTTCACTTCGAAGACCAGCTGGCTTCCGTGAAGAAGTGCGGCCACATGGGCGGCAAGGTACTGGTTCCGACCCAGGAAGCCGTACAGAAGCTGACCGCTGCCCGTCTGGCAGCCGACGTAGCCGGTGTACCGACCATCATCCTGGCTCGTACCGACGCCAACGCCGCTGACCTGCTGACCAGCGACTGCGACCCGTACGACCAGCCATTCGTGGTCGGCGACCGCACGCCGGAAGGCTTCTACAAGGTACGCGCCGGCCTGGACCAGGCCATCGCCCGCGGCCTGGCCTACGCCCCGTACGCCGACCTGATCTGGTGCGAAACCGCCAAGCCGGACTTGGACGAAGCCCGTCGCTTCGCCGAAGCGATCAAGAAGGAATACCCGGACCAGATCCTGTCGTACAACTGCTCGCCTTCCTTCAACTGGAAGAAGAACCTGGACGACGCGACCATCGCCAAGTTCCAGCGCGAACTGTCGGCAATGGGCTACAAGCACCAGTTCATCACCCTGGCCGGCATCCACAACATGTGGCACGGCATGTTCAACCTGGCGCACGACTACGCCCGCAACGACATGACCGCCTACGTCAAGCTGCAGGAGCAGGAATTCGCTGACGCCTCGAAGGGCTACACCTTCGTTGCCCACCAGCAGGAAGTCGGCACCGGCTACTTCGACGACATGACCACCGTGATCCAGGGTGGCAAGTCTTCGGTGACCGCGCTGACCGGCTCCACCGAAGAAGAGCAGTTCCACTGATCCACACGCTGTAAAATTCGGGTAACACGCGAGGCCCGGGACCTGTGATGGGGTTCCGGGCCTCGTTTCATTTGTTCTGCGCGCCGCAATCCTTTGGCTATGCTTGCAGGCACGCCATACGAAAGGACCGGCCATGTCCCGCTCCGTCACCCTGTTCGCATTCGCCCTGCTGGGCGGTGCTCTCTATCTATATGCACTGTCCGCCGGTAGCACGTGGCTGGCCCTGGCGGCCAAGCCGGTTCCGGTGCTGATGTTGCTGGCCTGGCAGCTCGCCGCACCGGCTACGGCGTACCGCCGCAGGATCATGCTCGGCCTGGGCCTGTCCATCGTCGGCGACCTGGCCCTGGCCTGGCCGGACGACCTGTTCGTCGCCGGCCTGGCAGCTTTCCTCTGCGCCCACCTGGCCTACCTATGGGCCTACCTGGACAAGACCCGCCAACCCGCCGTCGGTGCGCTACTGGCCGCCGCGCTGTGCGGCACAGGGCTATTCGGCCTGCTGGCCTGGCACGGCCTCGGTCCGTTTCTGGTGCCGGTCGCCTTGTATGCCGTGACCATCAGCGCCATGCTCTGGCGCGCCCTCGCCTGTGGCAGCCTGGCTGGCATCGGCGCGGTGAGCTTCGTATTCTCCGACAGCCTGATCGGCATAGATGGCTTCGTCAGCCCGTTCGCCGCCGCACCGTACCTGATCATCCTGTTCTACTGGCTTGGCCAGTGGGCGATCGCCGCGTCGGCACATCCAATGGCTAGCAACGGAACATTGATCCAGGGCGCGACGGCACCGAACAAAAGCGTCTAGAACAAGGCTTGCAAATAACTTGCAAGCCATACAAGCAATGAACTACTTAGTTGACTGGAATCGTAGGAATAACAGCAGCCAGTCAAATGATATTAATTATCATTACTAAAATCGTAGTTCATTACGCCAGGAAAGAAACATAATTAACGAAAGCAGCGACAATGCCCGAAATACAAGGCTTTCAGCGAGTTACGAAAGATTTTTGTTCTTAATCCTACGAATAAATTTGCAGCAGAAATTTTACTTGCACCGGGTTTACCCATAAAATCAGCGCGATAGATTCCGCTGCGACATATCGTCACTGCTCTACTTCTTTTCACGCTCAGAGACCACGTGCTCTGTTAAGGATTCTCAGCATGCCCGAATCGACCGGACTGATCGCCCACAACTGGGGTTTTGCCATTTTCCTGTTGGGTGTCGTCGGCCTCTGTGCCTTCATGCTCGGCCTGTCCAGCCTGCTCGGTAGCAAGGCCTGGGGTCGCAGCAAGAACGAACCGTTCGAATCCGGCATGCTGCCTACCGGCGGCGCCCGTCTGCGCCTGTCGGCCAAATTCTATCTGGTCGCGATGCTGTTCGTGATCTTCGATATCGAAGCCCTCTTTCTCTTTGCATGGTCTGTGTCCGTCCGCGAAAGCGGCTGGACCGGATTCGTCGAAGCACTCGTTTTCATAGCAATTCTGTTGGCAGGTCTTGTCTACCTTTGGCGGGTCGGGGCGCTCGATTGGGCTCCCGTGGGTCGTCGCAAGCGGCAAGCGAAGCTGAAACAATGAGGCTTTGGCAATGCAATACAATCTCACCAGAATCGATCCGGATGCGCCCAACGAGCAGTATCCAATCGGAGACCGGGAAACCGTCTCCGATTCGCTGCTAGAGGACCAGGTCCACAAGAACATCTTCATGGGCAAGCTTGAGGATGTGCTCAGTGGCGCGGTCAACTGGGGTCGCAAGAACTCCCTGTGGCCGTACAACTTCGGCCTGTCCTGCTGCTACGTGGAGATGACCACGGCGTTCACCGCGCCGCACGACATCGCCCGTTTCGGCGCCGAAGTGATCCGGGCATCACCGCGTCAGGCCGACTTCATGGTCGTCGCCGGTACCTGCTTCATCAAGATGGCGCCGATCATCCAGCGCCTGTACGAGCAGATGCTGGAACCAAAGTGGGTCATTTCCATGGGTTCGTGCGCCAACTCCGGCGGCATGTACGACATCTACTCGGTCGTCCAGGGGGTCGACAAGTTCCTCCCCGTGGATGTCTACGTACCCGGCTGCCCGCCTCGCCCTGAAGCGTTCCTGCAAGGCCTGATGCTCTTGCAGGAATCGATCGGCCAGGAGCGACGCCCTCTTTCCTGGGTCGTCGGCGATCAAGGCGTGTACCGCGCCGAGATGCCGGCCCAGAAAGATCTGCGTCGAGAACAGCGCATGCAGGTGACCAACCTGCGCAGCCCCGACGAAGTCTGATCCAGCGACCTGCCGCCCGTTCCCACGAACCGGCGGCCTGGCTTCATTCTCTACGTTGACCGAAAGCGACCGAGACCATGACAGCGGACACCGCTATTTATATTCCGCCTTACAAGGCTGACGACCAGGATGTGGTCGTCGAACTGCACAACCGTTTTGGCGCCGAGGCGTTCATCGCCCAGGAGACCCGTACCGGCATGCCGGTGCTGTGGATCGACCGCGCCCGCCTGATCGAAGTGATGACTTTCCTGCGCAACGTCGCCAAGCCGTACAGCATGCTGTACGACCTGCACGGCGTCGACGAGCGCCTACGCACCCAGCGCCGCGGCCTGCCGGGCGCCGACTTCACCGTGTTCTACCACCTGCTCTCGGTGGAACGGAACAGCGACGTGATGATCAAGGTCTCCCTGAGCGAAACCGACCTGAGCGTGCCGACCGTCACCGGTATCTGGCCGAACGCCAACTGGTACGAGCGCGAAGTCTGGGACATGTTCGGCATCGACTTCCCGGGCCACCCGCACCTGACCCGCATCATGATGCCGCCGACCTGGGAAGGTCACCCGCTGCGCAAGGACTTCCCGGCCCGCGCTACCGAGTTCGACCCGTTCACCCTGAACCTGGCCAAGCAGCAACTGGAAGAGGAAGCCGCGCGCTTCAATCCTGAAGCCTGGGGCATGAAGCGTCAGGGCGCGAACGAGGACTACATGTTCCTCAACCTCGGTCCTAACCACCCATCCGCCCACGGTGCCTTCCGTATCGTCCTGCAACTGGACGGCGAAGAGATCGTCGACTGCGTCCCGGACATCGGCTACCACCACCGCGGTGCCGAGAAGATGGCCGAGCGTCAGTCCTGGCACAGCTTCATCCCCTACACCGACCGCATCGACTACCTCGGCGGCGTGATGAACAACCTGCCGTACGTCCTCGCCGTCGAGAAGCTGGCCGGGATCAAGGTGCCGCAGAAGGTCGACACCATCCGCGTCATGCTGGCCGAGTTCTTCCGTATCACCAGCCACCTGCTGTTCCTGGGTACCTACATCCAGGACGTCGGCGCCATGACCCCGGTGTTCTTCACCTTCACCGACCGCCAGCGCGCCTACACCGTGATCGAGGCCATCACCGGCTTCCGCCTGCACCCGGCCTGGTACCGCATCGGTGGCGTCGCCCACGACCTGCCGCGCGGCTGGGACAAGCTGGTCAAGGACTTCGTCGAATGGCTGCCCAAGCGCCTCGACGAGTACACCAAGGCTGCCCTGCAGAACAGCATCCTCAAGGGCCGCACCATCGGCGTTGCCCAGTACAACACCAAGGAAGCCCTGGCCTGGGGCGTCACCGGTGCCGGCCTGCGTTCCACTGGCCTGGACTTCGACCTGCGCAAGGCCCGTCCTTACTCCGGCTATGAGAACTTCGAGTTCGAAGTGCCACTGGCCCACAACGGCGATGCCTACGATCGCTGCATGGTCCGCGTCGAGGAGATGCGCCAGAGCATCCGTATCATCGACCAGTGCCTGCGCAACATGCCGGAAGGCCCGTACAAGGCGGATCACCCGCTGACCACGCCGCCGCCGAAAGAGCGCACCCTGCAGCACATCGAAACCCTGATCACCCACTTCCTGCAGGTTTCGTGGGGCCCGGTCATGCCGGCCAACGAATCCTTCCAGATGATCGAGGCGACCAAGGGCATCAACAGTTACTACCTGACGAGCGACGGCGGCACCATGAGCTACCGCACCCGGATTCGCACGCCGAGCTACCCGCACCTGCAGCAGATCCCTTCGGTGATCCGCGGCAGCATGGTCGCGGACCTCATCGCGTACCTGGGCAGTATCGACTTCGTTATGGCTGACGTGGACCGCTAAGCATGAACAGCACGCTTATCCAAACCGACCGTTTCGCCCTGAGCGAGACCGAGCGCTCGGCCATCGAGCACGAGATGCATCACTACGAGGACCCGCGCGCGGCGTCCATCGAAGCCCTGAAGATCGTCCAGAAGCAGCGCGGCTGGGTGCCGGACGGCGCCATCCACGCCATCGGCGAGATCCTCGGCATCCCGGCCAGCGACGTCGAAGGCGTGGCCACCTTCTATAGCCAGATCTTCCGCCAGCCGGTCGGTCGCCACATCATCCGCGTCTGCGACAGCATGGTCTGCTACATCGGCGGCCACGAATCCGTGGTCGGCCAGATCCAGAGCGAACTGGGTATCGGCCTCGGCCAGACCACCCCGGACGGTCGCTTCACCCTGCTGCCGGTTTGCTGTCTGGGCAACTGCGACAAGGCTCCGGCCCTGATGATCGATGACGACACCTTCGGTGACGTGCAGCCGGCCGGTGTCGCCAAACTGCTGGAGGGTTACGTATGACCATCACTTCCTTCGGCCCGGCCAACCGCATCGCGCGCAGTGCCGAGACCCATCCGCTGACCTGGCGTCTGCGCGATGACGGCGAGCCGGTGTGGCTCGACGAGTACCAGGCGAAGAACGGCTACGCCGCCGCGCGCAAGGCGTTCTCGCAGATGTCCCAGGACGACATCGTGCAAACGGTCAAGGACTCCGGCCTCAAGGGCCGCGGCGGTGCAGGCTTCCCCACTGGCGTGAAGTGGGGCCTGATGCCGAAAGACGAATCCATGAACATCCGCTACCTGCTGTGCAACGCGGACGAAATGGAACCGAACACCTGGAAGGACCGCATGCTGATGGAGCAACAGCCCCATCTGTTGGTCGAGGGCATGCTGATCAGCGCCCGCGCCCTCAAGGCCTACCGTGGTTACATCTTCCTGCGTGGCGAGTACACCACCGCCGCGAAAAACCTGAACCGTGCCATCGATGAAGCCAAGGCCGCAGGCCTGCTGGGCAAGAACATCCTCGGCAGCGGCTTCGATTTCGAGCTGTTCGTGCACACCGGTGCCGGCCGCTACATCTGCGGTGAAGAAACCGCACTGATCAACTCGCTGGAAGGCCGCCGCGCCAACCCGCGCTCCAAGCCGCCCTTCCCTGCCGCCGTCGGCGTCTGGGGCAAGCCGACCTGCGTCAACAACGTCGAGACCCTGTGCAACGTGCCGGCCATCGTCGATGGCGGCGTCGACTGGTACAAGTCGCTGGCCCGCGAAGGCAGCGAGGACCACGGCACCAAGCTGATGGGCTTCTCCGGCAAGGTGAAGAACCCGGGCCTTTGGGAGCTGCCTTTCGGCGTCACCGCCCGTGAGCTGTTCGAGGACTACGCCGGTGGCATGCGCGACGGCTACAAGCTCAAGTGCTGGCAGCCAGGCGGCGCCGGTACCGGCTTCCTCTTGCCTGAGCACCTCGATGCACAGATGTACGCCGGTGGCATCGCCAAGGTCGGCACCCGGATGGGTACTGGCCTGGCCATGGCGGTGGACGACAGCATCAGCATGGTTTCCCTGCTACGCAACATGGAAGAGTTCTTCGCCCGCGAATCCTGCGGCTGGTGCACCCCGTGCCGCGACGGCCTGCCATGGAGCGTGAAGATGTTGCGCGCGCTGGAGAAAGGCCAGGGCAAGCGCGAGGACATCGACACCCTGCTGCAGTTGGTCAACTTCCTCGGCCCGGGCCGTACCTTCTGTGCTCACGCACCGGGTGCCGTCGAGCCGCTGGGCAGTGCCATCAAATACTTCCGCTCCGAGTTCGAGGCCGGTGTCGCCAGCAGTCCAGCCGGTGAAACCCTGCGCCCGAACCTGGCGAAGCCGATTGTGGTCGGCGCATAACAAGATGAAAAAGCGGAGGGTCCGTGCTCTCCGCCAGCCACGCAGGCTCGCCCGATTGATTCGCGCGAGCCGCGGGCACACCGATTTCCATTAGCCACACCCGCTCACGCGGGCCAACGAAGAACTTTGAACCATGGCCACTATCCACGTAGACGGCAAAGCGCTCGAAGTCAACGGTGCAGACAACCTGTTACAGGCGTGTCTGTCGCTCGGCCTCGACATCCCCTATTTCTGCTGGCACCCGGCGCTCGGTAGCGTTGGCGCGTGCCGGCAGTGCGCAGTCAAGCAGTACACCGACGAGAACGACACCCGTGGTCGCATCGTCATGTCCTGCATGACCCCAGCCTCCGACGGCACCTGGATTTCCATCGACGACGACGAGTCCAAGGCGTTCCGCGCCAGTGTCGTCGAATGGCTGATGACCAACCACCCGCACGACTGCCCGGTGTGCGAGGAAGGCGGTCACTGCCACCTGCAGGACATGACGGTAATGACCGGCCACAACGAGCGCCGCTACCGTTTCACCAAGCGTACCCACCAGAACCAGGAGCTCGGCCCGTTCATCGCCCACGAGATGAACCGCTGCATCGCCTGCTATCGCTGCGTGCGCTACTACAAGGACTACGCCGGTGGTACCGACCTGGGCGTCTACGGTGCCCACGACAACGTCTACTTTGGCCGCGTCGAGGACGGTGCTCTGGAGAGCGAGTTCTCCGGCAACCTGACCGAGGTCTGCCCGACCGGCGTGTTCACCGACAAGACCCACTCCGAGCGCTACAACCGCAAGTGGGACATGCAGTTCGCCCCGAGCATCTGCCACGGCTGCTCCAGCGGTTGCAACATCAGTCCGGGCGAGCGCTACGGTGAACTGCGCCGGATCGAGAACCGCTTCAACGGCTCGGTCAACCAGTACTTCCTGTGCGACCGCGGCCGTTTCGGCTACGGCTACGTCAACCGTGCCGACCGCCCACGCCAGCCACATCTGGCCGACGGCAGCAAGCTGGGCCTGGACGCTGCCCTGGACAAGGCCGCCGAGCTGCTGCGCGGCCGCACCATCGTCGGCATCGGTTCGCCACGCGCCAGCCTGGAAAGCAACTACGGCCTGCGCGAGCTGGTCGGTGCCGAGTACTTCTACTCGGGTATGGAAGCTGCTGAGCTGGAGCGCGTACGCCTGGTCCTGCAGGTGCTGAACGACAGCCCGTTGCCGGTCCCTACCCTGCGCGACATCGAGGACCACGACGCCGTGTTCGTCCTCGGCGAAGACCTGACCCAGACCGCCGCCCGCGTCGCCCTGGCCGTGCGCCAGGCCACCAAGGGCAAGGCCGAGGCCATGGCTGAAGCGATGAAAGTGCAGCCATGGCTCGACGCTGCGGTGAAGAACATCGGCCAGCACGCGCTGTACCCGCTGTTCATCGCCAGCCTGGCCGAGACCAAGCTGGATGACGTCGCCGAAGAGTGCGTGCACGCAGCCCCGGCCGACCTGGCCCGCATCGGTTTCGCCGTGGCCCACGCCATCGACCCGAGCGCCCCGGCCGTCGAAGGCCTGGACGCCGAGGCCCTGGAACTGGCCAAGCGCATCGCTGATGCCCTGGTCGCCGCCAAGCGTCCGCTGATCGTGTCCGGTGGCTCGCTGGGCGAGAAAGCCCTGATCGAAGCCGCAGCCAACATCGCCAAGGCCCTGAAGCTGCGTGAGAAAGCCGGCTCCCTGAGCCTGGTGGTGCCGGAAGCCAACAGCATCGGCATGGCCATGCTCGGTGGCGACTCCGTCGACGCCGCCCTCGACGCCGTGATCGCCGGCAAGGCCGACGCCATCGTCGTCCTGGAAAACGACCTGTACAGCCGCGTGCCGGCCGCCAAGGTCGACGCTGCCTTCGCAGCGGCAAAAGTCATCATCGTTGCCGACCACTCGAAGACCGCCACCACCGACCGCGCCCACCTGGTGCTGCCGGCGGCGTCCTTTGCCGAAGGCGACGGTACCCTGGTCAGCCAGGAAGGCCGTGCCCAGCGCTTCTTCCAGGTGTTCGATCCGACCTACCTGGACAGCAGCATCCTAGTCCACGAAGGCTGGCGCTGGATGCACGCCCTGCGTGCGACCCTGCTGAACAAACCGGTGGACTGGACCCAACTGGACCACGTGACCAGCGCCACCGCCGCTGCCGCGCCGCAACTGGCCGGCATCGTCAACGCCGCGCCATCCGCAGCGTTCCGCATCAAGGGCATGAAGCTGGCACGCGAGCCGCTGCGCTACTCCGGTCGTACCGCCATGCGCGCCAACATCAGCGTGCACGAGCCGCGCACCCCGCAGGACAAGGACACCGCCTTCGCCTTCTCCATGGAAGGCTACTCGGGCTCCGCCGAACCGCGTTCCCAGGTGCCGTTCGCCTGGTCGCCAGGCTGGAACTCGCCGCAAGCCTGGAACAAGTTCCAGGACGAGGTCGGTGGTCACCTGCGTGCTGGCGATCCGGGCACCCGACTGATCGAGAGCAAGGGCGACAACCTGACCTGGTTCGCCAGCGTTCCGGGCGCCTTCGCTCCGGCCCGTGGCACCTGGCAGGCGGTTCCGTTCTACCACCTGTTCGGCAGCGAGGAGAACTCCTCCCGCGCCGCCCCGGTGCAGGAGCGCATCCCGCAGCCTTACGTCGCGCTGGCCAAGTCGGAAGCCGACCGCCTGGGCGTCAACGAAGGTGCCCTGCTCAGCCTCAACGTCGCAGGCACTACCCTGCGCCTGCCGCTGCGCATCAATGAAGAACTGGGCGCTGGCCTGGTTGCCCTGCCGAAAGGCCTGGCCGGCATCCCGCCTGCCATCTTCGGTGCATCCGTCGAAGGCCTGCAGGAGGCAGCACAATGACCTGGTTCACCCCCGAAGTGATCGATGTGATCCTCACCGTCGTCAAGGCCGTGGTGATCCTGCTGGCGGTCGTGGTCTGCGGTGCCCTGCTCAGCTTCGTCGAGCGGCGCCTGCTGGGCTGGTGGCAGGACCGCTACGGTCCGAACCGCGTCGGCCCGTTCGGCATGTTCCAGATCGCTGCCGACATGCTGAAGATGTTCTTCAAGGAAGACTGGAACCCGCCCTTCGTCGACCGGATGATCTTCACCCTGGCTCCAGTGGTCGCCATGAGCGCACTGCTGATTGCCTTCGCGATCATCCCGATCACCCCGACCTGGGGTGTCGCGGACCTGAACATCGGCTTGCTGTTCTTCTTCGCCATGGCTGGCCTGTCGGTATACGCCGTACTGTTCGCGGGCTGGTCGTCGAACAACAAGTACGCCCTGCTCGGCAGCCTGCGGGCCTCGGCCCAGACCGTGTCCTATGAAGTGTTCATGGGCCTGGCGCTGATGGGTGTGGTGGTCCAGGCCGGCTCCTTCAACATGCGCGACATCGTCGAGTACCAGGCGCAGAACCTGTGGTTCATCATTCCGCAGTTCTTCGGCTTCTGTACCTTCTTCATCGCCGGCGTCGCCGTGACCCACCGTCACCCGTTCGACCAGCCGGAAGCGGAGCAGGAACTGGCCGACGGCTACCACATCGAGTATGCCGGCATGAAATGGGGCATGTTCTTCGTCGGCGAGTACATCGGCATCATCCTGATCTCGGCGCTGCTGGTAACCCTGTTCTTCGGTGGCTGGCACGGTCCGTTCGACATCCTGCCGCAGATCCCGTTCGTCTGGTTCGCCCTGAAGACCGGCTTCTTCATCATGCTGTTCATCCTGCTGCGCGCCTCGATCCCGCGCCCGCGCTATGACCAGGTGATGGACTTCAGCTGGAAGTTCTGCCTGCCGCTGACCCTGATCAATTTGCTGGTGACCGCTGCGATCGTGTTGCTCAACACGCCAGCTGTTGCGGCCCAGTGAGGATTTGACCCATGTTCAAGTATATTGGCGACATCGTTAAAGGCACCGGCACCCAGCTGCGCAGCCTGGTGATGGTGTTCTCCCACGGGTTCCGCAAGCGCGACACCCTGCAATACCCGGAAGAGCCGGTCTACCTGCCGCCACGCTACCGTGGCCGCATCGTCCTGACCCGCGACCCCGATGGCGAAGAGCGCTGCGTAGCGTGCAACCTGTGTGCCGTGGCCTGCCCGGTAGGTTGCATCTCGCTGCAGAAAGCCGAGACCGATGACGGACGCTGGTACCCCGAGTTCTTCCGCATCAACTTCTCGCGCTGCATCTTCTGCGGCCTCTGCGAGGAAGCCTGCCCGACCACCGCGATCCAGCTCACCCCGGATTTCGAAATGGCCGAGTTCAAACGTCAGGACCTGGTGTACGAGAAAGAAGATCTGCTGATCTCCGGCCCCGGCAAGAATCCCGACTACAACTTCTACCGTGTTGCAGGTATGGCGGTTGCCGGCAAGCCGAAAGGCGCCGCGCAGAACGAAGCCGAGCCGATCAACGTGAAGAGCTTGCTCCCTTAAGGAAGAAAGATGGAATTCGCTTTCTATTTCGCATCCGGCGTTGCCGTGGTGTCCACCCTGCGGGTAGTCACCAACACCAACCCCGTGCACGCCCTGCTCTACCTGATCATCTCCCTGATCTCCGTGGCGATGACGTTCTTCGCCCTCGGCGCTCCGTTCGCAGGGGCCCTGGAAGTGATCGCCTACGCCGGTGCCATCATGGTGCTGTTCGTCTTCGTGGTGATGATGCTCAACCTGGGTCCGGCCTCGGTCGCTCAGGAACGTGGCTGGCTGACCCCGGGCATCTGGGCCGGGCCGGTGTTCCTCGCCGCCCTGCTGCTGCTCGAACTGATGTACGTGCTGTTCGTCACCCCGAGCGGTGCGGCCATCGGCCACACCACCGTTGACGCCAAGGCCGTCGGCATCAGCCTGTTCGGTCCGTACCTGCTGGTAGTTGAACTGGCCTCCATGCTGCTGCTCGCCGCAGTGGTGACGGCCTTCCACGTCGGCCGCAACGAGGCGAAGGAGTAATCACATGCCTGCAATTCCTCTCGAACACGGTCTGGCCGTCGCCGGCATCCTGTTCTGCCTCGGTCTGGTCGGCCTGATGGTCCGCCGCAACATTCTCTTCGTGCTGATGAGTCTGGAAATCATGATGAACGCCTCGGCACTGGCGTTCATCGTTGCTGGCGCCCGCTGGGCGCAGCCGGATGGGCAGATCATGTTCATCCTGGTGATCAGCCTGGCAGCCGCCGAGGCCAGTATCGGCCTGGCGATCCTGCTGCAGCTGTATCGCCGCTTCCACACTCTCGATATCGATGCAGCCAGTGAGATGCGCGGATGAACCTTCTCTTCCTGACTTTCGTATTCCCCCTGATCGGCTTTTTGCTGCTGTCGTTCTCCCGTGGTCGTTTCTCGGAGAACCTCTCGGCGCTGATCGGTGTCGGCTCGATCGGCCTGTCGGCGATCGTCGCCGCCTGGGTGATCTTCCAGTTCAATGTCGCGCCACCGGAAAACGGCGTGTACTCGCAACTGCTGTGGACGTGGATGTCGGTCGACGGCTTCGCCCCGACCTTCACCCTGCACCTGGACGGCCTGTCGGTCACCATGCTGGGCGTGGTGGTCGGCGTCGGCTTCCTGATCCACCTGTTCGCCTCCTGGTACATGCGCGGTGAAGCGGGCTACTCGCGCTTCTTCTCCTACACCAACCTGTTCATTGCCAGCATGCTGTTCCTGATCCTGGGCGACAACCTGCTGTTCATCTACTTCGGTTGGGAAGGCGTGGGCCTGTGCTCGTACCTGTTGATCGGTTTCTACTACAGCAACCGCAACAACGGTAACGCGGCACTCAAAGCCTTCATCGTCACCCGTATCGGCGACGTGTTCATGGCCATCGGCCTGTTCATCCTGTTCCAGCAGCTCGGCACCCTGAACATCCAGGAACTGCTGGTGCTGGCCCCGCAGAAGTTCCAGGCGGGCGACACCTGGATGGTCCTGGCGACCCTGATGCTGCTCGGTGGTGCGGTCGGTAAATCCGCCCAGCTGCCGCTGCAGACCTGGCTGGCGGACGCGATGGCCGGTCCTACTCCGGTTTCGGCACTGATCCACGCCGCGACCATGGTGACCGCGGGCGTCTACCTGATCGCCCGTACCCACGGCCTGTTCCTGCTGGCGCCGGACGTGCTGCACCTGGTCGGCGTGGTCGGCGGTGTCACCCTGGTCCTGGCCGGCTTCGCCGCCCTGGTGCAGACCGACATCAAGCGTATCCTCGCCTACTCGACCATGAGCCAGATCGGCTACATGTTCCTGGCCCTGGGCGTCGGTGCCTGGGACGCAGCGATCTTCCACCTGATGACCCACGCCTTCTTCAAGGCCCTGCTGTTCCTTGCCTCCGGTGCGGTGATCGTCGCCTGCCACCACGAGCAGAACATCTTCAAGATGGGCGGCCTGTGGAAGAAGCTGCCGCTGGCCTACGCCAGCTTCGTCGTCGGCGGCGCGGCCCTGGCGGCCCTGCCACTGGTTACCGTGGGCTTCTACTCCAAGGACGAGATCCTCTGGGAAGCCTTCGCCAGCGGCCATACCGGCCTGCTGTACGCCGGCCTGGTCGGTGCCTTCATGACCTCGCTGTACACCTTCCGCCTGATCTTCATCGCCTTCCACGGCGAAGCCAAGACCGAAGCCCATGCCGGCCACGGCATTTCGCACTGGCTGCCGCTGGGCGTGCTGATCGTCCTGTCGACCTTCGTCGGCGCCTGGATCCACCCACCGCTGGCCGGCGTGCTGCCGGAAAGCGCGGGCCATGCCGGCGGCGAAGCCAAGCACAGCCTGGAAATCGCCTCGGGCGCCATCGCCATCGCCGGTATCCTGCTGTCGGCCCTGCTGTTCCTCGGCAAGCGTCGCTTCGTCACGGCGGTAGCCAACAGCAGCCTCGGCCGTGTCCTGTCCGCCTGGTGGTTCGCCGCCTGGGGCTTCGACTGGATCTACGACAAGCTGTTCGTCAAGCCTTACCTGTTGATCAGCCACATCCTGCGTCGCGACCCGGTCGACCGCACCATTGGCCTGATCCCGCGCCTGGCCCGTGGCGGACATGCCGCCATGAGCAAGACCGAAACCGGTCAGCTGCGCTGGTACACCGCTTCGATCGCCGTGGGTGCCGTGCTTGTACTCGGCGCCGTCCTGATGGCTGCGGCCTGATATGAACCTTGCGACTTTGCGAAAGGAATTGAGCCCGTCATGATTTTGCCTTGGCTGATCCTGATCCCCTTCATCGGCGGCCTGCTGTGCTGGCTGGGTGAGCGCTTCGGCGCCACCCTGCCGCGCTACATCGCGCTGCTGACCATGTCCCTGCTGCTCGGTATCGGCCTCTGGCTGTGGGCACACGGTGACTACACCCTCGCCCCCGCTCCTGGCGCTGCGCCACAGTGGGCGGTCGAGTTCAAGGTCCTCTGGATCGAGCGCTTCGGCATCAGCCTGCACCTGGCCCTCGACGGCCTGTCGCTGCTGATGATCCTGCTCACCGGCCTGCTCGGTGTGCTGTCCGTGCTCTGCTCGTGGAAAGAGATCCAGCGCCACGTCGGCTTCTTCCACCTCAACCTGATGTGGATCCTCGGCGGCGTGGTCGGCGTGTTCCTCGCCCTCGACCTGTTCCTGTTCTTCTTCTTCTGGGAAATGATGCTGGTGCCGATGTACTTCCTCATCGCGCTCTGGGGTCACAGCTCCTCCGACGGCAAGAAGACCCGGATCTACGCGGCGACCAAGTTCTTCATCTTCACCCAGGCCAGCGGCCTGATCATGCTGGTGGCGATCCTGGGCCTGGTGCTGGTCAACTTCAACAACACCGGTGTGATCACCTTCGACTACACCCAGTTGCTGAAGGCCGACCTGCCGGCCGGTACCGAATACCTGCTGATGCTCGGCTTCTTCATCGCCTTCGCGGTCAAGCTGCCGGTAGTACCGTTCCACTCCTGGCTGCCTGACGCTCACGCCCAGGCCCCGACCGCCGGTTCCGTCGACCTCGCCGGTATCCTGCTGAAGACCGCGGCCTACGGCCTGCTGCGCTTCGCCCTGCCGCTGTTCCCCAACGCTTCGGCAGAGTTCGCGCCGATCGCCATGACCCTGGGCCTGATCGGCATCTTCTACGGTGCCTTCCTGGCCTTCGCCCAGACCGACATCAAGCGCCTGATCGCCTTCTCCAGCGTCTCGCACATGGGCTTCGTGCTGATCGGCATCTACTCCGGCAGCCAGCAGGCCCTGCAAGGCGCGGTGATCCAGATGCTGGCTCACGGTCTGTCGGCAGCGGCACTGTTCATCCTCAGCGGCCAGCTGTACGAGCGCCTGCACACCCGTGACATGCGCCAGATGGGCGGCCTGTGGCACCGCATCGCCTACCTGCCGGCCATCAGCCTGTTCTTCGCCGCCGCGTCCCTCGGCCTGCCGGGTACCGGCAACTTCGTCGGCGAGTTCCTGATCCTGATCGGCAGCTTCGTCAGCGCACCATGGGTCACCGTCATCGCCACCTCCGGCCTGGTGTTCGGTTCGGTCTACTCGCTGATCATGATCCACCGCGCCTACTTCGGCCCGGCCAAGTCGGAAGAAGTCCTGGCCGGCATGGATACCCGCGAAATGATCATGGTGCTGGGCCTGGCGGTCCTGCTGATCGTGCTGGGCGTCTATCCGCAGCCATTCCTCGACACCTCCGCCGCCACCATGAGCGGTGTGCAGCAGTGGCTCGGCTCCGCCTTCACTCAACTCGCTTCGGCCCGGTAAGAGCGCTATGGACCTGACGATTCAACACTTTATCGCGCTTGCGCCCATGCTGATCACCACCATCACCGTCGTGGTGGTGATGCTGGCGATCGCCTGGCGCCGCAACCACTCGCAAACCTTCCTGCTGTCGACCGTGGGCCTGAACCTGGCCCTGCTGTCGATCCTGCCGGTCCTGAAAGTCGTGCCCCTGGCGGTCACCCCGCTGTTGACCATCGACAAGTTCGCCTGCCTGTACATGGCGCTGATCCTGGTCGCCACCCTGGCCTGCGTCACCCTCGCCCATGCCTATCTGGGTGATGGCGGCTCGGGCTACCCGGGCAACCGCGAGGAGCTGTACCTGCTGATCCTGATGGCTGCCCTGGGTGGCCTGGTACTGGTCAGTGCGCAGCACCTGGCGGGCCTGTTCATCGGCCTGGAGCTGCTGTCGGTACCGGTCTACGGCCTGGTGGCTTACGCCTTCTTCAACAAGCGTTCGCTGGAAGCCGGTATCAAGTACATGGTGCTGTCGGCCGCTGGCTCGGCCTTCCTGCTGTTCGGCATGGCGCTGCTCTACGCCGACGCCGGCAGCCTGGCCTTCGACGCCATCGGCAAAGCCCTGGCCAGCACCAGCATGCCCAGCCTGATGGCCCAGCTGGGCCTGGGCATGATGCTGGTCGGCCTGGCGTTCAAGCTGTCGCTGGTACCTTTCCACCTGTGGACTCCGGACGTCTACGAAGGTGCGCCGGCACCGGTCGCGGCCTTCCTCGCCACCGCGAGCAAGGTGGCGGTGTTCGCCGTCGTCGTGCGCCTGTTCATGCTCTCCCCTGCCGCCAGCAGCGGCGTGCTGACCACCGTGCTGTCGGTGATCGCCGTGGCGTCGATCCTGGTGGGTAACCTGCTGGCCCTGACCCAGAGCAACCTCAAGCGCCTGCTGGGTTACTCGTCGATCGCCCACTTCGGCTACCTGCTGATCGCCCTGGTGGCGAGCAAGGGCCTGGCCCTGGAAGCCATCGGCGTATACCTGGTCACCTACGTGATCACCAGCCTCGGCGCCTTCGGCGTGATCACCCTGATGTCCTCGCCGTACAACGGCCGTGACGCCGACGCCCTGTACGAGTACCGCGGCCTGTTCTGGCGCCGTCCGTACCTGACCGCCGTGCTGACCGTGATGATGCTGTCCCTGGCCGGCATCCCGCTGACCGCCGGCTTCATCGGCAAGTTCTACATCATCGCCACTGGCGTCGAGTCGCAACTGTGGTGGCTGACCGGTGCCCTGGTCGTGGGTAGCGCCATCGGCGTGTTCTACTACCTGCGCGTCATGGTCACCCTATACCTGATCGAGCCGAACCTGCGTCGTCACGATGCACCATTGAACTGGGAACAGCGCACCGGCGGCGTCATGCTGCTGGCCATCGCGATCCTGGCCTTCGTCCTCGGCGTCTACCCGCAGCCGCTGCTGGACCTGGTGCAGCACGCTGGCCTGCAACTGATCGGCTGAGCAAACTGCTGAAAAACAGACACCCCGCTTCGGCGGGGTGTTTTTTTTGGGGGGCACGACAGACTCATCTTCGAAAACAACATCGGCATCGTTACCTGTTGCTCTGCCATTGCTCTTGCTCTGCGTGCGCGTACGTTCAGACGCCGCGAATTGCGACCTCAGCCGGCTGAGTGGAGGGGTCTTGCGGGGGCAGGTGCGCAGCACCCTTCCCCATTCCACCCTCAGATAACCGTCCCTTCTGCTGCCAGCGAGGCATCCCGGGGCGGCGGCAAGGCTGCCCGGCGCAACTCACTGTCGGCCCGCGGCAGGTGCACCTCCGGATTGGGCATGCCGCTGGGGGATAGTTCGTGGGTCATCTCGAACTCGGCCCGCACCGACCAGCCGCAGGCTTCGGTGGTGCACTGCAGGTACGCGACCCTCAGGAAGATGTGCCGCCCCTCGCTGGTGCGGATGCGCATGCGGCTTTTGCAATGCGGGCACACGAGCTTGTAAGTACTCACGGCTGGCTCCTTGCCAAAGACCCGGGGATGCGGAAACAGCGCACAGTGCGGCTATAACGGTAATTCATTCCTATTCCAATCTCCTGTAAGCTCAAAATTCAAGCAGAGGAAATTTCCTATGCTTTGAACGGATCTTTCTGACATTTAGTTTCCCCAAACGAGTAGTGCTCAATGTTGCAAAGAGAGAGAATGCAGTTTGCATATTTTTTTGCCGAACATTATATCAGCACCCCAGAGGATTACTCGTTATGAGTATTAATGGATTTGCTGCGGTACTTGCCCGGATGAAGCTCGTCACCCAGTCAACCACCGACTCTGGGCTATCTTCAGCGCTGGGTGTAAGCCCGCAGACCGTTAGTAGTTGGAAAGGCCGCGACAGTATTCCTTACGCAATATGCGTAGACCTTGCTCACAAGCACGGTATCTCACTCGATTGGCTTCTGGTGGGCGAAGGGCCGCGCTTTCGCGCCCACAGCCACCAGGCCATGAACCCGCTGGCCGACCCGGACTGGGAAACCCAGCTGATTGCCGAACTGCGTCTGCTCAGCCCGCAGGACCAGCGTGCTATCGCCCTCGCCATCCAGGAAAAACAGCGCTTGCGCGAACTGGAACAGCAGGTCGAGAAAATCAGCCAACGGTTGCCGCAGCTCAACCAGCACGACTCATGAGCCCCGCAAACGCTGGATGATGTCGCGAAGGTCGGCACCATCCAGCCAGATCATCACCTTGATCACGATGGGGATCACCACCACCGCGCCAATGAAGGCAGCCTCCCCGCCCGAGAGAAACGGGCCGATCGAGCGCATCAACGGCGTGAACAGATAGCCGACACCCGCCGACAACAACAACGAAGCGATACGCTGCCAGGCTTTCAGGAAGCCCCGGGTACTCGCCACCAGCCAGGCTCCGAGCACCGAGCCGAACAGCACATCGCCCTCGACTTCCGGTACCGCCGCCGCCAGGCCCAGGCCAACGAACAGGCTGGACAGGCTCGAGGTCGTCGGATCGCTCATGATTGCCGCCCTCCCTCGACTCAGGACACACCGGATTGATGGCTGAGAATGCCGTAGCGCAAGGCCTTGATCACGGCAGCAACCCGGGAATGCACCGACAGCTTGCGCAGCACGTTGCCGACATGGAAATTCACCGTCGACTCTTTGCAGTCGAGGATCTGCGAAATCTCCCACGAGGTTTTCCCACAGGAACACCAATACAGCACTTCGCCCTCGCGCCGGGTCAGCGTGGGGGGCTCTTTGGCGATAGCCAGCGAGGTAACAGCAGAATCAGGTGGCATGGTCTTGCTCCGTGCTCGGGGCCCTGGGTCATCCGGGCCGGTTGAAGATGAGCGAACGATACGGAGGGGGTTGCACCCCGGACCAGTCGTACGACTTGTAGCCAACACGGCTACATATCGTTGGAACAAAGTCACTCAACATAAATGGAGGAAAGGGGGTGATTTCACTGCCCTTTCGTTCGTCTGATCTCACATTGCCTGCCAGACCAAATTCGTTGGAGCTGTACGATGTCATCACCGCTGTCCCTGCGTTCCTCGCTGTACCTGCTTGGCCTGACCCTCTCCGGCGGCACCGTCGCTCAGGCCGCCGAGACCGTCGAGCTGGACCAGGTGCTTATCCAGGGGCAGGAACAGGACGAACAGCAGGCCGCGCGGGAACGCCTGCGGGAAGTACCCGGTGGTACCAACCTGGTGGACATGCGCCGGGTCGAACAGGGTCGGGTCGCCAGCAATCAGGATGTGCTGGCCTACCAGCCGGGCGTGTTCGCCCAGTCGGCCGGCAACGACGGCATTCGCCTGTCGATCCGTGGCTCTGGCATCAACCGGGCGCCGGGAGCCCACGGCTCCGGCACCTACGTGATGTTCGATGGCCTGCCACTGACAGGCCCCGGTGGCACCCCGTACGAACTCTTCGAGCCGTTGTGGCTGAACCGCGCCGAAGTGCTGCGCGGCGCCAACGGTTTCGACCGCGGCGCCCTGGCCCTGGGCGGCGCGATCAACTACGTGACCCACACTGGCTACGATGCGGCGCCATTGCAGTTGCGCTACGAGACCGGCAGCCGTGGCTATCAGAAGCGCCACATCAGTTCCGGCCAGGTGCTGGGTGACCTGGACTACTACGTCGCCCTCACCGACAGCGAATACGACGGCTACCAGAAACACAGTAGCGGCGACAGCAAGGGCATCGCGGCGAACGTCGGCTACCGCTTCAACCCGAACCTGGAAACCCGCTTCTACCTGCGCTACCGGGAAACCGACAACGAACTGGCCGGCCGCCTGACAAAGGACCAGATCAAGCACCATCCGCGGGATGCCAACCCCGGCTACCTGAACCGCAACGACAGTCGCCCGCAGCCCGGCAGCACCTGGCTGGCGAACAAGACCACCTTTTTCCTCGATGACGATTCACAACTGGTCGCAGGGCTGGTCTACCACGATTTCCCGATGGACCTGCGCGAAGGACCGATGCGCCTGAAGGTGGCCTACACCGATGTCAGCGGGACCCTGGACTATCAGCGCCGGCATACCCTGTTCGGGCATGAGAGCAAGACCACCATCGGCTGGCGAACGACCAAGCATCTGCCGAACAGTGGTGCGTCGGAGTACTCGCGAACGAACAACATCGTCGGAAACAAAACCCGCGATTTCTCGTATCAGGGCTCGGACACCGTCGTTCATATCGCGAACGAACTGGAACTGGTTCCAGACCTGTGGCTCACCAGCGGACTGGCAGCCATCTACACCCGAAGGGAAAGCGACGTGACCTTCCCGGCCTGGGGCGGCAAGGTCAGCCAGCATGACTGGGACTACGCGCCCCGGCTCGGCTTGCGCTATGACCTCAGCCCGGCGTTGCAGCTGTATGGCAACCTCAGCCGCTCGGTAGAACCACCGCATCCGTGGTCGCTGATCTGGAGCTCGCCGAAGGTCCCGACACCAGCGGGTCTACAGCAGACCCAGCCGATCGAGATGCGCAACCAGACCGCAACCACGCTGGAGCTCGGGGCTCGGGGCGATTCGGATATCGGTCGCTGGGATCTGGCCTGGTACTACGCAGCCGTACGTCACGAATTACTCTCGGTCGAGATCCAGCCCGGCGTACTCGGTGAGTTCAACGCCAGCCCAACCGTCCACCAAGGCATCGAAGCCAGCCTCGACAGCACCCTCTGGCAGCGCGCCGCCGTCGGCCGCCTGTCGTTGCGCCAAGCCTACACCTTGAACGACTTCCACTACCGCGACGACAAGGTCTTCGGCGACAACCGCCTGCCGGGCATTCCGATGCACTACTACCAGGGCGAGCTGCGCTTCGACCTGCCGAGCGGGTTCTATGCCGGGCTCAACACGACCCTGGCGTCGAAGATGCAAGTCGACTACGCCAACAGCTACGACGCCGACGCCTACGCCATCCTCGGCGCCACCTTCGGCTACAACGCACCGAAGCAGGACTGGCAGACCTGGCTGGACCTGCGCAACCTGACCAACAAGCGTTATGCGGCGATCGTGGTGCCGTACTACAACGACAACGGCGCGGACGCAGCACGGTCGGTGCCGGGGGAAGGGTTTGGCGTGTATGCGGGAGTGTCTTACACCTTCCGCTGATTCTTCAGCGTTCGTGAGATCGCATCGCGGGCAACGCCCGCTCCCACAAGGTTCTGCGGCGCTCGCGGTCCCTGTGGGAACGGGCGTTGCCCCCGGACACCAATTTCAAGGCGGCAACTGCACCTGCGGCCGGGTATTGGTGAAGATGCCCCAGCTGGACACGAATAACGCCGCGATCAACGGTCCGATCACAAACCCGTTCAAACCGAACACCGCCAGCCCGCCCAGGGTCGAAACCAGGATCAGGTAATCCGGCAAGCGCGTATCCTTGCCCACCAGCAACGGCCGTAGCAGGTTGTCCACCAACCCGATCACACAGATGCCGAACACCGTCAGCACCACGCCCTGCCACACCGCGCCGCTGAACAGGAAATACACCGCCACCGGTCCCCAGACGATCCCCGCGCCCACCGCCGGCAGCAACGACAGGAACGCCATCAGCACGCCCCACAACAGCGGGCTCGGCACATCCAGCACCCAGAAGATCAGCCCGCCCAGCGCACCTTGGGCGATCGCCACCAGCAGATTGCCCTTCACCGTCGCCCGTACCACGCGGTTGAACTTCAGTTGCAGACGACGCTTCTGCTGCTCGGCCAGCGGCACGGCCTGGCGGATCCGCCGCACCAGTTCGGGACCGTCGCGCAGGAAGAAATACAGCAGGTACAGCATCACGCCAAGACTGACCACCAACTCGAAAGTGCTTTGGCCAAAGCTGTAGGCCTGGCTGGCGAAGAACTGACTACCCTCCACCGCGCCCTTCGTCACCTTGTCACGCAAGCCCTCCAGGTCACCGATGCCCAGACGCTCCAGACCATGCTGGACCACGGGTGGCAGGACATCCTTGAATCGCTCGATATAGCCGGCGATGTCCAGGTCGCCACTTTCGATGCGCTTGTAGATCATCCCGCCTTCCTGCACCAGCAGGCCGCTGACGACGATCACCGGCAGCACCACGATCACCAGGCAGGTCAGCAGGGTCAGGCCGGCCGCCAGGTTGCGCCGTTGCCCCATACGCTGGATCAGGCGCCGCTGCATCGGCGCGAAGAGAATGCCGAGGATCACCGCCCAGAATACCGCGCCGTAGTACGGCAGCAGGATCCAGAGGAAGGCCAGGGTCACCAGGACCAGCAAGCCGATCAAGGTCTTATTTTGCAACGCTGTTTCGCTCATGTCGGCCCTTAACACCCGATTGACTGGACGCTCCCACAGGGTTCGCGTTGATCTTTAGTGCCGTACAAGCCAGAGAAAGTGCCGTTGCTCCAGATCAATAAATCGCTCGCAACGCTGGCGTAGCATCCCCGCCTTTTGCCCCGACCCGATCATGACCGACCTGACCAAGCCCGAACTGCTCGCCCCCGCCGGCACCCTGAAGAACATGCGCTACGCCTTCGCCTATGGCGCCGACGCGGTCTATGCCGGCCAGCCGCGCTACAGCCTGCGGGTACGCAACAACGAGTTCGACCACGCCAACCTGGCCCTCGGCATCAAGGAGGCGCAAAGCCAGGGCAAGCGTTTCTACGTGGTCGTCAACATCGCCCCGCACAACGCCAAGCTGAAGACCTTCCTCAAGGACCTGGAGCCGGTGATCGCCATGGCCCCGGACGCGCTGATCATGTCCGACCCGGGGCTGATCATGCTGGTACGCGAGCATTTCCCGCAGATGCCGATCCACCTCTCGGTGCAGGCCAATACGGTGAACTGGGCCAGCGTGGCGTTCTGGAAAAGCCTGGGCCTGACGCGTGTGATCCTGTCGCGGGAACTGTCGCTGGAAGAAATCGGCGAGATCCGCGAGCAGGTGCCGGAAATGGAACTGGAGGTGTTCGTTCACGGCGCGCTGTGCATGGCCTATTCCGGGCGCTGCCTGCTGTCCGGCTACCTCAATCGCCGCGACGCCAACCAGGGCAGTTGCACCAACGCCTGCCGCTGGAAGTACACGGCCAGTGAAGCGACCGAAAACGAAACTGGCGATATTGTCCGCCACGTGGAGCCGACCCTGGGCCTGGGCGCGCCGACCGAGCAGGTGTTCCTGCTCCAGGAAAGCAACCGTCCGGACGAGGACATGCCGGCCTTCGAGGATGAGCACGGCACCTACATCATGAACGCCAAGGATCTGCGCGCGGTGCAGCACGTCGAGCGCCTGGCGCGCATGGGCGTGCATTCACTGAAGATCGAGGGGCGGACCAAGTCGCACTTCTACTGCGCACGCACCACCCAGGTCTATCGCCAGGCCATCGACGACGCCGCGGCCGGTCGCGAGTTCGACCGCTCGCTGATGCTCGACCTGGAGTCCCTGGCCCAGCGCGGCTACACCGAGGGCTTCCTGCGCCGCCACGTGCATGACGAGTACCAGAACTACCAGCGTGGCAACTCGGTCTCGGATCGCCAGCAGTTCGTCGGCGAGCTGACCGGCATGCGAATCGACGGGTTGGCGGAAGTCCAGGTGAAGAACCGCTTCGCCCTCGGCGATCATCTGGAACTGATGACCCCGGGCGGCAACTTCCACTTCGACCTGGCGCAACTGCGCGATCGCCAGGGCAAGGTGCTGGAAGTGGCGCCGGGAGACGGCCATGTGGTCTACCTGCCGGTACCCGAGCAGGCAGACCTGGCCTACGGCCTGCTGATGCGAGACGTCAACGGCTGACGCCCGCCTCTAAAGTCGACGCTTCGCGAATCACTTGGGAGCGGTACTGCGGATCGGCCTTGATCTGCGCCTCGGTGAACGGCGTCGGTTGCCATTGCTTGGCCGAGAAGGCGCGGGTCTGGTCGCTGCCATGGGGCGAGGCGGCCTCACTGGATTGCGAGAACACCAGCAGGCCTTCAGCCTTGGGCCCCTTGTCGTCGAAAGTCACCAGTTGCAGATAGCTGGTGCCGCTGACCACCCGGCGCTTGCCCGGCGCGCCATCGATGCTCTGGATCGCGTTGTACACGCCGAGGTTGGCCGGACCGCCGTGGATCGGCGTGCCGTCGGCGGCCTGCTGGATCTGGCCCCATTGCAGCGCAGGGTCGGCGCCGGCCACCCGGGCTGCCGAGGCCAGTGCTGCCTCGCGCAGCATCTTCGCCACGGGCGCGCGCTCCCAGGCCAGCCCGCGCGGAGTGTGCAGCGGGTCCGTCGGGTTGAAGGCGACGCGCCAGAAGCCACCTTTTTCCTGCAGGACCTGCATGATCACCTGAAAATGCACAAGGCCCAGGCCAGCGTCCAGGCTGGCCCTTCCGTCCCATTGACCCAGCGCGGTGCAGACACTTTTCAGACGGGCGTCATCACCGACGCCAGCGCACCACTTGAGCAGGTCAGGCAGCAGCACGTCCGCCAGGTATACCTGGTCATCCATGACCATCCGTTTCAGGTCCTCGGTATCGAGCTTTCCGGGCTTTTCCAGACGGGTCAGGGCAAAGCGTGCGCGTGGACCGAGGGGCAGATTGTCGCGGCTGATCAGCGGCGAAAAGCCGCTCAGGGGCTGTGCCGGGTTAACCAGCCAGGCCGAGTCGTTGGCGTGCTGGACGAAGTCCCCACGACTCAACTGCGGCTGCATCTGTGCCGGGAAAATCCCAGGCTGCGCGGCGCGTGGGTCGACCTTCCAGTTGCACTCGCTGCGCGAGCCATCGAGAACGATCATTTCCAGTCCGGCCTTCGGGTCGCTGCAACGCCCCAGCAACTCGGCATCGACGTAAGGCACCACCGACTGGTTCAGGTACAGGGCCTGACCACTGGTATCGGTGGCCAGGGTATTCACCCACGGAACGCCCTGCAGACGCTGTACCGAAGCCTGCAATGCGGCCAGGCTTTCGGCCTGGTTGATCGCGTGCCATTGCTGCAGGACCCGGGTGTTGTCGAGGTTGGCATCGTGCAGACTGAAGGCCGCCTGAGGCGTCCAGTCCAGGCGTCCCGGCCACTGCACCACCGGGCCGAAGCGGCTGCTGAACAGGTCATGGCTCACTTCACGCAACTGGCCGTCGGCGCCCTTGACCGTAACCGTCAGGCGCTGGCGCTCCAGAGGCAGCGACTGGCCGTCGAACAGGTAGCGGGTCGGGTCCTTCGGGTCGAGCCGCAGTCGATGCAGGGTGAAATGCCGCGAGGCGTCCACTGTGTGAGTCCATGCCAGATGCCGGTTGAAGCCGATATTGACCAGCGGCAGCCCCGGCAGCGCCGCGCCCATCACATCCAGCTGACCGGGAATGGTCAGGTGCATCTGGTAGAAGCGCATGCCGCCCTGCCACGGGAAATGCGGGTTGGCCAGGAGCATGCTGTGCCCGCTGGCCGAACGCTCGCTGCCCACGGCCACGGCATTGCTGCCGCGTTCCAAGGCGAAGCGCTGCTGGTTTTCCAGGGCCAGGCTGAAATCCTTGAGATCACGCTGCGCGGCGACACTCGGCGGCGTGGCGCCGACCACGGCTTCGGCGAACTGGCCGACACCGCCTTCCACCAGCAGCCGGCGGGTCAACTTGACCAGGTCGAAGGCGGTGATCGGCCGCAGCCATTCGGCCTGCTGGCATTCGGCCGGCAGTCCTGCGGCGCGACGCTCGGCCAGGGCGCGGTTGAAGCCCTGAGCATAGCCTTCGAGCAAGGCCTGGATCGGCGCCGGCTGCGCCTGCCAGAACGCGGACACCGCCACGGGTGTGTTCAGCCAGGTGAAGAACAGGTCGCTGGTGAGGTTCTTGCGCTGCTCCAGGGTGCGCTGCTCCGGGCCGAAGAAGCGCGAGCGCTGGCCATTGACCGTTACCACTTCGTTGCCCAGCAGGCACAGGTTGTCCTGGCCATAGGCATAACCGATGCCGTAGCCCAGGCCACGGTCATCGCTGGCCAGGATATGCGGCACGCCAAAGGTGGTACGGCGGATCTCGGCCGAGACCTCGCCGGGGTTCTCCCGGGCGTGGGCACAAAGGCCGAGGCTGGCGAGAAATGCAGCCAGGCAGAACCTGGAAACGGGGGAAATGGTGATCACGCGAACTCCAGCCGGATCAGGAGAAAGGGGCATCCTGATAGAACGAAGTCCAGATGAAAAATTTACGGTAAAGGGGCGTTTGCTTCGTTACAGGTAAGAACGCGGATTTTTTTTCTGCGCACATTGCAGATTTGTCGTTCTCATTCGTCTTATAGATTGGGAGCGTCATCAAGTACGCAGGACAGTCCGACTCTGGAAAGGGAGTTTTTCGCATGTACAACCCGCAACAACAACCGGCGCAGCCCCTGCGCTACAGACGCAAGGTAAACACTGCATTGCAGGTCAAGAGCGAGCCGGTGGACAGCGACGAACGCGCTGGCAACGAACAGATCCGCGAACTGTTGCGGGTCTTCGGCCTGCGCACCAGCCTGATCCGCCTCAAGGTCATCGACGCCTTGCACGTGGCCGACCGCGAAGGCCGTGCCATTGGTGTACGCGGCATTCACAGCCAGTTGGAGAAACTCGATATCCCGCTGTCGTTCCTCAGCGTGCGCGAGGTACTCAAGCGCCTGTGCGTCGAGGGCGTCATCAGCATGGGCAGCGACAAGTGCTACAGCCTCAACCCCCAGGCCCGCGCGGTCCTGGAACAGGCGCCGTCACGTTGAGCGACCGGCCGGCAAGTGCCGGCCGCTCCGGCTCCCACGTCAAGGCTTGACCTTGCGCCGCAGGATGCCGTTGATGACCACGAAGATGACTGCCAGGCCCATGGCGATGTACTGGAACATCTGCTCGGTGAGCATGCCCTGCTTGACCAGCCAGGACAGGCCCAACATGGCGGCGATCAAGACCAGGGTCATCAGGATCGAATATTTCAGGCGTTGCCTTTGAGTCATTTGGAAAATCCTTGCGACAGCGATGGTGACGGCCGATAACTGGCCGGGCGCCATGATACCCCGCCAAGTTCTGCCCGAGGATGTTTTCCAGGTTTTTTCCCCTAGCGGCAGCTGAAAACATGAATGGCTCCGGGCCCATGCCTTTTTCCTGCGAGCCGCCTACGCCATGTCCTTCCGTCTTCTGCTCGGCAGCCTTGTGCTGTCCACCAGCCTCGGCGCCCACGCGCTGAATACCGAGAACCTCACCGAAACCGAACTGCTGAGCCTGGCCACGAGCCTGGCCCAGAACGCCGGCAGCAGCCAGTGGCAACAACTGTGGCAACGCACCCGTAGCGCCGGGCACCTGACCCCGGGCAAAGTGCCCTATTTCACCGTTCCCCAACAGCAGATCGCCGAACTGGCATTGGTCGCCCTGCAAGGCGCCGACAGCGCAAGCGCCGAGAAAGGCACCCGCGCGCACTATCGTCGTGATTTCCATCCGCTGGTGGTCGGCAGTGACAATGGCACGCCGCTCAGTGCCGTATGCCTGTCCGTCGACTGGCGTACCGTACCGGATAATCTCAGCGGCTCGGTCGTGCCCTGGATGGGCCAGGTCAGCCTCCTGCTCAGCCAACCTTGCCATTGAATCAAGGTTTGCAAACCATGCGCCGGTCGTGCTGACCGGCCGCATGGAAGTACAGGGGATACACATCCAATACAGCTGTCCTGCCTACTTTCCCCGACCATGAAACCTACAGTGCTTTGACTTCTTGGCTACCGCTCCTGACCTGCTTGCTACCTAGCGACCACGGTACGCCTGGTCGAGAATCGATCTCACGCCACCTGGCCAGCCCAGTGCCCGCTCTTCGCTCCGCACCCGGCACGAGCCTCGCCTGGCCCGGATAGAGACCTTTTTGCTCACGCCCAAACAAGGAAGTCATCATGCAATCCTGTGACCTCAAGCGAATCGACATCGAGCAACTTCCGCACTCCCTGCAGATGCTCATCGACTGTATCGGCATCGAACACGCCTACCGCCTGACCCATATCTACGGCGGCCGGCCGAAATACATTCCCAAGCACCGCGAACGCACTTCGTTGGCGGAAATCCTCCCGGCCGAAGCGCTGGAGGCGCTGATCAAGCGCTATGCCGGCATGGCCCTGGAGATCCCCAAGTGCGACCACTTCAACCGCCAGTTGCGCAACCAGCAGATCCAGGAGGAAAGCTCCAACGGCCTGTCACGCAGCGTACTGGCCAACAAGTACGGGCTGAGCCTGCGCCAGATCGGCAACATCCGTCGCCAGGAGGCGCACTCGCGCTGAACTGAACCCTGACTGACACACAACCTGTGGGAGCGAGCACACTCGCTCCCACAACACCCGCGCAATCCCGCGCACCTCGAGAGAAGGAATTCTTGAATGTCCATCGACAGCGGCCTCATAGGCTCGGTAATAAACGCTCTACCCCTCGACCGGATGATCTCCGGCCCTCTGCAAGCCATGATCCAGGCCCAGGTCACGGCGAGCAAAAGCTACGCAGACTTCCTGCTGGGCGTCTGCATCAAAGACGGCAAGGCCGTCTCCATCCAGTTCGACTATGACGAGTCCATCGTCGACGAACAGGGTGTCTACAAGGGCACCATGTCGCGCAAGATGCAGATTCCCCTGCTGGCTGCGATCACCCACCCGAACATCGTGATCGAGGAAGGCACCATCGATTTCGAACTGACCATCAGCCAGCAGGCAGAAGACACCACGGAAACCGCAGGTTCGGCGGAGTTCGGCGCCTCCCTTGGCTGGGGCCCGTTCAAGGTCGATGTCCGCGGCCAGGTCAGCCACAAGTCGGCGCAAACCCGCAAGACCGACACCCGCGCGCGCTACGCCATCCACACTCGCGTCACCCGCCAGGGGCCACCGGAAGCCCTGATGCGGGTCATCGACTACCTCACCGAATCGGCGACCAAGCCCATTACCCTGGCGAGCAGCGAGGCGAGCAACCTGGACGCACCGCCGACCGACAGCGCGCTCAAGGGCCCGAACGACAAGAACGAGCAACAGGCCCCCGCCTGATTGCGCCCCACCGCCCCGCCCGCCCCGGGCGGGGCACCTTGCCACTTCGATAAGGAATGCTGCACGTGGAGCAAACGCCCCCCAAGGAACCGATCGCCACCAGTGACCTGTGCGACATCACCCGTGGCCTGCAGGAAGCCGCTTCGGCCACCACCGGACTGATCGCCCAGCAGTACATCAAGCTGTTCGATCAGTTCTTCGACTATGACAGCCAGGCACTGGGTGCGCCGATGAAGGCGAAGATGGTCGAAGTGGCGATGGACGACCGGCATACCCTGAAGATCCCGCTGATCGCCTTGGTGGCGCCGCGCGGACTGGCACTGGAACGGATGCAGGTGGATCTTTCGGTCAAGATCCAGAACACCCGCCCCTCCGGCGGCCAGTGCAGCGATGCCGCGCACCAGCGTTTCTTCGTCAAGGTCGGTCAGCAGACTCGCCGCCAAGGCGACACCCGTGATCCGGACGAGGTGCAGATCCGCATGCAGTTCCAGGCCTGCGAGCCCCCGGAGGCGCTGAACCGGCTGATCGAGGAATACACCCACCTGATCACTCCGCTGCGCCAACCCGAGCCCCCTGACGACAACCCTTCCTCCCGCAACGAGTTCATTGACGCCGCCACCGTGCGCTGATCGGCGAACTCAGAAATCCCGCTTGTAGAACAGGTCCAGGGAGCTGGCCAGGCCACTGGCCGCTTCCAGGTACAGGCGTTTGCTCAACAGATAGCGCAAAGCAATGGTGTTGGCCGGTTCGAACACACCCACGCCGTAACGCAGACTCAGTTTTTCGGTCAGGTTACCGCTGGCCACCACGCTGGTGGTCTGCCCACTCCCCTCGGTGTCCAGCTGGAAGTCCTCGATGCCCAGGCTCGACGCCAGGCTGCCGGTAATCCCCGCGCTCCCGGCCAGACCCAGTCCCAATGCGGCCTGCGCCAGCATGTTGTTGTCCTCGCCGGTGGTACTCAGCGGACGCCCCAACACCAGATAGGATAGTGCCTGTTCCTGGCTCATCGCCGGTTCCGAGAACACCTGGGTGGTGGGTTGCTCGGCACTGCCGCTCAGGCGGATGCCGGCGATCACGTCATCGGTCTTGCGGATCGCCTCGATGTCCAGATACGGCTGATCGATGGGTCCGGCGAACAGCAGGCGCGCGCGGCGGATGGTCAGGCGCTGGCCGTAGGCGCGGTAGCGGCCGTCAGCCAGGCTGAGTTCGCCGCGAGTGTCCAGGTTGTCACCGATATGCACGTGGCCGAGCAGATTGGCGGTCAGGCCGAAGCCACTGAACGACAGCTTGTCCTGGCCAACCGCAACATCGATGTCCATCGCCACCTGCATCGGCGGCTTGCCCTCCTCGGTCTGGTGACCGACGATCACCGTGTCCTCGGAGACCTTGACCGTCGACGGCGGCAGTTCGCGTACGGTAATCGTGCCCTTGGGCACCAGCACCTTGCCGCTAACCGCCAGACGCTCACCCTGCAGGCTGATCTTCAGGTCTGGCGCCACTTCCAGCGCCGCATAGGGCTCGACGCTGACCGGCAGGCGCTGGCCTTGCAGGGCCAGGTCGATCATCAGCGCACGCCCCCAGCCGACCTGGCCGCTCAGGCGCCCTTGCCCGGCTTCGCCACTGTGCCAGTCGCCACTCAGTTGCACCTGCTCGCCGACAATCATTGCCCGCAGGGTCAGGCCATGCAGGCTGACCGGCAGTTCGGCACCGCCCACCTCGCCACCGGACAACACCAGGTTGCCGTTGACCAGCGGCGCCAGCAGGGTCCCGGAAATCTTCCCGCTGCCGTTCAACTGCCCGGCCAGGCGCTCGACCATCGGCACGAATGGCCGCGCCACCGCCAGGTCCAGGCCACTGAGGTTGAAATCACCGCTCAATGGCTTGTTGCGCGCCAGCGGATCGATGCGCGCCGACAGGCTCAGTTCGCCCAGGCGGCCGCCACGGAAGTCCAGGCGGGTATCGACCCGGCGCGGCCCCAGGGTACTGTCCAGGCGCAGGCTCTGGTAGGGGAAATCCACCCACTGGCCTTTCTCGCGAATACGCAAGGTGCCACCACTGGCATCCACCTGCACCGTACCCTTCGGCCCGCTGGCCGGCAGGTCGAGATTGATATCGGCATTGAGCTGGCCCTGCCAGGCGAAGTCCTTGGGCAGCCATTGCGCCAGGCTGTCCAGCGGGAACTGCTTGAGGTGGTAACGGATGCGCGGCTCCGGCGCCAGCCGCTGCGAGTCGCCGCACAGGCTGGCCTGGCCGGCGCGCCAGCAATGGGCGCCAAAGTCGATCTGGCCGTTGGCCAGGAGCTGCAGGGTTGCCGGAGCCTGCAGGCGCCAGTCCTGGCCGCCGGCCTGGATTTCGCCGCGGGACAGGCGGCCGCGCCAGTCGCCCTTGTTCTTGTCCAGCTGGCCGTCGAGGCCGAGGTCGAGCTTGAGTTGCGGGCCCTCCAGGGCGATCTGCAGTTGCTGCTGGCGGATATCGCCCTGGCCCTTGGCGGTCAAGGTGCCCAGTGCCGATTCACCGGCGCGGATGCCGCTGGCGACAAGGTTGATAACACCTTTCTGCGCGCCGTCGAGGCGAGCATCGAGGTCGAGGTTCTGCAAGCGGTTTTCCGCCTGCACCAGTTGCTGGCCCTGCAACTTGAGCTCGCCCTGCGGTGCCTTGAGCGTGCCGGAAAGGTCGAGACGACCGTTGACCCGGCCCTGCAACTGCGGCCAGAGCTGGCCGAGGCGCGGCAGGTTGAGATCGATGCGACCGGCAAGGCGTTGTTGCAGGCTGCCGCTGCCACTGATCTGGTTGTCACCCAGGCGCACCTGCAAGGTGCCGAGAGTCCACTGCTCGCCCGCGCCTTCGGCCTTGACCTGCAACACCGCCGGCTGACCACGCAGACGCCCCTTGAGATCGAGGTCGGCGTTCAGCGAGAGCTTGTCGTTCTTCAGCTCGCCCTTGCTGCGTAGCGGTCCGCCAAGGGTCCCGGGCATTTCCGCGAGCCAGTAGGCCGGGTCGAGGTTGCTCAGGTCCAGCGCCGCATCCCAGGCCACGCCATCGGCGAAAGCCACGCTGACACTGCCGGCGGCCTTGCCTTGCCCCGCTTCCAGGACCAGCTGCGGCAGGCTGATCTGGCCGAGGTCGCCCTTGAACGGGCTGCTCAGCTTGAATGCGCCAGCCGGGCCGTCAAGGTCGCCGCTGAAATCACCTTCATAGTTGCCGTCGCGGTACTGCACCTGTGCCTTGAGCCGGTGCAGCACCACTTGCGGGGCTTCCTCCAGCGGATACAGGCGCAGCCAGGGGAAGTCGAGCCAGTCGAGAGTGGCCGTGGCGGCCAGGGCGTTCTGCCAGTTGGCGCTGGCGGTGAGATTGAGGCGCTGCTCGTTGCTGGCGGTCAGGTCCAGCCCGGCCAGTTCCGCGCCCTTGGCATCGACCCGGCCACGCAGGGCCAGGTTGATCGGCCCGTCCTTGGCCGCGAGATTGCCGGCACCGACCAGTTGATAGCCTTCGTCCAGGTCGCCGTGAGCGGTGAGTTCCAGTTGCTCGAACACCAGCGTGTCCGGCAGGCTGCCCAAAGCCTTGAAAGCCGTGGCACTGAGGTGCACCTGCGCCGGCAGGTGCTCGGCCAGCGGTTGCAACTGGCCGCTTAGACGGCCTTGCAAGTAGCCGCTGCTGTCGGCCTGCAGTTCCAGGCTCTTCTGCAACTCGCCCTTGACCTGCAAGGCCAGTTGCCAGGCCTGGCCGTCTACGGGCGGCAGTTGCAATTGCCCTTCGGCCTGCAACGGCCAGTCGCCGCCGGGTTGCAGCAGGCCCTGAAGGGTCAGGTGCAGGTCCTCGCGCTTGAGGTCGAGGCTGTCGATCTTCAGGCCTTCTCGGGTCCAGTGCGCGGCCAGGGTCAGGCCGCTCAACTGCTCGTTACCATCCAGGCGCAGGCTGCCAACCTGCACTTCGCCCAGTTCGATGGCCAGCGGCAGGTCCAGTTCCGGCAGCTTCAGCGGACCGCTGTCCGGGTCGGCCTCGGTGGGGGCGAAGGCCAGTTCGACATTCGCCGCATGCAGCTTGTCCACGCACAGAGTGCGGCGCAGCAGACAGCCCGGCGACCACTCCAGCAAAGGCGCAACCAGCTCGACGCGGTCGCCGCCCTGCTCCCAGACCAGGCGGTCGGCCTGCCAGCGATCGGCCAGGCGACCCTGGAAATTCTCCACCGTCAGCCCGGGCACCAGCCCCAGCACCCAGCGACTGCCGGCCTGGCTGCCAATGATCACGGAGACGGCGAGCAGCACCAGCGACAGCACGGCAAGCAGGCCAATGGCGGTGATCTTCAAAGCCTGCTTCACAGTTCCGGCCCCATCGAGAAGTGCAAACGAATACCGCCGTCGTCATCCAGCGCTTTGGCCAGGTCGAGGCGCAGCGGCCCCACCGGCGAGATCCAGCGTACGCCGAAACCGACGCCGGTCTTGAGGCTGGGCAGTTCCAGGTTGTTGAACGCGTTGCCCTGGTCGATGAAGGTCGCCAGGCGCCATTTGTCGGCGATCTGGTACTGGTACTCGGCGCTGCCGGCGACCATGTAGCGCCCGCCGATGCGGTCGCCATCGCTGTTTTCCGGGGACAGGGTCTGATAGTCGTAGCCGCGCACGCTCTGGTCGCCACCGGCGAAGAAGCGCAGCGACGGCGGTATCGACTTGTAGCCGTTGGTGGCGCTGCCGCCGAACTGCACACGGCCGAGGAAACGGTGGTTCTGGCCAAGGGTGGTGAGTCCCTTGAGCAGCACCGTGCCATTGAACAGGTTGGTGTCGGACAGCAGCCCTTCCTTGGCCACCCGCGCGTCGAACTGGATGCGGTAGCCGTTGTGCGGATCGATGCGGTTGTCGCTGCGCAGGTAGGTGTAGCTGATGCCCGGCATCAGCAGGGTACTCAGTCCCGAGTCATCGCCCAGGCGATACTCCTCACGCTGCCATTTCAGCGAGATCACCCGCTGCCAGCCGCTGGGCAGCTTGCTGTGCCACTCCGGGCCAACGGTGAGCAGCTTGCTGAGGGTGTCGGTGTTGGCAATCTCTTCGTTCTGATAGCCACCGGCAAAACGCAGTTTGTCGGTCAGCGGCGGGTCCAGGGGAATGTCGTACCACAGGCCGATGTTCTGCCGCGGCGCCGACAGTTCGCTCTCGATCCCGTAGCTGTGTCCCTGCGGATTCACCCAGTGGCGAGTCCAGTTGGCCTTGCCGCGCGGCCCGACGTCGGTCGAAAAGCCCAAACCCAGGCCCATGGTCCGCGGCTTGCGGGTCTGCACATTGACATCCACCGGAATGCTCTGCCCCTCTGCGGCGGTGGGCGCGGCGTCTACCCGCACGCCTTCGAAATAGCCGCTGGATTGCAGGGAATTATTCAGCTCTGCGATCAGTTCCGAGTCGTAGGGGGTGCCTTCCTTGAATGGCACCATGCGTTGCAGCAGGTCTTCGTCGAACGGAGAATCGCCGTCGAATTTCACTTTGCCGAGGGTGAAGCGCGGACCGCTATCGTAGACCAGCTCGATATCGGCGACGCCGGCCGCGGGGTCCACCGAGAGGCGGTTGCGAGTGAAATGGCCCTTGAAGAAGCCGTAGCGCGAGGCCTGGTTCTGGATCAGGCGCTTGGCGTCCTCGTAGTGCCCGTGGTTGAGCACTTCGCCGCTACGCAGCACCTTGCTGTCGGGCACGCGGAAGGCCTTGAGCTGGCTGGCCGGTCCCTCGATGCGCACGCTGACGTTGCGCAGGTGGATGGGCTCGCCGGGCTCGATGGTCAGGCGCAGGCGCGGCCCCTTGTCTTCGTCGCGGGGCGCCAGCACTTCGCTGGAAATCTGCGGCTGGTAGTAACCCAAAGCCTGGGCGGCCTTGCGGGCCTGCTCCTCGGCGCCACGGCTGAAGCGCACCAGCGCCTCTTCGTCACGCTCGCCGAGGCTGCCTATATAGCCCTCGACATTGGCTTTGAGTGCGTTGTTGGCGGGTTTGATGCGGATAACCAGTTCACTCTGCGCCGCGGCCGCGAGACTGCTGGCCAGGCACAGGATCAAACCCAGGGAAAAGCGTCCTGAATACGTCATAGGCGCGGATGCTACCAGAGGCATATGGCAGCGTGCATGTCGAAAGCCGTCTGGATCAGGCCCGCGCCCGATCGATCCGCTGTGGACCGGGGTGGAAGAACACGTGCTCGCGGATCGGCCCGACGGCCACCTCGCCGATCTCCAGATAGCCTTGGCGCTGGTAGAAGGCCAGGTAGTGTTCGTTGCCGGTATCGAGGACCACGCCGCGGGAACTGTCGTCTTCTGCGCACCAATCGTGGACCGCCGTCAGCAGTTGCTCGCCGTAGTGTTGGCCCTGGAACTGGGGATGGATGCCCAGCAGCGGCAGGATATGCACGGCGTCGCCGGGCAGGCAGGCCATGAGTGCGGCGCGGTATTCCAGGTAGCGGCGGGTGCAGCGAAAACCGGTGGACAGCACCATGCGCATGCGCCAGGCCCAGCTCTCGGTGACGCCGAGGCGCCGCACCGGCGGTGAGATCAGGGCGACACCGATCAGTCGGTCGTCCACCAGCAGGCCGATTGCCGGCAGGTCCTGGAGAAAGTGCTGACGCACCCGTTCGCGCACCAATGCCCGCACGCGCTGGTCGAAGCCCGCGCGCTCGGCTTCGAACAAGTAGCCGTAGGTGGGTTCATGGCGGTAGGCGTGGTAAAGCAGGGAGCGCGCCTCGCGGCTGTAGCCGCCGTCGAGCAGACGCACTTCAGCCGGCGCGGGGGACGATTCGGGCATGTCTTGGTGCTCCTGATGGCGGTTGGGCATTGCCCTTTGAGGAGTGGGCGGCGCCAACGTTCCTTCCTGTCGGGCTGGAGTATAGACACCACAGTGTCCGCGCAAGCCATACGGGGTGGCCCGACAGGCCGGACTCGGCTAGCATCCTGCCTTTTCCCCCAGGATTGTCCTTCCATGAAGATCGTCTCGTTCAACATCAACGGCCTGCGCGCCCGGCCGCACCAACTGGCGGCGTTGATCGACAAGCACCAGCCGGACGTGATCGGCCTGCAGGAAACCAAGGTCTCGGACGATCAGTTCCCGTTGGCGGAAGTCCAGGCCCTCGGCTACCACGTGCACTACCACGGGCAGAAAGGCCACTACGGCGTCGCCCTGCTCTCGCGCCAGGCGCCGCTGAGCCTGCACAAGGGCTTCCATACCGACGACGAGGACGCCCAGCGCCGCTTCATCTGGGGCACCTTCGCCGATGAGAACGGCAATCCGGTGACCATCATGAACGGCTACTTCCCTCAGGGCGAAAGCCGCGACCACCCCACCAAGTTCCCGGCCAAGCAGCGCTTCTACGCCGACCTGCAAGCCCTGCTGGAAACCCGGTTCAAGAACGACCAGCCGCTGGTGGTAATGGGCGACGTCAACATTTCCCCGCAAGACTGCGACATCGGCATCGGCCCGGACAACGCCAAGCGCTGGCTGAAGACCGGCAAGTGCAGCTTCCTCCCGGAAGAACGCGAGTGGATGGAGAAACTCAAGGCCTGGGGCCTGACCGACAGCTTCCGCCACCTGTACCCGGAGGTGATCGACCAGTTCAGTTGGTTCGACTATCGCAGCCGCGGTTTCGAGGACGAGCCCAAGCGCGGGCTGCGCATCGACCTGATCATGGTTTCCCAGGGCCTGTTGCCGCGCGTGAAGGCGGGTGGGGTCGACTATGAGCTGCGCGGGATGGAGAAACCGTCGGATCATGCGCCGATCTGGCTGGAATTGAGCTGATAACGCACCACCCTGTGGGAGCGGGTTTACCCGCGATTGCGATGGTGAATTCGCCGACGCTATCGCGGGTGAACCCGCTCCCACAGGGTCCCGTGTCGCATTCGTCATTTTCTGTTCATCTTTCTGTCTTAATCTGCCGCCACCTTCGTCCATCGAGAGTGCCCACCGGCAATGATCCGCCTCTGCGCCCTGCTGCTCGCCCTGCTCCCCCCCCTGGCGGTTGCCGATACCCTGCGCATCCAGGGCTCCAACACCATCGGTGCGGCATTGGCCCCGGCGCTGGCGCGCGGCCTGCTGGAAAGCCGAGGCATCCAGGACATCCGCACCGTCCCCGGCGCCCAGGCCAACGAGGTGCGTGTCGAGGGTGGTGACCTGCGCATCGATATCGCCGCCCACGGCAGCAGCACCGGCTTCATTGCCCTGAAGACCGGCAACGCCGACCTCGCCGCCGCCTCGCGCCCCATCAAGGACAGCGAAGCCGCCGACCTGCAGGCCCTCGGCAACCTGACCAGCGCCGAAGCCGAACAGGTCATCGCCCTCGACGGCGTCGCCGTGCTGGTGCACGCGGACAATCCCCTGCCACAACTGACCATCGAGCAACTGGCGCAGGTCTTCTCTGGCCAGGTCACCACCTGGGAACAACTCGGCGTTGGCGGCGGGCCGATCCAGCTGTATGCCCGCGACGACCGCTCCGGCACCTGGGAAACCTTCAAGACCCTGGTGCTCGATCCGCACCAGCAGACCCTGGTCAGCACCGCGAAACGCTTCGAATCCGGCGAGGAACTGGCCGAGGCCGTGCGCCAGGATCGCCACGCCATCGGTTTCAGCAGCCTGAGCACAGTGCACGGCGCCCGCGTGCTCGCGATAGCCGACGGCACTTCGCGGGCCATGCTGCCAAGCCCCGAGCAGATCGCCAGCGAGGACTACCCGCTGTCGCGCCGCCTGTATTTCTACCTGCCACCGTCGCAGTCCAACCCCCTCGCCCGTGCCCTGCTGGACTTCACCCAGGGCCCGCGCGGCCAGGCCATCGTCGCCAGCAACGGCTTCATCGACCAGCGTGTACGCACCATCAACGAAGCCGCGCAGGCGGACATGCCGCCCAACTACCGCCGGCTGTCCGGCGAAGCACAGCGCCTGTCGGTCAACTTCCGCTTCCAGGAAGGCAGTGCCACCCTGGACAACAAGGCCCTGCGCGATGTGCAACGGGTCGCCGAGTACCTGAAGCAGCAGCGCAAGCTCGACCGCAAGGTGGTGCTGGTGGGCTTCGGCGATGCCAAGGACGATGCCCGTCGCGCCGACCTGCTCTCGCGCCTGCGGGCCATGGCGGTACGCCGCGAACTGGTGCGCGAAGGCGTGGTGCTACGCGATGTCATTGGCATGGGCGCCGAACTGCCGGTGGCGGCCAACACCGATACCCAGGGACGGATCCGCAATCGCCGGGTCGAAGCCTGGGTTTACTGAAGGACATTTCCGTAGAGCCTGTAGGATTTTGTAACGCTCTCATCCCATCCCCGGGTCCCGCTCCGACTAGGCTCAACCTTGTGACTGCGGGCCCCTCTGACGGTTATCCAGCCGCCATGTCGGAGTCACTTCTTCGACATCGGGAGGGGCTCATGACAGCTCTGCATGATTTTTTCAGCGGCCAATTCCTCGGCACCAGCAGCCTGCTCTGGCTGGCCTTCATCGTTATCGTCATCGCCCTGCTGGTCTTCGACCTCGGGGTGCTGCACCGCGACCAGCGTGAAATCGAGATGCGCGAGAGCCTGCTGCTGTATGCCGGCTACTTCAGCGTCGGCGTGATGTTCGGGGGTTGGATCTGGTACGAGATGGGCGCGCAAAGTGCCCTGGAGTTCTACACCGGTTTGCTGGTGGAACAGTCGTTGTCGATGGACAACGTCTTCGTCATGGCGATGATCTTCGGCTTCTTCGGCATTCCCCGGCGCTACCAGCACCGCGTGCTGTTCTGGGGGATTCTCGGGGTGGTGGTGCTGCGAGCGATCATGATCGGCGTCGGCAGCGCACTGGTGAAGGAGTTCGACTGGATTCTCTATGTGTTCGGCGCCTTTCTGCTGATCACCGGGGTGAAGATGCTGTTCAGTCGTCAGGATGAGCATCCGGACCTGGCCAACAATCCGTTCATCCGTTTCATCAGAAAGCACGTGCGGGTCACCGAGCACCTGCACGACGCGCACTTCTTCGTGCGCCTGACGCCGCCGGGGCAATCGAAAGCGATCCTCTATGCCACGCCGCTGTTTCTCGCCCTGGTGCTGATCGAACTGGCCGACCTGGTGTTTGCCGTGGACAGCGTGCCAGCGATCTTCTCCATCACCCAGGATCCGTTCATCGTCTATACGTCGAACATCTTCGCGATTCTTGGCCTGCGCGCGTTGTACTTCGCGTTGGCGGCGCTCATGCACCGGTTCGTGTACCTGAAGTACGCGCTGGCGCTGGTGCTGATCTTCATTGGCGGGAAGATCTTCCTGCACGGGTTTATCGGCAAGGTGCCGGCGCTGTTGTCGCTGGGGGTGACGTTCGGGTTGCTGGCGGGTGGAGTGGTGTTGTCGCTGTTCAAGACAAGGGATGAAAAATCACCCCAGAAAGAAAGCTGATCACCGAACCTTGTGGGAGCGGGTTCACCTGCGATTACGGTGGTGAATTCACCGACGCTATCGCGGGTAAACCCGCTCCCGCAAGGTTTGCGGTGTTCTTCAGAACTTAGTGGCTGCTACGCAGCAGCTCCTTCGGCACGTACTTGCCGATCTCGTACTTGCCGATCGCCGCCCGGTGCACTTCGTCCGGGCCGTCCGCCAGGCGCAGGGTGCGCTGCATCGCGTACATGTAGGCCAGCGGGAAATCCCCAGACACCCCGGCCCCGCCATGGATCTGGATGGCCCGGTCGATCACCTTCAGCGCCACGTTCGGCGCCACCACCTTGATCTGCGCAATCTCGCTGCGCGCCACCTTGTTGCCAACAGTGTCCATCATATAAGCCGCTTTCAGGGTCAGCAGGCGGGCCATGTCGATCTCCATCCGCGAGTCGGCGATCTTGTCGACGTTGCCACCCAGCCGCGCCAGCGGACGGCCGAACGCAGTCCGTTCAACCGAGCGCTTGCACATCAGTTCCAGGGCCCGCTCGGCCATGCCGATGGAGCGCATGCAGTGGTGGATACGGCCCGGGCCGAGGCGGCCTTGAGCGATCTCGAAGCCGCGACCTTCACCCAGCAGCACGTTTTCGTAAGGCACCCGCACGTTCTCGAACAGCACTTCGGCATGGCCGTGAGGCGCGTCGTCGTAGCCGAACACCGGCAACGGCCGGACGATCTTCACCCCCGGCGCATCGGTGGGCACGAGGATCATCGAGTGCTGCTGGTGGCGCGGGTTGTCCGGGTTGCTCAGCCCCATGAAGATCATCACCTTGCAGCGCGGATCGCAGGCACCGGAGGTCCACCACTTGCGGCCGTTGATCACCCATTCGTCACCGTCGCGCACGGCGCGGGCGGCCATGTTGGTGGCGTCCGATGAAGCCACATCCGGCTCGGTCATGGCGAAGGCGGAACGGATGTCGCCGCGCAGCAGCGGTTCCAGCCACTGGCGCTTGTGCTCTTCACTGCCGTAGCGCACCAGCACTTCCATGTTGCCGGTGTCCGGCGCCGAGCAGTTGAAGGGCTCGGGGCCCAGCAGCGAGCGGCCCATGATTTCCGCCAGCGGCGCGTATTCCAGGTTGGTCAGGCCGGCGCCCAGCTCGGACTCGGGCAGGAACAGATTCCACAGGCCCTCGGCCTTGGCCTTGTTCTTCAGTTCTTCCATGATCGCCGTCGGCTGCCAGCGATCGCCCTCCGCGACCTGTTGCTCGAACACAGGCTCCGCGGGATAGACATAGGCGTCCATGAACGCGGTGACACGTTCGCGCAGGGCCTGGACCTTGGGTGAGTAGGCGAAATCCATGAGCAGTACCTTCTTCGTGAAAGGGATCTGGAATGGATGCTAGATCACCGATCAAAATCCACCTAGTCTATTTTCGGCGTGTATAAACATTCATAACCGATATATGATCGGCCGATAACACCAACAAGAGCGGCGCCCATGAACCTGAACAAGGTCGACCTGAATCTGTTCATCGTCTTCGACGCGATCTACACCGAAGCCAACCTGACCCGTGCCGGTCAGATCGTCGGCATCACCCAGCCGGCGGTGTCCAACGCCCTGGCGCGCTTGCGCGAGACCTTCAACGACCCGCTGTTCGTGCGCACCGCCCAGGGCATGGTGCCGACGCCCATGGCGCAGAACATCATCGGTCCGGTGCGCAACGCCCTGTCGTTGCTGCGAGTGTCGGTGCAGGAAAGCCGCATCTTCAACCCCCTGCAGGCGAACAAGACCTTCCGCATCAGCATGACCGATCTCACCGAGGCCGTGGTCCTGCCACCGCTGTTCCAGCGCCTGCGCCGCCTGGCGCCGGCGGTGGTGATCGAGAGTTTCCTGTGCAAGCGCCGCGAGACCACCAAGGAACTGGCCGCCGGGCGCCTGGACTTCGCCGTCGACGCGCCGCTCAACACCGACCCGCAGGTGCGCCACGTCAAGCTGATGCAGGACCAATACGTCTGCGCCATGCGCCAGGGACACCCGATGGCGAAGGACAAGATCAGCCTCGACGATTACATGGGCCTGACCCACATCCATATCTCCAGCCGCCGCAATGGTCTGGGTTATGTCGACCTGGCGCTGGGCAAGATGGGCCTGCAGCGGCGCATCGCCCTGCGTTCGCAGCATTATTTGATGGCGTCGCAGGTGCTGCAGCAGACCGACATGGTGATGACCGTGCCGGAACGCTTCGCCCGCCGCCATCAGCTCAACTACGCGAGCCTTCCGGTGAACGACGTGCCGCCGCTGGAAACCCATCTGTACTGGCACGAAAGCACCGACCAGGACCCGGCGAATCGCTGGATGCGCGAGCAGATCATCGAGTTGTGCCAGACGGTGGTGGCGCAGGATGAGCGGGAGGCGAAGCAGTAAAGACAATGGCGGAGCCAGGGAATGCGTGGTTCCCTGGCTCCGCCATTGTGTTGTTACCCATGTTGACCTCGAGGGCCTCATCGCTGGCAACGCCAGCTCCCACAGGGTCGGCGTCGTACACAGGCCCACCGGTCGACACACGACCTTGCGGGAGCTGGCGTTGCCAGCGATGAGGCCCTAAAGGCCATCACTCGATCAGAAGGTCATTTCCTTCACATCATCGGCCACGATCAGCTTGCCCGCGGTCTTCTCGATGATTTCCTCGACACTCACCCCCGGCGCGGTCTCCTTGAGGATGAAGGCGCCGTTCTCGATCTCCAGGTAGGCCAGGTCGGTCAGCACCTTGCGGATGCAGCCGGCGCCGGTCAGCGGCAGGCTGCAACGCGGCAGCAGCTTGGACTCGCCGTCCTTGGAGGCGTGGGTCATGGTGACGATGATGTTCTCCGCCCCCGCCACCAGGTCCATCGCCCCGCCCATGCCCTTGACCAGCTTGCCAGGGATCATCCACGAGGCAATGTTGCCTTCCACGTCCACCTCGAAGGCCCCGAGCACGGTGAGGTCGACATGGCCGCCGCGGATCATCGCGAACGACTCGGCGGAGTTGAAGATCGACGCGCCACGACGGGCGGTCACGGTCTGCTTGCCGGCGTTGATCATGTCGGCGTCGAGCTGGCTTTCGGTGGGGAATTCGCCCATGCCGAGCAGGCCGTTTTCCGATTGCAGCATCACGTCCATATCCGCCGGGACGTAGTTGGCCACCAGGGTCGGGATGCCGATGCCGAGGTTGACGTAGTAGCCGTCCTTGAGTTCGCGGGCGACGCGCTGGGCCATTTGTTCGCGGGTAAGTGCCATGGTCAGGATCTCTTCGTTGTTCTTGTGCGGGGACGGGTCAGGCTTTGACGGTGCGCTTTTCGATGCGCTTCTCGAAGGTGCCGACGATGACCCGGTCGACATAGATGCCTGGGGTGTGGATCTCGGTCGGCAGCAGCACGCCCGGCTCGACGATTTCCTCGACCTCGACCACGGTGATCTTGCCGGCGGTGGCGGCCAGCGGGTTGAAGTTCTGCGCGGTGTTGCGGTACACCACGTTGCCGTAGTGGTCGGCCTTCCAGCCCTTGACGATGGCGAAGTCGCCGGTGATGGCTTCTTCGAGGATGTAGTGGCGGCCATTGAACTCGCGCACTTCCTTGCCTTCGGCGACCGGGGTGCCGTAGCCGGTGGCGGTGTAGAAGGCCGGGATCCCGGCGCCGCCGGCGCGCATCTTCTCGGCCAGGGTACCTTGCGGGGTCAGCTCCACTTCCAGCTCGCCACTGAGCAACTGGCGTTCGAATTCGGCGTTCTCACCGACGTAGGAGGCGACCATCTTGCGGATCTGGCGGTCTTCCAGCAGCACGCCCAGACCGAAGCCGTCGACGCCACAGTTGTTGGAGACTACGGTCAGGCCGCTGACGCCGCGGCGCTTGATTTCGGCGATGAGGTTCTCGGGGATGCCACACAGGCCGAAACCGCCGGCCAATACCGTCATGTTGTCAGTCAGGCCTTCGAGGGCCTGTTCGTAGGTTGCAACGCGCTTGTCCAGTCCGGCCATGTGATCCGCCTTGTTGTCGTTGTAAGAACCCGACAGGCTGTCGGGAAGCGTCTGAGGCGCATCTTCACCCGGAGCGACTTATTTGTTAATTTTGTTTTTCTCATCGATTGATTTGTATTTCAAAACAATTCCATGAACCTCAAGCAACTGCGGGCCTTCGTCGCCGTCGCCACCTACCAGAGCTTCGCCCAGGCCGGCGAACACCTGCACCTGTCGCAGCCGGCGCTGAGCCTGACCATCAAGAGCCTTGAAGAGCACCTCGGTGGCGCCCTTCTGGCCCGCACCACCCGCAGCGTCAGCCTGACCCCGGAGGGCGAGGTGCTGCTGCCCCTGGCTCGGCAACTGCTGGCGGACTGGGAAAACACCGAGGAACTGCTGCGCCAACGCTTCACCCTGCAACTGGGCCGGGTGTCCATCGCCGCCATGCCGGCCTTCGCCGGCAACCTGCTGCCGCCGGTGCTCAAGCTGTTTCGCGAGCGCTATCCGCGGGTCAATGTGACGGTGCATGACGTGATCAACGAACAGGTGCTGGAACTGGTCCGGCACCGGCGGGTCGAGTTGGGTATCGGTTTCGAACCGGAGGCTGGTGACCCGCTGGTGTTCAAGCCCTTGTACCTGGATCGTTTCGTGGCCGTGGTGCCGAAGAACTCACCGTTGGCCGGACAGGCACGGGTCAGTTGGAAAGAATTGCTGCGCGAGGATTTCATCGCCTTGCAACGACCATCGGCGGTACGCCTGCTGCTGGAACGGCATGTGGCGGCGGACCACGGCAAGCTGGCGGTGGCGTTCGAAAGCCATCAGTTGTCTACCATTGGCCGGATGGTGGCCAATGGGCTGGGGGTCAGTGCCGTGCCAGCGCTGTGCATCGGCCAGATGAGGGAATTGGGGGCGCAGTGCGTGTCGCTGGTGGAGCCGATGGTGGAGCGCAGGATCGGGGTGACGATGCTGGCGGATCACAAGCTGTCGGCGGCGGCGCAGGCGGTGCTGGATGTATTGATAGCCGAAGTGACGGCCCCGGCATTGAGCTGAAACCCGCTTCCACAGAGCGCTCATATGACTGAAAGACTGAGGAGCTTCATCGATGAGAAAGACAACACTGGGTAACCACCAGGTCCCCGTCATCGGCCAGGGCACCTGGTACATGGGCGAAGACCCGGGCCTGCACCGCCGCGAGGTCGCCGCCCTGCAGCAAGGCATCGACCTCGGCCTGACACTGATCGACACCGCCGAAATGTACGCCGAAGGCGGTGCCGAGGAAGTGGTCGGCGAAGCCCTGGCGGGCCGCCGCGATCAGGTCTTCCTGGTGAGCAAGGTCTACCCGCACAACGCCAGCCGCAAGGGCGCCATCGCCGCCTGCGAGCGCAGCCTCGCCCGCCTGGCCACCGACCATATCGACCTCTATCTGCTGCACTGGCGCGGCCAGTACCCGCTGGAAGAAACCGTCGAAGCCTTCGAGCGCCTGCGCGAGGCCGGCAAGATCGGCCGCTGGGGCGTGTCCAACTTCGACACCGACGATATGCGCGAGCTGGACAACCCGGCCTGCGCCAGCAACCAGGTGCTGTACAATCCGGAACAGCGCGGCATCGAGTTCGACCTGCTGCCCTGGTGCCGCGACAACGGCATACCGGTCATGGCCTACTGCCCGCTTGCCCAGGCCGGGCGCCTGTTGCGCAATCCGGCATTGGCTCGGATCGCCGAGCGTCACGGCGTCACCCCGGCCCAGGTCAGCCTGGCCTGGGTAACCCGCGAGGATGGGGTGATCGCCATTCCCAAGGCGGTGGAGCCGCGCCATGTGCAGCTCAATGCCGCAGCGGGCCAGTTGAAGCTGACCAACGAAGACCTGCGCGAACTGGACCAGGCCTTCCCTGCCCCAACGCGCAAGCAGCGTCTGGCGATGGTCTGAGCCTCAGTGGAAATCCCGGCTGCGCACCTCCAGCCCGCTCAATAGCGGGCTGAGATCCTCAAGACGACGGGCGATCAGATGGCGCACGCCGTCGGCGAATTCCAGCTTGCCCCGCACCTGCATCAGCTTCGCACCCACCAGCACCCGCCGCTGGCGCTCGGCCAGATCGCGCCAGACCACCACGTTGAGCATGCCGAACTCGTCCTCCAGGGTGACGAAGGTCACGCCGCTGGCGGTCTGCGGTCGTTGCCGGCCGACCACCAGCCCGGCCACGCTGATGCTGTCGCCGTGCTCGACATCGTCCAGCGCCCGCGAACTGCGGCAACCCAGGCCGGTGAGACGGCGGCGCAACAGGCTCAGCGGATGCGGGCCGAGGGTGGTGCCGACGCTGTCGTAGTCGGCAAACAGGTCTTCGCCAACACTGGGTGCCGGCAGTTGCACCGGTAATTCCGGGGTCGGTTCGACGGCGGCGAACAGCGGCAGTTGCGCCTGTACCGCCGCCACTTCCCAGCGCGCCTGATAACGGTGCCCGGCCATCGCCGCCAGGGCGCCGGCATCGGCCAGCAGATCGCGGGCTCTGGCGTCCAGCTCGGCGCGCAGGCACAGGTCGCCGACATCGCGAAACCCCTGCGCCTCGCGGACCCGGGCCAGGCGTTCGGCATCTTCCTGGCGGAAACCACGAATCTGCCGCAGCCCGATACGCAGGGCCAGCGCGCCGCCCTCTCCCGGCTCCAACGTGCAATCCCAATGGCTGTGATGCGCATCCACCGGACGGATCTCGATGCGGTGCCGGCGCGCATCCTGAAGGATCTGGTCCGGGCTGTAAAAACCCATGGGCCAGCTGTTGATCAGGGCGCAGGCGAAGATCGCCGGCTCATGGCACTTGAGCCAGCAACTGGCGTAGGTCAAAAGGGCGAAGCTGGCGGCGTGGGACTCGGGGAAACCGTAGCTGCCGAAGCCCTTGATCTGTTCGAAAATGCGTTCGGCGAACTCCAGGTCGTAGCCATTGCGCAGCATGCCCTCGGTCAGGCGGATGCGGTGCGGTTCCAGACCGCCATGGCGTTTCCAGGCGGCCATGGAACGACGCAACTCATCGGCCTCGCCAGGGGTGAAGTCCGCCGCGACGATGGCCAGGGACATGACCTGCTCCTGGAAAAGCGGGACGCCAAGGGTTCTTTCGAAGACCGCCTCAAGGGCCTTTGACGGATAGACCACGGGTTCTTCCTTGTTCCGCCGTCGCAGATACGGATGCACCATATCCCCCTGGATCGGCCCCGGCCGCACGATTGCCACCTGGATCACCAGGTCGTAGAACTTCTGCGGCCTGAGCCGCGGCAGCATGGCCATCTGCGCCCGCGACTCGATCTGGAACACGCCGATGGTGTCGGCGCGGCTGATCATGTCGTAGGTCGGTCGGTCATCGGCGGGAATCCCGGCGATGGTCAGTTGCCGCCCGCGATGCCGCTGGTAGAGATCGAAGCAGCGACGCAGGCAACTGAGCATGCCCAGCGCCAGCACATCCACCTTGAGCAGGCCGACGGCATCGAGGTCATCCTTGTCCCACTGGATCACCGTGCGCTCTTCCATGGCGGCGTTTTCCACCGGTACCAGGGTGTCCAGCGGCTGCTCGCTGATGACGAAGCCGCCGGGGTGCTGCGACAGGTGCCGGGGGAAGCCCATCAGGTCGCCGGTCAGGGTCAGGACCCGGTGCAGCAGCGGGCTGTCCGGATCGAAGCCGGCCTCGACCAGACGCTCCGCCGAGGGCACGCGATCGCTCCAGCGCCCGCAACAGTCGGACAAGGCGCCCAGCTGGTCCGGCGGCAGGCCCAACACCCGGCCGATATCACGCACCGCGCCGGAGGCATGGTAGGTGCTGACCACTGCGGTCAGCGCCGCGCGATGGCGACCGTAGCGGTTGAACACGTATTGCAGGACTTCCTCGCGGCGGTCGTGCTCGAAGTCCACGTCGATATCCGGCGGCTCATTGCGCTCGCGGGACAGGAAGCGCTCGAACAGCAGGTCGGTCTTGCTCGGGTCCAGCTCGGTGATGCCGAGGACGAAGCACACCACCGAATTGGCCGCCGAACCGCGACCCTGGCAGAGAATGCCCTGCTCGCGGGCGAAGCGGACGATGTCGTGGACGGTGAGGAAATAGGACTCGTACTTGAGTTCGATGATCAGGGCCAGTTCGCGGTCCAGGACGATACGGTTCTTCTGGCTGATGCCCTCGGGCCAGCGCTCGGGAATCCGCCGCTCGCACAGGTCCCGCAGCCAGCTCGCGGGGCTGTGGTCTGGCGGCACGACTTCATGGGGGTACTGGTACTTGAGGTCGTCCTTGAGATTGAAGCGACAACGGGCGGCGATCCGCGTGCTTTCCTCCAGCAGGGCCGGCGGGTACAGCGCCGCCAGTTGTGCCACGGCACGCAGGTGGCGCTCACCGTTGGCGAACAGGCGATGCCCGGCCTCGGCGACGGTGGTGTGATGGCGGATGGCGGTCATGCAGTCCTGCAGGGCACGCCGGCCGCGGCTGTGCATGTGCACGTCGCCGCAGGCCACCGGGGTGATCTCCAGTTCCCGGGCCAGGGCCAGCAGGTCATGCAGGCGCTGGCGGTCGTCATGGCCGTGGTGCAGGTGCACCGCCAGCCACAGGCGTTCGCCGAAGATGTCCCGGAGCCAGCGACCCGGCGCGGGATCGTGTGGCTGGTCCGGCACCCAGAGCGCCAGCAGGCCGTCCATGGGGTGTTCGAAGTCTTCCCGCACTACCTGGTAACTGCCCTTTTCCGCCCGGCGCCGGGCGCGGGTAACCAGGGCGCACAGGTGCTGGTAGCCGGTGAGGTCTTCCACCAGCAGCACCAGCTTCGGCCCCTCGTCCACGCGCATTTCGCTGCCGACGATCAGGGGGACTTCGGTCTTCAGCGACGCCTGCCAGGCACGGACGATACCGGCCAGCGTGCATTCGTCGGTGATCGCCAGGGCCTGGTAGCCCTGCTGTTTCGCCCGGGCGAAGAGTTCCAGAGCACTGGAGGCACCGCGCTGGAAACTGAAGTTGGACAGGCAGTGCAGCTCGGCATAACCGCTCATGCGAACCAGCCCTGCAGCCACAGCGGGCTGTCGCGCTCGTCGCCGAACTGGCGATAGGCCCAGCCGCGCTGACCGGCCTCGGTCTCGACCAGATAATAGTCACGGCGCACATCGCCGCCGTCCCACCAGCCGGACTCGATGCGCTCCGGCCCGGCCAGCAGGCGCAGCCCGCTCAACGGCAAGGCCCGGGGTTGCTCCAGCAACCAGCCGGGACGCGGCGCCGTACAGGTGCCGGCATTCGCCACGGGCAGACCGGTGCCGCGCCAGGCGCATTCCGGACGGTGATCGGCGACCACGCCTACACTGCGCACGGCCTCGTCGCCAAGCCGCGCCCGCAGGCGCTCGCGCAATTGCTCCCAGTTCTGCTGTTGCTGGGCCCGCGCCGAGAACAGCTCGCCGGCCTGGGGCACGAAGGCCGGCAGTTCCTCGGCGACCAGCCGCAGATTTCGCACCGGGGCGCGCAGGGTCAGCTGTTCGAGACGCCCACGGGCCAGTTCCAGCAGGCGTCCGGCCTCGCGCTCGGCAGCCAGCAGGCCGACCTGCAGCAGGGTATCGGTGCCTTCGGCGTGTTCGAGAAACAGGCTGAAGCGCTGCACCCCGGCATCGCGCCCGGCGAGAAAGGCGGCCAGGTCCTCGATCATCCGCCGCAGCGGGAACAGCAGGGCCTGGCTGGATTCCACGTCGAAGTTCAACTCCAGCCGCGACTCGAAGCGGTCCGGCGGCAGATAACAGTCCAGGGCCATGGCGCGCAGGCCGAGCAGGCGGTCCAGGTGCAACTGCACCTCGGCGGCGAAACGCCGGGCCAGGGTGTGCCGCGGCAGTTGCAATACCTGGTCGAGCTGGCGCAGCCCCATGCGGGAGAAGGCCGTGGCGGCATCCACCGGCAGGCCAAGGCGGTCGATGGGCATGGCGGCCAGGGCCGCGCGGGTCGTTTCGGGAGCGCTGACGGCCAGGCCGTCATGGGCGTTGGCCAGCATGCGCGCCGCCACCGGGTTGCTGGCCAGGACAATGCGATGGCGAAAACCCAGGGCGCGCAACTCCTCGCGCAGGCGCGCCTCGAAACGCGGCCAGGGCCCAAACAGGCCAAGACTGGATTCGACCTCCAGCAACAAGGCCCGTGGGTAATGCAGGCTGACCTGGGAACTGAAGCGATAGGCCCAGGCGGCGAGCAATTGCTGCTGGCGCTCGGTAGCGGCGGGATCGTGTTCGACCGTGGCGAAACCCTGGGCCAGGGCCTGGGCGCTGGTCAGACTCAGGCCGGCACGCAGGCCAAGGGCGCTGGCGGCCGGGTTGACCGCCTGCAACACCCGGCGATTGGCCGGACCGCTGAGCAGCACCAACGGCTGGTCGGCGTCGTCACGCCCGCGCAGGACGCTGTCGAGCGCCAGTTGCGGCAACAGGATACAGGCCCAGAGCATGGCACTTCACCCCGCGAGTCCGGCAGCGATCGGCCGGTTCGGTGCCAGGCCGCCACGGCACTTGAGCACCCGCCACTGGGCCGGGCGGGTGTCGATGGCGATGCGCAGCGCGGCCGGCGACGGATTGAGCGCGGCGGCCTGATCGCGGCAGGCAAAGGCCAGGGCCTGACCGGTTTCCGCCGCCACCTGCAGACGCCGCAGTGCGCGATCGTCGGCTCGCTGCGGCCAGCACAGCACCGCAGCGCAACTGCCGGAACGCAGGCATTGCTCGGCAGCCCACAGGCTCTGGCCGGCGTCGGCTTCGACCACCATCAGCCCGCGCAGGTCGACCCCGGCTGCCTGCCAGGCGGGCGGGTACGGGATGAACGGCGGCGCCACCAGCACCACCCGCTCACCCGCCTGGCTCAGGCGCGCCAGGCTCGGCCAGAGCAGTTGCAGCTCACCACCACCTTCAGCGGACACGAGCAGTTCGCTAAGCGCCGCCGGCGGCCAGCCACCGCCCGGCAGCACCGCGTCCAGTGCGGCATGCCCGGTGGGTTGCAGGCCATGGTTCTCGACCAGCGGCCGCCCCTTCCAGACCCGGCGGGTGTCGAGCAGCCCGTCGAGGCTGACCACCGCGCCCATCAGTCACGCCTCACCAGGCCGCAGAACACCCCTTCGATGACGAAGTCGCGGTCCGGGCCGACGATGATCGGCGCATAGGCCGGGTTGCGCGGCAGCAGGCGGTAGTGACCATCGCTACGCTCGAAACGCTTGATGGTCACCTCGCCATCGAGGCGGGCGACGACGATCTGCCCGTCGCGAGCCTCGGCCTGCTGGCGGATGCCGACCAGATCACCGTCGAGGATGCCGTCGTCGATCATCGAGTCGCCGCGGACCTTGAGCAGGTAGCTGGGGGTACGGCTGAACAGGTGCGCATCCAGCATGAGCTGCTCGTGGATATCCACGTCCGGGCCGATCGGCCGGCCCGCGGCGACCTGGCCGAGCACCGGGATCTCCAGTACCTCGGGACGACGCAACGGCCCGGCCAGGCGAATGCTGCGCGCCTGATTCGGCGTGACTTCGATGAAGCCGGCCTCGCACAGGGCCTGGATGTGCTTGCGCGCCACGCTGCGCGAGGCGAAGCCGAAGGCCTGGGCGATATCGGCGAGGCTCGGCGGCCGCCCTTCTCCCGTGATGCGATCGCGGATGAAGGTGAGGATGGCGCTGCGTTTGGGAGAGAGTCTGGTCATGGGGTACATTTGTACTCTTTTCGTATCCCGCTGACCAGCCCCGCTGATCGACGGGTATGATAGCCAGCTACCGATCCAAGGAAGCGAACCATGCTCGACGCCCTGCTCTTCGACCTCGACGGCACCCTCGCCGATACCGACAAGCTGCACCTGCTGGCCATGCAGCAACTGCTGCACGAAGACGGCCGCACCCTGACCGAGGCGGAATTCGAGGCGCATATCAGCGGACGGGCCAATGCCGACCTGTGCCGTTACCTGTTCCCCGATCAGCCGCTGAGCGAGCACCTGGCCTTCGCCGATCGCAAGGAAGCGCGGTTCCGTGCCCTGTCGCCGACCTTGCAACCGACGCCCGGGCTGGTTCGCCTGCTGGAGTACGCGCAAGGCAACGGCATCGGCATGGCGGTGGTGACCAACGCGCCGCGGGCCAATGCCGTGCACATGCTGGCGGCGCTGGGGCTGGAGGGACGCTTCGAGCATGTGCTGGTGGCCGAGGAACTGGAGAAGGCCAAGCCGGATCCGCTGCCCTACCTGACCGGGTTGCAGCGCCTCGGTGCGCAGGCCGGTAACGCCCTGGCCTTCGAGGATTCGGTGTTGGGGGTGAAGGCGGCCAGTGGCGCGGGGATCTTTACCGTGGGGTTAAGCACCAGCCAGTCCGTGGAGGCGTTGATGGCGGCGGGGGCAAGCCTGGTGGTGGCGGATTTCGAGGACCCGCGGTTGTGGGACATCATCAAAAGCCTCTAGAAAGAGCGACGCGGACCTTGTGGGAGCGGGTTCACCCGCGATGGCGTCGGTGAATTCACTACCGCAATCGCGGGTGAACCCGCTCCCACAAGGTCCGCGTCGACCATTCGACTGTTTTCTGCACGCTGCTCAATCACCTTGACGTAAACGTCAACCTGGCTTTAGGTTAACCCTCATTGCCTCCAAGAGCCCCATCCATGAGTACCCAGACCTACAGCATCTCCGACCTCTCCCGCGAGCTGGACATCACCACCCGGGCCATCCGCTTCTACGAGGAACAAGGCCTGCTCAGCCCCGAGCGCCGTGGTCTGGAACGCATCTATTCGGCCCGCGACAAGGTCAGCCTGAAGCTGATCCTGCGCGGCAAGCGCATCGGTTTCTCCCTCGCCGAATGCCGCGAACTGATCGAGCTGTACGATCCGTCCAGCGGCAACACCAAACAGCTCAACAGCATGCTGGCGAAGATCGCCGAGCGCCGCGCCCAGCTGGAACAGCAACTGCTCGACATCCAGCAGATGCAACTGGAACTGGATACCGCCGAAGAACGCTGCATGCAGGCCCTCACCGCCACCCTGAACAAGAACAACGGCCACTGAGCCCCACCAGGAACCCCACGCCATGCCATTGCCCGCCAAAGTACGTCTGGTCGAAGTCGGCCCCCGCGACGGTCTGCAGAACGAAGCCAACCCCATCAGCGTCGCCGACAAGGTGCGCCTGGTCGATGACCTCACTGACGCCGGCCTGTCTTACATCGAAGTCGGCAGTTTCGTCTCGCCGAAGTGGGTGCCGCAGATGGCCGGTTCCGCCGACGTCTTCGCCGGCATCCGGCAGAAGGCCGGGGTGACCTACGCCGCCCTCGCCCCCAACCTGCGCGGCTTCGAGGACGCCCTGGGCGCCGGGGTCAAGGAAGTCGCGGTGTTCGCCGCCGCCTCCGAAGCCTTCTCCCAGCGCAATATCAACTGCTCCATCACCGAGAGCCTGCAACGCTTCGTGCCGATCATGGACGCCGCACGCCAGCACGGGGTGCGTGTGCGGGGCTATGTGTCCTGCGTGCTTGGTTGCCCCTACGAGGGCAATGTGGACGCGGCCCAGGTCGCTGCGGTAGCCCGCGAACTGTATGAAATGGGCTGCTATGAAGTGTCCCTCGGTGACACCATCGGCACCGGCACGCCCGGCGCTACCCGCCACCTGTTCAACGTGGTCGGTGCCCAGGTACCGCGCCCGCAACTGGCCGGGCACTTCCACGACACCTATGGCCAGGCCCTGGCCAACGTCTACGCCAGCCTGCTGGAAGGCATCAACGTGTTCGACAGCTCGGTCGCCGGCCTGGGCGGTTGCCCCTATGCCAAGGGCGCCAGCGGCAACGTCGCCAGCGAAGACGTGCTGTACATGCTCCAGGGCCTGGGCATCGACACCGGCATCGACCTGGACAAGCTGATTGCCGCCGGCCAGCGCATCAGTTCGGTGCTCGGCCGCGCGACCGGCTCCCGTGTGGCCCGCGCCCGTAACGCCTGCTGAATGCTCGCGGTAACACCCCCACACGGATACAAAGTGTTACCGCCTTCACACTTCCCAGGGAAAATCCGGGTAACACGGAAACAAATCAGCGGATTTTCCCGGCCCGGATTTTCTACGAACCCTGCCAAACCCCCGGTTTCATTGGGTTTTGAAAAGTTGGCACGGCACCTGCTATATCTCTGGCACAACAAGAATAAAAAATGCGGCAAACCCAATAAAAACAAGACGTACCGGATCTGACATAACAAAAACAATACGGCAGAGACGAAGCTAACTGATTTTTTTGAAGTGGATGGCTTTTCGGGGGCGTGCCCCGCAACCAGGCAGAGAACAATAAAACTACCTCAAGGTAGCGCCCGTCAGGTTGGATCAGATTGATGAAGGTCGATCAGCGCTCAAAAAAATACGTTTGCTCTTGATCCCGGATGGGGATCGCACAAAACAGCACCAAGAGGCAACGGTTGCCAAAAACAACAATAGACCGCCCTCCAATAACAAAAAAAGAGCACGCAACAATCTTTGAGGGGAGCTTCGGCTCCCCTCAGTGCATTCCGGTCCTAGATTTCCCCGCCTTTGTCTCCGCCCTTCGCGTCCCTCTCCTGCTTGTGCTCCTTGTCCTCGAACAGGTCCACGACCCAAGGCATCACCGAAAACACCGCCAGCGCCAGAACAGTGCTCAACAGCGCGGTCGCCTCGCGCCCCATGCCCGCAGCCACGCCGATGGCGGCGGTCATCCACAGGCCAGCGGCGGTGGTCAGGCCCTTGACGTGGCTGGCAACCATGTCGTGGCCCTTGAGGATGGTTCCCGCGCCAAGAAAACCGATACCGGCGACGATCCCCTGCACCACCCGGCTCAACGCCGCATCGTCGGCCCCGGCCATGCGTGGCACCAGGACGAACAGCGCCGCGCCGATAGCCACCAGCATATGGGTGCGCACCCCGGCTGCCTTGCCCTTCATCTCCCGTTCGAAGCCCAGTACCGCGCCCAGCAGCGCGGCCATCAGCAGACGCACCGAAACCTGAGTTACTTGCTTGGCATCGGTGATATCGGCGAATTCCGCCATCAGCGTCACCCACGCTTCATGCCACCAGGCGTCCATGGTTGTCATCCGTCAGGAAAGTCAAACCATGGACAACGAGCGACTCGGCAAAGTGCAACGCGACCGCTGATCGGTTGCCGGCGGTAACCCGCCCCGCGCCATGGTCACAAGCGGTAAGCCCCCTTATCACGAGGACACCGCCATGCCTATCCAGATCGACGAACAGACCCGCCGCTGCACCCTGATCGGAGACGACCTGAACATTGAAGGGGCCGCCGAGGAAGTACAGGTGCTGACCGATGAACACCTGCGCATGTCGGTCGCCGAACTGGCCGGCAAGCGCGTGCCGATCACCGAGACCGAGGCCGACGCACTCACCGTGGCCGGTGCGGTGGATGGTCGCAGGCATCTGAAGAGCAGCGCGCCAGGCTCGATAATCTAAGGCCTGGAGCGATTCACCCGGCAATCTGATACGGTTTTTACAGAAATACCTGAACCTGTTATGCAAACAGATGGGTCGCCATAGTGATCAGGCCTGATCGAGGCCTGATGAGCGACGAACCATGAGCGAACACATCCCCGTCCAGATCATTGAAGTGGTCGAGCCCTCCCAGAACAAAAAGGCCGCCAGCAGCGGCCATAAGAGGGCAGCCAGCAGTGACGGACACATCTACACCCGCAGTTTCACCGGTCTGTACCGCAACCTGCGCCTGGGTGGCGCAGGTTTTCTCTTCCTGCTGTTCTTCGCCACCGCCTGGCTGGACTGGGACGGCCGCCAGGCCGTGCTCTGGGACCTGGCGGAAAGCAAGTTCCACATCTTCGGCGCGACCTTCTGGCCGCAGGACTTCATCCTCCTTTCCGCCCTGCTGATCATCTGCGCCTTCGGCCTGTTCGCCATCACCGTCTTCGCCGGGCGGGTGTGGTGTGGCTACACCTGCCCGCAGAGCACCTGGACCTGGCTGTTCATGTGGTGCGAGAAGGTCACCGAGGGCGACCGCAACCAGCGCATGAAGCTAGCCAAGGCGCCGTGGGGGCCGAACAAGCTGGCCCGACGCGCCTTCAAGCACACTCTGTGGCTGGCCATCAGCATCCTCACCGGCCTGACCTTCGTCGGTTACTTCACCCCGATCCGCCCTCTGGCCGAGGAACTGTTCACCCTGCAGGCCGGCGGCGTCAGTCTGTTCTGGATCCTGTTCTTCACCGGCGCCACTTACATCAACGCCGGCTGGATGCGCGAAGCGGTGTGCATGCACATGTGCCCTTACGCCCGCTTCCAGAGCGTGATGTTCGACAAAGACACCCTGGCCGTGGCCTACGACCCGCGCCGCGGCGAGTCCCGCGGGCCGCGCAAAAAGGAAGCCGACCCTCGCGCCCAGGGCCTGGGAGACTGCATCGACTGCCACATGTGCGTGCAGGTCTGCCCCACCGGCATCGACATCCGCGACGGCCTGCAGATGGAATGCATCGGCTGCGCCGCCTGCATCGACGCCTGCGACAGCATCATGGACAAGATGAACTACCCCCGCGGCCTGATCGGCTACAAGTCCGAGCACACCCTGCAGGGCGGCAAGACCCACTGGCTGCGCCCGCGCCTGCTCGGTTACGTGACCGTGCTGGTGGCGATGATCGGTGCTCTGGTGATCGCCCTGCATGAGCGGCCGATGGTGTCCATGGACGTGATCAAGGACCGTGGCCTGTTCCGCGAGAACGCCCAGGGCCAGATCGAGAACATCTACATCCTCAAGGTCATCAACAAGACCCAGCAGACCCAGGAATACCAGTTGCGCCTGCTCAATGCCGAGGGCTTCGAACTGCACGGCAAGACCCGCTTCAGCATCCCGGCCGGGGAAATGGCCGAGTTGCCGGTGTCGGTGGCGATGCTCGCCGAGCGTCCCGAAAGCAGTTCCCTGGAGCTGGACTTCGAGTTGATCGACAGCGACGAGCCGGATATCCGCAGCGTCGCCCGCAGCCGATTCGTCGCGCCGCTGAACCGTTAACCGCAGCTGCAAGCTACAAGTTTCAAGCGACAAGAAAGAGCACTCCGCGCTGCGGGCTTGTTTCTCTTGCAGCTTGAGGCTTGAAGCTTGAAGCTCTCCCGCGTGCACTTCGAAACAGCCAGAATGACAATGAAACGCTACGAGAAATTCGCCGACGACATCGCCGAGCTTATCTACACCGGGGTCCTCGGCCCCGGACAGCGTGTGCCGTCGGTGCGCTACGCCAGCCAGACCTACGGGGTCAGCCCATCCACGGTGTTCCAGGCCTATTACCTGCTGGAGCGCCGCGGGCTGATCCGCGCACGACCGCGCTCGGGATACTTCGTCAATACCCACGCACCGCGGCCGTTCAGCGAGCCGCAGATCGGCGAGCCGGCTGGCGAATCCACACAAGTGGATGTCAGCGAGCTGGTGTTTTCCATCCTCGAATCGATCAAGGACCCGCACACCGTCCCCTTCGGTTCGGCCTTTCCCAGCCCGACGCTGTTTCCCCTGCAACGCCTGGCCCGTTCCCTGGCCAGCGCGACTCGCGACATGGACCCGCGCATGGTGGTCACCGACCTGTCGCCGGGCAACCCGCAACTGCGCCGGCAGATCGCCCTGCGCTACATGGTCGGCGGGCTGATGCTGCCGATGGAGGAACTGCTGATCACCAACGGCGCCCTTGAGGCGCTGAACCTGTGCCTGCAGGCGGTGACCGAACCGGGCGATCTGGTGGCGATCGAGGCGCCGGCCTTCTACGCCTGCCTGCAGGTGCTGGAACGTCTGAAGCTCAAGGCAGTGGAAATCCCCGTGCACCCGCGCGATGGCATCGATCTCGGGGTTCTGGCACAGACCCTGGAACGGCATCCGGTCAAGGCGGTGTGGTGCATGACCAACTTCCAGAATCCGGTGGGCGCGAGCATGCCGGAGGACAAGAAGCAGGCGCTGGTGGAGTTGCTGCGCCAGCACCAGGTGCCCTTGATCGAGGACGACGTCTACGCCGAGCTGTACTACGCCCAGCAAGCGCCGAAACCGGCCAAGGCCTTCGACAGCGAGGGCCTGGTGATGCATTGCGGCTCGTTCGCCAAGAGCCTGGCCCCGGGCTACCGCATCGGCTGGGTCGCCGCCGGGCGCTTCGCGAAGAAGATCGAGCGACTGAAACTGATGACCTCGCTATGCGCCTCGATGCCGGCCCAGGCGGCCATCGCCGACTACCTCCAGCACGGCGGCTACGACCGCCATCTGCGCCGTCTGCGCTACGCCCTGGAAGAACAGAAGAACGCCATGCTCGCGGCCATCGGCCGGCATTTCCCTGCCTCGGTGCGGGTCAGCCATCCCTCCGGCGGCTACTTCCTGTGGCTGGAACTGCCGGAGGGCATGGATTCGCTGAAACTGTTCCAGATGGCCCTGGCCCAAGGCATCAGCATCGCGCCTGGGCCGATCTTCTCGCCGACCCGACGCTTCCGTAACTGCATCCGCCTGAACTACGGCACTCCGTGGAACGAGCAATCGGAAAAAGCCATGGAAACCTTGGGACGGATCGTGCGTTCGTTCTAGCCGCCAGCCGGGCGTCAGTCTAAAGTGGCGAAATTGGTTTGTGTCCGGATCTTTCCATGCCCTCCAGCGAACTCGATTCATTGCGCCTGCAGTTGGACGAACTGCAGCAACGCAATGCCGTCCTCGAACACCAGTTGCTGCAGCAGCGTCCGCTGGACGAGGACACCTACCGCTTTCTGTTCGACACCATGGACGAAGGCTTCTGCATCATCGAGTTCTTCGACGGCCCCCATGGCCCGCTGAGCGACTACATCCACGTGGTGGCCAACGCCGCCTATGCACGGCATGCCGGAATTCCCGATGTGGTCGGACAGAAGCTGCGGGAAATGGTGCCCGACGAGGCCGACGAATGGATCGCCCGCTACGGCGCGGTACTGCGCACCGGCGAACCGCTGCACTTCGAGCAGGAACTGGTCGCCACCGGCCGGGTGCTGTCGATCACCACCTTCCGTGTCGAACCGGCCGAGCGCCGTCAGGTGGCCGTGCTGTTCAAGGACGTCACCGAGCGTCATCGCGCCGAAGACGCCCTGCAAAAGCTCAACGAACAACTGGAACAGCGCGTCCTCGACGTGGTGGCCGAGCGCCAGCTGTTCGCCATGCTGGTGGACAGCAGCGTGGCCTGCGTGCAGGTGGTGGACCGCGACCTGCGCTGGCAGGCAATCAACCAGCAATCGCTGAAAGACTTCCACTACCTCTACGACCACGTGCCACGCATCGGCGACAGCGTTGCCGACACCTTGCGCGGTAACCCGCAAGACTGCGCGCGCGGGCTGGCCCTGTGGCAGCGTGCCCTCACCGGCGAAGTCTTCACCGAGAATGCCGAGTTCGGCAACGCTGATCGCCGGCGGCACTACGAACTGCGTTTCAACGCCCTGCATGACGGCAACGGCGAACTGCGCGGTGCCTATCTGTTCGCCTACGACATCAGCATGCGAATGGAGGAACAACAGCGCCTGCTGCGTGCCGAGGAAGCCCTGCGCCAGGCGCAGAAGATGGAAGCCGTGGGCCAGCTCACCGGTGGCATCGCCCACGACTTCAACAACCTGCTCGGCGGCATTCTCGGTGCCCATGAACTGATGCAGCAGCGCCTGCAACAACAACGCCACGATGACCTCGGACCCTTGCTGGATGCTGCCAACGGATCGGCCCAACGCGCCGCCTCGCTGGTGCACCGGCTGCTGGCGTTCTCCCGCCAGCAGACCCTGCAACCCCAGGCAACCCATGTGGACAGCCTGATCCGCGACATGCAGGAGCTGATCTGCCGCAGCGTCGGCCCGTCCATCGAAGTGCGCAGCCATTTCGTCAGCGACCTGTGGCCGACCTTCATCGACCCGCCACAGCTGGAGAGCGCCCTGCTCAACCTGTGCATCAATGCCCGGGATGCGCTGCCCAAAGGCGGGATGATCGATATCCACAGCGAAAACATCGTCCTCAACCACGACGGCGGGCGACCGCTGGACCTGGCGGCTGGCGACTACCTGCGCCTGAGTGTCGAGGACAATGGCGTGGGCATGACCGCCGATGTCGCGGCACGGGCCATCGATCCGTTCTTCACCACCAAGCCGCTGGGCCAGGGCACCGGGCTCGGCCTGTCGATGGCCTACGGCTTCGTGCGTCAGTCTGGCGGACAACTACGCATCGTCAGCACGCCGGGCCACGGCACGCGGATCGAGCTGTATCTGCCGCGGCACCACCAGCCTCAGGCACCGGTACAGCCCCGCCCAGAGGCCTTGCCGGCCATTCTCCATGGCCAGAGTGTACGGATAGTGCTGGTGGAGGACCAGGCCACTCTGCGCATGGTGATTGCCGAGGTGCTGGAGGAGTCAGGGCACCGGGTCGAGCGCTACGAAAGCGCGGTCGCCGCCCTGCCGGCCTTGCAGAACGGGCCGGCGCCGGACGTGCTGATCAGCGACATCGGCCTGCCGGGCGGTTTGAATGGCCGGCAACTGGCGGAGGCGGTACGCCAGGTACACCCACGGCTGCCGGTGCTGTTCATCACCGGTTACGACGAAAGCGCGGCGCTGAGCGACGGGCTCCTGGCGCCGGGAATGAGCGTGCTGACCAAGCCGTTCGGGCTGGAGGCGCTGGTGTCGCAGGTGGAGCAGATGCTTGCCGGTCCACACGACACGCTGTGAGCTGGCTTGCCTGCTTCAGCGCCCACCGCCAAGATCAACGAAGCTTCCGGTCGAATACGACGCCTTGTCCGACAGCAGCCAGATGATCGCCTCTGCTACCTCCTCGGCCTGCCCGCCACGCCCCATCGGAATGCTCGGTTCCAGCTTGCTGACCCGATCCGCATCGCCGCTCAGGGCATGGAAACCGGTGAAGATGTACCCCGGTCGCACCGCGTTGACCCGCACGCCCTCGCCCGCCACTTCCTTGGCCAGGCCAAGGGTAAAGGTGTCCAGCGCGCCCTTGGAAGCGGCGTAGTCCACATACTCGTTGGGCGAGCCCAGGCGCGCAGCCACCGAGGACACGTTGACGATCCCGCCCCCGCTGCCGCCATGGCGCGTCGACATGCGCGCCAGGGCGTGCTTGGCACAGAGCATCGGCCCGACCACGTTGGTCTTCATCAGCTTGAGCAGGCGGAACTCGGACATCTCCTCGACCCGGCTTTTCTGGCCGATGGTCCCGGCATTGTTGACCAGCGCGGTGACCCGGCCCAGCTCGCGGTCGACCTGGTCGAACAGATGGATCACCTCGTCCTCGACACTGACATCGGCGCGCACGGCGATGGCCTTCGCCCCCAGCTCACGCACCTGGGCCAGCACGCGCTGCGCCGCTTCGTCGTCGGCGTGGTAGTTGATGCAGATCCGATAGCCTTCGCGCGCGGCCAGCAGCGCGGTGGCAGCGCCGATGCCGCGACTGGCACCGGTAATGATGATGACCTTGTCCATTGCTACTCCTGGTGCAACCCGAACGTTCAATCCCCGTGTCCCGACCGGAAGGCAACAGCCGACCGGGCGGTCGCGTATTTTCTCGCTGACAAATCTGTAATTCAAACCTCAGTTTTCTGTCAGCACCATCAGACTAAGGTCAGCCCATCCCTGTTGATGGACTGACACCCTCATGCCGCACCTTCCCTCACGCCGTACCTTCGTCAAGGGCCTGGCCGCCGCCAGCGCCCTCGGCGGCCTCGGGCTCTGGCGACCGACCGCCTGGGCCCGCGGCCCGCACGACTTCACCGAACTGACCGGCGAGCACTTCGAGCTGTTCATCGGTCAGACTGCGGTCAACATCACCGGCACCCCGCGTACCGCCCTGACCATCAACAACAGCCTGCCCGGCCCGGTGCTGCGCTGGCGCGAGGGGGACACAGTGACCCTGCGGGTGCGCAACCGCCTGGAGGAACACACCTCGCTGCACTGGCACGGCATCATCCTGCCCGCCAACATGGACGGCGTGCCGGGCCTGAGCTTTGCCGGCATCGAGCCAGGCGGCGACTACCTCTACCGCTTCACCCTCAACCAGCACGGCACCTACTGGTACCACAGCCACTCAGGGCTGCAGGAGCAGGCCGGGGTCTATGGTGCCATCGTCATCGAGCCGAAGAGCCCGGAGCCGCACGTCTACCAGCGCGATTGCGTGCTGCTGCTCAGCGACTGGAGCGACGAGAAACCCGCAGCCCTGCTCGGGCAACTGAAGAAACAGGCCGACTACTTCAACCGACAGCAGCGCACCGTCGGCGACTTCATCGACGACGTCGCCCGCGACGGGTGGAACGCCACCGTCACCGAACGCACGCAGTGGGCGAAAATGCGCATGACGCCTACCGATATCGCCGATGTCAGCGCTGCCACCTACACCTACCTGCTCAACGGCCTGGCCCCGGACGGCAACTTCACCTGCCTGTTCCAGCCCGGCGAGACCCTGCGCCTGCGCCTGATCAACGGTTCGGCGATGACCTACTTCGACTTCCGCATTCCTGGCCTGAAGCTCACCGTGATCGCCGCCGACGGCCAGCCGGTGCAGCCAGTGACGGTCGACGAGCTGCGCCTGGCGGTGGCGGAAACCTACGACGTTCTGGTCAGTGTCGGCGATGCGCCGGCCTACACCCTGTTCGCCCAGAGCATGGACCGCAGCGGCTACGCCCGCGGCACCCTGGCCCGCGCACCCGGCTTGAGCGCGGCAGTTCCAGCGCTGGATCCACGGCCGCGACTGAGCATGACCGACATGGGTCATGGCAACATGCAAGGCATGGATCACGGCGCCATGGCGGGGATGGACCACGGCAACATGGCCGGCATGAACCACGCCATGCCGGCCATGCAGCAACACCCGGCGTCGGAAACCGGCAACCCGCTGGTGGACATGCAGACCATGATGCCGACCGCCAAGCTCGACGACCCCGGCCTCGGCTTGCGCGACAACGGCCGCCGGGTGCTGACTTACGCCGACCTGAAAAGCACCTTTGCCGATCCCGACGGCCGCGAGCCGGGGCGGGAAATCGAGCTGCACCTGACCGGGCACATGGAACGCTTCTCCTGGTCGTTCGACGGCATCCGCTTCTCCGACGCCGAGCCGCTGCGCCTGCGCTATGGCGAGCGTCTGCGCATCACCCTGGTCAATGACACCATGATGGCCCACCCGATTCACCTGCATGGCCTGTGGAGCGACCTGGAGGACGAGCACGGCCGCTTCCAGGTGCGCAAGCACACTATCGACATGCCGCCGGGCAGCCGCCGCAGCTACCGGGTCAGCGCCGATGCCCTGGGCCGCTGGGCCTATCACTGCCACCTGCTCTACCACATGGAGACCGGCATGTTCCGCGAGGTGCGCGTCGATGAATGAACGACTCAACCGGCCCCTGCTCGGCGGCCTTGCCGTACTGCTGTTGCTGGGCAGCGAGGAAGTACGGGCCATGGAAATGGACCATTCGGCCATGGGGCATGGCGCGATGGATCACGGCGCCATGACCGCCATTGCAGCGCAGCCACGCACGCCACTCAAGCCGATCACCGATGCCGACCGCCAGGCCGCTTTCCCGCCGTTGCCGGGGCACCAGGTGCATGACCGGCAGATCAACTGGGCGGTGACCGTCGAGCAGCTGGAGTACCAGAACTTCGAAAGCAGCAGCGCGCTGAACTGGAATGCCAATGCCTGGATCGGTGGCGATATCGATCGGCTCTGGCTGCGTAGCGAAGGCGAACGGGAACAGGGGCGCACGCACAAGGCCGAACTGCAGGCGCTGTGGGGGCATGCGGTGAGCCCTTGGTGGGAGGTGGTCGCGGGGCTGCGCCAGGACTTCAAGCCAGGCAGCGGGCAGACCTGGGCAGCCTTCGGCATACAGGGTACGCCGCTGTACAACCTCGAGCTGCAAGCCACGCTGTACGCGGGCGAGCGACAACAGACCGCGCTGCGGCTGGAGGCGGCCTACGCTATCCTGCTGACCCAGCGCTGGCGGCTGGAACCGAACCTGGAGATGAACGTCCATGGACGCGATGATCGCAGTCGCAGCCAGGGCGCGGGGTTGTCGGACAGTGAGGTGGGGCTGCGTTTGCGCTATGAAATCACGCCGGGGTTCGCGCCTTATGTGGGGGTGAGCTTCAATCGGGTTTATGGCAGTACCGCCGAGCTTGCCCAGGATGAAGATGGCGATATCGGACAGACCCGCTGGGTAGCGGGGGTTCGATTGAGATTCTGATCCGGATCCGCGGCGCCTCTATCGCGGGCAACGCCCGCTCCCACAAAGATCGAAGTCGTCGCAGACATTGTGGGGTCAGGCGTTGCCCGCGATGAGGCCTTCAAATACACCGCCAACCCAGAATTGAAACATCGAAGGAGAACAAACCCATGCTGAAAAACAACCTGATCGCCCTGGGCCTGCTGGCCCTGAGCACCCTGGCCCAGGCCGGCCAGACCATCGATGTCTACCGCGATCCGAGCTGCGGTTGCTGCAAGGAGTGGATCACCCACCTGCGCGACAACGGCTTCACGGTCAACGACCATGTCGAACCGAACATGAGCGCGGTCAAGCAGAAGCTCGGTGTCGCGCCACGCCTCGCCTCCTGTCACACCGGCGTCATCAACGGTCAGTTCATCGAAGGCCATGTGCCTGCCGGGCAGATCGCTGTGCTTGGCAAGCGCCCGGACCTGAAAGGCATCGCCGTGCCGGGCATGCCGATGGGCTCGCCCGGCATGGAGATGGGCGACCACAAGGACGCCTACCAGGTCATCGGCCTGACCCGCGATGGCAAGGACGAGGTGATGGCGGAGTACTGAGTTCGCCTGACTGATTGTCCCCCTGCAGGGGACAATCAGTCTCCCCTCACCTCGATTGTCTTGGTCTACTCTCGCTTGCAGAATGCAACTCCTTTTTCAACGCTGCCCCCTTGCAGCTCATGGAGTCCGAGCGATGCCCCACGAAGGCAGCCTTCTGCAAACCGCGGTGATCTTCCTGCTTGCCGCCGTCGTTACCGTTCCCCTGGCCAAGCGCCTGCAACTCGGCGCCGTGCTCGGCTACCTGCTCGCCGGCGTGGTCATCGGCCCGCAGGCCCTGGGCCTGATCCGCGATACCCAGAGCGTCGCGCATATTTCCGAACTGGGCGTGGTCCTGCTGCTGTTCATCATCGGTCTGGAGCTGTCGCCGCGACGGCTATGGTTGATGCGCAAGTCGGTGTTCGGCGTCGGCCTGGCGCAGGTGCTGCTGACCGGCGCGGTGATCGGCGCCATCGCCCTCTTTGCCTTCGCCCGGTCGCTGCCAGCGGCGATCGTCCTCGGTCTCGGCCTGGCCCTGTCGTCCACCGCCTTCGGCTTGCAGAGCCTGGCGGAAAGCAAGCAGCTCAACGCGCCCCATGGCCGCCTGGCCTTCGCCATCCTGCTGTTCCAGGACATCGCCGCGATCCCGCTGATCGCCCTGGTACCGCTGCTGGCCGCCACCGGCCCGGACACCAGCCACGGCGACAGCCTCAGCCATGGCCTACGGGTCTTCGCCAGCATCGCCATCGTCATCGTCGGCGGGCGCTACCTGCTGCGTCCGCTGTTCCGCACCGTGGCCCGCACCGGCCTGCCGGAAGTCTCCACGGCCACCGCCCTGCTGGTGGTGATCGGCACCGCCTGGCTGATGGAGCAGGCCGGGATCTCCATGGCCCTCGGCGCCTTCCTCGCCGGCCTGCTGCTGGCGGACTCGGAATACCGCCACGAACTGGAATCGCAGATCGAACCCTTCAAGGGCCTGCTCCTGGGGTTGTTCTTCATCAGCGTGGGCATGGGCGCCAATCTTCGCCTGCTGGTGGACATGCCGCTGCTGGTGATCGGCCTGACCCTGTTGCTGGTGGGGGTGAAGCTGCCGCTGCTGATGCTGGTCGGGCGCTTCGCCGGTGGCCTTAACACCCTCAATGCCTTGCGCCTGGGCGTGGTCCTGGCGGCCGGTGGCGAGTTCGCCTTCGTGGTGTTCAAGCTGGGCCGCGACCAAGGCCTGTTCGACGCGCAAACCTACGACCTGCTGCTGATGACCATCACTCTGTCCATGGCCATCACCCCGCTCCTGCTGTTGGGCTGCGCGCGGCTGGTCAAGCGTCCGCAGGCCACCCGCGACGTGCCGGAGCAATACAAGGCCATCGCCACGGATGCGCCGCGGGTGGTGATCGTCGGCATGGGCCGCATGGGCCAGATCGTCGCGCGGATCCTGCGGGCGCAGAAGATTTCCTTTATCGCCCTGGAAACCTCGGTGGACGCCATCGAGATGACCCGCATGTTCGAACAGGCGCCGGTGTTCTATGGCGACCCGCAGCGTCCTGAGGTGCTGCATGCGGCCAAGGTCGGCGAGGCCGAGTATTTCGTCATCACCACCGACGATCCGGAGGTGACCACGCGCACGGCGGAGCGGGTCAAGCAGTTGTACCCGCACCTCAAGGTGCTGGCCCGGGCGCGCAACCGCCAGCATGTGCACAAGCTGGTGGACGTGGGTGCAGAGCCGATCCGCGAGACCTTCCATTCCAGCCTGGAGATGAGCCGCATGGCCCTGGTGGGGCTGGGCTTGAGCGAGCAGCAGGCGGCAGAACGGATCCGCCGGTTTACCCGGCATGACGAGGAAGTGCTGGCGGCCCAGGGACGGGTGCGGGATGACAAGGCCAAGGTGATGCAGACGGCGCAAGAGGCGCGGGTGGAGCTGGAAAGGTTGTTCGAGTCCGATGTCGATTGAGTGGCGATGCAAAACGCGCAGCTGGCTTGCCTGCGATAGTGATTCAGCACATGGGTACAAGACCCGTACCGCGGACCTGCCCACAGTGACACCTCCTCACCCAACGGAACCCGCCATGCCCCCTCGCCTGCTCGCCGGCCTAGCCGCCCTCGCGCCCGCCCTGGCCCTGGCCGACGACGCCGGCTGGTCGCTGCTCAACCGCAACTACTTCCTGCACAACGACTACCGCACCCCATCCGGCAGCGGCCAGAGCTATCGCCAGGAATGGGCCCAGGGCTTCATCGCCGAGGTACGCTCCGGCTTCAGCGAGGGCACGATTGGCATCGGCATCGATGCCCACGGTTTTCTCGGCCTCAAGCTCGACGGCGGTCGCGGCCATGCCGGCACCGGCCTGCTGCCACGGGACAGCGACGGTCGCGCCGAATCCACCTATTCCAGCGCCGGTGTCGCGCTGAAGCTGCGCGCCGGCAACACCCTGCTGCGCTACGGCGAAATGACCGTGGAAACCCCGGTGTTCGACACCGGCGACAAGCGCCTGCACCCGGAGTACGCCACCGGCTGGCTGCTGGAAAACACCGACCTGCCGGACTGGCGCCTGCAGGCCGGACGCTTCACCGCCTTCAGCAACCAGGACAGCAGCGCCAGCCATGATGACTTCGACGGCTACGGCGCCAGCACCCGCGGCCATGCCATCAGCCTCGCCGGGGCGACCTACAGCGGCAGCGGCGCCCTGGGTGGCGCGCTGTTCGCCGGGCAGTTGCAGGACACCTGGCGCCAGGTCTACCTCAACCTCAACTACCACCTTGGCGACTGGCGCTTCGACGGCAATCTCTACGACACTCGCGACACCGGCGCGGCCAGCGCCGGGGCCATCGATACCCTGGCCTGGAGCCTCGCCGGCAAGTACCGCTTCGGCGCCCAGGCGCTGACCCTGGCCTGGCAGAAGGTGCAGGGCGACACGCCGTTCGATTTCGTCGGCGGCGACTCCATCTACCTGGCCAACTCGATCAAGTACGCCGACTTCAACGGCCCGGGCGAACACTCCTGGCAGCTGCGCTACGACCTCGACCTGGGCGGGTTCGGCGTGCCGGGCCTGAGCCTGATGGGACGCTATGTCAGCGGTCGCGGGATCGACGGCAGCCGTGCGCCGGCGGACGGTGCCTACCTGCAGTACGGCCAGGGCGGCAAGCACTGGGAGCGGGATATCGACCTGAAGTACGTGGTGCAAGGCGGCACGGCGAAGAACCTGTCGGTGGCGCTGTCCCATGTCAGCCATCGCGGCAATGCCGCCCAGCCGGGCGACGATATCGACCGGGTCTACCTGATCGTCGAGTACCCGCTGGCGGGGCGATTCTGAGGCGACTTAACAAAGATTAACTCGTGCGACGCGGTCCGGCTGCGAACAATGGGTGCTGGATTTCCACGATGGACAGCGCCTCATGACAGCCTTTTCTTCCGCGCCCGGCCAACTGAGCCCGGCACGTGAGCGACTGGTCAAGCGTCTGGTCCGCGAGCACCTGGCCAGCGGGATCGAGGTGCAGGCACTGGCAGCGGCCTGCTGCCTGACCCGCAGTCATTTTTCCCGGGCGTTCAAGCGCAGTACCGGGGTGTCGCCGCAGGTGTGGATTCATCGACAGCGGATCCTGCGGGCACGGCGCCTGCTGCGGCGCACGGCATTGAGCCTGAGCCAGATCGCGCTGGAGTGCGGGTTCTGCGACCAGGCGCATTTCTGCCGGAGTTTCGTACGCGCGCAAGGGAGTACGCCTTTGAGCTGGCGGGCGGTATCCTGCAAGCCCTTCCGTCACTGATACCGTCCTTGCCGTGCTGAGCTACTGGGGTCTTTTCCTTGCCGCCTTCGGCGCTGCCACCTTGCTGCCCCTGCAGTCCGAAGCAGTGCTGGTCGGCTTGCTGCTGCACGAGCCGCAGGCGGTGACAAGCCTGTTGCTGGTGGCGACCCTGGGCAATGTGCTCGGCTCGATCGTCAACTGGCTGCTGGGCCGGGCCGTCGAGCGCTGGCGTGACAAGCGCTGGTTCCCCTTCTCCGCCGCGCAACTGGACAAGGCCCAACAGCGTTACCGCCGCTACGGCCAGTGGTCGCTGCTGTTGAGCTGGATGCCAGTGATCGGCGACCCGCTGACCCTGATCGCCGGGATCATGCGCGAGCCGTTCTGGCGCTTCGTACTGCTGGTCACGATCGCCAAGGGTTTGCGCTATCTGGTCCTCGCACTGATCACTCTGGGCTGGCTGAGCTAGCCGAAACGCTGCAACTGCATCTCGCGCAAGCGGCTGAGTGTCCGTCGGAACGGGAACTCCAGGTAGCCTTCGGTGTAGAGCGCTTCTAACGGCACTTCGGCTTCCAGGTAGAGGGCCACGCGCTGGTCGTAACATTCGTCGACCAAGGCGATGAAACGCCGCACACCATTGTCCTTCGGCGACAGTTGCGGCAACTCGCGGTCCCCCGCCACCACGCGCTCGGCGCCGTCCTCGGTGCCGCGGGCGATCCGTCCCGCCTGCATGGGCGCGCCAAGGGCCGGCACGCCGCTGAGCAGGATCGCCTCGAACTGTTCGCACAGGGCCATGAACTCCATGGCCGCCAGGGGCTCTTCGCACAGGTGCGGGTAGTCGCACCAGAGCACCTTCGCGCTGCGCCGGACCACCTGCACGGTGCGGTAGCCGACTTCAAGGTCGGCATGGGTCGACGGCAGATCGCCACTCAACTGGTCGAATACAGCGGCCAGGGCACAGGGCTGATCCGGCTGGCGTACCCAGTAGCGCTGCTGCCCGGCGCCGGGGTGCAAGCGATGGTCCTGCTCGCCGTGGACCGGTACCACCGTCATGTGCGCCTCGATGGCGGTGATGGCCGGGAGGAAGCGCTCACGGTTGAAACCGTCGGCGTACAACTGCTGCGGTGGCAGGTTGGAGGTGGCGACCACCACAACGCCCGCCTCGAAAAGCACCTGGAACAGACGGCCAAGGATGATCGCGTCGCCGATATCGTTGACGAACAGTTCGTCGAAGCACAGCACGCGGATTTCTTCGGCCAGGGACCGGGCCAGAGACTGCAGCGGGTCGGCGGTGCCGTTGAGCTGGAACAGGCGCTGGTGGGTCCAGCGCATGAAGTGGTGGAAATGCTGGCGTCGGGCGGGAATGGTCAGGCAGTGATGGAACTGGTCCATGAGCCAGGTCTTGCCGCGGCCGACCGGGCCCCAGAGGTAGACGCCCCGGACAGGCTGGCCGTGCTGCACGGCGTCGAAACAGGCTTGCAGGGCCTGGACAGCGGCGAGCTGGGCGGGGTCGGCGACGAAACCCTGGTCGCGGATGGCTTGCTGGTAGAGCGCCAGGGGGGTATCGCTGGACATGAAGGGCCCCGTGGGAAAAAGGGCACAGGGTAACTCAGGAATAGCTTATGGAGTGTGGGGATTTTTGTCGTTCTCTGGGGCCTCAACGCCGGCTCCCACAAGGTTCGCGGCGCACGCCGTCCCTGTGGGAGCCGGCGTTGCCGGCGATGAGGCCCAAGAGAGCACCATAGAATCTATTCCGCCAACCCGACCTTCAACAGTTGCCCATCCTCTTCATCGGTCAGCAGATAAAGATACCCATCCGGCCCCACCCGCACATCCCGCACCCTCGCATTCAACTGCCCGAGCATGCGCTCTTCATGCACGATCTTGTCGCCATCCAGCTCCAGGCGGATCACTTCCTGCGCTGCCAATGCGCCGATGAACAGGTTGTGGTCCCACGGCTTGAAGCGCCCGCCGTCATAGAACGCCATGCCGCTGATGGCCGGCGATTTCTCCCAGACATGATGCGGCGCCACGGTACCCTCGACGTCCTTGCCCTTGGCCTCGGGAATCGGCGTCAGCGAGTAGTTGATGCCGTGGGTCGCCAGCGGCCAGCCGTAGTTCTTGCCGGGCTTGGGGATATTGATCTCGTCGCCACCGCGCGGGCCGTGCTCGTGGGTCCACAATTGCCCGGTCCACGGATTCAGCGCCGCGCCCTGCTGGTTACGGTGGCCGTAGGACCAGATCGCCGGCTGCACGTTCTTCTGCCCGACGAAAGGGTTGTCCTTGGGAATCTCGCCATCAGGGAGGATGCGCACCACCTTGCCCTGCAACTTGTCGAGGTCCTGGGCTGTGGGGCGCTGGTTGTTTTCGCCGAGGGCGATGAACAGATAGCCATCGCGGTCGAACACCAGGCGCGAGCCGAAGTGGTTGCCGGTGGACAGCTTGGGCTCCTGGCGGAAGATCACGTTGAAGTCCTCCAGCCGGGTCAGGTCGCTGGACAGGCGCCCGCGTCCCACCGCCGTGCCGGCCTTGTCACCCTCACCACCACCCTCGGCGTAGGACAGATAAACCAGGCGGTCTTTCTTGAAGGTCGGCGACAGCACCACGTCGAGCAAACCGCCCTGCCCCTTGGCCCAGACCTCCGGCACCCCGCTAAGCGGCGCGCCGACCCGGCCTTCCGCGCCGATGACCCGCAGGTTGCCCTGGCGCTCGGTGACCAGGATGCCCTGGTTGTCCGGGAGAAAAGCCAGGGCCCACGGGTGTTTCAGGCCTTCGGCCAGGGTCGCCACCTTGAGCGTGCCTTCCTCGCTGGGAAAGGTCTGCTCCGGCGCGGCCTGGGCGACCAAGGGCAGGAGTGCGGCGGTACCGAGGGCAATGAGCCAGGAGCGTGAAGTCATGCGGGGTTCCTTGTCTGCGGGGCGATCACGGCGCGCGCTGTGAATCGCGGGGTGGACGGATGGGTTCCAGGCGCGGCGTCTGCTGTTCGCGGCGCAGGTTGTCGCCGTTGCCGATGCCACGGTTTTCCAGGGTCGGCGGACGCGGATTGGGTTGCGTGGAGGGACCGCGCACCGGCGGTGTATCAGGGACCGTGCCCTGCTGGCTGTTGGGATTGATGTCGCGGATCGGGCTGTTGCGCGGATTACTGTCGTCCACGGCCAAGGCCGAACCGGCAAGCACGACGAGGGTGGCACCGATCAGGATCGGCAGGATGCGTTGCGACATGGTCACCTCCCGCACAGTAGGCATCTCCAACGGTTGGATAGCCTACGGCGCGAGAGGTTCGGACAGAAAGCGTCAGGGAGGACGCAGGTGATTCATTTTGTTACAGGGACAGGATTTCCCCGGGCCTCAATAGGCCAGCGACCAGGTCAGGGTGTAGGTGCGCCCGCGGCCCTGGTAGTCGTACAGGTAGGCCGGGCCGTAGGTCGGCGAGTAGAACAGCGTCGCGCGCTGGCCCCAGACGGTGCTGTACTGCTTGTCCAGCAGGTTCTGGATACCGGCGCTGAAGGTGCCGAAGCCGGTCTCCTGGCTGCCCAGCAGGTCAAAGGTGGTATAGCCGGAGATCTTGTGGTCGGCGTCGTCCTTGAGGGTGAAGGCATGGTTGGCCTGCAGGCGCGCACTGCGGCCGTCATCCTTCCAGCCGACGAAGGCGGTGGACTTGGACAGCGAGGCGTAGCGGGCGTCGCGCTTGATCCAGTCGCCATCGGTATCTTGCTCCTCCGAGCGCACCAGGTGCAGGGTGGTGCCGGCTTCCCAGCCATTCTGGAAGTGGCGGGTCAGTGCGCCTTCGAAGCCGAAGTCGCGGCTCTTCTTGTCCTCGACGTTGATGGTCAGGGTCGCCGAGTCGGTGGTGATGACCTTGTCCGACCAGATGTAGTACACCGCCGCCTGCGCGTCCCAGTCCAGGTCGGCGTAGCGCCAGCCCATTTCCACCTGGCGACTCTTGATCCCGGCCAGCGGGTTGTCGTCGACGCTCAGGCCGGCCTTGCCGTAGTACTTGGCCGGGTCCGGCAGGTCGAAGCCCTCTCCGTAGTTGGTCCAGACCTGGTGGCCGTTCTTGAAGTCGTAGATGGCGCCGAGGTTGTACAGGTTGACCTCGTAGTCATTCTTGCCACCGGGAATGCCCTTGAAGTTACCGACATCCACGTCCATCTGCTGGCGCCGGGCACCGCCGGAAACGGTCAGGTTGTCGGTGAGGTGCCAGTCCATCTGGGCATAGGCGGACAGGCCGTCGACGCGGTAGCTGGGATAACGCGGCGCTTTGCTGGCCGCATCCAGGTCGAGGCCGCCGCTGCCGGACGAGGTACGCGCATCGAAGGTGGTCTGCTCGGCGTTGAAACGCTCACGGTCGAGGTCGACGCCATAGGTCAGCTTGAGCGTGTCCCATTGCCTGGCGAACAGCGCCTTGAGGCTGGAGACCTCGAAGTTCTGCTGCGAAGCGGCGAAATACACGCCCTTGGAGCCGGTCGGCTTGCCAGTGTTGTAGTAGGGAAACGGATAGAAGTTGTCGTCTTCCTTGCGGTACGAGGCCTGCAGGTAGAAATCCTGCCCCAGCACATCGGCATGATGGTAGTTGGCGTTCAGCAGCAGGCGCCGGGTGCGCGGCTCCAGGTCGGTGGACAGACCGCTGCGCAGCTCGGCGTCTTCCAGATCGGACGGCGCATTGTAGTTCAGGTGCGGAAAGTAGATGCCGGTGCTGCCGTGGTTGCCCGAGTCGTAGTACTGGGCCAGCAGGTCGAGGCTCTGCTCATCGGTGAACTGCATGCCCAGGCTGCCCATCACGTCGATGGTGCGGTTGTACTGCAGGTCGGTCTGGGTGTTGTCGATGAAGATCTGCTCGCCGGCGCCGTCGTAGAAGGCTTCGTTCTGCTCGGCGGAAACGCCCAGGCGGGCATTGATACGCTCGTTGCCGCCGCTCACCGACTGGGCGATGCGGGTGGACAGGTCGTCGCTGTTGTTGAAGCCGCTGCTGGCGCCAAGCTGGGTTTCGAAGCGGGCAGGGCCCGGCTCGCCCTTCTTGGTCACGATGTTGATGATGCCGCCGGTGGCGCCGCCGCCGTAGATGGCGCTGGCCCCGGAGAGCACTTCGACACGCTGCACGTTGAACGGCGAGATGCTGTCGAACTGTCGGGACAGACCGCGGGAGCTGTTCTGGCTGACCCCGTCGATCATCACCAGGACGTTGCGCCCGCGCATGTTCTGGCCGTAGTTGGTACGCCCTTCCGGCGCCAGGTCGAGGCCCGGGACCAGCTTGCCGATGGCCTCCTTGAGGCTGACGCCGCTGCTGATCTGCTCTTTCAGTTGCTCCTGTTCGACCACCCAGACGGTGCCGGGAATCTCGCTGATCGAGGTGCTGGTACGCGAGGCGACGCTGACCTCGATGGGCTTGAGGGCCACGGCGGCCTGGGGCTCGCCCTTGCGCAGGATCACCGTGCGCGCATCGCTGAACTGCCAGCTCATGCCGCTGCCGGCCAGCAGTTGCTGCAGCGCCTGCTCGATGCTGTAGCTGCCGCGCAGGCCCGGGCTGCTCAGGCCGGCCACGTCGCGGGTGGTGAACAGCAGGTGCAGGTCGGCCTGGTCGGCGAATTGGGTGAGGGTCTGGTCGAGGCTCTGCGGCGGCAGGTCGAGGCTGACCTGGCGGGCCTGGGAGGCGCTGATTTGCGCGGGACTGGCAGCATCGGCAGCGTGCACGACGACGGCGCCGAGCAAGCTGGCAGCCACCGAGGAGGCCAGCAGGGCACGCTTGAAGGAACGGGTGGAACGTGCTGAGGACGTGGACGGACCTTTCACTGTTTTCTTCCAGAACAAATGACGTAAATGAGAATGGCTTGCTGATCAGTCTTACTACGACGATTGGGCTGCGAAGAACTTGCAGTGCGGTTGCAAATTTTTTTTCATGCGCCGGAATTTGCCGGCCCGAACCCTGTGGGTGAAGAATCAGTAGAGCACAGCCAGCCACGGCAGGTAGGTGACCTTCAGCGCATAGCGCTGTTCCAGGGTGCGCAGCAGACCGTGGGGATCGTTGAGGTCGAACACGCCGCTGACCTCCATCGCCCCCAGCCGGCTGTCGGAAATCAGGATGCGGCCGTGCTGGTAGCGCTCCAGCTCGGCGATCACTTCCCGCAGCGGACGACCATTGAAGATCAGCTTGCCGCGTTGCCAGGCGGTCTGTGCCTGAGCGTCGGGGCTGGCCTGGACCAGGCGCTGGCCAACGCGTGCTTCCCCCTGGGTCACCACCACCGCCGTGGTGCTGCCCTGGCGACGCACGCTGAACACCGCGCCACTGCCCTGCACTGCCTCGCCGCCGCTGTCGACCACAAAAGGACGTGGGTCAGCCGCGGGTTCGAACAGCGCCTCGCCCTCGCGCAGGGAAACCGTGCGGCGCTCGTTGCTGTAGTTCACGGAAAACGCACTGGCACTGTTGAGGGTGACCCGCGAGCCATCCTCCAGGGTGACGGTACGCCGCTCGCCGGTGCTGGTGTGGTAGTCAGCCAGCAATGCCGGCGCCTGCAGCCAGCCGCCATAACCGACCAGCGCCAGCACCAGCGAGGCAGCGATGGCCGAACCCCAGTGGCGGCGGCGCCGGGGTGCCGCCGGCAGTTGCGCGGCCGCCTCGGTCTGACCGATATCGCCCCACAGCGCCTCCGCGTCCTCGGCGGCGGCCAGGTGCTCGGCGCTGAGCCCGCGCCAGCGCTGGTAGCGGGCGCGATCGGCGGCCGTGGCAGTGCCCGAATGCAGCAGGACCTGCCAGTCGAGGGCATCGTCGGACAAGTCGGTAAAGGGCAAGGGTTCGGACATGCGGGCTTCAATCATGGTTGTGCTTGAGCCAGTCGCGGCAATGGCGCAGGGCCTGGCCGATGTATTTTGCCACCATGCTCTCGGAAACGCCCAGCCGTTGTGCGATCTGCGCCTGGGTCAGGCCTTCGACACGGTTGAGGAGCAAGGCCTGCCGCGCGTTGTCGGACAGTTGCAGGAGGGCTTCGTCGAGAATCGCCAGGCGCTCGCGGGCCAGCAGCGTCGCCTCGGGCGCCGGCGCCGGGCAGACCACCTGCACCGCCGCATCGCTGTCGCCAAGGTTGCTCTCCTGACGCTGATCGCGACGCAAGGTATCGATGGCCAGGTTACCGGCGACGCGGAAGATGAAACTGCGCGCGTGTAGCACCGGCACGTCCTGTTCGTCGATCTTCACCAGCTTGAGGTAGGTTTCCTGGGCGACGTCCGCCGCCCGCTGGCGATCGTTCATGCGCCGGGTCAGGAACTGCAGCAGGTCATCGTAATGTTCCTGGAAACTGGCCAGCAGCCCGGACACGGGAGATGTCAGCATGAGGGATAGGATCGCCGGTGAAAGATAACGTGAATGAGAAGGAGTATCTTTCAATTTGAGTGCGACTTTCAACGTCGCTATGCATTTGCCACACTCAAGGGCACCGCTTTCCCGGAGAAACCTCGATGCCCGCCCGCCTTTCCCGCTTGTTGCGCAATGCCACCGGCCTGCTGCTGGTCCTGACCCTGTCGTCCTGCGCGCTGTTCCAGGGGCGCGACCCCGTGACCATCAATGTGATCGGCATCGACCCGCTGCCCGGGCAGGATCTGGAAGTGCGCATGGCGGTGAAACTGCGGGTGCAGAACCCCAACGAAACGCCGATCGACTACAACGGCCTGGCGCTGAACCTGGAAGTGAATGGCCAGCCGCTGGCCGCCGGGGTCAGCAACCAGCATGGGCGTATCGAGCGGTTCAGCGAGGAGGTGCTGGTGGTGCCGGTGAGCATCACGGCGTTTTCGGTCATGCGCCAAGCCCTGGGCCTGAGCCGGATGGGCAGCCTCGACGGCATGCCCTACGAGGTCTACGGCAAGCTGGCCGGCGGTGCCTTCGGCAGCGTGCGCTTCCGTGACCGCGGCACCTTCGAATTGCCGCGCTGAGGCTCAGGCCTTGCTGGCGCTGGCCGCGGCCATCAGCTTGTTGACTTCGCCACGCACCATGCTGGCGTACTCCGGCGGCGCCATGCCATCGAGTTCGGCGCGCACCCATTCCGCCCACTTGCCCTTGCGCCGCGGCTTCTCGCCGATCAGCCGGGCAGCCTCGCCCTTGGCCTTGGCCAGGTTGGTCTGCCACAGCTCGAACAGCCGGGCCTTCTCGTCTTCGATCTCGGCCCGTTCGGCGAAGCTCTTGTTGGCCAGATTGAAACTCATGGGGTAATTCCTGCCACGTGAAAATGGGCGCTATCTTACACTGTAGCCGCCGATGCCCGGCAAACCACTGCAACTTTCCGTACCGGCGGGCATCCCATTCAGGACGAACGATCATTTCATCCGAGGAAGCATTGATGGCCAGGAAAACCACGCATCACAGCGACAGCGAGCAGATCAAGGACCAGGCGTTCAGCGAGTTGCAGGCGTTGATCGAAGAGTCGGAGAAGCTGCTCAACGACAGCGCCGCGCTGATTGGCGAAGACGCCGAGACCCTGCGCGAGCAGCTACGCCTGAAGCTGAAGCAGGCCAGTCATGCCGTGGGCAGCGTGCGTGAAAAGGCTCGCCCGGTGGTGGATGCCACCGAGAGCTACATTGGTGGACATCCATGGCAGACGGTGGCGATTTCGGCGGGGCTCGGGCTGGTGATCGGGTTGTTGCTGGGGCGCAGGTCCTGAATCTTCATTGCCCTTGAGGGCCTCATCGCTGGCAAGCCAGCGATAGGGCTCTCGGAACTCAGCGCAGCTGCAACGGATCCACCACCCCACACCCGATCGCCATCCCCACCAGTTCCGGCAAATGCTCGGCCTGCATCCGCTTCATCACCCGCGACCGGTAAAGGTCCACCGTCTTCACGCTGACTTCCAGCTGCTCGGCAATCTCCCGGTTGGTATAACCCCGCACCAACGGCACGAACACATCGCGCTCGCGCGGGGTCAGGCTGTCGATCCGCGCCTGTACCGCATCGCGCTGGCGGCTGCCGACCTGGACCTTCGACGAACGCCCCAACGCCTCCTGCACACTGTCCAGAAGCATCTGGTCGTTGTACGGTTTCTCGATGAAATCACAGGCCCCGGCCTTGAACGCGCGCACCACTATCGGCACGTCGGCATGGCCACTGACGAAGATCACCGGCAAGTCGATACCCCGCGCCCGCAGCGCTTCCTGGACGCTCAGCCCGCCCATGCCGGGCATGCGCACATCGAGCAGGACGCAGGCCGGCAGGTCGCCGTCGCAGGCATCGAGAAACGCCTGGCCACTGGTGAAGGGCAATGCCTCCAGGCCCACCGATTCCAGCAGCCAGACCGTAGAGTCGAGCATGCCCTGGTCGTCATCGACCACATAGACCTTCGGATCCTGCATTCAAATCCCCTTGTTCAAACACTCGCCGCCGGCGCCAGCCGGCAGTTCAGAATCAATCCCCCGCCCTCTCCCGGACTGGCCGTGAGGGTGCCGCCGAAACCTTCGACGATGCTGCGGCTCATGCTCAGGCCAAGCCCCAGCCCTTCCGGCTTGCTGGTGGTGAACGGGGTGAAGATGCCATCCAGTTGCTCCGGCGCCACCCCCGGCCCCTGGTCGATCACCCGCACCAGCAAGCGCCCGCCTTCCTGCTCGCCACACAGCAGTACCCGCGACGGCTGCCCGGGCTGGCGCTCACGGTTGGCGTCGATGGCATTGCGCAGCAGGTTGAGCAGGACCTGTTCCAGCAACACCCGGTCGGCGTAGACCGGCGGCAGATTGTCCGCCATTCGCTGCTCGATCGTCACCTGCGCCTGGCTGGCTTCCCAGGCGCACAAGCGCACCGCTTCCCGCGCCACCACGGCGACGGACAGGGCTTGCAGGCGTCGCGGCTCCTTGCGCAGGAAGGCACGCAGACGCTTGATCACCTCGGCGGCGTGGGTCGCCTGCTCGCTGATTCGCTGCAAGCCTTGGGCAACCCGGTCGGCAGCTTGCGGATCGCGCGCCATCGCATGCAGGTAACGCTGGCTGGCGGCGGCATAGTTGAGCACGGCGGCCAGCGGCTGGTTGATCTCGTGGGCGATGCCCGAGGCCAACTCGCCCAGGGTCACCAGGCGCGCGGTGTGGGCCAGTTCATCCTGGTGGCGGCGTTGCTGGGTCTCGCGCAGCTCGCGCTCGGTCATGTCACGGGCCACCAGCGAGTAGTAGCGCTCGCCACCGGCGGCACGGTGCGCCAGCAGCACCAGCGATACCGGAAACGCCGCACCACCATCGTACGGCGCCAGACGCGCCTCGCACTGCCAGACGCCGTCGTGCTCGGCACACAGCCAGCCTTCGTCGTCGAGGCGCTGCTGGGCCTCGCCGTCGAGCAGTTCACGCAACGGCGGCACCACTTCGACCTCGGTCAGGCCCAAGGCACGCCGGGCCGAGCGATTGAGGTAGGTCAGGCGCCCTTCCGGGTCGGTGAACAGCACCAGGTCGGTGTTGGCCTCCACCACTTCGGCCAGGCGCCGACGGTTTTCCTGGGCCTCGATGCGCACGCTGATGTCCCGCGACACGCTGACGATCTCCACCACCGCGCCGGTGTAGGTCTCGCGGATGGCGCGGCTGGCGATCTCGAACCAGAGATCACGACCATCGCGGTGGCGGACCCGGCAAGTCATGGTCTGGTAGCCGTCACGCTCCAGCGCCGCCGAGGCCTGGGCCAGGTACTGCCGGCAATCATGGGGATGCAGCAACGACTGCACCGCGACGCCGCGCAGCTCCTCAGGCCAGTAGCCGAGCAGGCGGTAGGACGCTGGCGATGCATCGAGGAAGCAACCATCCGGGGTGTGCCGGGAAATCAGGTCGGTGGTGTTCTCGGTGATCAGCCGGTACAGGCGTCGGGCCTGGGCCGCCTCGCGCTCGGCACGGCGTTCACGGGTGGCGTCGCGGCAGCGAGCGATGACCTGGCCCTCGCCCGCAGGAATGAAGGTCCAGAGCAGGATGCGCTCGCCGGCCTGGCTCTCGACATCGCTGATCGCCCGCTGCTGGCCGAGGCAGGCGCTGACCAGCGCGGCATGGTTGGCCGGCAGCAGGAGCGCCAGGCTTTGCGGCGGCCAGCCGTTGAGTTCGGCAAGCATGGCCGGGTTGGCCGCGCGCAGCACGGCACCGGCATCAAGCAGCAAAGAGGGCTGCGGGTCCTTGTCGAGCAAGGCCGAGGGAATCAGGGTCACAGCAATGGCTCCGGCGTTTTATAGTATTTGTACCATATTGCTATGGTCTATCTTCCAGGTAACATGGCGAACAGCGTAAAAAATGCATCACCGGAGCGGGCACCACCGTGAGCCCGTTCCACGAAACCTGATCAGAGCTAACAATCAGCCATCGGAGGTTTCAGCAGGCGCTTCGGCGTGGGCTGCCTCCTGCACAGGACCACGCTTGTATGTCTATCTTCTCCCAGGGTTTGCAGCCCGCCCCTGTCAATCACGTTGCCCTCACTCCGCTGAGCTTCATCGAACGTACCGCAGCCGTCTATGGCGACTACCCTGCGGTGATCCACGGTTCGATCCGGCGCAACTGGCAGGAAACCTACCAGCGCTCCCGGCGCCTGGCCAGCGCCCTCGCCGGCCGTGGCATCGGCCAGGGCGACACGGTGGCAGTGATGCTGCCGAACATCCCGGCGATGCTCGAAGCGCACTTCGGTGTGCCGATGATCGGCGCGGTACTCAATGCCCTCAACGTGCGCCTCGACGCCGAAGCCATCGCCTTCATGCTGGAGCACGGCGAAGCCAAGGTGCTGATCACCGACCGCGAGTTTCATAAGGTCATCACTGCGGCCCTGAAGCTCATGGCCCATCCGCCGCTGGTGGTGGATGTCGACGACCCCGAGTACGGCGAAGGCTGCGCGGTCAGCGAGCTGGACTACGAGGCCTTCCTCGCCGAGGGTGACCCGGAATTCGCCTGGCAATGGCCCGAGGACGAGTGGCAGGCGATCTCGCTGAACTACACCTCCGGCACCACCGGCAACCCCAAGGGCGTGGTCTACCATCACCGCGGCGCCTACCTCAACTCCCTGGGCAACCAGATGACCTGGGCCATGGGCAACCACCCGGTCTATCTGTGGACCCTGCCGATGTTTCACTGCAACGGCTGGTGCTACCCCTGGACCGTCACCGCGCTGGCCGGCACCCATGTGTTCCTGCGCCGGGTCGATCCGCAGAAGATCCTCACCCTGATCCGCGAGCACCAGGTCAGCCACCTGTGCGGCGCGCCGATCGTGCTCAATGCGCTGATCAACATGCCGGACTCGGCCAAGGCGGCCATCGACCACCCGGTCAACGCCATGGTCGCCGGCGCGGCGCCGCCGGCCAAGGTGATCGGTGCGGTCGAGGAGATGGGTATCAAGGTCACGCATGTCTATGGCCTGACCGAGGTCTACGGGCCGGTGACCGTGTGCGCCTGGCATGCCGAGTGGGATGAAAAGCCGCTGCAGGAACGGGCCCGGATCAAGTCGCGTCAAGGCGTGCGCTACGCCACCCTCGAAGGCCTGATGGTCGCCGACCCGCAGACCCTCGAACCGGTGGCCCGCGACGGCAACACCCTGGGCGAGATCTTCATGCGCGGCAACACGGTGATGAAGGGCTACCTGAAGAACCCGGAGGCCACCGCCGAAGCCTTCCGCGGCGGCTGGTTCCATACCGGCGACCTGGCGGTGTGCCACCCGGACGGCTATGTCGAGATCAAGGACCGGCTCAAGGACATCATCATTTCCGGCGGCGAGAACATCTCCACCATCGAGGTGGAAGACACCCTCTACCGCCATCCGGCGGTGCTGGAAGCCGCAGTGGTCGCCCGCCCGGACGAGAAATGGGGCGAGACGCCCTGTGCCTGGATCACCCTCAAGGCCGGTTTCGAGGATACCCGCGAGGCCGAAATCATCGCCTTCTGTCGCGAGCACCTGGCTGGCTTCAAGCTGCCCAAGACCGTGGTCTTCCGTGAATTGCCGAAGACTTCGACGGGCAAGATCCAGAAGTACCTGCTGCGCGACTGGGCCAAGGCGCTCTGACCCCTCTTCCTTTATACGAGAACCACGATGCCTGAATACAATGCCCCGCTGCGCGACATGCGCTTCGTCCTCCATGAAGTGTTCCAGGGCCCGGCCCAGTGGGCCCGGCTGCCGGCCCTGGCCGCCGCAGTCGATGGCGAGACCGCTGACGCCATCCTCGAAGAGGCGGCGAAGATCACTGGCCAACTGATTGCTCCGCTCAACCGCAGCGGTGACGAACAGGGCGTCGGCTTCGACGCCGGCAAGGTCACCACGCCCGACGGTTTCAAGGAAGCCTGGCGCACCTACCGCGAAGGCGGCTGGGTTGGCCTCGCCGGCAATCCGGAACACGGTGGCATGGGCATGCCGAAGATGCTCGCTGTGCAGTTCGAGGAAATGCTCTACGCCGCCAACTGCAGCTTCAGCCTGTACTCGGCGCTGAGCGCCGGCTGCTGCCTGGCCATCGACGCCCACGCCAGCGACGACCTGCGCGCCCTGTACCTGCCGCGCCTGTACAGCGGCGAATGGGCCGGGACCATGTGCCTGACCGAGCCCCACGCCGGCACGGACCTGGGCATCATCCGCAGCAAGGCCGAGCCGCTGATCGACGGCAGCTACGCCATCAGCGGGACCAAGATCTTCATCACCGGCGGCGAGCAGGACCTGACCGAGAACATCGTCCACCTGGTGCTGGCCAAGCTGCCGGATGCGCCGGCCGGGCCCAAGGGCATCTCGCTGTTCCTGGTGCCCAAGCACGTGGTCAATGACGACGGCAGCCTCGGCGTGGCCAACGCGGTGAGTTGTGGGTCGGTCGAGCACAAGATGGGCATCAAGGCTTCGGCCACCTGCGTGATGAACTTCGACGGCGCGGTCGGCTACCTGGTCGGCGAGCCGAACCGCGGCCTGGCGGCGATGTTCACCATGATGAACTACGAGCGCCTGTCCATCGGCATCCAGGGCATCGGTTGCGCCGAGGCGTCCTACCAGAGCGCAGTGGCCTATGCCCGCGACCGCCTGCAAAGCCGCGCGGCCACCGGCGCGCAGGCGCGGGACAAGGTTGCCGACCCGATCATCGTCCACGCCGATGTACGCCGCATGCTGCTGACCATGAAGGCTCTGAACGAAGGCGGCCGAGCCTTTGCCACTTATGTCGGCCTGCAACTGGATACCGCCAAGTACGCCGAGGACGCTGCCGAGCGCGAGACCGCGCAACGCCTGGTGGCGCTGCTGACCCCGGTGGCCAAGGCATTCTTCACCGATACCGGCCTGGAAAGCTGCGTGCTCGGCCAGCAGGTGTTCGGCGGCCACGGCTATATCCGCGAGTGGGGACAGGAACAACTGGTGCGCGACGTGCGTATCGCGCAGATCTACGAGGGCACCAACGGCATCCAGGCGCTGGATCTGCTGGGCCGCAAGGTGGTAGCCGACGGCGGTCAATCGCTGGCCCTGCTGGCAGCAGAAATCCGCGCCTTCTGCGAAAGCGAGCCGCCTCACGCCCTGGCCCTGCTGGATGCTCTGCGCCGCCTGGAAAGCACCAGCCAATGGTTGCGCAATCAGGTGGCGCAGGATTCCAACGCGGTCGGCGCGGCGTCGGTGGAGTATCTGCACCTGTTCGGCTATGTCGCCTATGCCTACATGTGGTCGCGCATGGCCGCCACCGCAACAGCGCATCACGCCGACGAGCCGGACTACTACGAGGCCAAGCTGGCGACTGCGGCGTTCTTCTTCGCCCGTCTGTTGCCGCGGGTGCTGTCCTTGCAGGCGAGCATCGAGGCCGGCAGTAGCACCTTGTACAACCTTGATCCAGAGCACTTCTGAGCCTTCGTGAAAAACCGGCGAGCAACGGGCTCGCCGGTTTTTCACGACCATTGGTCGGTTTGTGCGGAAAAAATCGATTTTGCAGGGGATTTCCTGCAAATAAATCTCACAACTGATAGTGATTCGCCATGATCTCGGTTCCTGCGCCCTGCCACGCAAGGGTAGAATGGCCAAAACCGGGAGTTTCAATGAATCAGGTCAGCCCCAGCGATGACGAGTTGAATGCCATCACCGATGCCGCCGCGCATTGGTGCATGCGTTTGCACGCTGAAGACTGTACTGAAGAAGACCATGCCGAGTTCGAAAAATGGTTGACCGCAAGCCCTCTGCACCGCCAGGAGTACCAGGCGATGCAGGAAATCTGGGTAACCGCCGACCACCTGCCGCGCTCTCCTGCCCCCGCCCGGATCCTGCAGTTGCCGATCAAGCAACGGCCCCGGCCACAACGTGTGCGGCACTATGCTTCGGCGGCGGTAATCACCTTGCTGGCCCTGCCGCTGGTCGGCTGGATCGGCTGGGACCAGGGCTGGCTGCCCAACGATTACCAGTCGGTGGAAAGCACCGACCACCGCATGACCGTCACCCTCGGCGACGGCAGCGAGGTCGAACTGAACCTCGGCACCTCGCTGCGCTACCTGCATTACAAGGACGAGCGCCGGGTCACCCTGAGCAAGGGCGAGGCGTTCTTCAAAGTCCGTCATGATGTCCAGCACCCGTTCGTGGTCCGTGCCGGCAGCGGCCAGACCCAGGTGACCGGGACCCAGTTCAACGTCTGGAAGTACCGCGACCAGGTCAAGGTGACCCTGGTGGAAGGCTCGGTGCTGGTCAGCAGCGAGAGCTTCAAGATGGGCAGCGGCTACCGTCTCGGCCCGGGTATGCAGGCCAGTTACCAGGCCGGCGATCTCGAACCGAGGCTGAACCAGACTTATGCCAACGACTCCAGCCTGGCCTGGCGCAACGGCAAGCTGGTGATCGACAACCTCACCCTCGACCAGGCCCTGCCGCTGATCAACCGCTACCTCGACAGCCCGCTGCGCCTGGCCGACGCCAGCACCGGCAGCGTGCGCATCAGCGGCATCTACAACACCGGCGACGTCAAGCGCCTGGTGCGCACCTTGCCCAAGGTGCTACCGGTGTACCTGACCCAGGACAAGAACGGCGACACGGTGCTGAACCGGATCTCGCCGCCACCGCCGAAGAAAGGCTGACAGAACAGTCGACTCGGTCCCTGTGGGAACTGGCTTGCCAGCTCCCACAGGGTCTTGTGTCATCCGGGAAACAAGCGCCTTACAACACCATCGCCGCCACCCACCCAGCTGCCAGCAGAGGCAGGTTGTAATGAATGAAGGTCGGCACCACCGTGTCCCAGATATGGTGATGCTGGCCATCAACGTTCAGCCCCGAGGTCGGGCCCAGGGTAGAGTCCGAGGCAGGCGAGCCAGCATCCCCCAGCGCTCCGGCCGTGCCGACGATGCACACGGTGGCGATCGGATCGAAACCGAGTTGCACGCACAGCGGCACGAAGATCGCCGCGAGGATCGGCACCGTGGAGAACGACGAGCCGATGCCCATGGTCACCAGCAGGCCCACAAGCAACATCAGCAACGCGCCGATGCCCTTGCTGTGGTCGATCCATACCGCAGAGGCTTCCACCAGGGTCTTCACTTCACCCGTGGCCTTCATCACCTCGGCGAAGCCGGAGGCGGCAATCATGATGAAGCCAATCATTGCCATCATCTTCATGCCTTCGGTGAACAGGCTGTCGGTGTCCTTCCAGCGCACGATGCCGGACACCGAGAAGATCAGGAAACCGACCAGGGCGCCGATGATCATCGAATCCAGCCACAGCTGGACGATGAACGCTGCCGCGATGGCGCACCCTGCCACCACCAGGGTAAGCGGGTTATAGCTGACCGCCACCTGCTCGACCTGCTCGATCTTCTCCAGGTCATACACACGCTTCTTGCGATAGCTGAAGAACACCGCGATCAGCAGCCCGGCAAGCATCCCGGCGGCGGGTATGGCCATGGCGTGGGTCACGTTGACGCCGCTGATGTCCACGCCGCTGCGGGCGACGTTGGCCAGCAGGATCTCGTTGAGGAAGATGTTGCCGAAGCCCACCGGCAGGAACATGTACGGGGTGATCAGGCCGAAGGTGATGACGCAGGCCACCAGGCGCCGGTCGATCTGCAGGCGAGTCAGCACATAGAGCAGCGGCGGCACCAGCAGGGGGATGAAGGCGATATGGATCGGCAGGATATTCTGCGAGGAGATCGCCACCACCAGCATCAGTCCAACCAGCAGCCACTTGACCCGGGCGCCCTGTCCTTCGCTCTGGCCGTGAAACATCGCCAGGGCACGGTCGGCCAGGGCATGGGCCAGGCCGGACTTGGCGATGGCTACAGCGAAGGCGCCGAGCAAGGCGTAGGACAAGGCCACCGTGGCACCCCCACCCAACCCGCCGTTGAAGGCCTTGAGCGTGCCTTCGATCCCCAGGCCACCGACCAGCCCGCCCACCAGTGCACCGATGATCAGGGCGATGACCACATGCACGCGGGACAGGCTCAATACCAGCATGATGCCGACCGCGGCAATTACTGCATTCATTGCTTGGAAACCCCTTGAAAACAAACGAAAAGCAAAAGCATCGGCGACAGTTTTGCCCTCAGGCACTGGCCGAATGACGGTATGTTTTATTGGAAGGCGCCCACTCTGAAGCAGCCCTCCCTTGTTGTCAAAGCGCAACGCCCCCTACCGGTGCAGGGGTCGCCTGAATGACCGAAAACGGCGCAATTCAATTGACTGTTTGAATAAAGAAACAAGCGAGACGGCCGTTAAAGTCGGCAGTGTCTTTTTATTCTGGTTCAAAGGATTTCGCCAAATGTCGCTCAGACAGCTTTCCATCCAATGGAAGATCACCCTGCTCGCCGGACTGTGCCTCGCCGGCATCGTCACCCTGCTGGTCGGTCTTTCGCTGTATCGCATGGAGCACACGACGGAGCTGGTCAAGGCCAGCAGCATGAAAATGCTCACCGAAGCGGCCGAAGGCCGCATCGAGTCCCAGGGCGAAGTCCAGGCGCTCAACATCCGCCGTCAGTTCATGGATGCTTATCAGTACGGTGCCGGGTTCTCGCGCCAGGTGCTGTTCCTTCGTGAACAGGCGGAAAAGCGCTTCCTCGATGCCTTCGACCTGCGCGAGGACATGACCCGCCAGGTGCGCTCGGCATTGCAGGCCAACCCCGACCTGCTCGGCCTGTCGCTGGTGTTCGAGCCGAACGCACTGGACGGCAAGGACGAACTGTTCGCCAACCAGGAAGCCATCGGCAGCAACGAAACCGGACGTTTCGCCCTGTACTGGTCGCAACCTACCCCGGGCCAGCTGACCTCCATGGCCCTGCCCGAGCGGGACATGGCCGACACCAGCATCGGCCCGAGCGGCGAGCCGGCCAACACCTGGTCGGTGTGCCCGCGGACCACCCGCAAGACCTGCATCACCGAACCCTACTTCTATGAAATCGCCGGCCAGCAGGTGCTGATGACCAGCATCGTGTTCCCGCTGATCGTCAACGACAAGGTGATCGCCACCCTGTCCATCGACATCAACCTGAACAGCCTGCAGGCCATGAGCAAGCAGGCCGGCGCCAACCTGTACGGTGGCCAGACGCAGATCGGCATCATCAGCCCGGCCGGGCTGCTCGCCGGCTACAGCCCGGATGCCAGCAAGCTGGCCCAGCGCTACACCGAAGTCGACAAGGACACCGGTGCCGAACTGATGCGCCTGCTCGGCGACGGTACCGCGTTGCATAGCCTGCAGCATGAGGGCCGCCTCAAAGTGCTCGCTTCGTTCTCGCCGACCCCGGACGCCAAGCCGTGGGGCGTGTTGCTGGACGTGCCGGAAAGCGCCCTGATCGGCCCGGCCGAAGCCCTCAAGCAGGAACTCGACCAGCGCAACACCAGCGGGGCCATGATCGAACTGGGCCTGGGCCTGCTGGCCGCAGTGGTCGGCCTGTTGCTGATCTGGCTGCTGGCCCGTGGCGTGACCCGGCCGATCCTTCACGTGGCCCATCGCCTGCGTGAGATCGCCAGCGGCGACGGCGACCTGACCAGCCGCCTGGCCTACAACAAGCAGGACGAGCTGGGCGAACTGGCCGGCTGGTTCAACCGCTTCCTCGACAAGCTGCAACCGACCATTGCCGAAGTGAAGAGCTCGGTGCATGCAGCCCGCGACACCGCCGACAAGTCCTCGGCCATCGCCAGCCAGACCAGCGCCGGCATGGAGCAGCAGTATCGCCAGGTGGACCAGGTGGCCACCGCCTCACATGAGATGAGCGCGACCGCCCATGACGTCGCTCGCAGCGCGGCTCAAGCGGCCCAGGCGGCCCGCGATGTCGACCAGGCAACTCGCCAGGGGCTGACGGTGATCAACCAGACCACCAACAGCATCGACTCGCTGGCGGCCAACATGAGCACTGCCATGGGCCAGGTCGAAGGTCTGGCGCAGAACAGCGAGAAGATCGGTTCGGTGCTGGAGGTGATCCGCTCGATCGCCGAGCAGACCAACCTGCTGGCGCTCAACGCAGCCATCGAAGCAGCGCGTGCGGGCGAAGCCGGGCGTGGTTTCGCGGTGGTCGCCGACGAGGTGCGCAACCTGGCCCAGCGCACCCAGGAATCGGTCGAGGAAACCCGCCATGTGATCGAGCAGTTGCAGGCCGGTACCCGTGAAGTGGTCGGCGCGATGGACAGCAGTCATCGCCAGGCCCAGGGCAGCGTCGAACAGGTCGGCCAGGCGGTGACCGCGCTGCGCCAGATCGGCGAAGCGGTGGCAGTGATCACCGATATGAACCTGCAGATCGCCAGTGCTGCCGAAGAACAGAGTGCCGTGGCCGAGGAAATCAGTGGCAACGTGGCGACCATTCGTGATGTGACCGAGTCGCTGTCGCACCAGGCCGAGGAGTCGGCGCGGGTGAGCCAGGCGCTGAACAGCCTGGCGAACCAGCAGCAGAGCCTGATGGATCATTTCCGGGTTTGATGTTTTCTGGGGCTGCGTTGCAGCCCTTCGCGAGCAAGCTCGCCCCCACAGGATTGCAATGACTCCTGTGGGAAGGGCCGCAAAGCGGCCCCGATGGGGCTAGCGCCCTGCCCGCCGTGGCAACTCGATATACACCCGCAACCCGCCCTGCGGACTCTCCCGCAGATCCATCCGGCCATGCCAGGCCTCGACGATATCCCGCACGATCCCCAGTCCCAGGCCATGCCCGGCAACCTGCTCATCCAGCCGCGCCCCGCGCTCCATCACACCTTGGCGAGCTTCAGCAGGAATGCCCGGGCCGTCGTCATCGACCCACAGCAGATAACTGTCTGGCGTCTGGCGAATCCCTAGACAGACTTCGCTGTCCGCCCATTTGCAGGCGTTGTCCAGCAGGTTGCCGAACAGTTCCAGCAGGTCTTCGCGGTCCCAGGGCAATGACAGCCCGGCGGGAACGTCACGGCGGATCAGCAGGCCGTCGCCATGGATCATGCCCAGGGTCGAGAGCAGCCCCGGCAATTGCGCATCGCAATCAAAATGCGCTCCGGGCAAGGCGTCGCCAGCCAGGCGCGCGCGGTTCAACTCGCGGCTGAGGCGCTGCTGGATCTGCTCCAGTTGCTCGCGCAATTGTGCAGCCAGTTCCGGTGACTCCCGCAGGCGCTCGCTGGAAGCCAGGCTGAGCAGCACCGCCAGCGGCGTCTTCAACGCATGGCCGAGATTACCGAGGGCATTGCGCGAGCGGCGCAGGCTGTCCTCGGTATGGGCCAGCAAGTGGTTGATCTGCGCCACCAGCGGTTCCAGCTCGCTGGGAACCTCACTGTCCAGCTGGCTGCGCTTGCCCTGCTGCAATTGGGCGATCTGTTCCCGGGAGCGCTCCAGCGGGCGCAACGAGCGCTTGACGATCAACCGTTGCAGGATCAGCACCATGACCAGGGCCAACAAGCCCAAGCCGAGACCGACCTGCTGAATGCGGCGGAAACCGTCGCGCATGGGCGTGTAGTCCTGGGCGACGCTGATGGAGATGGCCTGCCCCTGACGCCGGTAATCCGCGCGCAAGACCAAGAGTTGCTGGCCTTCCGGGCCCAGTTCGAGGCCGTCATGCAAGCCGGCGGTATCCGGCCGTGGCAGTTCGGTGTCCCATAGCGAGCGCGAGCGCCAGGTCTTGCCGTCGAAGTCGATGCGGAAGTAATAGCCGGAGAACTGCCGGTTGTAGGCGGCGGAGATACGTCGCTGGTCCAGCTCGACACCGCCTTGACCCTGAACCAGCGCCAACAGCAGGTTCTCGCTTTCCTTGCGCAGGCCGCTTTCCAGGTAGCGATGCAGGCCGACTTCGAACAGCCACAGGCTGACCTGGGCCAGGCCCAGTCCGACCACCACCAGCATGCCAACCAGGCCAAGACTGAGACGCGACTGGATCGACTTCACTCCACCGCCCCGCCGAACCGGTAGCCCTGGCCGCGATGGGTTTCGATCACACTGCGCCCGAGCTTGCGGCGCAGGTGGTTGACGTGGACTTCGAGGACGTTGGAGTCGCGCTCGGTTTCACCGTTGTAGAGATGTTCGGCGAGATGGCTCTTGGACAGGATCTGTTGCGGGTGCAGCATGAAGTAGCGCAACAGGCGGAATTCTGCCGCGGTCAGTTGCACGTTCTCATCACCGCGACTGACGCACTGGCGGCCTTCGTCCAGGTGCAGGCCGGCGGCCTCCAGGGTCGGCTGGTTGGCCAGGCCGCGAGCGCGGCGCAGCAGGGCCTGGATGCGCAGTTGCAGCTCTTCGGGATGGAAAGGTTTGCTCAGGTAATCGTCGGCGCCGGCCTTGAGCCCTTCGATACGATCAGCCCAGGAGCCGCGCGCGGTGAGGATCAGCACCGGCGTAACCAGGCCTCCAGCGCGCCACTGTTGCAACACCTCCAGGCCGGGGACGCCGGGCAGGCCGAGATCCAGCACGATCAGGTCATAAGGTTCGCTGGCGCCCTGGTACACGGCATCGCGACCGTCGGCCAGCCAGTCCACCGCGTAGCCCAGGCGTTGCAGGCTCGCGGTCAGTTCGTCCGCGAGGGAGACGTTGTCCTCGACCAACAGCAGGCGCATCAGTCATCTTCCTCATCTTTGAGCAGCGTGCCCTTGGCGGCATCGAGCTTGATCTCGCGGACCACGCCTTCGCGGGTCAGCAGTTCGACTTCATAGACATAGATATCATCGTCCTCTTCCAGTTCGGCCTCCAGCAGGCGCGCCCCGGGATAACGACCCAAGGCGGCCTGCAGTAGCTGTTCAAGGGGCAGGATGACGCCCTCCTGACGCAGATGCAGGGCTTCGTCCTGGTCGAGGTCGCGGGCCAGGGCCAGCGAGCAGGCCGCCAGCAGCGCGAGGGCAAGCCAGCGGGCCAGGTGCGGAAGGCGCGGCATCAGTGGTCCTGGGCGTCCTTGAGGATTTCGCCGGTCTTGGCGTCCATGTCCACGTCCCACTCTACGTTCTGCGCGTCACGCAGTTCTACCTTGTAGATATAGCGGCCGTATTCGTTTTCCAGCTCGCTGTCCTTGACGGTGGCGCCGGGGTGCTTGGCCAGGGCTTTCTGTTTGAGTTCGTCGAGGGACTGGATCTGCTTGCTCTGCACCAGCTTCACCACTTCATCGGGCTGTACGTCCTTGGCCAGGGCGACGTTGGCGCTCAGGGCCAGGGCTGCGCTTGCGAACAGGGCGGTCAGGGTCTTCATGTTGGTTTCCTCCACAGGGATCAATCGGGTACGGTGGAAAGTCTACCGAGGCGAACTTAATTGAACCTGAAAACAGCTGGCGCCATGATAGCGCAGTGCAGAGTGAGAGCCGTATGACCGCCATCCACAGCAAATACCCCGCCCTGACTCTCAAGGCCGGCAAACGAGCACTGGCACGGATTCGCCAGCGTGGCCTGGGCGCAGCGGACGTCGGGGTGCTGCCGGGGGCAGCAGGCGGACCGAAGGCGTTGGGCATCCAGGGGCTGGACCTGGCGCTGTTCGGTGATTGGCTGCCAGGGGCGCCGCGGGAGCGCGCGCTGATCGGCGCGTCCATCGGCTCCTGGCGCTTCGCCAGCGCCTGCCTGCCCGATCCCGCAACGGCCCTTCGCCGCCTCGGCGAGCTGTACACCGCGCAGGACTTCGCCAAGGGCGTAACCCAGGCCGAGGTGTCACTGAGCTGCCAGCGCATGCTCGACGACCTGCTCGAAGGCCGCGACGCGCGGATCCTCGACAATCCCGACTACCGCCTGAACATCGTCGTGGTGAAAAGCCACGGCCTGCTCGCCGACGATCGTCGCGGGCGCCTGGGTATCGGCCTGTCGACGGTAATCGCCGACAACCTGATCGGCCGTCCGCGGCTGGCCCGCCATTTCGAGCGGGTGATCCTGCATGACGCGCGCAGTGCGCCGCCGTTGCAGGCACTGACTGACTTCCCGTCGCGCTTCCTGCCGCTGGCCGGCGCGAACCTGCGCCACGCCCTGCTGGCGTCCGGTTCGATCCCCATGGTGATGGAAGGCGTGCGCGACATCCCCGGCGCCGGCGTGGGCACCTACCGCGATGGCGGGCTGCTCGACTATCACCTGGACCTGCCCTACAGCGGCGACGATATCGTGCTCTACCCGCATTTTACCGACAAGGTGATTCCCGGCTGGTTCGACAAGGCCCTGCCCTGGCGGCGTGGCGACGCCGAGCGCCTGCGCGACGTACTGCTGCTGGCGCCCTCGCCGCAGTACCTGGCGCGCCTGCCCTATGGCAAGCTGCCGGACCGCAGCGACTTCAAGCGCTTCATGGGCGATGCCGCAGCACGACAGCGCTACTGGCATGCGGCGATGAGCGAAAGCCGGCGACTGGGCGATGATTTTCTCGAAATGGTCGAACGCGGCACCTTGGGCGACCATCTGCAACCCTTGTAACGGCCTTGCTGGTAAACTGCGCCCCAGCATTGGTTCTCAGAGTTATAGATACCTTGGAAATCTTCAAAGAGTTTACTTTCGAATCGGCACACCGCCTGCCGAACGTCCCCGCTGGCCACAAGTGCGGTCGCCTGCACGGCCATTCGTTCAAGGTCGCCCTGCACCTGACCGGGCCGCTGGATCCGCATACCGGCTGGATTCGTGACTTCTCCGAGATCAAAGCGATCTTCAAGCCGCTCTACGACCAGTTGGACCACAACTACCTGAACGACATTCCCGGCCTGGAGAATCCGACCAGCGAAGTGATCGCCAAATGGATCTGGGACCAGGTCAAGCCGCTGTTGCCAGAATTGAGCAAGGTTCGTATTCACGAGACCTGCACCAGTGGCTGTATCTATCAGGGTGATTAAGCCCGACTTCAGCATTGCCAGACGCCGCAGTTGAGGATATGAACAGCGGCGTTTAAACCCTATCACTTCCTGTTAAACCCGTTGCAACGCCAATTGCAGTGGTGCACGCACCTGCCAGGACGTCATCAACCGCGTTTTGGAATATACATTTCGAATAGTGAAAAGTACCCATTTGGCGAGGCGTAATCCTTCCCCTTATTCCCTTCGGCGTCGTTTTCAGCCATTACGCGCGAGGGACGCTCCATCTACTGCATGAGCCGGTCCTTGCAAAAGGTCGAACACCATCCAATACCAACTCTTTTCATACGCATTGCACTGCACGAAACACGTTGAAGCTGCCGAAAAGTCGCGCCAGAATCGACACCCCCACTCAACGAAGAGGCCACGCAGAAGCGCGAGACAGCAGCGTGACCGGATAGTTCCATTGCCATTCGATTATGCTAGAATCGCGCGCATTTTGTGCCCCGCCACAATGCGACCATCTCTGGCGCAGCGTTTGCTTCGCCTGTAAAGGAACTGATCAGTACCGTGATTGCGATAAAAAATATCAAACCATTCTATAAAAGAGCGGCGCTTTCTCTCTGTACGGCCGCTACGCTATTCTTTCTGGTACCTCTGTATGTCGTATATCTGTCCAAAGACGACATCAATTTCAATATACAAGACTTCTTTTTCAGCTCCCTGCTCATCACGCTGGCATGCAGCATTTTCCTGTTTGCCTGTGCTTCAGTACTCGCGCTGTTCCGCCTGAGCTGGCTAGCTTCGCTAGCACTGTACTTCCTGATGCTCTGGACAAGTTTTTCCGGCTACATGCTGCCGCTCGTCGAGCAGGCCGGGATGAAAGCACCTGAAGACTTGCTCACCAACTCGCAGAATCTTTCGATAGTTGCAGGTGCCTCGCTGTTGCTGGCACTGCTGACATTTACTCGGTTGAAGTCCGCAATCCAGGTATTTCTGCTCATCCTGACTGTCAGCACCCTTTATAGCGCTCTACCGCCATTGCTGGCCTCAACCGCCTCGTTAAGCCGCTTCAGTAGCTTGTCCACCTCGGACAACCTGCTCGTCCTGAGTTTCGATGGCCTTGCCGGCAACGTTGCAAAGCAAGTGCTCGAAGAGGATCCCGAACTCAAGCAGCAACTCAAGGATTTCATTTTCTTCGACAATGCCATTTCGGCGGCCCCGGCGACCTGGGCTTCGATTCGCTACGAGTTGTACGGGAACATCAACTTCAAAGACTTCAAGGATGCCGATGGCAAGCCTTTGCTGCTGCCACCAGGTCGATCCAACTACCTGCAGCATGAGCAGGACGATGGCTCCGACGTCGTGACCTACGGCGCCTACAGCACCTTCAACTGGCGACCGGGCGACCGCATCACTCCACTGACCCTGGGCGGGAACACCCTCTCTGAACGCGCAGCCACAGCACTGATTCTGTATCCCCATATCGCCGCACGAATCGGAACGGCATTGACCGCCCGCTTCGTCAGCCAGGAAATCGGCAACCTGGTTTCAGCAGCCACCCTCAGCCCGACAAGCCAGCGCACCCTCGAACACAAGGGAGCGAAATGGGATGCACTGGATACTCTGCACAGTGAAGACCTGGTCACCTTTACCGACAACCTGCATCTGGAGAATGGAAAACGCCACGTTCGTTACCTGCACCTGCTGCACACCCACTTTCCTGTCGACCTCGATGAAAACTGCAACTACCGCAGCGCCGACGCCCAATGGTACGCCGACAATCAGACTTATGAGGGTGTACTGAAAGAGACTCATTGTGCACTACGGCAAACGGCTCGACTGATTACGAAACTCAAGGCGCTGGGGGTTTATGACAAGACCTTGTTCGTGGTCAAGAGCGACCATGGCGCGCCGGTTTCGTACATGACTACGGAGCCCGACAATTTCATGATCAACGACCATCCGCAATGGGGTTACAACAGGTACCGTCCATTGCTGATGATCAAGACCCGCAGCCACGAAAGCGAGACGCTGACCTACAACAGCATGCTCGCGAGCCTGAGTGACCTGGCCAGAACCCTGTGCCTGCAAACACCCGCAAAACACTCGTGCGACTCTTTTGCCGGGCTGGACATCCTGGAAACCAAGCCTGCGGGAATCTTCATCGACGTCGTCAAGGATGCAAACTCCGGTTTCATGCCTGACACCCATACCACTATCGAGATTCCTCGTGATCCGGATTTCACGGCCGCCCTGCGCAGCACAGGTGCAGTCGATCTGACCAACGAGATGACGCTGTTCAACCAGCGCAAGCGAGACCTGGAGCAAGTCAGGGATGCCCTGAACGCTTATTATCAGGTGCATGGCCGCTATCCACCGAGCGAGAGCTTCGACGGACTGCACAGCATCTGGGGCAAGGACACTGCGCAGTGGATCAACGGCCTTGCGCCGGAATTCATCCCGGTACTGCCGCTCGACCCCGCACACAGCAAGGAAAGCGTGCCGCAATACATCTACCTGTCCGACGGCAACAACTACAAGTTGCTGGCACACGGACCAACCCAGTCTTGGGCATATGCGAAAAGCCTGAATCCGGAACTCGTCGATCCCGTCCGCGATGGCTGGGGCTTCGGCTACTGGTCTGAAGGAGCACGCAACTGGTAAAGCCTGAAAACGTAACGTGCTTGCGCTCTTCACAGGACCGCGAGCACTACAGGAGCGAGCACATACAGATGCAGTCATCAGTCATTTTTCTCGGTGCTGGTCGGCCTTATCAAGGCGATCAACACTCCGCGCTGCGTAACGCATCTGGACACACCCGTGTCATCGACTGGTTGATCCACGCCACAGATGCAGTCGTCGAGACCGCCCACTTTGTGGGCGGCTACCAGCTAGAGTCGATTCAAGAACGCTATCCTGAACTGCGTTACTGGGTGAACGAAGACTGGCAATCCACGCAGTCAGCCTATTCCTTCCTGCAAGTCGATCTCACAGGCCAAAGAAATTGCCTGGTTTCCTACTCCGATGTGCTCTTTCGCAGAAGCCTGACCACTGCTCTGAGTAGGAGCCAGGCTGACATCTGCGTCGCCGTGGACACCCATTGGCGCACGCGCTTCACGGGGCGTACCGAGGCCGATCTGCAACGGTGCGAAAAGGTGTCGCTGCACAAAAACAGCATCACCCGACTCGGTGCTGATATTCCCTTGGCGCTTGCGCTGGCGGAGTTCGTGGGCTGCGTTCATTTCGGCCCCAAGGCCATCGACTTCCTGGTTGAAAATCAGGCGACCCTGCGCCAGCAGTTCCAGCGGGGTAATCTGTCCGACCTGGTGGAGATGTTGCGCTGCAACGGCATGCTCGTGAAAGCGGTCGACGTTCAGGGTGACTGGGCAGAGTTGAACGAACCACGCGACCTGGCCCACTTCGTTCTCGGCACCAAGGCGCAGACGCTTCGGCGACTGCGGCGCATGGTCAGGTGCAGTCGCATCGAGGACCAGGTCAGCTTCACGGTCGCCGAATGGCAGGCTGATGCACGGAAGATCCTGACCGATGTCCAGACCCACTTTGGTGGCCAGAGCCTGGTCATTCGCAGCAGTGCCTTGTCGGAGGACGGTTTCAACCACTCCAATGCCGGTGCTTATACCAGCTTGCTCAATATCGACGGCAGCCAACCACCAGCGCTGCAGTCGGCCATCGAGCACGTAATCGCCTCTTATCCGGACGCCAACCCAGAAAATCAGGTGTTGGTCCAGCCAATGCTGGAAAACGTGGTCGCCAGTGGCGTAGCGTTCACCCGCAGCCTCAGCAGCGGTGCGCCCTATTACCAGATCAACTACGACGATGTCAGCGGTAGCACCGAGTCCATCACCAGCGGTACCAGCGATGCTCACAAGACCCTGGTGATGCAGCGCAACGCTGATGAGGCAAGCGTCAATATCCCGGACAATCTGCGCGCCTTGCTCCCGGCACTTCGGGAAATTGAATCACTGCTTGGCTACGACTCACTGGATGTCGAGTTCGCCATTACCGCCGATGCCGGGCTGCATATCCTTCAAGTGCGTCCCATCGCGGTGGATCACTCCAGGTGGGACGGAGGCGATGTCGAGATGTTCGCTCACCTGGACATCGCCCGGGAGCACTTCAACGCCCGACAGAAACCGCCGCCTTTTGTCGTCGGCAAGCGTGCGCTGTTCGGTATCATGCCCGACTGGAACCCCGCCGAAATTATCGGCACCAAGCCCCAGCCACTCGCCTCCAGCCTCTACCGACACCTGATCATGGATGAGACCTGGGCAACCCAACGCGCCGAGTATGGCTACCGTGACGTGCGCCCCTCGCCCCTGCTGATCAGTTTCGCCGGGCATCCCTATGTGGACATTCGTGCCAGCTTCAACTCCTTCATTCCGCAATGCCTTGATGAGCGACTGGCTGCTCGCCTGGCCGACTTCTATCTCGATTGGCTTGAGCGTCACCCTTACCTGCACGACAAGGTCGAATTCGAGGTGGTACCTACCTGTTTCGCGCTGGATTTCGAACGCTGGCGCCAACGCCTGGCAGAGGAAGGTGGATTCTCCTGCTGTGAAATAGATCAACTGCGCGACAGTCTGCGTGACATCAGCATCAACGCCATACGACGCAATGGCAGCGACCTGGCGCAGATCGACAAGTTGGAGCAGCGTTTCGCACATCTGCGCGGGCGAGAGATGCCCGCCCTGGAAAAGGTGCGGGCCTTGTTGTTCGACTGCCGCACTTACGGCACCCTGCCGTTCGCTCATCTGGCACGCAGTGCATTCGTTGCTGTCACGCTTTTGCGCTCTGCAGTCAACCGCGGCGTATTGAGCGAAGCAGAAATGGAAGATTTCCTCAGCACCATCCGCACGGTCAGCCATATGCTGACCCATGACGCGGAACGCTGTGCTCGGGGAGAAATGAGCTGGGAAACGTTCGTCGACACCTACGGACACCTTCGTCCGGGCACCTACGACATCAACTCACCCAGCTATCGCGCGGATCCCGAGCGCTACCTCAGGCCGATCGTCGATAGTGTAGCGACGCAACACTGTGTACCAACACCATCTGCCGGCCAGCTATGGCAACTTGCCCGACCGCGTTTCGTAGCAGCGCTCGCCGAGCAGGGCATCGACTATGAGGCCGATGAGCTGGAGCTGTTCCTGAGACAGGCCATCGAAGGCCGTGAATACGCCAAGTTCGCCTTTACCCGCAACCTGTCGCTTGCACTCGATGAGCTGGTCGGCTGGGCGGAGCCATTGGGCATTCCCCGAGAAAAGCTGGCATACCTCGATATCGACACCCTTCTGGCGCTCCACGACGCTCTCCCACAAGCCAACGCAACCAGCGAATACCTGCGGGAGCTCGGCCGCCGGAACCGGGCCCTGCACCAGCAGCAACAAATGATCGAGCTGCCACCGCTGCTTTGTTCGAGCGAAGACCTCAACGTATTCCTTTATCCCGCGACTCAACCCAACTTCGTGGGTACAGGACAAATTCGTGCAGCTTGCGTCGACCTCGACGAAGGCGATAGTGAACAGGATCTGACCGGCAAGATTGCCCTGATTCCTCAAGCCGATCCTGGCTACGACTGGTTGTTCGGCCGACAGATAGCCGGCTTGATCACCATGTACGGCGGGGCCAATTCACATATGGCGATTCGCGCAGCCGAGTTCGGCTTGCCCGCAGCCTTGGGCGTGGGAGAGACCCGGTACCGCACGTTGGCCAGCGCGCGGATACTGGAACTGGATGCCAGCAATCGCATGATCCGAGTGATTCAATGATACGCATCGCGATCACCCAACGAGTCGAACGGGTTGCCAGCTACGGCGAATCCCGTGACTGCCTCGATCAGCGCTGGGCGGCACTGCTGGAACACCTTGGAATCGATCCGATACCGGTACCCAACGGGCTGACACGGCCGGACGCATGGCTGCGGCGCCAGGCGGTTTCCGGCCTGATTCTCAGTGGTGGCAATGATCTTTGCCACCTGCCAGGTGCAAGCAACGCCTCGCCAGAACGCGACCGAACCGAAACGAGCCTGCTGGCCGTGGCCAGCGCCAGCCAACTGCCGGTCCTGGCGGTATGCCGTGGCATGCAGATGCTCAATCATTTCCTCGGCGGGCAGCTGATGCCATTGAGCGGACATGCCGGGGGGCTGCACCCGGTTTCCCCCTTGACCGAAGATCGACGATTCGATCGCTACAACGAGGCCAACAGCTTCCACAGCTGGGGTATCGCGCGCGATGGACTGGCAACCAGCCTGCGCCCGATGGTCCAGGCCGGCGATGGAAGCATCGAAGCTTTCATTCATGAAACATTGCCCTGGATCGGCCTCATGTGGCACCCCGAGCGCCCGTCCCCCTGCGCCGAGCAGGATGTCTTCCTGATTCGCCATTTATTTTCAAGCAAGGACCAATCATGCACGTAATCATCCTGGCGGCCGGACAAGGCACTCGCCTGCGCCCTTATACCGACGACCGTCCGAAGTGCCTGGTTGAACTGCAAGGCCGCCCACTACTCCATCGTCAACTGGATGTGCTGCGGGCCAAGGGACTGAGCGACATCACCCTGATTGCCGGTTATCGTGCCGATCGCCTGCTGGACCAGGGTGTCGACGTCGTACTCAATCCACGCTTCGCCGAAACCAACATGGTATCCACGCTGTTCTGTGCTGAAGCCCGAATGGTAGAAGGCCAAGACCTTCTGATCGCCTATGGTGACATCATCTATCAACCGTCGGTCCTGGAGAGCCTGCTGGCAACCGATGCGCCATTGGCGATTGCCATCGATCGGGAATGGCGCCGGTTCTGGGAAATCCGCATGGAAGACCCCTTGGCGGACGCCGAAACGCTGAAGCTGGACAACAATGACTGCATCGTGGAACTGGGCAGGAAACCCAAGGATTACAGTGAAGTTCAGGGTCAATACATGGGGCTGATCAAAATTCGCGGCGACCACGTGGCGGCTTTCCGCCAAGCCTGGCACCAGATGGATCGGAACGTCATGCGTGACGGCAAGGACTTCGACAACATGTATATGACCACCTTCCTGCAAAGCCTGATCGACAGCGGCTGGACCGCCCGCGCTGCCTTTACCGACAACGGCTGGCTGGAAGTCGATACGGTCGAAGACCTGGATCAGTACCACGAGATGCTGCGCAGCGGACAATTGGACTCGTTCATTCAACTCGAGGCCTGAGCATGCTTGCCGCACTTCGCAGACTGCAGCACGAATGGACCGGACTGCGGGCATTCAAGCGTGTACCCCGGGCGCAACGGAAGATCGTGTTCTATTCAGAGGGCAAAGGTTACTGGTCTTGGTTCGAACCCGTGTTCCAGGCGCTGCAGCACAGGTTCGACCTGCCGGTTCTCTACGTTACGTCGGCAGCCGACGATCCGCTGCTGTGCGCTCCTCCGGCCGGCATGCAAAGCTACTACATCGGCGAAGGCAGCATGCGCACGCTGTTTTTCTCCACCTTGGACGTCGATGTCCTGCTGATGACCATGCCTGACCTGCAGAGCTTTCATATCAAGCGCTCGCCGTTTCCCGTGCATTACAGCTACCTGCATCATTCCATCGTCAGCACTCACATGATCTACCGCGCGGCGGCATTCGATCATTTCGATTCAGTGCTGTGCGTGGGCCCACATCATGTCGCGGAAACCAGGGCCCGCGAACGACTGCTTGGTCTGCCGGCAAAAAATCTGGTGGAGCATGGCTACGGTCGTCTGGATACGATCATCGAACGTGGCAAGCAGGCCCCCAAGTGCAAAATCGGGGTTCCCGTCCAGGTCCTGGTAGCGCCGACATGGGGAGCCAATGGCTTGATCGAACAGCATGGAATCGCTGCGATATCGCCACTGATCGATGCCGGTTTGCGCGTGACTCTTCGACCACACCCACGTACCCGCAAGTTCGCCGGGGCAGCGCTCGACGACATTGCACGCCACTATCAGAACGAGCCACGGTTTCGCCTGGATGAAGACAGCGACGGCCACGCCTCACTGCTGGAGTCGGACCTCATGATCAGCGACTGGTCCGGTGCAGCGCTGGAATTTGCCTTCGGCCTCGAACGCCCGGTCATCTTCGTCGACGTCCCACGCAAAATTCTCAACCCCGACTACAGCAGGCTGGAGATAGAGCCGATAGAGGTACAGGTACGCGAACAGTTGGGTGTCGTCGTGCCAACGAATCAATTAGCCAACCTGGGCAGCATCGCCAGAAACATGGCCAGCGACGCTCAGCAGTGGCAGATAACACTGCGCGAGGCGCGCCAACGCTGGATTTTCAATCCGGGCAGGAGCGGCGATATTGCCGCAGCCTACCTGGCATCACTCGTAAATAGATAAGGAGCGCTTCCATGCATAAAAACAACTTTTCACTGATTGCCCTGGCCTGCTTGATCCTCCTGCCGATCAACGCATTCGCCTACCTCGATCCGGGCACTGGTAGCGCCATGCTGCAAGGCATCTTGGGCGCTTTGGCTGCAGTCGCCATGGTTCTCAAGCTCTATTGGCATCGCTTGCTGCGCCTGCTCGGCCTTCGCAAAGACGTCGCGAAAAAAGAAGAGCACGCCGACAAGAAGTGAGTCGGCGGCGCCTGTCCTCCAGGCCTTCCTGGCATAGTGGACAGTTTCTCAGGGCATGGATGCCTGACGTTGTTCCATCCTTCCTTTCAGCATGGCGCTGATCCGAGTCGATAGCCCTTTATGTTCAAGTTCAAGACCTCCAGTCCGGCGCGATGGCTGGGATGGCTTCTCCTCCTGTGCCTGCCCGTGACAGGTGCTTCGGCCTCAACGCCTGTTACCCTTGGCAACGCCAGTCTCGACCTGCATTTCGACCTCACAGACGCCAGCGTGCAGCAATGGCGCCTGCCGCAACTGCACGACCACACTGGACAGATACAGGACATGGCGGCAGCCGATGGGCATCTTTTTGCCCTGACTGGCAAACTTGCCGGCAAGGACCTGCACGAGTGGGAAACATTGGCCGGTGGCTGGCAAGTACGCTCAAGGTCTTCGGACACGGTAGTTTTGGCGCTGGAACACCCAGGGCAACCCTTTACCCTGATCAAGACCTGGCATCTGCGAGAACAAGCCTGGCGGGCCGATCTTACGGTCGAGTTGCAACTGGAAAATGCCGAGGCTGGCAGAGACAGCCTGCTTGAACTTCAGGTCGGACCCGGCGTCGGTGAGGTTCCCGCGCGTGGTCTTGGCATGGGCCAGAGCATCTATTCGTTCACGGAACTGGCCTATCGTGACAGCGACGGTGTACAGACTCATCGACTGGGCGATGCAGAAGTCCTGAGCTTCACCTCCGCGCAAGCTCCCCATATCGCCTGGGCAGGCCTGCAGAGCCGCTACCTGGCCATGATCCTCAGCGCCGCAAACGATAACGCCAGAGGTGCACCCTGGCAGGCCAGCGCGCCGCAGTTGACTGAAGAAGAAACCCCGATTGCCTCCTTCCTCACCTCTATCAGCATCCGCCTGCCTGTCAGCGCGACGAGCTCGCCGCAACGTTTCCAGTGGAACGTGTTCGGCGGAGGCAAAGCCTACGAGGCACTCATCAGCAGCGAACCCGACCTTGGCGGCCTCCTGTTTTCAAGCCTGTGGAACTGGATGCGCGGACTGACCCTGGGCATCATGCATGTACTGACGTTCATCCAGCACTTCGTCGGCAGTTGGGGGGTATCCATCATCCTGCTGGCGTTCCTGATTCGCCTCGTCATGTATCCCATGGCGAAGAAAACCATCTCTTCGCAGAAAAAGTTCGCAGCCATCCAGGCTCGAATCCAGCCCGAGCTTCAAGAAATCCGCAGAAACTACAAGGGGGGCGAACAAAGCGAGCGCATCCTCCAGCTTTACGAAAGTCATCAGGTCAGCCCGCTGGCCGGTCTGAAGCCTTTGCTCATCGTCTTGGTTCAAGTACCCGTGTTCGTCGCCCTGTTCCACTTGCTTGGACAGACCTTCGAACTGCGCGATGCATCATTCCTGTGGATCAGGACGCTTGCCGAACCCGACCAACTCTTCCCTCTTGGCGTAGACCTGCCTTTGTTCGGCGCATATTTCAATCTTCTGCCGGTGCTGATGGCCTTCACCACTCTGCTGAGTATCAAGCTGGCTTCGGTGCCCGACGGCCAGTCAGCAACCCGGCAGGCCATTTCGTCCAGCTTGATGGGTCTCGGGTTCTTCGTGCTGTTCTACTCGTTCCCGTCCGGGATGGTGCTGTACTGGACCATCGCCAACATCCTCCAGGTTGTTCATCAGAAAATAGCCAAGGCCTGAAGCAAAATGATCGACAGCTATATCAGCCGCTATCTCCCCAGCGCAGCTACGACTCCGATCGAGGGTACTTACTTCGACACGCAAGCGAAGGTGATTGCCTGCGCACGCCGCTCCGAGTGGGCTATAGAGGATTTCGAACTGCTGGCCTTTCTTTCTCGACGCGTGGAAATCTCACGCTGCCTCTATGACAGCTACCTCGCCAGCGGTGGAAGGGCCAGCACCAATGTCCTGGCAGCCGAGCCGTCGGCACTCGCGCTACTACTGCTGCTGAAGGACATGAAACGCCTGCTACAAGCGCAGGAGTTTTCCAGCGCAATCAAGCGGATCAACGCCGTACTCAAGCTGCTGGACTCACTGAAGGCTCGAAAGATAGAGGACTATGGGGAACTGGATTCCTTGGTGCAGCATTACACCCAAGCACTTTTCGAACAATACACTTGTGACGGGGCTCCTGCTGCGACTCGCCAGAGCACCACTACCGCTCCGAACGAAGGCATCATCCCGATTACTGTGTTGTTCTGGGAAGGACCTATCGCCCGCGCCTACCTGGCGACCCTTAAAGACATGGGACTGAAGCCGGAAAAAATCATCCAGTTAATCTCCGCCCGAGACCTTGCAAGTAAAAAACCTGTAGGGCGACTCTTACCTGGAGCGATGCGTCTGGCCTATGCAGAGTCCAGGCAGCGAAAAAGCATCCATTACTGGTCCAACGTTCTCCAGCGTACCGAAACGTTTCTGTATCGCTGCATTCGCAATGAAGTAGAAGGCGTGTTCGGTGTTACCCCGAAAGCCATCGACGATGCTCTTGCCTTGCATGACCTGCGCGAATACTCCCCAGACGTTGAGCCATTGCTGGTGGATGACCTGAGCGATGAACGTCTTTATCAGCGACTGACAGCACTGGCCGAAACTCAGATCCTCTTCACAGGTGGCGGTATCGTGCCGGCACGCTTGCTGGAGTTGCAACACCTGAAGTTCATTCATGTGCATCCAGGCTTTCTGCCAGAAGTGCGTGGTGCCGATTGCGCCCTCTGGTCGCAGTTGATGAAAGGCTGCACATCGGCGACCTGCTTCTACATGGCGCCCGGCATCGATGACGGAGACGTGATCCACCCCGCCTGGTTGCCAGCATTGAGGTTCGGACTGGATAGCAAAGCTATCCACGCAAAATCACTTTACCGCGCCATCTACGCATTCTTCGATCCGTGGATACGCGCTACGGTGCTTCGTCAGGCAATCGAACTGACTAAGGGCTTTACCACCGTTGAAGCCCGCCCCCAAGCCGAAGAACACAGTGTTACCTACCATTTCATGCACGAACGCATCCAGCTTGCCGCGTTCGAAACACTATTCCTTTAAGTAAAACCATCGCGGTGCCGGACGTCGTGCAGGCGTCCTGGCAAACCAGCACTGACGATGAGAGATCCCCAATTTGCACTTCCTCGGCGTACTTGAGCTGGAACACGCTACGGAAACGGCCATGGTCGCTGTCAGGACACCTGCACGCAGGGTCTCTCGACACGCTGATTGCATAGAAACCGGCAGCCGCTGATTTGGCACAAATGGAAATCGATCAAAGTCTCACGCCGAGCTTTTTTCCCCAAAAAAACAAAACCCCTACCTGCATTAGCAGATAGGGGTTTCGGAATTTAATCTTGACGATGACCTACTCTCACATGGAGAAGCTCCACACTACCATCGGCGATGCGTCGTTTCACTGCTGAGTTCGGGATGGGATCAGGTGGTTCCAACGCTCTATGGTCGTCAAGAAATTCTGGCTGTCGTCTCGTCTTTCAACGCTACGACAAATCGGGTATGTGATGTGTGAGTCGCAAACTTTCGGTCATTTCGTCTTCACAACACCGCAATCTGGCGCGCCTTCCGGCCTCACTCAAATTGCTTGGGTGTTATATGGTCAAGCCTCACGGGCAATTAGTATTGGTTAGCTCAACGCCTCACAGCGCTTACACACCCAACCTATCAACGTCGTAGTCTTCGACGGCCCTTCAGGGAGCTCAAGGCTCCAGTGAGATCTCATCTTGAGGCAAGTTTCCCGCTTAGATGCTTTCAGCGGTTATCTCTTCCGAACATAGCTACCCGGCAATGCCACTGGCGTGACAACCGGAACACCAGAGGTTCGTCCACTCCGGTCCTCTCGTACTAGGAGCAGCCCCTCTCAAATCTCAAACGTCCACGGCAGATAGGGACCGAACTGTCTCACGACGTTCTAAACCCAGCTCGCGTACCACTTTAAATGGCGAACAGCCATACCCTTGGGACCGGCTTCAGCCCCAGGATGTGATGAGCCGACATCGAGGTGCCAAACACCGCCGTCGATATGAACTCTTGGGCGGTATCAGCCTGTTATCCCCGGAGTACCTTTTATCCGTTGAGCGATGGCCCTTCCATACAGAACCACCGGATCACTAAGACCTACTTTCGTACCTGCTCGACGTGTCTGTCTCGCAGTCAAGCGCGCTTTTGCCTTTATACTCTACGACCGATTTCCGACCGGTCTGAGCGCACCTTCGTACTCCTCCGTTACTCTTTAGGAGGAGACCGCCCCAGTCAAACTACCCACCATACACTGTCCTCGATCCGGATAACGGACCTGAGTTAGAACCTCAAAGTTGCCAGGGTGGTATTTCAAGGATGGCTCCACGCGAACTGGCGTCCACGCTTCAAAGCCTCCCACCTATCCTACACAAGCAAATTCAAAGTCCAGTGCAAAGCTATAGTAAAGGTTCACGGGGTCTTTCCGTCTAGCCGCGGATACACTGCATCTTCACAGCGATTTCAATTTCACTGAGTCTCGGGTGGAGACAGCGCCGCCATCGTTACGCCATTCGTGCAGGTCGGAACTTACCCGACAAGGAATTTCGCTACCTTAGGACCGTTATAGTTACGGCCGCCGTTTACCGGGGCTTCGATCAAGAGCTTCGCGTTAGCTAACCCCATCAATTAACCTTCCGGCACCGGGCAGGCGTCACACCCTATACGTCCACTTTCGTGTTTGCAGAGTGCTGTGTTTTTAATAAACAGTCGCAGCGGCCTGGTATCTTCGACCGGCATGGGCTTACGGAGCAAGTCCTTCACCCTCGCCGGCGCACCTTCTCCCGAAGTTACGGTGCCATTTTGCCTAGTTCCTTCACCCGAGTTCTCTCAAGCGCCTTGGTATTCTCTACCCAACCACCTGTGTCGGTTTGGGGTACGGTTCCCGGTTATCTGAAGCTTAGAAGCTTTTCTTGGAAGCATGGCATCAACCACTTCGTCGCCTAAAGGCAACTCGTCATCAGCTCTCGGCCTTGAAATCCCGGATTTACCTAAGATTCCAGCCTACCACCTTAAACTTGGACAACCAACGCCAAGCTGGCCTAGCCTTCTCCGTCCCTCCATCGCAATAACCGGAAGTACAGGAATATTAACCTGTTTTCCATCGACTACGCTTTTCAGCCTCGCCTTAGGGACCGACTAACCCTGCGTCGATTAACGTTGCGCAGGAAACCTTGGTCTTTCGGCGTGGGAGTTTTTCACTCCCATTGTCGTTACTCATGTCAGCATTCGCACTTCTGATACCTCCAGCAAGCTTCTCAACTCACCTTCACAGGCTTACAGAACGCTCCTCTACCGCATCACCTAAGTGATACCCGTAGCTTCGGTGCATGGTTTGAGCCCCGTTACATCTTCCGCGCAGGCCGACTCGACTAGTGAGCTATTACGCTTTCTTTAAAGGGTGGCTGCTTCTAAGCCAACCTCCTAGCTGTCTAAGCCTTCCCACATCGTTTCCCACTTAACCATGACTTTGGGACCTTAGCTGACGGTCTGGGTTGTTTCCCTTTTCACGACGGACGTTAGCACCCGCCGTGTGTCTCCCATGCTCGGCACTTGTAGGTATTCGGAGTTTGCATCGGTTTGGTAAGTCGGGATGACCCCCTAGCCGAAACAGTGCTCTACCCCCTACAGTGATACATGAGGCGCTACCTAAATAGCTTTCGAGGAGAACCAGCTATCTCCGAGCTTGATTAGCCTTTCACTCCGATCCACAGGTCATCCGCTAACTTTTCAACGGTAGTCGGTTCGGTCCTCCAGTCAGTGTTACCTAACCTTCAACCTGCCCATGGATAGATCGCCCGGTTTCGGGTCTATACCCAGCGACTAAGCGCCCTATTAAGACTCGCTTTCGCTACGCCTCCCCTATTCGGTTAAGCTCGCCACTGAATATAAGTCGCTGACCCATTATACAAAAGGTACGCAGTCACCTAACAAAGTAGGCTCCCACTGCTTGTACGCATACGGTTTCAGGTTCTATTTCACTCCCCTCTCCGGGGTTCTTTTCGCCTTTCCCTCACGGTACTGGTTCACTATCGGTCAGTCAGTAGTATTTAGCCTTGGAGGATGGTCCCCCCATATTCAGACAAAGTTTCTCGTGCTCCGTCCTACTCGATTTCATTGACAAGAGATTTTCGTGTACGGGGCTATCACCCACTATGGCGGCACTTTCCAGAGCCTTCCACTAATCTCAAATCAACTTAAGGGCTAGTCCCCGTTCGCTCGCCACTACTAAGGGAATCTCGGTTGATTTCTTTTCCTCAGGGTACTTAGATGTTTCAGTTCCCCTGGTTCGCCTCTTGCACCTATGTATTCAGTGCAAGATACTCAGCTTGTGCTGAGTGGGTTCCCCCATTCAGAGATCTCCGGATCAAAGTCTGTTTGCCGACTCCCCGGAGCTTATCGCAGGCTACCACGTCTTTCATCGCCTCTGACTGCCAAGGCATCCACCGTATGCGCTTCTTCACTTGACCATATAACCCCAAGCAATCTGGTTATACTGTGAAGACGACATTCGCCGAAAATTTGCAAAACTCTTAAGAGTCACTCACAAATTTTACCTTAGCCTGAATCAACACCAGTGAAAGTGTCGTTCAGTCTATTTCTATCACATACCCAAATTTTTAAAGAACGGACCAGTCTATAAAGACTAGAAATCAACATTCGAACCGAATGCTCATTTCTAAGCTTTCAACAGGATGCAGATTATGGTGGAGCCAAGCGGGATCGAACCGCTGACCTCCTGCGTGCAAGGCAGGCGCTCTCCCAGCTGAGCTATGGCCCCAGACTGAGGCGGTGTAACTTAATTGGTG
>NZ_CM182011.1:730000-2520000 GCF_059379395.1 Pseudomonas sp. Con_6 | reverse complement strand
CTGAAGACGGTGATTATCTACGGCGCGGCACTGGGCGGCATGAACTTCCTCTTCTATATGTCGCTACAGACAGTCCCCCTCGGCATAGCCGTCGCCCTGGAGTTCACCGGCCCCCTGGCAGTGGCTCTCTATGCCTCGCGGCGCCCGGTCGACTTCTTGTGGATAGGCCTGGCCATCGCCGGCCTGCTGCTCCTGATCCCGATAGGCGAGACCAGCAAGGGTATCGACCCGATCGGCGCCGGATACGCACTGAGTGCCGGGGTCTGCTGGGCGCTGTACATCCTTTATGGTCAGAAGGCCGGCGCTGAGAACGGCATTCAGACCGCTGCCTTGGGCGTGGTCATCGCTGCACTGCTCGTCGCCCCCATCGGCATCGTCCAGGCCGGCAGCGCGCTGCTCAATCCCGCCCTAATACCAATCGCCCTTGGCGTGGCGGTTTTGTCCACCGCGCTGCCCTACAGCCTGGAGATGGTGGCCCTGACCCGCTTGCCCGCGCGCACCTTCGGCACCCTGATGAGCATCGAACCTGCCTTCGGCGCGCTTTCCGGCCTATTGTTCCTCAATGAAGTACTGAGCCCGGCACAATGGCTAGCGATCGCCGCGATCATCACTGCGTCGGTGGGCGCAACCCTGTCCATGCGCAAGGAAACCCCACCACCGATCGCCGCCGACTGATTGAGAAATACTTTCATTTAAAGTAACGCAAAAGATTGTGCATCGCCGTCTACCCTGTTTAAGCTGTACCACTGTTTTATTTTGAATTTTCCAATCGACGCAGGGACGAACAAGCATCAGGAAGGTGCGCACAAGAACGAACACGGGCGCAGACCCGCGCAAGCGTTAAGGACAGGAATGAAACGAATTTTGCTCATCCTAGCTATCCTGGCAGTCGCCGGTTGTACAGCGATCGCCAAAGAGGAAGTCAAGCGCGGCAAGAAAGGGCTGCACATCAACTGCTCCGGCCTGTCCTCTTCCTGGAACAAGTGCTACAGCAAAGCGGAAACCTCCTGTGGCGCCAAAGGCTACAGGGTCATAGCCAAGTCCGGTGACAACGACGAAGAGCCGGGCGATTACCCCTTCGGCATCAATCCGGCCGGCTACACCAGCCGTAGCATGATCGTCATCTGCAAATAAGAAAGGGCAACCTACGGGTTGCCCTTCTCGTTCCATTCAGCCAATCGCTTGCGTTCGCTCTCGCAGCCACGCCAGCGCCGGTCCCTCCACCAGTGGCTCCAGGCGTCGCCGCACTTGCTCATGATAAGCATCGAGCCAGGCAGCCTCCTCGCAGCCTAGCTGATCAATCAATAGACATCGGGTATCGATCGGGCACAGCGTCAGCGTCTCGAACTCAAGGAAATCGCCAAAACCACTCTTGCCCGAATCCCGGTTGATCACCAGGTTCTCGATGCGTACACCCCACTGCCCCGGACGATAGGTACCCGGTTCGATCGAAGTGATCATGCCCGTCTGCATCGCCGTGTGTGGCACTGCGGCGGCCTGGTAGGCAATGCTCTGCGGACCTTCATGGACATTCATGAAATAGCCAACGCCATGCCCGGTGCCATGCCCATAGTCAACCTGATCTGCCCACAATGGCGCACGCGCGATGGCATCGAGCAAGGGCGAGAGAATCCCCCGCGGAAACTTAGCCCGTGACAAGGCGATCATGCCCTTCAGGACACGCGTGCAATCCGCCTTCTGCTCGTGGGTTGGCATACCGATCGGGACCATACGGGTGATATCGGTAGTGCCACCCAGGTATTGCCCTCCGGAATCGATCAACAGAAGGCCGTCTCCTTCAATGCGTGCGAAGGATGCCGGCGTCGCGTGGTAATGAGGCATGGCACCATTGGCATTGAAGGCGGCGATGGTGGCAAAGCTCAGCGAGACGAACCCCGGTCGCCGCGCACGTGCTGCAGTCAGTTGCTCGTCGACATCGAGCTCGGTCACGCCCGTCGTGCCCTGCGCGGTCTCGAACCAGGCGAAGAACTCGCACAGCGCAGCACCATCCTGCTCCATGGTACGCCGAATATGCTGCAGGTCTGCCTCGCTCTTGCGCGACTTGGCCAGAGTGGTCGGGTTGATGCCCTCCAGCAGGCGAACCCCGTCCCGCAGGTTGGCGAGCAGACCACTGGTGACTTTGGCCGGATCCACCATCAGGTTACTGCCCGTGGCGATCCCGGCGAGTCCAGCGGATACCTCACGGTAATCGCGCAGGTCGACACCATCGGCGGCAAGCATCCGGCGCAACTCTTCATCCACCTTGCTTTCGGCCACGAACAGCGTCGCCGTCTCCTTGCCGATCAAGGCAAAGGATATGAATACCGGGTTATACGACACGTCGCTGCCACGCAGATTGAACAGCCAGGCGATATCGTCGACGGTGGCGATGAAATGCCAGTCAGCGTTCCGCCCGGCCAAGGACTGGCGCAGGTTCGCCAGCTTTTCCCCACGACTCGTCGTGGCATGCGGCGGCAGATGCGCATACACCGGATTGTCCGGTAGGGCGGGACGGTCGTTCCACACCTGTTGCAGCAGATCCTTGTCCAGCAACAAGCGCACATTACGTGCCTGCAGGCGCTCTTCCAGTTGCCGCGTCGAGGCAAGGGCCATCACCGCGCCATCCGCCGCCACAGCTCCACCGGCAGCGACATTGTCCACCAGCCAGTCCAGAGGACCGGGGCGACCCGGTTGCAGCTTGACCAGTTCGATGCCCGTGCCGGCCAGCTCCTGCCCGGCCTGTTCCCAGTAGCGACTATCGGCCCAGAGGCCGGCGAAATCTGCCGTCAGCACCAGCGTGCCGACCGACCCCTGAAAACCGGAAAGCCATCGCCGGCCCTGCCAGTAACCCGGCAGGTACTCGGACAGATGAGGATCGGCGGAAGGCACCAGCAGTGCATCGACCCCTTCGTTGCGCATCACCTGGCGCACCTGCGCCACACGACTCCTGATCGCATCCTGCGTTGTCGGCTGACTGTTCATGCTTGCTCCTTTCATCACCACGGCCTCGTATCACAGGCCGCTGATAATGGAGCAGGCCTCAGCCCCGGGCAACACCCCAGAACGGCGCGGGGCGCAGTGCTGCACGGATGGCGGCGACAGCGTGGTCGACGTCCGACACGCGGGTCAAACGCCCGAGGCTGAGACGGATGGTCTGCCCTGCCAGGTAGTCGTCATGGCCCAGTGCCAAGAGGACATGGGAGGGCGCACTACTCCCGGAATTGCAAGCTGAAGTGGAAGAAAACGCCAGGGTCGCGGCAAGCGCGGAAAGGTCCAGCGGATCGCCGCTGAAGGTCAGGCTGAGGGTGTGTGGAATGGACTCCCCGGGGCTGCCGTTTAACAGGAGACCGGAAATGTCCCGCAGCCTTGTAAGAAAACGCTCACGCAAATATCGGATCCTCTCCAACTCCTCCTGCTGTACCTCGCTCGCCAGGGCGAATGCCGCGCCCATCGCCACGATCTGATGGGTCGCCAGGGTGCCGGAACGCAGACCGCCTTCATGACCACCACCATGGATCTGCGCCTGCAGCAGTGGCCGGGCCCGCTCACCGACGTAAAGCGCACCAATTCCTTTAGGCCCATAGACCTTGTGCGCCGAGAACGACACCACGTCCACCGGCCAGGATTGCAGGTCGATGTCCACCTTGCCCGCCGCCTGCGCCGCATCCACATGCAACAGCGCGCCGTGGCCACGGACGATCTCGCCGATGCGACGGACATCGGTCAGCGTGCCGAGTTCGTTGTTCACCAGCATCAGCGAGACCAGGAAGGTGTCGGGCCGCAGGGCCGCCGTCACTGCTTGCGGGGTGATCAGGCCCTGGCTGTCCGGAGACAGGTAGGTGACTTCGAAACCAGCGTCCTGCAATTGCCGCGCAGTATCTAGAACGGCCTTGTGCTCGATGCGGCTGGTGATGATGTGTCCGCCGTTGCGGCCTTGGGCCAGCCCCTTGAGGGCGAGATTGTTGGATTCGGTGGCGCCCGAGGTCCAGACAACCTGCTCGGCGCGGGCCCCCACAAGTGCCGCGACCTGAGAGCGTGCCCGCTCCACCGCCTGGCGCGCCTGCTGGCCATAGCGATGCGAGCTGGATGCCGGGTTACCGAAATTACCGGCAGCACCCAGGCACCTGACCATCACCTCGATGACACGCTCGTCGACGGGTGTCGTAGCGGCATAGTCGAAATACAGCGGTAGGCTTTCCATGGTTCAAGGCTCTCTGGCAGTTGTCGCCCCGGAAAGCACGACGCTTCCCGATTCCTTGAGTGATAGTGCCTGAAACAACATAGAACCAATAATTATTAATTTTCATATTTATATAACTTTTAACCCATAAAACTCGCTTCCCCTGAACTTCCATACCCTCTCGCACTTCAGAACAGATAACCCCTAGTCACGGAGCGCCGACCATGCCCCGTCGGACCGATCACAAGCACGGCGTGCTGTTGCTCGATACCCGGGAACACACGCCCGACCATGAACGTGCCGTGTACCGCAAGCTGGCCGAACACTTGGCGGCCCTGTTACTCACCGAAGTGGTGGAGCAACCCACGGGCGAGCACGACAACCTCTATTACCTGCCCACCACTACACTGATCGACACGCAACAACAAAGGCCGCAGGGCATCACCTCGGTCAACGATTTCTTCGGCGGGCTGGTTGCGCACCCGTACATGGCGACCAAGGCGATTTCCCATCCGTTGCCCGCAGGCGCCACCTTCCCCTTGGGCTGGACCGACGAATTTGCCCGTCGCGCCAGTGACGCCCTGCTCAAGGGTTATACGGTATTCAGTGCCGACGACGCCCTCGCCGCTGCCCCCCTCCTTCTGAGCGATGGCTCATTGCGCCTGAAGCCGGTTCGGGCCACCGGGGGACGCGGGCAGACAGTAATCGCCACCGTCACGGAACTGGAAACCGCACTACGCCAAATGGACCCGGACGAACTGGCCCTGTGGGGCCTGGTACTGGAAGAGAACCTCGACAAAGTCGAAACCTACAGCGTCGGCCAGGCCCTGGTGGCCGGCATAACCTGCAGCTACTACGGCGTGCAGCAACTGACCTGCAATAACCAGGGTGAGTCGGTGTACGGCGGCTCTGACCTGGTGCTGGTCCGCGGTGGCTATGACGAACTGCTGCAATTGGAACTGGAAGACCCGCTGCGCCTGGCCATTACCCAGGCATGTCGCTACGAGCAAGCTGCGCTCGACGTCTTTCCCGGCTTTCTCGCCTCCCGCCGCAACTACGACGTAGCCCGCGGCGTCAGTGCCGCAGGGCATATGGTCAGCGGCGTGCTGGAACAATCCTGGCGAATCGGCGGGGCCAGCAGTGCCGAACTGCTGGCCTTGCATGCCTTTGCCGAGGAGCCTGCCCTGCGCCGAGTCCGTGCCTCCACCCATGAGGTATTCGGTGACGCCTTGCTGCCCACCGACGCCACGCTTTTCTACGAAGGGGACGACAGTGAGGTCGGACAAATCTGCAAATATGCGAGGATCCGCGACTATGACCATCCATAGCGAAAACCTCGACATTCTCGTCGATGGCGAAAGCATCGCCGGCACCCTGCTCAGCCCAAGCCCCAAGGTGCCAGGGATTCTCTTCGTGCATGGCTGGGGCGGCAGTCAGCAACGCGACCTGGCGCGAGCCAAGCACATCACCGGGCTAGGCTGCGTGTGCATGACCTTCGATCTGCGCGGCCATGAGAAAACCGAAAGCCAGCGGCGCAGCGTGACCCGCGAGCAAAACCTCGCCGATTTGCTGGCCGCCTATGACCGGCTGGTCAGCCATCCCGCCGTGGACACTAGCTCCATCGCCGTCATCGGCAGCAGCTACGGCGGCTACCTCGCCACCCTGCTGACCCGCCAGCGCCCGGTAAAATGGCTGGCGCTGCGAGTGCCGGCGTTGTACTGGGACGATGAATGGAGCCTGCCCAAGCAGGCACTGGACCGCCAGCGCCTGTCACAGTACCGCCTGATGACCCTCGGTCCCGGCGACAACCGCGCCCTGGCCGCGTGCGCGGAGTTCGCTGGCGACGTACTGCTGGTAGAGTCGGAAACCGATGACTACGTGCCCCATACCACGCTGATGAGCTACCGCTCGGCGTTCGGCTGCGCCCATTCGTTGACTCACCGAATCGTCGATGGCGCGGACCATGCGTTGTCCAGCGACCGTAGCCAGAAGGCCTACAGTGCGCTGTTGACGGCGTGGGTCAGCGAGATGGTGATCGGGGCGCGGCTGGATCGTTATCCGCATCATTCGCCTTGGTATTCATGACACCTCTTCGCGGGCAATAACACCATCACTGCCCGGTCACCTGCCGCCGATAATCACTCGGCGCCAACCCGGTAACCTTGTGGAATACCTTCCTGAACGCCCCCGGATCCTGATACCCAACCCCCCAGGCGATCTGGTCGATGCTGCGCCGGGTGAACTCCAGCATCCGACACGCTCGCCCGACCCGTACCTGCTGGCAGTACTCGGTCGGTTTCAACCCGGTGGCACTGCGAAAACGCCGCAGGAAGGTCCTTTCCTCAAGCCCCGCGCACTCCGCCATCATCGGCACGCTCACCTCTCGCGCCCCGGTGCTCTGCAACCAGTGCTGGACCTTCAGCACCGCCTCGTCGCCATGGTCCAGGCGCGGACTGAAGCTGCTCCCGGCCGGTTTCACCTGCACCGGCTCTACCGCGAGAAAGCGTGCAGTCTCGGTGGCCAGGGTCTGGCCCAGAAAACGTTCAACCAGTTTCAGCCCCACCTCGGTCCAGGCCATCAACCCTGCACTGGTGATCACGTCGCCATCTTCCAGCAGCGGCAGGTTGGCCTCGACCCGCACCTGCGGAAAACGCTCGGCCAGTGACTGGGCGAAGTTCCAGTGGGTAGTCGCCGAGCGCCCGTCCAGCACGCCACTGGCGGCGATGAAGAACACCCCGACGCAGACCGACACCAGCAAGGCGCCATCGCCGTGCCAGTCGCGCAGTTGCTGGCGATAACGCTCCAGCAGCTCGGCCGTGGGCTCCTGGCTCAGGCTCGGCGGCACGATCATCACCTGCGGCTGGAAGCTGTCGCGCTGGTGGCTGTCATGACTGACCCGCAACACACCATCGCAGTCCTGCCAATGACAGACCCGCAGCGGCGCACGCTGAGCCATGCCGAGGTCGGCGGCGAGTCGATTGGCCACGCTGAACAGGTCGGTCAGCCCGTACACCGCCGCCATCTGCGCGCCGGGGTAGACGAGGATGCCGATCTCGGTGAAGTCGCCGTCGCAGTTCATTGTCAGTTTTTCCCGTCAAATTGTCGGTCGCGCCAATCCGCAACGACGCCGGGCAAGCCTATAACTATCTACCACCACGTCACCACTCTCCTTAATGAGGAAGCACCATGAGCCAGAAGGCCCTGATCATCATCGACATCCAGAACGACTACTTTCCCGGCGGCAAGTGGACCCTGGCCAATGCCGACGCCGCAGCCGACAACGCGGCCAAAGCCCTGGCGGCGGCGCGGGCCCGGGGCGACCTGGTGATCCATGTGCGGCATGAGTTCGAATCGGCCGACGCGCCCTTCTTCGCCCCCGGCTCCGAAGGTGCGCAGATTCATCCGAAGCTGGCACCGCAGGGCGACGAGGCAGTAGTACTCAAGCACAAGGTCAACGCCTTCCTCGACACGCCGCTGCAAGGCCTGCTGGAGCAGCGGCGTGTCAGTGAAGTGACGGTGGTCGGCAGCATGAGCCACATGTGCATCGACGCCGCCGTGCGCGCGGCCGCCGACCTCGGCTACGCAGTCACGGTGCTGCACGATGCCTGCGCCACCCGCGACCTGGAGTTCAACGGCAGCATCATCCCGGCGGCCCAGGCCCATGCGGCGTACATGTCGTCGCTGGCGTTTGCCTACGCGCAGGTGATCTCTACACAGGACTGGCTGGCCGCCTGATTCAGATCACCACGTTGCGCACGAAGCGCGTGGCCACCTCGCCATCGTTGCGATAGCCGTGGGTGCGGTTGCTGGCGTAGGTGAAGAACTCGCCTGCCGCCAGCCGGCGTGGCTCGCCGTCGATCAGCAGGGTCAGGCAGCCCTCGAAGACGAACACCTGCTCGCTGAAGCCTTCCGGGTCGGCGTTGGTCTGGTAGAACTCGCCGGGTTCCAGGCGCCACTCCCACAACTCCACCTCGCGCCGCGCCGGGGTGCTGGCCAGCAGCACCGCCTTGCTCCCGGGGTGCTCGCCGGCCCAGGCCAGCTCGTTGATACGGCTGGAGTCGCGGTTGTCAGGGGCCTTGATCAGATCACTGAAGGCCACGCCGAGGGCTTCGGCGATCAAGTCCAGCGTCGACAGACTGACGTTCTTCTCGCCCGCCTCGATCGCCACCAGCATCCGCCGGCTGACCCCCGACTGCTCCGCCAGGGCGCTCTGGCTCAGGCCTGCGTCATGACGCAGGCGGCGCACGTTCTGACTGACGTGCTGGAGAACCGAGGCGCGATTGGAATCTTTGTCCACTGAAATGCTCACTGAAAAGGGTTTGCGCAGTATACTGCCCACTTTTGCCGCGCATTGTGCGTCGCCTTTTCCTACGTGTGCAAGCCATGACTACTGACAACCCCGTGCGTGCGTCTTCCACTTTCCGCCTGAGCAAGGCGGAACTGGTGCTGGTATTCATCACCATGCTCTGGGGCGGGACCTTCCTGATCGTGCACAAGGTCATGACCGTCAGCGGCCCGATGTTCTTCGTCGGCCTGCGCTTCGCCGCCGCCGCGCTGTTCGTCGGCCTGACCTGCTGGCGCACGCTGTCCGGGCTGACCCCGCGCGAGCTCAAGGCCGGGGTGCTGATCGGCGTGTCGATCATGCTCGGCTACGGCTTGCAGACCGTTGGCCTGCAGACCATCAGCAGCAGCCAGTCGGCGTTCATCACCGCCTTGTACGTGCCCTTCGTGCCGATCCTGCAATGGCTGGTGCTGGGCCGTCGGCCCGGCCTGATGCCGGCCATCGGAATCGCCCTGGCGTTCACCGGGCTGATGCTGCTGGCCGGGCCAAGCGGCGGCGCGGTGCATTTCAGCCCCGGCGAGATCGCCACCCTGGTCAGCGCCGTGGCCATCGCCGCGGAAATCATCCTGATTGGCAACTATGCAGGCTCCGTGGACGTGCGCCGAGTCACCGTGGTGCAACTGGCCACTGCCTCGGCGCTGTCGTTCATGCTGGTAGTGCCAACCCAGGAACGCCTGCCGGACTTCTCCTGGCTGTTGCTAGGCGCCGCCATCGGCCTCGGTGCCATGAGCGCGGTGATCCAGGTGGCGATGAACTGGGCGCAGAAGTCGGTTTCGCCAACCCGCGCTACGCTGATCTACGCGGGTGAACCGGTATGGGCCGGGATTGTCGGACGTATCGCTGGTGATCGCTTGCCAGGCCTGGCCCTGATCGGCGGCCTGCTGATCGTGGTCGCGGTGATCGTCAGCGAACTGAAGATCGGAACACGCGAAGAAAAGCCAGCGCTGACCGCCGCCGACGAGAAGGAAGCTGACACCGGCCTGTAAAGGAAACAGCACGCTCGTCATGCGGAAACTGTTATAAGAAAAACGCTTTTTCTTACAATTCTTGTAGGGGTCGGCGGCAGCTTGCCGGTTGGTGATCACCCGGACGGCACGTATGATCGGTTACAAATTTCCGCAGATCAGATATCTATGTCCTTGATAGTTCTACTGCTTCTGCCGTTCATAGGCAGTTGTCTGGCAGGCGTGCTGCCGCACAACGCACGCAACTCGGAGTCGGTACTGGCCGGCATCGTCGCCCTGATCGGCACCGTGCAGGTCGCCATGCTGTACCCGCAGATCGCCGATGGCGGGGTCATCCGCGAGGAGATCCTCTGGCTGCCGAGCATGGGCCTCAACGTCATCCTGCGCATGGATGGCTTTGCCTGGCTGTTCTCCCTTTTGGTGCTGGGCATCGGCACCCTGGTGTCGCTGTACGCGCGCTACTACATGTCGCCGCAGGACCCGGTACCGCGCTTCTTCGCCTTCTTCCTCGCCTTCATGGGTGCCATGCTCGGTCTGGTGCTCTCCGGCAACCTGATCCAGATCGTGTTCTTCTGGGAACTGACCAGCCTGTTTTCCTTCCTGCTGATCGGCTACTGGCACCACCGCGCCGACGCCCGCCGCGGCGCCTACATGGCGCTGATGGTCACCGGGGCCGGCGGCCTGTGCCTGCTGGCGGGGGTGATCATCCTCGGCCATGTGGTCGGCAGCTACGACCTGGACAAGGTCCTCGCTGCCGGTGACACCATTCGCGGCCACGCCCTGTACCCGGTGCTGCTGCCACTGATCCTGCTCGGCGCCCTGAGCAAGAGCGCGCAATTCCCCTTCCATTTCTGGCTGCCCCATGCAATGGCGGCGCCTACGCCGGTCTCGGCGTACCTGCACTCGGCGACCATGGTCAAGGCCGGGGTCTTCCTTCTTGCCCGGCTCTGGCCGGTGCTCTCCGGCACCGAAGAATGGTTCTGGATCGTCGGCGGCGCCGGCGCCTGCACCCTGCTGCTGGGCGCCTACGCGGCGATGTTCCAGAACGACCTCAAGGGCCTGCTGGCCTATTCCACCATCAGCCATCTCGGCCTGATCACCCTGCTGCTCGGCCTCAACAGCCCGTTGGCGGCGGTGGCGGCAGTGTTCCATATCCTCAACCACGCCACCTTCAAGGCCTCGCTGTTCATGGCCGCGGGCATCATCGACCACGAGAGCGGTACCCGTGACATCCGCAAGCTCAGCGGCCTGTTCCGTCTGATCCCCTTCACCGCAACCCTGGCCATGGTGGCCAGCGCCTCGATGGCCGGTGTGCCGCTGATGAATGGCTTCCTGTCCAAGGAGATGTTCTTCGCCGAGACCGTGTTCATCAGCTCTACCGCCTGGGTCGAAATGACCCTGCCGGTGATCGCCACCCTGGCCGGTACCTTCAGCGTCGCCTACGCCCTGCGCTTCACCGTCGACGTGTTCTTCGGCCCACCCGCCACCGACCTGCCGCACACCCCGCACGAACCACCGCGCTGGATGCGCGCGCCGGTCGAACTGCTGGTACTGACCTGCCTGGTGGTGGGCATCTTCCCCGCCTACTCGGTCGGCCCGCTGCTGGCCGCCGCTGCGCTGCCCGTGGTTGGCGGCGAGCTGCCGGAATACAGCCTGGCGGTCTGGCATGGCTGGAACGCGCCGTTGATGATGAGCCTGATCGCCATGGGCGGTGGCATCCTGCTCTACCTGGTGCTGCGCACCCAGTTCCAGCACGGACGTTTCCGCTACCCGCCGGTGATCGAACGCTTCAATGGCAAGCGCCTGTTCGAGCGTGGCCAGGTCATGCTGATGCGCCTCGCCCGCCGGATCTCGCGCATCTTCACCACTCGCCGCCTGCAGAAACAACTGTTCATGCTGGTCCTCGCGGCCCTGGTGGCCGGCATGCTGCCGCTGCTGTTCCACGGCCTGAGCTGGGGCGACCGGCCGAAGATCCCGGGCTCCGGGGTATTCGTCACCCTCTGGCTGATCGCCATTGCTTGCGCCATTGGCGCCGCCTGGCAGGCCAAGTACCACCGGCTTGCCGCACTGATCATGGTCGGCATCTGCGGCCTGATGACCTGCATCACCTTCGTCTGGTTCTCCGCGCCTGACCTGGCCCTGACCCAGCTGGTGGTGGAAGTGGTGACCACGGTGCTGATCCTCCTCGGCCTGCGTTGGTTGCCGCGTCGTATCGAAGGTGTCTCCCCGCTGGCCGGCTCCCAGGAACGGGCACGCCTGCGCCGCCTGCGCGATCTGGTCCTGGCGGTGCTGGTGGGTGGCGGCATGGCGGTGCTGTCCTATGCCATGCTGACCCGACCGACGCCAAACTTCATTTCTTCCTTCTACCTCAGCCGGGCGATGCCGGAAGGCGGCGGCACCAACGTGGTCAACGTCATGCTGGTGGATTTCCGAGGCTTCGACACCCTGGGCGAGATCACCGTCCTGGTGGCTGTGGCCCTGGCGGTGTTCGCCCTGCTGCGACGCTTCCGTCCGCCGCGGGAAAGCATCCAGTTGCCTGCGCAACAACGCTCGCTGGCTCCCGACATGGTCACCGACCTGGTCAACCCGCGGCACGCCGAGGACACTGCGCTGGGCTTCATGATGGTGCCGGCGGTGCTGGTGCGCCTGCTGCTGCCGATGGCCCTGCTGGTGTCGATGTACCTGTTCATGCGCGGCCACAACCAGCCGGGCGGCGGTTTCGTCGCCGGCCTGGTGATGTCGGTTGCGTTCATCCTCCAGTACATGGTCGCCGGCACACAGTGGGTCGAGGCGCAGATGAGCCTGCGGCCGCTGCGCTGGATGGGCACCGGGCTGCTCTGCGCGACCCTCACCGGGGTCGGCGCACTGTTCTTCGGCTATCCGTTCCTCACCACCCACACCGCGCACCTGAACCTGCCGCTGCTGGGTGACCTGCACGTGGCCAGCGCGCTGTTCTTCGACATCGGCGTGTTCACCGTGGTGGTCGGCTCGACCCTGCTGATCCTCACCGCCCTCGCCCACCAGTCGGTGCGCGCGCACCGCCCGCAGGCGAAACCCGCCAGCCAAGGAGTCGCCTGATGGAAGAAGTCATCGCAATTGCCATCGGCGTGCTCGCCGCCTCGGGGGTCTGGCTGATCCTGCGGCCGCGGACCTACCAGGTGATCATGGGCCTGTGCCTGCTGTCCTACGGGGTCAACCTGTTCATCTTCAGCATGGGCAGCCTGTTCATCGGCAAGGAGCCGATCATCAAGGACGGCGTGCCCCAGGACCTGCTCAACTACACCGACCCGCTGCCCCAGGCACTGGTGCTCACCGCCATCGTCATCAGCTTCGCCATGACCGCGCTGTTCCTCGTGGTGCTGCTGGCATCCCGTGGCTTCACCGGCACCGACCACGTCGACGGACGGGAGCCACAGGAATGAGTGGTATGCAACAACTGATCGTCGCCCCCATCCTCCTGCCGCTGCTGACAGCGGCCCTGCTGCTGTTGCTCGGCGAAAAGCGCCGGCCATTGAAGGCACGGATCAACCTGCTGTCGACCCTGGCCGGGCTGGGCATCGCCATCAGCCTGCTGCTGTGGGTCAAGGACCAGGGGCAGGCCACCTCCATCGGCGTCTACCTGCCGGGCAACTGGGCGGCGCCGTTCGGCATCGTCCTGGTGCTGGATCGCCTGTCGGCGCTGATGCTGGTGCTGACCGGCATCGTCGGCACCAGCGCCCTGCTCTTCGCCCTGGCCCGCTGGGACCGCGCCGGCGCCAGCTTCCATGCGCTGTTCCAGATCCAGTTGATGGGGCTCTATGGGGCCTTCCTCACCGGCGACCTGTTCAACCTGTTCGTGTTCTTCGAGGTGCTGCTGGCGGCTTCCTATGGTCTGTTGCTGCACGGCTCGGGACGGGCGCGGGTCAAGGCCGGCCTGCACTACATCGCCATCAACCTGTTCGCCTCGTCGCTGTTCCTGATCGGCGCGGCGATGCTGTACGGGGTCACCGGCACCCTGAACATGGCCGACCTGGCGATGAAGATTCCCCTGGTACCGGAGGCCGACCGCGGCCTGCTGCATGCGGGTGCGGCGATCCTGGCCATCGCCTTCCTGGCCAAGGCCGGCATCTGGCCGCTGAACTTCTGGCTGGTGCCGGCCTACTCCTCGGCCAGCGCGCCAGTGGCGGCGCTGTTCGCGATCATGACCAAGGTCGGCTTCTATACCGTGCTGCGCTTATGGACCCTGCTGTTCTCCGGGCAGGCAGGCGCCTCGGCGTTCTTCGGGGGAGAGTGGCTGGTGTATGGCGGCCTGGCCACGCTGGCCGTCGCGGCGGTGTCGATCCTAGCCGCGCAGCGCCTGGAGCGCATGGCCAGCCTGAGCATCCTGGTCTCCGCCGGCACTCTGCTCGCGGCCATCGGCTTCGGCCAGACCGCGCTGACCTCGGCGGCGCTGTTCTACATGGTCAGTTCGACCCTGGCCCTGTGCGCGCTGTTCCTACTCGCCGAGCTGATCGAGCGTTCGCGAGCGGCCAATGATCTGGCTCTGGACGATGACCTCGATACCCTGCCCTCGCCGCTGGAATCCCTGCAGCCGCCCAAGGGCATCAACCTCGACGATGAGCAAAAGGCGGTGGTCGGCCAGGTCATCCCCTGGACCATGGCTTTCCTCGGCTTCAGCTTCATCGCCTGTACCCTGCTGATCATCGGCATGCCGCCGCTGTCCGGCTTCGTCGGCAAGTTCAGCCTGATCACCGCGCTGTTCAACCCGCAAGGCATGGGCGTGGTCCCTGACCAGCCGCTATCGGCTAGCGGCTGGACCCTGCTGGCACTGCTGATCCTTTCCGGCCTGGCCTCGCTGATCGCCTTGGTGCGCCTCGGCGTGCAGCGTTTCTGGAAGCCACAGGAGCGACCATCGCCATTGCTGCGCCTGTATGAATGCGTGCCTATCGTCGCCCTGCTCGGCCTGTGCGTGGTCCTCAGCCTGTGGGCCGAGCCATTGATGCGCTACGCCCAGGATACCGCCGCCAGTCTCAAGGACCCGGCGGGCTATATCGAAGCCGTGCTCGGCACCCGACCGATTCCCGGCCCCACCACCCTGGGCAGCGTCGGGCAGGTGCAACCATGAAACGACTGTTCCCCGCGCCGTTGCTGTCGCTGGCGCTGTTCGTCCTGTGGCTGGTGCTGAACCTCTCGATCAGCCCCGGCAATATCATCCTCGCCGCGCTGCTGGGCATTCTCGCGCCGCTGCTTATGTCACCCCTGCGCCCGTTGCGCGCGCACATCCGCAGCCCCGGCACCATCGTGCGCCTGATCCTGCGGGTCGGTGCCGACGTAGTGGTGTCCAACCTGGAGGTGCTGTTCACGGTCTGGCGCCTCGGCAGCAAGCCGCCGCGCTCGCGCTTCGTGCACATTCCCCTGGACCTGCGCGATGCCCATGGCCTGGCCGCGCTGTCGATGATCACCACGGTGATTCCCGGCACAGTCTGGTCGGAGCTGGCCCTGGACCGCAGCGTCCTGCTCCTGCACGTGTTCGACCTCGATGACGAGGCGCGCTTCATCGAGCACTTCAAGAGCACCTACGAACGTCCGCTGATGGAGATCTTCGAATGACCGGTCTGCTTGCCAATGCCATCATCGCCAGCCTGTTCATCTTCGTCATCGCCATGGCCCTGACCCTGGTCCGGGTGTTCCGCGGGCCATCGGCCCAGGACCGGGTGCTGGCCCTGGACTACCTGTACATGCTGGGGATGCTGATGATGCTGGTGCTGGGTATCCGCTACGCCAGCGATACCTATTTCGAGGGGGCGTTGCTGATCGCCCTGTTCGGCTTCGTCGGCTCGTTCGCCCTGGCCAAGTTCCTTCTGCGCGGCGAGGTGATCGAATGAGCGCTCCGGTATTACCGTTCTGGCTGGAAGTCATCGTGGCCGGGTTGATCCTGGCCAGCAGCCTGTTCGCCCTCACCGGGGCCATCGGCATCCTGCGCCTGAAGGACTTCTTCCAGCGCATGCACCCGCCGGCACTGGCCTCGACCTTCGGCGCCTGGTGCGTGGCCCTGGCGTCGATCCTGTATTTCTCGGGGCTGAAGGAAACGCCGGTGCTGCATGCCTGGCTGATCCCGATCCTGCTGTCGATCACCGTGCCGGTGACCACCCTGCTGCTGGCCCGCACCGCGCTATTCCGCAAGCGCATGGCCGGCGAGGATGTGCCGGGAGAGGTCAGCAGCCGCGAGCAGCGCGACTGAACCCCGTCACTCGCCCTCGGTCAAGCGTTGCAGCTCGCGTCTGACCATCGCCGCATACTCCGCCGGTTCCAGCTGGTACAGCTGACCGGCCACCCAGCTCAACCACTGCCCACGCAATTCGTCCCGGCGTTCCAGCAACCGCCGGGCCTGCGCTTCTGCGCGGGCCTGGTTGCGCTCATGGAACTCGCGGCGCCCGCTCACTCGCTGGCCTTGAAGGTCAGCTCGCCCTTGCGCCACTTGGCCGCCTTGGCCACGGCGGCCTTGAGCGGTTTGGACAGGCCGTCGCGCAGTTGCTCGTGGGCGGCGAAAACCATGACCACGCTACGGCCTTCGCGGAACACGATGCCCTCGCCTTCCGGGATGCTGACGAAGGCGTACTCGCCGAGCCCATAGATGGTCAGCTTGATGTCACGAAAACGCAGTTCGAACTTGCCGCCTTCACGGCTGGGCAGGACGGCGGCACGGAAGTGGTCGCCGACTTTCAGCTCCAGGCGCTGCTTGTCGTCGACAACGAGGGCCTCGGAGGTATCGATCTCCGCCATGTACAGGCCGTCGGGGCTTTGCTCGACGATATAGACGAATTGCGACTGGAACTGTTTGACCAGTTTGCCGCGTAGGTCTCCCAGCACGAACAGGGCGTGCATATCCAGATTGCTGACTGCCAAATGAAAGTTCCTCAAAAACCGAGATCACACCGACACCCGTGGTGAATGGCTCCCACGGGCATGCCGTACTTCATTGATTCGAAGTCCGGAAGACTAAAGAGTTAGAGCAAATAAGTGGCGACCGGGAGGCGTCGCGCCTTGTGGGAAAACCCTATTTTCCCTGCCAGCCAATGGCCCGGTGGCGAACGTCTGACCGACGCTGCCTGGTGAAAATTCCGTGTTTCACCGCTGCTTCGCGGCGCTGGACCATCAACCAAGGATAGTCCTGTTGCGTCGGAAAGCAGGTGGCTCACCGCACAGGGTAGGGAATATGCCCGAAAACACGGAAATCCGTCGAGAGGTGGATGCTGTTTTTTAAGCTACAAGCTTCAAGCTGCAAGCCTCAAGAAAGGGCAGTCAGCGGTGAACCGGCTTTTCTCGCCGCTTGAAGCTTGAGGCTTGCAGCTGTCAAGGCATCTTCTCCGGCCGATACCCCAGGCGCAGTCCGCCCCAATGCCGGCCATCCACCTTGATCGGCACCGACAGATCATGCATCAGCTCGCCGGTGTCGCGGGTGTAGGTCTGCAACAGCACCCGCTGTTGGTGGCTACCGCAACGGATCCCGGTGCGGTCGTCGAACTTGCGCTTGCTGCGGTTGTGCGCGGTATCAAGCGCCTCGTCGCCGGTCAGTGGCTGGTTGAACGCATTGTTGTGGGTCGGCACGTAGCCCTGCTGGGTGCAGGCAATGGCGTACACCAGCCCTTCATGCTCGCGCAACAGCGGCTCCTGGATACCTGGAAGAACCTGGTCGGTGTACTGGTCGAAACGGGTGCGGTAGCGTGCCGGCCGCGTGCCCGGCAACGCCTGGTACTGACGATCGAACAGGTCGTCATGACTAACCCGACCGCTGCGAATATCCGCCTCGAACCGTTCGGCAATCTCCTGTGCGCCGCGCAAGGCCAGGTCGAAGACCCGCTGGTGATACTCGTCCAGGCCCACCTCGGCAAGGCGTTCGCTGATACTTTCGGCCTGCCCTTCCATTTGCACCGCGGCCTGAGCCAGGCGCTGGGTCTGTTGGTCGCTGATGGCAAGGTCGCCGCGCATCTGCTCCACCGCCTGGAACAGGCTGTCGAGCTGGGTGCGGGTGGTCTCGGTGCCGCCGGCGATCTCAGTGATCTGTTGCTCCACCGAGGCGGCCAGGCCCGCGATGCTGTCGAGCTGCTCGCCAGTGTGCTCGACCTGGCCGACGCCATTGTGCAGGTCGTCCGACAGCGCACGGATCTGCTCCACCACTTGGGCCGTGCGCTGCTGGATTTCCGCAACCATTACCCCGACCTCCTCGGTGGCGCTGGCCGTGCGCCCGGCCAGCCCGCGCACCTCGTCGGCGACCACGGCGAAACCCCGTCCGTGCTCACCAGCGCGGGCCGCCTCGATGGCGGCATTGAGCGCCAGCAGGTTGGTCTGGCTGGCGATGGCCTGGATCACCAGTGTGACCCGGGCAATGTCCTCGCTGCGCTGGTGCAGGGCTTCAATCAGCTCGCGGCTCTGGTTGGCCCGGGCGCTGAGCAGGTGCATCAACTGGATCGACTCGGCCAGGACGGTACGTCCCGCCGCACTGCTTTCATGGGCCTGCTGGGCTGCGACCAGAGCATCGCGACTGAGCTGGGAGGTGACTTTCTCGGTGCCGATCATGACTTCGGCACTCTGCACGATGCGCGCCGCAGAGCTCAGTTGGGATTGCACCTTCTCCGCCAGTTGACGCACCGAATAGGACACACCAGCCGCAGACAGAGCGTTGTGGCTAGTGCTTTGGGCAAGGTCGCGGGTCAGTTCGGCCAGCGGGTCACTGGCCACCACCGGCGCCGGGCGCGGGCGCGCGCGCAGCAGGGGCAGCCATAAGGCGAGCAAGGCCAGGGGCAGGCAAAACCAGAACGACAAACCGGCAAAGGCCATGGCCGCCAGCAACACCACCACGACCAGGCTCTGCAACGCCGTGCCGGACCAGCCACGGGCAGCCTTCGCCGCTGGCTCAGGGGTTGCCAGGCTGGCTGGCAGAGATCCTTCTCGCATCATGACGCTGGCTCCGCGTTGTTATTGTGTCGTCATTAAACGCCACTACAACGCCATTAGCCATGCTTCCTTCGGCGTAAGCCGGGCCTGCTTGATACAGGACAATGTTCCGCCCACGCGAAAACGAAAGCCCCGGGCATAGGGCCCGGGGCTTTCGTGTACCGCAGTCGGTCAGACCTGGCGCTGGTGCTTGTCCAGTTGCTCGTGACGCTCCTGCGCCTCGATACAGTACTTGGTAGTCGGACTGATCAGCAGGCGCTTGAGGCCGATCGGCTCGCCGCTGTCGTCGCACCAGCCGAAGGTGTCGTCGGCGATGCGGCCCAAGGCCATTTCCAGCTGCGGCAGCAGGCGCTGGTCGCGCTCGATGGCGTTCACCAGCCAGTGGCGCTCTTCTTCGACCGAGGCGGCGTCGGCAGGATCGGCCGGCGTGTCCAGGCTTTCGATGGTTACACGGCTCGCCTCGATGCGCTCGTGAGTCTCGACTTTCATCGACTGCAGCAACGCGGCGAAGAACGCCAGTTGCTCGGCGTTCATGTAGTCATCGGCCGGCATGGCCAGCAACTTTTCCTTTGTCATTGATATCTCTAATAAAAATTTACGTGCATTTAGACGAATCGGGTGCCGCGGCGACCCGGTCGCCTGCAGCGGAATTCTTCAAGCACCATCCGGTACTCATTTGCAGGGGGCGGCAGTCTAAGGCCGAGCCTCATGCCGGGCAACAGAAATGACTGCGGATTTGTCCGAAAAGCCCCCTATCCCCGAGAACATGGCGCGGGGGCAGCGTTTATAGCAAAAAACCTGCGGATGGGTGAAGCACGGCAACCGCCACTCATCCGAGCAATTGGCTCAATACTGCGCGCAACTTGCCGGGTTTTACCGGTTTGTTGAGTAAGGGCGCCCCCAGGCGCTGCATGGCACGGCGGCTCTGGTCACTGCGGTCGGCGGTGATCATCACCGCCGGGATGGCCACGCCGAAATGCTTGCGCAGGTCGCGTACCACTTCACATCCGGTTACACCATGATCGAGGTGGAAGTCCGCCAGCACCAGCTCCGGCGCCCGTCCTTGCAGTACCTGCAGCGCACTCTCACAGTCGCTGGCAACCAGCACTTCGCAGCCCCACTGGCCGAGCAACGCGGCCATGCTCTGCAGGATGCTGATTTCGTTGTCGAGTACCAGCAAGCGCCGCCCTGGAAGTGGATCGCCCAAGGCCGGCAGCGGCACCACGGGTGCGACCACCGGCCGCGGGGCCTCTCGCGACAACGGCACGTCGATGCTGAACACCGAGCCACGCCCCGGCCACGACCGCACACGCACCTGACATTCGAGGATCCGCGCGATGCGCTCGACGATGGCCAGGCCCAGCCCGACGCCCTTGCGGTCGGCGGCGCGGCCGACATCGAGCTGGTTGAATTCGAGGAAGATCGATTGCAGACGGTCAGCCGCGATGCCGCGACCGCTGTCCCACACCTCCAGGCGCAGCACTTGGCCACGCCGCCGCGCACCGAGGAGGATGCCGCCGTGCTCGGTATAGCGGCAGGCATTGCTGAGGAAATTGCGCAGGATCCGCGTCAAAAGACGGATATCGCTACGGATCAGGTAGGCGCCGTGACGCACCCGCAGGTTCAACCCGGCGGCCTCGGCCACCGGTTGGAACTCCGAGGCCAGCGGGCCGAGCAACTCGTCGAGGTGATAGAGGTCGAGGTCCGGCTTGATCGCCGCCTGGTCCAGGCGGGAAATGTCCAGCAGATCGCTGAGCAGGTCCTCGGCGCCCTCCAGGGCCTGGTGCGCACGCTCCACCAGCAGTTGCTCGGCCTCTGGCAGGCGCCGCTCACGCAAGGTAGAGATCAGCAGGCGCGCTGCGTTCAGTGGTTGCAACAGGTCGTGGCTGGCGGCGGCCAGGTACTTGTCCTTGCTGCGGTTGGCAGCCTGGGCCGCGTCGCGGGCTTCCATCAACTGGTTGGTACGCTCGGCGACGCGCTGCTCCAGTTCGTCGTTGAGCTGCTGCAGACGCTCCTGGCTCAACTTGCGCTCAGTAATGTCGGCGACGAAGCCTTCGACCACACCCTCCTCGTCCGGGCGCAGGAGCAGGTTCATCAGCACGTCGATGGCACTGCCGTCCTTGCGTTGCAACTGGGTCTCATAACCCAGCAGAGCACGCTCGCGCTGCAATTCATCGGCGATCGCCATCAGTTCCGCCTCGCCGCCGACGAACAGGTGCCCCGCGAGATCGGTGCGCGCCAGCAGCAACTGCTGTGGATCGCTGTAGCCGAGCATCCGCGCCATGGCCGGGTTGGCCGCACGCAGGCCGTCTTCCAGGCTGGCCTGGAAGATGCCGTGCACCGCGTGCTCGAACAGCCAGGTGTAGCGGTTGCGCTCGGTCTCCAGGTCGTCGAGGCGAGCGGCCAGTTCCGGGTAATGGCTCTTGCGGACCGTGTGGTTGCTCAGGCCGAGCAGCCCGGCCAGCGCATCGGAACCGGGCTCAGAGGGCCTCGCCATAGACCACCTCGACATCACGCTGGCTCGAGGCACGGGGGTTGGTGAGGATGCACGGATCGTCCATGGCATGCTGCGAGAGAAACGGGATATCGCTACCGCTGACCCCGTGCAGGCCGAGGGTCTCGTGGAAGCCCACGGCGTGCTTGAGGGCGATCAGGTGTTCCACCAGACGCACGCGGATCTGGTTGTGGTTGAGCCCGCGGCAGTCGATGCCGAAGGTCTCGGCGATGACCTTGAAACGGTCCGGTGCGGCGCTGTAGTTGAACGCCACCACGTGCTCCACCAGCACCGCATTGCACAGGCCATGGGGCAGATCGAGGAAGCCGCCGAGGCTGTGGGACATGGCGTGCACCGCGCCGAGGATCGCATTGGAGAAGGCCAGTCCGGCCTGCATGCTGCCGAGCATGATCGACTCACGCAGGGCGATGTCCTTGGGGTTGGCGATCATCTGCACCAGGTTGCCGTTGATCAGGCGCATGGCTTCCAGGGCATGGGTATCGGTCAGCGGACCGTGGCCGGTGGAAACGAAGGCCTCGATGGCATGCACCAAGGCATCAATGCCGGTACAGGCGGAGAGGAACGGGTCCATGCTCAGGGTGGTTTCCGGGTCGATCAGCGACACGTCGGGCACTACGGCCTTGCTGACGATGGAAAACTTCATCCGCTCCTGCTGGTTGGAGATGATCACGAACTGCGAGACATCCGCCGAGGTGCCGGCAGTGGTCGGAATCAGGATCAGCGGCGGGCTTGGCACGCGAATGGTGTCGACCCCTTCGAACTCGAGGATGTGCCGGCCATGGGCGACCACGATGCCGATACCCTTGGCACAGTCCATGGGGCTGCCGCCGCCGACCGCGACGATCACGTCGCACTGCTCGCTGCGGTAGCGCTCGGCGCCGTCCATCACCTCCTCCACCCGCGGATTGGGCGAAACCTGGCTGTAGAGCACGTAATCGATACCCTGGGCCTGCAGGCTGGCCTCGACGTCGGCAACCCAGCCGGCCTTGATGACCCCGGGATCGCTGACCAGCAGGACCTTGCGCGCGCCGAAAGTTCGGGCGTAGTTGGCGACGTGATGGCGGCAGCCGGCGCCAAAGATGATTTCGGGAGAGACGAACTTGCGCAACTGGCTCAGATTCGGGCTCATGCAACGCCTTCTTGTTTTTTTAAGTTAGCGCCAGCCTAAAGCAACGGGAGTGGAATGCAATGCGACCATGGCAAGACGGCGCCGGCCGCCTGGAGAACGACCGGCGCCAGGGGGGATCAACGGTTGGCGAAGTACATGGTCACTTCGAAACCGATACGCAGGTCAGTGAACGCAGGCTTTTTCCACATAGGTCCATCCTCTTCTGGCACCGCCGACTGGCGGTGGGTCTAGTGATACACCGTTTCCGGTGCGGGTCGAATGCTACTTTGGAACAGTCTTGAGGCAGCGCTGATGACTTGTGGGAGCGAGCTTGCTCGCGAACGGCGGCAAAGCCGTCGTAAAACCTGAGTCCGGAACTTGACAGACACACCGGGGACTCAGGTTTTGTGGCCGCTTCGCGCCCATTCGCGAGCAAGCTCGCTCCCACAAGGGTTACCAACCAGGGTTCAGAAGAAGCCCAGCGGATTGATGTCGTAGCTCACCAGCAGGTTCTTGGTCTGCTGGTAGTGATCGAGCATCATCTTGTGGGTTTCACGGCCAACCCCGGACTTCTTGTAGCCACCGAACGCGGCATGCGCCGGGTACAGGTGGTAGCAGTTGGTCCACACGCGACCGGCCTTGATCCCGCGGCCCATGCGGTAGGCGCGGTTGATGTCGCGGGTCCACACGCCGGCACCCAGGCCGAACTCGGTGTCGTTGGCGATGGCCAGGGCTTCGGCCTCGTCCTTGAAGGTGGTAACGCCGACCACCGGACCGAAGATCTCTTCCTGGAACACGCGCATGCCATTGTGGCCCTTGAGCAGGGTCGGCTGGATGTAGTAGCCGCTGGACAGGTCGCCGGCCAGTTGCTCGGCGTTGCCACCAGTGAGGATCTCGGCACCTTCGTCGCGGGCGATCTGCAGGTAGGAAAGGATCTTGTCGTACTGCTGCTCGGACGCCTGGGCGCCGACCATGGTCTCGGTGTCCAACGGATTGCCACGCTTGATCTGCTTGACCTTCTTCAGCACCTCTTGCATGAACTGCGGGTAGATCGACTCCTGCACCAGGGCGCGGGACGGGCAGGTGCACACCTCGCCCTGGTTGAAGAAGGCCAGGACCAGGCCTTCGGCGGCCTTCTCGATGAACGACGGCTCGGCCTGCATGATGTCTTCGAAGAAGATGTTCGGCGACTTGCCGCCCAGCTCGACGGTGGACGGAATGATGTTTTCCGCCGCGCATTTCATGATGTGCGAGCCCACCGGGGTCGAGCCGGTGAAGGCGATCTTGGCGATGCGTTTGCTGGTGGCCAGGGCCTCGCCGGCCTCACGGCCGAAGCCCTGGACGATGTTCAGCACGCCCGGCGGCAGCAGGTCGCCGACCAGTTCGATGAACACGGTGATCGACAGCGGCGTCTGCTCGGCCGGCTTGAGCACGATGCAGTTGCCGGCGGCCAGGGCCGGAGCGAGTTTCCAGGCGGCCATCAGCAGCGGGAAGTTCCACGGGATGATCTGCCCGACTACGCCCAGCGGCTCGTGGAAGTGATAGGCGGCGGTGTTGTCGTTGATCTCGGCGGCGCTGCCTTCCTGGGCGCGGATGCAGCCGGCGAAGTAGCGGAAATGATCAGCGGCCAGCGGCACGTCGGCGTTCAGGGTTTCGCGGATCGCCTTGCCGTTGTCCCAGGTCTCGGCCAGGGCCAGCACTTCCAGATTCTGCTCGATACGGTCGGCGATCTTCAGCAGGATGTTGGACCGATCCTGCACCGAGGTACGGCCCCAGGCATCGGCAGCGGCGTGGGCCGCGTCCAGCGCCTTGTCGACATCAGCGGCATTGGAGCGGGGGAATTCGGCGATGGTCTGGCCGTTGACCGGCGAGGTGTTGCTGAAGTACTGACCGCTCAGCGGCTGGACGAATTCGCCGCCGATGTAGTTGCCATAGCGGGGTTTGAACGAAACGATGGCATCCGGGCTGCCGGGAGCTGCGTAGATCATGGTGTAAGGCCTCTGCGGAACGGCGCCCATCGTGGATGACAGGCAGTGACTGGATCTTAGTCAGCCGGACCGGGGCAACGAATCAGCCCTTGGCAGGGAAGCCCTACTCATTTGGTAGTAGGGGAAAAGCCGGGGGCCGCAGCCCCCGACATGCCGTTTCAGAGGCTCAGGAACAGCTTCTGCGCACTGTCCTTGTCGATCCGGCTGCGGTACACCTCGATGATCGCCTGGTCGCTCTGCCCGCGTGCCACTTGCACGGTACGGTCATAGCGCTGTTCGCGGGTCTTGAGGTGGGCAGCGGTGAAATCGCCCACCACGGCATCGGCGCTCGCGTAGTGGAAATGTGCGTACCACAGCGGATTGCCATTCGTGTCGCGTATCACGAACTCCTGCAGGTAGTCCTGGGCGAAGCCCTTGCGCTTGGCCAGCGCGACCCGCTCACCTTCACGGACGATCGCCACCTCGCCGTGCTCGCGCAACCAGGCAACATGCCCGACCGTGGGTGCCTGACGCTTGAGGATATCGGCACGTAGCCTGCGTCCCTCATCGCGCATCTGCGTCGCCTTGGCGATGAGCTGGCGGGTCTGGCGTGCGGCATCGATGCCTTCGACCGAGGCATCGGTCGCATTCTCCCGGGTCAAGGCCTCCTGGATCTGTTCTGCCAAGGCATCAAGGGCACGGGCCTGCTGCACCAGGATGTCCTCGATGTCGGCACCGACGGTGGCGGTCCTGGCCTGACTGCGCACCTTGGCGATACGCCGCTCGGCGTTGTTGAGCAAGGGCGTGGAACGCCGGATCAACGTGCCCAGGCTGGCCGGCGTCGGCAGCACAGGTTCGCCGCGAATCTCACCCGCCGGTTGCCACACCCCCGGCTCCGAACTCTCCTCGTAACGCGCCAGCTCGCTGTTATCGATGGTATCCACAACCACCACGCTCTCGGGTTGGCCACCCTGTGCCTTGCGTCGCGAGCCTACGACCACCCCACGATTGCGGGTCCTGATCAGTACCTGCTTGCGCCGGCCTGGCACGGGCGGCGACACCGGTTCACTACGGATCGGCAACACCTGAAGGCGTTTGGCAAGTTCCTCCTGGGCCAGGCGCTGCATGCCCTCGAGGATTTCCCGGAAATTGTCCAGCGCCGCCTTGCCTTCTGTCTTGCGTGGCAAGGCCTGGTACAGGCGGCTGGTGTCTACGGCGTAGTCCAGGCGATCCACCACGCTATCGAGGATTTCCAGTTGCTCCGTCTCGCTGAAGGCATCGGGGATTTCCAGGGTGTCGCGCATGTTCAAACCGGTACGGGCCGCCAGCAGGGCGCTGTAGAGCACCATGTAGTCGCTGCTTTTCTCGGTGTCGAGAATCGCTGCGGCACGCAGGCTCAGATCCACCGACATCCAGGCGCGCAACGTCGGCTCCTTGGCCAGCAACTTCCCGGCCTTGTCGGCCAGGGCGGGACCGTCCGGCAGAATATCGCGCAACTGCTTGCGCATCTGGGCGATCACCGTATGGCAGGCGATCAGTTCATCGACCTGGCTCTTTGCCTTGCGACACGCCTCCATCATCCGCGCGAACTTTTCCACCTGCTCCGGCGACTGCTCTTCTTCCGGCGACGTCGCCGGGCGTATGCCTTTCATGGTGTCCTGATAGTCCGCGAACTGCGAGCGCAGGACGTAGCACAGCTGCGACTGATTGCCCGCACGATCGTACAGATTGCGCGCGTGCATGCGCTTGAACTCCCCCTGCGGCTTGAGCTGCTGCAGGTCACACAGGTTGCTGTCGAAGGCGACCAACAGACGTTCCTGTTCACGCAGGTCACTGGCATAGCGGTCCAGATGGCTGGCCGACGGATGTTCCTGGCGCGCCGCCTCATCGAGGTCGTCCTGAACCCGCAACGACACCTCCAGGCGCTGGGTCAGCAAGCTGGCATGGCGCTCTTCCAACTGGGCGACGCGCTGGCGGTTGCGCTCGCGCAATTGTTCGATGCGCCGGTTAAGCGGCATGCCTCCGCGCAGGCGCAGGCCGAAGTCCAGGTGCCACTGACCCGTCGCGTCATCGCGCCGGATCCACGGGCCGAAGGTCCCGGCGCCGTCCACCACCCGCGGCCCTGCTTCGGTGAAGGCGACCTGGTAGATCACTGTGTCGATTGTCGCCCACCACTGCTGATCGTGACGGTACAGGCCCTGGTACTCACCCTCGGCCTGGGCGTCTCCCAGTTGCGCCAGCGTCACGTCGCGGCGGAAGGCGGCCAGCGCCTCGCGTTGTTCGGCACTGAGCACCGTGCTGCCCCAGCCAAAGCCTGGCCAGGTCACAGGTTGTGGCGACGCCAGGGGTTCTACCTGGATACGCACACCATTGCCACCCTCCGCCACCGGCGCAGGTGTTGCAGCACGTTCCTGCGGCAGGCTGGACATCGACTCCGGCAACAGCAGCAAGGCGAGGTTGAGCAGCAACTGCTGCAGGTTACCCGACACCCCGGACGGCTGTGGCTCGGCAAGCAGTTGGCGCAGGTTGGCGAACAGCGGCAGCATCCAGGCGGCTTTGATCAAAGGACCATTGAAGAAGGGCAGTACGGTGTTGAACATCAGCCAACCCAGCTCCTCGTAGCCCAGCCAGCGGCTCTCGCTGCTGGACAGGGTTTCCTGGCTGGCGCGTGCGATCAGTTCCCTGGCACAGGCCGTGTAGAGGTGTTCTGCGAGGTCACCTGACAGGATCGTTTCACCCAGTTTCGCCATCGCGGGCACACTGAGCATCGAGAACTCGTCGCCAGGGAAGAAACGCACGGTATGCGGTTCGGCGAAGCCACCATGGTCATAGATCGGCTGCCGCGCCGCGGGCAGGCGCTGGAGGATGTCGTCGTGCAAGGCGCCTTCGTCGCACAGGGCCTTGAAGAACGCCTCCCGGCTGCTGAACTCAAGCAAGGGCTGGCGATGCAGGGGACGGTAAAGCAGGCAAGGCCCGCTGCCGACCTGCACCGCCTCCACCAGCCAGGCATTGCTGGCGACATCCGGGCTCGCCGCGGCGCCAGCGATGAACGACAGCGGCCTGATCACCGCGTCCATCGACGTGCCGCTCACCGGCCGGAACAACTCGTCGAGCCGGCGCAGGCTTTCTGCGCTCATGGCCGATGGGTCACGTAGATGGGTCTCCAACGCCAACAGCGGCACCTGCTCGCAGACCTGCTGGGCGAAACGACGCTGGCGCCCTTCACGCTCGGCGGGTTCGTCGAGCAACAGGCGCTGCAGCAGCGCCGGGTACTGACTGCCCACGTCCAGGCGGGCGACCAGGTCCTTCAGGTAGTCCACCGTCAACCACGCAGGCAAGGTCGCATCACTCAAGCTGAGCAGGCTGACCGAGCCAGGTCGCAGCGCTGCCAGGTTGGCCAGGGCGAACTGCATCAGGGTCAGGCGCACGGTCTTCACCTCGCCTTCGGCTACCACGGTGCCGCCGCTGCCGGCGGCGGCACCGGTGACCTGGCGGTTGAGCAGTCGCAGATCGTCCAGGTCTGGCAGCGGTGACTGAGGGTGCTCCTTGCGCAGCGCATCGCGCAGTTTTTCCCGAGCGAACTCGAACGCATCCGGTACACCGTCGAGGAACGAGGTGACATCACCATCGCGCTGCAGCTTCGCCAGTCGCAACAGACGGGCCGCATAGTCGCGACGCTGGATCTCGCTGGCCTTGCTCATCCACGCAGGTAATTGCAGGCGAAAACGCTCGCGCATTTCCCGCTGGCTGGCCTGGCACACGCCGAGCAGCGAGCTGGCCTCATCCAGCCGCAGGATCAGCGACTGGCTCGCGCTCATCCCGGCCAGACCCGGCAGCGCCGCCAGTTCACCGATCAGTTGCTGTTGCTGTTCGCGCAGTAACAAGGCTTGATCGAGGAATACCCCACCGGGCGCCGGGTAGCGGCGCAGGACCCGTTCATTCTGGGTCGCCGGGCAGCGGTTACCCAGCGCGCCACGCAAGGCCGCCACGGAGTCGAAGCGGTAAAGTGCACCGCTGAGGGTGAACAGCAGCGCCATATGCCGCTGCAACTGGGTGACGTCCCGTTCCAGCAGGATCGCGCTGGCCAGTTCCGGATCGAGCCCTTGCTCAACGCAGATCGCCTGGCTGAGCAGGCTGACCTTCACCTCGACGAGGTTGTTGAGCAAGGCCCGATCCCGGGCTTTCGGGAAGCTGCTGACCACCCGCACGGTGGCAGCTTCGAGACTGTCCAGAGTGCCGTCACGGAACAACTGGCCGACCAGATCCGTGCATTGCTGGCGCAGATGGTTTGCCAGCCAGTGCAACGGACTACCGTCCTCACCTCGCGCAGCCTCCCAGTATTCGTAAAGTGCCTGCTGGTAGGCCGAGAGCAGATACGGCGCGCACTCGTTCAGCAGTGCCTGTACCTCGACCACACTGGCCTTGCTGCGAAAAGGGGTTTCAGCCCCCTTGAAAAAGCTCAGGTAATCCGAGTCCGCGTCCAGGGACAGGGGCACGCCTCGGGCACAGCATTCGATCAGGACATCGGCCAACCCTTCGATACGCACGCTGCCCTTGGCGTCGGTGCGGTAGAGCAACAGGGCCGACGGATCCTGCTCCTTGATCCCGCGCAGGTACCACTGTTCGAAGATCATGCACCAGGCGACATCGTGCAATGAGGGGCGCCAGGCGAAGCGCTGGGCGATCGGACCGCAGAACGGCGTATTCAGGACCATATGGCCGAAAGGTGAGGGTTTGGGAGTCATGTGCCAGCTTCCTTGTGTCGAATGGAAGCGGCATTTCAATCGGCGGGAATGGGGAGATGGCGGTACATCTTGCTGGGCTGCCTTACGGACCGGGATTGGGGCTGCCCGTGCCGGCTTCACCGCTGGCGGGCCAGCTACCACAGGCTCGCGGGTGTCCTCAAGGACAGCGCGGTACGTGTGGGAGCCGGCTTGCCGGCGATGAGGCCGGCACTCACACCATCAATCAATGCCCAGGGGCATCACCGGTCCTTGAACTGCGCCTCACGCTTGGCGATGAACGCAGCCATGCCTTCCTTCTGGTCATGGGTTGCGAACGCCGCGTGGAACACCCGCCGCTCGAAACGCACACCCTCGGCCAGGCTGACTTCGAAGGCGCGGTTCACCGATTCCTTGACCATCATCGACACCGGAATCGACTTGCTGGCGATCACGGCCGCCACCTTCAGCGCCTCTTCCACCAGTTCCGCCTGCGGCACGATGCGCGCCACCACGCCGGCGCGCTCGGCTTCCTCGGCGCCCATCAGGCGCCCGGTCAGGCACAGCTCCATGGCCTTGGCCTTGCCCACCGCGCGGGTCAGACGCTGGGTGCCACCCATGCCCGGCAGCACGCCGAGGTTGATTTCCGGCTGGCCGAACTTGGCGTTGTCGGCGGCGAGGATGAAGTCGCACATCAGCGCCAGTTCACAGCCACCGCCGAGGGCGAAGCCTGACACCGCAGCGATGATCGGTTTGCGCCGGTTGGCCACGCGGTCGCAATCGCTGAACAGGTCGTCAATGTAGAGCTGCGGGTATTGCAGCTCGGCCATTTCCTTGATGTCGGCACCGGCGGCGAAGGCCTTGGCGGACCCGGTGATGACGATGCAACCGATATTGGCATCGGCCTCGCAGGCGTCCAGCACCTGGTTCAGCTCGCCGATGATCTGCCGGTTCAGGGCGTTCAGCGCCTGCGGCCGGTTCAGGGTGACCAGGCAGACCCGGTCACGGTTTTCGACGAGGATGGTTTCGTACGTCATGAGCTGCTCCCTTCAAAGATTGCGCGCAATGACCATGCGCTGAATGTCGCTGGTGCCTTCGTAGATCTGGCAGACCCGCACGTCGCGGTAGATCCGCTCCAGCGGGAAGTCGCTCAGATAGCCATATCCGCCGAGGGTCTGCAAGGCATCCGAACAGACCTTTTCGGCCATTTCCGAGGCGAAAAGCTTGGCCATCGAGGCTTCCACCAGCGCCGCACGTCCGGCATCGCGCAGCGCCGCAGCGTGATGGACCATCTGCCGGGCCACGGCGATCTTCGTGGCCATGTCCGCCAGGCGGAAGGCGACGGCCTGGTGCTCGATCAAGGGTTTGCCGAAACTCTCGCGCTCGCGGGCGTAGTCGCGGGCCACTTCGAAGGCCGCACGGGCCATGCCCACCGATTGCGCGGCGATACCGATGCGCCCGCCTTCGAGGTTGGCCAGGGCGATCTTGTAACCCTCGCCCTCCTCGCCCAGGCGGTTGGCCAGCGGCACGCGCACATCATCGAAGACGATCTGGCAGGTATCCGAGGCATGCTGGCCAAGCTTGTCCTCGACCCGGGCCACCTGGTAGCCGGGGCTGTCGGTGGGTACGAGGAAGGCGGTGATGCCACGCTTGCCCGCTGCGGGGTCAGTGACGGCGAAGACGATCACCAGTCCGGCGTTGCTGCCGGAGGTGATGAACTGCTTGCAGCCATTGATCACATAGTGGTCGCCATCACGGCGGGCGCGGGTCTTCAGGCTGCTGGCATCGGAGCCGGCCTGGGGTTCGGTGAGAGCGAAGGCGCCGAGCATGGCGCCACTGGCCAGCGGGGTGAGGAAGCGTTCCTTCTGCGCGTCGTTGCCGAACTTGAGGATCGGCACGCAGCCCACCGAGTTGTGCACGCTCATGATGGTGGAACAGGCGCCGTCACCGGCGGCCACTTCCTCCAGGGCCATGGCGTAGGCCAGGTAGCCGGTGTCGCAACCGCCCCATTGCTCCGGCACCAGCATGCCGAAAAAGCCCATGTCGGCCATCTCGGCCATGGCCTCTTTCGGGAAGCGATGCTCGCGGCTCCACTGCTCGGCGAAAGGCCGCAGGCGCTCCTGGGCGAACTGGCGTGCGGCGTCGGCGATCTGTTGTTGCTCATCGTTGACCAGCATGATTCACCTCAGTCCAGCAGTTCGACAGCCATGGCCGTGGCCTCGCCACCGCCGATGCAGATCGCCGCCACGCCGCGGCGCTTGCCCTTCTGGCGCAGGGCCGAGAGCAGGGTCACCAGGATTCGCGCACCGGACGCGCCGATCGGATGGCCCAGGGCGCAGGCACCGCCGTGCACGTTGACCTTGTCATGGGGCAGCTCCAGCTTGTGCATCGCCGCCAGGGTGACCACAGCGAAGGCTTCGTTGATCTCGAACAGGTCGACGTCCGCCAGGTTCCAGCCGGTGCGTTTCATCAATTTCTCGATGGCGCCGATCGGGGCGGTGGGGAACAGTGCCGGGGTATCGGCGAAGGCCGAATGGCCGTGGATCACCGCCAGCGGCTTGAGCCCCAGTTGCACGGCGCGGGACTGGCGCATCAAGACCAAGGCCGCAGCGCCATCGGAGATCGAGCTAGCGTTGGCTGCGGTCACGGTACCGCCTTCGCGGAAGGCCGGCTTGAGCTGCGGGATCTTGTCCAGGCGCGCCTTCGGCGGCTGTTCGTCATCGCTGATCAATACCTTTTCCTTGCCCACGGTGACTTCCACCGGAACGATCTCGGCGGCGAAGCTGCCGTCCCTGATCGCCTGCTGCGCACGGGTCAGCGAGGCAATGGCGAAGTCGTCCTGGGCCTGGCGGCTGAAGCCGTTGGCCTCGGCACAGTCCTCGGCGAAGGTGCCCATCAGGCGCCCCTTGTCGTAGGCATCTTCAAGGCCGTCGAAGAACATGTGGTCGATGATCTTCCCGTGCCCCATGCGGTAGCCGCTGCGGGCCTTGTCCAGCAGGTAGGGGGCGTTGGACATGCTTTCCATACCACCCGCTACCACCACCTCGGCGCTGCCGGCCAGCAGCAGGTCATGGGCCATGATCGCCGCCTGCATGCCCGAGCCGCACATCTTGTTCAGGGTGGTGCAAGTAGTGCCTTTATCCAGCCCAGCGCCCAGCGCCGCCTGGCGGGCCGGGGCCTGGCCAATGCCGGCGGGCAGCACGCAGCCGAACAGCACCTGCTCGACGCTACCCGGGGCGACACCGGCACGCTCGACGGCGGCACGGATTGCAGCGGCGCCCAGTTGCGGCGCGGTCAGGCTCTTGAGGTCGCCCTGCAGGCCACCCATCGGGGTGCGCACGGCGCTGACGATGACGATCGGATCGTTGACAAGGCTCATCTGTGTCTCTCCTTACTTGGCAGCCATGCGCAGCGCGCCGTCGAGACGGATGGTCTCGCCGTTGAGCATGCTGTTTTCGATGATGTGGCGGGCCAGCGCGGCGTACTCGTCCGGGCGGCCCAGGCGTGGCGGGAAAGGCACCCCGGCAGACAGCGAGGCACGGACTTCGTCGGTCATGCCGGCCATCATCGGGGTTTCGAAGATGCCCGGGGCGATGGTCATCACGCGGATGCCGAAGCGCGCCAGCTCGCGGGCGGCCGGCAGGGTCAGGCTGGCGATGGCACCTTTGGACGCGGCATAGGCAGCCTGGCCAATCTGGCCATCGAAGGCGGCAATGGACGCGGTGTTGATGATCACCCCGCGCTCCCCCTCCGCCGACACAGTGCCTTCGGCCATGGCTGCGGCAGCCAGGCGCAGCAAGTTGAAGCTGCCGATCAGGTTGACGTTGATCACCCGGCTGAAGCTGGCCAGGCCGTGAGGACCGTTCTTGCCCAGCACCTTCTCGGCGCCGACGATACCGGCGCAATTGACCAGTCCATGCAGGTTGCCGAAGCTGGCCACGGCGGCGTCCACGGCGGCCTTGGCGGCGCTTTCGTCACTGATGTCGGCAACGCTGAAGGCGGCGCGCTCACCGAGGGCGGCGGCCTTGGCCGCGACGGCCTCGGCATTGAGGTCCACCAGCATCACCCGGGCGCCGGCCTGGATGAGCATTTCCGCGGTGGCAGCACCGAGGCCGGAAGCCGCGCCGCTGACGATGAAGTTATGGTTGGCGATCTGCATGGTGAGAGTCCTCAGGCGCTGGCCTTGTGGGCGTGCGCTTGTTGTTGAAGGGCGATTTCCTGGTTGCGCAGGATGAAACGCTGCAGCTTGCCGCTCGGGGTCTTGGGCAGCTCGCTGACGAATTCGATTTCACGCGGGTAGGCGTGGGCATAGAGGCGCCGGCGCACATGCTGACGCAAGGTTTCGGCAAGTTCGTCGTTGCCGGCGTGACTGGCGCCAAGAACGACGAAGGCCTTGATCAGTTCAGTTCGCTCCGGGTCCGGCTTGCCGATCACCGCGGCCTCGATCACCGCCGGATGTTCGATCAGCGCGCTCTCCACATCGAACGGACCGACCCGGTAGCCAGAGGTGGTGATGACGTCGTCGCTGCGTCCGACGAAGCTGATGCTTCCATCCGGGTTCAGCTCGACCGTGTCGCCGCTGAGGTAGTACTTGCCGATGAAGGACCTGGTTGGCAGACCGTGGTAACCGCCGAACCAGCACAGCGGCGATTGCTCCCGGTCCACCGCGAGGATGCCCGGCTGGCCGGCGGGCAGTTCCTGATACTGCTCGTCGAGCACGACGATGCGGTGACCGGGGATGGCGTAGCCGGCCGAGCCGGGGGTCACTGGATGCTCCAGGGCGTGGTGGTTGCACAGGACCATGCCCAGTTCGGTCTGCCCATAGTGATCGTGGATGGTCACGCCCAGCTCATCGCGGAACCAGCGGATCACCTCGGGGTTGAGCGGTTCGCCGGCACTGCTGACCACCCGCAGGTGGCCCTTGATCGGCGCGGAGAACGCGTCGCCAGCCGCGATCAGCAGGCGGTAGGCCGTGGGCGACCCGGCCAGGTTGGTGATCCCGTACTTGGCGATCACCCGGCAGGTGCTTTCGACGCTGAACGGTCCATCGAAGAAGGTAGTGGCATGGCCCAAGGACAGCGGGCCGGTCACCGCGTAGTACAGACCGTAGGCCCAACCCGGGTCGGCGAGGTTCCAGAAGGCGTCCTCCGGACGCAAGTCGACGGCATCGCGCATGTAGCTCTGGAAAGCGACGATGGCGCGCAACGGCACTTCCAGAGGTTTGGCCGGGCCGGTGGTGCCGGAGGTGAACATCAGCAGGAACGGCGCTTCGCCCGACAGCAGCACGGGCTCGCAGTCAGGCGCAGCGGCCTGTATTGCCGTGTGGAAATCCAGGTCGCCACTGCCCTGCCGGGCATTGACGCAGACGATGCTTGGGCAGTGCTCGACCTCGTCCAGCTTGGCCCGGTTGTTCGGCTCGGTGACCACCACGCGGGCTCCAGAGGCGTGCAAGCGGTGTTCGATGGCCTTGGGGCCGAAGGCCGTGAACAACGGTTGATAGACCGCGCCGAGGCGCCAGGTGGCGAGCACGGTAACCAGCAGTTCGACGGTACGCGGCATCAGGCCCGCGACGCGGTCTCCCGGACCGACGCCGAGGGCGGCGAGAACATTGGCGAAACGGGCAGCGCGCTCGCGCAGTTCGCTGAAGCGGTAGCTCACGCCCTGCCCGTCACGGTCTTCGCAATGCAGCGCCACGCCGTCACCCGCGGCATGCCGGTCGCAGCACTCGACGCAGGCGTTGAGCGCCTCCAGGCTGCCGGCCAGGGCCTTTGCCGCCGCCTGTGGATAGTTGAAGGTACGTGCCGCTGCGCTGTAGTCACGCATTCGCCAGACTCCCCGTTTCTTATTGTTGGAAGGAATTCGAAGGTCTGGAAATAGTCGCCCCGGCACCGCCCCGCGGCAATGGTCAAAGCTGTCAATCTGGATGACTGGTTTGGCCACTGCCGCGACCGTACAGCGGGTCAGATCACGGTTTCAGGGCATCCTCGGTCAATTGCAGGGCAAGCGTTTGCAACGCGGATTCACGCTCCGCGCCGAGCTCGTTCATTCGCCGCAGGTAGTCGCCTTCCGGCAATGCAGCCTGCTCCTCGCACAGGCTCTCGAGCCGGTCCCAGAACTGCGCTTCGATGCGCCGGAAGTCGGCGCCATGTTGCGTGCGCAGGTACTCGCCCCAAAAATCACGCCCGGCAATGTAGCGGGCCAGTTCGGGACCGGCCTCGGCCGTCGCCACCGCCTGTTTCGCCTCGGTGAGATCCTGTTCGGTGAGCGCGGCGATATCGCCGAACTGCATGTGCCGGGGTTGCCCGGGCAATTCCAGCGCCTCGGCCAGGCGCACCCGCAAGCCCAGGCTGACCTCGACCTCATCGACGACATGACCGCGCAAGCGCCGCCGGTCAATGAGTTGGCGCGCGTGCTGCTCCACCCGCTCGAGACGAAACAGACGACGGGCAAAGTCCAGCAGTGTCGTGCCCTGGTCACCCTCGCCCACACGGGCGCGGGCCTGGCTGATCTGGACATGCACGTCCAGACGGCTGAAGCTCGATGACACGCTGTCCACACAGGTGGTCGGCGCATTCGCCAGGGCGAACAAGGACTCGCGCAGAGTGCTGCTGTCCACCGCCGCGCCGATCATCTGCCAGACCCGTTCGCGCAGATGAATTGGCGCAAGGCGGTATTCAGCGGTCTCCAGCAGATTGCCGAGCAAAGTGAAGAGCGCGTCCGAACCGGGCTCGTCACGCAGGCTGTGCCACTGCTCGCTGCGCTCGCGCAGAAGCAGGTCCTGCATACCCGCCAGCCACTGCTCACGCACGCCATCGGGCTCCAGGGTGGCGCCCGCCAGACCATCGGCCTCCCCCGCCTGCCACAGCCGCTCGCGGACTTCATCGCGCAGGGGATTACCGAACAGCACCGTGGCGCTGCGAATCCGCGCCGGCGCGGCAAAGAACGCTTCGGGCAGCGACGTCAGCTGATTGCCACGCAAGTCGGCGATTTCGAGGAACGGGCGGTTCAACAGTCCTTCCGGCAAGGCACGGATGCCGGTGCCGCGCACGCTAAGGCGGCGCAGGCGCAGCAACTGGCTGAGATCGGGCTCGCGGCCCAGCGGATTGCTGTCAAGGTTCAACACTTCCAGCCGTGTCAGTGCGGACAGCGTGGCCTGGCCGGCCTGGCTGAGGTGGATGTCATTGCCGTCCAGGTACAGCTCGCGCAACTCACTCATGCCGGCCAACGAGGACGGCACTTCGCTGCACCCGTTCTGGCCGAGGTCGAGCCAGCGCAGGCGTGGGAAGCGCCGCAGGAAACCGTCGACCCGCCGCCACTGTCCGGAGCCGGACAACACCAGGTCGACCACATGGGAGAAGTCCACGGCTGGCGGCAGTTCAGGCAGGTCACCGACGAACGAGCGTCCCAGGCGCAAGCGATAGCCGATGATGCGGCCATCGACGTCGACCACGCTTGGCGTCTGCCGGCACCAGCAGCGACGGACCTCTTCGGCCACACGGCGCCGGGCAGGCCGGCCGATCACCGAGGTTTCCTGCTGCCAGCGCTCGAGCACACGATCGAGGGTCCGCAGGCTGTCCTGCAGACGTAGCAACTCGCCCATGGGATCGACGTGCAGTTGCTGCAACTCATCGAGCCAGACGCTGGCCTCCAGATCGTTGAACCCCGGATACAGGTTGCGCACCAGGCCGGTCAGGGTGGTGGAGCCGGGCAGGCCGCGTCCGCTGAGGGGGTAACCCAAGCGACCATCGGCGAAACGTTGCGGTGGGCGGAAATAGCGTGGCCGTGCACTGATGCCGAGCAGACCAGGCAGGCCTTCACGGTCGCTGCCGGCCTGCTGGCGAAGCACGGTGCGCAATGCCATTGCGCCCTCATCCCCGGTCCAGCCCAAGGCACTGCGATGCTCGCCGCAAAGCCCATCGTACAGAGCCTGGAACAGGCTGGCCGGGGCGCCGAGCGCCTTGCCCTGAGCATCGTAGGCGGTGAAGCGCCCACGGTCGCCGATCAGGATACGCACCTCGCGGCTATCGCTCGGGGGCAGCACTCGCTCCAGGACCGGCCCGGTGAGCGCGCCGTCGCGCCACTCGAAAGACAACCCGCCTGGCCAGCCCGGCAGGCGTCGGAACAGGGAAAACACCAGGCGCAGCGTATCGCTGGTGCAATGGCTGTCCAGGTACAGCCCCTCCAGCGCGCGCAGCACACGGACATCGTGCAGCACCTCGCGGGCGCGCTCCTGCAGCGCCAGCGGAATCCGCCCGCCTGCTTCGAGCTGATCAAGGTGCGCGGCATCGGCGTCGCCGAGCAAGGCTTGGACAAAGCGTGCCGGCAGGCCCGGAAAAACCCGCTGCACGCGCACCCCCGACGCATCCAGGGTGACAGCGCCAGGCTCGGCCAGCCCCGCCTGCACGCGGTAGTCCGCCAGCACCTGCACCAGTTCCACCGGCATCGGCCGACGCTCCACCAGCAGCCCGCGCAGGCGCGCTTCGTCGTAGCCACAGATCAGCGCTGCTTCCTCGCACGCGCTGGCCGACAGGCCCTGGCTGCGCGGCCCGAGACGACGCAGCAAATACTCGACGCCCTGCCATTGCAGTGGCTGTTCACCGGCGTGCCACCAGGCACCGTCGCCGTTGCCCATCAGTTCCGGAGTCCAGGCCTGCGGTCGCGAAGGATGGACGATCCGCCAGCGCTCGCTGGCGGACGCCTGGCGCACCTCGATCAGTTGCTCGGCATTGCGCCACCAGTGACGACCCTGCGCACGTAGCAGACCGTCGTCGTCGGCCGACGCCGGCAGGCTCAGCGGCGAAGCGTAGCGGACCCGATCAGGCGCACACAGGCGACGGGACGCATCGCCACGGATGACCGGCAGCAACCGCTCGACGAAGGCACTGCGGCGCAGTTCACGCAATGCCAGGGCAGAACCACCGGCGACCAGCGCGCTGATGGCAAGGTTGCCGACCACACCCAACAGGTGGTCAAGGGCTTCCTCGCGCTGACCGTGACTCCAGTCCACCACCCCCTCATAGACCTCGGACAGCAGGTCCTTGACCAGCCCCACCAGCATCAGCTCGCCAACCCCTGGAATGAATGAGGCCAGCACGCTGGCCACGGTAAGGCCCGCCGACTCCAGGGCCTGGACACGCTGGCGGTGTACGGCTTCATCGACGGCGGCGGTGGACACCAGCAAGGTAGCGGCGTCCTGCTTGATCCGCTCGATCTGCTCGCGCGCCAATCCCTTGAAGGAATTGCCCGCGCACGTCAGGGCCGTAGCTTGCAGTTGCGGACGGGCCTGGTGCATCAATGGGCGCAGCTTGCCGAGAAAACTCAGGCGATCGTCACGGTCCAACTGGCAGGTGAGGAAGTCTACGTAGTCTGCGTAGCGCAGTTCGGTCGCCAACTCGTCGTTGAGCAACGTCCAGGAGGTGAACTGGCGCACTGGCCGACGCGGATCGCCGGGCAGGTGCAACAGCAATTGCCCGCCTAGCACCGGCGCGTCGGCAGACAGCTCCAGTAAACGCGTGCCAGGCAGGTTGAAACCAAGCAGCTGCAAGGTGTGACAGCGCACGTGGCTGCCCGCCTTGTCGACCGCGAAATCCAGCAGCAGGTACAGCGCGTCTGCGTCGATATCGCCTTTGAGATAGGCGCAGTGTGCTTGGGCGACCAGGGTCGCGCGCTTGTCGGCGGTAAACAGGTCAAGCACCCGCTGGCGCTGGGCCGGGTCCGTCGGGGTCAGGATGTCGTCCAGATGCCGTTGGTACTGGGCGCCGAGGTCCAGCTCGCGGCAGCGCATGGCCACCTGGTGAGGTGCGCAGGCCAGCAGCTTGCCGTCCTCGACCACGCCCGCACCGGGGTAGTAATGACTGGCATCGGCCTGTTCCGCGCTGAAATTGCGCAACAGGCGCGGCAGCAACTCGCTGTCCTGCGGATAGGGGTGGAACACCGGAAAGTCCACGTCGGTGATCCTGAATACCGGAAATGCCACGCGCAGGCGCACCTCCCGCCAAAGTGCACGGTGCGGTTGCGGTTGGCAGCCGAGGCCGCGCAGCACCTGTGCCAGACGCGGCAAGGCGAAGTCCGCCGGAGACTGGATCCTGGCCAGCACTTCGCTGACACGGGCCTGTTGACGGTGATGGGCCGCGAGGCTGTCGCGCAGGGCATCCAACGCTTCGAGCGAAGCATCCTTGAGCCAGTCCGGGGCATTGGCGGCGATGAAGCGATCGACCGCCAGGCGGTCATCCAGGGAGGCGGAGGGGATTGAATCGGTCATGAGCGAGGCTCCTCGGTTGGAAGAGCCGGCAGCCTAGGGAGACGTGCTCAAGGTTGAGCAGCAGGAAAGCGCACCGTGCGCGGCAGGCTCTCCCAAGGCACCGGGACCATTGGGGGAACGCGGTTGCTCACGCTCACTCATTGACATGGCAGTCAAGGCTGTTGAACCGCCCCGGGTATCGCGGAGGCTCCACCTTTTGAGAAACTGGAGCCACTATGCCAAAACCACCTAAATTTTCCCCCGAAGTCCGTGAGCGTGCTGTGCGGATGGTCTACGAAGTCCGCGAGTCGCACGATTCTCAGTGGGCAGCCATCGAGGCTGTGTCCAGCAAGATCGGATGTACAGCCCAGACCTTGAGCAACTGGATCCGCAAGGCCTCTTCCCCCGCAACGTCTAGTGCCCCGGCTGATCCCCGGATCAAAGAGCTGGAGCGCGAGGTTCGTGAGCTCAAGCGAGCCAATGAGATCCTCAAGGTCGCCAGCGCTTTTTTCGCCCAGGCGGAGCTCGACCGTCGTTTGAAGTGATCTGGCGTCTGATCGACGAGCATCGACAGCGCTTTGGAGTCGAGCCACTGTGCCGCGTGTTGCAAGTGTCTCCATCGGCTTACCGGCGGCATGCTGTACGGTTACGTGATCGCTCACGGCGCTCTGCCCGAGCGATTCGTGACGAGGCACTTGCCTCACAGATTCATCGTGTCTGGCAGGAAAACTACGAGGTCTATGGGGCCAGGAAAATCTGGCGGCAGATGCATCGCGAACATCAGGCAGTAGCGCGCTGCACAGTGGAGCGGTTGATGCGTGAGAGGGGGCTTTGCGGCGTGACCCGGGGCGGTTCACTTCGCGAGCAAGCTCGCTCCCACAAAGTGCAAGCCAGGGTCCAGTCCCAGGTCAAGCGTTGGCCAGCACCAAGCTACGGTAATGCCCCGGATTACTCCCAAACCACTTGCGGAAGGCCTTGTGGAACGAGCTGGTGTCGGCAAACCCCAGCCGCTCGGCGATTTCGGCAAAGCTCAGGTCCGGCTGCGCCAGCCAGCCGATCGCCAGTTCCTTGCGCACGCTGTCCTTGAGCGCCTGGTAGGTCTGGCCTTCATCGGCCAGGCGACGGCGCAGGGTCGAGGCGGAAATGCACAGGCTATGGGCCAGGGCCTCGGTTTCCGGCCAGTCGGCGGCGGGACGCTGGCGCAGGTCGTCCTTGATGCGCCGGGCCAGGCTGTCCGGGTCGCGGTACTTGACCAGGATGTTGCCCGGCGCCTGGGCCAGGAAGCGCTGCAGTTCCTCGGCGCTACGCCGCACCGGCAGATCAAGGCAGTCGGCGGCGACGATCATTCGCGTGCGCGGCCGCTCGAAGCGCAGGTTCTGCGAGAACATCACCCGGTAGTCGTCGCAGAAGTCAGGCTCGGAGCAACGCAGCTCGATGGCCAGGATCGGGATGCGCCGCCCGGCCAGCCAGCAGGCCACGCCGTGAACGATCATCCAGAAGGTGAAGTAGGTGAAGGGCCGCCGCGGCTCCTGGCGCGGCTCGCCGATAACGATCTCGGCCAGGCTCTGCTGGCGCACCAGCACCGGTTGCAGGTCCTCGAACATCAGGGTGAGGAATTCCAGCGCACAGGACAGCGCTCCACCCACCGTGGGCTGGGCCATGGCGGCACGGCAGAGGAACGCCAGGCTGCCACTGCGCAGGCCGCGCGGGTCCATGCAGAAGAACTCGTCGTTGCAGCGCCGTGCCAGCAGGCGCCAGAGCCGCGCATAGGCGCTGGCCGGGACGCGGGCGTCGGGCTGGTCGAGATGACTTGGGTCGATGCCGACGCGGGTCAGTACCTCGGTCGTCGCCGGGCCCGGCGGGCAGCTCTGCAGCAACGCCTCGCGCACCAGTTGCATGGAGATGGTGTCTTTCGCCGTGTTCAACAGGGGTTCGCCTCGGGATTCGCCGAGAGGCATCTTAGGCGGCGTCATACCTGCGGCGCCAGACCGAGGAAGGCCTGGATCAGGCGCAGTTCGCGGCGCCGCTCCAGACAACCTAGCATGTGCTGGTTGACCAGGCCGTCACCGGCGATGGGCCGCGCCACCACGCGCGGGTCATGACCCAGTTCCGCCGAGGACACGATGCCGATACCCAGTTGCGCGGCGACGGCCTCGGTCACCGCTTCGCGGCTATCCAGTTCCAGCACCACCCGCGGCTGCACGCTGGCGGCATCACAGGCCTGGTCGAAAGTGCGCCGGGTGATCGAGCTGGGTTCGCGCAGGACCATGATCTGCTTGTCCAGTTCGGCCAGCGGCAGCTCCCGGTCACTGCCCGCCCAAGGGTGGGCCACCGGCAGCAAGGCGCAGATCCGCGACGGCTCCAGGGCTTGCAGGTACAGGCCCTTGCGCGGTTCGACTTCAGTCAGCACTGCCACGTCGGCATGCTCGGAGAGCAGCGCTGCCAGGGTTTCCTGAGCGTTGCCCAGGCGCAGGTTGACGGTGATCCCCGGATAGCGCTCGCGCAGTTGGGCGAGCATCGGCATGACCCGGTGCGGACCATCGGCAGCCACCTCAAGGCGCCCGGTCAGCAACTGCCGGTTGGCTTCGAGCATGGCCTGGGCCTCTTCGGCGAGGCTGAACAGGGCGCGGGTGATCGCCGCCAGGCGCGTGCCCTCCTCGGTCAGCTCGACCCGACGGGCGGTGCGCCGCAGCAGGGTGATCTGGTAGTGCTCCTCCAGCGCCTTGACGTGCCCGGTCACCGCCGGCTGGCTGATGAACAGACGCGCGGCGGCGCGGGTGAAGCTGCCTTCGCGGGCGACGGCATCGAAGGCACGGAGCTGGAACAGGTTCATATCTATCGGCCTGACTTATGGCTGGCATAACGACAAACAATTTGATTGATGCCTCGCGGAATTGCAACTTAGCGGCCATAGATTCTGCCAACCGCCGTGAGGAACACCGCAATGAGTAATGCCCCGCTCCTGCTGACCCCAGGCCCCCTGACCACCTCGGCGCGCACCCGCAGCGCGATGATGACCGACTGGGGCTCATGGGACCGCGACTTCAACCAGCTGACCGCGAGCCTGTGCGAGCAACTGCTGGGCATCATCAACGGCCACGCCAGCCACCAGTGCGTCCCCCTGCAAGGCAGCGGCACCTTCGCCGTGGAAGCGGCGATCGGCACCCTGGTACCACGCGATGGCAAGGTCCTGGTACTGATCAATGGCGCCTACGGCCAGCGCCTGGCGAAGATCTGCAAGGTGCTGGGCCGCACCTGCAGCACCTTCCAGACCGCCGAGGACGAGCCGACCACCGCCGCCGCGGTCGACGAACTGCTGCGCGCCGATCCGGCCATCAGCCACGTCGCCTTGATCCACTGCGAAACCAGTACCGGCATCCTCAACCCGCTGGCGGAGATCGCCCAGGTAGTCGCCAGCCACGGCAAGCAGTTGATCATCGACGCCATGAGCTCCTTCGGTGCCCTGCCGATCGATGCCGCCCAAGTGCCGTTCACGGCGCTGATCGCCGCGTCCGGCAAATGCCTGGAAGGCGTGCCCGGCATGGGCTTCGTCTTCGCCGAGAACAATGCCCTGGCCGCCGCCGAAGGCAACTGTCACTCGCTGGCCATGGACCTGCACGACCAGCACAGCTACATGAAGAAGACCGGGCAGTGGCGCTTCACTCCACCGACCCACGTGGTCGCCGCGCTGCACGAAGCCTTGCTGCAATACAACGAGGAAGGCGGCCTGGCCGCGCGTCACCAGCGTTACTCCGACAACTGCACGGCGCTGCTGGAGGCCATGGCCGACCTCGGTTTTCGCAGCTTCCTGCCGGCGCAGATCCAGGCGCCGATCATCGTCACCTTCCATGCCCCGCGAGACAGCCGCTACCAGTTCAAGGACTTCTACGAGCGGGTCAAGGCCAAGGGCTACATCCTCTACCCCGGCAAGCTGACCGAAGTGGAAACCTTCCGCGTCGGCTGCATCGGCTGCGTCAACCCGGACGGCATGCGTGCTGCGGTGGATGCGGTGGCGCAGGTGCTGCGCGAAATGAACGTCAACGAAATCTGAAGCCCACAACGAATTCGCACAGGAACGCTTTCACATGAACTACAGCAACCCGAAACAGCTGCAAGCCGCGATCCTCGACTGGGCTGGCACCGTGGTCGACTTCGGCTCCTTCGCCCCGACGCAGATCTTCGTCGAGGCCTTCGCCGAGTTCGATGTCGAGGTCTCCATCGATGAAGCCCGCGGTCCGATGGGCATGGGCAAGTGGGACCATATCCGCACCCTGTGCGACCAGCCGCAGATCGCCGAGCGCTACCGCAAGGTGTTCGGCCGCGCGCCGAACGATGACGACGTCACCGCCATCTACGAACGCTTCATGCCGCTGCAGATCGAGAAGATCGCCACCCACTCGGCGCTGATTCCCGGCGCTCTGGACACCATCACTCGCCTGCGCGGCGACGGCCTGAAGATCGGCTCCTGCTCCGGCTACCCGAAAGTGGTGATGGACAAGGTGGTGGAGCTGGCCCAGAAGAACGGTTACGTCGCCGACCACGTGGTCGCCACCGACGAAACCCCGAACGGCCGCCCATGGCCGGCCCAGGCCCTGGCCAACGTGATAGCCCTGGGCATCGACGATGTGGCGGCGTGCGTGAAGGTGGACGATACCGTGCCGGGAATCCTGGAAGGTCGTCGCGCGGGGATGTGGACAGTGGCGCTGGTCTGCTCGGGCAATGCCCTGGGGCTGACCTACGAGGGTTACCAAGCACTGGACGAAGTGAGGCTGGCCAGTGAGCGCAAACGGATCCATGCCCTGTTCGAAGGATCGCGGCCGCATTACCTGATCGATACGATCAACGAACTGCCGGAAGTGATCGCCGATATCAACCGGCGCCTGGTGGCGGGTGAGATGCCGCAGTCGGTGTAAGCCTCTCGGGCCAATCGCGGGCAACGCCCGCTCCCACAGGTTCGGCGGTGTACGCGGACCTTGTGGGAGCGGGCGTTGCCCGCGATGAGGCCATCAGCCTTATCCCTGATGCCTTGCCACCCACTTGGCAAAGCTGTCGATGAACCCCTGCAAGAACGGCCGCGCCTTCTCCGACAGCTTGCCCTGCTCGTCGAACAGGGTCGCCGCCCCGCCCACATACGCCTCCGGCTGCTGCAGGCACGGCACGTCGAGGAACACCAGCGACTGGCGCAGGTGATGGTTGGCGCCAAATCCGCCCACCGCCCCCGGCGACACGCTGATCACCGCCCCCGGCTTGCCGCTGAACACGCTCTGCCCATAGGGCCGCGAACCCACGTCGATGGCATTCTTCAGCGCACCCGGCACCGAACGGTTGTACTCGGGGGTGACGAACAACAGCCCTTGGGTGCCCTTGATCTCCTCGCGAAAGCGCTTGTAGGCCGCCGGCGGATCGACATCGATGTCTTCGTTATAGAGCGGCAGGTCACCGATCTCGACGATCTTCAACTTGAGGTTCGATGGCGCCAGCTCGCCAAGCGCCTGGGCGACCTTGCGATTGAGGGATGCCTTGCGCAGACTGCCGACCAGCACCGCGACCGTATAGACCTGGCTCATGACCACTTCACCTGTACGAATATTGGGAATTGGTAGTTATAGATGATGGGTCAGCACTGTGAGGTTTTTTTCCGGGGTCGGTAAAACTCCCCCCAGGCGCAACGGTCTATGGACCACGGAGTTAATCTTTTTTGAGGCCTTGAACGAAAATGACAGCAGTACTGGTCGGGCAATTTCATGCGCGGGACGCCGAGGGACGCGTCTATCCCGTACATGAGTTTCAGGAAGCCACCCTGCAGGCCGATGGAAGCGCCGCCTCATTGCCGGTCACCACGTACCGCCTGGCGATCGGCGACCGGGTCAATCATCTGGGTGAAGACCGCTTCGAGCTGGTGCAGAGCGGCGTAGAGATCATCCGCATTCCCTGAATGACAGGTGCAACGGCAGCACCATTACCGATCTCGCGAATGACAGAAAGGGCGTCCCCTATGGGTCGCCCTTTTTTATGGTTCTTCACGGAGTTCGGGGTTGCAAGGAGTGGCAATCGAGGCCGGCGTCGGTGTCGCGAAGTTATCCATTACAGGCGGTGACGCCACCGCCACTCGTCCCCAGGCTTCCCGCCATTGCGTGCAGAACCTTTTTATTGGCAGCACCACGCGGCGAAGGTGTCATGGACAAATAATGCCAAAAAGCCATAAATTGCCGGATTGGATCCACCGCTACCGCGAGTGATGCTTGCATCGAGTCAACCTGCCTCGCTTCAGTACGACACAAGCTGTCGCATGCATCTGACAGGCTCGGATGCAACCGGGTCTGCCCAATCACCCACCAGGAAAAGTCTATGTCAGGGACGACAGCACACCGCTCATCTCCGGGCCATTCGCCCTCCATCGATCCCACGCACCGTGCACATCGATGCTCGTCTCACTGACTGCATCACCGCTCTTCCCTTGTCAGACCGCCCGACAACCCGAATAGATATCGACCGATGACCAACATACTCAGTCAAGGCCTTGAACAGCGCCAGCAGAAGATCAGCCTCGCCAAGGACTACCTGGCACGTACCCAGAACCTGTTCGATACATTCGGCAGCGCCAGCCTGCGCACCTCCCATGCCCGCTTTGCCGAACTGCTGGGTGCTCTGGACGCCGATGCCATACGCCTCGTCGTGCTTGGCGAGTTTTCCCGCGGCAAGTCCAGCCTGGTCAATGCGCTGCTGGGCATCGAACTGCTGCCGACCGCACTCCAGGCCACCACCGCGATCAACACCTTCATCCGCATGCTGCCGACGGATCGCAGCGAGCGCTTTATCCGCATCCACTTCCAGGACGGCCGGACGCCGCAGGAAGTGCCGTGGGATGACGACCTGGCACTCGAACGCTGGGGCACCGAGCTGGATGAAGCACATGCCGACGTGCGGCAGACGCTCGACTACATCGAAGCGTTCATGGACCATCCGCTGCTGGAGAAGGGCCTGGTACTGGTCGATACTCCCGGCCTGGAAACGGTGATCAAGCATCACGAGGCCATTACCCGCAAGGCGATCGCCGAGGCCCACATCGCCATCTGGGTACAGAACACCACCCAGCTCGGTGGCGCAGCCACGGAATGGGAATTCCTCACCGAGACCCTGCGCAGCAACTTCCGCAAGTTCGTCACGGTGATCGGCTGGTGGGACAAGGTACTCGCCCCTGATGACGCCCGCGAACGTCGCGTCCCGCTGGAACAGCGCGTCGAGGACAAGCTCGAAGTGGTTCGGCAGAACTTCCGGCGCTACCTCAAGGACGATGAAGAGTTCCGCCTGCTCACCGACCGCAACCACCTGATCCCGGTCAGCGCCCACTGGGCTGTGCACAACGACCCGGACAAGCAAGCCCAGTCCGGCATCGAGCAATTGTCGCGACGCATCGCCGAGATGTTCTCCAGCGGCGAAGCACTGGAACAGATCTACAGCAAACCGATGCAACAGATGTCGCATATTCAGTTGCAGCTCGCCGAAAGCCTGCACGACGAACTGCGCCAGCTGGAGTCGGACAAGAGTCTGGAGGAACGGGCCCGCGAGCTGGACCAGTTCGACCTGGAAACCCGGCTGCTGGAGCAGGAGGCCGAGGCTGTCACCCGCGACTCCCGCGAGGAACACGACCGTGCGGCCAGGGCGATGGTCGAGACCCTCCAGCGCGAACTTATCGCCCCGCTGGCCGAGCTCAAGGCCGATATCGAAAACCAGGTGCATGCCAGCTACGTCGAGCGCCAGATCAAGCTACGGGTCAAGAGCGTAACCCTGCCAGAGCACCTGCACGAACAGTTCCAGACCATCTCGGCGCAGGTGGGGGATGCCTGGAACCGACAGAAACAGGAGCTGGCCAGGGCTCTCGATGGCCTGAGCGTCGACTACAGCAAGCAGATGGAAAAGCACGCGGGCCGCATCCGCGGCGAGATGAGCAAGATCGACGTGCAGATGCCGTCGCTCGATACCCAGTTCAGCCTCGACTTCAGCGGCATCGAGGAGCATCACCAGCAGGCGATGGCACTGGAACAGGAAATCGCCGCACGGCAGGACCAACTCGACAGCATCGAAAGCGAAATGAGCCAATTCGGCGCCAATCCCGCCCAGTTGAAGATGGCCCAGCAGGCACTGCAGCGCGCCGAACGCATGCAGGAAAACCTGGGGGGCCAACCCAGCCCGCGGATGTCTTCCCGACGTGAAGTGGTGAAAAAGGGCGGCATGTACAGCGACGACACCTACGGCGACGTGGCCTACTCGGACGACAGCAACGTACGCGCCTGGAAAGAGGAACGCGACAAGTTGCAGTCTTCGCTGGAAGACAAGGAACAGCGCCTGGAGCAGATCATCGCCGAGGAAGAGCGCAAGACCGGCCTGCGCATGACCCTTGAAAAGGCCCAGAAGAAGTACGAGCGCGAAGTCTCCACGTTCGAGAAGAAGAAGGCACAGTTCGAACAACAGGCACAGATTGCCGAAGGCACCCTGGTCAAGGAAACCACCCAGCGCCTGATCCGCAACACTGCAGGCCAGCTGGAGCAGCGTATCCGTCACCTGCAGAACCACGTGAAGGACGCCGTCGAGAAGGTCTTCGCCGACCAGTTGCAGGCCCTGCAAGACTGCGTGAAGGAGCAATACCTCGAACCGCTGAACGCCAAGCTGGAGAAACGCCGGGAAATCCATTCGCTGCTGGAGCAGGGCAAGCTGGATATCGCCCAGCGCAAGGCGCGCCTGGAGCAGGCGGCCAGAGACGTCGACGACCTGCTGACCTTGACCCGCAACGCGCTGACTGCCTGAAGGAACGACCATGTCCCAGCCTACTGTTTTCCTCCATGAACTCCTCTGCAGCCTGCCTGCGGACTGGCATGCACCGGTCCAGGCCCTGGCGGACCAGACACTGCTTGCCGAAACGCCCATGCGCGTGGCGCTGCTGGGCAGTTTCTCCGTCGGCAAGAGCAGCCTGCTGAATATGCTGGTGCGCGAGCCGGTGCTGCAGGCCGCACTGGAAGAGTCCACCGCCCTGCCCACCTTCATCGAATACGCCGAGGCACGCAGCATGCTGCTGGTAGGCCAGGATGGCAGCCAGCTGCCCCTGGACGCCGCGCAGTTCGCCCATGTCACCACCCACGCCCCGGAAGGCGCCGCCTGCGCCGTGCTCGGCCTCGACCAGGCCTGGCTCAAGGGTATCTCGATCATCGACCTGCCAGGCCTGGGCAGCACCTCGGCAGGCCATCGCGAGTACACCCTGGCCCAGGTGGGCCAGGCGGACACGGTGCTGTTCCTGCTGAGCCCGCGGGGACCTTCCGCCGCCGACATGGACACGCTGGGCATCATCCGTCAGTCCGGCAAGCGGGTGAAAGTGCTGGTCAGCCACTGGGACGAAGTCGAAGCCGCCATTTCCCGCGGTGAAAAGGCCCCATCCCTCGAACAGTGGGCACAGCAGATCGAAGGCGCGACCGGCCTGCGCGTGCGCCTCGCCGCCAGCCACCGGGACGGCCTGGGTCGCGAGGACATCCTCGAGTTCATCCAGCGCGCCCGGGACGACCTGCAGGACATCCGCCTGCGGCGCTTCCAGGCCGAGCTGCGCCCGATCCTGCAGAACGCACTGGGGCACAATGCCGAGCAGCAACGCGCTTGCCAGGTCGACTCGGAACAGCAGGCCCAGGCCCTGCATGAGGAACTGCTGGCACGCAAGCAGCGCCTGGGCGAATTCAAGTCGACCCTGTATGCCGAACAGCAGGCGGATCGCGCACGCCTTGGCCAGCAGGCCGCCTCGATCGTGCGCCAACAGCGCCAGAACCTGGCCCGCCAACTGGAAGACAAGGCCCGGACCCTGAGTGATGAAGCCCAGTGGCAGCGCTTCGGCCAGCAGGGCGGCCTCGACCTCGAGGGCGCGGTCCGCGACGTCGCCGGACAGTTCAGCGAACTGTCGCGGGATTACGGCAGCCTGGAACTGCCCGCGACCGACGTGGCAGCGTTCAACCTGCGCCTGCCGGCACCGGAAAGCGTGTGCGCCGAGGACTTCCTCGATATCGGCCGCCTCGCCCGCTTGCAGGAGGCGTTGAGTGACGAACAGGATGCCGCGCAAGATATCGCCCGCAAGCATGCCGCGCTGCAGGTCCAGGACCTGGATAGCCACGAGCAGGACCTGCAGGTGCTGACGCAACAGCAGCAGGCGCTGGCACAGCAACCCCTGCCCATGATCGTGCAGCAGACCGGAGCCAACGGCGCCTTCTTCGGACGTATCGCCGGCGAGATCGCCGACGTCGGCCTGATGCTGGTCAACCCGGCGACTGCGGGAGCGAAAATTGCCGCGCTGATTGGCAAGGGCGCCAAGGTCGCGAAGATCGCGGTCAACACCGGAAAACTGGCCAAGACCATCAGCACCGGAGTCAAGGTCGTCAAGGGCGTGCAGCAGGGCCAGGCCAAGGTCAAAGGCGTACCGCAGCCGATCATGGACAAACTCAGCGGCCTGGAAATGCTGTCGATGGGGTATTGGGGTGAGCGCCTGGGTCACGCCCTGACCGGCCCCACCGAGGTCCAGGTCGTCGATGCCCACGCCCTGGCCGAACGCGAGGCGGCCCTCGCGGAGCTGGAGCAGCAGCGGCACAGCCTGCGTCGGGCGCTGGCACGCAACGAGGATATCGCCAACGAACGCGAGTTGACCGGCTGGGCGCTGGAGCAGAGCCAAAAGGAGCAGGCCCGTCTACAGCACGAACTGGAGCGCCTGCGCCAACAGGCGGAGCAGGAGCACCGCCGCGCTCAGGAGCAACTGCAGCAGGAACGCGGCAACCAACTGCGACACAGCGCAGAGAAAGCCGTAAGCCAATGGCTGCTGGGCTTCGACCGGCAGGCCTCGGCCATGGACGAACTGCTGCACGGCCGGGTACGCAGCTACTGGGAGGATCGCGTGCAGACGCTGCTTGACGAGCGCTTGCAGGACATCGACCAGCTGACTGCACAAAGCCAGGCCAGTGCTGCCGACAAGCAGGCCTTGCTGGTACGTCTGGGCGAACAGGCCCACGCCCTGGAACAGACCCTGCAAACCCTGCATTGACTCCACCATCCCGCCCAGGCAGCGCCTGGGCGGGATGGTGCCCAGACGCCTGAGAACGATGGCCCATGACCTCTGCACGCCCCACTGCCGACACGGCAGCCGATTCCCCTCTGACCGAACCGCTGGAGCGCTTTCTCGGTTCGTTCAGTGAAACCGCGGTGGTGTTCCGTTACCTCGACCTGCTGGCCGAACGCACCCAGTCCCTCGAACAGCGCGTCGGCCTGGATGAGCTGAACCAGTTGCGCCGGGAGAACCGCGCGCTGCGTGAGCGCCTGCTCAGCATCAGTGCGCCGAATATCGAGCTGCTGGCGCTGTACCTGCCGATTTTCTTTCACAACTTCTGGCACACCGTCGGGCCCGAGGAGTTGGCGCTGCACGCCGGCAGCCAGCAGATCCCGGAAATTCCCTCGCCATTCACCGAGCCAGACGACTGGCGGGTACTGGATATGAAACAGAGCTTCCTGCGTCTGAGCGAGCACGAGCGTGCCGGCATCGTGGATTTCTGCCGCCGCCTGCCCTATCCGCTACGTGTTCGCCGCTCGATGCAAGTGCTGCTGGAGACATCACCGTGAGCCAGGATCAAGCCGATTTCACCCAGGACGTGCGCGCGACACTGCTGCAACTGCTCGCAACCGATGAAAACGTGCGCGAGGTGCTCCGACAACTATTCGCCGCCCCCCAGACGCCCGCCATGGAAAGCGGCTCGTTCGCGGCCGAGCGCCAACTGCTCGACTGCATTGCGGCGGACCCGCCGCTGCGGGATGCCTGGCTGAACGCCGACGAGCCGGTCGAACGCCAACTGGTCCGGCTGATAGCCACCGCCTCGCAGTGGGACCGCCTGCTGCAACTGCAAGATCACCTGGCCGCCCGTTGCAAGGACGAACAGCGGAGCGTCTCGGCGCGCGAACGGCAGATCCTCGCTGGCAGCCTGGCCTTGCACAACCTGATCTGGCGGGAACACCAGGCCAGCCTGCTCGACGCCCGGGTCGGCGCGCCGTTCGATCCCTTGTCCCACGACCGTGGCACGTTGCAGGGCCACACCGTCAGCGAGCAATGGCTACCCGGCCTGCGCAATGCCGCCGGGCAGGTGCAGCGCAAGCCGCTGGTACGCACCTGAATTCACTAGATTGCAGAACAAGGACATCCGCATGGATACCCCGGAAAAGACTCTTCCCGATTCGGTGTACAAGCGCTACATCGCCAGGCTCACACAGATCATCAGCGACTCGATGAACAAACACGTCTTATGGTGGATCAGGGTAAACGCCGCGCAACACAACGTCATGCTCTACGACAGCCGCAGCGGGCTGCTCTGGGATGCCGCTCCCGATCCGACATCGACCTCCAGTACCGTCGATGCCAGGAAGAACGCCGCCGAGCTGCGGATCGCGACACTTGCGGGCTGGCGCCTGCCGGCCAAGACAGAGCTGACAGCCTTCGCCAGGCACTCGGCAAACCCGCTGCGCAAGGGCTCGAAGAATCGCCTGCTGGACAAGGATAACTGGGCCACCGATACAGGCACGGTCGACCTCGACAGCGATGACACCTTCCCCCAGCGTCACGGTGCCTTGATCGCCTGCCATGACCTGCTGGTGGGCAAGAGCCGGACCGAGGTGGCGGGCATGGCACTCCAATTGGGCTGGCAGATGCTCGACGGCATCCAGGACAAACCCCTGCCGCTCAACATGCTGGAGGAAGAGCCGGACCTTCAGAGCGCCTACTTCGATATCGACTTCATCTCCGCCCGCCTGCCCGAACTCGAAGGTACCCAGTTTACCGACCCCAACAAAGGCCTCTGGGAATTCTGGGGCATGGACCCGGCCCTTCTCGACCGGCATGGCGTGCGCGCACGCAACCCGGCACTGGATGTGCGCGACTGCAACGTCGCCATCGACTTCGGCACCAGCAGCACCGTGGTGGCCTATGACGACAACGACCAGCACAAGCTCCTGCGTATCGGCATGGGCAACTACTGGGACCAGGAGCGTCCCGAGCACTACGAGAACCCCACCCTGCTGGAGTTCATCAATTTCCCCGGCCTGTTCGATGCATGGCAAAGCGAGACCTTCCGCCCTGGCGTGTCGTGGGATCACGTGCACTGCTCGCACACCGCCCTGCAGTCCTTGCGCGACAACAAGAGCAACCCGCGGGTGGTGGCCAGCACACTGGCCAAGATCAAGCACTGGGCCCTGCGCGAAAACACCGCACCACGCCTGCGCCTGAGCGACCGCAACGAGCCCCAAGGCCTGGAGCACGAACTCGCCGCCCTGACCCTGCGCAACCCCGTGCGCGGCCAGGCCATGAGCGTCAGCCCGCAGGACCCGTTCGACCCGATCGAGCTGTATGCCTGGTTCCTCGGGCTGAATATCAACTGGCGCGGCCGCGGCCTGTTCTTGCGCTACTACATGACCTTCCCGGTGGGCTACCCGCGTGAGGTCAAGGACAAGATCCTCGCCTCGTTCCGTCGCGGCCTGCTGCGCAGCCTTCCGGCCTCGCTGGTCGGTGAACCGGCCTTCGCCGACTTCAGCGTGGAGGAGCGCGCCTCCGAGCCGGCCGCCTATGCCGCCGGCACCATGCCGCGCCTGGGTATCACGCCGAGCGCCGAGGGCGTGGCGTATGGGGTGTTCGATTTCGGCGGCGGCACCACCGACTTCGACTTCGGTCGCTACCGCCTGCCCACCGCAGACGAAGAAGACGAAGGCAAAGAAGAAGTCTTCGAGCATTTCGGTGCAGCCGGCGATCGCTTCCTTGGTGGCGAAAACCTCCTGGAGCACCTGGCGTACCAGGTATTCCGCCAGAACCTGGAGATCTGTCGCAAACACCGGATTGCCTTCAGCCGACCACTGGACGCGGAGGATTTCGCCGGCAGCGAAATGTTCCTCGAACAGACCCAGGCCGCCTCGACCAACATGGTCATGCTCATGGCGCGCCTGCGTCCGCTCTGGGAGAACGGCGCACCGGACAGCGCGTCCGGGATCGAAACCCTCGACCTGCTGGACCGCGAGGGCAACAAGGTAAGCTGCCAGCTGGCAGTGCCCGTGGAGGCACTCGAGGGGTACCTGCAACAGCGCATCGAACAGGGCGTATGCAATTTCCTCGCGGCACTGGACAAGGCCTTCGCCGGGCAGCACCCGGAACAGGTGCAGATTTTGCTGGCGGGCAACGCCAGTCGTTCGCGCTGGGTGCGGGAGGCGTTCGAGGCCTTGGCCGAGAGCCATGACCCCGCTGCCGGACGCAGTGAATCGCAGGCCCGGATAGGTCGCTATGCCGAGCAGTTGTTCCATGACCGCAAGCTTTCGCTGACGGTGCACGCGCCCCTGCCCGCCTGCGAGCAGAACCCGTTTACCCCCACGGCCAAGACCGGTGTCGCTCTTGGCCTGCTGCGTCTGTGTCCAGGTAGCGCGGTCAAGGTGGTCAACTGCGCCCAGGCGCAGTCCGGCGATGAAGCACCGTTCGCTCACTACGTCGGCCGCGTGCGCCAGGCACATTTCCAGGCGGTCATCGTCCCGGGAGCGGAGTACGAACAGTGGCACGAACTCGGCGCGCCGAGCGAGGGTGTCTTCAACCTTTACCACTCGCAATCGCCTCACGCGCACACCGGCGCGATGAAACAGGGCGAGCCCGGCCTGTTCAAGCAGCGCCTGGCACTGTCTGGCGCGCTTCACGGGCATCGGCTCTTCGCGCGTATCGTTGGCCCTTCGCTGCTCGAGTATTGCACCGCGCTGTCGGTGCAGGACGCCGGCGACGGCACCTGCAGCAACCTATCCACCCTCGACCTGGACAAGTGAGAACCCATATGGCGAACCGCCAGAACAAGACTCAGGCGAAAAGCAAGAGCCGCCTGGACGCCGCCACGGCCGAGGCCCGCGCCAGCGAACTGCAGGCCCGCGCTGAACTGGAGCAACAGCGCCACGGCCAGTTGTGCCAACTGCTCGCCCTCACCTTGCCGAACCCTTGTGATGACTATCTCAGGCAACTGGCGACCACGGCCGTGCAAAGCCGGGCAATGACGGAGATCGCCACGTTGCAGGCACAGCTGCTGCAGGAACGCAAAGCCGCAGCCCAGGCCGCAGCGGCACCGCAGCCAAGCGCTGAGGGCTCGTCTACGGGCGCTTTCTGGGGGGATCATTTCTCCAGCCTTTTCGGGAAGATCTGAGTGAACAGCGACACCATTTCCCGGCAGCACCTGATCGATCGGCTGGAATGCCAACTGCGCGAGGATATCGCCCGCATCCACCTGCCCGACAGCCATAGCGCTGCCCGCCATGCCCTGCAACGACTGCAGGCGGTGGCCGAGCACTCACCGGCATTCATCGTCCTGCTCGCCGAGCCATGGCTCGACGCAACGCCCAGCGAGCGCACGCAACGACTGCTGCATGACTGCGCGCGGGTGCACCTCTACGCGCGCATCCTCGACGATGCGCTGGACGAAGATCTCGCCGTCTGCCGACAGAACCTGCTGCGCGCGCAGCCACTGTTCTGGGAAGCTGTGCAGCGCATCGGCGCGAACGTGTCGGCACCGACCGCCGATACCGCTGCGGGACTGATCCGGCAAACCGTGGCGGCCGTACAGCAGGATGACCTGCGGCGCGATCCTCGCCTGTGGGGCTCGAAGAATCACCATCTGCTGCTGGTGCCGCTGCTGCTCTCGGACGATAGCGCAGCCTACCGCGACTGCGAGGACGGTCTGTCGAACTTCATTGCCCTGGTCCAGGCCGGTGACGAATGGAAACAGGGCGCACTTGAGCACGCGCAGTTGTGTGGCCAGTTACTCGAGTTCATCACCCACTGCCTGGACACCGGCAGCCTGGCCCGACTCGATCGCCACGGCTGGCACAGCGTGGCCGAACGTATCGTCTGGAATGCCGAGCAATTGATCGGCGTGCTGTCTGCCCCTCTTCACACGTGACTGCCATGACCTTTGCCACTGCATCCCGAAACATCGCCTTTCCCCGCACACTCGCCCTGCAGCAGTTGCTGCTGGATTTCACCGCGAACCTGACGGACACACGTCCGCCAGCGGACGGCATCCTCACTGCACGCTTCGTCGGCGAGTTCTCCGCTGGCAAGACCCGCCTGCTGCGCGAGCTGTTCGGCGAGCGGATCCCGCCGGCACTGTTCCCCATCAGTTCCCTCGAGCGCCAGACCCGTCTGCCCCTGGAAATCACCTACGGCAGCACGCCAGCTCTCAGCCTGATCGAGCGTGAACATGACTACTCGGCGGCCGTGCCCCTCTCCTTCTACAGCGAATTCCCCGAGCGCCAGGCCCTCGCCCACCTCGACCCGATGAAGCATCGCCTGCGCCTGACCCTCGACGAACCGCGGTTGATCCTCCCCGAAGGTGATGGTTTCAGCGACGACAAGAGTCCCAAGCGCCTGTTCCTCATCGACACGCCAGGGTGGAATTCCGGTGACGACGCCATCGCCGAGCTGAGTGCCAGGTCGCTGATGCTCGGCCAGCACAACCTGGCGGTGGTCTATGTCTGCCAGGCCGCCCGGCTCGATGGCGCGACCAATGCCGAGCACCTTCAGGACTTCATGGCGGCCCTGGCCGAAGCCGATACCGACTTCCTCGGCCAGGCCAGGCTGCTGATGGTCGTCACCGCCTGCCCGGAACAAGAGGCAGCGCACCTCAAGCAACGCGCCCGGGACCTGGCCCTGCGCCTGTGGGGTGAGCTCGACCGCGACGCCAGCGAGCTGGAACTGGAGATCTTCTGCATCGACTTCCAGGACCTGCCGTCGACCGACCTGCAGCACTTTCGCGAACGCTTCTGGCACAGCCTGCTCGCACCGCTGGGGCACAACGCCGGCACCGAGGTCGGCGACCCCTGCGCCGCCGCCATCAGGCGCTGGCCGGCAGAATGGGACCTGAGCGCGCCGCTGCGCGAGTGCGCAGACCTTCTGGAACGTGGCCGACAGTTGCTCGACAAGGCCCGCATCGAGGGTGATTTCGTCGCCGGAATGAACATGTACCGGCTGCTGGGGCTCAAGCCCGCGGAGCTTCGCGAGAAGGTGCGCAAGACCTGGCTACGTCAACTGGCCTGCACTGCCGACACACTCAAGGACTGGTCGATACCGTCCCTGCCGGCCGGGCATCCCTTGGCACAATGGTGGGAACACTACTGGCAACTGGAGATGAATCGCCTGATCGGCCCGATCCGCAAGTTCTTCGCCAAGGCGCTGCGCGCCATCGAGCAACTGACCCCGGAAACCGAGGACTTGCAGGAACACTTCAAGCAACATCTGGAGAGCCGCCACGCCGCTGCCACGGCGTTGCTCGGCGGCAGTTTCGCCTGCCTGGTCCGTGGGGTACCGGCCCTGTGCGAGACGCCCGCGGCAGAACGCCGGGTCGCGACGCTGCTGTCACTCTCGCTGTTGCAGAGCCGTTACGAGGATTATTACCAGCATCATCAGGCAGTACTGGAGCGCTCTGCCTGAGCTTCGCAGCCCGTAGTGCCTGGATCGGTGGCCTGTACCACTGACCAGGCCTCGGGTCACCCTTGCGTTTTGACCGCAAGGACGACACGCCCCTTGGAGACGCCCTCCTCAGGGCGACGCCTGCTACCCGGCGGTGCGTTCCTGAGCGGCGGCCTTCTTCAAGGCTTCGTTTTCCTCCTCCATCTCCCGGTACTTGCGATAGAGATCGAAGCCCTTCTGCACCACCACCACCAGACCTACCGTCGCCAACACATTCTTCAGCATTGCCAGTTCCTCCGAGGCACCTTGCGTGAAGTACAGACTGGCACCCGGGCGCGACAGATTGTGTCGAGCCCGCACAGCCATCGCGAGCGACACATCCTGACTACCCCCAGCGCCATCCTGCACACCGTATAGCCTCGAGGAGACACGGTATGGGTCGTCGCATCACCCCCTTCGCCTTTGGCAGCCATCGTGCTGTCGACACCTGCGCACTTTCCCTGAAGTGGAGCTATCAACTGCTTCTGGAACTGGGGGGCCATCGCACTTTCATCTGCCGCCACGGCCTGAATGACGATGATCTGGCCCGCGAGCTGGGCCTGGAAAAATGGATCGACGGTGACGACTACAGTGTCGCCCGGGCACTGGGAGACCTGCGCAAAAATGCTCGGAGCTTCCAGGCACAGCACCCGCAAGCGGACTATCCGGACAACCTCGCCAACAACCTCGTGGCGCTGGGCAACCTGCTCGGCCTGTCTGATGCCGAACTGCAGATTCTGGGCTTCTGTGTGCTCATGCACTGCGATCCGACCCTCAGCGATGCGACCGACCAACTGGGCATGCTCGGCCTCAACCGGGCGATGAAAACGCTCTCGGTGCTGCTCGGCCTGCCGCTGGCCAAGGTGGAAGCCTGTCTGGGCCACGCCAGCCCGTTGATGCGTTGCGGCCTGCTCGATATCAGCACCAGCAACCGTGCGGCCATGGCCCTGAGCTCGATGCTGTCGGTGAGCAACCAGGAGTTACCCGGCCTGCTGCGTTTCAGCAAGGGCCGCCCGCTGGAGCTGTTCGCCTACGCCTTTCGCCCCAGCCCGCCGGGCAGCCTGGGCGCCGAACACTACGGGCATATCCGCCAGCCGCTGGGCATCGCCGAACGCTACCTGGGCAAAGCCCTGGCACGCCGGCGCCAAGGTGTGAACATCCTGCTGTACGGACCTCCCGGGACCGGCAAGACCCAACTGAGCCGCCTGCTGGCGAAGAGCCTCGACTGCGCACTATACGAAGTGGCCTGCACCGACCGTCACGGCGATCCCATACTGGCCAGGCAACGCCTCGCTTCGCTGCGCGCAGCCAACAGTGTGCTGCACGCACAACGCGCCTTGCTGGTGCTGGACGAGATCGAAGACATCTTCCACAGCGCCAGCACCGAGGCCGGCAGCCGCTCTCAGAAGGGATGGATCAATCGCATGCTGGAAGAGAACAGCCTGCCATGCTTCTGGCTGAGCAACAGCATCGAGGCGATCGACCCCGCCCACGTGCGCCGCTTCGACCTGGTCATCGAAGTGCCCAACCCGCCCCTGGCCCAACGCAAACGGATGCTGCGCGAATGCAGCGGCGGCAAGCTCGGCGAAGCACTGATGGAGCACCTCTGCGCCCACGAGGAGATGACCCCCGCCGTGCTGGAACGCGCCGTACGGGTGGGCCGCAGCGTTTCGCAACGCGCGGGCAAGGTGCTCGACGACAGCATCCGCTGCATCGTCGACGGCACGCTGAAGGCCCAGGGCTTCGACAAGCTGCAGAGCCAGGCGGCCGCGCTACCGGGCTTCTATTCGCCGCAATGGATCAACGCCGATCTGGCTCTCGACGGCCTTGTGGACGGCCTGCGCGCCTGGCCGCAAGCACGCCTGTGCTTCTATGGCCCGCCGGGTACCGGCAAGACCGCATTCGGCCACTGGCTGGCGCAAGAGCTGGACAAGCCACTGATGGTGAAGCGGGTTTCCGACCTGGTCTCGCCGTATGTCGGTAACACCGAGAAGAACCTGGCGGACGCCTTCGAACGGGCGCACCAGGAGGATGCCGTGCTCCTCCTCGACGAAGTCGACAGCTTCCTCCAGGACCGGCGCAATGCCCGGCAGAGCTGGGAGGTCACTGCGGTCAACGAAATGCTCACGCAGATGGAGAGCTACCGCGGCCTGTTCATCGCCTCGACCAACCTGATCGCCGATCTGGACGAAGCCTCCCTGCGGCGTTTCGACCTCAAGGTGCATTTCGGCTACCTGGCCGCAGACCAGGTCTGCAGCCTGTTCGATGCCCACCTCAAAGCACTGGCCCTCAAGGATCCACAGCACCGTGCCAGCCTGCGCCTGCGCGGGGAAGCCCGGCTGACCCCGGGGGATTTCGCCGCGGTGGCCCGCCGCGGGCGCTTCCGCCCGTTCGCCAGCGCCGACGAGCTGGCCGCCGCGCTGCTCGCCGAATGTCGCCTGAAATCCGGAGCGCCGCAGCGGCCAATCGGCTTTCAACAGTGGACGCACTAAAGGTTGCCAGCCCCTCGCCGATAGAGGGGCGGGCCTACAGAGCTAGCCAAAGGCCAGCTTTCACTCAACAAGGATGATTCTCTTGCCTTCAGCCAAGACCCACAGCGCGTTGAATCGACAATGGGAGCTGCTGCAGCAGTTGCCCAAGCGTGCTCCCGGCATCACCGTGACCGAACTGTTGATGCGCCTGACCGCCGCCGGCTACAGCATCAGTCGCCGCAGCATCGAACGCGACCTGCGCGACCTGTCGCTGGTCTTCCCCTTGCAGTGCAATGACGGCGGCACGCCGTTCGGCTGGTACTGGAAACCTGGCGTGAGCGTCGAGCTTCAGGGCGTTACCCTGACCGAAGCCGTCAGCCTGGCGCTGGTCGAGGATGCGGTACGCCCCCTGTTGCCGGGCAGCATGCTCAGCGTGCTGGAACCGCGCTTCGAACACGCCCGGCAAAAACTCAAGGGCCTGGGCGATGGCAACCCCGCCGCACGCTGGCCGGACAAGGTCGCCAGCGTACGGCCCGACTTCAACCTGCACGCTCCGGAAATCCAGGCTGACCTCCTGGAGGCGTTGCAGCACGCGCTGATCAGCGAACGCCAGGTGCGCTGCCAGTACTATTCCGCGCATACCGACAAACTCAGCGAACTGACCCTCAACCCCCTGGCTATCGTGCAACGCGGGCTCATCACTTACCTGATCGCCACCGCCGCGCCCTACACCGACATCCGCCAGTTCGCCGTGCATCGCTTCCGCACCGCCACGGTGCTCGATTCGCCGTGCCAGGGCCTGGATGCCTTCGAGCTGCAGGCCTACCTGGACAGCGACGCCCTGCAATTCGGCAAGCCGGAGAAGATCAGCCTGCAAGCCTGGGTCAGCGAGCACCAGGCACGCCTGATCCGCGAGACGCCGCTGAGCGCCGACATGCAGCTCGAACCGCTGGAGCAGGGCTTCAGCCTGCGTGCGACGGTGACCGATACCTGGCAACTGCGCTGGTGGATCCTGTCCCTGGGCGATGCCTTTGTGGTTCGCGAGCCCGCGACCCTGCGCCAGCAGATCGGCGACACCCTGAAGCGCGCTGCGGCCGCCTATGAGCCCGCGTGAAAGCGGCCCAACGCCCCCTGTTCGAGAGTCATGAAGATCATGTTGAATGCCGCCACGCTGACCGACATTGCCAGCAACCTGCGTAACCTGGCTGCCGATGTGCAGCGCACAAGCCTCGATGCCCCATGGCAACTGAGCATTCCCTTCAGCGCCATCCGTGACGGCGACCTGGGCCAGTTGCAGCCGATAAAGGACCGGTCCACCCGCGGAGCACGCTACATCTATGCATTCCGGGTGGCCGAGGACGACTGCGCGGCGCTGCATGCCGCCTTTGTCGCGGCCAGGCAAGCGGGCACAGGGGGACGCGCGTATTGCCGCGTGAACACCGCCTCGCCCCTGCTCTACGTCGGCAGTTCCGCGAACCTGCATTCGCGGATGAAAGATCACCTGGGCTTTGGCTACAAGAGCACCTACGCCATGCACCTGAGCCATTGGCTGCCGACACGCGAAGGGAACATCAACCTGCAGGTTTGGGAGTTCGCCGAGACGACCCCATCGGCCGTCATCCAGGCCATAGAAGACGGCCTGTGGGCCCTGGGCCAACCGATGTTCGGCAGGCAGGGCGCGCGCTAGGCTCAACGCTCTGGCGGTACCAACAAGCGCGGCAGAAGGTCTGCCGCCTTGCCGACCAGGGTGAATTCGCTGTCACCTTCGACAGCCTGCGGATCGAGGTTCACGTGCACCAGCGCGGCGCCCTGCTGGCGGGCAACCCGGGGAATCTGCGCCGCCGGCATGACCAGCCCCGAGGTGCCAACCGATAGCAGCAGGTCGCAGTCGCGGGCAGCCGCCAGGGCATCGCGCCAGGGCTGCTCCGGCAACGATTCGCCAAACCAGACCACTCCGGGCCGGATCCTGCCATTGCAGCGCCGGCAACGGGGCGGCTCGATCCGGCCGCCCTCGCCCCCGGCATCCGCCTCGTCGAGCACGCCGTCGTACGGCCGCGCACAGGCGAAGCAGCGCGGCGCATGCAGGCTGCCATGCAGATGGATCACACCCCGGCTACCTGCGCGTTCATGCAAGTCATCGACGTTCTGGCTGATCACGGTGAGCACGGGCACCTGCCGTGCCAGTTCGGCAATGGCCAGGTGCGCGGCATTCGGTGTCGCGGCGAGCACCTTGGCGCGACGCCATTCATACCAGCCCCAGACCAGCGCCGGATCGGCCCGAAAGGCCTCGGCGGTAGCCAGGGCAGCCGGGTCGAAGCGGCTCCACAAGCCGCTCAGGGCATCGCGAAAGGTCGGAATGCCACTTTCCGCAGATACGCCCGCGCCGGTAAACACCACCACATGGCGGGCCTCACCCAGCCGACGTTGAATCTCGATCATGGCGTCTCCTTGTTCCGTCATGCCTGAGTGCGCAGCTCATCCAGGCTACGCCGCAACTGCGCCACAAGGACCTTCTCGGCCTGCAGCGCCTGCTTCAGTTCGCGGTTCTCTTCGGCATGCCACCAGTCGCGGCGCTGGCGCTCGCGGGTGGTGACATGCCAGTGGTCCAGCGCACGCGACAACCTGCCACCCTGCAGATACTGCACCACCAGCACCAGCAGAATCAGCCCCTGAAGGGCAAGGAACAACCAGCTGTGCGGGATCATGGGCGATTCCCTGCGGCATCCGGCGAAAACGTCACGACAAGAAGCAAAACGATAGGGTCGGGGCACATGGGATCAACCTTCTGCAAAAACCTTCGATCAACCCATTATCGAAATGTCCACGACACTTTATGTCGTCAACGCACCGCGATACGCCCTGCCTGATGTGGCTGTCCAGGTGCGTTGGCGCCGCGCCGGGACAGTGTGGTCGAACTCCAAACCCAGGGACTTGTGCACAGCCATGGCGAGGAGCGTTTCCACCGCCACCAGCCTGCTCGCCATCGGCCACGGGGGGGGCAGAAGCAAAACGAAAAAGGGCGATCCTTTCGGATCGCCCTCTTCGCGATGTTTGGTAGGCACAATTGGACTCGAACCAACGACCCCCACCATGTCAAGGTGGTGCTCTAACCAACTGAGCTATGTGCCTGCTGTGGGGCGGCATTCTACGCATTTGGCTGAGGCTGTCAACACCCTTGTTGCAGAAAATCTGCAAAAAAATCAGCGACTTCAAAAACCTCCCACCAGGAACGACACGTGAGAACGGGATGCCGCCTCTGACCTCAGACCAGACCGGAGGGCAACCTTATGGAGAAGGTGGTCCCGTACACCACGCTCGATGTCATCCCGATGGTGCCACCATGCGCTTCGGCGATTTGCTTGACGATGAACAAACCGAGCCCTATCGAGCGCAGCGAACCCTGGTGCTCACCGCCTCGCGTCATCGGCTCGAACAAGGTCGGCACCAACGCATCGGCGATGGCCGGCCCATGGTTGTGTACACTCAGAGTTGCACCGTTTTCCGAAAGATCGACGGTCAAGGTAATTGGAAATTGCAGGTCGCCGTAGGCCACGCTGTTTGCGATCAGGTTGCCGATCATCTGCTGCAAGCGCTCCTCATCTATCTCGAAAGTGCCAGTGCCTCGCGAACAATAACGGATGTTGGCACCGATGAAGGCAACCCTGAGTTCCTGTACGCATCGGTCCATCGCCTTAGGCAGATCGACCCGCCGGCGGCGGATCCTGATGCCCTGGCCGAGCCTGACCGAGGCGAAGTCCAGCAAATCGACGATCATGCCCTGCACCCGATCGGCGGAGGCGCCAATGCTCTCCAGCAAGCGGCGCGCCTTGTCGGTCTGAGCGTCCTCCTCCAGCATCTGGCTGGCCATCTTGATGGCGGTCATCGGGTTCTTCAGGTCATGGCTGGCGATAGCAACCATCTGCTCGGCCAGCACTGCCCTGCGCTGGGCATTGTCGTACGCCGCTGCAAGGTCGGCCTGAGCCCGCTTGAGCGCCGCCTCTGCACTGACTTTTTCCGCCAGTAGCTGCTCGGCACGCTGCATGGCCACGAACACGGCCCCCTCGTTGCGGTTACGCTCCGTAATGCTGAACAGTGCCAACTGGTACCGAATTCCCTCGGCCGTTTCACGCCGGACGCCGTTCAGCAGCATCGAAACAAGATGCCCGTCGTGATGACGCAGCTCGAGTTTCACCTCCGACACCGAGCCTTGCATGTTCAGCAATGGCCCCCAATGGGTGAGCAGGAAGGTCCGCCCCACCACCGTCAGCAGTTGCTCGAAACTGCGCGCTTGCAACGCGTCTTTGTCGTATCCCAGCCAGTTGCCAAGCGTCTGATTGCAGCGCAGCAGCGTACCATCGGCCGCCATGACGACCAGCCCGCAAGGTGCGTTGTCGAAAAACGCATCGTTCGAAAGCAAGGCCATGTCATCCATGGCCAAAACCATGACGCGCGAAAAATGAATCCATGGCCGCAGAACAGGCACTGGGCGCACTCAACTGCGGGTAATGCCCGATATTGTCGATCAGGCTGAGATGGCTGTTGGGCAGGACGTTATGCAGAAACTCCCCCACGACCACAGGCACGACCGGGTCGGCGGTGCATTGCAGGATCAGGGTCGGCGTGTCCAGGCCCATGATGTCCTGCCGATGGTCGGACATGAAGATGACACGGGCGAAGTGCCGCGCAACCTGCGGATCGGTACGACAGAAACTGCCAGCCAACTCGTCCTGCAGTTCCGATTGCCCCGACGCACCCATCAGTACCGGAGCCATGGTGCTGGACCACCCCAGGTAATTGTCATCGATCATGGCGAGCAGCGACTGCAGGTCATCCCGGGAAAAGCCGCCGGTGTAGGTGTCGGAATCGATGTAGCACGGCGAGCCCCCGATCATCACCAGCGCCGCGATTCGGCCTTTTCGCTGACGCTCCGCCAAGGCGCCAATCATCGCACTGACCGAATGGCCAACCACGATGACCGGCCCCTCGCCACATTCGTCGATGATTTCGTTGAGATCCGAGACATAGCCCCAGAGCGTCCCGTACTTTTCCCAGTCATAGACACCGAGGTCCGACTGCCCTGCACCTACCAGGTCATACGTGATCACACGGAAACGCGTGACCAGATGCGGAAGCAGGAACTTCCACATGGACTGATCACTGCCGAAGCCATGAGACAGGATCACGGTTGCACTGCCGCTGCCAGTCATGTGCACGTTGTTACGCTTTTGCAGGGTCATTACCTATCCCGATGTCGTTCAACGTCATGCTGAGCAGTAAAAGCCGTCCCGGCTGCCATTGAGATTAGTCGATACGTGAAGCGAGCGACCTGAAGGCGGGGCCATCCATATCCACGCCATGTCATTCGACACAATACGCGATACAGCATGGCGAACCAGGGATTTTGCAGCAAATACCCGCTCGATTACCGGTGAGCCACGCCACAGCGGAAGATGGCAGCATCACGTTGAGAACGCCGCCTGAGGACCAGGCAGAAAACAAAAAGGGCGACCCCTTCGGATCGCCCTTCAAGTGCCCGGAAACCGGGGCTTTTGTTTGGTAGGCACAATTGGACTCGAACCAACGACCCCCACCATGTCAAGGTGGTGCTCTAACCAACTGAGCTATGTGCCTGCTGTGGGGCGCATTCTACGCTTACGACAAAACGTGTCAACCAATTTTTCAGCTAAAGCACTGAATAATAAAAATTTTTATCGCGACACCCGGTCCGGCCCACGGCTTTCGTCCGATTTCGAACAGGCGGCTGGCGGGTGTTTATTATTATTGATAGGATTGGCGCATTCGTAAAAAATACAAAACACACAACTACAAAGTCACAGATTAGAGGTTCCCCGCGCATGGCCACCATCGCCTACCCACAATCGTACTACGCCGCCTCGGCCAATCCGGTGCCACCGCGTCCTGCCCTGCAGGAAGAAGTACAGACCGACGTCTGCGTCATCGGCGCCGGCTACACCGGCCTGTCCAGCGCCCTGTTCCTGCTGGAGAACGGCTTCAGCGTGACCGTGCTGGAAGCGGCCAAGGTCGGCTTCGGCGCTTCGGGCCGCAACGGCGGCCAGATCGTCAACAGCTACAGCCGCGACATCGATGTCATCGAGCGCACCGTCGGCCCGCGCCAGGCACAACTGCTGGGCCAGATGGCCTTCGAAGGCGGGCGCATCATTCGCGAACGCGTGGCCAAGTACGACATCAAGTGCGACCTGAAGGACGGTGGCGTATTCGCCGCCATCACCAGCAAGCAGATGGGTCACCTGGAATCGCAGAAGCGCCTGTGGGAGCGCTTCGGCCACACCCAGCTGGAACTGATGGACAAGAACCGCATCCGCGAAGTGGTGGCCTGCGACAACTATGTCGGCGGTATGCTCGACATGAGCGGCGGTCACATTCACCCGCTGAACCTGGCGCTGGGCGAAGCTGCCGCCGTGGAATCCCTGGGTGGCAAGATCTACGAACAATCCCCGGCGGTGCGCATCGAGCGCGGTGCCAACCCGGTGGTGCACACCCCGAACGGCCGCGTACGCGCCAAGTTCATCATCGTCGCCGGTAACGCCTACCTCGGTGGCCTGGTGCCTGAGCTGGCCGCCAAGTCGATGCCGTGCGGCACCCAGGTGATCACCACCGAACCGCTGAGCGACGATCTGGCGCGCACCCTGCTGCCGCAGGACTACTGCGTCGAGGACTGCAACTACCTGCTCGACTACTACCGCCTGACCAGCGACAAGCGCCTGATCTTCGGCGGCGGTGTGGTCTACGGTGCCCGCGACCCGGCGAACATCGAGGCGATCATCCGTCCGAAGATGCTCAAAGCCTTCCCGCAGTTGAAAGACGTGAAGATCGACTTCGCCTGGACCGGCAACTTCTTGCTGACCCTGTCGCGCCTGCCGCAGGTCGGCCGGATCGGCGACAACATCTACTACTCCCAAGGCTGCAGCGGCCACGGCGTGACCTACACCCACCTGGCCGGCAAGGTCCTGGCCGAGGCCCTGCGCGGCCAGGCCGAGCGCTTCGACGCTTTCGCCGAACTGCCGCACTACCCGTTCCCGGGTGGCCAGATGTTCCGCGTGCCGTTCAGTGCGATCGGTGCCTGGTACTACTCGCTGCGTGACCGTCTGGGCGTGTAAACCCCAAGAAAGCCGCCGGCCCCACAGGGCCCGGCGGCTTTCTTTTGAATAGGTTTAACGCCCGATGGCGTCAACGGCCCGCCGCGCAGCCTGTTCCTGCCCTGCCTGGGCCAGGTCGTTGGCTGCCTTGAGCCAGCGCTGCCGGTCCACCCGGGCCGGCAACTGCTGCGGTTGCTGCACCAGCACCGCCCATGCGCCTTCTTTCTTCCACGCCGACTCGAACGAATCGAAGTCCATCAGCATCCGCCGATTGTTGCCCGCGCGCAGCAGCACCCGCTGCTTATAACGGTCGTAACCGACCATCAGGGCATAACGGGGCTCGCTCCAGAACGCCGAACCCTCCTGGTAACGCACCAGCACCGGATACCCCGCAGCCACCTGGCCGAGCAAGGCCGGCAGGTTGCTGTCCAGCGGATACACCACCATCCCGTACTGGCGCGCCACGGTCGCCATGGACTGCTGCAGGCGCTCCTGGTCCTTCGGCAGCTTCAGGGCTTCTTCCACCATGCCCGGGGTGATGCGCACGCCCTGCTGGGACAGGATCGCCGCCAGCGCCATCGGCGCGCTCTGGTGGGCATTGCCGCGGAAGAACGGCACCGAGCTGAGCTCAACCCGCTGCGGCAGTTGCTTGAGTTCGGCAGGCGGCTGGCTGGCGCACCCGCCAAGGGCGGCCGCCACGAGAATGGCCGCCAGCAGGCGACGCGGTGTTGCACAAAGGATCGGCATGGGTCCTCGCTTGAACTGTCGCCGGGCAGACAGCGCCCGGTCCTGAGGGGCGATCATAGGCCGACGGACGGCGCAGGCATAGCCCGCGTCTGGCTTGGAACAAAGCGGTCTGAGCGCCAGACCTTTGTTCAATACCCTGAAATAAATGAGCATCTAGACTTAAGGGGTGTCTGAATACAGGTCCCGCCTGTAACGACAAAGGAGGCAACCATGAGCCTGACCATGGCCATCTTCATGTTGATCGCAGCCTGGCTGAGCGTCGCCGCTGCCATGTTGTGGGGCGTACTGCGCATCGCCCGTCGTCATCACCTGCATCACCAGGATCCGCATCCGCAGGCCAAGGCAGCGGCGCCAGCCCATCGCCGTGCGGCGCGGCGCCACGCTAGCGCTCACTGAACCATTGGGGCCGCCGAGCAAGCTCGCTCCCACAGGGTTATTCCATAAAAAAGGGGCTCCATCAGGAGCCCCGTAACTTACAGCACGCAACAGATTCGGTCGTCAGCCTTCAGCCGCCTCGCGGCGCTCACGGGCACGGCGCGACATGATGTTGAGCACCTCGATCGCTGTAGAGAACGCCATCGCCGCATACACGTAGCCTTTCGGTACATGGGCGCCGAAGCCTTCGGCGATCAGGGTCATGCCGATCATGATCAGGAAGCCCAGGGCCAGCATCACCACGGTCGGGTTGTCGTTGATGAACCTGGCCAGCGGGTCCGCTGCTACCAGCATCACGATCACGGCACTGATCACGGCGATGATCATGATCGGCAGGTGCTCGGTCATGCCCACTGCGGTAATGATGCTGTCGATCGAGAAGACGATGTCCAGCAACAGGATCTGGCCAATGGCCGCCGCGAAGCCGATGGTAATGGTAGACGACACGGCGGATTCTTCCTTGGCCCGCGGATCCACGCTTTCATGGATTTCCTTGGTGGCTTTCCACAGCAGGAACAGGCCACCGGCAATCAGGATCATGTCCTTCCACGAGAAGCTGTGACCGAGGATGTCAATCACCGGTTCCGTGAGCTGGACGATCCAGGCCACCGTGCTGAGCAGCGCCAGACGCATGACCAGGGCCATGCTGATACCGATGCGGCGGGCCTTGGACCGGTACTCCACGGGCAGCTTGTTGGTCAGGATCGAGATGAAGATCAGGTTGTCGATACCCAGGACAATCTCCATGGCCACCAGGGTGGCCAGGGCGACCCAGGCGGTCGGGCTTGCAGCGAGTTCCAGCAGGTATTCCATGAATCAGATCCTGAATTGTCGATTATTGAAAAAATAGGTCAGATTTTCTGACCGTCAGCTTCCTTGGGTTCTTCTTTTTCCGCTTTCTGCGAGCCGGTGGCTTCGCTCAGCGCCTGCTGGGCCGCTTCGTTGGTCTTGTCGATGGCCTGCTTGGCCGACTCGGCAGCCTGGTTGAGCACCTGCTGGGCGGATTTCTCGGCCTGCTCGCAGCCCGTCATGGCGAACAGGGCGAGTACCAGGACCAGGGGCGTACCGATGGATTTGATGTCGAGCATGTTGTCCTCACTGGAATTCAAGCCGGCGCCCGGGAACAGCGCCGCGATGGAGGGCATTCTAGAGAGCTGAAATCTTCAGAAAAATTCGTATTTTCAGCGGTTATACTTCGGTTTTTCCGAAGAGTGAGGCGCCATGCTCAACTACCGCCAAATGCACTACTTCTGGGTCGTGGCCAAGACCGGCAGCATCGTCCGCGCCTGCGAGCAGCTGAACCTGACCCCGCAGACCATCAGCGGGCAGATCAGCCTGCTGGAGCAGACTTACGGCATCGAGCTGTTCCAGCGCGTCGGTCGTCAGCTGGAACTCACCGAGACCGGGCGCCAGGCGCTGTCCTACGCCGAACAGATGTTCCAGATCGGCGGCGAGCTGGAGGCCATGCTGCGCGCCCAACCCAACGAACAGCAGCGCCTGTTCCGCGTCGGTGTCGCCGATGTGGTGCCGAAATCCATCGTCTATCGGCTGATCGCGCCGACCATGGAACTGGCCGAGCCGCTGCGCATCAGTTGCCGCGAGGACAAGCTGGAGCGCCTGCTCGCCGACCTGGCGATCCAGCGTCTGGACCTGGTGATCTCCGACAGTCCCATGCCCGGCCATCTGGACATCAAGGGCTACAGCCAGAAACTCGGCGAATGCGGCATCAGCTTCCTCGCCACCCCGGAGTTGGCGGTGCGCCAGCCCCTGCCCTTCCCCGCCTGCCTGCAGCACGCGCCTTTGTTGATTCCGGGCCAGGAAACCATGGTGCGCAACCGCCTGCTGCGCTGGTTCGCCGAGCAGCAACTGCAGCCGCGGATCGTCGGCGAGTTCGACGACAGCGCACTGATGCAGGCCTTCGGCAAGTCCGGCAGCGGCATCTTCATCGCTCCCAGCGTAATCGCCGAGGAGGTCTGCCGGCAGTACGGCGTCGAGCTGGTCGGCCAGACCGATGCGGTCACCGAGTCGTTCTACGCCATCTCGGTGGAGCGCAAGGTCAAGCACCCCGGCATCGTCGCCATTACCGAAGGCGCGCGGCGCGAGCTGTTCAACTGGCCGCTGGCTTGAAGCGCCTCAGCCACAGGGCGAGCAGCACTGAACAGGCGATCAGCAATGCAGCGACATAACCGACGCTGGCAAGCCCCAGGTGCTCGATCACCCGCCCGCCAGTCAGTGCGCCCAGGCCGATGCCGAGATTGCCTCCGGCAACGTTGAGCGAGGCGCCAAAGGCAGGCGCCGTGGGCGCGGCCTTGATCACCCGGACATGGCTGACCAGGAACAGCGCCGCCTGGGTGCAGCCCCACAGCGCCAGGGCCAGCACCAGGCCGACGGGCGAGTGGATCACCGGCACCACCAGCAGCAGGGCGAGCACCAGCAACCCGCAGAACCCCGCCGAAGCCAGCAGCGGATGGCGATCCACGGCACGTCCGCCCAGGCTGTTGCCGATCAGGCCGACCGCGCCGAAGCCCATCAGGTACCAACCGACGGTTTTGCCATCGAAGCCTGCCAGGCGCTCCAGCAGGTCGGCGAGGTAGGTATAGGCGGTGAACATGCCGCTGAACACCAGCACCGAAAGCAACACATGACCTTGCAACAACCGGCCGCGCAACAGGCCGAACTGGCTGCGCAGCGAGGTCGCCTGGCTCTGGCGCGGCGTGTGCGGCAGGTAGCGCCAGAGCAGCAGCGCCTTGACCAGCGCCAGCCCGGCCAGCAGGGCGAAAGCCGCGCGCCAGCCGAAGGCATCGCCGAGCAACGTACCCAGGGGAATGCCGAAGACCATGGCGCAGACCACGCCGAAGCTGATCTTGCTGATGGCCCGCCCGGCATAGGCCGGGCCGACGATATCCACCGCCGTCTCGCTGGCCAGCGACCAGAACACCGGCAGGCCCAGCGCCGGCACCAGCCGCGCCACGGCCATCACCGCGTAGTTCGGTGCCAGCGCTGCCAGGGCGTTGGCCCCGGCGAACAGCAGCAACACCCCGACGAACAGGCGCTTGCGCTCCAGACGCGCGCACCAGGCGGTGAGGAAGGGGCCGAAGCAGGCCACGGTGAAGGCGAAGAAGGTCACAAGCAGCCCGGCCTGGGGCACGCTGACGTCGAGGTCGCGGGCGATCCCCGGCAACAGGCCGACGATAAGGAACTCAGTGGTGAGGACGGTAAAGCCGGCCGCGGCCAGCAACAGGATAGGCAGGAACATCCGGACTCCGACTATGAACGGCCGCGCATGGTAACAGCGGCACCGACCAGTGCCATCGGTAATGACCGTCACCCTGTGCTAAAGTCCCGCCCTTTTTTCACGTTCCTCATACATCCGCGCACAAGATCCGAGAAAATTCGCACATGATGCCCCTTTTGAAACTGCTCGAGCGCACCAGCCTGGTGGTGCAAATCCTGATCGGCCTGGTGGCCGGCATCACCCTGGCCCTGGTGGCCCCCCAGGCTGCGGCCAGCCTGGCCTTCATCGGCAAGCTGTTCGTCAGCGCGCTGAAGGCCGTGGCACCGATCCTGGTGTTCATCCTGGTGATGGCCTCGATCGCCAACCACAAGCACGGCCAGGAAACCCATATCCGCCCGATCCTCGTGCTGTACCTGTTCGGCACCTTCGGCGCAGCGGTGGTCGCGGTGGTGGCGAGCATGCTGTTCCCGTCGGAACTGGTGCTGAACACCGGCGACGCGCAGATGAGTGCGCCGGGCGGTATCGGTGAAGTGCTTCAAGGTCTGTTGCTGAGCGTGGTCGACAATCCGGTCAAGGCCCTGATGAACGGCAACTTCATCGGTATCCTGGCCTGGGCCATCGGTCTGGGCGTCGCCGTGCGCCATGCCGGCGAAACCACCCGCACCGTGCTGGAAGACCTGTCCAACGGCGTGACCCTGATCGTGCGCGTGGTGATCCGCTTCGCCCCGCTGGGTATCTTCGGCCTGGTGGCCGCGACCCTGGCCGAATCCGGCCTCGATGCTCTGCTCGGCTACCTGCACCTGCTGCTGGTACTGATCGGCTGCATGCTGTTCGTGGCCCTGGTGATGAACCCGCTGATCGTCTGGTGGAAGATCCGCCGCAACCCGTTCCCGCTGACCCTGCTGTGCCTGCGCGAGAGCGGCATCACCGCGTTCTTCACCCGCAGCTCGGCAGCCAACATCCCGGTCAACCTGGCCCTGAGCGAAAAGCTCGGCCTGCACGAAGACACCTATTCGGTCTCGATCCCGCTGGGCGCTACCATCAATATGGCCGGTGCTGCGATCACCATCACCGTGCTGACCCTGGCCGCCGTGCATACTCTGGGCATCGCCGTCGACCTGCCAACCGCGATCCTGCTCAGCGTCGTCGCTGCCGTCTGTGCCTGTGGCGCCTCCGGCGTGGCCGGCGGTTCGTTGCTGCTGATCCCGCTGGCCTGCAGCCTGTTCGGCATCCCCAGCGAAGTCGCCATGCAGGTGGTGGCCGTGGGCTTCATCATCGGCGTGCTGCAGGATTCGGCGGAAACTGCGCTGAACTCCTCCACCGACGTGCTGTTCACCGCAGCGGCCTGCCAGGCAGAGGAACGCCGCGCCTGATCGCACCGCGACCGATGGCGCAAAGCCATCGGTCGCTTGTGTTTTCCCCCGTTGCGCACCTAGGCTAGTGGCCCTTTCCTTGTATCGAGACAGGGCCATGTCCGCCGATCACGAAACCTCCGCCGTCCGCTTCACCCCTGCCGAAGTCCGCATTCTCGGCTCGCTGATCGAGAAACAGGCGAGCAACCCGGAAACCTATCCCCTGACGCTCAACGCGCTGATGCTGGCGTGCAACCAGAAGACCAGCCGCGAGCCGGTGATGAACCTGACCCAGGGCCAGATCGGCCAGAGCCTGCGCAACCTGGAAGGCCAGGGCCTGGTGCGCCTGCAGATGGGCAGCCGCGCCGACCGCTGGGAACAGCGGGTGGACAAGGCGCTGGAGCTGGTGCCGGCGCAGTTGATCCTGATGGGGCTGATGTTCCTGCGCGGGCCGCAGACCCTGAACGAACTGCTGACCCGTAGTCAGCGCATGCATGAATTCAGCGATACCGACGAGGTACTGCACCAGCTGGAACGCTTGATTGCTCGCGATCTGGCCCTGCACCTGCCGCGCCAGGCCGGACAGCGGGAGGATCGCTATACCCATGCGCTGGGTGATCCGGAAGAGATCGAAGCGATCCTGAGTGCGCGCCAGCAAGGGCCGGAGCGGGTGGCCAGCGGGGTGTCGGCGGAGCGGATCGAGGCGCTGGAGGCCAGGATCGCGGCGCTGGAAGAGCGTTTGGCTCGCTTGGAACAGGAGTGACCTTCAAGACCTCATCGCGGGCAACGCCCGCTCCCACAGGGTTCGGCGGTGTACGCGATCCTTGTGGGAGCGGGCGTTACCCGCGATGAGGCCCGAGAGAACACCGCAGATCTATCCCCGGGCAAAGGCCACCGCCCGCTCCACCTGCTCCCGGCTCGGCCTCACCCCGGTATACAGCACGAACTGCTCCAGCGCCTGCAAGGCAATCACCTCCAGCCCGGTAATCACCTGCTTGCCGCACACCTCGGCCGCCACGATCAACGGCGTACGTGCCGGCATCGCCACCACGTCGAATACCGTCCGCGCCGCGTCGATCGCCTCTTCGGCAAACGCCAGCTGCTGCGCCTCGGCCCCGCCGGCCATGCCGATCGGCGTGACGTTTACCAGCAAGGCCGGACGCAACTCGCCCAGCGCCGCCCGCCACTCATAACCACAGTTCGCCGCCAGTCGCCGGCCTGCTTCCTCGTTACGGGCGACGATGGTGCCCTGGTCAAACCCGGCATCGCGAAACGCACAGGCCACCGCCTTGGCCATCCCGCCGCTGCCGCGCAAGGCAAAGCGCTGCGCCGGATCCAGCCCATGCTGCTCGATCAACTGGCGCACTGCCATGTAGTCGGTGTTGTAAGCCTTCAGGTGCCCATCGGTATTGACGATGGTATTCAAGGAATCGATGGCCGCCACCGACGGATCCAGCTCATCCACCAGCGCGATGCTGGCTTCCTTGTACGGCATCGACACCCCGCAACCGCGAATGCCCAGGGCACGAATCCCGCCGATCGCCGACGGCAGGTCCGGGGTGGTCATGGCCTTGTAGTAGTAATCCAGCCCCAACTGCTCATACAGGTGATTGTGGAAGCGCACACCGAAGGTACCGGGGCGCCCGGCAAGGGACATGCACAGGACGGTGTCTTTGCTGGGGGTCATCACGGACTCCTGGAAACCACGAAAGACGACAGTATGCCGACCGCTTATCGGCCCTTACAAAACCTTTACCAAGCACCCCGGCGAAACCTTTTGAAATAGCGGTCATAGTGGTATCCCCGACCCGTTCCACGGGCGGTGTTATGCCCTGCAAGGAGTCAACATGAACCGTTTTATCCCCGGTGTCGCCCTGCTGATCGGCGCCATGGCCCTGTCCGGACAAGCCTCCGCCCATGGTGGTGGCTGGGGACCGGGTCCGGTGATCGGCGCGGCTGTCGTGGGTGCCGTGGTCGGTGCTGCGGTGTCTGGCGGTCGCGACCGTACCGTGGTCGTCGAGCAACCAGCCTATTACCCGCCGCCGCCTCCGGCGCCGGTGTACTACCAACCGCCGCCCGCCCCGGTGGTCTATTACCAGCCGTACCCGGTCGTCGAACGCTATGTGCCGGCCCCACCGCCGCACTATCGCCGTTACTACGGCCCGCCACCGGTCTACTACGGGCCCCCGCGCTGGTAGTTGGTTTCATCAATGACGACTATTGAGAACACTGATTTCTCGCTGCCCGCATCGACGATTAAGGTACGAGCCATGAGTTCAGCAACTGGAGTAATCACCATGGCCACGATCAACATCATGTCCGTTGTCGGCAGCGCAGTCCCACCCGCCTTGCGGGACGTCGGTCTGCTGGTTTGCTGGTACCTGGTCCGCGATGGCGAAAAGATCGGCGGCCCGATCACTTCGCTCCCTGATGCCGAAGCCCGCGCACGGGATATCGCGCAGGAATCGTTCCAGGCCTGACTCGACCGTCTTTCCCTTGTGCGTTGCTCCGCACACCTCCCCTTGCCCCGCCTTCATGGCGGGGCTTTTTATTGGCCGGCGCTTTCCTCCAGCAACTGCTCCAGCACCAGGCGCAGCGCCTGCGGCTGGCTCGCGCCGCTCTGCCGGGCCAGGGCAAAGGTGGTCAGCTGGCGATCGGCACTGGTGCCGAACAGCAGGATCGAAGCGGCTTGGGCAAAGGCCTGGCGCGCTTCGTCCGAGGCCGGTTGCAGGCGGTTGGCGGTTTCGTCCAGCCACTGCCGGGCGGTCCGCGAGCCGCCGTGTTCGTCCAGGTACTGCCCGCGACGACCGAAGCGCATGGCGCGCCAGTAGTTTTCCTGCTCACACCAGAGCTTCGGCGCGTCAGGCGGCGGACAAGGACCTGGCTGCGCCACGGCCCACTCGACCATCTGGCGAAACAGCGCGGCGATGCACAGGGCATCCTCCAGCCGCGGGCAGGCGTCGCTGATGCGCAGTTCCAGGGTCGGAAAGCTCGAGGACGGGCGCAGCGCCCACCAGCAATCGCTGTCCGGGCGCAGCGAGCCGCTGTCGTGCAGGAATGCCAGGTAACGCTCATAGTCGGCCCAGTCGGCCAGCGGTTCCGGCAGCCCCATGCGTGGCCATTCCCCGCACAGCACCCGGCGATAACTGCAATAGCCGCTGTCCTGGCCTTCCCAGAACGGCGACGAGGCGCTGAGCAGCAACAGCAGCGGCAACCAGCCACGCACCCGGTTACTCACGGCAATACGGTCGATGCCCTCGGGTATGCCGACATGCACATGCAGGCCGCAGACCACGCTGTGCCGCGCCACTTGGCGATAGTCCTCGAACAACTGGCGAAAATGCGCCTGCGCCGCCGGGCGCTGGCTGTTCCAGCCGCCCAGCGGGTGGCTGGCGGCGTTCAGCAGGCCGACGCCGAGGTTCTCCAACTGCAACGCCAGGCGCTCGCGGCGCCCGGCGAAGAAGTCCCGGGCCTGGACCATGCTGTCCAATACCGGAGACACCAGTTCGATCTGACTGCGGAACATTTCCTGGGCGAAGTGCTCGCCGAGGACCTCGCGGCAGACCGCCAGCACCGGCGGCGGTGGATCGTCCAGCAGGCGGCCGCTGTCCAGGTCGACCAGCAGGTACTCTTCCTCGATGCCGAAGGTGCAGGCCTGGCCCATGCTCAGGCCCGCCGGGTCACGGTAAGAGCCACCGCGGCGATGCGCTCGACCCGCTCGTAGCCAGGCTCCTGCAACTGCTCGCCGAACACATCCGGGTCCAGTTCCTCGTAAAACCAAGCCCAGCGTTCGCCATGCAAGACCCCGCGCACGCTGTCGAGAAAACCGTCCTGGCCATCGACCACGGCCACGCCGGTGTACAGCAGCAGGCTGCCGCCGATGCTCAGGCGCTCGAGGGATTCACGCAGCATGCGCAACGCCAGGCCTTCGCCGAGCTGGCCGCCACCGTGGCGATAGGTGCGTCGGCGGGCGTCGAGCATATAGGGCGGGTTGGAGACGATCAGGTCGAAGGTGCCGGTGATGCCATCCAGCACATCGCTGTATTCCACCGAAACATTACCCAGTTCGGCCAGGGCCACGTTGACCGCGGCATAGCGCAGGGCGAGCGGATTGATGTCGAGGGCGCTGACCTGGGCATGGGGCCGGGCCCGGGCAATCAGCAAGGCGCCGATGCCGGTGCCGCAGCCGATTTCCACTGCGTGCTCGATCGGTGTGCCGACATGCCGCAGATGGTCCTCGATAACCCGGGCGAAGCGATAGCTGTCCGGACCGAAGAACACCGCATCGGCGGTCTCGGTGGGATAACTCGAATGCACCAGCAGCAGGCCGTCGATGCTGGACCAGCGCACCTGGCTCTGCAGGCGGCCGTCATGGGGACGGACGATGCCGGCCTCGCGCATGTGTTGCAGTTCGTCCGGCGACAGCAACGACTCCTCGAAGGGCAGGTTCCAGCCGAACACATCGCGCAGGGTCGGCGCCGCCCGCTTGCCGGCGCGGGCCTGGTAGCGCTGCTGAGTCAAGGGCGTGACGCAGGTGAAACGGTAGCCATCGGCATGCAGGCGCCGCCCCAGGTGCAACAGGGCCTCGTCGGTCTGGCGTTGCTGGTCGGTCAGTTGCATGGGCAATGGCCCCCCTTCAGGCCGGTCAGTTGCAGGTAGCGACGGGTGGCCGCGAGGCCGGCCGGCGTGGCATGGCGGTTGCCGGCCATCTGCTCGATCAGTTGACTGATGGACAGGTCGGCGGCCAATGACGGCAACGCAATGTCGGGGAAGGTCAGCGGCAGCGGGCGGCGTTTCGCTGGCGCCCAGTCCCCGGCGATCCAGTCATGCAGCAATTGCTTTTCATAAGGGCTGAAGACCCCGAACATCGCCGCCTGCGGCCCTTCCACCAACTGCCAGAAACGGCTTTCGGCGGGATCGCGCTCGCGCAGGATCCAGCGCTGGCGCTGCAGCACTTCAAGGAACGCGGGAAAACTGCCCGGCGCCGACAGCCATTCGTTCACCGTGCGGCCATCGAAGCGGCAGCGGTCGGAATGCAGGTGGCGGGCGAAGGCACGCTTGCGCTCCAAGGCCGCCAGCAGCTCGCTTTCCAGATCGAAGCCAGCGGCGATATCCATCGAACCTGCACCCAGGTCGTTCAGACGATAGCCCCGAGCCAGGCGCTTGCAGAAGCGTTCGCCGCCCTGTTCCGGCCAGTACCGGCATACCGCCTCCAGAGCCTTGTTGGCGTGGCCGGTGCAGGCATTGTCGATCGTCACGTGGAGGCGGAAGTAATGCGGGTCGAAGCCCAGCTCTTCCAGTTCGTGGCAACTGATCAGCAAGTGCAGCGGCAGTTGTTCGTAGCCCAGGTTGTAGCCCAGCACTTCCGGAAGAAAACGTTCGGTATTGAAACCCAGTGCCAACTGCACCGCACCTTGCAGATAGCGCTCATCGGCCAGGGGCAATACTTCGTGACAGCCCAGCTCGCTCAGCAGGCGGCGGAAGATCACCACGTGGTTGCAGGCCGGGTCGCCGTCGCCGAGTTCTTCCAGGTAGGTGCGGATCAGACCGTGGTAGCGCGGGTCGTCCCAATGACGCAGCACGCCGTGCAGCCAGGCGCCGTCGACAAGCTTGGTCGGGGTGACCTGCTGCAGGAAATACAAGGCGTGGGCTCTATTGCTGAACATGCGCCGTGGCGCTGCGCTGCGGCGCTCCGCCAGGTAGTCGGCGTACTGCCGCGCCACGCTGGCGGTACGCGCGGCCATCCAGTCGGCAAGCTGGCCCGGGGTCCCCGGAAGATCGTCCACCAGCGACTCGGCCCGGCGCAACTGCGCCGCCAGCCAGTGTTCGCTGTCGTCGACTTCGCCTCGCAGCAGTTCGAAATAAACCGATTCGAAACTATTGGCCCTCACGGCAGGGCTGGCGGCAACTTCGCCTGCATCCGGCATTCGACCCATGGCTGTTCATCCCCTGCATGACCTGTTGGCTATCTATGCAAGGGAGGGGAAACATGAACCACAAGTTCAGAAAGATTGCCTCGCGACAGTACAGAATGCGCAGACGCCTTTAGGCTGGCGAGGCCCAAGGCGATTAAAGATTATTCATATTCGAACTAAGGCCCGGACGGCAATCGACAGCCTCTGGGCCATACTCCACAATGTCACGCTTAGAAAAATAAAAATCCTTGTATTGCCAACGACATACCCTCTTTTAGTGAGCACCTACGTGAAAACCTCTCTTTCGATTCTCAGTCTGCTGTTGTTGCTCACTGGCACCGTCGGCGTCACGTCCACCGCCGTTGCCCAACCAGCCCCCCAGGTCCAGCGTGACCCGGCCAAGCTCCACCTGGCCTCCGGCAGCGCCATGCTGGTCGACCTGCAGACAAACCAGGTGCTCTATTCCAGCCATCCGGACATGGTCCGCCCGATCGCTTCGGTGACCAAGCTGATGACCGCCATGGTGGTGCTCGACGCCAAGCAGTCGATGGACGAGATGCTGACCATGACCATCGCCCAGACCAAGGAAATGAAGGGCGTCTATTCCCGCGTGCGCCTGGGTAGCGAACTGAGCCGCCGCGAGACCCTGCTGATCACCCTGATGTCCTCGGAAAACCGCGCCGCTGCGACCCTGGCCCACCACTACCCGGGCGGCTACGGCGCGTTCATCAAGGCAATGAACGCCAAGGCCAAGGCGCTGGGCATGAACAGCACCCGCTATGTCGAGCCGACCGGCCTGTCGCCGAGCAACGTCTCCACCGCCCGCGACCTGACCAAGCTGCTGCTGGCCGCACGCAACTACCCGTTGCTGAGCGAGTTGAGCACCACCCGCGAGAAGACCGTGGCCTTCCGCAAGCCCAACTACACTCTGGGCTTTCGCAACACCGACCACCTGGTGAACAAGCCGAACTGGGATATCAAGCTGACCAAGACCGGCTTCACCAACGATGCCGGACACTGCCTGGTGCTGCTGACCAGGATGGACAACCGTCCGGTGGCGATGGTGATCCTCGATGCCTTCGGCAAGTACACCCACTTCGCCGATGCCTCGCGCATGCGCCAGTGGCTGGAGACCGGCGCGACCAAGCCGGCGCCGGCGGTAGCGGCGCGCTACAAGGCCGAGCGTAGCCAGAACCGGCCGCAGGACTGAGTTTTCAGGAGCACCACGGACAAACGAAAAGGCCCGGCATGAAAGCCGGGCCTTTTTTTCGCCTGTACGACTCAGGCGGTAGTGTTGACGGTGTTGCCCGCGCTGCTGTCGCCCGCATCGGTCAGCGCCGCCAGCAGCGCCGCGTTGGCCTGCAGCAGTTGGCCGGTGACCGCCGCGACCGCCGCCTGGGCAGCGGCTACGCGGGTCTGCTTGACGGTATCTTCCTGATCGCTGGCCATGGCCTGCTGCAGCTCTTTCTGCCGCGCGGCCAGTTGCTTCTGCAGTTCCTTGACCTGTTCGCGAAGCAGCTTCACTTCCGCAGATTCGCTGGAGCCCGACTCGGCCTGCTTCTCCGAGGAAGTGGGCGCTGCGCCGCCACCACTGCGCACGGCGGACAGGTCGCCACGCACCTGGCCTTGCGCCACCGCCGAAGGATCGGAGGTGACATTGGTCTTGCTGGTGACATTGCTGACAGTGCCGGCAACCGAGAGGTTGGATGCCAGGGCTTTGAGGTAATCGGCCATGAGAGAAAGCGTCCTGAAATAAGAGATCCGAACAGGTCATCGGCCTTTACAAAAAAACCTTTAAACCATTCTTACGGGCCACCAGCTCCCACGGGGTCTCTGTCAGCGCCAAGACATTTGTCGTTCCCGCATAAATTTCCCGCTGCTCTCTTCGTCCTTCCCCTGACACCCGACCACCGCCCACCTGAATCGCGACCGAGATGGCAATGACCAAACCCCGCTCCCGCAAAGCCCTGTACATCGGCCTGCCGCTGGCCCTGGTGCTCGGCATCGGCGCCGCTGTCGGCGGCTGGCTGTACTGGAAGAACGACGCCGGCTACCCGCGCAAGATCGTCGAGCAGGCCAATGCCCTGCACGAGCACATGATTTCCTTCGACAGCCACATCACCGTGCCCCTGGACTTCGGCACCGCCGGGCGCGAGGCGGACAAGGACGGCCCGGGTCAGTTCGACCTGGTCAAGGCCGGACACGGGCGCCTGTCTGGCGCGGCACTGACCATCTTCGGCTGGCCGGAACTGTGGAACGGCCCCAACGCCCCGCACCGCCCCACCGCCGGCTTCGTCGACGAGGCCCGACAGCAGCAGGAAGTGCGCTACAAGATCATCACCGGCATGGTCCGCGACTTCCCTAACCAGGTCGGCATCGCCTACACCCCGGACGATTTCCGTCGCCTGCACGGCGAAGGCAAGTTCGCCATCTTCATCAGCATGCTCAACGCCTACCCGCTGGGCGACGACCTGTCCCAACTGGACCTGTGGACTGCTCGCGGCATGCGCATGTTCGGCTTCAACTACGTGGGCAACAATCCGTGGTCCGACTCGTCGCGGCCGCTGCCGTTCTTCAACGACACCGCCGATGCCCTCGGCGGCCTGGCGCCCATCGGCAAGCAGGCGGTAGGCCGGCTCAACGACCTCGGGGTGATCATCGACGTGTCGCAGATGTCGACCCTGGCCCTGGAACAGGTCGCCGAGCTCAGCCGCGCGCCGTTGGTGGCCTCGCACTCGGCGCCACGGGCGCTGGTGGATATACCGCGCAACCTCAGCGACAAGGAACTGCAACTGATCAAGGACAGCGGCGGTGTGGTGCAGATCGTCGGCTTCCCCACCTACCTGCGGCCGCTGAGCAAGCCGACCCTGGACAAGCTCGAAGCCCTGCGCACGCGCTTCGACCTGCAACCCCTGAACGGCCTGGCCAACGCCTTGATGCCCGGCGATGCGGTGATCGCCATCTGGCCGGAAAAGCGCTTCGGCGACTACGCCAGCAACCTCTACGGCATCGTCGACCAGGAGCCCAAGGCCGGCCTCAAGGAGTTCGGCGACGCCATCGACTACGCGGTGAAGAAGATCGGCATCGACCATGTCGGCATCGCCTCCGACTTCAACGACGGCGGCGGCCTGGCCGGCTGGAAGGATGTCAGCGAGATCCGCAACATCACTGCCGAGCTGCTGACCCGCGGCTACAGCGAGGCGGATATCGCCAAGCTGTGGGGTGGCAACTTCCTGCGGGTCTGGGAACAGGTGCAGAAGAGCGCCCGCCCTGTCGCCGCCCTCACGTCCAACACCGGATCGCCTGCGCCATGACCGACCGCCGTACCTTTCTCAAGCAGGCCGCCATTCTTGGTGCCGGTCTGCCGCTGGCCGGCTCCCTGGCCAACGCCGCCGAAACCGTCGCACCGAGCGCCAGCGCCATGCCATTCAAAGGCGCGGACAAGTGGCGCCAGCTGCGCGACCTGTTCCCCCTGGAGCGCGACACTGCGCATTTCGCCAACTTCCTCATCACCGCCCACCCGCGCCCGGTACAGGACGCCATCGACCGCTACCGCCACGACCTCGACCGCAACCCGGCGGCGCTGATGGACTGGGAAAGCCAGTACGAATGGAAACGCGAGGGCGAGGTCCGCGAGTGGGCCGCGCGTTACCTGGACGTGCGGCCGCGGCAGGTCGCCCTGACCGGCAGCACCACCGAGGGGCTGGGCATGATCTACGGCGGCCTGCAGGTGGCCGCCGACCAGGAAATCCTCACCACTGTCCACGAGCACTATTCCACCCACAAGACCCTGGCCTTCCGGAGCCGCCACCAAGGTACCCAGGTGCGCAAGCTGCGCCTGTTCGACAAGCCGTGGGAAATTTCGAAGGACCAGGTGCTGACCACCATCGATCAGGCCATCCGCCCCAACACCCGGGTACTCGGCATGACCTGGGTGCACTCCGGCAGCGGCGTGAAGTTGCCGGTGGGCGAGATCGGCGAGCTCGTCCGCCGGCACAACCGCGACCGTGATGAGGCGCACCGCATCCTCTACGTGGTCGACGGCGTGCACGGCTTCGGCGTCGACAACCGCACCTTCGCCGACTTCAACTGCGACTACTTCATTTCCGGGGTACACAAGTGGATGTTCGGTCCGCGCGGCACCGGGATCATCTGCGCCGCCTCGGAGCAGATGGGCCCGCTGACCCCGACCTTCGCCACGTTCTCCCAGGATGAGGACTTCGCCACCATCATGACCCCTGGCGGATACCACGCCTTCGAGCACCGCTGGGCCATGGGCAAGGCCTTCGAACTGCACCTGCAACTGGGCAAGGCCGACGTCCAGTCGCGCATCCACCAGCTCAACGACCGGCTCAAGGAACGCCTGCTGGAGCACAAGCAGATCCAGCTGGTGACCCCGCGCAGCAGCGAGTTCTCCGCAGGTTTCACCTTCTTCCGCATCAAGGACCGCGACCCGGACGCCATCGCCGCGTACCTGGTGGACAACAAGGTGATGTCGGACGCGGTGAACCGTGATGTCGGTCCGGTGATCCGCCTTGCCCCGGGCCTGCTCAACGACGAGCAGGAAATCGATCGGGCCATGGCCCTGCTGATCAAGAAACTCTGAAAGAAGGCCTTGCGATGACGCTTACCCTCCCCCGACTGACCCTTGCCGCGCTGCTGGCGGCCACCAGCCTGTCCGCTGGCGCTGCCGAACAGAAACCCGGCGCGGTTTTCCGCGATTGCAAGACCAGTTGCCCGGAAATGGTCGTGCTGCCGGCCGGCAGCTTCATGATGGGCACCCCGGACGACGAGATGGGTCGCCAGCCGGACGAAGGCCCGCTGCATGAAGTGACCTTCGCCAAACCGTTCGCCATCAGCCGTTTCCAGGTCACGGCCGGGGAATGGGATGCCTATATTCGCGAATCCGGGGTGAAGATCGCCGACGGCGACACCCGTCCGGGCCGCGAGTGCAAGGCCAGCAAGCCGCGCTACAAGCAGGGCCTGCGGCAGCCGGCGGTGTGCATGGACTACCACGATGTCGAGGCCTATGTGGCCTGGCTGTCGAAAAAGACCGGCAAGCGCTACGCCATGGTCAGCGAAGCCCAGCGCGAATACGCCGCCCGTGCCGGCAGCAGCGGGCCCTTCCCGTTCCCGCTGGACCCGGACGCGGAATACGAGATCAGCCAGCACGCCAACGTCTACGGACCGAAGGACGGCTACAGCTTCACCTCTCCGGTGGGCAGCTATCCGGCCAATGCCTTTGGCGTGTACGACATGCACGGCAACGTCTACGAGTGGGTCGCCGACTGTCATCACGACAGTTATGTCGGCGCACCGAGCGACGGCAGCGCGTGGATGGAGGCGGACTGCAAGGTGGTGCAGATCCGCGGCAACGACTGGGGCGAGGCGCCGATCTTCTCGCGCTCGGGGAACCGCAACAATCTGTACCCGAGCACCCGTGGCGACTGGATCGGGTTCCGGGTGATCCGCGAGCTCTGACAGGAAACCTGGGCTGCCACAGGGCGGGCCGCCGCGCCGACCATCCCAATGGAGGAGAAACACAGTCAGCACATCAGTCCCCCCGGCACTGCCGGAAGAGCATGGAAACCCGCCACTGAAGCATTTTCTTACAAATGCTCTGACGGGTTTCGCAATCTCATCCGTCCTTACTAGTGCAGCCCTCAGGTTGAGCGTTGGCTCGGCCCCTCTTTTTCGAGGGTCCGCTCGCCCCCACCTTTTACAACAAAGACTGATGCAAATGGCCCAACAAGCGAAAAAGTCCAAATCCCGGTTGTGGTTCCTGGTCCACAGCTGGCTCGCCCTGCCCGTCTGGTTCTTCGTGCTGATCGTCTGCGTCACCGGCACCCTCGCCGTGGTCAGCCAGGAAATCGTCTGGCTGGCCAACCCCGAGGTGCGCGCCAGCCAGCCCGAGGACGACGCCGAACGCCTGAGCTTCCAGCAGGTGCTCGACGCCCTGCACAAGGCCGAGCCGGACATGGCCGTGCGCTATATCAGCCAACCCGACGGCTCGCACTTCGCCCTCAACGTCGCCGTGACCTACCCCGACGGCACCGCGCCTATTCTCTATGTCAACCCGTACACCGGGGCGATCCAGGGCAAGCAGCCGGACTTCAACTTCGAAGGTTTCACCCGGGCCCTGCACGGCTGGTGGCTGGTGCCCTTCACCAACGGCTACAGCTGGGGCTGGTACCTGGTGTCGCTGCTCGGCCTGCCGATGCTGGCCTCGCTGGTCACGGGCCTGGTGGTGTACAAGCGCTTCTGGAAAGGCTTCTTCAAGCCGACCCTGCGCTTCAACCACGGCGCGCGGATCTTCTGGGGCGACTTCCACCGCCTCAGCGGTATCTGGTCGATCTGGTTCATCGCGGTGATCTCCATCACCGGCACCTGGTTCCTGATCCAGGCGATCCTGGCTGACAACCACGTCACCCTTTCCACGGAACCGGTGATCCCCGGCATCTCCCGCGAGGACGTGCCGCGTTCGGAGACCAGCGTCCCGGCTGCGCGCATCGACGTCGACGAGGCCACGCGCATCGCCACCCGCCAGGTGCCCGGGCTCGACGTGAACTTCGTGGTGATGCCCGGCAACGCCTATGCCCACCTCTACCTGGGTGGGCGCAGCTGGTACCCGCTGATGTTCCAGACGGTCAACGTCAACCCGTACACCAGCAAGATCGACGCCTCCTTCCTGCTTGCCGACCGCTCGGCCCTGGAATTCGTCACCGAATCCATGCGGCCGCTGCACACCGGTGATTTCGGCGGCCTGGCGATCAAGCTGATCTGGGCCTTCTTCGGCCTGGTGCTGTCGATGATGGTCTTGAGCGGCCTGCTGATCTGGACCAAACGCACCGCCCAGGCCACCGCCGCCGCGCTGAAGCGTGCGGACAAACCGCCGCGCGTACGCAAGGCCACCCCACAACCCGCCCCGGAGGTGCAGCCATGAGCCAGGCCGCCATCATCACCCCTTCGCCACTCAGGCAGTTCTGGCTGAAGTGGCGCTTCCATCTGAACGTGTTGCTGCTGCTGATTCCGTTGGGCTTCATGCCCAAGTATTTCGCCGACCAGAAGCTGTTCCGCGGCGACAGCGGCCTCGGCGCCAATGCCATGGAAAACATCCAGGTCGGCCCGTGGAGCGTCAGCCTCGCCGAACTGCGCGATGAAGCGCCGCGTCCGGACGGTCCGGCCGGCTACTTCAAGAGTTTCAACATGGCCCTGTGCCAGACCTGCGTCGGCGAGGTCAAGGCCGCCTACCTGCGCATCGGCAAGCCGCGCAGCCTGCGCGCCGCCGGCACTATCTTCTTCGGCACCCCGTACCGCATGAGCACCAGCCTGCCGGTACCCGAGCGCACCCGCGCCGACGCCGAGCTGTGGATCACCCTCGAAGGCTGGGACGGCAGCATGCAGCAGGCCGCGGTCCCGCTGGCCAAGGCATCCCCCGCGACCCTGGCCTGGCTCGACAAACAAGGAGGCAAACGATGAAACCTGGTGTTGGCAGGCTGGCCCTGCCCCTGTTCCTGCTGTGCCTGGCCGGTCCGGCCCTGGCGCACAACCCGATGTGCCAGTGCGAGCCGATGGACGGCGACCAGATCAAGTGCACCGGCGGTTTCTCCGACGGCAGCGGCGCGCCGGGAGTGACCCTCGACGTGATCGGCTACGACGAGAGCGTGCTGGTCCCGGGCAAGCTCGGCGCCGACTCGACCCTGACCTTCAAGCGTCCCGCCGGCGAGTTCTACGTGCTGTTCGACGCCGGTCCCGGCCACGTCGTGGAAATCGACCACGCCGACATCGGTGAACCATGAGCCGGGTCCAGGTGGTGCGCCCGGCCGGCGCCGGGCATGAAACCCTGTATGTGGCGCTGGTGGCCCTGCTGATCCTGGTGCTGGCCGCCACAGTAGTCAGCCTGCGCGGTGGGCACGAGGAAGAGACCCGGGTCGAAGCCCACCAGATCGACGCCCGCCGCGACCTCAACGCCGCCGAACAGGGTATCTACACCGACCTGCGGGTGGCCTTCGACGAGATCCAGGCACGCCGTGCCGAAGAGCCCGGCCTGGCCAGCGTCGAGCTGCTGGCCGAGGAAGGCTTCGCGCCCTTCGTCGCCGATGCCAGCAGCGTGGCACGCGGCGCACACCAGTGGCGCCAGGTCGCCGCAGCCTATGTCGGCCTCAGCCCGCAGCCGCAGACCGCCGGCAGCTTCGTCCTGCTGATCCCCGAGGCGCAGGACGGTGTCGCCGATGTCTGGCTCAGCCGTGACGCCCAGCCCGAGCTCCCCGCCGAACTGACCGCCGGCGTCCTGCAGGCCGCCGGCTGGAAGCAGATCGCCGCCCACTACGACGCCGGTGTCACCCGCCAGCATCAGCACTGACCCGCAAGGAATGCCCATGCTCCGCTCCGCTTTCGTCCGTGTCCTCAGCCTGTTCGTCGCCCTCGCCCTGCCCGCCCTGGCCCTCGCCGAAAACGGCAAGCCACTGCGCATTGGCATCACCCTGCACCCCTACTACAGCTACGTCAGCAATATCGTCGGCGACCGCGCCGAGGTGGTGCCGCTGATCCCGGCCGGCTTCAACCCCCATGCCTACGAGCCACGCGCCGAGGACATCAAACGCATCGGCTCGCTGGACGTGGTGGTGCTCAACGGCGTCGGCCACGACGATTTCGCCGACCGCATGATCGCCGCCAGCGAGAAACCGAACATCGCCACCATCGAATCCAATGCCAACGTACCGCTGCTGGCCGCCACCGGCATCGCCGCCCGTGGTGCCGGCAAGGTGGTCAACCCCCACACCTTCCTGTCGATCAGCGCCAGCATCGCGCAGATCAACAACATCGCCCGCGAGCTGGGCAAACTCGATCCGGACAATGCCAGGTACTACAGCCAGAACGCCCGCGACTACGCCAAGCGCCTGCGCAAGCTGCGCGCCGACGCCCTGGCGCAGTTGACCGAGGCACCGAACCCGTCGTTCAAGGTGGCCACCATCCATGCCGCCTACGACTACCTGGTGCGCGAGTTCGGCCTGGAAGTCACCGCGGTGGTGGAGCCGGCCCACGGCATCGAGCCGAGCCCGGCGCAGTTGAAGAAGACCATCGACCAGTTGCATGCGTTGAACGTGAAGGTGATCTTCTCGGAAATGGACTTCCCGTCCGCCTACGTCGACACCATCCAGCGTGAGGCCGGGGTCAGGCTGTACCCGCTGACCCACATTTCCTACGGCGAATACACCAAGGAGAAATACGAGGTAGAAATGAAGCGCAACCTCGACACCGTGGTCCGCGCGATCAAGGAGAACCAGGCATGACCGTCGCCGAACCCGTGGTCGCCGCGCCCTGCGGCCCGTCCATCGACTTCGCCGGCATCGACCTGACCCTGGGCCGCACGCGCATCCTCGACCAGGTCAGTTTCAAGGTCGCCGCCGGCAGCGTGCATGCCATCGTCGGCCCCAATGGCGGTGGCAAGAGCTCGCTGATCAAGACCCTGCTCGGGCAGATGCCGCACCAGGGCCGCCTGGCCCTGGGATGGCCGGATGAACGCCAGGTGATCGGCTACGTGCCCCAGGCTCTTGAATTCGACCGTGGCCTGCCAATGACCGTCGACGATTTCATGGCCGCCATGTGCCAGCGCACCCCGGCGTTCCTCGGCCTGTCGCGCCGGGTCAGCCCGGCCATCGACGCGGCGCTGGACCGCGTGGGCATGCTCGACAAGCGCAAGCGACGCATGGGCGCCCTGTCCGGCGGTGAGCGCCAGCGCGTGCTGCTGGCCCAGGGCCTGATCCCGGCACCGCAACTGCTGGTGCTGGACGAACCCATGTCGGCTCTGGACGAGGCCGGCATCCAGGTGTTCGAACGCCTGCTCGGCGAATGGCGCCGGGCCGGGACCACGGTGCTGTGGATCGAGCACGACCTGCAGGCCGTAGCGCGCCTGGCCGATCGGGTCACCGGCCTGAGCCGGCGGGTACTGTTCGACGCACCGCCGAAGGAAGCGCTGACCCCCGAGCGTCTGCTCGGCCTGTTCTCCATCCACCCGCGCAGCGAGAGCCTGTGATGAACTACGAAGAATTCCGCCTGCTGATCCAGGGCTGGGCCGCCTCCGGCTACCTGCCCGAGGCCCTGGCCTATGGTTTCGTGGTCAACGCCCTGCTCGCCGGGCTGATGATCGGCCCGGTGCTCGGCGGCCTCGGTACCCTGGTGGTGGTCAAGCGTTTCGCCTTCTTCTCCGAGGCGGTGGGCCATGCCGCGCTGACCGGCGTGGCCATCGGCATCCTCCTCGGCGAGCCCTACACCGGCCCCTACGGCAGCCTGTTCGGCTACTGCCTGCTATTCGGCATTCTGCTCAACTACCTGCGCAACCGCACCGGACTATCGCCGGATACCTTGATCGGCGTGTTCCTGTCGGTGTCCCTGGCATTGGGCGCGAGCCTGCTACTGATGCTGGCCGGCAAGATCAACGTGCATATCCTCGAGAACGTGCTGTTCGGCTCGGTGCTCACGGTCAGCGGCCATGACCTGGTGGTGCTGGGCATCGTAGGCGCCTTGGTGCTCGGCCTGGCTCTGCCGCTGTACAACCGCATCATGCTGGCCAGCTTCAACCCGCAACTGGCGGCGGTGCGCGGGGTGGCAGTGAAGAGCCTCGACTACCTGTTCGTGGTGCTGGTAACCCTGGTCACCGTGGCGGCGGTGAAGGTCATCGGCGCGATCCTGGTCGGCGCCCTGCTGGTGATCCCGGCGGCAGCGGCGCGGCTGGTCAGCCAGTCGCTCAAGGGCTTCTTCTTCACCTCGGTGCTCATCGCCACCTTCAGCACCCTGATCGGCATTCTCCTGCCGATCGTCTTCGACCTGCCGGTGCCTTCCGGGGCTGCGATCATCCTGGTCGCCGGCAGCTTCTTCGCCCTCGCCGCGCTGGCTCGCGGCCTGGTTCCACGCCTGCAAGGAAACCCGGCATGAACCCGACCCTCAAACACCTGAGCCTGGCCCTGCTGCTGGCCGGCCTGCCCCTCGCCGCCCACGCCGCACCGGCCGCGAAAGCCGCTGCGCAACAGGCCGCCGGCATTACCGTGCTAGCCTCGCTGCCGGTGACCTACGGCCTTGGCAGCCTGCTGCTGGACGGCACCTCGGTGAAGCTGGTGCGCGCCGCCCCGGAGAACCTTCCGGCGAGCCGCCAGCCCTCGTACTTCAGCGGTCGTGGCGCGGCCAGCCTGCAGAAGGCGGCGGGCAAGGCCGACGCAGTGATCGACCTGCGTTCGATCTGGAGCGACGACCCGCTATACCCGGTGGCGCGCCGGACCAACATCCGCATTATCGAGATCGATGCCGCGCGGCCGGTGGACGGCGCGTTACCGGGCATCGCCGCCCAGGGCGACAACGTGATCGCCGGCTACCCCTGGTTGAACCCGACCAACCTGGGACGCATGGCCGACGTGCTGGCCAACGACCTGGGACGTCTGTCGCCGGCCGACCAGGCGAAGATCCAGGCCAACCTCGCCGGGCTCAAGCGCCAGTTGCTCGACCTCAGCGCCCGCAGCGAAGCGAAGCTGGCCGAGGTGGATAATCTCAGCGTGATGAACCTGTCGGATCGCCTGGGCTACCTGATTGGCGGGTTGAACCTGGACCTGGTGGACCATCCGCAGGTACTGGATGACAAATGGAGCGAAGAGCAGCTCAAACACCTGGACGAAGAGCTGAAGGGACAGGACGTGGCGCTGGTGCTGCATCACAAGCAGCCGCCCAAGGCCGTTGCGGATGTTATCGCGGCAAGCGGGGCCAGGCTGGTGGTGGTGGATACCGATGCGGTAGATAGCGTTGCAGGGTTGAAGGCTGGGGTGGAGCAGGTCGTGACGGCACTGACTGCCAAAAATTCCTGATTGCGCCGCGGTCGGTGTGGGGATTCACCGGGCCAGTTGACCATTGAATACGGCTAGCGCCTCATGCAGCGCTGATACCTTTCATCAACCCGGTTCGCAAACCACGCTGTAGTCAGCTGGCGGGTAATCTTCGGACTCTCCAGTCTTATCCCCGGCAACACCTCCCGCGCCACGCGCTTGCCCGACGCCTTGTCCGCCAGGGCAAACACCTGCTGGTACAGGCGGGTTTCCTCGAAATCCGCCCCCGTGCCCTTCTCCAACTGCTCGCGAATCACCGGATTGCGCATGCCAAAGCGCTCCCCCAGCAGGCGCGCCGCCTTCTCGGTACTCCCCGGCAGAATCGCGCCATAGGCGATCAGGTCGCCATCCAGCGCCAGCTTCGCCCCGGTCACCCGACTCAACGCCGCCTGAAACGCCGCATTGCGACTGGCGTACCAACCGGCATTGAAATCGGCAAAGCGGTACAACGGCTGCGAATAATTAGCCGGATACCCCAGCAGATGGGCGATGCCGAAATACATCCCGCCACGCCGGCTGAACACCTCCTGGCGGATACTGCCGTCACGGGCATAGGGATAGTCGCGGGCATGGTCTTCGGCGAAGTCGATGCTGACCTGCATCGGCCCACCGGTGCGCACCGGGTTGAAACCGCCGAGCAAGGTCTTGCCCAGCGGCAAGGAGCCGATCAGCTCATCGTAAAGCCCGCTCAGCTCGCGTTCGCTGCGCACCGCCGCGAGGCGCTGGTTCCAGGTCTTGCCGTTGGCGGAGCGGGTATCGAGGGCAGCCTCCACCAGCATCTTGGGCACGAAGGCCTTCGCCGCCCGACGATCGATTTCCTCACGGGCGATACGCCCGAGGCTCGGCACCTTGGGGTCGGCACTGAAGGTGGATTCCTGCTCGGTCACCGCCAGCACCGCACAGATGTTCGACTGGCTGGGATCGAGCTTCTGTGTGGTGAACGCAGTCTGGATATCCCGCGCCCAGCCCTGGCGATCGTTAACCGTTACCGGCAGCAAGGCCGCGACCTTCGCCTGCACCTGCTGCTGCGACAGCGCCTGCTCCTGGCCCGTACGCGTGCCGACGCAACCGGCGAGCAACACCAACAGCCCGAACGGCAACCCGCGCATCAGGCGTTTCAGGGTTGTTCCCCGACCAGGAAGGTCTTGCTGACGGTGCGGAATTTCTCGTGGCCGGAACTGCGCATCAGCTCGAACAGGACCATTTCACGGGTAACGATCTGCGCCCCGGCGGCGCCCATGCGTGCCAGTCCGGCGGCCTTGCTCTCGGCGCTACGGCTGTCGCAGGCATCAGCGACGACGAAGACCTGCTGGCCGCGCTCCAGCAGTTCCAGCACGGTCTGCAGCACACAGACATGGGTTTCCATGCCGCAGACGATCACCTGATCGCGGGCCAGCAGCGAAGCCGGCAGGCATTCGCCAGCGACACAGGAAAAGTGCAGTTTCTCCACCACCGTAGCGGCGGGTGCGGCTTCCAGCAGGCTGGCGACAGTCGGTCCGAGGCCCTTGGGGTACTGCTCGGAAATCACCGTCGGCAGACCCAGCTCGGCCGTGGCGGCGAGCAGCCAGCGGGTCCGCGCCAGCGTCCCGGCGGGGTCGCTGACTGCACCGATGAGTTTTTCCTGGACATCGATTACCAGCAGCGTGGCCCGGGAAGCGTCGATCAGCATTGCGTAGCTCCTTGCAGTCGGAAATGTTCCCGACTATGCGGCGCTAGGCAGTCAGACGCAATGGCTCCAGCGTGGCAGACAGGACACCGAGGACACGGTCTTCATGCTCGTGGATGAAGAAATGCCCGCCCGGGAACACTTCCAGGGAGAAATCACCCTGGGTTTCCTGGCGCCAGGCCAGCAGTTGCTCCTGACTGGCACGGTCCTCCTCGCCGGCGAACACGTGCAACGGGCAACGCAGCAGCGGCCGCGCCCGGTACTTATAGCGCCCGCACAACAGAAAGTCGGCGCGCAGGACCGGCAGGGTCAGGCTCATCAGTTCTTCGTTGGCCAGCACTTCCTCCGGGGTGCCTTGCAGATCGCGCAGTTCGCGGATCAGCTCGGCATCGCTCTTCGGCTCGCACCACTCGGGCCCGTTGTAGCCTTCGCGACGGCTCGGCGCTGCGGTGCCACAGGCGAACAGCGCCAGCGGCGGCGGGCAACCGAGGGCCTGCAGCTCATGGGCCAGCTCGTAGGCCAGCAAGGCCCCGAGGCTATGGCCGAGGATCGCATAGGGCTGGTGGGCGGCCAGGCGCTGTTCGCTGGCCAGTTGCCGGGCCAGGGCCGCCAGGTCGGTACGCAGCGGCTCGCCAAGGCGCGCACCGCGTCCCGGCAGCTCGACCGGACGCACGTTGAGCCAGGCCGGCAGCTTGCGCCGCCAGCGACTGTAGACCATGGCGCTGGCGCCGGAATACGGCAGGCACAGCAGGGTCAGCGACGACATCAGGAGGCGGCCGCCGCCATCTTCTGCCGCAGGCTCAGGGGACGCATGTCGGTCCAGACCTCGTCGATCCAGGCCAGGCAGTCCTTCTTCAAACCGCTCTTGCCAACGGCGCGCCAGCCTTCGGGGATAGCCTTGTAGTCCGGCCAGATCGAGTACTGTTCTTCGTGGTTGACTACAACCTGGAAGACGATGTCGTCGCGGTCGAAGACGGAAGTCATTGTTTGTCTCTCCTTCACTGAGATGGGGGTGCCCGTGACGCGGGAACGCTGACTGGAGAACGAAGCCGCGTCATGGAAAATTAGGGTCATCACGGAATTTCGGTGTCGGTGTCGGTGTCGGTGTCGGTGTCGGTGTCGGTGTCGGTGTCGCGAGATTATCCATTGCAGAGGGTGACGCCACCGGCCCCTTCCGCCTTTACGGCGGGTCCATTTTGTTGCGGCAAAATGGACGAAAACCGCTCGCTCCCACAGCCGGCCCTACGCTTCGCTTCGGGTCCCCTCCTTCCGGTGCCTTGCGCGGGCCCGCGGCCTACGACTTGCTTCGCAAGTCTTCACCTCGCGCTTCGGCTTCGCCGAAGGGTGCTGCGCACCTGCCCCCGCAAGACACCTCCACTCGGCCGGCTGAAGTCGCAATTTGCGGCGCCTGAAAGTATGCGCACGAAGAGCAAGGGCAAAAGCAACAGCTACCGATGCCGATGTTGTTTTCGAAGATGGGTTCGTCTCCCCCACCCCTAGGAAAAATGCATCACGTAGCTGACCGCCAGGTGATCAGAGGGCCCTGGGCTGTCCACCACGCCTGGCTGGAGCGGTTCGCGGGTGCCATTGACCAGGGCGTAGTCGAGCATGTGCGCCGGCGCCGTAGCCGGGTGAGTACTGCCGCTGGCCGGTGCAATCCGCGCCAGGCTCTCAGGCGAGACCCAATTGCCACCGCCCGCGGCTGACGGGCGCGGGTCACGGTTGAAATCACCAAGCACGACGTAGGGCGTGTCGGTGTGCCAACTGATCTCGCGGATCATCCGCGGCGCGTTGTAGCCACCACCAGACAGGGCATGGACGTTGTACACCGTCACTTCCTGGCGGCTCACCGCGCCGTCTCCCCGCCGCCGCAGACGCACGCCAAGGGCCGGGCGGGACACGGGCAGGCTTCCGGACTGCGGCACGCCGTCGGCGATGACCATGACGTTGCGCACATCCAGTTGTGCACTGCTGCGGATCACGATGGCGAGGTTGACGCGCAGGCGTTGCACGTCGAGGAAATACACCTGGTAGGTCTCCGGGCGCGTGGCGGTGCCAGCATGCCAGAGGTACTGATCGACCTCCTGATGCGCGCCGAACTGGTCCGGTACATCGATGCGTACCACCCGCTCGGCAGACCCGGGCGGAGCACCAGCCTCCTGGATCACTACCACGTCGTTGAGCCGGGCCAGTTGCAGCAGGCGCGTGCGCCATTTGCTTTCGGCAGTCGCCGCAGTGCCCTGCATGTTCCAGGTGGCCAGGCGCAACTCCAGACCCACGCCGACGGGACTGGGGCGACCAATTTCGATCAGCGGCGCGCCGGTTTCGCGGCGGATGCGTGCGTGGTAGTAGTCGCGCAAGCCGCCCTGGAGCTGGATCATCCCCTGCCAGGGACCGAAGGCGGCACCGACGATAAACTGCAGGGCGCGCAGCGGATCGCCAATATCCAGGTCGAACGGCCCGCGCTCCGCGAGCAGGCCATTGAGGGTCAGCACGACGTGCAAGCGGTAGACCACCAGCAACAGTGCCAGCGGCTCCCGGCCAGGCGTGCGGCCAAGCATGGCGATGGTTTCGCCGTTGTTGTACAGCCGCCGCAGGAGCAGGGTCAGGCGCTGGGCGAAGCGGCATTGCTGGGCCTGGTTGGCGCTGCGCATGTACTGGCGGGATATCGCGTACGCCAGGTACGAGGCGGTGGGCTGGGCGTCATAGGGTGAGGACGCGAGCAACTGGAAGGTATCCAGGAGAATGACCTCCACTTCGTTGAAGAAGGTCTCGTCGTCCAGCCCCTCCACCAGATGATTGTCGATGTAGCGGCGAATCGTCGTGTCGATCGGCATGCGAACCTCCCGTGTTCAAGGCTTGCCGCGGTACAGCACATGCAGCACGCCATCCTGCACTGCCGCCCCCGGACTGTTCGTCGCGCCCAGGCCGGTGCTCACTGCCAGCGGCCCGAGCACGTTGCCGTCGTAGGCGTACTGATGAATTTCGTAGTGGACATCGGGGCCCTGGCTCTCGGCCGTGGCCTGGGTGAACAGCAGCTTGAGCAGGCCGTTGTGCACCACGGCTGCCGGTGAATGCGGGTAGTCCTCGCGCAGCAGCAGTTGCGCCCGCGTCCATTGCTGCACGCCATCGAACTTGATCAGGTAGAAACCGCCGGCAACGTCCTTGTAGATCAGGTGGATCAGGCGCTGGTAGGTGACCGCCACCGGGCTCAGGTTGCTGCGCACCGCACTCAGCCCATCGGACTTGACCGTTTCGCCGCGGGTCCAGTCCTTGAGGTCGAGGGTCGAGCGCCGCCAGATATTCACGGCGTCGTCGTGCAGGTGATGGAACAGTTGCAAGCGGCCGGCCACTTGCGCCACGGTCGGGGTCATTTCGAGAAAGATGTCCAGGGTGCGATTGAACACGAACAGGCCGGACGGCTCGTCCAGGGTCAGCAGGTCGGTGGTCCCCAGGGTACTGGCAAAGACAATGTGCAGGCGGTCCCTGAAGGTGAAGATGCACGGCGCCCAGCGCGGCGGGGTTTCACTGACCACCACCGGCTCGCTCCAGAGCCCCGCACTGGAAGCCTTGCTGATGACCTTGACGGTGCCGAACTCACGGATCCCGTCGATGTAGACGCAATACAGGCGCCCCTTGAAGTGGGCGACACGACAGGCTTCCTCGGTCGTGGCAGCGGTGATGTATGAATGGTCGAGGATCCCGTGGGGGCTCGAGGTGGTCCAGATCTTTTGCATGAGGCGAACTCCGCAGGTCGGCAAGGATCGCCACTACAGCAGCGATCCCCGCCGCGGTCTGTCGTCGCCGGCGCTCGCGAGCCTGGTAGAACCGCTCGCCGGCCCGACGGAAACCCGGCGCCGATGAGGGCACCTTTCCAATGGAGTCTTGTCGCGGCGAGCACTGTCTACACTGAGCCAACCTCACGAGCGAGCACCGACCATGAAACGCCTGGCCCTGCTGTTCTGCACTGCCCTCCTCAGCCTTTCGGCCCTGGCCGCGCCCCGCGCGCCGATCCATTTCGGCGAAATCACCTGGGAAAGCGGCAGCTTCACCACCGAAGTGCTGCGCCTGATCGTCGAGCACGGTTACGGTTACCCCACCGACACCCTGCCCGGCAGCACGGTGAGCATGGAGGTGGCGCTGGCGCGCAACGATATCCAGGTGATCGGCGAGGAGTGGGCGGGCCGCAGCCCGGCCTGGGTCAAGGCCGAGCAGGCCGGCCAGGTGCTCGCCCTCGGCGATACGGTGAAGAACGCCGACGAAGGCTGGTACGTGCCGGAATTCGTGGTCAAGGGCGATACCGGGCGCGGACTCCAGCCGCTGGCCCCGGCGTTGCGCACGGTGGACGACCTCAAGCGCTACGCCAAGGTCTTCGCCGACCCGGAAGCACCCGGCAAGGGGCGCTTCCTCAACAGCCCCAGCGGCTGGACCTCGGAGACGGTCAACAGCCAGAAGCTCAAGGCTTATGGCCTGGAGGACCTCTACACCAATTTCCGCAGCGGCTCCGGTGCGGCGCTGGACGCCGAAATCACCTCGTCGATCCGCCGCGGCAAGCCGGTGCTGTTCTACTACTGGTCGCCGACGCCGCTGATGGGCCGCTTCAAGCTGGTGCGCCTGGAAGAGCCGCCGTTCGATGCCCAGGCCTGGGCCACCCTGACCGACGCCAGCAACCCCGCGCCGACAGGCAGTCGCTCGTTGCCGGCGAAGCTGTCCATCGGCGTTTCGAAGGCCTTCCACGAGCAATACCCGGACCTGGTAGCCTTCTTCAGCAAGGTCGACCTGCCGATCGACACCCTCAACGCCGTCCTTGCGCACATGAGCGAGCAGCGGCAAGACCCGGCGCTGGCCGCCCGCGCCTTCCTCAAGGATAACCCGCAGGTCTGGCACCCCTGGTTGCCAGACGAAGTGCGCGGCAAGGTCGATGCGTATCTGTCCGGTAGCTGATCCATGGCTTGGGCGCTTGATCTGCCCTCTATCCCTGATCCAGTCGCAACCCTTCGCCATGGGTCAGCTCGCGAACCAGGCTGGCCTCGTCGACCCTGCGCCGGTCGATCAGCGCCTGAACCCGCTCGCTGTACTGCACCGGCGTATCGTCCGGATACAGTTCGTCCAGGGCCAACACATCTGATTCGAAGCGATCCCGCAACGCCGTAAATCGCATGGCATGGGTGTCCTGCAGGTAAGCCAGCCAGAAATCCCTATGCCCGGCATAGTTCATCAGCCCCTGCCCGCTCTCGCCCTCCCGCACCAAGGACTCGGCACGCTCCAGCTCACCACTGCGCAGGTTGGCGGAGCCAGCATAGAGCATGTGTTCCGGTGCCAGCGGCAGGTCCAGGGTGTTCGCCAGGTTGAGCCGGTAGGCCAGGCGCACTTCCGCCTCGTCACGGTCGCCAGCTTCGCGCCGGGCGATATCGTCCAACGCCTGCAGGCGATATAGACGCCGCATTAGCCGGTACAGGATCGGGCCACGCTGCTCCGCGCTCGCGGACCGCAGTGCCTGGCCGGTGTACACAAGGATTTCCATCTGGTTGAACTCCAGGCGGATGCCATCCGGACAGGTGTCGAAGTCGCGCAACTGCCGCAACGGCTCCTCGGCCATGCCGTTGAGGACCAGGCACAGCTCGATATCCTGGGCACTGATGGTCAAAACCTGCCAGACCCGTTCGACCAGGTCCGGGCGGGTCAGCCCATTGCGGTATTCGGCGGTGTGCCGCAGGCGACCGACCATGCGCAGCAGGTCGTCGGCATCGCCACCGGTTTCCAGCTGGCGCCACAATTGGCGACGCTGGTCGCTGATCGCACCGGCCTTGTCGACCCACAGATCGACGCTGATCAGGTCGGCATCCGAAGCGCCGACGGAACTGCCGTCACCAGAATTCGAACCGCGCCAGTTGCCCCCACCACCCAGGCGGCGGAGATGCTCGGGCAGGTCCATGCGGAAGCTATAGGGTCGGTTGAGCCCCTCCGACAGGTAGGCCGAGTGCATCACCTCCTCGGCCAACGGATTGCCTTCCAGGGAGATTTCCGTGTTGCCACTGGCGCTTTCGGCGTTTTCCAGCAGGTATCGGGGCAAACTGGTGAGGCGATTATCGTTGAGGTTCAACCACTGGACGCATTCAGGCAACAAGCTGTCGAGCCAGGCGGGCCAGCGACTGATGTCCATGCGTTCGAGACCCAACAGATTGAGGGAAAAGCGGGCCAGGGCGGAGGCGTCGGCGATATCCCCCAGGCGGTTGCCGCTCAGTTCCAGCGCGGTGAGGCCGGGTATCTGCGCGAACTGCTCGAGCATCGCCTGGTCAACCAGCAACCGGGCATCGGTGATCGCCAGATGACGCAACTCCACCAGGCGAGTCACCGCCTCCGGTAACTGCGTTAGCGCAGAACCGCCGATACTCAGTTGCTCAAGACGACTGAAACGGGCGATCAAGCCATCCAGCTGAGCCACGCTGGCCACCGGGCGCAGGAGTTCGAGGCGGCTGATACGGTTGAAGAAGAAGGCCGGCAATGCATCCGGGAAATCCTCGATCTGGATGTCCTCCAGCACCAGCGACCGGGTGGTGGCCCCGTCGGTCTGGGCCAGCCAGTTGTCCAGCAGCGCCTCGCCGAGGGCCCGACGTGCTGCCAGGCGCTCCTCCCCCACCGTGCCGGCCTCGCGCAGCGACTCGAGCCAACCCTTGATCGCGGCGGACAGGCTGCGTTGCTCGATCAGCATGCCTTCGACGATGTTTTCCACGGTTTGCGGGACCGTCAGTTCGAAGCGGAAACGGCGCCCGCTCCAGGTACTGATACGCAGAGTGATCAACGCCTGGTGGGAGAACAGGTTGCCGTCCAGGCCAATCCAGGTCACGCGCCCGGCGCTCACGGGATTGTTGCGCACGTGGGCGGGCAGCTCGGTGAGGCGGTTGTCACGCAACGAAACGCGGTCGATCGACTCCAAGGCATCGCTGTCCAGCCACTCCGGCCAGCTCTCCAGGTCCAGGCGATCGAGGCCGAGGAACTTCAGTTGCAGGCCTTCGGTCAGGCGCACCGGCAGGTGGCTGATGCAGTTTCCACTCAGATCCAGGTGACGGAGTTCGCCCAGGCGGCACAGCTCGTCAAGCACGTCCTGGGCCAGTGGCAAGTGCTGGTTGAGCAGGTTCAGCTCAGCGAGCCGCGGGTATGCACCGACCAGCAAGCGCGGCAGTTCATAGGACGAACGCCCGCTCAAGGCGTCGATTTCCAGTGCGGTGACCCGCGGGAAAGCTCGCAGCAGGTCGAGCAAAGGGTCGACCAGGCGCAGCACACCGTCCTCGCCCACGACCCGGGTCGCCGCCGGTACCGTAACGGCAGAGAGCTCCAGACGTTGCACACGCAGGCGGAAAAATCCGGGCAGCTCGACAGGGAAGGCTTCCAGCGATACCGCAAACAGCCGCAACGGCACGCCATGCCGGCCGATTTCCGGCAACAGGTTGTCACGCCAGTGTTGCCACAGCGCCAGCTCGATCAATTGCCGGTCGCCAGGCGGCGTCGCCGCATCGGCCTCCGTGCGCGGGATCTCGCCCAGCGGCAACAGGCGCTGCAGTTGTCCGCGCTCGTCGAGCAAGGTATCGAGGCGGGCATCGATGGCGGCATTGTCCAGGCGCGCACCACGCAACTGGCGCAGCAGGTCGCTGGCGAACACGTCCGGCAACTCCAGCAGGCGGATCTTGTCGAGCAGAGTGCTCTCGCTGAGCAATGGGGCCAAGCGGGCGCGGCCGCTCAAAGGATAGCCCACCCGGCCGTTGGCCAGACGCATGGGCGAGCGCTGCGCCGGGCGGATCGGCTGCATGTGCAGGACCCGACGCAATGCCGGACGCTCCAGCGGTCGCTCCAGCACCTTGCGGCGCAACGCATCTCCTCCCGCCCCCGGGCCCAGGCCGAGGGCCGTGCGCTGTACCGAGGTCAAGGTTCGCAGCACCACGCTGAACAAGTCATCGGCAGCGCTCTGCGGTTCCTCGGCTGTGCGGTAGCCCTCCCCCGTCTTCACCACCACGCGCTGGTGCACCGCCGGATGCGGACCGATGCTGTCGAGCAAAGGACCGTCGACGCGCAAGGCACGGATGTCGATACGGTATTGCTCGGCCCAGCCTGGCAAGGCAGCAAGGCTGTGCAGGGCCAGGCGGGTACTGTCGTTGCTGCTCAAGGCTGGCAGGTAGAGGCCCTCATAGGCCCGTGCCAGGCGTACCCCCTGCAAATAGAAGCGCGCCTCTTCGGCTAGCCGTTGTGGCACCCGTTGCGCTTCGTCGAGCAGTTGGCGCTCGGCGCGGGTGGCGTGCTCCAGCAACTCCTCGGCGATGCGCTGCGGCAGGCCGGGAAAATCGCGCAGGATCAAGCGTTGAGCAGGCCCTGCCGGCGCGCCCGGCGTCTGGTAGAGCATATAGAACAGCCGCGAATGGTGTTCATGGCTCAAGGCTTCGTTGCCCTCCTCCAGGCTGCGATACATCCGGTAGCGCTCCAGACTGTCGAGCAGCAGTGCGGGAGGCCGTTGGCCTTCGACCAGCGCCCGGCGCAACTCGGACTCCTGGCAGCCACTGATCGCCAGCAGTTGCCGAGCCTCGCGGGCATCAAGCCCCTCCGCCACCACGCCGAGGCGTTGAAACAACTCCAGGCCCGCCCACTCCAAGGGCCGGTCCAGCGCGTGCAACCAGATGCCACCGCCTTGGTAACGCACCTCAGGCCGGTAAGCATCGGCTCGTCGCGGATGTTGCAGGTAGGTGCTGCCATCATCACGTGAGCCCACCGCATAGCGGCGCCCCCCCAGTGCCAGCCACTGCCTGCCTTGATAGTGATAAAGACCGCGGGCATCGGGCATCAGGCTTGCGGGCAGGACGATACCGTGGTCAAAAGGCTTCAGGTCACGGGACCACAGGCGCGTGCCGCCGTTTTCCAGGTCGACCGGGTGCAAGGCCTCGGGCAACGGCGGCAATTCGGCCATAGGGGGGGCGGCTTGTCCCAGCGCCATCATCAGCGCCAGGTTTTCCACCACGTCCAGCAGGTAGGTCCAGGCCTGTTCGCGTTCGTCGCGGGTCCACTCGCCAACCCCCTCGTAGACCTCATGGGCCAGTTGCGCAGCGCTGAACACCAGCATCGCCGCGCCCACCACCGGCACTGCGAACGCCAGCGCATTGAGGCTGTAAAGACCCGCCTGGGCGAAGTACTCCAGCTTCTGCTCCAGACTCTTGTGGTCTTCGCTGGCCGTCGGCACGGCAAGAAACAGACCGTCGTCCTTGAGAACGGTGATCTTGCGGGCCAGCAGCGCCGACAACACCGGCCCGGCCAGCGCGACCTCGGTGAACGGCAAGCTGACCTCGCGATCCAGGACTTCTTCATAGAATCCCCCGCTGTTCCAGACCTTTGGGTGAAACGCCTGGTGCAGCTTGTCGAGGACCCTGGCACGCTGGCGCAGCGGCAGCAGGCGCTGGAAGAACATCAGGTAGTCCGCCTGCAACAGCTGATCACGCAACTGCCGGCAGAAATCCAGGAACGAGGGATATTCCCTGAGTGGCGCCAGTGGATCGCCAGGAATGTAGACGACAATCTGGTCCATACCCGCCCGGGACGTGCGATCGACACCGAAAATCAGCAAACCGCTCAACTCGACGTCCCAGAGCCGCAGCACACCGCACTCGAGCGCCAGGCCGTCAATGCGCGCTTCGCGTCCGTGCAACACCTCGCATACGGCCTGGTACAGCGACTGACAGACCTGGCCTTGCATCCGCGCCAAGTGCAAGTGCAGCAACAATCCGGTCTGCTCATGTCGCTCGAACACCGCGCGCCGGCCGTAGAACGTGTCATGGATGAGCGTCTGATAGCGCCGGCCGAGATCGAGCTGGCGACACGCCGTAGCGAAGGCGTCGGGTGCCAGGTCCAGACGCTCGCCGTCCCACAATGGTTGCCCCGGCGTGGTAGTGAAGATCTGCGCCTTGGTCACGCTCAGGTCCATTCCGCCGGGCTCGCCTTCCCAGGCCTCGAAGTTCTGCAGCGCTACGCTCAGCAACGGGCGGCAGGCCAGGCGGAAGGACTTGTAGCTTTCCACCATCCAGTCCCTGGACGCAGCGAGGAAGGAGTCATCCGTCTGCATCCGCCCTGGATTGAACAGCCAGGTTTGCCGAACATCGATCTCCAGGCCGAACCGTTCTTTCAAGGCGGCCTTGAGCAAAGGTTCGGCGAAGCGCTCCACATCCTCCAGTGCCTGTAGCCAGGCGTCAACCTGAGTGCCCAGTGCCACATGCTCGCGGTAATCGTCCTGCAGGCGAGCGACCACTGCGGGCATGCTCGACAAGGCCGTAGTGAACCATGACATGGCCTCCGGTCCTTGCTTGCGCAGGCCCTGACGCGCTTCACCAGGCAGCGCCAGGACCCAGGGCGGCGTATGTTTTTCGATCGTGGCATACCCTCGCTGCGGGTAGGTCGGAGGGCTTGGCGGTAGGGTCGCAGATCCTTCTGATGCCGACATCGGTAATACCTGTGCTTGCGGATTGGGGCGTTCCAGCCTAATCAGACAACGCCCGGCAACGCATGGCGAAATCCTTCTCGGCAAGCACAGGAATCCAGCGACACCACCCCGGCCTACTGGGCGCTCATGGCGTACTCCCGGGTCAGGTGTTCGAGCAGGTCCTGCTCATCCTGCTTGAACTTGCTTTCCAGCGCCCGAATGCGCGCCGACGATTGCTCGAGCGTTTCGTCGGGATAGGCTTCGGTGGCATTCAGCACTGCTGCCTCGTAGTTCTCCTTGAGCAGACGGAAGCGTTCGGCGAAAGCCTCGCGCAGGTAGGCCACCCAGAAATCGCACTGCGCGGCAAACCGCTGCAATTCCTGCCCGGACTCTTCCAGTTGCAGTTGGGTCATGGCGCGATCCAGTTCACCCGGCCCCAGGTTGGCCGCACCGCGATACAGCATGCCCCGCGGCGGCGCCGGCAGTTGCAAGGTCTCGGCCCAGCGCAGGCGGTAGGCCAGACGCACCTCTGCCTCGTCCCGCCCGTTGCTTTGCTCACGGGCGATCCGGTCCAGGGTCTGCGAGCGGAAGATGCCACGCATCAAGCGGAACAATGCCGGACCACGATGCTCATCGGTGATTTCGCTCAGGGCCTGACGCGTGTGCACCTGGAACTCCATCTGGTTGAACTCCAGGCGAATACCGTCCGGGCAGGTTTCGTGGCTGTGCAATTGCTGCACCGGCTCCTGGGCCATGCCGTTGAGGGTCTGGCGCAACTCGGTGTCTTTTGCGGCGGCAGTCAGCACGGTCCAGACCCTACCGATCAATTCTGCCCGCGTCCCGATGGAACGGTAGTCGGCGCTGTAGCGAAGCAAGGCGATCAGCCCCAGCAGCGACTCGGCATCACCACGGGCGGCCAGGCCGTTCCAGATCAGCTGGTTGCGCAAGTCGTCCGCGAGAATGCCGGTCTCCCAGGTGCTGAGCGGGTCTTCATCGGTCATCGGATCGTCCGGCAACGACTCACCGTCTTCGGAGTCCGAGGTGTGCACCTCATGCTCCATGGCGGCGATATCGGGGGGCAGGTCGAGGCTGAAGGAGAACGGCCGGTCGTAATGCTGCGAAGTATGTGCACGAATCAGCGTGTCGCGCGTCAACGGGTTGTTGCGCAGGGAGATCTCCACAGCGCCGCTGTCGGTGCGCCGGTTCTGCAGGATGAACTCCGGCAACTCGCTGATCTGGTTGTCGTCCAGGCACAACAGCTCGATGCCGTTGGGCAGCATCTCGCAGAGCCAGTCCGGCACGGCCGCCAGCTCCATCTGCGCCAGACTGAAAAAGCCGAAGAAGCGCGTCTCGAAGATCGACACGTCGGTGATCTCACCGAAGCGGTTGCCGTCCAGTTGCAACGAGGACAACTCGGGTATGCGGGCGAAGGATTCCATGGCCGCCTGGTCGACAGTCAGGCCCATGTGCACCAGCGCCAGCTCGCGCAACTGGCTGAAGCGCTCGAGGAACGGCGGCACCTCGGTCAAGGGCGACAGCCCCCTGATCAGCGACAGTTCGCGCAACTGCGGAAACTGTCGGACGAAACGCTCCAGACTCGCCGGAGCCGCGTTGAAGCGGGAGATGTCGAGACGCTGGACCCGCGCCATGAAGAAGCTCGGCAGATTCCCGGGGAACTCCTCGAGGTCGAAGTCATCCAGACACAGCACCGCCGTCGCGCCACCCCGTACCTCCTCGCGCCAATAGGTCAGCAACTCGCGAGCGATACGCTGGCGTCGGGCCACTTGCTCGGGCTCAGCCAGCGCCGGTGTCAGCGCCGGATCGACCCAGTGTCGCAGGGCCTCCTGCAACTGCACCCGTTCCTGCACGCGCAGGCGCAGCACATCGGCAAGTGCCGGAGACATGTCCAGGTCGAAATGGAAGCGTCCATGGAAGCGCTCGGCCAGCAGGATGTCGAGCAACGCCTGGTGACGCAGTTGGTTGCCCTGCAGGGAAATGAACAGCGGCCGATTGACCGGGCTTATATCGGAAAGCACCCGCGCCGGCAGCTCGCTCAACTGGTTGCCGACCATGGACAACTGCCGGATCCCGAGCAGCGTTGCATTGTCCAGCCAGCGCGGCCATTCCTGTAGATCGAGCCAGTCGAGTCCCAGGTAATCGAGGTTCATCCCATGCAAGGTGTCGGCCGGCACATCGCGCAAACGGCTGCCGCGCAATTCGAGGCGCCGTAGCCGCGGCAGACTGGCCAGGGCCCGCAGGTCCTGGACGCCGAGCATGCCATCCAGCTCACGCAGGCCCAGAGCATCGAGCCGTGGCCAGGCACGCGCGACGAGCTGCGCCAGCCCCGTCGTCCACCGGCCGCCGCGGATATCCAGCGAGACCAGGTTGGGGAACTGGCGGGCAAAACCGAGCAGATCGCGCTCGCCGATCATCTGCCCGGCCGCATCGTCTTCGTTGAGGACCGCATCGTCCAACAGCACGCCGCGTACCCTCAGGCGGTAGAAGTCCGGCAAGGCCCGAGGCAATTCCGCCAACGGAATCTGCCACAGCACCAGCGGCACCGGTGGTCGTTCGAATTCTGGCAGCAGGGTGCGCCGCCAGTGTTCCCACAGGGCATTGCCGAGGCGTTCGCGATTACGCTGGCGAGTCTCGGTCAACACCTGTCCCTCGACCTCCGCTACCCAGCGCGCAAGGTACCCACGCAGCGTCTCGCGTTCGACGAACAGGTTTTCCACCCGTGTCGCGATGGCCCCGCGCTGCAGACCACTGCGATGCAGTGCCTGCAGCAGGCTGCCGGCAAAACTGTCGTCCAGCTGCAATTGAACCAGTCGGCCGCGCAACGCCTGCCAACTGCTGGGAGTGAGCTCTACAGGTGTCTGCGGCACCTCGGGAGTCTCGGGCGACACGACGTCCGTGGGCGAGACCGGGCGCTCCATGGCAGCGATATCGTCGGGCAAGTCCATCGTGAAGGTATACGGACGGCCAGGGCACTGCGACAGGTGTGCGCGAATCAGGGTGTCGCGGCTCAGGGGGTTGTTGCGCAAGGAGATTTCCACGGCTCCGGTTTCCATGCGCGGGTTAGCCAGCAGCGGTTCCGGCAGCTCGACCAACTGGTTGTCATCGAGGCTCAGCAGGCCCACGCCGTTGGGCAACAGCTGGTCGAGCCAGGCGGGCCACGTGGAAATCTGCATCCTGGCCAGCCCAAGCACGCCGAGGTAGCGCTGGCGGAACGGCGACATGTCATTGATGCCGCCCAGGCGGTTGCCCTCCAGACGCAGTTGGGACAGCCCAGGCATGCCTGCAAAGACATTCATCGCTGCCTGGTCGATGAGCATGTCCATGTTGACCAGTGCCAGTTGCTGCAGGAGCGGAAAGGCGGTCAGCCACGCCGGCACACTGGACAGCGCCGGCCGGCTGGCGGCCAGGGTCAATTGCCGCAGGTGCTGGAACTGGCCGAGCAAGCGCTGCAGGCCAGGGCTGCTGCCGGAGAAGCGGTTCAGGTCCAGGCGCCGTACACGGGAGGCGAAGAACGGCGGCAGGTTGCCGGGGAAGTCATCGAGCGCCAGATCCTCCAGAACCAGCGCGGCGTTCTGGCCATTGCGCAGTTCCTCACGCCAATAGTCCAGCAACACCCCGGAAATGCGTTGCCGATAGACCACATGCCCCGGGGCCAGTGGCGCGGGTACCTGCATCGGGTCGGCCCAGGCCTGCAGCGCAGCCTGCAACTGGGCACGCTCCAGAACCCGCTGGTAGAGGGTATCGGTCATGTTCGCGGACAGTTCCACATCGAATATGAATCGTCCGTGGAAACGCTGGGCCAGGGCCATGTCGAGCAAGGCCTGGTAGTCAAAGTTGTTGCCTTGCAGGGCGATGCGCAGCGGCCGGGCGACCCTCTCCCAGTCAGCCAGCACAGTCATCGGGACTTCACGTAGTTGGTTGCCGACCAGCGACAGCTCACCGATGCGATCCAGCGCGGCGTTGTCCAGCCAGTGCGGCCATTGCTCCAGCCCCAGCAGGTCGAGGCCCAGGTAATCGAGGACCATGCCATTCAATACGCTCACGGGCAGCTCGCCCAGCCGGCTGCCGCGCAAGGACAAGCGCCGCAAGCGCGGCATGGCGGCCAACGCGCGCAGTTCAGGAAAGCCCAGCGGACGCGCCTGGTCACGCAGCCCCAGTGCCGTCAGCCACGGGCAAACCCGCGCGATCATCTGTGGCAGGCCCGCCTGCCAGTCACCACTTCGGATATCCAGCGTGGCAAGGTTGGGAAACAGCCCGACGAATGCCTGCCATCGGGGTTCGTCGGTGCTGGGCGTCTCTTGTTCGGCATCACGCAGGCTCACCGCATCGAGCACGACGTCGCGCACCCGCTCACGAAGAAACGCCGGCAGTTGCGTTGGCAGGTCCTCCAGCCGCACCTGTTCCAGGACCAGTTGCGCCGCCGGTCGCCCCAGCTCCGGTAACAGGCCCCGCCGCCAGTAGTCCCACAATGCCTGGCCGATACGCTCGCGACTGCGCTGGCGGGTCTCGCTCAGGGCCTCGCTGGCCGACTCCAGGCTCCAGCGATCAAGGCACTGGCGCAGCACCAGCATCTCGTCAAGCAGGCCATCCAGGCGGCCGTTGACCGCGGCACGGTCAAGCCCTGAGCGGTACAACGCCTGCAGCGCATCCTCGGGGTACAGTTCCTCGATCTCCAGCAGGCGCAATTTATCCAGCAACTCGTCCTCGGTGAAGAACGGGTGGCCGCGCCCACTCAGCGGATAACCGATACGCCCGTCCGCCAGGCGCATCGGCGAGCGGAAACCGGGGCGGGACGGGGCCATCCCCAACCAGGCCCGCAGGGTGTGCCGTGGCGCCAGCGGCTGTTGGCGAATCGCCTCGCGCAATGCACCGGCATCGTTGAGCGCAAGACGGTCGCGCACGGCGAGCGGCAAGCTGTCGAACAGCGCCTGGCAGAAGTCCGTCGGCAATTGCCCACGCCAGAGCAGCGCGATCTCCGCCTCCTGGTCGCCACCGATACGCCCCAGCAGCTTGCCACCGGGTGTTGCTTCGTACAGGCCAATGCGCAGACCCGCCGGCCATCCCGGTAGCCCCTCCAGGGCATGCAGGAGCAGACAGGCGCTGTCGGGATTGATCGCCACGTCCAGATAAAGGCCTTCGCAAGCACGGGCGAGGCGCAGTTGCTGACGGTAGATCCGCGCTTCTTCCGCCAGACGCGGCGGTACCCGTCCGGAACGGGACAACTCGGCGAACTCGTGATCGGTCGCAGCCCTGACGATCTCGTCCAGCAACCCGCCGGGCAAGTCGAACTGACGCTTCAGGGCCTGGGACTGTACCGAAAGCGCTGGCATCTGGGCCTGGTAGGCGGCGTCGAAGGCCTCGACCGTTGGTGCCCCTGACAGGCCCAGATGCTCGGCCAGCGCCAGGCGGCGCAAGGTATCGGTCAGCAGCGCCGGCGGGCGCTGGCAGTGCACCAGGCTATGGCGCAGGTGCGCCTCGCTGATCCCGCTGATGCGCAGGGCACGCAGCGCCATCTCGGCGCTGACACCCGCCTCGCGGTGCCCCTGACGACGAAACAGCTCCAAGCCATGCCAGTGTTGCGGCGTGTCCAGTTCGTGCAGCCAGCCGCCATTGCCGTTGTGAAGGACCTCCGGCTCGTAGGCCCAGGCACGCTGGGGGTGCTCAAGGCTGTAGCGCTCTTGATGTCCCAGCAGGGTGCGCACCGAGTAATAGCGCCCGTCCAGGGCCAGCCACTCGCGGTTCTGCCACGCATACAGACCGTTTTCGCCAGGCGTCAGGTCGGCGGGCAGGCGGATGTCGTAGGCGAACGGTGTGAGGTCCGGTTTCCAGAGGCGCACACTGCCATCGGCCAGGGTCACCGGACGCATGCTGCGCACCGCCAGCGGCAGGTTACCGGTGAAGCGATGGGCCGCCGAGCCCGCCGCGCCCATGGCGGCCATGAGCACGAGGTTCTCGCCGACATCCATGAAGTAGGTCCAGGCCTCTTCGCGCTCGCCCTGCGACAGCGAGTCGAAACCTTCGTAGACCTCGTAGCCAAGCATCGCCGCGTTGACCACCAGCATCACCTCGCCCACCCCCGGGACCACGAAAGCAGCCACGTTCAAGACGTCGAACGCCACACCGAGGAAATAACTGACCTTGGCTTGCGCCGACTTGTGATCCTCCACGGCGGTGGGTACCGCATGGAACAGCCCGTCATCCTTGAGTACCGCGATCTTGCGCTGCAACAGGTGATCGAACAGCGGCCCGCTGATCATCCGCCGGTTCAGGTGCAAGACGGCGTTGGGGTCGGCCTTGTCCTCGTACCACCCCCCCGGATTCCAGACCCTGGGCGACAGCGTGCGCTGGACCCGCCGCATCAACGGGTCGCGCTCGCGGGCCGGCACGAAGCGCAGGAAATACGTGCGCCACTGCGGGTCGCGCAAGCGCTCGACCAGCGAACGATTGAGCGCGCCGAGGGAGGCGAACTCCTCGAACGGCTGTCGCGGTTCGTCCGGCATGTACACGAGCAACCGTTGCGGCGCGCCTTCGGCGTTCGTCTGGCGGAAGAACAGGACGATACCGTTGAGTTCGACGTCCCATAGTTTCAATGCGCTGCGCTTGAGATCGCCGCTCGCCTTGCCGTTGTTCGCCACGTCCAGCAGCGCGTGGTAAAGGTCCTCGGCGACCCAGGATTGCAGATAGGCCAGGTGCAGGTTGAGACGGAAGGTCGATTGCTCGAAGTCCTTGAAGTAGCCCTGGCGCTCGGCAGTCGCCGCGCTGACCGTTCCCCCCGCGCCAGGAGCGGGCCGGAACACCGCTTCGATCTGCCGCTGGTAGCGGCCGCCAAGATCAAGCTCGCGACACAGGGCTGCGAAATGTTCCGGCAACAGATCGATCGTCTCGCCGGGCGCCAGGGGCTGACCGCTATCGCTGGCGAATATCGTCGAAGGACGGCGACCGTCGCGCATGCCGTCCGCGGCGGCCTCGAATGCCTCGAAGTTCTGCAGGGCCGCCGCCAGCAGCGATTGGGTCGCGGCTTTTACCACCTGGAACGCCTTGACCACGGGGTCGCCCCCAGTGACCAGCGATTCGTCGACACGGGCCCGAGCGGCATTGAACAGGAAGGTGCGGCGTACATCGAGATCAAGGCCAAAACGGGTTTTGATCGCTTCGCGCAGCAATGGCTCGGCAAAGACCTCGGCGCTCGGCAGTGCCTGCAGGCAACCTTGCACCGCCGTTGCAAGCAGGTGCTGGCGCTGGCCCTCCTCGCGCAAGGCCATGGTCACCCATGGCAGGTTGTAGCCGGCATCGGACAGCCACGGCAGCGCCCGCGGCACCGTCGCTCGCAAGGCCTGGCGCCGTTGCGGCGAACTGTCCAGCAGCCACTGCGGAACACGCTGGCTGACCGTCAGATAATGCACATCCATCGTCGTGGAAGGTGCGGCGGGGGTATCGATATCCTCTGTAGCAGCCATCTCCAGGCCCTCTCGTCCATGAATCGGGCGTTCAGGCTAGAGGCGAGACCGGGCTTTTAAAATGGCAAATTATCTATGGAAAAACCGGCGATCGGATCGGAACTTCGAATCCGAACGAGGCATATCTACCACCTTGGAAAACGCCGGGGCACGTGCCCCGGCGCAGCGCTCGGGGGTTACTCCGCGTAACCGTGCTGCAGCGTCAGCACAGTGATCAGGGCCTGCTCCTCGCCCTTGAACCTGTCCTCCAGGACACGGATGCGCCCGGCGGTCTGCTCGGCGCTTTCATCGGGGTAGGCATCGGTGATCCTGAGCACTTCCGCCTCGTAGCTGTCCTTGAGTGCCCTGAACTGGCCCTCGAAGGCTTCCCGCAAGTAGGCCGTCCAGAAATCGCACTGCCCGGCGAACGTGAAGAACCCCGGCCCGGCCTCCTCCATCTGCAAGAGCGCCAGGGCCATGTTCAGCTCGCCAGGCGCGATGTTGGCGGCACCGCGATAGAGCATGCCGCGAGGTGGCAGCGGCAGTTCCAGCTCCTGGGCCCAGCGCAAGCGATAGGCGAGACGCACCTCGGCCTCGTCGCGGCCATTGGTGTGCCTGCGGGCGATGGAATCCAGTGCCTGGGCGCGAAACAGACTGCGCATCAACCGGTACAACGCTGACGCGCGGTCGGTTTCCGGCAGGTTGCGCAGTGCCTGGCGGGTATAGACCTGGCCTTCCATCTGATTGAATTCCAGCCGTATGCCGTCCGGGCAGGTTTCATGGGTATTGGCCTGTTGCAACGGTTCCTGAGCCATGCCATCAAGCATCTGCCGTAGCTCACCGTCGTCCATGGCCGCCGCCAGTACGCTCCACACCCGCTGGACCAGCTCGGCCCGGGTGGCAGTCGACCGGTAGTCGGCGCTGTAGCGCAGGCGCCCGACCAGGCCCAGCAAGGCATTGGCATCGCCTGCGGCGACCAGGTTGTCCCACAGGCCCTGGTTGCGCTCATCCTGAGCGACATCGCCGGTTTCCCAGGTGGTCGCCGGGTCGTCGTCGGAGAGGGCCGGGTCCTCCACCGAGACTTCGGGCTCATCGGTGTCGGAATCATGCACCTCGCGCCCCATCACCGCGATATCCTCGGGCAGGTCCAGGGCGAAGGAATAGGGTCGGCTGTGGTGCTGTGAAGTGTGCGCGGCGATCAGCGTTTCCCGGGTCAGCGGGTTGTTGTGCAGGGCGATCTCCACCGCACCGCTGTCGGTACGACGGTTCTCCAGGATATGCGCCGGCAGTTCAGTGAGCTGGTTGTCGTCCAGGCACAGCAGTTCGATGCCGTTGGGCAGCATCTCGCTGAGCCACGCCGGCCAGGTGGCGATGCCCATCTGTGCCAGGCCCAGGAAGCCGAGGAAGCGATCGGCGAACATCGACATGTCGCTGACCTGGCCCATGACGTTGCCATCGAGCTGCAACGACGACAGCAACGGCAGGCGCGCAAAGGCCTCCATCGCCGTCTGGTCGATGGTCATGCCCATGCGCACCAGTGCCAGTTCGCGCAATTCAGGCAAGGTTGAAAGAAACGCCGGCACGCTGCCCAGACTCGGCTGGCCACTGATCAGGCTCAGCTCGCGCAGTTGCTGGAAGCGGCAGACGAAGCGTTCCAGGCTGCCGGCGCCGGGGCCGGCATGGTAGCGAGTAAGGTCCAGGCGCCGCACACGCTCGATGAAGAATGCCGGCAGGTCGTCCGGAAAGTCTGCCAGCACCACGTCGTCCAGGCACAGCAAGGCCATGCCGGGGCCGCGCAGGTCCTCGCGCCAGAAGCCCATCAGCAACCTGAAGATACGTTGCCGATACTGGAGGTGCTCGGGACTCAGCACCTCTGTTTGCAGCGCGGGGTCGGCCCAACGCTGCAACGCCATCTGCAAGGTGGCGCGCTCGGTGACACGCTGGTCGAGCACGGCGGCCACCGCAGGCGAAAGGTCCAGATCGAAGATGAAGCGGCGATGGAAGCGCTCGGCGAACGTCAGGTCGAGCAGCGCCTGGTGGCCGAATATATTGCCCTGCAAGGCAATCCGCAGGGGCCTGGCCACGGGCGTGATATCCGCAAGAATCAGCGGTGGCACTTCGGTCAGGTGATTGCCCTCCAGCGACAGCTCGCCGATCCGCCCCAGCGCGGTGTTGTCCAGCCACACCGGCCACTCCCGCAGGCCGACCGCGTCAAGCCCAAGGTAGTCGAGGATCAGGCCGTGGAAGGTGGTACTGGGTATATCACCCAGGCGGCTGCCACGCAGCGACAAACGCCGCAGACGGGTCAGTGCCAGCAGCGAACGCAAGCTGCGGTGGCCAATCTGCAAGGCCTGCTCGCGCAAGCCCAGGGACATCAGCCGTGGCCAGGCGCCTGCGATGGTTTCCGTCAGGCCCACTCCCCATTCGCCGGCGCGGATATCCAGTGCGGTCAGGTTGGGGAACTGGCGGGCCAGCGCCGTCAGGTGCTGTGCACCGATAATCCTTTCGTGGCGCTCGCCTTCGGTCTGGATCACTTCGTCCAGCAGCAGGTCGCGAACCCGCTCGCGAAAGAACGGCGGCATTTCCGCCGGCAGGTCCGCCAATTGCACCTGCCAGAAGATCAGGCGCGGCGCCGGGCGTCCGAGTTCGGGCAGGATGCTGCGGCGCCAGTGGTCCCAGATGGCATGGCCGATACGCTCACGGCTGACCTGACGTGCCTCGCCCATGATCTCGTTGGCCGACGCCAGGCTCCAGCGATCCATGCAACGGCGCAGTACCAGCAACTCGTCGAGCCAGACATTGAGCCGGGTATTGATGGCGATGCGGTCCAGCCCGTGGCTGTACAACCGCTGCAGCGCATCCTCGGGATGGATATCGTCCAGCTCCAGCAAGCGCAGCTTGTCCAGCAATTCGTCTTCGGTGATGAACGGCGTGCCCTGCCCACTCAGGGGATAGCCCAGACGCCCGTCGGCCAGGCGCATCGGCGAGCGGTAGCCCGGCTTGTGCGATTGCAGGCCGAGCCACTGGCGCAGACGATGGCGCGGCGCCAGGGGTTGTTGCCGAAGCTTTTCACGCAACGCGGCCGCGTCACTGACGCCCTGCCCGCTGCGCACCTTTTCCGGCAGGCTGTCGAACAGGGTCTGGAAAAAGTCCACCGCTGCCTGCTCGCGCCACACCAGGGCTACCTCTGCCGTCTCGTCGCTACCGATACTCGCCAGCAGCCTGCCCCCAAGCGAACCTTCGTGCAGATCGATACGCAGGTTCGCCGGCCATTGTGGCAGGCTCTCCAGGCCATGCAGCGCCAGGCAGGCACTGTCGGCACCGAGCTGCAGGCCCAGGTAGAGCCCTTCGCAAGCCCGGGCAATGCGAACCTGCTGCTGGTAGAGCCGGGCTTCTTCGGCCAGGCGCAGGGGGACGCGCGCATGATAGGTCAGCTCGTCGAGTTCCGGCTTGTCCGCCGCAGCGAGGATCTCCTCGATCACACCATGGGGAAGGTCGAAGTCGCGCCGCAGGACCTGCGCCTGCGCCGACAGGTCCGCCTGGCCGGCCTGGTATTCGGCGGTAAAGGTCCCCGCGTCGAGAACGCCAGCGGCACTCAGGCGGTCGGCCAGGAGCAAGCGACGCAAGGTGTCGGTCAGCAGCGCCGGCGGCCGACGGCGGTCCACCAGGCTCTGGCGCAACTGCCCTTCACTGACCCCGCTGCTACGCAGGGCGCGCTGGGCCATGTCAGCGCTGACGTCGGCCTCGCGGAACCCCTGGCGGCGAAACAGCTCCAGGCCCGACCATTGCTCCGGCGTATCCAGCTCGTGCAGCCAGCCACCATTGCCGTTGTGGCGCACCTCCGGCTCGTAGGCACCGGGTCGCGTGGGGTGTTCCAGGCGATAGACGGTTTCTTCGCCGAGCAGCGTACGCACCGAGTAATAGCGTCCGTCCAGCGCCAGCCACTGGCGCCCCTGCCAGGCGTACAAGCCGTTTTCACCGGGCTTGAGGTCAGTGGGCAGACGCACGTCGTAGGCAAACGGCTTCAGGTCCGGCGTCCACAAACGCACGCGACCATCGGCCAGGGTCACCGGGCGCATGCTCCGCACGGCCAGTGGCAGATTGCCGGAGAAGCGTTGCGCCGCTGCACCCGCCGCCCCCAACGCCGCGATGAGCGCGAGGTTCTCGCCGACATCCATGAAATAGCCCCAGGCCTCTTCCCGGTCGCCCTTGGACAGGCTGTCGAATCCTTCGTATACCTCGTAGCCAAGCAGCGCCGCATTGACCACCAGCATCATCTGCCCCAGCCCCGGGACAATGAAAGCAGCCACGTTGAGCACGTTGAAACCGACGCTGAGGCAGTAGGTGATCTTGTCCTCAAGGGACTTGTGGTCCTGCGTCGCCGTAGGCACCGCGTGGAACAACCCGTCATCCTTGAGCACAGCCATCTTGCGTTGCAGCAGCAGGTCGAGCAGCGGCGTGGTGAACGCCGTCCGGTCGAGTTGCAGCAGCGCATTGCGGTCGGCCTGCTCTTCGTACCAGCCGCCCGGGTTCCACACCTTCGGGAACAGCGTGCGCTGGATCCGCTGCAACAAGCGATCACGCTCGCGCGCCGGGACGAAGCGCAGAAAGTAGGTGCGCCAGGTGTTATCGCGCAAGCGTTCGCACAGCGAGCGGTTGAGTGCCTGCAGGGTGGCAAAGACCTGGACAGGCTGCTGCGGCTCGTCCGGCAGGTAGAGGACCAGGCAAGCGGCAGACGGGCCCTGCGCGGCCAGGGAAAACAGCACCGCGCCGTTGAGCTCCAGCTCCCACAGCGTTATGACGCTGCACTCCACGCCTGCGACGCCCTTGCCGTTGCTGGAGGCCTCCAGCAAGGTCTGGTAGGCGTGCTGATCGATCCAGCCACGCAACCTGGCCATATGCAGGTTGAGACGCAAGCTCGACTGCTCGAACAGCTTGAAATACGCCTGGCGATTCAGCGCTGCCGCCTCGGCGCTTTCGTCCGCGACGGGGGTTGGCTGGAACATCTCGCGGATCTGCCGCTGGTAGCGCTCGCCAAGGTCGAGGGTCCGGCACAGCGCCGCGAAACGCTCCGGTACCAACTCGATATCGCGGCCGGGCTCAAGCGCCAGGCCGCTTTCGCTGGCAAAAATCCTCGAAGGACGGCGATCATCGCGCAGGCCATCCGGCTCGGCTTCGAACGCCTCGAAGTTCTGCAGCGCAGCCTGCAGCAAGGAACGGGTCGCGACCTTCACCACCTGGAACGCCCGCACCACCGGATCGTTGTCCGCCAGGTGAGCTTCGCTGGCACGGGCGCGGACAGCGTTGAAGAGAAAGGTCTTGCGCACATCCAGATCGAGGCCGAAGGTTTTCTTCAAAGCCTCGCGCAACAGCGGCTCGGCAAAGGCCTCGACACTCGGCAATTGCCCGAGGAAACCGACCACCATCCTCACATGCAGGCGATGACGCTGGTGCTCCTCGTCCAGCGCCTGCAGCACCTGCGGCAAGCGCGCCCCGCCTTCGCTGAGCCAGGGCAGCGACTGCGGTACGGTCTTGCGCAAAGCCTGGCGCCACTTCGGCGAAGTCTTGAGCAGCCAAGGCGGGACCTTGTCGCTGACAGCCTGGTAGTGGACATCCGCCTGCGTGGCGGTTCCCGGTGTTGTTTCGACATCCTGTGCATCGGCCATGGTCAGCCCTCTCGTCCATGAATCGGGCGTTCAGGCTAATGGCGTGATCCTGTTTTAAAAATCGCAAATCCTTTATCGAACAGACGGGATTCCGATCAGAACTTCGAACCTGAAAAAGCCTTATGTACCACCGCGCGACAACGCCGGGGCAAGACGCCCCGGCGCGCGTGCCGTGGTCATTGCGGTCCGAGCGAGTGCTCCAGGGTCAGGCGCTCGAGCAAGGCCTGCTCGTCCGTCTTGAACTGTGCTTCCAGGGCACCGGTCCGCGCCGCCGACTGCTCGCCGCTGTCATCCGGGTGCGCCTCGATCGCGTCGAGCACTGCGGCTTCGTAGCGCTCCTTGAGCGGCGCGAAGCGCGCGGCGAAGGTCTCACGCAGGTAGGCGACCCAGAAGTCGCACTGCGCAGCGAACTGCAAAAGCGCCGGCCCCTGCTCCTCCTCGCGGACCCGGCGCAGGACGGCATTCAGCTCACCCTGGGAGATGTCGGCGCTGGCCTGGTAGAGCATGCTGCGTGGCGGCAGCGGCAATTGCAGTTCGGCACCCCAGTTCAGGCGATAGGCCAGGCGCACCTCCGCCTCGTCGCGCCCGCGCGCCTCGCGGCGGGCGATGCTGTCGAGGGTGTAGGCGCGAAAGACCCCGCGCATCAGGCGGAACAGCGCCGGGCCACGATCGTTGTCGGTGATCTGGCGCAACGCCTGGCGCGTGTAGACCTTGAACTCCATCTGGTTGAACTCCAGGCGGATACCGTCCGGACAGGTCTCGTGGCTGTGGACCTGGCGCAACGGCTCCTCGGCCATACCGTTGAGGATCAGGCGCAGCTCACGGTCCTGCTCCACCGCCGCCAGCACGGTCCACACCCGTTCCACCAACTCCGGACGGATGAGCGTCGAGCGATAGTCAGCGCTGTGTCGCAACAGGCGCACCAGTTTAAGCAGCGCCTCGGCATCGCCGGCCTCCACCAGGGTGTCCCAGGTGTGCTGATTGCGCGCATCCTGCTCCAGGTTGCCGGTCTTCCAACTGTGGGCCGGATCGCCCTCCGCCACCGGCAGATCGTCCGACGACGGGCCGCCCTCCTCTAAGCCGCCAGACTCGTCTTCAGAATCGGAAACATGCGCCTCGCGCCCCATCACTGCGATGTCCTCGGGGAGGTCCATGACGAAGGTATACGGACGGTTGTAATGCTGCGAGACATGCGCCTGAATCATGGTGTCGCGGGTCAGCGGGTTGTTGCGCAGGGAAATCTCCACCGCACCCTCGGTACTGCGCCGGTTGTCCAGAAGCAGCGCCGGCAGCTCGCGCAACTGGTTGCCGTCCAGGCCGATGCGCTCGACGCCGGTGGGAAGCAACCGGTCGAGCCAGGCAGGCCAAGTGTCGATCTGCATGCGCGCCAGACCGAGGTATGTCAGCACCCGCGAGCGAAACATCGACACATCGATGATCGAGCCCAGGCGGTTGCCGTCCAGCAGCAGCGAGGTCAGCGTCGGCAGCCGGGCAAAGCCGCGCATGGCCGCCTGGTCGACCGTCAGGCCCATGTCCAGCAGTGCCAGCTCGCGCAGTTGGGTAAAGCGGCTGAGGAATGCCGGTATCCTGGTCATGCTCGGCTGCCCTTCGCTCAGCCACAGCTCGGTCAGTTGCGGGAATGGCCAGAGGAAGCGTTCGAGGTCGCCGCCACGGCCACTGAACTGGCTCAACTCAAGGCGGCGTACACGCGCGAGCAGGAACGGCGGCACGCTCTCGGGCATGTCACTGAGGACGGCATTCCCCAGGCTCAGCACCGCGGTACCGCTGTCCTGCAGGCTCTCGTGCCAGAACCTCAGCCAGGCCTGGCCAATGCGCCGGCGGTAGGCTATCTGGTCAGGATCCAGTGGCGTCGTGGAGGTCGCCGGATCAAGCCACTCGCCCAGGGTCGCCTCGATTTGCCGCCGCTCCAGCACGCGCTCACGGAGCTCCTGCTCGAGTGCCGCCGACAACCCCAGGTTGAAGCTGAAACGACGTCGGAAGCTCTCGGCCAGACGCAAGTCGAGCAGGGCCTGGCGGGAGAATCGGTTGCCCAGCAAGGCAATACGCAGCGGCGTGGCCACGGTGTGCGCGTCGTCGAGGATGGCCGCCGGGATCTCGCTGAGCTGATTGCCCACCAACGACAGCTCGCCAATCCGCCCCAGCGCGGTGTTGTCCAGCCACTGCGGCCACTCCTGCAGACCGACCCAGTCGAGGCCAAGGAAGTCCAGGGTCAAGTCGCTCAGCGCCGTGGCCGGCATGGCGCGCAGGTGCATGCCGCGCAGATCGAGGCGGCGCAGCCGGCTCAGGCTGCCCAGGCTGTGCAGGTCATCCTTGCCGAACAGACCACCCAGTTCCTGAAGCGTCAGCCCAGCGAGCCGAGGCCAGGCACGGGCGATCAGTCCGGACACGCCGGCGGGCCATTGTCCCCGGCGGATTTCCAGTGCCGTCAGGTTGGGGAAGCGCCCGGCAAGTGCACTCACGCGTTGTGCTTCGACGATCTGTTGAAAAGCTTCGCCCTCCTCCTCGATCACATCGTTCAACACCAGCGTGCGCACCCGCTCGCCAAAGAAGTCCGGCAGCCGCGACGGCAAATCGACCAGCTGTACCTGCCAGAGGATCAGGCGCGGTGCCGGCTGGCCCAGTTCAGGCAGCAGACTGCATCGCCAGTGCGCCCAGATGGCCTGGCCAATGCGCTCGCGGCTACGCTGGCGGGCGACGCTGAGGTGTTCGCTGGCCGACTCCAGCACCCAGGCATCGAGACAGCCGCGCAAGGCGAGCATCTCACCGAGCAGACCGTCCAGCCGCGCGTTCACCGCGACCCGGTCCAGGCCGCTGCGGTACAACGCCTGAAGCGCATCCTCGACATAGACGTCCTCCAACTCCAACAGGCGCAGCTTGTCCAACAGCTCGTCTTCGGTCAGGAATAACGCGGGGCGTCCGCTGAGCGGGTGGCCAATGCGCCCGTCAGCCAGGCGCATCGGCGAGCGGAAGGCCGGTTTCAGTTCGCGCAGGCCGAGCCACTGGCGCAGACGCTGGCGCGGCGGCAATGCCTGCGCCTGCAAACGCTCGCGCAGGGTCGCGGCATCGGCCAGACCAAGCCTGACCCGGGTAGCCTCTGGCAGCGCATCGAACAGCACCTGGCAAAACAATGAGGGCGACTGCGCGCGCCACACCAGCGCCAACGCCGGTTCTGCGGCAGGTCCGATACTGGCGAGCAAGGCACCGTCGAGGCGGTCCCGATACAACGCCAGGTGCAGGTTTTCCGGCCAGTCCTCCAGGCCTTGCAGGCTGTGCAGAAGCACGCAGGCACTGTCTGGCGTGGCCTCCAGGTCCAGGTACAACCCTTCGCAGGCGCGAGCGATGCGGACCTGCTCGCGGTATAGCCGTGCTTCTTCCGCCAGACGCAGCGGCACACGAGCCTCCCGGGTCATGACCTCGAGCTCCTCCGCAGTCGCCGCGCCAACGATCTCCTCGAGCAGGCCGTTGGGCAACTGAAACTGCCGCCCCAGCAAGCGCCCCCGTGGCGACAGGCGCGGTTGCAGCTCACGGTAGGCGCGGGCGAATGCGTTGGCATCCGCCGCAGCCTCAGCCAGGGTCAGGCGGTGCAAGGTGTCGGTGAGCAGTGCCGGTGGCCGACGGCTGTCGACCAAGGTCTGGCGCAACTGCGCCTCGCTGACCCCGCTGATGCGCAAGGCGCGCTGGGCCAGCTCGGCGGACACTCCCGCCTCCCGCGGTCCCTGACGCTGGAACAATTCCAGTCCGCGCCACTCCCCAGGCGTCTCCGCCTCGTGCAGCCAGCCGCCATTGCCGTTATGGCGGACCACCGGCTGGTAACCAGCAGAGCGTTGCGGGTGTTCCAGACGGTAGCCCTGTTCCTCGCCGAGCAGAGTCCGCACCGAGTAGAAGCGCCCCTCCAGCTTCAACCACTGGCGCCCCTGGTAGTCGTACAGTCCATTCGACCCAGGTTGCAGTTCAGCTGGCAGGCGGATGTCGTAGGCGAACGGCGTGATGTCCGGTTTCCACAGGCGCACGCTGCCGTCGGCCAGGGTCACCGGGCGCATGCTGCGCACGGCCAGCGGCAGGCTACCCTCGAAGTGTTGCGCGGCACCGCCGGCCACGCCCAGCGCCGCCATCAGTGCCAGGTTTTCGCCAACATCCATGAAGTAGCCCCAGGCCTCTTCCTTGTCGCCCTTGGCCAGGCTGTCGAAACCCTCGTAGACCTCGTAACCGAGCAATGCGCCGTTGACCCCGAGCATCACCACGCCCAGCGACGGGACGACGAAGGCCGCCAGGTTGGCCACATCGAAGACCACCCCCAGGGCGTACTCGACCTTGGCCAGCGCTGACTTGTGGTCCTGCTCCGCTGTCGGCACCGCGTGGTACAGGCCATCGTCCTTGAGCACAGCGATCTTGCGCTGCAGGAGGATGTTCAACAGTGGCGCGGAAAACGCCTGTTTGCCCAGGTGCAGCGAGGCGTCGGCATCGTACTGCTCTTCGTACCAACCGCCGGGGTTCCAGACCTTGGGATACAGGCTGCGCTGGAGACGTTGCGACAGTCGATCGCGCTCGCGCGCCGGAACGAAGCGCATGAACCAGGTGCGCCAGGCCGGATCGCGCATGCGCTCACGCAGGCTGGCCTGCAAGGCCTGGGTCGAGTCGAAGGTCTGCAGCGGCTGCCGAGGCTCGTCCGGCAGGTAGGCCACCAGCCGCGTCGCGGCACCATCGCGCCCGGGGCTCTGGAACAGGACGATGCCGTTCAGCTCGACGTCCCAGAGGGTCAGGACACTGCGCTCCAGGCCATCCTTGGCCTTGTCGTTCTTCGCCACCTCCAGCAAGTTCTGGTACAGGTCGGCGTCGAGCCAGCCACGCAGGCGGGCCAGGTGCAGGTTGAGGCGCAAGCTCGATTGCTCGAACAGCTTGAACCAGGCCTGACGATTGTCTGTCGCGGCCTGAACGCTTTCCCCGGCCTGCGGCGGGGGAGCGAACAGCGCGTCGATCAAGCGCTGATAGCCCGCACCGAAGTCCAGTTCGCGGCAGAGTGCCGCGAAGCTCTCGGGGGCCAGGTCGAGCGGCTGCCCCGGCTCCAGAGGCTGGCCGCTGTCGCTGAGGAACAGCGACGAAGGCCGGCGTCCGTCCCGCAGGCCATCGGGCTGTGCCTCGAACGTCTCGAAGTTCTGCAGGGCGGCCTGGAGCAACGAGCGGGTGCCGGCCTTGACCGCCTGGAAGGCCCTGACCGCAGGATCGTCATGCGCCAGCTGTTGTTCAGCGGTGCGCGCGTGCACGGCGTTGAAGAGGAAGGTGCGCTGCACATCGAGATCAAGGCCGAAGCGGCTGCGCAGTGCCTCGCGCAGCCGCGGTGCGGCGTAATCCTCGACGCTGGGCAGCGTGGCAAGCAGGCGCTCCACGGTCACGCGGTACTGCTCGTGACGTCGCACCTCCTCGTACCAGGCATGCACCACCTCCGGCAACCGGTCGGCGGCCTCGGTCAGCCAGGGCAGCGTCGGCGGCACATTGGCGCGCAAGGCCCGGCGTTGCTCCGCCGAGGTGTGCAGCAGCCACGCGGGTACCCTCTGGCTGACGGTCTGATAATGGATATCGTCGGTCGTCGTGGCGGCTGCCGCGAGCGTTGATGTATCGGCCATGTTGAAGCCCTCTCGTCCATGAATGGGCGTTCAGGCTAATGGCGGGATCCTGTTTTAAAAATGGCAAATTCCTCATGGAACAGTCGGGATTCGGATCGGAACTTCGAATCGGAAAAAGCCATATGTACCGCACGCCCGGGCGCTGGCTTGCCGGCGCCCGGGCGGGTTTCACGGGAGGGCCGACGCATCTACCTTTCCAACGATGCCTGACTCAAGGTCAACTGATCGATCAGGGCCTGCTCATCCTCTTTGAACCTCGCCTCCAACGCCTCGATGCGCGCCGCCGATTGCGCGGCGCTTTCGTCGGGATAGTCCTCGGTGGCCTTCAGCACCGCCGCCTCATAGGCTTTTGTGAGCACGTTGAAGCGCGCGGCAAAGGCCTCGCGCAGATAGGCGGTCCAGAACTCGCACTGGCGAGCGAAGGCCAACAACCCGGCGCTACCCTCCTCCCGTTGCAACTGGGCCAGGGCACGATCGAGTTCGCCTGGGGCGATCTCTGCCGCGCCACGGTAAAGCATGGTCCGTGGCGGCAAAGGCAGTTCCAGCTCGGCGGCCCAGCGCAGACGGTACGCCAGGCGCACCTCGGCTTCGTCGCGCCCGGTGCTGTGGTCACGGGCGATGCGGTCCAGGGTCTGGCTGCGGAAGATTCCGCGCATCAGCCGGAACAACGCCGAACCACGATTGCTTTCGGGGATATCACGTAGCGCCTGGCGGGTGTGCACCAGCAATTCCATCTGGTTGAACTCCAGACGAATGCCGTCCGGACAGGTCTCGTGGCTGCTGGCCTGGTGCAGAGGCTCTTCGGCCATGCCGTTGAGGATCAGGCACAGATCGCTGTCGTCCAGCGCTGCGCTCAGCACGCTCCAGACCCGCTGGCGCAACTCGTCACGGGTGACCAGCGAACGGTAGTCGGCAGTCTGTCGCAGACGGTTGACCAGGCCCAGCAACGCGCGGGCGCCATCCTGTTCAAGCAGCATGCCCCAGGTTTGCTGGTGGCGCTCATCTTGCACCCGGTCGCCGGTCTCCCAGTACACTGCGTGGTCAGCAATCGGCTCCGGAGAGCTGTCCTCTGCCCCTTCGCTCTCGGAATCCGAAGAGTGCGGCAGACGCTCCATCGCGGCAATGTCCTCAGGCAGGTCGAGGGTGAAGGAATAGGGCCGATTGACATGTTGCGAACGGTGCGCATCGATCAGGGTTTGCCGGGTCAACGGATTGTTGTGCAGGGAAATCTCGGCCACCCCGGAAAAGGTGCGCCGGTTCGCCAGGATGTCCTCCGGCAACTCGCTGATCTGGTTGTCGTCCAGACAGAGCAGTTCGACACCACCGGGCAACAGGCCGTCGAGCCAGTCGGGCCAGTGAGTCAATTGCATCTCCGCGAGGCCGAGATAGTTCAGAAAGCGGCCGGTGAACATCGACACGTCGGTGATCGTGCCCAGGCGATTGCCGTCCAGCTGCAGCGACGACAGCATCGGCAGGCGTCCGAAGGTATCCATGGCTGCCTGGTCGATGGACATGCCCATGCGGATCAGCGCCAGTTCGCGTAGCCAGGAGAAGCGGATCAGGCACTCGGGCACGGAGGTCAGCGCCGGTGTGCCGCTGATCAGGCTCAGTTCACGCAGTTGCAGGAAACGCCCGAGGAAGTTCGACAGGCTGTCACCGTCCCCGGCGCTGTAGCGTGTCAGGTCGAGGCGGTGCACCCGTTCGGCAAAGAACGCCGGCAGGTTGTCGGGGAACTCCTCCAGCACCAGGTCCTCCAGGCACAGCAGGGCCGTGCCCGGTCCACGCAGGTCCTCGCGCCAGAACGCCAGCAGCACCTTGGCGATACGCTGCCGGTAACCAATGCGGGTGAACGCCACCGCCGGGTCGGCCCAGGAACGCAGGGCCGCCTGAAGGCTGGCGCGCTCGCGCACGTGCTGGGCAAGCATCTGCTCGAGTGGCGGCTCCAGGTCCAGGTCGAAGCTGAAACGCCGGTTGAAATGCTCGGCCAGGCGCATGTCGAGCAAGGACTGGTGACTGAACTGGCTGCCGCGCAGGACAATGCGCTGGGGCCTGGCGACCGCCGTGGTGTCGGACAGAAGTGCAGATGGCACCTCCTGCATCCAGTTGTTCATCAACGACACTTCGCCGATCCGCAGCAGCACCGTGCTGTCCAGCCAGCCCGGCCAGTGCAGCAGGCCGAGCCAGTCAAGGCACAGATGATCGAGGGTCAGGCCATGCAGGGTGGTATCGGGCATGCTCTCGACCCGACTGCCGCGCAGTGACAACCGGCGCAGACGCGGCAATCCGAGCAGTGCACGCAGGTCAAGCTCGCCGAGCCGGCCGCGCAACTCGCGCAGGCCCAGCGCGCGCAGGCGCGGCCAGGCCTGGACAATCATCGGCGCCAGGCCCTGGGTCCATTCGCCGCTGCGAATATCCAGCGCGGTCAGTTCAGGAAAGCATGCGGCCAAGCCCTGCAGGTGAGCCTCGCCGATGACGCGCTGGTGCGCCTCGCCCTCCTCCTGGATCACCTCGTCCAGCAACAGCTCGCGCACCCCTTCGCGCAAGAACGCCGGCAGGTCCGTCGGCAGGTCCACCAGTTGCACCCGCCACAGCGCCAGACGTGGCGTCGGGCGTCCGATCTGCGGCAGCAGACCGTTGCGCCAGTGGCTCCAGAGCGCCTCGCCGATGCGCTCGCGGTTGAGCTGGCGGGTTTCGCTCAGGTGCTGGTTGGCGGACGCCAGCGCCCAGCGGTCGAGACACTGGCGCAGCGCCTGCATTTCTTCGAGCAACGGTTCAAGCAAGGCATCGATGGCCGCGCGATCCAGCCCTTGGGCCAGCAGGACACGGAGGATGCCTTCCGGGTCGTCCAGTTCCAGCACCCGCAACTTGTCCAATAGCTGGTCCTCGGTGAACAGTGGTCCACCGCGACCACTGAGCGGGTAGCCAAGGCGGCCGTCCGCCAGACGCATGGGCGAGCGGAAGCCGGGCGGCTCGGCGGACAAGCCCAGCCAGTCGCGCAACTGCCAGCGCGGAGCCAGGGGTTGGGCCAGCACCCGCTCGCGCAGACTGACGGCGTCGTCGATCCCGAGCGCCACCCGCGCTTCGCCCGGTATGGCCTCGAATACGGCAGCGCACAGCTCCGCCAGGGATTGCCCGCGCCAGACCAGCGGGATTGCCGCAGCGACATCGCTGCCGATCTGCGCCAGCAGCCTGCCCTCGACGTGCCCCTTATGTAGCGCGATACCCACCTCGCGCGACCAGTGCGGCAACCTCTCAAGAGCGTGGAGAAACAGACTGGCGCTGTCTGCGCCGACGCCGAGGTCCAGGTACAGGCCCTCGCAAGCCCGGGCAATGCGCACCTGTTGCTGGTAACGCCGCGCTTCTTCCGCCAGACGCAGTGGCACCCGCCCGTCGAGGGCCAGCTCACGCAGCTCGGCCGGCGTCGCGGCAGCGACGATTTCTTCAAGCAACCCGTTCGGTAACCTGAACGCGCCCTGCAACAACTGTCCCGCGTCCGACAGGTCCGCCTGCCGGGCGCGATAGCGGGTGGCGAAGGTATCGGCATCGAGCAGACCGGCGCTGTCGAGTTGCTCGAACAGGACCAGACGGCTCAACGCGTCGGTCAGCAGCGCCGGCGGGCGCTGGCAGTCCACCAGGGACCGACGCAGTTGGGCCTCGCTGACGCCGCTGATGTCCAGCGCACGTTGCGCCATGTCGGCACTGACCGCAGCCTCGCGCGGGCCCTGGCGACGAAACAGCTGCATGCCATGCCACCGTTCAGGGGTATCGGCTTCGTGCAGCCAGCCGCCGTTGCCATTGGGGCGCACTACAGGTTGGTAGGCAGCGGCGCGTTCAGGATGTTCGAGGCGATAGCCCGGTGCCTCGCCCAGCAGGGTGCGCACCGAGTAATAGCGCCCTTCCAGCTTCAGCCATTGGCGGCCTTGGTAGTCGTAGAGACCGTTGGCTTCCGGTTGCAGATCGGCCGGCAGACGAATGTCATAGGCGAACGGAGTGATGTCCGGTTTCCACAGGCGCACGCTGCCATCGGCCAGGGTGACCGGACGCATGCTGCACACCGCCAGCGGCAGGTTGCCTTCGAAACGCTGTGCCCCGGCGCCGACCACGCCCAGTGCCGCCATGATCGCGAGATTCTCGCCGACATCCATGAAATAGCCCCAGGCCTCCTCCTGCTCGCCCTTGGCCAGGCTGTGGAAGCCTTCGTAGACCTCATGGACCAGCATCCCCGCGTTGACCACCAGCATCACCTCGCCAAGCACCGGGACGACGAAGGCGGCGACATTGAGCAGGTTGAAACCGACGCCGAGGAAATAGTCGATCTTGTCCTGCCGGCTCTTGTGATCCTGGTCCGCCGTGGGCACCGCGTGAAACAGCCCGTCGTCCTTGAGCACGGCGATCTTGCGCTGCAGCAGAGCGTTGAACAGCGGCGTGGCAAGGGCCTGCTCACCCAGACGCAGGCTGGCGTTCGGGTCGTAGCGTTCCTCGTACCAACCGCCGGGGTTCCAGACCTGCGGGTACAGGCTGCGCTGGATCCGCTGCAACAGCTGTTCGCGCTCCCGGGCCGGAACGAAGCGCAGGAACCCGCCGCGCCAGGTCCGCTCCTTGAGACGTTCGCGCAGCGCATCGTGGAAGGCCGTGAGCGAGGCGAAGGCCTGCACGGGCTGCTGCGGCTCATCCGGCATGTACACCACCACGCCGGCGCTGCCAGCGAGGGTGAACAGGACCATGCCATTGAGCGGTACCTCCCACAGTGTCGGCACGCTGCGCCTGTAGTCGGGGCTGGCCTTGCCGCTCTTCGTCACGTCAAGCAGCGTGGCGTAGGTCGCCTGATCGATATGGTCACGCAAGCGGGCCAGGTGCAGGTTGAGACGGAAGGTCGAATACTCGAAGAGCTTGAACCAGACCTGGCGGCTGGCCGCCGCCGTGGCGCTGTCTTCCCCGGCTTGTGGCGCCGGCTCGAACAGCACACGGATCCGTTGCTGGTAACGCCCGCCCAGATCGAGCTGGCGGCACAGCGCGGCGAAGCGTTCTGGCAGCAGCTCCAGCGTCTGCCCCGGATCCATGGGCAGGCCGGTCTCACTGGTGAAGATCGTCGAGGGTCGGCGGTCATCGCGCAGGCCATCGGTCTCGGCCTCGAAGGCCTCGAAGTTCTGCAGGGCGCTGGCCAGCAGCGACTGGGTCGCCACCTTCACCGCTTGAAAGGCCCGGGCTACAGGATCGCGAGCGTTCAGGTGCGATTCGGCGGCGCGGGCGCGCACGGCGTTGAACAGGAAGGTACGGCGCACGTCCAGGTCGAGGCCAAAGGTGTCCTTGATCGCTGCCCGCAACAGCGGCTCGGCGAACGCTTCGGGGCTCGGCAGTTGCTTGAGGACGTCATCCACCGCTTCGGCGTAAAGCGGGTGCTTGCTGTCGTCTTCACGCAGCGCTGCGACGACTGCGGGCAGCCGCGCACGGGCCTCGTCCAGCCAGGGGAGTGGCTGCGGCAGCACCTTGCGCAAGGCCTGGCGGCGTTGTGGGGTGGCGTCCAGCAGCCATTGCGGAACGCGCTGGCTGACGGTGTGGTAATGCGGATCGGGGGGTGTGGAAGTGCTACGGGGAGTATCGGTCGCGGCCATGTTGACGCCCTTTCATCCATGAATCGGGCATTCAGGCTAATGGCGGGTTCCGCTTTAAAAAATGGCAAATTCCTCATGGAATGGTCGGGATTTGGATCGGAAGTTCGAATCGGAAAAAGGGATATGTACCGCACGCTGCCGGGCTGCGCCGTGGCGCAGAGAGCATCGACGCGAACCCGCTTCCGCAGGTTCGCGCCAGTCCCTTGGATCTGCGGATTATCCTGCCGACAACGCCTGACTCACGGTCAGCTCTTCAAGCAACCCCTGCTGCTGCGCCTTGAACTTCGCTTCCAATGCGGCGATGCGCACCGAAGATTGTTCACTGGATTCGTCAGGATGCTGCTCCATGGCGTCGAGCACCGCCGCCTCATAGGCAACCTTGAGTGCATTGAAGCGCTCGGCGAAGGTCTCGCGCAGGTAGGCGGCCCAGAAGTCGCACTGCGCGGCGAAACGCAACAGGCCGACTCCACTCTCCTCCTGCCTCAGCGTGGCCAGGGCACGCTCCAGTTCTCCGGGCACGATATGCGCATCGGTTCGGTACAACATGCTTCGCGGCGGTAGCGGCAGTTGCAGGTCTTGCGCCCAACGCAGGCGGTAGGCCAGGCGAACTTCGGCTTCATCGCGGTCGCGGGCGGCCTCGCGGGCCAGCCGGTCGAGAGTCTGCGCCCGGAAGATCCCGCGCATCAGGCGGAACAGCGCCGGGCCGCGGTTGCCCTCGGGCAGGTTGCGCAAGGCCTGGCGGGTATGGACCTGGAACTCGATCTGGTTGAACTCCAGGCGGATTCCGTCCGGGCAGGTTTCGTGGCGGTCAAGCTGCTGCACCGGCTCCTCGGCCATGCCGTTGAGGGTCAGGCGCAGTTCGGTATCGTCTCCGGCGGCGGCGAGCACGTCCCAGACCCGGTCGATCAGCTCGGTGCGGGTCGCCGTGGAACGATAGTCGGCACTGTGCCGCAGCAGGGCGATCAAGCGCAGTAGCCATTCCGCGTCCCCGTCCTCGGTCAGGGTGGTCCACAACTGCTGGTGACGGGCGTCGCGCCCGGCCTCGCCGGTGGCCCAGGTCTGGACGAAGTTTTCATCCTCCAGGCAGGGATCGCTTTGCCCGTCGCTCTCGTCTTCGGAATCGGACGTGTGTGCCTCCTGCTCCATCTCGATGACGTCGTTGGGCAGGTCCAGGGCGAAGGTGTAGGGCCGGTTGTAGTGCTGCGAGACGAAAGCCTGGATCAGGGTATCGCGGGTCAAGGGGTTGTTGCGTAGCGAGATCTCTACCGCGCCGTCCGGCTGGCGGCGGTTTTCCAGGATGTAGTCCGGCAGGCGGGTGAGCAGGTTGCCGTCCAGCCCGAGCCGTTCGATATTGCTCGGCAACAGTTGATCGAGCCAGGCCGGCCAGGTGGTGATCGCCATCCGCTCCAGGCCGAGATAGCTGAAGGTGCGATGGCGGAACAGCGACATGTCGCTGATCTCACCGAGGCGATTGCCATCCAGTTGCAGGGTCGACAGCAGGGGATTGCGGGCGAAGGCGTGCATTGCCGCCTGATCGATGGTCATGCCCATGTCGACCAGCACCAGTTCGCGCAGTTGCGGCATCTCGACCAGCGCCGCAGGTACTTGAGTCAGCGCCGGGCGGCCATCGGCCAGGGCCAGTTCGTGCAAGCCCGGGAAGCGCCTGACGAAACGCTCCAGTTGCTCGGTACTGCCCTCGAAGCGCACCAGTTCAAGGCGATGCAAGGCCGTGACGACGCCTGTCGGCAGGTTCTCAGGCGTGTCATCGAGGCGCAGTCCCTCCAGGCTGAGCAGGGCAGAACCGGCATTTTGCAGGTGCTCGCGCCAATACAGCATCAGCGTATTGCCAATGCGCTGGCGATAAGCGCGCTGTTCCGCGCTGATCGGCGCGGTAGGCGACGCAGAATCGACCCAGGCCTGGATCGAGGCCTGCAACTGCCTGAACTCGATCAGGCGCTGGTTGAGTTCGGCTTCGGCGCCAGGCAACAAGCTCAGGTCGAAGACGAAGCGACGCCCGAAGCGCTCGGCCAGCCGCAGATCAAGCAGGGCTTGGCGCAGAAAACGGTTGCCGTGCAACGCAATGCGCATCGGCCTGGCCACCGGCGTGACATCGCCGAGGATCGCCTCGGGCAGTTCGCTCAACTGGTTGCCGACCAGCGACAGCTCGCCGATCCGCGCCAGCGCCGCACTGTGCAGCCACTGCGGCCAGGCCAGCAGGCCGAGCCGGTCGAGGCCCAGGTAGTCGAGAGTCAGGCCATCGAGCGCCGACGCCGGCATCTCGTGCAGGATGATCCCGCTCAGCTCGAGACGGCGCAGGCGCGACAGCGTGGCCAGGGCGCGCAGGTCCTGCTGGCCGATGATCGCATTGACACCGTTGAGTCCCAGCGCGGCGAGGCGCGGCCAGACACGGGCGATCATCTGCACCAGGTCCGCGCCCCAGTCGCCGCCGCGGATATCCAGGGAGGCCAGGTTGGGGAAGGCATGAGCGAACGCCTGCAACTGGTTCTCGCCGATGATCTGCTCGTAGGATGCCCCCGTGCGATACACCACATCGTCGAGCAGAATCGCGCGCACCCGCTGGCGCAGGAACTCCGGCAACTGAACAGGCAGGTCCGCCAGTTGCACCTGCACCAGGATCAGCCGCGAGACCGGCTGGCCGAGTTCCGGGAGGATGCTGCGGCGCCAGTATTCCCACAGGGCCAGACCGATGCGCTCGCGGCTGCGCTGGGTGACTTCGTTCGCGGGCAGCTTGGCCGAATCGAGTACCCAGCGGTCCAGGCACGCGCGCAGTTGCAGCATCTCGTCGAGCAGGCCGTCCAGACGCGCGCTGATGGCGGGCCGGTCCAGCCCGCTGCGGTACAGGGCCTGCAAGGCGTCTTCGACGTAAACGTCCTCCAGCTCCAGCAAGCGCAGCTTGTCCAGCAGTTCATCCTCGGTGAAGAACGGGTTGCCGCCGCGACCACTGAGGGGGTGGCCGATACGGCCATCGGCCAGGCGCATGGGCGAGCGGAAGGCCGGTCTGATCGCCTGCATGCCCAGCCATTGGCGCAGGCGCTGACGCGGCACCAGAGGTTGGGCACGAAGCTTGTCGCGCAAGGTTGCAGCATCGATGAGCCCGAGACGCTCGCGGAAGACCCCAGGGATGGCATCAAACAGTGCCTTGCAAAAGCCGCGTGGCAACTGCCCGCGCCAGATCACCGCGACAGCCGGCTCCTGCTCCGGCCCGATCGCGCCGAGCAAGCGCCCATCGAGGCTGCCCTCGTATACCGCCAGGCGCAGTCCGGCCGGCCACTCGGGCAGGGTTTCCAAGGCATGCAGCATCAGCCTGGCGTTGTCGGCGTTGGCCTCGATGTCCATGTACAAGCCTTCGCAGGCCCGGGCAATACGCACCTGCTGCAGATAGATGCGCGCCTCCTCGGCCAGACGCGCCGGCACACTCGCCGTTGCGTCGAGCTCTGCCCGTTCTTGCGCGCTCGCCGCAGCGACGATCTCAGCGACAATACCGTCGGGTAGCTTGAAGCGCTGTCGCAGTTGTTCGCCTGCAGCCGATAGCGGCGGTTGCAGGGCGCGGTATTCGCTGGCGAAGGTGCTGGCATCGAGGGTACCGGCGGCGTCCAGGCGCTCGGCCAGTTCAAGGCGGCGCAGGGTGTCGGTGAGCAGTGCCGGCGGCCGCTGGCAGTCGATCAGGGTCTGACGCAACTGCGCCTCGCTGATCCCGCTGATGCGCAGCGCGCACTTGGCCAGCCCCTCGGAAAGCTGCGCCTCGCGATAGCCCTGGCGGCGAAACAGCTGCATGCCGCTCCAGCGTTCGGGGCTGTCCGCTTCATGCAGCCAGCCGCCATTACCGTTGGGTCGCAAGGTCGGCTCGTAGGCGCCGACCCGCGCCGGATGCTCCAGCCGGTAGCCCTGCGCCTCGCCGAGCAGGGTCCGCACCGAGTAATGGCGCCCCTCCAGTTTCAACCATTGGCGCCCCTGCCAGTCATACAGGCCGTTGCTGTCCGGTTGCAGGTCGGACGGCAGGCGGATGTCGTAGGCGAACGGGGCGATATCCGGTTTCCACAGGCGTACGCTGCCATCGGCCAGGGTCACCGGACGCATGCTGCGCATCACCAGCGGCAACTGGCCGTCGAAACGCTGCCCGGCGCCACCGACCACGCCGAGGGCCGCCATCAGCACCAGGTTTTCGGCGACGTCCATGAAGTAGCCCCAGGCCGCTTCCTGCTCGCCTCTGGACAGGCTGTCGAAGCCTTCATAGACCTCGTAGCCCAACAGTGCCGCGTTGACCGTCAGCATCACCGGCCCAAGCCCAGGAACGACGAACGCGGCGACGTTGAGCAGGTTGAAACCGACGCCGAGGAAGTAGGCAATCTTGTCCTGGGTACTCTTGTGATCCTCGTCCGCCGTCGGCACCGCGTGAAACAGCCCGTCGTCCTTGAGCACGGCGATCTTGCGCTGCAGCAACTGGTTGAGCAGCGGCGCGGCGAAGTCCTCCTTGTTCAGGCGCAGCACGGCATGAGTGTCGTATTGCTCCTCATACCAGCCGCCCGGGTTCCACACCTTCGGGTACAGGCTGAGCTGGAGGCGCCGCAGCAACTGGCTGCGCTCACGGGCGGGCACGAAACGCATGAAGTCATGGCGCCAGGCCGGGTCGCTGAGCCGGTCACGCAGCACATCGTGAAAGGCCTTGATCGAGTCGAACACCTGCAACGGCTGTTTCCCGTCGTCCGGCATGTACACCACCAGTTGCTCTGGCGCGCTATCGACCGCAGTCTGGCGGTAGAACAGGACGATGCCGTTGAGTGGCACATCCCACAGCTTGAGGACACTGCGGTGCAGCCCACCCTGGGCCGGGCCATTCTTTGCGACCAGCAGGAGGTCCTCGTACAAGGTCTGGTCGATCTCGCCACGCAAGCGGGCCAGGTGCAGGTTGAGGCGCAACACCGACTGCTCGAACAACTGGAAGCAGGACTGGCGGTTGATGGCGGCAACCTCGGCGCTTTCCTGCGCCCGTGGTGCCGGGTTGAACACGCTATCGATCAGGCGCTGGTAGCGTCCGCCGAGGTCAAGCGTGCGACACAGGGCAGCGAAGCGTTCCGGTGCCAGATCGATCTCTCGGCTGGGTGCCAGGGCTTGTCCGCTGTCGCTGGCGAAGATCAGCGACGGTCGGCGACCGTCGCGCAAGCCATCCGTTTCCGCCTCCCAGGCCTCGAAGTTCTGCAGTGCGGCGAGGAGCAACGGCTGGGTGGCGGCGTTGACGACCTGGAACGCCTTGACCAGCGGATCGCGGGTAGTGAAATGCGCCACGTCGACCCGTGCCCGGGCGGCATTGAACAGGTAGGTGTGGCGCACGTCGAGGTCAAGACCGAAGCTGCGTTTCAGCGCTTCGCGCAGCAGCGGTTCGGCAAACGCTTCCGGGCTTGGCAACTGTTTGAGGAGATCCTCCATCACCCCGGCATGGAAGGCATGACGCTGCTGCTCGTCATGCCAGGCTGCGAGTACCTCTGGCATGCGGGTCCTGGCTTCGGCCAGCCACGGAGTCGCTTGCGGGCGCTGCTCGCGCAGGGCCTGGCGCTGCTGGGCCGGCGCCTTCAACAGCCATTGCGGGACGCGCTGGCTGACGATCTGGTAATGGATATCCGCAGCCGTGGAGGCCGGTACGGATGGTTCGACAGCGGGTGTTGCAGCCATGATGAAGCCCTCTCGTCCATGATTCGGGCGTTCAGGCTAGTGGCGCGATTGTGTATTTAAAATGGCAAATTCCTCATGGAACCCGCAGGATTCCGATCAGAACTTCGAACCTGAAAAAGGCATATGTACCACCTGCCGACGCCGGGGCATGAAGCCCCGGCGCGCAGCTGTTCAGATGATCGAGTGGGACTGTTCGAGGGTCAGGTGCTCAAGCAGGGCCTGTTCGTCCTGGCGGAATTTCTCCTCCAGTGCACCAATGCGTGCCGCCATCTGCTCGGGGCTGTCGTCCGCCGGGCCCTCCATGGCGCCAAGCACCGCCGCCTCGTAGGCCTCCCTGAGCGGCGCGAAGCGCGTGGCGAAGGTCTCGCGCAGGTAAGCGACCCAGAAGTCGCAGTGCGCGGCGAAGCTCAATAACGCCTGCCCCGCTTCCTCACGCTGCACCTGGCTAAAGGCCTGGTCGAGCTCGCCGGGCGCGATGTTGGCGACCCCGCGGTAAAGCATGCCACGGGGGGGCACCGGCAACTGCAGCTCGCTGCCGCGGCCAAGGCGATAGGCCAGCCGCACCTCGGCTTCATCACGGCCCTTGGCATTGTCACGGGCAATACGGTCGAGCGCCTGCGCCCGAAACGCACCACGCATCAGGCGGAACAGCGCCGGCCCGCGATTGTCTTCGGTGATTTCGCGCAGCGCCTGGCGCATATGCACCTTGAATTCCATCTGGTTGAACTCCAGGCGGATACCATCCGGACAGGTCTCGTTGCTCTGCAACTGGCGCAGGGGTTCCTCGGCCATGGCATTGAGGATCAGGCGCAGTTCTCCGTCCTCCCCCGCCGCCCCGAGCAAACTCCAGACCCGCTGCACCAGTTCGGCACGGGTGATCAGCGAGCGGTAGTCAGCACTGTAGCGCAGGCGCGTCACCAGCCCGAGCAAGGCCTCGCTGTCGCCCTGATGCTGCAGGCGGGCCCAGAGCTCGCGATTGACTGCATCGGCCTGGGCCTGACCAGTCTGCCACAGTGCCAACGGATCCCCGTTCGCCAGCGGCAGGTCATCCACATCATCGGCGTCCATTTCGGAGTCGGAGTCGGAACTGTGCGCGTCGGCCCCCAGGTTGGCGATCTCCTCGGGAAGATCGAGGTCGAAGGAAAACGGACGGTTGAAGTATTGCGAGGTGTAGGCGCGAGCGAGGATATCGTAGGGCAGCGGATTGTCGCGCAACGAGATCTCCGTCACCCCGTCGAGGGTGCGCCGGTTGCGCAGAAGCCGCTCCGGCAGCGTGACGAGCCGGTTGCCGGAAAGGTCCAGGTATTCGATGCCGCCCGGAACCATCTCGTCGAGCCAGGCCGGCCAGGTGCCGATGTTCATTCGCGCCAGGCCGAGGTGGGCGAAAAAATGCTGGCCGAACATCGACACGTCGCTGATGTCGCCGAGGCGGTTGCCGTTCACCACCAGCACATTGAGCGCAGGCAGTCTGGCGAAGGCCTCCATGGCCGCCTGGTCGATGGTCAGCCCCAGCCCCACCAGGGCCAGTTCGTTCAGAGCGCGATAGTCGTCGAGGAACCCGGGCAGCGTACCCAGTGCCGGCTGGCTATCGCACAGCACCAGTTCACTCAGGCGCGGGAAGCGCCTCACGAAACGCTCCAGGCTTGCGGCATTGCCACTGAATCGCTCCAGACTCAGGCGACACACGCGTTCGATCAAGGTACCGGGCAGGATCTCGGGAACATCATCGAGATTGACCTCGGTCAGGGACAGCCAGGGTGTGCTCTCCGGGTTCAGGCTTTCACGCCAGCAATCCAGCAGCGTCCGGGCGATACGCAAGCGGTAAGCCTGCTGCTCCGGCGTCGGCCCCCCCGCGTCGATCCAGTCGCCCAGCGAGCGGTTAAACTGGCGGCGCTCCGTGATCCAGGCTTGCAATGACTCCTCAAGCATCAGACTCGGCTCCAGATCGAAGCTGAAACGCTGACGGAACAGCTCGGCCACCCGCAGATCGAACAGCGCCAACAGGGTAAAGCGATTGCCGCTCAAGGCGACGCGTACGCGCCGGGCAGGCACATCGGTGCTGTCGAGCAGGCTGGCGGGCAGTTCGCTCAGGCGATTGTTCTGCAACGACAGCTCACCTATCCGCCCCAGCGCCGCCTCATTCAGCCACTGTGGCCAGATGGACAGGTCGAGCCAGTTCAGACCGAGGAAGTCCAGGGTCATGCCATCCAGCACGCTGTCGGGCAGCTCGCCCACCCGCATGCCCGCGAGGTCGAGCCAGCGCAGCCGTGGCAACCCGGCCAGGGCCCGGAGATCGTGCCCTTCGAGCACCACCTCAGGCACATGCAGACCGAGACTGGCAAGACGCGGCCAAGCCTGCACGATCATCGTCGTCAGACCCGGCCCCCACTGCCCGGCGCGAATGTCCAGGGCGCTGACGTTGGGGAACTGTCGGGCGAACGCCAGCATGCCCGGCTGATCGATGAACGACTCGCCACCCGCGGCGTCCTGCAGCATCACATCGTTAAGCAGCACCGAACGCACCCGCTCGCGGAAAAACTCCGGTAACGCGGCAGGCAGGTCCTGCAACTGCACCTGCCACAATTCAAGGCGAGCGGGCGGGCGACCGTAGTCCGCCAGGATGCTGCTGCGCCAGTAACGCCACAGGGCCTGTTCCACGTGCTCGCGGCTGCGTTGTCGGGACTCGCTGAGGCTTTCGCTGGCAACGTCCGCCTGCCAGTGTTCCAGGTGCTCGCGCAATTGCCTCATTTCGTCCAGCAAGCCATCCAGGCGAGCATTGATCGTGACCCGGTCCAGCCCGCTGCCATCCAGCACCTGCAACGCGTCCTCGGCATGGATGCTGTCCAGTTCCAGCAGGCGCAGCTTGTCCAGCAGCTCGTCCTCACTGAGAAACGGGTTGCCGCCCCGACCGCTGAGAGGGTGACCGATACGCCCATCGGCCAGGCGCATCGGTGAGCGGAAAGCCGGTTTCTGCGCTTGCAGGCCGAGCCATTGACGCAGGCGCTGGCGCGGCGGCAATGCCTGTGCCCGCAAGCGTTCGCGCAGGCTGGCGGCATCGCTGAGTCCAAGGCGCGTGCGGGTGGTGTCGGCAAGGGCGGCGAACAGTTCCGTGCAGAACGCACCCGGCAGCTGTCCCCGCCAGTGCAACGCCACTTCCGCCTCTGCCAGCGGACCGATGCTCGCCAGCAGGCGGCCACCGAGGCGTCCGTCATACAGGGCAACACGCAGGCTGGTCGGCCAGCCAGGCAACTGCCCCAACTGATGCAGGAGCAGGCAGGCGCTGTCGGGGTTGGCCTCGAGGTCGAGGTAGAGTCCTTCGCAGGCCCGGGCCATACGCACCTGCTGCTGATACAGCCGCGCCTCTTCTGCCAGACGCAGCGGCACCCGGGCACTGCCGGTCATCTGCGCACGCTCCTCGGCCGTGGCCGCAGCGACGATCTCCTCGGCCACGCCGCCAGGCAGCGTGAAGTGTCGGGCCAGCAAACGCCCGCACGGTGACAGCTCAGGCTGCGCGGCGCGGTAGGCCGTGGCGAAGGCACCACGGGCCAGGGCGTCCTCGGCCAGCAGCAAACGGCGCAGGGTGTCGCTGAGCAGCGCCGGCGGCCGGCGCCGCTGAACCAGGGTCTGGCGCAATTGGCTCTCGCTGACGCCGCTGATACGCAGCGCACGCTGCGCCAAATCTGCGGTTAGATTGGCCTGGCTGTGACCGAGCCGCTCGAACAGCTCCAGACCGCGCCAGTGCTGTGGCGTGTCCAGTTCATGCAGCCAGCCCCCCTCGCCATCGTGGCTGAGTGCCGGTTCGTAGGCGCCGGGCCGCGTCGGGTGCTCGAGGCAATATCCCGGCGCCTCACCCAGCAGGGTGCGTACCGAATAGAACTGCCCGTCCAGCTTCAACCATTGGCGTCCCTCGTGGGCGTACAGCCCGTTCGCCCCCGGGCGCATCCCTTGGGGCAGACGAATGTCGTAAGCGAAAGGCGCCAGGTCCGGCTTCCACAGGCGAACGCTGCCATCGGCCAGCTTCACCGGACGCATACCACGCACCGCCAGCGGCAGATCGCCGGCAAAGCGCTGTGCCGCCGCTCCGAGGGAGCCCAACGCGGCGATCAGTGCCAGATTCTCACCGACATCAAGGAAGTAACCCCAAGCCGCATCACGCTCGTCCTGGGCGAGGCTGTCGAAGCCCTCGTAGACGTCATAGCCGAGCAGCGCCGCGTTGACCGCCAGCATCACCTCGCCCAGGCCCGGTACGACGAACGCCGCGAGGTTGCCGACATTGAAGGCAACGCCCAGGTAGTAGGCGATCTTGTCCTCGGCTGACTTGTGGTCCTGTACCGCCGTGGGCACGGCGTGGAACAGCCCGTCGTCCTTGAGCACAGTCCGCCTGCGCTGCAACAGCGCGTTGAACAGCGGCACGCCGAACGTCTGCAATTCCAGGCGCAGCACGGCCTTGTCGTCGAAGCGTTCCTCGTACCAGCCGCCAGGGTTCCAGACCTTGGGGAACAGCGTGTGTTGAATGCGCCGCAACAGTGGGGCGCGCTCGCGCGCCGGGACGAAGCGCATGAACCAGGTGCGCCAGGTGGCCTCCTTGAGCCGCTGGCGCATCGAGGCGTGGAAAGCCTGCAGTGAGTCGAACGCCTGCAGCGGCTGGCTGGCCTCGCCTGGCATGTACACCACGACCCGCCTTTCGCCTGCGACCGCCTCGGGCCGAGAGAACAGGACAATGCCATTCAGCTCCACCTCCCACAGCGTCAGCAGGCTGCGCTCCAGGCGCGCGCTGGCCCGGCCGTTCCTGCTCTGTTCCAGCAGGTCTTCATAGAGGTCCTGGGCGATGCCGCCGCGCAGGCGGGCCAGGTGCAGTTCGAGGCGCAACCGCGACTGCTCGTACAGGATGAACCAGGCCTGACGATTGGCGGCTGCGGCAGCGGGACTTTCCTGCGCCTGAGGCGGCGGGTCGAACAGGCCGTCGATCAGACGCTGATACTGGCCGCCCAGGTCCAGCTCGCGGCATAGCGCGGCAAAGTCTTGCGCGCGCAGCTCGACCTCGCGCCGAGGATCCAACGCCTGCCCGCTGTCGCTGTGAAAGATCATCGCGACACGCCGGCCGTCGTCCATGCCATGCGCCTCGGCCTCGAAGGCCTCGAAATTCTGCAGGGCGGCCGTGAGCAGCGACTGGGTCGCGGCTTTCACCACCTCGAACGCGCGCACCGCCGGGTCGCCCTGTTCCAGGCGCGACTCAGCCAAGCGCGCGCGGGCGGCGTTGAACAGGTGCACACGGCGGACATCCAGGTCGAGGCCGAGGCGAGTGTTCAGCGCCTCGCGCAACAGCGGCTCGGCGAACGCCTCGACCGCTGGCAGTTGCTCGAGGATGCCGGCCAGGGCCGTGGCATAACGCTGGTGACGCTGGTACTCGTCTCGCCAGGCCTGCACCACCTCGGGCAGTCTGGCGCTGGCCGCGGCCAGCCAGGGCAGCGGCGCCGGCAACCCGGCACGCAGGGCCTGGCGCTGCGACGCCGGCGCCTCCGTCAACCAGCGCGGTACCCGCTGACTGACGGTCTGGTAGTGGATATCGGTTTCGTCGGGGGTGCTTCCAGGTTCTTGCGCGGTCATGCCGGGTACCTCTCGTCCGTGATCGGGAGGCTCAGGCTAATGGCGGGACCTGGCTTAAAAAATGGCAAATTCCTCATGGAACAGGCAGGACTTCGATCAGAACTTCGAACCTGAAAAAGCCCTATGTACCACCACCTGGTACAAACGGACGACGAGATGTACCGGCGAATCTGCCGACAGGCTTTTCCGATCCGTACGGGATGTATTATCGTGGCCCTCTTGCGCGCACTGCGCGGCCTGTAGCGAACAGGCGAATGCCAAACCGATCGAGGGTGTCATGAGTAACGAAATCAACTGGGACAAGCTGGGCTTCGACTACATCAAGACCGACAAGCGCTACCTTTCGGTATGGCGCAACGGCGAGTGGGACGCGGGCACCCTGACCGAAGACAACGTCCTGCACATCAGCGAAGGCTCCACTGCCCTGCACTACGGCCAGCAGTGCTTCGAAGGCCTCAAGGCCTACCGTTGCAAGGACGGCTCGATCAACCTGTTCCGCCCCGACCAGAACGCCGCGCGCATGGCCCGCAGCTGTGCCCGCCTGCTGATGCCGCAAGTGCCGACCGACGTTTTCGTCGAGGCCTGCAAACAAGTGGTCAAGGCCAACGAGCGCTTCGTTCCGCCACACGGCAAAGGTGCCCTGTACCTGCGCCCGTTCGTCATCGGCACCGGTGACAACATCGGCGTGCGCACCGCGCCGGAGTTCATCTTCTCGATCTTCGCCATCCCGGTCGGCTCGTACTTCAAGGGCGGCATGACCCCGCACAACTTCATCATTTCCGACTACGACCGCGCCGCCCCGCAAGGCACCGGCGCCGCCAAGGTCGGCGGCAACTACGCGGCCAGCCTGATGCCGGGCTACGACGCCAAGAAAGCCGGCTTCGCCGACGCCATCTACCTTGATCCGCTGACCCACAGCAAGATCGAGGAAGTCGGTTCGGCCAACTTCTTCGGCATCACCGCCGACAACGAATTCATCACCCCGAAATCCGCTTCCGTGCTGCCAGGCATCACCCGCCTGTCGCTGATGGAACTGGCCGCCTCGCGCCTGGGCCTGAACGTGATCGAAGGCGACGTGCTGATCGGCGAGATCGGCAAGTTCAAGGAAGCCGGTGCCTGCGGTACTGCCGCGGTGATCACTCCGATCGGCGGCATCCAGTACAACGGCAAGCTGCACGTGTTCCACAGCGAAACCGAAGTCGGCCCGGTCACCCAGAAGCTGTATGCCGAACTGACCGGCATCCAGAGCGGTGACGTCGAAGCGCCTGCTGGCTGGATCGTCAAGGTCGCCTGATCTGCCCTCCCCCCGTCGCGGGGCGTGCCAGCCCCGCGACCTTCCGTCTCCTTTCATGAATTTCCTTTAACCCGGGCGTTGCCTATTCTTTGGCACAATCAAATCCTCAATCCCGCCCAGGTAAAAGCATGCGCGTACTGACTATCGAAGACGATGCCGTCACCGGCCAGGAAATCGTCGCCGAACTTTCCAGCCATGGCCTCGACGTCGACTGGGTCGACAACGGCCGCGAAGGCCTGGCCCGCGCCATCGCCGGGGGCTACGACCTGATCACCGTCGACCGCATGCTGCCGGAAGTCGACGGCCTGACCATCGTCACCACCCTGCGCAACCTCAAGATCGCCACGCCGATCCTGATGATCAGCGCCCTCTCCGACGTCGACGAACGTGTCCGCGGCCTGCGTGCCGGCGGCGACGACTACCTGACCAAGCCCTTCGCCTCCGACGAGATGGCCGCCCGGGTCGAAGTGCTGCTGCGTCGCCACAGCGTGCCGCTGACCCAGACCCGCCTGCAGGTGGCCGACCTGGAGCTGGACCTGATCAGCCACGAGGCCCGGCGCGGCGAGCAAACCCTCAACCTGCTGCCTACCGAGTACAAGCTCCTGGAATTCCTCATGCGTCACGCCGGCCAGGTGATCACCCGGATGATGATCTTCGAGGAAGTCTGGGGTTATCACTTCGACCCGGGCACCAATCTGATCGATGTGCATATCGGCCGCCTGCGCAAGAAAATCGATGCGCCCGGCCAGACGCCGCTGATTCGCACCGTGCGAGGCTCCGGCTATGCCATTGCCGAACCCGCATAAGGGCTGGAGTTCGTCCACCAGCCGTTTGCTGGCGCTGTACAGTTTTCTGTTCGTGGCCTGGAGCAGCATCCTCATGGGGGTGCTCTACCTGGAGGTGTCCAGCTATCTGAACAAGCTCACCCGCCATTCCCTGATGCAGCGCCAGCACCTGTTCGTGCACATGAGCGGCAAGCAGCTGGACGACGCGCTGATCGCCAGCCAGACCTTCGAGGAGCGCAGCTTCGACGCCTACGGGTTGTTCGATGCGCAGTTCAACCCGCTGGGTGGGCAGATCCGCCAGATGCCCGCGGGCCTTGGCCTGGACGGACGCATCCATGAGCTGAAACGCTGCCTCGACGCCGACGATCCAAGGATGCCGGCGGACAGCTGCGACGGCGTGGCACTGAAGGTGCCGGACGGGCGCTGGCTGGTGCTGGTGCGCGACAACGGCTCGCTGTTCGTGGTCACCCGGATCATTCTTCACGCCCTGCTTTGGGGCCTGTCGCTGACCATCATTCCCGGCATCGCCGGCTGGTACTGGCTGCGCCGGCGGCCGCTGAAGCGCATCCGTGCGATCCAGGCCACCGCCGAGCAGATCGTCGCCGGCGACCTGACCCGACGCCTGCCGCTGTCGCAACGGCGTGATGAACTGGACATGCTCGCGGCCATCGTCAACGCCATGCTCGACCGTATCGAGCGCCTGATGCACGAGGTCAAGGGCGTGTGCGACAACATCGCCCATGACTTGCGTACCCCCCTCACCCGCCTGCGCGCGCAGCTGTACCGGATTCGCCAGCAGGCGGGGGACGACGCCCCGCAGGCCGAGGCAATGGAACAGGCGATCGCCGAGACCGACACCCTGATGGCACGTTTCCGCGGGCTGCTGCGCATCAGTGAGCTGGAAGATCGCCAGCGCCGGGCCGGATTCGTCGAGCTGCAGCCGCAGGAAATCCTGGTAGAACTGCATGACTTCTACCTGCCGCTGGCCGAGGATGGCGAGATTGCCTTGAGCCTGGAGGTGGAGGAACCACTACCGAAGGTGTTCGGCGACCATGAACTGCTGTTCGAGGCACTGGCCAACCTGGTAGGCAACGCGATCAAGTTCACGCCAGCGGGAGGGCAGGTGCGCATTTCGGCCGTGACCGATGCGGATGGCTTGCAGATCGCCGTGGAGGACAGTGGGCCGGGGATTCCGGCAGAAGAACGCGAGACGGTGTTGAAGCGCTTCTATCGCAGCGAGGAAGGGCACAAGCACGCGGGGTTCGGGCTGGGGTTGTCGATCGTTGCGGCGATCGTCGATCTGCATGGGTTCGGGCTGGAGGTGGGGGAAAGCGAGCTGGGTGGGGCCCGGCTGGTGGTGCATTGCAGGGGGCAAGTGTGAAAGGCTGATGGCCTCATCGCGGGCAACGCCCGCTCCCACAAGGTTCTGCGGTGTACCTGCAAGGGCCCTTACAGACCCCATAAGGACCACACCCTGTGGGAGCGGGCGTTGCCCGCGATGACGCTCTTAAGGGTACTGCAAGACCTCAGTCAGCCAGACGCCAGGTGGTCTCGCCCTTCTTGTCTTCCAGCACCACGCCCATGGCCGTGATCTGATCGCGAATGCGGTCGGACTCGGCCCAGTTCTTCTCGGCCCGCGCCTGCAGGCGCGCCTGGATCAGGGCTTCGACTTCAGCCGCATCGACCTTGCCTTCTGCCCCTGCACGCAGGAAATCATCAGCCTCCAGCTGCAGCACACCCAGCAGATCACCCAGCTCACGCAGACGCCCAGCCAGACCCGCCGCCGCCTGCACATCGCTGTCACGCAGACGGTTGATCTCGCGCACCAGGTCGAACAGCACGGCACAGGCTTCCGGCGTGCCGAAGTCGTCGTTCATCGCCGCGGCAAAACGCTCGACGAATTCCTCGCCACCCTGCGGCGCCACCCGTGGCAGACCGCGCAGCGCGTGGTAGAAACGCTCCAGGGCGCCCTTGGCATCGCGCAGGCTGTCCTCGGAGTAGTTGATCGCGCTGCGGTAGTGGCTCGACACCAGCAGGTAGCGCACTACCTCCGGGTGGTACTTGTCGAGCACGTCGCGGATGGTGAAGAAGTTGTTCAGCGACTTCGACATCTTCTCGCCGTTGATCCGGATCATCCCGCAGTGCATCCACGAATTGGCGTACTGCTTGCCGGTGGCGGCCTCGCTCTGGGCGATCTCGTTCTCGTGGTGCGGGAATTCCAGGTCGCTGCCGCCACCGTGGATGTCGAAGCTCTCGCCCAGGCAGCAGGTGGACATCACCGAGCACTCGATGTGCCAGCCCGGACGGCCCGGCCCCCATGGCGACTCCCAGCTCGGCTCGCCCGGCTTGACGCCTTTCCACAAGACGAAGTCCAGCGGGTCCTGCTTGGCCTCGTCCACCTCGATGCGCGCTCCAATGCGCAGGTCTTCGATCTTCTTGCGCGACAGCTTGCCGTAGCCGACGAACTTGCCGACGCGGTAGTACACGTCGCCGTTGCCCGGGGCATAAGCGTAGCCCTTGTCGATCAGGGTCTGGATCATCGCGTGCATGCCGGGGATATGGTCGGTGGCACGCGGTTCCAGGTCCGGCTTGAGGATGTTCAGGCGGCGCTCGTCCTCGTGCATCGCGTCGATCATGCGCGCGGTCAGGGCGTCGAAGGCTTCGCCGTTCTCGTTGGCACGGTTGATGATCTTGTCGTCGATGTCGGTGATGTTGCGCACGTAGGTCAGGTCGTAGCCGCTATAGCGCAGCCAGCGGGTGACCAGGTCGAAGGCGACCATGCTGCGGCCATGGCCCAGGTGGCAGTAGTCGTACACGGTCATGCCGCAGACGTACATGCGCACCTTGTTGCCTTCCAGCGGCTTGAAGGTTTCCTTGGTCTTGCTCAGGGTGTTGTAGATGGTAAGCACGAAATTTCCTCAGCTGCCCCAGGAGTCACGCAGGGACACGGTGCGGTTGAATACCGGATGGCCTGGACGGGAATCTTTCAGGTCGGCGCAGAAGTAGCCTTCGCGCTCGAACTGGAAGCGGTCCTCTGGCTGGGCGTTGCCCAGCGATGGCTCGGCACGACAACCACGCAGCACCTGCAGCGAATCAGGGTTGATGTTGTCGAGGAAGGTGCCGCCCTCTTCGGCTTTTTCCGGATTCGCCGCCTTGAACAGGCGGTCGTACAGGCGCACTTCGCACTCGACGCTGCCTTCGGCCGGGACCCAGTGGATCACGCCCTTGACCTTGCGGCCCTCGGGGTTCTTGCCCAGGGTGTCCGGGTCGTAGGAGCAGCGCAGCTCGACGATGTTGCCGTCGGCGTCCTTGATCGCCTCGTCGGCGCGGATCACGTAGCTGCCGCGCAGGCGCACTTCACCGGCAGGCTCCAGGCGCTTGTAGCCCTTGGGCGGCTCTTCCATGAAGTCGTCGCGGTCGATGTACAGCTCGCGGGCGAACGGCAGGACGCGCACGCCCATGTCTTCCTTCGGGTGGCGCGGCAGTTCGAGCTGCTCGACCTGGCCTTCCGGGTAGTTGGTGATCACCACCTTCAGCGGACGCAGCACGCACATGGCGCGCGGGGCGGTGCGGTCGAGGTCGTCGCGGATGCTGAATTCGAGCATGGACATGTCGACCACGCCGTCGGAACGGTTGGTGCCGATCATCTCGCAGAAGTTGCGGATCGACGCCGGGGTGTAGCCGCGACGACGGAAGCCGGACAGGGTCGACATGCGCGGGTCGTCCCAGCCTTCCACGTGCTTTTCATCGACCAACTGCTTGAGCTTGCGCTTGCTGGTGATGGTGTAGTTCAGGTTGAGGCGGCTGAACTCGTACTGGCGCGGCTTGGCCGGCACCGGCAGGTGCTCGAGGAACCACTCGTACAGCGGACGATGGCCTTCGAACTCCAGGGTGCAGATGGAGTGGGTGATGCCTTCGATGGCATCCGACTGGCCGTGGGTGAAGTCGTAGTTCGGGTAGATGCACCACTTGTCACCGGTCTGGTGGTGGTGGGCATGACGGATGCGGTAGAGGATCGGGTCGCGCAGGTTCATGTTCGGCGAGGCCATGTCGATCTTCGCCCGCAGCACGCGCTCGCCGTCCTTGAACTCGCCGGCCTTCATGCGGGCGAACAGGTCGAGGTTTTCCTCGACGCTGCGCTCGCGGAACGGGCTGTTCCTGCCTGGCTCGGTCAGGTTGCCGCGGTATTCCTTGGCCTGCTCCGGGGTCAGGTCGCAGACGTAGGCATTGCCCGACTTGATCAGGTCCACGGCCCAGTCATGCAACTGGTCGAAGTATTCCGAGGCGTAGCGCACCGGGCCGGTCCACTGGAAACCGAGCCACTTGACGTCTTCCTGGATGGCGTCGATGTACTCCTGGTCCTCTTTGGCCGGGTTGGTGTCATCGAAGCGCAGGTGGCAGGCACCGCCGAATTCCTGGGCCAGGCCGAAGTTCACGCAGATCGACTTGGCGTGGCCGATGTGCAGGTAACCGTTGGGCTCCGGGGGGAAACGGGTGACGATGCTGCTGTGCTTGCCGGCGTCCAGGTCGGCCTGCACGATCGGGCGCAGGAAGTTGACGGGGACGGCAGGCGCCCCTTTGGCGGCATTGGGAGCGGTGTCGGCGGTGGGCTTGCTCATAGGATCCTTGGAATTCCGGTGTGCGGCGCGGGTAGGCCGCGTGAAACAAAGCGCTTATCATAGCCGAAGCCGTCGCGCCGCCGACAGCACCGCGCCGACAAACCGGCGCGAATATTGACGGCGTCCGGCAAAAAATCACCGCGATCGACGTATCGCCGGCGCCAGAGCCGACGTCAGGGTCTATAACGCGAAGCAGCACCCTCCTTTCCCACATGCCTTGAGAGAGCGAATTCCAGCATGGCCAAAGTCAAACTGAGCACCAACCACGGCGACATCGTCCTGCAACTGGACAGCGAGAAAGCCCCGAAAACCGTGGAAAACTTCGTCCAGTACGTGAAAGACGGCCACTACGACGGCACCATTTTCCACCGCGTGATCAAGGGCTTCATGATCCAGGGCGGCGGCTTCGATGCGAACATGAAGCAGAAGAGCACCCGCGCCAGCATCCAGAACGAAGCCGACAACGGCCTGCCGAACAAGAAGTACTCGATCGCCATGGCCCGCACCATGGAGCCGCATTCGGCTTCGGCACAGTTCTTCATCAACGGCACCGACAACGGCTTCCTCAACCACAGCGGCAAGAACGTGCAAGGCTGGGGCTACGCGGTATTCGGTGAAGTGACCGAAGGCCAGGAAGTGGTCGACGCCATCGAGAAGGTCGCCACCGGTTCCAAGTCCGGCCACCAGGACGTACCGAAGGACGACGTGGTCATCGAGAAAGCCGAGATCATTGAGTGATACTGCTGATCTCCGATCTGCATCTGCAAGAAGAACGCCCGGACATTACCCGGGCGTTTCTTGATCTGCTGGCTACCCGCGCCCGGGATGCGCAGGCCCTGTACATCCTCGGCGACTTCTTCGAAGCCTGGATCGGCGACGACGGCATGACGCCGTTCCAGGCCTCCATCTGCGCGGCGCTGCGCCAGTTGAGCGACAGCGGCACGCAGATCTTCCTGATGCACGGCAACCGCGACTTCCTCATCGGCAAGGCCTTCTGCAAGGCCGCCGGCTGCATCCTGCTCAAAGACCCCAGCGTGGTCGAACTGGGCGGCGAGCCGGTGCTGCTGATGCACGGCGACAGCCTGTGCACCCGCGACGAAGCCTACATGAAGCTGCGCCGCACCCTGCGCAACCCGCTGAGCCTGTGGATCCTCCGGCACCTGCCGCTGTCCACCCGGCGCAAGCTGGCGCGCAAGCTGCGCAGCGAAAGCAAGGCGCAGACGCGCATGAAGGCCAACGACATCATCGATGTCACCGCCGAGGAAGTGCCGCGGATCATGCACAAGCATCGCGTGCACACCCTGGTCCATGGCCATACCCACCGGCCGGCGATCCACAAGCTGACCCTGGACGACGACAGCGCTGCCCGGCGCATCGTCCTCGGCGACTGGGACCGCCAGGGCTGGACCCTGCAGGTGGATGAACAGGGCTTCCAACTGGCCCCGTTCGACTTCACTCCCGTCCCTAGGCTCCCCGCCGCCTGAAGGTCTCCGACGGCAACTCGCCGAAACGCTGGCGATAGCCCTCGGAGAAGCGTCCCAGGTGCATGAATCCGTAGTCCATCGCCAGCTCGGTGACACTGCGCACCGTGCAGGTAGGGTCGCTCAGGCACTGCTGCAGGCGCTCGAACTTGCGTTGCAGCACGTACTGTTTGGGCGTGGTGCCCAGGTGGCGGTCGAACAGCGCATAGAACGAGCGCAGGCTCATGCAGGCCTGCTCGGCCAGCACCTCGGCCGACAGTTCCAGTTTCAGGTTGCGCTCGATGTAGTCGAGGATCCGCTCAAGGTTCGCCCCCGGTGAACCGAGGCTTTCGCGGCGGATATTGGTGCTCATCAGGGTCAGCAGCTTGCTTACCAGGATCTGGCTGTAATGGCCCTGCACCCGGGGCAGCGAGTCGCTGACCTCGGCTTCCTGGCAGACCATGGCCAGCAGGCTGACGAAGCCTTCCAGCTCGTCCAGGCGGTAATGATTGCGCAGGAAGCGCACGCCGTCGCTGGGCCGCTGCCAGCGCTGCTCGTCGCAGAGCGTGTCGAGCAGCCGGGTGGGCACCTTGAGGATGAATTTCTCGCAGTCTTCGGAATAGGTCAGGTCCACCGGTTCGTCCGGATTGATCAGCAGCAGCTCGCCCGGCAGCAGGTAGCGCTCGCCTTGGTTGCCACGGCGCCACAGGCAGTTGCCATTGAGCAGGACCTGCAGGTGGTAGATCGACTCCAGTGCCGGCGAGGTGACCCGCACGCTACCGCCGTAGCTGATGCGGCACAGGTCCAGTTCGGCGAATTTGCGGTGGCTCAGGCTGGCCTGGGGATGGGTGGTGCGGGACAGGCCGATGCAGTGCTGGCCTACGTGCCGGTTGACGTAGTCGGACACGGCATAGGGGTCGGCACGGTGGAACACGCTACTGCGCTCGCTGAGCAGGCGGCTTTCCATAGGCAAGGCACTCGTTGTCGTTATTGTTCTTGCGCCGCTGCCTTGGGACAGCGGTCGTTCACGGTGGATCGATTCTAGCGCGCGGTCGCGGGGTTTCGTCAGCAGGCGACCGTCGGTGTGCCCTTCGAAGTCGTATAAAGCCGTGCGGATAGCGGACAGGGCGACCGGGCAGCCTGTTCGATCAGCGCACAATATCCGCGTTCCCTCAGAAGAGCTGCCACGTATAGCTGAGGATCAACCGGTTCTCATCGATATCACTTCGGTAGTTCGACCGCGCCATCGCATTGCGCATGCGAATCCCCAGCCCCTTCAACACCCCGCTCTGCACCGCGTAGGTCAGATCGAGATCCCGCTCACGATCCTTGCCCTCGAAGCCCTGTCCCGTGGTCACGTTGTCACCGGTGATATAGCGCACCGACGCCGTCAGCCCGGGAATCCCGAGGGCGACGAAGTTGTAGTCGTAGCGCACCTGGTAAGAACGCTCGTCGGTGTAGGCGAACTCGTAGGTCGGCACCTCGTTGCCCAACGGCGTGATATTGGCGAACACCCGCGGAAACGGACTGTCGCCGTACATCGCCTGGTAGCCCGCATACAGAGTATGACCGCCATGCCGTGCACTGAACATCGAGAAGAGCGCCTGGTTGTCGATGCGCCCGAGCAAGGCATCGCCCTCCTCCTGTGCCGTGAAGTAACCGAGGTTGGCACCCAGCACCCAAGCCCCCACCGGCTGGCTGTGCTTGAAACCGACGAAGCCCTGGCGATAGATGTCCTGCAATTGTCCGTACCACAGGTTGGCGCTGCTCTGCCCACCATTGAAGGCGTAATCGCCGCCGAGATAGTCGAAGCCATCGCTTTCGGCCTGACGCTGCGGCACATGACCGAGCATCGCCAGCATCTTCTCGTCGCCGGCTTCGTTGCGCAGGTGGGTCGAGCTCAGATGCCCGGCCTGCACGATGAGTCCGTCGACCTCGCTGGAACTCAGACTGACGCCCTGATAGGTGGGCGGCAGCAGGCGAATATCGCTGAAAGTCAGCACTGGCAGATTGGGTTGCAGCTCGCCAACCCGCAGTTCGGTCTTCGACACGCGCATCTTCAAGGTCGGTGCCAGGCGGCTGTATTCGTTGGCCGCACGACCATCATCGTGGACCGGCAACAATCCGGTGTTGACCCGGTCAGGGCTGCTGTCGAGACGTATGCCCAGCAAGCCCAGGGCATCCACGCCGAAGCCGATCGGCCCGGGGGTGTAGCCAGACTTGAAATCGAGGATGAAGCCCTGGGCCCACTCCTCGGCCTTGGACTGCCGGTTGGCGCCGACGATGTCGGAGAAATCGCGACTGAAGTAATAGTTGCGGGCGTTGAGGCTGGCCTTGGCATCCTCGAAGAAGCCGTTCTCGGCGGCCAGCAGGGGTTGGCTGAGCACGCTCAGGCCCAGTACGACGCAAGGGGTGTGATTCATTCCGAAGCTCTCTTGATCTTGTTGTTATTGGGTAAGGCGCGGGAATACGGCGAGGCTCGAGAGTGGCAGGTCTCCTTCAGGCATCACGGCGCAGGGCTGCACCGGGTTGAGGTCTGCGCAGGCGCAGCAGGCCGTGAGCGGCGAGGCCGAACAGCAGGCCCCAGAACGCCGCCGACAGGCCGAGGAAGGACACTCCCGAGGCGGTGACCAGGAAAGTGAACAGTCCCGCATCGCGCTCCGCCGGCTCGGCCAGGCTGCGGCTCAGGGCCTCGCTGATGGCGCCGTACAGGGCCAGCCCGGCCAAGGCGGCGATCAGGGCAGCGGGAAAGGCGGCGAACAGCGACATCAGGGTCGCCCCGGCGATGCCCAGCAACAGGTACAAGGCACTGCCGGAGAGTGCAGCGATATAGCGGCGACGCGGGTCTTCATGGGCTTCGCGACCGGTGCAGAGGCTGGCGGTGACCGCCGCCAGGTTAAGGCCATGACAGCCGAACGGCGCCAGCAGTAGGCCGCCAATGGCGCTGGCGCTTATCAATGGGCTGGCCGGGGTGCGGTAGCCGGCACCTCGCAGGACCACCATACCGGGCATGAACTGACCGGTCAGGGCCACCAGCACCAGCGGCAGAGCGAGGCTGAACAAGGCGGACAGGCTGAATTGCGGCGTAATCAGTTCAGGCGAGGCCAGGTCCATGACCAGCGCCTCGCTGCGCAATTGCCCGCTGGCCACGGTCACCAGCGCGCCAACCAGCAGTACCGCCACCACCGCATAGCGCGGTTGCATGCGGCGCATCAGCACATAGGTGACGAACATCGCCGTGACCAGCAGCGGTTGCACGGGCAAGGCGCGGAACACTTCGATGCCGAAGCTGAACAGGATGCCGGCCTGCATGCCGGCGGCGATGGAACCTGGAAGCCGGGCGATCAGACGGTCGAAGGCGCCGCTGATACCGATGGCCAGCAGGATCAGGTTGGCCAGCAGGTAGGCGCCGACGGCCTGTTCCAGCCCCAATTGCGGCAGGGCCGTGACCAGCAGCGCCGAGCCGGGGATGGACCAGGCGATCACCACCGGGACACGGTAGCGCAGGCTGAGCACGGCACCGAGTACGGCACTGCCCAGGGACACCGCCCAGACCCAGGACGACAACTGGCCGCGGGACAGACCGGCGGCTTCGGCGGCGTGAAAGATGATCACCAGCGGGCCGGCGTAGGAAATCAGCGTGGCGATCAGGCCGGCGATGACGGCGGACAGGGAGCAGTCCTTGATCAGAGTGTTCATGACGGTTGCTCGCAAGGGATTGGCCGGTGCCCGGCTCTGGTTGTTGTGTGGCCCCGATCGCTGGCAAGCCAGCTCCCACAAGGATCTCCATTGCCCTGAAGAACACGGCGGTAGCTGTGGGAACTGGCGAGGCCGGCACTGTCGATCAGGCTTGCTGAAGCGCCCGCGGCCGCTTGCTGCGGGCTTCGGCATCGGTGTCCACAGCCGCCTGCAGATGGAAATCAAACACCAGCTCCGCATACCGCCCCGGCACACCCCGCGCGCCGTCCTCGCGGAACACCACCTCACCTACCAGCCCGTCGCGGGTGGCATAGGCGAAGTCGTCCCACAGGTACTGATCGCCGGACAGATTGATCTGGGTAGTCAGGTGCCGATGCCCCGGCGCCGAGATGAAGAAGTGCACGTGGGCCGGACGCTGGCCATGCCGGCCCAGCAGGTCCAGGCATTCCTGGGTCGGACCCTGCGGATCGCAGCCGTACCCCGATGGCACGATGCTGCGCGCGCGGTAGCGGCCATCGCCATCGGTGACGATGCGGCGACGCAGGTTGAAATCCGACTGGCTCTGGTCGAAGAACGAATAGGTGCCGCGGGTATTGGCATGCCACAGGTCCACCGTGGCGCCCGCCAGCGGCCGGCCTTCGGGGTCCAATACCCGGCCTTCGAGGAACATCGGTGTGGCGACACTTTCCTCGCTGCCATCATCCATGCGCACCTGGCCCTCGGCCAGCGGTGCGCCGGCCACGTACAGCGGGCCTTCGATGGTCCGCGGGGTGCCGCCGGTCTGCCCGGTCTCGGCGTCCTTGGCGTCCTGCAGCAAGTCGAGGAAATGTTCGACACCCAACCCCGCGACCAGCAACCCGGCTTCGCCACGGCCGCCCAAACGGTTGAGGTAGTCGACAGCGTGCCAGAACTCGTCCTCGCTGATTTCCAGGTCTTCGATCAGACGGGCGGTGTCCTGCAGGATGCGCTGGACGATACGTTTCAGGCGCGGACTGCCTTCGTCGTTGCGAAAGCCAGCCGCTTCTTCGAAGAACGCCTGGATGGCGGGGGTCTGGGAAATCTTCACGGTCATGATTGCGGTCCTCTTTTGTTTTCTTGAAGTGGGAGTAGCGCGCCGCGCCTCAGGCCGAGGCGGCCGGCACCACGGCGGCCCGCCTGCCGCTGGCCAGGTGCACGGCCATGGCCAGCGCGGCCACCGCGCCAGGGAGGGCGAAGGCGAGGAAATTCAGTTGCAGCGGCAGTTGCATGCCCATCAGCGCCCCGCCCAGCAGTGGACCGACGATGGCGCCGTTACGGCCAATACCGGAGGCCCAGCCCAGGCCGGTGGAGCGCACCGACAGGCCATACAACTGGGCGGCGCCGGCATACAGAAGGATCTGCGTGCCGATGGTGGTAGCGCCGGCGATGAAGATCAGCAGGTACAGCACCGGCATCGGGCTGTTGACCCCGAGCAGGCTGATGGACAGCGCGGCGGCGAGGAAGAACGCCACCTTGACCTTGACCAGGTTGTAGCGGTCACCCAGCCAGCCGCCGAGGATCGCTCCGGCCATGCCGCCGAAGTTCAGCGCCAGCAGGAACGACAGGCTCGACCCCAGGCTGTAGCCCGCGTTGGCCATCAGCTTGGGCAGCCAGGAACTGAGGGCATAGACCATCAGCAGGCAGCAGAAGAACGCCAGCCACAGGGCCAGGGTGCGCACCGCCAGGCCGTCGCGGAACAGTTCCAGCACCGAGGCGCCCTTGCCCTTGCGGTCGATGGCCTGGAGCTGGTCTTCAGGCTGCACGTCACAGTCGGGATCGAGGCGCTTGAGCAGCACCCGCGCCTCTTCCGTGCGGCCCTGGCGTACCAGGAATCCGATGGATTCCGGCAGGTAGTGAAGGATCACCGGCAACAGCAGCAACGGCAGCGCGGCGGCGAAGAACATCGATTCCCAACCAAAGCGCGGCAGCAGGAAGATGCCGACGCCGGCAGAGAGCATGCCGCCCAGCGAGTAGCCGCTGAACATGATCGCCACCAGGGTGCTGCGCAGGCGTTTCGGCGCGTACTCGTTCATCAGCGCCACGGCATTGGGCATCAGGCCGCCGCAGCCAAGGCCGGCGATGAAGCGGTAGATGCCGAACTCGCTGGGGCTGCTGGCGAAGCCGTTGAGGATGGTCGCCCCGGAGAACAGCGCGAAGCAGATGGCGATGCCCTTCTTGCGGCCAATGCGGTCGGCCAGGCTGCCGAAGGCCAGGGCGCCGAACATCATGCCGAACAGCGCATAGCTGCCCAGGGCGCCGGCCTGCAGCGGGGTCAGGCCCCATTCCTTCATGATCACCGGCAGCACCACGCCGTAGATGAACAGGTCGTAGCCGTCGAAGATCAGCAGCAGGCCGCACCAGGCCATGACCATCCAGTGGAAGGGGGAAAAGCGTGCGTTATCGATGATCGGGTGGATATCCAGGGTTCGCATGGCATCTGTCTCGTTGTTTTTGTTGTTCGAGGAAAACCTTGCAGGAGGCGCACTCAGCCGAGGTCGCCACCGCCTACCGGCAGGGTCGTGCCGGTGATGTAGGAGGCCTCGTCGGAAGCCAGGAAGAGGATGGCGCCGACCTGTTCGTCGATGCTGCCGTAGCGGTTCATCAGGCTGCTGGACAGGGTCTGGTCGACGATCTGCTGGTACCAGGCTTTCTCGTCGACGCTCTGCTCGGCGGCGTTGCGCGGGATGCGCCGGGGTGGGGCCTCGGTGCCGCCGGGGGCGGTGGCGTTGACGCGGATGCCGCGTCCGGCGGTCTCGAAGGCCAGGCAGGCGGTGAGCGCGTTGATGCCGCCTTTGGCTGCGCCGTAGGGCACGCGATTGACCCCGCGGGTGGCAATGGACGATACGTTGACGATGGCGCCGCTGCTGCGTTCGAGCATGTACGGCAGCGCGGCGTGGCAGCACCACAGGGTGGGGAACAGCGAGCGGCGCACTTCGGCTTCGATCTGGGCCTGTTCATAGTGTTCGAAGGGCTTGGCCCAGATGGTGCCGCCGACGTTGTTGACGAGGATATCGAGGTGGCCGAAGGTCTCGACTGCGGTGGCCATGACCCGGGCGCAGTCCTCGTAGTGCTCAAGGTCGGCAGTGAGGGTCAGCATGCCCTCCCCGGCCAGCTCGTGGACCAGCTCGGAACGGTCCACCGCCACCACCTTCGCGCCCTCGGCCTTGAGCCGCCAGCACACGCCGCGACCGATGCCCTGGGCGGCACCGGTGACCAGGGCGACCTTGCCTTGGAATCTGTTGTTCATTGTTCTTCTCCTGACTCAGCTGTGTGGCTACTGGCCTCATCGCTGGCAAGCCAGCGATGAGGCCAGTGCAACCCATCGAGAAACTCAAGCGGCAGCCGCGAACTTCTCGAAGTAGAAATTCGCAGGATTGATCCCCTGCTCCCCCAGGTACCGGCTCACCGCCTCGACCATCGGCGGCGGGCCGCACAGGTACACATCCACATCGCCGTCGTTCAGGTGGCCCGGCTCGATATGCTGGGTGACATAGCCCTTCTGCGGGTACTGGCTCTCGGGATTGGCCACGCAGGCGCTGAAGGTGAAGCCGGGAATCCGCGCCGCCAGGTCCTGCAGGCGATCCAGCTCGACCAGGTCGAAGTCGTTGGTCACGCCATAGATCAAATGCACCGGATGCGCGCTGCCCTGTTCGGCGATCTTCTCCAGCATCGCGGTGAACGGCGCCAGCCCGGTGCCACCCGCCAGCAGCAGCAACGGCCGCTGAATCGGGCGCAGGTAGAAGCTGCCCAACGGCCCGGCAAGGGTCATCTGGTCACCGGCCTTGGCCAGCCCGGTGAGGAAGCTGCTCATCAACCCACCCGGCACGTTGCGGATCAGGAAGCTGACCTCGCCATCACGCTGCAGCGAACTGAAGGAGTAAGCCCGGCTCTGCTCGCTGCCCGGCACCTTGAGGTTGACGTACTGCCCCGGCAGGAAAGCCAGGCGGCTCAGGGACTCGCCTTTGATGGAAAGCGCTATGGTGCTGGCGGACAACTGCCGCACCTCGCTGATGGCCGCCTCGAAACTGGCCTGCTCGGTCTTGCACAGCTGCGACGAGGCCGGGATGCGCACCACGCAATCGCTCTCGGCACGCATCTGGCAGGTAAGCACGTAGCCGCGGGCGATCTCGTCCTCGCTCAGCGCGTCCTCGATGAAGTTGTCACCGAGGTCGTAGCGCCCCGATTCGGCCTGGCACTTGCAGGTGCCACAGGCGCCGTCGCGGCAGTCCAGAGGGATGTTGATGCCCTGGCGATAGGCGGCGTCGGCCACAGTCTCGTGGCCTTCAGCGTGGATGAAACGGGTGACCCCGTCCTCGAAATTCAGTGCGATCTGGAAGCTCATGTGGCACCTCGCGGGCGAACCCCGCCACGGCGCGCCGCAATGGCACACCGGACGGCCTTCGCCGTGACCTCAGATGTGATAGATGTCGATGACCTGGCGAACGTAGTCGTTCTTCAGCACCACCTTCTTCGCCAGGATCAGCGGCGTCTCGCCGCGCAGGTCGAGGGTGTAGAAGCTGCTGCCGAAGTAGCAGTCGGTGGTCTTGTAGCGGAAGCTCAGGGTGTGCCAGTTGAAGCGCACCTGGCACTGCTCCGCGCTCTGCTCGACGATCTCGATATTGCTGATGTTGTGCGAGGTGCGGGTGTCCGGCACCGTCGCGCTGGAGCGCTCGGTCTTGATGCGGAAGATCCGGTCTTCCAGGCCGCCGCGGTTGCCGTACCAGATCAGCGAGATCTCGCTTTGCGGGTCTTCGGTGAGTTGGTCGTTGTCGTCCCACGACGGCATCCAGAAGGTCGCGTTGGCGGCGTACAGCTCCAGCCACTGGTCCCACTGGGCATCGTCGAGGTAGCGCGCTTCGCGGTAGAGGAAGTCGCGCACCGTGTCATGCAGGCTCATTGCACGGCCTCCACGGGGATCAGTCGCTGATCCTGTTCCAGGGCCTTGAGCAGGGTGTCCTGCCAGTACTTGTGCTGCAGCACGAACAGGCCTTCGTCCTCGGTACGGACGCCGGACAGCAGCGGCTTGAGTTCGATCTCGCGAGCTGCCTCGTCAGCGCCCTCGACCCAGTGCGCGGCACCGCGGGACATGTCATTCCAGCCGCTGCCGGCGCCGTAGCCGGTCTGGCAGGAACGGAATTCCTCCAGGTCGTCGGGGGTGGCCATGCCGCTGACATTGAAGAAATCTTCGTACTGGCGGATGCGCCGGGCACGGGCCTCGGCACTCTCGCCCTTGGGCGCGATGCAGTAGATGGTGATTTCGGTCTTGTTCACCGAGATCGGCCGGGCGATGCGGATCTGCGAGCTGAACTGGTCCATCAGGTAGACGTTGGGGTACAGGCACAGGTTGCGCGAGTTCTCGATCATCCAGTCGGCGCGGGCCTGGCCGAAATCGGCGGCCAGTTGCTCGCGGCGCTCGTAGGCCGGACGGTCTTCCGGGTTGGCCCAGCGCGTCCACAGCAGCAGGTGGCCATGGTCGAAGGAATAGAAACCGCCGCCCTGCTTGGCCCAGGCACCGGCGCTCATGGTCTTGATTTCTTCACCGGCCTCGCGCTGCTTGCGCTGGTTCTGGGTGGCGGCGTAGTTCCAGTGCACGGAGCTGACGTGATAGCCGTCGGCACCGTTTTCCGCGGTGAGTTTCCAGTTGCCTTCGTAGATGTAGGAACTGGAGCCGCGCAGCACTTCCAGGCCTTCCGGCGACTGGTCGACGATCATGTCGATGATCTTCGCCGACTCGCCCAGGTGCTCCACCAATGGCTTCACGTCGGCGTTGAGGCTGCCGAACAGGAAACCGCGATAGGACTCGAAGCGCGCCACTTTCGTCAGGTCGTGGGAGCCGTCGCAGTTGAAGCTGTCCGGGTAGCCGGCGTTGGCCGGGTCCTTGACCTTGAGCAGCTTGCCGCTGTTGTTGAAGGTCCAGCCATGGAACGGGCAGGTGTAGCTGGAGCGGTTGCCGCGCTTGTGCCGGCAGAGCATGGCGCCGCGATGGCTGCAGGCATTGAGGAAGGCGTTCAGCTCGCCGTCCTTGTTGCGCGCGATGAACACCGGCTGGCGGCCCATGGTCAGGCTGAGGAAGTCGTTCTTCTCGGGGATCTGGCTTTCATGGGCCAGGTAGATCCAGTTGCCCTCGAAGATGTGCTTCATCTCCAGGTCGAACAGGCGCGGGTCGGTGAACATCTCCCGCTTGCAGCGGTAGACGCCCGATTCGCGGTCGTCCTCGAGCATGGCATTGAGGTAGTCGAATCCCAGGGACATGGCCAGGGCCTCCGTTGTTATTGTTCAGGCCACGTCAGGTTAGGGTTGGGGGAGGCGGGGGAATATCCGGATCGTGCAGAGTGCTATCCCATTTGTGCATGCAGGGGGGCTGTCTTTGGGCTGGTGCTGGTGCTGGCGCTTGCGTGCATATCCGTTTGCCAAGGCGACGCGGAGTCACCTTTTCGCCCTTACGGCGACCCACTTTTGAAAAGCGCAAAAGTGGGCAAAACGCTTTCGCTCCTGCATCCGGCCCTTCGCTTCGCTACGGGTTCCCTCCCTCCGCACTGATTCCGGGGGCCGCGCCATACGGGCTCCTGCCCTATGGCGCTTTCCGGGCCATCCATGGCCCTCCACCCCCTACATCAGCGCTCCACTCGGCCTCCTGATGTCGCAGGTAGATCAAGATCAAGAGCACAATTCGCTGCGCTCTTGCCGGGCGAGGGTGTTCTCAGGAGTGGTGGTGGCTGCGCTCTGGTTTTTGCTTTTGCTTTTGCTTTGCTCTTGCTTTGCTTTTGATCTGGCTCTTGATCTGCCCGCGACATCAGGAGGCTGAGTGGAGCGCTGATGGAGGGGGTGGAGGGCCATGGATGGCCCGGAAAGCGCCATAGGGCAGGAGCCCGTATGGCGCGGCCCCCGGAGTCAGTGCGGAAGGAAGGAACCCGGAGCGAAGCGGAGGGCCGGATGCAGGAGCAAGAGCGTTTTGCCCCCTTTTGCGCTTTTCAAAAGGGGGTCGCCAGGGGGCGAAAAGGTGACTCAGCGTCGCCATCGCAAATGGATCAACACACAATACCGGGCACCAGCACCAGCACCAGCCACCTCCCAACCAGTCATACCAAATCGCCATTCACCTACAAAAGCAAAGGGCTATAACCGACAGACAGCAGAATTGCCAGTGCTATTTTATGGCCTCTCTGTGACCTGGTTCACACGATGGACACCGCGAACATGGATGCCGGAAACCATTGAAATAGACGGGGCGATATCCGAAAAGCCAGACGAGTAGGAACTTATCAAGGAGTGAGATGCATGAGTGCTCAAGCGCAACTGGTTGGTGGCTGGACTCCGTATCACCCACTGACCGCCCAGGACAAGAAAGTCTTCGAAGAAGCCCTCAAGGGCTTCGTAGGCGTGCACTACACCCCGCTGGAAGTGTCGACCCAGGTCGTCAACGGCACCAACTACCGTTACCTGAGCAATGCCCAGGTACCGGGCACCGAAGTGATCTACAAAGTGATCGTGTCGATCTACGCACCGACCAAGGGCGCACCGCACATCACCGGCATCCAGCAACTCTGAATGCCCTGACCCGGGGCGCGCCAGGCGCGCCTCGGGTTTTCACTCTTTCCCGCCTCAATGCCCGCCCGACGCCGGCCCCGCCTTCGCCGCAAACGGCGGTTTCGCCAGCCACACCAGCAGGATCAACCCGGCGAATACCCAGCCCATCAGGGTGAAGTAATCCACCGTCGACATCATGTACGCCTGACTGTTGAGCATCTGCTCCAGTTGCCGGTACGCCACGCCCCCTGCCCCGCCCATCTGCTGCAACGCCTCGCGGGTCGCCGGCTCGTAGGTGCTGATGCTTTCGCTTAAGTAAGCATGGTGCTGGTCGGCACGGCGGATCCAGATCCAGGTGGTCAGCGACGCCGCGAAGCTGCCACCCAGAGTCCGCAGGAAGGTCGCCAGGCCAGAGCCGTCGGCGATCTGATGGGGTGGCAGGTCCGAGAGCAGGATGCTCAGGGTCGGCATGAAGAACAGCGCCACGCCGACGCCCATGAACAACTGGACCATGGCCACGTGCTGGAAGTCCACCTCATGGGTGAACTGCGCACGCATGAAGCAGCTCAGGCCGATCGCCAGGAACGCCAGGCCGGCCAGCAGGCGCAGGTCGAAGCGGTGCGCGTACTTGCCGACGAAGGGCGACATCAGCACCGGCAGCAGGCCGATCGGCGCCACCGCCAGGCCGGCCCAGGTCGCGGTGTAGCCCATCTGCGTCTGCAGCCACTGCGGCAGGATCAGGTTGATGCCGAAGAACCCGGCGTAGCCGCCCACCAGGACGATGGTGCCGATGCGGAAGTTGCGATGGACGAACAGCCGCAGGTTGACCACCGGGTGCTTGTCGGTCAGTTCCCAGATGATGAACACGGCGATGAACACCACCGAGATCAGGCTGCCGACGACGATGAAGCTCGACTCGAACCAGTCCAGGTCGTTGCCCTTGTCGAGCACGATCTGCAAGGCGCCGACGCCGATGATCAGGCTCAGCAGGCCGATGTAGTCCATCGGCTGGCGCACAGTCTGCACCGGCCGCGTGCGCATCTGCTGGCGGACCACGGCGGCGGCGAACAGGCCGATCGGCACGTTGATGAAGAAGATCCACGGCCAGCTGTAGCTGTCGGTGATCCAGCCGCCGAGGATCGGCCCGGCGATGGGCGCCACCACCGTGACCATCGCCAATAGCGCTAGCGCCATCCCTCGCTTCGCCGGCGGATAGACCGCGATCAGCAGGGTCTGGGTCATCGGGTAAAGCGGCCCGGCGACCACGCCCTGGAGCACGCGGAAGCCCACCAGTTCCGGCATCGACTGCGAGATGCCGCAGAGGAACGAGGCCAGCACGAACAGCAAGGTCGCCCAGATGAACAGCTTGACCTCGCCGAAGCGCCGGCTCAGCCAACCGGTCAGCGGCAAGGCAATGGCGTTGCTCACCGCGAACGAAGTGATCACCCAGGTGCCCTGCTCCGAGCTGACCCCGAGGTTGCCGGAAATGGTCGGCAACGCCACGTTGGCGATGGTGGTGTCGAGCACCTGCATGAAGGTCGCCAGGGACAGGCCGATGGTGGTCAGCAGCAGGCTCGGCGGGGTGAACGAGGCCTGGTTGCTCATCGCTGTGCAGTCTTGTCGCTGGCGCTGTTGTCGTGGATCAACCGGGCGATCAGGGTGTCGGCCTCGGCCAGTTGACGGTCATACACCTGGGTGGCGAAGGACGCCTGCTGCGGTGGCTGCTGGGCCAGGACCGGGCCGCTCTGGTCGTGCAGGTCGACGTCGACCAGGGTCGACAGGCCGATGCGCAGCGGGTGCTGGGCCAGTTGCTCGGGGTTGATATGCACGCGCACCGGCACGCGCTGGACGATCTTGATCCAGTTGCCAGTGGCGTTCTGCGCCGGCAGCAGGGCGAAGGCCGAGCCGGTACCGGCGCCGAGGCTGTCGATGGTGCCGCTGTACTTCACGTCGCTACCGTACAGGTCGGTGGTGATGTCCACCGGCTGGCCGATGCGCATGTTGCGCAGTTGGGTTTCCTTGAAGTTGGCGTCGATCCACAGTTGGTCGAGGGGGATCACCGCCATGGTCGCGGTGCCCGGCTGCAGGCGCTGGCCCAGTTGCACGGTGCGCTTGGCGACATAGCCGGTAACCGGCGCCACCAGGGTGGTACGGGCATTGTCCAGGTAGGCCTGGCGCAGTTCGGCCGCGGCGGCGCGCACGTCCGGGTGGGACGAGATCACCGTGTCGTCGACCAGCGCGGCGGTGGTGTTGAGCTGTTGCTTGGCATTGGCCAGGGCGCTCTGCGCCGAGGCCAGGTCGTCACGGGCGTGGGACAGTTCTTCCTGGGAGATCGCCCCGCCGGCGGCGAGGGTCTTGCGCCGGTTGAAGTTTTCCTGGGCCTTCTGCAGCTCGGCCTTGCGTGCCTCGACCTGGGCCTTCTGCCCGTCGACGTTACTGTACAGGCCGCGCACCTGGCGCACCGCCCGGGCCAGCTTGGCCTCGGAGGCTTGCAGGGCGACCTCGGCGTCGCTCGGATCGAAGCGGATCAGTTCCTGGCCGGCGTGGACCAGATCGCCGTCGTCGGCGCCGATGCTGATCACGGTGCCGGTGATCAGCGGGGTGATTTCCACCACGTTGCCGTTGACGTAGGCGTCGTCGGTGCTTTCGCTCCAGCGCCCGTAGAGTTCGTGCCAGGCCCAGGTGCCGGCGCCGAGGGCGAGCACGATGAGCAGCAGGCCGAGCAGCCAGGTCTTGCGTTTGCGCTGGTTGTTGACGTCCTGCTCGTTGGCGGCAGTGTCCGTTGTATTGGCCATGACGAATACCTTGGCGTTATGGATGACGGGAGACCGACGACGCTGTCGCGGCCTGCTGTTGTTCGGGTGTCGCGCTGGCCTGGAAGCCACCGCCGAGGGCCTGCATCAGCAGGATCGAGCGGTCGATGCGCTCGGCGTTGAGCTCGGCCAGCTGGCGCTGGGCCTGCAGCAGTTGCTGCTCGATGCTCAGCACGTCGAGGAAGTTGCCGATGCCGGAGCCGTAGCGCTGCATCACCGTGTCGTAGGACTGCTGGGCGACGTCGGCGGCGCGCTGCTTGGCGGCGACCTGCTCGCTGAGGGCATGGAGCTGGTCGATGCTGTCGCTGACTTCACCGAGGGCGTTGACCAGGCTTTTGTTGTACTGGGCCACGGCGAGGTCGTAGTCGGCGTCGCGGGCATCGAGGTCGGCGCGCAAGCGGCCGCCGTCGAAGATCGGCAGCGACACGGTCGGGGCGATGCTGAAGAAGCGGCTCGGCGCACCGAAGATCGCATCGCCCAGCAAGGCCTCGGTGCCGGCGGCGGCACTCAGGTTGAGGTTGGGGTAGAAGCGCGTCTTGCTGGCGTCGATCGACTTGCTTGCCGCCTCGACCCGCCAGCGCGCGGCCACCAGGTCGGGACGCCGACCCAGCAGTTCGGCCGGCAGTACCGACGGCAGCGCCACGGCGCCGGGCTTGAGCACGGCGGGACGGGCGATCTGCCGGGCGCGATCGGGGCCCTTGCCGAGCAATACGGCAAGGGCGATCTGCGCGCTACGCAGCTGTTTCGCGGCATCGATCGCCTGCTCTTGCGAGCTGGCGGCGAGGCTTTCGGTCTGTTGCAACTGGTAGTCGCTGTCGATCCCGGCGGCCAGGCGGCGCTTGCCCAGGTCGAGCATCTGCAGGGTGCGCTTGAGGTCTTCCTGGGTCAGGTCGTTGACGATATAGGCCTGGCCCAGCTGGCTGTAGGCGCGGGCGACGTCGGCGGCCAGGGTCAGGCTGGCGGCCTGGCGATCCACCTCGGCGGCGCGGGCCTGGCCCAGTGCGGCTTCCCAGGCAGCACGCTGGCCGCCCCAGAGGTCGAAGGTGTAGTTGAAGTCGAGGCCGATCTTGCGCACCGTCGAATAGGTCCCGCCCTGCCCGCTCGGGTCCTGGTCACGGGCCAGGCGCGCGCGGCTGACGCCGGCGCTGGCATCCAGGGTCGGCATGCGTGCGGCATCGGCAGCGGAGGCGGCGGCGCTGGCCTGGTGAGCGCGGGCGCTGGCGATCTGCATGTCCGGGCTGTCGCGCAGGGCTTCGCCGATCAGGCCGTCCAGTTGCGGATCGCCGAGGCTGCGCCACCAGTCCTGTTGCGGCCAGGCGGCGGGAGACAGAGTGACCCCTTCAAGGGTCTTGCCGGCTTGCAGTTCGCTGGCGGACAGGCGCTTGCCGCTGGTCGACAGGCCTTCGTAGCTGGCGCAACCGGCCAGGCTCAGGGCAATGAACAGCAGGCTCAGGGTGGCTTTGTTCATTTCGCACCTACCCGCAGGGCGGTGACGCTGTCGCCGGCGTTGATCAGGACCTTGGTCAACAGGCTGGTGAGGGTTTCCAGCTCGCTCGGGTCGAGCACGCCGACCAGTTCGTTCATGGCCTGGGCGCCGATTTCCGGCAGACGATCAGCGAGCTTGTGGCCTTCGCTGGTCAGGGCGATGCGCACCTGGCGACGGTCTTCGGGGCAGCGGCTGCGCTCGATCAGGTCTTTCTGTTCGAGGCGGTCGAGCATGCGTGTCATCGAGCCGCTGTCCAGGCTCAGGTAGCGGGACAGCTCGGCCGGGGTATCGACATCGAACTGGGCGACGATGATCAGCACCTTGAACTGCGCGGCGGTGACGCCGAAGGGTTCGAGGTGATGGTCGAGGATGCGGTCCTTGACCAGCGCGGCTCGGCCCAGGAGCAGGCCGATGGTGCAGGTCTGGAAGTTTTCGGGGGTGAAGTGGGGCATCGGGGGAGAACCCTGCTTAGGCAGTGATGTAAGCAAATATGTCTGCTTAGGCAATGATTGTCCAGGCATTTGTTAGGTTGCTTTGTATTTTGCCGATGGAAGGTTGAGTGAATTTGTCAACTTTGAGGAAGAGGTTGTCCGGACGCCCGCTCCCGCCAGGTGTGGCGGTGGGTCTCGATGGTGTATTCGCATCGGTACTTTGTGGGGGCCGGTAGTGCCGTCGAAAGACAATAAGCCGGTCAGTCCTCAAGCTCGTAAAACAGAGCCCTCAAGAACTCATCACCCGATACGCATTCGGATAACAGGTAGTGCCCCGACCAGATATCCCAACCTGCCGCAAGGGTCAGGTCCGAACGCTTGAGGCTCGGGTAAATCTTTTCATCCAGGCCGACCATTGTGGTGCCAATACGCTGGAAGCCCCATCTATCAATGATCTTGTTCTCCAGAGCCTCCCAGTCGGCCCCCGAAGAGTCAGGCAAATCAATTACCAAATGGCCGTTCGAGGCTACGTACAAATGGGCCTTCATCGGTTCTCGCCTGGCATCACGCCCCTCCGTTGCTCTGTCGCCCCCCTATTCCGCAACCAACAGCCTGCAAGCGCCGAGCAGCGTCTCATCGTAAGGCGGCGCCGACTTCCAGTCGTAGAACCACCCGGCGTCGAGCGGGCGCTTTTTTAGGAGCGCATCCCCATCCAGATCACCGCCTCGGTCCACGCCGTCACCATCGGTGCTGCTGTTCGGGGCGACCTGCGAGCGGTAATCGTTGTGGGAGCGAGCGTGCTCGCTCCCACAACGCCAGACCACACATTTGCCTGAGCCCCGGACACGCGAGTAGAATTGCAAATTATTATCAATCACGTTATTTCCGGGATGACGATGCGCAGCGACGAGACACTCGGTACCGCCGACCTGGGGCTGCTCTATCGCACCCACCACTCGTGGCTGCACGGCTGGCTGAGCCGGCGCGTCGGCTGTCACGAGCATGCCGCGGACCTGGCGCAGGACACCTTCGTGCGCCTGCTCAAGTCACGCCAGTCCAGTCCTCTGCGCGAGCCCCGGGCCTACCTGAGCAGCATCGCACGCGGCCTGATGATCGATCAGTACCGCCGTCGCGAACTCGAACGGGCCTATCTGGAAAGCGTCCAGCTTCTCCCTGAGCAAGAAGTCCCCTCGGAAGAAAGCCGCCGGCTGATCCTCGATGCGCTGGAACGCATCGACCGCATGCTCGACCGGCTCAAGCCACGCACCCGCCAGGCCTTCCTGCTGGCCCAGATCGACGGCCTGAGCTGCCCGCAGATCGCCCAGCGGCTGGGGGTTTCCCGCGCCACGGTGGAGCGCGACCTGGCCACTGCCCTGCAACATTGCTATCGCTTGCGCTATGCCGAGTCGTGAGTCCAAAGCCCTGGATCCGGCCGTCGTCGACCAGGCGATCCACTGGCTGGTGAGCCTGCGCTTCAATCATGCCGACGAAGAGACCCGGCGCAGGTTCGAGCACTGGCTGCAACAGCGCCCGGAGCATGCCTTGGCGTGGCAACGGGTGGAAAGCCTCGGGGACGACTTCACCGGGATCCCGCCGCAACTGGCCCGCAGCACCCTCAATGGCGCCCAGCGCGGCATGCACCGACGGGAAAGCCTGAAGCGCCTGGGCATGCTGGCCGCCGTGGGGACGGCAGCGTGGCTGGCCCGGGACCAGACGCCCTTGCCCGCTCTGTTTGCCCAGCAGCACAGCGATACCGGCGAGCAACGCCAGGTCCGGCTCGGTGACAACAGCCTGGTCCAACTCAACAGCGACAGTGCCGTCGACAGTGATTTCGATGCACAGCGCCGCCTGGTCATCCTGCAGCGCGGCGAGATCATCGTGAATATCGGCGCGGACGAGCGTCCCTTCTGGGTGCGGACCCGCGACGGCCTCCTACGCGCCAAGGGCAGCCGCCTGCTGGTGCGCGAGCGTGACGACGGCACACTGCTCGCGGTGCAGGGCGGTACGGTCGATGTGTTTCCCAGGCTTGGCCAGCCCCTGGCCGGTGGCGACAGCAGCCTGCAGGCCGGGAACCAGTTGCTGTTCACGGCGGATGGCATCCAGCCGTTCAGGGACAACGGCCTGGATGTGTGGAGCTGGGGGGATGGGGTGATCAGCGCCCGCGACATGCGCCTTGGTGACTTTGTCGTGGAACTGGCGCGCTATCGCCACGGCGTGTTGCGTTGTGCCAGAGAGGTAGCGGATCGCCGGGTCTCCGGCACCTTCCAGCTGGCCGACAACGACCAGGTGCTGGCGTTGGTCGCACAATCGCTGCGCCTTCGCGTCGATTACCGGACCCGTTACTGGGTGACGCTGACGGCTGCCGGCTGAGCCTGTACTGGCCTCATCGCGGGCAACGCCCGCTCCCACAGGTTTCGCGCCGAGCCCCGTTCGTGCGGTTTGCACAAAACCTTGTGGGAGCGGGCGTTGCCCGCGATGAGGGCCGCGCGGTCAACCTCATAAAAATGAATGAGGTGGTTTCGCATTCCCGTTCGACCTGTAAGGAAGGCCGAAATACAGGCCAGTCGCCGATACCCTTCCACGGAGCGAGAACATGAGTTCGTCCCAGGTCCCACAGCGCCATCCCTTGAGCCGTGCCTTGCACGCTGCACTCTTTGGCTTGGTCGTCAGCAGTCACGCCGCACCGGTGCTGGCGCAAGCGTCCAGCGCCGAGCCGCGCAACCAGGTCCAGCAGTGGAACATCGCCGCCGGCCCGCTGGCCACCGCGCTGGACCGCTTTGCCCGCGAGGCCGGCATCAGCCTGTCCTTTGATGCCGCGAGCGTCGCCAACCACACCACACCGGGCGTCAACGGCACTTTCGATAGCTCGACGGCATTGTCGTCGCTGCTGCAGGGCAGCGGCTTGCAGGTCGAGCAACAAGGCCCGAATGCCTACCTGCTGATCCCCCAACAGAAAGTCGCCGGCCCGCTGGAACTCGACTCCACCGCCGTCGAGGACTACCGCCTGGCCCCGGTGATCGTCAACGCCAAGGTCAAGGTCAATGCCGACGACGACAGCAACTCGGTGGTGGCCAAGGAACTGTGGGTCGGCGGCAAGGTCGCCACCAGCATCCTCAACACCCCAGCCTCCGTGTCGGTGGTGACCAACAAGGAAATGCAACAGCGCAGCGTCAGCACCACGGAAGAAGCCCTGCTGTACACCCCGGGCGTGGTCAGCGACTTCTACGGTTCCGACGACCGCAACGACTATTTCCAGATCCGCGGCTTCCAGGCCACTACCTACCGCGACGGCCTGACCCTCAGCTCGATGCGCGGCGTGCGCGAAGACCCGTTCGCCTACGAGCGCATCGAGATCCTGCGCGGCGCCAACTCCACCCTGTTCGGCCCGGCCGACCCGGGTGGATCGGTGAACTTCGTGACCAAGCAACCGCGCTTCGAGCAGTCGGGCCAGGGCTATGTGACCTACGGCTCGTTCAACCATGTCGAGACCGGCATCGACGTCACCGATGCCCTGAACGACGACAAGACCGTGGCTGGCCGCCTCACGGCGAAGATCCAGGACAGCGACCGCGAGTACAAGCACTCCCAGGACGACGACCGCTTCATCATGGGCGGCCTGACCTGGGCGCCGACGGACTACACCTCCGGCACGGTGATCCTCGACTACCTGAAGAGCAACAGCTCGCCCAACAGCGGCGGCTACCCGATGGACAAGGAATACGACCGCAGCAAGTTCTTTGGCGAGCCCGGCTTCAACTACCACGATGTCGAGCGCACCAGCCTCAGCGGCAACGTCACCCACGACTTCGACAACGGCTTCGTGCTGCGCGGCAACCTGCGCTACAGCAAGCTCACCGATGACTATGGCTACGCCTACCTGAGCGACAACGCTTCCCGCGTCGGCACCGTGATCCCCCGCTACCTGCTGGGCACGGACAGCGAGGCCAACCAGTTCAACGGCAACCTGATGCTGCAATACGACGCCCGCTTCGAGAACATCGACAGCAGCAGCCTGGTGGGCGTGGAGTACCTCGACTCATCGACCAAGGACAGTTCCGTCTACGCCCCGACGTCCTCGATCGACATTGCCAACCCTGTGTTCAGCGGCGTCTCGCGCACGCTGACGCCCTACACCGCGAAAAAGAACGAGGCCACCACCAAGGCCGTGTTCCTCCAGCAGAACCTGTCGTTCTACGAGCGCTTCATCCTCACCGGTGGCGTGCGCAACGACTCCATGAAGTTGTCCAGCAAGGGCTACAACCTGTACTCCAGCCCGGTGCAGTTCGACGACAAGGACAACTTCTCGGAAACCTCCTACCGGGGCGCGCTGACCTACATCGTCAACGACGAGGTGTCCACTTACGTCAGCATGGTGGAATCGGTGTCGCCGCCGCAGGTGGGCGTGACCCCGCAGACCGGCCGGCAGTACGAAGTGGGCGTGAAGTACTCGCCGATGAACATGGACGCGATCTTCTCGGCGGCCGTGTATGACCTGACCCAGGAAAACGTGACCATCGCCGTGGTGCTGCCGAGCGGCATCATCGAGCAGCAGACGGTGGGCGAGTCGCACGCCAAGGGTCTCGATCTGGAAGCCAAGGAGCAGATCACCCAGGAACTCAGCCTGATCGGTGCCTACTCGTACATGAAGTCCGATGTGGTGCGTGGTTCGCTGTACGACGGCAGTTCGCTCAAGGGCAACGAGTTCACCATCGCACCGCGGCACACCGCTTCGCTGTGGAGCTACTACGACGTGCCGGGCACGGACGTGAGCGTGGGCCTGGGTGCGCGGTATGTCGGCGCCTATTTCCTGGACGCCGCCAACACCCGCAAGACCGACGGCACCACGCTGTTCGATGCGGCCTTCAACTACAGGATTGCCAAGGGTACGGACCTGGCGCTGAACGTCAGCAACCTGTTCGACGAGCAGCATGTGGTGGGGTCGGGGACGGCTAACTACTACAATCCGGGTCGGGAGATCACGGCGAAGGTGAGTTACAACTGGTAAGCCGGATGTAGATGCTGCCTTGCCTGCGAAGGACCGCGCAGGCAAGCCAGCTCCTTGTACGGGGTTCACCGGGACGCCGGACCGCTCCCACACCGTCGCCACCTGAATCCGCGGTGAACCTGCCAACCCCGGAGCTCAGGCTGAAGTATCGGCACCCAACTTCGCATGAGCATCCAGTTCCTGGGCAATGAACGCCGCAATCATAGCCCGGTAGACCTGTTCCACCACCGCAGGCGAAGCGCCTGACTGTTCCGCCATCTCACGAACCTTGCCAATAACCTGCTCGACCCGCGCCGGCGCACGGACATCATCGGTGGTCTTCTTGAAACCCGCCGCTTGCGCCACGAACTGCCCGCGCCTGGCCAGCAGTGCAACGAGGGAGCGGTCGATTTCATCGATGTGCTGGCGGACTTCGTCCAGCGAGTTACAACGTACTTCCATTTGCCTGGCTTCCTTATCGAGATGCGTATATGGGACATACCGTCGCCTCGCGTATTCTGCGCAGCCATCAACCCGACTGACAACGCATGGAGCAAGCCGTGTCCCCCTCCCCCGAAAAAGTGCTTTTCCTGCCCGGCGCTTCCGGCAACACCCGGTTCTGGCAGCCGGTCGCCGACGCATTGCAAACACCAATCGACAAGCAGCATATGGGCTGGCCAGGTTTCGGCGCGACGCCGCCAGAGCCGCGGATCACCTGCCTGGAGCACCTGGCAGCGCTCGCTCTCGGCAAGATCGACAAACCCGCCGCCCTGGTGGCGCAGTCCATGGGCGGCGTTGTCGCGGTACATATGGCACTGGAGCGGCCGGACTTGATCAGCCATCTGGTCTTGTCCGTGACCTCGGGGGGGCTGGATCTCTCTGCGTTCGGTGCAGAGGACTGGCGTGCGGAGTTCGAGGCAGAGAATCCGAACCTGCCGCGGTGGTTCCTGGAGGATCGCACTGACCTCAGTGCTCGCCTGCATGAACTGCGCATGCCTGTATTACTGCTTTGGGGTGGCGCCGATCCGATCAGTCCGGTTCGGGTAGGCGAGAAGCTGGCGGAATTGATTCCGGATTCGCGGTTGGAGGTGTTTCCGCAGGCTGGGCATGATCTTGGATGGAGCCACGCCGAGGTGGTGGCGGGGTTGATTGATGAACACCTTGAAGGGAGAACCAGGGATGCATGGAGCTGCTTCCTGGACGTGGATCGAGCTTGCTCGTGAAGGGCCGCGAAGCGACCCCAGTGTCTCAACTGTGACCGCGAAATTCCTGACAACCACCGCACCAGAAGCCCATCGCAATTGCAAATAACCCCGACAAAACTTCACCACCATCCGACTTTCATGTAGGCAATTTCCCAAGCATACTTTTCCGCCTTATCAGCCGTTGCGCTCTTGAAAATCGGCACCTAACCTTCGCCGGTCGCTGTGGTTTGGCGACCGGGTTTGGTAGCCCGTGGAATCAAGACGCACGGTTTCCCCTCGGATGACGGGTGCTTTCCAGCACTCGCCGTTTCGCTTCATGGGGGCTGTGCGTGGGGCGCCTTCGGGTGCGCCGGGTTCCTTGATTCCCGGTCTACCAACCTGCGCACAGCCGCCACCCAATCGTTTGGTAGCGACGGGTGACGGATTCATCAATCAAGGAATCCGAGAACATGAAAAAGATCGTTCCTGATCCACCTGTTTCACCACCCACTACCGCACACACCCACTTCGGATCGTGCAATGGCACTCATCCTCCGGTATTCAGTGTCTGTGAGGGCGTCAGCCTGGAAGATGCGCTGGTGCATCTCTCGGCATCGCTGACTTCGGCTTATGAAACCAACTTTCAGGTCTGTGAGTCTGCGAGCAAGCCGACGCAGGGGTTGGCTTGGGCGACTCAGCATTCGCTGGAAATCTGCCTGGCGTTGGTTGAGTCGTTACTGCGTAAGGGAGCAAGGGAGGTAGAGGTCAGTTAGACGAACAGAGGGGATGGGCACGTCGTGAAAAATAGGTCTGTCCCCTTCCCGTCGCTCTGGACCGGTCGGCACCGTTCACCAAGGTGGCATCGTTCCCGACGCCTACTACATGTGTGTCGGCGGCACCGCGCTGACCAACTGTGAATGGGTCGAGGTGGAGGAAGACTAGCACCGGGAGTCTGGGGCCCTTGTGGGACGATGACGGTAGTGGATTCACTATCGCTATCGCGGCGGTCCGGCGTCCCGGTGAACCCGCCCCCACAAGGTCCTGGTCGACCGTTCGAGCCCTGTTCTTGATGACAGCGCGACTTATCAATCCCACTGATGATTACTATCGAACCGCCCGCCTGTCGGCTGCGCAAAACCGCCTCTTATAATCGCCTGCCTTTACCCCTCCCCCGCCTTTCCAGGCGCCCATCCTTGGAATCCGACAACATGCCAAGCGCCAGCCAGGCCTTCAGCGGCCTACCCGAAGAAAACCAACGCAGCCTCACCCAGCAGTGGCTCGCCATCCTTTCCGTCGCCATCGGCGCCTTTGCCCTGGTCACCAGTGAATTTCTCCCGGTCGGCGTGCTCAACGACGTCGCCGCCGACCTCGGCATCAGCGCCGGCCAGGCCGGCCTGATGGTCACCCTGCCCGGGATCATGGCCGCCCTCGCCGCGCCGCTGCTCTCCGTGGGCATCGGCGCCCTGGACCGCCGTTACCTGCTGGTCGGCCTGACCCTGATCATGATCATCGCCAACGCCGTCGTGGCCTTCGCCGGTGACTTCAGCCTGCTGCTGTTCGGCCGCGTGCTGCTGGGCATCAGTATTGGTGGATTCTGGGCAACCGCCATTGCCCTGAGCGGACGCCTGGCGCCCAAGGGCGTGGGGGTCGCTCAAGCCACCTCGATCATCATGGTCGGCGTCACCCTCGCCACCGTACTCGGCGTACCCGTCGGCACCTGGCTGAGCGGCCTGATGGGCTGGCGCATGACCTTCCTCGCCACCGCCCTGGTCGGCGTGCCGGTGCTGCTGGCCCAGGTGTTCCTGCTGCCGCGCCTGAACCCGGAAAAAGCTATCCGCGTCAGCGACCTGCCGGCCCTGTTCATCAACCCGCAAGCCCGCATCGGTCTGATCGCGGTGCTGCTGATCGGCCTGGCGCACTTCGCTGCCTACACCTATGTCGCGCCGTTCTTTAAAGAGCGCGCCGGCTTCGACGGCCCGACCATCGGCTCATTGCTGCTGCTCTACGGCATCGCCGGGGTCGCGGGGAACATCTTCGCCGGCTTCGCCGCCAACCGCAGCGTGCGCCACACCCTGCTACTGGTGGCGCTGCTGATCGGCATCAGTACCTTCCTGTTCCCGCACTTCGCGACGAACCTGACCGGCGCGGCGATGCTGATCGGCCTGTGGGGCTTCGCCTTCGGCGCGTTCCCGGCCTGCGCCAGCATCTGGATGTTCGTGGTCGCACCGAAGGACGTGGAACGGGGCATGCCGCTGTTCGTCGCGATGTTCCAGGTGATCATCGCCCTGGGCTCGTTCTTCGGCGGGCGCATCGTCGACCAGATGGGCAGCGCAGTGCTGATGACCCTGGCCACGGCTCTGGTGGGCTGCGGCTTCGTCACGGTACTGGTGTTGGGACGCAAGGTCAGCAACCGCCTGGCTGCACACGCTTGCTAAGAAGGCGCGAAGGAACCTTCGCGCCGCACTGAATCAGGCCGGAACGCCACTGTGGAAACGGAATTCCACGTCCGGCGAAAGAATCAACTCCACCTCTACCTCGCGCACCTTGTCCACGGTGCGCTGGATATCCTCGGCATCACCGTACTGCAGGGCCAGCTTCAGGTAACCCTGATAGTGCCGTGCCTCGCTCTTGAGCAGGCCGTGGTAGAACTTGCCCAGTTCCTCGTCCAGGTGCGGCACCAGCGCGGCGAAACGCTCGCAACTGCGCGCCTCGATAAAGGCACCGATCACCAGGGTGTCCACCAGCTTGGCCGGCTCATGGGCCCGGGCCACGCGACGCAGACCCGAGGCGTAGCGACCAGCGGATACCGGACGCAGCGGGATCTTGCGGCGCTTCATCAAGCGCAGCACCTGCTCGTGATGGACCAATTCCTCGCGGGCCAGGCGCGACATCATGTTGATCAGGTCGATATGCGCGTTGTACTTGGCGATCAGGCTCAGGGCAGTGCTCGCGGCCTTGAATTCGCAGTTCTTGTGATCGATCAGCATGGTTTCCTGGTCGGCCAGCGCCGCTTGCACCCAGGCATCGGGGGTGCGGCAACCGAGGAAAGCGTCGATTTCGGGGATGAGTTCCATTGATTCACGAACGGCAGGTGGACGACAGGGCCGGCGATTATACCGGCGCGAGCGGCGATCACCAGTGACTATGCTTTGATATGCATCAAGCCGCATCGTCCGGACCGCCGACTATAGTCAGGCATTGCTCGTCATTTCCCCAAGGGAGTTCATGCTCATGCAAGCCGTCCGCAGCATTCTGGTGGTCCTCGATCCCGAGCACGCCCATAGTCGCGCCCTGACCCGGGCCAAACTCATCGCCGGCGCCACCGGCGCGCGCCTGCACCTGCTGATGTGCGACCGCAAGCACGACCACAGCGCCCTGCTCAGCCTGCTGTGCAGCCAGTTGCACGACGATGGCTTCGACAACGTGACCTTCGAGCAGGCCTGGCACGACACCCTGCACGAATCGATCATCGACGTGCAGCAAGCCGAGGGCTGCGAGTTGGTAATCAAGGAGCACCGCCCGGACAACCCGCTGAAGAAGGCCCTGCTCACCCCGAGCGACTGGAAGCTGCTGCGCCTGTGCCCGGCGGCGGTGCTGATGGTCAAGACCGAGCGGCCATGGACCGGCGGAGTGATCCTCGCGGCGGTGGACGTGGGCAACAACGACCAGGACCACCGCGTCCTCCACGGCGACATCATCGACCACGGCTACGCCATCGCCGGGCTGGCCAAGGGCGATCTGCACGTGATCAGCGCCCATCCGTCGCCGATGCTGTCGGCCGCGGATCCGGTGTACCAGTTGAAGGAAACCATCGAAGCGCGCTATCGCGAGGAATGCGCGGCGTTCCAGGCCGAGTTCGACATCGCCGACGAGCGCCTGCACGTGGCCGAAGGGCCGGCGGATGTGCTGATTCCATACACCGCGAGCAAGCTGGATGCAGTGGTGACGGTGATCGGCACGGTGGCGCGAACCGGGATTACCGGGGCGTTGATCGGCAATACCGCGGAGGTGGTGCTGGATTCGCTGGAGAGTGATGTGCTGGTGCTGAAGACGGCGGCGGTGGCCTCTCATCTGAATGAGCTGGCCCAGGGCTGAAAAACTCAAGCGCGACGCGGACCTTGTGGGTTCACCCGCTCCCACAAGGTCCGCGTCAGCCCAGGGCATCCTTGAGGAACCCCGGCGCGATATAGCGCTGGTAATGGGCTTCCGAGAGCAAAAAGAACTCGGTATCGATGGCGTCGCGCAGTTCCGGCAGCTCCCAATCACGAAACTCCGGCAACAACGCCAGCCCATAGGCCTCCAGCTCGCGAATCACCCGCGCCCCGCGGGCGATCAACTGGTACGCCCAGCAATATTCCGACTGATGGGCCACGTAGCGGATCTTGCGCTGCTCCAGTTGCTGGCGCAGGCGCTGCACGTCGAACACCTCCAGCTTGGCCGTCATCACCTGCACCAGAAGCTGCTCCAGGCGCAGCCAGACGGCGCGCTTCTCGTCGTCGTTGTAGCCGTTCCAGTGGATCACTTCGTGGTGGAAACGCTTGCAGCCGCGGCACACCGTATCCCCGTAAACCGTGGAACAGAGGCCGACGCAAGGCGTCTTGATGGACTGATTGGACATGGGCAGATCGACAGCATGGCAATGAAACAAGGGGCCATGTTAGCCCTTTGTCTAACGGGGGTCACTCGTTAAAGTCTTCACCGTCGCCTTACCTTTATCCGTAAATTGCCGTAGAATCACACCGCCTTTTTAAGGCACCAATGTCCGTTAGAAGCTGTTTTCAAAGCGTCACGAGCACAGTTCATCCGGTAGAACGGCGTTGGTTCGGGAGATTCAGCCCTGAATGTCCCGCACCAGCCCTCATCAGCCTCCGTTCTACAGGCGTAAAACTTTGAAAGCAGCTTCTGTAAGGATTTCCTGCAACTCTGGCTACGCGGCTCAAAAAGCCGTATTTGCGCATGAGTGCGGATTTTCTGGATGAGCGTCCCGGACACCCATTTGGGACCACTGATGAGGGTAATGACTGTGCTTGAAGCCTACCGCAAACATATCGAAGAGCGCGCAGCCCTGGGTATCGTTCCCCAGCCGCTTAACGCCGAACAAACTGCAGGCCTGGTCGAGCTGCTGAAAAACCCGCCGGCCGGCGAAGAAGCCTTCCTCGTTGAACTGATCACCGACCGCGTTCCGCCGGGAGTCGACGAAGCCGCCTACGTCAAGGCCGCCTTCCTCTCCGCCATCGCCAAAAACGAAGCCAAATCCCCGCTGATCGACCGCAAGCGTGCCATCGAACTGCTGGGCACCATGCAGGGCGGCTACAACATCGCCACCCTGGTCGAGCTGCTGGATGACGCCGAACTGGGCGCCGTCGCAGCTGAGCAGCTGAAAGGCACCCTGCTGATGTTCGATGCGTTCCACGACGTGGCCGAGAAAGCCAAGTCGGGCAACGTCCACGCCAAGGCCGTGCTGGAATCCTGGGCTGCCGGCGAGTGGTTCACCTCGCGTCCGGCCATCGCCGACAAGTACACCCTGACCGTGTTCAAGGTGCCTGGCGAAACCAACACCGACGACCTGTCCCCTGCCCCGGACGCCTGGTCGCGCCCTGACATCCCGCTGCACGCCCTGGCCATGCTGAAGATGGCCCGCGACGGCATCGAGCCTTCGCAGCCAGGTTCGGTCGGCCCGCTGGCCCAGATCGAAGCGGTCAAGGCCAAGGGCTTCCCGGTCGCCTACGTCGGTGACGTGGTCGGTACCGGTTCCTCGCGCAAATCCGCAACCAACTCCGTGCTGTGGTTCTTCGGCGACGACATCCCGTACGTGCCGAACAAGCGCGCCGGTGGTTTCTGCTTCGGCACCAAGATCGCCCCGATCTTCTACAACACCATGGAAGACGCCGGTGCACTGCCGATCGAATTCGACTGCACCAACCTGGCCATGGGCGACGTCATCGACGTGTACCCGTTCAAGGGTGAAGTGCGCCGTCACGAAAGCGACGAGCTGGTCACCACCTTCGAGCTGAAGACCGAAGTCCTGCTGGACGAAGTCCGCGCTGGCGGCCGTATCCCGCTGATCGTCGGCCGTGGCCTGACCGAAAAAGCCCGTGCCGAACTGGGCCTGGGTTCTTCCGACCTGTTCAAGAAGCCAGAGCAGCCTGCCGACACCGGCAAGGGCTACACCCTGGCGCAGAAGATGGTCGGCAAGGCCTGCGGCGTGACCGGCGTTCGTCCGGGCACCTACTGCGAGCCGAAGATGACCACCGTCGGTTCCCAGGACACCACTGGCCCGATGACCCGCGACGAGCTGAAAGACCTGGCGTGCCTGGGCTTCTCCGCCGACCTGGTCATGCAGTCGTTCTGCCACACCGCGGCCTATCCGAAGCCGATCGACGTCACCACCCACCACACCCTGCCGGACTTCATCCGCACCCGTGGCGGCGTGTCCCTGCGTCCTGGCGACGGCATCATCCACAGCTGGCTGAACCGCATGCTGATGCCTGACACCGTCGGCACCGGCGGCGACTCGCACACCCGCTTCCCGATCGGCATCTCGTTCCCGGCCGGTTCCGGCCTGGTAGCCTTCGCCGCTGCCACCGGCGTCATGCCGCTGGACATGCCGGAGTCGATCCTGGTTCGCTTCAAGGGCAAGCTGCAGCCTGGCATCACCCTGCGCGACCTGGTTCACGCGATTCCTTACTACGCGATCCAGAAAGGCCTGCTGACCGTCGAGAAGAAAGGCAAGATCAACGCCTTCTCCGGCCGCATCCTGGAGATCGAAGGCCTGAACGACCTGACCGTCGAGCAAGCGTTCGAACTGTCCGACGCCTCGGCCGAGCGTTCTGCTGCTGGCTGCACCATCAAGCTGCCGGAAAAGGCCATCGCCGAGTACCTGCAGTCCAACATCACTCTGCTGCGCTGGATGATCGGTGAAGGCTACGGCGATCCACGCACCCTGGAGCGTCGCGCCCAGGCCATGGAAGCCTGGCTGGCCAACCCGGTACTGCTGTCGGCCGACGCCGATGCCGAATACGCCGAGATCATCGAAATCGACCTGGCCGACGTCAAGGAGCCTGTACTCTGCGCGCCGAACGACCCGGACGATGCCCGCCTGCTGTCTTCGGTACAGGGCGAGAAGATCGACGAAGTGTTCATCGGTTCGTGCATGACCAACATCGGCCACTTCCGCGCTGCCGGCAAGCTGCTGGACAAGGTCAAGGGTGGCATTCCAACCCGTCTGTGGCTGGCTCCGCCAACCAAGATGGACGCCCACCAGCTGACCGAGGAAGGCTACTACGGCATCTACGGCAAGGCTGGCGCGCGCATGGAAATGCCAGGCTGCTCGCTGTGCATGGGTAACCAGGCACGTGTGCAGACCGGTTCGACCGTGGTCTCCACTTCGACCCGTAACTTCCCGAACCGCCTGGGCGACGCCACCAACGTGTACCTGGCATCGGCCGAGCTGGCCGCGGTCGCTTCGATCATCGGCAAGCTGCCGACCGTCGAGGAGTACATGGAGTACGCGAAGAACATCGACAGCATGGCTGCCGACGTTTACCGCTACCTGAGCTTCGACCAGATCGCCGAGTTCCGTGAAGCGGCTGCGAACGCCAAGATCCCGGCTGTTCAGGTTTAAGCTGTAACTGCGTTGAAAGAGCCCCGCTGAGATAGCGGGGCTTTTTTTATGCCTGATGGAAATGCAGTGCTCTCTCGGGCCTCATCGCTGGCAACGCCAGCTCCCACAGAGTTCGGCGGTGCACGCGATCCCTGTGGGAGCTGGCGTTGCCAGCGATGAGGCCCGCAAGAACAACAAATCCTCTGATCCAGAAACAAGAAAGCGGCGCCCGCCTTGCGACGAGCACCGCTTTTGAATGCAGCGAAAATGCCTTAGAACGAATCCCCCGGCACCCTCACCCACCCTTCCATCAACACCCGCGCACTGCGGCTCATGATGGCCTTGGTCACGGTCCACTCACCGCTCACCTGCTGCGCCTGCGCCCCCACGCGCAAGGTGCCGGACGGATGGCCGAAGCGCACCGCCTCACGCTCGCCGCCACCGGCCGCCAGGTTCACCAGCGTGCCCGGAATCGCCGCCGCCGTGCCGATGGCCACCGCCGCCGTGCCCATCATCGCGTGGTGCAGCTTGCCCATGGACAGCGCCCGTACCAGCAGGTCGATATCTCCAGCCTTGACCTGCTTGCCACTGGACGACAGGTAATCCGCCGGTGGCGCAACAAAGGCCACCTTCGGCGTGTGCTGACGCCCCGCCGCCTCGTCGACATGCTTGATCAGCCCCATGCGCACCGCACCGTGGGCACGGATGGTCTCGAACCGCGCCAGCGCCTCGGCATCGCCATTGATCGCGTCCTGCAGTTCGGTACCGGTGTAGCCGATTGTCTGCGCCTTGACGAAGATGGTGGGGATGCCTGCATTGATCATGGTCACTTCCAGAGTGCCAACGCCCGGAACTTCGAGCTGATCCACCAGGTTGCCAGTGGGGAACATCGAGCCGCCGTCACCGTCTTCATCCGCCGCCGGATCGAGGAATTCCAGCTGCACCTCGGCCGCCGGAAAGGTCACGCCATCCAGCTCGAAATCACCGGTTTCCTGGACTTCGCCGTTGGTGATCGGCACATGGGCGATGATGGTCTTGCCGATATTGGCCTGCCAGATGCGCACGGTGGCCATGCCGTTCTGCGGGATGCGGCTGGCGTCCACCAGCCCGGCGCTGATGGCGAAGGAACCCACCGCCGCCGACAGGTTGCCGCAGTTGCCGCTCCAGTCGACGAAGGCCTTGTCGATGGAGACCTGGCCGAACAGGTAATCGACGTCATGCCCGGGCTTGATGCTGCGCGAGAGGATCACCGTCTTGCTGGTGCTGGAGGTGGCCCCGCCCATGCCGTCGATCTGCTTGCCGTAGGGGTCGGGACTGCCGATTACCCGCAGTAGCAGGGCATCGCGAGCGGCGCCGGGGAGTTGCGCGGCTTCGGGCAGGTCCTGGAGATTGAAGAACACACCCTTGCTGGTGCCGCCACGGATGTAGGTGGCGGGAATCTTGATTTGCGGTACGTGGGGCATTTGAGTCTGTTCCTGTCATTCGATGTGTGGAAACCCCATCGCAGGCTTCGCCTGCTCCCACAGGGTCCGTGTCGCCGCGGACCCTGTGGGAGCTGGCGAAGCCTGCGATGAGGCCCGGACAGCCAGCCTCGCTGTCCGGGCCTTGCCGCTCTTTATCAGGCAGTCCCTTCCAGGAAATCCTGGGCAAACCGCTGCAACACCCCGCCCGCCTCGTAGATCGACACCTCTTCCGCGGTATCCAGGCGGCAGGTCACCGGCACCTCGACGCGCTCGCCGTTCTTGCGAGTGACCACCAGGGTCAGGGTCGCCCGCGGCGTGCGCTGGCCGACCACGTCGTACAATTCGCTGCCGTCCAGCTCCAGGGTCTTGCGGTCGGTCCCCGGCTTGAACTCCAGCGGCAATACACCCATGCCCACCAGGTTGGTGCGGTGGATGCGCTCGAAGCCCTCGGCGACGATGGCCTCGACACCCGCCAGGCGCACGCCCTTGGCCGCCCAGTCACGGGACGAGCCCTGGCCGTAGTCGGCACCGGCGACGATGATCAGCGGCTGCTTGCGCTCCATATAGGTCTCGATGGCTTCCCACATGCGGGTGACCTTGCCTTCCGGCTCGATCCGCGCCAGCGAACCCTGCTTGACCTTGCCGTTCTCCTGGACCATTTCGTTGAACAGTTTCGGGTTGGCAAAGGTGGCGCGCTGAGCAGTGAGGTGGTCACCGCGGTGGGTGGCGTAGGAGTTGAAGTCCTCTTCCGGCAGGCCCATCTTCGCCAGGTATTCGCCAGCGGCACTGTCCATCATGATGGCGTTGGACGGCGACAGGTGGTCGGTGGTGATGTTGTCCGGCAGCACCGCCAGCGGCCGCATACCCTTGAGCGTCCGCTCGCCGGCCAGGGCGCCTTCCCAGTACGGCGGACGGCGGATATAGGTGCTCATCGGGCGCCAGTCGTACAGCGGCGCGACTTTCGGCCCCTTGTCTTCCTCGATGGTGAACATCGGGATGTACACCTGACGGAACTGCTCCGGCTTCACCGATGCGCGGACCACAGCGTCGATTTCCTCGTCGCTCGGCCAGATATCCATGAGACGGATTTCCTTGCCGTCGACCACGCCCAGCACATCCTTCTCGATATCGAAGCGGATGGTGCCGGCGATGGCATAGGCCACCACCAGCGGCGGCGAGGCGAGGAAAGCCTGCTTGGCGTAAGGGTGGATGCGCCCGTCGAAGTTGCGGTTACCGGAAAGCACGGCGGTGGCGTACAGGTCGCGGTCGATGATTTCCTGCTGGATCTTCGGATCCAGCGCACCGGACATGCCGTTGCAGGTGGTGCAGGCGAACGCCACGACGCCGAAGCCCAGTTGCTCCAGTTCGTCGGTCAGGCCGGCTTCGTCGAGGTACAGGGCGACGGTCTTCGAACCGGGCGCCAGGGACGACTTGACCCACGGCTTGCGCGCCAGGCCGAGCTTGTTGGCATTGCGCGCCAGCAGGCCGGCGGCAATGACGTTGCGCGGGTTGCTGGTGTTGGTACAACTGGTGATGGCAGCGATGATCACCGCGCCGTCCGGCATCTGCCCCGGGACTTCTTCCCAGGCGCCGGCGATGCCCTTGGCCGCCAGGTCGCTGGTGGCGACACGGGCATGCGGGTTGGACGGGCCGGCCATGTTGCGCACGACGCTGGACAGGTCGAAATGCAGCACGCGCTCGTACTCCGCCTTGACCAGGCTGTCGGCCCACAGGCCTGCGGCCTTGGCGTAGGTTTCCACCAACTGGACCTGCTGCTCTTCACGACCGGTCAGCTTGAGGTAGTCGATGGTCTGCTGGTCGATGGCGAACATCGCCGCGGTGGCGCCGTATTCCGGGGCCATGTTGGAGATGGTGGCACGGTCGCCGAGGGTCAGCGCGCGGGCGCCCTCGCCGTGGAACTCCAGGTAGGCGCCGACCACCTTCTGCTTGCGCAGGAACTCGGTCAGGGCCAGCACTACGTCGGTGGCAGTGATGCCCGGCTGCGGCTTGCCGGACAACTCGACGCCGACGATTTCCGGCAGGCGCATCCACGAGGCACGGCCGAGCATCACGTTTTCGGCCTCAAGGCCGCCGACGCCGATGGCGATCACGCCCAGGGCATCGACGTGGGGGGTGTGGCTGTCGGTGCCGACGCAGGTGTCGGGATAGGCCACGCCGCGTTCGGCATGGATCACCGGGGACATCTTCTCCAGGTTGATCTGGTGCATGATGCCGTTGCCTGGCTGGATCACGTCGACGTTCTTGAACGCCTTCTTGGTCCAGTTGATGAAATGGAAACGGTCTTCGTTGCGGCGGTCCTCGATGGCGCGGTTCTTCTCGAACGCCTGCGGGTCGTAGCCGCCGCATTCCACGGCCAGGGAGTGGTCGACGATCAGTTGCACCGGTACCACCGGGTTGACCTGGGCCGGGTCGCCGCCCTTGTCGGCGATGGCGTCACGCAGGCCGGCGAGGTCGACCAGGGCGGTCTGGCCGAGAATGTCGTGGCAGACCACGCGGGCCGGGAACCAGGGGAAGTCGAGGTCGCGCTTGCGCTCGATCAATTGGCCCAAGGAAGCGTTGAGGGTTGCCGGATCGCAGCGGCGCACCAGGTTTTCCGCGAGGACGCGGGAGGTGTACGGCAGGCGGTCGTAGGCGCCCGGCTCGATCGCATCGACCGCCGCGCGGGCATCGAAATAGTCCAGGCCGGTGCCTGGCAGGGACTTGCGGAATTCGGTGTTCATGGTCAGGTCGGCTCGGTCACGGATTCGGTTTTCTCATGAGCGCCACCTCCCCCTTTGGGAGCGGGTTCACCCGCGATTGCATTGGTGAATCCACTACCGCAATCGCGGGTGAACCCGCTCCCACAGGGGGAGGCGGCGCCTTTTTTATATCTGTTTCAGCGCTGCTCAATCGGCACGTACGCGCGCTGCTCGACGCCGGTGTACTCGGCGCTCGGACGGATGATGCGGTTGTTGGCACGCTGCTCGAACACGTGCGCCGCCCAGCCGGTCAGGCGCGAGCAGACGAAGATCGGGGTAAACAGCTTGGTCGGGATGCCCATGAAGTGGTACGCCGAGGCATGGTAGAAGTCAGCGTTCGGGAACAGCTTCTTTTGCTCCCACATGGTCTTGTCGATAGCCTCGGAGACCGGGTACAGAACCTTGTCACCCACTTCGTCGGCCAGCTTCTTCGACCAGCCCTTGATCACCTCGTTGCGCGGGTCGGACTCTTTGTAGATCGCATGGCCAAAGCCCATGATCTTGTCCTTGCGCTCCAGCATCTTCAGCAGCTCGGTGACCGCTTCCTGCGGGCTCTGGAAGCGCTCGATCAGTTCCATCGCCGCCTCGTTGGCGCCACCGTGCAGCGGACCGCGCAGCGAGCCGATGGCCGCGGTGACGCAGGAGTACAGGTCGGACAGGGTCGAGGCACAGACCCGCGCGGTGAAGGTCGAGGCGTTGAATTCGTGCTCGGCGTAGAGAATCAGCGAAACGTTCATCACCTTGACGTGCAATTCGCTCGGTTTCTTGCCGTGCAGCAGGTGCAGGAAGTGGCCGCCGATGGTGTCTTCGTCGCTGGTGCAGTCGATGCGCACGCCGTGGTGGCTGAAGCGGTACCAGTAGCACATCACCGCCGGGAACAGGGCAAGCAGGCGGTCGGTCTTGTCGCGCTGCTGGTCGAAGTTCAGCTCCTGCTCCAGGGTGCCGAGCACCGAGCAGCCGGTGCGCATCACGTCCATCGGGTGGGCATTGGCAGGGATGCGCTCAAGGACTTCCTTGAGGGCTTGCGGCAGGTCGCGCAGGGTCTTCAGGCGGGCCTGGTATTCGGCCAACTGGGCCTTGTTCGGCAGCTCGCCGTAGAGCAGCAGGTAGGCGACTTCCTCGAACAGCGCGTTAGCAGCGAGGTCGCGTACGTCATAGCCGCGGTAGGTCAGGCCGGCACCGGCCTGGCCGACGGTCGACAGTGCGGTCTGCCCGGCCACCTGGCCACGCAGGCCGGCGCCGCTGAGTACTTTTGCTTCGGCCATGGGTTATCTCCTTTCTTGAATTTGTTATGGAAGCTATTGGCTAATCAGTGACCTGTGGTCAGGCCTTCTTCTGCGCGAACAGGGCGTCGAGGCTCTGCTCGAACGCGTGGTAGTTGATGGCGTCGTACAGCTCCATGCGGGTCTGCATGGTGTCGATCACGTTCTTCTGCGTGCCGTCGCGGCGCAGGGCGGCGTAGACGTTCTCGGCGGCCTTGTTCATGGCGCGGAAGGCCGACAGCGGGTACAGGGCCAGGGACACGTCGGCCGACGCCAGTTCCTCGGTGGTGTACAGCGGCGTGGCGCCGAATTCGGTGATGTTGGCCAGGATCGGCGCGCGCACGCGCTCGGCGAAGGTCTTGTACATCGACAGTTCGGTGATGGCTTCCGGGAAGATCATGTCGGCGCCGGCCTCGATGCACGCGGCAGCGCGGTCCAGGGCGGCTTCCAGGCCTTCCACGGCCAGGGCGTCGGTGCGCGCCATGATCACGAAGCTGTCATCGGTACGGGCATCGACGGCGGCCTTGATGCGGTCGACCATTTCCTGCTGCGAGACGATTTCCTTGTTCGGACGGTGGCCGCAGCGCTTGGCGCCGACCTGGTCCTCGATATGGATGGCGGCGGCTCCGAACTTGATCATCGACTTCACGGTACGGGCGACGTTGAACGCCGAAGCCCCGAAGCCGGTGTCGACATCCACCAGCAGCGGCAGGTCGCAGACGTCGGTGATGCGGCGCACGTCGGTGAGCACGTCGTCCAGGCCGGTGATGCCCAGGTCAGGCAGGCCCAGCGAGCCGGCGGCAACACCGCCACCGGAGAGGTAGATGGCCTTGAACCCGGCGCGCTTGGCCAGCAGGGCGTGGTTGGCATTGATGGTACCGACCACCTGCAGCGGGTGCTCGGCGGCTACCGCGTCGCGAAAGCGCTGGCCGGGACTGCTTTTCTGACTCATGACTCACCTCGTGGGTTAGTGGCGTCCAGGTAGTGACGCTCGATATTGCGTTTGGAAGCGCCGATGTGACGGCGCATCAGGAGTTCCGCCAGCTCGCCGTCACGGTCGGCGATGGCATCGAGAATCCGGTGGTGTTCGGCGAAGGCCTGGCGCGGCCGGTTGGGCGTGGCCGAGAACTGGATGCGGTACATGCGTACCAGTTGGTACAGCTCGCCGCAGAGCATCTTGACCAAGGTCTTGTTGCCGCTGCCCTGGATGATCCGGTAGTGGAAGTCGTAATCGCCTTCCTGCTGGTAGTAGCCGACCCCCGCCTGGAACGCGGCATCGCGCTCGTGCGTATCCAGCACCCGGCGCAGCTCCTCGATCTCGGCTACGCTCATGCGCTCCGCAGCCAGACGGCAGGCCATGCCTTCGAGGGACTCACGGATCTCATAGAGCTCGATCAGCTCGGCATGGCTGAGGGACACCACCCGCGCCCCGACATGCGGCACCCGCACCAGCAGGCGCTGGCCTTCCAGGCGGTGGATGGCCTCGCGCAGCGGGCCGCGGCTAATACCATAGGTGCGCGCCAGCTCGGGCTCGGAGATCTTGCTGCCAGGGGCGATCTCGCCCTTGACGATGGCCGCCTGGATACGCCGGAAGACGTTTTCGGAAAGGGTTTCCGACTCGTCTTGAACGATTCCCGGGGCTTGGGCTGTATCCAGCATGATTGTCGACACCTTTGAAAATCAATGCGACAAAACTAGCCAAATCGATTGATGGAGTCAAAGACAAAATCAATATTGTCGACAATCGTCTAAGAGCGAACTTCAACACCGCGAACGTTGTCAGAGTGGCGCGGCTAGCGCTGAACCATCACCGTGATAGAATGCCGCCGCCTCATTTTTTGTGGCATGGATAGTGTGTCTGTCATTTATTTGTGTCAGACGAACGAGGAGCTAGCGCAGAAATTGCCGGTGGCCTTGCCCGTACCCTCCACAGCATTGCGCCAGGATCTATGAGACTTTCGCCACTCCTGCTGTTGCTCAGCCTTTGTTTGTTGCCGGTCATGGCCCAGGCGACAGGCAAGACTGTCTACGGCCTCAACGAATACGCCCGGCTCGGCGACATCGACCTGGAGGTCGCCGCCAAGCTCGACACCGGGGCCAAGACCGCCTCCCTCAGCGCCCGCGACATCAAGCGCTTCAAGCGCAACGGCGAGTCGTGGGTGCGCTTCTACCTGGCGATCGACGCCGCCCACTCCCACCCGATCGAACGCCCGCTGGCCCGGGTCAGCAAGATCAAGCGCCGCGCCGGCGACTATGACCCGGACGAAGGCAAGGCCTACACCGCCCGCCCGGTGATCGCCCTGAACATATGCATGGGCAATGCCCTGCGCGAAATCGAAGTCAACCTCACCGACCGCAGCGCCTTCCAGTACCCGCTGCTGATCGGCTCCGAGGCACTCAAGCACTTCGACGCGCTGGTCGATCCAAGCCTTAAATACGCTGCCGGCAAACCCGCCTGCGCCATTGACGCTAACACCGCAGAGTAACCCCGATGCGCTCTCTTACCCTTCACCTGAAAGTCCTGATCACCGTCCTGGTGCTATTGGGCGTGCTCATCACGGCCTATCAGATCTTCTTCCTCGGCATCCCGGTGACCGAGGACGAGACCGACGACCTGTGGAACATCGACGCCAAGGTCGAGTTCGTCGCCAGTCCGAAAGACCCGGTGAAAGTGCAGATGTACGTGCCGCCGCTGAGCCATGACTACGTCAGCCTCAACGAGAGCTTCATCTCCAACAACTACGGGGTCAGCGTCAACCGCGTCGATGGCAACCGCAAGGTGACCTGGTCGGCGCGTCGCGCCAGCGGCAACCAGACCCTCTACTACCGCCTGGTGCTGACCAAGCGCTACAGCAGCGAAAAGCCCAAGATCAAGGGCCCGACCTTCCGCGACAGCCTGCCGGTGGAAGGCCCCGAGAAGATCGCCGCGGAAGCCCTGCTGGCGCCGATTCGCCAGCACTCGGCGGACGTCGAGACCTTCGTCAGCGAAACCATCAAGCGTGTCAACAATCTCAACGACGACAACGTCAAGCTGCTCCTGGCAGGCGATACCTCGGTGCAGAAGAAGGCCAAGATCATCGACCTGCTGCTGTCCATCGCCCACGTGCCGCTGGAGCGGGTGCAGACCATCCGCCTGGTGGCCGACCAGCCGCAGACCCCGGAGCTCTGGCTGCGCAGCTTCAACGGCAATGACTGGCTGTACTTCAACCCTGAAACCGGCGAGCAGGGCATGCCCAGCGACCGCCTGCTGTGGTGGACCGGTGACGACAACCTGGTCACCGTCGATGGCGGCAAGAAGGTCAACGTCACCTTCAGCCTGAACAACAGCGAGATGAACGCCATCCGCCTGGCCAAGCTGACCGACGAGAACACCGACGCCGACTTCCTCGAATACTCCCTCTACGGCCTGCCGCTGCAGACCCAGCAGACCTTCATGATCATGGTGATGATCCCGATCGGCGTGCTGGTGATCCTGGTCCTGCGCAACCTGATCGGCCTACAGACCCTCGGCACCTTCACCCCGGTACTGATCGCCCTGGCTTTCCGCGAAACCCAGCTGGGCTTCGGCATTGTCCTGTTCACGGTGATCACGGCCCTGGGCCTGTCGCTGCGCTCGTACCTGGAACACCTCAAGCTGCAGATGCTGCCGCGCCTGTCGGTGGTGCTGACCTTCGTCGTGGTGCTGATCGCCGCCATCAGCCTGTTCAGCCACAAGCTCGGCCTGGAACGCGGCCTGTCGGTGGCGCTGTTCCCGATGGTGATCCTGACCATGACCATCGAACGCCTGTCCATCACCTGGGAAGAGCGCGGCGGCGGCCACGCCATGAAAGTCGCCATCGGCACCCTGTTCGCCGCCTCGCTGGCGCACCTGCTGATGAGCGTGCCGGAGCTGGTGTACTTCGTCTTCACCTTCCCGGCGGTGCTGCTGATCCTGGTGGGCTTCATGCTGGCGATGGGTCGCTACCGCGGCTACCGCCTGACGGAGCTGGTTCGTTTCAAGGCTTTCGTGAAGGCTGACGCCTGATGTTCGGACTCTGGAAAACCTGGAAGGCCCTGGAAGCCCGGGGCATCATGGGGATCAACCGGCGCAACGCGGACTATGTCCTGAAGTACAACAAGCGCCATTTGTACCCGATCGTCGACGACAAGATCATCACCAAGGAACGGGCCATCCAGGCCGGCATCCATGTGCCGGAGATGTACGGGATCATCTCGACCGAGAAGGAGATCGAGAAGCTCGACGAGATCATCGGCGGCCGTAGCGACTTCGTCATCAAGCCGGCCCAGGGCGCCGGTGGTGACGGCATCATGGTCATCGCCGACCGTTTCGAGGACCGCTACCGCACAGTCTCGGGCAAGATCATCAGCCACGAGGAGATCGAGCACCAGATCTCCAGCATCCTCACCGGCCTGTACTCCCTCGGCGGGCACCGCGACCGCGCGCTGATCGAGTACCGGGTGACCCCGGACCAGATCTTCAAGAGCATCAGCTACGAAGGCGTGCCGGACATCCGCATCATCGTGCTGATGGGCTATCCGGTGATGGCCATGCTGCGCCTGCCGACCCGCCAGTCAGGCGGCAAGGCCAACCTGCACCAGGGCGCTATCGGCGTCGGTGTCGACCTGGCCACCGGCGTGACCCTGCGCGGCACCTGGCTGAACAACATCATCAGCAAGCACCCGGACACCACCAATGCGGTGGACGGCGTGCAACTGCCGAACTGGGACGGCTTCATGAAGCTCGCCGCCGGCTGCTACGAGCTGTGCGGCCTGGGCTACATCGGTGTCGACATGGTGCTGGACCAGGACAAGGGCCCGCTGATCCTCGAACTCAACGCCCGCCCCGGCCTGAACATCCAGATCGCCAACGACTGCGGCCTGACCCAGCGAACCCACGCCATCGAGGCGCACCTCGAGGAACTGGCGAAGGACGGCAAGCAGGAAACGCCGGAGGAGCGCGTGCGCTTCGCCCAGCAGCTGTTCGGTCACGTTCCCTCGCAACAATAGAAGACTGGCGCCCCGGCGACGGGGCGCTGTCTTGCCTCTAGGAGCAATCGTTTCGGGGGTCTACAATGCTTGCCCCGCCTTGTGACCCGTCCAGACGAATGCCGACCTGCACCGTTGTCCCCCTGCCCTACCAGGCCGACCCGGCCGCTTATTTCGCCCGCGTGCGCCATGCCCCCGGCGCGGTGCTGCTCGACAGCGCCCGGCCCGGTGCCGAGCGCGGCCGCTTCGACATCCTCGGTGCCTGGCCGCTGCACAGCCTGGTGGCGCAGGACGGTGAAAGCGGCACGGCGTTCCTGCAGCGGCTGCGCGACGGGCTGGCCGAACTGGGCGAGGCGCAACTGCCCGCGGGACTGGAACTGCCGTTCGCCGGCGGTGTGATCGGCTACCTGAGCTACGACTTCGGTCGGCGTCTGGAACAGCTGCCGGACATTGCCCGCGACGACCTCGGCCTGCCGGATGCCACCCTCGGGCTGTATGCCTGGGCGCTGATAACGGACAACCAACTGATGACCAGTCAGTTGCTCTTCCACCCTGCCCTGCCCGCCGGCGAGCGCCTGCGCCTGGTCGATCTGTTCAGCCAGCCCGGCGAGACCGACCCCGGCGCCGGCTTCCACCTCGACGCCCCGATGCGCGGCGATCTCACTCCCGACGACTACCGTCAGGCTTTCGAGCGGGTGCAGGACTACATCCACGCCGGCGACTGCTACCAGATCAACCTGACCCAGCGCTTCCGTGCGCCGTGCCATGGCGACCCGTGGAGTGCCTACCAGGCCCTGCGCAAGGCCTGCCCGACGCCCTTCTCCGGCTTCCAGGTACTGGCTGATGGCAGCGCCCTGCTCAGCCTGTCGCCGGAGCGTTTCATCCGGGTCAGCGACAGCCAGGTGGAGACCCGGCCGATCAAGGGTACCCGGCCACGCGACGCCGACCCGGCGCAGGACCGCGCCAACGGCGAGGAATTGCTGGCCAGCGCCAAGGACCGTGCCGAAAACCTGATGATCGTCGACCTGCTGCGCAACGACCTCGGGCGCACCTGCGAGATCGGCTCGGTACGGGTGCCGGAACTGTTCAGCCTGGAGAGCTACCCCAACGTGCACCACATGGTCAGCAGCATCACCGGGCACCTGGCGGCGGACAAGGACGCACTGGACCTGATCGCCGGCAGCTTCCCCGGCGGCTCGATCACCGGTGCGCCGAAGATCCGCGCGATGCAGATCATCGACGAGCTGGAGCCCAGCCGGCGTGCGCTGTATTGCGGGTCGTTGCTGTATGTGGATGTGCGCGGGGAGATGGACAGCTCGATCGCCATCCGCAGCCTGCTGGTGAAAGATGGGCAGGTGTGCTGCTGGGGAGGTGGCGCGGTGGTGGCGGACTCGGACTGGGAAGCGGAGTACCAGGAGTCGATCACCAAGGTGAAGGTGTTGCTGGAAACCCTTCAGGGTCTGTGATGGGCCCATCGCGGGCAACGCCCGCTCCCACAAGATTCGCGGCGCATGCAATCCCTGTGGGAGCGGGCGTTGCCCGCGATGAGGCCTAGAGACTCAACGTCCGGTTCGAAGCCTTGATGAACTCCTGCTTCAACGCCTCGAAATCATGCACCGCCGGGAACTGCGGGAACTCACGGATCACATTCTCCGGCGCATGGAACAGGATCCCTGCATCCGCCTCGCCCAACATGGTGGTGTCGTTGTACGAATCACCCGCCGCGATCACCCGGTAGTACAGGCTCTTGAACGCCAGCACCGACTGACGCTTGGGGTCCTTCTGGCGCAACTGGTAGTCGGTGACCCGACCGGATTCGTCAGTGATCAGACGGTGGCAGAGCAGGGTCGGGAAGCCCAACTGGCGCATCAGCGGCTGGGAGAACTCGTAGAAGGTGTCGGACAGGATCACCACCTGGAAGCGCTCGCGCAGCCAGTTGACGAAGTCCACGGCGCCGTCCAGCGGCTTGAGGGTGGCGATCACCGCCTGGATGTCGGACAGCTTCAGACCGTGCTCATCGAGGATCCGCAGACGCTGCTTCATCAGCACGTCGTAGTCCGGAATATCACGGGTAGTGGCCCGCAACGATTCGATTCCGGTTTTTTCCGCGAAGGCGATCCAGATTTCCGGGACCAGCACGCCTTCCAGGTCGAGACAGGCAATTTCCACAGCACACTCCTCGAACAACGCCAAAAATGGAGCCCGCACTCTAAGCGCAGCGATGCGACCCGTCTACCCGGCATTTTTTGGTAACATCTGCCCCACTACGAGCGCCAAGCGCCATTCAATAGACGGAAGCCGCCTGATGAGCCAACCTTTCGACGTCGCCGCCCTGGCCGCGACCTATGCCAACAAGTCCCCGCAGGACATCCTCAAGCTCGCCTTCGAGCACTTCGGCGACGACCTGTGGATTTCCTTCAGCGGCGCCGAAGACGTGGTGCTGGTGCACATGGCCCGCAAGATCAACCGCAACGTCAAGGTCTTCAGCCTCGACACCGGCCGCCTGCATCCGGAGACCTACCGCTTCATCGATCGCGTGCGCGAGGAGTTCAACCTGCCGATCGAGATCCTCTCGCCGGACCGCGACAAGCTCGACCCGTTCGTCAAGGAAAAGGGCCTGTTCAGCTTCTACAAGGACGGCCACGGCGAATGCTGCGGCATCCGCAAGATCGAGCCGCTGCGGCGCAAGCTGGCCACCGTCAGCGCCTGGGCCACCGGCCAGCGCCGCGACCAGAGCCCGGGCACCCGCAGCCAGGTGGCCGCGCTGGAAATCGACAGCGCCTTCTCCACCCCGGAGCGCCCCCTGTACAAGTTCAACCCGCTCGCGCAGATGACCAGCGAGGAAGTCTGGGGCTACATCCGTATGCTCGAGCTGCCGTACAACAGCCTGCATGAGCGCGGCTTCATCAGCATCGGCTGCGAGCCCTGCACCCGTCCGGTACTGCCGAACCAGCACGAGCGTGAAGGCCGCTGGTGGTGGGAAGAGTCGACCCAGAAGGAATGCGGGCTGCATGCCGGCAACCTGATCAGCAAGGCCTGATCGAGACATGAAAAAACCGGCCGAGGCCGGTTTTTTCATGTCTGCGAAGCTGCGGGTCAGTGCACCGGCAGCTCGACGCCCTCGAACAGCTCTTCCAGTTCCTGCTTGTTGTGGCACTGGATCGCCTTGGCCATCACTTCACGGGTCAGGTGCGGAGCGAACTTCTCGATGAAATCGCACATGAACCCACGCAGGAAGGTGCCGCGGCGGAAGCCGATCTTGGTGATGCTGGACTCGAACAGCTCGCTGGCATCGAGAACCACCAGGTCGTTGTCCAGTTTCGGATCGACCGCCATCTTGGCGACGATGCCGACACCCAAACCGAGGCGTACGTAAGTCTTGATGACGTCGGCATCGGCGGCGGTGAACACCACCTTCGGGGTCAGGCCACGGTGGCTGAAGGCTTCGTCCAGCTTGGAACGACCGGTGAAACCGAACACGTAGGTGACGATCGGGTACTCGGCCAGCACTTCCAGGGTCAGCTTCGGCAGCTTGGTCAGCGGGTGGCCCTGAGGCACAACCACGCAACGGTTCCAGCGGTAGCACGGCATCATCACCAGGTCACCGAACAGCTCCAGCGCCTCGGTGGCGATGGCGAAGTCAACGGTGCCGTCGGCGGCCATCTCGGCGATCTGCATCGGCGAGCCCTGGTGCATGTGCAGGGCCACTTCCGGGTACTGCTTGATGAACGAGCTGATCACCGGCGGCAGCGCATAGCGCGCCTGGGTGTGGGTGGTAGCGATCGACAGGGTGCCCTTCTTCTCGTTGGAGAATTCCTGGGCGATCTGCTTGATGCTCTCGACCTTGCGCAGGATTTCCCCGGCGGTGTTGATGATCCGCTCACCGGCCGGGGTGACGCGGGTCAGGTGCTTGCCGCTGCGGGCAAACACTTCCACGCCCAGCTCGTCTTCCAACAGGCGAATCTGCTTGCTGATCCCCGGTTGGGAGGTGTACAGGCTCTGCGCTGTCGCGGAAACGTTGAGGTCGTGGTGCGCCACTTCCCAGATGTAGCGCAATTGTTGAAGCTTCATAGGTATCCCTCAGAGGCTGGGCGTCACCGGCAACAGCGACGAGTTATAACTATATTAGTGGTCAGGAGAATAAATCTAGAACAATTTCACCAGTTTTCTTACATGCGGTACGGAAAAAGCCCTCATAGTTTGCGACGACCAAGATGCTGGGCGAGCGGCACCATGTACACCGGCACCGGCGACAGCTGCAGGATGCGCACGGCGGTGCGGCCAATCGGGATCTCCACCCCGGCGCCATGGCTGTGGCTGCCGACGATGAGCAGGTCGACATTCAGGCGCTGCGCCTGCTCCAGGATCACTTCAGCCGGGTCTCCCTGTCGTACCCGCACTGCGCGGATCAGCGCCAGGTCTTCCTGGTCGCCCAGTTCGTCGCGGAAATTCTCCAGGACCCGTTGTTCGATATTGGCCATGACGGTGTTCACGCCCTGGCTGTGCAACTGGTCCAGCGTCTGTTCGTCGAGGTAACTCTGCAGCAGCGATTCAGCGAATTGCCCCATAGGCTCCACGGCATGGATCACGTAGAGCTCGGCATTGAAAGTACGCGCCAGGGCCAGCGCGTGTTGCATGACATAAGGCGCGTACACACCGAGGTCCGTGGCGTACAACATCGAACGGATCATTTGACCTCCTCGACTGCCGAAACGGCAGGGCAAGCTTCAGCTTAGCAGCGCCAAACCGACGCGCAGGCCCCGTCCGGCGGGGCTCAGACCGGATCCGGCTGGTTGCTGATGCCATGCGGTACGTGGCCGGTGGCGACTACCTTGCCGGCGCGTTCGCAGTGCCCGGTCTGATCGTCGAAGAACACGTCGGCGGCGAAGGCTTCGAGGAATGCCGACTTGTCCAGACCGCCAAGGAACAGCGATTCGTCGAGGCGAATGTCCCACTCGCGCAGGGTGCGGATCACCCGCTCATGGGCAGGTGCCGAACGGGCAGTGACCAGCGCGGTACGGATCGGACAGGCCTCGCTGGGGAACTCCCGCTGCAGCAGGTTCAGCGCAGCGAGGAACGGCTTGAACGGCCCGCCGCGCAGGGCCAGACGTGCGGACTGGCGCTCGTTGGCCTGGAAGGCTTCCAGGCCACCCAACTGGTAGACCCGCTCGGACTCATCGGAAAACAGCACCGCATCGCCATCGAAGGCGATGCGCAGTTCGTCGGTGGCTTCACGGCGGGCGCCGCCGGAAAGAATGGTGGCGGCGGCGAAACCGGCGTCGAGGGCGCTGCGCACGTCGCCCGCGTCAGTGGAGAGGAACAGGTGGCAGCCGAATGCCGCCAGGTATGGATAGGGGCTGCGCCCGCCGACGAAGGCCGCGCGGGAGATGCCCAGGCCGTAGTGCTCGATGGAGTTGAACACGCGCAGGCCGGTGTCGGCGCTGTTACGCGAGACCAGCACCACCTCGACCCGCGGCTGGCCGAGCACCTCGTTCAGGCCCAGCAGCTTTTCCACCAGCAGGAACGCATCGCCGGGGGCCAGGTGTTCGTCTTCATGCTCGATCTGGTACTGGCGATAAGCGTCGACGCCCTCGGCGAGGAACAGCCGATGGCTCTCGCTCAGGTCGAACAGCGCTCGCGAGGAAATTGCCACTACCAGTTTGTCGCCCAGGCCTTTGTTCATCTGTTTCTCCATCAATTGGGGCTGCCTTGCAGCCCTTCGCGGGCAAGCCACGCTCCTGCAGCGCGCAGGCGCAGACCCCCGCTGCAAAAAACCATCGCCTGATTATGCCCGTAGCCACTTTAGTCGCAAAACCCGCTCCCAAAGGCCCGAACCGCCGCGCATTCAGGCGTTTACCCATTGTCGAACAAAGGCTTTACGCGCTAAGGTTCCGCTCCCCGCTGAGCTCAATCATGCTGCTCCGCCGCACGGGGATCGCTGGCGGCCGGCATCCGTGACCTGACGAGTAACACGATGGCTGATTTACCGATCGACGACCTAAACGTTGCCTCCAACGAGACCCTGATCACGCCAGATCAGCTCAAGAAGGAGATTCCACTCAGCGCCACCGCGCTTCAGACCGTGACCGCGGGCCGTGAAGTGGTGCGCAATATCCTCGACGGCAAGGATCATCGCCTGTTCGTCGTGGTCGGCCCCTGCTCCATCCATGACATCAAGGCCGCCCATGAATACGCCGAGCGCCTCAAGGTGCTCGCCGCGGAAGTCTCCGACACCCTGTACCTGGTGATGCGCGTCTACTTCGAGAAACCGCGGACCACCGTCGGCTGGAAAGGCCTGATCAACGACCCGTACCTGGATGACTCGTTCAAGATCCAGGACGGCCTGCACATCGGTCGCCAACTGCTTCTGGACCTGGCAGAAATGGGCCTGCCCACCGCCACCGAAGCCCTCGACCCGATCTCCCCGCAGTACCTGCAGGACCTGATCAGCTGGTCGGCCATCGGCGCCCGCACCACCGAATCCCAGACCCACCGCGAAATGGCTTCCGGCCTGTCCTCGGCGGTCGGTTTCAAGAACGGCACCGACGGCGGCCTGACCGTGGCCATCAACGCCCTGCAATCGGTCTCCAGCCCGCATCGCTTCCTCGGCATCAACCAGGAAGGCGGCGTGTCCATCGTCACCACCAAGGGCAACGCCTACGGTCACGTGGTCCTGCGCGGCGGCAACGGCAAGCCGAACTATGACTCGGTCAGCGTCGCCCTGTGCGAGCAGGCACTGAACAAGGCCAAGATCAAACCGAACATCATGGTCGACTGCAGCCACGCCAACTCCAACAAGGACCCGGCCCTGCAGCCGCTGGTGATGGAGAACGTCGCCAACCAGATCCTCGAAGGCAACCAGTCGATCATCGGCCTCATGGTGGAAAGCCACCTGAACTGGGGGGCGCAGTCGATTCCCAAGGATCTCGACCAGTTGCAGTACGGTGTGTCCATCACCGACGCCTGCATAGACTGGGACGCTACCGCCAACACCCTGCGCAGCATGCGCAACAAGCTCAAGGACGTGCTGCCTCAGCGCAACCGCGGCTGATAGCGGAACCAACGAAAACGCCGGGCATAGGCCCGGCGTTTTCGTGTCTGGAAGATGCTCGCGGTGATCGGCGGCGCGGGCTCCCGAGGTTCAGACGCTGGAAGAGTGCTTCTGGTGCCGCTCCATGTAGCGTTCGACATAGGAGCAGGAAGGAATGACGGTGTAGCCGCGCTCTTCGGCGTAGGCCAGCGCCCGTTCGGTGAGTGCCGCAGCAATGCCGCGACCGCGCAGGGCGTTCGGCACGAAGGTGCGATAGATATCCAGGGTCTGCTTACCCAGGTCCATGTACGTCAGGTAAGCACGATGACCGTCCACGTTGGTCTCGAATTGATGACCAGCCTGGTCATGGTGGATGGACAACGCCTCGCTCATCACTACTCCTCGCGGGTTTTGTAACAAAACCCTACCTTAACCGATGTTTGTCCGGCGAAGGAACCTCTACGCCACCCCGTGCCCCTTTGGACAGCGAGAAAAGCCTGCTCGTTCTCTGGGCAACTGAGCACGTTACAAATAGTAGGCGCCCCTTGCCCGGATGCTCAAGGTACCGGTCGGAAAATTTCCCGCCCGGGGCCTGCACACGTTGCCTTGGGCAACGTCACGAACAGCAACCGGATGATCCGTTTGTTGTGACGCAACTTGACACTAAAAGTCACCTTTAGTTCAACAAAAAGTACTTTTACAAGAACGCGTTACACTAGCAGAGGCGCGAAACGCACGGTTTTCGTACACATCCCCTGTCAAGCGGGGTGACGAGGCATTTTTTTTCCAATTCTTGCGCTCCGTCAGTTTACTTACTACAAGTAATGGGTACTATGTACGCCGGCCAGTTTCTCTTTGTTGAGAGATGGCTATTTAATAGAAAGTCCTTGAAGGGGAACACGATGAACAACGTTCTGAAATTCTCTGCTCTGGCTCTGGCCGCAGTTCTGGCTACCGGTTGCAGCAGCGTATCCAAAGAAACCGAAGCTCGTCTGACTGCTACCGAAGACGCAGCAGCTCGTGCACAAGCTCGTGCCGACGAAGCGTATCGCAAAGCCGACGACGCTCTGGCTGCCGCTCAGAAAGCTCAGCAGACCGCTGACGAAGCCAACGAGCGCGCTCTGCGCATGCTGGAAAAAGCCAGCCGCAAGTAATAATCCCTCGGGATTGTTATTTGAAGCCGACCCACTTGTGGGTCGGCTTTTTTATTGGGCGCTAGATGCAAACGGATAGATTCGCTGGCGCACCACAAGAGCACCGTAGCGCTGATTCCCGCCGGCAATAAAAAAGCAGCCCCTGAGGACTGCTCTTTCTTTGAAGCCTGACGCTTACTGTTGCTGATAAGGATTGCTGGAAATGATTGGCACATTGCCACCAGGCGCCATGGGCACGGCGATCTCTACCGGCATGCCATCTTCGGCCGCAACCACATCGCGCACCATGTCCCAGTTCATCTGCACGTTGTTGGCCAGGTCTTCACGCTTGAGCAGCGCGTTGATCACCGCGGTGTGCTTGTCCACCACCGAAGGATCGCCCTTGTCGTCCAGAGGCGTGTGCGCTTCCAGGTAGATCTTGCCACCACTGACACCGAACTTGTAAGGCTCGTTGATGATCCGCACTGGCGTGCCGACCGGCGCCATCTTCGCCAGCTCCAGCACGTTGTTGTTGAACATGCGGAAGCAGCCGTGGCTGGTGCGCATGCCGATGCCGAACTTCTTGTTTGAACCGTGGATCAGGTAGCCCGGCACGCCCAAGGTGAACTTGAACGGGCCCAGCGGGTTGTCCGGACCGGCCGGTACCACGTTCGGCAGCGGATCGCCGTCGGCAGCGTGCTCGGCCTTGATCGAGGCCGGCGGGGTCCAGGTCGGGTTCGGCGTCTTGGCCGTGACCTTGGTCGCTGCGATCGGCGAACCCCAGCCTTCACGGCCGATACCCAGCGGGTAGGTGTGCACCACGTTCTCGCCTTTCGGGTAGTAGTACATGCGGTACTCGGCGAGGTTGATGACGATGCCTTCACGCGGGCCCGGCGGCAGGATGAACCGGGTCGGCAGGATGATCTCGGTGCCGGCGCCCGGCAGCCACGGGTCTACGCCCGGGTTGGCGGCGACCATTTCCAGGTAGCCCAGGTCACCGGCGGTGCCGATGTCGGCGAAGGTGTCCTCGTACTTGGCCTTGATCACCTGGACCTGGCCAATGATGTCTTCGCCTGGCGGCGGCAGGGGAAACTCCAGCGCAGCAACGGGACCGGCCGCGATCAGGGCGGCGGCCAGGGACAGGCAACGGGTGACGGCGGGCAAGCGCGGCAACATCCGGGAAATCCTTCGCAAATTCGGGGTGAAGACAGCGATTGTACACCGCTGTAGGAAAATTCGGCATACAGGGCTGCCAGGCGGCCTTGATACTTAAAGCTCAGGCCAGACCGGCCTTGTACCTTTACGCTGGGCTTCCAGGATAGCCCGGCACAGCGGGCACAGGCGGCGGTCACGGTAGACGTTGCTCGGCACCCCGGACCAGCGCGGCTGCGCCGGCAGCAGGGTGCCGCAAAGCGTACGGTCGGCCGAACCACCCAGTTCGAGCTGACGGGCTACCAGATGGACGCGGATCTCCTGACAGGCGAACAGGTCGAGCTGCTCATCGGGCTCGATCAATTGATAGGCATACAGGGACCAGGCGGGACGCGGCATCGGGGGCTCCAAATCGGGGGCGCAACATTAGCCGAAAGCCGGTCACTATAAAAGCGTCAAAGCAGCGGTTTGATTGCCGGCCAGGCATTTTCCAGCAACTGCCCCTGAGCCCCTTGCGCCGGATGGATACCATCGGCTTGCATCAGCTCGGGATGACCACCGATGCCTTCGAGGAAGAACGGCACCAAGGGAACGTTTTTATCCCTGGCAAGATCGGAATAGACCTGAGCGAACGCTTTCGTATAGCGCGCGCCGTAGTTCGGCGGCAGTTGCATGCCCAGCAGCAGCACCTTGGCCCCGGCCGCACGGGACTTGTCGATCATCGAGGCAAGATTTTGTTGCAATTGCGCAGGAAGCTGCCCCCGCAGGCCATCATTGCCGCCCAGTTCAAGCACCACCAGGCTAGGCTTGTGCGCGGAAAGCAGCGCCGGCAGCCGCGCCTGGCCACCGGCACTGGTGTCGCCGCTGACCGAGGCATTGACCACCTTGTCATCGAAACCCTCGTCCCTGAGCCGCTTTTCCAGCAAGGCAACCCAACCCTGGCGGGTATCCAGGCCAAAAGCGGCGCTGATACTATCGCCGACGATCAACACCGTACCCGCCGCTGCGTTCTGCGCCATGCACAGCAAGGCCAGGCCAGCACTCAATAACCACACTCGCATCGGATTCTCCATGGGCCCCAGCATTCTCATTGCGCGGAACCTTAGCAAAGTGGTTCCCAGCGCGGAAGGCAACCTGACCATCCTCCACGAACTGTCCCTGGAACTGCAGGAAGGCGACAGTCTGGCAATCATCGGCGCCTCGGGTTCCGGCAAGTCCACCCTCCTTGGCCTGCTCGCCGGTCTCGACCAGCCCAGCGCCGGTGCGGTGACCCTGGCCGGCCACGACCTCGGCCCGCTGGACGAAGACCAACGAGCCAAGGTCCGCGCGGAGCATGTCGGCTTCGTGTTCCAGTCGTTCCAGTTGCTCGACAGCCTCAACGCCCTGGAAAACGTCATGCTGCCACTGGAGCTGGATGGCCGCCGCGACGCCCGCGAACACGCGCGCACCCTGCTGGAGCGGGTCGGTCTGGGCCAGCGCCTGAGCCATTCGCCACGCCAGCTTTCCGGTGGCGAGCAGCAGCGCGTGGCCATCGCCCGCGCCTTTGCCGCCGAGCCCGACGTGCTGTTCGCCGACGAGCCCACCGGCAACCTCGACAGCCACACCGGCGAGCGCATCAGTGACCTGTTGTTCGAACTGAACAAGGAACGCGGCACCACCCTGGTCCTGGTGACCCACGACGAACGCCTGGCGCGCCGCTGCCGCCGGCAGATCCGCCTGGACGCGGGTCATATGGTCAGCCCGATGGAGCCCTAGATGGCACACCTGTCCCTGCTTCGCCTGCTCACCCTCGCCATACGCCAGTTGCTGCGCGATGCCCGCGCCGGCGAATTGCGCGTGCTGTTCTTCGGCCTGCTGGTGGCCGTGGCGGCGAGTACTGCGATCGGTTACTTCGGCGCCCGCCTCAACGGCGCCATGCTCCTGCGTGCCACTGAGTTCCTCGGCGCCGACCTGGTGTTGCAGGGCAGCTCGCCGGCCAGCGCCGAGCAGGTGCAACGCGGCAAAGACCTGGGCCTGGCCCATGCCCAGGTGGTGGAGTTCTCCAGCGTGATCGCTACCGACAATGGCATCCAGCTCTCCAGCGTCAAGGCCGCCGACGCGGCTTATCCGCTGCGCGGCGAACTGCGCAGTGCCGGCGAGCCCTATGGTGCCGAAACCGTCGGTGGCGGACCTGCGCCGGGTGAAGCCTGGGTCGAATCGCGCTTGCTGGCGGCTCTCAACCTGAAGATCGGCGACAGCGTCGACGTCGGCATGAAGACCCTGCGCCTGAGCCGGGTGCTGACCTACGAGCCGGACCGCGCCGGCAACTTCTACAGCCTCACCCCGCGGGTGATGATCAACCTCGCCGACCTCGACGCCACCGGCGTGGTCCAGCCCGGCAGCCGGGTGACCTACCGCGAGCTGTGGCGCGGTGACGCCCTGGTCCTCGCCGACTACCGCCAGTTCCTCGATAAAAGCCTCGCTCCCAACCAGCGCATCCGCGATGCCCGCGACGGCAACCAGCAGATCGGCGGCGCCTTGGGCAAGGCCGAGCGCTATCTGAACATGGCCAGCCTGGTGGCGGTGCTGCTGGCCGGTGTGGCGGTGGCACTGTCTGCCAGCCGCTTCGCGGTGCGCCGCTTCGATGCCAGCGCGCTGCTGCGCTGCCTGGGCCTGTCGAGGCGCCAGGCGCTGACCCTCTTCTGTTTGCAACTGGCGATTCTCGGCAGCCTCGCCGCCCTGGCCGGCGCCCTGCTCGGCTGGCTGGCACAGTTGGGACTGTTCGCCCTGCTCGACGGTCTGCTGCCAGCCGAAATTCCAGATGGTGGCGTAGCTCCGGCGCTGGCCGGAATCGCCACCGGCCTGGTGGCTCTGGCCGGCTTCGCCCTGCCGCCACTGGCTGCACTGGGCCGGGTACCGCCATTGAGGGTATTGCGCCGCGACCTGCTGCCGGTACCTCCGAGCAGTTGGCTGGTATACGGCGCGGCGATCCTCGCCCTGGGCCTGATCATGTGGCGCCTGAGCCTTGACCTGCTGCTGACTTTCGCCCTGCTCGGTGGCGGCCTGATCGCCGCGCTGTTGCTCGGCGGCCTGTTGCTGATCGGCCTGCGCAGCCTGCGGCGGATGCTGGCCGGCGCTCCCCTGCCCTGGCGCCTCGGCCTGGGCCAGTTGCTCCGTCATCCGCTGGCCGCCGCCGGACAATCCCTGGCCTTCGGCCTGATCCTACTGGCCATGGGCCTGATCACCCTGCTGCGCATCGAGCTGCTGGATACCTGGCACAACCAGTTGCCGGCCGATGCACCGAACTACTTCGCGCTGAACATCCTCCCGGACGATAAAGCGAACTTCTCCAAGCAACTCGATGCGTTCTCCACCCATGCCGCGCCGCTGTACCCGGTGGTGCCAGGACGCCTCACCCAGATCAACGGCGAGGCGGTGCAGCAAATGGTCACCAAGGACTCCGCCGGCGACCGCGCCGTGCAGCGCGACCTGAGCCTGACCTGGGCCGCCGAACTGCCGGAAGGCAACGCCCTCAGCGCCGGCCAGTGGTGGCAAGTGCCACCGCCGAGCAATGACATTCCTGGCGTCTCGGTGGAAGCGAAGCTGGCGGAAAGCCTCAAGCTCAAGCTCGGCGACCGCCTGACCTTCGTCATCGGCGGCGAACAGCGCGAAGCCGTGGTCAGCAGCCTGCGCACGGTCAACTGGGACAGCTTCCAGCCGAACTTCTACATGATCTTCCAGCCCGGCACCCTGCAGGGCCTGCCGGCCACCTACCTGACCAGCTTCTACCTGGCGCCGGGCAACGATCAGCCGATCATCGCGCTGTCGCGGGCCTTCCCGGCGGCGACCATCCTCCAGGTCGATGCCCTGCTCGAGCAATTGCGTAGCATCCTCGCCCAGGTCACCCTCGCGGTGCAGTACGTGTTGCTGTTCGTCCTCGCCGCGGGCCTGGCGGTGCTGTTCGCCGGGTTGCAGGCGACCCTCGACGAACGCATCCGCCAAGGCGCCCTGCTCCGCGCCCTCGGCGCCGGACGGGTGTTGCTGGTCAAGGCGCGGCGCATCGAGTTCGGCCTGCTCGGCGCGGCCAGCGGGGTGCTCGCCGCCATCGGGTGCGAGCTGATTACCTGGGTGCTGTACCGCTATGCCTTCGACCTGGACTGGGCGCCGCACCCGTGGCTGCTGATGCTGCCGGTGGCCGGAGCGGTGCTGGTGGGCGGTGCCGGCGTGCTCGGCACCCGCCGCGCGTTGAATGCCAGCCCGTTGGCGGTGCTGCGCGAAGGCTGAGCACGCGGTACTCTCTTGCCCCTGACGCAAGGTCCGCCCAGGAGAAGGCATTGGCTACCAACATCATCACCCGCGAGGGTCACGAGGCACTGAAGGCGGAACTGGATCATCTCTGGCGCGTGTACCGGCCGGAGATCACCCAGAAAGTCGCCTGGGCCGCCTCACTGGGCGATCGCAGCGAGAACGCCGACTACCAGTACAACAAAAAGCTGCTGCGCGAAATCGACCGCCGCGTGCGCTACCTGCGCAAGCGCTTGGAAGACGTCAAGGTGGTGGACTACGGGGCGGAGCAGGAAGGCCGGGTGTTCTTCGGCGCCTGGGTTGAGATCGAGAACGAGGATGGCGAGACGATGAAGTTTCGCATCGTCGGCTATGACGAGATCTATGGACGCAACGACTACATCTCGGTGGATTCGCCCATGGCGCGGGCGCTGTTGAAGAAAGAGAAGGATGACGAGGTGGTGGTGCAGACGCCGACCGGGGAAGCAACCTGGTATGTGAACAGCATCAGTTATCCGCACTGATCAGACGGCCTATCGCTGGCAAGCCAGCGACAGGCCGTCAAGCTCAAGCGCGGGTAATGAGCCCCTGCCGCGCAATCCGGGTCAACTGCCCGATCACCTCGGCCGCTTGCTCCTTGCCGGGCGCCTGCACCACCGCCAGGTCGAAACGGTCGTCGGCGAACTCCGCCAGCGAAGTCCCAAGGTCGACGAACTGGATCAACAAAGCCGTGGCGCGGCCCTTGCGGCGAGGCCAGCCATCGAGGAAGCGGACGAGGGTCGGTTGGTGCGGGCCGCTCAGCAGCACGCGCGGGGTGCGCGCCGACTGGCTGGAAGGCAGGGGGGTCAGACAGACACTGGAACGTGGGCAACTCATGGAGTTCATATTCTCCGCCTCGCAGATCCCGCTGGGCTGCGGTGGGAGGCATCACCGAACCAGCGTTTTAGCGGTATTCGGATCACCTCGAAGGGCTCTCCCGCGCCCCGCAAGTAGCTGTTTAAATCGGCGCAGGTGGGCATCCTAGAGAAGCCCCTCACAGACTGTCAACACGACCAATGACAAAGGGCCTGCATTGCAGGCCCTTTGATTGTCTTCAACTTTTCGAAATTGCCCCATCCAGCGAAGCCCGGCCAGCCCCCTCGATCAGCACCGCCACCGCACCACCCAGCAGGGCCAGGGCGAACTCGTAGCCGTTGTTCTGCATGAACAGGCCGTTGCCGATGTGCACCGAGAAGATCGCCACCACCAGCAGCCCGATAAGCGCCAGCGCCGCCGGCCGTGCCAGCAAGCCGATGAACAGGGCCAGGCCGCCGAAGAATTCCGCGCCACCTGACAAGGTCGCCATCAGCATGCCGGGAGCCAGGCCGATGCTTTCCATGTACTGCGCGGTGCCGGCCAGACCGTAGCCGCCGAACATGCCGAAGAGCTTCTGCGCGCCGTGGGCCATGAAGATGATGCCGACGATGAGGCGCAGGACGGTGATACCCCAGCCGGCGCGGGTGGTCATTACGGAGTGGATGGCGTTCATGCTGTGTTCCTTACAAGGTGTGATGTGTTTGTTGGCGCCATAATAATCATATTATTCAATATGAAAATCGCAATTAATCCATCATAAAGATCGAATAACTGGATTATTTACGACCCTTCACCTTGTCGCTTCGGGAGGACTCCAACGTCTCCCGCTCCCGGTCGAAGGCCAGGAAGTACTTGTTGACGCTATTAACATAGCTGACCGGCCCCATTCCCACCTGCTCCAGGGCCACGCGCTCGACCTGGAAGAACCACTGGTTCGGATTCAGCCCGCGCCGCCGCGCCTCCCCGCGCATCGCCTGGACCCGCTCCGGGCCGAGGTTGTAGGCCGCCAGCACGAAGGCCATGCGCTCGCGCTCGTTGAGCTTGTTGCTGGAAAAGAACTTGCGCCGGATCAGCGCCAGGTAGCGGGCGCTGGCCTCGACATTGCCGTCGACGTTGTTGATATTGCCGACCCCGACCCGCTGCGCCGCGCTCGGGGTGATCTGCATCAGCCCATGGGCACCACCCGCTCCCCGGGCAGCCGGGTTCAGCGAGGACTCCTTGAAGGCCAGCGCGGCCAGGTTGAGCCAGTCGAGCTTCTGCGCCTCGGCATGCCGCTGCAGCACCGGACGCAGCTTGTCCAGGCGCTGCCGGTTAGCCCTGGCCAGCGGATAGTGAACTTTGTACAGGCGCCGATAGATGCGCTCGAACGCCACGTCCTGGTCCTCAGGCGCGCGGTAATTCTGGAGGAAACGGTCGACGCTGGCGTGCAGCATCACCGCCTCGCGCCGCATGTACCAATGGGTCGACTCCGGCTCGCTCAGGGTGACCTTGCGCTGGATGTTGAGCTTGGGCATGACCTTGTGCCAGCGCTCGGCGATCGGCTGTTCGACCACGGTCAACGGCAGGATGCCGCCCTGGACCATCTCCAATACGTCCTCGACCGCCAGGCTCGGGTCGATCCATTCGATCTTGATCGGCGCATGCTTGCGCAACGCCAGCTTCTGGTTGATCTCGTGCAGGGTGTCGGCGGCGGCGCTACCGGCCGGCAAGGCCAGGGTATGCCCGGACAGTTGCTCGACACGGCTGAAGGTGCGTTCGCCACGACGGCCCACCAGCACCAGCGGCACCCGTTCCAGCACCGGATCGCTGGCGCTGACGCCACGGGTCGAGGGCGGATCGAGCAGTTCCCCCGGTGCCACCAGGTCGCCCTCGCCGCGCTGCAGGGCGGCGATCAACTGCTCCTTGGCCTTGGGAATCAGCTTCAGGCGGATTTCCTGTCCGTCGCGGGCGCGGCCATTGAGGTAGTGCTCGAAGGCGCGCAGGCGGTAATACTCCACACCATAGGGCTGCCCCTTCACTTCGCCGGAACTGTTGCGACTCTGGTTGACCAGCACCCGCAGCTCGCGGCTGGCGCGGATCTGCGCCAGGTCGCGGTCCTTGCCGCTGCTGACCACCTGCGGCGGTCCGGCCAGGCGCGCGTTGGCCGGCCCCATAAAGAGCAGCCCGGCAAACAGCAGGATCAGCAGCAGGATTCGGGTCATCCGGTCTCCAGTAACAGGCCGTGATGGCGTGCGTGGCGTCATACTCTGCAGCAGCCGCGTGACAATTGACCGCAAATGACCACGACAACTCGTTGAAGTTCTTGTGTTTGTTGTTATTTTTCGGCCAAGTAATGGCTATTTGGCCGCGAATTCCGAGGTAGCACCATGCAACTCATCGACATCGGCGTCAATCTGACCAACGCCAGTTTCGCCGGCATCCACCAGGACGTGCTCGACCGCGCCGAAGCCGCCGGGGTGCGGCAGATGCTCCTGACCGGCACCAGCCTGGCAGGCAGCGAGGAAGCACTTGAACTGTGCCAACGCCTGGACGAGAGCGGCCAGCGCCTGTTCGCCACCGCCGGCGTGCACCCCCACGACGCCAGCCAATGGAACGTCGACAGCCCGCGCAACCTGCGCGCCCTGCTGGAGCAACCGCGAGTGCAGGCCGTGGGCGAATGCGGCCTGGATTTCAACCGCGACTTCTCGCCCCGCCCGCAACAGGAAAAGGCCCTGGAAGAGCAATTGGCGCTGGCCGTGGAACTGCAGATGCCGGTGTTCCTCCACGAACGCGACGCCAGCGAACGCCTGCTGCATATCCTCAAGGACTACCGCGATCACCTGACCGCCGCCGTGGTGCACTGCTTCACCGGCGAACGCGAGGCGCTGTTCGGCTATCTCGACCTCGACCTGCACATCGGCATCACCGGCTGGATCTGCGACGAGCGCCGCGGCACCCACCTGCACGGCCTGGTCGGCAATATCCCCGAAGGCCGACTGATGCTGGAAAGCGATGCGCCCTACCTGCTGCCGCGCAGCCTGCGGCCAAAACCGAAGAACGGTCGCAATGAGCCGGCATACTTGCCGGAAGTATTGCGTGAAGTGGCCCGCCATCGCGGCGAGTCCGAGGAACAGCTGGCAGCACATACAACCCTGTGTGCGCGACGCTTCTTCAACCTCCCGGAGCTGGCTTGACACATATCAAGATTTACGGCTGATTTGTCGACCAGAATGCTGGCACCTTGCCAAAAAACTTTCCGCTTAAACGCTTAATTCAGAGAAGACCTACCATGGGTGCCTGGCTTAGCAACATTTCCCTGAAGTACAAGTTCTGGGCTGTCAACGCAGTGGCCTTCGTCACCACGCTGTTCCTGGTGCTCTACGCGGTCTTCCTCGAACAGCAGGCGCGCGTCGACGAGGCCCGTGACCGCGCCGTCGCCGAAGCCCGCCTGCTGGCCGCCTGGCCCGCCGGGCAGGCGCTGCCGCAAGCCGCGCATATCCTTGCCTTCGCCCCCGGCCAGACACCCAGCTACCAGGGCCAGCCGCTGGCCAGCGTGACCAATGCCAGCGGCTGGGTCAGCCTGGAACCCTATGCACTCTTCGGCGAGGCGCCGCTGGCCGGTGCCCAGGTGATCAGCCGCGATGGCCAGCGGATCGCCGTGGTGGCACCGTCGCCCAGCTTCATGCAGGTCTACAGCGACCGCTTCGGCAACTACGCGGTATGCGTGCTGATCCTGATGCTGGCCATGCTGTGTGCTTCGCAGTTGCTGATCCGCTTCCTGCTGGCCCAGCTCAACACCCTCAAGGATGTGATCCTGCATGTGGAGAAGACCGGCGACCTGTCGGCGCGGGTGCCACTGTCCTGCGGTGACGAAGTGGGCCAGATGGCCAGCGCCTTCAACGCCATGCAGACCACCTACCACCGGGTGGTCAACACGGTTGCAGTGACCGCCGCACAACTGGACTCCGGCGCCGCACGCCTGGCCGCGAGCATGAGCGACGTACGCCAGGGCATGCTCGGCCAGCAGAGCGAGACCGACCAGGCGGCGACGGCGATCAACGAGATGTCCGCCACCGTCTACCACATCGCCCAGCATGCCGGCGCCACCCGCGACCTGTCGCAGACCGCCGACAGCCTGGCCGGCAGTGGCAAGGACGTGGTCAGCCGGGTGCAGACCTCGATCGCCGGACTGTCCAGCGGCGTGCAGCAGACCGCCGAAATGATTCGCCAGTTGGCCGACGACAGCCAGAAGATCAATGGCGTGGTCAATGTGATCCACAGCATTGCCGAACAGACCAACCTGCTCGCCCTCAACGCAGCCATCGAAGCCGCCCGCGCCGGTGACCTGGGTCGCGGTTTCGCCGTGGTCGCCGACGAGGTACGCAACCTGGCCAAACGCGTGCAGACGTCCACCGACGAAATCACCGAGATGGTGTCCGCGCTGCAGGCCGGTACCAAGGATGCCGTGGAGTTCATGACCGAAAGCTCATTCAAGGCCGACGATTGCGTGAAACAGGCCCAGGAAGCCGGGGAGGCTTTGGCAGAGATCACCGCCGCGGTGGCGCAGATGCGCGAGAGCAATACGCAGATCGCCGTGGCTGCCGAGCAGCAGAGCCAGGTGGCGGAGGAGATGAACCGGGCGGTAGTGAGCATTCGTGATGTGACCGAGGATACGGTGCAGCAGACGGTGTCTTCGGCGACTACCAGCAGTGAGCTGGCGACCCTGGCCGGGGAACTGAACAAGGTGATCGGGCAGTTGAAGCTCTAGAGTCCTTCAGGGCCTCATCGCGGGCAACGCCTGCTCCCACAGGGTTCGGCGGTGTACGCGGACATTGATTGGGAGCGGGCGTTGCCCGCGATGAAACCGCCACTGAAACACCTATCCCCCCGATCAATCCCCTCAATTGGCCCCACCTACACCGCGCTACTACTCTTCAGACATACGTTGTCGAAAAGTCCGAGGAGTCCGCCCATGAACAAACGCCTGCCCAACCTCCCCGCCTGGCAGTGGCGTGGCTACCCCAACAACCACCGCAACCCGACCAACCTGGTGCTGCACCTGATCGCCGTACCGCTGTTCATCGTCGGTGCGCTGCTGGTGCTGTCGGGGCTGTTCGGGCTGGATCTGGGCGAGATCGCCGTGGGCGTGATCGGCTTGATCGCCGGGCTGGTCCTGCAGAAGCACGGCCATCGCCTGGAAGCCGAACAGCCGGAGCCGTTCAGCGACCGTCACGATGCGGTGAAGCGCCTGCTCACCGAACAGTTCATCACCTTCCCGCGCTTCCTGTTCAGCGGTGCCTGGTGGCGCGCCTGGCGCGAACGCCACCGGCATCATTGAGGCTCAGGCGAACACCGTCACCGTCTGCCGGCTGATCGCCAGCAACTCGCCGGCGGCATTCCACATGCCCGCTGCGGTGTGCCCGTAACCATCGCGGGCATGCTCGATCTCGGCGCAGTACTGGCACCAGTCCAGGGTACTGAGGCTGGCCACCGGCTGGACGAACTCGATGGTCCAGGTCAGGGTGCTGCCCGCTGCCGGCTTGTTCAGATATGGCAGCACCGCTGGCGGCCAGGCATCGGTCAGGGCCAGCAGATGTGCCTCGGTCACCGGCTCTTCCACCGGATTGCGCAAGCGCACCCAACCGCCCATCTTTCGCCCCGGCTTGTTGGTGAACGGCAGGTTGCCGATACCCCAGCGCATGGCCAGGAAGCGCGTGTATTCCGGGGTGACACCGGGAATGAACGGCAGCTCCGGGCTGGATTCCTCCAGGCTCTTCATCTCCACTGCTGGCAGTGCCGGTACGTCGATCACCGAGTTGCGCCCGGCGCCAAAGCTGCCCTGGACCAGGGTCACGGTCTGGCCATTCTGGATCGCGCGGCCCAGCAGCGAGCTGACCGAATTGCCCTCGCGCAGCAGCTCCACTTCGAAACTGATCGGCACGTTCGGCTCGGCGGGGCCGACGAAAGTGATCGCAAGGGAACGCACCGGACGCGCCGGGGACACCCGGGCGTGCATGGCCTCATAGACCAGGGCCGCCATCAGGCCGCCGAAACAGGCACGGCCCTGCGCCCATTCAGCGGGAATCACCACCTCTTGCGGACGCTGGCGAACGGCGGTGAGCAGTTGGGAAAAATTCATGCGGACCTCGTCCTGCGGAAAAGTCCTACGATCTTAAGAGGACAACTCGAGGCCGGCAGGCCGCATAAGTGCCAAGTTCGGGACCGCTTTGCCATCCCCCAAAGGCTATCGCTTATCGATGTGCTTGAGCAGCTTCGCCAAGGTCTTGTCCGACTTCTGCTCAGCCTCCACCAACTGCCGCTTCCAGTCGGTCACCAGCGTCGCCAGGTCCGCCTGTTTCTCGGCCTGGGTCAGCCACTGCAACAGATCATGCCAATGCCCGAGATCATCCTGCGCCCGCTTCAGCTCATCGCGCATCGACGCCTTGATCCGGCTCAGTTGCGGATAAGCCTCGGCGCCATAGCGCGCTCGCTTGATCAGCAGGCGCAGGCGATGCCGGTCATGGGCCGGGTCATGCACCGCCTCGACGATCTGCTTCCATTGCTTGTCCAGGCGCTTCTCGATGCGCCTGCCAAGGTCCGGTACCAGTTCCTGGTGCTGGATAGCCCGCAAGAAGCCGGGAAAGGCATCGATCACTGCCAGCAGCTTCTGCATCTGCGTGCTCGACGCCACCGAGGCGAAGATCACCCCTTCACCGGCCAGACGACGTTGCGCCGCCTGGTCAAGCTTGCGTTCGAACAGTTGCTCGGCAAGTACCTCACGATCACGCAGCGGCGTGGTCAGGTCGCCGATGGCTTTGGCCGCCGCCTCCAGTTGATCGACTCCGGGCAGGCCGCGCAACGGCCGCAACAAACTGCGCAAGCGGCGCACCGTGGTGCGAAGGTCGTGCAGCGCCTCGCTGTCAGTGTTCTCGGCCAGGCGCGCCTGGCAAGCCATCAACCGCACCTGAAGACCCAGTACTTCGGCGACTACGTGATCGAACATCTTCGACATGGCGCTATCTCACTCCTCAACGGCCTGCGCGGGATTCGCGGATATAGAAACGGGCTTTTTCAGCTTTCTTGGCACAGCCTTCGAAGGCTTCGAACTGCTGCTGGGTCTTGGCGCCGGTCAGCAGCGACAGGGCCTTGGAATAACTCACGGTACCGGCGAACCCCTCGGCCTTGGCCAGGTCGAGCTCCTTCCAGGCAGCGTCGAGCTGGGTACCGCAGGTGTCGCGATAGGCCGTCTTGCCCGCGCAGCCAGTGAGGGCCAGAGCGATCAGGGGCAGAACAATCCAGGCTTTCATCGGTGTTACCTCGAAAAGAGAAAAAATCATGTAGGCCCTTTCGACGGCGCTCGTCGGGAAAAGTGCCATCATCAGCGTAGCCCAGCCCCGACGGTGATTGAAGCGCGACGGCGAACAGGCGCATGCTCGACGCATCGGACAAGGGTCGACCTTATGAAAAAGCGCGTGGCACTGGTGTTGGGATCGGGCGGTGCCCGGGGGTATGCGCATATCGGCGTGATCGAGGAAATCGAGCGGCGCGGCTACGAGATTTCCTGCATCGCCGGCTGCTCCATGGGTGCGGTGATTGGCGGGATCTACGCCGCCGGCAAGCTGGACGAGTATCGCAACTGGATCGAGAGCCTGGACTACCTGGATGTGCTGCGCCTGGTAGACGTGAGCTTTCGCCTCGGCGCGATCCGCGGCGAAAAGGTCTTCGGGCAGATCCGCAAGATCGTCGGCGAGATCAATATCGAGCAGTTGCGCATGCCCTATACCGCAGTGGCCACCGACCTGACCAATCAACAGGAAATCTGGTTCCAGGAAGGCTGCCTGCACCAGGCCATGCGCGCCTCGGCGGCGATCCCCAGCCTGTTCACCCCGGTGGTCCAGGGCAACCGCACCCTGGTGGATGGCGGCATCCTCAATCCGCTGCCGATCATCCCGGTGGTGTCCAGTCACTGCGACCTGATCATCGCGGTCAACCTCAACGCTACCAACCAGAAACAATACGTGCTGCCGGTGATCGAACGGCCGGCGGCGTTCAAGCTGCGCTTCGATAACCTGATCAGTTCGCTGGGTTCGCATCTGCCGTTCCGGCGCAAGCAGGCCGAGGCGCTGCTGGGGCTGGAGAAAGAGCTGGTGCTGGAACAGGAACTGGCCAACGAGCCGGTACCCGCACCCAATCCGTGGCTGGCGGACGCCGCCAGCCCGAAGGCCCAGCAGCCATCGGCGGCCCCGGAAAGCGATGGCGCGCCCCGCTCGGCGACCGGGTCGTTCATTGTCGACAACGTGGGGCCGGCCTCCTTGCTGGACCTGATCAACCAGAGCTTCGAGGTGATGCAGACGTCCCTGGCGCAGTACAAGATCGCCGGATATCCACCGGATGTGCTGATCAACGTGCCGAAGCGCGTGTGCCGGTTCTTCGAGTTCTACAAGGCGCCGGAGCTGATTGCGCTGGGGCGGGAGATTGCGCGGGATACGCTGGATAACCATGAAGGCGAGAAGCGCTGACCGGCTTGGGATCCGCGTCGCTTCCATCGCGGGCAACGCCCGCTCCCACAAGGTCTGGTACCAGCCGCAGCATCCCGGCTCGACGCAAAACCTGTGGGAGCGGGCGTTCCCCGCCATGAGGCCCTGAAGACTAGCCTGGATCCTGCCCGATCAACCGATACCCCACCCCCGGCTCCGTGACGATGAAGCGCGGTGCCGTCGGATCGTCCCCCAGCTTCTGCCGCACATGCGCCACAACAATGCGCAGGTAGTGACTGTCATCCACATGGGTCGGCCCCCAGATGTCCTTGAGCAACTGCTGCTGGGTAATCACCCGCCCCGGGTGCCGCGCCAGTTGCGCCAGCAGCGCGTATTCCTTGCGGGTCAGCGCCACTTCCTCGCCATTTAGCAGTACGCGCCGATAAGCCAGGTCGACGGTCAGCGGACCGAAGCTCAACGCCGCCTCGGGCGCCGTCGCCTGCGGCACCTGGCGCAACAGCGCGCGCACCCGGGCGAGAAACTCCTGGATACCGAACGGCTTGGTCACATAGTCATTGGCTCCACCATCCAGCGCCTGGACCTTCTGCGCCTCACTGGCCCGCACCGACAGCACCATCACCGGCACCGCGCTCCACTCCCGCAGCTCGCGCAGCACGTCCTGGCCATCCATGTCCGGCAGGCCCAGGTCGAGCACCACCAGGTCGGGACGGGACAACGCGGCCTGACTCAGGCCTTCGGTACCGGTCCCCGCCTCCAGCACCTTGTAACCCTGGGACACCAGGCTGATGCGGAGGAATTTGCGGATCTGCGGTTCGTCGTCGACGACCAGCACGGTCGCGGTCTGGCTCATGGGGTCTCGCTGTCCAGTTCGGGTTGGGCCGGAAGCGGCAAGCATAGTGTGATGCAGGTGCCGCGGCCACCGAGGCCGTCATCCACGCGGATATGCCCGCCATGAGCGCCGATCATGCCGCGGCAGATGGCCAGGCCCAGACCCGTGCCCTGCCCGCCGCGATCACCACGGGCGGCGGTGTAGAACATGTCGAAGATGCGTTCGCGATCCGCCGGGGCAATGCCCGGGCCTTCGTCGGCGACGGCAAAGCACAGCAGCTCGCCCTCGACAGCGACGCGCAATTCCAGGTGCCCGTTGACCGGTGAGAAGCGCGCGGCATTTTCCAGCACGTTGATCAGCGCTTGCTCGATCAGCGCCGCATGCACGTACAGCAAGGGCAGCTCGGCGGGCACATCAGTGTGCAATTGCAACGGCGCCAGCACCACGCGCAGGCGGTTCAGCGCACTGCCGACGATATCCGCCGGCGCCACCCAGTCCCGCGCCAGTTTGAGGCCGCCATGACCGAGGCGGGTCATGTCCAGCAGGTTCTGGATATAGCGGTCGAGGCGCTCGGCTTCGTCGCGGGTGCCTTCCAGCAGTTCGCGGCGGTCTTCGGCGGGGATCGCATCGCCAAGGGCCAGCAGGCTGTCGATGCTGCCGCGCATGGCGGTCAGGGGCGTGCGCAGGTCGTGGGACACCGAGGCGAGCAAGGCGCTGCGCAGTTGCTCGGTCTCGCCATGCAGGCGTGCGGCTTCCAACTGATCGGCCAGGCGCGCCCGGGCCAGGGCCTGGGCCAGCGGCTGGCTCAGCGACTTGAGCAGGCGTCGGCGTTGCGCCGGCAGGCTTTCGTCGTCACGGGCACGCACACCCAGCAGCGCCAGCGGTCCCTCTTCAACCGACAGCGGCCACCACCACCAGCGGCCATTGGGCAAGGTATCACTGCCCTGCCCCGCTTCCTGGTCGTGCTGCCATGCCCATTGCGCCGCCGCACGCTCGTTGTCGGTGAATTGCAGGTCGCCACCGAAGGCCACCTGCAGGCGCCCTTCAGCGTCGCGGTCGAGCAGGCAGGCCTGCACCTCGGGCCAGTTCTCCAGGTGCTGGCCGGCGGCACTGAGCACCGCCTGGCGGTCGGTGGCGGCAGTCAGGCGGCGGCTCAGTTCGAGCAGTTGTCCAGTCTGTTCCTGGGTCTCGCGCAAGGCCTTGAGTTGCCGGCGCTGACGCGCGGCGAGGTTGCCGGTGAGCACCGCCATCAGCAGGAAGAACAGCGAGGTGAGCACATCTTCCTCGCGCTGGATGGCGAAGGAAAAACTCGGCGGGATAAACAGGAAGTCATAGGCGAGGAACGACAGCACCGCGCAGGCCAGCGCCGGGCCGATGCTGCTGCGCACCGCCACCAGCAGCACGGCGGCAAGGAACACCAGGGAAATGTTCGGCAGGTCCATGACCCGCCCCACCGCCCAGGCGAGTCCGGTGGCCAGCAGGGTCGCCGCCAGCGCCAGGGCGTAGTGACGCCACACCCATTCGCCGGACGCCACGGCCCGCGCCGGCTCCGGTTGCTCGTCGCGGTCGAGGACGTTGATCTCCAGGCCATGGGCCTCGCGCAGCAGCCGCGTCGCCACCCCGGCGCCGAACAGCCGCCGGCGCAGGCGATCCCGCGACTGCCCCACCAGCACCAGGCTGGCGCGGCGCTCGGCGGCGTGCTGGATCAGCGTGCGCGCCACTTCCCCGGCACGCAGCACCACCACCTCGCCGCCCAGGCGCTCGGCCAGTTGCTGGGCCGCCTGCAGGCGTTGCCGCGCGGTTTCGTCACGCAACTTGCCGTTATCCACATGCACCAGGCTCCACGGCAGGTGACGGCGCTGCGCAACGCGGCTCGCGTGACGTACCAGGCGCTCGGCCTGGGCATCGCCGTCCACGCCCACCAGCAGGCGCCCGCGCAGGGCCGGGGCGTCCTGGCCGAGGCGGCGGTAGCCATGGGCAAGATCGGCATCCACCTGCGCCGCAGCAGTCTGCATCGCCAGCTCGCGCAAGGCCGTGAGATTGGTCTGGGTGAAGAAGGCATCGATCGCTGCCCGTGCCTGTTCTGGCACGTAGACCTTGCCGTCGCGCAAGCGCTCCAGCAGTTCCCGTGGCGGCAGGTCGATCAATACCAGTTCGAAGGCTTCCTGCAGGACCCAGTCCGGCAGGGTCTCGCGTACCTGCACACCGGTGATCCCGCGCACATGGTCGTTGAGGCTTTCCAGATGCTGGACGTTGACCGTGGTGTAGACATCGATACCCGCCGCCAGCAGTTCCTGGACATCCTGCCAACGCTTGCTGTGACGGCTGCCCGGCGCATTGCTGTGGGCCAGTTCGTCCACCAGCGCCAGATCCGGGGCGGCCTTGAGCAGGCCGTCCAGGTCCATCTCTTCGAGCATCACCCCACGGTATTCCGAGCGCACCAGCGGTTGCTGCGGGATGCCACCGAGCAAGGCCTCGGTCTCGCTGCGGCCGTGGGTCTCCACCACCCCCGCGAGCACCCGCACGCCGTGACGCAGACGGGTGTGGGCGGCCTGCAGCATCGCGTAGGTCTTGCCCACCCCCGGCGCCGCGCCGAGGAACACCTTGAGCCGGCCGCGCCCCTGGCGCGGCAGCTCGGCCAACAACGCATCGGCGCGCTGGGAATCACTCATGGTCAGGTCATGTCCTTATTTCGGCAGAGGGGCGAGACGGTCGAGGGCCGCGTTCAACGCCAGGATATTCACCACCGGCGGGCCCACCAGCGGTTGCAGGGTGGACTGCTCGACCAGTCCTTGCAACGTCTGCTGCGGGATTTGTCGTGCCGTTGCCACCCGCGGCAACTGGTAGATCACCGCGGCCGGCGGCAGGTGCGGATCGAGGCCGCTGCCAGAGGTGGTCAGCAGTGCCAGCGGCACCGGCCCCTCGGCCTGGTTGTAGAGCGCGCTGGCGCTGTCGCCGACACGCTTGGCCAGGGCCGGGTTGCTCGGGGCGAAGTTGCTTGCACCGCTGGAGACCGTGGCGTAGTCGCCGGCCGACGGCCGCGACTGGAACCAGGCATCGCCACTGAACGGCTGGGCGATCAGGCGCGAGCCGCGCACCTGGCCGGCGTCGTCGCGCAGCAGGCTGCCATTGGCCTGGTCGGGGAAGGCCACCTGGGCGATGCCGGTGACCGCCAGCGGATAGACCACGCCGGTCAACAGGGTCATCAGCAACAGCAGGCTCAGGGCCGGACGAAGATGGGTCGTCATGTTCATATCCTCCAATTCAAACCAGTTGCAGGGCGTTGAGCAGCAGGTCGATCAGCTTGATCCCGGCGAACGGCACCAGCAGGCCGCCAAGGCCATAGATCAGCAGGTTGCGCCGCAGCAGATGGGCTGCACTGGCCGCCTTGACCCGTACCCCGCGCAGGGCCAGAGGAATCAGCACGACGATGATCAGGGCGTTGAACACGATCGCCGAAACGATGGCGCTCTGCGGGCTGGCCAGCCCCATCAGGTTGAGCACGCCCAGTTGCGGGTAGATCGCGGCGAACAGCGCCGGGAGGATGGCGAAATACTTGGCCACGTCGTTGGCGATGGAGAAGGTCGTCAGGGCGCCACGGGTCACCAGCAGTTCCTTGCCGACCTGGACCACGTCCAGCAACTTGGTCGGGTCGCTGTCCAGATCGACCATGTTGGCCGCCTCGCGGGCTGCCTGGGTGCCGTCGTTCATGGCCATGCCGACATCAGCCTGGGCCAGCGCCGGAGCGTCGTTGGCGCCGTCGCCGCACATGGCGACCAGGCGGCCGTCGTCCTGCTCCTGGCGGATGCGCGCCAGTTTCTTCTCCGGGGTTGCTTCGGCGAGCACGTCATCCACACCGGCCTCGGCGGCGATGGCGGCGGCGGTCAGCGGGTTGTCGCCGGTGACCATGACGGTGCGGATACCCAGCTTGCGCAGTTCGGCGAAGCGCTCGCGGATGCCCGGCTTGACCACGTCCTTGAGGTGAATGACGCCGAGCAGGCGCTTGTCGACGCAGACCAGCAACGGGGTGCCGCCGCTCTGGGCGATCCTGTCCACTTCGCGGGCCAGCGGTGCTGGCATGTCCGGGCGCTGCATACCGACGAAGGCCAGCAGCGAATCCACTGCGCCCTTGCGGTAGCGACGCGGGCCGAAGTCGACGCCGGACAGGCGCGTCTCGGCGCTGAAGGCCACCGGCACCAGCTGGCTGGCGTCGGGTTCGACAAAGTCATGCAACTGGCGCAGGTACTCGACGATGGACTTGCCCTCGGCAGTGTCGTCGGCCAGCGAGGCGAGCAAGGCACCTTCGGCCAGCTCCCGCGGAGCAATGCCCGGGGCGGCGTGGACCGCACTGCAACGACGGTTGCCGAAGGTGATGGTGCCGGTCTTGTCGAGCATCAGCACGTGCACGTCGCCGGCGGCCTCCACGGCACGACCGGAGCGAGCGATGACGTTGAGACGCACCAGGCGATCCATGCCGGCGATGCCGATGGCCGAGAGCAAGCCGCCGATGGTGGTGGGGATCAGGGTCACCAGCAGGGCGACCAGGAACACCGTCGGGATCGCGCCGCCAGCGAAGTGGGCGAACGGCTGCAGGGTCACCACCACGACGAGGAAGATCAGGGTCAGGCCGATCAGCAGGATGTCGAGGGCGATCTCGTTCGGGGTCTTCTGCCGCTTGGCGCCTTCCACCAGGGCGATCATGCGGTCGAGGGTCGATTCGCCGGGGTTGGTGGTGATGCGCACCAGCAGCCAGTCGGACACCAGCCGGGTGCTGCCGGTGACCGCCGAACGATCACCGCCGGACTCGCGGATCACCGGCGCGGATTCACCGGTAATGGCCGCTTCGTTGACCGCAGCGATGCCTTCGATCACCTCACCGTCACCGGGGATCATCTCGCCGGCTTCGACCCGTACCACATCACCCTTGCGCAGAGCGGTGGCCGCCACCACTTCGAAGCCGCCGGACGCCGTGCGACGACGCGCGGTCAGGCCCTGGTTGCCGGCCTTGAGGCTATCGGCGCGAGCCTTGCCGCGGCCCTCGGCGAGGGCTTCGGCGAAGTTGGCGAAGAGCACGGTGAACCACAGCCACAGGGCGATCTGCACGGCGACGCCGGTGGGCACCGTGCTGTCGGGCAGCAGGCACAGCACGGTGGTGAAGATGGCGGTGAGTTCTACCACCAGCATCACTGGGGCGCGCTTGAGCTGGCGCGGGTCGAGCTTGACGAAGGCCTGCACCAGCGCTGGCCGCCACAAGGCGGAGAACGACGTCTTGGCAGTATTGCTCGTTGCCGTTTTCACGTCGCGAATCGGCATGTTCATGTGTCGCTCCTTAGAAGCCCAGGGCCAGATGTTCGGCGATCGGGCCGAGGGCCAGCGCCGGGAGGAAAGTCAGGCCGCCTACCAAGAGGATGGTGACCACCAGCAGGGTGACGAACAGCGGGCCATGGGTCGGGAAACTGGCCTGCCCCACCGGCGCGGTCTTCTTCAGCGCCAGGCTGCCGGCCAGTGCCAGGACCGGGAGGATGTAGCCGAAGCGGCCGATCAACATGCCGAGGCCGATCATCAGGTTGTGGAAGGTGGTGTTGGCGCCCAGGCCGGCGAAGGCCGAGCCGTTGTTGGCGCTGGCCGAGGTGTAGGCGTACAGCAGCTGGCTGAAGCCATGGGGGCCGGGGTTGCTCACGGCGGCCGACGGGCCTGGCAGGGAGGTGGCCAGGGCGCCGAGGATCAGCACGCCGACCGGCATCACCAGCAGGGTCGCGACCAGCAGTTGCACTTCCCGCGCCTGGAGTTTCTTGCCCAGGTATTCCGGGGTGCGGCCGATCATCAGGCCGGCGAGGAACACCGCGATCAGTACGTTCAGGAGCATGCCGTACAGGCCGGCGCCGACGCCGCCGAAGATCACTTCGCCGACCATCATGTTGACCAGCGCCACCATGCCGGTGAGCGGGTTGAGGCTGTCGTGCATGGCGTTGACCGAGCCGTTGGAGGCGGCGGTGGTGGTCACCGTCCAGAGCACGCTGCCGGTGGTGCCGAAACGGCTTTCCTTGCCCTCCAGCGGAGCGCTCTGCTGCACCTGCGGATTGCTCAGCGCCGGGTTCGGCTGGTACTCGGACCACAGCGCGGTGGCGCCGCCGATGAGGAACAGGGCGAGCATGCCGGCGATGATCGCGCGGCTCTGGCGCATGTCTTTCACGTAATGACCGAAGGTGAACACCAGGGCCACCGGGATCAGGATGATCGAGGCCACTTCAAACAGGTTGCTCCACGCCGTCGGGTTCTCGAACGGATGCGCCGAGTTGACGCCGAAGAAACCACCGCCGTTGGTGCCCAACTGCTTGATGGCGATCTGGCTGGCGGCCGGTCCGAGGGGGATGCTCTGGTCGGCGCCTTGCAGGGTGATGGCGTGCACGTAATCGCTGAAGGTCTGCGGTACGCCCTGCCACACCAGGAACAACGCCAGCAGCAGGCAGAGCGGCAGCAGGCCATAGAGGGTGGCACGAGTCATGTCGACCCAGAAGTTGCCCAGGGTGCTGGCGGAACGCCGGGCGATGCCGCGGCACAGGGCGACCAGCACGGCCAGGCCGGTGGCGGCGCTGACGAAGTTCTGCACGGTCAGGCCGATCATCTGGCTCAGGTAGCTCAGCGACGCTTCGCCGCTGTAGGACTGCCAGTTGGTGTTGGTCATGAAGCTGACCGCGGTGTTGAACGCCAGCGACCATTCCTGACCGGGCAGGTGCTGCGGGTTCAGCGGCAGGTATGCCTGCAGGCGCAGCACGGCGAACAGGAACAGGAAACCGGCGAAGTTGAAGACCAGCAACGCCAGGGCGTACTGCTTCCAGCTCTGTTCCTTGTCGGCGTCGACCCCGGCGATGCGGTAGCAGCCGCGCTCCACCGGGCCGAGGACCGGGCTCAGCCAGGTACGCTGGCCTTCCATCACCTTGTAGTAGAAACGTCCCAGCCAAGGTGCCGGCAACAGCACCAGGGCGAAGAACGCCAGCAGCAGTGCGTAATCGTAACTTTGCATGGCCGCTCCTAGCCGCGATCGGCGCGCAGCAGCGCCATCATCAGGTACCCAAACAACGCCACTGCCAAGAGCAGTGACACCCCGTCCAGAATGCTCATCAGAAATCTCCGTCCAGCGGCCGGTTGCCGCGTAGGAAAATTCTCTGTTCAGGGGGCGTAAAGGGGCGAGACCGGGGTAATGGGCGGGACATAAAGAAAGCGTAAAAATCGCTTTTATCGCCCCTGTCGGTTGCTGCTCCTTGCGCCGACCACATGATCGATCCGCCCCTTTTGCATAGATCGAATCGATATCGGTTATAAGCTAATTCGATACAAATATATTTGGGCATAAAAACATCCGTTATGCTGCGCCGGCCCGTCGATCAAGAGCGTGTCAGGTAACGTATGGATGTAGGTTCGTTTGGTTTCACCATTGCAGGTCTGATTGTTGGATTCATCGTCGGCATGACCGGCGTCGGCGGCGGCTCGCTGATGACCCCGATCCTGCTCTGGTTCGGTATCAACCCGGCCACGGCGGTCGGCACCGACCTGCTCTACGCAGCCATCACCAAGGCCAGTGGCGTCTGGGTCCACGGCAAGCAGAAGAACATCGACTGGGCCATCACCGGCTGGCTGGCGCTGGGCAGCGTGCCTGCGGCGGCGGCGACCCTGTGGTTCCTCAGCACCCTGCACACCGACACTGCGGCGCTCAATGCGATCATCAAGCAGGGCCTGGCGGTGGTGCTGATCCTCACTGCCCTGGCAATCCTCTTCAAATCCCGTTTGCAGGCCTTTGCCAGCAAGCATGCGGGTGACCGCTACCACCTGAGCGGGCGCAGCCTGAATGTGCTGACCGTGATCACTGGTGTGGTGCTGGGGGTGATGGTTTCGCTGACCTCTATCGGTGCCGGTGCGCTGGGGACCGTGGCGCTGTTCCTGCTGTATCCGTACCTGGTCACCCGTCGGTTGGTGGGGACCGAGATCGCCCACGCCGTGCCGCTGACCCTGGTCGCCGGGCTGGGGCATGCGAGCATGGGGAATATGGACTGGTCGCTGCTGGGGTATCTGCTGCTGGGGTCGTTGCCGGGGATCTATATCGGTAGCCACCTGACCGGGAAGATTTCGGATTCGGTGCTGCGGCCTTGTCTGGCGGGGATGTTGTTGTTGATTGGGTACAAGCTGGCGTTTTAAAGCTGAATCGACGGTTCTGGAGCTGCTTATATCAGCTCCAGGCCGGCTTTCTCGGTTACTGGAATTATTTACTGCGGAGCAGGACAGCTTGTGAGTGCTGCCTTGAATGCCTTGTCGTAATCCACGTAGGTTTCAGGATCGTAGCGTCGTCCACTTATGTTGAACCGGTATTTCCCGTTCGATTTTGGATTGTGAGAAGCCTCCACAGCCCATCGATGCCCTGCATAGTCCGCTACCAGGAAAAATTTGTGCCTCCGGATCCCGGTGAATTCCCCGAGACTGGAATGAACATATTGAAGACCGCTGTACCAACCAGGCCTTGTAGTAATTGCCTCGATCGCCTTTTTCGTGAAGGCTGCCTCAAGATTGTCCATGAAGTACATTTTCCCTACAGGGACCACTTCTAACGCACTCAATTCCTCTAACGGTGGGGGCAAGCGTTCTCGGCTGATCAGCCGGGTATACCTGCAATCAAATACCCAACGACCGCTGTTCACATAGTCATCGGCGTAAATGACCATGCCGTTGCCGAAGTCTTTCTTGTAGACGCTGGTCATCACTTTTATCCCATAGTCGATACCGAGCATAAGCAATGGAACGATAATGGCCATCGCCATCCACCAGAGTTTATTTTGGTAAAAATTCAAAGAACCCCTCCGGTGCGCCCAATGGAGTATCACCTGATACAACAGGGTTTATCGCACCCAGTAGCTGATAGTTAAAATCCTGATCTTCGTCATAAACTTGGCGTTCGTCCGCTAGACTTCCCCACTTGTCACACCACTCTTGTTGCGGCAAGGCATTAGCAGTGGCGTTGCAAATATCGCCCATGCGCCTCTCACTGAAGGAACCCCAAGTATTCTTATAGTCCGACCGACGAATAAAGGCCCGCACCTTGATCCGCAAATGATTGGCCAACAGTTGGGCCAGGCTCTCATTGGTCTGCGGAAAGAATTGGACCCCATCCTCGATTGGATGATCTGAAAGATTGCCCATGCCGGTGCGGCAGGCATAACTGTCCAGCCGGGCATTTTCAGAGAATGCCTGAGGCGAGATGTCCGTATGGTCCAGCACATCCAGTGACATCTGCAGGTGACCGGGAAGCTGGTAGCCAAAGGCGATCTGCTGGGGCACGCCATGACTGAATAGCGACAATTGCCGAATAGGCGAACGCTGTCGGTTCCGACCATGGTTGATGTAGTCGATCAGTTCCTGGGTCGTGGAGATCTCCACCATTTCCGCAGCGTAAGCCTCGGCAGAATCACGCGCCGCATCAAGCATGGCTTTGTTGTAATCAGGCGTGAATACCACCAGCGTCCTGCTCAGGTCTGGATGGAAGCGCTTGAACTGGGCCAGCTCGCGCACTGCCTGGCCGATGAACATCATCTTGTTGCCAGACCCGTTGTCATGTTGGCTACCGGCAACGGCGATCAGTTCTGGAGTCAGCGAGTTACCAGCCGTAGCCGCGCGTGAGTGACCCGCCTGGGCTCGCGTCGCCTCAGCTCGCTGCTTCTCGGAAAAATACTGTCGAGCCGACTCAAGATGCGACTGGTTTGTCGGGGCCGTATTCAGTGAGTGATGTTGCGACGGGGCCATGACTCCATGGGTGGACTCATAGGCAAATCCGTCGTCCGACGGGATCAGGTTGGCGTGACATGGACAACTGGAGAAGCTGTCGAGGCTTCCTGCAACCGGGATCCCGTCGTTCACAATGTCCCAGACACCGCCCAGGATCTGATACATCTTGCCAGTCACACCACAGGTGACCGGATCGCCCTGGCGTGCCTGAGCCCTGCCATTGATGGTGAAATCACCGTCGCCGCCCAGAACCGTGCCACCACAGGTGGTTTTGTCGCCCAGGCATATCAAGTAGCCGTAAGCCATGAATCTGCGTCCTCTCGGTGTTATCAAAAGGCCTCGGGGAAATGGCTCCCCGGGAGAAGGGGCAGATAGTTGCTGGGCAACATCGGGTCGTCAGCAGGCGAACTCCTGACGATGCGTAGGATGTTTCTGAGATATAGGCGAAAGAAGGCAAGTGCATCTATGAGAGAAGGTCGCCGGGAGATCCCGGCGGCTTTTTTCATTGCTGGCGAAGGCCCTTCAACAGCGACTCCAGGACCGCCTGGGCGATCTCGAGTGAATGCTGGGTGGCCCAGGCCAGGCCTTGCAATGGCCTGTCGGCGGACTCGCAGACCTGGTAGTTGGTTTCGTAGGCAGCAGTGAGGGACATTGCCAGGTGCACCAGGGCATCTTCCAGGCTGATGCCTTCGCAGACAGAAAACAGTGGCGGGTGGTGGCCGTTGCAGGTGCCGAAGTGGGCGTGGGCGGTGCAGGGTGGATCGGGTACGGGTTTGATCATGGGAACCTCCTAAGAATTGCTCGGGCCACCACCCCGACGTGACCAAACGTTGGGTGGCGACTGTACGCAGGTTGGTCAACCGGGGACTTAGGAGAAAAACCCGGCGCACCCGAAGGCGCCCCGCGCACAGCCGCCATGAAAGCAGCAGCCGACGCGCTCGTCGTTTAAGACACGCGTCTCCAAAATCCAACAGGTGACCAAACCTGATCGCCAAGGTGCGGCGACCGGCGAAGACTAGGCACGGTTTTCCAGGAGCGCAACGACAAATGCGGCGCGGAAGTATGATTGGGAAATTGCCTACAAGAAAGTCGGAAATAGAGGGAATTTCGTAGCAACATGCAACATCTTTGACCCCGAATTAACACCGCTGGCACACCCTAAAGCCCGAAAGCACCACTGGCCCCTGTGGGAGCTGGCTTGCCAGCGATGAGGCCGGCTTAAGCAATGTGTTGCCAGGTCGGGCCCTATCGCTGGCAAGCCCCACAGGTTTTTGCATCAGCTTTGGGTCATCTGTTCCAGGCCATGGATCACAGGTACTTCAACCACACGATATCCCGCCGCCGTGCCTTCAACCGTGCAAACCAGCGCACCGGCAAGTACAACCCCAACGCCAGCACCACCGCCCCCAGCCACACAGCCCCCACCGAATCGAAGCCGAAATACTGCCCATGGTTGGCGCCCCACAGCGCCACCGCCACCAGATACAGCACCTTCAGCACATACAGATGCAGCAGATAAAAGAACATCGGCGCCGCCCCGAACACCGCCAGCCAGCGCACCATCCGCCCGTCATTCCCCCGCTCGAAGCGCACCAGCAGCAACAGGCCGATCCCCAGGGTCAACGCCAGGAACAACAACGACGGCGGATACTTGGTGATGTTGAAGAAACTCATCAGCGTCTGCACCGCCGTCTCACCGCTAACCCACGGCTTCTCGCCATAGCCATTGAGCAGGCGCAGGACGAAGAACAGCCCCAGCACCGAGCCCGCTGTCACCAGCAACCGCTGACGTCGCTGCCCGGCCTCGCTGCCCCGGGCGAACCACGGCCCCATCGCATAGCCCAGCGCAATCACGCCGATCCACGGCAGCACCGGATACGAGGTACGCAAGCGCAACCCCTCGGACACCTCGATCCAGCCTCGGTCATGCAGCACCGCCCACGGCACATGCATTGCCGACTCCACCGGGAAGTGCAGGCCATCCAGCAGGTTGTGCCCCGCCACCAGTACCACGCCCAGGCCGGCCAGCAGCGCCCGCGGCAACCAGACCAGCGCACTCAGCGCCAGCATGCTCAGGCCGATGGCCCAGATCACCTGCAGGTAGATCACGCTCGGCGGCACCTGGAAGGTCCAGGCGAAATTCACCAGGGTGAACTCCAGCACCACCAGGAACAGCCCGCGCTTGAACAGGAACTCCGATACCGCCGCCCTGCCCTGGTACTTCTCGCCATAGAGAAACGCCGACAGCCCGGTGAGCAGGATGAACACCGGCGCGCACAGGTGCGCCAGGGTACGGCTGAAGAACAGCGCCGGATCGGTCTGGGCCACGTCCATGGGATCGCTCACCTGCATGTGCAGGTAGAAGGTCTCGCGGACGTGGTCCAGCAACATGAACAGGATGACCAGCCCGCGCAGGGCGTCGATGGAATGCAGACGAGAGGAAGGTGGGGAGGACATGCGAAGGAACGACTCACTCATTACGTAATGTTATTACATGGTGTCATAACGCCCGCATGCCCCGCCAGCCTTCATCTCACGGCATGACTCCGCCGCAGGCTCATCCAGGCCAACACCGCCAGCCAGACTACCGCCACCCCATAGTTGAGCCGCTGGTACAGACCAAAACCATGGCCACTCTCCATCGCCCCGGCCATCAAACCAACGGTGACCAGCGACAGCAGCACGCACAGCAGCGAAAACCGCGCGAAGCCAACCGAATCCAGCAACCGCCGACCCAGGAAGATCCACAGCGCACTGGCCAGGATCAGCGAAACGAACATCACCAGCCCGGACAGGTTGTGCAGCTTCTGCGACAACGACGGCTCCGCCGGCAAGCAGCCCTGGTCACAGGGAAAGACCCCGGCGCTGATGCTCGCCAGCCCATGCGCCAACACCAGCAGCGCACTCACCGTCGCCAGCCCCGAGCCACGAAACCGCCGCAGCAGACCCACCGCGCAGAGCACGAACAGCACGCCCAGCGGCAGGTTGTTCACCCAGGGCGAAAAATCATGGGTCGGCGCCCCCACCGCTCCCAACTGACTCATGGCCAGATCGACATGGCTGTAGCCCGGGAACTGGCTGGCAGTCAGCAACACACCGAAAAACAGCCAGAACGGAATCAGCAGCCCGGCCCCCAGCAACACCCGATCGATCGTCCTCATGTGGCTCATCACTCCCTTGTTGTTCGAGCCCACATGCTAGTGACCCCCTTCCCACGATCGTTACCGAATTTTTTGCAAGGCAGCTTGCCACTGCGTCATCCTGTCGCCCCCTCGGCAAGGATCGCTTCAAGTGACACGACGTCTCCCCGGCACTACCGCCCTGCTCGCCCTTGAATCCGCCGCCCGGCACCAGAGCTTCGCCCGCGCGGCGCAGGAATTGTCCCTCACCGAAGGCGCCATCAGCCGGCAGATCGCCAAGCTGGAAAGCCAGCTCGGTGTGCGTCTGTTCCATCGGGTGGGCAACCGGGTCGAGCTGAGTGAACCGGGCGCCCGCTATGCCGCCGACATGCGCGAAGCCCTCGACCTGATCGAGCGCAAGACCCGTCAGTTGATCGCCGAGGCGCGCAACGACGCCGCTCTGGAAATCGGCGTGATCCCTACCTTCGCCAGCCGCTGGCTGATTCCTCGGATGGCGCGTTTCCAGCAGCGGCATCCGCGTATCCGGGTCAACTTGCGCGAGCGAACCGAGCCTTTCGCCTTGGCCGACAGCGACCTGCACGCAGCAATCAATATCGAGCACCCGGCTTGGAGCGGCCTGCGCGTGCAGCCACTGTTCCAGGCGCCGCTGCTGGCCGTCTGTCATCCCGACTTGGCCCCACGGGCACCAAGCGAGGTGCCACTGCTGCACAAGCATGAGGATGGCGAGCAGTGGTCCGAGTACGCACGACAGAGCGGCATCGACCTGCCGAGCGTCGATGGCGGCCCGCGCTATGACCGTTTCTCCCTGCTGATCGATGCTGCTCGTGCCGGTATGGGCATGGCGCTGGTACCACGCCTGTATGTCGAGGACGACCTGCGCGACGGCCGCCTCGCGGCACCCTGGCCACAGGTGGCGCCGTTGAGCGAGCGCTACGTGCTGGTCAGCCGGCCGGGAGAAACGTCGGCGGCGCTGGAGGACTTCCGGGCGTGGCTGTTCGAGGAGATCGACGCTCGCTAGCGGTCCGCACGCTGCCGCCCGGACCGCTGCGCAGGTGCGGGCCTACCAGGTACCGATGATCTCGTAGTGACCATTGGCAATGTCGACCACGAAGGGACGGTCCGGCACCTGCGGGAAGAACATGTGCAGGTTTGGCACATCGAAATGCACGTCGCGGAAAACGCCCGACAGGCGCCGGGTATTGTCGACCGGCGGCTCCTGATGGACTTCCAGCCACCCTGAAGCGGGTTGGGTCCATATCCAGAAAAACTCGCCGGTGATCGGGTGTATGTCTGCCAGCCCCCACGCCACCCAAGGCCGCGACCAGTTCTCGTTGGGGAGGGACAGGTCGAAGAGCTTGCCGTTATGGCGTTCGAAGACGTTGAAGTCGATCCGCTCGCCATCGATCTGGAACAGGCTGTCTGGCGGATAGGTCTCGCCGCCCAGTTTCCAGACCTCTTCCGGCCCGACTTCGTCTTCGAATTTGTCGGTGATTTGCGCGTCGATGAACTGGACGGGAAAATCCCGGTACAGGCCATCGGCAGTGATATCTGCCTTGAAGATCCCCTCGGTCCGCGCCGAAAGAGAGCGGCGCAGCGCCGGTGAGCGGGCCTGGTCGATGCGCAGGATGTCTGTCCTGCCGATCTGCTTGTGTTCAAGGACGCTGTTGATGTCGACACCGGACTGCCTGGCGAGAAACTGGAGATTCATGGCGGTGGCTCCTGGTAGCGGTGCGGCCAGTTTATGATCCGCAGGTTTTTCCCACACCTGACAGAAATATCAGGTAGGACTCGGAGGCAACGGTTGCCATTACCCTGCCATCAGCGCTACTGTCAGGGCCATGAACGTTCTGCGCAGCACCTCGACCACCACCACGACCACCGCCACCGGCGGGGGCTGCGGATGTTGCTGAGCTGCTGAAGCCAGATCCGAAAGGCCCCGCCAGCGATGGACGGGGCCTTTTTCGTTGGGGTTGCGGTGTCGCTGGCTTATCACAAGGAGCGATACCCATGGATGCACTCTTGATTCTCGATCTGCAGGTCGGCCTGGTTCATGGCCCGGATAAACCGTGGCGCGGTGAAGCGATGATCGAGGCGGTGAATACCCTGCTGGACAAGGCCCATGCCGCTGGCGCGCCGGTGTTTCTCGCCCGCCATGTGGGGCCGGAGGGTTCGCCGCTGGCGCCGGACGGCGCGCTTACGCAATTGATTCCAGAGCTGCGCCTGGACGGCAGCGAACGGGTATTCGAGAAGCGGCGGCCGAATGCCTTCGTCGGGACCAGGCTCGCGGAAATGCTCAGGGAATGTGGAGCGACGGGCGTGGTGATCGCCGGGATGAAGACGCAGTACTGCGTCGACAGCACCTGTCGCGCGGCGGGGGACCTGGGGTTCCCGGCGGTATTGGTGGCGGATGGGCATACCTGTTCGGATACGCCGGGGTTGAGCGCCGAGGCGATCGTGGCGCATCACAACGGGACGCTGGCAGGGGCGTTCTGTCAGGTGGTGAAGGCCGGGGACTGGCAGCTCTGAAGACTTGCCCCAAATCCTGAACACGCTACAAAACCCTGTGGGAGCTGGCTTGCCAGCGATAGGGCGCGACCTGACAACATCGTTGTCATTGCCGGCCTCGTCGCTGGCAAGCCAGCTCCCACAGGTTCAGTGCAAGCCTGAAGATCGGGTCGTTACAGGCCCTGTTCCAATGCCAGCAGATCAGCCAAAGGCTGCGCCCGACGGATCAGGCGAATTTCTTCGCCATCCAGCAGCACCTCGGCGAGCAATGGCCGGCTGTTGTAGTTCGACGACATCGAGGCGCCATAGGCCCCGGTGTCATGCATCACCAGCAGATCACCCACCTGCGGCTGCGGCAGCAGGCGCGGGACCAGGCCCTGGTCGTCCTGGGTGAACACGTCGCCTGACTCGCACAGCGGCCCGCCCACCACGCACGCCACCTCGGCGCGATCCGCCGCGTCCAGCACGCTCATATGGTGATAGGCGCCATACATGGCCGGACGCATCAGGTCGTTGAAGCCCGCATCCACCAGTACGAACTGGCGACTGCCCGCGCGCTTCACCGCACGCACTTCGGTCACCAGACGTCCGGATTCGGCCACCAGGAAACGCCCCGGTTCGATCTCCATGCGCACCGGGTGAGCCAGGAAGGCTTCAATCTCTTGCTTGGCCTGCTGCCAGGTGCTGGCGTAGCGCTGCACGTCCACCGCCACGTCACCTTCGCGGTACGGCGTAGATAGCCCGCCACCGATAGAGAAGGCCTCGATATCGTGGTCCAGCGATTTGATGGTGGCGACCATCGCCCCGCCGACCTGGGCCAGGTGGCCGTAGTCCACGCCCGAGCCGATATGCATGTGGATGCCCACCAGGTGCAGGCCATGCTGACGGATCACCGCCAGCGCATCACCCACCTCGTCGTGCCAGATGCCGTGCTTGCTGTTCTCGCCGCCGGTGTTGGTCTTGCGGCTGTGGCCGTAGCCGAAGCCCGGGTTGATCCGCAGCCACACGCGATGGCCCGGCGAGGACTCGCCCAGCTGGCGCAGCATGTCGATGGAACCGCAGTTGACCTCGACCTTGAGCTCGACGACACGAGCCAGGGTCGGCTTGTCCAGCAGGTCGCAGGTCAGCACCACGCCGGCCGGGTCGCCTTCCGGGCTGTAGCCGGCCAGCAGCGCGCGCTCCAGCTCGCCGAGGGACACCGCGTCGACGCGCACGCCGTGCTCGCGCATCAGGCGCAGGACATGCAGGTTGGAGCAGGCCTTCTGGGCGAAGCGCACCACGTCGAAGCAGGCCAGGCGCTGGATGCGCTCGCGGATGATGGCGGCGTCGTAGGTCCAGAACGGGGTCGGGAACTGCTGGGCGGCGGCGGCCAGGGCGGAAGGCGTGGTCATGGCGGGAAAGGTCCTGCGGAAAAGGGGAAGAACGCCATCATGCCGAAGGACGATCATTCATAAAAATATCTATTCTTTGTCAGTCCATTCAGTTTTGATATGCACCTTCATCGTCATCAGGTCCACAGCCATGAGCCTCTCCGTCCGCCATATCGAAGTGTTCCGCGCCATCATGCTGGCGGGCAGTGTCACCGGCGCGGCACGCCTGCTGTTTACCTCGCAGCCAACCCTCAGCCGCGAACTGGCGCGCCTCGAGAGCCTCACCGGGTTGAAGCTGTTCGATCGCCAGGGCGGGCGCTTGTTGCCCACCGCCCAGGCGTTGATGCTGCTGGAGGAAGTGGAACGCGCCTACGTCGGCCTGGAGCGGATCAACAGCCTGGTGGAGTCGATCCGCCGATTCGAGCACGGCCAGCTCGACCTGACCTGCCTGCCGCTGTTCTCCCAGACCCTGCTGCCGCGGGTGTGCAAGCGCTTCCAGCACCAGCAAAGCGGCATCGGGCTATGCATCAGCGCCCAGGAGTCGCCGTTGCTCGAGGAGTCCCTGAGCGCCCAACGCCACGACCTCGGCCTGACCGAAGGCGAACAGGTACCACGCGGCACCCGCGGCGAACGGCTGTTCAGCGCCGACATGCTCTGTGTACTGCCCGACGGGCATGCACTGCTGGCCCGCGAGCGGTTGGCGGTGGAGGACTTCCAGGGCGTGGCGTTCATCAACCTGGCGGGACGCGATATCTACCGCCAGCAACTCGATGAACAATTTCGCGCGGCGGGCGTGGAACGGCACACGGTGATCGAAACCACCAATGCGGCGTCGGTCTGCGCCATGGTCCGCGAGGGGCTGGGGGTAGCGATCATCAATCCGCTGAGTGCGTTGCAGGAAAGCGGGCGCGGGTTGCAAGTGCGGCGGCTGGAGGTGTCGATCCCGTATCGGGTGATGCTGATCCGGCCGGAGTTTCGCGCGTCTTCGGTGTTCGTGGAGGCATTTTGCGGGGCGTTGCATGAGGAGGCACAGGTGTTGATGGAGCGGTTGGCGCAGGCCGGTTAGCGCCATCTGGTAACTAATCCATTAAGCAGCCTGAAACCGGGCAGAAACTCAAAAGAACAGCCAAATTAATATAGTATAAATACCATACATAGCAGGTATTACTTCCATAAAAACTCAGGACTGTTATATAAAGCCCCCGGAGCCATCTGCGCCGCCTCCCCTCGACAAGGACGCGGCAACCATCAAGAGCTAACAATCAGCCGCCGGGTGCCACACATGTCGATACTTATCCTCGCCGCCAGCAGTCCGTCCGCGCGACCGTCCCGGGTTCGCGCCCGCCTCGTGTTCCGAACATCGATCCCCGATCCGTCGCCTCCGCGCGACTGAACCACCGCGCATTCACCTTTTATCCGGTGACGGGCCCCGCCCGCCGCCACGGCGCCCTGCACGCTGAAATCCATGCCGGACCGAAAAATCACAAGAAAAACCCAAGGAGCCCCACCCATGAGCGACACCGACCTGTCCCATGCCCAACGCTGCGCGCGGATCCGCGCCAACCCGAAATTCCACGACCTTGTGCGCAGCCGTTCGCGCCTGGCCTGGTCCCTCAGCGCCGCAGTGCTGGGCGCCTATTACCTGTTCATGGCGGTGGTGGCCTTCCAGCCTCTGTGGCTGCATGCGCCCTTGGCCGAGGGCGGTCAGCTGACCTTGGGCATCCCGGTGGCGGCGGCGTTGATCGTGCTGTCGTGGCTGCTCACCGGCTGGTACGTGCGCAACGCCAACACCCGCTTCGACGCGCTGAGCGCCGACCTGCTGGAGGAATTGAAATGAGCCGCCGCCTCTTCGGCCTCGCCGCCCTGCTGCTGGCCCCTACCCTGGCTCTCGCCGCACCGATCGTGGCGGAAAAACAGCCGGTGAACCTGCATGCCATCGGCATGTTCTTCGTCTTCGTCCTCGCCACCCTGGCGATCACCTGGTGGGCAGCGCGGCAGACCCAGACCACCTCCGACTTCTACACCGCCGGCGGCGGTATCAGCGGCTTCCAGAACGGCCTGGCGATCGCCGGCGACTACATGTCCGCGGCGACCCTGCTGGGCCTGTCCAGCCTGGTCTTCGCCAAGGGCTACGACGGCTTCATCTACACCGTGGCGTTCTTCGTCGGCTGGCCGATCATCACCTTCCTGATGGCCGAGCGCCTGCGCAACCTCGGGCGCTTCACCTTCGCCGACATCGTTTCGTACCGCCTCGACCAGACCCGCATCCGCACCTTCGCTGCCTTCGGCTCGCTGACCGTGGTGTGCTGCTACCTGGTGGTACAGATGGTCGGCGCCGGCCAGTTGATCAAGCTGCTGTTCGGCCTCGACTACCGCACCGCGGTGATGGTGGTTGGCGTGCTGATGCTGGTCTACGTGATCTTCGGCGGGATGATCGCCACCACCTGGGTGCAGATCATCAAGGCCGTGCTGTTGCTGGTGGGCGGCAGCACCCTGGCGCTGCTGGCGATGGCCGAGTTCGGCTTCAGCTTCGAAACCCTGGCGGCCCGCGCGGTGCAGGCTCATGCCAAGGGCTTCGACATCATGGGCCCCGGCGCCATGCTCGCCGATCCGGTCAACGCCGCCTCGCTGTCCCTTGGTCTGGTCTTCGGCATCGCCGGACTGCCGCATATCCTCATGCGTTTCTTCACCGTGCCGAACGCCAAGGAAGCACGCAAATCGGTGTTCTACGCCACCGGTTTCATCGGTTTCTTCTTCCTCGTGGTGATGGTGCTGGGCTATGCGGCCATCGTCATCGTCGGCACCGACCCGCAATTCTTCGTCGGGGGCGATGTGAAGGCGGCGCTGATCGGCGGCGGCAACATGGTGGCCATGCACCTGGCCAAGGCGGTGGGCGGCAACCTGTTCCTCGGTTTCCTCTCGGCGGTGGCCTTCGCCACCATTCTGGCGGTGGTCTCCGGCCTGGCCCTGGCCGGCGCCTCGGCGATTTCCCATGACCTGTACGCCACCGTGCTGAAGAAAGGCACCGCGACCCAGCAGCAGGAAATGCGCGTGACCCGCATCGCCACTGTCGGCCTGGGCCTGGTGGCGATCTTTCTCGGCTTCCTGTTCGAGAACCAGAACATCGCCTTCCTCGTCGGCCTGACCTTCGGCATCGCTGCCTCGACCAACTTCCCGGTGCTGATCATGGCCATGTACTGGAAAGGCCTGACCACCCGCGGCGCCCTGGCCGGCGGTTTCGCCGGGCTGGTCAGTGCCCTGGTGCTGGTGATCCTGTCGCCGGCGGTATGGGTCGCGGTGCTTGGCAATGCCAAGGCGATCTATCCCTACGACCACCCGGCGCTGTTCTCCATGCCGCTAGCGTTCCTGGTCACCGTGGTGGTGTCGGTGCTCGATAACAGCGCCCGCGCCGCCCGTGAGCGCGCCGCCTTCGACGACCAGTTCGTCCGCGCCCAGACCGGCCTCGGCGCCGCCGCTGCTTCCGCCCACTGATCGCAATCCACGGCTGCCCACCCTGTGGGAGCGAGCTTGCTCGCGAAGGCCCGCAAAGCGGGCCCGACAATTCAATAACAACAAGAGATCACCTATGTACCGCACACTCACCCCATTGGCCCTCGCCGTCCTCAGTTGCAACGCCCACGCCGCCTTCCTCGACGACAGCAAGGCCAGCCTGGAACTGCGCAATTTCTACTTCAACCGCGACTTCCGCCAGGACGGCGCCGCGCAGTCGAAGATCGACGAATGGGCCCAAGGCTTCCTCCTGCGCTATGAGTCAGGCTTTACCGAAGGCACCCTCGGCTTTGGCGTCGACGCCATCGGCCTGCTCGGGGTCAAGCTCGACTCCAGCCCGGACCGGTCCGGCAGCGGTCTGCTGCAGCGCGACCGCGAAGCACCGAAACGCGCGCAAGACAGTTATGGCGACCTCGGTCTGACCGCCAAGGTCCGCGCGTCAAAAAGCGTGCTCAAGGTCGGCACGCTGATTCCCAAGCTGCCGGTGCTGATGCCCAACGACTCGCGCCTGCTGCCCCAAGTGTTCGAGGGCGGCCAGTTGAACGTGCAGGAAATCACCAACCTGAGCCTCGACCTCGGCCAGTTGCGTCAGGTCAACCAGCGTGATTCCCAAGACTACGAGGACATTGGCCTGACCACCGGCGCGGCGAAGCAGATCGTCGTGCGCCAGACCGGTAGCGACCGCTTCGACTTCGGCCACCTCAGCTACAAGTGGAACGACAGCCTGACCACCAGTTACAGCTACGGTGGCCTGGAGCATTTCTACCGCCAGCACATGCTCGGCCTCGGCCACACCTGGGCGCTGGGCGACGGGCAGACGCTCAAGAGCGACCTGCGTTTCGCCCGCTCGCTGGATGACGGCGGCAGCAATGTCGACAACAAGGCACTGGGCGCGATGTTCACCTATGGCATCAAGGGGCACGCCTTCGGCCTTGGCTACCAGCGCATGAGTGGCGACACCGGCTTCGCCTATATCAATGGCGCCGACGCCTACCTGGTGAACTTCGTGCAGATCGGCGATTTCGCCAACAAGGACGAACGCTCGTGGCAGGCGCGTTACGACTTCAACTTCGCCAGCGTGGGGATTCCCGGGCTGACCTTCATGACCCGTTACCTGCGCGGCGACAACGTCGATCTCGGCGCGGGGCGGCCGGAGGGCAAGGAGTGGGAGCGGGACATGGATATCGGCTATGTGATCCAGAGCGGACCGCTGAAGAACCTGGGAGTGAAGTGGCGGAATGCGACGGTGCGCTCGACCGACTTTGGCAATGACCTGGATGAGAACCGGTTGATCGTGAGTTACACCCTGGCCCTCTGGTAGTCGGCGGACCCTATGGGAGCGGGTCCGGCGATCCGGTACACCCGCTCCCACAGGTTTAGCGGTGCTCTCTCTAACCCATCACCACCACCCGCTCCACCAGCCACTGCTCCAGCGCCTGCGGCGCCAGCGGTGGCGAATACAGGTAGCCCTGGGCAACCGGATAACCCTGCTCCTCCAGCCATACCCCCTGGGTCTCGGTCTCGATCCCTTCCGCCACCACCGTCAGGTGCAGGCTCCTGCCAATGCCCAGGATCGCATTGCTCAAGGCCCGCGCCGCTTCGTCGTGCTCGATGTCGGCGACGAAACTGCGGTCCAGCTTCAATTCCGACACCGGCAGACGGCGCAGGTAGCTCAAGCTGGAATACCCGGTGCCGAAGTCGTCCATGGACAGGCGAACACCTTGGGCATGTACTTCTTCGATGGTCTTCATGGTGCTGGGGTTGGTGTCCAGCAGGATGTTCTCGGTCAGCTCCAGGGTCAGGTCGGCCGGCGCGAGGTGGTTGTGGCGCAGGGTGTCGGCGATCATCCGCGGCAGGTCAAGGTTATGGAAGCTGGTCGGCGACAGGTTCACCGCCACTGCCGGCACCACCAGGCCACGACCACGCCATTCGGACAGTTGCCGGCACGCCTCGCCCAAGGCCCAGCGGCCCAGTTCGGCGATCAGCCCGCACTCCTCCGCCAGCGGAATGAAGCGCGCCGGGGAAATCTCGCCCAGTTGCGGATGGGTCCAGCGCGCCAAGGCCTCGACGCCGTACAGGCGGCCCGTGGACATCTCCACCTGCGGTTGGTAGTGCAGCCGCAACTGCTCGTGCTGCAGCGCCTCGCGCAAAGCGTTCTCCAGGGCCAGGCGCTCCTGGGCCAGCTTGTTCATCTCGCTGCTGAAGAAGCTGAAGCAGCCGCGCCCGCTGCTCTTGGCCTGGTACATGGCCATGTCGGCGCGGTGGAGCAGGGTTTCCACGTCGCAACCGTCGGACGGGTACATGGCCACGCCGACACTGGCGGAAATGGCGAACTGGGTGCTGGCGATGGACATCGGCTCACTGAGCAGGATCTGGATACGCTCCACCGCATCGGCGGCATGGTCGCCATCGCATTGCGGCAGGATCACCACGAACTCGTCGCCGGACAAGCGTCCGGCGATATCCGAGGCACGCAGTTCGCTGCGCATCCGCGTGGCCACCTGACGCAACAGCTCGTCACCGGCCGGGTGCCCGAGAGAATCGTTGACCTGCTTGAAGCGGTCGAGGTCAATGAACAGTACCGCCACCTGCTCGTTGTTGCGCGCCGCGCTGGCGATCGCCTGGTCGGCCTTGGCCTGCAGCAGGCTGCGGTTGGGCAGGCCGGTCAGGGCATCGTAGTAGGCCAGCTGGCGAATCCGCTGGCGGGAATTCTCCCGCTCCAGCGCCAACGCGCAGAGGTGCGCACAGGCGTCCACCAGACGTTGATGGAACAGTGCCGAGGCGACGTTGCGTGGCTGGCGGAAATAGAAGGCGAAGGTACCGATGGCCGCGCCATGGCTGTTACGGATCGGCGTCGACCAGCAACTGCGAAAGCCCAACTGACTGGCCAGGCCCTGGTATTCGGCCCACAGCGGGTCGGTGGTGATGTCGTCCACCAGCACCGACTCATTGCGCCAGGCCGAGGTGCCGCAGGAGCCCACGGTGGGACCGATGCGCAAGCCGTTGAGCTGGCGGCTGTATTCCCCCGGCAAGCTCGGCGCGGCCAGGGAATGCAGTTGGCCTTCGTCGTCGACCCGTAGAATCGAGGCAGCCAGCTCCGGGGCAATGCGCTCCACTTCCAGGCAGATGAGCTCCAGCACCTCGGTCAACGGCTGCTCACGGGCCATGGCTTCCAGCACGCGGTGCTGCAGGGCCTCGTGCATCTTGGCCTGGGTGATATCGGTGAACAGGGTCACGGTGTGCTGCAACTGCCCGGCGTCGTCGAACACCGGGTTGCTCACCACCTTGGCCCAGTAACGCTGGCCCTGCTTGCCGGTAACGATGTCTTCCCGTTGCATGGAGCCAGCGGCGTACATCTGGGCGTAATGCTCGGCGATGCTCTGCTCGTCCGTGTCCGGCGCCAACAGCGGGATGGGGCTGCGACCGAGGATTTCCTCCGCGCTCCAACCGAACATGCGGCTGAAACCGGCGTTGGTGTAAGCGATGCGGCGCTGGCCATCGCTGATCATCACCGCGGTGTCGCTGGCGTCGGCCACCAGGGAGAGCACGCGCAGGCGTTGCTGCTGGGCGTTCTCCTGGGCCAGGCGCGCGGTGATGTCGGTGGCGATCTTGAGGATCTGCGTCACCTCGCCATGTTCGTCGTGCACTGCGGCATAGGTCGCTTCCAGCCAGCGGCTGCTGCCGTCGCGGTGGATACGCTCGACGGTCCCGGAGCGGGCGTTGCCGTCCCGCAGGCGCATCCAGAAGTCGCCGTAATCGGGGCTGTGGACGAAGGCCGGAGGACAGAGGACGCGGTGATGGCAACCACGCAGTTGCTCCAGCGTGTAGCCCATCAGCACCAGGAAGTTTTCGTTCGCCCGCAGCAGGGTGCCATCCGGGGTGAACTCGGCGATGGCCATCACCCGGTCGAGGGCGGCCAGTTGAGCCAGCGACAATTCGATGGAACGGTTGTCCTGAGACGTCATGTTCTACTCAAAAGATTCCGACTGTGCACGGCCGGGTAAACCTGGAAGCCGGCGCCCCGACACTGCCCGGGATCACCGAAGGGGCCGCCTTGGCACGCAAATAATGTCAGCGTGATATTACCGCGCCCCTTCGAGCAGATCCATTGCCTCGCGGAGCTTGTGGCTATTCGATGAAAGTCTCATTACCCTTGGCGCGACAATGACAGGCTGCAAGCGCAGTATGTCGCGCTTTCCACACGAAAGAGATGGTTATTAGTCATCCGCGCTGTGCGCCGGTTCATGATTCACGATCGAGGCAAGGGGGCTTCGGGTGCCGTTCAAGACTTTCTTCCGTTGGGACCTGCGCAGCCTGATCCTGCTGCTGACCCTGGTCACCGCCCTGGTCACCCTGCTCAACAGCTTCCATGCCAGCTACCGCGTGCAGTACCAGTTGCTGATCGACAACGCCCTGGAGGCCAATCACGCCTATGCCTCGAAACTGGCCTCCAGTACCGAAACCTACCTCCAGGCATCGCAGCAGCAACTGGCCTATGCGGCCAATCTGCTGGCCGACCGCTTCGACGATATCGACGGCCTGCACAGGGAGGCCACGCGCCTGCGCCTGCAGACCAACACCTTCAATTCCGTCGTCATCACCGATGCCCACGGCAAGGTCCTGACCACCTCCCCCGACACCCTGCAGATCATCGGCAAGACCCTGGAGTCGGAGGGGGCCGTGGCCGCCCTGCGCGAGCGCAAGCCGATGATCTCCAGCCCCTACATGTCGGCGGCGAACAACCTGATCATCTTCATTTCCCAGCCGGTGTTCGACCGCGGCGGCAACTACCTCGGGCTGATCGGCGGGAGCATCTACCTCAAGCACAAGAGCATCCTCAACGAACTGCTCGGCGAGCACTACTACAAGAACGGTTCGTACCTCTACGTAGTCGATGCCAACCGCCGCCTGCTCTATCACCCGAACGCCGACCGGGTCGGCACCATCGTCGGCGCCAACACCCTGATCGACGACCTCGCCAGCCGCGACAACGGCACCGAGAGGGTGATCAACAGCGAAGGCCTGGACATGCTCGCCGGATTCGCCACGGTGCCCTCGGCGCACTGGGGCATCGTCGCCCAGCGCTCCACCGCGTCGACCCTGGAAGGGCTCAACCCGTTGCTGCTCAACGTGATCCTGAAGACCATCCCGCTGGCCATCGCCAGCTTCCTGCTGATCTGGTGGTTCTCGCGGATCATCGCCCAGCCGCTCAAGCAACTGGCGGCCGGCGCGCACAAGATCAGCGAGCCGGAAACCAGCGTGCAGATCGAGAAAGTGCGCTCCTGGTATTTCGAATCCTCGGAGCTCAAGCGAGCACTGCTGATCGGCCTCAACCTGCTGCACGAGCGTCTGGGCAAGCTCAACCACGATATCCAGACCGACCCCCTCACCGGCCTGCGCAACCGCCGCGGCCTGGACCTGGCGGTGACCCTGTGGCAGGCGGAAAAACGTCCGTTCGCGGTGGTGGCCATCGATATCGACCATTTCAAGCGGGTCAACGATACCCATGGGCATGCGGTGGGCGACGAGGTGCTGCAGGCGCTGGCCGAGCTGATGCGCAGCTGTTCGCGAGACAACGACGTGATCTGCCGGTCCGGTGGCGAGGAGTTCTTCATGCTCCTGCCAGGCGCCAGCCCGACCGCGGCGGCGCGGGTGGCGGAGCGTTTGCGCGCACTGGTGGAAGACACCCGCTTCGAGACCATCGGGCACCTGACCGTGTCCATGGGCGTGGCGGCGTGGCCGTTGCATTCGGAGAATGCGGCGCGGGTGTTCGAGGTAGCGGACGAGCAGTTGTACCTGGCCAAGCAGCAGGGCCGGAACCGGGTCAGCGTGGCGCTTGAGGCCGAGGCCGACACTCCGGCTTGAAGCCGCTGCAAACCCTGTGGGAGCGAGCTTGCTCGCTCCCACAGGCCAGATCAGCATTGACAGGCCTCAGGCAGCAACATCCCTCCCCAGAACCACCTTCGGCTTCCCTGGCTTGAGCCGGGAAATCCCGAACAACACTAACGCCAACCCGGCAATCTGGTACGCCGAAATCTCCTCGCTGAGCAGCGCCCACGACCCCAGCACCGTCAGCACAGGTCCGAGATTGCCCACCGCCGCCGTCTGCGTCGCGCCCAGGCGCTGGATCGCCAGCGACACCCACCAGATCGGCAGCACCGTGGAGAAGATCGCCATCAGCAACGCATTCAGCCACACCGCTGCCGGCAGTTGACCAAGCAGGGAAAAGTCCCCCGTCAGCAGATAATGCCCCAGCACCATCACCGATGACGCCGTCCCCGCCAGTCCCGCCAGGCGCATGGAGCTCATGGTCTTCAACATTACCCCGGTCCCCGAGTAGTACAGCGCATAGGTCACCGCACTGGCGAAGACCCACAGCGACCCGAGGATCACCTGGTTGCCCACCCCGGAAATGCTCACGTCATGTACGAAGGCGATGCCCAGGCCGAGGTAGCACAGGCCCATGGCCACCAGCACCCGCGGGGTCGGCCGCTCGCGCAGGGCCACGGCCTGGAAGATCAGGACCAGGGTCGGGTAGGTAAAAAGGATCAACCGTTCCAGCCCTGCGCTGATGTATTGCAGGCCATAGAAATCGAACAGGCTCGCCAGGTAATAACCGAACAAGCCAAGCAACAACACGCGCCCGCCGCTACCCCAGGTCAGCGGCGCGTTGTCGTGCTGCCGACTGGCCCAGACCAGCCAGACAAACAACGGCAAGGAAATGCCCATGCGCAGGGCAAGCAAGGTTATGGCATCCACGGTACCGGCGGCGTAGGCCAGCTTGACGAAGATCGCCTTGAAGCTGAAACCAAGGGCGGCGAGCACGGCGTAGAGGCTGCCGTTGTCGAGAGAGCGTTGAATCGGGGAAGGCAGGGTAATCATGGAGGTCCGCACCAGAATGTGACAGGCTTATTCTGAACAGAACGCCACCGTGCCAGAATCGCTTTTTTCCGAACAGGGCGTTCTGAATTGGAGAAACCCTGGATGCACTTCGACCTGCCCGACCTGCGCCTGATCGCCGCCATCGCCGAAAGCGGCAGCCTGAGCAAGGCGGCGGCGAGCTTTCCGGTGGCGGTGTCCGCCGCCAGCACGCGCCTGCGCCAGTTCGAAGAACGCAGCGGCCTGGTCCTGTTCACCCGCAAGGCGGACGGCATGCAACTGACCCCGGCCGGGCGCCTGGTGCTGGAGTCGGCGCGGGGCGTGCTCGGCGAAGCGCGCAAGCTGGAGGACATGCTCAAGGAACTGGCCGGGCAGAAACGCATCACCCTGCACCTGGCCGCCTCCACCGTGAGCAACAGCACCCTCCTGCCCAGCGTGCTCGGCCCGTTCCTGTTCGACTACCCGGAAATCGACCTGCACCTGGTAGAACACAAGAGCGTGGACATCCTGCGCATGGTCCGAGGCGGCGAATGCGAGATCGGCGTGTACGACGGCAACCTGATCAACGAAGGCGTGGTTTCGGTGCCGTTCCGCAGCGAGCGCCTGGCCTTGCTGGTGCCGGGGGATCATCCCTTGGCCGCACACGGCCAGTTGCACTTGCACGACGCCCTCGCCTACTCCTTCGTCTGCCTGCCGCCGGAGCGGGCCATGCAGCGCTTCGTCGAGGAAAAGGCGCTGAACCTTTCCATGCCGTTGAAGATCCGCGTCCGCGCCCCGGGCTTCGAAGCCATTGCGCAACTGGTGGCGCAGCGAGCGGGGATCGCCATGCTGCCGGAGACCACGGCGCGGCGGCTGGAGCAGGAACTGCCGGTGCGCTGCGTGGTGCTGGAGGAGCGCTGGGCGGCGCTGGAGTTGCGGATCTGTTTCAGGGCGTGGGAGGCGTTGAGCTCGCATGGGCGGGAGTTGGTGACGTTTCTCTCAGGTCACCACTAGAGCGCTCCGGGTGCGGCGAGAACTGAGTAGTCGGCCAGGAATCGCCAATCCGTATAACGAACTGATATTTCTGTCAGGTGTGCACGGGGCGGCTGAGCCATAGCATGGGGCTGTCATTTTCCTTCAAAGGAAGCTGCCATGACTTACGCCGTGACCAACGCCTGCGAGAACCACATCGGTTGCGACGAATCCTGTCGCGACGTCTGCATTCTTCTGATGAGCAACAAAAGGGCTGTCATAGACCCGAACTCCTGCATCGACTGTGACGCCTGTCGCGAGGAATGCCCACTGTCGGCGATCAAGGATGGCGAACATGCGAGCGCCAGCGACCTGAAGTTCAACGCCACTCAAAGTGCCAAGTTACGCTGAGTCAAGAGCGCAACGACCTGCGATAGCGTTGCAATGGACTACGCGGCGAGGCCGGATCGAGCATCTCGACGACCCCGGCAGCAAGGGCTGGCTTGAGGTAGTTCTTGCTGAACGCCGGACGATGATTCAGCCCCAGTCGCTGCATCAGCTCACTGGCTTTCAGGGCTTCGCCAGGCGCAAGTACCTGCAACAGGCGAATTACTTGTTCGCTTACTTGTTCGCTTACTTGTTCGCTCACTTGTTCGCTTTCCGCACTTTCGATCAGCGCCTCGCGAAGTGCATCGAGCATGAACTCCACGAACGGCGTCGCCTCGGCAATCCTGTCGGAAAGCGCCAACGCGTCGTAATACGCATCCTGTTGCTCACGAATTACGCTTTCCACAGGCAGATAAGCCAGCACCTCTCGCCACTGGCTGAGTATCAGGGTTTGCCAGAGCCGCCCCATCCGCCCGTTGCCATCAGCGAAGGGATGAATGAACTCGAACTCGTAGTGGAAGACACAACTGGCGATCAGCGGATGCAGTTCGCAGCGCCCCAGCCAGGCCAGCAGATCGTCCATCAGTTGCGGCACCCGGCTGGCCGGAGGCGCCATGTGCAACAAGCGCTCACCGCGGTAGATGCCGACACCGCCACGCCGATAGTGACCGGCATCGTCGATCAGGCCGTGCATCAGCAAGGCATGGGCGGCCAGCAGATCGACATGTCGACCGGGCTGCCAGCCGGCCATCGCCTCATAGGCGGAAAAGGCGTTGCGCACTTCCTGGATCTCGCGGGGCAAACCCAGTACATGCTTGCCATCCAGCACGGCAGTGACCTGTTCGACGCTCAGCGTGTTGTTCTCGATCGCCAGCGAGGCCTGGATGGTCCGGATGCGGTTGCCCCGGCGCAATTGCGGTGTCGCTACCTGCTCCTGACGCGCGAACAGCAGGCCGACACGCTCGCCGATTTCAGCCACCAGCGAGAGCATGCGTGAGGTCAGGGTCAAGGGCGGCTGATACTGGCTCAAGCGAGCGCTCCTGCGGAAATGGCTTTCCATGATGGCAGAAACCGGCGGCCACTCAAACGCACGCCGTTACAGGCGAACACCCCGCCATCTGGTAAACTGCCCGCCTTTCCCTCGATCTCCACGCCGCGTCCCGCCCAAAGTGCCCGATGCGCCGAAGCCACGTAGTCGACCCATGCTCACAGAATCCGCGACAACCCCCGCCACCCTGTCCCGCCGCTTCAGCGTTGCGCCGATGATGGATTGGACACCCAAAGCCCGTAAACATTGATCAAAACGAGATTCGTGTACAGTTTATGTGCAGCTTTTCGTACCCCTCCTGTACCCGTGATCACTAATTTTTGCTGGATCTGTTGGACTCGACAGTGGCGATGTACACGTCCAGTCATGGCATTACCGACTGACACTACCTATTCTTCTCCGCCCTTCCGTGGTGAGCATCCAGCCAGGTTTCGTGCTATGAGTGATGGCACATTGACCCGCGCCGGCTCAGGGAGACGCCATGCTGACCATCCTCCATCCTCATCTTTTGCAGCACGTTAGAGACCTCCATCACGGACTATGCACGGTTGCGAACGACAAGGAAGGCACGTTCATACTCATCATCAAGGTGCCTAAGGAAGCCGTCCTAGCAGCAAAAGCGAAACAGAGGGTTTGCTTCTACCTAGCCCCATGCCAAGTGAGCGGCGAGATCTGCTACGGTCTGGTAACCACATATGAAGATGACGAACTCAATCCGTTGATGGTGGTTACTCCGCTACTTGATGATGAAATGGGAAACTCAATACTTCATCTACTTTCTGTTGAAAGCTTCGACATTCATTTCTTCGACGACAACAATCGCGAGCTGCTAGGCTACAAAGCGCAAAACAAGAAATTTGCAGAATTTGATAAAAGCCACTACAAACTTTGCTCCCCAAGCATTGAAGCCGCATTTGAGATTCGAGACCTGACCAACCATTGGTTTCTTCGCAGGTCACTCGAAGATGATGAAAATTCATTCAAGGTAAATTTCATAGAACCACTCATGGCCGATGACTTGTTCATTCTTGACGCCGTTCCCATGAAAAACTTATTCCAGAAAGGCCCACCCGTAAGCCATTCAACACTCGAACGACAAGAACCTGGCAGTTACCAGGAAATGGATATCGTAAAGTTACTCCAAAAAGTATTCCATGAAGACTCCATATTTCTCAATCCTCTTCGAACAGACAACAATGAAGAGTTTGTAGATGTCATGGTCGCATCAGACGACTACCTATTATTGATTCAAGCCAAAGATAGTCCAAACACAGAAAAGTCCTTAAACAGAAGCCTGAAAAGAAAAATCTCTACCGTCTCAAAAGCTCTAGACAAAGCCATCGACCAAACTAGAGGCGCGATAAAGTACCTCCGAAAAGGTGATGATCTAAAGTTTCATTTTGGCGATGACATCTTTGAAATTGACACTTACGACAAGACCGTTAGAAACCTAATTATTGTACAAGAGGCCTTCACAAGCGAATGGGAAGGTTATTCGGATAGAGTTGTGGCTTTAGGAAAAGAAATGAATGCATCTTGCTATGTTATGGGCTATCCAGATCTTGTGACATGGACTGCTAAGCTCAAAACCCCCGAAGAGTTTTTTGAATCCTTTGATGCAATAGTAGAGGAAGGAATAGAAACTGGATCATTCCCTACGATCACCTTCCATCGCTAGCTCCTCGCTCTCTGCCATAGCGAAGTCACACTCTCACAAAGTGACTTCGCTCTTACCCATAGTGAAAGTCACTCTCCCCTAAAGCGAATTAGCACTCCCCAAGAGCGAAACCGCACTCCCCTATAGTGATTTTGCATTCACACCTTGCGAAAGTTTAGTTATACATTAAACTTTCTTAAATTTATCGTTGAAACACCAAAAGCTCCAGTTGCACAATAAGTCTAGAGCTTCTTTTTAGCCAGTTGTGTCTATGTCAGACATAGGCGATTAGCTACTCACATCCCTCCGGGTGTTGCGTTAAATTGGCTCGATAACAATAAAATAAAGGTGAGTCAGATGAAAGATGATATCAAGCAGAACAAAGATTCAAGGATCACAATAAGATTAACTAAGTCTGAGCTCGAAACGCTCGAAGCAAAGATGTCCCAGGCTGGCTACAAAGCTGCTGGTGCATTCATTCGAGACTTCGTAGTCAACAATAGCGTCAAGCCGAAAATCAGCGGAGATGTCGTTCAGATCGCTCGGGAGCTCATGAACTTAGCATCGATGATCAACGCCGAATACCCAGGCGCGGCACTACTTGAAAAAGTAAAGAGGATCGCTCAGATCAACGCCGGAGGTGCGGCATGATCGGCAAAATCTTCCCTAAGTCAGCAGGTTCTTTCAAAGGTCGAATACGATACATTTTCGGCTGCACTAAGCATGACCACGAGATTACCGGCATCCGCACGATTGACTCGAACTGCCTGAGCCAAGACCCTCTCCCTGGCATCCTCGCAGGTGATGAAACGGATGTCCTGGAGATGATCCGAGAGTTCGACAGCGTCGAGGCAATGCGGCGCATGTCTATCGATTCCGACAAGCTCATCAAGCCCGTCTTCCACGCCATGCTGTCACTCCGCCCAAGTGAGTCTCTGACAACTGCCCAGTGGCGCACGGCTGTCCAGACCTACTTGGCAGATCTGGGCTTTGACGAAACGAATCAATACGTCGCTGTCATGCACCAAGATAAAGATCACCAGCACGTCCACATCGTCGCCAACAGGATTCACCTAAATGACGAGTTCAGTATGGTCAAAGACAGCAACGAGCGCTCAATCAGCCTGGACTCCGTCTCCCGACTCGAAGACCGATTCAAGCTGTCTAAGGCCCCCAAACCAAAAGACACGTGGGGAGTGTCGATAACCCACGCAGAGCTCCAAGCATCGATTCGGGACAACGACCTGCCCCTGAAACACAAGATGATCGCCAAGATCGCCGGAGCAATGGAACGCACACGGGCAACCGATGGAGACATGTTCGACTTCGTAAGAGCGCTGAGAAAGCAAAAAGTCTACATTCACCTCACGCTCAACGAAGATGGCCAACCCAAGGGCATCAGCTATGAGTTTGACGGCAAACATATATCCGGTAGGCAGCTCAAGCGCTCAAGACTAACGTGGCAAAAACTAACTACCCAAGAAGGAATAAAGTATGACCCCGAAACCATTCGTGAACTTCAGATTGAGATTGCAAGAAGAGATAGCGAAGAACAGGAAAGAATTAGACTCTACTTCTACGAATTCATCCCACTCTCAGGTCGGAGAAGGAAACCCGTCTACATTAAATTCACAGCAAGAGACTATCAAGTCCAAAAGCTGATCAAGCAAATATTGGAAATCATCGAGGCTTTGTTCGATACGATCTTCAAGCCCCAAGAGTGCCGGCTCAAGCGTAGCTACATTGAGTACAGCCCTGGCACTCCACTAAGCATCCCGGATGAAGAGGAGCTTACTCTTTGAGATACTGCTTGTAATAACTCATCAGCAAGCGGGCGTCGAGCAACGCATGATGCGGAAGCTCCGGCGCTTCTTCGCCATCCACACCTTTCTCATTGAAAAGATCAATAAGATTTATCGGCGTGTTCGCAACGTTGCCTGGCCACTTGCCTTGATGGTAGACAATGGCGCAAAAGAACTCCCAGTCCCATGCGGGAGCGTCCGACATGATTTCTACGTTATCAAAACTCGCTAGGAAGTCTAGAAGCTTGCCCCTAGCTGTTTCCGTGGTCATTGAGGCATGGCCACCGTTTAATTGTGGCAACACTCGTTCAACAACAAACTCACTACAATCAGCTATCGAATAGCTATCGCTCAGCTCAAAGTAAAGATCCCGACCATCCTCAGCAACTAGCGCCAAAGAGATTAGCTTAGAGCTTGAATTGAGCTGCGTGAATTCACAATCAACTACCAACCTCATTCACGCCTCCTGTGGAAACCTTATTTTCTCGTATCCGTCAATATAGCGAGCCAATCCATACGGGATAAACTTTTCGACTTCGGATTTTTTTTCATTGTACTGATTTGCCATGTCGCTCAGCTGAGACTCACAAGAACCCAGCTTAGAGATAAGCTTACTTAACTTTTTACACTTCGCCTCTACATCCCTGTACATGCCGCCTTTTTCAACAAGCTGAGAGAGCTTCCCTGGCGCAACTTCAAACCTGGCATGAGTGGATAGCTTTTCTCTTTGCTCATAGGTGGAGAACAAGCATTCGAAGTCAGTGAAGTACCTATATAGCTCAACCTGCCTTTCCATATCGGAAACTAAGCTGCCAGTAAGGAACTTAACTACTTTGTGATGAAAATACTCAGCCGAAGCGCTTTCCGGACTATCCTTGTATTGTAGCGCCTCATCATTGAGTTCTTTAATTCGGCTATCTATTAATTCTGCAGGCTGACGAGACGGAATAAACGGGCGAATTTCAGTCTTTCCAAGAAAGAAACTGCTAGGAGCTTTTTCTGTGAGCGAATCCCAAAAAACCAGGCGCTTGAAGTCAATAGACAAAGTCATGTTACATATATCGCGGTAGACCTTGTTATATTCTTCTACTTTCTTCTTATGGTTTGCAACAGCCGTCTTGAATTTCTCCGCAGCAGCACGAGCAGCTGTAGTATCAATGGCAGCAGCCAAATAAGCCAGAGCATCAGAGCGCTGGGGATCTGAAGAGTCTCGCGAGGCAGAAATTAGCAGATCATAAACGGCTTGCTGCCCATTTTCTGCTATAAGCGCTGAAACATGAAATGGCAGTCCTGAATAACCTGAATTAACCCAATCCATACACTAAATCTCCATGTTTTATCTGATTTTAGCAGCATGGCAATTTGCTGGCAAACCTGGCAAGTAGTACAATTAAGATCTCTAGTGTCTAGCTCAGTGATGACATGGAAATCATAAGTTTCGACTCGAATATATACGAGGGTGTAGTTCGCTATGAAGAAGGCGAAGCCTACGTCGAGGGCATTATCTATGGTGCGTTCGATGGCGAACCCGTGGATGGCGACCGAATGACGACGCATAGAGTGAGAAAATCATGGGTAGCGGGCGACGGGATTGGAGCTATCGATAGCCAAGGCAACACATTCCTCCTAGTCGACATCGATGAGACCCATCCGGCTGTGCTGGAGAGCCTTCATGTGCTGCTTGGACTAGCTTACCTGCGTACCGGAAACCCTGAAGATGCCTGAGCAATGGATTTTCCAGAATGCAGTCTTCGCTCATTGGAAAGGCGGCATAACGGTGTTCGGCTTCGCCTTTCAAATGTCAGAAGGCATCGAGAGCGGCACGGGCCATCACACCAAGCTTCGGGAGGCCTGGCACGAAGGAGCTTTCCTGTATTTTCAAGGTAATGACGGTCGAACCTACCAAGTCATTTCTAGGGTAGAGGCGGATTTTACAGACGCTACGGACGCTTACGCCGACGTACTGAAAATGGCTGGTGGTGACGCATGAGAGTGAACTGGATGGTTCCACTGCGGGGAATCTGGGGGCTTCTACGATGGGTAATCCATCAGATCAACATTTGGGGTGGGATTCTCATCTCAATCCCTCTCATGCCAGCGATTTGGCTCTTCATCATGATGACCAAGGGGGCGAGAAGACTCGGAAGGATGGTCAAGCGAGCTATGCGAACTACAGATCACGATATGACTGATGTCTCCGTCGAGAATGGGTGGATTTACGGGCAGGTCGACGGCGACATGTCCGCATTCGGGATGTTCGCTGAGCTCCACTATGACGTCAGGCTATCTCGGGAAGGCATGATCGTTAAGTCTCGGGACGGTAAGACCTTCCTGGTGAAGCAGATGAAAAAAGGCCAGTACCCTGCAGAACTAGCCCATCTCTTAGCTGAAGCATTCTTACGCTAACAACTCCCGCAATGTTGCAGGTGGCAGCCGGCATAGCTCAGACGCCGTGTAAGCCCCTGTGAGCATCAGCAAGGTGGCAGCGTCATAGTCATGCATGTCACCGCCGATACTTCCCACGGCACACAACAGGTCGACCTGATCGTAGTCCGTGTGCCTGACGCTGGTATTTTTATTCTCCTCGGGTTCTTTAGCCTGCGTTGCACGAACTTTTAAATTAAGTTTACCAACTTCATTATTAGCCCTATTAATTAAAGCCCTTAGCCCGGCTTCGCCGTAACTTCCGATGCTCTCTATCGCAATATCAATCAAATCTTCAACATCAACTGCATCATCATGCTCGTATTCTAGGCCGCAATCACACTCTTTATCTAGACCACCCGATTTCATTAACGCCTTGGCAATCTGATCTACATTGATGCGAAGTGAGTTCTTGATACCCATGTTATTTTCCTTTTTTGGGGTCTCGATATAAACATCATATTGAATTAGACCGACCCACTCAATAAATAATTACAATCTATATGAAGTTAATTTGATGTCAAATTGACCCGACCAGCTATTGCATGCCAGGAATCCCTTTATATAATGGACTCATAGAGAGATTTCGGGGTTCAAGATGAGCAAGAAGCTGTCGACATTACTTGTCGCAATCGCATTCCTATTGTCCAGCGTCACTGCAATTTCGGTAGCGCTTGCAATGTACGCATTGATCGACGACAAGAAGTTAGCGCTTCTTTTTGCAGCGGCAGCGGTGCTACTGGATATATTTAAGTACCTGGCGTGGCCGGTTGCTATCCGTGTCCTGAGGGGCACTAGCGCGGCTCTTACAATTAGCTGTGCATTGATGCTGTCGGTAGTAAGTGGATGGGCTACTTATGATCGCTTGATGACTTCGATTAACGTCAGCAAAGCTACGCATGAGGCGATGACTACTGAGCGCGTTACTGCTCTTACAGCCCTGGCTCAGAAAGACTCTGCTCTTATCGCTCAATTAGATAGAGAGATCTCTGATGCAACTGCTCAAGCTAATGACCTGCGCGCTCGTGGGATGGTTTCTAAGGCCCTTGAGCTCGAAGAGTCTGTCAGCAATCGTGCAGCAGCTCAGCGTGCTCAGGCTCTGGCGCGGATCAATTCCGGCTCTCTGGAAATTGCACAGATCAAGTCGACTGTCGCAAAAGCATCTAGCTTACCGCCGCTGCTAGCTCAGTTGCTGTGCCTGGGGTTTGCCATGTCCCTAGAGATCGTACCTGCACTGATTCTGACCGGTGTTCGTACCGCTAGACGCTCTAACACGCATGTTGTAGCCTCATCAGCCATCGAAACGCCACCATTCGAAAATGCTGGGGCTGAGCTGCCACAGGAGACGCCAGAAACGCCAGAAACCCCGAAAACGCTGTTGGGAACGAACGACGAAATCCTGAAATCGCTGGTAACCCAAGTGGAAACGCTGACACCGGGCACTCCAGTCAGACTCAAGGATTTTGCGAGAAAAGCCAGAATCGGCAACCTACGCGCATGTGAAATTTTCAGGACTGCCGAAAACCTGGGAGTGATTAAAAAAACAACAATCGGCTATGTTACGACATGACCGAAAACCCTATGGAACTCGTTGTTGGCAATGGTAAGTTAGTTTTGCTACTTACCTGTAAAAGGATGTTTTATGACGATTTATCGAGTGGTATGGGCCATATTTATGGTCTTGATTGTAGCCCCAGCCTTCATGCTTGCATCCTCGACGGAGTTCTACAGTCTAGGTGAAATCGCTCATGAAGCGGCACACCTTCTCGGCAGCTATCATGTACCGGATATAATTTCCGCTGCCGTTGCTTACCCAATCGCTACTCTCGCCACAATACTACCGAGCTCTAGTTCCCTGTTGCCGTTTTTTGGGGACATGATCTGGAAAGGTGTTGGTGTCATTCTCCTTGCTGCGGCCTTCTTGAATATTCGTCCGCCTTTTTACAAGAAAGGGGTAAAAGAATAATGGCGCTCGTCGGCCCTCGAAGCTTCAAACAAGCGATGAAGTTCCTGATTCCTTTTTGGATTATCGGGGAAGTAGCGCTTGGACTAATAAGGGAGCCACTCGGAGATAAATACACTGGGGAAGTGTATGTTGTAACCGAAAAAAATGGCTTTCCAAAACCCGTTCCACTCAAAGCAAAACTGGATGCTTACTTGGTGGATGGAGCGGCGCTCTATGGCAATTTGGGAACCGGCAGCATTCGACTGAATTTCAGTGGCGATGATTTAGATACTCTCAAAAAGGCAGGTATAGATCCGGCCTTCCTGGGCGAAAACACTAAATCTGCTTGTTCTCCATACAAATCCAGGACAACAAAGAATCGTGAGTTCTTTGCCGGGCATGACAATAGCTACGATGGCTGGCTGACGAGCTACAGCTACGCCTTTGACCTTGCTTTCCGTAACGCCCCGGACGCGCCAAACTGCCACGAAATGCATGTTGGCATCATCGACTTTGACAATATCCAAATCGCGGTTTCCGGGCTCAATTCATCGTCATTTGTGTTCGCAAGTCTGACGAGAGACTCCGAGATCGGCTTTGTTCAGAGAATGCTGATGAAGCTCAGGTACGACAGGAACGATCTACCGAAGTTTTTGAGCGCTCGCGGCTAACAGCTACTACCTGGTCACTGATACGACCGATGCAGCCGAATCGGAATAGCCTGGCTTTTGAGCGGAGATCTCAAAGGTCAGGGCTTGATAGTAAATCCCGCCGTTCAGTGCCATCTCGTCATCAAACGTCCATGAGCTATCAGTGATACCACTCACGGTTTTGACGACAGCCCCGCCCGACCGCACTACAACCTGGCATGTCGAATCGCTGGCCTGGTCGACGTCATCGCTGTAGAACAACACTGCAGGCAATGCCCCCTCTCGACTTCTCCAGGTCACCGTGGCCACGCCTGAAATTTGGCCGCCATCGACACCATTCACACGAACACGCCCAGGCGCCCAAGGAGCCACATTCGATCCGGACACGCTATACGAATGCACGACAGCATCATCGACATCGAGCACTCCCGTCTGCGTTCTAGGCAGCATTCTCAGCGACACAGACTCACTCCGCGCATATTGCCAGTCCGTCACCCCGTAGCCTTCTGATACAGCCCATGCGCGAGCTCCCGCAGGGTGAGGCAGCGGCTTCGTGTTAAACAGCCCACGGTTGATCAGGCCAAGTGTCACGGTGGTCGAGTTGCCGGCTACAGCAGTCTGATAGGAGATCCACTCCCGCCCCAGCGAACTCACGATCAGCATCAACCCCAGCCCCTGACGCACCTCATCGGCGGTAAGAGACGAGAGCTCTGCAGAAGGCCCGGACAGCACCATGCTCGCATCAGTCCACCCAGCTCCCATGGCTGTCGTAGTCGAGAACAACGGAGTGAATGGCATCGCTCCAGCATCGACGTAATCGCTATCAACACCACCCTTCACATTCATCCGGTAGTCCAGAGCAACACCTGGATTTTCAGCAACGACAAGCACGCTCCCTGAGGTTTGGTTTGTCGTCAAAATCACCGGAGCGTCCACGACGTCGAATCGCGTGATGTCGGTCGGTTCGAAGGTTGGCTTCGTCCACTGACGTTCGGAACCATCTGCGTAGACGCTCATAGATACCCCAAAAACGTCCTGGACTAGCGTGAGGCGTACAGCGCCATCTTGGGGAGCGCCGAGGTCGACGCCGGTAACACGCATGACAAGGTTGTCTACGCCTTCTGCTGGCCAACTCAAGCGAACAACATCACCCACCTCTGTGTGAGCTGGGCCTCGATTGCACTCTGCCGTACACGTAGCTAATGGAACGGACGCGCTGGCCATCTCGCGCATAACGATCTTTGACGCCGTGTCGCGGGTGCTGATCATGGGCATCTGGACGACCTGGCCGTCAGAGTCGCCTTTATGAATGCGCATGGCATTGTTCTGAGCGATCACTGTGCGCTCAGTGAAGTCATCGTCGATGCTTGTGTACTTGAGCTTCACTTCAGTGATCGCGGTGTCGAGTGAGCCACGCGTGAAGCCGGAGAGATTCTTGATGTTCGACTGGTCGAGCAGCGGCAGCTCGTCGACCACGTAGTCGTTCCTGATCAACCTGAGCTTCAGGGCTCCTGTTGCTGGATCTGTCTGAAGAGAGCCCTGAATCACACGCTTGATGTCGTTGATCACGTCACCGGCAGTCGTCGAGGAGTCAATGACTGCCGAGATCCCCAGCCCCTCGCCAAACAGCGTTTTAGCTGCGGATGTGAACGAATCCATGTCGATAGACGAGTAGCCCAGGTCAGCGCCGTAGAGCCCGTTCGTGATCATTTCGTAGAGGAAGAATGCAGGGTTTGCGTCGAGTCCGATTTGCTCGTATTGCGCGAAGCGATCATCAGGGGATTTTGGGAATCGGCTAGCCACAAAGCTGACGGCCTGGGGACTAGATGAGTTTCCGATGTACATGCCCTCAAGCACGCAGTACGACACTCCACGTATCGCAGACACCAGGTCACTGCCGACCTTACCAACCAGGTAGGCGTTAGGTGTTTGTGTCCATGTGCCAGGGTAAAACCTCAAGGTGCCAGACACACCACCAGACCCATTGGTATCGCCGCCGAACAGCGAGGGCTTGTCGATAGCAATAGCTCCACCCGAGCTGAGGCCAGACCAAGCCACATCGTCACCAAATTTGATCTCTCGCAGCATGACATCAGGGCCGTGGCAAATGCCGAGTTGCACTCCCATGTAGTAGCGGTATCCGACAACTGTATTCTTTGAGCTGAAGAGGCCTTTCTGCACCTGCTTTATCGCTGAGTTTCGGAGGTCTCCGTACCAGAGAACATTCGGCCCGGATAATCTTCGAGTGCCAGCAAGAACCTGGATCGGACGCTCAGCGGCAGACGGGAACCTAAAATCTCCCAGACCAGCTGCAGTTGGCTTTTCCGTTTTGGGCTGCATCCTTGCGGCCATAACCATGGACAGGACGAAAAGCGCGATCATGAAATAGACCATTGCCTATACCTTTCTTGTTGTTATTAGTGGTCAGTAAACTTGGAACGGGTTGTCAGCAGGGATCGTCAGGAAGCCCAGAAAGTTTTCAAAATTATCGAAAGAATGACATGCCGCAGCAGAGTGATCACACCCCTTTGCCACTTGAATAGCATCCCCGACTTTCAATCCGTCAATCGGCGACATCAGCTTGAAAGCATTGCCGGAACAGGACGTAATCATCCGGAAGTCACTTCCATTTTTTGATAACAAACCTGTGATGTAGTAGTCGTCTTCGTTTTGCTTACTGATTACTTCGACGGTGAAGCCGTTGTCTTTGATTGCCGTGACCTTTGAGTCTTCTTGCCAGTCCTGGATTTGCAGTCCGCACCTGCTGTCGTAGAGGTGATGATTGCATTGGCTCTGATAGCCGCAGCGAAGAACCTGACGCGTGAGGGATCTGGAGACCGGGTTGCATGCGAGGCTGGCGATGCTGTTGTTCCAAGTTACGCTCGTGACCTCTCCGGCGAAGATGTTGATGGACTCGTCCGGCAGGTCGCGTTGGGTCTGAAAGACCTTGAGTGTGACGTGATTTGATGGCAAATGTGAGCGGAACAGCAGAGGTACTGGTGAGTCGCCTGGCATGTCGATTGTCAGTTGATTTTTATAATCCTCGGCGGTGCGCTGGACTTTGCCGCGCTTCAGGCTGAGCGGCTTGTAGACTAGGCCATCGGTGTGCAGGTGCTGACGGCTGCCAGAGGTGTAAGCGTACTTTTCTGTGCCGTGCTCAAAAAGGAAGAGTTCGATGGGTCTAGATAGTGATAGCGCTTTCTGTATCGATTGCAGGGTCAGCATAGTGTAGTTGTCTTATATTTTTAGTTATAGTCGACACTTCGGCGGTGTCGAAGATGTAGCGAAAATCATCAGAGTCAAATCTTGCGAGGTATAGCGGTGCAACTGTTTCGATGTCGCTGGTTTTCAGGTTGTTCGTGGATTCTTTGGTTGTGATTGTTTCTGTACCATCCGGGTTGCCAGTGGCGCTCAGAATAGTTCTGTAAATAGTGGTTCCATCATACAGATTTATTGCCACTATTTGGGCGAGCGAGTTGCTATTGGCGAAGTTAATGTACCCACTGCTTTTGATCTTGAGTTTGTATGTAGGGGCTACGACATCTTCGCTGAGTTCAAACGCTTGGCCTAGGCCCTCAATGTAAAACTCCCCTTGAGCCCCGTTCATGAGCTCCGCAAAGTCCTCGAATCTTTGGCGCTCAACCTCACTGAAAAAGGTGAAGGTTTGGCCAAGGATTTTCACTGTGCCTCGGGCGCGGTCGTAGATGCTCCTGGCTCCTATGAGTGGGTCGAGGGTCTCTCGGAGGCGGTTGTATTGGGTCGTGATGTCTTTGGATCTGTCCGGGCGGAATGGGAAGATTGGTCGGGCGTTCAGGCGTTCGAAGTCGTCGACTGGTGCAGGCTTCAGGATCTGAGTCTCATCGAGATCGAAGGTGATCGTGTGCTGATCAAATCCCCGCAGCAACGATGTGGAATTCGACTCATCTGAGGGGTACGCGATACGGGCAGGGATCACCACCGCATTGGTAGAGAAGGTTTTCTTAGCCATAGAGGTAAGGGTCACGACCCTGTCGGCCACTGACTCGACACTGACTATCTCGGACTCATCCCCTTCACAGATCAAAAGCGTGTCGGATGCCATCACGTGTGCATTGATCGTCTCCAGGACAACAGATGCATCTCCCGCCAAGACTGCTCGTGACAGCTGACACTGCAGCGGCCACAACGGGACAATCATGCTGCCGGTCGATGTGGCTATCTTGTTATCAAAAAGGTACTGCTGCTCATCGGCCAGGCTGTACATGTAGCTCAGGGAGCAGCGAGGGGTGTCACGAAGAGCGATGCGTTGCTCGGTGCCGTCGAATGCCTCGATCACCTCTGTAAGGTACTGGATGCTCATTTCCGGCTGCGTCGACCAATCAATGCGCTCGGGCATTACGAGTGCCATCGATGCGGTCAGACTGAAGCTGTACGCCGATCCAGTGCCGAAGTCGAAGCTGGCCCTGTAGTCGATCACACCCGTAGCTTGGCTAAGAGAAACGCTGTAAGGAATCGACGTGAATGAGTGCAAGCTTCCGGATGTGATGCCGGACAGTGCGACACCGAAAGCCCCCGACTCAGTTACGCCCGTGAGAGCCTTGGCGTCAGTGAATGAGTGCCACAGCTCGAAGCTGAATTCAGCACCAGGCACAATTACCCCCGCATCAATCTCAGCCGGGGTAAGGAAGACGTTATCGAAAAAGAACGAGCCGAAGCTTGTAGCAACCTGGTTCATGCGGCGGGCTCCAGCAATACAGCAATGCCGAGATTAAAGTGGGGATAATCCCGATCAGCCGGGAAAGCCTTGGCGTACTGCGGAAATACCATGAACCGATTGACCCCGAGCTCGTAAACGGCACCAGGCTCGAACGAGTCCATGGGCACCAGGAAAATCTCAGGTAACTCGGCATATGGAGCAAAGCCGCCACCGTACTCAGTAAAAAGAGTGATCGGTATCAGCCCATCCATCCCGCCGACTAGGCCTTTTGCTCGCGAAACAGCCCCCACGTTTCCGTATGCACTACCGTTTTGATGAAAATGTGGAACGCCAGTTAGGGTGCCTTGGCCGTTCGGCCTCAGCGGCCCCCAAGTCCTGCCTCCTACGTCCCAACCACTCCACTCACCATGAGAGAGGCGAACCCCGAAAGTGCCATACGCATTAGCGAACAATGACTGCCTTTGGGTGCTGAGGTAACTCTCCGTTGAGGTAGCGAACTGGCCCCCAGTATTGGCAGATAGCACCGGGAGCACGCCGAACGACAAGCAGGAGTAATGGCCGCCTGAACGCTCGGTGACGAACATCACAAGGTCATTCGATACGAAAAAATGGCATGTGCCTGCGCCGTCACCGCTTTCGACGTAACACTTAGGCGACGACTGAAAACCAGGTTGGTTGACGAAGCCAGCAGTATCGCTATACCCGCTCGCAGCAGAGACGATCACACCGTGCTGCCCTATCGAGCTCGCGCTGTAGTAGTCAACGTAAGGGCTCGATTCCCCAAAGCTACGCAAGCAAAAGAAGGCATCGTCCCGCGAGATCATCAGCTGGATGCCAATGCGCGGGTCATCGAAACCAGCGTACCGGTTGACTGTCCAGCCCTCTAGTTCAAGTCGCTGCTTGATCACCGCCACAAGGTCATCGGAAGAGGTGTAGCGAGATGAGTAGTACTTCATGACAACCTCAACCCGTAAGTCTCAGACGCCTTCGAAACGTTAGGCACTACCAGGTAATCCGCACCATCCACAGCGATGACCGACTCAGCAGCACGCCCCTGGGGAATCGCGAAAACACCATCCAGATATCCCAGCCACTGCCCATCATCTGCGATCAACGCATCTGCATCAGACATACGACCCGAGCTAACAACCAAGGCTGGATACACCACTGCGCCGCCGTCAATCTTCGACCGCAAGCGATGGAATTTCCCATCAAATGGGCGCACGAAGGAATACGAATACGAGTACGGGAACTCATTGGTGAAAGAGGTGTTGCCGCCAGAATTCCCACCAACGATCTGCCAGCCACCGCCAGGCAAGCAGACCTTAGGGCAATACTGGTTGCCACCGGACATAAAAGGATACGCCGACTCCTTCGACCCACCCAGCTCACCAGATCCCCCAATGAAGCACGGAAACGGGTACACGCGATTTGAGCCGAAAGGTAGGATCAACCCTGCATAGTACGAATAGTACGAAGTCCCCGACTTGATGACTCCACACAGCCGCCGAGAATTCACCAGCGTCCACACCCTCACTTCACCAGCAGGCAGAACGAACCGTGGCAGAAACGGCGAGTACGCATAGCTGAACCCACCCGCCTGCAGGGCCACAGGCTCATCAGGATCGAAGTCCTTGAAGGCCTGCACCTCAACCACCCCATCCCCGATCACAAACGCCACAAACCCAGCACTACCCGGAAGCCCAAATACTTTCTCGCTCGAAGTATTCCGGACAACCGGCCAGCCATTTGACGGCAAAAGATCAGTACAAAGAGATGTGAGCCAGTCTGAGCCACTGGCATAAGTAGATATAGCTACTGTCATTGTTATTATTCTTCTAGATCAGTAGCTATATATTATCACAGATTCTTTATCTCATTTATGTTCGCTCGAATATGGTTCATGACCATCCGCTCACCATCCTTGCCTTCCATGGAACTAGCGATGGACTGAGAGTCCAAGACGTTATAGATCCCAATATTCTGTGCCTGGCTCGACTGGCCCTTGCTTCCCTTACCAACATTATTCCGGTGACGTGGATTTTCCTCAGTGAGTACCTCTTCTCCGCGCTTACCTATAATCAATGCCTCATCTGAAGACAGACCTATATTTGGTCGTTCACCGATAATTCCACCTGTGTGAAACTTTGGTAGCACCGACCCTCCAGAACCGCCGAGATTGCCTAGCATTCCCAACAATCCAGTAGCACCAGTGCTCGCCCCCCCGGTATATGCTGACAGCATTGACTGAATAGCTAGCTGGATCAGGAGCTTCGCGATGATCTTCGACACCTCCGTCAACACGCCTTGAGCGAAGTCCGAGAACGCATCTTTCGCTGATTTCGTACCAGAGATAAAGTCAGTGAACAGACCTTCCAGGCCGCCTTGGAGGCTATCCGACACGGTGTCAGTCAGCGTTGCGAGGTCAAACACCTCAGCCCTAGCAGCCTTGGCAGCAGCCTGAACCTTCTCCAAATCAGCTGGGTTACCAGTGACCTCAGCAGCCTTGCTACCTCGCTCCTCCAGCTTGTTGGCTTGGTCGAGGTAGTCCATTGGCGAGATCTGATGCTTCTCAAGCTTTGACTTCAAAGCCGCATACTGGCGCTCGATCTCAGCCATCTCGGCTTGGGCTTTTTTAGCGTTAATCAGCTTTTGAATCGCGGTGGAGTCTTCACCTAGGCTCTCGATGTTTTTGACGGTGTCCTTAAATTCGGACTCGATTTTTTTGATGTCAGCGGAGAGCTGATCGCCGCCGATTGCCAGCAGCTCGATCTGCGCATCAGCCTCAATCTGTGCGATTTGCTGATTGATTAACCCAAGCTCGGCGGCGCGCTCGGCCTTGAGCAGCGCCGCCTGATTCACCAGCTCGGCGCCGATGGTTGCTTGGTCAGCTCGCTTCGACGTGATGTCAGCTTCGAGCTGGGAGATGGTTGCAAGGATGCCAGGCCGGTCGTTGGGGTTTTGAGTGACAGCCAAGAGCTTTTGCTGGCCGGCCAGGCTGCCCTGCAGAGCTTTGATGTCGAGATCGAGTGAGCGCTTCTTTTGCTCGCTGAGCTTCTTGGCGGCTTCTACCTCAATGCGGTACTTCTCATTAGCGATCTGAACTGCGGACAAGTTTTCGAGGCGTGCGCGCTCTTGCAGGCCGGATAACTCAATCTGCTTTTTGGTGTCGATCTTCGAGATCGTAATGTCGATTTCTTTTTTAGCGAGATCGGCCTGGAGCTGGGCCTGGGTTGCTGCGATGGCTGCCGAAGCTTCGGCGTTTTTGGTTTGAAGCTTGGCTAGTTTTTCCTGATTAGCCTTGTCCTTTCTAGAAGCGAGCTCTTTCTGCAGATCCTCTTCATTCTTAATGGTTTGGATTTTGTATCTGTTAAGGAAGTCGTCAGCAGCTTTCTGGTCTTCGTCCGTATCTAGAATGCGGAAGTTTTCCTGGCCGACCTCATGGAGCTTTTGACGGAGTTCCTGGACGCCTTTAATGGATTCTTCGAAGTCTCCTTTTTTTGTTACCTCAATCGGCTTCTTGTAGGAAGCCTGGAGCTCAGAAATATCTTTTTGGAAATTCTTTACCTTGTCTGATACACCGTCAAGGTTGAAGGCGTTAGCAAATGTCTGGATTGGCTGTACAAATTGAGAGTTAAAAAAGCCGATGGTGGTAGCAAAGGCCGACCTAAAAGTATTGGTCATACCATTCGCTGTTTTCACAAACCCAGCATCGATGGTGTCCAGGCCGCGCAGGAAGAGTTCTGCAGTAAAAAGCACACCCTCTCCAAGGAAGCTAAAGACCACATCAAATGTATCCTTAATCTTCCCGGCAAATACCAAGCCGCCCAGGATTCCCGTAAACATGTCAGTGAACTTGTCGCCAATGCTCTTCACCGGAGCTTCGACATCGCTGGACATGGTTACTATAGATTCGGTGACAAGCTGTACTACAGCAGTAACCTGAGGCGAAAGATCAGCGAGCATTTTGCTAAACGCGGTACTACCTACTTTTTCCAATTGAGAAAAAGATTTGCCTAGCTTGCTGACTGCGATGGTGTCAGTGTCACTGAGCGTCAGATTGAAGCGCTTCGCCTCTTCCATGAGCCGCTTGAACTCCTCACCACCATTCTTCAGAACTGGCAGGAGGTTTCTCAAGGCGTCAGAGCCGATTTGATCGAGGAAAGTGAAAGCAGAGTTATCCGACATGCCTTTGAGGGTTTCGGAAATCTTCTGCAACTGCTCCAGTGGATTGAGCTTATTGAATTTGGCAACATCAACATTCATGACTTCAAAGAAGTCGACGCCACCGCCAGATCCAATGGAGCTGAACTCTTCGACCTTAATACGTACTTCATCCAGCGCGTCGAGCAGCTGGTCTGGCTGGACGTTTGCACCATTAAATGCAGCGTACTGAGCCGCCGTCAGATCTTCCATGGAGACGCCAAGGCGCTTAGCCGCTGCATCAAGCTCCGTCATTTCCTTGATGGCTTCATGAAACTTTAAGGCGCCAGTAACGGCTGTCGCTAATGCTGCGATTTTTGTGAATGAGCTATTGAGTATCCCGGAAGCTTCATCTTTAGCCTTTAGGATTAAATTAATTACTGCACTACTAGCCATTTTATTTTTATTCTCCGGCTATTTTTTGCATCAACTCATTGAACGGCTTCGCATCTCCAGACACACAAGCAATACGACTTAAATGCTGAGCATAAAGCTCTCCAGCAAGCTCTGAGCGGCGCAAGTCGCGTTGAACTCCAACAAGGTGAAATACTTTTTTGATTGAATACTTGTAAGGATTGAAATCAGTAGAGTTGTGACCGCAGCCAACCAGAAATTCGCAACTTGATATCAAGACATCCAGGTAATCCGATACCTGGTCTGTCTCTCCTTGTCCTTCCTGCTTTCTTCTCTCGCGCTCGTAATCCGCTATTTGCTGAGCAGCAGTGCGATTGTCGGCGCGAGCTTCTCCAGACTTTTTTTTAGACCCTCAGGGAATGTCAGAGTCAGAACAGTAGAGAGCAGCTCCACCTGAGTCATGAGCGGAAAGTTGCGAATATGCTCTGCTGCTTCTGGCTGTTTGCAGCCCATGGCGATGCATGAAGCACCGAAAGCCGGAAACTGCAGCATTATGATCTTGGAGTTATCACTGGCCTTATTATCTTCCTTTGCATTATGAAAGAAGATTGCTGCAAGGATTTTTGCGTGCTCTCCTGCAAGCCGCACAAAGTCCTCAGTAGTCAGCCCGTAAACATCGAGAGACTTCTCGGGCTCATCGCCGAGAGCTTGTGTGATAACAACTTTCTTAAACGGAACAACGAGATCAAGCAGAGACATTGAAGTGGCCTTTCTTATTATTATTCTTGTATAGCAATAATATCATTTCGATTGACATAAATGTGACGACAGTCAAGAATGCGTTGAGCTCAAAGATGGCATGAGGCCATGATGAAAAAGATTTCTGAACTGACGCCGGCAGAACGTGATGATTACGTTTGTCGTCAAAGTGCAGCGGTGCTTAGGGCGAGCGGGTATGACATGCCGGAGGATGCGGCCCTCGACTACCTGTTGGATTCCGAGTCTGCTCCAGGTTATCGGTTTGATGTGCTGGACTGCGTTTTCAACTGCATCGCATTCACTTTGCAGCACAAGCGTGATGATGCAGAAGCGATGGAAGCCATGGAAAACCTACTTCAAGAGGCAGGTGCTGAGCATGTACACCGGCTGACGGATCAACTGTTCAGGATTGCCCACGCGGCGGCCAGAGATGAGCTGGAGCCACTCGTATGCTGACTGTCCATTTCGTTCGTCATGGTGAGAGCGCTGCCAACGCCGGCACCGCTACATCCGACCCGGCACTTATTCCACTGACCGACCTGGGCTGGGAGCAAGCACGAGCTGTCGCAGAGACGTTCTTGCAGGTGCCGACATTGATCGTCACTTCTCCTTATGAGCGTGCTGCTGATACCGCGAAGCCTACCATTGCTCGTTTTCCAGGCGTGCCGGTTGAGGTTTGGCCTGTTGAGGAGTTCACTTACCTATCACCTTCTAGATGCGCAAACACCACGGCAGCAGATCGTAAGCCGTGGGTGGAGAGCTACTGGACGTCTGCTGACCCTGACTTTGTGGATGGGCCAGGTACTGAATCTTTTGCGGGCCTGGTGCAGAGAGCAAGGGAGTCGCTGCGCCGGCTGCACGGCATGACTGGCCTGGTGGCTGTGTTCGGTCACGGTCAGTTCATTCAAGCCGTGCGGTGGCTCGTAGCTCAATCACCAGAGCGAATCGACTCGGATGCAATGCGAGCCTTTCGCGCCTTCGATCTTGAACACACCATTTCGAACTGCCAGGTGATCACCATCGATCCCGACGGCCAGCGTTGGCTTTGTTAATTGAGCAAGGAGCTGCTATGACCGACGAAGTAAAAATTGTAAGACTGGACTTAAAGCGATTTACTGCACTTGTTGGGCCCTCGCGCAGCCCACGAGCCGAGTTTTTTAGCAGAGAGATCGATTGGTATAGCAATGAAGATGAGTCAGTTCTCGGTGTGGTTCTCCTCGACACTTGCGACAATGACTATGTATGGCTGACGCTTGGGCGAGATGAAATCGGGCGCTACAGGAACTTTGGAATCAACGCATGCATTGAAACACAAGAAGAAGCTACCTCGCAACTTTTGGCCGAACTTGAAAGAATCACTAAAACAGGCCAAACAGTATTTCCGCAAGGTGACAAAGGGAAAGCTTTAGACTTATTTAACATCATTGTCCCTAATGAAAAGATCCATCCATTTTTTAGGAGACTGTCGGAAGAGCCGTCCTTTTCCTGCGCTAAAGGTATCATCGGGGAAATGATGCCTCATTACACTGACATCGATGGAAACTTCGTCGAGCAGTTCCAGTCTGCTGGTTTTGATGCTCGGATCTGGGAGCTGTACTTAAATGCCTACCTTATCGAAGAAGGTTTTGAGTTTGATCGCTCCCACTTCGCTCCAGATTTCAATGTAAGCAAGTATGGTGAAAAGGTATGTATTGAAGCGACTATCGTAGGCCGCAAGCAACCTTTGACGGAAGAAGATGCCAAGATACCAGCCAAGGAATACACAAAAGAAGAAATCCTCGAAAAATCCATGGGCGAAATGCCTATAAAATTTGGCAGCCCGCTGTATTCTAAGCTCAAGAAAAAATACTGGGAGCACAAACACGTTGCCGGCAAGCCGCTGGTAATAGCAATTGCCGATTTTCATGATAAGCAGTCAATGCTTTGGAGTTCTACATCCCTCCCGAGCTACTTGTATGGCGTTCGGCACAACTCTCATTATGATGAGGACGGGAAGCTCGTTATAGAACCCATTCAGATTGACATGCACAAATTTGGAGACAAAGAAATTCCTTCTGGGTATTTTTTCCAGCCTGACTCTGAAAACATCAGCGCTGTTATGTTCTCCAATAGCGGAACGATATCTAAGTTCAACAGAATGGGTAAACAGGCTGGCTTTGGCTCTAGTAAAGTAATGTTGGTTCGCACAGGCTTCTGCCATGATCACGATGAGAATGCATCTCTACCGAAAGCGTTCATGATCAATGTGACTGGTGAGACCAATGAAAACTGGGCGGAAGGTCTCTCTATGTTCCACAACCCGAATGCTCTTCACCCGATCCATCCGGGACTATTTCCCTCGATAGCCCATCATTGGTTTAAGGATGGCCAGATTGTCAGCCATCTTCCAGACTTCTACCCATATTCCTCTACTACAAACATTCTGAACATCGTTGACGACAAGAAATAGAAAAGGGGGCGCGAGCCCCCTCCGCTTCATCTTTGAGGATTATACTGCTACAACATGCTCCTCTTTGAACATCTTGGATAGCCCAGAGCCAGTGACAGCCTTGGATACCTGCAGAGTACCCTTGATCTCCTGGTCAGCGTAGTCACTCGACAGAAGCTGACGCTGTGCAGCAGGAGACAGAGCCACTTTGTGGTACGTCACTTTCACAGGGGTGTCGCTCTCGGCCAGGTTTACCCCGTCGAACACGATCATCACGTTGACGCCCGTATTTACCATTCCTTCGATCCTGCGCACGGCTGCTTTGTCGTACACGACATCAACAACATCGCCATCCGCAATTCCAGACGTCGCGGGGAAGTAGATAGAGCCGTTCGACACAACGTAGTCAGTACCGAGCACTAGGCTGTCTTCTTCGCCGGCAATTTTGATGCTCGTGACACCCGCAATGATGCCATTTACGATAATGCTACGGCCCCTGTAAGCCTTGGTAGTTGCAGTGGCACCCGTCTCAGCAATGTCTTCGGTAACCTGTCCGAAGAGTGCAAGCTCCATGACCTCCGGGGAAAACGACTTCATGTTGATGGTTGCTTCAGCTGAGTTTTTGATTACCTTCGATTTGGCAATGCCGAGAGTTCCATAAACCATATCCGGCATCTCGACCTTGTCCGAGGAGAGGGCCAAGACGGCAGACGAAGCTTGGCCCACAGTGAAAAACCCACCTACAGGCTGGTCGTTAGCATCAAGCTTGGAGATGAGCAGGCCGCCGTTTGCGATCCAGCCAATGGTTGTATCCGGCGCGTTAAATCCGAGAGACATATTAGATACCTATTATTATTGTTATTGTGATATTGAGCTCAAACAAGCACGATTCGTTGCGACCAAACGACTGACCAAGCACTAAAGCTAGTCTTGCCTTTGGTAACGCCGTTAAATGCTTCCTTAATTAATTGTAGCACGGGGGCTTTTGTATTGGTTTTGGGGTCGCCACGAAAGTTTTCGATCAGCTGTGCAATTTCAATAGCGGTGTCTGCGGCGATTGACGACATACCGTGAGATGCCGGATCTACTTTACCTATTATCCAAGCACCAAATAGCGAATCCAACTCTAGCTTCACTCGTTGATTACGCTCTGGCACATTGCCCCCGCCACAGGAAAGCAAGATATACGGACGTTTGCCGTCAAGCTTTAGCTCGCTTAAATCTTCGACAGTTAGTTCGCCAGAGAAGAATTTTACTGTTGGGCTTGATGGGAGCGCCTGGATTTGTGTTTTTATTAGTTCCAGATGTTCAGATATTTTCATGCCAGCGCCTTTTCGACGTTCTTTGTGATTATCTTAACATATTCATTCTTCCACTTGTCCGGCAGGCCTTTTTCTTGACTTGGAAGGAACATGCGGCGAGTTACTCGAATACCGTCTTGATGAGTGTCAGCGTATTCAAGAGGAGACCCTAGGACGATGCTCAGGCCACGGACTTCACCGAAAATACTATTTCGGAGCATGCCGGTGTCGATCAACGGCTGACCTTTACGATGCTTGATTTCAGCCCAGGTGTTTCCGTATGGGTCTTGGGATTTTCGGAAGTTCGCTTTGATACGGTTTTCCCAGAGACCAGCGATTTCCTGCAGGCCTGACCGGATCTGTGGGCTGTTCGGGCCGAGCTTTTTGACTTTGACTGCGAGAGCCTGAAGCTGCCTCGTGTTGGCAACGAGCTCAACTGATCTGTTTCTACCAGGTGAAGCCGCCAAGGCCCTGGCGATGATAGGGATCACGAGTCAGGCCCTATAAATCTTGATGTTGGTGAGCTTTGAACCCGTGGTCGTCTGCCCTGCTGAGACGAGATGGATTTTGCCTGTCGCAATGCCTTCGAGGAATGCCAGCGCGTCTTCGTAGCGCTTTCTCAGGTTCTCAATATCGTTGTCGGGCCAGGCGGTGTACCGAGCGATGTCGAGCACTGACCCGCGCACGTCTAGAATTGCGGAAGGGTCTGTCAGAGGTACGCTGATACCGTGCGACCGGATGTAATTGTCAGCCATCCTGGAAGCTCGGTCGATTGCTCGGTTGACCCTGGGCTCAGCGTCACTCGGTAGATCGTCGTCACCAAATTCGTTCCTGTAGTCTTCGTAGCTTGCGTAAGTCATAAAAGCAGTTTCTCTGAATCAGATGTTTTAGTTGTTATGGGCCTACTGGGGATCGCTACCCCCACTACCTCGATTTTTCTTTCTTATTATTAATAGAGAGGTAGTGTGGGTAGTGGGGGTCATACACCAGCATGATTAAGAAGAACTCTCTCGTTGCTTGAGCTGATCAAGCGGAATGACGTGATGGGTATCGAGATCCACAAAGCTCTCAAGCGGTTGGCCAGCCTTCCAAAGCCTGTACCTGGCAGGCCCAAGAATCGCTTCCTGCTCGCCTGCAGTCTGCTTACCCAGCCAATCCTCATACCCGTCCGTGAAAGCCGGCTCATCATCACTGACCGCGATCATCACAGTGCGACACCCAGGGTGGAAAGGAGGCACCTTTCGGCCCTTGTCCGTCGTCTTGAAGATCTTCCCGTCCAGCGCCCGGCACACCGGAGTCGTCCTGGAGTCGAGCACGGCACTGAGCTGATACGAGCTGAACCCAACCCGCTCAAAAGTCTTCAGCGAAGCCTGCGACGTGACGTGCGCTGAGGCAGTCCGAACCATGATCTCAGCGTTTCGCTTCGCCCCCAGGAACGGATTGCCAGGCTCGGCATACAGAGCATCAACTATCTTCGAAGTAGACAGGCCATTGAGCACACCGAGCCTAATCGTCTGCTTCACTTTGATCTGTGTCGCTAGCTTCTGCTCGTCGAGCCACTCCCCAAGGATTTTGCCGTCAAATGGGTCTTGGCTCACGATGCTCTCAACCAGCTTCTCTGTGACCATGTTGCTGCTGAAATCGAATCCGAGCAGCTTGCTTGTGAATTCCGACTCATACGCAAATAGGTAGCCCAGCTCGCGCTTGAGCGTCTCAGACATCAGCTCGTATTCATCAGCAATCAGCTTGTCGATTGTCACAAAGGTCTTTCGCAGCCTGGCCACAGCACTCCAATTCCTGGCTGTCATCGCCTCATCGAGCTCGGCCTTCACAGCCACTTTTAGCGCCTGCAGGTGCAACGCAGCTTGCTTCGCGATGCGTGTGAACTGCCCTCGCATGCTGACTTGGTGTTTGATCGTTTTGTCCGCCAGGCTCGACATTATTGAGCACCCTGTACGATCTTGCGGACGTAGTCCTGAAGTCCATGGAGCTGGGCTTCAGTGGTGACTATTTGCTCTCGGAGACGTAGATAATCCTGTCGAGCAATGGCTGTAAGCGCTGGTTCCGCTCCATCATCCAAGACGGTGGGGCTGGTAGCGGTTGGCATTGCTGCTGGGCAGGTGGCACGGACGAGCACGCGCTTAGTGCCAGAAGCAAGCTGATCACGCAAAGTGTCGATCTGATTCTTCGCATCACTCATTTCCTGGAAACGTTGTTTATCTAATTCGTCGCGAGCATGAAGAGTCTGAGCAGCCTGCAGTGCCTGCTGCTCTAGCTGAGCCACCCGAACATTTGCTTCGTCGATCTGGCGCATGAGTGAATCACGATTCCCCTTGAGTAGAATTCCACCAAGGACAGCTACGGTCGTGAAGATGGCGATCAGCAGGTACTTGTTCATAGCCCGACCTCGCACAGCGCACGCTCTTCCGCTCGCCGTGTAACCAGGCCATTAAGCTTCACGCCCCCGGCATACACCCACCTCGACAGCTCCGCACATGCGCCTGCTGGATCACCAGCGTTTAGCTTCTTCAGTAGTGTTGAGCTACCAAACTTAGACCCACCGACGTTGTAAACAAAAGAAACCAGAGCAGCCCGACGCTCCACTGTCATCGGCACTTTGACCCGGCGTTCAACATCTTCAATCGCAATCAGGAGATCTTTGCTGAGCTGCGCCTTGCATTGCTCTGGAGTTCGCCTTTCGCCGAGCCTTGCTGTAGTAGTGTGCCCGTAGCAAATGGTTGGGATTCCAATCGGATCGAGATAGGTTTCAGTGCGCAGACCTTCGAAAGTGGAGACAACTGCAGTAGCGATACTGAGTGTTGCAGCAAGCGTATAGCCAGCAATGCGCTTATTGAGCATCGTCAGCTACCTTTTGCTTAGCCTCACTTTCCTTCGACTCTCGCCTGTTCTTTAGGACGGAAAATGTAATCTGGCAAACCAGGTACAGAACTGTTAATGCTTTAATCCAGTCATCAACTGACATGCCACTTATAGATGCGGTAATTACCGCCAATGGCGGCGAAAGCTTTGTGGCTTCCACCGTCACGTATTGTGAAATTGACATTAGACTTTCTTCTTATTATCATGTGAGCCTATCTTTTTATTGTAACACTTAAATCAAGGACGTGTTGTGAGCCTGAAATCAGCACTGGAGTCTGCGGTCGAAAACTTTGATCCGAATAACCCCTTCCACCAGGCCCTCCAGAAGCATGGCGAGAGTATCTACCTTCGAGTGATCGAGCGAGCAACTCAGCACCAACACTTTGCTATCGTTAATGGAAAGTCAATCAAGGATATCGCTGAGGCCGTGCGACAAAAGGCTCTTGAACTATTTGCAGACGAGAACCTGATAAAGGGGATGAAGCTAGAGGACGATCTCGGGATTTAACTCAACCAATTTCTTTGTTCTCGGCTTCCGCGCAGGCTTCTCCGCAGTCACATGCTCATCAGGCAGAGAAGCCCCAGGCTCAAAATACCCCAGACCACGCCAATGCCCTTCCGCAGCACTCCCCACATCGACAAGCACTCGGTCACCGGCCAATTCCAGCCACACTGCATTTTTACTCATTATTTGTCTCCAAAGTAGGCCAAGGGTATTCGGACTTTATCTCCTCGAATCGAGCAATCGCCGCGTCACGTACCGACTCCCAACCCGCCTCGCTCATCACCTGCATTCTTTGGGCCTCGGCAAAAAGCCGATCACTACCGGTAAATTCGTTGGCGTAAGCAGCCTTGCGCAGGCTCTCGACTTCCTCTGTCGTCAGCACGTTTGCCACAAATGGCCCAACCTCTCCATGCTGGCCCTCGTGGATCTCCTGGTAGACTTGGCGTCCAAGATCAACGATATCATCGGGGTGTGCTGTAAACGGAATCCAGCTGTAGACTTCGTGGTTTATTTCGCAGTCGTATCCGCCATTACCGCTTACTCTTGGGTTACGTACTTCCATCATGCAATCCTCATCCAAATCGTAGCCCTAGCGATGTAGTTAGTTCCGCCGTTTACCTTCCACGACATCTGTCGCCAAGTTCCAACCCCAGGGGCCACTCCGGCTGTGCCATCGAGAGCCATCATCGTAATTCCCGTTCCCGGTGCCGCCTCGTAGTAGTCCCCAGTCCTATTACCCGCAGTGACATCACGAGCAATACAGTAGGAACCGACCTCATACCTGCCAGGTAATGCTGGTGATGCCGCTGACGGAGCATTTTCGAGCTCAACAACACGGTCACTAAGTACGCCCAGTTCGTCGCTCAGTGCTGTGCCCTGATCTTTTGCTTGCTGTGCAAGTTCTGCGGCTGCTGCGATCTCTGTGGATTTATCGCCAAGAGCAACCGCCGCTTCCACCAACTGCTTTACAGAGGCCTTTTGTGAGTTCCCAGGACGGTGAACATGAAATACAGCGTTTTGATTTCCGTCCCATGCAGTCTGTAGATCGCTGGGCCGCTTTCTATTAGTTGTCATTAGCTGCCACCGCATTGTGCTCTTGGGCAGCTAGCTGATCAAAGATCTCTCTGAACGTAGTAGATTTCGCGGTTGTCCCCCAGCCTGCGCTTTTCTGAAAGCAGAGACCTTCAGCTATTTCGATTTCATTTGGTCGCTTTTTATTAGCCTTCATTCGAAACTCCGTTTGCTTTGAATGCAAATCTTATTGTGTTGATATTGTATCACTCTTCTAGGAGCTTATATTCGAGCAGGTCAAAGTCTCTGTAGTTACGAGTGAGCACCAGGCTATCCTCTTCGACATCGATCCACTTCAAACTCGAATCGCCCTCGACCGGGAATACCTTCTCGGGGTTAGCACCTGCGTCATATGTGACTGTCAATGAAACATCCGCGTTCAAGAAGACTGCGAAGTCGCCCCTGGCAAAGCCGTTCGTAACTGCACTGTCTAAGGTGATTAGTTTTTCTGAGCCAGCGTTGTAGTCGACTCTCCGGACGTCTTGGCCGGATAGGATGTACAGATAGTCGTCACCAGCTACGAGCTTGCCGCTCCCCTCACTGACCAAGGTGTAGCCATCGACGGTAAGCTCCACTACCGCTGTAGTTGCGTCTGGACGCTTGATGCTCGCAAAGACACGACCGCCCGACGAGACGACTTCATTGCCCGTGCCGTCGATCAGCAGTGTCACATCGTCGAGCACTGGGCCTGGTGTGACCTGGAGGTTGTCCGGATCGATGAGGTACGAGATGGTGAAGTCCGTATTTACCAGCCAATCTTTGTCGCCCAATGTGGCCATCGCTGGGAGCTTAGTGTCACCGTATGTGCCAGCGATATCCAAGATCAGGTTGGTGTCTGCGCCATTGATCCCAGTGAGTCGATCAACACCACTGTCACCTCGCAGGTAGTAGGCACCCAGCTCAGTTTTGAATACGTCGCAAGCGCGGTCGGAGATGTAGTTCTTCTCCACGACCCTTGCAGTACCCTCGGCAAGCTGCTGCGCACTATTGAAGATCACGTAGCTACCGTCAAAAGCTGCGATGTACGTATCCCCATGCTTCAGGACTCTCTTAGGCTGGCCATACACACCACCAAAACTGACTGAGTTGGTAGCCGTCTCGTCGATGCCAATGACACGCTTTAGCTGCTCAACGAACTGCTCCCACGCGATGTAGTTGCCGCCGTCATCCACTTCGACGAAATCAAGGCCAGCGATATCAGCGTAAATCGCATCAGGAGCAGAGACGGAGCCCGCCATCGGATCAGGCTTGGCATCGACAGTCACGTCGCCAGGAGTGAGCTCAGGGTCTTGTTCACCAGGTGACACAACGCTCCAATTACCATTGTCGTTAGCCGTGCCAGTGCCCGTTGTTCCGTCAGGAAAGGTAACGGTCACCTGGTCGCCAGGATTTGCGCCGCTGCCGCCAACCGTCACTGAGCCGTCTTGGTTCGCCGTGACGTCGTCGACAACGGGCTCACCTGGCTTGGGATTCGTGACAACCCCAACATCGCCGGGATCGAGATCTGGATCATATGGAACATCCGGAAACTCAACTTCCCAGTCGCCATCTCCATCAGCCTCGCCAGATCCGGTCTCGCCACCAGGCAGCGTCACCTCGACATCATCACCAGGGGTTGCTCCACCACCTCCGATTACCGTGCCACCACCTCCTCCAGGCTTCACTTCGCCAGGTTCAGGAGTCGTAGGAGTAACAGGCGTAGGCACTTGGTCAACAACCAGGTCAGGCGCAGCAGGCACAAGCGTCAGAGCACCCGGTGACGTCACCGACCAACCGCCGCCATTACCGACCACACCAGTGCCCACCGAGCCATCCGGGAAGGTTACGACGATTGTTTGCCCAGGCGTCCCACCGCTACCGTCGACAGTCACCGTGCCATTAGGATTCGCCACGATGTCATCAATCACAGGTGAGCCGATGACGATTCGGATGGCTCGCCGCAGGTGGTACACCGTCATGGAGAGGAGATTACGACCAAGGATATTCATCAAGTCATCTCACTTCATGAATCCAGACCGTCGCACCATCCTCTCCATCGAGCAGGCGCACGCTGACTGGACGACCCCGGTTTGCATTCAAATAGACCCCGCCGCGTGCATCGATTGGTGCGTCTGCTTCTGTGACTGCGGTGCCCTCGGCCAGGTGGATCAGTGAAGTGCAGAAGAGGTAAATAGCCTCGCAGTCTGGGGCCGACGATGTGAATACCTGAGTGCCAGACAGGGCTGACTTGCCTAGGGATTTTCCCGGCCTGACGATGGGGAGGACTTCGCCCGTGCGGTCTTTTGTAGCTGTTACTTCGCTCATTTTGTTGCTCCTGAAAGTGAAAGACCCCGCTGCCGGTAAGCGAACGGGGTCTGCTGAACGTGGGGCCTTGCTAGTCGCTGGGCCCCGGCGATCTTAGTGACCACCCATACGCATTGCGCGGTCGTGGTCGAGAACTTTCAGCCCAAACAGGGTTTCCAGGCGGAACTGGTGCTTACGGCGAGCAGCGTCGTACCAGATCATCGACTGCAGGGAGAGACCCGAGACTTCATCCGAGATGTAGCCAGTGATGACGCCAGGCTGGCCAGCAGGGCTTTCAAGCTTGCGAGACACAAGCATTGCGAAGGTCGGGGTGCATGCCAAGTCAATCCTGTGGTCACCGACGACAGTAACTGCAGCATTCGCAAAAATGGTGCTTTTGATTTCAGTCGTGGTAGGGACAGTGTTCGAACCGTCAACCGCGACTACTGTGCTCGCGACGGCAAAGGTCTGATCAGTCCCGGCGATAACCAGAATGTCACCCTTAACGAAACGATCACCTGCCTTGGCAGAGATGCTAATCGCCGAGGTTCCAGTTTGAGCATCTGCCGCCACCTTCAGGCCAGCGTTAGCAGACGCAGAACCAGCTTTGTGCATGATCGCCTGGTTGTCGCTCATGATGTCAAAGTTGAACTTGTTGCCAAGAACGCCCGATGCTTCTGCATCTTTGTAGTTATAGTTGGCATAAACATTCAACAGATCTGCATTGCTGCGACTGGTGAGATAGAGTTTCCTGTCGTCATAGACGTTCGCTCGCTCAATGGCTTCTTGCAGGTTGATCAGGTCGGAACCATCACGCTTATTAGAAGACATCAAGTCGCCCGAGAAATTCGGAATTTCCAGACCGGCTTCCGCAATATCACCGTTGTAGCCACGGCAGATAACATCGACCATTCCACCAACGGCGTTTTGGAGAGGGCCCGAAGTGCTTCCGGTGAACTCCATGTCGGACATTTCAACCTGTTTGAAGTAGTGCCTGTCTACCGTGACATCAACCTTCTTAACAGTGATAGGTGTCGCAAATGTACCGTTAACAGGATCAAATTTATCAACCTTGTCGAACGTTACAGGCATCGGAACGCGAACGGTGTCACCAACCTCTTTAGATTCATCCGTGTTGTTCACAGTGACAATATTTCGCGCAACCACGCGTGCACGGAGACGCTTCATGGCATCTGGCAGGATTACTTCATTTACATATGCTTCGATGTCATTGCCAAAAGCTGGCATGACGACGAGTGCATTACTCTGGGTCATTGATATACCTATTTATTATTATTTTTATTTGGTACTGTTGAGGATATCTGTCGCTCACTGAGCAAAACAGTCGCCGGCCCTGCCAGCATTTCAACCGGGGGCTCAGGCGAGCCCCAGCGGGTACTTCGATCAGACGATTACGATCTCGCCTTTCTCACGCTTGGCACGCAGTTCCTTCGCTTCTTTTTCAGTAGCGTTCATATACTGCTTTTGCCATTCAGCTTTACTCATTGTACGGCCTGATCCACCAGTGCCTTGCTTGCCACCTGACCCAGGCAGGTCTTTCGCTAGATACTTCTTCCGACCAATCAGGCCATCCAACCACTCTTTGCCCTGCAGCGGTTTGCCGTCACGACCAAGCCTTACGTTGCCGTATTCGTCACGAAACACCAGATTGCCCTGAGTATCAACTTCGCCCTCGCGCAGTGCGAATTCGGCGATGTCCTCAGCAGCCTCTTTGTGTACAAATTCGTGGGCCAGAACCAGTTGGTTGATTGTTTGAGAGACATGCATGCGCTTGATGCGAAGATCAGATTCCTGGAGTTTTTTCTCCAGTTCTTGGATGCTGGTATCTTTTTCGCTCAGAATGCCTTTATAGGACTCAACGGCGGCATTTACTCGTTTGTCAGAAAACGCAGTGATATCCAGCTTGCCGGCTTTGTAAGCTTCTAGGTCTTCTTGATCCTGAATCTGAGCCTCGAAAGCCTTATACCGAGCATCTTTAGTCTTGATCTCGCCTAGCAACTCATTCTTCTTGCTTACTAGCCCAGCAATTTCGGCGCTGTGACGAGCATCTCTTTCTTTTAAGAGAGCTTGTACAGCAGGATGGGAAAGGTCTACTTCTGGTTGAGCCCCTGGCTCGTTTTCGCCTTCGTCATCTCCGTAAGCATGAAGAACGATAAGCGAATTATGACGCTGCAACATTGATTAAATCCCCCGAGGATTCTTTTATTGTTGTTTTATGTTGTAACACCATAATATCATAAAAAATGGCAAAGGGGATTTTTTGCAAAATAGCTCTTGACTACACCACAGCTCTCAAAATTCGCTCCCTTTCACTGATCTCGATTCTTTGCACAGCGGCCAGGAAGTCTTGGATTATCTGAATCTTCCCATTTTTGGCATCTTGAAGAACTGGTACAACCAAGTCTCCATCAACCATTGCACCGAAGATTTCCTCCGATGGATTCCCTCCAATGACTGATGCTTCCCACAGCCTGTACAGGTCATAACCCTTCATACCGACTATGAAATTAGCCATGAGATACAAGGTGTTTCTCAGCCCGGTGGAATGATCCCCACGCCGGAATGCCTCTTGAGCCTGGATATAGATTTCATGTTGCTGAGCGAACCTACTCATCGTTTCTCCTTTTTATTCTTCGATGATCTGTGCCAATACTTCCCAAGCGAGGCATCTCAAACTCTTTGGCTCAGTAAAACTCTGCACATCAAACACAAAACGGATGCCATCAAATACGAGATCCTTAGCATGAATCAACTCGCCGATTATCAGACGCTCAATCAGATCCATGCTCTCCGGACAACCCGCCTCGGCATAATCAGCCAGCAGCTCAAGGTGCCGTTTGTTGTCAAAGCGGAAAATGTTCAAGGCAGGGTAATGTTTACGCTCTGAATCAAACCCGCCGACCAAGCGGATAGCGCAAATTTCTTCAGTTTCTGGAGTCAAAGCTCGAATTGTGATTGTCTGCATAGTTTTACCCGAGAGCTTCAGCTCTTCTTCTAATATTTGTATTTTATCCACGGAGCTTTTCGCGGATCAAATATATTTTCATTCTTCGGATTAGTCGCTCATTAAGACAGGCTTGTAACGCAAATTTTGTCATGTAACACAGCGGCTGTTACAATCCATTTTTCGCGTTACACCATAGCCTCTTGAGAGCAAGGGCCCGCGACATCAGAAATACACATTAGTTCCGTACTACGAGAAAACTTAACTAGCGCACAGCTGCGATATTGAATTGCCATCACCTTTGTGTTAAAAAATTCTTGTCACATTCGTGATACAAACACAAAGGAATGCTGTACGTGAAAAAGATTGCGCTCGCTCTTGCCGTTGTCATGCTGACCGCTTGCGGTGAATCGAAGGTAACCGAAGTCGATGGCACTACCTCGGCCTCTGCTGATCAGTCGCTCAAGGCGATGATGAAAGGCATGAAAGATAACGAATATCTTGAGATGGCTGGCAACATTAAGATGCTTCACTCTCGCTATCCTGGTGAAGAGTTCGCCAAAGTCCTGAACGGCAAGGACATGGATGGCTTCAATGCTGAAGTCGCTGACACCAAGAAGTTCTTCATTCAGCGCGGCAAAGAGCGCGCAACTGCTGCACTTCAGACCGACATCGATGAACTGACGCAAAAGAATCAGGAGTTCACCGAATTCCGAATCCAAAGCGGCGACACTTCGTTCGACCCGGCAAATCACCCGTTCACGTCCAAGAACCTGAGCCGTATCGAGAACTACAAGCAGAAGCAGGCCACCCTAGCTTCGCTGAGCGATGATGCTTACTGGAAAGAGTACGGCTGCGGCTGCTACCAGTCTTCGCTTGGTGCTACTGCCAATCCTCTGAAGTAGTCTAGCTACAAGCCGCTCACCCCTGGGCGGCCCCTCCTGGAGCTCGCGCATGACCTTGCCCACTGTATCGGGATATCGAATCACTGCGACTCCCGGCCAGGACTTCGACATCCTTGCAGTCGAGACCACTGAGACAAGGGAGCTGGTCTGCCAATGCACGATCTACCCCTTGGGAGACACAGAGGTTATCTATCCTGTCACCGTGATGACTCTGGCACCCAAGCACCGCCAGGCACTCCCTGATCTCAAGCTCCAGCTCCTCGATCACATCCTGCATCAGCACCGCGCAATCCTCCTGAGCGCCGGTAACGACAGCACGGGCGGTCGCTTTTCTTTCCAGACTCAGCTCGAATACGCAATGAGCCAGGGCTACTACGCATACCAGCTCGCCGGCAGCCAGATCGAAAGGTTTGACGACAAAGATCTGCAGACTGCCCTAGCCAGACCGTGGAACGAGCCACTACCACTGGTGCTGATTTCGAGACATGAGCTGCCGCTCAGCGTGGCTTACGAGATCCCGGTCGATTACGTACACTCGCTAGACAAGCTAGATGCCAGAGCCGTTTTTGGAGACCGCTATGAGGGATGAATGGATTTACGACGGCACTGACATGTCGATCAGAGACTACTTCGCTCACGCGATTTCAAAGAAAGAGCCGGGCATTACGTTCGACGATTGCATGCATGACTTCGCGGCAGGTGAGCTCGACGAGATAGCCAACGTTAGCTATGTCACTGCATTTCGCTCGAAAGATGAATCCTTCGTCTACAAGCGCCACGTATGGTCACCAGCGAGGGTGTATTTCGTCTGCGAAGACGGCAGACAGCAGGTGCAGTCGAGGCTACGAAACCCCGGCTAAGATTGAGCAGCAAGCCAGAGCTCGACTTTATCGCACCTCCCAACCGCATCGAGTTGAGTCTTGGCAGACACCACCAAATCCAGGAACCGGTGGCGATCTGCGTTAGACGGAAACCAGTCGTCTATTTCGACGCTACAGTGCTGAGACTCACTTAGGGCCCACCTGACGACCATGTCTGCTGCCGCTCTGCAATGATCCGCCATCCAGACCGCTTTGCCGTCAGCATGCCATCCGCGCTCGGCCAGCACCTGGGTTGCATCCCGGACTCCCACATCACCAAAGAACGCCGAGGTGGCAGGGAAATGGATGCCAGCAAGCGACACTTTGCACACCCCCGACTCCCGATCCCAATAGTTTAGGAAATGCCATCCACCTGTGGTCACGCCGGGGTAAGGGAAGTTGATCGCAGCTTTACCGGTGATGTAGTGCTCACGAGTAACCCGAGATAGGTCGAGGTCGAACAGTGGCTGATTCATCCTGGCAACCTATCACTGGCTCCAACGGCCGGGCAACGCCGTTTGACTCCAAATTGCCAGCGCGGCAGGATGAAGGCAACACATGGAGATGCGCGATGCAGATCAAGAAAGGCCAGGTTTTCACACTGCTGCACGGTATTCGTGACGAGAGTAACAAGCCAATGGTTGCCCTCAAGGATTTTGATCTCGTCACTGTCGCAAACCAAATCGTTGCAGGAAAGGATGAACACCATACCGACCTTGAGGCTTGGATTCTCATCGAGCGTCTGGAGGATCTCGGGCTCGCTAAACCACTCGTGCAAAGCCTGATTCGTATCATCCCTGGTCGTGGAGAAATCACCGCTGAGCTAACTAAGGAGCAACCCAGGATCACTGAGCGGCCACAATGAAGATCGAGCGCCCAACCCATTTTGTTGACTTTGAGGCTTCAGGCATTGCTCCTGACAGCTACCCGATTGAAGTAGCTGTCGTATATCCAGGCGGTGAGTACCAGTCCCTCATTCAACCAGCGCGGTACTGGGATCACTGGAGCTACGACGCCCAAGACATGCACGGAATCAGCCGCGAGCAGCTCATAAGCCAAGGCACACCACCCCTGGCAGTCGCGCAGGAAATGAACCGCCTCTTTGACGGCAAAACCCTCTGCTCAGACAACCCCGCCGACTGTTTCTGGCTTGACGTGCTGTACGAAGCGGCAGGCATCGAAGCGACGTTTGAAGTCAAACCGCTGGAAGCGCTTGTCGGTCGCGAAGCTGCATCTGAGATCCTGAAGCGACTTCCCCTACGTCGTGGGCACCGAGCGCTGCAGGATGTCCAGGCGCTAAGCAGAGCCGTTGAGAGCTGGCAGGCTTCTCAGTGAAGCTCAGTCAAAGCTGTTCTTGTCGTAGTTGTATGAGCGCCTGCCACTCGGCTTGAGCCTCTTCCCTGCCGGGCTCGCTGCAAACCGCTTGAGCATCTCATTGCCGGCCTTAATCTCTTCCTCGCTCAGGCTTTCTAGCGCTTCAGCCTTTTCGCGCTGATCACGAGCTTTGCGCTCACTGATCGATTCCGACTTGTGCATGGCACCACCTCGCAGGTCTAGTCAAAAGCTAACAATTTATCTGCCGATTTGAAAGCACAAGGTTTGTCAGCAAAGGGCAATGTGAAATTATTTTATGGGTATGCGACTGACATACGCATCTGTGTTTTCAAGGGTAATTAGCACTTATCAAGCAAGCGCTAGAAATCAGTTTGAAAATAGATATGGACTGCATGCTATCTCATTTTGCACAATGTATTTATTACACGATTAAAGGAGTGCAGAAAATTGAGAACAGGGTTAAATGTAAATAACAGAACAACCAAAGATGGTGGGTTCAAGCTCACTCAAGGCCAGCTAGTCATTCTCTCAACTGAGAGATATTCAGACTACAGCTACACGGGGCCATTTATATGCAGTAGAGATTTCGACCTATCAAATATTGCCAACGAAATAAAAGAGCAATCGTCCGGTAGCGCTGGCCCTAATCGCGTGACACTCCACCTCCTCAACAATGGATTCATAAGTAAGGTCGACTGCCGCGAAATCCATCTCGGGACAGAAGGGAATATTGAGCCATCAAACTGGAACATCAGCAAGAGCGATCTTGATGACGAATTGGAGTATGGAGGTATGGCTGAGGACGATTACGAACTAACCATCCTGCAGTGCGGCCTATGATTTCGGCCATGACTCAATTCTTGACCAGGAAGAAGAATGCACCCTGCCGTCAGAAGAGCAGGTCGGAAATTGAGGAAGAGCAGTTCATCTTAGCCATTAACTCCCTCAAAACCCTGCATGTCACCCCATCAGGAACAATGAGAATCGACGTCTCAGAGATTCGAGACCAGGTACTAGCCAGCCGGGAGCGATACAAAGAGTTTGTGAAGCGCTCTGGCCATTAAACAGTTTGACAACAAATAATAAGAGAGGATTTATGCAAGAACTATTTTATGCTGCGGGGTTTATTGCAATTATGGCATTCGGAGCAAAGTATTTTACACCGCTCATTATTGACGATGTGTTTCACTTATTAAAGGATGCTGTACGAACAACAATCACCTTCGCATTTATTACCCTATTCATATTAGCTCCAACATCCATAATCCTAGTTGACAACTCCCTGATCAAGCTTTACTACTTGATAATCACACCTGCTTATGTGGTGATCATTGGAATGATCAGGATTTTCTTTAGGAAACTCACCTATTAAACGCTACACGCGCCATGCTAGAGGTGTAGCGTGATGAATTTCATCCTTGGGCTTGGTTCACTCCAGGCCTATCGAAGAACGACTTCATTCGCGCCAAAGAGCTAAGGAAATTTTCTTTCATGAGGTGGTTCCCAGCTATAGTTACGAGTTGCTGATTCATAGATCTTTCGATCTCAAGGCAGCAGGCCTTTCTTTGCTTTACGTTGTACTGACTGGAAAACTTCATGAATGAAGTGAGCGCCCCTTCTTCCATGTCCTCGTACCGCCACCCCCAGAACACACCAGAAAATACACTAGCCCGAACACTCAGATATGTAAGTGCCACTGCTACGCCCTCGTAATCTTCGGCGTACTTCAAATCTAGAAGTTTCTGACTCGCCGAATTTAAAATAAACGAGGTTGCAAACTCGCTCCGAACTATTGGATGAGGATGCGTTCCCTTGCCAATTGTAATCAGTTCATCATAGCCATTGTAGAAGCGATTGAACATGCAACCTAGCGCACACATGAAAATGTAGAGCGAACCCGATGTAAAGATATCTTTCCGAATCATATATTTGAGAGTTAAATCGATACCCTCCATGTCGGCTAGGACTTCCCTCGCTTGATCATATGCATTTTCCTCAGCATCAGCAGACTCATCCCGAATTTCGTAAAACTCCACGATACCATTGGAACCAATATTTTTGCGTAGCTTATAATGACACTGAACCAAATGGCTTAGCTCATGGAAGAACACCCAAGCCAGTGCGACCTCATAGTACATGCAACGAGCTGCTGTTGCTGCCTCAGTAAATCTCTCGTCCTTTCCGACAAATATATCCTTTATAAGATGAAAAAACGCATTTCTATTTTTCTCTGGAATCTCCGGCAGTCCCGTTTCAAAGGTAAACTCTCGACATTTAAATTCCTCATTTAGCCATTTGAGGCTGTCAGAGTCTTTGACAAACTGTTCGCAGTATGGGGGAAAAGTAAATGAATCCCTGTAGATCTCACGGATCATACCCATATTAATCAAAATGGTGCCGTTCATCGGGCTTTTTTGATCAACAATTGCGCAAGCATTAACCGACTCGTTCATAGGTCGATTGACAGTGAGAGTGCCGCCGATAGGCTTAAATATATTCTCGTTCGCCCATGCGGTTAGCTCGTCTAAAATCAGCTTCGAGGTTAGGTCAATGAATTCGAAATTCATGAACTGATTCTCGTAATCTATCCGACGCTGTTTTTCGGGGGAAATCCTGTTCGCCATGTCTTCCTCACACGGTAAAAAGGGCCCTGCGGGGCCCATTTGAACTCAAACTGACATGCTACTGCCAGCCCAACCCTGTCAGCCATCGGAGCTAGCCCCGGTAAGGCTTCGGCGTCGTTACGTTAGTTGTATTGATTGAAAGAATTGTACTAGCAGAAATCATCCCAGAGTTTCCAGGTAGGAGATCCTCCAATTCAATACCCCTCTCCGCGAGCGCAGACGTAATGTCACTAAGAAATTTCGCAAGATCGGCATTATCTCTTAGAGCTTTGTTGAGATCGACTCTGATCTTCTGATCGTCACCATAATCGGCCTGCAGCTGGGACTTCAATTTCTTGTTTTCATCATTCTTTTGCTCAAAGAGTCGCTTGATCCTTTCGAGCTCTCGCTCAAGGTATTTTACCTTTTTGGGATCTTCAACCGCTTTGCTGGGTTTCTTGGCGAGCTGTGCCACTTGCGCAAGAGCTTCATCACGCTCAGCAACGACTTCGTCGAATTGTTCCTCAAGATCACGCAAGGCCACACTTGCCTGCTTTAGCTCAGACTTCAGCGTTTTTTGCTTCTTTCTAAGTTTTTTAGTGGCATCCGAAACCACCTGCTCAATAGTTTTCTCAATACCGTCCAGCAACGCTTTGAACTGCTTCGGGAGAAACTCGAATATTGTTGTTCTGTTGCTATTGCCCGGCAGGCGAATCTTGGTCACCGCATGGAAATCAAATCCCTTTAGGCTGGAGGGAAGCTCCTTAGGGTGATTCTTGAAATAGCCCTTCGGGTAACGTGTGTCCTGATTGCTCATCATGAATCCTTCATGGGCAAGAAGTATAAGTAACAGCTCGTGACGACAATCCAGGCATCCCCGTGCCCATTTGCAGTCAAACTGACATCATACCTCCAGCCCAGGCAGGTCAGCCAGCTCGCAGGATCTCACCTACCAGCACGCCCAGGTTGCGGGCATCATCAATACCTCTGTGGTACTGGCCTGACCACTCGATACCCCAGTCTTCAACTGCAGGCCGGAGGGCCATTGCCCTACAGTTGAGCACCTTCCAGTGCCACTTTTTGGCGTTCGTGTGTGCAAAGCAGGCAAGCATGGGTTCGCAGCTGTTCCGCTCCGCATCCATCGCCAGCTGCTTCGCGTCGTAGTCCCCCCACGAGCACCACATCAGGCCTTCGCTTTTAAATGGGGCTAAGTAGTCATCCAGCGCCTGTCGAACCTCGTTGTAGGTGCTGGCACTGTCGACGTCGACCTGATCAATCGTTGTCAGGCTTTTGCAGAAATCTGTCAGAACAGGGTTCAGCACCGGGCGAACGAACCATGTGTGCTCGCTGACGATCTTCGCGCTTTGATGCAGATCTAGAACCACAGCGCCGACCTCAATGGTTTCCATCTCGTCACGATGCACAGCGAGCTTGTGCTCAAGCTTTTGCTCGTCGGTCAGGCCTTCAGGGTACTCATCGCACGTGGCTTCGAGATCTACGCAAAGCAGGTAACGCGTACCTGCCAGGAGCTCTTGGAATGCCCGCAAGTGCTGCGGTTTCTTGATCTGCATTTTTCTTCCTTAAATAAAAAAGGGGCCTTGCGAAGGCCCCTTGTTTGTACTCAAAAAGTCTTACTGAGCCAACCAGGACTCGACTTCTTGGGCACCGTACTGGCCTTTCCATTCTTTCAACGTTTTATGGTTGCCACCCTTGGTTTCGACGACTTCACCGGAATGAGGGTTCTTGTAGACCTTCAGCTGACGTGGCTTGCGGTTGCCTTTCTCAGCTACAGCTGCAGGAGCAGCACGACGCGAGGCAGCTTGAGGGTCTAGGATGGCAACGATGTTACGCAGGCTGTAGCCGTACTCAGCCAAGAGGTCACGGAGCTTCTTCTCGAATTCAATTTCTTTTTTGAGGCCATCGTCGTTTTTCAGGGACTCAAGCTCAGCCAGTTGAGCAGCCAGCTGCTGCTCCAGGGCACGGAATTCTGCGAGACGGGACATTTGTCGCTCCTGTATGTTGATAGGCCATTATCCAGTGCTGGCCGAACTAAAGTCTAGCTATCTACACACCGCAAGGAGCGTCCATGCATCTCGTAATGCTCGATACATGCGTCTGGCTTGATATTTCGACTCAGAAAGCAGAACTGCCAATGCTGACAGCCATTGAGCATCTCGTCGAAGATGGAGTGATCAAGCTCTTGGTGCCCGAGCTCGTCCGCACAGAATTCGAGCGAAACAAGGACAAGGTCATTGAGTCCACACGCAAGCGGATTGCGAGTGAGATCCGCGTTGTCAAAGGAATGATCCAGTCATTTGGTGGCGAAGGGAAAGACACTGCCCTGGATACCATTGACGATGTCAACCACCGGCTTCCGATCCTTTCTGAGGCGACCCAGGGCAGCGTCAACCGAGTCATCAAGCTGTTCGACCTGTCTTTCCAGACGCCCATCTCAGATACCGCCAAGATCAAAGCTGCAGAGCGGGCAATCGCCAAGAAAGCGCCATTCCACAAACAGAAGAATAGCGTTGCTGACGCGGTACTGGCCGAAGCCTTCCAGGAGTTCGGTGTTGAGCAGGCAGCCAATTTCGAGACCTTCAGGTTCGTGACTCATAACGTTACTGACTTTTCGGGCAAAGATCACAGGCAGCCCCACGAAGACTTCTCAGACATCTTTGATGGCAAAGCTTCCCTGTTTTTCAATACCACGAAGTCGGCAATCGAAGATCTGCTAGACCTTGAAGAATTCCACTATGAGAACGAGTGGGCCTGGGAGGATCAGACGCGAGGCCTTCAGGAGATCCTGGGGGCTATGGACGAGCTGGTCGACAAGGTTTGGTACAACCGGCATATGAATCGTATGTACCACTTGGAACAGGGTGATATTGAAATCGTCCCAGAGGGTACGGAACGCTACGGGAACGGAGTAATTCACGAACACATCCTAAAAGGCGCTCTTGCTGCAGCCGAAAAGGTTCGCGAGAAATATGAAGACACCGGCCCTTGGGATGATTTTGAGTGGGGCATGATCAACGGGAAGCTGTCAGCCCTTCGATGGATTCTGGGTGATGAGTGGGACATGCTCGACACTTGATAAGCTGGAGGGGCTGCGGCCCCTCTACGCCAGTCAGGCCAGCTCTGTAGACAGACGATCTTCGTTATCCGCCAGGCTGAACTCGTGGCGAAGGATGCCCCGGCGCTTCATCTCCTGGAGGTAATCTTCACGCGACAAATCACCCATGGTGCGAGCGTTGGCCAACGCCGTGAGGTCTTCCGACGAGGAGCTAATGCCGTACTCGGTATCGATGTGTACCTGGAAGTCTGGCTCCGCGATCTTGTTGAAATACGCCATCCATCCCAGCCCTTTCTCCAGGGCACTGGCAACGTTCAAGGCCAGCATAGCAATCCTGTTGTTCGTCTCACCTGCTCGTAGCGCTCGACCCGTCGCTGTTTCCGCCACCCCGCTGTTTTCCAGCATCCCGAGGCCATACGCTTCCATTTTTGCCTCCAAATCCTTGAGGGAGTCACGGCCTGCGCCAATGGCTGCACCAGAGTGCTCGACATACTTCAAGTCAGCACCTGCTTCACCTTTGATCGCGTACTCCGACCCAATCGTAATGGCTGCGTCTTCAGCCACACCCGAGGCAAACAGAACAGGAACACGAGCAATGCGCAGGATGTTCGACTGATCGGAGCTTTCCTGATAGTGCTGAACGTTCATGTAGGCCAGATCGAGCAGCGGCGGCGGTGCCTGGATCTGATCGCATGCAATCGCCTCAGCGGCGTGGATTGGAGTGACTGGGATCTCTTTGAGCGCAAAAGGCTGGTCGAGGATGATTGGGTCATCTGTCTCGCCGTCGTATAGCGACCAGGTAACAACGTCACCCTCTCGGTCAAAGACCCTGACTCGCTTAACTTCCTTTTCACCCCACTGGCCATCCTGGACTACCGCCGACTCCAAGATGCGGATGTGGATGAGCTTGTCGTCCTCATTTTTTCGAGCAGCCAGGATGTTTTCGCCAGCAAGGAGGTAGAGATAAGGCCTGCCACCGTTCACCGCACAATCGCCGGCCAGGAACGTTGATCCCATCGCTACTGCATCGGCGGTACAGGCATGAGCAAGTGTGGTTGCACTGGTGCCTCGACCATCCACGTCAATCAGATATTCATCAGCAAGCTCTGGGAATCTCTCGCTCTTGATGCCTACGGGCATGCTGAATGGTTTCGAGGCTAGGTTTGCTACCGTGCGTTGAAAGTAGTTAGTTAAGAAAGACCTGTTCAAGCGTCTCCGGTAGGCTTCCGGTGTCTCACCAGGTTCCTTGGGTAAATACTCAACCCCAGCAGCCCGGATAGCAACTGTCCCGCCCTGAAGTGTCCTAATTATTTTTCGAACATCATAATCTTTCTGGCTGCGCATCGAGCGCTGACTAACAGACATATATAGCGCCTATTTTTATTCTTATTTGACTACAACAATTGTACTTTGTTTGACGTCAAACTTGTGGCGTTACCGAATACCTTGTTGAATCGAAGTTACTGGACGCTTCCATGTCAACCGATATGCCAGAGCGTCCCAAGCATGGTCGTCCGGCCCCTTGGCCACTGCATCAGGCTGATCATCATCTCGCTGCAGGAAAGGCATTGTTTTGAGAGCAAACCTGCACGACTTGAAGAAGTAGATGTGGGGCTTGCTTGGGTCTTGGGTTTTTGTAGCGTGAAGCCTGTCGAACATGAGCTGAGCTGAGGTCACACGAGAGCCAGGGCTCTTGTCTGAATTGACGAATTCCATGCCAGCGGCCTTGAGTTCTTTTGCGACTGTTGGAGCATTTCCCTGGTCAACCTTGCTGCCGTTGTGAATCTGGTTGTCTGCCGGGCCGGCTTGGACTTTTTGGTGCTGCTTGAGCACGGTTTCGAGTAGCTTGTTTTCCCTGATTTTGAGTCGTTCGCCGATCTGCTTAGCGGACAGGTAGAGGCCGGCGTCGGCCTTGGTTTGTTTGCCTGTCTTAGCGTCGATCTCTGTGCCGTAATCTTCTCCAACGACGATAAGGGTGCCCTTTGGTGGGCAAAACGTCTGGCCATTAACCGTGATGGCCTCACCGTTAGTTTCCGCGTACCAGAGGCAACAAAAAGGCGTGGACTGACCAAAGTCGAAGGATCTGTCAGTTTTCCAGTGACGCGGGATCTCGAAGGGCTCCAAGATCAAGCGATCTGCAGACCAGACTGGGCCAAACATAGCGCCCGTATCGACAGCTTCCCAGTCACCCAGCAGCCAAGCCGCTTTCTTAGCCGGATCGATGAGCTGACCCAGGTAGTTGCGGATGTAGCCTTCGTCGATGTGGATGTTTTGAAAGACTGTGCCGAAGAGCGCGCAGCGCTGCCTGGTGCCGTCTGCATTATAGGTGATCTCTCCTGGACGCTTACCCTCGATAAACCGCTCGTACACCCAGGTGCGTCCACAGCCCCATGGGTTGGTGGTGGCCCTCACCTGCAGTGGTGGGAGATTCGGCTGTGCTTTGGACGGCTGGTAAGCAGTACGAAGCGTCGACATCATTGCCTCGTAGATCTCGATGCTGCTCCAGGTGGCCAGCTCGTCCCACCCGATGTACGCATACTGATGGCCGTGGAATTTTCCGTCGTATTCCCTGATGTGCTTGATGTGATTGAAGATCAACACCTCGCCAGTGGCGAACGTCCATTTGTGCTTAGACTCATTCCACACTGCATCCGGGAAGATCCGAGGGATCAGCATCCCAGCGGTCTTCACCAGATCTTCCAGGTGCTTAAATTCTTTGCGCAGAATCGTGCCGCGCCAGTAAGCACCCCAGCCTTTGCCGACGTGCTGCAGGAAGCCCATGATCAGTGCGTCGGACTTCCCGTTGCCCCTGGAGCCATGAAACAGAACCTCTCGCACGAGCGACTGAGGCTGCCCCAGGATCATGAACATTTCCTGCGAGCCTGGTAGTGGCTTCCAGACTACGTTTCGGACAGCCCTGGCGATGTGCTTAATGTTCCCGGCAGAGCTCATAAAGCCACCTCACCGGGGTTAATGTTCCATTTATGGATCACAACGCACCTTCCCGTACCGCATGTAGTACAAAGAGGCTCTGTTTGCGCACAAGCGCCTGGCCTTGTTTGATCACAAACGGCTCTTCCGAATGATGTTCATGACTATCTCGTCAGCGCTCGGTGATTCAAGCGCCTGGGCTACAGAGATTTCGTCAACCGTATTAGTGATCGTGACCGTTCGAGCGGCTTCGTACTCCGCAACTTTCTGGGCTGCGGTTTTTTCATGGGAATCGCGAAGAGATGCCTCCCATTTCTCGATACGCTCAAGCTGAGACTCTGCAAAGTCTACAAACTCATCTGCGCCACGATAAATAGAGAATGGGGTATTGGGCAGGATGTAGACAGCGTCAATAACGGACTCGTAATCGCTAAACCTCGGGTATACAGGACTGTTAGTTGCACCATCCCAAATCAGGTAGCCGTCGAAGTATATAAAGTGCAAAGTTCCCGACTTCGTTTTGACTTGATAGATGGCTTTACTCCACTGCCCGAATAGTCCCTCCTTCACATCAACAGAGCTTGACTTTGCATTCGCAATCCCAGATGCAGCAGCGAATCCTTCCAAGGGAATGTGTACTGGTAGGAATCCATGGTCGTAGAGAATGCTACAAATTTCCTGAATGGTAATTCCGCAGTCTCTATTATTGAGACTCGAAACCATATCCTCGTAGCCACCAGGACGATTGTAGTAAGAAATACCGTTGTCTTGGATTGCATTTAGCAGTGCAACAACACCACAATCACCCCAACTTCTTTGCTTAATCACACGAATACCTTTCTTCTTATTATTATGAGAGTTCGTTTGTTTTTGTTTTTGCGAGCAACAAGGCATCGGATTGCTGTTGCTGAAGCTGTTGATCGAGGTCGATGTCGCTTCCCATTGAGGGGATCAGAGCGATACCAGTGCTGGATTCTTCGTTTACTTCTTGGCGAATCGTCACCTCTTTGCGGTTCCAGTCGCCAAACTCCTCTGGCATACGTCTGCTGAGTAACCTTGCAGCTTGGTTGGCATCGCCTTCCTTGATGGCCTTCATCACGGCATCAATGGCTGGCTTGCACGACTTGGCTTTAGCTAGGTCAATGCGCTCCAGAAATTCCATCAGCAGAGCTTCGTCTTTGGTTAAGTCGGACTCGTCTTTGCCTTCCTCTTCGATCTCTTTTGCAGCCTTCTGCCATGCATAAAACGTGGACGACGGCACACCGGCACAGCCGCAGGCGATCTTCAGGCTGGTCGTCTGAGTGATGTACTTTTCGAGATCAGAGATGATCTTTTTCGTGAGAGCCTTAGTCGCCATCAGTCACTCCAAAAACCTGACGCCGTACTTCGCGATCATCAGACTGTCAGAGATCCCATCACGCACAGCACGCTTGCCACCACGGGGCTTTCCATAGATGGCCTCGGCCTGGAACACCTCGAAGGCAACCTCAGCAATTTGCTCTTTCGACAGCCCTGTAAGGCTCTGATGGCCGCGCCACTCTTGCGGTCGCGAATACCGAACCTCTGGGCACAGGCACTCAGCAACAGCCCGGACAACCCCAAAGGCATCACCGAAGCTGAACATCGATGTCACACCCTGGCCAGGCCTGGCACCTACCAGCTCAACAACAGCCAGCTCTGGCTCGTGCTGCGCAATAAAGTCAAAAACGGGACGCGGGTCTACCCGACGCTTTTTGCCGTCAACAAAGCAGGTTGGCATTTGAATGCAAGCAATTAAGTTAAATTGCTCGTCAATGATAGATAGACCGCCAGAGAGTCCAGGATCAATCCCCAGGATTTTTCGCATGTCTCACTCGTTATTATTATTTTTATGCAGACATTGTAACACTATTAACAGCTTTGTTTGTGCGCAAAAAAAAGAGCCGTCGTGGCCCTTGTGTTCTGTACATCATGTAGATTTAGTGTTTCAGCCTTTACGTTTCATTCGCTTAGCCAGGCTATAATTGTTCGGCTTTGCGTCGTATCTCAGTGGCTCTTTGCCTTCTAACTGCTCCGATAGAGTGCCAAGTCCCTTACCGACGTTTTCAACAAGCCATTTGAAGTGCTCAGTTTTCTTAAACTGCTCCACCTCACCCATATAACAGTAGTCAAAACCGTTATTTACACACCACTCTTCAAGGGTCATCCTGGTTCCGTCTTTTCTCGGAGGCCTTGAGAACGTCCACGGGCAAGTAATGTTTCTCGACTGAAAAACGAATATGAAGTGAACATGATTTTGCTTTGCGGAGTTGACATATTTCTTCGCGTCGATGAGTGTCGAGATTCTGCCCTTGCACTCCCAAACTATCCGATTGTTCAGGATCTCATTAGTATCAGATGTATAAGTGCTCTTGATGACATAATTTAGCATTAGGTGCTTAGGCTCATATTCGTAGCCAACCAACCCTCCAAACTCGAACTCGTAAGCTTCGTTGTGAGACCTGTAGGGCTTGTAAACTGGATAGACAGAAGGGAGCATGATGATCTCCTCACCTTCTTCCAATACCCCTGTACGCTGACGATTATAGGTGTTCCATGGAACATCCTTCATTACACGCAGGCTCTCCTCAATCGTATACCTCAAAAGATTTCGATCTATAGCCCTGCTTCCAGAGAGTAATGATATCCGAGCCTCATCAAGAAGCTTAGGATTCGGGTTCGCAGGATCAAATACCTCAGGAGCGTCATTCTGGATAGCCGAGTGTTCCTGGACGCTTTTCTCTACAATAGACCAAAGTCTGCTGTCTTTGTTCTTGAGTTCCGCCTCGAACAGTTTTTCAATATCAAGCTCCACATAAGAAGTCATGGCCTTTCCTTTTTTATTCTTGCTATACCTTCCATGTTATGGATGAGCATTTGGCCGTGCAATAGCAAATAGCAAAGTTGTCAAAATATTTATATTGGGTATATTGCAGCGCCTTCCGTGGCGCTTGGGGGATCAGATGTAGCGGGTCATTTGAATCAGTGACTTTGGGCGAATAGTGTAGAAATATTGCTTGTTGGTTGTCTCATGCCTTTTGACCGAAAGTCCGAACTGCGCGAAGATTTTTGTGATATCAGCTTTCTTTGCTTGATTGCTTTTTGCAGCGCTCAGCCTGATCCCGGCTTTTAGTACGTCTGTGCGAATCGCGTTCAGTGTGTCGAACAGCTCGACGCTGCGATTCTCTGTCCAAGCATCGCTGTAAGCCATTACGATCAGTGCGGGCTTCAGGATTGCCATTACCTTCGCTGAAATTTCATCAATGGTCGCGTCCTGGTCTGATGGGGCTGCCAGGCAGAGGCCGGAGAGTGCTCCGCAGTGGTTGTGAAGCTTGCGATACAGTCTGACTTTCGACTCGCCTTCGCCATGGCCCCATATCATCGCATCGCTCATGCTGAAGGTCGTAACGCCCATTACTTCGATGGCTCTTGCACGGGACGCCTCGAGGTATTCCTTCTCGTTCTCTGAACCATAATCACGAACTCGCTGCGCAGTAGCCTCGTCGGCGCTGACTGCCTGGCTTACGCCCTTGGCGATCTGACGCTTGACGGCCTTTTTCGCCAGACTGTCAGACTTGTATCCGTCTAGGGAAAGGACGTCATCATGCTTCAAAACCTCGACAGAGAACCCTCGCGACATGAGACTCGCAGGCAACGCGCTCTGAATGTTGTCGCGCAACCAAGCCTCGTCTCTGCGATGCCTGTACTCAAGAAACTGAAATTGCAGTGAGCTGAGAGCCGACCGAACAACCATCTCTGTATCTTGATCGCCATCTTTGAAACTCAGCGTGCCCAGCAGGTCGTCGAGGCAGACGGGCTTGCACTTGTAAGACACTTCAACGGCTTCAGACTTGCTGTACATGGGCTGCTTAATGCCAACCACGAAGCTCTTGGCGGTGCGATCACGACGAAGCATCTGGATAGCGTCACTCGGCACAACCTGTCCCTGGAAGATGCCGTAATGCGATTTGAAGTGGCCAGACGTGATCGAAAGCGCGGAAGTAATGACCGGGCTGTAAATCACAACCTGGTACGCGGTGTCATTCGGGTTCGCAATGAAAGCAGCTTGATCCGGCCAGAGGGCATTGTCTGCAGTGATCACCAGCGCATCTGGCCCACCTTGCTTAGAAATTGACTTCGCGAGGGCCAGGGCCTCCTTAACCGCATCGCAAGCGATCAGAGTGGGCGTGCTGCATGCTGACGCGACAGCCAAGGCTCTGACGTGGTTGATGTCGCCGGTATACACAGTAATGCCAGCGTGAGCTGCGGGCTTCCGAAACAGCTTGTGGTCAGGCCCAATCATCTCTGCGCAGCGTGCGTCAATGTCAGCATCGCTCATGATCACGTTTGCTGTGCGTTTGACGACAAAATCCAAGGTTTCCCAGACTGCCTGGCGGTTTTTTACTTCGCCACCCAGGACGTGCGAGATCACTTGCGAGGCTTCGTCGATGACGACAAGGTCGACTGACTCGATGAAGCGCTTGAACTTGAGTGCGTTGAGAGAGTTGACGACGATCTTCAGGCCTTTTGCGTTCTGCAAGTCGCGGGGATCATTGCACTCGTCGTAGCTAACGATTCCTGGGATGTTGGCCAGAGTCCTGTTGATCGAGCGGCGGTGCGAGATGATCAGGACTTTCCTGCCGGTGTCCAGGTAGTGATGAATGACTGGCTCGTTGATGATCGTCGATTTGCCTTCGCCGGTCGGCAGGCTGATCAGGAATTTTCCACCGTCTGCCAGGATCATGTCGCGGATTCCCTCCGGGCTCGCATTGGAAATGCCGGTGGCGTCCAGGGTGTTGGTTTTTGAATTCATGCGAGCTGTCAGGAATTCGAGCTTGCTATTGATTGCTGACACGCAGGCTTCTTGAGTGCGACCGGTCGCTTCAGCGAGAGCTTGGGCTTTCTCTTGGGTTTTGCCGGAGACGAAAACATCACGAGCGATTTCGAACGCTGCTGTGTCGAACGCTTTGTCGCTGCTGTCAGCTTTCACGATCATCAACGCTAGGTCGAGCTTCGACATCGTATAAATTGATTTAGATATTTGCCCTTCATTAAGACTGTGTAATCCTGACGCCGTCTTGTATGCTACGGATACGGCTCTCAGCACATCACCATCGATTGATATCAGTCTAGTCTGCTTACCGTACTCCTTCATCTCTCTGGCAACATCAAGAGCGCTCTCGTTATTTGCGATAACAATTGGACTGAACGCATCGATTTCGACTGCTACTTTTGGCACGATACTCATACTACATTTCCTTTTATTCGAGGCTCTCTCCTGCCTCTGTATCCACAGTATTAAAAATGAGCACAATCAAGCACAAGCGAAAAACATTAATTAGACAAAATATTTATATCCAATATAAGAAATAATTTCGCACTTACACAAAAGCAGATTCTCTTAGCCAGAGTTTTTAGGGCACCCCCACTACCTCTCTCTTTATAAGAAGAAAATAGGTAGTAGGGGTAGCGTGGGTGGCTCGCAGCCTTTATAGCTTTGGCTCAGAGAGACTCAGCAGTCAACACCCTGCAGCAATTAAACACTCACAACCCAATATCAAGCCAAGGAAAGCCCACTCAAAACCCAGCCCAACATTTTTTTTGATGAATAGTGTTGCATCGACCTTTGCTCCATTTGTTTAATGGACACAGATGAGCGAGAGACTCGTCAAAAAGGAGTGTCATCATGATCAACTATTCAACACAATCCTGGGCATCAACAAACAGCCTGACCGCAGCTAACGCAAGTAACTTGCTCTCTTTCTACGAAAAGCATTTCGCAGAACCGCTTGTTCTGGAAGATAAAGAGAGAGCATCAACTTTCGTTCCGGCTCAATTCCGAATTCCGACTAGGCACGCAGACAACGTCGTATCATCAACGCTGATCGTCTTCGACGTTGACCAAAAACTCGGCGAAGGTTACGACGACGACATGATCCAGCTCGAAGAAGTCGAGGATGCACTGAACGACTTGTGTCTGGAGCACATCGTCTACACCAGCCATTCCCACACCCAGGCAGCTCCGCGCTTCCGGATCATCCTCAAACCTTCACGCCCAGTTCTGCCGGACGAGCACGACACGACCTACGCCGCCATCCTCGAACAGATTGATGACTTCCTGGGCGGTAGGATGCTGCGAGCTCTAGATCCTTGCTGGAAGAGTCTCTCGCACTGCTTCTACGTGTACACCGCGCACCCTGACCGCAGGCAGTACGCAATCAGCTTCTACAACCCAGGCAGGCCAGCAGACGTACTTGAGTACCTGCTACACAATTCCACGTATGGCCTGGATGTCGAATACAAGCCGGGGGCCGCTCGAAAAGCTACAGGTGGTACAGGCGCACGCGGACGCTCATACCAGCTCAACCGCATCGTCGGCGGCATGATCACGTCATCAACAGAGGATGAGATCGCCCATCGCCTCTTCGAATACGACAATGATGAGCACGCTGGCAATGAATACTTCCGCGACCGCCAGTACAGCCGAAACCGCCCACGTCCAGGCGAGAGCCAAGAGGCTGCTGCATGGCGTTCATGCAAGATCTTCACGAAGTCTCACATCAACTCTCTAAAGCGCAAATTCCGCAGACAAGACGACATGCAGATCGTCAACGCCAAAGCGCAGTCCAGGGAGCCGATGCCAACCCACGACGCGATGATCAAGGTCAGGTCTGTCAAAAGCCAACTCACAAAAAAAGGTGGCCAGTCAGCACTGGTCGAGCTCCAAGTGATGTCAGGAGAGCACGCAGGCCGGCATTTCTGGCACCGCTTCTACGGCGACGGGAACCACCCGACAGCGATCAAGATCAGTAGATCGATTCAAGACAAAATCGCCAAGGCCACCAGAACAGATATGCAACAACTGAAGGACTTAATTAAAGCCGAGGGGCATATAATTCTGGCCAGAATTAAACAAAATCCAGGCACTAACGGCTTCCCCGCTCAAAACGAAATCGGTGATTTGCATTTGACAACAAACCACACACAACAGAAGAATGTGGTATTATAAGTAATGCTTTGAAGTTTCCTTCCTTTTCTTCTTAGCATCACCCCTAGCCCCTCACTGGTCTCTCTCCCAGCGGGGCTTTTTTTCGTCCCGAGATCCGGTCAGAGTCTCTTCTAAGCATACTCATAGTTAAGGGTATGCTGTCCGCATACTTTGAAATAAATGGGTTCCGTGCCTTGACGGCGGTCTGGAAAATAATTTTACATATATTGACACGAGCACAACCGCTCGGACTGGCTCGCTAGGTACGACACCCAGGGCCACAGCGTAAAAAGGTATCGCTGACAGCCACGATGGCGGGCATTACCGGGTATGAGAGATGCAAAAGGATATCGCGCAGGACATGGGCTTTTTGACCGAAAACGATGTTGCGGAGCTGTTCGGCGTTACCAAGCCCACTTTGGAGAACTGGCGCAGGCATGGCACCGGCCCGGCCTACGCTTACGCCGGCAATTGCTTTTTTTACCCTGTGCAGGGAATCAGCACGTTCCTGATGGCTAGGGTAAAAGGGTTTGGGTTCACTCAAGGTGGAGCTGCCTGACATGAGTGACCTGCGACGAAAGATTGCTGACGAAGTGAACTGCTACACCGCAGAGGATCTCAGCGAGTTAGCTAAGGTAAAGATTGAGACCTTGGAATACTGGAGGAAGAAGGGAAAAGGCCCAAAGGCCATTCACTTTGGCAACGCTTACCTCTATCCGAAGAGTGCTGTCATCGAATTCATATCTGGCTTAATCGACAGCGTCAACGATGACTTCATCATGAAATGCATCAAATGAAATAAGGGGGCCACGGCCCCCTTTTTTATTTCGCCTCCGTCAAAGCCTTGAGCTCAGAAATTTGCTCAGCGAGGAAGGCCATATTTTGAGAAAGCGTTTTGGCATCTTGGCTCTTCGCGCTCAGATCCTCATAGGCGGAATGAACATGGACAGCCTTGACGTGTGTGTAACGTTTCAACGTCTGCCAGTCTTTATGCCCGCTCATTAACGCTACCTGTGGTACGTTGAGGCCAAGTGCAAAGAAATCAGTGATCGCCTTATGCCGGATATCGTGGAACCTGGTTGGCCTCTTGATTCCTGCACTTTTACGAACACGGGTATAGGAAACACCTACTGACTTTGACTTGTAGGGGAATATTTGTCCGGTTGTGCGAGTCCCTACAGCAGCCAGGACGATCTCCCACGCTTTGGGAAGAAGAGGCACAGTCTGGTCGTTGTACTCTTTTTCAGTCGGATGCTTACGATTCCGGATAATCACGGTCTTGTTTTCAAAGTCCAGATCTTCGATTTTCAAGCCACAAATTTCAGCCTGTCTCATTGACGTGGCCAGCGCGAAATTAATGACTGCCGGCATATCAATCTGCTGCCGCTTCATTTTTTCGTACTGTCGAAGAATCGCATCCATCTCAGCCTGGGTTGGAATGCATTCAGTTTCACGGCTCTTAATGCGAAGCTTGTGATCTGTCTTAATCGACTTCCGTGCGTTGTCCGCCATCTCGCCGTCGATATTCAGTTTTCTAGTCTCCGAGCAGTGCCTCAGCACGCTCGATAGCATCGAAAGGTCGCCGGCGATGGTTTGTCCCTGAACACCTGCTTTCTTCCTCTCTTCAATGAAGGCGTCCAGGTGGCTGCGTGACAGCTTCTCGATTCCGATCTTGCCGAACCTTTTCTTCAATGCCTTGAGGATGAACAAGGCACTCCGCTGGAGCGTTCGTCCGGGCTGTATGTGCTCCAGGTAATCGTCGATATAATGCGCAACAGTGGAGTCCTTGGGCGCAGAGATCTTGCCAGTGGCTTTGATCTCCTCCAGCTGCTTAGCCTTTTCCTTAGCGAATTTTCGAGCCAGCTTCACATCAGCAAAGGTCTCGCTGATGGTCTTGTGACCCTTTTTGCGAATGAGCACGCGCCAGTTGCCACTCGGGAGCTGTTGAATCGAGGCCATGCGTGTTCACTCCGTGTTCATTTTTCAGTACCCAAAGCATACCTTTTTGGTACTCGGCGTGTACACCAGGTGTACCCATACAGCGAATTTTCACCAAATTTTGAACACGAAAACCAAACCGGTTTCGCCTTCAAACCCTTATAAATCAAGGACTTATGAACAGAAGATTTTCAGTAGCACCCATGATGGATTGGACTGACCGCCGCTGCCGCTATTTCCTGCGCCTGCTCTCCCGCCACGCCCTGCTCTACACCGAGATGGTCACTACCGGCGCCCTGCTGCATGGCGATGCCGCGCGTTTCCTCGGCCATGACGCTGCCGAATACCCGCTGGCCCTGCAACTGGGTGGCAGCGTGCCGGCCGACCTGGCGGCCTGCGCAAAGCTGGCGGAGGTGGCGGGCTACAACGAAGTGAACCTGAACGTCGGCTGCCCCAGCGACCGGGTGCAGAACAACATGATCGGCGCCTGCCTGATGGGCCATCCGGCGCTGGTGGCTGATTGCGTCAAGGCGATGATCGACGCCGTGGACATCCCGGTGACGGTCAAGCACCGCATCGGCATCAACGGCCGCGACAGCTACGCCGAGCTGTGCGACTTCGTCGGCCAGGTGCGCGACGCCGGCTGCCGCAGCTTCACCGTGCATGCGCGGATCGCCATCCTCGAAGGCCTGTCGCCCAAGGAAAACCGCGAGATCCCGCCGCTGCGCTACGACATCGCGGCACAGTTGAAACAGGACTTCCCCGACCTGGAAATCATCCTCAACGGCGGCATCAAGACCCTCGAGGAGTGCCATGAGCACCTCAAGACCTTCGACGGCGTGATGCTCGGTCGCGAGGCGTATCACAACCCCTACCTGCTGGCGCAGGTGGACCAGCAACTGTTCGGCAGTGACGCGCCGGTGATCAGCCGCAGCGAAGCGCTGGAGCAGTTGAAACCCTATATCGCCGCGCACCTGGCCGCGGGCGGCGCCATGCACCACGTCACCCGCCACGTCCTCGGCCTGGCCCAGGGCTTCAAGGGCGCGCGGCGTTTCCGCCAGTTGCTGTCGGTAGACGTGCACAAGACCAACGACCCGCTGGGCCTGCTGGACCAGGCCGCTGAACTGCTAAAAGGCCACTAGGAACCCGAGCGTCGTCCGGCACTCGAAGACATACCGCCAAAACCCCGTCAGGCCGGCCTTGAGCCGCTGGCGGGGCTCGGGTAATGTCGTTGCACCGCACAGGACAGAGCACGCTCATGACTTCCAAGCTGGAACAACTCAAGCAGTTCACCACCGTCGTTGCCGATACCGGCGATATCGACGCGATCAGTCGCCTCAAGCCGGTCGATGCCACCACCAACCCTTCCCTGCTGCTCAAGGCCGCCGCCCTGCCCGGCTATGCCGACCTGCTGGCCCAGGCCATCGCCAGCAGCAAGGGCAATGTCGACCTGGCTTGCGATGCCTTTGCGGTATCGGTGGGCAGCGGCATCCTCAAGGCAATTCCGGGACGCATCTCCACTGAAGTCGATGCCCGCCTGTCCTTCGACGAACCGGCCCTGCTGGCCAAGGCCCGGCAACTGATCGAGCTGTACGACAAGGCCGGCGTCGGCCGCGACCGCGTGCTGATCAAGCTGGCCTCGACCTGGGAAGGCATCCGCGCCGCGGAGACCCTGGAAAAGGAAGGCATCCAGACCAACCTGACCCTGCTGTTCTCCTTCGCCCAGGCCGCTGCCTGCGCCGATGCCGGGGTGTTCCTCATCTCGCCGTTCGTCGGGCGCATCTACGACTGGTACAAGAAATCCACCGGCAAGGAATATGTCGGTGCCGAGGACCCGGGCGTGCAGTCGGTGACCCGCATCTACGACTACTACAAGGCCAATGGCTACGACACCGTGGTCATGGGTGCCAGCTTCCGCAATATCGGCCAGATCGAGCAACTGGCCGGCTGCGATCGCCTGACCATCAGCCCCGAGCTGCTGCAACAGCTGAGCGACGACCAGGGCAGCCTGGAGCGCAAGCTGAAGCCGGGTGCCAAGGGTGAGCCACGTATCGAACTGAACGAAAGCCGCTTCCGCTGGGCCTTCAACGAAGACGCCATGGCCACCGAGAAACTGGCCGAGGGCATCCGCCTGTTCGCCCGCGACCAGGAAAAGCTCGAAGCCCTGCTCTCTGCAAAAGCCTGATACAAATATCGGTTTGCCAGTAGTCGCGACAGCGCGGAGAGTCCCGCCTCTTTCGCAACTACTGGCAAACGATCCCCGCCCTGATGTCCGATTCCCCTAGCTTGCCGCTGGTACTCGCCGGGCCGTTGCTGCGCCGGGTCGAAACCACGCGCATCGTCTTCTGGCTGGTCGCCACTCGCCCCCTGGTGCCGGAACTGCACCTGCACTGCCCCGGCGTCGAGCCGCTGGTCCTGACTCTGGAAGGCCCGCGCTGCCGGATTCTGCCCGTGGGCCGGAACGCATTCGTGCACCTGATGGACCTCCAGCTGGAAACCCTGCTGCCCTGCGACGAACGCATCGGCTATGACCTGCTGCTGGACGGCGAAGGCATCGCCAATTGGGCGCCGCACCTGCTGTACGACGGCGCTGTGCGGCCGGATTTCGTGGTGCGGTCGCGGCTGGACCAGTTGCTTCACGGCTCCTGTCGCAAGCCGCACCACCCCGCCGCCGACGGCCTGCTCTGTGCCGATCGACTGCTGGCGAGCCCGCATGAGGCCGTGCAACGACCGGCGTTGCTGATGATGAGCGGTGACCAGGTCTACGCCGACGATGTCGCAGGTCCCATGCTGCGCGCCATCCACCATCTGATCCAACGCCTCGGCCTGTTCGAGGAATGCCTGGAGGGCGCGGTAATCGCTGACAGTATCGAGCTGTACGGTCACCCGGCCAGTTACTACCAGCGCGGCGACCTGCTGCCGGCGCTGAAAAGTAACGAGACCCTGCGCGAACGCTTCTTCGGCGGCGTACGCAAGCCGATCTTCACCAGCAGTAGCGCCGACAACCACCTGGTGACCTTCGCCGAAACCCTGGCGATGTACCTGCTCGTCTGGTCGCCCATGCCGTGGACCCTGATCGCCCCGGACATGCCGACGCTGAGTCCCGCTCATCAGGCCCGCTATCGCCTGGAACAGGACTGCCTGGAAGGATTCATCGACGGCCTAGCCGGCGTCGCCCGTGCCCTGGCGCACCTGCCGACGCTGATGATCTTCGACGACCACGACATTACCGACGACTGGAACCTCTCGGCGCAGTGGGAGGAGACCGCCTACGGCCATCCCTTCTCGCGGCGGATCATCGGCAATGCCTTGCTCGCCTACCTGCTGTGTCAGGGGTGGGGCAACAACCCCGACGCCTTTGGCGACCTGCTGGAGAAATGCCAGGCGCTGTTTGCCAGCGAAAGCCACCTGGACGGCGCCCGGCAGAACGCGCTGATCGATGACCTGCTGCGTTTCCAGAACTGGCACTACAGCCTGCCCACCAAGCCTACCCTACTGGTGCTGGACACCCGCACCCGGCGCTGGCGCAGCGAAAGCAACCTGGCCAAACCGTCCGGCCTGCTCGATTGGGAAGCGCTCTGCGAGCTGCAGCAGGCGCTGCTGGATCATCCCTCGGCGGTCATCGTCTCGCCGGCGCCGATCTTCGGCGTGAAGCTGATCGAGACGGTGCAGAAAATCTTCAGTTGGTGCGGTTATCCACTGCTGGTGGATGCGGAGAACTGGATGGCCCACCGCGGCGCGGCGCAGGTGATCCTGAACATCTTCCGCCATTCGCGCACGCCCGGGCATTACGTGGTGCTGTCCGGCGATGTGCACTACTCGTTCGTCTACGAGGTGCTGATCCGTCATCGCCAACGCAGCCCGCACCTGTGGCAGGTGACCAGCAGCGGGATCAAGAACCAGTTCCCGGCGCGGTTGCTGGAGGTGTTCGACCGGCTCAACCGCTGGCTGTACTCGCCGCGTTCGCCGTTGAACTGGTTTACCCGGCGGCGCCTGATGGAGGTGGTGCCGCGGGTACCGAGCCGGGCCGAGTCGGGGGAGCGGTTGTGGAACAACGCGGGGCTGGGGCAGGTGTTCTTCAATGAGGCGGGGCAGCCGGAGCGGGTGTTCCAGCTGAATGCGGACGGGTCGGAAAGGACCGAGTTTCTGCGGCGGGAATGAGGGTCCTATCGCTGGCTTGCCAGCGATAGGACCTAAGGGTTCAGCTACGCTCGAGCGCGCTCACCAGGTCATGGAACGCTTCACGGTTGGAGTCGTTCAGCCCCATGAGGATCTTGTGCGCCTCCAGCACCTTGGAACGCACCACATCCTCGTCCTGGTCCTGCGATGGCAGGTCGGTCAGGCACTCGGGGCACGGAATCGGCCGGTCGACGATGTTGAACACCTGATCGAAGCCCATCGACTGCAACAGGCGGGTGATGTCGGCGTGGGTGGTAACAACGGTCGGCAACAGGCCGACCTTCTGCCGCGACAGGATCGACAGCTTGGCCAGCAAGCCGAGCGTGGTGCTGTCGATGCTCTGGGTTTCTGTCAGATCGATGACGATCGCCGAGAAATTCAGCGCGGTGAAGATCTTTTCAATAGTTGCATCCAGCGCCGAACACAGGGTCAGGCGCACTTCACCGACAAACTTCAGAACAAAGGTGCCGTTCTGTTCGGCGAACTGGATTCTACCGGTACTCATTGAAGGTTCCTGCTCAACACCAATAGGGCGATATCATCCGGCATCTCCCCAAGCGTAGCCAATTCGAATCGTTGCCGCAGGCCATCCAGGCTGCCGCCCGCGTCCCTGATGATCTCAGGCAGGGCCGCTTCTTTATCTTTGAGTGTCTCGCCCGGCAAAAGGTCAAGAATGCCGTCCGAGAGCAGGGTCAGGCTGAACTGCTGCGGCAGTTCCAGCACGTGGTCCTGGTAGGTCGCCTCGTCGAACAGGCCGACCGGCAGGCCACGGCCTTCCAGGTAACGGCCCTGCCCCGGGGTGAACAGCACCGGCAGTGGCAGATGGCCGCCGATGGCGTAGGTCAACAGACCGGTGTCTTCGTCGATGACGCCACCAACCATGGTCACGTGCTTGCCCAGCTTGCAGTTGATCAGGCCGCGGTTGATGTGCCCGAGCACTTCCGACGGCTTGAAGTCCCGCAGCGAACCGGCGCGCTTGAATTCGAAGAGCAGCCGGGTGGTCATGAACTTCAGCAGCACCGTGACGAACGCCGACGACGCGCCATGGCCTGAAACGTCCGCCAGATAGAAGGCGATGCGCCGCTCGTCGACCCGGAAGTAGTCCGCGAAGTCACCGGACAGGTACAGCGACGGGATGATCTGGTGCTCGAAAGCGAACTCGCCACAATGCCACGGGCTTTCAGGGAGCATGTTCATCTGCACCTGGCGCCCGGCGGTCTGGTCCTCCTGCAACAGGTGCAGGCTGGCTTCCAGTTCGCGGTTGGCCGCTTCGAGCTTTTCCCGGTAGCGCTGGTTTTCCAGGATCAAACGCGCCCGGTCGAGCGCACGGCGCACCGAGTGCTCGAGCACGGCGAGGTCTTCCAGGGGCTTGATCAGGTAATCGGCAGCGCCCAGACGCAGGGCTTCGACGGCATCGTTCATCACGCCAGCACCGGAGAGCACTATCACCGGCAGATCGGGCGCATGCTCGGTCACTTGGCGAATCAATTCCAACCCGCCCATTTGCGGCATGCGCAAATCGCAGATCACAAGGTCGGGCCGATCCTGTTCGAACACTTCGAGACCCTGCTGGCCGTTGTTCGCCTGCAGGACGCTGAAACCGCTGTCTTCCAGATAGACCGCGAGGCTCTCGCGCACCACGTCGTCGTCATCGATTATCAGCAGCGTTGCACTGGTTTTCTGCATGTGGGCAAACGGCGCCAGAAATAGGTTGGCGTAGGTGGCTCGACAGGCTGGAGCACACGTACTGGATTCTCTTCTAGCCACTCTGTCTATCTGAGTTGTAGGTCAGAAACATCCGACCGACAACACGCAGAGGTGCCCTGTAAGGCGCAGACGGTACTCCCATCCGTCAGGCGTTTCAAGCATGCGGCGACGCTCACTCGCCGCTCTTTACAGCGCAAATCACCGGGAGTTATAAAAACCCGGTTTGTGGCAACCCAATGTAAGGATCAAGGCATGAACCAGACGTTCGACGGCTACAGCGAGAAGCGTGATTTCATCCGGATGAGGGTCGACGCCGACGTCACCCTGATCCATGCCGAGCAGGTGGTCGCAGCGGTGTGCCTGGACCTGTCCAGCAGCGGCATGCAGATTCAGGCGCCACGAACCTTCAAGGTTGGCGACCAGTTGCTGGTGCGCATCGAATCGGACCACCCGGCCCTCAAGGGCCTGGAAGCCACCACCCAGGTGGTATGGATCGCCGACCAGCCGGACAACCTGCAGAAACTAGGCCTGCGCATCCTGAAGATGTACTGAGTACAACGAAAAAGGCGACCCGAAGGTCGCCTTTTTTGCACCGGTTGCAACGACGAATCAGAAGTCGTCCTCGACCTCGCCGTCCTTGACCTTGAACTCGCGGTTCTGCAGGTAGGCGTTGCGGATGAAGGTGTACTTGTCGCCGCGGATCATCTTCTCGGCCGACAGCAGGCTGGCACGTGTGTCCACGACATCGACCCCGAGAGTGGTGTTGCGGGTCGGCACGTGGTCGATGTAGCGGTAGGGTTCGGTGTAGCTGTCCGGGTACTTGGCGATGGCATCGCGCACGGTGCTCGGGCCGAGCAGCGGCAGCATCACGTACGGACCGCTGCCGACGCCCCAGTAGCCGAGGGTCTGGCCAAAGTCTTCGTCGTTGCGTTGCAGGCCCATCTTGGTACCTACGTCGAAGAAGCCGCCGAGACCGAAGGTGGTGTTGACGATCAGCCGCGCGGTATCGATGCCTGCCGCCCGTGGCTTGAGCTGGAGGATGTTGTTGGCCAGGTTGGTCACGTCCCCCAGGTTCTGGAAGACGTTGTGCACGCCATCCTGCAGGAACTGCGGGGTCACCCACTGGTAGCCCTGCGCGATGGGTTTCAGCGCGTAGGTATCGACCGTGTCGTTGAAACGGAAGATGGGCCGGTTGACGGCCTCCCAAGGATCCTCCTCGGTGGCCGCCTGGGCAGCGAACGAGGCCAGCAGCGCGGTCGCGCAGACACTGGCCCGGAACCAACGATCGAGCACTCCCGTACCGATCCCGCGCATATCTATTCTCCTGGATGAACACTGAACGGGGCGGTGAATGCCCCGCGCCAAATTGAACGAGTATAAAGCGTCATCGCGTCCGCGTCGCAAATACTTGGCGCCGCTGTATTCACCAAGGCGTCACCAAACCGTCATGGACGGTCGGTAACGTCCCTGCTATTTCAGGGATGTTGACCATGCCACACGCTCCCGCCTTCACTGCGCTGTTGTTCGGACTTCGTGGCTGCCTGGTCGATTTCGGCGGGCGCAGCCAGGAGGCTGCCAAGGATGCACCGGTCCACCCCACACCAGGCGCCCTCGACGTGCTCGAGTGGCTGCGCCGCCACGAGGTGCCCTGCGCCTGGCTCGACGATGTCGCGCCAGACCATGGCAAACACCTGAGCAGCGCCCTGCCCGACTGGCTGCAGGCCATCCACCACGGCGACGCCAAGCCCTGGCCTGCGCCGGATGCCTGCTGGAAAGCCCTGATGCATATCGACGCCGGGCAACTGGAGGGTTGCGTGCTGATCAGCGGCGAGCCGCGCCTGCTCCAGGCCGGACTCAATGCCGGCCTGTGGACCATCGGCCTGGCGGCCTGCGGTCCGCTGTGCGGGCTATCGGAAACGGAATGGCAGGCGCTGGATGACAGGCAGCGCGAGCACAAGCGTGGCAAGGCCACCCTGCAGTTGTTCGGCCTCGGCGTGCATTCGGTGATCGACCATCTGCAGGAACTGGCGGACTGCCTGGCGGATATCAGCCAACGCCGCCTGAAGGGCGAAAAACCCTGAAACACACGGTTGACGCCGATCATGCAAAGCGTAGCCGGGTGGATTACTCTGAGAGGCGTGCCAGGGACCTTTCGCCGTCGGCCGGGGTCCATGGCTGTGCCTATCGAGATAAGGGAGATCAGCATGCCGGCCCGCGAACTGCAAGAGCAACTCAACACCCTGCGCGAGCAACTGGAACAAGACCCGCCGCTGTCCCTGGAAGAGCGCGAGCACCTGCAAGAACTGATGCAGCAGATCGAAGCCCAGCTGCAACTGGAGGCCGCGACCCAGGACAACAACCTGGTGGACGGCGTCAACCTCGCCGTGGAGCGCTTCGAAGTCGATCACCCGGGACTCACCGCGACCCTGCGCAATATCGTTCAGAGCCTGCAGAGCATGGGGATCTGACATAACACCGCGCCCCCTGTGGGAGCGGGTTCACCCGCGATTACGGTAGTGAATTCACCGATGCAATCGCGGGTAAACCCGCTCCCACAGGGTCCGTGGCGCTCTTCAGGTTACTGCCTTACCAGACGACGGTTATCTACCTCGACCGGCCCCATGCTTCGGTACGGATTGATATCCAGCCCACCCCGCCGCACATAACGCGCATACACCGTCAAATGCTCCGGATCCAGCAGCCGCTTGAGATCCAGCCAGATCCGCTCCACGCACTGCTCATGGAAGTCCGCATGCTGGCGGAAGCTGATCAGGTAGGTCAGCAGGCTCGCCGCCTCCAGCTCCGGACCGCGATATTCCACCACCACGCTGCCCCAGTCCGGCTGGCCGGTCACCGGGCAGTTGGACTTGAGCAGGTGGCTGTGCAGCACCTGCTCAACCTGTTTCTCTTTATTGCAGCGCAGCAGTTCAGGCTGCGGGTGCTCGTAGTTGCTGATACTGATCTCGAGGTCGTCGATGCACTGGCCCGGCAAGCTGACCACGCCCTCGCCCGCCACTTCTCCCAGGCTGCGGATACGCACGCCAACCGGCTTGCCGGCGGCGGCGCTGAGGTCCTGCACCAGGCACGCCTGCAGCGCGTCCGACGAGTCAAACACGGTCTGGTTCAGGGAATTGAGATAAAGCTTGAACGACTTGGATTCGATGATGTTCGGCGAATCGGCGGGAATGGCGAACTCGCCAATGGCCACCACCGGCTTGCCCGACGGCAGCAGCCAGGACAGCTCGAAGCAGTTCCAGAAATCGACGCCCTGCCACGGCAGGTTGCCGCCGCTGACGCCCAGTTCGGCCCATTTCGCCAGGCGCGGAATGGGGAACAGCAGGGACGGCGTGTAGGTGGAAACGTATTCGCTGGATTTACCCAGCGGGGAATGTTCTGCAGCGGGGTGCATGGCTCAAACCTGAAGGACGAAATTGCCCTAGTCTATCGGGTTTGAGCCCTGCATGGCTCACTGGGCGATGTTCAGCGTGCCGACCATCCCGGCCTGGTAGTGCCCCGGCACGTTGCAGGCGAACTCGATCGGCGCGGACTTGCTGAAGGTCCAGGTCAGTTCGCCACGCTGACCGGGCTGGACCATGACCATGTTCGGATCATCGTGGCTCATGCCGTGATCCATTCCGCCATGGCCCATCTGCGAATGATCCATCTGTGCCATGGCGAGCATTTCCTTCTGGTGCGCGGCGTGCATGGCCGTGTCGCCGAGGTTGAACTCATGAGCCACCTGGCCCTTGTTGATCACCACGAAGCGCACGGTTTCGCCCGCCTTCACCTCAAGGCTGCGGGGTTCGAAATACATGTCGCCCAGGGTCACCTCGACGGTACGGGTGGCCTTGGCCGCCGGCGCCGGATGGCCGAATGCATAGTCATGGCCTGCCCCGGCCAGGGCCGGCAGGCTGAACAGGGCGAGAATGGCGGCGGCAAGTGCGGATTTCATCGGAGTACCTCGTTTCAGCAGAGTCATGTCGCCATTGTGCGAGCCCCGCGCTGGCGTCCAACTGACGATAAGATTACAACTTTGTCAGCTTCGCCCGGCCGCGGCACCGGGCAGGTATAACGTCACTGTCGCCAACACCGAGAACCCCATGAAACTGCTGATAGTCGAAGACCAGGCCAAGACTGGCCAGTACCTGCACCAGGGCCTCAGCGAAGCCGGGTTCAGCACCGAGCTGGCCAACGACGGCGAGACGGGCCAGTTCATGGCCCTGACCGGCGACTACGACCTGCTGATCCTCGATGTGATGCTGCCCGGCCGCGATGGCTGGCAGATCCTCCAGGCGGTACGCGAAGCCGGGCACAACGTGCCGGTGCTGTTCCTCACCGCCCGCGATGCCGTCGAGGACCGCGTCCACGGCCTGGAACTGGGCGCCGACGATTACCTGGTCAAACCCTTCGCCTTCTCCGAACTGCTGGCCCGGGTCCGCACCCTGCTGCGCCGCGGCAGCGCGCCGCCCCAGGAAACCAGCCTGAGCGTCGCCGACCTGCGCCTGGACCTGATCCGCCGCCGCGTCGAACGCGCCGGCCAGCGTCTAGACCTCACCGCCAAGGAGTTCGCCCTGCTCGAACTGCTGCTGCGCCGCCAGGGCGAGGTGCTGCCCAAGTCGCTGATCGCTTCGCAGGTCTGGGACATGAATTTCGACAGCGATACCAATGTCATCGAAGTGGCGATCCGCCGCCTGCGCCTGAAGATCGACGACGCCCATGACAACAAGCTGATCCACACCGTGCGCGGCATGGGTTACGTCCTCGAAGAGCGTCCGAACTGATGCCACGCCTGTCCCTCGGCGCACGCCTGGCCCTGCTGTTCGCCGCTTGCACGGCCGTGGTCTCATTGGTTGCGGGGGTCCTGTTCAGCCGCGCCAGCGAGGCGCACTTCATCGAGCTCGATCAACAGTTGCTCAACAGTCGCCTACCGGTAATGCAACGCCTGGTCGAAGGCGTCGATAGCCCGTCCACCCTGGCGTCGCGCCTGCCGGCCCTGAAAGAAGAGCTGGCGCACCAGACCGACCTCGCCCTGCGCCTGCGCGGCATTGATGGACAAGCCTGGTTCGACAGCCGCGCGGACCTGCCAGAAAGCGCCAACGCGCCGGGCCTGACCACTCTGCACGGCGAACACGCCGCCTGGCGCGGTCTCAGCGTGCAACTACCGGCGCTGCAACTAACCCTGTTCCTCGATATCACCCACCATCAGCATTTCCTCCAGCGCATGCAGCACCTGATCTGGCTCACCGTCGGCCTCAGCGCCCTGGCCACCGCCTTGCTCGGAATCTGGGCCGCGCGCAGCGGCCTGCGCCCGCTGCGACAGATGGGCGAGATCGCCGCCAGCGTCTCGGCGCGCTCGCTGACCACGCGCCTGCCCGAGGAGCAGATGCCGGTGGAACTGGCGGAATTGGCGGCCACGGTCAATGCCATGCTGGAACGCCTGGACAATGCCTTCCAGCGCCTCTCGGCATTTTCCGCGGATATCGCCCATGAACTGCGCACGCCACTGTCCAACCTGCTGACCCACACCCAGGTCACCCTGACCCGCCCGCGCAGCCTCGACGAGTACCGCGAGGCGCTGCACGGCAACCTGGAAGAGCTGCAACGGATGGCGCAGATGGTCAACGACATGCTCTATCTGGCCAAGGCCGACCACGGCCTGCTGATGCCGACCCGCGAGCCGCTGGCGCTGCACGGGGAAGTGGATGCCCTGCTGGAGTACTACGCGCCGCTGGCGGAGGACGCCGAGGTACGCCTGCAGCGCAGCGGCCACGCCGCCCTGGCCGGCGACCGCCATATGCTGCGCCGGGCCCTGTCCAACCTGCTGGACAATGCCCTGCGCTTCACCCCGGCGGGTGGCGAGATCAATGTGGATATCCGGGAAAGTGGCGGCAGTATCCGCCTGGAAGTGGCCAACCGCGGCGAACCGATCGACGCCGCGCAGCTACCGCGCCTGTTCGACCGTTTCTACCGCGCCGACCCGGCACGCCGGGCCGGCAGCAGCGAGCACGCGGGCCTGGGCCTGGCCATCACCCGCTCCATCGTCCAGGCCCATGGCGGCAGCATCGGCGCGGAATCGGTGGACGGCTGGACAAGGTTCGTCATCGATCTGCCCAGCCACTCGCCTCACTCGTAACGCAGGGCCATCGCCGGCTCGACCTGCGAGGCGCGCCAGGCCGGATAAAGGGTGGCAAGGAAGCTCATCACCAGGCCGGCCGTGCAGATCAGCGCCACATCGCCCCATTGCAGTTCCGACGGCAACGAACTGATGAAGTACACGTCGGAAGTGAAGATGTGCTGGCCGCTGACCCGCTCGATCCAGCCCACAACCTCACTGACATTGAGCGCCAGGGCCACGCCGAGCACGCCGCCGATCAGGGTGCCAACCACGCCGATCAGGCTGCCCTGGACCATGAAGGTACCCATGATCTGCCCCGGCGTGGCGCCGATGGTGCGCAGGATGGCGATGTCCGCGCCCTTGTCGTTCACCACCATGATCAGGGTGGCGATGATGTTGAACGCCGCTACCGCGATGATCATCAGCAGCAACAGGCCGATCATGGTCTTCTCCATTTTCATCGCGCTGAACAGGCTGCCCTGGGTGTGGGTCCAGTCATCGGCGCGGTACTGCTCGCCCAGGCTCGACGCGATGGACGCCGACACCGCCGGCGCCGCGTACAGATCCTTGAGCTTGAGGCGCACGCTCTGCACCTGGTTCGGCGCCCAGCGCTGCATTTGCGCCGCATCGGCCACGTGGATCATGGCCATGGAGCCATCCAGTTCGGCGCCGACCTTGAAGATGCCGACCACGTTCAGGCGCTGCATGCGTGGAGTGATACCCCCCGGCTCGCTGCTCACTTCCGGGACGATCAGGGTCAGCTTGTCGCCGACATTGAGGCGAAAGCGCCGCGCGGTGATCTCACCGATGACCACGCCGAACTCGCCTGGCTTGAGGTCTTCAAGGCGGCCCTGGACGATATGGTCGGCCACGATGGACACCTTGCCCTCCTGCGCCGGGTCGATGCCGCTGACCTGGATCGGCTGCATCGAGCCCTTGTAGGACAGCATGCCTTCCATCTCGGTGAAGGGCACCGCGGCGATCACCTCGGGATTCTTCAGCGCGGCGGCGGCCACCGGCTGCCAGTCGTCCAGCGGGTTGACCCCGACGATCATGGCGTGGGGCACCATGCCGAGGATCCGCGAACTCATTTCGCGCTGGAAACCGTTCATCACCGACAACACCGTGATCATCGCCAGCACGCCCAGGGACAGGCCGATCATCGAGGTCATGGAGATGAACGAGATGAAATGGTTGCGGCGCTTGGCGCGGGTGTAGCGCGCGCCGATGAAAATTGACAGGGGTCTGAACATGAAGTGATGCACCCAGGCAAGGAAAACGACCAGGGCGCCCGGCAACGGCACGGGCGCCCGCCACGCGTCAGATCGAGACCAGGCGGCCCTCTTCCAGACGCAGCACGCGGTCCATCTGCCGCGCCAGGTTCAGATCATGGGTCACCACCAGGAAGGCGGTCTGCGACGAGGTGCTCAGCTCGCGCATCAGGTCCTGGATCCCCTGGGCGGTGTGCTGGTCGAGGTTGCCGGTGGGCTCGTCGAGCATCACCAGGCCAGGCCGGTTGACCAGTGCCCGGGCAATCGCCACCCGCTGGCGCTCGCCGCCGGACAGCTCGGCCGGCTTGTGGCTCAGGCGATGGCCCAGGCCGACGCGCTTGAGCAGCGCCTCGGCGCGCTCGCGGGCTTCCGGGATGGGCGTGCGGCCGATCAGCAGCGGCATGCACACGTTCTCCAGGGCGGTGAACTCCGGCAGCAGGTGGTGGAACTGGTAGACGAAGCCCAGCGCGCGGTTACGCAGCAGGCCGCGGGCGCGCTCGCCGAGGGCCGACAGCTCCTCGCCGGCCAGCCAGACGCTGCCTTCGCTCGGGGTGTCGAGGCCGCCCAGCAGGTTGAGCAGGGTACTCTTGCCCGAGCCCGAACTGCCAACGATGGCCACGCGCTCGCCGGGGAACAGCTCAAGCTGCAGGTTAGCCAGCACCTGCACCTTCTCCGGGCCTTCCTCATAGGACTTGCCCAGGCTGCGGCAACTCAATACGGCTTTATCACTCATGCCCAACTCACTCATAACGTAGCGCCTCCGCGGGCTGGGTGCGTGCCGCACGCCAGGCCGGATACAGGGTGGCGAGGAAACTCAGGACCAGCGCCGCGCCGCAGACCATCCACACGTCCTCGGCCATGATCCGGGACGGCAGGTAGTCGATGAAATAGACGTCGGCGTTGAGGAATTTGTGGCCGATCAGGCGCTCCAGGCCGGCGATGGCGGCGCTGACATTGAGCGCCGCGAGGATACCGACGGCGGCGCCGATGGCGGTGCCGACCACGCCGATGATGGTGCCCTGGACCATGAAGATGGCCATGATCTGCCGCGGCGTCGAGCCGAGGGTGCGCAGGATGGCGATGTCGCCACGCTTGTCGTTGACCACCATGACCAGGGTGGAAATGATGTTGAACGCCGCCACTGCGACGATCAGCAGCAGGAGCAGGCCGATCATTGCCTTCTCCATGCGGATAGCCTGATACAGGTTGCCGTAGCTGCGGGTCCAGTCACGGGCGTAGTACTCGTGGTCGCCCAGTTGGCGGGCGATATTGTAGGCGTTGCGCGGGGCCTGGAACAGGTCGTCGAACTTCAGGCGAAGGCCCTGTACCTGGTCGGCCTTCCAGCGGTGCAGGCGGGACAGGTCGGAGAGGTTGGTCAGACCGAGGTAGCCGTCGATCTCGCCGGCACCGACGTGGAAGGTGCCGACCACGGTGAAACGCTTCATGCGCGGGAACATCCCGGCCGGGGTCACGGTGACCTCGGGGGCGACGAAGGTCAGCTTGTCGCCGATGCCGACGCCGAGCTTGGCCGCGGCCTTGTCACCGATGAGGATGCCGAAGCTGCCCGGCGCCAGGTCTTCCAGCCGGCCCTGCTGGATGAAGTCGCCGATGATCGAAACCTTGCGCTCCTGCGCCGGGTCAATACCGTTGAGCAGGACCTTCTGTACCTTGCCGTCGTGGGTCAGCAGGCCCTGCATCTGGGTGAAGGGCGCGACGTCCAGCACGGACGGATTCTGCTTTACTTTGTCGGCAAGGGCCGGCCAGTCGTTCAGCGGTTGCCCGGTCTCCAGTGTGGCATGAGGGACCATGCCGAGGACCCGGGTACGCATCTCGTGGTCGAAGCCGTTCATGACCGAGAGCACCACGATCATCACCACCACGCCCAGGGCGAGGCCGATCATCGAGGTCAGGGAAATGAACGAGACGAAGTGGTTGCGACGCTTGGCACGGGTGTAGCGCGTGCCGATGAAGACGAAAAGAGGTCTGAACATGTCGGGGCTTGTTCGGATGAAAGAGGAACGTCCTTGTGGCGGGGGCAGGACAGCGGATTTACACTCAGACCACCGCCGTAACCATGGGTTCGCCATGTCGACATTAGATGAAGAAGATCGCCGCGAATACTATCGTATCGAGGACCGGATCGCACTGGAAATTAGCCCGCTGAGCGCGGCGGATGCCTTGGGCACGGACTTGTTGCAAGATGATTCTCCGCTCTTCAATTTGCTCAGCGAACTGCACCTGAGCGAGTTCGAATCACAGCACCTGCTGCGCCAGCTCAGTGAGAAGGATCGTACCCTGTCCGCCTTCCTCAAGGCACAGAACAAACGCATCGATCTGCTCAGCGCAGTGCTCGCACAGACCCTGATCGGACATATCGGCGCTCCGCAGGCGGTGACCCTGTCCGAAGGCGGCGTCGAGTTCAAGCATGCCGAAGCCTTCGACCCCGGCGCCCGCGTGGCGCTGAAGATGGTCCTGATGCCCCGCGCCTCCGGCCTGCTGCTGCGGGCCCGGGTCACCCACTGCGACAAGCTGGCCGACGGCCAATACGACATCGGTACCGAGTTCGTCGATATCAGCGATGCCCAGCGCCAGTTGCTGGCCCGTTATATCCTGCAACGCCAGCAACAGCAACGCCGCCAGGCCCTGGAACAGAACGACCCGCCAGCTTCCTGAGTTTCAGTGCTCAGTCTTACTTGAAGGAACAAACGTGACGCAGATTTACGGCCATCGTGGCGCCAAGGGCGAAGCCCCGGAAAACACCCTGACCAGCTTCCAGCAATGCCTGCAACATGGCGTGCGGCGCTGCGAACTCGACCTGCACCTGTCCGCCGACAACGAGCTGATGGTGATCCATGACCCGACCCTGAAGCGCACCACAGGCCGCCGCGGCAAGGTGGTGGAACACACGGCGGCGGAGCTGGTGACCTACGACGCGCGCAGCGGCGGTCCGGGCTGGGTGCAGCCCTGCCCTATCCCGCGCCTGGAAGAGCTGTTCGAGAAATGCCCCTTCGAGCACTGGCAACTGGAGGTCAAGAGCGCCTCGCGCACCCGCGCCGCAACCACGGTGCTGGCGATTCGCGAGATGGCCCAGCGCTTCGGCCTGCTGGACAAGGTCACCATCACCTCGAGCTCGCGGGAAGTGCTCGGCGCCGCCCAGGAACTGGTACCGGACATCTCTCGGGGGCTGGTGGCGGAATACGCCTGGCTCGACCCGCTGAAGGTCGCGCAGAACTACGGCTGCGAGTTGCTGGCGCTGAACTGGACGCACTGCAGCCCCGAGCGTCTGGTCAAAGCCCAGCGCCAAGGGCTGCATGTGTCGGTGTGGACGGTCAACGAACCGGCACTGATGCGCCGGCTCGCCGACTTCGGCGTGGACAGCCTGATTACAGACTTTCCCGGTTTGGCCACTGCCACCCTCGAGAATCGCTGAAATCGATCTCCCCGGCCGGCTCAGGCCACCGGCCGGAGCCGCTCAAAAAAGCCGGTTGAGGCCGTCGTAGGCCGCTACCCGATAGGCTTCGGCCATGGTCGGGTAGTTGAAGGTGGTGTTGACGAAGTACTTCAGGGTATTGCGCTCACCCGGCTGGTCCATGATGGCCTGGCCGATGTGGACGATCTCCGAAGCCTGGTAGCCGAAGCAGTGCACGCCGAGGATTTCCAGGGTCTCGCGGTGGAACAGGATCTTCAGCATGCCTTGCGGCTCGCCGGCGATCTGCGCGCGGGCCATGCTCTTGAAGAAGGCCTTGCCCACTTCGTAGGGCACCTTGGCCTGTGTCAGTTCCTGCTCGTTCTTGCCGATCGAGCTGATCTCCGGAATGGTGTAGATCCCGGTCGGCACGTCGTTGACGAAGCGCCAGCTGCCGTTGTCGACGATGCTGCCGGCGGCGGAGCGACCCTGGTCGTGGGCAGCGCTGGCCAGGCTCGGCCAACCGATCACGTCACCGGCGCCGTAGATGTTCGGCACCTGGGTACGGTAGGCCTCGTCGACCTCGATCTGGCCACGGCTGTTGACCTTGATGCCGATGTTCTCCAGACCCAGCTTGTCGGTGTTGCCGGTACGGCCGTTGCACCACAGCAAGGCGTCGGCCTTGATCTTCTTGCCCGATTTCAGGTGCAGGATCACACCATTGTCCAGGCCTTCGACGCGCTCGTACTCCTCGTTGTGGCGCACGGTGATGTTGTTGTTGCTGAAGTGGTAGCTCAGGGCCTGGGAGATTTCCGAGTCGAGGAAGCTCAGCAGTTGCCCGCGGTTGTCCACCAGCTCCACCAGCACGCCGAGGCCGCTGAAGATCGACGCGTATTCGCAACCGATCACGCCGGCGCCGTAAATGATCAGCTTGCGTGGGGTGTGACCGAGACTGAGGATGGTGTCGCTATCGTAGATACGTGCGTGGTTGAAATCGATATCGGCCGGACGGTACGGACGCGAACCGGTGGCGATGATGATGTGCTTGGCGACCAGCTTCTCGACCACGCCATTGGCGCAGACCACTTCGACAGTCTGCTCGTCGGCGAAGCTGCCGGTGCCGACGAACACGTCGACGCGGTTGCGTGCGTAGTAGCCGGTGCGCGAGGCGACCTGCTTGGAGATGACCTTCTCGGCGCTTTTCAGCACATCGGGGAAGGAGAACCAGCGCGGCTCACCGATGGCCCGGAACATCGGGTTGGTGTTGAACTGCATGATCTGGCGGACCGAGTGACGCAGGGCCTTGGACGGGATGGTGCCCAGATGGGTGCAGTTGCCGCCGACCTGACGACGGCTATCGACCATCGCAACCTTGCGTCCTGCTTTGGCGGCATTCATTGCCGCCCCTTCTCCTGCGGGGCCGGAACCCAGCACCACTACGTCGTAGTTGTAGACAGCCATGCGTACTCCTTCAGAACAGGCCCGGGCACCACGCCGGCGACCGGGGCATCACGGCTCACGGTAGAGGCCATGAAAAAATTCGGGTGCAGTCTAATCAAGCTTGAACGGCGCGCACATTAACCCTTGGTCGCGTCGTAGGCTATTTTTCTCTGCACTACATGCAAGACATCATTGTTTGTTTCCCGCCACGCCTGTAGCGACGACCCGGGCAAAGGCCGGGGTCACGCGGGCGCTGAAACCGCTATCGGCACGGATCGTGAAAACCGCAGCCAGATCCTGCGCCACGGCGAAATCCCAGCCCTTTTCCGGGCCGAGCACCAGCAGCAGCGTGGAGTAACCATCAGCCACCAGCGCCGAAGGGTCGAATACCGTCACCGCCGCCAGGGACTGGCTGACCGGTCGACCCAGCCTGGCATCGAAGGTGTGGGAAAAACGCTGGCCATTTTCCTCGAAATAATTGCGGTAGTCACCCGATGTCGACACACCGAGGCCCTCGACGCTGAGCACCTGCTCGGCGATCTGGCGGTCTTCCTGGGGCAACTCAAGGGCCACGCGCCAGGCACTGCCATCGGGCTTGCGGCCAAGAGCCTTGAGCTCGCCAGTGATTTCCACCAACTGGTTGTCGATACCTAGAGCACGTAGCCGGGCGCTGACCAGATCGACGGCATGGCCGGCGACGATGCTGTCGAAGTCCAGCTCCAGGGCGATGTCCTTGCACAACTGCTCACCTTCGATGCGCAGGTACCCCTGGCCGACGCGCTGACGGACCTGCGCCAGACGTTGTGGGTCGGGGACTTTCTGTTCACGGGATTGCGGGCCGAAGCCCCAGAGGTTCATCAGCGGTTCGACGCTCAGGTCATAGGCACCGCCGCTTTCGCGCCACAGGGTTTCGCCGAAGCGGACCAGCTTGAGCACGTCTTCCGGCATGGCCTGGCAACTGCTGACGGGGAGCTGGTTGAAGGTGCTGACCAGGGAATCGCCGCGGTAGGTGGAGAAGTGCTGGTCGAGGGTGGCGAGGATGCTCTCGACCTCCTGCTTGACCTGACTGGCATCGGGGCCGTTGGCCGGCGGAACGTATTGCACGGTGTAGGTGCTGCCCATGGTGGGACCGCTGATGCTTTGGACCAGGTCGGATTTTTCACAGCCGGCCAGGGCGAGAGCACAAAGAATACTCAGGGCTATTTTCAAACAGGGGCCTCCTTGGTATTCGGGGGCCGCTTTGCGGTCCCAAAACTCAGCCAAAAAAAACGGGAACCCGAAGGTTCCCGTTCTTTTTCAACTCACAGCAAGCTTAGCGTGGGAACGCAGGCGGGTTCACCCCAGCCATTTCTTCCATCACGCGTACCACCTGGCAGCTGTAACCGAATTCGTTGTCGTACCAGACGTACAGGACAACACGGTTGTCGTTGCAGATGGTGGCTTCGGCGTCGACCACACCGGCGTGGCGCGAACCGACGAAGTCGGTCGATACCACTTCCTGGGAGCTCACGTAGTCGATCTGCTTGTGCAGTTCGGAATGCATGGCGGTCTGGCGCAGGTACTCGTTCAGCTCTTCGCGAGTCGTGGCCTTTTCCAGGTTCAGGTTGAGGATCGCCATGGAGACGTTCGGCGTTGGAACGCGGATGGCGTTGCCGGTCAGCTTGCCCTTCAGCACTGGCAGTGCCTTGGCGGCTGCGGTGGCGGCGCCGGTCTCGGTAATGACCATGTTCAGCGGCGCGGCACGCCCGCGACGGCTGCCCTTGTGGAAGTTGTCGATCAGGTTCTGGTCGTTGGTGAACGAGTGAACGGTCTCGACGTGGCCGTTGACGATGCCGTACTGGTCATTCAGCGCCTTCAGCACCGGCACGATGGCGTTGGTGGTGCAGGAGGCAGCGGAGATGATCTTGTCGTCGGCAGTGATGTCGCCGTGGTTGATACCGTGAACGATGTTCTTCAGCGCGCCTTTGCCAGGTGCGGTGAGGATCACGCGGGCAGCGCCCGGGCAGGCCAGGTGCTGGCCCAGGCCCTCTGCGTCACGCCATACGCCGGTGTTGTCGACGATCAGGGCATTGTTGATGCCGTACTGGGTGTAGTCGACTTCGCTTGGCGCCTTGGCGTAGATCACCTGGATCAGGTTGCCGTTGGCGGTGATGGTGTTGTTCTCTTCGTCGACGGTGATGGTGCCGTCGAACGGGCCGTGCACCGAGTCACGACGCAGCAGGCTGGCACGCTTGACCAGGTCGTTGGTCGCGCCCTTGCGCACGACGATGGCACGCAGGCGCAAGCCGTCGCCACCACCGGTCTTCTCGATCAGGATGCGCGCCAGCAGGCGGCCAATGCGGCCGAAGCCGTACAGGACGACGTCGGTGCCCTTGCGTGCGGAAGCGTTCTGCTGACCGACTACCTCGGCCAGTTCCTCGCGCACGAACTGCTCGGCGCTGCGGCCGTTGCCTTCGAGCTTGAACTTGTTGGCCAGCTTGCCCAGGTCTACCGACGCGGCACCCAGCTTCAGCTCGCTCATGGCCTTGAGCAGGGGGAATGTCTCGTGGACGGACAGTTCGGTTTCGTCGCTCTGGCGATGACGGGCAAAGCGGTGCGCTTTGAGGATCGAGATCACCGAACGGTTGATCAGGCTGCGGCCATAGATCGAGCTCACCACGTTGTTATTGCGGTAGAGCTGACCGATAAGCGGGATCATCGCTTCTGCAAGTGCTTCACGATCGATCCACTCACCAAGACACTGGTCGGGCTTCTGAGTCACGGGAACCTTCCACATGTAGGGACAGAAAAAAGGGGCTACATTATGACGCCGCGTCGCGCTTGGAGCAATGAGCGCCTGTCGCCTCCGCCCCATCGCGGCAATTTGCCCGCCACAAGCCTTACAGCACGGGCCCCGGCCCGGTACAATCGGTCTCTTTGTCGCAACGCTTGGAGCTCGACCTCCCGTGCCTGTTCTGCGTCTACCGCACCTGCCGGCCACTGCCGGCAAACAAACCTGGGGCAACCTGCCCGGCGCCGCCCTGAGCCTGGCCATCGCCGAGGCCGCCAGCGCCGCCAAACGCTTTACCCTGCTGCTTACCGCCGACAGCCAGAGCGCCGACCGGCTGGAGCAGGAGCTGCGCTTCTTCGCGCCAGAGCTGGCGGTACTGCCCTTCCCCGATTGGGAAACCTTGCCCTACGACCTGTTCTCGCCGCACCAGGACATCATCTCGCAGCGGATCGCCAGCCTGTACCGCCTGCCGGAACTGGACCACGGCATCCTCGTGGTGCCGATCACCACCGCCCTGCACCGCCTGGCGCCGACCAGTTTCCTGCTCGGCAGCAGCCTGGTGCTGGACGTCGGCCAGAAGCTCGATGTCGAGCAGATGCGCACGCGCCTGGAGGCCAGCGGCTACCGCTGCGTCGACACGGTCTACGAACACGGCGAGTTTGCCGTGCGTGGCGCGCTGATCGACCTGTTCCCGATGGGCAGCAAGCTGCCCTACCGCATCGATCTGTTCGATGACGAAATCGAGACGCTGCGCACTTTCGATCCGGAAACCCAGCGCTCCATCGACAAGGTCGAGTCGGTGCGCCTGCTCCCGGCGCGGGAATTCCCCCTGCAGAAAGAGGCGGTAACCCGCTTCAAGGCCCGCTTCCGCGAGCGTTTCGACGTCGACTTCCGCCGCAGCCCGATCTTCCAGGACCTCACCAGCGGCATCATCCCCGCCGGCATCGAGTACTACCTGCCACTGTTCTTCGAAGACACCTCGACCCTGTTCGACTACCTGCCGCAGGACACCCAGGTGTTCTCCCTGCCGGGCGTGGAACAGGCCGCCGAGCACTTCTGGAACGACGTGCGCGGACGCTTCGAAGAGCGCCGCATCGACCCCAACCGGCCGCTGCTGCCGCCGGCCGAACTGTTCCTGCCGGTGGAAGACTGCTTCGCCCGCCTCAAGGGCTGGCCGCGCATCGTGGTCAGCAGCGATGACCTCGACGCAGGCGTCGGCCGCGAGCGCTTCCCGGCCCAGAAGCTGCCGAATCTGGCCATCGAGGCCAAGGCCAGCCAGCCGCTGGCGGCGCTGTCCGAGTTCCTCGACCAGTTCCCCGGCCGCGTGCTGTTCACCGCCGAATCGGCGGGGCGCCGCGAGGTCCTGCTGGAACTTCTGGAACGCCTGAAGCTGCGGCCGCAGACGGTAGAAAGCTGGCTCGACTTCGTCACCGGCAAGGAGCGCCTGGCGATCACCATCGCCCCGCTGGACGACGGTCTGGTACTGGAGGACCCGGCCCTGGCCCTGGTGGCCGAGAGCCCGCTGTTCGGCCAGCGCGTCATGCAGCGCCGACGCCGCGAGAAACGCAGCGACGCCAGCAACGACGCGGTCATCAAGAACCTCACCGAACTGCGCGAAGGCGCGCCGGTGGTGCATATCGACCACGGTGTCGGCCGCTACCTGGGCCTGGCGACCCTGGAAATCGACAACCAGGCCGCCGAGTTCCTCACCCTCGAATACGCCGAGGGCGCCAAGCTCTACGTGCCGGTGGCCAACCTGCACCTGATCGCCCGCTACACCGGCAGCGACGACGCCCTGGCACCGCTGCACCGGCTCGGCTCCGAGGCCTGGCAGAAAGCCAAGCGCAAGGCTGCCGAACAGGTCCGCGACGTCGCCGCCGAACTCCTAGACATCTACGCCCGCCGCGCCGCGCGCAAGGGCTACGCCTTCGCCGACCCGGCGGCCGACTACGCCGCCTTCAGCGCCGGCTTCCCCTTCGAGGAAACCCCGGACCAGCAGAACGCCATCGAGGCGGTGCGCGAAGACATGCTGGCGGCCAAGCCGATGGACCGCCTGGTCTGCGGCGACGTCGGCTTCGGCAAGACCGAGGTGGCCATGCGCGCAGCGTTCATCGCCGTGCACAGCGGTCGCCAGGTGGCCATCCTGGTGCCCACCACCCTGCTCGCCCAGCAACACTACAACAGCTTCCGCGACCGCTTCGCCGACTGGCCGGTGAGCGTGGAAGTGATGAGCCGCTTCAAATCGGCCAAGGAAGTCAACACGGCCATGGCCGAGCTGGCCGAAGGCAAGATCGACATCGTCATCGGCACCCACAAGCTGCTGCAGGATGACGTCAAGTTCAAGGATCTGGGCCTGGTCATCATCGACGAGGAACACCGTTTCGGCGTGCGCCAGAAGGAGCAGCTCAAGGCCCTGCGCAGCGAGGTGGACATCCTCACCCTGACCGCCACGCCGATCCCGCGCACGCTGAACATGGCGGTGTCGGGCATGCGCGACCTGTCGATCATCGCCACCCCGCCGGCCCGACGCCTGTCGGTGCGCACCTTCGTCATGGAGCAGAACAAGAGCACCATCAAGGAAGCGTTGCTGCGCGAGCTGCTGCGCGGCGGCCAGGTCTACTACCTGCACAACGACGTAAAGAGCATCGAGAAGTGCGCCGCCGACCTCGCCGAACTGGTGCCCGAGGCACGTATCGGCATCGGCCATGGACAGATGCGCGAACGCGAACTGGAACAGGTGATGAGCGACTTCTACCACAAGCGCTTCAACGTGCTGATCGCCTCGACCATCATCGAGACCGGCATCGACGTGCCGAGCGCCAACACCATCATCATCGAACGCGCCGACAAGTTCGGCCTGGCCCAGTTGCACCAGTTGCGTGGCCGGGTCGGACGCAGCCACCACCAGGCCTACGCCTACCTGCTGACGCCGCCGCGCCAGCAGATCACCGCCGATGCGGAGAAGCGCCTGGAAGCCATCGCCAACACCCAGGACCTTGGCGCCGGCTTCGTCCTCGCCACCAACGACCTGGAAATCCGCGGTGCCGGCGAACTGCTCGGCGAAGGCCAGAGCGGGCAGATCCAGGCGGTGGGCTTCACCCTGTACATGGAAATGCTCGAGCGCGCGGTCAAGGCGATCCGCAAGGGTACCCAGCCGAACCTCGACCAGCCGCTGGGTGGCGGGCCGGAAATCAACCTGCGCCTGCCGGCGCTGATCCCCGAGGACTACCTGCCGGACGTGCATGCGCGGCTGATCCTGTACAAGCGCATCGCTTCGGCGGTGGACGAGGATGGCCTCAACGACCTGCAGGTCGAGATGATCGACCGCTTCGGCCTGCTGCCGGAACCGACCAAGAACCTGATCCGCCTGACCCTGCTCAAGCTGCAGGCGGAGAAGCTCGGGATCAAGAAGGTCGACGCCGGCCCGCAAGGTGGCAAGATCGAGTTCGAAAGCGAAACGCCGGTCGATCCGCTGGTGCTGATCAAGCTGATCCAGGGCCAGCCCAAGCGCTACAAGTTCGAAGGCGCCACCCAATTCAGGTTCATGGTGCCCATGGAGCGCGCCGATGAACGTTTCTCGACCCTGGAAGCGCTGTTCGAGCGCCTGACCCCGAAAACCGCTTAAGGAAGCCCCATGCGTGCCATTCGCAACCTGACCCTGCTGCTGGCGCTGATCGCCCCGGCAGCTTTCGCCGACACCCAGTACCTGGTGGAAATGATCCTGGTGCGGCAGAACGCGGTACCGGCCATCACCAGCCAGTTCGCCCCGGAAAACTGGAGCGACGGCGCCGCGCCAATCGCCCAGTACGATGTGCGCCAGCCGATCCTCGACGGTGAGGTCGAGCGCCTCAACGCAGACACCCAGTACACCGTGCTGCTACGCAAGGCCTGGCAGCAGAACGTCGGCAGCGAGGCATCGAAGGTTGCCCTGAGCGACGGCCAGGAGCAGTTTGGTCATTTCCCCATCGAAGGCAACCTGAGCCTGAAGGATGGCCGATTCCTCGCGGTCGAGGCCAACCTGTGGGTCAACCGGTTCGACGGCAACGGCGCGGTGATGCAGAGCGAACAGTTCCGCCAGGGCAACAGCAACGTGAAGAATGCCGAGCTGACCTACCTGGATGGCGGACACCTGGCCCTGCTGCTGAAGATCCGCAAGGCGGGGGCGCCGTCGAGTGCGGCGCCTGATCCTGCGTTGATGGAGCAGTGACGGATGTCTGTCGCAACCGACCTGCTGCTGGATGATGACCGCTGGGAGCGCCAGTTCAGTCGCGCGATTCTCGGTCGTGGTCGCGATTACGCAGCGCAGCAGCGAGTCAGCATCCAAGGGATCGAGTTCAACGATAACTACGACGATCCTAGCGAAATCCTTTACGCCACCTGTCGGGGTTCTGCAGGAAATCTCTACCAGCAGACCATAACGATCAGTCCTGGCTACCGAGGGATGTCAATCGATTGCGAGTGCACATGCCCGGTGCACTCCGACTGCAAACATTGCGCCGCAGTGCTCTACCACCTGCAAGCCGACCAGAAAGCGGTAGCGGTAGCAACACCGCCTCCGCCACCGGAACGCATGCCCACCGAGCTGCAGACCTGGCTGGACGGACTGGAAAGGCCTCCCGCCAGCGCAATATCCCCTGAGCGCCAGGGCCGCGGGATCTACTACTTCATACACTTCGACGGAGAACTCTTCTGCCTCAAGCTGAAGAAAGGCACCCGGCAACCCGATGGCCAGATTCAGTTCTCCAAGCTCCAGTCCGTCCCTGAACTGCTGTATCAGCCGCCGAAGTACGTCACGCCCGCAGATCGGGAGATCCTCTTGCGGCTCAATCGCAAGCAGAATCACTGGATGATGACCTTTCCGCTGAATGAGCAGTACGACGGCGAAATCTTCCAGCAAGTCCTGGATACCGGACGCCTGATGTTCGGCGAAACACCACCGGCGGTGCAGCGAGGCCCCGCCCGCCCGGCAGAATTCCGCTGGATCCGCCTCGAAAACGGCAACTACCACGGCGACTGGTACGACGGCGACAAATCGCTGGGCAGGATCCTGCCCATACAGCCGCTGTACTACTTCAACGCCGAGACTCTGCAGGCCGGCCTGGTCCAGCATGACCTCGACCCCCACGTCGCCCAGCAACTCGCCCTCGCCCCGGAAGTGCCGGAACCACTGGTGGCGCAACTCAGCCACCGCCTCAGCGCGCTAGGCAAGCAAGTTCCCACCCCGACCCGCCTGCAGGAAGAAACGATCGATCATCTGCGCCCAACCGCCCACCTGATCCTCGCCAGCCACGAGTTCAGTGCCTATGCGCCGAAGAGCGGACGCATGCAGCGCCAGTTGCAACACCGCGCCGCCCTCTCCTTCGACTATGACGGCCTGCGCACCCATGGCTCAGACAACAAGCCACTGACCCGCCTCGCCGGCAACACCCGCCAGCTCATCCAGCGCGACAAGGCGGCGGAACAGGCGTTTCGCAAGATCCTGCAACGTTGGGGCTTCAAGGTCGCCACCCGGCAAAGCAAGGCGCTGCCGGAAACCGCCGGCGAAATGCTCCTGTTGGACAGCGACCAGGACTGGCTGGCCTTCGCCCGCGAAGGCATCCCGGCGCTGCGCAAGGCCGGCTGGGAACTGGAAGTCCGCCCGGACTTCGCCTTCAACCTGCAGCACATCGACGACTGGTACGCCGACATCGACGAGGCGCCCGGCCACCAGTGGTTCGACCTGGAGCTGGGCATCGTGGTCAATGGCGAACGGCACAGCCTGCTGCCGATCCTCCTGCAACTCTTGCGCAGCAGTCCTGAACTGCTGAAAGCCAGCGAGCTGGTCAAACGCGGCGACGACGAGCACCTGTTGATCGACCTCAACCGTCACCGCCACGATGCCGTCGCGGTACGGGTCGCCCTGCCCTACGCTCGGATCAAGCCGCTGATGGCGACCCTGGGCGAGCTCTACCTGCATGAAAGCGATGGCCGCGCGCTGCGCCTGGCCGCGCCGGATGCGGCGCGCCTGAGCAACCTCGACGGCGTCACCCTGACCTGGCAAGGCGGCGAGCGCCTGCGCGACTTTGCCAGCCGCCTGAAAAGCGCGCAGTACACCGAGGTCAGGCCACCCGAAGGCCTGAACGCGACCCTGCGCCCTTATCAACTCGAAGGCCTGAGCTGGCTGCAGACCCTGCGCGGTCTGGATGTCGGTGGACTGCTTGGCGACGACATGGGTCTGGGCAAGACCCTGCAGACCCTAGCCCACCTGCTCACCGAGAAGAACGCCAACCGCCTGAAAACCCCGGCGCTGGCGGTGATGCCCACCAGCCTGATCCCCAACTGGCTGGACGAGGCCGAGCGTTTCACCCCGCAGCTGCGGGTAATTGCCCTGCATGGCCCGGGACGGACCCGGCACTTCGCCGACCTGCTCGACTACGATCTGGTGCTGACCACCTACGCCCTGCTGCCCCGCGATCTTGAGCACTTCACACAGCACACCTGGCACGTGCTGGTGCTCGACGAAGCACAGAACATCAAGAACGCCACCAGCAAGGCCGCCCAGGCCGCGCGGGAACTGCAAGCCAACCAGCGCCTGTGCCTGACCGGCACGCCCATGGAAAACAACTTGGGCGAGCTTTGGTCGATCTTCCATTTCCTGCTGCCCGGCTGGCTCGGCGACAGCAAGACCTTCGCCCGCGACTACCGCACTCCGATCGAACGCCACGGCGACAGCGAGCGTATGAGCCACCTGGCGGCTCGGATCCGTCCGTTCCTGCTGCGCCGGACCAAGGAGCAGGTGGCCACCGAGCTGCCGGCCAAGAGCGAGATCGTCCACTGGGTCGACCTCAGCGACGCCCAGCGCGACACTTATGAAACTGTGCGGGTGGCCATGGACAGCAAGGTCCGCGCTGAGATCACCCGCAACGGCGCAGCACGCAGCCAGATCGTCGTTCTCGATGCGCTGCTCAAGCTGCGCCAGGTCTGCTGCGACCTACGCCTGGTGGCCAGCGCCAAGTTCAAAGGCTCGCAGTCCGACAAAGGCAAGCTGGGCAGCCTGATGGACATGCTGGAGGACCTGCTCAACGAAGGGCGCAAGATCCTACTGTTCTCCCAGTTCACCTCGATGCTCGCGCTGATCGAGGAAGAACTGGAGAAACGCAAGATCCGCTACAGCCTGCTGACCGGCGACACCAAGGACCGGCGCACGCCGGTGCAGCAGTTCCAGAAAGGCGAGACGCCGCTGTTTCTCATCAGCCTCAAGGCCGGCGGCACCGGCCTGAACCTGACGGCGGCGGACACGGTGATCCACTACGACCCATGGTGGAACCCCGCAACCGAGAACCAGGCCACCGACCGCGCCTACCGCATCGGCCAGGACAAGCCGGTGTTCGTCTACAAGCTGATTACCCGCGGGACGGTGGAAGAGAAGATCCAGCAACTGCAGAAGGACAAGGCGGCACTGGCGGCCGGGTTACTGGAAGGGAAGGAAGCCGGGCAATGGAAGCTGGCGGCAGATGATATCGAGGCGCTGTTCTCGCCATTGCCGGAGCAGCAGAAGACCCGCTGAGCTGTATTGACCTCAGGGCCCGCATCGCTGGCAAGCCAGCGATGGGGCCCTTGAGGCCAGCAAATCAATCGACCAGTTGCGCCTGCTTCAACGCCCCCAACGCCTCCAGCCAACGCGGCTGCTCGCGATAATCGGTCCGCGCAAATCCACACCCACGCATCGCCGCGATTCGCGGCGAAGGCGTCACCTTCATCCGCTGCGCCGCACTCAACGCTAACTCCGCAGCCGCCCGGTCGTTGCACACCAGGCCCATGTCGCAGCCTGCGCTAAGCGCCGCTTCGATCCGGCTCGCCGCATCCCCCACCACATGGGCCCCGGCCATGGACAGGTCATCGCTGAAGATCACCCCGTCGAAGCCCAGTTCACCACGCAGGATCTCCTGCAGCCAGCGCCGCGAGAAGCCCGCCGGCTGGTTGTCGACCTGCGGATAGATGACATGTGCCGGCATGACTGCAGCCATCTGTCCGCTGAGGCGAGTGAATGGCACCAGGTCCGCGGCGCGAATCTGCTCCAGGCTGCGCTCGTCGGTAGGAATGGCGACATGGGAATCGGCCTCGGCCCAACCATGCCCCGGGAAGTGCTTGCCGCACGCGGCCATGCCAGCTGCGTTCATGCCGCGGATAAAGGCACCGGCCAGCGCTGTGGCGCGCTGCGGATCACCTTCGAAGGCGCGACTGCCGACCACTGCGCTGCGCTGGTGATCAAGGTCCAGCACCGGGGCGAAACTCAGGTCCAGGCCCACCGCCAACACCTCGGTGGCCATCAACCAGCCGCACTGCTCGGCGAGGTATTCGGCATTGTCGTTGTCGGCGATGGCGCGCATCGCCGGCAGGCGCACGAAGCCCTGGCGCAGGCGCTGCACGCGCCCGCCTTCCTGGTCCACGGCGAGGATCAGGTCCGGGCGGATGGAGCGGATCGACGCGGTCAACTCGCGCACCTGCCGTGGGCTGTCGATGTTGCGGGCAAAGATGATCAGGCCGGCCACTTCGGGCTGGCGCAGGAGATGGCGATCTTCGGCGGTCAGCCAGTGACCGGCGATATCGACCATCAGGGAGCCTTGCAGGCTGGCACTCATAATTGATCCTTCAGTTGATAGGGGCGCTGGCCCACTGCGGGCAGGCCGCTTCTTCGATGCGCACCGGGCAATGGGGCGGAACCTGGTCGAACAGCTTCAGCAGGTCGGCATTGCGCAGGCGGATGCAGCCATGGGACAACGGCACGCCCATGGGTTCCGTGTCCGGCGTGCCGTGCAGGTAGATGTAGCGACGGAAGGTGTCCACCGCCGCCAGGCGATTGCGCCCGGGCTCGCAGCCGCTGAGCCAGAGGATGCGAGTGAGGATCCAGTCGCGGCCGGGGAATTGCGCGTGCAGTTCGCGGGTCCAGGTTTCGCCTGTCCAGCGTCGTCCACGCAGGACGGCCCCTTGCGGCAGACCATCACCGATTTTCGCCCGCACCTGATGCAGGCCACGCGGCGTACAGCCGGAGCCGTTGCGTTCACCTGGACCATTGAGCGCCGTGGAGACCGGCAGGCGCACGACCAGACGGCCTTGGGAAAACCCGTAGAGGCATTGATCGGCGAGGGAAATGAGCAGCAGATCGAGAGTAGACATGGGGCGCTAGCTTAGCCGAAGCCAGGCGTCGCGCCCAGTCGCCGATCAGGCCTTGGCGGGGGTCGGCACACTGCTTGACTTGCTACGCGGGCGCAGCTGCGCGGCGGCCATTGCCTCATCAATGACACCGCTGTCGGCACGCATGCCGGCGGCGAGGAACGGCACCATCAGGCGCATCACCTGCTCGATCGAGGTGTCGACCCCGAAATCGGTCTCGGCGATCGCCCGGAGTGCCTTGATCCCGGACATGCTGAACGCTGCGGCGCCAAGCATGAAGTGCACGCGCCAGAACAGCTCGATCGGCGGGATGCGCGGCGCGGCTTCGTTGACCAGCAGCATGTAGCGGCGGAACACCTTGCCGTACATGTCTTCCAGGTAACGCCGCAGGTGGCCCTGGCTCTGGCTGAAGGCCAGGCCCAGCAGGCGCATGAAGATGGACAGGTCGTTGCCGCTGCGTGGCTGCACCACCAAGGCCTGCTCCACCAGCATCTCGAGAAGCTCCTCGAGGTTCGGCTTGTGCGCCGGACTCGCCTGTCGGCGGTCCAGCTCGCGTTCGAGGCTCTGGCAGAACGGCCCGAGGAAACGCGAGAAGACGGCCTGGATCAGAGCCTTCTTCGAGCCGAAGTGATAGTTGACCGCCGCCAGGTTGACCCCGGCCTTGCTGGTGATCAGTCGCAGCGAGGTCTCTGCGAAACCTTTTTCCGCGAACAATTGCTCGGCAGCATCGAGAATGCGTTCGACGGTTTCCGATTGGGCCATGGAAATAATCTACCTGACAAACAGTTGTTTGAAACATACGTTTCATGCTCGTGACTGTCAAGTCAGGCGCGCTATTAGATCACAGCCGCACGCTGCAAGCTGAGCGAGGAGGATACTCGGGCTGCTTTTTCTTGCCGCTTGTAGCTTCAAGCTTGCAGCTGGGCCACCACTGTATATAATCCCAGTCACTGTATAAAAAGACAGAGACCTCGACATGCTGAAACTGACGCCACGCCAAGCTGAGATTCTGGCTTTTATCAAGCGCTGCCTTGAAGACAACGGCTTCCCGCCGACCCGGGCCGAAATCGCTCAGGAACTGGGCTTCAAATCGCCCAACGCCGCCGAGGAACACCTCAAGGCCCTGGCGCGCAAGGGCGCGATCGAGATGACTCCGGGCGCGTCCCGCGGTATCCGCATCCCCGGCTTCGAAGCCAAGACCCAGGACGACAACTCGCTGCCGATTATCGGTCGTGTTGCCGCCGGTGCACCGATCCTCGCCGAACAGCACATCGAAGAATCCTGCGCCATCAACCCGGCCTTCTTCCATCCCCGGGCCGACTACCTGTTGCGCGTGCACGGCATGAGCATGAAGGACGTCGGTATTTTCGACGGAGACCTGCTCGCCGTGCACACCTGCCGCGAAGCACGCAATGGGCAGATCGTCGTAGCCCGCCTCGGTGACGAGGTGACGGTCAAGCGCTTCAAACGTGAAGGCAGCAAGGTCTGGCTGATTGCGGAAAACCCCGAATTCGCACCCATCGAGGTCAACCTGAAAGACCAGGATCTGGTAATCGAGGGGTTGAGCGTCGGCGTCATTCGCCGGTAACCAGGAGGCGTCATGCAGTATCCACACGCACCACAGCAAGCACAGTTACCCCTGTTCGAGGCATTCCTGGCCCAGCCAGTCCTGCCCAAACTGAAAGCCGAGAAGCCCGCGCGCATCGAGAACGAGCCGCAGGCGTTCAGCGAATTGTCTTTCCGTGGTGCGCTGGAGCACTGCCATAACCTGCTGGCGCCGGTCCTGCGTGAACTGAGCGAGGAACAGGACGCCCGCTGGCTAACCCTGATCGCCCCTCCTGCCACCCTGACCCAGGCCTGGCTGCGTGATGCCGGCCTGAACCGCGAACGCATCCTGATCCTGCAGCCACGAGGCAACCAGAGCGCCCTGCAACTGGCGTGCGATGCCCTGCGCCTGGGCCGCAGCCACACCGTGGTGAGCTGGCTGAACCCGGTCAGCAGCGCCGCACGGCAACAACTGACCCGCGCCGCGCACGCCGGAAGCGCGCAAAGCCTGAATATTCGTCTGGGCTGATACTTCAGAAATGCGATGACGCCGACATCCGGCTTCCTCCTTGCGAGGAAGCCCGGCCATCATCCCACCATCAATGCAGAACCCGCGGTCCTTCCTCTTCCCGCTCGATTTCGCCTTCCACCAGGCGACCTGCCATCTGCACGCCAACACTGAGCATGGCCTTGGCCACTTCGACGTGCTGGCCCTGCAGGAACGCCTTGGCGTCCTCGGAGAAGTTCAGGGTCACCAGGGAACCCTCGTCCTCGGCACGGCGCAGCTCGATGCGACCGTCTGGCAATTCGACAATTTCTAGAAAGGACGTGGGCATATCAGGACTGTTCTCCAGGAAAGGCGGGCATTGTACCAGCGACAAAAGCGATCAGCACTCACTCAAGCCTTCGCGGAAACGAACGGTCAGCTTCTTCAGGTTCTGCCGCCACTCTTCCAGTTCTTCCCGTGACAGAGGGGCTGCTGTAGGTGCGTCGAGACTGACGGCCTGGATCAGCGGCTGGGTGACATCGCCTTTTAGCGCCTTGATAGCGACCGGCGGTTTGAACAAATCGGAATAAGCTTTCAACAAACGCGCCAGCCAGGTTTCCGATTGCTGGGCAAGCTCGACCAGTTCGGCCATTTCCGGGATGGCGATGCTTTGCAGTACTTCGGGGGTCAGCAGCGCCTCGGCACGTGGCGCGGAAGCCTGGGGCAGGCGGTAGTAGCCGGCGATCTCATGGCACAGCCCCAGCAGCGCGCCGTACAGGTGGAACAGCGCCGATTCGCGCTCGGCCTGGACCAGCGCCTGGGCGTTCATGGCCTTGCTTTCCTGCGCCTTGCCGAGACCTTCGAGGGCCAGGCCGGCGAAGAAGATTTTCTGGTTGGTGCGGGTATAGAGTTCCTGGGCCATGAAGGGCGCTCTCCGGTAGGACTGCGGGGGCAAGTCCGTCAGTTTCGGGGAAGCGGTTAGCGGGTGCAAGAATCTGTAATCTTTTTCGCACTTGAGGGCCTCATCGCGGGTAAACCCGCTCCCACAGGGTTCCGAGTCGCTGCGGACATTGTGGGAGCGGGTTTACCCGCGATGAGGCCCTCAAGGACAAACAAAAAGGCCACCCCTGACAGTGTCAGGGGTGGCCCTCGATCAGCCCTTCAGCCAATCAGCTCTTGTCTTCGACCTTCCACGCCTTGCCATCGTAGAACGCCTTCCAGCCCGTCGGCTTGCCATCGACCTCGGTCTGCACATACTGCTCCTTGGTCTTGCGGCTGTAGCGGATCACCGCCGGACGGCCTTCCGGGTCCTTTTGCGGTGCGTCGCAAAGGAAGTGGTACTTCGGATCGATCTCGTGCTTGTGCGGGATGATCTCCAGCACCAGCGGTGCGCGGGTCTCGCGGTTCTTCGGGAACTGGCTGGCAGCCAGGAACAGACCCGAGGCACCGTCACGCAGCACGTAGGTGTCGTTGACCTTCTCGCACTTGAGTTCCGGCATGTCCACCTTGTCCATCTTCGGTGGCGCAGCCTCGCCACTCTTGAGCAGCTTGCGGGTGTTCTTGCACGCCGGGTTGGTGCAACCGAAGAACTTGCCGAAACGACCGGTCTTGAGCTGCATCTCGCTGCCGCACTTGTCGCATTCCAGGCTCGGACCTTCGTAGCCCTTGATCCGATAGTTGCCTTCCTCGATCTCGTAGCCCGCGCAATCCGGGTTGTTACCGCAGATATGCAGCTTGTGCTTTTCGTCCAGCAGGTAGGCATCCATCGCAGTCGCGCAGATCGGGCAGCGGTGCTTGCCACGCAGCACGCGGGACTCGGACTCGCCCTCGTCGTCTGCGGCGATCTCGTCGCCCGGCACCAGGTTGACCGTGGCCTTGCAGCGCTCCTTCGGTGGCAGGCTGTAGCCCGAGCAGCCAAGGAACACGCCGGTGGAGGCGGTACGGATCATCATGTGTCGGCCGCATTCCTTGCACGGAATGTCGGTCGGGGTCGGCTGGTTGGCGCGCATGCCATCTTCGCTGGACTCGGCGGCCTGCAGCTTCTTGCTGAAATCGCCGTAGAACTCGTCCAGCACGTTCTTCCAGTCACGCTCGCCCTGGGCCACGTCGTCGAGGTTCTCTTCCATGCCGGCGGTGAAGCCGTAGTCCATCAGGTTGGAGAAGCTCTCGGACAGGCGCTCGGTTACGATGTCGCCCATCTTCTCGGAGTAGAAGCGGCGATTGTGCAGGGTCACGTAGCCGCGGTCCTGGATGGTGGAAATGATCGCCGCGTAGGTCGACGGACGACCGATGCCACGTTTTTCCATTTCCTTGACCAGGCTGGCTTCGGAGTAGCGCGCCGGCGGCTTGGTGAAGTGCTGGCTCGGATCGAGCTGGATCAGCTTGAGCACTTCACCCTGGTTCATTTCCGGCAGGACGTCGTCCTCGCCCGGCTTGCTCTGCTGCGGCAGCACGCGGGTGTAACCGTCGAACTTGAGGATACGGCCCTTGGCGCGCAGCTCGAAGTCGCCAGCGGCGACGCTGACGGTGGTCGACAGGTATTGCGCCGGCGGCATCTGGCAGGCCAGGAACTGGCGCCAGATCAGTTCGTACAGGCGCTCGGCATCACGCTCCATGCCGCTCAGCTTGCTCGGATGGGTGTTGACGTCGGACGGACGGATCGCTTCGTGCGCCTCCTGGGCGCCTTCCTTGCTGCCGTAGACGATCGGCGCGTCGGGCAGGTACTGCTTGCCGAACTCGTTCTCGATGTAGGTCCGGGCCATTTCCACGGCGTCGGTCGAGAGGTTGGTCGAGTCGGTACGCATATAGGTGATGTAGCCGGCTTCGTAGAGCCGCTGGGCCATCATCATGGTCTTCTTCACGCCGAAACCGAGGCGGTTGCTCGCAGCCTGCTGCAGGGTCGAGGTGATGAACGGTGCCGACGGCTTGGAGCTGGTAGGACGGTCTTCACGCTTGGCCACGCTGTAGCTGGAAGCCTTGAGCTTCTCCAGCGCCGCCATGGCCTGGGCTTCGTTCAGAGGCTTGAAGGCCTCGCCTTTCTCGCGGGCCACTTCAAAGCGCACCTTGGCGTCCTTGGCAGTACCCAGGTCGGCGTGGACTTCCCAGTACTCTTCCGGAACGAAGGCACGGATCTCACGCTCGCGCTCCACCACCAGCTTCACCGCCACCGACTGCACCCGGCCGGCCGACAGGCCACGAGCGATCTTCGACCAGAGCAGCGGCGAGACCATGTAGCCGACCACACGATCGAGGAAACGCCTGGCCTGCTGCGCATTGACCCGGTCGATATCGAGGTCGCCCGGCTGCGAGAAGGCTTCCTGGATGGCTTTCTTGGTGATTTCGTTGAACACCACGCGCTTGTAGCGGCTGTCGTCACCGCCGATGGCTTCCCGCAGGTGCCAGGCAATGGCCTCCCCTTCGCGGTCCAAGTCGGTTGCGAGATAGATGGTGTCGGCATCCTTGGCCAGGCGACGCAGCTCCTCGATCACTTTCTCCTTGCCCGGGAGAATCTCGTACTTGGCTTTCCAGCCGTGATCCGGATCGACGCCCATGCGTGCGACCAACTGCTTGCGCGCCTTTTCCTTGGGCGACAGCGCCGGGGCTTCGCCGGCGGTCTTGCCGCGCTTGGCCGCAGGCTCCTTGCTGGCACTGGCCGAACCGCTGGTGGGCAGGTCGCGGATATGGCCGATACTCGACTTCACCACGTACTGGCTGCCCAGGTACTTGTTGATGGTCTTGGCCTTAGCCGGGGATTCCACAATGACCAGCGATTTGCCCATGGATCGGAAAATTCCTGAATATCGAAAATAAAAACACGGCAGGTACCTGACGCGGCACCGCTATATATAGTGGCTATAGAATGAGGTCAAGCGCGGGAGTTCAGCCGCCAGCGCCATCCGGTCGCGAAAACAGCGTCGCCTCGGCCTCCACCAAAGCAAAGCGTGGCACCTGCTCGCCGTCAACTTCGACCGACTCCAGGAACATCGACAGCGGCCTGACCCAAAGGCCATATTCGCCGTACAGGGCCTGGTAGAACACCACCCATTCCTCGCTCTCGGAATGCCGCGCCACGCCGAAGACACGGTACTCAGGCCCCTTGTAATGCCGGTATACGCCTGGCTGTATCTGCATGCCGCCCACCCCTCTTGAAAAAAATCCGAAAAAACAAAAACCGGGGCGCCAGGCCCCGGTTTGGTCAACTCACGCGATCAGACGCGCTCGAAGACCGTGGTAATGCCCTGACCGAGGCCGACGCACATGGTCGACACGCCCAGGGTACCGCCGTTCTGCTTCATGACATTGAGCAGCGTACCCGAGATCCGCGCGCCCGAGCACCCGAACGGGTGACCCAGAGCGATGGCACCGCCGTGAAGGTTAACCTTCTCATCCATCTTGTCGAGAACTTTCAGATCCTTCAGCACTGGCAGGGCCTGTGCGGCGAAGGCCTCGTTGAGCTCGAAAAAGTCGATGTCGGCAATGCTCAGGCCCGCGCGCTTGAGCGCTTTCTGCGTTGCTGGCACCGGGCCGTAGCCCATGATCGCCGGGTCGACGCCGGCCACCGCCATGGAGCGGATCACCGCCAGCGGCTGGATGCCCAGGTCCTGGGCACGCTGGGCCGACATGACGATCATGCAGGAGGCACCGTCGGTGATCTGCGAGGAAGTACCCGCGGTCACGGTGCCGCCTTTGGGATTGAAGGCAGGCTTCAACGCGGCCAGACTTTCCAGGGTGGTATCCGGACGGATGGTTTCGTCGTAGTCGAAGACCTTGAGGAAGCCATTCTCGTCATAGCCCTGCATCGGGATGATCTCGTCCTTGAACTTGCCTTCCACGGTGGCCTTGTGGGCCAGCTGGTGGGAGCGCAGGCCAAACAAGTCCTGCTGTTCGCGGCTGATGCCGTGCATCTTGCCGAGCATCTCGGCGGTCAGGCCCATCATGCCCGAGGCCTTGGCGGCGTACAGGGACATGTGCGGGTTCGGATCGACGCCGTGCATCATGCTGACGTGGCCCATGTGCTCGACGCCGCCAACGACGAAGACGTCGCCGTTGCCGGTCATGATCGCCTGGGCGGCGGTGTGCAGCGCGCTCATCGACGAGCCGCACAGGCGGCTGACGGTCTGGCCGGCGGCGGTGTGCGGGATCTGGGTCATCAGCGACGCCATGCGCGCGATGTTCCAGCCCTGCTCCAGGGTCTGGTTGACGCAGCCCCAGATCACGTCCTCGACTTCGGCCGGGTCGATCTTGGCGTTGCGTTCCAGGACCTTGCTGATCAGGTGCGCGGACATGTCTTCGGCGCGGGTATTGCGGTGCATGCCACCCTTGGAGCGGCCCATCGGCGTGCGACCGAAGTCGACAATCACCACGTCTCTTGGATTCAGGCTCATATATTTACTCTCGCTCTATACCGTTGGGCGCTTAACCGAAGAAGCGCTGGCCGTTCTTGGCCATCTCGCGCAGCTTGGCGGTGGGGTGGTACAGCGGGCCCAGATCGGCGTACTTGTCTGCCAGGGCGACGAATTCGGCCACACCGATCGAGTCGATGTAGCGCAGCGCGCCACCACGGAAGGGAGGGAAACCGATGCCGTAGACCAGGCCCATGTCGGCCTCGGCTGCGGTCTCGACGATGCCGTCTTCCAGGCAGCGCACGGTTTCCAGGCACAGCGGGACCATCATCCAGTTGATGATGTCCTCGTCGCTGACCTCGCGTTGTTCGAAGACGATCGGCTTGAGCACTTCCAGTACCGAGGCGTCGGCGACTTTCTTCGGTTTGCCGCGCTTGTCGGTCTCGTAGGCGTAGAAGCCCTTGCCGTTCTTCTGGCCGAGGCGGTTGGCCTCGTACAGGGCGTCGACGGCGGAGCGGCGGTCATCCTTCATGCGGTCCGGGAAGCCTTCGGCCATGACGTCACGACCGTGATGGCCGGTGTCGATGCCGACCACGTCCATCAGGTAGGCGGGGCCCATCGGCCAGCCGAACTTCTCCATGACCTTGTCGATGCGGACGAAGTCGACGCCAGCGCTGACCAGCTTGGCGAAGCCGCCGAAGTACGGGAACAGCACGCGGTTGACCAGGAAGCCCGGGCAGTCGTTGACCACGATCGGGTTCTTGCCCATCTTCTTGGCATAGGCAACGGTGGTGGCCACGGCCACTTCGCTGGACTTCTCGCCACGGATCACTTCCACCAGCGGCATCATGTGCACCGGGTTGAAGAAGTGCATGCCAACGAAGTTTTCCGGACGCTTCAGGGCCTTGGCCAGCAGATTGATGGAGATGGTCGAGGTGTTCGAGGCGAGGATCGCGTCGTCCTTGACCTGGCCTTCCACTTCAGCCAGCACAGCCTGCTTGACCTTCGGGTTCTCGACCACGGCTTCGACAACGATGTCGACGTTGGCGAAGTCGCCGTAGGACAGGGTCGGACGAATCGCATTCAGCGCTTCGGCCATCTTCGCCGGGGTCAGGCGACCTTTCTCGACGCGCTTGCCGAGCAGCTTGGAGGCTTCGTTCAGGCCGAGCTGGATGGCTTCCTCGCGGATATCCTTCATCAGGATCGGAGTGCCCTTGACCGCCGACTGGTAGGCGATGCCGCCACCCATGATGCCGGCGCCCAGCACGGCAGCCTGCTTCACGTCGTGGGCGATTTCGTCATGGGCCTTGGCCTTGCGCTTGAGTTCCTGGTCGTTCAGGAACAGGCCGATCAGGCTTTGCGCAACCGAGGTCTTGGCCAGCTTGGCGAAGCCGGCGGCCTCGACGTCGAGGGCTTTGTCACGGGCGAAGTTGGCGGCTTTCTGGATGGTCTTGATCGCTTCGACCGGGGCCGGGTAGTTCGGACCGGCTTGGCCTGCAACGAAGCCCTTGGCGGTCTCGAAGGCCATCATCTGTTCGATGGCGTTCAGCTTGAGCTTTTCCAGCTTCGGCTGGCGCTTGGCCTTGTGATCGAACTCGCCGCTGATGGCGCGCTTGATCAGGTCCAGGGCGGCTTCCTGCAGTTTCTCAGGGGCAACCACGGCGTCGACGGCACCGACTTTCAGGGCGTCTTCGGCACGGTTTTCCTTGCCAGAGGCGATCCACTCGATGGCGTTGTCGGCACCGATCAGGCGCGGCAGGCGCACGGTTCCGCCGAAGCCCGGGTAGATACCCAGCTTGACTTCCGGCAGGCCGATCCTGGCAGTGGCGGACATCACGCGGAAGTCGGCGGCCAGGCACATCTCCAGGCCGCCACCCAGGGCGATGCCGTTGATGGCGACGACGGTCGGCACTTCGAGGTCTTCAAAGTCACTGAAAATACGGTTGGCTTCCAGGTTGCCGGCGACCAGTTCGGCCTCGGGCAGCTTGAAGTTGTCGACAAACTCGGTGATGTCCGCGCCGACGATGAAAACGTCCTTGCCACTGCTGACAATCACGCCCTTGATCGAGGCGTCGGCCTTGATGGTGTCCACCGCCTGACGCAGTTCGTTCAGGGTAAGACGGTTGAATTTGTTGACGGACTCACCCTTGAGGTCGAACTTCAGTTCGACGATGCCGCTTTCAAGAGCCTTAACCGTGATGGCTTTACCTTCGTAAATCATCAACTGATCTCCACGATATGGAAGCTGAACTGTACACGCTGATCGCTGTAGCGCTGGCCGGCAACCGCCGCCGCTTCGCTGCAGACCTACCCTTCAGCGCGATAGGACGGGATTCTGTAAGAGCTTTCTGACATACAAACGCTCAATTCATACGCCCGTTTGACTGGGGTGTGCACACATTCACCGAAAAGAATGCCTTTGTCAAACCCCCCAAAGCGCTGGAGGAATGCGACTTTCCGGTCAGTTCTGTTCGGCTTTTGAGCAATCCGGCATGACGGTGATCGACCATCATTCACGTGAGCGATAGACGTCGCGGGCAGAAAAAGGATCCGACCGTTTAAACATCGTGCAGGAGAAAAAAGAAGGGAGTTTGACGCGCGAAAGAAACGTTTGCGCTCTACACTGCCAGCAACTGAAGTACTTCCCGGCCTGCCTGGCCTTTTTTTCCAGTGCGTTCAGTGCATTGCAGCCCGCCCGGGAAACCGGCGGGCTTTTTTCATGCCAGGGTCTTGAGGACTTGGGCAACATCCTGCAATACAGAGATGCCCTCACGCTCGCCCCAGCATAGAGCGATCATCTGCGTCCCCGCCTCCGCCTTGTAGACACTCGGCGGCAAGCGCTTGAGCTGTTCCAGCACCCGCTCGTCCTCGCAAGGCTCGCGCCACTGGTTGAGCCAGCTACCCGGCGCGGTTTGCCAATAGCACCAGTTGTCAGTGCTGCCCTTGCGCCGCGCCTGGTGGTATTGCGCGCAGGTGGCCGGCGGCTCTTCCGGCAGCCAGTGCGGCCAGGTCTGCGGCGCCAGTTGCATGGCCAGCCCCATGCGCCGCGCCTCCAGGCGCACGGCCATCCGCCCGCTCATGCGCCGCGATGGCAACAGCCACGCCAGCGGGCTGAGGATCAGCGCGAGGATTGACACTACTACCCAGACCGTCATATCTGTTATTCCTATCAAGACTTTACCAATGAGCTGGTTAGCCGCAGCCGGATGCGATCAGCCTGAAACGGACCATACTTCACTTACTGCGATTGTCAGGAGAACCTCTCATGCCCTACGAACACATTCTGGTTGCCGTCGACCTGACCGAGGAATGCGATCCGGTGATCAAGCGCGCCCGCGAGCTGGCGGTAGCCGGCAATGCCAAGGTGTCGCTGGTGCATATCGTCGAGCCGATGGCCATGGCCTTTGGCGGCGATGTGCCGATGGACCTGTCGCAACTGCAACAACAGCAGTTCGACCAGGCCAAGGAGCGCATGGACCGTCTGTTCAACAAGTACCCGGAGATCAACCGCGGCGATTCACACCTGACCTACGGCCAGCCACGCCAGGAAATCCACCAGTTGGCCAAGGATCAGCAATGCGACCTGATCGTGGTCGGCAGCCATGGCCGGCATGGCCTGGCGCTGTTGCTCGGGTCCACTGCCAACGATGTGCTGCATGGCGCGCCGTGCGATGTGCTGGCAGTGCGGTTGCAGAAGAAAGCTGAATAACCATTAGAAATGGGGCCGCTCTGCGGCCCCTGTTGTATCAGCCGTCCAGTTCCGCCCAACGCTCCACCAACACATCCAGCTCGGCCTGCATCTTCTCCAGGTCAGCCAGCACCTTGCTGGTATGCGCGATCGGCTTCTGGTAGAAGCCCGCATCGGAGATTTCCTGCTGCACCGCAGCCATCTTCTCTTCCAGCGCCTCGATCTGCCCCGGCAGGGCTTCCAGCTCGCGCTGCAGCTTGTAGCTGAGCTTCTTCTTCGTGTCCGGCACGACGGCAACCGCTGCAGCCACAGGCTCGGCCGCCGGCGCAGTCACCACCGCGCTGTTCAGCTCGGACTTGCCCGACTTGCTCTCGCTGACCCCCAGCAGGCGTGGCGAACCGCCCTGGCGGATCCAGTCCTGGTAGCCACCGACGTACTCACGCACCTTGCCCTCGCCTTCGAACACCAGGGTGCTGGTCACCACGTTGTCGAGGAAGGCCCGGTCGTGGCTGACCATCAGCACGGTGCCCTTGTAGCCAGACAGTACTTCTTCCAGCAGTTCCAGGGTTTCCACGTCGAGGTCGTTGGTCGGTTCGTCGAGCACCAGCAGGTTGGCCGGTTTGCTGAACAGCTTGGCCAGCAGCAACCGCGCGCGCTCGCCCCCGGACAGCGCCTTGACCGGCGTGCGCGCACGTTGCGGGCTGAACAGGAAGTCGCCGAGGTAGCTCAGCACGTGGCGACTCTGACCGTCGATCTCGATGAAGTCGCGACCCTCGGCGACATTGTCGATCACGGTCTTTTCCAACTCCAGCTGGTTGCGCAACTGGTCGAAATAGGCCACTTCCAGGCGGGTGCCGACCTCGACCTTGCCGCTGGTCGGCTGCAGGTCGCCCAGCATCAGCTTGAGCAGGGTGGTCTTGCCGGTACCGTTGGCGCCGAGCAGGCCGATGCGATCCTCGCGCTGCAGGACCATGGAGAAATCCTTGACCAGGTTCGGCCCGCCCGGGTGGGCGAAGCTGATGTTCTCGAGGACCATCACCTGCTTGCCGGACTTTTCCGCCGACTCGATCTGGATGTTCGCCTTGCCCTGGCGCTCGCGACGCTCGCTGCGCTCCACGCGCAGGGCCTTGAGGGCACGCACGCGGCCTTCGTTACGGGTACGCCGGGCCTTGATGCCCTGGCGGATCCACACTTCTTCCTGGGCCAGGCGCTTGTCGAACAGCGCGTTGGCGGTTTCTTCCGCCGCCAGTTCCGCTTCCTTGTGCACCAGGAAGCTGGCGTAGTCACCGTTCCAGTCGATCAGGCCGCCGCGGTCCAGTTCGAGGATGCGGGTCGCCAGGTTCTGCAGGAAGGAGCGGTCGTGGGTGATGAACAGGACCGCGCCATTGAAGCTGCTCAGGGCGTCTTCCAGCCAGGCGATGGCACCGATGTCCAGGTGGTTGGTCGGTTCGTCGAGCAGCAGCAGGTCCGGCTCGGACACCAGCGCCTGGGCCAGCAGCACGCGGCGGCGCCAGCCACCGGAGAGCTCGGCGAGGGTCTTGTCGGCTGGCAGTTGCAGGCGGCTCAGGGTGCTGTCCACCAGTTGCTGCAGACGCCAGCCATCACGGGCCTCGAGGTCGTGCTGGACATGCATGAGCTTTTCCAGATCGGCATCGCTGTGGATGTTCTGGCTCAGGTGGTGGTACTCGGCAAGCAGCTTGCCGACGCCTTGCAGGCCCTCGGCGACAACATCGAACACGGTACGGTCGTCGGCCACAGGCAGTTCCTGCGGCAGCTCGCCGATCTTCAGGCCAGGGGCACGCCAGATTTCGCCGTCGTCGGGCTTCTGGTCACCCTTGACCAGGCGTAGCATGCTCGACTTGCCGGTGCCGTTACGGCCAATGATGCAGACCCGCTCACCACGGGCGATCTGCCAGGACACCTTGTCCAACAGGGGCATGGCGCCAAAGGCGAGGCAGACATCGCTGAATTTGAGCAGGCTCATGATCTTCTCCAGAAAGCGGGCGCGCATTCTACCCGACTTGGCCGGAGGACACAGCCCGCCTGCCATCCGCCAGACGGCGCGGTATTACGCCTGGATACAAGCACAATGCTTTCATCGGCTGCGGGCAAACGGCTAAGCTTAGGTTCGTGAACCCACAGTGCTGGCGACGCCGCCACTCGTTTTGGTCAACTGTCTGGAAGTCTCATGCGCCGCCTGCTCAACCTCGTTTCCTGCCTGCTGCTCTCGGCCTCCGTGGCCGGTATCGCGCAGGCCGCCGATCTCGCCCAACAACGCCAGATGTACGACGAAGCCAAGCGCGCCCTGGCCAAGGGCGACAAGGGCCCGTACCAGCGCTACGCCACAGCCTTGCAGGACTACCCGCTGGAGCCCTACCTCGCCTACGACGAGCTGACCGCGCGCCTGAAGACCGCGAGCAACGCCGAGATCGAAGCCTTCCTGGCCAAGAACGGCGACCTGCCCCAGGCCAACTGGATGAAGCTGCGCTGGTTACGCTGGCTGGCCGAGCGCGGCGACTGGCAGCCCTTCGTCAAATACTACGATCCCAAGCTGAATTTCACTGAGCTGGACTGCCTCAATGGCCAGTACCAGTTGAGCCACAACCTGCGCGCCGAAGGTTATGCCACCGCCGACAAGCTGTGGTCGGTGGGCAAGTCGCAACCGGCGGCCTGTGATGCACTGTTCGACCGATGGGCCGCGGAAGGCCAACTGACGGAACAGAAGCGCTGGCTGCGCACCAAGCTGGCGGCCCAGGCACGTAACTACGCGCTGGCCAGCAGCCTGGTGAAGACGCTGCCGACCCTCGGCAACGAAGGCCGCCTGCTGGTAGACGTTGCACAAAAACCTGAGTTGCTCAACCAGCCCTCGCGCTTCACCCCGGTCAACGAGGCCATGTCGGACGTGGTCAGCCTCGGCCTGCGCCGCCTGGCGCGCCAGGACCCGGACCGGGCCATGGCCCTGCTCGATGACTACGCCAACCGCATGCACTTCTCGGTCGACGAGAAGGTCGCTATCGCCCGCGAGATCGGCCTGACCCTGGCCCGTCGGTACGACCCGCGGGCACTGGACCTGATGACCCGCTACGACCCGCAACTGCGCGACAACACGGTCAGCGAATGGCGCATGCGCCTGCTCCTGCGCCTGGGTCGCTGGGAAGAGGCATATGAGCTGAGCAAGCGCCTGCCCCAGGACCTCGCCACCACCAACCGCTGGCGCTACTGGCAGGCCCGCAGCCTGGAGCTGGCGCAACCGCAGAACCCGCAGATCCCGCTGCTGTACAAGACCGTCGCCCGCGAACGCGATTTCTACGGATTCCTCGCCGCCGACCGTGCACAGACCCCGTACCAGTTGAACAACAAGCCGCTCGTGATCAGCCAGCAACTGATGAACAAGGTGCGCAATACGCCTGGCGTGCGCCGCGCCCTGGAGTTCCATGCCCGCGGGCAGATCGTCGACGGCCGCCGCGAGTGGTACCACGTCAGCCGTCACTTCAATCGCGACGAGATGGTCGCCCAGGCACGCATCGCCTACGACCTGCGCTGGTATTTCCCGGCCATCCGCACCATCAGCCAGGCGCAGTACTGGGATGACCTGGACATCCGCTTCCCGATGGCTCACCGCGATACCCTGGTGCGCGAAGCCAAGGTGCGTGGCCTGCATTCGAGCTGGGTGTTCGCCATTACCCGCCAGGAAAGCGCCTTCATGGACGATGCCCGCTCCAGCGTCGGTGCCAGCGGACTGATGCAACTGATGCCTGGGACAGCCAAGGAAACCGCACGCAAGTTCAGCATCCCGCTGGCCTCGCCGAGCCAAGTGCTGGATCCGGACAAGAACATCCAGCTCGGCGCTGCTTACCTGAGCCAGGTACACGGGCAGTTCAACGGTAACCGGGTGCTGGCCTCGGCGGCGTACAACGCAGGTCCCGGGCGAGTGCGGCAGTGGCTGCGCGGGGCGGACCACCTGAGTTTCGATGTCTGGGTCGAATCGATCCCGTTCGACGAAACCCGCCAATATGTACAGAACGTGCTGTCGTATGCGGTGATCTACGGGCAGAAGCTAAATTCACCGCAACCGCTGGTGGATTGGCATGAGCGGTATTTCGACGATCAGTAACCAAAAAGCTCCAAAGCACGACGCGGACCCGCTCCCACAGGGGCCGCGTCGTTTCTGCTGGGTGTTTACTCCAGCACCTCCACAGGCATCCCCACCTCCAGCACACTCTCCCCATCCGCCACCAGGTTCTGTCCGAACATCGCCTCCCCTTCCTTCTGCCGATAGTTCATCAGCGTCGCGAACGGCTCGCGGTCCGGGCTGCGCTCGCCGGTGGCCGGATCGATAGTCGTGAGGATACAACGCCCACATGGCTTGACCACGCGGAAGGTCTGCTGGCCTATGCGGACACGCTTCCAGCCATCCTCGGCGAACGCCTCGGCACCTTCGATCACCAGGTTGGGCCGAAAACGCATCATCTCCATCGGCCGTCCGACCTTCTGCGCCAGGTCATCCAGCGACGCCTGGCCGATCAGCAGCAGCGGGAAGCCATCGGCAAACGCCACCCGGTCGCTGTTTTCGCCATAACCCGAGGGCAAGTAGCGGGTCCGCGCCTGCGGCACATGCACCAAGCGCACCTCACGGCCCATGAAGCTGCTCAGCCACTGCGCCGCGGCATCGCCGGCGTCCGGCACACGCAGGGTGTCGCGCCAGATGGTCACGCCGCGCAGCGCATCATCAGGGTCGGGAACGGGGGCATGGAAAGCCGGCAGGCCGGGAGCATTGAGCGACAGGCCACCATCCTCGGCATACAACGCCGAAAGCTGGCTCATCTGCGGGAAGGCACGCTGGGTGAGAAAGCGGTTGTTGCCGGCATCCACCAGCATCCAGCGGCGGTCACCCTCCAGCCCCAGGAGGCCCGACGGCGAGCGTTGCAAGGCTTCGCCCTGCGCCGACTTGAGCGGGTAACGATAAAGCGCACTCAGACGCATACGACAGGCTCCCTGGCAAAAGAGAGCAGCTTACACCCGTTGCCCGGCAAACGCTGCCGGGTCAACGGGCCCCATGTCAGGCGGTGGCTTCGTCCAGTTCCAGACGCTGGCGCACCACGTCCACCAAGCGGTCTGGCTGGAACTTGGAGAGGAAGTTGTCGCAGCCAACCTTCTTCACCATCGACTCGTTGAAACTACCCGACAGCGAGGTGTGCAACACCACGTAAAGACCGCGCAGGCGGGCATCGCTACGAATCTCGGTGGTCAGGCGATAGCCATCCATCTCCGGCATCTCGGCGTCGGTGAAGACCATCAGCAGCTTCTCGCAGACATCCACCCCGGAATCCGCCCAGCCCTTGAGCATGCGCAGCGCCTTCAGGCCGTCGCTGGCCACGTGCAGCTTGACCCCCAGTTGCGACAGGGTCTCGCGCAGTTGCGCCAAGGCCACGGTGGAATCGTCCACCAGCAGCACTTCGCGGCCCTGGGCACGGCGCAGGATCGGGTCCTCAAGCTTGTCGCGGGAAACTTTCGCGTTGTAGGGAACGATTTCCGCCAGCACCTTCTCAACATCGATGATCTCAACCAACTGTTCATCGACCTTGCTGATGGCGGTCAGGTAGTGCTGGCGGCCAGCGCTGGTTGGCGGCGGCATGATGGCTTCCCAGTTCATGTTGACGATGCGGTCGACGCCGCCCACCAGGAACGCCTGCACCGAACGGTTGTACTCGGTGACGATGATGGTACTGTTCGGCCCCGGTTCCAGCGGACGCATGCCGATCGCCTGGGACAGGTCGATCACCGGCAGGGTCTGCCCACGCAGGTTGACCACGCCGCAGACGAAGCTGTGGCGTTGTGGCATCAGGGTCAGCTTAGGCAGTTGCAGGACCTCCTGCACCTTGAAAACGTTGATCGCGAACAACTGGCGACCTGCCAGGCGGAACATGAGGATTTCCAGGCGGTTTTCGCCCACCAGCTGCGTTCTTTGGTCTACCGTGTCGAGAATGCCAGCCATTGAATCCCCCAGGCTTGTTGCAAAAGGTAAAAAGCATTGGCCTTATATCGGCCACGTATGGCACAGCTTGACCCCTGCAAGAAAAAGCTGTTCGGGGCATTGATGTCACTTTAGCATCATGCTTTACTGGACTCATCACCTTTCCTCACCCTACCCCGCAACGGGGTGTCACCCGAAAAACCCATCAGGGAAACCCTTATCAACAATCGGGTTGGACCTGATATTCGTGATATCCGTTAGCCATTAATGTGACGCCATTCTCAATGCATGAATGGAGTCAGGCCTGTGTTCGCAATTACCAAGCTGTGGCCAGCCTCCGTTCCTGACCGTTCGTCCGCTAGCGTCCGCGCTTTGCGCGCGTCTTCGCTGGGAGCGGCCCGATGCTGAACGATTCGCCGGATATGAGCGCCCTACAGGATTTTCTGGGTGATGCCCAGTCGTTGTTGAACCGGGCACAGGAGTGCCTGCAACATTTTCAATTGATCGGCGAGGATGCCGATGCCAGTGATTGCCTGATCCGTACCCTCGGCACCCTTAGGGACAAGGCGCGGGATCAGGAACTGGCGCAAGTCGCTGATTTCTGCGCGCAGTTGTGCGCTCTGCTCGACCCTGTCGAACGTCGCAACCGCCTCCATGGCCCCGCCCTCGGCATCATCGAAGCCTGCCTGTGCTTGCTGGCCTGGCAAATAGAGTTGGTTGACCCCTGCGACGGCACGCTGAACCTGGACGTCGCAGAGCAACAGGAACTGCTCGACAGCCTGGATACAGCCTTGCAGGCAGCCACGCAGCGCTGCAGCCAGCCGGTCTGAATGCACTCGCACAGTCCGGCCAGGCCCTCTGGCACAGGGCTCGGGCAAGCGATCGTATACAACCAAAGTCCAACTAAGCCCTACCGGAATACATATCTGGCATACATATCGCAGTGTTTTCCAGGACACACTAAGCGGCAACTAAGCAGCCTCTTTCCACACAACTCCACCAATACGGAAACAGTACATGCGCCTTTTCAATGAAAGTTCGAGTTCGCCAACACTAGTGGCAAAGTGCTAGAATCCGCACCAGTCGGAACGTCCGTACCACCCCATAAAACCTGACTCAGCAGCCCACCGACAGACCCGACGACCAATTGGGCCTGAAGTGATACCATGCGCCGCCCGAGCCGATTGCCGACTGTTGCCAATGCTGGAACATGGCGCTTTCAGCGCACTGAAAAAGTGCCTGGCCGCACGTTGCAACATGATGATAAAAGTTGTTGAAGGCCGTCCGTAAAAGCCTTTCAATCAACCCCGGACCGGCTTTGAAAAGTGATCTTTCAGTGGCTTCATTTCCTGTGTATTCAAGCCTCAAGACTTTCACGCGCTGCCCGCGCGGCATGGCCCTGCTGCATCGGGTCACGCTGCTCTCATGCCTGGCGTCGCTGGCAGCGGGGCTGGTCTGCTACCTGGGTGCCCGTCCCCTGCCCGTAATCGTGGTGCTGTTGCAGGGACTGACCCTGCTCGGCCTGCTATGGTTGGCGCGGCGGCGCAAGGACAACATCCTGATGACACCACAAGAGCTGGCAGATCGCCTGCTCAAGGTCCAGGAAGGCGAGCGCCAGCGCCTCAGCCGCGAACTGCACGACGACATCGGCCAGTTGCTGACCGCTGCCAAGCTTCAGGCGGAGTGGCTGCAACGGCGCCTGCCGGAAACCCTGCAGGAACAATGCACCACCTTGCGCAGCACCCTCGACGACACCCTGTCCAACGTGCGCAACCTCGCCACCAGCCTTGCTCCGCGCCAGCTCCACAGCCTGGGCCTGGAGGCCAGCCTGCGCGCGCATCTGCTGCGCACCCTGGAAAATACCGAGGTGCGCTGGAGCCTGGAGTGCAAGAGCCGCCTGGAAGGTATCCCGGAAGACATGGCCATGGCCGCCTTCCGTATCACGCAGGAAGCGGTGACCAACGTCCTGCGCCACGCCCGGGCGCACAACCTGATCGTGCGTTTCCAGCGCCAGCCCGAGGGCCTGGCGCTGTCGATCAGCGACGACGGCCAAGGCTTCCTGCCCTCCCCCAAACCTGGCGAGGAAGGCCAGTGCGGCATGGCCGGCATGGCCGAGCGTGCGCACCTGCTCAACGGCAGCCTCACGGTCCACAGCGAACCCGGCAAGGGCACGCGGATCGATGCGCTCTTCCCCTGGCCACCCCGCACGCGCGAGCGCGCCAACTCAAGTAAGACTTCATGACCTGTAAATTGCTGCTGGTTGACGACCACTCCCTGATCCGCGCCGGTGTTCGCGCTCTGGTTTCCGATATTCCCGGCTACAACGTGGTGGGCGAGGCCTGCGATGGCAGCCAGCTGGTCCAGTTGGTCAACGACCTGGACCCGGACATCGTCCTGCTCGACCTGTCGATGCGCTCCATGGGCGGGCTCGAGGCACTGAGCCAGTTGCAAGCCGAGGGCAGCCGCTGCAAGGTGCTGATCCTGTCGATGCACACTGACCCGCAACTGATCATGCAGGCCCTGGAAAGCGGCGCCCACGGCTACCTGCTCAAGGACACCACCGCCACCGAGCTGGAGCAGGCCCTGGCCGCGCTGCGCAACGACGAGCGCTACCTGAGTCCGGCGATCGCCCACGCGGTGATCAACCAGGCGCTGCTGCGCGGGCACAAGCCGGAGCCTGTGGAAAAGTACAACCTCACTGCGCGCCAGCTGGAGATCCTGCGCCTGATCGTGCGCGGCAAGTCCACCCGCGAGATCGCCAATGGCCTCGGCCTCAGCGTCAAGACCGTGGAAACCCACCGCTCGCAGATCATGAAGCGCCTGCAGATCTACGACGTGGCCGGCCTGGTGCTGTTCGCCGTGCGCGAGCAGATCATCAGCCTCGACGACTGAGCAGCGGCGACTGTGCCGGCAGGTGCAGGCGCAGTGCCCCGGGCAACACGCGAAAACGCAGGCTGTCACCTTGCAGCGGCTCGCCATCGAGGTTGATGTCCAGGCCCTGCGACCCCTTGATCTCCACCCATGGCAGACGCGCGCGGATAAACATGCTGTCCAGGCCAAGGCCACCGGCGAGCAGGTCGCGCAGGGTGCCGACTACCTCCTGCGGCGCCGGCAGGATGCTGATGTCCAGCAGCCCGTCGTCGACCACCGCCTCCGGGCACAGCACATGCCCGCCGCCGGCCTGGCGACCATTGCCGATGCCCAGGGCCAGCAACTCGCCCTCCCACTGGAAATCCGGCCCCCGCAAGCTGACCGATGCCGCGCTGAGCTCACTGAAGCGGGACAACCCGGTAAACAGGTAGGCGGCGGCACCCAGCACCTTCTTCAGGTCTTCCGAGGTCTGCGCGGTGACCTGGCTGCCGAAGCCGCCGGTCCCCATGTTGAGAAACACCTGGCCATCCACCTCACCCAGATCGACCGGACACGCCTCGCTCTCCAGCAAGGCCAGGGCCGCCGCCGGCTCCAGAGGGATATCCGCAGCGCGGGCGAAGTCATTGGCAGTGCCCAGCGGCAGCAGGACCAGGCTGGCATCAGTCTCGGCAGCAGCCATGGCATGCACCACGTCGCGCAGGGTGCCGTCACCGCCACCGGCGATCAGCTGTGGATAACCGGCCGCCAGCGCCTCCTGCACCAGACGCTCGGCATCGCCGCCCTCCCAGGTCAGGCGAACATCCAGTTGCCAACCGCACTCGCGCAGACCTTGCACAGCGTTGCGCACCTCTTCGTTCATCGCCTGCTTGCCATGCAGGATCAGCAGCGCTTTGCGTTCGCCCATCGTGACTCCCCTCGCGAATTTTCGATTCCCCATCTCGACCACAGCCGATAGGGAGTTGCTGCATACCTCGCAAGTAAAGTTGGGCAATCTTACGAATGACATGGAAAGATCGCCCAAGCCCGGCCATGCTTCGACAAATAATTGGCAAAACCAGAGCAGGAAAACATCGAAGTCAACTTCTTGACAAGCTTGCGACATGACCCTGGGGAGGGAAGGACGCTCGCGTCCGCTGCATCGACCGGTACGACTGCGCCCGGGCGCCAGCCAGGACGCCTTGTTTTTCCACCACCAACGCCCCACGGCAAGCGAGGAAGTGTCATGCGCGTACTCTGGACACTGCCCTATCTCCCCTGGCCCACCACCAGTGGCAGCAAGACCCGTCAGTTCCACCTGTTGCGCGGCATGGCGCAGCGGGGTCATCGAATCACCCTGCTGACCCAGTCCAAGGTTCCCCTTTGCGACGCCGCGCGACAGGCCCTGGCACCGCTGGTGGAGCGCCTGATCGTGCTACCGCGGCGCGCCGTGCACAGCCCGCTGAACATGCTCGCGGCAGTGTCCGCCGGCTATCCGATGCGGACCTGCATCAACGGCCTGGCGCCACACCTGCGCCATCACTTCGAGAACCTGCTCCAGGAGCAGTGGGACGTGATCCAGATCGAGCACAGCTATAGCTTCCAGCCCTTCGAACAGGCGCTGCAGGCCAGCGGCCGCCCCTTTATCGTCAGCGAACATCGCGTCGAATGGTCCCGGGGTGCTGCCTGCCAGGACCGCCTGCCGTTGTGGTTGCGACCGTTCAACAGCTTCGACGGCTGGCGCTACCGGCGCTGGGAAACCCGGGTGCTGAAGCAAGCCAGCGAGGTGGTGGCAGTCAGCCCCTGCGACGCCGAGGAGATCAGCCAACTCACCGGGCGGCCTACCCAGGTGGTGGTCAACGGGGTGGACTGCGACCACTACGCGCACATCGACTTCGCCCCGCGCAGCCAGCGCCTGCTGTTCGTCGCCAATTTCGAGTACCGGGCCAACCAGGAAGCGCTCGCCTGGGCGCTGGAGGAAATCCTGCCGCAGGTCTGGCAGCACAACCCGGCGGTGCGCCTGGCCATCGTCGGGCATGGCTTGCCGGCGCACTGGAAGCTGCACTGGAACGATCCGCGGGTGGAATGGGTGGGCTACCTGCCGGACTTGCGCGAGTTGCAACGGCTGTCGGCGCTGTTCTTCGCGCCGTTGCGTCATGGCGGTGGGTGCAAGGTGAAGCTGCTCGAAGCGATGGCGGCCGGGTTGCCGGTGGTGACCACGCAGCAAGGGGTTTCAGGCTTGCAGGTGCGGCATGGCGAGCATTATCTGGGTGGGGATGGGGCGGATGATCTGGCGTTGACCATTACCCGACTTTTGAGTCAGCCGCAGCGTATGCAGCAGCTGGCGGTGGCCGGACGGACGTTCGTGCGCGAGCGGCATGACTGGAGCGTGGCGGCGGCGCAGTTGGAGGGGGTGCATCAACGGTTGGCCAGCCAGCCCTTGATGATAGGAGATCTGGCGGGCGGGATGATGCCATTTTCCTGAGTTGCCCGTCAGGGCCTCATCGCGGGCAACGCCCGCTCCCACAGGGTCTGCGGTGCATGCAACCATTGTGGGAGCGGGCGTTGCCCGCGATGACTAGCCGAGCAACTCGCTCAGGGGAATGAACTGCACGATATCCCCCTGCATCGGCGTACTTCCCTCCAGCACCTCGACCAACCCTTGCGCCCAGGCCGCGCTGCGCAGTACCCCGGAACTCTGGTTGCGGTAGATCAGCGCCCTGCCCTGCTCCATTCGCGCCCGCAGGTATTCGCGGCGGTTGCCCGCCTTCGGCCAGTCGAAGCCGGCCGGTACGGCGAACTGCGGCGGCTTGACCTCCTGCACACCCTGACGGCGCAACAGGTATGGCCGGGTCAGCAACCCAAAGGTCACCAAAGTCGAGGCCGGATTGCCCGGCAGGCCGATCACCGGCACGCCGTTGTACTCACCCACGGTCAGCGGCTTGCCTGGCTTGATCGCCAGCTTCCACAAGGCCAGCTCGCCCTGTTCACGCAGGGCGATGCCGAGGTAGTCCGCCTCGCCCACGGACACGCCGCCGGTGGACAGGATCAGGTCGACATCACCCAGGCGCCCCAGGCTCTGCCGAGTCAGCTCCAGGTCGTCCGGGAGGATCCCGGCGTCCACCACCTCGCAGCCCAGGCGTTGCAACCAGCTGCACAGCAGTCGGCGGTTGCTGTTGTAGATCTGGCCCGGCCCCAGGGGCAGGCCCGGCTCCACCAGTTCATCGCCGGTGGACAACACGGCTACCCGCACCCGACGTACCACCTGGACCCTGGCGTAGCCCAGGGTCGCGGCAAGTCCTAGCTCAATCGGGCCGAGTCGGGTACCCGCGACCAATACCAGCTCGCCGGCCCGGGTTTCCTGGCCTTGCGGGCGGATGTTCTGGTCGACCTGCAGCGCCTCGGTGAAGCGCACGCGCTGGTCGTCCAGCACCTCGGCGTTTTCCTGCATCTCGACGCAATCGGCCCCCGCCGGCACAGGCGCACCAGTAAAGATCCGCGCGCAAGTACCCGGCTGCAGGGGTTCGGGAGACTGGCCGGCGAAAATGCGCTGGCTGACCACCAGCGGCTCCCCTGTCCAGTCGGCGACGCGCAGGGCGTATCCGTCCATGGCGCTGTTCGGCCACGGCGGCAGGTCAAGGGTGGCATGCAGGTCACGAGCGAGCACGCGGCCGTCGGCATCGGCCAGGGTGACCTCTTCGAATTCGCTGATCGGCGCCGCCTCGGCCAGCGCCAGCAGGCGCTCCAGCGCCGCCTCGACCGGCAGCAGCGGCTTGGCCGCCGACGCCTCAGCCACGGCTTTCGCAGGGCGCGGCCTGCTTCAGGTGCGGGACGAAGTTGCACGGGCGGTGACGGTTGTCCAACTGCTCGCCAAGGATACCGTCCCAGCCGGTGCGCACCGCGTTGGTAGAACCCGGCAGGCAAACCACCAGGGTACCGTTGGCCAGGCCGGCCAGGGCGCGGGACTGCACGGTGGAAGTGCCAATATCGGCAATGGAGATCTGCCGGAACAGCTCGCCGAACCCGTCCACTTGCTTGTCCAGCAGGCAGGCTACCGCTTCCGGGGTGCTGTCGCGCCCGGTGAAACCGGTGCCGCCGGTGATCAGCACTACCTGGACCACGTCCTCGGCGATCCAGGTCGCGACCTGGGCGCGGATCTTGTACAGGTCGTCCTTGAGCAACACCCGTGCGGCGAGGTTGTGGCCGGCTTCGCTGAGGCGGTCGACGAAGACCTGGCCGGAGGTATCGGTTTCCAGGGTGCGGGTGTCACTGACCGTGAGCACGGCGATATTGAGCGGCACGAAAGGCGCATCTGCCTTGGCTTTCATGGCATGGGGTCCGTTGAACGAAGGGAATGCCCGGTGTTATATCACAGGGAACCGCTGCCCCGCGCGGCGAACCCGGAGAGGCATTGAGCCGAGTCAATATGGCAAACAGGCACTAGGCTCAACCTCGCAAGGAACTTGCGGTAACAGTTTGCGTCTCAACACGTTATACGGCCTCACTTAACTGGAGATTTACCCCATGATTCAACGGACCCTTCCCGCTTTCTTCCTCGCCGCCGGTCTCGCTGCCCTGGCTGGCTGCTCGACGCCAACCGTGATCACTCTCAACGACGGGCGCGAAATCCAGGCCGTGGATACCCCGAAATACGATGACGATTCCGGCTTCTACGAATTCCAGCAACTGGACGGCAAGCGCACCCGCGTCAACAAGGACCAGATCCGCACCGTCAAAGAGCTGTAAGACTTCTCTGAAAAAGCCCCCGGTCAGGCCGAATCGGGGGCTTGTCGAAGTGAAATTTTTGAGTAGAATTTTCTTCATCGGAGTGTAGCGCAGCCAGGTAGCGCGTCTCGTTCGGGACGAGAAGGCCGCAGGTTCGAATCCTGTCTCTCCGACCAAATCGCTCATCGACAAAGCCCGCGTTTCGCGGGCTTTGTCGTATTCGCTCCCCTGTTCCTTCCCTGGCATGGTCCGTATGACGGGCGATGCCGTTTCGCGTGCCTGAAGGCACGTTCTTTTCTAGAGGTCGTTTCACATGCGCAAGACTATTGTCGCCGTCACCCTGGGTCTGCTGTTCGCACAAGGCGCCGTTGCCGGCGACGGCACCGCGGCACTCGGCGGCGGCCTGGGCGGTGCCCTGGGTAATGTGGTTGGCCAGCAGCTCGGCGGCAAGACCGGCGCGGCCATCGGTGCCGGCGTTGGCGGCGCGGCAGGTGGCGCCGTGACGGCGAAGAAAGGCAACAAGACCAAGGCAGCGCTGGGCGGCGGCCTGGGTGCGGCGGGTGGCTCGCTGCTGGGCGACAAGCTGGGTGGCAGTACCGGCGCGGCGATCGGCGCGGGTGTCGGTGGCGCGGCAGGTGGGGCGCTGGGCAATCACCTGGGCAAGAAGAAGCATTGATCAGTCAGCCTTGCACTGACTGATCGGGCCCTATCGCGGGTGAACCCGCGATAGGGCCCTGAAGGGCAAGGAAGATCCTTGCCCGAGCATCGCCTTACTGAGCAGCCACCGGTTCAGCCACAGCCTGCTCTTCCGGCAGCACCGGAACGAAGGTCAGGCCCAGACGCGAGCTGGTCCACTCGCGGGTCTTGTTGGTCAGCTCAAGATCGTTGTTCAGCTTCTGACCGTAGGTCGGCACGATTTCCTTGAGTTTGGCCTGCCACTCAGGGGTCTTGATGCGATCCTTGAAGGTCTTCTCCAGCACGCTCAACATGATCGGCGCGGCAGTCGAAGCGCCTGGCGAAGCGCCCAGCAGCGCGGCGATGGTGCCGTCCTGGGACGCGACCACCTCGGTACCGAACTGCAGGATGCCGCCGTGTACCGGATCCTTCTTGATGATCTGCACGCGCTGGCCAGCCTGCAGCAGTTTCCAGTCTTCGTTCTTCGCGTTCGGGAAGTACTCGCGCAGCGCGGCCATACGGTCGTCGAAGCTGAGCATCAACTGGCCCATCAGGTAGGTGCTGAGGTCGATGTTGTCGATGCCGGCATGGGTCATCGGCATGATGTTGTGACTGTTCAACGCCGCGAACATGTCCAGCAGCGAACCATTCTTCAGGAATTTGGTGGAGAAGGTTGCGAACGGACCAAACAGCAGCACTTCGCGGCCGTCGATGATACGGGTATCAAGGTGCGGAACCGACATCGGCGGTGCACCGACCGAAGCCTTGCCGTACAGCTTGGCCTTGTGCCGGGAAACGATGTCCTGGTTGTCGGTCATCAGGAACTGGCCACCCACCGGGAACCCGGCATAGCCTTCGGCTTCCGGGATACCCGACTTCTGCAGCAGCTTCAACGCGCCACCACCGGCACCGATGAACACGAACCTGGCCTTGACGCTGGTTTCGACGCCCTTGTTGCCCAGGTCGGCGACCACCACGGTCCAGGTGTTGTCGGCATTGCGCTTGATGTCACGGACTTCGTGGCGCAGGTTCAGGCTGACCTTGTCGCTCTTGGTCAGCGAGCCCACCAGTTGGCGGGTGATCTCACCGAAGTTGACATCGGTGCCGATGCTCATGCGGGTCGCGGCGATCTTCTGGTCGGCGGCGCGGCCTTCCATCACGATCGGTACCCACTGGGCAATCTGCGCGTGGTCCTCGGAGTACTCCATGCCACGGAACAGCGAGCTGTGCTGCAAGGCAGCGTGGCGCTTGCGCAGGAACTCGACGTTCTTGTCACCCCAGACGAAGCTCATGTGCGGCACGTTGTTGATGAACGACGACGGGTTGTTCAGGACCTTCTGCTCGACCTGGTAGGACCAGAACTGCTTGGAGATCTCGAACTGCTCGTTGATGCCCACGGCTTTGCTGATGTCCATGGAGCCGTCGGCGGCTTCGCTGGTGTAGTTAAGCTCGCAGAATGCCGAGTGGCCGGTACCGGCGTTGTTCCAGGCGTTGGAGCTTTCTTCGGCAACCTGGTCCATGCGCTCATAGATGCCGATCGACCAGTTCGGTTCGAGTTCGTGCAGGTAGGTACCGAGGCTGGCACTCATGATGCCGCCGCCAATCAGCAGGACGTCGACGGTCTTTTCCGGTTCACTGGGCTTGGAGCAACCAATGACGCTCAGGCACAGGAGCGCCAAAAGGATTTTTTTCATGATTCAATCCAATTGAAGTGAAGGTATTGGCCTGACCGCCGCGCCCGGGTGCACGCCCTGGTCTTGTCGTTGTGCCCACTCATGTGCCGAACCGGTGGCTGGCGGTGGCTGGGGTATCTTCGAATGCGGGGGAGCGGTCTTTCTGCCGTGGCTGCCATGGCAGCCCATGGTCTTTAACGCGGGGCTTGGCCCGCGCGGCCTTAAAGCATTAAGCGGGCCAACTTTGTCGCGACCAATGGCTAATAGGCGAGGCGTAGGGTCGCACCCCATATTTCGAGGTTTTTCTGGCGGGATTCCGCCATCGACACCGGGCAATTATCCGCTGAGTGGCGGATTTCCCCCTGGTTTTGGCCGGAGAATCAGGCGCTCAACCGCGCCGTCACTTCGCCGAGTTGTCCAGACAGTTCGTGCAACCGATGCCCCGCCCGCTCGGTACGCTGTACGGCATCCTGGTTATCGGTGGCGATCCGGGTGATCTCGATCAGGTTGCGCGAGATATCCTCGGCAACGCTGGTCTGCTCTTCCGCCGCCGTGGCGATCTGCCGGTTCATGTCGCGAATCGCTTCCACCGCCAGGGTGATGCGCTGCAGCATCTCCCCTGCGCGCTGGACCTGCTCGGTGCCCTCCTCCGAACGCGCCTGACCGCTCTCGATGGCCTTCACCGCCTCCACCGCGCCGGACTGCACGGCACTGATGATCTGGTTGATCTCGGCGATCGACGAGGCGGTGCGTTGCGCCAGGTTGCGCACTTCATCCGCCACCACGGCGAAACCGCGCCCGGCTTCCCCGGCCCGCGCCGCCTCGATGGCCGCGTTGAGGGCCAGCAGGTTGGTCTGCTCGGCAATGCCACGGATCACCTCCAGCACCTTGCCGATCCGCGCACTGTCCTGCTCCAGGTGGCGAATCACTTCGGCGGTACCACTGATCTCGCGATTGACCCTGGAAATGGTGTCGATGGTCGCCTGCATCACCTGCTCGCCAGCCTGGGCGCTGTGGTCGGCGTCGTCGGCCGCCTTGGCCGCTTCGGCGGCATGCCGGGCGACTTCCTGAGCGGTGGCAGACATCTCGTGCATCGCCGTGGCCACCTGGTCAGTGCGCTGGAACTGGTCGTCAGTGCCGCGCGCCATGCCGCCGGCCAGTTTGCGCAGGTCGCCGCTGGCGTTTTCCAGTTCGCCAGCATTGTCCTGCAAGCGACCGACGGTTTCCGACAGGAAGTCGCGCAGGGTATTGGCAGCTATCGCAAGGCGACCCAGTTCATCCTGGCGATCGCTGGCGACGCGGGCGTCGAAGCGGCCCTGACTGAGATGCGCGACATATTCGATGAGACGGCGGATCGGCTCGATCAGACTCCGGTTGACCAGCCACAGGCTGAACACGCCGATGGCCAGGGCCGATGCCAGCATCACCAGCAGGCCAAGCCACACCGTGCGCTGGGCCTCGGCGCTGATCTCCCCGGCCTGGGCCGAGGAAGCGGCACGCAACTGGTTAACCAGGGCGCTCATCTGCTCGCTGGCGGCACGGTCCACGCCCTTCACCGCCTGGTCGCCAGCGGTCGGATCGGCACCCGCGGCGAGGAAGGCATCACGCCCGCGAGCGTAGGCCTCACCCAACTGGCGATGGCTCTCCTGCAACTGCACCAGGTCGGCACGCAGCGACGCATCGGCAACGTTCTCCCGCACCAGATGGTCGAGGATGTCCTGGACCAAACGCTCCTGAGCCTTGAACTGCTGCCAGTACTTGTCCAGGTCCGCCGGCTGCTTGCCGCGCAGAAGCACGTTCTTCCATTCCTGGACCTGAATCTTGAACTGCAGGTTGGCTTCGTCGATCTGCTGCGAGGCACGCAGCGGGCCGTCGACCAGCTGGCCGTAACCGTCGACGCTGGCGGACAGCAGGCGGAAACAGACCAGGGCGATCAGCAGCATCGCCAGCAGGCTGCCGGCAAGCAGAGCAAGGATTTGCATTCGCAGGGAAGTACGCAGAGGCATCGGCGAGGATCTCGGAGGGCTAAAAAACGGCGGCAGTGCCGACCACAGACATCCATGTCGTCGATTCACAGGCAAAAAAAAGCTGCCATCGCAACGGCAGCCAACTGCATCGAGCATTTACGCAACAGTTGAAAGGGATACTCTCAGGGGATTGCTACAGAAATGTGACAATTTCCCCAGCCACTGTCACATAACTGTAAAAAATCCACCCGGCGCTCTATTCCGGGCTGAACTGCAGCGCCGCGAGTCGTGCATACAAGGGGTTTTCCGCAATCAATTGGCGGTGACTGCCAATCGCCACCATTCGTCCGCCATCGATCACCGCGATGCGGTCGGCGTGCTGCACGGTGGCGAGGCGATGGGCAATGACCAGGGTCGTGCGTCCGGCCATCAGGGTGGGCAAGGCCTGCTGGATCAGATACTCGCTTTGTGCGTCGAGGGCGCTGGTGGCTTCGTCGAGCAGCAAGATCGGTGCGTCCACCAAAAGGGCCCGGGCGATCGCCAGGCGCTGACGCTGGCCACCCGAGAGACCGAGGCCGGCATCGCCCAGGTGAGTCTGGTAGCCCTGGGGCAGTTGCAGGATGAACTCATGAGCATGAGCGCTGCGCGCGGCGGCCTCGACCTCGGCGAAGCTGGCGTCGGCGCGGCCGTAGCGGATGTTGTCCTCGACCGTGCCGAAGAACAGCGCCGGATTCTGCGCCACCAGGGCGAACTGGCGGCGCAGGTCCTGGGGATCGAGCTCGGCAAGAGGTTGGCCATCAAGGAAAATGCGGCCTTCCTGCGGGTCGTAGAAACGCAGGAGCAGGTCGAACAGGGTCGACTTGCCCGCGCCTGACGGCCCGACCAGTGCCAGGGTCTGACCAGGTTCGACATGCAGGTCGAGACCGTCGATGGCGGGACGTTCGGGCCGCGAGGGATAGGCAAAACGCAGGCCTTGCAGGTCCAGTTCGCCGCGGACCCGTTCCGGTAATGGGATACCGCCACCGACCGGCGCGACGATCTCGCTGCGCGCCGCCAGCAGCTCAGCGATACGCTCGGCTGCACCGGCGGCGCGCTGCAGTTCGCCGATGACTTCGCTGACAGTACCGAAGGCACTGCCGACGATCAGGCTATAGAACACGAAAGCCGCCAGGTCACCACCGGAGATGCGCCCGGCGATCACGTCCATGCCACCGACCCAGAGCATCACCCCCACCGCACCGAGCACCAGCACGATCACCAGGGTGATCAGCCAGGCCCGCTGGACGATGCGCTTGCGTGCGGTGGCGAAGGCCGCCTCCACCGTTTCGCCGAAGCGCTGGCGATCCCGCGGCTGGTGATTGTAGGCCTGCACCGTCTTGATCTGACCAAGGGTTTCCGCGACGTAGGTGCCGACATCAGCAATGCGGTCCTGGCTCTGTCGAGACAGCGTGCGCACCCGGCGGCCGAACACCAGTATCGGCGCCAGCACCAGCGGCAGGGCGAGAACCACGATGCTGGTCAGCTTGGGGTTGGTGACGAACAACAGGACGATACCGCCGATGACCATCAGCATGTTGCGCAGGAAAAGCGACAGCGACGAGCCGATCACCGATTGCAGCAACGTGGTGTCGGCGGTCAGCCGTGACTGGATCTCAGCGCTGCGGTTGTGCTCGAAGAAGCCTGGATGCAGGCTCAGCAGGTGATCGAAGACCTGCTGGCGGATATCGGCCACCACCCGCTCGCCGATCCACGAGACCAGGTAGAACCGGCTGAAGGTGCCTACGGCCAGGGCCAGCACCAGGGCCATGAACAGCGCGATGGACTGGCCAAGCAGGTCTGGAGAGCGAGTGACGAAGCCTTGGTCCACCAGCAGGCGGATGCCCTGGCCCATCGACAGGGTGATTGCGGCGGTGATCACCAGCGCGAGCAAGGCCAGCAATGACTGGGATCGATACGGGCGAACGAAGCGCCAGGCCAGGCGCAGGGCCTGGCGCTGGCGGGAGGAAAGCGGATTGATCATGGGAATTGCCGTGTGCTGAGGACCTTAGAGCGCATCGGTCTAAGGTACCACTGGTGAACGAATGAACTTTCTGTTGCACTGTCCGTTCGCATGATGAGACAGCCAAGGGAGTTGTCACAGCCTGGTCATCACGCGTGATTAATCTGGGCTAGCCACCTGATGAGGAGACAGGAAATGAGCCTGCAGCATAGCAGCAGCAACCCGCAACAACGTCCTACCCAGCCGGTTCCGGCGCACGGTTCGATCATCGACGCGCAAGGGCGCGAGATTCCGATCACCGAAGAAATGATCCAGCAAGCTTGCCAGGAGCTGGAAAAAAGCCGGGACAAATCGGCGAAAAAAGGCTGAAGTCTCACCCCCTCTTTCGAAACCCGGCGCTTGCGCCGGGTTTTTTAATGGGTGGTGTTCTCTGGGACCTCATCACTGGCAAGCGAGCGATAGGGCCCGGGAGAGCGACGAACAGTCAGCCTTCGACCACACACCCCAAGGCCAGCGCAATCCGCCGCAGTTCCGGAGCGTCGCCCTCGATCCGCACCCCCAGCCCCTCGATCTCCCGCCGCACCGGATACTGCTTGCGCAGCACATCGAACGCCATCCTCTGCGCCACCGGGTCATCTCCCAGGCTACGGCGCAAATCCGCATCGTCGCGGCGCGGGTCGTACACCGCCCGGCACAGCGTCGCCATAGCCCACGCCGGATCGCAGTCGGCATGCAACTCCACACGCGCCAGCCAGGGCCGGGGCAGCAGGTCCACCAGTTGCACCTGCTCCACCTCGCCACGCCAGGCACAGTACGCCTGGTAGATCTGCGCCGTGCCGCGCTGCTTGCCATCGAGGCTGTAGCCGGCGATATGCGGGGTGGCGATGACGCACAGGTCGGCCAGGTCCACATCCACCAACGGCTCCTCCTCCCACACATCCAGCACCGCCAGTACGTCCTCACGCTGCAGCAGCAGTTCGCGCAGGGCAGCGTTGTCGATCACCGGCCCGCGGGCGGCGTTGATCAGCCAGGCGCCCTGACGCAGTTGTGCCAGACGCTGCGCGTCCAGCAGATGCCAGGTGGCCTGTTCGCCGGAGCGGGTCAGCGGGGTGTGCAAGCTGATCACGTCGCACTCGGCGAGGATCCGCTCCAGCCCGACATGGTCACCGCCCTCCGCCGCCTGCCGCGGCGGGTCGCAGACCAGCACCTTCCAGCCCAGCCCGCGCAGCACCTGGACCAGGCGCCCGCCCACCTCGCCGGCGCCGACCACACCATAGGTGCGCGTGGCCAGGTCGGCACCGTCCAGCTCGGCCAGGGTCAGCAGGCTGCCGAGCACATAGTCCACCACGCCGCGGGCGTTGCAGCCCGGCGCGCTGGACCAGTGGATCCCGGCTTCGGCGAACCAGCCCAGGTCGAGGTGGTCGGTGCCGATGGTGCAGGTGCCGACGAAGCGCACCTGGCTGCCTTCGAGCAGCGCGCGGTCGACCTTGGTCACCGAGCGCACCAGCAGCACGTCCGCGTCGCGCACGCAGTCGCGGTCGATGGCCCGGCCCGGATAGCGGCGGATCTCGCCGAAGCCTGCGAAGAAGGCATCGAGGAGCGGGATATTTTCGTCGGCGACTATGAGCATGGCGATCTCCTTGAGGGGATCGCAGTGTAGGGGCAGAGCATCAGGTGGGCCATGTCTTTTTCCACTCTTGCAAAGCCGACCGCAATCCCTGTGGGAGCGGGTTTACCCGCGATTGCGGTGGTGGGCCCACCATCGCAATCGCGGGTGAACCCGTTCCCACAGGATCCGCGTCAGCCACCAGCTATTTCCTGACCGACGCGTCAAGGCGTAAACTTGCCGGTTTTCCGCAACAGTCTCAGACGACCCAATGACCAGCACCACCCTCTCCCGCCCCGCCCGCATCCGCACCGAAGTGCGCAGCCTGATGCGCCTGGCGACACCCATCATCGTCGCGCAACTGGCGACCACCGCCATGGGTTTCGTCGATGCGGTGATGGCCGGCCGCGTCAGCCCCGGCGACCTGGCGGCTGTGGCCCTGGGCAACTCGATCTGGATCCCGGTGTACCTGCTGATGACCGGCATCCTCCTGGCCACCACGCCCAAGGTGGCACAGCGCTTCGGCGCTGGCCAGCACGGCGAGATCGGCCCGCTTGTACGCCAAGCGCTATGGCTGGCATTGGTGGTAGGTCTGCTGGCCAGCACCCTGCTGCTCAGCGCCGAACCCATCCTGCACTGGATGAAAGTCGATCCATCGCTGATCGGCCCAAGCATGGGCTACCTGCATGGCATCGCCTTCGGCTTCCCCGGCATCGCCCTGTACTACGTGCTGCGCTGCTACAGCGACGGACTCGGGCGCACCCGGCCGAGCATGGTCATCGGCCTGTGCGGGTTGCTGCTGAACATCCCGCTGAACTGGATCCTCATCTACGGCCACTTCGGCCTGCCGGCACTGGGCGGCGTCGGTTGCGGCTGGGCCACGGGCATCGTCGGCTGGTTCATGGCCCTGAGCATGGCCGGCTGGAGCCGCTGGGCCCCGGCCTATGCTGACAGCCGTGTGCTGACCAAGGTCGAACGGCCGCAATGGACGGTGATCAAGCGCCTGCTCGGCATCGGCCTGCCGATCGGCATCGCGGTGTTCGCCGAGTCGAGCATCTTCGCGGTGATCGCCCTGCTCATCGGCAGCCTCGGCCCGACCGTGGTGGCCGGGCACCAGATCGCCCTGAACATCAGCTCGCTGCTGTTCATGATCCCTTACTCGCTGGGAATGGCGGTGACCGTGCGGGTCGGCCAGGCAGTGGGTGCCGGCGATGCGCTCCAGGCGCGCTTCGCCTCGCTGGTGGGCCTGGGCACGGCGCTGGTGTTCGCGGCGTTCTCCGCCAGCCTGATCCTGCTCCTGCGCGAGCAGATCGCCTCGATCTACACCCCGGATACTGCGGTGATCCAGATCGCCGCGATGCTGATCGTGTTCGCCGCGCTGTACCAGTTCTCCGATGCCATCCAGGTCATCTGCGCCGGCGCCCTGCGCGGTTACCAGGACACCCGCGTGACCATGATCCTGACCCTGTTCGCCTACTGGGGCATCGGACTGCCGGTGGGCTACCTGCTCGGCCTCACCGACCACCTCGGCCCGGCCAGCGGCCCGAGCGGCCTGTGGCAGGGCCTGATCGCCGGTCTGACCTGTGCGGCGCTGATGCTGTCGATCCGCCTGGCGCGCAGCACCCGGCGGCATATCCGCCGGGCCGCACGGGACTGATGCCTCAGTTCAGGGTGAAGCGCGCGGTGTTATCGCTGAGGGCGCGACTGCCCTCGCTCAAGCTGTCCGCCGCCTGATTCACCGCCCGAGCCCCGTCCAGCAGACGCCCGGCCGCCTGGTCGACCTGCTGGATATTGCCGCTGACTTCATCGGCGGTACCGGTCTGCTCTTCAACCGCCGAGAGGATCTGCGCCAGGGTGTCGGTCACGCCCTGCGTGGCCGCTGCGATTTCGCCCAAGCGTTGACCCAACCCGGTGACCGCCTGGGCATCGCCGACCGCCTGGCCACAGGCGCTTTCCATCAGCCCGACGGCCTGGTCGACCGTGGAGCGCAGGCTGTCCACAGTCGCCGCGATCTGCGCCGTGGACGCCTGGGTACGCTGCGACAGGCTGCGCACCTCGTCGGCCACCACGGCAAAACCACGCCCTTGCTCCCCCGCCCGCGCCGCCTCGATGGCCGCGTTGAGCGCCAACAGATTGGTCTGTTCGGCGATACCACGGATGGCATCGACCACCGACTGGATCTGCTGGCCCTGCTCGCTGACCCGCCCCAGCGCCTCGGCGGTCTCGGTCAGGCGTCGATTGAGCTGCTGGATGCTGTCGGTGGTGCGCTGGCTGTCGTGACTACTGTCTTCAGCGATCCTGCGGGTGTGCCGGGCGCTGTCGGAGGCGTGCTCGCAGCTGCGCGCCACCTCCTGCGAGGTGGCGGCGAGCTGGGTCGCAGCGGCGGCGATCTGGCTGATCTGCTGTTGCTGGCGCTCCACATCCTGCAAGGTGCCGTTGGCCTGCACAGTCAGGGTCTGCACCGCCGAGCCTACCTGGCGCGTCTCCTGGTTGACCCCCAGCAGGCTGGCGCGCAATTGCACCACGGCGACGTTCAGCGCCTGGCTGATACTCGCCAGTTCATCGCGCCCTTGCACCGATACTTCGACGCACAGGTTACCGTCACGCAGCGACTCGGCCAGGGTGGTGATGCCGCTGGCACTGCGCCGGATCGACGCCTGCAGGCAGGCGAACAGGTACAGCGCGACCAGCAGCAGCAAACCGATGGTCACCCCCACCGGGATGAATTCGCGATTGGATTGGTCGTGGTAGTGATCCAGCCGCTCGTCCAGCGACTGCAACGACTGCCCGCGCAGCCCGACCATCTCGTCCAGCAGGCGCCCGATGCTGGCTTCGAAATCGGCCGGTTTGAGCGTGATGCTGCCCGCGAACACGCCGTCATCCAGCACCTTCAGTTGCGTATCCAGCACCTTCAGGCTCGCCGCATATCGATCGGCCCAGCCCTGCAACTCCGGTGGCAGGCGGGTCTTCAAGGCATCTGCGGTCTTGTCCATCTGCTCTCGGGCATCGGCGATACGGCTACGCAGGTCGCGCATCTGCAAACGGCTCTGCAGGCTGAACTGGCCGGTGACCACCGAGGTTTGGCCAATGCTGGCCATGCGGCCAATGCGCTCGATCAACTCCGGCGTCTGCTGGGTCGCCAGCTGCATCAACAGGTAGGTTTCCAGCCATGGGTCCAGGATCAGCCCGGTGTCCATGGCTATCTGCTCGCGCAACGCCTGCAGACGGCCGAGGGTGGCCGTGAAACGATCATAACCATCCGGCCACCAGCCAAGCCCCCGCAGGGACTGGCTGTCGAGGCCGGCCAACGAGCCCTGCAGGGCGTCAAAACGGGCCAGGGTGTCGGTGCCGGCCTTTTCCCGGTCCAGGGTAGCACGCAGATTTTTCAGCGCCTGATCGATACGCGGCAGCGCGGCATCGATCTCGCTCATCAGTTGCCGCGTCTCGGTCGTGGGTTCACGCAGAATGTCGACGGCTTTCCAGCGCGCCGCCCGATACCGCTGGGCGGACAGCTCGCGCTCCAGGTCATCGAGCACCTGTAACTGGCGCACCCCCGACTGCTCGCCGGCGATCACCGCGAGCCGGGCACGGTAATCCATGCCGATCAGCCCGAGACTGAACACCAGCGGCAACATGAACAGAAGAAACAGCAACTGGAATTTGCGGGCGAAGCCGAAACGCCCCAACAGACGCGCACCCGGTGACAACAGACGGTTCATGAACCCACTCCTGCGCTTATTAGGCCCCCCGGGATCGCAGGTCGCATAAACGTTTCCGCACGGACCCTGGGTGATAGCGTTTGGCTAGCAACCTGTGTGCCGGATACAGGGAAGTCAGGAGGAGACAGTGCCGGCACCGGGTGCGAGCAGTGGCTTCGCACCCGTTCCGTGCACAGTGCCGGTGCAGTCGTCACCGGAAGAAACAGCAGGTGTAACAGGCAGGCGTGTATCGGGCTCAGTCGAGCTTCTTGCGGATCCAGTACAGGTAGGTACCGCCCTCTTCCTCCTGCTGCACCAGCTCATGGCCGAGGAACACGCAGAATTTGGGAATGTCGCGGCGGGTGGACGGGTCGGTGGCGATGACCTTGAGCAGGCCGCCAGCGGCCAGGTCACGCACATATTGATGCAGCATCATCACCGGTTCCGGGCAGTTCAGGCCGGTGGCATCGAGCACGGCATCGGGGGTGAAATCGGTCATTCGGGAACTCCGCAATTCGGTGATTGATCAGCGTGGCTTGAGGTCGAGACGGCGCAGGTGGCAGGTGACTTCCTCGCGGTCGTGGTAGAGCTGCTTGCAGCCGATGGACACCTTGACCTTGCGCGCCTTGAAACCTTCCTCGATGCGCTCCAGCAGGCGCCGCACCTCGGCATAGCGCTGCTTCATCGGCAGCTTGAGGTTGACCACCGCCTCGCGGCAGTGCCCACCGCCCAGCCAGTCCTCGATCATCGCCGCGGTGCGCGCCGGCTTCTCGACGATATCGCAGACCATCCAGTCGACGGTCTGCTTCGGCTTCCAGGTGAAGCCATCGACCATCAGGTGCTGGACCAGGCCGGTGTCCATCAGGCTTTCCGCCATCGGCCCGTTGTCAATGGCGGTGACCAGCATGCCGCGGCGCACCAACTGGTAGGTCCAGCCGCCCGGCGCGGCACCGAGGTCGACGCCGGTCATGTCGTCGGACAGGCGCTGCTCCCACTGCTCGCGAGGGATGAAGTGGTGCCAGGCCTCTTCCAGCTTGAGGGTCGAACGGCTCGGCGCCTCGCGGGGGAATTTCAGACGCGGGATGCCCATTGGCCACATCGCCGAATTGTCCGCGTCGGCCAGGCCGAGGAACACCCGTCGGCCACTGACGAAGGTCAGCAGCAGGCGCGGGCCCGGGCCGTCCTTCTCCTTCAGCCGCCCCGCTTTAACCAGAGCCTTGCGCAGCGGGACCTCGAACTTGCGGCAAAAGGTGGACAGTTCCTTGCCGTCATTGCTGTCCATCACCTCCAGCCACAGGCTGCCGGCCTGTGGATAACCGGCCAGGTGTTCAAGCAAAACGCTGATGCGGTCGGTTTCCGGCAGCTCGACGAAGCTGCCGCGAGCCCACTGGCGGGGGAAGATCAACTGCTTGAAACGCAGCGCGCTCATGATCCGCTCGGCGCCCTCGGCGTCGTTGCAGATGAATTCGGCACAGGCGCTCTGCGGCTTGGCCTTGGCATAGCCGGCCACACCGAGCAGCGCGGCGTGTTCGCTCATCTCGGAACAGACCTCACCCTCGAAACCGGGCCGGCAGTGCAGGAACAGGGTATTCATCACGTACTCCAGAACAGTCGGCGGGCCATGGCCAGCGACCTTGACCGGGGACAAGCTGCCCCGGCGGAAAATCGGCGAATGATAAAGGAGTTTCGGAACCGGCGACATGCCCCGCCGGTCCAGTAAAGGGTCGGATCAGCCAAACGGGGCTAATCTGACCGTTCAGCCAGGTCCGTGCCGTGCGGACCGTGAAAGAGCCGGTGTGACGGCGACAGCGGACACGACAGCCGTGCACCGACCCAGAAGGAGTTGGTCAATGTCCTCGCTCGACAGCCTGAAAACCCTCAAGACCCTGGCCGTGAATGGCCGCGACTACCATTATTACAGCCTGACCGACGCCGCCCGCAGCCTCGGTGATCTGCAGAAACTGCCGATGTCGCTCAAGGTGCTGCTGGAAAACCTGCTGCGCTGGGAAGACGGCGAGACCGTCAACGGCGACGACCTGCGCGCCCTCGCCGCCTGGCTGCGGGAGCGTCGCTCCGACCGCGAGATCCAGTACCGCCCGGCGCGGGTATTGATGCAGGACTTCACCGGGGTGCCCGCAGTGGTCGACCTCGCCGCGATGCGCGCGGCCATGGCCAAGGCCGGTGGCGATCCGCAGCGGATCAATCCGCTGTCGCCGGTGGACCTGGTGATCGACCACTCGGTGATGGTCGACCGCTACGCCAGCCCTGAAGCCTTTGCTGAAAACGTTGACATCGAGATGCAACGCAACGGCGAACGCTATGCCTTCCTGCGCTGGGGCCAGAACGCCTTCGCCAACTTCCGCGTGGTGCCACCGGGCACCGGCATCTGTCACCAGGTCAACCTCGAATACCTGGGCCGCACGGTGTGGACCCGCGAGGAAGATGGCCGCACCTACGCCTTCCCCGACACCCTGGTCGGCACCGACTCCCACACCACCATGATCAACGGACTCGGCGTACTCGGCTGGGGCGTCGGCGGCATCGAGGCGGAAGCGGCCATGCTCGGCCAGCCGGTGTCGATGCTGATTCCGGAAGTGATCGGCTTCAAGCTCACCGGCAAGCTGCGCGAAGGCATCACCGCCACCGACCTGGTGCTGACGGTCACGCAGATGCTGCGCAAGAAAGGCGTGGTCGGGAAATTCGTCGAATTCTACGGCGACGGCCTCGCCGACCTGCCGCTGGCTGACCGTGCCACCCTGGCCAACATGGCCCCGGAATATGGCGCCACCTGCGGCTTCTTCCCGGTGGACGACGTGACCCTCGACTACCTGCGCCTGTCCGGGCGCCCGACGGACAGCGTGGCGCTGGTGGAGGCCTACTGCAAGGCCCAGGGCCTGTGGCGCGAGCCCGGCCAGGAACCACTGTTCAGCGACACCCTGGCGCTGGACATGAACGATGTGCAGGCCAGTCTGGCCGGGCCGAAACGCCCACAGGACCACGTTGCCCTGCCCGGCGTAAGCGCAGCCTTCGATGATTTCCTCGGCCTCAATGCGCGCAAGGCCAGTGCCGAGGGCCACGGCGAGATCCGCTTCGATTTCGAGGGTCAGCAACACACGCTGAAGGACGGTGCCGTGGTCATCGCGGCTATCACCTCCTGCACCAACACTTCCAATCCCAGCGTGATGATGGCCGCCGGCCTGCTGGCGAAGAAGGCGGTGGAAAAAGGCCTGCAACGCAAACCCTGGGTGAAGAGTTCGCTAGCCCCCGGTTCCAAGGTGGTGACCGACTACTACAAGGCCGCCGGCCTGACCCGCTACCTCGATGAACTGGGTTTCGACCTGGTGGGCTATGGTTGCACCACCTGCATCGGCAACTCCGGACCGCTGGCCGAGCCGATCGAAAGCGCCATCGGCAAGGCCGACCTGGTGGTGGCCTCGGTGCTCTCGGGTAACCGCAACTTCGAAGGTCGCGTGCATCCGCTGGTCAAGACCAACTGGCTGGCCTCGCCGCCGCTGGTAGTGGCCTATGCCCTGACCGGCAGCGTGCGCCTGGACCTGAGCCAGGACCCGCTGGGCAACGACCGCAATGGCCAGCCGGTTTACCTGCGGGACATCTGGCCGAGCCAGCAGGAAATCGCCACAGCCGTGGCCCAGGTGGATACGCAGATGTTCCACAAGGAATACGCCGAGGTTTTCGCCGGCGACGAGCAATGGCAGGCCATCGAAGTGCCACAGGCCGCCACCTACGTCTGGCAGGACGATTCCACTTACATCCAGCATCCGCCGTTCTTCGACAGCATTTCCGGCCCGCCACCGAAGATCGAGGACGTGCACGGCGCGCGCATCCTGGCCCTGCTCGGCGACTCGGTGACCACCGACCATATTTCGCCAGCCGGCAACATCAAGGCCGACAGCCCGGCCGGGCGCTACCTGCGCGACAAGGGCGTCGAACCGCGGGACTTCAACTCCTATGGTTCACGACGCGGCAACCATGAAGTGATGATGCGCGGCACCTTCGCCAATATCCGCATCCGCAACGAGATGCTCGGCGGTGAGGAAGGCGGCAATACCCTGCACGTGCCCAGTGGCGAGAAGCTGGCGATCTATGATGCGGCCATGCGCTACCGCGACGAATGCACGCCACTGGTGGTGATCGCCGGACAGGAATACGGCACCGGCTCCAGCCGCGACTGGGCGGCCAAGGGCACCAACCTGCTGGGGGTCAAGGCAGTGCTGGCGGAGAGTTTCGAACGTATCCACCGCTCCAACCTGGTGGGCATGGGCGTGCTGCCGCTGCAGTTCAGTGCCGGACAGGATCGCAAGCAGCTCGGGCTGACCGGACGGGAGAAGATCGACATTCTCGGGTTGAGCGGGGTGAAGATTGAACCGCACATGAGCCTGGAACTGCGTATCACCCGGGAGGATCGCAGTGCGCAAACCATCGCCGTGTTGTGCCGGATCGATACGCTTAACGAAGTGGAGTACTTCAAGGCAGGCGGCATCCTGCACTACGTATTGCGGCAGATGATCGCCCGCTAAAAACGACGCGGACCCTGTGGAAGCGGCATCCCGGTGAACCCGCGGCACAAGGTCCGCGTCGTTTGTGTGTCCTGTTTGCGATTGATGCAGTCGAAGCCTGCATGCCTTATCGACAAGGATTCGACATGCGCGCTTTCCTACTGGCCCTGCTCGCCCTGGGCTATGCCCTGGCCCTGAGCCATGGCCACCTCGGTCTCGCCAGCCTGCCGGCCTTCGCTCTGCTGCTGTGCAGCGGCTGGCTGGTGCAACCCACCCGCCTCCGACACTGGAAGATCCTCGGCCACACCCTGTTCGTCCTCACCGGCGTGGCCCTCGCTCTGCACTGGCTGCCAGGCTTCGACAACACCCGGGTCATCGACCAGACACGCTTCAGCGCCGATGCCATTCCCTTCTCCATGCACCTCAACCTGGACAAACCCCTGATCGGCTTCTGGCTGTTGCTGGCCTGTCCGTGGATCGTCATGGCCCGCCAGCCGCAACCCAGGCTCGCAGTATTGGCGGCAGTGCTGACCAGCCTGGCCTGCCTGGGCAGTGCATGGCTGCTGGGTAGGGTGGACTGGTCGCCGAAATGGCCACCCCTGGCCTGGCTGTGGGCCGCCAACAACCTGCTGCTGGTCAGCCTGGTCGAGGAAGCATTGTTTCGCGGCTATCTTCAAGGCGGCCTGCAACGTCTGTTCGCCCCACTGCGCCAGGGTGACAACCTGGCCTTGCTGCTTGCCGCGCTGCTGTTCGGCCTGGCCCATGTCGGTGGCGGCTGGCCGTGGGTCGCCCTGGCGACGCTGGCCGGGGCCGGTTATGGGCTAGCCTGGCGCCATGGCGGACTGCCGGCGGCACTGCTGGCGCACTTCGGACTGAACCTCGCGCATTTCGCCCTGTTCACCTACCCGCTCAAGGCGACCCCCTGAACCTATCGGTCACCGACTGACTTATGTTGCGAAAATGTGAAAGAATGCGCGCAAATATCCCGAACGTGACGAATTTCCATAGTTCAGGCGGCCCTGGCGAATATTGAGCAAGATCAATAAAACCCAAATATTCATTCAATAATTTCGTGTCCTTGCCGATATCACACGAAAGCCTTGCGGATTGAACAGCTTATGCGTAACAACCAGCCGATTACCCAGCGCGAACGGACTTTCCCTGCCCAACAACGGTTGATTTCGACTACCGATGCCAAGGGTGTCATTACCTACTGCAACGACGCTTTCATCGATATCAGCGGTTTTTCGCGCGAAGAGTTGATGCGCGCCCCGCATAACCTGGTTCGCCACCCCGACGTACCGCCAGCGGTCTTCGCCCACATGTGGACGACCCTGAAGCAGGGCCTGCCGTGGATGGGCATCGTCAAGAACCGCTGCAAGTCCGGCGACCACTACTGGGTCAATGCCTACGTCACGCCGATCTTCGAGAACAATCAGGTAGTCGGCTATGAGTCAGTGCGGGTCAAGCCGACCGCCGAGCAGGTGCGCCGCGCCGAAGCGCTGTACAAACGCATCAACGACGGCAAGTCGGCGATCCCGCGCCGTGACAAGTGGCTGCCGGTGCTGCAGGACTGGCTGCCGTTCATCATGGTCAGCCAGATCGGCTTCCTCATCGGCCTCTGGCTGGGCCACTCCTGGGGCTTCGCGCTTGCCGCTGCGCTCTCGGTGCCGCTCGGCCTGCTTGGCCTGAGCTGGCAGCAACGTGGCCTCAAGCGCCTGCTGCGCCTGGCCGAGCAGACCACCTCAGACCCGCTGATCGCGCAGATGTTTACCGACAGCCGCGGCGTCCAGGCCCGCCTGGAAATGGCCATGCTCAGCCAGGACGCGCGCTTGAAGACCTGCCTGACCCGCCTGCAGGACACCGCCGAACACCTCAACGAGCAGGCCCGTCAATCGGACGCCCTGGCCCACAACAGCTCGTCCGGCCTGGAGCGCCAACGGGTCGAGACCGAGCAGGTCGCCGCTGCCGTCAACCAGATGGCCGCCACTACCCAGGAAGTGGCCAACCACGTGCAGCGCACCGCCGACGCCACCCAGGCGGCCAACCGCCTTACCGACCGTGGCCGCAGCATCGCCGGGGAAACCCGCGACGCCATCCAGCGCCTGTCCACCGCCGTGGGTGAAACCGGCCAGACGGTTACCCAACTGGCCCGCGACAGCGACGAGATCGGCGGCGTGGTCGATGTGATCAAGGGCATCGCCGACCAGACCAACCTGCTGGCGCTCAACGCCGCCATCGAGGCAGCACGTGCCGGCGAGATGGGCCGCGGCTTCGCCGTAGTCGCCGACGAGGTACGCCAGCTGGCGCAGCGCACCAGCGAATCCACCGGACAGATCCACGGACTGATCGCCAAGCTGCAGCAAACTGCAAGCAATGCCGTGCAGACCATGGAAGCCGGACACCGCCAGGCCGAGGAAGGCGTGCAGCGGGTGATGGAAGCCGATCAGGCGCTGGTAGGTATCAGCGAGGCGGTGGCCAATATCACCGACATGGCCACGCAGATCGCCGCTGCTACCGAACAGCAGAGTTCGGTGGCCGAAGAAATCAGCCGCAATATCAGCACCATCGCCGCACTGGCTGACCAGACCTCGGAGCAGGCGCAGCATTCGGCACTGCTCAGTGAAGAGCTGACGCATACCGCGACGACCCAGTACTCGCTGGTGGAGCGGTTCAACCGCTGAAGTTGGCTGAAATGCAGAAAGGCCCGGAAGCGCGAACTTCCGGGCCTTTTTTGTTGGATCAGAGGAGCCTACCAATCAAGGCTCAGGCAACTCTCGAAATACCGCTCTTCCCCACTCAACGGATCACTGAAGCGCAGGCTCCTGGCCAGCAGTTTCAAGGGTTTCGCGTAGTCATCCTCTCCCTGCACGACCTCCGGATAAAACGGATCATTGCAGATCGGTGCCCCGAGTGCCGCCATATGCACCCGTAACTGATGGGTCTTGCCCGTCACCGGCGATAACCCGTAGCGCCACAGCTCGCCATTGCGCTCCAGCACATCCGCCACGGTCTCGCTGTTGCTGTCCCCCGCCACCTCCCGCATGCGGAAGAACGGCTCGCCATTGGCCATTCGGCTCTTGTGCACCAAGGGAAATTGCAGCCCGGGCAAGGCAGGCGCGATCGCCTGGTAATGCTTGTCGATGCGCCGCGTGGGAAACAGCTGCTGATACGCCGAACGGCTCTGCGGGTTGGCGGAAAACAGCACCAGCCCGGCGGTGTGGCGATCGATACGATGCAGGGGCACCAGGTGGGGATTGTCCAGGCGCCGGATCAGACGGCGCAGCAAGGTCTGCTCGACGTACTCGCCAGTCGGCGTCACCGGGAGGAAATGTGGCTTGTCCGCTACCACCAGGTGCTCATCAACATGCAGGATGGTTTCCAGCACCGGAATCGGCTTCTCGTTCGGCACCTCCCGGAAATAGTGGATGCGCAGTCCCTGCCGATAGGGGTGATCGAGCGCCAGGGCCTGCCCTTGAGCATCCAGCACTCGCCCGCGAGCGAAACGATCGAGCCAGACCTCACGACCGATCGCCTGGAAATGCTCGCATAGACAGTCCAGCACGGTGGCCCAGCGACCCGGTGGCAGGCAAACGGTACTGGCCTGATGCTTGGCCGGATCGAAGGAACTCATGGACAGACTCGCTACTGAAGGGCTGACCATTATCCGGCATGCCTGACGCCTCAGCCAGCCTCCATCGACGCGCCTTCGCAGGTCGCCTTCAACCAGCGCAGCACCGCCACCGCCTCCCAGCGGCTGGCGTCATACAAGGCGTAGGCCTGCCCCTCGTAACCCACGACGTCCAGCGGCCGGTGGAAGCCGGCACGCTGGAACAACGCCTCGATCTCGGCGAAGCAGGTGTTGAAATGGACCTTGCCGAACGGCGTGCGGTCATCGGTGACCAGGCCATCCTGGCGCAACTCGCGCACGGCATCGCCGACCTCTTCCGCGGACATGCGGTTGACGCTGGATTTCAATTGTTCGACGTTGACCATGATTCTTCTCCGGACATGAAGCCGCCCGCCTCGCATACTGTATCTTTATACAGCATAGGAGGCGAACGGCCTGAACGTCAATCGACGTCACGATTCATTGCAGGCCTGGCAGGTAGCCGGTGCCCTGGCGAATGGTCAGCACCTGGCGGCGCTGCTGGTGTTCGGCGAGGCCCAGGTGCACCCAGCCATCGAATTCGAGGATCAGTTGATCGAATGCCAGCGAGCTGTCCCTGATGCGCTGCGCCAGCTGTCGCGGCGTCAGGCTGACGGCGATGATGTCGGCGGCAAGGCCCAGGACGTGGGCGCTGGAGACCGAACCGCCGACCCGGCGATTGAGGGCTTCGCTGCGATAGCCGCTGCTGACCAGCAAGGGCTGGTCCACCAGGCTGCGCACCTGTTCCAGGGTCTTGCACAGCTCGACGAGGTTGGCGATGGTCTTGCTGTCAGGGTTGTTGTCCAGACCTTCGCGATTGGCGATCTGCGAGGCGGTCATTTCGGCGAGGGTGAAATGCGGGGTGAGAAACATGCGTGCCACTCCTTTGGCGTTGGGATCCATGCTGGCCGAGGCCAGCAGACAGGGATTCTCCAATCGCCTCCGGAACGATGCATGCATCCTTGTGCATCAAGATGTGACCTCGGCCGCTCACCCGAGGAAAGCCACCACCTGGTCGGCATCGAACGGCCAGTTCAATTCCGCGCCACTGTCGCAACGACGCAGAACCGGTATGCGCAGGCCATAGCGCTCGACCATCGCCTCATCCTCGCCGATATCCACCAGTTCGACCAACAGGCCATGCTCGACGAACGGCATCAGCAGCGCCTCGGCGACTTCACACAGGTGGCAACCCAGGGTGCCGAACAATTGGCATTCAGGAAGCATGAAAAATACCGATACGAAATAAACGAAGTGCACATTCTAGGACTCGACCCAAATCCCGTCGAGGCGCGCCCGGCAAAGGGAAAAATATTGACCCGGATCAATCCCTGCCCTTGGCAGGCGCTGTAACCTAGACGTTTTTTTGCTGTTTTTTACAGGGAGTGTGTGGTGTGTTCGCAAACCTGCTGATCATTCTGGCGTCGTCGCTGGTCGTCATCGCGGTATTCCGCCGGCTGCAATTGCCGCCGGTACTGGGCTACCTGTGCGTCGGCCTGTTCGTCGGCCCGACGGCACTGGACTGGGTCAACGAAAGCGAGGAGTTGCCTGACCTGGCGGAAATGGGCGTGGTGTTCCTGCTGTTTTCCCTCGGTCTGGAATTCTCCCTGTCGAAGATGCTGGCCCTGCGCAGGGTGGTATTCGGCCTCGGTAGCTTGCAAGTGGCCTGCACCGGGGTACTGCTGGCCGGAATGCTGTCGCTGCTGGGCATGCCGAGCACTGCGGCATTGCTGCTCGGCGGTGGCCTGGCGCTGTCGTCCACCGCCATCGTGTCCAAAGAGCTGACCAGCCTCGGCGAAATCTTCAGCAGCCACGGGCAGAACGCCATTGGCGTGCTGCTGTTCCAGGACGTGGTGGCGGTTCTGCTGCTGACACTGGTTCCGGTGTTCGCCGGGGAAAGCGGCCAGGCCTGGTACTGGGCCCTGCCGCTGACCCTGCTCAAGACCGTGGTGCTGTTCGTCGGCCTGCTCCTGGCCAGCCGCTGGCTGCTGCCGCGGTTGTTCCACGAAGTGGCCAGCTCCCATTCGGCGGAGTTGTTCGTCCTGCTGGCCCTGGTGATCGTCCTGCTCACCGCCTGGCTCACCCACCTGCTCGGCCTGTCGCCGGCACTGGGCGCGTTCCTCGCCGGCATGCTGCTGGGCGAAAGCAATTACCGGCACCAGATCGAAGCGGATATCCGGCCGTTTCGCGACATCTTGCTGGGCCTGTTCTTCGTCAGTATCGGCATGCTCATCGATCTTCAGTTGTTCGCCAGCCATGGCCTGGAAATCCTCGGTCTGACCCTTGGCCTGCTGGTGTTGAAAGGCTGCGTCGTGGCGGCCCTGGTACGAGTGCGCGGCAGCGACGCGGAAACCGCCTGGCGCAGCGGCCTGGCCCTGGCCCAGGGCGGCGAATTCTGCTTCGCCCTGATGGCGCAGATGCAACAGAGCAGTCTGCTGCCGGAAGCGCTTGGACACCTGCTGCTGGCCGCGACCTTCTGCTCGATGCTGGTCACTCCGCTGCTGCTGCGCGCGGCGCCAGCCATCGCCCTGCGCCTGCACCGCAAGCCCAATGAAGAGGTGCACCTGGAAGAGATCGAAGCGCGCAGCGCGAACATCAATGGCCACGTGATCATCTGCGGCTATGGTCGGGTCGGCCAGTCCATCGGGCGCTTCCTGCGCCGCGAGCAGTTGCCGTTCATTGCCCTGGACGATGATCCGGTGCGGGTCCAGGAAGCGGCCGCCGGCGAGCATTGCGTGCACTACGGCGATTCGCGGCGCGGTGAATTGCTGGAAGCCATTGGCCTTGAACGCTCACGGCTGCTGGTGATCGCGGTGGACAACACCGAAGTGGCGATGAGCGTGCTCAAGGCGGCGCGTCATCGCAACAGCCAGATTCCGATCCTGGTGCGCACCCGCGACGACAGCCTGCGCGACGAACTGCGTGCCGCTGGTGCCAGCGCGGTAGTGCCGGAGGTGCTGGAGTCCAGCGTGATGCTGGCGTCCCATGCCCTGGTGATGCTGGGCGTGCCGGAAGAGCGGGTACGCCAGACCGTGGAGGAAGTGCGGCAGAGTCGCTACCGCCTGCTGCAGGGGTTCTACCAGGGCGCGCAGACCGAGATGGTGGACAGCGAAGGGCAACCGAAGGTGCTGATGCATGCGGTGCAGTTGCCGGCTACTGCCTATGCCTGCGGGCGGCGCCTGGATGACCTGACCCTTGAGCAGTTGGGTGTGGAATTGCAGGCAGTGCAGCGCAATGGCAACGACCTGGCGCTGAACACCGGCACTTGCCTGCATGCCGGGGATTCGGTGCTGGTGTGCGGGCCGATGACGGCGATCAAGGCCTGTGAGGCGAGGTTGCTGGCGGGGCGTTAGCGCCGCCGATCACTTGTGGGAGCGAGATTGCTCGCTCCCACATGAGTGTGCTGGAGAGCCTCTGTCAGTCCTGACTGGTCGCCCCGATCTTGTGAATCGACAAGTCCGCTCCGTAATACTCCTCTTCCTGGCTCAAGCGCAGCCCATGCACGGCCTTGATCGCGCCATACACGGCGAACCCGCCCGCCAGCGCCACAACCACTCCAGCGAGGCTGCCGATCAGCTGGCTGGCAAGACTCACCCCACCCAGCCCGCCGAACAGTTCCTGGCCAAAGATCCCACAGGCGATCCCGCCCCACACCCCGCACAGACCATGCAGCGGCCATACCCCCAACACGTCGTCGATCTTCCAGCGATTCTGTGTCGCGGTAAAACACCAGACGAACAGCGCCCCGGCGATCGCGCCGGTAGCCAGCGCCCCCACCGGATGCATCAGGTCGGAACCCGCGCAGATCGCCACCAGCCCGGCGAGCGGGCCGTTGTGCAGGAAGCCCGGGTCATTGCGGCCGACCAGCAGCGCAGCCACGGTGCCCCCGACCATGGCCATCAACGAGTTGACCGCCACCAGCCCGCTCACTGCCGGTAACGTCTGCGCGCTCATCACGTTGAAGCCGAACCAGCCGACGATCAGGATCCACGACCCCAGGGCCAGGAACGGAATGTTCGACGGCGCGAAGGCCACTAGCCGCCCTTCCCGATAACGTCCATTGCGCGGCCCGAGCAACAGCACCGCCGCCAGCGCCAGCCAGCCGCCCATGGCATGCACCACCACGGAGCCGGCGAAGTCATGGAAGCCAGCTCCGAAGGTCACTGCCAGCCAGGCCTGCACCCCGAAGTTGCCATTCCAGACGATGCCTTCGAAGAACGGGTAGACGAAAGCAACGATCAGCAACGTCGCGCACAGTTGCGGGGCAAAGCGTGCACGCTCGGCGATGCCACCGGAAATGATCGCCGGAATCGCCGCAGCGAAGGTCAGCAGGAAAAAGAATTTCACCAGGCCATAACCATGCTCGGCGCCGAGGGTCGCCGCCGGGTGCAGGAAATGGGTGCCGTAGGACACCCAGTAGCCGATGAAGAAGTAGGCCAGGGTCGACACGGCAAAGTCGCTGAGGATCTTCGACAACGCGTTGACCTGGTTCTTGTGGCGCACGGTGCCCACTTCGAGGAAGGCGAAACCGGCGTGCATGGCCAGGACCATGACCGCGCCGAGGAGGATGAACAGGGTGTTGGAGCCCTGGACCAGGGAATCCACGGCGCTTTGCAAATTTTCCATGAAGGCGGCAGACCTGCTGAACGAAAAAAGCACCAAAGCGGTTCGAAGGCCCTCCTGGTCGCACCAGACTGGATCAGTCGGATGCCCTTCCACACCGTGCGAGGTGACTTTTTCCTGGGTTTGTCTTGAATTGAGTTATGGTTGAACGGCCAGCCAGGCGCGCCTGCGCCCGGAAACGGCGCAGGCGCCAGGCCAGGCGCACCACAGCGAAGCAATTGCTGTACCAGCGCCCTCGCACTGAACCTTCGGCGACACCCGGCACTCGAAATTCAACTGCCCCCCTTCATGGAGAACCGTATGGCCAGCAAACAGGCACAGACCGCCCAGGAAATCCTCATGGCTGATTTCCAGACCCTGGTGCGCGACACCGAGAAACTCCTCGAACACACCGCGACCCTCGCCGGCGACCAGGCCGACGAACTCCGTGCGCAAATCCATGACAACCTGCTGCGCGCCCGGGAAACCCTGCAACAGACCAACCAGGACCTGCGTGATCGCGGCCAGGCGGCGCTGACCAGTACCGAAGACTATGTGCAGAACAATCCCTGGCAATCCATCGGCATCGCTGCCGGCGTGGGTTTCCTGATCGGTCTGCTGGCCAGTCGGCGCTGAGGGTCCGGGGCATGGAAAACCAATCCCCCGGTTCGTCCGCACGGCGTCTCGGCGCCGCCATCCTCGGGCTGCTTCACGGTCATGTCGAACTGTTCGGCATCGAGTTGCAGGAGCAGAAACGCACCACTCTGAACCTGCTGCTGTTCGCCGGCCTGGCGCTGGTCTTCGCTCTGCTGCTGCTGACCGCACTATCGGCGCTGCTGCTGGTGCTGCTGTGGGACACCTACCGCCTGGCCGGCATCATCGGCCTCTGCGTGTTCTACGGCGCCGCCGCGCTGTTCTGCGGCATGCGCCTGCTGGCTGCGGTGCGTGACGAGCTGTCGCCGTTCCGTGCCACCCTCGAAGAAATCGCCAAGGACCGGGAGCGCCTGTTGCCATGAGCCTGCCTGAACTGCCCAATACCAACGATCGTCGCGAACTGCGCAAGGCCATGGTGCGCCTGCGCCTGGAAATGCATCGTCAGGAAATCCGCAACGAAGCAGGCAACGCCCTGCAACCCCTGACCCGCCTGCGCAGCATGGGCGACAGCCTGCACAGCGGGCTGCAAGGCGGGCTGGGCATCAAGCATGCGCCGTTATGGGGCATCGGTGCGGTGGTCCTGCTCGGCTTCCTTACCGGCAAGGGCGCGCGCAGCGGCAACCTGGGGCGACTGACCACGCTGACCAGTAGCCTTTTGCCACTGATTCGTCTGTTCATGCAGCAACCGCCCAGGCAGCCCTGAGGCAACTGGCGGCATTCTTGCAGAACGATGACCGGGCGGTCCGTACCGCCCTTCAGCGTCTACAACAACAAGGAGTCGCCGTGTCCGTCGAGCAACCGCTCGCCTGTTTCCAGCCGTTCATCGACACCGCCACTGGCCGTATCGCTGGCGTCGAAGCCCTGGGGCGCTTGCGCCAGGCCGACGGCACGCTGCGTTCGGTGGGCCCGCTGTTCAACGATCCGCATATCCCCTCCGCCGACTTGCTGCAACTCGACCGGACCCTGCGGGAACAGGCTTTCAAGCATTTTCACCGGGCCCCGGACGACTGGTTCCTGAGCCTCAACATTTCGCCGCGCTGGGTCAGCGAGCTACAACCCGGCGAGCCACTGCCGAGCCTTACGCAACTGCGCCAGCAGGGCATCGACCCGCGACGCGTGGTGTTCGAAATCACCGAGACCGGCGGCGACCGCGAGCGCCTGGCCACGGTGGTTCGCCAGTACCGAGAGGCCGGCGCGCGGGTTGCCATCGACGACTTCGGCGCCGGCTACTCGCAACTGGACCGGGTGCTGTCGCTGCAGCCGGACATCCTCAAGCTGGACATGCGTCTGTTCCAGGCCGCAGCCCGCGGCGGACCGAGCAGCGAAGTGGTCAAGGCCCTGGCACAGATGGCCGAGAAGACCGGTTGCTGGATCATCGCCGAGGGGGTGGAGACCGAAGCCGAGCTGAATTTCGCCCTGGAATGCGGAGCACGCTACCTGCAGGGCTTTCTCTTCGCCGGCGCCGAGCCCGGATTCTTTCCGGCAGGCGCCTTCGCCGAACGTTTCGCCCGCCTGCGGGAAAACTACGTACAGGGCAAGCTGGCGGAGCGCACACGGCTGATGCAACGCCGCCAGCAACTGGTAGAACTGATGCCGCAGTTGCAGCAGTGGGTACTGAGCAATGCGCCGCTGGAAAAGCTCCCCGACCTGCAGGCCTATCCCTGGCTGCTGCGCTTTTTCCTCTGCGACCCCCACGGCACCCAACTGACGCCTAACCTGGAGTGGCGCCAGCAAGGCTGGCATGTCGACTCCAGCTACCTGGGGCACAACTGGTCGTGGCGCCCCTACTTCCATCACCTGCTGGCGGAGGGCTGGACCGAACGCCGATTGATCCTCTCCAGCACCTACCGCGACGCCACCAGCAACCAGTACTGCCTCACCGCCGGGCAGTTCTTCGATGGCGGCCGCCGCCTGCTGCTGATCGACGTCGACGCCGCCGGACTTTGATCTTGCGGTCAGGGGCCCGACACGGGAAGCTAGGCCCTTGAATCCGCCATGGAGAACCGGCCTTGGACTGGCACACCCTGCTCACCCGCGAACGCCTCGGCAAGACCTTGCACAGCCCCGAAGAACTCGGCCGCAGTCCGTTTCACAAGGACCACGACCGCATCATCTTCTCTGGCGCCTTCCGCCGCCTGGGACGCAAGACCCAGGTCCACCCGGTCACCAGCAACGACCATATCCACACCCGCCTGACGCACTCGCTGGAAGTCAGTTGCGTGGGCCGCTCCCTGGGCATGCGTGTCGGCGAAACCTTGCGCGAGTGCCTGCCGGACTGGTGCGAGCCGAGCGACCTGGGCATGGTCGTGCAGTCGGCCTGCCTGGCCCATGACATCGGCAACCCACCCTTCGGCCATTCCGGCGAGGACGCCATCCGCCACTGGTTCCAGCAGGCCGCCGGGCGCGGCTGGCTCGACGCCATGAGCGATGCCGAGCGTGCCGACTTCCTCAATTTCGAGGGCAACGCCCAGGGCTTCCGCGTCCTCACCCAGCTGGAATATCACCAGTTCGACGGCGGCACCCGGCTGACCTACGCCACCCTCGGCACCTACCTCAAATACCCGTGGACCGCGCGCCATGCCGACTCCCTGGGCTACAAGAAACACAAGTTCGGCTGCTACCAGAGCGAGCTGCCGCTGCTGGAGCAGATCGCCCACAAGCTCGAGCTGCCGCTCCTGGAAAACCAGCGCTGGGCACGTCATCCGCTGGTGTATCTGATGGAAGCGGCAGACGACATCTGCTACGCCCTGATCGACCTGGAAGACGGTCTGGAGATGGACCTGCTGGACTACACCGAGGTGGAGGCCCTGCTGCTAGGCCTGGTCGGCGACGACCTGCCGGAAACCTACCGCCAGCTCGGCCCGCAGGATTCGCGGCGACGCAAGCTGGCGATTCTCCGCGGCAAGGCCATCGAGCACCTGACCAACGCCGCCGCACGGGCCTTCGTCGAGCAGCAGCCGGCACTGCTGGCGGGCACCCTGCAGGGCGACCTGGTGGAGCACATGGACGGTCCGGCCAAGCGCTGCGTGCTACAGGCCAAGGACATCGCCCGCAAGAAGATCTTCCAGGACAAGCGCAAGACCCTGCACGAGATCGGTGCCTATACCACCCTGGAGATCCTCCTCAACTCCTTCTGCGGCGCCGCCCTCGAACAGCATGGCGGGCGCACGCCGTCGTTCAAGCACCGGCGCATCCTCGACCTGCTCGGCAACAACGCCCCCGACCCGAATGCCTCGCTGCATAGCGCCTTCCTGCGCATGATCGACTTCATCGCCGGGATGACCGACAGCTACGCCAGCGAAATGGCCCGGGAAATGACCGGACGCTCCAGCCCGATCTGAGTGCCCCTCCTGCCGCCCGGCCCCGTTCGTGGGCCGGGCCTGCCAACTTTGGATATGGCTGTTTGCCGGTATCTTCCGACAATAAACATGGAAACTTCACAAGGAACTTTGTAGTCGATACGCAAATGTTGAGTAGGAAAATTCCTATATTAAAGCTCAACCCCACTCTATTTATGTGCAGCCTTCTCATCTGGGCTATGGTGCCGCCTTCACCATGAGTTCCTTTGGAAGATTGAGCATGCACTCTGTATTTATCGTCGATGACCATCCTGTCATACGCTTGGCCTTGCGAATGCTGCTGGAGAACGAAGGCTATCGGATCGCCGGCGAGTCCGATAACGGCGTCGACGCCATGCAGATGGTCCGCGAAAGCCCGCCGGACCTGGTCATCCTCGATATCGGCATCCCTCGCCTGGATGGCCTTGAAGTGCTGTCGCGCTTCAATACCATGTCGCTGTCGCTGAAGATCCTCGTGCTCACCGCGCAGTCCCCCGCCCTGTTCGCCATTCGCTGCATGTTGTCGGGCGCCTGCGGTTATGTGTGCAAGCAGGAAGACCTGAGTGAATTGCTCAGTGCGATCAAGGCAGTACTTTCCGGGTACAACTACTTCCCCAGCCAGGCGATTGTTCCGTTTCGCCAACAGGTTGATATTCCCGAAGAAATAGAGCTATTCAAATCAGTCAATGATCGCGAGTTGATGGTTCTGCAACTTTTTGCCCAGGGAAAAAGCAACAAGGAAATTGCCGAAGGCATGTTCCTGAGTAACAAGACCGTCAGTACCTACAAGAAACGTCTGATGCAGAAGCTCAAGGCGCGGTCCCTGGTGGAACTGATCGAAATGGCCAAACGCAACGAGCTGGTATGAAGGCCGCCATGCTCGCACGGGGCTTCCTGGCAGGCCTGCTGCTCATTGTCGGCGTTGGCCAGGCGCTGGCGGATGACGCCGCGCAAGACAATCTCAAGCTGCTCAGCCGCAGTGCCCAGGTGCCGCTGCGAATCGCCATGACGCCGGCGCAACAGGCCTGGGTCCATACCCGCCGCGAGTTGGTGCTGGGCACCTCGGCGCCGGACTATCCACCATTCGACATGACCGCCAGCGGCCGCGACTATGAGGGGGTCACCGCCGACTATGCCGGCCTGCTCGGTGCCACCCTCGGCCTGCCGGTGAAAATCCGTCGTTTCCCCAGCCGCGACCTGGCGCTCCAGGCCCTGGTGAACGGCGACATCGACCTGCTTGGCAGCGCCAACAGCTACGACCTGGCGGTGCAGGGCGTAGACCTCTCGCAGCCCTATGCCGAGGACCAGCCGGTCCTGGTGACCCGGGAAAACGAGGCCCGCCCCCTGGACACCGGCCTCCAGGGCCTGCGCCTGAGCATGATCGAGCACTACCTGCCCCTCGCGGAAGTGCGCACCACCTACCCGTACGCCAGCATCCGCACCTACAGCTCTTACCACAACGCCCTCAACGCGGTGGCCTTCGACCAGGCCGACGTGTTTCTTGGCGACACCCTGTCGACCCACTACCTGCTCAACCAGAGCCACCTGCGCAACCTGAAGATGGCCAATTTCGCCAAGCATGAAGCCACCGGCTTCGGTTTCGCCGTGCACCAGAGCAACCAGGTCCTCCTGACCCTGATCAACAAGACCCTCGAGGCCGTCACCAGCACCACCCGCGCCAGCATCTTCCAGCGCTGGAGCGCCGGCAGCAGCATCCTGCTCACCGACCGCAAGCTGCAGCTGTCCCCCCGAGAAGAACAATGGCTGGAAAAGAACCCGGTGGTGCGGGTCACGGTGGACGAACACGCTGCGCCGCTGACCTTCTTCGACAAATCCGGCAACCTGCGGGGCATCGCCGCCGATCTGCTGGAGCTGATTCGCCTGCGTACCGGACTGCATTTCGAGATCAAGCGCAGCAACGGCATCAGCGACATGCTCGACCAGGTGGAACATGGCCACGCCGACCTGATCGCGGCCATCTCTACCAGCCCGGAGCGGGAGAAGGCGCTGACCTTCAGCCGTCCCTATCTGGAAAACTCCTACGTCCTGGTCACCCGCGACGGCAAGGATGCGCCCAGGTCCCTCGAGCAACTGCAGGGCCGGCGTCTGGCAGTGACTCGCGGCAACCTGCTCAACGAGGGCATCCGCCAGCGCTATCCGGACATCCAGCTGGTGTCCACCGAGGATGCGGCAGCGGCAGCCAGCATGCTGGTGCACCGTCAGGTGGACGGCATGGTCATGGCGCTGATCAACGCCAACTTCAACCTCACCACCCAACGCGACCTGGTGATCCGCGCCACGGTCAGCGACTTGCCAGCGACATTTTCCCTGGCCACCTCGCGCAACGCTCCGGAACTCGCTTCGATCCTCGACAAGGCGCTGACCAGCATCGTTCCCGAGGAGATGGGCAACATCAACAGCCGCTGGCGAGGCTACAACGCGGGCACCTATTCCTACTGGCAGAATCACCAGCACGCCATCCTCAAGATCATCCTCGGCACCCTGGTCATGCTGCTCCTGTCCCTGGCCTGGAATGCCTGGATGCGACGCCAGATGAAGCAGCGCGAAGCTGCGGAGCGTGCCCTCAATGACCAGCTGGAATTCATGCGCGCCATGGTCAACGGCACGCCCCATCCGATCTATGTCCGCGACCGCAACGGCCTGTTGCAGACCTGCAACGACAGCTACCTGCAGGCCCTGGACCTGGAACTCGACGCCGTGCTCGGCAAGTCGATCCATGAAGCACTGCCGGGGGGCAACGACGACGCACACAAGATCCAGTCCGACTACCTGCGGGTGATGAAGGAAGGCCAACCGCTGATCCTCGACCGGCCGCTGCTGCTCAAGAACGTCGAACGGACCCTCTATCACTGGATCCTGCCCTACCGCGACTCCCTCGGCGAAGTGAAGGGCATCATTGGCGGCTGGCTGGACATCAGCGAGCGGCGCCGGCTGATCCAGGACCTGCGCCTGGCCAAGGAACAGGCCGACGCAGCCAACCGCGCCAAGAGCAAGTTCCTCGCCACCATGAGCCACGAGATCCGCACGCCGATGAACGCGCTGATCGGCATGCTCGAACTGGCCCTCAAGCGCGCCGGCACGCCGGACGCGGATCGCCCGGAACTGGAAGTTGCCTACCGCTCGGCGCAGGACCTGCTGTCGCTGATGGGCGATATCCTCGACATCGCCCGCATCGAGTCCGGCCACCTCAACCTGTGTCCGGAACGGGTCAACCCGGCGGAACTGGTGCAGTCGGTGGGCCAGGTGTTCGACGGCCTGGCCCGACAGAAAGGCCTGGAACTGAACCTGACGATTTCCCGCAGCGCGCACCGCGACGTGCTGCTCGACCCCCTGCGCTTCAAGCAGGTGTTGTCCAACCTGGTAAGCAATGCGATCAAGTTCACCACCTGGGGCCAGGTCAAGCTCGACCTGGCCATCTCCAGCCTGCCCACCACGGGCGATAACAACCGCGATGACCTGCAACTGGAGGTCTCGGTGTGCGACACCGGCATCGGGATTTCCACCGACGACCAGCAGCGCCTGTTCAAGCCATTCGCCCAGGTCGAACCGGACAGCCCGCAAGCCCGCAGCGGCACCGGCCTCGGCCTGGTGATCAGCCGCAGCCTGTGCGAAATGATGGGCGGCAAACTGAGCCTGTTCAGCAAGCCTGGGGAAGGCACGGAAATCCGCATCAGCCTGCCACTGCGCAGCCTGCCCGCATCCTGCGAGCCCAAGCCACAGGAACTGGCGCCGCCAATGCCCAGCGCAAGCTTGCGGGTGCTGGTGGTGGATGACCACCCGGCCAACCTGCAACTGGTCGCGCAACAACTGGATTTCCTCGGCGTGCACTGGCACTGCGCGGATAACGGCGAAGAGGCCCTGGCCCTGTGGCAGGCGAGCGGCTTCGATGTACTGATCGTCGACTGCAACATGCCGCGCATGGACGGCTACCAGTTCACCCGCGCAGTGCGCGAACAGGAAGAACATCAGGAGCGAGCGCCCTGCACCATCCTCGGCTACACCGCCAATGCCCAGCCAGAAGTCCATAGGGCCTGCCAGGAAGCCGGCATGGACGACTGTCTGCTCAAGCCCATCGGACTGCACACCCTCGGCCAGCGCCTGGCTGCCGTCGCGCCACGACGCAGCGAACGCAGCGCCCCCGCGCGACTCGACCTCAAGGGCCTGGAACCGATCATCGGCGACTGCCCCACTGAACTGCGCCGCCTCCTGGAGACCCTGCTGCGCAGCAGCCCGGAGGATCAGCAACGGCTGCACGCCATCGATACCCATGGCAATCCGCAGCCGCTGAAGAATGTCGCCCACCAGATCCTCGGTGTGGCACGGATCGTCCAGGCCGAGGACTTGATGCTGGCCTGCGAGAAGCTCGAAGAGGTCTGCGCACGCTTCGCCCCCGAGCCGGTGCTCCGGCGACGCAAACGCCAGGTGCTGCAACAGATGAAAAGGGTCGACGAGACCCTGCGGCAAACCCTCGCCAGCCTGCCGGAGGTGCCAGGGCCGGACGATGAAGGCCAGGACTGAAACGAGACAGGGCAGGCATCCGCACGCCCGAGCTGTTAGACTGCGCACCGTAATTACTTAGAGGATTGTTTTCATGGCTACCAACCGTTCCCGTCGTCTGCGCAAAAAGCTGTGTGTGGGCGAGTTCCAGGAATTGGGTTTCGAGCTGAACCTGGAGTTCAAGGAAGACCTGTCCGACGAGGCGATCGATGCCTTCCTGGACGCTTTCCTGGCTGAAGCCATGGACGCCAATGGTCTGGACTATGTAGGCGGCGAAGACTTCGGCCTGGTGTGCTCGGCCAAGCGCGGTTCGGTGACCGAAGAGCAGCGCGCCAGCGTTGAGGCCTGGCTGAAAGGCCGCAACGAGCTGACCAAGATCGACATCAGCCCGCTGCTGGACGCCTGGTACCCGGAAAACCCGATCAACACCAAGTGATCGTGTGCTGAAAAACCACCCCTGTGAGGTTCATGGGGGTGGTTTTTTTATGTCTGTCGGAAATGAACCGCCTGGGCCCCATCGCTGTCACCCCACAAAACCCGACAAAACCCTCCCTCCCCGACCCACGCCGCTCCAGGCTTGGGGCATAATGCGCGCTATCATTTTTTCAACCGGGGCCATCATCTTGTAAAGCCCCGTTTCATTTCAGCCTTCCTGCGCAGGGTTTTCAGTACTCATGACCCCATCCCTCCGTTCTCTGCTGTTCGTCGGCATGCTGCTGCCCCTCGCTCTGCCGGCTCACTCCGCGCCCGTCAACACCAGCCTGCCACCCAAGGTGCAACAGGCCCTCAAAAGCAACAAACTGGACGATTCGGCCCTGTCGCTGGTGATGATCCCGCTCAACGGCCCCGGTACCCCGACCATCTTCAACGCTGATGTCTCGGTCAACCCGGCCTCGACCATGAAGCTGGTGACCACCTACGCCGCCCTGGAAATGCTCGGCCCTACCTACCAGTGGAAAACCGAGTTCTACACCGATGGCACGCTGAGCAACGGCGTGCTCAACGGCAACCTGTACCTGAAAGGTGGCGGTGATCCCAAGCTGAACATGGAGAAGCTCTGGCTGCTGATGCGCGACCTGCGTGCCAACGGCGTGCAGACCATCACCGGCGACCTGGTGCTCGACCGCAGCCACTTCATCCAGCCGCAACTGCCTCAGTTCAACGACGACGGCGGTGACGAGAACAAACCGTTCCTGGTCAAGCCCGACTCGCTGCTGGTCAACCTCAAGGCCCTGCGCTTCGTCGCCCGCAACGACGGCGGCCGGGTGCTGGTGTCGGTGGAGCCGCCGATTGCGAGCATCCGCATCGACAACCAGGTCAAGGCCGTGGCCAGCAAACAGTGCAGCGGCGATGTGCGCTACAACCCGGTGGTCCAGCCTGACGGCGTCAGCGTCACGGTCACCGGCCAGCTCGGCGAGGGCTGCAACTCGCAGACCTACCTGTCGCTGCTAGACCACCCGACCTACGCCGCCGGCGCGGTGCGGGCGATCTGGAACGAGCTGGGTGGCAGCATCCAGGGCCGCGACCGCGTCGAGGAAGTGCCGAAGAGCGCCCGCCTGCTGGCCCGCGCCTTCTCCCCGGACCTGGTCGAGATCATTCGCGACATCAACAAGTACAGCAACAACACCATGGCCCAGCAGTTGTTCCTCAGCCTGGGTGCGCGCTTCCGTACCGACGCCGATGGCGACGACGCCCGTGCCGCGCAGCGCGTGGTACGGCAGTGGATGGCCAAGAAAGGCATCACCGCCTCGCACCTGGTAATGGAAAACGGTTCCGGACTGTCCCGTGCCGAACGGGTCAGCGCCCGCGAGATGGCGACCCTGCTGCAGGCCGCGTGGAAGAGCCCGTATGCCGCCGAGTTCATCAGCTCGATGCCGTTGACCGGCATGGACGGCACCATGCGCAAGCGCCTCAAGCGCACAGCCATGGCGGGTGAAGCCCATATCAAGACCGGCACCCTGAACACCGTACGGGCCATTGCCGGCTTCAGCCGCGACAGCAACGGGACGACCTGGGCAGTAACCGCGATCCTCAACGATCCGCGGCCGTGGGGTGCCTCGGCGGTGCTGGATCAGGTGTTGCTGGATCTGTACAAGCAGCCGAAGGCGGCGATCGCCAGCCAGCCCTGAGGTATCTGCAGTAGCTGATGGCCTCTCGCTGGCAAGCCACCCACAAGGATCTCCGGTGCTCTCAAGAGCACCGCAGGACCCTGTGATGGCAGTTCCAGTCAGCAGAGGCTTGCAGGCGCCACGGACCCTGTGGGAGCTGGCTTGCCAGCGATGAAGCCCGCATGAGCGACGGAGATCAGAGCTGTTCGGCTTCGACCCGGTCGCGGCCAGCTTGCTTGGCCGCATAGACCCCGGAGTCGGCACGCAACAACAAGGCATCGGCGCCCTCCCCCGAGCGCCAGCCGGCCACCCCGAAGCTCGCGGTAACCCGACCCACGCCGTCCACGGGCACGCTGCGCACCCCCTGCCACAACTCCAGCGCCAGCGAATGAGCCTGCGCCGCATTGCTCCCCGGGCACAGCACCATGAACTCTTCCCCACCCAGACGACAGAACACATCGGTCCGCCGCAGGCGATGACTGATGCGCTGACACAGGCTCTGCAGCACCAGATCCCCGACGGCATGGCCAAACTGGTCGTTGATCAGCTTGAAGTGATCGATATCCAGCATGATCACTGCCAAATCCTGGCCATCGCGCTGCGCCCGCTCCAGCTCGGCCTTGAGTCGTTCCTGGAAATAACGGCGGTTGTGGATGCCGGTCAGCGAGTCGGTGACCGACAAGGCCCGCAACTCTTCCTCCACCCGTTTCAGGTCGGAAATATCCGTCAGGTAGCCGTGCCACAGGGTGCCACCGTCAGGCAGCGGTTCCGGGGTGGCCTCGCCGCGCACCCAGCGCAACCCGGCCTTGGGCAACTGCACCCGATATTCTTCGCGCCACGGCGTGAGCTGGTCGGCGGACTCGCGGATCGAGAAGCGCACCCGCGCCAGATCGTCGGGGTGGATGCGCTCGAATACTGTGGTAGCGTCCTGGCGTAGCAGCGCCGGCTCGACTTCGTAGATATCGCGCAAACCTTCGCTGGAGTAGCTGAAACACGAGGTGCCATCCGGGTTCAGACGGAACTGGTAGATACCGCCCGGGACCTGGGCGGTGAGCTTGTCCAGCAGGCGATCACGGGCCTCCAGCGCCTCGTGCACGCGCTTGCGCTCGGTGATGTCGATGCAGATCGCCAGGTGACCGACCCACAAACCGTACTCATCAAGCACTGCAGTGACCAGCATGTTCGCCGGCAGCAAGCTGCCGTCCTTGCGCCGCAGGGTCCATTCGCCGGGCTCCTCGTCGGCGTTGGGCACGCTGTCCACCAGCATCGCCTGGCTGGCGCTGATCTCGCGGCCGAAACGCAAGCTCATCAGGCGTGCCCGCTCCTGCACTTCCTCGGGTAGCAGCAGGCTTTCCAGGGTCAGCTTGCCCACCGCTTCCTCGCTGGCATAACCGAGCATGCGCTCGGCACCGGCATTGAAGGTGCTGATCTGGCCATGCAGGTCGGTGGCAATGATCGCCACCTGGGTCGCCGCGTCCAGCACGCTGCGCAACTGGTTGTGGGTATCACGCAAGCTTTCCTCGCTGATGCGCAGCTGCGCGGTACGTTGCTCGACCAGGGTCAGGGCACGCTGGCGCTGGCTGAACAGACTGAACAGCAAGGCGCTGAGCAACAGGCTGAGCAGACCGCCGACGACGATGACCGAGGTCGCCGAGGAGCGGTTATCGCGGAGAAATTCCTGGCTGGGGAACATGTTCAGTTGATAAGAACGATCGGCCAGATGCAGGACCTTCTGCACCATCAACGGCGAGTCGGCGACCGGGTTACCCGACTGGAACAAGGCTTCCGGGTTGGCCGCAGACGACAGGTCCAGAATGCGCACCACCAGATTGTCCTGGTCGGCACGGGGCAGGCCGTCGGCCATCAACTGGCGCATGCTCAGCACGGCCATGACATAACCCTTGGGTTCACCACCAGCGGATTGCGGTGGATACACTGGAGCCACCATCAGCATGCCGCGGGCATAGGCGGGGTCCACCCCCAGCAGGTCGAACGGCGCAGACACCGCCATCGACCGAGGAACAGCCGCACGCAGCAGCGCATCACGGCGCACCGGCTGCGAGAGCAGGTCGAAGCCCAGCGGCGGCGGCAACTGGTTAAGGGTCTGGCTGAACAGTACCGGGTAATACAACGGACGCGCCTGAGACGGCTGCAGCACCCCACCATCGCCCAGTTCGCGGATGCCGAAGTCGCGGCCAAGGGCCGCTCGGTTGCGCTGCTCGAAGCCAGCGCGTTCCGCGCCGGTGACTCGCGGCGCCCAGGAGTAAGCCTGGGAACGCTGCAGCAGCGGCCGCACGTAACCGTCGAATTCGACGCGGGTGATTTCCTCGGAATACACGAAAAACCGCCGCAGTCCGTCCAGACGTTGCATCTGGTCCTGCAGGCGTTCTTCGATGCGGCTGTAACGTTCGTTGGCCAGCAGCTCGAAACGTTGCGCCAGTTGCTGTTGATACAACTTGTACGCCGCAAGGGCGAGCAAGGCAGTCAGCAGGCCGCCGGCCACCAGGGTAACGAAGGCGACCAGCCAGGCGGAGACTTCTTCACTGATGAAACCGAGCATCTTCGGGCGCTGGACAGGCTTCGACATGGGCAAACACTCACGACGCCGGCCAGTGACGGCACTCACGGCTCTCTTCAATAATAGCCAGTAGCCACGACCGAGAGAGCCAGGAATGCGTCATTTATCTCACCGTGCCTGGATGCGCCAGGCGCGATGGATCTTGCTGTTGCGGGCGAAATCAGGATCCAGGGTGCTGGCACTGATTTCTTCGATGGCGTAGCGCTCCTGCAGGTGCTCGTCGAGCTGGAACTTGCGGAAGTTGTTGGAGAAGTACAACACGCCGCCCGGGGCCAGGCGTGCAACCGCCAGGTCGAGCAGTTGCACATGGTCGCGCTGCACGTCGAACACCCCTTCCATGCGCTTGGAGTTGGAGAAGGTCGGCGGGTCGATGAAGATCAGGTCGAACTGGTCGCGGTTGCCCTGCAGCCACGCCATGACGTCGCCCTGCTCCAGGCGGTTCTTGTCGGAGAAGCCGTTGAGCGACAGGTTGCGCCGCGCCCAGTCCAGGTAGGTCTTCGACAGGTCGACGCTGGTGGTGCTGCGCGCTCCGCCCTTGGCTGCATGGACGCTGGCCGTGGCGGTGTAGCAGAACAGGTTGAGGAAACGCTTGCCCGCGGCCTCGCGCTGAATGCGCATGCGCATCGGGCGGTGGTCGAGGAACAGACCGGTGTCGAGGTAGTCGGTGAGGTTGACCAGCAGCTTCACACCGCCTTCGCTGACCTCCATGAACTGCCCCTGGCTGTTCTGTCGCTCGTACTGGCGAGTGCCGCTCTGACGCTCGCGACGCTTGACCACCACTTTGCTCTGGTCCACGCCCAGCGCCTGGGGAATCGCGGCCAGGGCATCGAACAGGCGGGCCTGGGCCTTTTCCGGATCGACCGAGCGCGGTGCCGCGTATTCCTGCACATGCACCCAGCCTTGGTACAGGTCGACGGCCAGCGCGTATTCAGGCATGTCGGCGTCATACAGGCGGTAGCAGGTGATGTGCTCGCGCTTGGCCCACTTGCCCAGTTGCTTGAGGTTTTTCTGCAGGCGGTTGGCGAACATCTGCCCGCCTTCGCTGAGCCGCGCGGGCTCGGCCGCGACGGCCTGAACCGGGCGATCATCGTCCTGGTTGCGCTCTGCGGAGCGACGCTCGCCGGTGACGAACTGGTCCGGTTGCACCTTGATCAACAGCAGCTTGCACGGCAGCGCGCCGTTCCAGAAGGCGTATTGCTTGTGGCTGCGGATGCCCATGCGCTTGCCCAGGTCCGGGGCGCCGGTGAACACCGCCGCCTCCCAGCCGAGGCAGGCCTGGCGCAGGCGCTCGCCGAGGTTCTGGTAGAGGTACAGCAGGCTGGCTTCGTCACCGAGACGCTCGCCGTAAGGCGGGTTGCTGATCACCAGGCCTTTCTGGTTCTGGTCCGGGCGCGGCTCGAAGGTGCCGACCTCGCCCTGGTAGATCTTCACCCAGTCGCTGAGACCGGCGCGCTCGACGTTGTTGCGCCCTGGCTGAATCAGCCGCGGGTCGGCTTCATAACCGCGGATCCACAGTGGTGGCTTGGCCAGGCCGGCTTCGGCGCGGGCCTTGGCTTCGTCGTGGACCTTGCGCCACAGCGCCGGTACATGGCCGAGCCAGGAAGTGAAGCCCCAGCGCTCGCGCTTGAGGTTCGGTGCGATGTCAGCGGCGATCATCGCCGCCTCGACGAGGAAGGTCCCCACACCGCACATCGGGTCAGCCAGGGCCCCGCCTTCGGCGGCGATGCGCGGCCAGCCGGCACGGATCAGCACGGCGGCGGCGAGGTTTTCCTTGAGTGGTGCGGCCCCCTGCTGCAGGCGGTAGCCGCGCTGGTGCAGGCTGTGCCCGGAGAGGTCGAGGGAAAGGATCGCCTCGCCACGCTCCAGGCGCAGGTGCACGCGCAGGTCGGGGTTGAGCTTGTCGATCGACGGGCGCTCGCCCTTGGCGTTGCGCAGCTTGTCGACGATGGCGTCCTTGACCTTGAGGGCACCGAAGTGGGTGTTGTCGATGCCCGAGCCATGGCCGCTGAACTCCACCGCCAGGGTGCCGGCGGCGTCCAGGTGTTCCGCCCAGTCGACATCGTGGACACCGTCGTAGAGGTCGTCGGCGTTCTTCATGTTGAAGCGCTTGAGCACCAGCAGCACGCGGTTGGCCAGGCGCGACCAAAGGCAGAGGCGGTAGGCGGTTTCCATGTCGGCCGAGCCGCGCAGGGCCGAGGTGTGCTCGCGCACCTCCTCCAGGCCGAGGCCGCGGGCCTCATCGGCGAGCAGGCCTTCCAGGCCCTTGGGACAGGTAAGGTAGAGTTCGAAACGGTCCGACATGTGTCATCCAGCCTTGTAGTGAAGAAGCGAGCGCATCGCCCTTCGAAGTTTGATCGGGTGCCTTCGGCAAGCCCCCGAGTGGCACGACATTGCGTGCCGGGCCGCCCGCCGAGAACCTTTCGCGGGAGGCAAAGAGGTTTTGATCGTCGGGCAGAATGAAAAATTCTGCTGCTGAAGGGATAAAAAGCGACCCTTCGTCGATTTATTCGCACGCGCCGGGAAACGGTCTCGGCGATGGCTTTTTGCTCTACAGGCCGGGCAAATCCTGATGATAGCTGGCTTTACCCGGGCTCCAGTTCTGAAGCAATTTTTTACTTATCCTCTCACTCATGGAAAGGTTACGTGCTTATGACAAAACGTTTGTTCACACGTCCGTCACCATTGGTTAGAACTCTAATCAGGTCGTGACCGCAACGGTACGACACTTCAGCCCGCGACGCCGGCAGCGGGCGCACCACCGGCAGAACGAATCTGCCCGGCCTCACACGAGGCCGACGGGACATTACAGTCAACAAATGAGGGCAGTACCCTATGAGAAGACTTAAGCGTGATCCGTTGGAAAGAGCATTTTCACGTGGCTACCAATACGGAGTCACCGGCAAATCCCGCGAGCTTTGCCCCTTCACCCTGCCGTCCGTGCGCCAGGCATGGATCAATGGCTGGCGTGAAGGACGGGGCGACAACTGGGATGGAATGACCGGCACCGCTGGTATCCATAGACTCAACGAAGTTCACGCCGTTGGCTGATCGAGGAGCTTCAACCGAATAACCGTTTCACATGCGCGCCCTATCCGGGCGGCGGGCTTCGGCCCAGGGGGCCCCTTGAAGGGGCCCTTTTTTATGTCCGGGTTTCAGCGATTCGGCATGGCGGCGATGGCGTCCACCGCCTCGCGGATCAGTGCCGGGCCTTTATAGATGAAGCCGGAGTAGATCTGCACCAGGCTCGCACCCGCAGCGATCTTCTCGGCGGCGTGACGGCCTTCGGTGATGCCGCCTGCAGCGATGATCGGCATGCGCCCGGCCAGTTCACCCGCCAGTACCTTGACGGTGTGGGTGCTCTTCTCACGCACCGGCGCACCGGACAGTCCACCGGCCTCGTCGGCATGGCTGAGGCCTTCGACGCCTTCGCGGCTGAGGGTGGTGTTGGTCGCGATCACTGCGTCCATGCCCGACTCCTGCAGCGCCGAAGCCACCAGCACAGTTTCCTCGTCGGTCATGTCCGGGGCGATCTTGATCGCCAGCGGGACGCGCTTGCCGTGGGCCTGGGCCAGCGCCTCGCGGCGTACCGCCAGGGCGTCGAGCAGTTGCTTGAGCGAGTCGCCGAACTGCAAGCTGCGCAGGCCCGGGGTGTTGGGCGAGCTGACGTTGACGGTGATGTAGCTGGCGTGGGTGTAGACCTTCTCCAGGCAGATCAGGTAGTCGTCGACGGCGCGCTCGACCGGGGTGTCGAAGTTCTTGCCGATGTTGATGCCCAGCACGCCCTTGTAGTTCGACGCCCGCACGCGGTTGAGCAAGTTGTCGACGCCGAGGTTGTTGAAGCCCATGCGGTTGATGATCGCCTCGGCTTCCGGCAGGCGGAAGATGCGCGGCTTGGGGTTGCCCGGCTGCGGACGCGGGGTCACGGTGCCGATCTCGACGAAGCCGAAGCCCAGCTGGCCGAAACCGTCGATGGCCGCACCGTTCTTGTCCAGTCCCGCTGCCAGGCCTACCGGGTTGGGGAACTCCAGGCCCATGACGGTGACCGGCAGACGCGTCGGAGCCTTGGTCAACAGTCCGTTGAGGCCCAGACGGCCACCGGCGCCGATCAGGTCGAGCGACAGGTCGTGGGAGGTTTCCGGTGACAGTTTGAACAACAGCTGGCGGGCCAGGTTATACATGGGCGGGCTTGGCTCAGGAGTTTGAAGAGGGGGCGATTATAGCCAGCCCGGGGTTGCGGCGACAGGGGCTTGGCATATGGGTTGCTTGGATCGCCCCATGAACAAGACGCCTTGTGGGAGCGAGCTTGCTCGCGAATGGACGTGAAGCGGCCACAAACCCTGAATCCGCGGTGTGCCTGGTAAGCCCGGGGCTCAGGTTTTACGACGGCTTCGCCGCCGTTCGCGAGCAAGCTCGCTCCCACAGGGTTTGGGCTATCCAGAGTTGACCGTGATGACAGACCTTTCCCCTTCCCCCCTGGCCTGGCTGCACGGCAGCGATGCGCCGGAAAAGACCAGCCTGAACATCGGCTTCATGGCCCTGAGCGACTGCGCCCCACTGGTGGTGGCGGCGACCCAGGGCTTCGCCCAGCCCCACGGCCTGACCCTGAACCTCAAGCGGCAAAGCTCCTGGGCCGGCCTGCGCGACGGCCTGCTCAGCGGCGAGCTGGATGCCGCCCACTGCCTGTACGGCCTGGCCTACGCGGTACACCTGGGGATCGGCGTGGCGCCGACACCAATGGCCGTGCTGATGGGCCTGAACCACAACGGTCAGGCCATCAACCTGTCGCCGGATTTGCAGGCCCAAGGCGTGACCAATCCCGAAGCACTGCAGCGGCATGTGCACCAAAGCGGGACAAAACTGACCTTCGCTCAGACTTTCCCCACCGGCACCCACGCCATGTGGCTGTATTACTGGCTCGCCAGCCAGGGCATCCATCCCCTGCACGACGTCGACAGCGTGGTGGTCCCGCCCGCGCAGATGCTCGACCACCTGCGGGCCGGGCGCATCGACGGTTTCTGTGTCGGCGAACCCTGGTCGGCGGACGCGGTGAACCAGGGCATGGGCTTTACCCTGGCCACCAGCCAGTCGATCTGGCCGGATCATCCGGAAAAGGTCCTCGCCAGCAACAGCCAGTTCGTACAGCAGTGTCCGAACAGTGCACGGGCCTTGGTGGTCTCGGTACTGGCAGCGAGCCGCTTCATCGAGGCCAGCGTGGAAAACCGCCGAGCCACCGCGCAGTTGCTCAGCGCGGCCAACTACCTCGACGCGCCACTGGCGGCCATCGAGCCGCGCATGCTCGGCGACTACGAAGATGGCCTGGGCAATCGCTGGCACGATCCCCACGGCCTGAGCCTGTTCGACGACGGCAAGGCCACGGTGCCGTACCTGTCAGACGGCATGTGGTTCATGACCCAGTTCCGTCGCTGGGGCCTGCTGCGTGAAGACCCGGACTACCTCGCGGTGGCGCGACAGGTCCAGCAGCTGGGCCTGTACCGCGACGCCGCCACCAGCCTGGGCATCGACTGCCCGCTGGCCTCGATGCGCAGCAGCCAACTGATCGACGGATCGGTCTGGGATGGCAGCGATCCCCGTGGCTATGCCCACGGGTTTCGCCTGCATGCCTTGTCCGACGCTTGACGGGAGTTGCCCAGATGTTGCGAATCCTGTTGATCGACGACACCGAGAAAAAGGTAGGGCGCCTGCACGCGGCTCTGGTGGAGGCCGGTTTCGAGGTGATCGAGGCTTCGGGCCTGACCATCGACCTGCCGGCGCGCGTCGAGACGGTGCGGCCGGACGTGATCCTGATCGATACCGAGTCACCCGGGCGCGATGTGATGGATCAGGTGGTACTGGTAAGTCGCGACCTTCCGCGACCGATCGTGATGTTTACCGACGAGCATGATCCGGGGGTGATGCGCCAGGCGATCCAGGCCGGGGTCAGTGCCTATATCGTCGAGGGCATCCATGCCCGGCGCCTGCAGCCGATCCTCGACGTGGCCATGGCTCGCTTCGAAAGCGACCAGGCGCTCAAGGCCCAGCTTCATGCCCGGGACCAGCAACTGGCGGAGCGCAAGCGCATCGAGCTGGCCAAGGGCATGCTGATGAAGATGCGCCAATGCGATGAGGAACAGGCCTACACCCTGATGCGGCGGCAGGCCATGAGCAAGCAGCAGAAGCTGATTCAGGTGGCGGAGCAGATCATTGCCATGAGTGAAATGCTGGGCTGAGCCAGCTCCTACAAGCGAACGGCAGGCACATCTGGCCCAGCTATTGCTTTGACTTCCCCGGTAGCCAACGGCGGTTGCCCCACATTCCCTCGACAAAGACGTCGCTCTCCCCCTCGCCCACTGCGAGCCGGGAAGCGGCGTCTTTTTGTTTCAGCCCCCGTGAGGTGTCCAATGAATACGAGCTTCTGGAAATCCGGGCATGTCCCGACCCTGTTCGCCGCCTTCCTCTATTTCGATCTGAGCTTCATGGTCTGGTACCTGCTCGGCCCGCTGGCGGTACAGATCGCCACCGACCTGCAACTCACCACCCAACAACGCGGGCTGATGGTGGCCACGCCCATCCTCGCCGGCGCGGTGCTGCGCTTCGTCATGGGCATCCTGGTGGATCGCCTGTCGCCGAAGACCGCCGGCCTGATCGGTCAGGTGATCGTCATCGTCGCCCTGTTCTGCGCCTGGAAGCTGGGGGTGCACAGTTATCCGCAGGCCCTGCTGCTGGGCGTGTTCCTCGGCGTTGCCGGGGCGTCGTTCGCCGTGTCCCTGCCGCTGGCCTCGCAGTGGTATCCGCCGCAGCACCAGGGCAAGGCCATGGGCATCGCCGGTGCCGGCAACTCCGGCACGGTGTTCGCCGCCCTGCTCGCCCCGGTGCTGGCTGCCGCGTACGGCTGGAATAACGTCTTCGGCCTCGCCGTACTGCCACTGCTGCTGACCCTGGCACTGTTCGCCCTGCTCGCCCGCAATGCCCCGCAACGGCCCAAGCCCAAGGCCATGGCTGACTACCTCAAGGCCCTCGGTGACCGCGACAGCTGGTGGTTCATGTTCTTCTACAGCGTCACCTTCGGCGGTTTCATCGGCCTGGCCAGCGCCCTGCCCGGCTATTTCAACGACCAGTACGGCCTGAACCCGGTCACGGCCGGCTACTACACCGCCGCCTGTGTCTTCGCCGGCAGCCTGATGCGCCCCCTGGGCGGCGCCCTGGCCGACCGTTTCGGCGGCATCCGCACCTTGCTGGCGATGTACAGCGTGGCGGCGATCTGCATCGCCGCCGTCGGTTTCAACCTGCCCAGTTCGGTGGCGGCGCTGGGACTGTTCGTCAGCGCCATGCTCGGCCTCGGTGCGGGCAACGGCGCAGTGTTCCAGCTGGTACCGCAGCGTTTCCGCCAGGAAATCGGGGTGATGACCGGCCTGATCGGCATGGCCGGCGGCATCGGCGGCTTCCTGCTGGCTGCGGGCCTGGGCACCATCAAGCAATACAGCGGCGACTACCAGCTTGGTCTGTGGCTGTTCGCCAGTCTCGGCGTGCTGGCCTGGTTCGGCCTGCACGGGGTCAAGCGTCGCTGGCGCACCACCTGGGGCTCGGCGGCCGTGACCGCGGCGCGGGTCTGATGAGCCTGCGCCTGAGCTTCGCCCAGGCCAGTGCCTGCGGTCCGCGGGAGGAAAACCAGGACGCCACGCGCCTGGTCACCCCTGCGCAGGAACTGGCGGCGAGCAAGGGCTACTTGTTCGCCCTCGCCGACGGGGTCAGCCAGTGCGCCGATGGCGGGCTGGCCGCGCGGGCCAGCCTGCAGGCGCTGGCCATGGACTACTACGCCACGCCGCCGACCTGGGGCGTGGCTCAGGCCCTCGATCGCCTGCTGCTGGCGCAGAACCGCTGGCTGCGCGCCAATGGCGGCGGCCAACCGCTGCTGACTACCGTCAGTGCGCTGGTTCTGCGCGGCCAGCGCTTCACCTTGGCGCATGTTGGCGATTGCCGGGTCTATCGCTGGCACGACACACGGCTGCAACGCATCAGTCAGGACCACGTCTGGGACCAGCCCGGCATGCAACATGTGCTCAAGCGGGCGCTGGGCCTGGACGAACACCTGCTGGTGGATTACCAGGAAGGCGAGTTGCAGCCCGGCGAAAGCTTCGTTCTGCTGAGCGACGGGATCTGGTGCGCGCTCGACGAGCGCGAGATCGCCGGGGTCCTGCGCGATCACCCGGATCTCGATCAGGCCGCGGCCACGCTGGTGCGCATGGCCCACCTGGCCGGCAGCCAGGACAATGCCAGTGCAGTGCTGGTACGGGTCGAGGAACCGGGTACGGCCAGTCTCGGCGACACCCTGGCGCAATTGCGCCAATGGCCTCTGCCACCACCCCTGCGTCCGGGCCAGGCGTTCGAGGGCTGGCAGGTGGAAACCCTGCTCGGCCACAGCCAGCAATCGCTGCGTTATCGCGTACGCGACCGTGAGCAACAGCCTTGGCTGCTCAAGACCCTGCCACCCGGGCGCGAACAGGACAGCGCCGCGCAACAGCAACTGCTGATGGAAGAATGGTTTCTGCGCCGAATGGCCGGACGCTGCTTCCCGGAAGTCCATCCCGGCAATCAGCGCCAGCACCTGTACTACCTGATGCGTGAATACCCCGGAGCGACCCTGGCCGAGCACTTCGCCCGCCATGGGCCGCTTTCACTGCCGCAATGGCTGGATATCGCCCGGCAAAGCCTGCGTGCCGTGGGCATGCTGCATCGGCGCAATATCCTGCACCGCGATATCAAGCCGGAAAACCTGCACCTGGGGCCCGACGGCCAGCTACGCCTGCTGGACTTCGGTCTCGCCTACTGCCCCGGCCTCTCCGAAGACCGCGCACACGAGTTGCCCGGTACCCCGTCATTCATCGCGCCGGAAGCCTTCAAGGGCGAGCCGCCTTCGCCGCGACAGGATCTCTACGCCCTGGGCGTCACACTGTTCTGGCTGCTGACCGGGGAATACCCCTATGGCGAGATCGAGGCCTTCCAGCGCCCGCGTTTCGGCAACCCGGTGAGCCTCGCCCGGCTGCGGCCGGACGTGCCGCAATGGCTTGAGTGCAACCTGGCCCAGGCGCTGGCACGCGAAGCCGACCAGCGCTTCGAGACCGCAGAACAATGGCTGTTGTTGCTGGAACAGGGCGAACAGCAGCCCCTGGCACTGCGCCCGCGCCCGTTGCTGGAGCGAGAGCCACTGAAGACCTGGCGCGGCCTGGCCCTGGTTTCGCTGCTGCTCAACCTGGTGCTGCTGATCGTCCTGCTCAAGGGCTGAGCGACAAATCGCAGGCAAAGAAAAGCCCGGCCGAAGCCGGGCTTTTCAGTAGCGCTCAGACCAATTACTTGGCTTGGGCTTCTACTTGAGCTTCAACGCGACGGTTGACAGCGCGACCAGCTTCGGTGGCGTTGTCAGCAACCGGACGGGACTCACCGTAGCCAACCGACTGAACGCGGTTCGACTGAACACCGTACTGGTTGGTCAGAACGTTCTTCACAGCGTCAGCACGACGCTGGGACAGCTTCTGGTTGTAAGCGTCGGTACCAACGGAGTCGGTGTGACCTTCAACGGTGGTGGTGGTTTGTGGGTACTGCTTCATGAAGTCAGCCAGGTTCTTGATGTCGCCGTAGCTGTTTGGCTTGACGACCGACTTGTCGAAGTCGAACTTGACGTCCAGCTCAACGCGAACGACTTCGGCAACAGCCGGGCAGCCATCAGCGTCAACGGTAACGTTGGCTGGGGTGTTCGGGCACTTGTCGACGTTGTCGCAGACGCCGTCGTTGTCGCTGTCCGAGCAGACTTCAGCTACTGGAGCTGGTGCTGGAGCAGGAGCGGCCTTGCCACCACCACCGAAGTTTACGCCGATACCGACGCTAGGTGCCCACTCGGTGTCACCTTGGTCGATGTTGTACTGGGCTTCAACGCCAGCACGAGCGTAGAAGTTGTCGGTGAAGTACAACTTGGCACCAGCGCCCAGGTTGGCGAAGGTGGAACCGTTACGACCACCGCGGCCGGTCTGGCCGATGCTCTGGTCCGAGAAACCGGCAGAGACGTAAGGGCGCAGCATGTCGCCTGGGTTGTTGAAGTGGTACAGAGCGTCCAGGGCGGTGTTCGAGCCCTTGATGTTCTTGCCATCTTCGCCACGAGCGTTGTGAACTTCGTCGTAGCCCAGGCGCAGTTCGACGTCGTCGGTCAGGAAGTAACCAATCGAGCCGCCGAACAGGTTGCCGTTGTTTTTGAAGTCGCGCTGACTGTCGAAGAACTCTTTCTTAGCGAAGCCTTCAATCTCAACCGCGCCTTGGCCTTGTGCCAGTGCGCCGAAGGAAGTTGCGGCAACAAGAGAACCAATGGCCAAGCCCAAGGTGTTTTTCAATTTCATCCGTTAAATCCCCATCTGGTGATTGTTAAGCAGTCCCCAACCCTTTTCCGGGGGACAACTCGTCGGCAAGTTTAGCAGAACTCACCGAGTGGTTAGAGAAATTTCCGACCAGCTAAGTTTCAATCTGGCCCGAAAATTTCTCGCGCAGCTTGTCTAGCGCACGCTTGTAGCGCATTTTCGTCGCACTCAAGCCCATATGCATGATGTCGGCAATTTCCTGAAATTCCAGCTCTGCGACAAATCGTAGCACCAGGATTTCACGGTCAATGGGGTTCACATGAACCAGCCACCTGTCCAGCCCTCCTTTCTCTTCCGGCTTCGGCGACTTCTCTTCAGAAGCTTCCTCTACAGGGTCGAGACTCAGGGCGTCCATCAACCGACGCTTGCGTCGCTCCTTGCGGTACTGGGTGATGCACTCGTTATAGGTGATGCTGTAGAGCCAGGTCTTGAACTTGGATTTGCCCTCGAAGTTCTTCAGACCGTAGAGCACCTTCAGCATCACCTCCTGACAGACATCGTCGGCATCGCGATCGTTCCCAAGATAACGTGAGCAAACGTTAAAAAGGGTGCGCTGATAGCGCCGCATGAGTTCTTCATAGGCGCGGGTGACATGGAAAAGCTCCTCATGCGAACGCGCCACCAACTCCTCATCGGTGAGTTCGCGGGGGTCGTAACGCATGGGCAGCGAGGTGACTTTATTCAAAACAAATCAGGCCGGCAGTCAGGTATTCGTCGCCGCTCGCCCGAGAGGGGCGATTTTGCGGCGGCATACATTAGCAGGATTTGCCCAGTCAGCGGCTACTGACCCGCTGCTCCAGCAACGTGCGGTTGGACAGCGACACCAGGTCGCCCTCATCGGTCAGCACCACGGTCTTCACCGTGCCGATCTCTTCGATCTGGCCTTCGACGTCGCCAATTCGCACTTCCTGGCCCACCTGGTACAGCTCACGCACGTAGATGCCGGCAATGATCTGCCCGGCGATTTCCCGGCTGCCCAGGCCCATGGCCAAGGCAACGGCCAGACCAACGGTAATCAACCCGATGACAATCACATGGTTGAGCAGGTCGGTCTTGATTTCGAGCTGGCTGATGGCCACCGAGATACTGATGATGATCACCAGGCCCTGGACGATGCGGCCGACGCCGGCGGCATATTCCAGGCCGATGCCTTCGGCGGCACCCCGGGTCAGGCCGTTGGCGACCTGGGCCAGCAGTACGCCGGCCAGCAGCACCAGCGCTGCGCCGAACACCTTCGGCAGGTACAGGGCGAGCATGTCGAGGGTGGCAGACACCCGCTCAAGGCCGAGGGATTCGGCGGCGGAAACGAGGAACACCAGCAGGACGAACCAGTAGACGATCTTGCCGATCAGCGTCGAGATCGGCACCTGGATGCCGACGCGGCTGAGCATCTTGGTCAGGCCGGTGCCGGCCATCAGCCGGTCGAGGCCGAATTTGGCCAACAGCTTGGACAACAAGGTGTCCAGCAGCTTGGCGACGACGAAGCCGAGCAACACCAGGACCAGTGCCACGAACAGGTTCGGGATGAAATTCGCGACTTTGGTCCACAACGCAGTCATTGCGGTGACCATGCTCTGGGTCCAGAGATCAAGTTCCATATTCAATCGGCCTTATCAGCTTTGGAAGCGTTGCGGCGAACCGGCGCAACATGCGCCGAGCCATTGTTGAGAGCGATCATCAGCGCCTGGCCCCAACGGCCAAGCAGGCTGAACATATCGCTGGCACCAACCTGGCGGTTGGCGGTCTTGAGGACACGCCCGAGGGCGGCGTCATCGTCGCGGTCCTGGCCGGACGGCGACGCGTTGAGCATGTCTCGCAGGGATTGTTCAAAGGGATCGTGCATGGGCACCTCGCGCAATGTCTGTCAAAGACGAGACGGTCGTGCCATGGGTCACATGAACAATTCGCACGGGTAAAAGGGACAAGTTCAACCCCGATTCAGGGCTGACCACAATCCCTGTGGGAGCTGGCTTGCCAGCGATTGCAGCAGTGGATTTACCATCGCAATCGCTGGCAAGCCGGCTCCCACAGGTTCCGCGGCGTGCTTCGAGCAACATGGATCAGACCCAGCGCAGGCGGCGGAACAGCCACCATTGACCAAGGGCCAGGCCTACCACCAGCAGGCTGGCATAAAGGAAGCCGTACGGACTGCCAGAACCGGGAATCCCGCCGACATTGATGCCCAGCAACCCGGTAACGAAGCTCATCGGCAAAAAGATGCAGGTAATGATGCCGAACCGGTACATCGTCCGGTTCATCCGCTCATTAAGACGGCGATCCTCACTTTCCAGCACCAGCGCTACCCGCTCGCGAGTCAGCTCCAGCTCTTCCAGATAGCGGATCAGGCTGTTGTTCAGCTCGTTCCAGTAGTCCGCATCGTCCTCGCAGAACCACGGCCACTTATTGCGCGCCAGTTGCGCGTAGATTTCCCGCTGCGGCGCCAGGAACCGGCGCAACCCGGCCGCACGCCGACGCATCTGCTGCAGCGCACCATGCTCCGGGGTATAGCGCTCGTCGGCTTCGAGTTTTTCTTCCTCGTCATCGACCAGTTCGGAAAGATCACTGACGACCGCCTGCACCTTGTCCGTCAGCAACTGCGCCAGACTCAGCAGCAATTCCGACGCCGTACGGGGACCGTGGCCCTCGTCCAGTTGCTGGAGCAGTTCGTCAGTAGCCCGCAACGGCCGCAGCCGCAGGGAAATCACCCGCTGCGCCTCGGCAAAGATCCGCACCGAAACCATGTCTTCGGGCTCGGCACCGGGATTAAGGTTGACCCCACGCAGGAACAGCAGCATCTGCGCATCCGGCAACGGCAGCATGCGCGGGCGGGTGTTTTCCTCCAGCAGCAGGTCGCAGGAGAATTCGTTGAGACCACTGTCCTGACGCAGCCAGGTCTGGGTCTGCGGATGACCGCGGTCCCAGTGCAGCCAGAGGCTTTCCTCCGGCTGCAGGACCAGGGCATCGAGTTCAGTCCGAGCGATAGGACGCGCACCGCCCCTGCCATCAAGCACCAGGGCATGGACCAGCCCCCACTGCGCGTTGTCTTCCTCGAACATCCTTACTCCATCGTCCTGTCTACGGGATTACTCGGGCATCGTCAGCGGCTTCGGCGAGATGATCACGCCATTGTTGTCCGCGTACACGTACTGCCCGGGGTGGAAAGTGACACCAGCGAAGGTCACCGCGACATTGAGGTCGCCGATGCCGCGCTTGTCGGTCTTCATCGGGTGGCTGGCCAGGGCCTGCACGCCGACGTCGGTCTGCACCAGGACATCGACATCACGCACGCAACCATAGATCACCAGGCCTTCCCAGCCATTCTTCGCCGCCTTCTCGGCCAGCATGTCGCCCAGCAGCGCGCGGCGCAGCGAACCGCCGCCGTCCACCACCAGGACCTTGCCCTTGCCGTCGAGCTCGACCTGCTCCTTGACCAGCGAGTTGTCCTCGAAGCACTTGATGGTGACGATTTCGCCGCCAAACGAATCACGACCGCCGAAGTTGCTGAACATCGGCTCCAGCACCTGCACCAGTTCAGGGTAGGCGTCGCACAGATCGGGCGTTACGTAATGCATGGGAAACTCCTGTCAGACCAAGAAATGGGTTGTCGGAATTCACGATCACTCAAAGGGACGAAAGCTGACAATACGGCTTTAGGCCTGATTCAGGCTACACGTCGATGCCAATGCGGTCACCCTCGTACGCCAGCTTGAACAGGTTCAACCCTGCACACCCAGGCTGCAGCGCCCTCCCCGAGGACAGGCTGAAGGTCAGGCCGTGCCGTGGGCAACGCAGCACGTCGCCCTCCAGCGTGGCCGCAGCCAGCGGCGCGCCCTGGTGCGGGCAGCGATCCTCGATCAGCACCGGCCGGTTGTCCACCACCAATAGCAACAGCGACTGGCCGCTGACCCGGAAGGACTTGCGGTAGCCGTCGTGCAGATTGATGAGGCGTTCAAGGGCAACGAACATGTCAAAGGCTCAGAAACAGGAAATGACCAGAATTCCGAAAAACGTCACATCTTAGCCGCTAACCGGCTCCGGCGAAACGTCCGACGCCGCCGGCCGCTCGACCATCGCCAGCGGATCCCGCAGCCAACGCTCCACCAACGGCCAGACCTGAGTCTGCGCGGGCTTGCTGACCAGCATATCCACATGGCCGAAGTTGTCGAATCCGTCTTGCACGCCGAGCTTGAGGAAACGCTTGTCGTCACTGCCGATCTGCTCGAACAGCTTGCGACAGGCCCAGGCCGGATCCTGGAAATCGCCAGCCCCGGCGACGCACAACACCGGCACCCGCACCTCGGCCAGGCCAGCCCACCAATCGCGGTCCTTTTCACCGAAACGCCCGAACAGGCCGAACCAGCGCATGCTTTCGATGGCCAGGCCGATCGGCTCGTCTTCCGGGCCGCGCTTGAGCCGCGAGCCGGAAATATGCGGGAAGCGCTTGAGCAGCAGGCGACCTCCCCACTCCACCGGCGGGATCTTCAGCGGCCAGTAGGTACGGCTGACCTGGGTGCCGAAGAACGCCGCGCTGGCGATCAGGTCCTCGTCCAGGTAGCGCCCGCCCAGCGCGGCCGCCAGGGTGGTGCCGCCCAGGGAGTGGCCGAGCCAGTGCGCCGGCTGGCCGGTCTGTTCGTGGACGAAAGCGGCGATCGCCGGCAGGTCGTAGCCCGCATAGTCGGCGACACGGTTGTTGTTGTAGTTGCGGTTGCGCGGCGACAGGCCGTGGCCGCGCATTTCCGCAATCCACACATCGAAGCCGGCCCGCGCCAGATGGGCGCCAAGGCCAACGCCCTTGGGCGAGAACCAGAAACGGCGGTTGGAGAAGCTGCCGTGCAGAAGGATCACCGGCACGCCCCGGGCCGCGTCCTGATCGGCCAGGCCAAGGCGGGTCAGCGCCAGCTCGACGCTCGGGTCGGGGCTGTTGCCGGCCTTCAGGCGGTAGACGTCCTCGCTCAGGTCACCACAACGTTCGGCCCTGAGCAGGGCGACGGGAAACAGGTTGCTGCTGCTTTGCATAGGTTTCTTGTACGAAAAAGGGCGCGTCCACTCATTGGACACGCCCTGGATAAAAGCGTCGCGACGTTCGCCGTCCGCGGACGACGAACGTCGCGTGTCTAGCGGATCAGGCCGCGCCCTGGCCTTCGGCCAGGAAGAACCAGGTCTCCAGCACGGAGTCGGGGTTCAGCGAAACGCTCTCGATGCCCTGCTCCATCAGCCATTTGGCCAGGTCCGGATGGTCCGAAGGACCCTGGCCGCAGATACCAATGTACTTGCCCGCCTTGTTGCACGCCTGGATGGCGTTGGCCAGCAGCTTCTTCACCGCAGGATTACGCTCGTCGAACAGGTGGGCGATGATCCCCGAGTCACGGTCCAGGCCCAGGGTCAGCTGGGTCAGGTCGTTGGAGCCGATGGAGAAGCCGTCGAAGTACTCCAGGAACTCGTCCGCCAGGATGGCGTTGGACGGCAGTTCACACATCATGATCACGCGCAGGCCATTCACGCCACGGCCCAGGCCGTTCTCGGCCAGCAGGTCGACCACCTGGCTGGCTTCGCCCAGGGTACGCACGAACGGCACCATGATCTCGACGTTGGTCAGGCCCATCTCGTTGCGCACACGCTTCAGCGCGCGGCACTCCAGCTCGAAGCAGTCACGGAACGACTCGCTGATGTAGCGCGACGCACCGCGGAAGCCCAGCATCGGGTTCTCTTCTTCCGGTTCGTACAGCTTGCCGCCGATCAGGTTGGCGTATTCGTTGGACTTGAAGTCCGACAGACGCACGATGACCTTTTTCGGCCAGAACGCAGCGGCCAGGGTGCTGATGCCCTCGACCAGCTTCTCGACATAGAAGTCGACCGGATCGTTGTAGCCGGCGATGCGCTTGTCGACGCTGTCCTTCAGGTCTTGCGGCAGGCCCGCGTAGTTCAGCAGTGCCTTCGGGTGCACGCCGATCATGCGGTTGATGATGAATTCCAGGCGGGCCAGGCCCACGCCGGCGTTCGGCAGCTGGGCGAAGTCGAAGGCGCGGTCCGGGTTGCCGACGTTCATCATGATCTTGAATGGCAGGTCGGGCATGGCGTCGACCGAGTTCTGACGCACGTCGAAGCCCAGTTCGCCTTCGAAGATGAAGCCGGTGTCGCCTTCGGCGCAGGACACGGTGACGCCCTGGCCGTCTTTCAGGACCTGGGTGGCGTTGCCGCAACCCACGACTGCCGGAATACCCAGCTCACGGGCGATGATCGCCGCGTGGCAGGTACGGCCGCCGCGGTTGGTGACGATGGCGCTGGCACGCTTCATCACCGGTTCCCAGTCCGGGTCGGTCATGTCGGAGACCAGCACGTCGCCTGGCTGGACCTTGTCCATTTCCGAAACGTCGTGGATCACGCGGACCTTGCCGGCGCCGATGCGCTGGCCGATGGCGCGGCCTTCGACGAGGACGGTGCCCTTCTCTTTCAGCAGGTAGCGTTCCATCACGTTGGCGCTGGAACGGCTCTTCACGGTCTCGGGACGGGCCTGGACGATATACAGCTGGCCGTCGTCGCCGTCTTTGGCCCATTCGATGTCCATCGGACGCTGGTAGTGCTTCTCGATGATCATCGCCTGCTTGGCCAGCTCGCTGACTTCGGCGTCGGACAGGCAGAAGCGTGCGCGGTCGGCGCGGTCGACATCGACGGTCTTGACCGAACGACCGGCCTTGGCTTCGTCGCCGTAGACCATCTTGATCGCCTTGCTGCCCAGGTTGCGGCGCAGGATGGCCGGGCGGCCGGCTTCGAGGGTGTTCTTGTGGACGTAGAACTCGTCCGGGTTGACCGCGCCTTGTACGACGGTTTCACCCAGGCCGTAGGCACCGGTGATGAAGACCACGTCGCGGAAGCCGGATTCGGTATCGAGGGTGAACATCACGCCCGCCGTTCCGGTTTCCGAACGCACCATGCGCTGCACGCCGGCGGACAGGGCCACCAGCTTGTGGTCGAAGCCCTGGTGCACGCGGTAGGAAATGGCGCGGTCGTTGAAGAGGGAGGCGAAGACTTCCTTGGCAGCGCGGATCACGTTGTCCACGCCGCGGATGTTGAGGAAGGTTTCCTGCTGGCCGGCGAAGGACGCGTCCGGCAGGTCTTCGGCGGTGGCGGAGGAACGCACGGCCACGGCCATGTTCTCGTTGCCGTTGGCCATTTCGGCGAAGGCGGTGCGGATTTCGGCGTCCAGGCGAGCCGGGAATTCGGCTTCCATGACCCACTGGCGGATCTGCGCGCCGGTCTTGGCCAGGGCGTTGACGTCGTCCACGTCCAGGGCGTCGAGGGCCGCGTGGATCTTGTCGTTCAGGCCGCTCTGTTCGAGGAAGTCACGGTACGCCTGAGCCGTAGTGGCAAAGCCGCCGGGGACCGATACGCCGGCGCCCGCGAGGTTACTGATCATCTCGCCCAGGGATGCGTTCTTGCCCCCCACATGCTCCACATCATGGACGCCGAGCTTATCGAGGGAAACTACGTACTCTACCAAGGTGATCTCTCCACTAACTGTATTGGAAAAGCTCAGGACGCCGGCGAATCCCCTATGGGACCGTCCGGGCGCTTGTGGCCTGGACCTGGAAAATAAGTGAGAATGCCGACGATGTCGTTACGATGGCGTTCGGCAAACCGAACCTATCATATCCAAGAATCGTCACCAGCTTAAGGCCCATGGCGCAAATGAAACGATCTGCCTTCTTCATTTCCGACGGTACCGGCATCACGGCGGAGACCCTCGGGCAGAGTCTTCTGGCTCAATTCGAGAACATTCCGTTCAACAAGTTCACCAGGCCGTACATCGACAGCGTGGAGAAAGCGCGGGTGATGGTGCAGCAGATCAATGCTGCGGCGGAGCGGGATGGGGTGCGGCCGATCATCTTCGATACCATCGTGAACCAGGACATTCGGGAGATCCTCGCGACCTCGAACGGGTTCATGATCGACATCTTCTCCACCTTCCTTGCGCCACTGGAGCAGGAGCTTACGGCGCATTCGTCGTATTCCGTGGGGAAATCGCACTCCATCGGTGGGAACTCGAATTACATGGAGCGGATCGAGGCGGTGAACTTTGCGCTCGATAACGATGATGGGGCTCGGACTCACTACTATGACAAGGCCGACTTGATCCTGGTGGGGGTTTCGCGGTGTGGGAAGACGCCGACTTGTCTGTACATGGCTATGCAGTTTGGGATTCGGGCGGCTAACTATCCCCTCACTGAGGACGATATGGAGCGGTTGCAGCTGCCGACGGCGCTGAAAAAGCATCAGAACAAGCTGTTTGGGTTGACGATTGATCCTGACCGACTGACCGCGATTCGGCATGAGCGCAAGCCGAACAGCCGGTACTCCAGCTTCGCCCAGTGCGAGTTTGAGGTGCGGGAGGTGGAGAATCTGTTCCGACGGGAGAATATTCCGCATATCAATTCCACGCATTTTTCGGTGGAGGAGATTTCAGCGAAGATTTTGGTGGAGCGGGGGGTGGAGCGGCGGTTTAAGTAACTGGCTCCGCAAGCGCAGCCTTCCTGCCCTACCCTGCTGGGCTGCGCTTTTCCAATCCGGATGACACCGCCGCCCGCTGTAGATCTCGTAACGACACGCCCCACCCCCGTAGGAGCGTGGCTTGCCCGCGAAGGACCGCGCTAGCGGTCCCAAAACCATCCAGCACGAGCCACAGGCAGATAACGGACCTGACTCGCAGACAGGATTTCTGCGCATCAACTCCAGATATCCAGATACCCATGCAGCGTTAAACCGACCGAAGCAATCGCAACCCTTGCAGCCTGCGATCGCAATAGTGACTTCACTATTACCTTCACCGACAGACCATCGAACCAGCCGCCACCGCAGCCCAATGTGTGTGCGGTTCACCCGCGATTACGCCAGCGCCTCCACCATCATCACCGCGTCGAACCACCGGAAACCCTGCTCCCCCCTACCGAATCAGTAGCACCAAGCCATCACCCACATTGAAACGTGTACCCATTTTCGCCACGATAGGAAATTTCCTACACAGCTCAGCGAAAAAGGTCTGCACTCGTGGCAATCAAAGCGGTATCCAGGGAAGCAATCGTCAGCGCCATGCAGGTTTTTGACGCAGAGTTCAGAGGCCATCAAGAGTGGCAAACGTGGGAACAAAACCAGTCCCACCTCTACGCGATTGATGTGGACGGCACACTGTATCCAGCGAAGAAAATCGTCTCTCTCGCAACAGGAGTTCCGGTCAGTCTGTTTTCAGGCGGTTACCAAACCAACAGCTATCTCGAAAAACGTGACTTCGTGGTAACAGAGCTTCCACGAAATGCAGCTCAGCCAACCCTACAGTTTCAAGTAGGAGCAACCTACGACCGCCAAACCGAGATACACGGCCTTTTTGGCGGCAACCACCGCACCGGAATATCCGTATCTAAAAACTATCCCGCGATTTTCATTTTCTCTGGAGAAACCGGCAAACAGTACGGATACACCGACCAGTGGGATGAGGACAATTCAACGTATCTCTACACCGGCGAAGGCAAGCGCGGGCCTATGACCCTCGACCGTAACAACCTAGCCATCGCTGAACATGCGAAGACTGGGCGTGCGCTCTACCTCTTCAAGTCCTTGGGTAAAAGCAATGGTTACCGGTTCGAAGGAGAGTTTTCTTGCGCGGACACTTTCCGGGAGCTTCAGCTCGATGAGCTGAAGGAAGAACGTTCGGCCATCGTATTCCGATTGGTGCGCGACGGCAGCTCAGAGCAAATCAGCGAAGCTGATATAGAGGAAGAGGCAAACCTCCCGAGTTCGCTGGAAGCTGCCCGACAGGCAGCAATCGCCGCCTGCACACCTGGAACAACCGAACCCGGCCAATCTGCGCCAAGGAAGATTTACCAGCGTAGCCGGAAGGTTGCTCACTACGTACTGATGCGAGCCGACGGGGTCTGCGAATGCTGCTTGAAGCCAGCCCCGTTCTTGAAGAAAGACGGTAAAGCCTATCTGGAACCCCATCACGTAAATCGCCTTTCCGATGGCGGCCTTGATCATCCACGGTACGTCGGAGCGATCTGCCCAAACTGCCACCGGGAAATCCATTCTGGTATAAATGGAGTCTCACTAAACCAACAGCTCAAGGAACGGCTGCAAGCCATCGAGCCAGAGTGAGCTGATCACAAGCGCTGATGCATATTCAGCGGTGTTCCATCCGATCCTCCTCGGCATGAGTCCACCATACAGCCCGGTCCGGGTCGGACTGCGTCCAGCCAGTTGCTGGTGGATGAGATGTCCCGGCCCGTTGTAAATCTCTTCAAACGTACCGTCACGGTTCATCCGAATACCCAGGTAGTAATCGGGTACGTGGTGAACCGGAAACGTAATGCTCATACCGAACGTAGTCTTAATCTGGACATTGCGTCCATCGTCACAGACCGCGTTATGGTGCTTCGTCAGCCCCTCGTTGAGCGCCAGCTAGGCCAAGCCCGCAACCACCTTGCCGATATCACCGACGAGACGGCCACTCAGCGTGAACGGTTTTCCAGGGCATCCCTCCTGCAGCGGGGAGACTAAAGCATGTATGGACGGCGGTTCAGATGACCCCGGCGCCATTGACTCCGAGCCATCAAGTAAACCCAAAAAAGAAAATGGGCCGCTCACACGGCCCAACTCCCCTAATTAACCCTCCGCCCCTCCTCCCCCGCCAACCCACCCAACATCGACTCCACCAACGCCAACCCAATCTCCAGCGAATGATAAGTCGCCCAAGCCAACCCACCCACACCGCGGTCAACCTGCTCACAAACCTGCACATTGGTCTCAAACGCCGACCTCAACGTCATGGAAAGATGCACAAGCGCATCCTCGATATCGACGCCCTCACAAACCGCAAATAACGGCTTATGACTGTCATTACAGGCACTAAAACGGGTATGAACGGTGGTGATCCTCGGCGGATCAGGAACAATCTTCTTCATGACATTCTCCTCGGTCTAACAGGATGTGCCACGAACCGGCTGTCAAACAGGTAGGTGGCAACTGTGCGCGGGTTGACAGACCAGGGACCATGAGGAGAAAAACCTGGCGCGCCCGAAGGCGCCCACACGCACAGCCGCCATAGCGGTTGGCGTCTCCTCGAAAAGCGGTCTTCAGGCCTGTCAAAGCCTGTCATTGCAATGCAACGACCGGTGCAGCCTAGGCAGCGTTTCCAAGGAGCGCAACGAGAACTAACGCGGGGAAGTATGCTTGGGAAATTGCCTACAAGAAAGCCGGACCAAGAGGAAGTTTTGTACCTCCATACGACACTTGAACCCCTTAAATGAAAAGGCCCCGACATCTCTGCCGGGGCCTCTTCATTTCACACAACTACATCAAGAAGGCAAAACCGCCGACTGCCCACTCAACGCCAGATCCACCAACTCCCGGTTAGCCACCGCATACATCGCGTAGTCAGTCCCAGTCGCGGCACGCAGGTCGTCGAGCATCGCCCGCCACCGCTCCACCATCACCCGATGCTGCTCCATCCACAACGCCACCCGCGCATCCATATCCTCCGGCGCATCCGCCATCTGCAATACGGAAATCGTGATCGCCCGCTGCTGCAGATCGATATCGTCGCGGAAGGCCTCACGAGCCAGCGCCTGCCAGTTGTTTTCCACGGTCAGGTTGCTGATCTCCTGCAGGTACCAGGTCAGATCCAGCGCACTACCCACTGCGAAGAACGCCTTGGCCACCTTCGCCGGCTCCTGGCCGGTAACGTCGGAGGCTTCGATGATCGGCAGCAGGGTGTACAGGTGCGTAGTACCGGCCACCATCCGCGCCAGCAGCTCCGGCACACCCGCTTCGACGAAGCTCTGGTAGCGGGTCTGCCACCGCTCACGGGTCGGGCCTTCCAGCAGTTCGTCGAGCTTCAGGCCCAGCGCAGCGATCTGTGGGCCGAAGTGGGCGACGTCACGGCCAGCGTCCTGCTCGTTACGACGGCTACGCAGGAACCAGCGCGTAGCACGACGGCCCAGGCGCATCAGTTCGTCCATCAGGGTGAGCTGCACTTCCGCAGGCACCTGGTAATCCAGCGCCTCGATCTGACGGAACCAGTGCGGCAGGTGGAAGATGTCCCGCACGATCACATAGGCCCCGGCCACGTTCGCCGGGCTCATGCCCGTGGACTCCTTGAGCCGCTGGACGAAGGTGATGCCCATGTTGTTGACCAGGTCGTTGGCGATCTGGGTGCTGACGATCTCGCGCTTCAGACGGTGACGGCGCATGGCGTCGGCGAACTTGTGCACCAGCGACGGCGGGAACGCGGTCTCCATGTCGCGGGTGAGGTAGTCGTCGTCCGGCACCAGCGACTTGAGCAGCGCTTCCTTGAGGTCGATCTTGCTGTAGGAGATCAGCACCGACAGTTCCGCACGGCTGAGGCCCTGGTTGGCGGCGATGCGTTCGGCCAGTTGCTCTTCCGACGGCAGGAATTCGATCGCGCGATCGAGCTTGCCGCGGCTTTCGAGGTCGGCCATGAGGCGTTTGTATTCGGCAATGCGTTCCTTGGCGCGACGTGCGGCCAGGGACAGGGCCTGGGTTTGCTTGTAGTTGTTGCCGAGCACCAGCGTGGCGACTTCGTCGGTCATGCTGCCGAGCAGCTGGTTGCGCTGCTTCTCGGTCATGTCGCCGGCCTGCACAACCTCGTTGAGCAGGATCTTGATGTTGACCTCGTGGTCGGAGCAGTCCACGCCACCGGCGTTGTCGATGAAGTCGGTGTTGGTGGCGCCGCCATTGAGACCGAATTCGACACGGCCGAGCTGGGTCATGCCCAGGTTGCCGCCCTCGCCCACCACCTTGCAGCGCAGTTCGTCACCGTTGACCCGCAGGGCGTCGTTGGCCTTGTCGCCGACGTCGGCGTGGCTTTCTTCGCTGGACTTGACGTAGGTGCCGATACCGCCGTTCCACAGCAGGTCCACCGGGGCCTTGAGCAGGGCGTTGAGCAGTTCGGTCGGGGTCAGCTTGTCCGCTTCGATGGCGAAGCGTTCCTTCATCTGCGGGGTGATGGTGATGCTCTTCGCGCTGCGCGGGAAGATGCCGCCACCCTCGGACATGATGCTGGTGTCGTAGTCGCTCCAGGCCGAACGCGGCAGGTCGAACAGGCGCTTGCGCTCGGCGAAGCTGCTGGCGGCATCCGGGTTCGGGTCGATGAAGATGTGCAGGTGGTTGAAGGCCGCGACCAGTTGCAGGGTCTCGGACATCAGCAAACCGTTGCCGAACACGTCACCGGCCATATCACCGATGCCGACCACGGTGATGTTGTCCTTCTGCACGTTGATGCCGCGCTCGCGGAAGTGCCGCTGCACGCCAACCCAGGCGCCACGGGCAGTAATGCCCATCTTCTTGTGGTCGTAGCCGGCGGAACCGCCGGAGGCGAAGGCGTCGCCGAGCCAGAAGCCGTAGTCGATGGCGATGCCGTTGGCGATGTCGGAGAAGGTGGCGGTGCCTTTGTCCGCCGCGACCACCAGGTACGGGTCGTCTTCGTCGTGACGGACCACGTTGGCCGGTGGCACGACGCCGCCGTCCTTGAGGTTGTCGGTGATGTCGAGCAGGCCGGAGATGAAGATGCGGTAGCAGGCGATGCCTTCGGCGGCGATATCGTCACGGCTGCCGCCCAGCGGCAGGCGACGGGGCAGGAAGCCGCCCTTGGCGCCCACCGGCACGATGACCGAGTTCTTCACCTGCTGGGCTTTTACCAGGCCCAGGACTTCGGTGCGGAAGTCTTCCTCGCGGTCCGACCAGCGCAGGCCGCCGCGGGCGACGTTGCCGAAGCGCAGGTGCACGCCTTCGACCCGTGGCGAGTAGACGAAGATCTCGAAGCGCGGTACCGGCTTGGGCAGTTCGGGGATCAGCTTGGGATTGAACTTGAAGCTGAAGTAGGACTTGTTGTGGCCCTTGGCGTCCGGCTGGTAGAAGTTGGTGCGCAGGGTGGCCTTGATCAGGTCCAGGTAGCGCCGCAGGATGCGGTCTTCGTTGAGCACCTGGACGTCGTCCAGCGCCGTGAGGATCGCCTGTTCCAGACGCTGTTGCTTGTCTTCGAGGTCTTCGCTGGTGAGCTTGCGCGCCAGGTAGAAGCGGGTCTTGAACAGCCGGGTCAGCTCGCGGGCGATGTCGGTGTGGTTGTTCAGGGTGCTGGCGATGTAGCCGAGGTCGAAGCCCAGGCGGATCTGCTTCAGGTAGCGGGCGTAGGCACGCAGCAGGGCAACGTCGCGCCATGGCAGGCCGGCGGTCAGCACCAGGCGGTTGAAGGCGTCGTTCTCGGCGTCGCCGTTGACGATGTGGACGAAGGCGTCCTGCAGGGTGTCGTTGAGCTGCTGGATATCCAGGCTCAGGCCTTCGCTGTAGGTGAAGGCGAAGTCATGGATCCAGAACTCGCGGCCATTGCTGTGGCGCAGGCGGTACGGGAACTCGCCGAGCACGCGCAGGCCGAGGTTTTCCAGGATCGGCAAGACGTCGGACAGGGCCAGAGGGGTATCGGCGTGGTACAGCTTGCAGTGCAGGATCTGTTTGCCGGTCTGGGTCAGCGGCTGGTAGAAGCTCATCACCAGCGGCTTCTTGTCCGACAGGTTGAGCAGGTGCTGCATGTCCACCACCGCCGAGTGCGCGGCGAAGCGCTCGCGGTAGCCGGCCGGGAAGCCTTTCGGGAAGTCGGCCAGGACGTTGGTGCCCTGGGCTTCGCCGAAGCTTTCGACGGTAAGGCTGGCGTAGTCGTCCTGCCACGAGCGGCAGGCCTGGATCACTTCGTTTTCCAGCTGCCTGGCGTCGATGTCGATGCGGTTCTTCGGATCGACCCGCAGGATCAGTTGTACGCGCGCCAGCACGGATTCGGAGAAGAAGGTCCAGAACTCGCAGTCGCTGGCCTTCAGGCGCTCCATCAGCACTTGCTGGATCTTCTGCCGCACTTCGGTGGAATAGATGTCACGCGGCACGTAGGCCAGGCAGTAGCAGAAGCGGCCGTACGGGTCCTTGCGCAGGAACACGCGGATCTTGTTGCGTTCCTGGATCTGCACGATGGACATGACGGTGCTGAACAGCTCGTCCACCGGGGTCTGGAACAGGTCGTCGCGGGGCAGCACTTCGAGGACCTGGGCCAGTTCCTTGCCCAGGTGGGCCTTGGCATCGAAGCCGGAACGGCGCTCGACTTCGGCGACCTTGTCGCGAATGTACGGGATCTGGCGCACGCTTTCGCCGTACACCGCCGAGGTGTACAGACCCATGAAGCGGCATTCCTTGATGACCTTGCCGTCGGCGTCCAGCTGGCGGATCGACACGTAGTCCGGGTAGGCCGGACGGTGCACGCGGCTCGGGTGGGCGGCCTTGGCGAAGGACAGCAACAGCGGTTCGTTGAGGTAAGCGACGGCGTAGTCTTCGATGCGCAGGTCTTCGGCGGTGAGGCCGGCGCGCAGCAGGCGGGTCAGGCCGAGGAAGGAGTTTTCGTCATAGACCAGATGCCCGCCCTGGGCATCGCTGTTGACCACGAACTCTTCATAGCCGAGGAAGGTGAAGTGGTTGCCCACCAGCCATTCAAGGAAGCTCTTGACCTCGGCCTTCTCGCCTTCGACGGCGGCGTAGGGGGTTTGCTCGACCAGCGCCAGCAGCTCGCGGACCTTGGCCTTCATCGGCTCGAAGTCGGCCACGGCGACGCGCACTTCGGCCAGCACCTGGGTCAGTTCGTGGGTCAGCACGCCGAGTTCGGCGTTGTTGGCGCAACGGTCGATCTCCAGGTACATCAGCGATTCCTGGAGGACGCCTTCGCCCTGGGTGCCCTTGGGCAGGATTTCCAGCAGTTCGCCATTGGCCCCGCGACGCACGCTGAGCACGGTGGTCTGCAGGGTGTGGATGCTGTAGCCGCGGCGGTTCAGCTCGGTGCGGACCGAGTCCACCAGGAATGGCAGGTCATGGTGCAGGACTTCCACGGCAGTGTGGGTCGACTGCCAGCCATGACGCTCGTAATCGGGGTTGTAGACGTTGACCCGGGGCTGGTCGTGGTTGAAGCGCTCGATGATGCGCCAGGCAGAGAGGGTGCAACCGACCAGGTCGGACAGGCGCCGCTGGGTAAGTTCGTCAAGAGAGATGATGCCGAAGAACTGCTCGGCGAACAGCGCCACTTGTGGCAGTGCCTGTTCGCTGATGTGCTGCCCCAGGGCCGCTTTCAGTTGATGCTGGAAGTCGGCTTTGCTGGCTGCGGTGAAAAACGCCATCTGTGGTACTCCGCTTGGGCTTTGTTTTTTGGATGAAGCGTCGCGCGTGTCCGCTTTATCCCGCATCAACCATAGTCAATGTCGGGCAAGGCGGCGGGGAAATGCTTAAAGAGCGGCGGGCTGACCGAACGGTCACACCGGGATGGACCTCTGCAAAGACCACTGGCGCGGGGCGACTGCGTCTTTACGGATGTCCATCGACAGCGCAGCTTAACGACTGCCCGCCCGCCCCTGCTTGCAGCGCTGCGACATATTCGGACAACGAGGTGCAGCCGGAGATTTCATCCCGCAGGCAAACGCTGGCACACTGGCGTTTCAATTCCTTGTATCGGGCTTCGCCATGCAACTCACTTCCGCGCTGATCTTCGCCAACCCGGCCGACGACGAAGAAGACAACCTCGCCACCCTGGGCAGCAACAGCAGCAATGGCGAGCTGTTCATCATGAGCCGCTACCCCGAGGAGACCGAGATCGACCTGATGCTGGACGAGGAAGGCGACACCCTGCGGGATATCAAGGTGACGCTGAGTGCTACCCATCTGCGGATCGAGACGGCGCCGGGTGCTACCGACCTGTTTGGTGGCGATGATGTGCTGGAGATCAGCCTGGAGAATGCGCTGGGTGACCTGGATGAAGTGGAGCAGGCGTTGAAAGTGATTCTCAAGGATATCGGGACTTTCGTCAGCGAGCGCTGAGCATTCTATCGATGAGCGCGGCGGATGACTGGTAGCGCCAGGAGGGCCTGCGCCCCAAGCCCTTCGTCATGCTCGCCAGGCGGTGCTGGAAACAGCGCATGAAGACGAACCGCCTCCTCCGGTGGAGGCGGTTCGATCGGGCTCGGTAACGGCTTCGGTTCGGGCGCCTCGGCCTGGATGTCGATGTTGACCTGGGCGACCGCGACCCGCCCGGCCCTCGCTTCGCCCGCCCGGTTCATCGATAACGGCTGCATGCTGACGTTGGTCGCGCTCATGCCGAATTCCTCTAGTAGATGCCGGGTAAATATCCCTAGCGGCGTATTGGCCAGGAACTGCTCTTTCATGGCTTCCGAGCCACTCGGCAAGTCTTCTAAAGCGGACAAGGTTGGCACATTGACCACGTTTTCCCGCACCATCCGCGACGGTAGCCGCCCGTCCAGCTCGTAGGCCCCGGAGGCCAGGGCGAATTGATGGGCCACCACGTCGCTGGCGAAGAACAGGTCGGTCGCCGTTCGCTTGAAGTTGTGGATAAAGGTCCATTCCTCGCCGAACGAATTGACGAACTCGTTCTTGTTGCCATCCGGCCCGAACCAGTGCGACCCCACCATCCCATCACCCAGCAACTTGTGCTTGAACTGCTCGGCGACGAACTTGCGACGAACCTCACGAGCCTCGATGGCGCCTTCATCATGTCGACTGACCACCCCGCCCTTGTAGGTGGGTGACAGGCCGGACTCGTCCTTCAGCGTCAGCGGATTGTTGCGCGCCATGCGGTAGCGGTTCAGCCCATCCACATCCCCGGCCGGGTCCGGACTGATCCAGCGTGCCAGCCACGGCGCGTAGTAGCGCTGGCCATAGTCGTAGAGCCCGCTGCCATCGCGCTCGCGCCCCGAGTAGCGGTGGGTCTTGTAGTCCGCCTCGAGCGCCGAGCGCCCCGCCCACCAGGCCGTACCACCGAAGGGGTAATAGCCTTCGTGGCTGATGATCCGCGCCTCGCCATCCAGTTCCAGGCCGCTGCTGTCATGCAGGTCGCGCAGGCAATAGCGCCATTGCGGCCCCTCGATGCCGTCCGGCTGCCCTTCGACCCAGTACAGGCAGCGACAATCCGGGGTCGTCACCACGACGAACGCCTCGCCCTGCCGGGTGTGCAGCTCGAGCCCCGGCAGATACCGGGTTTCACTGTGCTGCAGGCGCCCGGCCACACGCCGCGACACCACCTTGCGCAGGCGCTGGCCATCACCACCATAGCGATAGTGCTCATCGTCATCGCCCGCCTGCGTCCGTGCCACCTGGCGGGTCCCGTGCAACTGGTCGCGGGCGTTCCATTGCAATGGCTGGCCGGGGGCCAATTCGCGCAGGTTGCCGTTGGCATCGAACCCTTGCGCCGGATCACCCGGTGCCAGCAGCGCGCGGTTGCTGTCAGCGGCCACGTGCAGGGTTCGCGTCCAGCAGGCCTGGCCGCTGTGGCGCAGCGACAGCAGGTTGCCGCTGGCATCGTAGTCATAGTGCTCGCGGTAGTTGAGCAGGCGGCTGGTATCGCCGGGATCGGGCGTCAGCTCCGGCAGGCCGGGCCCGGCCAATACCCCGGCAGCCTCACGCCCGCTGGCTTCGACCAACTGGCTGAGCGAGTCATAGCGGAAGGTGCTGACCGGGTCGACCCGCTGGTTGGCGAAGTGAACCACCGCCTGGCTGCGGTCTTCGATCTTCAGCACATTGCCCAGCGGGTCGTAGTGATAGTGCAGGTCCTGCAGCAGGGAACGACCCGGGCGACTGGCGCTGAAGCGCTGCAGGCGACCATTGGCGGGATCGAACTGCGCCTGGCTGACCACACCGTTGCCGGCGGTCTGCGTCGCTACTTGCCCCTGAGCGTCATAGCGCAGGCCGCTGACGATCGGCTGCTGCGTACCGTTCGCCAGGCAGAGGGTCAGGCTGGACAGCTTGCCGTTCAAGGCGTGCCGGAACACCTGGCGATTGCCCCGGGCATCGATGCTTTCCAGGCGTTGCCCGGCAAGTGGGCCGTAAACGAAGGTCGTGTCCGCGCCTGCACCGGGCTCCAGCAGGGCATCCCGCGCAGTGGCGTCCTCTGGCCAGTCCGGCAGGTCCAGCGTGGCGAGAAAACGCCGGGTTTCACTCCGCTCCTCGCCGTTGAGGCTGTAGCCCGTCACGCGCCGGCTACCGGCCTCGTCATCGTGGCGGCACAGACGGCCGCGACCATTGGCACCCGCTTCGACGGCATAGGTGAACCGCTCCGCGACCCGCGGGGTGCCTTGCGCAGCCTGCTCGCGGATCCATAGCGGACGGACACAGGTGTCAAAGGCCGTCTGCCAGTGACTGCCCCGGGTATCCCAGCGCTCGCAGGTCTGGCCAGCATCACCCAGCAGCACAAGCTGCCATCCGGAATCGGTGCTTTCGTCCAGCAAGACCCTGCCCGTCAGGCTCGACAGCTGTCGCTGGCTGGCCTGGGCACCCTGCCCGATATGTTCGAACAGCCTTGCATCCCACTGCACGTGATGCCGCGCGGCCGGATCGTGGCGGCTGAGGGTTATCCGCCGTTCAGCGCCTGGCCCTGGCTCTGCACGGTGGTAATCGACCTCGCGCAGGGCGAGCCTGCGACTGTCGAACGCCTTGAGTCGCGGGGTGTGGGTGTGGACTGATCCGTTCAAATGGACAATCCACTACAACGAGGTTTCGTATTTCTTCATATGACGTATCACCAGTTCGTCACTTACGGGAAAACTGATCCATTCATCTTTTTCCGCCAGAGCATCCAGCACCTGCCCGTCAGGCACATTGAGGGTGTCCGCGACGCTCGCCCCTGAGCTGGCCAACGGCTCGATGCCCTCAGCAACCGACGGCGTAGACGAGGCGATATGAACGGTTAAGTACATCCGTTTTTTGATGATTCCAGGAACAAGATCCATGGTCACCGTGCTGGCTTCGAGCTTCATGCTTTCCATCAGGTACCGGGTGGTCTTTCCGTTGACTGTTTCGAAAAATGCCCGCGTCATCTCCGCAGAGCCACTTTCTAATCCGACAAGTGCATCCCACGCTGCATTATTGGAGACATTTTGACGCATGATGAATGCAGGCCGGGGTACCTTTTCCAGGCTGCCATACACAAGTTCAAGCTGACGGAGTGCCACGTCACTGGCGAAGAACCCATGCGTTTCGGTTTTCTTGAAGTTGTGTTCCATCAGCCAACCGTCAGGGTCATAGGTATTGACGAACACGCTTTCATTGAATTCATGGTCGACATATCTGGAGCGAACCATGTTGCCCTCGACCTCATGGCTGAAATGATCGATCACGAATTTCCGGCGTACTTCTGCCGAGGGAATGGCCTGCTTCCGTTCACCCACCAACCCCTGCCGATCCCTCGACGTCACCGGATTGTTCCCCACCATCACAAACCGGTTCAGCCCATCCACATCCTCCGCCGGATCCGGACTGATCCAGCGCATCAACCACGGCGCGTAATACCGCAACCCATAGTCGTACAACCCCGTGACATCCCGCTCCTTGCCCGCATACCGGCGCACCTTGTACCCCGCCTCCAGCGCCGAGCGCCCCGCCCACCAGGCCGTGCCACCGAAGGGGTAATAGCCTTCGTGGCTGATGGTCCGACCCTCGCCATCCAGTTCGAGCGCGCTGCTGTCCATCACATCCGCGAGGCTGTAGCGCACCTGCGGTGCCTCGACCTCCTCGGGCTGCCCTGTGGTCCAGACCAGACAGCGCACGGCACAAAGTCCAACCTGGGCAGTAATCACCGCCAGTTCCTCACCCTCACGGCTGCGCAACTCCATCCCCGGCAGATAGCGCACTTCGGCCTGACGCATGCGCCCCGCCACATTGCGCGTCACCACCTTGCGCAGCCGCAGGCCATCGGCGCCGTAGCGATAGTGCTCTTCGTCATCCGCAGCGCTGTCCCGGGCCACCTGTCGGGTCGCGTGCAACTGGTTCAGTGCATTCCAGCGCAGCGGCTGGCCGGGTAGCAGATCCAACTGGTTGCCATTGGCGTCGAAGCCGCTGCGCGGGTCCTCAGGCGCGACATCGTCCTCCCAGGGCAAGGCATGATTGCTGTCCACCGCCACTGCCATGCGCCGGGTATAGCCCTGCTGGCCGAGGTGTTCGAGGCTGAGCAGGTTGCCGCTGGCGTCGTAGGCGTAGTGCTGGCGGTAGTTGAGCAGGCGGCTGGTGTCGCCGGGGGACGGCGCGAGGTCCGGCAGGCCGGGGCCGATCAGCGCCCCGGCGGCTTCGCGGCCCGTGGCTTCGATAAGTCGGGACAGGGAGTCGTAGGTAAAGGTACTGACGCCATCGACCCGCTGGTTGGCGAAATGGCTTGGCAACTGGGTCAGGTCCTCGATGCGCAGGACATTGCCGACCCGGTCGTAGCTGTACTGCAGGTCCAGCAGCGCAGATTCGCCCGGGCGCCGCGCCTTCAGTTGGCGCAGGCGCCCGTCGGCAGGATCGTACCCGGCGATGCTGGCCACGCCATTGCCCAATGTCTGCGTCTCGATCCGCCCGAACGCGTCGTAACGGGCATCGCTCAGCAAGGGCTGTGACGCGCGGCCGGGCAGCTCCAGCGTCAAGGTCGCCAACTGGCCCGCCAGGTCGAAGGTGAACCGCTGACAGTGGCCCAGCGCATCGACCTGTGCCAGCACGTCCTCCAAGGGACCATGACTGACGGCACTGGCCGCCCCCGCACCCGACTCCAGCAGGGCATCGCGCTCGGCCAGGGATTCGGGCCAGTCCGGCAGATCGAGGGCGCGCAGGAAATGCCGGACCTGCGCACTGGCCTGGCCGACCAGGCTGTAAGCCATGAACAGACGGCTACCGGCATTGTCATCATGACGCACCAACCGCCCACGCCGATTACTCCCGGCCTCGCCATAGGCGAAGCGCTCGCAGACCCGCACCGGCTCGCCGCCCACCCGCTCACTCACGACCAGCGGCCGCAACCGCTCGTCATACCCAGACAGCCAGTGACTGCCCCGGGTGTCCCAGCGCTCCACGGCCTGCCCGGCGTCTCCCGGCAAGATCAGGGACCATCCGGCATCGGGGCTTTCGCTGAGCAGGAGCGTGCCGGACAGGCTCTCCACCTGCCGCTGGCTTGACCCAAGACGCTCGGACTGGCGCGCATCCCACTGCCGCCGCTGCCTGGCGCTGGCATCGAAACGACTGAGGGTGACCTGCCGCTCGGCACCCTGCCCGGCCTGGGCCCGGTGATAGTCGACCTCGCGCACCGGCAGTCCGCGCCCTTCGAGCGCCTGCAAATGCGGCGTATGGACATGCACCGAACCGCTCATGGAATAGGCTCCGCCGGCTGATTACCACGGTTGTACCGCGCCCGCCGACAACGGCCAACTGGCAGAAATGTCAGGTAGGCCCGTGCGTAGACACCCACATCTCGAGGCAACGCAGTTGTGTAGGAGCTGGCTTGCCTGCGCCTACAGGGCATCGCACAACGCCATGTCCTGAAGAATTTCCCCCGCCACCGTTAGTCGGCGACCCCCCGGATGGATTAAAGTATCCGCCTCTGCCCGGCCGCTGCACCCCAGCCCCGGGCTTCATCCCAGGAACCGTCGACGATGGAACACCGTGAAGCGCTGATCGCGCTGCGCACCTTTCTTTCAACCCAGATCCTTGGCCAGGAAAAACTGGTCGAGCGCCTGCTGATCGTCCTCCTGGCCGACGGCCACATGCTGGTCGAAGGCGCCCCCGGCCTGGCCAAGACCAAGGCCATCAAGGAACTGGCCGACGGTATCGAAGCGCAGTTCCACCGCATCCAGTTCACCCCCGACCTGCTCCCGGCCGATATCACCGGCACCGAGATCTATCGCCCGGAAACCGGCAGCTTCGTCTTCCAGCAAGGCCCGATCTTCCACAACCTGGTGCTGGCGGACGAAATCAACCGCGCCCCGGCCAAGGTCCAGTCGGCCCTGCTGGAGGCCATGGCCGAGCGTCAGGTCAGCGTCGGCCGCAGTACCTACGAGCTGTCGCCGCTGTTCCTGGTGATGGCCACGCAGAACCCCATCGAGCAGGAAGGCACCTACCCGCTGCCGGAAGCCCAGCTCGACCGCTTCCTCATGCACGTGAAGATCGGCTTCCCCGATGCCGCCGTGGAGCGGCGCATCCTGTCCCAGGCCCGTGGCGAGGCGCTGAATGGCGAAACCAAGCCGGAACGCCGGGTCAGCCAGCAGGCGATCTTCGCCGCGCGCAAGGAAATCCTCGGTCTGTACATGGCCGACGCGGTAGAGGAATACCTGGTGCAACTGGTCATGGCCACCCGCAACGGCGCCAAGTACGACGCCGAGCTGGGCGACTGGATCGCCTACGGCGCCAGCCCCCGCGGCTCCATCGCCCTGGACCGCTGCGCCCGCGCCCATGCCTGGCTGGCCGGGCGCGACTTCGTCAGCCCCGAGGACATCCAGGCGGTGCTGTTCGACGTGCTGCGCCACCGCATCATCCTGTCGTTCGAGGCGGAAGCCGCCGGTATCGACCAGGACCGGGTGATCCAGCGCATCCTCGACGTCGTCGCCGTCGCCTGAACCCATGCCCAGTCAACTGTTGGCCGCCCCCGGCATCCGCGTCAGCCTCGCCGAGCTGATCGAGATGCGCCACCGGGTGCGCGAGGTCCGTATCTTCTCCGCCCCTGGCCAGCGCAGCCCGCTGGTCGGCCTGCACCATTCGCGGCTGCGCGGGCGCGGCGTGGACTTCGACCAGGTGCGCGTGTACCAGGCCGGCGACGACGTGCGCAACATCGACTGGCGGGTTACCGCGCGCACCCAGGAACCCCACACCAAGCTGTTCCATGAGGAACGCGAACGGCCGATCTTCATCATGGTCGAGCAGAGCCGCCGGCTGTTCTTCGGCTCCGGGCTGATGTTCAAGTCGGTGCTGGCGGCGCAGGCTGCGGCGCTGTTCGGCTGGGCGGCGCTGGGCCACAACGACCGCATCGGCGGCCTGGTCTTCGGCGACAACGAGCATCACGAGATCAAGCCCCGGCGCAGCAAGCAGAGCCTGCTGCAACTGCTCAACCGCCTGACCCGGGCCAACCAGGCGCTGCACACCGAGTCCGTGCCCCAGGGCGACAACCTCGGCAACGCCCTGCGCCGCGCTCGCGAAGTGCTGCGCCCGGGCAGCCTGGCGATCATCCTCTGCGACGAACGGGCGCTGAATCCCAGCGTCGAGCAGCAACTGAGCCTGCTGTCGCGGCATTGCGACCTGCTCCTGCTGCCGCTCTCCGATCCCCTCGACCACGCCCTGCCCGCCGCCGGCCTGCTGCGTTTCGCCCAGCGCGGCGCGCAACTGGAGCTGGACACCCTGGACAGCAACCTGCGCCAGAGCTACCGGCAGCAGAGCGAGGCACGCATCGAACGCTGGGAAATGCTCGCGCAAAAGCTGCGGGTGGTGCTGATGCCGCTCAGTACCCAGAGCGAGATGATCGAGCAACTGCGCGAATACCTCGATCCGCAACGGGCGGGCAAACCACGATGAATCCCCTGGCGCAACTGCAACCGCTGATCGCCCCGCCGCCGATCAGCGCCTGGCCGCCTGCCCCGGGCTGGTGGGCGCTGCTGCTGATCCTGCCGTTGCTCGGCTGGGGCGCCTGGCGCCTGCGTCACTGGCGGCCACGCCAGGCCCCGGTGCCACGGGCGGAACAGCCGCTGGACCCGATCCGCGTCGCTGCCCTGGCCGAACTGGCGCAACTGCCCAAGCCCTACGACGGCGCACCGGCCGGTGCCTGGCTGCAGCAGATCAACGCTCTGCTCAAACGCCTGTGCCGCAACCATTACCCGGACAGCAACAGCCACACCCTCAATGGCCGCAAGTGGCTGGCCTTCCTCGACAACCGCTGCCCGGCCGCCGGGCTGACCCGCTGGATGGTGCTGGTGGAAGGCACCTACAAGCCTGAATGCCGCCTCGACGACAAGGCCATTGCCGGGCTCAACCAGGCGGTCGAAACCTGGATCCGCAAGCATGTTTGAACTGGCCTGGCCGTGGATCTTCGCCCTGTTGCCGCTGCCCTGGCTGGCGCGCCTGCTGCTGCCAGCGGCAGACAGCGGCGAGCCGGTGCTCAAGGTCAGTTTCCTCGATGAACTGGAAGGCCTGGCCGGACGCCGCGCACGCCTGAACCTGCCGACCTGGCGCCAGCAGGCGCCGTTCGTGCTGGTCTGGCTCCTGCTGCTGTGCGCCGCCGCGCGCCCGCAATGGCTCGGCGAACCGCTGCCAGTGGCTGCCAGCGGCCGCGACCTGCTGGTGGCGGTAGACGTCTCGGGGTCCATGGACTTCCCCGACATGAGCTGGGACGGCGAGGACGTCAGCCGCCTGTCCCTGGTCAAGGACCTGCTCGGCGACTTCCTGCAGCAACGCGAAGGCGACCGGGTCGGCCTGATCCTGTTCGGCAGCCAGGCCTACCTGCAGGCTCCGCTGACCTTCGACCGGCGCACCGTGCGCAACTTCCTGGATGACGCGCAGATCGGCATCGCCGGCAAGAACACGGCGATCGGCGACGCCATCGGCCTGGCGGTGAAACGCCTGCGCCAGCGCCCCACCGACAGCCGCGTGCTGATCCTGGTCACCGACGGCGCCAACAACGGCGGGCAGATCCACCCGCTGACCGCCGCGCGCCTGGCGGCCCAGGAAAGCATCCGCATCTACACCATCGGCATCGGCGCCAGCGCCGAGGAAAGCGGCACGGTGGGCCAGCTCGGCCTCAACCCGAGCCTGGACCTCGACGAAGCCTCGCTGCGCGAGATCGCCCAGATCACCCATGGCGAATACTTCCGCGCCCGCGACGGTGCCGAGCTCAAGGCCATTGGCGACACCCTCGACCTGCTGGAACCGGTGGAGCAGCAACCGACACAGGCCCGTACCGCCGAACCCCTGTACGCCTGGCCGCTGGCCGCGGCGCTGCTGCTGAGCATCGTCCTGGTGATCCGCGAACGCTGGCCCGACCACCTGCTGCAACGCCTGCTCCAGCGCCTGTTGCGCCGCCCTGACTTCCTCCAGCCGCACCCGGAATGGCGCCAGCGTCTCAAGCGCCTGCGCCTGCGGAGGCGTCGATGAACGAGATCCTGCCGCACTTCATGCGTCCGCTGTGGCTGCTGTTGCTGCCGCTGTTCGGCTGGCTGCTGTGGAAACTCTGGCACCGGCAGAAACGCGCCGGGCGCTGGCAGATGATCCTGCCGCCGGCCTTCCATAACGTACTGCTCGGCGGTGGCAGCGGCCACGACAGCAAGCTGCCCTGGGTCGCCCTCGGCCTGGCCTGGCTGCTCGGCGTGCTGGCCCTGCTCGGACCGAGCTGGGAGCGTCTGGAAGAAACCCGACAGCGCCCTGCCGACCCGCTGGTGATCCTGCTTGAACTGACCCCGGCGATGATGGCCGAGGACACGCCGCCAACCCGTCTGGAACAGGCACGACGCAAGATCCTCGACCTGCTCGAACACCGCCGCGACAGCCAGACCGCCATCGTCGTCTACGCCGGCAGCGCCCACACCCTGGTGCCGCTGTCGGACGACCTCGGCACCAGCCGCAACCTGCTGGAAGCGCTGGAACCGGGGATCATGCCGCAACCCGGGCAGCGCGCCGATCTGGCCGTGCGCAAAGGCCTGGCCCTGCTCGCTCAGGGCGCGCTGGGCCAGGGCCGGTTGCTGCTGATCGCCTCGTCGCTGGATGACAAGGAACGCCAGGGCATCGAACAGGCCTTGGGCCGCAACGGCCCCGAACTGCTGATGCTCGGCGTCGGCAGTGCCGAAGGTGCGCCGGTCAAGCAAGCCAACGGCGAACTGCTCAAGGACACCGACGGCAACATCCTCATGCCCAAACTGGACAGCTCCAGCCTCAAGCGTTTCGTCGCCGAGTTCGGCGGCCGCTACCGCCATGCCCGCATCGACGACCTCGACCTGCGCGGCCTGGGCCTGTTCGACAAGCCAAAAGCGCTGACCAACGACGGCCAGACCGTGCAGCTGGATACCTGGGCCGACCAGGGCTACTGGCTGCTGCTGCCGCTGCTGTTGCTCGCCGCCTGCGCCGGACGGCGTGGCTGGTTGTTCTGCCTGCCGCTATTGTTGTGTTTGCCGCAACCGTCGTACGCCTTCGAATTCAGCGACCTGTGGCGGCGCCCCGATCAGCAGGGCCAGCACCTGCTGGAAAAGCGCCGCCCGGCGGAAGCGGCAAAACACTTCCAGGACCCGCAGTGGAAAGGCTGGGCCCTCTACGAGGCCGAAGACTTCGCAGGGGCTGCCCGCCAGTTCGCCCTCGACGACAGCGCCGCCGGCCACTACAACCGCGGCAACGCCCTGGCCCGCAGCGGAGAACTGGAAGCGGCGCTGGATGCCTACGAGGAAGCCCTGGAACGCCAGCCCGACCTGCAACCGGCGCTGACCAACAAGGCCCTGGTGGAACAACTGCTGCAACAACGCAAGCAGGAACAGACACCGCCGCCCGAGGAACCGCAACAGGAAAACCCGCAGCAGCCGGGCCAGCCGGTTCCTGGCGACAACAGCGACAATCAACAGCAAAGCAGCGAGCAGAACGAAGCCGGACAACCCGGCGAGGAGCCCCGCGACACCCAGGAACAGAGCAACACCCAGGCGCCGCAGAATGCCAACGGCGATGACGACGAATCCGTCACCCAGCCGCCGCAGCGCCCCACTGGCAGCACCCTGGACGCCGAACAGCGCCAGGCCCTGGAACAATGGCTGCGGCAGATTCCCGACAATCCTTCACAATTGCTGCGGCGCAAGTTCTGGTACGAACAGCAACAACTTCAGGAAACCCATCGATGAGCCGCGTTTGCGCCTTCGTCTTCTGTCTTTTCTTCGCCTTGCAGGTCCAGGCCCAAGGGCTGTTGGCCAGCGTCGACCGCAGCCAGCTGAGCACTGCGGAAACCCTGGAGCTGACCCTGGAAATCCGCGACGTCACCCAGTTCGGCAAGCCGGACCTGACGCCCTTGCAGGCCGACTTCGAAGTCCGCGGAACGCGCCAGCTCAACAGCCTCAACACCCTCGACGGGCAGAACGAAGCAACCACCCGCTGGGTCGTCACCCTGATGCCGCGCCGCGCCGGCACTCTGGAAATCCCCGCGCTGCACCTTGGCGAACTGCACAGCGAGCCGATCCAGCTCCAGGTGCAGGCCGCCGAAGACACCCCGACCACCCTGCTTGCCCCGGTGTTCGTCGAAGCCAGCCTCGACCAGAACAGCGTCTACGTGCAGGCCCAGGCCGTGCTGACCCTGCGCATCTACCACTCGGTGTCGCTGTACGACGACAGCAGCCTCAGCCCGTTGCAACTGGAGGGGGTGAAGATCGAGCCACTGGGCGAGTCGCGCACCTACGAGAAGCTGATCAACGGCATCCGCCATGGCGTCATCGAGATGCGCTACGCCCTGTACCCGCAGCACAGCGGCGAGGTCACGGTGCCGTCGCTGACCTTCAGCGCCACCAGCGCCGGGGGTGACAGCGACAGCCCCAATGCGGCCGGCAACAGCCAGGTGCGGGTGAGTTCGCGGGAGCTGCCGTTGCAGGTCAAGCCGATTCCCGCCAGCTATCCGGCCGGGGCGCCGTGGCTGCCGGCGCGCAGCGTGACCCTGGAAGAACACTGGAGCCCGGACCCGGGCCAGGGCCCGATCCAGATCGGCGATTCGCTGACCCGTGGCGTCACGGTCAAGGCCGAGGGGCTGTCCAGCACTCAGCTGACGCCGCTGCCGGGCACCGAAATCACTGGCCTGCGGCGGTATCCGGACCAGCCACAGTTGCGCAACCAGATCGACGAGCGCGGTCTGATCGGCAGTCGCGAGGAACGAGAAGCGCTGGTACCGACCCACAGCGGCAACCTGGAGCTGCCGAGTCTGGAAATCGCCTGGTGGAACACCCGCGAGGACCATCTGGAACACAGCAGTTTGCCGGCCCATCGGCTGACGGTGCAGGACAACCCGGCGCTGAGCGCGGAGACGCCAAGCGTGGCGACGGATCGGGGCAATGCGCTGCTCTGGCCGTGGCAGTTGAGCACCCTGATTCTGGCGCTGACCACCCTGGCCGGCTTTGCCTTGTGGTGGCGAGCCCGTTCGCAGCCGGCGGTGGCGCGGGCGATCCAGGCCGGACCGAGCCCGCGCACGCTGCTGGACGACCTCAAGCGCGCCTGCCAGGCCAACGACCCGCAGGCCACGCGCCAGGCGCTGGACGCCTGGGCCCGGCAGCAGCCACAGACCCTGGCGGACATGGCGGCGCGCTTCGTGCCGTTGTCGGATGCGCTGGATGGACTGAACAGTGCGCTGTACAGCGAGGCGGGGCAGTACTGGCAGGGTGAAGACCTGTGGCGGGCAATCAGCACCATTCCGGCGGCGGAGCAGACGCAGCCGGCCCAGGGTGATAACGGCAGCTTGCCGCCGCTCTATCCCAAATAGGATGTCGAGGCTGATGGCCTCATCGCGGGCAACGCCCGCTCCCACAGGGTCCGCGTCGTACACAGATGATGTGGTTGGCAAAAATCCTTGTGGGAGCGGGCGTTGCCCGCGATGAGGGCCTCAAGTCCTACCTAAAAACCTGACCAATCCCACATTCAGGTACCATACCCGGCTTTATCTCTCGCCCAGATCACACCCCGGGACTACCCATGCGTCTGTTTCACACCTCCGACTGGCATCTGGGGCAAACCCTGCACGGCCAGGAGCGCGATTTCGAACATGCCTGCTTCCTCGACTGGCTGCTCGGCCAGCTGAAGCTGCGCCAACCCGATGCCCTGCTGATCGCCGGGGATATATTCGACACCGTGAACCCTCCGGTGAAAGCCCAGGAACGCCTCTACGACTTCATCGTCCAGGCCCACGAGCAGCAACCCGGCCTGACCATCGTGATGATCGCCGGCAACCACGACTCCGGCTCGCGCATCGAACTGCCCGCCGCCCTGATGCGCCGCCTGCGCACCCACGCCCTCGGCCGCGTGCAGTGGCTGGACGACGGCGAGCTGGACGCCGAGCGCCTGCTGGTACCGCTGGCCAACGCCAAGGGCAAGGTCCACGGCTGGTGCCTGGCCCTGCCCTTCCTGCGCCCGGCGGAAGTCACCGGCGCCGCGCTCGGCGACGACTACCTGCGCGGCATCGCCCAGGTCCACGAGAAACTCATCGCCGCGGCCCTGGCCAAACGCGGGCCAAAGCAGGCACTGATCGCCGTCAGCCACGCGCACATGGCCGGCGGCTCGGTGTCCGAGGACTCCGAACGCAGCCTGATCATCGGCAACGCCGAGGCCCTGCCGGCCAGCCTGTTCGGCAGCGAGATCGGCTATGTCGCCCTCGGCCACCTGCACAAGCCGCAGAAGGTCAACGGCGAGGAACGCATCCGCTACTGCGGCTCGCCGATCCCGCTGTCGTTCTCGGAAATCAACTATCCGCACCAGATTCTCGAAGTCGAGTTCAAGGGCTCCAGCCTGGTCAGCGTGGAAAGCCGCCGCATACCGCGGGCCGTTGCCCTGCAACGGGTCGGCCCGGCGCCGCTGGTCGAGGTCCTCGCCCAGCTCACCGACCTGCCCGAACCGGACCTGCTCGAAGACGAGCAGCGCCAGCCCTGGCTGGAAGTGCGCGTGCAACTGGACGAACCCCAGCCCGACCTGCGCCAGCAGATCGAGGCCGCCCTGCAGGGCAAGGCCGTGCGCCTGGTGCGCATCGCCGCCGAATACGCCGGACGCGCCGGTGCCGAGGGCGATGACGACGAGCGCCTGATGGAACTCAGCCAGTTGCGCCCCGAAGACCTCTTCGCCCGCGCCTGGGAACAGGCCTACGGCAGCGTCGCCGACGAACGCACCCTGGCGGACTTCGCCCTGCTCCTGCAGGACGTGCAGCAAGAAGAGGAACCAGCATGAAGATCCTCGCCATCCGCCTAAAGAACCTCGCCTCCCTGGCGGGCCCCTTCGAGGTCGATTTCACTGCCGAACCGCTGGCCAGCGCCGGCCTGTTCGCCATCACCGGCCCTACCGGCGCCGGCAAGAGCACCCTGCTGGACGCCCTGTGCCTGGCGCTGTTCGGCACCGTGCCGCGACTGGACACTATCGGCCGCGAGACCAAAGTGCCCGACGGTGACGGTGAAATCCTCACCAACGACCCGCGCACCCTGCTCCGTCGTGGCACCGGCAGTGCCTATGCCGAGGTGGACTTCGTCGGCATCGACGGCCACCGCTACCGCGCCCGCTGGGAAACCAACCGTGCCCGCGACAAGGCCAACGGCAAGCTGCAGGGCAGCCGCCAAAGCCTGCACGACCTGGACAGCCAGCAACTGCTGAGCAACCAGAGCAAGCGCGAGTACGAACAACTGATCGAAGCGCGCCTGGGCCTCAACTTCGCCCAGTTCACCCGTGCGGTGATGCTGGCCCAGAGCGAGTTCAGCGCCTTCCTCAAGGCCGACGACAAGGAACGCAGCGAGCTGCTGGAAAAGCTCACCAACACGGCGATCTACAGCCAGCTGGGCCGACGCGCCTTCATCAAGGCGCGGGAAGCCTTCGAGGCGCACAAGGCCCTGGAGCTGGAAGCCAGCGGCGTGCTGCCGATGTCCGAGGAGGCCCGCACCGACCTCGACCAGCGCCTCGCCGGTGCCCAGCAGCAACTCAAGGACGAACAGGCAAGGCAGCGCCAGTTCGAACAGCAGCGCAACTGGAGCAACGAACTGCTGGCCCTGCAGGACCAGCAGCGCAGCGCCGCCGACGCCCTCGCCAGTGCCCGCCAGGAGTGGGAGCAACTGGCCGGCGAACGCCTGAACCTGACCCGCCTGGAACAGCTGGCCCCACAGCGGCACCAGTTCGCCCGCCGCCAGGACGTGCTCAACCAGCTCACGCCGCTGGCCAGCGCGCTGGAGCAGCAGCGTCGGCAGCAGGTCGAGCTGGGCGAGCGCCAGGTTCAACTGGAACAGGCGCTGGCCACGTCCCGCGAGGCCCTGGCCAGCGCCCGTGAACAGCAGAACGACAACGCCCCGCGCCTGCGGGAAGCCTTCATCATCCAGAACAACCTGGTACGCCTGGAACAGGACCTGAACCGCGACCACGAAGCCAGCCAGCAGGCACGGCAGGCCCATGCGGACAGCCAGAGCCAGCTAGCGACGCTGATTGAACACCAGCAACGCCACGAACAGTCCTTGGCGACCATCGCCGCGCAACTGGAACAAAGCGCCGGACTGGCCGACCTGGGCGATTCCTGGACCGCCTATCGCGGCCAACTGCAACAGGTGATGCTCACCGCCAATCGCCTCGCCAAGGGCCGCGAAGAGTTGCCGGCCCTGCAACAGCGCGCCGAAACCCAGGCCCGCCAGTGCGCCGAACTGCGCAATTCGCTTGAGCTGCTGTTCAAGGAAGCCGCGGCCGAACCCCAGGCTCTTGCCGAGCAGATCGGCCTGCTGGGCACCCTGCTGCAAGACAACCGCAAGCTGCAACGCGGCTTCGAGTCCCTGGCCCAGGCCTGGAGCCGCCAGCAGGACGTCGAGCAGCGCCTGCACGCCCTCGGCGAACGCCAGCAAGCCGCCCAGCAGCAACACAGCGAACTGATGGCCGCCGGCCTGCAAGGCAAGCAGGACAAGATCGCCGCCGAACAGGCCCTGACCCTGACCCGTCAACTGCTGGAACGCCAGCGCCTGGCCCGCAGCGCCAGCGTCGAGGAACTGCGCGCGCAGTTGCAGGACGAGCAGCCCTGCCCGGTCTGCGGCAGCCTGGATCATCCGTATCACCAGCCGGAAGCGCTGCTGGAAAACCTCGCCCGTCACGACCAGGACGAGGAAGCCAACGCCCAGCGCGCCGTCGATGAACTGAACCAGAAGCTCGACGAGCTGCGCTCGCAGCTCGGCAGCGTCAAGGGCCAGCTCAAGGAATACCAGCACCAGCAGGAACAACTGAACGCCCAGCGCCAGGCCCTGGCCCCGGAACTGGAAGGCCATGCACTTTATCCACAGCTGGCCGAACACGACGCCGCTGCCCGCAGCAAATGGCTCGACCTGCAACTGCGCCGGCTCAACGACGATATCGCCCGCGACGAACAGCGCCAGACCGCCCTGCTCACCCTGCAACAGGACGCCGCGCGCCTGCAGCGTGAGCTGCAGCAGGCCAACGAGTCGAGCCAGCAAGCCACCCAGCAACTGAACCAGCAGCTGGATAGCCTGAATGCCGACGAACAGCGCCTGCAGCAGGACCTGGCACCGTTCGAAAGCCTGCTGCCGGCGGACATCTTCAGCGCGCTGAAAGATGACCCGGCGCCCACCTTCCTCGACCTCGACCAACGCCTGGGCGCGCGCAAGCAACTGCTCGACCAGCAGAAGGACGAGCAGGAAGAACTGGCGGAACGTCTCAAGCAGCGCGACAGCGCCGCCGCCAAACAGCAGGAGCACCAGCGCGAGCTGGACAAGCTGCAACAGCAGCTCGCCGCCCTCGAAGCCCAGCAGCAACAGGCCCGCACTGGCCTGGCCGAACTGATCGGCGAGCACCGCGATGCCGATCACTGGCAGCAGCAACTGGAACAGGCCGTGGAACAAGCCCGCACCGCCGAAGCCACGAGCAATCAGCAATTGCAGGAAACCCGCACCGAAGCAGCCGCCCTGGCCAGCGAGCTGAAAGCACGGGAAGGCCAGCACCAGGCCCTCGACCAGGAGCGCCAGCAACTGGATGCGGCCATCGCACAATGGCGCGAAGCCCATCCGGAACTGGACGAACAGGGCCTGGATGCCCTGCTGGGCATGGACGACGAGCAGGTCGCGCAGTTGCGCCAGCGCCTGCAAACGGCGGAAAAGGCCGTGGAACAGGCCGGTGTGCGGGTCCAGGAGCGTGACGAGCGGGTGCAGCAGCATCAGGCGCTGAACCTCAGCGAACGCTCCCTCGACGAACTGCAGCAGGCCCTGCTCGCCAGCCAGCAGCAGCTTGAGCAGCAAGAACACCAGTGCGCCGAACTGCGTGCCCAACAGGCCGAGGACCAGCGCCGCCAGCAAGCGAGCCAGAGCCTCGCCGAACGCATCGGCGCGGCACGGGAAGACATGCTGCGCTGGGGTCGCCTCAACGACCTGATCGGCTCCGCCAGCGGCGACACCTTCCGCAAGATCGCCCAGGGCTACAACCTCGACCTGCTGGTGCACCACGCCAACCACCAGTTGCGCCAGCTGGTGAAGCGCTACCGCCTGAAGCGCGGCGGCAGCCAGCTCGGCCTGCTGGTGCTGGACACCGAGATGGGCGACGAACTGCGCTCGGTGCATTCGCTGTCCGGCGGCGAGACCTTCCTGGTGTCCCTGGCCCTGGCCCTGGGCCTGGCGTCCATGGCGTCGAGCACCCTGCGTATCGAATCGCTGTTCATCGACGAAGGCTTCGGCAGCCTCGATCCGGAGTCGCTGCAACTGGCCATGGACGCCCTCGACGGCTTGCAGGCCCAGGGGCGCAAGGTCGGGGTGATTTCCCACGTGCAGGAAATGCATGAGCGGATCGGCGTGCAGATCCAGGTGCGGCGCCAAGGCAATGGCCTGAGTACCCTGGAGGTGAATGGATGATCCTCTACTCCTTCCGCCGCTGTCCGTACGCCATGCGCGCGCGGCTGGCCGTGCGCTATGCGGGGATCGCGGTGCAGATCGAGGAGGTCAGCCTGAAGGCCAAGCCGGCAAAGATGCTGGCGTTGTCGCCCAAGGGCACGGTGCCGGTGCTCAGTGTCGAGGGCCGGGTGCTGGAGGAAAGCCTGGAGATCATGCGCTGGGCCCTGGAACAGAACGATCCACAGGACTGGCTGCTGGGGGGCGATCCGCGGATCGACGAACTGATCGCGCGCAATGACGGTGAGTTCAAGGTGCACCTGAACCACTACAAGTATGCCGAGCGGTATCCGGAGCAGTCGCGGGAGCATTATCGGCAGCAGGCGGAAGTGATCCTGGCGGATCTGGAACGGCGGCTCGGCGAACAGCGTTACCTGCTGGCCGAGCATCCGACCCTGGCCGATGCCGCCTTGATGCCGTTTATCCGCCAGTTCGCCGGGGTCGAACCGCAGTGGTTCGCCGAGGCACCCTATCCCAAGCTTAGGGCCTGGCTGCAGGGCTGGCTGGAATCGGAACTGTTCAAGGCAATCATGGCCAAGCAGCCCTAGCGGGCTTTACGCGAACCCTGTGGGAGAGGGTTTACCCGCGATTGCGGTAGTGAATTCACCGACGTCATCGCGGGTGAACCCGCTCCCACAGGTCCGTGTTCAACTCGGAATCAGTGGTTGACCTTGTGATCCAGCGCCGCATAGAAATTGGCACTCTGACGCAGGTATTCGGTGGTGTAGCTCGGCGTGGCGGCCTTGCGCTCGCTCAGCTCGACATGGGCATTGGCAGCCTGCACCACGGAAGCGGAAATGGCAGATGCGGCGATCACAGGGAAGAGATTGAAGTTCATCGGTCTGGCCTCGAAAACGTGGAGTTGAAGAGCCGTCTGGCTTGGTTCAAAACTACGCCGCTGCCGCCACCGGGAAAAATTCATTGCACCAGTAACGACTATCGAGGCCATCGATAGTCAGTCGATGAACTTCAGATCCGAAGGGGCGGCCTGGTGAAATCGCTGCACCACCTCGCCCAGCCTGCCGCTGTCACGATCGCGGCGGATCACCACGATTTCGTTGCTTTTCTGGTTAGCCACCAGCACGAAGCCCTGGGCAGGATCGAGAGCGAATTCCCGTGGATGATCGCCTTCCACCGAACGCCGCTGAACCGTTTTCAACCCGCCATCGACTGGATCGATGGCGAACACCACCAGCTCGTTGGCCGTCCCCCGGTTGCTGGCATACAGGAAGCGCCCGTCCGCCGAGGCATGCAGCGCACCCGCCGCCCTGGCCCCTGGATCGCGGCTGTCGGTCAGGGAGACCGTGTCGCGCAGGGTCAGGCGCCCGTCCTGGCAATCGAACACCGCCACCGCCCCGCGCATTTCCAGGGTCAGCCAGGCATGCCGGCCATCGGCGCTGAACAGCAGGTGCCGCGGCCCGCTACCCGGCGGCAGCGCTACCGAGCCGAAGAAGTCCAGGGGCTGGGGCTTGTTGCCATCGTAGCGATAGGCGAAGACCCGGTCGGCACCGAGATCGCTGGCGAATACATAGCGCCCATCCGGCGAAGAAACCATGGAATGCACATGCGGCGTGGCCTGGCGCCCGGCATCGACCTTGCTCGCAGCATGCCGCGCCTGTTGCACCGGCTCGCCCAGACGCCCGTCCGCCAACACCGGAAGCACGGCCAGATTGCCGCCCTCGGCATTGGAGCCACCGTAGTTGGCGACGAACAGGAAACGCCCGTCATGGCTCAGGCTGCTGTGGGTCGGCTCGGCACCGTCACTGCTTACCTGGTTTAGCGCCCGCAACCCGTGCTGCCGATCCAGGCTGAACGCCGACACCCGCCCCGGCGCCTGCTCGTTGACTGCATACACCTGGCGGGCCGACAGGGTCAGCCACGATGCATTGCTCGTCGCCACCACCTGCAACGGCTGCGCCTCGATGTGCCCATCGCTAAAGCGATAACGGTAGAGGCTGTCGGTATAGCCACCCACCAGCAGTTCGTGGCCTTGCGCGGTCAGGCTCATGGCACTAGCGATCAGCAGGCTCAACAGCGCTTTCATCGTCGTCTTCATCCTCTTCCGACGCCCGCAACGCGCTCATGCACACCAGGCGGTGCTCGCCGCTATCACCGGCGATCAGCCAGTCGCCGCCCTCGGCACGGGCCGCCTCGATCTGCACGGGGGTGAAGGCCCAGCGCTTGAGGGCGCGACCGTCCATGCATTCGAGGCGCAGGCCGCTGTCATCGAAGACGAAGTCGAAGGCGTGCAGGCCGTCGATCAGCAGCATGTCGCAGGTTTGCAGGGCGTGGGAAAGGGTGGTCATCGGGGAACTGCCATGGTCAGGGAAAGGCGCAATGATAGCCCAAAAGCAACGCGGGCCTGACGTTGTGACGTCAGGCCCGCGTTGGGTTCAGCCCAGGATCAATGGGCGAAGATCGAGTTGCCCTTCTGCCCGGCGAGCTTCTCCGGTTTGATCAGGAAGCGCGCCAGTGCCGGCAGCAGCCACAGGGCACCGAACATGTTCCACAGGAGCATGAAGGTCAGCATCAGGCCCATGTCGGCCTGGAACTTGATGGCCGAGAAGATCCAGGTGCACACGCCGATAGCCAGGCACAGGCCGGTGAACAGCACGGCCTTGCCGGTGGAGCGCAGGGTCTCGTAGTAAGCCTCCTGCAACGGCAGGCCAGCGCGCAGGAAGCTTTCCAGGCGGCTGTAGATGTAGATACCGTAGTCGACGCCGATACCCACGCCAAGGGCCACCACCGGCAAGGTGGCGACCTTGACGCCGATGCCCATGAACGCCATGAGGGCGTTGCCCAGCACCGAGGTCAGCACCAGCGGCAGAACGATGCACAGGGTCGCGGCGAAGGAGCGGAAAGTGATCATGCACATCACCGCCACGCAGATGTAGACCAGGATCAGGATGGTCAGCTCGGCCGACTTGATCACGTCGTTGGTCGCCGCCTCGATACCGGCGTTGCCCGCCGCCAGGAGGAACTCCAGGCCGTCGCGGTTGTGGCTGTCGGCGAAGGTCTTGACCGCCTTGACCACCCCGTCGAGGGTCTCGGCCTTGTGGTCGTTGAGGAACACCAGCACCGGCGCCAGCGAGCAGTCGGCATTGTACAGGCCGTCGGCACGGGACACCGAGGTGTTCAGCACTTCAGGGTTGCGCGACAGGCTTTCCCATTTCAGGTTGCCCTCGTTCATGCCCTTGATCATCTGCTTGGACACGGTCACCAGGGAAATCGCCGATTGCACGCCCGGCGTGTTCTGCATGGTCCACATCAGTTCGTCGATGGGCGCCATGGTGTCGTAGGCCGAGCAGCCTTCGGTGGGGGTCTTGACCATCACCACCAGCACGTCGGAACTGGTGGAGTAGTTGTCGATGATGAAGGCGTTGTCGTTGTTGTAGCGCGAGTCCGGACGCAGCTCCGGCGCGCCCTGGTCGAGGTCGCCGATCTTCAGGTTCTGGCTGTACCAGAGGCCGCCGCCGAAGGCCAGCAGGGCCAGGACGACGGACACCGGAGCCACCTTGGCGCTGGCGAAGTTCGACAGCAGGCGCCAGAACGGATGCTCGCAGGTGGCGTCGCGCTTGCTGCGCTCGATGGCTTTCTTGCTGATGCCGACATAGGAAATGGCGACCGGCAACAGGATCAGGTTAGTGAAGACGATTACCGCCACACCGATGGAGGCGCCGATGGCCAGCTCGCGGATCACCCCGATATCGATGATCAACAGGGTGATGAAACCCACGGCGTCGGCGAGGATGGCGATCATCCCCGGCAGGAACAGCTGGCGGAAGGTGCGCCGTGCCGCCGTCAGCGCGTTGTCGGCGTCACTGGATTGCAAGGCGATGCCGTTGATCTTCTGCACGCCGTGGGAAATACCGATGGCGAAGATCAGGAACGGCACCAGCATCGAGTACGGGTCGATGCCGAAGCCGACCACATGCATCAGCCCCAGTTGCCAGACCACCGCCACCAGGGTGGTGATCAATACCGCCACCGTGCTGCGGATGCACCAGGTGAACCAGTACAGCAGGATCCAGGTGATGACGAAGGCGATGCCGAAGAAGCCCACTACCATCATCAGGCCGTCGATCAGGTCGCCGACCTTCTTGGCGAAGCCGACGATATGGATCTTCACGTTGGGGTTCTGCGCCTGGTACTTGTCGCGGATCTTCTCCTCCAGCTGGTGGGAGAACTGCTGGTAGTCCAGCTTGACCTGCTTGCCCGGGTCCTGCGGGTCCGGGTAGGACTCCAGCAGCGGTACGTCGACGATGCTCGACTTGAAGTTGTTCGCCACCAGGCGACCGATCTGTCCAGACTTGAGCACGTTGTTGCGCAGGGCGTCGAGGCTGTCCTGGGAGCCGTTGTAGGTGTTGGGGATCACCTCGCCGCCGGAGAAACCTTCCTCGGTCACCTCGGTCCAGCGTACCGCCGGGCTCCACAGCGACTTCAGCGCGGAACGGTCGACCCCGGGAATGTAGAAGACCTCGTCATGGATCTGCCGCAGCGTCTCCATGTAGTCCTTGTCGAAGATGTCGCCGTTGACCGCTTCCACCGAGATGCGCACGGTGTTGCCGAGGTTGGCCAGGTCGTTGCGGTGTTCGAGCATGTTCTGGATGAACGGATGCTCCAGCGGGATCATCTTCTCGAAGCTGGTGGAAGGACGGATCAGGGTGGCCTGCCAGAACAGGAACACGCTGACCAGCAGGCAGATGGCGATCACTGCCGGGCGGTTGTTGAAGATCAGGCGCTCCAGGGTGGTGGGCTTGTCCTGATGGTGTTGATTCATGCTGAACTGCTCCCGAGCTGTCATGGTTGCGCCCTCTCGGCACCGGTGGTGGCGGCGAAGTGCGCGCCGCCCTGCCCCACCAGGATCAGGTTGCCGTCGGACAGGCCACTGGCTCCAGCCAGTGCCAGGCGGTCGGCCCGGTTGAAGACGCTGAAGGTCACGCCGTCGTCGCTGCTGTGCAGGACGGTGCCGCCGTTACCCACCAGTACCAGACTGCCATCATCGAGAAGCGTAGCGTTTGACAGGCCAAATTCGAGCGGACCGCGGGCAGCCTGAAGATTGACCTGCTGCCAGGTGTCGCCAAAGTCGGTGGAGCGGTAGAGGTTGCCGCGCAGGCCGTAGGCCAGCAGGGTCTGGGGTTTGGCGGTGCCGATCACACCGAAGAACGAGCCCTCGTAGGGGCTGTCGAGCTTCTGCCAGGTCTGGCCGTCGTCGCTGGAGCGGTACAAGGTTCCCTGCTCGCCGACGATGAACAGGCCGGCGTCCTTGACCCGGGTGATGCCGTTGAGGTGCAACTGGTCGGGGTTGTCGAGGCGGTCGCCGACGTCCTGCCAGTGCTGGCCGCCATCGGTGGTTTCGAGCATGGCCCCATAGGCGCCGATGGCCAGGCCGTGCTGCGGGTTGTCGAACCAGACATCGAGCAGCGGTGCTTCGCGGGAGAGGTCTTCGAACTGCTTGGTCCAGGTGGCGCCGCCGTCGCTGCTGGCGAGTATCTGCGCATCGTGGCCGACGGCCCAGCCGTGCTTGTCGTCGACGAAGGTGACGGCGGTGAGCAGTTGTCGGGTCGGGACCTTGGCCTGGGTCCAGGTCTTGCCCTGGTCGTCGGAGAAGAGGATATGGCCGCGTTCGCCGACCATGACCAAGCGTGCACCGGCGTGAGTCACGTCGAGCAGCAGGCCCTTGTCGGCCTTGGTCGAGAGGGTCGACCAGACTTCGGTTTCAGGTGCCGTCGTCGCCGTGGCTGCTTCGATGCTGTTGGTCCAAAGGCCCATCGCCAGCAGCAATGCCGCGCTGGCCGCCAGTGTTAGAGGTCCGGTCACAGATCTGTCCCCCGATTATTGTTATGTGGGTCAATCCATCTGCAGGTACTGCGAAAAGCTTATTCCAGAGCCCTGCAATAGCTGATGGCCATCCTATCGGGGTTTGCGAAGGGCTGACAACGAACGGGACGTTATCTTTTGTTATCGGGAGATTGATGGTGTTGCTGAGGGCCTCATCGCGGGCAACGCCCGCTCCCACAAGGTTCTCGGTCAGCCACAAGATCCTGGCAAGACATAAAACCCTGTGGGAGCGGGCGTTGCCCGCGATGAGGCTCTCACTGACAACAAAAGAAAAAGGCCGCTTTCGCGGCCTTCTCTCACCTCAGGCGAGGCTCTTGCTCACCACCTCGAACACATCGCTGGACAGCGACCCGGAATCCCGGATCCGCTGCAGCTCGCCTTTCATCAACGCCTGACGCTTGTCGTCATACTTGCGCCAGCGGGTCAGCGGCGCCAGTTGCCGCGAGGCGATCTGCGGGTTCAGCGCATTCAGTTCGATGACGATATCCGCCAGGAAGCGATAACCCGAACCATCCGCCGCATGGAAGTTGATCAGGTTCTGCCCGGCGAAGGCACCGATCAGCGCGCGCACCTTGTTCGGGTTCTTCATGGTGAACGCCGGATGGGTCATCAGCTCGCGCACCCGCGCCAGCCCGCCCGGCAGGGTGCTGCCGGCCTGGACGCTGAACCACTGGTCCATGACCAGCGGGTTGTCCTTGAAGTGCTCGGCGAACGCCGCCAGTGCCTTGGCCCGCTCGGCCTCGAACGACGAGTTGACCAGCACGGCCAGGGCCGTCAGGCGCTCGGTCATGTTGTCGCAGGCGTCGTACTGCTCCAGGGTCGCTTCGAGGACTTCAGGCTTGCCGCTGAGCATCAGGTACGACAGCACGATGTTCTGCAGGCCACGCCGGGCGAAATGCTCGGCCTCGGCCACGTAGGCGGTCTGCCGCGACATGCTGCGGTTGGCCTGGTAGCGCGCCCACAGGCCATCGAACAGTTGCGCGGCCAGTTGCTGGCGGGCGAACTCGCGGGCGGCGTGGATGGCATCGACATCGGCGACTTCGCTGATCTCGGTGAGGTAGGCCTCGCTCGGCAGCGAAAGCATCTCGGCGACCATGGCCTGATCCAGGCTGTCATTGCCCAGCACACTGCCCAGGGCGGTGACCAGACGCTGGTCCAGCACCAGTGGCTCGCCCTTCTGGTGCTGGCCGATCAGTTCCTGAAGCACCTGTACCGACAGTTGCTGGCCGGCTTCCCAGCGATTGAAACCATCGCTGTCGTGCTGCATGAGGAACATCAGCTGGTCACGGTCGTAAGGGAACGACAGCTTGACCGGCGCGCTGAAGCCGCGCAGCAGCGACGGCAGCGGCCTGGCGGCGATATCGACGAAGGTAAAGGTCTGCTCGGCCTCGGTCACCGACAGCACGCGGGAGGTGCCATTGGCGGCGGCCTCGCCCTGCAGGCGCAGCGGCAGGTCGTTGCCCCGGGCATCCAGCAGGCCCAGTTCCACCGGGATCACGAACGGCTTCTTCTCCACCTTGTCCGGGGTTTGCGGGCAGTTCTGGCGGAAGGTCAGGCTGTAGGTCTGCGTGGCGGCGTCATAGGCCTCGCTGACCGCGAGACGCGGCGTACCGGCCTGGCTGTACCAGCGCTTGAACTGGGTCAGGTCGACACCGTTGGCGTCTTCCATGGCCTTGATGAAGTCGTCGCAGGTCACCGCCTGGCCGTCGTGACGCTCGAAGTACAGGTCGCTGCCCTTACGGAAGCCTTCGGTGCCCAGCAGGGTGCGGACCATGCGCACTACTTCCGAACCCTTCTCGTACACGGTCAGGGTGTAGAAGTTGGAGATCTCGATGAAGCTGTCCGGACGCACGGCGTGGGCCATCGGGCCGGCATCCTCGGCGAACTGGTGGGTACGCAGGTAGGCCACGTCCTCGATGCGCTTGACCGTGCGCGAGTTCATGTCGGCGCTGAACTCGGCGTCGCGGAACACGGTGAAGCCTTCCTTGAGCGAGAGCTGGAACCAGTCGCGGCAGGTCACGCGGTTGCCCGACCAGTTGTGGAAGTACTCGTGGGCCACCACCGCCTCGACCCGCTGGTGCGCGGCGTCGGTAGCGGTTTCGGCGCGGGCCAGCACGCAACTGGAGTTGAAGATGTTCAGGCCCTTGTTTTCCATGGCGCCCATGTTGAAGTCGTTGACCGCGACGATCATGAAGATGTCCAGGTCGTACTCGCGACCGTACACCTCTTCGTCCCAGCGCATGGACTTCTTCAGGCTGTTCATGGCGTGCTGGCATTTGTCGATGTTTTCCGGCTCGACATAGATACGCAGGGTCACGTCACGGCCCGACTGGCGGGTGAATGTGTCTTCGACGCACCACAGGTCGCCGGCCACCAGGGCGAACAGGTAGGCCGGCTTCTTGAACGGGTCTTCCCAGGTCGCCCAGTGCCGACCGTCTTCCTGCGGGCCGCTGCCCACCGGGTTGCCGTTGGAGAGCAGGACCGGGTAGCGGTGCTGTTCGGCGATCACGGTGGTGGTGAACGCACTCATCACGTCCGGGCGGTCGAGGTAGTAGGTGATCTTGCGGAAGCCTTCGGCCTCGCACTGGGTGCAGAACATGCCGCTGGACTTGTACAGGCCTTCCAGCGCGGTGTTGCTTTCCGGGTGGATGCGCACGCTGGTGTCGACGGTGAACTGCGCGGCGGTCGGCTGCAAGGTCAGGTGGCTGTCGCCGAGCTGGTACTCGCCGGCGCTCAGGGCCTGGTCGTCGAGAGCGACGCTCAGCAGCTCGAGCTGCTGGCCATCCAGCATCAGCGGCGGCAGGCCGGCACCGCGCGCCGGGTTGCGGCGCATTACCAACTGGGCGTGGACCAGGGTGTGGTCCTCGAACAGCTCGAAGGTCAGGTGGGTTTCGTCGATCAGGTACTCGGGGGCCTGATAGTCCTTGAGGTAGATCACTTGCGGCTGTTCGGTGCGCATGTGGCGGTCCTTTTACTGATGCACGGCCAGTTGATAAGCCGTGTACTTGCGAATGTTGATCACGCCGGTATCGAAGATCAGGTACTGGCCCTTGATGCCGAGCAGCGTGCCCTCGGCCACCGGGTTCTTGTCCAGGTTGAAACTGACGATCTTGCCTGGATAAGCCTCGACCGGATAGCGGATCTCCAGGGGCTGGCCATCGGTGAGCGGCTGGATCGCCTGCAGGCCGAAGCGCTCCTGCAGGCCACGGATGCCGTCGCCGCAACTGTCGAACAGTTGATCACGCACGGCAATCAGGTCCACCGGCTCGGCGTCGCCCTTGAGCAGCGCGCGCCAGTTGGTGCGGTCGGCGACCTGGCTGCGCAGCAGGTCTTCCACCAGCCCGGACTGCTGCCGGGTGGCGACCCGCAGGATCGGCAGGGCCTGGCTCGCGCCCTGGTCGAGCCAGCGGGTGGGCAACTGACTGGCGCGGGTGATGCCAACCTTGATCCCCGACGAGTTGGCCAGGTAGACCACGTGGTCGGTCATGCAGAACTGCTCGCCCCAGGACGGCTCGCGGCAGGTGCCAGCGTCGTAATGGCAGCGTTCGGGACTCATGATGCAGACGTCGCACTGGGCCAGCCTGGTCATGCACGGGTAGCAGTAACCCTGGCTGAAGCTGGTCTTGGTGCGCTTGCCGCAATGACTGCAGTGGATGGCGCCCAGGTATTCGAGGCGCACGGTCTGGCCGATCATCGGGTTGACCGGGACTTCGACCTCATCCAGGCGGAAGGCGTATTGCACGACCGGCGTCTCGAGACGCGCGGCCATCTTGCGAATGGAACCACGGCCGACTTCGATCAATGGATCGCATCCGACTTGAACAGGATGTTCGGCACGGTGATGGACTTCGAGGCGCATTCCTGCGGGCCCATGTAGCCGGTGCGCTGATCCTCGGGCAGGTTCTGCATTTCCCAGGCGATCACCGCCTGCAGGGACAGTTCGCGCTGCTCGCTGGTGAGCTTGCGCCCGTCAGCCCATTTGCCGATTTCCACGGCCAGCTTCAGGCTCTCGTAGATTTCCGGGGTGATGTTTTCGATCATTTGCGCAAAAGTGGACATAGCGTCTCCCAAATCAAGCCGTCAGTTTACGCCGGGCCAGCGCCCCGCCCAAGAGTCCGCTCAGGCATCCGACCAACAACCCGCCGACATGGGCGGCGTTGGCGATCTGGCCGAAGCCGAGCAGGCTGACCAGTCCGGACAGGCACAGCAGCAACCACACCAGCATCATCACCAGCACACCCTTTGGCATGCGGTACAGCGGGCTGGGCGCCAGCCACTGGTACAGCCAGACATGCCCGAGCAGTCCGTACAGTACGCCGGACAGGCCGCCGAACAGGCTCGGCCCACCGAACAGGTATTGCGCGGCGTTGGATGCCACGCCAATCACCAGGGTCAGCCCGAGCAGGCTGAATGCGCCCTGACGTCCTTCGATACGCCGGCCCAGTTCCCAGTACCAGAGGCCATTCATGGCCAGGTGGAGGATGCCGAAATGCACCAGCATCGGGCTGATCAGCCGCCACCATTGGCCGGCCTGCAGGCTGACCTCCAGCGGGGTGAAATAGACGTAGTCGCCCTTCACATGAAAATCGAGGAAGGTCAGCCAGCGCAGGGTTTCGACGTTGTCGCCGAACCCGGTCAGGCCGGCCACCACCAGGCACAGCAGGAGCACCGCCGCAGTAGCCTTGCTGGCGCGCAGTTGCTCGGCGACGCCGGGGCGCTGCGGCACCGGCTCTGGCGCTGGCAGCAGCTCGGGGTCGATATCGCCCTGAGGGTGCAGCTGATACAAACGCAGTGTCTGCTCGGCCCGCGATTCCTCGACCCAGAGCACCTGCGTGCCCTGTTCCTCGGTGACCCGGTGCGGCACCTGAAGGCGCCGCAGCAACTGGACGAAACCGCTCAAGTCGGCGTCCAGTGGCAGGCGCAGGATTTCAACCACATTCATTGACTGGCCTCCGGCCGTTCCACGTCGACCCAGACGAACTTGCGCGGGTCGATCCGGGTTTCATCGTCGAGCCGGTAGGCCACCAGCTTGCCGTAAAGCACTGCACTGTAGTCCAGGCAGGCCAGGTTGGCGCGGATCGGCGCCGGCTTGCCACTGCGCCAGTAGTGCCCGACGAAGAGCATCGGCTCGTCCTCGGCATAGCGCAGCAAGGCGTTTTTCTGGCTGTGGCTCAGCGGCGCGCTGGCCACCTCGGCCGGCAGGGCATCGGGCTGGAACACGATATCGCCGTAGGTCTGCGGGTCTTCCTCCCAGAACTTGGTGCGGAAGAAGGCCCGGGTCAGGCCGTCGCCACCGGTCAGGGTGAGGCCGTCCGGCAGGCGCATGTCGGTGCCGCGCAGCAGGCGGTTGCAAGCCAGGTGGGCGAAGGTGTCCGGCTGCGCCGAGGCGCGAACGAAGGCTTCGTCGATCAGGCCCTGCGGGTACTGCTGGCGCAGGGTGTCGATCACCCGGCCATCCCAGCAGGCGTGGACCAGGCGGAAGCGCCCGGCATCGACGAACAGCGGCAACTGGTAGAACCAGCCGAGGAAGTCGTGCCAGTCGCCGGGGTGATCGGCGAATTGGGTCAGGGTCTCGTCGATCAGCCGGGCATGACGCGGGGTGTGCTCGCGGACGAAGGTCTTGCCGCTGCCGGCCGGCGCCGGGGTGGTCCAGCCGAGAGCGTTGTATTCATGGTTGCCCATGATGCAATGGGCCTGACCGGCCTCGACCATGTCATGGACGATATGCAGGGCCTCGCGAATGCGCGGGCCGCGGTCGATGATATCGCCGAGGAACAAGGCCTGGCGCTGGGCATGTCGCCACACCCCGCCCCGGCGCTTGTAGCCGAGGGCGTCGAGCAACCGCTCGAGGGTGTGGGCACAGCCGTGGACATCGCCGATCAGGTCGAAACTGCGCGCGGGATCGAGCATCAGTCGCCTCCACCACCCAGGCGGCTGCCCCAGCCGAGCTTGGTCCGGCAGACCTCGTAGTAGTTGTGGTCCAGCGGATGGATCAGGCGCAGCTTCTGCGGCTTCTTGTTCACCGTGATGGTGTCGCCGGGCGCGCAGGTGAAGTGGTTCTGACCGTCACAGGAGACCTGCGGGTAGATGGTCATGTCCTGGGACACGACGATCTTCAGTTCGCTGTTGCCGTCGACCACGATCGGCCGCCCGGACAGGGTGTGCGGATACATCGGCACGATGACGATGGCGTCCAGCTTGGGGTGCATGATCGGCCCGCCAGCGGACAGTGCGTAGGCGGTGGAGCCGGTCGGGGTGGCGACGATCAGGCCGTCGGCCTTCTGGCTGCAGACGAACTGGCCGTCGATGTAGATCTCGAACTCGATCATCCGCGTCGACTTGCCCGGGTGCAGGACCACGTCGTTAAGGGCATCGCCCTGGCCGATGGCCTCGCCGTGGCGGCGCACTTCGGCCTGGAGCAGGAAGCGGTTTTCCACCAGGTAGTGGCCGTCGAGGACTTCGGCGACCTTCACTTCCAGTTCGTCGGGTCGGATATCGGTGAGGAAGCCCAGGCTGCCGCGGTTGATCCCGAGTACCGGGATGTTGTGCCGGGCCAGGGCACGGGCGGCGCCGAGCAGGCTGCCGTCGCCGCCGACCACGATGACCAGATCGCAGACCTCGCCCAGCAGCTTGCGCGAGGAGGTTTGCAGGCCGTGGCCGGGCAGGACTTCGGCAATGGTGTCTTCGAGAATGACGTGCAGGTGCCGTTCCAGCAGGAATTTTTTCAGTCGGCGGATGGTATCGAGTACCTGTGAGCTGCCGAGGCGGCCGATGATACCGATATTGCGAAATTGCTCCATGGGGCTCCTGCTAAGGCTCTGCTACATAGGAAAAGCACGGTTACGAACGCCGATTATGGGCCAGTGCCCCGGCTGGCGGCAAACGGGGCTATGCTCGCTGGATGAATCCGCTCGCCGCCCTCCATGCCCTGCCCCGTCATCTGCGCCAGCCCACGGTGCGTGATCTGGCCTGGGCCCTGCTGTCGCCACCGCTGCTGGCTGGGGCACCGTGGCCGCAGCGCCACCCGCTGAGTGCCAGCGGCTGGGTCGAGAATCCGGGACAGTTGCGCGACTGGCTGCTGTGCCTTGACCGCAATCCTGCACCGTTGCTGGACTGGTTGGCGCGCTCGGCCAGCCGACGCCTGGGCCTGTACTACGAACGGCTGTGGCAATTCGCATTGCAGCAGGCACCCGGCGTCGAACTGCTGGCCGCCAACCTGCCAATACGCCAGGGCGGACACACGCTGGGCGAGCTGGACATGGTGCTGCGCGACCGCGACGGCGTGCATCACCTGGAATTGGCGATCAAGCTCTACCTCGGTCCCGACGCGGGCGACGGCCACGACCCGGCGCACTGGCTCGGCCCCGGTTGCCATGACCGGCTGGACCGCAAGCTGGCGCATCTGGCGGCGCACCAGTTACCCATTTCCAGCCGCCCGGAAAGCCGCGAGGCCTTGGCAGGCCTGGGTCTGGATCGGGTCGAGGCGCGACTGTGGCTGGGTGGCTATCTGTTTTATCCGTGGGCTGTCCCTCCCGAGTCGCCCGATGGCGTGCATGCCGAGCACCAACGCGGACGCTGGCTGTACCAGCGCGACTGGGCCGCGTTCCATGCCGCCAGTGATGCCGGGAGCTGGCAGTTGCTGCCGCGCCAGTTCTGGCTCGGGCCGGCGCGGGTGGCGGCGGACGAGGTGTGGACGGCGCAGCATCTGCGTGACTGGATCGCCGCCCTCGATCCCCACGCCCAGGCGCAGTTGATGGTGCGCCTGATACCCGGCGCGGATGGGGATTGGCATGAGGCGGAGCGAGCGTTCCTGGTTTCGGACCATTGGCCTGACCTGCCTGCGCTGACCTTGTAGGCGCGGTTCTGGGGATCCACATCAAGGCACCCCAAACCCGGATGGTTTAGAGTTGAAGACAGCGCCACCAAGAGCGCAATCCCTGACCTGAAGAGGAATGTTCAATGAGCCTGACCAATACCCGGGAGCGCTACGGCACTCTGTCCGTGGCCCTGCACTGGCTGATGCTGGTGCTGCTGGCGGCTGTATACGCCTGCATCGAATTTCGCGGCCTGTTCCCCAAGGACAGCCCCGAGCGGGAATTGATGAAAACCCTGCACTTCATGCTCGGCCTGACCGTCTTCCTGCTGGTCTGGCTGCGTCTGTTCCTCAAGGTGACCCGGCCAACCCCGCGCATCGTGCCGGCGCCGCCCGCCTGGCAGACCGGCCTGTCGCATCTGGTCCACTGGCTGCTGTACGCCCTGATGATCGGCCTGCCCCTGGCCGGTTGGACCATCCTCAGCGCCGCCGACAAACCCATCCCCTTCTACGGCTTCGACCTGCCGGCGCTGGTCCAGCCGGACAAGGACCTGGCCCGCACGGTCAAGGGCTGGCATGAATGGGGCGCCACCCTCGGTTACTGGCTGATCGGCCTGCATGCCGTGGCCGGCCTGTACCACCACTATGTACGCAAGGACAACACCCTACGGCGCATGCTTCCGGGCAACGACTGAAACACCTCCCAATGATTTAGCAGGGACTGTGTGGGCGGGTTTACCCCCCTCCCACAGGGTCCGCGTTCTGTCCCCACGATTCATCCCCCGCCCCCTCCCCTCAACTGTCATGGTCTCGCGACCAGACAGTTTGGCGGCCACCCGCTGCCGCTGTACCGGTACATCCCCCGCCGCTGTTCCTAATCTGCACGTGTTCATCAGGCACGGACGCTTCTGTCACTGCGAAACACCCCACCTGAGCGTGCAATAAAAAGGAGCAGCAATTGAAAACTGATGAAACGGTCGTCGTCACCGGAGTGACGTCTGGCATCGGGCTCGCTTGTGCCCGAATGCTCATCGAGCAGGGATGCAAAGTTATTGGAATCGGACGTCGGAAAGAACGGCTTGATCAATTGGCCGATGAATTCCACGGACGTTTTCATGCACTGGACTGTGATGTTCGCGACAGTCTTGAGCTGAACAAGAAGTTGAATGATCTGCCCGACGAATTCGCTGCCATCAGCAAACTCGTGAATGGCGCCGGACTGTTGCAAGGCCAGGGAACTTTGCTGGATGTCAGCGACGAGCAGATATCCACCATGCTCGACACCAATATCCACGGCCTGATCAACGTGACCCGTGCAGTACTGCCGAAACTGATCGCCAGCGGTCATGGCCACGTGGTCAACCTGACCTCGATCGGGGCCCATGTGCACTACCAGGGCGGGCATGTGTACGCCGCCTCGAAGGCCTTCGTCGATCACTTCGGACGCTGCCTGCGCACCGAACTGGTGGGCCGCCGGGTGCGCCTGACCAGCATTGCGCCCGGCAAGACGCGCACCGAGTTCGCCCTGGTGCAGTGCGCCGGCGACCAGGAAAAGGCCGACCGCGTGTACAGCAGCCTGACCCCGCTGGAGCCAGAGGATGTCGCCCGCGCGGTGCTCTGGGCCCTGCAGCAACCGGAACACGTGAATATCAACCTTATTGAACTTGTGCCTGCTGACCAGGAACTTTCGTATCGGTGATTCCATGAGCCAATCTCTCGCGAAGTATTACGTCAGAAACAAACTTACCCATAAGTTGATCAGCAAGCGTGTGTTGTCGCCGATTTCCCTGTCGCAACAACCACCGGCCGACCTGGTAAAGGCACTGTGCATCGAAGAGGAAGTTTCCCGGTTGTCGGCGGTGTATTCCCGCTTCCAACGGGATGATGATGAAAAGACCGGTTTGCCGCGTTATATGCCGTTCTATCGTTTCATCCAGTCGAAGTTCCCCGGCTTTCAATGGCAAGTGCGCAATAGCGAAGGCAAGAAGACGCTGATCCTCGACAAGCCTTATATCAACCAGAGTCGTCCATCGTTGTTGAACCTGTTGTTGTGCGCGGTCAACGACAATACCGTCACCACCCCGGCACTGAAGGTGCGCTACCCGGCCATGACAGTTCTGCCGGACGCCCTGGTGGTGGACCTGGAGCGCGCCTTCGAGCGTCTGTCGTTCACCAGCTCGGCGCCGCACTTCATGGCCCGCTTCGCCGAAACCCTGGCCAAGGGCCTGGCCGGCGAAACCATCACCCTGGTCTCGCCGGTGTGCCCGGACTACGGCTACGAAAGCAAGAACGGCCGGCTGCGCTACACCTTCGACCACCTCGGCGAAGGCATCGGCCTGGTGGCCAGCCGCGTGGTCAAGACCCTGCCCGACCTGCAGGCGGTCCTGCGCAAGCACGGCATCGACGCGCGCATCGCCATCGGTGGCGGCGACTTCGAAGGCTTCGACGAGTCGACCCTCAACCGTCTCAAGGAAACCCGTGAAGGCTTCGCCCGCAAGCTGCGCATCAGCCAGGCCAAGATGCTCGACATCCTCGGCCCGCAGACCGAGTCGATCATGATCGCCGAGGCCGCCGGCGGCGAAGCGCAATGGCGGGCAATGACCGCAGACGCCGAAGAGCGCCTGGCCAACCGCGACAACGGCTGCATCGTTGAAAGCGACCTCGACTACGCGGCGATCTTCAACGCCCGGCTGCCGCTGTACCAGGCCTGGCACCAGAACCGCAGCAACGAGGAACTGATGCGCATCCTCTACGCCCAGGGCGCGGAGTACGCGGCCATCGGCCAGGTGTTCGCCGGGCAATGGCGCAACCCCATCGTCATCGGTGCCGACCATAACCGCATGCAGCCGTTCTACTGGTTGTACAGCGACATCCCTGTCCTTTACCTGACGCGGGTGTACTGATGAGCCAGCGAGAAACCACTCACTATTGCCAGTACGGCCCACAGGGCAACGTCCGCGCCAGCTACGCCCACCTGCCATTCCAGCCGCTGTGGACCTGGCTGACCGGCAAGGGCCAGGTGCAGGATGCCGACGCCCTGAAGGCACGGATGGAGCGCACCGGCGAGTCCTTCCTGCGGGCTCACCTGGCAATCACCTGGGCAACCATGATCGGCCTGGTGCTGCTCGGCAAGGCGGTGCTGGACGGTGCCTTCCATCCGCTGCTGTCGGTGCTGCTGGTACTGGCCGCCTGGGTGCTGATGGTCAACCGCCTGCGCAGCATGCAGGCGACCTTCCACTACCTGACCCATGGTGCGGTGCTCAAGGACAAGGCGCGGGCCCAGCGTTACGCCCGTTTCTTCCTGACCACGCCGCTGCTGTACCAGGACTGGGACACCTACAACCAGAGCCATGTGCGCGAGCACCACAACATTCACGTGTTGTGCACCGACATCGACCCGGACCAGTGCTTCATCGAAGCGCAGGGCTTCCACCCGGGCATGCCGGAACCGACCTACTGGTGGCGGGTGATCAGCACGCCGTTCCGCCCGGCCTACCTGCTGCGCCAGTGGCGGGCGACGCTGAACGACTGCTTCGTGCGGCCACCACGGGACGAAGTGCGCTTCCGCCTGGTGTTCTGGGGCGCCCTGCTGGCCCTGCTGTGGGCTACCGACTGCCTGGCGGCGTTCGGCCTGATCTACGTGATCCCGCGGGCCGTGCTGTTCGAGCACTCGATGTGGCTGCAACTGTTCACCGAGCACCTGTGGTTCTACCAGCGCGAAGCCGGACGGGGCGACAAGCCGCATTACGGACGCCTGACCTGGGGCCGCTTCCAGGGCCGCAAGCCACCCCGCGGCGGTCTGGTTGCCTGGGCCACGTGGCTGCTCAAGGGCCTGTTGCTGGACGTGCCGGTGCGCCTCTACGTGTACCCCCAGGACCTGCCCAACCACGACGCGCATCACCGCCGTCCCAACGTGCATTACCGGCATATCGCCAACTACCGCGCCAGCATCGAGCAGCAGCCCTCCAGCTACGGCCCCTTCCTCGAAGTCTGGGGCTTCATGGCCGGGCTGTACCTGATCCGTGACCACATGTGCCGTGGCGTTCGCGAGCCCTTCGGGCCGCTGCAAACCACTGCCGACGACCTGAACGACACGCTGTACCCACTCGCCGATTCTCAAGGAGCCTGATCATGCAAGAGACGATTCAAACGGCAAGCCAGCAACTGAACAGCAGCGCCTACGCGGCCCTGAATGCCGCCCAGCTGTTCTCCCGGGAAGACCTGGCCTACATGGAAGAAGCCTGCCAGGTAATCCCCAAGACGATCATCGAGATCGGCGACGTGGGCGAGCAGAATTTCCTGTCGGTCGGCCGCTTCATGGAAGACATCAAGGGCCAGTTGCCGGTGTACCGCAACGACCCATGGGGCAAGCGCGTGGTGGAGATCCTCTCGTCCGGCAAGAGCCGCGAGTTCTTCAACGGCATCATGGGCGGCGAGTGCTACATCCGCCGTTGCCAGGCCAACAAGCTGGAAGCCGGCAACTTCATCGGCAAGCACATCGACACCTACAGCAACCTGGAATACCGCTACTCGGTAGTGATCCAGTTCGGCAAGGACTATGACGGTGGCGAGTTCTTCGTCGACTACGAAGGCAAGGAAGCCCTGCTCAAGACCGGCTACGCCGACGTGCTGATCAACCGCTGCGAGATTCCCCACGGCGTGCGCAAGGTGGAAAGCGGTACGCGCACTTCCCTGGTGTTCTTCCTCAGCACCAGCCCGCTGGACAAACCGAACCTGAACAACAAACAGATCTGACCGGCGTGCGCCTGCGTCCATGAGGGACGCAGGCCTTACCGGTAAAGCCAGAAGGAACCGTTGCAATGACGCAAAGTACAGTCGCCAGCTACCAAGACACCAAGAACCAGGACCTGCAGGCCTATTTCCTCGGGCTCATCTCCGTCGCCGCCTTCGCCATGACCCTGCCGGCGGCGAAGATGCTCGCCGGGGACCTGAGCGCCCTCCAGGTCGGCTTTTTCCGTTCCGTACTGGCGGCGCTCGCGGCGATTCCGTTCTTGATCATCGGCCGCGCCAAGTTGCCCAACGGCTCGCAGATCAAACGCATGCTGCTGACTTCCACCGGCATCGTCTACGGCTTCCCGGTGCTCACCGCGCTGGGCATGCAGTACGTGCCGGTCAGCCACGGTGGCGTAGTCCTCGCCGCCCTGCCGCTGTCCACCGCGATCTTCGGCACCTTGATCACCGGCACCCGGCCGTCGAAGGCGTTCTGGGCGGTATCGAGCCTGGGCTTCCTCACCGTACTGGCCTACACCGTGGTCAAGTCCGACGTGCAGGATATCTACATCGGTGACCTGGCCCTGCTCGGCGCGGTCATCCTCGCCGGCTTCGGCTATGCCCAGGGCGGCGCGCTGTCCAAGGAACTGCCGGGCTGGCAGGTAATGTGCTGGACCCTGGTGGTCAGCCTGCCCGTACTGCTCCCGGTGAGCCTGTTCCTCTATGACGGCGAAGCCATCGCCAACCTGCCGGGCCAGGGCGTCGCGGCCCTGCTGTTCCTGGCCCTGATCAACTCGCTGCTGGGCTTCTTCTCCTGGAACCGCGCCCTGGCCCTGGGCGGCATCCAGCGCATCAGCCAACTGCAACTGCTGCAGCCGTTCTTCACCTTCGGCTTCTCGATCTGGCTGATGGGCGAAACCTGGAACTGGCTGACCCCGGCGGTGTGCGCCGTGGTGATCGTGCTGGTGTGGCTGTCCAAACGCATTTGAATACCGCGCGCGCCGGGCAACCGGCGCGCGTCTTTCGTCCCTGTACCCGATGGAATCCAAGTGATGAGTGCTCCGAGTTTTTTCCGCCCCGGCACCGAGCCCCCCGAGCCACCACCGCCGTGCATCGTCCACCACGCCGAAGGCGTGGTAAGCCTGCTGGCGTTGCAGGCGGGCGAACGGGTGCTGGATATCGGTTGTGGCGACGGCTGCCTGAGTGCGCAACTGGCTAGCCAGGGCGCCGAGGTGGTGGGCTTCGATGTCAGTCCGGAGCGGGTGCTGGCTGCCCGGGCACGGGGCCTGGAGGTCAAGCGCGGAAACGCCGAGGAGCTGTATTTTCATCAGGAATTCGATGCGGTGTTCAGTCATGACGCCCTGCACGAGATGCACCATGCCGACCTGGTCGCCTGCGGCGCCTTCATGGCCCTCAAGCCGGGCGGGCGTTTCGTTGGCGAGTTCGCCGGAAGCGGCCACGCGGCACTGATCCATCGCGCCCTGCATGGCGCCCTGGAGCGCCGCTCCATCGACTCGCGAGGCATGCACCACGCCTACCTGCCCACCGCCCATGAATACCAGATGGTGCTGGAGCAGGCGGGCTTCCACATCAACCACATCAGCTGGTTCGAGCAGCCGGCGGTCCTCGACCGGCCCATCGGCGAATGGCTCGAGCACCACTACGGCCACTACCTGCGCGCCGTGCCGCTGGCGCTGCGCCCGGCGTTTCTTGAAGAAGTCAGTGAAGAACTGGTCGGCGACCTGCTGGATTCCTGCGGGCGCTGGACCGTTGATGCAACCCGGCTGCGGTTCCGCGCCCAACGCAAGGCCTGAACCATGACCGAACTTTTAATCAGTCGAAGCGGGATCAACCACATGCCCATGCAAACCAATGGATTGGCGCTGAAGTCCTTCTATGCCGACACCCGGATCTGGTCCGGCCAGGACGGCAAGCCGCTGTACTGGATCGACGACCTGAGCCTGGCGGTCAACGGCTCGGAAATCTTCGAGGATTCGATCATCCCCAGCCTGCGCGACAACGACGTGGTGCAGATCCTCAATGGCGTCATTTATTCCTTCGAGGACCTGGGCAAGGTGAGCACGCTGGCGGACTACTTCAAGCGCTGGCAGTTTCGCTGCATAGATGGACATCGAGGAATTGCCGGAAACGTGGGTCGTTACAGTGACTGACGTTGAGGCGCAGGTACTGGTCGTACGCGCGGGTGTTGCTGAACAGTGAGCCCGGGGCCAGGAAGATGCGCTCGTCGTGCGCCTGCTCGATGAGCCGGCGAAGGTCCACATGCGCAGGGAAGCGCGCCCAGAGGAACAGGCCTTCGGCGGTCCCCTCCTCGAATTCCACGCCCACCTTGCCCAGCCACTCCTGGGCGCGGGTACGCTCTTGCATGACCCGTTGGCGCAAGGCATCCAGGTGATGCTGGTAACGCCCTGACTCCAGGGTGTAGGCGACGATGGTCTCGTCCAGCGACGAGCCGCACAGCACGTTGTACATCTTCTGCTCGACCAGACGCTCGACGAACGCCGGCGGCGCCACCACATAACCCAGGCGCAGCGCGGGGCTGAGCACCTTGCTGAAACCACTCAGGTAGAACGTCCGGCTCCACTCGTCGAGGCTGCTCAGGCGCAGCGTCTGCCTGGCGCACAGGGCGCCGAAGATATCGTCCTCGACGATATGGAAATCGTATTTCTGCGCCAGCGAAAGAATCTTGAAGCCCTTGGCCGGCGACGTGTTGCCGCCGGTGGGGTTGTGCACCAGGGTCTGGGTCAGGAACAGCTTGGGGCGATACTCGGCCACGATCGCTTCCATCGCCTCGAGGTCAGGACCATCGGCGGTGCGCGGCACGGTGATGATGTTGAAATCGCGATCCTTGATCAGCTTGAGTTGCAGCAGCAGGTAGCTGGGATCTTCCACCAGCAGGTAGTCGCCGGGTTCGAGCATCATGTTGCGGATCAGGGAGAAGGCATGGGTGGCGCCGATGGTCACCACGATCTGGCTGCTGGAGGCGTTGATCTGCAGTTCGCGCAGCTTCTTCGCGATCACCGAGCGCAGTTCCTGGCTGCCGGCCGCCGGGGCCGGCACGCTGCACGACAGGGTGCTGCGGATCAGTCGCCCGGTGACCGAGGCCGGTACCGCGTCCACCAGCCAGGATGGCGGCAGGTAGCCAGAGCTGACCGGGGTGTCGTACTGCGACGGGTCCAGCGCCCGGTAGAGGAAGCCGGCGTGCAGGCTGGACGGCGGAATCATCCGTTCCGGGTCCTTGCTGCCGGCCGGGCCGGTGGGCAGGATGTAGTAGCCGGCGCCCGGACGGGACTCGATGATCCGCTGCGCGACCAGGTCCTCGTAGGCACTGCTCACCGTGAAGATACTCACGCCCAGCTGCTTCGACAGGGCCCTGACCGAGGGCAGGCGGCTGCCCTGGACCCACTGGAAGGCGTCGATGCGGCCGATGATTGCGCTACGGATCTGGTCTACCAACAGCACCTTGCTGTTGCGGTCTATCTCGAACATTGCCCTTTCCTACTAAAACGGTCGCCGCGTCGAAAAACGTGTGGCCTTTTGCTGTCAGATTACACCAGTCTCCGGGGTTTCCCGCTCAACGCCAGCGTTTAAATCGCCCGGCGGCCCTGCAATCCGCCGGTATGCACGACGATCAGGCGGGTGCCGCGACGAACGGTACCGGCCAACAGTTGGTCGTGTAGCGCCAGCAGGGCCTTGCCGGTGTAGATCGGCTCCAGCGGCAGGCCGGATTCGGCTTCGCAGCGGGCGATGAAATCGAGCAGTTCGGGGTCGATTCGGGCGAAGCCGCCGCGGCTGGCGTTGTGCAGGTGATAGTTGGTCAGGTGGCCGGTCAGGGCCGGGACGGTCTGTTCCACGCCATGGCCCGGTGGTACTGCCAGCGCGCCGTGCACCACGTGGGCACCGGCCTCGGCCAGGACCAGTCCGGCCAGGGTGGTGCCGGTGCCGACTGCGAGCCACCAAGCATCGTAGTCGTCCCAACCCAGTGCCGGTAATTGCGCTTTCGCCTGCTCGACGATCAGGTCGCAGCCTTTCGTGCCCGCTTCGCCGCCACCGCCTTCCGGTATGCAGTACCAGCCGGGGTAGCGTTCCTGCCAGGGCTGCCAGAAGCCGGGCTGGTTACGCGCGCGATAGCCGCCGTAGCCGAGCCAGTGCAGCTGCATGCCGAGGGCTTGCAGGTCGCGGACGGTCGGGGTGTCCTGTGGCTCGCCGCGCAGCAGGCCAACGGTGGCGAAGCCGAAACGCTGGCCGGCGGCGGCCAGGGCGTGGAGGTGGTTGGAATGATTGCCACCCAGGCTGATCAGGCCAGGGGCCTGGGTTTGTCGGGCGAGGCGCAGGTGTTCGTGGAGCTTGAACCATTTGTTGCCACTGATCAGTGGGTCAATCAGGTCGAGGCGCAGGATGGCGGCGTCGATGCCGGAGGCCTGGAGCCAGGGCAGCGTAAGCGGTTGGAGCGGGGCTTGGGGAAGATCGAACATGAGCGCGAGTTTACAGGCGACAGATGAACCTGTGCGGGTTCACCCGCGATTGCGGTGGTGAATTCACTACTGCAATCGCGGCGGTCCGGCGATCCGGTAAACCCGCTCACACAAGGACTGGGGAAAGCAGGCTCATAGGGTGTGGGCTTGATGGCCTCATCGCGGGCAACGCCCGCTCCCACAGGTATCCGGGGCGCTGCAGAACCTTGTGGGAGAACCTTGTGGGAGCGGGCGTTGCCCGCGATGAGGCCATCAGCAACGCCGCCCGCCCCGGTCAGAGCGCCGCCGCCAACCGCGAGCCCTGGTTGATCGCCCGCTTGGCATCCAGCTCCGCCGCCACATCGGCACCGCCAATCAGATGCACCGACTGCCCCGCCGCCACCAGCCCGTCCTGCAGCTCGCGCAGCGGGTCCTGGCCGGCGCAGATCACCACGTTGTCCACCGCCAGCACCTGCGGCTCGCCCTCGCCAATGCGGATATGCAAACCGGCATCATCGATCCCCAGGTACTCGACACTGTTGAGCATCTGCACCTGTTTATTCTTCAACCCGGTGCGGTGAATCCAGCCGGTGGTCTTGCCCAGGCCGTCGCCGACCTTGGTTTTCTTGCGCTGCAGCAGATAGACCTCGCGCGCCGGGGCATGCGGCTCGGCCTTGACCCCGGCGACACCGCCACGGGCCTCAAGGCCAGTATCGATCCCCCACTCCTTCCAGAACGCCTCGCGGTCCTGGCTGGTGGCCACGCCCTGGTGGACAAGGAACTCGGAGACATCGAAACCAATCCCGCCGGCGCCGATCACCGCTACCCGCTGACCCACCGGCTTGCGCTGCAACAGTACGTCCAGATAGCTCAGCACCTTGTCATGCTCGATCCCGGGGATCGCCGGCAGGCGTGGGGCGATACCGGTAGCGAGGATGATCTCGTCATAGCCGCCAGCCGCCAGCTGCGCCACGTCGACCCGGGTGTTCAGGCACAACTCGACGCCCGTGGTCTGCAACTTGCGGCCGAAGTAGCGCAGGGTCTCGTAGAACTCTTCCTTGCCCGGCACGCGCTTGGCCACGTTGAACTGGCCACCAATCTCGCTGGCCGCATCGAACAGCACCACCTGATGCCCACGCTCCGCCGCCACGGTGGCCGCCGCGAGGCCAGCCGGGCCGGCACCCACCACGGCAATACGCTTCACCTGGCTCACCGGAATGTAGTTCAGCTCGGTCTCGTGGCAGGCCCGTGGGTTGACCAGGCAGGTGGTCAGCTTGCCGCCGAAGGTGTGGTCCAGGCACGCCTGGTTGCAGCCGATGCAGGTGTTGATCTCGTCGGCGCGGCCTTCGGCGGCCTTGTTGACGAAGTCCGGGTCGGCGAGGAACGGCCGGGCCATGGAAACCATGTCCGCATCGCCCTCGGCCAGCACGCGCTCGGCGACTTCCGGGGTGTTGATGCGGTTGGTGGTGATCAGCGGGATCTTCACCGCGCCGCGCAGCTTGGCGGTCACCTTGCTGAACGCCGCCCGCGGCACCTTGGTGGCGATGGTCGGGATGCGCGCCTCGTGCCAGCCGATACCGGTGTTGATGATGGTCGCGCCGGCCTTCTCGATGGCCTGGGCCAGTTGCACGATCTCTTTCCAGTTGCTGCCGCCTTCCACCAGATCGAGCATCGACAGGCGGAAGATGATGATGAAATTCGGCCCGACCGCCTCGCGCACACGGCGGACGATCTCCACCGCCAGGCGCATGCGGTTCTCGTAGCTGCCGCCCCAGCGGTCGGTACGGTGATTGGTGTGGGCGGCGAGGAACTGGTTGATGAAGTAGCCTTCCGAACCCATGATCTCGACGCCGTCATAACCGGCGCTCTGCGCCAGTTGCGAACAGGTGACGAAGTCGGCGATCTGTTTCTCGATGCCCTCTTCATCCAGCTCTTTCGGCTTGAACGGGTTGATCGGTGCCTGGATGGCGCTCGGTGCCACCTGCTTGGGGCTGTAGGCGTAGCGCCCGGCGTGGAGAATCTGCAGGCAGATCTTGCCACCGGCCTCATGCACGGCCTGGGTGACGATCTTGTGCTTCTCGGCCTCTTCCACGGTAGTCAGCTTGGCCGCGCCGGAATACACGCCGCCCTCGACGTTCGGCCCGATGCCGCCAGTGACCATCAGGCCGACGCCGCCTCGGGCACGCTCGGCGAAGTAGGCGGCCATGCGCTCGAAGCCGTCGGGCTTTTCTTCCAGGCCGGTGTGCATCGAGCCCATCAGGGTGCGGTTACGCAGGGTGGTGAAGCCGAGGTCGAGGGGAGCGAGCAGGTGCGGGTATTGAGCGGCGGTCATGATGATCTCCACGCTGAATCACGGAATGCGGGTGCCTCGATGGGCCCCGTCGGTTTGTATGAAGCCGACATTAAAGGCCGATCCGTCGCGGCTCAATGACCGAAAATGACAAGTTATTGATCCAAATGCACCGGGGCGACTACCCTAGGGACGAATTCCTTCCCGGCCTTGTCCGCTCCATGCGCAAACTGCTTTCCGGCGCCCTGGCGCTCGTTCTCCTCGCTGCCTTCGGCGGCTACATGCTCTGGGCCGAGCAACGCCCCGAGGGTCACTACCTGTCCGACCTGCGCGTCGAGCTGGCCCTGGACCAGGGCGTGCCCAGTGGCCAGGGCAACCTGCTCGGCATCGAGCCGCTGCTGTATCCCGGCGACTACCAGAACCTCACCCGCCTGCACCGCAAGCTCGCCGCCTACCTGGAACAGGCGCGGGTCAAGGGGCTGGTCAACGAACGCACGGTGGTAGTGCTCCCGGAACATATCGGTACCTGGCTCTGGGCCCGTGGCGAAAAACGCGAGCTGTATCAGGTCACACGCCTGCGCGAGGCCTACCAGTGGCTGGAACTGAGCAATCCGGTGCGCTATGGCCTGGCGATGGCCAGCGCCGAGGGCGACGACCGCCGCGCCGACGCCCACCTGCGCATGAAGGCCGGGCAGATGGCTGCCGACTACCAGAAGCTGTTTGGCGACCTGGCCAAGGAGTTCGGCGTGACCCTGGTGGCCGGCTCTATCGTCCTGCCCGAGCCCTATCTCGACCATGGCGTCCTGCGCACCGGCTCCGGCGCCCTCTATAACAGCAGCCTGGTATTCGCCGGCAATGGCACGGTGCTGGGCGAAGTGCAGCGCCAGCAATACCCGGACAGCAATGTACGGCGCTTCATCAGCGCCGGCACCACGCACCCGCCGCAGGTCATCGACACCCCCGCCGGCCGCCTCGGTGTGCTGCTCGGCAGCGACGGCTGGTACCCGTCCAGTTATGCGCGACTGGTCAGCCAGGATGCGCAGATCATCGCCAACCCGGCCTTCGTCGGCGACTGGCACGGCCCCTGGCGCGGCAACCGCCATCAGCCGCAGGCGGCGGACCTGCTGCTGCAACCGGGTGAAACCAGCGAAGAACAGGCCTGGTACCGACTCAGCGAAAGCACAGTGCCAGCGGGCGTCGCCAGCATGAGCGTGTTCCTGCGCGGGCAGTTCTGGGAAGTGCGCGGTGAAGGCCTGGGCTTCGCCAACCTCAATGGCCTGTACCACGCCGGCGACGGCCGTGGCGCGCGGTTGCTCAACCTGTGGCTCTGATCTGATGACCCGGCCAAGGGTACGCCTGGGCGATCTGTCGGTCGGCTTCATCCAGAGCCTGCAACTGGCCCTGAACGAACGCGGCGAAGACCCAGCGCCATTGCTGGAACGCTATGGCCTGACCCCGGCCCGCCTGGCCGAGCCCGGCGCGCGCCTGTCGATCCCGCGCTACATGCACCTGGGCCACGCTGCCATCGCGCAATGCCGGGAGCCGGCGCTGGGCCTGTGCATGGGGCGTCTGAGCCGTCTCGGCCAGGCCGGGCTGGCCGGCATCACGGCGGCGCAAGCGCCAACCCTCGGCGAGGCGGCCCGCACCCTGCTGCACTTCGAGCCGCTGTATGCAGCCAACTACCGCGGGCAATCGCGTTTTGAAGAGGACGCCCAGGGCGCCTGGCTGCGCTTTTACTCCATCAGCCCGTACAACGCTTACAACCGCTTCGTGGTGGATTCGTTGCTATCAGGCTGGCTGGCGCAGCTGTCTGACCTGGTGGGCCAGCCGGTGCAGGCCGAACGCATCGAGATCGAATTCGACAGCCCGGCCTACGCCGAGCGCTACCAGGCCCTGAGCCTGACGCCGGTGCAGTTCGGCGCACCGACCAACCAGTTGCGCCTGGGCCGCGCCGCCCTCGACCTGCGTAACCCCGCCCACTGCCCCAGCACCTGGCAGCATCTGTTGCAGTTGTGCGAGCAGGAGTTGCAGGAGCGCACGCGCATTCGCAGCCTCGCCGAGCGCATCGCCCACCTGCTCGGGCCGTTGCTCAATGGCGGGCGCGAGCCAGACCTGGAAGAAGTGGCGCGGCGCCTGCAACTGCCGACCTGGACCCTGCGGCGCAAGCTGGCCGAGGAAGGCACGCAGTTTCGCGCGATTCTCAATGACACGCGGCGGGATCTGGCGATGAGCTATATCCGCGACACCGAGCTGGCGTTTGGCGAGATTGCCTATCTGCTGGGGTTTGCCTCGGCGGAGGCGTTCCAGCGGGCATTCAAGCGCTGGAGCGGGGTGACACCGGGGGAGTTTCGGCGCAGTCAGCGGCGGGTGGGCTAAACACCGACCGCGTGCACATTCAGTACTCCAATAAAAAAGGGCCAGTGCATGCACTGGCCCTTTCCTTTCAATTTCGTCACAGCTCTGTCGCATCGTCCGCCGGCTCCGGTACATCCATTTCCGCAGCGTGGAATTCGAGAAGTTCTTCCTGATAATCGTCCATTGCCTACTCCGTTTCTTCGTCTGTTCGTATCTGTGTCCTGACTCACCCTAAAGTGCACCGGTGAAGGAAAAATGACAACAACGTGTACGAAAATAAACGTAGCAGGTGTAACAGGATTTATCCCCGTGCTAGAGCGTCGGCGCGCTGTTGCCGTCGGTCGGCGCAGTTGGCGTTTCCACTGCGGGCACTGGTGCTGCCTCGGACGCCGCCGGAGTGCCTTGCTCGGCACTGATCGGCGTGGCCTCGGCCGGCGGCGCGATCGGCTGCGAACCCTGGCTGTCATCCACTACCGGCGCAGCCTGGGTTTCCACCACGGGGGCGGCGACTGGCGCCGGAGCCGCAGCTTCGGCCTGAGGCGCGGCCAGGGCAGCCGGCGCCGGGGCGGTGCTCTCCGGCATGCCCAGCTCGACCGCCGGCTTCGCCGGGGCGACTGGGGCAGGCTCGGCGGCCGGCTGCTTCGGTGCCGGCGGCAGGAAGCTTTCCACCAGGGCGAAGTAGCGCTCATAGAACTTGGCCGAGGTCACCGTCTCGCTGGCCACCTTGACCATCGAGTCGTCAGTGGAGCCGATCGGCATCGACACCGAACCCAGCACGCCCACGCCAAGGCTGGCCGAGGTGTTGGACTTCTTCAGCGCGTAGCGGTCCTGCAGGGCGTTGGCGAACACGGTGGAGCGCCTGTCGCCGCCCATGTCGTCGGCACAGACCACGTTGAAGCTGATCTGCATGTGGCTTTCGCCGGTCTGCTGGAAGCTCTTGTTGCCGTTCACCTGGCCCTTGTCGGCGGTGGTGATGATGTAGCCCTGGCTCAGCAGGGCACGCCGCGCGGCTTCGCAGGAACTCGACTCGCTGACCGGGAAACTGCGGGAAAAGGTGCCCGAATCATCGAAGTTCTCGTGTTCGTAGACGGCGGCCTTCTTCGAGGAACACCCGGCGACACCCGCCAGCACAAGGGCCAGCCCGAGCGCACCGCAGACGGTTGACTTAGACATTGCAAATCCTGGAGGGGAAAAACGGCGCCTATTGTGCAACAGCTGGCCGGGCACTGAAACCGCCAAGGCCGCAATCGGCGACAGAATTCATCTGTCCGACCTGCGGTACCGCGCTCCGCACCGCTAAATTTCCGCGGTCCAGGCTCGTCCTCTCCCTGACGGCCCACTCCCTCCTGTGCGCATTCCAGGCGCAACGGCCATGATCCGAGAGACCACTGCATGACCCTGAAGACTGAAAGCCTGGCCCGGGAAACCCTGCGGATCCTCAAGCCCTACTGGTGGCTGGTGGTCCTGTCCACCGTGCTGGGGATGGTCAGCGGTCTGAGCGTCACCGGCCTGCTGGCCACCATCAACAACGCCATGGCCCGCGACGGTGGCCCCGGCATCGACAGCGCCTTGCTGTTCGCCGGCCTGTGCCTGCTGACCCTGGCCTGCTCCACCGGCTCCAGCCTGCTGAGCAACCGGGTCGGCCAGCGCGTGGTGGCCAACCTGCGCCGCGAGCTGGCGGCGAAGATCCTGGTCGCGCCCATCGAGCAACTGGAGCGCTACCGCACACACCGGCTGATCCCGGTGCTGCTCAACGACGTCAACACCCTGAGCAACTTCGCCCTGTCGGTGGCGCCCATGGTCATCGCCTTCACCGTGACCCTCGGTTGCCTGAGCTACCTGGCCTTCCTGTCCTGGCAGATCCTCGGCCTGACCCTGCTTACCGTGGTCATCGGCGCCGGCGCGCAGTATCTGGCGCACCAGGCCGGCATGCGCAGCATCCTGCGGGCCCGCGACGGCGAGGACGAACTGCAGAAGCACTACCAGGCGATTTCCGCCGGGGCCAAGGAATTGCGCATCCAGCGTCGCCGCCGTCAGCACCTGCTCAACGAGCAGATCGGCGGCACCACCGAGCGCATCTGCGCGGCGAACATCCGCGCCGCCGGGATCTTCGTCAGCGCCGAAACCTTCGGCTCCATGCTGTTCTTCGCGGTGATCGGCATCGCCATCGCCTTCCAGGCGCTGTGGCCGACCACCGACAAGACCGTGCTCGGCGGCTTCGTCCTGGTCATGCTGTACATGAAGGGCCCGCTGGAACGGCTGATCACCACCCTGCCGATCATCTCCCGGGCCAAGATCGCCCTGCGCCGCATCGCCGAGCTGTCGTGGAAGTTCTCCTCGCCGGAACCGCACCTGCTGGTCAGCGACCGCCCGTCGACCCTGGCCCCGATGCACAGCCTGGAACTGCGCCGGGCACGCTATGACTACCCACCGGTGGAAGGTGTCGAATCCTTCCACCTCGGCCCCATCGACCTGCACATCAAGCAGGGCGACATCGTCTTCATCGTCGGCGAGAACGGCGGCGGCAAGACCACCCTGATCAAGCTGCTGCTGGGCCTGTACACGCCGCAGCAGGGCGAGATCCTGTTCAATGGCGAGCCGCTCAAGGCCGAGCAACTGGACGACTACCGCCAGCTGTTCACCACCATCTTCGCCGACTACTACCTGTTCGACGACCCGCTGCCCGGCGACGCGCCGCTGCCGGCAGACGCCGGCAAGTACCTGGAGCGCCTGGATATCGCACACAAGGTCGGCATCCGCGACGGCGTCTTCACCACCACCGACCTGTCCACCGGCCAGCGCAAGCGCCTGGCGCTGATCAACGCCTGGCTCGACGAGCGCCAGTTGCTGGTCTTCGACGAATGGGCCGCCGACCAGGACCCGGCCTTCCGCCGGGTGTTCTATACCGAGCTGCTGCCAGAGCTGAAGGCTCAGGGGAAGACCATCATCGTGATCTCCCATGACGACCGTTATTTCCCGGTGGCTGATCAGCTGGTGCGCATGGAGGGTGGGCGGATCAGCGTCGAGCAGGTGGAGGCTGTTTCCGCGTAAGCCCCTGGGGCCGCTTTGCGGCCTCTATAAGCTTGACTCTTCTCTCGTTCCCCTCACCCGCCCCGGCCTGCGCTGCGGCGGGCAAAACTATTTCCATCGCCGAATGTGAAAACATTTGGAAATGGATATCATTGACGTTGTTCACCTCGCCATTATCCTGACATCAGTCATTCATGATGCCTCAGGGTTCCCCTATCCACCGCTTCCATGCCCATGGAAGGCACTCGGTTCATGCAGAGAATGCAACGACGCGCCTCGTTCCCCCTGGCCTTGCTGATGAAGCACCTGTTGCGCCTGTGCCCTGTGCCGCTGCTGGCCGGCGCAGGGCTGGGCTTCGTCGCCACCCAGGTGCAGGCTCAGGAGGTCAGCTTCGACATCCCCGCGCAACCGCTGTGGAGTGCTTTGCAGGAATGGGGCCGGCAGAGCGACCTGCAGGTGCTGGTCAACCCCGACGATATCCAGGGCAGAACCAGCACCCAGGTCCGCGGCCGCTACTCCCCGGAACAGGCCGCGCACCTGCTGCTGCGCAACACCAGCATCAACTTCAGCCTGGTCGGCGATACCCTGACCCTGCTGATGAACCCGACCACCACGCTGCTCGACATGGCCCCGACCTCGATCAGCGCCGAACCGATCGAGCCGACCACCGAGGGCAGCGGTTCCTACACCACGCCCGCCATCACCCTCGGCAAGTCCACCCAATCGCTGCGCGAGACCCCGCAATCGGTGACGGTGATGACCCGCCAACTGATGGACGACCGCAACCTCACCCGCCTCGACCAGGTCCTGGCGCATACGCCGGGCATGACCTTCGGCCAGCGCAACTACGGCTCGCACCTGTACCAGTCGCGGGGCTTCGTGGTCAGCAACGAAAACTACATGATGGACGGCATCCCCGGGCAGGCCTACAACCCCACGGCCTGGATGCCCACCGACATGGCCATCTACGACCGCGTCGAAGTCCTGCGCGGCGCCGCCGGCCTGCTGCTGGGCGCCGGCAGTCCGGGCGGCGCGGTCAACCTGGTGCGCAAGCACGCCACCGCCGAGCCGCGCCTCTCGCTGATCGCCCGCGCCGGCTCCTGGGACAGCTACCGCCTCGACCTCGACGCTGGCGGCAAGCTCAACGACGCCGGCACCGTGCGCGGACGCCTGATCACTGCCTACGAGGACAAGGGTTCCTACCTCGACGAAAAGCACGCCACGGCGCCCTTGCTCTACGGCATCGTCGACATCGATCTGGACGACGACACCACCCTGACCGCCAGCCTGCGTCAGCAATCGAGCAAGGTACGCGGCTACTCGATCTTCGGCCTGCCGCGCTACAGCGACGGCAAGCCCCTCGATGTGCCGCGCTCCACCGCCCTGGTGCAGGACTGGAACCTGCTCCAGCCGCAGATCACCGAGGTGTTCGGCCAGGTCACCCACCGCTTCAACGACGACTGGAACGGCAACCTGTCGGTGATCCATTCCGAGGGTGGTTTCCATCAGTCGGCCGCCTACGCGCGGGGCACGGTGGACCCACTGACCGGAAAGGGCGTGGCCTTTCGCGGGGTCGAGTTTCGCCATACCGATATCGACAGCACCGGCATCGACAGCACCCTCGACGGGCATTTCGAGGCGTTCGGCCTCTCGCACCAGATCACCACCGGAGCCAACTGGTCGCGCCAGGACGTCCTGGAAAAACGCGCGCCGCTGGCGTTGAACATCCCCATCGACCTGTCCGACGTCGATCACCAGGCCTTCACCAGGCCGGCACGACCGGCCTGGAAGTCGGTCAACCGCAGCGTCGACGAGCGCTATGGCGTGTTCAGCAAGGCCAACCTGCACCTGAGCGAACCCCTCAGCCTGATCCTCGGCGCGCGAGCCAGCTGGTACCGCTACGACTTCGACTACCGCATCGGCGGCGGCGATTTCGTCGCCCGTCAGCAGGCGCGGATCACCCCCTTCGCCGGATTGATCTACGACCTCGACGAGGAATGGTCGTGGTACGCCAGCTACACCGACATCTTCCAGCCGCAGAGCGACTACCGCACGGTCAGCGGCTCGATCCTCGACCCGGCCATCGGCAAGAGCTACGAAACCGGCCTCAAGGGAGAACTGCTGGACAGGCGACTGAACGTGGCGATGGCGCTGTTCTATATCCGCCAGGAAGGGGTCTACGCCATCGACGCCACCAGCGACGGCAAATGCCTGACCAATGATGTCGCCGGCAGTTGCTACGTCAACGGCACCGTGGAACGCAGCCGCGGCATCGAACTGGAGGCCAGCGGCGAAGTGCTGCCCGGTTTGCAGGTACTGGCCGGCTACACCTTCAACCTGACCCACAGCAGCGCCGGTGGCCCGGTCTCGGCAGAAACGCCGAAGCACATGCTGCGTGCCAGTACCTCGTACACCCTGCCCGGCGCCTGGAATCGCCTGAGCCTGGGGGCCGGCGTGTCGGCGCAGTCCGGCTACACCACCGACAGCGACAGCACCGCGGCGTACGGCTCGCCCGGCCATGCCGTGTGGGATGCGCGTATCGCCTGGAAAGTAGACCGACACTGGACCGTCAGCCTCAACGGCGACAACCTGTTCGACCGCACCTACTACACCTCCGCCAGCGGCCTGGACCGCGGCAATATCTTCGGCGACCCGCGCAGCTACACGCTGACCTTGCGCGGCGATTTCTGAAGGCCTCGTTTCGCCCCTTCCCTCGCCAGACCGCCTGTATCCAGTCGCCAGAAATCCGACATCTGCGCCCATCACGCCGGCTTCGTCAGAAAATTCTGAAAAGTGAAAATCCCGTTAAATCCTTGCGCATGCAACTCGTTCTCTACAACGACAAAACGCGCTCCCCACCCTCGTCCAGTGCTCCGAGCCGTTGACTCCGCGACGCCAACACTCACGACATAACCATTAGAACGAGTTACCAGCACATGCACACACCGTCCCGACTCACTCCTCTCAGCAAGGCCTTGCTATTGCGCCAGGCCGCCTTCGGCCTCGCCCTGACCCTGCCGTTCGCCGCCCAGGTCATGGCCGAGGACGTGCAGGCCAAGACCGAGACGCCAGCCGCCGAAGAAAACCCGAAGGCAGTGAACCTGGCACCGACGGCGATCAATTCGCAGATGCTGGGAGTGACCACGGATAACACCGGCTCCTACACCACCGGAGCCGTGACCATCGGCAAAGCGGCGCAATCACTGCGCGAGACGCCGCAGTCGGTGACGGTGATGACCCGCCAGCTGATGGATGACAAAAACCTGACGACGCTGAGCGAAGTGCTGTCGAAAACCCCTGGCATGTCGTTCAGCCAGCGCAACTTCGGCTCTCACGTCTTCCAGTCCCGCGGCTTCGTGCTGAACGAAGAAAGCTACCTGATCGATGGCATTCCCGGTCAGGCCTACACCCTGACCGGCTGGATGGCACCGGACATGGCGATCTACGACCGGGTCGAAGTCCTGCGTGGCGCTGCCGGCCTGCTGGTTGGCGCCGGCAACCCGGGTGGCGCGGTCAACCTGGTGCGCAAGCGTCCCACCAGCGAACCGCAGTTCTCCATCACCACCCGTGCCGGCTCCTATGACAACTACCGCGTGGACCTCGACGGCAGCGGCAAGCTCAATGACTCCGGCACCCTGCGGGGTCGCATGGTCGCCGCCTACGAGGACCGGGGATCGTACATCGACGAACTGAAGTCGAAGACGCCACTGCTCTACGGCATCCTCGAAGCGGACCTGGCCGAAGACACCACCCTGACCATGAGCCTGCGTCGCCAGGAAAGAAGGACCGACGGCTATTCGATCTGGGGCCTGCCGCGCTACAGCAACGGGCAGAACCTGGACATTTCCCGCTCCACCGCGCTGGTCCAGGACTGGAACCACCTGAACACCAACACCACCGAAGCCTTCGCCCAACTGGACCATCGCTTCAACGAGAACTGGAGCAACAAGACCTCCGTGACCTGGTCCAAGAGCGACCTGGACATGGTGGCTGCGTACGGTAATGGCGCGATCAATCCAGCCACCAACAGCGGCTCGGTATTCCGCAACGTCGAGTTCCGCCACACCAATATCGAAAGCGTGGGTGTCGACAGCTTCATGGAAGGCCACTTCGACGCATACGGCCTGTCGCACCAGGTCACCGTCGGTGCCAACTGGTCGCGCCAGGAGCTGACCGAGCGACGCGCCCCGTACTCCCGTGCAACCTCGATCCCGATCAACATTTTCGATGTCGATCACAACGCCTTCGCCAAGCCGAACCGTCCGGCCTGGTCGCTGAAGTCCAACTCCATCGACGAGCGCTCGGGCCTCTATGCCAACGCACGCCTGCACCTGACCGAGCCACTGAGCCTGGTACTGGGCACGCGGGTCAGCTGGTACAAGTTCGACTACGACCAGCAACTGGGCGCCGGCAACGACTACGTCACGCAGCAGAACCGCGAAGTCACGCCGTTCGCCGGCCTGATCTACGACTTCGCCGAGAACTGGTCCTGGTACGCCAGCTACGCGGACATCTTCAAGCCGCAGAACGACCGTACCTACAGCGGCTCGCCACTGGACCCGGCCATCGGCACCAACTATGAAACCGGGATCAAGGGCGAACTGTTCGACAAGCGCCTGAACGTGTCGGCAGCGCTGTTCTACATCAAGCAGGAAGACCTCGCCGTCACCGATCCTGACGAGACCCACCTCTGCCCAACCAACGTCTCCGGCCTTTGCCAGGTCAATGGTCTGGTCCAGCGCAGCAAGGGCATCGACCTGGAAGCGAGCGGTGAAGTGCTGCCGGGCCTGGAAGTCCTGGCCGGCTATACCTACAACCGTATCGTCAGCCCGGAAGGCACGCCGCTGACCGTCGACACGCCGAAGCACATCGCCCGCATCAGCACCAGCTACACCCCGCAAGAAGGCGAATGGAAGCGCCTGACCGTCGGCCTTGGCGTCTCCGCGCAATCGGGCTACAAGAACGAACTGGTCGGTGGCACCGACTACGGCTCGCCGGGTCGCGGCATCTGGGATGGCCGTATCGGCTGGAAGCTGGACGAGCACTGGAAGGTCAACCTGACCGGCGAAAACCTCTTCGACCGCAAGTACTACACCGTGGCCGCCGGCCTCAACCGCGGCAACGTCTGGGGCGATCCACGCACCTTCATGCTGACCCTGCGCGGCGATTTCTGATCGCCTGAGGCAGCAACGAGAAAGGGCCAGTCAGGTTTTCTGACTGGCCCTTTTTTCATGGCATCGAGGCCAACGCTGTCACCCGCTTTCAGCCGCGCGGCGCATCTGCGCCGAGGCCAACAGCGAGCCGATCAGCACCTGGGCGATCTCCAGCGACTGCTGGGTCGCCCACAGCAGGTCGCCGTACTTGCGATCGGCCAGGTCGCACGCCTGCAGGTTGGTCTCGATCGCGGACTTCAGCGCTGACGCCACGTGCATCAAGGCGTCGTCCACATGGACTCCGGCATTGACGGCGAACAGCGGTGCATGGCTGCGGTGGGTGGTGGCGAAGTGGGTGTGGGTGGTGGTGAGGTGGGGTGGATCGGGGACAATCTTCTTCATGGGTAACTCCTGACGTCGTCGAACGGGAGCGCCACGATTCGCTGCTAAACGAATTGGGTGGCGACTGTATGTGGGTTAGCAGACCGAGGACGTCAGAACCCGGCGCACCCGAAGGTGCCCACACATACAGCCGCCATAAGGTGCTGGAGGGTTTTAACGTCTGTCGGACTGCTAATCCGGTCGTTGATTTGGCAACGACCGACGCAGCCTAGGCAGCGTTTCCCAAGGACGCAACCACCAAGCGGGGGGCGGCAGTATGCTTGGGAAATTGCCTACAAAGAAGTCGGATGGGGGTGAAGTTTTTCGGCTAAATGCAACAGGTTATGAAGCCTGACACAGAACCGCATCAGGGCTGATAGGTGCTCGCCTTGATAAGTGCAGCGCCCTTGAGCGCTGCAAAGCTCAAGACATGCACCTGGCAGCCCTGATGCGGTTTACCGTCAGTCGGCGCGTTCCAGCTCGAATGCAAGGTCATTCAACAACGCCGGCGCCAGAATCACATCATCGTGCTTCTGCCCTTCCAGCGTGGCCGAGCGCAACGTCTCCAGCTCGCAGCCCGCCCTCAACACCTCTTCAGCCAGCTCCACCTGCTCCGCACTACGACTCGCCCCCGCCCACCAGCAATGCGGCTGCACCTTCAGCGGCTTGAGCCGGAACGCCTGCCCCAACGCCATATTGGCGCTGAGCAACTGATAGCCACTGGCAATCTCTGCCTGAACCCCGATATCCCGGTGAATCGCCCGCAGCGCTTCGATATCGGTGCCACTGCACTCGGCCACCTGGACCATCACCCAGTCCGCCGCGTCCTTGGGATCGGCAAAGCGCGCGGTCGCCTGTTCGATCAGACCCATCACCACCGCCTCGCCAATCCCGGGGGCGAAGGCCAGCAGGCTCTTCACCAGGCCATCCCACGGGCCGGCTTCGGGTTCTTCGTTTTCCAGCGCGTCATCCGCGGCCAGCAGTTGCTCGCCCTTGGGCAGGTAGGTATCCACCAGTCCGAGGAAGCCCACGGTCTCACCCGCCGCTTCCAGCGCATGTGCCACCTCGATCGCCAGGGCACCGCCGAGCGACCAGCCCAGCAGGTTGTACGGCCCGACCGGCCGCACCTTGCGGATCTGCTCGACGTAGTAGCCGACCATGTCGTCCCAGGAGGTTTCCTGCCAGCCCGGCACCACGTAGCTTTTGTTCACCACCCCGAGCACGCTGCGCTGCGGCCCCAGGTGCCCGGCCAGCGGGTAGTAGGCGTAGGTGCCGCCACCACCGGGCGGGAGGCAGAACAGCGGCGCTTTGGCGCTGCTGCTGATATTCATGGTGACCACCGGGTTCTTCACCCGGTTTTCGCCAACAGCAAGGAAATCGGAAAGGTCCTCGAAGGTGTCCAGCAACAGGAAGTCATGCAGGCTGAGTTGGGTGCAGAACGCCTCGCGCAGCCGGCTGACCAGGGTGATCACCAGCAACGAATGGCCACCGAGGGCGAAGAAATTGTCCTTCAGTCCAACCCGCTCGACCTTGAGCACCTCGGCCCAGATCCGCGCAAGTTCCCGTTCCCGCTCGTTGCGTGGCGCCTCATAACCAACCTGCGTCTGACTGCCATCAGGCGCGGGCAGCGCCTTGCGATCGAGCTTGCCATTCGGCGTCTGCGGCATTTTCTCCAGCCACACCAGATGCCCCGGAACCATGTACTCCGGCAGACCGGCCTTGAGATGGGCACGCAGTTCGACACGCAGCGCATCCGGATCCCCGGCACCCTCGACCGGTACCAGCCAGGCCGCCAGTTGCTTGATACCGGACACCTCGATATCGATCACCACGGCCTGGTGCACCGCCGGATGCTCCAGCAACCGCGCCTCGATCTCGCCCAACTCGATGCGGTAGCCACGGATCTTCACCTGGTGGTCGAGACGTCCGACGTACTCGATCACGCCGTCGGCGTGGTAGCGCGCCACGTCGCCGGTGCGGTACAGGCGGCCGCCCGTGGTCGAGAACGGATCCGGCACGAAACGCTGTGCGGTCAGCGATGGACGCTGATGGTAACCACGGGCCAGGCCATCGCCGCCAATCAGCAACTCGCCCCGTGCACCGACCGGCAGCACGTCCAGATCATCGCTGACGATATGCAGCGTGGTATTGGCCAGCGGCTTGCCCAGCCAGACATCGTCGCTTTGGGTCAGGTAGTGACGCGCCGACCAGATGGTGGTCTCGGTCGGACCGTAGACGTTCCACACATGGCCGGCCTGGTCGATCAGGCGCTGAGCCAGTTCCGCACTCAAGGCTTCACCACCACACAGCACCGTCTTGCCAGCGAGGGCACCTGCCGGCGCCGCGTCGAGGATCATCCGCCAACTGGAAGGCGTGGCCTGGATCACGCTGACCTGCTGCTCGGCGATCACCTGCAACAGCGCCTGCGGATCCTTGTTCTGGTGCGGCTTGAGCAGCACCACCGACGCCCCGCGAATCAGCGGCAGGTACAGTTCCAGACCGGCGATATCGAAGGACAGCGACGTCAGCGAAAGCACCCGGTCATCCGCGCCCAGCCCCGGCTGGTCGGCCATGCTGAACAGGAAGTTGACCAGGGACTGGTGCTGGAGGGTCACGCCCTTCGGCAGACCGGTGGAGCCGGAGGTGTAGATCACATAGGCGAGGTTTTCCGGCGCAGCCGAGGCTGGCAGGTTGTCCTGGCTGTAGCCGTCCAGCCAGTCGCCTTCCTGGTCCAGGCACAGCGTTTCAACGCACGCAGGGATGCTCAGTTGGTCGAGCAGCGAAGACTGGCTGAGCAACAGTTTCAAACCGCTGTCTTCCATCATGTAGGCCAGACGATCCCGCGGGAAATCCGGGTCCAGCGGCACATAGGCGCCACCGGCTTTCAGGATCGCCAGCAGACCGACGACCATCTCCACACCGCGTTCCAGCGCCACGCCCACCAGCACATCCGGGCCGACGCCCAACTCGCGCAGCTTGTGCGCCAGCCGGTTGGCCCGGGTATTCAGCTCGGCGTAGTCGACAGCGGTTTCAGGCGAAATCAGCGCGACGGCCTCCGGGGTCGCCAACACCTGCGCCTCGAACAGCGCCGGCAGGCACCGCTCGCGGGGGTAGGCGGCCTGGCTCTGGTTCCAGCCCATCAGGATCTGCCGACGCTCATCCGCATCCAGCAACGGCAGGTCAGCGATACGCTGCTGGGCGTTGGCGCAGATCCCTTGCAGCAGGTTGCGCCAGTGCCCGGCCAGGCGCTCGATGGTCGCCGCGTCGAACAGGGCCGTGGCATAGGTGATCGCCGCGCCCAGGCCGGCGTCATGCTCCAGGGTTTCCAGGGTCAGGTCGAACGGCGCGGCGTGCTCGCGCACCGGCAGTTTCTCGATCCGCAGGTCCAGCAGCGACGGGCCATGACCCTGGCCGCGGGTCTGGTGGTTGAACATCACCTGAAACAGCGGGCTGCGCCCCGGATCACGCTCTGGCTGCAAGGCCTGCACCAGTTGCTCGAAGGGCAGGTCCTGATGGGCCTGGGCCTGCAGCGCGGTCTGTTTGACCTGTTGCAGCAGCGCGGCGAAGGTGGTGTCCGCGGCGAATTCGGCCTTGAGCACCTGGGTGTTGACGAACAGGCCTATCAGCCCCTCGGTCTCGGCCCGGGTGCGGTTGGCGATGGGCACGCCGACACGGATATCCGCCTGGCCGCTGTGGCGCTGCAGCAGGGTCTGGAACGACGCCAGCAGGAGCATGAACAGGGTCACGCCCTGCGCGCGTGCCAGTGCCTTGAGGTCCTGCGCCAGGGCTGGCGGCAGTTCGATGTCCAGGCGCGCGCCAGCATGGCTCTGCAACAGCGGTCGTGGCCGGTCGGTGGGCAGTTCCAGCACCGGCTGCTCACCCCCCAGTTGCGCCGCCCAGTAGTTCAGTTGGCGCTCCTGTTCGCCCGCCTCCATCCAGTTGCGCTGCCAGATGGCGTAGTCGGCGTACTGGATCGGCAGGGCCGGCAGGTGCGCGGCCTGGCCACGGCAATGGCCGTCGTAGAGGCGGACCAGTTCGTCGATCATGATCGGCATCGACCAGCCATCGGACACACTGTGGTGCTGCACCACCACCAGCACATGCTCCTCTGCCGCCAGGCGCAGCAGGCGCACGCGCAACAGCGGACCGGCCTCCAGGTCGAACGGCGCGCGCAGCTCGGCGGCGACCCGCGCGTCCAGGTGCGAGCGGTCGTCCAGCGGCTCCACGGCCAGGTTGAACGGCGCTGGCGGATGCACCACCTGCACCGCCTGCTCGCCGCTCTGGCGGAAGGTGGTGCGCAGGGTTTCATGGCGGGCCACCAGCGCGCCGAACGCCGCTTGCAGGGCAGCGACATCGAGCCTGCCGGTCAGGCGCAGCGCCACCGGGATGTTGTAGGCGCTGCTGGTCGGTTCCAGTTGCCAGAGGAACCACAGGCGTTGCTGGGCATAGGATAGCGCCGCGCTAGCCTCGATCTCGCGCTGGAAGATCGGGGTAACCCCGTACAGATTCACCCCCTGTCGCTTGAGCAGGACGGCCAACGCCTTGCGTTCCCGGGCAGACAGCGATTTTACGGAGTCAAGCAGCTCTTGCACGTTTGGGGTCTCCAGTCAGGCGAGCAGGTTGTCGATTTCCTCTGCACTAAGACGTTTGAGGGCCTCCAGCGATTTAGTCAGTTCGTCCTGGGCACTGTCTGCCTGACCCTGCTGGCGCTCGATGAGCGCGCACAGGTCGGCCAGGGTGCTCTTGTCGAACAGCTCGCGCAGCGGCACCTCGCAACGCAGTTGCTCGCGGACCCGCGCCACCACCTGCACGGCCAGCAGCGAATGACCGCCCAATGCGAAGAAATCGTCGTTCATCCCGACCCGCTCGACCTTCAGCACTTCGGCCCAGATCGCCGCCAACTGCATTTCCAGCTCGCTGCGCGGCGCCACCCAGGCCGCCTGGGCCTGCCCCGCTTCCGGCTGCGGCAGGGCCTTGCGGTCCAGCTTGCCATTCGGCGTCAGCGGCAGCTGGTCGAGGAACAGCCAGTGCGCCGGCACCATGAACGCCGGCAGGTCCTCGCCCAGGCGTGCCTTCAGGGTCTCCACCAGACGCTCGTCAGAAGCACCGACCAGGTACGCCAGCAACTGCGTGGCGTTGGCCTGCACCACCACGTCGCGCCCTTCGGCATGCCGGCGGATCACCGCTTCGATCTCGCCCAACTCGATGCGCAAGCCGCGGATCTTCACCTGATGGTCGATGCGGCCGAGGTAGTCGATCACCCCGTCGGCGCGGTAGCGCACCAGGTCACCCGTGCGGTACAGGCGTGCGCCGGGCGTGAACGGATCCGGCACGAAACGCTCGGCCGTCAGGTCGGCGCGGCCGTGGTAACCACGGGCCAGGGAATCGCCGCCGACATACAGCTCGCCGGCACTGCCCACCGGGCAGGGTTGCAGGTTCGCGTCGAGCACGTAGGTGCGCACATTGGCGATCGGTCGGCCGATGGCGGCGATGGTGCTGTCCACCGGGCCGTCGATCAGCAGGCTGCTGGTGTCGATGGTGGCTTCGGTCGGGCCGTACAGGTTGTACAGCTGGCCATTCCACTGCTCGCGCAACTGTTCCACCAGCGCCGAGCTCAGCGCCTCGCCACCGCACGCCAGGACGCGTAGCGAACCCAGTTGGCCGCTGCGGGCCTCCGGCAGCAGGGCCTGGAGTACCGACGGCGCCAGTTGCAGGACGCTGATGGCCTGCCGCTCCACCTCGTTCCACAACAAGGACAGGTCATCGCTGAGCGCCGGGCTGGCCAGCACCAGTTGCGCACCGTTGATCAGCGGCAACCAGAACTCCCAGACCGAGGCATCGAAGCTGAACGCGGTCTTCTGCAGCACGCGATCCCGTGGCACCAGCTTCAGTTCGTCCTGCATCCACAGCATGTGGTTGGCCAGGGCGCCGTGGCGGATCTCCACGCCTTTCGGCCGCCCGGTGGAGCCGGAGGTGTAGATCACGTAGGCGAGGTGGTCCGGGTCTACCGCGACCTGCACCGGCGCCACGTCGACGTGGTCCTTCCAGTCGATCGCCTGATCGAGGTCGAGAACCTGCACCTGGCTGGCCAGCGGCGGCACGCCACGGCCCAGCAGCAGCTTCAGGCCACTGTCACGCAGCATGTAGTCCAGGCGCTCGCGCGGGTACGCCGGGTCCAGCGGCACATAGGCACCACCGGCCTTGAGGATCGCCAGCAAGCCGACGACCATTTCCAGGCTGCGCTCCAGCGAGAGGCCCACCAGCACGTCCGGGCCCACGCCCAGGTCGACCAGACGCCGGGCCAGGCGGTTGGCCTGGCGGTCCAGCTCGGCATAGCTCAGCTTGCGCTCGCCGAGAATCACTGCGGTGGCATCCGGCGTCGCCCACACCTGGGCTTCGACCAGCTCATGCACAGGGGTCGCGTCGAAGGCCACCCGGGTGTCGTTCCAGCCGTGAAGCAGTTGCTGACGTTCGTCGTCCGCCAGCAGCACCAATTCCCCCAGTGGCGCCGCAGGGTCGGCGGCCAGGGCACGCAGCAAGCGGTCGAAATGCCCGGCCAGGCGAGCCATGCCGGCTTCACTGAAGCGCTGGCGGTCAAAGTTGAACCGTACCGCCAGGGTGTCGTTCGCCTGCACCACCAGGGTCAGCGGGTAGTGGGTCTGTTCCCGGTTGATCACGCTGCCGAAGGCCAGTTCTTCCGGTGCGGCCTGTTGCAGCACCTCCGACACCGGGTAGTTCTCGAATACCAGGATCGAGTCGAACAGTGCTTCACCGCCCTGCCCGGCCCAGCGCTGGATATCGTAGAGCGGCGTGTGCTCGTGCTCGCGCAGGGCCAGGTTGAGGTCCTGCAGCTGGCGCACGAACGTCGCCACCGAACACTCGGCCCGCGGACTGGCCAGCACCGGCAGGGTGTTGATGAACAGGCCGAGTTGTTCCTCGATCCCCGGCAGCTCCGCCGGACGCCCGGCGACAATGGCGCCGAAGGCAACACTGGCCTGGCCGGTATGGCGTTGCAGCAGCAACAGCCAGGCCGCCTGCACCAGGGTGTTGAGGGTCACGCGCTGCTCCCGGGCGAAGGCATTCAGGCGCCGGGTCTGTTGCGCGTCCAGGGCGTAGTGATGGTCGGCATGGCCACTGGCCCCGACCGCGTCCGCCAGTGTCACGGCCAGGCGGGTCGGTGCTTCCAGCGCGGCCAGTTGGTCGCGCCAGAACTCTTCACTGGCCGCGGCGTCCTGGTGTTGCAGCCACTCGATGTAGTCGCGGTAACGCGCGCCGCTCTGCTGCGGTGGCTGCCCGTGGTAGCGCTGCAGCACCTCGCCCAGCAGCCGCGAACTGCTCCAGCCATCCATCAGGATATGGTGGCTGGTGTACACCAGGTGATGTCGGGCATCACCGGTGCGCAGCAAGGTCAGGCGCAGCAGCGGGTCCTGCTCCAGGTCGAAGCCGCGCTGGCGGTCGGCCCCGGCCCAGGCCTCGAGTGCCGTCGGCGAGTGATCGCGCAAGCGCCAGTCCTCTTCACGCAGGGCCACCTCGACATGACGACGGATCACTTGCAGCGGCCGCTCGAGGTCGCTGACGAAGTTGGCGCGCAGCACGTCGTGCTGGTCGATCACCGCCTGCCAGGCCGCCTTGAAGCGGGCCACGTCGAGCCCGTCGACATCCACGCGCATCTGGTTGATGTAGTTGCCCGCCGCCTGTTCGTACAGGCTGTGGAACAGCATGCCCTGCTGCATCGGCGACAGCGGGTAGATATCGGCCAGGGTCGCTGCCGGTACCGGCAGGCGGTCGATGCCGGCCTGGTCCAGAGCCGCCAGGGGGAAGTCCGACGGCGTGGCTGCCGCGACGCCATCCGCCAGGCAATGGCCGATCAACCGGCGCAGCTCGGCCTGGTACCCCTCGGCCAGGTCCTGCAGCTCGTCACGGCTGAAAACTGCCGTGCTGAAACGCCAGGTCAGTTCCAGTTGGCCGGCGTACACCTGGCCGCTGAGGCTGATCGGACTGTCCAGCGGCGCGTCCGCGCCCTGCATGTCGCCACGGCTTTCGCCGGACGGCAGGAACAGCGCATCCTCGCTGGCGAAGCTGCCATCGAACTGGCCGAGGTAGTTGAACACGATGTTGCCCTTGGCCAGCCGCTCCAGCGCTTGGCGTGCGTCATCACTGCCCAGGTAGCGCAGCACGCCGTAGCCGATGCCCTTGTCGGGGATCGCCCGCAACTGCTCCTTGATGGTCTTGATCGACTCGGCGAGCCCGGGCTGCGGGCTCAGCTTCACCGGGTAGACACTGGTGAACCAGCCCACGGTACGGGTCAGGTCGAGGTCGTCGAAGAGGTCTTCGCGGCCGTGCCCTTCGAGACGGATCAACGCCGAGGCTTGTCCGCTCCAGCGGCAGATCACCCGCGCCAGGGCGGTCAGCAGCAGGTCGTTGATCTGCGTGCGGTAGGCCGCCGGGGCGTCCTGCAGCAATTGCCGGGTCAGTTCCGGGTCGAGGCGGGTATGCACGCTGGCGACATCACGGTTGCTCAGGGCAACGTCGAGCTGGCGCCCCGGCAAGGCATCGCTGGCATCGGCCAACTGCCCTTGCCACCAGGCCAGTTCCCGCTGCATGGCCGGGCTGGCGGCGTAGGCCACCAGGTGCTCGGCCCAGTCCTTGTAGGCGCTGGTCTTGGCGGGCAGGACCAGGGGCTGGCCAGCGTCCTGGGCGCGGTAGGCGCTTTGCAGGTCGTCCAGCAGGATCCGCCACGACACCCCGTCCACCACCAGGTGATGGATCACCAGCAGCAGCCGTTGCGAACCGTCAGGCAGTTGCGCCAGCACGGCGCGCAACAGTTGGCCCTGTTCCAGGTCGAGGCTGCGCTGGGCTGCCTGGGCCAGGGTCTCCAGCTCGTCGGCATGGTTCAGTTGGCGCTGCCAGAGCAGCGCGGCATCCTCGCCCTGGCCATGTACTGCGTGCCAAAGGTCCTGCTCGCGGGTGAAGGTCAGGCGCAAGGCATCATGCTGCGCCAGCAGCGCACGCAGGGCCTGCGTCAGCGGCTCGGCGTGCAGGACGCGGGATGGCTTGAGCATCACCGCCTGATTCCAGTGATGGCGCTGGGGGATGACGCTGTCGAAGAACGCCTGCTGGATCGGCGTCAGCGGCGCCTCACCCTGTACCGGCGCCTGCTCGATGACGCTCGCCTCGGCACGCCGCGTCACCACCGCCAGGCTCTGTACGGTCTGGCGCTGGAACAGGTCCTTGGGCGTGAAGAAGAGTCCGGCATGACGGGCGCGGCTGACCACCTGGATAGAGATGATCGAGTCGCCACCCAGTTCGAAGAAGTTGTCGTGCAAGCCGACCCGCTCGACCTTGAGCACTTCGGCCCAGATCGCCGCCAACTGCATTTCCAGCTCGCTGCGCGGCGCCACCCAGGCCGCCTGGGCCTGCCCCGCTTCCGGCTGCGGCAGGGCCTTGCGGTCCAGCTTGCCATTCGGCGTCAGCGGCAACTGGTCGAGGAACAGCCAGTGCGCCGGCACCATGAACGCCGGCAGGTCCTCGCCCAGGCGTGCCTTCAGGGTCTCCACCAGACGCTCGTCAGAAGCACCGACCAGGTACGCCAGCAACTGCGTGGCGTTGGCCAGCACCACCACGTCGCGCCCTTCGGCATGCCGGCGGATCACCGCTTCGATCTCGCCCAGCTCGATGCGCAAGCCGCGGATCTTCACCTGATGGTCGATGCGGCCGAGGTAGTCGATCACCCCGTCGGCGCGGTAGCGCACCAGGTCACCCGTGCGGTACAGCCGGGCGCCGGACGTGAACGGATCCGGCACGAAACGCTCGGCCGTCAGGTCGGCGCGGCCGTGGTAGCCACGGGCCAGGGAATCGCCGCCGACATACAGCTCGCCGGCACTGCCCACCGGGCAGGGTTGCAGGTTCGCGTCGAGCACGTAGGTGCGCACGTTGGCGATCGGTCGGCCGATGGCGGCGATGGTGCTGTCCACCGGGCCGTCGATCAGCAGGCTGCTGGTGTCGATGGTGGCTTCGGTCGGGCCGTACAGGTTGTACAGCTGGCCATTCCACTGCTCGCGCAACTGTTCCACCAGCGCCGCGCTCAGCGCCTCGCCACCGAAAGCCAGGGTGCGCAGCGAACCCAGCTGGCCGCTGCGGGCCTCCGGCAGCAGGGCCTGGAGTACCGACGGCGCCAGTTGCAGGACGCTGATGGCCTGCCGCTCCACCTCGTTCCACAACAAGGACAGGTCATCGCTGAGCGCCGGGCTGGCCAGCACCAGTTGCGCGCCGTTGATCAGCGGCAGCCAGAACTCCCAGACCGAGGCATCGAAGCTGAACGCGGTCTTCTGCAGCACGCGATCCCGTGGCACCAGCTTCAGTTCGTCCTGCATCCACAGCATGTGGTTGGCCAGGGCGCCATGGCGAATTTCCACGCCCTTCGGCCGGCCGGTGGAGCCGGAGGTGTAGATCACGTAGGCCAGGTGGTCGCCGTGCAGTTGCACCGATGGCGCCGTGGCCTCGGTACGGTCCTGCCAGTCGATCGTCGTGTCGAGATCGAGCCGGCGCACGTCGTCGCCCCACTGTAACGACGACTGGGTCAGCAACAGGCGGACACCGCTGTCACCCAGCATGTAGTCCAGGCGTTCACGCGGGTACGCCGGGTCCAGCGGCACATAGGCACCACCGGCCTTGAGGATCGCCAGCAAGCCGACGACCATTTCCAGGCTGCGCTCCAGCGAGAGGCCCACCAGCACGTCCGGCCCTACGCCCAGATCCACCAGACGGCGGGCCAGAAGATTGGCCTGGCGGTCCAGCTCGGCATAGCCCAACTGGCGCTCACCGAGAATCACCGCGACGGCGTCGGGCGTGGCCTGCACCTGGGCCTCGATCAGCGTCGGCAGCAAGGTCTCAGGGAAGCTCACGGCACTGGTATTGAAGCCATGCAGCAACTGCTCGCGCTCGCCCTGGGTCAGCAGCGACAGACTGCCCAGCGGTGCCTCGGCATCCTCGATCAGCGCCCGCAACAGTTGCTCCAGATGAACGGTGATGGCCGCTGCCTGCGCGGCGTCGCAGCACGTCCGGTCATGCCCCAGGCGCATCGACAGGCGCGTGCCGACATTGACCACCAGCGCCAGCGGATAGTGCGCCTGTTCCTGGTTGTTCAGCGCACCGAACACCAGTCCTTCCGGGGCGGCCTGCTCCAGCGCCTCGGACACCGGGTAGTTCTCGAACACCAGGATCGAGTCGAACAGCGCCTCGCCGCCATGGCCGGCCCAGCGCTGGATGTCGTTCAACGGCGTGTGCTCGTACTCGCGCAGGGCGACGTTGCCGGCCTGTACCTGCGCCAGCCACTGCCCGACGCGCTGCTCGGGACGCGGGCAGCCCACTACCGGCAGGGTGTTGATAAACAGGCCCAGTTGCTCCTCGATGCCCGCCAGCTCGGTCGGACGACCGGCCACGGTGGCGCCGAACACCACCGCAGACTGCCCGGTATAGCGTTGCAGCAGCAACAGCCAGGCGGCCTGGACCAGGGTGTTGAGGGTGACGCGCTGCTCCCGGGCGAACTCGCCCAGGCGCTGGGTCAGTTCGCCATCCAGACTGTGCCCGTGATCGCCGTAGCCTTCGCCGGCGCGGGGCGCGACCAGCGCCGTGGCAAGACGGGTCGGCACCTCCAGCGCGCGCAGTTGCTCGCGCCAGAAACCCTGCGCGGCGGCGCCGTCCTGAGCCTGCAGCCAGGCGATGTAATCGCGGTAACGCCCGGCCTGCCGGGGCACGGTCTGGCCGCTGTAGCGCTGCAGCACTTCGCCGAGCATGCGCGAGGTGCTCCAGCCATCCATGAGGATGTGGTGACAGGTGTAGATCAATTGATGACTGTGCGCGCCGGTGCGGGCCACCGCCAGGCGCAGCAACGGGCCCTGGTCGAGGGCGAAGCCGCGGGCCCGCTCCTCGGCAGCCCAGGCGTCGAGCCAGGCGTGCTGGTCGTGCGCCGCGCGGGCATCGCGCTCGACGAACGGCACCTCGACCTGGCGCAGGACGATCTGCACTGGCTGCTCCAGCGCCGTGACGAAGATACTGCGCAGCACCTCGTGCTGGTCCACCAGGCCTTGCCAGGCCGCGCGGAAACGGGCCACGTCGAGGCCGTCGACATCGATGCGCAACTGGTTGATGTAGTGCCCCGCCTCGGCCTCGTAGAGGCTGTGGAACAGCATGCCGCGCTGCATCGGCGACAGTGGATAGAGGTCCTGCACCTGGCCGGCGTTCACCGGCAGTCCGTCCAGCTCGGCCTGGGTCAGCGCCACCAGCGGGAAGTCCGACGGAGTGATCCCGGCGACGTTGGCGCCGGTGCAGTGCGCCACCAGCAGGCGCAACTCGGCGGCGTAGTCGTCCGCCAGACGCTGCACGGTGTCGCGCTCGAATACCGAGCTGCTGAAGCTCCAGCCCAGGTCCAGCTCGCCGCCGTAGACCTGGCCGTTGAGGCTGAGCAAGGCGGCCAGCGGCGCGGCGAAGTCCTGGCCGTCACCGGCACTCTCGCCGGACGGGGCGAACAGGGCGTTCTCGGCGGTAAAGCTGCCGTCGAACTGGCCCAGGTAGTTGAAGACGATATTGCCCTGGGCCAGCGCGCCCAGGGTGGCGCGGGCGGCATCGTTGCCGAGGTGGCGCAGCACGCCGTAGCCAATGCCCTTGTTGGGAATGGCGCGCAGCTGTTCCTTGATCGTCTTGATCGAGGCACCGAGGTCCGCCGCCGGGGTCAGGCGCACCGGGAACAGGTTGCTGAACCAGCCGACGGTGCGGCTCAGGTCGATATCGTCGAACAGGTCTTCGCGGCCATGGCCTTCCAGGCGCACCAGCGCATGAGGCTGCCCGGTCCAGCGGCAGATCACTCGGGCCAGGGCGCTGAGCAGCAGGTCGTTGATCTGCGTGCGGTAGGCCGCCGGGGCTTCCTGCAGCAGCTTGCGGGTGGTCTCGGCGTCCAGATGGGTGCTCACCGACACGGCGTGGCGGCGCTCCTGGCTGCCCTCGGGATGATCGCAAGGCAGCACATCGCTGGCGCCCTGCAATTGCTGCTGCCAGTAGTCCAGCTCCTGCTCCAGCACCGGGCTTAGCGCGTAGTCGTGCAGGTGGGTGGCCCAGGCCTTGAGCGAGCTGGTCTTGCCAGGCAACTCGATAGCCTTGCCGGCCATCAGCGCGGCGCAGGCCTGTTGCAGGTCTTCCAGCAGCACGCGCCAGGACACGCCGTCCACCACCAGGTGATGGACCACCAGCAGCAGGCGCTGCTCGCCGCCGGCCAGGTTGACCAGCACGGCGCGCAGCAGCGGGCCGTCCTTGAGGTCGAGGCTGCGTTGGGCTTCATTGGCCAGTTCGCGCAGAGCGGCAACATCATCCAGCTCGCGGACCCAGAGCACGCCGGCACTGTTGGCCGGGGCGAAGCTGGCCTGCCAGCCGGCGGCCTGTTCCTGGAAACTCAAGCGCAGGGCGTCGTGCTGCTCGAGCAACGCGTGCAGGGCGACCTGCAGGTGCACCGGGTCGAGGACCACAGTGGGCTTGAGCATCACCGCCTGGTTCCAGTGTTGGCGCTCGGGGATGGCGGTGTCGAAGAAGCGCGCCTGGATTGGCAACAGCGGCAGGCGCCCGCTGATCTGCACCGGCGCCGGGGCGGCGGCTTTCTTCTCGATCAGCTTGGCGACGCTGGCAAGCTGGCCGATGGTCTGTTTCTCGAACAGCTGCTTGGGGCTCAGCTTGATGCCCTGGCGCTTGGCCCGGGCGATGATCTGCAAGCTGAGGATGGAGTCGCCGCCCAGTTCGAAGAAGTTGTCGGTGCTGCCGACCTGGTCCAGCTTGAGCACGTCGGCCCAGATCGCGGCGAGCTTTTCCTCGATCTCGCCGGATGGCGCCACGTAGCGCTGCTTGACCGCGCCCGGCTTGGGCAGGGCGCGCTTGTCCAGCTTGCCGTTGGCGGTCAGCGGCAGGCGCTCCATCAAGAGGATCTGCGCCGGTACCAGGTACTCCGGCAGGGTCACGGCCAGTTGCTGGCGCAGGGCTTCGCCGTCCAGGCTCACGCCGCTGGCGGCAACGCAGTAGCCGACCAGTTGCAGGCGCGTTTCGTCGTTGTCTTGCGGCAGCGCGAGAACCACTGCTTCGGCGACCCCGGCGAGGCCTTGCAGCAGGTGCCCGACTTCGCCTGGCTCGACCCGGTAGCCGCGGATCTTCACCTGGTCGTCGGCGCGGCCGAGGTATTCCAGCAACCCGTCCACCACCCGCGCGCGGTCACCGGCGCGGTAGCGGCGCTGGCCGTTTTCCGCCGGAACGAAGCGTTCGGCGGTCAGCGCAGGCTGCCCCAGATACCCCTGGGCCAGGCCTTGCCCGCCCAGATACAGCTCGCCCGCCACGCGGTCCGCCACCGGATTGAGCCAGGCGTCCAGCACCTGCGCGGTGCCATTGGCCAGCGGCTGGCCCACCGGCACGCTGCGGCAGGCGTCGAGGCGCTCGCCGACTTCGTGGGTGAGAATGCCGACCGTGGTTTCCGTCGGGCCGTAGTGGTTGAGGACCCGGCAGCCCGGCTTCAGGCTGCGGATCTGCTCTACCAGGCTCCAGCTGCTGGCCTCGCCACCGAGCACCAGCAGTTGCCGCGGCAGCACATCCGTCGCATTGGCCGCCTGCAACAGGCCTTGCAGATGGCTGGGGACGATCTTCAATACGTCAATCTGGTGCTCGGCCATATAGGCGGCGAAGCGGTCAGGGTCGAAGGCGTGTTCATGGGACAGCAAATGCAGCGCCCGACCCGAGGCCAGGGCGCCAAAGAGCATGGTGTGGCCGAGGTCCGCGGCGATGGTGGAGACCATGGCCAGGCTGGCGTCGGTGCTCAGCTCCAGGCGCTCCAGCACCGCCTGCACGTAGTTGGCCAGGGCGCCATGGCTGATCACCACGCCCTTGGGCTGGCCGGTGGAGCCGGAGGTGTAGATCAGGTAGGCCGGTTGTTCGGCGTGGATGTGCACGGCGGGCGCGTGCGTGTCGCAGGCGGCCCACAGCTGCGGGTTCCAGCTGAGCGAAGGGCAGCCCAGATCGAAATCACCGGCGTGGATCAGCAGCACTGTACCGCTGTCGCGTACCAACTGGCGCAGGCGTTCGGCAGGCTGGCGGGTATCCAGCGGCAGGTACACGGCGCCCAGCTTGAGCACCGCCAGCAAGCTGACGACCCACTCGATACCGCGTTCCTGGCACAGCGCAACGGTCTGCCCGGCAACGACGCCCTGCCCTTGCAGGTAATGGGCGAGCTGGTTGGACTGTGCTTCCAGCTCATCGTAATCAAGGGTCTGCTCGCCAGCCCGCAGGGCCAGCTTGCCGCGACCGGCCTGCAAGCCTTGTTGCCACAGGGTGATGAAGTTGCCACCGGCGAGCGCCGGGGCCTCTGGCGCGGCCAGTTGCGGGGCCTGCTCGGGGAAGGCCAGCACGGCTTCGGCGCTATGCGCCACAAGGTTTTCCAGCACGCGACGCAGCGACCCGGCGATACGCTCGATGGTCGCCACCTCGAACAGGTCGGTGGCATAGGTGAAATAACCACGCACGCCGCCCGGGCCGTCGACGAAGTCATAGGCCAGGTCGAAGCGCGCATCGGTGGAACCGGAGGCGTACTTCTCGACGCTCAGGCCCTCGACGCTGCCGCCCTCGCCGTCGTCTACGCCGGCCACCTGCTGGTTGATCTTGAACTGGAACAGCGGGTTGTGGCCCAGGTTACGCTCCGGCAACAGGGCGTCCACCAGGTGCTCGAAGGGCAGTTCCTGGTGCGACTGGGCACCGCTGACCACCTGTTTGACCTGTTCCAGCAGCGCGGCGAAGGTCTGCCGCTCGTCCACCTGAATACGCAGCACCTGGGTGTTGATGAAGAAGCCGATCAGCCCTTCCAGCTCGCTGCGGGTACGCCCGGCATTGGGCGCGCCGATGCGGATATCGGTCTGGCCGCTATAGCGCGACAGCACCACCGCCATGGCCGCCAGTACCAGCATGAACAGGGTCTGGCCATTGCCGCGGGCCAGTTGCTTGAGTTGCGCGGACAGATCTGCCGGCAGGTCGGCGCGCAGTACGGCGCCGCGATGGCTCGGTTGCAGCGGACGCTCATGATCCAGTGGCAGGCTCAGCACCGGGTGCTCTTCGCCCAACTGCTGCTTCCAGTAGTCCAGCTGACGCCCACCCTCCCCGGCTTCCAGCCAGGCGCGCTGCCAGATCGCGTAATCGGCGTACTGGATCGCCAGCGCCGGCAGTTGCGCCGGCTGGCCGCTGATCTCGCCCTGATAGAGCTGGACGAATTCGCGCACCAGCAACTGGCCGGACCAGCCATCGGAGACCACGTGATGCATGCACAGGGTCAGCACATGCTCGCTGGCACCAAGGCGGAACAGCCGGGCCCGCAGCAGGTTGCCGCCGAGCAGGTCGAACGGTGCCTGCAATTCGGCTTCCACCTGGGCCCGCAGCGCCTCTTCACCCGCGACCTCGGTCACCTCCAGAGCCACCGGCACCTGCTCGAGGATTTCCTGGTGGAATGCACCGTCCACCGAGACGAAGCGGGTGCGCAGGGTTTCATGGCGCTGCACCAGCGCCTGCAGGGCACGCCCCAGCGCGTCCTGGTCCAGCGCACCGTTCAGGCGTACCGCCATCGGCACGTTGTAGGCGCTGTCGTCCGGCGCCATCTGCCACAGGAACAGCATGCGCTGCTGGGCGTAGGACAGCGGGATGCGCGGCGTGTCGTGGCGGGTGACGGCGATCGGTAGCAGGCGGAAGCTCTGCCCGGTCTCGCGCATCTTGTCGAGAATCTGCCGGCGCTGCTCCAGGGGCAGGCCGACGAAACGTTTGGCAATGCGCTCTGCGGTAGTCTTGTCCATCTCAGGCTCCTGCCATTTCGTTCATCAGTTTTTCGATATCGGACAGGCCGTCCTCGGTCAGCGACAGGCCGGTGTCGGCGAAGGCCAGGAGGAATTCGTTCAATTGCGGTTTCTCGAAGATAAGGCGCAGCGGTACGTCGATACCGAGGCCGGATTGAATGCGTGAGACCAGTTGCGCGGCCAGCAGGGAATGCCCGCCCAGCTCGAAGAAGTCATCGGTCAGGCCGACGCGCTCGACCTTGAGCACCTCGGCCCAGATCGCCGCCATCTGCTGTTCCTGCTCGCTGACCGGCGCCACGTAGGCGCGCTGGGCCAGGCTGGCGTCCGGTGCCGGCAGGGCCTTGCGGTCGAGCTTGCCGTTGGGGGTCTGCGGCATCGCGTCGAGCCAGACCAGGTGACCCGGCACCATGTAGTCCGGCAGGCCGGCGCGCAGGTGGGCCTTGAGGGCGTTGCGCAGTTCCGCGCTGTCGGTGTCGGCGATCAGGTAGGCAGCCAGTTGCTTGTGGCCGGCCAGGTCGATATCGATCACCACGGCCTGGTGCACCGCCGGATGCTCCAGCAACCGCGCCTCGATCTCGCCCAGTTCGATACGGAAGCCGCGGATCTTCACCTGGTGGTCGAGACGACCGACGTACTCGATCACGCCGTCGGCGTGGTAGCGCGCCACGTCGCCGGTGCGGTACAGGCGGCCGCCCGTGGTCGAGAACGGATCCGGCACGAAACGCTGTGCGGTCAGCGATGGACGCTGATGGTAACCACGGGCCAGGCCATCGCCGCCAATCAGCAACTCGCCCCGTGCACCGACCGGCAACACGTCCAGATCATCGCTGACGATATGCAGCGTGGTATTGGCCAGTGGCTTGCCCAGCCAGACATCGTCGCTTTGGGTCAGGTAGTGACGCGCCGACCAGATGGTGGTCTCGGTCGGGCCGTAGACGTTCCACACATGGCCGGCCTGGTCGATCAGGCGCTGGGCCAGTTCGGCGCTCAGTGCTTCACCGCCGCAGAGGATGGTCTTGCCCTTCAGGGCGCCCGCCGGAGCAGCGTCGAGGATCATCCGCCAACTGGAAGGCGTAGCCTGGATCACGCTGACCTGCTGCTCGGCGATCACCTGCAACAGCGCCTGCGGATCCTTGTTCTGGTGCGGCTTGAGCAGCACCACCGACGCCCCGCGAATCAGCGGCAGGTACAGTTCCAGACCGGCGATATCGAAGGACAGCGAGGTCAGCGAAAGCACCCGGTCATCCGCGCCCAGCCCCGGCTGGTCGGCCATGCTGAACAGGAAGTTGACCAGGGACTGATGCTGGAGCGTCACGCCCTTCGGCAGACCGGTGGAGCCGGAGGTGTAGATCACATAGGCGAGGTTTTCCGGCGCAGCCGAGGCTGGCAGGTTGTCCTGGCTGTAGCCGTCCAGCCAGTCGCCTTCCTGGTCCAGGCACAGCGTTTCAACGTCCGCCGGGATGGTCAGTTGATCCAGCAACGAAGACTGGCTGAGCAACAGTTTCAAACCGCTGTCTTCCATCATGTAGGCCAGACGATCCCGCGGGAAATCCGGGTCCAGCGGCACATAGGCACCACCGGCCTTGAGGATCGCCAGCAGGCCGACGACCATCTCCACACCGCGTTCCAGCGCCACGCCCACCAGCACGTCCGGTCCGACGCCCAGCTCGCGCAGCTTGTGCGCCAGCTGATTGGCATGGGCGTTGAGTTGCGCGTAGCTCAGGGTGATATCGCCGAGGACCAGCGCGGTGGCCTGCGGCGTTGCCAGCACCTGCGCCTCGATCAGCGCCGGCAGGCATTGCTCGCGTGGGTAATCGGCCTGGCTCTGGTTCCAGTCGACGAGAATGCGCCGACGCTCATCCGCATCCAGCAACGGCAGGTCGGCGATGCGCTGATTGGCGTCGGCGCAGATGCCTTGCAGCAGGTTGCGCCAGTGCCCGGCCAGACGGGCGATGGTCGCCCCGTCGAACAGCGCAGTCGCGTAGCTCAGTTCGGCATCGAGGCCGGCGGCATGCTCGACGGTGTTCAGGGTCAGGTCGAACTGCGCCGACTGGCTGTCGGCGCCCAGCACCTCGACGCTCAGGCCCGGCAGCTGATGCGCCGTGCCCCTGACCTCGGTCTGGTGGTTGAACATCACCTGGAACAGCGGGCTGTGACTGAGGCTGCGCTGCGGCTGCAGGGCTTCCACCAGTTGCTCGAACGGCAGTTCCTGATGGGCCTGGGCCTGCAGGGCGGTGTGCTTCACCTGTTGCAGCAGCTCGGCAAAGGTGGCGTCGGCGCTGAACTCGGCCTTCAGCACCTGGGTGTTGACGAAGAAGCCGATCAGCTTCTCGGTCTCGGCCCGGGTGCGGTTGGCGATCGGCACGCCGACGCGGATATCCGACTGGCCGCTATGGCGCTGCAGCAGGGTCTGGAACGCCGCGAGCAGGAGCATGAACAGGGTCACGCCCTGCTGCCGCGCCACGGTCTTGAGGCTGTCCACCAGCGCCGGTTCCAGTGCGATGGCGTGACGTGCGCCGGCCAACTGCTGGATCGCCGGACGCGGGCGGTCGGTAGGCAGTTCCAGCACCGGCTGCTCGCCGCCCAGTTGCGCGGTCCAGTAGTCGAGCTGGCGCTGCTGTTCACCGGCGGCCATCCACTGGCGCTGCCACAGGGCGTAGTCGGCGTACTGGATTGGCAGAGCGTCGAGGTGAGTCTCGCGGCCCTGGCTGAAACCCTCGTAGAGGCGTACCAGCTCGTCGACCATGATCGGCATCGACCAGCCATCGGAGACGCTGTGGTGCTGGGTCAGCACCAGCACATGGCGGTCCTCGCCCAGGTGCAACAGCTTGATCCGCAGCAACGGACCGTGTTGCAGGTCGAACGGACGGCGCACTTCCCGGGCAATACAGTCTTCCAGACTGTCGCCGGACGGCAGCGCTTCCACCGCCAGCACCAGCGGCGCGGCCGGATGAACGATCTGCACGGCCTGTTCGCCGTCCTGGCGGAAGGTGGTGCGCAGGGTTTCGTGACGGGCGATCAGCGCACTGAAGCTGGACTCCAGCGCCTCGATATCCAGCGCACCGTCCAGGCGCAGGGCCACCGGAATGTTGTAGGCGGCGCTGTCCGGCTCCAGCTGCCAGAGGAACCACTGGCGTTGCTGGGCGTAGGACAGGGCCAGCGGCTGGTCGCGGTCGGCGCGGACCAGCGCCGGCGCCTTGCTGGCCGGGCCTTGCTCGGCAGCAGCGGCGAAAGCCGCGAGGTCGGCGGACTCGAACAGGTCGCGCAGGGACAGTTCCAGGTCCAGTTGCTGGCGCACGCGGGAGACCACCTGGGTCGCCAGCAGCGAGTGACCGCCCAGTTCGAAGAAGTTGTCGCTGAGGCCGACCTGCTGCACTTGCAGGACATCGGCCCAGATGGCCGCCAGTTGCTGTTCCAGTGCACTGACCGGGGTGACATAGGCGCCTTGCGCGGCACAGGCGTCCGGCTTGGGCAGGGCCTTGCGGTCCAGCTTGCCGTTGGCAGTCAGCGGCATGGCGTCCAGCACCATCAGGTGCGCAGGGACCATGTAGTCCGGCAGGTTGGCCTTGAGGTGGGCCTTGAGGGTGTCGCGCAGGTCCGTCCGGGCTGCATCGCGGGGCACCAGGTAGGCCACCAGTTGCTGACCGGCCGGGCCGTCGACGGCAAGGACGATCACCTCGCGCACGGCGTCGTGTTCCTGCAGGCGCGCCTCGATCTCGCCCAGTTCGATACGGAAGCCGCGGATCTTCACCTGGTGGTCGATACGGCCGGCGTATTCGATCACCCCTTCGTCACGGAAACGCGCCAGGTCGCCGGTGCGGTACAGGCGACTGCCGTCGGCGGCGAACGGGTTGGGCACGAAGCGTTCGGCCGTCAGCGCGGCGCGGTTGTGGTAGCCGCGGGCAAGGCCGGCGTGGCCCACATGCAGCTCGCCGCACACGCCCGGGGCCACCGGGTTGAAGTCGGTGTCGAGCACGACCATCGACAGGTCCGGGATGGCCTCGCCGATCGGGCTGACCTCGGCCTGTTGCAGGTCGGCCTGGCTGATCGGGCGGTAGGTCACGTGCACCGTGGTTTCGGTGATGCCGTACATGTTGATCAGGCGCGGCTGCTGATCGCCGAAACGCTCGAACCAGGGTTGCAGGCTGCCGACATCCAGGGCTTCGCCGCCGAACACCACATAGCGCAGGGCCAGGTCGGCGGACGAGTCGCAGGCCACCCGCGCCAGTTGCTTGAACGCCGATGGCGTCTGGTTCAGCACGGTGACCTGCTCGGCCACCAGCAGCTTGTGGAAATCTTCCGGCGAACGGGTGACTTCGCGTGGCACCACCACCAGCCGGCCGCCGTACATCAGCGCACCGAAGATCTCCCACACGGAGAAGTCGAAGGCATAGGAGTGGAACAGGGTCCACACGTCCTTCTCGTCGAAGCCGAACCACGCATCGGTGGCCTTGAACAGGCGCAGCACATTGCTGTGGGGCAGCAGGGCACCCTTCGGCTTGCCGGTGGAGCCGGAGGTGTAGATGACGTAGGCCAGGTTGTCCGGGGTGGTCAGGTTGACCGGGTTCTCTTCGCTGTAGCCCGCCAGCGCTTGCAGGTCGGCCTGGGTCAGCAGCAGCTTGATCCCGCTGTCTGCCGTCATGAAGTCCAGGCGGTCCTGTGGATAATCCGGATCCAGCGGCACATAGGCCCCGCCCGACTTGAGGATGCCCAGCACGCCGACCAGCATGTCCAGGCTGCGCTCGACCGACAGCCCCACCAGCACATCCGGCCCCACGCCCTGCTCGCGCAGCTTGTGCGCCAGCTGGTTCGCGCGGGCGTTGAGCTGTGCATAAGTCAGCTGCTCGACGCCGAAGCTCACTGCCACCGCCTGCGGCAACCGCGCCGCCTGGGCTTCGATCATCTGGTGAATGCACTGCTCGCCTGGGAAGCGGGGAACGGCCTTCATCTCTTCCGCCGGCAGGGCCAGCTGACCCAGGCGCACCTGCGGATCGACGATCAGCCCCGCCAGCAGATGATTGAAGTGTGCCGCCAGTTGCGCCACCGCACGCTCGCCGAAATGCCGGCGGTCATGGCTGATGCGCAACGACAGTCGCTCACCGGTATTGACCACCAGGGTCAGCGGGTAATGGGTCTGTTCCTCGGTCCGGACATCACCGAACACCAGGCCGTCCGGCGCCGCCTGTTGCAGGGCATCGGAAATCGGGTAGTTCTCGAACACCAGGATATTGTCGAACAGCGCCTCGCCGCTCCAGCCGGCCCAGCGCTGCACCTCGTACAGCGGCGTCTGCTCGAACTCGCGCAGGGCCAGGTTCTGCGCCTGCACCTGCTGCACGAACTCGGCCACGGACTGTTCCGGGCGCGGGCTGGCGACCACCGGCAAGGTGTTGATGAACAGCCCCAGCTGTTCCTCGACGCCCGCCAGTTCGCCCGGACGACCCGCCACGGTGGCGCCGAAGGTGACGCTGGACTGCCCGGTATAGCGTTGCAGCAGCAACAGCCAGGCGGCTTGCACCAGGGTGTTGAGGGTGACCCGCTGTTCGCGGGCGAACTCGCCGAGACGACGGGTCAGGCCGGCGTCCAGGTCTTCGAGGTATTCGCCGTAGCCCTCGCCCTCTGCCGTGCCCTTGAGTGCCTGGGCCAGACGGGTCGGCTCGTCGAACGCGGCCAGCTGTTCCCGCCAGAAGCGCTCGCCGGCCGCGGCATCCTGCTGCTGCAACCAGCGGATGTAGTCACGGTACTGGCTGCCCTGGCGCGTCGGTGCCTGGCCGGCATAGCGCTGCAGGACCTCGCCGAGCATGCGCGAGCTGCTCCAGCCATCCATCAGGATGTGGTGGTTGGTGTAGATCAATTCATGGCGGTCGTCGCCGGTGCGGACCAGCGCCACCCGCAGCAGCGGGCCGCGGGTCAGCTCGAAGCCCTTGTCCCGTTCGGCCCGTGCCCAGTGGTCGAGCCAGCTGGCGTCCTGCTCGCGGGCATCGATCTGCACGAAGGGCAGCTCGACACGGCGCTGCACCACCTGCACCGGCTGCGCCGCATCGCTGACGAAGCTGCTGCGCAGCACTTCATGGCGGTCCAGCAGGGCCTGCCAGGCCTCCCGCAGGCGCGCCGGGTCGAGGCCATCGACGCTGACCCGCAGCTGGTTGATGTAGTTGCCCGCCTCGCTGGCGTAGAGGCTGTGGAACAGCATGCCCTGTTGCATCGGCGCCAGCGGGTAGATGTCCTCGATGCTCGCCGCGGCCACCGGCAGCCCGTCCAGTTGCGCCTGGGTCAGGCCGGCCAGCGGGAAGTCCGACGGCGTGACGCCGTGATGACCGGCCACGCAATGTTCGATCAGGCCTTGCAGCGCGCGCTCGTAGTCACGGGCCAGGGCCTCGATGGTCTCGGCGCGGAACATCTCGCGGCTGTAGGTCCAGTCCAGACGCAACTGGCCGTCGAACACCTGGCCGTTGATGCCCAGCCAGTTGCCCAGCGGACCGTCCTCGCACAGCGGCTGGCCGCTGCTTTCGCTGGCAAGGCCGAAGGCGGCGTCCTGCTCGAAGCTGCCGTCGAACTGGCCGAGGTAGTTGAAGGTCACCCGTGGCTGCGGCAGGGCCGCCAGCTCATGGGCGAAATCGCCATCGCCGAGGTAGCGCAGCACGCCAAAGCCGATGCCCTTGGCCGGCACCACGCGCAACTGTTCCTTGATGCCGCAGAGCGAGGCGGCGGCGCTTGCGCCCGGGGTCAGGCGCACCGGGAACAGGCTGCTGAACCAGCCGACGGTGCGGCTCAGGTCGATACTGTCGAACAGGTCTTCGCGGCCATGGCCCTCCAGTTGCACCAGTGTCGATGGCTGGCCGCTCCACTGGCACAGCACCTGGGCCAGGGCGGTCAGCAGCAGGTCGTTGACCTGAGTGCGGTAGGCCGCCGGGGCAACCTTGAGCAGTTGCGTGGTCAGGTCGGCATCGAGGCGCGAAGTGGCATGGGCGGCATCGCGGATACGCAGGCTGCCTTGCGGATTGTCCTGCGGCAGGCTGCCGGCGGCGCCGTCGAGCACGCCGCGCCAGTAGTCGCGCTCGGCTTCCAGGGCCGGGCTGTTGGCGTAGGCATGGAGCTTTTCCGCCCAGTCCTTGTACGAACTGGTCTTGGCCGGCAACACCGGGGCACGGCCCGCCGCAATGGCGGTCCAGGCCTGTTGCAGGTCCTCCAGCAACACACGCCAGGACACGCCGTCCACCACCAGGTGATGGATCACCAGCAGCAGGCGCTGGCTGCCATCGGCCAGGTCCACCAGCACGGCACGCAGCAGCGGGCCGCTCTTCAGGTCGAGGCTGCGCTGGGCTTCGTCGGCCAGGGCTTGCAGGTCATCGCCGGTGCGGGTCCACAACACCGAGGTGCTGTCCAGCGGTGCGAACACCGCCTGCCAGCCGGCGTACTGCCGGGCAAAGTTCAGGCGCAGGGCGTCATGCTGCTCCAGCAGGGCATGCAGTGCTGCCTGGAGATGGGCGGCGTCGACCTTCTGCGCCGGCTTGAGCAGCACCGACTGGTTCCAGTGCTGGCGCTGCGGGATATCCATTTCGAAGAAGCGCGCCTGGATCGGCAGCAACGGCAGGTTGCCGCTGACCAGTTCGACCACCGGGGCCGTGGCCTTCTTCTCGATCAGCTTGGCGACGGTGGCCAGTTGGCCGATGGTCTGCTTTTCGAACAGCTGCTTGGGATTGAGCTTGATCCCCTGGCGCTTGGCCCGGGCGATGATCTGCAAGCTGAGGATGGAGTCGCCGCCCAGCTCGAAGAAGTTGTCGGTGCTGCCGACCTGTTCCAGCTTGAGCACTTCGCGCCAGATGGCCGCGAGCGTTTCCTCGATCTCGCCTTGCGGCGCGACATAGCGCTGCTGCACCGCGCCCGGCTTGGGCAGGGCGCGCTTGTCCAGCTTGCCGTTGGCGGTCAGCGGCAGTTGCTCCAGCAAAACGATCTGCGCCGGCACCATGTAGTCCGGCAGCACCTGGGCCAACTGCTGGCGCAGGGACTCGCCGGTGACGCCTTCGGCGACGACCCAGGCCAGCAGTTGCAGGCGGCTGGCGTCGTCATCCTGCGGTACGGCGAGGACCACCGCCTGCTGCGCCAGGCCTTGCAGCACCCGCGCGACTTCCGCCGGCTCGACACGATAGCCGCGGATCTTCACCTGGTCGTCGGCGCGGCCGATAAATTCCAGCTGGCCTTCAGGGTTGCGGCGCACGCGGTCGCCACTGCGATACAGGCGCGCGCCCGCCGGGCCATGAGGGTCCGGCACGAAGCGCTCGGCGGTCAGCGCCGGCTGGCCGAGATAGCCGAGGGCAAGGCTGTCGCCGCCGATATACAACTCGCCGGGGACACGCTCGGCGACGCCATTGAAGACATCGTCCAGCACCCGCACCACGGCCCCCGGCAGCGCCGAACCGACCGGCACGACCGACGGGATTTCGTCCGCGACTTCATGGGTCAGCACGCCGACCGTGGTTTCGCTCGGGCCGTAGTGGTTGATAAAGCGGCACTGTGGACGCAGTTCGCGAACCCGCTCTACCAGTCCGGCCGGGCAGGCTTCGCCGCCGACGATCAACATCTGGTGTGGCAGCACATCGGCCGGCCGCGCCGCTTGAAGCAGCGCGGCGAGATGACCGGGCACGATCTTCAGCACGCCGACCTGGTGGGTGGCCATGTAGTCGGCGAAGCCATCCGGGTCGAAGCCCAGGGCCTCGGGCAGCACATGCAGGGTGCGCCCCGCGCACAGAGCGCCGAACAGCACGGTGTGGCCGAGGTCGGCGGCGATGGTCGAGGCCAGCGCCATGCTCGCCTCCGGCGCCGGTTGCAGGCGCGCCAGCAGACCGCGCACGTAGCTGGCCAGGGCGCCATGACTAACCAGCACGCCCTTGGGCTGGCCAGTGGAGCCCGAGGTGTGGATCACGTAGGCCGGGGAGTGTTCGTGCAGGGCGATGGCCGGTGCGGTAGCCGGCTGTTGCTGCCAGAGTGCCGGTTGCCAGACGATATCGACGGGCACTTCCAGGCGCAGTCCGGCTTCAGCGCGCAGTACCGCACGGGCGCCAGCGCGGGTCAGCATCTGCTGCAGGCGCTCGACCGGGGCCTTCACATCCAGCGGCATGTATACAGCGCCGGCCTTGAAGATCGCCAGCAGCGCGGCGAGCCAGGGCAGCGAGCGCTCCATCGGCACCGCTACTGGCTCGCCCGGCTGGACGCCCTGTTGCAGCAGGTGATGGGCGAGTCGGTTGGCTGCCTCGTCCAGCTCGCGGTAGGTCAGGCTTTCGGTCAGGCAGCGAGCAGCGATGGCGTCTGGCTGGCGCTCGACATTGGCCTGCCATTGCGCGAGAACCGACGGTGCGGCGGGCAGTGCTTCAGCGGACGCCGGTTGCGGCAGCGCGCCCAAGCTGTAAAGCGGCGCCTGCGGCGCATCGAGCAGTTGCTCGAAGAGTTGCAGCAGTTGGGGGATGAAGGCTTCGACGGTGCTGCGCTGGTACAGGTCGCTGGCATAGGCCATGTCGCCATGCACCAGGCTGCCGTCGTCGGTGATATCCAGGGCCAGGTCGAAATGCGCACCCTCGCGGTGCATCGGGTACTCGCTGACCTCCAGCCCCGGCAGCTTCAGCGACAGCTCTTGCTTGAGCATCACATGCTGGTTGAACTTGGCCTGGAACAGCGGGTTGTGGCCAAGGCTGCGCTCCGGCGCCAACTGGTCCACCAGTTGCTCGAAGGGCACGTCCTGATGGGCCTGAGCCTCGAACGAGGTCTCGCGGACCTGGGCCAGCAGGTCGAGGTAGCTCAGGCGCTCGTCGAGCTGGCAGCGCAGCACCTGGGTGTTGATGAAGAAGCCGATCAGCCCTTCGGTTTCGCTACGGCCACGGTTGGCGTTGGGCACGCCGATGCGGATATCGCGCTGCCCGGACTGACGCGAGAGGAACAGCGAGAAGCCGGCCAGCACCAGCATGAACAGGCTCATGCCCTGGCTGCGGGCAAAGGCGTTGAGGCGCTGGGACAGGTCGCGGCCGAAGTCGAACTTCAGGTGCTCGCCGCGGAAGCTCTGGGTCGACGGACGCGGGAAGTCCTGGGCGGCTTCCAGCAGCGGTTGCTCGTCGCCCAGCTGGCGGCGCCAGTAGTCGAGCTGACGCTCGCCCTCCCCGGCTTCCAGCCACTGGCGCTGCCAGATGGCGTAGTCGGCGTATTGCAAGGGCAGCGCCGGCAGGTCCGGTTCGGCGCCCTGGCTGAAGGCCTGGTAGGCCTGGGCGAACTCCTTGACCATCACCTCCATGGACCAGCCGTCGGAGACGATATGGTGCATGCACACCACCAGCACGTGGTCCGCGGCGCCGAGGCGGAACAGGCAGGCGCGCAGCAGCGGGCCCTGGCGCAGGTCGAACGGACGGGAAACGAAGGCGCCGGCGCGGGCGGCCAGGTCGGCTTCCTGGAGGTCGACACGCTCCAGTTCCAGCGACAGCGGCGCCTGGATCACCTGGCGCGGCTGCTCGCCCTCGGTGTTGAACACCGTGCGCAGCACTTCATGACGTTGCAGCAGCAGGTCGAAGGCGCGTTGCAGGGCGCTGTCGTCCAGTTGCCCGCGCAGGCGCAGGGCGGTGCTCATTTTGTAGGCGTCGCTGGTGGGGTCCAACTGCCAGAGGAACAGCAGGCGCTGCTGAGCGTAGGACAGCGGGATCGCCGTCACGTCGTGGCGGCACTCCGGAATCGGCAGCAGGGTGAAGTCCTTGCCGTCCGCCCGCAGCTTGGCGAGGAACTGACGGCGCTGGTCGAGCGACAGACCGACAAAGCGTTTGGCGATACGTGCAGTTGTGGTCCCGCTCATGCTTCGGTTTCCTCCAGTGAATCCATGAACTGGTCCATGTCGTCCCAGTCATCGTCAGTCGTTGTGGTGCTCAGCGCCGCCAGCGCAGTGGCCAACTGACCGAGCAGCGGCTGCTCGAACAGGGTGCGCAGCGGCAGGCTGATGCCCAGGTGCTTCTTGATCCGCGCCACCATCTGCGCGGCCAGCAGGGAATGGCCGCCGAGCTCGAAGAAGCTGTCGTTAAGGCCCACTCGCTCGATCTTCAGGACTTCGGTCCAGATGGCGGCCAGTTGGTGTTCCAGTTCGGTGACCGGGGCGATGTAGGTGGCCTGGGACTGGCTGGCGTCGGGTTGTGGCAGGGACTTGCGGTCCAGCTTGCCGTTGGGGGTCAGCGGCATGGCGTCGAGCTTTATGAAATGCGTCGGCACCATGTAGTCCGGCAGGTTGGCCTTGAGCGTGGCCTTTAGTTGGTCGACGTTGATCTCGCTACGCGGGACCAGATAGGCGGCGAGCTGCTTGCCTTGCGGGCCGTCGATATCGAGGACCACGGTTTCGCGGACCGCCGGGTGTTCCAGCAGGCGGGTTTCGATCTCGCCCAGTTCGATGCGGTAGCCGCGGATCTTCACCTGGTGGTCGGCGCGGCCGACGTATTCCAGCACGCCATCGGCGCGACGGCGGGCCAGGTCACCGGTGCGGTAAAGGCGCTCGCCCGGGGCACCGAAGGGATTCGGCACGAAGACCGGGACGGTGCGGCGGGTGTCGCTGACGTAGCCACGGCCAACGCCGGTGCCGGCGACGCACAGCTCGCCGACGGCGCCCAGCGGCACCAGTTCCAGAGCATCGTCCAGCAGGTAGATCAGGTTGTTGTCGGTCGGGGTGCCGATGGGCAGGTAGGTGCTCCGGGTCGATTCCAGATCCACGCGGAAGAAGGCCACGTCGTCCGAGCATTCCGCCGGACCGTAGGCGTTGACCAGGCCGATTTGTGGATAACGCAGCAGCCATTGTTTGGCCAATTCTGGCGGCATCGCTTCGCCGGTCGGCAGCATCCAGCGCAGGCCGTCGAGGTTGACGCGCTCTTCGGCCAGCAGGCCCTGGATCAGCGACGGGACGCTTTCCAGCACCGTGATGCCCTGCTGTTGAACATGGGCCAGCAACGCCTGCGGATCGCGGGCGATGTCGTTCGGCACGATATCTACCCGGGCACCGAACAGCGGTGCGGCGAGGAACTGCCAGACCGAGATATCGAAGCTCTGCGAGGCGGTCTGGGCGATCACGTCCTTGTCGCTCAGATCGAGGTACGGCACCTTGCTCAGCTGGTTGTTGAGCATGCCGCGCTGTTCGACCATCACGCCCTTCGGCAGGCCGGTAGAACCGGAGGTGAAGATCACGTAGGCCAGGTTGTCCGGACGGCTGTAGCGGCCCGGATTGTTGATGGCATCGCTCTGCTGGACCTGTTCCCAGACCAGCAGTTGCACGCCTTCCAGGCCAACCAGCAGTTCACGGGCTTGGGCTTCACAGGCGGCGCTGCACACCAGCACCGGCGCCCCGCTCTGCCCGATCACGCCGCTCAGGCGCTGGTTCGGCAGCGCCGGGTCCAGCGGCAGGTAACCCGCACCAGCCTTGAAGCTGCCGACGATCATGCCCAGCAGGTCCGGGCCGCGTTCGGCCAGCAGCGCGATCGGCTGGTCGAAGCCGGCGCCCGCCGCGATCAGGGCATGGCCCAGGCGGTTGGCGGCGGTGTTGAGTTCGATGTAGCTGTGTTTCTGGTCGAGATAGCTGACAGCGGTGCGCTCTGGATTCGCGGCCACCTGTTCTTCGAACAGCGAGACATAGCTACGCTCCAGCGGATACTCGCGGGCGCTCTGGTTGCAGCCCTCGGTCACGAAGGCGCGCTCGGCGGCGTCCAGCAGCGGCAACTGGTCGATCCGCGCCTGCGGATCGGCGCAGATCCCGCCCAGCAGGGTGCGCCAGTGCCCGGCCATGCGTTGCACGGTGGCCTCGTCGAAGATATCGGTGGCGTAGGTGAACGAGGCCTTCAGTTGCTCGCCTTCGCCGCTGGTGTCCAGCATCAGGTCGCTGCCTGCGGCCTGCGGGCGCTGGTCTTCGCCCAGTTGCTCCGGGGTCAGGCTGGCCACGCCGAGCCCGCAAGCCAGTTGCCGGCCCTGGATCGCATTGACCAGCGGACGGTGGTTGAACATCACCTGGAACAGCGGATTGCGGTTCTGGCTGCGCGGGATCTGCAGGCCCTCGACGATGGCGTCGAAGGACAGCTCCTGGTGCGCCTGGGCGCCCATGGCTGCCTCGCGCACGCTTTGCAGCAGCGCGTCGAAACGGGTCTGCCCGGTGATTTCGCTGCGCAGCACCTGGGTGTTGACGAAGAAGCCGATCAGGCCTTCGGTCTCGCTGCGGGTGCGGTTGGCGATCAGGCCGCCGACGCGGATATCGCGCTGGCCGCTGTAGCGGTGCAACAGCGCCTTGAACGAGGCCAGCAGGACCACGTACAGGGTCACGCCCTGCTGCTGGGCGAGGCCCTGGAGGTTTTTCAGCAGCGTGCTGTCGAGAGCGATTTCCAGGCATTTGCCCTGCTGGCTGGGCAGCGCCGGGTGTGGTCGGTCGGTGGGCAGTTCCAGCACCGGATGCTCGTCGCCCAGGTGCCCGCGCCAGTACTCCAGTTGCCGCGCCTGCTCGCCGGCTTCCAGCCAGGCGCATTGCCACAGGGCGTAGTCGCGGTACTGCACCGGCAGTGGCTCGATCTGCGGCGAGCGGCCACTGGCCAGGGCGTCGTAGTAGCCCAGGCACTCGTCGACCAGCACGCCCATGGACCAGCCGTCGGTGATGATGTGGTGCAGGGTCAGCAGCAGCACATGCTGCTGCTCGCCCAGGCGCAGCACGCGCACGCGAAACAGCGGGCCGGCCTGCAGATCGAAGGGTTGCAGGGCCTGGCGGGCCATTTCCGCGCGGGCCGCCGGCCATGGGTCGCTGTGTCCACTCAGGTCGTGCAGGTCGATATCCACCACGCCCGTGTCGGCCACGTGCTGCACCGCCTGCTCGCCGTCCTGGGCGAAGGTGGTGCGCAGGCTTTCATGGCGCTGCACCAGCAGGGCGAAGGCGCGCTCCAGTGCGGCCAGGTCGAACGGGCCGTTCAGGCACACCGAGAGCGGCAGGTTGTAGGCGGGGCTTTGCGGATCGAACTGCCAGAGGAACCACATGCGTTGCTGGGCATGGGACAGGCCGTCGCGCTCGGCGAGCCCTTCGCAGGAGGGGATCGGAAACAGGGCGAAGTCCACCTCTTCCCGACGCAGCGCGTCGAGGAACAGGCTGCGCTTCTCGGCGGGCAACTCGACGAAACGACGGGCGAGCTTGCGGGCTTGTTCGGGATTCATGCAGTGGGTCCTTGCTGATCGGCGTGACCTTGGGCTGGTCGTATCAACAAGAACGAACTGCAAAGGAAATATTTAGCAAGGAATGACGGCGGCCGTCGGGGCTTCGAGGAAGTAGCGGACGTGGACCCCGTGGGATTCAGGCAGGTATCCAAATAGCGGTTGATCGCTGAAATTCGGGAACCAGACATTCAGAAAGACCGCCGAGATGATCCCGGCGGTCTTTTTTCATTGCTGGCGAAGGCCCTGTAACGGCCTGTAACGGCCTGTCGGCGGATTCGCAGACCTGGTAGTTGGTTTCGTAGGCTGAGGTAAGAGACATCGCCAGGTGCACAAGGGCATCTTCCAGGCTGATGCCTTCGCAGACGCTGAATAGCGGTGGATGGTGACCGCTGCAGGTGCCGAAGCGGGAGTGGGCGGTGCAAGGTGGATCGGGGACTGGTTTGCTCATGTTGTCGTTCCTGAAAGTGACCGGAACATCACCCGCAACGTGACCAAACGATTGGGTGACGACTGTACGCGGATTGGTCAACCGGCATTCAGGAACATACTCCGGCGCACCTGTTTGCGACATGCCAACCGCCTCCTTCCTCATTTTCTTCAGGAAGGTGTGTGTCGGCCACCTGCGCTTCGAGGCGCGATTGCGATGGTGAATTCACTATCGCAATCGCGGGTGAACCCGCTCCCACACCGGTCGCGGCGCACTTACAGTCCCACCGGGGCGACTATCCGCGCTCGGAATGCCCCCGCGCCATCGCCACCACCACCTTTCGCTTCCCGGTAAACGGCGAACGCGCATGGGCGGCGAGCATGTTGTCGAGCATCATCACGTCGTTTTCCAGCCACGGGAACTTGATGGTGCATTCGTCCAGCACGCCGCGCACTTCGTCCAGCAGGTCCACCTCGATCGGCGAGCCGTCGCCGTAGTAGACGTTGCGCGGCAACTCGTCCTCTTCCACCACGTCCAGCAGGCTTTCGCGTACTTCCGGCGGCAGGTTGGAGACGTGGAACAGGTGCGCCTGGTTGAACCAGACCATGTCCTGGGTCACCGGATGCCGCGCCACCGACTGGCAGATCTGCCGGGTGCGCAGTTCGCCGTCGTCCTTCCACTCGCACTGGATCGAGTGCGCACGGCAGTAGGCCTCGACCACGCTTTCGTCCTCGGTGTTGAACACCTGGCTCCATTCCACATCGAGGCCGTTGCCGTAGTTGCGCACGTACATCAGCTTTTTCTCGACGAAACGCTCGCGGATCCGCGCCGGGATGCGCCGGTAGATCTCGCGGCTGTCGGCAATCGGTGTTTCGCCGCCGGTCTCGGCGGCGATCATGCTGTAGAACCAGATGCGCATCGGCCAGTCGAGGGTGTAGGCCTGCTCGTTGTGCAGCGGGATGCTCTGGTGCGCCGGGTACTCGGTGGAGGTGTAGACGCCCTTGGTCACGTTGCTGCGTGGGGTCGAGCCGAACTCGTAGCTGAGCAGCGGATCACCGAAACCCGCGGCGAACTCGCGGAAGCGCTCGGCACCACCGACCTCGAAGCCACGGAACAGGAGGCCACCCGCCGTGTGCAGGTGCTGCGCCACCAGCGGTTTGAACTCACCGAGCGCCTCCATCAGGTCCAGCCCTGGCTCCGGCGCTTCGATCAACAGCGGCAAGGTGCCCGCGCCGCCCAGCAAGGGCCGGATGTCCAAACTCAACGCTTCACTCATGAAGATTCTCCCTGATCGGTGCGAACGCCCGAACCCCAGCGGCCGGGCACGCACCCTGTGCAGATGGAACGTTTGGCCGTGGCGGAAAATTAATCCCGGCGGGCGCGTCATCCTGCCGCAGAAACATTTACTTGCAACCAGCCCCTAAATGGAGCCCGTGCTCGTTCGTAGAGAAATGGATGCAGCGGTCCCTCGCGGCCGCTTTCACGGACACCGCAAGCGAGAGCGCAACCCATGTCGAAGAAGTCCCGCTCGAAACTCTGGTTCCTGGTGCACAGCTGGCTGGCCCTGCCGATCTGGTTCTTCGTGCTGATCGTCTGCGTCACCGGGACGCTGGCAGTGGTGAGCAAGGAAATCATGTGGCTGGCCTACCCCGAGATGCGCGCCACCGCACCGACGGACGATGCCGAGCGCCTGAGTTTCCAGCAGCTCAAGGAGCACCTGGACAAGGAACACCCGGAGGCAATCCTCAGTTCGCTGTACCAGCCGGACGGCGACTACTTCGCCCTCAGCGCCAGCCTGACGCTGCCCGGCGGCCGCGCCACCACCGCCTACATCAACCCCTATAGCGGGGCGATCCAGGGCTACGCGCCGGACTTCGACTTCCGCCGCTTCACCCGCGCCCTGCATGGCTGGTGGCTGGTGCCGTTCACCAACGGCTATTCGTGGGGCTGGTACCTGGTGGCCTTCCTCGGCCTGCCGATGCTGGCCTCGCTGGTGACCGGGCTGGTGGTCTACAAGCGTTTCTGGAAAGGCTTTTTCAAGCCGGTGCTGCGGTTGCGCCACGGTGCGCGGATCTTCTGGGGCGACCTGCACCGGCTCAGCGGCATCTGGTCGATCTGGTTCATCGCGACCATTTCCATCACCGGCACCTGGTTCCTGATCCAGGCGATCCTCAGCGACAACCAGATCAGCATTTCCAGTTATTCGCCGGTGACCTCGGTGATCCCGCACGCCAGCGTGCCGCTGAGCGCGGACGGCAATCCGCCGCCGATGATCAGCCTCGACCAGGCCCTGAGCGTCGCCCAGGAGAAAATCCCGGGGCTCGACGCCACCAACCTCTTCCTGCCCAGCAACACCTACGGCACCCTGCAGGCCGCCGGGCGCAGCTGGTATCCGTTGATGGGGCAGTCGGTGGACATCCATCCCTATACCGGGGAGATCACCTCGTCGCGACTGCTGTCGGACCGCACGCCGATCGAGTTCGTCACCGAGTCGATGCGGCCGTTGCATACCGGTGATTTCGGCGGGTTCTGGATCAAGGCGATCTGGGCGTTCTTCGGGCTGGTGCTGTCGCTGATGGTACTCAGCGGGCTGCTGATCTGGAGCAAGCGGACTGCGCTGGCGACGGCGGCGGCGTTCAAGCGTGAGGCCCGCGGGGAGCGCAAGGCGCGGTCCGCCCGTACGGCGGAGAATTCCTTGTGAGCAAGGAGTGAAACTTTCCTTGCTCTCAAGGGCCTCATCGCTGGCTTGCCAGCGATGAGGCCGGTAGGGTCAGCGCCCTACCTGCTCTTCCATCTTCTTGCGCAGGCTCAACGGCCGCATATCGGTCCACACCTCTTCGATATAGGCCAGGCAGTCCTTCTTCAGACCACTCTTGCCCACGGTGCGCCAACCCACCGGGACTTCCTTGTAGTCCGGCCAGATGGAATATTGCTCTTCATGGTTGACCACAACCTGAAACAGGATGTCGTCGCGGTCGAATACTGAAGTCATTGCTGTTCTCCGTGATTATCAGTTAAAGGCTGGCCACTGCCGCCGCCAACGCCCGGGCGAAGATCGCCGCGACCTCGTCGACCTGCTCGGCGGTGATCACCAGCGGCGGCAGGAAACGCACCACGCTACCATGGCGGCCGCCCAGTTCGAGGATCAGCCCGCGCCTGAGGCATTCGCGCTGGACCAAAGGTGCCAGACGCGGGAAGTACGGGGCATGACCCAAGGCATCCACTTCGCCATTCGGGTCCACCAACTCGACGCCGATCATCAACCCGCGCCCGCGGATGTCCCCCAGCTGTGGATAAGCCTGCTGCAGCTCGCGCAGGTGCCCGGCCAGGCGCCCGCCCATGGCGGCGGCGTGGGTGCAGATATCGTGTTCCTTGAGGTAGCGGATCACCGCCGAACCCGCCGCCATGGCCATCTGGTTGCCGCGGAAGGTACCGGCATGGGCGCCCGGCGCCCAACTGTCCAGCCATTGGCGATAGACCACCACCGCCAGCGGCAGGCTGCCGCCGATGGCCTTGGACATCACCACCACGTCGGGGATGATCCCGGCGTGCTCGAAGGCGAACATCTTGCCGGTGCGGGCAAAGCCGCTCTGGATCTCGTCGACGATCAGCGCCACGCCGGCCTTGGCCGTGATCGCCCGCACGCCGCGCAGCCAGTCGAGGTCCGCCGGGATCACCCCGCCCTCTCCCTGCACCACTTCGACGATCACCGCCGCCGGCAACTGCACGCCGGCTTCCGGATCACTCAGCAGGTTTTCCAGGTAGTTGAGGTTGGCCTTGACCCCGGCCGCGCCACCCAGACCGAACGGGCAACGGTAGTCGTAGGGGTACGGCATGAACTGCACGCCATTGCTCAGCAGCGCACCCAGCGGACGCTTCGGCCCAAGGCTGCCCATCAGGCTCAGGGCGCCCTGGCTCATGCCGTGGTAGCCGCCCTGGAACGACAGCACGGTGCTGCGCCCGGTGGCGGTGCGCACCAGTTTCAGCGCGGCTTCCACCGCGTCGGTGCCGGTGGGGCCGCAGAACTGGATCCTGGCCTCCGCCGCCAGCTCGGCCGGGAGAATGCTGAACAGGTCCTGGACGAACTGATCCTTGACCGGGGTGGTGAGGTCCAGGGTGTGCAGCGGCAATTCATCGGCCAGCACCTGCTGGATGGCCTCGATCACCACCGGGTGGTTGTGCCCCAGGGCCAGGGTACCGGCGCCGGCCAGGCAGTCGATGAAGCGCCGGCCTTCGACGTCCTCGACATGGAGGCCACGGGCGCGTTTCAGCGCCAGCGGGATACGCCGCGGGTAGCTGCGCGCGTTGGATTCCTGGCGGCTTTGCCGGGCCAGCAGCGGCGACTCGTCGAACTGGTAGAGCGTTTCGCCGGCGTCCTGGTCCTCGGCAATCCTGATAGCGACTGACATCTGTGCAACCCTCGAAAAAGATGGATGAGGCTGATTTCCTTGATTGAAAAACGCACCAGCGTGGTGGGGATTTACTGGGTGGAGCAGGTTTTTGTCAGTGGGGCCAAATGGGACCGCTGCGCGGTCCCAGCCTTTACAGCGCCTCCAGTTCCGCCATCAGATCCGACAAGCGATCCACCTTGGCCTCGTCGACCCGCTTGTCCTGCTGCCCTTCGATATACGCCGCCAGCGCCTGCAAGGTGTTCAGCTCGAACATCGCCCGCAGCGGCACATGGCAGCCCAATTCCTTCTGCACCCGACTGACGATCTGCGTGGCCAGCAGCGAGTGCCCGCCCAGCTCGAAGAAGTCGTCGCTCATGCCGACCTTCTCCACCTTCAGCACCTCGGCCCAGATCGCGGCCAGTTGCTGTTCCAGCTCGCTGACCGGCGCCACATAGGCCGCATGGGCATGGCCGATATCCGGCTGCGGCAGGGCCTTGCGGTCGAGCTTGCCGTTGGGCGTCAGCGGCAGCTGTTCAAGGAACAACCACTGGGTGGGCACCATGAAGCCCGGCAGGTCCTGGGCCAGCGACGCCTTGAGCTCATGGGCCGGTTCATCTGCGCTGACCACGTCCTGCCCGGCCACGATCCAGGCCACCAGTTGCGTGCCGTTGGCGCTCTCGCGCGGCAACACCACCGCTTCGCGCACCGCCGGCTGGCGCAGCAGCAGGGCTTCGATCTCGCCCAGCTCGATACGCAGGCCGCGGATCTTCACCTGATGGTCAATACGCCCGAGGTAGTCGATCACCCCATCGGCGCGGTAGCGCGCCAGGTCGCCGGTGCGGTACAGGCGCGCGCCCGGGGTGAACGGATCGGGCACGAAGCGCTCGGCGGTCAGGTCAGGACGCTTGTGGTAACCACGGGCCAGGGCATCGCCGCCGACATACAGCTCGCCCGCACTGCCCACCGGGCAGGGTTGCAGGTTCGCGTCGAGCACGTAGGTGCGCACGTTGGCGATCGGCCGGCCGATGGCGGCGATGGTGCTGTCCACCGGACCGTCGATGCGCAGGCTGCTGGTGTCGATGGTGGCTTCGGTCGGGCCATACAGGTTGTACACCTGGCCGCCCCACTGCTCGCGCAGCTGTTCCACCAACGCAGCGCTCAGCGCCTCGCCGCCGAAGGCCAGGGTGCGCAGGGAATCCAGCTGGCCGGCCTGCACACCCGGCAGCAGGGCCTGGAGCACCGACGGCGCCAACTGCAGGATGCTGACGGCATGCTCGGCCACCTCGTTCCACAGCAACGACAGGTCGTCGCTCAGCGCCGGGCTGGCCAGGACCAGTTGCGCACCGTTGATCAGCGGTAACCAGAACTCCCAGACCGAGGCGTCGAAGCTGAACGCGGTCTTCTGCAGCACACGATCCCGTGGCGTCAGTTGCAGTTCGTCCTGCATCCACAGCATGTGGTTGGCCAGGGCGCCGTGGCGGATTTCCACGCCCTTCGGCCGGCCGGTGGAGCCGGAGGTATAGATCACGTAGGCAAGGTTGTCCGCGCCCAGGCTCACCTGCGGCGGCACGGCTTCGGCCAGGTCCTGCCAGTCGATCAGTTCGTCCAGGCTCAGGCTCTGCACGCCCGGGTTGAGCGGCAGGTCGCCCAGCAGCGAGGACTGGGTCAGCAGCAGGCGGATGCCGCTGTCGCGGACCATGTAGTCCAGGCGCTCGCGCGGGTAAGCCGGATCGAGCGGCACGTAGGCGCCGCCGGCCTTGAGGATCGCCAGCAGGCCAACCACCATCTCCAGACTGCGCTCCAGCGAGATGCCCACCAGCACGTCCGGGCCGACATCCAGTGCCACCAGGCGATGGGCCAGGCGGTTGGCCTGGCGATCCAGCTCGGCATAGCTCAGTTGCAGCTCGCCCAGGATCAGTGCCGGCGCCTCTGGCGTCGCTTGTACCTGCGCCTCGATCAGGTCGTGAACGCAGGCCTGTGGATAAGCCACCGCCGTGGCGTTCCAGTCGTGCAGCAGGTGCTGGCGCTCGGCTTCGTCGAGCAGCGGCAATTCGCCCAGCAGCGCCTGGCCGTCGCTGGCAAGGGCCAACAGCAGGTGTTCGAAGTGACGTACCAGTTGCGTGATGGCGGCCGCGTCGAAGTACCGGCGGTCGTAGCTCAGCGCCAGCGACAACTGCTCGCCGGCCTCCACCGCCAGGGTCAGCGGATAGTGGGTCTGCTCCTGGTTGATCACCCTGGCGAAGCTCGGCGCACGCGGCGATGCCTGTTGCAGGGCCTCGGCGATCGGGTAGTTCTCGAACACCATGATCGAATCGAACAGCGCCTCGCCACCCCAACCGGCCCAGCGCTGCACTTCGTACAGCGGCGTGTGCTCGTGCTCGCGCAGGGTCAGGTTGAGCGCCTGCACTTCTTCCACCCAGTGCGCCACCGACTGTTCGGCACGCGGGCTGCCGACCACCGGCAGGGTGTTGATGAACAGCCCGAGCTGTTCTTCGACCCCCGGCAGGTCCGCCGGACGCCCGGCCACCGTGGCGCCGAAGGTCACCGTGGCATGGCCGGTGTAGCGTTGCAGCAGGAGCATCCAGCTGGCCTGCAGCAGGGTGTTGAGGGTGACCCGCTGCTCGCGGGCGAACTCGCCCAGTTGCGCGGTGATCGCGGCGCTGAAGTCATGGCGCAGTTCACCATGGCCCTGCCCCGCCTCGGCCGCGTGGAAGCACGGCGCCAGGCGGGTCGGTGCGTCCAGTTCGGCCAGCTGGCCGCTCCAGAAGCGTTCGCTGGCCGCGACATCCTGGCGTTGCAGCCAGTGGATGTAGTCCGTGTAGCGACCGCTCGGCGCCGGCACCACGTCGCCGTGATAGCGCTGCAGCACCTCGCCGAACATCCGCGAACCACTCCAGCCGTCCAGCAGGATGTGATGGCAGGTGAACACCAGCTGATGCACATCGTTGTCGGTGCGCAGCAGGGTCAGGCGCAGCAGGCATTCGCCTTCGAGGTCGAAACCGCGCTGACGGTCAGCCTCGGCAAACGCAGCGACGGCCGCGTCGAGATCACTACGACCACGCCAGTCGTGGATCTCCAGCGGGATCGCGACCTGCTTGCGGATCACCTGCAACGGCTGGCCCAGGTGGCTGACGAAGTTGGCACGCAGCACCTCGTGGGCATCCAGCACCGCCTGCCAGGCGGCGCGGAAACGCTGCTCGTCGAGACCACGCACTTCGGCGCGCATCTGGTTGACGTAGCTCGGCGAATCTTCCTCGTACAGGCTGTGGAACAGCATCCCCTGCTGCATCGGCGACAGCGGGTAGATATCGGCGATGCCCGCGGCCTGCGGCAGGCTGTCCAGCTGCGCCTGGTCGAGACCGGCCAGGGGGAAGTCCGACGGCGTCACGCCGCCCGCCTTCGCGTCCAGGCAGTGCTCGATCAGTTGGCGCAGCTCGACGCCATAGGCATCGGCCAGGCTCTGCACGGTGGCGCTATTGAACACTTCGCCACTGAAGCTCCAGAGCATTTCCAGTTGGCCGTCGAGGACCTGGCCGTTGATCGCCAGCAGGCTGTCCAGCGGCGACTCGTCGCCCTGACCCTGGCCGCTGCCTTCACCGGACGGCGCCAGCAGCGCATCGTCACCGGCGAAGCTGCCATCCAGCTGGCCGAGGTAGTTGAACACGATCTGGCCCTGAGGCAGCGCCGCCAGTTGGCGCTGTGCCGACTCGTCACCGAGCCAGCGCAGCACGCCATAGCCGAGGCCCTTGTGCGGGACCGCGCGCAGTTGCTCCTTGACGGTCTTCAGCGAGGTCGCCAGATCGGCGGCAGCGCTGAGCTTCACCGGGTACATACTGGTGAACCAGCCGACGGTGCGGGTGGTGTCGATACCGTCGAACAGCTCTTCGCGACCATGGCCTTCCAGGCGCACCAGGGTGTCGTCCTGTCCGGTCCAGCGTCCGATCACCCGCGCCAGGGCGGTCAGCAGCAGGTCGTTGATCTGCGTGCGGTAGGCCGCCGGGGCGTCCTGCAGCAGTTGCCGGGTCAGACCGGCATCCAGACGGGTGCTGAGGGTGACTTCATGCTTGTGCAGACGACCACCGTCGGCGTTGTCCAGCGGCAGCGCTTCGCTGACGCCCGCAAGCTGCGCCTGCCACCAGTCCAGCTCGGCGGCCAGCGCCGGAGTGGCGGCCCAGGCTTGCAGTTGCTCGGCCCAGGCCCGCACCGAGTGGGTCTTGTCGGCCAGCGCGGCACCGTTGTAAGCCGCTTGCAGGTCTTCCAACAGAATGCGCCAGGACACCCCGTCTACCGCCAGGTGATGGATCACCAGCAGCAGGCGCTGTTCGCCCTGCGGCAGGTTGACCAGCAGGCCGCGCAGCAGCGGGCCATCGACCAGGTCGAGGCTGCGCTGGGTTTCATCGCACAGCGTCCGCACGCCGTCGCGGCTGTCCAGTTCGCGGACCCACAGCAACTCGCCGGCCGCCGCGTCGCGGAAGCTGGCGTTGCCGTCGACGAAGCTCAGGCGCAGGGCGTCGTGGTGCGCCACCAGGCGCTGCAAGGCGTTTTCCAGGCGCGCGGCATCCAGCGCCACGGTCGGGGTGAACAGCACCGACTGGTTCCAGTGATGACGCTCGGGCACCGGGCTGTCGAAGAACCAGCGCTGGATCGGCAGCAACGGCGTCGGCCCGCTCAGCGGTCCCTGCTCGATACGCACCGCCGACGTGCGCCCGGCCACCTGGGCGATGCCCTGGATGGTCTGGCGCTGGAACAGGTCCTTGGCGCTGAACAGGATGCCGGCCTGGCGGGCACGGCTGACCACCTGGATGGAGATGATCGAGTCGCCACCCAGCTCGAAGAAGTTGTCGGTGATGCCGACCTCCTCCAGCTTCAGTACCTCGGCCCAGATCGCCGCCAGTTGCGCTTCCACGGCGGTGGTCGGAGCGACCACGGCGTCCCGCGCCTGATTCAGGTCCGGCTTGGGCAGCGCGCGGCGGTCGAGCTTGCCGTTGGCGTTCACCGGCATCTGCTCCAGCCAGACGAAGTGGCTCGGCACCATGAATTCCGGCAGGTGGACCTTGAGGTGGGCCTTTAGGATTTCCTTGAGTTCGGCGGTGTCCTGGCTCAGGTCACGGGCGACCAGATAGGCCGCCAGCTGCTTGCCGTTGGGGCCGTCGATATCGATGACACTGGCCTCGCGCACTGCCGGGTGTTCCTGCAGCCGCGCGTCGATCTCGCCGAGCTCGATGCGCAGGCCGCGGATCTTCACCTGGTGGTCGATACGTCCGGCGTACTCGATGGTGCCTTCGCCACGGTAGCGGGCCAGGTCGCCGGTGCGATACAGGCGGCCGCCGTCGGTGGAGTACGGGTCCGGCACGAAGCGTTCGGCGGTCAGTGCCGGGCGGTTGTGGTAGCCGCGGGCCAGGCCGACGCCTCCCAGGTAGAACTCGGCAGCACAGCCCGGCGCGGCCGGCAGCAGGTCGTCCTCGAGGATATGGGTCTTGATGTTGTCGATCGGATGGCCGATCGGCACGTAGCTGTCGTCGAGGGAACAGGTCCAGTGGGTGACCTCGATCGCCGCTTCGGTCGGTCCGTACAGGTTGTGCAGGTCGGCGTGGGGCAGTCGCTTGAGCACCTGGGCCGCCAGTTCCACTGGCAGCGCCTCGCCGCTGCACATCACCCGGCGCAGGCTGGTGCAGCGTTCCACGTCCTCGTGAATCATGAACGCCTGCAGCATCGACGGCACGAAGTGCACGGTGGTGATGCCGTGTTCGCGGATGGTCGCCAGCAGGCGATCCGGGTCGCGGTGCTCGCCCGGCTGGGCCACCACCAGACACGCGCCGGCCAGCAGCGGCCAGTAGAACTCCCAGCCCGACACGTCGAAGCTGAACGGGGTCTTCTGCAGCACACGGTCGCTGGCGTCCAGCGGGTAGGCCTTCTGCCCCCAGTGCAGGCGGTTGATCACCGCACGATGACTGTTGCCGGCGCCCTTCGGCTTGCCGGTGGAGCCCGAGGTGTAGATCACGTAGGCGAGGTTGTCAGAGACGCTGCGCGGTACCGGGTTGGCGTCGCTGTACGACGTCAGATCGAGGCAGTCCAGGCTCAGCGCCTGCACCCCGGCCGGAATCGGCAGGCGCTCGCGCAGCGCTTGCTGGGTCAGCAGCAGTTGCACGCCGCTGTCCTCGATCATGTAGGCCAGGCGATCCTGTGGATAATCCGGGTCCAGCGGCACGTAGGCGGCGCCTGACTTCATGATCGCCAGCAGGCCGATGACCATTTCCAGGCTGCGCTCCACGGCCAGGCCGACCAGGGCATCCGGGGTCGCGCCCTGCTCGCGCAGCTTGTGCGCCAGCTGGTTGGCACGGCGGTTGAGCTGGGCATAGCTCAGTTGCTCGCCGGCGAATACCAGCGCCGTGGCGTCCGGGGTCGCGGCGGCCTGGGCTTCGAACAACTGGTGGATGCAGCTCTGGCCCGGGAACTCGGCGGCGGTGGCGTTCCAGTCGCGCAGGATGCGCTGCTGTCCCGCGTCGTCGAGCAGCGCCAGCTCACCGATGCGCTGTTGCACATCAGCACTCATCGATTGCAGCAGGTGCTGCCAGTGCGCGGCCATGCGGGCGATGGTGTCCGCCTCGAACAGTGCGGTGGCGTAGGTCAGCGACGCGCTCAGGCCGTCGTCCTGCTCCACGGTGTGCAGCATCAGGTCGAACTGCGCGGTGTGCTTCTGCGACGGTACCGCTTCCAGGCTCAGGCCGGCCAGTTGCGGGGCCAGCCGTGGCGCCTCGCTCTGGTGGTTGTACATCACCTGGAACAGCGGGCTGCGGCTCAGGTCGCGCTCCGGTTGCAGGGCTTCCACCAGTTGCTCGAATGGCAGGTCCTGATGGGCCTGGGCGTCCAGGGCATGGCGCTTGACTTGTTGCAGCACGGTGGCGACCGAGGCCCGGGCATCGAACTCGGCCTTGAGCACCTGGGTGTTGACGAAAAAGCCGATCAGCGCCTCGGTCTCGGCGCGGTTGCGGTTGGCGATCGGCACGCCGACGCGCACGTCGGCCTGGCCCGAGTAGCGGTGCAGCAGGGTCTGGAACGAGGCCAGCAGGAGCATGAACAGGGTCACGCCCTGCTCCCGGGCAACCACGTTCAGGCGCGCGGCCAATACGGGGTCGACACGGAAGTTGAACTGCGCCCCCGCCGTGCTCTGCACCGGCGGCCGCGGGTGGTCGACAGGCAGCTCCAGCACCGGCTGCTCACCACCCAGTTGCGCGGTCCAGTAGGCCAGCTGGCGGGCGGTCTCGCCGGCTTCCATCCACTGCCGTTGCCACAGGGCGAAGTCGGCGTACTGGATCGCCAGCGGCGCCAGTGGCACGTCTTCGCCCCGGCTGTAGCCGGCGTACAGGCGCATCAGTTCGTCGACCATGATCGGCATCGACCAGCCATCGGTGACGATATGGTGCTGGACCAGTACCAGCACATGCTCGTCGGCGTCCAGGTGGAGCAGGCGCACCCGCAACAGCGGACCGGTTTCCAGGTCGAACGGCCGTAGGGTCTCGTCCTCGATGAACAGGCGGACCTGTTCTTCACGGGGCAGGTCGGACGCCGGCAGTTGCTCCAGCGCCAGCACGAACGGCGCCGGCTCGTGAATGATCTGCACGGCCTGGCCGCCGTCCTGGCGGAAGGTGGTGCGCAGGGTTTCGTGGCGGCCGATCAGGCTTTCGAAGCTCAGCTCTAGCGCGGCGATATCCAGTGCACCACGCAGGCGCAGGGCAGCCGGCATGTTATAGGCGGCGCTGTGCGGCTCCAGCTGCCAGAGGAACCACTGGCGTTGCTGGGCATAGGACAAAGCCAACGGCCGGCTGCGATCCGCTTTGCTTATCGCTTGCAACTTGCAGCTTGCAGCTTGTTCCGCCTGACGGACAAAGCCGCGCAGGTCTTTCGCTTCGAACAGGCTGCGCAGGGACAGCTCGATCTGCAGGGCCTGACGCACGCGGGAGATCACCTGGGTCGCCAGCAGCGAGTGGCCGCCCAATTCGAAGAAGCTGTCGTCGAGACCGACGCGTTCGATCTTCAGCACGTCGGCCCAGATGGCGGCCAGTTGTTGCTCCAGTTCGCTGACCGGGGCCACGTAGGCGGTCTGCGACAGGCTGGTGTCGGGTTGTGGCAGGGACTTGCGGTCCAGCTTGCCGTTTGGCGTCAGCGGCATGGCGTCGAGCTTTATGAAATGCGTCGGCACCATGTAGTCGGGCAGGTTGGCCTTGAGCGTGGCCTTTAGTTGGTCGACGTTGATCTCGCTACGCGGGACCAGATAGGCGGCGAGCTGCTTGCCTTGCGGACCGTCGATATCGAGGACCACGGTTTCACGGACCGCCGGATGTTCCAGCAGGCGGGTTTCGATCTCGCCCAGTTCGATGCGGTAGCCGCGGATCTTCACCTGGTGGTCGGCGCGGCCGACGTATTCCAGCACGCCATCGGCGCGACGGCGGGCCAGGTCACCGGTGCGGTACAGGCGCTCGCCCGGGGCACCGAAGGGGTTCGGCACGAAGACCGGGACGGTGCGGCGGGTGTCGCTGACGTAGCCACGGCCGACGCCGGTGCCGGCGACGCACAGCTCGCCGACGGCGCCCAGCGGCACCAGTTCCAGAGCATCGTCCAGCAGGTAGATCAGGTTGTTGTCGGTCGGGGTGCCGATCGGCAGGTAGGTGCTCCGGGTCGATTCCAGATCCACGCGGAAGAAGGCCACGTCGTCCGAGCATTCCGCCGGACCGTAGGCGTTGACCAGGCCGATCTGTGGATAACGCAGCAGCCATTGTTTGGCCAATTCTGGCGGCATGGCTTCACCGGTCGGCAGCATCCAGCGCAGGCCGTCGAGGTTGACCCGCTCTTCGGCCAGCAGGCCCTGGATCAGCGACGGGACGCTTTCCAGCACCGTGATGCCCTGCTGTTGAACATGGGCCAGCAACACCTGCGGATCGCGGGCGATGTCGTTCGGCACGATATCTACCCGGGCACCGAACAGCGGTGCGGCGAGGAACTGCCAGACCGAGATATCGAAGCTCTGCGAGGCGGTCTGGGCGATCACGTCCTTGTCGCTCAGATCGAGGTACGGCACCTTGCTCAGCTGGTTGTTGAGCATGCCGCGCTGTTCGACCATCACGCCCTTCGGCAGGCCGGTAGAACCGGAGGTGAAGATCACGTAGGCCAGGTTGTCCGGACGGCTGTAGCGGCCTGGATTGTTGGTGGCATCGCTCTGCTGGACCTGTTCCCAGACCAGCAGTTGCACGCCTTCCAGGCCAACCAGCAGTTCACGGGCTTGGGCTTCACAGGCAGCGCTGCACACCAGCACCGGCGCCCCGCTCTGCCCGATCACGCCGCTCAGGCGCTGGTTCGGCAGCGCCGGGTCCAGCGGCAGGTAACCCGCACCAGCCTTGAAGCTGCCGACGATCATGCCCAGCAGGTCCGGGCCGCGTTCGGCCAGCAGCGCGATCGGCTGGTCGAAGCCCGCGCCCGCAGCGATCAGGGCATGGCCCAGGCGGTTGGCGGCAGCGTTGAGTTCGACGTAGCTGTGCCGCTCGCCGAGATAGCTGACCGCAACTCGCTGCGGATGCAGCGCCACCTGTTCTTCGAACAAGGACACATAGCTGCGCTCCAGCGGATACTCGCGAGCACTCTGATTGCAGCCCTCGGTGAGGAATTCACGCTCGGCCTCACCCAGCAGCGGCAGCTCGGCCATATCGCCATGGAAGCCCTGCACCAACGCCAGCAGCAGGCGCTTGAACTCGGCCAGCATGCCCTGCACGGTGCCTTCGTCGAAGTAACGCTGGTCGTAGGACAGGTGCAGCCCCAGGTCATCGCCCGGGTAGCACACCGCGGTCAGCGGATAGTTGGTGTGGGTCCGGCCGGAATCCGAGGTGGCATTCAGGCTCTGCGCCCGATCCAGCACCGAGACTTCCACCGGGGCGTTCTCGAACACGAACAGGCTGTCGAACAGCGGCATGCCCTTGGGCAGTTCGCTCAGCTCCTGGATATTCACCAGCGGCAGGTATTCGTACTCGCGCAGTTGCATGTTGCTGTCCAGCAGGCCGTTCAGCCACTGGCGCACGCTGCGCCGCTCGCCGTCGGCAGGCAGGCCGACGCGCAGGGCAATGGTGTTGATGAACAGGCCGACGGTGCGCTGCATCTGCGGCATGTCCACCGGACGCCCGGCCACGGTGACGCCGAACAGCACGTCGCGGTCGCCGCTCATGCGCCGCAGGGTCAGGGCCCAGGCGGCCTGGGCGAAGGTGTTGACGGTCAGCTGGTGCTGCTGCGCCAGTTCCCGCAGGCGAGCGCCATCAGCCATGTCGAGGCGGGTGTAGACATCACCCACCACCATGCCGCCATGCTCCCCGGCATGCTCGCGCAGGTACGGACGATCGCTCGGGATCGGCGTCGGCCGCTCGAAGCCGCGCAAGTTGTCGCGCCACCAGGTTCGCGCCTGCGCAAGGCCACGCTGTTGCAGCCAGCCGATGTAGTCGCGGTAGCGCGGTGCCGGCGCCAGCTGGGCGTCACGGCCTTCGCCGAGGGCCATGTAGAGGTCGAAGAAGTCGTTCATCAACAGCGAACGGCACCAGGCATCGATGAGGATGTGGTGGTTGCTCATCATGAACCAGTAGCTGGCCTCGCCGACGCGGATCAGGCGCAGGTGGAACGGCGCCTGGTGCAGCAGATCGAAGCCGGCCTCGCGCTCGTGCTTGTGCAGGGCCTGCAGCTTCGGCTCCTGCTCGTCGGCCGGCACGTCACGCCAGTCGAGGTATTCCACCGGGGTGTCGCCCGGCTTGTGGATCACCTGCAGCATGCCTTCGCCGATATCCCAGCAGAACGACGCACGCAGCGCTTCGTGGCGGGCGACCACGGCCTGCCAGGCGCGGGTGAAGCGCTCGGGATCGAGGTCGCTGTTGATGCGGTAGCGGTCCTGCATGTAGTACAGGCCGGTGCCCGGCTCCAGCAGGGTGTGCAGGAGCATGCCTTCCTGCATCGGCGTCAGCGGGAATACGTCCTCGATCTGCGCTGCCGGCACCGGCAGCGCATCCAGCTCGGCCTGGGTCAGGCTGGCCAGCGGGAAGTCGGACGGCGTAAGGCCGCCGCTGCCGTCGGCAACGCAGTGCTCGACCACCGCCTGCAACTGCGCCAGGTAGGCGTTGGCGATGGCCTCGATGGTCGCCACCTGATGGCGCTCGGCGCTGAAGGTCCAGCGCAGCACCAGTTCGCCCGCATAGACCTGGGCATCGATGCTCAGTTCGTTGGGCAGCGGCGCTTGCGGGTCATGGGCGGTGCCGGCGGACGCCTCCAGCGGCCGGAACAGCGCATCGCTGGCGAAGCTCTGGTCGAACTGGCCGAGGTAGTTGAAGGTCACCGGTGCTACCGGCAAGGCCTGCATGGCGCCGCGGCTGGCGTCGTCGCCAAGGTAGCGCAGCACGCCGAAGCCGAGGCCCTTGTGCGGTACTGCGCGCAGTTGTTCCTTGATCGCCTTGACCGATTCCGACAGCTCGCCGGCCGGGGTCAGGCGCAGCGGGTAGGCGCTGGTGAACCAGCCGACGCTGCGGGTCAGGTCGATCTCGTCGAACAGGGTTTCGCGGCCGTGGCCTTCCAGCTGGACCAGCGCCGACGGCTGCTCGGTCCACTGGCAGAGCACGCGGGCCAGGGCGGTCAGCAGCAGGTCGTTGACCTGGGTGCGGTAGGCACTCGGCGCCTGTTGCAGCAACTGGCGGGTACGCGGGGCATCCAGGCGCACGCTGACGCTGTGGGCATGACGGTTCTGCTGGCCACCCGCCGGGTCGAGGCCCGGCAGCGGCATGCCGGTGTCGCCCAGCTGGGCTTGCCACCAGTTGCGTTCTTCGCGCAGCGATTCGCTGCCGGCATAGGTGCGCAGGCGCTGCGCCCAGTCGCGCATGGCGCTGGTCTTGGCCGGCAGCGGCAGTTGCCGGTAGGCGGACTGCAGGTCTTCCAGCAGAACGCGCCAGGACACGCCGTCCACCACCAGGTGATGGATCGCCAGCAGCAGGCGCTGCTCGCCCTGCGGGCCGTCCACCAGCAAGGCACGCAGCAGCGGGCCGTGTTGCAGGTCGAGGCTGCGCTGGGTCTCGTCGTACAGCGCGGCGCAGTCGGCCATGTCGTTGACCTGGGCGACCCGCAGCAGCGCATCGTTGCCGTTGCGGAATTCAGCTTGCCAGGCGCCGGCCTGCTCGCGGAAACCGAGGCGCAGGGCGTCGTGCTGCTGTTGCACGGCTTGCAGCGCCTGCTCCAGCAAGGCCGCATCGAGGGTCTGGGTCGGCTCCAGCAGCACCGCCTGGTTCCAGTGCTGGCGGTTGCTGATCGGCGTTTCGAAGAACCAGTGCTGGATCGGCGTCAGCGCCGATTCACCACTGAGCAGGCCCTGTTCGGCGCGGACCACTTCGTGGGTGGTGGCGACGGCCGCCAGGGTCTGCACGGTCTGGTGCTGGAACAGGTCGCGCGGGCTGAAGTGGATGCCGGCCGCACGGGCACGGCTGACCACCTGGATCGACAGGATCGAGTCGCCGCCCAGTTCGAAGAAGTTGTCGTTGAGGCCGACCTGGGCGACGTTGAGCACCTCGCCCCAGATACGCGCCAGGCTCAGTTCCAGTTCGCTGCTCGGTGCCACGTACTGCTGGCGGTTCAGCTCCGGGTCCGGCGCCGGCAGGGCGCGGCGGTCGAGCTTGCCGTTGGCGGTGAGCGGCATGGCCTCCAGCAGGATCAGGTGGGTGGGCACCATGTAGTCCGGCAACTGTGCCTTGAGCGCGGCTTTCAGCTCATCGCGCAGGTTTGCCTGGGCCGCCTCGTCCTGGCTGGCCACGTCGCTGACCAGGTAACCGGCCAGTTGCTTGCCGGCCGGGGTGTCCAGCGCCAGCACCACCGCTTCGCGGATGGCGGCATGGTCGAGCAGGCGGGTCTCGATCTCGCCCAGCTCGATACGGAAGCCGCGGATCTTCACCTGATGGTCGACCCGGCCGATGTATTCCACCTGGCCGTCGGCGCGCTGGCGCACCAGGTCGCCGGTGCGGTACAGGCGCCCGCCTTCACGGGAGAACGGATCGGCGACGAAGCGTTCGGCGGTCAGGCCCGGACGCTCGTGGTAACCCACGGCGAGGCCGGCCCCGCCGACATACAGCTCACCGGTGGCGCCCTGCGGCACCAGGGCCAGGTCGGTGTCGAGGATATAGGCGACCCGCGCCCCCACCACGCTGCCGATCGGCACGCTGGCCTGGCCCTCTTCCAGCTCGGCCGGCGACAGGCAGGCCAGCGGCATGACCACGGTTTCGGTCGGGCCATAGGCGTTGAAGAACAGCTCCGGCGCGAAGGCCGCGCGGATGCGCTGCAGATGCTCGCCGGTGAGCGCCTCGCCACCGGTGATGCACATGCGCACCGGCAGTTGCTGCCCCTGGGTGGCTAGGAACTGCGCCAGCTGGCTGCCGTAGCTCGGGGTGAAGCCGAGGATGTTGACGCCCTGCTCGCGGATCAGCGTGCAGATTTCCTCGGCGTCCCACTGGCCCTGGGCACGCAGCACCAGGCGCGCACCGGTCAGCAGCGGCACCAGCAGGCGCTCGGTGGCGGCGTCGAAGTTGATCGAATAGAAGTGCAATTCGCAGTCGTCCGGGCGCATGTCGAAGCGCTTGATCACCGCCTGGCAGTGCATGGCGATCTCGCCATGGCTGACCACCACGCCTTTCGGCAGGCCGGTGGAGCCGGAGGTATAGATCAGGTACGCCTGGTGCTGCGGCAGGTTGACGAACGGCGGCTCGCTGTCCGGGTAGGACGCCAGTTGCGCCGCGTCGTCCTCCAGGCACCAGCGCGCCACGCCTTCAGGCAGCTCGCCGAGGGCGTCCAGCAGCGTGGTGTCGCTGAGCAGCAGGCGCACGCCGCTGTCCTGGATCATGTAGTGCAGGCGTTCCAGCGGGTACTCCGGGTCCAGCGGCACATAGGCGCCGCCGGCCTTGAGGATCGCCAACAGGCCGATGACCATCTCCAGCGACCGCTCCAGCGCCAGGCCCACCCGCACCTGCGGGCCGACGCCGCGTTCGCGGAGCATCCAGGCCAGGCGGTTGGCCCGGGCGTCCAGTTCGGCGTAGCTGAGGGTTTCGCCACGGAAGGTCAGCGCGCCGGCCTGCGGATCGGCTTTCACCCGCTCGCTGAACAGGCTGTGGATGCACTGGTCGAGGCGTTGCTCGCCGGCTTCGGCGCCCAGGCTGTCGATCAGTTGCTGGCGCTCGTCGGTGGCCAGCAGCGGCAGTTCGCCAAGGCGCTGTTGCGGATCGGCCAGCAGCGCCTGCAGCAGGTTGCGCCAGTGTCCGGCCATGCGCGCGATGCGCGGTTCATCGAACAGGTCGGTGCTGTAGGTCAGGCAGCAACCCAGGCGGTGGTCCAGCTCGGTGACTTCCAGGTTGAGGTCGAACTTGGTGGCGCGGGCATCGTTGACGATGTACTCCACGGTCATCCCGGCCAGCTCGCGGCTCTGCTGGAACTCCCAGCGCTGCACGTTGCACATCACCTGGAACAGCGGGTTGTAGGCGGCGCTGCGCGGTGGTTGCAGGGCTTCCACCAGGTGGTCGAAGGGCAGGTCCTGGTGCGACTGGCCTTCGATCACGGTGTGGCGTACCTGCTCGAACAGCTCGCCGACGCTCATCTGCCCGTCCAGTTGCACCCGCAGGACCTGGGTGTTGAGGAAGGCGCCGATCAGCCCTTCGCTTTCCGGGCGGATACGGTTGGCTACCGGCGCACCGATGCGCAGGTCGGTCTGCCCGCTGTAGCGGTAGAGCAACACGGCCAGGGCGGCGGTCATGGTCATGAACAGGGTCAGGCCGTTCTTCGCATTGAAGGCACGCACGCGGCCGGCCAGGTCGTCGCTCAGGTCGAAGCGGAACAGCTCGCCCTGGTGGCTCTGCACCGCAGGACGCGGGCGGTCACCCGGCAGCTCCAGCAGCGGATGCTCGTTGCCCAGTTGCGCGGTCCAGTAGTCCAGCTGGCGCTGGCGCTCGCCGGACTCCAGCCACTGGCGCTGCCACACGCTGTAGTCGAGGTACTGCACCGCCAGCGGTTCCAGCGGCGATGGCTTGCCGTCGAGGAAGGCTTCGTAGAGCAGGCCCAGTTCGCGGGCGAAGATGTCCATCGCCCAGCCTTCGGTGACGATGTGGTGCAGGGTCAGGACGAAGTAGTGCTCCTGCTCGCCGGCCTTGACCAGGCAGGCACGCAGCAGCGGACCGGTTTCCAGGTCGAAGGGCTTGTGCGCCTCGCTGTCGGCGAAGGCCTGCAGGCGTACCTGGCGTTCGGCGGCGGGCAGCGCGGAGATATCCAGCCACTGCATGGCCACGCCGGTCTCCTCGGAGACGTTCTGGCAGGCCACGCCGTCGATGCTCGGGAAGGTGGTGCGCAGGGTTTCGTGGCGCAGGATCAGCGCCTGCAACGCCGCCTCGAAGCAGCCGATGTCGAAGGCGCCGCTCAGGCGCGCCATGCCGCCGACGTTGTAGGCGGGGCTGTCCGGCTCCATCTGCCAGAGGAACCACATGCGTTGCTGGGAATACGACAGCGCCACCGGCTGGCTGCGGTCGACGCTGGCGATGGCCTGCTGGCTGTTGCGCTGGCCGTCGGCTTGCAGCGCGGCGACCGCGCTGGCAAAGGCGCCCAGCTCGCGGTGCTCGAACAGCACCCGCAGCGGCAGCTCGACGTCGCACGCCTGGCGCACGCGGGAAATGATCTGGGTGGCCAGCAGCGAATGGCCGCCGAGGTCGAAGAAGTCATCGGCCAGGCCGACTCGTGGCACGCCCAGTACGTCGCGCCAGATCGCGGCGATGCCGCGCTGCAGCTCGGTCTCGGGTTCGATGTGCTCGCGGGAGTGCCATTGCGGCTCGGGCAGCGCGCGGCGGTCCAGCTTGCCGCTCGGGCCGAGGGGCATCACGTCCATGCGCACCAGTTGCGCCGGGACCATGTATTCCGGCAGTTCCAGGGCCAGTTCGGCCTTGAGCCGGGCGATCTGCGCAGCCTCGCCCTCCTCGCCCGCCTCGGCGGTGAAGTAACCCACCAGTTGCGCACCGGCGGCAGTTTCGCGCACCAGCACCGCGGCCTGGCCGACACCGTCCAGGGCCAGCAGGCGCGCTTCGATTTCCTGCGGTTCGACGCGGAAGCCGCGCAGTTTTACCTGGTGGTCAAGACGGCCGAAGTACTCCAGGGCGCCATCGGCTGCCCAGCGCACGCGGTCACCGGTGCGGTACAGACGGGCACCCGGCTCGCCAGCGGCATCCGGAACGAAGCGCTCGGCGGTCATCGCGGCGCGGCCCAGGTAGCCACGGGCCAGGCCGATGCCGCCGATGCACAGCTCGCCGGCAACGCCGTCCGGCTGGGCATTCAGTTCGCCATCGAGAACGCGGCAGATCACGTTGCCCAGCGGCCGGCCAATCGGCGAACGCGCACCGTCGCTGGTCTGGCAGTGCCAGTGGGTGACGTTGATCGCGGTCTCGGTCGGGCCGTAGCGGTTGTGCAGTTGGGCGTTGGGCAGTTGCGCCAGTACGCGGTTGCGCAATTCGGCAGGCAGCGCCTCGCCTCCGGAGAAGACCCGGCGCAGACTGGTGCAGTTGGCCGTCAGCGGCTCGTCGATGAACAGTTGCAGCAGCGGCGGCACGAAGTGCAGCGTGGTCACGCCGTGCTCTTGTACCAGCTGGGCGATGCGGTGCGGATCGCGATGCTCGCCGGGTGCAGCGAGTACCAGCTTGCAGCCGGTGATCAGCGGCCAGAAGCACTCCCACACCGAGACGTCGAAGCTGATCGGCGCCTTCTGCATCAGCACGTCGCTGTCATCCAGCTTGTAGGTGGCCTGCATCCATTGCAGGCGCTCGGCCAGGGCCGCGTGGGTATTGCCCACGCCTTTCGGCTGACCGGTGGAGCCGGAGGTGTAGATCACGTAGGCGAGGTTGTCGCCGTGCAGGTGCAGACCGGGCGCGTGGCTGGGCCAGTTGTCCAGCTTGAGGGTGTCGAGGGCGATGGCGCTGACGCCGTCGGCGCTCGGCATGTCGCCCAGCAGGTGGCTCTGGGTCAGCAGCAGCGATACGCCGCTGTCGGCGAGCATGTAGGCCAGGCGCTCGCTCGGGTAGTCCGGGTCCAGCGGCACGTAGGCGCCGCCGGCCTTGATGATCGCCAGCAGGCCGATCAGCAGTTGCGGCGAACGCTCCACCGCGATGGCCACTTTCACGTCAGGGCCGACGCCCTTGTCGCGCAGGTAGTTGGCCAGGCGGTTGGCCTGGGCGTGCAGGCCGGCGTAGTCGAGGCTGCCGCCGTCCCAGACCAGGGCGGTGCGCTCGGGGCTGCGCTGGGCCTGTTCGTTCAGCAGTTCCGGCAGCCAGTGGCTGGCCGGGGTGCACGGGGCCACGCTCCAGGCGGCCTGGCGTGCGTGCTCGCTGTCGTCCAGCAGTTGCAGGTCGCCCAGGGCGATGGTCGCGTTGTCGCTGACCTGGGCCAGCAGGCGCACATAGTGAGCGGCAAGGCGCTGGATGGTGGCGCGCTCGAACAGCTCGTCGGCGTAGTCGAAGGACAGGTTGATGCGGCCGCTACGGTCTTCCTCGCTGTGCAGTTGCAGGTCGAACTTGGCTTCGCGGCTATGCCACGGCAGTTCGTCGGCGAGCAGGCCCGGCAGGCGACGCAGGGCGCCGAGGTCACGTTGCTGGTGGTTGAACATGACCTGGAACAGGCCGTGTTCGCGGGCCTGGGGGAAGGCCTCGACCAGTTGATCGAACGGCAGGTCCTGGTGAGCCTGGGCTTCCAGCGCGGCCTGACGGGTGCGGGTCAGCAGCTCGGCGAACGGCAGGCGCGATTCCAGCTCGGCGCGCAGCACCAGGGTGTTGATGAAGAAGCCGATCAGGCCCTGGGTTTCCTGGCGCGGACGGTTGGCACCCGGCACGCCGATACGGATATCGGTCTGCCCGCTGTAGCGGTGCAGCAGGCTCTGGAAGCCGGCCAGCAGGAGCATGAACGGCGTCGAGCCGTGGCTCTGCGCCGCAGCTTTCACCGCCTTGCTCTGCTCGGCGCTCAAACGCAGGCTGTAGCGCGAGGCGCTGTGCTGCTGGCGGGTCGAACGCGGGTGGTCGGTGACCAGATTCAGGCTTGGCTGTTCCTCGCCCAGTTGCTGCTTCCAGTAGTCCAGCTGGCGTTGCGCTTCACCACGGGCCAGCCACTCGCGTTGCCACTGGCCGTAGTCGGCGTAGCGCACCGGCAGCGCTTCCAGGGTCAGCGGCTGGCCCTGCACGGCGGCGGCATACAGGCGCGAGAACTCGTCGATCAGCACGTTCAGCGACCAGCCATCGGCGATGATGTGGTGCATCGTCACCAACAACTGGTGTTCCTGCTCGTCGAGGCAGACCAGCTGAACCCGCAGCAGCGGGCCGTTTTCCAGGTCGAACGGCAGGCGGGCCTGTTCCTCGCGGATGGCCTGGGCGCGTTGGCGGCGTTCGTCTTCGTCGAGGTCGCTAAGGTCGATGCGCTGGATATCGAACGGGCCGGCAGCGTCGATGCGTTGCAGGGCCACACCGTCTTTTTCGTAGAAACGGGTGCGCAGGGATTCGTGGCGTTCGGTGAGGCGCTGGAAGGCGCTGCGCAGAGCGGTTTCGTCCAGCTCGCCGCGCAGGTTGAGGCCGGCGGGGATGTTGTAGGCGCTGCTTTGCGGGTCCAGCTGCCAGGTGAACCACAGGCGGTTCTGCGCCAGGGATTGCGGCAGGTCCAGCTCGCCCGGCAGGCGCAGGATCCGCTCGTCGGCCTGGGCGCCGGACTGCGCGCCTTCCAGGGCGGCGACGAAGCCTTGCAGGGTCGGTGCTTCGAACAGCAGGCGCAGGTTCAGCTCGACGCCCAGGGCTTCACGCAGGCTGGCAACGACCTGGGTGGCCAGGATGGAGTTGCCGCCGAGCAGGAAGAAGTGATCGGCGGCGGCGATGTCCTCGACCTGCAGGTGCTCGCGCCAGGTGCGCGCCACAAGTTCGCTCAGGTCGGACTTGGCAAGGGTCGCGGCGCTGGCCTTCTCCCCGGCCGCCTGCTGCGGGAACACCGCGTAGCTGTCGAGGCTGCCGTCGGCCAGGCGGGTGCGGCAGGCGGAACGCTGCAGCTTGCCGCTGGACGTCTTCGGCAAGGCGCCGGGATTGAGCAGCACCACCACGCTCGGCGCCTGTTGATAGGCGTCGGCGACGGTCTGGCGCAGGGTCTTGATCAGTTCGTCGGCAGGCACGTTCTTCTGCACGCTGCGGCCGATCTCGGCGGCGATGCCGATGCCCTCGATACCGTCCTGGGTCACCGCGAAGGCGGCGATGCGGCCTTTGCGCACCACATCCACTTCACGCTCGATGGTCTGCTCGATGTCCTGTGGATAAATATTCTGGCCGCGGACGATGAGCATGTCCTTCAGGCGGCCGGTGATGTACAGCTCGCCGTCGCGCAGGAAGCCGAGGTCGCCGGTGCGCAGCCAGGTCTGGCCGTCGTGCTGGACGAAGGTTTTCGCCGTCGCCTCCGGGTTGCGCCAGTAGCCGTGGGCGATGCTCGGGCCACAGGCCCAGACTTCACCGACCTGGTTCTCGCCGAGCATTGCCAGGCTCTGCGGGTCGGCGATCAGCACGCCGTGTTCCGGCTGGCTGGTGCCGCAGCTCATCACCGGGCTGCCCTGCCCTGGCTCGGCAACGTTGCGCGACAAGGCCTGCTCGTCGAGGCACAGGTGTGGAATGCCCTGGCCACGCTTGCCACCGGTAACGAACAGGGTCGCCTCGGCCAGGCCATAGGAGGCGAAGAAGCTGCTGGCGTCGAAGCCGCAGCCGGCGAATTTCTCGGCGAAGGCGTCGAGGCTGTCCAGGCGGATCGGCTCGGAACCGGAATAGGCCACGCGCCAGCCGCTCAGGTCGAGACGGGCCAGGGCCGCGTCGCTGACCCGCGCCGCGCAGAGCTGGTAGGCGAAGTCCGGGCCGCCGCTGATGGTGCCCTTGTACTCGCTGATCGCTTCCAGCCAGCGCAGCGGCCGGGTCAGGAAGTAGGCCGGGGACATCAGCACACACGGCACGCCGCTGAAGATCGGCTGCAGCAGGCCGCCGATCAGGCCCATGTCGTGGTACAGCGGCAGCCAGCTGACGATCACGTCGTCCGGGTTGATATCGATGCCGAAACCGTGGCGGATGAGTTTTTCGTTGGCCACCAGGTTGCCGTGGCTGACCTGCACGCCCTTGGGCAGTGCGGTGGAGCCGGAGGTGTATTGCAGGAAAGCGATGTCGTCGCCGCTCAGTTCCGGGGCTTGCCAATTGGCGGCAGCGGCGCTGTCGAGACCGTCGACGCAGAGCAGCACCGGGGCGCCCTCGGCCTTGAGTTCGGCCACTTCCAGCAGGCTATCGCGCAGGGCCGAGGCAGTCAGGACCAGGCTCGGCTCGGCGTCGGCGATGATCGACAGCAGGCGCTCCTGGTGGTGACGGCGGTTGGACTCCGGCGGATAGGCCGGCACGGCGATGATCCCGGCGTACAGGCAGCCGTAGAACGCCGCGACGTAGTCCGGACCGCTGGGGAACAGCAGGATCGCGCGGTCGCCCAGTGCGGCGTGGCCTTGCAGGACGGCGGCGATGGTGCGCGCGCGCAGGTCCAGGTCGGCGTAGGTCAGCACGATGCCTTGGTCCTGTTCGTCGGAGAGGAAACGCAGGGCCAGCTTGTCCGGTGTCTGCGCGGCGCGACGTTGAAGGGACTGGGCCAGGGTGGCTGGAAGTTCGAACGCGTCCATGAGGGGTTCCTGCTGAATTCGGCGTGGCAAAAAAGGGTCGGGGTGACGAAGGGGCTGGCGCGGGCTCAACCGGTGGCGCGGGCGGCCAGGCGGCGCGCGCTGCGGTTGCGCCAGCGTGCCAGGTGCTGGTCGGCATAGCGGCGCAACTGGCGCAGCAGGCGGGCCTGTTCGTCGATCAGGTAGAAGTGATGGCCTTCGAACATGTCGAGGGAGAAGCCGGTGCTGGTCTCGTCCTGCCAGTCCAGCAGTTCGTCGACCTTGACCGTGTCGCGCTTGCCGCCGAACACGTGGATCGGCACCGCCAGCGGCTGGCGCTGGCCGTAGGCGAAGCTGCCGCAGAGCAGGAAGTCGGCGCGCAGGATCGGCAGCACCAGTTCCAGCAGCTCTTCGTTGGCGATCACGCTTTCGCTGGTACCGCCCAGTTGGCGCAGGCGGGTGATGAGTTCTTCGTCGGTCTTGGCGATGGCGTATTCACTGACATCGCGCCGCGACGGGCCGGCGGTGGCCGAGGTGAACAGCGCCAGCGGCGCCGGCAGGCCGCGATCACGCAGAGCGTGGGCCAGCTCGAAGGCCAGCAGGCCGCCGAGGCTGTGGCCGAACAGGGCGTAGGGGCGCTGTAGTTCGCCGGCGATTTCCCCGGCCAGCAGGTGGGCGAGTTGCACCATGTCGGTCTGCAGCGGCTCGTCCATGCGCAGGCCGCGACCGGGCAGTTCCAGCGGCCGCACCTTGAGCCAGGCCGGCATCCTGGCCTTCCACGGGCTGTAGCAGGTGGCGCTGGCGCCGGAATAAGGCAGGCAGAACAGGGTCAGGCCGGGTGCGTCGCGTTCGATGCCCATTTATCGTTTTCCTGTAGGTGCACGCCCCGGCCATGACAACGGCCGGGCTTGTCTCCCAGAAGAACGGATGGCATGTAGAAATAATTAGTCGCATCTACCGAACGAGATGCCAGGAGCGACGTGATCCCTGTGGGAGCGGGTTTACCCGCGATGACGGTAGTGGATTCACCATCGCAATCGCGGGTGAACCCGCTCCCACAGGGATCGCGACCAGCCTTTGGACAGGGTTCCAGAACAGAAACCCCGGAAACGAAAAAAGCGACCCTAAGGTCGCTTTCTTCGTTTTGCTTCGAGGAGTTCAAGGGCCTCGAAGCGGATATGGCGCAGCGGACGGGACTCGAACCCGCGACCCCCGGCGTGACAGGCCGGTATTCTAACCGACTGAACTACCGCTGCGTATCGCACGAACTTGCGTTCGTTTGAAACTGGGATCTGGCCTGAAGGCTTCGGTACCTTCGGACCTCAAATCGCTCATCGAGCGATCTGGAGAAAAGTGGCGCAGCGGACGGGACTCGAACCCGCGACCCCCGGCGTGACAGGCCGGTATTCTAACCGACTGAACTACCGCTGCGCATGTGGACTTGCGTCCTGTTCCTCTCTGGTAGACCGTTTCTTTCGAAGCGATCCGGGTCAGGAACGTCTCAGGAAGTGGTGGGTGATGACGGGATCGAACCGCCGACCCTCTGCTTGTAAGGCAGATGCTCTCCCGGCTGAGCTAATCACCCTTCGTAACCTACGTCACATCGCGTCACTGCTGTTGCTGTTTCGCTTTGTTTCGTTTGCTTCGCTGAGGCCGCGAAATTTACGCAGGTAACGAACCTAAGTCAATACCCCTGTTGAAGTTTTTTTCAAAAAGGGCAAAAAAGTTCATTTCCTCCGCTGCCCCCTCGACCTCAGGCGGTAGCACAAACTTTCCGCTTCGCAACCTCGACCACCAGAAACTCCGACGGTTACTGATAGATCATCTTCCGGGTCATGCCGCCGTCGACCACGAACTCCTGGCCGGTAACGAACCCCGCATTCTTCGACAGCAACCAGGAAACCGCCGCCGCCACATCTTCTACCGTCCCAACCCTGCCCGCCGGATGCTGTGCATGATCGGCTTCGCTCAGCGGCTCGGCACGTCGCACCGAAGGATCACGGGCATCGATCCAGCCGGGACTGACGGCATTGACGCGGATTTCAGGGCCCAGGCTCATGGCCAGGGCATGGGTCAGTGCCAGCAGGCCACCCTTGCTCGCCGCATAGGCCTCGGTGTCCGGCTCGGACTGGATGGCCCGGGTCGAGGTCAGGTTGACGATGGCCCCGCAATGCGCGCGCAAATAAGGCGCACAGTGCTTGGCCAACAGCATCGGCCCGCTCAGGTTGACCGCCAGGACGCGGTTCCAGTGCTGCAGGCTGAGGCTTTCCAGGGTGGTGTTGTGCGGATTGGCGATCGCCGCGTTGCACACCAGTGCATCGAGACGACCGAACTGACCCAGCACCTCGGCCACGCCGAGGGTGACCTGGACCTCGTCGGACACATCCATGCCGACGAACCAGGCGTTGTCGCCGAGGACCTTGGCGACCTTGGAGCCGCGTACACGGTCAAGGTCGGTCAGGACCACCTGCCAGCCCTCGGCAATCAGCCAGGCAGCAATGCCCAGGCCGATGCCGCGCGCAGCACCGGTAACCAGCGCCACGCGACCGTTATGGCTGCTCTCGGCAACCGACCAGTCGATCACAGCGCGGCCAGCCCGCGAGCGAGGTCGGCCTTGAGGTCGGCCACGTCTTCCAGGCCCACGGCAACCCGGATCAGGCTGTCGCGGATACCAGCCGCTTCACGCTCCTGAGGCGACAGACGGCCGTGGGAAGTGGTGCCCGGGTGGGTGATGGTGGTCTTGGCGTCACCGAGGTTGGCGGTGATCGAGATCAGCCGCGTAGCGTCGATGAAGCGCCAGGCGCCCTCTTTGCCGCCCTTGACCTCGAAGCTCACCACCGCGCCGAAGCCCTTCATCTGGCGCTTGGCCAGCTCGTGCTGCGGGTGGCTTTCGAGACCGGCGTAATGCACCTTCTCGATTCCGTCCTGCTGCTCCAGCCACACGGCCAGTTCCTGGGCATTGGCGCAGTGGGCGCGCATGCGCAGGTTCAGCGTCTCCAGGCCCTTGAGGAAGATCCAGGCGTTGAACGGGCTGAGCGACGGACCGGCGGTACGGATGAAACCGACCACTTCCTTCATCTGCTCGCTGCGGCCGGCAACCACCCCGCCCATGCAACGGCCCTGGCCGTCGATGAACTTGGTCGCCGAGTGCACCACAATGTCCGCGCCCAGTTGCAGCGGCTGCTGCAGGGCCGGGGTGCTGAAGCAGTTGTCCACCACCAGCTGGGCGCCCTTGGCGTGGGCGATTTCCGCCAGCGCGGCGATATCGACCAGTTCGGCCAGCGGGTTGGATGGGGATTCAACAAAAAGCAGCTTTGTGTTGGCCTTGATCGCCTGTTCCCAAGCACTCAGGTCGGCCAGCGGTACATAGTCCACCTGCACGCCAAAGCGCTTGAAGTACTTCTCGAACAGGCTGATGGTCGAACCGAACACGCTCTGCGAAACCAGCACATGGTCGCCGGCGCTGCAGAACGACATGACCGTGGCGAGGATCGCCGCCATGCCGGTGGAGGTCGCCACTGCCTGCTCGGCGCCTTCCAGGGCGGCGATGCGCTCCTCGAAAGCCCGTACGGTGGGGTTGGTGTAGCGTGAATAGACGTTGCCTGGAACCTCGCCGGCGAACCGCGCCGCGGCATCGGCCGCGGTACGGAACACGTAGCTGGAGGTGAAGAACAGCGGATCGCTGTGCTCACCTTCCGGCGTGCGATGCTGGCCGGCGCGAACCGCCAGCGTATCGAAAGCGACCCCTTCGAGGTCGCTGTCCAGGCGCCCGGCATCCCATTCCTGTGTCATGCCGTTGCTCCCCTTATCAGTTGTTGTGGAGGTCGATGATCGCGCTGACCGCCTGGTTCTTGGCCTTGGCGAGGTCGTTGCGTGCTCGCTCGATGCGTTCCAGGTAGGCTGCGTCGACGTCGCCGGTGACGTACTGGCCGTCGAATACCGCGCAGTCGAAGTGCTCGATCTTGATCTTGCCGCCGCCAACCGCTTCGATCAGGTCAGGCAGGTCCTGGTAGACCAGCCAGTCGGCGCCGATCAGGTCGGCGACGTCCTGGGTGCTGCGGTTGTGAGCGATCAGCTCGTGGGCGCTCGGCATGTCGATGCCGTAGACGTTGGGGAAACGCACGGCCGGAGCGGCCGAGCAGAAGTAGACGTTCTTGGCGCCGGCTTCGCGGGCCATCTGGATGATCTGCTTGCAGGTGGTGCCGCGCACGATGGAGTCGTCCACCAGCATCACGTTCTTGCCGCGGAATTCCAGTTCGATGGCGTTGAGCTTCTGGCGTACGGACTTCTTGCGCGCTGCCTGGCCCGGCATGATGAAGGTCCGGCCGATGTAGCGGTTCTTGACGAAGCCTTCGCGGAACTTCACACCCAGATGGTTGGCCAGTTCCAGGGCCGCGGTGCGGCTGGTGTCCGGAATCGGGATGACCACGTCGATGTCGTGGTCCGGACGCTCGCGCTGGATCTTCTCGGCCAGTTTCTCGCCCATGCGCAGGCGCGCCTTGTACACCGAGACGCCGTCGATGATCGAATCGGGACGGGCCAGGTAGACGTGCTCGAAGATGCACGGCGAAAGTTTCGGATTGGTCGCGCACTGACGGGTGTGCAGCTTGCCTTCCTCGGTGATGTAGACCGCTTCGCCCGGGGCCAGATCGCGGATCAGGGTGAAGCCGAGCACGTCGAGGGAGACGCTTTCGGAGGCGATCATGTACTCGACGCCTTCGTCGGTGTGACGCTGGCCGAAGACGATCGGACGGATGCCGTTCGGGTCGCGGAAGCCGACGATGCCGTAGCCGGTGATCATCGCCACCACGGCGTAGCCGCCAACGCAGCGGTTGTGCACGTCGGTGACCGCGGCGAATACGTCTTCCTCGGTCGGTTGCAGCTTGCCGCGCACCGCCAGTTCATGGGCGAAGACGTTGAGCAGGACTTCCGAGTCGGAGTTGGTGTTGACGTGGCGCAGGTCGGACTCGTAGATCTCCTTGGCCAACTGTTCGACGTTGGTCAGGTTGCCGTTGTGCGCCAGGGTGATGCCGTACGGCGAGTTGACGTAGAACGGCTGGGCCTCGGCCGAGGTCGAGCTGCCCGCGGTCGGGTAGCGCACGTGACCGATGCCCATGTTGCCGACCAGGCGCTGCATATGGCGCTGCTGGAAGACATCACGGACCAGGCCGTTGTCCTTGCGCAGGAATAACCGGCCATCATGGCTGGTCACAATACCGGCAGCGTCCTGGCCGCGGTGCTGGAGGACGGTTAGCGCGTCATACAGCGCCTGATTGACGTTCGACTTACCGACGATACCGACGATGCCACACATGCGACGCAACCCCTACTTAATGAAACTGGATTGAACGGTACTCAGGGTGCTTTTGGCGCCATGAGCTGTTCCTTGAACGGAATATCAGCAGGAACGCTGATCCCGCTGGCTAGCCACTGGCTGGTCAACCCCAGGATGAGGTTTTTCGACCAGTCAGCCACCAATAGAAATTGGGGCAGGAGTCGCGACTCCTGCCACCATGGATCCTGTTGTACCGGCCCCAGGCTCAGCAGCCCGACGGCCACCACAACCAACAAGGCGCCGCGAGCGGCGCCGAAGGCCATGCCGAGGAAGCGATCGGTCCCGGACAGCCCGGTGACGCGAATCAGCTCGCCCAGAAGGAAATTGACCATTGCCCCCACCAGCAGGGTGGCGACGAAGACGATTGCACAGCCACCGATGACCCGCGCCGAAGGCGTCTGGATGTAGCTGTCCAGATACTGCGCGGCCGAACCGCCGAACATCCACGCCACTGCACCGGCGACGATCCAGGTGAGCAGGGACAAGGCTTCCTTGACGAAGCCGCGCTTGAGACTGATCAGCGTAGAAATGGCGATGATCGCGAGAATCGCCCAGTCGACCCAGGTAAAAGCCACGGTGTTGCCTGCAAACGGTTGAGGCCGGGCATTTTACCAGAGCGAGGGACTATCGGTAAGCGGTGATTTACCGTCCGGCGCGGGGCTGGACGGCAGCCTTCAACCGCGTTCTGGCTGGAAGCGCACCACGAAACCCTTGAGTTTCTGCTGGCGGCTGATGACATCGCGCAGGCGCTCCGCCTCGGCACGCTCGATGACCGGGCCGACGAACACCCGATTCATGCCATCGGCAGAGCGTACATAGGCGTTGTAGCCCTGACTGCGCAGGGTTTTCTGCAGGCTGTCGGCGCTAGCGCGGTTGGACAGGCTGGCCAACTGTACGGACCAGCTCACCGGCAGGCCGTTGGGGTCGACCTTGTTCGCGGACGCCTGGGTCGCAGCGGGTACCGGGGCCGGCGCTGCCGCTGGCTTGGCCGGTGCAGCGGCGACCGCAGGGGCCGGCGCAGGCTTGGTGGCCGGCGCCGGAGTGGGCAGCGGCGTAGTCGGCTTCGGCGTTTCCGCCACCGGTGCGGACGGCACCGGAGCGATCGGCGTGCTCGGTGCCGTCACTGGCTGGTTCGCCACACTGCTCTCGGGAATGACCTGAGGTTCCGGCACCTGCACCGGTTCCACCTGGACCTGCGGCAAGGCCGGGACCGCCGGCGCCTGCGGCGCCTCGACCTGAACCTGACGCAGTTCGTCTTCCTTGGTGAACAGCATCGGCAGGAAAATCACCGCCAGCGCCACCAATACCAGCGCGCCGACCATGCGTTGCTTCATGACCTTGTCCAGCCCCGCCATTGACTCAGTCCTCCATGGCCTGCCGGCTCAGCCATTGCAGGGCTTCGCCGACACAGAAAAATGATCCGAACAGCAGGATTTCATCATCCGCTGTCGCCTGCGCGCACTGCCCTTCCAGGGCCTGTGCGACACTGGAATAGGACTGCACCACGGCACCAAGGTTCGCCAGCGCCGCCTGCAGTTCCGTTGCCGGACGGCTGCGTGCAGTCTCCAGTGTAGCGACCGCCCAACTGCCGACATGTGACAGCAGCGGCTGGATCACGCCTTCCAGGTCCTTGTCCGACAGCAGGCCGAACACTGCCAGGCGTCGACCGGCGACGGGGCGCGCAGCCAGGCGCTCGGCCAGGTACTCGGCAGCGTGCGGGTTGTGACCGACGTCAAGGAGGATGTTCAGGCGCTTGCCCTGCCAGGTGAACTGGCGGCGATCCAGGCGACCGACGATCCGCGCGTCCTGCAGGGCCTGGGCGACACAAGCGGCACTCCACGGCAGGTCCAGCAGCAGGTAGGCCTGCAGGGCCAGCGCCGCGTTTTCCATCGGCAGGTCGAGCAGCGGCAGGTCGCGCAGTTCGACCTCGGCGCCACGGGCATCGACACCGCGCCATTGCCAGCGCTGCTCGGTGTAGGCCAGGTCGAAGTCGCGGCCGCGCAGGAAGAACGGGCAGGCCAACTCGCGGGCCTTGTCCAGCAGCGGTTGCGGCGGGTTGAGGTCGCCGCACAAGGCGGGTATGCCCTGGCGGAAGATCCCGGCCTTCTCGAAGGCCACCGACTCGCGAGTGTTGCCCAGCCAGTCGGCATGGTCGACACCGATGCTGGTGACCACGGCAAGATCCGCGTCCACCAGGTTGACCGCATCCAGACGTCCGCCCAGACCGACTTCGAGGACCACGGCGTCCAGCGCCGCACGACTGAACAACCAGAAGGCTGCCAGGGTGCCCATTTCGAAGTAGGTCAGGGAGGTTTCGCCGCGAGCCGCCTCGACGGCAACGAAGGCTTCGCACAGTTGCTCATCGCTGGCTTCAAGGCCGTCGATCTGCACCCGCTCGTTGTAGCGCAGCAGGTGCGGCGAGCTGTAGACCCCGACCTTCAGCCCCTGCGCCTTGAGCAGCGCGGCGATGAAGGCGCAGGTCGAGCCTTTGCCATTGGTGCCGGTGACGGTGATCACCCGTGGCGCCGGCTTGCCCAGCCCGAGCCGGGTCGCTACCTCGCGGGAGCGCTCCAGGCCCATGTCGATGGCCGACGGATGCAGTTGCTCGAGGTAGGCGAGCCAGTCGCCAAGGGTGCGCGGGGTCATACGGTGGCAGGCGCCGGCGGTACGACCACAGCGTCGACGGCCGAAGGCACGAATGCCGGGGCCGGCTTGCCGGTCATCTGCGCCAGGATCCTGGCCAGGCGCGAACGCAGTTCGGCACGGTGGATGATCATGTCGATGGCGCCGTGCTCCAGCAGGAATTCGCTGCGCTGGAAGCCTTCCGGCAGTTTTTCGCGCACGGTCTGCTCGATGACGCGCGGGCCGGCGAAGCCGATCAGGGCCTTCGGCTCACCGACGATGACGTCGCCGAGCATCGCCAGGCTGGCGGAAACGCCGCCGTAGACCGGGTCGGTCAGTACGGAGATGAACGGGATGCCTTCTTCGCGCAGGCGCGCCAGGGCAGCGGAGGTCTTGGCCATCTGCATCAGGGAGATCAGCGCCTCCTGCATGCGCGCACCGCCTGAAGCGGAGAAGCAGACCATCGGGCAGCGGTTTTCCAGGGCATAGTTGGCCGCGCGGACGAAGCGCTCGCCGACCACGGCGCCCATGGAACCGCCCATGAAGGAGAATTCGAAGGCACTGACCACGATCGGCATGCCCATCAGGGTACCGCTCATGGAGATCAGGGCGTCTTTCTCGCCGATCGATTTCTGCGCGGCGACCAGGCGGTCCTTGTACTTCTTGCCATCGCGGAACTTCAGGCGGTCCACCGGCTCCAGCTCGGCGCCCAGTTCGTTACGGCCTTCCGGGTCGAGGAAGATGTTGATGCGCGCGCGGGCACCGATACGCATGTGGTGGTTGCACTTGGGGCAGACGTCCAGGGTCTTTTCCAGTTCCGGGCGGTACAGTACGGCCTCGCAGGACGGGCACTTGTGCCACAGGCCTTCGGGAACCGAACTCTTCTTCACCTCGGAACGCATGATCGATGGGATCAGTTTGTCTACTAACCAGTTGCTCATGCTTTATTTCTCCAGTAGCGGCGGCCGGCAGGCATTGAGTGCCGGGTCGCGCGTATGCCCTTGAGCTTCAAAAATGATTCGGGAAGAACGGCCGCATCCGTGGGCGCGCCGAGAGCGCTGGCCCGGACGGCGTGCGACCGCTCGTCAATTCGTGTGGCCGGCCCGTGGGCCTGACCTGGCAGCACGGGGCTGCGAACGTTATGGACGATGCCATGCTGGCTGTCGTCACATCGACACGCATCACGCCTGGCGTACCGCGGCGAGGAAGGCGTCGATACGGGCCGCGTCCTTGATACCCTTGGCCTGCTCCACCCCGCCGCTGACGTCCACCGCGTACGGCCGCACCTGGGCGATGGCCGCGCCGACGTTGTCGGGGGACAAGCCGCCAGCGAGGATAATCGGTTTGCTCAGGTGCTCGGGCACCAACGCCCAGTCGAAGGCTTCGCCGGTACCGCCGGGAACGCCTGCCACGTAGGTGTCGAGAAGAATGCCGCTGGCCCGGGCGTACAGCTTGCAGCTGGCTTCCAGGTCATCGCCGGCACGCACCCGCAGGGCCTTGATCCAGGGCCGGTTGTAGCCCTCGCAGTCGGCTGGAGTCTCGTCGCCGTGGAATTGCAGGAGGTCCAGCGGTACGGCTTCGAGGATCTCGTTGAGCTCGCAACGGCTGGCATTGACGAACAGGCCCACGGTGGTCACGAACGGCGGCAGCGCGGCGATGATCTCCCGTGCCTGTTCTACCGTCACTGCCCGCGGGCTCTTGGCGTAGAACACCAGGCCGATGGCGTCAGCCCCCGCCTCGGCCGCGGCCAGCGCGTCCTCGACGCGGGTAATACCGCAGATCTTGCTGCGAACGGCAGACATGGCCAGGGAATCTCCTTTGACGCGAAAGTCCCGGATGTTAGCAAATGACCACCGGGTCGTCAGCCGTCAGGGCATCGAAACCGGTGAGGAAATGCGGCCCGATGAAACGCTGCGGCAGGGCAAACTCTTCGGGGTATTCCACCTGCACCAGATAGAGGCCGAACGGATGAGCGGTCGGTGCGCCGGAACGCCGGTCGAGACTGGCCAGAACCTCGGCCGCCCACTCGACAGGGCGCTCGCCGGCGCCGATGGTCATCAGCACCCCGGCGATGTTGCGCACCATATGGTGGAGGAAGGCGCTGGCACGGATATCGAGGACGATCATCTTGCCGTGGCGGGTGACCCGCAGGTGGTGAATGGTCTTGATCGGCGACTTGGCCTGGCACTGGCCGGCGCGGAAGGCACTGAAGTCGTGGGTGCCGATCAGGCAAGCGGCGGCGGCGGCCATGCGCTCGACGTCCAGCGGGCGGTGGTTCCAGGTGACCTGGTCGCCGAGGTGCGCCGGGCGGATCTGATCGTTGTAGATCACGTAGCGGTAGCGACGGGCGAAGGCCTTGAAGCGGGCGTGGAAGTTGGCCGGCATCGTTTCCGCCCAAGTCACGCTGATGTCATGGGGCAGATGGCTGTTGGCGCCCATGGTCCAGGCCTTGGGGTTGCGGATGGCGCGAGTGTCGAAATGCACCACCTGGCCGCTGGCGTGAACGCCGGCGTCGGTGCGGCCGGCGCACTGGATGGTGATAGTTTCGTCGGCTACTTTCGACAGGGCTTCTTCAAGGGTCTGCTGGACGCTGATCACGCCATCGCCCTGGCGCTGCCAGCCACGGTAGCGGGTGCCTTTGTATTCGACGCCCAGAGCGATGCGGGAATAGCCTTCGGCCGCAACTTCGGCGGGGTTTTCGATGATTTCCAAGGGAGTGAGAGCCTGTCGGTTACGCAATGGCGGCGATTATAGCGACAGTCAACAGCATTGGGGCCGCTTTGCGGCCCCAAATGGATCACACCTCAGGAAAGCTTGGAACGCAGCTCGTTGGCCTCGCGGCGCTGGTCCTTGTCGCCTTCCTTGTAGACCTCGTCGAGGATGTCGCGGGCGCCGTCATGATCGCCCATGTCGATATAGGCACGGGCCAGGTCGAGCTTGGTGGCGACTTCGTCGGTGCCGGACAGGTAGTCGAACTCGGCATCTTCCGGCGGCAGGCTGGCGGCGTCTTCAGCAGTGAAGTGCGGCTCCAGCGACGGCGTCTCCAGGCTGGCGGACAGCTTGTCCAGCTCGGCATTGACGTTGTCCAGCTCGGCAGCGAAGTTCTTCGACGCGGCATCATCCTCGCCCGGCAGAGACAGGTCGAAGTCGTCCGGTAACTCCAGATCCGGCAGGTCGGCCTCCAGGCCCAGGTCGTTGTCGAACGCCGCCAGCTCCGCTTCGATATCCAGCGGTGGATGGTTTTCAGTCGCCACGGCCGGGGTCTCGTCGGGAACGCTCAGGTCGAAGTCGGCCAGGTCATCGGAGGCAGCGGACGGTGCTTTGGTGTGCTCGTCGAGCAGCGCGTCGAAGTCCAGGTCGTCGTCGAGTGCCGACAGTTCCGGCTCAGGCTGCGCGGCAGGCTGTTCCTGGGCCGCAGTATGCTCTTGCAGCAGGCTGTCGAAGTCCAGGTCGTCCACCACCGATGGCTCTGGCTCAGGTTGCGGCTCCGGCTCGGCAGCCTGGGCAGCCGTGTGCTCCTGCAGCAGGCTGTCGAAGTCCAGGTCGTCCACCACCGGTGGCTCTGGCTCAGGTTGCGGCTCCGGCTCGGCAGCCTGGGCAGCCGTGTGCTCCTGCAGCAGGCTGTCGAAGTCCAGGTCGTCCGCGGCCACGGGCTGCGGCTCGGGCTCGGGCTCGGGTTCGGCGGCTTGGGCAGCAGCGTGCTCCTGCAGCAGGCTGTCGAAGTCCAGGTCGTCGGCGAGGCCGGCCGGCTCTGGGTCGAGCTGTGGCGGCTCGGCCTGCGGTGCTTCCGGGTTGTCCTGCAGCAGGGTGTCGAAATCAAGGTCGTCCAGCGACGGCTCGGCCGACGCCTGGGTACTGGCGGCGACTGCTGCCTGGTCGGCCGGAGCCTCCAACTCCAGGCCATCGAGGTCGTCGAGGCTCAGGTCGAAGGCGCTGTCCAGTTCGTCGTCGGCTTTAAGTTCGGCGTCCGCTTCTGGCTGCGGCTCGTCCGACATGAGGTCTTCGACGAACTTCTCGTCCAGCCCGGAAGCCACGGCAGCACCAGCAGCCGCGGCGGCCAGGGCGATCATGGCCGGGAAACGGCTCTTCAGCGATTCGACCTCGGCGAGATTCTGCGGGTTGGCCTGCAACTGGCGCTCCTGGCTGACAAAACCGTCGCGGTCGCCCTGGCGAGCATAAACCTCCATCAGCTTCAGGCGCAGATCGCTGCGCTGCGGGAATTTCTCCACCGCCGGCTCCAGCAGGTTGGAGGCCTGCATCAGGCGCCCATGGGCGATGCAGTCGTCGATCTCGGCCATGAACGGATCGACCTTCGGCTCGACCGCACGCGGCTCGCTGACCTGTTCGGCGGCAGTGGCCGCCGCAGCCGAGGCGGCAACCACGGCAGGCGCCAGCGTGACCGTCGGCGGGGCAATGTCGAGGCCGTCGAAGCTGCTCGGTGGCAGGTCCAGGTCTGGGCCCAGCTCGCCTTCCTCAGCCAGGGCGCGGGCCATGCGCATGTGTTTTTCCGCTTCCTGCTGGGCCTTGCGCTTGCGCGCCAGCAACAACAGAAGCAGGAGCAATACCAGCAGCGCGGAGCCGGCGATCAGCGCCAGCAGCAGCGGATTGCCGAGAATGTTGTCCAGCGCGCTCGGGTTGCCCTCCTCCACGGCCGGCGTGGCGGCGGTATCGGTTGGCGCCGGGGTGGCGGCCTGCTGCGGCTCGGTGTCGACCGCTGCCGGCGGCGGGGTCACCACCGGCTCGGCGGTCGGTGCCGGATTCGGTTGCAGTTGCGCGTCGATGACCGGAGCCGTGGCGACCGGCACGGCAGGCGAATTGCTCTGCGCCTCGAGGCGAGCCAGTTGGTCGTTCTTCAGTTCGATCAGGCGCTGCAGCTTGTCCAACTGGCTTTGCAGGTCGGCCACGCGGCTTTTCAGCTCGTCGCCTTCACGACGGCTGGTGTCGAGGTTTTCCTGGGTCATCGCCAGCTTGTCGCTCAGCGCCTTGTCACTGCCCGCGCCCTTGCCGCCGGGGGCGACCAGCTTGAGGTTGTCCTGCTGGGCGATGCGTGCCGGTGCGGCCTGGGTGGCGTCACGGCGAGTGGCGTCGAGCTGGCGTGCCTGCGGGCCGAGGCGACGGCCCTGGCGCCAGGCGGCGTATTGCTCGTTGACCTCTTTCACCGCCTGGGCCTGCGGGATGGCCTGGATCTGTTGCTGGTCCGGCATGCGCAGGACCTGACCGGTCTTCAACTGGTTGATGTTGCCGTTGATGAAGGCATCCGGGTTGAGCGCCTGGATCGCCAGCATGGCCTGCTGCACGGAACCGCCCTGGCGCGAGCGCGAGGCAATTTCCCAGAGGGTGTCGCGGCGCACCGTGGTGTAGTTGCTCGGTGCACTGACCGCCGGAGTGACGCCTGCGGCGGCCTGGGCGGTTTCCGGGGAAAATTTGGAGGCGTCCAGCAGCACGCTGTAGTCGCGCAGCAGGCGCCCCTGTGGCCACATCACCTGGACCAGGAACTTGACCATCGGCTCCGGCAGCGGCTGGCTGGAGGTAACCTTGAGCACGCTCTTGCCCGCCGGGTTGATCACCGGGGTAAAGGTCAGGTCATTGAGGAACGGCTGGCGCTCGACGCCGGCCTTGGCGAATTCTTCCGCCGGGGCGAGGCTCGGCTTGACGTCGGCGGCGCTCAGGTCGCGCACGTCGAGCAGTTCGATTTCCGCATTGAGTGGCTGGTTCTGCGCCGACTTGAGAGTCAGCTCGCCCAACCCGAGGGCATGCGCCATACCGGAAGACAGCGCCGACGCGGCGGCTATTGCTAATACCAGTTTGCGAATTCGAAGCATGACCTCATCCTTTGTTTGAAACTTCCCCGGTATCCGAGAAGAAGTGAAGAACCGCCGTTGAGGCTAAATACCGACATGATCGCTGTCATGTTCAAACTGCCATTATTGGCCGCCGGCTAGTTGCCTGCGGCATTTAACGGTCAGTGTGCAAAGTGTCGCCAAGTATCTTTTACACAAGGTCTTTTATCAACAATTGAGCCAGCTGTACGGCGTTCAATCCCGCGCCTTTGCGCACGTTGTCGGTAGTCAGCCAGAGATTGAGTTGCCGCGCCTCGTCGATACCGCCGCGCACACGTCCCACATACACCACGTCCTGGCCGACGGCATCGCCCACTGGCGTCGGGTAGTCCCCCTCCTCGACCAGTTCGATACCTTCGGCTGCGTCCAGTGCCGCATTCACCGCGGCAAGATCCACCGCGTCCTGAGTATTCAGCGTCACAGTGTAGCTATCGCCAAAAAACACCGGGACTTGAACGCAGGTCACTGAAATGCTGAGTAAAGGCATGCCGAGCAGTTCGCGCAACTCGCGCACCAGGCGACGTTCCAGCAGGCCGTGACCCTGCTCGTCGCTGGCGCCGACCTGAGCCAGCAGGTTGAAGGCCATCTGCCGGTCGAAGAAACGCGGCTCCAGAGGGCGCGCGTTGAGCAGTTCGGCGGTCTGCCGGGCCAGTTCGCTGACCGCTTCGCGACCTTGGGCGGAGACGGCAAGACAGGCGGTGACACCGATGTGCAGCGGGGTCAGCAGGCCCTTCAGCGGCGCGAGAGCCACGGCCAGGGCGACGGCGGCAGCGCTGGGGCTGTGGATGACCGCCGGGGTCTTGAGGCCGTCCAGTAACTGCGGGTTGGCTTCCGGAACCACGGCGGGCGCCTGCTCGGCGGGCAGCGCGCCGGACAGGTCGATCACCGTGCAGCCGGCCGCGGTGGCGCGTGGGGCGAAGCTCAGGGTGACCGCCGGACCGGCGGCGAAGAAGGCCAGGCGCACCTTGGCGAAGTCGAAGTCGTCGACATCACGGGTGCGCAGGTTCTTGCCGCGGAAGGTCACGGCACTGCCGGCAGATTCGTTGCTGGCCAGCAGATACAGAGTGCCCACCGGGAAATCCCGCTCTTCGAGGATCTGCACAAGGGTTTCGCCGACGGTGCCGGTGGCGCCGATCACGGCGATGTCGAAGGTTTGGGTCATCTGGAATTTCCTCTGGCCTTCAGGGCCTCATCGCGGGCAACGCCCGCTCCCACAGGTTCAGCGTCGCCGCAGACATTGTGGGAGCGGGCGTTGCCCGCGATTGGGGCCCCGCGAATTTTGGGGGAGCGCACTGTACGCGAAAAACAAAAAACCCGCGCTGTTGCCAGCACGGGTTTTCGTGTCATCAGGAAGCGATCAACGCTCCAGCAGGATCCGCAGCATGCGACGCAGCGGTTCTGCCGCGCCCCACAACAGCTGGTCGCCGACGGTGAAGGCGCCCAAGTACTGGGACCCCATGTTCAGCTTGCGCAGACGACCCACCGGGATGTTCAGGGTGCCGGTAACGTTGGTCGGGGTCAGCTCCTTCATGCTGATCTCACGCTGGTTCGGCACCAGTTTCACCCACGGATTGTGCTGGCTGATCAGACCTTCGATATCGGCCAGCGGCACGTCCTTGTTCAGCTTGATGGTCAGCGCCTGGCTGTGGCAACGCATGGCGCCGATGCGCACGCAGATGCCATCCACCGGGATCGGGCTCTTGAAGCGACCGAGAATCTTGTTGGTCTCGGCCTGGGCCTTCCACTCTTCGCGACTCTGGCCGTTCGGCAGTTCCTTGTCGATCCACGGGATCAGGCTGCCGGCCAGCGGTACGCCGAAGTTCTCGGTCGGGTAGGCGTCGCTGCGCATGGCCTCGGCGACCTTGCGGTCGATGTCGAGGATGGCACTGGCCGGATTGGCCAGTTCATCGGCCACGGCGGCGTTGGTGGCGCCCATCTGGCGGATCAGCTCACGCATGTTCTGCGCGCCGGCGCCGGAGGCCGCCTGGTAGGTCATGGCGCTCATCCACTCGACGAGGCCGGCTTCGAACAGGCCGCCCAGACCCATCAGCATCAGGCTGACGGTGCAGTTGCCGCCGATGTAGTTCTTGGTGCCGGCGTCCAGTTGCTGGTCGATGACCTTGCGGTTGACCGGGTCAAGGACGATGACCGCGTCATCCTGCATGCGCAGGGACGAGGCGGCGTCGATCCAGTAGCCCTGCCAGCCGGCTTCGCGCAGCTTGGGGAAGACTTCGTTGGTGTAGTCGCCGCCCTGGCAGGTCAGGATCACGTCCAGGGTCTTGAGCTCGTCGATGCTGTAGGCATCCTTCAGCGGCGCAATGTCCTTGCCCACTGCAGGGCCCTGGCCACCGACGTTGGAGGTAGTGAAGAACACTGGCTCGATAAGATCGAAATCCTGCTCTTCGAGCATCCGCTGCATGAGCACGGAACCGACCATTCCGCGCCAACCGATCAGACCTACACGTTTCATCGCAACTACACCTTCGCTAAAAGTGGGCCGCCGCCCCTTGGTTGTGTTTTGGGCAGCGGGCCAGAGAGATTACAGATTCCGCAGCGCTGCGACTACTGCGTCGCCCATTTCCTGCGTACCTACTTTGGTGCAACCGTCGGACCAGATGTCGCCGGTACGCAGTCCCTGGTCCAGCACGACGCTGACGGCCTTCTCGATCGCCTCGGCGGCAACCTGCTGGTTGAAGCTGTAGCGCAGCATCATCGACACCGAGAGGATGGTCGCCAGCGGGTTGGCGATGCCTTGGCCGGCGATATCCGGTGCGGAGCCGTGGCACGGCTCGTACATGCCCTTGTTGTTGGCATCCAGGGAGGCCGACGGCAGCATGCCGATGGAACCGGTGAGCATGGAAGCCTCATCCGACAGGATGTCGCCGAACATGTTGTCGGTGACCATCACGTCGAACTGCTTCGGCGCGCGGACCAGTTGCATGGCGGCGTTGTCGACGTACATGTGGCTGAGTTCGACGTCCGGGTAGTCCTTGGCCACTTCCTCGACCACTTCACGCCACAGCTGGCTGGAGGCCAGGACGTTGGCCTTGTCCACCGAGCAGAGTTTCTTGCCACGCACGCGGGCCATATCGAAGCCGACGCGGGCGATGCGGCGGATCTCGCTTTCGCTGTAGGGCAGGGTGTCATAGGACTGGCGCTCGCCGCCTTCCAGCTCGCGGGTGCCGCGTGGCGCGCCGAAGTAGATGCCGCCGGTCAGCTCGCGGACGATGAGGATGTCCAGGCCGGAGACGATTTCACGCTTCAGCGAGGAGGCATCGGCCAGTTGCGGGTAGAGGATCGCCGGACGCAGGTTGGCGAACAGGCCCAGTTGCGAGCGGATTTTCAGCAGGCCGCGCTCAGGGCGGATGTCACGCTCGATCTTGTCCCATTTCGGCCCGCCCACGGCGCCCAGCAGCACGGCGTCGGCAGCGCGTGCGCGCGCCAGGGTCTCATCGGCCAGCGGCACGCCGTGCTTGTCGATGGCGGCGCCGCCGATCACGTCGTGCTCCAGGGCGAAGCCGAGCTGGAACCTGTCGTTGGCCAGTTCGAGGACCTTGACCGCTTCGGCCATGATTTCCGGACCAATGCCATCACCCGGGAGAATCAGAATCTGCTTGCTCATGCTTTCCTCTATTTCAATTCAAGCGGCGCGCCGCGATGGCCCGCCGGAAAAAACTCAGCGCTCGGCCCACAGCACCAGGACATCGGTGCTGAACGAACCATCGGCTTCGATCTGGTAATACTGCCGTACTTCTTCGCCCATCGCCTGCTGCAATTGGAGGATGGCGGCGCGCATCGGCTCCGGGGTGCGCATGCGCTCGACCCAGGAGGTGTATTCGAGGCGCAGGCGCTGGCGGGTGTGGCTGCGCACATACAGGCCGGCCTCGCTGACCTGGCGCAGCCATTCGGCGGCGCTGTAGTCGCGCACATGGCTGGTATCACGCAGCACTTCGACGCTTTGCAGGTAGGTGTCCAGCAACGGGCTGCCCGGCGACATGACATCGACGAACGCGGCCACGCCACCCGGCTTGAGCACCCGACGCACTTCGCGCAGGGCCAGGCCGAGGTCGCTCCAGTGGTGCGCGGAGTAACGGCTGAAGACGAAGTCGAAGGAGGCGTAGGCGAACGGCAGGCGTTCGGCGGCGCCGCGCTCGGTGACGATATTGCCCAGGCCACGCTCGGTGGCGCTGGCGGCGACCACGTCGAGCATCTGCTGCGACAGGTCGTAGGCCACCACTTCGGCGACCAGCGGTGCAACGTGGAAGCTGACATGGCCGGCGCCGCAGCCCAGGTCGAGGATCCGTGCGGTGTCATGCCCGGCAAGTTCGGCCTGGAGCAAGGCGAATTCGCTGCCCTGGGCATGCACGGCACTGCTCAGATAGGCGCTGGCCTGTTCGCCGAACTGGCGCTGGACGACGTCTTTGTGGGTGCTGTTGGTCATTTGCCTCTCCAAAAACTTCCGGCTTGCCGAGGAACCTGTGGGAGCGGGTTCACCCGCGATTGCGATGGTGGCATCACTACCGTCATCGCGGGTAAACCCGCTCCCACAAGGAGACCGCGTCGATCAATTACTTGGCGTCGCGGAACAACCATGGCTGGCTGGCGCGGTGGCGGGCCTCGAAGGCACCGATGGCATCGCTGTCCTGCAGGGTCAGGCCGATATCGTCCAGGCCGTTGAGCAGGCAGTGCTTGCGGAACGCATCGATCTCGAAGCCCAGTACCTTGCCGTCGGGACGGGTCACGGTCTGTGCCTGCAGATCGATGGTCAACTGGTAACCAGGGTTGCCTTCCACCTGCTTGAACAGCTCATCGACTTCCGCATCGCTGAGGATGATCGGCAGCAGGCCGTTCTTGAAGCTGTTGTTGAAGAAGATGTCGGCGTAGCTCGGCGCGATGATGCTGCGCAAGCCATATTCTTCCAGGGCCCACGGAGCATGCTCGCGGCTCGAGCCGCAACCGAAGTTCTCGCGGGCCAGGAGCACGCTGGCACCCTGGTAGCGGTCGTGGTTGAGGACGAAGTCCGGGTTCTTCGGCCGCTTGCTGTTGTCCTGGTACGGCTGGCCTACATCCAGGTAACGCCACTCGTCGAACAGGTTCGGACCGAAACCGGTGCGCTTGATCGACTTCAGGAACTGCTTGGGAATGATCTGGTCGGTGTCGACGTTGGCACGGTCCAGCGGGGCGACGAGGCCGGTGTGTTGGTTGAAGGCTTTCATGCTGCGCTCCCTTGGATCAACTCGCGTACATCGATGAAACGGCCGGTGACGGCGGCGGCGGCGGCCATGGCCGGGCTGACCAGGTGGGTACGACCACCGGCCCCCTGGCGGCCTTCGAAGTTGCGGTTGGAGGTCGACGCGCAGTGCTCGCCGCTCTCCAGGCGGTCCGGGTTCATCGCCAGGCACATGGAGCAGCCCGGTTCACGCCATTCGAAGCCGGCTTCGAGGAAGATCTTGTCCAGGCCTTCCTGCTCGGCCTGGGCTTTCACCAGGCCGGAGCCAGGTACCACGATCGCCTGCTTGATGGTCGCGGCCACCTTGCGGCCCTTGGCGATTTCCGCCGCAGCGCGCAGGTCTTCGATCCGCGAGTTGGTGCAGGAACCGATGAACACGCGGTCCAGCTGGATGTCGGTGATCGCCTGGTTGGCGCTCAGGCCCATGTATTTCAGGGCGCGCTCGATGGAGCCACGCTTGACCAGATCGGCCTCGGCAGCCGGATCCGGCACGCGCTGGTCGACGGCCAGGACCATTTCCGGGGAGGTGCCCCAGCTGACCTGCGGCTTGATCTGCGCAGCGTCCAGTTCGACCACGGTATCGAACACCGCGTCGGCGTCGGAAACCAGGTCTTTCCACGCCTCGACGGCCAGCTCCCATTGCTCGCCCTTCGGCGCGTACGGACGACCCTTGACGTAGGCGACGGTCTTCTCGTCGGTGGCCACCAGGCCAACGCGAGCGCCGGCTTCGATGGACATGTTGCAGATGGTCATGCGGCCTTCGATGGACAGGTCGCGAATGGCGCTGCCGGCGAATTCCATGGCATGGCCGTTGCCGCCGGCGGTACCGATCTTGCCGATCACGGCAAGGACGATGTCCTTGGCGGTCACGCCCACGGGCAATACGCCCTCGACGCGCACCAGCATGTTCTTCATCTTCTTGGCGACCAGGCACTGGGTGGCGAGCACGTGCTCCACCTCGGAGGTGCCGATGCCGTGGGCCAGCGCGCCGAAGGCGCCATGGGTCGAGGTGTGCGAGTCGCCGCAAACCACGGTCATGCCCGGCAAGGTGGCGCCCTGCTCCGGGCTGATGACGTGGACGATGCCCTGACGCACGTCATTCATCTTGAATTCGGTGATGCCATACTCGTCGCAGTTCTCGTCGAGGGTCTGCACCTGCAGGCGCGACACCTGGTCGACGATGGCGTCGATGCCGCCCTTGCGCTCCGGCGTGGTCGGTACGTTGTGGTCCGGGGTGGCGATGTTGGCATCGATGCGCCACGGTTTGCGATCCGCCAGGCGCAGGCCTTCGAAGGCTTGTGGCGAGGTCACTTCGTGGATGATGTGGCGGTCGATGTAGATCAGCGCCGAACCATCGTCGCGCTGCTTGACCAAGTGCGAATCCCAGAGCTTGTCGTAGAGCGTTTTGCCGGACATCAGGCGTTCCTCATCAGTCTTTCTATGCCAATAACCCCTTGGCTTGTACGGCTGATGGTATGGCGATAGATTGGATAACTCAAATTCATAATTTTTATGCTTTGGATAACCAAAAGGAATCCGAAACCATGGATCTGGCCAATCTCAACGCCTTTATCGCAATCGCCGAAACCGGCAGCTTCTCCGGGGCCGGCGAACGTCTGCACCTGACCCAGCCCGCCATCAGCAAACGCATCGCCGGCCTCGAGCAACAACTGGACGTGCGCCTGTTCGACCGCCTGGGCCGCGAGGTCAGCCTGACCGAGGCCGGCCGCGCCCTGCTGCCCCGGGCCTACCAGATCATCAATGTGCTGGACGACACCCGCCGCGCCCTGACCAACCTGACCGGCGAAGTCAGCGGGCGCCTGACCCTGGCCACCAGCCACCATATCGGCCTGCATCGCCTGCCGCCGCTGCTGCGGGCCTTTACCCGGCAGTATCCGGCCGTCGCCCTGGACATCCAGTTTCTCGATTCGGAAGTAGCCTACGAGGAAATCCTGCATGGTCGCGCCGAAATCGCCGTCATCACCCTGGCCCCGGAGCCCCACAGCCTGGTGCGTGCGGTGCCGGTGTGGGATGACCCGCTGGATTTCGTGGTGGCCCCGGAACACCCGCTGGCGCAGAAGGCCGCCGCCGGTCTGGACGATATCGCCCACCATCCAGCGGTTTTCCCCGGTGGCAACACCTTTACCCACCATATCGTCCAGCGCCTGTTCGAGGCTCAAGGCCTGACGCCGAACATCGCCATGAGCACCAACTACCTGGAAACCATCAAGATGATGGTCTCCATCGGCCTGGCCTGGAGCGTTCTGCCGCGGACCATGCTCGACGAACAGGTGGCTTCCATCAGCTTGCCGGGCATACAGCTGACTCGCCAGCTAGGCTACATACTTCATACGGAACGAACGTTATCGAACGCAGCCAGAGCCTTTATGGCACTGCTCGACAGCCATGCGAGAAAACCCTGAGGCCACCGGTCGCTCCGGGAAGGCCTGTACCAAGGAAGCGTATTCGCCAAAGGTCTGGTATCGATGCCCAAATCAACACGTTTTCCGCGCCTTCCACGCATCCACGCAGCCGATCCCCAGGAGTCGGAGCAAACCTGGGAAAACGCCCCGCAACTATTGGCGGCCCTCAATGGCGCCCGCCTCGGCGCCTGGTTCTGGGATGTCGAGAGCGGCCGGATCAGCTGGTCCCGTGGCACCCAGGCGCTGTTCGGCTACGATCCGCGCCAGCCGCTGCCCAACGACCTGGACTACCTTGACCTGCTGCCCCCTGAGGATCGCGTGCGTACCCTGCAGGCGTTCCATGCAGTGCTGGCCGGGGAGCCGCAAGAACAGGCGATGCGCCATCGCATCCGCTGGCCCGACGGCAGCCTGCACTGGCTGGAGATCAACGGCAGCCTGACCCAGGACAAGCAGGGACGACCGCAGATGATCGGGGTGATCCGCGAGATCACCGCGCAGCGCGAGCGCGAAGACGCCCTCAAGGACAGCCAGGAACGTCTCGACCTGGCCCTGGACTCGGCGCAACTGGGTACCTGGGACTGGCATATCCCCAGCGGCATGCTCTACGGCTCGGCACGCGCCGCGCAACTGCACGGCCTGCCGCCGGTGCCTTTCCACGAGTCCTTCGAAGCCTTCTTCGACGGCGTCCCGGAAGACGAACGCAACAGCATGCGCCAGGCCTACCGCAGCCTGCGCGAGGGGCCGGCGGGCAATTACCAGATCACCTACCGCATCCAGCTGGAAAACGGCAGCTCGCGCTATCTGGAAAGCCGCGCGCGGCTGTACCGCGATGAACAAGGCAACCCGCTACGCATGGCCGGGACCTTGCTGGACATCACCGATCAGGTGGAACGGGAACAGCGCCTGATCGCCTCGGAGGAGAAGTTCGCCGGACTGTTCCAGGTCAGCCCCGACCCGATCTGCGTCACCCGCCAGGACAACGGCCAGTTCATCGAAATCAACCCGGCTTTCACCCAGACCTTCGGCTGGAGCGCCGACCAGGTGCTGGGCCGTAGTGCCGAGGAGATCGGTCTCTGGTCGGAATCGGCGCAGCGCGCGCGACGCATCGAGCAGGTGATCCGCGACCAGGCGCTGAACAACGTCGCCGTGGTGGTCAACCACAAGAACGGCCAGGCCCTGACCTGCGTGATTTCCAGTCGCCTGATCAAGGTCGACGACCAGACCTGCAGCGTCACCACCCTGCGCGACATCACCCAGCAGCAACGCGCCGAGGCGGCGCTCAAGGCCAGCGAGGAAAAATTCGCCAAGGCGTTTCACTCCAGCCCCGACGCCATCACCATCAGCGAGCGCGAGACCGGGCGCTACGTGGAGGTCAACGACGGCTTCTGCCGCCTGACCGGCTACGGCGCCGGCGAAGTGCTGGGGCGCACCGCACTGCAGGTCGGCGTATGGGCCGATGACAAGCAGCACGATCTGCTGGAAGCAGAGGTCCGCGAGCGCGGGCGGGTGCATCACCGGGAAATGCTCGGGCGCAGCAAGAGCGGTGACCTGCTGACCCTGGAAGTCTCGGTGGAGCCCATCACCCTTAACGAAACCGACTGCCTGCTGCTGACCGCCCGCGATGTCAGCCAGTTGAAGAACGCCCAGGCGCAGATCCGCCACCTCGCCTATCACGACCCGCTGACCAACCTGCCCAACCGCGCCCTGCTGATGGACCGCCTGAGCCAGCAGATCGCCCTGCTCAAACGCCATAACCTGCGCGGCGCCCTGCTATTCCTCGATCTCGATCACTTCAAGCACATCAACGACTCCCTCGGCCATCCAGTGGGCGACACGGTGCTGAAAATCATCACCGCGCGCCTGGAAGCCAGCGTGCGCATGGAAGACACAGTGGCGCGCCTCGGCGGCGACGAGTTCGTAGTGCTGCTCAGCGGCCTGGAAGGCAGTCGCGAGGAGGTCACGGACAAGGTCCGCGAACTGGCCGACACCCTGCGCGAGCTGCTGGCCGAGCCGATGTCACTTGACGGCCAGCGCCTGCAGGTGACGCCGAGCATTGGCGTGGCGCTGATCCCCGACCACGGCTCGACCCCGGCCGACCTGCTCAAGCGTGCCGATATCGCCCTGTACCGGGCCAAGGATTCCGGTCGCAACACCACGCAACTGTTCCATACCACCATGCAAAAGGCCGCCAGCGAGCGCCTGCGCATGGAAAGCGACCTGCGCATGGCTCTCACCCGCGGCGAGCTGGCCCTGCACTTCCAGCCCCAGGTGGATGCCCGCGACAATCGTATCGTCGGTGCCGAGGTGTTGTTGCGCTGGCACCACCCGCTGCTGGGCCAGCAACCACCGGCTCAGTTCATCCAGGTACTGGAGGAAAGCGGGCTGATCCTCGAAGTGGGTAACTGGATCCTCGACGAGGCCTGCGATGCCTGTTCGCGGATGCTGCAGGACCGCCTGATCGATGCCGAGGACTTCAGCCTGTGCGTGAACATCAGCCCGCGGCAGTTCCGCCAGAATGACTTCGTCGAGCGGGTGCGGCGCAGCCTCGACGACTATCGCCTGCCCTATCGCATGCTCAAGCTGGAGATCACCGAAGGTATCGTCATCCAGAACCTGGAGGACACCATCAGCAAGATGCGCGAGCTGAAGGCGCTGGGGGTGAGTTTCGCCATGGACGACTTTGGCACCGGCTATTCATCGCTGACCTACCTCAAGCGTTTGCCGGTGGATGCGCTGAAGATCGACCAGTCCTTCGTCCGCGATGCGCCGGTGGACCCCAACGACGCGGAAATCGTCCGCGCCATCGTGGCCATGGCCCGCAGCCTGGACCTGGCGGTGATCGCGGAGGGGGTGGAGTTGTCGGAGCAGCTGGATTTCCTGGAACGGCAGGGGTGTCACCTGTACCAGGGGTACCTGCATAGCCGGCCATTGCCGTTGAATGCGTTTCGAGCCCTGTTACTGGAGGCTCCCGCCGATTTCGAGGGTGGTCTCTAGGACCTCATCGCCGGCAACGCCGGCTCCCACAGAGACTGGCGGTGCACTCGGTCCTTGTGGGAGCCGGCGTTGCCGGCGATGAGACCGGAGAGAGCAACACAAATCCCGCAGCCACAAAAAAGGTTCATCACGGAATACCGGGAAGCTTTGGGTTTAGTGGCGGTATCGGTATCGCGAGCTTATCCATTGCGGGCGACACCGACACCGACACCGACACCGACACCGACACCGACACCGACACCGAACATTCAACCCCCAAGTTTCCCGATATACCGTGAAGAACCACAAAAAAGGGCGCCAATTCGGCGCCCTTCTTCATTCACCCGCGACTCAGTTCAGCGCAGGCTTGTCCCCGTTGATCGGGATCCGCTTGGCCTTGGCCTCTTCCGGCACGATCCGCAGCAGGTCGACGCTGAGCAGGCCGTTGGCCAGGCCCGCCGACTTCACTTCGATATGGTCGGCCAGGCGGAAGGACAGCTTGAAGGCACGCTGGGCAATGCCCTGGTGCAGGTAGGTGACGCTGGCGTTGCTGCTGTCGCGCTTGCCGCCAGTGACGGTCAGCACGCCCTTTTCCACTTGCAGGTCGAGGTCCTGCTCCTGGAAACCGGCTGCGGCAACAACGATCCGATAGTGGTCATCGCCATGTTTTTCAACGTTGTAGGGTGGGTAGCTGCTACCCGCCTCATTGCGCGCCGCGGATTCGAACAGGTCGTTGAAACGGTCGAAGCCAACGGAATGGCGGAACAGTGGAGCAAGAGAGAAAGCGGTAGTCATTGGTACATCTCCTGAATATCAGCGAGTTGGGTTACTACGCGACCCGACTTCGGCATCGCGTACTCCCTAGATGTGGACCACCGAATCGATTTCAAGCACCAGTATGAAAATTTTCCTGCAGGCCAGCGACCAGCGGCGGCACGCCGAGCAGCAGGCCGATGCGGTCGCAGTCAGTTTCCCGGCGCAGCTCGCTGAACAGCGCGGTGGCTTCCGGGTAGGTGCGAGTCAGCATTGCCACCCACTGCTTGAGGCGGCCCGGCGCAGCGCGCGGGGTCAGTTCGACCCGGACCCGGCACCAGAAGGCCTGGATCAGCGGTAGCAGCGCCTGCCAGTCCATCGGCACGAAGTCCACGCCATCGCGCACGGCGGCGATCTGCCGGGCCAGGTCCGGGCGCGAGACCAGGCCGCGGCCAAGCATGATGTCCTCTGCGCCGCTGACCTCACGACAGCGCCGCCAGTCTTCAAGGGTCCAGATCTCGCCGTTGGCGAACACCGGCACCTTGACCACGTCCTGCACCTTGGCCACCCATTCCCAGTGCGCCGGCGGCTTGTAGCCCTCGACCTTGGTCCGCGCATGCACCACCAGGTGCGTCGAGCCGCCCTCGGCCAGGGCGCGGCCGCAATCCAGGGCGCCGTCCGGGGTCTCGAAGCCCAGGCGCATCTTCGAGGTCACCGGGATATGCGCCGGCACCGCCTTGCGCACCGCGCTGACGATCTGAAACAGCAGTTCCGGCTCCTTGAGCAGCACCGCACCGCCGCGGGACTTGTTCACGGTCTTGGCCGGGCAGCCGAAGTTCAGGTCGATCACCGGCGCGCCCAGCTCGCAGGCCAGGGCCGCGTTGTCGGCCAGACAGGCGGGATCGGAACCCAGCAACTGCACGCGCATCGGCACACCCACTGGCGTCCGCGAGCCTTGCTCGAGCTCCGGCGCCATCTTGTGGAACGTGGCTTCGGGCAGGACACGGTCGCAGACGCGGATGAACTCGGTGACGCACCAGTCGATGCCGCCGACGCGAGTCAGCACATCGCGCATGACGTCGTCGACCAGCCCCTCCATCGGGGCCAGGGCAATTTGCATGGGGGAGAACCTCGGAAAAAGTGCACACATGGTAAACGGGGATGTTTCCCACAACCACAAGAGAAGAGGCCGACATGACGGACGCAAGACCGTAGGAGTTGGCTCAAGCCAGGTTCTTTTCCATGAACACCCGGTTGAACCCGTGCTCGACACCACGGTGGGTCTCGCGGTAACCCAAGCGCTGGTAGAGCGCCATGTTCCCGCTCATGGCGGCATTGGTGTACAGGCGAATCAACGAGAACCCGGCTTCACGGGCGCGGACTTCGGCAAAGTCGACAAGTTGCCGGCCGAAACCCCGCCCCTGACAGGCGGGATCCACGGCCACATTGGACAGCAGCATCGCTTCAGGCTCGGGGCAGAGCACCAGCACGGCACAAACCCGCTGTGCATCCTCCAGCAACCAGACCTGCCGCTGGTGAACCAGGTCGGCATAATCGTCATCCAGCGGCCCCGGACGGACACCGATGCTGTCGACATAAGGCAGGTAAGCCGCCTGCACCACCGCATGCACCGCAGCTTCGTCACCCTCCAGCGCCTGGCGAATCACGCCTGCTTCTCCAGCAGCGCCTGCCCGTAACCCTCCAGAAACTCCTGCGGCATGCGCTTGGGCTTGCCTGTGGACAACTCGATGCAGACGAAGGTGGTCTGGGCCCGCAGCAGCGTGGTGCCGTCACTCGGGCGCACCAGCTGGAAGCGTCGGGTCATCTTCAGGCGCTGGTCCCAGTCGACGATCCAGGTCGCCAGTTGCAGCTCGTCGTCTTCGTAGGCACTGGCCAGGTAGTCGATTTCATGCCGGACCACGGCCATGGCCCGGTCAAGGCGACGGTATTCGACCAGGTCCAGCCCCAGTCGCTGGGAATGGCGCCAGGCACAGCGCTCCAGCCAGGTGACGTAGACCGCGTTGTTGGCGTGCCCCAGCCCGTCGATATCCTCGGCAGCGACCCGCAGGTCGATGACGAATGGCGTTGCCAGATCCCAGCTCATGCCCGCTCCCCTGTGTGATGAACGGGCATGAGTGTAACGGATGCTTACGCCGATTGGCGCACCGGCGTGGCGCTGCGCTGCAGCAGGTCGAGCACCCCGCTCACCACACGCGGGTCGGACAGCACGCGCTGGTGCCCCCCCTCCTCCAGCATCAGCAGACGGCTGTCGAACCAGGCGTCGTGGATCAGTTGCGCTTCGCCGGCTGGCACCAACTGGTCATCCTTGGCGTGCACGATGAGGCCAGGCAGGTCCAGCTGGTAGCCGCTGACATCCAGGTGCTCGATGGCCACGCCCACGTCCCGCTCGACCTTGCGAATGAACGCCGCCCGCGCCCGTGGCGGCAGGTTCAGGCGCCGGGCGAAACCGCGCACAACGCCCAGCAGGCGCGATGGCGCAGCGATGCTGACCACGGCTTCGGCCCGCAGGCCCCACTGCAAGGCGAGCAACAGGCTGGCGCCGCCCATGGAGTGACCGATCACCGCCTTCAGTGGCGGCAACTCGGCAGCAGCTTCCAGCATGGCCCGGGCGAACAGGCCGACATGCGCCTCGTCACCGGGCGAACGCCCGTGACCCGGACCGTCCAGGGCCACGGCGGTGTAGCCGGCCTCTACCAGCGCGTCGATCAGACTCGCGAATTGTGTCGGCCGGCCTTCCCAGCCATGCATCAGCAGCACCGTCGGACCCTGCCCCCAACGCAGGGCGGACAGCCCGAAGCGCAGGGTGATGCGCTCGGCCCGCGCCAGCACCGGCAGTTCCCAGTCCCGCGGTGGCTGGGTGTAGGGCGTGGTGAACGCCCGGTGCATCTTGCTGGCGATATGCCCAGGGATCAGCCGCCCCAGGGTGCCGTTGACGCCACGAATCCAGCTCAAGGTATTCATCGCTTCGCTCCAGTGGGGTGGATCAGATCACCGCCGTCTTGGCGGCACGCAGAATGCGGTCGGAAAGCTCATCGGTGCCCAGGGCCCGGGCCAGGGCCAGGCCGCCGACCATCAGGGCGAGGTCGGCGAAGAACTTGTCGGCGTCCTCGGGACTGTCTACCAGCGCCGCGGCCATCAGTTCGATGTGCTCGGCGAGCACTTCGCGGAAGGCATCCGGCAGGCGGGTCATCTCGCTCAGTGCGCTGGGCAACGGACAGGCGCCCTCGGTGGAATCACGGTGCTTGCGCGACAGGTAGAACGCCGCCACCAGCGCGCGACGGGCCTGGCCATCCAGCGCCGGGTCGACCTGGGCCAGCAAGGCGCGACGCTCGCCGAGCAGTTCGCGGAAGGCTTCCAGCATCAGCGCGTCCTTGCTCTCGAAGTGCGCGTAGAAGCCACCGACGGTCAGGCCGGCGGCGTTCATCACCTGGTTGACGCTGGGATCCGCAGGACCGTGCTGCACCAGCGCGCAGCGGGCGGCATCGAGAATGCGTTCACGGGTCTTGGCTTTCTTGTCGCTCATGGCAGGCACCTGAAAATATTATGGAGGTAATATTATGCTCATAATATTTAAAGGCAAGCCTTTTGCCCGGCCGCTTGTCGCGCCAGGGCAAAAAACTTTTTCGAGGGAAAAAACAAAAGGCTCATTCAATAATCGAATGAGCCTTGAAATTCCGCAGAGCGGATAAAATGGCGTCCCCTAGGGGACTCGAACCCCTGTTACCGCCGTGAAAGGGCGGTGTCCTAGGCCACTAGACGAAGGGGACTTGTAACCTTCGTGCAGATCCGTTTTCACGAATCCTGGCGGAATTGGTGGAGCTAAGCGGGATCGAACCGCTGACCTCCTGCATGCCATGCAGGCGCTCTCCCAGCTGAGCTATAGCCCCGGATTTCTAGCCTCTCGGCCCAGCGACCTCTTTCGACATCGCTTGTGCAAAACTGGCGTCCCCTAGGGGACTCGAACCCCTGTTACCGCCGTGAAAGGGCGGTGTCCTAGGCCACTAGACGAAGGGGACGCAACCCTTCTACCATTGACCGGTTCTTCGAACCGATCTGACCGCAGTCGCTGGAATTGACTGCCGATCTGGAATTTGGTGGAGCTAAGCGGGATCGAACCGCTGACCTCCTGCATGCCATGCAGGCGCTCTCCCAGCTGAGCTATAGCCCCACAATGTCGCTTTGAACTTGATCCGCTTGGCTGGGTGCTTCGCGTTTCGTTTTCGTTCATCGCTGTGGACGGGGCGCATATTAAGATCGGATTGCAGACCTGTCAAATATATTTTCAACAAAATTCAAAAAATTTTTCCCAGATAACAATCACTTACCGCCCTCCCCTGGCAAAAGCCCCGTATTTGCGGGGGATTGACGCTCCCGCGCAGGGCCCGGAAATGCCGCGGGGCGAACCCCCTGCCCCGGCACAGAGCCTCAGGCAGCGGATTCGCCCCGCGAAAAAACAGGCGTCGGCTGTCAGGCGATGGTGCCCAGCAGCTTCTCCCATTCCTTGTTTTCTTTCTTCGAGACGCCGCCCAGCAGGTCCAGGGCCTGGCGCAGGCGATAGCGGGTCAGGTCCGGGCCGAGGATTTCCATGGCGTCGAGCACCGAGACCGAGCTGGCCTGGCCGGTGATCGCGGCGAACATCAGCGGCATGGCATCACGCAGCTTCAGCTCCAGGGCCTCGACCACGGCCTGGATGACCGCGGTAATGCGCTCTTTTTCCCACTGGCGCAGGCTCTCCAGCTTCCACAGGATCAGTTGCATGACCTGGCGCACCTGGTCGGCGGACAGCTTCTTGTGCTCGAACAGTTTCGCGTCCAGCTTCAGCGCCCCTTCGAAGAAGAAGCCGCCCAGCGGGGCGATCTGGCTGAAGGTTTCCACCCGGCCCTGCACGTGCGGGGCGATCTTCATCATGTAGTCGCTGTTGAATGCCCACTTCTGTACCCGCGCGGCGAACTCTTCCACCGGCAGGTCGCGCAGCCACTGGCCGTTGAGCCAGGACAGCTTCTCGATGTCGAAGATCGGCCCGCCCAGGGACACGCGGGACAGGTCGAAGTGCTCGACCATCTCGGCCAGGGAGAACTTCTCGCGCTCGTCCGGCATCGACCAGCCCATGCGGCCCAGGTAGTTGAGCATGGCTTCCGGCATGAAGCCCATGCGCTCGTAGAAGGTCACCGAAGTCGGGTTCTTGCGCTTGGACAGCTTGCTCTTGTCCGGGTTGCGCAGCAGCGGCATGTAGCACAGCTTGGGCTGCTCCCAGCCGAAGTATTCGTACAGCTTGATCAGCTTGGGCGCCGAGGGCAGCCACTCTTCGCCGCGCAGGACGTGTGTGATGCCCATCAGGTGGTCGTCGACCACGTTGGCCAGGAAGTAGGTCGGCAGGCCGTCGGTCTTCATCAGCACCTGCATGTCCATGCGGTCCCACGGGATCTCGACGTCGCCACGGAGCATGTCCGGGACCACGCAGACGCCTTCGCTCGGCACCTTCATGCGGATCACGTGAGGCTCGCCGGCGGCCAGGCGGCGCTGGACTTCCTCGGCCGACAGCAGCAACGCGCGACCGTCGTAGCGCGGGGTCTCGCCGCGGGCCATCTGCTCGGCACGCATCTGGTCCAGCTCTTCGGCGGTGCAGAAGCACGGGAAGGCATGACCCAGGTCGACCAGTTGCTGGGCGTATTCCTTGTAGATCTCACCCCGCTCGCTCTGCCGGTACGGGCCGTGCGGACCGCCGACATCCGGGCCTTCGGCCCATTCGATGCCGAGCCAGCGCAGGGCGTCGAAGATCTGTTGTTCGGATTCGCGGGTCGAACGCAACTGGTCGGTATCTTCGATACGCAGGATGAACTCACCGCCGTGCTGCTTGGCAAAGCAGTAGTTGAACAGGGCGATGTAGGCGGTGCCGACGTGGGGATCGCCGGTAGGCGAAGGCGCGATGCGCGTGCGAACGGTGGTCATGAGAGTCTCGAACAAGAGGTGAAACAAAGCCGGGATGTTAACAGGGAGCAGGCGCCGGGCTCCAGTAATGGGCGCGATCGTCACTTGCGCCGGCGGATCCAAAATTTGTTAAATTTGGTTACATTTCTGGAACGATCGTCCTTATGCCTGCCCAACTCAAGCGCCGCCTGCTGATTTTTCTTCTTTTGGTTGTCCTGGTTTCACTTGGCTTCTTCGCCCACTGGTACTTCAAGGGTCGCTTCTATGAAAGCACCGACAATGCCTACGTGCAGGGCGAGATCACCCGAGTGTCCAGCCAGCTGAGCGCGCGCATCGATGCCGTCCTGGTGCAGGACAACCAGCATGTGAGCAAGGGCGACCTGCTGGTGCGCCTGGAAGGCGACGACTTCCGCTTCGCCGTCGAACGCGCCCGCGCCACCCTGGATACCCGCCAGGCCGAGCGCCTGCAGGCGGAAAGCCGCCTGACCCAGCAATCCAGCCTGATCGCCGCCGGCCAGGCCGAGGTGTCCGCCAGCCAGGCCACCCTCGGTCGCGCCCAGCTCGACCTCAATCGTGCCCAGGCCCTGCGCAAGCCGGGCTTCGTTTCCGAGGAACGGGTCACCACCCTGTCCGCGGAAAACAATGTCGCCCGCTCCCAGGTCAGCAAGGCCCAGGCCGACCTGCAGGGCCAGCGCCAGCAGGTCAGCGCACTGGAAGCCGAACTCAAGCGCCTCGACGCGCAGATCGCCACCGCCCGCACCGACCTGGCCCAGGCCGAGCTGAACCTGACCCGCAGCGAAATCCACGCGCCGATCAGCGGCATGATCGGCCAGCGCGCCGCCCGCGACGGCCAATACGTGCAGAACGGCGCCTACCTGATGTCCATCGTCCCGGACGAGGACATCTGGGTCCAGGCCAACTTCAAAGAAACCCAGATCGGCAAGATGCAGCCCGGCCAGCGCGCCGAACTGGTGTTCGACAGCTACCCCGACACGCCGATCGAAGGCCGCGTCGACAGCCTGTTCGCCGCCTCCGGTGCGCAGTTCAGCCTGCTGCCACCGGACAATGCCACCGGCAACTTCACCAAGGTCGTACAGCGAATTCCGGTAAAGCTGACCTTCAGCGCCGACAACCCGCTGCATGGTCGCATCCGTCCGGGCATGTCGGTCACCGCCACCGTCGATCTGCGCAGCGATGGCCGGTGACCAACTGATCCGTCCCGCCGGCGAACCAAGCCGGCGCGACTGGATCGCAGTGATGAGCGCGATGCTCGGCGCCTTCATGGCCGTGCTCGACATCCAGATCACCAACTCCTCGCTCAAGGACATCCAGGGCGCGCTGTCGGCGACCCTGGAGGAAGGCTCGTGGATTTCCACCTCGTACCTGGTGGCCGAGATCATCATGATCCCCCTCACCGCCTGGCTGGTGCAGTTGCTTTCGGCGCGACGCCTGGCGGTATGGGTATCGCTGGGCTTCCTCGCCTCCTCTCTGCTCTGCTCCATGGCCTGGAACCTGGAAAGCATGATCGCCTTCCGCGCCATGCAGGGCTTCACCGGCGGCGCGCTGATTCCGCTGGCATTCACCCTGACCCTGATAAAGCTGCCGGAACACCACCGCGCCAAGGGCATGGCGATGTTCGCCATGACCGCCACCTTTGCCCCGTCCATCGGCCCCGCCCTGGGTGGTTGGCTTACGGAGAACTGGGGCTGGGAGTACATCTTCTATATCAATATCCCGCCCGGCCTGATCATGATCGCCGGCCTGCTCTACGGGCTGGAGAAGAAGGAAGCGCACTGGGAACTGCTGAAAAGCACCGACTACGCCGGTATCGTCACCCTCGGCATCGGCCTGGGCTGCTTGCAGGTGTTTCTCGAAGAAGGACATCGCAAGGACTGGCTGGAATCGAACCTGATTGTCGGCCTGGGCAGCATCGCCCTGGTCAGCCTGATCACCTTCGTCATTCTGCAATTGTCCAAGCCCAATCCGCTGATCAACCTGCGCATCCTGAGCAACCGCAACTTCGGCCTGTCGAGCATCGCCAGCCTGGGCATGGGCGTCGGCCTGTATGGCTCGATCTACCTGCTACCGCTGTACCTGGCGCAGATCCAGAACTACAACGCCCTGCAGATCGGCGAGGTGATCATGTGGATGGGCATTCCGCAGCTGTTCCTGATTCCGCTGGTGCCCAAGCTGATGAAGGTGATTCCGCCAAAGGTGCTATGTGCGCTGGGCTTTGGCCTGTTCGGCTTCGCCAGCTTCAGCTCCGGGGTACTCAATCCGGACTTTGCCGGGGCGCAGTTCAACAACATCCAGATCATTCGTGCCCTGGGGCAGCCGATGATCATGGTAACCATCTCGCTGATCGCCACCGCCTACATCCAGCCGCAGGATGCGGGGTCGGCGTCGAGCCTGTTCAATATCCTGCGCAACCTTGGCGGGGCCATTGGTATCGCCTTGCTGGCCACGCTGCTGGATGCGCGGACCAAGGTGTATTTCGACTATCTGCGCGAAGCGGTGGTGCCGACCAATCCGCAGGTGGCGGAACGCCTGGGGCAACTGGCGGAGAAGCTGGGCGGTGATGGCGCGGCGCTGGGGCGATTGAGCGAGATCACTCATCAGCAGGCACTGATCATGGCGTACAACGACGCCTTTCACTTTGTCGGGATCGGGCTGGCGATCAGCATGATTGCAGTGTTGATGACCCGGAAGCTGCCGCAGGGGCTCAAGGCTGGAGAGGCGCATTGACCTTCAAGGCCTCATCGCTGGCAAGCCAGCGATGAGGCCCTCAAGAGCAATAAAGAACTTCAGGCAGTAATCAGCTTCTCGCGCAACTTGGCGATCTCGTCGCGCATCTGCGCCGCCGCCTCGAACTCCAGGTCCCGCGCCAGCTGGAACATTTTCTCTTCCAACTGCTTGATACGCTTGGTGATCTCCGCCGGCGAGCGCAGTTCCGCCTCGTAGCGGGCACTCTCCTCCGCCGCCTTGGCCATACCCTTGCGCTTCTTGCTGCGCGAGCCGGGCACATTGGCGCCTTCCATGATGTCGGTGATGTCCTTGACCACACCCTTGGGCACGATGCCGTTGGCGGCGTTGAAGGCGATCTGCTTCTCGCGTCGCCGCTCGGTCTCGTCGATCGCCCGCTGCATCGAGCCGGTCATCTGGTCGGCATACAGGATGGCCCGGCCATTGAGATTGCGCGCAGCCCGGCCGATGGTCTGGATCAGCGAACGTTCGGAACGCAGGAAACCTTCCTTGTCCGCATCGAGGATGGCCACCAGCGACACTTCGGGCATGTCCAGGCCCTCGCGTAGCAGGTTGATCCCCACCAGAACGTCGAAGGTGCCGAGGCGCAGGTCGCGGATGATCTCGACCCGCTCCACCGTGTCGATGTCCGAGTGCAGGTAGCGCACCCGCACATCGTGGTCGGCCAGGTAATCGGTGAGGTCCTCGGCCATACGCTTGGTCAGGGTGGTGACCAGTACCCGCTCCTCTACCGCAACGCGCTTGCGGATTTCCGAGAGCAGGTCGTCGACCTGGGTCAGCGCCGGACGGATCTCCACCTGCGGGTCCACAAGGCCGGTTGGCCGTACCACCTGCTCGACCACACGGCCGGCGTGCTCGCCTTCATAGGGCCCAGGCGTGGCGGAAACGAAGATGGTCTGCGGGCTGACGCTTTCCCATTCGTCGAAGCGCATCGGCCGGTTATCCAGCGCCGACGGCAGGCGGAAACCGTATTCCACCAGGGTTTCCTTGCGCGAACGGTCCCCCTTGTACATCGCTCCCACCTGCGGAACGCTGACATGGGATTCGTCGATCACCAGCAGCGCGTCCGGCGGCAGGTAGTCGTAGAGGGTCGGCGGCGGCGCGCCCGCCGGGCGGCCAGAGAGGTAGCGCGAGTAGTTCTCGATGCCGTTGCAGTAGCCCAACTCGAGGATCATCTCCAGATCGAAACGGGTGCGCTGCTCCAGACGCTGTGCCTCCACCAGCTTGTTGGCCTTGTGCAGGTACTCCAGGCGGTCCTTGAGCTCGTCCTTGATCCCGTCCACCGCCTCCAGCAGGGTTTCCCGCGGGGTGACGTAGTGGCTCTTGGGATAGAAGGTGAACCGCGGCAGCTTGCGGATCACCTCGCCGGTGAGCGGGTCGAAGGCGGCAATGTTCTCCACCTCGTCGTCGAACAGCTCGATGCGGATCGCTTCCAGGTCCGATTCTGCCGGGAACACGTCGATCACATCGCCGCGCACGCGGAAGGTGGCACGGGCGAAATCCATCTCGTTGCGGGTGTACTGCAGGTCGGCCAGACGCCGCAGCAGGGCGCGCTGGTCGAGCTTGTCGCCGCGGTCGACGTGCAGGACCATCTTCAGGTAGGTCTCGGGGCTGCCCAGGCCATAGATGCACGACACCGTGGTGACGATGATCGCGTCGCGCCGCTCCAGCAGCGCCTTGGTCGCCGACAGGCGCATCTGCTCGATATGGTCGTTGATCGAGGCATCCTTCTCGATGAAGGTGTCGGACGATGGCACGTAGGCTTCCGGCTGGTAGTAGTCGTAGTAGGAAACGAAGTACTCCACCGCGTTGTTGGGGAAGAACGCCTTGAACTCGCCGTACAGCTGCGCGGCCAGGGTCTTGTTCGGCGCCAGCACCAGGGTCGGGCGCTGCACCTGGGCGATCACGTTGGCGATACTGAAGGTCTTGCCCGAACCGGTCACGCCAAGCAGGGTCTGGTGCGCCAGCCCCGCCTCGATGCCTTCGACCATCAGGCGGATGGCTTCCGGCTGGTCGCCGGCAGGCTGGAAACGGGTGACGAGCTGGAACTCGGACATGACGGACCTCTGGAGAAGTGCGGATACAGGGCAACTGTATTTTTAGACAGTAGTTATACCCAATTAAAGGCGTCCTACGCCAGTTTCAACCCAGCGCGCGTCGGATTTCCTACTGTTGACTGAAAGATTCGACTAACGGTCGAAAAATATTCCCGCAAACAGCGGGAAAAGCTGCGGCAGACTGTCGCCGTGACCGGTCGGTATCACTATACTGACTCCCCGTTTGTGCACCGCTCTAGTGCATTCGGCTGGAGCGTGCGAACCCTACTCACCCTCCATTCAGAGCCAAGGTAATAATGAGCCTGTTTTCCGCTGTCGAGCTGGCACCACGCGATCCCATTCTGGGCCTCAACGAAGCATTCAACGCCGACACCCGCACCGAGAAAGTCAACCTCGGCGTAGGCGTTTACTGCAACGAAGAAGGACGCATCCCACTGCTGCGTGCGGTCATCGAAGCCGAAACCCAACGTGCCGCCCAGCACGCTTCCCGCGGTTACCTGCCGATCGACGGCATCGCTGCCTACGACCAGGCCGTACAGAAACTGCTGTTCGGTGCCGAGTCGCCACTGCTGGCCGAAGGCCGCGTGGTCACCGTGCAGGCGGTCGGTGGTACCGGCGCCCTGAAGATCGGTGCCGATTTCCTCAAGCAGCTGTCGCCGAACGCCGTTGTCGCCATCAGCGACCCGAGCTGGGAAAACCACCGCGCCCTGTTCGAAACCGCCGGTTTCCCGGTGCAGAACTACCGCTACTACGACGCACCAAGCAACGACGTGAACCGCGCCGGCATGCTGGAAGACCTGAACAACCTGCCATCGGGTTCGATCATCGTCCTGCACGCCTGCTGCCATAACCCGACCGGCGTCGACCTGAGCCTGGCGGACTGGAAGAACGTCCTCGAGGTGGTCAAGGCCAAGGGTCACGTGCCGTTCCTCGACATGGCCTACCAGGGCTTCGGCGACGGTATCGCCGAAGACGCCTTCGCCGTACGCCTGTTCGCCGAGTCGGGCCTGGAGTTCTTCGTGTCCAGCTCGTTCTCCAAGTCGTTCTCGCTGTACGGCGAACGCGTCGGTGCCCTGTCGATCGTCACCAGTGCCAAGGAAGAAAGCGCCCGCGTGCTGTCCCAGGTCAAGCGCGTGATCCGCACCACCTACTCCAACCCGCCGACCCATGGCGCCAGCATCGTCGCTGCCGTCCTGAACAGCGCTGAGCTGCGTCAGATGTGGGAAACCGAGCTGGGCGAGATGCGCGGCCGCATCCACGGCATGCGCAAGCAGATGGTCGACCTGCTGGCCGAATACGGCGCCAAGCGTGATTTCAGCTTCGTCGGTCGTCAGCGCGGCATGTTCTCTTACTCGGGTCTGAGCGTTGAGCAAGTGGCCCGCCTGAAGAACGAATACGGCATCTACGCCCTGGATACTGGCCGCATCTGCGTGGCCACGCTGAACCAGAGCAACATTCACGTGGTGACCAAAGCCATCGTCGAAGTGCTGTAAGCGACAATTCCCAAGGGGAAGCTTGACTTCCCCTTGGGAATCAGTAAGATACGCCCCAGATTCCGCGATAGCTCAGTCGGTAGAGCAAATGACTGTTAATCATTGGGTCCCTGGTTCGAGTCCAGGTCGCGGAGCCAAATATTGAAAACCTCCAGATGCGCAAGCACTGGAGGTTTTTTATTTCAGCCACAAGCTGCAAGTTTCAAGCTGCAAGAAAAAGCAGTCAGTGGCGCAATCGCTTTTCCTTGCAGCTTGAAACCTACGGCTTGCAGCTCAAAGCCGCCCGATCGGGTAGAACTCTCCCGAGCTCCATACCCCCAGCCACTCCTCGCCATCGATCTCCCGCGAAACCGCCAGGTCCACCAGCTGGTAGAACACATTGCGGTGAATCAGCGCCTCAAGGTTGGCGCGCATGTGCACGTAGGGCGACGGCTCCTGGGTCTGCGGATCGATCACGAAACGCAGCGGATGCTCGGGCCCGGCCTCGACCCGGTCCTCGACATTGCTGGTGAACGCCAGCACCTGCTGCTCGCCCTCCCCCTGCACCTCCACGCTCACCGCCACGAACGGCGCGTCATCCACCTTGATCCCGACCTTCTCCACCGGCGTGACCAGGAAGTAGTCGTCGCCATCGCGGCGAATGATGGTGGAGAACAGGCGCACCATGGGCTTGCGCCCGATCGGCGTGCCCAGGTAGTACCAGGTACCATCGCGGGCGATACGCATGTCGATATCGCCACAGAAATCCGGATTCCACAGGTGAACGGGCGGCAAGCCCTTCTCCACCCTGGGGATCTGCGCTAGCAGATCGTTGGCCTTGCCCGTATCAACCATTGCCTTGCGTCCTTAGCGACTCATGCCCAGAAGCGTACGAGCGTAGTCCTCCAGGGGCGGACCGAGCAAATCCTCCGGCTTGTTGTCATGGAACGTCAGCAATCCGCCGCGGCTGTGGATGCGTGCGGTGTCGATCAAGTAGCGGGTATTGGTTTCGATCAGCATCAGCTGGATGGTCCCGGTGTCGATCCCCAGGCGGTCCACGGCCTGCTCGTCATACCATTCATCGCCGTTGCCGATGCGGTCGTCCGCCTTGGCGAAACGAGTGTACAAGAGGTAGTGAGCACCATAGGAACGGGCTTGCGCCAGCGCCTCTTCCAAGCCGATCGGACCTTCGGCGCGGCGCACCAGAGGGAAGTACTCGACGAAGCCCTTGAACGCCTCCTCGGCCACCACGTTCGGCCGCGGATTGGCCCGGCCAGGTGGCGCGAAGGCGCCCTGGGCGATGAATATGAAGGAGTCAGGCTGCAGGCGCAGCGACATCGAGCGCTGGGTGCTGCTGTGATCGAGCAGACCGGCGTCGCTCATGTGATAGCGGGCACCTTCGCCCATATCGCTGACATTCATGCAGCCACCCAGCGCTATGAACGCCAGCAGCAGAACCAGGCTACGCATCTTTCCTCCAGAGGCCGGCGACGGAAAACCGGCGAACAGCCCTTGGATGCAGGTTCTGCGCCAGCTTCGCGGGTCAGCCGCCGATGATCTTCATCACCGTGGCGCCACCAGAGAAGGCCACGCTCTGCTTGTCACCGAGGGCCTTGACCAGTAGACCCTGAAGGGCTGGCAGCGCCTGATGGCGCGGGAGATCGAGCAGGTCGCCGATGTAATGGCGATTGCTCGACGACAGGCAACCATGCAGCCAGCCGGTGGACGACAGGCGCAGGCGCGAGCAAGTGCGGCAGAACGGCACGCTCTCGTTGGCAATCACCCCGAAACAACCCTGGCCCGGAATCCGGTAGCGCAGCGCGGTGGCATCGATCGGCGCCTCGGCCTGGGCGTATTCGTAGCGTTCGCCGATCACCTGCAGCAGTTGTTCGAGACCAACGAACTGCTGCAGGAACTGGTTGTTGTCTTTTGCCAGGTGACCCATGCGCATCAGCTCGATGAAGCGCAGCTCGTAGCCATGCTCCAGGCAGTACCCCAGCAGCGGCAGGACCTGGTCGAGATTCTGCCCGCGCATAGGCACCATGTTGACCTTGATCTTCATCCCCGCCGCCGCAGCCTGGGCCATGCCGTCCAGTACGGTAGCCAGGTCGCCACCACGGGCAATGCTGCGGAAGGCCTGGGGATCAAGGGTGTCGAGGGAGACATTGAGGCGACGAATACCGACGTCCCGCAGCAGCGGCAGCTTGCGTGCGAGCAACTGGCCATTAGTGGTCAAGCTGATGTCATCAAGGCCGAGCCCGGCGACGGTCTTGAGGAAGGTTTCCAGCTTGGGGCTGACCAGCGGCTCGCCACCGGTAACCCGCAGGCGCTCGATGCCGGCGGACTCGATCAGATAGGCCACGCCGCGGGCCAAGGCCTCGGCGGAGAGTTCGTCCTGAGCCGCGACCAGCCGCTTGCCATCGGGCACGCAGTAGGTGCACGCATAGTTGCAGGCGGCGGTAAGGCTGACACGCAGATTGCGAAAACGCCTGCCTTGACGATCGACGATCATGGAAAACTCCGGCATGGATGAATCGGGCCGGCAAAACCTGACTCAAAAATCAGGTTTTTGCAAGCCTCATCTCCAAAGTATATTCCTGCGCCGTCGCGTCCAGTAGCGCTGGTGTCGCCAGCGGATATCAGCTGGCGGATGGCTCCGGGTCGCGCTTGCGCTTGTTGCCCATGCGCACGCCAATGTCCATCAGGAACTGGAAGAAGCCTTCCTGGTCTTCCAGGACATTGCTCCAGAACGGCGAGTGGTACAGCGCCACGGCGCCGTGCACCAGGGCCCAGGCGGCGCAGTAGTGGAAGTACGGCGGCACGTCCTCGAGCTTGCCTTCGCTGATGCGTCCCTTGATCAGCAAGGTCAGGCGGTCGAAGTTCGAGGCACGGATCTTGTGCAACTCCTCGACCATGTCCGGCACCTGATGGCCTTTGACCACCTTTTCTTCCAGGCGATCAAACAGCCGATAACGCTGTGGATCGCGCATGCGGAATTCGAAGTAGGCGCGTGACAGGGCTTCCTTGTCACGATCGACATCGGCGGAGTGCAGGAGCTGGTTCAAATCCCGCTCGTAGTCGAGCATCAAGCGCAGGTAGATCTCCGCCTTGGACTTGAAATGCTTGTAGATCGTGCCTTTGCCGATACCCACAGCATCAGCGATCATCTCGACGGTGACGCTGTCTTCACCCTGTTCGAGAAACAGCTTGAGTGCGGTATCGAGAATCTCTTGCTCACGGCGACGAAATTCACGGACCTTGCGAGGTTCTTTCTGCATAAGAAGGTCTGGATCAAAATCGAAGCCAAGTATTATGCCTAACTTGCGGCAAAATGCACGGATCATCCAACCATGTCGAAGCTTCCTGACGCTTTCATCCTGTGACCTGCCTCGCACCGACCACCCCGCCGGCAAGGCGAGGCGCGGCTGATTTTCATTCCAGAATGCTCCGGCGCGAGGTTTTCCCCGTACATCGCCACCGAACGCCGCTTGATCGCCGAGATATTCTTCTTAGTCACGGAAATTGCAGAGCGATGAGTGCTCAACAGCCGCGGGCGTATTCCAAATCTGTTTAAAAAACGAGCAAAGGGCGCTGGAAGCTGATCGATCCTGATTAATACTTGAATTGTTGGCGGGACATACCCCCCCAAGTGTCGCGCCAATAAAGGTGATCAAGGAATGTTCGCCTTTGTTTTACTCCTAATGGTCTTAACCCGGATTCCCCCCCCAGAACCCGGGTTTTTTTTGCCCGCACGCCGGGCTCAGGCCTGACGCACCCGCGCCAGAGGGAACAGGCGACGGAAGTTGTCAGTGGTGCGCTCGGCCAGTTGCTCGTAGCGCTCGCCCCGCACCAGGGCGATGAATTCGGCGACATCCCGCACGTATTCCGGCAGGTTCGGCTTACCCCGGTGGGGAATCGGCGCCAGGTACGGCGAGTCGGTTTCCACCAGCAGGCGATCGGCCGGCACCTGACGCGCCACGTCGCGCAAGGCGTCGGCATTGCGGAAGGTGACAATGCCCGACAGCGAGATGTAGTAGCCGAGATCCAGCGCGGCCTTGGCCATGTCCCAGTCTTCGGTGAAGCAATGCAGCACGCCCGCCTGTGGCAGGGCCGCATCACGCAGCAGCGCCAGGGTGTCGGCCCGTGCCGCACGGGTGTGGATAACCACCGGCTTGCCAGTGATCCTCGCGGCCTCCAGGTGCAGACGGAACGAGGCCTGCTGCAATTCCGCAGCTTCCGGCTCGTAATGGTAGTCCAGGCCGGTCTCGCCAATGGCCACCACGTTAGGATGGTTCAGTTCCTGCAGCAGCCAATCGATTGCCGGCTCGGCGCCCGGGGCGAGGTCCAGGGGGTGGACGCCCACCGAGCAGTCGACATCCGCGTAGCGTTCGGCCAGCGCCTTGACCTGCGCCGCGTTATCGGCGCTAACGCCGATACACAGGAAATGCCCTACCCCCCGAGCCCGTGCCGCATTCAGCGCGGCATCGAGGGAGCCATCGTGGGCGGTGAGGTCAAGACGGTCGAGGTGGCAATGGGAATCTACGAGCATGGCGGGATTTTGATCTGAGTGAGAAATGAAACGGCCAGCGCCTCAGCGCTGACCCGGCAACAAGGCCCAGGAGCCGAGCAAGGCTTCAATCAGCAACGCGCGATTGAGATTGGCCTTGCCGAGCACCTTCTGGCGCTGGTCGAGGATCCAGTCCTGGATTTCCAGGACCTTGCCCTGCGGGGTTTTCTGCGCGAGGTACTGTACTACCTTGCGCATGTCAGCCAGGCCGAGGCCCTCTTCATCCTGGGTCAGCTGGTAACGCAGGATCAGGTTCGACCAGTCGCAGAACCAGTCGAACAGGTGCAGCAGGGAAACATCCTTCCAGGCCTCGGCGAGCTGACTGGGGGATTGCTGCTGCTTGAGCAGCTTCTTGACCCCGTCGACTACCTGCGCACGGTGCTGGCGCACGCCCTGCGCCTGCAGGTTGACCGCCATCAGTGGCGAACCGGCCGCCAGGCTCAGCAACTCGGCACGCTCCTGCTCGTCGCAGTCCGGCAACGCTGACACTAGCCAGGCCAGGCTCTGCGCCTCCTGCGGCTGCGGGCAGGCAATCTGCTGGCAACGGCTCTTGATGGTCGGCAGCAACCGACTCGGCTGGTGGCTGACCAGCAGCAGCACGGTATCGCCGGACGGCTCTTCGAGGCTCTTGAGCAAGGCGTTGGCTGCGTTTACGTTCATCGCCTCGACGGGCTCTATCAACACCACCTTGCGTCCGCCGAGCTGGGCAGTCTGGGTGACGAAACCGACCAGGTCACGCACCTGGTCGACCTTGATCGGCTTGTCTGCCTCTTCCGGCTCCAGGATGTAGTTGTCCGGGTGGCTACCGGCGGCCAGCAGCAGGCAGGACTTGCACTGGCCACAGGCCTGCAAGGTCTCGGGACGCTGGCACAGCAACAGGGCCATCAGGCGTCCGGCCATCGCCCGCTTGCCGATGCCCTGCGGGCCATGGAGCAGGTAGGCATGTGCATGGCGAGCGCGCCCGGCCAGTTGCTGCCAGAGCGTCGCCTGCCACGGGTAAGCCTCAGCCACGGCAACGCTCCACGATCTGCCCGACCAGGCCGTCCAGAGACTGCTGGACCGAGGTCAGCGTCTGCGCCGCATCGAGTAGGCGATAGCGTTGCGGATCAGCCTTGGCCCGCTGTAGATAGGCCTGGCGCACAGCCTCGAAGAAGGCCTGGCCTTCCTGCTCGAAGCGGTCCAGACGGCCGCGGGCGGCGGCACGGGAAAGGCCGACCTCCACCGGCAGATCGAACAGCAGGGTCAGGTCCGGCTGCAGGCCATCCTGAACGAAACGCTCCAGGGTAGCGATGCGCTCGATGCTCAGGCCCCGGCCACCGCCTTGATAGGCATAGGTGGCATCGGTGAAACGATCACACAGCACCACCGCGCCACGGGCCAGGGCCGGGCGGATCACCTCGGCCAGGTGCTGGGCACGGGCGGCGAAGACCAGCAGTAGCTCGGTGTCAGCATCCATGCGTTCCTCGCTGGGTGCCAGCAACAGTTCACGGATACGTTCTGCCAATGGCGTGCCCCCAGGCTCGCGGGTCAGCAGGACATCAAGGCCGCGATCACGCAGAAGCCCGGCCAGATAGTCACGGTTGGTGCTCTTGCCCGCGCCTTCCGGACCTTCCAGGGTGATAAACAAACCGCTCACTCAGCATCCTCGAAAAAATTCATTGCGTGGGGGACTCGTCGCTGGCCGGCGCTTCGGCCGCATCTGCCGGAGCTACATCCTTCTCGGTGGCCGGCGTCTCCTGCCGCATCTGCACCTCTGGGGATATCGGCGCAGCGCCACTGGTCGGCGCCGGGCTGGACCGGTAGTCCGCGCGGCGTTTCAACTGGTATTCGCGGACCGCCGAATTGTGTGCATCGAGATCGTCGGAGAACACATGGCTGCCATCGCCGCGGGCGACAAAATACAGGCTGCTGCCCGGGGTCGGATTGAGCGCGGCATGAATCGCCTCGCGACCGACCATGGCGATCGGCGTCGGCGGCAGGCCAGAGATCACATAGGTGTTGTAAGGTGTCGATTCGCGCAGGTCGGCACGGGTGATCTTGCCGTTGTAGCGCTCACCCATGCCGTAGATGACCGTCGGGTCGGTCTGCAGCATCATGCCGATCTGCATGCGTCGGACGAAGACCCCGGCGATCTGCCCACGCTCCTGCGGTACGCCGGTCTCCTTCTCCACCAGCGACGCCATGATCAGCGCCTGGTAAGGATCGCGGTACGGCAGTTCGGCGGGGCGGTCAGCCCATTCCTTGGCCAACACTTCCTCGAGACGGGCGTAGGCTTGCTGCAGCAGCTCGACGTCAGTCATGCCGCGGACAAACTTGTAGGTATCGGGGAAGAAGCGCCCTTCCGGGAACACCGTAGGGTGCCCGAGCTTGTCCATGACCTCGGCATCGCTGAGGCCGACCAGGGTCTGCTTGATCTTGTCATGCCTGGCCAGGGCACCACGTACCTGACGGAAGGTCCAGCCTTCGACCAGGGTCAGGTTGTACTGCACCACGTTGCCGCGCCGCCAGTCGTCGAACAGGTCGCGCACGGTCATGCCCGGGATCATGCGGTATTCGCCAGTATGCAGGGCGACATTGGCCATGTTGAAACGCCAGTAGAGGCGCAGCCAGAACGCGTCCTTGATCAGGCCGTCGCTCTCCATGCGATAGAACATGCGATTGGGATTGGTGCCGGTCGGGACATCCAGCAGCTCCTCACCGGACAGGTGCAACGACTGCTCCACCGACGTGCTGACTTTCCACGCGCAATACCCAAGCACCAGGCCGGCCAGGATCAGGCCGATCTCCAGCAACAGCAGCAATTTACGTCTCACGAAATCAGGCATCCAGTAGCGTACGGGCAATGGCCTGCAGTTTACGGGTGAGAGGCCCCGGCGGCCAGTTCAGCGATGCAAATGAACGCACCGGCCAGACACCATAGACACTGTTGCAGAGAAACAATTCATCCGCCTGCTCGAGGTCGCCCAATGACAGATCACGGACACTGGACGGGATTCCCTCGCGGGCGGCTGCGTCCAGCAGCGCCGCACGCATGACCCCGGCCACGCCGCAGCGCCCGAGGTCAGCGGTGAGCAACTGACCATCACGGACCAGGAACAGGTTGCTGTACACCCCTTCGATGACGCGGCCGGACATATCCAGCATCAATCCTTCAGCGTACTCGGTGCCCTGCCATTCGGCGCGGGCCAGTACCTGCTCCAGGCGATTGAGGTGCTTGAGCCCTGCCAACAGGGGCTGCTCGGCCAGGCGCGTGCGGCAAGGGAACAGACGTACGCCCTGCTCGGCATGTTCGGCGGGATAAACGGGGGCGGGATTGCCCTGCAGGATACGCCGCGGCGTTGCCTCAGCGGCAGCGGCATAGCCACGCTGGCTGTCGCCACGGGTAAGGATCAGCTTGAGCACGCCGTCGCCGAGCAAAGCGGCATAACGGCAGGTCTCTTCGCGGATCAACAGGAAATCGGCCTCGATCGCCAGGCGCCGGCAACCCAGAGCCAGGCGATCAAGGTGGTAGTCAAGCAGGGACGGCTTCCCTGCGTTGACGGCGACGGTCTCGAAAAGACCATCACCATACGCCAGGCCGCGGCTTTGCAGCGCCAGGGTATCGGCGCTGTGCCCATCGACCCAGGCCTGCATCAGCCGGCGAACCGACGGAACACCAGCGAGCCGTTGGTACCGCCAAAACCGAACGAGTTGGACAGCACCACGTCGATCGGCATGTTGCGCGCTTCGTGAGCCACGAAGTCGAGGTCGCAACCGACGTCCGGCTCGTCGAGATTGATGGTCGGCGGCGCCACCTGGCTGTTGATCGCCAGGACGCTGAAGATCGCTTCCACCGCGCCCGCCGCACCCAGCAGGTGACCGGTCATGGACTTGGTGGAACTGACCGCCAGCTTGTAGGCGTGCTCGCCGAACACCGACTTGACCGCAGCGACTTCGGCGAGGTCGCCCGCCGGGGTCGAGGTGCCATGGGCGTTGATGTAGTTGACCTGGCTCGGATCGATCTGCGCGTCGCGCAGGGCATTGCTCATGCAACGCGCGGCGCCGGCGCCATCCTCGGGTGGCGAGGTCATGTGGTAGGCGTCACCGCTCATGCCGAAGCCGACCAGCTCGGCATAGATGGTCGCGCCACGGGCCTTGGCATGCTCGAGCTCTTCGAGGACCAGGGCACCGGAGCCGTCGGACAGGACGAAGCCGTCGCGGCCCTTGTCCCATGGACGGCTGGCGCGGGTCGGATCGTCATTGCGGGTCGACAGCGCACGGGACGCGCCGAAACCGCCCATGCCCAGGCCGCAGGCGGCCATCTCGGCACCACCGGCAATCATCACGTCGGCTTCGCCATAGGCAATGTTGCGCGCCGCCATGCCGATACAGTGGGTACCGGTGGTGCAGGCGGTGGCGATGGCATAGTTGGGACCCTGCACACCCAGGTGGATGGACAGGAAGCCGGAAATCATGTTGATGATCGAACCCGGCACGAAGAACGGCGAAATGCGCCGCGGACCTTGTTCGTGCAAGGTACGACTGGTCTCTTCGATGTTGGTCAGGCCGCCGATACCCGAGCCCATGGCCACGCCGATACGCTCGCGGTTGGCGTCGGTGACTTCCAGACCGGCGTTGCGCACCGCCTGGAAACCGGCCGCCAGGCCGTACTGGATGAACAGATCGAGCTTGCGGGCTTCCTTGAGCGACAGGTACTGCTCGACGTCAAAGCCCTTTACCGAGCCGCCAAAACGGGTGGAGTAGGCAGAAAGGTCCGTATGCTCGATCAGACCGATGCCACTGCGGCCAGCCAGAATGCCCTGCCAACTGCTCGGTACATCGGTACCCAGTGGCGACAGCATACCCATACCGGTGACCACGACGCGTCTACGCGACACAGCGCTCTCCTTTTTCTATATGTCTACATCTTCTGGCAAAGAAAAAACCGCACGCCGGTAAAGGCAGTGCGGTTTTTCCCTGACAAGAAGCGACGACTATGAAGTCTTACGCCTGGTTGGCGTTGACGTAGTCGATAGCAGCTTGAACAGTAGTGATCTTCTCGGCTTCTTCGTCAGGAATCTCGGTTTCGAATTCCTCTTCCAGAGCCATCACCAGCTCAACGGTGTCAAGGGAATCGGCACCCAGATCGTCAACGAAGGAAGACTCTGGCTTCACTTCTTCTTCCTTGACGCCCAGTTGCTCGGCAACGATTTTCTTGACGCGTTCTTCGATGGTGCTCATACCTTGTTTTCACTCCTAATGGACATATGTCAGGCAGCTGGCCGGTGTGTAAGTTTATAGAAAGGCGTCTGCTTTTCAAGCTCAACGCGCCCCTCCTCATCACACCCGCCGACTCCCCCGAAATTTGATTGCAGCTTTATAACGGATTTTAGTCAGCTCGTATGACATTTTTTTAAAACAATCCGTCACATTTGACTACATATACATCCCGCCGTTGACCGGAATGGTTGCGCCGGTCACGTAAGCCGCACCGTCGGAAGCCAGGAATGCGACCACTTTCGCGATCTCATCGGCCTGGCCCAGACGGCCCAGCGGAATTTGCGTCTGCAGCGCTTCACGCTGCGCCTCAGGCAGTTCGCGGGTCATATCGGTGTCGATAAAGCCCGGAGTGACCGAGTTGACGGTGATGGAACGGGAACCCACTTCGCGGGCCAGCGCACGGCTGAAGCCTTCGAGGCCGGCCTTGGCGGCGGCATAGTTGGCCTGACCGGCGTTGCCCATGGCCCCGACCACCGAACCGATGCTGATGATACGACCCCAGCGTGCCTTGGTCATGCCGCGCAGCACACCCTTGGACAGACGGTAGAGGCTGTTCAGGTTGGTGTCGATGACATCGAACCACTCGTCATCCTTCATGCGCATCATCAGGTTGTCACGAGTGATACCGGCGTTGTTGACCAGGATCGCCGGCGCACCGAACTGCTCGGTGATGGTCGCCAGGACCGCATTGACCGAATCGGCGCTGGTGACGTTCAGTTCCAGACCGGTACCGGTGATGCCGTGCTCCTTGAGAGTGGCCGCGATACGCTCTGCGCCGGAAGCGGACGTGGCGGTACCGATCACGGTAGCACCCTGGCGACCCAGTTCCAGGGCAATGGCCTGGCCGATGCCACGACTGGCGCCAGTGACCAGCGCAACTTTACCTTGCAGACTCATGCAAGCTCTCCTAATTAGGCCAGCGCCGCACGGGTGGCGGCGACGGCATCCGGGGTGTTGAGATTGTAGGTGGTGACGCCGTCGGCGCAACGCTTGTTGAGGCCCGCGAGCACCTTGCCTGGACCGCACTCGACCAACTGCACCGCGTCTTTGGCGGCCAGGGTCTGCACGCACTCGACCCAGCGCACCGGCTTGTACAGCTGCTCCAGCAGGTCGCGCTTGAGGGTTTCCAGATCAGCTGGTACCGCCGCGCTGACGTTCTGCACGAGCGGGATCTGCGGGGCCTTCCAGGCGATGGCATTGACCGACTCGGCAAAACGCTCGGCCGCCGGACGCATCAGTTCGCAGTGCGACGGCACGCTGACCGGCAGCGGCAGGGCGCGCTTGGCACCACGGGCCTTGCAGCCTTCGATGGCGCGATCGACCGCGGCCTTGGCGCCGGCGATGACCACCTGGCCAGGGGAGTTGAAGTTGACCGCACTGACCACCTCGCCCTGGGCCGCTTCGGCACAGATGGCGACGACATCGGCGTCTTCCAGGCCGAGGATGGCGGCCATCGCGCCCTGCCCGGCCGGCACGGCTTCCTGCATCAGCTGGCCACGGCGCTCGACGAGCTTGACCGCGTCGGCCAGCTCCAGGCTACCAGCGGCGACCAGCGCGCTGTATTCACCCAGGCTATGCCCGGCGACGAAGGCCGGATGCGCGCCACCTTCGGCCAGCCACAGGCGCCACAGGGCGATCGAGGCGGTCAGGATGGCCGGCTGGGTTTTGTCGGTTTGGTTGAGTTGCTCTTCCGGACCGTTCTGGACCAGCGCCCAGAGGTCGTAGCCCAGAGCCTCGGAGGCCTCACGGAAGGTGTCGATGACCAGCGGGTGCTGGGCGCCGAGCTCGGCGAGCATGCCGAGCGACTGCGAACCTTGACCAGGAAAGACGAATGCGAGGGATGCAGACATTGAACAAGCCCCTAGTGATCTTGTCGTCGAAAATGAGTGTCCAGCCGTAGCTGGACACAAGAAAACCGAAAGTTGGATGGTAACGAGAACCAAGCGGTCACATTTAACCACTTCCTGGCGAATATGCCTAAAGCAACAGATCCTCCAGGCGCCCGTGCAGGCGCTGGGGCAGGTTCTCCTGAATCTCGATGAGAGCACGCTGAATGGCGCTCTGGAACCCCTGCACCCCGGCTGAACCATGACTCTTTATGACGATACCCTGCAGGCCGAGGAAACTCGCGCCATTATGCCGCGCCGGGGCCAGATCGGCCTGTAACCGCTTGAGCAGCGGCATGGCCATGGCACCGACCACCCGCGAGGCCATGCCACCACGGAACAGCGCTTCGATACGCGCGCCGATCATGGTTGCCAGACCCTCGCTGGACTTGAGCAGGATATTGCCGACGAAACCGTCACACACCACCACGTCCGCCTCGCCGCGATACAGACCGTCGCCCTCGACGAAACCGATGTAGTTAAGTCCTCGGGCCTGTTGCAGGAGGCTGGCCGCCAGCTTGACCTGCTGGTTGCCCTTGATGTCCTCGGTACCGACGTTGAGCAGCGCCACCCGCGGCCGGGAAATCCCCAGGGCCTGGGCCGCCACCGAGCCCATCACGGCGAACTGGTACAGGTGCTCGGCGCTGCAATCGACATTGGCACCAAGGTCGAGCAACTGGCAGTAACCGGTCTGGGTCGGGATCGCCGCGACCATCGCCGGGCGATCGATACCGGGCAGGGTCTTCAGTACGTAGCGCGACAGGGCCATCAGCGCACCGGTATTGCCGGCGCTGACACAGGCCTGAACCTTGCCGTCACGCAATAATTCGAGGGCAACGCGCATCGACGAATCGGGCTTGCCACGCAACGCCTGGGACGGCCTCTCGTCCATGCCGATCACTTCGCTCGCCGCAACGATCTGCAGGCGCGCGCGATCCGCAGCCGACTGGCCAGCGATCAGGTCTTCAAGGAGGGAGGGTTGACCGACAAGGGTCAGGTGTAGCGAGGGAGTAGCCGAGAGACAAGCAAGGCTTGCCTGGACAATGCTGCGGGGACCGAAGTCCCCGCCCATTGCGTCGATCGCAATGATCTGAGCGGACAAGGATTACTCGTCAGCGCCCTTGTCGATCACTTTACGACCACGGTATACGCCTTCTGGCGATACGTGGTGACGCAGGTGAACTTCACCGGTGGTTTTCTCTACGGACAGGGCGTTGGCTTCGAGGGCATCGTGCGAACGGCGCATGTCACGGGCAGAGCGGGATTTTTTGTTCTGCTGAACAGCCATAATTGATTAACTCCTAAACGTTTGGGTCACGCTTTAACTGCGCCAATACACTGAACGGGTTGGACCGCTTTACCTCGTCCTCGCTCGGTTCGGGCTCATCGGCGCCCGCCGGCTGCTGGCATTCTTCCGGATGATGAGCAGGCACGATGGGCAAGGCGAGCAACAGCTCTTCCTCGACCAATGCCTGCAGATCCAAAGGATCCTCGCCCAGTTCCAGCACGTCATAACCTTTCGGTAACGACTGGGTATTCGCACCCTCCTTCACCACAGCGTAAGTACATTCGCTGTGGATCGGCAGGGTGACCAGCTCAAGACAACGCTGGCAAACCATCTTGACCTCGACGTTCAGGTCGGTGTGGAAAACCACCGTGCCTTGCTCGTCGCGCTCAAACTCGAATTTGGCCTGCACCGTACCGACATTGTCGGAAAGCGGGTCGCAGAGTCTCTCCAAATCGGCGAGCGGTACGCTTCCTTCGATGGAAACGCCACGATCGGCCAATTTGCGCGGGTCAACGTGAGGTGGAATCGGGTCATTCAACATAGGCGCAGCATTCTAGGGATGCCCCCCGCCCCTGTCAAAGGAAATTCCGTACCGCCCAGCATGTTAGAATCGCCGAACCTGCACTGGAGTACCTCATGCTACCGCTGATACTGGCTTCCAGCTCACCCTACCGGCGCGAATTGCTGGCGCGCCTGCACCTCCCCTTCGACTGGGCCGCCCCGGATATCGACGAACGGCGCATAGACGACGAGCCGGCGGTGGATCTGGTCAAGCGCCTGGCGCGAGAAAAGGCACAGGCGCTGGCCGACCGCTTCCCTGCCCACCTGATCATCGGCTCCGATCAGGTCGCCGTGCTTGGCGAGCAGATCCTCGGCAAGCCGCACACCTTCGACAAGGCCTGTGAACAGTTGCTGGCCGCCAGTGGCAACCATGTCAGCTTCCTCACCGGCGTCGCCCTGCTCAACAGCGCCACCGGCGCATGCCAGGTGGATTGCGTGCCGTTCAGCGTGCACATGCGCGAACTCGATTTGCCACGGATCGAACGCTATCTGCGCATCGAGCAGCCTTACGACTGCGCCGGCAGCTTCAAGTGCGAAGGTCTCGGTGTCAGCCTGTTCCAGAGCACCCATGGCTGCGATGCCACCAGCCTGATCGGCCTGCCGCTGATCCGCCTGGTGGACATGCTAATAAAGGAAGGCGTCAGCATTCCCTGAACCCAATGAAAAGCCGACCCGCGAGGTCGGCTTTTTCATCCCGGATGGCAGTCAGCGCAAGGTTGGCCCCTGGAACCCCATCCACATCGCCAGGTGCTCGGCGACACTTGCGCCGAGGCGCTTGGAGAAGCGATCGAACGGAGACTCCTCGATGGTGAAGTCCACCAGATCCTTCTCCCCCACCACTTCCCGCGCCACATAGCCAGCACTACCCAGGGCGTCTACCAAGCCCAGGCCGACGGCCTGCTCGCCGGACCAGATCAACCCGCTGAACAGCTCGGGATGCTCCTTGTCCTTCAGGCGCTCGCCGCGCCCCTGCTTGACGCTTGCAATGAACTGTTTGTGAGTGGTCTCCAGCACCCCCTGCCAGAATTTCGCTTCTTCCGGTTTTTCGGGCTGGAACGGATCGAGGAACGACTTGTGCTCGCCAGCAGTATAACTGCGGCGCTCGACACCCAACTTCTCCATGGCGCCCACGAAACCGTAGCCCGCCGCCGTCACCCCGATGGAGCCGACCAGGCTGGCCTTGTCGGCATAGATCCGGTCCGCCGCACTGGCGATGTAATAGGCACCGGACGCACCGAGATCGGTGATCACCGCATACACCTTGATATCCGGGTACTCGCCACGCAGCCGGCGGATCTCGTCATAAACATAGCCGGCCTGGACCGGACTACCACCCGGACTGTTGATGCGTAGCACCACGCCCTTGGTCTTCGGGTCCTTGAACGCTGCACGCAGGCTGCCGATGATGTTGTCGGCGCTGGCCTCCTCCTTGTCGGCGATCACCCCGCGCACCTCGATCAGGGCCGTGTGGCCGTTGCCGCCGACCGCGCTCTTCTCCATCTTCGCAAGCGGCGAGAACAGGAACAGCAGGCCGAACAGGTAGAAGAACGTCAGCAGCTTGAAGAAGATCCCCCAACGCCGCGCCCGACGTTGCTCCTGGACACTGGCCAGCAGGGTCTTTTCCAGCAACTGCCAGCTTTTCTGCTCTTCGCCCTTCTCATCGCGAGGCGCCTTCCACTCATCGACCATGCTTTACCTACCCTGGAATTACCGTTGCCGTGGCCCGTGCAAGCCAGACCGGCAACTGTGAAAAGTGTTCGATAGACAACTGCGGCTGGTGAACGCTCAACGTCTCCAGCGACATCGCACCATAACCCACCGCCACCGCGTGCATGCCGGCATTTCTCGCCATGATCAGGTCGAAAGACGAATCACCGACCATCAGCGCCCGCGACGCCGGGACCTGGCAGTGCGCAAGGATCTCTTCCAGCATCAACGGATGCGGCTTGCCGCGGGTCTCGTCGGCAGCCCGGGTGATATCGAAGAAGCCTTCCCAGCCATTGGCCCGCAGCACCCGGTCCAGACCGCGCCGCGCCTTGCCGGTCGCCACCGCCAGACGGTAGCCCTCGGCGCGGAAGGCATCGAGCGCCTCGACCACGCCCGGGAACAGGGGCGAAGGCTGGTCGTCCAGGGCCATGTAGATATCGGCGTAGTGCTGACGGAAAGCCATGACCTCGGCCTCGTCCAGCGCCGGGTACAACACACTGATCGCTTCCGGCAGGGCCAGGCCGATGATGCCCTTGACCGCATCATCGCTGCACAGCGGGTAGCCGGCACGCTCAGAAGCGCCATGCATGGCCTCGACGATACGGCCGATGGAATCGGCGAGGGTGCCGTCCCAGTCGAAGATCAGCAGGTCGTAGTCACGTTGCACTCAGGCGCTCCACGGTCTGGGCCCACATCTCGTCCACCGGGGCCTCCAGCTTCAGTTCGCCGCCATCCGGCAGCGGCACGGTCAGGGCATAGGCGTGCAGGAACAGGCGCTTGCCGCCCAGCTCCCGAATTTCCCGGGTGAAATCTTCATCGCCGTACTTGCTGTCGCCGGCGATGGAGTGGCCGGCGTGCAGGGCATGCACGCGAATCTGATGGGTACGACCAGTGATCGGACGCGCCTCGACCATGGTGGCGAAGTCACCAAAACGGCGCAGCACGCGGAAAACCGTCAACGCCTCCTTGCCTTCGTCGTTGACCTCGACCATCCGCTCACCGGAGCGCAGATTGCTCTTGAGCAGCGGCGCGTTGACCTGTTTCTTGCTGGTTGCCCAGTGACCGCGGACCAGCGCCATGTAGCGCTTGTCGACGCCATCGCCACGCAGGGCGGTGTGCAGGTGGCGAAGCATGCTGCGTTTCTTGGCGATCATCAGCAGGCCGGAGGTGTCACGGTCAAGGCGGTGCACCAATTCCAGCTCCTTGGCGTCCGGACGCAACTGGCGGAACGCCTCGATCACACCGAAACTCAGGCCGCTGCCGCCATGCACGGCGATGCCCGCCGGCTTGTTGAGCACGATCAGCGCCTTGTCCTCGTAGACGATCGCCGCTTCTAGACGCTGCAGCAGACCCTGGGCCACCGGCACCGGCTCGTCGCGCTCAGGCAGACGAACGGGCGGGACGCGCACGATGTCGCCTGCCTGGATCTTGTACTCGGGTTTGATACGACCCTTGTTCACCCGCACTTCGCCTTTGCGCAAGATGCGGTAAATCAAGGTCTTGGGAACGCCCTTGAGGACATTGACAAGGAAGTTGTCGATACGCTGGCCGGCAAGTTCCGGCGGGACTTCGATCAGCTGGACGCTGGAAGTCGGAGGGGTAGTGGTCGTCATTTGGCGGATCATAACAATTTTTTATGGAATTGAAGCACTTAATCATTGCTGCTATAGTCGCGAACGCCGCCAAAAGCGGCTGGCCAGCGGACCAATGGCTTCGAGCCGGCCCTGACCTACGCAAATCTAGAGGACGCGAGGCCGTCCGACGGGGTTTTCGCCAGTTTACAGAAATGCCTGGAATCGCCACCAGCGCCGATGAGAGAAGACCGATAAAAAACAACAAGAGCGGCTTTTGACCCTCCCATACCGTTTTTTTTCGATGCCACTCTTCCCAGTGCCAAGGCTTTCACGCAGTCATGGCGGATACTTCGGAAATACCTGCCTTAGCCATAAACTGCGCGGGCTCCCGTATGGAGCCGGCGATAAATGCAACCCGTTGCGGATTCAGCGCGCGGCAGCACCCGATTATCAGGGATACGTGTAGGGTGGAGATGCACAACCGTCGGACCGTGTAGTACTGCGTCCAGGCCTTTATGGCCGGACCCGGTCTCGAACAGGATACCCATCGGGCATCCACGGACGAAGGCTGATTCCTCCTCCTGACTGACGTGCATATGACACAACAGCAAGCAGGACGCGTCGTCGCGGCTTCGGCAGCACTGGTCACCAGTCAACCGGATGTCGCTGGACACGGGATGGCCCGCCACCCCTGACGCACCCTGACACCGACCGTGAGAAGTCGTGTGTGCCGAACGCCGTTTCCGGCAGCCCGGAAACCGACGGTATTACATGAAAAGAATGCTGATTAACGCGACTCAACCCGAAGAGTTGCGTGTTGCTCTGGTAGATGGCCAGCGCCTCTACGACCTGGACATCGAGTCCGGTGCGCGCGAGCAGAAGAAGGCCAACATCTACAAAGGCCGGATTACCCGCATCGAACCCAGCCTCGAAGCCGCTTTCGTCGACTTCGGCTCCGAACGCCATGGCTTCCTGCCCCTCAAGGAAATCTCCCGCGAATACTTCAAGAAGAACCCGGAAGGTCGGGTCAACATCAAGGAAGTACTGAGCGAAGGCCAGGAAGTCATCGTCCAGGTCGAGAAGGAAGAGCGTGGCAACAAGGGCGCCGCCCTGACCACCTTCATCAGCCTCGCCGGCCGTTATCTGGTCCTGATGCCGAACAACCCGCGTGCCGGCGGCATCTCCCGCCGCATCGAAGGCGAAGAGCGCAACGAACTGCGCGAAGCCCTCAACGGCCTGGTCGCCCCTGCCGACATGGGCCTGATCGTGCGCACTGCCGGCCTCGGTCGCAGCAGCGAAGAAATGCAGTGGGACCTCGATTACCTGCTGCAACTCTGGACCGCGATCAAGGAAGCCTCCCAGGACCGTTCCGCACCTTTCCTGATCTACCAGGAAAGCAACGTCATCATCCGCGCCATCCGCGACTACCTGCGTCAGGACATCGGCGAAGTGCTGATCGACAGCATCGATGCCCAGGAAGAAGCCCTGACCTTCATCCGCCAGGTGATGCCGCAGTACGCCAGCAAGATCAAGCTGTATGAAGACAGCGTCCCCCTGTTCAACCGCTTCCAGATCGAAAGCCAGATCGAGACCGCCTTCCAGCGCGTGGTCGACCTGCCGTCCGGCGGTTCGATCGTCATCGACCCGACTGAAGCCCTGGTCTCCATCGACATCAACTCGGCGCGCGCCACCAAGGGTAGCGACATCGAGGAAACCGCCCTGCAGACCAACCTGGAAGCGGCCGAGGAAATCGCCCGCCAACTGCGTCTGCGCGACATCGGCGGCCTGATCGTGATTGACTTCATCGACATGACCCCGGCCAAAAACCAGCGCGCCGTGGAAGAAAAAGTCCGCGAATGCCTGGAAGCCGACCGCGCCCGCGTCCAGGTCGGCCGTATCTCGCGCTTCGGCCTGCTGGAAATGTCCCGTCAGCGCCTGCGTCCGTCTCTGGGCGAAAGCAGCGGCATCGTCTGCCCGCGCTGCAGCGGCACCGGCATCATCCGTGACGTCGAGTCGCTGTCCCTGGCCATCCTGCGCCTGATCGAGGAAGAAGCCCTGAAGGACCGCACCGCCGAAGTCCGCGCTCAGGTACCGATCCCGGTCGCCGCGTTCCTGCTCAACGAGAAACGCAACTCGATCACCAAGATCGAACTGCGCACTCGCGCACGGATCGTCATCCTGCCGAATGATCACCTGGAAACGCCGCACTTCGAAGTGCAGCGCCTGCGTGACGACAATCCGGAAGCCCTGAGCGGCCAGTCCAGCTACGAAATCGCTGCAGCCGAAGTCGAGGAAGTGCCACAAGCCGCCGCCACCCGCACCCTGGTACGTCAGGAAGCTGCGGTGAAGACTGCCCCGGCCCGCGCCAACGCTCCGGTACCGACCGCTGAAGAAGCCAAGCCAGCCCCTGCCGCCCCGGTTCACGTCGCGCCGGAGCCAAGCCTGTTCAAGGGCCTGGTCAAGTCGCTGGTGAGCCTGTTTGCCGGCAGCAAGGAAGAACCTGTAGCCCCCGCCGCCGCCGAGAAGCCTGCCGCCACCGAGCGCCCGCAACGCAACGAGGAGCGTCGCAACGGCCGTCAGCAGAGCCGCAACCGCAACGGTCGCCGCGAGGAAGACCGCAAGCCGCGCGAAGAGCGTGCCCCACGTGAAGAGCGCCAGCCACGCGAGGAGTCCCAGCCTCGCGAAGAACGCGCACCGCGCCAGCCGCGCGAAGAACGTCAACCACGTGCACCGCGTGAAGAGCGTCGCTCCCGTGAAGACCGTCCGGTCCGGGAACTGCGCGAGCCGCTGGATGCTGCCCCGGTAGCGCCAGCTGTCCGCGAGGAACGTCCTGAGCGCGTCCCGCGTGAAGAGCGTCAACCACGCGAAGAACGCGCACCGCGTGAAGAGCGCGCACCACGCGAGGAACGTGCTCCACGCGAAGAACGCGCACCGCGCGAGGAACGCCTGCCACGCGAAGAGCGCCAGCCGCGTCCGCCACGTGAAGAGCGTCAGCTGCGCCCTGCCGAGCAGGCTGCCGAGGAACAACTGCCGAACGAAGAACTGCTGCAGGACGACAACCAGGAAGGCGTCGAAGGCGAACGTCCACGTCGTCGCTCCCGTGGCCAGCGTCGTCGCAGCAACCGTCGTGAGCGTCAGCGCGATGCCAACGGCAACCTGGTCGACGCTGAAGGCAGCGATGATGCCGGCGAAGAAGGCCTGGAGCCAAGCGGTGCCGAGCTGGCTGCCGGCCTGGCCGTGACCGCTGCTGTCGCCACCAGCGCTATCAGCGCCAACGCCGAAGCCGAGGCCCATGCCCAGGCCGAGCGCGCCACCGCTGCCGTCGAGGAAAGCGCACCGCAGGCAGAGCCTGCTCCCGTGCAATCCCAAGCCGCTGAAATCGCCGAAGTCGCCGAGGCCGTGAAGCCTGCCGAGGAAGCCCCTCAGGTGGAAATCGCGCCAGTGGTCGAGCAGCCTGCCAGCGTCGTCGAAGCGGTCGAGGCGAGCGTCGAGCCGGTGGTCGAAGTCGTTCCTCAGCCTGTCGAGCAGCCTGCCGAAGTGCCAGTACCGGTCGTTGAAGCACCTGCCGAGCCGGTCGTTGCCGAGCAGCCTGAAGCGCAGGAGCCTGCGGTGGAAATTCAGCCACAAGCCGAAGTGGTCGCTGCCGAGCCTGCGCCGGTGGAAGCTCCGGTTGCCGTGGAAGCGCCAGCCCCTGTAGTCGAGGCGCCAGCCGCCGAGCCTGTGGTCGAAGCGCCAACTGCGCCATCGAATGGCCGTGCACCGAACGACCCGCGTGAAGTGCGTCGTCGCAAGCGTGAAGCCGAAGCCGCCGCTGCTGCCGCAGCCGCCGCAGCGGCCGCCGCCGAAGCACAGGTAACCGAGGCACCAGCCGCCGAGGAAACCGTGGAAGAGGCACCAAAGGCCCTGGAAACCACCGAAGAGAACAAACCGCACTTCTGATTTTCAAAGGCTGACTAAAAAGCCCCGCCAGTGAAAACTGGCGGGGCTTTTTTGTTTAGCTACAAGCCTCAAGTTTCAAGCTGCAAGAACAAGCCGTCCGCGTCGCCACCACTATCATCTTGCGGCTTGGAGCTTGCAGCTGCTCAGTACAGATTCGGCTCCATCTCCAGCTCGACGCCAAACCGCTCCAGCACATCGTCCTGGATCTTCTGCGCCAGCTCATGCAACTGCTCGCCACTCGCCTGGCCATAGTTGACCAGCACCAGCGCCTGCAACTTGTGCACACCGGCATCGCCATCGCGATAGCCTTTCCAGCCTGCTTGCTCGATCAGCCAGCCCGCGGCCAGCTTCATCTCGCCATCAGCTTGTGGATAAGCCACCAGCCCCGGATGCTGCTCGCGAATGCGCCCGGCCAGCTCGGCACTCACCACCGGGTTCTTGAAGAAGCTGCCGGCGTTGCCCAGTTCGGCGGGATCCGGCAGTTTTTCCCGGCGGATGCTGCAGATCGCATCGCTGACATCCTGGGCAGTCGGCTGCTCGATACCCGCCAGGCGCTGGCGCACCGGTCCGTAATCAAGGTGCAGCGCTGCAGTACGACTGAGGGCGAAACGCACCCGTAGAATGACCCAGCGCCCAGGATTACGCTTGAAGTAGCTGTCGCGATAGGCGAAATCGCAGTCTTCAAGCGTGAAATCACGCAGGTCGCCGGTCTGCCGGTCCAGCGCGGTCAGACCGGCGAAGACGTCCTTGATCTCCACACCATAGGCGCCGATATTCTGCATCGGTGCCGCGCCCACAGTGCCCGGGATCAGGCTGAGGTTCTCCAGCCCTACCAGGCCCTGCTCAAGGGTCCACTGGACGAACGGGTGCCAAGCCTCGCCCGCCTCTGCCTCGACCACCACGCGCTGGCCATCGTCGGACAGCAGGCGGATACCGCTACTGTTCATGCGGATCACCAGCGCCGTGATGTCCTGGGTCAGCAGGAGATTGCTGCCACCGCCGATCACCAGCGCCGGCAGGTCTTCGATCGCGGCATAGGCCAGCAATTGCCGGACTTCGTCATCGCTCGTGGCCTGGGCGAAATGACGGGCCATCACCTCTACACCGAAGCTGTTATAAGGCTTGAGGGAAACCTGCGATTCGACCTTGGCGCTCATAGCCGTCCCTTCAGTTCGATGACCAGGTTGCGGCACGCCGCCTCGATCAGGTCGAGGACCTGTTCGAAGCCCTGCTCGCCGCCGTAGTAGGGATCCGGCACCTCGTCCACGGCGCCGTCGTAGCGGCGCAGGAACAGGTCCAGCTCGGCACTGGCATGGCCCGGACGCATAGCCCGCAGATGAGCCAGGTTGCTCTCGTCCATTGCCAGGATCAGGTCGTAAGTGGTGAAGTCCGCGACATTCACCTGCTGCGCCCGTTGCGCCGACAGGTCGTAGCCACGCAGTTGCGCAGCGCGGCGGGTGCGGCTGTCCGGCGGATTGCCGACATGCCAGTCACCGGTCCCGGCCGACGCAACCTGGATGACCTCGGCCAGCCCGGCCTCGGCCAGTTGATGACGCAACACGCCTTCGGCGGTCGGCGATCGACAGATATTGCCCAGGCACACGAACAGGACGCGCATCAGGCCTCCAGCAAGCGCCGCACGCGCTCCAGGTCTTCCGGGGTGTCGACACCCACCGGCGGTGCTTCCAGGGCATCGGCGACGTGGATCCGCACGCCATGCCAGAGCGCCCGCAGTTGCTCCAGCGCCTCGGTCTTCTCCAGCCAGCAAGGGCCCCAGCCGACGAAGTCCTGGAGGAACCCGGCGCGATAGGCGTACATGCCGATATGGCGGCGATACGGCACGCCTTCCGGCAATTGCTCTCGGTTCTGGGCCAGGGCGTCGCGAGCCCAGGGCAGCGGCGCGCGACTGAAGGTCAGGGCCAGACCGTTGCAGTCGGCCACCACCTTGACCACATTGGGGTTGAAAAGGGCCGCGACATCCTCGATCGGCTCGCCCAGAGTGGCGATGCCGGCTTCCGGGTGGGCTGCCAGGTTGGCGGCCACCTGGTCGATGATCGACGGCGGAATCAGCGGCTCGTCGCCCTGCACGTTGACCACGATGGCGTCGGCGGGCAATCCCAGCGCGGCAGCCACTTCGGCCAGGCGGTCGGTGCCGGACTCGTGGTCGTCGCGGGTCAGCAGCACCTCGGCACCGAAGGCCTGGCAGGCCTCGACGATGCTCGCGTCATCGGTGGCGATGACCACGCGCTCGGCGCCGCTCTTGCGCGCCTGTTCCCAGACATGCTGGATCATCGGCTTGCCGGCGATCGGCAGCAGCGGTTTGCCCGGCAGGCGCGTGGAGCGTAGGCGGGCCGGAATCACGACGGTGAAGGCCAGGCTCATTTGTCCAGGCGCTCGTCGTCGCTCAGGGTGCGCGCTTCGCTTTCCAGCATCACCGGGATGCCGTCGCGAATCGGGTAGGCCAGGCCGGCGCCTTTGCTGATCAGCTCGGTCTTGTCGGCGCTGAGCTTGAGCGGGCCCTTGGTGATCGGGCAAGCGAGGATATCGAGCAGTTTGGTGTCCATGGGTTTTTCCTCAGGCCTGTGGCCGGAAACAGAAAAGAATCAGGGCTGCCGGGTAGTCGGCAGCAGGCGTGCCAGTTGCTCGTCGAGCCAGCGCACGAACGCCGGCGACGGCTGCGCGTCGACGGCAAGATACCACCAGTCTGCCGCAGCGAAGCTGCGACATTTCACGGCATCCTTCTCGGTCATCACCAGCGGTAGCGACGGGCTGAACGCCAGGGCTTCGGCGCTGAACACGGCGTGATCGGCGAAAGGATGCTCCACTGGTTTCCAGTCTAGCCCGCGCAGGGTGCTGAAGAAGCGCTGCGGGTTACCGATGCCGGCCACCGCATGCACGGCCTGGCCGGCGGGGAAATGGTCCACGGGGCGGCGTTCGCCGCTACGCACGTTGACCAGTGCGGTGGGTTGCAAGCTGAAGGCGAACCCGTCGTCCCGATCGGCAACGGCGCCGTTGTACAGCAGCGCATCGACCTCTTGCAGTCGTTCCACCGGCTCGCGCAGCGGCCCGGCCGGCAGGCAGCGGCGGTTGCCCAGGCCCCGAGCGGCGTCGATCAGCACCAGTTCCAGGTCGCGGGCCAGACGGTAATGCTGCAGGCCGTCATCACACAGGATCAGGTCCAGCGGCTCGGCGTCGAGCAGGGCGCGCACCGCCTGCGAGCGATCCGGGTCGATCATCAGCGGCACGCCGCTGCGCTGCACGATCAGCAGGGGTTCATCACCGGCATGTTCGGCCGACTGGTCGGCACGCACCCGCCACGGCAACTGCGACGGCTTCGCCCCGTAGCCACGGCTGACCACGCCGACGCGCAGGCCGCGCTGGCGACAGTGCTCGATAAGAAACAGGATAAGCGGGGTCTTGCCCGTGCCGCCGACGGTGATGTTGCCCACCACCAGCACCGGCACCGGCGCGCGATAGATGCTGCCCTCCCCGGCCAGGAAGCGCTGACGCTTGCCGCGCACCACCTTGCGGTACAGGGCTTCGAGGGGCGAGAGCAGCACAAGCAGCGGATGGCCCTTGTACCAGGCCTCCAGCAGGCGATCGGCGAAAGCCATCAGGGCGTCCCCGGCGCGGCCTCGACCGTGGTCATGCGCAAATGACTGAAGCCGAGCTTGCCGGCCGCGTCCATCGCGGTGACCACGGCCTGGTGCGGGGTCTTGCCGTCGGCGCTGATGGCCAGCGGCAGCTTGGTGTCACCGCCGGACTCCTTCTGCAGGGCCTCGGTCAGGGTCGCCAGGTCGCTCTTGGGCAGCAGGTGGTTGTTTACCGAGTACACGCCTTCGGCGCTGATGGTGATCTCCACCAGCTTCTGCTCGCTATCCGGTGGCGGCGTGCCGCTGGCGGACTCCGGCAGTTCGACGCGCAGCTGGGTCTCGCGGGTGAAGGTGGTGGTGACTACGAAGAACAGCAGCAGGATGAACACCACGTCGATCAAGGACGCCAGGTTGATGTCGACGTTCTCGCGTTGCTTGCGCCGGAATTTCACGCCTTGCCCTCGGACAGGTCGACTTCACGGTCGCCCTGGACCACTTCGACCAGCTTGATTGCCTCCTGCTCCATGCCCACCACCAGCTCATCGATGCGACGCTGCAGGAAACGGTGGAAGAACACCGACGGGATACCGACCATCAGGCCCGCGGCGGTGGTGATCAGCGCCTTGGAGATACCACCGGCGAGCACTGCGGCGTTGGCGGTCATGCCCGAGCCCATGAACGAGCTGAAGATGTCGATCATGCCCAGCACGGTGCCGAGCAGGCCCAGCAGCGGCGCCATGGCGGCGATGGTGCCGAGGGCGTTGACGTAGCGCTCCAGCTCATGGATGACCCGGGCAGCGGCTTCCTCGATGCACTCCTTCATGATCTCGCGGCCATGACGGGAGTTGGCCAGTCCGGCGGCGAGGATCTCGCCCAGCGGCGAATTGGCGCGCAGTTCCTTGAGTTTTTCGGTGTTGAGTTGCTTGTCCTTGATCCAGCGCCAGACCTGACCGAGCAGGTGCGGCGGTGTCACGCGGCTGGCGCGCAGGGTCCACAGGCGTTCAGCGACGATAGCCACGGCAACGATGGAACTCAGAATGATCGGCAGCATCATCCAACCACCGGACTTGACCAATTCCCACACAGTAAGGACCCCCTCGGAAAAAGTCCTGCACTCTACCATAGGGGCCGTGGCTGCCGAAGGCTGTCATGTCGGTTCACGCCAGAATCGCGGCCGTTCACGCAGACCTCGCGCCTCACCGAAGCTCCCAAGACGCAAGTACACGGCGCCGAGCAAGGCGCTGTCGTAGGTAGTGATTTGCCGCGCCGCATAGCGGGCCATCACCAGCGGCGAGGGATGGCCAAAGCCATTGTGACGGCCACGGGAAATCAGCACGGCGCGCGGTTTCAAGGCATCGAGGAAACGTGCGCTGGACGAGGTGCGACTGCCATGATGCGGTGCCTGCAGCCAATCCACCGGACCAGCCTGCGGGCCTTGCAGCCAGGCCTCCTCGGCAAAACGGTCGATATCGCCAGCGAGCAGCAAGGTCTCACCCGAGGCGTCGACCTTCAGGACGCAGGAATGCTGGTTGCTATCGTCGGCACCCGACCATTGCCAAAGGGAGAAGCGCACGCCGTCCCACTCCCAGTGCGCACCGCTGGTGCAGGGCTGCATCGGTAGCCCGGAGGTCGGTTCGCCGGCGATCACCCGTTGTACCGGCAGGCCTTGCCACACTGCGGCAGCACCTCCGGCGTGATCGGCATGGGCATGGCTGAGCAGCATTAGGTCCAATGCCTCTACGCCCAGCTTGCGCAGGCTCGGCAGCACCACACGCTCGCCAAGATCCAGCACCTCCCGGGCAGGACCGGCGTCATAGAGCAGCGCGTGCTCGCGGGTCCGTAGAACGAAGGCCTGGCCCTGCCCCACATCCAGCTGCCAGACATCCACCTGCCCCAGCGGAATCTGTTCGCGGGGTGCGAAACCGGCCAGCAATACCAGAGGCCAGCCGAACGCCCGCATCGGCAGGCCCGCCGGCAAAAGAAGCAGGAACGCGCCCAGGCACACCAGCAACCACACCTCCATTGGCAGCGCAGGCGCAGTCCAGGCAGGACGCCAACTGGCCAGCCAGCCCAGCAACTCGAAGAGCACGACGAGCAAGCCACCGGCCAGCCAGAGCAGCGCCTCCCCCACGAATGGCAACGGCAGCAGGACCGTGCCCGCCAAGGCCAAGGGCAGGACCAGCGCACTCAGCCAGGGCACCGCGACCAGATTCGCCAACGGCGCAGTGAGACTGACCGGCAACCCCAGCGCCAGAAGCACTGGAAACAGGCCGATAGCGATACACCATTGCGCCCTCCCCCAGGCTCGCCACAACGGCCAGGCGCCCAGACGCGCACTGAACACCGTCACCAGCACCCCGACAGCAGCGAAGGACAGCCAGAATCCGGGTAGCAGGCCGGCCAGCGGTTCGAAAAGCAGCACGGCGTTCAACGCGATCAATAGCGGCCAGGCGACACCCAGGTGACGAAAGCGCAAGCGCCACAACAGCACGACCGCGAGCATCACGCAGGCGCGCTGCACCGGCACCTGAAAACCGGCCAGCAGGCCATAGCCAAGCGCCGCAGCGAAAGCCAGCCCGCACGCCCACGGCAACCAGGCTCGGCTCGGCGGCCACCAACCGAGGCGGAACAAGCCGGCTACCAGCCCGTAGACCAACCCTGCCAGCAGACCAATGTGCTGGCCGGAAATCACCAAAAGGTGCACGGTACCTGTCGCCTGGAGCATGCCCCAGTCTTCGCGCGCCAGTCCCCCACCATCGCCGAGCACCAAAGCCGCGAGAGCCGCTTCCTGTCCTTGGGCATCCACGGCGAGCAGGCGCTGCCGGATACCGTCGCGCCAGGCGCCGCTGGCAGTGGACAGGCGTTCGCCATCCTTCACAGAACCCAGGCCGCCGATCCGCCTTGCCAGCAAGGCGGCTTCCGGGTCGGCTGCATGAGGATTGAGCAAACCCTGAGGACGCTTGAGCGTGACGGCCAGGCGCCAGCGCTCGCCACTGTTGATCAGCGGCGCATCGCGCCAGGTGAGGCGCAGTCGCGAGGGCAGATCGGCGCGCCTAGAGTGCGGCGCCTCCAGTTCGAAGCGGACCCGGTCAGCGTCGCGCGTCGGCAAGCCGACCACCCGTCCCTCGACCCATAAGGTGCGGCCATCAAGGGTCGGCGCCAGTCGGTCATCCAGCGCACGCTGTGCCGACTGCACGGCCCAGCACACCCCGAAAAGGAACAACGCCAGCGGGAAAAGCCGCCGCCACAGGCAAATCAGCCCGAGGGTGGCGATCAACAGCCACAGACTGACGGACGGCAAGACTGGAAGAAAGACCGGACAGATCAGTCCGATCGCGAGCGCCAACATCCCTGTGCGCGTCATCTGAACCCCGGATAAAACAAAACGACACCGCAGGCTTAGCCCATGGCGAGGCCTGGTTCACTTATTAATTGTCACAAAGTCTGAATAGGCACAGGTTGTAATGCGTGCATACTTGCCTCCTTCCGCACGCCGAGACCCCACATGCCGCGTCGACTTTTCAAACGCTACATGCCCGATCCGACGGTCATCAGGGAACACAAGTCCTTACGATTTCTCGGTCGGCTGCTGCATGACGCCAACCTCTGGCACCTGAATCGCCATTCGGTGGCGCGGGCCATGGCGGTGGGCCTGTTCGCCGCGTTCATCCCGATACCGCTGCAGATGCTCCTGGCCGCCAGCCTGGCGATCCTGGTACGGGGCAACATGCCGATCGCGGTGAGCCTGGTCTGGCTGACCAACCCGATCACCATGCCGCCGGTGTTCTATTGCACCTACCAGATGGGTGCCTGGCTGATGGGTGTGCCGCCGCGCACCCTGCCCGAGGAAATCACCTTCGACTGGATCACCGAGCAACTGTCGACCCTGTGGCAACCGTTCCTGCTCGGCTCGGTGGTATGTGGCGTGCTGCTCGGCGCCCTCGCCTATTGCCTGACCATGCTCTACTGGCGCTGGTGGGTGGGCAGGCAATGGCGCCGGCGCAAGGCGAAATCAGCTGCGCATTCCGCGCCCGCTGACCAGTAGGCGCACACAGCCGAAGTACAGCGCGGCGGTGGCGATCAGCATGAAGGTGATGGCGATGCTGATCTTGATGTCCGACACGCCGAGAATGCCATAGCGGAACGAGTTGACCATGTGCAGCACCGGGTTGGCCAGCGACACGGTCTGCCAGAACGGCGGCAGCAGGTTGATCGAATAGAACACCCCGCCCAGGTAGGTCAGCGGCGTCAGGACGAAGGTCGGGATGATCGAGATATCGTCGAAGTTGCGCGCGAACACCGCGTTGATGAAGCCCAGCAGCGAGAAGATCGTCGCAGTCAGCACCACCACGAGGAGGGTCACGCCCAGGTGATGCACCTGCAGGTGGGTGAAGAACAGCGACAGCAGGGTCACGATCACCCCCACCGCCAGCCCCCGCAGAACGCCACCCAGGACATAACCAACGAGGATGGTGTGCGGCGACACCGGCGAGACCATCAACTCCTCGATGGAACGCTGGAACTTGCTGCCGAAGAAGCTGGAGACCACGTTGCCGTAGGAGTTGGTGATCACCGCCATCATGATCAGGCCCGGGACGATGTACTCCATGTAGGTGAAGCCGCCCATGTCGCCGATCTGCCGGCCGATCAGGTTACCGAAGATGACGAAGTACAGGACCATGGTGATCGCCGGGGGCAGCAGAGTCTGCGGCCAGATCCGGGTGAAGCGGCGTACTTCGCGGTAGACGATGGTATTGAGGGCGACCAGGTTGGCGCGCAGTTCCGAACTCATACCGCCACCTTGGACAGGTTCTTTTCAACCAGGGACACGAACAGCTCCTCGAGACGATTGGTCTTGTTGCGCAGGCTGGTCACCTCGATGTTCTGCAAGGCCAGTTGGCCGAACAGCGCGGTGATACCCACTTCCTTGTCTACCTGGACTTCCAGGGTGTGCGGGTTGATCAACCGGCACGGGTAGCCGGCCAGTAGCGGCGCCTGGGCCAGTTCATGCTTGAGGTCGAGGACGAAGGTCTCGACGTGCAGCTTGCCCAGCAACTGGCGCATGCTGGTGTTCTCGACGATGGTGCCGTGGTCGATGATGCCGATGTTGCGGCACAGCTGCTCGGCTTCTTCGAGATAGTGGGTGGTCAGGATGATGGTGATGCCCTGCTGGTTCAGCTCGGTGAGGAAGGTCCACATCGAGCGACGCAGCTCGATGTCCACCCCTGCGGTCGGCTCGTCGAGGATCAGCAGGCGCGGTTGATGCACCAGCGCCCGGGCGATCATCAGTCGGCGCTTCATGCCGCCGGACAGCGAACGCGACGGCACGTCGCGCTTGTCCCACAGGCCGAGCTGGGTCAGGTACTGCTCGGCGCGCTCGTTGGCGACCTTGGCCGGGATGCCGTAATAGCCGGCCTGGGTGACGACGATGTCGAAGGTCTTCTCGAACTGGTTGAAGTTGAATTCCTGCGGCACCACACCGATGCTGCGCTTGAGCGCGGCAGGGTTGCGGTCCAGGTCATGGCCGAAGACGCTGACACTGCCGCTGGTCTTGTTCACCAGGGTCGAGAGAATGCCGATGGTGGTGGATTTGCCAGCGCCGTTGGGGCCGAGCAAGGCGAAGAAGTCACCTTCGGCGACGTCCAGGTCAATGCCTTTGAGGGCCTGGAAGCCGTTGCCGTAGGTCTTGGTTAGCTGCCGAATGGACAGGGCTGAACTCATAGCGGGTCTGTGCACCGTTCGAATTGTTCGTGAATCAGGCTGTGACCGCTCGGGACGGTCGCGACAAGTGTGGCCATGGTGCAAGCCCCGGCCACACAAGTACAGTCAAGTGTATCGATAATAACTATCACATCGAGCGAAGCGATCAGGTCAGCGCAGTCATCACCGCCGCCTGATAGGCCGGACGCTCGCGCAAGCGCTCATACCAGGCGCGCAGGTGACGCATCTCCGGACGCTCGATGGGCATCTCGAACCAGGCGTAGACGAAGCAGCCCAGGGGGATGTCGCCCATGCCCACTTCCTTGCCAGAGAGGAAGGGTTGTGAGGCCAGCGCTTCATCGGCGATGGACAGCAGCTGCGCGCAGGTCTTGTGCGCCGCGTTGATCGCGACCCAGTCCCGTTGCTCCTCGGGGGTACGCAGGATGCCCCAGAACAAGGGGCGGAACGGCGTGGCCAGGGACGAGGTGGTCCAGTCCATCCATTTTTCCGCCTTGGCCCGCTCGACCGGATCCTGCGGGGACCAGGCCGTACCCGGCGCATGCTTGCCACCGAGGTAGCGCACGATAGTGTTGGATTCCCACAGCACCAGGCCATCATCCTCGATCATCGGCACCAGGCCGTTGGGATTGAGCGCCCGGTAATGCGGCTCGTTGACCACGCCGAAGGCACCGCCGGCATCCACGGCCTCATATGCCAGTCCCAGCTCTTCCGCGCACCACAGCACTTTGCGTACGTTGCTGGAATTTTTCCGACCCCAGATCTTGAGCATTTTTACATCCTGTTACCTGCGAGGGAGGCCCAGTCTACTCCAGCACGGCGCGCAGGCAATCGTTGGCGAACTCCATCAGCAAGGACCTGTCACTGTTCAGACGAGGCCGTTCTGCAGAAGCGGGCTAGGCTCTGTTGGACGTACTGACACGTGAAAAGGCTTCCAGGAGGAAACACTATGTTGCTGTTGTGGTTAGTGGTGCTGGTACTGGGCGCGGCCTGGCTGGCGCATCGACGGACACCGGCCTTGCCGGCCCTGGCACTTGTCGCGGTGTATGTCATCGCCATGGGTGTCTTTTCCCAGGCTCCGGGCTGGCTGACCTTCCTGCTGTTGCTGGGGGTCGCCGCCATCTCCGCCCCTCTGCTGTTCCCCGACCTGCGCCGCAGGCTGTTCAGCGCGCCGCTGTTCGCCTGGTTCCAGCGCACCTTGCCACCGATGTCGACGACCGAACGCGAAGCCATCGACGCCGGCACCGTCTGGTGGGACGGAGAGCTGTTTAGCGGACGCCCGGACTGGAACACCCTGCTGGGCTATTCGAAATCCGAGCTGAGCGCCGAAGAACAGGCGTTCATCGACGGCCCCACCGAAGAACTCTGCGCCATGGTCAGCGACTGGCAGATCGGCCAGGACATGGACCTGCCGCCCGCTGCCTGGCAACACATCAAGGATCACGGCTTCTTTGCGTTGATCATTCCCAAGGAATACGGCGGCAAAGGCTTCTCCGCCTACGCCCACTCCCAGGTGGCGATGAAGCTGGCGACCCGCAGCGGCGACCTGGCGTCCACCGTGATGGTGCCCAACTCCCTCGGCCCCGCCGAGCTATTGCTGCACTACGGCACCGACGAACAACGTAACCACTACCTGCCACGCCTGGCCCGTGGCGAGGAAATCCCCTGCTTCGCCCTCACCGGCCCGTTAGCCGGCTCCGATGCCGGGGCGATGCCAGACACCGGGATCATCTGCAAAGGCCAGTGGAATGGTGAAGAAGTCATTGGCCTACGCCTGACCTGGGAAAAGCGCTACATCACTCTAGGACCGGTCGCCACCCTGCTCGGCCTGGCCTTCAAGGCCCATGACCCCGAGCACCTGTTGGGCGACCAGGAAGACCTTGGCATCAGCCTGGCACTGATTCCGACCGACACCCCCGGTGTAGAGATCGGCAAGCGCCACCATCCGTTGGGCGCCGCCTTCATGAACGGCCCCAACTCGGGCAAGGACGTATTCGTCCCGCTGGACTTCCTCATCGGCGGGCAGGCCATGCTCGGCAAGGGCTGGATGATGCTGATGAACTGCCTGTCCGTCGGGCGCTCGATTTCCCTGCCGGCGGTGGGCACCGGCGCCGCCAAGTTCACCAGCCTGGTCAGCGGCCAGTACACACAGGTGCGCGAGCAGTTCAACGTGCCGCTGGCTGCCTTCGAGGGCATCCAGGAATCCCTCGCGCGCATCGGCGGCAACGCCTGGCTGATGGACAGCGCGCGCCTGCTGACCGCCAAGGCCGTCGACCTCGGTGAGAAACCCTCGGTGCTCTCCGCGATCCTCAAGTACCACCTCACCGAACGCGGCCGCGAGTGCATCCAGCACGCCATGGACATCCATGGCGGCAAGGGCATCATCATGGGCCCGAACAACTACCTGGGACGCAGTTGGCAGGGGGCGCCGATCTTCATCACCGTCGAGGGCGCCAATATCCTCTCGCGCAACCTGATGATCTTCGGTCAGGGCGCAATCCGCTGCCATCCGTTCGTGCTCAAGGAAATGGCCCTGGCTGGTCGCGAGGACCATGACCAGGCGCTGCGGGAGTTCGACAACCTGCTGCTGCAACACGTCGGCTTCGCTGTGGGCAACGCCGCCAGCACCCTGGTGCTTGGCCTGGGCCTGGGGCATTTCGAGAAAGTCCCCGGAGATTCGCTGAGCCAGGGTTACTTCCGTGCACTGAACCGCCAGGCCGCGGCCTTCGCCCTGCTCGCCGACCTGTGCATGATGCTCCTCGGCGGCGAGCTGAAGCGCCGCGAACGCCTGTCTGCGCGCCTTGGCGATGTGCTCAGCTACCTGTACCTAGGTTCGGCAGCGCTCAAGCGCTATCACGACCTCAACTCCCCCTCGCACCTGCAACCGCTGCTGCGCTGGGCCATGGAGGAGAGCCTGGGTCAGGCGGAGCGGGCGCTGGACCGGCTGCTCGACAACTTCCCCAACCGTTTCCTCGGCTGCGCGCTGCGTCTGGTGGTATTTCCGTTCGGCCGCCGACACACCGGGCCGAGCGACGAGCTGGACGCAGAAATCGCCGCACTGATCGGCAGGGGGGCCGGCGATCCGGCACTGGAAGATTTGCTGACCGGTTGCTATCGCCCAACTGACCCGGAGGATCCGGTCGGTGCCCTGCAACACGCCAGCCAGTTGCTGGCGGAAAGCAGCGAGCTGCACAAAAAACTGCGCCATGCCCTTAAAAACAGCGAATTCACGCCTGATGCCGGCGAACCACTGGTCGACGCGGCCCTGCGCGTCGGGGTCATCAATAGTACCGAGGCACAACAGTTGCGAGATGCCGAGGCCGCGCGGCGCAAGGTCATCGACGTCGACGCTTTCACCAAGGAGGAACTGCTACCCAGCGCCGGCAAGGTGCGCTGAGTTCAATCCAGCCGGGACATCGGGCGCGAGGGGCCGTATACTCCCGCGCCCGTTTTTTGCTTTCAGAGGATTGCCGCATGGCCAATGCACACCTGGACTATCATCTCGTCCTGCTCAACCACCTGCGCAGCATCCTCGCCGCCCTCGGCGAAGCCGAACAGGTCCCGGAAGAAAGCCACGCGCTGTTCCTCGAACGCTTCGACGAACTGCTGGAACAGCTGCCGCAAGACCCACTGGAAAGCCAGTATCTGGGCCAGGACCTGATGTGCCAGGTCATCCAGCGCTATCCACAGATTGCCCACTTGGTCCCTCGCGACCTGCTGTGGTTCTTCGGCGGCGATTGCCTGCACTTCATGCCGGACGAGGAATTGGATATGTACCAGGCCCTGGAAGAGCGCCGCTACGAAGCCGAGCAAAATGACGAACCGTTCGACTGGAATCAGGAAAAGCAGTTGCTGAGCATGTCCGACCGGGACAGTCGGCACTGAAAGAAAAACGCCGCTTATCCAAGCGGCGTTTTTTGTGCGGGTATTAACTTGCAGAAACGAAAAAAGGACCCGGAGGTCCTTTTTTCTGACTACCCGACCCGAGGATCCAGTAGCGCCATATTTGGAGCGGGAAACGAGACTCGAACTCGCGACCCCGACCTTGGCAAGGTCGTGCTCTACCAACTGAGCTATTCCCGCATATTGGCGTCCCCTAGGGGACTCGAACCCCTGTTACCGCCGTGAAAGGGCGGTGTCCTAGGCCACTAGACGAAGGGGACTCTGCCCAAAACGCGCTTTGCACGTTTTAGTGACCAGTATCTAAACCTGAGGTTTTGATACTGGATTTTTTTACAAGCCTCGCCGTGAAGCGAAACCTAAGTAAATTGGAGCGGGAAACGAGACTCGAACTCGCGACCCCGACCTTGGCAAGGTCGTGCTCTACCAACTGAGCTATTCCCGCATTGGCGTCCCCTAGGGGACTCGAACCCCTGTTACCGCCGTGAAAGGGCGGTGTCCTAGGCCACTAGACGAAGGGGACACACTACAACTTTTCACTCCCTGCCGCGTTTCGCTGTGTGCTTTACGCTGCAAGTGGCGCGCATTCTATGGATGCTTTGAGGGGGCGTCAACCCCCAAATAGAAATTTATTTAAATCAATGACTTCGCTGCGTTTCAGGCCCACCCGACGGGTAGCTGCCCTCTTGTTTCGCAAGCGCCAGCCGACAAAGGAAAAAGCGGGGAGAGAATTGTCCATCTGTGACCCAGGGCAAATTGCCACCAATCCCCCTCATGCTTCTGCCAAACAGCCCTATCCGGGTAAATGGGAAGCCACTACACTCAATCGGTATACAGACTGACGAGGCGTGAACGGTGACACCACTAATGATTACCCTGCTTATAGTCGCGGGGATCGCCTTACTGATCGTTATCGGCTACCTCAACAACGTAGTCGAGAACAGCAAGCTGGAGCGCGCGCGGCTGAAAGTCGAACTGGCCGAACGCCTGCGACGCGTGGGCGAGATCACCGAGACTTTCCCCGGCCAGCTGATGACTCCAGCCCTCAAGCTGCTGCTGACACGCCTCGAGCTCAACCTCAACCAACGCCAGTTGGCCCTGGACAAGAACAACGGCGATATCCGCGGACGTATCGGCGAGCTGGAAACCCTGATCGCCCAAGGCGAGTCCCTGCCGGTAGGCAACCCGCCGAGCCCGATCCAGACCGAGGCCAAGGCCAAGGATGTGCGCTTCCTGCTGGAGGCCATGCACAGCCAGGTAGTGCGCGCCAACCAGGAAGGTTTCCTGGCCACCAACGAAGCCAAGTACTGGGTCAAGGAAATCCGCCACATCCTCGTGGTCCTGCACATCGAGTTCTTCAACAACCTGGGCCAGGCCGCCCTGCAGCAGAACCAGCCCGGCCATGCCCGCCTCGCCTTCGAGCGCGGCGTGCAGTATCTGCGCAAGCAACCGGAGCCAGGCCAGTACCGCGAACAGTTGGAGTACATGGAGAAACTGCTGGCCCGGGCCAATGCCATGGTGCTGGACACCATCGAGCCGACCGCGGACGACGTCAACGCCCTGACCGAAGGGCTGAAGACCGACGAAGAAGAGAACTGGAAGAAGAAGGTCATCTACGACTGATCTTCTCCAAATAGATGGGGCCGCTTTGCGGCCCCAAATGCTTAGCAGTCAGTCGCAGCCAGGAAGATCCCCGCCAACCGCTCCAGCCCCGCCTGGTCCTCGACCCCGAAACGCGCCAGCTTCGGACTGTCCAGGTCCAGCACGCCGATCAGGCGCCCCTCCTTGACCAACGGAATCACCAGTTCGCTGTTCGATGCACTGTCGCAGGCGATATGCCCGGGAAACGCATGCACGTCCTCGACCCGCTGTGTCTCCAGGCTGGCCGCCGCCGCGCCACAGACGCCACGGCCGAACGGAATACGCACGCAAGCCACCTGGCCCTGGAACGGGCCGAGCACCAGCACCCCGTCGCGGTTGAGATAAAACCCTGCCCAGTTCAGGTCTTCGACCTGGCTATAGAGGAAGGCGGAAAACTGCGCGGCATTGGCAATGAAATCACGCTCGCCGCAGAGCAAGGCCTCCAGTTGCGCCGCCAGCAGGGCGTAGCCGTCGAGGCCGGAGCCCGCCGCTTTCAAATCGATCATGTGTGTTGCTCCAACAGTTTGAGTCCGACCCAGTAACGGGCGAACTGATAGGCACAGCGGCCATTGCGGTTGCCACGGCCGGTCGCCCAGCGGATCGCGGCCTTGTCCAGTTCGTCGTCACGCTGCCAGACCAGCCCCGGGCCCTTGGCCAACTGGCCGATCCAGTGCTCGACGACGTTGAGGAAATGCTCCTGGGTGAAGGGGTAGAACGACAGCCACAGGCCGAAGCGGTCAGACAGAGCGATCTTGTCCTCCACCGCCTCGTTGGGATGCAGCTCGCCATCGACCATCTTCCAGTTTTCGTTGTCGCTCTGCTTCTCCGGTACCAGGTGGCGGCGGTTCGACGTGGCGTACAGCAGCACGTTGTCCGGCGCCTGCTCCAGCGAGCCATCGAGGACACTCTTGAGCACCCGGTAGTCACCCTCCCCGGCTTCGAACGAGAGGTCGTCGCAGAACAGTACGAAGCGCTGTGGCAGCTTGTGCAACTGCTCCACCACCCGCGGCAAGTCAGCGAGGTGATCGCGCTCGATCTCGATCAGACGCAACCCAACGGCGGCGTACTCGGCCAGCAACGCTCTCACTAGCGAGGACTTGCCAGTGCCACGCGAACCCCACAGCAACGCGTGGTTGGCCGGCATGCCGTCGAGGAACTGACGGGTGTTCCGGCCCAGTTGCTCGCGTTGCAGATCGACACCGATCAGGTCGGACAAGCGGATGTCGAGACTGACCTCCAGCGGCAACAGAAAACCGCTGCGACCGTCACGCTGCCAGCGCGCTGCCAGGCAACCGCTCCAGTCGATCTGCGGACGCGGCGCCGGCAACAGGGGTTCGAGCCGGGCCAATACACTTTCGGCTCGGTCGAGAAAAGCATTGAAACGAGAGTCCACGGGAATTTCCTCAGTCAGATCCAGGTATATAAAGGAGCGAACTGAATGTGTGACAGTCATGCCAGCAGCCGGGGTTGATCGGCTATGCTTGCGCAGCGCATGGAATGTGGAACTGGCTCGGGACCATGGATATCAAGTTCACCAATCGCCTGTCGTACAAGCAAGCCCGGCTGACCGTCCTCGTCGGCTTCATCCTGGGAACCTTGCTCAGTCTCATCCAGATAGGGATCGATTATGCCAGCGAAGACGCGTCCATCAACCGCGAGATGCAGGCATTGCTGGATATCAGCCATAACACCGCCTCACGCATTGCCTACAACATCGATTCGGAACTGGCTCAGGAACTGACCCTCGGCCTGCTGCAATCCCCCGCCATCGTCCGCGCACGCCTGATCGACAACAACGACACCGTGCTCGCCGACATGCAACGCCCCCGCGAAGAAAGCACCTACCGGGTGCTCAGCGACTTCTTGTTCGGCAACAACCGGGAATTTCGCAATCGCCTGTTTCTCAACCATATGCCCGACGAATACCTCGGCACCCTGTACCTGGACGTGGATACCTTCGCGTTCGGCAGTCGCTTCCTCAAGCGTGCGGAAATCACCCTGCTCAACGGCTTCGTGCGCAGCCTGGTGTTGACCGGCATCCTCCTGGCGCTGTTCTACATGATGCTGACCAAGCCGCTGGTACGGGTGATCAGCGCCCTGAGCAGCAGCGATCCGCGGGATGCCAACCAAGGCAAGCTGCCCTTCCCCGTTGGCCACGAACACGACGAGATCGGGGTACTGGTGAAAGTCGCCAACCAGCAATTCGTCACCATGGCCACCGAAATCCAGCAGCGGCGCACCGCAGAAAACCGCTTGACCGACTACCTGAACGAGTTGGAGAACATCGTCTCGGCACGCACCAACGAACTCAAAGCCAGCAACAGCCGCCTCAGTCAGTCCAACCTGGAGCTGGAGGACGCGCGCCGTCGCGCGCTGGACATGGCCCAGGCCCGCGCCGCCTTTCTCGCCAACATGAGCCATGAGATTCGCACGCCGCTCAATGGACTGCTGGGCATGATCGCGCTGTCGCTGGACAGCCCGCTGAACGCCGAACAGCGCCAGCAACTGTCGATCGCCCATGACTCGGGCAAGGTGCTGGTGGAACTGCTCAACGATATCCTCGACCTGTCCAAGTTCGATGCCGGCCAACTGGAGCTGGAGCGCATCCCCTTCGACCTTGGCGCCTTGGTAGAGGACACCGCCAACCTGCTGTCGCAGAACACCGCGCCGAACGTCGAGCTGACCTGTCTGATCGATCCGAAATTCCCGTCCATGGTCCTCGGTGACCCGACCCGGGTCCGCCAGATCGTGAGCAACCTGCTGTCCAACGCGCTCAAGTTCACTCGCTTCGGCCGCGTCGACGTGCGCCTGAGCACCCAGGCAGGCGGCGTGCGCATTGACGTATGCGACACCGGCATCGGGATCGACCCGGAAGCCCAGACGCGCATCTTCCAGCCGTTCACGCAGGCCGGCGCCGGCATTACCCGGCAGTATGGCGGCACGGGCCTGGGCCTGACCCTGACCAACAACCTGTGCGAGGCCATGCAGGGGCGTCTGAGCATCAGCTCGGAAACAGGCTTCGGCAGCCAGTTCAGTGCTGAATTGCCCTTACCGAGCCACAGCGCCGCGATAATGCCCGACCTCTTGCGCGGCCAGGTCATCGCCATCAGCAACGCAAAAAGCGGCCTCGCCGAACTGCTGCAGACCTTGCTGCCGCGCTGGGGCCTTCATTATCGGCGGCTGGACGACCTCGACGGTCTCGCCGGCGAAACCCCGGACCTGCTGATCACCGACGACCTGGACTGCGTACTGGCCGCCCGCCCTGGGATCAAGGCTCCGATCCTGCTGATCACCGCCTACGGCAACTTCCTGCCCGGCGAACAGGCGAGCAACCTCACGCCTCTGCAGCAACAGGCCCGTCCATTGGCGCGCGGCGCGTTGTACCAGGCTCTGCGCCGGGTGCTCGCGCGGATCGAGGAAGGCGCGCCGGTGGAACTGGCCGATAAGCCCGCCAGCCTGCGCCGCGGGCGGATCCTGCTGGTGGAGGACAACCCCGTCAACCAACTCGTGGCCAAGGGCATGCTGGGCAAGCTCGGCTGCGAGGTGAGTGTCGCTGCCCATGGCGCCGAAGCACTGGAGCTACTGGAGGAAGGTGCGTTCGACCTGGTGCTGATGGACTGCAACATGCCGGTGATGGATGGCTACGAGGCCAGCCGGCGCATTCGCCAGAGCGGGCGCTGGCCGAATCTGCCGATCGTCGCCCTGACTGCCAATGCCATGCCCGAGGAACGCGAGCGCTGTCGCGCCGCGGGCATGAACGACTACCTGGCCAAGCCCTTCCGCCGCGAGGAACTGGAAGCGCTGATCGACCACTGGGCGCCGCCGGCGATCACTTGAGCAGCGACTCGATGTCGCTGCTCAAGGCGTCCGGCTTGGTGGTGGGAGCGTAGCGGCTGACCGTGCCGGTCTTCGGGTCAAGGAGGAACTTGGTGAAGTTCCACTTGATTCCCTGGGAGCCGAGCAAGCCGGGAGCGCGCTTCTTCAACTCGACGAACAGCGGATGGGCAGCCGGGCCATTGACGTCGATCTTGCGGAACAGCGGGAAACTGACCCCGAAATTCAACTCGCAGAACTGGGAGATCGCCGCCTCGTCGCCCGGCTCCTGCTTGCCGAACTGGTTGCAGGGGAAACCAAGCACAACCAGGCCGTGCTCGCGGTATTGCTGCCAGAGCGCTTCAAGTCCCTTGTATTGCGGGGTGAAGCCACACTGACTGGCGGTGTTGACGATCAGCACGGCCTTGGCCGGGAAATCCGCGAGGGTCTTCTGCTCGCCCTTGATGGTGGTGCAGGGGATGTCCAGCAATGGTCCTGCCATGGATCGCGCTCCTTGTAGTGATGAAGGACGCGCGTCAACGCGCCTTCAGGTCCAGACACACCGAGTTGATGCAGTAACGCAGGCCGGTCGGCGGCGGCCCGTCGGGAAATACATGGCCCAGGTGCGCGTCGCAGCGGGCGCAGGTGACTTCGGTACGGATCATGCCGTGGGAGGTGTCGCGGATCTCGATCATCGCGCTGTCCTCGATCGGCTCGTAGAAGCTCGGCCAGCCACAGCCGGAGTCGAACTTGGCACGGGAGTCGAACAGCGGCGCGTCGCAACAGATGCAGTGATAGACACCGTCGGTCTTGGTCGAATTGTACTTTCCGCTGAACGGCCGCTCGGTGCCCTTCAGGCGGCACACCTGATATTGCGCGGGATCGAGCATCTCGCGCCATTCTTCAAGGGTTTTCTCTAGCTTTTCCATCGGCAGGCCTCGGCAAATCAAAAAGCCCGTGCTGCTTCTTTTCGTCGGCACGGGCGAGACGTATTATTGCGCCTCAATTCAGACATCAGTCTGGCACCCGTCTTACTCGCATATCAAACCTTTTCACCGCGTAGTAGGCGGCGATCTTTTCTTATCGGGATCACATCATGCAGGTCAGCAAATCGAACAAGCTCGCCAATGTCTGCTACGACATCCGCGGCCCGGTGCTCAAGCACGCCAAGCGTCTGGAAGAGGAAGGCCACCGCGTCCTCAAGCTGAACATCGGCAACCCGGCACCCTTCGGTTTCGAGGCGCCGGAGGAAATCCTCCAGGACGTGATCCGCAACCTGCCGACCGCCCAGGGCTACAGTGACTCCAAGGGCCTGTTCAGCGCGCGCAAAGCGGTAATGCAGTACTGCCAGCAGAAGCAGATCGAAGGCGTCGGCATCGAGGATATCTACCTCGGCAACGGCGTGTCCGAGCTGATCGTGATGTCGATGCAGGCCCTGCTCAACAACAGCGACGAAGTGCTGATCCCGGCCCCCGACTACCCGCTGTGGACCGCCGCGGTGAGCCTGGCCGGCGGCAAGGCCGTGCACTACCTGTGCGACGAGCAAGCCGACTGGTTCCCCGACCTGGAAGACATCAAGGCCAAGATCACCCCGAACACCAAGGCCATGGTGATCATCAACCCGAACAATCCGACCGGCTCGGTGTACTCCCGCGAAGTCCTGCTGGGCATGCTGGAAATCGCCCGCCAGCACAACCTGGTGGTGTTCTCCGACGAGATCTACGACAAGATCCTCTACGACGGCGCCATCCACGTCAGCAGCGCCTCGCTGGCCCCGGACCTGCTCTGCCTGACCTTCAACGGCCTGTCCAAGTCCTATCGCGTGGCCGGCTTCCGCTCCGGCTGGCTGATCATCTCCGGGCCCAAGCAGCACGCCCAGAGCTACATCGAAGGCCTCGACATCCTGGCCAACATGCGGCTGTGTGCCAACGTGCCGTCGCAGCACGCGATCCAGACCGCCCTCGGCGGCTACCAGAGCATCAACGACCTGGTCCTGCCACAGGGTCGCCTGCTGGAACAGCGCAACCGCACCTGGGAACTGCTCAACGACATTCCCGGCGTCAGTTGCGTCAAGCCGATGGGCGCGCTGTACGCCTTCCCGAAGATCGATCCGAAGGTGTGCCCGATCTTCAACGACGAGAAATTCGTCCTTGACCTGCTGCTCTCGGAAAAGCTGCTGATCGTCCAGGGCACCGCCTTCAACTGGCCGACCCCGGACCACTTCCGCGTGGTGACCCTGCCACGGGTCGACGACCTGGAGCAGGCCATTGGCCGCATCGGAAATTTCCTGAAGACCTACAAGCAATAGCCTACAGTCATACCTGTGTCTGAAACGTCGCAGGTATCGACCACTCTCCTTTCGCATTTTCCTACCCGCGGCTCTGAACCGCGGGTTGGACTGGCGTGTCTGTCTGTTTGGCGCGTACACAGTTTGAAATAGTCGCCTGGTTGAATCACCAAGGCGCGCACCTTATATACCCGCATACGCTACATATTTATCCGTCAGGAGAACGTAACAACCATGATGCGCATTTTGCTGTTTGTGGCCACCAACCTTGCGGTCGTGCTGATTGCCAGCATCACCCTGAGCCTTTTCGGCTTCAACGGGTTCATGGCGGCAAACGGGGTTGACCTCAAGCTCGACTCGTTGCTGGTGTTCTGTGCCGTCTTCGGCTTCGCCGGTTCGCTGATTTCGCTGTTCATCTCCAAGTGGATGGCGAAGATGAGCACCGGTACCCAGATCATCAGCCAGCCGCGCACCCGTCACGAGCAATGGCTGCTGCAGACCGTCGAGGAACTGTCCCGCGAAGCCGGCATCAAGATGCCGGAAGTGGGTATCTTCCCGGCCTACGAGGCCAACGCCTTCGCCACCGGCTGGAATCGCAACGATGCGCTGGTCGCCGTCAGCCAGGGCCTGCTCGAACGGTTTTCCCCCGATGAAGTGCGTGCCGTGCTGGCTCACGAAATCGGCCACGTTGCCAACGGCGACATGGTCACCATGGCACTGATCCAGGGCGTGGTGAACACCTTCGTGATGTTCTTCGCACGAATCATCGGCAACTTCGTCGACAAGGTGATCTTCAAGAACGAGGAAGGCCAGGGCATCGCCTACTACGTCGCGACCATCGTCGCCGAGCTGATCCTGGGCATCCTCGCCAGCATCATCGTCATGTGGTTCTCGCGCAAACGCGAGTACCGCGCCGACGACGCCGGCGCCCGCCTGGCCGGCACCGGGGCGATGATCAGCGCCTTGCAGCGCCTGCGTTCGGAACAGGGCGTGCCGGTCCAGATGCCGAGCACCCTGAGCGCCTTCGGCATCAACGGCGGCCTCAAGCAGGGCCTGGCAGGCCTGCTGATGAGCCACCCACCGCTGGAAGAGCGCATTGAAGCGCTGCGTCGCCGCGGTTAATCGATACCCGCAACAAGAAAGCCCGCTTCGGCGGGCTTTTTCATTCACGAAAATCTGCAAAACGACACGAACCCTGGGCTGACCTGCCTGCTCCTACGAGGACCGCGTTACTTGTTCAGCCTCGCAGGGTGTAGACCCGCTCCAGCAGACGATCAACACCCGCCTGCACGAACTTCCAGCTCTCGCCAAGAATGTCCTGCTCATCTTCCCCGCTGACCTGCCAGCGACCGGCAAACAGCAACCGGGCTTCATCATCCGGCACCGCGAAAGGCGGCCCGTCCAGCTTCGACTGATCGTAGTCCATGGTCACCAGCACACCCCGACAGCCCTGCGGCAGCAACGCATTGAGCTGCGCCGCGTAGCGCTGGCGCATCTCCGGCGGCAGGGCAATCAGCGCGGCGCGATCATACAAGCCCACACAATCTGCCAGGTCCTCGGCACTCAGTTGAAAGAAATCACCACACCAGATCTCCACGCCTTCGCTGCGATAACAATCGAACGCACCGTGCTGGAAGCGCTCCGGCTGCAACTGCTGCTCCGTGAAGAAGTCCTCCACCGCGCGCTGCGACAACTCCACGCCGAGCACCCGCAAGCCCTGCCCCGCCAGCCAGGCCAGATCCAGACTCTTGCCGCACAACGGCACCAGCACCCGACTACCGGGAGCGATCCCGAGTTCCGGCCAGTAACGGACCAAGTAAGGATTCACCTGGTCCTGATGGAAACCGATCTGATTGCGCTCCCAGCGCTTGTGCCAAAAATCCGCCTGCATGCCGACCTCGAAGATTTCGATCAAATACTGCTAAAACTTATATTGGAATTAGATCAATGATCTGCCTGAAGATGGTGACCATCATACTCCTTCAGGACTTTCGCGATGCTCCCCAGCCTGTTCATCTCTCATGGATCGCCAATGCTGGCCCTGGAACCGGGCGAAAGTGGCCCCGCCCTCGCCCGCCTGGCCGCCAGCCTGCCACGCCCCAAAGCCATAGTCGTGGTTTCCGCACATTGGGAAAGTCATGACCTGTGGGTGGCGAGTTCGCCGCGCCCGGCCACCTGGCATGATTTCGGTGGCTTCCCACCTGCACTGTTCGCCGTGCAATACCCGGCGCCCGGAGAGCCGGAGCTGGCCGAGCGGATCGCCGGCATGCTCAACGACGCGGGTATGCGCACCGGCCTGGACCCGAAACGACCGTTCGACCATGGCGCCTGGGTGCCGCTGTCACTGATGTATCCACAGGCGGATATCCCTGTGGTGCAGGTTTCCCTGCCCAGCCTGCTCGGGCCTGCATTCCAGGAACGGGTCGGAAGGGCACTGGCGGCGCTGCGCGGGGAAGGCATCCTGCTGATCGGCTCGGGTAGTATCACCCACAACCTCGGCGAGCTGGACTGGCGGGCAAAAGGCGACGACGCCGCACCTTGGGCCCTGGCGTTCCGTGACTGGGTGGTGGAGAAGCTGGCGGCCAACGACAGCGCCGCACTGCTCGACTATCGTCGGGAGGCGCCGTTCGCGGTGCGCAACCATCCGAGTGATGAGCATCTGTTGCCGCTGTATTTCGCCCGGGGTGCCGGGGAGCGGTTCGGCATCGAGCACCAGGGGTTTACCCTCGGGGCCTTGGGGATGGATATCTATCGCTTCGATTGAGGCAGCCCCTGAGGGACTCATCGCGGGCAACGCCCGCTCCCACAAGGTTCGCAGTGCATGCCATGGCTGTAGAACAGGCAAAAAAAATCCCCGAACCAGTCGGGGATTTTTCATTGCTCGAGGATCAGTCCTCGCGATAACGACGCAGCTTCAGCTGCTTGCCGGCAACGCGGGTGTCCTTGAGCTTGGCCAGCAGGCGCTCCAGACCTTCTTCCGGCAGCTCGACCAGGCTGAAGCTGTCACGGACCTGGATACGGCCGATGGCTTCGCGGGCCAGGCCGCCTTCGTTGAGGATGGCACCCAGCAGGTTCTTCGCCGCGATACCGTCACGCGCGCCCAGCGCGGTACGGCAACGGGCACGACCTTCGGCCAGCGGCAGCGGCGCACGACGCTCACGCTCGCCACCACTGCGCTCGGAACGCTCACCGGTACGCTCGCGCGGGGTGTAGGTCGGAACCAGCGGCTGTTCTTTTTCGACGGCTTCCAGGGTCAGAGCCTGACCGTTGGTAGCTTTGCGCAGCAGGGCCGCGGCCAGGGCACGCGGGCTGCAACCGATGTCGGCGGTCAGGCGGTCCAGCAGGTCGCCGTGGCTCGCTTCGGCGTCGGCAACCAGCGGCGCAAGGCTGTTGGTCAGCTTCTTGATGCGGGCATCGAGAACAGCCTGGGCGTTCGGCAGGCGGACTTCGGCGACTTTCTGACCGGTCACACGCTCGATCACCTGCAGCATGCGGCGCTCGCGCGGAGTGACCAGCAGCAGCGCACGGCCTTCGCGACCGGCACGGCCGGTACGGCCGATACGGTGGACGTAGGACTCCGGATCGTACGGCATGTCGACGTTGAACACGTGGGTGATGCGCGGCACGTCCAGACCACGGGCAGCGACGTCGGTAGCGACGACGATATCCAGGCGACCGTCCTTGAGCGAGTCGATCACGCGCTCACGCTGGTTCTGGGCGATGTCACCGTTCAGCGCAGCAGCCTTGTAGCCTTTGGCTTCCAGGGCGCTGGCCAGGTCCAGGGTGGCCTGCTTGGTACGCACGAAGGCGATCAGCGCGTCGAATTCCTCGACTTCCAGCAGACGCAGGACAGCGGAAACCTTCTGGTCGGCGTGGACCATCAGGTGCGCCTGCTCGATGGCGGTCACGGTCTGGGTCTTGCTCTGGATCTTGACATGCTTCGGCTCGCGCAGGTGGCGCTCGGCGATGGCACGGATCGATGCAGGCAGGGTGGCCGAGAACAGTACGGTCTGACGGCTTTCCGGCATGGCCTTGAAGATCACTTCGAGGTCATCCATGAAGCCCAGCTTGAGCATCTCGTCGGCTTCGTCGAGCACCAGGTGGTTGACGGTAGCCAGGACTTTCTCGTCGCGACGCAGGTGGTCGCACAGACGGCCAGGGGTAGCGACGACGATTTGCGCGCCGTTGCGGATGGCTTTCAGTTGTGGGCCCATCGGGGCACCACCGTATACGGCTACCACGGTCACGCCCGGCATCTGCTTGGCGTAGGTTTCGAATGCGGTAGCTACTTGCAGCGCCAACTCACGGGTTGGCGCCAGGATCAGGGCTTGCGGCTCGCGCTTGCTCGGGTCGATGCGATTCAGGATGGGCAGGGCGAAGGCGGCGGTTTTACCGGTACCGGTCTGCGCCTGACCGATCATGTCATGACCGGCGAGAATGATCGGAATCGATTGTTGTTGAATGGCGGATGGCTCTTCGTAGCCAGTAGCCAGTACGGCAGCAACAATACTTGGATGAAGATCGAGAGCGGCGAAGCCGCCGGTTTCCTGGGTCATGGGTCTGCCTCTAAGTGCATCCGCAAAGACCCATGCTCCAAAGCTGCGCATGCCTTGTAAGACCCGAAGGTCACCCTGGCAGCTTTGTCGGCGGGGATTTGCGAAAACGATTGAAGATAAAAAAGAACGTCTAAGAAGAGTCCGCGATGCGGACGCGCAGCCGAAGCTGGCTTCGGGGAATTGCACTACCTAAACGAGGTCCGTTAAAAGACCGGCGCGCATCATACCTGAATTCGCGGTTCCGGTGAGAGCTTTTTTTCGGAAAACGACGACCGCAAGCCTTGGAACGACAAGCCTTGTCGATCTCCAAGGCCCCTGTGATGCCTGACACGGGGGCTGACTGGCTGAAACGATTTACTCAGGACGCCGGGCGGATCACCTCGATCAAGGGGTTCAGGGAGTAGCCTAGGCGCGGCGCCAGAGCCTCGGCGCGGGCGCGCAGCCCGGCTTCGTCGAGGGTCTGGTCGAGGTCGGCGGGCACCAGCAGGATGACGTTGCCCTCCTTCACCGGCAGCTCCCAGTAATGCCGCGAATACAGCCCGCGCAACAGCGCGGCACCGAGGGGGCGGCCATCATCGCCGGCCCATTGGTTGATCACCAGCCAGCCGCCAGGATTGAGGCGCTTCTGGCAATTTTCCAGGAATCCCCAGGCCAGGTGGCCGACACCAGGGCCATGATCGGTGTACAGGTCGACGAAGATCAGGTCCGCCGGCTCTGCCGTGGGCAGCAGTTCCAGGGCATCACCGACGCGAATATACAGGCGCGGGTCGTCGTCCAGGCCGAGGTACTCGATGGCCAGGCGCGGCACGTCCGGACGCAGCTCGATAGCCTCGACATCCTCCAGCGGCAGGAACTTCAGGCAGGCCTGGGTCAGGGTACCGGCACCAAGGCCGAGGAACAGCGCGCTCTCCGGCTGCTCGTGGCACAGCGCGCCGACCAGCATGGCGCGGGTGTAGTCGTACTCCAGCCAGCTCGGGTCGGCGGTGAACACGCAGCTCTGCTCGATCGCTTCACCGAATTCGAGAAAGCGATAGTCCTCGACCTCGTACACGCTGATCGTGCCGAACTGGTCGTGCACCTGCGCCAGCAGCCGCTCTTCCCGCTCTGTCATAACCCTCTCTGCCCAAGCAAAAGGCGGCATTGTCCGTCAATGCGCGCAGTGCAACAAGGCATGTGGCTGGTGATAGCATGGCGGACATGCCTTTTCGTCCTAATCAGACCTGTCGAGTCCACAATGAGCCAACCCTGGAGTCCCGCTAGCTGGCGCGCCCTGCCGATCCAGCAACAGCCGATCTACCCCGACGCCGCACACCTGCTGAAGGTCGAACAGACCCTCGCCAGTTATCCACCGCTGGTCTTCGCCGGCGAGGCCCGCGAGCTGCGTCGGCAGTTCGCCGAAGTGACCCAGGGCCGTGCATTTCTCCTGCAGGGCGGCGATTGCGCGGAAAGCTTCGCCGAGTTCTCCGCGGCGAAGATCCGCGACACCTTCAAGGTCCTGTTGCAGATGGCCATTGTCATGACATTCGCCGCCGGCTGCCCAGTGGTGAAGGTCGGGCGCATGGCCGGCCAGTTCGCCAAACCGCGCTCGTCCGGTGACGAAACCATCGGCGGCGTGACCCTGCCCGCCTACCGCGGCGATATCGTCAATGGCATCGGCTTCGACGAGAAGAGCCGGGTGCCAGACCCGGAGCGCCTGCTGCAGTCCTACCACCAGGCCACCGCCACCCTCAACCTGCTGCGCGCCTTCGCCCAGGGCGGTTTCGCCGATCTGCACCAGGTGCACAAGTGGAACCTGGACTTTATCGCCAACTCGGCCCTGGCCGAAAAATACAGCCAACTGGCCGACCGCATCGACGAAACCCTGGCCTTCATGCGTGCCTGCGGCCTGGATACCGCGCCGCAACTGCGCGAGACCAGCTTCTTCACCGCCCACGAAGCCCTGCTGCTCAACTACGAGGAAGCCTTCGTGCGCCAGGACAGCCTCACCGGCGACTGGTTCGACTGTTCGGCGCACATGCTCTGGATCGGTGATCGCACCCGTCAGCTGGACGGCGCCCATGTCGAGTTCCTGCGCGGGGTGAACAACCCGATAGGGGTCAAGGTCGGCCCGAGCATGAACACCGAGGACCTGATTCGCCTGATCGACATCCTCAACCCGGCCAACGACCCGGGTCGCCTCAACCTGATCGTGCGCATGGGTGCGGACAAGGTCGGCGACCACCTGCCCAACCTGATCCGCAGTGTCGAGCGCGAGGGGCGCCAGGTGCTGTGGAGCTCGGACCCGATGCACGGCAACACGATCAAGGCCAGCAGTGGCTACAAGACTCGCGACTTCGCGCAGATCCTCAGCGAAGTGAAGCAGTTCTTCCAGGTGCACCAGGCCGAGGGCACCCACGCCGGCGGTATCCATATCGAGATGACCGGGCAGAACGTCACCGAATGCATCGGCGGCGCCCGACCGATCACCGAGGACGGCCTGTCCGACCGCTACCACACCCACTGCGACCCGCGGATGAACGCCGATCAGTCGCTGGAGCTGGCCTTCCTCATCGCCGAGACCCTCAAGCAGGTTCGCCGCTGATCGCCACGCGGGCCAGCGCCTCGCGCAAGCGCGCGGTGCCGGTCCGCAGGCAGTTGACCTGCACGGTTTCCAGGCCCAGCCAGCCGGCCAGTCGCCACAGGCTGGCGGCCAGGGCCTCGATCCCCGCTTCGTCCAGACCCGTTTCCTCTTCATGCAAGGCATGCACCGCCAGACGCTGCCGAGCGCGCTCGGCGCGCAGGTCGACCCTCGCGGCGATCCGCTCGTGGTGCAGGAAGGGCAGCACGTAGTAGCCATAGACCCGCTTGTGCGCCGGGGTGTAGATCTCCAGGCGATAGCGGAAATCGAACAGCCGCTCGGTGCGCTCGCGCTCCCAGACCAGCGAATCAAAGGGTGACAACAGGGCGCTGGCGATGGCCTTGCGCGGCACCCGCGGCGTATCGAGGCAGTAGGCAGGCTGCACCCAGCCGCGAACTTCGCAGCGCTGCAACAGGCCATCCTCTACCAGCTCGGCGATGCGCGCGCGGCTGTCTGCCGGGGTCAGGCGGAAGTAGTCGCGCAGGTCCTTCTCGGTGGCGACGCCCAGTGCCGCAGCCGCCTGCAACAGCAGCGCGCGCTGGGCTTCGGCTTCATCGGGTATCGACTGCGCCAGCACGCTGGCTGGCAGTACCCGCTCCGGCAAGTCATAAAGGCGCTCGAAACCGCGACGTCCCGCCACCGTCACTTCGCCCGCGGCGAACAGCCATTCCAGCGCGTGTTTTTCCGCGCTCCAGTCCCACCAGGGCCCGGCGCGTTCCTCGCGAGTCGAGAGGCTCCCGGCACCCAGCGCGCCCTGCTCGGTCACCGCAGCCAGGACCCGGGCAATGGTCGCCTGCTGCTCACGCCCGAAGTCCGCCAACTGTCGATAGATGCCCTGCCCTTGACGCGCCCGGTGCATGCGCCATTGCAGCAGCGGGTAAAGCTCCAGCGGCAGCAGAGATGCCTCGTGCCCCCAATATTCGAAGAGCTTGCGCTGGCGACCACGCCCCCAGGCCAACTGGTCGAGCAGTTCGGGTGCATAGTGACCCAGACGGGAAAACAAAGGCAGGTAGTGAGAACGCACCAGGGCGTTGACCGAGTCGATCTGCACCACGCCGAGGCGGCGCAGCATCCGCGCCAGTTGCGCGGTATTCGCGGACTGCTCGCCGGCAACGGCCGAGAAGCCCTGGGCAGACAACGCCAGGCGGCGCGCCTGGGCGGGGGAAAACGATTGAGTAGTGGGCATGCCGGACTCCCTGCAAGCAAGACCCACTACAGTAGCCCTGCCGACGCAGGGCCGCGACTGCTTTCAGACCTTGAAGGCCAGCATCAGCGCACAGACCACGAGGAAGCCGCAGAACAGCGAGCGTAGGGCCTTTTCCGGCATGGCATGGGCGAGCTTCACCCCCCAACTGATACTGAGCAGTCCACCCACGGCGAGGGGAATACCCATCATCCAGTCGACATGCTGATGCACAGCGTAAGTCAGTAGGGTCACCGAGGTACTCGGCAACGCCAAGGCAAGCGACAGCCCCTGGGCGACCACCTGGGTTGTGCCAAAGACGCTGGTCAGCACCGGCGTGGCGACAACCGCACCACCGACCCCGAACAGCCCGCCCATGACCCCGGCAAAACTGCCCAGCACGCCCAGCCACGGCCACGGATGGCGCAGCTCACTGGACGGTGGTGTGCTGCGCATGAACATGCGCACCAGGTTCCAGGCCGCGAGGGCGATCAGGAAACCGATGAAGCCGATGCGCATGTTCTGTGCATCCAGGCCCACCGCCCAGATTGAACCGAGCCAGGCGAAGAGAAAGCTGGCACCCGCCAGGGGCAACGCATAACGCAACTCGATGCGGTTGCGCTGGTGATAGCGCCATAGAGCCAGCATCACGTTTGGCACCACCATCACCAGCGCCGTGCCTTGTGCCAGTTGCTGGTCCAAACCGAACAGCACGCCCAGCGCCGGAATCGCGATCAGGCCACCACCGATGCCGAACAATCCCCCCACGGTGCCCAGGGCAGCGCCCAAAGCGATATACATCAACCACTCGATCATGCCGGCCTCGTCAGTCAAACCAATCGCGGCATGCTACCGGCGGCGGGCTAGCGGGGAAACGCATAGCAACGCACAATGGCTTTGCCTATTTCGCACAAGCGAGTATTTGATGAACCCCGATGCCCTGACCGAACAGCTCGGCCTGTTTCTCGATGTGCTGGAGACCGCGAGCTTTTCCGCCGCCTCCCGACGTCATCCGCTGACGCCTTCGGCGGTGGCGCGACGCATCGATAACCTGGAAAACGCCGTGGGCAGCCGCCTGTTCGTGCGCAGTACCCACGCCGTGCGCCCGACCCAGGCTGGCCTGGCCTTCGCCGAGCGGGCCCGGCGCATCGTCGAGGAATTGCGTCTGGCGCGGGCCGAAGCGGTGTCCCTGAGTTGCGCTCCGGAAGGCCTGATCCGCATCGATGCGCCAGCGGCCTTCGGACGCCGCCATCTGGCCCCGGCGATTGCCGACTTCCTTGTCGCCTACCCCGGCCTGGACGTACAACTGCGCCTGATCGACAGCTTCGTCGACCTGCACGGCGCCCACCTCGGCGAGGTGGACCTGGTGCTGCGCGCCGGCCCGCTGGCCGACACCCGGCTGGTGGCGACGTCGCTGGCCTACATGGTGCGCATCGCCTGCGCCAGCCCGGCCTACCTGCGCCAGCGCGGCGTCCCGGTCAGCCCTGCGGAACTACCGGAACACGATGGCCTGGACTGGGACGGACTGGCCCCACCCTTTGCCTGGCGCTTCGAAATGGACGGCCAGATGCGCGTGTTCCGGCCGTCACGGATGCGCATGACCGCCAACAATGCCGAGACCCTGCTGTTCGGCGCCCTCGCCGGCCTCGGCATCGCCCACCTGCCGACCTGGCTGATCAGCGAGTACCTGCTGCGCGGCGAACTGCTGCCGCTGTTTTGCGAAAACGGCCTGCCACCGACGGAAACCACGGGCATCTACGCCCTTCGTCTTGAACATGAAACGAACTCTCGGAGCCGTTTGCTGCTCGAATTCCTCAAGAGCCGATTCAGTCCGGTGCCACCCTGGGATTTGGCACTACAGAGCGAATTGAGCTGGAGATAGCGCTAAATACTTGCGTGCTAAACTTCAAGAATCCGAGAAAGAAAGGATTTGCATGAACGCTGATATCCAAGCCCCAGACAGTTGCGACGAACTGTTGCTCGACAACCAGGTGTGCTTTGCCCTGCATTCCACCTCGTTGCTGATGACCAAGGTCTACAAGCCCCTGCTGCAAGCGCTGGGCCTGACGTATCCCCAGTACCTGGCAATGCTGGTGCTGTGGGAACAGGACGCCCTGACCGTCGGCGAGATCAGCCAGCGCCTGCTCACCGACCCGGGGTCGCTCACGCCCCTGCTCAAGCGCCTGGAGGCCGAGGGCCTGCTCAAGCGTACCCGCAGCCGCGAAGACGAGCGCGTGGTGATCGTCGAGCTCACCGACGCCGGCCGCGAACTGCAACAGAAAGCGCGCAAGGTGCCGCACTGCATTCTCGGCGCCAGCGGCCAGTCAGTGGAGCGTCTGCAGCACCTGCAGGCGCAATTGCTGGAGTTGCGCAATCAACTGCAAAAAAGCCTGTAACGGCTCTGGCACGGGGTTTTCGGCGCAATAGCCGACCCCGCCGCCGTACCGTTCGGAGGAAGTTTCAAAAATTTATCTTGCGCACTAAATAATTGAGCGCTAACTTTACCCCGTACCCAGACAGCGCCAACAGCGCACACCGCTCACAAGGTTCGAGGAAATCCCCATGAAAACGCTCTACACCGCAACTGTAACCTCCACTGGTGGCCGCGATGGCCGTGCCGTTTCCAGCGACGGCATCCTCGATGTGAAACTGGCGACCCCGAAAGAACTCGGCGGTGCCGGCGGCGCGGCGACCAACCCTGAGCAACTGTTCGCCGCGGGCTACTCGGCCTGCTTCATCGGCGCCCTGAAGTTCGTCGCCGGGCAGAGCAAACGCCAGTTGCCTGCCGACACCTCGATCACTGCCGAAGTCGGCATCGGCCAGATAGAAGGCGGCTTCGGTCTCGACATCGACCTGCGCATCAGCATCCCGGGTCTCGAGCAAGCCGACGCCCAGGCCCTGGTGGATGCGGCGCACAAGGTCTGCCCGTACTCCAACGCCACCCGCGGCAACGTCGACGTCCGCCTGCACGTCAGCGTCTGAGTTATCCACAGGCATAAAAAAACCCGGCCAAGGCCGGGTTTTTCGTGTCGGTCAAGAAGTCTTACTTCTTGCTACGACCCTTGAAGGTGTTGTCGCGGGTGTCGATATCGATCCACTCGTCGATCTCGATGAAGTCGGCAACCTGGATCTCGGTACCGTTCTTCAGCTTGGCAGGCTTCATGACCTTGCCGGAAGTGTCGCCACGAGCAGCGTTCTCGGTGTAGACGACCTGACGGCTGATGGTGGTCGGCAGCTCTACGGAAACCAGGCGGCCTTCGAAGAAGACGGCTTCGCAGACATCCTGCATGCCTTCTTCGATGTACGGCAGAACGGACTCGATGTCCTCGGCGTTCAGCTCGTACATGGTGTAGTCGGTGGTGTCCATGAAGGTATAGTCATCACCGTTGATGAACGACAGGGTCGCTTCTTTGCGATCCAGGATCACGTCGTCCAGCTTGTCGTCGGCGAAGTAGACGGTTTCGGTCTTGTAGCCGGTCAGCAGGTTCTTCAGCTTGGTCTTCATGATCGCGCTGTTACGGCCCGACTTGGTGAACTCAGCTTTCTGAACCAGCCACGGGTCGTTGTCGATCCGCAGTACGGTACCGGGTTTCAGCTCTTTACCAGTTTTCATTACGAAGTATCCGAATCTGGATGGATTTATAAAAATCGAGGCCGCGTATCATATCCAATTTCGGTAAAACTGCACCAGCGCCGTGGCAAGGTCCGGCCGAGCGGCCTGTTCCGCGCACCAGCGACGGGCATGCGCGGCCAGTTCATCCCAGTGCGGCAGCAGCTGTTTCCACGCCTCGCCCATGTCGCGGTCCATGTTCCACGCCCGCCACAGCTCCACCAGCGCTGCCGCTGCGGCGGGCGCCAGGCCCTGGGTGTAGCGCCCGAGGAAGGCTTCGAGTTTTTCCCAGTGGGCGTATTCCTCCTGCACATAGATGTGCCAGAGCAACGGTTGGCCTGCCCATTGCGCGCGGACGAAGGAGTCTTCGCCGCGCACCGCGTTGAAGTCGCAGCTCCACAGCAGCCGGTCGTAATCGTCCTGGCTCACGAACGGCAGGATCTGCACGGTCAACGCCCCACGCCGATGGATATCGCCGGCGCCCAGGGCGTCCTCCCCCAGCCATGCCCGGACATCACCGAGAATCCGCCCCTCCGGCACCAGCAGGTGGTTGGGCCGGGCATCTTCAGCCAGAGCGTCCAGCCAGCCGGCCAGCCCGGTATTCTCGTAGGCGAACAGCGACAACAGCCGTGCGCCAGGCTGCGTCTCGATACCCAGCTCTTGCAGGAAGGCCCCACGGTCGAAGGCATCACGCCGGGCCAGCAGGTCGGCTTCGCGCAACAGGCCGCCGGTGCGGTCGGTGAAGCCGGGGAAGAAGAACACCTTGCGCAGTCCATTGGCCTGGGGTGACGGCAAGCCATGGCAGCCCTCGACCCAGTCCTCGGCACTGAGGTACTCGAGGTTCAGCCATAGCGCCGGGGCTGAACGCTGGGCCATGGCCTCGATGTATCCAGCAGGCAACTGGCAACCGAAGGCTCCGATGACCACATCGGCCACTGCTGTCGGTGCCCAGTCAGCATCCCAGCAGCACACCTCGACACCCGCCCGCAACTGACGCACGGCCTGCTCGTCAGCTTCCGGGCAGATCCGCACGAATGCCCGCAACTCATCGACCCACAGACGCACTGTGAGGTCATGCTCGGCCACCAGTTGTCGGGCCAAACGCCAGGTCACTCCGATATCGCCATAGTTATCCACAACGCGACAGAAGATGTCCCAGGTCGGTTTCATATCAGGCACCTCTTGCCCCACCCATCCAATAAAGGTTGATTGTCCGGGTTATCGCCTGCCGACAAAAGTGCCGGCTGCGATCCGTCGTGCGACAATCCCGCCCCTGTCCTGGCCAGGAGGTTGCCATGTCCTACCGAGCGCGTCGTCGCGAACTGAAGGTGTCCCCGAAAATGCTGCCGTTGATCGTCGGCGTCGCCCTGGGCCTGTGGCTCGGCTTTGTCGCCATCGGCCTGACCTTGTGGGGGGCCTGGCAATTCCTTCCGCAGGTACGGGAACCGGTGACCGCAGCACTCAGCCAGCCGCTGCCACCTGCCTCACTCCCGGCCCCGGCAACCCCGCGCCAGCCACCGGCGGCCCGGATGCCGGGCGCAGCGGAACAGTCGCCCGAGCAGAATCACATGTTCGAGCAATACCAACAGGCGCTGCAGACCCAGCAAATCCAGGATGCACAAGACCGTGCCGAGGAAAACCTGCGCAACCTGTCCAGCCCGCGCTGCCAGTTCTGGCTGCAGCAGAATCGCACCGCGCCGACCGAGAAAAGCCGGGCCAATGTCCTTGAGTTCTGCCGTTGACATGAACAAGACCGAATTGCTGCACGCCATCATCGAATGCCTGGGCGTGGACCTGGATGTCCTACAGCGCGCCGCGCAGGCCGCCTACGAGGCGGCCACGGCGGAAGAGAACATCGCCGAGAACAAGTACGACACCCTGAGCCTGGAAGCGTCCTACCTGGCGACCGGACAAGCCCGGCGCATGGAGGAGATCCGTCAGGCGCGGGCAGCTTATCTGCAACTGAGCCTGAGGGCGTTCGATCCGGCGGTAGGGGTTCAGGTGAGCAATCTGGTGTTGCTGGAGGATGAGGACGGGAACCGTCAGCGGGTGTTTCTCGGGCCGGAAGCGGCCGGACTGAAGATTGGCGAGGGGGCGGATCTGGTGACGGTGATTACCCCGCGCTCGCCCCTGGGGCAGCAGTTGCTGGGCAAGGGCGAAGGGGATGAAGTGGACCTGGGTGGCGGGCGGCAGGTGCTTGAGGTGATATCCGTCGAATGATGGGTCGTTCTTTCGGGCCTCATCGCGGGCAACGCCCGCTCCCACAAGGTTTAGCGTCGCCGCGGACATTGGGGGAGCGGGCGTTGCCCGCGATGAGGCCAGTCAGGCCAGCGCATCGAACTGCCGATCCAGCCCCTGCTCCCTGAACTGTTCCATCACGAAATCCACGAACGCCCGGGTCTTCCCCGGCAGCAACTTGTGTTGCGCGTAGTACAACGCAATGTTGCCATCATCCACATACCAGTCCGGCAATACCCGCGACAGGCTCCCGCGCTGCAGATAGGGCACGGCGAACGGCATGCTTACCAGCGCCACGCCCAAGCCCTGCTCCGCCGCCGCACAGGCAGCTTCGGAGTCGGTCATGGTCATGCGCTGGCGCAGCGCCAACGGCCGTTGCTCCCCGGCCCGGCTGGTCAGCGGCCAGGAGCGCACGCGCCCGGTCTGCGGTGAGCGAATGAGGATTCCGTCCGCCTTCGCCAGGTCTTCCGGCTGCTGCGGCGCACCGCACTGTTCAAGGTAACTCGGCGAGGCCACCAGTACTCGATGCGCCGGGGCCAACTTGCGCGCCACCACCCCGGGCGGCAGGTCGAAACCGCCACCAATCGCCGCATCGAAACCCTGGGCAATCAGATCGACCTGACGGTTATCGAAGTGCCAGTCCGGCGTGATCGACGGAAAGCGCCGCAGGAACTCGCCCAACAGCGGCAGGATATACAAACGCCCGAACACCGTGCCCATGCTGACCTTCAGCGTCCCCGCCGGCTGCCCTTCGATGCTGGCAATATTGGCTACTGCATGCTGGATAGTCTGGAAGCTGTCACGCACCTCGGTGAGAAAGCATTGCCCCGCCTCGGTCAGGGTCAAACTGCGGGTGCTGCGCTGGAACAGGCGCACGCCGAGCCGCGTTTCCAGCCCGGCGACATTCTTGCCCACCGCCGCCGGAGTCAGGCTCAGGCGACGGGCCGCTTCGGCGAAGCTGCCAACTTCGGCGCTGCGCAAGAAGCACTCTATGCTGCTGAAGGTTTCCATCACGGGATTCCAAACCAATGGTTTATTCAGACTATAGCGATTATTGGATTATCAGTAGGTAATCCTCGCTCGATACTGGGCCCCATCTCAAGGCAATCAGCCTTGTCCTTTCAGGAGCATCAGCAATGTCGAATCAACAGAACCTCAGTGGCAAAGTGGCACTGGTCCAGGGTGGCTCACGCGGTATCGGCGCAGCCATCGTCAAGCGCCTGGCCGAACAGGGCGCCGCCGTCGCCTTCACCTACGTCAGCTCGCAGGCCGGTGCCGAACAGCTGCAGAACGAAATTCGCCAGAGCGGCGGCAAGGCCCTGGCTGTGAAGGCCGACAGCTCCGACGCCGCAGCGGTGCAGATGGCCGTGAATCTCACCGCCGAGCAGTTCGGTGGCCTGGATATCCTGGTCAACAACGCCGGCGTGCTGGCCATCGGCGATATCGCCGAGTTCAGCCTGGAGGACTTCGACCGCACCGTGGCAGTCAACGTACGCAGCGTCTTCGTCGCCACACAAGCCGCCGTGCGCCACATGGGCCAGGGCGGACGCATCATCAATATCGGCAGCACCAACGCCGAGCGCATGCCCTTCGCCGGCGGTGCCACCTACGCCATGAGCAAGTCGGCGCTGGTCGGCCTGACCCGTGGCCTGGCTCGCGACCTCGGCCCGCGCGGAATCACCATCAACAACGTGCAACCCGGCCCGGTGGACACTGACATGAACCCGGCCAGCAGCGACTTCGCCGAGAGCCTGATGGGCCTGATGGCGGTCGGCCGCTACGGTCACGTCGAGGAAATCGCCAGCTTCGTCGCCTACCTGGCAGGTCCGGAAGCGGCCTACATCACCGGCGCCAGCCTGACCATCGACGGTGGTTTCGCCGCCTGATGGACTACCGCGCCGCCAGATGTTTCTCCAGCAACTGGATAAAAGCACTGGCGGCCGGCGTCGGCTTCTTCGACCAGATGGCATACAGATGCCGCACCGGTGCATCACTCACCTGCCGTACCACCACCCGCTCGAAATCGCCCGCGATACGCTCCGCCACCAAGCCCAGGGCCAGGCCACGCTGGACGAACTTCTCGATCAGCCGGGTGGTCCCCACTTCGAACTGCACCCGATGCCGCAAGCCAGCGGCCGCAAAGGCCTCGTCGGTCTGGCGCCGCGCCCCCGTGCCCGCCTGGAAGTCCACCAGAGGCTGGTCTTCCAGGTCCGCCAGGGACAAGCGCTTGTGGATAACCAGCGGGTGCTCCGGCGGCAACACCGCCATCAGTTCCTCCTTGGCCAGCAGGCGCCACTCGACACCTTCCAGCGACTCGCCCGGCCAGACACCGATGAACGCCACATCCATGCGCCGCTCGCGGACGTCGCCGATCATCACTTCGCTCTTGCCCTGCAACCAGCGGATATCCACCTGCGGGTACTGGTGGTGGAAACCGGCCAGCAGGTCGACCAGATCCAACTCCGTCAGCGAACTGATCTCGCCGATGGACAACCGCCCGCGCAACTCGCCACAGGCCGCCGCCACTTCGTCGGCGATGCGCCGCGCCGCCTCCAGCGCGGTGCGTGCGCTGGGCACGAAGGCCTCCCCCGCCGCCGTCAGGCGCACCCATCGTGAACTGCGCTCGAACAATTGCGCTCCAAGCTGTTCTTCCAGGCGGGCGATCTGATGACTGAGGGCCGACTGCACCACGTGGCAGCGCTCGGCGGCACGGGTGAAACTGCCGGTCTCGGCCACGGCGAGGGCGTACTCGATCTGTTTGAGGTTCATTTATCTATCTGCTTAATAGATTGATTGGATGAAAACGATGCGTTGGCGTCATCCTAGTGCATTTCCCATACTGCCCGCCTCACCCCTTGAATGGAGACGGCCATGACCACCACGCCGCCCCTGAGCCGTGCACTGATCCTGCTGATGGCTACCGCCGTCGGCCTGGCGGTGGCCAGCAACTATTACGCACAACCGCTGCTGCACAGCATCGCCGAGTACTTCGGCCTGAGCACGGCCCGCGCCGGCTGCATCGTCATCGCCGCGCAACTGAGCTACGGCGCCGGTCTGCTATTGCTGGCGCCGCTGGGCGACCTGTTCGAGCAGCGCCGGCTGATCGTCAGCATGATTTCCATCGCCACCCTCGGCTTGTTGATAAGCGCCTTCGCCCCGAGCCTGCCGTGGCTGTTGCTGGGCACCACGCTGACCGGGCTGTTCTCGGTGGTGGCCCAGGTGCTGGTGCCGATGGCCGCCGGCCTCAGCGATCCCGCCGAACGCGGGCGCGTAGTTGGCACGCTGATGGGCGGCTTGCTGCTCGGCATCCTGCTGGCGCGTACCGCCGCAGGCTTCATGGCGACCCTTGGCGACTGGCGCAGCATCTACCTGCTTGCTGCCGGCCTGATGGCCCTGAGCGCTGTGGCCCTGCTGCGTGCCCTACCGCAACGGCGGCAGCACGCAGGGCTGGCCTATCCGGCACTGATTGGTTCGGTGTTCCGCCTGTTCGCCGAGGAGCCAGTACTGCGCCTGCGCTCGTTGCTCGGGGCATTTTCCTTCTGCCTGTTTGCCCTGTTCTGGACACCGCTGGCATTCCTGCTGAAGGCCGAGCCCTACAACTATTCCGACGGCGTGATCGGCCTGTTCGGCCTGGCCGGTGCCGCCGGGGCACTGGCAGCGAACTGGGGCGGGCGCCTGGCTGACCGCGGCAAGGGCGCCCAAGGCACCACCTTCGGCCTGCTCGCGCAGATGCTGTCGTGGATACCACTGGCCTTCGCCCCGACTTCACTGGCGGCACTGTTGATCGGCGTATTGCTGCTCGACCTGGCGGTGCAACTGGTCCACGTCAGCAACCAGAACGCAGTGATCGCCCTGCGTCCGGAAGCACGCAACCGCCTCAACGCCGGTTACATCACCTGCTATTTCATCGGCGGCGCGACAGGCTCGCTGCTCGGCACACAGCTGTTCCAGCACTGGGGCTGGAACGCCATCGTCATCGCCGGCCTGGGCCTCGGCGCAGTCGCGTTGCTGATCTGGTGGCTGGCGGGAAGAAAGGTGATGGAAGTCAGAATCGTCTGACAGACGTCCTACCCTCCGTCGCCTGGCGATTGACTTGGGGATATCCGGAGCGCTCAGTAGGGATTGGTCAAAAAGCCCTCTCAACCTGGATAACCCTTATGACAAGACTCACCGTTCAGTCCGGCGATTTCTTGCAAGGTGAAGGCGAGTACCGCAATGGATCGCTCACACTCAAGACCGCCACCAGCCCCTCACCGGGCGAAAAGATTGCTCTCTCCCGCATCAAGGACATGAAAGTCGCCAACCAGGAAACCAGTCGCAACCTGAGCAGTGCCCTCGGTTGGGGCATGGCCGGCTGCCTGATGGCCGGCCCGCTGGGCTTGCTCGCCGGGCTCTGGCTCGGCAGCAAGGACGAGGAAATCACCTTCCTCGCCACCTTCAAGGATGGCCGCAAGCTGCTGGCGGTCACCGACGGCAAGACCTGGTCGAAACTGGACGGCAACTGGCGCAGCCGCACCCGTAAACAGTCTGCGAAAAGCTGAATTACGGCGTCACCCCTTCATTCCTTCAGATACGAATCTATTGCAATTGGGGCACCGCAACGCGGTCGCCCCTGCTAAGATTGCGCCCGCGCTCCGGCGCCCTCTGGCGCAATGCCAGCAGCCTTTCGCACTTGCGCGCCCTTTTTGCGCCTTCCTGTCGCCGTACCGGGCTTTCAGCTTCGGGGTAGCTGCCGACTCATAACGGCGCGCCCGCTGCGGGCCCTCAAGGAGTTTTGCCGCATGTCCCTGCAACGCCCCCGCCTGCCCCTCAGCCTGCTCACGGTCGGCCTGGCCCTGAGCGCCCCGCACGCTTTCGCCGAAAACAGCGTCACCCTTGCCCCGGTCACGGTTTCCGACAGCTGGAACGACGGCTACCAGCCGCGCCAGGCCCAGGTCGCCGGCTTCGGCTCCGCGCCGCTGCTGGACACTCCGGCCTCGGTATCGGTGTTCACCGAGCAGTTGCTGCAGGACCGCCAGGTGCGACTGCTCAGCGAAGTGCTGCAGAGCGACGCCTCGGTGGGTGAGTCCTACGCGCCAATCGGCTACTACGAGAACTTCAACGTGCGCGGCTTCAGCCTCGATGCGGCGCACAGCTACAAGATCAACGGCCAGACCATCACCGGCGAACAGAACGTGGCGCTGGAGAACAAGCAGCAGGTGGAGTTGCTCAAGGGCTTGTCCGGCTTGCAGAGCGGCGTGTCCGAGCCCGGCGGGGTGATCAACTACGTGACCAAACGCCCGGAGGATGTGCGTACGGTGACGGTTTCCGGCAGCGCGGAGGGTGAGCGCTACATCGCCACCGACCTTGGCGGCTGGTTCGGCAGCGAGCGCCAGTTCGGCCTGCGCGCCAACCTGGCCCATGAGGATATCCGCAGCTACGTCGACCACGCCGACGGCAAGCGCGACTTCGCCTCCCTCGCCTTCGACTGGCAGATGAGCCCGGATGCCCTGCTGCAACTGGATGTCGAGTACCAGACCCGCGAACAGTATTCGGTGCCGGGCTACCAGTTGCTCGGTGGCACCGCCCTGCCTCATGGCATCGATCCGAAGGAGCGCCTGGCCTGGCAGGATTGGGCGAAGCCGGTGAAGTCGGACTCGCTGAACCTGGGCGGGCGCTTCGAGTATCGCTTCAATGAGGCGTGGACCGGGGCGTTAAGTGCGTCGCGCAGTCGGGTAGTGATCGATGACTACAGTTCGTTTGCGTGGGGGTGCTATTACACGAGCGATTGCCCAGGTGTGGGCAACACTTTCAGTCCCAACGGCGATTACGACATCTATGACTTTCGCAGCCCGGACGACACCCGTCGTACCGATGAGACGCAGGCAACTCTGACCGGACGCTTCGATGCGCTGGGCGTAAATCACGAACTAACCGTTGGAACCAGTGCACAACGACGCACTGTCGATCAACGCTCCCTGTTCAACGAACATGCCGAACTGATCGCTGACCAGCCAAACATTTATCAAGACACGCCAGCGGTTACACCGTCCGACAAACCGCTCGGCCACTCCGAGCGACGCCTCGATAGTCGCCAGTACGGTCTTTTCTTCAGCGACCGGATCAGCTTCACCGAGCAATGGCAAAGCGTGATCGGTGCCCGTGTGGTCCGCCTGGATGAGGAGGCGTTCGACCAAGACGGCGAGTCACTGCGCCACACCCGCCAATACGAACTCCTGCCCAATGCCGCGCTCATCTACAAGCCGCGACCGGACATCTCCGTCTATACCAGCTATAGCAAGGGCCTGTCCGCCGGTGGCGCGGCCCCATGGTTCGCCCTGAACGGGCAGGACATCCTTGCGCCAACCACCTCGCACCAGATCGAACTGGGCATCAAGCGCGACTGGCAGCGCATGAGCTTCAGCGCCGCACTGTTCCAGCTGCGGCAGGCCTACCAGTACGCGCAGCCGGACGGCGCCGGCAACTTCACCTACGTGCAGCAAGGCCAACAGAAAAATATCGGCCTGGAACTCGGCGCCAGCGGCTGGGTGACTTCCGACCTGCAGATCAACGCCAGCGCCGCGGCAATCCGTGCCCGGGTCAAGGACAGCGGCACCGACGCCTACGACGACCACCAGGTCCTCAACGTCCCGCGCCTGCGCGCCGCATTGCAGGCCGACTACAGCATCCCTGGGGTACCCGGCCTGGCCCTGCTCGGCGGCATGCGCTACAGCGCGAGCAAGTACGCCAACCAGGAAGGGACGGTGGAAGCCGGCGGCTACACCGTGTTCGACGTGGGCAGCCGCTATCGCACGCGGATCGCCGGGTACGACACGGTGCTGCGGCTGACCGTGGATAACCTCTTCGACAAGCGCTACTGGCGGGATGTTGGGGATTATCTGGGGGACAACTATCTGTTCCAGGGGGCACCGCGAACGGCACGGGTATCGGCTTCGTTCAGCTTCTGATTGGTGTGGGGTTCTTCCGGGCCTCATCGCTGGCAAGCCAGCGATGAGGTCCGGAAGAACACTGCAGACTTCAAGGGCCGGAATGCAAAAAGCCCCCGGAGACTCGTCGTTTCCAGGGGCTTTTTGGTTTACGAAAGTGGCGGTGAAGAAGAGTTTCGAACCCGCCAAACCGACGCGGTAAACTGCCATAGGCCCGATTTTCCTCAATGCGTTGACCGCATCGAAGGCCACCAGCGGGCTAGAACGGCCCCATTTCCGTCCTAAAAATGTCCTAACCTCGGCCGAGCTGACACGCCGACGGCAAATCCGTGTTACCGGTTCGCGAATCGCTACCTGTGAAATCTCTCGAATGACAACCCGAGACATGTCATAATTACCCGTTTTGGATCCAAGATATAAATCTGGGAACCGCACTGAAATTATGGATCTAGTTATATCAGGAGTTGTACCGTGACATCATTGAGAGTAGAGCACGTTATAGATGCTCCAAAAAAAACAACACACTTGAGCTATAGACCTGACATTGATGGACTGCGCGCCCTAGCAGTACTACCAGTAATATTTTTCCATGCAGGAATCAGTGCTTTTAGCGGCGGATATCTTGGAGTAGACGTATTTTTTGTAATCAGCGGGTATTTGATAACCTCAATCATAATCAAAGAAAAGCAAGCCAACGCCTTCAAACTTAGATCTTTCTACATGCGCCGCGCCAAGCGCATACTCCCAGTTCTTCTTTGCGTAATTTCACTCACCACAATAGGTGCCTGGAAACTATTACCGCCAAAGGAACTTGATTATTTCGCTCAAAGCGTGATTGCGACCCTGACATTTTCATCAAATATACTGTTTTGGATGCAAAGCGGATATTTCGACACCGCAACTGAACTTAAGCCACTTTTGCACACATGGAGCCTCGCAGCAGAAGAACAATACTACATTATTTTTCCGCTTATCATTCTTGCACTTTGGAAGTCAGGACGGAAAATAGTCGTAACGGCTATTGCACTCCTACTCATCGCAAGTGCCGCTTTCTCAACCTGGTTAACTTCTGTCGATCAAGTAGCGTCTTTCTACCTTCTACCAGCTAGAGCCTGGGAAATACTCACGGGTGCCTTGGTTGCCCTTGTGGGAGCCAAAATCCCCGCGCATCCACTGCAGAAATGGGCGAGCCCCCTAGGCCTGATCCTGGTAACCGCACCGTTCTTTTTTTATGACAGCGACACTGCCTTAATCCCTCTCTACGCAGCGCCGACAGTCATCGGTACAGTTCTAGTCATCCAGTTCACAAAACCAAATTCCCTTGCCTACCGTTTTCTAACTTTGCGCCCAATGATTTTGATGGGCTTAATTAGCTACAGTGCTTATCTATGGCACCAACCTCTTTTGGCGTTTGCAAAATTTCGCTATTCACATGACCTTCCCACTGGCATTATCTTTATGATCATTGGGGCCACTACAGCACTTTCGATTATCTCCTACAAACTAATCGAGAATCCAGCCAGAAAGACAAGGGGCTTCAAATCTACCGCCCTACTTTCGGTAATCATTATGTGCGGAGCCGCTCTGGCTTTTGCTGCGTTCGTCACACAAAAGAATCAAGGTTATCCGATCAGGATGCAGAAGTTCTACAGCACGAATGCACAAGCACTGGAACAAGCTCTTGAAACAAAATTCACTCTAGACTCGCAAGAAAGCGAATACTACAAAGCCACTCCCGCACCCGAGGACACCATATTAATCATCGGGGATTCGTATGTCAGAAACTGGTCCGTCGGTCTCAACGAAAACATAAACCACTCGAAATACAGAGTTATTGCAGTAAACTTCCTACACTGTGAAGTAGCTTCTGATAACGAAACCATCACCTCCACTCCAATGTCGGCACCTTACGAAAAAAACTGTAGGGAATTTGCAGAATACACAAACAATTCCGAACTACTGAAAACAGTCAAAAAAATATTTTTGGTCTCACATAGACCATTTGAATATCAAGCCAATCTTTTCAGGTTTGACATCCTAGCAACTCTCCAGAAAAAAACGGGGGCTCACGCTTACATTTTCGGAAATTACTACCAACTAGACCCACAAATCAATGCTACTTGCATGAGCGCCATGTTCAGCTTTTCTCGCGGGCCAGACATTTGTGTCGAGCGAGCCTCTTGGCCACCAGAAAAGCAAGCTACCACGTCAAGCGCTGTCCCAAAAGGCTTGAAATACACCTTTGTTGATGTCATTGATCTCCTCTGCGGGTACAACAAGCCTAAGTGCCCGTCAAACTCCGAAGGGGTACCATACTTGGTAGAAGACTGGAACCATCTATCCATGTCTTTCACCAAGCAAATATTTAAAACTCTAAAAACTGAAAATAAATCTGATCTGGAATCCATAAACCTGGCCGACATCTTCAGATAGATACAATTGCACTCCACCGCTCAAAAAAAAACCCTCAACCCAGCTGGGGTTGAGGGTTTTCAGTATGGATAAACTGGTGTTGGATTTGCCGCACCTTGTGCAGGCAGGAGCTCCGCCGTGATTTGCAGGAAGGGCCTGTGGGCTCTGCGGGTTTGAAGGTAAGGGATCCATCATCCCCACATTCCAACCGTCCACCTGATTCCCGATGCTGTGCTCCCGATTTCTTTCTGGAGCCAGCCCGCCATGATGCGCCCCGACAGCAAAGTCGAAAAAGTCTACCTTTACCCCAAGCCCGTGGACTTTCGAAAGCCCATCGACGGCCTCACTGCCCTGGTCGAACTGGATATCAAGGTCGCCGTGTTCGACCCGGTACTTTTCGTCTTCCTCAATAAAGCCCGTAATCGCATCAAGGTGTTGTACTGGGAGCGCAACGGATTCTGCCTTTGGCTCGAGCGCCTCGAAGCCGAGCGTTTCAAAACCTCGCCCGACGTCACCGACGAAGCCATCGTTCTGACCGTCCAGGCTCCAGAAAGAAATCGGGAGCGCAGCATCGGGAATCAGGTGGACGCTTGGAATATGGGGATGATGGATCCCATACGCTAGTCAGGCGCTGTCCAGTTATGTTCCGGTCGAATGGGTGGCCCACCAACTGGGGCATTCAGATACGAGCATGGTGAAAAAGCACTACGGGCGCTGGGTTCCCACGGACACCAAAAGCATGGCGACCCTGGTTTCGCTGAGGAGGGGTTTCGGGTCGGGCGACAGCGGCGCATAGCGGCATGGAAAGCGCTAATTCCGCCCTAAAAGTGTCCTAAACCCGGAAGTTGAAAACAAAAAACCCCTGAAAACTCTAACGTTTTCAGGGGTTTTCAGTATTACGAAAGTGGCGGTGAAGAAGGGATTCGAACCCTTGATACAGTTTCCTGTATACACACTTTCCAGGCGTGCTCCTTCAACCGCTCGGACACTTCACCGGATCTCTTCAAGCCTTTCAGCCTGTCGAGGCGCGCTAATTTAGTCGAAACCTTTTCACTTGGCAAAGGTTTTTTTCAGAATTTTCAGATATTTATGCCGGAGCCCGGAAAAGCGCATCGGGCCATGGCATTTTGGCCAATCCCTGGTGTGCTTCGCCGCTCCCTTGCGCAGCGTTCCCGGCGGACAAGGGTCATAGACGAAACGATGACCAGCCGGTCAGTCATCGTGCTTTACCTGACCGCAGTGGCTGGGTAACGTCTTGCCACCTTCTCGCCACTTCTCCTACAAGGAATCCTGTCATGAGTGAGCTGATTACCTACCACCTCGAAGATGGCATCGCGACCCTGACCCTGAACAACGGCAAGGTCAACGCCATTTCCCCCGACGTGATCGCCGCCTTCAACGCAGCCCTGGACCGCGCCAGCGAAGACCGCGCCGTGGTGATCATCACCGGCCAGCCGGGTATCCTCTCCGGCGGCTACGACCTCAAGGTGATGACCGCCAGCCCACAGGCCGCCGTGTCGCTGGTCACCGCCGGCTCGACCCTGGCCCGCCGCCTGCTCTCCCATCCCTTCCCGGTGATCGTCGCCTGCCCCGGCCATGCCGTGGCCAAGGGCGCCTTCCTGCTGCTCTCGGCGGACTACCGCATCGGCGTCGAAGGCCCGTTCAGCATCGGCCTGAACGAAGTACAGATCGGCATGACCATGCACCACGCCGGCATCGAGCTGGCCCGCGACCGCCTGCGCCGTTCGGCCTTCCACCGCTCGGTGATCAACGGCGAGATGTTCGACCCGGCCAGCGCCGTCGATGCCGGCTTCCTCGACAAGGTGGTACCGGCTGAACAGTTGCTGGAAACCGCCCTGACCGCCGCGCGTCAGTTGAAGAAGATCAATATGAACGCGCACAAGAACACCAAGCTCAAGGTCCGCAAGGCGCTGCTGGACACGCTCGACGACGCCATCATCCGCGACCAGGAACACATGGGCTGATAGCCCCTTCGCTCCGGCACCATCATCGGGCGCCGGAGCGACCTTACATCAGGACAAACACGGCGTTTGCCGCCATCGGTGCACATCCGTACACTGCCTCGCGTTTTGTCGAGTGAGTCGTACGATGCTCTTTGTTCCCCGCATGCTTCTGCTAGGTGCGCATTTCATCCTGGCGAGCCTGATCGGTGTGATCATCGGCCTGTGTCGCCCTTTCAACCCCGACAACAGCCGGCTGTTCGCCCGTCTGTACGCCTGGCCCTCGAGCTGGTTGTTGCGCCTGCAAATAGAGGCCGAGGTCGGTCCGTTGTTCGACCAGCCGCCCGGCTGCGTGATTATCGCCAACCACCAGTCCAACCACGATCTGTTCGTCCTCGGCCATGTAGTCCCTCCGCATACCGTCTGCGTCGGCAAGAAGAGCCTCGGCTGGATCCCGTTGTTCGGCCAACTGTTCTGGCTTGGCGGCAACGTGCTGGTGGACCGCGGCAACGCCTACCAGGCCCGTCGCGCCATGCAGCTCACCACCCGCACCCTGCAGGAAAAACACACGTCGATCTGGATTTTCCCGGAAGGCACGCGCAACCCGGAAGAGCAGTTGCACGCGTTCAAGAAAGGCGCCTTCCACATGGCCATCGATGCCGGCGTGCCCATCGTCCCGGTCTGTGTCAGCCGCTATGCCAAGCGTCTCAACCTCAATGGCTGGCGCAAGGAAAAGGTGATGATCCGCTCGCTGCCGCCGATTTCCACCAGGGGCATGACCCAGCAGGACATTCCAGCACTCATGGAACAATGCCGCACGCAGATGCAGGCCTGCATCGACCTGATGGAACGGGAGCGCCAGCGCCGCTGAGCAGTTGCCGTTTCGCCGCGGTCAGACCAAGCTGTCTGTCATGTCAACGCGGAGGATGCGCACAACCATGGGTCGAGTCGTAGCAGCGGCGGTGTACAGCGCCGGCAGGAAGGTCACCAACATCAGCCTCGACGAGGGCGCCGAATGGGCCAACAAGCCCGGGCATTTCGTCTGGATCGGCCTGGAAGAACCCAACGCCCAGGAACTGGCCAACCTGCAACGACAGTTCAACCTGCACGAACTGGCCATCGAGGACGCCCTGGAAAAGCACAGCCGGCCGAAGCTGGAAACCTTCGGCGACGCGCTGTTCATCGTCACGTATTCACCGGTGCGCCAGGACGGCAAGCTGGAGTTCATCGAAACCCACATCTTCGCCGGCAAGGGCTACATCATCACCTGCCGCAACGGCCACTCGAAGTCCTACGCCCTGGTGCGCCAGCGCTGCGAGGCGCGCCCGTTGCTGCTGGAGCACGGCGAGGATTTCGTGCTCTACGCCCTGCTCGACTTCGTCACCGAGAACTACCAGCCAGTCAGTGAAGCCATCCACGGCGAGATCGAAGAGCTGGAACAGAGCGTGCTCAGCGGCTCGCTGGTGGAAGAAGATATCCGCCGCATCCACAACCTGCGCCGTGACATCCTGCGCCTGCGCCGCTACGTGGCGCCGATGGTGGAAATCAGTGAGGAACTGCAGCGCCTGACTTTCCCCTTCATCGACAAGAACATGCGCCCGTACTTCCGCGATGTGCAGATCCACGTCACGCGGCAGATGGAAGACCTGGCGGGGATCCGCGACCTGGCCAGCCAGACCATCGAGATCGGCATGCTGTTGGAGTCGTCGCGGCAAAGCATCGTGCAACGCAAATTCGCCGCCTGGGCGGCGATCCTCGCGTTCCCCACGGCAGTGGCGGGGATCTACGGCATGAACTTCCAGAACATGCCGGAGCTGAGCTGGCACTACGGCTATTTCGCCGTGCTGGGGGCCATTGCGGTGGGTTGTGTCGCGCTGTACGGCAGTTTCAAGCGTTCGGGCTGGCTTTAGGCTGGGCGACGAAGCGCATCATCCACTCCGCGACAGTCTGGCCCTGATGCGCCACGCCCAGGCTGTCGATGCCCTTGCGGTACACGGCCTCGCCCAGGTTTTCCTGACGCAGGTCGAGCAGCGCGCGGGAATAGTCGTGGATGAACTCCGGGTGGCCCTGGAAGCACAGCACCTGGTCACCGATGTGATACGCCGCAAACGGGCAGAAATCACTGGAGGCGATCACCGTGGCGTTTTCCGGTAGCGCGGTAACCTGGTCCTGGTGGCTGATCAGCAGGGTCAGTTCTTCCACCTGCGGGCTCATCCACGGCGCACGGGCGGCCATCACGTAGCGGTGAGTGCCGACGCCCCAGCCCTGGGTTGCGCGCTCGGTCTTGCCGCCCAGCAGCAAGGCCAGCAACTGATGGCCGAAACACACGCCGAGCAGTTTGTCGCCGCGCTGGTAGCGATCCAGGAGGAATTCCTTGAGCTGGCCGATCCACGGATCGTCACCGAACGAATCGGCCTTGCTGCCCGTCACAAGGTAGGCATCGAAGACTTCGTCTTCCGGCGGGTAGTGGCCGTTCATCACGTTGTAGACGCTGAATTCGGCGGCGATCGGTTGCTGGGTGAACAGTTGCTCGAACATCCGTCCATAGCCCTGATACTGCTCGACCAGCTCGGGTCGCAGGACGTCGGTTTCCAGGATGCAGATGCGTAACGACATAGACTTGGCCCTGAACGACAGTGGTGAAAAAACACCGGTGAAGCCTGCCGCGAATCTTGGCAGCAGGCAAGCATTCCCTCGGACGAACGGTCATTTCCGTGCGATCCGTGCGTGTATCCCGCGCGCGTGTCTAGTCAGGCACGTCGTACGCGGATGGCATAAAGCCTCATGAACAAAAGGTCTTTCACGACTAAAGTACAGACGAAAGCGTTCTAAAACAGCGGTAACGTTGCAGCATTCCAGGTTGTATACCCATTAACAGCAGGCCGAAAAAACAGATGCCCACAGAAGCATTCGCGGTCACGGACAAGGACGCGATCCGGCTCTCAGGAATAACAACAAAAAGGCAGACAGCCATGTTCAAACAACACAAGGTACGTCAGGCGGGACTCATCCTGTTCGCCACCACACTGCTGCTGATCCTTCCCAACCTCACGCGTCTGTTCGGGTGAGCGTTCGCAGTTCAGTGTCCCTCAACGGCTGGTGTATGCTGCCGACCCTCACTGGTTGGAGACCCGCCCATGCGCCGCTGCATCATGCTCCTGCTCGCCCTGCTGAGCCTGCCGGCGTTCGCCGCGCAATTGACCCTGGAGCTGGACGGCACTAGTCGCCAGTGGGACAGCGAAGCCCTGCTCAAGCATCCGCAGGCCCGGGATATCCGCATCGACCAAGACGTTTCCTACAACAAAACCATGCACTACCGTGCCGTGCCCCTGGCCGCGTTGCTCACCGGCATCAAGCCGGGGGATCACCTGCAGGCCGTGGCCCTCGACGGTTTCGCCGCGGAAATGCCCGCCGGTCCCCTGCTCCAGTCCGGCCCCGCGCAAGCCTGGCTGGCCGTGGAAGACCAGCGCCAGCCCTGGCCGCCCCTGGGCCCGGACAAGCCGAGTGCCGGCCCCTTCTACCTGGTCTGGACCCAGCCGCAAGCCAGCGGCATCAGCCCCGAACAATGGCCGTTCCAGGTTGCCAGCATCCGCCGCCTGGCCCCTGTGACCGAGCGTTTCCCCGCGCTGCGCCCGGCCTCCGAACTAAGCGCCGCCGACCCGGTGAACCGCGGCTTTGTCCTGTTCCAGAAGAACTGCCTGGCCTGCCACCGCCTCAACGGCGCCGGGGATGCCCAGTTCGGTCCGGACCTGAACCTGCCGTACAACCCGACGGAATATTTTCACCCGGAATTCCTCCGCCGTTATATCCGCAATCCGCAGGATTTGCGGCAATGGCCGCAAGCGCGCATGCCGGGGTTCAGCAAGGAGGTGCTAACGGACAGTGACCTCGACGCCGTGCTCGCCTACCTCGCCCATATGGCCGGGCGCAAGACGCCTACTGCTGCGCAGTAAAACCGGACGTCACCTGCACGTTGGCGTGCATCTGTTCGTAGCCACCGCCGCGGCGCATGCCGCGTACCGGGCAGGCATCCAGGTAATCCAGGCCCACCGCCAGCTTGAGGTGGCGCTCGGGCACCGCGAGCTGGTTGGTCACGTCGAAGCTGTACCACGCGTCATCCAGCCATGCCTCGGCCCAGGCATGGCTGGCCATGTGCTGGCTGACATTGTCGAACAGGTAACCCGAGACATAGCGCGCCGGCACCTGCAGGCTGCGGGCACAGGCGATGAAGGCGTGGGCGTGGTCCTGGCAAACACCCGCCGCGCCGGCGAAGGCCTGGGCTGCACTGGTCTCCACCGCTGTCGCGCCAGGGCGGTAGGCCATGTGTTCATGCAGGGCGCCCATCAAGCCGATCAGCGCGCCACGGTCGCGGTATTCGCCGCAGTGCTGGGTGGCGAAGGCACGCAATGCCACATCGGCCTCGGTCAGGCGGGTAAAGCGCAGGAACGGCAAGGGTGACTGGCTGTCCTGCTCGGCTTCGAGGTCGGGATCGATCTCCACCTCGCCACGGGCGGCGATCAGCAGGTCGGCATGGGGTTCCTCAAGGCTGAGCACATGAAGGATGTTGCCAAACGGATCGCGTCGGGCCTGCACCGGACGCGGCAGGTCCAGTTGCCATTGCAGCACCTGCTGGCGCTGGTTGTCCGGCGGGGTCAGGCGCAGGTACTGGATGCTGGTCCGCACCTGGTCTTCATAGTGGTAAGCGGTTTCGTGGCTGATTGTCAGTCTCATACGACCTCCAGGTAAGCGCTGTGGATGGCATTGCCCAATTCGCGCACCAGCGGGATGTAGTGGTTCAGCCAGGGATGCAGGCCTTGGGACAGGACTTCGTCGATACCGGTGTAGCGCAGCCTGGCATCCACCTCGGCCGCCAGGCGCTGGGCCGGGCGCCCGTTGCTGCCGGGCAGGCTGGCGAGGATCTGGTCAATCTCTTCGGTGCAGGCACGCAGGGAACGGGGCACGTCGGCACGCAGGAGCAGCAGTTCGGCTACGTGGCGCGCCGTAGGGGCGTCGCGGTAGATCTCGGTATAGGCCTCGAACGAGGACAGGGCGCGGAGCAAGGCGCTCCATTGGTAGTAGCCACGGGCGGAGCTGTCGCTGACATCCTCCGCCGCCTCGCCGAACATCTCATAACGCGCATCGAGCAAGCGCAGCGTGTTGTCGGCACGCTCGATGAAGGTACCGAGGCGAATGAAGCGGAAGGCATCATTGCGCATGATGGTGCCGTAGGTGGCACCGCGGAACAGGTGCGAGCGCTCCTTGATCCACTCACAGAAACGACTCATGCCATAGCGCCCCAGGCCCTGCTCGGCGATGCCGCGTATCTCCAGCCAGGTGGCGTTGATGTTTTCCCACATGTCGGCGGTGATCTTGCCGCGCACCGCGTGGGCACAGGCCCGTGCCGCGCCTAGGCAGCTGTAGATGCTCGCCGGGTTCTCGGGGTCGAGGGCAAAGAAATGCAGCAGGCGCTCGGCATGCAGTTGGCCATGGCGAGCCAGGTAGTCATCAAGGGTGCCGGTGATGCGCAGGGCCAGGGTCATCTCGTCCAGGCCATCACCACGGCCATCCTGCGGCATCAGCGACAGCGAATAGCTGACATCGAGCATCCGCGCGAGGTTTTCCGCGCGCTCCAGGTAGCGTGACATCCAGTACAGGTCGGAAGCGGTTCTGCTGAGCATGGTTCAGTCCTCCACCACCCAGGTGTCCTTGGTGCCGCCGCCTTGGGACGAGTTCACCACCAGCGAGCCTTCGCGCAGTGCCACCCGGGTCAGGCCGCCGGGCACCACACGGGTCTCGCGGCCGGAGAGGACGAACGGGCGCAGGTCGATATGGCGTGGCGCGATGCCGTTCTCGACAAAGGTCGGGCAGGTCGACAGCGACAAGGTCGGCTGGGCGATATAGGCCGCAGGGCGGGCCTTGATGCGCTCGGCGAAGGCAGCGATCTCCGCCTGGGTCGAGGCCGGCCCGACCAGCATGCCGTAGCCGCCGGAGCCCTGGGTTTCCTTGACCACCAGCTCCGGCAGGTGCGCCAGCACATGGGACAGCTCGGCGGGATTGCGGCATTGCCAGGTGGGCACGTTGTTCAGGATGGGTTCCTCGTCGAGGTAGAAACGGATCATGTCGGTAACGTAGGGGTAGACCGACTTGTCGTCGGCGACTCCGGTGCCGATGGCGTTGGCCAGCACCACGTTGCCGCAGCGGTAGGCCGAAAGCAGCCCGGGCACGCCGAGCATGGATTCCGGATTGAACGCCAGCGGATCGAGGTACGCATCGTCGAGGCGGCGGTAGATCACATCCACCGGCTTCGGTCCGCCGGTGGTGCGCATGAATACACGCTCGTCGCGGACGAACAGGTCGGCGCCTTCCACCAGTTCCACGCCCATCTCACGTGCAAGGAAGGCGTGCTCGAAGAAGGCGCTGTTGAAGCGTCCCGGGGTCAGCACGACCACGCTTGGGTCATCCAGAGGGCTGGAGCTTTTCAGGGTGTCGAGCAACAGGTTGGGGTAATGGTCGATGGGCGCGATGCGCTGGGCGGCGAACAGCTCCGGGAACAGGCGCATCATCATCTTGCGGTCTTCGAGCATGTAGCTGACCCCGCTGGGGGTGCGCAGGTTGTCTTCGAGGACGTAGTAGGTGCCATCGCCATCGCGCACCAGGTCGACTCCGGCAATGTGCGCGTAGAGACCGCGGTGCAGGCTCAGGCCCTGCATCGCCAGCTGGTACTGGTCGTTGGCCAGGACCTGCTCGGCGGGAATGATTCCGGCACGCAGGATACGCTGCTCGTTGTAGAGGTCTGCGAGAAACAGGTTCAGCGCCTTGACCCGCTGGATGCAACCGCGCTCGACCATGCGCCATTCGCTGGCCGGGATGGCCCGTGGGATGGTGTCGAAGGGAATCAGGCGCTCGGTGCCCTGTTCGTCACCGTAGAGCGTAAAAGTGATGCCGGCGCGATGGAACAGCAGATCAGCCTCGCGGCGGCGTTGAGCCAGCAGTTCCGGGGGAGTCTCCCCCAGCCAGCGGGCAAACTCCCGATAGTGCGGACGGAGCTGACCGTCGGCGGCGTACATCTCGTCGTAGAACTTGCGAATCATGCCGAACTCCTTGTCACCCGTGCATGAACGTCATCGCAAGGCCCGTGCCAGCGGAAATAAGCCTTTGCAATCAAGGAGTTGAAAAAACAGAGGAATGACGCCGCACCAGACCTGTGCAGCAATGCCCACTACTGCGGGGCGCACGCTTCATTGCGAAGCGCAGGTTGACCCGGGGCCGCGACGGGCGCCGCCCCGGGAGGGTTTCAGGTCATCAGTCGTTCATGCTTGACGCCCCAGCCTTGGGCCTCGCCGCCAAGTGGCCTGATTACCGCCTCGAAATCCTGTTCGAAAGCGCCGATGCCACCGTGGGTGGCGTACATGATCTTGCTCAATTCCAGTTGCCAGCCTTCATCGCTCTCGTGCACCAAGGCACATAGCGACTCACCACGAAACTTGCCTGCAGCCCTGCGCGCCCGGTCCTCGTCCGGGAATACCGCGTAAAACTCGATGGGATGAATTTGCGTGAAGTCGAAGCCGCCCTCTTTCATGCGGCGCAGTACGGTGCTGCTGATGTCTTCGTACAGGTTGCTCATGAATCGTCCTCCTCACTCACGATGGATAGACTTTCGGTGCCTTCGCACCAACCCCTGCTGCCCTTGCGGGCGGGGTTCTCGAGCGGATGTAACGACGGCAAAGGCCGGCGCCGGAAAAGCGACGGCCCTGTATGCAGCGTAGCGTCAGCCTTGGCACATCGCCAGCTGACTGGGTTCAGGCTTTCTCGGCGATTCCGGTGATCTCCACCCCGCTCTGCTCCTTCAGCCACCTTGCGGTCGGGCATTCGGCACGGTCCTGGAAATCGTTGAGGTCGAGCTCATCCATGATCGGGAACAGGTGGCCCCTGATCCGCCGCGCAGCCTCTTCGAGGCTCGGGCGGTTTTCGCAGGCGAACAACAGCGAAGTACGTTCGCCCTTCTGGTCCACGAAGGTGATTTCCCACTCTTTCATCTGGCGTAGTCCTCGAATGGAAGTACGGGGTATTTCCAGCCTACCTTCCGTTGACCCTGGCCAAGGGGCATTGTTCAGTAGCATGACGCCCGCCCCGGACAAAAAAGACCCCGGCAAAGCCGGGGTCCATGGAGTTGCACGTCAACCAAGAGCAATCACTTCGGAATGCCGTGAACCACGCCAGCAGTGTTGTCCAGCAGGCTCTTGGTCGCAGTCTGGATAAAGGACTCGAGTTTCTTCTGCATCGCAGCCTGTTCCGGGCTTTCGATCAGCTCGGCCTTGAACTCGCTGCCCACCTGGTAGCGATAGACGCGCGGCGCCATGTCCTTGGACTCGATCAGCAAGTGATCGCCCTGGAACAGGCCGACGATCTGCTCGCTGCCCGACGGCTTGACCATACCGATGCCCTCGTCACCTTCCGGCAGGTTGAGCAGGTCGCGGCCCCAGCACTGATGACGGGTTTCACCACCGAGACGGCCCATGATGGTCGGCACGATGTCGATCTGGGTCCCGACGATATGGCTACGCTTGCCGAATTTCTCCTGGATGCCCGGCGCGATCATCAGCATCGGCACGTTGAAGCGGCCCAGGTCCAGCTCGGTGACCTGCTGGTTGTTGCCGAAGCCGTGGTCGCCGACGATGACGAACAGGGTTTCCTTGAAGTATGGCTCCTTGCGCGCTTTCTCGAAGAACTGGCCCAGGGCCCAGTCGGAGTAGCGCATGGCGGTCAGGTGCTCGTCCAGGCGACCGAAACCGGTCACCGGCTCGACCGGCAGTTGCGCCGGCAGCGCATACGGCGTGTGGTTGGACAGGGTCTGGAGCAAGGCATAGAACGGCTTCTTGCCGTAGTTGTGGGCCAGTTCCTGAGCGCCACGGTCAAACATGTCCTGGTCGGATACGCCCCAGGTCGGATCGGAGAACACCGGGTTGACGAAGTCACGACGGCCGATGAAGGTGGTCATGCCCTGATTGCCAAAGAAGCCGGACTGGTTGTCCCAGGCGAAGTCACCGTTGTAGACGTAAACATCATCGTAGTCGCGGGCGCTGAGCAGTGCCGGCAGGCCGGACAGTTTGTGGCCGCCTTCCGGGGTCTGCATCAGGTATTCGAAGCCCGGCAGGTTGGGGAAGCACGCCATGGTGGCGAACATGCCCTGGTGGGTATGGGTGCCATTGGAGAAGAAGCGGTCGAACAGCAGGCCTTCCTCGGCCAGCTTGTCGAAGTACGGGGTGATGTTGCCCTTGCCGCCCAACGCGCCCACGGAGTGGCCGGCGAAGCTTTCCATCAGGATCACCACCACGTTCTTGATCGGCAGGGTCTTGTCTGCCGGTGGGGTGAAGTCACGACGGATCGCCGCTTCATCGGCGTCGACCAGCTTGTCGTTCGAGGTCAGCAGCATGTTGCGCACAGTCTGCTGCGCGACCTGCTGGTCGAGGGTGGCCTTCCAGATGTTGTCGCGGTCCTCGGACATGCGGCTCTTGGCCGCGTCGATCAGGGTCAAGGTGCCGTTCAGGCCCAGTTGGTTGACAAAGTTCGAGTCGGTGGTGAAGGCATCGCCCCAGCGCATCGGCGGGCCCTGGCGCAGGGTGCCGCGGGCGGAGACAACGGCCACCAGCAGGATCATCACGAACACCACGCCACGCACGTACCACGGAGCTACGCTACGCGCACCGGCGAGGCTGCTCTGGTACTGGCCACGAGGACGGGTCAGACGGTCGATGCCCTTGAACGCCAGACTCATGATCACGGTTCCGGCGACCCAGGCCAGCAGGTAGCGGACCACCGGGAAGCCGTACCAGAGCATGCTGGAAACCGTCTTCGGGTCTTCCTTGATGTACTGGAACACCAGGCCGTTGAGGCGCTGGTGGAACTCGCGGTAGAAGTCCATCTCGACCAGGCCGAGGAACAGCGTGACGCTGGACGCCACGGTCAGCCACAGGCGGAACAGGCCGCGGGCGGCCATGGCCCGGGCGCTGAGGATCGCCAGCAGCAGCGGGATGCTCAGGTAGACGACGACGCGCAGGTCGAAGCGCAGGCCGTTGCTGAAGCCCTCGGCGACGGTGGAGTACGGCGTGTCGCCGATCATGTCGCTGTTGTAGACCAGCAGGGCGAAGCGCACCAGGCTGAGCATCAGCATGATCACCAGGCCGCACAGCAAGGTGTAGAGCAGGTGTGATTTGACCGTCGGTTGCAGGCGCGGGGCGTCCGTTTTAGCCATGAAGAGGAAGATCCCTGGGATTCTGGTTATGGGGAGCACATTGACGCGAAGCGGCGGCACCCGGGGTCGGATTACCAGGTGGCCGGACCATTTGGCGAATGGATATTGGCGCGCGCGATTGTCTTCAATCGATTGTGAAAATTTCGTTGAGGCACACGCGGACCCGGCTCAGGCTAGCCGGGTTGTTGCACCAGCACAAATCGGCGTGTGGTAACCGGATGTTTTTCCCTAGAGACGCACATCTCCGCGAGGACCGGCAATGGCCCAGATGATCAGGCCGAGCACCGGCAGGAGAATGATCAGCAAGATCCACAGCACCTTGGCGCCACCTCCGGCACCGCTCTTGATCACATTGAGGATCGCCCAGATGTCGAGGGCGAGGATGATCAGGCCGGCAAGGCCGTTGAACGTCGAACCCATTTCACAGCTCCTAATTCAAGTCCCAATTCAGACCTTCACCAGAGAATAGCTGGCTATCGGCCTTATAGACGCGCTTGCCTGGAGGTCGTTCCAAGTCCTTGATTAAACTCGCTCAACGTTCCACCGGAGAGATACCCATGCCCCCATCCCAGACCCACAGCCCTTCCGCCCCCGCGCCCTTGTTCAGCGCATGGCTGCAGCAGGCGCAGACAACGCCCTGGCTGAGCGCCGGCCTGGGCCTGACCCTGCTGGCGGTGTTCTGGCTGCTGGGCGCCAGCGCCTGGAACGCGGTCCACGGCGAGCACCAGGAAAACCTGCACCTGGCCATGCTCGGCGGCCTGGCCGGTTTCTCTGCCACCGCCCTTGGCGCAGCCCTCGCCGTGGTCCTGCGCGAAGTCAGCGCACGCACCCAGGACGTGATGCTCGGCTTCGCCGCCGGGATGATGCTCGCCGCCAGTTCCTTCTCGCTGATTCTGCCGGGCCTGGACGCCGCCCGCGAGATCACCGGTAACGGCCCGTTCGCCGCGCTGACCGTAGTGGTCGGCATGGGCCTGGGCGTATTGCTGATGCTGGGCCTCGACCGCTTCACTCCGCACGAACACGAAAGCACCGGCCCCTGCGGGCCACAGGCCGAGCGGATCAACCGGGTCTGGCTGTTCGTCCTGGCGATTACCCTGCACAACCTGCCCGAGGGCATGGCCATCGGTGTCGGCTTCACCACCGGCGACCTGAATGTCGGCCTGCCGCTGACCAGCGCCATCGCCATCCAGGACATCCCCGAAGGCCTGGCGGTGGCCCTGGCCTTGCGCGCCACCGGTCTGTCGAACTTCAAGGCGGCGCTGGTGGCCATCGGCTCGGGCCTGATGGAGCCGATCGGTGCGGTGATCGGCCTGGGGATTTCCAGCGGTTTTGCCCTCGCCTACCCGATCAGCATGGGCCTGGCGGCGGGGGCGATGCTCTTCGTGGTGTCCCACGAAGTGATTCCGGAAACCCACCGCAACGGCCACCAGACCTCGGCCACCCTGGGCTTGATGGGCGGCTTCGCAGTGATGATGTTCCTCGATACCGCCTTGGGTTAGACGTGAACGGCAACCCGCAGCGCCTCCAGGGCCGGCGCTGCGGCAATGTTCAGCTCGGTGCAAAGTTCCAGTACCCGCGGCAGGTCGTTGCCGCAGACCAGGACCATCTGCAGCTCATCGTCGAGCAACTGGCTGAAATTCATCAGCACATAGCCACCGGCCTCCTTGTTCATGCTGCCCATCTGGATCTGCATGCGGTTCAAAGCAGTAAGCGCCTCGACCTTGAGCAATTGCTTGGGCTTGATGTTGAACGGCACGCTCTTGTCGAACGAGCCGATGATCTGGCCGAGCAGGTCTGGGTAGGTGTCGGCCTGGAACAGCACGGTGTCCGGCAGGCTCCCGACCACCACCCACTCGCCCAGCGGGATCGGGAAGCTGTCGTCGTAGTTGATGTCGGGGTTGGCAGCGAGGAAGGCGGCGGGGTCGGCGTAGGCCTGGGTCGCCTCATCGGCGATCCGCTCGACGTCCTGTTCGCTCATGCAGCCGGAGCTGATCTTGCCGATGAGTTCGACCAGTTGGTTTTTCATGGTGAGGCCCTGCGCCGCTGGAAAAAGGCGCCAAGGATACGCTCTCGGGGGGTTAGCCGGCCAGCGCCAGCAGGCGCGCGGCCGCGTCGCTGGCGCCCATGGCCTGGGCCGAGGCCAGAGCATCGGCGCCGCGAATGTCGCGACGCGTCGGATCTGCACCCTGCTCCAGCAGATAGTCGACAATGGCCACGCGGTTGAACATCGCCGCCATCATCAGTGCAGTACGACCGTCGCCGGCGGTCGCATCCGGATCGCCACCCTGCTCGACGAGCAGGCGGACCATTTCCAGATTGCCCTTGAACGCCGCGCCAGCCAGAGGCATCTGCTCGTTGTCATTGGCGATCGCAGGATCGGCGCCATGCTCCAGCAACACCCGCGCGGCCTCCAGATGACCGTGATAGCTGGCCAGCATCAGCAAGGTGTCGCCCTTTTGATTGCGCAGATTGACGGGCAGGCCGCTGGCCAACAGGCGCACCAGCATCGCGGCATCGCCCTGGCGGGCACGGTCGAAGACTTCCGCGGCGAAGGCTGCAGCCTCCTTGGCATCCATGCTGACGGGTGCTCGTTGATCGGACATAAGGAACCTCCCTGACAGAGCAAAGCTCAATAGCTTGTCGGTCGCTGACTTGTGGATATGTGGATAAGTCCACCGCAGCGGAAGGAAAGTTCGATCGGCAAAGCAGCATTGCAAATTGCACTGTGCAAAATGCACGACCTTGCACAATGCACGGATGGTGATTTTCGAAAATTAATTAAGTTATTGTTTTATATGAATTTTTTAGCAAATAAAAGCTGGCACGGTCACTGCAATCATCAGTTCATGTCTGCCACCCACAGCCAGGAGCTGATATGGACCTCATTCAGGAAAAATTCGCCTCGGTATTCTCCGCCTACCAGGTCACCACTCAACCGCGCCCGGACGGCGGCATCCTGTTGACCCTGCGCGCCGCTGACGGCAAACAAACCAAGCGTTCGATTTCCTATGGCCAGTTGCACAACGCCGAACAGCTCTCCTGGGCGATCAGTGCGATTCGCCGCGACCTGGCCGAGCAGGCCAGTGAACTGCCGGTGATTTCGATGCTGCAGAGCCAGCAGCGATTTGCCCTGCCGACCTATCGTTGAGGTTGCCCGGGAGGACGCCATCGCGGGCAACGCCCGCTCCCACAAGGTCCGGTGCCAGCCACAAGATCCAGGCTGAACGCAGAATCTGTGGGAGCTGGTGTTGCCCGCGATGAGGCCTTAGAAGGTATCGTCCAATCCCGGAAACGCCCGGGAACTCTCATCACCGGTCAACTCGACCTTACGCCCCGCCTCATTCTCGAACACCCGCACCAGCACCAGGTTCGGCTGCTCGCCAATATCGAACCACTGCGCCATCCCCGCCGGAACACTGACCACATCCCCCCGCTCGCCCACCAGCGCAAAGACATACTCGCCAATCCGCAGGTTCAGCAGCCCTCTTCCGCTGACGAAAAAGCGCAGGTCCGCGCCGGCATGGCGACGCTCGTCGATCAGCCCCGCGCGGATCTCGTCTTTCTGTGAATGCTCGGGGTGAATGCTCAACACCTCGACTGCCCCTGCGCCCAGGGCCTCGACCTGTCCGCCCAGGGCCGCGATCACTTCGGCTTCCGCTGTGCCCGGTCGAATACGCTCCGCAGGCGTGCGCTGCTCGAAGCGCACGCCCCGCTCCGCCAGGGTCGCGGCGATATCCTCGGCATGGGTGAGGACCTTGTTCGGCGTGTCGGGGGTGGACTGGTGATAAACGCTGAGGATGCTCAAGGGGCAACTCCTGATCTTTCGAAAACCTGGGACGGACGCTACGGGGCGTCCTCTTTCAAGCGGGTCGCAATGATAACGGCTGCGGCCAGTGCCGCGACGCTGGCAATACTAAAGGTGATGGTCGGGCCCAGCGTCTTCCAGCTATAGCCCGCATACAATGCTCCCAACGCCCCGCCGGTGCCGGACAGCGCCGCATAGAACGCCTGGCCCTGGCCTTGCTGGCGCGCGCCGAAACTGCGCTGGACGAAGGCGATGCAAGAAGCATGGAAAGCGCCGAAGGTCGCCGCATGCAGCAACTGTGCGAACAGCAGCACCGCCGGATGCTCGGCGAAGCTGCCCAGCAGTACCCAGCGCACCGCCGCCAGCAGGAAACTCGCCAGCAGGACCCGGCGCAACGACACCCGCGCCAGGATCCGGCTCATCACCATGAACAGCAGCACCTCCGCCAGCACCCCGAGGGCCCAGAGCATGCCGATGGTGCCGCGGGCATAGCCGAGGCGTTCCAGGTGCAGGGTCAGGAAGGTGTAGTACGGTCCATGGCTGAGTTGCATCAGCGCCACGCAGACGTAGAAGGCCAGCACCCCCGGCCGCGTCAGTTGCTTGAGGAAGCCGCCGCTGGCCGGCCGTTCGGCATGCTCCACCGGTTGTGCATTGGGCACCCACAGGCTGGCCAGGACGATGCCGGCCATGATGCACACCAGCGCCACCGGATAGACATCCAGACTCAGCCATTCGAACAGGCGTCCGAGGCCGACCACGGTGAGGATGAAACCGATCGAACCCCACAGGCGGATCTGGCTGTAGCGTCCGGTCTGCCCTTGCAGGTGGGCCAGGGTGATGACCTCGAACTGCGGCAGCACCGCGTGCCAGAAGAACGCATGCAGAGCCATGACCAGCGCCAGCCAGGCGTAGTTCTTGTCGACGAAGATCAGGGCGAAGCTGAACAGGGTGCACAGCGCACCGATGCGCACGATCAGCAGGCGCTGGCCGCTGCGATCGCCGAGCCAGCCCCACAGGTTGGGGGCGACGCAACGCATCAGCATGGGAATCGCCACCAGCTCGCCGATGCGCGCGCTGGAAAAACCGAGGTGATCGAAATACAGCGACAGGAACGGTGCGGTGGACCCCAGCAGGGCGAAGTAGAAAAGGTAGAAACTGGACAGCCGCCAGTAGGGAAGCGCCACGGCTCAGCAGGCCGTGGCGCGACGGGCGATGCCGGGCATCAGAGCTGGCCCAGTACCGGGGTGTTCACCCGCACGTCGGCGTTCTGTCCGCGGTGGCGCAGCAGGTGGTCCATCAGCACGATGGCCATCATCGCCTCGGCGATCGGCGTGGCGCGGATGCCGACGCACGGGTCGTGACGGCCTTTGGTGATGACGTCCACCGGGTTGCCGTCCTTGTCGATAGAACGACCCGGAGTGGTGATGCTGGACGTCGGCTTGAGCGCCAGGTGGGCGATGATCGGCTGGCCCGAGGAAATCCCGCCGAGAATGCCGCCAGCGTTGTTGCTGAGGAAGCCTTCCGGAGTCAGCTCGTCGCGGTGCTCGGTACCGCGCTGGGCGACGCTGGCGAAACCGGCGCCGATCTCCACGCCCTTGACCGCGTTGATGCTCATCAGCGCGTGGGCCAGCTCGGCGTCGAGACGGTCGAAGATCGGCTCGCCGAGCCCCGGCATCACGCCTTCGGCGACCACGGTGATCTTCGCCCCGACCGAGTCCTGGTCACGGCGCAGCTGGTCCATGTAGGCCTCCAGCTCCGGGACCTTGTCGGGGTCCGGGCTGAAGAAGGCGTTCTGCTCCACCGAGTCCCAGGTCTTGAACGGGATCTCGATCGGACCCAACTGGCTCATGTAGCCACGGATCTGGATGCCCTGGGTCGCCAGGTACTTCTTGGCGATGGCACCGGCGGCTACGCGCATGGCGGTTTCTCGCGCCGAGCTGCGGCCACCGCCACGGTAGTCGCGCTCACCGTACTTGTGGTGGTAGGTGTAGTCGGCGTGGGCCGGGCGGAACAGGTCCTTGATCGCCGAGTAGTCCTTGGACTTCTGGTCGGTGTTGCGGATCAGCAGGCCGATGGCGCAACCGGTGGTGCGGCCCTCGAAGACGCCGGAGAGGATCTCGACCTCATCGGCCTCCTGGCGCTGGGTGGTGTGGCGGCTGGTGCCGGGCTTGCGCCGGTCCAGGTCGCGCTGCAGGTCTTCCAGGGCGATCTCCAGGCCTGGCGGGCAGCCATCGACAATGGCGACCAACGCCGGACCATGGCTTTCGCCAGCGGTGGTGACAGTGAACAGCTTGCCGTAGGTATTGCCGGACATGCAGGACGCTCCGCGAATTCAGCCTGATTTGAACGAGGTCGCCAGTATACGCAGGCGAACCATTCAGTTCATCCCTGACGGCGAACCTTCTGCCCGGCGCTTGGTCAAAATGCCACCTTCCCGCATGTAGTCCCATGATGTCGCGCCTCGCCGTCCTTCTGCTCCTGCTTGTCTCCTGCTTCGCCCAGGCCTCTGCGCCCAGTGTGCTGCAACGTCCGGTCAGCCTCGACACCGGCCAGGGCGTGCTGCAAGGCAGCCTGCTGCTGCCGCGCAGCCAGACCCCGCCACCTGTGGTGCTGATCATCGCCGGGTCCGGGCCTACCGATCGCGACGGCAACAACCCGGCGGTCGGGCGCATCGACATTCTCAAGCGTCTGGCCCTGCAACTGGCCGCCCAAGGCATCGCCAGCGTGCGCTATGACAAGCGCGGCGTGGCGGCGAGCCTGGCCGCGACGCCCGACGAGCGCGACCTCAGTGTCGAGCGCTATGTCGCCGACGCCGTGGCCTGGAGTCGCCAGATCAAGGCCGATCCGCGCTTCGGCCCGCTGGTCCTGCTCGGCCATAGCGAGGGTGCGCTGATCGCCAGCCTGGCCGCCGGGCCTGCGGGCGCCGATGCGGTGATCGCCCTGGCTGGCAGTGGCCGCCCGGTGGACCAGGTGCTGCACGAGCAACTGGCCGAACAACTGTCGACCGACCAGCTCAAGCGCGCGCAGCCCGCGCTGGACCAGCTCAAGGCCGGACACCAGGTCGGCCAGCTGCCTGCTGTTCTAAAGGACATCCTGCGCCCCAGTGTGCAGCCCTACCTGATCTCCCTGTTCCGCCAGGACCCGGCAGCGGCCTTCGGCAAGCTGACGATCCCGGCGCTGATCATCCAGGGGCGCAACGATATCCAGGTCAGCCCGACCGATGCCGCAGCCCTGAAAGCGGCGAAACCAGACGCGCAACTGGCGCTGATCAACGGCATGAACCATATGCTGCGCATCAGCCCGGCGGACCCGGGCCAGCAGCGCAATGCCTACACCAATCCGCAACTGCCCCTGGCCAGCGAATTGGGCGAACGCATCGTCGCTTTTGTGCACCAGTTGACACCCGGATGAGCAAAATCGTCCTCCAGTCCTCGCCGTGACGGCCGATAAACCGTTGCAGGCAATGCCATTGCAGGCTGCCAGGCGCGGATAGAAAGAGGACACCCGTGATGACTGATGCACCCACCCAGGACGCTGGCGAAGCGACTGACGAACCGGTTGTACCGGAAGCCGCCCCGCTGCCCTGGGCGGACCTGACCCCGGAGCACTTCCAACTGCTGCGCCTGGCGCCGCTGCCGACCGACCGCAACAGCGGAGCGCGTCCGCTGCGCTTCGTCCAGTACGGCTACGCCGAGCGCCACAGCAAGGAACACAGCCTGCTGCGCATGGAAATCCGCTTGCCTGGGCAGAAGACCCGCAAGGAGCAGAACACTCTGGATGTCCGTGTCGATCACGAGCAGAAGCTGGTCAGCATCCAACCGGACAGCGGCCTGCAGATCGAACCGCTGAACCGCGGCATCGGTCGCTTCCTGCTGGCCCAGGCGGTCCTCTGGGCGCAGCGGCGCTGGTCGCACTACCGCCTCGAAGGCGGCGCGCTGGCGAACAAGGATGCGCTCAACGAAGACACCCGCCTGCGCCGCGACCACGCCCTGCGTAGTCATGGCGTGGAAGTGGAATACGCCGACGCCCAGCATCTCAAGGGCCGCTGGGTGGAAACCCAGGTGGGCCAGCTCAAGGGTGGCTGGAATACCGACAAGCTGCAGCGGGTCGACATCATCGACGCGGCAAACATGCTGCAGCAGGCGGAAACCAGGCTGCACGAGAAGGAAGCACAGCTGCGCGAGCGGGATGAGCGGGTCGCCAAGTACAAACGCGAGGACGGCGGGCTGCGCTTTACCATCACGTGCCTTGTGGCGTTCGCGGTGTTCCAGGCGGGGTTGCTGATCTGGATTGCTACCCACCGCTGAAAAGCACCGCGGACTCTGTGGAAGCGGGTTCGCGGCGCTCTCTGGATCTGCTGGTCAGACCCGAGAAGCGAACAACCCCTGATGCTGCCGGCACTGCTCGGCCGTCAGCATGAAGACCCCATGCCCGCCCCGCTCGAATTCCAGCCAGGCGAAATCCACTTCCGGGTACAACTGCTCGACATGCACCTGGCTATTACCCACCTCGACGATCAGCAAACCCTTCTCGGTCAGGTGGTCCGCCGCCTCGGCCAGCATGCGCCGCACCAGGTCCAGGCCATCGTTGCCACAGGCCAGGCCCAGCTCCGGCTCGTGGTGGTATTCGGCCGGCATGTCGGCGAAGTCCTCGGCATCGACATACGGCGGGTTGGACAGGATCAGGTCGAAACGCTGTCCCGGCAGGCCTTCGAAACCATCGCCCTGAACGGTGTAGACCCGCTCTTCCAGGCCATGCCGCTCGATGTTCTGGTTGGCCACTTCTAGGGCCTCGAAGGACAGGTCGGCCAGCACCACTTCCGCGTCGGGGAACACCTCGGCGCTGACGATGCCGATGCAGCCGGAGCCGGTGCAGAGATCGAGGATGCGCGCCGGTTCGTTGCCCAGCCACGGCTCGAAACGCCGCTCGATCAGCTCGCCGATCGGCGAACGCGGCACCAGCACACGCTCGTCCACCAGGAACGACATGCCGCAGAACCAGGCTTCACCGAGCAGGTAGGCGGTGGGCACGCGGTCCTCGATACGACGCTTGAGCAGGCGCTGCAACTTGACCAGTTCGTCATCCTCCAGGCGGCAATCGAGGTAGCTGTCGGCCACTTCCCATGGCAGGTGCACCGCACCCAGTACCAGCAGGCGGGCCTCGTCCCAGGCGTTGTCGGCACCGTGCCCGAAGAACAGGTCGTGCTCATGGAAACGGCTGACAGCCCAACGAATATGGTCGCGCAACGTGCGCAGGCGGGAAGTGATCACGGCAGACTCCTGGAAAGACGACCGGCGATTCTACCAGCCCCCGCGCCACAATTGGCCGCGACGGCGAAGACGAGCGATTTTCTGACATGGCTGAAAGCCACTAACTACGCCGCTTGTACGCTAAGCGATTCACATCGGCGGCCAAGCAGGGGAGAATAGGTAAAAAGCCCTATCCAAAGGAGCCCTTGATGTCTGTTCCAACGACGATGTTCCACCTCAGCGGACGCGGCTATCCGCCGGCCAAACTGAGCAACGCCAGCCTGGTGATTATCGATGCGCAGAAGGAGTACCTCAGCGGTCCCCTGGCGCTCTCGGGCATGGCCGACGCGGTGGCGAACATCGGCAGAATGCTCGAGGCGGCACGCAAGGCCGGTCGTCCGATCATCCATGTACGTCACCTCGGCACCGTCGGTGGCCTGTTCGATCCACAGGGCCCGCGCGGCGAATTCATCCCGGGCCTGGAACCCAAGGGCGACGAGATCATCATCGAGAAGCGCATGCCCAATGCCTTCAAGAACACCAAGCTGCATGAAACCCTGCAGGCACTCGGTCACCTCGACCTGATCGTCTGCGGTTTCATGAGCCATTCCAGCGTCAGCACCACCGTGCGCCGCGCCAAGGACTACGGCTACCGCTGCACTCTGGTGGAAGATGCCTGTGCCACCCGAGACCTGCCGTTCAAGGACGGCGTGATCCCGGCCGCGCAGATCCAGCAGAGCGAAATGGCGATCATGGCCGACAACTTCGCCTGCGTGACCCCGACCGACAGCCTGGTCTGAACCGGCGGCGCTCGGAACCACCTCGACGATTCCCGGTCCAATTCGGGTTATTTACAGAGGAGCTCGGCATGAAGATATCCGACGGTTTCGACGCCAAACGCCTGCGCCCGCGCCAGCCGGGCAGTTGGGGCGCGCGGCTGGCCGCGGCCTTCTCCGCCCTGCTGGCGACCCTCGGCATACTCCTGACGATGGCCGGGGCCGCCAGCCTGCTAGGCCGCCCGGCGGCGCTGGGTGAACTGAACGACAACCACGCCGCCGCCAGCCTGCTGCTCGCCGGCGGTCTGCTGGTGCTGTACCTCGGCGTATGGATCTGGCGCCGCCGTCGCCTGCGCCGGCGCCGTAGCCGCGAACTGAACCTGTCACCGCACCTGATGAAAAAACACGACTGACTGCGTAGACTCTGCGCGGTTCTGGCGGAGGCTTTACATGCAAGACGATGATTTTTCCCTGTTCAAGAGCGAGATGCGCGGCGTCAAGCAGATCAAGCATGACCGCGCCGATACTGGCAAGGCCAAGGCCGATCGCAAGCAACTGGCCAGCCTGCGGCAGAACGCGACGGTGCGCAGCGACCAGACCGTGGTCGACGGCCTGTCCGACCAGTTTGTCATCGACGTCGGTCCCGAGGACGACCTGCACTGGGCCGGCAACGGCGTCCAGGAAAGCCAGATGCGCAAGCTCAAGATCGGCCAGATCCCTTTCGAAGGCAGCCTCGACCTGCACGGCATGACCGTGGAGAAGGCCCGGGAGACCCTGTGGGCCTTCCTCGCCGAAGCTACCCGCTTCGAAATCCGCTGCGTGCGCGTCACCCACGGCAAGGCGGTACGCCTGGACGGCAAGCGGCCAATGATCAAGAGCCACGTCAACACTTGGCTGCGCCAGCACCCCCAGGTGCTCGGTTTCACTTCCTGCCAGGCCCGTCACGGCGGCACTGGCGCGGTGTACGTGATGTTGCGCCGAACCATGCTCGAGGGCCGCGACGAGTAACGCCGCACTTGCGGTGCCGCGACAGCCGCCGTACCCTTCGCGTTTGCGAAATACACCACAGGTAGATCCATGTCCCTGGAACAGCACTACACCGCAATCCTTGGCCAGCTCGGCGAGGATGTCTCCCGCGAAGGCCTGCTCGACACGCCGAAACGGGCCGCGAAGGCCATGCAGTACCTTTGCCGCGGTTACACCCAAACCCTGGAAGAAGTCACCAACGGCGCACTGTTCAGCTCCGACAACAGCGAAATGGTCCTGGTCAAGGACATCGAGCTGTACTCGCTGTGCGAACATCACCTGCTGCCGTTCATCGGCAAGGCGCATGTCGCCTACATCCCGAGTGGCAAGGTGCTGGGCCTGTCCAAGGTGGCACGGATCGTCGACATGTATGCCCGTCGCCTGCAGATCCAGGAAAACCTCAGCCGCGAGATCGCCGAGGCGATCCAGAAGGTCACCGGAGCCATGGGCGTGGCAGTGGTCATCGAGGCCAAGCACATGTGCATGATGATGCGCGGTGTGGAGAAGCAAAACTCGTCCATGATCACTTCGGTGATGCTCGGCGAATTCCGTGAAAACGCAGCGACACGCAGCGAGTTTCTCAGCCTGATCAAGTGATCGGGCGCGTCATCCGGGCCGACCTTTCGAGGTCGGCCTTTTCATTTCCCGAGGAGTTGCCATGATCGTCAAAGCCCTGCGGGTTGGCCTCGGCCAGCTGATCGTCTTTCTCGACTGGGTCAGCCGTCCGGCCAAGCTCAAGCGTGATCCCGCCGCCCAGGCGAAGGTCGAGCAGGAAGCCCGTGGCCTGAGCCTGTACCAGTTCCACGCCTGCCCGTTCTGCGTGAAGACCCGCCGCACCCTGCACCGCCTGAACGTGCCGGTGACGCTGCGGGATGCGAAGAACAACGAGCAGGATCGCCAGACCCTGCTGAACGAAGGCGGCAAGATCAAGGTGCCGTGCCTGCGTATCGAGGAAGATGGCAAGACCACCTGGATGTATGAGTCCAAGGCGATCATCGCTTACCTGGACAAGCGCTTCTCGGCGGTGTGACTACCGGCCTCATCGCTGGCAAGCCAGCTCCCACAGGTACCGCACCGATCTCAATAGCAGTGCTGTGCCTGTGGAATACAGCCCTGGAGTCGCCGCGGTGGGAGCTGGCTTGCCAGCGATAGGGCCGGCAGCAGCGACATCAATCCACCATCGGCACATGCCGCGGATGCTCCGCCACCCGCGCCAGCCACTCACGCACCTTCGGATAGGCCGCCAGGTCGAAGCCGCCCTCATGGGCCACATGGGTGTAGGCATACAGCGCCACATCGGCGATCGAATACCGGTCCCCCACCAGGTACGGTGTCACTTCCAGTTGCCGCTCCATCACCCTCAGCGCCTTGTGCCCGCCCTTGTGCAGCTTGCGGTACTCGTCCAGGCGCTCGTCCGGCAGCCCCAGATAGAACTGGATGAAACGCGCCACGGCGATATAGGGCTCATGGCTGTACTGCTCGAAGAACTGCCATTGCAACACCTGGGTGCGCAGGCGCGGCTCGCTAGGCAGGAATTCACTGCCCTCGGCGAGGAAGTTGAGGATCGCATTGGACTCCCACAGGCAGGTGCCGTCTTCCAACTGCAGTACCGGCACCTTGCCATTGGGGTTCATCGCCAGAAATTCCGGCGTCTCCGTCTCACCCTTGAGAATATCCACCGGCTGCCAGGTGTAGGGCAGGTCGAGCAGATGCAGCATCAGCTTGATCTTGTAGCAGTTGCCCGACTGATAATCCCCATAGACCTTGTACATCGTGCCCCTCCCCCATTTGCGCAAAACGAAAAACGATGACTGTACGGTTAAATGCACTGACGGCTGTACCGCACCCGCTACCCCATCGCACGGTAGTCTGAAAAATCTGCTTACATCGAAACAATAAGGAATTTCCCATGCCCGACGCCACCTCCGCGCACTTGCGGCCGCTGGCCGACACTTCTCCTTCGGCGGTGGTCGCCGGCTTCATCGCCATGCTCACCGGCTACACCAGCTCGCTGGTCCTGATGTTCCAGGCCGGCCAGGCAGCAGGCCTCACAACAGGCCAGATCTCCTCGTGGATCTGGGCCCTGTCGATGGGCATGGCAGTGTGCAGCATCGGCCTGTCGTTGCGCTACCGCACACCGGTGACCGTGGCCTGGTCCACTCCGGGCGCCGCCTTGCTGGTCACCAGCCTGAGCGGCGTGAGCTATGGCGAGGCCATTGGCGCCTACATCACCTGCGCCGTCCTGGTAGTGATCTGCGGCTTGACCGGCAGCTTCGAACGCCTGATGCGACGGATCCCGGCCTCGCTGGCCTCGGCATTGCTGGCGGGCATCCTGTTCAAGATCGGCATCGAAATCTTCGTCGCCGCGCAGCATCGCACCAGCCTGGTCCTGGCCATGCTGTTCAGCTACCTGCTGGTCAAGCGCCTGTCGCCGCGCTATTCGGTGCTGGCGGCGCTGGTGGTGGGCACGGCGTTGTCCGCAGTGTTGGGACTGCTGGACTTCAGCCACTTCACCCTGGAAGTGGCAACGCCCGTGTGGACTACGCCAACCTTCTCCCTGGCAGCGACGATCAGCATCGGCATCCCGTTGTTCGTGGTGGCGATGACCTCGCAGAACATGCCCGGGATCGCCGTGTTGCGCGCCGACGGTTACCAGGTGCCGGCGTCGCCGCTGATCTCGGTCACCGGCCTGGCCTCGCTGCTGCTCGCCCCCTTTGGCGCCCACGGGGTCAACCTGGCGGCGATCAGCGCGGCGATCTGCACCGGGCCACACGCCCACGAGAACCCTGAGAAGCGCTATACCGCGGCAGTCTGGTGCGGGATCTTCTACGCCATCGTCGGCACCTTCGGCGCCACCCTGGCGGCGCTGTTCGCCGCGCTGCCGAAAGAGCTGGTACTGTCTATCGCCGCCCTGGCCCTGTTCGGCTCGATCATGAACGGCCTCAGCGTGGCGATGAACGAAGTGAAAGAGCGCGAGGCAGCGCTGATTACCTTCATGGTCACCGCCTCGGGCTTCACCCTGTTCTCCATCGGCTCGGCCTTCTGGGGCATCGTCGCCGGGGTGCTGACCCTGCTGATCCTCAACTGGCGCAAGGCCGTCTGACAGGCCTTTCCGGACTCAGATCCGGAAATGCCCGACCATCCCCTTCAGCTCCGTCCCCAACTGCGCCAGTTCGATACTCGAACTGGCGTTGCCGCGCATGGCCATCGCTGACTGATCGGCACTGCTGCGGATCTGCGTAACGCTGCGGCTGATTTCCTCGGCCACCGAGCTCTGCTGCTCGGCCGCCGCAGCGATCTGCTGGTTCATCTGCTGGATCAGTGACACCGCGCTGGCGATGCTGCCCAACGCGCTTTCGGTCTGCAGGGCGTCGGCCACCGCCAGCTTGACCAGTTCGCCACTGCCCTGGATCTGCGCCACCGAGGCCTGGGCATTGCTGCGCAGGCTGCTGACCAGGCGCTCGATCTCGCCGGTGGATTGTTGGGTGCGCTGGGCCAGGGCGCGCACTTCGTCTGCGACCACGGCAAAGCCACGACCTTGCTCACCGGCCCGGGCTGCCTCGATGGCCGCGTTGAGGGCCAGCAGGTTGGTCTGCTCGGCAACACTCTTGATCACTTCCAGTACCGAACCGATGTGCTGAATCTCGGCACTCAGGCTCTCGATGCTGTGGCTGGCAGAGTCCGCAGCACTGGCCAGGCGCTCGATACGCTGCATGCTCTGGCGCACCACCTGCTGGCCGCTTTCCACCTTGCCGTCCGCCGACTGCGCGGCCTGCGCCGCTTCCTCGGCATCGCGGGCGACGCTGTGGACGGTGGCGGTCATCTGCTGCATGGCAGTGGCGACCTGGTCGGTCTCGTCCTTCTGGCTGCTGACTTCGCGGTTGGTCTGCTCGGTCACCGCCGACAGGCTGTGGGCGTTGCTGGCGAGCTTGTCGATGCCGGCCTGCAGGCCGCTGACGATGCCGCTCAGGCCGCTGCCCATCTGCTGCATGGCCAGGAGCAATTGGCCGACCTCGTCGCGACGATCAACGGCAATCTCGCCACGCAGGTCGCCAGCGGCGATTTCCTGGGCGCGGACGATGACCCGGCGCAGTGGCAGGACGATCGCGCGGGTGATAAGGACCGCCGCCACCACGCCCACCAGCAGCGCCGCCAGTGAAGAAATCAGGATCAGCAAGGCGTTGCGCTTCAATTCCGCCTGCATGGCGGCGTCGATGTCGGCGTTGATCTGATCGACCCGTGCAGTGACCTGCTCGGAACGCGCCTGCAACTGCTTGCGCAACTGATCTTCACGGGCCAGCAGGTCGGTGTATTCACCGAGCTTCTCGCCGAAGCTGGCAATATGCGTGGTGACTTCGCCGAGCACGCTCTGGTAGCCCGGATCCTGCACCGTGCCCTTGAGCTGGCCGGCCAGTTGCGCGGCCTGCTCAGCCTGCTCGATACGACCCTGGCGTGCATCCTCGGCGCCCTTGCGGTTCTGCTCCAGACGTACCCGCGCCTCGTCCATGGCCTGCAGCATCAGGCGCGCCACCTGGGCAACCTGGCCGGCCTGCTCGACGAACTCGGCGCCTTTCTGGCCTTGGGAATCCTTGAGGGTCCAGGTGCCGTCGTCGGCCAGTCCGGCCTGCAGGACATCGAGGTTGTTGGCGACGCTGGACACCGACCAACTGGCCATGTCCAGCGCCAGTTCCTTGGACTGGGTCAGCTCCACGTACTCGTCGAAGGCCTGGCGGTAGGCGGTGAGCGCGCTTGCGACATCGCTGCCAGCCAGCTCGGGCAGTTCCGCGGCCCGGCTGGTCAGCGCCTCGACGCCCTTGCGCAGCGCCTCGGCCTCCTTGGGATCGGAGCGCTGGGCGTAGCGTTGCTCATGCATGCGCAGCGCCAGCACGCCGTTGTTGAACGCAGTGATCTGCTTGAGCCCGTCGAAGCGCTGGCCCAGCCCGTACAACGCGGCGATACCGATTGCCGCCACCACTGCCGTGAGCAGCAGTACCAGAGTGAATCCAAGCCCCAGCTTGCGGGCCATGCCCAGGTTGGCAAAACCGCCATTCGCGCCCGAGTTCATTGTTCGCCGCCCTCTCCTGCTGCCCTTGGAAAACGTGCCGGATATCCAAGGGTGCAGAGTGGCAATGGCGTTGGTGAGTGCACAAGACACCCCTGTCGCAATAATGGCAAAAAGCTAGGGAGTCGTCGTTTTCAGGAAGCTGGAGGTCGTCGCGACGATGCTTGCGAGACGGCCTGGAAAAACGCCTGGGCACGTAGGTCGCGGGCATAGGCGACGTTGATGCGCAGCCAGTCGCTGTCGCGGCCTTGCGGGTCGAAAGCGGAGCCCGGTGAAAGGAGTACACCGGCGGCCTGGGCGAGTTGCTGCAGGCAGGCAAAGTCCACGCCCGGGTAGCGGGTCCAGACGAACATGCCGCCGTAGGGCTCGGCGAAGACTTCCCAGCCATTGGCTTCAAGCAGGCGCAGGGCGCTGGCCATATGCTCCGCCAAGCGTACCCGCAGGCGTTGCACGCTCTTGCGGTACACGCCGCTGCCGAGCAACTGCGCCACCACCTGTTCGGCGAAGCGCGAAGCACCAATACCGGTGATCATCTTGACCTCGGCCAAGCGCGCGATCAGCCCCGCGTCAGCCACCAGATAGCCGACCCGCAGCGAACTGCTGAGCGTCTTGGAGAAGCTTGCCAGGTAGATCACCCGCTGCTGGCTGTCGAGGGTCGTCAGGCGGGTTGCCGGGCCTTCCTGGAAGTCGGCGTAGATGTCGTCCTCGATGATCCGCAGGTCATGCTCGCCGGCCAGTTCCAGCAAGCGCTGGGCGCAACGCGGGCTGAGGCTGGTGCCGGTGGGGTTCTGGTACAGGCTGTTGAGGAACAGGTAACGCGGGCGATGCTCGCGCAGCAATACGCTTAGTACCTCGAGATCCGGACCTTCCGCAGTGCGCGGCACCTCCAGCATGTGCACGCCATGCAGACGCAGCAGGTTGTACAGGTTGTAATAACCGGGGCGCTCCACCAGCACGGTGTCGCCGGGCTTGAGCAGGGTGCGTACCAACAGATCAAGGGCCTGGCTGGCGCCTTGGGTGGCGAGGATCTGTTCCGGCTGCACCTGGATGCCAAGCAGCGCCAGGCGCTTGCGCACCTGCTGGCGCAGCGCGGTCAGGCCCAGCGGCGGGCCGTAACCGAACAGGTCCTGGTCGGCGCCGCGGCTGACCTGGCGAATCGCCAGGGCGATCTCCTCGCTCTGTCGCCAGTTGCCTGGCAGCCAGCCACAACCGAGACGCAGCAGGTCTTCCTGCTCGTCGCTGAACAGCCGCCAGCGCCCCTCGGCGCCCTCATCCCAGGCCGGTTCCTCGGCGAACGGTGCCTGGCCCCGGCGCTCGGCGACGAAGAATCCCACGCCGTGCCGCGCCTCCAGCCAACCCTGGGATACCAGGCGGTCGTAGGCCTCGATGGCACAGGACTGGCTGACACCCTGCTCGCGCACCAGATGACGGATCGACGGCAGACGGGTACCGGGGCGCAGGCGCTGGACGGTGATCCAGTGACACAGGCCATCGCTCAGTTGCTGCACCAGGGGCGTGGTCGACTGGCGGTCGAGATTCAGTTTCATGACGTGAAGTGTTTGGTCGGTTTGGCCAAACAGTTAATCACAAAAGCCTGCGAGCTGTGTCTTTCCCGGCTCCGGACGCCTGCGGACAATCGAGGGAGCATCCAAGGAGAACCCCATGACCAGCCGCCACGCCTCCACCACACTGGCCTTCGCTCTGTGCCTGGTGACTTTCGCCGTCAACCTCCAAGCCCCGTTGTACACCGCCTACGCGGCCTTGTCCGGTCAGGGCGCGGCGGCTACGGCGGTGGCGTTTTCCGGTTATGTGATCGGGGTCCTGCCCGTGCTGTTGCTGCTGGGCGGACTGGCGGACCGGGTCGGGCACAAGCGCCTGATCGTCGTGGCGCTGCTGCTGTCCATGGCGGCCACAGTGCTGATGCTGATCGCCCCGGGCCTGACCAGCCTCGCCTTTGCCCGCACCCTGCTCGGCGTCGGCACAGCACTGGCCTCGGCCACCGGCACGGCGTACATGTGCGAACTGCTGCAGGGTAGTGACAGCCGCGCCGCCGCAAACCGGGTCACCGCCAGCACGTCGCTGGGCTTCGGCTTGGGTGCGGCGGTCACCAGCCTGTTTCTGTTGCAGGGGCCGAGCCTGGCACCGGGCAGTTTCCCCCTGCACCTGGGCCTGGCCCTGGTCGCGCTGCTGGCGGTGCTGCGCCTGCCGGACCCAGCCCCACGCCGCTCCACGCCGTTGCTACGCCTGCCCTTCTACCCGGCTGGCAGCCTGCCCTATGGCCTGGCGATCCTGCTGGCCTGGGCTTGTGTCGGCCTGGTGATCGCCCTGATGCCGTCGATCCTGGCGCGCCATGAATTGGCGAACTGGTCGGGGCTTTCGACCTTCTGCGTGATCAGTTGCGGCTTGCTGTTCCAGCCAATCGCGCGACGGATGACGTCGAACCGCTCTACCCTGCTCGGGCTGCTGGTCCTGCCGTGCAGCTACGTCGTGCTGTCCTGGGGTGCCCACAGCGGCGTGCTGGCGGCGGTGTTGCTGGGGGCGATCGGCGCCAGCAGCGCCTGCTACGGTTTCATCTACCTGGGGGGATTGTCGGCGGTGAATGCCCTGGCCGGCCCGGAAAAAACCCGCGCTAGCGCCGGATTCTTCCTACTGGCATACCTCGGGTTCAGCCTCCCGGTGATCTTCACCGGCCTGCTCGCCGACCGCTTTGGAGCCGGCACCGCGCTGGCGTCGTTCGGCGTCCTGCTGCTGCTCGGCTGCCTGGTGGTGGCTGGCGCACTGCTGCGCGCCAGCCGCAACACCAGGATCCAGGCACTGCTGCAGGTCAGATAGCGGTGGCGCCGCCGTCTACGGTCAAGGCGTGGCCTGTGGTGAACGCTGCGCCATCGCTGCACAGGTAGAGCACGGCGGCCGCGATTTCCTCGACCTTGCCGATGCGCCCCACCGGGTGCATCGCTGCGGCGAACTCGGCCTTGCGCGGATCGGCCTCGTAGGCACGGCGGAACATATCGGTGTCGATCACCGCCGGGCACACCGCGTTGACGCGAATCTGCTTCTTCGCATATTCGATGGCGGCGGATTTGGTCAGGCCGATCACCGCGTGCTTGGAGGCTGCGTAGATGCTCATCTTCGGCGCAGCACCGAGACCGGCCACCGAAGCGGTGTTGACGATCGCCCCACCGCCTTGGGCCAGCATCAGTGGCAACTGGTACTTCATGCACAACCACACGCCCTTGACGTTGACGCCCATTATCGCGTCGAACTCGGCCTCGCTGCCTTCGGCCAGGCGGCCCTGCTCGATCTCGATACCGGCGTTGTTGAAGGCGTAGTCCAGGCGACCGTAGGCCTCAATGGTGCGACCCATCAGTTGCTGCACGTCAGCATCCCTGGTTACGTTGCACGGCACGAACAGCGCTTCGCCGCCTGACGCGCGGATCGCTTGTACCGTGGCTTCGCCACCGGCCACATCGAGGTCGGCGACCACCACTTTCAAGCCTTCTGCGGCGAATGCCTGGGCCGTTGCCCGACCGATACCTGCGGCGGCGCCGGTGACCAGAGCGACCTGGCCGCTGAATTTCATGCTCATCGATAGCTCCTGCAACAAGGGTGAAGAGAGTGGCGAGAGTCTAGTCAGGCGGCGTCGCGCTTGGGCAGCATCATCAAGGCGCCGGTTGGAGCACCATGCGAAGCGATGATTATCCCCATTTGCCTTCATCATCCTGCTGGATGCTCGGGTATTCGCTGCAGCGCACGAGCTTGCCGAAGGCGCCGTGAGGGTCTATCACAAGACTTTTGCCCAACCTTCGCGAGGCCTTCATGACTGCCCAGACCAACCGCCGCTTCCTGCTCGCCAAACGCCCGGTGGGCGCCGTGACCCGGGACGACTTCAGCTTCGAACAGGTCCCGGTGGGCGAACCCGCCGACGGCCAGGTGCTGGTGAAGAACCTGTACCTGTCCCTCGACCCGGCAATGCGCGGCTGGATGAACGAAGGCAAGTCGTACATTCCTCCGGTGGGCCTGGGCCAAGTGATGCGCGCCCTTGGCGTCGGTGAAGTGATCGCCTCGCGCAACCCGAAGTTCGCCGTCGGCGATCACGTGAACGGCGCCCTCGGCGTGCAGGACTACTTCCTCGGCGAGCCACAGGGCTTCTACAAGGTCGATCCGAAGCTGGTGCCACTGCCGCGCTACCTGTCGGCGCTGGGCATGACCGGCATGACCGCCTACTTTGCCCTGCTCGATGTCGGCCAGCCGAAGGCCGGCGACACCGTGGTGATTTCCGGCGCCGCCGGTGCGGTGGGCAGCATTGCCGGGCAAATTGCCAGGATCAAGGGTTGCCGCGTGGTGGGTATTGCCGGCGGTAAGGAAAAATGCCAGTACCTGAAGGATGAACTGGGCTTCGACGGCACCATCGACTACAAGGCCGAAGATGTGCTGGAAGGTCTCAAGCGCGAATGCCCGAAAGGCGTGGATGTGTTCTTCGACAACGTCGGCGGCGACATCCTCGATGCGGTGCTCAGCCGCCTGAACCTCAAGGCGCGGGTGGTCATCTGCGGCGCCATCAGCCAGTACAACAACAAGCAGGCGGTGAAAGGCCCGGCCAACTACCTGGCGCTGCTGGTCAACCGCGCACGCATGGAAGGCTTCGTGGTGATGGATTACGTATCTCAGTACGCCGCAGCGGGCCAGGAGATCGCCGGCTGGCTGGCGAGCGGCAAGCTGAAGAGCAAGGAAGATGTGGTGGAAGGTCTGGAGACCTTCCCCGAGACGCTGTTGAAGCTGTTCAGCGGCGAGAACTTCGGCAAGCTGGTGCTGAAGGTCTGAAACGAAACAGGGCCCTTTCGGGCCCTGTCTTCTTTCTTAGCCGCGGATTTCCGCGACCACCGCAGCCAGCGCCTTGGCCGGGTCGGCAGCCTGACTGATCGGGCGGCCGATCACCAGGTAGTCGGAACCGGCATCCAAGGCCTGGCGCGGGGTCAGGATACGGCGCTGGTCGTCCTGTGCGCTGCCTGCCGGACGGATGCCCGGGGTCACCAGTTGCAGCGACGGGTGCGCAGCTTTCAGTGCCGGTGCTTCCAGGGCCGAGCAGACCAAGCCGTCCATGCCGGCCTTTTCCGCCAGCGCGGCCAGGCGCAATACCTGCTCCTGCGGTTCGATATCCAGGCCAATGCCAGCCAGGTCCTCGCGCTCCATGCTGGTCAGCACGGTCACGCCGATCAGCAATGGCTGCGGGCCGTTGCGCTTGGCCAGTTCTTCACGGCAGGCCGACATCATGCGCAAGCCGCCGGAGCAATGCACGTTGACCATCCACACGCCCATCTCGGCCGCAGCCTTGACCGCCATCGCCGTGGTGTTGGGGATGTCATGGAATTTCAGGTCCAGGAACACTTCGAAACCCTTGGCGCAAAGGGTCTCGACGATGCCGGAAGCGCTGCTGGTGAACAGCTCCTTGCCGACCTTCACCCGGCACAGCGCAGGGTCCAGCTGATCGGCCAGCTTCAGGGCGGCGTCACGGGTGGGAAAATCCAGGGCGACAATAAGGGGCGTCTGGCAGGCGGACATGGGCAGGGTCTCTTGGCAAGTCGAAAACGGCGCGCATTGTAAACGATGCAGCGTTGCAACGGGGGCCGGTGATCGCAAATCAACAGGTGACGCATCCGACCCTATAATTGAACCAACGTGAACAGGTTTGACTCGATATTACAGATGCGGCGCCATTGCCGTACAAAGGAGGAACATCATGCCCTGGTACGCCTGGTTGATACTATTGGTGGCGATCGGCTCGATCGTGGGTGGATTGATGATGCTCAGGGACACTGCGAAGAAGTTGCCGTTGACGGATGAACAGCTCAAGCGGATTCACGAACGCAATGCGGAAATGGATGCCAAGGAGGCACAAGATCGTTGATGCGCAGCGAATGAAAAAGGCCGATCTATTGATCGGCCTTTCTTTCCAGGCGTATAAGCTCAGTTTACCGTCAACCGGTCACGGTTGCGCTCCAACAACGCCTTGCCGATGCCCTTGATCTCCAACAATTCCTCTACCGACGCGAAAGCACCGTTCTCCTCACGATAGGCCACGATGGCTTCCGCCTTGTTCTTGCCGATGCCAGTCAACTGGCTTTGCAGCGTCAGGGCGTCGGCTTTGTTCAGGTCGAGTGGTGCTGGCTGGGCATCTGTCGCCATCACGACCGCTGGGGTCGGATTGACGGGGGCTGCACTCAGAGGAAGTGATAAGACGCCGAGTACGGCGATCAGAAGCGAAGCGATAGAAGCGTTACGCATACGATGAAGCTCCTTGGGATTCAGATGAAGAAAGGCAGCATTTCCATGGCTGCCTTTCAAACTTAGATCACCCGCGAGAACCATCAAAGCGACATTTCTTGCCAGATTATTACCAGCCTGCATCAAATCCATCCATGCCCCAACGTTCTTGCCGAGTCAGGGAAGGATGAAACCCAATGTGTCTATGACATTGGATTCCGTAGCGTGACGTCACATGACCTCTCGTCAGCGCTCGAATCGGTACCGACGTCCAGCCTCTATCAAACCGGCACTTGCAGCCACGGGCGGCGTCCATCCCAATAGTTCTCTGCACTTGGATGAGTCCACCTGCAATGAACCGCACAATTGGGTGTAAAGGTTTTTTTTCCCTGCAGCAACTGCCAGCCCGCCGAGCAGTGGTACAGGTACAGGTAGTAACACCTGCCTTTTTCCCATCCCCTGAGCCAACAAACGTAACATTTCCGCAGTAGAAACGTCTTCGCCATCACTGATCAAAAAGATTTCATTAGCAGCCGCTGGATGACGCGCACAGGTGATAATGAAGTCAGCCAGGTTCTCCAGGGCAACCAGACTCCTCTTGTTTTTCACCATTGCGAACGGCATGGGCAGCCCCGAAGCGACCAGCTTCAGAAGCCGTCGAAAGTTTCCGGGCGCGTGGGCAGCGTATACAAGGGGAGGCCTGATGATCACCAACTCCATGCCACTACCGGAAGTCATTTGCTTCAGTGCTTGCTCTGCCTCATGTTTCGAAGTGGCATAGTCCGCATGAGGCGCGGGAGAGGAGGTTTCGGAGAACGGCACACCATTCGTAACATTTCCATTCACACCAATGGAACTGATGAAGACAAAACGCTTGACCCCTTTTTCGATCGCCATTTTGGCAAGCGCGAGAGCTGCACCGACATTGGTCCGCCTGAAAGCGGAGAGCGGGTCGGTATCAGTATCGTTCAAGATATGTGCACGAGCTGCCAGGTGGATAACGACGTCGACCCCCTCAAGCGCTGCAGACCAATTGGTATCAGGCCCCATGTCCCCGATTGCGTGATAAATACCCTGGGCGTGGTCTTCAACGGGTAGGGAGCGCACCACCCCCGTCACCGAAATGGACTCATAAGCCTGTAACTGCTCCAAGACCGCGCTCCCGACAAATCCCTTCGCGCCGGTTACCAAAATCCGCATACTCTCTCCTCAACTGGCTGCGCGCAACGAGCACGGCGGCAGACAGGTTCCTTGAACACCGACAGCAATATCGCCACGTCATTGTGAATGCTGACGATCCACATCAAGCAGCCGTGATCTGGAATGACGGCCGTATGCAAACGCTAAGGTTCGCAACAGCGCTGCTGGTGAATCCAATCGACGATATCGCCTTCTGGAGCATACCCGCTGACCATTTCGCGAAGCAGTTGACGGACACGATCGTAGTCATCATTGGAAATGGCCACCAGCAATATGGAAAGTTTGTCTTTCAGCACATCCCAAGGCAGATAATCTTCCGTAGCGCTCATGATCATGGGGTGTCGCGTGGCAACAACATTGTCTCCGATCAGAAGTTCTTCATAGAGTTTCTCACCCGGCCGGAGCCCGCTGAATACGATGGCGATATCCCCGTGCGGGTTACGCTCCGAACGAACACTCAGACCGGAAAGATGAATCATTTTTTCTGCGAGTTCGACAATTTTCACTGGCGCCCCCATATCCAGAACGAATACATCACCGCCTTGCCCCATGGAGCCTGCCTGGATAACCAACTGGGCTGCTTCCGGGATTGTCATGAAATAGCGAGTAATGTTCGGATGAGTCACAGTCAGCGGGCCGCCCGACCTGATCTGCTTGTAAAAAAGTGGAATGACTGATCCGGAAGAACCTAGCACATTCCCAAAACGCACCATGGTAAACCGGGTCTTGTTTACCTGGGACACATTGCCTTGATCGGCAAACAGCACTGGTGCCACCTCACGGCTCAACGCCTGCAGGGTCATTTCAGCCAGGCGCTTGGTGCTACCCATGACATTGGTCGGACGAACCGCCTTGTCGGTGGATATCAGAACAAAATTGGCTACGCCGGCCTGGAGAGCAGCCTGAGCGGTGTAAAGGGTACCGATAACATTGTTCAGAATCCCTTCAGCTATGTTGTGCTCGACCATGGGAACATGTTTATACGCTGCAGCGTGATATACCGTATCCACTTTCCAGGTCTTCATGATATCCAGCAGCTGCGGCTGATTGCGCACGGAACCCAGAATCGGAATCAACCGTACTGGCAGAGACTCTCGGGAAACACGCTGCTCCAGTTCGGAAAGAATGCTGTACAGGTTGAACTCACTATGCTCGAACATAAGCAACGTTCTAGGACCCAGACTGAGGATCTGTCTGCACAGCTCCGATCCGATCGATCCACCGGCTCCGGTCACGAGCACCGACTGACCGGCAATGCAACGCTCGAGAAGGTCATCCTGGGCAGGAACGGCATCCCGCCCAAGCAAGTCCGCGATGTCGACTTCCTGAATATCATCCACTTTGACACGACCACTTGCCAGGTCCATGAATCCCGGAACGCTGCGGACATGCAAAGGGTAACCTTCGAGAAACCCTAGGATTTCACGACGCCGACCACGCGAGGCCGAAGGGATGGCCAACAGGATTTCTTCAGCACCTGTCATATCGATCATTCGCTGGATGTGACGGGGCTTGTAGACCTGGAGCCCGGAAATGATGCGATTGGCGATGCTGTTATCGTCATCGATAAAAGCAACAGGCCGCATAACCTTGCCCAGACGCAAAGCAGCGACCAGTTGATTTCCGGCAGCACCGGCCCCGTAGATCGCCACCTTGGGCAAGCCGTTGTCGCGAGTCGTGAACGGAACATGCTGCACCGCAGTGTACCAGTCGCCCAGAAAGTACTGCCGCATTGCAAGACGCAACCCGCCGACCATGATCAGGCTGAGCCACCAGAAGTTGAAGATGATCGAGCGTGGGACCAGATTCTGGTGTCCGCTGTACCAGTAGACAACGACACCGAGAATCAGGGAGGCAAGAGAGACAGCCTTGATGATGGTGATCAGCGCGTCATTTCCGAAATAACGCATGACCGCTCGGTACATGCCAAAACGAATAAACAGCGGAATGGAGATGACAGGTGCAAACAGGAAGAGCCACAAATGATCCATTACAGGATTGGCCAGGTCATCTATTCCAAGACGAACCACAAATGCCAGCCACAGGGCAGCCCAGACCAGAATGACATCAGTCACGACCTGCACCAACCGCTTCTGGCGCCGAGGCAAACCAAGCAGCGACGCTCGCACGCCATCGAAAATCCTATCGAACACCGGTACCGCTCCCATGTTGAATCTCTTTTACACCTGACAACCACTGAGGTTCCGCAGCTAACCCATTGACCAGGCTATTCGATACTGCCCGCTTTGTAGAACAGCGCCAACCCCGCCAGCGGTGCATAGGCAACCAACAAGGCCGAGAAACCATCGATACCCAGCAGCATGACGCACAAGGCCACAGGCAACAACCAGAACAGATTGAGCGCAGCTACCCCAAGAGTGACCGGAAGGTGCTTGCCGTAGCGCCGGGAAGCGAACTGATAAGCGTGGCTCCTGTGTGCCTCGTAAACCTTGTCCCCCCGGACGAGACGCCGCATGAGCGTGAAAGTGGCATCGACGATGAAGACGCCTAGAAGAATCAACCAGCACCAGAACAACTGTTGGGAGGCCCAGGCGGCCTGCAGGGCCAGAACCCCAAGGATGACACCTAGAAAGCCACTGCCAGCATCCCCCATGAATATGCGAGCGGGCGGAAAATTCCAGAACAGGAATCCTGAAACGGCAGTGGCCAGCAAGAGCGGGAGGACGATCAGATGTTCAAAACCAGTCAGCCAATAAAGCAAGGAGGCACCGAGACAGGCAGAAATTGCCTCAACGCTGGCCAGTCCGTCGATACCGTCCATGAAATTGTATAGATTCAACATCCAGACGAGATAAACAGCCGCTAACACTGCCCCTGACAGCCCAAAATCGATTTGCCAGCCAAAAATCTGCAGTGGCGGCAACCCGCCGATCCAGAACAATGCCCATCCGGCACCTAAAAAATGCCCGAGCAGGCGCCAGCGCGCAGCTATATGCCCGTGATCATCCATGAATCCGATAACAGCAACTATCCCTCCCCCACCGACAAGCGCAAACACCGTAGAAGCCTCGATCAGTCCAATAAGACCAGCGAAAACGGTCGCGAGCACAAATGCCAGCACAATCGCAACGCCCCCTCCACGAGGAGTGGGAACCATGTGGGAACTTCTTGCATTCGGAACATCAATGATGCTCTTTGCCAATGCGTAGCGTCGCAGCGCGCCTGTCAACAGCATAGATACAAGCACCACCAGCGGAGCCAGCCACCATAGCGTCATTTTCTTTGCTCTTCCTGATAATAGCCAACGGCTGCTTCCAGCGCGGCTTTGGCGCCTGCGAAAGGCACCCGTTCCAATAAAGTTTGAATCCTTGATGGATCAACGTGAAAACGATTCTCAAAACCGCGTTGACATCCAGGATTTGTACCGTCGCTTAATGCAGCAGCAGTCTTGATGGGTCCGTGCAAGGAACTATCAAAGACTGCCAGCAGGGGAAAGGAGTTCATACTTGCCAAACGCATTACCTGCAGAAATACCCGCTCTCGCAAGAAAAGCAGCGCACCTCATCTAGTCTCGTTCTTACGTAGCGTTGCCGTGCGCATCAGAGACTCGAGCGTGCTCATGAGTTTGTCCCTTTCAAAATGCTCCTCGTAGTACTGTCTGCCCGCACGCCCCATCGCTTCACGCTGCTCAGGCGTCATCGATGCCATGGTGCGAACAATCTCGCTGAGCGCGACGGCATCACCTGATGGACACGACAGACCAGCACCGGACTCGTTGATCACCTTCGCCGCTTCTCCATCTACGGCCCCAAGGACAGGTCGCCCTGATGCGAGATATGTCTGCACTTTTCCGGGTATCGTTTTGGCGATGATTTCATTGGCCTTGAGCGAGACCAGCAACGCATCTGCTTCAGCAAAAAGGCCTGGCATGGCCTCAAGAGGGTGTCTTCCCAACAGATGGACGTCTTTCAACCCACGAACCGCAACCTGCTCTGCAATCCACTCCCCCATTCGCCCATCTCCGACGATGACCCAACGCACTGCGATAATACCCAGAAGCGATTCGGCAGCATCCAGAATGGCGGGGAAACCTTGAGTTTCTCCAAGGTTACCGGCATAGACAATAGTGAACACGCCAGGCTGGTTGCGGATCAATGTAGAGGGCATTACATGCCTCCTGGACGAAAAATCGTCCTCAGCCCAACTCGGGAAGTATATCAACCGCCCTGCAGGAGTCGGTTTCGTGCAGTATCTCTTGACATCCTCAAGAAAGGCCCGCGACTGGACCAGCAGGTAGTCAGTATTGTTGTAGATCCACGAAACCATCTTTCCAACCATCGCCAGCAGACGAGGATTTTTTACAACACCCACGAAATTCAGGGACTCAGGCCATAGGTCCAGAACCCAAACGAAGACTGGCGTACGCTTCAGTCGCCCTAAAACTATCGCAGGAATTGCCGCCATGATGGGCGAAACGGCATTCATGAAAATCGCGTCGAATTTCTGTCCGCGAAGCTTGTAGGCGCCGAGTGTGGACGCACTGATAAAGAACGAAAGATAATTCAGTGCCAATCCAATCTTGTTTGTGCCACGTGGGACAAGAGGAACACGTACGATATCAGCCCCATAGTAAGACTGAAAACGCTCGGGTTCCTTTCGATAACTTTCGTATACCTCACCTTCAGGGTAATTCGGTAGGCCTGTAAGGACCGTTACCTCATGCCCCTTTTCAGAAAAATAGCGGACCATATCATTGATCCGCATATTTTCCGGCCAGAAATACTGCGTAACGAGAAGAACTCTCATCTTTTTCTCGGCCACTTTCGACACTCGACTCAATACCGCTTCCATACCACACGATTTACATAATCGGTATAGCTATGAAGAATACGAACTACTTTTTCCGACACGTTCGGCATGCTGTAATCGGCGACCAGACGCATTGAGCGCAGATCTCCGCGAGACTGAGTTTCGAGAATACTCAACCCTTGCATGACCCGCTCGGTCTCGAGGCCAACCATCATGGCTGCGGCTTCTTCCATACCCTCTGGCCGTTCATGAGCCTCACGTATATTCAGCGCCGGGAAGTTAAGAATCGACGCTTCCTCATTGATGGTGCCACTATCGGACAGCACCGCCTTCGCCTCGAGCTGAAGCTTGTTGTAGTCCTTGAATCCCAAGGGCTTCAGCAGGCGGACATTGGCATGGAATACAATGCCCATCGCGTCCACACGTTTCTGCGTACGGGGGTGGGTCGACACGATGACTGGGAGCCTGAACTCAGCAGCGAGGGTGTTCAACACATCAACAAGTTTGAGGAAGTTTTTGTCCGAATCGACATTTTCTTCACGGTGAGCACTGACCACGAAGAACTTTCCTGGTTCAAGCCCCAAGCGCACTAATACGTCAGACTGTTCGATGCCGCTACGATAATGAGTCAGTACCTCAAACATCGGGCTACCGGTCTTGATCACGCGATCGGGCGGCAATCCCTCGCGCAGAAGATAATCACGTGCGATGGTGCTATAGGTCAGATTGATATCGGCCGTATGATCGACGATTCGGCGGTTGATTTCCTCCGGTACGCGCATATCGAAACAACGATTACCAGCTTCCATATGGAAAGTAGGAATTTTCCGGCGCTTAGCGGGCAAAACGGCCATGCAGCTATTGGTATCACCCAATACCAGCAGCGCCTCCGGCAGCACCTCAGCGAGCACCCGATCCACAGCGATGATCACATTGCCGATGGTTTCGGCACCGGTAGCACCAGCCGCATTGAGAAAATGATCAGGTTTGCGAATCCCCAGATCCTGGAAGAAAATTTCATTCAGTTCATAGTCGTAATTCTGGCCGGTATGCACCAAAACGTGCTCGCAGTGCTCATCGAGCGCGCTCATCACTCGGGAAAGACGGATAATTTCGGGGCGAGTGCCGACCACCGTGACAATTTTCAACTTCTTCATTGCTGTGTCCTGTAAACGACGAATCAGGCCTCAGTGCCTACCGGGCGGGCGTATGTATCCGGAAGATCGCGATTGAAAATCTCATTGGCCCAAAGCATCACGATCATCTCATCTTCACCGACGTTGGTAATGTCATGCGTCCATCCGGGAACAGTCTCAACGATCTCTGGCTTTTCGCCATCAGTGAATAGCTCATAAAAATCCCCGGAGACCACGTGCCGGAAGCGGAAGCACGCTCGCCCCTTGATCACCAGGAACTTTTCGGTCTTCGAGTGATGGTAATGTCCACCCCGTGTAATACCTGGATGCGCGGTAAAATAGGAAAACTGCCCGGAGTCTTTGGTCTTGAGCATCTCGACGAAGACACCTCGCGGGTCGCCGTACTTGGGAATTTCATAAGTAAATCGATCAGGCGAAACGTAGCTCAGATAGGTAGAGTACAACGCCCTGACCAAACCGCTACCGACAGGCTCAGTAATCAGACTGGAACGGCTATCACGGAAGGCATACAACTGATCAGCGAGACCACCCACGGTAATACTGTACTGGGGTTCGACAGTTACATAGGGCTCACCGCGAAGACGCCCATCCATTACATCGATGAAATGCCGAACAACGTCATCAATATAAACCAGATTGATCCGTGCCTCACGATCATGAATATTGATCGGCAAACCGGAGCAAATATTATGACAAAAAGTAGCGACCGCTGAATTGTAGTTTGGGCGCGCCCACTTGCCAAAGACATTCGGCAAACGAAATAAATGCACCGCTGAACGATGCGATGCGTTCAATTCCAGCAGTGAATCTTCGGCCCCACGCTTACTGCTGCCATAAGGATTATCAAGTTCTGCCTGACTGGAAGAGGTATACAAAATCGGAATTTTCCGACCACTTGTCACTACGGCATTACACAACACCTGGGTCAGATCGCTATTACCGGCCTGAAACTCCTTCGGGTCCTGCGGACGATTGACTCCTGCCAAGTGAAAAATGAAATCGACCGCCGCAACCAACCCAGGTAGAGCTTCCAGCGAATCGTCGCGAGTGAAGCGCAGAATCTCTACATCAGCTCGCTCGCCAAGCTGAACAACAAGATTCTTGCCGATAAAACCGCTGGCTCCCGTAATCAGGACTTTCATGATCACTCCTCGGGAGATGCGTGCTCGCCACGCTGAATAGCCCGCATGAACTCGAGCTTCAAGAGCAGACGCTGCATTCCGGCTACGTCAAGACGCTCGGTATTATGTGAATTGTAATCCTCGGTACGAGATATCTTGGTCTCGCCTTGCTCGACGAACTTGGCGTAGTTGAGATCACGCAAATCCGGAGGTACGCGGAAGTAGTCGCCCATGTCCTCAGCACATGCCATCTCTTCACGACTCAAGAGCGCCTCGTAGAGTTTTTCCCCGTGCCGAGTACCGATCACTCGAATAGGGTGCTCTGGCTTCCCAACCAGATCGGTCAGAGCCTTGGCAAGAACCTCGACAGTCGCAGCCGGAGCTTTCTGGACGAAAAGATCACCATTATTGCCGTGCTCGAACGCATAGAGAACGAGATCCACTGCATCGGCCAGGGTCATCATGAAGCGGGTCATGTTCGGGTCAGTCAAAGTCAGCGCCTGCCCGGCACGGATCTGATCGATGAAGAGTGGAATCACCGAACCACGAGATGCCATTACATTGCCATAACGTGTCCCGCAGATTACGGTCTTGGCCTCATCGACATTGCGCGACTTGGCAACCATGACCTTCTCCATCATGGCTTTGGAGATACCCATCGCATTGATAGGGTATACAGCCTTGTCGGTGCTCAGGCACACGACACGCTTGACCTCGTTCTGGATAGCCGCCTCAAGTACGTTTTCGGTACCGAGCACGTTTGTCTTGACCGCTTCCATCGGATGAAACTCGCACGACGGAACCTGCTTGAGCGCGGCAGCGTGAAAAATATAGTCAACGCCTCGAGTGGCATTCAGCACGCTTTGGTAATCCCGGACATCACCGATGTAGAATTTCAGCTTCGCACTACCATAGCGCTTGCGCATGTCATCCTGTTTTTTCTCGTCACGACTGAAAATCCGGATTTCCGCAATATCAGTGTCGAGGAAGCGCTTCAGAACGGCATTGCCGAACGAGCCAGTGCCACCAGTGATTAACAGCTTTTTACCTTCAAACATGCTCGCGTCCCTTAATAGCACTTAACAGCTTGCTCACCTGCATGGCAGGCATCTTGCTTTCGACAATAAACCGCTTTGCTGCCGCCCCTTTTGCCACCAGGACCTCTTCTGGAAGGCCGGAAAGCTCACGCAGACTGGCGGCCAGCTGACCCCGCCCAGGCCGGATCAAAAAACAGAAATCATAATATTCCTGAGGTATACCGTCAAGTCTATACATAAGAACAGGCACCCCGGATGACATATACTCGATAATTTTCGACGGGAATGAGTATTTAGTATATTCAGAATCATTGTCACGCGGATTAATCAATAAAGACGCACTCCGCTGCAGCGTTAGCACCGAAGATCTATCCAGTTGCCCCAGATACTTTACACGACCATTACTGGCCGCTACCGACTCTACGTAACCCCGAGCATTTCCATCACCGCAAATATAGAGCTCGTATTCATTACTCCCAGCCTCTACGAAAGAGTCCAGAAGGTTTCTGATTCCATAACGAGCGTCGAGCGTACCGGTGTAAAGAAAATATTTTTTCCGCTCAACAACTTCTGATAGCGAAATGTATCCAGGATCAGCAATACCTTCGATAACAAGCTTGGTGATATTGCTCTTGAATTTATCCAGCATAGGCTTTGTAATTGCGACTACCGATTCAGCTTTGTTAACCGAATAATAAGACAATCGAGCCATTGCTGAAAAAATCAGCTTCATCATACCAGTACGAGCATCCATGTACTCAGGAAGGTCGGGAACGATTACACAGAGATGAACATCCTTTCGCAACCGCTTTATGATGTAGCAAGCCAACATGAAAGGCAGGTGCATCGAATAACAGACAAGATAGTTCTCCTGGCCTTGGCGCTGCCTCAGTTGCCCGAGCACCTCACGCACCGCAAGATAGACACGGTGAATATTCTTGACGAAGGCAAGATTTAAGAATCCGACATTGATCAGCGTAGCACGATCAAATTTCCCCACAGACCTCTCGGGCCTGTAGCAAAAATCAGTGTAACGCTTTGGATATGAGCCAACGAACGGCAAGTTGACCACAACAATATCCTTGACCAATGCATTTTGCGAAAAACCGCTGATATAGTTTTTCTGCAAGGTATCGGCCGCGGATTGGATGCCGCCACGAGACTTCTTCAGCACTATATCCTTTTCACCATCACTGAAGATACCACCCAAAAAAATCAAGTTCATCTAGTAACCTCTCAAAAAGCGAATCTCTACGCCCCTACCCAAGCAACAGATTATTCTGAAACAATGGAATTACCGAAAGATCTGCCACCGGCAACAGGAAAAACAATACAAGATAAGCACCAAAAAAAAATATATACAGAAAAAGGAACAGCGAAGTCTGTCGCCGTAAAAACAACGAACTAACACAGTGCATAATATTTAGAAAAAATATAGTTCTGAGCAAGCGAATGAAAATCTCCGACTCAAAATAAAGAACAATAAAAAACAATGAAAGCAGGTTAATATTTAAAATAAAAAACAACTCCCGATCTCGCTCCCCTCCAGAGGAAACCCGAAAAACACTCTTACGCTCAAATATGACAACAACAATCATGGCCAACACTGAAGAAACATGAACCGCCGCATTGAACAATGAACTCTTCAGAGAGGCGCCATAGTAATCGAAATGACTCGCCAAGCTCTCCGGCAGCGGCACCGTCGCTCGCAAAACAAAATAAGTTGCCAAAAAGCAAATCCATATAGCGAAGAATCGACTCAGCGGGAAAACACGATTCATTGGCATTATCATAAACACAATAAAAACAAAGGATGACTGGTGAACAGTCGTCGCCAATGCAAGCAGGAGAGCGTACTTGAGGCGACTGAACGGCTTACCTTCAAACAGAACAATGAAGGCTTGAAGCAATATCGTGAACGCTAGAAAATTCCTGACCAACACATAATCCAGCGCAAAAAAACAAAAGGCATAAATAAACAAGGACAGCAAGGGCGAAAGCGTTCGCTTAACTACGTACCGAAACAACAACAGCAGGGTTACAAAGGAAGTGAATATCTGAAAACTCTGAAATGAAAAGCCGGCCTGGTGCGCCCAGAGATTGAGATAACCGTACCCTAGTTCGCCTCCCCACCCTTCCACCGTCTCTCGACTATAGTACAACTCATAAATTTCTCGATCGCCGTTCCAGTAGTTCCAGCCATACAAAACCCACAGCCCTAGAAATACAAAAAAGGCGAGAAATATCGACAACTGCTTTCTAATGTGCATATTATCTCCCAGCTATTTTTTTCTTCAAAAACTGGGAAATACTTTCGGTACGATTAATTTTGAAGATCCGCCGAAGCATTCTTGACAGACGAGACTTCAATGAAAAGAATCCAGGATTTAGAATGATCCTAGCAACAGCATTCTCATAAGGCAGATCCAAAAGGAACGCCTGCGGATGGCGCAACGGGAACTCCATCGGCCGGGTCTTCAAACCGCAGAATCGCGCGACCATGATATCTTGAGCATTATTATTGCCATGAGTCGAGTCGTCATCCACACCAATATTTCTGATCTGATTGTACTTAGGACAAATGGCATAGACATTGTGCGCACGCATACTGAAACTCATTTGATAATCCCAGGAATAAAATCTTCCTCGTGTTGCCTTGGCATCAAATTCGTATTCAATATTATAGCGATCCTGATGATACAAAGGTTCGTATGCATAGTCCTTCCTGATTCGCTCGCGAACGTACTCGCTTTGCCACAAGAGCAACTCACCATCATAGAATCGAGTAAACTTTTCTGCCCATGACGCCCAACCGCAAGGCATCATATTTTTAGTGAATATATAGCTCGAACCGTCCTCTGGCTCATACTCCTTTAGATAATTTGTCCCACAGATCCATAGAACCCTATTATCTTTTCTGTACTTGATCAGCATTTCCTCACAGAACCTGAAAAAGCTCAGCTCTGGAAAATTGTCATCCTCTAGAAAAATTGCAAATTCTTCACGCTGGAAAACCCACTTGGCACCCTCGCCAATGTTAGCGTAGACACCTACATTGCTTTCTTCATACTTTCGGATGACTTCGCAATCCCAGGTAATCTCCGCCTCGATGGCCTGCCGGCAGCGCGCTACCAACGCTCGCTCTTCATCATTGCGCCCGCCATCAGAAAGCAAATAAATCTTTGCAGGAGCGACCTTGGCAATTTGTCTGATGACTTCCAACGGCTTGTCGATGCGCTTGAACAAGAACAACACGACAGGAATATTGAAGCTAGTCATTTAAAAGGCCTCGCGCCGTAATTTTTCATCGAGGAATGATCCACGCCCACATTGACTGCAGCCGACGCCATCAATACCCCTCCATCTTTTTGACCAAGGAGTAGCTGTAGACGATCTCCAACAATGCAGAAGTCACTAGCGCTAGTACAACCGAGTAGATACTCCAACTCATCGCCAGATACAAGCCACAGAATAAGTAGAAGGAAATCACAGATACCACTTGATTACGCAGCACGTAGTCGTAACGCTGCTGCGGAACAAATATAAAATAGATATGACTACCCACTACCAAGAAAGTAACTATATTGAGACTCAAAAGCATCGCAATGTAATATGCCCCCCCCATGCCGGGAGCCGAAACCAGCTCGACTACCCAATTCCCGAAAAGCGCAACGGACAAAATACAAAGTAAAGCCATGAAAAGCTCTATCTTTATTATCTTCCCGACAAGATCCCTCTTCGCGACCTTTACCATCATGGGAAATAGCGCAGCATTAATATTGGAGACAAGAAGGCTTGGCACAGAAAAAATCTTGTTGGCCAGATCATAAATAGCAACTTCCTTCATGCCAAACAGAGATCCTATTATTATCTCAACACTTCTTTGCTTCAGAGTATTTGTAGCCGTCGACCAAAAAAATGGTTGAACCTCAACAACAATCGCCCTTAGCGCGCGAGCCCCAGGCCACCGCATAGTCGCTCCAGTCAGACGGATCATTATCAAGAAGGCAACCATCGAGGACAGTACGTTTGCACCCACAACGATTGAGGCATATACATCTATATCACTGGCATCATTTATCATCACGAAAACAACAGGGAGAGATAACAACTTAAAAGCCAATTGAACAATAGTCAGCACCTTCATTTTCTGTCGCCCATGGAAATACCACATAGGCAGAAAAACGCTAGACAGTGTATTACAGAAACATAGCCAGAATAGTTCCCGGTGCTCGGACATAAATGGGATCATCAACACCAGGAGCGAGAAAACCAATAGCGAAACAATCTCAAACCCAAGCTTTGCCAGCGTCACAGTGGAGAGTAAAGAAGCGTGATAGCTGCCATCCTCCGGATGTAATGAAACCAGCTTGGCACAGTGAATATCGAAGCCAAAATTAACAAAAACCATAAAATATGCGGCGATACTGCTGGCAAAAACAAAGAGCCCGAAGCTCTCAGTGCCAACTGCATTGATCACAAAAGGGTAAATCAATAGATAGAAAAACGAGTTGGCGACCTGCAAGATTGTCATATGCAGATAATTGCTGACAACAGAGCGGCCCTTCTGATAAAGACCCTTGATTTCGGTGAAGTTCACCATGAAAGCATACAGTCCACACGCTTAAACTGGAGCGCTCGAACATTAATCATGCATCCAACCTCTTTCGCAAACACCAAACCAGTGGTTAATAAATCGTACTCGCCAGCACCCGAACCGCTACCCCTGGAAGCTCAACCGAAACGAAACCGCACATCACTGCAAATGACTTCCTATTATATAAGTTGCTTGCTGAAGTATCATGATGATAACGTGACATCCCGCCCCTGAGTCTTTTTATGAGCAAACAGAGTGCCACCCAGCGCAGCGCAGGCTATACCCAAAACTCCACCAAGCAGGATCCCCAGAAGAACAATAAGTTTTTTCTTTGGTTTTATCGGGCTAACAGGCTCAACAGCCCTGCGGTCAATACTGACCAGACTCAGTCCACTCATATCTGTGTTGATACCTTTTAGCCTGACCTGCTCGGCACGGAGCGCTTCGATTCCTCGAAGAAAGAGCTCTTCATTCTGCCGCCCCCTGAGCACCTGCACCTTGCGGTTGGTTTCCAATAATTGCAATTCTCGATGAATCTGAGCAATACGAGGATCAGAGAAATCATCCGACTTGCGCTGGCGTAATACATTTCTTTCCGCTTCCAGCGCTTCGGTACCCATGAAATACAAGGGGATCTGCTGGTTGTTAACCTCTGTGCGGAATACATTTCCCGAGCCACTGCCCTCATTTGCCATAGCCGACGGTGTAGATGGCTTCTGCAGTCCCAGGGAGCTTGCAATACTGATCGCCTCGTTCAACTGAGCAATGCGGCTTTCACGCTGCGCCCTAAGCTGCACTCGCAATGCCTTTAGTTCGTCCTGTAATTCAGCACGCTTAAGGTTATCAGCTTCGAGCAATGCTGCGATCTCGCTTTCCTTGTCAGTATCGTACGCATTACGTGCGGCTTTCAGTTTTTCGTCAATCTCGGTCAATCGGTTAGCCACAATGACTTCCAGATCTGCAGTAATCTGTTTACGTTCAGCTTCAATTGCAAACTGAACAAGGCCATTGAGAAGCTCGTCGCCTTTGACACCTTGCGGATAGGTCATCTCGAGACCGATGAACGCGCTGAGTAAATCGGCCCTTTTCGGGTCTGGCTGAACCAGTTTCAGAGCTCTGCTGTTGAAGTCCTCGAAGGCCTGCTCGGACGTACGCCCGGGCTTGCCGAACGCCTTGATCATATCCGGATTGGAGCGAAAGTACGCCAGGCGGGTATCATAGGAATCCAGAGCAGCCCCCACTCTGATCAGCGCTTGCGCTGGGGGGAGAGAGTAGATCTCCGATCGATTCAGCTTATCCAGATCGTTCAACGCCGCCGGACGAAGAACAGAACCTACTTCGTATTCGGGCGTCACGGAATAGGCATATATAGCGGCAACGCCACCTGACAGCAGAGCCACGATAGCAATCATGAATTTCTGCCGCCAGGCAGCCTGTATCACGGCAAACAGATCGATTTCATCATGAGCTAGAACTGTTGAAATGCGGGATACGCTGGTCACTGCGGCAGCCTGTCAATGTGGAAAGAAGACGAAAAATTCGACAACGACAGAAATTGGCACTCCCCATCGACGTTCGAGCCGACTTATCTCGCAGAAGCTTCCCTGTCGTCAGACGACGAACTGTCATTTTTGCATTTTCTGGCATCGGGAGCCACCCAGATCTCCTGCCGCCCGAATATTTTATGACGCCGGCACTATGACGCCCAAAGCTTGTCTTGGAAGAGTTTGACCGAATCCCCCCCCCCCCCCCCCGCGGACGTCACCGGGATCGACAAACGGGTACATGGTGCCTACAGCGTGGCTTGAACTGTCGCGGGCTATACCGCTCTTAGCAGCGTGGAGAAACCGGGAAAGGCCAAGTCATCTGTCAGGCTGCTGCCCTTCAGCAGAAAATGGAAGGTTATGAGGCGAATTTATCCAAGCCTTGAACGGCTGCCAATTTCGAGAAGCGTCAATGACCAAGCACTGGAAACCTGGGGACCACTTCAGTTTCTACCTAGGCCGATGACCTGACTCTAGCCCTCTGAACAATGAAACAGCGGAACAACGCAAGCATGAGCCCCACCCCACCACCAGCGGCGACGAAAAGGCCTAATATCATTAACTTTCTGGGTCTGATCGCCTTGTCCGGCGTCTCGATTGTACCGTCCTGAAGGTACAGTGAAACCACATCCGGATTAATATCTAACGTCCGATAAAAACTGAGTGCGGCCTGCTGCTTGCGTAAATCGGCAATAAAGGGATCATCTGAGGATCGGCGCTCCAGGTTCTCTATAGCGGCCTCAAGAGCCTTGCTTCCACGCATATAAGTCAAGTCTCCTTCCATATTCGCAGATATTTCTACAGAGCGATCCCCCAATATGACAGCAGGCCGATCAAGCCCGATGGACCTTGCAATCGCTAACGCTTCTTTCAGGTGGGTAATCTCATCCTCCCGCTCCTTTCTTGCACTTTCCTGTGCCGTATGGACCTGACGCTGGAGGTTGTCGGCTTTAGCTTTCGCCTCATCCTTCATATCTTTGATCATCCCCTCCTTTGCCTGCTCGCCGGCCAGCTTTACATATCTCGCCAACCAATCGACCGCAACAGAGGGATCAGAAAATTTTACCGAGATCATATATCTATCAGGATTTTCCTTATTAGCCGGAACAACTGCCAACAAAGAATTGAACCGCTCATACAAATCATCTTGAGAAAGCGATTTCTGAGCCGCACCTAAAGAGGGAAGATATAGATCACGAAACATCTCTCGCCGAAGCGCTTCAGAACGAAGCACCATCATATAGCGCTCATAAGCGTACTTTATCGACACCACCTCTAGACCAGTACCTGGACCGCGCCCATAATTTAGAGGTGTAATGGAGCCTTGAACGGGAGGCTGAACAAACGCACGCGCCTCGTAAACTGGGATTGATTTGTAAAGATAGAGTAGAGAAGCGAGAAAAAAGGTGGTTACTGTGCACCCAATGAGTAGCTTTTGCTTCCACAGGTTTTCAAACACTTCAAAAAGATCAATCTCATCACTAGAGCTTAAGCGCTTCAGATCGTTGCGCATTTATGTCAGCTTTCCTTGTGCCCGCCTTCGTTAACGCTTCATAAAGCAGCGAATTCCAAACAAATACAAATGACAACCATTAGCTATAACATGACCGTCTACATTTGAAAAAGATTAGCTTGCCTCTCATGACATTGCTTCTATTCCCCCACCCTTCTTTCATTAAAATTTCCAATCCTCCGAGTACCTCTTATAGATTACCCCCGACAACACAAGTTCCCTCACTCAACAATCATCATGCTCGCTGAGATAGGAGAAAATGGACACACGATTGACACGGCATGGCGAAATGCATCCAGAGCAAACGGACGCAAGACGTAGAAATTACGGGAGAGCTGCGCTAGTCGAGAATGCTTTGACCAAGACTATTACCGCATATAATAAAACTCAGATCCTGAAGAAAAATCCGAGAAGCGCGTAGGAAATCTCTGAGCAACGAAAAACCTCGACTACTTCAAGACCCAAACTCAATTGCGCTGCTCGCCAATGCGTTTAGTTCGAAAGCAAGATATCCCCACCACTACGCCCATGAGCATCCCCAACACCAACATTCCCAGCAAAGAAACAGCAAGTGGTATGGCGGGAGCGCTCCACCCCATGATCAACAATGAGATGGGCTGAGCGTTTTCCAACACGAAGAACAGGAAGAAAGCCCCGACCAGCAATACGAAAATCGTGAGTAGCAGCGTTTTGAGACTACGCATTTTCTTCTCTTTTTGCCTCTTCAGATCGGATGCTCATCTTCATTCACTCGATCCCGCAGCTCCTTTCCAGGCTTAAAGTGCGGTACGAACTTGCCATCCAGCTCTACAGACTGTCCGGTTTTCGGGTTGCGCCCCACACGGGGAGCACGATAGTGCAGCGAAAAACTACCAAAACCACGAATCTCGATGCGATCCCCAGTGGCCAGACACTGGGACATCTGCTCGAGCATGGTCTTGATGGCCAACTCGACATCCTTGGATGAGAGTAGACCCTGATGGGTGACAATACGTTCGATCAGCTCCGACTTCGTCATGTTTTTCCCTTCTGTATCAAGCAGCTAGGTCATTGCCTCCATTGGTTTTAGCATGGCTTTGTGAATTTGAACAGTGCGCTTATTGACTTGAAAGAAAAATCCAGAATCGAATACTGGCACTTTATGCCGGAAAGCCCATAACTACGGGGGTTACGCTTAACCACCTGAAATTTCAGGCATAAAAAAAGGCGACCGAAGTCGCCTTTTTTTGATCAAGCAGAACTTAGTTCTGTTTGGCCATTTCCGCGCGCAGCAGGTCACCCAGGGTAGCGCCAGCGGCTTCTGGAGCCTTGGCGATTTGCTGGATAGCCTCTTTCTCTTCTTCAACGTCTTTCGACTTGATGGAGAGGTTGATGACGCGGGACTTACGGTCAACGCTGATGATCTTGGCTTCGATCTCTTCGCCTTCCTTCAGGACGTTACGCGCGTCTTCAACGCGGTCGCGGCTGATTTCGGAAGCTTTCAGAGTAGCTTCGATGTCGTCGGCCAGGGTGATGACGGCGCCTTTGGCGTCGACTTCCTTGACGGTACCCTTGACGATAGCGCCCTTGTCGTTGACAGCAACGTAGTTGGAGAACGGATCGTCTTCCAGCTGTTTGATGCCCAGAGAGATACGCTCGCGCTCTGGGTCAACCGACAGGATGACGGTTTCCAGCTCGTCGCCCTTCTTGAAGCGACGTACGGCTTCTTCGCCGACTTCGTTCCAGGAGATGTCCGACAGGTGAACCAGACCGTCGATACCGCCGTCCAGACCGATGAAGATACCGAAGTCGGTGATCGACTTGATGGTACCGGAGATCTTGTCGCCCTTGTTGAACTGGCCAGAGAAGTCTTCCCATGGGTTCGACTTGCACTGCTTGATGCCCAGGGAGATACGACGACGCTCTTCGTCGATGTCCAGAACCATGACTTCCACTTCGTCGCCAACCTGAACGACTTTCGACGGGTGGATGTTCTTGTTGGTCCAGTCCATTTCGGAAACGTGCACCAGACCTTCAACGCCTTCTTCCAGCTCAGCGAAGCAGCCGTAGTCGGTCAGGTTGGTGACGCGCGCCATGACGCGGGTGCTTTCTGGGTAACGAGCCTTGATAGCAACCCATGGGTCTTCGCCCAGTTGCTTCAGACCCAGCGAAACGCGGTTGCGCTCGCGATCGTACTTCAGAACCTTGACATCGATCTCGTCGCCAACGTTGACGATTTCCGATGGGTGCTTGATACGCTTCCAAGCCATGTCGGTGATGTGCAGCAGGCCGTCCACGCCGCCCAGGTCGACAAATGCGCCGTAGTCGGTGAGGTTCTTGACGATACCCTTGACTTGCTGGCCTTCCTGCAGCGACTCCAGCAGAGCTTCGCGCTCGGCGCTGTTTTCGGCTTCCAGGACGCTGCGACGGGAAACGACAACGTTGTTGCGCTTCTGATCCAGCTTGATGACCTTGAATTCCAGCTCTTTGCCTTCCAGGTGGGTGGTGTCGCGCACTGGGCGGACATCAACCAGGGAGCCCGGCAGGAACGCACGGATACCGTTAACGTCGACAGTGAAGCCGCCCTTAACCTTACCGTTGATAACGCCCTTGACCACTTCTTCGGCGGCGAAAGCTGCTTCCAGAACAATCCAGCACTCGGCGCGCTTGGCTTTTTCACGGGACAGTTTGGTTTCGCCAAAGCCGTCTTCCACCGCGTCCAGCGCAACGTGAACTTCGTCACCGACCTTGATGGTCAGCTCGCCAGCTTCGTTGTAGAACTGCTCGAGCGGGATGACGCCCTCGGATTTCAGACCAGCGTGGACAGTAACCCAGTCACCGTCGATATCGACAACGATACCGGTGATGATCGCACCTGGTTGAAGGTTGAGGGTTTTCAGGCTTTCTTCAAAAAGTTCTGCAAAGCTTTCGCTCATTTTAATTCCTGTAGATTCGGGCGGAGAAAACGCCCATCAGCCACATTCCAGACAATGTGGGTTCGTTCAAAGTAAGGTCGGTCTGCAGGACGTTGACTGGTGATCCTGCAGCCTCCCTGGTCATCCGGCGATATCGCGCAGCGCGACTTCACTCAGAATGCGTTCAAGCACCTGCTCGATGGACAACTCCGTGGAATCCAGCTGAATAGCGTCGACCGCCGGCTTTAGCGGGGCCACAGATCGCTGGGTGTCACGCTCATCGCGCGCACGTATCTCATCTAGCAGACTCGACAGACTAACATCATCGCCTTTTGCCTTCAACTGGAGGTAACGGCGACGCGCCCGCTCCTCGGCGCTGGCGGTAAGGAAAATCTTCAGTGGCGCATCGGGAAACACCACTGTGCCCATGTCCCGACCGTCAGCGATCAGTCCCGGCGCTTCGCGGAAAGCGCGCTGGCGCTGCAGCAGCGCCTCGCGCACCGCCGGCAGCGCGGCGACCCGGGAAGCGCCGGCACCGACATGCTCGTTGCGGATGTCATTGCTGACGTCGTCGCCTTCGAGAATGATGCGCTGCAATTGGCCTTCTTCTGCCGCAAGGAACTGCACGTCCAGGTGGGCGGCCAGGGCTTTGAGCAGTTCTTCGTTGGTCAGGTCGACACCGTGGTTGCTGGCAGCGAACGCCAGCAGCCGGTACAGGGCGCCGGAATCCAGCAGATTCCAGCCCAAGCGGCGAGCCAGCAGGCCGGCTACCGTGCCCTTGCCAGAGCCGCTCGGCCCGTCGATGGTGATGACCGGCGCTTGCGTGTTCACGATTTACCCTCTTCGGCGACGCGGATGCCGACTTCGGCGCACAACGCCAGGAAGTTCGGGAACGAAGTGGCGACGTTGGCGCAGTCATGGATGCGGATAGGCGCGGTAGCGCGCAGCGAGGCGACGCTGAAGGCCATGGAGATGCGGTGGTCGCCATGACCATGGACTTCGCCACCACCGATCACGCCGCCATCGATGATGATGCCGTCGGCAGTCGGCTCGCACTTCACGCCCAGGGCCAGCAGGCCATCGGCCATGACCTGGATACGGTCGGATTCCTTGACCCGCAGCTCTTCGGCGCCGCGCAGCACGGTGCGCCCTTCGGCACAGGCAGCAGCAACGAACAGCACGGGGAACTCATCGATCGCCAGCGGCACCAGGTGCTCGGGGATCTCGATGCCTTTCAGCTTCGCGCCGCGAACACGCAGGTCAGCCACTGGCTCGCCGCCGACTTCACGCTGGTTTTCCAAGGTGATGTCGCCGCCCATCAGGCGCAGGATGTCGATCACGCCGGTACGGGTCGGGTTGATGCCAACGTGCTCCAGTACCAACTCGGAACCTTCGGCGATCGACGCCGCCACCAGGAAGAAGGCCGCCGAGGAGATATCCGCCGGGACTTCGATATGGGTCGCGGTCAGCTCGCCGCCAGAGACTAGCGAAGCGGTCGGACCTTCCACATTCACTTCATAGCCGAAGCCACGCAGCATGCGCTCGGTGTGGTCACGGGTCGGTGCCGGCTCGGTGACGACGGTCTGACCTTCGGCATACAGGCCCGCAAGGAGCAGACAGGATTTAACCTGGGCACTGGCCATCGGCAGCGTGTAGTTCAGCGCCTTGAGCTTGTGGCCACCACGAATGGTGACCGGTGGACGGCCCTGCTCGCCGGTCTCGATGATCGCGCCCATTTCCCGCAACGGGTTGGCGACACGGTTCATCGGACGCTTGGACAGCGAGGCGTCGCCGGTCAGCACGGTATCGAAGCTCTGCGCGGCCAGCAGGCCCGACAGCAGGCGCATCGAGGTACCGGAGTTGCCCAGGTAAATCGGACCGGGCGGCGGTTTCAGGCCGTTGAGGCCCACACCGTGAATCGTCACGCGACCGTGGTGCGGACCTTCGATCACCACGCCCATGTCACGGAAGGCCTGCAGGGTCGCCAGGGCGTCCTCGCCTTCGAGAAAGCCTTCGACTTCTGTGGTGCCCTCAGCCAAGGAGCCGAGCATGATCGAGCGGTGGGAAATCGACTTGTCGCCGGGAACGCGAATGCGCCCGGACAGACGGCCACCAGGTTGTGCCAGGAAAATCAGGTCGTTGGAGTTCATAGCGTCCACATAGGCCCGACGGGCCAGGATTTTACTGAAATGCTCGCGGGCCACGCGGGCGCGGGTGAACACGCCCAGCAGTTGATGCCCGTCCCCTGCATCGACCGCGTCGCGCAAGGCGTCGAGGTCGCTGCGAAATGTATCCAGCGTGCGCAGGACCGCCTCGCGATTGGCGAGGAAGATGTCGTGCCACATGACCGGGTCGCTTCCCGCGATTCTCGTGAAATCGCGGAATCCGCCGGCAGCGTAACGGAAGATATCCAGGTTTTCATTGCGCTTGGCCAGGGAATCGACCAGGCCGAAGGCCAGCAGGTGCGGCAGGTGGCTGGTGGCGGCGAGGACTTCGTCGTGCCGCTCGACCTGCATGTGCTCGACATCCGCTTCCAGCGCGCGCCACAACCGGTCGACCACGGCGAGCGCCGTGGGATCGGTTTCGTCCAGCGGCGTGAGGATCACCTTGTGCCGGCGGAACAGGGCGGCATTGGAGGCCTCCACCCCGCTCTGCTCGGAGCCGGCGATCGGGTGACCGGGGACGAACAGCCCCAGCCGCCCCGGCATGGCCGCACGGGCCGCGCGCACCACGTTGCCCTTGGCACTGCCGACATCGGTCAGCACGGCCTGGCCGAGGCTCATGCCGGCCAGGCGCGCCAGCAGCTTTTCCATGGCCAGGATCGGCACCGCCAGCTGGATGACATCGGCACCGACGCACGCGGCTTCGAGGTCTTCCTCGCAGCGGTCGACCACCCCCAGTTCCACCGCCAGCTTGCGCGACTGCGGATCCAGGTCGACGCCGACCACTTCGCGGCACAGGCCACTTTCACGTACGCCCTTGGCGAAGGACCCGCCAATCAGGCCCAGGCCCACGACCACCAGCCGGCCGACCACGGGCCCGCTCTTTTGCGTTTCGACTTCAATCACGGAGCAGGACCCTGTTCAAAACATCACCCATCGCCTCAGAGCACCGCTTTCGGGTAGGAACCCAGCACTTTCAGGGCAACCGCTTCCTGGCTGATCTTCTCCAGGACGGCCTTGATCAACGGATCGCGATGGTGGCCGACGAAGTCGATGAAGAATACGTAGGTCCATTTGCCGCTGCGCGAAGGACGGGTCTCGATACGCGTCAGGTCGATGCCGTTCTCGTGGAACGGCACCAGCAGCTCGTGCAGCGCGCCCGGCTTGTTGCTCATGGAGACGATGATCGAGGTCTTGTCGTCGCCGGTCGGCGGGACTTCCTGATTGCCGATCATCAGGAACCGGGTGGAGTTGTCCGGACGGTCCTCGATCTTCTCGGCCAGGCGCGTCAGGCCATACAGGCCGGCCGCCATGTCGCCGGCGATGGCAGCGGAGTTCCACTCGCCCTTGACCCGCTTGGCCGCCTCGGCGTTGCTCGAAACCGCGACGCGCTCGACGTTCGGGTAGTGCGCGTCCAGCCACTTGCGGCACTGGGCCAGGGACTGGGCGTGGGAGTAGATGCGGCTGATGCTGTCGGTCTTGGTGTTCTCGCCCACCAGCAGGTGGTGGTGGATGCGCAGCTCGACTTCGCCACAGATGACCATGTCGTGTTCGAGGAAGCTGTCCAGGGTGTGGTTGACCGCACCTTCGGTGGAGTTCTCCACCGGCACCACGCCGAAGTTGACCGCACCGGCGGCCACTTCACGGAACACTTCGTCGATCGCCGCCATCGGCTTGCTGATCACCGCGTGACCGAAGTGCTTCATGGCCGCCGCCTGGGTGAAGGTCCCCTCCGGACCGAGGTAGGCGACCTTCAGCGGCTGCTCCAGCGCCAGGCAGGAGGACATGATCTCGCGGAACAGACGGGCCATTTCCTCATTGCCCAGGGGACCCTGGTTACGCTCCATGACCCGCTTTAGCACCTGCGCTTCACGCTCGGGCCGGTAGAACACCGGCACCTCGCCTTCGGCCAGCGAACCCATCTTCACCCGCGCGACTTCCTGGGCACAGCGGGCACGGTCGCTGATCAGTTCGAGGATCTTCTCATCGAGACTGTCGATGCGCACCCGCAGGGCCTTGAGTTCCTGTTCCGACATCAGGAATGTTCCTTCTCGAATTCAGCCATGTAGGCCACCAGTGCCTCCACGGCATCCAGGCCCAGAGCGTTGTAGATGGAAGCGCGCATGCCACCTACAGAGCGGTGCCCCTTGAGGTTGAGCAGGCCGCGGGCATCGGCGCCGGCGAGGAAGGCCTTGTCCAGGCGCTCGTCAGCCAGGCGGAACGGCACGTTCATCCACGAACGGGCGTTGACGCTGATCGGGTTGGAGTAGAAATCGCTCTTGTCGATGAAGCCGTACAGACGGTCTTTCTTCGCCCGGTTACGCTGCTCCATGGCGGCAACGCCACCCTGCTCCTTGATCCACTGGAAGACCAGGCCGGACAGATACCAGGAATAGGTGGCCGGGGTGTTGTACATCGAGGCGTTGTCGGCAGCGATCTTGTAGTCGAGCATGGTCGGGCAGGCACTGCGGGCACGGCCCAGCAGGTCTTCGCGAACGATCACCACCACCAGACCACTGGGGCCGATGTTCTTCTGCGCGCCGGCGTATATCAAGCCGTATTGGGAAACATCGATCGGCCGCGAGAGGATGTCCGAAGACATGTCGACCACCAGCGGAACGTCACCGGTTTCCGGGACCCAGTCGAACTGCAGGCCGCCGATGGTTTCGTTGGAGGCGTAGTGCACATAGGCGGCACCCGGGGTCAGCTTCCACTCGTTCTGGCCAGGAATGGCCAGGTAGTCGTAAGGCTTGGCCGAAGCGGCGACATTCACATTGCCGAAGCGACGCGCTTCCTCGATGGCCTTCTTCGACCAGATGCCGGTCTCGACATAGTCGGCGGTGCCGTTCTCAGGCAGCAGGTTCAGCGGGATCTCGGCGAACTGCTGGCTCGCGCCGCCCTGCAGGAACAGCACCTTGTAGTTGGAGGGGATGGACAACAGGTCGCGCAGGTCCTGCTCGGCCTGGGCGGCAATGGCCACGTAGTCGTCGCTACGGTGGCTCATTTCCATGACGGAAAGGCCTTTGCCGTTCCAGTCCAGCATTTCGGCCTGGGCACGCTGCAGGACAGCGTCGGGGAGCGCGGCAGGGCCTGCGCAGAAGTTAAAGGCTCGTTTGCTCACATCCACTCTCGCTCTGCTCTTAAGATCAGCGGGGCGACCTTGGCCGCCCCGCTCGGGTTGTTGCGCTGCTTACTCCTGCGAAGCCTCTTCGTCGGCTTGCGCATCGTCTGCCGGGGTCACCGCCGCTGCCACGTCCTCGCCATCGGCAACGTCGCCGATGAACTCGTCATCGACCTCTTCCTCTGACGGCTCCTGGACCCGCTCGACGCCCACCAGGGTCTCGTCGTTGGCGAGCTTGATCAGGGTCACGCCTTGGGTATTGCGGCCCAGGCTGGAGACTTCGCCGACCCGGGTACGCACCAGCGTGCCCTGGTCGGAGATCAGCATGATTTCCTCGCCTTCCTGAACCTGGATGGCGCCGATCAGCTTGCCGTTGCGCCCCTTGGTACCCATGGCGATAACGCCCTGGCCACCCCGACCACGCCGCGGGAATTTGCTCAGCGGCGTGCGCTTGCCGAAGCCGCGCTCGGAAGCGGTGAGGATCTGCGCCCCCGATTCCGGGATCAGCATGGAGATCAGTTGCTGCTCCTTGCCCAGGCGCATGCCACGCACCCCACGGGCGCCACGGCCCATCTGGCGGACGACGCTCTCAGCGAAACGAATCACCTTGCCAGCATCGGAGAACAACATGACTTCCTTGGCACCATCAGTGATGGCCGCCGCGATCAGGGTGTCGCCTTCCTTCAGCTTCAGGGCGATCAGGCCACTGGAGCGAGGACGGGCGAACTGCGCCAGCGGTGTTTTCTTGACGGTACCGGAAGCGGTGGCCATGAAGATATAGGCACCGGTCGGCTCGGCCACTAGCTCAGGCGTATCGCCATCTTCCTCGTCGATCTCTTCCGGCTCGACGATCTCGCCTTCGATCACGCCCTCTTCGGCATCGTCCAGCTCTTCATCGGCACCGATGCTCTGCTGCAAGGCTTCGAGGTCGATCTGCAGCATCGTGGTGATGTGCTCGCCCTCTTCCAGCGGCAGCAGGTTGACCAGCGGCCGGCCGCGGGCTGCACGGGAAGCCTCGGGAATCTCGTAGGTCTTGAGCCAGTACACCTTGCCCTTGCTGGAGAACAGCAGGAGGGTGGCGTGGCTGTTGGCGACCAGCAGATGAGCGATGTAATCCTCGTCCTTGACCCCCGTGGCCGACTTGCCCTTGCCACCGCGGCGCTGGGCCTGGTAGGCAGACAGCGGCTGGGTCTTGGCGTAGCCACCGTGGGAGATGGTCACCACGCGCTCTTCCTCGGGGATCATGTCGCCGAGGGTCAGATCCAGGCGCGCGTCGATGATCTCGGTGCGGCGTGCGTCGCCGTATTCGGCACGAATCAGCTCCAACTCTTCGCGGATCACTTCCATCAGGCGCTCGGCGCTGCTGAGGATGCGGATCAGTTCGCCGATCTGGTTGAGGATTTCCTGGTACTCAGCCAGCAGCTTCTCGTGCTCCAGCCCGGTGAGGCGGTGCAGGCGCAGGTCGAGAATGGCTTGGGCCTGTTCCGGCGACAGGTAGTATTTGCCATCACGCAGACCATATTGCTCGTCGAGGCTTTCCGGGCGGCAGGAGTCGGCGCCTGCGCGCTCGACCATCACCTGCACAGCGCTGGATTCCCACGGCGTACTGATCAGTGCTTCCTTGGCCTCGGACGGCGTCGGCGAAGCCTTGATCAGGGCGATGACCGGATCGATGTTGGACAGTGCGACTGCCTGTCCTTCAAGGATATGGCCACGCTCGCGGGCCTTGCGCAGCTCGAACACGGTGCGCCGGGTCACCACTTCGCGGCGGTGACGGACAAAGGCTTCGAGCAGGTCCTTGAGATTGAGCAGGCGCGGACGACCGTCGATCAGGGCAACGATGTTGATGCCGAACACGCTTTGCAGCTGGGTCTGGGCATAGAGGTTGTTGAGCACAACCTCCGGCACTTCGCCGCGACGCAGCTCGATGACCACGCGCATGCCGTCCTTGTCGGACTCGTCGCGCAGCTCGGTGATGCCTTCGAGTTTCTTTTCCTTGACCAGCTCGGCGATCTTCTCGATCAGACGCGCCTTGTTCAGCTGGTAAGGCAGCTCGGTGACGACGATCTGCTGGCGGCCACCGACCTTGTCGATGTCTTCGACGGTGGAGCGGGCGCGCATGTAGATGCGGCCACGACCGGTGCGGTAAGCCTCGATGATGCCCTGGCGGCCGTTGATCAGGCCAGCGGTCGGGAAGTCCGGTCCCGGGATGAACTGCATCAGTTCGTCGATCGAGATTTCCGGGTTGTCGATCAGCGCCAGGCAACCGTCGATGACTTCACCGAGGTTGTGCGGCGGAATGTTGGTCGCCATGCCCACGGCGATACCGCTGGAGCCGTTGACCAACAGGTTGGGAATACGGGTCGGCATGACCGCCGGGATCTGCTCGGTGCCGTCGTAGTTGGGCACCCAGTCCACGGTTTCCTTGTGCAGGTCGGCCAGCAGTTCGTGGGCCAGCTTGGCCATGCGCACTTCGGTGTATCGCATCGCCGCGGCGTTGTCGCCATCGACCGAACCGAAGTTGCCCTGACCGTCGACCAGCAGGTACCGCAGGGAGAAAGGCTGGGCCATGCGCACGATGGTGTCGTACACGGCGGTATCACCGTGGGGGTGGTACTTACCGATGACGTCACCGACCACACGGGCGGATTTCTTGTACGGTTTGTTCCAGTCGTTCCCCAGTTCACTCATCGCAAACAGAACGCGGCGATGCACGGGCTTCAAGCCATCACGCGCATCGGGCAGTGCACGCCCGACAATGACGCTCATCGCGTAGTCGAGGTAGGACTGTCTCAGTTCGTCTTCGATATTGACCGGGAGGATTTCTTTGGCCAGTTCGCCCATGAGAAGCCTGATTCCTTTTTCGGGTGAAACTTCGTCACATCCATATGGGACGAACGAAGCTCGCCGCCGCGGAAGTTCTCTCCCGCAACGACTTACGACAAATCAACGAGTTAAGCCATGGATCTGCGTAGTGAAGACCACCCCGCAGGGCGGCCTTGGAAACCGCCGGATGTTATCACAGTCGCCGGGGGCATGGGAGTATGGCAAAGCGCCGCCTGGCGCGCGGGAAAACGGGCCCGGGCGGCCCGTCACAGAACGGTTCAATGCAGGCGCTTGCGGCACATCAGTTGCGCCAGCTTGGCGGTATCCGGGCGCTCGACGACACCCTTCTCGGTCACGATCACGTCGATGAGGTCTGCCGGCGTCACATCGAACACCGGATTACAGGCCGACACACCGTCCGGCGCCACCCGACTTCCGGCAACTTCCAGCAATTCGTTGCCATCACGCTCCTCCAGGACGATCTCGTCGCCACTGGCCAGGCTCATGTCGATGGTCGAGCTCGGCGCCACCACCATGAAGCGCACGCCATGGTGCATGGCATTCACCGCCAACTGGTAGGTGCCGATCTTGTTCGCCACGTCACCGTTGGCGGCGATACGGTCGGCGCCGACGATGACCCAGGTGATGCCCTTGGTCTTCATCAAGTGCGCGGCGGCCGAATCGGCGTTGACGCTCACCGGAATGCCCTCGTTGGCCAGCTCCCAAGCGGTCAGGCGGGTGCCTTGCAGCCAGGGGCGAGTCTCGTCGACGTAAACATGCTCGATCATGCCGTCGAGCCAGGCCGCGCGGATCACCCCCAGCGCAGTGCCGAAGCCGCCGGTGGCCAAGGCACCGGTGTTGCAGTGGGTCAGCACGGCCTGCTCGCTGCCCTGGTACTTGCGGATCTGCTCCATGCCCAGCTGGGCCATGTTCAGGTTGGCCTCACGGTCGCTGTCCTGGATCGCTTGAGCCTCGGCCTCCATCACCTGCGACGGATCGTCGCCCTCACGCAGCCGCTGCAGGCGCTCGCGCATGCGGTTCAGGGCCCAGGACAGATTGACCCCGGTCGGCCGCGCCTCGCTCAACACGCTGAAATCCGCCTCCAGCGCTGCACGCCAGTCACCGCCCTCGACAAGGCGCTGGCGCACCCCCAGCAGCAACCCGTAGGCGGCGCTGATGCCGATGGCCGGGGCCCCGCGCACCACCATGGAGCGGATCGCCTCGGCGACACCGGCGGCATCGCGGTAGGCCAGCCAGGTTTCTTCGAACGGCAACGCGCGCTGGTCGAGCAAGTAAAGGGTGCCATCACGCCAATCGATGGCCCTTACTTTCTCTGCAGCCAGAAGTCGATCGCGCATTCCCTCACCCCGTCATTCGGACATCAAAAACCGGCGATTATAACGAGCCCCAAGCGCGGACGCTCGGGTATACTTCGCCACCACCCCATGATCCAGGGAAATCCGTGTCCATGCCCAAGCCTCCCGCCCCTCTCGACCTGCTGCTCCTGCCGACCTGGCTGGTGCCCGTCGAACCGGCTGGCGTGGTGCTCAAGGAGCATGCCCTGGGGATCCATCAGGGCCGGATCGCCTTCATCGGCCCTCGTAGCGAGACCGCGCGCTTCGCCGCCAGCGAGGTCCGCGAACTGCCCGGCTGCCTGCTTGCGCCAGGGCTGATCAACGCCCACGGCCACGCCGCGATGACCCTGTTCCGCGGTATGGCCGATGACCTGCCGCTGATGACATGGCTGCAGGAGCACATCTGGCCCGCCGAAGGCCGCTGGGTCGACGAGGAATTCGTCCGCGACGGCACCAATCTGGCCATCGCCGAGCAGCTCAAGGGCGGAATCACCTGCTTCAGCGACATGTACTTTTATCCGAAGATCGCCAGCGAATGCGTGCACGATAGCGGCATTCGGGCGCAGATTTCCGTACCCCTGCTGGATTTCCCGATCCCCGGCGCGCGCACCTTCGACGAAGGCCTGCACGTCGCCGTCGAGCTGTTCGGCGACCTGCGCCATCATCCTCGCATCAGCGTCGCCCTTGGCCCCCACGCGCCGTACACGGTCAACGACGAGAACCTGGAGAAGGTCCGGGTGGTCGCCGACGAGCTGGACGCGCCGGTGCACATGCATATCCATGAGACCGCCGGGGAAGTCCGTGACGCCCTCGAGCAGTACGGCGAGCGTCCGTTGCAGCGCCTGGCCCGCATCGGCCTGCTTGGCCCGCGCCTGCAGGCCGTGCACATGACCCAGATCAGCGATGACGACCTGGCCTTGCTGGTAGAAAGCAACACCAGCGTGGTGCACTGCCCCGAATCCAACCTCAAGCTGGCCAGCGGCTTCTGCCCGGTGGAGCGCCTGTGGCAGGCCGGGGTCAATATCGCCGTGGGCACCGACGGCGCGGCCAGCAACAACGACCTGGACCTGCTCGGCGAAACCCGCACCGCCGCCCTGCTGGCGAAAGCCGTGGCCGGCTCGGCCAGCGCCCTCGACGCCCATCGCGCGCTGCGCATGGCCACCCTGAACGGCGCGCGAGCCCTGGGCCTGGAAGACATCACCGGCTCGCTGGAACTCGGCAAGGCTGCCGATCTGGTCGCCTTTGACCTCAGCGGCCTGGCCCAACAACCGGTCTACGACCCGGTCTCGCAACTGATCTACGCCAGCGGCCGCGACTGCGTGAAGCATGTCTGGGTCGCCGGCAAGGCCCTGCTGGACGAGCGCCGCCTGACCCGCCTCGACGAGCAGGCCCTGCACGCCGCCGCCGTGGCCTGGGGCCAGCGCATCGCCGGACACACCGAATGACCTGCCGGCAGCCGCGCTGCCGCACCGAATTTTCACAGCTTCAGAGGATTGTTCAATGAGCAACGTCGACCACGCCGAAATCGCCAAGTTCGAGGCCCTGGCCCATCGCTGGTGGGACCGCGAGAGCGAGTTCAAGCCACTGCACGACATCAACCCGCTGCGGGTCAACTGGATCGACGAGCGGGTCAAGCTGGCCGGCAAGAAGGTCCTCGACGTCGGTTGCGGCGGCGGCATCCTCAGCGAGGCCATGGCCCTGCGCGGCGCCACCGTGACCGGCATCGACATGGGCGAGGCACCACTGGCGGTGGCCCAACTGCACCAGTTGGAGTCCGGGGTGAACGTCGAATACCGGCAGATCACCGCCGAAGCCCTTGCCGAGGAAATGCCCGAGCAGTTCGACGTGGTCACCTGCCTGGAAATGCTCGAGCACGTGCCGGACCCGTCCTCGGTGATCCGCGCCTGCTTCCGCATGGTCAAGCCCGGTGGCCAGGTGTTCTTCTCCACCATCAACCGCAACCCGAAGGCCTACCTGTTCGCCATCATCGGTGCGGAATACATCATGAAGCTGCTGCCCCGCGGCACCCATGACTTCAAGAAATTCATCCGCCCTTCCGAACTCGGCGCCTGGAGCCGCGCGGCAGGCCTTAGCGTCAAGGACATCATCGGTCTGACCTACAACCCGCTGACCAAGCACTACAAGCTGGCCGCCGACGTTGACGTCAACTACATGATCCAGACCCTGCGCGAGGAATGAACATGCGTTTGCGAGCAGTACTTTTCGACATGGACGGCACCCTGCTCGACACGGCGCCGGACTTCATCGCCATCTGCCAGGCCATGCGCGCCGACCGCGGTCTGCCGCCGGTAGCCGACAAGACCGTACGCGACGTGATCTCCGGTGGCGCCCGGGCGATGGTCGCGGCCACCTTCGAGATCGATCCAGAATCCCCCGAGTTCGAACCCCTGCGCCTTGAGTTCCTCGAGCGCTACCAGCGCGACTGCGCGGTGCACAGCAAGCTGTTCGACGGCATGGAAGAACTGCTGCAGGACATCGAGCGCGGCAAGCTGCTGTGGGGCGTGGTCACCAACAAGCCGGTGCGCTTCGCCGAACCGATCATGCAGCGCCTGGGCCTGGCCGAGCGCTCCTCGTTGCTGATCTGTCCGGACCACGTGAAGAACAGCAAGCCCGACCCAGAGCCGCTGATCCTCGCCTGCAAGACCCTCGACCTGGACCCGGCCAGCGTGCTGTTCGTCGGCGACGACCTGCGCGACATCGAGTCCGGCCGCGATGCCGGCACCCGCACAGCCGCCGTGCGCTATGGCTATATTCATCCAGAGGACAACCCCAACAACTGGGGTGCGGACGTCGTGGTCGACCATCCCCTGGAGCTGCGCAAGGTGCTCGACAGCGCCCTGTGCGGCTGCTGACCGCGCCGCCACTGGCCATGCCGGGCCGGCGTCGACGCCGGCCTGCTGGCGCCTGAAGCCATTTCCTTCTCGAGGCAACCCTCATGTTCGATTATTCCGCCCGCCCCGACCTGCTCAAGGGCCGGGTCATCATGGTCACCGGCGCCGGTCGCGGCATCGGTGCGGCGGCCGCCAAGGCCTTTGCCGCCCATGGTGCCACCGTCCTGCTGCTGGGCAAGACCGAAGCCAACCTGACCACGGTGTATGACGAGATCGAAGCCGCCGGTCATCCGCAACCGGTGGTCATCCCGTTCAACCTGGAAACCGCCCTGCCGCACCAGTACGACGAACTGGCGGTGATGGTGGAAAACGCCTTCGGCCGTCTCGACGGCCTGCTGCACAACGCTTCGATCATCGGTCCACGTACCCCGATGGAGCAGTTGAGCGGCGAAAACTTCATGCGTGTCATGCACATCAACGTCAACGCCATGTTCATGCTGACCCAGACCCTGCTGCCGCTGCTCAAGCTGTCGGAAGACGCCTCGGTGGTGTTCACCTCCAGCAGCGTTGGACGCAAGGGGCGCGCCTATTGGGGTGCCTACGGCGTGTCGAAGTTCGCCACCGAGGGCCTGATGCAGACCCTGGCGGACGAACTGGAAGGCGTCGCCCCGGTGCGGGCCAACAGCGTCAACCCGGGCGCCACCCGTACCAGCATGCGCGCCCAGGCCTATCCTGCGGAAAACCCGCAGGACAACCCGCTGCCCGAAGCCATCATGCCGGTCTACCTGTACCTGATGGGCCCGGACAGCACCGGGGTCAACGGTCAGGCCTTCAACGCCCAGTAAGCCCCTGCGCCAGGGCGCCGCGCAGGCGCGAGCCCTGGTGCGACTCCTGCTGTTCCAGCTGCATGCAGCGCTCAAGGAACAGGAACATGTAGTCGTAGCTCTTGCAGATGGCCCGCTTCAGCTCGGCTTGCAGGGCCTTGGTCGGGCTGTTGCCGGCCAGGGTGCAGATGATCTCCAGCGCTTCCCACGGGTGGGCATCGTCGTACTGGGCGTGCATCTTCAGCCATTTCATCGCGCGCTTGCGGCCTTCCTCGGGGAAGCCCTCGGCGTAGGTGTCGGTGGAACAGACTACCGCCGACCACTCACCCACCGCCCCTTCGATCGCGTAGTTGGTCGCCGCCATGGCCACCACCAACGAATCCGCGGCACAGGTGTGCACGCACCAATCACTCAACGCCTGCAACTCCGACGGCACGTCCTGTGCCTGCAGGTCTTCGAGGCTGACGCCATGGGCTTCGCACCAGTGCACCCAGTAGTCGGCATGGTTGAGCTCGACACGGATGTTGCGCATCAGCCAGCGACGCGCCATGTCCTCGCCGGGATGGCGGGCGTAACGGGTCTTGGTGAGGTTTTGCGCCATGTAGACGGAGAATTGCTCCACTACCGGCCAACCACCGACCAGATACTGGTGCATGGTGCGACTGCTGACGAGGCCGTCGCGCAGCCGCTGGTAGAACTCGTGTTCAACAACACGGCGCTTGCTCGCGCTGCATTCCTGGATCAGGCGTTGGGCCCAGAGGGGGTAACTGGTGGCGTCCATCAATGGACCAGTCCGGGTATATGCGTCAATCACTGTCAGCTCCTTGTCCTTGTGATTTGGAAAGAGCGTCAGCGAAGCGTCCCCGGCGATCCGAACAGCAATGGCCTGGCGGCGTCGCGCTGACGCTGAAGGCTGGCACAGGAAAAGACCTGGGGCCGCTCGATCAGGAAACCCTGGGCGTAGTCGACACCGATCTCCTGCAAGGCCTGCTCGATCAACGGCGTCTCGACAAACTCGGCGATGGTGCGCTTACCCATGACGTGGCCAATATGGTTGATCACCTGGACCATCGCCCGGTTAATCGGGTCGTCGAGCATATCCTTGACGAAACTTCCGTCGATCTTCAGGAAGTCTACAGGCAAATGTTTCAAATACGCGAACGACGACATTCCGGCGCAGAAATCGTCAAGGGAAAATTTGCAACCCAATCCTTTCAATTCGTTGATAAAACGAATGGCACTGCCAAGATTGGCGATGGCGCTGGTCTCGGTTATTTCGAAACAGATCAATTCAGGCGGGATACCGTAGTCGCTGAACTGCCGGCGCAGGTAGTCAAGGAACTTGTCATCACCAATGCTGTTGCCCGAAAGGTTGATCGAACACATCGCCAGCGGCCCTTTGCCTCCCTCGTCCAGGCACTGGCGGATCACCGAGAAGACGCTACGCACCACCCAGCGGTCGAGCGCCGTAATCAGGCCGAAGCGCTCGGCGGCAGGAATGAAACTGTCGGGAAGAATGATCCGCCCGCTCTCGTCGTGCAGGCGCAGGAGGATTTCCAGGTGCCCGCCTCCGCGCTCCCCGGGGTCGAGGGCGGCGATTTCCTGGGAGTACAGGCAGAAGCGGTTCTCCTCCAGGGCGATGTGCAGGCGCTGGATCCAGGCCATCTCGCCGAAGCGCACCGACAGCTCGGTATCGTCGGCCTGGTACAGCTGCACGCGGTTGCGGCCTTTCTCCTTGGCCATGTAGCAGGCCATGTCGGCGGCGCGCAACGCGCCTTCCAGTGAGTCCGGCGCCTGGTTCAGGTGCACCAGGCCGATGCTCACCGTGTTGATGAACGGCCGTCCCTTCCATACAAAGTGCAGGCTCTGCACTTCCTGGCGCAGATTCTCGGCGATGCGTTCGGCCTGTTCCGGCGGACAGTCGAGCAACAGCACGCCAAACTCGTCACCTCCCAGGCGGGCCAACACGTCGCCCTCGCGCAGCGCCGATTGCAGCACCGCGCAGATATGCCGAAGAAGCTCGTCACCGGCGGCATGACCACTGGTGTCGTTGACCAGCTTGAACTGGTCGAGGTCAAGGAACATCAGCGAATGCCGGCCATGCTGGCGGGCCAGCTCGTTCAGCGCCTGCTCCAGGCGATACTCGAACTCTCGGCGGTTGGACAGCCCGGTCAGGGCGTCGTGGGTCGCCTGCCAGGACAGGTTGGCGATGTACTGGCGCTCCTGGGTCATGTCGTGCAGCACCAGCACGGTGCCGCTGACCCGCCCTTCGGTGACGATCGGCGCGCCGACCAGCGCCACTGACACGGTGCTGCCATCCAGCCGCTGGATCAGCCGCACATGCTCGGAGCCACCGCGCAGGGCGCCATTGAGAATATGCTCGGTGAGGGTCAGGCTGTCCTTTTCGGCGTTGTCGTCAAGCAGGCTGAACAGAGCCGCCAGCGGCAGGCCCTGGGCGTGGAGAGCGTCCCAGTGGGTGAGCTGTTCGGCGGCCGCGTTCATGTAGACGATGCTGCCGTCGACATCGGTCGTAATGACCCCATCGCCAATGGAGGCCAGAGTGATCTCCGCACGGTCCTTTTCCACCTGCAAGGCACTGGCGAAGGCCTGGCGCTGGGCCAGTAGCTTGCTCGAACGCAGCCAGGCCAGGGCAATGAGAAAGACCGCAGTGGCGAGGTTGATCAGCAACAACAGGCGCAGGAGCACGCGCGAGCCCTCCCCGAGGGCATCGCTGAACGCCCGCGCGGCCGGGGTCACGTTGTCGTTGATCGAAACGATGCGGCGTTTCCATTCGGCCAGGTCGCTGGGCGTGGCGCGATTGCCGGCGATACCGGCATGGATCTCGTCGGCAAGGGTCGCCAGTTCCTGAAGGAAGCTGTCACCCACCTGCCAGCGACTGATGGCCTTCTGCAGATAACTGACATGACGGAAGTTGAGGTAAAACCAGATCACGCTAGCGACATCGTCCGGGTGGTTGCCCCCGGCGAGTATGCCCTGGCGCGCGGCTTCCAGGTCAGGCGGATCGAGGTCGAGGGCCAGGCGCAAGCGATGGCTGCCTTCAGGAATGGCGATGGCCTCGCGGTATTTGCGGAAGTTCTCTTCGTCGCGGCTGTCGACGTACAGGTTCAGGTAATAGATGGCGTCCTTCTGGCCCTTGGACCAGAGGCTTTCCCCACCCACGTAGGCGCGCATCGCCGACATCGCGTACAGGCTCATGCCGCCGAGCAGCGCCTGAAACAGCACCACGGCGATAAATGGCCAGATGATCCCCAGGAGCCTGGGCGTTTCGAGCGTCCGTTTTCCCTTCATGAAGTCCCTTGCAACTGCGCCGGTGAGTTACCTCACTCTGTTCCGATACAGACTAGGCCATTTGCCTGCATGCGGATAAGTGATTTCTCACAATCGCGGGATCAGCTCTGTTGCAAATGCCCGTACAACTTGGCGTACAACCCCCCTTCGGCGATCAGTTGCTGGTGCCCGCCATCCTCGGCGACATGGCCGCCATCGAACACCAGCACGCGGTCGGCCTGTTTTACCGCCGACAGACGGTGGGCGATGATCAGCGTGGTACGGGCACTGAGGAAGCGCGCCAAGGCGTGGTGCAGGTTGTACTCGGTGGCGGCGTCGAGGGCCGAGGTGGCCTCGTCGAGGATCACCACCTTGGGTTTGGCCAGGACCATCCGCGCGATCGCCAGGCGCTGGCGCTGACCGCCGGACAGCCGCACGCCGGAGCGCCCGACCACACTGTCCAGGCCTTGCGGCAAGGCACCGATGGTCTCGTCGAGCTGGGCAATGGCCAGCGCCTGCCAGCACTCTTCGTCGGTGCAGTCCCGCCCCATGGTCAGGTTGGCCCGCACCGTGTCGTTGAACAGCGACGGATGCTGCAGCACCACCGCGACGTTTTCCCGCAGGGTTTCCAGACCAATTTCCTGCAAGGTCGCGCCGCCAAAGCGGATGCTTCCAGCCTGGGCGCTGTACAGGCCAAGCAACAGTTGCACCAGGGTGCTCTTGCCGCCGCCACTGGCGCCGACGATGGCGACCTTCTCACCCGGGGCGATGGACAGGTTCAACTGGTCCAGTACTGGTTCCTCGCCATAGCCGAAGCGCAGCCCGCGCACCTCGATACCGACGGTGGTCTGGCCCTGGAACGGGTCGGCGCCACCGGCGTACTGCGGCTCATCGCCGCGCGCGAGCAGTTCGTTGATCCGGCTCAGCGCACCGCCCGCGCCATAATAGGCATATTGCAGGTTCAGCAACTGCTCCACCGGGCCAATCATGAACCACAGGTAGCTGAACACCGCGAGCATCTGACCGACGCTGAGGTCGGAAAACAGCACGGTGAGCATGGCCGCGGCGCGGAAGATATCGATGCCGAACTGGAACAGCAGGCCGCTGGCGCGGTTGCTGGCATCGCTCTTCCACTGCGAGGCGACCGCGTAGTTGCGCACTTCCTGGGCCCGCAGGCCGAGGCGGCCGAGGAAATAGCCCTGGCGGTTGCCGGCGCGGACTTCCTGGATCGCATCGAGGGTTTCCGCCAGCGCCTGGGTGAAGCGCGAGGTGCTGTCGTTCTCCAGCTTCTTCAGATGCTTGACCCGCTTACCCAACTGCACCGTGGCAAAGATCACCAGCGGGTTGAACAGCAGGATCAGCAACGCCAGTTGCCAGTGCATCCAGATCAGGATCGCCGCAGTGCCGGTCAGGGTCAGCATGGCCACGAGGAAGCGGCTGAGAGTCTCGCCGACAAATTTGTCGACAGTGTCCAGGTCGGTCACCAGATGGGTGGTGACAGTACCGCTGCCGAGGCTTTCGTACTCGCTCAGGGAAATCCGCTTGAGCCGCTCGATCAGGCGGATGCGCAGACGGTAGACGATGTCCTTGGCCAGCCCGGCGAACAATCGGGCCTGGATCACGTTGAAGGCCAGCGCCGAACAGCGCAGCACCAAGGTCACCGCGAGCATCAGGCCGATATAGCCCGCCGCCACCTGCCAGTGCTGTGGAAGAAACTGGTTCATCCACTTCAGCGCGGCATCGCCGTGCCCCAGCAGCACTTCGTCGACCAACAACGGCAAGAGCAGCGGAATAGGCACGCTGCACAACGCCGCCAGCACGGCGACGCCGTTGGCGATCCACAGGGCTTTCTTGTGATGGAGCGCCAGGCGGCGGATTTCCGCCCAGCTCAAGCGATCGGCAGACGCCGCCGCAGGCCCGGGGACCGGGTCGGGCGAGCCTGGCAGATCAAGCATAAGCCGCGCGCTCCAGCCAGCGACCGAGCAAGGGTTCGAGGGATTCCAGCGGCTGGTAGCCGTTGGTCAGCAGGGCCAGCTGGCCGTTGCGCTCGGCCAGCAGCGTGGGGAAACCTGCGATGCCCAGGTCCTGTGCCCAGGTGAAATCGGCGGCGGTGGCGCTGCGCTGCTCATGGCTGGTGAAAGCTGCAGAGAAGGCGGTACGGTCGTAGCCGGCTTGCTCCGCAAGGTTGACCAGGGCTTGCGCCCGGGTGACGTCCTCAGCCTGCTGGTAGAAGGCCTGCTGGATCCGCGCCAGCAAGTCCCAGAGCTTTTCGCCGTCGAGGCTGCGCGCGGTGACCAGGGCTCGGCAGGCCGGCTCGGTGTCGTAGACGAAACCGTCGGGCATGGCGCCATCGAACTGGAACGGCTGGCCGGTGGCGTCATTGACCGCCTGCCAGTGTTCGAGGATGTAGCGCCGGGTCGAGGCGTCCAGCGCCGAACTGCCGGTACGCAGGCCACCCACCACCAGGCGGGTGTCGACGCCCGCCTGCCGGGCCTGGGCGATCAGGGCCGCAGCCACCGGCGCGAACCCCCAGCACCAGGAACACATGGGGTCCATGACGTAGAGCAGGCGAGCGGTCATGCATCACACCTCGGCTTTGCGGTAGTTGAACCCGATCGGGTGCGGCTGGTTGCGGGCCTTGGCCAGTTCGATCTGCTTCTGCCGGTCGATGGCGCTGCGGCGGGTCTTCTCGCTCAGGCTGTCCCAGCAATGCGGGCAGCTGATGCCTGGCGAATAGTGTTCCGAGGCCCGGTCCTCGACACTCACCGGATGGCGGCAGGCATGGCACTGGTCGTAGTCGCCCTCGCTGAGGTCGTGACGCACGGTGACCCGGTTATCGAAGACGAAGCAGTCGCCCTGCCACTTGCTCTGCTCCTGAGGCACCTCTTCCAGGTATTTCAGGATCCCGCCCTTAAGATGATAGACGGCTTCGAACCCCTCGCCGAGCATGTAGCTGGAAGCTTTCTCGCAGCGGATGCCACCGGTGCAGAACATGGCCACCTTCTTGTGCTTCGACGGGTCGAAGTGAGCCTTGATGTAGTCGGGGAACTCGCGGAAGGAGGTAGTCTTCGGGTCGATGGCGCCCTCGAAGGTGCCGATGGCCACCTCGTAGTCGTTGCGTGTATCGATCAGCAGCACTTCCGGGTCGCTGATCAGGGCATTCCAGTCCTGCGGCTCGACATAGGTGCCGACCGCCTTGTTCGGGTCCACGCCCGGCACGCCGAGGGTGACGATCTCTTTCTTCAGCTTGACCTTGGTGCGGTAGAACGGCTGTTCGTCGCAGTACGACTCTTTATGGTCGACATCCACCAGGCGCGGGTCGTTGCGCAGCCAGGCGAGCAGGCCGTCAATGCCTTCGCGGGTAGCGGAAACCGTGCCGTTGATGCCTTCTTCAGCCAGCAGCAGGGTGCCTTTGACGCCGTTGGCTTCCATGCAGGCCAGCAGCGGCTCGCGCAGTTCGACGTAGTCTTCGAGGGTGACGAACTTGTACAACGCCGCCACGACGATGGATTGGGTCATGCTTGCAACTCTCCAGTGGTCACCCTCGCAAAGGGCGGACCGGGTCAGAAATACAAATAAAAACGCGCCGACAAGCGGCGCGGGTGCGGAGTCTAGCAAAAACCGACGGTGAAATCAGTGCTTGCTGCCTCCGGCGCAGGTCGGCGAGGCCGGCGCGACGCCGGTCTTTTCCCATTCCTGCGGGGTATAGGTGTGCAGCGCCAGCGCATGGAACTGGCCCATCAGGTCGCCAAGGGTGGCGTAGACCTTCTGGTGGCGCTTGACGCTGTTCAGGCCTTCGAACTGCTCGCTCACCAGCACTGCCTTGTAGTGGGTTTCCACCCCGCGGCTGTGCATGTGGCTTTCGTCCAGGACCTGCAGATGCGAGGGCGCCAGGGCGCCCAGGCTCTGTTCGATCTTCTGTTGCATCGACATCGGCGGCTCCGCTTACGGCTTCTTGGCCGGGGCGGCGGCCTTGCCGGCGTTCGGGTCGAGTTCGTTGGTCATGTCAGCCAGCAGCTTGTTGACCACCGGTACCGCGCTTTCCAGCTTCTGCTGGGTCATCTGGGCGGATTGCTGGGTGACCACCGGCATCTTCTCCAGGACTTTCTTGCCCAGCGGCGACTGATAGAAGGCCACCAGGTCCTTCAGCTCCTGCTCGCTGAAGGTGTTGGTGTACAGCTTGATCATGTCGGGCTTGAGCTTGTTCCAGCCGATGGCGTTGTCCAGGGCCGCATTGGCCTTGGCCTGGTAGCTGTCGAGCACGGCTTTCTTCGAGGCAGGCGCCTTGGTCTGTTCGAAGCGCTGGGCGAACATCTGCTGCACCTGCATGTAGACCGGAGTACCGAGCTTGTCGGCGTGCGCCAGGGTCAGAAACTTCTCTGCCGCAGCATCGTGGCTTGGAGTAGCGGCGAACACCTGGCCGCTTGCGCAAACCAGGGCGACGGCCGTGCAAAGGGCGCGGAGACGGGTCATTGGAATTCCTTAAAGAGTAAGTGAGTGTTTCCAGAGTAGAGCATTCTGCGCCGACGGCGACAGCCGCTCAATAGGGCGAGTGGGCTATGGAACCGACCTTTCGAATCGGCGCCTAAACTGTCTGGTCAAACCTGGCATCTTGCATAAGGAGTGGGTAGCACATGAGCCGCATCGAAACTGACAGCATCGGCCCGGTCGAAGTTCCGGACCAGGTCTACTGGGGCGCCCAGAACGCAGCGTTCGCTGATCAACTTCGCCATCGGCAAGGAACGCATGCCTCTGGCGGTCCTGCACGCCCTGGCGCTGATCAAGAAGGCCGCCGCGCGAGTCAACGACCGCAACGGCGACCTGCCGGCCAATATCGCCAGGCTGATCGAACAGGCCGCCGACGAAGTGCTGGCGGGCGAGCACGACGACCAGTTCCCGCTGGTGGTCTGGCAGACCGGCAGCGGCACCCAAAGCAACATGAACGTCAACGAGGTGATTGCCGGGCGCGCCAACGAACTGGCCGGCAAGGGCCGCGGCGGCAAGGACCCGGTGCACCCCAACGACCATGTCAACCGCTCGCAGAGCTCCAACGACTGCTTCCCCACCGCCATGCACATCGCCGCCGCGCAGGCGGTGCAGGCCCAACTGCTGCCGGCCATCGCCGAGCTGTCCTCGGGACTGGCCGAGCTGGCGGCGCGGCACATGCACCTGGTCAAGACCGGGCGTACGCACATGATGGACGCCACGCCCATCACCTTCGGCCAGGAGGTTTCAGCCTGGGTCGCCCAGCTCGACTACGCCCAGCGTGCCATCCGCGCTTCGCTGCCGGCGGTGTGCGAGCTGGCCCAGGGCGGCACGGCGGTGGGCACCGGGCTGAACGCGCCCCATGGCTTCGCCGAGGCAATTGCCGCGGAACTGGCGGCGCTATCCGGGCTACCGTTCGTTACCGCACCGAACAAGTTCGCCGCCCTGGCCGGGCATGAGCCGCTGACCAGCCTCGCCGGCGGCCTCAAGACGCTGGCCGTGGCAGTGATGAAGATCGCCAACGACCTGCGCCTGCTGGGCTCCGGCCCCCGCGCCGGCCTGGCCGAGGTGCGCCTGCCGGCCAACGAGCCGGGCAGCTCGATCATGCCCGGCAAGGTCAACCCGACCCAATGCGAGGCCCTGTCGATGCTGGCCTGCCAGGTGCTGGGCAACGACACCGCGATCAGTTTCGCGGCCAGCCAGGGCCACCTGCAGTTGAACGTGTTCAAACCGGTGATCATCCACAACCTGCTGCAGTCCATCGAACTGCTCGCCGACGGCTGTCGCAACTTCCAGCAGCACTGCGTGGCCGGCATCGAGCCGGACCCGCAACAGATGGCCGCACACCTGGAGCGCGGGCTGATGCTGGTGACCGCGCTCAACCCGCACATCGGCTACGACAAGGCGGCGGAAATCGCCAAGAAGGCCTACACGGAGGGCACCACCCTGCGCGAGGCAGCGCTGACCCTTGGCTACTTGACCGACGCCCAGTTCGACCAGTGGGTACGCCCCGAGCAGATGCTCGAAGCCGGTGGCAAGGGCTGAGTCAACCGGCCAGGCGTGCGCGCCTGGCCTTCCAGCCGGCGCTGAGCGATGGCCCCAGGGCGGTCAGCGCCGATCCCGACACCACCACCAGCGCCCCGAGGTAGCCGAGACCGTTGATCTGCTCGGCACTGACGAAGTCCGGCCATTTCCAGGCCGCCAGGGCCACGGCGACGAAGGTTACCAACGGCGTGATGGCCAGGGTCGCGCTGACCCGCGAAGCCTCCCAATGGGCCAGGGCCTCGGCAAAGGCGCCGTATGCCACCAGCGTGTTGAGGCAGCAGGCGAGCAGCAGCCAGCCTTGGGTCGCGCTCAGTTGCAGCACCTCCAGCGGTTGTGCCCAAGGGGTCAGCAGCAAGGCGCAGAACAGGTAGATCACCATCATCACCTGCATCGAATTCCATACCGTCAGCAACTGCTTCTGGCCCAAGGCGTAGAACACCCAGACCGTCGAGGCCAGGAGGATCACCAGCACGCCGGTGGTGTACTCGCTCAGCGAGGTGAGCAGTTCTTCCAGGCGCTGGTTGAAGAACAGGCCGAAGCCCACCAGCAGCAAGGCCAGGCCAAAGCCCTGGCTCAAGCTGAAACGTTCCTTGAACACCAGCACGCTGCCCACCAGCAACAGTACCGGACCGATCTGCACCACCAGTTGCGCGGTACCGGCGCTGACCACCTTGAGGCCGATCAGGTACAGCACGTAGTTACCCAACAGACCGAAGATGCATAGCCCCACAAGACCCTTGCCACGCCGGCCCAGCGGAGCGAAGGACGGCAACCGGCGGCTCGCCGCGAGCCAGGCGAACAGCAGGCCGCCGGAGACCAGCAGGCGGTACCAGGTGACGGTGATCGGGTCCATGACCAGCAGCACCTGCTTCAGCTTGACCGGCAGGATGCCCCAGAGCACGGCGGTGGAGACGGCGAGGAACAACCCGTACGACCAGCGTCCGGAGGTGGTATGCATGATGGCCTCGAAAATCCCGGGGTGGTGGATGGCTTGAGTCTAGGGAGTAGGAAAGGGATTACACAGTGACAGTTGGGGAAATAACTGTGCTGGTCTGGGGAGGACATGGACCTGTGTATCGAAGCCTGAAACGACGCGGTCGGTGTGGGAGCGGGTTCACCCGCGATGACGTCGGTGATTTCACCACCGCAATCGCGGGTGAACCCGCCCCACAGGGTCCGTGTCGTCTCGAAGATCTACTTCTTGTGCTTGCGGAACGCCGCCTCCAGCGCCTCGTTGATGGTGCGCAGCACCTTCACCCGCGCCCAGCGCTTGTCATTGGCTTCCACCAGGGTCCACGGCGCGATCTCGGTGCTGGTGCGGTCAACCATGTCACCCACCGCCTGGGCGTAGGCATCCCACTTGTCGCGGTTGCGCCAATCCTCTTCGGTGATCTTGAAACGCTTGAACGGAATCTCCTCGCGCTCCTGGAAACGCTCCAGCTGGGTCTGCTGGTCGATCGCCAGCCAGAACTTGACCACCACTACCCCAGCGTTGCTCAGCTGTTCCTCGAAATCGTTGATCTCGCCATAGGCACGCATCCAGTCGGCGGTCGAACAGAATCCCTCGACCCGCTCCACCAGCACCCGGCCATACCAGGAACGGTCGAAGATGGTGAACAAGCCACGCCCCGGAATATGCCGCCAGAAGCGCCACAGGTACGGCTGCGCACGCTCCTCCTCGGTAGGTGCAGCGATCGGCACGATGCGGTACTGGCGCGGGTCGAGCGCTGCGGCTACTCGCCGGATAGCCCCCCCCTTGCCTGCGGCGTCATTGCCCTCGAACACCGCCATCAGGGCGTGATGCTTCATGCGTTTGTCGCGCAGCAGACCGGCCAGACGGGCCTGCTCGGTAAGCAACTGCTCCTCGTAGTCGTGCTTGTCCAGGTGCACGCTGAGGTCGAGAGCCTGCAACAGGCTGAGCTGGTCGATACTCTCGCTCAGCGGCGCGATCGGCGTCGGCACCTTGATGCTCTTGGCCTTGAGGGCGTTTTGCAGGCCTTCAAGAAGGATCTTGCCCACCGCCAGGCTGCGATAATACGGGTCGACACCCTCGATCACGTGCCACGGCGCGTACTCGCGGCTGGTACGGCGCAGCACACGCTCGCCGAAGCGCACGAAACGGTCATACGTCTCGGATTGCTCCCAGTCCAGCGGGCTGATGCGCCAGCGGTGAATCGGGTCCTTCTTCAAGGTCTTGAGGCGGGCCTTCATCTGTTTCTTGGACAGGTGGAACCAGAACTTGAAGATCAACGCTCCCTCATCGCAGAGCATCTGCTCCAGACGCTCTGCACCGCTGATGGCCTGGTCCAGCACCGCGTCCTTGAAATGCCCATGAACCCGGCCCTGGAGCATCTGGCTGTACCAGTTGCCGAAGAACACGCCCATGCGCCCCTTGGCCGGCAGTGCCCGCCAGTAGCGCCAGGCCGGCGGATGTGCCAGCTCCTCGTCGCTCTGCTGGTCGAAGGTGCGCACTTCAATCAGGCGTGGGTCCATCCATTCGTTCAGCAGCTTGACGGTCTCGCCTTTGCCGGCACCTTCGATGCCGTTGATCAGCACGATGACCGGGAAACGCGCCTGCTGCTTGAGTTCGAACTGGGCATCGAGCAGCGCCTCGCGCAGGGCGGGCACTTCGGCGTCGTAGGTTTCTTTGTCGATCGAGTGACCGATTTCAGCGGATTCGAACATACCAGGCTCCCTTCTTGGATAAGCAAGACTAGCGGATTGCCATTGGTTTTGTCCGGGTTGCGCCAGATCAAACGGCGCTTCGGCGATCGGCTAGAATGTGCGATCCGCTGTTGCCGAGCCCTTTCATGACCGACACCCCTGCCCCACGCCACGCCCAGATCGACTGGGACGAACTGGGCCGCCCCTATTCGCGGCAGTATGACGACATCTATTTCTCCAAGGACCAGAGCCTGGAGGAAACCCATCATGTGTTCATCGTGCAGAACGATCTGCGCCAGCGCTTCAGCACACTGGCCCCGGGCGCATGCCTGGTGATCGGTGAAACCGGGTTCGGCACCGGGCTGAACTTCCTCTGCGCCTGGCAGTTGTTCAACGAATGCGCCACACCCGGCACGCGCCTGCATTTCATCAGCGCCGAAAAATTTCCCCTGGCCCGCGCCGACCTGCACCGCGCCCTGGCCCTGTGGCCCGAACTGGCTGCCCAGGGCAAAGCCCTGCTGGAGCAGTACGTGGCGGTGCACGAGGGCTACCAGCAGTTTCTGTTCGACGATGGCCGGGTCAGCCTGACCCTGATGATCGGCGATGCCCGCGAGCAGTTCGAGAAACTCGACGGCCCTATCGACGCCTGGTTCCTCGACGGCTTCGCTCCGGCGAAGAACCCGGACATGTGGACCCCGGAGTTGTTCACCCAGCTCGGACGACTGTCGGCGCCACAAGCCACCCTCGGCACCTTCACCAGCACCGGCTGGGTGCGCCGGGCACTGATCGCGGTGGGCTTCAAGATGAAGCGCATCCCGGGCATCGGCAAGAAATGGGAAGTCCTGCGCGGTCGCTTCGAAGGCTGGCCTGCCGAACAACCGCCGCTGCCGCTCGCCGAGCCGTGGTATCGGCGTCCGGCGCCCGTCGACGGCCCGCGCCAGGCGCTGGTGATCGGTGCCGGCCTGGCCGGTTGTGCCAGTGCCGCCAGCCTGGCCGCCCGTGGCTGGCAGGTCACCCTGCTGGAGCGTCACGAAGGCATCGCCGAGGAAGCCTCGGGTAACCCGCAGGGCGTGCTGTACCTCAAGCTCTCCGCCCACGGGACGGTGCTGTCGCGGATGATCGTCAGCGGCTTCGGCCATACCCGGCGCCTGCTCCAGCGCCTGCAGCGGGGTAGCGACTGGGACGATTGCGGCGTGCTGCAACTGGCCTTCGACGACAAGGAAGACCAGCACCAGGCCCTACTTGCCGGGGCCTTCAGCGAGGAACTGGTGCAACGCCTGAATCGCCAGCAGGCCGAGGCCGTGGCCGGGGTGACCCTGCCCAGCGGCGGCCTGTTCTATCCGGAAGGTGGCTGGGTGCATCCGCCGGCGCTGTGCCACTGGCAGGCGGGTCAGGCGAATGTGCACCTGCTCACACACCATGACGTGCTGCAACTGCGCCGGGTCGATGGCCAGTGGCAGGCCCTTGATGGAGAGCGGGTGCTGGCCGAAGCACCGGTCGTCGTGCTTGCTGGCGCTGCGGAAATCCGCCGGTTCGAAGGGGGCGCAGGGTTGCCGCTCAAGCGCATCCGTGGGCAGATCACCCGCCTGCCGGTGACGGTAGCGAGCCAGGCTCTCCAGACCGTGGTCTGTGCCGATGGCTACGTGGCGCCGCCGCGACATGGCGAACATACCCTGGGCGCCAGTTTCGATTTCCATGCCACCGAGCTGATGCCGACGGTGGAGGAACACCGCAGCAACCTCGACCTGCTGCGGGAGATTTCCCCGGACCTGGCCGAGCGCCTGGCGGTGGATCATCTTGATCCGCAGCGGTTGCAAGGGCGGGCCGCGTTTCGTTGCACCAGTCCGGACTATCTGCCGCTGGTGGGGCCGGTGGCGGATGCCGCGCCGTTCGCCGAGGCCTATGCCGCGCTGGCGAAGAATGCGCGGCAGGTGCCGGACGTGCCTTGTCCTTGGCTGAAAGGGTTGTACGTCAACAGCGGACATGGTTCGCGTGGACTGATTACCGCGCCGTTGTGTGGCGAGCTGGTCGCGGCGTGGATCAATGGCGACCCTCTGCCGGTGCCCCGGGACATGGCCGAGGCCTGTCATCCGAACCGGTTCATGTTGCGCGAGCTCAAGCGCGGCAAGGCTTGAGGGCCAATCGCGGGCAACGCCCGCTCCCACAAGGCTCAGTGTCGCTGCGGACATTGTGGGAGCGGGCGTTGCCCGCGATGGGGCCATCAGACACACCACACCTTCCCGACCCTGCACCAGCCCTTATTCCATATCGATCTAAAACTCCCACAATCCCCACCGGTCAGTTCCTGAGTGCCCCTTGTTCGGGCACCTTCCCCAACGGCAAAACCGGTAAGGACTTATGTGCGGATTAGCTGGAGAGTTTCGTTTCACCCCTGTAGCCACCCCATCGCGCCCGGCGGACCTCGCCGCGGTTGAGCGGATCACCCACCACCTGGCCCCTCGCGGCCCCGATGCCTGGGGCTTTTTCAGCCAAGGCCCGATTGCCCTCGGTCATCGTCGCCTGAAGATCATGGACCTGTCCGACGCCTCGGCCCAGCCCATGGTGGACAACCAGTTGGGCCTGGCCCTGGCCTTCAACGGCGCCATCTACAACTACCCCGAACTGCGTCGCGAGCTGAAAGACCTCGGCTACACCTTCCATTCCATGGGCGACACCGAAGTCCTGCTCAAGGGCTATCACGCCTGGGGCGAGCAACTGCTGCCGCGCCTCAATGGCATGTTCGCCCTGGCCATCTGGGAGCGCGACAAGCAGCAACTGTTCCTCGCCCGCGACCGTCTCGGCGTCAAGCCGCTGTACCTGTCGCGTACCAATGAACGCCTGCGCTTCGCCTCGACCCTGCCCGCCCTGCTGCAAGGCGGCGACATCGACCCGGTACTTGATCCGGTGGCGCTCAACCACTACCTGAACTTCCACGCCGTGGTCCCCGCGCCGCGTACCCTGCTGGCCAATATCGAGAAGCTGCCGCCAGCCACCTGGATGCGCATCGACGCTCAGGGCCGCGCCGAACAGCAACAATGGTGGAGCCTGCACTACGGCCCCCACACCGATGAACAGGACCTGACCCTGGAAGACTGGCGCGACCGCGTCCTCGACAGCACGCGCCAGGCCGTGGCCATCCGTCAGCGCGCGGCGGTGGACGTCGGCGTGCTGCTCTCCGGCGGCGTCGACTCCAGCATGCTGGTGGGCCTGCTGCGGGAAGTCGGCGTGGATGACCTGTCGACCTTCTCCATCGGCTTCGAGGATGCCGGCGGCGAGCGCGGCGACGAGTTCCAGTACTCCGACCTGATCGCCAGACACTACGGTACTCGCCACCACCAGTTGCGCATCGACGAACGCGAGATCATCACCCAGTTGCCAGCCGCCTTCCGCGCCATGAGCGAGCCGATGGTCAGCCACGACTGCATCGCCTTCTACCTGCTGTCACGGGAAGTGGCCAAGCACTGCAAGGTGGTGCAGAGCGGCCAGGGCGCCGACGAACTGTTCGCCGGGTACCACTGGTACCCGCAGGTGGACGGCGCCGCCGACCCGGTGGCGGCCTACCGCGCGGCGTTCTTCGACCGCAGCCACGCCGAGTACCGCGACACCGTGCAACTGCCCTGGCTGCTGGAGCACGACGCCGCCGGCGACTTCGTCCGCCAGCACTTTGCCGAGCACGGCGCCCGCGAGGCGGTGGACAAGGCCCTGCGCCTGGACAGCACGGTGATGCTGGTGGAAGACCCGGTGAAGCGGGTCGACAACATGACCATGGCCTGGGGCCTGGAAGCCCGCACACCGTTCCTCGACTACCGCCTGGTGGAACTGTCGGCACGCATTCCGGCACGCTTCAAGCTGCCGGACGGCGGCAAGCAGGTGCTCAAGGAAGCCGCACGGCTGGTGATCCCCAGCGAGGTGATCGACCGCAAGAAAGGCTACTTCCCGGTGCCCGGCCTCAAGCACCTGCAAGGCGCCACCCTGGACTGGGTGCGCGACCTGCTGCTGGACCCGAGCCAGGACCGCGGGCTGTTCAACCCGGCGATGCTCGACCGTCTGCTCAGCGACCCGCATGGCCAGCTGACCCCGCTGCGCGGTTCGAAGCTGTGGCAACTGGCGGCCCTCAACCTGTGGCTCAGCGAGCAAGGAATCTGACCGATGAAAGCCCACGCAACCGCCTACGGCCAGCGCCTGCTGCGCGGCCAGTCGCCCTCCTACGAACGTCTGCAGGCGCGCCTGGCCGGAGAAGGCAACGAGCCCAGCGACCAGCCGCGTGCCCTGCACTGCGGCTGGGGCCGGCTGCTGATCGGGCATACCTGGCCGGAGCCTGCGCAACTGGCCGCCGCGCTGCTCGAAGAACGTCCCGGTGAACGGGATATCGCCCTGTATGTGGCCGCACCGCAACAGGTGCTGGCCCACGCCCCGCAACAGCTGTTCCTCGACCCGTCGGACACCCTGCGCTTGTGGTTCAGCGACTACCGCCCGGCCAGCCGGGTGTTTCGCGGCTTCCGTATCCGTCGCGCGCAGAGCGACGAGGACTGGCAGGCAATCAACACCCTGTACCAGACCCGCGGCATGCTCCCGGTGAACACCGCCCTGCTCACCCCGCGACACCTCGGCGGACCGGTGTATTGGCTGGCCGAGGACGAGGACAACGGCGCGGTGATCGGCAGCGTCATGGGCCTCAATCACCACAAAGCCTTCGACGACCCGGAACTGGGCAGCAGCCTCTGGTGCCTGGCGGTGGCCCCCAACACCACCCGGCCAGGGGTCGGTGAAGTCCTGGTGCGCCACCTGATCGAACACTTCATGAGCCGCGGTCTCAGCCACCTCGACCTCTCGGTGCTGCACGACAACCGCCAGGCCAAGCGTCTCTATTCCAAGCTGGGGTTCCGCAACCTCCCGACCTTCGCGGTCAAGCGCAAGAACGGCATCAACCAGCCGCTGTTCCTTGGCCCGGGCCCGGAAGCCGGGCTCAATCCCTATGCGCAGATCATCGTCGAGGAAGCCTACCGGCGCGGCATCGACGTGCAGGTGGATAATGCCGATGCCGGGCTGTTCACTCTCAACCACGGCGGGCGCCGGGTGCGCTGCCGCGAGTCGCTGAGCGACCTGACCAGCGCGGTGAGCATGACCCTGTGCCAGGACAAGCAACTGACCCACCGCACCCTGGCTGGCGCCGGACTACGCCTGCCAGCGCAGCAACTCGCGGGCGAGACCGACGACAACCTGGCCTTCCTCGAAGAGCATGGCGCCGTGGTGGTCAAGCCGGTGGATGGCGAACAGGGCAACGGCGTGGCGGTCAACCTGAGCACCTCGCAAGAGCTCGACCAGGCCATCGAGCAGGCCCGCCGCTTCGACAGCCGGGTGCTGCTGGAAAGCTTCCACGAGGGCCTCGACCTGCGCATCGTGGTGATCGGTTTCGAAGTGGTCGCCGCGGCGATCCGTCATCCGGCGCAAGTGGTTGGCGACGGCCTGCACAGCATCGACCAGTTGATCGAGGCGCAGAGCCGCCGGCGCCAGGCCGCCACCGGCGGGGAAAGCCGTATCCCGCGGGACGACGAGACCCTGCGCACGGTGCAGGCCGCAGGCTTGACCTACGCCAGCGTGCTGCCGGCCGGGCAGCGCCTGGCAGTCAGGCGCACCGCCAACCTGCACACCGGCGGCTGCCTGGAAGACGTCACCGCGCGCCTGCACCCGGTGCTGGCCGAGGCGGCGGTCCAGGCGGCCCGCGCACTGGATATCCCGGTGGTCGGCCTCGACCTGATGGTTAGCGCCGCCGACCAGCCGGACTACGTATTCATCGAAGCCAACGAACGGGTCGGCCTGGCCAACCACGAGCCGCAACCCGTTGCCGAACGCTTCATCGACCTGCTGTTCCCACACAGCCGGCCGACGCTATGACTCAAGGAGTGCCCATGTCCGAACCACTACCCGAACCGGACCTGAACTACCTGCAGAAAGTCCTCCTGGAAATGCTGGCGATCCCCAGCCCGACCGGGTTCACCGACACCATCGTGCGCTATGTCGCCGAACGCCTGGAAGAACTGGGCATCCCTTTCGAGCTGACCCGCCGCGGTACTATCCGCGCCACCCTCAAGGGCCGGCGCAACTCCCCCGACCGCGCCGTTTCCGCCCACCTCGACACCATCGGTGCCAGCGTGCGCTGCCTGCAGGACAACGGCCGCCTTGGCCTGGCAGCAGTGGGCTGCTGGTCGAGCCGTTTCGCCGAGGGCAGCCGGGTCAGCGTGTTCACCGACAACGGTGTGCTGCGCGGCAGCGTCCTGCCGCTGATGGCCAGCGGGCACGCCTTCAACACCGCCATCGACCAGATGCCGGTGAGCTGGGAACACATCGAGGTGCGCCTGGACGCCTATTGCGCGACCCGCGCCGACTGCGAGTCGCTGGGCATCAACGTGGGGGATTTCGTCGCCTTCGATCCGTTGCCGGAGTTCACCGAGAGCGGGCATATCAGCGCCCGTCACCTGGACGACAAGGCCGGGGTCGCCGCATTGCTGGCGGCTCTCAAGGCGGTGGTGGAAAGCGGCCAGCAGTCGCAGATCGACTGTCACCCGCTGTTCACCATCACCGAGGAAACCGGTTCCGGCGCGGCGGGTGCCCTGCCCTGGGATGTCAGCGAGTTCGTCGGCATCGACATCGCCCCGGTCGCGCCGGGGCAGCAGTCCAGCGAGCATGCGGTGAGCGTGGCGATGCAGGATTCGTCAGGGCCCTATGACTACCATCTGTCGCGCCACCTGCTGAAGCTGGCCGGCGAGCACAAGCTGCCGGTTCGGCGCGACCTGTTCCGCTACTACTTCAGCGATGCGCATTCGGCGATCACCGCCGGGCACGATATCCGCACGGCGTTGCTGGCGTTCGGCTGCGATGCGACCCATGGCTATGAGCGTACCCATATCGACAGCCTGGCGGCCTTGAGCCGGCTGCTTGGTGCTTACTTGCTAAGCCCGCCGGTGTTCGCCGCAGATTCGCATCCGGCGGGGAGTTCGCTGGAGCGCTTCAGTCATCAGCTGGAGCATGATGCGCAGATGGAGAGTGATACCCGGGTGCCGACGGTGGATGAGGTGCTTGGCAGGAAAGATTGATGTGATCTTGAGGGCAACAAAGCAGGTAGCATGTGCCATCAATTCAAAGCAGACCTAGCCCCATGCTCATCCCCTACGACCAGCTCGAAGCCGAAACCCTCACCCGCCTGATCGAGGACTTCGTCACCCGCGACGGCACCGACAACGGTGACGACACCCCGCTGGAAACCCGCGTGCTGCGGGTGCGCCAGGCACTGGCCAAGGGGCAGGCGTTCATCCTCTTCGACCTGGACAGCCAGCAATGCCAGCTGCTGCCCAGGCACGAGGTACCCAAGGAGTTGTTCGACTGATCAGCCAGCCTTCTGCTTGCGCAGTTCCTCCTCCAGCCGCCGATAGATCTCCGCGCGATGGATCTCCACGTTGCGCGGCGCGCTGATGCCGAAGCGCACGGTGCCGCCGTCCACGGCGATCACCTTGAGCTTGATGTCGTTGCCAATGTTGATGACCTCGCCAATCTCGCGTCCTATGACCAGCATTCCCGAATCCTCCGTTTCAAGATGAAATCGGAGACTGGCCGTCGGTGTAGTCCGCTTCAATGCTCTGATCGACAAATAGAGGCGTCCTACAGACCCGCCAGACAGGACCTACGGAAACGACCTACAAACTCAGCCCGCCTGGTGAAACCGCGGCCCCAGCAGGATCACCGTCGCGCCGATCACGCAGAACAGCGCGCCGAGCCAGTCGCTGGCCAGCGGACGGCCCTTCTCGACGAAGGCCAGCCACAGCAGCGAGGTGACGATGTAGATCCCGCCGTAGGCGGCATAGGCGCGCCCGGCGTAGGCCGCCTCGACGCGGGTCAGGAGCAGGGCGAACAGGGTCAGGCTGAGAAGCGCCGGGGCGATCCACCAGGCGCTCTTGTCCAGCCGCAGCCACAGGTAGAAGGCGTAGCAGCCGGCGATCTCGAAGACCGCGGCGAGGAAGAACAGCAGGTAGTTGGTCACAGGTATCCCCGGTACTGGCAAAACACCGAGGATACCCGATCGACGGCCTCAGGATTGCCCGGGGCGGGCCTTGGCGCGCATCTTTTCCGCCATGCTGGCCATCTCGTCGTAGAGCGCCTGCGGGTCATGCTGCTTGAGGTGCCAGGCCATGCGGCCCTGCTCGTGGGGCAGGATCATGAACTGGCCGCGGGCCACTTGCTGGTAGATGTACTCGGCGATGTCGCTGGCGCTGATCGGCGAGCTTTCCAGGAGCTTGCCGACCTGGGCCTTCATGGCCGGGGTCGGGCCGCGGAAGGAGTCCAGCAGGTTGGTCTGGAAGAACGACGGGCAGACCACGTGCACGCCCACGTCGAGCTGGCGCAGTTCCACCAGCAGGCTTTCCGACAGTGCGACCACGCCGGCCTTGGCCACGTTGTAGTTGCTCATGGCCGGCCCCTGCATCAGCGCAGCCATGGAGGCAATGTTGATGATCTTGCCCTTGCTCTTCTCCAGCAGCGGCAGGAAGGCCTTGCAGCCCTTGACCACGCCCATCAGGTTGATCGCGATCTGCCAGTCCCAGTCCTCCAGGGACAGTTCGGCGAAGAAGCCGCCGGAGGCAACACCGGCGTTGTTGACGATCACGTCGATGCCGTCCAGGTGCTCCTCGCAGGCCTGGGCCAGGGCGATCAGCTGGCTGTAGTCGCGCACGTCGCAGCGCTGCACGAAGCCGCTGCCCCCGGCCTCGCGGACCATGGCCAGGGTCTGGCGCAGTCCTTCCTCGCTGACGTCGCTCAATGCCAGTTGCCAGCCCTCGCGGGCCCAGCGCAGGGCGATCTCGCGCCCCAGTCCGGAGCCGGCGCCGGTGATCATCATGCGGTTGTGCATAGACGGTTGCCTTGTGTGTTTCGTGATGGTGAGGGGCAGTGTAGCGAAGGGTTTGCGGGGGCTGGAGGGCTATCAGGTTGCTGAATGGCGGGGGCAAAGCCTCGAGGTTTTTCGGTGTGTCTTCGAGGGCCTCATCGCTGGCAAGCCAGCGATGAGGCCCTCGAAGACACACCGATTAAACTTTCTGCTCCCGGCGACAATCACAACAACAAGCGGACCTGAACAGCAGGTCTGCCCATCCGACCGAAACCAGAGGAATCCGTCATGGGCACAATCCTGATCATCATCCTGATCCTCCTGCTGATCGGCGGCCTGCCGGTCTTCCCGCACTCCAGAAGCTGGGGCTACGGGCCGTCGGGGATCATCGGCACGGTGCTGATCGTCCTGCTGATATTGCTGTTGCTCGGCTACATATGACCTGACCTGCGGATAAAAAAAGACGGCCCATTAAGGGCCGTCTTTTTTCATTGCGGATCAGCGATCAGTGGGAAACCGCACCACTGGCGCCCAGGCCGGTCTGGGAACGGACGAACTGCGGGAAGAACAGCGCGCGTTCGTCTTCAGCAGCCTTGGACTTGTCGGTGATCGAGAAGAACCAGATACCGATGAAGGCGATCAGCATCGAGAACAGCGCCGGGTACTCGTACGGGTAGATCGGCTTCTCGTGATGCAGGATCTGCACCCAGATGGTCGGGCCGAGGATCATCAGCGCCACGGCACTGATCAGGCCCATCCAGCCGCCGATCATGGCGCCACGGGTAGTCAGCTTCTTCCAGTACATCGAGAGCAGCAGCACCGGGAAGTTGCAGCTGGCCGCGATGGAGAACGCCAGGCCGACCATGAAGGCGATGTTCTGGCTTTCGAAGAGGATGCCCAGGCCGATGGCGAGTACCGCCAGGGCGATGGTGGTGATCTTCGACACGCGGATCTCGTCCTTGTCGTTGGCCTTGCCCTTGCGCCATACGCTGGCGTACAGGTCATGGGACACCGCCGAGGCACCGGCCAGGGTCAGGCCGGCAACTACCGCGAGGATGGTGGCGAAGGCCACGGCCGAGATGAAGCCGAGGAAGATGCTGCCGCCTACCGCGTCGGCCAGGTGCACCGCCGCCATGTTGTTGCCGCCGATCAGAGCGCCAGCCGCATCCTTGAAGGTCGGGTTGGTGCTGACCAGCAGGATCGCGCCAAAGCCGATGATGAAGGTCAGGATGTAGAAGTAACCGATGAAGCCAGTGGCGTAGAACACCGACTTGCGGGCTTCCTTGGCGTCGCTCACGGTGAAGAAGCGCATCAGGATGTGCGGCAGGCCGGCGGTACCGAACATCAGCGCCAGGCCGAGGGAGAAGGCCGAGATCGGATCCTTCACCAGGCCGCCGGGGCTCATGATCGCCTCGCCTTTCGGGTGCACGGCGATGGCTTGCGAGAACAGCTGGCTGAAGTCGAAGTTGACGTGCTTCATCACCATCAGCGCCATGAAGCTGGCACCGGAGAGCAACAGCACTGCCTTGATGATCTGTACCCAGGTGGTAGCCAGCATGCCGCCGAACAGCACATACAGGCACATCAGGATACCCACCAGGATCACCGCGACATGGTAATCGAGGCCGAACAGCAACTGGATCAGCTTGCCGGCGCCGACCATCTGGGCGATCAGGTAGAAGGCCACCACCACCAGCGAGCCGGAGGCGGACAGGGTACGGATTTCCTTCTGCCCGAGGCGGTACGAGGCCACGTCGGCGAAGGTGTATTTACCCAGGTTGCGCAGGCGCTCGGCGATCAGGAAAAGGATGATCGGCCAGCCGACGAGGAAGCCGATCGAGTAGATCAGGCCGTCGTAGCCGGAGGTGAACACCAGCGCGGAAATCCCCAGGAAGGACGCCGCGGACATGTAGTCGCCGGCGATCGCCAGGCCGTTCTGGAAGCCGGTGATCTTGCCGCCGGCGGCGTAGTAGTCGGATGCCGAGTTGTTTTTCTTCGAGGCCCAGTAGGTGATGCACAGGGTCAGGCCGACGAAGGCGACGAACATGATGATCGCCGCGACGTTCAGCGGTTGTTTCTGTACCTCGCCGGTAAGGGCGTCGGCGGCCCAGACGGCGGGTGCGAACGCGCCGATGGCCAGGGTTGCCAGTACACGCCGGATCATTGCTGAACCTCCTTGAGGATTGCGTTGTTCAGCTCGTCGAACTCACCGTTGGCACGACGTACGTAGATGCCGGTGAGCACAAATGCCGAGAGGATCAGGCCCACACCGAGGGGAATGCCCCAGGTGATCGAAGAGCCGGCACTGATCTTGGTGCCCAGCAACTGGGGACCGTAGGCAATCAGGAGGATGAAGGCAGAGTACAGGCCGAGCATGATCACCGAGAGAATCCAGGCGAACCGCTCACGTTTTGACACCAGCTCCTTGAACCGCGGGCTGTTTTGTATCGAGAGGTAAATGCTGTCGTTCATTGTTTTTGTCCTCGCAGCACAGATTAGGTAGAACCCGTCACCACTTTATGCTGCCCATGAACGCGCTCCAGACGACCTTAGTCTTAGATGTAAAAGTGTTTTGCGAACGCCGTAACAACCCGGAAACGACAAGGCCGCCCGCCGGAAAACCGGGGGGCGGCCCTGAAAGGTTCAGGATAGAGGCATCAGGCCATTATTTTGCGGTCCATTCGGCGACGCGCTCAGGGTGCTTGGCAACCCAGTCCTTGGCGGCGGCTTCAGGCTTTGCGCCCTCTTGAATGGCCAACATGACCTCGCCGATCTCGTCTTTCGACTGCCAGGAGAACTTCTTCAGGAATTCGGCGACTTCCGGAGCCTTGGTTGCCAGTTCCTTGCTGCCGATGCTGTTCACGGTTTCGGCGGCGCCGTACACGCCTTTCGGGTCTTCGAGGAAGCGCAGTTTCCACTTGGCGAACATCCAGTGCGGAACCCAGCCGGTCACGGCGATGGATTCGTTTTTCTTCACTGCACGTCCCAGTTCGGCCGTCATCGCTGCACCGGAACTGGCCGTCAGCTTGTAGCCGGTCAGGTCGTAGTCCTTGATCGCCTGGTCGGTCTTGAGCATCACACCCGAACCGGCGTCGATGCCGACGATCTTCTGCTTGAAGCTGGTATCGGTCTTGAGATCCTCGATCGATTTGGCCTTGACGTATTCAGGGACGATCAGGCCGATCTTGGCGTCCTTGAAGTTGGGGCCGTAGTCGACCACGTTGTCCTTGTTCTTGGCCCAGTATTCGCCGTGGGTGACCGGCAGCCAGGCGGAGAGCATGGCGTCGAGTTTGCCGGTGGCGACACCCTGCCACATGATGCCGGTAGCCACCGGCATGAGTTTCACGTCGTACCCCAGCTTCTGTTTGATGACCTCGGCCGCCACATGAGTGGTCGCCACGCTATCGGACCAGCCATCGACATAACCGATACTCACTTCCTTGGCCATCGCCTGCGCGGCGCTGAATGCCAATACCAGGGCGGTGCCCGCCCCCAGGAGTCGTCGCATTTTCATCAAAGCTTCCCCTTGTCGCTTCACGGATAGAGTCAAGCGCCCGACGCAGATCGGGCTACGTCTTGTTCTGGTGCACGGCGCCCCCTTCACGCCATAAAGCCTGGACCAGGACCGCATCAGCGGAGTACTGATGGCGTCCATCATCAACCCCGGGACGCGATGATCCTGCTCTGTCAGCGACCTCGAAACATCGAGAAACGACACCGTCTGGCCAGCATCTACCCGGTTCACCGGGCCTTGCGCAAAAGCTGTCCGAACTTTGCATGCCAAGGAAAAATCCGCAGGCGTTTGCAGGTAGTATTGGCGGCTTTGTTGCCTCACCGGACCGCTCCATGCCTTCGACTGCCCGCTTTGCGCTGCCGCCCTACCTGTTCGCCTGCCTGCTCGGCCTGTTCGCCCTCGCCGGGCTCTGGTACGGGCTCGGCAAACCGGTAGTGCTGCCCGACGCCGCCAGTGCCACGCACAAGCTGCAGTGCGCCTCCTACACCCCGTTCGACAAGGACCAGTCGCCGTTCGACCAACCCTTCACCCTGCGCCCGGAGCGCATCGACGCCGACCTGGCGCTGCTGTCGAAACGCTTCGAGTGCATCCGCACCTATTCCATGACCGGCCTCGAAGGTATCCCGGCCATCGCCCGCAAGTACGGGCTGAAGGTGATGCTGGGGGCGTGGGTCAACGGCAACCCGGTGGATACCGACAAGGAGATCAAGGCCCTGATCGCCTCGGCCAACGCCAACCCGGACGTGGTCCGTGCGGTGATCGTCGGCAACGAGACACTGCTGCGCAAGGAAGTCACCGGCGATCGCCTGGCCGAGCTGATCGGCCAGGTGAAAAGCCAGGTCCAGGTGCCGGTGACCTACGCCGATGTCTGGGAATTCTGGTTGCAGCATCCGCAGATCGCCCCGGCGGTGGACTTCCTGACCATCCACCTGCTGCCGTACTGGGAAGACGATCCGCGCGGCATCGACGATGCCCTGACCCATGTCGGCGAGATCCGCCAGGTGTTCGGCAACAAGTTCGCGCCCAAGGACATCCTCATTGGCGAGACCGGCTGGCCCAGCGAAGGTCGCCAGCGCGAGACCGCCCTGCCCAGCCGGGTCAACGAAGCGCGCTTCATCCGTGGCTTCGTGGCCATGGCCGAAAAGAATGGCTGGCACTACAACCTGATCGAAGCCTTCGACCAGCCGTGGAAGCGCGCCAGCGAAGGTGCGGTTGGCGGCTACTGGGGACTGTACGACGCAGATCGCCAGGACAAGGGCGTACTCGAAGGGCCGGTGAGCAACCTGCCGCTGTGGCCGCAGTGGCTGACCGCCGGGGTGGCGCTGTTTATCGGCGTACTGGTGCTGGCCGGGCCGGTAAGGGGGACACGCAATGCACTGGCCCTGCCGCTGCTGGCGGCGATCGGTGCGGCAAGCCTCGGCCTGTGGGGAGAACTGGCGCGGACCAACAGCCGCTTCATGGGTGAATGGCTGTGGGTGGCGGTGCTGGTGGGGCTGAACCTGCTGGTACTGGCCCATGGCGCACTGGCCCTGGCGTATCGCGAGGGCTGGCGTGAGCGGGTGTTTGGCTGGCTGGAGGCGCGGGCGGGCTGGTGGGTCATGGCGGCAGGCTTCGCGGCGGCGGTCAGCGTGCTGGCGCTGGTATTCGATCCGCGTTATCGCAGCTTCCCGAGTGCGGCGTTCGTGGTGCCGGCGCTGGTGTATCTGCTAAGACCGGTAAGGGTGCCTCGGGCGGAGGTGGCGTTGCTGACCTTCATCGTCGGTGTGGGGATTGCGCCGCAGTTGTACCGGGAAGGGTTACAGAACCAGCAGGCCTGGATGTGGGCGGTGGTCAGCGTGGCGATGGCTGCGGCCTTGTGGAGATGCCTGAGGACCCGGTAAGTCTTTCGGGCCTCATCGCGGGCAACGCCCGCTCCCACAATGTCCGCGTCGGACACAAAACCTGTGGGAGCGGGCGTTGCCCGCGATGAGGCCAGCAAGGTCACCCTCAAGCCTTCCGGACCAGCCTCAACCCCGCCAGCACCACCGCGAACACCGCGATACTCGCCGTATACAGCACCAACGCCGGAATCCCCGCCACCAGCGCCAGCACCGCCAGCCACCACCCCGGCCGCCGCGGCACGAAGCTGGCGACCACGGCCAGCCCCAGGGCAACCCACGCCAGAATGCGGAAGTGAATGGTCAACCCCAGGGTCGAGCGCACCCCGCACTCCCAAACCTGCACCTGCCCCGCACAGACCCCGACCCACTGCGGGTCCTCCATGAAGCCGTAGCGCACGCCATAGCTGGCGGCCAGCCAGAGCGGAATGAACAGCAGCAAGGCGATCAGCGGCAAACGCTGGGACATGGGGTACTCCAAAGTCAGAAAAATCGGTGGCCAGCATAATCCCTCAGGCCGTCTGCGCAAGGCGAAAGCGCCCACCTCGACTATTTTTAACCCGGAGAGAAATGCAACCCGTTGTTGCAGCCTTTGCGTCGGGCGCGGCAACATCCGGGACAACAAAGACAGTGGCACTTGGCAACTTCTTCCGTCACACAAGTGTCCTAGGGTGCAATGCGTTTTTTGTCTTTTTCCGGGGATCCGTCATGTTTCGACCACTGCGCCTCGCTGCCCTGCTGGGCAGCCTACTGCTGAGTGCGGCCGCGGCGGCGGCGGATATCGATGCCGCCACCTATGGCTATCCACTGACCAACCCCTTCGAGGCGACCATCGCCACCACGCCGCCGGACCTGCGTCCCGAGCTGCCCACGGACGATGACATCACCCAGAACGACTACACCCTGAACATGCGTCCCGAGCGCGAATTCATCCTGCCGGACAACTTCTGGCCAGTGAAGAAGCTGACCTACCGCCTGGCGCGCCAGGACCACGAGGCGCCGCTGATCTTCCTGATCGCTGGCACCGGCGCACCGTACAACGCGAGCATCAACGAGTACCTCAAGCGCCTCTACTACAAGGCCGGGTTCCATGTGGTGCAGCTGTCCTCACCGACCAGCTACGACTTTATGAGCGCCGCTTCGCGCTTCGCCACACCGGGGATCAGCAGCGAGGACGCCGAGGACCTGTACCGGGTCATGCAAGGCGTGCGCGCCCAGCATCCGCGCCTGCCGGTAAAGGAGTTCTACCTCAGCGGCTACAGCCTCGGCGCTCTCGACGCGGCTTTCGTCGCCCATCTCGACGAGACCCGGCGCAGCTTCAACTTCAAGCGCGTGCTGCTGCTCAATCCGCCGGTGAACCTGTACACCTCGATCACCAACCTCGACCGCCTGGTGCAGACCGAGGTCAAGGGCGTCAACAGCCACACCAACTTCTACGAACTGGTGCTCAACAAGCTGACCCGCTACTTCCAGCAGAAGGGCTACATCGACCTCAATGACGCCCTGCTCTACGACTTCCAGCAGTCCCGCCAGCACCTGTCCAACGAACAGATGGCCATGCTCATTGGCAGCTCGTTCCGCTTCTCCGCCGCCGACATCGCCTTTACCTCGGACCTGATCAACCGCCGCGGCCTGATCATTCCGCCGAAATTCCCGATCACCGAGGGCAGCAGCCTCACGCCGTTCTTCAAACGCGCGTTGCAATGCGATTTCGACTGCTACCTGACCGAGCAGGTGATTCCCATGTGGCGCGCCCGCACCGATGGCGGCAGCCTGCTGCAACTGATCGACCAGGTCAGCCTCTACGCTCTGCAGGACTACCTGAGCAAGACGCCGAAGATCGCCGTGATGCACAACGCCGACGACGTGATCCTCGGCCCCGGCGACATCGGTTTCCTGCGCAAGACCTTCGGCGACCGGCTGACCCTTTATCCCCATGGCGGCCATTGCGGCAACCTCAACTACCGCGTCAACAGCGACGCCATGCTGGAGTTCTTCCGTGGTTAAACGCCTGCTGATCACCGCCCTGCTGCTGGCCGCTGCGCCGGCCTTCGCCGACGAGCCCGCCCCGGCGGCCAGTGCCCTCGACACCGACGGCTTCACCGAGCCACTGAAGGAGCTCAAGTTCAACCCCGGGCTGGACCAGCGCGAGTTCGAGCGGGCGACCCTCGACGCGCTCGAAGTCTACGACCCGCTGGAGTCGTGGAATCGCCGGGTCTATCACTTCAACTACCGTTTCGACCAATGGGTGTTCCTGCCGGTGGTCAACGGCTACCGCTACGTCACACCCGAATTCCTGCGCAGTGGCGTGAGCAACTTCTTCAGCAACCTGGGCGATGTGCCCAACCTGCTCAACAGCCTGCTGCAATTCAAAGGCAAGCGCTCCATGGAGATCACCGGACGCCTGCTGCTGAACACCACCATCGGCGTGTTCGGCTTGTGGGACCCGGCGGCGAAGATGGGCCTGCCCAAGCAGAACGAGGACTTCGGCCAGACCCTGGGGGTCTATGGCGTGCCAGCGGGGCCGTATCTGGTGCTGCCGATCCTCGGTCCGTCGAACCTGCGTGATACCGGTGGGCTGGTGGTGGACTACGGTGCGGAGAACCAGATCAACTTCCTCAATGTCGCCGAGGTCAGCAGCGACCACCCGGAAATCTGGGTACTGCGCGCCATCGACAAGCGCTACACCACCAACTTCCGCTATGGACAGATGAACTCGCCGTTCGAGTACGAGAAGGTGCGGTACGTCTATACCGAGTCGCGCAAGCTGCAGATTGCCGAGTGACTGACGCTGCGATGGTGGATTCACCATCGCCATCGCTGGCAAGCCAGCGATTACGTCAGGCCAGACAACAACGCATCACGATTCAGGCGTGGTTTCCCGGTAAGCCCAGGAACCCGCGAAGCTGGGCACTCTTGGCCAGCGCATCCCGCCGTCCCAGCTCGATCAACTCGCTGCAATACCCCGCCTCGAACAACAGGTAACTGAGCACCCCCGCCCCACTCGTCTTCGTCGCCCCCGGCCCGCGCAGGAACAGGCGCAATGCCGCCGGCAACTCGCGCCGATGACGTGCCGCGATCTCGTCCAGTGGCTGGCTCGGCGCGACCACCAGCACCTCCACCGGCGCCAGCCCCAGGCGCTGCGGCCGTTCCTGCGTGGGGATCAGATGGCTGAGGTGATTGAGCCGCTGAAGCAACTCCAGGTCATCTTCCAGGCTGTCAATGAAGGTGCTGTTGAGCAGGTGTCCGCCGATCTGCGCAAGGCTCGGCGGCTGCCCACTGTAGACCCGCGCATGGGGCATGGTGTCCGCCGGCCCTCGCGGGTTGCCGCTGACCCCTACCACGAGGATGCGATTGGCCCCCAGATGCAGCGCCGGGCTGATCGGCGCCGACTGGCGCACCGCGCCATCCCCGTAGTACTCATGCCCCAGCTTGACCGGCGCGAACAGCAGCGGGATCGCCGAGCTGGCCAACAGGTGCTCGATGCTCAGCCGCGTCGGCAGGCCAATGCGGCGATGACGCAGCCAGGGGTCGATGGCGCCACGCCCCTGATAGAAGGTCACCGCCTGCCCCGACTCGTAGCCGAACGCGGTCACCGCCACCGCGCGCAGGTGCTTCTGCTCGATGGCATGGCCGATCCCGCCGAGGTCCAGATGCTCGGTGAGCAGGCCGCGCAACGGCGAACTGTCGAGCAACGCCACTGGCACCTGCCGGCCCAGGCCGAGCAGGCTGTGACCGACGAAGCGACTGGCTTGGCGCACCACGCCGGGCCAGTCGCTGCGCAGCACCTGGTGGCTGCGAAAGCCCTGCCAGAACGCGGTGAGGCGGCGGATCGCCTCGGCGAACTGCAACGCGCCACTGGCCAGGGTCACCGCATTGATCGCTCCGGCCGAGGTACCGACAATCACCGGGAAGGGATTGGCCGCGCCGTGCGGCAGCAGGTCGGCGATGCCCGCCAGGACCCCGACCTGATAAGCGGCACGGGCACCGCCGCCGGAAAGGATCAGGCCGGTGACCGGTTCTGCTGCTGCCATGCGCGTACTCCCTGGATTGACGATGAACCGTGGCTACTTCTTGTACAGCTTCGGCTCCCCGGGCGGGCGCGACTTGAAGCGCCGGTGCGCCCACAGGTACTGCTCGGGGCATTCGCGCAGGGCCTGCTCGATCCACTGGTTGACGCGCAGGCAGTCGGCTTCCTCGGTCTCACCGGGGAAATCCGCCAACGGCGGGTGGATCACCAGGCGATAGCCGCTACCGTCGGCCAGACGCTCCTGGGTGAAAGGAATCACCCGAGCCTTGCCCAGGCGGGCGAACTTGGTGGTGGCGGTGACCGTCGCCGCCTGGATGCCGAACAACGGTACGAACAGGCTCTGCTTGGCGCCGTAGTCCTGGTCCGGTGCGTACCAGATGGCGCGACCAGAACGCAGCAGCTTGAGCATGCCGCGCACATCCTCGCGCTCCACCGCCAGCGAGTCGAGATTGTGGCGCTCGCGACCGCGGCGCTGGACCCAGTCGAACAGGGCGTTCTTGTGCTCGCGGTACATGCCGTCGATGGTGTGCACCTGACCGAGCAGCGCCGCGCCGATCTCCAGGGTGGTGAAATGCAAGGCCATCAGGATGGCACCCTGGCCATCACGTTGCGCCGCCTGAAGGTGCTCCAGGCCCTCGATGTGCGCCAGACGCGCCAGACGGGCCTTTGGCCACCACCAACTCATGGCCATTTCGAAGAAGGCGATGCCGGTGGAGGCGAAATTTTCCTTGAGCAGGCGGGTCCGCTCGACGGACGGCAACTCCGGGAAGCACAGTTCCAGGTTGCGCGCCGCGATTGCCCGCCGGGAACCGGCGACGCGGTACATCACGGCACCGAGGGCACGACCGATCCCCAGCAAAACCGGGTATGGCAGCTGCACGATCAGCCACAGCAAGCCGAGCCCCAGCCACAGTGGCCAGAAACGCGGGTGCAGGAAACGAGGTTGAAAACGCGGGCGATCCATTAAAGATTCCGGAAAGAAAAAGGCCGGGCATTCTACAACGGTTCCACGTGGGTTGCGGCTAACCGGCGTTCTCGTTATAAGTCTGGGCACTTTTCGCAACAAAGCCGCCTCGACGCAGACCATGAGCCAAAGCCAGACGCCAGACCAAGCCCCCGTGTTCCAGCTCAAGGGCAGCATGCTCGCCATCACCGTGCTGGAGCTTGCCCGGAACGACCTCGATGGACTCGACCGGCAGCTGGCGGCCAAGGTGGCCCAGGCGCCCAACTTCTTCAGCAACACGCCGCTGGTGCTGGCGCTGGACAAGCTGCCGGCCGGCGAAGGCAGCGTCGACCTGCCCGGCATGATGCGCATCTGCCGCCAGCACGGCCTGCGCACCCTGGCCATCCGCGCCAGCCGCATCGAGGACATCGCCGCCGCCATCGCCATCGACCTGCCGGTGCTGCCGCCATCCGGCGCCCGCGAACGGCCGGTGGACCCGGTGGAAATCGAGCCGGTGAAAAAGCCCGAGCCGGCACCCGCGCCACCGCCTCCGCCGCCTGAGCCGACGGTGCGCCCGACAAAGATCATCACCTCGCCTGTACGCGGCGGCCAGCAGATCTATGCTCAGGGAGGCGATCTGGTCGTGGTGTCGGCGGTCAGCCCGGGCGCGGAACTTCTCGCCGATGGCAACATCCATGTGTACGGGCCAATGCGCGGTCGCGCCCTCGCGGGCATAAAAGGCAATACCAAGGCGCGGATCTTCTGCCAGCAGATGACCGCCGAGCTGGTCTCCATCGCCGGGCAGTACAAGGTATCCGAAGACCTGCGACGCGATCCGCTGTGGGGCGCCGGGGTGCAGGTCAGCCTGTCCGGTGACGTGTTGAACATCACCCGCCTTTAACGGATACTGCCGCCATTTTCCGCGCAACTTCATCAGTTAGTTGCCGTTTTTTGTATTTTGGGACCACGCGTCCATTTTCATCATTTTTAGGGGTGATACACCTTGGCCAAGATTCTCGTGGTGACTTCCGGCAAGGGTGGTGTGGGCAAGACCACCACCAGTGCCGCCATCGGTACCGGCCTCGCGCTGCGCGGGCACAAGACTGTGATCGTCGACTTCGACGTCGGCCTGCGTAACCTCGACCTGATCATGGGCTGCGAACGCCGCGTGGTGTACGACTTCGTCAACGTCGTCAACAACGAAGCCAACCTGCAGCAGGCCCTGATCAAGGACAAGCGCCTGGAAAACCTGTACGTACTGGCAGCCAGCCAGACCCGCGACAAGGACGCCCTGACCCAGGAAGGCGTCGAGAAGGTCCTGATGGAACTGAAGGAAACCTTCGACTACGTGGTCTGCGACTCCCCCGCCGGCATCGAGAAGGGTGCGCACCTGGCGATGTACTTCGCCGACGAAGCCATCGTCGTGACCAACCCGGAAGTCTCCTCGGTGCGTGACTCGGACCGCATGCTCGGCCTGCTGGCCAGCAAGTCGCGCCGCGCCGAGCGCAACGAAGACCCGATCAAGGAACACCTGCTGATCACCCGTTACCACCCCGAGCGCGTGAGCAAGGGCGAGATGCTGGGCGTCGAAGACGTCAAGGAAATCCTCTCCGTCGCGCTGCTGGGTGTCATTCCCGAATCCCAGGCCGTGCTCAAGGCCTCCAACCAGGGCGTCCCGGTCATCCTCGACGACCAGAGCGATGCTGGCCAGGCCTACAGCGACACGGTCGACCGCCTGCTGGGCAAAACCGTGGAACACCGGTTCCTCGACGTACAGAAGAAGGGATTCTTCGAGCGCCTGTTTGGAGGCAATTGACCCATGAACCTTTTTGACTTCTTTCGTGCCAGCAAAAAACAGAGTTCCGCGTCGGTGGCGAAAGAGCGTCTACAGATCATCGTGGCGCACGAGCGCGGACAGCGCAGCACCCCGGACTACCTGCCGGCGCTGCAACAGGAACTGCTGGAAGTGATCCGCAAGTACGTCAACATCGGCAACGATGACGTGCAGGTGGCGCTGGAGAACCAGGGCAGCTGCTCGATTCTCGAACTCAACATCACCCTGCCCGAACGCACCTGAAGCGTCCCGGGTCACCTGCCACGGCGACGGCCGGGGCCAGGCTGCAGAGCCTGGACCTGACCGTCGCCGTTGGCGTTTGCAGAGAACACGCAATGCCGTTGTCCAACGTCGAAATCCTGTACCAGGATGACGCCATCCTGGTGATCAACAAACCCACCCTGCTGCTCTCCGTGCCCGGCCGGGCCGAGGACAACAAGGACTGCCTGATCACCCGCCTGCAGGAAAACGGTTATCCCGACGCCCTGATCGTCCATCGCCTGGACTGGGAAACCTCGGGGATCATCCTCCTCGCCCGCGACGCCGACAGCCACCGCGAGCTGTCGCGCCAGTTCCACGACCGCGAGACCGAGAAGGCCTATACCGCGCTGTGTTGGGGCCAACCGGCGCGGGACAGCGGCAGCATCGACCTGCCGCTGCGCTACGACCCGCCGACCAAGCCACGGCATGTGGTGGATCACGAGCAGGGCAAGCATGCCCTGACCTTCTGGCGCATCGTCGAGCGCCGTGGCGATCATTGCCGAGTCGAGCTGACACCGATCACCGGGCGCTCGCACCAGTTGCGCGTGCATATGCTGTCGATCGGGCATCCGTTGCTGGGTGATCGCCTGTACGCCAATCCCGAGGCGCTGGCGGCCCATGAGCGGTTGTGCCTGCATGCCTCGATGCTGAGCTTCACCCACCCGGTGACGGGTGAGCGCCTGAAGTTCGAGTGCCCGGCGCCGTTCTGAGGTGACCCCGATCGCTGGCTTGCCAGCGATTAGGCCATCAGCATCACCCTCGGATCCGGCCATGTCGCTCCCAGACCATCTGCGCTAAACTCGCGCCCACTGCTGTCTGGAGTGACTTATGCGCGACGCCCTGAACCAAGGCCTGATTGAATTCCTCAAAGCCTCCCCAACGCCCTTCCACGCCACCGCCAGCCTGGCCCAGCGCCTCGAAGCGGCCGGCTACCAGCGCCTGGACGAGCGCGACAGCTGGGCCACGGTGCCCGGTGGTCGCTACTACCTGACCCGCAACGATTCCTCGATCATCGCCATCAAGCTCGGCCGCCATTCCCCGCTGCTCGACGGCATCCGCCTGGTCGGCGCCCACACCGACAGTCCGTGCCTGCGGGTCAAGCCGCAGCCAGAGCTGCAACGCCATGGTTTCTGGCAACTGGGTGTGGAAGTCTACGGCGGCGCCCTGCTCGCACCGTGGTTCGACCGCGACCTGTCGCTGGCCGGCCGTGTCACCTTCCGCCGTGACGGCAAGGTGGAAAGCGCCCTGGTGGACTTCAAGCTGCCGATCGCTGTGATCCCCAACCTGGCGATCCACCTCAACCGCACCGCCAACGAAGGGTGGGCGATCAACCCGCAGACCGAACTGCCACCGATCCTGGCCCAGGTCGCCGGCGACGAGCGCGTCGATTTCCGCGCCCTGCTCACCGAGCAACTGGCCCGCGAACACGGCCTCAACGCCGACGTGGTGCTGGACTACGAACTGAGCTTCTACGACACACAAGACGCCGCCCTGGTCGGCCTGCACGGCGAGTTCATCGCCGGCGCGCGCCTCGACAACCTGCTGTCCTGCTACGCCGGCCTGCAGGCCCTGCTCGCTGCCGACAGCGACGAAACCAGCGTGCTGGTGTGTACCGACCACGAGGAAGTCGGCTCCTGCTCGGCCTGCGGTGCCGACGGCCCGATGCTGGAACAGACCCTGCAGCGCCTGCTGCCGGACGGCGACGAGTACGTGCGCACCATCCAGCGCTCGCTGCTGGTCTCGGCGGACAACGCCCACGGCGTGCACCCCAACTACGCCGACAAGCACGACGGCAACCACGGGCCCAAGCTCAACGCAGGTCCCGTGATCAAGGTCAACAACAACCAGCGCTACGCCACCAACAGCGAAACCGCCGGTTTCTTCCGCCACCTGTGCATGGCCGAGGAAGTCCCGGTACAGAGCTTCGTGGTGCGCAGCGACATGGGCTGCGGCTCGACCATCGGCCCGATCACCGCCAGCCACCTCGGCGTGCGCACCGTCGACATAGGCCTGCCGACCTTCGCCATGCACTCGATCCGCGAGCTGTGCGGCAGCCAGGACCTCGCTCACCTGGTCAAGGTATTGACCGCCTTCTATCGCAGCCGCGAGCTGCCGTAAGTCAGGTTTGGGGCTGCTTTGCAGCCCCCGCCCTTTTCCCGATCCGTGATGCCGATCAAGCCGCTTCGCTCGTTTTGCGCCTATGCTCTTGCGTGACCTTTCCGAGGAAGAAGAAGGACCTTGCGCATGTCTGCGTTTCAATCGATGTTCCTCCCGGTGCTGGCCGGCCTGATCCTGCTGACCATCGGCTTCAGCAACCGCGAGCGCAACTGGGGCGTGCTGCTGATGTGGCTCGGCATGTTGTCGATCCTCGGCATCATGGTGTGGAAGATCCTGGAAAAACTTGCCTGAGAAATGCTCTACACTGCGCCGATCATGTGTTCGAGGTTGATCGTCCGGTGCCTGCTTTCCTGCGTGTTCTCGCCTTTCTGCTGCTTCTTTCCGGCCTCGCCGCCCAGGCCCAGGCCGCCGGTCTGCCCAGCCTGCTCGGCGGCAGCGCCCCGGCCCAGGCGCAAGCCAGCGAACCGCTGGGCAAGTCACTCGACGAAGTCATCACCACCCTGGAAAACGACCAGCAGCGCACGCGCCTGCTCAACGACCTGAAGAAACTCCGCGACAGCACCCGCCAGGCCCAGCCGACGCCGGAACAGGGCGTACTGGGCCTGATCGGCGGCACCCTCGCCGAGCTGGAAAAGCAGTTCAGCGGCGAGGCCAGCCCGTTCAAGCGCTGGTCCGACGAGATGGAGCTGGCGCAGATCGAGCTGGCCGCACTCAAGGTACCGGTCCAGCAGCTACCGGGCCTGCTCTTCGGCTTCATCGCCATCATCGCCCTGTGGAGCTTGCTGGCCTACGCCCTGAACTGGGCCAGCCATCGCCTGCGGGTGAAGTTCGGCCTGACCGAGGAACTGCCCCAGCACCCGCGCACCTGGGACCTGGTGCGCTTCGCCCTGCGCAAGCTCGGGCCCTGGCTGGTGGCGCTGGTGATCACCGTGTACCTGAGCTTCGCCCTGCCCTCGTCGCTGGGCAAGTCGATGGCCATGGTCCTGGCCTATGCACTGGTGGTCGGCACGCTGTTCTCGGCCATCTGCGTGATCGCCTTTTCCCTGCTCGACGGCCCGCACCGCCATCGCGCCTTGCATATCCTGCGGCACCAGGCCTTCCGTCCGCTGTGGCTGATCGGCAGCTTCGCCGCCTTCGGCGAGGCGATGAACGACCCACGCCTGTACCTCGCCCTCGGTACCCACCTGGCCCACGCCCTGGCGACCCTGGCCAACGTGCTGGCGGCGCTGTCCACGGCGCTGTTCATCCTGCGCTTCCGCCGCCCCATCGCCCACCTGATCCGCAACCAGCCGCTGGCCCACCGCCTCAAGCGCCGCGCCCTGAGCGACACCATCGAAGTCCTCGGCACCTTCTGGTACCTGCCGGCCCTGGTGCTGGTGGCCATCTCCCTGTTCGCCACCTTCGTCTCCGCCGGCGATACCAGCACCGCGCTGCGCCAGTCGCTGATGTGCACCGTGCTGGTGATCCTGTGCATGGTGATCAACGGCCTGGTGCGCCGCCACGCGCTCAAGCCGCGCCGCGCCAATCGGCGCCAGGCAGTCTACGCCGAACGCCTGCGCAGCTTCGCCTACACCCTGGTGCACCTGTCAGTGTGGCTGGCGTTCATCGAGCTGGGCCTGCGGGTCTGGGGCTTCTCGCTGGTCGGCTTCGCCGAGGGCGAAGGCCATGAAGTGGCGATGCGCCTGGCCGGGCTCGCCGGCACCCTGATCGCCGCCTGGCTGGTGTGGATCCTCGCCGACACCGCCGTGCATCACGCCCTGACCCGCTCGCGCAAGGGCCTGGCCAACGCCCGCGCGCAGACCATGATGCCGCTGATCCGCAATGTGCTGTTCGTGGCCATCTTCATCATCGGCCTGATCGTCGCCCTGGCCAACATGGGCATGAACGTCACCCCGCTGCTCGCCGGTGCCGGCGTCATCGGCCTGGCCATCGGCTTCGGCGCACAGTCCCTGGTGGCCGACCTGATCACCGGGCTGTTCATCATCATCGAGGACTCCCTGGCCATCGACGACTACGTCGATGTCGGCGGCCACCTGGGCACCGTCGAGGGCCTGACCATCCGCACCGTGCGCCTGCGCGACATCGACGGCATCGTGCACACCATCCCGTTCAGCGAGATCAAGAGCATCAAGAACTACTCCCGCGAGTTCGGCTACGCGATCTTCCGCATAGCCATTCCCTATACCATGAACATCGACCAGGCCATCGCCCTGGTCCGCGATGTCGGGCAAAAGATGCGCAGCGACCCGTTGCAGCGACGCAATATCTGGTCGCCGCTGGAGTTCCAGGGCGTGGAAAGCTTCGAGTCCGGCTCGGCGGTGCTGCGCGCACGCTTCAAGACCGCACCGATCAAGCAGTGGGAAGTGTCGCGGGCCTTCAATCTGGCACTCAAGCGCCAGCTCGACGAGGCCGGCCTGGACCTCGCCACCCCTCGCCTTTCAGTGCAGGTGATCACTGCCGGGGGCGGCAGCGAGAAGGGTTAACCGGCATCGGCACGGATGCGGATCGCATCGTGCCGCCAGTACTCCAGGTCGCAGTCGATCAGGCGCCCATCCTGGTCGCTGTTGACCCGGGTGATGTGCAGGCCCGCGCTGCCCGGCGACACCTTCAGCGCCGACGCCGCCGCCACCGGCAAGGCGGTCGGCAGAATCTCGAAACGCACTCTTCCGTACTGGATCCGGTAATGGCGGTCATAGATCTCGGTCAGCGACTGGCCGAGGTCGTGGTCGAGGATGCCGGGAAAGTACTCCGGATTCAGGTAGTGCTCGGCGTACAGCACCGCGCGCGCGTCGATGCGCCGCAGGCGACAGATCTGGATCACACTGGACAGCGCCGGCAGTTGCAGCCGCGCGCAGATCGCCGCAGCCGCCGGCTGCAGCCGCGCAGAAAGCAGTTCGGTGGACGGCGTGCGGCCCTGGTCACGCACCATGGCGTGGAAGTGGCTACGCTGGATCAGGTCATAGGTCAGGCGCTCCGGCGCGACGAACCAGCCACGACGTTCCTCGCGGTAGATCAGGCCTTGGGCCTCCAGTTGCACCAGTGCTTCGCGCAGGGTGATGCGGGTGGTGTCGAACACTTCGCTGAGCTTGCGCTCAGCCGGCAGCTTGCCTCCCGGCGGAAGCAGGCCGTGCTCGATCTGCTCCTGCAGGGCATGGCAGATCGATGTAACTGCGCGGGGCGCCAGTGCGTGCATCAAAGGTTTCCTTTCTGGACTAGTCCAGCTTCGCATCGGTACCGCAATGGTGCGCAAATGCCGTGCCGGAAAAACCCCTTGAGCTTAGGCAACGCAGATGAACGCCAGATGACACGGGCGCCGAACGGTCACCTTTTGTAACGGCGAAAGCCCCGTCCTCCGGGCTGTTCAGGGTGGACTACGCTGTATTTCCAGGGTCAGTTGGCGAGCCGGGACGCCGTTCATCGACATCAAACTGTCACGCAAGACGCCTACCTTGGCTCAGGTATTGCTGACCTAGACCAACCGAAAACAACACGCCCCACCTCTCATGTTGTGCAAGGCACCCATTAAGGAGCTTCGGATGAAACAGCTTTTCCTGGCCTCTCTGTTAGGCGCGAGCATTGCCCTGTCACACTCGGCGTTCGCCGCCGATGCCGACCTCAAAGCCCTGGAAGACGCCGCCCGCAAGGAAGGCACCGTGAACAGCGTCGGCATGCCTGACGCCTGGGCCAACTGGAAGGGGACCTGGGCCGACCTGGCCAGCAAATACGGCCTCAAGCACATGGACACCGACATGAGCTCGGCCCAGGAAGTGGCCAAGTTCGACGCCGAGAAGGACAACGCCAGCGCCGATATCGGCGACGTCGGCGCCGCCTTCGGCCCGATCGCGGTGAGCAAGGGCGTGACCCAGCCGTACAAGCCGAGCACCTGGGACCAGGTCCCGGACTGGGCCAAGGACAAGGACGGTCACTGGGCGCTGGCCTATACCGGCACCATCGCCTTCATCGTCAACAAGCAACTGGTGAAAGAAGAAGACATTCCGAAAACCTGGCATGACCTGGAAAAGGGCAAGTACAAGGTCGCCATCGGTGACGTCGGTACCGCTGCCCAGGCCGCCAACGGCGTACTGGCCGCAGCCATCGCCTACAAGGGCGACGAGAAGAACATCGAGCCGGGCCTTCAGTTGTTCACCAAGCTGGCCCAGCAGAAGCGCCTGTCGCTGGCCAACCCGACCATCCAGACCCTGGAGAAAGGTGAAGTGGAAGTCGGCGTGGTCTGGGACTTCAACGGCCTGAGCTACCGCGAGCAGATCGATCCGAAACGCTTCGAAGTACTGATCCCGTCGGATGGCTCGGTGATCTCCGGCTACACCACCATCATCAACAAGTACGCCAAGCACCCGAACGCGGCCAAGCTGACTCGTGAGTACATCTTCAGCGATGCTGGCCAGACCAACCTGGCCATCGGTCACGCCCGCCCGATCCGCGCCGAACACCTGAAGCTGCCGGCCGAGGTACAGGCCAAGCTGCTGCCGAACGAGCAGTACCGCGCAGCCCAGCCGATCAAGGATGCGGCGGCGTGGGAAGCGACCTCCAAGGCACTGCCGCAGAAGTGGCAGGAGCAGGTCATCATCGAGATGGAGTGAGGCCCAATCGCCGGCAAGCCAGCTCCCACAGGTTCGGCGGTGCACGCGATCCCTGTGGGAGCTGGCTTGCCAGCGATGCTGCACACACGGTCCCCGGAGCCCTTCATGAACCACAAAGTCATCCTGGTCCTGCTCGACGGCCTCAACCACCAGGTCGCCCACCACGCCATGGGCCACCTGCACGCCTGGGTCGAGGCCGACCGCGCCGCCCTGTATCGCCTCGAATGCGAACTGCCGGCCCTGTCCCGCCCGCTGTACGAATGCATTCTTACCGGCGTGCCGCCGATCGACAGCGGCATCGTGCACAACCAGGTGTCGCGCCTGTCCAACCAGCGCAGCATCTTCCACTATGCCCGCGAGGGCGGAATCGGCACCGCTGCGGCGGCCTACCACTGGGTCAGCGAACTGTACAACCGCACGCCGTTCGACCCGGTGCGCGACCGCCATACCCACGCGCCGAAACTGCCGATCCAGCACGGTCTGTTCTACTACGCCGACCACTACCCGGACTCGCACCTGTTCGCCGATGCCGAGTACCTGCGACGCAAATACCGCCCAGGCTTCATGCTGGTGCACCCGATGAACATCGACGACGCCGGGCACCGCCACGGCCTGGACAGCAGCCAGTACCGCAACACCGCGCGCAGCGCCGACATCCTCCTCGCCGACTACCTGGCTACCTGGCTCGCCGACGGCTACCAGGTGCTGGTCACCGCCGACCACGGCATGAACAACGACCGCTCGCACAACGGCCTGTTGCCTGAAGAACGCGACGTACCGTTGTTCGTCTTCGGCGACGGCTTCAGCCTCGACCCCAACGCCAAGCCCCTGCAAACCGACCTGTGCGGCACTATCTGCCAGTTGCTCGGCGTGGCCCATGACAAACCCGTCTGCCGGGAGCTGCTCTCGTGAACCCGTTTTCCCGTGGCAAATGGCTGGCCCTGCTGTGCCTGCTGCCCTTCGCCGTATTCTTCATCATCTTCCAGATCGCCCCGCTGGCCTGGGTGGCGATCCACAGCCTGCAGGCCGAGAGCGGCTGGGGCCTGGACAATTTCAGCAAGATCTTCGCCTCGAAGTTCTACCGCCAGGCGATCCAGCACAGCCTGGAGATCAGCTTCTGGTCGAGCCTGTTCGGCATCCTCATCGCGGTGCTCGGTAGCTATTCGCTGCAACGGGTCGACTCGCGCCTGCGTGACTTCGTCAACGCCTTCGCCAACATGACCAGCAACTTCTCCGGGGTGCCGCTGGCGTTCGCCTTCATCATCCTGCTGGGCTTCAACGGCGCCCTGACCATGGCCCTGAAGCAGGCCGGGCTGATCGAGGACTTCAACCTGTATTCCAAGACCGGGTTGATCATCCTCTACACCTATTTCCAGATTCCCCTCGGCGTGCTCCTGCTCTACCCGGCCTTCGACGCCCTGCGCGAAGACTGGCGCGAGTCCGCCGCGCTGCTCGGCGCCAATGCCTGGCAATACTGGCGCCATATCGGCCTGCCGGTGCTGACCCCGGCGCTGCTGGGTACCTTCGTCATCCTCCTGGCCAACGCTCTCGGCGCCTACGCCACGGTCTACGCCCTGACCACCGGCAACTTCAACGTGCTGCCGATCCGCATCGCCGCCCTGGTGGCCGGTGACATTTCCCTGGACCCGAACCTGGCCAGCGCCCTGGCGATCATCCTCGTCGGCCTGATGACCCTGGTGACCCTGGTCCACCAATGGCTGCTGAAGAGGAGCTACCATGTCGCGCGCTGAACCTGGCCGCAGCGCCCTGTACCACCGCCTGGTGGTGTGGGTGCTGTTCCTGATCCTGCTCCTGCCGCTGGCCGGCACCCTGCTCTATTCCCTGGCCACCAGTTGGTCGGCGAGCCTGCTGCCCAGCGGGCTGACCTTCAAGTGGTACCTGGCGCTGTGGAGCGACCCGCGCTTCCTCACCGCCTTCGCCCAGTCGCTGCTGGTCTGCGTCGGCGCCCTGCTGCTGTCGGTGGTGCTGATCCTGCCGCTGCTGTTCGTCGTGCACTACCACTTCCCCAAGCTCGACGGACTGATGAACATCCTTATCCTGCTGCCCTTCGCGGTGCCGCCGGTGGTGTCTTCGGTGGGCCTGCTGCAACTCTATGGCTCCGGGCCGATGGCCATGGTCGGCACGCCATGGATCCTCATCGGTTGCTACTTCACCGTGGCCTTGCCGTTCATGTACCGGGCGATCACCAACAACCTCCAGGCGATCAACCTGCGCGACCTGATGGACGCCGCCCAACTGCTCGGCGCCAGCACCTGGCAGGCGGCATTCCTGGTCGTCCTGCCGAACCTGCGCAAGGGCCTGATGGTGGCCCTGCTGCTGTCGTTCTCCTTCCTCTTCGGCGAGTTCGTCTTCGCCAACCTGCTGGTGGGCACCCGCTACGAGACCCTGCAGGTGTACCTGAACAACATGCGCAACAGCAGCGGGCACTTCAACAGCGCCCTGGTGATTTCCTACTTCCTCTTCGTGCTGGTGCTGACCTGGGCAGCCAACCGCCTGAACAAGGACAAGACCTGAAATGAGCTTCGTCAGCATCCAGAACCTGGAAAAGACCTACGCCGGCAGCCCGGTGTTCAAGGACATCAACTTCACCATCGCCCGCGGCGAGTTCATCACCCTGCTCGGCCCGTCCGGCTGTGGCAAATCGACCCTGCTGCGCTGCATCGCCGGGCTGACCCCGGTGGACAGCGGCCAGATCCTCCTCGACGGCCACGACCTGGTGCCGCAGAGCCCGCAGAAACGCGGGATCGGCATGGTGTTCCAGAGCTACGCGCTGTTCCCCAACATGACCGTGGCGCAGAACGTCGCCTTTGGCCTGCGCATGCAGAAGGTCACTGGCCAGGACAGCCACACCCGGGTCGACGAGGCCCTGCGCATGGTCGAACTGCATGACTTCGCCAGCCGCTACCCGCACCAGTTGTCCGGCGGCCAGTGCCAGCGCGTGGCCCTGGCCCGCTCGCTGGTGACCCGCCCGCGCCTGCTGCTGCTCGACGAGCCGCTGTCGGCCCTCGACGCACGTATCCGCAAGCACCTGCGCGAGCAGATCCGCGGCATCCAGCGCGAGCTGGGGCTGACCACGGTGTTCGTCACCCATGACCAGGAAGAAGCACTGACCATGTCCGACCGCATCTTCCTGATGAACCAGGGCAAGATCGTCCAGAGCGGTGACGCCGAGACCCTCTACACCGCACCAGTGGATGCCTTCGCCGCCGGCTTCATCGGCAACTACAACCTGCTCGATGCCGAGAGTGCCAGCCGTCTGCTGGAGCGCCCGGTACACAGCCGCCTGGCGATCCGCCCGGAAGCCATCGCCCTGAGCCTTTCCGGCACGCTGGACGGCCAGGTGCGCAGCCACAGCCTGCTCGGCAACATCATTCGCTACCGGGTCGAGGCCCGCGGCGTGGAATTGCTGGTGGACGTGCTCAACCGCTCTTCTGCCGATCTCTATCCGGACGGACAACGGGTATCCTTGTCGATCGATCCAACTGCCCTGCGCGAAGTCGCGTAGGGGTGAACGGGAGTTTTCTTGAATGGCTTTAGCGATCTTCGATCTCGACGAAACCCTGATCCACGGCGACTGCGCCTCGCTGTGGAGCGAGCAGATGGCCCGCCTGGGCTGGGTCGACGGCGAATCCTTCCTGCGCCGCGACCATGATCTGATGGAGGCCTACGGCAAGGGTCACCTGGCCATGGAGGACTACATGGCCTTCAGCCTGGAACCGCTGGCAGGGCGCTCGCCGGAGGAAGTCGAGCATCTGGTGGAGCCGTGGGTCGAGGATGTCATCGAGCCGATCATCTTCAGCGATGCCTGCCGGGTGATTGCCGAACACCGTCGGCAAGGCGACCGCATCCTGGTGATCTCCGCCTCGGGCAATCACCTGGTGGGGCCGATCGCGGCGCGGCTGGGGATCGATGAATTCCTGGCGATCGACCTGGAAGTGGCGAACGGGGTTTACACCGGGCGTACCGAAGGCGTGCTGACCTACCGCGAGGGCAAGATCACCCGCTTGCTGGAGTGGCTGGATCAGGAAGAAGAGAACCTGGAAGGAGCGAGTTTCTATTCCGACTCGCGCAATGACTTGCCGTTGCTGCTGAAGGTGGATCACCCGCATGTGGTGAACCCGGATCCGGTGTTGCGCGAGCATGCGCAGAAGAATGGCTGGCCGGTCCTGGCCTGGACCTGATGCTTCGTCCTTGAGGGCCTCATCGCTGGCAAGCCAGCTCCCACAAGGTCCGCCTGTGGGAGCTGGCTTGCCAGCGATGAGGCCCTCAAACATCACACAAGGGTTGGATCAATAACCAACACCAGCTTCCCGGAAACCTGGTTCCCCGCCAGTTCCTCGAACGCCGACTGCGCATCCGCCACCGGATAGCTGCCCACTAACTGCGGCTTCAACCTGCCTTCTGCAAACAACGGCCAGACCTGCTGGTGCAGATCACTCAACAGATCCGCCTTGAACTGGTCATCCCGGTTACGCAACGTCGAGCCCGTCACCTGGATGCGCTTGCCCAGCACCAGGGCCAGGTCCAGCTCCGCCTTGCGCCCGCCCATCAAGCCGATGATCACCCAGCGTCCATCCCGTCCCAGCAACTTCAGGTTCAGCTCGGTGTAGCTGGCCCCCACCGGATCGAGTACCACGTCGAACGGCGCAAAGTCGTTCAGCGCCTCCAGGTCCTCGCCACGCAGCACGCCGCCATTGGCACCCAACGCTTCGCAGTAGGCCAGTCGATCGGCCGAGCCGACACTGACCCAGCACGGACTGCCAAACGCCTTGCACAGCTGGATCGCCGCCGAACCAACGCCACTGGCCCCGGCATGCAGCAAAACCTTCTCGCCTGGCTTGAGGCCGCCCAGCTGGAACAGGTTGAGCCAGGCCGTGGCATACACCTCCGGCACCGCCGCTGCCTCGTGCAGGCTCAGGCCTTCCGGCACCGGCAGCACATGGCGGGCATCGACCACCACTTCCTCGGCCATGCCGCCGCCGGCGAGCAGCGCGCAGACCCGGTCGCCCACCTGCCAGGAAGAACCCGCGCCCACCTCGGTGATCACCCCGGAACACTCCAGTCCCAGGTATTGGCTGGCCCCCGGCGGCGGCGGATACAGCCCGGCACGCTGCAACAGGTCGGCACGGTTGAGGCCGGCAGCGGCTACACGAATTCGTACTTGACCTACATCGCAGGTTGGACTTGTCGCCTCAACCCACTCCACATGTCCGTCAACGCCTTGCAATGCCTTCACAGTGCCTCCATAGTTGATGTCAAGACCGAGCCTGGCGCTTGTAGCGTCAGGCTTTTTGCATTTTGCGACCGGCTCTTCTGGAACCGGCCAATCAAAGACGGCCCACTATGCGTTATCAATTGTCCCTGCGTCGAATCGGCATGAAGCAATTTTTCCCCGCTACCGCTCTGGCCCTGTTGATCGGCCTTGGCAGCCTGCCCCTGGCAGGCAATGCACTGGCCGCCAACAAATGGGATTCGCTGCAACCGGACCGCGATCAGGTGGTCGCCAGCCTCAACGTGGTCGAGCTGCTCAAGCGCCACCACTACAGCAAGCCGCCGCTGAACGACGCCCGCTCGGTGATCATCTACGACAGCTACATCAAGCTGCTGGATCCGGCGCGCAGCTACTTCCTGGCCAGCGACATCGCCGAGTTCGACAAGTGGAAGACCCAGTTCGACGACTTCCTCAAGAGCGGCAACCTGCAGCCGGGCTTCGACATCTACAAGCGCTACCTGGACCGGGTCAAGTCCCGTCTCGACTTCACCCTGGCCGAGCTGGACAAGGGCGTCGACAAGATCGACTTCACCACCCATGAAACCCTGCTGGTGGACCGCAAGGACGCCCCCTGGATCAAGACCGAGGCCGACCTCGACGACCTGTGGCGCAAACGCCTGAAGGACGAAGTCCTGCGTCTGAAGATCGCCGGCAAGGAACCCAAGGCCATCCAGGAGCTGCTGACCAAGCGCTACAAGAACCAGTTGGCGCGCCTGGACCAGACCCGCTCGGAAGACATCTTCCAGGCCTACATCAATACCTTCGCCCAGTCCTACGACCCGCACACCAACTACCTGTCGCCGGACAACGCGGAAAACTTCGACATCAACATGAGCCTGTCGCTGGAAGGCATCGGCGCTGTGCTGCAGAGCGACAACGACCAGGTCAAGATCGTCCGCCTGGTGCCGGCAGGCCCGGCAGCCAAGACCAAGCAGGTCGCTCCCGCCGACAAGATCGTCGGCGTCGCCCAGGGCGACAAGGAAATGGTCGACGTGATCGGCTGGCGCCTGGACGAAGTGGTCAAGCTGATCCGCGGTCCGAAAGGCTCGGTGGTACGCCTGGAAGTGATTCCGGCGAGCAACGCGCCGAACGACCAGACCAGCAAGATCGTCTCGATTACCCGCGAAGCCGTGAAACTTGAAGAACAGGCGGCGAAAAAATCCGTGCTGAACCTCAAGCAGGATGGCCGCGACTACAAGCTCGGCATCATCGAGATCCCGGCCTTCTACCTCGACTTCAAGGCCTACCGCGCCGGTGATCCGGACTACAAGAGCACCACCCGCGACGTGAAGAAGCTGCTCACCGAGTTGCAGAAGGAAAAAGTCGACGGCGTGGTCATCGACCTGCGTAACAACGGCGGCGGCTCCCTGCAGGAAGCCACCGAGCTGACCAGCCTGTTCATCGACAAGGGCCCGACCGTGCTGGTGCGCAACAGCGACGGCCGTGTCGACGTGCTTGAAGACGAGAACACCGGCGCCTTCTATAAAGGCCCGCTGGCGCTGCTGGTCAACCGCCTGTCCGCCTCGGCCTCGGAGATCTTCGCCGGCGCCATGCAGGACTACCACCGCGCCCTGATCATCGGTGGCCAGACCTTCGGCAAAGGCACCGTGCAGACCATCCAGCCGCTCAACCATGGCGAGCTGAAACTGACCCTGGCCAAGTTCTACCGGGTTTCCGGTCAGAGCACCCAGCACCAGGGCGTACTGCCGGACATCGACTACCCGTCGATCATCGACACCAAGGAAATCGGCGAAAGCGCTCTGCCCGAAGCGATGCCATGGGACACCATCCGCGCTGCGATCAAGCCGGCCAGCGATCCGTTCAAACCGTTCCTCGCTCAGCTCAAGGAACGTCATGACCAGCGCAGCGCCAAGGATGCCGAGTTTGTCTACATCCGTGACCGCCTGGCCCTGACCCAGAAGCTGATGAACGAGAAGACCGTCAGCCTCAACGAGGAAGAACGCCGCGCCCAGCACACCGATATCGAAGGCAAGCAACTGGCTCTGGAGAACATCCGCCGCAAAGCCAAGGGCGAGGAGCCGCTGAAGGAACTGAAGAAGGAAGACGAGGACGCAATCCCGGCCGAGCAGGATGACAGCAAGCCGGAGGACGACGCCTACCTGAGCGAGACCGGGCGCATCCTGCTTGACTACCTGAGCCTCAATTCGGCGGTGGCCAAGCACTGAAAGCAACGCTGAATCGTTAATGGCGAAATACCATCGCCCGATGGCATTGAGTCATTAAACAGTCATCAAACTGTCGTGAAATAAGGGACTGAGCGTACCTCGCTCAGTCCCTTTTTTTTCAAGGTAGTAACGATATGACCATGACTGAACAGCTCAGCGCATTGAGTTCCATCCTGACTCAAGGCGGCTTGCACAGCCTGTTCCAGCCTATCGTCTGCCTTTCCGAGCGGCGCATTCTCGGCTATGAGGCTCTGAGCCGCGGTCCGTCCAACAGCCCGTTGCATTCGCCGATCAACCTGTTCGCCGTAGCCCGCCACGCCGGTCGCCTGACCGAGCTGGAAATCGCCTGCCGGGAAAGTGCCTGCCGGCGCTTCAGCCAGCAGACCCTCGACGGCAAGCTGTTTCTCAACGTCTCGCCCGAGTCGCTGCTGGAGCCGCAGTACCAGTCCGGGCAAACGATCAAGTTGCTGCACAACCTGGGCATCCCTGCCAGCCAGGTGGTCATCGAGCTGACTGAGCAGACCCCGACCGACGATTTCCAGTTGCTCTATAACGCGCTGCACCATTACCGCGACATGGGCTTCTCCATTGCCCTCGACGACCTCGGTGCCGGCTACTCGAGCCTGCGCCTGTGGTCGGAGCTGCGTCCGGACTACGTGAAGATCGACCGTCACTTCATCGACGGTATCCACCTCGACCCGGTCAAGCGCGAGTTCGTCGGCTCCATCCTGCAGATCGCCAAGGCCTCCCGGGCCCAGGTGATCGCCGAAGGCATCGAACTGGCTGAGGAGCTCGTGGTGCTCACCGAAATGGGCGTGGACCTGGTGCAGGGTTACCTGATCTGCCGCCCACAGGAACATCCGCCGCGAGATGCCAGCCAATTACTCCCGGGCCCGGTGCCAAGCACGCTGCCGGTGCTCGCCGAAGAGGTTTCCGATCTGGGCGCGCTGTTGATCGAACAACCGGCAGTCACCGGCAACACCGCCACGCCACTGGTGCTGGAGGCCTTCCGCCGCCAGGCCAATCTCAACTCGCTGGCGGTGCTGGATGAGCAGGAACGGCCCTGCGGCATCGTCCACCGCCATTCACTGTCCGATGCCCTGCTCAAGCCCTTCGCCACCGACCTGTTCGCGCGCAAGCCGATAAGCCGGCTGATGAGCGACGACTTTCTCGCCGTGGAGCTGACCCAGTCGCTGCAGACCGTCAGCCGCCTGCTTACCAGTCGAGCGCGGCAGCGTATCGAGGAAGATTTCATCATCACCCACCAGGGCCGCTATATCGGCCTGGGCCGGGTGATCGACGTGCTCAAGCTGATTACCGAACAGAAGATCCAGCAGGCCCGCTACGCCAACCCGCTGACCCTGCTGCCGGGCAACGTGCCGATCCAGCAGTGCCTGACGCGCCTGCTGCAACAGCAGCGCAAGGCGGTGATCTGCTACGTGGACATCGACAGCTTCAAGCCCTTCAACGATATCTACGGTTATGCCCGTGGCGACGAGGTGCTGTTGTGCCTGGCGCAATGCCTGAACGAACGGGTCGATCCGAGCCGGGATTTCGTCGGGCATATCGGTGGGGACGATTTCATGCTGGTGCTGGGCTCCCAGGACTGGGAGCAGCGCCTGAACGTACTGCTTGACGCGTTCGCCAAGCAGTGCAGACGTTTCTACCGGTCCGAGCACCTGGAGGCGGGATGCTTCATCGCTCACAACCGGCTGGGACAGCGCCAGGAGTTTCCACTGCTGTCGTTGTCGATCGGGGTGGTGCAGTTGCGCCCGGAGGCGTGCACGCAACTCGATGCGGATCAGTTGGCGGACCTGGCGTCACAGGCCAAGCACCATGCCAAGGAGGTGGCGGGGGCCAGTGTGTACCTGATCGATACGGCGGCAGCCTGAAGGGCCTCATCGCTGGCTTGCCAGCGATGAGGCCCGAGAAGTCTCAATCTTCTTCGGGGTAGGAATACTCGAACACCCGCACCACCTCGGAGGCATGCCACGATGCCGCCGCCATGCCATCCGACGGCCCGGAAAACCGCCCCAGCCGCTCCACGCATTCGAAGAACCCGGTCCGCGGTAACCGGCTCGCCCCCTGGCTGATCACCAATGAACTGCGCAACGGCTGCTCGGCCCGCGCATCCAGCACTGCGAGGTACTCCAGGGCGGCGGTCAAGGTCTGCATCGCCGGGCTCGGCAGTTGCAGGCGCTCCAGTAACGCGCGGTAGGTGAGCAGATGGCGTTGCCGGCGGGCGACATCCAGCTCACCAAGCAACCCTTCCCAGTGCTGCCGGCTGATCCGCACGGCGCTCATGACGGATCGCTCCAGCCCGGTAATCCCAGCTCCCACGCGAGGCTGCGGCGAATCGCCGAGTCGGGCAGGCGCTCGCCGCTTTCGATCATCGCCAGGTACACCGGGCTGATCCCGACCTTGCGCGCCAACTGCTCGGCGGCGATGCCCTTGGCCTCACGCAACACGGCCAGCTCGCTCAAGGCTGGCGCGCTGGCCGCGGTGGTGGACGTTTCGGTGCTGGCTTCAACGCTGGCGGCAACCGCCTCCGGCTGGCCTGCCGCCTTGAGTAACGCCTGATATTGATCCCAGGGAACAACCGCGTACTCGGGTTGACCATCTCGGCTGATAACCTGAATAGCCATTACAACCCCCTTGTCGGACTTCTCGCATGTAATCTGTAGGCATAATCGTTATGCCAATAATATTACCAGCCAACGGGGGAATTGCAGCACGCTGCGCTTGTCAGCTGCGATTTTGCTCCAGGCGCAGTGCCTCAGGCGTGTCCGGCAGACGCTCGACCACCTGCAGTTTTTCCGGCGACTGGCGCTGGCGCCAGGCCCGGAAGGCCTCCAGTTCGTCGCTGACGGTCTTCAGCACCCAGCCGAGCACGGCGATGTCGTCAAGCAGGCCGACGCCCAGCAGCCAGTCCGGAATCGCGTCCAGAGGGCTGACGAAATACAGCAGGCCGGCGACGATCGTCACCAGCGCCTTCGGACTGATGTCCCGGTACTCGCCACGCCACCAGGCCACGCACAGGGCTTGCAGTACGCGCACGTCCTCTTTCAGTTGGCCCAGGCGCGGGCCCTTGCGGGCTACGGCGAACAGCAGCGCCGGCAAGCGGCCACGGCTGAGCAGGCGCTCGGCGAGAGGCAGGAAGCGGGCGAAATTCCACGGTGCTTTCATGAGTCCTCCATCGGTGGTGCCGGGAAGGTTATCCACATTAATTGTGGATAACCTTGTGAACAGAGCTTCGTTTCCGGCCCGAGGCTCCCGGCAGGCAAGGGCCGGGGTCGAATCGGGCGTTTTTTACACACTTGTTTCATTGCGTAATCGTTTTGCAGAAGCTTTTGTGACGCCTGTCACGCCGCGGCGCAGCCTGCCGCAGAAACGACAACGCCCCGTGGCTACGGGGCGTTGGACAACAGCGACGGCCTGATTACTTGGCAGGTGCCTTTTCTTCCGCTGCCGGGGCAGCCGCTTCAGGCGCAGCATCGGCCTCAGGCGCTTCCAGCTTGGACATGTCCTTGATGCCGATCAGTTCCAGGTCGAAGACCAGGACCGAGTTGGCCGGGATCATCGGGCTCGGGCTCTGCGCACCGTAGGCCAGGTCGGACGGGATGAACAGCTTGACCTTCTCGCCGACGTGCATCAGTTGCAAGCCTTCGACCCAGCCAGGGATCACGCCACTGACCGGCAGGTCGATCGGCGCGCCGCGCTCGACGGAGCTGTCGAACACCTTGCCGTCGATCAGCTTGCCTTCGTAGTGAACGGTGACCACGTCGGTCGGCTTCGGCTGGGCGCCATCGGCCTTCTTCACCACTTCGTACTGCAGGCCGGAAGCGGTGGTGACGACACCAGGCTTCTTGCCGTTTTCTTCGAGGAACTTCTTGCCAGCCGTTGCGGACTCTTCGCTCAGCTTGGTCAGGCGCTCCTCGGCGCGTTTCTGCAGCGCGGCGAAGGCTTCGATCAGCTCTTCGTCCTTCAGGCGCTGTTCCTTCTTGCCGATGGCGTCTTCGATACCCTGGGCCACAGCCTTGGAATCGAGATCGTCCATGCCTTCCTGAGCCAGGCTCTTGCCCATGTTCAGGCCGATGCCGTAGGAGGCTTTCTGTGCCGGGGTCTTCAGCTCGACGCTGGTCTGCGAATCGCAACCCGCCAGTACCAGGCTAACCAGGGCAACCGCAGCCGCCAACCGATGCTGTTTCATGCTATTTCCTTGTTCATGCGCCAATGGGGCATTCTGGGTAAAGCCGCGAGAATATCAGGCGGCCACGACCAATGGCTACCGGCAATAGGAACGAGAAAAGTCCCATAAGTTCAGCGATATGAAGAGTTCTTCATATGCGGCTCCGGCACAGTGCCAGCAGGGGCGGCGCAACCGCGTTCAAGGGTAGTCGCCATCCCGGTATTGCGCTGCAACTTCGCGCAACACTTCGCATAGCCACTGTGCCGGAAGCGGCGACGGCAACGCCGCGTTGCTGCAGATGCCCACCGAGCCACCGGGCTCGCTGACGCCCAGGTCCAGTTCGTGAAGTTCGCCGCGGTCGAGGTCGACCCGCACCGCATCCCGGGGCGCCACCCAGACCGCGTCGCTGCCCTGCACATAGCGACGGCTGAGGGCCGGCGAAAGGGTTTCCAGGCGTTGCCGCGGCTGCTCGATGGCGCATTGCACGAACAGGCTGTCGGCATGCTTGCGGATGGTGGTGCCGGCCAGCGGCAGGACCAGCGGGTAGTCGCCGAGGCGAGCGCGCTCCAGGGGCTGACTGGCGAGCAACGGATGGCCCGGGCGCACCACCAGCGACATCGACTCGCTGTACAGGTGCTCGAACAGCAGGCCCTGGATCTGCGGACTGTCGGTCATGCGCCCGATCACCAGGTCCAGTTCGCCGACATGCAGTTGCGCCAGCAGGTGGGCGCTGGGGCCGGTGGCGACGCTGACCACCAGCGCCGCATGACGCTGGTGCAAGCGGCGGATGACTTCCGGCATCAGCAGGCTTTCCACGGTCGACAGCACGCCGACGCGCACCTGTGGCGGTGCGTGCTCCTCGCCGCGCAAGGTGCTCACCCCTTCGCGCAGGGCCTGCACGCAGGGGCCGGCGTAGCGCATGAAGCGCACACCTGCCGGGGTCAGTTCGACGCCCTGCTTGCCGCGTTCGAACAGGCGGGTCTGGAGCAGGTCTTCCAGTTCCTTGAGGGTCTTGGAAATCGCTGGCTGGGAGATGGCCACGGCGTCGGCGGCCTTGGCGAAACTGCCCTGGCGGGCAATTTCGAGAAAGCACAGCAGGTGGCGGAACTTGATGCGGGTGTCGAGATTCATGAGGAACAAGCTACAAGCTATAAGCTGCAAGAGGAAGTCTCGGCGCCGCCGACTGTTCTTTCTTGCAGCTTGTAGCTTGAGGCTTGCAGATGCCTCCTAGTTGCCGAGTTCGATTCGGCCTTCGTTCACCCGCACCGGCCACACCCGCAACACCTGACCCTCATCCTCAAGGCACTGCCCATCTCGCAACCGGAAATGCTGCTTGTACAAAGGCGCCGCCACCACCAGTTCACCCTGCACGCTGCCAATCAACCCCCGCCCGATCACGTTGGCCCCCGAGCGCGGGTCATGGTTGTCGACGGCGTATAACTCGGTCTGCGCCCCCGGCACATGGAACAGCGCCACCTGCGCCCCGTCATGCCAGACCACCACCCCGGAGCTCGCCACCAGGTCGGTTTCGGCACACACCGGCGTCCAGACGCACGGCGATTTCACAGCAGCATTCGACAGGCTCATCAGAGCACCTCCTCGGTCGTCGGGATCAAATGAAGTTCCGCCGCCGCGATCGGCCGGCGCTGCCCGCGTTCGCGGACGAAGTGCACGCCGGGGTCGCCACGCCGATCGTTGACGAAGGTGCGGAAGCGCTTGAGCTTTTCCGGATCCTTCAGGGCATTGGCCCATTCGCATTCGTAGCGGTCGACCACGTGCTGCATCTGCGCTTCCAGCTCGGCAGCGAGGCCCAGGCTGTCGTCGATGACCACCTGCTTGAGGTAGTCGAGCCCGCCCTCCAGGCCCTCGCGCCACACCGAGGTGCGCTGCAGCTTGTCGGCGGTGCGGATGTAGAACATCAGCACGCGGTCGATCAGGCGCACCAGGGTTTCGTCATCCAGGTCGGTGGCGAACAGCTCGGCGTGACGCGGACGCATGCCGCCGTTGCCGCAGACATACAGGTTCCAGCCCTTCTCGGTAGCGATCACGCCGATGTCCTTGCTCTGCGCCTCGGCGCACTCGCGGGTACAGCCAGACACAGCGAACTTGAGCTTGTGCGGCGAACGCAGGCCCTTGTAGCGGTCCTCCAGGAGCAGGGCCATCTTCACGCTGTCCTGCACGCCATAGCGGCACCAGGTACTGCCAACGCAGGACTTCACCGTGCGCGTCGACTTGCCGTAGGCATGCCCGGTCTCGAAGCCGGCGGCGATCAGCTCTTCCCAGATCAGCGGCAACTCGTGCAGTTGCGCGCCAAACAGGTCAATGCGCTGGCCACCGGTGATCTTGGTGTAAAGGTCGTATTTCTTCGCCACCTGGCCGATCACGATAAGCTTGTCCGGGGTGATCTCGCCGCCGGGAATCCGCGGCACCACCGAGTAGGTGCCGTTCTTCTGCATGTTGGCCATGAAGGTGTCGTTGGTGTCCTGCAGCGGCACCAGCGAAGGGTCCATGATCGGCTGGTTCCAGCACGAGGCAAGGATCGAGCCGACGGTAGGCTTGCAGATAGCGCAGCCGATATGCCCCTTGCCATGCCTGGCGAGCAACTCGGCGAAATCCCGAATGCCTTCGACCCGCACCAGCGCGTAGAGCTCCTGGCGGGTATAGGCGAAGTGCTCGCACAGACTCTTGTCGACGCTGACCCCGCGGGCGCTCAATTCATGCTCGAAGACCTGCTTGAGCAGTGCTGCGCAGCCGCCACAGCCGGTGGCTGCCTTGGTGCAGCTCTTCAACGCCGCCAGGTCGCCACAACCACCGTCGATGGCGGCGCACACCGCGCCCTTGCTGACGTTGTGACAGGAGCAGATGGTCGCGCTGTCCGGCAGGGCATCCGCGCCCAGGGCCGGAGCACCGCCGGTCTGCGGCAGGATCAACGCGGCCGGGTCGGCTGGCACGGCAATGCCGTTCTGCACGTATTGCAGCAGGGTGTCGTAGTAGCTGTTGTCGCCCACCAGCACCGCGCCGATCACCCGCTTGCCGCTGGCGTCGAGCACCAGCCGCCGGTAACTGCTGCCGCCCTCGTCGATGAAGCGATAACTGCGGGCGCCCGGGGTGGCGCCGTGAGCATCGCCGATGGAACCGACATCGACGCCGAGCAGCTTGAGCTTGGTCGACATGTCGGCACCGGTGAACGCCGTGGCCACCTGCCCCGCCAGCGCCGCAGCAAGGTTGCGCGCCATGGCGTAGCCGGGGGCGACCAGGCCGAACACGCTGCCGTTCCACGACGCGCATTCGCCGATGGCGTAGATATACGGATCACTGCTGCGGCAGTCACCATCGATCACAATCCCGCCACGAGGCGCCACCTCCAGGTCACAGGCGCGGGCCAGGGAGTCCTGCGGGCGAATGCCGGCGGAGAACACGATCAGGTCGGTTTCAAGGAACTCGCCGCCATCGAAATTCATCCGGTAGCGATAATCGTCACCGGCGACGATGGCCTGGGTCGCCCGCGCCACATGCACGCCGACACCCAGCGCCTCGATCCGCGCCCGAAGCGCGGCACCGCCCTCGCCGTCCAGTTGCACCGGCATCAAGCGCGGGGCGAACTCCACCACATGGGCTTCCAGGCCGAGGGACTTCAGGGCGTTGGCCGCCTCCAGGCCGAGCAGGCCACCGCCGACCACCACGCCGCGCCGGGCACTGGCTGCGGCGGCGCGGATTCCATCGAGGTCGTCGAGGGTACGATAGACCAGCCGGGCCGCGCCTTCGGAACCCTGGATCGGCGGCACGAAGGGATAGGAACCGGTGGCGAGGATCAGCCGGTCGTAGGCATAGCGACCCTTGGCAGTGACCACTTCGCGACGCTCGCGATCGAGTTCCAGCACCGCTTCGCCCAGATGCAGGGTCACCCCCGGCGTGGCATACAGGTCGGCGTCGCCCAGCGCGAGCGCCTCGGCATCGCTGCCACTGAAATACTCGGACAGGTGCACGCGGTCATAGGCGCGCTGGCGTTCCTCACCGAACACCCGCACCTCGAAACGGGCCAGGGCGCCGCGCTCGATCAGTTGCTCGACGCAGTGGTGACCGACCATGCCGTTGCCGACGATGACCAGCCTTTCTCGTTGTTCGATGGACGCGATGGCGTTCATGCCTGGATCCTCACGGTATGAAAAGCACAAAAAAAGGCGCCTGGAGCCGAAGCTCCAGGCGCCTTTGCCTGGTTCTGTATCGTTATGGTCCGTTGGGGTGATCGACGTTGACCACCTGGACGTTGTGCGGAGTTAAAAGCAGGTTGTGTGCCAGGTGCGGGATTAGCCTGGGATCAAGGGCCCCAGAGATTTTCAGTGGTTTTAATTGAACCAAGCTGGTGCAGAAGTCACAGGTTTGCAGCACGTTGATGCAGGGACCTCATCCGCAAGCTCAATACACATCCCGCAGATACCGCCTGTCCCGCCCCATCTGCGCGACATACTCGGCCGCCTCCGCAGCACTCATCCCGCCCTGTTCCGCCACCACGTCCTTAAGCGCCATATCGACATCCTTCGCCATCCGCCCCGCATCGCCGCAGACATAGAAGCAAGCCCCGTCCTGCAACCAGCGCCACAACTCTGCCCTATGCTCACGCATGCGCTGCTGCACATAGACCTTTTCCTCCTGGTCCCGCGAAAACGCCGTATCCAGCCGGGTCAGCAAACCGCTCTCGCACCACGCCAGCAACTCCTCGCGGTAGTAGAAATCACAGGCCTCCCGCTGCTCGCCGAAGAACAGCCAGTTGCGCCCGCTCGCCCCCCGCGCCTCGCGCTCCTGGAGGAAGCCACGGAACGGCGCGATCCCCGTCCCCGGTCCCACCATGATCACCGGCCGGCTATCGTCTTCCGGCACGTGGAAATGCGCCGACGGCTGGGGAAAGATCGCCACCTGCAACTCGCCAGCACGATCAGCGAGGAAGGTCGAGCACACCCCTTTGCGCTGGCCATAGCGCACCGTCGATAGCGTCAGGTGTACCTGGCGCGGATGCTGGCGCGGGCTGGAACTGATGGAGTACAGCCGCGGCTGCAGGGGCTTGAGCAGCTCCAGCCAATCCGCCAACGACAACGACAGCGGGAATTCGCAGAGCAGGTCCGCCAGTTGCCGTCCCCACAGGGCGTCCTTGTCCCTGGGAAACGCCGGATGCGCGGCGGCAAAGCGTTCCTGCCACTGCGGCGTGACCCGGCTGATCTCCAGGTATCCACCCAGCGCCTCGCGTAGCGTCATCGGCGCCAGGCCCTTGAGCGAGACCTCGGCATCGGCGTCCAACCCGCTGCACTCGAGGATTTCCTCTACCAGCGCCGGACAGTTGCGCGGCCATACGCCCAAGGCATCGCCGGCTTCGTAGGACAGCTCACTGTCACCCAGGTCGAAGACGATCTGCCGGGTTTCCTTGCTCGCCCCGGGCCCGTTGAGCAGGCGGTTTTCCAGCAGTCGCGCGGGCAATGGCGCCTGCCGGCTGAACGCAGCTTTCTCGATTTCGGCCACCGGCACCGATCCTTGCGCCAGCTTCGCCGTCAACGCCTGCAACCAGCCGGCGAAGGGTTCGTCGAAATCCGGCTCGCACTCGACCCGTTCCAGCAGACGTTGGCCACCCAGTTCGGCAAGGCGCTGGTCGAGCTTGCGACCGAAGCCGCAGAACTGATCGTAGCTGGAATCTCCCAGCGCCAGCACCGCGTAGGGCCGCTTCGCCCAGTCGCCGGGCTCGCCTTGCAATGCCTGCCAGAACGTCGCGCCGCAATCCGGTGCGTCACCATCGCCGAAGGTACTGGTGATCAGCAGCAGGCTTGCCGCCTCGCCAATCCGCGCAGGTTGAGCAGCTTCCATGCAGTCCAGTTGCACCGCCAGCCCGGCTTCGCGCAAATGCGCGGCGCAGCGTTCGGCCAGGGCCTCGCTGTTACCGGTCTGCGAGGCCCAGAGCACCCAGTGCAGCGGCGCGGCCGGCGCCTCGACGGGCACCGCCAAGGGCCCGCTCGTACTGCGGGAATACAGGCCCGCGAGCACACCGTCGATGAACAGTCGCCGCGAGGGGGCCAGCGGAGCGCTGGCCGGCAAGGTGGGCACACCGTCACGGTGGGCCGCGCCCAGACCGAGCAGGAACCCCTGCAGGTAATGGTGCTCGCCTTCGGCCAGGGCCAGTGCAGGCGTAGCACCCAGGCCAAGAACCTGGCGCAGGGTATCGATGGGCATCGAGCGGGACTCCTCGGGAATGGCGGGATCGAGTTGCAGGACATCGAGGCGTTCGCCGCCGACCCGGGTCAGGGCCACGGCGCAGTGCTTGAAGGCAGGTTGCAGCGACAGCGGATCGACCGCATCGCAGGTCACCGCGTTGATCGCCAGGTGCTCGCCATACAGGTCGTTCCAGTGGAACGGCGCAAAGCAGTTGCCGGGCATCATCCGCGTGGTGATCCGCGCCGGCAGCACGGCCTGCCCGCGCCGCGAACGCACCTCGACCTGGTCCTTCTCGGCAATGCCGAGAGCGGCGGCGTCATCCGGGTGGATTTCCAGGAAGGGACCGGGTTCGAGCTTGTTGAGACTGGCGACCTTGCCGGTCTTGGTCAGGGTGTGCCACTGGTGCTGGACGCGGCCGGTGTTGAGAACCAAGGGGTAGGCTTCGTCCGGAAGTTCTGCCGGCGGCAGCCAGGGACGGGCGAAGAAACGTGCCTTGCCGCTGGGGGTGGGAAAGACGATATCCCCGACATCTGCCCTGTGCGTCTGGCTCAAGCCGTCATTGAGATAGCGAAGCGGGCTGCGGATATCCTCACGCCCCGGCTCACAGGGCCATTGCCGTGGGCCGACGCGTAGATCTGCGTAGTTCAGGCCGCGCAAGTCGTAACCAGTGACCGGGTTCCAGGCCTGGCGGATTTCGTCGAAGACTTCCTCGGCATTGCTGTAGCTGAAACCTTGCGCATACCCCATGGCACAGGCGACACGGGCAATGATCTGCCAGTCGGGCAGGCTCTCGCCGGGCGCCTCCACCGCCTTGGCGGTCAGGGTCAGGTTGCGTTCGGAATTGATCATCACGCCTTCGGACTCGGCCCACAGCGCGGCGGGCAGGAGGATGTCGGCATAGCGGTTGGTTTCCGTGTCGAGGAAGGCATCCTGGCTGATCACCAGTTCGGCCGCGCGTAGCCCGTCGATCACCCGCTGGCGGTTGGCGACGCTGGCCACCGGGTTGCTGCAGATGATCCAGCAGGCCTTTACCTCGCCAGCCGCCATCCGCTCGAACAGGCCGATGGTGCCCTCGCCCGCCTCGGCCCGCAGGCTGTCGGGGGCGATGTCCCACAACCTCTCGACGAAGGCCCGGTCCGCCGCCACCAGCGCCGAGCGCTGCCCCGGCAGACCGGGCCCCATGTAGCCCATTTCCCGCCCGCCCATGGCATTGGGCTGACCAGTCAGCGAGAAGGGTCCGCTGCCCGGCCGGCAGATCGCCCCGGTGGCCAGGTGCAGGTTGCACAGCGCATTGGTGTGCCAGGTGCCATGGATGCTCTGGTTCAGGCCCATGGTCCAGCAGCTCATCCAGTCCTTTGCCCCTCCGATCCAGGCGGCGGCCTGGCGAATGGCGGCTTCGTCCAGCCCGGTGATGTCCGCCACCCGCGCCGGGGTGTAGTCGGCGAGAAAGGCCGGCATCTCGTCCCAGCCTTCGGTATGGCGCTCGATAAAGGCGTTGTCGGCATGGCCGTTTTCGTGAAGCAGGTGCAGCAGGCCATTGATCAGCGCCAGGTCGGTGCCGGGACGGATCTGCAGGAACAGGTCAGCCTTGTCCGCCGTGGCGCTGCGCCGCGGGTCGACCACGATCAGCCGGGCGCCGGCCTTGAGACGGTCGAGCAGGCGCAGGAAAAGGATCGGGTGACAGTCGGCCATGTTCGCGCCGATAACGAAGAACACCTCGGCCTGGTCGAAATCCTGATAGCTGCCCGGCGGCCCGTCGGCGCCCAGGGACAGCTTGTAGCCACTGCCGGCGCTGGCCATGCACAGGCGCGAGTTGGACTCGATATGGCGGCTGCGGATGTAGCCCTTCACCAGCTTGTTGGCCAGGTACTGGGCTTCCAGCGACATCTGCCCGGACACATACAGCGCCACGGCGTCCGCGCCATGCTTGTCGATGATGTCGCACAAACGCCGGGCAGTTTGTTCGATGGCCACATCCATGCCCAAACGCACCGGATCGCGCTGGCGCTGGTCGCGCAGCCAGGCGTGCCCCATGCGTCCGGACTCGCTCAGCGGCTGGTGACAACTCAGGCCCTTGGTGCACAGCCGGCCGAAATTGCTCGGGTGCTGCTTGTCACCACTGATTTTGATGACCTTGCCGTCCACCACGCTCATGACGATGCCGCAACCGACACCGCAATACGGACAGACACTGCGCACCGTCGTGCTGGCCATGACCCTGACTCCCTCGCAAAAACAAAAAGGCGCCTGCCGCTCCGGCCTGAATGAACAGGGGAGCGACACGGCGCCTTTGTCGTGAATGGGGCAATCGACGTTGATTGCCTGATGGGCAGGGCAAAGCAAGGGACGCGCCAGAACGGCCGCAAGCCCGGATTCAGGGAGCAGGAGGAGATCAAGGGAGGCGATCGATGCACCGCCGTGGTGAGTCACGCACCAACGCAGCGCGGGGAAGAAATCGCAGGCATAAAAAAAGCGACCCGAAGGTCGCTTTTCTGTTGCTTCCGGGTGTTCAGTGGGCCCTGGAAGCGAATATGGCGCAGCGGACGGGACTCGAACCCGCGACCCCCGGCGTGACAGGCCGGTATTCTAACCGACTGAACTACCGCTGCGCGTAACACTGAGATTTGGTGGGTGATGACGGGATCGAACCGCCGACCCTCTGCTTGTAAGGCAGATGCTCTCCCGGCTGAGCTAATCACCCATCGTCTCGGTGTGGCGCGCATTCTACGGAGCACCCCAAGGTCTGTAAAGCACTTTTTGAAAAAAAATTTTCAGGCGTTCCAACGACTTAGCGGGGTTGGCCTGGAAGCGTCGCTCGGAGAATAATGCCCCCCTTATGTAATGAGGAGAGATTCGCCCCATGTGGTTCAAAAACCTGCTGAGCTATCGCCTGACCCAGGACATCCCGTTCGACGCCGAGGCGCTGGAAGCGGCCCTCGCCAGCAAGCCAGCCCGCCCATGCGCCAGCCAGGAGTTGACCACCTATGGCTTCGTCGCGCCGTTCGGCAAGGGCGAGGACGCGCCGCTGGTGCACGTCAGTGGTGACTTCCTGCTGATCGCCGCGCGCAAGGAAGAGCGTATCCTGCCAGGCAGCGTCGTGCGCGATGCGGTCAAGGAGAAGGTCGAGGAGATCGAGGCCGAGCAGATGCGCAAGGTCTATAAAAAGGAACGCGACCAGATCAAGGACGAGATCGTCCAGGCCTTCCTGCCCCGCGCCTTCATTCGCCGGGCGATGATCTTCGCCGCCATCGCGCCTAAGCTGGGCCTGATCCTGGTCAACTCGGCCAGCGCCAAGCGTGCCGAAGACCTGCTGTCGACCCTGCGTGAAGTGATGGGCTCGCTGCCGGTGCGTCCGGTGACGGTGAAAATCGCGCCAAGCGCGACCATGACCGACTGGGTGAAGAACCAGCAGGCCGCGCCGGACTTCCATGTACTGGACGAGTGTGAACTGCGCGACACCCACGAAGACGGTGGCATCGTCCGCTGCAAGCGCCAGGACCTGACCAGCGACGAAATCCAGATGCACCTGGGCACCGGCAAGCAGGTCACCCAGCTGTCCCTGGCCTGGCAGGACAAGTTGTCCTTCGTGCTGGACGACAAGACGGTGATCAAGCGCCTGAAGTTCGAAGAACTGCTGCAGGACCAGGCCGAGGAAGACGGCGGTGACGAGGCGCTGGGTCAGCTGGATGCCAGCTTCACCCTGATGATGCTGACCTTCACCGAGTTCCTGCCGGCGCTGTTCGAGGCGCTGGGCGGGGAAGAGATTCCGCAGGGGATCTGACGAGCACCGCCAACCCTGTGGGAGTGGGTTCACCCGCGATTGCGGTAGTGAGCCCACCATAGCAATCGCGGGTAAACCCGCTCCCACAGGGTGCGCGTCGGTCCGGGAAATTTGATCCGGGCATCAAAGATGTGCACTATAGTGCGCACTGCGAGGACGACCTCGCGACGCACCGCGTGAACATCCGGGGACGGCCCCATCACTTGATGGAGTACCCGCCATGTCCTGGATCATCCTGTTCTTCGCCGGCCTCTTCGAAGTCGGCTGGGCCGTCGGTCTGAAATACACCGACGGCTTCACCCGCCCCCTGCCCACCGTCCTCACCGTCGCCGCCATGGCCATCAGCCTCGGCCTGCTCGGCCTGGCCATGAAGGAACTGCCGCTGGGCACCGCTTACGCCATCTGGACTGGCGTCGGCGCCGTCGGCACGGTGATCGCCGGGATCATCCTGTTCGGTGAATCCATGGCTTTGGTGCGCCTGGTCAGCGTTGCGCTGATCATCACCGGCCTGGTGGGCCTGAAGGTCAGCGCAAGCTGACCTTCTTTATTTACCGTACCTCCCCGCGCAGCTCCCCTACCCGCTCGCGCAACAGCGCCGGCTCCGCCTGTTCCCCCGGAATCGCGGTGCCGGCCACCAGGGTCACCCGCGACCAGAAGCGGCGGAAAAAGCCCTTGGCCGGGTCCCGGCTGAAGAAACTCCCCCACAACCCCTGCAACGCCAACGGAATCACCGGCACCGGCGTGCGTTCGAGGATCAGCCGCACGCCGCCCTTGAACTCGTCGATCTCGCCATCCAGAGTCAGCTTGCCTTCGGGGAAGATGCACACCAGCTCGCCCTCCTCCAGGTACTCGGCAATCCGCTCGAAGGCACGGTCGTAAGTGGCCCGGTCCTCGTTGCGCCCGGCGATGGGAATCGCCCCGGCGGTGCGGAACACGAAGTTCAGCACGGGCAGGTTGTAGATCTTGTAGTACATGACGAAACGCATTGGCCGGCGCACTGCCCCGGCGATCAACAGGGCATCGACGAACGACACGTGGTTGCACACCAGCAGCGCCGCACCTTCGTCGGGTATCCGTTCCAGGTCGCGATGCTTGACCCGGTACATGGAGTGGCTCAGCAGCCAGATCATGAAACGCATGCTGAACTCGGGAACGATCTTGAAGATATAGGCGTTGACCGCGATGTTGAGCAGCGAAACCACCAGGAACAGCTGCGGGATTTCCAGCCCGGCCACACCGAGCAGGAGCATGGTGACGATGGCCGAGACCACCATGAACAGCGCGTTGAGGATGTTGTTCGCGGCAATCACCCGGGCCCGCTGGTCTTCCGGCGTGCGCGCCTGGATCAACGCATACAGCGGCACGATATAGAAGCCGCCGAACACGCCAAGGCCAACGATCGACAGCAGAATCCACCAGGCCTTGGCCATGCCCAGCAGGGCCAACCAGTCGTAAGGCGCGGCCGCCGCCGGGATATCCCCGGAGTGCCACCACCAGAGCAGGCCGAACAGGGTCAGGCCGAAGGAGCCGAACGGCACCAGGCCGATTTCCACCTTGCGCCCGCTGAGGCGTTCACACAGCAGCGAGCCGAGGGCGATGCCCACCGAGAACAGGGTGAGGATCAGGGTCACTACGGTTTCGTCGCCGTGCATCCAGACCTGGGCGTAGGCCGGGATCTGGGTCAGGTAGATGGCGCCGACGAACCAGAACCACGAGTTGCCGACGATCGAGCGGGATACCGCCGGGGTCTGGCCCAGGCCCATGCGCAGGGTGGCAGCGGTCTGGGCGAAGATGTTCCATTGCAGCTTGAGTTCCGGCGACGCGGCGGCGGCGCGGGGGATGAAGCGACTGGCGAGATAGCCCAGGGCTGCGGTGAGGACGATGCCGCAGGCGACGACTGGCGCATAGGAGGCCGAGGACATCATCACCCCGGCGGCGATGGTCCCGGCGAGGATCGCCAGGAAGGTGCCCATCTCCACCAGGCCATTGCCGCCCACCAGTTCTTCCTCGTGCAGGGCCTGGGGCAGGATCGAGTACTTGACCGGGCCGAACAGCGCCGAGTGGGTACCCATGGCGAACAGCGCCAGGAGCATCAGCCACAGCTGGTTATAGAGGAAGCCGACGGCGCCGATGGCCATGATCGCCACCTCGGCCAGCTTGATGGTGCGGATCAGCGCATCCTTGGCGTACTTCTCGCCGAACTGCCCGGCCAGGGCCGAGAACAGGAAGAACGGCAGGATGAACAGCAAGGCACAGAGGTTGACCAGCATCGAACCATCGCCGCCGATGCTCAGCTTGTAGAGGATGGCGAGGATCAGCGATTGCTTGTACAGGTTGTCGTTGAAGGCACCCAGGGACTGGGTGATGAAGAAGGGCAGGAAGCGGCGCTTCCTGAGCAAGGTGAACTGCGAGGTGTGGCTCATCGTCCGTGTACCTGGTCGGGCTTTGTGATTTGAGGCGCCGAGGGCGGGAAAAGCCACACTTTGCCGGATAACCTTTCCCTGCGGCCAGCCCTATGGCCCTATCGCTGGCAAGCCTGTTTGATGCAGGGAGAAACAAATAGCTCCCCCCGCCAGGCACCGCAAAGGGTCCGACACCCCACCATCACCCACAACCCCACCAGCGCCAGCACCAGTAGTGCCCCCATGCCCTGGAAGAACCCCAGCCCCAACCAGCTCGCCAGCTTCAGCGTGGCCAGGGCATACACCCCCAGCGGAAAGGTGAAGCCCCACCACCCAAGGTTGAACGGCATGCCCTGGTGCATGTGCTTCAAGGTAATCAGCACCGCCGTCAGCAACCACCAGAATCCGCAGCCCCACAACACGATCCCGGCGATCAGGCCAATCCCCCGGGCGATCTCGCCAAACCCGGCCAGGCCATTGGCGGCGAAGATCGCCGGGGCATCACCGCCCAGCAGCAACATGCCCAGCGCCCCGGTGCCGATCGGCCCCAGCGCCAGCCAACTCGACGCCGCCATGTGCGCCGGCGGCAGCTTGTGCAGGGCCATGCGCAGGATCAGGATGGTCAGGATACTGAACGCCACCGGCAACGACACCGCCCACAGCACATAGCTGGTGACCAGCACCTGGAACTGCCGCAGGGTGTCGGTGAGGTGCGGCGCCAGCAGGCCACCGCTGGCCGCAGCCACTTCCGCCGCCACCACCGGCAGCAACCAGACCGCGGTCATCTGGTCGATGCTGTGTTCCTGGCGGGTGAACATCAGGAACGGAATGGCCACGCCGCACAGCAGCGCCATCGCCACATCGATCCACCACAGCGCTTCCACCCAGGGCAGCAGGCCATCACCGAAGCGCGCCAGGCCGAATACCAGCGCGCCGTTGAGCAGCGTGGCCAGGCCCATGGGAATGGTGCCGAAAAACATCGAGACGGTGGAATGCCCGAAGATCCGCCGCGCTTCATGGAAGAACAGCACCCAGCGCGCACCGTAGAGCACGCTGAACAGCACGAACAGGCCGATCGCCAGCCACCACAGCGCCTCGGCGACGCCGTGCAGGCCGGGGAACGCCTGGGGCAAGGCCAGCGCCAGCACCCCGGTGCCCATGACCACGGCAAACCAGTTCGGGGTGAACTGGCGGATCACTTCACGGGGGTGCGCCAGCTGGTTGAAGGGGCGCAAGGGATGGGTGGCGGTCTGGCAAGGCATGGTGGTTGTCTCCTGTCCTCTCATGAGGTGAATCCACCCTACAACCAAAAGGAATATCCATATAACGGTTATTTTCTCTATCTGTTATCGATTCAGCAGATATAACCCTGCGACGCCCTGCCGCTGCGACCTTGGTCGGCGCTGACGAAGCCTCAGGGACGTGCCAGACTGACTGATCGTGGTGGTAAACAGTTATTTGCGTCGGAGTCATCATGTCGTTGTCCAGCGGGCTGATCGCGGTGGTCGCCCTGGCCTATATGGCCATCATGTTCGCCATTGCCTTCTACGGCGACCGCCGCGGCACGCCCCTGCCACCGCGCCTGCGGGCCTGGGTATACAGCCTGTCTTTGGCGGTGTACTGCACCAGCTGGACCTTCTTCGGCGCCGTCGGCCAGGCCGCCGAGCAGCTCTGGGCGTTCCTGCCGATCTACCTGGGCCCCGTGCTGCTGATGATGTTCGCGCCCTGGGTGCTGCAGAAGATGGTGCTGATCAGCAAGCAGGAGAACATCACCTCCATCGCCGACTTCATCGCCGCGCGCTATGGCAAATCACAGACCCTGGCGGTGGTGGTGGCGCTGATCTGCCTGGTGGGCGTGCTGCCCTATATCGCCCTGCAACTGAAAGGCATCGTCCTCGGCGTCAACCTGCTGATCGGCGCCAATGCCGACGCCACAGGCAGCCGCGTGCAGGACACCGCGCTGGTGGTGTCGCTGGTGCTGGCGCTGTTCTCCATCGTTTTCGGCACCCGTAGCCTGGACGTGACGGAACACCACCGCGGCATGGTCCTGGCCATCGCCTTCGAAGCCATCGTCAAGCTCGCGGCCTTCCTCGCCGTCGGCGCCTTCGTGGTGTTCAACCTGTACGACGGCTTCGACGACCTGCTCAGCCAGGCCCGTGCCGCGCCGGCATTGGACAGCTACTGGCAAGAGACCATCAACTGGCCGTCCATGGTGGTGCAGACCGGGGTGGCGATGATGGCGATCATCTGCCTGCCGCGGCAGTTCCAGGTCACCGTGGTGGAGAACATCGAACCTCAGGACATGCGCCTGGCGCGCTGGGTCTTCCCGCTGTACCTGGTGCTCGCCGCGCTGTTCGTGGTGCCGATCGCCCTGGCCGGGCAGATGCTCCTGCCCGACGCGGTGATCTCCGACTCCTTCGTCATCAGCCTGCCCCTGGCCGAGGCCCATCCGAGCCTGGCCCTGCTGGCCTTCATCGGCGGCGCCTCGGCGGCCACCGGCATGGTCATCGTCGAGGCGGTGGCGCTGTCGACCATGGTCTCTAACGACATGCTGCTGCCCTGGCTGCTGCGCCGCAACAACGCCGAGCGCCCCTTCGAAGCCTTCCGCCACTGGATGCTCACGGTGCGCCGGGTGACCATCGTGGTCATCCTCCTGCTGGCCTACGTCAGCTACCGCTTGCTGGGCTCCACCGCCAGCCTGGCGACCATCGGCCAGATCGCCTTCGCCGCTGTGACTCAGCTGACCCCGGCCATGCTCGGCGCGCTGTACTGGAAACAAGCCAACCGCCGCGGCGTTTTCGCCGGCCTCGCCACCGGCACCTTCCTCTGGTTCTACACCCTGGTCCTGCCAATCGCCGCCCACAGCCTGGGCTGGCCACTGACCGTGTTCCCCGGCCTGGACTGGCTGCACGGCAATCCGCTGGGACTGCCGATCACCCCACTGACCCAGGGCGTGGTGTTGTCCCTGGCGGGCAACTTCATTGTCTTCGCCTGGGTCTCGATCCTCTCTCGCACCCGGGTCACCGAACACTGGCAGGCCGGGCGCTTCATTGGCCAGCAGAGCAGCGCGCGGCCGAGCAACCGCTCGCTGCTGGCGGTGCAGATCGATGACCTGCTGCACCTCGCCGCGCGCTTCGTCGGCGAGGAGCGCGCACGGCAGAGCTTCATCCGCTTCGCCTATCGCCAGGGCAAGGGCTTCAACCCCAACCAGAACGCCGACGGCGAATGGATCGAACACACCGAGCGCCTGCTCGCCGGCGTGCTCGGCACCTCGTCGACCCGGGCGGTGGTCAAGGCGGCCATCGAAGGCCGCGACATGCAGCTGGAAGACGTGGTGCGCATCGCCGACGAAGCCTCCGAGGTGCTGCAGTTCAACCGCGCCCTGCTGCAAGGGGCGATCGAGAACATCAGCCAGGGCATCAGCGTAGTCGATCAGTCGCTGCGCCTGGTGGCCTGGAACCGGCGCTACCTGGAACTGTTCAACTACCCGGACGGACTGATCAGCGTCGGCCGGCCGATCGCCGACATCATCCGCTACAACGCCGAGCGCGGCCTGTGCGGCCCCGGCGAGGCTCAGGTCCATGTGGCGCGGCGCCTGCACTGGATGCGCCAGGGCCGCGCGCACACGTCCGAGCGCCTGTTCCCCAACGGCCGGGTAATCGAGCTGATCGGCAACCCGATGCCCGGCGGCGGTTTCGTCATGAGCTTCACTGACATCACCCCGTTCCGCGAGGCCGAGAAGGTGCTCAAGGACTCCAACGAAAGCCTCGAACAACGGGTTGCCGAGCGCACCCGCGAGCTGTCGCAACTGAACCTGGCGCTGACCGAGGCGAAGAGCCATGCCGAGGCCGCGAACAAGTCCAAGACCCGCTTCCTGGCGGCCGTCAGCCATGACCTGATGCAGCCACTGAACGCCGCACGGCTGTTCTCTGCGGCGCTGTCGCACCAGGCCGAGGGTCTCTCGCAGGAGGCCCAGCAACTGGTACAGCACATGGACAGTTCGCTGCGCTCGGCGGAAGAGCTGATCAGCGACCTGCTGGACATCTCGCGCCTGGAGAACGGCAAGATCACACCGGACGCCAAGCCCTTTGCCCTCAACGAACTGTTCGACACCCTTGGCGCCGAGTTCACCGTACTGGCTCGCGAGCACGGCCTGGACTTCCGCGTCCGCGGCAGCCGCCTGCGAGTGCACAGCGACATGAAGCTGCTGCGGCGGATCCTGCAAAACTTCCTGACCAATGCCTTCCGCTACGGCAAGAGCCCGATCCTGCTCGGCGTACGGCGCGACCACGGCAACCTGTGGCTGGAAGTCTGGGACCGCGGGCCGGGCATCGCCGACGACAAGCTGCAGGTGATCTTCGAGGAATTCAAACGCCTCGACAGCCACCAGACCCGCGCCGAGAAAGGCCTGGGCCTGGGCCTGGCGATCGCTGACGGCCTGTGCAAGGTGCTCGGCCATCCGCTGGAAGTGCGTTCGTGGACCGGCAAGGGCAGCGTGTTCCGGGTCAGCGTGCCGCTGGCCAGTGCCCTCGCGCCGGAGCCGGTGAAGTCCCCGGAACAGGCAAGCCAGCCACTGGCCGGCTTGCAGGTACTGTGCGTGGACAATGAGGACAGCATCCTGATCGGCATGAACAGCCTGCTCAGTCGCTGGGGCTGCCAGGTATGGACTGCGCGTAACCGCGAGGAATGCGCGGCGCTGCTGGAAAAAGGCCTGCGCCCGCACCTGGCGCTGGTGGACTATCACCTCGACGACGGCGAGATCGGTACCGAGCTGATGGCCTGGCTACGCACCCGCCTCGGCGAGCCGGTGCCAGGGGTAGTGATCAGCGCCGACGGACATGGCGAGACCATGGCCAAGGTGCATGCCGCCGGTCTCGACTACCTGAGCAAGCCGGTCAAGCCAGCGGCTCTGCGCGCCCTGCTCAATCGGCATCTGAGTCTGGTGCAATAAGGCCATCGTTAACCGGGCTACCGCCGCCGGCAGCCATGGCCTTTTCCAGCAGGTCGCCGGGCAGGCTCTTGCTGGCGCGGGCACCCAGCAGCTTGAGCTGCTCGCTGCGGCTGATCAGGTTGCCGCGCCCTTCGCAGAGCTTGTTGCGCGCCGCCGAGTAGGCCTTGTCCACCTGCTGCAGGCGGTTGCCCAGCTCGTCCAGGTCCTGGATGAACAGCACGAACTTGTCGTACAGCCAACCGGCACGCTCTGCGATTTCCCGGGCGTTCTGGCTCTGCCGCTCCTGCTTCCACAGGCTGTCGATGACCCGCAGGGTGGCCAGCAGGGTGGTCGGACTGACGATCACGATCTGCCGGTCGAAAGCTTCCTGGAACAGGTTCGGCTCGGCCTGCAGCGCTGCCGAGAAGGCCGCCTCGATAGGCACGAAGAGCAGGACGAAATCCAGGCTGGTGAGGCCGTCGAGGCGGTTGTAGTCCTTGCTCGACAGGCCCTTCACGTGGCTGCGCAGGGAATGCACGTGCTGCTTCAGCGCGGCCTGGGCGACATCCTCCTCACTGGCGCCGATGAACTGCTGGTAAGCGGTCAGGCTGACCTTGGAATCCACCACCACCTGCTTGTCACCCGGCAACATGATGAGCACGTCGGGCTGGAAGCGCTCGCCATCGGCGCTCTTCAGGCTGACCTGGGTCTGGTACTCGCGACCCTTTTCCAGGCCGGCGTGCTCCAGGACTTTCTCCAGGATGAGTTCGCCCCAGTTGCCCTGGGTCTTCTGGCCCTTGAGCGCCTGGGTCAGGTTGGTCGCTTCGTCGCTGAGGCGCAGGTTGAGCTGCTGCAGGCGCTCCAGCTCCTTGCCCAGGGAGAAACGCTCGCGCGATTCCTGCTGGTAGCTTTCTTCCACGCGTTTTTCGAACGCCTGGATACGTTCCTTGAGGGGATCGAGAAGCTGGCCGAGATGCTGCTGGCTAGTCTGGGCGAAGCGCTGCTCGCGTTCGTCGAAGATCTTCGTGGCCATTTCGGCGAACTGGGCGCGCAGCTCATCACGAGAGCCCTGCAGGTCAGCGAGGCGCTGGGCGTGGCTGTCCTGCTGCTCGCGCAGTTCGGCGTCGAGGGCGGCGCAACGGGCATCGAGGCGGCGCAGTTCGGCTTCGCGGGCGCTGCGTTCGAGGCTCCAGGCGTGGGCCGCATCGCGGGCGTTGTCGCGGTCGATCTGCAGCAGATCCAGCTCGCGGGCCTGGGCGGCGAGACTGGCCTGCTTGGCGCTGTTGGCCTGGCTCAGGTCGCTGATTTCGTCACGACTGGCGTCCAGTTGCGCCTGCAGTCCCTCCTGGGCCAGCAAGGCGCCGCTCAGGCGCTCTTGCTGCAAGACCAGTTGCGCCTGGCGCTCGCTATGCTGGCGCTGCCAGCGCACCAGCACCACCGTCGCCGGCACGGCCGCGAGCAACATACCCAGCACCAGGCTGGTCAGATCCATTGCAACCATCGAAAGCATGCTCACCCCCGGAAAAAATCCCGCTGAGCTTACCAGTCCAGGGCTGGATATTTATACACCCCCTGTCTACCGCGCTACCCGCGCGGCAATTGCTGCAACAGACGCCCCGCCTCCGCCGAGCCCTTGGCCGCAGCCTGCTCCAGCCAATGGCGGGCCTGCTCGGGCTCGTTGACCTCCGGCCGACTGCACAGGCGGCCATATTCCAGCTGGGCACGGCGATCACCCGCGCGCGCAGCCTGGCGCAGCAGATCGTGGCCGATACGCCGGTCGCGAGCATTGCCGCAGTCGCGGCAGAGCATCTGCCCCAGGCGGCTCTGTGCCACCACCACTCCTTCGCGAGCCGGCTGCTTGAGCAGGCGCCCGGCGAAATGCTTGACCTGGGGCTTGTCACCCAGACGCGGGCTGTCCAGCAGCCACAAGGCCACCTTCAGCGACAGGCGCCGGGGTTCGGAAACAGGTGTCGAGGGAGGATTTGAATCGGAGGATCGACCGCGAAACTTCATAAAAACGGGCAGGACACTTCTTGGGGCGCGCACTCTACCCGATTTTTCCGACGACCGCCTTGGTCATTTCTGAAATTTTTTCAGAAATTTCTCATCTTTTTTCTTGATCTTTCCGAGGTGATTTTTTAGCCAGTACTACCTCACCGGAAAATTGTCCGACAGCCTCCGACCTGCTGGCACGCCCGTCCTAGAGCAACCGCTTGGGACAATCCACAGAAGCTGTGGATAACTCAGTGGACAACCGCTCAAGACACCCCGCAAACCCCGGTAGAATGGGGCCTCCAGTCAAACTGACGATTTTTTCACCAGCTAAAAAAAGTGTTTTTTTTCATTGACTTGTCAGTGCGGACCGGTCAATGGGTGAGCTCTACAGGGGCGTTACAAAGTTGTGACACAGGTCGCCCCACGTGTGCACAAGCGCCCCAAAGCGAGGCGATCCACTGCACCATCGCGGCCGTTCGCAGCGAAAAACGGGGCTTCCCAGGAAGGGTCGAAATGGACATAATGGTCGGCTCGCCGCAAGAGAGATGAAAAAACTTGCACACAAGCACGGAAACCGGTATCTTCGCCGCCGTTAGTACCAAGCTGAAAGTCAATTCTGGCCAAAGCGGTCCTTGCAGCATCGCCCTCCCCCAAGGGCCATCCTGCTGAAACCAGGACCCGCCAAAGCAAAGCTCCCCGGGCAACCCCATACTCGCCCCGCAGAGCCCACACCAGCAGACTGAACAGGATCCTCACCCAGAGGCGCAGAACCTATTGCCCTGGCGTGTTGCCCGTCTTCCGAAGTACCTACCAGTCAGCCCAAGGCGCCACTCTTATATTGCGCTCGATCACTGGCTGCCCTGTTCCAGACAGGTTCTGCCGCATTTTGCCTCTAAAGGCCCGCGTCACTGGAACGTTTGAAATATATACGGCTCAAACTTGCCGTATCTCATGCAGGAACGTCCAACAATGATGAACTACAACACCCATACCCAAGCGGCCATCCGCACCCTGTCCCAGGCCTTCGCGCCGCTGAACTGCATCATTCTCGCCTCTCGCAAGAACAGCTTCAGCTTCACCCTGGTCGATGAAAACGGTATCGCCCAGCACAGCGAACGCCTGTACCCCGAGCAATACTCACGTGCCGAGCCACTGCAGGCGGTAATCGACCGGACCCGTCAGGCGCTGGTCGCCTGATGGACCACTCACTCCAAAGCCCCTCGCCAGAGGGGCTTTCGCTATCTGCTTGACCCTTTTTCCCCGCTCCGCCGCTAAGCACCGATCGGCATATGACCTATAACGAAATGCCGGAAATGATTTAAAAACAGCCCTTTACAGCCGGAATATGACACTACACTTCAAGTCAAGCGGCCTTGTCCGCTTCCGGCGGGCCTGATCCCGATCCACACTGCTGCCAAGCACCAGCGTCCCGCCGGCCATCTTCCAGTTCGAGGGCATCATGGGTATCGCCGCGAGCGAGTTGAGCCAATACGTAATCCGGCCGACGCTGATCTACCTGAATCGCCACAGCCCCTGCGCCGAAGCCCTGCTGCTCGGCGTGGCGGCCAGCCAGTCGGCCCTTGGCGCGGCCCTTCATGATCGTCGCGGTCACGGCTTGTACCGAATTGCCGAACTACGTCACCAATCGGTCTGGGACCACTTTCTCGCCCGAGATCCGGAACTGGCGAGCCTAGTCCGCGGTCTGGCTAGTCAGCATGCTTTTCTCAATGGCCCTCATCTGGAATTGACGGTGAACCTGCGCTACGCCACCGCCATCGCATGGATGTTGATCGAAGAACAGGCGCCCCATTTGCCGGAAGCCGACGACCTGCTCGGACTGGCAAAAATCTGGCGTCAGATTTTCCAGCCGCAAGGCCGGCTGCGCGACTTCACCCGGGCCTGGCAGGCCTGCATCGCGCCCGTGGAACATCAGGCATGTTAGGAAAATACCTACAAACAAAAACGGAATAAATTGCCAATTCTGGTCGGATTGTCCTACAAAAACGCTCTATCTCCTGCGATTGAGGCTATAGCGCGTGCCAGAAAATGTTGGTAATTTGCGCCACGGTGATCCCCTGGAGTTTCTAATAATGAAAAAAGTCACACTCATCAAAAGCACCCTCGCCCTCGCGGTGACCCTGGCCTCTTCCAACCTGCTTGCCAGTGGTTTCGCACTCAACGAACAAAGCGTCAGCGGCATGGGCACCGGTTTTGCCGGTCGTTCCTCAGCCGCCGATGATGCCAGTACCGTGTACGGCAACCCTGCCGGCATGTCGCGGCTGAAACGCGAGCAAGTTACCGTCGGCGGCGCTGCCGTGATCGCCAAGACCGACATCAAGAACGCCCGTGGCACCTTCGGTGGCAGCAACGACGGCGACATGGTCCCGGTGGTAGGCGTGCCGATGGGCTACTACGTCAAGCCACTGGACGACAACTGGACCGTTGGCCTGGGCATGTACGTGCCGTTCGGCCTGGTCACCGACTACGAGAACGGCTTTGCCGGCCGTTACTTCGGCAGCAAGAGCGAAGTACAGGTCGTGACCCTGCAACCGACCGTCAGCTACGCCTTCAACGACAAGGTCTCGATCGGTTTCGGCCCGACCATCAACCGCATCGACGGCACCCTGGAATCCGCGGCGTTGAACCGCGTCACCCCGGGCCTCAACGATGGCAAGGTGAAGATCTCCGGTGATGACACCGCCATCGGCTTCAACGTCGGCGTCCTGGTCCAGGCCACCGACCGCACCCGCCTCGGCCTGACCTACCACTCGAAGGTCGACTACAAGCTCGAAGGCAAGACCAAGATCCAGGGCTCCGGCTTCAGCTTCTACAGCGGCAGCAAGTACGACGCCTCGCTGAAGATCAAGACCCCCGAGTCGGTGGACTTCTCCGTCACCCACGAACTGGATGACCAGTGGACCCTCTACGCAGGCAGTACCTGGACCCGCTGGAGCCGCCTGGAAGCCATCACCGTCAACAACGACGGCGTGCCGGCAGACCTGGCTCCTGCACTGAGCCAGATCAGCGAAGAGCAGAACTGGCATGACACCTGGGCCCACGCCATCGGTGCGTCCTACAAGCTGAACAAGGAATGGACCCTGCGTACCGGCTTCACCGTCGACCAGTCGCCGACCAACAACGTCAACCGCTCGCCCCGCATCCCGACTGGCGATCGCAAGATCTTCAGCATCGGTGCAGGCTGGAGCCCGAGCGACGACATGACCATCGACGTCGCCTACTCCTACCTGTGGGAAGAAGACGCGAAGATCAACCAGTCCACCTCGGTGAGCGACCCTGCGCACTTCAAAGGTTCGTACGCCGCCACCTACGAAAACAGTGCACACGGCCTGGGCGCATCCCTGACCTACCGCTTCTGATTTCCGTACTGGCTGCATGAAGAAACCGCCCTCCCGGGCGGTTTTTTCATGCCCGGGATTTCACCGCCCACTGCTCGCCGAGGCTGGCCTGCAGAAACGCCATGAACGCCCGCACCTTCGGCGTCAGGGCGAAGCGCTCGCTAACGCACAGGTAGACATCCATCGGCTCGGTCTGCGCATAGGCCCGGCTCCCGCCAGCATCCTCGAACAACGGCACCAGCTCGCCCCGCTCCAGGAACGGCCGCGCGACGAACTCGGCAAGCCGGGTAATCCCTCCGTCCCGCGCCGCCATCTGCGCCAGGACATCGATATCGTCGCTGATCAGCACGTCGCCGAACTCGGCATCGAAGCGCAGGCCCTCGCGGACGAAGCCCCAGCGCAAAAAGCGCCCATCCACCGGATAACGGAATACCAGGCAGCGACGGAGTTTGAGTTCCTCGGGGCTTTGCGGCCAGCCCTCGCGAGCCAGGTAGCCGGGGGACGCGCAGCAGATGAACGGGACCCGGGCGATCTGCCGGGCGAGCAGGCCGTCTTCCAGTTGCGGGGTGATGCGCAGGCTCACGTCCACGCCTTGTCGGGCATGATCGACACGGTTGTCACTCGTAAGCAACTCGATCGAAAGACCGGGATAAAGCGCGCTGAACTCGGGAATCAACGGCGCCAGCACATGCCGACCGAACGCCGAGGTACTGGCAATGCACAGGCGGCCGCGTGGCTCGCTGTCTACCGTGGTAATCGCCAGTTGCGCCGCTTCCAGGTCGCGCTCGATATGCCGGACCTTGTCGTAGTAAAGGCTGCCACTGGGGGTGAGCACCATGCGCCGGGTGGTCCGCGCCAGCAGGCGCACCTGTAGGTGCGCCTCCAGACGGGCGATGTTCTGACTCACCGCTGCGGCGCTGAGACCGAGGCTGCGTGCGCCACCGGCAATGCTGCCGGCCTCGACCACCTTGATGAAACTCTTGATCAGGCCGAGCAGATTCACCATCAGGCTCCAGGGGATTCGTAAGTTTTCCTTTATAAAGACCTAACCCCTGCCCGTCTACTTGCCTCGCCGGCGCGTTGTTAACCTGCACCATTCCCCCATCACCCAAGGAATCCCCATGGAGTCACGGGCAACCCGTCGCATCTTGAAACTCGGTGTTCGCGCCACACCCTTCGTCTTCGCTTTCTACATGTCATCGATCATGGCGATGCTGATGTGCTTCGTGATCACCGCTGCCAACAGCGGGATCGACGAAAACTACCTGGGCAACGTGCTGAAGGCCTACCAATTAGCCATGCCGGTGGCCTTCGCCTGCGTGCTGGTGGTGCGGCCGATCGTGGTCAAGCTGGTGGCCTGGACCGTGCACCCGGCGGACTGAGTCAGGGCCGCGAAGCGATGGCTTTGTCGATGGCTGCGCGGAAGTCCGGGTCGTCCGGCTTGGTCAGACTGGAGAACTGGGCAATCACATTGCCCTGGCGATCGACCACGTACTTGTAGAAATTCCACTTCGGCGCCGCGCTCTGCCGCGCCAGTTCCTTGAACAGCGGCGTGGCATCGGCGCCGCGTACCGGCTGCATCTCGGTCATGGTGAAGGTGACGCCGTAGTTGGCGTAGCAGACCTTGGCGGTCTTCGCGCTGTCGGCGTCTTCCTGCTTGAAGTCGTTGGACGGCACGCCCAGCATTTCCAGGCCCTTGCCGTGGTACTCCTTGTAGACCGCTTCGAGGCCTTCGAACTGCGGGGCGAAGCCGCAGTAGCTGGCGGTGTTGACCACCACCAGCGGCTTGCCGCCGAACTGCTGGCACAGGTCGATGGGTTTCTTGTTGCCCAGCTTGGGCAAATCGCCCTGAAGCAGGGCCGGACAGCCATCAGCCAGGGCCAGGCCACTGAAGCCCAGGGCAATGGCGGCGATCAACAGGCGTGAATGCATGACGATTCTCCATTCGTTGTACGAAGAATCAGACTACCCCTAACAGACGCCCATGCCCAACTGCATCAGCGCCAGGCCGCCGCGCTGCCAGCCCCACCAGGCCAGGGCCAGCAGCACGGCCGCCAGCACCAGCCCGGTGAGCCAACCCCGATAGCGACTCATGCCGAGGCGGCCTGCAGGCGTGCCACCGGACGCTCACGCACCGGCCAGTTCAAGGCGCCCGCCAGCAGGCTGAGCAGGATCGAGATCTGCCAGACCAGGTCGTAGTTGCCGGTCTGGTCGTAAACCACCCCGCCCAGCCAGCCACCGAGAAACGCCCCCAACTGGTGGAAGAGGAAGACGATGCCACCGAGCATGGAAAGGTTGCGCACGCCGAACAGGGTGGCCACGGTGCCGTTGGTGAGCGGTACGGTGGACAGCCACAGCAGGCCCATGGCGATCCCGAACAGGTAGGCGCTGAAGGTGGTGATCGGCGCCCACAGGAACAGCACGATGACCACCGCCCGCAGCAGGTATAGGGCAGTCAGCAGGCGCGGCTTGGACATGCGCCCGCCGAGCCAGCCGGCGGTATAGGTGCCGACGATATTGAACAGGCCGACCAGGGCCAGCACCGTGGTGCCGGTGGTCGCCGGCAGGTGCTGGTCGACCAGATAGGCCGGCAGGTGCACGCCGATAAACACCACCTGAAATCCGCAGACGAAGAAACCCAGGGCCAGCAGCCAGAACCCGGAATGGGAACAGGCCTCGCGCAGGGCTTCGCCGAGTGTCTGGTCATGGCCTTGCGCGGGCAGAGGACGGTCCTTGAGCAGGCCCACCAACGGCACGATGAAGGCCACCATCAGGCCCAGCACCAGCAAGGCCAGCGACCAGCCCAGCCAGTTGATCAGGCCCAGAGTGCCGGGGAGCATGGCGAACTGGCCGAAGGAGCCGGCGGCGCTGGCGATACCCATGGCCAGGCTGCGTTTCTCCGGAGCCACGGCGCGGCCGACCACGCCGAGGATCACCGAGAACGAAGTGCCCGACAGGCCGATACCGATCAACAGGCCAGCACTCAGGGACAAGGTCACCGGCGAATCCGACAGCCCCATCAGTACCAGGCCGACGGCATACAGCACCCCGCCGATGATCACCACCTTGCCAGCGCCGAGACGGTCGGCCAGGGCCCCGGCGAACGGCTGGGCCAGGCCCCACATCAGGTTCTGCAGGGCGATGGCGAAGGCGAACACGCCACGGCCCCAGCCGAACTCGGCGCTCATCGGTGCCAGGAACAGGCCGAAGCCGTGTCGCACGCCCAGCGACAGGGCGAGAATCAGCGCCGCGCCCAGGAGTATCCAGCCACTGGTACGCCATACGGATGTCATTTTTCTTCTCTCCCGTTCCGCAAGGTTTGCGGGTATATACCCGCTTAAGGTCGGTAAACGCTCAGGCCAACTGTTTCAGCAAGCGGACCAGTTCATCCCGCTGTTCTTCACCCAGGTTGTCCACCAGGCTTTCCTGGGCCTTTTCCCAGGCAGGTGCGGCGATGCGCACGCGCTCCGCCCCCTCCTCGGTGAGCAACACCACGCGGTTGCGCAGGTCGTCACCCTCGGCCAGGGCCACCAGTCCTTCGGCCTCCAGCACCTTGAGGTTGCGCCCCAAGGTGCTGCGGTCCAGGCCCATGGCCTCGGCCAGGATCGAGATGCTCGGCTTGTCGAGGCGTTGCAGGTGCCGCAGCAGGGAAAACTGGGCGACATTGATGCCGAAGCCGGCGAGGGCTTCGTCGTAATGCCGGCTCACCCCACGGGCAGCGCGACGCAGATGGGTGCAGATGCAGGTACTGGTCAACATGAATGCGTGTATATACCCGCGTCTGTCGCGACGCAAGATGCAGTTACAGAATATTTCAACCGAAGGACAGGGCGAGACTCAGCAGAACCACCAGTTCGAGCAGTTCCAGCAGGGCCCCGGCGGTGTCGCCAGTGGTGCCGCCGAGGCGGCGCAGCATCGAACGGCGCAAGGCATAAAAGGCGATAACGGTGGCGAGCAGGGGCCACAGGCCACCCAGCCACAGGCAGCCGACTGCCGTCAGTGCCAGTACCCAGCCTGCGGCATGGCGCGGCAGGTGCTCGGCCAGGGCCTGGCCGAGTCCGCCGGGGCGGACGTAGGGCGTGGTGAGGAACAGGGCCAGCATCGCAGCCCGACCCACGACAGGGGCCAGCACCAGCAACATGCCCTGCCCCGCATCGACAACGGCCAGCAGCGCACAGAACTTGAGCAGCAGCACCAGCACCAGGGTGACCACGGCGATCGGCCCGCTGCGCGGGTCCTTCATGATCAGCAGGGTACGCTCGCGGTCGCCGAAGCCGCCAAGCCAGGCGTCGGCGCTGTCGGCCAGGCCGTCCAGGTGCAAGCCGCCGCTGAGCAGGACCCAAGCGCTGAGCAGCAAGGCAGCGTGGAGCAGGGGCTGGGCGCCTTGAAGCAGGCTGTCCAGGGCCCACAACAGCAGACCGAAGAACAGGCCGACCGCAGGATAGAACAGCAGAGATCGACCGGTCTGCCGGGGTTCGGGCATGCCTGGCAGGGTTACCGGCAGGCTGCTGAGAAATTGCAGGGCGATCCAGAATGGCAGCATTGGCCGGTCCTTCATGAAAGAAACAACAAGCTGAAGCTCGACGCGATCCTTGTGGGAGCGGATTCACCCGCGATTGCGTCGGTGAATTCACTATCGTAATCGCGGGTAAACCCGCTCCCACAGGGTTCGGCGTCGTTCAGCAGATTTCTTGCAGGTTATCGGCATCGACTTGCAAGCGATGCATCGCCCCATGCCCCACCTGCACCTGCAACAACTGCTCCCGCGGCAACCCCCGCGCCCGCGCCAGCAACAGGCGCATCACCCCGCCATGGGTCACCAGCAGCACCCGCTCGCCGGCATGGGCCCCGTGCAACCGCGTCAGGGCATCCAGCACACGTCCGGAAAACGCCTCTACCGCCTCGCCATTAGGCGGCGTGAAGCCATAAGGATCATTCCAGAACTGCCCCAGCGCCTGCTCGTGATCGGCCATCAGTTCCAGAGCGCTACGCCCTTCCCAATCCCCGAAATGCAGCTCCTGCAGTCCCGGCTCCAGCGCCAGCGGCAGATCCAGTTGCCCGGCCAGACGCTCGGCGAACCGCGCACAACGCTGCAACGGCGAGCTGACCAGGCGATCCCAGGGCCCACCGCCTACCACCGCCGCCTGCATCTGCGCCCAGCCCTGCTCGGTCAGGGCATCGTCCAGACTGCCGCGAAAGCCGCCACCCAGCTCGGTCTCGCCGTGGCGCAACAGGTCAAGGATCATGCCGGACGATCCGCCACCGCCGCTTCGGCGAAAGTCGCCATCTGCCCGTGTAGATCACAAGCCAGGCGCAGCAGCGGTACCGCCAGTGCGGCACCACTGCCCTCGCCGAGACGCAGGCCCAGTTCCAGCAGTGGCTCGCCTTTTAGCGCCTCCAACACTCGGCGATGACCGGGCTCCGCACCGCGATGGCCGAAGAACAGCCAAGGCCGGCACGACGGATTCAGACGCACCGCCAGCAACGCCGCCACCGAACAGATGAAGCCATCCACCAGCACCGCCACGCCTTCCTGGGCGCAGGCCAGGTAGGCGCCGGCCAGCGCGGCGATTTCCAGCCCGCCGACCCGCAGCAGCGCCTGCAGCGGATCGCCCTTGGCTGACTCGTGCAGACGCAGCGCCGCCTCGATCACCTCAGCTTTGTGTCGCACCCCGGCAGCATCCAGGCCGGTGCCGGGGCCGCTCAGTTCGCTGGCCGGGCAGTCCAGCAAGGCACAGGCCAGCGCACTGGCCGCCGTGGTATTGCCGATGCCCATCTCGCCACCGATAAACAGGCGCGCCCCTGCCGCCAACGCGCGCAAGGCGCTGTCGCGGCCAGCTTGCAAGGCGCGTACGCCCTGCTCCTCGCTCATCGCCGGCCCTTTGGCGAAGTTGGCGGTACCTGCGGCGATGCGCTCATGGCGCACGCCCGGCAGGTCCAGGGCCAGGTTCACCGTGCCCAGATCGACCACTTCCAGCCGCGCATCCAGCTGTCGCGCCAGGACGCTGATGGCCGCGCCGCCGCTGACGAAGTTGAGCAGCATCTGCCCGGTGACTTCCTGCGGATAGGCGGAAATGCCTTCGGCAACCACGCCGTGGTCGCCGGCGAAGATGCTGATCCAGACCTGGTCCAGGCTCGGCTTCAGTTGCCCCTGCAACGCCGCCAACTCCACCGCCACCTGTTCCAGGCGGCCCAGCGAGCCGGCCGGCTTGGTCAGTTGCTGCTGGCGCGCAAAGGCTTGTTCACGCACGTTCTCGTCCGCGACGCGGCAGGTTTCCAGCCACCAGGCCTGGGTCATGATTCGGTTCCTTTAAGGTAGAGCGGCAGGCCCGCAACAGTGAGGATCACCCGCTGGCAACGTTCGGCGACGGCCTGGTGCAACCAGCCGGCTTCATCGACATAACGACGGGTCAGTTCGCCCAAGGGCACCACGCCCAGGCCGGTTTCGTTGCTGACCAGGATGATTTCTCCCGGCAGTTCGGCCAGGCAATCGAGCAGCGCGTCGCGCTCGGCGGCCAGGCGCGCCGGATCATCGAGCATCAGCAGGTTGGTCAACCACAGGGTCAGGCAATCCACCAGCAGGCAACGGTCAGGCGCAGCTGCGGCGCGCAACACCCGGGCCAGCGCCAGCGGCTCCTCGATCAGCCCCCACTCGACCGGCCGACGCTCGCGGTGCAGTTGCACCCGCGCGCTCATTTCACCGTCCAGCGGTTCGCTGGTGGCGATGTAGGTCACCGCCAGGCCGCTGGCCACGGCGCGTTGTTCGGCCAGGCGGCTCTTGCCGGAGCGGGCACCGCCGAGAATCAGGTTGAGCATGGTCAGGTGAGTCCACAGAGTTGGCGGAGAACGTCGCCGTCCAGGTGCTTGTCCACCAGGTCGGCCAGGCGCTCGATGTCCCGCTCGCGCAGGGCGTGGTAGTCGATCGGCTCGACGTCCTTGATACCGGCCCAGCGCAGCAGCGCGGCGCAGGACTGCGGCGATTCGAACAGGCCGTGCAGGTAAGTGGCGAGAATTTGCCCGTCGGCGCTGATGGCACCGTCGCTACGGCCATCGGCCAGATGCACGGCCGGGTTGTCCAGCGCCGGACCACGGGTGACCCCGGCGTGGATTTCATAGCCACTGATCGCAGCCTGCTCAAGGGCCAGGCTACCGCTGACGTTGCGCAGCTGCTTTTCCGCTTCCAGCACGGTGGCGTAGTCCAGCAGACCCAGGCCCGGACTGCTGCCGGCGGCACCTTCCAGCCCCAGCGGATCATCGACGACCTGGCCAAGCATCTGCAGGCCGCCGCAGATGCCGACCAGCTTGCCGCCATAGCGCAGGTGCCGGGCGATGGCCTGTTCCCAACCGCGCTCGCGCAGTTGCGCGAGATCGCCGCGCACGCTCTTCGAGCCGGGCAGGATGATCAGGTCGGCCGGCGGGATCACTTCGCCCGGGCCGATGAATTGCAGATCCACCTGGGGATGCAGACGCAGCGGATCGAAGTCGGTGTGGTTGCTGATCCGCGGCAGCACCGGGACGATCACCTTGAGTACCTGGTCCAGCTTGTCGCCCTGGCGCCGGTCGAGGCCGTCCTCGGCTTCCAGGTGCAGGTCCATCACGTAGGGCAGCACACCGAGCACCGGCTTGCCGGTGCGCTGCTCCAGCCAGTCGAGCCCGGGTTGCAGCAGGGCGATGTCGCCACGGAAGCGGTTGATGACGAAGCCCTTGACCCGCGCCTGCTCGCTTGGCGACAGCAGTTCCAGGGTGCCCACCAGATGGGCGAAGACGCCGCCGCGATTGATGTCGGCGATCAGGATCACCGGGCAATCCACCGCCTCGGCGAAGCCCATGTTGGCGATATCGCCGGCACGCAGGTTGATCTCGGCGGGCGAGCCCGCGCCTTCCACCATCACCACCGGATACGCCGCCTCCAGGCGCTGGTGCGAAGCCAGCACGGCCTGCATGGCGATGGCCTTGTAGTCGTGATAGGCCACGGCGTTCATGCTGGTGACCGCGCGCCCGTGGACGATCACCTGGGCGCCGGTGTCGCTGTTGGGCTTGAGCAGCACCGGGTTCATGTCGGTGTGCGGCTCCAGCCCGCAGGCCTGGGCCTGAACTGCCTGGGCCCGGCCGATCTCGCCGCCGTCGGCGGTCACCGCGCTGTTCAGCGCCATGTTCTGCGGCTTGAACGGCACCACGGCGACGCCTTGGCGTTTCAGCCAGCGGCACAGCGCGGTCACCAGGGTGCTCTTGCCGGCGTCGGAGGTGGTGCCTTGCACCATCAGCGTGGTCATTGCGGTTCCTTGCGGTAGTCGTCCAGCGCCGCCGCCAGCTTCAGCCAGTCGGCCTCGCAGGCAGGCAGGCCGACGCGCAGGCCGGCGGGGTGTTCGAAGAGGCGCAGAAGGATTCCGCGCCGGGCCATGAAGTCGTGGATGCCTGCGGCGTCGGGATGGCGCAGGTACTGGAACAGATCGCAACCGGCGTCGGGAGTCAGGCCGGCATCGGCCAGCAGCGCGGCCAGGTGGGCGCTGGCGCGGGTGCAGCGCTCAAGCTGGGCTTGCTGCGTGGCGCGATCGCTCAGGCAGGCGGCGCCCAGGATCCGCGTCGGCCCGCTGATCGACCAGGGCCCGATGTCTTCCGCCAGCGCCCTCAGCAACAGCGGCTCGGCCAGGACGAAACCAAGACGCACCCCGGCCAGGCCGAAGAACTTGCCGAAAGAGCGCAGGATGATCAGCCCTTGCCGCTGGCTGTCGGCGGCGATGCTCTGCTCCGGCGTGTTGTCCATGAAGGCTTCGTCCACCAGCAGCCAGCCACCATGGCGCTTCAGGCGCTCCAGCCAGGCCAGCAGGGTCTGCCGCGGCAGCACCCGGCCGGTGGGGTTGTTGGGGTTGACCAGCACCAGCACGTCGAGGTCGTCCAGTTGCCCTTCGACCTCGGTCTCGTTCAGCTCCCGCACCTGATGCCCCGCGCGACGCCAGGCCTCGGCGTGCTCGGCGTAGCACGGCGACAGCACGCCCACCACACCGCGCGGACGCAGGCGCGGCAGGGCCTGGATCGCCGCCTGCGAGCCGGCCACCGGCAACAGCTCGCTGACGCCGTAATAGGCACGGGCAGCCTGCTCCAGACCATCCTCGGTTTCCGGCAGGCGTGCCCACGCGCGCTCCGGGATGTCCGGCACCGGGAACGGCCAGGGCGCGATGCCGCTGGACAGGTCCAGCCACGCTTCGCGAGGGATGCCATAGCATTCGACCGCCCGCTGCAGGCGACCACCGTGTTCAAGCATAGAGTTCAGCTCCCAGGCACAGCAGCAACAGCCATAGCCAGACACCCTGGCAGACCAGGCGCCAACCACGCTCGATGGCTCCGGCGTCGGCCGCCGGGCCTTCGCCCAGGCGCGCGCGCTCATGCAATTCACCATGATAGACAGCCGGGCCACCCAGCTCGACACCGAGGGCCCCTGCACCTGCCGCCATCACCGGGCCGGCGTTCGGGCTGTCCCATTTCGGCGCCTGCTGGCGCCAGCATTTCAGGGCCAGACGAGTCTTGCCCAGCAGCGCATAGGTCAGCGCCACCAGGCGCGCCGGGATGTAGTTGAGGACATCATCGATGCGCGCGGCGGCCCAGCCAAAGCGCCCGAAACGCTCGTTGCGGTAGCCCCACATGGCATCGAGGGTATTGCACAGGCGATAGAGCACCACTCCCGGCGCACCGGCAATGGCGAACCAGAACAGCGCGGCGAACACCGCGTCGCTGCCGTTCTCCAGCACCGATTCGGTGGCGGCGCGGGCCACGGCGGTTTCATCCAGCTCGCGGGTTTCCCGGCTGACCAGATAGCCGACGCGCTTGCGCGCCTCGTCCAGGTCGCCGCCGCGCAGGGCATCGGCCACCGGCTGCACGTGTTCGCCGAGGCTGCGCAGGCCGAGGGCGCAGTACAGGGCGAGGATTTCCACCAGCCAGCCGATGTACGGCAGCCAGGACAGTGCGGTGGCCAGCAGGGTCAGCGGCACCACGGCGAGGAACCAGGCGGTGACGCCGTGGCTGCGCCAGCCGCGGCCGCCCGCATTGAAACGTTGCTCCAGGCGCCCGGCCATGCGGCCGAAAGCCACCAGCGGATGCCAGCGCCGCGGCTCGCCCAGCAGCGCATCCAGCGCCACCCCGGCCACGGTCAGCAGGGCCACACTCATTCGTTTTCTCCCCAATGATTTTCAAACAGCATGTCGGCCAGCGGTCGCGCCGTGGTCCAGCCTTCCAGGGCGAGCATCGGCGCCGGGTAGAACTCGCGCACCGGCCCCAGGCAGAGGATCGCCAGCGGCTTGGCCCCGGCCGGCATACCCAGCAGGTCGGCCAGGGCCTGCGGGTCGAACAGCGACACCCAGCCCATGCCCAGGCCTTCGCCGCGAGCAGCCAGCCAGAGGTTCTGGATCGCGCAGGACAGCGAGGCCAGGTCCATTTCCGGCAAGGTGCGGCGGCCGAAGATATGCGCTTCGCGCTTGTCCATCAGCGCCGCCACCAGCAGTTCGGCGCAGTCGTTGATGCCTTCGACCTTGAGTTGCATGAATTCGTCGGAGCGCTGCCCCAGTGCCTCCGCGGTGCGCTGGCGCTCATCCTCGACCAGGGCCTGGATGCGCTGGCGCAGGTCGCGGCGGGTGATGCGGATAAAGCGCCAGGGCTGCATCAGGCCGACGCTGGGTGCCTGGTGCGCGGCTTCCAGCAGGCGGGCGAGCAGTTCCGGGGCGACTTCGCCGCCGCTGAAATGGCGCATGTCGCGGCGCTCACCGATGGCGCGATAGATCGCCGCGCGTTCGGCCTCGCTATAGGCGTGTTCGCTCATGGCGCCAGCAGCGCCGCCGTCGCGTCGGGGTTGGACGGGAAGTAGAAGTGCACGTAGGAGGCGGTCAGGCGGCCAATGCGGTACACCGCTTCCGCGCCGCGTCCGCCGTTAGGGCTCTGGCCGCGGGCGATCGGCTCCAGTTCGGTGCTGGTCAGGGAATGGTGATAGGTGTGACCGCGCAGGGTGCCTTCCGGCAGTTCAACGGCCTGCAGGGCCAGGGCCGCCAGGCGCTTCTGCATCGTCGCCTCGCCCGCCAGCAGGCCCGCCAGTTCGGCGCGCTCGCCAGCAACATCGGTCAGGGCGTCGAGCAGGTAGAGCATGCCGCCGCACTCGGCGAGCAACGGCTTGCCGGCCTGGTGATGGGCGCGGATCGCCACCAGCATCGGCGTGTTGGCGGCCAGAGCGTGATGGTGCAGCTCGGGGTAGCCGCCGGGCAAGTACAGGCTGTCCGCCGTCGGCAGTTCGCAGTCATGAATCGGCGAGAAGAAGCTCAGCTCGGCGCCCATCGCCCGCAATAGATCAAGGTTGGCACCGTAGGTGAAGGCGAAGGCTTCGTCGCGGGCCACGGCGATGCGCACGCCGGCCAAATGCGGTTCGACGGCACGCGGCTCGGGGGCCGCGAACGCCACCGGCGGCGGCAGGGACGACTGGCAGCTGTCACCGAGGGCCTTGGCGGCGGCGTCGAGGCGCAGGTCAAGATCGGTCAGTTCGCTGGCCTGGACCAGCCCCAGGTGGCGGCTCGGCAGTTCGATCCCGGTCTCCCGGGACAAGCCGCCATACCAGCGCAGGCCTTCAGTGAGGCTGCCTTCCAGCAGTTGCGCATGGCGCAAGGTGCCGACGCGGTTGGCCAGCACGCCGGCGAACGGCAGGTCAGGCTGGTAGCGCGCCAGGCCCAGGGCCAGGGCGCCGAAGGTCTGGGCCATGGCCGTACCGTCGATCACCGCCAGCACCGGCACGCCGAAATGGCGGGCCAGGTCGGCACTGGACGGAGTGCCGTCGAACAGTCCCATGACCCCTTCGATCAGGATCAGGTCCGCCTCAGCGGCGGCTTCCCAGAGCAGGCGGCGGCTTTCCTCGGCACCGACCATCCACAGGTCGAGCTGGTACACCGGCGCGCCACTGGCACGTTCGAGAATCATCGGATCGAGGAAGTCAGGTCCGCATTTGAACACGCGGACCTTGCGCCCCTGATTGCGATGCAGGCGGGCCAGAGCTGCGGTCACGGTGGTCTTGCCCTGGCCGGAGGCCGGAGCCGCGATCAGAACCGCCGGGCAGTGCCGGGTGTCGCTCATAGTTCGACGCCCTTCTGGGCACGGATGCCAGCCTGGAAGGCATGCTTGACCATGCCCATCTCGGTGACGGTGTCGGCCAGTTCGATCATCTCGTCCTTGGCGCCGCGGCCAGTGACGATCACGTGCTGCATCGGCGGACGGGCCTGCAGGTCACCGAGCACCTGATCCAGGTCAAGGTAGCCATGCTTGAGGGCGATGTTCAATTCGTCCAGCACCACGAAGCCGATGCTCGGGTCCTGCAGCAGTTGCCGCGACACGGCCCAGGCCGCTTCGGCGGCAGCGATGTCGCGCTGGCGGTCCTGGGTTTCCCAGGTGAAGCCCTCGCCCATCACGTGGTAGCGCACCTGCTCGGGGAAGCGGCGGAAGAACAGCTCTTCGCCGGTGGCGTTGCGGCCCTTGATGAACTGCACCACGCCACACTGCATGCCGTGGCCGAGGGCGCGGGCGAGCATGCCGAAGGCCGAGCTGCTCTTGCCCTTGCCGTTGCCGCTGAGCACCAGCAGCAGGCCGCATTCGTGGGGGGAATTGGCGATGCGCTCGTCGATCACCGCTTTCTTGCGCTGCATGCGCGCCAGGTGGCGTTCGTCACGTTCGGGGGATTCGCTCATCGGGGGTCTCCGCGGGCCACTGTCGACAGGCGGGAAGCGACGACAGCTGGAAAGGTGGCCACGGGGGGACAGGCGCAGGCGTCGGGCGACAGGGCCCGGCAAACCGCGCATCACCCTCCGTGATGCCGTTGACTGTTTGCAGGCCGGTCTCCGGGCTCATGAGTGGACCTTCACGGTCCCGACCGGGCGCCTTCCCGGGGTGGATACCCAGTGGCCTTGCGCGGTCTTGGCTCATCTACCGTTGCGGGGGCAGCGCCGGGATCGCACGTCTTGCGTGCCCACCGGCTTCCCTGTTTCACCCTGTCGACGCCGAGGTCACAGAGCACCTGAAACAAGTCGCGAAGGTTAGAGGGTTGCATCCGGAGCGTCAATTGGAGACGGCGGTCACAGCCCGGACCAATGGCACTATCCGCAGGCTGTGCCATGGTGATATCAAATCGCCATGGTTTTCGCTGTACTCGTACAACAATTACGAAAGGAGAGCAGCATGCAAGGCCTGATTCTCAACAACCCTCGGCTTGAATTCCTGCGTCCGGCGCTGGAGCGTTGGGGCGAATCCATCGAGCGCTTCAACCAGGTCCTGGGTGATGGCGAAGGTCCTTACTGGCAAGGCGTCCAAGCCAACCTCGGCACGCTATCCGCAGCCATCTGGCAGGCAGAACTCGTGACCTTGCAGGGCTACCAGAGCAAGAAGCAGCGCGATGAAGGCGAACGCGGCGCGCACTGCGACCTGCTGATCGCCAGCCGTGATGAATCGGCCTACCTGCATGCCGAGCAGCGCTGGCCGAAGGTGGGACGCCTGGACCTCAGTGGTGCCTTGCAGGAAACCGGCGCGGTGGCGAAAGGCATCGCCTATCCGAGCCAGCTGAAGCTCGCGGCGCTGTTCGTCAGCCCGGTGAAGCTGGAAAAGCATGCCAGCCCGGAAGAGTTGCAGGACATGGTGGATGACCTGCAGAAGCACAATGCCTGTGCCATTGCCTGGTGTTTCCCGTATGGGTATCGCAAGCTGCATGATGAGTTCGGGCAGTACTATCCTGGGGTGGCGTTGTTGTTGAAGCAGGTTTGACCCTGAAATGCCTGTCTTGAGCCTTGTAGCGTCCTTGAGATCGAGCGCCGCCCGCGCGGCGCTCGATCTCAAGGACGCTACAAGGCTCAAGGCGAGCACCTGCAAGCCCTGATACATTCCCAAACCAAGCATCCGGATTCATACAGCCCCCACCCCATATCCAACTGAACCACCCTCCCCCGCCCCACCTCTGACCTGTAACGCCCCCACCGTTACGCGAAGGAGTCGAGCATGTCCTCACTGCGCATTGCCGTGCTGCTGGCCCTCACCACCGGCCTGACCGCCTGTGGCGAATCCGCGCGCCTGCAGGTCACCGATGGCAGCGGCCCGTCGCCGCAACTGCCGGAACCGAACAAGACCCTGATCCCCACGGTGAACATCGCCCCGGCCGTGGGCTGGGCCGGTGGCGCCAAGCCAACCGCCGCCCAAGGCACCCAGGTCGCGGCCTTCGCCGACGGCCTGGACCACCCGCGCTGGCTCTACGTGCTGCCCAACGGCGACGTGCTGGTGGCGGAAACCAATGCACCGGAGAAACCCGAGGACGGCAAGGGCATCCGCGGCTGGGTAATGAAGAAGGTCATGGCCAAGGCCGGCGCCGGCGTGCCCAGCCCCAACCGCATCACCCTGCTGCGCGATGCCGACAAGGACGGCGTCGCGGAAACCCGCACGGTATTCCTCAAGGACCTGAATTCGCCGTTCGGCATGACCCTGGTCGGCAACGAGCTGTACGTCGCCGACACCGACCGCCTGCTGCGCTTCAAGTACCAGGACGGCGCCACCTCGCTGGAGGGACCGGGTGAGCCGGTCACCGACCTGCCGGGTGGTCCGCTCAACCACCACTGGACCAAGAACGTCATCGCCAGCCGCGACGGCAAGAAGCTCTACGTCACCGTCGGCTCCAACAGCAACGTCGCCGAGAACGGCATGGACAAGGAGAAGGAGCGCGCAGCGATCTGGGAAGTGGATCCGGCCACGGGCCAGCACCGGGTGTTCGCCTCCGGCCTGCGCAACCCCAACGGCCTGGCGTGGGAGCCCCATAGCGGACAACTATGGACCGCAGTGAACGAGCGCGACGAGATCGGCAGCGACCTGGTCCCGGACTACATAACCTCGGTGCGTGACGGCGGGTTCTATGGCTGGCCATACAGCTACTACGGCCAGCATGTCGACGTGCGCGTCCAGCCTGGCGACCCGAACCTGGTGGCCAAGGCCCTGGTGCCGGACTACGCGGTAGGCCCGCATACCGCCTCGCTGGGCCTGGCCTTCGCCGACGGGACGCTGCCGCCGCCGTTCGACCAGGGTGCGCTGATCGGCCAGCATGGCTCGTGGAACCGCAAGCCCCATAGCGGCTACAAGGTGCTGTTCGTGCCGTTCAGCAGCGAAGGCAAGCCGGCGGGCAAGCCGATCGACCTGTTGACGGGCTTTTTGAATGACAACGGCAAGGCGATGGGGCGGCCGGTGGGCGTGGTGACCGACCAGCGTGGCGGGGTGCTGGTGGCGGATGATGTGGGGAATGTGGTCTGGCGGGTGAGCAAGGCTCGTTAAGCGAGGGTGTTTCCACTGGCCTCATCGCAGGCATTACCCGCGATGAGGCCATCAGCACCAGCGGAAGACTACGGGTTACGCGCCAGATGCTCAGGCGCCTTCAGCACCCGCTTGGCATTCAGGTACGACCGCTGCCAATAGTTGTTCGACAGGTAATCCAGCCGCACTGTCCCGCCCGTGGACGGCGCATGCACGAAACGCCCCTCGCCCACGTAGATACCGGCATGGTTCACCTGGCTGCCACCGTTCGTCGCAAAGAACACCAGGTCCCCCGATTGCAGGGCATCGCGCTGCACATCCGGGGCACGCATGACGATCAGCTCGCGGGTCGAACGCGGCAGAGCGATCCCCGCCGCGTCACGATAGACATAGCCGATCAACCCGCTGCAATCGAACCCCGAATCCGGCGTGTTGCCACCCCAGCGATACGGCGTGCCCACCAGGCCCAACGCGCGGAAAAGCACGTCGTCAGCGGCTGGCGAGTAGGTAAGAGGCGTAGGAACGTAGGCCGGCTGGACCACCGGAGGCGGGGTCGGGGCGTGGCTGGAGCAGGCACTGAGGAGTGCCGCCAGGGACAATACCGCTAGGCGCGCCATTATCGTCATCTCAGAACATCCTGTCTGAAAGGGTCCGGCTCAGGCCGGAAAATTAGTGAGAATCAAGATTAGACGTTTTCTGTAAACACGCACGGCGACTAGCTTTTCAGCATCGTCGCCGTGTCTTGTGACACTACCCTGGAGCGCTTAGTTGCTCGAAAGTTGGGTCGGTGCCATGGCCAAGGCGCGCTTGGCTTCGATAAACGTCTTGCTCCAGTAGCGATCGCCCAGGCTGTCGATGCGCACACCACCGCTGCGGCGGCTGCTGGAGTGAATGAATTGGTTGTCGCCAAGGTAGATACCGGCGTGGCTGACGCGACCGCGGCCGTTGGTGCTGAAGAACAGCAGGTCACCCGGCTTGAGGTTGTTGCGCGAGACCAGCGGGGCATCCACGTTGATCATTTCGCGGGTGGAGCGCGGCAGGTTCATGCCGGCCTCTTCGCGGAACAGGTAGCCGATGAAACCACTGCAATCGAAGCCGGACTGCTCGGAGGTGCCACCGAAGCGGTAGCGGGTACCGATCAGGGCCATGCCACGCTCGAGAATGCTGTCGGCCAGGACTGGCAGTTGGTAGGACTTGCTGCTGGAGAAGGCTTCCAGATCCTGCTCGGTGGCCAGCTCTTCCTCGAACACCGAATCATCGGCGATGGTGGCGGTTTTATGAGCGGTCTTGGCGGAAACGGAATAGTGATCCTGCTGTTGCTGGACCGGGCCTTGGGCCGCGCAGCCAACCAGCAGCGTCACGAGTGCGAGGGGCACGAGGGGTGCGAAGCGATTCAGCATGGGCACGACCGTGTCTTTGGATTCGAATGAAGCCGCGACTATGCCTTCTATCGATTCGATTTGCAAATTCAATCGAAAAAAATGTGACTTTTATGTGCCGTGGGTCAAGGACGGGGTTTACCAGCCCAATGTTTCCTTCAAAAAGGGAATGGTGAGCTTGCGTTTTTCCTGCAGCGAGGCCTGGTCGAGACGCTCCAGCAGGTCGAACAGCGCGCTCATGCTGCGGGTGCCGCGGGTGAGAATGAAGTGCCCGACCTCATCGGTCATGTGCAGGCCACGACGCGAGGCACGCAGTTGCAGGGCGCGCAGCTTGTCTTCATCGGTCAGGGCGCGCATCTGGAAGATCAGGGCCAGGGTCAGGCGTGACTTGAGGTCCGCCAGCTTGATCGGCAGTTCCCGCGGCGACGCCGAGGCAGCGATCAGCAAACGCCGGCCGCTGTCGCGCAGGCGGTTGAACAGGTGGAACATGGCCTCTTCCCACTCCGGCTTGCCGGCGATGACGTGAAGGTCGTCGAGACACACCAGCTCGTACTGTTCGAGGTGATCCAGCAGTTCGACACCACGGTCGAGCAGTTGCGCGAGAGGAAGGTACACCGCGGGTTCGCCCAGTTGCTCGAAACGCAGGCAGGCCGCCTGCAGCAGGTGGGTACGCCCGACCCCCTGCTTGCCCCACAGGTAGATGAGGCTTTCGGTCCAGCCGGCGTCGGCTTCGCAGAGTCGCTCGACGTAGCCCAATGCGGCGGCGTTGGCACCCGGATAGTAGTTGATGAAGGTGGCGTCATCGCGCAGACGCACACCCAGGGGCAACTGGATCGGTTTCATGCTGGCTGGGCGGTTGCGAAGAACCGCAAAGGGCCCTTGGTAAAAGTTTGCAAAGTCTATACCCGCGACGCCAGTCGCACAATGAGCGAAGGAAATCAAAGGGTTGGAGCAGCTGCAAGCTACAAGTTTCAAGCGGCAAGAAAAAGCGGTGGCGACGCGGACCGCTCTTTCTTGCCGCTTATGGCTTGCGGCTTGCAGCCTTTTTTAGAGTTCAGGATCGATTTCTTCGCCGTACATGTCCGACTTCTTATAGAAGTCATGGGCATGGCGCAGCAGCACCATGATCACCGCGGCTGCCGGCAGGGCCAGCAACACACCGGTAAAGCCGAACAGCTCGCCACCGGCAAGAATGGCGAAGATCACTGCGACCGGGTGCAGGCCAATGCGATCCCCCACCAGCAGCGGCGTCAGGACCATGCCCTCGAGCGCCTGGCCGACCATGAACACCGCGGCGATGCCCAGCAGCGGGTAGATGTCGCCACCGAACTGGAACAGCCCGGCGATCATTGCCGCGCCAATGCCGATGATAAAGCCCATGTACGGCACGATGGCCGCCAGCCCCGCCAGCAGGCCGATCAGCAGGCCCAGTTCGAGCCCCACCAACATCAGCCCACTCGCGTAGATCACACCCAGCGCCAGCATCACCAGCAACTGGCCGCGGACGAAGGCGCCGAGCACCTCGTGACACTCCCCTGCCAGTTCTACTACCTGCGGCTCGCGCTGGCGCGGCAGCAGGCTGCGCAGCTTGGCCATCATCAGGTCCCAGTCGCGCAGCAGATAGAAGCCTACTACCGGGATCAGCACCAGGTTGGCCAGCCAGCCGACCAGGGCCAGCCCGGACGCGGTGACCTGGGACAGGACCACTCCGACGATGTCGGTGGTCTGGCCCATGTGCTCGCCGATAGCGGCCTTGACCTTGTCGAACTTCCAGAAACCATCGGCCAGGCCCAGTTTCGCCTGGGCCCAGGGCAAGGCCACGTGTTGCAGCCAGTCGAGCATCTGCGGCGCCAGCTCGTAGAGGCGCACCAGTTGCTTGGCCAGCATCGGGATCAGCACCAGCAGCATGGCCAGCAGGATCAGGCTGAACAGGGCGAAGACCACCACTACCCCGGCGGTACGCGACAGCCCCATGCGTTCAAGGCGATCCACCAGCGGATCGGCCAGGTAAGCCAAGAGAATGCCGACCAGGAACGGCGACAGGATCCCGTGCAGGAAATACAGGAGCACCACCAGCAACACCAGTGCGCCCAAGGCGATCCAGCGGCGTGTATCGATCATCGCCATGGCTCCTTACCAGCGGAATCGCAGGCCGTTGAACGGCGCGACAGCCGGTGCCGGGGCGACACCCTCGGCGGGCGGGGCAACCGGGGCCGGCGGCGCGGTCTCGGCCGGCAGCTCCTGCAGCTTCGCCAGGCCGAGTTGGGCACGCAGTTGCTCGGCACTGCCCGACGCCTTCCAGGTCATCATGTCGCCCTGCACCTCGGTCACCCGCCCGGCGAATGGCTCAAGCACCCGGCCCAGCTCGGCATAGCGCTCCAGATTCATGCCCTGCACCTGGAATAGCTGCTCACCGCTGGCCCCGGGCTTGACCACGAAGCGCGGCGCCAGGCGCTGGCTCACCGCGAGCATCACCGCATCGGCAAGCGCTGCCTGGTCGGCGCCCTCGACCTTGCCCTGCTCGCGCTGGTCGCCCAGCCACAAGCGCCAGATGCCGCTCCACTTGCTATCGGCTTCGCTGGCGTGCACCGCCAGCAGCGCATCGGCGGCATAGCGCCCGGACGCGGCCTGCAATGGTGCCGGATCGGTGCCCTCGAGGTTCTTCGCGGTGGCCACCAGTTGCTCTTCAAGGTCACCCAGCGGCAGGCGCAGCGGCAGGCCACGGTGTTGGGCAGCACGGCGCAGCACGTCCGCGCTGGCCTGGCCGTCGCCGACCAGGCTGGAACCTTCGGTGCTGTCGTTCAGCCACCAGCCGAGGATCGCCGGGCGGTTGCTGCCCCAGAGGGCCAGGCCGGCCTTGCGCAGGGCGCGCTCGGTGCTGCCGGGGTCAAACTCCACCAGCAGGGTTTCCGGCGGGCCGGCCTCGAAGCCGAACTGGCTGATGATCTGCTGCGGGTCTTTGCGCAACTCGGCAAGCCCCGGGTTCTGCGGCGCCTTGGGGTCGCCGGTGAGGCGCAGGACCAGAGTGTCCAGCGCAGCCTGGGTGGCCTGGGCCTTGGCTTCGGCGTCCTGCCCGGTCACCGGCTCGCGGACCTGGTACAACCCGGAAACGGTTTCGGCCTGGGCCGTCATGGCGAACAAGGCAACGCAGCAACCCAACAGATATGAACGCAAACGCATGGAGGATTCCTGTCCAGATAAGAAAGTAGCGAAAGCCAAGACTCCCGCCACAGCGCAAAATTCACTCAAGGGCGCTGTTTCACCTCCTATACCTTATACAGGCCGTGACCCGGCAACCACCCGCGCGCCGCGATTCGCGTTTTTTCCTCGGATTCAGGCCCTGCCCGTCGGCCTGAGGATGGCCGCTGCCGGGCAACCCTGATAAAATCGCGCGCCTTCGCAGACCGCTGACGGTCGGGCAGGCGGATCCACTTCCCCGCAGCCTGACAGGTCACGGTCGATTCCCCCGAATCCCTCCCTCCTAAAGGCCTGGATCACATGAGCAAGCAACCCTCCCTGAGCTACAAGGACGCCGGTGTAGACATCGACGCCGGCGAAGCACTGGTCGAACGCATCAAAGGCGTGGCCAAGCGCACCGCGCGCCCGGAAGTCATGGGCGGCCTGGGCGGTTTTGGCGCCCTGTGTGAAATCCCGGCCGGTTACAAGCAGCCTGTCCTGGTCTCCGGCACCGACGGCGTCGGCACCAAGCTGCGCCTGGCGCTGAACCTGAACAAGCACGACTCCATCGGCCAGGACCTGGTCGCCATGTGCGTCAACGACCTGGTGGTCTGCGGCGCCGAACCGCTGTTCTTCCTCGACTACTACGCCACCGGCAAGCTGAACGTCGACGTGGCCGCCACCGTGGTCACCGGCATCGGTGCCGGTTGCGAACTGGCCGGCTGCTCGCTGGTCGGCGGTGAAACCGCGGAAATGCCAGGCATGTACGAAGGCGAAGACTACGACCTGGCCGGCTTCTGCGTCGGCGTGGTCGAGAAGGCCGAGATCATCGACGGCTCGAAAGTCGCCACCGGCGACGCGCTGATCGCCCTGCCGTCGTCCGGCCCGCACTCCAACGGCTACTCGCTGATCCGCAAGATCATCGAAGTCTCAGGCGCCGACATCGAGCAGGTGCAACTGGACGGCAAGCCGCTGACCGAACTGCTGATGGCTCCGACCCGCATCTACGTCAAGCCGCTGCTGAAGCTGATCAAGGACACCGGCGCGGTCAAGGCCATGGCCCACATCACCGGCGGCGGCCTGCTGGACAACATCCCTCGCGTGCTGCCGAAAGGCGCCCAGGCGATCGTCGACGTGGCGAGCTGGGAGCGTCCGGCCGTGTTCAACTGGCTGCAGGAGCAAGGCAACGTCGACGAGCACGAAATGCACCGCGTCCTGAACTGCGGCGTCGGCATGGTCATCTGCGTCGCCCAGGACCAGGTCGAAGTGGCCCTGAATACCCTGCGCGCTGCAGGTGAGCAGCCATGGGTCATCGGCCAGATCGGCGTTGCCGCCGAAGGCGCCGCCCAGGTCGAGCTGAAGAACGTCAAGGCGCACTGATGCCCACGACGAAGTGCGATGTGGTGGTGTTGCTGTCGGGTTCCGGCAGCAACCTGCAAGCCCTGATCGACAGCGCCCGTGCCGGGGACTCCCCGGTACGGATCCGCGCCGTGATTTCCAACCGCGCCGACGCCTACGGGCTGCAGCGTGCCCGTGACGCAGGCATCGACACCGCTGTGCTCGACCACAAGGCCTTCGACGGTCGTGAAGCCTTCGACAAGGCCCTGGTCGAGCAGATCGATGCCTTCTCGCCGCAACTGGTGGTACTTGCAGGCTTCATGCGCATCCTCAGTGGCGACTTCGTTCGCCATTACGAAGGCCGCCTGTTGAATATCCACCCTTCCCTGCTGCCCAGGTACAAAGGCCTGCACACCCATCAGCGCGCGCTGGAAGCCGGCGACCGCGAGCATGGCTGCAGCGTGCACTTCGTCACCGAGGAACTCGATGGCGGGCCGCTGGTCGTACAGGCAATCATTCCGGTGGCCCCGGATGACACGCCAGAAAGCCTGGCGCAGAGGGTTCACGGCCAGGAACACCAGATTTACCCGCTGGCGGTGCGCTGGTTCGCCGAAGGCCGTTTGCGCCTGGGCGAACACGGTGCTCTACTGGATGGCCAGACATTGGCGGCCAGCGGCCACTTGATTCGACCCTAGGAGATTTTATGCGTCGCGCCCTGCTTCTCGCTCTTGCCGTGCTCGCACTGCCGCTCCAGGCAGCCGACCTGAAACCGTTCTCGGCCAGCTACACCGCCGACTGGAAGCAACTGCCCATGAGCGGCACCGCCGAGCGCAGCCTGGAACAAGGTGCCAACGGCACCTGGAACCTCAACTTCAAGGCGTCGATGATGATCGCCAGCCTGACCGAGCAGAGCACGCTGAAACTGGACAAGGACACCCTGCTGCCGCAGACCTACCATTTCGAGCGCGGCGGCCTGGGCAAGGCGAAGAAGGTCGACCTGGCCTTCGACTGGACGCAGAAGGTCATCACCGGCAGCGACCGGGGCGATGCGGTCAAGCTGCCGCTCAACCGCGGCGTGCTGGACAAATCGACCTACCAGCTGGCACTGCAGCATGACGTCGCTGCCGGAAAGAAAAGCGTGAGTTACCAGGTGGTCGATGGCGACGAGATCGATACCTACGACTTCCGCGTGCTGGGCACGGAGAAGGTCAATACCAAGAACGGCCAGGTCGATGCGGTCAAGGTCGAGCGCGTACGCGACCCGAGCCAGAGCAAGCGCATCACCGAGCTGTGGTTTGCCAAGGACTGGGACTACCTGCTGGTGCAACTGCGCCAGGTCGAAACCGATGGCAAGGAATACGTGATCGTGCTGCAGGACGGCACGGTGGATGGCAGGTCGGTCAAGGGCAATTGAGACGCTGCTTTGCGTAGCAAAAGAAACCCCGCATCGGCGGGGTTTTCTTTTGCCTGCAAGGGCCTCAAGGCCAACCATGAAAGATCTTTCATCGCTGTTTTAATTTACTTAGCCAGCTAACAAACTCTATAAAAGAGGCCTGCGACAGAGTGCCGCAGTTAATCGGATTTGGAGTTTGCACATGACTGTCAAAGTAACTGAGCGCGACGAATCGAAACTGTCCCACGAAGGTGTCGCCGCCGGCGTACGCATCTGGGATGTGCACCAGCAGGGCCAATTGGTCGGCATGTTCCACACTGAACACGAAGCCCACCGCTACCGCATGGAACTGGAAGTCTGGGAGACCCGCCAGGCCAAGTCCTGAGCCGCAGCCCTGAAAGCACAAACCCCGCCGAGGCGGGGTTTGTCGTTTGTTACCACATGAGATCGTCAGGAATGACGTAGGCGGCATACGGGTCGTCGGCATCCGGCTCTTCCACCTGGGTGTTGAGCAGGAGGATGCGCTGGGGATCGCGTTCCTGGATCTTCACTGCGGCTTCTCGCGGGATGATCTCGTAGCCGCCGCCATGGGCGACGATGGCCAGCGAGCCGCTGCTCAGCTTGCTGCGCATCAGGGCGTTGACCGAGATGCGCTTGACCTTCTTGTCGTCGACGAAGTTGTAGTAGTCCTCGGTATTCAGCTTGGGCAGGCGCGACACCTCGATCAACTGCTTGATCTGCGCGGCACGGGCCTTCTGCTCGGCCTTTTCCTGCTGCTGACGGTTCAGTTCCTGATCGCGCGCGGCCTTCTCGGCCATCGCTTCCTTGGCCAGACGCTGCTGGCTGTCGTCCACCTCGACCTGGCCTTTTTGCTCCAGGCGCTTCTGTTTCTTCTGGTCTTTGTTGACCTGCTTGACCTGCTTCTGGTTGACCAGACCGGCTTTGAGCAATTGGTCGCGAAGGGAAAGGCTCATTGGTGTTCACTCACTTATGCATCACGCTCAGCCGCAGCTGGGCAGGTTCTTTTCCTGACGCTTGGCTTCGCCCCAGAGCGCGTCCAAGTCTTCGAGGGTGCAATCTTCGATCGGACGCCCGCTGTCGCGCAATGCCTGCTCGATAAAACGGAAGCGTCGTTCGAACTTGGCGTTGCCGGCACGCAGGGCGTTCTCCGGGTCGATCTTCAAGTGCCGGGCCAGGTTGACCGTGGCGAACAGCAGGTCACCGACCTCATCGGCCAGCGCCGCAGCGTCGTTGTCGGCCATGGCTTCCAGCACTTCATCCAGCTCTTCGCGGACCTTGTCCAGCACCGGTAGCGGGCCGGGCCAGTCGAAACCGACCTGGGCCGCACGTTTCTGCAACTTGGCCGCGCGGGACAAGGCCGGCAGCGCTGCCGGCACGTCATCGAGCAGCGACAGCTGTTGCGGGGTGCTTTTCTCGGCACGTTCCTCGGCCTTGATCTGCTCCCAGCGGTGCTTGACCTGTTCTTCGTCGAGCCGCGGGGTGTCCAGCGGCGCGTATAGCTCGCCGGTGGGGAACACATGGGGGTGACGACGGATCAGCTTGCGGGTGATGCTGTCGATCACCCCGGAAAATTCGAAGCGGCCCTCTTCCAGGGCCAACTGGCTGTAGTAGACCACCTGGAACAGCAGATCGCCGAGCTCGCCCTGCAGGTGCTCGAAGTCGCCACGCTCGATGGCGTCGGCCACCTCGTAGGCCTCCTCAAGGGTGTGCGGGACGATGGTCGCGTAGGTCTGTTTGAGGTCCCAGGGGCAGCCATACTGCGGGTCGCGCAGCCGGGCCATGAGGTGCAGCAGGTCGTCCAGGGTGTACATCGGGGATTCTCGTCAGAGGCCGTCGTTCGTTGCAGGATAGACCCGTCGCCACCATGAGGTGGCGACGGGCTGGCCTCGGTCATGGCGTTCGGTTGCGCCGGGTCTCGATGATGTTGGGCAGTTGCGAGATGCGCCCGAGCAAGCGCCCGAGGGCGTCCAGGCCGGGGATCTCGATGGTCAGCGACATCAGTGCGGTGTTGTCTTCCTTGTTCGAGCGGGTGTTCACCGCCAGCACGTTGATCCGCTCGTTGAGCAGGACCTGGGAGACGTCACGCAGCAAGCCCGGACGGTCGTAGGCGCGGACCATGATGTCCACCGGATAGGTCTGCACCGGCACCGGGCCCCAACTGACCTGGATCATCCGCTCCGGCTCGCGCCCGGCCAGTTGCAGCACCGAGGCGCAATCCTGGCGGTGTATGGTCACACCGCGGCCCTGGGTGATGTAGCCGACGATTGCGTCGCCCGGCAGCGGCTGACAACAGCCGGCCATCTGGGTCAGCAGGTTGCCCACGCCCTGGATCTGGATATCACCGCGCTTGCCCGGCTTGAAGCCAGTGGCCTTGCGCGTGATCAGGTCGATTTCCTCGATCCGCTCCGGCTCGACCAGTTGCTGCGCGGCGTTGACCAGGTGGGCCAGGCGCAAATCGCCGGCCCCGAGGGAGGCGAACATGTCCTCGGCAGTGCGCAGGTTGGCTTTTTCCGCCAGACGCTCGAAGTCCACCTGGGGCAGACCGAGGCGGCTCAGTTCGCGCTCCAGCAGGGTCTTGCCGGCGGCAACGTTCTGGTCACGGGCTTGCAGCTTGAACCAGTGGACGATCTTCGCCCGCGCCCGCGAGGTGGTGACGTAGCCCAGGTTCGAGTTCAGCCAGTCACGGCTCGGGTTGCCGTGCTTGCTGGTGATGATCTCGACCTGCTCGCCGGTCTGCAGGCTGTAGTTGAGCGGCACGATACGCCCGTTGATCTTGGCGCCTCGGCAGTTGTGGCCGATCTCGGTGTGCACGCGGTAGGCGAAGTCCAGCGGCGTGGCGCCCTTGGGCAGGTCGATGGCATGGCCGTCGGGGGTGAACACATAGACCCGGTCCGGCTCGATATCGACCCGCAGTTGCTCGGCCAGGCCGCCGATGTCACCCAGTTCCTCGTGCCACTCCAGTACCTGGCGCAGCCAGGAAATCTTCTCTTCGTAGTGGTTGGAACCGGACTTGACGTCGGTACCCTTGTAGCGCCAGTGCGCGCAAACGCCGAGTTCGGCTTCCTCGTGCATGGCGTGGGTGCGGATCTGCACCTCCAGGACCTTGCCCTCGGGGCCGATCACCGCGGTGTGCAGCGAGCGGTAGCCGTTTTCCTTGGGGTTGGCGATGTAGTCGTCGAACTCCTTGGGAATGTGCCGCCACAGGGTGTGGACGATACCCAGCGCGGTGTAGCAGTCGCGCATTTCCGGAACCAGCACGCGCACCGCGCGCACGTCGTAGATCTGGCTGAACTCCAGGCCCTTGCGCTGCATCTTGCGCCAGATGGAATAGATGTGTTTTGCCCGACCGCTGATATCGGCCTTCACGCCGGTGGCCAGCAACTCGTTCTGCAACTGCGCCATGACGTCGTTGATGAAGCGTTCGCGATCCAGCCGGCGCTCATGCAGGAGCTTGGCGATCTGCTTGTACTGGTCGGGTTCCAGGTAGCGGAAGGACAGGTCTTCCAGCTCCCACTTGATGTGACCGATACCCAGGCGGTGCGCCAGCGGCGCGTAGATGTCGAAGACCTCGCGGGCGACGCGGTTGCGCTTCTCGTCGTCGGCGCTCTTCACCGCACGGATCGCACAGGTCCGCTCGGCCAGCTTGATCAGGGCGACGCGGACGTCGTCGACCATGGCCACCAGCATCTTGCGCAGGTTCTCCACCTGCGTCTGGGAACCCAGCACCAGCGACTGGCGCGGATTCATACTGGCGCTGATGGCGGCCATGCGCAGCACGCCGTCGATCAGCTTGGAAACCACCGGACCGAAACGCTGGGCGACCTCGGCCAGGGTGACCTTGCCCTCGCGCACTGCGCGGTAGATGATCGCCGCGACCAGCGAGTCCTGGTCAAGCTTGAGGTCGGCGAGGATCTCGGCGATTTCCAGGCCCGCCTGGAAGCTCGAGGTACCGTCAGCCCAGGAATGTTTTTCCTGGTTGCCCTGCTTCTCGATTTCCTGGGCGAACTCGCAGGCCACCTTGAGGGCTTCGCGGTTCAGCGCCGCATCGACGCTGCACACGTGATCCAGCCATGCTTCGAGATTGATACTGCCGTCGGTGTTGACCGGCTGGTGCACTCTCACCTGTACCATCTTTGTTTACCTTTCCCTACGGCGCATGCGCGATGCGCTTGAAAACTCGGGTGCGGTCCCGCCAGTTCCGGAACCGCACCGGGCGGCCAGCAACGCTAGCCCACCTCGAATAACGCCATGGCCTCGACATGTGCTGTCTGCGGGAACATGTCGAGGATCCCGGCCCTTTTTAACCGGTAACCCTGCTTGATCAATTCAAGCGTATCGCGGGCCAGGGTCGCCGGATTGCACGACACGTAGACCAGCCGCTTGGCACCTAGTGCTGCGATTTTTCTGACGACCTCGTAGGCACCGTCTCGCGGTGGGTCCAAGAGTACCGCAGAAAACCCTTCCGCCGCCCATCCGGACGCACTCAAGGGTTGGGATAAATCCGCCTGAAAACAGCGAACATTATTCAAATTATTGCTACGAGCATTGGCCGCGGCCCGTTCCACCATCGCCTGCACGCCTTCCACAGCCACCACCTCGGCAGAGCGCTGGGCCAGCGGCAGGGCGAAGTTGCCCAGGCCGCAGAACAGGTCCAGCACGCGCTCGTCGGTTTTCGGCGCCAACCAGTCGAGGGCCTGCTCGATCATTGCGGTATTGACCCCGGCGTTAACCTGGACGAAATCCCCCGGGCGATAGGCCAGGGTCAGCTTCCAGGGCTCCAGGGCGAAACCCAGTTCCTGGCCTGCCTCGGCCGGCTCCGGTGCGCCCTCGCCTTGCAGCCAGAGTTGCACCTGGGCTTCGGCGCAGAACGCCTTCAGCTTCGCCGTGTCCGCCTCGCCCAGCGCGCCGGTATGGCGCACCAGCATGGCCAGGGCGGTACCGCTGAACAGCTCGACATGCCCGATCAACTGCGGCCTGGCCAGGCTCTGCAACAACAGCGGCAGGTGACGCATCACCGACTGCAAGGGCTGTACCAGCACCGGGCAGTCGTCGATGGCGACGATGTCCTGGCTGGCTTCGGCGCGGAAACCGACCTCCAGCTTCTTCACCCTCTGGTCCCAGCGCACGGCAACCCGGGCGCGCCGGCGGTAGCCGAATTCCGGCCCGCTGAGAGGGGCCGCCCATTGCTCGGGAGCAACCCCGGCAACACGCTGCAACTGCTCGGCGAGCAGGCGCTGCTTGAGTTCAAGCTGGTCGGCATGGGGAATGTGCTGCAGGTTGCAGCCGCCACAGCGGTCGAAGTGCCGACACGGCGCTTCACGGCGCTGTGGGTTCGCGGTGATGACCCGCTCAAGGCGCGCCTCGACCACCTTGCCATGGGCGTTCAACACCCGCGCCTCGACCTCTTCACCGGCCAGCGCACCGCTGACGAACCAGGTGCGCCCTTCGATGAAGGCAATGCCGCGACCATCACCGGCCAGGCGCTCGATCGCCAGGCGCTGCTTCTTGCCCACCGGGACCTGGGGCGCGCGGCTGCCGCCGGCCGGCTGGAAGCGCAAGCCGCCGTTACGTTTGCTTTTGGACATCAGCGATCCGCGTCGAAAATGCCGGTCGACAGGTAGCGGTCGCCGCGGTCGCAGATGATCGCGACCATCGTCGCGTTCTCCACTTCGCGGGACAGGCGCAGCATGGCCGCCACCGCACCGCCGGAGGACACGCCACAGAAGATGCCTTCTTCACGGGCCAGGCGACGGGTGGTTTCCTCGGCTTCGCTCTGGGCCATGTCGACCACGCGATCGACGCGCTCGGCCTGGAAGATCGACGGCAGGTATTCATGCGGCCAGCGGCGAATGCCCGGAATGGCCGAGCCTTCCATCGGCTGCAGGCCGACAATCTGGATCGCCGGGTTCTGCTCCTTGAGGTAGCGCGAACAGCCCATGATGGTGCCGGTGGTGCCCATGGAGCTGACGAAATGGGTGATGCTGCCGCCGGTCTGACGCCAGATTTCCGGGCCGGTACTGACGTAGTGGGCCTCGGGGTTGTCGCCGTTGCCGAACTGGTCGAGGACCAGGCCGCGGCCTTCGTCGCGCAAGCGCTCGGCGAGGTCGCGGGCGCCCTCCATGCCTTCTTCCTTGCTGACCAGGATCAGCTCGGCGCCATAGGCGGTCATCGCCGCCTTGCGTTCGGCGCTGGAGTTGTCCGGCATGATCAGGATCATCTTGTAGCCCTTGATCGCCGCGGCCATCGCCAGGGCGATCCCGGTGTTGCCGGAAGTCGCCTCGATCAGCGTGTCACCTGGCTTGATCTGCCCGCGCAGTTCGGCGCGGGTGATCATCGACAGCGCCGGACGGTCCTTGACCGAACCCGCCGGGTTGTTGCCTTCGAGTTTCACCAGGAGGGTATTGCTGGTCTCGCCGGCCATGCGTTGCAGGCGGACCAGAGGGGTGTTGCCGACGCAATCGGCAATGGTGGGGTACTGCACGGTCATGGCGTTTTCGCAATCCAGACTCACGGGGCCGCCTATCATACCGGCAAACCGTCGCACTCCATATCACGCAATATGCGGGACTTATAGCGGATCGCTATATCTGCACCGTCGCTTGTGCCGCCCGCAGATGGAAATTCAGGCGCAGGCCACGTCCGCTGTTCTGCGCCCACAGGCGCCCGCCCTGCCGTTGCACGGCGTTGCGGGCGATGCTCAGGCCCAGGCCGAAGCCGCCGTCGCCGGGACGCGAGCCGTCGAGGCGGGTGAAGGCGGCGAAGATCCGCTCCAACTCAGCCTCGTCCACACCGCCACCTTCATCTTCCAGCCAGATCAGCCAGTGCTCGCCCTGGCGCTGGCCGCCAAGGCGGATCTGGCCGTCCGCAGGGGAATGGCGAATGGCGTTGCGCAGTATGTTTTCCAGGGCCTGGGCCAGGCTGTTGAGGTTGCCGCGGACCCAGCAGTCGCCACCCAGCTCGCAGTGCAGTTGCGCACGGGGCCAGCCGCTTTCGAAACAGGCGTCCTCACAGAGCATTTCCCATAGCGCCACGACCTGGATCGGCTCGCTGGGCAACGGCGCCCGCTCGGCATCCAGCCACGCCAATTGCAGCGCGTCTTCCACCAGGCGCTGCATGCATTCGACTTCGCGGCTGAGACGTTCGCGCAAGCAGCTCAGGTCTTGCTCACTATCGCTGGCCACCTGCAGGCGGCTCAGCGGCGTACGCAATTCATGGGAAAGGTCGCGCAACAGTTGCTGCTGCAGCGCCACGGTGCCTTGCAGGCGCTCGGCCATGTCGTCGAAGGCGCGGCCCAGTTCACCGAATTCGTCCTGGCGACTGGTGGTACTGCTGGCCACCCGCGCGGTGAGGCGCTCGGCACGCCAGGCGTTGGCCTGGTCACGCAACTGGTGCAGTGGACGGATCAGCATGCGGTACAGGCCGACGCAGAACAGCAGGGTCAGCAGCCCGGGAATCAGGCCGTTGGTGACCATGCGCCAGAACATCAGGTTCCAGCGGTCGGGCACCAGTCGTTGCGGCAGCTCGATCACCAGGCTGCCGAGGGAGGAATCGTTGGGAAAAGGCACGCGCATCCAGGGCACGGTGCTGGAATGGCGACTGATCGGACGATCGACGCTGCGCAGGTTGGTCAGGCGTATCAGTTGCGCGTCGGTCAGGGGCAGGCTGCCGAGGGGCTGCAGGTCCGGCCCGATCACGCTGATGAAGCCACTTTCGCGATCGCGCATCCCGGTCAGCCACAGGTCGATGCCCGCGCCGCCGCCGCTTTCCAGAGCGTGCTCGGCCTCGGCGGCATACCCCTTGAGCAGATCTCGCGCCTGTTGCCCAAGGTAGGCGTTGCGCACTTCCATGTGCCGGCCCCAGGACAGGCTCAGGCCGATCAGCAGCAGGCAGAAGCCCACCATGAGGATCGCCAGTTTCCAGAACAGCGAGTGACGATTGGGCAACTCACTAATCCTCGCCGGCGCTCAGGACATAGCCCTGGCCCCACACGGTGCGGACCTGACGCTCGTGGTAACCGATAGCCTTGAGCTTGCGGCGGATCTGGCTGATATGCATGTCCAGGCTGCGGTCATGGCGCGAGTAACCGCGCTGGAGCACATGCTGGTAGAGAAATGGCTTGCTCAGCACCTCGTCGTTGCTGCGCTGCAGGGTATCGAGCAAGCGGTACTCGCTGGGAGTCAGGCCGGCCCACTGGCCGCCATGACAGACATCGCTGGCCTCGTCGTCGAAGCGCAGCTCGCTGCTTGGCGTCTTGTTCGCCGGCGAATAACGTCGCTCCAGGTCGACCCGACGCAGGATGGCCTCGATGCGCACCCGCAGTTCCGCCATGCTGAACGGCTTGGGCAGGTAGTCGTCGGCACCGCGTTCGAAGCCGGTAATGCGGTCCGCCTCCGCACCCAGCGCCGACATCATGATCACCGGCGTGCCGCTGCGCTCGCGCAATTGCACCAGGGCATCGAGACCGGTCATGCCCGGCAGCAGGATGTCCATCAGCACCACGTCGAAGTGCTGCTGGCGCGCCTGGTCCAGGCCTTCGCGACCGCTGCGGCACCAGGTCACGAGAAACCCACTACGCTCCAGTTGCTCGTACAGGTAAGCGCCGAGCACCGGATCGTCTTCGATGGCGAGGATGTTGGGATTGCGGATCACTGCGGGATTCATTGGCGTCTGCTAGCAATTCTCAATTGCGCGATTATTGAGCATTACCCTCCCCCAGGCAACCGCACAGGCGTACAAGGTCCGCCCCACGCAACGGAGACAAATGAGTGCAATACAGCGACAGTCGCGGTAGCGTGCTGCCCACCCAGCGCCGCACAGATACAGGAGACCGGGCGTGCTGAATCGATTTGGAATCAGGACCCGCGTGCTCTTGCTCGCCGTGGTGCCCGCCGCAGCCATGGCCCTGGTGCTTGGAGGCTATTTCACCTGGCTACAGCAGAACGAGCTGCAAAGCCAGTTGCTGCAACGTGGACAGATGATCGCCGAAAGCCTGGCACCACTGGCCGGCTCGCCCCTGGCGCGCAAGGACCGCGCGCAACTGGAACGGATCGCCGCGCAAACGCTGGAACAGGCCGACGTGCGCTCGGTGTCCTTCCTCGCCCCAGATCGCGCCAGCCTCGCCCACGCCGGGCCGAGCATGCTCAACATGCCGCCCGCCGGTGGCGGCACGCAGTTGCTGCAACGCTCCGGCAGCGACGCCACGCGCTACCTGCTGCCGGTATTCGGTCATCACCGCGACCTCACCGACGATCCGGTGCCGCAGGAGGCCGAACGCTTGCTGGGCTGGGTGGAAATCGAGATTTCCCACAGCGGCACCCTGCTGCGCGGCTACCGCAGCCTGTTCGCCAGCCTGCTGCTGATCCTGATCGGGCTGATGGCCACTACCTTGCTGGCCCTGCGCATGAGCCGGGCGATCAACGGCCCGATCGGGCAAATCAAACACGCAGTGAGCCAGCTCAAGGACGGCAACCTCGAAGAGCGCCTGCCGACCATGGGCAGCTATGAGCTGGACGAACTGGCCGCCGGCATCAACCGCATGGCCGAAACCTTGCACAGCGCCCACGAAGAACTGCAGCACAGCATCGACCAGGCCACCGAGGACGTGCGGCAGAACCTGGAAACCATCGAGATCCAGAACATCGAGCTGGACATGGCGCGCAAGGAGGCCATCGAAGCGAGCCGGATCAAGTCCGAGTTCCTCGCCAACATGAGTCACGAGATCCGCACGCCGCTCAACGGCATCCTCGGCTTCACCCACCTGCTGCAGAAAAGCGAGTTGACCCCGCGCCAGCACGACTACCTCGGCACAATCGAGAAATCCGCCGACAGCCTGCTGGGGATCATCAACGAGATCCTCGACTTCTCCAAGATCGAGGCCGGCAAGCTGGTGCTGGAGAGCATCCCGTTCAACCTGCGAGACCTGATCCAGGACACCCTGACCATCCTCGCCCCGGCGGCCCACGCCAAGCAGCTCGAACTGGTCAGCCTGGTGTACCGCGACACGCCGTTGTCGCTGATCGGCGATCCGTTGCGGCTGAAGCAGATTCTCACCAACCTGGTGAGCAACGCGATCAAGTTCACCCGCGAAGGCACCATCGTCGCCCGCGCCATGCTCGAAGACGAACGCGAGGACTCGGTGCAGTTGCGCATCTGCATCCAGGACACCGGGATCGGCCTCTCGGCGCAGGATGTGCGGGCACTGTTCCAGGCCTTCAGCCAGGCCGACAACTCGCTGTCGCGCCAGCCCGGCGGCACTGGCCTGGGCCTGGTGATTTCCAAGCGCCTGATCGAGCAGATGGGCGGCGAGATCGGCGTCGACAGCACCCCGGGCGAAGGTTCGCAGTTCTGGATCAGCCTGAGCCTGCCCAAGGCCCGCGACACCACCGAGGACCAGCCGCTGCCGGCCCTGCATGGGCGGCGCACGGCGATCACCGACAACCACGAACTAGCGCGCCAGGCACTGGAACACCAACTGGAGGATTGCGGCCTGGCGGTGAGCACCTTCGGCTCGCCGGAACAACTGCTGACCGCCGTCGAAGCCGCGCACCTGGCCGGGCAGCCCTTCGAGCTGGCGGTACTCGGGGTCAACCTGCACGACCTGCCGCCAGACCGCCTCGGCCAGCTGATCCAGCGCCTGGAGCAGTTCGCCTGCCTGGCGCTGGTGCTCTGCCCGACCACCGAGCAGACCCTCTACCATCCCTACCTGCCCAACGCCCACGGTCAGCTCTATGCCAAACCGGCGTGCACGCGCAAGTTGCGCCGGGCGCTGCTGGAGCTGGTCCAGCCACCCCGCAGCCCGACCGAATTCAAGCCGGCCCCGGGCCAGCGTCTGCCGAAAGTGCTGTGCGTCGATGACAACCCGGCCAACCTGCTGTTGGTACAGACCCTGTTGGAAGACCTCGGCGCCGAGGTACTGGCAGTGGACAGCGGCAAGGCCGCGCTCAAGGCGGTGCAGCAGGATAGTTTCGACCTGGTGCTGATGGACGTGCAGATGCCGGGCATGGACGGTCGCGAATGCACCGAGCAGATCCGTCGCTGGGAAGCCGGCCAGGGCGGCCAGGCCCTGCCCATCGTGGCCCTGACTGCCCATGCCATGGCCAACGAGAAGCGCGCCCTGCTGCACAGCGGCATGGACGACTACCTGACCAAGCCGATCAGCGACCGGCAACTGGCTCAGGTGGTGCAGAAGTGGACCGGCCTGCCAGTCACTGTCACCCGTGACGACCGCAGTTCCAGCAGCCCTCATAGCGGTAGCGAACTGAAGGTACTCGATCCCGAAGAGGGCCTGCGCCTGGCCGCCGGTAAGCCGGACCTGGCTGCGGACATGCTGGCGATGCTGCTGGCCTCGCTGGAGTCCGATCGCCATGCGATCCGCGCGGCCCGCGACACCGGCGACCGCGCCGCGACCATCGAGCGCGTGCACCGCCTCAACGGCGCCACCCGCTACTGCGGCGTGCCGCAATTGCGGGCGGCCTGCCAGCGCAGCGAAACCCTGCTGAAACAAGACGACCCGCAAGCCCAGCAGTCCCTGGATGACCTGGAACGGGCCATCGACCGCCTGACCCACGCTGCGCGCCAGAGCGCCTGACCTGGGGCAAGGCCGAACGCGCCAGGTGTGGCTACACTTGGCGCTTCGATCGTTCGGGAGCCCGACCATGCGCGCCTTGTTTTTCAGCAGCCAGTCCTATGACCAGGACAGCTTCAGCGCCGCCCCTGCGGTGGGCGGTCTGGAGTTGCACTTCCTGGCCACGCGCCTGAACGAGGACACCGCCGTCCTCGCCGCCGGCCACGAAGTGGTCTGCGCCTTCATCAACGACGACCTCTCGGCCCCGGTGCTGGAGCGCCTGGCCGCCGCCGGCACGCGCCTGATCGCCCTGCGCTCGGCGGGCTACAACCATGTCGACCTGGCGGCGGCAAAACGCCTGGGCCTGACCGTGGTGCGGGTACCGGCCTATTCGCCGCATGCCGTGGCGGAACATGCGGTGGCGCTGATCCTCGCCCTCAACCGGCGCCTGCACCGCGCCTACAACCGCACCCGCGAGGGGGATTTCAGCCTGCACGGGCTGACCGGCTTCGACCTGCACGGCAAGACCGTCGGCGTGGTCGGCACCGGGCAGATCGGCCTGGCCTTCGCCCGCATCATGGCCGGCTTCGGCTGCCAGTTACTGGCCTATGACCCGTATCCCAATCCTGAGGTGCTGGCCCTCGGCGCACGCTACCTCGCCCTGGACGAACTACTGCGCCAGTCCAGGATCATCAGCCTGCACTGCCCGCTGACCCCGCAGACCCGGCACCTGATCAACATCCAGAGCCTCAACGACCTGCAACCCGGGGCGATGCTGATCAACACTGGCCGTGGTGCGCTGGTGGACACCCCGGCGTTGATCGAGGCGCTCAAGAGCGGCCAGCTCGGCTACCTGGGGCTGGACGTGTACGAGGAGGAAGCGCAGATCTTCTTCGAGGACCGCTCCGACCAGCCCCTGCAGGACGACGTGCTGGCGCGGCTGCTGACCTTCCCCAACGTCATCGTCACCGCCCACCAGGCCTTCCTGACTCGCGAGGCGCTAGCCGGCATCGCCGGCACGACCCTGGACAACATTGCCCGATGGATGGTCGGCGAGCCGCAGAATCTGGTGGAGGGATGAGGTAGGATACGCGGCAAATTTGGAGGCCCCATGGTCGAACACGATTTCCGCTACACCCTCTTCAACCCGCAACACACCCTGATCGAATGCCGCGCACTGGTGCCGGGCCGCTACCAGGTCACCGGCAACGGCGGCTCGATCCAGAAAGCCGACGTCCTGCTGGTCACCCTCAAGGGCAGCAAGGAGCTGTCCATGCGCCTCACCGTGGACAGCGTCCGCCACCTGATCAATCCCCGCGGCCAATGGGTCGCGGTGGCCACTGGCCCGGTGTTCGGCGAACTGGCGATCCACCAGTGGCAAGTGCAGTGCAATGGCTGCGCTGCCGAGCTGGACTTCGAGTTCGCGGTGGATGCCAAGCTGGGCAAGAAGGCCCAGCAACCAGCCGCCGTGGCGCGGATTGCCGAACTGGGCTGGGTGACCAAGGGTGAGAAACACCTGTGCCCGAAATGCCGGGAGCAGGCGCAGTGAAAAAGCGGGTAGTGAGCGGCGCGGTGCTCTTGGCCCTGGCGGGCTGCGCGGCCGAGCCGATGAAGCTGCAGAAGGAGCGCGGCTATGTGCTTGAGTGGATCGGCGAACGTCCGCTGATGGACTACAGCCACCTGACCCTGACCCTGGCCGAGGATGGCCGGGCCTATGGCAATGGTGGCTGCAACCACTGGTTCGCCCAGTACAGCCTGCAGGGCGACAAGCTCAGCTTCGGTGCTATCGGTAGCACTCGCAAAATGTGCGCGCCGGCGCTGATGGAACAGGAACAGCGCTTCTTCAAGGCCCTGGCAACGGTGGAGCGCTGGGATGTGTCGCCGATCGAGCAGTTCAGGTTCTGGCCGGCCGAGGGCAAGCCGCTGCGGTTCTGGCCCGAAGAAGGCTGACTTCTCAAACGCCACACAAAACCCTGTGGGTTCACCCCACAGGGTCCGCGTAACGGCTCAAGCGCCTTTCAGTGCCTTGATCTTCTCCGCCAGCCCCGCCGCCGTCTGCTCGCCCATCAACTGCTCGCGCACCTTGCCCTTGTCGTCGATGATGTAGGTCACCGGCAGGCCTTCGGCACGCGGCAGGTCGTAATGTTCGGCCGGGTCCTGGGCCAGCACGGTGAAACCGATGCCCATGGTCTCGGTGGATTTCTTCAGTTCCTCACCCTGCAAGCCATCGAAGTTCACCCCCACCACGGTCACGCCCTGGGCCTGGAACTCCTTGGAGAAGTTGTTCAGCTCGGGAATCTCCACCCGGCACGGACCGCACCACTCGGCCCAATAGTTGAGCACCACCCAGCGCCCGTCGAGTTGCTCGGCTTTCACCGCGTTGCCGTTCTGGTCGAGGCCGTAGTCCGCACCGCAACCGCCGAGCACCAGGCTCATGCTGATGGCCAGGGCTGCTGCCAAACGCCTTGTCATGGGTCAATCCTTCTTCAAGATTCAGGCAAAATGCCAATTCGCTGCGGTTAGAATACCCGCCACTTACAGCTGGATGCGACCCTGACATGACCGACCTGACGCTCTACCACAACCCGCGCTGCTCGAAATCCCGCGGTGCGCTGGAACTGCTCGAAGAACGCGGCTTCAATCCCGACGTGGTGCGCTACCTGGAAACCCCGCCGGATGCAGCCACCCTCAAGGCCTTGCTGGGCAAGCTGGGCATCGGCGCACGCCAGTTGCTGCGCATTGGCGAGGACGAATACAAGGAGCTGGACCTGGCCAACACCGCACTGAGCGACGAGCAACTGATCGCCGCCATGGCCGCTCACCCCAAACTGATCGAGCGGCCGATCCTGGTGGTCGGTGACAAAGCGGTGATCGGTCGTCCGCCGGAGAAGGTGCTGGAGATCCTGCCGTGAGCCAACCGTACATCCTGATCCTCTATTACAGCCGCCACGGTTCCACCAGCGAGATGGCCCGGCAGATCGCCCGCGGCGTCGAACTGGCCGGCCTGGAGGCACGCCTGCGCACCGTGCCGGCGATCTCCACCGAATGCGAAGCGGTGGCGCCGTCGATCCCCGAGACCGGCGCCTTGTACGCCACCCTCGACGACCTGCGCAACTGCGCCGGTCTGGCCCTGGGCAGCCCGACCCGCTTCGGCAACATGGCCGCGCCGCTCAAATACTTCATCGACGGCACCAGCAGCCTGTGGCTGAGCGGCGGCCTGGTGGGCAAGCCGGCGGCGGCGTTCACCTCCACTGCCAGTCTGCACGGTGGCCAGGAGTCGACCCTATTGTCGATGCTGCTGCCGCTGATGCACCACGGCATGCTGATCATGGGCCTGCCCTACAGCGAGTCGGCGCTGATCGAGACCAAGGGCGGCGGTACGCCGTATGGCGCCAGCCACCATGCCGGGGCTGATGGCAAGCGCGACCTCGACGCCGACGAAATCGCCCTCTGCCGCGCTCTGGGCCAGCGCCTGGCGAACACCGCGAAGCGGCTGGAGAACGGGCGTGGCTAAGAAGCCGAAGATTCTTCCGCCGCTGCAATGGCTGGAACCTCGGGTGCGCCTGACCCGCGCTCTAAGCCTGGCGGCCTTCGCCAGCCTGGTGGTGCTGCTGGTGGCGAACACGCTGTTCTTTACCGACCTGCACGGCGCGCGCAGTTGGGTAATCCTGGGTGTGCAATTGCTGCCACTGGCGCTGGTGGCGCCGGGGATGATTGGCGGCAGTGCCCGTGCCCATGCCTGGATGTGCTTCGTGCTCAACCTGTACTTCATCACCGGGGTGGAAGCCGCGTTCGACCCAAGCCGGGCGTTGTTCGGCTGGCTGGAGGTGGTGATCAGCCTGACGTTGTTCGTCAGTGCGCTGCTGTATATCCGCTGGCGCTTCCAGTTCGACCGGCGGATTGCAGGGGAAGGATCGGTTTGACTTGAGGGCCTCATCGCTGGCAAGCCAGCGATGAGGCCCTCAAGAACACCCTCAATGATTGACGGTATGCGCCAGCATCACCGACAACTGGCACAGCGGCCGGCCACTCTCGGCATGCCACTGGTTGAATGCCTCCTGCACCGCCGCCAGGTCGCGCTGGCTGGTGGGCTTCTTGTCGATCACATCCTGGGCGATCAACGCCGCTGACATGTCGTCAGTGGGGATGAAGGTATCCTTGCCCACCATGCGCAGGAACCTCGGCGCCGACAACCCGCCCAACTGGTTGCCGTGCTTGGCCAGGTACTTCCACAGCCCGGTGATATCAGTCACCGGCCAGTCCGCGATCAACGCGGCGAAACTGCCCTTCTCCTTCTCCACATCCAGCACCATCTGCGCATTGCGCGGCACGCTCTTGAGCTTGCCCAGGTGGCGGATAAGGCGGGTGTCCTGCATCAGCCGCTCCAGGTGCTCGGCCCCCATCAGCACCACCTTCTGCGGATCGAAACCGAAGAACACCTCCTCGAACGCCGGCCATTTGGCGTCCACCAGGCTGTGCTTGAGCCCGGCACGGAACACCCGCAGGGCCAGGGTCGAGAGGTAGCGGTCGTCACCGATGGCGCGCAGCTGCGCCGGGGTCTTCGGCTGGGGCAGGTAGGCCTCCAGCGCCGCCACGGAGCCGAAGCGGTTCAGGCAGTACTCATGCAGCCACTGGTAGTCGCGCATGGGTCAGATATTCAGCACGTCGAGGAAACGCGGGGCGGCGCTCTCGTCGATACGCAGGCTGGTGAAGTCGAACAGGTTGCGGTCGGCCAGTTGCGACGGGACCACGTTCTGCAGGCTGCGGAAGATGCTGTCGGTACGGCCCGGCGACTTGCGCTCCCACTCGACCAGCATCTCCTTGACCACCTGACGCTGCAGGTTCTCCTGAGAGCCGCAGAGGTTGCACGGGATGATCGGGAACTCCTTCATGTCGGAGTAGGCCTGGATGTCCTTCTCGGAGCAGTAGGCCAGCGGACGGATCACCACGTTGCGGCCATCGTCGGCGCGCAGCTTCGGCGGCATGGCCTTCATGGTGCCGTTGAAGAACATGTTGAGGAAGAAGGTCTCGACGATGTCGTCGCGGTGGTGACCGAGGGCCATCTTGGTCGCGCCGATCTCGTCGGCGAAGGTGTACAGGGTGCCACGGCGCAGGCGCGAGCACAGCGAGCAGGTGGTCTTGCCTTCCGGGACCAGTTCCTTGACCACCGAGTAGGTGTCCTTCTCGACGATGTGGTACTCGATGCCCAGGGTCGCCAGGTAGGCCGGCAGCACTTCCTCGGGGAAGCCGGGCTGCTTCTGGTCCATGTTCACCGCGACGATCTCGAACTTGATCGGCGCCACCTTCTGCAGGTGCAGCAGAACGTCGAGCATGGTGTAGCTGTCCTTGCCGCCGGACAGGCAGACCATGACCTTGTCGCCATCCTCGATCATGTTGTAGTCGGTGATGGCTTCGCCGGCGAGGCGGCGCAGGCGTTTTTGCAGTTTGTTCTGGTTGACCGAAAGGGTGCCCATGGCGCTTGAATCCGCGAGGTGTGACAAAAGGCGCGTATTTTACGCACAAACCGCTGCGCGACACAGACCCATCCGATAAAGACTGCAAGGAAATCAAGCGACCCGCTTAGAGCGCAATTTGCTCTAAAAAAGCGGTTTTGTGCGGCGAACGCCTTCCTATACTGCGACATAAGACCGCACCCATAGCGGCCTGTCCTGTCCGGCCCGTGCCTTGTGGGCTAGCAAGCGCTCCAACGGGGGGCGATTGGAAACGACGTAGGAGTGATTGGCATGATCCATCACGTTGTAGGGCTGTTCACCCACCCCGACCAGGAATGGCGGGAAATCCGTGGCGAGGAAGAATCCATCAGCCACATGTACCTCACCCATACCCTGATTCTTGCAGCGATTCCCGCAGTCTCGGCGTTCATCGGCACCACCCAGGTCGGCTGGGTCATCGGCGAGCGCGCTCCGGTCATGCTGACCATGGAGAGCGCCCTGTGGATGACCATCATGTCCTACCTCGCAATGCTCGCCGGCGTCGCCGTCATGGGCGCCTTCATCCACTGGATGGCACGTACCTACGACGCCAACCCGAGTCTGGCGCAATGCATCGCCTTCGCCACCTACACCGCCACCCCGCTGTTCGTGGGCGGTCTCGCGGCACTGTACCCACACCTGTGGCTGGGGATGATCGTCGGCACGGCGGCCATCTGCTACACGGTGTACCTGCTCTACGTCGGTTTGCCGACCTTCATGAACATTCCGTCCGACGAGGGCTTCCTGTTCTCCAGTTCGGTACTGGCGGTGGGACTGGTGGTGCTGGTCGCCATCATGGCCTTCACCGTGATCACCTGGGGACTGGGCGTGGGGCCCGTCTACACCAACTAGAAAGACAATGCCGACATAGGGGCAACACCTCGGGCCGCCGCAAGGCGGCCCGATTCCGTTTGCGGACCAGTGGTCTCGGCAGCACCAAGAGGGATGCGGCATAATCGGCCGCTCTGAGGAGTACCGTCCCGCATGCCAGAGCTGCTCAAATCCCGCGTCGAAGACTGCTACACACAAGCCGAAACCTTTTTCAAACGCCCGTTCACCCGCCCTGTCGTCAGCTTCAAGCTGCGCGGACAGAAGGCTGGCGTCGCCCATTTGCACGAGAACCTGCTGCGTTTCAACCTGCAGCTGTACCGCGAGAACGCCGAGGATTTCCTGCGCCAGACCGTGGCCCACGAAGTCGCGCACATGATTGCCCACCAGTTGTTCGGTGACCGTATCCAGCCCCATGGCGAGGAATGGCAACTGATCATGCGCGGGGTGTACGAGCTGCCGCCGAACCGTTGCCACAACTACGAGGTGCATCGGCGGACGATGACCCGCTATATCTATCGTTGTCCCTGTGCGGGGAGTGATTTCCCGTTTTCAGCGCAGCGCCATGGGCTGGTGCGCAAGGGGCGGCGGTATCTGTGTCGGCGGTGCCGGCAGCCCCTGGTGTTTACCGGGGAAGTGCGGGAGGAATAGAGGTCCCGTCCCCACATGGTTTGCGCCGCTCATTCCGGCAGACATGAAAAAGCCCATCCGAAGATGGGCTTTTTTGCATCAGCGCGAAGGCTTAGCGAACGGCTGGACCTTCCGCCACGCCCAGGTCGTCGACCGGACGGGTGTCAGCCAGCGGCGAGCCGCCGGAATCCAGCTCCTTGTGCAGCTTGTCTTCGTCCAGTTCCTTGACCCACTTGGCAACCACGACGGTGGCCACGGCGTTGCCGATCAGGTTGGTCAGGGCACGGGCTTCGGACATGAAGCGGTCGATACCGAGGATCAGCGCCAGACCCGCAACCGGCAGGTGGCCAACGGCGGACAGGGTCGCGGCCAGAACGATGAAGCCCGAACCGGTGACGCCCGCAGCACCCTTGGAGGCAACCAGCAGCACCAGCAACAGGGTGATCTGGTGGGTGATGTCCATGGTGGTGTCGGTGGCCTGGGCGATGAACACCGCAGCCATGGTCAGGTAGATCGAGGTACCGTCGAGGTTGAACGAGTAACCAGTCGGGATCACCAGGCCAACCACGGATTTCTTCGCACCCAGGCGCTCCATCTTGGTCAGCATGCGCGGCAGGGCGGATTCCGAGGAGGAAGTACCTAGCACGATCATCAGCTCTTCACGGATGTAGCGGATCAGCTTCAGAACGCTGAAGCCGTGGGCGCGGGCGATACCGCCGAGGATGACCAGGATGAACAGCACGCAGGTGATGTAGAAGCAGGCCATCAGGTAGCCCAGTTGCACCAGCGAACCGACGCCGTACTGGCCGATGGTGAAGGCCATGGCACCGAAGGCACCGACCGGGGCCAGCTTCATGATCATGTTGATGATGTTGAACATGACATGGGCGAAGCGGTCGATCATTTCCAGCAGCGGCTTGCCGTAGGAACCCAGGCGATGCAGGGCGAAGCCGAAGATCACCGAGAACATCAGCACCTGCAGGATATCGCCGTTGGCGAAGGCACCGACCACGGTGGCCGGGATGATGTTGAGCAGGAAGCCGACGGTGGTCTGCTGTGCGCCGGCGGCGGCGTAGGCGGCCACACTGCTGGCGTTCAGGGTGGAGACGTCGATGTGCATGCCGGCGCCCGGCTTGACCACGTTGACGACAACCAGGCCGATGATCAGGGCGATGGTGGAGACGATCTCGAAGTACAGCAGCGCGTAGCCACCGGTCTTGCCGACCGACTTCATGCTCTGCATGCCGGCGATGCCGCTCACCACGGTGCAGAAGATGATGGGGGCGATGACCATCTTGATCAGTTTGACGAAGCCGTCACCCAGGGGTTTCAGGGAGACGCCGACTTCAGGGTAGTAGTGGCCGAGGAGGATACCGATGGTGATCGCTACCAACACCTGGATATACAGCGATTTGTACAGTGGCTGACGGGTTGTCGTCATGGCTATGTTCCTCAAGGGTACCGGCCGGTCCTTCCCAGGACGCGTGGCACCTGAATCGCGAACCCTCCTGCACTGGAGGGATTTGTTGTGTCGAGCTGCGTGGCAGAACTCTGCTCAGGACATAGCAAGGCCAGTGCCAATTTGCGCTTTTGCGGTGCAAGCCCCATGTTTACGGGGTTTCCCTGCACAATCCGGTGGCATTCGCGGGGCTTGGGGTTGGCGGATTTCCGCCCGGGGCGGGATTTCGCCAGACCAGGTTGGCGGATATCCGCCTACAAAAAGGAAGGAATTAGTCTGACTCGGTGCTCGGGTCAGCCCGAAACCTTGTGGGAGCGAGCTTGCTCGCGAAAGGACCGCAAAGCGGTCCCGTCAGTCGACAGGGAAACGGATACGGAAGGCCGCTCCGCCGAGTGGCGAATCGCCGAGCGTCAGGCTCGCGTCATAGCTGTCGATAATGTCCTTGGCCACCGCCAGGCCAATGCCCTGCCCCGGATACTGGCGGTCAAGGCGTTCGCCGCGCTGGAGAATGCGTTCGCGCTGGTCCTCCGGCACGCCGGGGCCATCGTCCTCGATACACAGTTCCAGGACACCACCTACGTGGTGCAGGCTGATGCCCACCCGGCCCAGGCACAGACGCCATGCGTTCTCCAGCAGGTTGCCGAGCAGTTCCATCAGGGCGCCCCGCTCCATCGGCACACGGGCCTCGGCGGCCATGTCGAAGCTGACCTCGACCCGCTTGTCGCGATAGACCTTGGCCAGAGTCCCGCACAGGCTTTCCAGCAACGGGCGCAACTGCACCTGATGGCGTACCAGACCGCTCTTGCGCAGGCTGGCGCGCTGCAACTGGTAGTCGATCTGCTGACTCATCCGCTCGATCTGGTTTTGCAGGACCCACGCCTGCTCGCGATCTGCCGGACGCTGCGCCATGCCTTCACTGACGCCCTGCAAGACCGCCAGCGGGGTCTTCAAGCTATGGGCGAGGTCGCCGAGGGAGTCGCGGTAGCGCCCGCGCTGCTCGCGCTCGCTGCGCAGCAGGCGGTTGAGCGAGCGGGTCAGGCGCAACAGTTCTCGCGGGTGTTCGCCGCTGAGGTCTTCGCGGGCACCGGATTCGATCTCGTCCAGTTCCACGGTCATCCGCCGCAACGAGCGCAGGCCCCAGGTCAGGCCGGCCCAGAGCAGCAGCAACAGCACCAGCAAGGCCGCGCCAAAGCCGAGATAGAGCTTCTCGCGCAGGCCGCTGAGGGTTTCCTGGTACTCCCGTAGCGGTTGCAGGGCGACGATACTGTAGGCAGCGCTCCTGCCGCCGAGCAGCTTGACCTCGACGTCATAGACGAAGAACTCCTCACCGTTGTCCTGGCGGATCCGCGCGAACTCGTTGCCACGGCCGTCGTAGCGTGGCTGGTAGTTGATGTTCTCGTTGGCAGTGGCCCGCGATTGCCAGACCAGCCGGCCCTCGCGGTCGTAGATGTAGCCGAGCAGGCGGCTGTCGGGGAGGTTGAAGCGTTCGTCCGGCAGCAGCACCGGCATCATCAGGCGGTTGTTTTCCACGCGGGCTGCGGAAATCAGCGTGGTCACGTCCGAGGCCAGGCGCTGCTCGATGGACTCCTGCAGCGCCAGGCTGAAGGTCTTCTGCAAAGCTGGCAGCAACGCCAGCATGAACAGCAGCGCCAACACCGCAGCCGCGAGCATCAGGCGCACCCGCAACGAACGGATCATCGGCAGCGCTCGGTGAACAGGTAGCCGAGGCCGCGCACGGTGTCGATCGGCTTGAAGCCGCAGTCGCCCTCCAGCTTGCGCCGCAGGCGGCCGACCAGCACCTCGATGACGTTGGGGTCGCGCTCCTCGTCGTTGGGGTACAACTGCTCCATCAGGCGCTCCTTGGCCACCACCTGCTGGTGATGGCGCATCAGGTACTCGAGGATGCGGTACTCGTAGGCGGTCAGCGCCAGCGGCTGTTCGTCGAGCAGCGCCTGCTTGCGGTTGAGGTCCAGGCGCAGCGGTCCGGCGGTGATGGTGGCCTGGGTGAAGCCACTGGAACGACGCAGCAGCGCATTGAGGCGCGCTTCCAGCTCCTCGAACTGGAACGGCTTGACCAGATAGTCGTCTGCCCCGGCGGCCAGCCCCTCGACCTTGTCCTGCCAGTTGCCGCGGGCGGTGAGGATCAGGACCGGGAAGGTCTTGTCGAGGGCGCGCAGGCGGCCGATCAGGTCCAGGCCGCTCATGCCGGGCAGGCCCAGGTCGATGATCGCCAGGTCGTGATTGAACTGTTCGGCCTGGTACAACGCCTCCTCGGCGTCGCCCACGGCTTCGACCACGTGGCCGCCTTCGCTCAGGCGACTCTGGAGGTGGTGGCGCAGCAGCGCTTCATCCTCGACCACCAGCAATTTCATCGAACGCTCCTTATGTGATGCAGGTAAGCAGAATAACAGCGAACCGGCCCGTTCCAGGGGCCGGTTCAGGTCACGCCGGATCAGAAGCTGTAGTTGGCCGACAGGTAGGTCTGGGCGCTGCTGCTCAGGCGCAGCGCGCCCAGCTTGTCGCCGCCGTGCTCGGACAATTCGGTACTGGCGTTGCTGCGCAGATAACGGTAGCCCAGCTCGACCGAGGCGTTGTCGGTGACTTGCTGGAGCAGGCCACCCTGGAAACCGATCGCATAGCCAATGTCGCTGTCGCGGCTGGCGCCCGGAGAGTCCTGTGTCAGCTTGGTCAGACCGGCGCTGGCGCCGCCGAAGAGCTTGGTGCTGTTGCCCAGCGGGTAGAACAGGTCGTAGCTGCCGAGCAGATTTTCCTGACGCAGTTTCAGGCCATTGTGGGTGCCGGAGACATTGTCGTAAGTGGCGTAGTAGCGACTGTTGTCGTTGATCCGGCCGAGGCGCACGCCCCAGGTATCGTCCTTGCCGACGATGCCGTCGGTGTTGAGGTTGCCGACGTTCTGCTCGAGCAGGCCGGACTTGCGAACCTTGTCGCTGGTCTGGCCGTAGGTGATGCCGGCGAAAGTATCGTCCGCGGCCTGAGCGGCCATGCTGGCGCCGAGGAAGGTCATGGCGGCGAGCAAGGTATTGAGGCTTTTCATACTGATGTTCTCCACAAGGATGCGCGGTTGGGTTGATGGCGCTAGATTAAGAAGCCGGCCCTGAACCGCCGCTGAACCCCGCCTGAACCCAGGCTGAATGCATCGAATGTTTCGTCGACAGGAGTACCGATCATGCGATTTCTACTAGCCGCCGCCCTGCTTGGCGCCGCCGGACTGGCCCAGGCCGCGGTGCAGACCCGCGAAATTCCCTACCAGGACGCCGACGGCAAGCGTCTGGTCGGCTATTACGCCTACGACGACGCGGTAAAGGGCCCGGTGCCCGGCGTCGTGGTGGTGCATGAATGGTGGGGGCTGAACGACTACGCCAAGCGCCGCGCCCGCGACCTTGCCGCCCTGGGCTACAGCGCCCTGGCCATCGACATGTATGGCGACGGCAAGAACACCGAGCACCCGGCGGATGCCATGGCGTTCATGCAGGCCACGCTGAAAGATCCGGAAGCGGCGGCAAAGCGCTTCGATGCCGGGGTCGGGTTGCTCAAGTTGCAACCGCAGACCGACAAGGAACGCATCGCCGCGATCGGCTACTGCTTCGGCGGCAAGGTGGTGCTGGATGCCGCGCGGCGCGGTGAGCCGCTGGCCGGGGTCGCCAGCTTCCATGGCGCGCTGGTGACCAGTACCCCGGCCACACCGGGCAGCGTGAAAACAAAGATCCTGGTGGAGCATGGCGCGGCCGACAGCATGGTGACGCCACAGCAGGTGCAGGACTTCAAGCAGGAAATGGATGCCGCCGGGGCCAGCTATGAGTTTGTCAGTATCCAGGGAGCCAAGCACGGGTTCACCAACCCGGATGCGGATCGCCTGAGCCATGGTGAACATGGTGGGCCGGACATTGGCTACAACAAGGCGGCAGATGAAAGCTCCTGGGCGGATCTGCAGGCGTTCTTCAAGAAGATCTTTTGATCACAGCGGCAAGCCTCAAGCAACAAGTGGCAAGAAAGAGCAACTGGCATCACCGCCGCTTTCTCTTGCAGCTTGAAGCTTGCGGCTTGCAGCGTCGGCCCTAGAATACCCGCCATGAACCGACTCCCCACCTGCTGCTCCCCCCTCCAGCACCACTGGCCCCTGCCCCGCCCGATCCCCGGCGCCGTGCTGGTCAGTTGCGCCTTCGACCCGGCCCAACTGGCCAGCGATGACTTCCAGCGCGCCGCCATCGAGCAGACGCCTGCCTTGCAACGCTCGGTAGCCAAACGCCAGGCCGAATATCTGGCCGGCCGCAGTTGCGCCCGCGCAGCCCTGCAACGCCTGGACGGTCGCCACTACGTACCCGCCACCGGCGACGATCGCGCACCGATCTGGCCAGCCGACATCACCGGTTCCATCACTCACGGCAAGGGCTGGGCCGCCGCCGTGGTGGCGCACAAGACCGACTGCGCGGGCCTGGGCCTGGATCAGGAAAACCTCCTGGATGACGACCGCGCGGCGCGCCTGGCCGGGGAAATCCTCACGCCCGATGAGCTGAAAAGCCTAGACCCGGCACGCCAGGCGCTCGCCGTCACCCTGACCTTCTCCCTCAAGGAAAGCCTGTTCAAGGCGCTCTACCCGCTGGTGCGCAAGCGCTTCTATTTCGAGCATGCGCAAGTGCTGGAATGGTCCGACGAAGGTTCCGCGCGCCTGCGTCTGCTGGCCGATCTGTCGCCGGAATGGCACCACGGCCGCGAGCTGGAAGGGCAGTTCAGCCTGATGGGCGACCAGGTGCTGAGCCTGATCGCGGTCTGATCCCTACTCCCCGCTCGGCCCCGGCTGCTCCCGCGGCCAGCTCAGGCTAAAACAGGCGCCGCCAAGGCGCTGGCTCTTGCCGATCAGCGCACGACCGTTGTGCCAGTAGATGATGCGGCGGACGATGGACAGGCCCAGGCCATGCCCGCCCGATGAGCGGGTGCGGCTGTCGTCGAGGCGTGTGAACGGCGTGAAGATGCGATCCCAGGCACTTTCCGGCACGCCCGGACCATCATCCTCGACATCGATGCGGCAACGCTGCAGCCCCAACTGGTAGCTCAGGCACACCTGCGATTCGGCATGGCGCATGGCGTTGCTCACCAGATTCTGCAGAGCGCGGTGCAGGTAGCGCGGCTCGGCTTCGACCCAGGCACCCTCGCCGCCCACCTGCGACACCCCACGCACCACCTGCACATCACGACGCAACGGCGCCAGCTCGGCGATCACCTGATCGAGCAAGGCATCCAGGTCGACCCGCTGGAAATGCAGGGCCGGCGCGCCCTGTTCGAGACGGGCGTACATGAGCATCTCGTCGACCAGCTTGTCGAGGTCCTGGATATCGTTGTCCATTCCGGCCAGGTACTTTTCCCGGGCCTGCTCGGTGCCGGCGCTGGCAATCATCTCCAGGCCGAAGCGCAGGCGCGCCACTGGCGTGCGTAGTTCGTGGGATACCGCGCGGACCAGTTCACGCTGAATGGTCAACGAGCGCTGCAGGTGCTCGGCCATGCCGTTGAAGGCTTCCGCCAGGCGCCCCACCGAATCGGCACCCGCGACGGCCGCACGAGTATCCAGGCTGCCTTGGGCGATCTGTGTCGCGGCAGCTTCGAGGGTGGACAGGCGCCGCTCCAGTTGCCGCACCAGCAGGTACACCACCAGGCCGATGAGGCTCAGGCCAAGGGCGGCAATCAGCACCAGCAGTTGCGGCGGATAGGGGTTCATCTGGTACAGCGGACCGATTTCCAGGACCCAGGGCGTCCCGGCGATCCCGGCGAAGACCCGGATCGAGTCGCCGTCCTTGCCCAGGGCCATTACCGTGTCACCCTCCTCCACCCGGCGACGCTGGTCATCATCCATATCGGCATCGTTCTGCGCCAGCAGGCGCAGGTCGAAGCCAAAGCCCTTGCTCTCCTTAAGCTCCGCCAGGCGCCGGGCCTGCTCGGCCACCGGGAAGCGCACCAGTTCGTCTACCAGCAGGTAGATGGTGGCACGGGCCAGTTGCTCGCTGATCTGCTGGACTTCGCCGGTCAGCACCAGGTCGCGGCCCTTGAGCTGACTGACCACCCAGGCCCGGTGCGGACCGAGATGTTCCACCAGCACCTGGCCGCGTTGCAGGCGGGTGCGCTGGCTGCCGTCGAGGTGGGCCTCGGCGCTGCTCTGCACGTTCAGCGGAATACCCAGCAGGCGCTCCCACAGGGCCAGGGCACGGGTGCGTTCGACGCTGTTCATCCGCGCCAGGTTGTCGGCCATCAGGGTGAAGGTGCCGTGGGCCAGGCGCTCGCGATACTGGCCGGCGCGCACCTCGTTGAGCAGGTGCAGGCTGAGCACGCCGAGCACCGCCACCAGCACCAGCACGGCGCACATGCCGCCGTAGATGCGCAGGAAGATCGAATTCATGCCTTGCGGCCCAGGGCTTCAGCGGCTTCGCGGACGAACAGGTAGCCCTTGCTGCGGATGGTCTTGATCATGCGCGGGTGAATCGGGTCGTCACCGATCTTCGGGCGGATGCGCGAGATGCGCACGTCGATGGAGCGGTCCTGGCCGTCGTAGCCGACGCCGCGCAGGGAGGTGAATATCTCTTCCCGGGAGAGAATGCGCCCGGCATTGCTGATCAGCAGCCAGAGCAGGTCGAACTCAGCGCCGGTCAGTTCGATGCCGACCTCGTCGAGCCACGCCTCGCGCAGGGTGTTGTCGACCCGCAGCGGACCGAACTGCACGCTGCGTACTTCTTCCGGCGCCGCCGCTGTCTCGCTGCGGCGCAACAAGGCGTTGATTCGCGCCAGCAGCACCCGCGGGCGTACCGGCTTGCATACATAGTCGTCGGCGCCAAGGTCGAGCCCCTGAACCTGGTCGAGGTCGTCGCTGCGCGCGGTGAGCATGAGGATCGGCCCGGTGTAGCGCTGGCGCACCTTGCGGCAGATGCTCAGGCCATCCTCGCCGGGCAGCATCAGGTCGAGGATCACCAGATCCGGCTGCTCGTTGATGATCCGCGCCGCGGCGGCGGCCCCGTCACCCTCCACCTCGACGGTGAAGCCGTTGGCCTGGAGGTACTCACGGGTCAGCTCGGCGAGCCGCTGGTCATCCTCGACGATCAATACCTGACAACGCTGCTGCTCCACGGTGCCCTCTCCTGCTTGTTGTTATTAGGCCCGATGCCGCCATCACCAAAAGGCAACATCGGCCCCGGATACTACGTGGCGCCCCGGGGACTGCCAACCGCTTGATCGGGCAAGGCAAATTGCCTGCCAGCGGCCTCGGTGGACGGCGTTTTTTGTGATAGGGTTCGCGCCCCCAAAAATCTCTCCGTTGCCTTTTCCTACATGAAAAAAGGATGACAGGCGGCACCATCGCGGCAGGACGGGGCCTACAGCGTTTTGTCCCGATTCACACACAAACTACACACAAGTTATCCACAGGCGGCCGCCTTGCAATAGCGTGGATACCGCATTATCTTGTATCTCAATCACAACAAAACACTACATGTTGGGTTTTCATCAAAAACCCAAGCACAGGTCAGGCAACAAACTCAAGCCCTTATGCGGCTGTTTTTTTTGCGTGAACTTTAAGTGATTTCAGCAGCCAAACCGCTCCTGCGGAGGCGACCGTTGCAAGCCCTGTGAGGGCCTTGTTCCGGGTATGGATGCAGCAGGCCAGTGCCGCGCATCCGACAGCAACAGATTTTGGGTCGTCGACCCAGGACTTTTGACTTCGGCCAGGGAGCGGCATGCGAATGCCCCTTTTTCCTGATCCGTCCCGAAGTCGGGTACACGCCCTGTCGCGGCGCGAGCGCTTTCGAGCCACGCGTGCCAGGTGCCTGTCGGACATTTGGATGGAACGGTGGGCGCCCACCCGGCGCCTGAACAAACATAGAGAACGTGGAGACACCCATGCACACCGACACAACTCGCGAGAACCCGCAGGCCAAGGCGCCGCAGGCCGCCGATTCGAACCAGGATCTGGCAGCTACCGCCCCTGGCCAACTGCGCGTGATCAAGCGTAACGGCACTGTCGTTCCTTACACCGACGACAAGATCACCGTGGCCATCACCAAAGCGTTCCTCGCAGTTGAAGGCGGCACCGCTGCCGCCTCGTCGCGCATCCACGACACCGTCGCGCGTCTGACCGAACAGGTCACCGCCACCTTCAAGCGCCGCATGCCATCCGGCGGCACCATCCATATCGAAGAGATCCAGGACCAGGTCGAACTGGCACTGATGCGTGCCGGTGAGCAGAAAGTCGCCCGCGACTACGTGATCTACCGCGACCAGCGTGCCAAGGAACGCGCCACCCGTGGCAACGCTGACGCCGTGGTGCAACCGCATCCGAGCATCCGCATCACCCTGGCCGACGGCAGCCTGGCGCCGCTGGACATGAACCGCCTGAACACCATTGTCGCCGAAGCCTGCGAGAACCTGGCCGAAGTCGACGGTGCGCTGATCCAGCGTGAAACCCTGAAGAACCTGTACGACGGCGTGGCCATCAAGGACGTCAACACCGCACTGGTGATGACCGCCCGTACCCTGGTCGAGCGCGAGCCGAACTACTCCTTCGTCACCGCCCGCCTGCTGATGGACACCCTGCGCGCCGAAGCCCTGGGCTTCCTCGGCGTCGCCGATGCCGCCACCCACCACGAGATGGCCGACCTGTACGCCAAGGCACTGCCGGCCTACATCGCCAAGGGCGTGGAATTCGAACTGCTCGACCCGGCCCTGGCCGGCTTCGACCTGGAGCGCATGGGCGCTGCCATCGACCACGAGCGCGACCAGCAATTCACCTACCTGGGCCTGCAGACCCTGTACGACCGCTACTTCATCCACAAGGATGGCGTGCGCTTCGAACTGCCGCAGGTGTTCTTCATGCGCGTCGCCATGGGCCTGGCCCTGGGCGAGAAAGACCGTGAAGCCCGTGCGATCGAGTTCTACAACCTGCTGTCGTCCTTCGACTACATGGCCTCGACCCCGACCCTGTTCAACGCCGGTACCCTGCGCCCACAGCTGTCGAGCTGCTACCTGACCACCGTTCCGGACGACCTGTCGGGCATCTACCACGCGATCCACGACAACGCCATGCTGTCGAAATTCGCCGGTGGCCTGGGCAACGACTGGACTCCGGTGCGTGCCCTGGGCTCCTACATCAAGGGCACCAACGGCAAGTCGCAAGGCGTCGTGCCGTTCCTGAAAGTGGTCAACGACACCGCCGTCGCGGTCAACCAGGGCGGCAAGCGCAAGGGCGCGGTCTGCGCCTACCTGGAAACCTGGCACCTCGATATCGAAGAGTTCATCGAGCTGCGCAAGAACACCGGTGACGACCGTCGTCGTACCCACGACATGAACACCGCCAACTGGATCCCGGACCTGTTCATGAAGCGCGTCTTCGAAGACGGCAAGTGGACCCTGTTCTCGCCATCGGAAGTGCCGGACCTGCACGACCTGACCGGCAAGGCCTTCGAAGAGCGCTACGAGTACTACGAAGCCCTGACCGAGTACAACAAGATCAAGGTGTTCAAGACCATCCAGGCCAAGGACCTGTGGCGCAAGATGCTCTCGATGCTGTTCGAGACCGGCCACCCATGGCTGACCTTCAAGGACCCGTGCAACCTGCGCAGCCCGCAGCAGCACGTGGGCGTGGTCCACAGCTCGAACCTGTGCACCGAGATCACCCTGAACACCAACAAGGACGAGATCGCGGTCTGCAACCTGGGCTCGATCAACCTGCCGAACCACATCGTCGACGGCAAGCTCGACCACGCCAAGCTGCAACGCACCGTGCACACCGCCGTGCGCATGCTGGATAACGTGATCGACATCAACTACTACTCCGTGCCGCAGGCGCGCAACTCGAACATGAAGCACCGTCCGGTCGGCCTGGGCATCATGGGCTTCCAGGACGCGCTGTACCTGCAGCACATCGCCTACGGTTCCGACGCTGCCGTCGAGTTCGCCGACCGTTCCATGGAGGCGGTCAGCTACTTCGCCATCCAGGCTTCCTGTGACCTGGCCGACGAGCGCGGCGCCTACGAGACCTTCCAGGGCTCGCTGTGGTCCAAGGGCATCCTGCCGCTGGATTCGCAACAGATCCTGATCGAAGCCCGTGGCGCCAAGTACATCGACGTCAACCTGGACGAGACCCTGGACTGGGCACCGGTGCGCGAGCGCGTACAGAAAGGTATCCGTAACTCGAACATCATGGCCATCGCGCCGACCGCGACCATCGCCAACATCACCGGCGTGTCGCAGTCCATCGAGCCGACCTACCAGAACCTGTACGTGAAATCGAACCTGTCCGGCGAATTCACCGTGATCAACCCGTATCTGGTCCGCGACCTGAAGGCCCGCGGCCTGTGGGACTCGGTCATGATCAACGACCTGAAGTACTACGACGGTTCCGTGCAGCAGATCGAGCGTATCCCGCAAGAGCTGAAAGACCTGTACGCCACTGCCTTCGAAGTGGAAACCAAGTGGATCGTCGACGCCGCCAGCCGTCGCCAGAAGTGGATCGACCAGGCGCAGTCGCTGAACCTGTACATCGCCGGCGCTTCGGGCAAGAAGCTCGACGTGACCTACCGCATGGCCTGGTACCGCGGTCTGAAGACCACCTACTACCTCCGTGCCCTGGCCGCGACCAGCACCGAGAAGTCGACCATCACCACCGGCAAGCTCAACGCCGTGTCCAGTGGTGGCGACAGCAGCACACCGGTCCAGGCCAAGGCCGAGCCGGCCGCGGCCCCCGCTCCAGCGCCAGTGCCGAAGGCCTGCGCGATCGACGAGCCGGACTGCGAAGCCTGCCAGTAAGGCCAGTGTGAGGTCCCCGCGGGGGCCTCATTGCTTTACCGACAAAAAGACCGGGGCGCACGCCGCCCCGGCACTCCAGATTTTGCGTGCACTGCTGTACCCCGACGCAAGCAACGCAACCAAGATCCACCGGCCATACTGAACATGGCCCTCAAGCAGGAGACCCACCATGCTGAGCTGGGACGAATTCGACAAAGAAGACGGCGAAGCCGCCGCCAAACCGGCCACCGCAGGCCAATCCGCCGCTGCTGGCATCGACAAGCTGGACAGCGCCGGTGGCGCCGCCGCCCTCGAAGCCCGCGCAGTGACCACCGCTGACTCCGCCGCGGTGATCCGCGCCAAGGCCGCGCTGGACGAACTGGACATCGCCGAAGGTCTGGCCGAGCTGGAAGGCTCTGCCGCCCGTGTCGCGGTCGACGAAAAGCGCATGATCAACTGCCGCGCCGATCTCAACCAGCTGGTGCCATTCAAGTACGACTGGGCCTGGCAAAAGTACCTCGACGGCTGCGCCAACCACTGGATGCCGCAAGAGGTCAACATGACCGCGGACATCGCCCTGTGGAAGAGCCCGGAAGGCCTGACCGACGACGAGCGTCGCATCGTCATGCGCAACCTCGGCTTCTTCTCCACTGCCGACTCCCTGGTTGCCAACAACCTGGCGCTGGCCGTGTACCGCCTGATCACCAACCCTGAGTGCCGCCAGTACATCCTGCGCCAGGCCTTCGAGGAAGCGATCCACACCCACGCCTACCAGTACTGCATCGAATCGCTGGGCATGGATGAAGGCGAGATCTTCAACATGTACCACGAGATCCCGTCGGTCGCGAAGAAAGCCGCCTGGGGCCTGCGCTACACCCGTTCGATCTCGGATCCGGAGTTCGACACCGGTACCGTCGAGACCGACAAGGAGCTGCTTCGCAACCTGATCGCCTACTACTGCGTGCTGGAAGGCATCTTCTTCTACTGCGGCTTCACCCAGATCCTGTCCATGGGTCGTCGCAACAAGATGACCGGCGTGGCCGAGCAGTTCCAGTACATCCTGCGTGACGAGTCCATGCACCTGAACTTCGGTATCGACGTGATCAACCAGATCAAGATCGAAAACCCGCACCTGTGGGATGCCGAGATGAAGGAAGAAGCCTCGCAGATGATCCTGCAGGGTACCCAGCTGGAGATCGAATACGCGCGTGACACCATGCCACGCGGCGTACTGGGCATGAACGCGGCGATGATGGAGGACTACCTGAAGTTCATCGCCAACCGTCGTCTGTCGCAGATTGGTCTGAAGGAAGAGTATCCAGGGACCACCAACCCGTTCCCTTGGATGAGCGAGATCATGGACTTGAAGAAGGAGAAGAACTTCTTCGAGACTCGGGTGATCGAGTATCAGACTGGTGGGGCGTTGAGCTGGGATTGATAGAAGCTCACATGCGACTTTATTAAAATCTAAGGCTGCCGTTAGGCGGCCTTTTTTTTGCAAAAAATCAAGCAATCCTGCACCACGGACAATTGCGCTTAATAGGTAAGCGTTTCGAAACCACCACCCACTACAACTCAAACTGAGCGAGTACGCTTCACATAGGACGTGGAAATGAGCACAGCTAATTCACCATATAAAAAAATCATATCTGCAATCAAGGCAACCCCAAACTGGAATGAAGTACTAACCTCACTGAAAGAGAGTGGCGAATTAAAAGCACTCCCTTCGAAACCCTACCGCGAGCTAGCAGAACTAACCTCATTGGAATTGAAGAAAGGAAGAGTAGGACAAGCAACAGCTTCAGCCATACTAGGTGTATATTTAAACCAAGAAAAATTCTTTCGAGAGATAAAAAGATCTGGCTGCCTGCGCCCATCGAAACTCAACTACGACTCATCAAAAATATCAGCACTAATAAGGAATCTCAGGACCGAAGAGCAAAAGCTCTCACTAACAGATGAGAGCAAAGAATACCTAAGCTCGATTTTTAACCTATCGACAGTGGCTTTTGAAGCATCAGTACTACGCACACAAATGCTACGAACACTGAAGCTACATAAAAAAACCATACTCAAGTCCTGCATGGTTTACGTCGATAGGAAATTTAGACCTTCTGTAAATGATTACATATCGCAAGCAGAAATCGACGCAGAAAACTATGGTTCACCTGATCACGTGACGAGAGAGCAATATGCGGAGGCACTATCGTTAATAACGACATTGCTTCACGGCCTCATAGGATTGAGTAGCGAAATGACACACGCTATAGATGAGAGCCTAATAATAGAAGAAAAATGTAAAGATCTGCTCAACAAAGCCGTAACACTAATAAAAATAAGAGAGATGGAAATATTGTTAGACTGCTTCCCCTATAGAGCAAGAAAAACAGCCGAAGGCGTTCTAATTGAGCCTAAGGAGGAAAGTCTCGAAAAATCAATTCAGCTAGGCTACATACAAAGTGAACAACAGTTTCGAGTAAACCAAGTTAGCTCGACTAAAACTCACAAGCATCGCACCAACCTGAAAAAACAGGCCATTCGACTCTACAATGCAATCGGAGATAAATTAATAATTAGAAAAAGACTTCCTCTCGACCGTTACACCATGAACATCCCACTAATCCCGGCTTTTGCAAAAATAATAAAAGAAGAAGAACTATACCAAGAAGAAATCACATACTTAGAAAAGATGGCAAAAGATGAGTTCACGGAATTAGAAGACCTAATAAATAGTGAAACCCATCACGAGATAGCAGTTAAAGACCTAATACAAACCCAAAGAATATTTAAAATATGGTCAACAATATTTTTCGAAGCCCTCGACCAGACTTCCGAAAACACTAATATTTTAGACATGCGATCAAGAATTCCAGTCTTCAAAAAGGCCGACCTAACCACCCTCTTTAATGAATACTTCACGACAGACCAAACAACATCGATACTTGAGTTACTGACACATGACCCTGCTCAAAACAAATATTTCGACATCCAATACACGCCAATACTGAAAGTTGGGAAAGCATATGTTTTACCCATGGGAATATTTATAAGCACCGACATCGTTCGCGGAGCACTTCACAACAACAACAACAACAACAACAACAAACGACGCTTGATCTCAAAAAACAAAAAAGACCCAATGCAAAAAGCTGTAGAGCATGCACTAAAATCCAAAGGATTCCTTGTTGAATCCGAAATAAATAGAAAAGCCAATGGGCAACATATTGAAATTGACATATTAGCTTATCGTGAAGGCCATCTATTCGCAATTGAATGTAAAAACGCTTTTCATCCTTGCTCGCCACAAGAGCTAAGAAACAGCTACGACCACATCCAAAAAGCAGAGATTCAGCTGGATCGAATAAAGGCTTTGCTTGTAAATGAAAACACAAGAAAAGACATAGTCACCCCGCTAAAATGGCGTCTGGATGAAACTACAAAAATACACACATGCATAGTAACCGCAAACCGCTTGTTTAATGGCTACCAAAAACTCGCCCACCCAGTAAGACAAGCACACGAGCTATTAAATCTTCTCAATAATGGCTTTATCGAAATCAACCAATCGAAGTATTCAATCTGGAAACATGAACGCTTTGACATTAGCGATTTATTAAAGTACCTATCAGAATCGTCTTACTTAAACGACATATTCGAATGCATGATTGGCTACGTAAAGACAATAAAACTACCCAAGGGGTCAGAACTACAGATAAAGTCATTCGGCCTAGATATTCATAGTTACTTTGCGAAAGCTGAAAAAGAATATAAATTGCTTTCTAGAAGCGAATAAAGCACTAGCTCAAACCAAAAAGAGAAAATTCCTACAAGTGAAAAATTGACTAATTCGGTGGCGACATTTCTAATTCCAAGCGGCGCCTGAGAAACGCCTCACGTAGCGGCAAATCCGCTCCCGACAGATGCGGCTTTTTTTTGCCTGTGGTTTACTCCTGCTCGCGAAAAATACGTGTTATGTCGGGAGCGGACCAATACAAGACCCGAAAGGGGAATACGTCCGATCCGCTACGTGGGATTTCTCAGCTCCCGACACCCAGCCTTGAGAAGCTGACAACACGTAGAGGTAATGGAAATGTCTAAAGAAACTCTCATTCGCGAGACTCTCGCCAGCGCGTCCCTCCGCCCTGTCACCCCCGGGGCCAGCCATGACTGACCTTCACGAACCCAGCCTCTTCACCCGTCACAACCGTCCTCTCCAGTGAGCGCTCCATAAAACCCACCAAGCCAAAGATCGTAGTGCGATCAGCTATGCGATCGCGGCGTGCAGTTCCACGGCAGGAGCGCCTCGAAGTCTTCCACTGAGGACGCTCGGGGCAAGCGTTCCAGTGCGTGGCGCAGCCACGCATAAGGCTCTCTGCCGTTGGCTTTGGCCGTCTCGACCAAGCTGTAGAGGTGAGCACTGGCCGTTGCGCCTTTGGGCGTGCTGCTGAACAACCAATTCTTTCTGCCGATCACAAACGGGCGGATTGCACGTTCTGCAGCGTTGTTGTCGATCGGCAAGTAGCCATGCTCGACATAGCGTTCCAGCTTGCTCCAGTTGTTCGCCAGGTAGCCGATGGCTTTACCCAACGCGTTCTGGCTGGTGACTTGGGGCTGTGTCTTCTCCATCCAGATCTTCAACTGAGCCAACACCGGCAGGCTATGCTCCAGGCGGCCCAGTTTGCGGTCATCATCGTTCGCGTCCTTCAGATCACGCTCGATTCGGTAGAGCTTGTTGATCAGGTTCAACGCGATATCTGCCCGGCCGGTCTTGCCCTTGGGTTGTACTTTTTGCGCGTCAACGAACTTACGTCGTGCATGCGCCCAGCAACCCAAACGTTCGACTCCCTCCTGCGCAGCCAATTCGTTATAGCCGGAGTAATCGTCGGTCATGACGTAGCCGCGATAGCCCTCAAGCAGGCGCGTCGGCACCTCCTGCGCTCGGCTGGTGGCGTAGTCGAAAAGGATCACTGGCCGATCAGGCGGTCCGCCGGTTTGTACCCACATCCAGGACTGGCTGCTGGGTTCACGACCAGGCTCTTTCAAGACCTGCACCCGGGTTTCATCGCAGTGGATGATGCGACTGCCCAACAGGTTCTCGCGCATCAAATTCAATAGCGGCTGGAAATGCTCACCGCACTGAATCACCCAGCGCGCCAAGGTTTGACGCGGAATATCGACACCATGGCGGCCCAGCACTTTTTCGAAACGATGAAGTGGCAAGCCATCCACATACTTGGTGGTCAGCAGCATGGCCAGCACACTGGGGCTGGCCATGCTTTTTTCGATCAACTGGGCGGGCTTGTCTGCGGTTACCGGCGCCGACTCGCAATCGCGGCAGCCATATACCTTGCGAATATGCTTGATGACGCGGATTTGCATCGGGACGATTTCGAGCTGCTCGCTAACTTCTTCGCCAATGGCGTGTCTGCGGCAGCCACACGCACAGGTCATCTCATGTTCGAGCAGTTCGTGGACGATTTCGATGCGTGGCAAATCGGCCGGCAGTGGCTTGCGTTTGCCACGACGTTTGGTGGGTGCAACAGCTTCTTCGTCCGAGGACTCATCGACGGGTTCGGCCAGACTCTCCACTTCATTGAACAGCGGCAACTGCGGCGTCGCCGAGTCGTTTGTCTGCTCGGACTTGCGTCCGAACAGGCGCTGGCGCAACAGCGCAACTTCCTCTTCGAGATGAACGATCTTGCCTTTGTCAGACGCGCGTTCGTTGATCATCTGCTCAAGCAGTTGCTTGAGCAAAACAGGATCGTCGGGGAGGTTTTCGGGCATGGAAATCATGCCGCGGATTATACCGAATCAGGCGACGTATCGAGGCGTCAAAACCTGGTGTGGACGATTGCGCCAAAGGTCAAAACCGTCGAGCAGCCAGTTAAGCTCCTGCACGGTCAGGACGATGGCCTCGTCGGTAGGATCGGGTGATGTTTTGAATCGCTCCGAGTCCAGGCGCTTAAGCCAAAGACAGAAGCCGTTGCGCTCCCAATACAGTATTTTCACCCGGTTGCGCGGTTTGTTGAGGAAGACGAAAAGCACGGGGTCGAATACCGCCACCTTGATATCGAGTTCGACCAGGGCGGCCAAGCCATCGATGGATTTTCGAAAGTCGACGGGCTTGGGGTAGAGGTAGACTTTTTCGACTTTGGCGTCGGGGCGCATCATGGCTGCGGGCTCCAGAAAGAAATCGGGAGCACAGCATCCGGGTTCAGGCAGGGGCTTTGAATGTGGGGTTCATGGAGCGGTTACCCTCTCCACACCCTCTGGCTCGAATCCCAGGCCTGGTTCTGCGCCCGCGAACTCGGCCGTCTGATGGGCCGTTTCGTGGATGAGCGCTGTATCGGCCGGCTCGATCCGGATCAGTGGCGCACCCTGAAGCTGTTGCGCTATGGCCGGGAGGTGGAGGCGCTGATGGTCAGCGAGTCCGGGGCCTATACGTTGCTGGCGCATCACTATGTGCCGGAGAATCGGTCGTTGCGGCATTGGCTGACCCATGAGGTGGTGGCGGTGTTGCGGGATGGGCAGGAAGGGGCTGGGGATGATGGGCCGAGGTTGGGCCAGATGCGCTGGGGTGGGGAGCGGGTGGTGAGTTTGTTGTATTGGCAGAGCGAGCCTTGGGTGAGGTTGCGGGATATGCCGGTGGTGGTGGACGAGGTGGGGCCTGAGCTGCGGGAAGCTCGGTGGCGTGGGTGGGTTGAGCGGGTTTTGCGGTTTTGATCGGGGATTCGGGGTATCAGGTTTTGGGGCCGCTTTGCGGCCCTTCGCGAGCAAGCTTCGCTCCTACAAGGTCTGCTGCAAACCTGGATCTTGCGGCTGGCCGGGAAACCCGCTCCACAAGGCGGCTTCCTGCGATCTTTGATAGGCCACCGCATGAAAGTCACGTTGGTCGGCGGCCACTGTACAACTCATAAGAGCTGCTATAGTCAGCCTTAAATCACTTAAGCATGCTTAAAAGAGTTCTTATGTTGAGCTTTTTTCCCCTCGCCTGCTCCGACAGGCTAGAGAAAATAGGGCTTCTGGTAAAAACCAGACGTCTTGAACGGCAATTGCGACAAAAAGATCTGGCCGCTCAGACCGGGTTGTCCACGGCGACATTAGGCAAGATCGAATCCGGCGCCCCGAACGTCGAGATGCGCAGCTACATGATCGCCCTGTGGCATCTCGGCTTGCTGGATGACGCTTTCCAGGACCCCGGCGTTCCCACCGTTGCACTGCGTGTCACGGAGCATCGCGTACGCCTGAAGAAATTTTCCGAAGAGGACTTCTGATGGCCTCCGTCTATCTCTACATGCAAGCCCCGGGTTCGAACGAAGTCATTACCCTGGGTCGCCTCGATGTGAAAAACGGGATCGGTGAATTCGTCTACAACCCTGACTGGGTAGCTGTCAAAGGCTGGGTGCCGGATGACTTGCGCTATCCCCTGCACCCACAGCCCTATCGCAACATCACCAAGAACCGCGGTATCCCGGGCTTCATCCGGGACGCGGCTCCGGATGGTTGGGGTGAACGGCTGGCCACCAGGGAGTTCGGTGGCGAACTGGATGCGGTGGGATTTCTGCTGAAGTCTCCCAACCACGATCGAACCGGCAACCTCATGGTTGGCACACACCGAGCACCGCCGGAGGGTGTCGGTCAGGCCGGACTCGGCAGCATCACCCAACTCGACGACTTCATTCAGTTTGCCGATGGCGTGCAAGGCGGTTTTCCACCCGGGGCTGACAAGGCAACCAGAGCCACCCTGCAGCAGCGCTCATCACTCGGTGGCGCGCGCCCGAAATGCACCTTGATCCATCAGGCACGCCTGATCCTGGCCAAGCCCAGGGACCGCCATGACACTTATGACGTTCCGGCGCTGGAGTACGCGTGCATGTCGTTTGCAGCGGAGAAAGGACTGAACAGTGCAGCCATGCAACTGCATCGCGGACGCGTCAACACGCTCTTGGTGGAGCGCTTCGACAGGGAGATTGGAAGCGATGGTCGAGTCTCTCGCATCCCTATGCTAAGCAGCCTGACGATGCTGGACAGCGATTGGAACTCACCCGGTAGCTGGGGCAAGGAATGGCACTACGGCTACCTGGTAAACGAGATGGCGAGACGTAATGTGCCGGAGTCGGATCGGCAAGAGCTGTTCAAGCGAATCTGCTTCAACATTCTCGTTGGCAATGACGACGATCATCCGAAAAACACGGCGGTGGTGTTCAAGCACGGCTGTTGGCGCCTATCCCCCCTGTACGACGTGGTACCTACCACCGAAGGGCAGCCACCCTCGCGCCTGGCCATGGGGATTGGCCGGTTTGGGCATGAGCTTTCGCGACGCAATTTGCTGAGTCAGGTGGAGCACTTCGGATTTAGTGAGGCAGAGGCGGCAGCAGTGATCGATGAGGTTGCTGGCTGGGCTCCAGAGCTTGAACAGCATTATCGGGAACATTTGCTGGAGCCTGAGTTGCGCTTGGCAATGGCGGCGATGGGTGCTGACAAGCTGCTGAAATGACAGGGCATCTGGAGCCACCAGATCGGGTCGTTCGCCCAGACGGGTGGTAGCAAGCAGGCATGGGAGCGGGTAGGGCATTCGATCCATGTTCTGCAGGGACCTGCGGGAGCGCGCTCGCGATCCCGTTCAGGTCCCGAAAACTCACTTCCTCGCGTCGATAAACGGCATCGTGCCACCCGGCAGCACGGTGGTCGGCAACTTGCCGTCCCAGCGCTCGGCCTTGGTCAGTTCGACAAGGTTCTGGTTGCTGGCCAGCGCTTTGGCCCGGACTTCGATGGCCGCTGCCTCGGCGTTACCCCGCAGTTCGATCGCCTGGGCTTCGGCCTTGGCCTGCGCCAGCGCTGCATCGGCCTTGGCCTGGGCTTGGGTGACGCTGATCTGGGCCTGGATTTTCTCGGTCTCCAACTGCTGCTCGCGGGTCTTCACCGCGACCTCGGCCTTCATGCGTTCTTCGATGGAGCGCTCATAGGCATCGCTGAAGTCGATGTTCTCGACCTGGACACTGTCGATCACCACCGGGCCGCTGACGTTGGCCTTGATCGCCTGGGAAATCGCCGCAACCAGTTCGCCGCGCTTCTGCACGGCGTTGACGGCGGTGTACTGGCCGAACACGTTCTCGACCTGGGTCGGCACCTGCCGGGCGATGGCGCGGGACAGCAGGCCGTCGAGGTCGCTGTAGCCCTTGTAGACGTCGGCCACTTCGCCAGGAGTGACATGCCAGGAAACGGAGACCGTCAGCTGCGCGGCCTGCTGGTCACGGCTGTAGGCCTGCAGACCTTCCCACTTGGAGGCCTGGTTCTGGATGGAGATCGCCTTGACGGTGTCGAAGAAGGGAAGCTTCCAGTGCAGCCCCGGCTCTGCCACTTCGATGAATGCACCATTGCGCAGGACCACCCCGCGCTCCTTTTCATCCACGGTATAGAAACTGCCAAGCACCACGCTCAGCGCAACCAGTCCCAGTACCACGGCGCCGCCCGTCGTCATCCAGCGGCGGTTTACCTTTTCCATGTTCATTTCCTTGTGCAAGCGCGCTGCTCAGGGCAACGCGTCAGGAGGAAGTAACTCATGGAATGAAGAGACAGGTCACGCGATCGATGAGACTTTTTCTCATCTTTGCGCTCAGGCCGACAGTTTCAGCGCTTCACACAGGCAAGCAGCGCATTGCCCGAGACCCCATCCCAGGTCAGCAGCTTGTCGTAGTCATGCTCCAGCACTTGCACTTCGAAGTGCAGCTCCAGCAGCCCGAGCAGTTCGTCGAAGCTCACCGCCACCATCGGGTGTTCGTCATGCCAGACCTGGGTTTCACCGCCCTGGCTACGTTCGATACTCAACCGCAGCGCCTGGCGCTCGCCCTCCCCCGGATAACCCCAGCCGGAGCGAAAAACGAAGCGGGCGCCGTCCTGTTCCGCGGTATGGGAGACGAACGAGTCATTGTCGATCCGCCGCTTGTCCACCGCGTTGAAACAGAACACGCCGCCCTCGGCCAGCGCCGCATGCACGCTGGCGATACAGGCCTTGAGCCGTTCGACAGTACCGCTGTAGTGCACCGAGTAGAGGAAACAGGTGATCAGGTCCTGCGGCTCTGCCACGGTGAAACCGCACATGTCGCCAAGGGAAAACCGCGCTTCGGGGCAGCGCTGCGCCGCCTTGTCCAGCATCGGCTGGTTGATGTCCAGCCCGGCACTCTGAAACCCGGCATCGATGAAATGCCGCACATGCGGTCCGGTCCCGCAGGCCAGGTCCAGATGGCGCTTGCCGCCATTGCCGAACAACTGCTGCAGCCGCTGCACACAATGACTCTGCGCGCGGTAGTCGATATCGGCGCACATCAGGTCGTAATAGCCCGACAGATCGGTATAGAGCGCGTTGCCGGACATGGAAAACCTGGGAGGGGAAGTTGAGGGCGCGGCATTGTATCTGGAAGTTGCCACGAAAAAAGGCCCGGTGAAGCAGAACTTCACCAGGCCTTGGGTGCTACGTGAAACGACCGCTGATTACAGCTCGAAACGGTCCAGGTTCATGACCTTGGTCCAGGCCGCGACGAAGTCACGGGCGAACTTTTCTTTGGCGTCTTCGCTGGCATAGACCTCGGCGTACGCCCGCAAGATCGAGTTGGAACCAAACACCAGGTCGTTGCGGGTGGCGGTGTATTTCACTTCGTCAGTCTTGCGATCACGGCCTTCGAACAGTTCGCTGGAACCGTCCACCGCTTTCCACACGGTGCCCATGTCCAGCAGGTTGACGAAGAAGTCGTTGCTCAACGCACCTTCGTGTGCGGTAAACACGCCGTGCTTGCTGCCGTCGAAGTTGGTACCCAGCACCCGCAGGCCGCCAACCAGCGCGGTAAGCTCTGGCGCAGTCAGGGTCAGCAACTGCGCGCGGTCGATCAGCAGCGACTCGGTAGTCGCCGGGCTGTCGCTGTTGCGGTAGTTGCGGAAGCCGTCGGCCAGCGGTTCGAGGTAGTCGAAAGACTCGACATCGGTCTGGTCCTGACGCGCATCGACACGCCCCGGGGTGAACGGCACATGCACATTCACACCCGCCGCCTTGACCGCCTGCTCGATACCGACAACACCGGCCAGCACGATCACGTCAGCCAGGGATGCCTTGCCGGACGCCTGCTGCACCGCCTTGAGGCGATCCAGGGTGCCGACGGCGATGGCGTTGACCGCCCAGTCCTTCTGCGGCGCCAAGGCCAGGCGCGCACCGTTGGCACCGCCGCGCTTGTCACCACCCCGGAAGGTCGAGGCCGAGGCCCAAGCCACCGAAACCAGCTCACCCACCGACAGACCGGCTTCGGCGATGCGCGACTTGAGGTCGGCGATATCGCTGGCGCTCGGGTTATGGATCGCCTTCGGCAGCGGATCTTGCCAGATCAGTTCTTCCTTCGGCACTTCCGGGCCGAGGTAACGGGCGACCGGGCCCATGTCGCGGTGAGTCAGCTTGAACCAGGCGCGGGCGAAAGCATTGGCGAACGCCTGCGGGTCGTTGAGGAACTTCCGGGAAATCTTCTCGAAGCCGGGGTCGAACCGCATGGTCAGGTCGGTCACCAGCATGGTCGGTCGGCGTTTCTTCGACGGATCGAACGGATCGGGCATGATCTCCGGGGCGTCCAGCGCTTCGAACTGGATGGCACCCGCCGGACTGCGGGTCTGGGTCCATTCGAACTTGAACAGGTTCTCGAAGAAGTTGTTGCTCCACTGGGTCGGGGTCTGCGACCAGATCACTTCCAGGCCGGAAGTGATGGCGTGGGCGCCGGCACCGCTTTCATAACCGCTCTTCCAGCCCAGGCCCTGCAGCTCGATGCCACCGCCTTCCGGATCGACACCGACATGGCTCGCGGCACTGGCGCCGTGGGTCTTGCCGAGGGTGTGGCCACCGGCGATCAGGGCAACGATTTCCTCGTCGTCCATGGCCATGTTGCCGAAGGTGGCACGGATCGCGGCGGCTGCGGAAGCTGGATCGCCACTGGCGTTCGGGCCTTCCGGGTTGACGTAGATCAGGCCCATTTCAGTAGCCGACAGCGGATTCTTGGCCAGGGTTTCCGGATCACGGTGGGTGAGCCAGGCTTTCTCGTCGCCCCAGTTGACGTCCATGTCCGGTTCCCAGACGTCTTCACGACCGGCACCGAATCCGAAGGTACGAAAGCCCGAGGCTTCCAGGGCAACGTTACCAGCGAGGATCATCAGGTCGGCCCAGGAAATCTTCTGGCCGTATTTCTGCTTGATCGGCCAGAGCAGGCGACGGGCCTTGTCCAGGCTGACGTTGTCCGGCCAGGAGTTCAGTGGTGCGAAACGTTGCTGGCCACGACCGGCGCCCCCTCGCCCATCGACGGTGCGGTAGGTCCCGGCGCTGTGCCAAGCCATGCGGATGAACAGGCCGCCGTAGCTGCCCCAGTCGGCCGGCCACCAGTCCTGGGAATCGGTGAGCAGCGCCTTGAGGTCGGCCTTGAGGGCGGAATAGTCGAGTTTCTTGAATTCGTCGCGGTAGTTGAAGTTCTCCCCGAGCGGGTTCGAACGGTCCGAATGCTGGTTGAGCAGATCCACACGCAGGGTATTGGGCCACCAGTCGCGATTGCTGGTGCCGCTACCGGCGGTGTTGTGGAACGGGCATTTACCTTGGTTCGACATTACTGCTTTCTCCTTTTTCCTCAGCAGACCGGCCCTTTGATTGCAGCCGACGATAGGTAAAGACTAAAACGGCATTCTGTATGGAACAAATTTATGAATATTATTAGATCAATAGACATTTTCTTCTTTGCCTTTCGGCGAGGAAGTGAGTCTTGAGCCGAAGTTCCATTTTGCCGCCTGAAGACTCGACAAGCGGCTGGAGTGCGGGAAGAAAGTAAAGCAGAGGCGATGATCTGTTGCGACAGGCGTGCGACTTGCAAGCCGTAAGAAAAAGAAAAGCCCCGGATTACTCCGGGGCTTTTCTTGTGTAGCGGTTCAGCCGATGTTGACACCATGCGCTTCGGCCAGCGGCTTGAGACCACCGGCAAAACCTTGGCCAATCGCCTTGAACTTGAACTCGTCGTTGTGACGGTACAGCTCACCGAAGATCATCGCGGTTTCGCTGGAGGCGTCTTCCGAGAGGTCGTAGCGGGCGATCTCCTTGCCGTCCGCCTTGTTCACCACGCGGATATAGGCATTGCTCACCTGGCCGAAGGACTGCTTGCGTGCCTCGGCGTCGTGGATAGTGACGGCGAACACCAGCTTCTTCACCTCGGGGGCCAGGCCAGTGAGCTTGACGTTGACCTGCTCGTCGTCACCTTCGCCTTGGCCGGAGCGGTTGTCGCCCATGTGTTCGATCGAGCCGTCGGCGGACAGCTTGTTGTTGTAGAAGATGAAGCTTGCGTCGCTGAGGACCTTGCCGCTCTCTCCGGTGACGAAGACCGAGGCATCGAGGTCGAACTCAGCACCATCGGTGACCCGGGCATCCCAGCCGAGCCCGACGATGATTTCGCTCAAGCCTGGGGCTTCTTTGGAAAGGGAGACGTTACCGCCTTTGGACAGACTGACAGCCATGCTGTGTTTCCTTGTTGAGGGTGGGGTTGTACGATTACGGACGTTCGGCTGGCGCTTCTTCCTTTTCCGGGAAGATCACACTGGCAAGGATGCCGATGGCCAGTACCACCAGCACGACGAGCAGGCTGGTGTTCGGATCGATACCGACGCCATGGTGGAAGAGGTGGTCAGTGGCATTCAGGCCAAGCTTGGCGGCAATGAAGAACAGCAAGGCGACCACTGCCTTTTCGAGGTGGACCAGGTAGCGCTTCAGCGCTTCGAGGACGAAGTACAGGGTCCGCAGGCCGAGGATGGCGAAGAGCATCGCCGAGTAGACGATCAGTGGTTCGCGGCTGACCGCGATAATCGCCGGGACCGAATCGAAGGCAAACAGCACGTCGGAGAATTCCACCACCACCAGGCAGAGGAACAGCGGCGTGGCGAACAGACCGCCCTTGGTCGCCAGTCTCATGCCTGCGTTCTCGGGCTTCTGCAGTTCTGCTTCAAGCACCTTGCGCCGTACGAAGAAGCTCTGACCGTGCAACTTCGGCCACACGGGGAAGAGTTTTTCCGCGAAGCGATAGGCGACGTGCCTGGAATAGTCCTCTTCCACGTCATCACCACCGCCGCTTCTGAGCATCATCACTGCGGTCCAGGCCACGATGAGCGCGAAGACGATCTCGACCCAGGGGCCGAACGCCAGCAGACCAGTACCGATCGCGACAAACACGCCACGGAAGACGATGGCACCGATGATGCCCCAGTACAGAATGCGATGGCGCAGACCGTCCGGCACCTTGAACCAGGCGAAGATGGCCATGAACACGAAGAGGTTGTCGACCGACAGCACCTTCTCCAGGGCGTAGCCGGTGACGAAGAGGCTGGCTACGTCCGGGCCATGCTGGACATAGAGGAAGCCGGCGAACGCCAGGGAGATGGCAATCCAGAAGAGCGACCAGACGGAAGCGCGGGTCAGGGTGATCGGCTTGTCATCGCGGTGGGTGACCATGTCCAGCAGCAAGGCGGCGAGCGCAAGTCCGACGAAGACCGCCATGGTCAGCGGAGGGAAGCCCAGTGTCGTTTCCACGGTTCGAGTTCCTTACAGTTCAAAATCAGCCGGGTTCAGCCCCAGCTCCAGGCAGATCAGTCGACCGACCGACCTTTCCTTACCATCGAAGTCGCCATCGGCCGCACCGACCGCGCAGACCACCCGCACCAGCAGGCGCGCTTCGCCATCCTTGCCCTTGACCTTGCCAATGGCCTTGAGGGCTTCGGCCCGCCCGATCTGAAAGTCGAACTCGAACTTGGCGCAGGCGTCGTTGAACACCCGGGTCACCTCGTCCAGGTCGAATACCTTGAGTTCAGTGGAGGTGTTGATGAAGCCGGCCATCTTCATTTTCTCCTCGAACGTGATCTCGCCATCGGCGGCGGACATCAGGGCGCAACCGTTGGCGAGCGCCTCCATGAACGTCCGGTTCCTGTATCTGGCGACCTCTGTCGCCAGGGTTTCGCGGGCCTTGACCGCATTGGTCCTGAGCCATTCGAGCATTGCTGTTTCCTCGGTACGGCGGAACCTTGCGGCCCCGCTCGGTCAGTTGCCTACTTGGAGCCCGCGCGCCAGCGCATGCCCCAGCCATAGGCGTGATCCAGATCCTGGTGGCCCTTGTGGAAGTCGACCTGACGCGACACCCTGGCCGCCCCACCAACGTTCTCCAGCAGAGCGATCGCGCACATGCCGTGGCGCCCCCCCTCCTCGTTCATGCGCACTTCGATATCGGGCTGGCCGGGGACGTGGATGGTCACCACACCATCGGTCGCCTTCCAGTTCGGTGCGCCGTCGTAGATGTAGGCGAAGATCAGGATCCGTTTGATCCGGCTCCATTGCTGCCCGTTGATGTGCAGCCACTCGCCCCCCATCACGGAACCCGTGCGGTCGTCGCCCATCAGCTGGATGTAGGGTTCGTCGGACAAGTCGCCAAAGCACTCGCCCAGCGCCTGGATCGCGCCCTTCGTGCCGTCCTGCAGCTCGTACAGACAGCCCAGGTCAAGGTCGATGGCATTGCTGCGCTTGCCCCCCAGCAGCCCGCCGAAGAAGCCACCACCACCGGTGTCGCCTGCGTTGTCGCGGCGCTGGTTCCAGTTCAGGTTGACGCAGATTTCCCCGAAGCCCGCGGCATTCTTTTCGAGGCTGATGCTGGAACGGGTCTTGTCGAGAGTGATCTTGTTCAGGCTGACGCTCGACTTCGAGGGTGCCACGGAAGCAGGAGGTGACTCCTGTATCGGCGCGGGTGCGGGTGCGGCCACATCGACGCCAAAGTGCCGGGCCAGCGGCTCAAGGCCACCGGCGAAGCCCTGGCCGACGCAGCGGAATTTCCAGGCGCCCTGGCGCCGGTAGAACTCGCCGAGAATCAAGGCGGTCTCGTTCATACCCAGGGTCGGGATCTGCGCCTCGATGCCTTCGCTGACCGTCAGGCCCAAGGTTGCGACACGTTCGAAACTTGCCCTGTTGTCGTGAAGGGTCGCGGTCAGCGCGATCCTGTCCACGACAAGGTCGATGTGCTCGAGATCGATTCGGAAGGTCGCCTGCCCGGGCGTGCTGGCAATCAGTTGAACCGCACCGCCAAGTACGCTGGTCTGTCCGTAGAAGCACATGTCGCCATCACCGCGAACCTTGCCAGCGCTAGTCAGGACGAAAGCGGAGACATCGAGCTCGAGTCCCGGCAACGGGATATAGCAAATGTCGACCTGCTGTATTCCGCTGGCGACCGCCGCGTTGCCACCTGGAGCCAGCGTGGTCATCCGCGCACCGCCTGGATCGCCAGACTGGTCAGGTCATCCGCGGTCCGGCCGTTAGTGGCATGACCGATGGCCTTGAAAGTCCAGTCACTGCCGGCACGGCTAAGGCAAGCCATCACCACACCGGTATGACCGCCCTTTTCCGCCAGGTCGAAGCGTGCGAGTTCCCGGTTTCCGTTTGTGTCGAGAATGCGGCAATACGCGTTCGCGACCTGGTCGAAGGTCTGCCTGCGAAAGCTGTTGACGGTAAAAACCAGGTGCTGAGCGCTGGCCGGCAGGCGCCGGAGGTCGACGTGGATGACTTCGTCGTCCCCATCACCCTCGCCAGTCAGATTGTCCCCGGAATGGCGGATCGCTCCATCACGAGAGCTCAATTGGCGGAACCACACCAGATCCATCTTCTGCAGATTGCCGTCCAGCACAATGCAGGAAGCATCGAGGTCGATCTGTTTGCCGCCGCCAAGCATCTTCGAAACGAAGCCAGCGGGTTTTGCCGGATCCCAACCCAGCCCCAGGCTGACGACAGCGAGACCGCTACCCGCTGTCTTCTCCAGCGATATGCTCTGACTCTTGCTCAGGGTGAATGCCATTGTTCACGCTCCATCTTGGTGATCGGTTTTCATATCGAAACCGGAAGCGGGCTTATGTCCCGAGCTTCCAGCGTTGTTGAGTCAGGCAGGTTTTCGTGAGTCCGGGGCTCGCCGGGCCTGACGCCATGCCAGCGCGCACGCTCAAGGATGTTCAGGGACCATTTGCGGTGGGTGGCGGGCTCGCACATGGCATCGTTGTGCAGGAACACCGCCGGTGCCGCATTGCTGGCGATACGCCGAGCGGTGTCGAGGTCTTCGCGGGACACGCGCAAGGCCTCCTGGATCGGGCCGATCTGACTGGGATGGATCGCGGTCTTGCCTACCAGACCATGGGCCAGATCTAGCGCCAGCTCCTCCCTGAGCAGACAAGGGGTGTCCAGGCGCTCGAAGACCGGCGCAGTGAGGGCGAAACCCTGTGCCCCCATGATTCCGGCGAGCATCGGGATCACGTATGCCATCGGCGTGCTGTAGAGGGTGCGGGCCGGGTCCCGGCGCAAGCCGAGGCACCCCATGAGGTCATTGCCGCCGATGCGCAAGGCGATGACGCGTTGTGCCAGGCTGGCGTTCAGGGCGAGGCCAAGCTCGACCATCGCCCCTGGATCAAAGACATCTGCCGTCTCCAGCGTGGGCATCAGGCCAAGTGCAGGATTGCTGACCGCCGCTGCCCAGGCCGGCAGGGTTCCGAGGGTCAGCTTGGGCACGACGAAACCATCCACGTGCTTCATCAATGGCCAGTCGTTGAGCATCGCAGCCATCTGCGCATTTCGCGGACGAACGAACAGCAGTGGCGCCCGCCGCGGACGCCCGCCACGGGCGTCGAGGCGCACCAGCAAGCCATGGAGATTGACCAGGGCGTTGTCGACATCGGTCGCCGCCACGGCATCCTCCAGGCACACTACCAGGGAGCGCAGCTCGGGAATCCGGGAACCGCAGGCCAGGTCAAGAATGTCATCGCGGGTGGCCGGCATGTACAGGGTGGCGCCGAGGGCGAAAGGTGATGGGCCGGTCATAGGCCCGCGCTCCGGATCAAGGTCAACGCCCGATAGGGCCCCAGCGCAGCGCCTGCCTCCTCCACCTCCACGCCAGCCTGCTTGCTCAGGTGCAGCAACAGTTGTACGTCGCTGTCAGTACGGTCGCGTACCAGAACCTGATCGGGCAAGCGACGCAACACCGCGCGGGTCGCTTCGGCGATGCCAGGCTTGAGCCTGTTCGGGTCTCTGATCGAATTACGCTCGGCGAACAGGCGCAATACAGGCTCGACGGCAGCCTGAAGTGCACTTCGCTGCGAGCAGGTCCAGGGGACTGCCGACGCAACCCTCTCCAACCCATGTCGCTCGGCTTCGATCCGCTCGATGAACACGCCAGTCTCGTCATGAGAGCGCAGGTGGTCGTACGTGACACATCCATGCAGACCTCCCCGAGCAGGCCAGATGGAACGCGATACCAGGCCAGACACCGTCGCGCCGAGGATTCCAGAAGGGATCAGCCAATCGTCGGCGGATGCCGAGAGCCAGGCTCGCCCGCAGGGGTCCGCGAGCACCACCAGACGGGGCTCTCCAGGGAAGCGTGAATCACCAGCCAGGGTGTGCTTCAGCTCGGTGGCTATCGCACCCTTGCCGGTCCAGCCATCAACGAAAATGATGTTTGCTGCGCCATGAGCCTCGATGATGGCCTCGAGCGCCACCCGGTCGATCCCACGATCCCGGACGATGCTGATGCCATAGTGATGGACCTCGCGCCCCAGGTCGCGCAGGGCACGACGCAGCAGTACACCGAGAGGCAGGCCCGCACGAACCAAGGAAACCAGAACGATGGCAGGACCGGCGCAGGCCTCGTCCAAGGCATGGGCCAGGGCCTGAACCTCGGTGGCCATGCGCTTGCCGTTGCGGGAAAGTGCACGTGCATAGAGTTGCTTGTGGATTTCTGCCGGGGCGTGCTCCCGGCCGAGCATTTCGGAATAGTGCCTGCGGTTCGTCTGGATCAGACGCTCCTTTTCTTCGACATCAATGACATCCATGCGCACCCGGCGCAGGAGAAAATGCACGTCATCAGGGAGATAGCTGCCGCTGCCGACGGTATCCAGCGTGGCGATGGTTTCAGTCATCGAGCACGCCCGCCATTGCTTTCGCCAGTTGGCTGCGCGCGGGGGTCGCCCACAGGTCGCACAAGCTCATGAAGCCCAGGTCGGAAAGGCTGTCGCCGAACCCGAGGACCGGACGTTCGCCATGCTGCTGACGATCGCGACGCAGCCATTCTCCGACTGCGCAGGACTTGTCCAGGCGCCGAGGCAGGAACGCCAGGTTGTTTCCGTTAGTGTGGACATGCATGCCGTGCAGCAGGCCTCGCCGACGGATCTCTGCCAACACTCTGGCAAGCACAGCGTCATCACTCCCGCTGTGCTTGGTCACCACGTAGTGGCGCAAGCCTTCCTCTTCCACAACCCAGCCACGCAATGGATGACCCAATCGCTTACCGAAATCCAGAATGGCTTCACTCAGGGCCGGCAGACGCTCCTGAAAATCCTCCAGGGCCTGGCTCATCTGCTCGTGCCAGTGCTCATCGAGTCTGCCATCAGCATCCAACATGACTCCACCATGGGCACAGATCGCGCCATGGCTGAAGGGCAGTCGGACACGCTGGTAGGCTTCAATGCTGCGGGCGGTGACCGGCACTACGTCGGCCGATGCCAGCAGCCATTCGATCAGCTGTTTCTGGACCGGGCTCATGAAGCCATTGGGCTCTCCCCTACCATCCAGGGTGACGGCAAAGCGGGGGCCGTGTCCGGACATCTTGCGTGCAGTCTGGAACAGGGTGTCGTCAAGATCGACGAATACCAGCGGGCGCTCAACGACCATCGATGACGACCTCGGCACCGAGCCGTTCTACCAGTTCTGCGGACACGGCCTCTTCAGGTGTCTCGCTGCAAAGGATGACCCGGTCGAACTGGCCGGGTTGCACGTTGTAGAGGAAATTGGCAATGCCAAGGCCGTGGTTGTCGGGAAACGACAGGGCATGCTCAATGGCATGGCCCAAGGCGATAGGCGAACGTGTCGTGGCACCGAAGTGTACGTCGGCACCCGCCCGTTCGAGGCGTTCGGCAAGCAGGAAGGGGCGCCAGACGAACTCACCGGTGCCAACCACGATTACCCTTTCTCCTGGACGCACTTGCAGGTCCGGTGCCAGGCTGTCCGCGACCTCGCGGATCCCCAGACGCCCCCAGTCGTTGGCCGGGTCGACCCGCCACCGACCAGCGGACACAGCACCGACTGGCGGCATCTCAGGCAGGGCAGTCGATGGATCGTCGTGAAAACGGCACGTCCCCTTCACCAACGATACGGTACTGGCGCCGATCGCAGCCTCCAGCGCACCACCGGACCAGTCCGTCAACACGCAGGCGACCATTCGTTCGATACGCGACAGGCCAGCTCCGACCAAAGCCCGATGCAGATTGAGCAGGGTATTGCCCGTAGAGATTTCATCATCCACCAGTACCAGCGACCGTGCGGACAACATCGCGTCACGAAGCTCGGGGTCCAAGGGCAGATGGACCAGATGGGCACTGGCGTGGCTGTGCTCTTCTTCGAATCGGGTGAGCAGTTCGCTGCCCAGAGGATGACGGGTACTGACCAGATAGAGGCAATCCTGACGATCCGCGCTGTAGGCGCGATGGACTCCCGCACCGAGACCGACCGCCGTTTCCGCCATGCCGAAGACCAGTACCGGCCCGGGCAGGTCGGATGGAATCAGGCTGGCCAACCGGTCGAAGTTGGCAGCCATGACCGACGGTCGCACCGGAACATGCCGGCCCAGCACCCGGGAAACGAACAGGAAAGCGCGCTTCGGATTGCATCGCTCGGCAAAGCCGAACAAAGCTTCCGGGGACTGCACGGCCTTATCGACGAAGACCTCCAGTACGCCTCGCTTGAGGCGAACACGCTGGCTGGGAGCGACTGCTTTGGTGTTCATGCGGCTTCCTGGCAGGGAGCGAAAAAATGACTCGACGGCGGCACCGTCATCCGGGCCGGGAAGAGTAAGCCGTATGCCCTGGGGACGGTCGTAGGACGATTCCGCAATACGGAAGCGAAAAGAGGACTTGCTCGGGAACAGCCTCCTCGGCAACCGGGAAAGTCCACTCAACACGATGCCTGGTACCGAATTCATCAAGGACTCAGGACGAGATAGTAATCCGTCATCTGCGCAACGGATCCGCGAGCGGCTTCGAAGGTCGCTGAATGCAAGCAGTGGGATGGACCGGCTCGGAGAGCTACGCGAGGGAGCCGGCTTCGTTGAGCGCGGGGTTCTGAGATCTGCCCGGGGGCTGCGCTTTCCTTGCTGAAGCAGGCTCGCCTGCTTCAGCAAGGCAACGCAAGGTCAGAGAGTTTGGATCAGAAATCAACGGTAGCAGACACCTTGAGCGCCCGCGGTTCCCCTTGGGTCAGGTAGTTGTTCGCCGTTGACGCCGAGGCCCAGTACGCCTTGTTTGCTACGTTCTCGACGTTAGCGCGCAGGGTGACGTACTTGTTGTCAGCCTTGAAGCCATAGCGGGCGCCAAGGTCGATCCGGGTCCAGGCGGGGATGTTCAAGGTGTTGGTGGCGTTCACGTACTCACCCCCGGTTCTCAGCATACGCGCGCTGAGCGCCGCACCTTCGATGCCTGGCACATCCCACTCGCCGCCCAGGTTGAACTGGAAGCGTGGCACGCCGGCGGCTCGATTGCCGTCGGTAGCACCGTTGGCGGTGTTCCTCTGCTCGGTGTCCATCCAGGTCGCACCGGCCAGCACGCGCAGGCCATCGAGTGGTTCGCCGAAGACGTTCAATTCGACGCCCTTGTTGATCTGCTCGCCATCGACATTGAAGGTGCCAAGGGCCACGCCCGGGATGTAGCTGGTGGAGTTGTTCGGCTGCTCGATACGGTAGACCCCGAGGGTCGCGCCGAAGCTGTCCCAGTCCAGCTTGATCCCGGCCTCGGTCTGCTTGCTGCGCTTGGGCGCGAAGACCTCACCGGGGTTAGTCACTCCGGTCAGCGGTGCTGTCGGGCCCTGGGCCAGACCTTCGATGCGGTTGACGTAGACCGACACATGCTTCCACGGTTTGATCACCAGGCCATAGACCGGGGTGGTGATGGACTCGTCGTAATTGCCGGTACGCGCGCCACTGGTGGTGTTCCAGGCATCCACTTCGATGGTCTGGCGACGCAGGCCGAGGGTAAGCAGGACGCGGTCGTCAATGAAACCCAGGGTGTCGGACAGTGCAACGCTCTTGATGCGGTTCTTGCCGACGATGCGCGGGTCGTGGATATCGCTGCCGAAATAGGTATTGGTCGGACGCGCTACCTGGATCGGATCGTACAGGTTGCCCACGGGACGATTGGCGGACAGGATCGCCTCGAACGCCGAACGCTGCTCGCCCCACATGCCGGACAGACCGAAGTTCATCTGGTGGGTTACCGCGCCTGTGTTGAAATGACCGTTCAGACCGGCCACGGCGCTCTTGTTGTCCTCGTCATGGGGCGGGTAGAGAAAACCGGTACGACCGCTGCCGTCACTTCCTACATAGAGTGAGGAATATATGCCGTTCTCACGGGTATGCCTGGCTCCGACGCCGGCATACAGGGTCCAGTTGTCATTCAGGTCGTACTCGCCGCTGACCATGCCATAGGTGTCTTCCAGCTCCGACCAGGTCCAGTCCTGGGCATAGTTGTCCTTGGCCGATGGCGGCTTGGGGATCTTGGTGCCATTGGGGTAGATGACCGAGCGACCGTTGTCGATGCGCTGCTTCTGGTAGCCGAGATCGGTAGACAGGCGCAGGCGCTCGCCACGGTAGTCCAGGCCGACGGCGATTAGCGAGGTGCGCTTGTACTCGTCGTCTATGGCGGTATCACCGCCGCGCTGAGCCAGGTTGATGCGCGCGCCGAAACGGTTGTCCTCGCCGAAGCGCTGGCCGAGGTCGAGGTGACCACCGATCTGGGTGTCGCTGGCGTAATCCAGGGTGACGCTACGGGTCGGAGTGTCCTCGGCGCGCTTGGGCACCAGGTTGACGCTGCCACCAATGCCGCTGCCCTGCGGCGCGACGCCGTTGAGGAACGCGTTGGGCCCCTTGAACAGTTCGACCCGCTCCACCGCCTCGGTGTTTACGATCTGCCGCGGCAGGATGCCATACAGGCCGTTGAAGGCCAGATCATCGCTCTGTAGCGGCAAGCCACGGATGGTGAACACCTGGGAGAAGTTGCCGAACCCTGCCGACTGGCGCACCGCGGCGTCGTTCAGCAGCACATCGCCGACGGTCCGGGCCTGCTGGTCGGCAATGGCCTTGGAGGTGTAGCTGACGACGCTGAAAGGCACGTCGGTGATCGAGCGGTTGCCCAGCACGCCAAGGCGCGCGGTGCGAGCCACCTGGCCGCCGCCATAGGTGTCGCCGGCCGCGCCGATGCTGCTGGCGTCGATGTTGGTGGCACCCAGCTCCAGGGCATCGCCGTTGGCCGCCGGCGCCAGGGTATAGCCGTTGCCACCTGCGCTCTGCAGGGTGTAGCCACTGCCCTGGAGCAACACGGCGAAACCATTTTGCGCCGTGTTGCTGCCGCGCAGTCCCGGGCTGCGGCGATCATTGAGCAGCCTGGCATCGAACGACAGCGGCACGCCGGACAGCGCCGCGAACTGGGCGAGCACGTCTCCCAGCGGGCCGGGGGCGATGTCGTAACTGCGGGCGGCGCTGTTCTGCACCGTCTCGGTGGCCAGGGCAGCGTGCATCGGCAGCGACAGTGCCAGGGCGACGGCCAGGCTCAGCGTCTGCATGGCAAGGCGTGGAGGGCTGATTCGGGAAACGGACTGCAACGGCCTGGACGTCATTCGTGGCTCCTGTCGGCGCGAAGAAAAGTGAGGATTCACTTCCTCACCGAAGGAGTTGGAAAAAGGTATCAGGGGAATCGCGTTTTTTTGCAAATCAGCGCGGTTCGATGGCGACCCAGTAGCGGGTCAGGCTGCTGATGCGGATCGGCAGGGTGTCCTGCAGAAGGCGCAGGCTGGCGTCGGTGTCGTTCAAGGGAAACGCGCCGGATACCGTCAGGCCGGCGATCGCGTCGTGGCAACGCAACACGCCAGGGCGGTAGCGACCGAGTTCGGAAAGCAGGTCGGCCAGGCGCATGTTGCGCGCGACCATCATGCCGTGCTCCCAGGTCAGGGCCGCGCTGTCCAGTGGTTGTACCGCTGCGGTGAGGTCGCTGCCGAACGCGCTCTGCTCCCCGGCCTTGAGAATCAGACCCTGACGGCCATGGAGCGGCAGCATTTCCACCGCACCTTCGGTTACCGCCACCTGGCTGCGCTGCTCGCCGACCCGGACGCTGAAACGGGTGCCCAGGGCACGGGCGGTGCCGTGGCGGGTTTCGACGATGAACGAGCGTGCCGGGTCCTTGGCGGTAGTGATCAGCACTTCGCCTTCGAGCAGTCTTATCCGCCGCTCCTGGGCATTTAACACGATGTTCAGGGCGCTGCCGGTGTTGATCAGCAGTCGGGTGCCATCGGGCAGGGTCAGGTTCTTCTGCTCGCCAATGGCGGTGCGCTGGTCGGCGCTCCACTGCTGCCAGGGCAGTTCGCGATACGCCATCCACACTGCCGGCCCGGCCAGCAGGAACAGGCCAAGACGATGCAACGCCTGACGACGGCCGAGACGCTTGCTGCGGTCGAGCCGCTGGAAGGTGTCGCTGGCCAGGTTGCCGGGGACGGCGCGCAGGTCGCCCAGCAGGGCCTCCGCACGCTGCCAGGCTTGCGCATGCTGCGGGCTGCGGTTGCGCCAGAGCTGGATGGCACGATGATCGGCCTCGGTGGCTGCACCGGACTGCAGTTGCACCAGCCAGTCGGCGGCTTCGCCGAGGATCAGCGGATCGATCTGAGCATTCATCAGGCTACGCTCAGGCAGGCCAGGAAGGCCTCGCGCATGCCGCGCTTGACGGTGATTAGCGAGACCTCCAGTTGCTCGGCGATCTGCGCATAGGTCAGGCCATCGATCTGCGAGAGCAGGAAGGTCTGGCGTACCCGGGCCGGCATTTCGCGAAGCATGGCGTCGATACGGTACAGGGCTTCGAGGATCAACCAGCGGGTTTCCGGCGAAGGGACTTCCGGCTCCGGCAGGTGGGCGATGCTTTCCAGATAGGCCCGCTCGACATCCTGGCGCCGCCAGCGGTCGACCACCAGGCCTTTGGCGATATGGGTCAGCAATGCACGGGGCTCGCTGCCAAAGCTGCGGGTCGGCTTGCTCAACAGGCGGATGAAGGTGTCGTGGGCCAGGTCCGCGGCATCGCTGGCGTTGCCCAGCTTGCGGTTGAGCCAGCCGTGCAGCCAGCCATGGTGTTCACAGTAGAGGGATTCGATATGCAGATGAGGTGCGCGATCGGTCGACGACATAGGGACCTGGACACCGGCCTTTGTTGGCTGGATGTAATTAAGAATTGCTATCAATTCTATCTGGGCGTCAGGACTGATGGCAATTGCTACAAGATAAGTACTGACCGACGGGACGCGGCACCTGGTCGCCGAGCTGTGAGAAAATACGCGGCTTTTTGTTCACCAGTGGAGATTTACAGTTTTGGTAATGCATTACTCATCGAACGGCGACAGCGTCGCCTGTGGTCGCGTCGGCAACAACCTGAGCACTTCCGCAGTAGAGGCCGAAGTGGATTGCAAGTCTTGCCAACGTTCGCTGGCCAAGGTCGAAACCGCGCCGGTAAAGAAGGCGCCGTCGCTGGCAGAACTGCGCAAGCAGCGCCAGGCGAGCCAGGTGAAGGCCGCTCCGTTCTGCTTCAAGGCCAGCTGGCGCGTACGCCTGGCGGGCCGTCCTGATCGCTGCCGCCTGCCACGGGGCGTTGCACCCCAGGCCTTCGTGTAAGCCTGTTCGCGGGGCCTGGCCCCGCGATTTTCTATCGATCTTTTCGGCCCGGGAAAGACAAAACCCCTATCTGCATACGCAGATAGGGGTTTCGGAATTTAATCTTGACGATGACCTACTCTCACATGGAGAAGCTCCACACTACCATCGGCGATGCGTCGTTTCACTGCTGAGTTCGGGATGGGATCAGGTGGTTCCAACGCTCTATGGTCGTCAAGAAATTCTGTGTGCCGTCTCGTCTTTCGACGCTACGACAAATCGGGTATGTGATGTTTGTGAGCTGCAAACTTTCGGCTACTTCATCTTCACAACACCGCAATCTGGCTTCCGCTCAAATTGCTTGGGTGTTATATGGTCAAGCCTCACGGGCAATTAGTATTGGTTAGCTCAACGCCTCACAGCGCTTACACACCCAACCTATCAACGTCGTAGTCTTCGACGGCCCTTCAGGGAGCTCAAGGCTCCAGTGAGATCTCATCTTGAGGCAAGTTTCCCGCTTAGATGCTTTCAGCGGTTATCTCTTCCGAACATAGCTACCCGGCAATGCCACTGGCGTGACAACCGGAACACCAGAGGTTCGTCCACTCCGGTCCTCTCGTACTAGGAGCAGCCCCTCTCAAATCTCAAACGTCCACGGCAGATAGGGACCGAACTGTCTCACGACGTTCTAAACCCAGCTCGCGTACCACTTTAAATGGCGAACAGCCATACCCTTGGGACCGGCTTCAGCCCCAGGATGTGATGAGCCGACATCGAGGTGCCAAACACCGCCGTCGATATGAACTCTTGGGCGGTATCAGCCTGTTATCCCCGGAGTACCTTTTATCCGTTGAGCGATGGCCCTTCCATACAGAACCACCGGATCACTAAGACCTACTTTCGTACCTGCTCGACGTGTCTGTCTCGCAGTCAAGCGCGCTTTTGCCTTTATACTCTACGACCGATTTCCGACCGGTCTGAGCGCACCTTCGTACTCCTCCGTTACTCTTTAGGAGGAGACCGCCCCAGTCAAACTACCCACCATACACTGTCCTCGATCCGGATAACGGACCTGAGTTAGAACCTCAAAGTTGCCAGGGTGGTATTTCAAGGATGGCTCCACGCGAACTGGCGTCCACGCTTCAAAGCCTCCCACCTATCCTACACAAGCAAATTCAAAGTCCAGTGCAAAGCTATAGTAAAGGTTCACGGGGTCTTTCCGTCTAGCCGCGGATACACTGCATCTTCACAGCGATTTCAATTTCACTGAGTCTCGGGTGGAGACAGCGCCGCCATCGTTACGCCATTCGTGCAGGTCGGAACTTACCCGACAAGGAATTTCGCTACCTTAGGACCGTTATAGTTACGGCCGCCGTTTACCGGGGCTTCGATCAAGAGCTTCGCGTTAGCTAACCCCATCAATTAACCTTCCGGCACCGGGCAGGCGTCACACCCTATACGTCCACTTTCGTGTTTGCAGAGTGCTGTGTTTTTAATAAACAGTCGCAGCGGCCTGGTATCTTCGACCGGCATGGGCTTACGGAGCAAGTCCTTCACCCTCGCCGGCGCACCTTCTCCCGAAGTTACGGTGCCATTTTGCCTAGTTCCTTCACCCGAGTTCTCTCAAGCGCCTTGGTATTCTCTACCCAACCACCTGTGTCGGTTTGGGGTACGGTTCCCGGTTATCTGAAGCTTAGAAGCTTTTCTTGGAAGCATGGCATCAACCACTTCGTCGCCTAAAGGCAACTCGTCATCAGCTCTCGGCCTTGAAATCCCGGATTTACCTAAGATTCCAGCCTACCACCTTAAACTTGGACAACCAACGCCAAGCTGGCCTAGCCTTCTCCGTCCCTCCATCGCAATAACCGGAAGTACAGGAATATTAACCTGTTTTCCATCGACTACGCTTTTCAGCCTCGCCTTAGGGACCGACTAACCCTGCGTCGATTAACGTTGCGCAGGAAACCTTGGTCTTTCGGCGTGGGAGTTTTTCACTCCCATTGTCGTTACTCATGTCAGCATTCGCACTTCTGATACCTCCAGCAAGCTTCTCAACTCACCTTCACAGGCTTACAGAACGCTCCTCTACCGCATCACCTAAGTGATACCCGTAGCTTCGGTGCATGGTTTGAGCCCCGTTACATCTTCCGCGCAGGCCGACTCGACTAGTGAGCTATTACGCTTTCTTTAAAGGGTGGCTGCTTCTAAGCCAACCTCCTAGCTGTCTAAGCCTTCCCACATCGTTTCCCACTTAACCATGACTTTGGGACCTTAGCTGACGGTCTGGGTTGTTTCCCTTTTCACGACGGACGTTAGCACCCGCCGTGTGTCTCCCATGCTCGGCACTTGTAGGTATTCGGAGTTTGCATCGGTTTGGTAAGTCGGGATGACCCCCTAGCCGAAACAGTGCTCTACCCCCTACAGTGATACATGAGGCGCTACCTAAATAGCTTTCGAGGAGAACCAGCTATCTCCGAGCTTGATTAGCCTTTCACTCCGATCCACAGGTCATCCGCTAACTTTTCAACGGTAGTCGGTTCGGTCCTCCAGTCAGTGTTACCTAACCTTCAACCTGCCCATGGATAGATCGCCCGGTTTCGGGTCTATACCCAGCGACTAAGCGCCCTATTAAGACTCGCTTTCGCTACGCCTCCCCTATTCGGTTAAGCTCGCCACTGAATATAAGTCGCTGACCCATTATACAAAAGGTACGCAGTCACCTAACAAAGTAGGCTCCCACTGCTTGTACGCATACGGTTTCAGGTTCTATTTCACTCCCCTCTCCGGGGTTCTTTTCGCCTTTCCCTCACGGTACTGGTTCACTATCGGTCAGTCAGTAGTATTTAGCCTTGGAGGATGGTCCCCCCATATTCAGACAAAGTTTCTCGTGCTCCGTCCTACTCGATTTCATTGACAAGAGATTTTCGTGTACGGGGCTATCACCCACTATGGCGGCACTTTCCAGAGCCTTCCACTAATCTCAAATCAACTTAAGGGCTAGTCCCCGTTCGCTCGCCACTACTAAGGGAATCTCGGTTGATTTCTTTTCCTCAGGGTACTTAGATGTTTCAGTTCCCCTGGTTCGCCTCTTGCACCTATGTATTCAGTGCAAGATACTCAGCTTGTGCTGAGTGGGTTCCCCCATTCAGAGATCTCCGGATCAAAGTCTGTTTGCCGACTCCCCGGAGCTTATCGCAGGCTACCACGTCTTTCATCGCCTCTGACTGCCAAGGCATCCACCGTATGCGCTTCTTCACTTGACCATATAACCCCAAGCAATCTGGTTATACTGTGAAGACGACATTCGCCGAAAATTTGCAAAACTCTTAAGAGTCACTCACAAATTTTACCTTAGCCTGAATCAACACCAGTGAAAGTGTCGTTCAGTCTATTTCTATCACATACCCAAATTTTTAAAGAACGGACCAGTCTATAAAGACTAGAAATCAACATTCGAACCGAATGCTCATTTCTAAGCTTTCAACAGGATGCAGATTATGGTGGAGCCAAGCGGGATCGAACCGCTGACCTCCTGCGTGCAAGGCAGGCGCTCTCCCAGCTGAGCTATGGCCCCAGACTGAGGCGGTGTAACTTAATTGGTGGGTCTGGGCAGATTCGAACTGCCGACCTCACCCTTATCAGGGGTGCGCTCTAACCAACTGAGCTACAGACCCAATAAGCTGCTTTTCCGTCTTCTTCAATGAATCAAGCAATTCGTGTGGGAGCTCATGATACGGCTGATGTCGTCGATTAAGGAGGTGATCCAGCCGCAGGTTCCCCTACGGCTACCTTGTTACGACTTCACCCCAGTCATGAATCACACCGTGGTAACCGTCCTCCCGAAGGTTAGACTAGCTACTTCTGGTGCAACCCACTCCCATGGTGTGACGGGCGGTGTGTACAAGGCCCGGGAACGTATTCACCGCGACATTCTGATTCGCGATTACTAGCGATTCCGACTTCACGCAGTCGAGTTGCAGACTGCGATCCGGACTACGATCGGTTTTGTGAGATTAGCTCCACCTCGCGGCTTGGCAACCCTCTGTACCGACCATTGTAGCACGTGTGTAGCCCAGGCCGTAAGGGCCATGATGACTTGACGTCATCCCCACCTTCCTCCGGTTTGTCACCGGCAGTCTCCTTAGAGTGCCCACCATTACGTGCTGGTAACTAAGGACAAGGGTTGCGCTCGTTACGGGACTTAACCCAACATCTCACGACACGAGCTGACGACAGCCATGCAGCACCTGTGTCAGAGTTCCCGAAGGCACCAATCCATCTCTGGAAAGTTCTCTGCATGTCAAGGCCTGGTAAGGTTCTTCGCGTTGCTTCGAATTAAACCACATGCTCCACCGCTTGTGCGGGCCCCCGTCAATTCATTTGAGTTTTAACCTTGCGGCCGTACTCCCCAGGCGGTCAACTTAATGCGTTAGCTGCGCCACTAAAATCTCAAGGATTCCAACGGCTAGTTGACATCGTTTACGGCGTGGACTACCAGGGTATCTAATCCTGTTTGCTCCCCACGCTTTCGCACCTCAGTGTCAGTATGAGCCCAGGTGGTCGCCTTCGCCACTGGTGTTCCTTCCTATATCTACGCATTTCACCGCTACACAGGAAATTCCACCACCCTCTGCCCTACTCTAGCTCGCCAGTTTTGGATGCAGTTCCCAGGTTGAGCCCGGGGCTTTCACATCCAACTTAACGAACCACCTACGCGCGCTTTACGCCCAGTAATTCCGATTAACGCTTGCACCCTCTGTATTACCGCGGCTGCTGGCACAGAGTTAGCCGGTGCTTATTCTGTTGGTAACGTCAAAACAGCAAGGTATTAACTTACTGCCCTTCCTCCCAACTTAAAGTGCTTTACAATCCGAAGACCTTCTTCACACACGCGGCATGGCTGGATCAGGCTTTCGCCCATTGTCCAATATTCCCCACTGCTGCCTCCCGTAGGAGTCTGGACCGTGTCTCAGTTCCAGTGTGACTGATCATCCTCTCAGACCAGTTACGGATCGTCGCCTTGGTGAGCCATTACCTCACCAACTAGCTAATCCGACCTAGGCTCATCTGATAGCGCAAGGCCCGAAGGTCCCCTGCTTTCTCCCGTAGGACGTATGCGGTATTAGCGTTCCTTTCGAAACGTTGTCCCCCACTACCAGGCAGATTCCTAGGCATTACTCACCCGTCCGCCGCTGAATCGAAGAGCAAGCTCTTCTCATCCGCTCGACTTGCATGTGTTAGGCCTGCCGCCAGCGTTCAATCTGAGCCATGATCAAACTCTTCAGTTCAATACTGCTTGGGTTTTGAGAAAACCCTAAACTTGGCTCAGCAATCTCAAAATGAACTATTTCGATTTCTCGCATAGTCACTTGTGATGCTGATAATCTTTTTGACTACCAGTCCATTATCACAAGCACCCACACGAATTGCTTGATTCGATTGTTAAAGAGCGGTTGGTGAAGCGTTTCGCTTCAACCGAGGCGCGCATTCTACGCTTTCCTCTAAGCCTGTCAAGCGTTTATTTTGAAGTTTTCAGAATTTCTCGTTCAACTTCAAACACTTGCTTCAGCCACTTCGGCGATGACTCGCTGTCTGTGGGGGCGCATTCTACCGATTCAAAACCACCCGTCAAGGGAATATTTCGAAAATTTTCAGAAACTTGCAGCACACTGGTTTCGGTACCCTTCATGCACACAAATCCCTATCTATATAGAGGAGCGCACGGCCCAGCCCTTCAAATGGCTCGCAAGGCCATTCTTGAGCGGTGCGTGATTGTTCAACAATGTTTACGGTTTTATGCGATAAACGGCGCCCCCCGGAAAAAACGAACACCATGACGGACAACAAACGAGGCAAGGGACTTTCATTTGTCAGGAGGATCCATGCGCCGCGCACCATCGGCATGGGTATCGGCCTGCTCGGTGTGTACGCCGGCATGGCACCTCTCGACCCGCCGACCTGGGTGTGGATCGCCATGTTCTTCAACGGCCTGGCCTGGCCCCACGTCGCCTACGTGCTGGGCCTGTGCTCGCAGACGCCCTACCAGACCGAACAGCGCAGCCTGCTGATCGACTCCATGACCGGCGGCTTCTGGGCCGCGGCCATGCAGTTCAACCCGCTGCCGAGCATCACTATCCTGTCGATGATGACCATGAACAATGTTGCCGCCGGTGGCCAGCGCCTATTCCTGCGCGGATTCCTCGCCCAGGTCAGCGGCATCCTGGTCGGCCTGGCCATCTTCGGCCCAGGCATGCAACTGGTCAGTACCACCCAGCAGGTCTATGCCTGCCTGCCGATGCTGACCCTCTACCCCCTGGCCCTCGGCTGGGTGTGCTACCGCCTGGCGATCCAGCTCGCCGAGCACAAGCGCAGCCTCAGCGCCCTGAGCCGCACCGACAGCCTCACCGGCCTGCTCAACCATGGTTCGTGGAAAGACCTGCTGCAACTCAAGTTCCAGACCTGCCAGCAGCAACGCCGCAGCGCGGTGATCGCAATCATCGACATCGACCACTTCAAGCGCATCAACGACAGCTACGGCCATGTGGTCGGCGACGCCGTCCTGCGTCACCTGAGCAAGGAGATCAAGGCCAACCTGCGCGAAGACGACCTGGCCGGCCGCTATGGTGGCGACGAATTCTGCGTGATCCTTCCCGAAACCAGCCTGCCGCAGGCCACACGCATCATGGAACGCCTGCGCCAGCGGGTCGCCGCCTACCGCGACGAGTCCCTGACGGAGCTGCGAATCAGCCTGAGCATAGGCCTGGCCACCTGCCGCACCGACTTCGACGACCCCGTCGCCTGGCTCAACGAAGCCGACCGTGCCCTGTATACCGCCAAGAACAATGGCCGCGACCAGGTCGGCGTTGCCGATGCCGACAGCGCAATCGCGAGAGTCGCCTATCCTGATTGAAGCTCACCCGCGCGGCCCTGTTTCCGCCAGGCCCCCTTTCCGCGCGGCGCATTCCACAGGATCGGCACGTCATGGACAGGAACGCCAGCGCCCATTCCCCCGCCTCACGCCCCAGGCTGCACGCACGCAAACTGATCATCGGCATCGCGATACTGTTCAGCCTCGCCTGCGTGATCGCCCTGGGCGCCCTGTTCAGGATCGCCCACCAGCTCGATCGCACCGAAAGCGACAAAAGCGCCTTCTACGCCGACAAGGCCCTGCAGCAGCGCCTCGCGGCCTCGCGCCAGTTTCTCTCAAGCTACGCGGTATGGAATGCCGCCTACCAACGCCTGGATGGGGAAGTGGACAAGCGCTGGGCCTATATAGAGAAGAACGTTGGCGAGTCGCTGTACACCGCCAGCGGCTATGAAGGGGTCTTCGTCGTCGACGATAAGCGCACCAAGTACGGTTTGTTCAAGGGGCAGCTCAGCGACGCCCCGGTCAGTGCCTACCTCGATGCCCCGCTGGCGCCGATCATCGCCCAGGCCCGCGCCCTGGCTGCCGAACGCGGGCAACTGAGCCGCTACGTCCTGTTCAATGGCTGGCCGGCGGTGCTCAGCGCGGCGGCGATCCGGCCGGACGACGAGGTTCTCGGCATCGACCCGCAATCCACCTCGGTGATGCTGTTCATCGACCAGCTGACCCAGGCCAAGCTCGACAGCCTGGGCGACGACGCCGGCCTCAGCGGCGTCCACATCATCAAGGCGGATGCGTCCGCCAGTGCCCCGACATTGCCCCTCGACGCGATTGGCTATGCCCTGCAATGGACCCCGCCACGTCCCGGCGATCGCCTGCTCTGGGCGATGCTGCCGCCCCTGCTCGGCGCCATGCTGGTACTGGGCCTGCTGATGGCCTGGTTCTTCCGCTACGCCCTGCGCACCTCGCGGCAGATCGATGACAACCTGGCCGAGCTGCACGCCAGCAACCAGGCCCTGGAGGCCAGCGAGCAGCGTTTCCGTGCCGTCGCCGAGGCCGCGTCCGACTGGATCTGGGAAACCGACCGACAGCAGCGCCTGACCTATCTGTCCCAACGCTTCGTCGACGTCACCGGCTATCCGACAGGGGAATGGCTCGGCCAGCCGCTTAACCTGCTGCTCACCTGCGATACCACGCCCTTCGGCGCCTGGCTCGACAACCTCGACGATCCCGCCGACCAGCAGGCCTCGCACCTGCGCTGCGCCTATCGCGACCGGCACGACCTGCTGCGCTTCTGCCGGGTCTCGGCGCGGCCGATCCACCACCAGGGCAAGCGCACCGGCTTTCGCGGTACCGCCAGCGACATCACCGACGAAGTCGCCGCCCACGCACGCATCCAGCACCTGTCGATGCACGACGCCCTGACCGGCCTGGCCAACCGCAACAAGCTCGCGCGCTTTCTCGAACAGGCGCTGCTCAAGGGCCCGGACGCCGCGCCGTTGACCCTGATCCTGCTCGACCTCGACAGCTTCAAGCCGATCAACGACTCCCTCGGCCATGCCGCCGGCGATGCGGTGCTGCTGGAAGTGGCCGCGCGCCTGCGCGACAGCACCCGGGATGGCGACCTGGTGGCGCGCCTGGGGGGTGACGAGTTCATCCTGGTGATTGCCAACATGGACAACCGCAGCGAGGTCGACCGCTTCTGCGCCCGCCTCATCGATCACCTGCAACAACCAATCCTGTACGAGGACCAGCAACTGCACATCGGCGCCAGCCTCGGCATCTCGCAGACCCGCCTGCAGGGTTTCGACGCGGGCGAGCTGATCCGCTGCGCCGACATCGCCCTGTACCAGGCCAAGGCCGAGGGCAAGAACACCTGGCGCTACTTCTCGGTGGAAATGAACCAGCAGATCCAGTACCGCCGGCAACTGGAGAACGACCTGCGCCGGGCGGTGAAGAACCACGAATTCGTCCTGCACTTCCAGCCGCGCTACCGTCTGAAAACCCTGGAAATCGTGTCGGTGGAAACCCTGGTGCGCTGGCAGCACCCGGTGGAAGGCCTGCTGGGCCCGGACACCTTCATTCCCCTGGCCGAGCAGACCGAACTGATCGTGCCCCTTGGCCTGTGGGTCTTGCGCAGCGCCTGCGAGATCGCCCGCGACTGGCCCGCGCCCCTGCTGGTCTCGGTCAACCTGTCACCGGCGCAGTTCTCCCGCAGCGACGTGGTTGCCGACGTTCGCCGCATCCTCGTGGAAACCGGCTTCCCCGCGCAGCGCCTGGAGCTGGAAATCACCGAGAACGTCATGCTCAACGATATAGAAGGCGCGCTGGGCACCATGAACGCGCTGAAAGAGCTTGGCGTACGGCTGAACATGGACGATTTCGGCACCGGCTACTCCTCCCTGGGCTACCTGCGCACCTACCCGTTCGACAGCATCAAGATCGACAAGCGCTTCGTCGCCGGCCTGAGCAGCGACAGCAACGACCGGGCGGTGGTCCAGGCGATCATCAACCTGGGCAAGGCCATGGGCCTGACGGTAACCGCCGAAGGCGTGGAGACCGAGCAGCAACTGCGCGCCCTCGGCATGGAGCAATGCCACGAAGTCCAGGGCTTCTACCTGAGCCGGCCCCTGGAGCAGGACGCCTTCGAGGCATTGCTGCGTACCACCGGGTCGGCTAAGCCAGGCGCCGGCGCTGCGCCATGATCTCCGGCAGGTCGCGGCGCCGCTGGTAGACCCGCAGCGGCTCGCCGATATTCAGGCGGTCGTCGACGTTCTGCTCCAGCAGCACATCGATCAGTTCGCGGCTGAGGGTCATGACCTCGCCCTCGCCGGCCTGCCAGACGAATTCGCTGCTGGGGGTGATGCTGTCGTCGGGCACGTCCATGCCGAACGAGTCTTCGCTGAAGCGCACGATGTGTTTGCCGAGTTTGCGGTGGAAACCGACGAAGCCCTTGAGCTGCTCGGCGGCGGCGCAGATGTCCTGGGAAGTGATGTGCATGTCAAACCTCGCTGAAAACACCCGTCTGGATGCAGGTCGAAAGGGATTGGCACGCAAGAAAATGGGCAGTCCTCTGACGGGACGGCTCGACTGCGCCAAGAGTACTGGAAATTGCCTACCGCTTGTGCCGAATTTTCTGCCAAGCCCCGGATGCTCGCTACACTAGGAATCCACGTTCGCGTTTTGGTGTTCGAACCACAGATGATCAATGCCGCCCTTTCAGACAGCGCTACCATTGGCCGGATCAACGTGATCCCGGCCATTCTCCAGGTGATCAGCGAGACCACCGGCCTGCGTTTCGCTGCCGTGGCCCGGGTAACCGAAGCGCGCTGGACGGCCCTGGCGGTACTGGACACCTTCGGTTTCGGCGTGACCGTCGGCGGCGAGCTGGAAGCCTCCACCACCCTGTGCAACGAGATCCGCGCCGCGCAGCGCACCATCGTCATCGACAAGGCCAGCGAGGACGACGACTACCGCGACCACCCGACCCCGCGCCGCTACGGATTCGAAAGCTATATCGCGGTACCGGTGTTTCGCAGCGACGGCAGCTTCTTCGGCACCATCTGCGCCCTCGACCCCCAGCCCCGCGCCCTCAAGGGCAGCGCGATCCAGCCGATGATGGAAGCCTTCGCGCGCCTGCTGTCGATCCAGATCGAAAGCGAGGAAAGCGCCCAGCGCACCGAGATCGCCCTGGAAAAGGAACGGGAAATCGCGGTCTTGCGGGAAAAATTCATCGCCGTTCTCGGCCATGACCTGCGCAATCCACTGTTCGCCATCACCGCAGGCGCCGAACTGCTGGCCAAGCGCCTTACCGACCAACGCTCGCGGACCATCGCCGAACACATCCTCACCTCAGGCCACCGCGCCACCCAATTGGTACGCGATGTGCTGGACTTCGCCCGCGGTCGCCTCGGTGACGGCATCCCCCTGAACATCCAGCCCTGCCCGGACCTCGACCAGGCCTTGCGGCATGTGGCCGCCGAGCTGCAACGGGTTCACCCGCAGCGGTCGATCGAGCTGGATATCGGTGACCTGTCCGGCATGAACTGCGACCGTGAGCGGATCTGCCAGGTCCTGTCCAACCTGATCGCCAATGCCTTGCAGCATGGCGACGAGGACGGGACGATCCGCATTCGTGCGCGGATCAGCGACGAGCAGTTCGTCCTCAGCGTGCACAACACCGGCGAGCCCATCGCCGCGCCGATCATGGCGCAGATGTTCGAACCGTTTTCCCACTCGCCCTCGGAGGCCCCGCAAGTCGGCCTGGGCCTTGGCCTGTACATCGCCAAGCAGATCGCCCTGGCCCATGGCGGACGCATGGAAGTGCGCTCGACTGCCGACGCCGGGACCCTCTTCAGCCTTTATCTGCCGCTGGATCGAGCTGCGCCGCCAGCAGTTGCGTCAACCAGTCCATGAACAGCCGCACTCGCGGCGGCAGGTAGCGCTGGCCGGCGTAGAGCAGGGAAATCGGCATGGCCTGCGGCAGGTACCCGGGGAGAAAAGCCCGCAGGCGCCCGGACGCCAGGTAGTCGCGCACGCCTATATAGGGCACCTGGATGATGCCCAGCCCGGCCAGCGCGGCGCTTTCATAGGCATCGGTATTGTTCGCGGTTATCGCCCCGCCCATCTCCACGAAACGGGTCTCGCCATCGGCCAGGTACTCGAAACCCGTGCTGCGCGTGCCGAGGGTCTGCACGTAGTGCACCAGGTGATGATCGGCCAGGTCCGCCAGGGTAGCGGGCGTGCCATGACGTTCGAGGTAGGCGGGACTGGCGCAGTTGACCATCGCCAGTTGCCCCAGAGGCCGCGCTGCCACCGCCAGGTCGCTGAGGGTGCCGATGCGCAGTACGCAATCGAAACCTTCACGCAGCAGGTCGACCTGGCGATCGGTACAGCTGACTTCCAGGCTCAGCCCCGGATAGCGGGCGAGGAATTCCGGCAGGCGCGGCAGGATGATGCGCCGGGCCATGCGGGTGGGCAGGTCGACCCGCAGGCAGCCGGCGACGTCGGCGGGATCGGCGCGGAACAGGCCCTCGATTTCCTCCAGGCGCGAAAGCAACTCCTTACTACGCTCATAGAGCTGCAGGCCGTCCTGGGTCGCCTGCACCCGCCGCGTCGAGCGATTGAACAGGCGTGCACCGAGCTGATGTTCCAGGGCGCGGACCTGCTCCGACACGGTCGAACGCGGCAGCCCCAACTGCTCGGCGGCGAGGGTGAAGCTGGCCAGTTCGTTGACCCGGATGAAGGTACGCAGCAGTTCGGGCTTGAGCATGGGGCGATGGCCTCATTGTTCGCTTGATACGAACAGTATTTCCGAAAGCCGTGGATTTATCAGAAGTCTATCGACCAATAGACTTTTCTCAACGTCAACGCCACCCGCAGAGGTACAGCGCATGTCCCGCAAGATCGCACTCATCACCGGCGCCAGCCGCGGCCTGGGCAAGAACGCTGCCCTGCACCTTGCCCGGCAGGGCTTCGACATCATCGGCACCTACCATAGCAAGGCCGGCGAAGCGCAGACCCTGGTGACCACCCTGCAGCAAGCAGGCGCTCGCGCCGCCATGCTGCAACTGGACGTGGGCGACAGCGCCGGCTTCGAAGCCTTCGCCACGGCCTTGCAGGACACCCTGCAGCAGGAGTTCGGCCGCGACCACCTGGATGTGCTGGTGAACAACGCCGGCATCGGCATCAACGTGCCATTTGCCGAAACCAGCGAGGCGCAGTTCGACCAGTTGTCGAATATCCAGCTCAAAGGCCCGTTCTTCCTCACCCAGCGCCTGCTACCGCTGATCGCCGACGGTGGCCGGGTAATCAACGTTTCCACCGGTCTGACACGCTTCGCCCTGCCCGGCTACGCGGCGTACGCGGCGATGAAAGGCGCCATGGAAGTGCTGACCCGCTATCAGGCCAAGGAACTGGGCGCCCGCGGCATCCGCGTGAACATCCTCGCCCCCGGCGCGATCGAGACCGACTTCGGCGGCGGCGTGGTGCGCGACAACGAAGGAGTAAACGCCTTTATCGCCAGCAACACCGCCCTGGGTCGGGTCGGCCTGCCGGACGATATCGGTGCGGCCATCGCCATGCTCGCCAGCGACGGTGCCGGCTGGGTCACTGGTCAGCGCATCGAAGTGTCCGGCGGCATGTTCCTCTGAGCAGCCGGTTCGTCCAGGGCCGCCTGCAACTGCGCCAGTGCCGGTAGTTGCAGGGCCTGTGCTGCGTAGCACAAGCCCACCCGGCGATTCAGCGCGGCGCCCAGGCAGGGACGCCACTGCACGCCAGGATGGTGTTCCACCAGGGACTGCGGCAACAAAGCCTGGCCTAGCCCGGCCGCCACCAGATAGACCGCCTGCTGCAAGGTGGCCGCCTGCCCCGCCGCATCCTGGGCCGCGTCACCGTAGAAGCCAAGCAGGCGCTGATGGGATGCGTCCTGCGGACAGGTAATCCAGCGCTGTACCGAGCCCACCGCCGGCAACGCCAGTACGAAAGGTTCTTCCCACAACGGCAGGAACAATTCGTCCTCGCAGCACAGCGTCTCCACCCCCAGCCGCGCGTCTCCCGCGCAGCCGTCGAGCAAGGTCAGTTGCAACTGCGGCAGAGCCGCGCTGACCATGCGGATAAAAGACTCCACCTGCACGGCCGCGATATCCACCTCGATCCCCAGTTGCAGCGCCACCTGCTGCCGCCCTTCCCTGAACTGTCCGCTCAAGGCTTCGGCCTCTGCCACCATACGCTGCGCTTGCGGATACAAAACCCGCGCCTGTTCGCTGACCTCCACGCCACGGGCCTGGCGCAGGAACAGTTCGACTCCAAGCTCGTCTTCCAGTTGCCGGATGGTCACCGACAGTGACGGCTGCGCTACATACAGGCGCTGGGCCGCGGCAGTGATGTTGCGCTCCTCGAAGACGGCGATAAACGCCTTCAGGTGTCGTATATCCATAGTCTTTTCCGATGCCTGTCAGCGGAATAAGCCGTTTCTCAAGGCTTTTCGCGCTCAATAGAATTCAGTCATTCAAATCGATTATGCCTTGGAGGTCATTTTGCTCAAGCCCCTGATCATCATCACCGGTGCCAGTTCCGGCATCGGCGAAGCCTGCGCCCGCCTTTTCGCCGCCGCCGGCCACCCGCTCCTGCTGCTGGCCCGGCGCCTGGAGCGCATGGAGGCGCTGAACCTGCCCAACACCCTGTGCCGTGCCGTGGATATCCGCGACCGTGAATCCTTCGCCGCCGCCGTGGCCGAAGCCGAGGCCGCCTACGGTCCTGCGGATGCACTGATCAACAACGCCGGGGTCATGTTGCTCGGGCATATGCACGAGCAGGACCCGGAGCAGTGGGAGCGCATGCTCGACATCAACGTTAAGGGCCTGCTCAATGGCATCCACCTGCTGGTGGGCGGCATGATCGAGCGCCGCCACGGCACCCTGATCAACGTCAGCTCGGTGGCGGGGCGCAAGACGTTCCCCAATCATGTGGCCTATGTCGGCACCAAGTTCGCCGTACACGGGATTTCCGAAAACCTGCGCGAAGAGCTGTTGCCCCACGATGTACGGGTGGTGACCATCGCTCCGGGTGCGGTGGAGACCGAGCTGCTTGGGCATACCACCGACGAGGGCATCAAGCAGGGTTACCAGCAATGGAAGGAGCAGGACATGGGTGGCCAGGTCCTGGCGGCGGAGGATGTGGCCAATGCCATCGCCTATGCCTACCAGCAGCCACAGCATGTGTGCATCCGCGAGATCGTGCTGGCCGCTACCCGCCAACAGCCCTGATTCGGGCCGGGGGTCTGCGTCGCCCTCGGGAGCGTGCATAAAATCCAGGCAAAAAAAATGGGCGACCGAAGTCGCCCTAAATGCCTTGCGTGCTCGTTGTATCGAGAAGGTTCAGCGGTCTTTGCGCTTCTGCGAGTCCTTCCAGATGAAAATTCCGAAACCGGCGAAGAAAACAAACATCAATCCGACCGTGACGACGCCAGCGACAACCACATTATCGAAGAACATGTCGGCCTCCATTTGCCTGTGCCTGTCCGATGAGTGAACAGTAGCGAATGAGCCGGGAGGGAAAATTGACCGAAGTCAATGGCGCCCTGAGCAGGCGCCGGAGGGAGGGTGCAGGCTTGACCTGCATCAAGTTTTTCAGCGCTTGCCGGGTTTGCCCTTGGGCTTTTTCTTCGACTTCTTCACCGTGCCGATGGGCATGGCCTGCTCGAAGGCCTTGCGCACTTCGTTCAGGCGTTTGTCGTTGAGGTCGTGGATGCGACGGGCGCGTTCTGCACCGAAATCGATCAGGTTGTCGTCTTGGCTCATGGTGGGCTCGGCAGCGGACAGCGAAGGCTCAATGATGAAGCCGACTAGACTTCGATGTCCACCAGCAGACCCTGGCGGTTCTCGCCCCCCATCAGCGGGGCGACCGGCACGGTGTTGTCGGCATTGAGGTCATCACCAGGCAGCGGCTGGCAAGGGTCATCCGCCTGCTCGTCGGCGTGCTGGCCATGCCCCTGTCCCTGACGGCGGCGCTGTTCCTCACGCAGCAGCAAGGCGGCCTGCTCCGGGTCGCGGTGCTTGAGGTCGATGGCATTTTCATTGGAAGACGGTTGTGCGGGAACCACGGGCTTTATATCCGGGGTCGGCTTGACCGGGTCCATTTGCTGCGTGATGGGGGCAGCGCTCAGCGGAATCAGCGGTGGCAGCATGGCATTCGGTCTCCTGTCACCCGTTCTATCGGCTCGTTCTCTCTATGCTTGAGGCTTGGACCGGCGTCCACGGACAATATTGCAGGGCGCTGCGGGGAATCGACAGACGGATACCGACGCCCGGTCGTTCGTTGAATGGCCGTAATCTTTGGCCTGGATGTCGCTATCCGTTAAGATAGCCAGCTTTTTCATGGCGGGAGTCAGGCAGTATGGCGCAGCAGTATCAACCGGGACAACGCTGGATCAGCGACAGCGAAGCCGAGCTGGGTCTGGGTACCGTTCTGGCACAGGACGGCCGCTTGTTGACCGTGCTCTACCCGGCCACTGGCGATACCCGCCAGTATTCCCTGCGCAACGCCCCGCTGACCCGGGTGCGCTTCTCGCCGGGTGACCAGATCACCCATTTCGAAGGCTGGAAACTGACCGTTCGCGAAGTCGAGACGGTGGACGGCGGCCTGCTGGTCTACCACGGCCTCGACGCACAGAACCAGGCGCGCACCCTGCCGGAAACCCAGCTGTCCAACTTCATCCAGTTCCGACTGGCCAGCGACCGTCTGTTCGCCGGGCAGATCGACCCGCTGTCGTGGTTCTCGCTGCGCTACAACACCCTGGAGCACACCAGCCGTCAGTTGCAATCGTCGCTGTGGGGCCTGGGTGGCGTGCGTGCGCAACCGATCGCGCACCAGTTGCACATCGCCCGTGAAGTGGCCGACCGTATCGCGCCGCGGGTCCTGCTGGCGGACGAGGTGGGCCTGGGCAAGACCATCGAGGCCGGCCTGGTGATCCATCGCCAGCTGCTCTCCGGCCGCGCCAACCGCGTGCTGATCCTGGTTCCGGAAAACCTCCAGCACCAGTGGCTGGTGGAAATGCGCCGACGCTTCAACCTGCAGGTCGCCCTGTTCGACGCCGAGCGCTTCATCGAGAGCGACGCCAGCAACCCGTTCGAGGATGCCCAGCTGGCGCTGGTCGCCCTGGAATGGCTGACCGAGGATGAAAAGGCCCAGGACGCGCTGTTCGCCGCCGGCTGGGACCTGCTGGTGGTGGACGAGGCGCACCACCTGGTCTGGCATGAAGACCAGGTCAGCCCGGAATACGCCCTGGTGGAACAGCTCGCCGAAGTCATCCCCGGCGTCCTGCTGCTCACCGCCACCCCGGAACAGCTGGGCCAGGACAGCCACTTCGCGCGCCTGCGCCTGCTCGACCCGAACCGTTTCCACGACCTGGCCGCCTTCCGCGCCGAGAGCGAGCACTATCGCCCGGTGGCCGAAGCGGTGCAGGAGCTGCTCGACAACGGCCGCCTGTCGCCCAAGGCCCACGCCACCATCCAGGGCTTCCTGGGTGCCGAAGGTGAAGCGCTGCTGGCCGCGGTCAACGACGGCGACAGCCAGGCCAGCGCCCGCCTGATCCGCGAACTGCTGGACCGCCACGGCACCGGCCGCGTGCTGTTCCGCAACACCCGCGCCGCCGTGCAGGGCTTCCCGCAGCGCCAGTTGCACGCCTATCCGCTGCCGTGCCCCGACCAGTACATGGAACTGCCGGTCGGTGAACGCGCCGAGCTGTACCCGGAAGTCAGCTTCCAGGCCCAGGGCGACGGCGATGAAGAGAATCGCTGGTGGCGCTTCGACCCACGGGTCGACTGGCTGATCGACACCCTGAAGATGCTCAAGCGGGTCAAGGTCCTGGTGATCTGCGCCCACGCCGAGACCGCCATGGACCTGGAAGACGCCCTGCGCGTGCGCTCCGGCATCCCGGCCACGGTCTTCCACGAAGGCATGAGCATCCTCGAACGCGACCGCGCCGCGGCCTACTTCGCCGACGAAGAGTTCGGCGCCCAGGTGCTGATCTGCTCGGAAATCGGCAGTGAAGGCCGCAACTTCCAGTTTGCCCACCACCTGGTGCTGTTCGACCTGCCGGCCCACCCGGACCTGCTGGAGCAGCGCATCGGCCGTCTCGACCGGATCGGCCAGAAGCACACCATCGAACTGCACGTGCCGCACCTGCAGAACAGCCCGCAGGAACGCCTGTTCCAGTGGTACGACCAGGCCCTGAATGCCTTCCTCGCCACCTGTCCGACCGGCAACGCCCTGCAGCACCAGTTCGGCCCGCGCCTGCTGCCGCTGCTGGAAGACACCGACGACGCGCAATGGCAAGCCCTGCTCGACGAAGCCCGTGGCGAGCGCGAGCGCCTCGAAGCCGAGCTGCACAGCGGCCGTGACCGCCTGCTGGAGCTCAACTCCGGCGGTGCCGGCGAAGGCCAGGAACTGGTTGAGGCGATCCTCGAACAGGACGACCAGTTCGCCCTGCCGATCTACATGGAAACCCTGTTCGACGCCTTCGGCATCGACAGCGAGGACCATTCGGAAAACGCCCTGATCCTCAAGCCGAGCGAGAAGATGCTCGACGCCAGCTTCCCGCTGGGCGACGACGAAGGCGTGACCATCACCTACGACCGCGACCAGGCGCTGTCCCGCGAGGACATGCAGTTCCTGACCTGGGAACACCCGATGGTGCAGGGCGGTATGGACCTGGTGCTGAGTGGTTCGATGGGCAACACCGCGGTGGCGCTGATCAAGAACAAGGCGCTCAAGCCCGGCACCGTGCTGCTGGAGTTGCTGTATGTCAGCGAAGTGGTCGCCCCGCGTTCGCTGCAGTTGGGTCGCTACCTGCCGCCGGCGGCGCTGCGCTGCCTGCTGGATGCCAATGGCAACGACCTGGCCGCGCGAGTGTCCTTCGAGACCATCACCGACCAGCTGGAAAGCGTGCCCAAGGCCAGCGCCAACAAGTTCATCCAGGCCCAGCGCGATGTGCTGGCGCCGAAGATCAACGCCGGCGAAGCCAAGGTCCTGCCACGTCACGACGAGCGCGTGGCCGAGGCGCAACGCCGCCTGGCTGCGGAAACCGACGAAGAACTGGCGCGCCTGACCGCGTTGCAGGCAGTCAACCCGAGCGTGCGTGACAGCGAGATCGTGGCACTGCGCAAGCTGCGCGAGGATGGACTGGCGATGCTTGAGAAAGCGGCGCTGCGGCTGGAAGCGATCCGGGTCCTGGTCGCCGGTTGATCCCTGCCCGATTCCCCTAGCGACACAAAACCTGTGGGAGGCTTGCCAGCTCCCACAGGGTCCGCAGCTTACTAAATGGCTTCAGCGGCCTTGCCTGCCTCCACACTCCCTTCCTCAAGCATCCCCGCCTTCATCTTCTGCGCATCCCGCACAAAGCTCCGCGCCGCGAACAGCAAGAACACCAGGGTCAGCAGCAACGCCACCGGAATCAGCCCCATGGCATCATGCAAGCCCACCGCCTTGAACGCCTCGGTCATCTCGACCGCCCCCGCCTCCGCCATCGCTAACCTGGCGTAATGATCCGACAACGAGCCCACCACCACCGGTCCCAACCCACCACCGAGCAGGTACAACCCGGCAAAGAACAACGCCATCGCCGTTGCCCGCAGGCGCGGCTGCACCACGTCCTGGATCGCGGTATAGACGCAGGTATAGAAGTTGTAGGCGAACAGCCAGCCAATCCCGAACAGGGCCACGAACACACCGATCTCCACCCGCCCGACCGCCAGGGCGAGCCCGGTACCGAGAGTCGCCACCAGCATGCTGAAGGCCCCGAACAGCAGGCGCCCGTTGGCCCGGCGCTGGTGGATCTTGTCCGCGATCAAGCCGCCCAGGGTCAGGCCAATCAACCCGGTAACCCCGACGATCACCCCGGTGGCCACCGCCGCCTGCTGCAACGGCAACTGAAAGTAGCGTTGCAGCATCGGCACCATGAACGAGTTGCAGGCATAGGTGGCGAAGTTGTAGGCCAGCCCCGCCAGTACAAGCCAGCCAAAGGTGGGAATGCTCAGCACCCGGCGCAGTGGCCGGTCCAGCGGAGCCTGCGACGAGGCTACGGCCTCCGCAGCACCCCGCGCCGGCTCGCGGATGAAGAACATGAACACCGCCAGCAGCAGCCCAGGCACTGCCGCAATGAAGAACGGCGCCCGCCAGCTGCCGAAATGCTGGACCATCGCGCCGATGGTGAAGAACGCGAGCAACAGCCCCAGCGGCAGGCCGAGCATGAAGATGCCCATGGCCCGGGCACGGCGCTCGGCAGGGAACAGGTCGCCGATCAGCGAGTTGGCCGCTGGCGCATAGCTGGCCTCGCCAATCCCCACGCCCATGCGCACCAGCAGGAAACTCCAGAAGCTGCCAACCATGCCGTTGACCGCCGTCAGCCCGCTCCACACGGTCAGGCCCCAGCCCATCACCTTGCGTCGCGAGCCGGTATCGGCCAGGCGTCCCAGCGGCAGGCCGGCGATGGCGTAGACCAGGGTGAACGCGGTGCCGATCAGACCGATCTGCAGATCGCTGAGGTGCCATTCCAGGCGGATCGGCTCGATGACGATGGCGGGAATGGTGCGATCGAAGAAGTTGAACAGGTTGGCCAGGAACAGCAGGAAAAGAATGCGCCAGGCATTGGCCGCTTGGGTGGGGCTGTGCATCGTTCGATCCCTCGTCGTTTTTATTGGAGTGCGCTGCACGCCGCTGAAAATCTAGAGGGCAATCCCGACACTGTCTTCCATCATCCATGGCATTGATGGCAGGTAATTGTAACCATTTGCACCGTTAGAGCCGCTGGCGATAACGGGGCAATCCAATCATTGAAATCAATCTGCCACTAAGTCTGATGGCACCACTCGGTCTTTCTATACTCAAAACCAAAAGAGTCTCCAGGCGGTTTGGGGGACGAGTGCAAACTCGGCTGAACTGAGAGGCGCGCTATGGAATGGCTCCACAGGCTGCTCGCCGAACACCCGGCGGGTCATCTCGCTCTCGTGGCTCACCACAATCCCTACCTGATCCTGCTCGCCTACCTGGTGATCTGCGCGGGCAGCTTCGCCACTCTCGACATCATCGAGCGCATCGGCGACGCCGAACAGGCCAGCGCGCGACGCCGCTGGAAAGTCCTCGGTGCCTGCTGCCTGGCCTGCAGCGTATGGGCCATGCACTACATCGGCATGCTGGCCTTCGAGATACCACTGGAAGTGCACTACGACATGTTCCTCACCGGCGTGTCGCTGCTGATCATGCTGTTCGCTGCCCTACTGGCCATGAGCTTTCTCGGCCAGCCGTTGCCGTCCATCCGGAATTACGGCATGGCCGCGCTATGCGTGGCGGCCGGGGTCGGCGTCATGCACTACACCGGCATGGCCGCCATGCGCACCCGCGCGCTGCAACACTACGACGCAACCCTGGTGACGGCGTCGATCGTGGTGGCGCTGGTCGCGGCGCTCGTGTCGATGCTGATGGCCCGCCACCTGCGCCAAGGGCGTATCAGCCAGCCGCAACTGTTCAAGTACGGCGCGGCCGTGACCATGGCCGCCGGCATCATCGCCACCCACTACACCGGCATGTGCGCCCTCACCCTGACCCTGCCCGACGGTGCCACGCCGCTATTGCCGGTCACCGACAACAGCCTGCAACTGAGCCTGGCCATCGCCGTGATCACTCTGCTGATCAGCGGCAGTTGCATCAGCGCAGCGCTGTCGGACAAGAAGCTGCAAAGCAAGGAACAGGACCTGCGCCGGGTCAACACCCTGCTCAGCCAACTCGACCAGGCCCGGGTCTCGCTGCAACAGGCGGCGCACTACGATGCCCTGACCAACCTGATCAACCGTCGCGGCTTCAACCAGATATTCGCCGAGCGCCTGGCCGAACGGGCCCAGGCCGGCGGCATGCTGGGGGTGATGTTCCTCGACATCGACCACTTCAAGCGCATCAACGACAGCCTCGGCCACGATGCCGGCGACCAGTTGCTCAAGTCCATCGCCCACCTCATCAGCACGGCAACCCGCGCTCAGGATGTGGTAGCGCGACTGGGCGGCGACGAATTCTGCATCCTCTTCTACCTCAAGCACGCCGAAGAGGCCCGTGGCCTGGCCAACCGCATCCTGCACAAGGTGCGCGAGCCCATCGACCTGGCCGGGCGGCGCATGGTCATGACGACCAGCATTGGCATCAGCCTGTTCCCCACCGATGGCAGCACCTGCGATGAACTGCTCAAGCACGCCGACCTGGCGCTGTACCAGTCCAAAGGCAGCGGGCGCAACAAGGCCAACTTCTTCAGCGACAACCTCAAGACCCGCGCCACCCTCGAACTGCAACTGGAGGAGGAACTACGCGTTGCCCTCCACAAAGACCTTGGACTGCGCCTGCATTACCAACCGATCTACGACCTGGTCAGCGGCAAAGTGAGCAAGCTGGAAGCGCTGATCCGCTGGCAGCACCCGCAGCACGGCCTGCTCAGTCCGGACCGGTTCATCGGCATCGCCGAGACCAACGGCCTGATCGCCGACCTCGACCTGTGGGTGCTGCGTCGCGCCTGCCACGATCTGGCGGAGCTGAGCGAGCACGGTTTCGGTGACCTCAAGGTGACAGTGAACTGCTCGGCGCTGACCCTGGGCCGCGACGAATTGGCCCAGGAAGTCGAGGACGCCCTGCATGATGCCGGGCTGGCAGCGTGTCGGCTGGAACTGGAGGTGACCGAGAACGCGCTGATGGCCAATATCCACAGCACCATCGCCCTGCTGCGGCGCATCCGCGAGCAGGGCGTGTCGCTGTCCATCGACGACTTCGGTACCGGCTACTCCTCCCTCGCCTACCTCAAGCGCCTGCCCCTCGACACCCTGAAGATCGATCGCTCATTCATCCAGGACGTGCCCCACTCGCGGGCGGACAACAACATCGTCCAGGCGATCATGGTGATGGCCCACACCTTGCACCTGAAGGTGATAACCGAAGGCGTGGAGACCGAAGAACAATATGACTTCCTCCAACACCTGGGCTGCGATGCCATCCAGGGCTACCTGCTCAGCCGCCCGGTGGCGCTGGAAGACCTGCGTGGAGTGCTCAACCGGCTGAATCACCGTGAGGAAAGCCTCATGGCTTGCTGCGATACAGATCAATCAGCGTCGCTGGATCTTTTTCCAGATAGCCCTGACTGCCATGCAGACGCATCAACTGCGCGGCCAGGCCGCTGACCGGCGTCGCCGAGCCTTGCTCGCGGGAGAATTTAACCGCGGTGTCGAGGTCCTTGAGCAGGGTCCGCACATGCCATTTCACCGGTTCGAAACGGCTCTCGGCCATCTGCGGGGCAAGGATCTGCAACGGCTTCGAGTCGGCAAAGCCACCCGCCAATGCTTCGGCGATCAGGCTGGCATCCACCCCGGACTGTTCGGCCAGCGCGACCACTTCGGCGATCACCAGTGCATTGCAGGCGACAATCATCTGATTGCAGGCCTTGGTTACCTGCCCCGCGCCCACCCCACCCATATGGGTGACTCGCTGGCCGAGTGAGAGCAATGCCGGGCGCACCCGTTCCAGGTCCGCTGCCTCGCCACCGACCATGATTGCCAGGGTGCCCGCCTCGGCGCCGGGCGTACCGCCGGACACCGGGGTATCCAGCCAGCCCATACCGGTGGCGGTTTTCAGTTGCGCTGCCATTTCCCGCGTGGCGGTGGGTTCCAGGCTGGAGAAGTCCACCAGCAACTGACCGGTCCTGGCCTTGCTGGCGATACCTGCCTCGCCGAACACCACGTCACGCACCACCGCGGTATCGGCCAGGCACAACATCACTACGTCCGCCGCCTCGCACAACTCGCCCGGGGTTTTGACCTGGCGGGCACCGGCGGTCACCAGCGGCGCGCATTTATCCGGCGAACGGTTCCACACAGTCAACTCATGGCCGGCCGCCAGCAACCGGCGACACATGGGCAGGCCCATCAGGCCGACACCGGCGAACCCCAGGGACAAAGGCTGTGAATGGCTCATCTAAAGCTCCAGGCAGATTAAAGAAGTGGGCGGGTTGGACGATTCAGAAACCAGCACGGCGGTAAACCCTTAGGGTTTATAAGGGAAAACCCTATCGCTCGTGCCAGAGACGCGCTGATACAGTCGCGACACTTATCCAGGGATGGCTCAATGATATCGACTGTTTCAAGGCCTCCCCACCAGGCAAATGGCGCAAAATGACCTCTAAGAATACTCCTGCCACCGTGATTTCCGAGCTGCTTTCAGCCACCGCGCCCACTTCCTACGGGGCCCGCAGTTATTACAGCCAGCCCACGCTGAGCCCCCAGCAATACCTGTACTTCACCGAGCCCGATACGCAGCGCATCCTCGACAACCTCGACGGTCTGCGCGATCTGGTGTTTCCTCCGAGCCTGCATGTCGAGGACGATGCCCAGCTGCGCCTGGACCAGCAGTTCCCCTCGGTGTGCCTGATCGGCCTGGGCCGTTGCGGCTCGAACATCGCCCTGGATGTCGCCGAGCTGGTCTACAACGCCCGGACCTTCTACCTCAACGAGTTCAACAACGACGACCGTGCGGGCAACGAGCCGAGCTACAACCCGGCGCGCTGGATCCGCAACAACCTGCGCCTGGTCCAGGCCAAGAGCGCCAAGCCGGTGTTCCTGGTCGAACCGCTGGTGATGCTCGGCGACCTGGACAAGGACATTGCCGGGCGCATCCGTTTCTCGCGCAAGGGCGAAAAAAGCGGCTTCCTGCGCGACTACAGCAAGATGAAGATCATGGATCTGTCCGAGGTCCATGCCGGCGGCGCCGGTAACGCGCCGATCCTCGGCCAGTACCTGGCGAAGATCATCCTCAACAAAGAAACCCACCGCTTCTCCAGCGCCGACTGGAAGCTGATCCACTCGTACCTGATCGACTCCTGCGGGATCAAGGCCAACCAGTCACGCCTGTACTTCTATATCTTCAGCGCCGGCGGCGGCACCGGTTCGGGCATGGCCTCGGAGTTCGGCCTGGCCCAGCAGTACTCGTACATGAACAAGACCTTCGACACCAAGCCGGCCGACGAGCAGGACGGCGAGGCGGGGCATTCGTTCGTCTTCGAGCCGATCTTCACCAGCGGCATCTGCGTACTGCCGAACATCTCCGACCATCGCAGCGAAATGTCCGAAGCCCTGCACATCAACGCCGGACGCCTGCTGTGCAAATACCTGTCCGAGGAATGGGACTTTTCCTACAACTTCGACAATGAAGACAGCAGCGAAGCCAGCGTCATGGGGCGCATCCGCCCGTGGAACGCGATGATGCTGATCTCCAACGACATCATGCGCTACGCCGAAGAAAGCGATGACGGCAACATCCAGAACATCGACGTCAACGCCATGGAGAAGCACGCCAACCAGTACATCTCCCAGCAGATCTTCAACATCCTCACCGCCCAGGCGGTGACCACCGACTACGACCAGAACTACTTCCGTCGTGCCGGCATCGACATCGGCGAGACCATCCGCCTGGATGCCAACGACCTGTTCATGAGCCTGGCCGGCCCGGTGGCGATCGCCTATGCCGAATCGGTGGTGCCGGAAAACCCTGGGCAGAGTTCGGAGAAAGGCTTCAAGGTGTTCGAGAAGGAGGCGCCGCGGCTGGACATCGACGATCTGTTCTTCCGTTCCATCGATCTGCCGCACTTCAACAAGGACACCCAAGCCATCGAGGGCATCAGCCTGCTGCCGATCGAGTCCAAGCGTTATCGCGCGGCACTGGAGCAGTACCGCAACTCCGGCTGCGATGCTGCGGCGCTGCATGACCTGCATTTTTTCAAGAATTGCTCGTCGGTGGTATCCATCGTCTCGCTGCCCAAGGACTACAAGCTGTCCTACATGGACCTGAACCGGCTCAAGACCCACCTCAATAGCCTGTTCCCCAACACCACCCTGAAGCGCTACGCCCTGGTGATCGGTGCCTCGGCCAACCTGTCGCTGACCACCCTGATCGCCAAGAGTCCGTGTCTGTCGGACGACTTCCTGACGTTGATCGTGGCGTTCATCAAGCGCTGCTTCGCCAGGGCGCCATACCGGTTCGACGATACCCTGGACAACGCCATTCTCGACTTCATCACCCAGGAGGAATTCGAGGAAGAGCGCATTGACGATCTGCTCAGCGAATTCGAGAACCCGGCGAAAATCCTCGATACCAACTGGTATGCGATCAAGCCGATGTACGAGAAGAAATACCGCGAACTGATCAACGACAAGAGCAAGTTCGTCTCGATCAACGACATTCGCCTGTCGCGAGAGTGTGTGAAGAAGGCGGTGAAATACTTGCGCGAGATTTACCGGCACCGTATTGGCAAGACCAAGGTCATTTCGCTCAACAGCCATACCGGGAAGGTTGATTACTGATCAGGATGGCAAACAAAAGGGCGACCATGAGGGTCGCCCTTTTGTTTGGTTCTTCACGGAATACCGGGAAGCTTTGGGTTTAGTGGCGGAATCGGTATCGCGAGCTTATCCATTGCGGGCGGCGAAGCCACCGGCCCCTTCCGCCTCTACGGCGGGTCCATTTTGTCTTGGCAAAATAGACGAAAACCGCTTGCTCCTGCATCCGGCCCTGCGCTGCGCTCCGGGTCCCCTCCCTCCGGCGCCTGACGTCGCGAGTTACGGGTGACGACACGAAAGACCCATCTTCGAAAACAAGATCGGCATCGATAGCCCAACATAAAAAGACGCCGCGCTCTTGCTTTTGCTCTTGGTGCGCGAAGGTTCAGACGCCGCAAATTGCGACCTCAGCCGGCCGAGTGGAGGTGTCTTGCGGGGGCAGGTGCGCAGCACCCTTCGGCGAAGCCGAAGCGCGAGGTGAAGACTTGCGGAGCAAGTCGTAGGCCGCGGGCCCACGCAAGGCGCCGGAAGGAGGGGACCCGGAGCGAAGCGCAGGGCCGGCTGTGGGAGCGGGCGGTTTTCGTCCATTTTGCCGCAACAAAATGGACCCGCCGTAAAGGCGGAAGGGGCCGGTGGCGTCACCGCCCGCAATGGATAAGCTCGCGACACCGACACCGACACCGAACATTCACCCCCCAAGTTTCCCGATATACCGTGATGAACCTTTTGTTTGGGAGCGAAAACACGACACGGACCCTGTGCAGGCTGGATTCACCCGCGATTACGATAGTGAATTCACCAACGTCAACGCGGGTAAATTCGCTCCCACAAAATCCGCATCAGACGTAGTAACTGTTACCCCGCCCAGGCACCTGTTACCAACCGTCACCCTCCTGAACGCACTCGCGCACCAAAATGGCTCGGCTGTGCGATTTTGCGCACCAAATAAGATCCGGCTTACACGGATTTCCGTTCCTGGATCACGATGAACGGCGACACCACCACCGCCCATATCTCTGGATCGCGGCTCTGCAGGTCAAACGCCTGCTCGGAACTGACCGCCCCGACAGTGCCAGCATTACGCCACAGGGCCACGCTTTCCGAGCGATTCTCGGCCATTGCCTGTGCGACTTCGATCAGGTCCAGAGTCGGGTCGACCCAAATCAGGTCACCCTTGGCCCAAAAACGCTCCAAGGCCTTCCACTCGATTACCGCAGTCTCGCCGAGCAATTTGGCATAGAGGGTGCTTGGTTCATCAGTCATGGGTTCCACCAAAAATAGTCCGGCTCAAAAGAAGGCCGTTATTTTTGCAGAAAAACCCAGTTTCAAATAAGTAATTGGTCGACGGGATCAACGAAGCCAAACGTTTCCGGACGCGTCCGGATGAAGTGAAGACGCTTTTTTGTATCTTTATGTCGACCACGCGACACCCTCGGTTTTTGCTTCGGCGGGCCCGCTTTTCAATCGATGAAGCGGCGCTCTACACTGTACCGGTACAGTTGCCAGGGCATTCACCGGGGGCGATACCGGCAAGTCAGGCTGCGATACGGCGTGGCCGTACCGGGTCTGTCGGGTCCTCTGCCTGGCGCAAGGACGATAAAAATTACAACAGAATGAGTGGAGCATTATGAGTAAAGTTTCCAAGCTGTTCGCCGCGATGGTCCTGGCCGGCGTCGCCAGCCATTCCTTCGCCGCCGATACCATCAAGATCGGCATCGCCGGCCCGAAAACCGGCCCGGTGACTCAATACGGTGACATGCAGTTCATCGGTGCCAAGCAAGCCATCAAGGACATCAACGCTGCAGGCGGTGTCGATGGCAAGATGCTCGAAGCCAAGGAATACGACGACGCCTGCGACCCTAAACAGGCCGTGGCAGTCGCCAACAAGGTGGTCAACGACGGCGTCAAGTTCGTGATCGGTCACCTGTGCTCCAGCTCCACCCAGCCAGCGTCCGACATCTACGAAGACGAAGGCGTGATCATGATCACCCCGGCTGCCACCAGCCCGGAAATCACCTCCCGTGGCTACAAGCTGATCTTCCGCACCATCGGCCTGGACAGCGCCCAGGGCCCGGCCGCCGGCAACTACATCGCCGACCACGTCAAGCCGAAGGTCGTCGCGGTCCTGCACGACAAGCAACAGTACGGTGAAGGCATCGCCACCGCGGTCAAGTCGACCCTGGAGAAGAAAGGCACCAAGGTTGCCGTCTTCGAAGGCCTGAACGCCGGTGACAAGGACTTCTCGTCCATCATCCAGAAGCTCAAGCAGAACAACGTCGACTTCGTCTACTACGGCGGCTACCACCCGGAGCTGGGTCTGATCCTGCGCCAGGCCAAAGAGAAAGGCCTGAACGCCAAGTTCATGGGTCCGGAAGGCGTCGGCAACGACTCCATCTCGCAGATCGCCCAGGACGCTTCCGAAGGCCTGCTGGTAACCCTGCCGAAGTCCTTCGACGCCGATCCTGAGAACAAGAAGATCGTCGACGCCATCAAGGCCGACGGCAAGGATCCTAGCGGTCCGTTCGTGTTCCCTGCCTACTCCGCCGTCGAGCTGATCGCCCAGGGCATCAAGGCTGCGAAGAGCGAAGACACCGACAAAGTGGCCGCAGCCATCCACGCCGGTACCTTCAAGACCCCGACCGGCGAGCTGTCCTACGACGCCAAAGGCGACCTGAAGGACTTCAAGTTCGTGGTCTACGAATGGCATTTCGGCAAACCGAAAACCGAAGTTTCCCCTCAGTAACACCGTCTGATACATGACCGAAAAGCCCACTGTGCGAGCAGTGGGCTTTGTTTTACGAGGTTCATGGACTCGTTTCCCGCGATCCGGGATCGGGTTCACCTGAAAATCTTAAAACCGTCACCAGCGGTTCCCTGGCAACGCATGCGCCAAAGTGGCCCAAGACCGCAAGGCCATGCCGGGTGATACACCCGCCAGCGAAATGCATATTCAGGTTTTTAGGAGCGCTGTAATGCCTGAGATCTATCACTTCTTCCAACAGCTGGTTAATGGCCTGACCATTGGCAGCACCTATGCCTTGATAGCCATTGGCTACACAATGGTTTACGGCATCATTGGAATGATCAACTTCGCCCACGGCGAGGTGTACATGATTGGTTCCTACGTGGCCTTCATCGTCCTTGCCGGACTGGCCATGATGGGTATCCACTCGCTGCCGCTGCTGATGACCGCCGCGTTCATCGCGACAATCCTGGTTACCAGTGCCTACGGCTACAGTATCGAACGGGTCGCCTACCGGCCGTTGCGTAACAGCAACCGCCTGATCCCGCTGATTTCTGCCATCGGCATGTCGATTTTCCTGCAGAACACTGTCCTGCTTTCCCAGGACTCCAAGGACAAGTCCATTCCCAACCTGCTGCCGGGGAGCATCTCCTTCGGTCCGGGCGGTGCGGAGGAAGTCCTGATTTCCTACATGCAGATCCTGGTCTTCGTGGTCACCCTGATCGCCATGGTCGGCCTGACCCTGTTCATCTCCCGTTCTCGTCTGGGCCGCGCCTGCCGCGCCTGCGCCGAAGACATCAAGATGGCCAACCTGCTGGGTATCAACACCAACAACATCATCGCCCTGACCTTCGTCATCGGTGCCGCCCTGGCCGCCGTGGCCGCGGTGCTGCTGAGCATGCAGTACGGCGTGATCAACCCCAACGCCGGCTTCCTGGTGGGCCTGAAAGCCTTCACCGCGGCAGTCCTCGGCGGCATCGGCAGCATTCCGGGCGCCATGCTCGGTGGCCTGGTGCTGGGTGTGGCCGAAGCCTTCGGCGCTGACATCTTCGGTGACCAGTACAAGGACGTCGTGGCGTTCGGCCTGCTGGTTCTCGTCCTGTTGTTCCGTCCGACCGGCATCCTCGGCCGTCCGGAGGTTGAGAAAGTATGAACAGACACCTCAAAGCGGCGTTCTTCAGCGCCCTGCTGGTCTGGGCCGTGGCCTTCCCGGTGCTCGGCCTGAAACTCAGCATCGTCGGCATCAACCTTGAAGTGCACGGCCAAGGGCCTTTCACCCTCGGCGTCATCGCCCTGTGTTCGGTACTGATGTTCCTGCGCGTGCTGTTCGACAAGCAGTGGAGCTCGGTTATGCGCTCCCGTGACCGCGGTCCGCTGGTGCCACCGAAGGTGAGCAACTGGCTGACCCTGCCCAAGACCCAGCGCTACATCATCCTCGGCCTCATCGTGGTCGCCCTGGTCTGGCCGTTCTTCGGCTCGCGCGGCGCGGTCGACATCGCCACCCTGATCCTGATCTACGTCCTGCTCGGCCTCGGCCTGAACATCGTGGTCGGGCTGGCGGGCCTGCTCGACCTGGGTTACGTCGGCTTCTACGCCGTCGGCGCCTACAGCTACGCGATGCTCTCGCACTACTTCGGCCTGAGCTTCTGGATCTGCCTGCCGATCGCCGGCCTGATGGCTGCCACCTTCGGCTTCCTGCTGGGCTTCCCGGTGCTGCGCCTGCGGGGTGACTACCTGGCGATCGTGACCCTCGGCTTCGGCGAGATCATCCGCCTGTTCCTGCGCAACCTGACCGACCTCACCGGCGGTCCGAACGGCATAAGCAACATCGAGAAACCGACCTTCTTCGGCCTGACCTTCGAACGCAAGGCCGCCGAGGGGATGCAGACCTTCCACGAGTTCTTCGGGCTGGAATACAACTCGATCAACAAGGTCATCTTCCTCTACCTGGTCGCCCTGCTCCTGGCCCTGCTGGCGCTGTTCGTCATCAACCGCCTGCTGCGCATGCCGATCGGGCGTGCCTGGGAAGCGCTGCGTGAAGACGAGATCGCCTGCCGCGCGCTGGGCCTGAACCCTACCGTGATCAAGCTCTCGGCGTTCACCCTGGGTGCCTGCTTCGCCGGTTTCGCCGGCAGCTTCTTCGCTGCCCGCCAAGGCCTGGTGACCCCGGAATCCTTCACCTTCATCGAATCGGCGATCATCCTCGCCATCGTCGTCCTCGGCGGCATGGGCTCCCAGCTCGGCGTGATCCTCGCGGCCATCGTGATGATCCTGCTGCCCGAACTGATGCGTGACTTCAGCGAGTACCGCATGCTGATGTTCGGCGCCCTGATGGTGTTGATGATGATCTGGCGTCCGCAGGGCCTGCTGCCTATGCAACGTCCACATATGGAGCTGCGTCGATGAGCCGCGAAATTCTGAAAGTCAGCGGCCTGAGCATGCGCTTCGGCGGCTTGTTGGCGGTCAACGGCGTGGCCCTGACCGTCAAGGAAAAACAGGTGGTTGCCCTGATCGGCCCGAACGGCGCCGGCAAGACCACCGTATTCAACTGCCTGACCGGCTTCTACAAGCCCAGCGGCGGCACCATCCTCCTCGATGGCCAGCCGATCCAGGGCCTGGCCGGTCACCAGATCGCCCGCAAGGGCGTGGTGCGGACCTTCCAGAACGTGCGCCTGTTCAAGGAAATGACCGCACTGGAAAACCTGCTGATCGCCCAGCACCGCCACCTCAACACCAACTTCCTCGCGGGCCTGTTCAAGACTCCGGCCTTCCGCCGCAGCGAGAAGGAAGCCATGGAGCGGGCGCAGTATTGGCTGGAGAAGGTCAACCTGACCGAATTCGCCAACCGCACCGCCGGCACACTGGCCTATGGTCAGCAGCGCCGCCTGGAAATCGCCCGCTGCATGATGACCCAACCGCGGATCATCATGCTCGACGAGCCGGCGGCAGGCCTGAACCCCAAGGAAACCGAGGACCTCAAGGCACTGATCGCCTACCTGCGCGAGTCCCACGACGTCACCGTGCTGCTGATCGAACACGACATGAAGCTGGTCATGAGCATTTCCGACCATATCGTCGTGATCAACCAGGGCACGCCGCTGGCCGATGGCACGCCGGAACAGATCCGTGACAACCCTGATGTGATCAAAGCCTACCTGGGGGAAGCGTAAATGCTGCAGTTCGAAAACGTTTCCACCTTCTATGGCAAGATCCAGGCGCTGCACTCGGTCAACGTGGAAATCCGCCAGGGCGAGATCGTCACCCTGATCGGCGCCAACGGTGCCGGCAAGTCGACCCTGCTGATGACCCTCTGCGGTTCGCCGCAGGCCCACAGCGGCAGCATCAAGTACCTGGGTGAAGAGCTGGTCGGCCAGAGTTCTTCTCACATCATGCGCAAGAGCATTGCCGTGGTGCCGGAAGGCCGTCGGGTGTTCTCGCGCCTGACGGTCGAGGAAAACCTGGCGATGGGTGCCTTCTTCACCGACAAGCGCGAGATCCCGGACCTGATGGAAAAGGTGCTGCATCTGTTCCCGCGACTGAAGGAACGCTTTGCTCAGCGTGCTGGCACCATGTCCGGCGGCGAGCAGCAGATGCTCGCCATCGGCCGGGCGCTGATGAGCAAGCCCAAGCTGCTGCTGCTCGACGAGCCGTCGCTGGGCCTGGCGCCGATCATCATCCAGCAGATCTTCGACATCATCGAACAGTTGCGCCGTGATGGCGTGACCGTGTTCCTGGTGGAGCAGAACGCCAACCAGGCGCTGAAGATCGCCGACCGGGCCTATGTGCTGGAGAACGGGCGGGTGGTGATGCAGGGGACCGGGGAAGCGCTGCTGACCGATCCTAAAGTGCGCGACGCTTACCTGGGGGGTTGATCTCCCGGACCTCATCGCTGGCAAGCCAGCTCCCACAGGGTGGGGGCCGGCTTGCCAGCGATGAACCTTACAAGAACAGCAGATTTTCCTGACGCAACTTCACTTGTAATCCCCTTCCACCCTGCATACCGTTGGAAACTTTTCAGGCAGAGATCCCGGAGTTTTCCTCGATGCGTATCGCCCCCTCCCTGTTCGTCGCCGCCCTGTTGCCGCTGTTCGCCGGTTGCAGCCTGCTCGACGAGCAGCCGGAAACCAGCGTCTCCACTGCCGGCATGACCCGTCTGCAAGGCGAGCTCAGCGCCGCCAATGGCCAACTACTGTTCAAGCCGTGCACAGAAAGCCGTCGCTTCGTCGTCAACGACGCCGGCAACACCGGCCTGCTGCAGGAGGCCGCAACCCTCGCAGCCACCCCCGGTGTCCTCTTCGCCGACCTGCGCGGCACCCTGTCCGCCAACCCAGGCAAAGGCACAGACGGCCAGTTCAACGTGCACCAGTTGTATCGCATCGACCACTCGGCCGGCGCCTGCACCGACCCCAACTTCAAGCGCCTGACCCTGCGTGCCTACGGCCAGGAGCCCTTCTGGAACCTCAACGTCAGCGGCCAGGGCATGGTCCTCAATCGCCCGGAACAGCCACCCTTGGCCCTGCCCTACCTTGAAGAACAGATGCCCGGCGGCGGCATCAGTGTCAGCAGCGAGGCCAACGGCCAGAAAGTCGAGCTGTGGCTGGCCCCGCAACGCTGCGTCGACGTCTCCACCGGCGGCGTCAGCCACCTGAGTGCGCAACTGCGAGTGGACGGCCAGACCATGCAGGGTTGCGGCTACTACGGCGGCTCGCGCAACGACTGACCACCGGCGCACATTCAATCTGCCTGCCCGGCCGGCGAAAGCTTTATACTTGGCGGTTTGTGTAAAGCCGCCGGCCCTTCCATGGCCGGGATACTGGACCCTGTCATGCTACGAATCACCGAACTGAAGCTGCCGCTGGATCATCCCGACGAGGCCCTGCGCGAGGCCATCGTGCAACGCCTGGGCATCGACGACGCTGAGCTGCTCGACTTCTCCATCTTCAAGCGCAGCTACGACGCGCGGAAGAAGAACACCGAACTGCTGTTCATCTACGCCATCGACCTCGAGGTCCGTGACGAAGCCGCCGTGCTGGGCAGGTTCGCCGACGACCACAATGTCGTCGTCGCCCCGGACGTCAGCTACAAGCCGGTGGGCGTGGCGCCCGAAGGTGGCCTGGCCGAGCGCCCGATCGTGGTCGGCTTCGGCCCCTGCGGCATCTTCGCCGGCCTGATCCTGGCCCAGGCGGGCCTGCGTCCGATCGTCCTCGAACGGGGCAAGGAAGTACGCCAGCGCACCAAGGACACCTGGGGCCTGTGGCGCAAGAGCGTGCTCAATCCCGAGTCCAACGTGCAGTTCGGCGAAGGCGGCGCCGGGACGTTCTCCGACGGCAAGCTGTACAGCCAGATCAAGGACCCGAAGCACTACGGCCGCAAGGTCCTGCACGAGTTCGTCAAGGCCGGCGCGCCGGACGAGATCCTCTACGTCAGCAAACCGCACATCGGTACCTTCCGCCTGACCGGCATGGTCGAGAACATCCGTGAAGAAATCATTGCCCTGGGCGGCGAGGTGCGCTTCGAGCACAAGGTCACCGACCTGCTGATGGAAGACGGCCAGCTCAACGGCGTGGTCCTGCACAACGGTGAAGAGCTGCATTCGCGCCATGTGGTCCTGGCCCTCGGCCACAGTGCCCGCGACACCTTCCGCATGCTCCACAGCCGTGGCGTGTTCATGGAAGCCAAGCCGTTCTCCATCGGTTTCCGCATCGAGCACCCGCAGTCACTGATCGACAAAGCGCGCCTGGGCAAGTACGCCGGCCACCCGAAACTCGGCGCCGCCGACTACAAGCTGGTGCACCACGCCAAGAATGGTCGTTCGGTGTACAGCTTCTGCATGTGCCCGGGCGGCACCGTGGTCGCCGCCACCAGCGAGCCGGGCCGGGTGGTCACCAACGGCATGAGCCAGTACTCGCGCAACGAGCGCAATGCCAACTCCGGCATCGTCGTCGGCATCACTCCCGAGCAAGATTACCCGGGCGGTCCGTTGGCCGGCATCGAGCTGCAGGAGCGCCTGGAAGCCCATGCCTATGTGCTGGGTGGCAGCAACTACCAGGCGCCGGCACAGTTGGTGGGTGACTTCGTGGCCGGGCGTCCTTCCACCGTGCTGGGCAGCGTAGAGCCGTCGTACAAGCCGGGCATTACCCTGGGTGACCTGGCACCGAGCCTGCCGGACTTCGCCATCGAGGCGCTGCGCGAGGCGATTCCGGCCTTCGAACGGCAGATCAAGGGCTACAGCCTGGCGGATGCGATCCTGACCGGGATCGAAACGCGCACGTCGTCGCCGCTGCGGATTACCCGTGACGAGACCTTGCAGAGCCTGAACCTGAAGGGATTGTTCCCGGCGGGTGAAGGGGCGGGTTATGCCGGGGGGATCCTGTCGGCCGGGGTCGATGGCATTCGTATCGCCGAGGCCGTGGCCAAGAGCATGCTCGGGATTTCCGAGTAAGCCTTCAGGGCCTCATCGCGAGCAACGCCCGCGATGAGGCCACGGCAGATATCAGATCCCTTCGCGCAATACGCTCTCCGGCAACGCCTCACCCCGCTCTACACAGCCCGCCACCACCGCAATCAACGGCTCCAGTTCGAAGCCCTGAGCCTTCAGCCATGCCTCGTCGTAATAGGTGGTCGCATAACGCTCGCCGCTGTCGCAGAGGATAGCCACGATCGACCCCGACTCCCCCGCCGACTGCATATGCAGCGCCGCCTGCAACGCACCGACCAGGTTGGTCCCGCTCGATCCCCCAACCCGCCGTCCCAAACGCCGCGCCAGATAATGCATGGCCGCCAGCGACAGCGCGTCCGGCACCTTGACCATGGCATCGATCACTGCCGGCAGGAACGACGCCTCGACCCGCGGCCGGCCGATCCCTTCGATCTTCGACCCACAGTCCAGGCGCAGTGCACGGTCACCGCTGCGATAGCAATCGAAGAACACCGAACGCTCCGCATCGGCACACAACACCCGGGTCGGATGCCGGCGATAGCGCACGTAACGCCCCAGGGTCGCCGTGGTACCACCGGTGCCTGGGCTGGAAATCAGCCAGGCCGGCTCGGCATGCCGCTCGAAATGCATCTGGCTGAAGATCGACTCGGCGATGTTGTTGTTCGCCCGCCAGTCGGTGGCGCGTTCGGCGTAGGTGAACTGGTCCATGAAATGCCCGCCACCCTCCCGCGCCAGGCGCTCGGACTCGGCGTAGATCTGCGTCGGATCCTGCACCAGATGCGGGCGGCCGCCGTAGAACTCGATCTGGGCGATCTTCTCCCGCGAAGTGGTCGCCGGCATCACCGCAATGAACGGCAGGCCGAGCAGGCGGGCGAAGTACGCCTCGGAAATCGCCGTCGAACCGCTGGACGCCTCGATAACCGGTGCACCGGGACGCAGCCAGCCATTACACAGGGCATAAAGGAAAAGGGAACGGGCAAGGCGATGCTTGAGGCTGCCAGTGGGGTGGCTGGACTCGTCCTTGAAATACAGATCGACATCAGGAAAACCGGCCATCGGCAAGGGAATCAGGTGGGTATCGGCGCTGCGCTGGAAATCGGCCTCGATGATGCGGATGGCTTCACGGACCCAGGTGCGGTGATGATTCATGTGCGGTTCTCGGGCAAGAGGAGCGAACGACTGCGAAAGCGACTACCGTCCATACAAGCAAAAACCTGCGCGAATGCCAGCAGGAGCCGATAGCCCGAACAAGATTGAAACAGCTTATAACAAAAAAGAATATAATTTTTATTTATATGAATAACACCTCGGGTTAGGGTGTTCAGCCTTTTTGTCATTCGATGGAGGAGCGACCTTGCCTCTACGTAGCACTTTCACCCGATTCTTTCAGCTTGAAGCCGCCAGCGGCCTGTTGCTGATCGCCGCCGCGGTCCTGGCCCTGATCGTCAACAATTCACCGCTGTCGTGGCTCTACAACGGCCTGCTCGAGGTCCCCGTGGCCGTGCAGATCGGTGCACTGAGCATCGCCAAGCCGCTGCTGTTGTGGATCAACGACGGCCTGATGGCCCTGTTCTTCCTGCTCATTGGCCTTGAGGTCAAGCGCGAGCTTGTGGAAGGCCACCTGTCCAAGCCGTCCCAGGTGGTACTGCCTGGCGCGGCCGCCATCGGCGGCATGCTGGTGCCGGCGCTGATCTACTGGTTCCTCAACCGTGACAACCCCGCCGCCATCGCCGGCTGGGCGATCCCCACCGCCACCGATATCGCCTTCGCCCTCGGCGTGCTGGCCCTGCTCGGCAAGCGCGTGCCGGTGTCGCTGAAGTTGTTCCTGATGACCCTGGCGATCATCGACGACCTCGGCGCGATCATCATCATCGCCCTGTTCTACTCCGGTGCCCTCTCCCCCCTGTCGCTGATGCTGGCGGCGGCGTGCCTGGCGGCGCTGGTGGCGATGAACCGGATGGGCGTGGTCAAGCTCGGGCCGTACCTGGTAATCGGTCTGATCCTCTGGGTCTGCGTGCTGAAGAGCGGCGTCCACGCCACCCTCGCCGGCGTCACCCTGGCCCTGTGCATTCCGCTGCGCACCCGCAACGCCGAGACCTCGCCGCTGCTTAGCCTGGAACACGCGCTGCACCCCTGGGTGGCCTACGGCATCCTGCCGCTGTTCGCCTTCGCCAACGCCGGCGTGTCCCTGGCCGGCGTCACCCTGGAGAGCTTCACCCATGCCGTGCCGATGGGCATTGCCGTGGGCCTGCTGGCGGGCAAGACCCTCGGCGTGTTCGGCCTGACCTGGCTGGCCATCAAGCTCGGCCTCGCCGCCCTGCCTGCCGGCGCCAACTGGGGGCAGATCCTTGGCGTGGCGATCCTCTGTGGCATCGGCTTCACCATGAGCCTGTTCGTCGGTTCCCTGGCCTTCGAGCCCGGGGTTAGCGATTACGCCGGCATGGACCGTATGGGTATCCTCACCGGCTCGATCATCGCGGCGATCGTCGGCTACGCCATCACCGCAATGTCCAGCCCGAAACAGCCACCCAACTGATCGCGGACAAGAAAAAACCCCGAGCGGCGCGAGCCGACTCGGGGTTTTTCGTTGTTGCCGCCAGCGTTCAGTGACTGACGCGGCTGGTGCCGTTGACGGTCATGATGCGCACGCGCTCACCGACCCGGAAAATCTCGTTTTCCTGAACCTGCTGCACATAGGCGCGCATGCTGCCGTCGTCTTCACGCACGGTGATTTCCACGCCCTGGGTACGGGTCAGGCCTTCTTCGGCGGCGGAACCCGCCAGGCCACCGGCGACCGCACCGATCACCGCCGCAACGATACTGCCGCGACCGCCACCGATGGCACTACCGGCGACACCACCGACGACCGCGCCGGCGCCACCGCCGATCGGGGTCTTGGTGCCTTCGATCTTCACCGGACGCAGGGATTCGATGGTGCCCATGCGCACGGTCTGCACGCGACGCGCCTCGTCCCGGGAATAGGAATCACCGGACAGGTTGGAGGCACAACCGCCCAGCAGCAACGACATCGTGGTGAACGATGCAACCAGCAGTACAGATTTACGCATAGGATCATCTCCTTAAAGACAGGTGCTCATTAGACTGCGCGCATTGACGACTGTCACGATACGCCCAGGGAAAAATTGCTTCCATTCAGCTTCAGTACAGGCGGCAGGCCCTGAACCTTCAGAAGACTTGGGAACAAGAATAGACATGGATTACTTCATCATCGCCATCACCACCGTGGCCGGCCTGTATTTCCACGGTTGGCTGTATGTGCGGATCCGTCGCTGGACCGACCGCGACCTGGCCTTGTCCTTTGCCGGCAAGGACGAAAGCAAGCGCGCGTTCATGCTGCAACGATTGGACGCCGCCAGGGCGCAGAAGGTCAAACGGAAGGAGCTGGCGGCCTGGCTGGAACGCGAGGCCGCAGGCTATAGGACTTAGGGGGCGAGACGCTCGCGCACCCACGCCCCCTGATCGAGACGGTAATTGAGACGGTCATGCAGACGGCTGGCACGCCCCTGCCAGAACTCGATGCGCTCCGGCAGCAGGCGGTAACCGCCCCAATGTTCAGGGCAATGTGGCTGGCTGTCGCTGAAACGCTGCTCGGTGGCCTTGAGCAAGCCCTCCAACTCGCCACGATCGGCGATCACCCGGCTCTGCGGTGATGCCCAGGCGCCCAGGCGGCTGCCGAGCGGGCGCACCTGGTAATAGGCATCGGATTCCTCCGGCGACACCTTAACCACCTTCCCTTCGATCCGTACCTGACGTTCCAGCGCAGGCCAGAAGAAGGTCATGGCAGCGTAGGGGTTGGCCTCAAGGTGCTGTCCCTTGGCGCTCTCATAGTTGGTGAAGAAGGTGAAGCCGTGTTCGTCCAGGCCCTTGAGCAGCAGGACTCGGCAGTGCGGCCGGCCCTGCACGTCGACGGTGGCCAGGGTCATGGCATTGGCCTCCACCGGCGCCTGTTCGGTTTTCACCGCATCAGCGAACCATTGGTGAAACAGACCGAAAGGCTCGGCCGGGGCCTGCGCCTCGGCCAGTCCATCACGGGTGTAGTCACGGCGCATATCAGCCAGGGATTGAGTCATCTACAGCGTTCCTTGAGAGGATCAGTTGGTCTTCGCAGGGCTGTTGTTGGCCGCGACCTTCTTCGCCGCGGGCTCGGCTTTTTTCGCAGCCGGTTTGGCTGGAGCCGCTTTTTTCGGGGCCGCGGCGGTTTTCGCCGGGGCTGCTTTCTTCGCCGTAGCGGCCTTGGCCGGAGCCTTGGCTGCCGCCTTGGCCACTGGTTTTGCCGCAGCCGGCTTGACGTCCTGCACCGCGACCAGTTCGGCCGGGCTCGGCGTCGGCTGCTGGTACTTGGCGACCAGGGCGACCATGGTCGCTTGCGGGGTCAGGATCATTTCCACACGACGGTTCAGCGAACGGCCTTGCGCGCTATCGTTGGCGGCACGCGGTGCCACCGAGCCCATGCCACGCAGGTTCAGACGGTCGCGCTGCAGGCCACTGAGGCGGAAGATCGCCGAGACCGATGCCGCGCGCTCCAGGCTGAGCTTCTGATTGGCCGCAGCGGCACCGCTGCTGTCTGCATGGCCGAGGATCAGCACGGCGGTCTTGGTGTCGGTCTCGACCAGCTTGGCGACCCGGGTGATCGGCGCCAGGGAAATCGGCAGGAGCATCGCCGGGCGGTCCGGGTTGTAGCCGCTGTCCACCGGCAGGGTCACCACCAGCACGTCTTCGCGGCGCTCCAGCTCCAGCTTGCTGTCCTTGATCGCTTCGCGCAGCTTCGGTTCGTAGCTGTCCAGCCAGGCCTGGGTGGCTTTGGTGTCGATCTTCGGCACCGCGGCGGTCTTCTCGCCGGCCTTGTCATCGCTACCACCAAAAGGCCACCACCAGCTACCGCCCTCGGACTTGGCTTCTGCCTTGGCCTCGGTCTTGGCGACTTTCTCGTTGACGGCGTCCTTCACTTCCTTGTCGGCGACCTTGTCCGAACCGAATGGCCACCAGCTGCTACCGCTGTCGGCGCTGTCGTTCTGGGGATGCTGGGCGCAGCCGGTGATGGCCAGGCACAGGGCAAGAGCTAAGGTTTTATGTGAAGACATCAGCGATACACCATGAAAATGAAAGAAAAATATGAATGAAGTGGTTGCAGAATAGCCAACGCTAGCCCCGAGTACAGGGTCAGCCGATCAAAGGCAGGTCGCCAGGACCCGCACCAGTTTCTGCGCGCGGGGGTCCATGAGGATGTAAGGGCCCAGCGTGTTGGTGACGAAGCCGAAGGCAACATCGTGTTCCGGGTCGGCGAAACCAACCGAGCCACCTGCCCCCGGATGACCGAAGGCGCGTGCGCCGAGGCCAAAGGTAGCGTTGGCCACCTGAGGCTGGTCGAGCATACAACCGAGGCCGAATCGGGTCTGGGTCAGCAAGGTCTTGTCCTCGCCCAGGCTGTGTTCGCGGGTCAGTTCGTCGAGCAGGTCCGACTCCAACAGGCTGCCGTCGAGCAGGCCGGCGTAGAAGCCGGCAAGACTGCGGGCATTGCCGTGACCATTCGCTGCGGGCTGCTGCATGCGCCGCCATTCCGGCTTGTTGGTGCTGGTGAGGATCGCCGGCGGATTGGTAAAGGCGCGGGTCGAGAGGGCCTGGGGCTCGGTCATGGTGACCTTGAGCAGGCGCTGCGCCGCAGCATCACCGAGGTTGCCCTTGCCCCGGGCGATATGGGCGACGCGGTGGAATTCGGCATCGTCCAGACCTATATGGAAGTCCAGGCCCAACGGCTTGGCCGTGCGGGCGACGATGGACTCCCCCGGGCCACGACTATCGGCGCGGCGGATCAGCTCGCCAACCAGCCAGCCATAGGTGATCGCTGCGTAGCCATGGGCGGTGCCGGGCGTCCACCATGGCGCCTCGGCGGCCAGGGCATCGACCATGGCCTGCCAGTCGTACAGCGCTTCGGCGGGCAACAGCTCGCGGATCGCCGGCAGGCCGGCCTGGTGGCAAAGCAGTTGGCGCAGGGTCACGTTGTCCTTGCCAGCCTGGACGAACTCGGGCCAGTAGCGGGCCACTGGGGCATCCAGTTGCAGCTTGCCCTCGCCCACCAGTTGCAAGGCGGTGACTGCAGCGAACGGCTTGGTGCAGGAGAACAGGTTGGCGATGGTGTCGCTGTGCCAGGCCTCCTGGCCGTCCTTGTCCGCGGTACCGGCCCAGAGGTCCAGCACCGTCTCGCCGCCAACCTGGATGCACAACGCCGCGCCGCGCTCCTGGGGATCGTCGAAGAGGGCCGCGAAGGCCTCGCGCACCGCTTCGAACTTGAGCTCGAAATGACCCTGAATCTGCACCCGGCGACTCCTGAACGACCTGTCTGAAAAGTGGCGGGCATTGTTTCAGCCCGCGAGGGATTTGGGAACAGACGCGGGTCGGACAATGACCACTATTCATGTAGGTAGCATGGCTCCCGCAGGTTGCGCTCCCACAAGGAAAAGGAGGGATCACTCAGGTGATTCGCCTTCCGGCTTGTGCGCCGTCCCGACGATCTCCTTCTCGACCGCCAGGTTCGCTTTGCGCACCTGCTCAATGAAGCCCTGGTACGGCACATCGGTGATGCCCACCAGGCCAAAATGACCGTTCTCGCCATCGAGCAGGCGCCCGCTGGCCGGCTGGTCGAACAACTGGAACCAGTGCGCGCCGACGATGGCAGGCTCAGCCAGCGCCGCCTTGAGGAACGCGGCGTAGGCCGGACCGCGGTCTTCCTCGCGGGCGACTTCCATCGGCCCCGGCCAGAACGGCCCGCGATCGCGGGAGCCGAAGTGGAACTCGGAGACCAGGATCGGCTTGTCCAGCGCGCGCAACTGGGCGAAGTCGTAACCGTCCTGGGGTTTGGGCGTATAGAAGTTGAAACTCAGCACATCGCAGTACTGAGCGCAGGCCGCCACGGCTTCCGGAGTGGTGACGGCGAAACGGCCGCCCAGCAGCAGGTGGTTCGGCGCGTGCCATTTCAAGGCATCGGAGATGGTCTTGAAGTAGGCATCGGCGAAGGAGCGCTGGAAATGCTTGAAGTCTTCCTCGATCTCCGGGTGCTCCGGACTCGGCAGCGGCGGCTCGAAGCCAGGGTCTTCCATCAGTTCCCAGGCGCTCAGCTGGATGCCCCAGGCCTTGGACAGGCCTTCCTGGTTGCGGTACTTGTCACGCAGTTGCTTGAGGAAGGCGCGCTTGGCCGGGACATCGGTGGTCAGGCGCAAGGTGCCATAGGCCAGGCCATAGCGGGATTTGGGGTCATCACCGGGGGCAGCCCAGGCCAACTCGTTGTCGGCGAAGTAGCCGATCAGCCACGGATCGTCGCGGTGATCGCGGGCGGCGATGGCCACGGCACGCTCGGTGGCCATGGCGAAACGCGGATCGAACGGGTCGGGCATGGCGCCCCACCAGTCCATACCGGTGCTGATGCTGGCGTAATCACCGACGATGGCCAGCGGTAGGGTGTAAGGCACTCGCTGCGCTTTCTCCAGGCTCGGCTCGCTCCAGTTGCCCAGGGTATTGAAACCCCAGGCCTGCAGACGGTCGAGGGTGTGGGTCTGCCAGCGGGTGGCATCGATGCTGACCGCCGGGCACGGCTCGGTCGCGGTTTTCGCGCACGGCGTGCCGTAGCTGCGTTCGAGGTTGGCGGCATAGAAGTCGAACCAGCGGCCCTGGTTGAAACCGCGGCCCTTGGACGAGGCATTGCCGTCGTTGTTGTTGCCCTCGCCGTAGAACGCCGCCAATGGCGAATCGGCGGCCGGCAGTTCGCTGAACATGGTCTCGCGGCCGGCCACGTAGGTGCGGCCGGGCTCGTCGTTCACCGCGTTGACGCCGAGGGAATAGAACGGATGGCCTTCCGGGGTCACCAGGTACCAGCGGCCGTCGCGCTTGACCGTGCGGAAGAAGCCCTTGGCATCGAAGGTCTGTCCACCGGTCCAGCCACCGAAGCGGTCCAGCGGTTGCTTCTGGCGCTCGGCCAGCCAGGTCTTGAGCTGTTGCTGTTCCTTGCCGGCGGCACTTTTCAGCTGTTCGTCGTTGCCGACCTTTTCCGGCCAGCGCCCGCGGCTGAACTGGCCATAGCCGTCGATCAGCCCGGTGTAGGCGGCATTCACCAGGTTGTCGTCGTCCTGCAGGTTGATCTTCTCGATCAGCACGCTCTGGGCCACGTTGGGCTGGTTCATCGACAGGGTCACGGAGGTGACCTGGCTCAGGTCCAGCTCGCCACCGCTGCTGGCAACCAGCACCCGCTGGCCTTCATGGGTCCAGGGCATCGGCGGGCCGGCGCGCATGCCGTGGCTCAGCGGCGAACTGGCCTGCAGCGGGATGACCACGGTCTGCGCCGGACCTGCGGGCAGGTCGATGCGGCTGGTGAGGGTCTTGCCATCGCTGCTTTCAATCGTGACGTTGACCGTCAGGGCCCAGTCCATGCCGCTTTGCAGGCGCAGGGTCAGGGCCTTCTGCGCCGACCAGTCCCACACGCCGGTCTGCGGGCTCATGCGCAGGTTGGGACGCTGTGCCGGGTTGAACACCACGCGGCGCAGCACCTCGCCCTCGGCCGTCTGCTCCGCGTTGTACTGCGGCAGGCTGGCATCCCCGGTCGCCACGTTGACCACCGAGGCCGGGCGCACGAAGTTGAACAGCGTCTGTTGGGCGGCCAGCAGGGGCTGGCTGAGCATCAGCAGGAAGGCGGCAGGAAGGGTACGGCGCAACATGGGGCTGGAGTTCTCCTTGAGGGGCTTTGAAAGCCCTTGGTTCCGGTGATAGACAGCAGCAAATGGAAAAGATTGTGCATGTGGGAGCGCACGAACCTTCAGGAAATTTCCCGACGGAACGGCGGCAGCGCGTTGAGGATAGCCTTGCCATAGCGCTGGGTAACCACGCGGCGGTCCAGCAAGGTGATGATGCCGCGGTCTTCCTCGGTACGCAGCAGCCGGCCGCAGGCCTGAATCAGCTTGAGCGAGGCATCCGGCACGGCGATCTCCATGAACGGGTTGCCGCCACGGGCCTCGATCCACTCGGCCAGCGCCGCTTCCACCGGATCATCCGGCACGGCGAAGGGGATCTTGGCGATCACCACGTGCTCGCAGTAGGCCCCCGGCAGGTCGACACCCTCGGCGAAGCTGGCGAGGCCGAACAGCACGCTGGAATCGCCACCATCGACCCGCGCCTTGTGCTTGTTGAGGGTCTCCTGCTTGGACAGGTTGCCCTGGATGAACACCTGCTTGCGCCAGTCGCGGTCAAGGCCGTCGAACACGTCCTGCATCTGCTTGCGCGAGGAGAACAGCACCAGCGAACCGCGCGATCCTTCCACCAGTTCCGGCAGGTCGCGGATGATCGCTGCGGTGTGGGCGGCGGCATCCCGCGGATCGGCGCGCAGGTCGGGGACCCGCAGCACACCGGCATCGGTGTGGTGGAACGGGCTCGGCACCACCGCGGTGACCGCCGCCTTGGGCAGGCCGGAGCGCATGCGGAAACGGTCGAAGGTGCCCAGCGCGGTCAGGGTCGCCGAGGTGACGAGGGCGCCGTGGGCCACGTTCCACAGGTTGCGCCGCAGCATCTCGGCGGCCAGGATCGGGCTGGCGTTGACCTCGATGTCGAACAGCGCGCCGCTTTCGGCCAGGGTCAGCCAGCGCGCCATGGGCGGGCTGTCTTCCGGGTCCTCGGCGGTGAAGGCGGTCCACAGCTCCCAGTTGCCCTGGGCACGGGTCAGCAGGGTGCCGAACAGCGGGTACCACTCCTCGGCCTGGTGGCTGGCGATGCCGATGTTGTTCTCGCCATCCATGCCTTCCTTGAGCAGGTCGGCCAGGCGGGTGAACAGGTCGTTGAGACGGGCGAAGCCCTTCTTCAGCTCGATGCCGATCTCGCGGATGTGCTCCGGCACCACCCCGCCGACGAAGCGGTAGCGCGGACGCTCGCGGCCTTCGGCATCCTCGCCGGGCCGGAAGTCGGCTACCTGTTCGCACGCGGCGAACATGAATTGCTGGTGGTTCTTGATCTCGCGGGCCAGTTCCGGCACCTGCTCGATGTACTTGCCCAAGTCGCCCGGCAACGGGTTCTGCGCCAGCAGCTTGGTCAGGTTCTTCGCCGTGGTTTCCAGCCAGTCGGCGGTGGAGCGCAGGCGGCTGTAGTGGGCAAAGTGGCCGATGGCCTTGTCCGGCAGGTGGTGGCCTTCGTCGAACACGTACATGGTGTCGCGCGGGTCCGGCAGCACGGCGCCGCCGCCCAGGGCCAGGTCGGCGAGGACCATGTCGTGGTTGGTGACGATCACGTCGACCTTGCCCATGCCTTCGCGGGCCTTGTAGAAGGTGCACTGGCCGAAGTTGGGGCAGTGGCGGCCGGTGCACTGGCTGTGGTCGGTGGTCACCCGCGCCCAGTCCTGGTCTTCCAGGGCCGTGGGCCAGCTGTCGCGGTCGCCATCCCAGCGGTTGCCGGCAAGCTTCTCGATCATGCTGTTGAACAGCTTCTGGCTGGCTTCATCCACCTCGATCTTGAAGCCTTCTTCCTCGAACAGCTGCGCCGTGGCGCTCTGCGCATGGCCTTCCTGCAGCAGCAGGTCGAGCTTGGACAGGCACAGGTAGCGGCCGCGCCCCTTGGCCAGGGCGAAGCTGAAGTTCAGACCGCTGTTGCGCATCAGGTCCGGCAGGTCCTTGAACACGATCTGTTCCTGCAGGGCGACGGTGGCGGTGGCGATCACCAGGCGCTTGCCGGCGGCCTTGGCCGCGGGGATCGAGGCCAGGCTGTAGGCCACGGTCTTGCCGGTACCGGTACCGGCTTCCACCGCGACCACGGCGGGGTCGCCGCTGCGCCGGCCTTCGTCATCGACGTCGATGTCGCCCAGCACCTTGGCGACTTCGGCGATCATCAGGCGCTGGCCATAGCGTGGCTTGAGGCTCTTGGCTTCGAGAAAACGCGAGTAGGCGCCCTGAATCTGGGACTTGAGTTCGTTGCTGATCATGGTCTCGGGCGCCCGTGGAGGGCTGGATATATTTTCAGTGTTTTCGATGAGGCGGCTATCATACCCGCCAATTGTCCTTTGCGCTGACTGGAGTGCCCGATGACCGCCTTTGCCCTTCCTTATAGCCTGCATGTCCTGGCCGCCCTGGTGTGGGTGGGCGGCATGTTCTTCGCCTGGATGGTCCTGCGCCCGGCGGCCGCCACGGTGCTCGAAGGCCCGGCCCGCCTGCAGTTGTGGCTGGAAGTGTTTCCGCGTTTTTTCAGCTGGGTGTGGATCTCGATCCTGGTCCTGGCGGTGAGTGGTGTCGGCATGTTGCATATGCACTTCGGCACCCTGGACACGGCGCCGCGCCATGTACAGGTGATGATCGGTGGCGGGATCGCGATGTTCGCGCTGTTCATGCGCATCCAGAGCCTGTTGCTGCCGGAGTTGCGCAAGGCGGTGGAGGCGGGTGACTGGGCGGCGGGAGCTGCGGCACTAGGGCGGATCCGCAAGATGGTGGGGATCAACCTGCTGCTGGGGATTGCCGTGGTGCTGGTGGCGGCTTCCAGGCTTTCATTCTGACCTTCAGGGCCTCATCGCTGGCAAGCCAGCTCCCACAGGGTTCGTGTGGGAGCTGGCTTGCCAGCGATGAGGCCCTGAAGAACACCATCAAAGGCGCTGAACGCTCAACTCTCCAGCCGCCCCCGCCATCCCCGGCTGTCCCGCCACCCCAGGCCGGCCATTCGCCCCGGCCTCGGTGCGATACACCAGGCAGCCCTTGCTCGCCCCACCCTGCCCCGCCTTGCCAGGCGCTCCCGCCACACCCGGCGCGCCGCCATCGAGACGCACCTTGATCTGCTCCGCCGGATAATCCGCCGGCAACGCCAGATGCACACGACCGCCCGCCGCACCGTCATGTCCATTGCCACCATCATCGCCATTGGCGCCGCGGCTGGCCGAACCCCAGGTGCAGCCACCGGCCTCGCCATTGCCGCCATCCAGGCCGGCATACCCCGGCGCACCAGCACCACCTCGAGCATCGATGCTCAGCAGCGGCGCCTGCAACGCACGCAAACGCAAGTCCAGGCTGCGCCCCGGCCGGGCCGCGCGCTGGTAGTTGCCCGCCGAACCGGTCGCCGTGATCAGGCTACCCTCGGCCAGTTGTGCCCGGACCACTTCGATGCGCAGCGGATCATCAGCCGACACCACGGAAATCCGTGCATCACGCCCCAGCGTCAGTTGGTCGACCTTCAGTTCCACCAGGCTGGCCGGCAGCACCAGGGTGGCGGAATCCGCCACGTCCAGTTGCTCCAGGTGAACGACACTGGCCTTGTTCGCCAGGCGCAGCACCGAATGGGGTGCCACGCTCAGGGAATCGGCCAGCACCAGCGGGCTGAACAACGCGGTCAACAGCATCAGCTTACGCATGCGGTACTTCCTTGCGGGGTGCGGGGATGGAAAGAATATGGAAGATGCCCACCAGCAGAATCTGCAGGCGGTCAAACCAGCGGTGGCTGCGCTCGCGCAGGCGACCGTTGTAGAACAGCACTTCGAGCACATGCAGCCCCAGCAACGCCGCCCCGGCCAGATTGATCATCTGGTGGAAGGGTCGCTCTGCGGGAATCAGCAGATTGACCAGCACCACCCACCAGAACACCACGGTCAGGGCCTTGAAGAATCCCAGCAAGCCTTTCATTGCCTTACCTCTTCAATGGTTCGCGTCAGCCGTGGCAGCCCGCCCGGAGACAGACCGCCACCATAGCCGCTGACGCACCGTCGATCAATTGAGGTGCAGCTCGACCCGGCGGTTCTGAGCACGCCCTTCGTCGGTTTCGTTGTCGGCCACTGGCTCCATCTCGCCGCGACCCTCGCTGCTGACCTTCTGCGGCGAGATGCCAGCATTGATCAGGTACTTGGCGACACTCGCCGCGCGACGCTCGGACAGCCCCTGGTTGTAGGCATCGGTGCCCTTGCTGTCGGTATGCCCGACCACACGGATGGTGCGCACCTGCGGGTTGCTCAGTTTTTCCACGAGCCCCTGCAACTGCTGCTGGGCGGCTGCGGTGAGTTCGGCGGAGTCGAAGGCAAACAGCACGTTGCCCTGGTCACTGAGGGTAATGACTTCGGCAGGTGTCGCCTCCGGTTCGGCCACCGGCTGGACCGGCGGATACTGTGGCGTCGGGCAGCCATTGTGTTCCACCGGCGTGCCCTTCGGCGTACCCGGGCAGTGGTCGCGGCGGTCGAATACCCCGTCACCGTCCTCGTCGCCATCCTGGGCAAAACAGATCAACCCACCGGCGATGACACCGGCTGCCGCGCCGCCGCCCGCCCAAGCCGAGCTTTCGATGGCGCCGAGGCCACCACCGACCAGCCCGCCGAGCAGGCTGCAGATCGGCCAGTTGTGCTGGTTGAGCGGCGCACTGCCGTCGCTGTGGGTTGCACATCCTGAGAGCAGGCCAGCCGCCAACAACATGGGCAGCGCGACCTTGGTAAGTACGGTCATTGGGAAATGCTCCTGTGTTACCGGCTTGTACCAGTCCCACAGGAGTAAAGACCGGCCCGTGGCACTTCACAAGCCACGGGCCGCAAGGTTTTCAACGCTCGATCGTGATCTCGGTACGACGGTTCTGCGCACGCCCTTCGGCCGTCTTGTTGTCGGCCACAGGCTGGCTTTCACCCATGCCGGTCACCGAAACGAACTCCGCCCGTGGCACACCTTTGTGGATCAGGTACTCGACAACGGAATGCGCACGTTTCTCCGAGAGGCGTTTGTTGTACGCATCGGAACCGACGCTGTCGGTGTGCCCGGTCACGGTCAGGCGGACGTTGGACTGTTCCTTGCGCAGGCGCTCGGCGATGGTGTCCAGGCGCTGCTCGTCGCTCTTGGTCAGCTTGGCCGAATCGAAGTGGAAGTGCACGTCACGGATGACGATGGTTTCCTCTTTCACCACCACCACTTCTTCTACCACAGGCGGCGGCGCTGGCGGCGCAAGCGGGCAACCAGTGGCATCGACCTGGACGCCACGCGGAGTGCCAGGGCACTTGTCGCGACTGTCCGGCACACCATCGCCGTCTTCATCGCCGTCGCCATGCACCCAGCAGTACGCTGCGGCCATGGTGCCGCCGACAACGGCGCCCCAACCGGCCCAACTGCTGCTCTCGATCGCGCCCAGCGCGGCGCCGCCGACGCCCCCGACGGCTGCACACTTCGGCCAGTCGGTTTTTTGCAAACCTGCACAACCAGTCAATACGCTGGTCAGCAGAACCAGAGGTAAAGCTGTGCGAACTATGCTCATCTGTTGCTTCTCCATGGGGGGAATTCGGTGCGAAACCGATCAATCGCAGTAAAGACCCGTGAAACCATCTCCGCCAGCAATAAGCCATGACGCCCCTTTGCCTTGGGCGTGTTGCCCGCTAGTCTTGGCGGGATCAGATGAGGAATTTCGATGACCGAAAGCTTTTCTTCGCGCACGCCGCAACAGGCCCTGGCGGCGCTGCTCGAACACCATGCCCCGCAACGCCTGCTGCTGGTGGGTGCACGTTTTCCCGCCCTCGACGCCTTCGCCGCGGCGCACCCGCAGGCCAGCATCGACGTCGCCGCACCCGGCCCGCTGCCGGCGGAGCTGGCCAGCAAGCGCTACGACCTGGCCCTGCTGGTGGATTGCCTGGAGCACCTGCCCAAGCGCAACGGCCTGGAACTGGTGGGAGGCATCCGCAACCTGAATGCCAGCCGGATCGCCGTGCTCGCGGACCTGGCTGCCAGCGGCTGGGGCGACACCGACTTCTACGCCCTGGCCCTGCAGGCCAACGAACGTTTCCAGCGCGAGGACCAGGTGCTTGGCCTGTACACCTACGATCTGCGCGACTACAAACAGGTCCCGGACTGGCTCAATGCCAAGTTCTGGGCCAATCCGCAAAACTTCGGCAAGTACTGGTGGTGACGCGATGAGTGTTTCGGTTTGTCCCTGCGGCAGCGGCAACCTGCTGGACGCCTGCTGCGGGCATTATCATGCCGGCCATCCGGCCCCGGACGCCCAGACCCTGATGCGTTCGCGCTACAGCGCCTACGTGCTGGGCCTGGTGGACTACCTGGTGGCTACCACCCTGCCGGTGCAACAGGCCGGCCTCGACCGCCAGGGCATCGCCGCCTGGAGCGCGCAGAGCACCTGGCTCGGCCTCGAGGTGGAATCGGCGGAAGTGTTCGGTGGCCAGCCCGAACATGCCTTCGTCACCTTCACCGCGCGCTGGCACGACCTCGACGGCGAGCACAGCCACCGCGAACGCTCGGCCTTCGTGCAGAACCAGGGCCGCTGGTACTTCATCGACCCGACCGTGGGCCTCAAGGCTGGCCGCAACGACCCCTGCCCCTGCGCCAGCGGGCAGAAATTCAAGAAGTGCTGTTCGAGCTATGTAGGCGCCTGACCCATGCCAACGCTGGCGCGCCTTGTCCTGCTCAGCCTGGTGCTGAGCCTGGCGGGCTGTGCCAGCAGCTTCGATGACGACTGGCGCGAACCGCAGTTGCATCTGGTGCGGGTGGAAACGGTCAAGGCGCGCCTGATGCAGCAGCGCTTCATCCTTCATTTCCGTCTCGACAACCCCAACGACAGCACCCTGCAGGTCCGCGGCCTCAGTTACGCGGTGCACCTGGAGAACCTGCTGCTGGCCGAAGGCGATAGCGAGCAGTGGTTCCAGGTCGACGCCAACGACCAGCGTACCTTCAAGGTCGAGGTACGCACCAACCTCTGGCAGCACCTCAAGCCACTGGCCAGGCTGCTGCGTCAGCACACACCGCTGCACTACCGTCTCGAAGGCACCCTGCGCACCGGATTATTCTTTGCCCGCGACCTGCACTTGTCGCGCAGGGGTGAGATAATCCCCGGCGATTTTGTCCCGGAGTAACCCGCAATGAGCCAGCAACCCCACGTCCACGGTCCTGACTGCAACCACGATCACGACCATCACCACCACGACCATGACCACGGCCACGTGCATGGCCCGCACTGCAACCACGGCCACCAGGAGCCGGTGCGCAACGCCCTCAAGGACGTCGGCCGCAACGATCCGTGCCCGTGCGGCAGCGAGAAGAAATTCAAGAAGTGCCACGGCGCCTGAGTGTGTCGCCCTGTAACAGCGGTCTGGCTTTGTGATATCCATTACGCTGACCGCTGCGCCCGAGCGCGGCAGACCGACGGCGGCCCAACACGTGCCGCCGTCTCCTGACGGAGCGCCTCATGATCGATCTGTATTACTGGACCACCCCCAACGGCCACAAGATCACGCTGTTCCTTGAGGAGACCGGCCTTCCCTACCGGATCCACCCCATCAATATCGGCAAGGGCGAACAGTTCGCCGCCGACTTCCTGAAGATCGCCCCCAACAACCGCATTCCGGCCATCGTCGACAACGACACGGCGGACGGCCAGCCGCTGTCGCTGTTCGAATCCGGCGCGATCCTGCTCTACCTCGCCGAAAAGACCGGACAGTTCCTGCCCCAGGACCTGCGCGGTCGCCAGGAAGCCCTGCAATGGCTGTTCTGGCAGATGGGCGGCCTCGGCCCGATGGCCGGGCAGAATCATCACTTCAACCGCTTTGCGCCGGAGAAGGTGCCCTACGCGATCAAGCGCTACGTCGACGAGACCGCGCGCCTGTACGGCGTGCTCGACAAGCGCCTGGCCGACCGACCGTTCGTCGCCGGCGAGGCCTACAGCATCGCCGACATGGCCATCTATCCGTGGATCGTGCCGCATAGCTTCCAGCAGCAGGACCTGAACGATTTCCCCCATCTGAAGGCCTGGTTCGAGCGTATTCAGGCACGTCCTGCGACCCAGCGTGCCTACGCGCTGGTCGACAAGATCAATCCGCCGCAGAAATAAGCCCGACGACCGGTGTGGCGCTTTGAAAATAAAGCGCCCGCCCCTGCTTGCGTGGTGCCATTGCGCTCACTAACGTAGCGCCTTTCGCCGCCACCCCCTTGCAGGAGCTTCGCCATGGCCTCGCCAGCCTTTTCCCTTTCCCGTCTTCGCCTCGGCGTCGCCGCGGCCGCGCTCGGCCTCGCCGGTTGCCAGACCGGCAACTACGCCGACAGCGTGCCGCCCACCGTCGGGGTGCAGCCGCTCAAGGGCCTGGCGCAGAACGTCTCGGTACGGCGCAGTCCTCAGGGCCTGCCGCTGATCGAAAGCAGTTCTTTCCATGACGCCCTGTTCACCCTCGGCTATGTGCACGCCTCCGACCGCATCGGACAAATGCTCGGCATGCGCCTGCTGGCCCAGGGGCGCCTGTCGGAGATGGCCGGCGCCGACGCGCTGGAAGTCGACCGTTTCATGCGCGCCGCCAACCTGCGCCAGAGCGCCAACCAGCTCTACGCCGACGCCTCGCCACGCCTGAAGCGCTTCTTCGAGGTGTACGCCCGCGGCGTCAACGCCTACCTGTTCCGCTACCGCGACAAGTTGCCGTCGCCAGTGGCCGGCTACCGTCCGGAATACTGGAAGGCCGAGGACTCGGCGCTGGTCTTCGCCCTGTACAGCTTCAGCCAGTCGGTCAACCTGCAGGAAGAGATCGGCGCCCTGACCCTGGCGCAGAAGGTCGGTGCCGACAAGCTCGCCTGGCTGCTGCCGAACTACCCGGACGAACCGCTCAACGAGGCCGAGGCGGCCAAGCTCAAAGGCGTCGCACTCAATCAGTTCGCTGGCCTGGCGCCAGTGGCGGCGGTCAGCGAACAACTGGCGGCGTTCAATGTGCTGGGCAGCGCCAATTCGGCCAGTTGGGCCATAGCCCCGCAGCGCAGCCGCAGTGGCAAGAGCCTGCTGGCCAGCGACAACCAGGGTGCCTGGGCGCTCAGCCCGGTACAGATCCGCACGACCAGGTACCAGGCCGCCGGCTTCAGCCTGCCCGGCCTGCCGATGATCCTTTCCGGCTTCAACGGCGCCCTGGCCTGGAGCGGCAGCACTGCCATGGGCGACAACCAGGACCTGTACCTGGAGAAACTACGGCGCCAGGGCAGCCAGGTGCAGTACGAGGTGGACGGCCGCTGGCAAAATGCGCGGGTACGCAACGAAACCTATTTCATCAAGGGCCGTGGCGCACAGCGCGAGGTGATCTACGAAACCGGCCACGGCGCCCTGCTCACCGGCGCCCAGGGCGGTCTCGGCCTGGCCCTGAAGATGCCCGAACTCAAGGGCGACAAGAGCCTGGATGCATTCTTCGACCTGTCGCGGGCGCGTAACGTCGAGCGCGCCTTCGACGCTGCCCGGGAAATCGGCGCGGTACCGCTGAACATGGTCTTCGCCGATGCCAGCAATGTCGGCTGGCAACTGACCGGGCGCTACCCCAACCGCCGCGAAGGCCAGGGCCTGGTACCCTCGCCGGGTTGGGAAAGCCGCTACGACTGGGACGGTTACGCCGACGCCATGCTCCACCCCTACGACCAGGACCCGCCGCAAGGCTGGCTGGGCAATGCCGCCCAGCGCAGTGCGCCACGGGGCTACGGCATGCAGTTGTCCAACAGTTGGTCCTACCCGGAGCGTGCCGAGCGCCTTGCCCAGTTGGCCGGCAATGGCAAGCATGACGCGCGCAGCCTGATCGCCATGCAGAACGACCAGACCACTCTGTTCGCCGGCAAGCTCAAGGCGATGTTCGAGGCACCGGGCATGGCCCAGGCGCTGAAGAAGGCCATCGAGGCCCTGCCAGCCGAGCAGAAGGCCAAGGCCCGCGAGGCCTACACGCGGCTGATGGCCTTCGACGGCCGTCTGAGCCAGACCTCGGCGGACGCAGCGATCTACGAGTTGTTCCTGCAGGAAAGCACGCGCCTGACCTTCCTCGACGAACTGGGCCCGGAATCCGGACCGGCGTGGCAGGCCTTCGTCGCCAACGCGCGGCTGTCCTATTCAGCCCAGGCCGACCATCTGTTGGGGCGTGACGACAGCCCGTTCTGGGATGACCGCAGCACGCCTGCGCTGGAAGACAAGCCGACCATCCTCGCCCGCAGTCTGGCCGCGGCCATCAGTGCGGGTGAGAAGGAGATGGGCGCGGACCGGCGCAGCTGGCAGTGGGGTCGTCTGCACCAGTACCAGTGGCCGGTGGCCAATCTGTTCGGCATCGGCGACAAGCATGATCGCCGAGCCCAGGCCACTGGCGGTGACCACAGTACCCTGAACGCCTCGCCGTTCGCCTGGGGCCAGAACTTCAAGACCAGCCTGGCGCCGGCGCAGCGCATGGTGGTGGATTTCGGCCAGGTCGAGCCGTTGCAGGTGCTGAGCAGCAGCGGCCAGTCCGGCAACCCGGCCAGTCCGCAGTTCGCCAACGGGCTGGATGCCTGGTTCCGCGGGCAGTACCAGAGCGTGCCGTTGCAGGGACAGAACCATGAGCGCGTTTACGGCAGCAAGCGTCTGACACTGGTGCCCGGAAAGTAATTCGTCCGTCCCGACCAGCCCTGAAAGCACGACGCGGACCCGCTCCCACAGGGTCCGCGGCGTCATTCGAACTTCTGCAGTCAATCACCGCTCTACCGCTACAAGCCCACCACCCCCGGCCCTCGCCATGGACCTCGTCATCGCCCGCCCCGAAGGTCTCTACTGCCCGCCCGGCGATTTCTACATCGACCCCTGGCGTCCGGTGGAGCGCGCGGTCATCACCCATGGCCATGGCGATCACTCCCGTCCAGGCAACCGCCATTACCTCTGCGCCGAACCCGGCGCCGGCATCCTCCGCGCCCGCCTCGGCACCGACATCGACCTGCAGACCCTGCCCTACGGCCAGACCCTGGACCACCACGGCGTCACCCTCAGCTTCCACCCCGCCGGCCACGTGCTCGGCTCGGCCCAGGTGCGCCTCGAACACCAGGGCGAAATCTGGGTCGCCTCCGGCGACTACAAAGTCGAACCCGACGGCACCTGCACGCCCTTCGAGCCGGTGCGCTGCCACACCTTCATCACCGAATCCACCTTCGGCCTGCCCATCTATCGCTGGGAACCCCAGGCCGAGATCTTCAACCAGATCAACGCCTGGTGGCGCGACAACCAGACCCAGGGCAAGGCCAGCGTGCTGTTCTGCTACGCCTTCGGCAAGGCCCAGCGCATCCTCCACGGTATCGATGCCAGCCTCGGCCCGATCCTCGCCCATGGCGCGGTGGAGCCGCTGAACCGGGTCTACCGCGAAGGCGGCGTGCCTATCCCGCCCACCCAATACGCCGGCGATATCCCGCGTAACGACCCACTGCTGCGCCAGGCCCTGGTCATCGCCCCACCGTCGGCCGGCGGCAGCAGCTGGATGCGCCGCTTTGGCGACTACAGCGATGCCTTCGCCAGCGGCTGGATGCGCCTGCGCGGCACCCGGCGGCGGCGCGGGGTCGACCGGGGCTTCGTACTCTCCGACCACGCCGACTGGCCCGGCCTGCTCTGGGCCATCGAACAGACCGGCGCCGAGCGGGTGATGGTCACCCACGGCTCGGTGCAGGTACTGGTGCGCTACCTCAGGGAACAGGGCCTTGACGCCCGCGGCTTCGTCACCGAGACCGGCGATGAAAACCTCTACGTGGAGACCGAGGCGGACGTCTAGGGCTCCTTGTCCGGCGCCCGCGCCGGCGCGGTGAACCACTGCTCGCGGGGCACCCATTTCTCCTTGGCCGGATCGTCGTAGTAATGCGGCGACATGATCTGCACCCCGTATTCGTTGAACACGTCCTGGATATTGGCGTGCAGCAGGCTCAGCAGCTCGGCCCGTGGCCGCGGCTCGCTGGGCACGGCCTGGGCCACCAGGCGGTATTCCGGGTAGAAGTCCGACAAGCCGGTCTGGAACACCTGGGGTCGCGGCTCGTCGCGCACACCTTCGGTACGCCGCGCCGCCTCGATCAGCATGGCCTCGACCTGGCGCCACGGTGTGTCGTAGCCGATGGTCACCGTGGTATCGACGATATAGCCGACGCCCTTGACCACCCGCGAGTAGTTGCGCGTCACCGAACCGGTGATCAGCGAGTTGGGCAGGGTCAGCACCTCGCCCAGGCCGGTGCGGATGGTGGTGTTGAAGATGCCCACTTCGGTGACCGTGCCCTCGTGCTCGCCAACCCGCACGTACTCGCCACTCTTCAGGGTCCGCGAATAGGTCAGGATCAGGCCCGCCGCCGCCTGCCCCACCACACTCGACGCGCCGAGGGAGATCATCAGGCCGAGCAGCACCGACAGGCCCTTGAACGCATCGGTGCCGGAACCCGGCAGATAGGGATAAGCCATGACCAGGGCGAACAGCCAGATCGCCAGGGACGTCAGGCGCGTGGTGGGTTGCAGGGTTTCCGCGGTCAGCCAGCCCAGGGTCCCGGGCCGCGACAAGCGCGCCAGAAGGTGCCGGGTGAAGCCACTGATGCCACGGGCGATGAAGAAGATCATCAGCGCCACCACCAGCCCGGGGATTGCGTCTAGCATGCCGCGCAGCAGGTAGCGCAGCATGTCCAGCAGGTAGGTGTTGAGGCTCTCGCCCCATGGCCGGGTGTAGGGGAAGCGCGACAGCACGTAGCTCAGCCACTGGTAGGTGAACAGCACCAGCAGCAGCACGTAGAGCAGCCCCACCAGGCGGTCCATCAGCAGGTACAGTTGGTGCAGGTCGAACAGCGGCATTTGCCCCACCTTGATCTGCCGCGCGCGGTCATGCATCAGTCGCGGCAACAGCGCGCCCAGCTTGCGCCGGCTGTAGCCGGCGGCCTTGAGCAGCAGCAGGTAGACCAGCGTGGCCAGCGCGGCGAACGCCGCGGCCTTGCCGAGGAAGCGCAGGCTGCGCGCCTCGCGGGTTTCCGCCAGGACCTGGCGCAGCTTGCCCGCCGCCTGCTCGGCGAGGGCCCGGGTATCGACGTCGGTAGGGCCCAGGTCGTGGGTCGAGACGATGAAGGCACGGCGTCCACCGAGCAGGACGAGCTGGCTGTTCATTACCGGATCGACGCTCACCTGCGGCTCGTCGTCACCGTGCAGCGCTTCCTCGATGATCGCTTCGGCGCGCTGCGCCCGGGCTGCCGGGGTTTCGCCCAGCAGCGTGGCGCGGAAGGTGAAGAGGACACGGTTGGCGATCCGCAGGTCGGCGCTGGCCGGCGTCGCGACCGGCTCCGCGGCCTGGTCGGCCAGCGCCAGTGCCGGCAGGATCAGGCACAACCACAGCAACAGCCTGGGCAACCGCTTCATCGTGAGTGCTCCCTGGTCAATCGAACCCAAACACCGGACCGGCATTACGGCTGCCTGGCTTAACCATAGCGAAGCGAATCGGACTTTTCCGCCACGCACCGGTCACAACAACAGGACTTCCCCTCACGAGGCGCACACATGAAGGCCTTCGCCGAGCTCTACCTGCGTCTGGACGCCACCACCTCCAGCAACGCCAAGCTCCAGGCGCTGCAGGACTATTTGCGCGCGGCCCCCGCCGAGGATGCCGCCTGGGCCGTGTATTTCCTCGCCGGCGGTCGTCCACGCCAGTTGGTGCCGACCCGTCTGCTGCGGGAGCTGGCGATACGTCTGTCGGGCTTGCCGGAGTGGTTGTTCGAGGAGAGCTACCAGGCGGTGGGCGACCTCGCCGAGACCTTTTCCCTGCTGTTGCCGGAAAGTGAACACAGCAGCGATGCCGGCCTGGCCTTCTGGGTCGAGGAACAGTTGCTGCCGTTGCGCGGCCTGGCCCCGCAGGTGCTGGCCGAGCGCCTGCCACCGCTGTGGGCGCAACTGGACCGCAACAGCCTGCTGGTGTGCATGAAGCTGGTCACCGGCAGCTTCCGTGTCGGCGTATCCAAGCTCCTGGTGACCCGCGCCATCGCCCAACTGAGCGAAATCGATGCCAAGCAGGTGGCGCAGCGCCTGGTGGGCTACACCGACCTCGGCCATCGCCCGACGGCGCAGGACTACCGCGCCCTGATCGCCGCCCCCAGCGCCGAGGAGCATGCGCAACGGGGCGGCCAGCCCTATCCGTTCTTCCTCGCCCATGCCCTGCAACAGCCGGTGGAGCAGTTCGAAGCATTGCTCGGCCCGGTGCAGGACTGGCAGGCGGAGTGGAAGTGGGACGGGATTCGCGCGCAACTGGTCAAGCGCGAGGGCCAGTTGTGGATCTGGTCGCGGGGCGAGGATCTGGTGACCGAGCGTTTCCCCGAGCTGCACGCCCTGGCCGCCAGCCTGCCGGATGGCACGGTGCTGGATGGCGAGATCCTGGTGTGGAAGCCGGACGGGCGCACCGACGCCATTGCCGTGCAGCCGTTCGCTCTGCTCCAGCAGCGCATCGGGCGCAAGACGTTGGGCAAGAAGATCCTCGCCGACGCGCCGGTCGTCCTGCTGGCCTACGACCTGCTGGAATGGGCCGGCGAGGACTGGCGCAGCCGTCCGCAGGTCGAGCGACGGCGTCAGCTGGAGGTCGTGGTGGCCGCCTGCGAGGTTGCGGTACTGCGGCTTTCGCCTCTACTGGAGGCCAGCGACTGGACCGACCTCGCCCGCCAGCGCGAGGCCTCCCGCAGCCTAGGCGTGGAAGGCTTGATGCTCAAGGCCCGCGAAGCGCTGTACGGGGTTGGCCGGACAAAGGATATGGGGGTGTGGTGGAAGTGGAAGATCGATCCTTTCACCGTGGATGCGGTGCTGATCTACGCCCAGCGCGGCCACGGGCGGCGGGCCAGCTTGTACAGCGACTACACCTTCGCCGTGTGGGATACCCCGGCGGGTACCCCGGAACGCAGCCTGGTGCCGTTCGCCAAAGCCTACTCCGGGTTGAGCGACGACCAGATGCGCAGTGTCGACGGGATTATCCGCAAGACCACTGTCGAGACCTTCGGGCCCGTGCGTAGCGTGACGCCGAGCATGGTCTTCGAGCTGGCCTTCGAGGGGATCGCCCTGTCCAGGCGACACAAGAGCGGGATCGCCGTGCGCTTTCCACGGATGCTCAGGTGGCGGCAGGACAAGCCTGTGGCGGAAGCGGATGATCTGGCGACGCTGCAGGCGTTGTTGAGCTAGGAGGACGGCCTTGCACGTTCTCAAGACCGAGCACCGCGCAAGCGGTCCAGAATCAGACACGAACCCCACGCAAACCACGCAAAGCCAACAGCGCAAACACCACCACCAACCCCGCCACAACCCCGCTGGTCACGCTTACCCCTTCCCGGAACGCGCCATTCACCGCCTGCACCAACGCCTCCCCACCCGCCAGCGCATGCGCCCCCCCCAAAGTCGCCACCGCCTCGGACACCCCCTCCGGCACCTCCAGCGACAACCGATACACCGCCGCGACAGCCCCACCAATCAAGGTCGTCCCCAGCACCACTCCCACCTCATAGGCCGTCTCGCTGACCGATGACGCACTCCCCGCCTTGTGCGCCGGCACGCTGCTCAGCACCAGGTCGTTGGACACCGTGGTAATCGCCGCCACACTGACATTCAGCAGCAAAAACGCAATCCCCAGGCTCAGTACACTGGCCTCTACCAGCGCCATCAGCGCAAAGGCCCCCGCCGCCAGCAGCAGGCAGCCGCTGATCAGCTGGTTGGGCGCTACCCGCTGCGCCACCGGCACGATGGCCATCCCGGCGAATATCGCCAGCGCCTGTCCCGGCACCAGGATCAGACAAGCCGCCAACGGCGACAGGCCGAATACCAACTGCAGCAACTGCGTGGCGAAGAAGATGAAGCCGATCAACAACCCAAGACTGACCAGGTTGACCAGGATCGACACGCTGAATGCCCGTCGCCGGAACAGGCGCAGGTCCAACAACGGTTGCTCCAACTGCAGTTGCCGACGCACGAACGCCATGCCCCAGGCGATCCCCGCCAACAGGCACAGCGCGGCCTGGGCGTCGAAGCCACTGGTCGCTGCATGCTTGAGGGCGAGCATCACGCCGATCATCGCTGCCAGGCTGAGCAGGATGCTGGCGACATCCACCGTCGCGCCCTGCTCTCGCGCGGTCTCGGCGATCGACGGCGCCAGCAGCAACACCGGCAGCAGGAACGGCAGCGCCACCAGGAACACTGCCGGCCAGTCGAAGAACTGCAGCAACACCCCGCCAAGCAACGGCCCCAGCGCCGAACCAAGGGTCAGGCAGGTAGCCCACACCGCCACCGCCACGCGGCGTTCCTCGCGGTCCTCGAAGGCGCCGCGGATCAGCGCCAGGGTTGCTGGCAGGATCATCGCCCCGAACACCCCGAGCAGCGCCCGCCCGGCGATCAGTTGCCAGTCCTGTTGCGACAGCGCCAGCAACAGCGAGACCACGGCAAAGCCGCCGCAGCCGATGAACAGCAGGCGCCGGTGGCCAAACCGATCGCCGCAGCCGCCCATGGTCACCAGCAACCCGGCCAGCACCAGCGAATAGGCATCGATCATCCACAGCTGGGCAGCAGCGGACGGGCTGAGGGCCGCAGCGATGCGCGGCAGAGCAAAGTTGAGAATGGTGTTATCAATGGTCACCAGCAGAACCGGCAACATGATCACCAGTAATGTCGCCCCCTTGCTGCGGTCCTTGAGCATCGACAACAGAGGACTTGCCGCTTCGTACATCGTTTATCTCTCCCTGAAACATGTTCAACAGATTGAAGAGCTGCGCGCAGGTACGCCCGTGCGTGGTCACGCCGGGTCCCAGCCAGTCGCGCACCGCGTCCAGCTCGGCGGTGAAGGCATCCGGGGTGTCGTGGCGGCAGAACTGGTGCAGCAGGTCGAGACCGCTGGCCAGGTATTCACGCTGGCGGGCGCCATGGCGGTTGTGACGCTGGATGTCCCAGTAGGTTTGTGGCGGGTTGTGCAGGATCCGTGCGGCCAGAGCGAGCAAGGTCTGCATCGGCGGCGGCGCCAGGGCAGCGAGCACCGCCGGATCGCATTCGCTGCGCTGCACGGCGAAGGCGAAGGCCAGCACCGCCGCGTGAGGCAGTGTCTGGCACACTGCCAGGGTGCGGTCATGTTCCTCCGGGTGCATTCGCGTGACACGCATACCGTGACGCTCCAGCAGCACGGCGAACCAGTCCCCCGCCGCGCCGGGCTTGCGTTCGCAGAGCAGCACCGGGCGTGCGCGGCAGTCCAGGGTCGGCGAGAACATCGGGTTGATGCCCAACGATGGCACGCCAGTCAGTAGCACCGCCGCATGTTCCTGGAACGGCTGCTGCACCGAGCACGTGTTGACCAGCAAGCGCAGGGAAGGCATCAGGCGGGCGTAGCGCCGCAACACCTGCACGGCGACCTCCTCGGGCAGCGCCAGCACCAGGGTGGTGACGCTCTGCAACAGTTCCGGCGCCTGCTCCGGCAGGTCCAGGGCGTCCATCACCCGCTGGTCGAACGCCCGTCCGGCTGGCTCACGGTCGATAATGATGGGGGCGTGCCCGGCATCGGCCAGCAGGCCGGCGATAAAGCGCCCGACGATGCCGGCGCCGCCAACGATCAGATACTTGTCCAAGGCTTATCTCCTGATGCTGTGGAACGGCACGCTGGCCTTGACCAGCGTCTCGTGCATTTCTTCCGCCGGGTCCGATGCAGCGACGATGGCACCGCCGATGCCGAAGCTGGCCGTTCCGTCCTTGAGCACCGCAGTACGGATGACGATGCTCAGGTCGGTGTAACCGTCCACGCCGATCCAGCCCAGGGCTCCGGCGTACACGCCACGGGCCGAGGACTCCAGGCGGTCGATGATTTCCATGGTCCGGCGTTTCGGCGCACCGGTCATCGAGCCGCCGGGAAAACAGGCGCGGATCGCCGCGAACGGGGTGATGTCGGCGCGCAACTGGCCTTCCACGGTGGATACCAGCTGATGCACCGAGGAATAGCTCTCGATGGCGAAGGCACGGGGCACCTTCACCGAGCCGGGTACGCAGATGCCATTGAGGTCATGGCGCACCAGGTCGACGATCATCAGGTTCTCTGCGCGGTCCTTGCTCGAGTCGGCGAGGTCCTGGCGCAGCGACTGGTCGACCTCGGTATTGCAGCCCCGCGGACGGGTGCCCTTGATCGGCCGGGAGAGGATGCGCCCACCCAGGTCGATGCGCAGGAAGGTTTCCGGCGATGCACTGAGGATGGCGAAGTCACCGGTATCGATGAACGCGCCGCAGGGCACCGGGCTGATCGCCCGCATGCGCTGGTAGACCTCCAGCGGCGGCTCTGCGCAGGCCACCCGGGCGCGGTTGGTCAGACAGATCTCGTAGGACTCGCCATCGATGATCTGGCGCAGGCAGACGTCGACCTTTTCGCGGTAGGTGGCGGCACAGTCGGCCAGGCCCAACGCGGCCTCGGCCACCGCTCCGGGAAAGAAGCGCGTCGGCGGATGACGAGTGACCTCGCGGGCCGGCTTCTGGATCAGCCGCTCGCCCCACAGGTGGCACTGCCAGGCTTTGCCACGCAGGTGATCGAACACCAGCAGGTTCTGCGGCAGGTAGAACAACGCGTCGGGCAGCGCCGAGACGTGGATGTTGTCGGTGCCGGTCAGGGCCTTGAGTTCGTAACCAAGGTAGCCCACCAGACCGCCGGTAAAGGGAAACGGTGCGTCGGGACGCTGTGCGGGACGCAAGCGGGCCATGACCAACGCCATCAGCTCGAAGAAATCGCCCTTCAGCACGCTGCGCCCTTGCGGACCATCAATGCTCAACTGCCGGTTTTCCACGTCGTAGGCGAACACCAGCGCCGCCCCGGGTGCGCAGCCGCCCATCAGCGAATAGCGCGCCTGGCCGCGGTCGGCCAGCTCGCTGTCGAGCCAGAAGGCCGCGCCAGCATCGGCGAACTGGCTGGCGAAGGTGTCCAGCGGGTCAGGCAGGCGCGCCAGCGGCTGGCAGTCGAAGCCCAGGCGCAACGGCCCGCCGGCCGCACGCAGGGCCTCGGCGACCTCCATCTGGCGCCGGTGGGCACGCCGCTCGCTGACCATACGCACGAAGTTGCGCAGCACCTGGCGGCCGTGTTCCGAATCGATGGACTCGGGGTGAAACTGTACGCCCCAGATCGGCCGCTCGCGGTGCGCCAGGCCCATCACCAGGCCACACTCGGAGCGTGCGGTGACCATCAGGCAGTCCGGCACCTCGGTGCACACCAGCGAGTGATAGCGCACCACTTCAAAACCCTGGGCGATCCCGGCGAACAGGTCGCTGCCGTCATGGTGGATGCGCGTGCGGTAGCCATGCACCGGCTGCGGCGCATGTTCGACCTTGCCACCGAAGTGGCAGTTGATGCCCTGGTGTCCGAGACACACCCCGAGCAAGGGAATCCGCGCCCGCTCCAGCACCTCACGACAGACGCCGAAGTCCGCCGTGCGGGTCGGATGGCCCGGCCCCGGCGACAGTACCACGGCATCGAAGCGATCCAGGTCTAGCTGCTCGAAGCTGCGGGTATTGGGCAGCACCACAGGTTGTTCACCGCAGACTTCATAAAGGTACTGGGCGATGTTGTTGGTGAAGGAGTCGAAGTTGTCGACGATCAGCGTGCGCATCGCTCAGTCCTCCACGGTCGGCGGTTGGAGGCTGGCCATGACCCGCAGTTCCTCGTCGCAGGTTTCCTCGATGATCAGTTGAAACAGTTCGCTCAGGTACTCCGCGCGCAATTGCCGGGGCCCGGACAGGGCACGTACCTGGTCGAGCGTGGAGGTCACCCGCAGCGGCTGCATCATCGGGATGCCGTCGGCGGACTTGACCCGGGCGATGACCCGGCACACCTGCATGCGTTCGGCGAGCAGGTCGACCAGCAGTTCGTTGATCCGGTCCAGTTGCTCGCGGTAGGGCTGCAGCACATCGCTGCACCCGACCGTGCCCTGCTTGGCGTTGAGTGGCATGGCGAGTTCCTCCGCGACTTAGCGCTGGCCGGGGGTCCGGCTCAGTTGCAGATTGAGCTTGCGCGCCAGTTCGTCGACCTGCTCGGTGCTGTGGGCCGCCGAGAGTGCGCAGCGCAGCATGGCCTTGCCGCTCTCCACGATCGGATAGAACACCGGGAACACCACCAGCCCCGAGGCCCGCAAGGCGCTGGCAGCCAGGGTTCCCTGGCGCTCGTTGTCGAACAGCACGCCACGGATGGGAGCGCGCAGGCCGGCATTCATCATCTCTTGCCCGACCCGCTCATCGAGGCGCCGCACGTTGCGCCACAAGGCCTGCTGCAACGGCCGGATCTCCGATGACAGGTGAATCTGCGCGGCGGCGACATTGGCCGCCTGCAGTGGCAGCGGGATGCTGTGACCGAACACCAGCGGGTTGGCCAGGGCCCGTAACTGCCCGGCGTTGGCCCCAGGCTTGAGCACGATGAAGCCACCGGCGCCACCGAAGGCCTTGCTCAGCGAGCCGGCGATCAGGGTATTGCCCGGCAGGCGATGGCCGAGGCTTTCGAAGGCGTAGCCGGCGCCGTAGCGACCGGTAATGGAGATCCCGTGGGCGTCGTCGACGTAGAGAAAACCATTGTGCCGCTGCAGGCGTTCGGCGAGCTCGGCAACCGGCAGCAGGCCGGACATCGAGCCAACGCCATCGATCAACAACACCGGACTCAGGCGCTCGCGGTCACAGCTGGCCAGGACTTCGTCAAGACCCTCGCGGTCCGCGACATCGACCCGGCGAACCGTGCCGAACTGGGCCAGCACGCCGCGCAGCACCTGCATCGAAGCATGAGCGGTACGATCCACCAGCCACATCACCCCGCCTTCCCGGGTCGGATAGCCGTCCATACCGCCGCTGCCAAGCAGCGGCAACACCCCCAGGTGGGCATTGCTGGTGGAACTGAAGACGGTGACGCTGCAGCCGCCATAGATCTCACCGAGCAGTTGCTCCAGTTGGCGCAGGTACACCGGGCTCATGGCCCCGCGACTGGCGGACAGGTGCACGCCGAAGCGCTCCAGCGCCACCTGGGCGGCGAGCACCAGGGCCGGGTGGTTTTCCAGACCCAGGTAAGAGCAAGAGACGAACTCGGTACACGTGGTGCCGTCCAGCAAGGTGAGTTGCTTGCCATTGCGCGCCACCACCTCGAAACCGGTGAGGCCTTCGGCCACGGCACTGTCGAGGACGCCGCTGGTGCGCTGGCGGCGGAGGTCCATCCAGTTGCTGGTGCTGCCCGACGGCAGGTGCGGCTGATCGTTCATGGCATTCTCCCTACGGTGAAGACGGAGGCGCCCGTCGCGTCGCTGAAGTCGTCGTCCTGGCAGTGCCGGATCGCTTCGAAGCGATGCTCGTCGAGTACCGCAGCCACCTGTTCCTGCTGTGCCTCGCCATGCTCGACCAGCAGCACACCGCCTGGGCGCAGCAGCGTCGCGGCGAGTCTGGCACTGGCGGCAATCAGCTCTGCGCCCTGCTCGCGGGCAAAGATCGCACCCGGCGGATGGTGGCGGCTCCATTCCGGCAGCAGCTCGGTGCCCGGCGGCACATAGGGCGGGTTGCTCACCACGACATCGACGCAACGCCGCGCCGGGGAAAAACACTCCGGTCGGGTGATGTCGGCGGCGAACAGGCTGACCTCGCGCTGCGCGTCATGGCGCTGGATGTTGCGCCGCAGGTAGGCCTGCGCGGTGATATCGCTGTCGACGCAGACCGTGCGCGCGCCGCTGCCGGCCCAGATCGCCAGGCCGATGGCGCCTACCCCGGCACACAGGTCGTAGACCGTCGAGTCGCCGTTCAGCGCCAGATTGCGCTCGATCCAGCGGACCATGGCCAGGCTCTGGCGACGCGGCACGAAGGTGCCGCTACCCACCAGCAGACGCTGCTCGCCGAAGTCGACGTAGCCGAGCACATGGCCCAGCGGAATGCGCGTGCAGCGCTCGGCGACATCCGCACGAAAGGCTTCCAGGCGCCGTGCATCGAGGGCCCGGTCACTACTGAAATGCTTGTCGGTGAGCGCCCGCAGGTCGCCGACCGGATCCCATAGCCCGGCCCCGCTCAGATCGCGCAGGGCCATGGCCTGGTGGTGTTCGAATGCACTGAGAATCATGACCAGGCCTCGTAGTAGCGGGCCAGCCGCTCGTACATCGAGCGGTACAGCCAAGAGAAGGCCACCAGTTCCGGTGGCGGGGTATGCCGCGGGTGCAGCGAGGTGATCAGCCGCGTGTAGTTCTCGCTCATGCCCTGGTCCAGCAACGGCATCCAGTACGGCTTGATGTTCCAGCGGTATTCATAGCCGGTGGCGAACATCTGCCGCACCGTCTCCGCCACCGTCTCGTCCCGCGGCAAGCCGGCCAGCGGTGCGCGCAGCGGGGTGAAGCAGGACAGGTCGAGGCTGTTGTCGAGGCCTTCGATGCGGTCGGCAATCCACGTCGCCAGCAGCGGCGACTGATGCAGGCCGTCGCGGTAAGTGCCGGTCACAAGCCAAAGACCGTCGTAGTCGCAGGCGCCGATCAGGGGGAAGCCGTCGGCGGCGATCGGCCGGTTGCCGACCTGGATGTCGACGATGGACGCGTCGTGCAGATCGAGGCTGAGCTGGTCGACGGCGCAATCGAGGAGGAATTGCACATCGGACACCTGGGCGTGGCGCCGTGGCTGTTCGCTGAGGATGTTGGTGGCGCCGATGTACAGCAGGTCGTCGCCGCGCGGCACGCAGTGCAGGCCGCAGGCGAAGGCGCGGTTAGGCGTGCGGATCACGGTCTGCGGCGGTTTCTGCCCGGGGCGCAGGCGCAGCAGGATGGACACGCCGTAGCCGGCGAACAGCGGCGGAATATGCCGCTGGATTTCCTCGAGACCGTCGAACAGCTCCAGGGAGTTGACCCCGGCGGCCACTACCACGTGCCGCGCGGGCAGGTGGCGACCGTCGTCGAGGACCACGCCGGTGGCGCTCCAGCCCTCACTGAGGACCCGGCGAGCATTGCCGTCGATGATCTCGCCACCGCAGCCGAGCAGCGCGGCGTCAAGCTTGTCCAGCAGCAGGTGGGCGTCGATGGCGTTTTCGTCGGGAATCAGCAGGGCCTGCATCGGCCGCACCAGGTCGTTGGCCTTGACCCAAGCCAGCTCGTCGGGCGCCACCGGGGTGTAGAAGGTCTGGTAGTCACGCAGCGCCTGTTCGATGGCGGCGTAGTTGACGCTGTCGACTTCGGCCATGCCGGCGGAGTTGAGGATCACATGGGTGCCGCAGGCGCTGAGCAGGCCGGCCGGGTTGCCGCTGGCGCGGGTCAGGCGCTCGTTCCACTGCGCCCACAGCCCCTTGGCCTGGATGTCCATCGCCAGTTTCAGGCGCCCGTGCTCGCTGGCCAGCAGGCTGCGGGTCACCTCGCCGAAGCAGCCATTCATGGCCCCGGCGGCCCGCGAGGCCGAATGGCGCCGGGCGGTCTCCCCGACCCGACAGACGCTGAGCCCGCGGCTGGCCAGTTCGAATGCGATGGACGCGCCGACAGCACCACTGCCGACTACAACAACGTCATGGATCATGGTTGTCTCCAGCAAAAGCGAAACCGAAAAAACAGGACGGCTGGCACGCGGGGGGCAGTGCCAGGAGACAAGCTGCCGACTTGTCTCGAACCCGTCCGAAATGTCACGGGGAACGGCGGGCGAACGGGCAAAGGGTGGGATTGCCCGCGCTCGCCGTTCATCCACTCGACAGCACGGCCAAGACGTTAGGGAGTCGGGGAAGGAGGGACAACTCTCAGGATGGGTAGGGAAAGGCGTGTAGGAAATATCTCGGATAACGCTTCGCGATCGGGGAAGCTATTTGCACGATCTTCTGCGAGAACCCTTCAACGGCGCTGTTTACTGCGTCCTGGCGAATGCCAAACAGGCGCGATTCCAGCGCCGCCGCAGCGACGAACGGTACCCTCACATCAATCAAGGGCATGACAGAACCCTGTGGGAGCGAGCTTGTCGGGGCTGGTATAAGCCCCACCTCAGTTCAGATCAGACCCAGCGCCGCCGCCCGGGCCGCCGCCAGGGTGCGATTGGGCGAGTCGAATTTGCGCAGGATGCTCTTGATATGGAAGTTGACCGTGTGTTCGGACAGGTTCAACCGCGCGGCAATGCCCTTGGAGCCTTCGCCATCGGCAAGCCAGCGCAATACCTGGGTTTCTCGGTCGCTGAGGACGATCGCCGGATAGCTGCCCTCGACCCGTTGCAGGTGTTCGTCGAGCATGTCCAGGAGGCTGCGCAGTTGCAGTTTCATAGGCAGCCGCTCATCAACATCGATCGGACGCTTGTGGCGGGCGACACATAGCAGATGCCAGTCACCCTCCCCGCTACGGGTAATGCAGGTGGCGCCGCTCGCGTAGCCGAAGTCGTGGAGATTGCCGATCACCGGCTCCTGCCCGGCCCACAGGTACCCGCCGGGGCGTAACGGTCCGTGATCGTCGACCTGCTCCCGCCATGCGGCTGGATAGGTACCGGAGAAGCTGATCCGCGTCTGAGTGAACGGTACAGGACGCCGCCGGCCATGGGCGAAGCAGTCGAAGCCCAGTTGGCGGACCAGGTGGGAGGTTGCCTCTATCAGTGCGGACGGGCTCTGGCAGTCGTCGAAGGTGGCGTTGCTGTCGAGCCACCATTGCAGGGCATCGAGGGGTTGTGGCATTGGCTGGGTCCTGATGTATGCCGCAAACCCTGTGGGAGCGGGCATTGCCCGCGATGAGGGCGGCTGAGCGACAAAAAACAGACCCTAGCCCACCCCAGGCAAGAATACCCCTGAAGCAAATGTTTCATCATTTGACCCCGGTGCACCGTCATCTCGCACACCCCGCCAGCAACCGCCCTGCGACAGGGCACACCGCCACCTTCCTCCCCCCGCACCACACAAGCCCTGCAACTCACCAGGCACACTGGTGCGGAACTTGCTATCACTGTGATGTCGGGTCGCGACCGGTAACGGTGCACGGCCACCCCAATCTTTCGCCGCATCTCAAGGACTACACGATGAAAAAAGCATGGCTGACGCTTTCCGCTGTTGCTCTGTGTCTGGCTGCCGGCAGTACCTTCGCCAAGGAATACAAAGAGCTGCGCTTCGGCGTCGATCCTTCCTATGCCCCCTTCGAATCCAAGGCCGCCGACGGCAGCCTGGTGGGCTTCGACATCGACCTGGGCAACGCCATCTGCAAGGAGCTGAAAGTCACCTGCAAATGGGTCGAGAGCGATTTCGACGGCATGATTCCAGGCCTCAAGGCCAACAAGTTCGACGGCGTGATCTCGTCCATGACCGTCACCCCGGCACGGCAGAAGGCGATCGACTTCTCCAACGAGCTGTTCTCCGGGCCGACCTCGCTGGTGTACAAGAAAGGCTCCGGCCTGAGCGCCGATCCGGCATCGCTCAAAGGCAAGACCGTCGGCTACGAGCAGGGCACCATCCAGGAGGCCTACGCCAAGGCCGTGCTGGACAAGGCCGGGGTCAAGACCCAGGCCTACGCCAACCAGGACCAGGTCTACGCCGACCTGCTCTCCGGCCGTCTCGACGCCTCGATCCAGGACATGCTCCAGGCCGAGCTGGGCTTCCTCAAGTCGGAGAAAGGCGCCGGCTACGAAGTCAGCGAACCCGTGAACAGCGAGCTGCTGCCATCGAAGACTGCGGTCGGCATCCGCAAAGGTAACACCGAGCTGCAGGCCCTCCTGAACAAAGGTATCAAAGCGTTACACGACGACGGCACCTACGCCGAAATCCAGAAGAAGCATTTCGGCGACCTGAACCTCTACAGCGGCAAGTAACTGCCAATCAGTGCCCGCCCGCTCACGGCGGGCACTTCTTTTTCCTGCCTGGGGTTCGCGTCAATGCTCGACGACCTGCTCGCCCTGCTCGGGCTCTCCGCGCTCAGCCTGAAGGGTTTCGGCCCGCTGCTCTGGCTGGGCACCTGGATGACCGTGAAACTGTCCTTCATGTCCCTGCTGGTGGCCGTGGGCCTTGGCCTGATCGGCGCCAGCGCCAAGCTCTCGCCGATCCGCCTGCTGCGCCTGCCGGCCCAGCTCTACACCACACTGATCCGTGGGGTCCCGGACCTGGTGCTGATGCTGCTGATCTTCTACAGCCTGCAAATCTGGCTCACCAGCTTCACCGACTACATGCAATGGGAATACATCGAGATCGACCCGTTCGCTGCCGGGGTCATCACCCTCGGTTTCATCTACGGCGCCTATTTCACCGAGACCTTCCGCGGCGCCATCCTCGCTGTACCCCGCGGCCAGGTCGAAGCGGCCACGGCCTATGGTCTCAAGCGCATGCAGCGCTTCCGCTTCGTAGTCTTTCCGCAGATGATGCGCTTCGCCCTGCCGGGGATCGGCAATAACTGGATGGTCATGCTCAAGGCCACCGCGCTGGTGTCGATCATCGGCCTTGCCGACCTGGTCAAGGCCGCCCAGGACGCCGGCAAGAGCACCTACCAGCTGTTCTACTTCCTGGTGGTGGCGGCGCTGATCTATCTGGTGATCACCAGCGTCTCCAACCTGGTCCTGGGCTGGCTGGAACGGCGCTATAACGTCGGCACCCGGGAGGCGCTGCGATGATCGAACTGCTGCAGGAATACTGGCGCGCCTTCCTTTACACCGACGGCACCAACATCACCGGCCTGGCCATGACGATGTGGCTGCTCAGCGCCTCGCTGGCCTTCGGCTTCCTCGTCTCGATCCCGCTGTCCATCGCCCGCGTCTCGCGCCGCCCGTGGATCCGCTGGCCGGTGCAGTTCTACACCTACCTGTTCCGCGGCACGCCGCTCTACATCCAGCTGCTGATCTGCTACACCGGCATCTACAGCATCGCTGCGGTACGCGAGCAACCGCTGCTCGATGCGTTCTTCCGCGACGCAATGAACTGCACCATCCTCGCCTTCGCCCTGAACACCTGCGCCTACACCACGGAGATCTTCGCCGGGGCGATCCGCAGCATGAACCACGGCGAGATCGAAGCGGCCAAGGCCTATGGGCTGCACGGCTGGAAGCTCTATGCTTACATCATCATGCCGTCCGCGCTGCGCCGTTCGCTGCCGTTCTACAGCAATGAGGTGATCCTGATGCTGCACTCGACCACCGTGGCTTTCACCGCCACTGTGCCGGACATCCTGAAAGTGGCCCGGGACGCCAACTCGGCCACCTACCTCACGTTCCAGTCGTTCGGCATCGCGGCGCTGATCTACCTGTGCGTCACCTTCACCCTGGTCGGCCTGTTCCGCCTCGCCGAACGGCGCTGGCTGGCCTTCCTCGGTCCCGCTCACTAGGACTTCACATGCACCACAAGACCCATGACCTGCTGGCACCGGTGCCCGGCATCGCCCGCCAGATCCACAGTTTCCACTTCGGCCCGCGGGCCGGCGGCAAGATCTACATCCAGGCCTCGCTGCATGCCGACGAACTGCCTGGCATGCTGGTGGCCTGGCACCTCAAGCAGCGTCTCGCCGAACTGGAGGCCCAGGGCCGCCTGCGCCGCGAGATCGTCCTGGTCCCGGTGGCCAACCCGGTGGGCCTGGAACAGGTGCTGATGGACGTGCCGCTGGGTCGCTACGAACTGCAGAGCGGCGAGAACTTCAACCGCCGCTTCGTCGACCTGACCGATCAGATCGGCGACCAGATCGAAGGCCACCTGACCCAGGACCCGCAGCACAACCTGGCACTGATCCGCGAATACCTGCGCCGCGGCCTCGACGCCCACCCCGCCAACACGCCGCTGCAATCCCAGCGCCTGACCCTGCAACGCCTGGCCTGCGACGCCGACATGGTGCTCGACCTGCACTGCGACTTCGAGGCGGTGGAACACCTCTACACCACGCCGGAAGCCTGGGCTCAGGTCGAGCCGCTGTCGCGCTACCTCGGGGTACAGGCCAGCCTGCTCGCCACCGATTCCGGCGGGCAGTCGTTCGACGAGTGCTTCACCCTGGTCTGGTGGCAGTTGCAGCAGCGTTTCGGCAAGCAGTTCCCGATTCCCATGGGCAGCTTTTCGGTGACCGTCGAACTGCGTGGCCAGGGCGATGTCAGCCATCCCCTGGCCGAGGCCGACTGCGCGGCGATCCTGCAATACCTGACCCGCTTCGGTGCCATCGAGGGCGAACCGGCGCCGCTGCCGCCACTGCTCTACCCGGCCACGCCGCTGGCCGCAGTGGAGCCGGTGGCGACGCCACTGGGCGGACTGCTGGTGTTCCATGTCGCCCCCGGCCAGTACCTGGAAGCCGGGCAACTGGTGGCCGAGGTCATCGACCCGCTGAGCGATCGCGTCACGCCGGTGCACAACGTCCAGGCCGGCCTGCTCTACGCCCGTTCGCTGCGGCGCATGGCCACCGCCGGCATGGTCATCGCCCATGTCGCCGGGCGCGAGGCCTACCGTAGCGGTTATCTGCTGTCGCCATGAGGGAACGTGCGTGTACAAACTGACCATCGAAGACCTGCACAAGAGCTACGGCGAGCACAAAGTGCTCAAGGGCGTGTCGCTGCAAGCCAAAAGCGGCGACGTGATCGCCCTGATCGGAGCCAGCGGCTCGGGCAAGAGTACCTTCCTGCGCTGCATCAACTTCCTCGAACAGCCCGATGACGGGCGCATGACCCTGGATGGCAAGGACATCCGCATGGTCCACGACCGCCACGGCATGCACGTGGCCGACGCCGACGAGTTGCAGCGCCTGCGCACGCGGCTGGCCATGGTGTTCCAACACTTCAACCTGTGGAGCCACCTGAGCGTGCTGGAGAACATCTGCATGGCACCGCGTCGGGTGCTGGGGGTAAGCAAGCAGGAGGCCGAGGAACGCGCGCGGCGCTATCTGGACAAGGTCGGCCTGGCGCCACGGGTCGCCGAGCAGTACCCGGCATTCCTCTCCGGCGGCCAGCAACAGCGGGTAGCCATCGCCCGTGCCCTGGCCATGGAGCCGGAAGTGCTGCTGTTCGACGAGCCCACCTCGGCCCTCGACCCGGAACTGGTCGGCGAAGTGCTCAAGGTGATCCAGGGCCTGGCCGAGGAAGGCCGGACCATGATCATGGTCACCCACGAGATGGCCTTCGCTCGCCAGGTCTCAAGCCAGGTGATGTTCCTGCACCAGGGCCTGGTGGAAGAACAGGGTCCGCCGGCCGAGATACTGGGCCAGCCGAAGAGCGAACGCCTGCAGCAGTTCCTGCGCGGCAATCTGAAATAAAACCAATGCCTGTGGCCGGTGGTCTGTGAAGACACAGACCTTACCGAGCCGGTCACGCGCATGCCTGTCACGCCCAATCTCGCCGATGCCTGGCTCGCCGCCCGCGGCTGGACGCCGTTCGCCTTCCAGCGCCAGGTCTGGGCGGCGGTGGGCCGTGGCGAATCCGGCCTGCTTCACGCCAGCACCGGCGCGGGCAAGACCTACGCGGTGTGGCTGGCCGCCCTGCGGGCCTTCGCCAACAAGCCCGTTGCGGTCGCCGCCAGGCGCCCACCGCCCTCGCCGTTGCAGGTGCTGTGGATCACGCCCATGCGCGCCCTCGCCGCAGACACCGCTCGCGCCCTGCAAGCGCCACTGGACGACCTGGAGCTGAACTGGAGCATCGGCGTGCGCAGCGGCGACACCGGCAGCGCAGAACGCGCACGCCAGGCCCGACGCCTGCCCTCGACGCTGATCACCACCCCGGAAAGCCTGACCCTGCTGCTGACCCGTGCCCAGGCGCAGAACGACTTCGCCAGCCTGCGCATGGTGGTGGTCGACGAATGGCACGAACTGCTCGGCAACAAGCGCGGCGTGCAGTTGCAACTGGCCCTGGCACGGCTGCGACGCTGGCAGCCGAACCTGGTGGTCTGGGGTCTGTCGGCGACCCTCGGCAACCTGCCACATGCCCTCGACGTGCTGCTGCCCCAGGGAGGCCGCCTGATCGAGGGCCGCCAGGACAAACGGCTGCTGGTGGACTGCCTGCTGCCCAAGGCCATCGAACGCTTTCCCTGGGCCGGGCACATGGGCCTGGGCCAGCTCGACCAGGTGGCGGGCGAGATCGACGCCTGCCACAGCTGCCTGGTCTTCACCAATACACGGGCCCAGGCCGAGCGCTGGTACCAGGCGCTGCTGGAGGCACGGCCGGACTGGGCCGGGCTGATCGCCCTGCACCATGCCTCGCTGGCCCGCAGCACCCGGGACTGGGTGGAACGCAGTCTCAAGGAAGGCGGGCTGAAGGCCGTGGTCTGCACCTCCAGCCTCGACCTGGGGGTGGATTTCCTGCCGGTGGAGCGGGTGCTGCAGATCGGCTCGGCCAAGGGCGTGGCGCGCCTGATGCAGCGCGCCGGACGCTCCGGGCACGCACCGGGACGGGCCTCGCGGATCACCCTGGTGCCGACCCACAGCCTGGAACTGGTGGAAGCCGCTGCCGCCCGGCAGGCCCTCGCGGACGGACAGATCGAGGCGCGCCGGTCGCCAAGGCTGTGCCTGGACGTGCTGGTCCAGCATCTGGTCAGCATGGCCCTGGGCAGCGGCTTCCGGCCGGCGGAACTGCTGGCGGAGGTGCGTGGAGCCTGGGCCTATCGCGACCTGCAGGACAGCCAGTGGCAGTGGGCGCTGGACTTCGTCCGCCATGGCGGCAGCTCGCTCACCGCCTACCCCGACTACCAGCGCGTCGAACCCGATACCGACGGTGTCTGGCGGGTCGCCAGCGAACGCCTGGCGCGCCGGCACCGCATGGGCATCGGCACCATCGTCAGCGACGCCAGCATCCAGCTGAAGTTCTGGAGCAAGGGCGGTGGCGGCGCCCACCTGGGCAGCGTCGAGGAAGCTTTCATCGCCCGCCTGCGCCCGGATGACGCCTTCGTCTTCGCCGGCCGGGTACTGGAGCTGGTGCGGGTGGAGAACATGACCGCCTACGTGCGTCGCAGTACCTCGCGCAAGGCCGCGCTGGCACGCTGGAACGGCGGGCGCATGCCGCTCTCCAGCGAACTGGCGGATGCCCTGGTGGCACAGCTGGATGCCGCGGCTGCGGGGCGCTTCAGCGGGCCGGAAATGCAGGCGGTGCGGCCCCTGCTGGAACTGCAGGCGGCATGGTCGGCGATTCCCACGCAAGAAAGCCTGCTGGCCGAGACCTGGCATTCGCGCCAGGGCTGGCACCTGTTCCTCTACCCCTTTGCCGGGCGCATGGCCAACCTCGGCCTGGCCAGCCTGATCGCCTGGCGCGCCAGCCGCGAGCAGCCCTTGAGCGTATCCATCGCGGTCAACGACTACGGTTTCGAACTACTCACCCCGACCGCCGTGGACTGGCCCCGGCTGCTGCCGACGGCGCTGAGCCCGGACAACCTGCTGGAGGATGTGCTGGCCAGCCTGAATGCCGGGGAAATGGCCCAGCGGCGCTTTCGCGAGATCGCACAGATTGCCGGGCTGGTGTTCGGTGGCTATCCGGCGGCGCAGAAGAGCACCCGGCAGATCCAGGCCTCCAGCGGGCTGTTCTTCGAGGTGTTTCGCAAGCATGACGCCGACAACCTGCTGCTCGGCCAGGCTCGCGATGAAGTGCTGCGTGAAGAGCTGGAAATCGAGCGCTTGCAGCACCAGTTGCTGAAGATGAACGGTCGCCGACTCGACCTGCACGACCTGCGCCGCCCCGGCCCGCTGGCCTTCGCCCTGGTGGTCGAGGGCATGCGCGAGACCCTGAGCACGGAAAAGCTCGCCGACCGCATCGCGCGGATGGTCGCCGATCTGGAGAAGGCCGCGGACAAGGGGGAGCGCCATGCCCGCCCACGTTGAAATCGAGCTGTGCGGCACCCGGCTCTGGCTACTGGCCGACCGCGCGATCTTCTGGCCTGCGCGACAGGCCCTGCTGGTGGCCGACGTGCATATCGGCAAGGCCGCCAGCTACCGCGCCCTGCACCAGCCGGTGCCGCGGGGGACCACGGCGGCCACGCTGGCGCGGCTGGACGCGTTGCTGGCGGCCTACCCGTGCGAGCAAATGATCGTGCTCGGGGATTTCATCCATGCCCGTTCGGGGCGGGCGCCGGCCACCCTGGCGCTGTTGCAGGCCTGGCGGGAGCGTCATGGGAAGTTGCGCATCACCCTGATTCGCGGCAACCACGACCGCCACGCGGGGGATCCGCCAGCGGAACTGGGTATCGAGGTACGGGAAGAGCCCTGGGAGCTGGAACCCTTTGCGCTGCAACACGAACCCACCGTGGATGCGACCCGGCCAGTGCTGGCGGGTCATGTGCACCCGGTCTGCGTGCTGCGCGGGCGGGCGCGACAGCGGTTGCGCCTGCCGTGTTTCGTGATCGACGAGCAGGTCAGCCTGCTGCCGGCCTTCGGCGAGTTCACCGGTGGCTGGGAGGTCGCGCCGGATGCGCCGGCACGCCTCTACCTGGCGGCTGACGGCCAGGTCTGGCCGCTGGCGCGCTGAATCAGGCTACCGGAGCGGGTGGTGGTTCATCGGGAAGAGTCGGTTCACCCGGTTCCATCGGCGGGGTGTCACCCGGTTGCGCTGGTTGCGGGGTGTCGGGATCGGGCTGACCAGGCACGCCGCCAGCCTGCATGGGCGGGTGTGCAAGCAACGACCACGCCAGCAACCCGATCTGGTTGGGCTGCAGCAGGGCCAGCTTGGCGCTGATGTGGGGGTCGAGTTTCATTGGCTACTCCTGACGAGAGCCGACGCGCCTCGTGCGCGTCGGGACGGTTCATCTCGTTGGAGTGCCGAAAGCCGGGGGAATTCCCCCCGGTTCGTCGGATCAGGTGCGTGGCAGGGTGACGCCGCGCTGGCCCTGGTACTTGCCGCCGCGATCCTTGTAGGACACTTCGCATTCTTCATCGGATTCGAGGAAGAGCATCTGCGCCACGCCCTCGTTGGCGTAGATCTTCGCCGGCAGCGTGGTGGTGTTGGAGAACTCCAGGGTCACGTGGCCTTCCCATTCCGGTTCCAGCGGGGTGACGTTGACGATGATGCCGCAGCGCGCGTAGGTGCTCTTGCCCAGGCAGATGGTCAGCACGTTGCGCGGGATGCGGAAGTACTCGACGGTGCGGGCCAGGGCGAAGGAGTTCGGCGGGATGATGCAGACGTCGCTCTTGACGTCGACGAAGCTGCCGGCGTCGAAGTTCTTCGGATCGACGGTGGCCGAGTTGATGTTGGTGAACACCTTGAATTCGTCGGCGCAGCGCACGTCGTAGCCATAGCTGGAGACACCGAAGGAAATCAGCTTGTCGTTGCCGTCGTTGCGCACCTGACGCTCGACGAAGGGTTCGATCATGCCGTGTTCCTGCGCCATGCGGCGAATCCACTTGTCCGATTTGATGCTCATGGCGGGGTTCCTGAAATAGCGGGGTGAAAAAGGTGACGCGCATCTTACCGGGACGCGCGCCGGCTTCAAAGATTTAGCCGGTATCCATTTGCCTGGCGGGACCGACGGAAGCCGCATGCAGCGCCGTCAGTCATGAATTGCGCAAAAGGCCGTCGAGACCATTGGCACCTTGGGAAAAAAGGGTTATGGTGCCGCCACTGTGCTGCACGTTGTCACTGAGAATCTCTACTTGATGCAAGATTTCGATCGCCCATCCATGAATTTTCTGTCTTTTTGCACTCAGTCCCGGCCAGGGCGTTCCTGAGCCGTTAACAACTTTGTCCAAGGAGACAGACCATGTCCAATCGCCAAACCGGTACCGTCAAGTGGTTCAACGATGAGAAAGGCTTCGGCTTCATCACCCCACAATCCGGTGACGACCTGTTCGTACACTTCAAAGCCATCAAGGCTGACGGCTTCAAGAGCCTGAAAGAAGGCCAGCAGGTCTCCTTCATCGCTACCCGCGGTCAGAAAGGCATGCAAGCTGAAGAAGTCGAAGTTATCTAACTTCTGCTGATTCGCTTTCATAGCGTTCAAAAAAACCCGCCTTCTGGCGGGTTTTTTTATGCCTGGGTTTGCCTTATCGCTGGCAAGCCAGCGATAAGGCCCTTACAGGCTCAATCGTCGCTGATGGTGATATTCGGCATCGCTGGCGCCGCCGCTTCCTGCAGCACCAGGCGTGCGCCTACCGAACGGGCCAGTTCCTGGTAGACCATCGCAATCTGGCTTTCCGGCTCGGCGATAGCCGTCGGCTTGCCGTTGTCGGCCTGTTCGCGGATCAGCATCGACAGCGGCAGCGACGCCAGTAGCTCGACACCATACTGCGCCGCCAGCTTCTCACCGCCACCTTCACCGAACAGATGCTCGGCATGCCCGCAGTTCGAGCAGATATGCACCGCCATGTTCTCCACCACGCCGAGCACCGGGATGTTGACCTTGCGGAACATCTCCACGCCCTTCTTGGCGTCGAGCAGGGCCAGGTCCTGCGGCGTGGTGACAATCACCGAGCCCGCCACCGGGACTTTCTGCGCCAGGGTCAGCTGGATTTCGCCAGTGCCCGGCGGCATGTCGATCACCAGGTAGTCGAGGTCGTCCCAGGCGGTCTGGGTCACCAGTTGCAGCAGCGCACCGGAGACCATCGGACCACGCCAGACCATCGGCGTGTTGTCATCGGTGAGGAGGGCCATGGACATGACCTCCACGCCATGGGCCTTGATCGGCACGAACCACTTCTGTTCCTTGACCTGCGGCCGGGTGCCTTCCGGGATGCCGAACATCACGCCCTGGCTCGGGCCGTAGATGTCCGCATCGAGAATGCCGACCCGCGCGCCCTCGCGGGCCAGGGCCAAGGCCAGGTTGGCGGCGGTGGTGGACTTGCCCACGCCGCCCTTGCCGGAGGCCACGGCGATGATGTTCTTCACGTTGGACAGCCCCGGCACCTGGGCCTGGGCCTTGTGCGCGTCGATCACGCAGTCGATGGTCACCTTGGCGGCGCTGACGCCATCCAGCCCTTCGATGGCGGTCTGCAGGACCTGCGCCCAGCCGTTCTTGAACAGGTCGGCGGCATAGCCCAGTTGCAACAGCACGCCGACCCGATCGCCCTCGATGACGATGGCGCGCACGCACCCGGCGCTGACCGGGTCCTGGTTCAGGTAAGGGTCGGTGTATTGACGAAGGACGGCTTCAACCGCTGCGCGAGTGACGGCGCTCATGGAGACTCCCGATAAAAGACTGGATGGAACAGGCCGCTATGCTAACCCGTGTGTCAGCGCCGGGACGTCCACGGGGTGAAAAATAGTTGCCGGCGCTTTATAGTGGCCGATCACCGTTTTCCCTTGATAGCCGAATAAAGTAGCCGAGCCCCCATGTCCGAGCCACGCCAGATCCTCGTTACCAGTGCCCTGCCCTATGCCAACGGTTCCATCCACCTTGGCCACATGCTCGAGTACATCCAGACCGACATGTGGGTGCGTTTCCAGAAGCACCGTGGCAACCAGTGCATCTACGTCTGCGCTGACGACGCCCACGGCTCGGCGATCATGCTGCGCGCGGAGAAGGAAGGCATCACCCCGGAACAGCTGATCGATGGCGTGCAGAAGGAACATGCCGGCGATTTCGCCGACTTCCTGGTCGACTTCGACAACTTCCACTCGACCCACGCAGAAGAAAACCGCGCGCTCTCCAACCAGATCTACCTGGCCCTGCGCGACGCCGGCCACATCGCCACCCGTTCGGTCACCCAGTACTTCGACCCGGACAAGAAGATGTTCCTCGCCGACCGCTTCATCAAGGGTACCTGCCCGAAATGCGCGGCCGAAGACCAGTACGGCGACAACTGCGAGAAATGCGGCGCCACCTACGCCCCTACGGAGCTGAAGAACCCGAAATCGGCGATCTCCGGTGCCACCCCGGTACTCAAGGACTCGCAGCACTTCTTCTTCAAGCTGCCTGACTTCCAGGCCATGCTCCAGGAGTGGACCCGCAGCGGCACCCTGCAGGACGCCGTGGCCAACAAGCTCGCCGAATGGCTGGATTCCGGCCTGCAGGAATGGGACATCTCCCGCGACGCGCCGTACTTCGGCTTCGAGATCCCGGGCGAGCCAGGCAAGTACTTCTACGTCTGGCTGGACGCACCGATCGGCTACATGGCCAGTTTCAAGAACCTCTGCGCGCGCCGTCCGGAACTGGACTTCGACGCGTTCTGGAACAAGGACTCCACCGCCGAGCTGTACCACTTCATCGGCAAGGACATCGTCAACTTCCACGCCCTGTTCTGGCCCGCCATGCTCCAGGGCGCCGGCTTCCGCAAGCCGACCGCGATCAACGTGCACGGTTACCTGACCGTCAACGGCCAGAAGATGTCCAAGTCCCGCGGCACCTTCATCAAGGCACGCACCTACCTGGATCACCTGTCGCCGGAATACTTGCGCTACTACTACGCCTCCAAGCTGGGCCGCGGCGTCGACGACCTCGACCTGAACCTCGAGGACTTCGTGCAGAAGGTCAACTCTGACCTGGTCGGCAAGGTGGTCAACATCGCCAGTCGCTGCGCCGGCTTCATCCACAAGGGCAATGAGGGCGTGATGGTCGCCGGCGACGCCGCGCCGGAACTGACCGAGGCCTTCCTCGCCGCCGCCCCGGGCATCGCCGAAGCCTATGAGGCCCGTGACTTCTCCCGCGCCATGCGCGAGATCATGGCCCTGGCCGACCGTGCCAACGCCTGGATCGCCGACAAGGCACCGTGGTCGCTGAACAAGCAGGAAGGCAAGCAGGACGAAGTCCAGGCCATCTGCGCCCAAGGCGTCAACCTGTTCCGCCAGCTGGTGATCTTCCTCAAGCCGGTGCTGCCGCTGCTGGCCGCCGATGCCGAGGCGTTCCTCAACGTCGCCCCGCTGACCTGGAACGACCACCTGACCCGCCTGGAAAACCACAAGCTGAATCCGTTCAAGGCGCTGATGACCCGTATCGAGCCAGCCAAGGTCGACGCCATGGTCGAAGCGTCCAAGGAGGACCTGGCTGCCAGCCAGGCCGCACCTGCCGGCAACGGCGAACTCGCCAAGGATCCGCTGTCACCGGAAATCGAATTCGATGCCTTCGCTGCGGTCGACCTGCGTGTCGCCTTGATCCTCAAGGCCGAAGCCGTTGAAGGTGCCGACAAGCTGCTGCGCCTGACCCTGGACATCGGTGACGAACAGCGCCACGTGTTCTCCGGCATCAAGTCGGCCTACCCGGATCCGGCCAAGCTGGAGGGTCGCCTGACCATGATGATCGCCAACCTCAAACCGCGGAAAATGCGCTTCGGCGTCTCCGAGGGCATGGTCATGGCCGCCGGCCCTGGTGGTGAAGAGATCTACCTGCTCAGCCCTGACAGCGGCGCCAAGCCGGGTCAGCGCATCAAGTAAGCCCGACGCCCCGGCCTCACCCGCCGGGGCGTTCTCTTTTCACCATGGGTGCCGGATGCCATGACCGAACTGATCCTCGCCCTGATCGGCGCTGCCCTGGTCAATAACATCGCCCTTCTACACACGCTGGCGGTCGATCCGCTGCTGCGTTCTCCTGCTCGACGCGAACCCGCTCCCACAAGGTTCGCGCATCGCCCACAGGTACATGCCCTCGGCCTGGCGACGCTGGTGGCGATGCTTGTGGTCAGCATCCTCGGGCAACTGCTCTACCACTACACCCTGCATCCCCTGCAACTCGACTACCTGCGCCTGTTCGTCTTTCTTCCGCTTTGCGTACTGACTCCGCTACCTATTCTCCTCGGCCTGCAACGCTGGCTGAAGGACTGGCCGTTCGCAGGGCTCCAGCCGCTCTTGGCCGGCAACGCTGCACTGCTTGGCCTGTGCCTGCAATTGAGCGGCGAACATCAAGGCCTGCTGCATGCCGGCATGATCGGCCTCGGCAGCGGCTTGGGATTCTGGCTGGTGCTGGTGCTGTTCGACGACCTGCGCCAGCGCAGCAGGCATGACGATGTTCCCCTGGCCTTTCGCGGCCTGCCCATCGAGCTGATGGGCGCCGGAATCATGGCCATGGCCTTTCTTGGTTTCAGCGGATTGTTCAGCTCATGACTCCAGTGCCGGTGGAAACCGACGTTCGCCTGCGCAGCGCCATGCAACTGGTGCTGCTGGCCTGCCTGCCGGGTTTGCTGACGCTTTTCTGGGTGTTTGGCTGGGGTGTTCTGTTCAACCTGCTATGCACTGCCATCGCGGCGCTGCTCACCGAAGCAGCCGTGCTGTGCCTGCGACAGCGCCCGGTGCTGCCAGCGCTGAACGATGGCAGCGCCTTGGTCAGCGCCTGCCTGCTGGCCATCGCCCTGCCCGCTCACCTGCCCTGGTGGGTGCCAATGATCGCCGCGAGCAGCGCCATCGCCTTGGGCAAGCAACTCTATGGCGGCGTCGGACGTAATCCGTTCAACCCGGCAATGCTGGGCTATGCGGTGGTCCTGCTGTCGTTCCCCGTGCACATGACCCATTGGCCGGAACCGCAGGCCCTGGACTTCGGCCAAAGCCTCGGCGCCTTGCTCGGCGTCGACGAACGCCCGGACGCCTGGGCCGGGGCCACGGTGCTTGACGCCCTGCGGCAGAACCGCAGCCTGACCGTCGAAGAACTGTTCACCAGCCATCCCGGCTTCGGCCATTTCGCCGGCCGCGGCAGTGAGTGGGCGAGCCTGGCCTTCCTCGCCGGTGGCCTGTTCCTCCTGCAACGCAAGGTGATCAGCTGGCATGCGCCTGTGGCCATGCTGGCCAGCCTGTTCGTCGTCAGCCTGCTGTGCTGGAACGGCTCCGGTTCCGACTCCAACGGTTCGCCGCTGCTGCACCTGCTGGCCGGCTCGACCATGCTCTGCGCTTTCTTCATCGTCACCGAGCCGGTCAGCGGAGCGAAAACGCCCTGGGGCCGCCTGCTGTTCGGCGCCGCCGTGGGTGTGCTGGTCTATCTGGTCCGCACTTGGGGCAACTATCCCGATGGAGCGGCGTTCGCCGTGTTGCTGATGAATCTCTGCTCCCCCGCCCTGGATCGGTGGGCCGAACGCCGTCAGGCGGAGGCAGCATGAGGTCGCGCGAGTGGGTGCTGGTGGGACTTGTCGCCGTGCTCGCGCTGGGCATCAGCAGTGCCTGGCAGCACTACTGCGCACCGCGGATCGCCGAGGCAGAGCAACAGCAGCAGGCCCGCACCTGGCTCAGCGTGCTGCCGACGGAACGCTATGACAACCAGCCGCTGCAACACCCACTCGCCTTGCCCGATCCGGACCTGTCCCACAGCCGCCTGCTGGCCGCCTATCTCGCCACCCTGCACGGCCAGCCCAGTGCCGTGGTGCTGCACAGCCGCTTCCAGGGCTACGCGGGGCCGATCGACCTGCTAATGGCCATCGATCGCGAGGGTCGGTTGATCGCCAGCCGGGTCTTGCAACAACAGGAAACCCCAGGGCTGGGCGCACGCCTGGCGGAGCCGGACGGAGCCTGGCTGCATCGGTTCGACGGCCGCAGCCAGGGCAATACCCCGGAAGGCGCCTGGGCGCTGAAGCGTGACAATGGCCAGTTCGACCAATTGGCGGGCGCCAGCATCACCTCGAGGGCGGTGATCCAGGCTATCCAGGATGCCTTGCGCTATTTCGACGGGCATGCACAGCTCTGGCTGAAGGGAGACGGCATCCATGAATAGATCCTCGCTGGCCGTCCTCAGTCTGGCGCTGCTGCTGGGCGCTAGCCAGACGCTGGCCCAGGCGGCCAGTATGGCGCTGCTCAGTGTCGTGACACTGCTGGTGCACCGCGGCCTGATGACGCCTTTGCGCAGGCGCCTGAGCCCTCCCGCCATAGAACTCGCCAACCTGCTGCTGGCCGCCGCCGTGGTCACCTGCCAGACCCTCGCCCTGCAAAGCTGGGCCTTGGAACTGCACCAGGCGCTGGGCATCTACCCGGAACTGCTCGCGGCAAGCTGCGTGCTGTTCGAACGAGGCCTGGGCCAACCCACCGACTGGCGTCGGGTGGCGTTGCTGCTCGGCGGCTACAGCGTCCTGTTCCTGCTGCTCGGCGCCAGCCGCGAGCTACTGGCCAGTGGCACGCTGCACCTCTCATTCGCTGGCAGGCCGGATACAACCGGCCTGCGCCTTGCCAGCCTGGCCCCGGGCGCCCTGTTGCTGCTTGGCCTGCTGCTGGCCTTGATCAAACGAGCCTGTCCGAAACAGGCCACCCAAGACCGTGAAGGAAACCGCTGATCGATGAATGCCACCAAACGCCTGGAGATTTTTCGCAGGTTCCATGAAGATAATCCCGAACCCAAGACCGAACTGGCCTACAGCTCGCCCTTCGAACTGCTGATCGCCGTGATCCTGTCGGCGCAGGCGACCGATGTCGGCGTCAACAAGGCCACAGCCAAACTTTTCCCGGTAGCCAATACTCCCGCGGCCATCCACGCCCTGGGCGTGGAAGGACTGTCCGATTACATCAAGACTATCGGCCTGTACAACAGCAAGGCGAAGAACGTCATCGAGACCTGCCGGATCCTCGTCGAGCAGCACGGCGGCGAGGTACCGGAAACCCGCGAAGCGCTGGAAGCCCTGCCTGGAGTGGGACGTAAGACCGCCAACGTGGTGCTGAACACCGCCTTCCGCCAACTGGCCATGGCGGTAGACACGCATATCTTCCGGGTCAGCAACCGTACAGGTATTGCTCCGGGGAAGAATGTCGTGGAGGTGGAAAAAGCCCTGCTCAAGTTCGTGCCCAAGGCTTATCTGCTGGATGCACACCATTGGTTGATCCTGCACGGTCGCTATGTTTGCCAGGCACGAAAACCCCGTTGCGGAAGTTGCCGGATCGAGGATTTGTGCGAGTACAAGCACAAGACCTCTGACGATTGATGAAATAGGGAAATCCTGCGCCGCTGATTGAAAAAATCTTTTTTACCAGTGTCTGGAATATCGATATAAGGGGCGCCAACGGCCCTCTTGGAACGGAGTGACACATGAGCACTGATAAAGAAGACCTTGATATCGATGATGAGCCTCCGGCGTCCGAAGAATTTGTATCGGATAGCCCGGCGGAAGCCGCGAAAACCAATCTGAGCAAACGTCGGACCATCGACAATCTGCTGGAAGAACGTCGTCTGCAAAGACAACTGGCTGACTACGACTTCGATCTTTGAGATCTCTCGGGCCTGGAAAAACAAAAGCCTCCTTTATCGGAGGCTTTTTGCGTTGCGGGTGCTGCTCAGACCAGGCCGTTGCGTTGTGCCAATTCGATCAGGTCGACCAGGGAGCGTGCATTGAGTTTGAGTAACAGCCGGGTTTTATAGGTACTGACCGTCTTGTTGCTGAGAAACATGCCGTCGGCGATTTCCTTGTTGGACTTGCCCCGCGCCAACTGCTGCAACACCATCATTTCCCGCCCCGACAGACGTCCGACCATATCCGCCTCGCTGGAGCCGCCCAGGTTGGAACGCACCGAGTGCAGCGCCTGGTTGGGGAAGTAGCTGTAACCGGACAACACCGCCTTGATCGCGCTGAGCAGTTCCGTGAGGTCCTGCTGCTTGCAGACATAACCCGCCGCGCCGGCCTGCATGCAACGCATGGAGAAATGCCCGGGCGCCTGTGAGGTCAGGACCAGTACCTTGATCACGATGCCGTTGGCGGTGAGACGACCAATCACTTCCAGCCCATCCAGTTTCGGAATCCCGATGTCCAGGATAACGATGTCGGGCAGATGTTCGCGTGCCAGTTGCAAGGCATCCACGCCATTGTCCGTTTCCCCAATCACTTCATAACCATGCCGGTCCATCAGCATGCGCACGGCCAAGCGAATGACCGGATGGTCATCGACGATCAGCACTTTATTCATGGGCAAGATCCATTCTTAAACTATTCGACTTATTAGAAGCCCGCACAATAGCCCACTCAGCCGAAGCATTGCATGAGACTTGCAAGCAACACTTACACGCTCAGACAGGGACTACGCGAATAAAGGAAAACTCCTACAGAGCACTCCTACAGGCTGTTCAGGTGAAAATCGTTGCTCGCCTTATTTTCATTCAATAAGGCCTATCAGGATGCTAGCTGTGCACATCGAAAATATCGCTACGAATAGTGGCTGATTATATGAAGGAAATATCCTTAATAACCCCGAAATAAGTCCGAATGCATTCGCAGATATTCAGAGGGTCAAATCTCGATGGAGGAAACACCGCCTCATCAAGAGCCATCACCCTGTGCTGATTGGATCCATTACGTCGCACACTATCGGCATACCCTACCCTTTCCTGCGAGCGGCACTGCTGCCAGACACCGCGGAACAGAGACCACGCCCATGAGCAGTCCAGAACCGAAGAGCCCCCTGACCATCATCGCCATCTTCGCCGGAATCATCGAAGCCTCTGCATTGGCGTCGCTGCCCTTTCTCGATGAAAGCAGCCAAAGTATCTACACTTGGTTCCTGGTTGGTTTTCCGCCGTTTCTTACACTGCTCTTCTTTCTTACCTTGAATTTCAATACCAAAAGCCTGTACGGCCCGGATGAGCAAGGCAATGAACCCCCTCTAGCGGAGACAAGTCAGAGTCATACAGCGCTGCCAGAAACAAGTGACAATTCGCACACTTCACCACCACTTGCACTTCCCTGCTCACATATTACAGAACAATCTACCGTGATCATTTCCGGGCCCAACTCCCAATCATTGCTGGAAGTTGTCGCCTGTCACGCCTTACAGGCCACCCGCGCCGGCAGGACAGTCCTGCACAATCTGGAACAAGGCACAAGAATTTGCATCGTGACCGAGATTCCGCAGAATCATTCGCCCCCCGAAGAGCAAAAAAAAACCCGGCACTGAGTGCCGGGTTTTCCTGTCGCGTCGCCGTATCAGAGCGGCGAACGACCCTTGCTCGCGGCGATGCGCATGCGCAGGGCGTTGAGCTTGATGAAGCCGGCGGCATCCGCCTGGTTGTACGCGCCGCCATCTTCCTCGAAGGTCGCAATGTTGGCGTCGAACAGCGAATCGTCGGACTTGCGGCCAGTGACGATGACGTTGCCCTTGTACAGCTTGAGGCGCACGACGCCGTTCACGTTGACCTGGGAGGCGTCGATCATCTGTTGCAGCATCAGACGCTCCGGGCTCCACCAGTAGCCGGTGTAGATCAGGCTGGCGTACTTCGGCATCAGCTCATCCTTCAGGTGAGCGACTTCGCGGTCCAGAGTGATCGACTCGATGGCACGGTGGGCCTTGAGCATGATGGTGCCGCCAGGGGTCTCGTAGCAGCCGCGTGACTTCATGCCGACGTAACGGTTCTCGACGATGTCCAGGCGACCAATACCGTTGGCGCCGCCGATGCGGTTCAGTTCGGCAAGGACGGTGGCCGGGGTCATCTCGACGCCGTCGATGGCGACGATGTCACCGTTGCGATAGGTCAGTTCCAGGTAGGTAGCCTGGTCCGGGGCGTTTTCCGGGGAAACGCTCCAGCGCCACATGTCTTCCTCGTGCTCGGTCCAGGTATCTTCCAGGACACCGCCTTCGTAGGAGATGTGCAGCAGGTTGGCGTCCATCGAGTACGGCGACTTCTTCTTGCCGTGGCGCTCGATCGGGATGCCGTGCTTCTCGGCGTAGTCCATCAGCTTCTCGCGGGACAGCAGGTCCCACTCACGCCATGGTGCGATGACCTTGACGCCTGGCTTGAGCGCATAGGCGCCCAGCTCGAAGCGAACCTGGTCGTTGCCCTTGCCGGTAGCGCCATGGGAAATGGCGTCGGCGCCGGTTTCGTTGGCGATCTCGATCAGGCGCTTGGCGATCAGCGGACGGGCGATGGAAGTACCCAGCAGGTACTCGCCTTCGTAGACGGTGTTGGCGCGGAACATCGGGAACACGAAGTCTCGGACGAACTCTTCGCGCAGGTCATCGATGTAGATCTCTTTGACGCCCATGGCCTGGGCTTTGGCGCGGGCCGGTTCGACCTCTTCGCCCTGCCCCAGATCGGCGGTGAAAGTCACCACTTCACAGTTATAGGTATCTTGCAGCCACTTGAGAATCACCGAAGTATCAAGGCCGCCGGAATACGCCAGTACGACCTTTTTTACGTCCGCCATGCCATCACTCCACGGGGTTGTACGGAAAACCGTAGAGTCTACCGATCCCGCCGTGAAATTTACAGTGGGGCGACAGCTTGTGACGACAAAGCGACAGGAACTGTCGTGGGCGCGACGGTCGGTCGCACTCAGGATTTGACGGTGGACTTGCCTGGCTGGGCCTGTGCCGCCGGGGCTGCAGCGGGCGCTGGCGTTGCAGCAGGCGCCGGGGTGACTGGCACGGCAGGTGCGGCAGGCTTCTCGACCGGCGTGACCCGGTCAAGCTGGATGTTCACCCGCCGGTTGCGCGCGCGGTTGGCCGCGGAATTATTGGCCACCAGCGGATAGCGCTCGCCGTGGAATCGCACGACGATGTTCTCTTCCGGCACGCCGTGAGCCTTGAGGTATTCCTGCACCGCCAGAGCGCGGCGACGCGATACGTCGCGGTTGGTCAGGCGGTTGCCGCTGTTATCGGAGTGGCCATCCAGCTCGATATGGTTGACCGACGGGTCAGCCTTGATGAAATCGAGCAGTACGTCGAGCCGTGCGCGGGCGTCGGCATCCAGGTCGATGCCATTGCCCGGGAAGCCGACGCGGGTCTGGCGAATCTGGTCGAAGTTCATCGGCAGCAGCTTGGCCGAGCAGATCTGATAGTCAGCGTAGGCCTTGTTGAACTTCACCGGTAACAGGCGGACTTCCATGGTCTGCCCGGCTTCCCCGGCATAGTTGCGCACCACCGTGCTGCGCCCGTCCATCAGACCATTGATCAGGCGGCTGGCCTGGCCCTGGGAGCTATTGAACAGCACGCCACTACGCGCCATGCGGATCGACCCGAGGTTGATGTCGCCCCTTCCCGGCTGCCACGGCGCGGCGGCCGCCAGCAGGGTCGCGGAACCGGCGCCGAGCATGTTGCTGGTCGAGCGCAGACGGAAAGTCGCCTGCTCGCCGGCACGGCGCACGAACTCGCCACTTCCGAAATCGGCGATGGGCTGGATCAGTCGACACTCGAACTGATCGCCTTCGACCTTCCACTCGATATTTTCCACGCGCGTCTGGAACGTGAGCGCGGTGGCGGGAAGGCTGGCGAACAGACTGAGCAGGGCTAGATAACGCTGGCGCACGGGCGGCTCCACAAAATTCTCTCACTTACCTGCAGGCTATCGGACAGCATTGGCAAAACTTGATAGCGAGTGCTCGGAACAGGCTTTTCCGGTAGCATTCGCCCAGAGTTCGAACCGCCTGGAAAGCCCAATGTCCGATCGCCTGACCCTCCTGCGTCCCGATGACTGGCACATTCATCTTCGCGATGGAGCCGTGCTGCCTCATACCGTCCGGGACGTGGCGCGCACCTTCGCCCGCGCCATCATCATGCCCAACCTGGTGCCGCCGGTACGCAATGCCGCCGAAGCCGGTGCCTATCGCCAGCGCATCCTCGATGCCCGTCCGGCTGGCAGCCGTTTCGAGCCGCTGATGGTGCTCTACCTCACCGACCGTACCCAGCCGGAAGACATCCGCGCGGCCAAGGCCAGCGGCTTCGTCTACGCTGCCAAGCTGTACCCGGCCGGCGCGACCACCAACTCGGACTCCGGCGTCACCAGCATCGACAAGATCTTCCCGGCCCTGGAAGCCATGGCCGAAGTGGGCATGCTCCTGCTGGTCCACGGCGAAGTGACGCGCAGCGAGATCGACGTGTTCGACCGCGAGAAGCTGTTCATCGACGAGCACCTGCGTCGCGTGGTGGAGCGCTTCCCGACCCTGAAGATCGTGTTCGAGCACATCACCACGGCCGATGCCGCGCAGTTCGTCAAGGAAGCCCCGGCCAATGTCGGCGCGACCATCACCGCCCAGCACTTGCTGTACAACCGCAACCACATGCTGGTCGGCGGCATTCGCCCGCACTTCTATTGCCTGCCGATCCTCAAGCGCAACACGCACCAGATCGCCCTGCTCGACGCCGCCACCAGCGGCAACGGCAAGTTCTTCCTCGGTACAGACTCGGCACCTCATGCCCGCCACGCCAAGGAGGCCGCCTGTGGCTGCGCCGGCTGCTACACCGCCTTCGCCGCGATCGAGCTGTACGCCGAGGCTTTCGAGCAACGCAACGCCCTGGACAAGCTGGAAGGTTTCGCCAGCCTGCACGGCCCGGCCTTCTATGACCTGCCGGCGAACACCGACACCATCACCCTGGTCCGCGAGGAGTGGACCGCTCCGGACAGCCTGCCGTTCGGCGACAACACCGTGGTCCCGCTGCGCGCCGGTGAAAAACTGCGCTGGCGCCTGCTGGAGGAAAGCAAGTGAGTGACGATCAGTTCGACGACGACCAGGAAGGTCTTGGCGGTGGCGGTCCTCGTCATCCGATGGCAGCGCGCTTCCGCGGTTACCTGCCGGTGGTGGTGGATGTCGAGACCGGCGGTTTCAACAGCGCCACCGACGCCCTGCTGGAAATTGCCGCGGTCACCATCGGCATGGACGAGAAGGGTTTCCTGTTCCCGGAACACACCTACTTCTTCCGTGTCGAGCCGTTCGAAGGTGCCAACATCGAACAGGCGGCCCTGGAATTCACCGGGATCAAGCTCGATCACCCGCTGCGCATGGCCGTCAGCGAGGAATCGGCGCTGACCGACATCTTCCGTGGCGTGCGCAAGGCGCTGAAGGCCAACGGCTGCAAGCGGGCGATCCTGGTCGGCCACAACAGCAGCTTCGACCTCGGCTTCCTCAACGCCGCCGTGGCACGCAACGACCTGAAGCGCAACCCGTTCCACCCCTTCTCCAGCTTCGACACCGCGACCCTGGCGGGCCTGGCCTATGGCCAGACCGTGCTGGCGCGGGCCTGCCAGAGCGCCGACATCGATTTCGACGGACGCGAGGCGCATTCCGCCCGCTACGACACGGAAAAGACCGCCGAGCTGTTCTGCGGCATCGTCAACCGCTGGAAGGAAATGGGCGGCTGGCACGATTTCGACGACTGAGGTCGTTGTTCAACGCACAAAAAAACCGGCCACCAGGGCCGGTTTTTTTGTATCTGGCGAAATTACAGCTTGCCAGCGTTCTCGCTCAGGTAAGCAGCAACGCCTTCTGGCGAAGCGGTCATGCCCTTGTCACCTTTTTTCCAGTTGGCAGGGCAGACTTCGCCGTGCTCTTCGTGGAATTGCAGAGCGTCGACCAGACGCAGCAGCTCGTCCATGTTACGGCCCAGCGGCAGGTCGTTGACGATCTGCGAACGGACGATGCCGTTGGTGTCGATCAGGAACGCGCCACGGAAGGCTACGCCGCCTTCGGACTCGACGTCATAGGCCTTGCAGATCTCGTGGGAGATGTCGGCGGCCAAGGTGTACTGGACCGGGCCGATACCGCCGTTGTTGACCGGGGTGTTGCGCCAGGCGTTGTGGGTGAAGTGCGAGTCGATCGAGACGCCGATGACTTCGACATTGCGATCCTTGAACTCAGGAATGCGGTGGTCCAGGGCGATCAGCTCGGACGGGCAGACGAAGGTGAAGTCCAGCGGGTAGAAGAACACCAGGCCGTACTTGCCCTTGATAGCCGAAGCCAGGTTGAAGCTGTCGACGATTTCGCCATTGCCCAGTACGGCGGCGACGGTGAAGTCCGGGGCTTTTTTGCCAACGAGCACGCTCATTCGATTTCTCCTGATGGTTTTTGGAAACTGACTACGCAGGCGGCCGAAGCCGTCTGACATGGGTTGAACATCATACACGGCCCTGCGCGGGACGCCGAGTCATGGCGAATCGACTCTTTTTCCTACCGGCGGTCGCTCTATCTCGCGCCTTGGAGAAAGTCCTTTGACAAGCATTCTCATTACCATTAGGCTTCACTGCATTCGAGCCTAACGCCCTGATGGTTTTCTTCTATGTATGTGTGTCTTTGTGTTGGTGTAACCGACGGACAGATCCGCGACGCGATCTATGAAGGATGCTGTAGCTACAAGGAAGTCCGCGCTGCCACCAATGTGGCGAGCCAATGTGGCAAGTGTGCGTGTGTCGCCAAGCAGGTGGTCCGCGAAACCCTCGCCGAGATCCAGATCAGCCAGGCGGCCGCCCTGCCCTACCCGGTGGAATTTACCGCCGCGTAAAAAATTAATTCCCTCCATTCTGAAGAACCGGGCCTCGTGCCCGGTTTTTTTATGCCCGAAATTCAATTAGTTAGGTATAAAACGCGGACTAAAAACATTCTTATTCCGATTAATTTTCACTTATTATTCAACAACTTAGGTTTGACAGCGAAAGTTGTCAGGCTCAAACTTCCGCTCATTGACACTCTGCACAGGGCGGGACCCCACCATGAAAGGCGACGTAAGCGTCATCCAGCATCTCAACAAGATCCTCGGAAACGAGCTGGTCGCGATCAACCAATACTTCCTCCATGCGCGCATGTACGAGGACTGGGGTCTGGATAAGCTGGGCAAGCACGAGTACAAAGAATCCATCGACGAGATGAAGCACGCTGACAAACTGATCAAGCGTATCCTCTTCCTCGAAGGCATCCCTAACGTCCAGGACCTGGGCAAACTACTGATCGGCGAGCACACTCGGGAAATGCTCGAGTGCGACCTGAAGATCGAGCAGAAAGGCCTGATCGACCTGAAAGCCGCCATCGCCCACTGCGAGACCGTTGGCGACTTCGGCAGCCGTGAGTTGCTGGAAGACATCCTCGAGTCCGAGGAAGAGCATATCGACTGGCTGGAGACCCAACTAGGTCTGATCGACAAGGTCGGCCTGGAGAATTATCTGCAATCGCAGATGGGCGACGGCGAGTAAGCCTCAAGCTACAAGAAAAAAGCAGTGGCAGTCGCCGCTGCTTTTTTTTTGGTTCTTCACGGTATATCGGGAAACTTGGGGGTTGAATGTTCGGTGTCGGTGTCGGTGTCGGTGTCGGTGTCGCGAGCTTATCCATTGCGGGCGGTGACGCCACCGGCCCCTTCCGCCTTTACGGCGGGTCCATTTTGTTGCGGCAAAATGGACGAAAACCGCCCGCTCCCACAGCCGGCCCTGCGCTTCGCTCCGGGTCCCCTCCTTCCGGCGCCTTGCGTGGGCCCGCGGCCTACGACTTGCTTCGCAAGTCTTCACCTCGCGCTTCGGCTTCGCCGAAGGGTGCTGCGCACCTGCCTCCGCAAGACACCTCCACTCGGCCGGCTGAGGTCGCAATTTGCGGCGTCTGAACCTTCGCGCACCAAGAGCAAAAGCAAGAGCGCGGCGTCTTGTTATGTTGGGCTATCGATGCCGATCTTGTTTTCGAAGATGGATCTTTCGTGTCGTCACCCGTAACTCGCGACGTCAGGCGCCGGAGGGAGGGGACCCGGAGCGCAGCGCAGGGCCGGATGCAGGAGCAAGCGGTTTTCGTCTATTTTGCCAAGACAAAATGGACCCGCCGTAGAGGCGGAAGGGGCCGGTGGCTTCGCCGCCCGCAATGGATAAGCTCGCGATACCGATACCGCCACTAAACCCAAAGCTTCCCGGTATTCCGTGATGAACCTTTTTTTGCCCATTCTCCAGAGCTGACGCGAACTCTGTAGGAGCCAGTGATCCTGGCAGAAATGAAAAAGCCCCGCATTCGCGGGGCTTTTCGGTATCAGGCAGGCGATCAGGCTTCAGCAGCCTTGGCCGCAGCTTCCTTGATCAGGGTCTGCAGTTCACCGTTGTCGAACATCTCGGCCATGATGTCACTGCCGCCGACCAGCTCGCCCGCTACCCACAGTTGCGGGAAAGTTGGCCAGTTGGCGTATTTCGGCAGGTTGGCGCGAATTTCCGGGTTCTGCAGGATGTCGACGTAAGCGAACTTCTCGCCACAGCCCATCACGCATTTCGCCGCCTTGGCCGAAAAGCCGCACTGTGGGGCATTCGGCGAACCTTTCATGTAAAGCAGAATGGTGTTGTTGGCGATCTGCTCTTTGATTGTTTCAATGATATCCATGAAGCACCTCGGCTGAACTTTCCGACCTGGTTGTCGGCACGGTGACGCATTGTATCGGAAAGCCGAGCAGGACGCTCGGCCTTGCCGACAATCAAGCAGCCACCACTTCCACCGGTACGCCGTTGAGCACCGCATTGCCGGACAACGCGTCGATCAGGCGCTCGTCGGTCAGGTCGTTGGCACTGACCCCGGACTGCGCGCTGGCGATATCCAGCAACACGCCCGGACGGGAATGCCCGAAACCATGGGGCAGGCTGACCACACCGGGCATCATGTCGCTGCTAGCCTGCACCTCCACCTCGACGCTCCCAACCCGCGAGGTCACCCGCACCCGCTGGCCGTCCTGCAACTGGCGTCCGGCAAGGTCTTGCGGGTGCATCAACAACTGGTGGCGCGGCTTGCCCTTCACCAGACGGTGAAAGTTGTGCATCCAGGAATTGTTGCTGCGCACGTGGCGGCGGCCGATCAGCAGCAATTGCGCAGCGCTCGGCGGCTGTTGCGCGGCAAAGCGCTGCAGGTCGGCAAGCAGTGCAGGCGGCGCCGCCTCGATGGCCATGCTGTCGGTCTTCAGACGCGCCGCCAGGTTCGGCTGCAAGGGGCCGAGATCGATACCGTGGGGATGCTGGTCGAGTGTCTTGAGCGACAGGTTGAGCGGTGAGCCTTCACCGTAGCGGCCGCTGCGCAGGCCCAAGTCGATCATCTGCGCCGGCGCAAGGGTCGGTTTCAGCGGCTTGTCGGCGATCTTCGCGAAAGCCTCGGCCAGGCCGACGAAGATCTCCCAGTCATGCAGTGCGCCCGGCGGCTTGGGCAGGATGGCGCGGTTGAAACGGCTGACGTTGCGCACCGCGAACAGGTTGAAGGTGGTGTCGTAGTGATCGTTCTCCAGCGCCGAAGTGGAGGGCAGGATCAGGTCGGCGTAGCGCGTGGTTTCGTTGATGTACAAGTCGACGCTGAGCATGAACTCCAGGCCATCGAGCGCCTGTTCCAGCTGTCGTCCGTTGGGCGTCGAAAGCGCCGGGTTGCCAGCCACGGTGACCAAAGCACGAACCTGGCCCTCGCCCTCGACGAGCATTTCCTCGGCCAGGGCCGCCACCGGCAGTTCGCCGCCGTACTCCGGCAACCCGGAAACCCGGCTCTGCCAGACATTGAAGTGACCACCGCTGGTGGTCGCCACCAGGTCCACCGCCGGTTCGGTGCACAACGCACCGCCGACGCGATCAAGATTGCCGCTGACCAGGTTGATCAGTTGTACCAGCCACTGGCAAAGCGTGCCGAAGGCCTGGGTGGAAACGCCCATGCGCCCATAGCACACCGCTTTGTCGGCGGCGGAAAAGTCCCGCGCCAGTTGACGGATCAGTCCCGCTTCGATGCCGCAGAGCAGGCTCATGACCTCCGCGGTGAAGGGCTGCAACGCCGTGCGAACCTCATCCAGGCCGTTGACCGGCAGATGGCTGGCACGGGTCAGGCCTTCTTCGAACAGAGTATTGAGTACACCGCAGAGCAGCGCCGCATCTCCACCCGGACGCACGAACAGGTGCTGGTCGGCCATGGCTGCGGTCTCGCTACGCCGCGGGTCGACCACCACCAGCTTGCCGCCGCGGGCCTGAAGGGCCTTGAGGCGTTTCTCCACGTCTGGCACCGTCATGATGCTGCCGTTGGACGCCAGCGGGTTACCGCCGAGGATCAGCATGAAGTCGGTGTGATCGATGTCCGGGATCGGCAGCAGCAGGCCGTGACCATACATCAGGTAGCTGCTCAGGTGATGGGGCAACTGGTCGACGGACGTGGCTGAAAAACGGTTGCGGGTTTTCAGCAGGCCGAGGAAGTAATTGCTGTGGGTCATCAGCCCATAGTTGTGCACGCTGGGATTACCTTGGTACACCGCCACGGCGTTCTGCCCGTGGCGCTGCTGGATCTCGTGCAGCTTGCGCGCCGCCATCTCGAAGGCTTCGTCCCAGGAGATCGGCAGCCATTGCTCACCGACCCGTACGACGGGACCACGCAGGCGGTTGGGATCGTTCTGGATATCCTGCAGGGCCACCGCCTTGGGGCAGATATGGCCACGGCTGAAACTGTCCTGCGGGTCGCCCTTGATCGAGGCGATACGCGGTGTGCCACCCTCGTCGGTATCGAGCTCGAAGGTCAGGCCGCAAATGGCCTCGCACAGGTGACAGGCTCGGTGGTGCACGGTCTTGGTCATGGCCGCCTCTTGTTCTGCGAATCGGGGGGGAGTGCCGTCCCCGACTATGGCCGCGACCCGGCGCTGTCGCCAGCGATCTTCGCCGCGTGAATTCCCCGGCATTAGCTTGGACGATGGTCCCAATCGAACGACAAAGCCCTGCCCGTCGATTGCAAAGCCCTTTGCGGGCGGTGTACAAAGGTCGCTTGCTCTGCGAAAAAAGCAGACCAATGGCACGCTGCGTGCGCCGTAGGCACTGGCTTTGCCACCAAGAGATCGCAAAGCGACCTCCATTGCGCCAGCGGCGTCACGGCGCAACCCCACTTGGTAAGACGCGACATTTAATTATAGTATTGCGCCTTCCCCTATTTCGTCGCCCCCGTGCGGCTTACGCCGCAGGTCTCATCCGTGTTTCCGAAAACCGGTTGTTGCTGATCTGCGGTCTGTTGCAAAAAGGTAGTCAATGATGAGCGCTAGGCACTTTCTCTCCCTGATGGATTTCACCGCCGAAGAACTGGTCAGTGTGATCCGCCGAGGGATCGAGCTGAAAGACCTGCGTAACCGCGGCGTACTCTTCGAGCCCCTGAAGAATCGCGTGCTGGGCATGATCTTCGAGAAGTCCTCGACCCGTACCCGGCTGTCCTTCGAGGCCGGCATGATCCAGCTCGGCGGCCAGGCGATCTTCCTATCCCCGCGCGACACCCAGTTGGGCCGTGGCGAGCCGATCGGTGACTGCGCCATCGTCATGTCGCGCATGCTCGATGCAGTGATGATCCGTACCTTCGCCCACAGCACCCTGACCGAGTTCGCAGCCAATTCCCGCGTGCCGGTGATCAACGGCCTGTCCGACGACCTGCACCCCTGCCAGTTGCTGGCCGACATGCAGACCTTCCTCGAGCACCGCGGCCCGATCCAGGGCAAGACCGTGGCCTGGATCGGCGACGGTAACAACATGTGCAACAGCTATATAGAAGCGGCCATCCAGTTCGACTTCCAGTTGCGCGTCGCCTGCCCTGAGGGCTATGAGCCGAACGCGAAGTTCGTCGCCCTGGCCGGTGACCGCGTGCAGATCGTCCGTGATCCGAAGGACGCCGTACGCGACGCCCACCTGATCAGCACCGACGTCTGGACCTCCATGGGCCAGGAAGAGGAAACCGCGCGGCGCCTGGAGCGTTTCGCGCCTTATCAGGTGACCCGCGAGCTGCTCGACCTGGCCGCCCCTGACGCCCTGTTCATGCACTGCCTGCCCGCCCACCGCGGCGAGGAGATCAGCATGGACCTGCTCGACGACCCACGTTCGGTCGCTTGGGATCAGGCAGAAAACCGCCTGCACGCGCAGAAGGCACTTCTCGAATTCCTTGTTGAACCGGCCTACCACCACGCATGAGTCATTCCCTGCTGCTCAACCTGCGCAACCTCGCCTGCGGCTATGGCGAGGCGCGCATCGTCCAGAACCTCAACCTGCATCTCAATGCCGGCGACATCGGTTGCCTGCTGGGGTCGTCAGGCTGCGGCAAGACCACCACCCTGCGCGCCATCGCCGGCTTCGAGCCGGTGCATGACGGCGAGATCCTGCTGGCCGGCGAGGTCATTTCGAAAGCCGGGTTCACCCTTGCTCCGGAAAAGCGCCGGATCGGCATGGTGTTCCAGGACTACGCGCTGTTTCCCCACCTGACCGTGGCGGAAAACATCGCCTTCGGCCTCGGCAAGCACCCGCGCAAGCAGGATGTGGTCAAGGACATGCTGGAGCTGGTCAAGCTCGACGGCCTTGGCGGGCGCTACCCGCACGAGCTGTCCGGCGGCCAGCAGCAGCGCGTGGCCCTGGCCCGCGCCCTGGCCCCTGAACCGCAATTGCTGCTGCTCGACGAACCCTTCTCCAACCTCGACGTGGAACTGCGCCGACGCCTCAGCCATGAGGTCCGCGACATCCTGAAGAGCCGCGGCACCAGCGCGATCCTGGTCACTCACGACCAGGAAGAAGCCTTCGCCGTCAGCGACCATGTCGGCGTGTTCAAGGAAGGCCGCCTGGAGCAGTGGGACACCCCCTATAACCTCTATCACGAGCCGGCCACGCCCTTCGTGGCCAGCTTCATCGGCCAGGGATACTTCATCCGCGGCCAGTTGCTCAGCCCGGAGTCGGTGCAGACCGAGCTTGGTGAGCTGCGCGGCAATCGTGCCTACAGCTTGCCGGTGGGTGGTGCGGTGGATGTGCTGCTGCGCCCGGACGATATCGTGCATGCCGCCGGCAGCGCGCTGACTGCACGGGTCAGCGGCAAGAGCTTCCAGGGGGCTTCGACCCTGTATCGCCTGCAGCTGGCGACCGGCTCGCAGCTTGAGGCGATCTTCCCGAGTCATCTGGATTACCCGGTCGGGGAGGATGTGGGGATCGCGGTGGCGGCGGATCATCTGGTGCTGTTTGCGGCGTCGGGTAGCGTCGAGGCAAGGTTGCCGCACAGCGCTGCCCCCTGAAATAGAAAGGCCGTCACATCCATGACGGCCTTTTTTTTCAATGGTCATCCAGACACCACGGACCCTGTGGGACCGTGTCGCTCTTGCCTTACTCTTTTCCTATAGCGGCAAATTTCCCTTGGGTATGCTCCGCCAACACCCCCGCCGCCAACTCCACTTCCAACCCCCGCCGCCCGGCACTGACGTGAATCGTCTCGAACGCCTGTGAGGATTGATCGATAAATGTCCTCAGACGTTTCTTCTGACCAAGTGGGCTAATTCCACCAACCAGGTAGCCAGTGGAACGCTGCGCCGCTGCCGGATCCGCCATCTCGCACTTCTTCGCCCCTGCCGCCTGGGCCAGCGCCTTCAGATCCAACGTCCCCACCACCGGCACCACCGCCACCAGCAACTCCCCCTTCTCCGTCACCGCCAGCAGGGTCTTGAACACCTGTCTTGGATTCAGGTTGAGCTTTTCCGCAGCTTCAAGGCCATAGGACGCGGCTTTGGGGTCGTGTTCATAACTGTGGATGCGATGTTCGGCGCGAACTTTCTTCAACAGATCCAAGGCAGGGGTCATGCGGGGGCTCCAACAACTGTGTTCGGTTTCCGTTCGCTGGCTACTGTAGGGCAAATCCTAGTCCGCAACCATTGCCTTGTCGGACAAGGAGGGACCGCGTGTGGGCCATTGGTCAATTTGTGAATGATGGTTCGCTTTCGACCTTTGACATAAGCGTTTCTTGTCTATATTTTTTCGAATCTGAATATAGCGGTGCCCTTATAAGGTGCACCCACACCGTCCGCCTGGCCGAAATGGGGATTTCTGCCGGGTTTCTGTCGAGCGCTGACAGCGCCTCACAACAACAAGAACCGAGGTAATCGAATGACAAACGCTCTACAACAACCGACGTTGTCCAGCCAATGCATGGCCGAATTCTTCGGCACCGCCCTGCTGATCTTCTTCGGCACGGGTTGCGTCGCCGCGCTCAAGGTCGCGGGTGCCAGCTTCGGCCTGTGGGAAATCAGTATCATCTGGGGGGTCGGCGTGAGCATGGCGATCTATCTCACCGCCGGGATCTCCGGCGCACACCTGAACCCGGCCGTGAGCATCGCCCTGTGCATCTTCGCCGGCTTCGAGAAAGGCAAGCTGCCCTTCTATATCCTCGCCCAGGTCGCCGGCGCGTTCTGCGGCGCCGCGCTCGTCTACGCGCTGTACAGCAACCTGTTCTTCGATTACGAACAGACTCACGCCATGGTTCGCGGCAGCCAGGCCAGCCTGGAACTGGCCTCGGTGTTCTCCACCTACCCTCACCCCGCGCTGTCCACCGGCCAGGCGTTCCTGGTGGAGGTGATCATTACCGCCATCCTCATGGCGGTAATCATGGCCCTGACCGACGACAACAACGGCCTGCCCCGTGGCCCGCTGGCACCGCTGCTGATCGGCCTGCTGATCGCCGTGATCGGCAGCGCCATGGGTCCGCTGACCGGCTTCGCGATGAACCCGGCACGGGATTTCGGGCCCAAGCTGATGACCTTCCTGGCCGGCTGGGGCGAAGTTGCCTTTACCGGTGGACGTGACATTCCCTACTTCCTCGTTCCGGTTTTCGCGCCGATCATGGGAGCCAGCATCGGTGCCGCCCTGTACCGTGGCGTCTTCGCCCGCAGCCTGCCCAATGCCGCTACGACCAGCGCACAAACCGACGACACCGCTCAGGGCAAGACCCAGACCTCCTGATCCGCACGCGGATCGCCGAGCCCTGACCTCAACCTCTTTCATTGCAAGGCCAACGACATGACAGACCGTCAGAACAAGAACTACATCATCGCCCTCGACCAGGGTACGACCAGTTCGCGGGCCATCATCTTCGACCGTGACGCAAACGTTGTCGGTACCTCCCAGCGCGAGTTCGCCCAGCACTACCCGCAAGCCGGCTGGGTCGAGCACGACCCGATGGAAATCTTCGCCACCCAGAGCGCGACCATGGTCGAAGCCCTGGCCCAGGCCGGTATCAGCCACGACCAGGTCGCCGCCATCGGCATCACCAACCAGCGTGAAACCACGGTGGTGTGGGACAAGGAAACCGGACGCCCGGTGTACAACGCCATCGTCTGGCAGTGCCGGCGCAGCACCGAGATCTGCGAGCAGCTCAAGCGCGACGGCCTGCAGGACTACATCCGCGAGACCACCGGCCTGGTCACCGACCCGTACTTCTCCGGGACCAAACTGAAGTGGATCCTCGACAACGTCGATGGCGTGCGCGAGCGCGCCGAACGTGGCGAACTGCTGTTCGGCACCATCGATACCTGGCTGATCTGGAAGTTCTCCGGCGGCAAGGTCCATGTCACCGACTACACCAACGCCTCGCGGACCATGCTGTTCAACATCCATACCCTGCAATGGGATGACAAGATGCTCGAGGTCCTGGGCATTCCGAAAGCCATGCTGCCGCCGGTACGTCCGTCCTCGGAAATCTACGGCCATACCAAGAGCAACATCGCCATCGCCGGTATCGCCGGCGACCAGCAGGCCGCCCTGTTCGGCCAGATGTGCGTGGAACCGGGCCAGGCCAAGAACACCTACGGCACCGGCTGCTTCCTGCTGATGAACACCGGCGACAAGGCGGTGCAGTCGTCCCACGGCCTGCTCACCACCATCGCCTGCGGCCCCCGCGGCGAAGTGGCCTACGCCCTGGAAGGTGCGGTGTTCAACGGTGGCTCCACCGTGCAGTGGCTGCGTGACGAACTGAAGATCGTCAACGATGCCCACGACACCGAGTACTTCGCCAGCAAGGTCAAGGACAGCAACGGCGTGTACCTGGTGCCGGCCTTCACCGGTCTCGGCGCGCCCTACTGGGACCCGTATGCCCGTGGCGCGCTGTTCGGCCTGACCCGCGGGGTCAAGGTCGACCACATCATCCGTGCAGCCCTGGAATCCATCGCCTACCAGACCCGCGACGTCCTCGACGCCATGCAGCAGGACTGCGGCCAGCGCCTCAGCGCCCTGCGCGTGGACGGTGGCGCGGTGGCCAACAACTTCCTCATGCAGTTCCAGGCGGACATCCTCGGCACCTGCGTCGAACGCCCGCAGATGCGCGAGACTACCGCCCTCGGCGCCGCCTACCTGGCGGGCCTGGCCTGCGGTTTCTGGAGTGGCCTGGACGAGCTGCGCGGCAAGGCGCTGATCGAGCGCGAGTTCACCCCGCAGCTCGACGAAGCGGCGAAAGAGAAGCTGTACAGCGGCTGGCTCAAGGCCGTCGACCGCACCCGCGACTGGGAACCTCACGAGGAGTAACGTTTCAGCTCAGGGGCGCGGCCTCCAGCCTGCGTCCCGCGCTACGTCCATGCCGCCCTCAGACTGGCCCGACGCCCCTTCCTCCGGCATCATTGCAGCATTTTTCGGCCGCCCCATAGGACGCCCATGAATCTGCCTCCCCGCCAACAACAAATTCTCGAACTGGTCCGTGAGCGTGGCTACGTCAGTATCGAGGAAATGGCGCAGTTGTTCGTCGTCACCCCGCAAACCATCCGCCGCGACATCAACCAGCTCGCAGAGGTCAACCTGCTGCGCCGTTATCACGGTGGCGCCGCCTACGACTCGAGCATCGAGAACACCGCCTACGCCATGCGCGCCGACCAGATGCGCGACGAAAAACAGCGCATCGCCGAAGCCGTGGCCCGGCAGATCCCCGACCATGCGTCGCTGTTCATCAATATCGGCACCACCACCGAATCCATCGCTCGCGCCCTGCTCAACCACAACCACCTGAAGATCATCACCAACAACCTGCACGTGGCCTCGATCCTCAGCGCCAAGGACGATTTCGAGGTGCAACTGGCTGGCGGCAACGTGCGTCGCGACGGCGGCGTGGTGGGCCAGGCCAGTGTCGACTTCATCAACCAGTTCAAGGTCGACTTCGCCCTGGTCGGCATCAGCGGCATCGACGAAGACGGCAGCCTGCTGGACTTCGACTACCAGGAAGTGCGGGTGTCCCAGGCGATCATCGCCAACGCGCGCCAGGTGATCCTCGCCGCCGACTCCAGCAAGTTCGGGCGCAACGCCATGGTGCGCCTGGGCTCGATCAGCCTGATCGACTGCCTGGTGACTGACCAGGCGCCGGTCAGCGCCCTCACCCAGTTGCTCAACCAGTACAAGATTCGCCTCGAAGTCGTCTGACCGCGTGTCCGCCGCCAGCGCAAGGCTGGCGGCGCGAATGTTCGTATTTTTTCATTTGTTTGTAATCCGATCAGTATTTTCTATGAGAAGTCACTGGTCGTCGCCATTCCATTGGGCTAACATTTTCGAATACGAACATAGATGTTCACAAAAGATATCAAAACGACTTTCGAGAGGCCTTGCCGTGTCCCAATCCAGCGCTCCCATCCTTGCCGAGGTCTATGACGTCGCCGTCATCGGTGGCGGCATCAATGGTGTCGGTATCGCCGCCGATGCGGCCGGACGTGGCCTGTCGGTGTTCCTTTGCGAAAAGGACGACCTCGCCAGCCATACCTCGTCGGCCAGCAGCAAGCTGATCCACGGCGGCCTGCGCTATCTCGAACACTATGAGTTCCGCCTGGTCCGCGAAGCCCTGGCCGAGCGCGAAGTGCTGCTGGCCAAGGCCCCGCATATCGTCAAACCGATGCGTTTCGTCCTGCCGCACCGCCCGCACCTGCGCCCTGCGTGGATGATCCGTGCCGGCCTGTTCCTTTACGACAACCTCGGCAAGCGCAAGCAGCTCGGTGCCTCGCGCAGCCTGCGCTTCGGCCCCGGCAACCCGCTGAAGCCGGCAATCAGCCGCGGCTTCGAATATGCCGACTGTGCGGTGGACGACGCACGCCTGGTGGTGCTCAACGCCATGGCCGCCCGTGAGCGTGGCGCGCATATCCTCACCCGTACCCGCTGTATCAGCGCCCGGCGCAACGGCAAGCTGTGGGATGTGCAAGTCGAACGCGCCGACGGTAGCCAGCACAGCATCCAGGCCCGCTCCCTGGTCAATGCCGCCGGTCCTTGGGTAGCGAAATTCATCAAGGACGACCTCAAGCTCGACGCGCCCTACGGCATCCGCCTGATCCAGGGCAGCCACCTGATCGTGCCGAAGCTGTACGAAGGCGAGCACGCCTATATCCTGCAGAACGAAGACCAGCGCATCGTCTTCTGCATCCCGTACCTGGAGCGTTTCACCCTGATCGGCACCACCGACCGCGAATACAGCGGCGACCCGGCCCAGGTGGCGATCACCGAGACGGAAACCGACTACCTGCTGAACGTGGTCAACCAGCACTTCAATCACCAACTGAGCCGTGCCGACATCCTGCACACCTATTCCGGCGTGCGCCCGCTGTGCAACGACGAGTCGGACAACCCCTCGGCGGTGACCCGTGACTACACCCTGGCGCTGTCCTCGGAAGACGGCCAGGCGCCGCTGCTGTCAGTGTTCGGCGGCAAGCTGACCACTTACCGCAAGCTGGCCGAGTCGGCCATGACCGAACTGGCGCCGTGGTTCACCCAGATGACCGGCAGTTGGACCGCCAGCGCGCCGCTGCCGGGTGGTGAAGGCATGAGCACGGCACAAGCCCTGGGCGACGAAATCCTCGCCCGCCATGGCTGGCTGCCAAGCGCGCTGGCCAAGCGCTGGGCGCTGACCTATGGCAGCCGGACCTGGCGCCTGTTGGAGGGCGTGCAGGGCCCGGAAGACCTGGGCGAGGCCATTGGCGGCGGGTTGTTCAGCCGTGAAGTGGATTACCTGTGCCGCGAGGAGTGGGCGGTGTCGGCGGACGACATCCTGTGGCGGCGGAGCAAGCTGGGGCTGTTCCTCAGCGAGGCGGAGCAGCAGGTGCTGCAGGTCTATCTGCAACGCAGGGAACTGAGTCGCGCGGCCTGATCCTAAACCGAGTCGCTCCCATTGCTGGCTTGCCAGGGATGGGAGCGGGAAAGCAAAGCAGGCACTGATTATTCATTCGGTTTTCCGAACACCCGGTAATGCCACTATTCGGCCATCCGACTGAACCTCCCCTTCATCCCCCCGTCAAAAACCTCTGCTACCCCTGTACTACGGGCATTCGTGATCGAAATCACAGCCTGGCACGACTCATGCTCTACACTCAGAACCCGGATGCGCCAGTGCCGAAAAGCACGGGCTCGCTGAACGAACGGCCGACCAACGGCCTCATAAAAAAAACAAGCAAACCACGAGGAACATTCGATGCGTATCGTTCGTCATCTGTTGGGCGCCGCCATCGCGGCTGCCGTGATCACTTCCCCGGCAATGGCCGAAGAACTGACCGGCACCCTGAAGAAGATCAAGGAATCGGGCACCATCACCCTGGGCCACCGTGACTCTTCCATTCCGTTTTCCTACTTTGCCGACGCATCGGGCAAACCGGTCGGCTATTCCCACGACATCCAGCTGGCAGTCGTCGAGGCCCTGAAAAAGGACCTGTCCCTGCCGAACCTGAATGCCAAGTACAACCTCGTCACTTCCCAGACCCGTATCCCGCTGGTGCAGAACGGCACCGTCGACCTGGAATGCGGTTCCACCACCAACAACGTCGAGCGCCAGCAACAGGTGGCCTTCTCGGTGGGCATCTTCGAAGTCGGCACCCGCCTGCTGACCAAGGCCAACGGCCAGCCTCCCATCAAGGACTTCCCGGACCTGGCCGAAAAAAACGTGGTGACCACCGCCGGTACCACCTCCGAGCGCCTGCTCAAGGCGATGAACGCCGACAAGCAGATGAAAATGAACGTGATCTCCGCCAAGGACCACGGCGAATCCTTCCAGATGCTCGAATCCGGCCGTGCCGTGGCCTTCATGATGGACGATGCCCTGCTCGCCGGCGAAATGGCCAAGGCCAAGAAGCCGTCCGACTGGGTCATCACCGGTACCCCACAGTCCTATGAGATCTACGGCTGCATGGTGCGCAAGGATGACCCGGCGTTCAAGAAGGCCGTGGATGACGCCATCGTTGCCCTGTACAAGTCCGGAGAGATCAACAAGATCTACGACAAGTGGTTCATGCAGCCGATCCCGCCAAAAGGCCTGAACCTGCAGTTCAAGATGAGCGACGAACTGAAGAAGCTGATCGCCGAGCCGACCGACAAGGCTGCGGACGAAAAGAAGTCCTGAACCCCACCTAGTTAGTGTCTAACCTTTCATCCGAGGGCGTTCGCGCCCCCGGATGCTCGAAGGTGCCCGTGAAACGACAATCCGAGGGGAGACCCCGATGAATTACAACTGGGACTGGGGCGTATTCTTCAAGTCCACCGGCGTAGGCGACGAAACCTATCTGGACTGGTACATCACCGGCCTGGGCTGGACCATCGCCATCGCCATCGCCGCCTGGATCATCGCCTTGCTGCTGGGCTCCGTGCTCGGCGTGATGCGCACCGTGCCGAACCGCGTGGTATCGGGTATCGCCACCTGCTACGTGGAACTCTTCCGTAACGTACCGCTGCTGGTGCAACTGTTCATCTGGTACTTCCTGGTTCCCGACCTTTTGCCCGAAGGCCTGCAGGTATGGTTCAAGCAAGACCTCAACCCGACTACCTCGGCGCTGATCAGCGTAATCATCTGCCTTGGCCTGTTCACCGCCGCCCGCGTCTGCGAGCAGGTGCGCACCGGCATCCAGGCCCTGCCCCGCGGCCAGGAAGCCGCCGCCCGCGCCATGGGCTTCAGCCTGCCGCAGATCTACAGCAACGTACTGCTGCCCCAGGCCTACCGGATCATCATTCCGCCGCTGACCTCGGAATTCCTCAACGTCTTCAAGAACTCGTCCGTGGCCTCGCTGATCGGCCTGATGGAACTGCTCGCGCAGACCAAGCAGACCGCCGAGTTCTCCGCCAACCTGTTCGAAGCCTTCACCCTGGCGACGCTGATCTACTTCACCCTGAACATGGGCCTGATGCTGCTCATGCGCATGGTCGAGAAGAAGGTCTCGGTACCGGGCCTGATTTCCGTGGGAGGTAAGTGATGGAACTGGACTTCAGCGGCATCACCCCCGCCCTGCCAGGCCTGTGGAACGGAATGCTCATGACCCTCAAGCTGATGGTCATGGGCGTCATTGGCGGTATCGCGCTGGGCACCGTCCTGGCCCTGATGCGCCTGTCGTCGAGCAAGCTCCTGGCACGAGTGGCCGGCGCCTACGTCAACTACTTCCGCTCCATCCCGCTGCTGCTGGTGATCACCTGGTTCTACCTGGCGGTCCCCTTCGTGCTGCGCTGGATCACTGGCGAGGACACCCCGATCGGGGCCTTCACCTCCTGCGTCGTGGCCTTCATGATGTTCGAGGCAGCCTACTTCTGCGAAATCGTCCGGGCTGGCGTGCAGTCGATCTCCAAAGGCCAGATGGGCGCGGCACAGGCCCTGGGCATGACCTACGGCCAGACCATGCGCCTGATCATCCTGCCCCAGGCGTTCCGCAAGATGACCCCGCTGCTGCTGCAGCAGAGCATCATCCTGTTCCAGGACACCTCGCTGGTGTACACCGTCGGCCTGGTGGACTTCCTCAACTCGGCCCGCGCCAGCGGCGACATCATCGGACGCTCCAACGAGTTCCTGGTCTTCGCCGGCGCCGTCTACTTCGTCATCAGCTTCTCCGCTTCCTTCCTGGTCAAGCGTCTGCAGAAAAGGATAACCGTATGATTTCCATCAAGAACGTCAACAAGTGGTACGGCGACTTCCAGGTACTGACCGACTGCAACACCGAGGTCAAGAAGGGTGAAGTGGTGGTGGTCTGCGGCCCGTCCGGCTCGGGCAAGTCCACCCTGATCAAGTGCGTCAACGCCCTGGAGCCCTTCCAGAAGGGCGACATCATCGTCGACGGCACCTCGATCGCCGATCCGAAGACCAACCTGCCCAAGCTGCGTTCCCGGGTCGGCATGGTGTTCCAGCACTTCGAGCTGTTCCCGCACCTGAGCATCACCGAGAACCTGACCATCGCCCAGCGCAAGGTCCTCGGCCGCAGCGAGGCGGAAGCGACCAAGAAGGGCCTGGCCCTGCTCGACCGCGTTGGTCTTGGCGCCCATGCCAAGAAACATCCCGGCCAGCTTTCCGGCGGCCAGCAGCAGCGCGTGGCGATCGCCCGTGCACTGTCGATGGACCCGATCGTCATGCTGTTCGACGAACCGACCTCGGCACTGGACCCGGAAATGGTCAACGAAGTACTGGACGTGATGGTCGAACTGGCCCACGAAGGCATGACCATGATGTGCGTCACCCATGAAATGGGCTTCGCCCGCAAGGTCGCCAACCGGGTGATCTTCATGGACAAGGGCAGCATCATCGAGGACTGCCAGAAGGAAGACTTCTTCGGCGACCCGTCGGCCCGCCACGAGCGCACCCAGCACTTCCTCAGCAAGATCCTGCAACACTAAGCCACTGGCGCCCTCCTCCCGCCTCGTCGGGCGGAGGGCGCTGGTCGTTACAAGGCCTCTGTGATGAAATGCGACCCCACGCTCCTTCACCCAGCCAAGCCTGCCCTTGCCGTGAAACCCCGTCTGATCCGCCAACTGCTCATCCCGCCACTGATCCTGCTGCTGACGATCGGCCTGGGTGTCGCCGGGTTCATGGTCAGCGAGCACAACGGCATCCGCACCTTGAGCGACAACGGCGAGCGCCAGCTCGAACTGCACGCGCGCACGGTGGAGAGCGAAATCAGCAAGTACACCTACCTGCCCAGCCTGCTGGAGCTGGAAGACAGTGTGTCCAAGCTGCTCACCGAACCCGATGGCGACTATCGCCAGGCGGTCAACGAATACCTCGAGGGCCTGAACCGACGCAGCCGCAGCCGGGCGATCTTCGTCCTCGATACCACCGGCCGGGTCCAGGCCACCAGCAACTGGCGCGATGCCGACAGTTTCCTCGGCGAAGACCTGTCGTTCCGTGCCTATTTCCAGGACGCCGTGCGCGGCCAGCCAGGGCGTTTCTACGGCATCGGCAGCACCACCGGCGAGCCGGGCTACTACCTGGCCCACGGGCTTGAAGAACACGGCAAGATCATTGGCGTGGCGGTGATCAAGGTTCGCCTGGAAAACCTCGAGGAACGCTGGCAGCGCGCGCGCCTTGAAGCCTTCGTCAGCGACGAGAACGGCATCATCATTCTCTCCAGCGACCCGGCGCGGCGCCTGAAGTCCGTGCGGCCGCTGACCCCGGAGACCAAGGAGCGCCTGGCCCGCAGCCTGCAGTACTACTGGTTCTCGCTCAACGAACTGCAACCGCTCGGGCGGGAAAAGCTCGGCGACAGCCTGGAGAAACTCACCTTCCCGGCCAACGCCCGGCTCGACGACGGCACCCACGAGGTGGCCTACCTGGCCCAGACCCGGCGCCTGAACGACACCCCCTGGCACTTCACCCTGCTCACCCCGCTGCAGGACCTGCGCCGCGAGTCGATCATCCAGGGCGTGCTGGTGGCCGTAGCCTTCGCCCTGCTGACCATCCTCGCCATCGCCTGGAACGAGCGGCGCAAGGTGATCGCCACGCGCCTGGCCGCCCGCGAGGCGCTGGAAGAAGCCAACAACCAGCTGGAACGCAAGATCGCCGAGCGCACCGCCGACCTGCGCGCCAGCAACGAACGCCTCAAGGCGCAGATCCGCGAACGACGCCAGGCCGAGCAGACCCTGCGCCATGCCCAGGACGAACTGGTCCAGGCCGGAAAGCTGGCGGCCATCGGGCAGATGTCCACCAGCATTGCCCATGAACTGAACCAGCCGCTGGCGGCGCTGCGCACCCTGTCCGGCAACACCGTGCGCTTCCTCGAACGCGGCTCGCTGGAGATCGCCAGCGCCAACCTGCTGACCATGAACGACCTGATCGACCGCATGGGCCGCATCACCGCCAGCCTGCGCTCCTTCGCCCGACGCGGCGACGACCGCGGCCAGGCCTCGCTGGGCAAAGCCATAGACGCGGCACTGCAAGTGCTCGCCGCGCGCATCGACGGCTGCCACCTGAAGCTGCACAGCAACTACAGCGAGCAGACCCTGGCCATCGACCAGACCCGCCTGGAGCAGATCCTGGTCAATCTGATCGGCAATGCCCTCGACGCCATGGCCGCGGTGCCGCTGCCAGAACTGTGGCTGGAAGGCGAAATCCAGGAGAACAAGTACCGCCTGAGGGTGCGCGACAACGGTCACGGCATTGACGACGAGGCGCGCAAGCACCTGTTCGAACCCTTCTTCACCACCAAACCGGGCGAACATGGCCTGGGCCTCGGCCTGACCCTGTCCGCCAGCCTCGCCGCCGCCGCCGGTGGCAGCCTGGGCGTCGAACACCCCGCCAGCGGCGGTACCGCGTTCGTCATCAGCTTGCCGCGGTCCCCCGCCCCTACTGAACCTGCCGAGTCCCTATGAACACATCGCCCCTGACCGTCCTGATCGTCGAAGACGACCCGCATGTGCTGCTCGGCTGCCAGCAGGCGCTCGCCCTGGAAGACATCGCCAGCGAAGGCGTGAGCAGCGCCGAACAAGCGCTGGAGCGGATCGGCGATGACTTCGCCGGGATCGTGGTCAGCGACATCCGCCTGCCCGGCATCGACGGTCTGGAATTGCTGAGCCGCCTCAAGGCCCGCGACAGCAGCCTGCCGGTGGTGCTGATCACTGGTCACGGCGATATCGACATGGCGGTCGGCGCCATGCGCAACGGCGCCTACGATTTCATGGAAAAGCCCTTCTCCCCCGAACGCCTGGTGGACGTGGTGCGCCGCGCCCTGGAACAGCGTGGCCTGGCCCGGGAAGTGTTTTCCCTGCGCCGCCAACTGGCCGAGCGCAGCACCCTGGAAGGGCGCATCATCGGCCGCTCGCCGGCGATGCAGAGCCTGCGCGAGCTGATCGCCAACGTCGCCGATACCTCAGCCAACGTGCTGATCGAGGGCGAGACCGGCACCGGCAAGGAGCTGGTCGCGCGCTGCCTGCACGATTTCAGCCGGCGCCAGGGCCAGCCTTTCGTCGCCCTGAACTGCGGGGGCCTGCCGGAAAACCTGTTCGAAAGCGAGATATTCGGCCATGAGGCGAACGCCTTTACTGGTGCTGGCAAGCGCCGCATCGGCAAGATCGAGCACGCCAACGGCGGCACGTTGTTCCTCGACGAGATCGAGAGCATGCCGATCAACCTGCAGATCAAGCTGCTGCGGGTCTTGCAGGAGCGCACCCTGGAGCGCCTCGGCTCGAACCAGAGCATTCCGGTGGATTGCCGGGTGATCGCGGCGACCAAATCCGACCTGGAGTCCCTCGGCCAGAGCGGCCAGTTCCGCAGCGACCTGTACTACCGGCTCAACGTGGTGACCCTGGAACTGCCGCCGCTGCGCGAGCGGCGCGAGGACATCCTGCAACTGTTCGAGTACTTCCTCCAGCAGTCGTCGCTGCGCTTCGACCGTGAGGCACCGCAACTGGATAGCCAGACCCTGTCACGGCTGATGAGCCACGACTGGCCGGGCAACGTGCGCGAGCTGCGCAATGTCGCCGAACGCTTTGCCCTCGGCCTGCCGGCTTTCAAGAAGGCCGGAGCCAGCGCTCCCTCGCAGGGCGTCGGTTTCGCCGAAGCGGTGGAAGCCTTCGAGCGCAACCTGCTGAGCGACGCGCTGCAACGCACCGGCGGCAACCTCAGCCAGGCCAGCCAGGAGCTGGGCATGGCCAAGACCACCCTGTTCGACAAGGTGAAGAAATACGGGCTGGGTTAACGTTGAGCGATATGGCCGATATCGTCGGCGCGGTGCTCTTGCAGGTACGGTAGCACCGCCGCCAACAGTGCCGCCTTGAACGGTTCCTGGAAACGATGGGCCAGGCCGGGGATCAGCTTCAGCTGACTACCCTGGATGTGCGCCGCCAGATGTACGCCGTGCATCACCGGCAACAGTGGATCGGCAGTGCCATGCACCACCAGCGTCGGTACCCGCAGGCGATTGAGCAGTTCGACCCGGCTAGGTTCGGCGAGGATCGCCATGATCTGCCGCTTCACGCCATCCGGATTGAACGCCCGATCGTAGGACACCGCCGCCTGCTGCAGCAGTACCTGACGATCGTCGTGCACCTGCGGGCTGCCCAGTGCGGCCAGCAAATCGGCCTGCTGCTCGATGGCCACTTCACGGTTCGGCGCGCTGCGCCGGGCCAACTGGCTGATCAACGCCGGGCTCGGTGCCGGCAGGCCTTGAGCGCCGGAGCTGGACATGATCAGGGTCAGGCTCTCGACGCGCTCCGGCGCCATCGCCGCCACATGCTGGGCGATCATCCCCCCCATGCTCACGCCGAGCACATGGAAGCGGGTCTCGCCGAGGTAGTTCATCAGTTCCAGGCCGTCCTCGGCCATATCTTCAAGGGTGTAGGGCGCGCTCACCGAAAGACCGAGGCGATAGCGCACCAGTTCATAGGTCAGGCTGGCGTCCGCCGGAGGCTGGTTCCAGCGCGACAGACCAACATCGCGGTTGTCGTAACGGATCACCCGGAAGCCTTGGCGACACAAGGCCTCGACCACCTCGTCCGGCCAATGGATCAGTTGACCGCCCAGCCCCATGACCAACAACAGCGCCGGATCAGTGCTGCGTCCAACGCTCTGGTAAGCCAGGCTGACCTGCTTCAGTTGTGCCTGCTCGACAGGCGCATGGACGTCGCAACGCCCAGCGGCGAACGACGGAAACGCGCAAAACAGCGCGAAAAGAAAGAAATAGAACCGCATGGACGAAACACCGAAAACGAAATCCCCAGTAGAGCGCGAGTGTGATGATGTTTGTGCCGTCGCGCTGCCACAGTTCAGTGACAATTTCGTGAACCCCGCTGAGTGGACTGAGTATTCTCGGCTGGTCACAGCGATGTTCGATCCCAGCGATATCTACCGCCCCACCCTTTGACGCTTGTCCTCAAATCCGCCCACCGCGGCGCCCCGCCGCGCTCAGCAAGGACAAGCCGAATGCTCGATACTCCGGATGAAGCCCTCATGGACGTGGTCGATTTCGACCTCGCCCACCCGCTCGACGCCCTCCTCCCCGCAGATGAAAACCTCTTCCTCAGCGCCATTCACACCTGGCAACAGAGCCGCCAGCGCCTGTTCGAGCTGGTGCGCGAAGCGCCAGCGACCCGCGACAGCACAGATCCTGGCCTGCGCGAGCAACTCGATCAGGAATGGCTGGCCTACTGGGCCGCCCGTGCCCCCGGTACCGCGTTGTCACGCCAGGCCGATGCCCTGCAGCAGTACCGCCTGCATTTCCAGGCCGCCTGTCAGTGGGCCTGTGCCATGGGCCAGTTGACTATCGCGCAACGCCAGGCCTTGCACCGGCTGCTCAGCGAAGAAGACCGCGACCACGCGCGCATTCCCCACGGACGCCTTCCCTCCGGCAGCCAGCAAGCGCTGCCCGGGGCTCTGGTCATCGACCAGGACGACTGTCACCTGCTGTATCTGCCAAATCACGCTCCGGTCTTGCAGGCATTCTCCAGCCAGACCGACCTGGAGCAGTACCTGCTACAGCATCAGGAACTGCTCCCCGGCTGTATCGGTATCGACTACGAAGCCGTCTCTGCTGCGCTGGACAGCGCCGGCAAACGCTTGATGAACGCCCTGCGCATTCGGCGCCTGGATGAAGCCGCCGGATTCGACCATTGGCGTGCCCATACGCCCTTGCTGGCCGAGGCTCCGGCGGCCGCAAGGCTCGATGACGAGGGGACACCAGAGGAGGGCTTTGGCGGCCTGTACCGCGACCTGCCGCTCAGCACACGGGTGAACAAGGTTCGTCAGCAACTCGCCGCCTTCGAAGCCAGCGCCACGCAGGGACAACTGCCCGACACTCTGCAGGTGACACTCGACGCCCTGGCCAATGCTCAGGTCGAGAGCATTGCCGCGGCCTGCGCCCTGCTCGCCAGCGCAGTTCCCGACCGGACCAGCACCCACTACGAGACCTTGCGTCAGGCGCGTATCGCCGGCCTGCGCGCCGAAGCGGACATCCAGCACGCCCTGGGCCTGCTGGATACACCACACCGCGCCCTGCTCGACGCGGTCTTGCAAGCACCCAAGGCGCAACAGCGCGACGATCCCGTCAGCGTCGCCACCCTGCACCTGCTGTCCGGTGAAGACGCGCATGAGTTGGACGGGATCCTGTTGATCGGCCACAGCGACAGCGAGGGCGACCTCGCGCCTCGCCAGCCGCTGCTGCTCTACTGGCCGGGCACGAGCGGTGGCCTGCAAGGCTTCGCCTCGCTTCAGGCGCTGGAGCAGGCATTCTTCAAGGCCGCCCCCGGCAAGAGCAGCCTGCACCTGCTTGTACTGGACGAAGATGCCTTCGACCACAGCCTGGCCCGGCAATTATCGGTGTACGAAGCCGGGCTGCGCGCGCTGCGCCAGCAACACGCCGGGCCGACGCTGGAAGCACACGAGGCCGCACTGCGCGAGGACACCCGCGAGCGCCTGCAGGTGCCGGTCCACGCTGCCCGCGACCTCGCCCATCGACAATGGCGCGAACAGCAGGACGGCCTGCAAGCCGCGCAACAAGCCCCAGCCTGGTTGAGCCGCCTCGACAGCCAGAAGCAGCGGCGTTTCCAACGATTGATCGAAGCGTACTGCAGCGCCATGCAGCGCTCCCGCCGATATCTGAGCGGGGCGTTACCCGCCCGCGCCGTGTTCGCTCGCCAACAGGTAGCGCTGCGCTTGCGCCAGGCGTTCGCCCTGGAGAGCGATGTGCAGGTACATCTCGAACTGCCGGACACCGTGCGCCGCAGTCGCGACATCATTCCTGGCTCAGGCGCCCCCGGCACACCGGTCAAGGCCGTGCTGGTTCCCAGCGTCGAACGCAGCCGCATGCCCCTGGAAGACCTGGCCCTGCAACAGATCGACGACGAGCTGGATCAGCGCCTGGTGTTCATGCAGGTCCTGGTCAGCGGCGGCGACAATGCCGAACATCCCCGGGTACTGGCAGGCGTGACCCTGCCCTGGCTACGTGAGATGACAAGCGACCTGAACCTGGCCGGTCGCTACGAGCAGTGCATCATCGAAGCCTTCATGGGCCGCGCCGGCGAGTCGCGCTTTAGCGCCGAATACCGCGAAGAATGCCTGCTCGAACCGTTGCGCCTGATGCTGCGCATGCAGGGCGAGGCAGCCCTGCAGCAACAGCGCATCGATGAACAGGGCCGGGCCATGCTGGACCTCGCCATCGACGCGAGTTCGAGCCAGCAATACAACCGCCACGCCCTGGCGGTCAGCCTCTTGCCCGTGTTGCTGACCAGCGGTGGCGACGACACCGAAGGCCACAGTAGCGGACTGTCAGGGGTCGTCCTGATTCATTCGGCAGCCATCAACGTCACCCTGCTCTATTTGCCGGATAGCCCGGACGGCCATTTCCTGCGCCAATACGATGACCTGGAAAGCGCGCGCAAAGGACTGTTCCGCCTCTGCTTCGACAGCCAGATGACCGAGTATCTGGGGCGCCTGGCGCTGGAGGGTGAGGTCGCCGCCCACGTCAGTCGCATCGAGCAAGCCTGTGTCCGCCAGTTCGACGGCATCATCGGGGTCGGACTGGCCTGGCCGGCGACCACCTCGCTGGCCCGCCACCTGTGCGACGCGCACAAAGGTCGACTGATCGTGGCGCACCGCTCCTCCTCGCGCTGCGCCTACGACCTGTTCATGGAGCGTCGAGCTCTGGAGAGCGGCATGGTGTTCAACTACATCAAGATGGCCCTGGGCGCGATTCCCTTCGTAGGTGCCGCCATCGCCGTGTTCGACGGCTGGCTCGCCAGCAATCGCGTGGCAGATGCGCTGCAGCGCGGTGAACCCGCCGAGGCGCTGGAGCACCTGGAGTCGGTGCTGATGTGCGTGATCGACGCAATGATGGATATCCTGCCGGGCATCGGACTCAACCCGGCCGCACTGCGCCAGGCCATCCACCAGCGGCAGTTGCGCCGACTCGCCAGCCTGCCGGTGCAGGGAAGCAAGCGCACCGCGCAGCAGCGCTTCAGCGGCTATGAATACACCGCAAACCTCTCCCTCGCGGGCGTGATGCCCGGTAGCACGGGCATCCATCGCAACGTCTACCGCCTCGCCGAAGGCGATTTCATCCTTGCTCACGATCGCCTTTACCAGGTCAGCTTCGACGAGGCCCGGCATACCTGGCGTCTGGTCGGTCGTGGCAACGGCTACCGCCAGCCAATCGCGCTGGACGACAGCGGCCAGTGGGATACTCACGGAGCGATCTACGGCGTCAACATAATCAGTCCGGTCAGCGGCGGCGGCGGCGTCCTCGGCGTGCTCGCCGATGGCCTGGATCCCTTGTGGCCGGCGGCGATTCGCGAGCGCCTGCCGCGCTGGTGGACCGACCCGGGTTTGCGCCGGCTGCGTGCACTGCGCAGCAGCACCGACTATCAACTGCGCGAACTGGACCGGCTGAATCGGCAGACTGCCATCGAACAACGCGCATTCAACCGCATCAGCGACGAGCAACAGCGCTACCGCCAGGCGGAGAAACTGGCCAACCATTTCGCCTACGAACGACAACTCGCCGACAGGATCTACCCGGAACTGGAAGAACTGGCACAACTGAGTGCCGGCAACAACCGCACCCGCGCCAAGGACTTGATGAGCCGGGTGGCATGGCTGCAGGTCAACCGCCTGAGCAACGAGCTCAACGGACTCAAGCGCGGGGCCACGGAAATACTCGACCAGATCGACATCCTGGTGGAGAAGACCGCCAGCACGCCGGCCACCGAAGTGACCAGGCACCTGGAGATCATGCAACGGCGCAAGGTCCTGCGGGTGCAAGTGATCGGCAAGCTCCAGGCGGTCGCCAACTACACCCATGCCATCGAGAGGTGGGGCAAACGCATCACCAACGCCACGCAGAAATCAAAGGTCAGCGCCGACATCGAATTCGCCCGGCGCAACTTCAACCAGGCTACGTGCGACATCCTCAAGGTGCGCAACTACCTGGAAGTGATCAACCGCTACGAAACCGCGACCGATGAATCCTGGTTCTACCTGCAAATTCCGGTGTGCAAGGCACGAGTCGAGGTGGATCGCAGCCTCAACAACCTGTTCCACCTGCCCCAGGTGCGCAGCAACGCCGAGCAGCGCAAGCGCATGCTGGAAGCCTGTATCGATACCTTCGAACGCTACGGCTACAACTTGCGGGCCTGGTCCGCCAGCTACGCCCATTGCTTCGATCATGACTTCGTCGAGCCGTTGCTGGAACACCTGGAGTCGATCAGCGACCTGGCCGAACGCTGGAAACAGAAGATTCCCGAGTCGGCGGTAAAGCCGGTCAACCAACGGGGTCCGTCCGTGGACAGGAAACTGTTCGAAACCGAAGACAACCAGTTCTTTATCGGTGTCGAGCAGGATGCCGGCGGTCCGCAGCGACGCATCACCATCAACCGTGTCAACAACGGTACCGAGGTCTATGTACCGGGCAAGAACGGCCGCTGGCGCCTGAAGGAGCCCGCCACCCCGGTAGCCCCCACGCCGGTGGATATCGAGCGCCTGCTGCAAGAAGCCAGGGCGCGCCTGGACAGGCTGCCCGCCTATCAGGAAAAGGTCGAGGGCTACGCTCGCCATGACATGCTGCCGCGTAACCTGGAGCATTTGCTGGCCAGCGAGGCCAACGAACTGCGGGTGCGCGCCGAGCGCATTGCCGAGCAGGCCCCACAGGCGGAACTGGTCGCCGCGCTACGGCGCAAGGCCGATGAACTGATTGCCAGCGGGCGCAGTCTGCGCATCCGCCAGTCGCTAGCCAGCCGTACGCCCAACGAAGGCATGCTGGACTACCTGATCGAGCAGGGTGCCGTGGATATCCGCAAGATCGGCACGCTGAACAAGCTGCCGAAGCGTATCGACGGACGCGCGGACTACCTCCTCGAATACGAAATCCGCGACCTGACCCAGGGCGCACCGTTTGTTCGCTGGTATGCGCACTTCCATTACCCGAGTCCAACGCCTGGCTTCGACCGCTTTACCAAGGCCCACCTGAAGTCTGCCGAGCAACGCCGCCTTGGCCTGCAATGGCAACTGGCACAAGGGGAAACTGCCGAACGCATCTGGCGTGGCGACCTGGGCAAGCCGCTGGCGAAAAAGCACTTCGCCGACCTCTTCCGCCAGCCAGGCGAAAGCTGACAGTCCTCTCCCGTGTCGCCAGATGCATCCGGCGACACGGGCTTCTACTGCGTGCGCGGCAGTCGACAGCTCGCACAGCATGAGACAAACTCAACAACATTCCGTTTTCGTCAAATTACTCTCATGGAGAATCCAGGTGCTCGAAATCCGCCACCTGAAAACCCTGCACGCCCTGCGCGAGGCCGACAGCCTGGTCGAGGCCGCCGAGCGCCTGCATCTGACGCAGTCCGCTCTGTCCCACCAGTTCAAGGAACTGGAAGAACGCCTGGGCATGCCGCTGTTCGTGCGCAAGACCAAGCCGATCCGCTTCACCAGCGCCGGCCTGCGCCTGCTGCAACTGGCCGATGCGACCCTGCCGCTACTGCGCGGCGCCGAGCGGGATATCGCCCGGCTGGTGGGCGGCACTGCCGGGCGCCTGCACATGGCCATCGAGTGCCATAGCTGCTTCCAGTGGCTGATGCCGACCATCGATCAGTTCCGCGATGCCTGGCCGGAAGTCGAGCTGGACCTGGCCTCCGGCTTCGCCTTCGCCCCACTGCCGGCGCTGGCCCGTGGCGACCTCGACCTGGTGGTGACCTCGGATCCGGTGGAACTGGCCGGGATCACCTACGTTCCGCTGTTCACCTACGAGGCTATGCTTGCCGTGGCCAACCAGCATGCGCTGGCGGGCAAGCCCTATGTGGTGCCGACCGACCTGGCCACGGAAACCCTGATCACCTACCCGGTGGAGCGCGACCGCCTGGATATCTTCACCCGCTTCCTCGAACCGGCCGACGTCGAGCCGGCGCAGGTGCGCACGGCGGAACTGACGGTGATGATGATGCAACTGGTGGCCAGCGGCCGCGGAGTCTGCGGCATGCCGCACTGGGCGCTGCACGAGTACAGCTCGCGGGGCTACGTGAAGGCCAAGCGCCTCGGCGAGAAAGGCCTGTTCGCCACGCTCTACGCCGCAGTGCGCACCGATATGCTGGATGCGCCGTACATGCGCGACTTCCTGCTTACGGCCAAGGACACTTCGTTCTCCACCCTCGACGGTGTCAGCGCTGTGCGCTGACGTTGCTTCTCGGAGCGTGGCCGACAGTTCAGGCCAGCTTGCGCTGCTCCTGTACCAGGCGCAGCGCCAGGGCAGCGAGGACAAAGCCCATCACGTAGCGTTGCAGCATCAGCCACAGCGGATAGCGCATGAACCAGGCGGAAATCCCGGCGGCGAACAGCGCGATCAGCAGGTTGACGGTGAAGCTCACGCTGATCTGGGTAACGCCGAGGATCAGGCTCTGGGCGAGGACCGAGCCATGCTCCGGGGTGATGAACTGGGGCAGGATCGACAGGTAGAACATCGCCACCTTGGGGTTCAGCAGGCTGGTGAGAAAGCCCATCAGCACCAGCTTGCGCGGCGAATCCGGGGTCAGGTCGCGGGGTTCGAAGGGCGAGCGAGCGCCGGGTTTCACGGCCTGCCAGGCCATCCACAGCAGGTACCCGGCACCGGCCCAGCGCAGCAGGTCGTAGCCCAGGGGCACGGCCATGAACAGGGCGGTGAGGCCGACAGCCGCAGCAGTCATGTGCACCAGAAAGCCGGCGACCACGCCCAGCAGCGACGTGACTCCCGCCATGCGGCCCTGGCAGATGGAGCGGGAAATCAGGTAGATCATGTTCGGTCCGGGGGTGAGGACCATCAATAAAGCGGCGCCGGTAAACAGCAGCCAGTCGTTGAGAGGGATCATCAGGGGCACTCCTTTGCAGTGATTTGTTTGTTGTTATTGAGGGCCTCATCGCGGGTAAACCCGCTCCCACAGGGTTAGCGGTGTACGCGATCCTTGTGGGAGCGGGTTTACCCGCGATAGATGGATCAGGCACCGCGATAGATCGGCAGGATACTGTCCCGAGTCAACGGCGCCAGCTCCAGCTCAAGCGCAGCATCGCCATCCACCCACACCGCTTCCTCGATCTCGGCAGCCGGCACTACTGCCGCATCGGTCTGCACCCGAAACAGCTCGCACACTACCTCGAACCCCGGCTCGTTCGCCGCCGGCGCGCTGAAGTTGCCAAGGTACTGCGCCTCGTCCTCATCGATACGCAACCCCAGCTCCTCGAACAGCTCCCGCGCCAGGGCCGTCACCGGCAGTTCGTCCGCCTCGATCTTGCCCCCCGGCTGCATGAACGCCAGGGTGCCGCGCTTACGCACCAGCAGGGTCTGGCCACGCGGGTCGATCAACAGGGCGGCGGCGATTCGGATGGTCTTGCTCATGGACGCGACTCGTAACGAAAAAAGACGGGCAAGCATCACCTGACCAGTGGCCTCTTGCAACCATCGGCGCACGGACGCATAAACAGTCCATGAACCTCCCTGCCCTCGATCATCCGGTACTGGACGCCTTCCACCCCGCCATCCGCGCCTGGTTCCGCCGCAGCTTCGCCACGGTCACCGCGGCCCAGGCCCGGGCCTGGCCGCTGATCCACAGGGGCGAATCGCTGCTGGTGGCCGCGCCTACCGGCTCCGGCAAGACCCTCACCGCCTTCCTCGCCGTGCTCGACGAACTGTTCGAACAGGGTCTGGCGAACGACGGCCAGTTGCCGGACGAAACCCTGGTGGTCTACGTCTCGCCGCTCAAGGCGCTGTCCAACGATATCCAGATCAACCTGCAGAATCCGCTGGCCGGGATCAGCGCCGAACTGGAACAGCAAGGCCTGCCGGTGCCGCGCATCCGCACCGCCGTGCGCACCGGCGATACGCCGCAGAAAGAACGCACAGCCATGCGCCGGCAAGCACCGCATATCCTGGTGACCACGCCGGAATCGCTGTACGTGCTGCTGGGCTCCGCGTCCGGGCGCAAGGGCCTGGCGACGGTGCACACGGTGATCGTCGACGAGATCCACGCCCTGGCTGGCAACAAGCGCGGCAGTCACCTGAGCCTGACCCTGGAACGCCTCGAAGCCCTGTGCGGCAAGCCGTTGCGGCGTATCGGCCTGTCGGCGACGCAGCGTCCGCTGGAGCGCGTGGCGGGTTTTCTGGTTGGTACCGGACGGGCTTGCGCCATCGTCGATATCGGCCATGCCCGACACCGCGACCTGGGCATCGAAGTACCCCCGCAACCGCTGGGCGCGGTGATGGCCAACGATGTCTGGGAGCGGGTCTACGACCGCCTCGCCGTGCTCGCCCGCGAACACCGCACCACGCTGATCTTCGTCAACACCCGGCGCCTGGCAGAGCGCATGGCTCGCTATCTCAGCGAACGCCTTGGCCGTGACGCGGTGGCGGCGCACCACGGCAGCCTGGCCAAGGAAGCCCGGCTGGACGCGGAACAGCGGCTCAAGCGCGGCGAACTGCAGGTGCTGGTGGCCACCGCCTCGCTGGAACTGGGCATCGATATCGGCGAGGTGGAACTGGTCTGCCAGATCGCCTCACCGGGCTCCATCGCCGCCTTCCTGCAACGGGTCGGTCGTTCTGGACACCAGATCGAAGGCACGCCCAAGGGCCGCCTGTTCCCCACCAGCCGCGACGACCTGATCGAGTGCGTCGCCCTGCTCGACTGCGTGCGCCGCGGCGAGCTGGACGAAGTGCAGATTCCCCGAGCACCGCTGGACGTGCTGGCCCAGCAGATCATCGCCGAAGTCAGTTGCCAGCCCTGGCCGGAACAGGCCCTGCTCGACCTTTTCCGTCGTGCCCAGCCCTACGCCGGGCTCGACGAAAAACACTACCAGGCCCTGCTGCGCATGCTCGCCGAGGGCTACAGCGGCCGTCAGGGCGTACGCGGCGCCTACCTGCACCGCGACGCGGTCAGCGGCGAACTGCGCGGTCGCCGTGGCAGCCAGCTGACCGCCCTGACCAGCGGCGGAACCATTCCCGACAACGCTGACTACGCCGTGCTGCTGGAGCCGCAGGCGCTGAACATCGGCAGCGTCAACGAGGACTTCGCGGTGGAGAGCATCGCCGGTGATATTTTCCAGCTTGGCAATGCGTCCTACCGCATCCTCCGGGTCGAGCCAGGCCGGGTGCGGGTCGAGGATGCCCAGGGCTTGCCGCCCACTATTCCGTTCTGGCTCGGCGAGGCGCCCGGTCGCAGCGACGACCTGTCCCGCGCCGTCGCACGCCTTCAGGCCGAGATCGACCAGCGCCTGCAAGACAGCGAGGGCCGCGAACGACCGCTGCTGAAGTGGCTGGCCGAAACCCTGGGCCTTGGCCCGGACAGCGCCGAGCAATTGCTGGATTATCTCGGCCGCAGCCGCCAGGTCCTCGGCGCCCTGCCCTCCCAGGACACCTTGGTGATGGAGCGTTTCTTCGACGAATCCGGCGGCACCCAACTCATCATTCATTCGCCGTTCGGTAGCCGCATCAACCGCGCCTGGGGCCTGGCCCTGCGCAAGCGCTTCTGCCGCACCTTCAACTTCGAACTGCAGGCGGCGGCCAGCGAGGACGCGATCATCCTGTCGCTGTCCGCCGGCCACAGCTTTCCCCTGGAAGAGGTATGGCGCTACCTGCCCAGCGCCACGGCCGAGCACATCCTGATCCAGGCGGTGCTCGACGCCCCGCTGTTCGGCGTGCGCTGGCGCTGGAACGCCGGGGTCGCCCTGGCCCTGCCGCGCTTCGCCGGCGGCAAGCGCATCGCCCCGCAGATCCAGCGCATGCGCAGCGAGGACCTGACCGCCGCCGTATTCCCCGACCAGCTGGCCTGCCTGGAAAATATCGTCGGCGAGCGCGAAGTGCCGGACCACCCGTTGGTGGAACAGACCCTCGACGACTGCCTGCACGAGGCCATGGATGCCGAGGGCTGGCTGGCCTTGCTGCGGCGCATCGAAAGCGGCGGGATCCGCCTGATCTGTCGCGACCTGCCGGCGCCTTCGCCGCTGGCTGCGGCAATCCTCAATGCCCGGCCCTATGCCTTCCTCGATGACGCACCGCTGGAGGAACGGCGCACCCAGGCCGTGCTCAACCGGCGCTGGAGCGAGCCGCAGAGCGGCGACGAGCTGGGTGCCCTGGATCGCGATGCCATTGCGGCGGTAGCCGCCGAAGCCTGGCCGACGCCGGGCAGCAGCGACGAGATGCACGAGGCCCTGATGACCCTGGCGACGATCACCGATGCCGAGGTGGCAGCCAATCCGGGCTGGTACGAGTGGCTCGCGTCGCTGGCCAAGGGTGGCCGCGCCTGTCGCCTGCAACTGGCCGAGAGCGGTCTGTGGCTGGCGCGGGAGCGACTGAACCTGTTGCGCGCGGTCTATCCGCAGGCCCCGCTGCAACCGGACCTGGCGCCATTGCCGGGCTTCGATGAACGCCTTGGGGAAGACGATGCGGTACTGGAACTGATCCGCGCCCGCCTCGGCGGTTTCGGTCCTTCGACGCCGCAACAGATCGCTGCACCGCTGCAATTGCGCACTGCCCTGATCGACCAGGCCCTGGCCCGCCTCGAAAGCGAGGGCTATGTGCTGCGCGGTCAGTTCCATCCTGACGAGATGAAGGTGCAGTGGTGCGAACGCCATCTGCTTGCGCGCATCCATCGCTACACCATCAAGCGCCTGCGCCGGGAAATCGAGCCGGTCAGCCTGCAGGACTTCATGCGTTTCCTGTTCGACTGGCAGCACCTGTCCAGCGCCGGTCGCCTGCAAGGCAATGCCGCCCTCGGCGAGGTGCTGGAACAGTTCGAAGGCTACGCCGCGGCCGCCAGCGCCTGGGAAAGCGACCTGCTGCCCGCGCGGCTGGGCGACTACAGCCCGCGCTGGCTGGACGAAGCCTGCCGCGCCGGCAAGTTCGCCTGGGCGCGCCTGGCGCCGTCCGGCAAGGCCGCCGCCAGCACCCTGCGCAGCACGCCGCTGGTGCTGCTGCCGCGCAGTCGCCTGGGCTTGTGGCAGGGGCTGGGACAGCCGTTCGCTATCGAAGCGCTGTCGCCCCGAGCACAGAAGGTCCACGCCGCGCTGAGCCAGCACGGTGCGCTGTTCTTCGATGAACTGCGCGACGAGGCTCGCCTGCTGCCCACCGAACTGGAGAACGCCTTGCAGGAGCTGGTGGCCGCCGGGCTGGTCAGCGCCGACAGCTTCGCCGGCCTGCGCGCCCTGATCACCCCGACGAGCAAGCGCCAGGCTCACAACAGCCGGCGCGGGCGCGGGCCGCTGTTCGGCGGCATGGACGATGCCGGGCGCTGGGCGCTGTTGCGTCGTTCCGCCGGCAATGAAGACCGCGAGGCGCTTTACGAACATATCGCCCGCACCCTGCTGCGCCGCTATGGCGTGGTGTTCTGGCGCCTGCTGGAGCGCGAGGCCGACTGGCTGCCGAGCTGGCGCGAACTGCTGCGCACCTTCCACCGGCTTGAGGCTCGGGGCGAGATTCGCGGCGGGCGTTTCGTCAGCGGCCTGGCCGGCGAGCAGTTCGCCCTGCCCGAGGCCATCGCCGTGTTGCGCGGCGTAAGACGTCGGCCACTGGATGGCAACCTGGTGCTGGTCAGCGGCAGCGATCCGCTCAACCTCAGCGGCAGCCTGCTGCCCGGAGCCAAGGTGCCGGCGCTGGCGGGCAATCGCCTGCTGTATCGCGACGGCTTGCCAGTGGCGGCGCTGGTGGCAGGGACGGCGCAGTTCTGGCCCGAGGTGGCGGAGAACGATGAACCCGTGCTGCGCGAGCGCCTGATCCGAGCGTAGGGTCGACGCAAAACCTTGTGGGAGCGAGCTTGCTCGCTCCCACAAGGTTTACCGACAGCTTTCAAGAGTTGTGCAGATAGTCCGGGGCAACTGACTGGCCTGATTCCCCCATCCGCTATATGGTTAACGGCTTGCCCGACGTCTCCACCAAGGAATCCGTATGAGCCTGTCACTCCTGAGCCGCTACGCCTTCTTCGTCGCCTGCGTCCTGTTCACCCTCGCCAGCCTGCCTTTCCTGCGTTACGACTGGCTGTGGCCTTTCACGGTCCTCACCGCGGTACTCAGCCTGATCGGCCTCTTCGACCTGCTGCAGACTCGCCACGCGGTACGGCGCAACTACCCGATCCTCGGCAATATCCGCTACCTGGTGGAAGGCATCCGCCCGGAGATCCGCCAATACTTGCTGGAAGCCGACAGCGACGCCCTGCCCTTCTCCCGCGCCCAGCGCTCGCTGGTCTACGCCCGGGCGAAAAACGAGCAGTCGGACAAGCCCTTCGGCACGCTGATCGATGTCTACCAGTCCGGCTTCGAGTTCATCGGCCATTCCATGCGCCCGGCACCGAAGAGCGATCCCGACTCGTTCCGCATCACCGTCGGCGGCCCGCAATGCACCCAGCCGTACTCGGCCTCGGTGTTCAACATTTCGGCCATGAGCTTCGGCTCCCTCAGCGCCAACGCCATTCGCGCCCTCAACCTGGGCGCCAAGCTGGGCAACTTTGCCCATGACACCGGCGAAGGCAGCATCAGCCCCTACCACCGCGAGCACGGCGGCGACCTGACCTGGGAGCTGGGTAGCGGCTATTTCGGCTGCCGTACCGCCGACGGCCATTTCGATCCGCAACGCTTCGCCGAGCAGGCGCGCAGCCCGCAGGTACGGATGATCGAAATCAAGATGAGCCAGGGCGCCAAGCCCGGCCACGGCGGCATCCTGCCCAAGGACAAGGTCACCCACGAGATCGCCGAGACCCGTGGCGTGAGCATGGGCGAGGACTGTGTGTCGCCGTCGGCGCATACCGCGTTCACCACGCCGATCGAGATGATGCGCTTCATCGCGCAGCTGCGTGAGCTGTCCGGCGGCAAGCCGGTGGGCTTCAAGCTGTGCCTGGGCCATCCGTGGGAATTCATGGGCATCGCCAAGGCCATGCTGGAGACCGGCATCCTGCCCGACTTTATCGTCATCGACGGCAAGGAGGGCGGCACCGGCGCGGCGCCGGTGGAGTTCACCGACCATATCGGCGTACCGATGCGCGAGGGCCTGCTGTTCGTGCACAACACCCTGGTCGGTCTGAACCTGCGGGACAAGATCAGGCTGGGGGCCAGCGGAAAGATCGTCAGCGCCTTCGATATCGCCAGCGTCCTGGCCATCGGCGCGGATTGGGCCAACGCGGCGCGGGGCTTCATGTTCGCCATCGGCTGCATCCAGTCGCAGAGCTGCCACACCAACAAGTGCCCAACCGGCGTCGCCACCCAGGACGGCCTGCGCCAGCGCGCCCTGGTGGTTCCGGACAAGGCCCAGCGGGTCTACAACTTCCACCGCAACACCCTCAAGGCCCTGGCCGAAATGCTCGCCGCCGCCGGCCTGCAACATCCGTCGCAACTGGAGGCCAAGCACCTGGTGCGGCGCATGTCGGCCACCGAGATCAAACTGTTCTCCCAGACCCATGTGTTCCTCAAGCCGGGTGAACTGCTCAGCGGCGAGGTCAGCGGCGAGTTCTACCAGCGCATGTGGGCCATGGCGCGGGCCGATAGCTTCGAGCCACAGGACGAGGCCGCTTGAGAGACATCCAGTAACATCGTCACTTTGCAATATCCGGCAAAACTCCCCACCCTCCGCGCCACTGATCGGTAATGACCAGCGGCGCGGAACCCACTCGCCGACTTCGATTCTCTACTGAAATACCCTTTGCAAGAGCCTTCGCCATGACCAACGCCCGCGACCATCGAATCGACTTCTTCCGGGGGCTGGCACTGGTGTTCATCTTCTGGGACCACATTCCCGGCAACCCGCTGGCCAACGTCACCGTGCGCAACTTCGGCTTCAGCGATGCCGCGGAAATCTTCGTCTTCCTTGCCGGCTACGCGGCGGTGCTGGCCTACGGCAAGGTGGCGCAGCGTGGTGGCTGGGTGGTGGCCTGCGTACGCATCCTGCGTCGGGCATGGGTGTTGTACGTGGTGCACATCTTCCTGCTGGTGTTGCTGATGGGTATTGTCTTCGTCGCCAACAGCCATGTGGAAACCCGGGACATGATCCAGGAAATGGGCCTCTACTATTTCCTCGGCAACCCGCAGCAGGCGTTGGTGGACGAGCTGCTGCTGCGCTTCAAGCCCAACCTGATGGACCCACTGCCGCTGTACATCCTCCTGCTGCTCGGCCTGCCGCTGGTGCTGCCGTTGATGCTGCGCCGGGCCGAGTACGTGGTGGGCTTTTCCGTGGCGCTGTACCTGATGGCACCGATGTTCCAGTGGAACCTGGCGGCACAGGAAGGCGGGGTGTGGTTCTTCAATCCGCTGGCCTGGCAATTGCTGTTCATCCTCGGCGGCGCGGTGGCGATCCACTCCCAGCGCGAACAGGTGCCGGAGCTGCGGCCGGTGTGGCGACAGCCGCTGTTCATGCTGGCGGCGGGGTATCTGCTGGTGTGTGCGGCGATCGCCCTGTCGTGGCGCTGGCCCGAGGTGCATGACGCGCTGATGCCCAAGGTGCTGGCGGAGTGGTTGTATCCCATCAGCAAGACCAACCTGTCGCCGGCGCGGTTGCTGCATTTCCTCGCCCTCGCCTACTGCACGGCGCGGCTGTTGCCGAACGGGCCGTGGGTGCAAAGCTGGCTGGCGCGGCAGAGTTGCCGGATGGGGCGCTATTCGCTGGAGGTGTTCTGTCTTGGCGTGCTGCTGGCGCCGCTGGCGGACATGGCCAATGCGCTGGGGGACGACCAGTGGCCGATGCAGGTGCTGACGGCGCTGGCGGGGGTCGGGCTGATGATGGGGCTGGCGTTGTGGCTGGACTGGAACAAGCGGTTGAATCGGGTGGTGGCGGTGCAGGCTGCCTAGACTGGTGATGTTCTTCCGGGCCTCATCGCTGGCAAGACAGCGATAGGGCCCGAAAGATCAACACAAGATCAGGAAGCGGAACGCACCACCCCGGCAGCCTCATCCTTCGGCGCCAGCTTCAGCCCGTAGTACAGGGCCGTCAGCAACACCAGGAACGCCGGCCCGACATACAGCGCCACGCGGGTGTCCTCGAAGTACGCCATCAGGCCCACCACCAGGATCAGGAAGGCCAGCGCCAGGTACGAACTCAGCGGCCACAGCCACATGCGGAACTGCAGGCGATCACGCTCGGCGGTGCTCAGCCCGGCGCGGAATTTCAGCTGTGCCAGCAGGATCATCGCCCAGGTCCAGATCGCGCCGAAGGTGGCGATCGAAGTCACCCAGACGAACACCTTTTCCGGTACCAGGTAGTTGGCCAGCACGCCCAGCAACAGCGCACCGATCGACAGCAGAAGGGCATTGCGCGGCACGCCATTGCCCGAGGTGCGAGCGAACATCGCCGGGGCCTGGCCGTTCTGCGCCAGGCTGTAGAGCATGCGCCCGGTGCTGAAGATGCCGCCGTTGCACGACGACAGCGCCGCGGTGATGACCACGAAGTTGATGATGCCCGCGGCAGTCTTGATGCCCAGGCGCTCGAAAGTCATGACGAACGGGCTGCCGGCGCTGCCGATGCCATTCCACGGGTAGATCGACAGGATCACGAACAGCGCGCCGACGTAGAACAGCAGGATGCGCCAGAACACCGAACCGATCGCGTGCGGGATGGTCTTCTGCGGATTGCGCGCTTCACCGGCGGTGAGGCCGATCATTTCCACGCCGAGGTAGGCGAACATCACCATCTGCAGCGACATCAGCACACCGGTCACGCCATTGGGCATGAAGCCGCCGTTGCTCCACAGGTTTGAAATCCCCAGCGCGACACCGTCGTTGCCGAAGCCGAAGGCGATCACGCCAATGCCGCCGATGACCATGGCGATGATGGTGACGATCTTGATCAGGGCAAACCAGAACTCGAACTCACCGAACGCCTTGACCGCGACCAGGTTCACCGCGCCCATGCTGCCCAGCGCCGCCAGGGCCCAGATCCAGCGCGGTACATCGGGGAACCAGATGCCCATGTAGATGGCCACTGCGGTGATCTCCGCGACACAGGTCACCAGCCACAGGAACCAGTAGTTCCAGCCGGTGAGGAAGCCCGCCAACGGGCCAAGGTAATCCTGGGCATAGCGGCTGAAGGAACCGGCCACCGGGTTGTGCACGGCCATTTCGCCGAGGGCGCGCATGATCACCAGGATCGCCAGGCCGCCGATGATATAGGAGAGCATGATGGCCGGACCGGCCATTTCGATGGCCTTGGCCGAACCGAGGAACAAACCGACACCGATGCAGGCGCCAAGGGCCATGAGACGAATGTGCCGTTCGCCGAGTTCACGTTTGAGCGGGCCGCCCTGAACGGTCCCGTCGTGAGTGGAGGGATTGCCGACTGGCATGAGCTACAACCTCAGATTTTGTTATTGGATATGAGCATTCACGCAGGCGCACGCATCGCCGATAGGCAGGACGCGGCACCTCGCCGGACTCGACCTTGTGGGTGAATCCGTCTGCAGGCAGTCAAGGTGCCAGCAGAGCGAAGGGCGTGCAGTATAGGGAGGCGGATGCAGGAATTTTCACTATAAAAGTGCGGATATTTGGCGAGAAGTCCCGGCATAAATGCCTTTTGCGGAGTGGCATTTCCCATAAAGCTAATCGTTACGGGGGCGCGAGCACCCAATCGGGGCGCTCATGCAAACAGGGTAAATCCGGCCTCTTCCTACATCGTTTTATGAAATAACTGGCAGCTTCCAACAATTTTTTCATCACTTCCGACCAGCGTCTAAGCTTCAGACAAAGCAAGAGAAATAACGAAATCAGGCTTAAGACTATGGGCGCACAGTGGCACTCGGATCACGAAAAAAATCTGGCCCCCGCTGAGCCATCGGAACAACCGTCGCCGTCAACACCCCGTCGCCGCTCGCCATTGCGCTACCTGTGGTGGCTGATCGTCCTGATCGTGCTCGCCACCCTGGCGCTGCTCAGCTATGCCGCCTATCAAGAGATGCAGAGCTCGGCCGTGCAGTCCCGCGAGTTCAGCAAACTGGCGAAGACCCTCACCTACTCGCTGGACAAGGGCCCGAGCGACGCCATCGTCTATCCCGGCGAAGGGCCGTTCGACAAGCGCCTGGGCTACAGCGCGCTGGGCGAGTTCATCCCGCGCCTGCTCAAACGCGACTACGTGGTGGTCAACCAGACACGCTTTTCCCCGGCGCTGATGAACTACGTCGACCATGGCTTTTTCGTACCCTACACCGAGAAGATCCAGAGCGGCCTGAGCATTACGGACTGCAGCGGCGGCGCGCTCTACCAGTACCAGTATCCGCAGCACCTGTACCCGGACTTCACCTCGATCCCGCCGGTGATCGTGCACAGCCTGCTGTTCATCGAGAACCGCGACCTGCTCGACCCCAACGACCCCAACGCCAACCCGGCGGTGGACTGGCCACGCTTCGCCAAGGCCGCCTACACCCAGGTCGCCAAGTACCTGGCGCTGCCCGGCCAGTCGGCGGGGGGCAGCACCCTGGCCACCCAACTGGAAAAATACCGCCACTCACCGGACGGCCTTACCGTGTCTGGCGCAGAGAAGATCCGCCAGATGATTTCCGCCAGCGTGCGCGCCTACCAGGACGGCCCGCAAACCCTGGAAGCACGCCAGCGAATCGTCCGCGACTACCTCAACAGCGTACCGCTGTCGGCAGTGCCCGGACATGGTGAGGTGCATGGCATGGCCGAGGGCCTGCGGGTCTGGTACGGCGCCGACTTCGCCGAGGTCAACCGCCTGCTGGCGTCCACTGCCACCGACCCAGAGACCCTCGCCGCCCGCGGTCTTGCCCTGCGCCAGGTGCTCTCGCTGATGATCGCCCAGCGCCGTCCCTCGCACTTCCTGGCCAAGGGCCGCAACGAACTGGCCGACTTGACCGACAGTCATGTACGCCTGCTCGCCGCCAACAACATCATCGACAAGCCGCTGGCCGACGCCGCCCTGGCCAGCAAGGCCATCTACCGCGACTGGGTGGCGCAACCGACCATCGTGCCGATCGTCACCAACAAGGGCATCAGCGTGGCCCGCAGTCGCCTGTCGAGCATGCTCAACCGGCCGCTGTACGACCTCGACCGCCTCGACCTGTCGGCCACCAGTACCCTGCAGTCGGATCTGCAGAACCAGATCAGCGACTACCTCAAGCACCTCGCCGACCCGGAATTCGCGTCGAAGATGGGCCTGTTCGGCGAACGCCTGCTGACCCCTACCAGCACCACCCAGGTGCGCTACAGCTTCACCCTGATGGAACGCACCCCGGACGGCTCGCGGGTGCGGGTGCAGACCGACAGCACCGACCAGCCGTTCGACATCAACGAGGGCAGCAAGCTGGAACTCGGCTCCACCGCCAAGCTGCGGGTGCTGACCAGCTACCTGGAGATCATCAACGAACTGCACGACCGCTACGGCAACATGTCGGTGCCGGAACTGAAGAAAGTCCCGGTAGCCGAGCTGGACTTCATCACCCGCTGGGCCATCGACTGGATGATCCAGAGCAAGGACCGCGACATCAACGCGATGCTCGACGCGGCGCTGGAGCGCAAGTACTCCGCCAGTCCCGGTGAGGCCTTCTTCACCGGTGGCGGGCTGCATGTGTTCAACAACTTCCGCAAAGAAGACAACGGCCGCATCCCTAGCCTGAAGGACGCCCTGCGCGAATCCATCAACCTGCCGTTCATTCGCCTGATGCGCGACCTGGTGCGCTACAGCACCTACCAGGCCCCGGGCAACAGCGCCGCCCTGCTCAAGGACGATGCCGAGCCGCGGCGCCAGGAATACCTGGCCCGTTTCGCCGACCGCGAGGGCACCGACTTCCTCCGCCGCTTCTGGAAGAAGTACCAGCGCAAGACCTCTCAGGAACGCCTCGATACCTTCCTCGACGGCATGCGCGTCACGCCGATCCGCCTGGCCGCGGTGCACCGCTACCTGTTCCCGGAAGCCGACCAGGCCACCTTCAACGCCTTCGTCCGTGCCCACATGAAGAAAGAGGGGCTGGTGGGCAAGCCGGTCAGCGGCAAGAAGGATCCGCTCAGCGACGAACGCCTGGACGCCCTCTACTACGCCTACGGCCCGGGCAAGTACGACCTGCCCGACCAGGGCTTCATCGCCAAGGCCCACCCGCTGGACCTGTGGCTGCTCGGCTACCTGCTCAAGCACCCCAGCGCCAGCTTCCAGGAGGCGACGCTGGCCAGCCATTTCGAGCGCCAGGAAGTCTATGGCTGGCTGTTCAAGAGCAAGCACCAGGGCGCCCGCGATAGCCGTATCCGCACCCTGGTGGAGGTGGAGGCGTTCCTCGATATCCATGCGCGCTGGAAACGCGTGGGGTATCCGTTCGACCACCTGGTGCCGTCGCTGGCTACCGCCATCGGCAGTTCCGGCGACCGTCCGGCGGCCCTCGCCGAACTGGTCGGGATCATCCAGAACGATGGCGTGCGTCTGCCGGTATTGCGGATCGACACCTTGCATTTCGCCGCTGGCACACCCTATGAGGTGAACCTGGCCGGCGATCCGGATCGCGGCGAACGGGTGCTTACCGTGGAAGTGGCACGGGCGCTGCGCGGGGCGATGTCGCAGGTGGTGGACGCCGGTACCGCGCGGCGCGTGGCCGGGACCTTCAAGCTGGATGACGGTACCGTGCTCACCATGGGCGGCAAGACCGGGACCGGTGACAACCGTATCGAAAGCTTCGGCGCCGGTGGCCGCCTGATCGGTTCGCGCTCGCTGAACCGCACCGCCACCTTCGTGTTCTACCTGGGCGACAACCACTTCGGCACCCTTACTGCCTTCGTACCGGGGCGTGCGGCGGAGTCGTTCAAGTTCACCTCGGCGCTGCCGGTGCAGGTGCTCAAGGGCATGGCACCGCTGCTGTTGCCGTATCTCAAGCCGGGTGGCAACACCCAGTGCGCAGTGCCGCTGACGGCGGAGCCTGGGTCGAGCGTGACCCAGGCGCATTGATTCCGGATTCTGTATCGCCCTCAGGGGCCTCATCGCGGGCAACGCCCGCTTGTGTCTTCAAGTCCTCTTAAACTCAAAGGGGTGAGAGCAGTGGATGGCAGACTGAATGCCAGCGGTGCCTAAAGCACGAGTGGGAGCCAAGTCGCCATCCACCTCTCACTCTGACCAGAAGCCCGAACAGTTGGATGAGCCACGAAACTCGAAATCACAAGCTAGGGATAGGTCAGAGTGCTCTCACTTCTTGAGTGTAAGAGGGCTTGGCAATGATTTCCTACTGTGTTGGTCTCGATGTTTCGAAAGCGACTGTAGACGTGGGCTTCTTTCCCGCGAATATCTCACAGTTTCGAGTCAGCAATGACCCTGCAGGCTTCGCTCAGTTGATCGCTTGTTTGAATGAGCTTGAGGTCGAGCGGGTATTGCTTGAGGCCACCGGCGGTTATGAAAGGGCTCTATTCAGGGCCTTGCGGCTGGGCGGGCTGAACGCAGTCCGCGTCAATCCCAAACGCGCTCGTGACTTTGCGAAATCCATGGGCAGGATTGCCAAGACCGACAAGATCGACGCTCAAATGCTGGCGAAGTTTGCCAGAGATTTCGAGGACGTGCCCCAGGTTGAGCCCAACAAGGACCGAGATGAGTTGGGGGAACTGATCAAGCTGCGAGGCAGCCTGGTCAAGAGTCGGGACAGCGACAAACGCCGGATCAAACAGACCACTTGCGCTACAGCCGTATCCACTTACACCGATCACATCGCTTACCTTAACGGCCAGATCAAGGCCTTGGACAAGGCGATTGAAAATGCCTCGAACGTGCTGGACAAGGAAAAAGCCAGGCGCTTGAGATCGGTTAAAGGGATCGGGGTCATCATGTGCGGCACGCTCATGGCGCTTCTGCCAGAACTCGGAACCGTGACGGGACGCAAGATCGCGGCCTTGGCTGGATTGGCGCCCTACAACAACGACAGCGGCAAGAAGAACGGCCCCAGATCGATCGAGGGTGGACGCTATGCAGTCCGCGGCGCGACCTATATGTCGACCTGGTCGATGGTCCGGCATGATCCGGAAGTCAAAGCTGAGTATCAGGCTTTGAGAGCGCGAGGAAAGCTTCCCAAGGTCGCTGTTGTGGCATGTATGCGCAAGCTCCTGGTGCGTCTCAATGCGATGTTGAGAGACGGTAAGGAGTGGAGAGAACAGGAAGCTCAGGCATCCGCGGCCTGATAGAAACCGAGGACCATTTTTTAAAGCGGGCTTCGCCAGCGACACCGCTACGCGGTATCGCTGGCGAAGCCGTGTCTGAAGGGATCATTTGAAAATAAATCCTCAAAGACAGTTGCTCCCACAAGGTTCGGCGGCGGTGCACGCTGTCTTTGTGGGAGCGGGCGTTGCCCACGATGAGGCCCGCAAAAACACCACACCAACCCGACCTGGTCATCTCTGCGACTTGCAATAAGATATATCTTGAGTAATATCTTGAGACATATCGCAAGTAACCCAGGAGACACCCCATGCGCGACCACCACCACGGCCACCGGGAAATCGAAGGTTTCGAACGCCGTCGCGAACGCGGCGACCGCGGTCCGCGGGTGTTCGCCCCGGGCGACCTGAAGCTGCTCCTGCTGGCGATGCTGGCCGACCAGCCTTGTCACGGCTACGACCTGATCCGCCAGATCGAAACCCTGTTCGACGGCAACTACAGCCCAAGCCCCGGGGTCATCTACCCGACCCTGACCTTCCTCGAAGAAAGCGAACTGATCTGCGGCGAAACCCATGGCAGCAAGAAGCGCTACCAGGCCACCGACGCCGGTCGTGAATTCCTCAAGGAACAGGCCGTGGCCCTCGACGGCGTGCGTACTCGCATCGAAGTGAGCAAGCGCTCGCTGCGCGGTCATGACCGTCCGCCGGAGATCCACGAAGCCGTCCACAACCTGCGCCATGCCCTGCAGATGCACAGCGGGCGCTGGACCCCACAAGAAATAGAGCGGGTGCGCAACCTGCTCAACGAAACCGCGAAAGCCATCGTTGCCGGCCCGGCAAATCAACCTTCCCAGGAGCCATCCGAATGACTGCTAGCGAAAACACCATTCACCGCGTGATGCACCAGATCAAGCATCGCCAGCTGAGCGTGCTGCGGGTCATCGACCTGACCCCGCGCATGCGCCGCATCACCCTCGGCGGGGTGCAACTGCAAGGCTTCATCAGCCTGGGCAGCGACGATCACGTGAAACTGCTGTTCGCCAACAACGCCGAGGAACAGGCCGCCATGGACGCCCTCGACCTGCCCAAAGAGGGCGTCAAGCCGACCATGCGCGAGTACACGCCGCGGCGCATCGACCTGGTCGCCAACGAGCTGGACCTCGACTTCGTCCTCCACGGCGACGGCCCTGCGTCGACCTGGGCGGCCCAGGCCCAACCCGGCCACACGCTGAACATCGCCGGTCCGCGCGGCTCGCTGGTGGTGCCGGATATTTTCGACAGCTACCTGCTGGTGGGTGACGAAACCGCGATCCCGGCCATCGGCCGCCGTCTTGAAGAACTGCCGGCCGGACGCAAGGTCCTGGCGCTGATCGAAATCGAGGACGAAGAAGAACGCCAGCCGCTGCCGAGCAAGGCCGATGTCGAAGTGATCTGGATCCAGCGGCATCGCCAGGACCTGCTCAAAGTGCTGGCCGACATCAGCCTGCCGGGCGGCGAGCTGTACGCCTGGGTCGCCCTGGAAAAGGCCCTGACCCGCAAGGCCAAGGCGCTGCTGCTGGAAGAGAAAGGCATCGCCGACGACCGTATCAAGGCCGCCGCCTACTGGCGTCTCGATCCGAACGACGACGAATGACCCGGGGGTTCAGGGCCGGCACGCCAGGCGCCGGCCCTGCCAACGGTCGAGGCCGATGACGCCCAGGCCCAGCAGCAGGAACGCCACCAGCATCACCAGCGCATTGCCCAGCACCCGGGCATAGCCCAGCGCGGTGACATCGATGAACGGATAGGGATAGAAACCTATCCACTCCCCACGCAGCAGCGCATAGCCGAAGTAAGCCAGCGGATACAGCGACCAGGCCAGCAGGTGCCCGAGCCGCAGGCTGCCCTTCTCCACCCGCAGCCACCAGTACCCGGCGAACAGCACCGGCATCACGTCGTGCAGCAAACCGTCCGCCAGCCATTGCCAGCCCTGGGGTTGCCAGAGATGGCGCAGCAGCAGGCTGTAGGCAATCGCGACGAAAAGGATGCTCGCCAGCACGCCGCCCGCCACCCACGGCTCCAGCCAGAAACGTCGCGCCCGCGACTCCCGGCCAAAGGCCGCCTGGCTCAGCACCGTGGCCACCAGCATATTGCTCAGCACGGTGAAGAAACCGAAGAAGTTCACCAGCCCGCCCAGCAGGCTGGCCTGGTCCTGCCAGCGCGCGATAAGGATCAGGTACAGCTGCACCGCCAGGGCGAACCAGCCAAGCACGGCTGCGGCGCCAGTCAGCGCCTTACTGCGCGCGCTTGAGATCACGCAGCATCTTCAGATACAGGCCCTCGACCTTTTCCCGGGCCCAGGGCGTCTTGCGCAGGAAGGTCAGGCTCGACTTGATGCTCGGGTCGCTCTTGAAGCAGCGGATATCGATGCGTTGCGCCAGTCCGTCCCATTGGTAGTGAGCCACCAGCGCGGTGACGATCTGTTCCAGGGTCACGCCATGCAGCGGGTTCTTGTCAGCGGCACTCATGCCTGTCTCCAGCCAAACGAAGGTGCGCACCTTAGCCCAGTGGCCAGGTGCTGTCAGCAGTCTAGTCGGCGGCTTGCGCGGAGAGAGGATTGCATTTTGACTTCATCGCAATGTTATAGTGTAACCAAACATGACATCTGCCAAGGACCCTCCATGCGTTACCTGCCCCTTCCCCTTTCTCCCCTTGCCGTCGCCCTGTGGCTGGCGTCCGCGCCGAGCCACGCGGTGGAATTGCAGCCCCAGGTGATCACCGCCAACCCGCTGGGCAATGCACAGTTGGCAGCACCGAGCAGCGTGCTCGAAGGCGACCAACTGACCCTGGAACAGAAAGGCAGCCTCGGCGAGACCCTCAACAGCCAGCCGGGCGTGTCCTCCACCTGGTTCGGCCCGGGCGCCAGCCGGCCGATCATTCGCGGCCTGGATGGCGACCGTATCCGCATGCTGCGCAACGGCGTGGGTGCGCTTGACGCTTCGTCGCTGTCCTATGACCACGCCGTACCGCTGGATCCGGTGAACGTCGACCGCGTGGAAATCGTCCGCGGCCCGGCCGCCCTGCTCTACGGCGGCAGCGCCATCGGCGGGGTGGTCAACACCTTCGACAACCGTATCCCCACCGAAGCCATCGAAGGCATCCACGGTGCCGGCGAACTGCGCTACGGCGGCGCCGACACCACCCGCAGCAGCGCCGGCAAGCTGGAAGCCGGCGACGGTACCTTCGCCCTGCACCTGGACGCCAACAGCCGCCAGTTCAACGACCTGCGCATTCCCGGTTACGCGCAAAGCACCAAGGTCCGCGATGCCGACGAACCCGGCAGCCGCCATCGCCTGGAAAACAGCGACGGGCGCCAGGACGGCGGCGCCATCGGCGGCTCCTACACCTGGGAGCACGGCTATACCGGGCTGTCCTACAGCCGTTACGACTCCAACTACGGCTCTGTGGCCGAGCCTGACGTTCGCATCGACATGCAGCAGGACCAGTACGGCTTCGCTTCGGAAATCCGCGACCTGGAAGGCCCGTTCAGTTCGGTGAAGGTCGACCTCGGCTACACCGAGTACAAGCACCGTGAGCTGGAGGGTGGCGAAGTCGGCACCACCTTCAAGAACAAGGGCTACGAGGCCCGCATCGAAGCTCGCCACCAGCCGCTGGGGCCGGTGGAAGGGGTGATCGGCGCGCAGGTCAACCGCAGCGAATTCTCGGCACTGGGCGAAGAGGCCTTCGTGCCGCAAACCGATACCGATAGCATCTCCCTGTTCCTGCTGGAGCAATGGCAGGCTACCGAACGCCTGAACCTGAGCCTCGGCGCGCGTATGGAGCACACCAAGGTCGATCCGGACGGCAAGGACAACGAGCGCTTCGCCGACCTCGGCGGCACCAGTACCTTCAATGCCGCCAGCCTGTCTTCCGGCGCCATCTACCAACTGACGCCGGTCTGGTCGCTGGCCGCCAACTTCGGCTACACCGAACGGGCACCGACCTTCTACGAGCTCTATGCCAACGGTGCCCACGTCGCCACCGGCAGCTATGAAGTGGGTGATCCGAACCTGTCCAAGGAAAAGGCGCTGTCCGGCGACCTGGCCCTGCGCTTCGACAATGACACCCACAAGGGCAGCGTCGGCGTGTTCTACAGCCACTTCCGAAACTACATCGGCCTGCTGGCCAGTGGCGAGATGCGCGACGGTGAGGACGGCGATATCCCTGAATTCCTCTACAGCGGCGTGCGTGCGCGCTTCTACGGGGTAGAGGCGCAGGATCACTGGAAACTGCTGGAGAGTCCTTACGGCAACCTGGCCCTGGAACTGTCCGGCGACTACACCCGGGCGAAGAACCTCGACAACGGCGAGGACCTGCCGCGCATCGCACCGCTGCGCCTGAACAGCGGGCTGTTGTGGAACCTGGACAAGTGGCAGGCGCGCATCGATGTGCAGCATGCGGCGTCGCAGCACCGCAAGCCGGCCAACGAGACCAGTACCGATGGCTATACCACCCTGGGGGCGAGCGTTGGTTACAACTTCAATGTCGGTGAAAGCCAGTGGCTGGCGTTCGTCCGCGGCGAGAACCTGACGGACCAGACCGTGCGTTATGCCAGTTCGATCCTGCGGGATATCGCCCCGGCACCGGGTCGTAGCGTGGAGGTTGGTCTGCGCACGACCTTCTGACCTGAGTGAAGCCCATCGCTGGCAAGCCAGCGATGAGGCCCCTCAAGACCAGCGATTATTACCCATCCGACAACACTCCCTCACCACACCCAACCTTCCCCTCCCCGCCTTCCCCCTGTATCCTCCGCGCCGCAAGCTGAAACGCTTCACTTACCCAAACCATCCATCCCATCCTGGCGAGCCATCCCGACGCCGGGAGATTTGCCGTTTTCTCACACAATCAAAAGATAGCGCTATCTCATGCCACGTTTCCCTGCCCTTCGCCATTTCACCGCGCCACTGCTATGCGCCTTCACTGCCTCCGCCCATGGCGCCGCCCCCTTCGAATCCGACTCCCCGTGGATGCTCGGCGACTGGAACGGTACCCGCAGCGAACTGGCCGAACGCGGCTACGATTTCAGCCTCGACTACACCGGCGAAATGGGCAGCAACCTGCACGGCGGGCATGACCACGACCGCACCGCGCGCTACAGCGACCAGTTCGCCTTCGGCAGCCATCTGGACCTGGACAAGATCCTCGGCTGGCACGACACCGAGTTCCAGCTGACCATCACCGAGCGCCACGGCAACAACATCAGCAACGATCGCATCAACGACCCGCGGGTCGGCGGCTTCACCTCGGCCCAGGAAGTCTGGGGCCGTGGCCAGACCTGGCGGCTGACGCAGTTGTGGGTCAAGCAGAAATATTTCGATGGCGCTCTGGACGTGAAACTGGGTCGCTTCGGCGAGGGCGAGGACTTCAACAGCTTCCCCTGCGACTTCCAGAACCTGGCCTTCTGTGGCTCGCAGGTGGGCAACTGGGTCGGCGACAGCTGGTACAACTGGCCGGTCAGCCAGTGGGCGGCGCGGGTGCGCTACAACCTCACGCCCGAGCTGTATGCCCAGGCCGGCGCGTTCGAGCAGAACCCGTCGAACCTCGAGCGGCAGAACGGCTTCAAGCTCAGCGGCAGCGGCACCCAGGGCGCGATGTTTCCGATTGAACTGGTCTGGAACCCGGCAATCAGAGGCCTGAAAGGGGAATATCGAGCGGGCTACTACTACAGTAATGCCAATGCCAAGGATGTTTACCGCGACGACGACGGCCAGTCCGCCGCGCTGAGCGGCCAGGACTACCGCAGCCGTTCAAGCAAGCACGGTTTCTGGCTGGGGGCACAGCAGCAGGTGACATCGTTGGCCAGCGACCATTCCCGTGGTTTGAGCCTGTTCGCCAATGCCACGCTGCACGACAAGAAGACCAATGTCATCGACAACTATGTTCAGGCAGGGGTGGTGTACCGGGGGCCCTTCGATGTCCGGAGCAAGGACGATATCGGTTTCGCCCTCGCCCGCGTGCACGTCAATCCCGCCTACCGCAAGAATGCCGAAGCGTACAACCGTGCCGCCGGCACCGACGATTTCGACGATCCCGCCTTCCTGCCGGTCCAGGACACCGAGTACAGCGCCGAGCTGTACTACGGCCTCCATCTGGCCGACTGGCTCACCGTGCGTCCGAACCTGCAGTACATCCGCCATCCGGGCGGGGTCGGCAAGGTGGATGACGCGCTGGTCGGCGGCATCAAGCTCCAGAGTCACTTTTAACCGGCCCGCGGGCCTGACGCTTTCAACCTGACGGAGAACATTCAATGCGCACTGAAGGAACCCGCTGGCTGCCGAGACTGCTCGGTGTCCTGCTGTTGCTGATGGGCATGGCCCTGGTGGCCGGGGGCATCAAGCTGATGAACCTCGGAGGGTCGCTGTATTACCTGATCGCAGGGTTCGGGTTCGCCGTGTCCGGCGTCCTGTTGCTGGCCCTGCGCAAGCATGCCTTGGGCCTGTACGGCCTGGTGCTGCTCGGCAGCACCGCGTGGGCGCTGTGGGAAGTGGGCCTGGACTGGTGGCAACTGGTGCCGCGCCTGTCCCTGTGGTTCGCCCTCGGCGTGATCCTCCTCCTGCCCTGGACCCGCCGCCCGCTGCGCGGCCTGGCCGGCCAGCCGGCGCGCATCAACCTGGCGATCCTCGGCGTGGCCGTGCTCGCCTCCGGCGCCAGCGCCATCGGCAGCCAGTTCACCCACCCGGGCGAGATCAAGGGCGAGCTGGGTCGTGACACCACTACCCTGTTCAACACCGCCCCGGACATGCCCGACGGCGAGTGGCAGGCCTACGGCCGCACCGAGTACGGCGACCGCTACTCGCCGCTGCGCCAGATCACCCCGACCAACATCTACCAGCTGGAAGAAGCCTGGCGCATCCGCACCGGCGACATGCCCAGCGCCGACGACCCGGTGGAGCTGACCAACCAGAACACCCCGCTCAAGGTCAACGGCAAGCTCTACGCCTGCACCGCCCACAGCAAGGTACTGGCCCTGGACCCGGACACCGGCGCGGAAATCTGGCGCTTCGACCCGCAGATCAAGAGCCCTGTCGGCAGCTTCAAGGGCTTCGCCCACATGACCTGCCGCGGCGTTTCCTACTATGACGAAAACAACTACCTGAACACCGACGGCAGCCCCGCGCCGAAGATCTCCGAGGCCGGCCAGGCCGTAGCCCGCAGTTGCCCGCGGCGTCTCTACCTGCCCACCGCCGACGCCCGCCTGATCGTGCTCAACGCCGACAACGGCAAGGTCTGCGACGGTTTCGCCAACCAGGGCACCATCGACCTGACCCAGGGCATCGGCCCGTTCACCGCCGGTGGCTACTACTCCACCTCGCCGGCGGCGATCACCCGAGGCCTGGTGATCATCGGCGGCCATGTCACCGACAACGAATCGACCAACGAGCCGTCCGGCGTGATCCGCGCCTACGACGTGCATGACGGTCGCCTGGTGTGGAACTGGGACAGCAACAACCCGGACGACACCAAGCCACTGGCCCCGGGCAAGACCTACAGCCGCAACTCGGCGAACATGTGGTCGCTGGCCAGCGTCGATGAAAAACTCGGCATGATCTATCTGCCCCTGGGCAACCAGACCCCGGACCAGTGGGGCGCCGACCGCACCCCGGGTGCGGAGAAATTCAGCGCCGGCATCGTCGCCCTGGATCTCGCTACCGGCAAGGTGCGCTGGAACTACCAGTTCACCCACCACGACCTGTGGGACATGGACGTCGGCAGCCAGCCGACCCTGCTCGACCTGAAGACCGCCGACGGCGTCAAGCCGGCGCTGATCGCGCCGACCAAGCAAGGCAGCCTGTACGTGCTCGATCGTCGCGACGGTAGCGCCATCGTGCCGATCCGCGAGATCCCGGCGCCGCAAGGCGCGGTGGAAGGCGACCATACCGCGCCGACCCAGGCCCGTTCCGACCTCAACCTGCTCGGCCCGGATCTCACCGAACAGGCCATGTGGGGCGCCAGCCCGTTCGACCAGATGCTCTGCCGCATCCAGTTCCGCGAGTTGCGCTACGAAGGCCAGTACACCCCGCCGTCGGTGCAGGGTTCGCTGGTCTACCCGGGTAACGTCGGCGTGTTCAACTGGGGCAGCGTCTCGGTGGACCCGGTGCGCCAATTGCTGTTCACCAGCCCGAACTACATGGCCTTCGTCTCGAAGATGGTGCCGCGTGCCGAAGTGGCCGAGGGTGCGAAGCGCGAGAGCGAGACCGCGGGCGTGCAGCCGAACACTGGCGCGCCGTACGCGGTGATCATGCACCCGTTCATGTCGCCGCTGGGCGTGCCGTGCCAGGCGCCGGCCTGGGGCTATGTCGCCGGCATCGACCTGCTGAGCAACAAGGTGGTGTGGAAGCACAAGAACGGCACCAGCCGCGACAGCTCGCCGATCCCCATCGGCCTGCCGATCGGTGTACCGAGCATGGGGGGATCGATCGTCACCGCCAGCGGCCTGGGCTTCCTCAGCGGCACCCTGGATCAGTACCTGCGGGCGTATGACGTCAATACCGGCAAGGAACTATGGAAGTCGCGCCTGCCGGCCGGCGGACAAGCGACGCCAATGACCTACACCGGCAAGGATGGCAAGCAGTACGTGCTGGTCACCGCCGGTGGGCATGGCTCGCTGGGGACGAAGATGGGCGACTACATCATCGCCTACAAGCTGCCGAATTGAGGTGAACCGGGGGCCGCTTTGCGGCCCCCGATCATTTCGCGTACCGCTCCGTCCACTCCCGCGCCCGCTTCTCGAACTCCGCCCGCGCCCGCAAGAATTCCTCCGCCACCTCCGGCCGCAACGCCTCCCGTGCCTCCGGCTCCGCCAGCAACGCGGTGACGCTCAACAGCACCTTGGCCAGGGTCAGTGCCGGCGACCAGTTGTCATGCAGAATCTCCAGCCCGATCTCGCCATCCTCACCGATGTTGGGGTGAAGAATGCGCGTGACGAACTTCACCATCGGCGGCTTGAACGGATAATCCTGGGGGAAATGCACCTCAAGGAAAAACACTCCACCCTCATAGGGCGTACGGTCCGGCCCGATGATCGTCGCCTGCCAGTCGAACAGGTCATCGCGAATGGGCCCGGCGCTGCAATTTTGCGGCGGTTGCTTGGTGAAGTCCTGCAGTTCCAGTTGAATGCGTTTCAATGCCGACGGCATGGGTGACTCCCTGCGCAGATGAAGTCGCCACAGTAGCATTTGGCAATCATCCTCCGCGACCTTGCACTACGCTGGATCAACGCGGCTTAGTACACGCCTTCCCGACAAAAGCCGTCAGGCATTGAAACCACCTTCCTACCGCCCCATCTAAGCACCATAGTCATTCACGCAGGTGCCCCATGAGCGACCAGCAGGATCTTCCGGAACATCCCGACGACTACGCCGAAGTCGAGCATCTCGACGATGACCCCACCGGCCGCCACCTGGCGCTGCCGGGGCAGCAGTTGCCGGACAAGGTCTATGTGATACCGATCCACAACCGTCCATTCTTCCCGGCGCAGGTGCTGCCGGTAATCGTCAACGAGGAACCCTGGGCGGAAACCCTGGACATGGTGGCCAAGACCGACCACCACACCCTGGCCCTGTTCTTCATGGACGAGCCGGCGCAAGACCACCGCCATTTCGACACCTCGGCCCTGCCGCTGTACGGCACCCTGGTCAAGGTGCACCACGCCAGCCGCGAGAACGGCAAGCTGCAGTTCGTCGCCCAGGGCCTGACCCGGGTGCGCATCCGTACCTGGCTGAAACATCATCGCCCGCCGTACCTGGTGGAAGTCGAATACCCACACCAGAGCCCCGAGCCCACCGACGAGGTGAAGGCCTACGGCATGGCGCTGATCAATGCGATCAAGGAACTGCTGCCGCTCAACCCGCTGTACAGCGAAGAGCTGAAGAACTACCTCAACCGCTTCAGTCCCAACGACCCGTCACCTCTCACCGACTTCGCCGCCGCGCTGACCTCGGCCACCGGTACCCAGCTCCAGGAAGTACTGGACTGCGTGCCAATGCTCAAGCGCATGGAAAAAGTCCTGCCGATGCTGCGCAAGGAAGTGGAAGTCGCGCGCCTGCAGAACGAGATTTCCGCCGAGGTGAACCGACAGATCGGCGAGCATCAGCGCGAGTTTTTCCTCAAGGAACAGCTCAAGGTCATCCAGCAGGAACTGGGCCTGACCAAGGACGACCGCAGCGCCGACCTCGAACAGTTCAAACAACGCCTGGAGGGCAAGACCCTGCCGGCTGCCGCGCAGAAGCGCATCGACGAAGAGATGGGCAAGCTGGCGATCCTCGAGACCGGCTCGCCGGAGTACGCCGTCACCCGCAACTACCTGGAATGGGCCACCGCTCTGCCCTGGGGCGTGTACGGCAACGACAAGCTCAGCCTCCAGCATGCGCGCAAGGTCCTCGACCAGCACCACTCCGGGCTCGATGACGTCAAGGACCGCATCCTCGAATTTCTCGCGGTTGGCGCCTACAAGGGCGAGATCAGCGGTTCCATCGTCCTGCTGGTGGGCCCGCCCGGGGTGGGCAAGACCAGCATCGGCAAGTCCATTGCTGAATCCCTTGGCCGGCCGTTCTACCGCTTCAGCGTCGGTGGCATGCGTGACGAAGCGGAGATCAAGGGTCACCGCCGCACCTACATCGGCGCCCAGCCGGGCAAGCTGGTGCAGGCGCTGAAGGACGTCGAGGTCATGAACCCGGTGATCATGCTCGACGAGATCGACAAGATGGGCCAGAGCTACCAGGGCGACCCCGCCTCGGCGCTGCTGGAGACCCTGGATCCGGAGCAGAACGTCGACTTCCTCGACCATTACCTGGACCTGCGCCTGGACCTGTCCAAGGTGCTGTTCGTGTGTACCGCCAACACCCTCGACTCCATTCCCGGGCCGCTGCTCGACCGCATGGAAGTGATTCGCCTGTCCGGCTACATCACCGAGGAAAAACTGGCCATCGCCAAGCGCCACCTGTGGCCCAAGCAGTTGCAAAAGGCCGGCGTGGCCAAGACCAGCCTGAGCATCAGCGACGCCGCGTTGCGTACGGTGATCGAGGGCTATGCTCGCGAGTCCGGGGTGCGCCAGTTGGAGAAACAGCTCGGCAAACTGGTACGCAAGGCCGTGGTACGCCTGCTCGACGAGCCGGACGCGACCATCAAGATCGGCCCCAAGGACCTCGAAGCGGCCCTGGGCATGCCAGTATTCCGCAGCGAGCAGGTGTTGGCCGGCAAGGGTGTGATCACTGGCCTGGCCTGGACCAGCATGGGCGGTGCCACTCTGCCGATCGAGGCGACGCGCATCCACACGCTGAACCGCGGCTTCAAGCTCACCGGGCAACTGGGTGACGTGATGAAGGAATCGGCGGAGATCGCCTACAGCTATGTCAGCTCGCACCTGAAGCAGTACGGCGGCGACCCGACCTTCTTCAACGAGGCCTTCGTCCATCTGCATGTGCCTGAAGGTGCCACGCCGAAGGACGGCCCCAGCGCCGGCATCACCATGGCCAGCGCCCTGCTGTCCCTGGCCCGGGACCAGGTGCCGAAGAAAGGCGTGGCGATGACCGGGGAAATGACCCTGACCGGTCATGTATTGCCGATTGGCGGGGTACGCGAGAAGGTGATCGCGGCGCGGCGGCAGAAGATCTTCGAACTGATCCTGCCGGAGGCGAACCGCGGTGATTTCCTGGAGTTGCCGGATTACCTGAAGCAGGGGCTGACAGTGCACTTTGCCAAACGCTTCGGGGATGTGGCCAAGGTCTTGTTCAACTGAGGCACACCGTCCCTGTGGGAGCGGGTTCACCCGCGATTGCGTCGGTGAATTCACTATCGCAATCGCGGGTGAACCCGCTCCCACAGGGTCCGCGTCGAGCTCTCGGCCTATGTTCTCTGCACGACAACGCAGCGCTCACAGCGCTAGAACCCCACCCCGAATCCGGTTTAAGCTCCAGCCGCATCCAACGCTGCGACCCGGAGTAAGCATGAAGATCCGCCGTCCCGCCCTGCTGCTGGGCTTCGGCCTGCTGGCCGCCTGTTCCCATGACGCCAGCCGCCACGAACCCGTGCTGGTGGAAAAACAAAGCCAATGCCCGGTCCACCTGACGGTCGACCAGGCTCTGACCCTGACCCTGCCAAGCAACCCCACCACCGGCTACCGCTGGCTGCTGCAGAACCCGGCGAACGCCGTGCTCGGCGTCCTCAGCCCGGAGGTCTACAGCAGCCACGACAGTGACGGTGTAGTCGGCAGCGCCGGCCAGTCGACCTGGCGCTTCAAGGCCAGGACCGCCGGCGAAGGCCATCTGGTGCTGGTCTACCAGCAACCCTGGGCCCCCGAGGAACCGCCGGCACGCACCTTCGACTGTGCGATCACAGTGCGCTAGATCTCCTCATAGAGCCGCCTGACTGCCAGCAGGTAGCCTTCCATCTCGCACAGGGCCTGGGCCATGTCCTTCAACGTGGTCTGCGTCCTGATCGCTTCGACCTGCTCTGCCCAGTCACCGGACAGCCCTCGCGCCAGCTCCAGCCACTGATCGCGAACCCCGCCAATCACTGCGACCTTGGGCAATTGCCCTAACTCGCGGTCGATGCCAAGACGACGGTTCTCCCAGGCACACAGTTCATCCTCCAGGGCGCCACGCTCGATCACCTTGCGGCTACGGGTGGCGACCACTTCGCTGAACTTGCGGCCTTCAACGATGCCGGAGAGTTTCTCGACGAAGGTCCGCGCCGCTGCGATCAGCATCTGCGGACTGACACCCTTGAGCAGCGTCTGCTGGATCAGCGCCAGCTCGGCCTCGGTAGGAATCATGCGGTTGAAGAGAGCCTGCAGATCAGGCGCCTCGAAGGCGTTGATCACCTCGGCCATGGCCGTGATCTGCTCATCCAGCGCACCGATGCGCGCCTGCTGGTTGGCGATGGCCTGGCTCAACGTGGCTTTCTGCTCGTTCAGGCTGTCGAGGCGTTCGTCCACCGCCGGTAACCGAACCCGATCCAGTGCGCTCAAGGCATCGGCGATTTCGCGCCCCTTGCCTTCCAGACGCTGGGTATCGCGCAGCGCGTCCTGTTCGAGTTCCTGATAGGTTTCCACCGGCGCCGTACCCAAGGCATCCCACTTGTGGTTACCGATCAGCACCAACGCGCTGAGCACCTGGTCGGACATCAACCGGTCGGTGTTGAGCAGCCGCTCGGACAACCCGTTCAGTTGCTCGCGAAGTGCCGGCAGCAAGGCGTGGGTGGTGCCGTACAACTGCTTGAGAAAGTCTTCCTTCAGATCGTGCATCCTGCCGATGTCCGGCAATGTCCGCAGGCTGGTCTGGCTCATGAGTTCGCTCCTTGCTTGATGATCTCGTCTATGGTCTCGTTGAAGATCTTCGACAACTGCGAAGAGATGTCGCGAATGCTCTTCCAGGGGCGCACCACCCGCTCGAAACGCAGGATGAAGGTGGCCAATTGCACATCCGTGGCGATCTGCTCCAGGTCCTCCCCGGACTGCTCGACATACACGCCCAGCATGTTCCACACGTCTTCCAGGTTCTTCGCCGCTGTCTGCACTTCGGTCAGACGGAACTTGAGGTCGGCGATCTGCGCCGAGGTGGTTTCGAAGACGCCGATCATCGGGTTGATCGAAGCGACCTGACGCGCCAGCAGGTCGCGCTGCTGGCTCAGTTCCCGATGCGTGGCGCGCACCGCTTCGGCCTGGGCACCGAAGACGCCGCCGGTGATGGCTACGCCGATCGGGCCGAACACCAGGCCGGTGAAAGCCAGGCCCACCAACTTGTCGTAGGCGGCATTCATCTGCTCGATTTCCCGGTCCAGCGGCCCGATCTGCTCACGCAACTCGTCGATGGTCTTTTCCGGATTCACCTCCTTGATCTGCCGCATCAACGCATCGATCTCCGGGCGCAACTGCTTGACCACAGCGTCGGCGAACCATTGCGCACGCTCCTTGATCGCGCCGATGCGCAGCTTGACTTCGTCGATATCCTCGCGGATCAGGCTGAGGTAAGTACCCAGGTTGGCAATCTGCTGGCGATCGCTCTCGCCCACTTCACTGAACCCCGTCCGCGCCAGCGAGACCTCGTCGATCACGTCGCTCAAGCGCGCGCGCAACGAACGGAAAGCCTCCGTCTCCCGAAGCTTGTCGAGCAACTGCTCGCCTTCGCCCAGAAAAGTTCCGGCGAACAGGTCCAGGCGGGTGCCGAGGGTCTTGGTCTCACGCTCCAGCACCTCCCAGGCGCCGACGTGGGTCCGCAGGTTGGTGTAGAGGCGATCGACATGGGTGACATCGATGCCCAACAGGGAAAAATCGTGGGCGCCGCTGATTTCTTCGACACTCTTGGGCAAGCGCACCACATGGTGCGCATAGCGCTTGATGCTCTTCAGGTTGTCTGCGGTGAAGATCAGCGCCGGTTGCATGCGGTTGTTGTCGGCGCGGTTGGAAATCACATCGAAATACTGTTTCGGGACGAACTCGGCCCGCTGCTGCGCGTCCAGCGTCTGCAACGATGAGTTCTGTTCTTGGGTGGTCATTGCTGAGTCCTCGTCAAAAGGCCCTTCCCGGACCTGATCGCTACCATGCCGGGCATGGCAGGCGAACCACCCTAAGCCCCGCGACCGGCCCGCGAAGTCGCCGCATTTCGCAGTGCAAGGCCGGACGTCTCCGGCAAGACCGGTGGAAGCCGGGCGTCCGTCCGGCAACACATAGGCATCCCTTCCCCACTTGGCTAGAATGGCGCCCCGTTTCGACCATCCCGTGACCAAACCGTGAGCCAAGAACCCGACCGCCTATTCGCCGCCGCGCTGGACCAGGTACCCGACTTCACCTTCAACGAAGATGTCGTGCGGGTATTCCCCGACATGATCAAGCGTTCGGTGCCCGGCTACCCGACCATCGTCGAGAACATCGGCGTGCTCGCCGCGCAGTTCGCCCGTCCGGACACCCTGCTCTACGACCTCGGCAGTTCCCTGGGCGCGGTCACCCAGGCCCTTCGCCGCCATGTGCGCAGCGATGGCTGCCGGGTGCTGGCGGTGGACAACTCGGCGGCCATGGTCGAGCGCTGCGGCGAATACCTGAAGGCCCAGGACGCCATGTACCAGGAGCTGCTCCCGGTGCAGGTGGTGGAAGCCGACATCACCACCCTTGAGTTGCAGCCGGCCTCGGTGGTGGCGATGAATTTCACCCTGCAGTTCATCGAGCCGGCGGCACGCCTGGCCTTGCTCACGCGTATCCGCCAGGCACTGGTGCCGGGCGGTGCGCTGATCCTCTCGGAAAAACTGCGCTTCGAAGACGAAGGCGAGCATGCCCTGCTCACCGACCTGCATGTCGCCTTCAAGCGCGCCAACGGCTACAGCGAACTGGAAATCGCCCAGAAACGCAGTGCCATCGAAAACGTGATGAAACCCGACAGCCTCGAAGAACACCGCGCCCGCCTCAAGGCCGCCGGCTTCTCCAAGGTGGTGCCGTGGTTCCAGTGCCTGAACTTCGCTTCCATGATTGCCCTGCCATGATCGATCTGTCTCCTCTGGTCCGCCGCCTGGCGGGCACCCCGCTGGCCTCCTGGTCGCAAGGCCTGCAAGCCCAACTCGATGCCAAGCTGGAAAAAGGCCACGGTGACCTGGAGCGCTGGCAAAGCGCGCTGGATGGCCTGCCGACGCTGACCCCGAGCGAGGTCGACCTGGTCAACGGCCTGCGCCTGGACTTCGCCTGCGACGACGCCACCCGCGAGCAGGCGCGTGCCGCGCTGATGGGCCTGTCCCCATGGCGCAAGGGTCCGTTCGACCTGTTCGGCGTGCATGTCGACACCGAATGGCGCTCGGACTGGAAATGGTCGCGGGTGTCACAGCATCTGGACCTGCGTGGAAAGCGCGTGCTGGATGTCGGCTGCGGCAATGGCTACTACCAGTGGCGCATGCTTGGCGCCGGGGCCGACAGCGTGGTCGGCATCGACCCGAACTGGCTGTTCTTCTGCCAGTTCCAGGCGGTGCAGCGCTACCTGCCGGAACTGCCGGCCTGGCACCTGCCGTTCGCCCTGGAAGACCTGCCACCGGCGCTGGAAGGCTTCGACACGGTGTTCTCCATGGGCGTGTTCTACCACCGTCGCTCGCCGATCGAGCACCTGCTGGCGCTCAAGGACTGCCTGGTCAAGGACGGTGAACTGGTGCTGGAGACCCTGGTGATCGAGGGCGACGAGAACCAGGTGCTGGTGCCGGAAGATCGCTACGCGCAGATGCGCAATGTGTGGTTCCTGCCATCGGTGCCGGCGCTGGAGCGCTGGCTGCGGCGTGCAGGGTTCAGAGACGTACGGTGCGTGGATGTCAGCGTGACCAGCGTCGAGGAACAGCGCAGTACCGAGTGGATGAAGTACCAGTCGCTGAGTGATTTCCTCGATCCTGACGATCACAGCAGAACCATCGAAGGCTTGCCGGCGCCGCGACGGGCTGTGCTGGTGGCCAGGAAATAGGTTGGTCCTCAGGGCCATCGCGGGCAATGCCCGCTCCCACAGGGACCGCATGCGCCACGAAACCTGAGGGCCTCATCGCGGGCGTTGCCCGCGATGAGGCCCTCAGGCTCACCTAACCCGCAAATGGCTGAAACATTACAAATCCGTAACCTTCCCCTCTCTCGCAACACCCTGTCATACCATACCCCTCCTCTCGCTTGACACTGAAGCTACTTCAGGCTCGAGAATCGCGGCCTTTCTTCATCCAGAGTTTCCCCATGCGTCTACTTGTCATCGAGGACGAAGTCCGCACCGCCGACTACCTGCAACAGGGCCTCAGCGAAAATGGTTACGTGGTCGACTGCGCCCGCACCGGCGCCGATGGTTTGCATCTGGCCCTGCAGCACACCTACGACCTGGTCATCCTCGACGTCAACCTGCCGGAAATGGATGGCTGGACCGTGCTCCAGCGCCTGCGCGCGCAGTCGGCCACGCGAATCATGATGCTGACCGCACACGGGCGCCTGTCCGATCGCGTCAAGGGCCTCGACCTCGGCGCCGACGACTACCTGCTCAAGCCCTTCGAGTTTCCCGAACTGCTGGCCCGGGTGCGCAGCCTGTTGCGGCGTAGCGAGCAGGCGCTGGCACCCTCGACCCTGAAGGTCGCCGACCTCGAACTCGATCCCGGCCGCCACCGTGCCTACCGTGCCGGCCAGCGCATCGACCTGACCGCGAAGGAATTCGCCCTGCTCCACCTGCTGATGCGCCAGAGCGGCGAGGTGCTGTCGCGCACCCAGATCATCTCGCTGGTGTGGGACATGAACTTCGACTGCGATACCAACGTGGTGGAAGTCTCGATCCGCCGTCTGCGGGCAAAGATCGACGATCCGTTCGAAGACAAGCTGATCCATACCCTGCGCGGTGTCGGCTATGTCCTGGAAGCACGCGGATGAAACCGACTCGCCTGTCGCTGCGTCTGGGCCTGAGCGTGATCCTCATGGGCGCAGCGCTGGTGCTGTTGCTGGCGGCCTTGGCGATATTCGCCCTCGACCGCGAACTGGACCAACGTGCCCGCGACCATCTGGACCGCAAGATGGTCCAGATCGAGCATAGCCTGAATGTCGATCTCAAAGTGGCCGATCTCAGCGTCCGCGCTCATCCGCTGCTCGACGTAGTCATGGGCCATGACAACCTGAGCCTGAGCGTGATCGAACGCAGCCCTCGTCATCCGGCACGGCTGAGCCTGGGGCCGACACTGGAAGCGCCATCCGAGCCCATCGTCATCGGGCCGCAACTGGCGTTCAGCGAATGGACCGACAGCCGCGGCGATCAACTGCTCACTGCGGCCCGCAGCATGCGCTTGCAGGACGGTACGGCGGTCCAGGTGCTGCTGACGGTAAACCGCGGCGAAGACATCGAGTTGCTGCATGCCTACCTGCGCTCGACCCTGCTCGCCCTGCCACTCCTGTTGCTGCTGATCGGAGTCTGTGCCTGGAAACTGGTGCAGGGTGGCCTGGCACCGCTGCGCCGTTTCCGCCGCATCGCCGAGCAGGTCTCAGCCCAGGACCTGGGCCATCGCCTGCCGGAAACCCGCTTGCCACAGGAACTGCAAGCTCTGGCGCGTAGCATCAACATCATGCTCGATCGCCTGGAAAACGGCGTGCGTCAGCTTTCCCAGTTCTCCGATGACCTGGCCCATGAGCTGCGCACGCCGATCAGTAACCTGATGGGACGGGCCCAGGTGACCCTCAGCCGCGAACGACCAGCTCAGGACTACAAGCTGGCACTGGAGGACAGCATCGAGGAACTGACGCGGTTGAGCCGGATCATCACCGATATGCTGTTCCTCGCCCAGGTCGAGCAACCGCTGGTGAAATTGCAGCTCACTCCGGTAAACCTGGCTGACGAAGCGCGGAAAGTGGCGGAGTTGTTCGATATCAGTGCGGAAAGCCGCGCAGTGGTGTTGCAGGTGAGTGGCTGGGGCACGGTGCCGGGTGACCGGTTGATGGTGCAGCGGGCCCTGTCGAACCTGTTGAGCAACGCGATCCGGCATGCGCCGGAGGGCAGCGTGGTGCGGGTCGCTATCGGCGCACGGGAAGATGGACTGGAGTGCCGGGTGGAAAATGATGGTCCGGGGATTGCGAACGAGCATCTGCCCCATCTGTTCGAGCGGTTCTATCGGGTGGGGGGTGGCAGGTCGCGGCTGGATGGCGGAACGGGATTGGGGCTGGCGATCGTGCGTTCGATCATGCAGGTGCATGGCGGACGGGTGGAGGTGAGCAGCGCGGTACAGGGGCCTACCCGGTTCAGTCTGGTGTTCCCGGGTTGACTGGCTTTTGGCCTGCTTTGCACTCGCGCCCACAAGCACACACATCATCTTTGTGGGAGAGAGCTTGCTCGCGAAGGGCCGCATAGCGGCCCCAAAACCATTCAACCGCGGCTTGCGGCCAGGATCAGCGCCTTCATTTCCGCTACCGCGCCCTTGAAGCCAACGAACAACGCATGGGCCACCAGCGCATGACCGATGTTCAGCTCGTTGATCCCCTTGATCGCCGCCACCGCTTCGACATTGTGGTAATGCAGGCCATGCCCGGCATTGACGATCAGGCCCTGGCTCAGACCGAACGCCACGCCGTCTGCGATGCGCTTCAGTTCGTCAGCTTCTTCTGCCGGTGTGTGTGCATCGGCATAACGCCCGGTATGCAGTTCGATCGCCGGCGCGCCAACCCGGCGCGAAGCCTCGATCTGCCGCTCGTCGGCATCGATGAACAAGGATACTTCCGAACCCAGCCGCGCCAGGCGCTCCACCGCCGCCTTGATCCGCGCTTCCTGGCCGGCCACGTCAAGACCGCCTTCGGTGGTCAGCTCCTGGCGGGTTTCCGGCACCAGGCAGATATGCGCCGGGCGGATACGCTCGGCGAACGCCATCATTTCCTCGGTGACACCCATCTCGAAGTTCATGCGGGTCTGCAGCACGTCCTTGAGCACCAGCACGTCACGCTCCTGGATATGCCGGCGGTCTTCGCGCAGGTGCACGGTGATGCCGTCGGCACCGGCCTCTTCGGCGTCCAGCGCGGCCTTGACCGGGTCGGGGTATCGGGTGCCACGGGCCTGGCGCAGAGTCGCCACGTGGTCGATGTTGACGCCGAGAAGGATGCGGTTGCTGTGAGTCACGAAGAAGCTCTCCTGGAAGTTGAGCCCGACAGCATACGACGTGCTCAGCGCTTGCGAAACAGTTCCCGGCTGACCAGAGGCCGTCCGCCCAGATGAACGGCCAGCGCCTGGCGCATCAGGCGCTTGGCCGCGCCGAGGGCGCCCGGCGCATCCCAGTCGGCCTCGGCCATGGCCGCCAGCTCGAGACCGCTGAACAGCCCAGGCTGCAGCAGGTAGACCCGCTCAAGCCCGGCATCCACCTGCAGGCGGTACCATCCATCCGCGACCAGGGTGTCGCCATTGATGTCCTGGTCGAGGGCGAAGGCGTAGCCCAGTTCATCCAGCAGGCGCCATTCGAAACTGCGCAGCAGCGGTTCCAGCGGGCGCCCGGCGGCCAGGGCCTGCAGGGTCGCGGCGTAGTGCTCGAACAGCGCGGGGTGCGGATCTTCCGCTGGCAGCAGGCGGGTCAGCAGCTCGTTCAGGTACAGCCCGCTGAACAACGCGTCCCCCACGAGCCACGAGGCCACGCCAAGGGTGTCCAGGCGTCCGACGTTCTTCAGCTCGCCACGCCCGCGCAGTTCCACTTCCAGCGGCACGAACGGCCGCGCCAGGCTGCCGCCCTTGCCGCGGGCACGGCGCATGACCGCGCGGACCCGGCCCTGCGGGGTGAGGAAATCCACCAAGGCGCTGGTCTCGCGGTAGGGGCGATTGTGCAGGACGTAGGCCGGCAGGGCTTCTGGCTGATCCATGGACGGCTTCGCAGGAAAGTCGGCCCGATACCGGACGGTATCGGGCCCGGGGAGGGATTACAGGTCGCCGTAGCCCAGCGAACGCAGGGCACGCTCGTCGTCGGACCAGCCGCCCTTGACCTTGACCCAGAGGTTGAGCATGACCTTGGCGTCGAACAGCACTTCCATGTCCTTGCGCGCCTCGGAACCGATGCGTTTGATGCGCTCGCCCTTGTCGCCAATGATGATCTTCTTCTGGCCGTCGCGTTCGACGAGGATCAGCGCATGAATGTGCAGGACATGACCCTGCTGCTTGAATTCCTCGATTTCCACGGTGATCTGGTACGGCAGCTCGGCGCCGAGCTGGCGCATGATCTTCTCGCGCACCAGTTCGGCAGCGAGGAAGCGGCTGCTGCGGTCGGTGATCTGGTCTTCCGGGAAGAAGTGCTCGTTCTCCGGCAGGTGCTTGGCGATCAGCGCTTCCAGAGCGTCGAGGTTATGCCCCTGCTGCGCGGAGATCGGCACGATCTCGGCGTTCGGCAGTTGCTCCTGCAGCCATTGCAGGTGCGGGATCAGGTCGGCTTTCTCTTCGATGCGGTCGGTCTTGTTGATCGCCAGAATCACCGGCCCCTGCACGTACTGCACGCGTTCGAGAACAAGCTGGTCCTCATCGGTCCAGCGGGTGCGGTCGACCACGAAGATCACCACGTCGACGTCCTTCAACGCCGCCGAGGCGGTCTTGTTCATGTAGCGGTTGAGCGCCTTCTCGTTGCTCTTGTGCATACCCGGGGTATCGACGTAGATCGCCTGCACGTCACCCTCGGTCTTGATCCCGAGCATGTTGTGGCGGGTAGTCTGGGGCTTGCGCGAGGTGATCGCCAGCTTCTGCCCGAGGATGTGGTTGAGCAGCGTCGACTTGCCCACGTTGGGACGGCCGACGATGGCGACGTAGCCGCAACGGGTGGTGTTCATTTCTTCAGTCATTGCCATTCTCCACGCCCAGGGCGATCAGTGCCGCGGCGGCTGCCACCTGCTCGGCGATACGCCGGCTGACACCCTGCCCCCGGCTCTTTTCGGTCAACAGGGTCACTTCGCACTCGACGAAAAACGTCCGGCAGTGCGGCTCGCCCTGGATATCCACCACTTCATAGCGGGGCAGTTCACAGGCCCGGGACTGGAGGAATTCCTGCAGGCGGGTCTTGGGATCCTTGTTGGTGTCGACCAGGGTCAGGCTGTCGAACTCGCCGGCCAGCCAGGACAGCACGCGCTCGCGGGCGGTCTGCATGTCGGCGTCGAGGTAGATGGCGCCGATCAGGGCCTCCAGGGCGTCGGCAAGGATCGATTCACGGCGGAAACCGCCGCTTTTCAGTTCGCCCGAGCCCAGGCGCAGGTAGTCGCCGAGTTCGAAGCCGCGGGCCAGCAGGGCCAGGGTCTCACCTTTCACCAGACGCGCACGCAGGCGCGACAGCTGGCCTTCACGGGCCTGGGGAAAGCGTTCGAACAGGGCTTCGCCGGCGACGAAGTTGAGGATCGCATCGCCGAGAAACTCCAGGCGCTCGTTGTTGCGCCCGGCGAAACTGCGATGGGTCAGGGCCAGCAGCATCAGCTCCTGGTTCTTGAAGGTGTAGCCGAGCTTGCGCTCGAGGCGACTCAGGGAAGGGCTCACGGTTTACCCACGCGATGTTCTTGGTGGTTCAGAAAAGCGTTGTTCAAATGCGGATCCTGAAAGACATATGGATTCATGCCCGCTGGCCGGGAGCCCGCTGCGGGATCCCTCGATACAGCCTATGCCAGAAAAGCATTCGGCGCCGTCCCGAGGGACAGCGCCGTGAAGGTGCTACTTGATCAGCCCTACCCGCGACAGGCTCGGGAAGTGGCTGAGTTTCGGCTCCGGCCAGCTCATCCATACGGCAAAGGCCTTGCCGACGATATTCTGGTCCGGAACCATGCCCAGCAGCTCCTTGGGAATCGACGGATCATCCCAGTAGCGGCTGTCGTTGGAGTTGTCGCGGTTGTCGCCCATCATGAAGTAGTGCCCGGCAGGCACCGTCCACTGCTGGTCAGGCGGCATGCGGTAGCGACTCATCTCCTTGCGGATCAGGTGCTCGGCCTCACCGAGTTTTTCCTTGTACAGCTCGGCGCTGCCCAGGGTACCCGGCTCGGCGCCGATCAGCTGCTCGGCGACCTGCTGGCCATTGACGTACAGGCGCTTGTCGCTGGTATAGCGCACCACGTCGCCCGGCAGGCCGACCACACGCTTGATGTAGTTGACGTTCGGGTCGCTCGGGTAGCGGAACACCATTACATCGCCGCGTTGCGGGTCACCGACCTCGATGACCTTCTTGTCGATCACCGGCAGGCGAATGCCATAGGAGAACTTGTTCACCAGGATGAAGTCGCCCACTTCCAGGGTCGGTTTCATCGACCCCGAAGGGATCTGGAACGGCTCGACCAGGAACGAACGCAGCACCAGCACGATGAACAGCACCGGGAAGAACGACTTGCCGTACTCGACCAGCAACGGTTCCTTGTTCAACTGCTCGACCACCGACAGCTCGGGCTGGCTGACGCTGCCCTGGTAGTTGGCGATCGCCGCCCGCCGACGCGGAGCCAGGAACAGCAGATCGATGAGGCCCAGCAGGCCACAGACAGCGACAGCGATGACTAGCAACAGCGGGAAATTTAGCGACATAAAGACCTAGCTATCCAACCGGAGCACGGCGAGGAAGGCTTCCTGTGGAATCTCCACGTTGCCGACCTGTTTCATGCGTTTCTTACCAGCCTTCTGTTTCTCCAACAGCTTGCGCTTACGGCTCACGTCGCCACCGTAGCACTTGGCCAGTACGTTCTTTCTGAGTGCCTTGACCGTGGTCCGGGCAACGATCTGGCCGCCAATGGCTGCCTGGATCGCCACATCGAACATCTGCCGAGGAATCAGTTCCTTCATCTTCTCGGTCAACGCGCGACCTTTGTAGTGCGCATTGTCACGGTGCACGATCAATGCCAGGGCATCGACCTTGTCGCCGTTGATCAGTACGTCGAGCTTGACCAGGTTGGCCGACTGATAACGGTCGAAATGGTAATCCAGCGAAGCATAGCCGCGGCTGGTGGATTTGAGGCGGTCGAAGAAGTCCAGCACCACTTCGTTCATCGGCAGGTCGTAGCGCACCTGCACCTGCGAGCCGAGGAACTGCATGTCGCGCTGTACGCCACGCTTCTCGATGCACAGGGTGATGACGTTGCCCAGGTGCTCCTGCGGCACGAGGATGGTGGCGGCGACGATCGGCTCGCGGAAGTCTTCCACGGACGACACGTCCGGCAGCTTCGACGGGTTGTCGACATAGATGGTCTCGCCGGTCTTGAGCTTGACCTCGAAGATTACGCTCGGCGCGGTGGTGATCAGGTCCAGGTCGTATTCGCGCTCAAGTCGCTCCTGGATGATCTCCATGTGCAGCATGCCGAGGAAGCCGCAACGGAAGCCGAAGCCCAGGGCATCGGAGCTTTCCGGGGTGTACTGCAGCGACGAGTCGTTCAGGGTCAGTTTCTGCAAGGCGTCACGAAAATCTTCGAAATCGTCGGAACTGACCGGGAACAGGCCGGCATAAACCTGCGGCTGGATCTTCTTGAAGCCGTCCAGCACTTCGACTTCAGGGGTCGAGGACAGGGTCAGGGTGTCGCCGACCGGCGCGCCGTGAATGTCCTTGATGCTGGCGATGATGAAGCCCACTTCGCCGGCCTTGAGGTCGGCAGTCTGGGTGTGCTTCGGCGTGAACACGCCGACGCTGTCGACCAGGTGCACCTTGCCGGTGGACTTGACCAGGATCTTGTCGCCTTTCTTCACGCGGCCATGGCGCACGCGAACCAGGGACACGACGCCCAGGTAGTTGTCGAACCACGAGTCGATGATCAGTGCCTGCAGCGGCGCATCGATCTCGCCTTCCGGTGCCGGAATGGTGTGCACCAGGCGTTCCAGCACCTCGATCACGCCCATGCCGCTCTTGGCCGAGCAGGCCACGGCGTCGGTAGCGTCGATGCCGATGATCTTCTCGATCTCTTCCTTCACGCGGTCCGGATCGGCTTGCGGCAGGTCCATCTTGTTCAGGACCGGCATGACTTCCAGGCCCTGTTCGATGGCGGTGTAGCAGTTGGCGACGGATTGCGCCTCGACGCCCTGACCCGCGTCCACCACCAGCAGCGCGCCTTCGCAGGCGGCCAGGGAGCGGCTGACTTCATAGGTGAAGTCGACATGGCCGGGGGTGTCGATGAAGTTCAGCTGGTAGGTTTTGCCGTCGCCCGCCTTGTAATGCAGGGTAACGCTGTGGGCCTTGATGGTGATCCCGCGTTCACGCTCCAGGTCCATGGAGTCCAGGACCTGCGCTTCCATCTCACGGTCGCTCAGGCCACCGCACATCTGGATGAACCGGTCAGCCAGGGTCGACTTGCCGTGGTCAATGTGGGCGATGATGGAGAAATTGCGGATATGACTCAAATCACTCACGGATCAACACTCAAAAAGGCCGCGGGCCGGACGCCCGCCGAAAAATAGCCGGGAATTGTACCTGAAGCCGGAGGGTTATGGGAGATTCCATTCGCCGGACCGAGTGCCGCCAGGATGCCTGCCCGAAAGCCGGGGAGGCACCCAGGCAGGCGGCGCGACCGGCGGTCGCCAGGCCTACAGCGCCTGGGCAGCAAGGTCGAAAGAGAACACCGCACCAGGCGGCTTGGTGAGATCGATCAGGACGATGACCAGGAACTTGCCGGTGACCTGGGCATAGTTGCGCTGGATGTACTGGGCACCCGCCAGACCGGCCGGCTGCTCCCAGTTATAGAAGAAGGCTTCCAGCGGCAGTTGCAACGGAATGTCCAGAGGCCAGGGCGTGATGATCAGCTCGTTCCAGTTGTTGGCCGTCCAGTTCTGCTTGAAGCGCACCTGGTTGTTCAGATGAAACGCCTGGGCACTGGGCCCCAGACTGCAATCACGGGCATAGGTACCCGAGGGGTAGTGGCGCTGATAGTCAGCCAGGGTATGAATACCCTTCAGGCTGCAATCGGCCCGGCAGCGGTCGGGCGGGCCGGTGCCGGCATCGCCCGCGTACTCGCAACGAAGGGTCAATGGATGGGCAGCGGGATAATTCAGCTCGCGAACGATGAAGCCTTGGGCATAAAAGATACGCCGTGATCCCAGGTCGTGACGCAGATAGGAGAACGACACGCCGTTGTCGGCATAGGCATTGTCCTTGGGATTCCACGACGGCGGCGGCCCGGACACGGTGCCGCGGATCAGCACGCCGTTGCAATACAGCGAGGCCTTGCCGTCGGCACAGGCCGCTTCGTCATCCTGGTAGCGCTGGTTGAGGCGCGCTGCTACCTCGTAACCGATGTAGACCTGTTCGCGCAAATCGAAACCGAACGGCTGCTGACCGTCGCGGCTGTCCAGGCGCAGCACCGGCAGCCATTCACCGGTGGCCTGGAACCAGGCGCGCTGGTTGCGCAGCGCCGCACCCAGGCCGTTGGCCTGGCGGACATCGTGATACACGGCGATGATCGGCAGTTGCCCGGGCGGCGCGGCGTTCCAGTTGCGCACCAGCAATTCCGGCGGGCGATTCATGCCGTCGTCGCCAAGCAACTGGTAGTCCTTGCCCAGGCCGATGGCGGTGAAGCGGTCGGCGAACAGGTAGCCACTCATCTGCGCCAGAGGGCCCGGCGTGATGTCGCGGCGCAGATAGTCGAAACGCTCCGCCCCCCGGGCGATCGCGTCGGGTCCGTGGCTCCAGAACGGCGCTGGATCGCTGGGCAACACCTGCTTGAGCATCACCCCGCTGCAGTAATAGGGGGCGTGGTTGTCCACGCAACGATCCGGCGTGCTGTTCCAGGCCTGGTTCAGCCGCTGCGCCACTTCCGGACCATTGAGCGCCAGTGCCGGCTGCATGCAGAGGCACAACCAAAGCGCAACGACGCACTCTCGCAAAACTCTGCCCATGTCCTGCTCCTCTGGCTCAATAGCTCTGATCTGCCGGTACGTAGGTGAACTTGTTTCCCGACGCATTCAGATCGACGCGCACGATGGGCATGAAACGCCCGGTCTCCTGGAGAAAGTCTTTCTGGATATGACGAGCGCCCGGCAGACCGACGCCTCCCTCCCAGAAAAAGGCTTCGATCGGCAACTCCAAGGGGATGTTCTGCGGCCAGGCGCCGATGATCAGTTCGTTGTGGTTCTTGGCCCACGGCTGCCCGGCGCGCACATCGGTATTGAGCTGGAACTCCGCAGGCGTATCGCCAAAGGTGCAGCTATCCCCCGGCCTCTCCCCATAGCGCGCCTGCCAGGCCGCCACCGTGGTGATGTTCTCCGAGCGACAGGTCGACCGACAGCTGTTGGGAATGATATTAGTGCCTGCATTGGCCGGGTAGGCACAGCGAAACCTCACGCTGTGGGCGGACGGACGGCCCAGCTCGTGAAAGATCAGCCCTTCATTGCCGACCACCCCAACGGTGCCGACGTCGCCGCGCACATAGGAAAACGACACGCCATCCCGCGCCACCGAGTTCGGACTGGGATTCCAGGAATGAAAGGCGTCGCCGTAACCGGTACCGCGAATGATCACCCCATTGCAATACAAGGCCGAACGCCCGTCGGGACAGGTCGAAGCGGTATTCGAGAAACGTTGGTTGATTCGATCCGCCACCTGGTAGCCGCTGTACACCTGGTCGCGCTGCTCGAACCCGAATTGCTCGCCAGGACTCGCAGCCGCATCGAAGCGCAGCACCGGCAACCAGTCCCCTGTGGCCTCGAACCAGTCGAGCTGATTGCGCAGCGCCAGCTTCAACCCCGGCATGGAGCGGTAGTACAGCGCCTGCACCGGCAGCAGCGTGGGCGACAGTGCGCCCCAATTGACGACCAACAGTTCCGGCGGACGGCTCATGCCGTCGTCACCCAGCAACTCGTAGTCCTTGTCCTGTCCCTTGGCGGTGAAGCGATCAGCGAAGATATAGCCACTGTCCTGGGTCAGCGGCCCCGCTGCGATATCGCGGCGCAGGTAGTCGAAACGCTCCGCACCGCGAGCGATCGCATCCGGCCCGTGACTCCAGAACGGCACCGGATCACCGGGCAAAACCTGCTTGAACATGATCCCGCTACAGTAATACGCCGCTCGCTTGCCGACACAGTGATCGGGCGTGCTGACGAATGCCTGGTTCAAGCGCTGGGCCACTTCCGGTCCAGTCAGCGCGTGGGCCGGGAGCGCGCCGAGAACAAGGACCAGGCAAAGCCCACACACACCAGACAAGCGCCGCAAAAATCCGTACATGTCGTCCTCCCGGGCCAGACACTCGGTCAGCAGGCCCACAATGGATTGATGGCCTACCACTCAGTAGTTCTGGTCAGCGGGGTCGTAGACGAACTTCGATCCCGCTGTTGCGGTCAGTTCGACCCGCACGACGGGCATGAAGCGGCCGGTGACGGTGAGGTAGTCGTGCTGGACGAAACGGGCCCCGGTCAGTCCAGACGTGCCGACCACCCAATAGAAGGCCTCGATCGGCAACTCACTGGGAATGCCTGGAGGCCAGGCAGCGAACACCAGTTCGTTGCGCGTTGGGGTCCATGAATAGCCATGACGGACATCCGCGTTGAGCTGGATCTCCTGAGGCGTGTCACCGAACGCACAGCTTTCGGAAGGGTTGGCTGGATAGCGGGAAGCACGCCAGGCGGCCACGGAGGTGATGTTTTCCGATGCACAGGTGGCCCGACAGCTGTAGTCAGTGAGCGAGGTCTGGGCATTGTGCGGATACGCGCAGCGAAACTTGACCGCAAAGGCACTCGGCCTGCCCAGCTCATGGAAGATCAGCCCCTGATTCTGATAAAGCTCGTCGACACCGATATCCGCACCTACGTAGGAAAACGAGATGCCGTCGCGAATCACCGAGCCTGGGCTCGGGTCCCAGGAGTGAAAGTCCTCGCTGTAATCGATGCCGCGGACCAGCACGCCGCGACAGTAGATCGCCGAACGCCCGTCTCGGCAGGTCGTGGTGGTATCGGCATAACGCTGGTTGAGGCGCTCGGCGACCTGATAGCCGCTGTAGGATTGCTCCCGCTCATCGAACCCGAACAGCGGCCCGCTTTCGTCGTCCGGCGACCACCGCACGATCGGCAGCCACTGCCCCGTCGCCTCGAAATAGCTGCGCTGGTCGCGCAGCGCAGCCGCCAGTCCGGCGGCGGTACGGCGATGAAACAAGGCAATCAGTGGCAACTGCAACGGTGCCGCCTCTTCCCAGTTGCGCACCCGCAGCTCAGGCGGGCGGTTCATGCCGTCGTCCCCCACCACCAGGTAATCCTTGCCCTGACCAATCGCCGTGAATCGATTGGAGAACAAATAGCCGTGCTCACCGACCGTACTGCCTGGCAGTACATCGCGACGCAGGAAGTCGAAGCGCTCCGCGCCATGGCCAATCGCATCCGGTCCGTGCCGCCAGAACGGTTGTGGATCGTCGCTCAGGATCGGCTTGGACATGACACCACTGCAGTAATACGCCGGTCGATTTCCCACGCAACGTTCAGGTGTGCTGGCGTAGGCCTGATTCAACTGCTGAACGACTTCCGGGCCAGTCAGCGTGCGGGCTTGCAACCCGCCGCAGGCAAACGCCAGGCAAAACGCTAGCGTGCCGCATAAATGCAGCAAGAGTCTGTTCATTTTCCAGCCTCCCGGATCCCGGAACGTCAGATCATTACGGGCACCCGCGATAGAGATCGATCGTCAGTAATGCAGCACACCCACCACCTGCAGCAGCGCCGAGACGTCCATGCCTGCTGCCGCACCGGTATTCAGGTCGAAGGTGTTGGCGGTACCCGCGCCGATGACCGTGCCCCACACCGGGTAGTCCGGCAGATTCAGGTAGAAACCGATCGGCAAGGGGTAATACAGCTTCAGACGGGCGAAGTCCGCCAGCGAGGGCAGGGTCAGACCGGTTTCCCGGCACAACTGGTCGGCGCCTGACCAGGTCGCCGAGCTGCTCAGCACATGCAGCTCGTCGATGCCCTTGACCGTCAGTTGGTAGCTGGCAGGCCCCGAAGGCGCACCCGATGCGGTGATGGTGGCCACGCCATTGCTCAGCGCGGTGACAATGCCGAGGCTGTCCACCGTCGCCACCTTGCCGTCGCTGCTGCTGTAGCCGGTGGCACCGGGCAGTGTTCGCTGCATGCGAGTGAAGGCGGGTAGTTCTTCCGGCGGACGAGCTTCGGAATGGGTGTAGGCAACCAGATAGTTGTGCAGTGACAGGTCGAACTCCACGACGCCCGAGAAGCCTTGGCCGAGCGTGAATTCAAAGGTGTAGGAGTCGCCGACGTTGGTCACGCTATAGCTCACCGCCACGTCCTGGCCGGTGTTGGCCACCAGTACGGCCTTGGGAATCGGCACACTGATCGGACGACCATGGGGACCGATCGGCCTGTCGAGTTCGAACAGCACGGCACCGCCCTCGTCGCGCAGGTACAGGGTCAGGGTTTCTCCATTCCATTGCGCGGGCACTTCGAGAACGTGCGCGAGCGCGCCTCCCGCCGGGACATCGTTCGGATCCAGCTCGCCATTGATCACGCCATCGACGCTGGGCGCCGCAAGATCCATTCTGATCGAATTCATATAGGTGCTCCTCTATCCGCGCCCCCGGCACATGCCGGGGGCGCGATGGCCGGAAACGTCAGGCGTTGCCCAGGTCTTTGCGCGCGGTGGGGTCCAGCAGTGCCGCTTCCTGCGTCGGAACCACGCGGGAGTAAGTCAGCTTGCCGGTGAGGTCGGCCACGACGCTGGAGTTATCGCCACCACCTGCCGCCACACCCCAGCTCACTACCCGGCCATCGCTGGTCAGCGCAGTGAAACCATGGCTGTTGGCGTAGATCGCCCGCACATTGACCAACTCCGAGGCCACTGCCGAGGTATCCCCACCCGTGGCCGGAGCGCCCCAGGCGACCACCTCGCCGTTGCGCCGCAACGCGGCGAAGCTCCAGGCGCTGCCGACTACCGAGACAATGTCCGATAGCTTGGGAATGTCTTCGCCGACGTCACCGCCGTTTTGGGCATTGCCCCAGGCCACGACGTGACCGTTGGCTCGCCGCGCGCACATGGCATGCCAGGTACAGGTGATCTCGACGTAGTCCTTGATTGCCGTGATGTCGGTATCCGGGTTACCACCATGGGAAGCCGCGCCCCAGGCTTGCAGGCCGCCATCGTCGAGCAGCACGCTGAAGGCCTGGGCAGTGGCACCGCCCAGCGCCTTGACATTGGTCAGCCCGGCAACTTTCTCGGCATTGCCACCGTAGCTGTCGTGGCCCCAGGCGATCACCGTCTTCGAACCGCCCGCGTCACGCAGCGCGGCAAAGGCGCCGTAGTTGCCAACCACCTGCTTGATGTTGCCGAAGGTTTCCTGGCCTTCTTTCATCTTGCCGCCCATGGCCTGATCGCCCCAGGCCACCACATGCCCGGAGGCACGCCGAGCGGCGAAGGCCGAGGCGGCCCCGATCACTTCGACATAATCCTTGTGCGCCTTGACGGCGTCGGTAACCGGCACGCCATGGGTGGCAGGCCCCCAGGCGTGCAGCGAACCGTCGCTCAACCGACCGACGAAAGCCAGAGCGTTACAACGGATCTGGGTGAAGCCACTGGTGACATCCAACGCCGGCGCAGCATCCCAGCGCGTCGCATAGCCGTCGCGCAGACGGGCCACGCAACCGTTGCTGCTGGCAGTGATCTCGACCACATTCTTGATGGTGATCTGGGTTGGCGAAAGCTTGCCGCCGAAGGCGGGATTGCCCCAGGCACGCATGTCCACTTCGTCCTCCACCCCCACCCTGACCTCGTCGCGCATGCAGGCGAACGCTGCGGAACCATTGGCAGTGGTATCGAGACCGGTACCGACAATATTGCACGGGCGCAGTTCGATGGTCTGGATGTCGCTACGCACATAGAGCTTCAGCCACGGCTTGTTGTCGAACCAATGGAAGCGCGCGGTCCACTGGTCCTCGTCCTCGTAGCGCCATTCAGCGAGCATCGGCAGCAGGGTGACGTCGTGATAGACGCTGATCATCCGTGGTGCACTGGACGCCCGGTAGGTATTGCCGTTGAAGCGCGCACCCATGACCCGCAGCGGTCCCGAGCCCACCTCGCGGTTGACGTGGTAGGTGACGGTGCCGGAGGGCTCCACCGCCCCACCCGCTGCCCGCTGAATCTCGTACGCCAGGTCGAAGTCAGTGCCGGTGCTGGCATTGATGACGGCATAGGGAATCTTGACCTGCACAGGTTGCCCGGCACCACCCGTCGGTACTGTATAGGTAATGGTGATGCTGCTGCCCGGGGCGCGGCCGGCCACGATAACGTTCACGATGTCGTGGTCTTTCAATTGCGCGGCGGCTCCGATTCGCACGGTAGCATCCTGCAGTACGTCGTCCGGGTTGAGCTGATCGCCTTCAGCCTCGAGAATTTCCGGAAGCGGCAGCAGAGAACGCTGCACGCTGATGGTGATCGTGTCGGACTTCGGCTTCTCGCCGTTCAGTTTGAATACCTGGTAGGACACAACCACGGTGCCTTCGCTGTTTGCCTCGACGAACTCGTACTCGATGATCAGGTCGAAGGGTTGGCCCACGTCCCCCTCGAACACCCCCCTGCTGACACGGGTAACACCGCCCGGCTTGCTACCCTGCCAGATCACCTCGACATCGTCGCCATTTTCCAGTCCCGCCTCGACGGGAATCCGCACCGTCGCGCCATTGGGAACATCACCCGGATTGAGCACGCCCTCCAGCGCCTCTACCACCTCCGGCAACGGCAAGTGTTCCTGCGCGGCGCCGACGCTGAAGGTGGTGATGGCCGAAATGCGCTCCGGCTCGCCGGGGCTTTCCACCCGGTACGACAGCTCGATGGTCAGGCCCAGGTATTCCTCGACCGTGGCGCGCTCGATGGTGAACTCCACCTCCTTGCCTTCCATTGACGGGCCAATCGGCATGAAGTCGGTGAAACCCTCGCCGTTGCTGGCACTCCACACCAGGTGCACAGTCTGGCCACTTTTCATGCCCGGGTATGGCGACACCACGACGTCCAGCACGCCGGGCAGCATTTCAGGGTCAAGCACCCCGCTGTCTACCGGTGGACGGGTGAAGGGTGCAGGCAATTCGAACTGACCTTCGCCCACTTGCAGTAACTCGTGCTCAGACACCAGAGAAGGCCCGTTGAACTTGTCCAGCTTGTAGGAAACAGTGACGCTGCCACCGTTCAGCGGTGCGATATTGGTCCCGTCGACAGTGAAATTCATCGGTTTTCCCGCATTGCCGCCACTCACCCCACGGTCGTCGTTGTGCAGCAGCGCGCTGCCGTTGGCGCGTGTCCCAAGCCAGGTCAGGAGCACATGATCGCCCGCCCCCAGCGATCCGCCAGGGATGGTGACGACGGTCTGCGGCAGGGTCGGGTCGAGCGTACCGCCGACGGCATCGGCCACGATCGGTTTCGGTAGTTGGTACTCCGTGCCGAGGAAACTGGCGAACGTGCGTTTCGAGAGGCCCGCCGGGTTACCGCCGCGAGTCACTGTGTAGGAAGCGGCACAGCGGCCGCGGGCCATCTTGATCACCTCGGCATTGGGGATCGGGAAATACAGGCCCATGGGAATCCGCAGAAATTCCTGCTCCGGCGGCTCGACGATGACGGTCTCCCCTTGGGCGGTGGTACCGACCCACCTCACCGCGATCACGTCGCCGACCTGCAGGTCGCCTCCGCGTGCGGCATAGACTTCGACCTGCAGGTCGTCTTCGCCCAACAGGTCGAGATCGATCAAGTCATAGGGATCGGCAGCATCGTCGGGATTGAGGATGACCGGGCTGTCGAACAGGCCCTCACCCACCTCCACCGTCACGAAGGTCCGCATCGACCAGTCGCTGGACTGGTTCTGCACCTCGTCCATGACCTTGTAAACCACCACCAGTTCGTCGGCGTCGCCCGCTTCGAGGATGGTCGATTCGGTGACCAGCATCCGTGCTTCTCTGGCCCCCACCTCGGCCTGGGTGACCTGGTGCTCGAGCAAGACACCACCCCAGCTCAGGGTGATCAGGTCATGGATCCGCATGTTCGGGTAACCCGGGATGGTCACCGTGATGCCTTCCTTGGCGGCTTCTTCGTCGATGATACCGCTGGCCGGAATATCGACCTCCGGTGGCAGGAGATTCTGGTGGCCTGGCGCATCGGGTTCGGGGTCGATACCACCCGGAACGTCAGTGCGGGTCAGGATTCCGATCGGATCCGACTCACCGCCGTTACCGCCACCGGCACGGGTCACCGAGCACCACAGTTCATGCAAACCTTCCGGCACCAGGCGGGAAGGAACGAATATGGGGAAGTTGTCGCCTTCCTGCCCCGGCGAGACTACATCGGACGCCACCGGGGTACCGTCATCGCCCCAGAACACCTTGATCCAGTCGCCTTGCTGCATGTTCTGGTAGGGCTGGATGATGACCAGCAATCCCGAGACATTGGAATCCAGCATGCTTTTGTTGACGCCACCGAACGCCCCCTCTGTCTGCACCGGCGTGATCAGGTTGGGGATATAGACCGGATCGATGGACTGGACACCGCCGCTGCGGACACCGGCCTTCGCCCCTGCAAGGTCGCGAGCGCGCTGGTTATAGCGATGGATGTTGGCCTCCAGCACGGAGGGCTCGGAGGTGTTCTCGCTGCTGCTCATGGGCGTTCTCCAAATCATGTCGAACCCGATGGATGTGCCGTGTGGCACGGATGAGGTTGAGCTGATTGAAGAACCAAGTGCCTGGGCGGCACAACTGACAGAAATAACAGGTACCCGGGCAAAGCCAGGCAATTCAAGGGGTTGCCGCGCTCACGAAAAAGGGCAGCCGAAGCTGCCCTTTTTCTGCTACGAACCGAAGGTTATTCGGCGAGCTTGAAGGTGATGAAGCTGGCACGGCCCTGACGCAGCACGCGCATGGACACCGAACGGTTCTTCGGCAGGTCCTTGGCGATTTCGGTGAACTCCTTCGCCGAAGTGATCGCCTGGTTGTTCAGGTGGCTGATGACATCGCCCGGACGCAGGCCGATCAGCGCCGCCGGACCATCCTGGACATCCTTGATGACCACGCCGCCCTGCAGTTCGAGGGTCTTCTTCTGTTCGGCGGTCAGATCCGAGACGCTCACGCCAAGACGATTGCTGCTGCGCTCGACCGCGCCGTTCGCGCTGGTGGTGACTTCCTGGTCTTCATCCGGCAGTGCGCCGATGGTGACGTCGAGGTTCTGGCGCTTGCCGTTGCGGATGATTTCCAGCTTGGCCTTGGCGCCATCCTTCAGGCCACCGACCAGGTGCGGCAGGTCGGCCGACATGACGATCGGCTGGCCGTTCATGCTGAGGATCACGTCACCCACCTGCAGGCCGCCCTTGGCTGCCGGGCCGTCTTCCAGGACCTGGGCCACCAGGGCACCGGCCGGTTTGTCCAGCCCGAAGGATTCAGCCAGGTCCTTGTTGACCTCCTGGATCACCACGCCGAGCCAGCCGCGGCTGACCTTGCCATCTTTCTTCAACTGGTTGGAGACATCCAGAGCCACGTCGATCGGGATGGCGAACGACAGGCCCATGAAGCCGCCGGAACGAGTGAATATCTGCGAGTTGATACCCACGACCTCACCATTCATGTTGAACAGCGGGCCACCGGAGTTGCCCGGGTTGATCGCCACGTCGGTCTGGATGAACGGCACGTAGGTGTCGTTCGGCAGGGTGCGGCCCTTGGCGCTGACGATACCTTTGGTCACCGAGTGGTCGAAGCCGAACGGTGAACCGATGGCCAGCACCCACTCGCCGACCTTCAGTTTCGACGAGTCGCCCAGCTTCACGGTCGGCAGGTTCTTGCCCTCGACCTTGAGCAGGGCCACGTCGGTGCGCGGGTCGGTGCCGACCAGCTTGGCCTGCAGCTCGCTGCGGTCGGAGAGGCGGACGATGATCTCGTCGGCGTCTGCAATTACGTGGTTGTTGGTCAACACGTAGCCATCATCGGAAATGATGAAGCCCGAACCCAGCGACTGTGCTTCACGCTGGCGGTCGCCACGGGGTGCACGCGGCTGCTGCGGCAGACTGCGCTCGAAGAACTCGCGGAACATCGGCGGCAGGCCTTCCAGGTCTGGCATCTGGCCCTGGGCGTACTTGCGTTCCGGCAGTTTCTGCTTGGTACTGATGTTCACCACCGCCGGCGAGGCTTGCTCGACCAGGGTGGTGAAGTCCGGCAGGGCTTCGGCTTGCGCAGTCGCCATCTGGCCGAGCATGAGCACGGCGGCGAACAGCGATAGATAGGATTTCAAGCGTGGTATCGACATACGGCTCCCGTCACAAACGAGCGTGGTTTAAGCACTAGGGACCTGCCAACGAAAAAGGCCCGGCAACAACCGGAAGGTTGCGACCAGGCCTGAAACATCGGCATTTCTTGATACTGCAACAGCAGGAAAGGCCAGACCCGCAAAGACCTGACCTATAGAAAAATCTGGATGGATTTGCAAACTTGATAGCTTACCAATCATGTCAGCGGCTCTGGGACATGCCTTTCATCCTTCGTCGTCCTTGTACGGGTGCAACTCCATTAGATTACTGGCTTGCCTGGGCGTCCTGCGGGCGCATCGACAAGGCCACACGTTCGGCAGTACCAATGGGGATTTCCCCGACCACCGTCACCATCATTTCACCTTTGGGCGTGTTCAACTGCCGCGATACTGCGACCGTTGGCCCCAACTGCGCCCGGGTATCGAAACCCGCCTCGTTGTCCTGCGCTTCGAGGAACACCGAGAAACGCGCCAGGCCATCGTCGTACATCAGGCTGCTGACGCTGTGCTTGCCGTCGGCATCCTTGCGCACGCTGCTGCTGACCAGTTCGAAGCCCGGCGGTAGCCATTCCGAACGCCAGCCAACCACCGCTTCGTGGGCCTGAACACTAGCCTGGGGCAGTGGCCGGCAGTTGTCACTGGCTTTAAGCTGGTTGTCGTCGGGAACATCGCGGATGTCCAGCCGCGTGAACTGGAAGCGCTCCAGCAACTGCTCCTTGTCATTGATCAGCAACGATTTCAGCGGCAGTGCGGTTTCCCGGTCCAGATGCAGCTCAAAGGCATAGCGGTGCTGGTCACGGGGACGCATGGTGATGATCACCACGTCGCGCCCCGCCACCCTGGAGTGTCCTGCGACACTCAGGTCATACCAGTTCATCAGTTTCAGAGGATCCAGCACTCGCGCCGAGGATTGCGTCGCATTGCCTGCTTCCGAGGCCAGGGCACCGCTCACGCATTGGGTCTGGCCATTCACACGTACGACTTCCTGGGCCGGGCCATCGAGCTGCAACAGCCGCTCGCTGACCTTGCCATTCTGGACGCGATGCCAGATGTCGTGGGTGGAAAAACTGCCGTTGCGTTCGTAAACGAATGTGCCTTGGTAACTCTGCTCCTGCTCGACTTTCGCCATGCGGTTGAGCCAGTCAGCGGCCTCGGTCGACGAATTGGCAGCGTATGCTGGCAAGGTCAGGCAGCCGCTGAGCAAGAGCGGTATGAGAGGTAGCGCGCGCATGATCCTCCTTCAGGTGTTCTTCGCCTTAGCGGTTTTCCAGGCTGGCGGCACGGGCATACGGCAGCGCGCTTTCAGTGCCTTTCACGGCAGCGTCCTGGGCATGCTGGCGCAGATAGCCGGGCAGACGCTGGTCCTGCCAGCCGCTCTGGCCTTGCAGCACACCGTTGGCCATCGGGCCAGGCGCTTGCTCGGAACTTTCACTATAGCCTGCCAGGACTGCCGGGCCTTGTACTTGCGGCGTCACCAAGCCTTGCTGGGCCGGTTGCTGAGCCGCCAGTTGCGCACCGGCAATGTCGTCCTGGTTGTACAGGCGCACACCGGCCAACACGGCCAGGGTTACCGATGCGGCAACCGCCAGGCGACCTACGCTGCGCCATGGACCGCGAGCGACCTTGGCCGGAGCGGCCTCGTCAGCCAGCGCGGCGGAAACTGCCGAAGCGATGTCCAGCCTGGGCATCAGCAGCTCCTTGTGCATCGCTGCACGGGCAACCTGGTAACGCGACCAGGTGGCACGGGTTTCGGGGTCGTCGACGGCACTCAATACCCGACGTAACTCCAGTTCGTCCGCTTCGTTATCCATCACCGCGGACAGCGATTCCTGCAAAGCTTCACGACTCATGGCGGTTCCTCTCTTGGCTGTCGCCGCTGTCTCAGGTTTCCTGCAACAACGGCTGCAGGGCTTTGTCTATGGCCTCCCGAGCGCGGAAAATCCGAGAGCGCACGGTACCCACCGGACACTGCATGACGCTGGCAATGTCCTCGTAACTCAGACCATCGAATTCGCGTAAAGTTAACGCCGTACGCAAATCTTCTGGCAGTTGCTGGATGGTTCGATGCACAGTGCCTTCGATCTCATCGCGCAACAGCGAGCGTTCGGGGGATTCGAGGTCCTTGAGGCCATGATCGCCGTCGTAAAACTCTGCATCCTCTGAACTTACATCGCTGTCCGGTGGCCGCCGACCGCGGGACACCAGATAGTTTTTCGCCGTGTTGATGGCAATCCGGTACAGCCAGGTATAGAACGCGCTGTCACCACGAAAATTGCCAAGTGCACGGTAGGCCTTGATGAACGCTTCCTGCGCCACATCCTGGGCCTCATGGGTGTCGTGCACGAATCGCACGATCAACCCGAGAATCTTGTGCTGATACTTCAGCACCAACAGATCGAACGCTCGCCTGTCGCCGCGCTGCACGCGCTCGACAAGCTGCTGATCCTCTTCCTGGGTTAGCATGAACACTCCTCGATGAACCTGGAGGAGGGTCGCATCGGCCATCGTTTCGGCTTGCAACCATAGACTCGGGCTTTTTGCAAAAGTTCTCCCCTCCAGGCAAGTTTCCGGCGGCCCTTGATCGGCTCGCACGAAAAACGCAGCACGGTGCTGGCCGGCTGCGTCAGTAAATCAGTCTTCTATACGTTGGCAACGCTCGAAACGGCCGCTGCCTCCCGCCACCACGGCTGCTGACTCACAAGGCAACCTCCTATGGATACACACGATTCCCGGAAAGTTCCCACGCTTGGCAGGCCTGTACACGTCGCGGCATGGAAATCCGGGCGTCCGGGCTGATATAAAGGCAGCCCACCGAGATTCACGATAGTTTCACAATGCCATAAACGCTTGACCATTGTGCCGATACCACTGCCCTTATTCCAGTGTCCTACGTGGTCGCCCCGCGCGGAAAATCCAAGACATGAGCCAACAATTCCAACATGACGTCCTCGTGATCGGTAGCGGTGCCGCAGGCCTGAGCCTGGCCCTGAACCTGCCGCCGCACCTGCGCATCGCCGTCCTGAGCAAGGGTGACCTGGCCAACGGCTCGACCTTCTGGGCCCAGGGCGGCGTCGCCGCGGTGCTGGACGATACCGATACCGTGCAGTCCCACGTCGAGGACACCCTCAATGCCGGCGGCGGCCTCTGCCATGAAGACGCGGTGCGCTTCACCGTCGAGCATAGCCGCGAAGCGATCCAGTGGCTGATCGACCAGGGCGTGCCCTTTACCCGTGACGAGCATGCCAGCGTCGACGACGGCGGCTTCGAGTTCCACCTCACCCGTGAAGGCGGCCACAGCCACCGACGCATCATCCACGCCGCCGACGCCACCGGCGCGGCGATCTTCACCACCCTGCTGGAACAGGCACGGCAGCGGCCAAACATCGAGCTGCTGGAGCAGCGGGTAGCAGTGGACCTGATCACCGAGCGCCGCCTGGGCCTGGCCGGCGAACGCTGCCTCGGCGCCTACGTGCTGAACCGCGCCAGCGGCGAGGTCGACACCTACGGCGCTCGTTTCACCGTGCTGGCCACTGGCGGCGCGGCCAAGGTCTACCTCTATACCAGCAACCCGGATGGCGCCTGCGGCGACGGTATCGCCATGGCCTGGCGTGCCGGCTGCCGGGTGGCCAACCTGGAGTTCAACCAGTTCCACCCGACCTGCCTGTATCACCCGCAGGCCAAGAGTTTCCTGATCACCGAGGCCCTGCGTGGCGAAGGCGGCCTGCTCAAGCTGCCCAACGGCGAACGCTTCATGGAGCGCTTCGACCCCCGCGCCGAACTTGCGCCACGGGATATCGTAGCCCGGGCCATCGACCACGAGATGAAGCGCCTCGGCGTCGATTGCGTGTACCTGGACATCAGCCACAAACCGGCGGACTTCGTCAAAAACCACTTCCCCACCGTCTACGAGCGCTGCCTGGCCTTCGGCATCGACATTACCCGCCAGCCGATCCCGGTGGTCCCGGCGGCGCACTACACCTGCGGCGGCGTGATGATCGACCAGGACGGCCGCACCGACGTGCCAGGCCTGTACGCCATCGGCGAAACCAGCTTCACCGGTCTGCACGGCGCCAACCGCATGGCCAGCAACTCACTGCTGGAATGCTTCGTCTATGGCCGGTCTGCCGCCGCCGACATCCTCGCCCAACTGGACCAGGTGGACATGCCCCAAGCCCTGCCCTGCTGGGATGCCAGCCAGGTCACCGACTCCGACGAAGACGTGATCATTGCGCACAACTGGGACGAACTACGGCGATTCATGTGGGATTACGTGGGTATCGTGCGCACCAGCAAGCGCCTGCAGCGGGCCGAGCACCGCGTGCGCCTGCTGCTGGACGAGATCGACGAGTTCTACAGCAACTACAAGGTCAGCCGCGACCTGATCGAGCTGCGCAACCTGGCCCAGGTCGCCGAGCTGATGATTCTCTCGGCCATGCAGCGCAAGGAATCCCGCGGCCTGCATTACACCCTGGATTACCCGGACCTGCTGCCCGAGGCCCTGGATACTATCCTGCAGCCGCCCACCTTTTCCGACTGAACTTCAGGCGCACGCGCAGGCGCCGGTGCTGTACCGGCTCCAGCGCGTCGTGGCCGATGCACTGGCTGCGGGCGAAGAACTGCCCCGCGCGGCGATAGCGCAAGATGACCAACCCTGGCAACGCCATACTGTCGGGGCGCAGTTGCACCGCATGCCAGCCACCGGCGGCGCTCCACAGGTGCCAGCCATGGGCATCACGGCGCAAACCGCTGATGGCATCGGGGTGGGTCAGGAGAATGTGTCGGGGAATGACCCAGAAGGCGTGGACCAGGCACAAGGCCAGGCCAAAGAGGGACAGCAGCAGCGGTACCGCCAGCAGCACCAAGGCCGAGAGGGCAAGTACCAGACAGGCAAGGTAGAGCGCCAGCAGGACCTTCGAGCCCTGCCAGCGACACTCGAAGCGATCACTTGGGCTGGACACGGTCCAGGATGATGCGAACCATGCGTTGCAGCTCTGGATCTTCCGATTCGGTGCGCTCCATGAACCAGCCGAACATGTCCTGGTCTTCACAGCTCAACAGACGCACATACAGCTCGCGATCCGTCTCGTTCAGGGTCGGGTAGACCTCCTGGGTGAAAGGTACCAGCAGTACGTCCAGCTCCAGCATGCCGCGACGGCTGTGCCAGAACAGACGGTTGAGTTCAGTTTGTTCGACCATGGGGCCCTCCGAGAATAGGCGGCCAGTATACAGACCGAACCGGCGATGGGCACACGGCGTTGGTCGAGAGGTCTGTGAGTCTGCTACCTATTTTGCCGAGGGCGCTCTATGATGGCCGCCAGTCTTGATTACCTGCGATGAACCATGGCCGATTCCGCTTTTTTCTGCACCCTGTCCCATGAAGGCATCCTTGCCGTCCGCGGTTCCGACGCTGGCAAGTTCCTGCAAGGTCAGCTGACCTGCCATATCGGTTATCTCAACGAACACACTTCCAGTCTCGGCTCCCGCTGCATGCAGAAGGGCCGGATGCAGTCGAGTTTCCGCATCCTGCCCGAAGGCGACGGCTTCCTCCTGGCCATGACCCGCGAACTGCTCGAACCGCAACTGGCGGACCTGAAGAAATACGCGGTGTTCTCCAAGGCCAAGCTGACCGACGAAAGCGCCGCCTGGGTGCGTTTCGGCCTGGATCAGGGCGACGCCGCCCTGGCCGCGCTGGGCATCGAGCTGCCTGGCGAAGCCGGTGCCACCGTGCGCCATGACGACCTGATCGCCATCACCGTTTCGCCAGCACGTGCCGAACTCTGGGTGCCCGCCGAACGAGCCGACGCCGTGCGTACACAACTGGCCACCCACCTGCCGGAAGGCGAACTGGACGACTGGCTGCTGGGACAGATCCGCGCCGGGATCGGCCAGGTGATGGAACAGACCCGCGAACTCTTCATCCCGCAGATGATCAACCTGCAGGCGGTCGGTGGCGTGAGCTTCAAGAAAGGCTGCTATACCGGCCAGGAAATCGTCGCGCGCATGCAATACCTGGGCAAGCTCAAGCGCCGCCTGTATCGCCTGTCGCTGGACCAGGCCGAGATGCCGGCGCCGGGCAGCGAGATCTACTCGCCGACCCATGCATCGTCGGTCGGCGAGGTAGTGATCGCCGCCCGTGGCGAGTTGCTGGCCGTGCTGACCGCCGATTCCGTGGAAGATGGCAACCTGCACCTGGGCAGCCTCGAAGGCCCGCGCCTGAACCTGCTGACCTTGCCGTACGAACTGGACCGCGACCGCGAGATCCAGCGCTGAGCCCGCCCTGCCCCGCCGCATGCCGACGGGGCCATCCCTGAACGCGGGAGAGAGACACGATGAACACGCTGGCCAAGATGGTGCAAACGCAGTTGCTGCGCGCCATCGACAATGACGACCTGGTCCTGCCGACCCTGCCCGAGGTCGCCATGAGCATCCGCGAAGCCGCGGAAGACACCGAGATCAGCGTCGCCACCCTGAGCAAGGTCATCGGCCGCGACGCGGCCCTGGCCGCACGCCTGATCAAGGTGGTCAACAGCCCGCTCCTGCGCGCGATCACCGAAGTCACCGACCTGCAGACCGCCATTACCCGCCTCGGGGTCAACTACAGCTGCAACCTGGCGATCGGCCTGGTGATCGAGCAGATCTTCCATGCCCGCTCGGAAGCCGTAGAGCAGAAAATGCGAGAAATCTGGGCGAAAAGCCTGGAGGTGGCCGGTGTCAGCTATGAACTGGCCTCGCGCTACACCGAGCTCAAGCCGGACCAGGCGGCGCTGGCCGGGCTGGTGCACCAGATCGGCGTGCTGCCGATCCTGACCTATGCCGAAGAGCACAACGAACTGCTGTCCGACCCAGTGTGCCTGAACCATGTAATCGAGCAGATCCACCCGGTGTTGGGGGACAAGATCCTCAGTGTCTGGGAGTTCCCTGAGCGACTGGCGAACCTGCCAGGAGAAGTGCAGAACCTGGAGCGGCAGTCGGCGCAGCTCGACTACGTGGATATCGTGCAGATCGCCCGGGCGTTGAGCGAGAGCAAGGGGCGGCCGTTGCGCGAGGTGCCGGCGTTCCATCACTTGAAGGTGCCGGAGGGTGGGCTGTTCTCGGAAGATGATCTGGCGGATGCGCAGCGGATGTTCAGATAGATCCCGCATCTCGAAGCTGAACACAAAACCCTGTGGGAGCCGGCTCCCACAGGGTTCGCAGCGCCCTTGCGGAGTCAGGAGGCAGGATTGAAACTCACCCTGACCTTCAACCCCCCGTTCTCCCCGTCATGCAGGCTGATCCCGGCCAGGTGCGCGCGACAGATCTCACCGACGATCGCCAACCCCAACCCCGTCCCCTGTGCACCGCGCCGGTAGAAGCGCTCGAACACCTTGTCGCGTTCCTCTGCCGGGATTCCCGGCCCGTCGTCCTCCACCTCCAGCTCGCACGGCGCACTGACCCGCAGGATCACGTTGCCACCCTTGGGCGTATGGGCCAGCGCGTTGTCCACCAGATTACTGAGCAGCTCATTGAGCAAGGTCGGCTCGCCACGCACCCACACCGGCGCCTCCGCCTCCAGCGCCAGGGCAATCCCTCGGGCATGGGCCAGCGGCGCCATGGCCATGCCCAGTTCGCGGGTCAACTGACTCAGGTCCAGCAGTTGCGCACCGCCTTCGGCAATCGCCCGCGCACCGTTTTCCACACGCGCCATGGACAGCAACTGGTTGGCCAGGTGGGTCAGCTTGTCGGTGCTCTGCGCCGTGGCCTGCAGGGTGTCATGCCAGACTTCCGGCTCCTTCGCCCGCAAGCCCAGCTCGACCCGCGCCTTCAACGCCGCCAGCGGCGTGCGCAGCTCATGCGCGGCGTCGGCGATGAATTGCGCCTGACGCTCGAACTGCTCGCGCAGACGTTCGGTGAAATGGTTCAGTGCCCGTACCAGCGGCCCCAGTTCCTGCTGCACCTCGACGGTCGGCAGTGGCCGCAGGTCATCGGGCTGGCGCTCCTCCACCGCTCCGCGCAGCCGCTCCAGCGGCCGCAACGCCGCACTCACGGCAAACCACACCAGCAGCAATGCGCCCAGCGCGAGCATGCCCAGGCGCAGCAGGGTATCGGCCATCAGGCCCCGAGCCATGCGCACCCGCGCCTCCTCGGTTTCGGCGACGCGGATCTCGGCCATGCCGTTCATGTTCGGCTCGCTGACCGCCTTGAGCAGACTGACCACGCGCACGTCCTGGCCCTGGTAGCGTGCATCGTAGAATCGCGCCAGAGCCGGGTAGTCGTCGGTGCGCGGCGTGCCAGGCGGCGGCGCGGGGATGTTCTCGTAACCGGAAATCAGCTTCTGGTGGATGTCGTTGACCTGGTAGTAGATCCGCCCGGCGCTGTCGTAGGCGAAGGTGTCCAGGGCAACGTAGGGCACGTCGGCGCTGAGGGTGCCGTCACGCTGCGACAGACCGGCGGCGATCGTCCGCGCCGAGGCCAGCAGGGTGCGGTCGTAGGCGGTGTCGGCGGCTTCGCGACCGTTCCAGTAAGCGCTCAGGCCGCTGGCAATCATCAGCACCACCAGCAGCAGCGCCAGGTTCCCCAGCAGGCGTGCGCGCAGGCTGCCGGTATCACGCATCACGGTGTTCCAGCAGGTAGCCGAGGCCGCGGAAAGTGACGATGGCCACAGCATGGCCATCGAGTTTCTTGCGCAGGCGGTGGACGTAGATCTCGATGGCGTCCGGACTGGCTTCCTCGTCGAGGCCGAACACCTGCGAGGCCAGTTGCTCCTTGCTCATTACCCGCCCGGGCCGGGCGATCAGCGCTTCCAGCACCGCTTGCTCGCGGGAGGTCAGGGACAGCAGTTCATCGCCCAGGCTGAAGCGCCGGGTGTCCAGGTCGTAGACCAGTGGACCACAGCGCTGCTGGCGCTCGCCGCCGAGCACACTGCGCCGCAACAAGGCCTTGACCCGCGCTTCCAGCTCGGTCAGCTCGAACGGCTTGGCCAGGTAATCATCGGCGCCCAGATTGAGCCCGTGGACCCGGTCCTTGACGTCGCTGCGCGCGGTCAGCATCAGCACCGGCACGGTCTTGCCGCGGGCGCGCAGGCGTGCCAGCACCTCGAAACCGTCCATCCGCGGCAGGCCTACGTCGAGCACCGCCGCCGCGTAGTCCTCGCTGGCCAGGGCCAGATCGGCGGCCACCCCATCGTGCAGCACATCGACGGTCAGGCCCTGGCTTTTCAGAGCCTGGGCCACGCTTTCGGCCAACTGCAGATGGTCTTCGACGAGCAGCACTCGCATCGGTTTCTCCCGGTCGCATCGCGTTCAGTGGCGCGGAGTTTACAGAGGAAGAGCCCCCTGTGAAGCCGCCGCAGGAATGAAAGTCGATTGAAAGGTTAGCGAAAGGTTGAGCCCCTAGCATCGCTTCACGGCCCTCTCCGGGAGCCGAATGAACGAACCGCAGTGTTCGTACCGATAAGAACAATAAACGGGGTTACTCCACGATGCTGTCAGCACAGCCTCAGGCGCTCGCGCCTATCCGTCGTCCTTTCGCTCGCCATCAGATCGCCAGTGCCATCGCCCTTTGCAGTGTCGCGCCGCTCAGCCATGCGGACTTCATCAAGGACAGTTCGGCGACCTTCGAAACCCGCAACATGTACTTCAACCGCGACTTCCGCGACGGCACCAGCGCGCAGCAATCCAAGCGCGACGAATGGGCCCAGGGCTTCATGCTCAACCTGGAATCCGGCTATACCGAAGGCACCGTCGGCTTCGGCGTCGATGCCCTGGGCATGCTCGGGGTCAAGCTCGACTCCAGCCCCGACCGCACCGGCACCGGCCTGCTGCCGACCCACGACGACGGCCGCGCCGCCGACGAATACTCCAAGCTGGGCCTGACCGGCAAGGTGAAGATCTCTGCCACCGAGCTGAAGATCGGCACCCTGATCCCGGAACTGCCGACCCTCAAGCCCAACGACGGCCGCATCCTGCCGCAGACCTTCGAAGGTGGCCTGGTCACCTCCAAGGAGCTGAAGAACCTGACTTTCACCGGCGGCCGCCTGGAGAAAGCCAAGGACCGCGATGACACCAACAAGGAAGACATCGCACTGAACAACAAGAACGGTCGCTTCCTCGGCACCGTGGCCGGCAACCACTTCGACCTTGCCGGCGTCGACTACAAGTTCACCGACCGCATCACCGGCAGCTATCACTTCGCCCAGCTCGACGACGTCTACCGCCAGCACTTCGCCGGTTTGGTCGCCACCCAGCCGTTCGGCCCGGGCACCTTCGGCGCCGACCTGCGCCTGGCGCTCAGCGACGACCAGGGCCAGGCCCGCGGCGGCAAGATCGACAACACCTCGCTCAACGGCATGCTCAGCTATGGCCTCAACGGCCACAAGTTCAGCGCCGCCTACCAGAGCATGTCGGGTGACAGCGCCTTCCCCTACGTGGATGGCAGCGACCCGTACCTGGTCAACTTCGTCCAGATCAACGACTTCGCCGGCGCCGACGAGCGCTCCTGGCAAGTGCGTTATGACTACGACTTCGCCAAACTGGGCGTTCCAGGCCTGACCTTCATGACCCGTTACGTCAACGGGGACAACGTCAGCCTGGCCAACGGCAGTGAAGGCAAAGAATGGGAACGCAACACCGAGCTCAAGTACGTGGTGCAGAGCGGTGCGTTGAAAAACGTCGCCGTACGCCTGCGCAACGCGACCTATCGCTCGAACTTCGCCCGCGATGCGGACGAGGTCCGGCTGTTGGTGAGCTACAGCGTGGCCCTGTGGTAATCCGCCTATAACAACTAAAGCTACGGAGACTGACGATGACCTTTTCACTGCGCCGAATCGCCCTTGCCACCGGCTGCCTGCTGTTCGCCGGCCAGGTGCTGGCCGCCGAACCGAAACGCCCTGAATGCATTGCCCCGGCCTCGCCGGGCGGTGGCTTCGACCTGACCTGCAAGCTGGTGCAAAGCGCCCTGGTCAACGAGAAGATCCTCAGCAAACCGATGCGCGTCACCTACATGCCCGGCGGTGTCGGCGCGGTGGCCTACAACGCCGTGGTCGCCCAGCGCCCGGGGGATGCCGGGACCCTGGTGGCCTGGTCCAGCGGCTCGCTGCTGAACCTGGCCCAGGGCAAATTCGGTCGCTTCGACGAGAACGCCGTGCGCTGGCTGGCGGCGGTGGGCACCAGCTACGGTGCCATCGCAGTGAAGAAGGACTCGCCCTACAAAACCCTCGACGATCTGGTCGCGGCGTTGAAGAAGGATCCGAGCAAGGTAGTGATCGGTTCCGGCGGCACCGTCGGCAGCCAGGACTGGATGCAGACCGCGCTGATCGCCAAGGCCGCCGGGATCAACCCGCGCGACCTGCGCTACGTGGCCCTGGAAGGCGGCGGCGAGATCGCCACCGCGTTGCTCGGTGGACACATCCAGGTCGGCAGTACCGACATTTCCGACTCCATGCCACACATCCAGAGCGGCGACATGCGCCTGCTCGCGGTATTCGCCGAACAGCGCCTGGACGAGCCGGAGATGAAGGACATCCCGACCGCCAAGGAGCAGGGCTACGACATCGTCTGGCCAGTGGTGCGCGGGTTCTATGTCGGGCCGAAGGTCAGCGACGAGGACTACCAGTGGTGGAAAGCCTCGTTCGACAAGCTGCTGGCCTCGGACGACTTCGCCAAGCTGCGTGACCAGCGCGAGCTGTTCCCGTTCGCCATGACCGGGGAAGAGCTGGACACCTACGTCAAGAAGCAGGTTGCCGACTACAAGTCGCTGGCCCGGGAATTCGGCTTGATCCAGTAACCGCTATCGCTGGCAAGCCAGCTCCCACAAGGATTGCAGTGCTCTCGGGTTTTGCACTGTACCTGTGGAAGCTGGCCTGCCAGCGATGAGGCCCTCAAGACAGCACACCTGTGCCTGACTTCCCCCTCATCCAGAGGATTTCTTGATGATCCTGCAACGCATCTTCGCCCTGGCCCTGCTGGCGGTCTGTGCCGCCCTGGCCGTGATGGCCCTGCCCTACCAGGCCGCGTTTTCCTATGAACCGGTGGGCCCGCGCGCCTACCCCCTGCTGATGCTCGGCCTGATGGGCCTGGCCCTGCTCTACCTGGCGCTGCGCCCCACGCCCATCGTGCGCGGCGAGGACGAACCGGAGCTGGACCGCGAGACCCTGACCAAGATCGGCATCTGCGTCGCCCTGCTGCTGGTCTTCGCCTCCACCTTCGAAACCCTCGGTTTCATTGTCAGCAGCATCCTCATCGGCGTCCCCATGGCCCGCCTGTACGGCGGCCGCTGGCTGCCCAGCGCGCTGATCATCGGTGGCATGAGCATCGCCCTGTACGTGCTCTTCGACCGCATCATGGATGTACCCCTGCCCCTCGGCCTGCTCGACGTTCTGGAGAATTGACATGGATACCTTGAGTTATCTGGGCCAGGGCTTCGGCGTGGCCCTCAGCCCGTACAACCTGGTCACCGCCCTCAGCGGCACCCTCATCGGCACCGTGGTCGGCCTGCTGCCGGGCCTGGGCCCGATCAACGGCGTGGCCCTGCTCATTCCCATCGCCTTCGCCCTCGGCCTGCCGCCGGAGTCGGCGCTGATCCTGCTGGCCGCGGTCTACCTGGGCTGCGAATACGGCGGGCGGATCAGCTCGATCCTGCTGAATATCCCCGGCGAAGCCTCCACCGTGATGACCACCCTCGACGGCTATCCGATGGCCCGCCAGGGCCTGGCCGGCGTGGCGCTGTCGCTGTCAGCCTGGAGTTCGTTCATCGGCGCCTTGATCGCCACCTGCGGCATGGTCCTGTTCGCGCCGCTCTTGGCGAAATGGGCGATCGCCTTCGGACCGGCGGAGTACTTCGTGCTCATGGTCTTCGCCATCGTCGCCCTCGGCGGCATGGCCGGCGACAAGCCGCTGAAGACGTTCATTGCCGCGCTGATCGGCCTGTTCCTCTCGGCGGTCGGCATCGACGCCAACAGCGGCGTGTACCGCTTCACCGGTGACAGCGTGCACCTGGCCGACGGCATCCAGTTCGTAGTGCTGGTACTGGGCCTGTTCTCCATCAGCGAAATCCTCCTGCTGCTGGAAAAGACCCATCACGGCCACGAGGCGGTGAAAGCCACCGGACGCATGCTGTTCAACCTGAAGGAAGCGGCCTCGGTGTTCGTGGTCAACATCCGCTGTGGCCTGCTCGGCTTCGTCATGGGCGTGCTGCCCGGTGCCGGCGCGACCCTGGCCAGCGCCGTGGCCTACATGACCGAGAAGCGCATCGCCGGTGCCAGCGGCAAGTTCGGCAAGGGCGACGCCCGTGGCCTGGCCGCGCCGGAAACCGCCATCGGCGCCTCCTGCTGCGGCGCCCTGGTGCCGATGCTGACCCTCGGCGTCCCAGGTTCCGGCACCACCGCGGTGATGATCGGCGCCCTGACCCTGTACAACATCACCCCCGGCCCGCTGCTGTTCCAACAGCAACCGGACATCGTCTGGGGCCTGATCGCCTCGCTGTTCATCGCCAACATCATGCTGGTGATCCTGAACATCCCGATGATCCGCATCTTCACCCGCATCCTGTCCGTACCGAACTGGGCGCTGGTACCGGTGATCGCGATCATCACCGCGATCGGTGTCTACGCCGTGCACGCCACCACCTTCGACCTGTTCCTGATGGTCGGCATCGGCATCATGGGCTACATCCTGCGCAAGCTGGACTTCCCGCTGTCGCCGATCCTGCTGGGCTTCATCCTCGGTGGCCTGATGGAACAGAACCTGCGCCGCGCGCTGTCGATCTCCAACGGCGACCTGCACATCCTCTGGTCGAGCCCGATCAGCCTGGGCGTATGGGTGCTGACCGCGCTGATGCTGAGTCTGCCGCTGATCCGCATCTGGCGTCGTCGCGTTCAGCAGCGCCGCGCCCTGGCCAATGTCTGAGTCGTCCTTCAGGCAATGGTGGGCAACCCCGCTGGTCGGCCTGGCCGGCGGGTTCGCGGCCAGCGCCATCGGCTGGCCGTTGCCGTTCATGGTCGGTTCGCTGCTGGCGATCATCCTGGTTCGCTGCCTCACCCCGTGGCAGCTCGCCGAGATACCTGGGGGCCGCAAATGCGGGCAGTGGATTGTCGGTATCGGCATTGGTCTGCACTTCACGCCCCATGTGGCCGAACAGGTCGCCAGTCATTTCGGCTTGATTTTCGTGGGTGCGCTGATCACCAGTTTTTCCAGTGTGGTTGGCGTGTGGCTGCTGCGGCGTACCGGCGAGGACCGCGCTACCGCGTTCTTCTCCAGCATGCCGGGCGGCTCCGGGGAAATGGTCAACCTGGGCGCGCGCAATGGCGCCAACCTCAGCCGGGTCGCTGCCGGCCAGAGCCTGCGGGTGCTGGTGGTGGTGCTGTGCGTTCCGGCCGCGTTCAAGTATTTGCTCGGCGAGGGTGTACCCCTGAGCCATGCAGGCGCGGTGAACTGGGGCTGGCTGGCCGTGGTGTTTCCCTTGGGAGCGCTGGTGGCGTGGGCCTGGCAGCGCCTGAAGCAGCCCAATCCTTGGCTGTTCGGACCGTTGCTGGTGGCGGGGGTGGCAAGTATCGGCTGGAATCTGCACTTGGGACTGCCAGATGGCGCCAGCCAGGTGGGGCAGTGGTTGATCGGTAGCGGCCTGGGTTGCCACTTCAACCGCGCCTTCTTCCGGCGCGCGCCGTCGTTCCTGGCGCGGACTCTCGCTGCCACGGTGCTGACCATGCTGATTGCCGGCATTGCCGCCCTGGCCCTGAGCGCGGCGACCAACCTCGACTTGCGTTCGCTGACCCTGGGCATGATGCCCGGCGGGATCGCCGAGATGAGCCTGACGGCGGAGACGCTACAACTGTCCGTACCACTGGTGACGGCATTGCAGATGATGCGCCTGTTGTTCGTGCTGTTCCTCGCCGAACCGCTGTTCCGTCACTGGAACGCCGAGGCGGAACGGCCTTCGGTCGAATAAAAAAGGATGCCCTGACCAAGCCAGGGCATCCTTCATTCCCTCCCCCATAACGTATCCCTTACCAGAGGTAACGCAGTCCTACGTTCATGCTGTACGGCATTTCGATGTTCTTGCCGTTGCTGTATTCGAAATCAGCATGGACCTGGAAGTCCTTGGACAGTGACAGCGCGACACCAGCACCCAGTTCTCCCCGGGATCCGGACAAGTCATTGTTGAAGCTGTTGTCGTTGACCTTGACCTTGTTGTTGTTGACGAACTCATGGGCCATCGCGGCCTTCAGGTAAGGCTGGACGATACGCCCCTCACCCAGTTCGTAGGTCTTGCCCACCGTGGCACCGACCTTGCCCAGCAACGAACGGGTGGCGTCGCCGTCGGCGTGCATGCCGTTGTCGAAGTTGTAGTCCTTGGACTGGATCACGGTGCCAGCCAGTTGCCCGAACGGTTCGACGAAGAAACCGTCGTCGAGCTTGATATGGCGACCCACTTCCACCGAACCACCGATACCGTGGTTGTCGTAGTCGCCCTTGGTCTTCGTGCCGTCGCTCAGGCCGACCTTGGCACTGTTCTGGTAGCGGTTGTACTTGATCACGGTATCGACGTAGTAGCCGGTCTTGGCGTCCAGCCAGGTGGCATAGCCGCCCAGGTAGTAGCTGTCGATGGTGCCCGAGGTGCCGTGCGCGAGGTTCAGGTCCGACTTGCTGTAGCCCGCCAGCGCACCGACGATCCATTGGCCGTCGCCGTAGGGAAGCGGAGCATCGGCACCGAACGACATGCCTTGCTGATTCTGCGTATAACCGACCCCGGAAGAGGCGTTGGCAACGTTGTACTGGCTGCCATGGGCACGGGCCCAGACACCCGCGGTGCGACCGTCGCTGTAGCGCAACTCGCCCATGCGGGTACGCAGGGTGGTGAGTTCACCGTAGAACACGGTTGGCGCGACACCGTACAGGGCCATGACGGTCTTGGTGCCCGGGCTGATTTCGCGGGTATCCGGGTCGAGGAACCAGTCGGTGCCCTCCTGCTTGAGCTTGTAGGAATAGGCGCCGAGGTCGACCTGCCCCCCCACCAGGCTAAAGGCCGCGTCGCCGCCGCCAGTGTGCACCACATGCAGCGGGTTGCCCGACGCCGGGTCAGTGCCGCTGGCGCTGATCAACAGATCGTAGTTGCCGGTCGCGTTGCCCGTCACATTGAGGAAGTCGGTGACATTGGTCGCAAAGTTCGACCCCATCACGAAGGTGCCGTTGCCGGACAGCGATTCGAGGTTGAGGGTGTAGAACGAATCGGTGTCGCCCATGGTGACGCGACCGCCGTTCATGGTCAGGTTGGTGACGCTGCTGTCGCCTGTCATCATCCAGTGCGAATTGGCGTCGATGCTGGCGTCCTGGACGTTTTCCATACGTCCGGTGAACAGCGAACCGTTGTTCAACGCGATGGTGCCGGTACCGCCCTGCTCGACGATGAAATCGCCGGTCAGTCCGGCCTGGTCGAATGTGAAGTGGCCGGTGCTGGTATCGGAGACCTTGAGGTCGCCGGTGAGGGTGCTTTGGGCGACGTTCACGTTGGCAGTGGAGCCTTGCAACACGTCGATGATGGTGCCGTTGCCGCCGGTGAGGGTAGTGCCGTTGAGGATGTCGATATCGGCAGTGGCGCCAGCCAACAGCTCGATAGCCGAACCGGTCTGACCGGTGACCTGAGTACCATCGAGCACCAGGGCGCCAACCAGGGAGGGATCGGTGGCCTTGCGAATGGTGATCCCCTCCCCCGCACCGGTCAGGCTGCCGCCCTGCACGGTGGCGGTGCCGGAGATCAGGCTCAGGGCACTGCTGCCGGCACTCGTGCTGGTGAGTGTTGAGTTGACCAGATTGAGGGTGCTTTCACCACTGACAATGGCACCGAAGAGGCCTCCGGTGATACTGCTGTTGGCGATCTGTGCCTGGGAACCATTGCTACCTATGCTACCCACCGCTAAACCGACCCCGCTAGCACTGGTGTTGAGCACCGTGACGCCATCGAGGCTCGCGGTTGACGCGTTCAAATCGAGCGCAAAAGTCTCACCTGCCCGGGCGGTAATGGATCCACCGGAAAAATTCACGGCCCCGTTAGCAACGTCGATGTCATTAGTCGTCGCACCCTGGGAATTTAAAACACCGCCATTCTTGATTTCGTAATTATCTACTGCCGTGGAGGAATCAATATTCAACGGGGTGCCATCCACTACCGTAGTGGCCTCGGCATCACTTGACTGAATTGAAACCTGAAGAACAACAAGCAAGGGAAGCGCACCTATGATCCGGCGCTTCATGGAAACTGACTGAATGGTCATGACTCATATACCTACGCTGCTAGTTGAGAATACTTACCGAGAAGTAACTTTTTCTAAAAAAAACGCGGCACGTAGATTAGGTTTTGTCCTACAGAACGTATGTAGGAATTTTCAACAAGACACGAAGGAATAACGACAAGGATTCCGACATGTCCCACCTCACCCCAAACCAGAACGACCCGGGACACTCCGTCCCGGGTCGTTCATCGTCAATCAGGTCGGCAAGTGCCGCCGCCGGCCAGAAGCAGGCTGTAGCGAACGAAGCTCAAGTCCGACGTCCCCGAGGTGTTTTCATCCCGGAAGAGCGTCCAGGACACCACGATCGACCCGCGTATCAGCGCGCTCAGCCACAGCCCCCACGGCACGTTGACGTCGATGTAGCCCGCCGCGACATCCGCCACGTCCACACGGTCCGGGAAGTCCTTTCGGGTTTCTTCCAGCGGGGCGTCGGTCGGAGGCTCCGTCTCGCCGGGAGTGGTGTAGGTCTCGTCCAGCACCCAGTGGACGGTGACCATGTCACCGACCTCGAAGGAGGGATAGCTCAGGCGCACGTTGACCCCCCTGATCCACGGCTGATCAGAACAGTTGATGACGTTCACCAGCGGGTCCGCATCGGGGAAGGTCGCGAGCGGCAGATCCTCCATGTTGGCGACCGTCACGACGATGATCGTGTCCAGGGACTGCTGGGAGTTCTCTGGCTTGTCTTCCGGGTAGATGCGATAGAACGCCGGGATATTGCCGTTGCCAATCGCCGAGATCTGGGGCCAGAGGAGCGGCACCGAGACTTCGCCGTCCGTGACGTTCTGCGCCGTCAACCCGACCGGGTTGCCAACCAGCCCCTCGAGGCTGCCGTAGTAGATCGCAATCATGTCGCCTTCCTTGGCGTTGTCGTACAGAGGCACGGTGATGGTCGCGGGCTGGCCCTTGTCCGCCGGCACGATCGCATCAACCTCCTGGGTCGAGCTTTCCAGGGTCAGAAGCTCCAGGTCCGGGTTGATCACGTTATCCGGTCCTTCGGGGTTGGGCGGGCCAATCAGCGTCAGGTCAACGTCGACATCGACCTCGCCCGACTCATAGATGATCTTGTCCTGATTCAGCTCATACTTGACCTTGCCAGCGTATTCCTCCCCCGGCCTGGCGACGACGTCGAAGGGCACCAGCACGCTGTTTTCCGGATACAACACCGACTCGACACGCTCCCCTTGCCAGATCACCGTGACGATATCGCCGGGCTTCTGCGGGTCATAGTCGCACTCGACCCAAACGCCATCGCGGGCGTCGTCCAGGGAAATGGCCGGCCCCTCCGGAATAAGGGGCAACTGCAGCACCGGCACCGAGGTCTTGACGACCCTGATCAGGGTATCGAACGACTCGACGCTTTCATTACCCGCCCGGTCCTTGAGGGTGTAGGTCAGCTCGTAATCGCCCTCCAGCAACCCATTGAAGAACGCGGCGCTGATCGTGACCTCGAACGGGGCCGCCGCCGGTTGGTCGGTGGTGATCTCCGTGCCGTTGACATAGAAGCAGTAGGTATCCTCGGGCTTGGAGTCCAGCGGCGTCGGCAAGGTGAAGGTCACTCCACCGTGCTGGTCCAGATACTCCGGACTGACCACATTACCGGTCATGTCCGCTGGCAGGATCGGCTTGTCGGGCTGCTGCCCGCCGTTGGGGTCCCTGAGGTCGACGAAGAACACACCAGGTGCGCCGTATTTTTCGTTAACGTCGTCCTGCGATTTGACGTAGTAAAGGACCGAATTGACGCCATGGACGAAAGCCGCGTTGCCGAGGGGGAGAACGAACTCGGCCGAACCGAAGCCGATCTGAACCTCATGCTCCACGCCCCAATCCTCCTCGGTGCCGAGTCTGAACCAGAGCCAGTACGCCGCGTCCATATTCGGCCATTCAGTAAGTTCGACCGTGATGTTTCCCGTCATGACCTCGGCGAGGGTCAAGGTGTTGACCTGTCCGTCAGCGATATTCGGCAGAGCGTTGACGATCCTCACCGCCGGAATTTCCTCCAGCGGACCACTCGGGTTGCGCTGCTTGAGCTCACGAACTTTCCGTGCGTTTTCCTGCTTGGCAATAAGCGTGTCGATCCTGGCCGAGCCCGAAGTCGGTTTCTGCATATCGTTCATATTGCTGACTCCCATTCTTTAGTTGAGGAATCAAAGTTTAAAGACCCTCACTTCAGGCCTCGATTTCGATTATCCACCCCGTCAAAAATGCACCCCGATAGAAATAACAGGCAGGCGCAATTTCTATTTCAAGCAAGAACTACAACTTCAACCTGAAACTTTCCCCGCCTTTGAAAAAGCCGTTCAACACTATTAACCCCAAGCGATTCAGTGCCTTAGCTTGTCTTTTTAGTCCCGTCGCAAGGGAAGGGATTTCCTGGAATGACCAGGGATATCTTGAGCACCTTGTTCGGTGCAAAACCCGATGTGCCGTCAGCCTTGGTCAAGTGATAAGTGACATTGGCCGAGCCATCCTCGAGTTGCAGTGGCAGGACAAGATCGACGAAACGATCCATCAGCAGGATCACTCCGTCCCGGGCTTCTTCCACCGTCAGGGTGTGCGGCGCAAACAGCACGTGCTCGGTGATCGGATCATTGCCGAGGGTGCCCCGGCTCAGTTGCCAGCTGAGCACCACTTCATCGCCTGCTTCGAGCAGGTTGGCATTGCCTGGGACCTTCACGCGGATGCCATTCCAGGGCTCATCCTCACAGGCGATGTAGTTGTAGATCGACGCATCCGGGAACGACACCTGCTCCAGCCCCTCCAGCGGCAATACCGACACCCGCACCAAGGTATCGCGGGAACGCTGACGGTTGACGCCATTGGACACCCAATACCAGGTCGGTACCGCCTGGCCGTTGCCGACCGATCCGATAACAGCCCAGGACACTGTGAATTCGATCTGCTGGCCGGGCTGATCGGTGGGCATCACGCGGTAGCTGTCGACCACTGTCGGGTGATCGCCCCAATGCAGCTCCAGGGTTTCGCCGGCTTTCGGGTTGTCATAGAGCCTGAGCACTATCCGCGCATCCAGGCCGCGATCCGGCGCCAACAAGACGTTGTCGCCGGTCTGCCCTTTCACCACTACCAGGTCCAGCGCCGGGTTGATCGGATCGGGGTGCTCCGGGTCGGGACCAGCCACAGAAAGATCGACGGTAAAGCGCGTAACGGGTGAGTCCTTGCCTGGCGCCGCACCACGCTGCCAGTGGTATTTCACTTCACAGGCCACCGGTGCGGCAAAACCATCCCCCGAGAGGATGTCCCAGCTCACCGCCAGGCTCAGCGGCCATTGCGGGCTAGCTGGCAGGGTTACCAGAGGCAGGGGGCGGTCATTCCAGAAACACTGCACGGTATCGCCGGCCGAAGCCTCGGCGATTTCACCGACTTCCACAGTCACGCCGGTGCGCGCGTCGTCGAGGTCAATCAGCCTGTCCGTGCTGGCCAGCGGCACGACCGGCGCCGGGAAGGTGTCGGGGATGGCCGGCAGGTCGATAACGTCAATGGGGACCGGGGGGGACTCGGGATTGAGATTGCCGGCACGATCGGAAAGCCGGTAGAAGCCATTCAGCGTGCCATTGCCCTTTTCCCGCAGGACATCGCCAGGGTAGGCGAAGCTGATGAGGGCACCGTCTGGCAGGTGCGCCGCGGTGATCTCCAGCACCGCCACCGGCTCGTGCTCGAACGGCGTGCCCCAGAAGAACAGCACCTTGTCGCCAATCTCGATGGCCGGCCAGCGCGGCACCGTCACTGGCAGTTCATCGTCATTGTCCGCCAGCCAGTCCTCGGTCACGCCGTTCTGAATCACATCGGCCGGGAATATCAGCGGTGCGCCAGCATTGTCGCCGTTGGGCGCACGGTGATCGATTTCGAGGACCACTTCGGCCGACTCGACATCGTTGGCGTCGTCGTAGGCCACGCGGAACTTCAACGATTTGAAACCGGGCGTGTTGAACTTTTCGGAGGGAATCGAAACCCTGACAGGAAAGTCTCTTGAAGCGTCGAAGGGTGGCAACTTTCTGACCACTGCCACCGGATCGTCATCGTCGTCCAGGATGAACTTCACATCAATGAAGGTAGTCTCTGCATTGTCGTAATCCAGCCATGGACTAGTCACCTGAATCACCAGCGGCTGCTCCTGGAAATCGACCGGCAACAGCCAGGCGGTGTCCCCAGGCAGCGGCGGCAAAGCGTCCGGCAAGTCCGGAGCTGGAAATGCGTTCACCCGTGCCGAACACCCTATACACACAATTCCCGCCATGATGCAGTTCCTCGAAGTCCATCCGCATACCACGCAACTTCTGTTGGCTGTCGCGGTAACAAGCACTTCGGTTATTTAAAGCTCGGATCGGGAATTGCGAAACTGACAAAAATATCAGGTAGGCATAAAAAAACCCGGCGTGTGCCGGGTCGTTCAAGTGTTCGGAAAACACCTCAAATCGGCGGAACCTGCCAGTCAATCGGCGCCAATCCATTCTGTTCGAGGAACTTGTTGGTCCGACTGAAATGTCCGCAACCCAGGAAGCCTCGATAGGCCGACAGCGGCGAAGGGTGCACCGAAGTCAGTACCAGGTGCTTGCTGGCATCGATCAGCTTGCGCTTGCTCTGCGCATGGGAGCCCCAGAGCAGGAACACCGTGTTGGGCTGGTGCTCGCTGACTACCTGGATGATCCGGTCGGTGAAGAACTGCCAGCCCTTGTTGGCATGGGACGCGGCGTTGGCGCGCTCCACGGTCATGGTGGTGTTGAGCAACAGCACGCCCTGTTCGGCCCAGGACTGCAGGTAGCCGTGACGCGGGATCTCGATGTTGAGGTCACGCTGCAGTTCCTTGTAGATGTTGACCAGCGACGGCGGCGTGGGCACCCCAGGTTGCACCGAGAAGCACAGACCGTGGGCCTGGCCCGGCCCGTGGTACGGGTCCTGGCCAAGGATCACGACCTTGACCTGATCCAGTGGCGTGGTGTTAAGGGCGTTGAAAATCAGCGGTCCCGGCGGATAGATCTCCTTGCCCGCGGCCTTTTCCTGGCGCAGGAATTCGCGCAGTTCGTGCATGTAGGGCTGGTCGAATTCGGCGCGCAGCGCTTCCTTCCAGCTGGGTTCGAGCTTGATGCGGTCGTCGTCGGTCATGGGGCCATCCGTTGAACAATGGGGCGGACACTAGGAAAGCTGTCCGCGCTTGTCAATCGATCCGACCGGCAACCTGCACGATCCGCCCCAGCGACCATACTTGTCGGGTCTTCATGAGCGAGGTTGTCCATGTCCGTGCAGTTCGAAGTGCTTACCGGTGTCGACGGCGCGCGCCTGGCCATCGCCACCCTGGATGCACCCGCCAGCCTGAATGCCCTGTCGCTGCCGATGATCGAGCAACTGGGCACGCACTTGCGGGCCTGGGCGCTGGATCCGGGGATCGTCTGCGTGCTGCTGCGCGGCAGCGGCGCCAAGGCCTTCTGCGCCGGGGGTGAGGTGCGTGCGCTGGTGGAGGCCTGTCGCACCCATCCCGGCGAAGTACCGGCACTGGCGGCGACCTTCTTTGCCGCCGAATACCGTCTCGATTACTTGCTGCACCATTATTCGAAACCCTTGCTGTGCTGGGGCCATGGCCATGTGCTCGGTGGCGGTATGGGCCTGCTGCAGGGTGCAGGCGTACGCATCGTCACGCCATCGAGCCGGCTGGCAATGCCGGAAATCAGTATCGGCCTGTACCCGGATGTCGGTGGTAGCTGGTTCCTCTCGCGCCTGCCCGGGCGCCTCGGTCTGTTCCTCGGCCTGACCGGTGCGCCGATCAACGCTCGAGACGCCCTCGACCTGGGCCTGGCAGATCGCTTCATGAAGGAGGAGCAGCAAGACGAAATGATCGACCGTCTGTTGCAATTGAACTGGCAGGAACAGACCGCCATGCAACTGGGCAGCCTGCTCAAGGCGCTGGAACTGGATGCCCGCGACAGCCTGCCGGCGGCGCAGTGGCTGCCGCGCCGGGAGATCATCGACCGGGTCCTCGACGTCAGCGACCCGGCCTGCGCCTGGCGCGCCATCGGCCAACTGGCACAGCAGGAGGACACCGTGCTCGCCAGCGCCGCGCGCACCCTGCTCAAGGGCTGCCCGCTGACCGCCCATCTGGTCTGGCAGCAGCTTGAACGGGCGCGCTACCTGTCACTTGGCCAGGTTTTGCAGATGGAATACGCGATGAGCCTGAACTGCTGCCGTCACCCTGAGTTCAGCGAGGGCGTGCGTGCCCGCCTGTTGGACAAGGACAACAGCCCGCGCTGGCACTGGCCGGAAGTGGCACAGGTGCCGGCGGCGGTGGTGGAGGCGCATTTCAGCAAGGTATGGGAAGGAAGACACCCCCTGGCCGACCTGGCCTAGGGGGTGTCGAGGTCACTCAGTGATAACGGCCGCCACCGCGGTCATCCTGGCCGCCCTGCCCGTTCTGGTGGCCGCGCCAGTCGCCGCGATTGCCGCGGTTGTCACCACGGTCGCCGCCGCGATTGTCGCCACGGTAGTCACCCCGGTCGTGGCCGCGGTCCCAGCCATGGTTGTCCGGACGACCCGGACCGTTGTAGCGGGCGTCCCAGCCACCACGAACCGGTGGTGCCGGGCGGTAGTACGGCACCGGGGCGGGACGGTAGTAACGCGGTGCCGGCGCGTAGTAGCGAGGCTGCGACGGAACTACGTAGTAGCCACGGTTGTACGGATAAGCGGGATAGGAATAACGGTCCACGGAATAGACGTCGGTTCGGTAGTAGCTGGACCCTCCATACGGCACACAGGCGGTGATCAGCGAACCCAATACGGCAAGCAGAGCAAGTCGGCGATACATGGCGGCCTCCTGGACCGCGAAACTGCCATTCCCAGCGGCGCTGGTCGGCGTCGATCGGCAAGCGTTGATCGACACAGAATCAGACAATAAAAAGGTCGTGCAGTGCGATGCCGCAACAATTTGTAATAGGCATCTTATCCTTAAAAATCGTCCAGTTATTTTTTTCCGCCCCCTCTAGAATAGAGGCAATCGGTTCGCCGCCCTCCGGGATTGCCATGCCCCTTCGTTCCGCCCTGTTTTCGCAACGGTCCTTGCTGCTGACACTGCTGGTTCTACTCGGCTGCGGCTTCCTTTCGACCACGCTGATCAGCTATTACGCCTCCCTCGGCTCGATCCGCGACAACATCGTCAACACCGAGCTGCCGCTGACCTCGGATACCGTCTATTCGGAGATCCAGAAGGACCTGATCCGGCCCATCACCGTCTCGGCGATGCTGGCGCAGAACACCTTCCTGCGCGACTGGGCCATCGCCGGCGAGCGGGACCCGGAGCAGGTCACCCGCTACCTCGGCGAAGTGGCTCGCCAGCAACGGGCCTACACCGCGTTCTTCGTCTCGGAAAACAGCGGCATCTATTACCAGGCCAAAGGCATCCTCAAGCACATCGACCTCGACAGCGAGCGCGACCGCTGGTACGCCCGGGTGCGCAAGATGCAGGAGCCCTACGAGATCAACGTCGACCTGGACATGGCCAACCAGGATCGCCTGACCGTCTTCATCAACTACAAGGTGTTCGACTACGACGAGCACTTCATCGGCGCCGCTGGCGTGGGCCTGACGGTGGATGCGGTGGTCAAGCTGATCGACACCTACCAGTTGCGCTACCAGCGCTCGGTGTACTTCGTCGATCCACGCGGGCGAATCGTCCTTACCGGGGCCTCTGGTGGTCCCGACGGCGCCCGCGCTGGCACCTTGCTGCAGGAGGTTCCAGCGCTGGCCGGACTCATCGCGCGCATGCCGACCCCGAGCACCGGCAGCCGCGAATACCAGCGTGACGGCGAAAGCCATTTCCTCAACGTGCGCTTCATTCCCGAACTGGACCTGTACCTGTTCGTCGAGAAGCCCGCCGGCGACAGCCTTGATGAACTGCGCCACTCGCTGTACCTGAACCTGGCGATCTGCGCGATCATCTCGGCGGTGGTGCTGACGCTGATCAACGGCATGATCCGCCGCCACCAGGACGGCATCCAGGAACTGGCGACCCTCGACAGCCTGACTCGCCTGCACAACCGCCGAGCCTTCGACCTGCTCGCCGCCCAGGCCCTGCTCGAAGCAGAACGCGCTCCGGAACCGCTGACCGCGCTGCTGATCGACCTCGACCACTTCAAGGAACTCAACGATACCCACGGCCACCTCGCCGGTGACGAAGTCCTGCGCCAGTTCGCCCGCCTGCTGGAAAGCAGCCTGCGCCAGGCGGATATCATCTGTCGCTGGGGGGGCGAGGAGTTCATCGTGCTGCTCAAGGACACCGACGCGGCTCGCGGCCTGAGCATCGCCGAGAAGATTCGCCAGCGCACCGAGGAGCGCCAGTTCAGCTACGAGGGCAAGGTGATCTCCCTGACAGCCAGCATCGGCTTGAGCGCGTTCGGTCCCGGCGATACCCTGCAGCCTCTGATCGCCCGCGCCGACCAGGCGCTGTACCGCGCCAAGCAGAGCGGGCGCAACCGTGTCTGCCGCGAACCCACGAGTCATTCCCATGCCTGACACCCGCCGCTGCCCCGCCTGTGGCGCCAGCAACCAGTGCACCCTGGCCGACCCGCGGACCGCGGACCGCGCCTGTTGGTGCTACAGCGTGAGCATCGATCCGGCGGTGCTCGAAGCGCTGCCAGACGAACTACGCAATGCCGCCTGCCTGTGCCCGTCCTGTGCACGGGTCGAAGAGCAACTGAAGGCTGCCGATACCGCGCCGAAGCGCTAGTGTGGTGTTTTGCAAATACGACCAATAAGTCGCGAGTGATTTTTGCGCTCAGGCAAGGCGGCGCGACGAGTCGTAGCCCAGCTACGGCGAGGAGCGACAACGCAGCATGAGCGCAAAAAGCGCCGCGAGTTATGGTCGTTATTTGTGAAATACCACACTAGACTGCCCCCCATTTTTCCAGCTCTGCCCCTCGCCATGCGCCTCGACCGTTTCCTCGCCAACCTGCCCTGCTTCAATCGCCAGCAAGTGCGTCTGCTGCTGGTGGAACGCCGCGTGCGGGTGGATGGCGTGGCGGTCGCTGATCCGAAGCACGAGGTGCGGGTGTTCAGCCGCGTCGAGGTCGATGACCAGGTGCTGCAAGCCGGACGGCCGGCGCGCTACTTCATGCTGCACAAGCCCGCCGGCTGCGTCAGCGCCACCCGCGACCCCGAGCACCCGACGGTGCTCGACCTGATCGACGAGCCGGACAAGGACGACCTGCATATCGCCGGGCGCCTCGACTTCAACACCACCGGCCTGCTGATCCTGACCAACGACGGCCAGTGGTCGCGCCGCCTGACCCAGCCGCAGACCAAGCTGCCCAAGGTCTACTACGTCGAGACCGAACAGCCGATCGAAGCCGGTTACGTCGAGCGTTTCCGCGAGGGTTTCTATTTCGCCTTCGAAGACCTGACCACGCAGCCCGCTGAACTGATTCCGCTGGGCAGCCACAGTGCCCGGCTGAGCATCGTCGAGGGGCGCTATCACCAGGTGAAGCGCATGTTCGGCCACTACGACAACAAGGTCGTGCGCCTGCATCGTGAAAGCATGGGTCCCCTGATACTGGACCCGCAGCTTGCCCCCGGCCAGTACCGCGCCCTGCGCTCCGACGAAATCCTGCCGATCTGACGTCGCCGACCGTCGGGTAAAAAATTTGCGCAAATTGCCCGAACGGCACTTGCGGCATCCGCGATCGACTGCTTGAATCGAATCGTCGGTCTTCATGTGACTCATTGGTCACATCCGCAGTCCAAGACACCTTTTTGCCGGTGACCCGCACCTCGAAGCGCGGGCGTCCGGTGAAATCGCCCGCCTATAACAATACCCGTCGACCATGCGTGAACGGATCGACAAGGGGCCCTCGATTCACTCTAAGGCGTATGCCTACCTGTCACATAGAACGTGCAAGCTTGCTTGGACGGATACCCATTTTTTGCGCCAGGAGTCGATGACATGAGGCCAGAAATCGCTGTGCTGGATATACAGGGGCAGTACCGGGTTTACACGGAGTTCTACCGTTCGCAAGAAGCCGAGAAGACGATCATCCTGATCAACGGCTCGCTCGCCACCACGGCGTCGTTCGCCCAGGCGGTGCGCAATCTTCATCCGCAATTCAACGTGGTGCTCTACGACCAGCCGTACGCCGGCAAGTCCAAGCCCCACAACCACCATGAGCGCCTGCTGAGCAAGGAAACCGAGGGGCAGATCCTCCTGGAGCTGATCGACCACTTCGCCGCCGACCAGGTCATGTCGTTCTCCTGGGGCGGCGCCTGCACCCTCATGGCCCTGGCCCACAAGCCACGGCGCATCGAGCGGGCGGTGGTCAGTTCGTTCTCGCCGGTGATCAACGAACCGATGCGCGACTACCTCGAGCGCGGCTCGAAGTACCTCAGCGAATGCGATCGCTACCAGGTCGGCAACCTGGTCAACGACACCATCGGCAAGTACCTGCCGCCGCTGTTCAAGCGTTTCAACTACCGGCATGTCAGCAGCCTGGACAACCACGAATACGCGCAGATGCACTTCCACATCCACCAGGTGCTCGACCATGACCTGGAGAAGGCACTGCACGCGGCCAGGGCCATCGATATCCCGGTGCTGTTCGTCAATGGCGACCTGGACGAGTACACCACCATCGAAGACGCGCGGCAGTTCTCCCGTCATGTGCGCAATTCGCACTTTCGCGAGATCCGTGGTGCCGGGCACTTCCTGGACATGGAAAACAAATCCGCCTGCCGCGACACCCGCGACGTGCTGATCGACTTCCTCAAGCCGCAGCGTGAACACCGCCCGCGCTACCAGTACGTGCAAGGCCAGCATGCATTGGCCATCTGAAGGAAACGGGCACCTGTAGCCCGGCCAGCGGGATCGACGGCTAACCCGGCCAAACGAGATCACCGCCCTGGCGCTACGGGTCGCACGCACGCAAGATCGATAAAGGCTTCAAATCGTTTCGCGATTCTGGTACAAAGTGGCCCTGCAAGCGGGTGTCGTATAATGGCATTACTCCAGCTTCCCAAGCTGATAACGAGGGTTCGATTCCCTTCACCCGCTCCACTTCAGCTTTCCATGGTGTTCCAAGGACGTCCATGGAGTGTTGCAAGTCATTGTCACGGTTCGGCTTTTCCAGAAAAGCCGTTCCAGTGACGTCCAGCGAAATCCACTGACGGCCGGCCCAAACTGGTACAAAAAGTGGCCCAAACAATGCGCGAACTTCCCCTGCCGCATTGTTGCTGGAGGAGCCGAGGTCCGATGGGAAACATGGCACTCAACTCGCTTTCATGGAGTTGGGATCATGCTTTCAGACCTCATGGCCCGGCAGGCCAAGTCCACCGGCAAGCCATACGCACTGGCCGACTTCGACGGCCTCTATCTCTACGTTTCCGCCATCGGCACCAAGGCTTGGCACTTCCGCTATTCGTGGTTTGGCAAGCGTGAGCGCATCACCCTAGGCAACTATCCGGCGCTTTCCCTGAAGGACGCCCGTGCACTTCGCGATGAAGCCCGCTCGCTGCTCGCCAAGGGCGTCAATCCCCACAGCGAACGCAAGCGCAAGCGGCACGCGATCGTCCTGGCCGGCGAGCACACCTTCATGGCCGTCTACGAGCAATGGCTGGCCCATCGCCGGCTCTCGCTGGAGGAAGGACGGCAGACCAGCCTGGAACAGATCGGGCGCGTCTTCAAGAAAGATGTGTTCCCCTCGCTACGGCACCTGACCATCTACGAAATCACCCGCGCGCACCTGCTGGACATCATCGGCAAGGTGGAGAAGCGCGGCTCGCTGTCCGTGGCCGAGAAGCTGAGGACCTGGTTCACCCAGTTGTTCACCTACGCCACGGTGGCGATTCCCAACATGGGCGATAACCCGTCCAGGGACCTGGAAGTGGTCGCGCTGCCGTTGCCGCCTGTCGAACACAACCCGTTCCTGCGCATGCACGAGCTGCCGGTTATGCTGCAGACACTGCGCAAGTACCGCGGGCGCCTGAACACGCAGTTGGGCATCCGGCTGCTGATGCTCACTGGTGTGCGCACCGGCGAGCTTCGCTTCGCCACGCCCGATCAGTTCGACCTCGACCGGGGCCTGTGGGTCATCCCGGTGGCCAGGCTCAAGCAGCGCGCGCTGCTGACCAAGAAGAAGCGCAAGCGTCTCATCGACATCCCGCCCTACATCGTGCCGCTGTCGGTGCAGGCGCAGGAGATCGTTCGCCACCTGTTGGACCAATGCAAGCCTGCCCAGGTCCATCTCATCCCAGGCGACTGGTGCCTGAAGAACCCGATCAGCGAGAACACGCTCAACGCCGCGCTCAAGCGCATGGGCTACGAGGACCAGCTCACGGGGCATGGCATCCGGGCGACGATCTCGACGGCGCTGAACGAACTCGGCTACCCGAAGAAATGGGTGGATGCCCAGCTATCGCATGCCGATCCAGACAAGATCAGCGCGACCTACAACCATGCCGAATACGTCGAGCAACGCCGCGTCATGATGCAGGACTGGGCTGATCGCCTGGACCTGTTCGAGCAGAACCAGGTCGAGGTTGCCAGCCGGCATCTGACCATCACGCTCCAGGGCCTGCCGACCATCGCCGGCCAGGCGGCCGTGCAGCCGCCGGTGGTCGACCTCACCGCGCCGCAGCTGATCGTGACCGCGCCGACGTCCAACCAACCCGAAGCGCCGGCATCGGTGCAGCGGCTGTCGGCCGTGCGCATGCCCGAGTACGCGCGGCCGCGCCTGTCGGAGGTGCAGCGCGGACGCCTGCAGGTGCTGGAGACCTTCGAGGCGCCGCACAACCTCTCGGTGGCGGACTACGCCAAGCTCGCGGGCAAGTCGCGCCGCTGGATCACCTACGAGATCCAGGCCGGCAACCTGCTGTCGATCCACATGGGGCACCGCGGGCAGCGCGTGCCAGACTGGCAGCTCGATCCGCTCAAGCGCAGGCTGGTCCAGTCTGTCCTGAAGCAACTGCCACGGGGCGTCGACACCTGGGACATCTACCACGCACTCCTGCGCTCGTACGAGGCTCTCGGGACACGGCCGGCCATCGAAGCCGTCAACCCAACGAACCTGCACCTTGCCGCGCGGCTGGTGGCCGCACAGTGCATGCAGGCGAGCGAGCCAGTCGTGACGACAGAGTTCCCTGAGCAGGTCCGGCAAAGCGTGCAGCGGCTGGTGCGCGAAGCCGTCGCTGCCGATGCCGCCGAAGTGGCGCCCGGAGACTGATCAAGCCAGGGGCGCGCCGAAGTTCGGTCAGGCGCTTGCCTGGAGCGCGTGGAAGAACGGCTCCAGGCGGGCGCTGCCCGTATCTCGACGGCTCAGGAAGTACGTGGTGAGCGTCAGCGCGCCCTCTTGCAAGGGACGCTGGACAACGCCAAGGGAACGATGGCCCTCAATGCGGGTGGCGGGTGCCAAGCAGACACCGTAGCCGGCGGCCACCAAGGTCATCATCAACCCGAACGATGTGGCCGTCGTGACGGCCGAGGGGACGACGCCGGCTGCCGTCAGCAGTGAGTCGATTTGCCCACAGTAGCCGACACAGTCGCGCCCATCCAGGGCGATCCAATGGTGGTCGGCCGCCTGCTCCAGGGACACTGACGCAAAGGCCAGCAAGGGGTGATGGGCCGACACGGCCAATGCCAGCGCATCGCGCCAGACGGGTCGGACATCGATGCCTTCAGGGGCTGCGGGCGATTGGCAGAGGCCTGCCTCGAAAGCCCCCGCGAGCAGTCCTCGATGCTGATCCTCCAAGCGCTCTTCGTGAAGACGAATCGGGTTGTCCGGATAGCGCCGACGGTGTACCGCCATCGGTACCGACAACCTGGGATAGGCCAGGCAGTCCGACAGGGCAATGTTCAAAGGATCGGAAGCGATCATCGTGTCACCCGCACAACGCCGACACTGGAAAAAACCGCGTGCCATCGGTCAATGAGATAAGTTTAACGTGGTTTAAATTCGCGTGAAACGTGACGCTTCTGTTGATGCAGAAGCGATCAGTGCAACGCGGGAGACCTGCGGGAACAAGAACCTATGAAAGCGAGCCAGCGCGCGCTTTCGGCGTTGCCGTGCGCGAGGCACGGTCCGCGAAGGCGCTGGCGCAGGAGGTGCTGGCGGAACAGGCGGGTATCGCGCGATCGCACATGGGCAAGATCGAGCGCGGCGAGCACATGCCCACGCTAGTGTTGATCCTGCGGATCGCGAAGGGGCTGGGTTGCTCGGCCGCGGCACTGATGGCTGCGACCGAGGCGCAACTGTCCGAAAAACAGGAAGACGCTGTCTAGGTCGGCGTTTCGCCTCTCACCTACAACGAGGTAGTACGCAGGCGCCGCATTGCCGTCAGTGATTACCTATCGATAGACGGGATGGCGACGGCACAGATCCGCCACCTGCTGTCTTACTCGATCCCGCACGGCAATTAATCCAACACCACCGGTTTCCAATGCATCCAGCACGTCGCACAACCAGCCGGCCAGTTCCTCGCACTCGGCCACGCCGAAGCCGCGCGTGGTCACGGCGGGCGTGCCGATGCGCACGCCAGAGGTCACAAACGGCGAACGCGGGTCGCCCGGCACGCTGTTCTTGTTGGTGGTGATCCAGGCATCGGCCAGCGCCGCGTCCGCATCCTTACCGGTGTAGGGCCTGGCGGACAGGTCGATCAGCATCAGGTGATTGTCGGTACCGCCCGAAACGATTTTGTGGCCGCGCTGCTGGATCACGGCGGCCATGGCGCGAGCGTTCGCCACCACCTGGCGCTGGTAGGCCTTGAATGCAGGTTGCAGCGCCTCCTTGAACGCCACCGCCTTGGCGGCGATAACATGCATCAGCGGCCCGCCCTGGACGCCGGGGAATACGGCGGAGTCGAGCTTTCTGTAAAGGCCCTCGTCCTGCCCTTTCGAGAGAATGATACCGCCACGCGGGCCGCGCAGGGTCTTATGGGTGGTGCTGGTGACCACGTGAGCGTGGGGCAACGGGTCAGGATACTCGCCTGTCGCCACCAGGCCGGCGACATGGGCCATGTCCACCCAGAAGATGGCACCCGCCCTGTCGGCGATGGCGCGCATGCGTGCCCAGTCCTTGTGCCGCGAATAGGCGGAGAAGCCGCCGATCAGCAGTTTCGGCCGTGCCTGCATCGCGATGCGCTCCATCTCGTCGTAGTCAATCAGCCCGGTTAGGGGGTCGAGTCCATAAGGCACGATCTTGTAATGGCGGCCGGAGAAGTTGGATGGGTTACCGTGGGTCAGGTGGCCACCCTGAGCCAAGTTCATGCCCATCACGGTATCGCCGGGGTTGGCCAGCGCCAGAAACACGGCTGCGTTGGCCTGGGCGCCGGCATGGGGCTGGACGTTGGCCCAATCACAGTCGAATAGCACCTTGAGCCGCTCGATGGCTAAGCGTTCGGCCACGTCCACATGCTCGCAGCCGCTGTAGTAGCGCTTGCCTGGGTAACCCTCGGCGTACTTGTTGGTGAACACCGAATTCTGGATGGCCATCACCAAAGGGCTCGCGTAGTTCTCGGAGGCGATCAGTTCGACATGATCCTCCTGACGGCGCGCTTCGTGGTGGACTGCCAGGGCAAGTTCCGGGTCGAAATCGGCGAGGGCAACAGAAGTGTCATACATGGTGTGCGTCCTGGTCGGGCGGATAGCGGTTGGGGTTGGACGTCATACGGTGATGTCCATCGGCTGAGCCGGAACAGACCAAACCTCGCAATCAACCAGGTCCGATGAAAGCAGGCGCGTTACACGCACCACGATGTCGTCAATCTGACGCTCGTCGCAAACGAATGGTGGCAATAGCCTGATCACGGTGTCTCGGGTCACGGTGATGAGCAGGCGCTGCTCAGCCAGCGCGCGCCCAACTAGTTCCTTGCAGGGCCGGTCCAGTTCGATACCCACCATCAGTCCCAGGCCGCGAATGGCGAGGACGTGCGGGTGACCTGCCAGCGCCTTGCGCAGGCCCACCAGCAAGCGAGCGCCCAGCACCATGGCGCGCTCGGGCATCCTGTCACGGGCCATGATGTCGAGGACGGTGCAGGCCACCCGGCAAGCCAGCGGATTGCCGCCGAAGGTCGAGCCGTGCTGGCCCGGCGAGAACAGGTCTGCCGCAATACCGCGCGCCAGGCACGCGCCGATGGGAAAGCCATTGCCCAGCGCTTTCGCCAGGGTCACCACATCCGGTGAGATGCCCGCGTGCGAGTATCCGAACCACGCGCCGGTGCGCCCCATGCCGGCCTGGATCTCGTCGAGCATCAGCAACCAGTCCCTCTGGTCGCATAAAGCGCGCAGTTCGCGCAAGTATTCGGCACTGGCCACCCGAATGCCGCCCTCGCCCTGTACAGATTCGATCAACACCGCCACGATGTCCGGGGATTGTTCTGCCGCCTGGCGTACCGCGCTGATATCACCGTAGGGAGCACGCAGAAAGCCAGGCAGCAACGGCCCGAAACCCTGCTGGTTGGCCGCGTTGTCTGTGGCGGCGAGCGTGGCCAGCGTGCGGCCATGGAAGGCGTTGCCCATGACTAGGATCTGCGGTCGTGCCACCTGCCTGCGATGGGCATGCAGCCTGGCCAACTTGAGGGCGGTTTCGTTGGCTTCCGCACCCGAGTTGCAGAAGAAGGCGCTTTCCATCCCGGTCAGCGCACACAGGCGTTCCCCCAACTGCTCCTGCCAGTCGATGCGGAACACGTTGGAAGTGTGCAGCAGCGCCCCGGCCTGTTCGGCGATGACGGCCGCGATTTCCGGGTGGGCATGACCCAGGCTGGTAACCGCGACACCGGCAATGGCATCTAGGTACTCCACACCCTGATCGTCCCAGAGCCGCGCGCCGTTACCGCGCACGAAAGAGACAGGTTGGCGGGCGTAGGCGCGCATCAGGTGAGGGCCGGTCGTCTGCATGGGAGATTCCTCGAATTCGGCACGGTTGGCGCAACCGTCAGTCCGTGTGTTGAAAGCCTCGGTCATCACTTCACCCTCTCGTTTGCAGGCGTAGGCGTAATGACCGATGTACGTACCCGCAGCAGCACCCGCCCGTTGAGCACAGCATGCGCCGCCAGCCCTAGCACCAACCCCCAGAACGCCCCGCCAATGCCCAGCAGGGTGATGTTGGCGGCGGCCGCCAGAAACGTGATCAGTGAGGCTTCCCGGGTCCTGGCATCGGACATGGCGGTGGCTAGGCTGCCGCCGATCGTCCCCAGCAGGGCCAGGCCCGCCAGCGTGGTGATGAAGGTCGCCGGGAAGGCCATGAAGACCGCGGCCAACGTCACCCCGAACACGCCGATCAGAACGTAGAACACCCCAGCGGCCATCCCCGCGATCCAACGCCTGGACGGGTCTTCGTGTGCCTCCCGGCCCGTGCAGATGGCGGCGGTGATCGCCGCGATGTTGAAGGCGTGCGAACCGAACGGCGCCATCAGCAGCGAACCCAGGCCCGTGATGGTCACGATGGGGTTGGCGCTGGTCTTGAAGCCGTCATTGCGCAATACCAGCATGCCCGGCATGTACTGCCCGGTCAGGGTAATGAGGAACAGCGGCAACGCCACGCTCAACAAGGCGTTGAGCGAGAACGCGGGCATGGTGAACACCGGCGCGGCCAGTTTCAGGCTCAGTCCCGACAGATCGACGCGGCCCTGCGCCAGCAGGAATACCAATCCCAGCACCAGGATGCCCACCACCGCATAGCGCGCGGAAAAGCGCTTGAACACCAGATAGGCGGCGATCAGCAGTCCCGCCAGCAGCGGATCGACGCTCAAGCCGCCGAAGGCGCCAGTGCCGAATTGCAGCAGGATGCCGGCCAGCAGCCCGGCAGCCACGCCTGGCGGTATCAAACGGATAACGCGCTCGAACCAACCCGACAGGCCCAGCAGCACAAAGGCGGCAGCCGAGATCAGGTATGCCCCGACGGCCTCGGCATAAGGTGTGGTTGCCAGTGCTGTGACCAGAAACGCCGCTGCCGGCGTGGACCAGGCGGTGATGATCGGTTCGCGGGATACCCAGCTCAAAATGATGCCTGTCACGCCCACGCCAATGGAAATCGACCACACCCACGAGGCCGTCAGCTCCGGGCTCAGGCCCGCGACCTTGGCTGCCTGGAACACCAGGATGAAAGTGCCGCCATAGTTGACGATGACCGAAATCAGTCCGGCCACGACGGGATGGGTGAGATCGTTCCAACGAACGGGCGAAGCTGAAGGATCCGACGGCATGATCTGAATTGGGCTCCTGGCATGGGGATGAAATGACCATGAGACGATAGACTTGTAATGGCATGATGTTCCCTACCAATTTCCAGATGAAGTACCTACCAATTGTTCAAGCATGCCCAACTTGAATCCGTCAAAGCCTGGCTCGGCGACCCCGCGCACGGCGCCTTGCCCCTGCATGCACGGGTACAGCGGGCCATTCGCCAGTTGATCCTGGATGGCGCGCTCGATGTAGGCCGCCCCCTGCCCGCGTCGCGCGCGTTGGCGAAGTCGCTGGGGGTGTCCCGCGACACGGTGGAGTCGGCCTATGGCCAGTTGCACGCCGAAGGTTTCATTGAGCGGCGGGTCGGCAGTGGCAGCTTCGTGTCCGAGCAGGCCCGGTGGCTGCCCGGGCGCGGCAGACCACGGCGCACGAGCGTGGATCGCAACGCACCCCTGCGCCTGAGCCGGCGCGGCGATGCCATGCTCCAGGGCGGCGGCGTGCGCGACTTCCTGATGTCGCGCCCCTTCGCGCCCGGCGTGCCGGAGACGCGCAGCTTTCCGCTGCCAACCTGGGAGCGCTTGCAGCGGCAGGTGTTGAAGGAGTACGGCACCCTGGCGCTGCTGCACAGCCCACCGCAGGGCATGGAGCCGTTGCGACGCGCCATTGCCGCCTACGTCAACCTCGAACGAGGCGCGCAGGCCACACCCGAGCGCGTGCTGGTGCTGACCAGTTCCCAACAGGCCATGACCCTGTGCGCCACCGTGCTGCTCGATGCTGGCGAGCGCATCTTCATCGAAGACCCCGTGTACCACGGGGCGCGCAAGGCATTTGACGCCGCCGGGTTGGATTGCGTGCCCGTGCCGATGGATGACCAAGGCATGCAGATAGCGCACCTGCTGGCAAAGGCGCAGACCCCTTGCAATGCCGCCCGGGTGGTGTTCCTGACGCCCTCGCACCAGTTCCCAACCGGGGCTACGCTGGCGTTGGACCGGCGCCTGGCCGTCATCGAATGGGCCCGCCAGCACCAGGCTTGGATCATCGAGGACGACTACGACAGCGAATTCCACTACGAAGGCAAGCCCACCGCATGCGTACAGGGGCTCGACCCCCACGGCCGCACGATCTACATCGGCACCTTCACCAAGTCGCTGTTCCCCGGCCTGCGCATCGGCTACATGGTGCTGCCGGAGGCTCTGGTGTCGCCCATGACCGTGGCCCGCACCCTGCTGGATGGGCACAGCGCACCGATCCCGCAGCTCACCCTGGCTCGCTTCATCGAGGGTGGGCATTTCGGAGCCCATGTGCGAACCATGCGGGCCGTCTATGCGGAACGCCGCGATGTGCTGGCGCAGCTGGTGCGCCAGCACCTGGCCGACTTCGTGGAGCCCAGGGTGCCCGCTGGCGGGATGCAGATGCCTTGCGTGTTCATCCGCGACATTCCCGAGCGCGAGGCGGTGGAATCGGCACGGCGGGTCGGCATCGACCTGCTGGGGCTGACCGCGCTGCATGCATCGCGCCGCCATGCATCGGGCAGGGATGGGGCCGGTTTCCTCATGGGATTTGCTGCCCATGCACCCCATGAACTGGAGATCGCTGTCAAGAAGCTGGCAAGCGTGCTGCGTGCGCTGTGTCGCCGATCACCATGAGGCGCGCTGGCGCCTTTCGTGCTGCTAGCTCCGCGTCAGGGACAGGTAGGGGTTGTCCGGCGGGACTTCCGCGAACAATGTCGAAGGCGTCGCCAACAGATAGCCGTGCAACCGCCGCGACTTGCGCGGCCCGGTGACTTCGCAGGTCCAGATGTTCAGGCCGCTGTCCTGTTTGCGGTGCAGTCCCAGCTTCTCGAAGCGCTTCTGCACCCATTGCCAGTCGTGCAGATTGTCCTGCCGGGCCAGCACCTGGATCTCCGGATGTTCCTGCACGTAGCGCTGGAAAACGCCGGGGCTGACCAGGTACGCCGTGCCATCGACGGTATGCACCAGTGCGTTCGCATCGTTGATGATGAGCTTGCGCGATTCGATGCCTTGCTTGAGCCAGGCAATGAAGTCTTCCCCGGACGGCGTGGCCTTGGTGGGAGCCGGCATGGTGGCAGGACTGGTCGGCGACAAATGAGTCACTGCCGCAGTTGCGGCGGCGGATGGTGATGGCGGTTCCGCGCTGGCGGACGATGCACTGGTGGTGGCTGCGTCGGACGCATCAAGCATCGACAGCAGATCGGAGACCGGGTCCGCGATCCCGGCCGGGGAATCCGCCACCCCAGGGGACGGTGAGGTGGCCGGGATGCCGGCGGAGGCCGGCGCTGCCTCATCGCCAGGGAGGGCCTCTTCCGTCGTGACCGTGCCGGCGAACGGTGCGGGACGCTCGCCGGACTCCCAGATCAAGGCCGGCGACAGGCGCAGGAAGGTAAAGCTGTGCGACCAGCCGGTGCCGCTCGTGACGGTGGCCCGCCAGATCGCCTTCCCATCCGGGGCGGGCTGCACGATCCCATGGTCCTGGAGCACCGTGAAGACGGCGGTGTTGTTCGATGGAATGCCTTCGATGCCCTGCGACAGGAGGTGCGCGCGCAGCTTGTCGCTGACCGTCTTGCTGACGAGCCAGAGTGCCTCCGGGGTCAGCCATCCATCCGACGGGCCGCCGGGCTGGTTCAGCTTGAATTCCTCGCGCAGCAGGTAGCGCAGGCCATCCAGCAGCTTGCGCTGCAACGCATGCTTCGGCGCCGCCATCGCCCTGGCCGGATCACCGCCGAGCGCCAGGGCCACCGATGCCTGGTCAGCCTTGACGACCAGCTCTCCAAGCGTGCCGGCATGCTCGTACTGGCCCGCCAGCACGTACAGCAGCGCCGACCACAGGTCCTGGTAGTCGCTCAGCCAGTCGAGGATGCCGGCATCGAGCACACGGGTGTAGAGCAGTCCCGTGGCGGCGCCATGCAGCCGGTACTCGCGATCCGTCCGGTAACGAAAGCGGTACGGCTGCCGCAGCGGCCCGTGCCAGGGGTGCCAGACCAGGCCATCGGCCTGCTCGACGTGCAGGTCGACCGCGATCTTGCCAATGTCGTGCAGCAACGCGGCGTAGGCGGTCCCGGCGGTCCAGGCCTCGGCTTGCGCGGCCTGGGCCTCGGGCGAGGCGCCGGCCGGAAGCAAGTGGGACTGCCTCAGTTTGAGCGCGTAGGCCACGATCTCCAGGCCGTGGTCCAGCATGCCGCCCGGCCATGCATGGTGATACGCCTCCGAGGCCGGGAACTGCTGGACCAGCTCGGCGTAGCGCTCCAGCGGCGCGAGGTACAGCGAGCGGAACTGCCGACGCGACAGCGAGGTGCGCTGCCAGATGTGTTCCAGCAGCCGCTGCCGGCGCGGCTCCGCCAGCAGCGCTGCGGCCGACTGCGGTGGCGTCAGCCCTTTGGCAGGCTCGGCAGGAGGTGGCGCGGCGGCGGTGGCCAGCGGCACCCGTTTGCGCTGGAACAGCGAAAGCATGGCGACATCCTGGTGATGGGCTGGCCGGAGGAGCCTTTTGGCCTTTTCGGGTAGGGCCTTTCCCCTTGAGGCCACTCCCTTGCTCCATCCCCAGCCCTTTGGCCTTCGACAAGCCCTTTGATATAGGGGCAGTCGGCTTCGTGTGCCGCAATCAATGCGGAGCCGGTGCGCTCCAGGATCGAGCGGAACAGGCACTGTGTTTTCACCAGATCAGTCCGTTTCAACCGGCGCTGAAAGCGCAGCAGGCCCTGAAACCCCTGCGCCCGAAGGCATGCTTGTCGAGAATGAAGTAAGGAAGTAAGATTTCCTTTGAAACTTATGGAGGCCTCCCATGCTTGCCAAGCTCACATCGAAAAATCAGATCACGCTGCCCAAGGCGGCCGTGTCCGGCGTGGATGCGGCGGAGTACTTCGACGTCACCGTCGAGGGCGGTCGGATCGTCCTGACCCCCGTGCGCGTCCAGAAGGCACAGGCTGTGCGCGAGAAGCTGGAGCAACTCGGGATCACCGAGCAGGACGTTGAGGATGCCGTGGCCTGGGCACGGCAGTGATGCGCAGGGTCGTCCTCGACACCAACATCGTGCTGTCGGCGCTGATCTTCAGTGCCGGACGCCTGGCCTGGATACGCCACGCCTGGCAGCACCAGCAGTTGCAGCCGCTGGTCTGCCGGGAGACGGCCAGTGAACTCCTGCGCGTCCTGGCCTATCCCAAGTTCAAGCTGTCGACCTCGGAACAGCAGGAGTTGCTGGCGGACTTTCTGCCCTACGCCGATGTGGTGGAACTGCCTGCGCCATGGCCAGACCTGCCGGTCTGCCGCGACAAGAAGGACCAGGTGTTCCTGGTGCTCGCGCATGTCGGCAAGGCGGATGCGTTGATCACGGGGGATGCGGACATTCTCGCCATGCGAGAGGACTTTCCCGGCTTGATCATGACCGCCGAAGCATTCGCGGCGCGGCAGGCATGAAGGAAACCGGCACGGCCTTGCCCAACGACCGTGGAACGACCATGAGGTAGCCAACCATGAAGCACACCGCACGCATGACCACCGCAGCGCGACTCGGCCGCTGGCTGGGCGGTGTATGGGGCGGTTGCCTGCGCGCGGAGCGTCGGGTGCATCAATGGCTGATGGCGCAAGGACTGCCGGCGGGCGGTGCAGCGGTGCTGATCTGGGGGGTCAAGCTGGCGACCCTCGGCGTGTTGCTGTATGTCTCGGTCTGGGCGGCGCTGTTGCTGGTCGCTCTCGCTGTGGCAGCCAGGATGGCGGAGCAAGCGCCGCAAGGTGACGATGATTTCCTCGGACGCAAGGCCGAAGAGCTGGATCATCGCGAAAGCCTTGCCTACGACCCCATCAACTACAGCGATGACCCAGATCCACGATTCGAAGACGATTGAACCGGCGGTTGGAGCTATTTCTGCTTGGCCGCACCGATCATCAAGCCGCCGCCCCTGCCACCGGCTTGTCCGGCATCCCGCGTGCCAGTACTCAATCCTTGAAGCACGTTGCCTGCACGGATACCAGCCCAGGCCAATGCCGCCACCCAGAACGTGGGCAAGATCAAAAACATCGTGGCCATCACGAAGTTCAGCAGCATGTCTCCGAAGGTGTTGTTGAGGCCCACCAGCGGATCGAAGTTCGTGTGCGGCCGGTTCCAGCCCCACCCCCAGCCGTAGAGTGCATCGAGGATCGTCGAGTCGATCCAGCGGGCGAGCTGAAACCAGAATTCGGTGAAGAACAGCGCGAACTGCACCACGCTCACCGTGACCACGGTCTTGAGGTCATAGGTGCCGGTCAGCATCACCAGCGGGATGCAGATGACCAGCGCCATCTTGAGCAGGGACAGCACCATCGGCAGCGCCTGCCGCACCACGTCCATCGCCGGGAAATAGCCCAGTGATCCGACGGTCAGCCCCACGTCGCTGGCGGCGCGGGTGACGATATTGGGCAGCGTCATGTCGATCTGGCCACCGTAGTCCGTGTAGACCGCCCCCTGGTTGAGCTTCTGCTGGCGAGGGCTTGCGACGGCGCGGATCACCGAGTCGTTGACCTCGGACTGGCTCAGGAAGCCCGCCCAGCCGACCAGTCGCGTCAGCAGGCTGGGATCGACCTGGGCCAGCAGTCGTGCCCGCAGGCCGTGGTCGCCGTCGGACCACCACTGCCGGCAGGTCGGGTAGCCGCCCCCGCCGGGCACCTGGGCTAGGCCGGCGTCGCGCGTGGCGTCGAACGGCCAGGCATCGCGCGGAGTCCTGGAGCGGTAGCTGTCGTAGAAGCCGGCGGTGCCGACGAAGTAGCTGGAGCCGATCCAGGTGACGTCGTGCATCTGCTCCTCGCTCAGGCTGGGCCGGGTCATGAACAGCTTGGCGCGGGCGGGGCCGTAGCAGTCGCGGGTGAAGTCGCTGATCTCCTGGGCCAGCACCGGGTCGTCGATGCGGGTCGCGTCGATGTCCATGCGGATCTGCCGCAGGTCGGTGCCGCAAGGAATGGCCGCGACCGAAGCGCCGGTGATCGCGCGCGAGATCGCGTGCATGGCGAACCACCACACCGGCACCTTGGCCGACTGGTTGTTGATCGTGCTAAACGATTGCGACCAGCCCGTATCGGTCGGCTCTGGGACATTTACTTGGCATTGGGTCGAACGCGAACGGTCGTACTTGATGGTGTTGAAATCGACGTCGATGAAGGGAATGCCCGCGAACATGATCACCACGATGGCGACGAAGACGCGGTTCTCGATGCGAGCCGAGGACAGCACGCCCTTGTTGCCTTCGTCCGCGCCTTCCGCGCGGGCCTTCAACCATTCCTGGATGACGATCGCCAGGAACGGGACGGCGAACACGCCGCTGGCGACCAGCACCGACCAGATGCCGTTGTGGACCACCCAGGACACCAGCGTCAGGTAGTACTCCAGGTAGTCGGTGGTGTACAGCGTCATGGCGAACCTCGCGCTACCGTGCCTGCATCAGCAGGCTGGCTTCCAGCACGATCACGGCGACGATGGCCGCAACCTCCGCGCGCAGCAGCCGTTGCCCGGCAGCGCGCTCCGGTTCCCGCGCGCGCAGGCGACGTCGCATCCAGAGCCAACCCCAGGCGGTGGCGGCGTAGAGCAACAACCGCCAGGCCAGGAAGGCCCCGGATTGCGCCGCCATCCAGCGCTGCCAGCCCTCGATGCCGCCCGCGATGCGGATGCCGACCACATTGACGGCGGTCGCGGCGATCAGCAGCGACACCGCCCACACCAGCACCAGGATGGCACGCCGGCTGGACAGCCAGCGCAGGCACCGCCCCACGGTATTCATGGATGGCTTCCGCCAGACGGCGGCCGCTGCAGTTCATCGACCCGATTGCGCACCGGGTCACCCTCGTAGATGCCACGCGCACCGGCGGCGCGGGTGCTGTGGCGCTGGATGATCGCCATCGGCGAATTGCTGGCCAGTTCGCGGCGCAGCTCCAGCTCTGCTTTCAGGTTGTGAATCTCGCGATCGAGGATGTCGCTTTCGTGGGTGACGGCCTTCTGGGCCAGTTCGTTGGCGGCCACGTTGGGCTCCTTGCGCCCGGTCAGCAGCGTGCGTTGCAGCAGCAGCGCCTTCTCCAGCACGCTGGCCAGCGCAACCTCCGAGGCCAGGCGCCGAGCCAGGATGTCCTGGTCCGTCTCGTCGCGCAGCGCCTCGATCACGCCACGGGTGATGGGCAGCGACGCGCTACTCGCAGCCTGCAGGTTCTGCGCCGTGGTCGGACGGCTGCCGGCGACCAGCTCCTGCAGGGCCTGCAGCTTGTCCTCGTATTCCTCCTGAATCAGCGGGGTCAGGCCAACGCCCGGCGTGGTGACGGTCTTGGTGCATGCATCGCAGGTGCGCTGCTCCTGCTCGCCCAGCACGCGAATGGCCCAGGCTGCGGCGGCATCGGGCGAACTCCAGGTCTGGCATGCCAGGTTGCCGCTGCAACTGGCTTGCGGAATCGAACTGGCATCGCCGACGCCACGGCCATTGAGCAGGTTGTAGCCGGCGCGGGTCACGTCGCCGACCACACGCACCGGACGTTGGCCCGCGCCGCCAGCGTTGTCTCCGCCGACCCACGGCACGCCATTGTTGCCACGGTTCGCCTCGGCGTCGTCGATCGCTGAGACCGCATCGGTGCTCGCGACGGCCTGCTTCAGCGCCATGCCTTCGGCGAGCTGGTCCCAGCCGAGCTGCCCACCCGCCATGTCGGCCATGCGATTGGCGATGGCACGGCAGGTCAGCTTGCTGCGATCGAAATCCAGCCTGGCTTGCAGCACCCCATTGGTCAACAGGTTGTACAGCCCTGGATCGGCGCGCTGGATGATCAAGGCGGGCAGCGACGCCACGGCAGCGGTGGCGTTCTGGATCACCGAGGACATGATGGCCTGGAAGCCATTGGTGATGCCGTTCAACTGGTTCTGCAGCGTGGTGGTGATGCTCATGTCGCCACAGATCAGGTTGCTGTTCCAGCCGACGCCAACGCCGATGGAGTGCATGTTGGCCGCACCGCTCATGGACACCGCGCGGCCGCCCCCAATGCTGTAGAGCACGTCGTCGCCTATCACGCTGCCTTGATGCTGGACGCCGTACTCGTTGACGCTGGTCTGCGCCCCGGCGCTGGAGTAGCACAACGCTGCGACAACGGCCAATGCGACGTACAGAAATCGACGGGCGCTCGGAAATGAAGTCGTCATGGCATCGGGTCTCACAGGAAATCGACGCTGCCGAGGAACACCTGGCCGCGGCGCTGGCAGCAGCTATAAGGACGCCACAATGCCCAGGCGTAGTCGCCTTGCCGGGCCTGCACCTTGGCATTGCCGTGGGGGAATACCGCGCAACTGCTGGACAGCGTGGGGGTCAGCTCCTGCCACTTGCCCGTGGCGGCATCGGTTTCCATCAGGGCGCCGGCCGGCCAGTAGCCATCGCGCGAACTGGCGAGCAGCGGTTGGTAGACGTGGATCTGGTTGCGGCGCGTCACGATGTCACCCGCGCGCTGGGCGACCACGGCTGCGGCCTTGTGGTCATCCACCTGGTGCAGGAAGCCGCCACGCGGATAGACGTTGCCCCAGAGATTCATGGCCGTGCGCGTGCCGATCTCGCGCCGGCCGGGAATCAGTGCTTCCGGATACAGCGCCTCGGGGATGTTGTAGCGCCATGCCAGCGTGTCGAGCGTGCTCAGCAGATAGGGCATGAAGGCGGTGCCTGCGCCCTCGCAGGTGTAGCCGGACGCGCTGGCGAACTGGCTGAACACATGGCCACCGGGATGGCCGATGACGTCGGCGTTCTTGAACTTCGCCAGGTTGTTCTCGTGATCCTCGTTGGTGGTGCCGTCGCCGCCGGCCTTCGCGGTCGGGTTCGGCAGGCTCATCGCCCGCACCTCGACCCAAGGGTTCTCGCCGGTGTTCGAGTAGCTCGACACCACGGCATCCGGGATGTAGTGGCGCACCTTGACCGAGGTGCGCACGGTGCATCCCGTCCAGGTGCAATAGAGCCAGTAGCAGATGCCGGTGACGCGGTACTCCAGGCAATCCGGCGACAGGGTGGAGGTCACGATGGTGGCGGTGTTCAGTGCAAAGGACGATGCGGAACACCCCAGCAACAGCGCTGCGATGGCCAACCGCTGGCGCCGGGATGGTGCGAACGGACGCCTCGTCATGGCTGCGTCCTCCGGTATTGGTCGATGCGGGAAACCGCACGGGCCACGTCCGTCTCGCCATAGACCACGTATCGGCGATCCACCACGATGGCCGGAACCTTGGCGACGCCAAGGCTCCAGGCATCGGCAACGCCCTGGTAGGCGGTGCCGATCCTTCGCTGCAGGTCTGTACCGCCCAGCTTCAGGCGTTGCTGGACGATGGCGCTGGCGCGCTCAGGATCGGTGGGCAGGTTGTCGGCCAGCTCCGCTTCGAGCACCGCGGCCGCGTCCAAGATGAGGTGTCGGTCAGCCTGGCCAAGGACCGGATGATGCGAGTCGGTAACGACCCATACTTCCGCTGCGGCGGCGCGGGTGGCCAACGTCAGGATGGCAATGCCCGGAGCAAGCCATGCTGGGCGGGTGCGAGTGGCATGAGGAATAGCGCAAGAGTCCATGAGACAACACCGGAGGGAAGCCAATCCGGTGACAGTCGAACCGAAATCCGGCTTCGACACGACAAACAATCCGGAGACCGCCTCATCCCGTTTTCGCCATCCCTGTCATCGCGTGATCACCCCAAACGGTGCCTGCGAGTGCGCCTGCGACAAGGCCGCGTTCGGATCGACAGCCAAGGCGGCCGCCACAAGTCGGTCTCGCCTTCAGCGGCGATGAATCGCCTGGAGAACGAAGTCGGCCCGTTCGGCCACACTGGCGCGCGGAAGCAACCTGACTTCGTAGCCGAGTGCCCGGTAGGTTGCATCCAGGTGGGCGTATTCCGCCTCAGCCTCGGGAAAGCCGTGCCGCCGCGCCTCGTCGGCGCAATAGATGTCCGGCCAGGGCGGAGCGAGGAACACGAGCCGCCCATAGGGGCGGGATTCGCCCAGGCTTTCCGACAGAGGTACACCGAACAGTCGCTGAAGCGCTGCGGCTGCGTCGATTAGCCCTCGGTCGAAGAAAACCGGACCAGCGTCCCGTGCCGCGCCTTCGAGATCCATGGCGGCGACGCTCAGCGCCTCGCGCAGAAAGGCCGCCATGTCGGTCCATGGCAGGGCGTTGCCGCCCTGTCGAATCTGCTCGGCGATGATCCTCCGCCCGGGTTCGGCGACGGTCGCATGACCACGCCGCCGCAGTTCCCCGAGCAGGGTCGACTTGCCGCCGCCGGAGCACCCCGATATGACCACCTGAGGTGGCATCGGCGTCATGTCAGGGTTTTCTTCGACCAGCAGACGGTTTGTCAATTCACTTGTCATCATTGGTTAGCCGAAGAGACAGGCCCCACGCAATGGTGGTGCTGAGCATGCCAAAGGCGCAGACCCCGGCCCATCCATGGGCAGTGAAGGCCCACCCGCATGCAGCAGCGCCGAAGGCCCCGCCGAGCAGCATCGTGCCCATGAACACGGTGTTCAGCCGGCTGCGCGCACCCGCATCCAATGCATAGACCATGGTCTGGTTCGCCACCTGGGCCGACTGCACGGCCACGTCGAGCAAGAAGATGCCGAGGACGAGTGCGGGGATCGATGAGCCTCCCAGGTACAGCACGGCAAATGCCGTTGCGGTTCCCACCGCGCCTGCACGAACGACTGCGTCATGTCCGCGTCGGTCGGCAAACCGGCCAGCCGCCGGTGCAGCCAACGCGCCGCACACGCCGACCAGCGCGAACAGGCCGGCGGATACCGCGCCGAGCTGCAGTGGCGGCCGCTCCAGCCAGAGCGCGAACGTTGCCCAGAAGCCGATCATGCTGGCAAACAGCAGGAACTGGACGGCCACAGCCTGGCGCAAGGAAGCGTGCTTGCGCACCAAATGCCACATCGACAGCAGCAATCGTCCATAGCCGAGATCGGAGGACGGTGGTACCACCGGCAGCGTCCATGCCAGCCGAAAGCCCAGTACCAGCATCAGTGCCGCAGAAAAGCCGAAGACGGACCGCCAGCCCCAAAGCTCGGTCATCCAGCCGCTCACCACACGGGCCGCCAGGATGCCGATCAGGATGCCGCCCGTCACCACGCCGAGCACCTGCCCCTTGCGGTGGGAGGGTGCCAGGTGGATGGCCAAGGGAACCAGTTGTTGCGCCACGGTGGCGCACAAACCCACGGCGAGGCTCGCCAGTGCCAATTGAACGAAGCCGGAGGACGCGGCTGCCAGCACCAGGGAGAGCACCAGCGCCGCCAGCGTTCGCAGGATGAGCGACTTGCGCTCCAGGCGGTCACCCAGTGGTGCCAGGAACAGCACGCCCAGGGCATTGCCCGCCTGGGTGAGCACGGGCAGCCAGGTCACGGTCCCCGCAGAGAGCGCGAACTCCCGGCTCAATTCGCCGAGAAGCGGCTGGTTGTAGTAGCTGTTGGCCACGGATGCGCCCGCCGCCAGGGCAATGGTCCACAGCAGATGGGAGGGCAAGGCTGACGTGGCAGGCATCGGTGCGGCACGCGATGCATCGCCGGGGTGACCTGGGATATTGCTCATTCAAGGGGTCCGGCCGTATCAACTCTCGGCTTGCGGACAAGCTCTCACCAGTTCGGGCGATCCGTTCCCGGCGGCACTGACGGTCGCGCATAGCCGGCCGGTGTTCGCGCCATTTGCGCGCTGGGGCGCACGGCGCGCAGCAGGCCGAAGCCGGAGACTTCGTCGGCGAGCCAGGGGCTGAGGTCCGGCCTGCCGGCCCGCAGACCCTCTTCGATGCGCCCCAGCCCGCGCAGCCAGTGCCCGGTCTGCGCCAGCGACACCTGCACGTGCCAGCTTCCCCCTTCGCGCGACTGTCGCCACAGCGCGGCGGCGGCGCCGAAAGCCATCAGGAAGCCGCTGGCCTGGTCGAGGATCTGCATCGGCAGCGCGCGCGGCTTGCCGTCGCCCGCCGCCTCGCCCTCGGCGTGGTTGAAGCCCATTGCCGTCTGCACCAGCGAATCGAAACCGCGCCGGTCGGCCCAGGGCCCTTGCGTGCCGTAGGCGGTCAGCGACACGGCGACGATGCCGGGCCGGCGCGCGGCCAGGGCCTCGGGCGAGAAGCCGAGCGCGGCCAGGCCGCCGGGCCGGTACCCCTGCGAGAACACGTGGGCGTCTTCCAGGAGCTGCCACAGCGCTTCGCGCCCGGCATCGCTGCGCAGGTCGATGTGCGCCGAGCGCTTGCCGCGGCTGGTTTCGGCAATAGCGGCGATGTTGGGCAGGTTCGGTGAGTTGACCAGCATCACGTCCGCGCCGAACGACGCCATCGCCCGCCCACCGACGGGGCCGGCCAGGATGCGCGTGAGGTCGAGCACGCGCAGGCCGGCGAGCGGCCGCTCATCGGCCGCCAGAGGCGGCAGTGCGCGCGGTGGCGCATCGGCGATTCGGGTGATGGTCATCAAGGGTTGCGAGGCCACCGCCTGACCCTGGGGCGTGGCATCCCACTCGGCGAAGCTGCGCAACGCCGTGGCCACCAGCGCGTGGTCGGCCGCGGCCTGCTCGAAGTCCAGCGCCTTCCAACCCCGCAGGGCCTGCTCTGCGTCGGCGCGTGTGGCAGTTGCGGGGTCCAGGCCCAGCAGGCGCAGCGCGCCATCGCGGTGGTGCGGGAAGTTGGTGTGTACACGCACGTAGCCATCGGCGCAGCGGTACAGGCCGGCGAACGGGTCCCACAGCTCGGGCTCCTGGCCGTCGAGCGTGAACCAGCCGGTGCATTCGGCGGCGGCGTGAGCCATGTCCACGGCGACACGCTGGCGCGGAGCACCCCGCTCATGGCCGAGTTCGCAGGCGGCGAGCGCAGCCGCGGCAATGCTGGTCTGCGCGGCGGTGCCGACGGCGAAGGACGAGGGGAACACCGGGTCGCTGCCCGTCAGCGCGATCCCGGCCAGCGCCTGCGGCGGCAGCCCGCCCAGCGACCAGAGCGCAGTCAGTGCATCGAGTGGATTCATCGAATGGACTCCTCACAGAAAGTTCGCCAACTAAATCGACACGCTACCCCGTCGGCCGAGTCGGGTTGGCAGATCCAGGCGGGAGGCAGGGTCGGCGCCGCGTTGTCCGCAAACGCAGCGGACCGCGGAAAGCAGCATCGCGCGCCATTGGCGATGCCGGGGAGCGCCGTATTCGCACAGGCGTGGGCGTCGCGCGCCCGCTGCAAGCGATCCATCATGCGCCCGCCTTCAGCCCGAAGTACGCAGAGAGCGCCAGGCCGGTCGCCACGATCGTCCAACGCAGCGCCAGCGGCGGAATCCAGCGCGCCAACCGCGCGCCGGTATAGCCCCCCACGATCGCGCCCAGCAGGACCGCACTGCCTTGCGTCCAGGCGATGGACCCGGTGGCGACGAAGAGCATCACCGCGGCACTGGTCACGACGGTAGCCATCGCATTTTTGACGGCGTTGGCCTCCTGGACATCGCGCACACCCAGCAAGGTCAGGATCGCCATCAGCATGATGCCCAGGCCGGCGCCGAAGTAGCCGCCATAGAGTGCGGTCAGGAACTCCGCCCCCGCCGCCACCAGGTGCGGCACCTGACCGCGAGCATGCCGCTCGATGGCCTGGCGCAGCCAGGGCCCCAGGGCGAACAGAACGGTCGCGACGAGGATCAGCCACGGCACCAGACGGCTGAACTGTGCATCTCCGGTGAACACCAACAGTGCGGCGCCCACCAGCGAACCGGCACCGACCACGGGCAGGCTGCGCCGCAACGCGGCGCGGTGGCGCCCGAGTTCGCTGCGATAGCCGAGCAGACTGCTCGCATGCCCCGGCCAGATCGACACCGCGCTGGTGGCGTTGGCCGCCACGGGTGGTACGCCGGCAGCCAGCAGCGCGGGAAAGGTGAAGAATGTGCCGCCGCCGGCCACCGCATTGCAGATGCCGCCGATCATGCCGGCACCGGCCAGCAGCAGGAAGGTTCCGATGTCCATGCCGCTCGCACCTCAGCTCGTCGGCCTGGACAGGGCCAGACGCAGGCCAAACCCCATCAGTGCCAGGCCGGTGAGCGCATCGAGCGAGCGCATCACCGTGGGCCGGCGCAGCCAGCGTGCCAGGGGCCGCGTGGCCAGCACCAGTGCGGCGAACCAGAGCAGTCCCATCGCGGCGTGGATGCCGGCCAACAGCACGCTGAACGCGACCACCGGCACATCGGCGGGAACGAACTGTGGCAGGAGGCTCACGTAGAACACCCCGACCTTGGGATTGAGCAGATTCGTCAGCAGACCGCGCAGGAACCAGCGCTCGCCACGCACGAGCGGCGGATCGTCTGCGGGCAGCGTCGGCCGGCTCTTGAGCGCGCCAGAGATCAGCTTCCAGCCGAGCCAGAGCAGATAGGCCGCGCCCGCGATCTGCAGCAGGGTGTAGGCGAGTCGGGAGACCGCGAGCACCGCGCCGAGCCCGAGGGCTGCGATCAGCCCCCAGATCAGCACGCCGGTCACGATGCCGCCGCCCGCCCTCATCGCCTTGCGCCCCCCTTCCACAGCGGCCGTGCGAAGTACCAGCGCCGTGTCCAGGCCGGGGGTCAAGGTGAGCAGCAGCGCCGTCAGCGTGAAGCCCAGGATCGCAGTCGATGCATCCATTGGGGGATCTCCGTCAGAGCACAGACAAGTCCAGTGACTCGCTGTACGTCGTCGATTCGATGGTCTTGACGATGGCCTGGCCGCAGATCACTGCGCCACGCGCCGCGTCGTAGGTCAGGCTCGGCGCGCCATACAGCTCCCAGCCGCTGTTCAGGGCCGCGGTGACGCGGTGGCAGAACGCCGCGTCGTCGATGCCGGTCAGGTAGCGGTACGCGCGCATGCTCATGCTCCCCGTCGATTCGATGCCGGCATCTGGACGCGCAGCCCCGCTCCGAATGCCTGCAGCAGATGCCAGCCGGTGTCCCAGTCGCCCACGCCGCTGGCGGCATTGATATGCCCGAGGGCGCCGACTTCCAAGCATCCCGCTGCCCAACCCATGGCCATGCGCCGGGCGTGCTCCGGCGAGCCATAGGGGTCGTCGCTGCTGGCGACCACCAGTGCGGGAAACGGCAGGGGTTCGGTCGGTGGCGGGCCGAACTCGCTCGCCTCGCCTGGAAACGCCGGTGCGCCGGGGTCAGGGACGGCAACCAGGAAGGCGCCCCGGACCTGGGCGATCCGATGCTGGATGTCTTCTCCGATTCCCGGCCGCGATGCCCAGTGCGCGACGAGCAGGCACGAAAGGCTGTGTGCGACCAAGACGACGGGCGCACCGCACTCGTCGATAGCCGCATCGAGTGCCTGCAGCCAGTCGGCCAGGTCCGGCCTGTCCCAGTCGGCAGGCTGGAATCGCCGGCCATGCTCCTGGCGCGACGCCCAGCGCGTCTGCCAATGCTCCGGCCCGGAATTGCCGATACCGGGAAGCATCAAGAGGCGAACGGTCTGAAGGTGGCTCATGGTGGCGTGCGCGGATATCCGGGGTGAGGTTGTCTGGCTGGAAACCTTAAGACCGATGCGTCGAATTGCCGAGTGAGAAGGTCTCAGCAAGCGTCGAGAAAAGCTCAATGGTCAGCTGGAATGGCCTTGGCTATCGTCGAAGTGCACTTCCTTCACAACCGACGAAGAAGCCCCCCGAGTTCGCCATGTCCGATATCCCGCTCCTGATTTCCTACGTCCTGGCGGCCTGGCTGTCCATCCTTACGCCCGGCCCGGCCATCCTGCTGGCGATGCGCAATGGCGCTCGCCAGGGCGTGGTCGCGAGCCTGTGGTCGACGCTGGGCAACATGTTGGGGTTGCTCGTGGTTTCCGCGGCGGCCGCGTGGGGCGTCGGCCTGTTCCTGCTTGCATCCGCCCACGCGATGACCGCACTGCGGCTGGCCGGCGCCGCCTACCTGGCGTACCTCGGTCTTCGCCTGCTTGTGCAGGGCAGACACACACGGCCGCCGGACGCCGGTGCCCATGACGCAGGGCCGGTGCAGGCCTTCGCGCTGGCGAAGGAAGGATTCCTGGTGGCGACATCCAATCCGAAGTCGATCCTCTTCTTCACCGCCTTCTTCCCCCAGTTCATCCGGGCCGACCAGGCGCTCATCCCTCAGTTCATGGGCCTGACCGCGATCTTCGTGATCCTCAGCGGCGCCACCTTGACCGGCTATGCCGCCATTGCAAGCCGGGTGCGGGGAGCATTGGGCACTTCCGTCTGGCGCCAGCGCTGCACGCGCTTGGCGGGCATCGGCTTCCTCGGATTCGCCGCATGGATTCTTTTGTGGAGACCGTCGAGCGGCGCCAAGGCCCTGGCCGCGTGATTCATTCCCGGCCACGCGCACGCAACCGAGCACAGGCGGTGCGACCGAACCTGGAGAAGCGATGAACAAATCCTTCCTGCAAGTCGATGTGTTCACGAGCCAGCCGCTCAGGGGCAACCCGGCTGCCGTCGTGTTCGATGCCGACGACCTCGATGCGCGGACCATGCAGCGGATCGCGCGCGAGATGAACCTGTCCGAGACGGTCTTCGTGCTGGCCCCGGAATCGCCCGACACCGACTATCGGGTGCGCATCTTCACGCCCTCCAGCGAGCTGCCGTTCGCGGGGCACCCCACCATCGCCACTGCGAGCGCGGTGCGTGCGCACCGTGGCGATCTGGTCGATGCAAGTCTGCTGCGGCAGGCCTGCGGCATCGGCATCGTGCCTGTCGAAGTCGTTCCGACCGAGGGCTCGCCGATCTACTGGATGACCCAGGCCAGCCCGCAGTTCCGCAACACGGCCATCGGTCCTGGGGAAATGTCGGCCCTGCTGGGCTGCGATGCGAACATGCTGGCCGCGATGCCGGTAGAAGTCGTCTCCACCGGCATCCCGTGGCTGATCGCCGAGCTGCGCAGCGTCGCCGCCCTGGCGTCGCTGCGTCCCAACCTGCCTCGCATCGCCGAACGCTGCCGCGCATCGGGTGCCGTCGGCGTGACCGTCTTTGCCGAGCACGAGGCCGACGCGCCGGTACGCTTGCGCCTGCGCACGTTTGCGCCAGGCGAAGGCGTGGCCGAGGACCCCGTCTGCGGGTCTGGAAACGGGTGTGTCGCGGCATTCCTGGCAAGGCACCGGCACGCATCGGCTCTCCAGGGTGGCTACCTTGCGGAGCAAGGCATCGAGATGGGACGCGATGGCCTGATCCACGTCGAATGGACCCGAAACGGCGACGAATTGACGGTGCGCGTCGGTGGCCAGGCCGTGACCGTCGCCAGCGGCACCCTGCATCTGTAGACGCGGCGGCACGTTCAGCCGCTCGGTCGCCCATGGCTTGCCATGGCACCTGCGCGGCGTCCCCGACGAAGGTCTGCGCTGCGAGGAACGCGGTTGCCCAGGGCTAGATCGGATCGACGGCGGGACTGTCGTCGCGCGAGAGCATGGCGCGTTCGATGAAGTGCTGCAGCGGTTCCGAGGGCTCACTGTCCGGCCGCAACAAGTAGGTGGTCATGCATGCCGACGGGTCCGACAGGGGCCGCGCAATGACCTCGGGATGACGGCAGACCGAAATCTGCGCCGCCGTGGCGAAACCCAGTCCGTAGCCCGCGGCCACCAGCGTCAGCATCAATTCCAGTGTCGCGACCCGCTCTGCGATCCGGGGCTGGATGGCGGCCGTCCGGAGCAGCCGTTTGATCTGCCGGTACGCACCCTCGCAGGTTTCCGGGTGGCACTTGATCAGGGGATAGCGCAGCAGTTCATCCAGAGGGACCTGCCTGAAGGCCAGCAAAGGATGGCGCGTCGGAATGGCCACCAGGATGGGATCGGACCAGACCGCCTCGCACAGGATGCCCTCTCCAGCCTCGTCAGACTGCGCAAACCCGGCATCGAAAGTGTCGTCGCGCAACCCGCGCACTTGCGATGCGAGCGGCGTCTCGAACAGGCGGATTTCCACATCGGGCTCCTCCTCCCGGCACAGGGCCAGGAGTGCCGCGAGGCGTGTCTGCGCGATACCGTCCGACAGCGCGAGGCGCAGCATGCCGCGATAGCCCGTGGCGGCGGCCCGGACGTTGGTTCGTGCCTGTTCCAGCACCGCGAACACGCGGCGGGCATCTTCCAGCAGGACCTGGCCCGCCCAGGTGAGCTGGGTGCCGCGCCGATTGCGCTCGAACAGCGTGGCGCCGAGGTCAGACTCCAGCTCCCGGATGGTGCGCGACAGCGGAGACTGCTCGATATGGAGCCGCACCGCCGCACGCGTGAAGTGCAGTTCCTCGGCCACTGCCACGAAACAGCGCAGGTGTCGCAGCTCCATCGCGCCACCTACGCGTACATGAGGCCGGGAGCTTGATTCACGCGAGCGGCTCCTCGGGCGCCGTGCCAGACAGCAGCGCCGTGATCGGCAAGGGTTGGAACAAGAGCTCGCGGCCGAGGACCTTCAGGCCGCCAGGACCGCTTTCGAGCAATCGGCGCTCTTCGCGCGCGACGAACAGTTCGGTGCGATAGCCATCGCATTCGGGAAGTCGCTGTAGCAGGTCGCGGATCGCGTCGCCCGCCCAGGGCGTTTCGCTGTCGAACTGACCCAGCAGCCGGCTATGCCGGGAAATCACGAGGCGGTAGGCATTCATGGCCGGACGCTCCCGGCCATAGCGTGGATGGCCATTTCCTCCCAGCCCAGGCGCCGGGTGCGGGTCAGTTGCTCGGCGGTTTCGCCGCAGGCGCGCTCGACGGCCTGAGGCATCTCTATGCCAAGCAGGCAATGGCCGGTCAGGCGCGCGGCGAAGTAGTCGCCGGCCCCTTTCACCACGCAGGGCACGCGGGGATGCTCGAAGAGGCGCGATACCCCCTCTCGCGTCTCCAGCAGCGTCTGGACGACGGCGCTTTCAGGATCATCCTGGACACTGGTCACCGCCACCCATTGGGTGGGGCCGCGCAACAGCGCACGGGCAGCCTCGCGGCAATCCGCCAGACCCTGCAGCGTTCTGCCGGTGACCTGTTCCAGCTCGAACCGATTGGGGACGAGGCCGTGGGCTTCTGGAATCAGCAGCGTGCGCCAGGCCTCGGCCATGCCAGCCGCCGCATACACGCCTTGGTCGTAGTCGCCAATGACCGGATCCAGGTGCAGGCGCAGTTGCGGGTGGCGCTCGCGCATCGTCGACCACCAGGATGCGAGGATCCGTGCCTGCGACGGCGCGCCGAGGAAGCCGACCTGCACAACGCGAGCGCACGCGGGGATGCCGCGCGCCTCCAGGTCATCCAACCAGCCAGCGAACCACGCGTCGGGCACCGCACCGCCATGGACCGAGGGATAGTGCGGGGTGTTGCTGAGCAGCGCGGTCGGCACCGCGGTCGTAAGCAGCCCGCAGGCTTCCAACGCGGGAATCGCCGCGTTGTTGCCGACCCGCCCGTAGACCACCTGGGACTGGATGCTGATGACATCGATGGGCACAGGTTGGGTCACCGTCATTCAGGACGCCCCCCCGTGTCCTGCTGCCGGTCCAGCCACGCGCCGATCGTGCGGTGGGCCGCAGCCTTCAGCGTTGCCCCATGCCGCTCGGCATCCGCGCGCAGCGTGCGCGGATCGACGCCGGCCTGGCCCAGCTCGCAGCAATGGCCGACCAGCCAGCGTTCGATTCGGCTGGCATCGGCTTCCAGGTGGAACTGCAGACCCAGCACCCGGTTGCCGACCGCGTAGGCCTGCTGCACGCAGCTTTCGGTGCTCGCCAGCAGTTCACTGCCCTCAGGCAGCTCGAAGCGGTCGCCGTGCCAATGCAGCACCGGCACGCCGGCCAGCGGTGCCAGCACCGAGCGGCGGCCCGCATCCGTCAGCGTCAGCGCGCCGAAGCCGATCTCCTTGAAGCCCATGGGGGCGACGGCGGCGCCGAGCAGGCGCGCGATCAATTGCGCGCCCAAACAAATGCCGAGCAGCGGCCGGCCGCTGGCCAAGCGCCGTTCGAGCAGACGCAGTTCGTCGGCAAGAAAGGGATAGGCCCGCTCGTCGAAGGCGCCGATCGGCCCACCCAGTGCAATGAGAAGATCGCTTGCCGCGGCCTCCTCACCGGCCAGGTCGTCCGTCGTGGGGTCGAGGTAGCGCACGTCGAATCCACGCTCGCGCAGCAGCGGTTCGAGCGTGCCGAGGTCTTCGAAATGGATGTGGCGCAGGGCCAGGGCGGTCTTCATGCGGTCTGCTCCGATGCGGTCGATGTCGCAGCCCGGTCGTCGTCGGGCCAGTAATGGCTGTCCGGCGTCGCGCGAGCGCCAAAGATGGCCTGGCCGACGCGCACGACGGTGGCGCCTTCCTCGATGGCCAGCTCGAAGTCGCCGGACATCCCCATCGACAGTTCGTCCATGCCGATGCCCGCCGGCGCCTCCTGGCGCAGCCGATCACGCAGTTCGCGCAACAGCACGAAGCAGGGACGGACCCGCGCCGGATCGGCCGACAGCAGCGCCAGTGTCATCAGGCCTCGCACGCGCAGGGTGGAGAAGCCCGGCAGCGCCCGGACGAAGCCGGCCACCTCGGAAGGCGGCAAGCCGAACTTGCTGGCCTCGCCCGAGGTGTTGACCTGCACGAACACATCCAGTGCGCGCCCTTCGGCTTGCAGGCGACGGTCCAGCGCCTCCGCCACACGCAGGCTGTCCAGGGCCTGGAACTCGCTGGCGAAGCGTGCCACGACCTTGGCCTTGTTGGTCTGCAGGTGGCCGATGACCGACCAGCGCAGGTCGGCGAGATCCACCATCGCTTCGGCCTTGCGCTGCGCCTCCTGCACCTTGTTCTCACCCAGGTCGCGGCAGCCGGCGGCGTAAGCCAGACGGATGCGCTCCTCCGGCACGGTCTTGCTAACCGGCAGCAGGCGCACATCGGACGGATCGCGTCCCGCGCGGGAGCAGGCATCGGCGATGCGCCGATGCACCGCCGCCAGATTGCGCCGAAAGTCCTCGACGCTGTGTGCGGTGGGCCAGGGATGCGTCTGCGCGTTCATGGACAAGGGGTTCTCCGTGCTGCTAACATTGTCATAGGACAAAATATACATTGTCACGGGACAAACGGGAATGGCAGAAAAGACCGCATCGGACATCTTTGAGCGCATTCGCCGCGAGGCACATGCGGGCCAGCTTGCCGCGGGCCAGACACTGCCGTCCGTGCGCGAGATGGCCGATCAACTGGGCGTCAACCGCAACACGGTCGCCGCCGCGTACCGGAAGCTGGTGGCCGCAGGCATTGCCGAGACGCTGGGGCGCAACGGAACGGTGATCCGGCCAGCGGCGCGTCTCGGTGAGCAGGAGGGCCTGCAGCCCGGCTCGGCGCTGGCGGATCTGGCCAGCGGCAATCCGGACCCGGCCTGGCTGCCCGATCCATTGCAGGCGCTGGCAGCCAGCGGCTACCGGCCCGCGCTGTATGGCCAGCCTGTACTCGACCCAGCACTCGAACGGCTGGCGCGGCAGTGGTTCGGAGCGGATCTCCGGGAGGGTGACGGTCTGGTGCTGGCGCATGGTGCGGTCGATGCGATCGAGCGTCTGTTGGCTGCTTACCTCGTCGCCGGCGACAAGGTGGCGGTGGAGGACCCGTGCTTCCTCGGCAGCCTCAACATCCTGCACAGCACGGGCCTGGCAGCGGTGCCCGTGGCCATGGATGCGAACGGCATGCGCCCGCAGGCGCTGGAAGCGGCGCTGGCCAATGGCGCCCAGGCGGTGCTGTGCACACCAAGGGCGCAAAACCCCACCGGCTGCGGCCTGAGCGAGCAGCGCGCCCGCGAACTGCGCCGCGTGCTCGCCCGCCATCCGCACGTGCTGGTGATCGAGGACGACCACTTCGCCTTGCTGGCCGAGACGCCGTACTTCTCTATCGCGCCCGCGGCCACCACGCGGCGGGCGCTGGTGCGCTCCGTGTCCAAGGGCTTCGGCCCGGACCTGCGGCTGGCCTTCATCGCTACCGATGCGGGGACCGCCGCAAGGCTCGGCATGCGACTGGCTCCCGGCACGACCTGGGTCAGCCACCTGCTGCAGGCGGCCGTGCGCGGCCTGCTCGGATCCGACGCGGCCACGGCGCGCCTGCATGCGGCCAAGACCGCCTACGCCATGCGTCGCAAGGCCCTGATCGATGCACTCGGCGCCGTGGGCATCGCCGCCAGGCAGCCCTGCGACGGGTTCAATGTGTGGATTCCGTTGCCGGAAGACCGTGACGTTCACCGCACCGCGCAAAGCCTCGCACGCTGCGGCTGGGCCGTGCGAACCGGCGATGCCTTCGCGATCGCGCCCGCGGCCCCCGCGCTGCGAGTCACGGTCTCGACGCTCGAACCCGGGGACGCGGCGCGCTTTGCCGCGCAACTGCGCGACTGTCTGGGGCGTGTATGAAGCCAGTCTGCATGGCATCGTGCCTGTCCTCTCGCGGGTCCGTCTGCGTACCGGTCCATGGCGCGCTACGGCGCCTGCAAGGCGGAGGCGACGCGAGCGGGCCACGGGCGCCGTTCCAACAAGCCGGTCTCCCGTTCCCGCAGCGTCCGGCCGACCTGGCTCGCCTCGGTCACGGACGCGCGAAAGTCCCGGATCAGTTGTCGCGTCACCGGCCCCACGGGCCATTCGGTGGTCGCCGCATCCTCGACCAGCGCCACCACCGGCTGCAGTTCGACCGAGGTGCCGGCGGTGAATACCTCGGAGGCGGCGCGCAGTTCGTCCAGCGTCACGGTCCGCTCCTCGACCCGCAGCCCGCGCTGGCGCGCCAGTCCCATCACGTGCCGCTTGGTGATGCCGTCGAGGAAGCAGGTCGGCAATGGGGTCACCAGCACCCCGTCATGGACCATCAACAGGTTGGTTGCCGTGGTCTCGGCGACCCGGCCTTCGCTGTCGAGCAGCAGTGCGTCGTCGCAGCCCGCCGCTGCGGCGGCATGGCGCGCAAGGGTACCGATCATGTACAGCCCCGAGCACTTGGCCGCGGTGGGTGCGGTGTCAGGACGGGGACGCCGCCAACTCGCCAGCTGCAGCCGGATGCCTTCCTCGGCGCGGCCCTGGGACGCCGCCGTGGGCCAGTCCCAGGCCGCGATCGCCACGTGGATGCGGGCGCGCGGCGAAGCGATGGAAACACTCTCCGCGCCGCGCCAGGCCACCGGGCGGATGTAGGCGTCGTCGAGCTGGTTGGCCCACAGCACCGCCTCGATGGCCTGTGTCAGTTCGCCTTGCGACCACGGCAGGTGGTAGTCCAGCAGCGCGGCGGACTGCTGGAAGCGTTCCAGGTGAGGCGCATTGAGGAAGACATGACCGCCATAGGCGCGCATGCCCTCGAAGACGGCCCCGCCCATATGCAGCGCATGCGTGAGCACGTGCAGGCGCGCCTCGCGCCAGGGCAGCAGCTCGCCATCGAGCCAGATCAGGCCATCGCGATCGTCAAGGGAATTGAGCATGGTGCGCACCGCTGTACAGGTTGTCGATGGCGTCAGTGTGCGGCCGGTTCGCCGTCGGCACGAGTGAGCAAATCTCAGACGATGCTGAGTTTTGGTCCTCGTGTCGGCGAGCGTGGAGACGACGATTTCCGGTTTAATGAGTCCATGAACGACCAATGACTTCCAGGAGGGTGAATCCCCCATGCGCATCCCTGTCCCGTTGAATGCCTTGCGCGCCTTCGAGGCTGCGGCGCGCCATCTCTCGATCAAGGACGCGGCCCTGGAACTGGCGGTCACCCCCTCGGCGGTCAGCCACCAGTTGCGCACGCTGGAGGACATGCTCGGCGTCGAACTGCTGCGCCGCATCGGTACGCGGCTGGAATTGACCAGCGCCGGCCGCCGGCTGGCACCTAGCCTCAACGAGGGTTTCGCCCTGATCGCCGAGGGCGTGAGCAGCTTGCGCGAGGAGCGGCGCGACGGGCCCCTGCGCGTGAACATGCTGCCGACCTTCGCGACCAACTGGCTGTCGCCCCGCCTGAGCCTGTATCCGTTCGAGCGGCGCGGCTTCTCGCTGGACATCTCCACCACGCAGGACGACGTGGATCTGGCCGCCGGCGTGGCCGATGCCGGCATCTGGTATGGCGACGGCCAGTGGGCCGGCCTGCAGGCCGACCTGTTGTTCGAGGCCACCATCGATCTGTACGCGCGCCCGGGCTTTGCCACCGGCTCGCGCCGGGAACGCCTCAAGCAGGTCGCGCGCGCCAACCTGTTCGTTTCGCGGCATTGCCTCACTTGGCAGCGCTGGATGGACAGCCTGCCCGGCGGGCCGTTCGAGCCGGCTGTCGTGACCCGCGTGGATTCGGGCGGCCTGACGATGCAGGCGGCCGCCGATGGGGCTGGCGTGTCGATCGCCGTCTGCGAACTGGCCGAGAGTGCCGTCCGGCTCGGACGCCTGGCCTCGGTCTTCGACCACCCCGTGAGCGCGGGTGTCGGCTTCTGGCTCGTCTATCCCGAGGCGCTATCCGAGGATCGACGGCTGGATAACCTGCGCGGCTGGCTGCGCGAGCAATGTCAGTCGGAAAGCGGAACTCGGAACCCAGAAGCGCGGACAGCATAGACACGTATGAATACCGCATATCCGAAAGACCAGAAAGCACCGCCGGATGACGATGTGACGCTTCGACGGCTCGTTGCCCATGAAGCCGTTGCGCTTGCCTCCCTGCTGGCCGCCTATGGCGACGAGATGCGCCACGGGCAAGGCGCCGGGGCGAATGCACTGGCTCATGCCAATGCCTTGATCGCCGATCCGATCGCGGAAGTGCTGGGTGGCTTTCTCGGCGACGAACTCGTCGCCTTCGCAGTGTTCTTCGATCTGCCCGAGGCGATCTCCGGAGGGCGGTCGGGCCAGCTCGACGACCTGTACGTCCTGCCCGCCGCGCGCGGAAAACGACTCGCTCAGCGGCTCATCGCGGCCATCGCCGATACCGGTCGATCACGCGCCTGGATCCATCTGCGCTGGCTGGTCCCCGAGGACAACCCCGATGCCATCCGGGCCTACGCGCGCTTCGCCGAACCCGCCGGCTGGAAGAGCTACGTGCTTTGGCTGGCCGGTAGCGAGCGGTGGTGAAGCCATGAATAACCTGCAGCAGGTCGATTGGTCGCGTCTTCCGCAGCCGGAGGATGATGGCGGCGCCCGCCACCTGACGGGCATGCGCCTGCCCACGCTTGAACTGGCATCGACGGATGGTGGCCGTGTCGATCCTTCGCGCCTGCGCGGACGCACGGTGCTTTATCTCTTCCCGATGACGGGCCGGCCAGATGTCGCACTGCCTCCAGGCTGGGACGAGATTCCAGGAGCACGGGGCTGCACCCCGCAATCCTGTGCCTTCAGGGATCATTTCGCCGAACTGAAGTCCTTGGGCGCCGCCCAGTTGTTCGGCGTGTCCACGCAGGACACCGCGTACCAATGCGAGGCGGTGGCGCGCCTGCACCTGCCTTTCCCGTTGCTGTCCGACCATCGCCTTTCATTCGCAACCGCGCTCGGTCTGCCGGTCTTCGAGGTGCAAGGCCTGGCGCTGCTCAAGCGACTGACCCTGATTGCGCGCGATGGCGTGATCGAGCATGTGTTCTATCCTGTGTTCCCGCCGGACCGGAATGCCGACGATGTCGTCGCGTGGTTGAGGCAACAGCCAGCCACTTGACCTTGGCCAGTCAGCGACACGATCAGCGCTCATGGTCGTGCGAAGTTCTCGTCAGGTCCCGCTCACCCGCAGAAGGACCACTGCTCCAACCACACCCACAGCAGTTCCATCGACAGCCAGGCGCGGAACACCAGCACGCCCGCAGCCAGCAGCACAGCCAGCGGTGCCCAACGTTTCAACCATTCGCGGCCTTGCCTCATGAAGTCGCCAACCGTGGATCGGCGCGAACGATGGTCCTGTCGTCGATCGGCCAGTGCAGAACCGTCGCCAGCAGGCCCAGCGCAATCGCCAGCAGCCAGATGCTCAGGTACGACCCAGTAGCCTCGAACATGCGGCCACCAAGCCAGACACCGAAGAATGATCCCAACTGGTGGCCGAAGAAGACGAAACCGAACAATGTGGTGATGTAGCGCACGCCGAAGATCTGAGACACCAGGCCATTGGTCAGCGGAACCGTTCCGAGCCAGAGGAACCCCATCACTGCAGCGAACAGGTAAACGCCCCATGTGCTGAGCGGCAGCAGGACGAACAGGGCCATCGCCACCGTGCGCGCCAGGTACAGGCCTGCAAGCAGGTACTTCCTGCGCAGCGTGCCACCCCAAAGCCCCAGCAGGTAGGTGCCGGCCACATTGGTCAGCGCAATGATCGCCAGCGCGGCGACGGCATCGGTGGCGGCCAGGCCCCGGTCCAGCAGGTAGGCTGGGAGGTGCGTGGCGATGAAGGCGAGTTGGAAGCCACAGGCCAGGAAGCCCAGGTTCAGCAGCCAGAAGCCGCGGTGGCGGAAGGCTTCACCGATCGCCGCCTTCATCGACAGCTCCGTGCCGACCACCGCGTTCGAGATGCTTGCGTCGCGCATCGGGAACGCCAGCGGCAGCAGCAACGCCATGACCACTGACAGAATCAGCAGTGCACCCGTCCAGGCCCAACCGCCGATCAAGGCCTGCGCAACCGGGACCATGGCGAACTGCCCGAGGCCACCGATGGCGCCGGCCAGCCCCAGTGCCCAACTGCGGCGCTCAGCCTGCACGAGGCGGCTGAGCGCGCCGTAGATTGCACCGAATGCCGTGCCCGACAGCGCGATGCCGACGCACACGCCAGCGCCCAGAACAAAGGCCACGTGGCTGTGCGCCTGAACCATGAAGAAAAGCCCCAGCGCATAGAACACGAGCCCGCCCCCGATGACCTTGGCCGAACCGTAGCGGTCGGCAATCATCCCGGTGAAGGGTTGGGCGAGACCCCAGGTCAGGTTCTGCACCGCCATCGCGAAACCGAACATTTCGCGCGACCAACCGCGATCCATCGTCACCGGCAGCAGAAACAAGCCTTGCACGTGCCGTACACCGAGGGCCAAACCCATGATCAGTCCGCCGGCCAGGATCGGAATCCAGAGCGATCGGCGCTCGTTTGCCGATGCTGTCGAGGGGGCGGGGTTCGTGTTCATGTCGTGGCTCCCGCTGCTTGCGGATCGTCCGCAGGTCGATGCTTCAGTACGCCGAGGGGGCGGGTTGGTGGCTCGCCGGTACGCAACCAGTCCAGCGCCAGGGGCCACAGCGCCTCGCGGAAGCGCTCGTGGAAGAAGGCGAAATGGCCGATTTCGGCCTGCTCGATGGCCGCGGGAGCCAAGCGCAGGTGATGACGCTCGCTGCCGGTGTAGTAATCCAGCAGGCGGTCCAGCGCCGGGACCGTGCCGAACGGATCGTCCTCGATGCCCAGCGCCAGGATCGGTGCGCGCACCTGGCCGAAGCGCCGTGCCAGCATTTCGGCTTCGGGCTCGCCTTCCAGTGTCTCCCGACCTCGGCGCACCGTGCCCTCGAAGCGGGGACCCATGCGTGCCCAGTCCAGTGCCACGCCCTTGGGCGTGTCCTCCATCCATCCCAGGCGCTTGGCTGGCACGTAGCCAAGCACCCGCGCCAGCAGCGGCATGGCCACGTGCCAGCGCAGGAACATGGCGCGGCGTGCGGCGGGCGCATAGTCGCGCCAGTAGGCGTACTGCGCCCCCATGGTGAAGATGCGCCGCACGCGGTGTGCGGACGCGGCCAGCCCGATCACGAAGCCCCCAGCGGAGTGGCCGACCACGTCGATCGGCTGGCTGGGGAATCGCCAGGCGAGGTACTGCAGCACACCCTCGAAATCGTGCTGCCCCCAGTCGATCCAGTCGGCCTGCAGCCGACGCAGCCCACGGTGTCGCGATTCGCCGATGCCGCGGTAGTCGTAGGTCACCACGTCCCATCCGTGGCTGTGGAGCCAGTCGGCAAAGCGCCCGTAGTACCGGCAGCGCACCGAGGTGGCAGCGTTGATGACCGCGACCGGATGCGGGCGTCGTGGATCGCAGGGGCGGCGCCAGGCGAATCCACCCAGTGCATAGCCGTCGGCGGCGCGAATGTCGATGGGCTCAGTCATTCACAGCGAGACCCTGGACCAGCAGCACCACGGCCTGCGCGCCGGCCATGCGATCCTGGGCAATGCGTTGGTACTCGTCCGATTCCGCCCAGTCATGGAAGGCGGCTTCGTCGGGAAAGGACATGAGCACGAGCTTCTGGTGCGGCCAGGTGCCTTCGATGGTGCGAGGCTGCTCGTCCGCGGCCAGCAGACGTCCCCGGTGGTGTCGGAACACCTCCATGAAGCGCGCCTGGTAGCGGTCGTAGGCGGTCCGGTCGTGGATGGTGAGTTGGGCAATGGCGAAAACGGTCATGATGCAGGCTCCGAGTCGCGATGGCGATCCGGTTCGGCGGCCGAGGTCGATTCGATGCGGTCGCCCTGCGTGCTGGGGCTGGAGAACACCAGAAAATTCACGTCCTCGTCGCCACCATTGGCGGCGATGTGGCGAGTGCCGGCCGGGACATGCACGCCTTGACGGGCTGCCAGCAGCACGTCCTGGTCGGGCGTGCTCAGGCGCAGGTGGCCACTGAGCACGTAGAAGAACTGGTGCGCCCTGGCGTGCCAGTGGGGTGCTTCGGCGCCGCCTGCGGGCATCCACTCCTGCCGCACCTGCATGTGTTGCAGTTCCAGCAGTCGCCAGCCCAGGCAGACCCCGCCCCAGTCATAGCGGTTGCCGTCGTCGGTCTGGACGGCGCGCAGCAGTGCCGTCATGGCGTGCCCTCCTCGGCAGGGACGCCGTGCAGGGCCTCGCCATGGACCTGCCGCCCGCTCTCGAAGCGCATGATCTCGCACATGCGCGTGCGCTTGCCGTCGGCCTGCGCCACGTAATGGACGACGACGGTCTGCGCCTCGACATCGCAGATGGCCGAGATGAGTTCGAACCGCAGGTCCGGCCTGTCGGCGAGCGCGGCCAGCCAGTAGCGGCGCAGCGCGTCCTTGCCCTGTACCCGCGTGCCACCGGTATAGGGCTGCGCCAGCGCGCTCACGAACAGTGCATCGTCGGCATAGGCCGCCAGCACCGCCGGCACGTCGCGCCGGTTCCAGTCGTCGATCCAGGCCAGCGCATGGGCCCGGAGTTGATCATGGGAGAGTGTCGTCATGGCATCAGATCCAGAAGAGAAGAACGGTCAGGGCGGCCAGGGCCGCCATTGCACGGTTGATCGCGCGAGCAACGGCGCGGTCGCGCAGCCAGGGCCGCAGGCCAGCGCCGAAGGCGGCCCAGACCAGCATGCAGGGCAGTCCGATGGCGGCGAACACCAGGCTGACCACCAGCAGGCGCAGCGCGTAGCCTTCGCCCGGCGGCAGGAAGGTGGACACCACCGTCACCGAGATCAGCCAGGCCTTCGGATTGACGAACTGGAAGGCCAACGCCTGCATGAAGCCGATGGGCCGGCCGGCTTCGGTCTCCTCCAGTTCGGCCGCGCGCCACAGGCGCGCGGCCAGCCAGAGCAGGTAGAGGCTGCCCACGACCTTCAATGCGACCTGCAGGCGAGGTTCGAGGGCAAACACCGCACCGAGGCCGGCGCCGGTGATCCCGAGCTGCACCATCACGCCCGCGGGGATGCCCAGCAGGTGCGGCCAGGTTCGGCCCAGGCCGAAGAGCAGGCCCGAGGACATCAGCATCACGTTGTTGGGACCGGGCGTGATCGACATGACGAAGGCGTAGACGATCAGCGCCACGAAGGCAGTGTGTTCCATGGGAATTCGCTGGGACGGGGAGTACCTGAGCGTTGAGGGAAAGACGAGGCCCGTTCGCGAATCGATTCTGGGACGGGCAAGGCGTTGGCTCCAGCGAGTTTTTTTCAGCCGGCGTTGAGATTTCTGTGGGCGCCCGACGCCACCTACGGACTGCCCACCCTTTCCACGACCAGGAGGCGTGCCTCGCCACGAGGAACCGCGCGGTGCTCGCATCCCGTTTCCGCGAAGAAGACATCGCCGACGCCCAGCTCAATCACCTGCTCCCGCCCATCGACTCGATGGTGCATGTCCACCGTGCCGTCCAGGACCACGAAAACCTCCTCGCCGTCGTTGATGTGCCAGCGATAGGCCTGGTCGGTCCAGTGAATCTTCACGGATAGGCCGGACAGTTCGGCAATGGAGACAGCACCCCAGGGTCTGCTGGTGGTGACCTCCCGGCCACGGACAACCTTCATGGAATCGCCTCCGTTGTCGATGTGTTGGCCGGCATTCTTCAAAGATGTCGGCGACTGCTCCAGCGAGAAATTTTCAGTCCCACCTGAGATATTCGCGTTTGGCCGCAAGCGTCATCGCGCAGCAGACTTCTCGGGTACTGCCCGGCGCTGCCGAATCGATGACGGCCCGGCACTTCGGGCGGTTCCTCGCAGGAGAACCCATGTCTTCCGATTTCATTCGATGCGCGTCGCACCCAGACGGCTATGCCGAGTTGGTCATCGACCGGCCGGCAGCCCGCAACGCCCTGTGCCGCTCACTGACCGATGCGATGGCCGCGCACCTCGACAGGCTGGCGGCCGACGCCGCCGTGCGGGTGGTCCTGCTGCGCGCCGAAGGCGAACACTTTGCGGCCGGTGCCGATCTCAAGGAAATGCTGGGCATCAGCGCGGAGCAGGCGCGGGCTACTGACTTCGCCGGTTGCTGCGCGCCGCTGGGCACGTTCCCCAAGCCCGTGGTGGCGCTGGTGCAGGGCTTCGCGCTCGGCGGCGGCTGCGAACTGGTCGAGATGTGCGATATCGTGCTGGCGGCCGAGAACGCCGTGTTCGGCCACCCGGAGGTTCGCGTCGGCACCATGCCCGGCGCGGGCGGCACGCAGCGCCTGCCGCGCCTGCTCGGCATGGCCAAGGCGCTGGACCTGCTGCTGACCGGGCGTCGCATGGACGCCCGCGAGGCCGAACGCAGCGGGCTGGTCTCGCGCATCGTGCCCCCCGATCACCTGCTCGAAGAGGGCCGCCGGCTCGCCGCCGACATGGCGTCGCTGTCGGGCGAGGTGCTGGTCCTGATCAAGCAGGCCGCGCGTGCCAGCGCCAGCCTGCCCATGGACGAAGGACTGCGCCGCGAGCGGGCCGCCTTCCACCGCACCCTTTCGCTGTCCGATCGAGAGGAAGGCATGCGGGCATTCCTGGAGAAGCGGCCACCTCTATTCAACCCCCTCTCCACTGCAAAGGAACCTTAGAGCCATGAACCAAACCGCTCCCTCCTTGCCGCTCGATCCCCAGGTCGAGCGAATCGTCCGCGACAGCTTCGCCCGCCAGGGCCTGATGCACCACCTGGGCGCCGAACTGCACGAGGTTGCGCGCGGACGGGTTAGCATCCGGTTACCGTTCCGCGAAACCCTCACCCAGCAGCATGGCTACTTCCATGCCGGGGGCACCAGCGCCATCGCCGACTCGGCCGGCGGCTACGCGGGCTTCACGCTGTTTCCACCGGACAGCTCCGTGCTGACCGTCGAGTTCAAGATCAACCTGCTCGCCCCCGCGCAGGGCGACTACCTTGAAGCGGTCGGTACGGTGGTGCGCTCCGGACGCACCCTGACCATCTGCCAGCTCGAAGTCTTCGGCGTCACCGAACAGGGACGAGCCCAGGTGGCGCTCGGCCAGCAGACCCTGATCTGCCTGCAGGGCAAGCAGGATCGATGACGTTTCCGGTGTCCGCGCAAGGATGCGCTCGGCGGCCAGTTCCGCCATTCATGAAGGAGAACCCATGACCCCAACCTCGACCCAAACCCTCGGGCCCCTCGACACAACCCGCTGGCTGCGTGGACAGTCCAACGCGACCAAGGTGCTGGCGGTGCTGTTCGGCACCCTCGTGCTCACCGCGTCGTCCCACGTCAGCGTGCCCATGGTGCCGGTGCCAATGACCATGCAGACGCTGGCCGTTACGCTGGTCGGCGCACTGTACGGCTGGCGCCTGGGTGGCCTGACGATCCTCGTCTGGCTGGCCCAGGGCGCGCTCGGCTTGCCGGTGTTCGCCGGCGGCACGGGAGGTCTGGCGCGCTTCCTGGGACCGACGGGTGGCTACCTGCTGGCCTTTCCCGTGGCCGGCGCGCTGACCGGCTGGCTGGTCGAACGCGGCTGGCAAGGCGAGCGCGTCGTGCTGGCCTTCGCGGCGATGCTGATCGGCAATGCCCTGTGCCTGCTGCTCGGCGGCGCCTGGCTGGCCGCGATGGTTGGCGTGCAGAAAGCCATCGCCGTGGGCGTGGCCCCCTTCGTCATCGGCGGCGTGCTCAAGTCGGTGCTTGGTGCAGCGCTGCTCAAGGCCATCGACAGCGGTACCCGCAAGGCGGCGCACCGATGACGCGCGTCTCGGGCCGGCCCGATACATCACGATGAACGCCCTCGATGTGGGGCAAGCGCGGCGCTTTGCGCAGGCGTGGCTGCCTGCCTGGACCGGCAACGATCCCCAGCGGCTGGCTGCCTTCTATTCCGAGGATGCCTTCTATCTCGACCCTGCCGTACCCCAAGGGCTGCGGGGAAAGCCCGCGTTGCTGGGCTATTTCGAGCGCCTTTTGGCGCGCAATCCGGCGTGGGTCTGGACGCAGGTCGAGGGCATCCCCATGGAGGATGGCTTCCTCAACAAATGGCGCGCGGAAATCCCGGTCGGCGGTGAGGTGTTGACCGTGGTTGGCGTGTGCCTGGTGCAACTGGACGGTCAAGGAAAGATTCGCCGCAACGAGGTCTATTTCGACCGCTCCGAGCTACTGGCAAGAATTGCCGCAGCTATCGAGCCGCAGAACAGCGAATGAACCGGCAGGGCGGGAAGTGTTGCCGCCTTGACAATCATGCTATCTCGCTCGACTCTCGGTCAGAGTGGCATCGCTTTTCGGTGATTCGGATGCCTTGGGTCCAACAGTTTCTTCCGACGCGACCAAGTCCAGAGCCGACAGCAGCGCATCGCCCTCGACCGGACCGTGCAGCAGCAGCGATTTCCCCGTCAGGCCGTCGTCAAGCCGCACGGTGGGCGTGGCGTTGATGCCGCTACGCACAGCCTCGTCGGCCTGCGCGCGAACGATGGCTGCGGGGCGATCGCTGTCCAGGCAGGCCCGCATGGCGGTCGTCAGACCTGGCCAGGCCTGATCGGTGGGCAGCCCCTGGCCATCGCCCCGGGTGTTTTGGTAGAGCCAGGCGATGGCACCGAAGAAGGCCTCGTGGCCTTGCGCTTCGCCTGCGCACTCGGCCACGCGGGCCAGCCGACTCGCCTCGGGATCGTGCATCGCCAGCGGCAGGTGATGCCACCGCAGGCTGGCTTCGGGATGGGCATCGATCCAGGCCATCAGGGTCGGGTAGTAAGCCTTGCAAAACGGACACTCCAGGTCGGCGTACAGCGTCAGCGTGAAGCGCGCATCGGCTGGGCCGTGACGCCAGGGTGGGCCGGCCGGATGCGCCTGCGCGGCCTCAGGCCCCGCGCGTGGTGCCGGCGCACCGGGCGTGCGGTACAGGAGCCAGCCCAGCAGGCCGGCTACAAGGATGCCGGCGACCACCCAGGGCAGCCGTGGCAGGCGCCCAGCGCGCTTGCGAATAGCCTGGGATCGGCTCGGCAAGGTGGTTTGCTTCGAGGACATGACGCGCTCCGGTCATTTCGGCAGGGACAGCGGCGGCGATGCGATGCCACGCGCCTGGTCGATCTTTTCGGCCACCTTGAAGGCGGCATCCAGTTCGCCGATGCCGTACTGGCGCATGAGCTGGTAGCGTTCGGCCTTCTCTTCCGGTTCGGTCTGCGCAAGGGCCAGATAGAGGCTGGGCGGCACGGCGCGGAACAGCACTTCCATCGACTTGGACAGGATGACGCCCTCGCTGAACTTGCCCGCCTCCTTGCGCGCGGACAGCATCAGCGCCTTCTGTGCGGGTGAAAGTTCGCGGAACCGGGCGATCTTCTCCACCTCGTCGGGCGGCATCGACAGGCAGATCCACCACTCGATCATGTTGAGCATGGGCTCGGCGGCCTTGGGCAGGTCGTCGATGTTCTGCGTCGCCAGCCAGTACCACGCACCGAGCTTGCGCCACATCTTGGTGATCTTGACCACGTAGGGCGCGAGCAGCGGGTTCTTGGTGATGATGTGGCCTTCGTCGGTGACGTTGATGATCGGCCGGCCCAGGAACTGGTCGCGCTCGGCGATGTTGTTCACCGTGTTGATCAGCGAGATGTAGGCAATGGAGAGCTGCGCGTTGTAGCCCTCGCGCGCGAAGGTGGCCAGATCCACGATGGTGATGTCCGCCTCGGGCCAGGGCGTGCCCGGACGGTCGAACATCTCGCCGTCTGCGCCCTGGCAGAGCATGTCCATCGCATCGGCCATCTCCAGCAGCCGCGCGCGCCGGGCATCCGGCAGGTTGGCGTCGCGGGCGCGTTCGCGCAGCGCGTCGCGCACGTCGCGGGTCAGCACCGCGCGCGCCTGTGCCACGCAGCGCTGGGCGGCGTCCAGGATGCACTGGCGAATCAGGCTGCGGTCGGCGCGCGTCATGCGCGCTTCCTCCTTGTCCTCGCCGCCGGTGATCATCAGCCGGGCGGTGATTTCGAGTTCGCCGAGCACGTCGCGCTGGTCATCCCCGTCGTCGGCCGGATGGGTGTCGCCGTCCTCGTCCAGGGCGTCGGCATCCAGCGTCTGCACCTGGCCCGGTGTATCAACCAGGCGCCAGGCATCGGCGAATGGCGCCAGGCTCACGCCCGCGCCGGGTGCCAGCTTCACGCGATGCACGCTCAGGCCCAGCCGAGCGGCGAAGTCACCGAACAGGCCAAAGCTGTTGCCGGCCTCGACGATGAACAACCTGGGCCGGTAGATCGCCGTGACCTGGTTGAGGATGTTGTTCAGCGTGGCGCTCTTGCCGGAGCCGGTGGGGCCGAAGAGGAACAGGTGGGCGTTCATCTGCCGGTCGAGCCGGTTCAGTGGATCGAAGGAGATCGTGCCGCCGCCCCGGTTGAAGAAGGTAATGCCCGGATGGCCGGTGCCCTGGCTGCGCCCCCACACCGGCGCCAGATTGGCCGCGTGCTGCGCGAACATCAGTTGCGTGTACCACTGCCGCTTGTCCGCCGCCGGGTCGAACAGACAGGGCAGCCAGCGCAGGTAGGTGTTGAGCGGGGCCACCTCGTCCTCTTCGCGCACCGGTTGCAAGCCCGCATTGAGCATGACATTGACCAGTTGCAGGCCGCGGGCGTCGAGCTGCGCCATGTCGCGGCCGCGCAGGTAGAACGCCAGCGTGCCCCGGTACAGCTTGTGCGCGCTGCCGATGAGGCCGCGGGCCTGCTGCACGTCCTGGCGCGCCTGTTCGCTGGCGAGCGTCTCGCCGACCGCCTTGCGGGCCAGGTGGTTGAGGTGCGCCTCCAGCACATCCTGCGGCGTGGCGACCAGAGTCAGGCACATCACCGTGTCCTCAGGCATCTGGTCGAACAGCGCGTTCATCGCATCGCCGCCCTTGCGCGTCTCGCCGGTCACGTGTCCGGTCGCGGGCGGCGAGCGCAGGCGGTCCATGACGACAGCCCGGTGCGGCATGCCGTCGAAGAACCACAGGCCGCGGGCGACATCCGAGCGCGGCTGACCGAAGAACAGGCGTTGTGCGAAGTCGCCGCTGGCCAGTTCGATCTCACCTTCTTCCCGTTCCTCCGGGTAGCGGGCGAGCGCGTAGAAGCGTTCCCGGTCTTCGGCCGTGCTGCCCAGCGCGCCGGGATTCGGGTTGAACCAGCGCAGCAGCCAGTCGTGAATGTCCGCCGCGCCAAGGCGCCGGGCCTTGACGCCGGCATTCGACAGGCCGCCGACCAGGCGGTCGCAAATCGTCGCCAGGGCCTGCTCGGGCGATTGCCCCCGCCGGGCCGATGCGGCGTCCGGGGTGCGCCGATAAACCACCATGCGCACGCGCCGGGTCTGGCCGCGCCACGGCAGGCGTGTGACCGTGGTGTCCTCGAACAGGCCGCCCGGCTTCGCGATCGCGCGCAGGTGGTGCCCGAAGAAGCGCAGATAGAACTCGCTGAACGCGCTGCCCTGCGCGCGTGGATGCAGGTACGCCCCCAGCGTGCGCAGGTAGTGGTCCCAATCGGCTTCGTTCTGCGCGTAGAGCTGCACCACCCACGGGTTCTCGTCCAGTTCGTCGAAGGAGTCCTGCAGCGCATTCTCCAAGGCATCGCGGGCCTGCCACAGCCAGGCGGTCTCGCGCCCTTCGGTAGCGATCGGCTGCAACTCGAAGAACGCCGCCACCGATTGGCCATCTTCGAGCAGCATGCTCTTCGTGGCCGGCAGGTACTCGACCCAGGGCAGCAGGTCGGCGAAAGACGGCGCCACGTCATAGAGCGCCGCGTGGTCGGCCCGCGTCGCGGGTCGCCGATGATTCGACCCAAGGGCGGCGCCAGGTGCGTCGATGCCGTGCGCAGCGAGGCGGTCGACATGCCGCGTCCAGGCGTCCGGCTCGATGTCGGCCTGGACTGGCCTGGGGGCCGGACGACGCGGCCACGGCAGTCGCCAGCCCATCAGTAGTCCTCCAGCCGCTCGCCGGGCATCGCGTACTGCACGCGCTGGTAGAGCGGGAAGACGGTGCTGTAGCCGGGCACCGGTACTGGGTCGGTGCCGGCCAGGTGCGGAAAGACGTACATCACCAGATCGGGGTTCGGCAGTCGATGGAACTGGCGCTGGATCTCGTTCGCTGCCGTGCGGGTGTAGGCCGCGTTCCGGGCGGACGCCGCGAGGGTGTCAGCGTCGGTCAGCGGACGGCGCAGGTCCTGGCGTGCGTCGAGCAGCAGGCGGCCGGCCTGGCCGCCGCTGTAGCCGCCAGTCTCGTGCTGCCAGATGTCCAGCATGGTGTGCTCGCCCCGGGGCAGCAGCTTTTCCGAGCTGGTGGCACAACCTGCGAGAACGGCGGCGGCGAGCAGGACAAGGGGGCGGTCAATCCAGGTCCGACGCATGTGCTTCTCCCATGAGGTGATTCACCCGGCGCCCCTTGGCGTCGTGGTCGATGGCGATCGGCTGCTCCAGGTGCACGGCCACCCTGGCGCCGGGCTGCACGTAGACCGCCGCGAAGGCCTGGCCGTAGAGCTTGTTGACCCAGTCGGCCATGTCGCGCACGCCACCGGCCAGGATGCGGCCCATGGCCTCGTTGCCCGAAATGCCGACCGTGCCCAGCGAACCGCTGTTGTTGGCGACCACGGCCACGCTGCCGTTGTCGGACTTGATGAGCGAGGCGGCGCCTGCGCCGGCCGCGGTGATCAACGCCTGCGATCCCAGGTACTGCTGGGCATTGCTGCGGCGCTCGCCCGAGACGCACGGGATGCCGTAGGGATCGCTGATCCAGCCCAGGCCATCCAGCAGACTGGTGCTGTTCTGGCTTCGACTGCGCTTGCCGTCGTCTTCCGGCACCGTGCGGATGGTGCCGTCGCTGAACACGAAGGTGATGGAGCGGACCTGCCCACGCACGCACGAGAGCGTCCAGTCGCCCGAGGCCGTGCCGCTGACCACCGCACCGGCCACGTCGGGAATCTCGATGCCGTTGGCTGCTAGGTTGTCGGCCCCGATCAGCACCTTGAAGGGAAACGGGTCGTTGACGGTGCCGTCGATGGGAATGCGCCCGATCAGCGCGGTCATGGCGACCGAGCCCATCAGCGTGGCGTTGGTGGGCACCGTATAGACCGCCTGGGTGGTGCCGGCAACGGTCTGCGCCGGCCTGTCGCTGACGGCCTCCGTCGCGGCCGTCAGCCCCGGCGAGGCTGGGCCGAAGCTGGAGGGAAATCCCGGCAAGCGCTGGCCGCCGGCCGAACCGCCCTTAGGATCGGGCCGGGCGTCATCCGGTTCGATCCAGCGCATGCCACCATCCTTGAGCGGCCCGCCGTCATGCCCGTCCAGTCCAAGGCCGATCGGCAGGTCGGCGGCATCGCCCTTGCCGGACAGTCCGTCCAGGCGGCGCTGCAAGTCCTGCATCAGCCCTTGCGTCTGCTGCCGGTCGCTGGCGGCCTGGGTTCGCTCCTGTTCCAGGCGGCGGCGTTCGCTGTCGAGGGCGTTCTGGATGCGCTGGTCGATCGCACCCTCGCGGGTACGCAGGCGCTCGTTCTCCGCCTTGTGCTGGCGGTTGTCGCTCAGCGCGGTCTGCAGCTCGGTGCGGAGCTGCTTGACCTGCGCGACCAGGGTGGCGACGGTATCGCGCGGGGTGTCGCCCGCGATGCCGAGCGCCTTCATTTCTTCGGGAGTGAGCTGTCCCGGGACATCCTGCTTGCCAGGCGCAGCGTCACTGCCCGAGAACAACCTGGCACCGACGAACACCAGCAACAATGCCATCGGAATCAGCAGCCACTTCAACAGGGGATTACTCCTCATCGGACGTCCTCCCCGCAGCGGCGGCCGGCGGCAAGTTCGTGCCGGCATCGATGGGGCTGAGCACCGGCATCAGCGACTCGGCCAGGCCACGGCCGCGCGTGACCAGATAGACCACTGTGGTGTCGGTCGAAGCGCCCGCCGGCCCCAGGTCGGGATGCTGGAAGGTCGCGGCCACGAAGTCACCTTGCAGCACCCTTGGATCGAGATCGATACGGTGAGGTGAGGTGTTGGTCAGGCGCACGGCGGTGACCCACTGGTCTTCGAGTCGCCAGGCCGCCAGCGCCCGCGCCTTCAGCGGCAGCGTTGGCAGCAGTGTGTCCAGCGCGAGCGGGCGCCGCAGCGGCACGCGCCCGATGCCGGTCACGGGCTCGACGGTGCGCAGCGGTGCGTAAAGGTTCTGCGCCGCGTAGCGCGTCAGGACAACGGTTATCGGCGTTTGCCGACTCCCCGCGGGTTGCGCTGCTTGGGTTGGACCGGCGGCAGTGTCACCGCTGGCCTCCGCGGCGGCGTCCTGCAGGACGATGCGTACAGGCTCCAGCGGCTGCTCGCCTTCCCGCGCGTCCGTGGCTGCGATGTCGACCAGCACGATGGCGCCGGATTCCACGTCCTGCAGTTGCAGCCGCGTCGGCGCGATGGCCTCGCTGGCGCGCAGGTAGATGGCTCCACCCGCGCTCTGCACGCGCAGCCGCTCGCCCAGGCTCGGGGGCAGGCCGACACGCACGTTGCGGTCGATGAACATCACGCGCTCCTGGCCGACGACCAGCGGGACGGCCAGCGGCAGCCGCTGCCAGCGCAGGATCTCGATGGCATGGCTGTCCGGCACCAGGCCGAAGCCAAGGGCCAGGCTCGCCGCGATGGTGAAGACGTGGTGTTTCATGGATTGCCTCCCTGCGAAGGGTCGCCGCCGGGCGTGCCAGACGGAGGCACTGCCGGCGACGGTGCCTCGATGCGCTGCGGCGCGCCGTCATAGCAGTCCAGCGCAAGGCCGAAGGGGTTGTGCTGGGGATCGACGTCCAGCCGCACCACTTTCAGCGGATAGCGCACCAAGGCCCGCTTGACCTGCTCGGCGCCGTAGTACTCGTCCGCGCTGACATCGAGTGTGACGATCCAGTCGCGGCTGGAAACCGTCTTTACCCGCATCGTGGGGTTGTCGCCAAAGCCGCGCCCCGGAATCTCGTAGATGCCGCGCACCCGCTGGCGCAGTTCGCCACTGCTGCGCCGGTGCTCGTAGTCCTGGCGCAGGAAGGCCTGGCAGGCCGGTGTGAAATACGCCGACAGCGCGTGGAGGTTGCGCGGGTAGTCCTGTTCGCCATCCGTCGGCCAGCGCTGGACCTGCTGCCAAACGTAGAAAGCGAATGCATAGACATTCTCGGGCGGCACGTCCCACCAGGCGCGGGTGCTGCCCGAGCGCAGATCGGGGGGCACGTGGATCGTCAGTTGCCTCGGCGCACTCCACCAGCCAAAACCGAGCAGCAGCGCCACCACGAACAACGCACCGGCGCCCAGGCGCAGCGTGCGCACATGGGCCTGCAAATGATGGACTTCGTTCCTGAAACGGCTCATGAGGCGGCTGCTCCGCGTGAGCGCCGGGTGGTCCAGTACCCCGAACGCGTGATGAGACGGTGCCCACCGAGCCAGGACGCTGCCAGCGGATGGCGCAGCGCCAGGCGCCACTGCAGTTGCCGGTACAGCCAGGTGTCCGGGCGGCCGCGCTTCTGCCGGCGCAGGAAGCCGCCACCACCGAACACGCCAGCCGCCACGCCGGCCACGATCAGGGTCGGTACCATGGCGACGCTGTGCGTGGCCCAGGCCAGCGGCACGCCGGCGACGAACCCCACCGCCGCGGACAGGCCGGCGCAGATCCAGAGTTCGTCGGCGGTCAGGCCCCTCACCACCACGGGCTGGCGGTTCAGCCTGTGCGGCAGGAAGGTGACCAGCCCGTCACGCGCGATATCGTTCAAGGCAGCCATCGCCGCTCAGAGCACGCCGGTGGCCTTGGTCAGCAGCCAGATGCCGACCACCAGCAGGATCGCGCCCACGGCCACGGTGAGACCGAACTGGCCCCACGTGGCGCGACCGGTATGAATTTCCGAGTAGCGCGAATAGGCGTGGTAGCACACACCGACGAACATCGAGGCGACCACGAGGAGCGCGATCAGCAGCACGATGTCGTAGCCGTAGTTCTGCAGCGTCTGCATGATGCCGCTGCCCTGGCCGCGCGAGGGGTCCTCGATGGTCGGCAGGCCCTGCGCTTGGGCCGCAAGCGGCAAGCCGAGCAGCATCAGTGGCGCGAGGATGGTGGTGGCAGCGCGATGGGGAGTCGTATGGGTCTTCATGGCGGTCGGGCCTTTCGTGGTGGTCAGGACAGGAGGAAATAGGTCAGCACCAGGTACGTCGCGACGAAGCGCACGACGACACCCAGGAACTGGCGCTGGGACAGGCGCTGCTCGGCCCACCCGGTGTAGGCGGTACGCATCGCCCACACGCCCCACAGGAGCAGGACGGCGAACACCAGGCCGAGCACCACCGTGGCCACTGCGGCGGGGGCGAAGCCGCCATTGGCCTGGAAAGCGCTGACCTGGGCGGCGTTCATTGGGGTGCCTCCTCGTCGGAGGGCGGGCTGGACTGGCGGTAGTCGCCGGCCAGCTCGACCGGATCGCGCGGCTGGGCGCGCGGCGGCGTCAGGTAGTCCTGGATGCCGGCCCGAACGCGCTGGAGGTCCTTGCGCAGGCGGGCATGGTCGAAGTGGTAGCGGGCGCGCTGCTGCGGAGCGGTATGGACGGCGTGCTCGGCGAGGCGGTCGATCAGATCGAGCTGGCGCGCGAGGGTCGCCAACTGCGCATGCTCTGGGGAGGCATCGCCCGCTGACGCGGGCGTGGCATTGGTCAGCGCGACGGCTAGGACTAGGGCCAATGCCGGCGCGCGGCGGCAGTCGGTCGTTGGTTTGCCTGTGGTCGTCATCACGCCATTCCGCAGTCGTCTGGATGGCGGAATGCTGCGGTGGTCGGCTGGAACCTGCCGCAAACAATCGGAATCGGCAGGGTCCCGGATTTACGTTCGTGGTTGGCGTGGCGCGGTTGGGGTGCGGGAGCAGGAGAGCCGCACCCCGTCCGTAAATGGGTTCCAGGAGGGGGCTGAAGTGCCTAACTCACTACCACAGGAAGGGAGTTCTCATTTGGTGGAGGTCGCCTTCGTTTTGTTCAGATTGGTGAGGCCTGCTCGCATTGCTATTGCTGGTTAGCAACTGCCGTCTTTGTGCTGCCGCCATGCTGGGTGATGCGTGGACGGCATTTGATTCTCACTGCGCCGCGGGTGAACGAGTCATCTGAGGCCTTGCTTGACCAAACATAGGCTTCGCCTGCACCGAGGTGACTCATTTTCTCGGAAGTCAACTCTCCGAGGGCGGCATTGGCCTTCTGGATATGCTTAAGCCAGGCTGGTGAGTTGAACTTGTGCATGATGATCTGTGAGGACAGCTCAATTAGAGAAACGGGAACCGATGGCGGGTCTTGGGACGCGACCATGATGCTGGTGCCTTTATGTCGCATTTCCCGAACCACTTCAACCAATCCGGAAACTAGATCATCGTTCTCTATGTACTTGTGGGCTTCGTCAAATACCACGAGCTTGTTAAAGGCGCCTCCTTGGTAAGTGGCTTCCGAGAAAATCTGCAACATCACCACGAACAGACCGAGCGCTTCATCCTTTTCAATGTACTCGTCACGCAGATCCACAATGATCAAGCGGCCCGGACGAATCAGGTCTTGAAGCCGTTGGTTATCGTTGATGTATTCACTGGCGAACAGCAGGCGCGTCTGGGCCAGCTCCTTCAGGTGATCGGACAGGCCAGAGTTATCAATGCCTGCTCGTAGGGCGTCCAAGGTCAGGTTGTCGCGCAGCCCCCTCATTATGAGATTGATCTGGCGCATGTACATGCTCTGGCTGCCAATCGCACCCATCAGGAATTTCCAGTGGGCGGCCTTAAGCTCGGAGGCAGAGAAAGCAATCGGCTTAACCTCGATATCCGGGTATTCGGCCCGGCGATCATCCACCTTGTTCGCAGGGGTAAGAATCAGCACATCTTTCAGCGCTTCTGGGTTGGCCTTGTAACGTTCGCGAAGGACGCGAATCTCCTCATCCACCGAGTTCGAATTGATCATCGAGGTAAACTCCGGCGCATAATCCTGCGTCGGGCTGTAATGGAAGATGACCGTGGCAAGCGGGCTTGGCAGCACGTTGATATGCTGGAACGGCATGGAGGCCATCTCGATCACCGTTCCAAGTGTGTAGCTCTTGCCGCCGCCTTGAACCCCAAAGAGACTGATCGTGTGGGTGTGGTTGAGATCTAGCGCGACCTTTCTACCGGAGACCTCTCCGAGTAATCCGTACTGAGGCGAGTCGCCATTGACGCCGAGCATGATGTCATAGCAGGCCTCTGCTTGAGGCACAGGCTCGGACGCCGGGTGCCCTCCATGCTCTGGTTCAGCATGCGCTTCCGGTAGGGCAGCCACGGCAGGTTGTTCGTCATCCTTTTCGACTTCCGAAGCGATAGAAGACGGAGGGGTTGGCTCGACAGGGCTCGCCTGTTCTTCTGCCTCTTGGTGAGCAGGCGCAGGTGCTCCCTCTGCGGCCGGGGGTGCTGGCGCGGTGATTGGTACCTCCGGATCATCGTCCCAGAGCTCATCCACCGTCCAGGACGTTGACCGCGCTCTCTTGGGTGCGATAAAGGCCGCTGTCTCAAGTTTTGGCACGTTCGGTATGAACTGCTCGCTAAGAAGGTGCGTGGTCGGTTCTTCCTCAATCTCGACGGAAACAGGCTTGCGGCAGTTCTCCAGTAAGGCGCGAATGAGATCCTTACCGATGCGGTGGAATTCAATGCCAACCTCGTTGTCGGGGGCCTCGGTTCCGGTCTTGTCGAAGTCGAAGATCAGGGCGCAGCGTCTGAACTGAAGCGAGTAGCCCTGCTCGATGGATTCAAGTAGCCCTCGTGCTTCCTGCGCAGCAGTCGCATCAAAGATCCCGTAACGTAGTGAGCGCTCTAGATAGAAACGAAGGATCTGAGCCAACTCCCGGCTCTTGAGCAACCTATCCGGCCGGTCGGGCTTCTTCAAGGCCGGGTCAAAGTGGCGCTGGAGGATGCGCTCGCTCTGATTGATCTGGGCGGAAATCCGTTCCTTCAGTTGGTTGAAGGCCGCAAAGTCGCCCACTTGCGAATAGCATTTCACCTCGACCAGGTTGCAAGTGATCGTTCTGGTGTTCAAATCCAAGTCGAACAATCCCAAGTCGGTGCGTTGCAGACTGATTGCATCATTGACATCGTCTGACTCACCGCTTGAGCGGTAAAGGTCCGTGTGCGCATCCAACGGCACAATGACCTGATTGCTCAATGCGCCCTGATATTCGAGGTAGAGCCGAGCCAAAGCCAGACCAAGTGCCTCCGCCTGTTGTGTGCGAGCAGAAATCAGCTTGAGCGCTAGTTGACCGGACAGCGACCGCAGATTTGCCAGGATCTGAACCGACTGCTCGCCGTCGGCGGACAAGCCATGCTCAAGCAGCACCGGCTTCAGCATCGCCTCCAGTTCATCGTTCGAGCGCGACGAGATGATCAGGTTGTGTGTCGCCTGGGAGCTGGCTCCCGGCACATAGTCAATCAGATAGTCCGGTCTGTTCTTCCGGCCGCCATGGTCGAAGAACTCAATCCCCATATTTCGGTCGATGGTGAACACCCAATCGCTGATCTGGTGAACCTCGTAGATCAGCTCTCGTTGGGCCACATCGAGGCCAAGGGTCACCACAGGCACAGCTTTGAAGCTGGCACCAGAAGCAGCAACCGCTGAGGTAGCAAAGCAGAGGTGTCGGCTCAGGGACGACAGCAAATCGAAGCACGCCGCATGGTTGTCCGCGCCGAGGGAGCGCCCGACAATCGGCCGCTTGTTCCAGAAGGTTCCCGAATCGTCATCAACGAATTCAGTGTCAAAGTCCTGTATCAGCCCATGCAGTGGGGTCACGCCCATCGGCTTCTCTGCAATGGAAAGCTCCTCGGCGGGAAACACATCCAGAAGAACACTGATGTGGGCCGGGAACTCCTTGGAATTTGCATGGAATTCATTCAGGGGGTGCTTGGCCAAGTTCAGTTTGGAGAACAGATGGCTGCCCGTTGAGGTCGCAAATGCGTCGGCGGCCTCGTTTACCGTGGCTCCGGGACGGACCATCGACTCAAGAGCCTCGCCCAAAACAGGTGAGTCGGGATCGGTGGTAAAGAGCCGCACGTCATAGCGCAAATCGGCATGCTCGCGCTTCTGCTGGAGCGATAGCAGAGCCTCCGCAATCACCGATCCGGCCCCAGGGTTGAAGATGTTCAGTGATAACTCTCGAACATAGGGATGCTGAGAGAGATAGCGCTCGATCTTGTCCGCAATGACTTGTCCGGAAATATCTGATCCCGCAGCAGAGGGCTCGGCCAAGCCGAGCGCTGAACAGATTTCCGCCATCAGACCACGGGAATTTTCCTCGGTCGTCGGGGCGTAGAGCGCCCAGAAAGCATTCAGGTTGTCCACCGGAGTGAAGATGCGGCCATCCTCGACGGGAATACCGACCGGATAGGCAGAGGGCACAAGGCCATCCAACAGCGCGGAACGGACGTGAGGAATGTGATCCTTTCCGCCTGACTTGATCTTCTCAATCCAATCCTTACCCAGGGCGACCCAACTGCTCAGCCACAAGGCACGAAGCGGATGGGTTGGGGAGACCAAAACAGCCTCCCGGTGCCTTCCACCGAAGTCGGTCAAGATGACATGAATGGAATCGACGGCCAGCACATTTTTGAGCGCTTGCAAGTGTTGCTGACGCTCGGCACCAGAAGTCGTCTCGGCCTGACGGATGAGGTTCCTGACCAAGTCAAGGTAGCTTTCAGCATACGCGAGGCATTCCCTTTCCGAGTCGCGGAACGAAAGCCCCTGCATGATCAGCTCGGCAGTGTCTTTGCGCACTGCTGCAAAAAACTCTTCGCGGGCAGCCAAGAAGGAAGCCATCGCGGCGGAAGATGGCAGCGTGAGTCCAACCTCGGAAGGCGGCTCGGCGGTATCCAGATTGATCTGCATTCGCCAGCCTGACGGGTGCTTAGGCTCCGCCAAGACGCGCTGCTCGATGGTTTTGAGCATACGCGAAAGCGGAATCTGAACCGCGCCCTCACGACCGAATTTTGCGTGTAGGGTTTCCTGGCGAGAGGTCTTCTTGGAACGACCGCCCTCGGCCCAGGCGACACCACTGATGGCGATATCATCGGGATCGCGTTCATCGCCCAGGGCAGTCAGTTGCAGCCGGAAACGCGCATGCTCCAGGCTCTGCTCAATGGGTATGGCGCGTTGCGGTGGTTCTTCCTCGATGTTGCCACCGGGCAGGACGTAGAAAGGTTCGCTCTCGTAGGAACGTCTTGCGCCCTCGGAGGCGGAATCCGCTTCCAGCGGAATCGGATCGCCATCGGCCGTCCAAGGCATTACACGGATGAAATGCCATCCTTCCTCGAATTCGATCTTATTGAGCTTGGCCAAGTTGGTCGTGCATTGCAGACGGTTCGGCGTCCAGGCCTTGACTTTCTTAGATTTTCCAACCGGGCCGTCATTCTGCGAAATGATCTGAACCGTAAAATGATCAAGCCCGCTTACCTTGCCGGGGTGAGGGCTAACCTCGAACACCACGTTCATTTTGCGGCGGTCGTTCGGCACCAGAACCTGTTGCCCGATGAGGCCGGAGAGTTGGTCGTCGGTCTCATCCTCCTGAACGACTGGCAAGTCGGTCTCCAGTACTGTCAGCAGGACCTTGTCCAGCGAAAGCTCTTCCTGGAACGTCCATTTATCGAATGAAATGCTCCACCAGCTCTTGTCGGTCGCGATGGGCGGCGTCCAGGATTCGGGCTCCTGGACTTCGTATTTTTCAAAATAGGTGAATAGTCGCGACTCCAATGCCTTGTCGCTGAGTCCCAGATCGGCGATACGACCACGAACCGACTTGTGCGAGGCCATCAGACTGCGGACGCTGCCGAGGTTACGGCGAATCTTGCCATTGACCATGCCGGGATCGGCAAAGAGCTTGAAGTCTGGAATCAACGTCAATTCATACAGGCTGGCCCCGAGGGTTTCTCCATCAATCCCGTTTTCGAGCGCAGTGAGCAGGTACCGCACGCGGGAAACATGGTCGGCAAACAGCCACTCCTCGTCGGTGAGGATGCCCAGAAGATCGCGAGCATGGCCAACCAGCGTTGTAGGGAGCCGATCAAGCAGCGAGTCGATAAGGTCCTCGTAGATACCGGCGAAGGTCAGCTCCTCGAAGGTCGCCACACCGAAAGAGTCCTCGGCGCTGGTGCGAAGCGAAGTCGGTATGAAGACCAGCAACGGCTGACGCAGCTCGCCGTTCGCGTCCGGGTTGCGCAACTCCACCAGTTTGGTGGAAGTGACTCGGAAGGGCTGGCCCTCCTGATCATGGCTGCCGAGGATAAAGATATTTCCGTCGGGTCGGGTCCGACGTAGTTCCTTGCAGACCGACTCCATTACCTCGTCATCGAGATCGGTGACCCGCATGCAGTGGCCTGGGCCACGGTCACCCAGGATCGCTTCGATACGGGGGCACAGCAGACAAGCGACCGCCGCATTCAACTTGTCCTGGGAAAGCTTGGTGAACGCATTACTCATGCGTGCCTCCCGTTTTTATCTGTTCCGTCATTTCTCTCAATCGCATAGCGGGGCGATACCTTCTGGGTCACGTAGGCATCCGACAGGTCCTCGTAGAACCCGATTTCACGCAGGCGACGCTTGAAGGCTTCGAGGTTGAGGCGCAGGGCGCGTCTGTCGAGGATGCTGCTGTTGGCCTGTGCTCCTTCCGGCAGCCGGTCGATGTGAAGGCCGTAGCGGCTTCTCAAAAAGGCCAGCAACTCTTCGATGCGAACCTCGCGGGTCACGAAACGCCCGTCATCCTGAGTGAGCACAGCCACCTGAAGGAGCACCTCAAGAAGCTTGCTTCCCAGCACAAACCGCCGAGGACTTCCCTTGGTTCGGGATTGGGCCAACAGGCCGTTCTCCTTGTTCTTCAGCAGCAGTGAGTCCAGGCACTCAGTGATGTACTGGCGGTGATACTTGCCGCGATATGCCATCAGGATTTCTATGAAGGATTCGAACTCGCCAAGGCCCATGGCGGTGACGTCCCGGATCTCCGGATCGATGTCCTCGTTTCCAGAGGCCGACTCCTCGATCAGGCTGGCCAGGCGGAACTTGAAGTAGGCTTGCCGCTCGGCGTCGTGCTCGGGCTTCAGTAGAGAAACCAGATCGCCGACGGTAAACACGCCGGCCCCTGGAGCGGTCAGCTTGCCCGTCTTCTTGCTCAGGTATTCCGCCATCTCATCGAGCTTCTTGACGACGAAATTGGCCTGCACAAAGGCAGGAATCTGGCGATAGAGCCGGTCAGTGGACTTGCGAGCCAGCTCGACCATATGCGGATTATTGACGTCCCCCATATCCACGACCAGCGCCACGGGATCAGGTGAACTCGCCAGCGCATTGTCCGAGCGCTGCTTCACCAGCTTGGGCAGTATCTGCAACAGCTTGAGGTGGTAGAGCGCCAGATGGAATGCCATCAGGGTTTTGAGGTAATCCACCAGCACCGAGCGGGGAATATGGGGCTCATAGGCCAATAGCCGCAGAATGTCGTCGGCCATGGTGTCGGCCTGATCGATTAGAAGTGGTGGAAAGCGCTCGGGCTCCTTGGAGTCCTGTGTGTCCTGAGTAACTTGAGAATCGAAGCGAAGTAGCGCTTGGGTTTCTACATCGACGACCGTGCCGGATTCATGCCTACCGGTTACATGGTCAATCCCAGGGAAAAAGAAGCGTTTTAGCGTGTCTCGGGCGGCCTGGCCCTTGCCTTTGCGGGCATAGTAGAGCATCCAATAAATCTGCTCGGCTGCCCCATAGTCACGGCAGTGCTTCGAATTTCGAAATTTGTAGGTCTCTCCATGAAGCGGGCGCGGAGAGGCGACAGCTTGATTCGACTTGCCCCGATTTACCACATCAAGAAGTTCGGTCTCTACCCACTTGTGGACAATGGAGGGATGTTCGTCAAATCCCTCAAAATACTGCTTAACCTCTTCGGACAGCATCATTTCATCTGCAAATTCTTCTGGCTGCAAAATATTTGCGCGTGGCGGTTTGCGACTGCCATAGCCATTGAATTTGAGGCGAGGAAATAGCATGGTCAGCACACGATCCATTTCTGTGTGCTGCCAATGCAAATAACTGACCTTAGGTGTTCTGAATTCCTTGTCTCTACCCTTGATTGACATGATATTCAGCCCCCTTTTCAGAAACACCCAATGCCAATACGCCATCCTCTTTTCTGTTTATCTGGTAGAACCGGAGCCCATTTTCCGTCAGCAGAACTTCTTGATAGAGTGCAGCAGATAACAGGTTCTTGAATACCGCCAGACTTAACAGGAAACCTTCCTGCTCCTCGATGCTGGGACGGTAGCCGTTGTTGAGCCGCATCAGCATTTCATAGATGTCAAGGTTGATGCGCAGGCTGGCCTTGTGCCCGTCGCCGGAGTCGTAAAGCAGCACCAGCGCCTGAGACAGGTATTCAAGGAAAGGGTGAGCCGCTGTTTCCTGCGCGGTGCGGAGCGTGAAATGGTCGCCGTCAAAGAGACGGTAACTGCGGATGGTGCCCTTATCCACTTGGCGAACACGCAGCGCCAACTGGTTGCCCAAACGCGCCGGATCGCTCAGACCTTCGCCTCGGTTGATGGCTCGAAGAATGGCCGTAACCTCATCTGTGCTTTTTGCTCCCGGCTGCTCAATGGCATCCAGGAAGGGATCGATGCTTCCATATGGCAGCATCTCCTTCCAGCCGGTGTCGCGTCGCTCAAAGAAATGGCGACGGCGCATATGCGATAAATAATTGCGGTGCTTGGCGATCAGTCGAGCACGGTTCTTCGACGAGTAATCGCGAGGCAGATTGCGGAACAGCGTCGCCACAAGTTCATCGTCGTACCCAGCCCGCTCCGCGAACGAGAAGCGGCTCATGGCCTTGGTCTTGGGATTGAGGAAGCCAAGCTCGCGGTCCAGATCGGGATTGCTGACTTCGGCGACGTCAATTTCGCGCAGCAAGACAATCAGCCGGTCATTGGATCCTTCCGCCCCACCAAGCCACGAGTTGAAATAGAAACCGTCAAGGATGCGATTCTGGGTTTCTTCACCGCCGTTCTGATAGAGGTGGTGAATGCCGTCGCAATCCTGGGTGCCTACCAGCATGAAGGCCAGCGCCGAACGAAGGTCGCGCATGGTGATGTGCAGTCGGCCGCGCAGGTGCGTAATGGTGTAGAGCATCTTCAGGCGCTCGATCACCTTGGGACCGGCAACCGGGTCCTGGAAGGTCCGGGCGTTGTGATAGGCGTAGCATTTGCCCTTGAGATCGCACTTGTCGCATGCCTGCCAGTATTCCTGCTGGGTCATGCGGGCGATCAGCCGCTCCAGAATCGAAGGCTGACCTTCCTCGGGTTCGGCGACCACCGAGCGCAGGTTGAGGTTGATAACCGCGATACCGCCTTCCGGAGCAGCTCCGGCCAAGCCCTGCTGGATCTGCTTGGCAAGCAACGGGAACTCTTCTTCATGCTCAAGGAAGAAGTCGACCAGCCGTCCCTCGTTGATGGCGATTAGGCGGGTCTGATTCTCGGGCCAGTCGGAGGCATCCTTGCCCGCGAAGGGAGCGAAGAACTTCTGAAGCACGGCATCGTTGCGCTCGTCGCCTTCATCCTGGCTGCCGTCGTAGTTGCTTTGGTAGGTATGCCCCTTGAGCTGGAACACAGCCCCGTTCGCGCCGCGCTGTATCTGTGCGCCCTTGCTCTCGGCAAAGGCCTCGAACTGCTGAATGAAGGCCGTCTTGCCGTCGCCGGCGTTACCGCTGATGATGACCAAGCGGAACTCGCCCTTGAGCAGCGCGGGCTTGAGCTTTTCGTCCAGATAAGTCGACACGTAGGTGGCCTTGCCAACTTCGTCGAGGCCACGGGTGCCTGCGTTGGACACCTGGCTCTGGCTATAGAGCGTCAGCAGGTGGGTGACAAAGGGGTTGGTGTTTGGCTTGGTCGGCTCGAAACCCAGCTTGGACACCACCTTGGGTCCGGCACCAATCTCACCGGTCGTCAGCACCGAGCGCAGGCGCTTGACCTCGGCCAGGGCAATCAAGAACTCCTCCGCCGACGCAAAACGGTCCTTGCGCTCAGGCGCGATCATTTTCGCCAGCACATTGACCAGCGACGAGCTGAGGTCGGCGCAGCCTTTGAACTGCTTGGGGTCCCTGGGCTGAGTCTTGATCGGCGGCGTGGGATCGTCGAATGGATACTTGCCGGTCAGGCACTCATAGAAGGAGATGCCCAAGGCATAGAGGTCACGATCCATTCGATCCGAAGCATCCGGCTCGGAGGAGTAGTCGTAATCCGGCGGCAGGTAACGGCGCGTGCCGCCACCTCCTTGAACCTCATCGTTCTCGGAGACCGCGACGTTGAAATCGATGATGCGGACGCCTTTGTCCGTCCAAAGCAGATTGGAGGGCTTGACGTCCTGATGGTAAACGCCGTGCTTGTGGAGATGGGCCAGCCCCTCGGCGGCCTCGCGCACGATGCGCACGGCATCATCCAGCGACAACGCCTCGGCATCGATCAGATCGGAAACATCCAAACCTTCCACATACTCAAAGACAATGTAAGGCGTCTGCCTAGCATCGGCCATGCGATCCGCCCAGATCACCTTCACCACATGCGGATGTTCGGGGAGATTGGTCAGGGTCTTGTACTCGCGGCGCAGCCGTTCGTACACGCTGCGGCGGTCCTTGGTCACCAGTTTGATGACGCGGACCACATCGCCCAGGGAGTCGAACACCTTGTAGGCGACGCCGAAGCCGCCGCTGCCCAACTTCTTCTGAATGCGGAAGCGATCCGCCAGGATGAAATCCTGCGGCAAGTTCATCAGGTTATCTGGGAGCTGTGGCACGACCATGGCCGGGCCGCTCACATCCGGGCCTGAGTCGTTCTTGGCCTCTGGCAGAATCAGATCATCCAGGGCCTTGCGAGCGATGGCTGCGCTCGTGTGCCGTTCCTCCGGGTCGAACTCGCAGAACTTCTGCAACCACTCGTCGATCCCCTTGGGCAGGTCCGGCTTGTGCTCCGAGGGCTTGATGGGGAACTTGCCGTCGGCCTCCATCATCTGGTCGACGCTTTCAAAGGGCAGCTCGCCGGTCAGCAGTTCAAAAAAGATCAGCCCGGCGGCATAGAGGTCGGAGGCAATGCTGGCCTGGGTCGGGTCCTGGAAGCACTCCGGAGCCTGGTAGGCAGCATCCAGATCATCCACCACCTGATCGGCGATGGTAGAGGTGCGGTTCTTGCCCACCCTGGCGAAATCGAAATCGGTTATCCGGGCCTGGCCGCCCTTGGTCAGTAGAATGGCGTCCGGGGTCAGGTTGCGGTGGATCACCTCATGCCGGTGCGCATGGTCCAGGGCCGACAGCACGTCGCGCATCACTTGGAGCTTCTGATCGAAGGTCAGCGCCATCGAGACCTTGTTGATGTGCAGGCGCAGGGCCTGGACAGGCAGATCCTCAGTGACCAGCACCACCTTGTCTTCATCGTCGGAGACAAACAGATCCTTCACCGCCAGCACATTGGCGTGCGTCGGCATGTGCGCCACGGCGCGATAGGCGTTGCTGATCTTCTTGAACTCTTCCTTGCGGGCAGCCTCGTCCTGGTACGGGTCGGCCAGGTAGACCCGCAGGCGGGCCATGCCGCCGCTCTTGCCCAACAGGTTGTGTTTGGCGCGGTACTCGGTATAGCGGTCGGTGCCGCCCAGCTTCTCTTCCACTTGCCAGTCTCGGAACACCAGCGCCGCACTCTTGGGCTTGGCGTTGCCGCTGATCGCCTTGGCGATCTGGGAGTGGAAGCGGGTGATGTTACTCAGCCGGTTGTCAGGAATGCGGCTCGCGTCGCGGAAGTATTTAAGGCAGTGCTTGAAGTCGGTCACGTCCGGGCTGTCGATGCCCGCCTGATCGAACACGGTGGCGTCATCGGCAGTGAGCAACACGGCGGCATGGACATGAGCCTTGCGCAGCTCGATCTGTCCGGGATTGCTATCGCGGATGAAGCTGGCCATCACCTTCGCGTGGTGACGAAGCTTCGCGAGGGGCGAGTGAAACGGTTGCCGGCCCTGCGGATACCACTTGGAGCCATACACATCGATGTTGCCCCGCGTCCCTTTGACATCCACCAGATACACCGCATGAGGCGCGAGGATGGCGATGTCGATTTCGAACACCTCCTGGCCTTGGCGCATCTCGAAGTTGTGGAAGATCAGCCAGCCCTCGGGGAGATGATCCCGAAGGAAACCGATGGCCTGGCGCTCAGATTCGTTCGCGGGCTGCCCGATGGGTATGACTTTTGCCATTAGCGGCCGCCCTCTTCGATTGCACGTTCTACGAGGCGGCGGGCTTTGCTTTCGTGTTCAATGGCCTCATGTCGAAGTTTGGCGCTCTGTAGGCCCATTGCACCAATCTCCTCGATGACCTCATCATCTAGGTCAGGCACCAGAGTTTCCCCGATCTGGTTAACATCTAGATGCGGGATGGAGGAGCCGTATGCGCGAGCTTTGAGTTGGCGGCGCCCATACTCGGACCTAAGTACAATGAAAAGAAATCCGGCAATGATCTCATTCGAGCAATTAATTCTAATTGCATCTTCTGAGACAGCAGATCCAATTATGGCGCCATAAGGAAGGACGGCAGTGCCGATAATGCCAGATATCTGCCCAGATCGAGGAACGAGCACAGTCTTCTGATCTACCAACAGATCATCAATGTCACTCATGTTTTTTGGTATGAGATAGCTGGGCTGTGGGTCCGCCCACATCAATGCCGATGTTCCAAACATTGGAATACCAAACTCTGGATCATCAATCTGGATTCTCTTGAATCGTTTTGGCTCGACTATGGATACCGCCTTATTCGCTACAGTGGTCGTCGGAACCGATGCGGTTTCGAGAGCCCTTACAGCATCACGATGAAACAAACTATGAAAGGCACCGTCCATTCGTTTCATCAGGTTCGAAGAAGGTGTGACACTCAAGCTGAGTGGAATGCCGTCTGACTTACTGGAAGGTAGCTCTTGTAAGCCCGCGGCAATTTCTAATTGCGCGATAGCTCTCGCAATGATTCTGCTGGCCTCAACGCGTTTGTTTGCGGCTTGTTGAATTAGCTCATGAGCCTGATCTTCCACGATGCCAAGGCGCGGGACAGGGAGATCGGCGATATGCTGCGGCTCAATATGTGGAATAATTGCGCCATATGTTCCGGAGGCAATAAGAGGGACTCCGAACTTGCTGCATAGGTAAGCATAGAGATATCCAGATTTAATTAATTCTGGATTTGGGACAACCTTCATGATGTCCTGATTTGACCAAACTCCCTTCATGTCTGACCTGGCATAGGCCATTCTGCCGATGCTTCCAGAGCAGGTAATGAGAGTCATATCCGGCTTTATTTCGAGGAAACTAAGCTGCCTGGAGCGGGCATCTCGCTTGCTCAGCAGCGAAAGATTGGTCAGGTCAGCCTGAAGCAATGAGGATGTGGTCAAAAATGGAACGCCATGATCTGGATCTTCCACATAGTTCCGGACAAAGGGTGAGCCGTTGTAGATCCCGCCCTTATGCCCAGTGGTCAAATCCTTCAGCGGAGTTGTGTTCATCTGACTAAGAAGCTCTTTTGCTTCTATCGCTCCTGACACATAAGGCCCACAGTCAAGGCGGCGACCGTTGTGTTCAATCCAGATACTTGGCACAACCTTACATTGGAACTTTCTGCTCATAACGTCACCTCGCCGGTTGCGCGGAATTCCTTGTATTTCTCTGCCACCAGCGGCAGCTCGTCATGAACACGGCGGTTACGGCGTGTGGTCCGACGGATTTCTACTTCACCGCCTTCTCGAACCCGCTCGATCACTTCCTCATCGAAAACCAGTTCCTCTCCATCGGGGGCTCGCTGGAACAGGAGATTGCCCCGGGCGTCGACACCAGCCCGGTCCACCACGGCCATGAAGACCTTGTATTCCGGTTGTTCGGTATTGATGAGCTCTTCCTGGCTGCGGCGGCGCAGTACCAGGAGACTGGGCAAGGCGGGCGTCAGGCCATATTCCTTGACCGTGACCTTGAACGGCTCCACCGGCAGGTCAACCGAGGCCAAGACCTCGCAGTGGCGCAGAATCCACCAGCGCACGTGCTCATCGCCCGGATTGCCCAGCAAACCATCGGGCAACAGGATGCCCACGCGGCCGGTGCCAGGCTTCACCCATTGCAGGGCGCGTTCGATAAATAGCACCTCGGGCGGCACACCGCCGATGTTTAGATTGCCGGTGTTGCGGAATCCACCTTCTTCGTCGCGCTCCCAGTTGTTGCCCAGGTCGTAGCGCTCCAGGATGGAGGTGTCGCTGACCGTGTCTTGTGTCGAGAACCAGGGGTTGAGCAGAACCATATCCATGCTGCCCAGCGGCATGGCCGGGCGAGCGGCCTCAATGCCATCCAGATCGCCGTCCGGGAAGGTGCGAGCATCGATGCGGAACACACGACCGGGATTGCCGGTGGTGAACAGCAGGTTCATGCGGCTGGCCACGGCCAGGAAGGGATCAATGTCGCAGCCGAGGGCATTGCTGGCCGCCCAGGCGGCGGTTTCGTTTTGCGCCTGGCGGATCTGTTCGTTGGTGGCCTCTTCAGGCGTCGTGCCCACGGCCGCCAGCTTTTTCCTGAAGATGTGCGCAGCGGTCATGGCCAGGAAGGTGCCGGTGCCGCTGGAGCAGTCCATGATGCGTTCGCCGGGTTGCGGGTCGAGCATCTCCACCGCCATTTCGGCCACGTTGAGCGGCGTAGGGTAGCGGCCCTCGCGGCCGTCCATCACGCTGCGGGCAACCGCACGGAAGGCCTCGGTACGGTAACGTGGCTGGGTTTCGCTCAGTGAGTAACGGGCCAGCTCCATGACCACGCGGGCGGTCTCGTGGGGTTCCAGCGTCAGATCCCAGCCACGGGTCAGCAGGTTCGGTTGCCAGGCCTTGGCGGCGGCAATGGATTCGGTGATGCGCTGGGCAATGGCCTGTTGGCCCGCCTCGGTGAAAGGCTCGTCACCCCTGATCCAGAACTTGCGCTCACCGGTGGGCAGGGTCTCGTCATGGATCTTGGCCAGCATCAGCACGGCCAACTGCTTGAAGGAATCCTTGTGATCGAGACCAAGATTCCGGTTCAGATATTGACGGCAGCGCATCAGGGCGTCTTCCAGATCTTCCGCTTCGGCGCTGACCTGAATGACACCGCCGGTGCGATCGAGATCGGAGGTGCGTTCGCCCGGAACCGGCCAGACACCCAGCGGTTTGGGCCGGACTTCAAAACGGGTGCGCTCGACCTGGAACAGGAACTCTTCTTGACCGTTGGTCCACATGCCCAGCGTCGCGCCCGGGATCAGTTCCAGCAGCTCCTTGAGCTCGCGCAGGTCGGCGTCGGCCTCGGCAATGGAGCGGAGCTTGTCTCGCTTTTTCTGATTTTTGCAGACGATGATCCGCTGCAGGTTGTCGTTATTGTGCTCGACATCGGGGCGGAAAATCGCGATGTCGATGCGCTTGCGCCCCTGGCCGGGGATCTGCGGGTTGTAGTTGACCTCCAGATCGTTTCGGTCAAAGCCATAGCTCTCGATGAGCTGGCGCAGAACTTTCTGCACCAGCAGCTTCTTGGCCGAGGCGCTTTCCTTGTTGCCGGTCAGGATGTCGATGAAAAAGTTATCCGGGCCGCTCTCTTCGGCAGCATCCTGCGGGGTCTCGATGATGTCGTCTTGATCGCTCACCCGTTCTGCTCCTTGAGAAATTCGCGGTACTTCTCAGCGATGACCGGCAGATCGTTGTCCTCGATCTTTTCACTGCGGGTCAGGGTCCGTTCCACGAAGCGCCCGCCGATACGGATGCGCTCGATATGCTGCTTGGGCTCGACAATCTCTTCGCCGTCCGGGGTGCGCTTGTAGAGTTTGTTACCACGGCGGTCGAAGCCAACCTTGTCGGCAACGGCCATGAAGACTGGGTATTCCTCGGCACGACCTAGGGCCTCGCGATGCTTCTCCTGGTCGTCCTTGCGGCGCAGGAACAGCAAGCTGGTGAGGATGTTGACGTTGGCTTCGGCAATGAAGGCTTCTACCGGCAGGTCGACGGAAGCAAGCACCTGCGTTTCGCGCATGATCCACCAGCGGATGTATTCCGCGGCCGGATTGCCAAGAACTCCGTCGGGAAGAACGATGCCCATGCGGCCGGTTCCCGGCTTGAGCCACTTGATGCAGCGCTCGATAAAGAGAATTTCGGGGGCAACGCTGCCCTTGAGGACGCCGGTGTTGCGGAACCCGCCTTCGCCGTCCGGCTCCCAGCCATGAGCCAGCTCGTACTGCTCCAGAATGTGCTTGTCCGTAATCGGGATGTCGGAGCCGAAGGGAGGGTTGGTGGCGATGATATCCACCGACGCCAGCGGGATCTCCTTCTTGACGCTGGGCAGGTCGGCTAGATGCCCCAGCGGAAACTCCAATGAGTTGATGTTGTAGATATGTCCACGGCCATCGCCCGCCAGCACCATGTTCATCTGAGCGGCGCGGATCAGGAACGGGTCGAAGTCGGTGCCGAAGACATTGGCGGCGGCATACTCTTTCAGCCGTTCGTGGATGTTCAGGAACTCGGTGGTGTTCTCGTTTCCGGCCTGGATGTTTTGCTCTTCGCGGAACTTCTTCAGCATGTGCCCCAGGGTCGCGACCAAGAAGCCGCCCGTGCCACAGGCCGGGTCCAGCAGAGTCTCGGTCTCTTTGGGGTCGAGCATCTCAATGACCAGCTTCACGACGCCTCTAGGAGTGAAATACTGGCCCCGGTCGCCACGCAGGTTAACGCCAACTAGCTCCTGGTAGGCCACGCCCTTGGCATCGACGTCAGTTCGGGTGAAGTCGTACTTGGCCAGTTCCGAAACGATAAAGGCCAGCGCCCGGTCGGAGAGAGTGATCTCCTCGTTGCCTCGGAAAATATTCTTGTACTGCTTCTTGACCTCGGTGAAGAGCTCCTCGATCCGGACGCGGATGGCTTTGCGCCCTTGTGGCTCGAACTGCTCCTTGGGTCCAGCCCAGAAACGGCGCTGCCAGGCCTGCCGCTGCTTGGCACGCAGGTTCTCGTCGTGCATCTTGCAGAATATTAGGTACAGGAATTGCCAGAAGGCGGCGTCCTTGGGCATGCCCTCGTTGCCATGAATGAAGTTGTGGCAACGCCGGAAGGTGATCTTCAGCATCTCGTTGTCGGCGACACGGGTATGGGCATCGGAGATGACCTCCTTAGTGCCGACCGACTCTTCGGCCATCGGCCAGTCGCCGATGGGGTTGCACTTGGTTTCGAAGCGCTTTTGCTCTTTCTCGACAAAGAAGAACTCCAGGCCGTTGGTCCACAAGCCGTACTGAACGGCATCGACCTCGCGCATGATGGTTTCGATCTCTTCGAGGTCTTTGGCGGCCTGCTCGTAATCGCGGATGCGCATGGCATTTTTGCCGACGTTCGGTTCTTGGCGGCAAATCACTGCGCGGCTGAGATTCTCAATTGTGTGGTCCTTGCCGTGGTGGAAGATGGCCACATCCACCTTCTTGCGCCCGCCAATGGAGAAATCCAGCTCCATGTCTTCCGGAGAGAATCCGTATTCATGGATCAGGGCACGAACTACCCGCTGCCGAACGAGCTCTTTCTTCGTTTCCTTGATCTGTCTGCCGGAAACGTAGTCGAGCGTGTATCCAGCTGGGATGGTGTTCTCGGCCTGCTTGTTCTTCTTTCTGCTCATATAAAAACTCCGCTCACCGAGGCTGGGGTCATTTCTGGTCTTCCTCGCCGAAATCATGGGTTGTGTGTTTCTGCTGCTCTATCCATGTATCGATGTCCTTTCGGGCGAATCGCCACTGACCTCGCACCTTGAACGCAGGTAGTTCTCCAGCCTGGGCCATGGAGTAGACCGTCTTCTCGCCGACCTTTAAGAGCGTGGCGACCTCTTTAACCGTGAACACTTCTTCCCCAAGCATCTGTTCGCTCCTGAAAAGTGACGACGTGGGCAGATTGGCCGGCATGGTCCTGGCCCAAGATCGGCAGGAAAGAGCAAACTTTACCAAACAATGGAGTAGTCTACTAAGCGTGTTAAGTGTTGCACAACACTAAACACCTGAGGTAGGATGCGCAGTATGAGTAGCTTTGGAGAGACGATTCGCGACCTTCGGGTGGCACAGAGCCTTGGCTTACGCGAGGCGGCAGGCTTAGTCGGCATTTCGCCGGCCTACTTGAGCCGTATCGAGCGTGGTAAGGAGTCTCCGCCTAGGCCTGAGGTCATCAAAGCTCTAGCGAAGGTGCTGGCGGCAGATCCCGACGTGTTGTTCCGCCTATCGCCTTCGACTGACCCTGAAGTCGTCGACTACTTGCACACGCAGCCTGAAGCGATGGCTTTAGTGCGATACCTCAAGGAGGCGTCATTGCCCGCAGAGGACGTCGCAAAGTTGTTGGAGCTTGCCGAGTCGCTGTCTCGCCCTACCAAGTAGAGAACTGGGCAGGAGGCCTGCAGCAGGCGGCCCGAGTGGATAGTGAGGTGTTGCGATTTCAGTGGGAGCGGCTTCAATGCGCGGGGGATACGCATGGCACGAATCAGAAAAATCCAGATCGCCAACTTCCGCGGCATCCAGCTGCTGACCTGGTGCCCGACGCCTGGCATCAACTGCCTGATCGGTCCGGGCGACAGCGGCAAGTCCACGGTGCTGGACGCGATCGACCTATGTCTGGGGGCCAGACGCAATGTCCAGTTCTCGGATGCGGACTTCTTCGGCCTGGACATCACAACCCCAATCAGCATCACGCTGACGCTCGGCGACCTCGATGACAGCATGAGGACGCTGGAGGGCTTTGGTGCATTCCTGCGCGGATACCACGCCAACACTGGCGTCGTCGAAGACGAGCCCTCTGCCGGCGCGGAGGTTGTGCTCTGCCTGAACCTGACGGTCGCCAGTGACCTGGAGCCCTCGTGGACCCTCGTCTCCGACCGCGCCGCACAGCAAGGCATCGTCAAGACGCTCGCATGGAAGGATCGCGTCGCCCTGGCGCCCACTCGCATCGGCGCGCTGACGGACTTCAACCTGGGATGGCAGCGCGGCTCGGTACTGAACCGCATCTCGGAAGAGCGAGCCGACGCTTCGGCCGCCCTCGTCAAGGCCGCCAGAGATGCGCGGAGTGGCTTCGGAGACCAGGCCGAACAACAGTTGGGAGAAGCGCTGGGGATCGTCACCACCACTGCTCAGGAGCTGGGCGTCAACATCGGCGCCAAGGCCAAGGCGCTGCTGGATTCGCATTCGGTGTCGTTCGGTGGCGGCACCATCTCCCTGCACAACGAAAGCGGCATCCCGCTTCGCAGCCTGGGCGTCGGGTCCACGCGTCTGCTTGTCGCTGGCCTACAGCGCAAGGCGGCCGGTCAGGCGTCAATCGTGCTCTCGGACGAACTGGAGTACGGGCTGGAGCCGCACCGCATCGCGAGGTTCTTGGGCTCCCTCGGAGCCAAGGAGGCCGCTGCTCCGCTGCAGGTGTTCCTCACCACCCACTCACCCGTGGCGCTGAGAGAACTGTCGGGCGACCAGCTCTTCGTATTGCGCCGCGGCCCCCTCGGCCATGAGGCTCGCCTGGTCGGCGCCGACAATGACATCCAGAGCACGATCCGCCTCTATCCCGAGGCCTTCCTGGCTGGCTCCGTGGTCGTGTGCGAGGGAGCCAGCGAGATAGGCCTGCTGCGCGGGCTGGACTTATACAGGCTTGACCAGAGGAATGCGTCACTGGCTGCATTGGGCGTGGCGCTCGTCGACTGCGGTGGCGGGGAGCCGGATCGACCGTATGCGCGCGCCTCCGCATTCCAGTCTCTGGGCTACCGGGTGATGGTGCTGCGCGACGACGACAAGAAGCCCACACCTGCGGTCGAGCAGGCTTTTGTCGAGAACGGTGGCACCGTCGTCGCCTACCGCGCGGGCCGTGCGCTGGAGGACGAGCTGTTCGGAAGTCTCACGCCGGTTGCCTGCCAGAGGCTGATCGGCTACGCCAACGAATTGCATGGCGACCTGATCGTCGAACACCTGCGCACTGTCTCGAACAACACGCTCACCTTCCAGCAGATCTGGGACGAGATCCAGAACACCGGCCTCCTGTCGGCCGAACGCAGGGCCATTCTTGGTCAGGCGGCGCGCATCCGAAAAGCTGGCTGGTTCAAGCAAATCTCGTGGATGGAGGACGTGGCGAGGACCATCGTTGCACCGGACCTGCATCTTTGCGATCAGGGATTCCGCGCTCTGATGGACCAGGTATTCGGGTGGGCCACTGATGGACCACGTTGAAATCGACCTTCGTGCAATCCAACGCGGAACCGTCACCGCACCGGCCGGCTGCGGCAAGACACAGCTGATTGCCCACGCGCTTGCCGGTCATCGGGGCAACAAGCCCATTCTCGTGCTGACACACACGAATGCCGGGGTCGCGGCCTTGCGTGGCCGGCTGGACCGCGCCGGTGTGCCAGCCAGCGCCTATCGATTGAGCACGATCGATGGCTGGGCTATCCGGCTCATCTCGACCTTTCCGGGCCGCAGCGCCCACGATCCAGAGATTCTGCGGCTGGCTGCACCTGCGCGGGACTACCCGGCTATCCGCGACGCCGCCTGGAAGCTCCTGCAGGCCGGGCACGTTAGTGAGGTGCTGAAAGCCTCGTATGCGCATCTGATCGTGGATGAGTACCAGGATTGTTCGGTGCCTCAGCACTACATCGTCTATTTCCTCTCGTTGATCCTGCCGACCTGCGTGCTGGGCGACCCCATGCAGGCGATCTTCGGGTTCCGGGGCAATACGCTGGCCGACTGGAACCAGCACGTGTGCGCGCATTTTCCTGTCGTCGGGGAACTGGCAACGCCCTGGCGATGGCGCAACGCCGGCGCGGAAGCGCTGGGACAATGGTTGTTGGAGGCCCGCCGGTTGTTGGCGGCAGGGCAGTCGGTGGATCTGCGTAGTGGGCCACCGGAGCATGTGACCTGGATGCAGGCCGTACCACCCAACGACCATGCCCAGCGCCTAGCCGCTGCGAGGACGGCATCGCCAACCGCTGACGGGCGCGTGCTCATCATCGCCGATAGCCGCAACCGAGCAGCACAGCAGAACTTTGCGAGCCAGACGCCGGGCGCTTCGACGGTCGAGGCCGTCGATCTGCAAGACCTCATCGCCTTCGCTAGCAACTTTGATGCGGGGGCACCGAATGCTCTCGCGCAGTTACTGGCGCTGGCGCAGAGCGTTATGACCAATGTGGGCGTGGCGGAGTTGACGCGGCGCCTGGAGTCGTTGGCAAAGGGAACTGCAAGGAATCCTCCGAACGAGGCAGAAAGCCGCGCACTGGCGTTCGGGCGCGCGCCCTCTCTCGCTGCGGCCGCCGCGCTGTTGTCGGAACTGCGGGCACTGCCGAACGTACGTGTGCATCGGCCGGTCATCCTCTACGGGATGCTTAAGGCGCTCCGGGAAGCCTCGTCGGGGGCCGTCCCTCTGGCAGAAGCGGCCCGGCGCGTGCGGGAAGAGAACCGGCTGTTGGGGCGCCCGCTACCAAAACGCGCCGTCGGCAGCACGCTGTTGCTCAAGGGGCTGGAAGCCGAAGTCGCGGTGCTGCTAAATATCGAGGGTATGAGCGCACAGAACCTTTACGTCGCCATGACCCGTGGGTCGATGAAGGTCGTAGTGTGTAGTCCTGGTCCAACAATCGGCTAAATGTACTTCTTGAAGCTCGCCGCCACGATGTTCACCGCCAGTCCCAGCAGAAACGCTGCAGGCAGCAGAATCATCAAAGGGTGCAATGACACCGGTAACGCCAGGTAGGTCACCCACGGCAACACCGCCAGCGGCATCAAGGCCGCCTTCGCCCGGTGGTAGACGAAGCCCGATTCCCGCCCCGCGCCGAACTTGCGGATGTCGCGGCGAACCAGTCCATCGACCAGGCCGACGAAGGCCGCGAGCAGGAACAGCGGCAGCGTGAGCACCAAGACCAGCAGGCGGACGATGAATGTCAGGACGGTGAAGCCGGCGGCAATCAGATAGCGCTCGGTCCAGACATAGACCTGGGCGAGGTAATAGCGGAAGTCCCGGTGCACGCCTCGGCTAGGTGCGCTAGCCTGCGCCGAGGCGTCGCGCATCCAGTCCAACAAGCCCGTCTTCACGAAAACCCACTCGTAGGTGCTCTCCACCAGCCAGCGCGCGGTGCGTCCCGGCTCCTGCACAACGGCGCTCCGGGTGAAATGGGTGGAGAGCTGGTTCAGTTCGTAGTCGAGCATGCCCTGCGCGTGGCGCCAGCCCTGGTCGGGCCAGAACAGGTGCATGCCGACGCATTCGATGACGATGGACAGCAGCAGCGAGGCGACCAACACGCCGAACAGGCGCCATGGCAGCGTGACCACGCTGGCGACCAGGCCGCGCTGGCGTGCCTGCTGTCGCTCGGCGGTCGCGGCGGGCTCTTTCACGATGGCGCCTCTTCATCCGGCGTGCCTTCTTGCACTTCCTCGGCCAGATCCGCTGGCAACGCGTCGTCGTGCGACCGGGGCAGCCCGTTGCCCTCCCACCATTCCCCCGCCTCGGCGTAGTGCTGGCGCATGTAGCCGGCCAGTTGTTGCAGGTCCCGGGGCATGGCTTCGTCCGGATCGGGCGCAGGCAACGGCATGCGGACCTTCCACAGGTTACCGCCTTCGATGAGGGCGAAACACTGCCCCTTGGGCAGGCCGACCACGTGCGCAGGCTCGATGAGTGGCACGCTCGACGTGCTGATGCGGTCCTGCGCGTTGCTGGTGAAGTCGGTCGGACCGTGGATGTCGGAACTGTCGGTGGCGCCGCTGACCAGCGTGGTGGTGTAGACCTCCACCTTCGGCAGTTGTCGTGTCAGCAGTTCGGCGGTGGCGGTCTCGCGCACCCGCAGCATAAACAGGTTGTTGAAGTTGCCGATGACCTGGCCGGCCTTGGCGCGATTGCCGATGCGCGCCTCGATGTCCGAGAGCGTCTGCGTATAGGCCGTGACCTGCATGCCTGCACCGCCACCCTTGTTGATGAGCGGGATGAACTCATCGCCCATCAGTTCGTTGAACTCGTCCGCATGGACATTGATGGCGACCTTGGCATTGGCCGATGCTCCAGGCAAGCCATCGTCGATGCCGTGCTTGTAGATGTGCCCCGCTACCGACACCAGGTCGCTGAACATGCTGTTGCCGACGGCCGCCGCCACTTCGGCGTCGGACAGCGCATCCAGTCCCACATAGACCACGGCCCGCTTCCTGATGATCTGCATCCAGTCGAAGATCGGGCGCGGGTCGGACAGGTCGGAATAGTTCGGCGCGAGCAGTTGCGCGATCTTGCCGGTGGTGAGCTTCTCCAGCAGCGGCAACAGCGAGGCGACGATCTTGTCGAAGTAGGTGCGGTCGTAGCGCACCGCGGAGCGCAGGCCGTCGAGCACCGCGTCATAGGTTCGCGTCTGCGACAGGTACTGCTCCAGTGCCACCACCCGCTTTTCTCGCCCGACCATGTGGCGCGGGATGGTCTTGTCGTTGAGGCGTCCTTCGAGCTGGACGATCACCTCCCAGGCCTTGGGCTCGGTTCGGGCGAAGAAGTGCTGGGCGTACTCGATGAACAGCGCGTCGATGTTGACGACATGGCGCTGGATCAGCAGGTAGTCTGGCCGCTGCCCCAGTTCCACTAGGGCGCGCGCGATGATGTTGACGAAGCGCCAGGCGAACTCGCGGAACGCGGCGCTGTTGCCCTCGCCGGAAAGCTGCCCCGCAACGCGCGTGGCGACCTCCGAGATGCGCCCGAACCGGCCCACGGCGTTGTAGCGTGCCGAGATGTCGGGCCAGCCCAGGTGGAACACGTACATTTCGCCCTCGCGTCCGGCTCGCCTGGCCTCGACATACATGCGCTTGAGCAGATCGGCATCGCCCTTGGGATCGAAGACGATCACCACCTCGTGCTCGCCATGGACCTTGCGGCGGATGTCCTGCGTGATGAACAGTTCGGCCAGGCGCGTCTTGCCCACGCGCGTGGTACCGAGCACCAGGGTGTGGCCCACACGCTCGCCCAGCGGCAGGGTGACGTCGGTCTCGTGCGGCTCGATGCCATGCAGGCGCGGCATGCCACCCACTGGCGGCAAAGGCCGGACCGGGTTGAGCGGGTTGTCCCAGGCCAGTGCCCGCGCCAGCCAAGGCAGCGGCGGCGGCGCGAACTCCAGCCGCTCCTCCAGGCGGCGCGCCAGGCGGTAGAACGTCGTCGGTTCGGCGTAGCGCCGGAACTCGGGCTTGTAGGTCTGCGTCAGCCGATGGGTGTGTCGTTGCTCCCAGCGGAAGCCACGCCCAACGAACAGACGGTACTGGCTCACTGGCACGTCACGGCTCGTCATCACGTAGCGAGGCAGACGACGGATGTGGCGGCGGTACCGCAGGATGGCCCAGGCGTCGCGCAGGCGAATCGCGCCGAAGGCCAGGAAGGCCAGCGCGCTGCCGAGGCCGAGTACCGGATTCAACGCGAGCGACCACGGTGCCACCACGCACACCACCGCGGCGCCTGCGCATACGGCAACGGTGTATAGCTCCACCGCTGGCCGCAGCAGGACTTCGACGGCGTGCGGCTGGGCCATCGGGCAGTTCTCACTGTTCGATGCCGGTGGCGGTCACCAGCACCGGGTAGTGGCGCAGCCCCAGGCGCTCGGCCAGTTCGTCCCCGGACGCCGGTGCCAGCATCAGCCCGGGCGCCAGGGCACGCAGTGACGCCAGTGCCTGCGGTGACTCGACCTGGACCACCAACCCCACGGCCCCGAGCTCGCGCAGCGCCGGGGCACGCTGGCGCAGCCAGGCATGGGAGCGCTGGTCATCACCAACCAGGAACATCGGCGTGAGCCCCGGCGCCTGGATCGCCCGGGGAGCCACATCGCCAGGGGCCAAATGGGCAGAACGCACCGGCAGCATGGCCGCCTCGCCAGAAGGCCCTTCGGGCAGGCGTGGCATCTCGATCCTGGGAGATGGCCTGCTTCCGGTGCGCGGTTGCAGGTCCAGGGCTTGGTAGTAAGGCAGCGCGGAGGCACCGCCGTGATCCTCGACGACGATCAAGGGCGGCGATTGTGCGAAAGCGGCTGGCACGGACACGAGCGGCAGCAAGCCGAGCAGCCACCGCGTAGCCGGACGGAAGATTCGAGGCTTCATGGCAGGGTTCTCCGGGTATCCGCGCCCCGCGCTGGCTCGCCCAGTACGCGGGCCAAGTGGCGGCCAACACTCTGTCGGTAGCGCGCAGCGGGTGCGCCACCAGCGGGACGGTGGTAGCGGCCGATCGTGATCAGCCAGTCCTGGCCCGGCGCGTGCTGCTCGCGCAGGATCTGCGCGGCCAGCGCTAGGTTCCGATAGGGATCGAGCAGTTCGCAGGGGTGGTCGTAGCGGTGACGCTGGTAGCCCAGGTTGATCTGGCCCAGGCCGGCGTCGATGCGGGTGCGCGGCACGTCGCGCAATGCCTGGTGCAGGCCGGCGCAGGCCTCGGTACGGGTGGCGAATCGACGCGATGCCCCGGCCACGTTGAGCGTCCAGGGCCAGGGCACGAGGCGGTCGTGGTACCGGGTGCCACTCTCCTGCAAGGCCACCGCGTACAACACCGCCGCCGGAATGCCCGCACGCTGTGCCGCGAACTGGTAGGCCGGCGGCGGAACCTCCCCGGCCTTCGCCTGGCCGAGTGGCCAGCAAGCCAGCAGCAGGAGCGCGAGACGCGCGAGGCCTACTGCCGCTGCCATTGACCGCCGACCTGGCGCACGACGGCGGGCAGTTCGCCCTGCAGGCCGAGGGACAGCCAGCGGCCACCGTCGTGGTTGAGGGTGATGTGCCGTGCGCGCACTTTCGCCGGGTCAATACGGGCCCGGCGTGCCCATTCACGAATGCGCGCGTCGTCGGTGCGACTGCCGACGACATAGACATCGAACTCGACGCCCGACGCTTGCAGCCGCTGCACGGCCTGGTCGCAGGCGGTACAGCCGTCCTTCACGAAGACGGCGGTTCGGTCGGTGCCTGATGCGATGGTGGTGCCCGCGCCGGTCGGCTTGGCACCGGGTAGGTTGACCCTCGCCATGCCCGGCGCGATCCGTTGCCAGGCGGCGTCGTAGGCACGCTGGTAGGCCAGCGTCTTCTCGACCCGCCGGGCTTCAGCCCGAACCTGCAATTCCGCGTAGCGGCGGCGCTCCTCGTCGGAACGTGCTTCGATACCGAGGGCCGTGAGCGGGTCGAGGCTGGGCGAGTAGACGCCCAGCGGCCCCTGCATCAACTCGCGATAGCGCGTCCATTCATCCGTGCGCAGCCCCCAGTCCTGCGCCCGCTGTTCGTCGCTGCGAGCGATGGCCGCAGGCGCTTCACGGCTCGGCGCCGTCCTGGCCGCGGTGGTTGCGCCGGTGGGCTGCGCGAGCGCCGCCTGCATGGCGGAGGCGGCCAGCAATGCAACCAGCAACGGCGGGGTCAAGTGGCGCGGGACCATCGGTGTGGGCCTCCTTATCGGGGCGGGATGGGCAGCCTGCGGATCTCGTCTCCCTGCCGGAAGACGGCGCCATCGCGCTCGATCCCGTCCAGTCGCCAGCCACCCTCCGACTCTCCGGCGCGCAGCAGGCGGACATCGGCCAGCCCGGTGCCATCGGCAGGCATCACCGACACGAAGTGTTCTCCCGCACGCAGTTCCACTCCGATCAGGCGGAATGAAGGCTCAACAGGCTTGGGTTGGGCCGCCACAGGTTGGGATGGCCGTGGTGCGGGCAGCTTGGGCTGGCGCGAGACCGGGCGGGCTTCCAGTCGCGTGACGCGGGTTTCCAATGCGTGCAGCGCATCGGTGGCGGCGTATTGGGCCTGCGCCAGCTCGATCGCCGCCAGCCGCTGGTCCAACGCCGCGGTGTCCTGCTCGTAGCGCGCCTGCGGCAAGGCGGCGGGCTGAGTATGGCGTTGTTCGATCCGATGCGAGAGGCCGTCCAGTCGGGATTCGAGCAGGGACACCTGCGCGGTGGGCGCGAAGGCCTGGGTCTGTTCCGCCAGCCCGGACAAGGCCATGTGATCCACCAGCACCACCGCGCTGACGAGCAACAACCAGGTTGCGGCCGCGACCCGCAGCAGCGTCGTGCGCTGGCCCGTCGCCGAGTCCCGGATGGTCATGGCGAAACCTCCCGGATCAGCGGAGGGGGCTCCGCCGAACGGTTGATTTCCGGTGGCTTGGGCTCGTGTGGCATATGAGCCTCCCTGAGGCTGCGGATGAAGCACACCTTCCGCTCACCGTCGTCGACCTGCAGATCCCAGACGGGGCCGGCCAGTGTCAAGAGCGCATCGCGCAGCAGGAGCGGGCCGAGCCGGTAGTGAGCCGCCGGCAGCGGCAAGGCCAACAGATCGGTGGACTGCTCATCGCACAGCCGGTAGCCGGAACGCAGAACGAGGTGCCGGAGGGCATCCCCGACGGTGGCGCCCAGCGTGCCGGGGATCTCCACATCCACCACCTGCAGCAACAGGTCGTGCTGGGCCGCTGTGGGCGCGAGTTCGACCAGGGTGTAGCGGCCATACCGCGTCACCGGCACGAACTCCATCACGGCTTCGGGCGCGATGTCGGTGACTTTGGATACGGGCGTCGGTGGCACGGCGTTCGTCATCGCGCAGCCGCTGGCCATGGCGGCCAGGAGCAAGCCGGGCAAACGGATCGGATGGCTGCGTCCGGCAATACGGAAGGGCTGGCGGGATGGGCGCATGGATCGGTGTCCTGAAACAACGAGCCATCACCATCGCCGCGCCGGCCCTTTGTCACAGCAAACAAAGCGAATCCGTCGGCTCCCGATTTGCCGAAAGCAATGCCGGCAACCGCGCGGTCGCCAGGACGCATGTCGGGATCATGCCGCGGCGAATGGTCGTGCCGGGGGGATCTCGCCGCCTAACGCCGCGTCCGATCGTTGATCACGATATAGAAGACAGCCGGCTCGCCGCCTTCATTGCGGAACTCATGCACGCAATCCGAAGGAAAGAACAACGTATCTCCGGCAGCGACGTCGAAGCGCCTTCCGTCGATGACCACGGTAAGCGCCCCCTCATGCACGACGAGAAACTCCTCCACGCCCGCATGGTGCGGGGGGAACTCGACGGACTTGCCCGGAGGCAACACGTTGAAGGCCAGATCGACCGCGCCATCCTCGAACAGCGGCGAAAGAGAACGGCGTTCAAAGCCGGAAGCGGGGTCGTGATAGACCGCCTGGCGCTCCCTGCCATGCAGCCTGGGCTGGCGCGCATGGAATCCCCCCAGGAGTTGAGACAGACTGACCTGCAGTGCGGCGGCAAGCTTGCCCAGCACCGTGGCAGTGGGAACCGACGCGCCACGTTCGATCTTGGAGATCATCGCGCGGCTCACACCCGACAACGCCCCGAGCCGATCGAGGGTGAGCTGCGCCTCCAGGCGCAGACGCCGAAGATTGCTCGGGAGCGCTTCGGCGCGCTCGCCTTTCGGCGTGGTCTGAGGAGCGGAGGAATTCGGCATGGGCCGCAATCAAGTCAGGATGGATGCGTGGGGTATTAATGGCGCTGAAATCGATCGCGCCACGAATTTCTACTATAGTAGAAATTCTCAAATTCAAACAGGAGCATGGCCATGCGTCTTCTGGTGCTGGGTGCAGGTGGGATCGGGGGCTATTTCGGCGGGCGTCTGGCCGCGGCCGGCGTGGACGTGCGTTTCCTGGTCCGGCCGAGACGCGCCGCACAACTCGCCGAGACCGGGCTCGTCATCAAGAGCCCTTTGGGTGACCTGACCCTTCCCGTGAAAACAGTCGTCGAGGCACCGCCGTCCGTGGATGCCGTGCTGCTGGCCTGCAAGGCCTACGATCTTGAGGGCGCGATGACTGCCATCGCGCCCGCCATCGGCCCCTCGACATGCATCGTTCCGCTGCTCAATGGGGTGCGGCATCTGGATCACCTGGATGCGCGCTTCGGCGCCGAGCGCGTTCTGGGCGGCCTGTGCCACATCGGTGTGGCGCTCGGCCCGGCCGGTGAAATCCAGCATCTCAACACGCTGCAGCGCCTCGCCCTCGGCGCACGCACCCACAGCCAGCAGGACGCGGCGCAGGCGTTGCATGGATTGATGGAGCGCGGCGGTTTCGCACCGGTGTTGAGCCAGGACATCCTGCAGGAGATGTGGGAGAAGTTCGTATTCCTCACGACCTATGCCGGCATGACCACGCTGATGCGCGCGCCAGTTGGCGCAATCGTGCAGGCACAAGATGGCGAAGCGCTGGTGCGCCAGATGCTCGGCGAATGCGTGGCGACCGCCGCCGCCTCAGGGTACATCCCATCGCAGGACGCCTATGCCCGCATGTTCACGACGTTGTCCGAGCGCGGGTCCACCGGCACCGCATCGATGCTGCGCGATCTGCAACGTGGTGGCCCCACCGAGCATGAGCACATCATTGGGGACATGCTGCGACGCGCGCATGAAGCTCGACTGGATGCGCCGCTGCTGAGGGTGAGCCTTGCACACATGCAGGCCTACGAGGCGACCCGCATGGCCCATGGCGGTGGATGAGGCCCTGTCTTCCGCTTCCCGGATCAATGTCACCGTCTGGATGACCAAAAAAGTACGGCTCCCGGAGGAGCCGTTGAAGTGAAGCAGTGAAGTTCAGCACACCAACTGCCGTGCCAGCGCGACTTCCACCGAGTCTCCGTCCTGATTCAGGACATCAAGCCCGGACTCCGGCACGTCGCCCGACGTGCTTTGCGACACCATGATCTTCCGGGCCATCAACCCCAGGCAGGTCATCTGCGAGGAGTTGGCGTAGCCCAGGTAGATCACGCGCACCGGCTGCTTCTGGCCGATGCGCCATGAGCGCCGGGCGGCCTGCTGCAGCGAATACACGTTGTAGCCGGACTGGAGGAATACGATGGTCGGGAACTCCAGCAGGTCCAGGCCGGTTTTCACCAGCTCGGGATTGGTGATGAGCACGTCGATGCCACGGTCCAACTGCTCGGCGATCCAGTCCTCGCGGCGGGAAGCATCCACGCTCGCGCGCAGCACCGCCACCTTGAAGCCTTCCTGCTCCAGCAGCACCTTCAAACGCGACGTGGTGTCGCGCGTGCCGGTGTAGACCGAATAGACCAGGGTCTTGCGACCTTCTGCCTTCTCCTGCTTGCAGATCTCGATCAGCTCGCGTTCCTTGGGCATCACCTCCAGCTCGTTGAACTGAGCGGGGACGAACGCCAAAGTATTGCGCGTGCGCGGATGCACCACCGTTTCCGACCGGAAGCAGCAGTCTGGCCAGGCCAGCAGCACGTTGAGCACCACACCGAGCAGCGTCGTGTCCCGCTTCGCCAGGGCCTGCCTCAGCTCTGCGGTCAACCGACCCGCCAGATCGCGGTAGGCCGCGGCTTGCGCCGTGTCCATCGCGACTTCGCGGAACTCCTCGTCGTAGGGCGGCAGCACATTGCCGCCGATGTCCTTCAACTTGAGGAAGACCGTGAACGGCAGAACGCAACGCAGCACGCCCTTCGGGCCGAAGCCCGGCGCCTTGACCGTGCGCACCGATACCTTGGTGCCCTTGGCCGTCTTGTGCGCCGTGCCGGTGCTCTCGGAATAGATGTCCTTGAGCACACCGTGATCGCGCATGAACGCCATCGCGGCCGAGGTCATGCTGCCGCTCTTCGTCGGGCGGTACCCGTCTTCGATCATTCGCCCCGGAAGGGCTCGGAACAGCAGGTGGAACAGGTCGTCGCCGTAGCCGCCCATCAGTGTGCCGGTGAGCAGCAACGTCTTGCGCGCCTTGGCCGCCAACACCCCCATGGCCTGGCCCTGGGCGGAGCCGCCGTTCTTGTACTCGTGCGCCTCATCGGCGATGAGCAGGTCGAACGTGCCTTGGGGAAGCTGCCTCTTGATGAACTCGGACGGCTGGTAGCCGCCTTCGCCGAAGCCGAACTCCATGTTGGCCATCGCGCGTTCCATCCGGTGGGCTTGCCGGTCCGAGAAGACCAGCTCGCCGTTGCCATCCATCAGGTTGATGAACTCGTGGATGTTGTCCCCGAGCATCGACGCGAGGAAGGCGTCACCGAACTTCTGCATCAGCTTCTGCGCGGTGACTTCCCCGATGGTCGGGATGCGCTTCAGGGCCTTGAGCACGGTCGAGGACTGGTCGCTGGCGGACAGGCCTCTGGGACGGATCAACGACCACAGCGGTGCACGGCAGTGGCTGCACTTGCGGCGGGACTCCTCGGCTTCGAGTTCGACCGGGTTGATCGGCTCGCCGTCGAGGTCGGTGATGACATGCCCGCAATCCGGGCAGGCCCCCACGTCGCCGTGAGGCGTGCGCCGCCGAACGAAGACAGGTTTCCAGTGGAACCCCATCCGCATCCGCACGCGGCCCAGGACGAAGAACTCCTGGCCCTGGGCCGGCACGCCTAACTGCTCGCGCAGTTTCAGCAGCTTGACCAGCGTGTCCGGGCCATTGAGCACCCAGACCTTGGCACCGGCCACCGTCTCCTGGATTTCGCGCCGCCACTTGTAGACCAGGTGGGGTGGCGAGAGCACCAGGGTGCGGCGGTAGCCTTCGGCGTTGAGCACGGCGGCGGTGGCAATACCCACCGTCGTCTTGCCGCAGCCCATCTCGCCATTGACGATCGCGGCGCGTTCGCCGCGATCGACCAACAGCTCGGTGACGGCGTGGACCACATCGGCTTGCGCCGGGAACAGCTTGCGCTTGAGCGCGGCGAGGATCAGTTGCCGATGCACCCGCACCTGGCCGGTGTAGACCGGAGGATTGGCGCGGTTGAGCGAATCGAGCAGCTCGTCGCCGAACTCCGATACGAAGTCCTGCAGGCTGAGCGTGAGGGGTGAAGCGGCCGCTTCGAGCAGGTCGCCCTGCACAGCGGTTTCGGGAACGGTTTCGAGATCGAGGGACATGGTGATGCTCCAAAGCAATGGGGCATGCACCTCCCCCACGGGGCGGTGACATGCCCCTGGGTGGGAAGAAAGAAGCGGCGCGAGACCGCTGGATGCGGATCAGTATTCGCTGGGCAGCAGCAGTGTGGTGACGCTGCGATCCCATTCGGTGATGATCCAGAGCTTCAGGTCGCGCGTGACCTGGTAGGACGAGAACAGACGATCCTCGCCGGACTTCAGCGCGGCATCGTTCTGCCGTCGATCGCTGTCGTCCAGGTCGCCCCAATCGCCATGAAGATGGCGGCGCAGGTACGGCGTGGGGTTGAGCCGGCCCTGTCGGACCAGCTCGTCGACGCCGGCGGTCATGACCACCTGCCCGGGCGAAAAGCGTGCTTGTGACGCGAGGTTGAGGACTGCGAGTGCCATGGTGATTTCTCCTTCTGGAAGAAGGGGCCACGGCACCCCATCGGGGCGACGTGACCCCGGTGGGTGGATGAAAGCGACGGCGAACTGTCAGGGAACAGCGATCAGCGGATGATCAGCACTTCGCCCCACGTGGGCGAGCCCAGCGTCAAGTCCCATGCACGAATGACCGGCACGAACTTGTCGGTGAGGATGCGCGTCTCGGCCACGGAGCCGTCGTCGCGTTCGGTGTATTCCGTCTGGAGGGTCTTCTCCTTGTGGGTATCACCTTTGACGACGAGCACGCGCCCGCTCTTGGACTTCACTACGCCGGAGATCGCGCCTGCGGCCAAGGCCAGGGCGAGATGCCAGTGCGACAAGGCCCGCGCGGGCGGACGCAGCGACTGCTGCGCGGCGCCCAGGTGGGTATCGAGCGCCGGCCAGAGTCCTTGCAGCCGGCCGACTTCATCGGCGAACTGCTCGGGCTCCATCGTGACGCGATAGAAGTGCTCCGGCTCGGCCGGGCTGGCGGGGACGGTGTACGGCAGGAACGGCCATTCGAGCGGCAGCTCCTCGGCTTCGGCATCGCCTTGTCCGATCTGCAGCAGCAGACCACGCAGGGCCTTGGCCGACTCCGACGCCTGGTCGCGCTGGCGAACCCGGCGGCCAAAGATCACCACCTGCTTGAACTGCGTCTCCACCGCACGGTAGATGCGCAGTTCGGCAAAGTGGCGCGTCAGCCATCCGACCAGCTCGGCGTCGAGCACGTAGGACGGCACGATGAAGATCAGCACGCCACCGTACTGCAGCAGCGGCAGCGCGCGCTGATAGAACAGCTTTTCCAGCCGCGCACGGCCCTGGCCTTGATAGCCGATGTTGCCGTTCACGTCCTTGCTCAGATCGCCATACGGCGGGTTCAGCCACAGCAGCCCGAATGACTGGCGCGAGATCAGCGTGTCCATCAGGTCACCGTGGATGCAGCGATCGACCAGTTGCCGTGCGTGGCGGGCACGCTCGGCGTCGTATTCGACGGCGAAGGCCTGGACCTGCTCGCGCCCGAGGGCGTGGGCGGCTTCGGCAATCGCCACGCCTTCGCCGGCGCAGGGATCGAGGATGGACATCGAGCCGGGAGACGGCGCCAGTGCGGACAAGGCCCGCTCCAGCGTCGGCTCGTCGGTGGGGAAGTAGCCGTTACGAATGAAGTTGCGCGCCAGGCGCGGAAACATGAGAGCCATGGATTTCTCCTGATGATGGATGAGGGAAGGCGGGCACGCGCGGCGCGCATGCCCGTGGGGATGGCTCACGCCACACGCCGAAGCGGTGCGTTCGCGGCCAGTTCGTACTGCGTGGCGCCGAGGGTGCCGTTGCGGATCAGCTCGCCCAACGCCTTCGTCAGCGCCGGGACATTGAGGGCCAGCCGATGGCCTTCCAGCGGCCCGAGGGCCAAGGGAAGACCGGTCAGCATCCGCCGTGACTGCAACAGCTCCAGCACGGTGTCGCGCCAGTGGTCGAGCAGTGGCAGCGGGCAGGTGTCCTGCACCAGCGTCCACAGCCGGTCGAGCCGGTGAGCGGAATCCCTGGGCAGAAGCGCCAGCGCGCTGGCGTTGGCCTTGTCTGGCTTCACGCAGCGACGATCGAACAGCCACACGTTCGTCAGCGAACCGAACAGCGTTCGCCGATAGGCGCGGGTGATGCGCTTTTCCAGGTTCTCGACGTTGCCGACGAAGACGGGGATGGATGCGCCCTGCTCGGTGATGACGTGGAACTGATCGAGTCCCTGTTCGTCCCGGCCGAGGGTCAGGCGGGCGAGGAACTCCTGAACGGCGGTGTCACGCGCCCAGATCGAGAGAAAGACGAGATTGCCCTGCTCGTCACCGACGCAACCGTCGGCCATGAGGTCGGGGCATTCGTCGATGCGGTACAGCGGTTTCGCGGAAGAAGGTGCAGGCATGGTGATGTCCTCTTGAAAATGAAGGAGCAACCACAGCCCGCGGGGCCATGCTCGCCCCGGTTGGGTGAAGGAAGATGCGTGCCGCTAGACAGCGCGTCCCGCGTGGAAGCGGTGAACCCGCTCGCGCCACTCGGAGCTTTGCACCGGCGCCATGTCGAGATAGCGCAGCGGGCAGGAGTAGTAGTACGGATGCACGGACTCATCGAGGGACTTGTAGCCCCAATCGCGGCCCGAGCTTTCCAGCAGATGGCAGCCGATGTAGTAGACGGACTCACCGGCCGCGAGGCCCATGACGCCCGCCTGCCTGGCGGTGACGCGAACCACGGTCCACAGAACGTCGCCGTCCAGCGTGTGGTCAATGACTTCGCAGCAAGCGCGCTCGGACGCCTGCGGAGCGAGCAGCTCGCGGATCAACTGATCGCGCGTCTGACGAACGAAGGTCCAGCCCATGAGGGTCTCCTTGAAGAAAAGGCCGGAGCCCTCCCCGTCGGGGAAGAACCCCGGCGGGTGGCGGAATGCCGCGCAAGGCGGCAGATGGATCAGGCAGCTTTGAGGTGCCAGTCCTGGGACAACGGGGCGAACTCGTAGCCGAGCTTGTCGAGACGGTCGCGCTGCTGACGCAGCACACGACGATCCACGGTCGCATCGAGCTTCACGGTCTCACCCAGGGGCCACAAGGCACCGAACAGCGCCGCGTCGTCTGCCTCGGCCGAGGCCGCAGCGGACACACGAGCCGGTTCGCTGCCGAACGGCGTGGTATCGACCAGGGGATCGCGCGGACTGCGCGGCTTCGCCTTCGGCTTGGCCGGGGGCGTTGCCGGCACGGGGGCCTGCGCCTCCTCGTCGATCGGATCAACTTCCTGCGGACTCAGCCGGCGGGCTTCGTCGCGGCTCAGGGCGTCGATGTTGGACAGTGTCATCCCGCCCAGATGGGCGCGGATCTCGATGACCATGCGGCCGTTGGCGTTGTACGTGGAGGGACGAATCTCGACGATGACGAAATCACCGTCGTACTTGCCCTCGCGGTACTGATCGAGTTCGGCGTTCTTCACGACGAACTCGCCGATCGAGGTCGCCAGGCGGCCGACGTTGAAGTCGCCGTTCCTGCCGTGGATGGTCTTGATGGCCAGTTGGCCGGGGATGGTGATCATGAAGGTCTCCTGCTGACGAAGAGAAGACAAGGCCCCGGGGATGGGGCCTTGCGGATCAGAACGACTCGGCAACGGCCAATGCGGGGGCATCGGCAGCGTCGTCGGCAGCATCGGCGACGGGCTTGGAAGGCTCCGGTGCCGAGGCTTGCTGCGCGGCGGGCGCGTCGGACGTCACAGGGACTTCCGGGTCGCGCTCGTCGGTCTCGGTCGGCTTGGGTTCGGCCTTGTAGACGAGCTTGCCGTCGACCTTGATCCAACTGACGAACAGCAGGCGGGCCTTGAGGCTCACACCCTGCTCGCCGGCACGCTTCCCCTTGGAGTAGGTGAAGGTGTCGGTCCACAGGTCGCCCAGGCGGAAGCCGATCATCACCTTCTTCTCGGCGTCGACCGCCTGAATGCAGCGGCGCACCAGGTGCTGCGCTTCCGATCCCGATACGCGCGTGTCGAAACGCACATACGAGACGTCATCGCTGGGACCGTTCAGGGCTGCGATGTCGCAGGCCAGGAACGCATCGCCTTTCTTGGGCTTCACTTCGCGGATGCGATTGAGATACCCGAGGCCGGTGATGTGCAGATCGAAGTAGGACTTTTCGGTGGAAGTGGTCATGGTGAATCTCCTGGGAACAATGAGGCGGAGACACACCCGACCCAAGGCGGGGAAGGTGTGGAACCCCCGCGTGGGTTGATGGAACAGCTTGGTGGCATCGCCATCGAGAACCGATGGCCGTTCGCGCATGGATGCCGGTGCGAACTGGAGTGATCAACGCGGTCGGAACCGCATCGCAGCCTTGAAGATCGTGGCTGCCTGGGCATGTCGCTGACGGACGTCAGCGGAACATGGCCGGAAGCGTGGCGCCGGGACGGCGCGCAGGCGAGCGGCAATCGGCACTCGCGGCTGTCCGCATTGCCGGGAAGAAAGAGGCCCCCGGAGCGGGGGCCAGGGATGGGCGGTCAGTTACCGCTGGGCGTGGGAGGAACCGCCTGCAGCGACAGGTGTGTCGCGGTGGCGGACACGTCGAGGTCGTCCTCGCTGCGCAGGATGCGCGCAAACACGCCCTCCTGCGGATCGAAGAACTCGCCGAAGTCGTCGCCACCGAACTCGGCACGCGCCAGTTCCCACCATTCGTCGAAGGCATCGACATCCGGGTTGCAACCGGCGGCATAGGCGATGGTCTTCTGGCGACCATCGGGTCGGCGCTCGCCGCACTCGGCCAGGAAGTACACGCCCTGATCCTTGACCAGGATGACGCGGCATTGATTCGCCACCGCTTCGGCGAGCACGGGCCGCAGCTCCGTGCCTTTGAATCGAACAGTCATGGGTGTGATCTCCAGGGGGGCAGGAAGAGAGGCTTCCCGCCGCGAGGGCGGGAAGCTGCTGGGAGCTCAGTGCCGGACAGCCTTGCGACCCGACAGGCACTGCACGCGGATGCGTCTCCAGCTCCCGTCGTCGATCAGCCGTTCCAGCGTCTCGCCGAGGGTGTCGAAGAACACCTCATCGACCCGTTCGACCAGCTCGCCGTCGCGGTGCAGCTCCACCGCGTAGAGGTCGAGGCCACGCTCATAAAGCACGGTGACGCGACCCTGGAACTTCATCGTGGCGACGGTGAAGCCGATGGCCGGTGGCGTGCGGATGATGTCGGCGGGCAGCGGATCGACCCAGGTGATGTCCCGCGCACCGGCATCCACCAGCATGTGGGTGATGCGCCGGAAACCGTCGGGAGCGGGCAACTGCTCCAGTTGGACGATCAGTTCCTGCAGCTCGGGGCAGCGCGGCTCGGGGATCGGCAGCTTCGCCGGTGCGGACCCGAGCACGAACCGCTTCACCGTGTAGGGCTGGCCGTCGGCGGTGAACTCGGTCTGCTCCTCGGGCGTGTCCGCCCGCTGACCGTCGAAGCGGCGTCTGACATAGGGTTCGACCTGCACCTTGGCGCCCTCGTCGGGCACTTCGGTCACGAGCGTGCGATCGAGCACCGCGAACTCGGCTCGTCCCGTCTTGACGACGATGGCCTCGTCGGTGGTGGCGATGACCTTGCCCTCGAAAGGCTTCGGGTCGATGTGAAAGCCCAGCGTCGAAACCTTGGGCTGGCCGTCGAAGATGTTGAATTTGAACGAACGGACGTTGGAAGGCACATGACCGACAACGAGCGTCGGCATCTGTGCGCGGATGGCTTGGGTATCCATGGGGAGACTCCTTGTGGCAACCAAGGGACTCCCGCCCGCAAGGGAGGTCTGTCCCTTGAGGGTGAGGTGGATGGACGCGGGTGCGCCCGGAGAACGAAGCAACCAGCACGGCGAACCGCGCCGCAGTCTTGAAGGTCTCGACTGCCTGGGCATGCTGCCGGCAACGCCAGCGAACATGCGGCCAGCGTGCGGCACATGGCGGCGACCGTCCGTTGGGAATCGGCAATGCGCCGGCACCGCGTTCCGCGAAAAAGAAGAGCCCCGACGTGGGGGCTCGAATGGGTTGCGGGTTACTCGTCGTCGTAGAGCGTCAGCCCGTCCAGCTCGGGCGCGCCGGCATCGAACACCAACATGCGAACGTCGGCGAGCGCAGCCAGGTGCAACACTTCCACGAGGGACTCCGGCACGCCCTTGGCCCGGTGCTCCTGCCGCAGCTCTTCGGCGGTGATGCCCTCGACATGCTGCAGGTTCGCATCCGTCCAGGGGGTGGCGATCAGCTTCACGCCGACCGCCGGGCTGTAGGGAATGCGGAAGGCCACAAACAAAAAACCGCTCGGCGTGGCGATGTCCGCCAGTTCGGCGAGGAAGCGGCCGGCCTCCTCGGTGATATGCGCCGAACTGATTTCCCAAGCACGGCTGTAGAACCCGGTCTCGAAGCGCAGGCGGCGTACCACCTCGCGCGCGGCTTCCTCGGAGTAGGTATCGCCGACGTGCAGCGGCTGGCCGGCTTCTTCGGCCATGACGGCGTAGACGAGGTTTCGGGCGATACCGTGGCTGGGGCACTGCGCGTCCAGCTCGGGCGGCACGTTCTGGCCCTCGGTGATCAGCGCGAAGTCGTCGCAGAAGACGCAGGCATGGCGCTCGACCTGGCTGTCCGGCAGGTGCGACTGCGAGACGTGCAGCGGCAGATAGCTCAGCGGGCAGTCGTCGTCGTAAGAAATCGCCAGCAGCCGCTGCACGGACAGGCCATCGTAGCCGCGGACGAAGGGGTTTTTGGAATGAGACATGGGATTCCTCCAGCAGAGGATGGCCGAGGCAATCCCCTGCCGGGGATTGAACCCCAGCGAGTGGATGAAGTGGCAGCCGGTCAGCCGGCCGCGGCGTCGGGCCGCCCTGGTGGCGGGCGGTGCAGGTCAGTGGAAGATGCTGATTCGGGACATGGCCGCTCCTGCGAAAAGAAGGAGGGACATGGCCCCGAACTGGGACGCATGTCCCTCGTGGGGTGGGATGAAAAGTCGGTGGGTTGCCAGGCGCGGCTCACCAGCCGTTGTAGTGCAGCGTGAGGTCAGCGATGACCTGGCGCCGTTCCAGATCGAGGCCGCCGAAGTCGGACAGCCCCTCGAAGCCGCAACGCTTGAGCATCGCGCCGCCCTCGCGGGAGTTGTAGAAGCTCACCATCGCGGACAGGAACATGCGTTGACCGCTGCTCAGCACGCCCAGGGCGTCGTTGAGCATCAGCATGTTGGGCCGCAGGTCCCACTTGGTGGTGGCACGCTGCAGACCTTCGCGTGTGCCGTCGCCGAACCACTCGTGGCCGGCGATCTGCGCGCCGCGCTTCCAGGCCTCGAAGAAGGCCTGCGGTGCAGCGTCGAAGTGCGCCTGTTCCAGCGCCATCTGATCGAGCACGTCTTCGGGTAAAGACAGATTCATGAGAGAACTCCTTGAAGGGTGGGAATCAGGGGTGAGCGCGCTGTGTCCAGGCATGGGTATCCAGGGCGCGCTGTGCTGCGAGGTGGGTCGGGAAATACTCGACGGACTCCCGCGATACCGGGCCTTCGTCGTCTTGCGTGCCGATGTAGTGGCCGGCCGCGCTGCGCAGCACCTGTAGCGGCAAACGCTTGCCGGTCCAGGCCAGCGCCAGCGCACCACTGCGCACTGCGTTTGCAGAGGAAGATGCGGAAAGTTCAGACATGCCGTGCTCCTTGGTGGGTCGGGGAGCACGCATCCCGCAGGGGATGGGGTTCCCCTCGGGTGGTTGAGAAAAGTGCATCGTCGCCAGGCCGGCGAGCGTCCGCGGTGGGCGATGCGAAGCGGACTGGATCGGTCAACGCGGCGAACCGCGTTGCAGTCTTGAAGACCGAGACTGCCAGGGCATGCCGCTGACGACTGTCAGCAACGCATGGCGTGAGGATGGGCGCGAGGCATGGCTGCCGTCGCAGGGAAAACCGAATCGCGGACGGCCCGCTTTAGGGCAGGCCCGCGTCACGGGACAAGGCAAGGACCAGGGCGCCGAAGGCCACGCGGGCCTTCGGCTGGAGAGGAAGGAAAACCACCTGTGGGCTGCGTCAGCGCAGGCCGTCGTCAAAGCCGTTCGCTGCGTCAGCAATCGCACCCGGCCCGTTTCGTGGCTGGGGCCGGAAACCTCTGGCGTGCATCCACACACAAAGGGAGCCCGTTGTTCCGCCGGCGGGCACCGGCACGGAATACCCTCGGCCCAAGGGGCCTCCTCACGGCTCGCGCGGCGGCAAGGCGTCAGGAAGCCCCTCGTGACCGAGGCAAGGCACACCGATCAAGGGAATGGCGGCGGGCGCGATTCGTGGGAGCAATGACCTTCTCGCCCCGTCGCCCGATGGCGGGCAGACGGGGCGCGCACACCGTTGCAGAAGGAGACGCGCGCTTTGGAGTCCCGCGCGGTGCGGGACGTTTGCCTCGCCGCCAGTGAAGTGGCCGGCGCGGCAGGGGGAAAGCGAGGATCAGGACGCCTTGGAGGCAGCGCGCCGCTTGCGCGGTGCGCTGCGCCGGCCCGTCGGGGACTCGATCGGCAACGTACCCTTGCAGTCCGGGTAGCGCGAGCAGGACCAGAACGCGCCGCTCTTGCCCGTGCGCTGCTGCATCGGTGCGCCGCACTGCGGGCAGGCCGGCGCCGGCGGCAGCTTGAGCGAGAGCGTTGCGCCGCGGTACTGCTGCACGAGCTGGCCGACCCACACGGACTGCTTCTCGATGAAGGTGTCCAGCGCCATCTGGCCGGCCTCGATCATGTCGAGCGCCTGCTCCCACACCGCCGTGGTGCCGGGGTCGGCGATGGCCGAGGGCACCGCGTCGATGAGCGTGAATGCCGCGTCGGAAGCGCGGACGGCGCGGCCTTTCTTGACCAGGTAGCCGCGACCGATCAGACCGTTGATGATGTTGGCGCGTGTCGCCTCGGTGCCGATGCCGGTGGTATCGCGCAGCTTCTGTTTCAGGCGCGGGTCGGTCACGAACTTGGCGACGGTCTTCATGGCCTTGATCAGCTCGCCCTGCGTGTAGGGTTTGGGCGGCAGCGTCTTCAGCGCCTTGAGATCCACCTTTCCGACCGGGCAGGACAGGCCCGCATGCAGGGCGGGCAGCACCTGGCTGCGCTGCGCATCCTCGCCACCGGCATCGTCCGGCCCCGGCGTCGCCAGCACCTCACGCCAGCCGATGACGGCGATCTGCTTGCCCACGGCCACCAGCGACTGACTGCCGCACGAGAACTGCGCCACCGTCCGGTCGAACTCATGGTGCGGGAGGAACTGCGCGAGGTAATGGGCGCGGATCAGCCGGTAGACGGCCAGCTCCTTCTCGTTCATGGCCGACAGGTTGGCGGGCTCCAGCGTCGGGATGATGCCGTGGTGAGCCGATACCTTGCCGTCGTTCCACGCACGCGAACGCTGTTGGCGATCCAGGCGCTCGATCAGCGGCCGCAGGCTGGGGTCGGTCTTGACCAGACTGTCGAGTACGGTCGGCACCTCGGCCAGCATGCTCTCGGGCAGGTAGCCCGAATCGGAGCGCGGGTACGTTGTCGCCTTGTGCGTCTCGTACAGCGCCTGGGCAATGTCCAGCGTCTCCTGCACGTCGAGGCCCAACTGCTTGGAGCACACCTCCTGCAGCGTGCCCAGGTCGAACGGCAGCGGCGGTGCCTCGCGCACGCGCTCGGTGTCCACTGACACGACCTGCGCATCGCGTGCGGCGCGAATGCAATCCGCAGCCTGCTGCGCCACCGGCTGCTGAAGGCAGCGACCCGCTGCATCCGTGCTGCCTTCGGGCGGTATCCAGCTCGCGGTGAAGGACCGGCCGGCATGGGATAGCAGCACGTCCACGGCCCAATACGGCACAGAGACGAAGCGCGCGATCTCGCGATCACGATCCACCACCAACTTCAGCGTCGGCGTCTGCACGCGCCCCACCGACAGCACGCCGGTGTAGCCGGCCTGCCGACCTAGAAGCGTAAACAGCCGGCTCAGGTTCATGCCGATCAGCCAGTCGGCACGCGAGCGGGCCAGGGCCGAGTAGTACAGCGGCAGCGTCTCGGCGGACGGCTTGAGCGCACCCAGCGCCTTGCGGATGGACGCATCGTTGAGCGCCGACAGCCACAGACGCTGAATCGGCCCGCAGTAGCCGCATAGCTCGATGATCTCACGGGCGATCATCTCGCCCTCGCGGTCGGCGTCGGTCGCAATCACCAGCTCGCCCGCCTTGGCGACGAGCTGCTGCACGACCTTGAATTGCGCTGCGGTCGCCGCCTTGGGCTCGACACGCCAACGCTCAGGAAGAATGGGCAGTTGCTCGATGGCCCAGCGCTTGTATTGCTCACCGTAGCCTTCGGGTGGAACCGCCTCCACCAGATGACCGATGCACCAGGTCACGACGACACCCGCGCCGCTGTAGCAGCCATTACCGCGTTGACTGGCACCCAGCACACGGGCGATGTCCTTGCCCTGGGACGGCTTCTCGCACAGGAACACGCGCATGAAGCCTCCTTGGAAATGTGCGGTTCATCGGATGGGCGTCAGCTTGGCGGGGCCAGGAGATGCCGTCAGCAAGGAAGCTGATTGGTGCAGACACCGCTTTGTGATCGGCAGGCGGTCCGTTGCCGCAGCGGTGCGCATAGACCGCAGGAGCTGGCACAGCAAGAGCGTCGTTTCGGGAGCGCGGCTGGGACGCTGTGGACGACCTTGGAACTATCCCCTGGGGATAGCTCGCTGGTGCATCGCGGGCGTATGACGGTTGCTACAGCCGCCCTCGGGGGAACGGCGATGGGCGAATTACTGTCCGCCGGCCGGCTTGGCGCTGAGCGCCACCGACTCGATGCGGTACGGCAGGATGCCCACGCGCCGCGCCTCGACCTTGAAAGTCACGCGCTCGTTCTCGTCGGCGTCCTCCCATTCGTCGCGCACGGTGCGGCCCTCGACCAGCACCCGCATGCCTTTCTGGTACAGCGTCTTCCAGTGCTCGGCGTCGCGGTGCCACAGCTCCACGGGCGCCCAATAGCCGCCGCGGTCTTCGTAGCCGTCCTTCGTCGGCACTGGATTGTCGAAGTAGACGTTCAGGCGCAGCAGCCGGCGCGGCTCGTCGTTGCCGTTCGGAAATTCGCGGTAGTCCGGCGCAGAACCGATGTTGCCCTCGCCGACGAAGTGCGTGCTCATGGTGACTCCTTGGTGGTGGGTGGAACGGACGCGGTATGCCCGTGGACGCGCCGCAGGTAAGCCGCTTCGGCCTGCGCGGCCTTGTTGGCGCATTCCAGGGCTTGGCGAGCGATGCTGTGGGTCAGGCTGATCTGCATGTTCAGCACGATGCGCTGCAGTTCGATCGCGTACAGCTCGTCGATCAGCGAGGCCGGCGTCGCGGGGTTGGCCAGCAGGGCCTCCCACAACGCCACGCCCATGGAGGAACGGTCGAGGTTGCGCCAGCGCAGGAAGGTCGTCCCTGCGCCAGTGGCCTGCTGGGCCAGTTGCACGTCGAGCAGGCTGAAGGGATAGGCGCGCGCCTGGGGCAGCACGCGCCGCTGCGCCAGGCCAATCACGCCGTCGCGCAGCGCTGCGCACTGGCTGGCCCAGGTCTCCAGACTCCCCTTACCCTTAAAGGGCTGTAAAAGGCCTTTTAGGTAGCCTGCGTGTTCCAGCCGCTGGAAGTCCGCCTGTTCCAGCGCCACGAAGCGCGTGGAGTGGCTGATGGGGGGCGATGCTGTCATGCGCCAGCACCCTCATTGCCCGTCGCACCATCGGCTGCGCCACCCGTGGGAGCCGGCGTATCGGGCTTGATGGCGGGCGCAGCAGGCGGCGTGCCGGGCTTGGTCGTCCGCCGCGCGATGGGTGGCGCGAAACGCGAGCGGCGCGTGCCTTCCAGCACGTCCTGCGGCAGCTCGCCGAACTTCTCCAGCGCCGCTCGCGCCGCGGCGTTCTTCGCCGCGAAGTCGTCGCGCGTCGTGCCCGAGTAGCGGTACTGCTGGGCCAGTGAGAACAGGCTGCGCAGCGCGTGCGCACCATCATTGAGCCAGCGCTCCAAGGTGCTGCGGTCGATCAGCGCCGTGTGGTGCGCCAGGATGAGTTTGCGTGCCAGGTCGTCGTAGTCGGCCAGCAGGTACACCGCCATGAAGCCGAGCTGGGCGTTCACGAACAGCGGCAGCTTAACCGGCTGCATGTTCATGTTCTCGCCCAGGGACAGCGCCGCTGGCACGTCGGCCAAGGCCTGATCCACCTGTTCGCGCAGGGTCTGCAGACGGGTCTTGGTGTCGGCGAGCTTGTCCTCGATCCGCAGCATCCACCAGTCCGAGTAGGGGTCGTCCTGCTCGGCGCCGCGCTTCATCTTGTTCATGGCGCCGATGAAGCCGTTGAGACCGATGATGCCTGGGCGCCCCTCGGTCGGCGCGCGGCCGTGCCAGATGCGCGAGGCGTGGTGCGTGTGCAGCGTCAGCGACATCGCGCTGCGCAGCGATCCGAGATTCAGTTGCAGGGGTTCTGTGCGTTCGTTGGCCATGGGAGCGACTCGCGGTGAAGGGGCGAGTCGCCAGCATCGGCATCGGCCGGAAGGCCGTCAGTCAACAAACCGCAGCCCATGCGCGCCCGGTTTGTTCCGCACGGAAGGCTGTGTGTGCCGGCTATCCCCTGGGGATAGGTCTTGAGCCACCAATGCTTGATGTCGGGGCTTGAACCATGACAATGACTGGGGGCGCATCGCACCTGGGGTTGCTGCGCAGAAGAACGAGGGGAAAACATGCAGGATGGGAAAGCCGTTCAGTTGCTGTTGAACGAGGAAGAGCACGGGCACGGCCACGTGGTCGAGAAGCTGCTGAAGCGGGCGGAACGCCTGGAATGCCTGGTGGCGTTCGCGAAGACCTCGGCCCTCGGCGACTTGTTGAAGCCCTTGCGCAAGGCGCTGGAAAGCGGATTGAAGGCCAGGTTTGCGATAGGTCTGGACTTCTACCTGACCGAACCCGAAGCACTCCGACAGCTCTTTGCGCTCGCCGAGAAGCACGCGCTCGTCCTGTACCTCAGCAACGCCAGCGACACCTTCCACCCGAAGATCTACGCCTTCCAGAATGGCAAGCAATGCTCGGTGATCGTCGGCTCGGCCAACCTCACCCACGGAGGCTTCTACGGAAACTACGAGGCATCGGCCCTCATCGACGACGCGAGCGGCGCGCTGATGGCATCTGTCACGCGACACCTCGATGCGCTGGTCGCGGACAGGATTCTCGTGCCAGCGACCAAGCCCCGGATTGATGCCTACGAGCGGGAATACATCATCCACGACACTTGCCGGAAGGTGGCCAAGAAGCGCGCGCAGAAGGCGAGCCGAACCAAGGGGTCGGACTTCACGATCCTGGCCGACCTCCTGGAGCTGATGAAAAGCGACGATTCAGCGCATGGATTCACTGCGCAGAAGAACGGCCGCAAGGGAAACCTGCGCCAGGCAAGGCGCAGGCTGGCAGAGCTGGCGGCCCTGAGCAGCAATGCCAGGCGGGACTTTCCGAGTAACTACGACGCGCTGATCGGCCTGTTCCATTCCGGCGGGCTGCACCGCAGCAAGAGCCGGATCGCCAACCACCCAGGGCAGTTCGTGGCCGCAGTGGCGGACATCCTTGACCGGCGCAACCTCTCGCCTGCCGAAGCGTTTACCGCTCTACATGGACATTTCGGCGCCATCACCGGAGCAGGCATCAACCTGCTGACTGAGATTCTGCACGCGCTGGACAACAAGCGGTTCGCCGTGATGAACCAGAACGCGGTGTCGGGACTGGCGCTCGCCGGCATCCGGGACTACCCACTGCATCCAACCAAGCAGAACGTCAGTGCGGAAAGCTACGCAAGGTACTGCGGGCATGCCGATACGGTCAGACGATCGTTGGGCCTGGACGACTTCACGGAGCTGGATGCACTGTTCAACTACGCCTATTGGCGGGAAACGGAAGAAGACGAAGCCGCGACCTGACCGGATCACCCCACGGAAGGCGACCTGTTCCGTCTATCCCCTGGGGATAGCTCAGGGATCGCGCAAGGCTGAACGCAGCCGTGCGAGGTAGGCGCGCGCCACCTCGGGGTCGGCTGGGCGGGAGGCCGAAGGCGACGACGATGACGCGGGCCCCGCAGCTCGCGGCGCGAGCGGCGCTGCTGCGTCGGTGCCCGCCCACGCCTTGAACTCTCCGCGGATCGCCTTCTGGATGATGCCGAACAGGTAGCCGGCCGGGTTGCGCACCGCGCTGTTGTGGCAGCGTGCCGCCCACTCGTCGAGAACGGCCTGCCGCTGCGCTTCGTCCACCTGCTGCAGCGCCACCAGCGCGCCGGCCTGCTGTTCGTCCTTCAAGCGCAGGAAACGCTCCGGCAGCCGCAGGTTCTGCAAGGCCCTCGCGCGCGGTACTGTACGTACTTCATTTATACGATCATTACGTACTGTACGGTCCTCCTTCGGAATCCGAAGAGAGCCGTCCGGCGCGGGTTTCGGCCCTGCTTCGGATTCCGAAGACGGGCGTGCGCCATTCCGAAGCAGGGCTTCCTGGCCTTCTTCGGATTCGTGGTCCGCACCCTCCTGTGGATAACCTGGCGTCGTCCAGCCATGCCGCACCATGCGCTGCGCGAGCACCTGCAAGCGGGTCGGCAGCGTGCGCCCGCTGAGCAGCGGGTCTTCAGCGATCTCCCGCAGCGTGTTCATGCCCACGACCTGCACCGCCTTCGCCGCGTGCGTGAGCGCTTGGCTCACCAGGCCCAGATAGTCGGGGTCGAGCTGCATCGCCTCGAAGGGCGACAGCGGTTCGTCGTGCAGCACGTAGAGGTTCCCCTGGATGCGGCCGGTCTTGGGATCGCGCCGCCGCCGCACCAGGCTGAGCCAGCGCGTCAGCCGCAGCAGCGTCAAGGCGCGCGCCACGGTCTCGTGCGAGGCTTGCGCCGCACAGGGCATGGACGCCAGATAGGGGCGGAGTTGGTCGTAGGTGGGAAAGGCGGTCACGCCGTCGTCGTTGAGCTGCAGGCGGAACACCTGCCAGGCATTGCGCTCCAGCGGCGTCAGGCGCCGGTCGAGGAACAGCGCGCGCGGCACGCTCTCGTGCCGGTTGCCGCTGTAGAGGAAACCGTCGGCGGCCGGCGCCGTTCCCTGCGCTGGCTGCAGGTGCTGCAGGGCCTCGTCGAAGAGCGCGGACAGCGCAACGGGGCCTTCGCGCCGTGGTGCGCCGCCCGTGGTCATGGCCTACACCAGCCCCTGGTCGATCCAGTTCCGTATCGCCGCCCACACCACCGACATCGGCAGGCTCAACGCCTCGGCCAGGTCCATGGTCAGCGCCAGCATCGCCATGTCGTCGGACAGGGCGATATGGCGCTCGGTGACGCCGGCCTTCCAGCGCTCCCACAAGGTCACGTCCTGTGCCTCGTCGAGCACCGGATGCCGGCCCTTGCGCTTGGGCAGCCCAAGGATGTCGCGGCGCAGCGCCACTTCCTGATGCGTGAGGCCGTAGAACTTGCTGACCATCTCCGTGCTCGCTCCCAGGCGCAGCATGCGGTCCACCGTGGCGATCTCCCGCTCCACGTCGTGCATCTGGCTCAGCAGCCGCTTCAACACATCCCGGTTCACCGACACCGAACACCACGATACCGTGGCATTCACCAGCATGCTCACGAGTTCGGGGTGCTTCAGCGCATCCAGCTCTTCCTCGCCGAAGCCCATGGCCTTGCAGCGGCGCAACTGGCCGTTGCGCAAGTCATGCAGGGCCTGGGCGATCACGGCTTGGTTGAGTGGGTGCGGTGCCGACATGCGGGAGCCTCCTGCGCGCTCAGGAATCCTGGCTCGCTACGCCGGCTTCCAGATCCAGCAGCCGGCGCGCCAGGCGCAGCAGACGGAACAGCTTCACCAGCGCAGCATCGCTCAGGCGTGTAGCCGAGCCGCCATGGCCATGCAGCAGCGCAGCCAGCTCGTCGGCCAGCCGCGCGCGGTCCACTCCGTTCGCGGAGGGCGGCGCCGCACTCAGCACATGCAGCAGGGTCAGCACCGCCCGCGCGAACGCCGGCAGCGCCTTCGCCTGGCCCACAACCGGCGCCGCGCAGACGAAGCCGATGCCGCCGACGCTGGCCTCGATGTGGTCGGCGACCGCCGCTTCCTCGCCGATTTCGCGCGCGAACTGCGCGATGTGCACACGCAGGCGATCCGGCACGTCCAAGCTCGGCTCGATGTACCAGACGTCCGAGATGGGATAGAGCCCGCCCGCCTGCACGGGGATCGCACGCAGCGCATCGGCCTCGAAGTCGGGCAGCTTGTCGCCGAGCTGGTCGGCGACCATCCGCTGGATGGACTGCAGGCGCTCGGTGGTCGGTGCCGGTGTCACGATGTGCCCTTGCAGGCGCTCGTCGCGTTGTCCGTGCTGGTCCTGCGGCGCTTCGGGCGATGCAGGCGGTGGCGCTGCTGACGCCGCAGGCGAGACCGGCGTGGTGTCGCGCGGACCGGACGACACGGGTGGCTGCTGAGGCGCGGAGACCGGTGCGGAAGGAGCAGCAGGCACGACAGGCGCCGGTTCGCTGGTCAGCGCACGCTGGCGGCTTTCGCTGTCGTCGATCTCCAGCGCCAGCGTGTCGTAGTCCGCCTCCAGCAGCTCGGCCATCTGGCCCACCAGTTCGTCCTGCACCCGCTGTGGCGAGAAGTCGTCCGGTTGTGTGTCGAACTGCGTCAGCACGTCCTGAAACAAGGTGGCGAAGTCCACGGCCACGGTGCGGCCCAGCGCACGCCGCTCCCAGGTGCGCTCGCACGCCTTGCGCAGCACCGCGAGCCGGTCCACCTGATGCCGGCCCAGTCCGCCGTACAACAGCGTCGGGATCGCCGGCAGCAGGTAGCGCACCGCATCGTTCATGCGGCTGATGTGCGACTGCGGCACCGGATAACCGTCGGCAGTCAGCCGCCGCGCGAGTTCGCTCTGCGACAGTGCCTGGCCGCTTTCCTGCTCGTAGAACTCGCGCGCCTTCTCGATGCCCAACGCCCGCTCGATGAAGGTCAGCCCGCCACGCAGCTCGTTCTCGGCCAGATGCCCGGTCAGCGCCACGATTTCGCCGCGCGCCGGCCACGGGCGGAACAGGCACGCGATGCGGAAGAAGCGTTCTTCCTTGGTTTCGCTCCACAATTCGCGCAGGATCGCCAGCCGCGTATTGCCACCGTTCCTGATGATGTAGTGCGCCTCGCCCGGCCGGCGCGTGATCGCGGGCGGTGCGTCCAGCCCGCGCTCGCGGATCGAGGTCTTGATTTCCTCGTAGGCCGGGTTGCGCGTCACGCGTGGGTCATGTTCATAGGGGCGCAGCTCGTCCAGCGTCACCACCATCGGTGTGTCGGCGATGGGGTCGGTCAACGCCGCGGCCGAAGGACCGTTGCGTTCGAAGCCCTTGGCCAGCAGCTTGGTGGCCATGTCCTGCGGCGTCGGATCAGCCATCGCTGCTCTCCCGAGATGCCGTCAGTGCCTGTCGATCGGCGCGGCGAAGCTGCGCGCGTGCGTTGCGGCTGGCGCGGTGATCGCTCGCAGTCGAGCTGGTATAGATCGCGGCGCAGCCGGGCTTGGTGAACATCAGGTGCCCGCCGCGCGTGCGTTTCACGTGCCAACCTTCGCCCAGCGCGAACTCGATCAGCGCGCGTAGCCGCGCATGGCCGCGGGCCAGTTCATGCGCGATCGCCATGACTGGCTCCTCCTGCGCGGCCTCTGCCGGTAACGCATGCAAAGCGCTCCCGCCATGCCGGGAACAGCTCGCCAGCCAGCGCACGCATCGTCTCCAACGCCGCAGGCGCAGTACGGCCCACTGGTTGCCGGTATTCGACGCGATGCACTGGCAGCCCCCGTGTTGCGGCACGTGGGTAGGCTTCAATGGCCGGGACGTCGGTGCTCAGGACCTGTATGCCAGCGTGCGCCTGGAACACTTGTCGCAGGGCCTGCTGGATCAGTCGGGCGTTCGACGAAACCGGATGCACACGGTTGATGAGCAAGCGCAGCGGTGGCGGCTCGATGCCGAGGTGCCGATACGGAGCGATGTCCTCGATCAGTTGCAGCGTGCCGCGCCTCAGCTCACGCGCCGCCAGGATTTCCGGCGTCACCGGTGACAGCGCCAGACTGGAGGCCAGTACCGCCATTTCCAGCAGCACACTGCGCGCTCCCTGGGTATCGATCAGCAGCAGGTCGTAGTGCGACGCCAGCGCGGGGAGCAGGTGACGCAGGCGCAGCCGACCGTCGGGTGCGTGCAGCAGCAGTGTGTTCAGTTCGCCGCGATGGTCGTTCGACACCACCAGGTCGAGACCCGCCACAGCGGTCTGCGAAGCCAATTGCTCGATACGCTGCTCATTGAAGGCCAGCATCTCATAGATGCCGGCAGGCGCATGCGTGCCGAGCGTGAAGTAGCTCGACAAGGTGGGCTGTACGTCCAGGTCCAGCAGCAGCACGCGCAGTCCCGCATCGGCGATGAAGCCGCCCAGGTTCGCTGCGGTGGTCGTCTTGCCGACGCCACCCTTGGTCGAAATGATGGATACCACCTGCATGGTGCGACTCCTCGTGGAAGGGATTCCGGGGGGCGCGGGCTCACGCCCGCTCACTGAGTCGATCGGTGATCCACTGATCGATCTCCACCGAATCCCATCCGATGGCGCGTACCCCGAGGCGCAGGGGCTTAGGAAACTTGCCCTCCTTGATCAGGTTGTAGATGTGGGCGCGTTTGAAGCCGGTCTTGGCCTCGACTTCCGCGCGGCGCAGGATGCGGTGTTCGTTCGGCGTCGCGGTGGCGATGGTCTGGGCAGTCACGAGGGACACTCCTTGGCGCTGTGTAGCGGCGATGATGGAAGTGCCCCGTATTCAATAGCGCGGTTCCCGCGCGGTCACCGCAAGTGCAGACACGCCGTCTGCACTTGCAGTCAGCGGTCCTGGGTAGCGAGATGACGCTTGGCTGCCGAAAACTTCGCCCACAGCGTTCGCTCGCTGATTCCGGATTTGTCGCCGTAATGGGCAACCAGCGCATTGATGACCGATTCCAGCGTCTCGAAAGACGAATAGGGAACGCCATTGGGTGACTTGCCCAACAGCAGGGTCAGAAGACCGCCAACGATGTTCAGGTAGGTGGATTCACTGCGGGCGCCCGGCATCCCGGATCGCTTCTCGCGCTCCGTGCGCGCCTGGTGCTCCTGGCTGAGCGTCTGGAACTGCTCATAGAGCGCGTCCCAGGCCTGCACCTTGTCGGCAAGCTGGAGCTTCAACGCCTCGCGATCCATGACCAGTGCCTGCACGGCATCGACACTGACGGCCGGATGCAGGTGACGCTCGAAGGCATCGAACAGGAATGCCGGTCGCTGGTCGGGATAGAAACGGATCATCCAAGCCTTCAGATCGACGTGGCGGATCGTGAGGCCAGGATCATCGAGCAAGGCGGGATCGTTGCTCGTGAGGCCATCCTTGCCGTAGGGAAGGTCGAGATGCACCAGTGCGTCGTAGATCCGTTCCGCGTTCAGGCGAAGCTGTGGCCAGCGCGCCAGCGCAGCGTGCTCCGGCAGCCGGTTCATCCCTTCGGCAATATCAAGGATACGGCGCTCGAAGCGTGACAGTCCCGCCCACTGGATGGCCGCCTCGATCGGACGATAGAAGACCTTGGCTTGGGCGCCGGAAGAAGATGACTTTCTCATGGGCTACTCCCTGGTGAACGGGTTCAGGACATCGGCTTTTCTCGTGGTCTGGTCGACGCCATCCACACCTTCGCGGCGCGGAGCGGTGGCGACTTGGCTTGTGGAAAGGTTGTAGTGACGGCGAATGGCTGCAATGCTCACCCCAGCAACCAGTCGATGTGGCACCTTGTCCACCAACACCGAGCCTCTGCGTGGCGGTATGCTTCAAGATGTTTCTCGCCCGAGGCGGGGAGGCTTGGTGGTGAGGTTTTGCTACAGATGCCATCGCGGCGAAAGACGCATTCGGTCTACGTGCTTTCAAGTCTGGGCATCACCCGCATGTCAGACGCCGAGGGTCTTTCAGCAGACGCGGTTCGGGTGGCACCAGGCGCGGCGACGCCGTCTCGACGGGCAACGATGAGGCTTCGAGCCAGACGGCACGGGTCTTCGTTCAGATCAAGAAAGAATGACAGGCGAATGCCATCGATTCACCGACAAGTCTCAGAACATCAACAGTTCTATTGCGGGCAACCGACATGACAGAAAAGCCGATCACGGTCTTCCAGCATCTTCACCTCAGGGGCAAGACAGCAACCGCAATGCGCAGTGGCATCCTCGCGCAGGTTGGTGGCTCTTGGCGTCACGACGCTGAGCGGGAAGAAGACCTCAAGCAACACTTGGGCGACGACGATGTGATCGTGCTTGTACGATCTGCATTCGACGACGTCGATGAATCGGCTCTGGTGCTGTGGCAAGAGCCTGATGGCTACAAGGTTTCCAATATCGTGCCGCGAAACGTCGGTGAGCTTTGTATTGACAAGTACAACGCGATTCTTCGCGACTTCGTCGCCCAAGTCGCGGAACCGGCGTCCCGGGCCGGCGGTTTCGGCGTCGAACTGACCTCTCCCAACCAGACTCTTGAGGATTGGCTGGATGCCGAACCGGCAGCAGCCCTGCGGCGCTTCTCGCGGCTCGCCAATAAATCCACAGGTGCGGCCCATCCCATGGACAGGGAGCGCTGGTACGCGTTCCTGATTGCCGCGCACCGTGCATCGAAACGACTGGATAGTGACCAATTGGCACGGTGGCTTGTCGAGGTGGAGGCCTGGTCCGCAGGGCGGGCGCAGGACTTGGCCATCGACTATGAATTCGCACTCGGACTGCTTGAACAGTATGACCAGTCGCATACATGAGCCTGAATACTTCAGTCATTGACGACTTGGCTGCTTTAAACGCGCCTGTGTTGTGCGTGGATACATGCACCGTCCTTGACGTCATCCGTGACATCACGCGCGAAACAGCGGTAGCACACGATGCCAACGCCGGGCTTGCCTTGCTTGCGGCAGCCGAGGCCGGCTCCGATCTGATTGTTCTGATGGCAGAACAGGTGACCATCGAACTTGCTGCTCATGTCGCTGGCGTCGAGGTAGAGGCTCGAAACGCTTTGGCAAGGTTCCGGGCACAAGCTCAACGTATCCATGAAGTGGCCTTGGCCTACGGTGCCCAGGGAATGCTGCCGCTGGACCACCTTGAGGGACACGTCGCGCGGGCCAGGACAGTGCTGAACAGGTGGCGGGACGTTGCCAGCGTGGTGCCGCACAACGATGGGGTCGCCAGCCGTGCGTTCAAGCGAGTCAACGAACCTCGTGCTCCCGCCCGACTGGGTAAAGAATCAATGAAGGATTGCGTGATCGTCGAAGCCTATATCGAGGCGGCTGGCCAGCTTCGCTCCGCAGGGCTGGTGGCGCCGATCGTGTTCGCCTCGTCGAATACGAAGGAGTATTTCGCGCCGAACACCCGACGTCTTCAAGATGAAATCGCTGCCGATCTAGAGGACGTTGGTGTGGAGTACGCCCCAAACTTCGGCGCAGCGAAACACAGTCTCGGCCTATAGGCGCATCTGGACAGGACCCTGGTGGCTGTGCATGGACGTTGCTGGGCGATGGCAGACGATCCCGGGTTGCCGGGCAGGTGGGGCTGGTACATAATCTGGTCTAATTCCGTGGCGCTCACGGAAGAAACCCGTTATCAATCAACGGGTTGAGTGCGGCGTGATGTTCCCTTCACCCGCTCCAGTTTCTCCCTCCTTGCTTCACGCCCCTCTCTCTATCCCTTCCTGCATACCTCGCCCCACGCCTCCTCCTCATCGATCTGCGCCATGCTCAACCCCGCCGTCTCGCGCAGCAGCAACGAACACACCGCCACCAGCAACAGCGCCCCGGTCCCGTACAAGGCCACACCCATCGGATCATGATCGGTAAGGATCAGGATCGCCGTGGCGATGCTCGACGCCGTTCCCCCGCCCAGCGCCGCACCGACCTGGTAGCTCGCGGAAATCCCCGAGTAACGCATGCTGCGCGGGAACTGCTCGCCGAGAAACGCCGGGATCGGCCCTTGGGTCGCGCCCATCAGCGCCCCGGCCAGGCTGTAGGCGAACAGGGCGATGGCGAAGCTCTTCAGGCTGACCAGGCTGAAGAAGGCGAACAGCCCCAGCGCCATGACCAGCGCACCGAACACCATCACCCGACGCCTTCCGAAGCGATCGGACAGATGGCCGAACAACGGCGCCGACAGCACGATGGCCACCGACAAGGTGAAGTCGAACATCAGCGCCTCGGTGCTGCCATAACCGACCTGGGTCGCGTAGGTCAGGAAGAAGGTGCTGCCTATATAAGCAATGGTGCAGTAGCCGAAGGCGATTCCGGTACACAGCAGCAACTGCCGTGGACGCTGGCGCAGGGCCTCGGCAAGCGGCGCACGGACCGGCTTGATGAGCGGCGCCGCGACCGGCGTGCGCAAGCGGGCATACAGGCCAATCAGCACCAGCGTGCCGCCCAGCCAGAACGGGATACGCCAGGCGAAATCCACCAGGTTGTCATTGGCCGCCGCGCTGACGATGGCGAACACCGCCGCGCCGAGAATCCCGCCGACACCGATACCCATGCTGGTAAAGCTGCCCCACAGCCCGCGCCGTCCCGGCGGCGCCGACTCGATGCCGAACAACGCCGCCCCGCCCCATTCACCACCGGCGGCGAAGCCCTGGATCAGGCGCAGCAGCACCAGCAGGATCGGCGCCGCCACCCCGATGCTGGCATGAGTCGGCAGGCAACCGATCAGGAAAGTACTCAGGCCCATGAGCAGCAAGGTGGCGATCAGCACCTTCTGCCGACCGATGCGGTCACCGTAGTGACCGAACACCATGCCGCCCAGCGGCCGGGCAAAAAAGCCCGCGCCAAAGGCACTGAAGGCCACCAGGGTGGCGGTGAGATGGTCCAGGTCGGGGAAGAACACCTGGGGAAATACCAGGGCCGCCGCCGTGCCATAGATGATGAAGTCATAGAACTCCAGCGCGGTGCCCAGACCGGAAACGCAGAAGGTTCGCACTGCAGAGCGGGAAGATTGCTCAGTCATTATTGTTGTTCTCGTTGACGGGTTGACTCAGAAGGTTTCGAAGCCGGCCTTGGCCAGGTACAGCGGCGTCCCCGCCACGTACTCCAGCAGGCAACGCTCCGTGTCGATGCCCACGCTGAGCAGGGTTTCCCAGCGCTCGGTACCCGGCAGGGAGAGGTCCGGGTGGAAGCAGATCGGCGCGCTGTCGCCGGCGGCACCGCACATGGCTTCGGCGCGGACACGCAGGTCGGCACTGTCCATTCCGGCGATCATCTGGTGCAGATGGTCGAGACGGCATTGGGTATCGGCGCGATCCGCCACCTGCTCACCGAGGCTGAGCTGCGGGTCAAGGAAATGGTTGGTGTGCAGCAGCCAGCCGTCCTCACGGGGCAGGACCAGCGCGGTGCGCTGCGGACTCATCTCGATGCTCACCGCCCGCGGACTGCGGTCTTCGCGGGAAAACACGGTCAGTACCGTGGAGGCGCTGACCCGCGCCGAACGCACCAGCTCGATCGCCTCGTCGACGCTGCCGGCTTCTTCCAGCACCCGCCGGGCGATGGCATGCACCGGCACGCCGCCGCCGTCATGGTCGCTGGCATGGTGGAGGATATTGAAATGCAGGCCCAGGCCGGCACTGTTCACCCCCAGCTTGGCGAGCATGCCGAACTCGCAGAACAGCTTGACCTGCATGCCCCGGGCGGTGTGCAAGCCGAGCATCAGCCCATGGGGACACAGACAGTCGTGCCAGTCCCAAGTCTGCAGGGTACGCGGTGCCTGGGGGCCGGGCGGAGCGAAGACCGTGGTGGAACATTCGTTGTGGCGGGTACGCGCGGCGAGGACTTCGGTGCGGGCGTTCAGGCTTGCCAGTTGCCAAAGCGGCACCGCGGCGCCCCTGGCCATGCCAATGACTTCCGCCGCCAGTTCCGGGCTCCAGGCTTCCAGCGCGGCCAGGCTGTTGTCGCCGATACGCTGGGCGTCGCGCAGGGACACGCCGACCTGGGGGAAGAAATCCAGGTAGAGGCCGGTGGTGTGGCGGATCTGCTCGGCGAAGCGATCGCCGATCTCGCGGCCACGTTCGAGGGGGTCGCGGATCTCGCTGACAAGGGTGTGGATCTTCACTGCGGGTAACTCCTGTGGAAAGCGCCATCTGTGCCGTCCGGGAAAGAGTCACGGTCGGACGTACAGGGGCAGACTATCCAGCGGGGCGGTGGGGATCATCGTCAGATGACGCACAACTTTTGTGCCGGATTGGAAAATATTTCGGGTTTGGCAGGGACCTGTGGGAGCGGGTTCACCCGCGATTGCGTCGGTGAATTCACTATCGCAATCGCGGGTGAACCCGCTCCCACAAGGATTGCATGCACCGCACCCTGTTTACTCCAACCCCTGCCCCCGCAACTGCTCATGCAGCAGGGCTATGAACGCCTGCACCTTGCGCGTATTACGGCGATGCGGCAGGTACAGCACATGCACCCAAGGCCCGAACGCACTGACCGAGCGCCAGTAATCGGGCAACACCTCAACCAGCGCCCCCGACGCCAGGTACGACGCCGCCGCCCAGGTCGGCACGAACTGCAAGCCCTGCCCGTCCAGCAAGCACGCCAGGAGAAAATCGAAGTTGTCGCTGACCAGCCGCGGCGTCGGCTGGCGTACCCGGATCGTCTGCCCGCCCTGCTCGATCCACCAATAGCTGCGGTTGACCAGCGGGTGACGCAACAACAGCCAGTCATGCCGCGCATAGTTGTCCAGAGTGATCGCCTCGCCATACCGCGCCAGGTAGGCGGGACTGGCACACAGCACCACGCGGTTCTCGATCAGCGGCTGGGCGATCAGTTCCGGCTGGTCGGTGGGACCGTCGCGCAACGACAGGTCGTAGCCGCCATCGATCAGGTCCTCGTTGGCATCGTTCAGGTTCACCTCCAGGCGCACCTGCGGATGCTCGCGCAGGAAACGACAGCACACCTGATTGAGAAAAGCCGGGCCGAACGACGGCGGCGCGGTGATACGCAAGGTGCCGCGCAATTCGTGCTGCAACTGCTCGACTTCCTCGGTCACCCGCTGCAGGTGCATCAAGGCCTGGCGCGCCCCTTCCAGGTACAGCGCGCCGGCCTCGGTCAGGGCCATGCGCCGGGTGGTGCGCTCGAACAGACGTACGCCCAGCTCGCTTTCCAGGTGGGCGACGGCCTTGGTCACGGCCGACGGGGTCTTGCCCAACTGCTCCGCGGCACGGCTGAAACTGCCGTGTTCGGCGGCGGCAACGAAGATGGTCAGGGCGGTCATCTTGTCCATGGTTGCTTCCCGATCGGCACAAAAGAACGAATGAAGAATGCCGAGTATTGGCCGCAGCCACCCAAGCGGCAAATGGCATTCGTGCGCCGAGCCCTTGCGCCGGTGCACTTGATTTTTTCCAGATGGCGAAGAAAGTTGTGCCCGCCCGCGCGTTTAACCGCCCTCTCGCCTTGGCTAGGCTGCGGCCACCACAACAACAACGAGAGCCTCCCATGAAGCAGTTCCTGAGCATCGCACTGGGCGCCAGTCTGGCCTGCACCGCGCTCCCCGGCGTCGCCGCCGTGGACCTGATCCTGCACAACGCCAAGGTCTATACCGCCGAGCCGGGCCAGGCGCTGCAAGAGGCCGTAGCGGTGGACGGCGACACCATTGTCGCGGTGGGTTCCGAGCAGACGGTCCTGGCACTGAAGACCGACGCCACCCGCCTGTTCGACCTCGGCGGCAAGGTGCTGATGCCGGGCATGCTCGATTCCCACTCCCATTCGATCAAGGGCGGCCTGCAACGCGAACTGGCCGACCTTGCTGGCGAACAGCTGCCCCTCGACAAGCTGGAACACCGCCTGCGCCAATGGCGTGACGACGGCAAGGCGCGTCGCGGTGAATTCCTCAGCGTCGCCGGCCTGCCGGTGAGCTACTGGGATGGCATCGACGCCCTCGAACAGCGTTTCAACCACGGTGAATGGGCCAACCAACCGATCCTCTTCGCCGCCAACGACATGCACACCGGCTGGGCCAACCGGGCCATGCTGCAACGCGCAGGCATCGACGCCGCGACCATCGCCGCCCTGCCCGCCGAAGCCCGCAACACCCTCGGCCAGCACGCCGACGGCACGCCCAACGGCTTCCTCGTCGATGCCGCGTTGTACCCGGTCACCGACCTGCTGCCGCCGCTGTCCCACGACACCCTGCTCAACGCCGGGCGCCTGGCCCTGGCCTACGCCCGGGAACTGGGGATCACCGGCTGGATGGACCCACTGGCCAACGAACTGCCCGGCGCCGACGTGAAGAACGACTCGCTGGGCGTGCTGCCGGTGTACAAGGAACTGGCGCAGAACGGCGAACTGACCGCCCATGTCGCCGCCCTGCTGATGGCCGATTCCAAGGCCGGCCCCGCCGACCTGGACGAACTGGACAAGGTTCGCCAACAGTTCCTCGGCCTGCCCAACCTGACCCTGCCGGGGATCAAGGTGTTCGCCGATGGCGTCGCGGAAATCCCGGCGCAGAGCGCGGCGATGCTCGAGCCCTACCGCAACTCCGGCCAGCGCGGCGAACTGCTGCTGGACCCGGCGCACTTCGGCGAACTGGTCAGCGCCGCCGACGCCCGTGGCTGGCTGGTGCACGTGCATGCCATCGGCGACCGCGCGGTGCGCACCGCCCTGGACGGCATCGAGCAGGCGCGGCGTGACCGCCACAGCGGCATTCCCCATTCCATCACGCACCTGCAGATGGTCAGCCCGCGGGAATACCCGCGCTTCAAGCAACTCGACGTGATCGCCTCGATGCAGCTGTACTGGGCCGCCGCCGACGAGGCCAACCTCGACCTGGTCAAACCCTACGTCAGCGCCATGGCCTTCCTGCACACCTACCCCGCCCGCTCGCTGCTCAAGCATGGTGCGACCATCGCCGGCGCCAGCGACTGGCCGATCAGCACCCCGCAACCGTGGAAGGCCATCTACCAGGCCACCACCCGCCGCGGCCCCAAGGGCGTGCTCAATGCCGACGAAACCATCGACCGGGCAACCATGCTCCAGGCCTACACCCTGAATGCGGCAAGGGCCATGCGCCTCGAACAACACATCGGCTCACTCAAGCCCGGCAAGCAGGCCGACATGATCGTTCTCGACCGCGACGTGTTCAGCGTCGATGACGAAGCCCTGCGCGACACCCAGGTGGAGCAGACCTGGTTCGCCGGCAAGCTGATCCACGCTCGCTGAGTGCCATGTAAATTTTTACGCACAGAAAAAACCACCCACCCGGCAAAAATGTCGCCACGGCGATAAAAACCACAAAAAATGTCGCGAAATAGTCATGAAGGAAAAATAATGTAACGATTTACTTGACGCACACCCTGCATTTCGTTTCTTATTTTTCCCACCTTGCCCAGCGCCCGATAAGGAAAAACAACACGCCGCTGCTTGACGCTTCGGCGTCCGCGCGCCTGCGCGTCGTGTTTTCCCTTTCGGACCTGCCAGTGACATCGGTGCCTCGCCCGCGCCAACCCCAGCTCCAACATAAAAGGTGAACAACATGGAGCCCACCCGCTCGACCTTGCCGTGCCCGCTGCAACCCCCGTCCGTGGTCCCGTCCCAGGAGCATCGCCCGCATGCAGCCTGAGCACAGCACCCACGGCAACCATCAGCTTCGCAAGTCCCTGCGCCTGTGGCAGGTGGTGATCATCGGTCTGGCCTACCTCACGCCAATGACCGTGTTCGACACCTTCGGCATCGTCTCCGGCCTCACCGCCGGCCATGTGCCCAGCGCCTATATCCTGGCCCTGCTCGGCATCCTGTTCACCGCCGTGAGCTACGGCGTGCTGGTGCGGCACTTCCCGCAGTCCGGCTCGGCGTACACCTACACGCAGAAAGCCATCAGTCCCCACGTCGGCTTCCTGGTGGGCTGGTCGTCGCTGCTGGACTATCTGCTGCTGCCGATGGTCAACGCCCTGCTGGCGAAGATGTACCTGTCGGCGATGTTCCCCGAAGTCCCCGAGTGGACCTGGGTGGTCGGCTTCGTCGCCCTCATCACCCTGATCAATATTCGCAGCATCAACCTGGTGGCCAGCTTCAACGTGCTGTTCGTCGGCGTGCAGATCGCGATCATGTCGGTGTTCATCTACCTGTGCCTGCGCGGCTTGCACCAGGGCGAAGGCCTGGGTACAGCGTGGAGCCTGACCCCCTTCGTCGACGACAAGGCGCAGTTCAGCGCGCTGATGGCCGGCGCGACCATCCTCTGCTTCTCCTTCCTGGGTTTCGACGCGGTGACCACCCTGTCGGAAGAAACCCATCAGCCGGAAAAGATCATCCCACGGGCGATCTTCCTCACTGCGCTGATCGGCGGTGGCGTGTTCATCCTCACCTCGTTCTTCATCCAGGCCTATTTCCCGACCATGGACCGCTTCCAGGACCACGAAGCGGCCCTGCCGGAAATCGCCCTGTACGTCGGCGGCAAGCTGTTCCAGTCGATCTTCATCGCCTGCACCGTGATCAACACAATTGCCTCGGGCCTGGCCTCGCAGACCAGCGTCTCGCGCCTGCTGTACGTGATGGGCCGCGACAAGGTGATCCCGCACTTCCTGTTCGCTCGCCTGCATTCGCGCTACAAGACCCCGGTGCTGAACATCGTCATCGTCGGCTTCATTGCACTGTCAGCGATCTTCTTCGACCTGGTCACCGCCACCTCGATCATCAACTTCGGCGCGCTGGTGGCATTCAGCTTCGTGAACCTGTCGGTCATCAATCACTGCTACGTTCGACAGGGCCTGAAGCAGGGATTGGCGAACAAGCTCAAGCACTTGGTGCTGCCTACCATCGGCTTCTGCATCATTGCCGTGCTGTGGCTTGACCTGAACGAGCATTCGCTGGTGTTCGGCGGCATCTGGGCCCTCTGCGGCGTGCTCTACCTGGCGCGCCTGACCAAGGCCTTCCGGGTTGCGCCACCGAGTTACCTCGCCGAGTGAGACCGCCTGTCGACGACGCCTGCGAGGACCGCGGGCGTCGTTCATGACCGAGAAGGAAAAACCTCATGCTGCCGCGCCGCCTGTCCATCCAGTGGAAGATCATCCTGCTCGCCGGCCTGTGCCTGCTGGCGATCGTCGTTGTCCTTGCCGTCACTTCGCTGACCCAGTCGCGCCGCAGCGCGGCCGAAGTCTTCGCCGCCAACACCGAACTGCTCGACCACAACGCCCGCCTGCGCCTGCAGGCCCACGGCGAGACCCAGGCGCTGCGCATCCAGCGCTACTTCATGGATGCCTGGCAGTACGGCAACGGCTTCGCCCGCCTGGCCTCGGTGCTGCGCCAGCGTGGCGACGGCGACCTGCGCCAGGCCCTGGTGACGCAGGCCCGCACAGCGCTGGCCGGCAACCGTGACCTGATCGGTCTGTACCTGGTGTTCCAGCCGAACACGCTCGACCAGCAGGACGCCCGCTTCAGTGGCCAGGCCGAACTGGGCAGCAACGACAGCGGACGTTTTTCCCTGTACTGGTCGCGAGATGCCGCCGGCGAACTGCAATCCGAAGCCATGCCCGAATCCATGCTCGCCGACGCCAGCATCGGCGCCAACGGTTCGCCCTACAATCGCTGGCTGACCTGCCCGCTGGAGACGGCGAAGGCCTGTGTACTCGACCCGTACTTCGACGAGGTCAACGGCAAGCAGGTGCTGATGACCAGCATCGCCCTGCCGCTACTGGACAACGGCAAGGTGGTCGGCGTGGTCGGCCTCGACATCGGTCTCGACAACCTGCAGCAACTGGCACTGGCCGGTCGCCAGGAGCTGTTCGACGGCCAGGGCCAGGTCAGCATCGTCAGCCCTGTCGGCCTGCTGGCCGGATACAGCGCCGATGCCACGCTACTGAGCAAACGCCTGCCCGCTGCGGCGGAAGAAGGCGTGATGCGCATCAGCCGGCCCTTCGCACCGATTCCCGATGCCGCGCCCTGGCAGGTGCTGCTGGAAGTCCCGCAGGCCGTCCTGCAAGCCCCGGCCATCCAGCTCAATCAGCGCCTCGACGCCAGCAACCAGAGCGCCAACCTGCTCAACCTGCTGATCGCCCTCGTCACCGCCCTGGCCGGCCTGGTGCTGATATGGCTGACCGCCCGCGGCGTGACCCGGCCGATCCTCGTCGTGGCCGAGCGCCTGCGCGAGATCGCCAGCGGCGACGGCGACCTGACCCAACGCCTGGACTATTCCCGCGATGACGAACTGGGCCAGCTCAGCGGCTGGTTCAACCGTTTCCTCGACAAGCTCCAGCCGGTGATCGTCCAGGTCAAAGACTCGCTGCAGGAAGCCCGCGGCACTGCCGACCAGTCGGCAGCCATCGCCAGCCAGACCAGCGGCGGCATGCAGTTCCAGCAGCGCGAGATCGAGCAAGTGGCCACCGCCGCCAACGAGATGAGCGCCACTGCCCACGACGTGGCCAACAATGCAGCGCAAGCTGCCCAGGCCGCCCGCGGTGCCGACCAGGCCAGCCGCGAAGGCCTGGAACTGGTGGGCATTACCCGCAGGGCCATCGACCAACTGGCGGCCGACATGGACCAGGCCATGGAGCGGGTGCAAGCCCTGGCCGGACGCAGCAACCAGATCGGCTCGGTGCTGGAAGTGATCCGCGCCATCGCCGAGCAGACCAACCTGCTGGCCCTCAACGCTGCCATCGAGGCCGCCCGTGCCGGCGAGGCGGGCCGCGGTTTCGCCGTGGTCGCCGACGAAGTGCGCAACCTGGCCCAACGGACACAGGTGTCGGTGGAAGAAATCCGCCAGGTGATCGAAGCTTTGCAGGGCGGCACCCAAGGCGTGGTCGAGGCCATGCAGGACGGCCAGCGCCAGGCCAAGGACAGCGTCGAGCGCATGCAACAGGCGGTACCGGCCCTGCAACGGGTCGGCGAGGCGGTCGCGGTGATCAGCGACATGAACCTGCAGATCGCCTCCGCCGCCGAAGAACAGAGTGCCGTGGCCGAGGAGGTCAACCGCAATGTCGCCGGCATTCGCGACGTCACCGAATCCTTGTCCGGCCAGGCCGACGAGTCGGCGCGTATCAGCCAGGCATTGAACCGCCTGGCCAACCAGCAGCAGGCGCTGATGGAGCAATTCCGGGTCTGACGGCCCGGCGTTTTATTGAGGAGGCCCTGAGTGGCAACGCGGTTTTTCGATCTGTCCGACGAGCAGGGGGTACTGCGTACCTCCATCGCCGTCACCCTGTTCATCGCAGCCATCGGTATCGGCTTCGGCATCGCCTCGGGGTCGTTCTCGATCGTCTTCGACGGCGTCTACTCCATGGTCGACGCCAGCATGAGCGGCCTGTCGCTGGTGGTGGTGCGACTGATCACCGCCCACACCCGCACCCATATGTCGCGCAAGCTGCGCGAGCGTTTCACCATGGGTTTCTGGCACCTGGAACCGATGGTTTTGGCGTTGAACGGCATCCTGCTCACCGGGGTAGCGATCTACGCGCTGATCAACGCCGTGCTCAGCCTGCTCGAAGGCGGGCGCGAGCTGGAGTTCGGCGTGGCCCTGGTGTACGCGGTGCTGACCGTGACTGCCTGCCTGGCCATCGCCGTGTTCGAGGCGCGGGCAAACAAGAAGATCAATTCCGACTTCGTGCGCATGGACGTCAAGGGCTGGGTGATGTCCGCGAGCATCACCGCGGCGCTGTTGATCGCCTTCTGCGTGGGCATCGCGGTGCAGGGCACGGAGTGGGAATGGATCTCGCCGTACATCGACCCGGCGGTGCTGGGGCTGGTGTGCCTGGTGATCATTCCGTTGCCATTGTCGGTGATCCGCCAGGCGCTGGCGGACATGTTCCTGGTGACCCCGGGGGACCTGAAGCAGCATGTGGACGAGGTGGCGCAGGCGTTCGTCGAGCGGCACAGCATGCTGTCTTATCGGGCCTATGTGGCCAAGGTCGGACGCTCGCGGGAGATCGAGCTGTATTTCATCGTGCCCCGGACCATGGCGGCGCGGAACATCGCCGAGTGGGATGCCTGGCGGGACGAGATCGGCGAAGCGATTGGCGGTGAAGGGCCGGATCGCTGGCTGACCGTGGTGTTCACCGGGGATCCGGAGTGGGCTGAATAATCGGAAGACAATGCCGCTCCCACACTGACCGCGTCGGTTCCTGATTGGCCTATCTGACTCGACGTGGGGTACGATGCTGGCCAAATGCCCCCAAACCACCCCGACCTCCTATCCGGAGTGCCGGGCGCCGGGCTTTTGCGCTAGCGTCTGTCAGATACATCAAAAGGACCTGAACATGTTTCTTTCCCGCTGGCTTCCGGGCCTGGCCAACCTGCTGCATTACCGTCGCGAGTGGTTCCGCCCGGACGTGCAGGCGGGCCTGTCGGTAGCCGCCATCCAGATCCCGATCGCCATCGCCTACGCCCAGATCGCCGGCCTGCCGCCGCAGGTGGGCCTGTACGCGTGCATCCTGCCGATGATCGTCTATGCCCTGGTAGGCAGCTCGCGACAACTGATGGTTGGCCCCGACGCCGCAACCTGCGCCATGGTCGCCGGAGCCATCGCGCCCCTGGCCATGGGCGATCCGGACCGGCTGCTGCAACTCTCGGTAGTGGTCACGGTACTGGTGGGCCTTATGCTGATCTGCGCCGGGGTGGCCCGCGCCGGCTTCATCGCCAGCTTCTTCTCGCGGCCGATCCTCATCGGCTACCTCAACGGCATCGGCCTGAGCCTGCTGGCCGGGCAGCTGGGCAAGGTGGTCGGCTTCAAGATCGAGGGCAACGGCTTCATCCTCAGCATGATCAACTTCTTCGAAAGGGTCGGCGAAATCCACTGGCTGACCCTGGCCATCGGCCTCGCTGGCCTGGCCATGTTGATCTGGCTGCCGCGCCGCTACCCGAAACTGCCTTCGGCGCTGGTAACGGTAGCGGTGTTCACCCTGATCGCCGGGGTCTTTGGCCTCGACAACCACGGTGTAGCGGTGCTCGGCCACGTCCCCGGCGGCATGCCGGAACTGGCCTGGCCACAGACCTCGCTGGAAGAAATGAAGAGCCTGCTGCGCGACGCCCTGGGTATCGCCACCGTGAGTTTCTGTAGCGCCATGCTCACCGCCCGCAGCTTCGCCGCGCGGCACGGCTACGCGATCAACGCCAACCACGAGTTCGTCGCCCTCGGCGTGTCCAACCTGGCCGCCGGGGTGTCCCAGGGCTTCGCCATCAGCGGCGCCGACTCGCGCACCGCGGTCAACGACATGGTCGGCGGCAAGAGCCAGCTGGTAGGCATCGTCGCCGCCCTGGTGATTGCCGTGATCCTGATGTTCTTCACCGCGCCCATGGCCTGGATTCCCCAGGCGGCGCTGGGCGCCGTGCTGCTGATGGCCGGCTGGGGCCTGATCGATGTGCAGTCGCTGAAGAAGATCTGGGCGCTGAGCCGCTTCGAATTCTTCCTCTGCGTATTCACCACCTTCGGCGTGCTCGGCGTCGGCGTGCTGCCGGGGATCATCATCGCCGTGACCCTGGCGATCCTGCGCTTGCTCTACAGCATCTACCAGCCCACCGACGCAGTGCTCGGCTGGGCGCCGGGAATCGAGGGGCAGGTCGACATCAGCCGGCACAAGGACGCGCGCACCGTGCCGGGGCTGGTGGTGTACCGCTTCGACGACGCGATCCTGTTCTTCAATGCTGACTACTTCAAGATGCGCCTGCTCGACGCGGTGCAGCGCGAGGCTGATCCCAAGGCGGTGCTGTTCGATGCCGAAGCGGTGAGCAGCATCGATGTCAGCGGCATCGCAGCGCTGCGCGAGGTGCGCGATACCTTGAAAGCGCAAGGCATCGAGCTGGGCATCGCCCGGGCACGCGGGGCGTTCCTGCGCATGCTGGTGCGCTCGGGGCTGGCACGGGAGATGGACAACCACCTGCTGTATGGCTCGGTTAGGGCGGGGATCCGCGCGTATCGTTTGTGGCGGAACAAGATCCGCCGGGAGCAGGCGGATGCCGGGAAGGCGCCGCCGGTGCCTACTCTTCCTTAAGGCTTGATGGCCTCATCGCGGGCAACGCCCGCTCCCACAAGGTCCGTGGCGCACGCGATCCTTGTGGGAGCGGGCGTTGCCCGCGATGAGGCCAGCAGCCCCACAGAAGATTTACCAGCCATTCTCACTGAGCAGCGCGGCCTCGTCCTTTACCACCGAGCGACCATGGAAGCGCAGCAATGCGCCAGTGCGATTGGTAAAGATCCCATCCACCCCCGCCTCGCTCACCCGCTTGAAATCCACCGGCTCATCGACCGTGTACACATGTACCAGCAGCCCCTTGTCATGGGTCATCTGGTTCATCCACGGCTGCACCAGATCGGCATAACTCTGCTCGCCCCCCCCGGCGAGCGCTGCAGACGGCCCGGTACCGACGGCCCCCGCCGCCTTGGCATGATCCAGCCAGCGCTCGAACTCCGCACGATCCTTCGGCTTCTGGCTCGCATAGAACGCCGCCTTGTCCCGCGCCCCGGAGTCAGCGAAGGACGGCCCCGGCGCCGGCTCGACATGATCCTTGCCCAGCCACAGCAGCAACACCTTCGGCACCTGCGGCATGGCCTTGTGCAGCAAGGCGAGGCTGTCGCGATCGAAACTCTGCAACACCACGCGCCCTGGCCGGTCGAGCCAGCCGCGCCGGTCCAGAGCCTTGTGCAGGTCTTGCTCGATACCGGGAAACTGCGTCGGCACCTTGGTCTCGATATACAGCCCGGGCGTGCGCGCCGGGTTGGCCTCGGCGATATCCAGCACCTCGTCCAGGGTCAGCAACTTGAGCCCGGCAAACGCCGCCCGTGCCCGCTCCGGATAGGCGCGATTGAACCAGCTGCCGGCATCCAGGGACTTCAGCTCGGCGAGGGTGAAGGCGCTGACCGGGCTGTCCTTGCGCTCCGGAAAGCGCTCGGCGACATCGCTGGTACGGCGCAGGTCGTCGTCATGCACCACCACCAGCACGCCGTCGCGGCTGCGCTGCAGGTCAAGCTCCAGGTAATCGGCGCCAAGATCGCGGGCCAACTGGTAGGCAGGGGCGGTAGATTCGGGGGCATCATGGGAAGCGCCACGATGGGCGATCACCGCCGGGTACGGGATGCCCTGGGCTTTCGCCAGTGCCGCGCCACGTTCGGCAAGCGCCGGGGTCATCAGCGCGCACAGGCCGAGGCCCAGGCAGAGGTCCTTCAGTCGCATTGGAAATGTCTCCTTGGAAAACCGGCCCAGAGCATAGTCGCCGACACGGATGACAACCCGTGACGTGCTAAAGTCCCGCCCTGCCGATTTGCAACAGATTCCTACGAGACCCGCCATGCCCGCCGAACTAGACGCCTCCCTCGCCTCCTGGACGGACCTCGCCGCTCGCCATCCCTGTACCGGCCTGCTTCTGGGCAATGGCGCCAGCCGGGGGATCTGGCGGCCGTTCAGCTACTTCTCGCTCTTCGAACTGGCCCAGCGGGTACGCAACAAGCCGTTGGGTGTCAGCGACCAGGCGCTGTTCAAGTCGCTGGGCAGCGAGCTGTTCGAACCGGTGCTCAGCGCCCTCAACACCACAGTGCGGGTCAACGCGGCACTGGCCATCGGCGCGTCGGCGCCGTTGAACCGCTACTACGCGATCAAGGAAGCGCTGATCCATGCCGTGCGCAGCGTGCATATCCCGTGGAAGCTGCTGCCCGCGGACACCCTGGCGGCGATCAACGCCGAGCTGCGCAACTACCGCAGCGTGTTCACCGGCAACTACGACCTGCTCTGCCACTGGGCGGTGAGCCAGGCGCCGGAGGGCTTCCAGCAACTGTTCGACGAGGAAGGCCACTTCGATGTCAGCCGTACCCACGGCGCCGGTACCCGCCTGCACTACCTGCACGGCGGCCTGCACCTGCTGCGTACCGAAGACGGTGGCACGCGCCTGCGCGCCGCCAGCGGCAGCCAGTTGCTCGACGGCTTCGCCATCAATACGCCGGGCGACGTACCGCTGTTCGTCAACGAGTGCACCAGCGACCACAAGCTGCGCGCCATCCGTAGCTCCGACTACCTGACCTGGAGCTATGCCGCCCTGGCCAGCCACGGCGAGGGCCTGTGCATTTTCGGCCACCACCTGGACCGCGCCGACCGCCATTTGCTGCGGGCCATCCAACAGGCGAAACCGGCCCATGTGGCGCTGTCGATCATGCCCTTGGGCGACGCCGCCATCGTCAGCCAGAAGCAGCATTACGCGCGGATTTTCGAGGAAACGCCGGAGATCACGCTGTATTTCTTCGATGCCTCGACCCATCCGTTGGGTCGTGCCGAACTCAACGTCCCGGCACCCGCCGCCATCACCCGGCGTCGGCGTTGATGGCAAAGCGATAGTGAAACCCCATAGCAAATAACAATAATTCTCGATAACATTTGCGACCTTTCTCTCCGGCACCCTCCCTGGAAAGTTCGCATGCAGCGCCCCAAACCCGACCGCTTCGCGCAGGACACCTGCCACGGCTTCTACGCCGATATCCTGCATTTCCTGCGCAAGCGCACGGACAACGCCAGCGATGCCGCAGACATGACCCAGGACGTCTTCACTCAATGGCTTGGCTACCGCGACAAGGCCCGGGTTGAACAGCCCCGGGCGTTCCTGTTCCAGATGGCGCGCAACCTGCTGCGCGATCACTGGCGGCGGCAGAAAGTACGCGGCGATGTGCTCGATGAGCAGGTCGAGGCGCGAGAAGACGAGCGTCCCAGCGATGCCCCCGGATCCGACCCGCTGGCCGGTGCGCAGCGCCTGCAACGCCTGGAGCATCTGAAAATTGTCCTCGCCGAACTCTCGCCGCGACGCCGCGAAGCCCTTATGCTGCACCGCTTCGAAGGTTTGAGTCAGGCGCAGATCAGTGAACGCATGGGCATCTCCATCAGCATGGTGGAGAAACATATCGCCGCCGCACTCCTGTACTGCAAGCAGCGCCTGGACAGTGACAACGTTGCGGAGCAACCGGAATGACCCTACCTGACATGGACAGCCGAGCGGTCGACGCCCAGGCGGCGAGCTGGTTCACGCGCAATCGCAACGACCATTCCCGGGCCACGCGCAAGGCCTTCGCCCAGTGGCTGGAACAGCCCGGGCATGCCCAGGCCTACCAGCAGTTCGAACAGCTGTGGGATGACCTTGCCGCGCTCAAGGAACTGAACAAGCCGGTGGTCCTGCAGCCGCGCAAGAGTGCCTATTGGCGCCCTGCGCTGGCCACGGCGGCGGCGCTGGTCTGCGCCCTGCTGGCGGGCAACCTGGGCAGCACCGTGGCGCCGCTGCAGCGCCAGCTGGCGAGCCAGGACGGGCAGCCAAGCCGCTTCACCCTGCCCGATGGCAGCCGCCTGGAACTCAACGCCAATACCCGCCTGCGTATCGATTTCAATGCCGAGCGGCGCATGGTCTACCTGGAGCAAGGCCAGGTGTTCCTGGAGGTCGCCCCGGACAAGGAGCGCCCGCTGTTCGTCGATGCCGGTACTGCACAGGTGCGGGTGGTGGGCACCGGGTTCGACCTGCGGCGGGGCCAGCGCGAGCTCGTGCTCAGTGTTGCCCACGGCCTGGTAGCGTTCGAGACGCCGGGGGAGCGGCGTGAGCCGATGCTGCTGGGGGCCAGCGAGCGGGCGGTATACAACCTCGCTCGCGGCGATCTGGTCCGGCAGAGCCTGAGCGATGCGGAAGTGGCGGACTGGCGCAGCGGGCATGTGTCGTTCCGCAATCGTGAGCTGGCCAGTCTGGTGGATGAGCTGTCGCTGTATCGTCCTGCCGCGGTGGTGCTGGCTGATCCGGCGCTGGCGGGGTTCAAGGTGTCCGGCAATCTTGATGTGCATGATCCTGATGCGCTGCTCAATGCCTTGCCGGCATTGCTGCCGGTGAAGACCGTGGCACTGGCGGACGGGCGGCTGCGGATCGAGCGCAGCAGCAAATAGCTCGCGGCCATCAGCAACACCCCAAGCCCCAACAACCATGAGAATATTTTTCATTCGCATGTGAGGGTTTTCCCGCCCCCCGCGTCTTCCTCCCCGACTGCGCCGTCGACACCGTCTTTTTTTGGCCTTTGGCCGTTTGGGGGATTTTCATGTTTCGTGCGTTTCGTGCGTCCAAGCCAACACTGCTTGCCGTGTGCCTGACCCTGAGCCTGCAGGCCCAGGCCACAGAGGTAGCCCTGCACTTGCCGGCGCAGCCGCTGGCCACCTCGCTGAGCCAGGTGGCGCAGCAGGCCAAGGTGCAACTGCTGTTCGACGAGGCGCTGCTGCGCAACGTCTCCGCCCCAGCCCTGAACGGCCAGTTCAGCGCCGAGGAGGCGATCACCCGCCTTTTGGCCAGCAGCCAGTTCACCCTGGTCAAGGTCGGCAACACCTACGTCGTGCGAGCCAAGGAAAGCGAAACTACACCGCCCGGCACCGCCAGTACCGGCATCCAGCTCGGCGCCATGAGCATCGTCGGCGACGGCCAGCAGGTCACCCCGGCCACCGTCGGCCGCTCGACCCTGACCCAGCGCGACATCGACCGCGAGCAGGCGAACAACGTCCCCAGCCTCCTGAGCACCTTGCCCGGCGTGGAGATGACCGGCTCGATGATGCCCGGCGGCCAGAAGATCAATATCTGGGGCATGGGCGAAGCCGAGGACGTGCAACTGACCGTCGACGGCGCCACCAAGACCGGCTTCGAGCGCTACCAGCAAGGCACCATGTTCATCGAGCCCGAGCTGATCAAGAGCATCGAAGTCGAGAAAGGCCCGCACTCGCCCTTCGTCGGCAACGGCGGCCTGGCCGGCAGCGTGCACATGACCACCAAGGATGCCCCGGACCTGCTGCAGGAAGGCCGCGACAGCGGTGCCATGCTCAAGTACGGCTACTCCAGCAACGACCACCAGCAGGTCTACAGCTCAGCGCTGTTCGGCCGCACCGAGGACCGCCGCATCGACGCCCTGGTCTACCTGACCAAGCGCGATGGCGATGACTTCAAGCTGGCCTCGTCCCTGCCCGACCCGGGCAACCAGTACCCGATCAATCCCAAGCGCCTGCCCGACAGCGCCCAGGACCTGGAGGGCGGCCTGTTCAAGCTGAACTTCCAGCTCGATGAGGAGCAGTCCCTCGGCCTGTCCTACTCGCGCTCGAAGAACGAGCGCATGACCCGCTACTCGTCCACCAACTACTCGACGCCGCCGACCAAGGCGAATATCGATCGCTACGGCTACAAGGACGCCATCCGCCGCTACCTCGCCCATCGCGAAACCATCGACACCACCTGGTCGGCCAAGTACCGCTACCAGCCGGTGGACAATCCGCTGGTCAACCTGGAGGTGAGCTATTCGGAGTCTGACGTCGACCAGACCGACGAACGCGGCGCCAACGCCTTCTTCCAGCTCGCCACCGGCGGGCGGAAAATGGACACCGAGTACAAAGACCGCAACTTCGAAGTGCGCAACACCGCGCAGTTCAGCACCGGCGTGCTGGAGCACGCGCTGACCACCGGCGTCGAGCTGCACCGCCATGCCCGCGAAACCGAAATGTGGATGCCGGGTGCGACCTACAACGTCGAGAAATACAACTACGGCCACTTCCAGCCGAACTTCATGCCCCACGGCAAAGTGGACACCAACAGCGCCTACGTGCAGGACGCAATCACGATCGGCCAGGTGACCATCACCCCGTCGCTGCGCTACGACCACGTGCGCAACCGTGGCGAGCAGAACGATGCACCGTTCTACAACGTCGCCTCCGCCGGGCATGACTACAGTGCCAAGACCTACACGGGCTGGTCGCCGCGCCTGTCGCTGTTCTGGCATGCCACAGACGATGTCGCCTTCTTCGCCGACTACTCCAAGACCTGGCGTGCCCCGGTGATCGACGAGCAGTACGAAGTGCAGAGCGCGGCCAGTACCCGCAGCGCCACCAGCCGCGACCTCGACCCGGAACGCATCACCGCCGTGCGCGTGGGTAACGTCACCGACTTCTCCGGGCTGTTCACCAGCGACGACAACCTGCAGGTGCGCACCACCCTGTTCCACAACAAGGTCAAGGACGAGATCTTCAAGAACCTGGGCATCGAGTGCCAGAAGCAGACGGTCACCGGTGGCAACATCAGCAGCAACTGCGGCAGCTACCTGATCGGCAACTACCGCAACCTGGACGGCGTGACCTACAAGGGCTTCGAGGTGGAGAGCTTCTACGACTCGACCTACCTGTTCGGCACCCTGTCCTACACCTGGATGACCGGAAAGCACGAAGGTGCCTACACCAACCCTTGGGGCCCGGATGTCTGGGCGCGTGACGTACCGGCGCCGAAATGGGTAGCGCGACTGGGCGTGAAGATCCCCGAATGGGATGCCGTGGTGGGCTGGAAAGGCTTGTGGGTGCGCCAGACCGACCGTCTGCCGAGCGACAAGTATCCTGCGGGCTCCACCGGCAGCGCCTTGGGCGACACTGCCTGGGACCACCGCGCCAACGAGGCCTACAACGTACAAGGCCTGTTCGCCAGCTGGAAACCGCAGCAGCAGTACCTGAAGGGCACCGAGGTCAATTTCACCCTGGATAACATGTTCAACCGCGACTACGCGCCGATGCTCAGCGATGACAACGTGTACAGCGTGGGGCGCAACGCGAAGATCAGTGTGACGCGGTTCTTCTGATCAGATCGGCAATTTGATTGACTGTGCTGGCCTCATCGCTGGCAAGCCAGCTCCCACAGGGTCCCCACTGTTCCTGAGAACGGTGCTGTACAGGTGGCGCTTGCCAGCGATGAGGCCCGTGAGAACAGCAGAAAGCTGTCGTATTCAGGCACGAAAATTCACCCATCTCCGACTTTCTTGTAGGCAATTTCCCAAGCATACTCCCCGACCCCGTCTGGTGGTTGCGTCCTGTGTGCAGGACGCCATCCTCGACCTGAAGATCGGCCTGGCCATGCTCACCCTGGCCCAGGCCAGAACCCCGATGACCGTCCCTATCGAGTAAGGCCGCCTGGCCTACACTGCAGACAAGGCCCGGCACCCACCGGGCCTTCCCATCCGCGTCCTGGCAGAGTCGTCCCGTCGTCGCTATCACGCCGATCACCGGGGCCGACTTCGCATCCCCCTTCCCTTTCACGGGTACGGCGCCCGTGTCGCTGGCCTTCTCATACGGGCGAATCGACGCCCTTGGGAGCCTTGAATGAAAAACCCAACCTTGCCAGCCGGCACGTTCAGCGGAGCCATCCAGCCCGGCGTGCGACTGTCGCTGGCGCAAATCGCACCGCGTATCCGTTACCACTGGTTCGGAGAACCCAACTATCTGGTGGACGTCCCACCGTGGGGCCTGATCCTGCCCGTAGAAATCAGCGAGAGCCCACAGGTCGTCTTCACAGCGGAGTTCGTCACTGCCGGGCTGCCTGAGGGCACCATGCTTGGCGTGCGCTGGACACCCGCCGGTGGCAGGCCCGTTCACACCGTCACGCTACGCCTGAGTGGCAGCAGTACCATCAACGCGCAAGTGTCCATCGAAGATGCCTGGCTGCTGGAATCGGAAGGCCAGCAGGTGCTGATCGAACACGAACTGGTGCTGCCAGATGGCACGGTGCGGGTCGGCGCGCCCCTGACCGTGCAGGTCGGCAAGCGGGTGCTGTTCGACAGCATGATCGTCGAGGGTCTGAAGGATGGCGATGTCCTGCATCCGGATCGCTTTCCGGATGGCATCACGGTGAACTACACGCCCATCGTCAATATCGCCGGCTACCACACGGTGGCACTGGGCTGGGAAGTGCTGGGTATCAGGGGCAATCAAACATCGCCCCTCTACCTCAGCCACCTGCGACTGCCTGGCGCCCCCGGCGAGAGCTACAGCTTCGAGATACCGCCAGCAGGCTATAAAGACCTGTACGACCCGGCCTGGGACCTGGTCTATATACAGGCAGTCGTCGATGTGAAACTCGCGCCGGAGCCCAATCGCTGGTTCTACTACAGCTATGGCGCGCAGAAATTCTATCTGTTCGGTCCCGGCAAATAGAGCGAACGCCATTGCGCCCGGGTCCGCCCCGGGCCTTCTACCCCGCGATCAGCCCATCCGCTCGCAGCAACGTCTCCAGGCAGTGCTCGGACACCCCATAGAACGCCTTCAGTTCGGCAATCTTCGCCAGCAACGCCGAACGATCCCCCGCCTCCTTGCGCTTGGTCGCGAGGATCATCTTATTCTTGCTGGTGTGCTCCAGCGAGATGAACTCGAACACCTTGACGTCATAACCGCAGGCTTCCAGATACAGGGCGCGCAGGCTGTCGGTCAGCATCTCGGCCTGCTGGCCGAGGTGCAGGCCGTATTGCAGCATGGGCTTGAGCAAGCCGGGACTGCTCAGTTGCGGGCGGATCTGCTTGTGGCAGCACGGCGAGCACATGATGATCGCTGCACCCGTGCGGATGCCGGTATGGATCGCGTAGTCGGTGGCGATGTCGCAGGCGTGCAGGGCAATCATCACGTCGATCTCGGCCGGCACCACGCTGCGCACGTCGCCCTGCTCGAACACCAGCCCCGGGTGCTCCAGGCGCCCGGCAGCGGCGTTGCACAGCTCGACCATGTCCGGGCGCAGTTCGACGCCGGTCACCTGGGCCGTGCGCTGCTGGGTGTTGCACAGGTAGTCGTGGATGGCGAAGGTCAGGTAGCCCTTGCCCGAGCCAAAGTCCGCCACCCGCACCGGCTGCTGCGCCGGCAGCGCGACGCTGCTGAAGGCGTGGGAAAACACTTCGATGAACTTGTTGATCTGCTTCCACTTGCGCGACATGGCCGGGATCAGCGCCTGCTGCTTGTCGGTCACGCCGAGGTCCTGCAGAAACGGTCGGCTCAGTTCCAGGTAGCGCTTCTTCTCCCGGTCATGCTCGCCGCCCGCGGCCTGGCGCACCTGCTGCGCGGCGTTGCGGTGCAGCATCGGCTTGCCCTTCTTGGTGAACTCCAGTTGCACTTCGTCGGCCAGGGTCAGCAGGTGGGCATTGCGGAAGGCGCCCGGCAGCCACTCGGCGACCTGAGCCTGGGCTTCGTCCAGTGGCAGGTTGCGAGTGATGTCACGGGTCTTGTAGCGATAGACGAACTGCAGGCTCGGCGTGCCCTTGACCATCAGCGGCTTGGCGGTGATGCGCTGCAGGTCGGCTTCGGCACCGACATGGCGGGCCAGCACCAGCTTGACGAAGCTTTGCTGTTGCAGGCTCTCGGCGAGCACGGCGAGAAACTGCGCACATGCATCCGGCGCGGCCTGGACGTTGGGGGTAGCGGACATGGGGAATGGGTGCCTCGGGGTTGATGCCGGGCATTTTACGGGGAGGGCCGGCGCTCAGTCGAGGATCACCAGGCGGTTGGGCAGTTCGTTGCGATCACTGGTGGCCGGGACGTGGGCCTTGAGCAGTTCGCCGCAGGCCTGGATGCAGGTGAGGAAGCCTTCCAGGGTCTGCCCGGCGCGGACCTGGGCGGTGAAGTTGGTGACGATGGCGTCCCAGACCTGGTCGTCGAGTTTCGCCGCAATGCCGTCGTCGACGAGGATTTCCACGTAGCGCTCGGCTTCGCAGACGAAGATCAGCACGCCGGTGCGGTGGGCGGTGTGGTGCAGGTTCTGCTCGAGGAACTGGCGGCGGGCCAGGTTCGAGGCGCGCCAGTGACGCACCGCGCGGGGCACCAGGCGGCTGGTGAAGACCGGCAGGCGCAGGACCAGGCAGAGGACGATGAAGGTCAGCCACTGGGTGAGCAGCAGGCCGTGGGTGCTGAACAAGCCGGTGAGGTAATGCACCAGGCCCGGCAGCAACAGCGCCAGCAGACTGGCCCAGACCAGCGGGACATAGGCATAGTCGTCGGCGCTGCGGGCCAGGACGGTGACCAGCTCGGCGTCGGTGTAGCGTTCGACGCCGGTGATCGCTTCGGCGACCTGGCGTTGTTGGAATTCGTTCAGCAGTGCCATGGTTGTTCCTTATCGATGCATTGATGTTGCTGCTGATGGCCTGATCGCGGGCAACGCCCGCTCCCACAAGGATCGTATGCGTCTTGGACATTGTGGGAGCGGGCCAGCAGCCTTGACTACCAGCTCCCGGACGATCCACCGCCGCCGAAGCTGCCACCTCCACCGCCAAAACCACCGCCGCCACCACGACCGCCACCCAATCCACCAAACCCGCCACCGAACCCACCGCCAGGCCCGCCACGCCGGCCACCACCCAGCCCCTGGAGATAAAGCACAACCACCACCAGCAGGATGAACAACCCGATCATCCACAACGACGGCGGCTCACCCTCCTCTTGCGCCGCACTCAGTGACGAAGGCTGCGCCAGCGGATTCCCGCCCAACACCTGGAGAATCGCCGCCGTCCCCTGCACGATCCCCTGGCTGAACTCACCCCGCTTGAACGCCGGCAGGATGATGCGGTTGATGATCACCGACGACTGCGCATCGGTCAGCCGTTCCTCCAGCCCATAGCCCACCTCGATGCGAACCTTGCGCTCCTGCGGCGCGACGATCAGCAATGCGCCGTTGTCCTTGCCTTTCTGCCCGATGCCCCAGTGCCGGCCCAGTTGGTAGCCGTAGTCCTCGATGGCCAGCCCTTGCAGGCCGGGCACGGTGACCACCACCACCTGCTCGCCGCTGGCCTGCTCATGGGCCTGGAGCATCTGCGTGAGCTGGCTGCGGGTGTGCCCGTCGAGCAGGCCGGCGTCATCCACCACCCGCCCGCTCAACGCCGGAAACACCACCTCGGCGCGCACCGCCAGCGCCACGCAAAGCAGTGCCAGGAGCATAACGGCCTTGAGCGGACGCATCAGAACTTCACTTCAGGCGCTTTGTCGGCATCGGCGCTGGTGGCCTCGAAGCTCTCGCGCAGCGGCAGGTCGCTGTACATCAAGGTGTGCCAGATCCGTCCGGGGAAGGTGCGGATCTCGGTGTTGTACTTCTGCACCGCGGCAATGAAGTCCTTGCGCGCCACGGCAATGCGGTTTTCCGTGCCTTCAAGCTGGGACTGCAAGGCCAGGAAGTTCTGGTCGGCCTTGAGGTTGGGGTATTGCTCGGCAACCACCATCAGCCGGCTCAGGGCCCCGGTCAGTTGGGCCTGGGCGGCCTGGAACTGCTTGATCTTCTCCGGATCGTTCAGGGTATTGGCGTCGACCTGGATCGAGGTGGCCTTGGCCCGCGCCTCGATCACCGCCGTGAGGGTGGCCTGCTCATGCGCGGCGTAGCCCTTGACCGTCGCCACCAGGTTGGGAATCAGGTCGGCGCGGCGCTGGTACTGGTTCTGCACCTGGCCCCAGGCGGCCTTGACCTGTTCGTCGTAGCTGGGAATGTTGTTGATCCCGCAGCCGGCCAGCAGGCTGGCGAGGAGGATCAACAACCAGGGTCTGGCTCGGGAGATCACATGCATCGGGTAACGCTCCTTGGATGACTGTTCAACTACCTGACTTGAGGCATAATCCGTGACCGCCGCTGGATAGTGCGGGCCCAATCGGCTACAAACGTGCCCCAGCAAACCATAACAATAGCCGCTCCCCCAATTTCGGCTGGCCGGTAGCTCCCGTGACTGCCGGCGCGAGCCACGAGAACAGAATTCATGAAGAACCTGTGTTTGCTGGGCCTGCTCGTCAGCCTGGCCAGTCAGACGGCCCTGGCCGACACCTCCGCCGCCGCCGCGCACCTGAAGGAAAAGAAAGCCTTCGTCGACCATCTGCTGGGCCAGATGACCCAGGACGAGAAGATCGGCCAGTTGCGCCTGATCTCCATCGGCCCGGAAATGCCACGGGAGAAGATCCGCGAGGAAATCGCCGCGGGCCGCATCGGCGGCACCTTCAACTCGCGCACCGCCCCGGAAAACCGGCCGATGCAGGACGCCGCCATGCGCAGCCGGCTGAAGATCCCGATGTTCTTCGCCTACGACACCATCCACGGCAACCGCACCATCTTCCCGATCGGCCTGGGCATGGCTTCGTCCTGGGACATGGGCGCCATCGCCACGGTCGGTCGCACCTCGGCCGTCGAGGCCGCCGCCGACTCCCTGGACATGACCTTCGCACCGATGGTCGACATCGCCCGCGACCCGCGCTGGGGCCGTACCAGTGAGGGCTTCGGCGAAGACACCTACCTGACCTCGAAGATCGGCAAGGTGATGGTCGAGTCGTTCCAGGGCAAGAGCCCGGCCGAACCCGACAGCATCATGGCCATCGTCAAGCACTTCGCCCTGTACGGTGCGGTTGAAGGCGGGCGCGACTACAACACGGTCGATATGAGCCTGCCGAAGATGTACAACGACTACCTGCCGCCCTACCGCGCGGCCATCGACGCCGGTGCCGGCGGGGTGATGGTGGCGCTGAACTCGATCAACGGCGTGCCGGCCACCTCCAACACCTGGCTGATGAACGACCTGCTGCGCAAGGAGTGGGGCTTCAACGGCGTGACCATCAGTGACCACGGCGCGATCCAGGAACTGATCCGGCATGGTGTAGCCCGCGACGGCCGTGAGGCGGCCAAGCTGGCGATCAAGGCCGGTATCGACATGAGCATGAACGACACGCTGTACGGCGAAGAGCTGCCGGGGCTGCTCAAGTCCGGCGAAGTGAGCCAGGCCGAGCTGGACCAGGCCGTCCGCGAAGTGCTCGGTGCCAAGTACGACATGGGCCTGTTCAAGGACCCTTACGTGCGCATCGGCAAGCCCGAGAGCGACGTGCCGGACTACTACGCCGACGCCCGCCTGCACCGCGACGCCGCCCGCGACGTGGCCCGCCGTGGCCTGGTCCTGCTGGAGAACCGCGAGCAGACCCTGCCGCTGAAGAAATCCGGGACCATCGCCCTGGTCGGCCCGCTGGCCGATGCACCGATCGACATGATGGGCAGTTGGGCCGCCGACGGTAAGCCGGTGCATTCGGTGACCGTCCGCGAGGGCCTGCGCCGCGCCGTCGGCGACAAGGCCAAGCTGGTCTACGCCAAGGGTTCCAACGTCACCGGCAACAAGGCGATGTTCGACTACCTGAACTTCCTCAACTTCGACGCCCCGGAAATCGTCGACGACCCGCGTCCGGCCGCCGTGCTGATCGACGAAGCGGTCAAGGCCGCCAAGCAGTCCGACGTGGTGGTCGCCGTGGTCGGCGAGTCCCGTGGCATGTCCCACGAGTCGTCCAGCCGCACCACCCTGGAAATCCCCGAAGTACAGCGCGAGCTGATCAAGGCCCTGAAGGCCACCGGCAAGCCGCTGGTACTGGTGCTGATGAACGGCCGTCCGTTGTCCATCGGCTGGGAGCGCGAACAGGCCGACGCGGTACTGGAAACCTGGTTCTCCGGGACCGAGGGCGGCAACGCCATCGCCGATGTGCTGTTCGGCGACTACAACCCGTCGGGCAAGCTGCCGATCACCTTCCCGCGCTCGGTGGGGCAGATCCCGATGTACTACAACCACATGCGCATCGGCCGGCCGTTCACCCCGGGCAAGCCAGGCAACTACACCTCGCAGTATTTCGAGGAGCCCAACGGCCCGCTGTATCCATTCGGCTACGGCCTGAGCTACACCGAGTTCTCGGTGTCGCCGCTGACCCTGTCGAGCAAGACCCTGAACAAAGGCGCCAGCCTGGAAGCCAGCGTCACCGTGAAGAACACCGGCAAGCGCGATGGCGAAACCGTGGTGCAGCTGTACGTTCAGGACGTCGCCGCATCGATGAGCCGTCCGGTCAAGGAACTGAAAAACTTCCAGAAGATCATGCTCAAGGCGGGTGAAGAACGGGTGGTGACCTTCCGCATCAGCGAGGACGACTTGAAGTTCTACAACAGCCAGTTGAAATACGCCGCAGAAGCCGGTGAATTCAACGTGCAGGTTGGCCTGGATTCCGAGTCGGTGCAGCAGCAGAGCTTCGAGCTGCTGTAAGCGCCGCCACGCTCAAGGGGAAGCGCCATCCGGCCTTCCCCATCGCCCGGATGGCTGCCCATGTCTCTTTCCTTTCGCACGTTGCGCCTGGGGCTGATCCTGCTGTCGATCAGCGCCGGCACCCTGATCGCCGCTGCGCTGGCCATGCATCATGCCCAGCGTCAGGCCATGGTCGAGGATGCGGACCGGGCCAGCCAGCAGCTGGGCCTGTACGCCAATTCGCTGCACACCCTGATCGAACGCTACCGCGCCCTGCCCGCGGTGCTCGCCCTCGATCCCGAGTTCATCGGTGCCCTGCGCGGCACGGTCGGCCCGCAAACCCAGGACCTGCTCAACCGCAAGCTGGAGCGCATCAACGGCGCGGCCAACTCCTCGACCCTTGAACTGCTCGACCGCACCGGCCTGGCCGTTGCCGCCAGCAACTGGCGCCTGCCCAGTACCTATGTCGGGCACAACTACGGTTTCCGCCCCTACTTCAAGCAGACCCGCAGCCAGGGCACCGGGCGCTTCTATGCGGTCGGCGTGACCAGCGGGATTCCCGGCTACTTCCTGTCCAGCGCGGTCACCGACGAGCAGCAAGGCTTCCTGGGCGCCATGGTGGTCAAACTGGAGTTTCCCGAGCTTGAGCGGGAATGGCGCCAAGGCAACGACATCGTGCTGGTCAGCGACGGTCGCGGCATCCTCTTCATCGCCAACCAGGACGGCTGGCGCTACCGCAAGCTGAACACCCTGTCGGCCCACGACTTCAACGAACTGGAACAGACCCGCCAGTACGACAAGCAGGCGCTGGTCCCGCTGCAGCGTCAGGTACTGGAGCGCTTCGACGACAACAGCAACCTGGTTCGGGTACAGGGGCCACAAGGCACGGTCGATTACCTGTGGGAAAGCCTGCCGCTGGAGAGCGAAGGCTGGACCCTGCACCTGCTGCGCCAGCCGCAAACCGGCAATGACGGACGCAACGCCGCCCTCGCGGCCGCGGCGATCTGGCTGAGCCTGGTGTTCGCTGCACTGTTCGTCAGCCAGCGCATGCGCCTCGCGCGTCTGCGTCAACGCAGTCGCGAAGAGCTGAAACAGCTGGTCGAGGAGCGTACCCGCGACCTGCGCACCGCCCAGGAAGGCCTGGTGCAATCGACCAAGCTGGCGGCGCTGGGGCAGATGTCCGCCGCCCTCGCCCACGAGCTCAACCAGCCTCTGACCACCCAGCGCATGCAACTGGCGACCCTGCGCCTGCTGCTGGACAACGACCGCATTGACGAAGCGCGCCAGGCCTTGGTGCCGCTGGAGCAGATGCTGACGCGCATGGCCTCGCTCACCGGGCATTTGAAGACCTTCGCCCGCAACAGCCCCAGCGGTCTGCGCGAACGCCTGGATCTGGCCACCGTGGTCGATCATGCCCTGCAACTGCTGGATGCGCGGATCCGCGCCGAGAACGTCAGCACCGCGCTGTACCTGGCCCGCCCGGCCTGGGTGCGGGGCGACGCGATCCGTCTGGAGCAAGTGCTGATCAACCTGTTGCGCAACGCCCTCGACGCCATGGCCGACAAGGGCTTCCGCCGCCTGGAGATCCGCATCGACGCCGAAGAAAGCGGCTGGCGCCTCAGCGTGCTGGACAGCGGCGGCGGTATCGCCGCCGAGCACCTGGGCAATGTCTTCGACCCGTTCTTCACCACCAAGCCGGTGGGCGAAGGCCTGGGCCTGGGCCTGGCGATTTCCTATGGCATCATCCACGAGGCCGGCAGCCGCCTGGTGGTGGACAACCAACCCGGCGGCGCCCGCTTCAGCTTCACCCTTCCCCGCGATCCGGAGCCTGTATGTTGAATTCGGTGATAGTCGTCGACGATGAAGCCAGCATCCGCACGGCGGTCGAGCAGTGGCTCAGTCTGTCGGGCTTCCAGGTGCAGCTGTTCAGCCGTGCCGAGGAATGCCTGGCGGTGCTGCCGGAGCACTTTGCCGGCGTCATCCTCAGTGACGTGCGCATGCCGGGCATGGACGGCCTGCACTTTCTGGCCGAGCTGCAAGCCCGCGATGCCGACCTGCCGGTGATCCTGCTCACCGGCCACGGCGACGTGCCGATGGCGGTGGAGGCGATGCGCAACGGCGCCTACGACTTTCTGGAAAAGCCGTTCAGCCCGGACGACCTGATGGGCAGCCTGTGCCGCGCCCTGGAGAAACGCCGGCTGGTCCTGGAAAACCGTCGCCTGCACGAGCAGGCCGACCTCAAGAGCCGTCTTGAAACCACCCTGCTGGGCATGACCCAGGGCATGCAGCAACTGCGTCGCCAGGTACTGGAGCTGGCCGCCTTGCCGGTCAACGTGCTGATCCGTGGCGAGACCGGCAGTGGCAAGGAGCAGGTCGCCCGCTGCCTGCACGACTTCGGCCCGCGCGCGGCCAAGCCGTTCGTCGCGCTCAACTGCGCAGCGATTCCCGAGCACCTGTTCGAGGCCGAGCTGTTCGGGCACGAAAGTGGCGCCTTCACCGGTGCCCAGGGCAAGCGCATCGGCAAACTGGAATACGCCAATGGCGGCACGGTGTTCCTCGATGAGATCGAAAGCCTGCCCCTGGCCCAGCAGGCCAAGCTGCTGCGGGTGATTCAGGAGCAGAAGCTGGAGCGCCTTGGCGCCAACCAGAGCATTGCCGTGGACCTGCGCATCGTCGCCGCGACCAAGCCTGACCTGCTGGAAGAAGCCCGCGCCGGACGCTTTCGCGAAGACCTGGTGTATCGGCTGAATATCGCCGAACTGCGCTTGCCGCCCCTGCGCGAGCGGCGCGAGGACATCCCGTTGCTGTTCGAACACTTCGCCCGGCATGCCGCCGAACGGGTCGGCCGCCAGGCACCGCCGCTGAGCGTCGCGCACCTGGGGCAACTGCTCGGGCAGGACTGGCCGGGCAATGTTCGCGAACTGGCCAATGCCGCCGAGCGACATGCCATGGGACTGAGCGATCCAGCGGCGCCGCAGGTGGCCAGTGATCCTTCGCTGGCCGCGCAGAGCGAGGCCTTCGAGGCCAATTGCCTGCGCACCTCGCTGCGCCGGCACAAGGGCGAGATCAAGGCGGTGATGGAAGAGCTGCAACTGCCGCGACGAACCCTGAACGAGAAGATGCAACGGCATGGGCTGGTACGGGAGGACTTTCTCGAACGCCCCTGAGCATGAGCGGAATTCCGCTTATGTCGTCTGAAAAATCAGCAAGAATCCGCTTACCCACCTTCGCCTGTCCCGGCCTCATCGCGGGTGAACCCGCTCCCACACTGTTCGCGTCGAGCCTTTGATCCGGGGCTTTCCGGGATCCTGTGGGAGCGGGTTCACCCGCGATCGGAGCACTGCGGTTCCCCTGGCACACCTCCTGCTATAGCCCCCGCAGGCTGCGTTCCCAACGCGCTCCACAAAAACAACGATGAAGGTCCCGTCCAATGGATAACTCTTCCACCCTGCCTGCCGGGGCGGCCGCCACGTCCGCACCGGAAAAAACCACCCGTAGCCGTCTCAAATCGATCTTCAGCGGATCGGTCGGCAACATGGTCGAGTGGTACGACTGGTACGTCTACGCCGCGTTTTCCCTGTACTTCGCCAAGGCCTTCTTCCCGGCCGGCGACACCACCGCACAACTGCTCAACACCGCCGCGATCTTTGCCGTAGGCTTCCTCATGCGCCCGATCGGCGGCTGGCTGATGGGCCTCTACGCCGATCGCAAGGGACGCAAGGCCGCGCTGATGGCCTCGGTCCTGCTGATGTGCTTCGGCTCCCTGGTCATCGCCCTGACCCCGGGCTACGAGACCATCGGCGTCGCCGCGCCGGTCCTGCTGGTCATCGCCCGCCTCATGCAGGGCCTGTCGGTGGGCGGTGAATACGGCACCTCGGCCACCTACCTCAGCGAGATGGCGACCAAGGAGCGTCGTGGCTTCTTCTCCAGCTTCCAGTACGTCACCCTGATTTCCGGCCAGCTCATCGCGTTGGCGGTGCTGATCATCCTGCAGCAGACCCTGACCACAGAGCAGCTGTACGCCTGGGGCTGGCGCGTACCCTTCGTGATCGGCGCGCTGTGCGCGGTGGTCGCCCTGTACCTGCGTCGCGGCATGGAAGAAACCGAGTCCTTCACCAAGAAGGAAAAACCGAAAGCCAAGGAAAGCCTGATGCGCACCCTGCTGCGCCATCCGAAGGAGCTCGCTACCGTGGTCGGCCTGACCATGGGCGGTACCCTGGCCTTCTACACCTACACCACCTACATGCAGAAGTACCTGGTCAACACCGTGGGCATGAGCATCAGCGACTCGACCATGATCTCTGCGGCCACCCTGTTCCTGTTCATGTGCCTGCAGCCGGTGATCGGCGGGCTGTCCGACAAGATCGGCCGGCGTCCGATCCTGATCGCCTTCGGCGTGCTGGGAACGATCTTCACCGTACCGATCCTGTCCACCCTGCACACCGTGCAGACCTGGTGGGGCGCGTTCTTCCTGATCATGGCGGCACTGATCATCGTCAGCGGCTACACCTCGATCAACGCCGTGGTGAAGGCCGAGCTGTTCCCCACCGAGATCCGCGCCCTGGGCGTGGGCCTGCCGTACGCGCTGACCGTGTCGATCTTCGGCGGCACCGCCGAATACGTGGCGCTGTGGTTCAAGAGCAACGGCATGGAGACCGGCTACTACTGGTACGTCACCGGCTGTATCGCCATCTCGCTGCTGGTGTATGTGTTCATGAAGGACACGCAGAAGCATTCGCGGATTGTGACTGACTGACAGCTGCAAGCCCCAAGCTTCAAGCTACAAGAAAAAGCGGTGCCAACACGGACCGCTTTTTTTCTTGCCGCTTGAAGCTTGCAGCTTAAAGCTCGGGAGAAATCAGGACACCCGCACCAACTCAGCCTGTTGGGTCCGCCGGGTATTGAAGTAGTACGCCATTCCCACCATCACCAGCAACACCCCGCCCAGCACCGCCGAAGAACCCACGGTGCCGAAATCCAGCCCGCCTTTCGCATACGGCTTGGTCAGGAAGTCCCCCAGGGTCGCGCCAAACGGCCGGGTCAGGACGAAGGCTACCCAGAACAACACCACCGGCGAGATCCGCGTCAGGTAGCGCGCCAGCACCACCACGCAAATGGCCGAGCCGATCAGCAACGCACCGCCCGCGAAGCCCAGTCCGGAATCGTCGGCCAGGTAGTCGCCCAGCGCCGTGCCCAGGGTGTTGGAGAACAGGATCGCCACCCAGTAGAACAACTCGCCACGCCGGCTGCTGATGTTGTTGACGTTGAGCGGGTCGCCGCTCAGGCGCCAGATGGCGAAGGTCAGCAGCAGGATACCGATGAGGATCGCTGAACCAGTGGCATAGCCCAGGCCCAGGGTGCGGTCCATGAAATCGGACATGGTGGTACCTGCGGTGCTGGTGGACAGGATCACCAGCCAGTACAGCGCCGGATGGTGTCTGCGCGACATCAGCTGCGCCACGAGGGTGACCAGAAAAAGGCTGATGAGAATGATCGAACTTAGCGCGTAACCCACGTCGAGGGTCATCGACAACAGGTCGCCGGCGGTCTCGCCAAGGGTGGTGGCGCAGATCTTCATGATCCAGAACGCCAGGGTGATTTGCGGGAGTTTATTCATTGTGCGCTTTGCTCCGGGTTGGAAATGCCGCGAAGACTGCTCAAGCGCCGATGAAAAATGGGTAAGCGACAAATGAAAAAAGCGTTGAATGGAAATATTTTGTAATTAATCGCCAGATAACCCTCCCCGCGTACGCTTGCTTTTCGTAGGCGGATTCGTTCGCCAACTCCTGTCCCAGACCAACTGGTAGCACTGCAAATGGGTCGCTTGCGGGCAAATATATCGATTTAACTGATTTTTATAGGCGATTTTTTGCGCTTTTTAATCAATTTAATCGGCGTAGCATCAAACCCATAGAAACAAGCAACCCCTACTCACTACCCCGGAGCAACGACCATGAAAAGCAAACTGATCCTGACCCTGGCCTTCTCGATCCTGACCGCCAACGCCTTCGCCGCCGACGGTTTCGACCGCACTGGCAGCCACAACTTCAGCCACCCGCAAGCCCAGGCAGCCGCTGTCGCGGAGGATGGCTTCGATCACACCGGCGCTGCCAAATTCGCTGAAGACGGCTTCGATCGCACCCACGGCGCCAAATTCGCCGAAGACGGCTTCGATCGCACCCACGGCGCCAAATTCGCCGAAGACGGCTTCGATCGCACCCACGGCGCCAAATTCGCCGAAGACGGTTTCGATCACACCCACGGTGCCAAATTTGCCGCCGACGGTTTCGACCGCACCCAGGCCCACCGCTTCAGCTAAGACCTGAAGCCTCACCGTCCACAGCCCGGCTCCGGCCGGGCTTAATCATTTTCAGGGGCCGTCACTCTTGGCACACTAGGACGCTCAGTATTCCCGTCTCAAGGCCCGCTCGATGTACTACTACGAACCCGCAAAAGGCCACGGCCTGCCCCATGATCCGTTCAACGCCATCGTCGGTCCGCGCCCGATCGGCTGGATCTCCTCCCAGGACGCCGAAGGCCGCCTGAACCTCGCGCCCTACAGTTTCTTCAATGCCTTCAACTACATCCCGCCGATCGTCGGCTTCTGCAGCGTCGGGCGCAAAGACAGCCTGAACAATATCGAGCAGACCGGCGAATTCGCCTGGAATCTGGCGACCCGGCCCTTGGCCGAGGCGATGAACCAGAGTTGCGCGGCCGTGCCACCTGAAGTCGACGAGTTCGCCCTGAGCCAACTGACCCCGGCCCCCTCGCGGGTGATCGCGGTGCCGCGGGTGCAGGAAAGCCCCGTGTCGTTCGAGTGCAAGGTGAGCCAGATCATCCAGCTACAGCGCGCCGACCAGCAGTTGGTGCCGAGCTGGCTGATCCTGGGTGAGGTGGTGGCGGTGCATATCGCTGAGCATCTGCTCAAGGACGGTATCTACGATACCGCTGCCGCCCGGCCGATCCTGCGGGGCGGCGGACCGGCGGATTACTTCGAGCTGGGCGAGCTGTTCAAGATGGCCCGCCCGCAGGCCTGATCACCAGACCAGTTCGGCGTCGGCCGTGACGCCTTGCAGGCGCTCGAGCTCGGCACTGGCCGCTTCATCGGCGGCCATGGCGGTCTTGAAAACCTGGCCGTCCAGCACCTTGTGGAAGGTCGGTGCCCCCACGGCGCCGAGGCCCTTTACCGCGATCGCGGCATGGTAACCGCCTTCGGTCGGCACCATCGCCGCGACTGCTTCAAACCCTACGAATACCCTGCGCGCCATTGTCGTCAAACCCGATGATTGCGGAAAAGGCCGCCATTCTAGCTGAAGGTGTGCAGGTCGAGGCTGTCCAGCACCCGCGCCTGCACCAGCTCCCCGAACAGTTGCAGGCTCGGCGAGCTGAAATAGTCGTTCATCGCCGACTGGTCCTGCCACTGGCTGCTGAGCAGCCAGAGGTCGCTGTCAGACGTCGAGCGTTGCAGGCTGAAGCCGAGACAACCCGGGGTCAGACGGGCAGGCTCGCGCAGTTGTTGCAGACGCTCGCCCAGCTCGGCGGAACGGCCCGCGCTGGCGCGCACGAAGGAAAGATGGCTGACCGGTCGAGATGTCGTCATGTGCGGTGCTCCTTTGAAGCGGCCAGAGGGAAACTGCCAGGCTGCCAAGGCTAGCCAGCACGGCGCCACCTGCGTTAGGCGAATGCTGTCGGACAATTGCCTGATCCTGCATGAGGCCTCTTGCGCCTCGTACAGGCCCAGGAAGTGGAGCACTCACCCTTGCTCTCACATCAGGCAAGTGCAATCGCTTCAATTTGGTGACAATCCGCCCGCGCCAGCAGGATCGTGCAAGAACCCGACAGCTTTCGGCTAGCGCCAGGACTTGCACAAACCTATGCTGCGAAAATCCGCCGAGGAAACCGCCCCCATGTCAGTCGTCGAACCGCTCGATCCCGCGCTCGAATCCCTGCGCGAAACCCTGGCCGACCTGGTCCGCCGCCATGCCCAGCCTTCGGCCTGCGAGCCCTCGGCGATCAGGGACCTGTTCCTGGTCCGCCACGAAGAAAACATCCGCTCGATGCCGACCCTGGCCCACCCTGCCCTGTGCATCCTGGCCCAGGGCAGCAAGGCCGTGCACCTGGGCGACGAGCGCTATGTCTACGACCCGCTGCACTACATGGTGGTGTCGGTGGCGATGCCGATCAGCGGCGTCTACCTCGACGCCAGCCCGCAAAACCCGAGCCTCGGCATTCGCCTGGACATCGATCCGGCGGAAATCAACAACCTGATCGCCGACGCCGGGCCGATAGGCGTGCCCTCCGCCTCAGGGCGCGGGCTGTTCGTCGAACGCCTCGACACGTCCTTGCTGGATGCTCTGATCCGCTTGATCCGCCTGCTGGACACGCCCAAGGACATCCCCATTCTGGCCCCGCTGATCCGCCGGGAAATCCTCTATCGGCTGCTGCGTGGCAAGCAGGGGCATCGCCTGTACGAAATTGCCATGTCCAACAGCCAGACCCATCGGGTCTGCCAGGCGATCCAGTGGCTCAACGATCACTACGACAAGCCGCTGCGCATCGAGGACCTGGCCAGGGAAGTGAACCTGAGCGTCTCCGCGTTGCATCACCGTTTCAAATCGGTGACCTCGATGAGTCCGCTGCAATATCAGAAACAGCTGCGCCTCCAGGAGGCCCGTCGTCTGATGCTCAACGACGGCCTGGAGGCGGCAGTGGCGGGGTATCGGGTGGGTTATGAAAGCCCTTCGCAGTTCAGCCGCGAATACAGCCGGCTGTACGGCGCGCCCCCGTTGCGGGACATGGCGCGCCTGCGCAACGCGATTTAAGCGAGCACACTCTCCGTCCAGCGGCGCTGGTCGATCTCGATCAGCGTCGGGCCCTGGCGACCGGCGGCGGCGACCAGCGCCGCCTTCAACGCCTCCACTTCATGCACCGCCTCGGCCACACAGCCAAAGCCTTTGGCGATGGTGACGAAGTCCGGCGTGTGGATATCCACGCCCACCGGCTCGATGGCGCGGTTGACCATGTAGCGCTTGATCTCTTCATAACCCTGGTTGTTCCACAGCAGGACGATCAGCGGCACCCGCGCTTCCACGGCACTGGCCAACTCCGGCAGGGTGAACTGGATACCGCCGTCACCGATCAGGCACACCGCCGGCAGGCGCTTTGCCGGATCTTCCGCGCTGCCCAGCCAGGCGCCCATGGCCGCCGGCAGGGCGTAGCCGAGGGTGCCGTATCCGGTGGAGGCGTTGAACCAGCGGCGCGGGTGGTCGAGGTCCAGGGTCAGGTTGCCGGTGTACACCGGCTGGGTGGAGTCGCCCACCAGCACCGCGTCCGGCAGGGCCGCGAGGATGCTCTGAAGGAACAGGGTTTGCGCCTGGGCGGCGTCATCCCACAGCCCGGCCAGGGTTTCCCGCAGGCGCGCGGCACGGGCCGGACCCCATTCGCCAGCGCGCACCGGTGCCGGCAGCTCGGCCAGGGCCTGCAGCAGCGCGTCGCTGGCTGCCGTGGCATCAGCCACCAGGGCCAGTTTCGGCGGGTAGTTGCGCACGGTCTGGTCCGGGTCGATATCGATGCGCAGCAAGCTGCCGGGAATCTCGAAACCGCCTTTGAAGGTTACGTCGTAGTCGGTCTCGGCCAGCTCGGTGCCGATGGCCAGGATCACATCGGCCTCGCGCACCAGATCGCGGGTGGCGACCAGCGACTGGGTCGAGCCGATCAGCAGCGGGTGGCTGGACGGCAGCATGCCCTTGGCATTGATGGTCAGCGCGACCGGTGCCTGCAGGTATTCGGCGAGGCGGGTCAGCGAGGCACTGGCGGCGATCGCCCCGCCACCGGCGAGGATCAGCGGACGGCGGGCACCGGCCAACATCGCGGCCATCTTCGCCACCGGCGCTGGAGCGGCGCCGGCACGGTCGACCCGTACCGGCTCTCGGTTCAGCAGGTGATCGGCGTCTTCGACGATCACATCCAGCGGAATCTCGATATGCACCGGGCGCGGGCGCGCGCCGTCGAACACGGCGAAGGCCCGGGCCAGCACCTCCGGCAGGTCGTCGGCGCTCATCAGGGTGTGGGAGAAGGCGGCGACGCCGGCCACCAGCCCGCTCTGGTTCGGCAGTTCGTGCAGCTTGCCGCGACCACCACCCAAGGCGTTGCGCGACTGCACGCTGGAAATCACCAGCATCGGGATCGAGTCGGCGTAGGCCTGGCCCATGGCGGTGGTGATGTTGGTCATGCCCGGGCCAGTGATGATGAAGCACACCCCCGGCTTGCCGCGGGTACGCGAATAACCGTCGGCCATGAAGCCGGCGCCCTGTTCGTGGCGCGGAGTGACGTGGCGGATGCTCGACGACGCCAGGCCGCGATAGAGCTCCACGGTGTGCACGCCGGGGATGCCGAACACATGGTCCACACCGTAGTCTTCGAGGAGTTTTACCAGTACTTCGCCGCACGTCGCCATGTTCGTTCGCCTGTTGTCTTTAGTTGGAACAAGGGCTTCATTGGACCGCCCGGTGGCTACCGGCACAATGCAAACTTCCTCATACTAGCCATGCGCCCAGGTCATGGCTTACGACAATGAAACGACTCCCGCCCCTCCCCGCCCTGCACACCTTTCTCGTCACAGCCCAATGCTGCAATTTCACCCGCGCCGCGCAGCAGTTGCACCTGACCCAGGGGGCGGTCAGCCGGCAGATCGCCGGGCTGGAAGAGCACCTGGGCTACCCGTTGTTCATCCGCCAGGCCCGTGGCTTGAGCCTGACCCGCGAAGGCCAGGAATGGCTGCCGCGGGTGCAGCAGGTGTTCGGCCTGATCGAGGACGGCGTGCAGCAGATCGGCGCGCCCCACGGCACCTTGCAGCTCAAGGCGCCGACCTGCGTGATGCGCTGGCTGCTGCCGCGCCTGATGGAATGGCAGGCGCTGCGCCCGGATGTGCCGGTGGAATTGACCACCACCCTCCAGCATGGCGTGGATTTTCGTCGCGAGGGGTTCGATGCGGCGGTGGTCTATGGGGCCGAGCCGGAGGCCGGGCAGGTGCTGAAGCTGTTCGATGAGGAATTGACCCCGGTGTGCTCGCCGCAGTTGTTGGCGGGCAAGGCGGCGTTGCGCGAGGTGGCGGACCTGAGCCGGCAGATGCTGCTGCATCCGTCGCGGGACGAGCGGGATTGGCAGACCTGGCTGGAAGCGGCAGGGAGCGGGCTGGAGATCCAGGGCAAGCGCCAGCACTTCGAGACGCTGGACATGGCCATGGCGATGGCGTCGCAGGGGACCGGGGTGGCGATCGGGGATTGGGCGTTGATTGGCGAGGATCTGGCCAGTGGGCGGCTGGTGATGCCGTTCGGGCTCAGAGTGACGACGGGGAAGGCGTATTACCTGGTAGTGCCGGGTAAAGGCTCGGCGCCGGGGTTGGTGGAGTTGCTGGAATGGTTGGAGGGACAGGCCGGTCGGCGGTGAATTTGAGGGCCCTATCGCTGGCAAGCCAGCGATGAGGGCCTTCAGATCAACTCAATAGCCAACAGTGAACCGCTGCCGCGAATGCGCCGGCTTCTCCACTTCATCCAGCATCGCGATGGCATAGTCGGCGAAGGTGATCCAGCTCTTGCCGTCCGCACCGATCAGCAGATGATCCTTGCCCAGCTTGTACTTGCCGCTACGCTCCCCTTCGACGAACTCCGCCGACGGCGAGAGGAAGGTCCAGTCCAGGTCCTTTTCCTGACGCAGGGTCTCCAGGTACACCGCTCCAGCGCTGGCCTCGGCCTTGTACGCCTCGGGGAAGTCCGGGCTGTCGATCACCCGCGAGTCGTCCGGCAGCAGCAAGCTGCCCGCCCCTCCCACCACCAGCACGCGCTTGACCCCGGCCTTCTTCGCCGGACCCAGCAGCGTTTCCGCCGGGATGCCGGAGAAACGCGCGGCGCTCAGCACCACGTCATGCCCGCTCAGCGCCTGTTGCAGCGCCGCACCATCCTTGATGTCCAGCGCAACCGGGGTCACCCCGGCACGCCCTTCCAGCGCCGCCGGATTGCGCGCGATGGCGGTCACGCTGTGGCCACGACGCACGGCCTCTTCCAGCAACTGGCTGCCAGCACGGCCGGTGGCACCGATGATTGCGATCTTGCTCATGAAAAACCTCCAATCGGATAGGAACGACTTACCACTGCATTTCGCCCTTGGCGACCTTGGCGCTCAGCTCCAGAGAGCTTTCCTCGCCCAGGCCCGGGTAACGTTTCTTCATCGCTGCGACAAGGGCGTCGGCGTTGGCGGCACGAGCGGTTTCCTCATCGAAGGCGCGGATGTAGTTGCCAGTGAAGCGCACGGCCTCCAGCGAACGGCTGCTCTGGCCCAGATAATGCCCCGGGATCACCACCGTCGGCTCCAGGCGCTCGATGCTCGCCAGGCCGGTGAGCCAGTCGGCATGGGATTGCGCGGTCTGGGTGTCGGCCATCCACACGTGCTGGTGTTCCGCGACCAGGATGCCGCCCACCACCGCCTTGATCGACGGGATCCACACGAAGCTGCGGTCAGGCTGCGGACCTTCGAGACCGACGACCTGCAGCACCTGGCCTTCCAGCATCAGCCGATCGCCGTCCAGCACTTCAGGCAGGACCAGGCGTTGCGGCTTGTCGGCACCCATCTGCGGGCCCCAGTAGGCTAGCTTGGCATCCATGGTCTGCTTGATGTGTTCGACGGTCGGCTTCGAAGCCACCACCTTCACGCCAGGGAAGGCGCGCAGCACGGTGTCGAGGGCGAAGTAGTAGTCCGGGTCGCCATGGCTGATATAGATGGTGGTCAGTTTCTTGCCGCTGGCCTTGAGCTTGGCCACCACCTGCTCGGCCTGGGCCTTGCCGAACTGGGCATCGACGAGGATGGCATCGTGGGCCCCGCTGACGATCACTGAAGTGACCGGGAACAACGCATCGATACCAGGGTTGTAGACGGTCAACTGCAACGGCGCCTCGGCAGCCGTGGCGCGAGCGACCCAGAGCAAGGCGACGAAGGCCAGCAGCAAACGGCGCAGAGAGAAGAGACGAAGCATCGGGGAATCCTGTGCGAGTTGATGTCCCACAGCTTAGTTGCACGATTCACGGCAAAAAATGCGATGCTTCGACATAGTTTGTTTCTGAAACCGGACATATCCATGGATCGACTTACCGCCATGCGGGTCTTCGTCACCGTCGTCGACCTGGGCAGCCAGTCGGCCGCCGCCGACCACCTGGACCTGTCGCGTCCGGTGATTTCCCGCTACCTGGCGGACCTTGAGAACTGGGTCGGCGCGCGCCTGATGCAGCGCACCACGCGCAAGCTGAGCCTGACCGCCGCCGGCAAGGAAACCCTGCCGCGCTGCCGGCAACTGCTGGAGCTGGCCGGCGACCTGCAAGCCGCGGTCACAGCCCCGGACCAGGCCCCGCGGGGCGAGTTGCGCATCAGCGTGAGCACCTCGTTTGGCCAGGCGCAGCTGGTGGACGCCATCGCCGAGTACGTGCGGCGCTATCCGCAGGTGAAGGTCGACCTGCAGATGCTCGACCGCACCGTCAACCTGGTGGACGAGCGCATCGACCTGGCAATCCGCACCAGCAACGACATCGACCCGAACCTGATCGCCCGACGCCTGAGCACCTGTCACTCGGTGATCTGCGCATCGCCCGCCTACCTGCGCGAGCATCCGGCGCCGCAGGTGGTGCAGGACCTCGCCGAGCACAACTGCCTGACCCATTCCTACTTCGGCCACAGCCTCTGGCACTTCGAGGTGGACGGCGAAAGCGTGTCGGTACCGATCCACGGCAATATCAGCGCCAACGAAGCGCTGACCCTGCAGCAGGCGACCCTGGCCGGGGTCGGCATCGCCATGCTGCCGACCTACCTGGCCCATGGGCCGATTCGCGCGGGCGAGTTGGTGCGCTTGCTGCCACAGGCGAGACCACGGACGCTGAACCTCAATGCGGTATACACCTCGCGCAAGCACATGCCGGCAACCTTGCGCAGCATGCTGGACTTTCTCGCCGAGCGTTTCAGCGACCCGCCGGAGTGGGATCGCGACCTGACCTGAGCGGGTCCGCAGGTACTGGACTAGTCTGGTAACAGTACGTGAGGGTTGCGGGAGGTCGGCATCATGAGCGTCAAATCCAGAAAGTGCGCAATCGTCTTCGCCATTGCCGCTGTCATGGGGCTTTATGCCACCGCCGCCTGGCGGGTGGAACAGACGCGTAACCAGCCGTGGTCGGCGGCCAGTTGTTCGCTGGCGCATTGCGTGCCGCATACGGCGACCTTGAGTGCCTTGAGGTAGAGGACGCCTTTGAAGAGGGCGTCAAAGGCACCGAAAATCTTCACCTGATCCTTAGCAAGCTATCAGTTAAACTCGGCAAAAAAACACTCCGAGTCTTGCCGTGACCCTACCCAACACCCCGCCACAACCCGCCATCCGCACGGTGCTTGTCGCACTGATGCTGGCGATCTTCCTCGGTGCCCTCGACCAGACCATCATCGCCGTGTCGATGCCGGCGATCTCTGCGCAATTCAACGATGTCGGCCTGCTGGCCTGGGTGATTTCCGGCTACATGGTGGCGATGACCGTGGCCACGCCGATCTACGGCAAGCTCGGCGACCTCTACGGCCGCCGCCGCATGATCCTCAGCGGCACGGCAATCTTCACCCTGGCCTCGGTGTTCTGCGCCCTGGCCCAGAACATGGAGCAACTGGTGCTGGCGCGGGTGATACAGGGTATCGGTGCCGGCGGCATGGTCTCGGTCAGCCAGGCGATCCTCGGCGACCTGGTGCCACCGCGGGAACGCGGGCGCTACCAGGGCTATTTCAGCAGCATGTACGCCGCCGCCAGCGTGGTCGGGCCGGTGCTGGGGGGGCTGATGACCGAATACCTGTCATGGCGCTGGGTGTTCTGGCTCAACCTGCCCCTGGGCCTGACCGCCTGGTGGGTCACCCGCAACAGCCTGCGCGGCCTGGCCACGCCGCAGCGCGCGGCAAAGGTCGACTACCCCGGCGCCCTGCTGCTGATCCTCGGCCTTACTGCCCTGCTCCTGGCCATCACCCTGATCGGCCAGGGCCATGCCTGGCATAGCGAGGCAGTGCTAGCGCTGCTGGTGGCCGCCGCAGTCGGCCTGACCTTGTTCGTCCTCTACGAGCGCCGTGCACCGGAACCACTGCTGCCGCTCCAGCTGTTCGGCAACCGTGTCGCCGTGCTGTGTTGGTGCGCGATCTTCTTCACCAGCTTCCAGGCAATTTCCCTGAGCATGCTCATGCCCCTGCGCTACCAGAGCATCACCGGCTCCGGGGCCGACAGCGCCGCCCTGCACCTGCTACCCCTGGCCATGGGCCTGCCGATCGGCGCCTATTGCGCCGGACGCCTGACCAACCTCACCGGACGCTACAAACCGCAGATCCTCTTCGGCAGCACCTTGATGCCCCTGGCCATCGTCGGCATGGCCCTGAGCCCGCCCGACTCGACCCTGCTTAGCGGCCTGTTCATGCTGCTCACCGGCATCGCTGGCGGCGCACAGTTCCCCACTTCGCTGGTGGCAGCACAGAGCGCGGTGCAGCCCAAGGACATCGGTGTGGCCACCAGCACCACCAACCTGTTCCGCTCCCTGGGCGGTGCGGTGGGCGTGGCGCTGATGTCGGCGTTGTTGCTGGCGATGCTCCAGGACGGCGGCTACGCCCTCGCCGGCGAGGCCCTGCTCGGCAGCCTGCGCGCCGGCGAGGCGAGTCTGCAGGTTCAGGCCGAGCTGTCGGTGACCTTCCGCAACCTGTTGTTGAGCAGCGCGGCGATCTCGTTGCTGGGCCTCGCCGCCGCCTTGGCGCTGCCCAACCGCGAGCTGCGCGGGCATTGATCAGCGGCGGCGCTGCACCCAAGCCACGGCCAGGCCGCTGAGGCAGATAATGGCGATGCCGACCACGCCGTAGGCATCCGGGCTGTGGTCGAAAACCAGGTAGCCGAACATCCCGGCGAAGAGGATCTGCCCATAGCTGAACGGGGCCAGCATCGCCGGGGCGGCGTGCTTGAAGGCCGAGGTCAGGAGCATGTGGCCAAGCATGCCGCAGGTGCCCAGGCCAATCATGAACAAGGCGTGGGTGAAGGTCGGCACGCTCCAGAAGAACGGCACCAGCGCGGTCATGATCAGGCTGTTGAAGATGCCGGTGAGGAAGTTGCTGGTGGTCGGGCTGTCGGTGGCGCTGAGCTTGCGCGTCAGCAACTGGTAGCAGCCGAAACAGAACGCCGAGCCCAGCGGCAACAGGATCGCTGGAGTGAAGAGCGCCCCGCCCGGGCGGATCACGATCAATACGCCAATGAACCCTGCCGACACCGCCATCCATTGCCCGCGGGTAACCCGCTCGCCCAGCAGCGGCACCGACAAGGCAGTCACCATCAATGGTGCAAGGAAGTTCACCGCCGTGGCTTCGGCCAGCGGGATATAGCGCAGGCCGGTGGTGAACAGCAGGCTGGTGCCGATCAGGCATAGCGCCCGGGCCAGTTGCAGCAGCGGCCTTCGTGTGCGCACGACCGCCGAAAGCCCGGTGCGCGGCACGAACACCACCAGCATCAGCAGGGTGTGCACCACGTAGCGCGCCCACACCACCATGACGATGGCATAGAACCCGGAAAGGTATTTGGACAGTGCGTCGTGGCTGGCGAACAGCAGCACCGCCAGACAGATCAGGGCAATCCCCCACAAGGGTTGATCGGCGCCTTTCAGGGTCGGTGTCTGCGCGGGCATGGAGGACTCGATGAAGAAAATTTAATTAGCCAGCTAAGTATTTAAAAAGACTTAGCCTACATAATGAAGACGCCGGTCTGATTCTTGCTCAGGCCGGCGTCTGACACAACGTCGGGAATCTGCTAATACAAAGATTCACAAATGCTCACAAAAGCTCAATTGCGCAAGGGGGGGCTCAAGCGCAGCATATCCAACCCGGTATCGACCCAGCGCTCGGCATCGCCGAACAGGTCGAAGCTTTCCGGCAGCAGCAGCCAGCGGCGAATCAGCCCATCGATGTAGGCGAACAGCGCCAGCGCCGCATGGTCCGGATTCAGCTCTGCCGGCAACTGCCCTCGCTTGATGGCGTTACTCAGCGAGCGGGTGATGCGCTCGTGGCAATCGATCACCGCGTTCTGGCGCTGGACGCGGATCTCGCACATCTCATCGGTGAATTCACATTTGTGATGCAGGATTTCATTGATACGCCGCGTCTTCGGGTCACTGGCCATCTGATGCATCAGATGCACCAGCAACTGACGCATGCAGCCCAGCGGGTCGGGTTCGTCCTCACTCTCACTGGCCTGGGCCAAGGCGTCCAGCGGCTCCTGCAGGCTGTCGAGCAGGGCCTGGACCAACTCGGCCTTATTGTCGAAATGCCAGTAGATGGCGCCACGGGTCACACCGGCCAGTTCGGCGATGTCCGCCAGGGTGGTTCGCGCTATCCCACGCTTGTAGAAGGCTTTTTCCGCAGCTTCGAGAATCTGGTTACGGGTTTCCTGTGCTTCCTCTTTGGTTCGACGGACCATGGCAGTACAACCTCATCAAGGGGCCGGGCGCCTGCATCGAGCGGCCGGTATCTGAGCCGGTGCGGCGGGGTCTGGCCGCATTCCGGGAGTTCTGGTTTCGCGCCTTGCTGCATCGGGAGGACAAGGTAGCGGGTGTTTACAAACAAGCATGAATGTAAGTATATTCCTTAGCATCCTACTTATCTAGCGCATATTTCCTACAACCCGTTTTCCATTACTCTTGAGCGTCTTCAGCTCTTTCGACCCGAGGATCTTCATGCAATTCAAGCCAGCTGTTACCGCTCTGGTATCCGCCGTCGCCCTGGCAACACTGCTCAGCGGCTGTAAAAAGGAAGAAGCGGCGCCCGTGGCGCAGGCTCCTCAGGTCGGCGTCGTTACCCTCCAGGCCCAACCCTATACCCTCGTCTCCGATCTACCGGGTCGCACCATCGCGTACCGGGTGGCGGAAGTACGCCCGCAGGTCAACGGCATCATTCTCAAGCGCCTGTTCAAGGAAGGCAGCGAAGTGAAAGAAGGCCAGCAGCTGTACCAGATCGACCCGTCGGTGTACGAGGCGACCCTGGCCAGCGCCCAGGCCAACCTGCAGTCGACCAAGTCGCTGTCCGATCGTTACAAGCAACTGGTGAACGAACAAGCCGTCAGCCGCCAGGAATACGACGACGCGCAGGCCAAACGTTTGCAGGCCGAAGCCTCGCTGAAGAGCGCGCAGATCGACCTGCGCTACACCAAGGTCCTCGCCCCGCTGAGCGGGCGCATCGGTCGCTCCAACGTCACCGAAGGCGCACTGGTCAGCAACGGCCAGGCCACCGCGATGGCTACCATCCAGCAACTGGACCCGATCTACGTCGACGTCACGCAGTCTTCCGCCGAACTGCTGAAACTGCGTCGCGAGCTGGAAAGCGGCACGCTGAAGAAGGTCGGCGACAACGCCGCCGAAGTCAGCCTGAAGCTGGAAGACGGCAGCACCTACGCGCAGAAAGGTCGCCTGGAGTTCTCCGAAGTGTCGGTCGACGAGACCACCGGCTCGGTCACCCTGCGCGCCGTGTTCCCCAACCCTGAGCACAACCTGCTGCCTGGCATGTTCGTTCACGCCCGCCTGAACAACGGCGTCAACGAGACCGCGATCCTCGCCCCGCAACAAGGCGTGACCCGCGACCTCAAGGGCCAGGCGACCGCCATGGTGGTCAACAAGGACAACAAGGTCGAACTGCGGCAACTCAAGGCCAGCCGCACCGTTGGCAGCGATTGGCTGATCGAGGAAGGCCTGAATGCCGGTGACCGCCTGATCACTGAAGGCCTGCAGTACGTCAAGCCAGGCGTCGAGGTGAAGGTCAGTGAAGCGACCAACGTCAAGCCTGCCCAGCCAACCCAGGCCAGTGCCGCGAGCGCAGGGGCCAAAGGGGAGTAAACCATGTCGAGATTCTTTATCGATCGCCCGATCTTCGCCTGGGTGATCGCCCTGGTGATCATGCTGGTCGGGGCGCTGTCGATCCTCAAGTTACCGATCAACCAGTACCCGAGCATCGCCCCGCCGGCGATCGCCATCGCCGTGACCTACCCGGGCGCCTCGGCGCAGACCGTGCAGGACACCGTGGTCCAGGTGATCGAGCAACAGCTCAACGGTATCGACAACCTGCGTTATGTGTCGTCGGAAAGTAACTCCGACGGCAGCATGACCATCACCGCCACCTTCGAGCAGGGGACCAACCCCGACACCGCGCAGGTCCAGGTGCAGAACAAGCTGAACCTGGCCACCCCGCTGCTGCCGCAAGAAGTGCAGCAACAGGGTATCCGCGTGACCAAGGCGGTGAAGAACTTCCTGCTGGTGATCGGCCTTGTGTCGGAAGACGGCAGCATGACCAAGGACGACCTGGCCAACTACATCGTCTCCAACATGCAGGACCCGATCTCGCGGACCGCCGGCGTGGGTGACTTCCAGGTGTTCGGTGCCCAGTACGCCATGCGTATCTGGCTCGACCCGGCCAAGCTGAACAAGTACCAGCTGACCCCGGTCGACGTGAAGACCGCGGTCGCCGCGCAGAACGTCCAGGTGTCCTCCGGCCAGCTCGGCGGCCTGCCCGCCCTGCCCGGCCAGCAACTGAACGCCACGATCATCGGCAAGACGCGCCTGCAGACTGCCGAGCAGTTCGAGAAGATCCTGCTCAAGGTCAACCGCGACGGCTCTCAGGTACGCCTGGGCGATGTCGCCAAGGTCGGCCTGGGTGGTGAAAACTATGCGGTCAGTGCTCAGTTCAACGGCAAGCCGGCCTCCGGCCTGGCGGTGAAGCTGGCCACCGGCGCCAACGCCCTGGATACCGCCAAGGCGTTGCGCAAGACCATTTCCGACCTGGAACCGTTCTTCCCGCCTGGCATGAAGGCGGTCTTCCCCTACGACACCACCCCGGTGGTCACCGAATCCATCAGCGGCGTGATCCACACCCTGATCGAGGCGATCGTCCTGGTGTTCCTGGTGATGTACCTGTTCCTGCAGAACTTCCGCGCCACGGTGATCACCACCATGACGGTGCCGGTGGTACTGCTGGGGACCTTCGGCATCCTCGCGGCGGCCGGCTTCAGCATCAACACCCTGACCATGTTCGGCATGGTCCTGGCCATCGGTCTATTGGTGGACGACGCCATCGTCGTGGTGGAAAACGTCGAGCGGGTGATGTCCGAAGAGGGGCTGTCACCGAAGGAAGCGACCAAGAAATCCATGGGCCAGATCCAGGGTGCCCTGGTCGGTATCGCCCTGGTTCTGTCGGCAGTACTGCTGCCGATGGCGTTCTTCGGCGGCTCCACCGGCGTGATCTACAAGCAGTTCTCCATCACCATCGTCTCGGCCATGGCCCTGTCGGTCCTGGTTGCGCTGATCTTCACCCCGGCTTTGTGCGCCACCATGCTCAAGCCGCTGAAGAAAGGCGAGCACCACACGGCCAAGGGCGGCTTCTTCGGCTGGTTCAACCGCAACTTCGACCGCAGCGTACGCAGCTACGAGCGCGGCGTGGGCAACATCGTGCGGCACAAGGCGCCGTACCTGCTGGCCTACCTGCTGATCGTGGTGGGCATGGTCTGGCTGTTCACCCGCATCCCGACCGCGTTCCTCCCGGAAGAAGACCAGGGCGTACTGTTCGCCCAGGTGCAGACGCCGGCCGGCTCCAGCGCCGAACGCACCCAGGCGGTGGTCGACCAGATGCGCGAGTACCTGCTGGACAAGGAAGCCGATACCGTGGCGTCGGTGTTCACCGTCAACGGCTTCAACTTCGCCGGTCGCGGGCAGAGCTCGGGTATGGCGTTCATCATGCTCAAACCGTGGGGTGAGCGCTCCGCCGAGAACAGCGTGTTCAACCTGGCGGCCCGTGCCCAGCAGCACTTCTTCAGCTTCCGCGATGCGATGGTGTTCGCCTTCGCTCCGCCTGCGGTACTGGAGCTGGGTAACGCCACCGGTTTCGACGTGTTCCTGCAGGACCGCGCCGGCGTCGGTCACGCCAAGCTGATGGAAGCCCGCAACCAGTTCCTCGGCATGGCCGCCCAGAGCAAGATCCTCTCTGCCGTACGTCCGAACGGCCTGAACGACGAGCCGCAGTACCAGTTGACCGTCGACGACGAGCGCGCCAGCGCCTTGGGCGTGACCATCGCCGACATCAACAACACCCTGTCGATCGCCCTCGGTGCCAGCTACGTCAACGACTTCATCGACCGCGGCCGGGTCAAGAAGGTCTACATCCAGGGCGAAGCTTCGTCGCGGATGAGCCCGGAAGACCTGCAGAAGTGGTACGTGCGCAACGCCAGCGGCGAGATGGTGCCGTTCTCCGCCTTCGCCAAAGGCGAGTGGATCTACGGCTCGCCCAAGCTGTCGCGCTACAACGGTGTCGAGGCGGTGGAAATCCTCGGTGCGCCAGCCCCCGGCTACAGTACCGGTGAGGCCATGGCCGAAGTCGAGCGCATCGCCGGTCAACTGCCGGCGGGTGTCGGTTATTCCTGGACCGGTCTGTCCTACGAGGAGCGCCTGTCGGGCTCCCAGGCTCCGGCGCTGTACGCCCTGTCGCTGCTGATGGTGTTCCTCTGTCTGGCGGCGCTGTACGAAAGCTGGTCGATCCCGATCGCGGTCATGCTCGTGGTGCCGCTGGGGATCATCGGTGCACTGCTGGCCACCAGCTTGCGCGGGCTGTCCAACGACGTGTACTTCCAGGTGGGCCTGTTGACCACCATCGGGCTGGCGGCGAAGAACGCGATCCTGATCGTCGAATTCGCCAAGGAACTGCACGAGCAGGGCCGCAGCCTGATCGACGCGGCGATCGAGGCGTGCCGCATGCGTCTGCGCCCGATCATCATGACCTCGCTGGCGTTCATCCTCGGCGTGGTACCGTTGGCCATCGCCAGCGGCGCAGGTTCGGGCAGCCAGCACGCCATCGGTACCGGGGTGATCGGCGGCATGCTCACCGCGACCGTCCTGGCTATCTTCTGGGTACCGCTGTTCTTCGTAAGCGTGTCGTCGTGGTTCGGCAGCAACCAGCCGGAAAAGGACGTCACACCTGAATCTTCACGCTATGAGGCTGGGCAATGACCAAGTCCCTGTTATCCCTGGCGGTCACCGCGTTCATCCTGACCGGATGCTCGCTGATCCCCGACTACAAGACCCCTGAGTCGCCAGTGGCGGCCCAGTGGCCGACCGGCCCGGCATACTCGCCGGCCGAGTCGGCGCAGGTTGCTGCGGCCGAGCAAGGCTGGCGCCAGTTCTTCCATGACCCGGCGCTGCAGCAACTGATCCAGAGCTCGCTGGAAAACAACCGCGACCTGCGTGTCGCCGCGCTGAACATCGATGCCTACCGCGCGCAGTACCGCATCCAGCGCGCCGACCTGTTCCCGGCCGTATCGGCCAGCGCCAGCGGTTCGCGCCAGCGGGTACCGGCGGACATGTCGACCACCGGATCGTCGACGATCACCAGCCAGTACTCGGCCACCGTAGGCGTCAGCGCCTACGAGCTGGACCTGTTCGGCCGGGTGCGCAGCCTCAGCGAGCAGGCCCTGGAAACCTACCTGTCCAGTGAACAGGCGCGCCGTTCGACGCAGATTGCCCTGGTGGCCAGCGTCGCCAACGCCTACTTCACCTGGCAGGCCGACCAGGCGCTGCTCAAGCTGACCGGCGAGACCCTCAAGACCTATGAGGAAAGCTTCAAGCTGACCCAGCGCAGCAGCGATGTCGGCGTGGCCTCGGCCCTCGACCTGAGCCAGGCCCGTACTGCTGTCGAAGGCGCTCGGGTCAAGCTCGCGCAGTACCAGCGCCTGGTGGCCCAGGACCTCAACAGCCTGACCCTGCTGGTCGGTGCCGGCCTGCCGGTGAGCCTGCCGGCGGCCATGCCGCTGGACAGCGACCTGCTGGCGGAAATGCCGGCCGGCCTGCCGTCCGAGCTGCTGACCCGGCGCCCCGACATCATGGAAGCCGAGCACCTCCTCAAAGCGGCCAACGCCAATATCGGCGCGGCCCGTGCGGCGTTCTTCCCGCGCATCAGCCTGACGGCCAATGCCGGGACCCTGAGCCCGGACATGGGCGGCCTGTTCAAGGGTGGTTCCGGGACCTGGCTGTTCCAGCCGTCGATCAGCCTGCCGATCTTCAATGCCGGCGCACTGAAGGCGAGCCTGGACTACTCGAAGATCCAGAAGGACATCAACGTCGCCAAGTACGAGAAAACCATTCAGACCGCCTTCCAGGAGGTTTCCGATGGCCTTGCCGCACGCCAGACCTACAGCGAGCAACTGCAGGCACAGCGTGATCTGGTCGCCGCCAACCAGGACTACTACCGCCTGGCCGAGCGGCGCTACCGCATCGGCGTCGACAGCAACCTGGTGTTCCTCGATGCCCAGCGCAACCTGTTCAGCGCGCAGCAGTCGCTGATCACCGATCGCCTGTCGCAGCTGGTCAGCGAGGTGAACCTGTACAAGGCACTGGGTGGCGGCTGGTACGAGCGCACCGGGGATGCCGGGCAGCAACAGGCTGCGATGGATACGCCGAAAGGCTGATCCGTCTGGCTGGCATGCAAAGCCCACCTTCGCGGTGGGCTTTTTATTTGGCGACTGGACCCTGTGGGAGTGGGTTCTCAGCGCCTGAAAGATTTTCGAGCAACCTGCGAGAGATACGAAGCAAACTAACCGTTCAGTTAACGTTCGATTATCGCCCACTACCGACTGTGACGAATTGATTCTGCCCCGCTCGTCGCCGCACCATCCTCTTGCCACTTTTTCCAAGGCCCCCCCAGGACGCACTCCCGCCTGTGACTCGTTTCAGTCGCAGCGGACGGGTTCGCCTTACATAAAAACAAGAGACACACCGACGATGAACACTCCGCACTCCGCACGACAACTGCTTCCCGGCTTCCTCGCACTGACCTGTGCCCTGCCCGCCCTCGCCGCCGAAGGTGGCTTCGTCGAGGACGCCAAGGCCACGCTGAACCTGCGCAACTTCTACATCAACCGCAACTTCGTCGATCCGGCCAACGCCCAGGGCAAAGCCGAGGAATGGACCCAGAGCTTCATTCTCGACGCGAAGTCGGGCTTCACCCAAGGCACGGTCGGCTTCGGTGTCGATGTGCTCGGCCTGTATTCGATCAAGCTCGATGGCGGCAAGGGCACCGCCGGTACCCACCTGCTGCCGGTGCATGACGACGGCCGTCCGGCCGACGATTTCGGCCGCCTTGGCGTGGCCCTGAAGGCCAAGGTGTCGAAGACCGAAGTGAAGGTCGGCGAGTGGATGCCGGTGCTGCCGATCCTGCGTTCCGACGACGGTCGCTCGCTGCCGCAGACCTTCCGCGGCGGCCAGATCACCTCCCAGGAAATTGACGGCCTGACCCTGTACGCCGGCCAGTTCCGCGGCAACAGCCCGCGCAACGACGCGAGCATGGAAGACATGTTCATGAACGGCAAAACGGCGTTCAAATCCGACCGTTTCAACTTCGCTGGCGGCGAATTCACCTTCAACGACAAGCGCACCATGGTCGGTCTGTGGAACGCACAACTGAAGGACATCTACCAACAGCAGTACATCAACCTGGTGCATAGCCAGCCCTTGGGCGACTGGACCCTGGGCGCCAACCTCGGCTACTTCCTGGGCAAGGAAGATGGCTCGGCCCGCGCCGGCGACCTCGACAACCGCACCGCCTCGGCCATGCTCTCGGCCAAGTACGGCGGCAACACCTTCTACCTCGGCCTGCAGAAAGTCAGCGGCGACGACCTGTGGATGCGGGTCAACGGCACCAGCGGCGGCACCCTGGCCAACGACAGCTACAACTCCAGCTTCGACAACGCCAAGGAACGCTCCTGGCAGGTCCGTCACGACTACAACTTCGCCGCCCTCGGCGTGCCTGGCCTGACCCTGATGAACCGCTACATCAAGGGCGACAACGTGCACACCGCGACGGTGGACGATGGCAAGGAATGGGCCAGGGAATCGGAACTGGCTTACGTGATCCAGTCCGGCACCTTCAAGAACCTGTCGCTGAAATGGCGCAACTCCAATATGCGCCGTGACTTCAGCACCAACTCGTTCGACGAGAACCGTGTGATCGTCAGCTATCCGTTCAGCCTGCTGTAAGCCTTTCGGGGTGGCGGTGCCCTCTCCATCGCTGCCCCTTTTACTTATTCGATCAAGCGCTAACAATCCAAGAATCGATTCTTTGACGAAATAAGCGCCTGCCGTTAAAACACCGGTTTTCCCCTTGGGACCGCAGAGCGGCACCCTAACCTAGACCGGTACCTCATGGACCTCCGCCAACTGCGCTATTTCATCGCGCTCAACGATCACCGCAGCTTCGTCCGCGCCGCCGAGGCCATGGGCATCACCCAACCTGCCTTCAGCCGCAGCATCCAGGGCCTGGAGCAGGAATTCGGCTGCGTGCTGGTGGACCGTGGCAACAAGGATCTGCGCCCCACTCCCGAGGGCCAGGTGGTGCTGCAACACGCCCTGCGCCTGGTCCAAGGCGCAGCGCAACTGAGCAGTGAAGTACTGCAGATGACCAAGCTCGACGCCGGCGAACTGCACTTCGGCAGCGGCCCGGTGCCGGCGGCGCACCTGGTGCCCCAGGCGCTGGCCCACTTCGTCAAGACCCACCCGGGCGTGCGCACGCGCTTCCAGGTGAATGACTGGGAAAGCCTCAGCCGCGCACTGAACCGCGAGGAAATCGAATTCTTCGTTGCCGATATCCGTCATTTCGAAGCCGACCCGAACTTCCACACCCGCGCCCTCGTCCCGCGCCGCGGCCTTTTTTTCTGCCGCCCCGGCCACCCGCTATTGGCCAAGGACAGCCTGTCGACCAACGACCTGTTCAACTACCCCCTGGCCACCTCGCTGATTCCCCCGGGAGTGCGAAAGCTGCTGGCCAATCTCAGTGGCAAGACCGACTTCTCGCCGCACGTGCAGACCGAACACCTGCCAACCCTGGTGAAGGTGGTGCTGGACAGCGACGCCATCGGCATCGGCAGCGAGGAAGCCCATGCCGAACAACTGGCCCGCGGCGAGCTGGTGCAACTGCACTGGCGCAACCTGCCGCCCAACCTCGACAGCTTCAGCGCCCGCTGCGGAATCGTCAGTCGGGCCGGCTATCGCCTGTCGCCAGCGGCGCGGGCGATGATCGAGACCCTGGTCAGCCTCGACTTGCCAGCGCCTCAAGCCGCGCCACATCGAGAATCTCGATCTCGCCATAGCTCAGGCGCAACGCCCCTTCCTGCTGCAGCGCCTTGAGGATCTGGTTAGTGGTCTGCCTCGACAGCGACAGCATTAGCGCGAGCTGCTCCTGAGACAATTGCAGCACTCGCCGCGCCCCGTCCACCTCGCCGTAGCCGTCAGCCATCTGCAACAGGCGGAACGCCAGCCTTGGCGCGGCGCCCTTGAGGCTCTGCTGCTCCAGGGCGACGAAGGCCAGACGCAGCTTGTGGCTCATCAACAGGGCGAACTCGCGCCAATACGCCGGCTGTGCGTCGAGCAGGGCCAGCAGGACCGACTGGGGAACCCAGAGCAAGGTGGTAGCCCCCTCGGCGAAGGCATCATGGGTGCGTGGCTGGCCATCGAACAGGCAGATCTCGCCGAACCAGTGCGGCGGCTCCACCAGCGTCAGCAGCGCCTCCTTGCCTTCCGCGCTCACGGCACCGATACGGATCGCCCCCGAAAGCACCGCATACAACCCGCACGGCGCATCGCCACGCTGGAACAAGCAAGTGCCGGTGGCCAGCCCGCGCAGGCGTGCCGCGTCGAGGAGGCTGTCCTGCAAGGCTGGCGACAGCTGCCGAAACCAGTGACCGTGCAACAGCTGCTCACGCCAGGCGTACGACTCGTTCATCCATGGACCTCGAAACAGAGACTGTCGGGCAGGCGACAGACGTGGGGTGATCGGCGGGGCATGCTGGGTCATCCCAACCGGAGGAATAACAATGAAAAACCTCGTGGAACATTTGAGTCAATATGCCAGCTACCACCGTGATCCGCGCAACATCGCCACGCACTTCGTGGGGATCCCGATGATCGTGGTGGCCGTGACCGTGTTGTTGTCGCGGCCGGGCACGTCGGTTGGCGGGCTGTGGCTGTCACCGGCGTTCGTCGTGGCGCTGCTGTCGGCGTGGTTCTATTTCCGCCTTGATCTGCGCCTTGGCGTGATCATGTCGGCGCTGCTGGGTGCCTGCCTGTGGGCCGGAGCAGCGTTGGCGGTGCAGCCGACCATGGTCTGGCTGAGTGCCGGACTGGGGCTGTTCGTGGTGGGCTGGGTGATCCAGTTCGTCGGGCATTACTACGAGGGGCGCAAACCGGCGTTCGTCGACGATGTCAGCGGGTTGATCGTCGGGCCGTTGTTCGTGGTGGCGGAGATGGCGTTCATGCTCGGGCTGCGGCCGGAGCTGAAGGCGGCGGTGGAACGCAATGCAGGGCCGGTGATGGTTCGGCAGAAGAAAGCCGCCGTCTGAGACATTGGGGTCTGGCTTGAGGGCCTCATCGCGGGCAACGCCCGCTCCCACAAGGTTCTGCGGCGCCCGCGGTCCTTGTGGGAGCGGGCGTTGCCCGCGATGAGGCCCTCAAGATCAGGCGCGGGACTCTACGCCCAGCTCATCCCACACCGACTCCGCCAGGTGGAAGGTGGCATTGGCTGCCGGGATCCCGCAGTAGATCGCGCTCTGCATCAGCACTTCCTTGATCTCCTCCCGAGTCACGCCATTGTTGGCCGCAGCCCGCAGGTGCAGCTTCAGCTCTTCATTGCGGTTCATGCCGATCAGCATGGCGATGGTGATCAGGCTGCGGGTGTGCCGCGGCAACCCCGGACGGGTCCAGATATCGCCCCAGGCATGCCGGGTGATCATTTCCTGGAACTCGCCGTTGAACTCGGTCAGGTTGGTCAGGCTGCGGTCGACATGGGCATCGCCCAGCACCGCGCGACGCACCTGCATGCCAGCGTCGTAACGTTGTTTTTCATCCACGGAAATCAGCTCCTCAGCGGGCCAGCAGGAAATCGATAACGCGGCGGCTGAACGGCTCGCCCACTTCGACGTTGGACAGGTGCGCAGCCTGGAACTCGGCGTACTCGGCGCCGGCCACATGCTCCTGGATGAACAGCCCGCCCGACGGCGGCGTGACCGCATCGGCACTGCCGGAAATCACCAGCAGCGGCGCCTTGATTTCACCCAGTTGATCGCGGAAGTCGGCATCGCGCACGGCGGCGCAGTTGGCCGCGTAGCCGTCCGGCGAGGTGGCGGCGAGCATGTCGGTGATGCGCTTGGCCGATGCGGGATTGGATTCGGAATAGGCCGGGGTAAACCAGCGGGCAATCGAGGCATCGCGCAGGCCGACCATGGCCGCTTCACGATCACGCAGCACGGTTTCGATGCGCGGGTTCCACACCTCCGGCGAGGCGATCTTCGCCGCCGTGTTGCACACGATCAGGCGATTCAGTCGCCCGGGCGCATTGATCCCCAGCCACTGGCCGATCAGGCCGCCCATGGACAGGCCGCAGAAATGCGCCTTGTCGATCTGCAAGGCATCCAGCAGCGACAGCACGTCGCGGCCCAGTTGCTCGATGCTGTACGGCCCCTCGGTCACCAGCGACTGGCCATGACCCCGGGTGTCGTAGCGCAGCACGCGGAAATGCGCGGCGAACGCCGGCACCTGGGTGTCCCACATGTGCAGGTCGGTGCCCAGCGAGTTGGACAGCACCAGCACCGGTGCGTCTTCAGGTCCATCGAGCTGGTAATTCAGTACGCCATCGGCGAGTTGTACGCTTCCCACAGCAGCCCTCCTTCAGGCTTTGATCCGGTTGTGTTCGGCCACCGCGCGCTCGACCCAGGCCTTGGCCTGTCCGAGATAGTGAGCCGGGTCGAGCAGGCGATCGAGCTCCTGCGCCGAGAGTTCGGCGCTCACCTGCGGATCGTCGCCGAGCACGGCGCGCAGGTGACGTTGTTCGGCGACCGCACGTTTGCAGCAGGTTTCCAGCAGATGGTGCGCGGCATCGCGACCGAGGCGCTGGGCAAGGACGATGCTGACCGCCTCGGCCAGCACCAGGCCCTGGGTCAGGTCGAGGTTGCGGCGCATGCGCTCGGCATCCACTTCCAGGCCCTCGGCGATGATCCGCGCCTGGCGCAGCGCGCCGGAGACCAGGCAGCAGATCTCCGGCAGGGTTTCCCATTCGGCATGCCACAGGCCAAGGCTGCGCTCGTGCTCCTGGGGCATGGCGGCATACAGGGTGGCGATCAGGCCCGGCACACGGGTCGCCGCACCGATCAGCACCGCCGCGCCCACCGGGTTGCGCTTGTGCGGCATGGTCGAGGAACCGCCCTTGCCCGGTGCCGACGGTTCGAAGACTTCGCCGGCTTCGGTCTGCATCAGCAGGCTGACATCACGGCCCAGCTTGCCCAGGCTGCCGGCCACCAGACCGAGCACCGAGGCAAATTCCACCAGTCGGTCACGCTGGGTGTGCCAGGGCTGTTCCGGCAAGCTCAACTTCAGCTGCTCGGCCAGCGCCTGGGCCACCGGCAGGGCCTTGTCGCCCAGCGCCGCCAGGGTGCCGGACGCGCCGCCGAACTGCAGGGTCAGCAGGCGCGGCTTGAGTTCGCGCAGGCGTTCGCGGCTGCGCTCCAGGGCGCCGAGCCAGCCAGCGATCTTCATGCCCAGAGTCACTGGCGTCGCATGCTGTAGCCAGGTACGTCCGGCCAGCGGCGTATCGGCATAGGTCGTCGCTTGCCTGGCCAGCACCTCGGTGAGCTGTGCCAGTTCCTCGTCGATCAGTGCCAGCGCATCGCGCAGTTGCAGGACCAGCCCGGTATCCATCGCATCCTGGCTGGTGGCTCCCAGATGCACATAGCGCTCGGCCTCGGCCACGCCGCTGGCAATCACCTTGCCCAGCGCCTTGACCAGCGGAATTGCCGAGTTGCCGGCGATGCCGATGGCTTCGGCCAGGGCAGCGAAGTCGTAGCGTTCGGCCTGGCAGGCCATCTCGATCGGCGCCACCACCACCGCCGGGATCACCCCGACCGAGGCTTCGGCGCGGGCCAGCGCGGCTTCGAAATCGAGCATGCCCTGGATGCGGCCACGGTCGGAAAAGATCTCGCGCATGGCAGGCGCAGTGAAATAGGCGTCGAACAACTGGTTGCCCGGTCGTGGCGTCATGGCAGGTCCTTGGAACGAGGCGCGCCCGTCATGGGCGCGCCGGCAGGTCAATGGTCGTGGTGCAGGTAGGCGGCCTGTTTCGGCAAGCGCAGACTGAACAGGAAGGCAATTGCCATCATCGCGGTAACGTACCAGTAAAACGCGTTCTCGATGTGCGCGGCCTTCAGGCTCAGGGCGACGAATTCCGCCGAGCCGCCAAAGACCGCGTTAGCCACCGCATAGGCCAGGCCGACGCCCAGCGCGCGCACTTGTGGCGGGAACATCTCGGCTTTCACCAGGCCACTGATGGAGGTGTAGAAGCTGACGATGCACAGGGCCAGGGTAATCAGCACGAACGCCAGGAACGGACTGGTCACCGTCTTCAGCGCCATGAGGATCGGCACCGTGAAGATCGTGCCCAGGGCGCCGAACAGTAGCATCGAGTTACGCCGGCCGATGCGGTCGGAGAGCATGCCGAACAGCGGCTGCATGCACATGTACAGGAACAGCGCGCCGGTCATGATGAAGCTGGCGGTCTTGGCACTCATCCCGGCGGTGTTCACCAAGTACTTCTGCATGTAGGTGGTGAAGGTATAGAAGATCAGCGAGCCGCCGGCGGTGTAGCCGAGCACAGTGATGAAGGCCGCGGTGTGGTTGCGGAACAGCCCGGCGATGCTGCCGGCTTCCTTGTCGTTGCGGGTCTCGGCGCTGCTGGTTTCTTCCAGCGAGCGGCGCAGCAGGAGCGAGATCACCGCCGCGATTGCACCGATCACGAAGGGGATGCGCCAGCCGTAGGCACGCAGTTCGTCTTCCGTGAGCAATTGCTGAAGGATCACCACCACCAGCACCGCCAGCAACTGGCCGCCGATCAGCGTCACGTACTGGAACGAGGCGAAGAAGCCGCGTTGTCCGCGCAGGGCCACTTCGCTCATGTAGGTCGCGGTGGTGCCGTACTCACCGCCCACCGACAGGCCCTGGAACAGCCGTGCCACCAGCAGCAGTGCCGGGGCCATCACGCCGATGCTGGCGTAGGTCGGCAGGCAGGCGATCACCAGCGAGCCTGCGCACATCATCAGCACCGAGATCATCATCGAATTCTTGCGGCCATGACGGTCGGCGATACGGCCGAACAGCCAGCCACCGATCGGGCGCATAAGGAAGCCCGCAGCGAACACACCGGCGGTATTGAGCAATTGCACCGTAGGGTCGTCGGAGGGGAAGAACGCGGGAGCGAAATAGATCGCGCAGAAGGCATAGACGTAGAAGTCGAACCATTCGACGAGATTGCCCGAGGACGCGCCGACGATGGCGAAGATGCGTTTGCTGCGTTCTTCGCCGGTGTAATAGCTTGAGGTCATGGCTGAAAACTCCTGGAGGGTATCAGTGAGTCTAGACACACTTGGTAACACCCTCGTTCCACATGACAATCACCCCGGACGGTCGGCCTTGCGTGGAGGCCGCCCATCCGGGGTCATTGGTTTTACACGCGCTCGATAGCCAGGGCCAAGCCCTGGCCGACGCCGACGCACATGGTCGCCAGGCCCTTGCGGCCGCCGGATTTCTCCAGCTGGTGCAGGGCGGTGAGGATCAGTCGGGCACCGCTCATGCCCAGCGGATGGCCCAAGGCGATGGCGCCGCCATTCGGGTTGACCTGCGGCGCGTCGTCGGCCAGGCCAAGACCGCGCAGCACGGCCAGACCCTGGCTGGCGAAGGCTTCGTTGAGTTCGATGACATCGAAATCGCTGACCGCCAGACCCAGGCGTTCGGTGAGCTTGAGCACTGCCGGTACCGGGCCGATGCCCATCACCCGTGGCGCCACACCGGCGCTGGCCATGCCCAGCACGCGGGCGCGCGGGGTCAGGCCGTGTTTCTTCACCGCTTCGGCGGAGGCAAGGATCATCGCCGCCGCGCCGTCGTTGACGCCCGAGGCGTTGCCGGCGGTGACGGTCTTGTCCGGGCCGTTGACCGGCTTGAGCCTGGTCAGCGCTTCCAGAGTGGTGTCAGCACGCGGATGCTCGTCCTGCTCGACCACGGTCTCGCCCTTCTTGTGGGCGATGCGCACCGGCACGATCTCTTCGGCAAAGAAACCGGCGGCCTGGGCTGCAGCGGTACGCTGCTGGCTGCGCAGGGCGAAGGCGTCCTGGTCGGCGCGGGAGACGTTGTAGTCGTCGGCGACATTGTCAGCGGTCTGCGGCATGGCATCGACGCCATACTGGGCCTTCATCAGCGGGTTGATGAAGCGCCAGCCGATGGTGGTGTCCTCCAGCTTCATGTTGCGCGAGTAGGCGCTATCGGCCTTGCCCATAACGAACGGGGCGCGGGACATCGACTCGACGCCGCCGGCAATCGCCAGCTCCATCTCGCCACTGGCAATGGCGCGGAAGGCCGTGCCCACCGCATCCATGCCCGAGGCGCACAGGCGGTTGAGGGTCACGCCCGGCACACTCTCTGGCAGGCCCGCCAGCAGCAGGGCCATGCGCGCCACGTTGCGGTTGTCTTCACCGGCCTGGTTGGCGCAGCCGAGGAAGACTTCGTCAATCTGGTCCCATTGCACGCTCGGGTTGCGTTCGATCAGCGCCTTCAGCGGCACCGCGGCCAGGTCGTCGGCACGGACGGCGGCGAGGCCACCGCCGAAGCGGCCGATGGGGGTACGAATGGCGTCGCAGATGAATACGTCACGCATCACGCTTCTCCTGGGGCCTGGCCGTGGGCGATGGCGGTACGGGCTTCGAGGTCGCGCAGGGCGCTGAGCTCGGTTTCGGTCGGTTCGGCGGTGGTCTCGACCTTGTCAGCGAAGCGGATCGCCCAGCCGGTGGCGGCGACGATCTGCTCGCGGGTCACACCCGGGTGGATCGCGGTGACCACGAATTCGTTGGTGCCGGCTTCCGGCTCCATGATGCACAGGTCGGTGATGATGCCGACCGGGCCTTCGCCGGGCAGGCCCAGGCGTTTGCGCGAGTCGCCGCCTTCGCCGTGGCCGACCGAGGTGATGAAGTCGAGCTTGTCGACGAAGGCACGGTTGGACTGCTTGAGGATGATCAGCACCTTCTTCGCGGAACCGGCGATCTCCGGCGCGCCACCGGCACCCGGCAGGCGTACTTTCGGCGCATGGTAGTCGCCGACCACGGTGGTGTTGATGTTGCCAAAGCGGTCGACCTGGGCGGCGCCGAGGAAGCCGACGTCGATGCGACCGCCCTGCAGCCAGTAGCGGAAGATCTCACCGGTGGGGACCACGGTATCGGCGGTCTCGGCCAGCTCGCCGTCACCGATGGACAGCGGCAGCACGCTCGGCTTGGCGCCGATCGGACCGGATTCGTAGATCAGCACCACGTCTGGCGAGGACGTCAGGCGGGCCAGGTTGGCGGCCTTGGACGGCAGGCCGATGCCGACGAAGCACACAGCACCGTTCTGCAGGCGGCGGGCGGCGGCGACGGTCATCATTTCATTGGTGGAGTAGCTCATTGTGCAACCTCCGCGGTGCTGGCCAGTTTTGCCTTGAAGGCGTTGAAGTCGGCGGTGCCACGGATGTATTCGTCGATCCAGGCGGTGAAGGTTTCGCGGCTGCGGGCAATCGGGTCCCAAGCCTGGTAGAAGCGGTTGTCACGCTCGGAGTAGCCGTGGGCGTAGGACGGATGGGAACCGCCCGGCACCAGGCACACCGCGGACAGCGCCCAGGTCGGCAGGACGCAGGCGTTCATCGGGGCGTTGAGGTCGTCGACGATTTCTTCGACGGTGACGATGCAGCGCTTGGCCGCCAGGGCCGCTTCCTTCTGCACGCCGAGGATGCCCCAGAGCAGCACGTTGCCCTTGCGGTCGGCTTTCTGCGCGTGGATCACGGTGACGTCCGGGCGGACCGAAGGCACGGCGGCGAGGACTTCGCCAGTGAACGGGCAGGTGACGCTCTTGATCAGCGGGTTGACCTTGGGCAGGTCGGAGCCGGCGTAGGCACGCAGGACGGCGAACGGCAGGCCGGAGGCACCGGCGACATAGGCGTTGGCCAGGTCGGCGTGGCTGTGTTCCTCGATTTCCATCGCGTGTGGCCACTGTTTTTCCACGGCATCACGCAGGCGATGCAGAGAACCGACACCCGGGTTGCCGCCCCAGGAGAAGATCAGCTTCTTCGCGCAGCCGGCACCGATCAACTGGTCGTAGATCAGGTCGGGGGTCATGCGCACCAAGGTCAGGTCTTTCTTGCCCTGGCGGATGATTTCATGGCCGGCGGCGGTCGGGATCAGGTGGGTGAAGCCTTCGAGGGCAACGCTGTCACCGTCGTGGACGAACTGCTTCACGGCGTCGTGGAGCGAGAGGATTTCAGCCATGGAAGACTCCTGGATGTGCTGAGTCGGGGGTCGGTTCGGGGTGCCTGGAATGGCACCGGTATGCGATCCAGATTACGACCGGGATGAGGGCTGTTCAATCCGATAATCGGCATAACGTTCGATTATCGAACGAATTGTTAACCTAATTCTGGGGATGGCGCGGACCCTGTGGGAGCGGGTTCACCCGCTCCCACAGGTCCAGCTGCGTCAATGAATTACGTATTTCAAATCAGGTCGCATCGGCATGGCTGACCATGCCCTTGACCACCACCGCCACGGTGGCCAGCCCCGCCGGAATCACCAGTGCCGTCAGCACTTGCTCGAAGTTCCAGCCCAGGCCCAGCAGGGTCGCCCCCATCCATGCCCCGAGAATCGCGCCAAAGCGACCAATCCCGAGCATCCACGACACCCCGGTCGCCCGCCCTTGGGTCGGGTAGAAACGCGCCGCCAGCGAAGGCATCGCCGACTGCGCACCGTTCACGCACATCCCGGCGACCAGCACCAGGGTCGCCAGCAGAGTGATGTTGCCCAGGCTCTGCCCTACCGCGTAGGCGAACACCCCGGCCAGCAGGTAGAAGGTGCCGATGACCTTGTGCGGGTTGAAGCGGTCCATGGCCCAACCCACCGCCACCGCACTGAGCACGCCACCGAACTGGAACAGCGCGCCGATGAATGCCGCCTGCTCCATGCTCGCGCCACTGTCACGCATCAGGGTCGGCAGCCAGCTGGTCAGCAGGTAGACGATCACCAGGCCCATGAAGTACGTCAGCCACAGCAACAAGGTGCCGACGCTGTAGGTGCCGGAGAAGATCACCGCCAGCACGTTGCGGCTCTTGACGATCTTCTGCTCGGGCACGCTGAAGCTGCTGGCCTGAGCCACCGTGGCGGGCTCGATCGGTGCGAGTGTCTTGCGAATCTTCTCGACCCCGCGGTTGCGCACCACCAGGAAACGCGCCGACTCCGGCAGCCAGAACACCAGCACTACTGCCAGCAGCAGCGGCAGCAGACCACCTATCAGCAGCAGGCTGTGCCAGCCATAGGCCGGGATCAGCTTGGCGGAAATGAAACCACCACCGGCCATGCCCAGGTTGAAGCCGCAGAACATGCTGGTCACCAGCAACGACTTCAGACGCTCGGGAGTGTATTCGGACAGCAGCGTGGTCGCATTCGGCATGCCGGCGCCGAGGCCCAGGCCGGTGAGGAAGCGCAGCACCAGCAACTGGTCGACGTTGGTGCTGTAGGCCGAGGCCAGGCTGAAGGCACCGAACAGCACCACCGCCCCGACCAGCACCACCTTACGCCCGAAACGATCAGCCAGCGGACCGGAACCCAGAGCACCGAAGACCATGCCGATCAGCGCGGCACTCATCACCGGGCCGAGGCTGGCGCGGTCGATGCCCCAGTCCTGAGACAGCGCCGGGGCGATGAAGCCCATGGCCGCGGTATCCAGGCCGTCGAGAAAAACAATGAGAAAACACAGGATCACCACCCGCCATTGATAACGCGACAAAGGCTGGGCGTTGATGAACGACTGGACATCCAAGGGTGTTCCGATAGCAGCGTGCGGACTGTTCATTATTGTTATCCAAAAAGAAGCGCGCGGCGCGGGAAGCGCGAAAAAGAGATGCGCAGACGCGAGCGGACGCGCGTGCGTCAGGGCAAAGTCGATCAGTAAAGCTTAAAAGGGGGATTTAGCTATTGCGTCGTCGGTGCGGGGACGGACGACGGGGGAAGGACGTGCGGATCATGGGACTTTGCCTCTCGCTCATTATTATTGACGGACGGGGCAGGCCGACCGTTGCGAGCGACATTAATAAGGCCGCAACGGCGGCGCAATTCGATAAACGCATCTGTGTGCGTTTATCGAACAGGATTGCGCGATCAGGCGAACAACTGGGTGCTCAGATCACGACTGGCGGCGAGCATGATAGGCAGGAAGCGTTGTTCCAGTTCGCTGCGGCTGACACGACCGGCGTGGGTGCTGACATTGAGCGCGGCCAGCACCTGGCCCGAGGCGTCGTACACCGGCACGGCAATGGAACGCAGGCCCTGCTCCAGCTCCTGGTCGACGATGCACCAGCCTTGCTGACGCACCAGTTGCAGGCATTCCAACAGCGCCTGCGGGTCGTGGATGGTGCGGCTGGTCTTGGCCTGCAGATCGGCATGTTCCAGGTATTCGTGCAGGGTGGCGTCGTCCAGCGCGGCGAGGAGGATGCGCCCCATGGACGTGCAGTAGGCCGGTAATCGCCCACCCACCGACAGGTCGACCGAGATCAACCGCTGGACCGTGGCCGAGCGGGCTATATAGAGGATGTCGTCACCCTCCAGGGTGGCCATGTTGCAGGCCTCGTGAAGCTGGTCGCTCATGCGGTCCAGGTACGGCTGGGCAGAAACCGCCAGCGGTGTCGAGGACAGGTAGGCATGCCCCAGGGTCAGCACCTTGGGCAGCAGCGAGTAGGTACGCCCGTCGGTGGTGGCGTAGCCCAGCTTGATCAAGGTATGCAGGCAACGGCGCACGGCCGCCCGGGGAATCTCGGTGCGGTGGCTGATCTGCGCGATGGTCAGGTGCCGCTTGCGCTCCTGAAATGCCTGCACCACCGCCAGCCCGCGGGCCAGAGAGGTCATGAAGTCCGGATCGCCGGTGAACGCCTGGATGCGCTTGGCCGGCGACGCGACGATGGGCGGCGCCAACGACGCAAACGAACTGCGCACGTTGTCGTTCAATCCTGATCCCTTGGGGGTTGTTTCTTCACTCATGACTCACCTCAGTCACACACTCACAGGTGCGATTATCGAACCATCGACCGATAATCGCAATTGACCAATGACCACGATTGCTTATACCTTTCCTCCGCCCTTGTGGCTTCTTGGAGAGACTGGTCAGGTACCCACCGTGAAGTCCCGGGTACGGCCTCGCCCACAGCGAGGCCGTTTTTCTTTACACGCGATAACAACCGGTGGAGTTGCCCGGATATATTCGCGGTGAAGAAAGAGGGAAACAAAGTCCCCACATTTAATGTCCAATTTTTCACAATGCTTGATTGGGCGTATCCTTGTTGATATCACTTGCTATAATCAAAACCTGATGTCGCCCGCCAGGGCCTCATCATGATGGATCTTTGTTAGCAAGTGCCCGGATCCCAGTGTCAGACGCAACCCGCGTCCATGCACAACCCAAAGTCTGTTGCTGCAACAGCCGTTAATACTCTGGCCACTGTAGCCGCGTGCGCGTTATGCAACTCACGCAACAACGCCTTCGCGAAACGCCAGCGTAACTTTGATCGACAGGTAGCCCTGTGACGAAAGACGAACTGCGCGCGGAACTTGAGCGCCAGGAACAACGCTACAAGGAAGTCTACGGCGGTGAAGTCACCACCTATGCCGCCCAACCCGACCCGGAACGCAAACCCTGGCGCAAACGAGCCACGGTGATGGACCAGGTCTTCGCAGACGAAATACGCAAGATGGAAAAGGACCTCAAGGTCGAGGAGCCGTGACGGCGGCTCCCCTGCTGACCGCCTTCAGGATCGCCAGGGTACCTGTGCACGCGGGTACCCGGTCCTTCTTTACGGCGCGAAGATGAAGTCGAAACGTATTTTCACAAATTTAATACGACTGTTTGAAATTTTTCCGACATCAACTATTCATGATTTTGTCTTCATAAATCCACAAAATCGTGATTTTTAGCCGCATATTTCTCACAACCTCTCATCCTTACAGGTGAGCGAGCCGGGTTTTCGAGCCCTCCACTGGTCAGCAGCCAGTGCATTGATTACGGGGGATTTCTGGCATAATCGCGCCCCCTTATGACCGGGCCAGAAAACCTTCATGATCGAATTATTCAGCGGACTTGATGCGTGGGTACTGGTGAGTCTCATCCTCGCCTTGACCTTCGTACTCGCCTTCGAGTTCATCAATGGCTTTCATGACACCGCAAACGCGGTCGCGACAGTCATCTACACCAAAGCCATGCCGCCACAACTGGCGGTTTTCGCGTCTGGTGTCTTCAACTTCCTCGGTGTGCTGCTCGGCGGCGTCGGAGTCGCCTACGCCATCGTCCACCTGCTGCCGGTGGAACTGCTGATCAACGTCAACACCGGGCACGGCCTGGCCATGGTCTTCTCGCTGCTGGCCGCGGCCATCGCCTGGAACCTCGGCACCTGGTACTTCGGTATCCCGGCATCCAGTTCGCACACCCTGATCGGCTCGATCCTCGGTGTCGGCCTGGCCAACGCACTGATCAACGACATTCCCTTGGGTGACGGGGTCAACTGGCAGAAAGCGATCGATATCGGCATGTCCCTGGTACTGTCGCCGATGGCCGGCTTCCTGGTGGCTGCGCTGGTGCTGCTCGCCCTGAAATGGTGGCGCCCGCTGTCGAAGATGCACAAGACGCCTGAACAGCGCCGCATGCTCGACGACAAAAAGCACCCGCCCTTCTGGAACCGCCTGGTGCTGATCATGTCGGCCATGGGCGTGAGCTTCGTGCACGGCTCCAACGATGGCCAGAAAGGCATCGGCCTGATCATGCTGGTGCTGATCGGTATCGTGCCGCAGCAGTTCGTCCTCGACCTGAACAGCACCACCTACCAGATCGAGCGGACCCGCGACGCAACCCTGCACCTGAGCCAGTTCTACCAGCGCAACCACGAGACCCTGGGTGAGTTCCTGGCCTTGGGCAAGGCGGCCAAAGGTGACCTGCCGGAGCAATTCAGTTGCAAGCCGGAGCAGACCGAGCCGACCATCGCCGCACTGCAGCAGTCGCTGGCCGGTGTCACCGACTACCGCTCGCTGAGTCCGGAAACCCGTGTCGAAGTGCGCCGCTACCTCCTCTGCCTGGATGACACCGCGAAGAAGGTCGGCAAACTGCCTGGCCTGCAGGCCCGCGAAAAGGCCGACCTCGACAAGCTGCGCAAGGACCTGACCGCGACCACCGAGTACGCGCCGTTCTGGGTCATCCTCGCTGTCGCCCTGGCCCTTGGCCTGGGGACCATGGTCGGCTGGAAACGCGTGGTGCTGACCATCGGCGAGAAGATCGGCAAGCAGGGCATGACCTATGCCCAGGGCATGTCGGCCCAGATCACCGCGGCGTGCGCCATCGGTATGGCCAACATCTTCAGCCTGCCGGTCTCCACCACTCACGTGCTGTCGTCCGGCGTGGCGGGCACCATGGTCGCGAACAAGAGCGGCCTGCAAGGCGGCACCGTACGCACCATCCTGCTGGCCTGGGTGCTGACCCTGCCGGCGTCAATGGGCCTGGCGGCAGGGCTGTTCTGGATTTCCACGCGGTTCGTCAACTGAGTGATGCAGTAATGAGAAAGGCGCCTTCGGGCGCCTTTCTGTTTCTGGAGTGGTGGTCTTTCGGGCCTCATCGCGGGCAACGCCCGCTCCCACCAGATTCTGCGGTGCACGCGATCCCTGTGGGAGCGGGCGTTGCCCGCGATAGGCCATCACTGACACCCCATCATTTACGCTTGCCCCCCAGCAACGACCCCATCAACCCCCGCACCAGTTGCCGTCCCAACTGGTTGGCCGCCTGCCGCACCGCCGACTTGATCGCCTGCCCCGCCGCGCTCTGCAGGAACTCCCCGGCCTTGTCCGCCAGGCTCCCCTCATCCTTCTGCGCTGCAACCGGCGCCTCGGCCACCTCGCCTTTGCGCGCAGTCAGCATTTCATACGCCGACTCGCGGTCGATCGGCTTGTCATAGCGCCCGGCCAATGGCGACGCCGCCACCAACGCCGCCCGCTCGGCATCACTCAACGGCCCGATCCGCGACTGCGGTGGCGCGATCAGCACCCGCTCGACCATCCCCGGCGTGCCCTTGTCTTGCAAGGTACCCACCAGCGCCTCGCCGATCCCCAGTTCGGTCAGCACCGCCAGGGTGTCGAACGCCGGGTTGGGACGGAAGCCATCGGCCACTGCCCGCAGGGACTTCTGCTCCTTGGCGGTGAACGCCCGAAGCCCGTGCTGGATGCGTAACCCAAGCTGGGCCAGGACATCATCCGGCAGGTCCCCCGGCGATTGCGTGACGAAATACACCCCGACGCCCTTCGAACGAATCAGCCGTACCACCTGCTCCAGGCGATCCTGCAAAGCCTTGGGCGTCCCGTTGAACAGCAGGTGCGCCTCGTCGAAGAACAGCGCCAGCAGCGGTTTGTCGGCATCGCCACGCTCCGGCAACTGCTCGAACAGCTCGGCCAGCAGCCATAGAAGGAAGGTGGCATAGACCTTCGGCGACTCATGGATCAGTCGGCTGGCGTCCAGCAGGTGGATACGCCCGCGCCCATCGGTCACCGGTTGCAGCAGGTCCTGCAGTTGCAGCGCCGGCTCGCCGAACAGCGCCTCGGCGCCCTGCTGTTCCAGAGTCGCCAGACGCCGCAGCAAGGCTTGTGTCGAGCCGCTGGTCATCAGCGCGCTGTCATCGCCAAGTAGCTGCGGGTTGTCCTTGAGGTGCCCGAGCAACGCTTTGAGGTCCTTGATATCCAGCAGCAACAGACCTTCACGATCGGCCACCTTGAACGCCGCATACAGCGCGGCCTGCTGGCTATCGTTGAGTTCCAGCAGGTTGCCCAGCAACAGCGGGCCCATTTCGCTCAGGGTGGTGCGCAACGGATGACCGGATAGCCCGTGGATATCCCACAGCGTCACCGGGTAGGCCTGGGGCTGATGGTTCAGCCAGGGCATGCCGGCGATGCGCTCGGCCACCTTGCCCTGCGGGTTGCCCACCGCGCCCAGGCCGCACAGGTCGCCCTTGACGTCAGCGGCGAACACCGCCACCCCGGCGTCGCTAAATGCCTCGGCAAGATGTTGCAGGGTCACTGTTTTGCCGGTACCGGTGGCGCCGGCCACCAGGCCATGGCGATTGGCCAGGCGCAGGGCCTGGGAGACCGGCTGTCCATCCAGGTCAGCACCGAGAATGAATTGCGAGGAATTCACCATGTTTTTTCATCCTCCATTTAAAGCTTTTGTATGAACCAGCCGATATCAAAGTGTGATTGATCGCTCAAAAAGCAGGACATCCCCGACAAGGACATGGGACTCACTTTGCTCTCATCAGCGACTCCGTGCGCACTACCCGGATATTCAAGACCTTAGCGGACCCAACACGCCATGAATAAAAATCTCCGTTTCAGCCACAAGATCTTGTTGGCCGCCTCACTGATCGTGATGCTCGCGTTCAGCCTGTTCACTTTGTACAACGACTACTTGCAGCGCAATGCCATCCGGGAAAACCTGGAAAACTATCTCGGCGAGATGGGCGACACCACCTCGACCAATATCAAGAACCTGTTCGACGGCCGCATCCTGCTGGTGGAGAACGCGGTGCAGAACATTGCCGCCGATCCTCAGAACGTTGGCAACCTTCTCGCTCAGAAGGCGCTGACTTCGAGTTTCCTCACTATTTATATGGGCCATCCCAATGGTGATTTCACCATTCGCCCACAGATGAAAATGCCCGACGGCTACGACCCGCGCGTCCGCCCCTGGTACAAGGACGGCCTGGCCGCTGGCAAGACCATCCTGACCGAACCCTATATCGACATGAGCACCGGCAAGATGGTGATTTCCATCGTGACCCCGGTATCCCAGCAAGTCGGTGTGGTGGGGGGCGACCTGTCCCTGGACGGCCTGGTTGAAATCATCAACTCGCTGAACTTCGGCGGCATGGGCTACGCCTTCCTGGTCAACGACCAAGGCAAGATCCTCGTGCACCCGAACAAGGACCTGACCATGAAGGCCATGAGTGAGTTGTTCCCGAACAACACGCCGCGCCTGGACAAGAAACCGGTCGAAGTGGAAATGGATGGCAAACCGACCATCCTCAGCTTCACCCCGGTCAAAGGCCTGCCATCGGCGAACTGGTACATCGGTCTGGCGGTAGATAAAGACAAAGCCTACTCAATGCTGAGCAAGTTCCGCACTTCTGCGGTGGTCGCCACCGTCATTGCCGTGGGCTTCATCATTGGTTTGCTGGGCTTGCTGATCAACGTGTTGCTACGCCCACTGCACACCATGATCCGCGCGATGGAAGGCATCGCCCAGGGCGAAGGCGACCTGACCCGCCGCCTGAACATCCACAACCACGACGAATTCGGCATGCTCGGCAAGGCCTTCAACCACTTCGTCGGCCGTATCCACGAGTCGATCCGTGAAGTGGCCTCGGCCACCGAACACGTCAACGAAGTGGCCCTGCGGGTGGTCAGCGCTTCCAACTCGTCGATGGTCAACTCCGACGAGCAGAGCAACCGCACCAACAGCGTCGCAGCGGCGATCAACCAGCTCGGCGCCGCCGCCCAGGAAATCGCCCATAACGCCGCCCAGGCCTCGCAACAGGCAAGCTCGGCACGGCACCTGGCGGAGGAAGGCCAGCAGGTGGTGGACCGCAGCATCCAGGCGATGAATCGCCTGTCGGACATGATTTCCACCTCCAGCACCCATATCGAGACGCTGAACAGCAAAACCGTGAACATCGGTCAGATTCTCGAAGTGATCACCAGCATTTCCCAGCAGACCAACCTGCTGGCGCTGAACGCCGCCATTGAGGCCGCCCGTGCCGGTGAAGCCGGGCGCGGCTTCGCCGTGGTCGCCGACGAGGTACGCAACCTGGCGCACCGGACTCAGGAGTCCGCGCAGCAGGTGCAGAACATGATCGAGGAGTTGCAGGTCGGCGCCCGCGAATCGGTAGAAACCATGGGCCAGAGCCAGCGCCACAGTCATGACAGCGTGAACATCGCCAACCAGGCGGGCGAACGCCTGAACAGCGTGACCCAGCGTATCGGCGAGATCGACGGCATGAACCAGTCGGTGGCCACCGCCACCGAGGAACAGACCGCCGTGGTCGACTCGATCAACATGGACATCAACGAAATCAACATGCTCAACCAGGAAGGCGTCGAGAACCTGCAATCGACCCTGCGCGCCTGCGCGGACCTGGAAGAGCAGGCCGGCCGCCTGAAGCATCTGGTCGGCAGCTTCCGTATCTGATTCATCCTTCTCCACCTGAGAGAGCGAGCAAGCTCGCTCTCTCAGAACAACCATGACTCATTGATTGGCGCGGACCTTGTGCCGGTCACCCGGTTACAAATCGAACAAACCATTCTTTCCGTAGGTCAACCTTAAGGCGCGTCACCGCGGCCGCAGAACGCCGCGTGACTGTCCAAAAGACGATCCCGGAGGGATGCTGATCGTGCATATCGCCGACATCACCATGTTCTACGCCCCCGCCAGTGGCGGTGTGCGTACCTATCTTGATGCCAAACATCGCCGCCTCGGCCTCGCGCCCAACGTCCGCCATAGCCTGCTGATCCCCGGCGCTACCGCCCGTCACGAGAATGGAATCCACGAAGTGCCGGCCCCACCCCTGCCCTTCGGCAACGGCTACCGTTTCCCGCTGCGCCTGGCACCCTGGTGCAATGTGCTGCATGAGTTGCAACCCGACCTGATCGAGGTCGGCGATCCCTACCTCACCGCCTGGGCCGCGCTCGGTGCGCGGCGCCGTCTCGACGTGCCGGTGATCGGCTTCTATCACTCCGACCTGCCGCTGCTGGTCAGCAACCGTATGGGCAACTGGTTCACGCCGAACGTGGAAGCCTATGTCAGCAAGCTGTACGGCAATTTCGACCGGGTCCTGGCGCCAAGCCAGGTCATGGCCCACAAGTTGCGCAGCCTTGGCGTGAGCAATGTCCATGTGCAGCGCCTCGGCGTCGACCTCAACACCTTCCACCCGGATCGCTGCGACGCGAACCTGCGCGCCGAGCTAGGCCTGGCCGACGACACCCGCCTGCTGGTCTTCGCCGGCCGCGGCTCGCGAGAGAAAAACCTGCCCGTGCTGCTGGACTGCATCCAGCGCCTGGGCAAGCCGTACCACCTGCTGCTGGTGGGCTCGCACATGCCAGCTAGCGTGCCGGGCAACGTCACGGTGTTCGGCGAGTTCCGACCGGCCCACGAAGTCGCGCGCCTGCTAGCCAGCGCCGACCTGCTGGTGCACGCCGGCGACCAGGAGACCTTCGGCCTGGTGATCCTCGAAGCCATGGCCAGCGCCACCCCGGTCGTGGCAGTGGCGGCCGGGGCTTTCAGCGAGATCGTCGATCCGGCCTGCGGCCAGTTGTGCCGGGCGGGTGATAGCCAGGCAATGGCCACGGCGGTACGGGAGATGTTCGAACGCGGTACCGAAAGCCTCGGCCAGCAGGCCCGACAGCATGTCGAGCAGCACTACAGCTGGGACAGTGTGGTCAGCGGCCTGCTCGAGCACTATCACGCAGTGCTCGGCTACAACGACCTGCCGGTGCGCGCCCATGCCTGAGCCATACGCCCACCCGAGCGCCGGGCGCAGCGTGCTGCTGGTACTGCATGACGTCGCCCCGCAAACCTGGCCGGACTACCAGCCTTTCGTCGAAGCGGTGGACGCCCTTGGGCATATCCCCATGACGATGCTGGTGGTTCCAGACTTCCACCATCGCAATGCCGTGTCACAGGACACCGCCTTCCGCCGGACCATGGAGCAGCGCCTGGTGCGCGGAGACGAATTGGCGTTGCACGGCTATTACCACGCCGACGACGGTCCCGCGCCTCGCAGCCCCGGCGACTATTTCATGCGCCGCATCTACACTTGGGAAGGCGAGTTCTATGGCCTGAGCCAGCAACAGGCGTTGCAACGCCTGGGAGATGGCATCGACCTGTTTCAGCGCATGGGCTGGCCGCTGAGCGGCTTCGTCGCCCCGGCCTGGCTGATGAGTGAAGGCACCCGTCAGGCCTTGCGTCAGTTGCCTTTGCGCTACACCAGCGATCCGCAGCATCTCTATCGCCTGCCGGACTTCACCCGAATCGACGCTCCCGGCCTGGTCTGGAGCGCCCGCAGCGCCTGGCGGCGTGGCCTCTCGCGGGTGGTCAGCGCGGTGCAGGAGCGGCGCATGGACGACGCCAGCACCATTCGCCTGGGCCTGCACCCGGTGGACATGCGCCACGGTTTCTCCCGCCGCTATTGGCTGCAGACGCTCCAGCGCCTGCTGGCAGACGGGCGCATTCCCATGACCAAGCTGGCTTGGCTGGCCAGCCGGCCTGGCCCATGAACCGTCTCGGCTGGTTGCTTGCCGCGCTACTGATGGCGGCGCTGGTCCCGGTCGTGCTCGGCGGTAGCGACCTGCTGCCACGCCTGCGCAACTTCCCAGCCGGCCTGTTGCTGGCACTGTTCGCCATGATCATCTGCTGCTGGGCCATCAACGCCCTGCGCCTGCGCCTGCTGCTGGGCAGCCAGGGCGAGAGAATCGGTCGCCTGCGCAGCCTCGGGGTGATCATGGCTACCGAGTTCGCCATCTGCACCACCCCCGGCGGCAGCGGTGGCCCGCTGACCCTGATGGCCCTGCTGTCCCGCGACCGCGTACGACCCGCCCACAGCGGCGCGGTGTATGCCATGGACCAGCTGAACGACCTGCTGTTCTTTCTTTGCGCGGTGCTGGGCATCGTCATCTATACCCTGTTCCACCGCCTCGGGCGCAGCCTGGAAGGCTTGCTGCTCGGCAGCGCGCTGTTGTTGCTCGGTGTGCTCGGCCTGGCCGTGGCGCTGCTGCGCTGGCGTCGCGGGCTGATGCGCTGGAATGGCCGGTTGCTGAAACGTCTGGGTGTGGGCGGGACGAAACGGCGGCGCTGGGCGCGAAGGCTGCTGCATTTCTTCCGCGCGTTCCAGACAACTCTGGGTCTGCCACGGCGGATCCTCGCCCTGGTGTTCGGCCTGACCTGCCTGCACTGGGCGCTGCGCTACAGCGTGCTGTACCTGGTGTTGCTGGGATTGGGCGGCAACCTGCAGTGGATTTCCAGTTTCCTGGTGCAAGTGCTGTCGTTGAGTGCCGGGCAGTTCAGCCTGTTGCCGGGTGGCGCGGGGGCGGCGGAGCTGACCTCGGCGGCGCTGCTCACGCCCATGGTGGGCAAGTCAACCGCGGCGGCCGCGGTCCTTGTCTGGCGGGTGGTGACCTATTACTTCTACCTCATCGCTGGCGGACCGGTCTTTCTCTGCCTGCTCGGCAAGCCCTTGCTGGAGCGCATCGCCGCTCGCCGCTAGCTGTGCCTGCCACAGCTCGGCGGCACCGGGGAAATCGGTGCCATCCTCGCTGTCCAGCGCATCCGGGTCATAACGACTGAGGCAGCCCTCGCCCAAAGTCGGCGGCGGGCTGGCGGTGGCTTTGTCGAGTGGATCGCTCATCCCACCGCCCCTCGGGTCAGTTGAAGACCACGGTCTTGTTGCCGTGCACCAGCACACGGTCTTCGAGGTGATAGCGCAGGCCGCGGGCCAGGACCATCTTCTCGACATCACGCCCGAAACGCACCATGTCCTCGATGCTGTCGCTGTGGCTGACACGCACCACGTCCTGCTCGATGATGGGACCGGCGTCCAGTTCCTCGGTGACGTAGTGACAGGTTGCGCCGATCAGCTTCACACCACGCAACGAAGCCTGGTGATACGGCTTGGCGCCGACGAAGGACGGCAGGAAGCTGTGGTGGATGTTGATCACCTGTTGGGCGTATTCCTCGCACAGCTGCGGCGGCAGGATCTGCATGTAGCGCGCCAGCACCACCACGTCGGCACCGTGTTCTTTGACCAGGCGCGAGACCTCGGCGAAGGCCGGCTGCTTGTCCTTCGGATCGACCGGAACATGGAAGAACGGGATGCCGTGCCACTCAACCATGCTGCGCAGGTCGTCATGGTTGGAGATCACGCACGGGATGTCACAGTCCAGCTCGTTGCTGTGCCAGCGGTGCAGCAGGTCGGCCAGGCAGTGCGATTCACGGCTGGCCATCAACACGACGCGCTTCTTCTGGTCGGTATCGGTGATCCGCCAGGTCATGGAAAACTCTTCGGCGATCGGCGCGAACGCTTCGCGGAACGCCTCGATGCCGAACGGCAGGGTATCGGCACGGATTTCGTGACGCATGAAGAACCAACCGCTCAGGTCATCGGAGTGGTGGCTCGCTTCGGTGATCCAGCCGTTGTGGGAGGCCAGGAAATTACTGACCTTGGCGACAATGCCGACACGGTCGGGACAGGCGATCACCAGCCGATAGGTACGCATGCAGGGGGCTCCAGAACTTCGCAAAGGCGCACATTCTAACGATTGCCCGGCAAAACTACAGTATCCATGTGACGTCCGGGAACCACGCCCGCCCCGTTGAGGCCACGAGCGGCGACGCGGGATGACGTGCCAAGCAGCCAATTAGATTAGTTGCGGATTTTGCCCATGAGCATTTGTAAAGTACCCGCCCCACAATCCAGACCGGGAATAAACATTGAAAGACTACGGCACTTGAATGTTTACTTGGGCAAATTGTCTGACTATTATTGCGGCACTGTTATCCCGAACTCCCAATTTGCAAGGAACGTCTCATGTCCCTGATCAACGAATATCGCGCTACCGAAGAAGCTATCAAAGAACTGCAAGCCCGCCTGCAGAGTCTGTCCGCCGACGACAAGCTGCAGAAAGAACTGGAGTTCGAAAAGAAACTGCGCGAGCTGATGGGGACCTACAGCAAATCGCTGAAGGACATCATTGCCCTGCTGGATCCGGATGCCAAACTGAACAAGGTTCAACGTGGCGCAGCGGTCAAGACCACCGGCACCAAGCGCGCACGCAAGGTCAAGCAATACAAGAACCCGCACAACGGTGAAGTCATCGAAACCAAAGGCGGCAACCACAAGACGCTGAAAGAGTGGAAAGCCAAGTGGGGCGGCGACGTGGTTGAAGGCTGGGCTACCCTGCTGGATTAATTTGCGCCCATATCAAAAGAACGCCGGCACTCGCCGGCGTTTTTTATTAAACAATCTTTACAATTGCGCCATCCCGAGACGTTGACGTAAGTGCACGGCATACAGGCGCCATTCTTCCAGCAACCCCCGCTGCGCGCCCTCGACACCCACCATCGCTTGCGTCAGAGCATTCTCGAATGCCGCAAGGGTATGTGGCGCACCCATCGCCTCATCAGTCAGGCGCTGCTGACAGAATGTTCTCCACTGCACTTGCTCCGACTCACTAAGGCTCGCCGGAAAGTTCCGAGCCCTATATCGGAACAACAGATCCGTCAGACGCGAGTCATCGAACATCCAGCGCCCCGTCGCCAATTGCTGCGGATCGGCCATTCTCACCTGCTCGCACAAACGCCGGTCGCGATCACCGAAAAAGCCGTCATACAGTTGTTGTTCCGGGTCGTCACTCGCGGCGAAATCGGACCCCGAATAAATTGACGCCAATTTATTTTCCCATTGCTCGCGAGCAGCGATCAGCTGTTCGCTCCGGCGCAGCAATTCGGACATGTCGAGCCCCAGGCGCTGTTGATCTTCCTTGCGCAATACCGCCAATGGCGCCACTACCGGGCAACGATTGATGTGTAGCAACTTCAAGGGAACCGGCAATTGTCCTTCAGGCATTTCCTCGCGACGCGTGTATAACCGCTGGCGCAATACTTCAGAATCTTCTGTAAGCAACGGCACAATATCCTGGTGCAGGTCACACACGATCAGGCCATTGCGGTTGCTCGGATGCCAGCCCAGTGGCAGCACTACGCCCAAATAATTACGCGCCGCCGAGAATCGCCCGGAAATATGCACCATGGGCTGCAACAGGCGAACCTGGTCGAGGACTTTCTGTTTGCTGCGCAGTTCGAACAACCATTCGTACAGGCGCGGTTGTTTCTCGCGGATCAGGCGCGCCAGAGCGATGGTGGCACGGACATCGGACAGGGCCTCGTGGGCCTGGCCATGGTGGATACCGTTGGCCGCACTGAGCAACTCCAAGCGCAGGCTGACCTGGCCTTCCACTCGTGGCCACTGGATACCCTCGGGGCGCAGCGCATAGGCAGTGCGCACCGTGTCGATCAGGTCCCAACGGCTGTTGCCCCCCTGCCACTCGCGGGCGTAGGGGTCGAAGAAGTTGCGGTACAGGCTGTAGCGGGTCACTTCGTCGTCGAAACGCAGGGTGTTGTAGCCCGCGCCGCAGGTGCCGGGGCGCGACAGTTCGGCATGCACCCGGGTCATGAAGTCGGCTTCGGCCAGTCCATCCCGGGCCAACTGTGCCGGGCTGATCCCGGTAATCAGGCAAGCAGCGGGATGCGGCAGGATATCGTCGCTGGGCTGGCAGAACAGATTGACCGGCGCGTCGATCTCGTTGAGGTCCAGATCGGTGCGCACGCCAGCGACCTGCAAGGGCCGGTCGCAGCGCGGATTGATGCCGGTGGTTTCGTAGTCGTGCCAGAAAATGCTGGTGCTCACGGCGGGCTTCGTCCTGAACGGTGAAATCGCCGGAGTCTACCTCATGCCGATGTCGGCAACGGCCGGAAACTGAAGTAGGTGCGCAAGGCGCCTACCAGTTGGTCGTACTCTCGCGGCGCCTGCAACAACATGAAGCCGGAGTCGTAGAAGCCAGGACTTTCGTCCTCGTGGCACCACAGGCAACTGGCAGTCAGGCTGATGCGTTCCCAGGTGCCGCCCTCGGCAGGGATGCGCAACTGCAGTTCGAAGTCGGGTCCAACCAGCAAAGGCAGGGTGCTGATCAACATAAGACCGTCTTCCGAAGCGTTGCCCAGGTAACCGATGGGCCGATCGGTGAAACGGTTGTAGACCTTGAGGAAATAAGGGAGCAGGTGACGCTCGATGCGGCGCTCGTTATACATGGCAATGGATCGCAATGGATAACCCTTGGAGCAGGGTCGCGCTAGTGCCGTCTTGTACAGGTGCACGCTCTTTGTACACAGTCTGTTTGATCCAGAGTAGCGCACACCAGGGCAATGCTTCCAGCGGAAAATTGCCCCGGCGGTCAATCAGCGCAGCGGTGCCAGTGGCGCGGGGCGAGCGACCGCCGCCTCGCCTTCGCGATAATGCCCAAGCTGTTCAAGGGTTTGCAGGCGGGCACGAGCACGGTAGGCATATTCGTTCCGCGGGTATTGCTGAATGATGTATTGATAGGTCTGCGCCGCATCGACGAACAGCTTCTGCCGCTCCAGGCACTGCCCGCGTAGCATCGCCGTTTCCGGCCAGATGAATGGACGCGCGCGACTGGTGCGATCGACCTGCGACAGCTCCAGAGTGACCCGCTCGCAATCGCCGCGATCGTAGGCGCGGTAGGCATTGTTCAGGTGGTGGTCCATGGACCAGCGGGTGCAGCCGACGACACTGGTCGCCAGGGCCAAGACAATCAGGGCTCGCATGGGGGTTCTCCTTTGCTGAGCACTATATCGGCGTTTTCCGACAAATCTATAGCCGATACCGGGTTTGACCACGAGCACTTCACAAACTCCGCCAAACCGTTCAACCGCCAGCCACACCCCTCCCAAGGTAGTGCAAAGGAACAATGACTACAGCCTGTTTCCGGGGTAGCCTTTCGCAGCGCTTCACTACAGGAGTCTGTGCATGACCATCCGCCGTACCAAAATCGTTGCCACCCTCGGCCCCGCCAGCAATTCACCGGAAGTGATCGAACAACTGATCCTCGCCGGTCTGGATGTCGCCCGCCTGAACTTCTCCCACGGCACCCCGGACGAGCACAAGGCTCGTGCCCGCCTGATCCGTGACATTGCCGCGCGCCACGGTCGCCACGTGGCACTGCTGGGCGACCTGCAGGGTCCGAAGATCCGCATCGCCAAGTTCACCAACAAGCGTATCGAACTCAAGGTCGGTGACCGCTTCACCTTCTCCACCGCCCACCCGCTGACCGCTGGCACCCAGGAAATCGTCGGCATCGACTACCCCGACCTGGTCAAAGACTGCGGCGTCGGTGACGAACTGCTGCTCGACGACGGCCGCGTGGTCATGCGCGTCGAGACCGCCACCGATGATTCGCTGCACTGCGTGGTGCTGATCGGTGGCCCGCTGTCCGACCACAAAGGCATCAACCGCAAGGGTGGCGGCCTGACCGCTCCAGCCCTGACCGAGAAAGACAAGGCCGACATCAAGCTGGCTGCGGAAATGGACCTGGACTACCTGGCCGTGTCCTTCCCGCGTGACGCATCCGACATGGAATACGCCCGTCGCCTGCGCGACGAAGCCGGCGGCACCGCCTGGCTGGTGTCCAAGATCGAGCGTGCCGAAGCCGTGGCCGACGACGAGACCCTCGACGGCCTGATCCGCGCCAGTGACGCGGTGATGGTTGCCCGTGGCGACCTCGGCGTGGAAATCGGCGATGCCGAGTTGGTGGGCATCCAGAAGAAGATCATTCTGCACGCCCGCCGCCACAACAAGGCGGTGATCGTCGCGACCCAGATGATGGAGTCGATGATCCAGAACCCGATGCCGACCCGCGCGGAAGTATCCGACGTGTCCAACGCCGTACTGGACTACACCGACGCCGTCATGCTGTCGGCGGAAAGTGCTGCCGGTGCCTACCCGCTGGAAGCGGTGCAGGCCATGGCGCGGATCTGTCTCGGCGCGGAAAAGCACCCGACCAGCAAGACCTCCAGCCACCGCATGGGCACCCAGTTCAGCCGTTGCGACGAGAGCATCGCGCTGGCCGCCATGTACACGGCCAACCACTTCCCGGGCGTGAAGGCGATCATCGCCCTGACCGAAAGTGGCTACACCCCGCTGATCATGTCGCGGATCCGTTCCTCGATCCCGATCTTCGCCTTCTCTCCGCACCGCGAGACCCAGGCTCGCGTGGCCCTGTTCCGCGGCGTCTACACCGTGCCGTTCGATCCGGCGGCGCTGCCACCGGAGCAGGTCAGCCAGGCGGCGGTCGACGAGCTGCTCAAACGCGGCGTGGTCGAGCAAGGCGACTGGGTCATCCTGACCAAGGGCGACAGCTACCACACCATCGGTGGCACCAATGGCATGAAGATCCTGCATGTCGGTGATCCGCTGGTCTGATTGCTGCTGCAAGTAAAAACGCCCGGCCATGAGCCGGGCGTTTTCATGTGGAATCGAGGTGCCTGTTCTCGGGGCCGCAAAGCGCTCCCAATCAGGCATGCCCCACAAAAAGATCGGAATACACCTGGTTGCGCGGCACCCCCGCCAGAAACAACCTTCGCGAAAACTCCTCGACACTCCCCGGCGCCCCGCACACCAGCGCCACCGTCTGCCGCGACTGCACCCGCAACGCCGCCAGCGCTGCCGGCAGCTCACCCGGCGTCACCAGCTCCACCTGCAACTGCGGATAGCGCACCGCCCTCTCCCTCAACTCATCCGCCAGATAATGCCCCGCACCGTCCCGCGCCAGATGCAGCAGCCTGATCGGCCCGCGATGCCCCTGTCGCAACGCCTCCCGCAAAATGCCCCACAACGGCGCCAGCCCGGTGCCCGCCGCCAGCAACCAGAGTGGCCGGTCCTGCCACTCCGGATCGTACTGCAAGGCGCCGGCGCGCAGCTCGCCAAGGCGCAACTCCGCGCCTACGGCAAGTTGCCGCACCGGGGTGCAGAACGCGCCCGGCTGCCGGCAATCGATATGGAACTCCAGCCAAGGATCCTCGCCCGGGACGCTCGCCAGCGAATACGGGCGCGCCACGCCCTCCGCATTCCACAGCAACAGGTGCTGCCCCACCTGGTAACGCAAGCCGTCCAACGCCTGCAGGCGCAGACGCAACACTTCGCCACCCAACCAGTCCGCCGCCACCACCCGCGCCGGCTGGCCATCGGCACGCGGATCGAACAGCGCCACGCGCAGGTCCCCCTCGACCCGACACTGACAGGCCAGGCGCCAGCCACGCTCACGCTGCGTAACACTCAACGCCTCGGGGCGCTCATCGCAAGGCTCGCCTTCCAGACAGCGCACCAGGCAGGCATGGCAACTCCCTGCCCTGCAGCTGTAGGGCACGCCACAACCAGCGGCATTCAGGGCATCGAGCAGGTTGCTGCCGGGGGCGATCGACCACTGCTGGTCGCCGACACGCAGTTCGGGCATCGAGGTCATCTCCAGAAAACATTCGTACGCCAATCTAGGCCTGTTCTGTCGGACAGGCCAAGGGCAAACAGCAAAAACGATGCCGGGCGATCACCGACCATGGTTGGACCACTGGCGCGTGTACCAATGGCCGAGGCGCGCTATACTGCCGCGCCTTTTTTGCGTCGGACATTTTGTCGCGGCGCTTCTGAAAGGTCGTTTCGACAACTCGGCCTGTCCGCGTCGGAATACCTTATTGAATGTTCCCGTGTTTAAGAGGAGCGCGCTGCATGACCGTGATCAAGCAAGACGACCTGATTCAGAGCGTCGCCGATGCCCTGCAATTCATTTCGTACTACCACCCCGTCGATTTCATCCAGGCGATGCACGAGGCCTACCTGCGTGAAGAGTCGCCCGCCGCGCGCGACTCCATCGCCCAGATCCTGATCAACTCGCGCATGTGCGCTACCGGCCACCGCCCGATCTGCCAGGACACCGGTATCGTCACCGTGTTCGTCCGCGTCGGCATGGACGTGAGCTGGGCCGGCGCCACCATGAGCGTCGACGACATGATCAACGAAGGCGTGCGTCGCGCCTACAACCTGCCGGACAACGTCCTGCGCGCCTCGATCCTGGCCGACCCGGCCGGTGCCCGCAAGAACACCAAGGACAACACCCCGGCAGTCATCCACTACTCCATCGTCCCGGGCAACACCGTGGAAGTGGACGTGGCGGCCAAGGGCGGCGGCTCCGAGAACAAGTCGAAGATGGCCATGCTCAACCCGTCCGACTCGATCGTCGACTGGGTGCTGAAGACTGTCCCGACCATGGGCGCCGGCTGGTGCCCGCCAGGCATGCTCGGCATCGGCATCGGCGGTACCGCCGAGAAGGCGGCGGTAATGGCCAAGGAAGTGTTGATGGAATCCATCGACATCCACGAACTGAAAGCCCGTGGTCCGCAGAACCGCATCGAGGAACTGCGCCTGGAGCTGTTCGACAAGGTCAACCAGCTGGGCATCGGCGCCCAGGGCCTGGGCGGCCTGACCACCGTGCTCGACGTGAAGATCATGGACTACCCGACCCACGCCGCCTCGCTGCCGGTGTGCATGATCCCGAACTGCGCCGCCACCCGTCACGCCCACTTCGTCCTGGACGGCTCCGGCCCGGCCGAACTGGAAGCGCCGTCGCTGGACGCCTACCCGGAAATCGTCTGGGAAGCCGGTCCGTCGGCCCGCCGTGTCGACCTCGACACCCTGACCCCGGAAGACGTGCAGAGCTGGAAACCGGGCGAGACCATCCTGCTCAACGGCAAGATGCTCACCGGCCGCGACGCTGCGCACAAGCGCATGGTCGAGATGCTCAACCGTGGCGAAGAGCTGCCGGTGGACCTGAAAGGCCGCTTCATCTACTACGTCGGCCCGGTGGATCCGGTGCGCGAGGAAGTCGTCGGCCCGGCCGGTCCGACCACTGCCACCCGTATGGACAAGTTCACCCGTCAGATCCTCGAACAGACCGGTCTGCTGGGCATGATCGGCAAGTCCGAGCGTGGCCCGACCGCGATCGACGCGATCAAGGACAACAAGGCCGTGTACCTGATGGCCGTGGGTGGCGCTGCCTACCTGGTCGCCCAGGCGATCAAGAAATCCCAGGTACTGGCCTTCGCCGAACTGGGCATGGAAGCGATCTACGAGTTCGAGGTCAAGGACATGCCGGTCACCGTCGCGGTGGACAGCAAGGGTGAGTCGGTACACATCACCGGTCCTGCGATCTGGCAGAGCAAGATTGCCGAGAGCCTGGCGGTCGAAGTGAAGTAAGCCGTCCGGCTTGCTGAGGTGAAAAAGCGGCGTGGGCCCTGCCCCGCCGCTTTTTTATTGCCTGTTCAGCGCGCCACGGCTTTCAACGGCACCGCCTCGGCCACCCGGCGCTGACTCAGGTAGCGAATGCAACTGACGCGCAGGAAGGAAGCGAAGTTCACCACCTCGCCGCGGTATTCCATCACCTCGTCGTAGAGCTTGGTGATCAGCTGGTTGGTGGTCATGCCATCGACCTCGGCGATTTCCCGCAGCACATCCCAGAACTGGTTTTCCAGGCGCAGCGTGGTCACCACCCCGCGAATGCGCAACGAGCGGCTGCGCGATTCATAGAGGATCGGGTCGGCCTTGACATACAACTCGCACATGGCGGCTCCTTCACAAAGTGATACGGGTACCCAGCAACCCAAGGAACCCCGCCAGCCAGGCGGGATGGGCCGGCCAGGCCGGGGCGCTGGCGAGATTGCCCTGGACATGGGCCTGGGTCACCTCGATGTCGACATAGCGACCACCGGCCAGCTTTACTTCCGGCGCGCAGGCCGGATAGGCGCTGCACTCGCGACCTTCCAGCACACCCGCCGCCGCCAGCAGTTGCGCACCGTGGCAGACCGCAGCGATCGGCTTGCCGGCCTTGTCGATGGCTTTCACCAGAGCCAGGACCTCCTCGTTCAGGCGCAGGTACTCCGGTGCGCGACCGCCAGGAATCACCAGCGCGTCGTAATCCTCGGCCTTGACCTTGGCGAAATCGAAGTTAAGGGCAAAGTTGTGCCCCGGCTTTTCGCTGTAGGTCTGGTCACCCTCGAAATCATGGATCGCGGTGCGCACCGACTGCCCCGCCTGCTTGCCCGGACAGACCGCGTGCACCACATGCCCGACCATCTGCAGGGCCTGGAACGGCACCATCACTTCGTAGTCTTCGACGTAGTCACCTACCAGCATGAGAATCTTCTTGGCCGCCATTTCACGATCTCCTTCGTGTGCAGTGGAAAAGCTACCCAGACACGTTAGACCTTGCCGACCACTCCAGGGTAATAGGCCACTACTACGTCAGTCACGGCGGTCCAGCAGGTTCACCACCAACCGGTCGAGCCAGCCCCAGATCCGCTGCTGCACCCGTCGCCACAACGGGCGAGCGCGCCAATGGTCGAGATTGACCTCGGTACTCACGGCGAAGTCACGGGCAAAGCTTTCGCTCACCGCCAGGGTCAGCCCCGGGTCGATGGCTTCGACATTGGCTTCGAGATTGAAACGCAGGTTCCAGTGGTCGAAGTTGCACGATCCGATGCTCACCCAGTCATCCACCAGCACCATCTTCAGGTGCAGGAAACACGGCTGGAATTCGAAGATTTTCACCCCGGCACGCAGCAAGCGCGGGTAATAGCGATGACCGGCATAGCGCACCGAAGGATGGTCGGTACGCGGGCCAGTGAGCAGCAGGCGTACATCGACACCCCGGGCGGCTGCGCGGCGCAGGGAGCGGCGAACTTTCCAGGTGGGCAGGAAGTATGGGGTCGCCAGCCAGATGCGGCGCTGGCCGCTGTTCAGGGCACGGACCAGGGATTGCAGGATATCGCGGTGCTGGCGGGCATCGGCGTAGGCCACCCGGCCCAGGCCCTCGCCGCTGACCGGCAGACGTGGCAGGCGCGGCAGGCCGAAGTGGGTCGGCGGACGCCAGGCCACCCGGCGGGGGTTGGCCCGCCACTGCCGGTCGAAGAGCATCTGCCAGTCCGCCACCAGCGGCCCCTGGATCTGCACCATGATTTCGTGCCATTCGCTGGCGTTCTCGCCGGGGTGCCAGAACTCGTCGGTGACCCCGGTCCCGCCGACCCAGGCTGCGACCTGATCCACCAGGAGGATTTTGCGATGGTCACGGTACAGATTGCGCACACCACGACGCCAGCGCAGGCGGTTGTACCAACGCAGTTCCACGCCGGCGGCCTGCAGGCGCTGGCGCAGGCTCAGGGTGAAGGCCAGGGAACCGTAGTCATCGAACAGGCAGCGCACCTGCACGCCGCGTTCGGCGGCGCTGACCAGGGCCTGGACCATCGCTTCGGCACAAGCGCCCGCCTCCACCAGGTAAAGCTCCAAATCGACCTGGAACTCGGCGCGGGCAATGGCCGTGAGCATGGGCGGGAAGAACGCCGGCCCGTCGATCAGCAGTTCGAATTGATTGCCGGCACGCCAGGGAAAGACCGGCCCTGCCATGTCAGCGTGCCGTGAAGATCAGCACCGCACCCACCGGCACCGAGAGGTTGATCGACTTGAGCCCGGCGGCCTTGCGCAAGGTCTCCAGACCCGGCGCCAGGTCGAAGTGCTCGGCGCGTAGCACCAGCGGTTCCAGGGTCACCACCTGGAAGCGGCGCTCGTCGAGGCGGGTCGCCAGCAGTTGCGCGTTGTAGCTGTGGGTCTTGCCATGCAGGGTCACGTTGACCGGCAGGCGCAGCTCCAGCTGGGCGCCATTGGCCAGGTCGTTGATCGGGCGCAGGTCGAGCTGGGCGCGGATGGTCGCCTCGGGGAAGGTGTCGACGACGAACAGGTCCTTGCGCATACGCTCGTCACGCAGGGGAATACCGCTGCTGACCGACTCCATCTCGACTTCAAGCTCGGCCGCGCCCTTGCGGTCGACCTTGCCGTGCAACACCAGAAAACGATGTACTTCGGAGACGTCGCCATTCTTGCTGGTGATGAAGGACAGCCGCGATGACTCGTTGTCCAGGTACCAGTTGGCCTGGGCAGGAAGGCAGACGATCGCCAGCGCGGCGAGCAGGAGGCGGAGCGAGGTGGACATGCGAAATCCTGAAACACTTTGGCGCTCAACCTTAACCGTCCGTCCTCATGGCAGCAAGCCGCAGCCCTCGCGCGGGCCACGCCATTGCGCGCTGGCGTCGCGACCAAGGCCGCGGGCGTAGACCTGCTTGTGCTGGACATCGTCACGCAGCTCACCGAGTGGCAGCCATTGCTTCACGTAGCTTTGGCAGTAGCCGGCGTCGAAGCCCATCACGTAGCGGCAGGAGCAGTATTCCTTGGCCGAGTAGGCGCTGAGGATACCGGGAAATGCACTCAAGGCCGCGCGTTCGGACCAGCCCCACACCAGCAGACCGAGCAGGATCAGCAGTAACACGCGCTTCATGGCCGTTCTCCCGGAAAGGCCGCCAGCACATGCCGCAACAAGGTGTTGTGCCGGAAGCTGCCATCGCGATCATCGGCATAGCGCACGATCACCAGGCGTTGTTGCGGCACGACGTACAGCGCCTGGCCCCAATGGCCGAGGGCGGCGAAAGTGTCTGCCGGCGCGTCCGGCCAGGCGTTCGCGTGATTGAGCCACCAGTGTCCGCCCGGGCTGGCCTCGCCGGGCTCTGCGAGGGTAACGAAGGGTTGGCGGTTGAATTTCACCCATTCGACCGGCAGTAGTTGCCGCCCCTGCCAACGACCGTCATCGAGCATCAGCTGGCCGATGCGCGCCAGCTCGCGGGCGGTCAGGTAAAGGTAGGAAGAGCCGACGAAGGTGCCTTGGGGATCCCGCTCCCAGACCGCGTGCTGGATGCCCAGCGGGTCAAACAAAGCGTGCCAGGGATAGTCAGGATAGGCTTCGGCGCCAACCATCTGGCGCAGGGCGGCGGACAGCACATTGCTGTCGCCGCTGGAATAGAGGAAACGCTCGCCGGGCGCTGCCGCCCTCTCGTGCGAGGCGGTGAAGCCGGCCATGTCGCCGCGGCCGATGGTGTAGAGCATCGCCACCACCGAGGATTTCAGCGGGGCGTATTCGTAGTCTTCCTGCCAGTCGAGGCCGCTGGCCCAGTGCAGCAGGTCCTGGATGCGTACCTGCGGGTGGGACTGCATCGGCGGGTAGAACTTCGCCACCGGGTCGTCCAGCTTGAAGCGGCTTTCACCATAGGCAACGCCGAGGACGGTGGCCAGGACGCTCTTGCTGATCGACCAGGTAAGGTGGGGCGTTTCGGCGGTGGTCGGCTTGGCGTATTGCTCGAAGAGTACCTTGCCATCGCGGATGACCAGCAGCGCATCGGTGCGCACACCCTCGCGGGTCTGCTCGTTGCGGGGCGGGAAAGCATAGGCTTCGAGGACCGACAGCTCGTTGGCCGAAGCGGGGGCGATGATTGCCCAGAACAGGAATCCGATGACCGCGATGCGCATGTGGCCTGAACCTGAAAGCGTGATCAGGCAAGGCTAGCAGGGGTTCATGACAGGATGGGGCGTTGTTCTCTCGGGCCTCATCGCGGGCAACGCCCGCCCCCACAAGGTTCGGCGGTGCACGCGGTCATTGTGGGAGCGGGCGTTGCCCGCGATGAGGCCAGCAAGGACTCAGGAAAAGCCCGCAGCCGTCCAGGCCTTCTCCAACCGCTTGGCCCGCGCTGCACTGGCGATCTCCAGAATCCCCTGGTCACGCATCCACAGGTCCGACCACTCCCCTTGCGTAGCCGCCAGCGCCGCATTGACCTCATCGCGCATTGCTGTGAACTGGGTAAACAAACCACCCAGCAGCAAGTGACTGGCCGACACCTCGGCACTCTGCCGGCTGCCCTCGGCACAGCCGCCCAGCAGCGCGAGCAAACGCAGCATCAGAGCCTGTGACCAGCCGTGGCCGCGGCCGATGCCGTACAACCAGGCAATCAGGGCGCTCAGCACATAAAGGTCTTCCAGAGAACGGAACGGCTTCACATACGCATCCCAGCCATCCCCCGCCAGACGCTCACACAGCGCCTGCTCAAGATACAGCCGGGCATGCCCGACTTCCGGCATCAGCGGCAATGTCGGCAACGGCTCCAGGCGTACACCAGGCTCACCGGGGTAGACCACCGCCAGGCTCACCTGCGGCGATTCCCCCACGGCCTCGCTGCGTGCCGCCACCAGCAGCCAGTCGGCGTCCGGGCCGCAGGTGACGAAGTCCTTGCTGCCGTCCAGGCGCAGAGCCGAAAGGTCCAGGCGCATCGCCATGTCCGCCGGCCGCACACTGCGCTTCTCGCTGGCGCACAGGGCGCCGAGACTGTCCGGCGCACTGGGCCAGAGCACTCGCAGCGCCGCCTGGTAGCCGGCAAGAAACGCCAGCCCGGGGGTCGGCATGGCCTGGCCGCCGAGCACCGCGAGTTCGAACGGCGACACCGGGCCGAGTCGATCCAGCAAGCTGGCCCAGGTGTCCCCGAGGTTCTCCAGCAGAGGTTGCGCGAGGGGTCGATTCAGGCGTTCCAACCAACTCATGAAAGGCTCCTTGGGGGCTGTCATACAAGCATCACCAAACATTCACGGGGGTGACACCCCGCCTACCTAGTCTGAGCTTGCACAACAAAGTCGACCGGCCGCAACCCCATGGCTGGCTTATGGAGACTCGTAATGACTCAGATCGCTCGCTCTGGCGACAACAGCACTGAACGCCGTCTGCAAGCCGAACGCCTGGTTGGCCCGGCTGCCTTGCGCGAGGCCCAGGCCCTGCGTTTCAGTGTCTTCAGTGGTGAATTCAAGGCCAAGCTCAAAGGAGCCGAGCAAGGCCTGGACATGGACGACTACGACGCGCACTGCATGCATATCGGCGTGCGTGACCTCAATACCGGTCGCCTGGTAGCCACCACCCGCCTGCTCGACCATCGCGCCGCCAGTAGCCTGGGGCGCTTCTACAGCGAAGAAGAGTTCAGCCTGCATGGCCTTGGCCATCTGCAAGGCCCGATCCTCGAACTCGGCCGCACCTGCGTGGATGCCGCCTACCGCAACGGCGGCACCATCGCCGTGCTGTGGAGCGAGCTGGCCGAGATCCTCAACGAAGGCCGCTACAGCTACCTGATGGGCTGTGCCAGTATCCCGATGCAGGACGGCGGCGTGCAGGCCCACGCGATCATGCAGCGCCTGCGCGAACAGCACCTGTGCACCGAGCACCTGCGTGCAGAGCCGAAGAATCCGCTGCCCAGCCTGGCACTGCCGGGCAACGTCATCGCGCAGATGCCACCGCTGCTCAAGGCCTACATGCGCCTGGGTGCGAAGATCTGCGGCGAACCATGCTGGGACGAGGACTTCCAGGTCGCCGACGTGTTCATCCTGCTCAAGCGCGACGAACTCTGCCCGCGCTACGCCCGTCACTTCAAGGCGGCGGTGTGATGCAGCGCTTGCGGGTGTTTGCCCGCATCGTCCGGGTGTTGCTGGTGGTGCTGCTCGGCCTGGGCATGGCCTCGCTGTTCGGCCTGTTCGAGCGCCTCGGTATCAACGCGTCCGCACAACGCAGGCAGCGCTGGTCGCGGATCTTCATGCAACGCCTGATCAACGCCCTGCCATTTCGCGTGAAGGTGATCGGCGAACTGCCACAACAACCGATGCTGTGGGTCAGCAACCATGTGTCGTGGACCGATATCCCGGTGCTCGGCATGCTTGCCCCGCTGTCCTTCCTGTCCAAGGCCGAAGTGCGCACCTGGCCGGTGGCCGGCTGGCTGGCACACAAGGCCGGGACCCTGTTCATCCGCCGTGGCGGTGGCGACAGCCAGTTGCTGCGTCGGCAGATCAGCCAGCATCTGCAACAGGACTGCGCTCTGCTGATCTTCCCCGAAGGCACCACTACCGATGGTCGCAGTCTGCGCACCTTCCATGGTCGCCTGCTGGCCAGCGCCATCGACAGCGAAGTGCCGCTGCAACCCATCGCCCTGCGTTACCTGCGCGATGGCAAGCCGGACCCGATCGCCCCGTTCATCGGTGATGACGACCTGCTGTCGCACCTGATGCGCCTGTTCGCCCAACCTTGCGGCGATGTGGAAGTGCATCTGCTGGAGCCCATCGCCAGCAAGGGTGTGGAACGTGCTGCCCTGGCCTTCCAGGCCCAGCAGGCGATCAGCCGCGCATTGTTCGGCGAAGAAGCCGCGCAAGCCTTGCCTCAGCGTCGCGCCAAGGCGGCTTGAGGGTCCTGCAAGGCTGCAGCCGCAAAGGCCTGCAGCTGTGGATAGAACTGGCGGAAGTCCTCCAGCAGCAACGGATACAGGGCTTCCACCTCCGCCATCGCGCCGGCCATGCCTTCCGGTCGCGACAGGCGCCGGGCGATACCGCGGAACACCTGTTCCAGGATCGCGAACTCACGGTACGAACCCAGCCAGTCGTCTGCGGCCATCAAGGGTGCGATATGCGCCAGGCGCCCCGGTAATTCCTGCTCAGCCATCAACACCTGGTAGACCCGTGCGGTGAACTGCGGTAGCGGCTGCTGCGCGTAGTCATGCCAGTAAAGGGCCAGGCAATGGTCGAAGAACACATCGAGGATGATCCCGGCGAAGCGGCGGCGCTCGGCGGGGAAGCGCGCCAGCGAGGCGAGCACCAGGGGGTGGCTGTCGGTGAAGGTGTCGATCTGCCGGTGCAGGCGGATCGCCTGTTCCAGGGGCAGCGGGAAGCGGCCTTCCAGCGGGCCTTTGACGAAGTCGCCATAGAGACTGCCGAGCAGTTGCTCGGGCTGGGAGCCGCCAAGGTGGAGGTGGGCGAGATAGTTCATGGGTTGTGAGTCTAAGGCATTTGTGGAGCATTCACCGGCCTCATCGCTGGCAAGCCAGGCTCCCACAAGGACCGCGTGCCCCACGAAACAGGCCGCCATAGATCAATTTCTTCCACCCCCCAAACCAATTCATATTTGTATATCGCGAAATACCGATTTATATTTCGCTCCATCGCGATATACCGCTGCATACCCCACGAGCCCGACCATGCCCCTTGATCTCGACGAAATAATAAAAGCCCTCGCCCACCCTGTGCGGCGCGACATCCTCGGCTGGCTGAAAGACCCGCACGCCTGTTTCCCCGACCAGCACCACAGCCTCGACAACGGTGTGTGCGCGGGGCAGATCGACCAGCGTTGCGGTCTCTCGCAGTCCACCGTCTCGGCGCACCTGGCCACCCTGCAACGGGCCGGCCTGATCAGCAGCCAGAAGGTCGGGCAGTGGAACTTCTTCAAACGCAACGAGGACGCCATCCAGGCCTTCCTCGCGCAATTGAGCCGTGAGCTCTGAACAGGATTCCCATGCCCCTTTCCCTCTTGATCCTGGCGCTCAGCGCCTTCGCCATCGGTACTACCGAGTTCGTCATCATGGGCCTGCTGCCGGACGTCGCCGCCGACCTCGGCGTCTCGATCCCTGGTGCCGGCTGGCTGGTCACCGGCTACGCCCTCGGTGTGGCGGTTGGTGCGCCGTTCATGGCCATGGCCACCTCGAAGCTGCCGCGCAAGCTGGCGCTGGTCTCGCTAATGGGCGTGTTCATCGTCGGCAACCTGCTCTGCGCAGTGGCCAGCGACTACAACCTGCTGATGTTCGCCCGGGTGGTCACTGCGCTCTGCCACGGCGCCTTCTTCGGCATCGGCTCGGTGGTCGCCGCCAGCCTGGTGCCAGCCAACCGCCGAGCCTCGGCCGTGGCCCTGATGTTCACCGGCCTGACCCTGGCCAACGTCCTCGGCGTTCCGCTGGGCACCGCCCTGGGTCAGGTCGCCGGCTGGCGCTCGACCTTCTGGGCCGTGACCGGCATCGGCATCATCGCCCTGATCGGCCTGATCCGCGTCCTGCCGCTGCGCCATGATGAGGAAAAACTCGACATGCGCGCCGAACTGGCCGCGCTCAAGGGCGCCGGCATCTGGCTGTCGCTGTCGATGACAGTCCTGTTCTCGGCCTCGATGTTCGCCCTGTTCACCTACGTTGCGCCGCTGCTCGGCGATGTCACCGGCGTCACCCCGCGGGGCGTGACCTGGACCCTTCTGCTGATCGGCCTGGGCCTGACCCTGGGCAACATCCTCGGCGGCAAGATGGCCGATCGCCGCCTGGGCGCCACCCTGGTCGGCGTGTTCGCCGCCATGGCGATCATCTCCACCGTACTGAGCTGGACCAGCATCGCCCTGATTCCCGCCGAGATCACCCTGTTCCTCTGGGCCACTGCTGCCTTCGCTGCGGTGCCGGCCTTGCAGGTCAACGTGGTGATGTTCGGCAAGGCCGCGCCGAATCTGGTCTCGACCCTGAACATCGGCGCCTTCAACCTGGGCAACGCCCTCGGCGCCTGGGTCGGCGGCGTGGTCATCGAGCAAGGCCTGGGCCTGACCCGCGTGCCCCTGGCCGCCGCAGCGCTGGCCGTGCTGGCGCTGATCGTCACCCTCATCACTTTCCGCCAGGGCGGCCAAAAGGCCGAGCTGGCCCCGGCAACCCACTGAGGTTTGTGCAATGACGACTCTGTTTGATCCGATCACCCTCGGCGACCTCGAGCTGCCGAACCGCATCATCATGGCCCCGCTGACCCGCTGCCGCGCCGACGAAGGCCGGGTGCCCAACGCGCTGATGGCCGAGTACTACGTGCAGCGCGCCAGCGCCGGCCTGATCCTCACCGAAGCCACCTCGGTGACGCCGATGGGCGTGGGCTATCCGGACACCCCGGGCATCTGGTCCAACGATCAGGTGCGCGGCTGGACCAACGTGACCAAAGCGGTACATGGCGCTGGCGGGCGGATCTTCCTGCAACTGTGGCACGTAGGGCGGATTTCCCACCCGAGCTACCTGAATGGCGAGCTACCGGTGGCGCCAAGTGCGATCCAGCCGAAAGGGCATGTCAGCCTGGTGCGGCCGACCACCGAGTACCCGACGCCGCGGGCGCTGGAAACCGCCGAGCTGGAAGACATCGTCGATGCTTACCGTACCGCAGCCGAGAACGCCAAGGCCGCCGGCTTCGACGGGGTCGAGGTGCATGCGGCAAACGGCTACCTGATCGACCAGTTCCTGCAGAGCAGCACCAACCAACGCACGGATCGCTATGGCGGTTCCCTGGAAAATCGCGCGCGCCTGCTGCTGGAAGTGACCGATGCGGTGGTCGAGGTGTGGGGTGCCGGCCGGGTGGGCGTGCATCTGGCACCACGGGCCGATGCTCATGACATGGGCGACGCCAACCGTGCCGAAACCTTCACCTACGTGGCCCGTGAGCTGGGCAAGCGCGGCATCGCGTTCATCTGCTCGCGGGAGAAGGAAGCGGACGACAGCATCGGACCGCAAATCAAGGCAGCGTTCGGTGGGCCATACATCGTCAACGAGCGCTTCGACAAGCAGAGTGCCAATGCCGCGCTGGCGGCGGGCACTGCCGATGCGGTGGCGTTCGGGGTGCCCTTCATCGCCAATCCGGACCTGCCGGCGCGGCTGGCGGCGGATGCACCGCTGAACGAGGCGCGGCCCGAGACCTTCTATGGCAAGGGACCGGTGGGCTATATCGATTATCCGCGGCTGTAGGTGGAAAACCTGAGGGCCTTATCGCTGGCAAGCCCGCGATAAGGCCCTCGGCATCACCCACTAATTACGGGCATTGATCTGCTGCTGCAGATTCTGCACCTGACTCTGCAGGGTATTGATGTTGCGGGTCATCTGACCACGGAAAGCATCGAACTCTGCCGTCGACGCGCCACCACCGCTCGCCGCAGCCGCCGGACGATTTTCCTGCTCGCTCTTGAGCACGATCAGGTCCTGCTCCAGACGCTGGGTCGCCGCTGCCTGGCTCTTCAATTGCGCATCGATCCTGCTGCCGTCGACATGTGCGCTTTTCAGCGCCGCGACATCATCGGCCACGACCTTGATTTGCGCATTGATCTTGCCACCATCCAGTTGTGCCGCCTTCAGCGCGGTCAGTTCCTGCGCCACGGCCTTCAACTGGGTCTGCAATTCGGTCTGCAACTGGGCATTGGCCGCCTGCTGCTGGGCAACCTGGGCCATCGCCGTTTCCAGCCGTTTGCCCAGCTCGCCGGCCTGACCAGCCACACCTTCCTGCTGCTTGCCCTGCTCACTCAGGCTGGCCTGCAACTGGCGCACCTGCAGTTTCAGCGCTTCGTTCTCGGTATTGGCCGAACTCTCGCTGGCGCTGACCTTGCCGGAAATCACCTGCAGGCGCCCCGCCGCTTCCTCGCTGATACGGGCAAAGCTTTCCTGGGTCGCCACCAGTTGCTGCTCCATCAGCGAGATCTGCTGGAAGCTCCACCAGGCAACACCGGCCAAGGCAATGAAGGATGCGCCGAGCAAGGCCCACAGCGGTCCGACCATCGGTGCCTTCGCGGCGCGCTTGCGTGCAGCACGCGGATGAGCGGCCGGAGCGAACTCATCATCATCGCGCTCCACCGCCTTGAGGGTGGGCACGTCGTCAAAATCATCTCGAGCATCATTGCGCATGGGCAGTTTTCAACCACAGTGATAGCAAAATGGGCGCCAGTATAAACCGCTCACGCGGTGCCCTCATCGACCATGAAGGAAGATTCAGGTTCAGTGACCGCCGTGCTGCGCCTGCCACCAGGCGCAGAATTCATCCAGCGCAGCCCAGATGCTGACCTGAGGACGGTAGTCCAGGTAGTGGCGAGCGCGGCTGATGTCCAGGCTGAAGTCCTTGCTCATGACCTGCACGCCCAGGCGGCTGAGGGTCGGCTGCGGACGGCCCGGCCAGAGCATGCAGGCCGCTTCGTTGAGCGCTGCGGCGGTGTAGGCCAGGCCAACCGAGCGGTAGCGGGTGACCGGCGGCAGCGACATCCGGCGCATGACGTAGTTGACCACGTCCCACACCGGCAGCGGTTGGCCGTTGCTGATGTTGTAGGCCTGGCCGAGCGCTTCGGGACCGGCGTTGATCGCACTCAGCAGGGCCTCGTTGAGGTTCTGCACGCTGGTGAAGTCGACCTTGTTCAGGCCGTTGCCGATGATCGCCAGGCGCTTCTTGCGCTGCATCTGCATCAGCCGCGGGAAGGTGCTCATGTCGCCGGCACCGGTGACGAAGCGCGGACGCAGGGCCAGCACTTCGAGGCCGAATTCCTGGGCGCCAAAGACCTTCTGCTCGGCCAGGTGCTTGGTCGCCCCGTAATGGTCGTAGAAGCGCCGCGGCACCTGGTCCTCAGTGATACCGGTGCGCGAGCGGCCAGAGAAATAGATCGACGGCGACGACAGGTGTACCAGGCGCTGCACATGCTCCTTGAGACAGGCTTCGACCACGTTCTCGGTGAGCACCACATTGCCCTGGTAGAAGTCCTGGTAGCGGCCCCAATTGCCTACCGCACCAGCGCAGTGCACCACGGTGTCGATGCCCTGGCACAAACGCCGGGCTACTTCCGGATCCCCCAGGTCACCGGGAATGAACTGCGCGCCACGCCGCACCAGGTGCTCGACGCCCTCGGGCCGGCGGCCGTTGACCCGCACCTCCAGGCCCTGCTCCAGGGCGAAGCGCGCAAAACGCCCGCCGATGAAGCCGCTTGCGCCGGTGACCAGTATTCCCATGAAGCACTCCGCTAACTATTTTTTTCCCGAGGGTGCAGACGCCGCCGAGGCGTCCCACGGCACCAGCCATTGCCCGGCACTGCGCCGCAGATGATCGGTGAGTTGCCCGAGCAGTTGACCGCCATTGCGCCAATGATGCCAATACAATGGCACGTCGATGGGCCGCTCCGGAACGATTTCCACCAGGCTTGCGCTCGCCAGTTGCTCGCGCGCCTGCAGCTCCGGCACCAGGCCCCAGCCCAGACCGGCTTCGGTCAGGCGCAGGAAGCCCTCGGATGAAGGACACAGATGATGCAGGAATCCATCGCTGATGCCTAATGAAGCCAGGTAGCGGTGCTGCAGGAAATCGTCCGGGCCGAAGACGATGGCCGGGGTGCGCGCCAGTCGTCGCGGGTCGAGGCCGTCGGCGAAATGCCGGGCCATGAACGCCGGGCTGGCCAGCGCGCGATAGCGCATGGCCCCGAGCAGCACGCTGCGCGCCCCGGCCACCGGGCGTTCGCTGGCGCACAGGCAGCCAGCGACTTCACCGGCGCGCATGCGTTTGAGACCGACTTCCTGATCTTCCACCACCAGGTCCAGAAGCACCTGGGTCTGGGCGCAGAACTCACTGGCCGCCTCGGCCCACCAGGTCGCCAGGCTGTCGGCGTTGAGCGCCACCCGAAGACGCTCGGGAAGGCCTTCTTCGTCCAATGCCGGGACCTGGCCCTGCAGGTCGCGTTCAAGCAGGCGCACCTGCTGCACATGGTTGAGCAGGCGCCGGCCGATCTCTGTCGGTGTCGGTGGCGCGGCGCGCACCAGCACCGGCTGACCGACCCGCGCTTCGAGCAGCTTGATCCGCTGGGAAACGGCCGATTGCGAGAGCCCGAGCAGCTGCGCGGCACGCTCGAAACCGGCCTGTTCGATGACGGCGGCGAGGGCCGAAAGCAGTTTGTAGTCGAACATCACTTTTCCTAATGCGGGATGATTTCTATTGGTTTTTCTTATATCGCTCTTTTCCTCAGAATTGAAGCCAGACGCGGCCCCCGTGGGAGCGGGTCCGCGTAGTCCCAACGATCTGCTGTCCGGAGTCATCCCTCATGTGGCAAAGCTACCTCAACGGCCTCCTCGTCGCCTTCGGCCTGATCATGGCCATCGGCACCCAGAACGCCTTCGTTCTCGCCCAGAGCCTGCGCCGTGAACACCACCTGCCAGTGGCCGCGCTGTGCGTACTGTGCGACGCGATCCTGGTCGCCCTCGGCGTGTTCGGCCTGGCCACGGTGCTGGCACAGAACCCGACTTTGCTGGCGGTGGCGCGCTGGGGCGGCGCGGTGTTCCTCATCTGGTACGGTAGCAAGGCCCTGATGCGCGCCTGCTCCAGTCAGAGCCTGCAACAGGGCGACGGCCAAGGCATGCGCTCACGCCGTGCGGTACTGCTCAGCGCCTTGGCGGTGACCCTGCTCAACCCCCACGTGTATCTCGATACCGTCCTTCTGATCGGCTCCCTCGGTGCCCAGCAAACCGTGCCCGGCGCCTATGTCGCCGGCGCCGCCAGCGCCTCGCTGCTGTGGTTCTTCACCCTCGCCCTCGGCGCCGCCTGGCTTGCCCCGTGGCTCGCCCGCCCGAGTACCTGGCGCCTGCTCGATCTGATGGTCGCGGTGATGATGTTCGCAGTGGCGGCGCAACTGATCTTCAGTTGACGGCCACTTGTCCGCCGGCTGAAACAGCTCTGGAACCTCTTTTCCATACACTTGTTGCGTGGTTTAGACGTGGGCCCGGTGCTATGATCCCGAGCCTGCGTCGCAAAGAGTACAAACTCGCCGATGCATTCTATGGCCGCCCGTGATCGGCCTTGCGCTCACCGCACCAGACCTGATTAGGAGAATTCACCATGGCTTTTGAATTGCCGCCGCTGCCTTACGCCCACGATGCCCTGCAGCCGCACATTTCCAAGGAAACCCTGGAATACCACCACGACAAGCACCACAACACCTACGTCGTGAACCTGAACAACCTGGTCCCAGGTACCGAATTCGAAGGCAAGACCCTGGAAGAGATCGTCAAGACCTCCTCGGGTGGCATCTTCAACAACGCCGCCCAGGTCTGGAACCACACCTTCTACTGGAACTGCCTGGCTCCGAACGCCGGTGGCCAACCGACCGGCGCCCTGGCCGAAGCCATCAACACCGCCTTCGGCTCCTTCGACAAGTTCAAGGAAGAGTTCACCAAGACTTCCGTCGGCACCTTCGGTTCCGGCTGGGGCTGGCTGGTGAAGAAGGCTGACGGTTCCCTGGCCCTGGCCAGCACCATCGGCGCCGGCAACCCGCTGACCAACGGCGACACCCCGCTGCTGACCTGCGACGTCTGGGAACACGCCTACTACATCGACTACCGCAACGTCCGTCCGAAATACGTCGAGGCGTTCTGGAACCTGGTCAACTGGAAGTTCGTCGCCGAGCAGTTCGAAGGCAAGACCTTCACTGCCTGAGTCGCGCGCTTCTGAAAAAACCCGGCCTCGCCGGGTTTTTTTTCGCCCTCGGAAAGGCAACGCTGCCTTGCCGCCAGCGCAAGGCGCGCTAACATCAAAAATCTTGGGAAACTCATCGACCGACACTCAAGTCCCACGACAGGTCAACCGATACAGTGCCCAAAGGTCCGCCGGAAAAGACGGATCAGGCAGCGGGAAAACGAAAAACCACTACACACATCCTGCTCAAAGGCCGATAGTGGATTGCCATAATTGATGGCAAAATGATGCCATGCGCATGGATTAAGGAAACCCCATTGAAGCTGGAATTCAAGAACAGCTTATCGGTCAAGTTGCTCAGGGTTGTCCTGCTTTCGGCGCTGATCGTCGGAGTGGTGCTCAGCTGTGCGCAGATCGTTTTCGACGCCTACAAGACTCGTCAGGCAGTGGCCAACGACGCCCAGCGCATCCTCGACATGTTCCGCGACCCGTCAACCCAGGCGGTGTACAGCCTCGACCGGGAAATGGGCATGCAGGTCATCGAAGGCCTGTTCCAGGACAAGTCGGTGCGCATGGCCTCCATCGGCCATCCCAATGAAACCATGCTCGCGGAAAAATCCCGTCCACTGCAGGAGACCAGCACGCGCTGGCTGACCGACCTGATCCTCGGCCAGGAACGCTCGTTCACCACCCAACTGGTCGGCCGCGGCGCCTACAGCGAATACTACGGCGACCTGAACATTACCCTCGACACCGCCAGCTACGGTGAAAGCTTCATCTTCAGCTCGGTGATCATCTTCGTTTCCGGGGTTCTGCGCGCCCTGGCCATGGGTCTGGTGCTGTACCTGGTCTACCACTGGCTGCTGACCAAGCCGCTGTCGCGGATCATCGAGCACCTCACCCAGATCAATCCCGACCGCCCCAGCCAGCATCAACTGCCGCTGCTCAAGGGTCACGAGAAGAACGAGTTGGGCATGTGGATCAATACCGCCAACCAGCTGCTGGCCTCGATCGAGCGCAATACCCACCTGCGCCACGAGGCGGAAAACAGCCTGCTGCGCATGGCCCAGTATGACTTCCTCACCGGCCTGCCGAACCGTCAGCAACTCCAACAACAATTGGACAAGATCCTTGTCGATGCCGGGCGCCTGCAGCGCCGGGTAGCGGTGATCTGCGTCGGTCTCGACGACTTCAAGGGCATCAACGAACAGTTCAGCTACCAGGCCGGTGACCAGTTGCTGCTGGCCCTGGCCGACCGCCTGCGCGCCCACAGCGGACGCCTTGGCGCCCTCGCCCGTCTGGGTGGCGACCAGTTCGCCCTGGTCCAGGCGGACATCGAGCAACCCTACGAAGCCGCAGAGCTGGCACAGAGCATCCTCGACGATCTGGAAGCACCGTTCGCCCTCGACCTCCAGGAAATCCGCCTGCGCGCCACCATCGGCATCACCCTGTTCCCGGAAGACGGCGACAGCACAGAGAAGCTGCTGCAGAAAGCCGAACAGACCATGACCCTGGCCAAATCGCGGTCGCGCAACCGCTACCAGTTCTACATCGCCAGCGTCGACAGCGAGATGCGCCGTCGCCGCGAGCTGGAAAAGGACCTGCGCGAAGCACTGCCGCGCAACCAGCTATACCTCGTCTACCAGCCGCAGATCAGCTACCGGGACCAGCGCGTGGTCGGCGTCGAGGCACTGCTGCGCTGGCAGCACCCGGAACTGGGCATGGTCCCGCCGGACCAGTTCATCTCGCTGGCAGAGCAGAACGGCAATATCGTGGTGATCGGCGAATGGGTGCTCGACCAGGCCTGCCGCCAACTGCGCGAATGGCATGACCAGGGATTCAGCGAACTGCGCATGGCGGTCAACCTGTCCACCGTGCAACTGCACCACAGCGAGCTGCCGCGGGTGGTCAACAACCTCCTGCAGATCTATCGCCTGCCGCCGCGCAGCCTGGAGCTGGAGGTGACCGAGACCGGCCTGATGGAAGACATCAGCACCGCCGCCCAGCACCTGCTGAGCCTGCGCCGCTCCGGCGCGCTGATCGCCATCGACGACTTCGGCACTGGCTATTCCTCCCTCAGCTATCTGAAATCGCTGCCGCTGGACAAGATCAAGATCGACAAGAGCTTCGTCCAGGACCTGCTGGAAGACGACGACGATGCCACCATCGTCCGGGCCATCATCCAGCTGGGCAAGAGCCTCGGCATGCAGGTCATCGCCGAAGGCGTGGAAACCGCGGAGCAGGAGGCCTACATCATTGCCCAGGGCTGCCACGAGGGCCAGGGCTACCACTACAGCAAACCGCTGCCAGCGCGCGAACTCACCGCCTTCCTCAAACAGGCCCAGCGCAACCAGGTGTCGATACTCTAGGCGACACCGCGATTGCCCACGCACGACAAAGGCACATTAAATTGCGTGATGGCCTCTTTACATAAAATGCAAATCTTTCGCATTATGTTGCAGCTTTTTTTTCGCGTGCGCCCCTTTGCACGCCTGTTCAACCCTCCGACGCAGGAATTCGCCATGATTCGTATGCCTCTGGCCACCGCCAGTCTGTTGGCCATTGCCATCTCCCTCGCCGGTTGCGGCGACAGCAAGGACAAGGCTGCCGCGCCACAAGCACAGGCACCGGCTCCGGCAGCTGCCGCCACCCCGGCCGCTCCAGCCGCCGCTGGCGCCGTGGACGAGGCTGCTGCCCAGGCCGTGGTCAAGCACTACGCCGAGATCGTCTACGCCACCTACAGCGACGCCCTGAGCACCGCGAAGACCCTGCAGACCGCCATCGACGCCTTCCTCGCCAAGCCAAACGACGAAACCCTGAACGCCGCCAAGGCCGCCTGGGCCGCCGCCCGCGTTCCGTACCTGCAGAGCGAGGCGTTCCGCTTTGGCAACACCATCATCGACGACTGGGAAGGCCAGGTGAACTCGTGGCCACTGGACGAAGGCCTGATCGACTACGTCGACAAGAGCTACGAACACGCCCTGGGCAACCCGGCGGCCAGCGCCAACATCATCGCCAACACCGAGATCCAGGTCGGCGAAGACAAGGTCGACGTCAAAGACATCACCCCTGAGAAACTGGCCAGCCTGAACGAACTGGGCGGCTCCGAGGCCAACGTCGCCACCGGCTACCACGCCATCGAATTCCTGCTCTGGGGCCAGGACCTGAACGGCACCGGCCCGGGCGCCGGCAACCGTCCGGCGTCGGACTACCTGGAAGGTGCAGGCGCTACCGGCGGCCACAACGACCGTCGTCGTGCCTACCTGCAAGCGGTCACCCAACTGCTGGTCAGCGACCTGGAAGAAATGGTCAAGAACTGGGCGCCGAACGTCACCGACAACTACCGCGCCAGCCTGGAGGCCGAGCCGGTCGCCAATGGCCTGCGCAAGATGCTGTTCGGCATGGGCAGCCTGTCCCTGGGCGAACTGGCGGGCGAGCGCATGAAGGTGTCCCTGGAAGCCAACTCGCCGGAAGACGAGCAGGACTGCTTCAGCGACAACACCCACTACTCGCACTTCTACGACGCCAAGGGCATCCGCAACGTCTACCTGGGCGAGTACACCCGCGTCGACGGCACCAAGCTGACCGGCCCGAGTCTGTCGTCGCTGGTGGCCAAGGTCGATCCGGCCACTGACAAGACCCTGCAGGACGACCTGGCCGCCACCGAGGCAAAAATCCAGGTTATTGTCGACCACGCCCTGAAAGGCGAGCACTACGACCAGCTGATCGCTGCCGACAACGCTGCCGGCAACCAGATCGTGCGTGACGCCATCGCTTCGCTGGTCAAGCAGACCGGTGCGATCGAACAGGCCGCCACCAAGCTGGGCATCACCGACCTGAACCCTGATACCGCTGATCACGAATTCTGATTCGGCGCAGGTTCAGAACGAGAGAGGCGACCTTCGGGTCGCCTTTTTTATTTCTGCTGTGTCCTTCAGGGACGCAACATTGCTTCCTGTCAAAGAACTCACAAAACTGACAGGGTTTTCATCCGGCAAACGCAAATCCCTCTTATTCACTTCGCCGGCTCCTGTTAAGCTTGCGGGCTGATTTTTCGTACACCGTCCGGGATCCCGAATGCCCTCGCTGCTTCGTCTTTGTCTGCCGTTCTTGCTGGCCTTGCCCCTGGTCGCCTGCGACGAAGCCCCGCGCTTCACCCAGGCCGAACCGGGTGAAGCCCGTGCCGGTGGCGACACCACGGTGAACCGCGGCGACCGTGGCGCCTACCAGATGCCGGCCGCCAACCTGACCCCGGCCCGGCGCCTGGACTTCAACGTCGGCAACAGTTTCTTCCGCAGTCCGTGGGTCATCGCCCCGTCCACCACCACCGCCCGCGACGGCCTCGGCCCGCTGTTCAACACCAGCGCCTGCGTCAGTTGCCATATACGCGACGGTCGCGGCCACCCACCCGAGCACGACGATGCCAACGCGGTGTCGATGCTGGTACGCCTGTCGATTCCCGACCAGCCGGAGTACGCCAAGGTCATCGAGCGCATGGGCGTGGTGCCCGAACCGGTCTACGGCACCCAGTTGCAGGACATGGCGATCCCTGGCGTCGCCCCGGAAGGCAAGGTGCGGGTCGACTACGAGCCGCTGACCGTGAGCTTCAAGGACGGCACCGCGGTCGAGCTGCGCAAGCCGACCCTGCAGATCACCCGCCTCGGCTACGGTCCGATGCACCCGGACACGCGCTTCTCGGCACGCATCGCCCCACCGATGATCGGCCTCGGCCTGCTCGAAGCCATCCCCGAAGAAGCGATCCTGGCCAACGCCGACCCGGACGATCGCAACGGCGATGGCATCCGCGGCCGGCCCAACCGGGTCTGGGACGACGCCGAGAACAAGACCGTGCTCGGCCGCTTCGGCTGGAAGGCCGGACAACCGAACATCAATCAGCAGAATGTCCACGCACTGTCCGGCGACATGGGCCTGACCTCGACCCTGCGCCCGTTCGACGACTGCACCGAAGCCCAGGTCGACTGCCGCAACGCCCCCAACGGCAACGGCGAAAACGGCGAAAACGGCGAGCAGGAAGTCAGCGACAACATCCTGCGCCTGATCACCTACTACACCCGCAACCTCGCCGTACCGGTGCGCAGGGACGTGGACTCGGCCGAGGTACTGGCCGGCAAGAACCTGTTCTACCAGGCCGGCTGCCAGGGCTGCCACGTGCCGAAGTTCGTCACCTCGGCCAACGCCGCCGAGCCGGAGCTGGCCAACCAGACCATCTGGCCCTACAGCGACCTGCTCCTGCACGACATGGGCCCGGGCCTGGCCGACCAGCGCACCGAGTTCGCCGCCAGCGGCCAGGACTGGCGCACCCCGCCACTCTGGGGCATCGGCAAGAACCAGGTCGTCAGCGGCCACACCCAGTTTCTCCACGATGGCCGGGCGCGCAACCTGCTCGAAGCCGTGCTCTGGCACGGCGGCGAGGCAGAAGCCGCCCGGCAACGCGTCTTGACCTTCGATGCCACGCAGCGCAGTGCGTTGCTGGCGTTCCTGAACTCACTCTAAAGAGAAGGAGCCGGACATGTTCCGTCCCAAGCTGTTGTTCACCAGCCTTGCCGCCCTAGCCCTGGGCGCCTGCTCGCCACAAGACCCGCAGGCGGTGACCTCCGCCGCCATCGCCAAGCAGGTGATCATGCCGACCTACAGCCGCTGGGTCGAAGCCGACCGCCAGCTGGCCGTCAGCGCCCTGGCCTACTGCGAAGGCAAGGCCAGCCTGGACACTGCCCGCGCCGACTTCCTGCACGCACAGAAAGCCTGGGCTGAACTGCAACCGCTGTTGATCGGCCCGCTGGCCGAGGGCAACCGCGCCTGGCAAGTGCAGTTCTGGCCAGACAAGAAGAACCTGGTCGGCCGTCAGGTCGAGCAACTGGTCAACGGCGACAAACCGCTGGACGCCGACGCCGTCGCCAAATCCAGCGTCGTGGTGCGTGGCCTGTCCGCCTACGAATACATCCTCTTCGACAGCAAGCCGGAGATCGCCAACGACGAGCAGAAGGCGCGCTACTGCCCGCTGCTGGTGGCCATCGCCGACTACCAGAAGACCTTGGCCGAAGACATCCTGAAGAATTGGAACAGCACCGACGGCATGCTCGCCCAGCTGACCAAGTTCCCCAACCAGCGCTACGCCGACTCGCACGAGGCCATCGCCGACCTGCTGCGCGCCCAGGTCACCGCCCTGGACACCCTCAAGAAGAAACTCGGCACGCCGATGGGCCGCATGAGCAAGGGCATCCCGCAGCCGCTGCAAGCCGAAGCCTGGCGCAGCCAGTCGTCGCTCAAGAGCCTCGCCGCCAGCCTGGCCGCTGCGCAGACCGTCTGGGTCGGGGTCGACAACCAGGGCCTGCGCGGCCTGCTGGGCAAGGACCAGAAGGCCCTGGCCGACAAGATCGACGCAGCCTATGCCGACGCCCTGCAGAAACTGGAAGGCAACCAGCGCACTCTGAGCGACCTGCTCGAAGACGACGCCGGCCGCCAGCAACTGAACACCATCTACGACGCCCTGAACGTGGTCCATCGCCTGCACGAAAGCGATCTGGCGAAGGCCCTGAACATCCAGCTCGGCTTCAATGCCAACGACGGTGACTGATCATGCTGCGACGCCAGGCCCTGAAACTCGGTAGCGTTCTGCTCAGCGCCCTGACCCTGGGCGGCTGGACCCTGCTGCGGCGAAAGGATCAGCCGCCACTCCTGCTGTCCGCCCGCGACGACGCGGACGGTCAGCACTACGCGGTCGGCTATCGCCTGGACGGAACCCAGGTGTTCGCCACCCGGGTTGGCCAGCGTTGCCATGACATCATCAATCACCCGGAACAACCGATCGCCCTGTTCGTCGCCCGCAGGCCAGGCACCGAAAGCTACCTGATCGACCTGCGCGACGGGCGTCTGCTGCAGACCATCGCCTCGCAGCCGAACCGGCACTTCTACGGCCACGCGGTAATCCACAAGGGCGGCGAATGGCTGTACGCCACCGAGAACGACACCACCGATCCTGGACGTGGCGTGCTCGGCGTATACCGCTTCGAGGGCGAGCGTCTGGTGCACAGCGGCGAGCTGTCGACTCACGGCATCGGCCCGCATCAGGTGTCCTGGCTGCCGGATGGGGAAACCCTGGTGGTGGCCAACGGCGGCATCCGTACCGAAGCCGAGAGCCGCGTGGAGATGAACCTCGACGCCATGGAACCAAGCCTGGTCCTGATGCGTCGCGACGGCAGCCTGATCAGTAAGGAAACCCTCGGCCAGCAGATGAACAGCGTGCGTCACCTGGCGATCGCCAGCGATGGCACGGTGATCGCCTGCCAGCAGTTCATGGGCGCCGCCCACGAGACCGCCGAGCTGTTGGCGATCAAGCGTCCAGGGCAGCCGTTCGAGGCCTTCCCGGTACCGGAGCACCAGTTGCAATCCATGGCCCAGTACACCGCCAGCGTCGCCGTGCACAACGAGCTGCGCCTGGTGGCAATGACCGCCCCGCGGGCCAACCGCCTGTTCATCTGGAATCTCGACGACGCCAGCGTGCGCCTCGATGCGCCAATGCCGGATTGCGCCGGGGTCGGCGCGGTGGCCGACGGCTTCGTGGTCACCTCGGGACAAGGCCGTTGCCGGCTCTACGACTGCCGCCAGAAGACGCTGGTCGGCCAGCCGCTGCAACTGCCATCAGGGTTGTGGGACAACCATTTGCATCTGGTGTGAAGCAACATCGCCGGGCGCAGGGCAAACGGACTAGACTTCGCCAACCAGACTCCAGGGAAATGGAATTATGCTGCGCCGTCGCATGCTGATCATGTTGGGCATCGTGCTGTTGATCGTGCTCGGGCTGGGGGGCTACAAGGCCTTCTCCATCTACAAGCAGGTCCAGATGTTCTCCGCACCGAAACCGCCGGTCAGCGTGGCGGCGACCCAGGCGTGGACATTGTCCTGGCAAAGCCGCCTGCCGGCGGTGGGCAGCCTCAAGGCCCTGCAGGGCGTCGACCTTAGTCTGGAAACCGATGGCACGGTGACCAGGCTGATGTTCGAGTCCGGACAAAAGGTCAAGCAGGGCCAACCACTGCTGGAGCTCGACAGCCAGGTCGAGACCGCCCTGCTCGGTACCGCGCTGGCCGACCTCAAGCTGGCGGAAGTGGACTACGGTCGCGGCAGCCAGCTGGTGGGTAGCCAGGCCATTTCCAAGGGTGAGTACGATCGCCTGACCTCGCAGTTTCGCCGCAACAAGGCGGTGGTCGACCAGCTCAAGGCCTCCCTGGCCAAGAAAAGCATCGCCGCGCCGTTCAGCGGCACCATCGGCATCCGCCAGGTGGATGTCGGCGAATACCTGCCTAGCGGTACGAAGATCGCCACCCTGCAGGACCTCAGCAGTCTCTATGTCGACTTTTCGGTGCCAGAGCAGAGCCTGCCCCGGGTCAGCCTCGACCAGCAGGTGCTGATCGGTGTCGCCGCCTTCCCCGGCGAGACCTTCGCCGGTCGTGTCAGCGCGATCAACCCCAAGGTCGAGGACGCCACCCGCAATGTGCTGGTCCGTGCCACCCTGGCCAATCCTGACGGCAAGCTGCTACCGGGAATGTTCGCCAACGTCCAGGTGCTGCTGCCCAACCCCCGTGACGAAGTGGTGGTGCCGCAGAGCGCGGTGACCTACACCCTGTATGGCAACTCGGTCTATGTTGCCGCGCCGAAGAAAACCGAGAACGGCGAGGAAGAGAAGGACGCCGAAGGCAAGCCGATGCTGATCGCCGAACGGCGCTTCGTCACCACCGGCGAACACCGCGACGGCCTGGTGGTGGTGAGCAAGGGCCTGAATGCTGGCGAGACCGTGGTCACCGCCGGCCAGCTCAAGCTGACCCAGGGCGCGCACGTCAGCCTCAGCCCGGACAAGACCCTCAAAGACCAACCGAACGGCCAGCCTGGCGCCAACTGACAAGGAGGCACCATGGCATTTACCGATCCGTTCATCCGCCGTCCGGTGCTGGCCACCGTGGTCAGCCTGCTGATTGTCCTGCTCGGCTTCCAGGCCTGGAGCAAGCTGCCCATCCGCCAGTACCCGCAGATGGAAAACGCCCTGATCACGGTGACCACCGCCTACCCTGGGGCCAACGCCGAAACCATCCAGGGCTACATCACCCAACCGATGCAACAGAGCCTGGCCAGTGCCGAGGGCATCGACTACATGACCTCGGTAAGCCGGCAGAATTTCTCGGTGATCTCGATCTATGCGCGCATCGGCTCGGACAGCGACCGACTGTTCACCGAACTGCTAGCAAAGGCCAATGAGGTCAAGAACAAGCTGCCGCAGGACGCCGAAGACCCGGTGCTGAGCAAGGAGGCCGCCGATGCCTCGGCACTGATGTACATCAGCTTCTACAGCAAGGAACTGAGCAACCCGCAGATCACCGACTACCTGTCGCGGGTGATCCAGCCCAAGCTGGCGACCCTGCCGGGCATGGCCGAGGCGGAGATCCTCGGCAATCAGGTATTCGCCATGCGCCTCTGGCTCGACCCGGTGCGCCTGGCCGGCTATGGCCTGGCCGCCAGCGACGTGACCGAGGCGGTGCGGCGCTACAACTTCCTCTCCGCTGCCGGCGAGGTGAAGGGCGAGTACGTGGTCACCAGCATCAACGCCAGCACCGAGCTGAAGTCCGCCGAAGCCTTCGCCAATATCCCGCTGAAAACCAGCGGCACCAGCCGGGTTCTGCTCGGCGACGTGGCGCGGGTGGAGATGGGCGCGGAGAACTACGACACGGTCAGTTCCTTCGACGGTACGCCCTCGGTGTACATCGGCATCAAGGCCACGCCCGGGGCCAACCCGCTGGACGTGATCAAGGAGGTGCGCAAGCTGATGCCCGAGCTGGAAGGCCAGTTGCCGCCCAACCTCAAGGCCTCCATCGCCTACGACGCCACCCTGTTCATCCAGGCCTCCATCGATGAAGTGGTGAAGACCCTGGTCGAGGCGGTGCTCATTGTCATCGTCGTGGTCTTCCTGTTCCTCGGTGCCTTCCGCTCGGTGCTGATCCCTGTGGTCACCATCCCGCTGTCGATGATCGGCGTGCTGTTCTTCATGCAACTGATGGGCTACTCGCTGAACCTGCTGACCCTGCTGGCGATGGTACTGGCCATCGGCCTGGTGGTAGACGATGCCATCGTCGTGGTGGAGAACATCCACCGCCATATCGAGGAAGGCAAGACCCCGTTCGAGGCGGCCCTGGAGGGCGCCCGGGAAATCGCCATGCCGGTGGTGTCGATGACCATCACCCTGGCAGCGGTCTATGCGCCCATCGGCTTCCTTGAAGGCCTCACCGGGGCACTGTTCAAGGAGTTCGCCCTGACCCTGGCCGGCGCCGTGGTCATCTCTGGCGTCGTCGCCCTGACCCTGTCGCCGATGATGTGCGCCTTCCTCCTGCGCCACGAGGAAAACCCCAGCGGCCTGGCCCATCGTCTCGACCTGATCTTCGAACGCCTGAAGCAGCGCTATCAGAAGATCCTCCACGCCACCCTGGATACCCGGCCGGTGGTGATCGTATTCGGCCTGATCGTGCTGTGCCTGATCCCGGTGTTTCTCAAGTTCAGCACCTCGGAACTGGCACCGAACGAGGACCAGGGCATCATCTTCATGATGGCCACCGCGCCGCAGCCGGCCAACCTCGATTACCTCAATGCCTACACCGACGAGTTCACCACGCTGTTCAAGGAGTTCCCCGAGTACTACTCGTCGTTCCAGATCAACGGCTTCAATGGTGTGCAATCGGGGATCGGCGGCTTCTTGCTCAAGCCCTGGGGCGACCGCAAGCGCACCCAGATGGAGTTGTTACCGCAAGTCCAGGCCAAGCTCAACGGCATCGCCGGCCTGCAGATCTTCGGCTTCAACCTGCCCTCGTTGCCGGGTACCGGCGAAGGCCTGCCGTTCGCCTTCGTGATCAATACCCCGAACGACTACGAGTCGCTGCTGGACGTGGCCCAGCGGGTCAAGCAGCGTGCCGAGGCTTCGGGCAAGTTCGCCTTCCTCGATATCGACCTGGCCTTCGACAAGCCGGAAGTGGTGGTGGACATCGACCGCGCCAAGGCCGCGCAGATGGGCGTGTCCATGGACGTGCTCGGCAGCACCCTGGCGACCCTGCTGGGCGAGGCCGAGATCAACCGCTTTACCATCGACGGACGCAGCTACAAGGTGATCGCCCAGGTCGAGCGGGCCTACCGCGACAACCCGGACTGGCTGAACAACTACTACGTGAAGAACCAGGACGGACAGATGCTGCCACTGTCGACCCTGATCACCGTCACCGACCGCGCCCGTCCGCGCCAGCTCAACCAGTTCCAGCAGCTCAACTCGGCAATCATCTCCGGCTTCCCGGTGGTCAGCATGGGCGAAGCCATCGACACCGTGCGCAACATCGCCCAGGAGGAAGCACCAGCCGGCTTCGCCTTCGACTACGGCGGCGCGGCGCGCCAGTACGTGCAGGAAGGCAGTGCGTTGTGGGTGACCTTCGGCCTGGCCCTGGCGATCATCTTCCTGGTCCTGGCGGCGCAGTTCGAGAGTTTCCGCGACCCGCTGGTGATCCTGGTGACGGTGCCGATGTCGATCTGCGGTGCGCTGATCCCGCTGTTCCTCGGCCTGTCGAGTCTGAACATCTACACCCAGGTCGGCCTCGTGACGCTGATCGGCCTGATCAGCAAGCACGGCATCCTGATCGTCGAGTTCGCCAACCAGTTGCGTGAGCAAAAAGGCCTGTCGGCACGCGAGGCAATCGAGGAAGCAGCGGCAATCCGCCTGCGGCCAGTACTGATGACCACGGCGGCGATGGTGTTCGGCATGGTGCCGCTGATCATCGCCACGGGGGCGGGGGCGGTGAGCCGGTTCGATATCGGGATGGTGATTGCCACGGGGATGTCGGTGGGTACGCTGTTCACGCTGTTCGTATTGCCGTGTGTGTATACGTTGCTGGCGCGCAAGGATGACGTGAAAGCGCTAGAGCAGCCGGCAATTTGATACCGTTCTCTCGAACCTCAAACCCCATACAGCAAAAGGCCCCATCCATGGACGGGGCCTTTTCAATTGCAACTCACCCTGTTCAGCCCTGGGCACGCAACCCCTGGCTCATACCGAACAGAAACAGCAGCAGGTCGTGGTCGGGCTTGGCATCGACCTGCGGTTTCACCGCTCGCGGCAATGGGCAATGCGTCAACGACGCGGACGCATTGATCACACCCGGGCGTGGCTCTTCCCAGGCGGCGACTGCAACGGTCGCGGTAGCCAGGGCAGCCAAGAGAAACAAACTTCGAGCTATTTCTAGTTTCATCACTCTAAACCTTTGACCGCGCTGCCAAACGCCATACGGTAAAAGTAGAGCAGCTTTTCCCAGTCGGCATCGCTGAACGACGAATGGCGGCGCAATTGACGCAGATCGTTGGCGGCGGCCTTGTGCTTGCTGATCCGCCGACGGCATTTCTCAAGATCCAGCAGCGCCACTTCGGCGCGAGCCTCCTCACCCTCGCCCACCACCTTGACGAAGACATGCTTGGCGTACAGGCAACCATGCTGCCAATGCCCCAGATGCATACGCGCCAGATTGCGCGCCAGATCCTCGAGGATTCGCTCGTGCAGCACTTCGCCGTAGCGCTCGCGACCACCTTTGGCGTACCAGACGTCAATTTCCTCGAACCCGTCCAGCGCCTCGCTGATCAGTAATGCCCGCCACTGGCGGTCGGCATCACGCTCGACGCCGCAATAGACGATATGCGGCACGCGCACGCCGAGCTGTTCGAAACTGTGCAGGGCTTCGTATTCGCGCAACACGGTAGGGCGACCGAAGGGATGCAGCACGCTGCGATAGATATGCCCGACCTGGCGCTTGGCATAAAGCAGGTGTCCGCGATCATCGCGCAGGCGCTGTACGCCACTTTCGCCACCACGACGCTGGTTGGGTTCCTCGACCCATTCGCCCTGCTGCTGCCAGAAATACTCGAATTGATCAGTGCCGGAGGTCCGGTCCGCGCTTGCCACATCCATAGTTTTCAACCTTTTCGCAATACATAGACTCGCCACATCGCATAGAACGGCAGGAAGTCCATTCGTTCCTGAATCCGGAAGCCGGCGGCCTTGAATTCTTCTTCGACCGTAGCAGCCGGTAACACAAAGCGGTTCTGGTAACTCCCGGTCTCACCACGGGCGATACGCTGGTCTTCGAGTTTTTTTCGGCGCCAGGCCTTGAAATTACCATCCACCCACAACGAGAGAATCACGCTATCACGGGTAACTCTTTGAAATTCCTTGAGAATTTGCATTCTGTGAGGTGCTTCGCCGATATGGTGGAAAAGACGCATGCAGAAGATGCTATCGACGGCGTTGTCGGGCAGATCGATATCGAATGCAGAAGTCTGCAAGGGACGTACCCGTTTCACGACCTCGGGCGACTGCGAGCGGCAAGCGGTTTCCAGCATGGCCGCGGAATTGTCGGCACCGATGATCACGCGGTTGGGTTTCTCGGCCAGCAATGGCCAGAAGCGACCTGCTCCGCACGGCAAGTCGAGAACCAGGCCGGGCTCGCCGGCCAGGGTCAGCGCACGGCGTGCCAATTGCTCGTCACGGTTATGGGACATACGCCGGGAAAAACTGGCGTGGTGTTTTTCGAAGTACTGCTGGGCGTGCTGCTGGTCGTACTTATCGGAAAATTCAAGCTTGGTAGGGTTGGACATGAATAGTCTCCTGACGGCAATGAGCGCCACGTTACATGGGGCAACGTTGCCGTCAGGTCATGCATGTGTGAAAAATATGTAAGGCATAAGAACAGTTTTTTACAAAGAATTACAGGCGCCGCGCCGGCCTCAGAGGTCCGGCGACAGCCCTTTGTCACCCAGGCTGACATGGAAGCGGCAGCCATGGGGTCGGGTTTCACTGAGGGTCACCACCCAGCCTTGATCATCACAGATCCGTTGAACCAGCGAGAGGCCGAGCCCAAGCCCCTCACCGCGCTTTTCGCCACCGCGGACGAACGGTTGGAACATCGCTTCGCGTTGTTCCTCGGGGATACCGACACCGCTGTCCTCGACGGTAAAGCTGCTGGCTTCGATCGTCAGGCGGATGAAGCCATGGTCGGTGTAATGGGCCGCGTTGCGCAGCAGGTTGCCCATGACCGACTGGAGGAATGTGGCGTTGTAGAGAGTGGACGATGTTTCGTTGACCACGAAGCTGAGCTTCAGACCTTTCTGCTCGATGGTGTCGCGCCAGACTCCGACCAGTTCGTCACCGACCTCTTTCAGCGTCGTCTGTGAGGCCACCGCGCCTTCATCGCGCTGGGCACGGGCGAGCATCAGGAAGGTCTTCACCAGTTCGCGCATTTCCTCGGTGGCGCGGGCAATGCGCTCCACCTGGGTACGGGCCCGGCCTTCGAGAGCGGGGTTCTCCATCAACAGTTCGCAGGATGTGGCCAGCACCATCAACGGCGTGCGTAGTTCGTGGCTGACATCACTGGTGAACAACCGCTCGCGATTCAACGCATCGCGCAAGCGGCCCAGGGTGGCATCGAAGGCAACCGCCAGCTGACCCACTTCATCGGCGGCATAGTCCGGCGCCAGCGGCGGCGCCAAGCCGAGCAACTGGTCACGATGGCGAACCTGACGCGCCAGGCGCACGACCGGCGCCATGACCCGGCGGGCCAGAATCCAGCCGAGGAACACCGCCAGGGCCAGGCTGAGCACGAAGCCCACCACCACTACGGCGAAGAGCACCCGTTCGCGCTCCTCGAAATCACTCTGGTCCTGCAGCAGCACGTAACGCCGACCATCCACCACCTCGACCATGGCGTGGTACGACAGGTGTTCGCGAAATACCTCGTGGAAACCGGGATTCAGGTGACGCAGGTCCGATGGCAGGGCGAAATCGTCACGCCCGCCACTGTAATAGAAGAGCTGGTCCGGTCGCGGCCGGTGGCTCCACTCACTGACGTTGTCCATCAGCAGCAGACGTTGCAGATCACCACCGAGCACCGAGGAAATCAGCCGCTCCTCAACCAGGTGCACCGTGGCGACAATGCCGAAGGCGAACGCTCCGGCCACCAGTGCGCTCATCAGAGCAAAAGCAATGATGATCCGCTGCGCAAGACTCTGCTTAAACTCCATCACGCCCCTCGGCCAGGCGATAGCCGACGCCATGGACAGTGTGCAACAGCGGTTTGTCGAACGGCTTGTCGATCACCTGACGCAATTGGTGAACATGGCTGCGCAGACTGTCGCTGTCCGGGCAGTCATCTCCCCACAGGGCGTCTTCCAGGACTTCGCGGCGCAGGACGTGGGGGCTTTTCTGCATCAGCACCGCCAGCAGCTTCAAGCCGACCGGGTTGAGCTTGAGGTGACGGCCCTGACGGGTGACTTCCAGGGTATCGAGGTCGTAGCTCAGGTCGCCCACCTGCAGGCTACGGCGCCCGCCCCCCTGGGCCCGACGCAGCACCGCTTCGATGCGCGCGGCCAGCTCGGACAAGGCGAACGGCTTGAGCAGGTAATCGTCGGCACCGGAGCGGAAACCCTGCAGGCGATCGTCGAGCTGGTCGCGAGCGGTGAGCATGATCACCGGCGTGTCGCGGCGGGCGTCTTCGCGCAATCGCTTGCACAGGGTGTAGCCGTCGATGCCGGGCAACATGATGTCGAGAACGATCAGGTCGTAATGCTCGGTAGCGGCCAGGTGCAGGCCGGACAAGCCGTCCTGGGCACAGTCCACGGTGTAGCCTTTGAGCCCCAGGTAATCGGCCAGGTTGGCCAGGATATCGCGGTTGTCTTCAACCAGTAGAATGCGCATGGCTCCCTCTCTGCTTCTGCTATGGCCTTCAGGTGGCGCAGCTTACGGTCATAGTAGACAAGCTGCTAGGGTATTCGGCCGATATTGTCACCTGACGTTTTTTTCACGACAGATTCACGAATGGCGCATGTGGCGAGGTAGAGAATCGTCGGTCGTCTCCCGTCCACCCAGGATTACCCATGCCTGAAGCCAACGATTTCCGCCCTTCCCGCCCGCTCAACCCCTGGATCGTGTTGGGCATTCCGCTGTTTACCGCCTTGATTCTGATGCTGCTGGAACTGACCGACCTGGACATGATCCTGGCCAATCTGTTCTACGACCACAGCGCCGGGCAATTCATCGGCCGTCACAGCTACTTCCTCGAAGATATCCTGCACGACCGCGCCAAGCAGGTGGTCATCGCTTTCAGCGTGTTCGCCATTGTCGGTTTTGTCGCAAGCTTCGTCCTGCAACGCCTGAAGCCGATCCGCCGCGAGCTGGGTTGCCTGGTACTGTCGCTGGGCCTGGCCACCGCTTTCGTCACCCCGCTCAAGGCGGTAACCGCAGTGCAGTGCCCGTGGAGCCTGAGTGAGTTCGGTGGCAAGGAAACCTACAGCAAGCTGCTGGAAGCCCGCCCGCAGACCGACAAGCCTGGTCGTTGCTGGCCCGGTGGGCATGCCGCCACCGGTTTCACCTTGTTCGCGCTGTTCTTCGTCCTGCGTGATCGCCGTCCGCGCATGGCCAAGGCAGCCCTGGCGTTCGCCTTTGCCCTGGGCACAGTGTTCTCGGTCGGGCGCATGATGCAAGGGGCGCATTTCTTCTCGCACAACGTATGGACGGCGGTGTTCTGCTGGTTGATCGGGCTGGGGTGCTATTACCTGGTGATTTACCGTCGCAAAGCGCCGGTCGAAAGCACTGAAGCAAGCAAAGTTGCGCAGGCAGGATAAGAAATAGGACCCGTGTCGAGCTTTCGGTCCTGCTGAAACAGGCAAAAAAAGGTTCTTCACGGTATATCGGGAAACTTGGGGGTTGAATGTTCGGTGTCGGTGTCGCGAGCTTATCCATTGCGGGCGGTGACGCCACCGGCCCCTTCCGCCTTTACGGCGGGTCCATTTTGTTGCGGCAAAATGGACGAAAACCGCCCGCTCCCACAGCCGGCCCTGCGCTTCGCTCCGGGTCCCCTCCTTCCGGCGCCTTGCGTGGGCCCGCGGCCTACGACTTGCTTCGCAAGTCTTCACCTCGCGCTTCGGCTTCGCCGAAGGGTGCTGCGCACCTGCCTCCGCAAGACACCTCCACTCGGCCGGCTGAGGTCGCAATTTGCGGCGTCTGAACCTTCGCGCACCAAGAGCAAAAGCAAGAGCGCGGCGTCTTGTTATGTTGGGCTATCGATGCCGATCTTGTTTTCGAAGATGGATCTTTCGTGTCGTCACCCGTAACTCGCGACGTCAGGCGCCGGAGGGAGGGGACCCGGAGCGCAGCGCAGGGCCGGATGCAGGAGCAAGCGGTTTTCGTCTATTTTGCCAAGACAAAATGGACCCGCCGTAGAGGCGGAAGGGACCGGTGGCTTCGCCGCCCGCAATGGATAAGCTCGCGATACCGATTCCGCCACTAAACCCAAAGCTTCCCGGTATTCCGTGAAGAACCAAAAAAAAGCCCCGCATCTAGCGGGGCTCTTTTTTGCAGCAGGGTGAGGCTGGCTTACATCATGCCGCCCATGCCACCCATACCGCCCATGCCGCCCATGTCAGGCATGCCACCGGCAGCCTTGTCTTCCGGCAGGTCGGCAACCATGGCTTCGGTGGTGATCATCAGACCGCCGATCGAAGCAGCTGCCTGCAGCGCGGAACGGGTAACCTTGGCTGGGTCCAGGATGCCCATTTCGATCATGTCGCCATACTCGCCGGTAGCAGCGTTGTAACCGAAGTTGCCCGAACCTTGCTTGACTTTGTCGACCACGACGCTTGGCTCGTCGCCGGCGTTGGCAACGATCTGGCGCAGTGGCGCTTCAACAGCGCGACGCAGCAGGGCGATACCGACGTTCTGGTCTTCGTTGTCGCCACGCAGGTCAGCGATCGCTTGCAGCGAACGAACCAGGGCAACACCACCGCCAGGCACCACGCCTTCTTCGACGGCTGCGCGGGTAGCGTGCAGGGCGTCTTCAACGCGGGCTTTCTTCTCTTTCATTTCAACTTCGGTGCCGGCACCGACCTTGATCACGGCAACACCGCCAGCCAGCTTGGCCAGACGCTCTTGCAGTTTTTCACGGTCGTAGTCGGAGGAAGTTTCTTCGATCTGGGCACGGATCTGCTTGACGCGTGCTTCGATGTCGGACTCGGCACCAGCGCCATCGATGATGGTGGTGTTTTCCTTGGACAGGGTGACGCGCTTGGCGTTGCCCAGGTGCTCCAGGGTAGCCGATTCCAGGCTCAGGCCGATTTCCTCGGAGATCACGGTACCGCCGGTCAGGACGGCGATGTCCTGCAGCATGGCCTTGCGGCGGTCGCCGAAGCCAGGCGCCTTGACCGCAGCGACCTTGACGATGCCGCGCATGTTGTTGACGACCAGGGTCGCCAGTGCTTCGCCTTCGACGTCTTCAGCCACGATCAGCAGCGGACGACCGGACTTGGCAACGGCTTCCAGGACTGGCAGCAGTTCGCGGATGTTGGAGATCTTCTTGTCGACCAGCAGCAGCAGCGGGCCTTCCAGCTCGGCAACCATGGTGTCCGGCTTGTTGACGAAGTACGGAGACAGGTAGCCACGGTCGAACTGCATGCCTTCTACGACCGACAGCTCGTTTTCCAGGCCCGAGCCTTCTTCAACGGTGATCACGCCTTCTTTACCGACTTTTTCCATGGCTTCGGCAATGATGTCGCCGATGGAGTTGTCGGAGTTGGCGGAGATGGTACCTACCTGGGCGATGGCCTTGGAGTCGGCGCATGGCTTGGACAGGGCTTTCAGTTCCTTGACGATGGCCAGGGTGGCCTTGTCGATGCCGCGCTTCAGGTCCATCGGGTTCATGCCGGCGGCAACCGATTTCAGGCCTTCGCTGACGATGGCCTGGGCCAGAACGGTAGCGGTGGTGGTGCCGTCACCGGCTTCGTCGTTGGCCTTGGAGGCAACGTCTTTCAGCAGCTGGGCGCCCATGTTTTCGAAGGCGTCTTTCAGCTCGATCTCTTTGGCGACGGAAACGCCGTCCTTGGTGATGGTCGGAGCACCGAAGCTCTTGGCCAGGACCACGTTGCGGCCTTTCGGGCCCAGGGTCGCTTTTACCGCGTCAGCCAGAACGTTGACACCAACGAGCATTTTCTTGCGGGCGGAATCGCCGAATTTTACGTCTTTAGCAGCCATGATCGTTTAATCCTTGAATACTTTGGAGTAACGGGAAACCAGCGGAATCAAGCTTCGATAACGGCGAGGATTTCGTTCTCGCTCATTACCAGCAGGTCTTCGCCGTCAACTTTCACAGTGTTGCTGCCCGAGTAAGGGCCGAAAACCACTTTGTCACCCACTTTCACGGCCAGCGCGCGCACTTCACCGTTGTCCAGGACGCGACCGGCGCCAACAGCGACGACTTCGCCACGGTTTGGCTTCTCGGTGGCCGAGCCTGGCAGAACGATACCGCCAGCGGTTTTCGATTCTTCTTCGCTGCGGCGGATAACGACGCGGTCATGCAGAGGACGAAGCTTCATTGTCGATCTCTCCTGATTGTGGTTTTCATCGGCCGGTTTCGGTACCGGCGGGTGGATGCATTCCGGCTTCGCCGGTCGTGGTCCGCAGGGCGGGCCACGTATGTCTTGTCTGGTGCGGATGCCCAGAAACCTTGCGGTGACCCATACATAGGGGCGGCCTTCGCGATTACAAGGCTCGCAAATGTTTTTTTTTGAAATGAACCTGCAAGAATGAAAAACGGCCCGCGAAGGGCCGTTTTTCATACCAATGCAGATCAGGAGTCGCGACGCTCGTAATCACCTTCGATCACATTTGGCTGCCGCGGATTACGCCCCGGCGCGCCCGGCTGAGTGCTGAACGCGTCTTCGGCAAAGGCGCGCTGACGCATAGCCTGGGCCTCCGCTCGCTCACGCAGCTTGCGGCCGAGCAGGCGGCGAACGAATGGCAGCAACAGGATCAGGCCGAACACGTCACTGATAAAGCCCGGGATCAGCAGCAAGCCACCACCCAGCGCCAGCATCAGGCCATGGAACATCTCCTCGGCCGGCATTTCACCGCGCTGCAGGCTGTCACGGGTACGCAGGGCCGTTGCCAGGCCGGCGACGCGCACCACCAGCAAGCCCAGGGCGGAGCCGGCGAAGATCAGCAGCAACGCCGGAAAGAAGCCGATGGCGCTGCTCACCTTGAAGAAGGCATACAGCTCCAGGATCGGGAAAACCAGAAACAGCAGTAGAAAAGCACGCATCGAGGGTTCCTCAGCGGAAGACATCTTCCAATAGACCTCAGATGGTAACTTTAGCTGGCAATTTCAAGCCTCGGCGGCCTGAGGTTGTGGCCATTGTTCGGCGTGAGCCAGCAAAACCAAGGCCTCGCGAACTTGTGTCGGCGTGTTGCAAGGCTCCGGGAACGCCAGCCAGTACAACGCCTGGCCAATGCGCAGGTGCATGCCCTCGCTGTCGATCCCGGCCAGTTGCGCCGGTTGCGCATCCGGCAGGCCGCTCAGGGTCACATAGTGGGCGATGGCCTTGGCATGGTCGCCGTTCATGTGTTCCACCATGCTCAGTTCGGCCTTGCCAGCGAACGGATTGGCCAAGGTCAGCTGGTCGATCCAGTGGATCGCGCCAAAGCCGCCAATGTAGCGATGACGCACTGGTTGCAGGACCCAGAAGTCGAAATCATGGGCGCTGTGGTAGTTGCGCGAATCAGGGAAATATCGGTAGTAGCGCTCGGCAGCCGCCTCGATGGACGAAACGTCCTCCAGCTTGCGCGCCTCGGCCAGCACGGTCAGGCGGCCCACCGCCTGAACATCCTCGGCGCCACGCTCACCCACCAGCAGCGAGCACTTTGGGTCCTTCTGCAGGTTGTGGGTGTGCTGGGCGATGCGGCTGATGAGGATCAGCGGATTGCCGTCGGCGTCCAGACAGTACGGCACCACGGAGCCGAACGGAAAGCCGGGCATAGACTTGGAATGGGTCGAGAGTACCCCGCGGTACTCCTTGAGCAGCAGTTCTCGGGCTTGCCTGGCAACGGTGGCGCTCACGTCTGGACTCCTGGAAAGAGGCCGCCCGGCGCGGGCGGTGATGACGACAAGCTAATCATTATCACCTGCCGCTGCCAAGGGGCTTACCAGGTCACGCCGAAGCCGGCGGTGTAGCGGGTCTTGTCCAGGTCGCTGTCACTGGTACCACGGATGATGTCCTTCTCCGCCTTGAGATTGAGCGACGCCCATTCGGTAACCTTGTAGCGCAGGCCGACCTCGGCATCCAGGCTGTAGTCGGCGACATTGCCCAGCGGCCGGCCGACTTCGCCATTGGTAAACAGCTCGACGGTCTTGCCAATCAGGAAGCGGTTGTAGTTCCACTTCATGCCAATGGAATAGAAGTTGTCCTTGCCGCCGTCGGCATATTCGTAGTCGGTGCGGTTGAGCAGCGAACCGAGGGAGAAGGCGCCCAACTCGTCATCCCAGAACTGGTAGCCCGGGCCGGTACCCACGGTACGCTGGCGAGCCAGGTCCTCGATGTGGTCACGCTTGTATTCCAGGCGACCCTGCCAAAACCATTTGTCGGTAATGAAGCGGTCCAGCGCGTATTCGGCGCTCCAGTTGTTGGTGGTGGTGACGTCGTCCTTGCTGTCGCGGTTGTACTCGCCTTCCGCACTGTGCCGCCAGCGGCCATGGCGGGCGGAGGTCTTGAAATCGACGTCGTAGTCGTCGGTGTTGGTCTCGGCACGCTTGTAGTCCAGCGCCAGGTCGACATTACCCTTCCACACCAGGTCTTCGACCACCGGCTTGGGCTTCATGATCTGCTGGATGCTCGCCAGTTCGACGGTCTTCGGCGCCTCGCCATTGGCCAGGGTCACCTTGCCCTGCTCGGCAGCCTGCAACGACTTGGCCCGCTCGCCGCTGTACTCGTCCTGCTTGACCAGCAGTTCCTGGTCGCTCTCGAGGGTCTTGACCTGCTTCCAGTCCAGCGCGATCGAGCCGCCATAAGGAGTCTGCAGAAGCAGCTTGCCACCATCGAACACCTTGATCTTGCCACTCAGGCGGTCACCGTTCTTCATCCACACGGTATCGGCGAGAGCCGGCGCACTCACGCCGACCAATGCAAGGCACAACAGGGTTCTAGAATACATAGGCAGTACTGCAATTCAGGTTCGCGAAAAAAGTCGGGCATTATCCGGATGCCCAGTACCAGAGCAAGGACAGACCCGACCAATGCCAATGAGTTCAATTCCCAATTGTTACGTAAACGTGTCAGCCATCCCGGAGCGCCACGGATGACGGGCACTGGCGACATGACCCAGGAAAGCGTCGAAGCCCGACGAACGGCGCTTTACCTGGTGCTGAACCAGATTCCGTCCGGCAAGGTCACCAGCTACGGTGAACTGGCGCAAATGGCTGGGCTGGGCCGTGCCGCGCGCTGGGTCGGGCGTACGCTGAGCCAGTTGCCGCCGGACACCCGCCTGCCCTGGCATCGGGTGCTGGGTGCCGGCGGTCGGCTCAGCCTTCAGCAAGGCACGCCTTCGGGCGATGAGCAAAGGGCACGCCTGCGTGCCGAAGGGGTCAGCCTGCGCAATAATCGCGTCGATATGTCGCGCCATGGCTGGCGTCCGATGGATCACACCAGTTAGAGTGCGCGCTTTGTGTTCGTAATCTTGAGGCAGATGTTGGCCCATGCCCCGTAAAACCTGGCGCGCTGCGCTCGCTGCCTATGCCAGCCCGTCGACCGTGGTGCTCCTGCTGCTCGGCTTCGCCGCCGGTCTGCCTTACATGTTGGTGTTCTCGACCCTGTCGGTATGGCTGCGCGAGGCCGGTGTGGCCCGCGAGACCATCGGCTACGCGAGCCTGATCGGCCTGGCGTACGCATTCAAGTGGGTCTGGTCGCCGCTGCTCGATCAATGGCGCCTGCCCTTGCTCGGCAAGCTCGGCCGTCGTCGCTCATGGCTGGTGCTCTCGCAGTTGCTGGTGGTCATCGGCCTGATCGGCATGGGTTTCTGCGATCCGCAGAAACACCTGTCCTGGCTGATCGCCCTGGCGGTGCTGGTAGCCTTCGCCTCCGCCACCCAGGACATCGCCGTCGACGCCTACCGCCTGGAAATCGCCGACGACCAGCGCCAGGCCGCCCTCGCCGCCAGCTACATGGCCGGCTACCGGGTCGCCGCCCTGCTCGCCACCGCAGGCGCCCTGTTCTTCGCCGAATGGTTCGGCTCCACCGGTTTCAGCTACATGCACAAGGCCTGGACCGGCACCTACGTGCTGTTCGGCGTGATGATGCTGCCCGCCGTGTTGACCACCCTGCTGATGCGCGAACCCCCGGTGTCGCTGCGCACGCAACTGCAGGCCGCGCGCTACGGCTTTGCCCACCAGCTGATGTCGGTATTCGTGTTGATCGTGCTGCTGGTCTCGGTACCGGCGATGTTCACTCAGCTGTACAACACCGACTTCGCCAGCGTGCTGTTCGAGGGAGTCAGCCTGCTCGACCTGCTCCTGGAAGACCGCGCCTTCCTGCGTGCCATCCTCTACACCACCCTGACCTGCCTGTGCCTCTCGGCCATGGGTCGTCGCGGCCTGGCGCCAGTACTGACTCCGGTCAACGACTTCATCCACCGCTACCGCTGGCAGGCCCTGCTGCTGCTTGGGCTGATCGCCACCTACCGCATGTCCGACACCGTGATGGGCGTGATGGCCAACGTTTTCTACATCGACCAAGGCTTCACCAAGGACCAGATCGCCAGTATCAGCAAGATCTTCGGCCTGGTCATGACCCTGCTCGGCGCCGGTGTCGGCGGCCTGCTGATCGTGCGCTTCGGTATCCTGCCGATCCTGTTCATCGGTGGTGTGGCCTCGGCGGCCACCAACATCCTGTTCCTGATGCTGGCCGACATGGGTCCGAACGTGGAAATGCTGGTGGTGACCATTTCCCTCGACAACTTCAGCTCGGGCCTGGCCACCTCGGCGTTCGTCGCCTACCTGTCGAGCCTGACCAACCTGAAGTTCTCCGCAACCCAGTACGCCCTGCTCAGCTCGATCATGCTGCTGTTGCCGCGCCTGATCGGCGGCTACTCGGGCGTCCTGGTGGAGAAGTTTGGCTACCACGATTTCTTCCTGATCACCGCGCTGCTCGGTGTGCCGACCCTGATCCTGATCGCCCTGCATTGGCATCAGGAGAGTCGTGGCGACAAGGAGCCGGTACAACCGGTGGAACAACCCGTCACCGCCCCCGCCAGCGAACAGCAGCAGCCCTGATTCAGGGCTGCGTCGCGCCTTCGCGCAATACCGTCCGTAACGGCCACAGCGCCAGCACGCCGGCCACGCTTGATGCCACGGCGAACGCCAGCAAGCTGGCGCCAGCGCCGAACATCGCCATCACCGCACCGCCCAGGCCCAGCAGGGCAATAGTGATCATCCCCAACATCGCCGACACCAGGCCCTTGCTCTGTTCGCTGCTGAACAGTGTCATGCGGTACAACACGGCGTTGCCGATGCCCAGCCCCAGAGCATAGATCGACAGACCGACCACCAGGCTCGGTACGCTCGGGTAGAGCCAGGTGGACAACAACGCCACCACCAGCCCTGTCAGGAACGGCCCCAGCGCGCCGCGCACCAACGATGTCAACGGATAGCGGTCGGCAATCCGATTGATGATCAGGTTGCCCAGGATCAGCCCACCGAACACTGGCAATTGCCACATGGCATAGGCCAGGGTGCTAAGCCCCTCGTCATGGATCAACAACACCGGCGACAGGCCGATCCAGCCGATCAGCGGCAGGCCGATCAAGCCCAGTGCGGCGCTGCCGGCCACGAAACGCCGGTTGCCAAGCAATTGCGCATAGCCCGAGAGCAACGGCAGCAGATGGATCGGCTGAAAGTCCAGGCGCGAGCCATCACGGCGCTCCACGCCAAGGGTTTCCGGCATGAAGCGGTACAGGGCAACCCACGCGACCACGGCGGTGATGCCGAACAACACGAACAGCCAGCGCCACGACACCCATTCCAGCAGCAGCGTGCCCACCAATGGACCGAGCAATGGCGAAAGCAGGGCGATGTTCGCCAGCAGCGCCATCATCCGCACCGCGTCCGCCTCGCTGAACGCCTCGTTCAGCGCCGGGTAGCTGACCGTGACCACGAAGCCCAGGCCGATGCCTTGGAGCAGGCGCAACAGGTTGAACACTTCGATGCCATCGGCCCAGAAGGCGGCCAGGCACATGAGGCAGAAGAACGCGCACCCGCCGAGCAGCAGTGGGCGCCGGCCATAGCGATCGGCCAGCGGGCCGATCAGCCATTGCAGGAGCACGCCACCAAGCAGGTACAGGTTCAAGGCGTGAGGAATGTACTCGGGGCTGGCGTTCAGGTCGGTCACTACCTGGGGCATGGCAGGCATGACCACGTCGCTGGCGAGGTAGGTGAGCAGTTCGAACAGGGCCAGGGTCAGGGCGAAGCACAGGGCCCTGAACGGGGTGATGGGGATCAGCGGGGTCATGGGGCGGCCGGCAGAAGGAAACGAGACCGGCTTGTATGCCAGAAAAGCCCTGCGGGTCGATAGGGGGAAGAGGTGAAGAAGTGTAATGGGTGGAGCGACACGGTCGCCTGTGAGAGCGGGCTCACCCGCTCCCACAAGGTGTTACTGGACGGCCGCGTCCTGCACCACGCGAATCACCCGCTGCGGAAAGGGAATGTCGATCCCCTCGCTCTTCAGGCGGTCACGGGCATGCTCGTTGAGCATGAACATCACGTCCCAGTAGTCCGCGGTGTTCACCCAGATGCGCAGGGAAACGGTGATGGCGCTGTCGCCCAGGGTCGCGACTACCGCCTGTGGCGCCGGGTCCTTGTGTACCCGCGGGTCGTTCTTTGCCAGGTCGAGCAGGACGTTGCGCGCTTTCTGCAAGTCGGCTTCGTAGTCGACGCCGACATCGAACACCACCTTGCGGGTCGGCTGGCGGTTGTAGTTGGTGATGATGCCGTTGGACAGGTTGCCATTGGGCACGATCACCGTCTTGTTGTCGCCGGTGCGCAGGACGGTGTGGAAGATCTGGATACTGTCCACGGTACCGCTGACACCCTGCGCCTCGATCCAGTCGCCCAGGCGAAACGGACGGAACAGCAGGATCAGCACGCCACCGGCGAAGTTCGCCAGGCTGCCCTGCAGGGCCAGACCGATGGCCAGGCCGACGGCACCGATGGCAGCGACGAACGAGGTGGTTTCCACACCAATCATCGAGGCCACGCTGACGAACAGCAGCACCTTCATGATGATGTTGGCCAGGGTGCTGATGAAGCCTTGCAGCGCCAGGTCGGCATTGCGCAGGGACAGCAGCTTGCCCAGTTTCGCGGTGACCTTGTTGATCAGCCACCAGCCGATGGCCAGAGTGATCAGCGCCAGGGCCAGGCGACTGCCGTACTCCATGATCAACGGGATCCAGGTCTGCGAAGTCCTGACCAGTTGATCGACCTCTGCATTCAAATCCATGTGCCCTCCTAGTGCGGCAATAAGCAGAAAAATGGGGCCGCAAACGATTCAGCGACTCCGGGAACCTCGGACGCCATCAAAACGCCAAGGTTCCCGAAGCAAGGCCGTCAGTCGCGGAAATTGTTGAACTGCAGCGGCAGGTCGAATTCCTTGGCGCGCAGGGCGGCAATGCATTCCTGCAGGTCGTCGCGCTTCTTGCCGGTGACACGAATCTGCTCGCCCTGGATGGCGGCCTGGACCTTGAGCTTGGCGTCCTTGATATGGGCGACGATCTTCTTCGCCAATTCTTTATCGATACCTTCCTTGAACACGGCTTCCTGCTTCATTTCCTTGCCGGAAGCATAGGCATCCTTGACCTCCAGGCTCTTCGCGTCGATCTTGCGCTTGACCAGGGCCAACCGCAGGATGTCCAGCATCGCTTCGAGCTGGAACTCCGCCTCGGCGGTCATCAGTACGGTCTGTTCCTTTTCCTTGAACTCGAAAGTGCCCTTGCCCTTCAGATCGTAGCGGCGATCGAGCTCCTTGACGGCGTTGTCCACCGCGTTCTTGACTTCGTGCTTGTCCAGTTCCGATACCACGTCGAACGACGGCATACCCTTCTCCAAAAAATAAAAGGCGCGCTGGCGCTTCTGTGCAAGGAAGCGCGATGGAGCGCACCGGGGTTTGACGGTTAAAATGCGGGCTCATTATAAACGGTTGCGAAACGCTGATGAGCAGCACCTGGCATATTCTCGGCGCCGGAAGCCTCGGCAGCCTGTGGGCCTGCCGCCTGGCGCGCGCGGGCAAGACGGTCCGCCTGATCCTGCGCGACGAACAGCGCCTGCACGATTACCGGACCGCCGGTGGCCTGACCCTGGTCGAACAGGGCCACGCGCAGACCTTCGCCATCGAGGCGCAGACCGTCGCCGACCCGGCGCCGATCAAGCGCCTGTTGCTGGCCTGCAAGGCCTACGACGCGGAAAAGGCGGTGGCCAGCATCGCCCGCCGCTTGAGCGCGGACGCCGAGCTGATCCTGCTGCAGAACGGCCTCGGCAGCCAGGATGACGTCGCCGCCCGCGTACCGCTGGCCCGCTGCGTGTTCGCCTCCAGCACCGAAGGCGCGTTCCGCGAACGGGACTGGCAGGTGAATTTCGCCGGCCACGGCTTCAACTGGCTGGGCGATCCGGCCAATCCACTGGCACCCTCCTGGCTCGACGACCTTGCCGACGCCGGCATTCCCCACGAATGGACCCCGGACATCCTCACCCGCCTGTGGCGCAAGCTGGCCCTGAACTGCGCGATCAACCCGCTGACCGTGCTCTACGACTGCCGCAACGGCGGCCTCGCCGAGCATCACTGCGAAGTCGCCACGCTGTGCGCCGAACTCGCCGAACTGCTCCAGACCTGCGGCCAGCCGCAAGCCGCCGAAGACCTGGAAAGCGAAGTGCATCGGGTTATCCAGGCCACCGCGGCCAACTACTCTTCGATGTACCAGGACGTACGCAACGGCCGCCGCACCGAGATCCACTACCTGCTCGGTCATGCCTGCCGCAGCGCAACCCGCCACGGTCATCCGCTGCCGCACCTGGAACGGCTCTATCGCCGCCTGGTCGAACACCTCGACGGCCAAGGTTTGCCCAGCGACTGAGGGCAGCGTTACCCTGCCCCCTTACCCACAGGACCACGCCTTCACCATGCCCTTGCGCGAACGCCTGGAAAACCTGCCGGTCGGCCAGAAACTGCTGGCCGCCCTGCTGGTACTGCTGATCACCATCCTGCTGGTGGCCAACCTCACCTTCATCAGCGCCGCCTACTGGATTTCCCAGGAAGCCATGGCCCCGCAAGCCTTGCAGACCATCGGCCGGCTGGTGTCCAACCCGCAGATGGCACAAGAGGCCACCGACTCGCCGGAAGCGGCGAACCGCCTGCTGGATGAGCTGGATACCTACTCTCCGCTACGGGCTGCCGCGCTGTATGGCACCGACGGCAAGCTGATGGCACAACTGCAGCATGGCGAGCCAATCGCTCTGCCCAAGCATTTCCGCAATATCGAAGGCTGGCGCCTCACCGAGTTCCGCAGCACCCAACTAGTGCGCCTGCCACGCGCAGGCAGCCCACCCGGACATCTGCTGCTGGTGGCCAGCAGCGAGCTGCCCACCGCCTTCTATACCGGCACCCTCACCGCCAGCCTCGGCATCCTGGTGTTCAGCGTGCTGTTGTGGATGATCATTGCCCGACAGATCAAGCGCCTGATCACCCAGCCGATCTACCAGTTGGAACAACTGACACGCCAGGTCACCCGAGAAGAGAACTACGCCCTGCGCGCCGGCCCCGGCAACCACGACGAAATCGGTAACCTGGCCGAAGCCTTCAACACCATGCTGTCGCGCATCGAGGCCCGAGAGCAGCAGCTCAAGCGTGCCCGCGACGAATTCCAGCGCGCCTTTGACCAGGCCCAGGGCCTGGCCGAGGAAACCCGCCACACCAACCGCAAGCTGGAGCTGGAAGTGCAGGTACGGAGCAAGATCGAGCGCAAACTCACTGGCTTCCAGAACTACCTGAACAGCATCATCGACTCCATGCCCTCGGCGCTCATCGCCCTCGACGAACAGCTCTACGTCACCCAGTGGAACCAGGAAGCCAGCGCGCTCTCCGGCACGCCGCTGGACGAAGCACTGAACCAACCGATCTTCCTCGCCTTCGAACCGCTCAAGCCGTTCCTGCCTCAGCTCAAGGAAAGCGTGGAGAAGCACCGCGTGGCGAAGATCGAGCGGGTAACCTGGACCCGCGGCGACGACACCCGCCACTATGCCCTGACCTTTTACCCGCTGATGGGCGGCGGCGGCCGCGGCGTAGTGATCCGCATCGACGACATCACCCAGCGCCTGTCGATGGAGGAAATGATGGTGCAGTCGGAAAAGATGCTCTCCGTCGGCGGCCTTGCCGCGGGCATGGCCCACGAGATCAACAACCCGCTGGGGGCGATCCTGCACAACGTGCAGAACATCCGCCGGCGCCTGTCGCCGGACCTGCCGAAAAACCTGGAAAGCGCCAACGAGACCGGTATCGACCTGGCCACGGTCAACCAGTACCTGGAGACCCGACAGGTCCCGCAGTTGCTCGACGGTATCCAGCAGGCCGGGGCCCGGGCAGCGAAGATCGTCACCCACATGCTCAGCTTCAGTCGGCGCAGCAACCGGCAGATGGCGCCGTGCGACCTGCCGGCACTGATCGACCAGGCGGTGGAGATCGCCGGCAACGATTTCGATCTGGCCATCGGTTTCGACTTCAAGGGCCAGGCCATTGTCCGCCAGTTCGATCCTGAACTGGGCCCGGTGCCGGGCACGGCCAACGAGCTGGAGCAGGTGCTGCTCAACCTGCTGAAGAACGCCGCTCAGGCCATTCACCTGCGCGAGGATGACCGCGAGCCTGGGCGCATTACCCTGCGTACCCGGCTGAACCCGCCCTGGGCGGAGATCCAGGTGGAAGACAATGGTGTTGGCATGCCCGAGGCGGTGCGCAAGCGCACCTTCGAGCCGTTCTTCACCACCAAGGAGATCGGCCAGGGCACCGGCCTTGGCCTGTCCGTCTCGTACTTCATCATCACCAACAACCACAAGGGCCAGATGGAAGTGCAGTCGACACCCGGCCAGGGCACCTGCTTCACCCTGCGCCTGCCGCTGGTCGCCGCACCGCTGCCGGGCCCGAGCAAACTGGAGTCTTGAACCATGGGCTTTCGCCTGTCAAAGATCTACACCCGCACCGGCGACAAGGGCGAGACCGGCCTCGGCGACGGCCGCCGGGTGCCCAAGGATCACCCGCGCATCGAGGCCATCGGTGAGGTGGATACGCTGAACAGTCAGTTGGGGGTGTTGCTGGCCGGGTTGGCCGGGCAAGGGCTGGAAGAAGTGATCGAGGTGCTGGCACCCTGTCAGCATCGTCTCTTCGATCTGGGCGGGGAGCTGGCGATGCCCAGTTACCAGGCGCTGAATTCAGCGGAGATAGAGCGGCTGGAAGCGACCATCGACCGCTGGAACGAAGAACTCGGACCGCTGGAGAACTTCATCCTGCCGGGGGGCTCGATGCTGGTGGCGCAGGCACATGTGTGTCGGAGCCTTGCGCGCAGTGCGGAGCGGCGGTGTCAGCAGTTGAATGCGCTGGAGCCGTTGGCGGGGGTTGGGTTGGCGTATATCAACCGATTGTCGGATCTGTTGTTCGTGGCGGCGCGGCTGATCGCGCGGCGCGAGGGAATCGACGAAATCCTCTGGCAGGCTGCCGCAAAACCCTGAGACACAACGCGGACCCACTCCCACAGGATCCGCGTTTTACTTTCAGGCCTCCGGCCAGAACGCCCGGATGCCCGCCACGCCTTGTGCACCAACCTGCCAGGCACGCTCGCGCTCGTTCCGGCCCACGCCCCCCAGCAGGAACACAGGCTTGTTGAAGCCGTCGATCATCTGCTGCGCAGCCTCCCAACCCAGCGGCTGCGCCTCCGGGTGGGTCTGGGTGGCCTGCACCGGCGACAGGGTGACGAAATCCACCCCCATCTGCTCGGCCAGGGCCAGCTCTTCAACGCTGTGACAGGACGCCGCCAACCAGCGATCCTTCGGGAACGGCCGGCCATTGGCGGCGTACTTGCGCAGTTGCTCCGAGGTCAGGTGCCAGCCGGCGGACGGGAAGTCTCCCAGCCACTCCAGTGGGCCCTTGAGCATCAGTTGCGCCTTGCCCGCGCACAGCCCGACCGCGTCCACCGCGACATCGCGGTACTTGGGGTCGTACATGTTCGGCGCACGCAGTTGCACCAGCTTGATCCCGCTGGCAATGGCCTTCTGGATGCCGCGCAACAGTTGCGGGGTTTCCAGGCCATCCGGGGTGATCAGGTATTCGCCCGGCAGGCGCGCCGCCGCGACGATCGGCCGGTTGGCCTCGGGGAATTCGTACTGCGGCAGCTCCCTGGGCAGCACCCAGGCCAATGGCTGGCCTTCGGCACCGTGGGGCTCGCCGGTGAAACCGCTGACGTCCCAGACATCCAGCAGGATCTGCTTGTCCGGGTAATCATGGGTGATCTTGATCAGTGGCCGCGCTGCGGTCACCTCGATGCCCAGCTCTTCGCGCAACTCGCGCGCCAAGGCGACTTCGACGGCTTCACCGTCCTCGACCTTGCCTCCGGGAAACTCCCAGAGACCGCCTTGATGCTGGCTCTCGCCACGCCGGGCGATGAGAATCCGGCCATCCGCGCCACGAATGACGGCGGCGGCAACATGAATCCGTTTCAACTTTGAACTCCGCTGATAAGAAGGATGCCGCCGTCCAGCCAGGCCGGACGGCGGCGTTCGATCAGGTGCGGTATTCCGCGTTGATCTTCACGTACTCGTGGGACAGGTCGGTGGTCCAGATGGTTTCGCTGCACTGGCCACGGCCCAGCTCGATACGGATGGTGATCTCTTCCTGGGCCATGACGGCCGCGCCCTGATCTTCAGTGTAGGTGGCGCTGCGGCCGCCCTTGCTGGCGATGCAGACGTCGCCGAGGAACACGTCGATCAGGCTGACGTCGAGCTCCGGCACACCGGCGCGACCGACGGCGGCGAGGATGCGGCCCCAGTTCGGGTCGGAGGCGAACAGCGCGGTCTTGATCAGCGGCGAGTGGGCCACAGCGTAGCCGACGTCCAGGCATTCCTGGTGGTTGCCGCCGCCGTTGACCTGCACGGTGACGAACTTGGTGGCGCCTTCGCCGTCACGGACGATGGCCTGGGCCACCTCCATGCACACCTCGAACACTGCCTTCTTCAGCGCCTCGAACAACGGGCCGCTGGCCTCGGTGATCTCGGCGACATCGGCCTTGCCGGTGGCGATCAGCATGCAGCAGTCGTTGGTCGAGGTGTCGCCATCGATAGTGATGCGGTTGAACGACTTGTTGGCACCGTCCAGGATCAGGTCCTTGAGCACCGCCGGGGCAACCTTGGCGTCAGTGGCGATGTAGCCGAGCATGGTGGCCATGTTCGGACGAATCATGCCCGCGCCCTTGCTGATGCCGGTAACGGTGACAGTCACGCCATCATGCTGGAACTGACGGCTGGCGCCCTTGGGCAGGGTGTCGGTGGTCATGATGCCGGTGGCGGCTTCGGCCCAGTGGTTCTCGGACAGGTTGTCGAGAGCGGCCTGCAGCGCGCCTTCGATCTTCTCGACCGGCAGCGGCTCGCCGATCACACCGGTGGAGAAAGGCAGCACGGCGCCGGCGTCGACGCCAGTCAGCTCGGCCAGCTTGGCGCAGGTGCGCTCGGCAGCAGCCAGGCCCGGGGCGCCGGTACCGGCGTTGGCATTGCCGGTGTTGGTCAGCAGGTAACGCACAGTGCCCTGCACGCGCTGCTTGGCGAGGATCACCGGGGCGGCGCAGAACGCGTTCAGGGTGAACACGCCAGCGACGCTGGAGCCTTCGGCGCAGCGCATCACCACCACATCCTTGCGCCCCGGGCGCTTGATACCCGCAGAGGCGATACCGAGTTCGAAACCGGGAACCGGGTGCAACGTTGGCAAAGGACCAAGACCAACAGCCATGAAAGCGCTCCTAGAAAAAAATACGCCGTTTTCTCGTCAACGGCGCTTGGAATGGAACAACGCCGCGACGGGATGACCCGGTCGCGGCGCGGTGTTCAGGTTTCAGCGTGACACGGCTGGATCAGTTGATCTGTCCGTGGCAGTGCTTGAACTTCTTGCCCGAACCGCACCAGCACAGCTCGTTGCGGCCCAGTTTCATGTCGTTGCGGGCTGGCGTGGCGACGGCCACTTCAGCACCCTCCTCCTGCTGCTCGCCGGCTTCCAGACCCGGCGCGGCGGCATGCTGGAACTGCATGCGCTGGGCCAGTTCCTCGGCTTCACGACGCAGACGGGCTTCTTCCTCGACCGGATCCTCGCGGCGGACCTGGACATGGGACAGCACGCGGATGGTGTCGCGCTTGATCGAATCCAGCAGTTCCTGGAACAGGGTGAACGACTCGCGCTTGTACTCCTGTTTCGGGTTCTTCTGCGCATAACCGCGCAGGTGGATACCGTGGCGCAGGTGATCCATGGTCGACAGATGGTCTTTCCACAGGTCGTCAAGGACACGCAGCAGGATCTGCTTCTCGAAGGTACGCAGGGCTTCGGCGCCGGCGCTGTCTTCCTTCTCGTTGTAGGCAGCCACCAGTTCCTGCAGGACGCGCTCGCGCAGCGGCTCCTCGTAGAGTTTCTCGTCGTCATCGAGCCATTGCTGGATCGGCAGCTTCACGCCGAAATCGCTGGCCAGCGAGGCTTCCAGGCCGGCCACGTCCCACTGCTCAGGCAGGGATTGCGGCGGAATGTGCTGGCTGAAGGTCGCTTCGAGGGTTTCCTGGCGGAACTCGGCGATGGTGTCGCCAATGTTTTCCGCAGCCAGCAGGCTGTTGCGCATGTGGTAGATCACCTTGCGCTGCTCGTTGGCCACGTCGTCGAATTCGAGGAGCTGTTTGCGGATGTCGAAGTTGCGACCCTCGACCTTGCGCTGCGCCTTCTCGATGGCGTTGGTCACCATACGGTGCTCGATGGCCTCGCCGGACTGCATGCCCAGGGCCTTCATGAAGTTCTTCACCCGGTCGGAGGCGAAGATGCGCATCAGGCTGTCTTCCAGCGACAGGTAGAAACGGCTGGAACCCGGGTCGCCCTGACGACCGGAGCGACCACGCAACTGGTTGTCGATACGGCGGGACTCATGGCGCTCGGAGGCGATCACGTGCAGGCCACCGGACTCGATCACTTGCTGGTGACGCTTCTGCCAGTCGGTCTTGATCTGGGCGATCTGCTCAGGGGTCGGGTTATCCATGGAGGCCACTTCGACCTCCCAGTTGCCGCCCAGCAGGATGTCGGTACCGCGACCGGCCATGTTGGTGGCGATGGTCAGCGCACCAGGACGACCGGCCTGGGCGATGATCTCGGCTTCCTTCTCGTGGTACTTGGCGTTGAGGACCTTGTGATCGATACCTTCCTTCTTGAGCAGGTTGGACATGTGCTCGGAGGTTTCGATGGTCGCCGTACCGACCAGGACCGGACGGCCCTGCGTCATGCTTTCCTTGATGTCGGCGATGATCGCGGCGTATTTCTCGTCGGCGGTCAGGTACACCAGGTCGTTGAAGTCTTTGCGCGCCAACGGCTTGTTCGGCGGGATGACCATCACGTTGAGGTTGTAGATCTGGGCGAACTCGAACGCTTCGGTGTCGGCGGTACCGGTCATGCCGGACAGCTTGGTGTAGAGGCGGAAGTAGTTCTGGAAAGTGGTGGAGGCCAGGGTCTGGCTTTCGGCCTGGATGTTCAGGTTTTCCTTGGCCTCGATGGCCTGGTGCAGGCCCTCGGAGAGACGACGACCCGGCATGGTGCGGCCAGTGTGCTCGTCAATCAGGAGAATCTGACCGTCCTGGACGATGTACTCGACGTTGCGGTGGAACAGCTTGTGTGCGCGCAGGCCGGCATAGACGTGGGTCAGCAGGCCCAGGTTGTGCGCGGAGTAGAGGCTCTCGCCCTCAGCCAGCAAACCGACCTGGGTGAGCATCTCCTCGATGAACTGGTGACCGGCTTCGTTGAGCTCGACCTGGCGGCTCTTCTCGTCGATCTTGAAGTGGCCTTCCTGGGTGACCTCGCCTTCCACTTCCTCGATGTGCTGGGTCAGGCGCGGGATCAGCTTGTTGACCTCGATGTACAGCTTGGAGCTGTCTTCGGCCTGGCCGGAAATGATCAGCGGGGTACGGGCTTCGTCGATCAGGATGGAGTCGACTTCGTCGATCACGGCGAAATTCAGCTCGCGCTGGAATTTCTCGTCCATGCTGAACGCCATGTTGTCGCGCAGGTAGTCGAAGCCGAATTCGTTGTTGGTGCCGTAGGTGATGTCGGCGGCGTAGGCGGCGCGCTTCTCTTCAGGCGGCTGGAACGGCGTGACGACGCCGACGGTCAGGCCGAGGAATTCATACAGCGGACGCATCCAGTTAGCGTCGCGGCGGGCCAGGTAGTCGTTGACCGTGACCACGTGCACGCCCTTGCCGGACAGTGCGTTGAGGTAGACGCCGAGGGTCGCCACCAGGGTCTTGCCCTCACCGGTACGCATCTCCGCGATCATGCCTTCGTGCAAGGTCATGCCACCGATCAGCTGTACGTCGAAGTGGCGCATGCCCATGATGCGCTTGCCGGCTTCGCGCGCGACGGCGAAGGCTTCGGGCAGGAGCTGGTCGAGGGTCTCGCCTTTGGCCAGCCGCTCTTTGAACTCGGCGGTCTTGCCGCGCAGTTGTTCGTCGGAGAGGGCCACCATCTGCTCTTCGAAGCCGTTGACGATCTGGACCGTCTTGAGCATGCGTTTGACTTCACGCTCGTTCTTGCTTCCAAAGAGTTTCTTTAACAAAGGCGCAAACATATCGGCAGGATCTTCCACACGTAGGGATGGAGGGCGGCCCCGTGAGTCGCCCGTGCAGCCCTTATGGCCGCATGCGAACGAGCATTCTACCCGGAAACGATGGTGAGGAAAGTGGCGGAGTTCCACGATGCTGGCACAGCGCTGTGACGGGGCTTTTTTACAATAAGGGCTTTTTCGTCAACTTCAACCCGCGTGGATCAAGATTCACATGGATAGCGGCTCTCCAGCCCTTCGCGGGCGATCTGGTAAGATGCCGGGATCGTCTTTCCAGGTATCACCATGGCCTATCGCCCCTCACCCGCTCGCGCGCCCGGTACGCTGCTGCGCGAAGCCCGTCCGCTGAAGGCACTGTTCAACCAGGCACAGCGCCTGGCGCAATTGCAGCGTCTGGTGGAAAGCCAGTTGCAGCCGGCTGCACGGGAGCATTGCCATGTGGCGTCGTGGCGCGAGGGCACGTTGCTGCTGATCGTCACCGATGGGCATTGGGCAACGCGGCTGCGTTACCAGCAGAAGCGGCTGCAGCGACAGTTACAGCAGTTGGATGCGTTCGTGAACCTGAGCCGGATCCTGTTCAAGGTGCAGCCAGTGGCCACGACGGTGCGCGGGCCAAGCCATGTGATCGATATTTCCGACAAGTCGGCGGAGAACATCCAGGCAACTGCGGAAGGGATCAGTGATCCGAACCTGCGCGCGGCCCTTGAGCGACTGGCAAGCCACCGCAAGAGCAACAAGGAAAAACCACAATAAAAAAGGCCACCCGAGGGTGGCCTTTCAAACTAGAGAGAGGATTCGAGCTTATACAGCGGCAACCGGACGCATATAGGAGATCGGTGCAGTGCTCGCATCTTCGAAGGTCACCACTTCCCAGGCGTCCTTCTCCTCGATCAGCTTGCGCAGCAGCTGGTTGTTCAGCGCGTGACCCGACTTGAAGCCACGGAATTCGCCGATCAGGCTGTTGCCCAGCAGGTAGAGGTCACCGATGGCGTCGAGGATCTTGTGCTTGACGAACTCGTCTTCATAGCGAAGACCGTCTTCGTTCAGTACACCGTCCTTGTCCACCACGATAGCGTTTTCCACGCTGCCGCCGAGGGCGAGGTTGTGCTTGCGCAGGTACTCGATGTCGCTCATGAACCCGAAGGTGCGGGCGCGGCTGACTTCCTTCACGAACGAGGTGCTGGAAAAGTCGACGCTGGCGCTTTGGGTCCGGTTGCGGAACACCGGGTGGTCGAAATCGATCTCGAAACTCACCTTGAACCCGTCGAACGGCAGGAAAGTGGCGCGCTTGTCGCCGTCTTCCACTGTCACTTCACGCAGGATGCGGATGAATTTCTTCGGCGCGTCCTGTTCTTCCAGGCCGGCGGATTGAATCAGGAATACGAAGGGGCCCGCGCTACCGTCCATGATCGGCACTTCGGAGGCGGAGAGCTCGACGTAGGCGTTATCGATGCCCAGGCCAGCCATGGCCGAGAGCAGGTGCTCTACCGTGTCTACCTTGGTATCGCCGTTGACCAGCGTGGTCGACATGGTGGTCTCGCCGACGTTTTCCGCACGGGCAGGAATATGCACCACGGGGTCGAGGTCGGCTCGGCAAAATACGATGCCGGTATCCACAGGCGCGGGTTTCAGGGTCAGGTAAACCTTTTCCCCGGAGTGCAGGCCGACACCTGTGGCACGGATGATATTTTTCAGGGTGCGTTGTTTAATCATGGCATTGGCCGCTTCAGCACAGATTGCGAACTGGTATCAACAAAGGCTGGGGATGATAACAGACCCCGCCTTTGCTGAACACCAATCACCCTAATACCCCTGATAAATTCCATCAATCGGCCTGACGACGCAGGAAAGCCGGGATGTCCAGGTAATCCAGATCGTCCTGAGGGTTGAGCTTGGCAGCCGCTGCCGCACCGGCGTGGGTCTGGTTGCGCATCACGGTCGGACGCTCCAGATCGCGGTAGTTGACGGCCGGTTGCTCGTTGCGCACAGGCGCCGGAGCCGGGGTCGACACTTGCGCGGCCGCAGCCTGCAGGGTGTTGTCGATGACCTTGACCGGTTTCTCGATCTTGGCACCCAGGCCGGTGGCGACCACGGTGACGTGCAGCTCGTCGCGCATGTCGGGATCGATCACGGTACCGACCTTGACCATCGCGTGGTCGGAAGCGAACGCCTCGATGATGCTACCCACGTCGGAGTATTCACCCAGCGACAGGTCGGGACCTGCGGTGATGTTGACCAGGATGCCGCGGGCGCCCTGCAGGTTGACGTCTTCGAGCAGCGGGTTGCGGATCGCCGCCTCGGTGGCTTCACGCGCACGGTTCGGACCGCTGGCGCAGCCAGTGCCCATCATCGCCATGCCCATCTCGCTCATCACGGTGCGCACGTCGGCAAAGTCGACGTTGATCATGCCCGGACGCTTGATGATGTCGGAGATACCGCGAACGGCACCGGCCAGCACGTCGTCCGCCTTGGCGAAGGCCGACAGCAGGCTCGCGTCCTTGCCCAGGATGGTCAGCAGCTTCTCGTTCGGGATGGTGATCAGCGAGTCGACGCTGTCAGCCAGCGCGCGGATGCCTTCGTCGGCGATCTGCATGCGCTTGCGGCCTTCGAACGGGAACGGACGGGTCACCACCGCAACGGTGAGGATGCCCAGTTCCTTGGCCACTTCGGCGATGATCGGCGCGGCACCGGTACCGGTACCACCACCCATGCCGGTGGTGATGAAGACCATGTTGGTGCCCTGCAGCACCTCGGCGATACGCTCGCGGTCTTCCAGCGCGGCCTGGCGGCCGATTTCCGGATTGGCGCCCGCGCCCAGACCCTTGGTCACGCCGGTACCCAGTTGCAGGATGGTGCGCGCACCGATGTTTTTCAGGGCCTGAGCATCGGTGTTGGCGCAGATGAACTCGACGCCTTCAATGCTGCTCTTGACCATGTGGTTGACGGCGTTGCCACCGCCGCCACCGACGCCGATCACCTTGATGACCGGACTTTGCGGGACGTTGTCTACGAGCTCGAACATTTTCCCTCTCCTTTCATTTCTCTAGTTTTTGCGCCTACCACTACTGCTTTGAAACTTAAAAGTTGCCCTGGACCCAACGCTTGAAACGCTCAAGCACAGGAGCCTTTGGTTCATCGCCATAGCTGTCGTTTCGAATACCTGGCACGGGCACGCCGTCGGACTGCTTCTGCAGGCCGTAGGTCAGCAGGCCCACGCCAGTGGAATAAATCGGGTTGCGCACCACGTCGCTCAGGCCGCGCACGCTATGCGGTACGCCGAGGCGTACCGGCATGTGGAAGATTTCCTCGGCCAGTTCCACCGCGCCTTCCATCTTCGAGGTACCGCCAGTGAGGACGATGCCGGCCGGCACCAGGTCCTCGTAGCCGCTGCGACGCAGCTCCGCCTGGATCAGGGTGAACAGCTCGTCGTAGCGCGGCTCGACCACTTCGGCCAGAGCCTGACGCGACAGCTCGCGCGGTGGACGGTCGCCGACACTCGGCACCTTGATGGTCTCGCCGGCACCAGCCAGCTTGGCCAGGGCGCAGGCGTAGCGGATCTTGATTTCCTCGGCGTACTGGGTCGGGGTGCGCAGGGCCATGGCGATGTCGTTGGTGACCTGGTCACCGGCGATCGGGATTACTGCGGTGTGGCGGATCGCGCCTTCGGTGAAGATGGCGATGTCGGTGGTACCGCCGCCGATATCCACCAGGCACACGCCCAGCTCTTTCTCGTCATCGGTCAGCACCGAGTAGGCCGAGGCCAGCTGCTCGAGGATGATGTCGTCGATTTCCAGGCCACAGCGACGCACGCACTTCTCGATGTTCTGTGCAGCGTTGACCGCGCAGGTCACCACGTGGACCTTTGCCTCCAGACGCACGCCGGACATGCCCAGGGGCTCGCGCACACCTTCCTGGTTGTCGATCACGTAGTCCTGCGGCAGGGTGTGCAGCACCCGCTGGTCGGCCGGAATGGCCACGGCCTGCGCGGCGTCCAGCACCCGCTCCAGGTCGGCGGCGCTGACTTCGCGGTCGCGGATGGCGACGATGCCGTGGGAGTTAAGGCTGCGGATGTGATTGCCGGCCACGCCGACGAACGCCGAGTGGATCCGGCAGCCGGCCATCAGTTGGGCTTCCTCGACGGCGCGCTGGATCGACTGCACGGTGGACTCGATGTTGACCACCACGCCTTTCTTCAACCCGCGCGATGGATGGGTACCGATACCGACGATTTCCAGGGTGCCGTCGGCGGCGACTTCGCCGACCAGTGCCACCACCTTGGACGTGCCGATATCCAGCCCGACGATCATTTTTCCGCTATGCGCATTTGCCATGGGTCCTGCCTCTCTCTAATTCTTCGCCACGGCGGGTTGGGCCGCGGGCTGTGCAATCGGTTCCCGCCAGCCAACGGCAAGACCGTTGGCGTAACGCAGATCGATGCGGGCGATGTTCGTGATCTGTTCTTTGAGCGTCTTGTTGTAGATGGCAATGAAGCGGCGCATTTTTTCCACCAGGTGGTCGCGCCCCAGCAGCAGTTCGATCCCGGGGCCGGCGCTGCCAGCACCGGTGGTCAGGAACCAGCTGCCACGCTCACGCAGTTCCAGGCGGGCGATCGAGAAGCCCAAGGGGCGCAACATCTGGTTCAGTACCTGATATTGCTGCATCACTTGTTGCTGAGCCCGCTGCGGCCCGAACAACTGCGGCAGATGCTCGTAGTTGGCCAGCTCGCGCGGGGTGAAGGCCTGGCCCTGGTTGTTGAGCAAGGCATCCTCGCCCCAGCGCGCCACCGGCAACTGCTCTTCCAGGCGGATCACCACCTCGTCCGGCCATACCCGACGGACTTCGGCATGGGCGATCCAGGGCATCTGCTCCAGCTCGGTACGCATACTTGCCAGGTCGACGGTGAAGAAGCTTGCCGCTACATAGGGTGCGATGCGCTGCTGCACCGCCTGCTGGCTGATGTAGCTGAGATCGCCCTGCACGGCGATCTTGGTGATCGGCCGGTCGGCATACGGCATCAGCCGCTGCGCGCCCTCGTAGGCGCCAAATCCGGCGGCAACCAGCAGCACCGGCCACAGCAGTCGCTTGAAGATGCTGAAGTTCGGCTTGGGCATGCGCGACGCCAGTGGCTCCTTGGCCACCATACGGCTGGCACCACGCGGCACCGGCTTGTTGCGGCCGGTGGCGGGTTGCTGATGACGTAACATCGCGCCTTGCATGGGCTTAACCTCGCGCCTCGACACTGGCCGCCAGGATCGCCAGCACCAACTGCTGGAAATCGAGGCCGGCCGCACGTGCCGCCATGGGCACCAGGCTATGGTCGGTCATGCCTGGAGCGGTGTTGACTTCGAGCAGCCAGAACCGGCCCTGCTCGTCCTGCATCACGTCCACACGGCCCCAGCCGGCGATGCCAATGGCTTCGCAAGCGCGGGCGGTGAGGTCGATCAGTTCCTGTTCCTTGGCAGCGTCGAGGCCACACGGGATGCGGTACTGGGTATCGGAAGCCAGGTACTTGGCGTCGTAGTCGTAGAAGGAGTGCGGGGTGCCCAGGGCGATCGGCGGCAGGACCTGGTCGCGCAGCACCGCCACGGTGAACTCCGGCCCCTTGATCCACTGCTCGACCAGGACTTGCGAGTCATAACGGACGGCATCTTTCCAGGCCGCGATCAATTCCTCGACACTGGTCACTTTCGCCATACCGATACTGGAACCCTCATGGGCCGGTTTGACGATCAAAGGGAAGCCCAGTTCCGCGCCTGCGGAAATACAGTCGGCTTCGCTGGCCAGCACGGCGTGCAGCGGGGTGGAAATACCAAGGCTGTGCCACACCTGCTTGGTGCGCAGCTTGTCCATTGCCAGTGCGGAAGCGAGGATGCCGCTGCCGGTGTAAGGAATGCCCAGGCACTCCAGCAGACCCTGCATGCTGCCGTCTTCGCCGCCACGGCCGTGGAGGATGATGAAGGCGCGGTCGATTTTCTCGCGTTGCAGGCGCTCGAGCAGGTCGTCACCAACGTCGATGGCCACCACGTCGACACCGGCGCTGGTCAGCGCCTCGATCACCGCGGCACCGGACTTCAGCGAGACTTCGCGCTCGGCGCTCTTGCCGCCGTAGAGCACGGCGACGCGGCCGAAGTCCTTCGGCGCGATGGTGGAATGCAGCTTGGCGTAGGCTTCGGCAGTCATTTCGATTTCCCCTGACTGGCAACCGCACCAGCGAACAACGGACTCTTCAACAGTTGTGGTGCGAGGCCACCGATATCACCGGCGCCCTGGCACAGCAGGATGTCGCCGGCGCGCAGCAGCGGCTTGACCAGCGGCGCCAGCTCGATGCCGCGCTCGATGTAGATCGGGTCGAGCTTGCCGCGCTGACGGATGCTGTGGCACAGCTGGCGGCTGTCGGCGCCGGGGATCGGCTCTTCGCCGGCCGGGTAGACCTCCATCAGCAGCAAGACGTTGGCGTCGCCCAACACCTGGACGAAATCGTCGTACAGGTCGCGGGTTCGGCTGTAACGGTGCGGCTGGTAGACCATCACCAGGCGGCGCTCCGGCCAGCCACCACGGACGGCCTTGATCACCGCGGCAACCTCTGTCGGGTGGTGACCGTAGTCGTCCACCAGCATCACGTTGCCGCCTTCCACCGGTAGCTCGCCGTAGACCTGGAAGCGTCGGCCGACGCCCTGGAAGCCGGACAGGCCCTGAACGATGGCTTCGTCACTGATGCCTTCGTCGGTGGCGATGGCGATGGTCGCCAGGGCGTTCAGCACGTTGTGGTTGCCCGGCATGTTGACCGACACGTCCAGCGGCGCACGGTCGCGGCGCAACACCGTGAAGTGGGTCTGCATACCCGACTGGCGCACGTTGATCGCGCGCACGTCGGCTTCTTCGGTGAAGCCGTAGGTAGTCACCGGACGCTTGACCAGTGGCAGGATCTCGCGAACGACAGGGTCATCCAGGCAGACCACGGCCAGGCCGTAGAACGGCAGGTTGTGGAGGAACTCGACGAAGGTTTTCTTCAGCTTGTTGAAGTCGCCTTCATAGGTCGCCATGTGGTCGGCGTCGATGTTGGTGACCACGGCCACCAGCGGCTGCAGATGCAGGAAGCTGGCGTCGCTTTCGTCGGCTTCGGCGATCAGGTAACGGCTGGTGCCGAGCTGGGCATTGGTACCCGCAGCGTTCAGGCGGCCACCGATAACAAAGGTCGGATCCAGGCCGCCGGCGGCGAAGACCGAAGCCAGCAGGCTGGTGGTGGTGGTCTTGCCGTGGGTACCGGCGACGGCGATGCCGTGGCGGTAGCGCATCAGTTCGGCGAGCATCTCGGCGCGTGGGACCACCGGGATACGACGCTCCAGGGCGGTGGCGACTTCCGGGTTGGCGGTGTTGATGGCGCTGGACACCACCAACACGTCGGCGCTGGCGGCGTTCTCGGCGCGGTGGCCGATGAAGATCTGCGCACCGAAGGACTCCAGGCGCTCGGTCACCGCCGAAGCCTTGAGGTCGGAGCCGGAAACCTGATAGCCCAGGTTCAGCAGCACTTCGGCGATACCGCACATGCCCACGCCGCCGATACCGACGAAGTGGATGCGGCGGATACGGCGCATTTCAGGCTGGGGCATGGCTTTCTGGTTCTCAACCATGGGCCACCTCCAGGCAGATATCGACCACGGTGCGGGTAGCGGCGGGTTTGGCCAGGCGACGCGCGGTGGCCGCCATGGTGTCGAGTTTTTCCGGTTGCATCAGCACCTCGTTCAGGCGTTCAGCGAGTTGCGCTGCGCCAGTTGTCGCTTGTGGCATCAGGAAGGCGGCGCCTTCACGTGCCAGATAATGGGCGTTGTGGGTCTGGTGGTCGTCTATCGCGTGGGGCAGCGGCACCAGCAGCGATGGCAGGCCGGCGGCCGCCAGCTCGCTGACGGTCAGCGCGCCGGCACGGCACACCACCAAATCGGCCCAGCCATAGGCTTGGGCCATGTCCTTGATGAACGGCTCCACCTGAGCGTCGATCCCCGCCTCGCGATAGCGCTCGGCGGTGATCTGGTCGTGATTCCTGCCGGCCTGGTGGAACACCTCGGGCCGGATGTTTTCCGGGACCAGGGCCAGAGCTTGCGGCAACAGCTTGTTCAGCGGCTCGGCACCGAGGCTGCCGCCCAGCACCAGCAGGCGCGCACGACGACCGGCCAGGGCCTCGCGAACCGGCTCCAGGAACAGCTCGGCACGCACCGGGTTACCGGTGGTGCGGCGCTTGGCGCTGGCGTCGAAAGTGTCCGGGAAGGCTTCGCAGACCCGTCCAGCCAACGGCACCAGCATGCGGTTGGCGGTGCCGGCACGGGCGTTCTGCTCGTGGATCACCACCGGCACGCCGGCCAGTTTCGCTGCCACGCCGCCAGGACCGGTCACGTAGCCGCCAAAGCCGATCACGCAGACCGGGTTCAACTGGCGAATGATCCGGCGCGCCTGCAGCACGGCCTTGACCAGGGTGAACGGCGCCTTGAGCAACGACAGCTTGCTCTTGCCGCGCAGGCCGGTGACGTTGATCAGGTGCAGTTGCAGGCCGGCCTGCGGCACCAGTTCGTTCTCGATCCCGCGGGGCGTGCCCAGCCAGTGCACGGTGAAGCCGCGCGCCTGGAACTCCCGCGCGCAAGCCAGCGCCGGGAACACATGGCCGCCGGTACCACCGGCCATGATCAATACATTCTTGCCGTCAGCGGCCATGATGATTCGGCTCCTCGGCAAAATCGTTTTCGTCGAATTCGTGTTCTTCGCTGCCCAGGTGCGTGCGACTCTCCCATTCGATGCGCAACAGCAACCCGACGCAGGCACAGCAGATCACCAGGGAACTGCCGCCGTAGCTGAGGAATGGCAGGGTCAGGCCCTTGGTCGGCAGCAGGCCGACGTTCACCCCGATGTTGATGAGGAACTGGCCGATCCACAGGAACGCCAGGCCGAACGCCACGTAGGCGGCAAAGAACTGCTTGGCCTTCTCCGCCCACAGGCCGATGTAGAGGGCGCGCACGGTGACGAAGACGAACAGCGCTACTGTCAGCAGCGAGCCGACCACGCCCAGCTCTTCGGCGAGCACCGAGAACACGAAGTCGGTGTGCGCTTCCGGCAGGTAGAACTGCTTCTGCACGCTGTTGCCCAAGCCGACGCCGAACCATTCGCCGCGGCCGAAGGCAATCAGCGCCTGGGTCAACTGGTAGCCGGAACCGAACTGGTCGGACCAGGGGTCGGTGAAGGTGATCAGACGCGCCATCCGATACGGCTGGGCCTGGACCAGGACGAACACCGCGCCCACCGCCAGCACCACCATCAGGCCGAAGCGGAACAGCCCCACCCCGCCGAGGAACAGCATCGCCGCGGCGGAGCCCATCATCACCACGGTGGCACCGAAGTCCGGCTCCATCAGCAACAGGCCGGCCATGGGCAGGAGGACGATGAACGGCTTGAAGAAGCCCATCCAGCTCTCGCGCACTTCCTGCTGGCGGCGCACCAGGTAGCCGGCGAGGTAGACCACGACGAAGACCTTGGCGATTTCCGAGGGCTGCACGTTGAAGAAGCTGAAACCGATCCAGCGCATCGAACCGTTCACTTCACGGCCGATCCCGGGAATCAGCACCGCCACCAGCAAGCCGAAGGCGCCGATCAGCATGAGGAAGCCCATGCGCTGCCAGGTGGCGATCGGCACCATCATGGTGACGATGCACGCGCCGACGCCGATGGCCACGTAGATCAGGTGGCGAATCATGTGGTACAGCGGGTTGCCCGACTGCGCCGCGGCCACTTCCGAGGAGGCCGAGGTGATCATCACCAGGCCCAGGCCGAGCAGGGCCAGGCAGCCGACCAGGAACGGGAAGTCCAGGTCGATGCCGCGACCGCTGATGATCGGCGATGGATAGGGCTTGATGGCGCCGAAGATCATGCCAGTTCTCCCACGGCCTGGGCGAACAGGCGCCCACGCTCTTCGAAGTTCTTGAACATGTCGAGGCTGGCGCAGGCTGGTGACAGCAACACGGCGTCGCCGGGCTGGGCCAGTTCGGCACATTTGGCCACGGCTTCATCCAGGGTCTGCACCCGCACCAGCGGCGCGCCGTCACCCAGCGCTTCGGCGAGCCGTTCGGCGTCGCGGCCAAGCAGCACCACGGCGCGGCAATGTGCGGCCACCGGCGCGCGCAGGCCGGAGAAGTCGGCGCCCTTGCCGTCGCCACCGGCGATCAGCACCAGCTTTCCGTCGATATCGGCGCCCAGGCCTTCGATGGCAGCCAGGGCGGCGCCGACGTTGGTGGCCTTGGAATCGTCGTAGTAGTTGACGCCGTCCAGCTCACGTACCCACTGGCAACGATGGGCCAGGCCGGCGAAACTGCGCAGGCTTTCCAGCATGGCGTCGAACGGCAGGCCCACCGCATGACCAAGGGCCAGCGCTGCCAGGGCGTTGGACTGGTTGTGCGCGCCACGGACCTTCAGTTCGCGAACCGGCATCAGGGTCTGGAATTCGAAGGACAGGTACTTCTCGCCATTCTCCTCGCGCAGGCCGAAGGCCTTGAAGTCCGGCGTGTTCAGACCGAAGGTCCAGCACGGCTGGCCCTCCACCGGCAGCGGACGACTCAGGGCATCCTGGCGGTTGACCACAACCTGGCGCGCGCCACGGAAGATCCGGTGCTTGGCCAGGTGATAGGCCGGCAGACCGCTGTAGCGGTCCATGTGGTCTTCGCTGACGTTGAGCACGGTGGCTACTTCGGCGTTGAGCTGATCGGTGGTCTCCAGCTGGAAGCTCGACAGTTCCAGGACGTACAGCTCGACGTCGTCAGCGAGCAGGTCCAGCGCCGGAGTACCGAGGTTGCCCCCCACCGCCACGCGCTTGCCCGCCGCAGCGGCCATCTCGCCGACCAGGGTGGTCACGGTGCTCTTGGCGTTGGAACCGCTGATGGCGACAATCGGCGCCTTGGCGTTACGCGCGAACAACTCGATATCGCCGGACAGCTTCACCCCACGCGCAGCGGCCTGCTGCAGCGCCGGGGTGGCCAGGGCCAGGCCAGGGCTGACGTACAGCTCATCGGCACGGCAGAGGAAGTCCACGTCCAGTTCGCCACAACGCACTTCCACCTGCGGGTAGTCGCGACGCAGGGTCGCCAGCTCCGGCGGGTTCTCGCGCGTGTCAGCGACCGCAAACGCAATGCCCCGGTTCGCCAGGAAGCGAACCAGGGACATGCCGCTCTTGCCGAGGCCGACAACGATGCGGAAGTGGTCAGATGCGATCAGGGACACGCGTTCTACCTCAGCTTCAGGGTTGCAAGGCCGATCAACACGAGAATCACGGTGATAATCCAGAAACGGACGATCACGCGCGGCTCGGGCCAGCCCTTGAGTTCAAAGTGGTGGTGGATTGGCGCCATGCGGAATACACGCTTGCCGGTCAGCTTGAACGACGCGACCTGGATGACCACCGACAGGGTCTCCATGACGAACACGCCACCCATGATGAACAGGACGATTTCCTGGCGCACGATCACGGCGATGGTACCCAGCGCAGCACCCAGTGCCAGGGCGCCGACGTCACCCATGAAGACCTGGGCAGGATAAGTGTTGAACCACAGGAAGCCGAGGCCGGCACCGATCAGCGCGCCGCAGAACACGATCAGTTCGCCCGCGCCCGGTACGTACGGGATCAGCAGGTATTCGGCGAACTTCACGTTGCCCGACAGGTAGCAGAAGATGCCCAGGGCACCGCCCACCAGCACGGTCGGCAGGATCGCCAGACCGTCGAGGCCGTCGGTCAGGTTGACCGCGTTGCTCGAGCCGACGATGACGAAGTAGGTCAGGACCACGAAGCCGACGCCCAGGGGAATGGTGACGTCCTTGAGCATCGGCACGATCAGGGTGGTTTCCACACTGGTCGGGGCGGTCATGTAGAGGAAGATCGCCGCGCCGAGACCGAACACCGACTGCCAGAAGTATTTCCAGCGACTTGGCAAGCCGCGGGAGTTCTTCTCGATCACCTTGCGGTAGTCATCTACCCAGCCGATAGCGCCGAACAGCAAGGTCACGATCAGTACCACCCAGACGTAGCGGTTGCTCAGGTCAGCCCAGAGCAGCGTGCTCACGCCGATGGCGGAAAGGATCAGCGCACCGCCCATGGTCGGGGTGCCGGACTTGGACAGGTGCGATTGCGGGCCGTCGTTGCGCACGGCCTGGCCGATCTGGCGGATCTGCAGGGTACGGATCATCCACGGGCCCAGCCACAGGGCCAGCGACAACGCGGTCAGCACACCCAGGATCCCGCGCAGGGTCAGGTACTGGAAGACCGCGAAGCCCTTGTAGAACTGTTGCAGGTACTCAGCCAACAGCAGCAGCATTAATGTTTCTCCCCGCTAGAATCGCACAAAGCCGCCACGACGTTTTCCATCGCAGCGCTACGCGAACCCTTGATCAAAATGGTGGTGTTAGTGGCCTGCTCGGCGCGAACGGCGTCGATCAGGTCAGCTTGATTGGTGAAATGGCGGGCATTCTGGCCAAAGGCCTTGACCGCATGGGCCATCATCGGACCTACGGCATACAGGGCGTCGACCTTGCCCTTGGCATAGTCCCCAACCTGGCTGTGGCCCTCTTCGGCCCACTGGCCCAGTTCACCGATATCCCCGAGCACCAGGACGGTGCGACCGGAAAAGCCGGCGAGTATATCAACGGCCGCGCACATGGAGGTGGGGTTTGCGTTGTAAGTGTCGTCGATCACCCGGATGCCGCTGGCAGTCATCTGCGCCACGCTGCGGCCCTTGACCGGTTGCACGGTGTTGAGGCCCTCGGCGATGCCTTGCAACGAGACGCCGAAGACCTGTGCCGCAGCCGTCGCAGCCAGCGCATTGGCAATGTTGTGGGTGCCAAGCAGGTTGAGCTGAATCGCCACGCTGCCTTGTGGCGCATGGAGAACGAAAGATGGGCAACCGCGTTCGTCATGGGCAATGTCGCTGGCGTGGAAATCGGCAGCGGAATTGGTCAGGGCAAAGGTCAGCACTGCATGTTTACCGGCGCGCTGTTTCCATATGTCAAAGGCCTTGTCGTCCAGGTTCAATACCGCGACGCCACCCTCTCCCAGGCCTTCGAGGATCTCGCCCTTGGCTTCGACAATCTTTTCCGGCCCGCCGAACTCGCCGACATGAGCCGTGCCTGCGTTGTTGATCAGGGCCACGTGGGGCTGGGTCAGGCCGACGGTGTAGCGGATCTCGCCGACATGGTTGGCGCCCAGCTCGATGACCGCGGCGGTGTGCTCCGGGCCCAGTTCGAGCAGGGTCAGCGGTGCGCCGAGGTCGTTGTTCAGGTTGCCACGGGTCATCAGTACCGGACCGCGGGTACCGAGGATGCTGGCGAGCATTTCCTTGACAGTGGTCTTGCCGCTGGAGCCGGTGATGGCGGCGACCGGGTGCTTGAATGCACGACGGTTCAGGGCACCCAGCTGGCCCAGGGCCAGGCGGGTATCGGCCACCAGCAGTTGCGGCAGGCTGGAGCCCGGCACTTCACGCTCGACCAATGCAGCGACGGCGCCTTTGGCGGCGACTTCATCGAGGTAGTCGTGACCGTCGAAACGCGGTCCAGCCAGGGCGACGAAAAGCTGGCCAGGCGCGATCTTGCGGCTGTCGATGCTGACGCCGTCGAAACGCGCATCGGCGCCAACCAGGCGGCCCTGCAACGCTTCGGTCAACTGGCTGAGGGACAGGGGTTCAAGCATGAGAAGCCTCCCAGACTGCTAGCGCTTTTTCGGCTTCCACCAAATCGGAAAAATCGTGACGTTCACCGTTGATTTCCTGGTAATCCTCGTGACCCTTGCCAGCCAGAATGATGACATCGTCGACACCGGCATCGGCGATGACACGGGCGATCGCCTCGCCGCGACCGGCAATGAACTCGACCGCGCCGGCCTGGGCGAAGCCCGGGCGGATATCGGCGAAGATCGCTTGCGGATCCTCGGTGCGCGGGTTGTCGTCGGTGACGATCACGCGGTCGGCGAGACGCTCGGCCACTTTCGCCATCAGCGGGCGCTTGCCGCGATCACGGTCGCCGCCACAGCCGAACAGGCACGTCATCTGGCCACGGGCATGCGGGCGCAGGGCTTCGAGCACTTTTTCCAGGGCATCCGGGGTGTGGGCGTAATCCACGACCACCAGCGGCTTGCTGCCACCGCCGAGACGCTGCATGCGGCCGACCGGCCCCTCCAGCTTCGCGGTGACCTTCAGAATTTCATCGAGCGGATGATCCATCGCCAGCAGGGTGCCGACCGCTGCCAGCATGTTGCTCAGGTTGAAGCGACCGAGCAGGCGGCTACGCAACATGTGCTCGCCCTGCGGGGTCACCAGTACGGCACGCACGCCGTCGTCGTCGAAGGTCGCTTCACGGCAGAACAGGGTCGCCGACGGATCCTTCAGGCTGTAGCTGATCAGGCGCGACTCGCGCTCTTCAACGGCCAGTTCGCGGCCGAAATCATCATCCAGGTTCACCACCCGGCAACGCAGGTTCGACCAGGCGAACAGCTTGGCCTTGGCCGCTTTATAGGCCTCCATGCTGCCGTGATAGTCGAGGTGGTCGCGGGACAGGTTGGTCATCACCACGATATCGAAAGCCAGCGCGGCCACACGGCCTTGTTCCAGCGCGTGGGACGACACTTCCATGGCCACAGCGCGGGCACCCGCCTTCTTCAGGTCATTCAGGGTCGACTGCACGGCGAGCGGATCAGGAGTGGTCAGGCGGCCGCTTTGCAGCGCGCCATAGAATCCGGTACCGAGGGTGCCGATCAGGCCGCAATGCTGGCCGAGCAGGTCAAGGGCCTGGGCCACCAGTTGGGTGACGCTGGTCTTGCCATTGGTGCCGGTGACTCCCACCAGGTCCAGCAGGCGGCTTGGCTCGCCATAGAAGCGTCCGGCGATATCCGAGAGCTGCGCAATCAGGCCTTTCACCGGGATCAATGGCGCATCGGTGATCGGCAGGACGGTAGCGCCCTGCACTTCATAGGCAACGGCCGCCGCACCGCGCTTCAGCGCATCGGCGATATGGTCGCGACCATCGACCTTAGCGCCTGGCACCGCCAGGAACAGGTCGCCAGGCCGAACGTTGCGGCTGTCCAGGGTCAATTCGCGAATCAGCGGATCGCTGCTGGCGTTGGCGAACAGTTTGCTCAGTGGCATCGTCATCAGCCGCGCCCTCCTTTGGCGATCGCAGCATCGGCCTGCTGCTGTGGCGTGGGCAGGTTGTCCGGCGGCACGTTCATCAAACGCAGGGTGCCGGACATGACCTTGCTGAATACCGGCGCCGAGACCAGGCCACCGAAGTAGCCACCCTTGCTCGGTTCGTCGATCACCACGACGATGGCGTAACGTGGATCGCTCATCGGGCCGAAGCCGGCAAACAGCGAGCGGTAGGCGTTTTCGGTGTAGCCCTTGGAGCCGATGGTGGCTTTACGCGCGGTACCCGACTTTCCGGCAACGTGATAGGACGGGACCTGGGCGCGGAATACACCGCGCGGTGCTTCGATCACCTGTTGCAGCATCTGCTGGATGGTTTCCGCGGTTTCCTTCGGCACTACCTGGGTCGACTCCGGCGCCTTGTCCACTTTGAGGATGCTCAGTGGCACCATCTTGCCGTCGTTGGCCAGCGCAGCGTAGGCGTGCACCAGTTGCAGCGCGGTCACCGACAGGCCGTAGCCGTAGGACAGGGTCGCGGTTTCGGCCTTGCGCCACTCACGATGGTTCGGCAGATTGCCGACGCGCTCACCCGGGAAACCCAGGCCGGTGTATTGACCCAGGCCCAACTGCGACATCACCCGGTAGATCGCCTCGCCACCGATATCGAAGGCGACCTTCGACATGCCGACGTTACTGGAGTTGATCAGGATGCCGGTCAGGTCAAGGATCGGGCCCTCTGTCTTGGACACGTCACGAATGGTGTAGCGGCCCAGTTGCAGGGTGCCCGGATAGACCTCGACCTTGTCGCTCGGCTTCCAGCGGCCGCTCTGCAACGCGGCACTCATGGACAGAGGCTTGACCGTCGAACCCGGCTCGAACACATCGATGATTGCGCGATTGCGCATCGCAGCCGGGAACATGCTGCGACGGTTGTTCGGGTTGTAGGTGGGCTGGTTGACCATGGCCAGTACTTCACCGGTCTTCACGTCCATGATCACCAGGCTGCCGGCTTTCGCCTCCTGCTCGGCAATGGCATTACGCAGCTCGCGCGTGGCCAGGTATTGCAGGCGCAGGTCGATCGACAACGCCAAGGTCTTCCCTGCCTTGGCGTTCTTGGTGACCTGGACATCCTTGATCAGGCGCCCGCGGCGATCCTTGATCACCTGGCGCTTGCCGGGCACGCCGGCGAGCCACTCGTCATAAGCCAGCTCGACCCCCTCACGACCATGATCGTCGAGGTCGGTAAAGCCCACCATGTGCGCCGCCACGTCACCAGCGGGGTAGAAACGACGAAATTCCTCGATGCCGTAGACACCAGGAACCTTTAGATCCAGCACCACCTGCCCCTGCTCCGGGGTCAGGCCTCGGACAAGGTAGATGAACTCCTTGTTCGCCTGCTGCTCCAGGCGGTCAGCCAATTGCTTGGGATCCTGCCTGAGCGCTGCAGCCAGCGCCGGCCAGCGATCCTTGGCCGCCTGCATTTCCTTGGGGTTGGCCCACAGAGTAGTGACTGGCGTACTGACAGCCAGGGGCTCGCCGTTGCGATCGGTGATCAGGCCACGGTGCGCTGGAATCGGGATGTGTCGCATGCTGCGAGCGTCGCCCTGCCCCTTGAGGAAGTCACGATCTATCACCTGCAGGTTGATGATCTGCCAGGAAATGGCTGCGACCATCAGGCCCAGCAAGCCCAGGACAACCCGGAAACGCCAGGGGTAGAGGGCGCCTTCGAGCTTCATCATGGCGCCACCATACGGACTTCGTCAGCGGCAGGAATGCGCATCTTCAGCTGTTCGGTAGCGAGGATCTCGATGCGGCTGTGCGCCGTCCAGGTACTCTGCTCGAGTATCAGCCGACCCCACTCGGCCTGCGCCTTGTCGCGCTCGTTGAGCTCGCCATAGAGAGTGTTGAGCAACTGCCGGTTCCAGTGGGCGCTGTAGGAGACCGCCACGGAGGAAACGAGCACGCCGATGAACAGCAGGAGCATCAGGAAGCTCCAACCTGGCAAAGGTTTGGCATAGAGCCTGCTCACCGCAGTTTCTCCGCCACGCGCATGACGGCGCTACGGGAACGCGGGTTGGCCTTGAGCTCGGCATCGGAGGCGAACTGGGCCTTGCCGATAAGCTTGATCTTCGGCTCGAACGGCTTGTGCTGGACCGGCAGGTTGCGCGGCAGGTTGTCCTGTTCACCCTTGGCCAGCTTGCGCATGAACAGTTTGACGATACGGTCTTCGAGGGAATGGAAGCTGATCACCGCCAGCCGGCCACCGACTTCCAGGGCGTCCAGCGCGGCTTCGAGGCCGGTCTCGAGGTCGCCCAATTCATTGTTGACGTGGATACGCAGGCCTTGGAAGGCACGGGTCGCCGGGTTCTTGCCCTTTTCCCAGGCCGGATTGGCGACCTTGAGAACTTCGGCCAGGTCGGCGGTACGGGTGAACGGCTGCTCTTCGCGACGCAGGACCACGGCACGGGCCATGCGCTTGGCAAAACGCTCTTCGCCGTACTCCTTGAAGACCCGGGCAATTTCTTCCTCAGGCGCACTAGCGATGAACTCGGCGGCACTGACGCCACGACTCGGGTCCATGCGCATGTCCAACGGGCCGTCGTTGAGGAAGCTGAAACCACGCTCAGGGTCATCCAGCTGCGGCGACGACACACCGAGATCGAACAGCACGCCGCTGACCTTGCCAGCCAGACCACGCGCAGACACTTCATCGCCCAGCTCGGCAAAACTGCGCTGCACAATGACAAAGCGGCCGTCTTCGGCCGCCAGCGCTTGCCCGGTGGCAATCGCTTGAGGATCCTTGTCGAACCCCAGCAGGCGACCCTCCGGGCCGAGACTTTGCAGAATGAGACGACTGTGACCGCCGCGTCCGAAGGTGCCATCCAGATAGCAGCCATCGGCGCGCACTGAAAGAGCCTCCACGGCTTCGTTCAGTAGCACGGTGATGTGGTTAAAGCCGCTATCGATAGTCACAGGATCAGATCACGTAGTTCATCGGGCATGGCGCCCGGTTGTTGAATGGCTGCAAGGTCGGCTGCAGAAACAGCATTCCAGGCATCCTCGTCCCACAGTTGGAATTTGTTCAGCTGGCCCACCAGCATCGCGCGTTTGTCGAGCTTGGCGTATTCGCGCAGACGCGGCGGAACCAGAAAACGCCCGCTGCCGTCAAGCTCCAGATCCACCGCATTGCCGATCAGCAGACGCTGCAGGCGACGGTTCTCTTCGCGTAACGACGGCAAGGCGCGCAACTTGGCTTCGATCAGTTCCCACTCGTCGAGCGGGTATACACATAAGCAAGGATCCACAGCGTCGATCGTCACGATCAATTGCCCCGAGCTGCGCGAATCAAGCTCGTCACGGTACCGGCTCGGCATGGCGAGACGGCCCTTGGCGTCGAGATTGATTGCGTTTGCTCCGCGAAACACGGCTGCGCTTCCCTAAATGTTAGCTTTTTTGTGTCTGAAAACCCACTTCATGCCACTTTCTGCCACTTGCGCACACTATAGGAATCCGCCCACCGCACCGTCAAGGCGCGCATATAAGGAAAACCCTTACAGATCGGCGATTTAGCGTAACAAGGACAGACAATGGGCTAATTTGGCGAGGTTTGAGGAGGAGAAATGCGAATGCACTCAATCGAATAGAGTGCGAAGTTAAAGTGATTTATTAAGAGTAAGACTTTTTTGGTATTACCGAAGCGGCTTCTGCTATCGAATCAAGCAGAGAAAGAAAGGAGTGGAGAGTCGATCTGTAAGCCGGGTTCTGTCGAGGACAGTCATTCCTCTACGACGGCCATCACTGGACGCCTTTAGCAACCTACCCGGTTCCAACGCGGGCCGCGCCATGTGGAACCCTATTTGGTCTTGCTCCGAGTGGGGTTTACCTAGCCACGAACTGTTACCAGTCGCGCGGTGCGCTCTTACCGCACCTTTTCACCCTTACCGGCACCGAAGTGCTTAGGCGGTTATTTTCTGTGGCACTTTCCGTAGGCTCGCGCCCCCCAGGCATTACCTGGCACTCTGCCCTATGGAGCCCGGACTTTCCTCCCCCTACTTTTGCGGAACAAAAGAAGGCAGCGACTGTCCAATCGACTCTCCGCCGCAAAGATTAACGGCAGGAGCCGCCAAGAACAAGTGACAAAAACAAATAATATCACTGTGACATCATTTGTTTTTCTGTTTCTCCAGCGCGATTTGATACAGCACATTCTTCCGCACACCGGTAATTTCCGCCGCCAATGCCGCTGCTCGTTTGAGCGGCATCTCCGCCAGCAACAGATCCAGGATGCGCAATACTGCGGAACTCACCGACTGCTCGTCCTCAGGCGCACTCCAACCCGCCACCAACACCACGCATTCGCCGCGCTGCTGGTTACTGTCGCTTTCGACGAACTCGCGCAGTTGCGCCAGTGGCAATCCCTTGAGCGTCTCGAAGGTCTTGGTAAGTTCACGCCCCAGCACTGCCGGACGGTCACCACCAAAAATTGCCTCCATGTCCTGCAGGCATTCAAGAATGCGGTGCGGCGCCTCATAGAAAATCAGGGTCCGCGGCTCTTCCTTCAGCACGCTCAGGCGCGCTTGGCGCCCTGCGGCCTTAGCCGGGAGAAAACCTTCGAAGATGAACCGGTCGGAAGGCAGTCCCGCCGCCGACAGCGCGGCGATCAACGCACAGGCGCCTGGCACCGGCACCACACTGACTCCAGCTGCACGAGCCTGGCGTACCAGATGGTAGCCAGGGTCGGAAATCAGCGGAGTGCCGGCATCGGAGATCAGTGCAACGCTGTCCCCCGCCAGCAACCGAGTGAGGAAACGTCCGCCCTCGTCACGCTCGTTGTGCTCGTGACAGGCCGCCAGCGGCGTATTGATACCAAAATGTTGCAGCAGACGGATGGAGTGGCGGGTGTCCTCGGCGGCGATCAGCGCGACGTCCGCCAGCACCTTCAGAGCCCGAGCACTGATGTCGTCCAGGTTGCCGATGGGTGTCGCCACCACATAAAGGGTCCCGGCAGCGGGGTTGGAAGCACCTGGAGCATCGGTCACAGCAAACACCTGTCATCTGGATAAAAGCCGCCATTGTAGCGTGATCGCCGGAAACAATGCCCTTCCAGACACATTTCCTGCGACCTGCTGCGAAGGTTTCACGCCAGCAACATCGCGCCCAGGCCAGTGCTTGGGTACAATCGCAGGTTAAATCGGATCGAGTAACAGGACCCTTACATGATCGCATGCCTGCGGCTGCTCTCAGCCCTCTGCCTCGCTGCCTTGCTGGCAGCCTGCGCCAGTTCGCCTTCGTCCAGCCTGGGTGAACTGCCACGCACACCAGACGCCAGCATCGAGCAACTGCTCGAACAGGCCGCCACCAGCAAGACGCCGGAGAAAGCCGCGCTGCTGCGCCTGAGCGCCGCCGACCTGGCCCACAAGCAAAACGACAACGCTCGTGCCGCACGCATCCTCGAACAGGTCCAGATCGACTCGCTGAAACCTGCCCAGCAGGTGTTCGCCAGCACCCTGTCGGCCGAACTGGCCCTGAGCCGCAACCAGCCAAAGGCCGCGCTGACCGCGCTGAGCCACCCAAGCCTGGCCCATCTGAACGAATTACCGGCAGACCTCCAGGCTCGCACCCGCAGCGTCCACGCCGCCGCCTTCGAGGCCGATGGCCAGACCCTCGCCGCCGCCCAGGAGCGTATCGCCTTGGCGCCGCTGCTCAGCGGCAATGCCGCCGCAACCAACAATGACGCGATCTGGAGCCTGGTCGCCGCACTGCCACCTGAACAACTGAAAAGCGCCGGCAACGACACCCTCGGTGGCTGGACCAGCCTGGCTCTGGCCGTGAAAAGCGCCGGCACACTGGAACAGCAGCAGGCCGCCATCGACACCTGGAAAGCCCAGCACCCCGAACACCCGGCCGCACTGCAACTGCCATCGCAACTGGTGAAGCTGAAGAGCCTGACCAGCCAGCCACTGAGCAAGATCGCCCTACTGCTGCCTCAGGAAGGTCAGTTGGCCGGTGTCGCCCGCGCCCTGCGCGACGGCTTCATGGCCGCGCACTTCCAGGCCCAGCAAGCCGGACAGAATCCGCCGGCGATCCAGGTCTTCGACAGCTCACGCCTGAGCTCCCTCGACGACTTCTACCGCCAGGCCCAGGCCGCCGGCGTGCAACTGGTGGTCGGTCCGCTGGAGAAGCCACTGGTCAAGCAGCTCGCCGCCTACCCGCAACTGCCGATCACCACCCTGGCGCTGAACTACAGCGACGCCGGCCAGAACAACCCGCCGCAATTGTTCCAGTTCGGTCTCGCCGCCGAGGACGAAGCCCGCGAAGTATCCCGCCGCGCCTACGCCGACGGTATGCGTCGCGCCGTGGCTCTGGTGCCGAGTGGCGAATGGGGTGACCGCGTGCTGAACGCCTTCCGCCAGGACTGGCAAGCCAAGGGCGGCACCCTGATCGCCGCAGAGCGCGTTGCTGCGCCGGTCGCCCTGGCCCAGCAGATCGCCGACCTTTTCCAACTGCGCCAGAGCGAAGGCCGCGCCAAGAGCCTGCAAAGCACCGTGGGCGGCAACGTCTCTGCGCAGCCGTCGCGCCGCCAGGACATCGACTTCATCTTCCTCGCCTCGACCCCGCAACAGGCCCAGCAGATCAAGCCGACCCTGAACTTCCAGTACGCCGGCGACGTGCCGGTCTACGCGACGTCCAACGTTTACAGCGCCAGCGGCGACGTCAATCAGTACAACGACATGACCGGTATCCGCTTCTGCGAAACCCCGTGGCTGCTCGACAGCAGCAACAGCCTGCGCCAGCAGGTGGTACAGCAGTGGCCACAGGCCGCCGGCAGCCTGGGCCGCCTGTACGCTATGGGCGTTGACGCCTACAGCCTGGCGCCACGCCTGGGCCAGCTCAAGACCCTGCCGGACACCCGCATCGAAGGCCTGTCCGGCAGCCTGAGCATGAACCCGAGCCAGCGCATCGAGCGCCAGTTGCCTTGGGCCGAGTTCTCCGGTGGTCAGGTCAAGCGCCTGCCCGACACCCCGAACTGATGCCCAACCCTTCGCGCCAGGCCGCCGGAATGGCGGCCGAACAACAGGCCCTGGATTACCTTCTGACCCAGGGCCTGGTGCTTGTGGCGCGAAACTGGCGCTGCCCACGCGGCGAGCTTGATCTGGTCATGCTCGACCGCGATACAGTAGTATTCGTCGAAGTTCGTTATCGCCTGCACGCAGGCTTTGGCGGCGCCCTCGGCAGCATCGATGCCCGCAAGCAGGAAAAACTGACGCTCGCCGCGCAGCACTTCCTGATGGAGGAGTCACGCTGGGCCAATCACCCCTGCCGTTTCGATGTAATCGCCTTGCAAGGCCGTGAGCATTCGGGACAACCGCTCGACTGGCTGCAGAATGCCTTCGACAGCTGACCCCGTGCCGACGGACGCATCTTTACCCATTCACCTTTTTGCTCTTTGCTTCGCGGGCTGCACAGACATGTGCCGGGAACCTATCGATCCCCGCCCGGCCAGCCCCCTTTCAAGGTCACACTGATGGACATGCAATCCCGAATTCGCCAGCTTTTCCAGGCCAGCATCAACACCAAGCAACAGGCGATGGAAGTCCTTGCACCCCACATCGAGCAAGCCAGCCAGATCATGGTCAACGCCCTGCTGAACGAGGGCAAGATGCTCGCCTGCGGCAACGGCGGCTCGGCCGGCGACGCCCAGCACTTTTCCTCGGAGCTGCTCAACCGCTTCGAGCGCGAGCGCCCGAGCCTGCCGGCGATCGCCCTGACCACCGATACCTCGACCATCACCTCGATCGCCAACGACTACAGCTACAACGAAATCTTTTCCAAGCAGATTCGCGCCCTCGGCCAGCCGGGCGACGTACTGCTGGCGATTTCCACCAGCGGCAACTCGGCGAACATCATTCAGGCGATCCAGGCCGCACATGATCGCGAAATGATTGTCGTAGCTTTGACCGGACGCGATGGAGGCGGCATGGCCTCGCTGCTGCTGCCCGAAGACGTCGAGATCCGCGTACCGGCCAACGTCACCGCACGTATCCAGGAAGTCCACCTGCTGGCGATCCACTGCCTCTGCGACCTGATCGACAGCCAACTGTTCGGGAGTGAAGAATGACCGCAAAACGCCTCGGCCTGATGGCCCTGACCCTGTGCCTGAGCCTGAGCGGCTGCAGCTCGGTGATCAACGCCAGCCGTGAAGCACCGATCGATGATGACCGCGGCACCCGCACCCTGGGCAGCAAGATCGACGACTCACTGATCGAGACCAAGGTCGCGGTCAACGTGGCCAAGGCCAACCCGGATCTGGACCAGAACTCGCACATCGTCGTCAGCAGCTTCAACGGTGTCGTGCTGCTGGCCGGCCAGACCCCGCGCGCCGACCTGAAGGCCCTCGCCGAGCAGACCGCCGGCCAGGTGCAGAAGGTCAAGAAAGTCCACAACGAACTGCAGATCCTGGAACCCTCGTCAGGACTGGCACGCAGTAATGACGCCTGGCTGACCACCAAGATCAAGACCCAGATGCTCACTGATAGCGCCATCCCTGGCTCGCGGATCAAGGTCGTCACCGAGAACGGCATCGTCTACCTGCTCGGCCTGCTGACCCAGGCGGAAGCCACCCGCGCCACTAACCTGGTGCAGGGCGTGGGCGGCGTGCAGAAGATTGTCAAGCTGTTCGAATACATCGATTAAGAAAGCCACAAGCCCCGAGCCATAAGCAGCAAGAAAAAAGCAGCGGCGACGCCAACTGCTTTTTCTTACCGCTTACGGCTTGGGGCTTGCAGCTTGAGAGAGCCCTACCTCACCACTTTCAGGCTTGGCCGCCCGCTCGGACGCGGCGGCTGCCCGCCATCTGGCGGACCGTCATCATCCGGCTCGACGTCATCGCCTTCATCGTCATCAGCCATCGGCGGCTCCAGCTCGAAGACCATGCCCTGACCGTTCTCGCGAGCGTAAATGCCGAGAATGGCACCGGTCGGCACGTACAGGCTGTGGGCAACGCCACCGAAGCGCCCCTCGAAACTGACCGCATCGTTTTCCATCTGCAGCCCGCGCACGGCGTTCGGCGAGATATTCAGGACAATCTGACCGTCGCTGGCGAAACCCTGGGGCACCTGAACCGCGGGGTACTCGGCATTCACCAGGATATGAGGCGTGCAATCGTTATCCACGATCCACTCGTACAGTGCACGCACCAGGTAGGGGCGACTGGAGTTCATCAACAGCTCCTTAAAGCTTGCGCATTTCTCGTTCAGCAGCAGACAGGCTTGCCTGGAAAGGCTCGCGGGCAAACTGTCGCTCCATATAGTCCAGCAGAGGTTTGGCCTGCCGTGGCAATTCGATACCCATCAGTGGCAAGCGCCACAAGATGGGCAGTAGACAACAATCCACCAGACTTTGCTCCTCACTGAGGAAACAGGGCTTGTCAGCGAACAACGGCGACACGCCAGTCAGGCTCTCGCGCAATTCCTTGCGGGCCAGGGCGCGAGTGGCGTCCTTGGAACGGGGGTCGAGGATCTGGTCCACCAGCGCGCACCAGTCGCGCTGGATACGGTGGATCAGCAGCCGACTGTTCGCCCGCGCCACGGGATACACCGGTAACAGCGGCGGATGCGGGTAACGCTCGTCGAGGTACTCCATTACCACGGTGGACTCGTACAACGCCAGATCGCGATCCACCAGGGTCGGCAATGTGCCGTACGGATTGGCCTCCAGCAGCTTGGCCGGCTGATTGCCCGCCGCGACACTGATGATCTCGACGCTGACCCCCTTCTCGGCGAGAACGAGGCGCACCCGATGAGAATAGTGGTCAGCGGGGTCGGAGTAGCAGGCCAACCGGTTGGTCATGCCCATAAGGTTCCTCCTCGCGTGAATGGGTAAACGCTATAAACGCAAACGCGCCCTGGGGTACCTCCGGACTCCGGAGGCGCCCCAGGGCGCGCGTTCAACTACCAGAAACTACTGCGTGATCAGTGCACGTCCTTCCAGTATTCGCGCTTGAGCAGGTAGGCGAATACGAAGAAGAAGGCCAGGTACAGCAGCACATAGGTGCCGATGCGTTGGCTTTCCAGCTTGACCGGGTTGGCCGAATAGGCCAGGAAGGTCACCAGGTTCTTGACCTTCTCGTCGAACTGCTCTTCGTTCAGGGTACCGGATTTCGGCACGATGGTCAGCTGGTCACAGGCTTCATGGGTCAACGGAGCACCGGTCAGCGGGTCGAATTGCTTCTTGCCGTCGACTTCGGTCTGGATCTGCTTGCAACCCACGACCTGGCGACCTTGCAGCCCTACCAGCACGTTCGGCATGCCGACGTTCGGGAAGATCTTGTTGTTCACGCCCCATGGACGCGCCGGATCCTCATAGAAACCGCGCAGGTAGCTGTACAGCCAGTCGGTACCGCGAACCCGGGCGACGAGGGTCAGGTCGGGCGGCGCAGCACCGAACCAGACCTTGGCATCGGCGGCCTGCATGCTGGCATTCATGTGGTCGCCGATCTTGGCACCGGTGAACACCAGTTTTTCGAGCATCAGCTCATGCGGAATACCCAGATCGTCAGCGACACGCTCGTAGCGCTGGAATTTGGCACCGTGGCAACCCATGCAATAGTTGGCAAAGGTACGAGCGCCATCCTGCATGGCAGCCTTGTCGGTCAGGTCGATATCAACCTTGTCCAGCTCGGGACCATGCTCACCGGCGGCGAAGGTCAGGGCAGGCATCACTGCCAGGATCAATACTGCAAATAGCTTTTTCATCAGCCAGTCACCCTTTCCGGAACCGGTTTGGTCTTCTCAAGCCTGGTGTAGAACGGCATCAGAATGAAGTAGGCGAAATACAGGAAGGTACATACCTGCGAGAGCAGCGTGCGGCCCGGGGTTGGCGCCAGTACACCGAGAATGCCGAGGATCACGAAGGCGATGCAGAACACCAGCAGCCAGACCTTGCTCAGCCAGCCCTTGTAGCGCATCGAGCGCACCGGACTGCGGTCCAGCCACGGCAGGACGAACAGCACCGCAATCGCCGCGCCCATGGCAATGACGCCGAAGAGCTTGTCCGGAACTGCGCGCAGAATCGCGTAGAACGGCGTGAAGTACCAGACCGGGGCGATGTGTTCAGGCGTCTTGAAGGCGTTGGCCTGCTCGAAGTTTGGCTTTTCCAGGAAATAGCCGCCCATTTCCGGGAAGAAGAACACCACAGCGCAGAATACGAAGAGGAAGACCACCACACCGACAATGTCTTTCACGGTGTAGTACGGATGGAACGGGATGCCGTCCAGCGGAATGCCGTTTTCGTCCTTTTTCTTCTTGATGTCGACACCATCGGGGTTGTTCGAACCCACTTCGTGCAACGCCAGGATATGCAAGACCACAAGACCGAGGATGACGATCGGCAGCGCGACCACGTGCAAGGCGAAGAAGCGGTTCAGGGTGATGCCGGAAATCAGATAGTCACCACGGATCCACTGTGTCAGGTCGCCGCCGATCACCGGAATGGCGCCGAACAGCGAGATGATCACCTGGGCACCCCAGTAGGACATCTGGCCCCATGGCAGCAGGTAGCCCATGAAGGCCTCGGCCATCAGCGCCAGGTAGATCAGCATGCCAAAGATCCATACCAGTTCGCGGGGCTTCTGGTAGGAACCATAGAGCAGGCCACGGAACATGTGCAGATAGACGACGATGAAGAATGCCGACGCACCAGTGGAGTGCAGGTAGCGCAGGATCCACCCGTACTCGACGTCACGCATGATGTATTCGACCGAGGCAAACGCCTCTTCTGCCGACGGGGTGAAGCTCATGGTCAACCACACGCCGGTGACGATCTGGTTGACCAGCACCAACAGTGCCAGGGAGCCGAAGAAGTACAGGAAGTTGAAGTTCTTCGGCGCGTAATATTTGCTCAGGTGATCTTCCCACATCTTGGTGGCGGGGAAGCGGGCATCCACCCATTCCATGAACTTGCTCATCACGCTTTCTCCTGATCGACACCGACGACGATGATCTCGTCCGATTCGTACGAATGCGGTGGCACCGGCAGGTTGAGGGGTGCCGGCTGGGACTTGTAGACGCGGCCGGCGAGGTCGTAGTGGGAGCCGTGGCACGGGCAGAAATAGCCCCCTACCCACTTCGGACCCAGGTCGGCGGGAGCGACTTCAGGACGGAAAGTCGGCGAGCAACCCAAGTGGGTGCAAAGGCCGACGAGGACCAGAATTTCCGGTTTGATCGAGCGATTCGACGGGTCGACGTATTTCGGCTGATCCGACGCCTTGGACTCGGGATCGGCGAGATCTCCGGTGATCTTCTTCAAATTACCAAGGATCTCCTCGGTACGACGGACGATGAAAACCGGCTGACCACGCCATTCGGCCACCAACTGCTGCCCAGGTTCGACCTTGGCAATATTGACCTTCACCGGTGCGCCGGCCGCTTTCGCCTTGGCACTGGGGAACCATGACCCTACGAACGGGACCGCAGCCCCCACCGCTCCCGCGGCACCCACAACGGATGTGGCTGCAACCAGGAAGCGACGCCGGCCTGCATTGACGCCGTCATTGCTCATTCAGTCCTCTCCCATCAGCTTTGTGGCCTGTTGAAACAGGCATCTACTAAGTAATTTCTGAAGCGCTAAAAATTTGCCGCATGGTAAAGAAAAGACCCATGCCTGACAAGGTTATTACCCTGGCCAAAGGCCTGCATCCCGCGCAGGTGTTGATCTGCGTCTATGCGGCAAGTTGTCACACGATTGGCCAGCCCCCTTTATTCAAGACATAAAAAAAGCCCGGTTCCACTTGGAACCGGGCTTTTTTTGAAACTCTGAGCGAATTAACGCTTGGAGTATTGTGGACGCTTACGTGCTTTACGCAGACCCACTTTCTTACGCTCGACTTCACGAGCGTCGCGGGTGACGTAGCCAGCACGGCGCAGGGCGCCACGCAGGGACTCGTCGTAGTCCATCAGAGCGCGGGTGATACCGTGACGGATCGCACCGGCCTGACCGCTGACACCACCACCGATAACGGTGACGTAGATGTCGAACTTCTCGGTGGTTTCGGTCAGTTCCAGCGGCTGGCGAACGACCATGCGCGCGGTTTCACGACCGAAGAACACGTCCAGAGAACGGTTGTTGATGGAGATGTTGCCAGTGCCCGGACGCAGGAAAACGCGAGCGGTTGCAGTCTTGCGACGGCCAGTGCCGTAATTTTGAGTCGCCGACATAATGAACTATTCCGTTAAATCTTCAGTTCTTGGGGCTGCTGAGCAGTATGAGGGTGAGTAGCGCCCGCATAGACTTTCAGCTTACGGTACATGTCGCGACCCAGCGGGTTCTTCGGCAGCATGCCTTTGACCGCGGTCTCGATCACGCGCTCTGGGGCCTTGGCGATCAGCTTCTCGAAGTTGATTTCCTTGATACCGCCCGGGAAGCCGGAGTGGGAGTAGTACATTTTGTCCGAAGTCTTGGCACCAGTGACACGTACCTGCTCGGCGTTGATAACGACGATGTAGTCGCCGGTGTCAACGTGAGGGGTGTATTCTGGCTTGTGCTTGCCACGCAGACGGCTCGCGATTTCAGTGGCCAGACGACCCAGGGTCTGACCAGCAGCGTCAACGACGAACCAGTCGCGTTTTACTGTTTCCGGTTTAGCAGTAAAAGTTTTCATACTTTAATTAAGCCTCAGAGGCCGCCCAGCGAAAATTAGACGGCGAATCTTACTGAATAGTGCTTACTTTGACAAGGTCAAAGGCAGCCGGATACGAACGCTTTCGGGGGCTCGGGTCAGCGCGTCCAATACTCGGCAGGGGTTCTTTTTCAGCGGCGGGGCATCACTTCCACCGTAGAAAGAGACGGCGGATTATCCGGGTTGTGGCGAAAATATCAAGCTGATTTTCCGGATCTTTTCCCGTGAACGGCCCCGACGTGACCCGCGGCACGGCTCTGGTACCGGTCGTGGACGGGATACTGGACACAATCGCCAAAAAATAAGACGATCCAGCCGGTGATTGACCACTCTCCCCTATAAGAATAATGAACATGATGTTTACCCAACCCAACGTGCCCCTGCGGCGCGTCAGCATCCTTGCCATCGACAAGGTGTTCGCTTCGACCCTCATGCAGGCCAAGGATTTCTTCCACCTGGCCAGCCTGCGCTACGCCAAGCAACTGGGCCTGAGCCTGCAACCGATGTTCGAAACCCGCCTGGTCAGCCCCGACGGCGAGCCGGTGCGCAGCTTCAGCGACGTTCTGGTTCCGGTCGACAGCGGCCTGGAAGAGGCCGATGTGATCGTCCTGCCGGCGTTCTGGGATGATTTCTCCGCGCTGTGCCAGCGCTACCCCCAGGTTTTGCCCTGGCTACGCGAACAGCATGCCCGTGGCGCCGTGCTCTGCGGCGAGGCCAGCGGCGTGTTCTGGCTGGCCGAGGCCGGACTGCTCGATGGCAAGGAAGCGACCACCTACTGGCGCTTCTTCAACCAGTTCGCCGAGCGCTTCCCCAAGGTCAACCTGAATCAGGACAAGCACCTCACCGACGCCGACAACCTGTTCTGCGCCGCCGGCACCACCTCGGCCTGCGACCTGTACATCTACCTGATCGAGCGTTTCTGCGGGGCCAATGTCGCCCAGGCAGTGGCCCGCGACATCCTTTATGAAGTACAGCGCAACTACACCCCGGGGCGCATGGGCTTCGGCGGACAGAAGCTGCATCAGGATGTGATCATCCTGCAGATCCAGCACTGGCTGGAGGAGCACTTTGCCGACAAGTTCCGCTTCGAGGACGTCGCGCGCAACCATGGCATGAGCATCCGCAACTTCATGCGCCGTTTCCAGAGCGCCACGGGCGACAAACCGCTGCATTACCTGCAGAGGCTGCGGATCGAGACGGCGAAGGGACTGCTCTCGGGGACGCGCAAGAGCATCAAGACCATCAGCTACGAAGTGGGCTACGACGATGCAAGCTTCTTCGCACGGCTGTTCAGACAACACACTGCGTTGTCGCCGAACCAGTATCGGCAGCAGTTCATGCAGGAGGCTTGAGCAGCTTCAAGCCATAAGCAACAAGCCGCAAGAAAGGAGCAGTTCGTGCTCCAATCTTGCGGCTTGTTGCTTGAAGCTTGTAGCTGCTGTCAGGGCTTGTGCGCCCGCGCCAGGAACTCGTGGGACTGCATCTCCAGCAAGCGGCTCAGGGTCCGGGCGAACTCGAAGGTCAGGCGCCCCCCGGTGTACAGGTCCTTGAGCTCGACCTCGGCCGAGATGATCAGCTTGACGTTGCGATCGTAGAACTCGTCGACCATGTTGATGAAGCGCCGCGCGATGTCATCGGTGGCCACGCCCATCTGCTCCACACCACTCAACAACACGGCATGGAAGATCTTGCCCAGTTCGATGTAGTCGTTCTGGCTGCGCGGGCCGTCGCACAGTTCGCGGAAATCGAACCAGGCCACGTCGTCGCAAGTGCGCAGCGCGCGGATCTCGCGGTTCTCGATGATCAGCACATCGTTTTCCACGGCCTGGGTGCATTCCGGGGTCAGTGCACGGAAGCTTTTGCGCAGGCTTTCGTGGGCTGCCTCGTTGAGCGGGAAGTGGAACAGCTCGGCCTGCTCCAGATGCCGCAGGCGATAGTCAACGCCACTGTCGACGTTGACGATCTCGGTGTTCTGCTTGATCAGGGCAATGGCCGGGAGGAAGCGCGCCCGCTGCAGGCCATCCTTGTACAGGCCGTCGGGAACAATGTTGGAGGTCGCCACCAGGGTCACGCCGTTCTTGAACAGCTCTTCCATCAGGGTGCCAAGAATCATGGCATCGGTGATGTCGGACACGAAGAATTCATCGAAGCAGATCACCCGCGACTCTTCGGAGAAACGCTTGGCAATGATGGTCAGCGGGTTCTTCTCGCCCTTGAGCCCTTTCATTTCCTCGTGCACACGCTTCATGAAGCGGTGGAAGTGAGTACGGGACTTTTCCTTGAACGGCAGCGCTTCGAAGAAGGTATCGACCAGGTAGGTCTTGCCCCGGCCTACCCCACCCCAGAAATACAGACCCTTGACCGGCGCCTGCTCCTTCTTGCCGAACAGCTTGCCGAACATGCCCGGCTTGCTGTTCTGCGCCGCGATCAGATCGTCGTACAGGCGCTGCAAATGGCGCACCGCCGTTTCCTGCGCCGCGTCATGGAAGAAGTCGGGACGTTTCAGATCTGCTTGATATCGTTCTAAGGGCGTCATAATTCGTTAGCAAGGCAACAAAAGCGGGCCGTCACTGTAGCGACGGCCCCGGGTAATGGCAATCAGACTTCCGATAAGCCGTCAGTCCTGTTGAGGTGCCAGGGCGGCACGCAGGGCATCGATCGCCGCGTCGCGCGCGGCGCCGTCAGCGAACTGCGGGCCTTCGGCAACGGCCTCACCATCCAGCCACAGGCTGAAGCCCAGGCCTTCGGCGCGTACGTCGAGTTCATCGCCCTGCTGCAGTTGCTTGGTCACGGCGCCAGCCGCCTTGCCGTCGGCGAAGTTGCGCGACAGCAGCAGTTGCTCACCGTCGGCACCCAGCAGGCGGAAGCGGAAGCTGCCGTCTTCTTCACGGAAGCTGACGAAGCGCGCGGCTTTCGCGGCCTTTTTCTTCACTTCGGCCGGGCCCTGGGCGATGGAGCGGAAGGAGCGCAGGCCAACCGCTTCGCGCAGTTGTTCGAGGAACGGCGTGGCCACCTTGCGGGCTTTCTGTGCGCCGGCCAGGAGGATGTCTTCCAGGTCCGCCGGACGGGTGATCAATTGCTGATAATGGTCGCGGGACTCGCTCAACTGGCCGTCCAGCAGCTGGAACAGCTTCTGCTTCGCCTCGCCCCAGCCCAGGCCCTGCACCAACTCGTCGCGGAACGCCGCGGACTGCTCGGGGGTGGAGAAGGCCTGGTACAGGGTGAACAGGTGCGAGTTGTCCGGATCCTTGGCCTCGCCCGGCGCGCGGGAGTCGGTGACGATGCGTGAGATCGCGTCCTTCATCTCCTTGGCGCTGCTGAACAGCGGGATGGTGTTGTCGTAGCTCTTGGACATCTTGCGTCCGTCGAGACCCGGCAGGGTCGCCACGCTTTCCTCGATCACCACTTCCGGCAGGACGAAGAAGTCCTTGCCGTTGCCGAACAGGTGGTTGAAACGCTGGCCGATGTCGCGGGCCATTTCCACGTGCTGGATCTGGTCACGGCCGACCGGCACCTTGTGCGCGTTGAACATCAGGATGTCCGCGGCCATCAGCACCGGGTAGCTGTACAGGCCCATGGTCACGCCGGCATCCGGGTCCTCGCCGTTTTCCAGGTTCTTGTCCACCGAGGCCTTGTAGGCGTGGGCGCGGTTGAGCAGGCCCTTGGCGCTGACGCAGGTGAGCAGCCAGGTCAGCTCGGGGATCTCGGGGATGTCGGACTGGCGGTAGAAGGTCACCTTTTCCCAATCCAGGCCACCGGCCAGCCAGGTCGCGGCGATTTCCAGGCGCGAGCGCTGGATGCGCTGCGGGTCGTCGCACTTGATCAGGGCGTGGTAGTCGGCCAGGAAATAGAAGGAGTCGGCACCGGGCTGGCGGCTGGCGAGGATCGCCGGGCGGATGGCACCGGCGTAGTTGCCCAGGTGCGGGGTGCCGGTGGTGGTGATGCCGGTGAGGATGCGCGTAGTCATGGTTGGTCGCTTATCAGGCTTGGCTCAGTTCGAAAGACGCGGCAGTACCAGATCCTTGAGGTCGGTCAGCTTGCCATGAAAAAAGTGTCCGCATTCTGCCACTTTCAGCAGCTCATGGGGGCGCGGCAGTGCGGCGGACCAGTCGTAGACGACTTGCGGCTCGATCACCTCGTCGGCGTCGGGCTGGACGATGGTCAACGGGACATTGGCCGGCGCGGCCTCACCAGCGGTCAGGCGCATGACGGCGGGGGCCACCATGAACAGATGCTTAAGCGTTACGCCCTGTCCCTCCAGGCGACCGCCGAGCGCGGCGGCGACGAAGCCGCCGAAGGAAAAACCGAGCAGGGTCAGGGGCAGTTCCGGGTGCTTGCTGCGCAGCCAGGCCGCAGCCGCCTGGGCGTCATCCACCTCGCCGGTGCCCATGTCGTGGCTGCCGGCACTGGCGCCGACGCCGCGGTAGTTGAAGCGCAGGGTGATCAGGCCGGCATCCCGCGCGGTGCGCTGCAGGGTCGATACCACCTTGTTGAGCATGGTCCCGCCCTGTACCGGGTTGGGGTGGCAGATCAGCACCACACCATGGGCGTCGGGCACTTCCTGGTAGAGGGATTCCAGTTGGCCGACCGGGCCGTCGATGAGTACGGGAATTTCGCGGGTAAGCAAGGCATTAAACTCCGTGACCCCGGCAAGGGTCGACTCGTCTAGCTGAATGATTCTGTTCTGAGATATTTGCGATGCGTCGCGGTATACAGCGCAGGTCCGAGCCGTTAACGTAAAGCAAAGCCGTTTATAGAGGAAGGACTCGTGGAACTCTCGCTCTTAGTTTGGTTGTTGCCGACCCTGGCCCTGGCAGTGGGTGTCGTCGTTGGTTTCCTGGTTGCCCGCCTCCTGCCCAACGCCGCGCCGAGCAGCACCCAGCGGCAGCTGGACGATATCCAGGAACGCTTCGACAGCTACCAGAATGAAGTGGTGACCCACTTCAACAGCACTGCGGCTCTGGTCAAGAAGCTCACGCAAAGCTATCAGGAAGTGCAGGATCACCTGGCCGACGGCGCCAACCGTCTGGCCCTGGACGACCTGACCCGCCAGCGCCTGCTGGCCGCGCTGCACTCCGACGCGGCGCAAGGCCCGCGTGATCGCCTGACCCCGCCACGGGACACCGAAGTGCCGCGTGATTATGCGCCGAAGGCACCGAACAGCCCGGGCATGCTCGATGAGAGCTACGGCCTGAAACGCTGATTCGCTGAAACGAAAAGGGGCGCCTCGATGGCGCCCCTTTTCATTGGCTCCCGTCTACAACTCAAGCACACCGTCTCAGTGCCTGGCGGACATCAGCCACCAGGTCATCGAAATCCTCCAGTCCCACCGACAACCGCACCAGTCCTTCGGAAATCCCGTACTGCGCCCGCTCTTCCGGTGTATAGCTGGAATGAGTCATGCTCGCCGGATGCTGCGCCAGGGATTCGGCATCCCCCAGGCTCACAGCCCGCGAGAACAACTGCAGCGCATTCATGAAACGACGCCCCGCAGTAATCCCACCTTTCAATTCGAAGGCCAGCATACCGCCCGGCAAGCTCATCTGTTTCTTCGCCAGCGCGTGCTGCGGGAAAGATGGCAGGCCCGGGTAATGCAGCACCTCCACTTCCGCCTGCTTCCCGAGGAACTCCGCCAGCGCCTGGGCATTGGCACAGTGCCGCTCCATGCGCAGGTTCAGGGTCTTCAGGCCGCGCATCAGCAGCGACGCATCGTGGGGCGAGAGCACCGCGCCGGTCATGTCCTTGAGACCCTCCAGGCGAATGCGATCCACCAGCGCCTTGTCACCGATCACCAACCCGGCAGTGATATCGCCGTGCCCACTGAGGTACTTGGTCGCCGAATGCAACACCAGATCCGCACCGAGCTCCAGCGGACGTTGCAGGTACGGGGTGCAATAGGTGTTGTCTACCACCAGCGTGGCGCCGTGCCGACGGGCGATCTTCGCCACCCCGGCAATATCCGCCAGGTGCATGTTGGGATTGGCCGGGGATTCGAAGTAGATCATCCGTGTCGCAGGGGTGATCGCCGCTTCGACGGCCTTGAGATCGGCCATGTCGACATGCTTCAGCTTGACCCCAAACTCGCCGATGCCGTGGTGCAGGAAAGCGAAGGTGCAACCGTACAGCGTGCTGCCCAGCAGCACCTCGTCACCCGGACGCAGCAGCGTCCACAGCGTGGCAGTGATGGCCCCCATGCCCGAGGCGAGGGCCAGAGCCGCCTCGCCGCCTTCCAGCGACGCCATGCGGCTTTCCAGCAAGGCCAGGGTGGGATTGGAGATACGGCTGTAGAAATGCCCGGCTTCTTCGCCGGCAAAACAGGCTGCGCCGTACTCGACGGTGGGAAAGGCGAACGTGGCCGTCTGGTAGACCGGCGGCACCAGTGCCCCTCCGTGGGCCTGCGGGTCGTAGCCATGGTGAATGGCGCGGGTGGCAAATCCCTGGGTCTTGCTGGAGCCGCTCATGGCAGTGCCCTCTTGTTGGATTGCCATAAGCTTATGCCAGTGATGAACTAATATTTTTCCAAATATGACCACCACTTCGGGGCTTTCCGGGCATGAAATTCCACGATCCGCAAAAGGCGGGGCAAATCCTGCCCAACGCCATCGACCGCACCGACCGCGCCCTCCTCGGTGCCCTGCAGGACAATGCGCGACTGACCATTTCGGAACTGGCCGACAGCGTCGCCCTGACCACCTCGCCCTGCTGGCGGCGGGTCAAGCTGCTGGAGGAAAGCGGCTACATCACCGGCTACCAGGCGATTCTCTCGCCAAAGGCCCTGGGCTTCGGCGTGACAGCCTTCGTCAGCATCATGATGGACTCCCACACCAAGGAGATGGCCCGGGCCTTCGAGCAGCGACTGATGGAGATTCCGGAGATTGTTGCCTGCCACAATATTTCAGGACGTTACGACTTTCTTCTCGAAGTTCTGGCCCGTGATCTGGAATCGTTCGGCGAATTCGCCCGGGAAACCTTGCAGTCGTTGCCGGGGGTGAAGGAGATCTATTCGAGCTTTTCGTACAAGGCAGTGAAGGAGAAGCGGGTGATTCCGGTGTCGGAGAAGCACATCTAGAAACCTCCGGGAAGCAACTCGGAACTTGCCCACAATAACGACACACGTGCCGGACAGATTCCACCTGCCGAGCTGAACGAGCATCGCCATTCCATTTTCGAAGGAGCGAAAGGAATGGCACAGCAACACCAGGACGGCACCTATTACCTGACCGAAGGCCTGCTCATCGAGGCGTACCCGGACACCACCCCCACCGCAAGACCGGGGGCAGGCGGAGGAGGCCGGGGTTCCGGAGGATGGGGCCTCAATCAGGGACCCCGACGCGGCGAAGGCGGTACAGGCCGGTTCAGGGGAGAAGGAATACCCGGTTTCAATACCGTGATCATGGAGGAGCACGCCGGGTTCAGTGCCATCGTGGATGCCGAATACGCACCACGCTATTCCTCCCTCGACACCACCATCCAGACCCAGATCAACGATGCGAAGCAGCAACTGTCGAAGACAGCAAATGACGCTTTGCAGCGCTCGAAGCTGGAACATCAGGCGCTTCTGAAGTTCGTGGCCGACAAGCAGGCCGAATACATCCAACAGGCCAATGTGGCCTATGCGTTCTGGGGAACCAGCCCGCTTTACAAGCCCTCCTTCTTTCTCGCCCTGTCTGCACAGGAAGCGGTTAAAAAGGGGTCGCTCGACACCTTCTTCCAGGACTTCATGAAGGCTTATGGCGCCACTCATGAATCACGAATCATCGATCGAACCCTGAGCGCTGCTCTTACCCAACTCACAGCCACGGCGAACGCCGTCGATCAGCAAGAGGACCTGACCCCACTCGATTACCAGGCAAAAGCGGCAGCGTTGGCCGAAAAGGCCCAACGCATCCGGAACGAGCAACAGGCTCACTTTCACGCATTGCCATCCGCCCTCCAGGCGGAAGTCATCAAGTGGAGCGAACACATTCAGGGCATGGCTTCGGTCGAAGCCCTGAAGAACTACCAGACCGTTCTGCAAAACCTGATCAACAACCAGAACGCCTCCATCAGGCCGTTTTCACGCGTCAACCCGAACATCACTGCGCCGCTGACCCGGACCGAACTCGAGGCACTGGCCAGTCTCGTTGAAGGGCAGCAGAGCGGCATCATCGGCCCGCGCTGGAAGGACCATCACCTCGCATTGCTGCATGGCGAATATGCCCGGCACCTGCAAAACACATTGACCGCATTCAGCGCCTTGCAACGCCGCGCAGAACAATTCAATCAGCAACTGGAACAGGCAAATGCAGTGGAGGCTGCTCGCCGGCTGATAGAACAGCAGGAACAGGACGCAGCCCTTCGCGCTGAGGCCCAGCGGCGAACCGGAGTTACCTACTCCTCCCTGGCGAGCGCCACTACGTTGCCATTTATGGCACCGATGGGCGGGGGCTCGTTTACCCTCGGCCCGGCGGCCTATGGAGCCCTGCAAACCGCCATTCGTGTCGCCATACCGGCGCTGCGGGTCGCCACCCTTGCCAGCCCGCCGGCATTACTCGCCACCCTGGTCGTGGGTGCGCTCGTCATTCTGTGGCCCAAGGAGAAGATCCCGCCACAGACCATCGTGTCGATTCCCCTCGCCGACCTTTCACCACCGGAAGGCCTCGATCTCACGACTGCCGGCACAAGCGTACAACTGCCCTACGTTCCAGTCGCACTGGAAAGCGATGCACAAACCGCCCTGGCCATCGTGTCGACGACCAATGCGCCCGCCGCAGGCAAGGTTTCGGTCGTGGCGGCGCAGTTCGACGCACAGCAGCAGGTGTACAGCGTTGCACTGAAGAATCCAGAAAGGATTCTGACCTGGACGCCCGTTGTAGCACCTGGTGGCGGCCCCACATCGACACACCTGCCCGAACACCGTCCAGAAGCTGCCGTTTACGAAGGTGCCAGCCTTACCCCCGTCGAGGCTCAGGTCGAAAGCTATCCCGCTCTCGATCTGATCGACCAGGACCGCATCATCGTGACCTTCCCGGCAGATTCCGGGATGGCGCCGATACTGGTGATGTTCAAAAGCCGACGGTTTATGCCGGGCGTAGTGACAGGTAAAGGCCAGCCAATAGAGGGCATCTGGCTGGGAGAGGCAACACGAGGCAGCGGATCCGCTATTCCATCTCATATTGCTGATCAGTTCAGGGGAAAGGAATTCAAAACCTTCGACGACTTCAGGGAGGTATTCTGGAAAGCGGTCGCTAACGACGAGCAGCTATCACAGCAATTCAGCACCAGAAATCTCAAGTTAATGAAGCTACACGGGCATGCACCTGGTGCTCTAAAAGAGACCCATCATAAATCGCATGTTAAATTTGTCCTTCATCACGTCATACCGATCTCCGAAGGGGGTGGCGTTTATGATCTGGACAACATCAGGGTAGTTACTCCTTCCAGCCATCACCACATCCACTACGGAGATAAACCATGAAGCGGAAGAGCAAATTCAGTGATTTCACAGAAAAGGAGTTTTTTGAATTCCTCCAATCCGTAATGGATCCCGAAGACGGTCTTAGCGAGAGGGATCATGAAAAACGGATCTATCTCTTCAATCAAATCACTGAACATCCAGCCGGATCGGACCTGATTTATTGGCCAGAGGAAGATGGACTTGATACGCCAGAATACGTCATAAGGACTATCAAGGAATGGCGTGCGGCCAATGGCAAACCGGGGTTCAAGTCTGAGTAGAGATCAAGGAGTTATGGGCGCGTTTATCCGAGATCATTCTGGTGAGCTAACTGCCGCAATCGCGGGTAAACCCGCTCCCACAAAATCCGGGCCGCGCCCACTGTCCAGTTCGAATCAATCCCGCACGCCGTAGACAGTACATTCAGGTTTTTGTGGAATTTCAAAGTGAAGCATCAGGAAGAGACAGCGGACTATACCGAGCACGAATTCATTGACTTCATCAACCAAGTCACTGACTTCAAAAATATGAAAAGCGAAAAACAAAGAAATGAACTTACCTTGAAATTCCACCGAATATGCCCACACCCTGCCGGAGCCGCTCTGATCTACTACCCTGAAGCAGAAGGGCTCGACACACCGGAAAACATAGTAAAAATCATCAGGGAATGGTGCGCAGCAAACGACAAACCCGGATTCAAACCCGAATAACCCTGCCCTCCAGCCAATAAAAAACCCGCGATGGCTTCCACCATCGCGGGTTCTTTCACTTCAGCCTTGACGCTTAGATCGCGCCACGCTGCCTCAGTACATCCAGCACCTGCTTCACACCCTCTTCCACGTTGGTGGTCTGGGTGTCGATGACCAGGTCGGCGTCCAGCGGCACATCGAACGGGAAGCTTTCGCCCGGGATGTTGTCGCCGCCCGCGGCGTACAAGCCCTGCGGGTCACGCTCGCGGCAGGCCAGCGGAGAAGCCTGGACGTAGACGGTGACCAGACGGTCCTTGCCGATCAGCGCCTTGGCCTGTTCGCGGCCTTCGGCATCCGGGGCGACGAAGGCGGCCAGGGTCAGCATGCCGGCTTCGTTGAACTGGCGCGCCACGTGGGCGGCACGACGCCAGTTCTCGGTGCGACCGGCGCGGTCCTGCGGCAGGCCCTTGTTCAGGTCATGGCGCAGGTTCTGGCCGTCGAGGACGTAGACCGCACGGCCCATGTCGAACAGCTTGCGCTCGACGGCATAAGCCAGGGTGCTCTTGCCAGCGCCGGACAGGCCGCTGAACAGCACGGTGGCCGGCTTCTGGCCGAAGCGCAGGGCACGCTCCTCGGTGGACACGTGAGCCTGCTTGCCATGCTGGCCGGTGCTGCCGTGCGGCAGGACTGGCGGGGCGATGATCATGCCGGCGCCGACGGTGCCGTTGGTCAGGCGGTCGATGACGATGAAGGCGCCGGTGGTGCGGTTGCTGTCGTAACCGTCCAGGGCGATCGAGGCGTCCAGGGCGACTTTCACCCGGCCGATCTCGTTCAGTTGCAGCGCGCTGGCAGCGCCCTGCTCCAGGGTGTTCACATCGACCTTGTGGGTAATGCTGGCAATCGAGCCCGGCACGTAGCTGGTGGCGCGCTTGATGTCGTATTTCTTGCCCGGCAGCATCGGCTCTTCGGACATCCATACCAGCATGGCGTCGAACTGGTCGGTCACCGGCGGTACGTTGTCGGCGTGGACCAGCAGGTCGCCACGGGAGATGTCGATCTCGTCTTCCATGGTCAGGGTCACGGCCTGGCCAGGACCGGCGTTTTCCAGCTCGCCTTCGTAGGTGACGATGGACTTGACCCGGCTGCTCTTGCCCGACGGCAGGACGACGATCTCGTCACCCTTGTGGACCAGGCCGCTGGCGATGGTGCCGGCGAAGCCGCGGAAGTTCAGGTTTGGACGGTTGACGTACTGCACCGGGAAACGCAGGTCGGTGAAGTTGCGGTCGGCAGCGACTTCGACGGTCTCGAGGATTTCCATCAGCGCAGGGCCTGTGTACCACGGCGAACGCTCGCTGCGGTTGACCACGTTGTCGCCCTTGAGCGCCGACATCGGCACGAAGTGCAGGCTGCTCGGCTTGAGGTTGATGCCCTCGGCGAACTGCAGGTAGTCGGCCTTGATCGACTCGAAGACCTGCTCGTCGAAGTTCTTCAGGTCCATCTTGTTGATGGCGACGACGATGTGCTTGATGCCCAGCAACGAGGCGATGTAGCTGTGCCGGCGGGTCTGGGTCTGCACGCCGTAGCGGGCGTCGACGAGGATGATCGCCAGGTCGCAGGTGGACGCACCGGTGGCCATGTTGCGGGTGTACTGCTCGTGGCCCGGGGTGTCGGCGATGATGAACTTGCGCTTGGCGGTGGAGAAGTAGCGGTAGGCGACATCGATGGTGATGCCCTGTTCACGCTCGGCCTGCAGGCCGTCGACCAGCAGCGCCAGGTCGACTTCCTCGCCGGTGGTGCCGACTTTCTTCGAATCACGGGTGATGGCCTCGAGGTGGTCCTCGTAGATCATCTTCGAGTCGTGCAGCAGGCGCCCGATCAGGGTGCTCTTGCCATCGTCGACGTTGCCGCAGGTCAGGAAACGCAGCAGTTCTTTACGCTCGTGTTGAGCCAGATAAGCGAGGATGTCTTCGCTGATCAATTCGGATTGGTGCGACATGGAGTAACCCTGAAATTAGAAGTAGCCTTGACGTTTTTTGTCTTCCATCGAGCCTGCGCCATCGTGGTCGATGACGCGGCCCTGGCGTTCGGACGTCCGGGTCAGGAGCATTTCCTGGATGATGTCCGTCAGGGTCTCGGCCTCCGACTCGACGGCACCCGTCAACGGGTAGCAGCCGAGGGTACGGAAACGCACCTTCTTCTTGACGATGCTGGCCTTCTCTTCCTCGCTGAGGTGTTCGAGGATGCGCTCGTCGTCGATCATGATCAGGGTGCCGTTCTTCTCGATGACTTCACGCTCGGCGGCGAAGTACAGCGGCACGATCGGGATGCCTTCGAGGTAGATGTACTGCCAGATGTCCAGCTCGGTCCAGTTCGACAGCGGGAAGACGCGGATCGACTCGCCCTTGTTGACCTTGCCGTTGTAGATGTTCCACAGCTCCGGACGCTGGTTCTTCGGGTCCCAGCGGTGCTTGCTGTCACGGAACGAGTAGACACGTTCCTTGGCCCGCGACTTCTCTTCGTCGCGGCGCGCGCCACCGAAGGCGGCGTCAAAGCCGTGCTTGTCCAGCGCCTGCTTGAGGCCCTGGGTCTTCATGATGTCGGTGTGCTTGGAGCTGCCGTGGGTGAACGGGTTGATGCCCTGCGCAACGCCTTCCGGGTTGACGTGGGTGATCAGCTCCAGGCCCATTTCCTCGACCATCTTGTCGCGGAAGCGGTACATCTCCTGGAATTTCCACTGGGTGTCGACATGCATCACGGGAAACGGCAGCTTGCCAGGGAAGAAGGCCTTGCGTGCCAGATGCAGCATCACGGCCGAGTCCTTGCCAATCGAGTACAGCATCACCGGGTTATCGAACTCGGCGGCCACCTCACGAATGATGTGGATGCTTTCCGCCTCCAACTGTTTCAAATGCGTCAGCTTGTCGACCATGGCTACTCACGGGGAAAAACGATCTTTATGGACGGCCAGACGGGCCGTGTTCGAGCGGATCACTCTATCACAGCACCCGCTTCTATTTAGGCGGCCGGCTAGAACGAAACAATCTATGGATATGCCCGGGCGTTTGGGCTCAAACCGGGTTCGGGCAATCGATGAACAGGTGTTCCAGGGCGAAGCGGCGAGCCAGGTAATCACCCAGCGCCTGCACGCCGTAACGCTCGGTGGCGTGGTGGCCGGCAGCGATGAAACTGACGCCGTTCTCCCGTGCGCTATGGTAGGTCTGCTCGGAAGCTTCGCCGCTGATGAACAGGTCGACGCCAGCGGCGATCGCCTGGTCGATGTAGCCCTGGCCACCCCCGGTGCACCAGCCGACCCGACGAATGACCGTCTCGCCTTCCACCAGCAGCGGTTCGCGGCCCATCACCTCATTGACCCGACGGGCGAAATCCCGTGCCGACACCGGCTCGGCCAGTGAACCGACCAGGCCCACCACCCGCGGATTTTCAGGGTCCAGCGGGCCTTCGACGGTGATGTCCAGTTGCCGCGCCAGTTGCACGTTGTTGCCGACTTCCGCGTGCAGGTCCAGCGGCAGGTGGTAGGCCAGCAGGCTGATGTCGTGCTTGAGCAGGGTCTTCAGGCGGCGCTGCTTCATCCCGGTGATGCATGGGTTCTCGCCCTTCCAGAAATAACCATGGTGTACCAGCACCAGGTCGGCTCCAGCCTCGACCGCGGCATCCAGCAGCGCCTGGCTGGCGGTGACACCGCTGACGATACGAGTTACCTGCGGGCGGCCTTCGACCTGCAGCCCGTTGGGGCAGTAGTCCTGGATTTTCGCGCTACCAAGGTAACGGTCGGCTTCCTCGACCAGGGTGGACAGGGCAACAGCCATGGAAAGACTCCTCAATTCAGCAGTTCAGCACGGCGCAAGGCCCCGTATAATGGCCATCATTATGGGCCGTCGACTGTTTTGGGGAAACCGGCGGCAGCTACCTGGGGGCATTCGGCGAACGCGGTCACCAATGGCGTGATTTAGCGGTTCCTGCACAGGGGTTGTCGCAGTATGATCGCGCGCTTCATCACCACCTCCCCATGGCATCACCGGCTCGGGCCAATTCCCCCAGGATTCATTCAATGTTCAAGGCTTTGCGTTTTATCGGCTGGCCACTGTTCACCGGTGTGCTGATCGCGTTGCTGGTCATCCAGCGTTTCCCCGAGTGGGTCGGCCTGCCCAGCCAGGACGTCAACCTGCAACAGGCGCCACAGACCAGCAGCGTGGTCCAGGGCCCGGTGTCCTATGCCGACGCGGTCATCCACGCGGCGCCGGCGGTGGCCAACCTGTACACCACCAAGGTGGTCAACAAGGCCGCCCATCCACTCTTCGAAGATCCGCAGTTCCGCCGTTTCTTCGGCGACAACCTGCCCAAGCAGCGGCGCTGGGAGTCGAGCCTGGGCTCGGCGGTGATCATGAGCCCGGAAGGCTACCTGCTGACCAACAACCACGTGACCGCCGGTGCCGACCAGATCGTGGTGGCGCTCAAGGACGGACGCGAGACCCTGGCCCGGGTCATCGGCAGCGACCCGGAAACCGACCTGGCGGTGCTGAAGATCGACCTCAAGAACCTGCCGGCGATCACCATTGGCCGTTCCGACAATATCCGCATCGGCGACGTCGCCCTGGCCATCGGCAACCCGTTCGGCGTGGGTCAGACCGTGACCATGGGCATCATCAGCGCCACCGGGCGCAACCAGCTGGGCCTGAACAACTACGAGGACTTCATCCAGACCGACGCGGCGATCAACCCGGGCAACTCCGGCGGCGCGCTGGTGGATGCCAACGGCAACCTGACCGGGATCAACACGGCGATCTTCTCCAAGTCCGGCGGTTCGCAGGGCATTGGCTTCGCGATCCCGACCAAGCTGGCGCTGGAGGTGATGAAGTCGATCATCGAACATGGCCAGGTGATTCGTGGCTGGCTGGGTATCGAAGTGCAGCCGCTGAGCCAGGAACTGGCCGAGTCGTTTGGCATGCAGGGGCGTCCGGGGATCGTCGTGGCGGGAATCTTCCGCGATGGGCCGGCGCAACGGGCCGGGCTGCAGCTGGGTGACGTGATCCTGAGCATCAACGGCGAGCCGGCGGGTGACGGGCGACGGTCGATGAACCAGGTGGCGCGGATCAAGCCGAGCGAGAAGGTGGCAATCGAAGTGATGCGCAATGGCAAGCAGTTGAAGCTGATGGCCGAGGTGGGCTTGCGGCCGCCACCGGCGCCGGCGGTGCAGGAAGAAGAGAACTGATCCGCGAGCGCGGTTGCTGATGATGGCCTCATCGCGGGCAACGCCCGCTCCCACAAGGTTTGGCGGTGAACGCGATCCTTGTGGAAGCGGGCGTTGCCCGCGATGAGGCGGCCCTGACTACATCAATGCAGGATCTGACTCAGGAACAACTTGGTCCGCTCATTCTGCGGCCGGTCGAAGAAATCATCCGGAGCGGCCTGCTCGACGATCTCCCCCTTGTCCATGAAGATCACCCGGTTCGCCACGGTGCGGGCAAAACCCATCTCGTGGGTCACGCAGAGCATGGTCATGCCGTCTTCCGCCAGGCTGACCATGGTGTCCAGCACCTCCTTCACCATTTCCGGGTCCAGCGCCGAGGTCGGTTCGTCGAACAGCATGATCTTCGGCTTCATGCACAGCGCCCGGGCAATCGCCACCCGCTGCTGCTGACCACCGGACAACTGCCCCGGGAACTTGTGCGCCTGCTCCGGAATACGCACGCGCTCCAGGTAGTGCATGGCGATTTCCTCGGCCTTGCGCTTGGGCATCTTGCGTACCCACATCGGTGCCAGGGTGCAGTTCTGCAGGATGGTCAGGTGCGGGAACAGGTTGAAGTGCTGGAACACCATACCCACCTCGCGGCGGATCGCCTCGATCTGCTTGAGGTCGTTGGTCAGTTCCACGCCATCCACCACGATGCGCCCCTGCTGGTGCTCTTCCAGACGGTTGAGGCAACGGATGGTCGTGGACTTGCCCGAGCCGGACGGCCCGCACAGCACGATGCGCTCGCCCTGGCGCACATTCAGGTTGATGTCCTTGAGCACGTGGAACTGGCCGTACCACTTGTTCACGCCCTGCATCTGGATAATGCCTTCAGGGCCGACAGGCTGCTTGATCGCTTCACTCATTCGAAACACTCCTAACGCTTGTGGCCTGTGTCCAGCTTGCGCTCCAGGTGCATGGAGTAGCGGGACATACCGAAACAGAAAATCCAGAACACCAGGGCCGCGAACACGTAGCCCTCGGTCGCCATGCCCAGCCAGTTGGGGTCGGCGGCCGCCTGCTTGACGCTGTTGAGCAGGTCGAACAGGCCGATGATGATCACCAGGCTAGTGTCCTTGAACAGGGCAATGAAGGTGTTGACGATGCCGGGAATCACCAGCTTCAGGGCTTGCGGCAGGATCACCAGACCCATCGAACGCCAGTAGCCCAGGCCCATGGCCGCGGCAGCTTCGTACTGGCCCTTGGGAATGGCCTGCAGGCCACCGCGCACCACTTCGGCGATGTACGCCGACTGGAACAGGATCACCCCGATCATTGCCCGCAGCAGTTTGTCGAAGCTCATGCCTTCAGGCAGGAACAACGGCAGCATCACCGAAGACATGAACAGCACGGTGATCAACGGCACCCCGCGCCAGAACTCGATGAAGGTCACGCAGACCACCTTCACCGCCGGCATCTTCGAACGCCGGCCCAGGGCAAGCAGAATACCCAAAGGCAGTGCACCAACGATGCCTACGGTGGCGATCACCAGGGTCAGCATCAGGCCACCCCACTGGCTGGTCGGCACCGTGGCAAGGCCCAGGTGGCCGCCGTGCAGCAGGGTGTAGGCGATGATCGGGTAGGCGACGAGGAAGCAAAGGCCGTAGATCGCCTTGCGCGGGAAGCGCGAGATGAACAGTGGCGCTGCGCCAATCACGGCCAGCCATACGGTCAGATCGACGCGCCAGCGCAGCTCGGTGGGATAGTAGCCATACATGAACTGGCCGAAACGCTGCTGGATGAACACCCAGCAGGCACCTTCCTTGGTGCAATCGGCACGGGTGGTGCCGACCCAGTTAGCGTCGAAGATCGACCACTGCAGCAACGGCGGCACGATCAGCCAGACCAGGTAGAGGGCGAACAGGGTCAGCAGGGTATTGAGCCAGCTGGAGAACAGGTTGGCCCGCAGCCAGGCCGCAACACCGACGGTCTTCACCGGTGGCGGCATGTCAGGTTTGAAAACATGGGTAGTCATGCGCGTCTCCTTACCGCTCGATCAGCGCGATGCGCTTGTTGTACCAGTTCATCAGCAGGGAAATGCTGATGCTGATGGCCAGGTACACGCTCATGGTGATGGCAATCACCTCGATGGCCTGTCCGGTCTGGTTGAGCACGGTGCCGGCGAACAGCGAGACCATTTCCGGATAGCCGATGCCCGCCGCCAGCGACGAGTTCTTCGCCAGGTTCAGGTACTGGCTGGTCAGCGGCGGAATGATCACCCGCAGGGCCTGGGGAATGATCACCTTGCGCAAGGTCGGACCTTCGCGCAGCCCTAAGGAACGTGCGGCTTCGGTCTGGCCATGGCTGACCGAGCGAATGCCCGAGCGGACGATCTCGGCGATGAACGCCGCCGTGTAGATCGTGAGCGCCAGGGTCAGCGCCAGCAGTTCGGGGATCAGTACCCAGCCGCCAGCGAAGTTGAATCCTTTCAATTGCGGCAATTCCCAGCTCAGCGGATTGCCGAACAGCAGCACGCTCAGGCCCGGGATCACCAGCAGCAGGCCGATGGCAGCCCAGAACTTGTGGAACGGCTCGCCGGTCGCCTCGAAACGGCGATTGGCCCAGCGCACCATCGCCACCACAGCGACGATCGCCAGCAGCACGGCGATCGCGAACGGCCAGAATCCGTCGGCCAGCGAGGCACCGGGCATGTTCAGGCCACGGTTGCTGATGAAGAAGGTGTCGTTGATGTTGATACTGCCCCGCGGTCCCGGCAGGGTCAGGAACACCGCGAAGTACCAGAACAGGATCTGCAGCAGCGGCGGGATATTACGGAAGGTCTCGACGTACACCGTGGCCAGCTTGTTGATCATCCAGTTCGGTGACAGCCGCGCCACGCCGATGATGAAGCCGAGCAGGGTCGCCAGGATGATGCCGATGAAGGTCACCAGCAGCGTATTGAGCAGACCGATGACGAAGACCCGGGCATAGGAATCGGATTCGACGTAGGGAATCAGATGCTGGGCGATACCAAAGCCGGCGCTGCGCTCGAGAAAGTCGAAGCCCGAGGTGATACCCCGGTGTTGCAGGTTGGTCTGGGTGTTGTGGAACAGGTACCAGCCCAGACCGACCACGAAGACTATCGTGAGGATCTGGAACAGCCAGGCGCGAACACGTGGGTCGCTAAGGGACAAGCCCCTGGGTGGATTGTGCATGAAAGGCCCCGAAAAGAAGGAACGATACGGCCCGCGATGACATCGGTGTCACCGCGGGCCGGCCCAATCAGCGCACCGGAGGCGCGTACTGGATGCCGCCGTTGTTCCACAGGGCGTTCAGACCGCGGTCGATCTGCAGCGGAGTACTCTTGCCAAGGTTCTTCTCGAACACTTCGCCGTAGTTACCCACCTGCTTGACGATCTGTACCACCCAGTCCTTCGGCAGCTTCAGGTCCTTGCCGTACTCGCCATCGGCACCGAGCATGCGCGCGACGTCGGGGTTCTTGGTCGACTTGGCTTCGGCCTCGACGTTCTTCGAGGTGATGCCGGCCTCTTCGGCGTTGAGCATGGCGAACAGGGTCCAGCGCACGATGGAGAACCACTCTTCGTCGCCTTTACGCACCACCGGGCCCAGCGGCTCCTTGGAGATGGTTTCCGGCAGCACGACATAGTCGGTCGGCGAAGCCAGCTTGGAGCGTTGTGCGTAGAGCTGCGACTTGTCCGAGGTCAGCACGTCGCAACGACCGGATTCCAGCGACTTGGCGCTTTCGTCGGAAGTGTCGAAGGTGATCGGGGTGTATTTCAGGCCGTTGGCACGGAAGTAGTCGGAGACGTTCAGCTCGGTAGTGGTACCGGCCTGGATGCAGATGGTTGCACCGTCCAGTTCCTTGGCGCTGGAAACGCCGAGCTTCTTGTTCACCAGGAAGCCGATGCCGTCGTAGTAAGTGACACCGGCGAACACCAGGCCCATGCCGGCGTCGCGCGAGCTGGTCCAGGTGGTGTTGCGCGACAGCACGTCGACTTCACCGGACTGCAGCGCGGTGAAGCGCTCCTTGGCGTTCAGCTGGCTGAACTTGACCTTGGTGGCGTCACCGAACACGGCAGCCGCGACAGCGCGGCAGACGTCAGCGTCGATCCCGACGATGGTGCCCTTGGCGTCCGGTACCGAGAAGCCCGGCAGACCGTCACTGACGCCACACTGTACGAAACCCTTCTTCTGCACTGCATCCAGGGTCGCACCCGCCTGGGCCATGGCGCTCACGCCCAGTGCTGCGGCAGCCGTCATGACTGCCAGGGTGGTCTTCAACATCTTCATTAAAACCTCCAGTTCGCTCTTATTGTGTTGAGCCGGCTTGCACCGCACCCTTATGAGGCGCATCCGACCCTTTTCGGCTTGTTATTGGGTCAATTGGCGCAATTCGCTGTTCTGTGACAGCCTTGGTTTCCCATGAGGGGTGTTACCGCGCGTTGCTACCGCCCTCACGTATCAGGTGGAATTGCAAAGCGCGTACCAGATCGTTTCGCTAAAGCGTTTCAGTCAGTTACAACACGCAAACTTATAGCAATGCGACATCATTTTTTACCTGTGATCACTTCATGCCATTTTTTCATGCACCCCAGTGAAAACGCGTGCACTAATTCGGAGCAGTCATGACCAAACCCTTGATTCTCGAACCACAGAAGAACGCCGACGCCTGTGTCATCTGGTTGCACGGCCTGGGCGCCGACCGCTATGACTTCATGCCGGTGGCCGAGGCACTGCAGGAACACTTGCTCTCCACCCGTTTCGTAATGCCCCAGGCGCCGACTCGCGCGGTGACGATCAACGGTGGTTATGAAATGCCCAGTTGGTACGACATCAAGGCCATGAGCCCGGCCCGGGCCATCGATGAAGCGCAGTTGGAGGAGTCCGCCGCCCAGGTCATCGCCCTGATCGAGGAACAGCGCACCCTCGGCATCGACCCCAATCGCATCGTCCTCGCCGGATTCTCCCAAGGTGGCGCGGTGGTGCTGCACACGGCCTATATAAAGTGGCAAGGCGCCCTTGGCGGCGTGCTGGCCCTGTCCACCTACGCCCCGACCTTCAAGGACGACACCCAACTCACCGCCAGCCAGCAGCGCATTCCGGCGCTGTGCCTGCACGGCCAGTACGACCCGGTGGTGCTGCCGGCCATGGGCCGCACCGCCTACGAGCACCTCAAGCACTGGGGTGTCAGCGTCGCCTGGCAGGAATACCCGATGGAGCACGAGGTACTGCCGGAGGAAATCAGCGATATCGGTGCCTGGCTGCTCCAGCGTCTGCGCTGAATGTCGCATTCCTTGTAGCTGTCGGATCAATCCACTACGCCGAGCCCGGATCTTGCATTACACTGCCCGGCGTACATTCCTTAACCAATTGACGAGAAGACCGTGCTCAAAGCACTCAAGAAGATGTTCGGCAAGAGCGAGGTCGAGCAACTCGCCGCCGAAAGCGCTGCACCCGTGATGCAGCCGCCCGCGCCAGCACCTGCTCCCGCCCCGGCGCCTCCGGCCAGGACCGAAGCCGCCAAGCCCCCACATGCCAAGCCGGCTCTCGCCGAGCCTGCGCCAACTGCCAAGCCGCGTCGCGAGCGCAAGCCGAAGCCCCAGGCCTCGACCTGGAAGCTGGAAGACTTTGCGGTCGAGCCGCAGGAAGGCAAGACCCGCTTCCATGATTTCAAGCTCTCCGCCGAGCTGATGCACGCCATCCACGACCTCGGTTTCCCGTACTGCACACCGATCCAGGCCCAGGTGCTGGGCTTCACCCTGCGCGGCCAGGACGCCATCGGCCGGGCTCAGACCGGTACTGGCAAGACAGCCGCCTTCCTGATCTCGATCATCACCCAGTTGCAGCAGACCCCGCCGCCGAAAGAGCGCTACATGGGTGAACCGCGGGCGCTGATCATCGCCCCGACCCGCGAGCTGGTGGTGCAGATCGCCAAGGACGCCGCGGCGCTGACCAAGTACACCGGCCTCAACGTCATGACCTTCGTCGGCGGCATGGACTACGACAAGCAGCTCAAGGCCCTGGAAGCCCGCCACTGCGACATCCTGGTCGCCACCCCGGGCCGCCTGCTGGACTTCAACCAGCGCGGCGAAGTGCACCTGGACATGGTCGAGGTGCTGGTACTGGACGAAGCCGACCGCATGCTGGACATGGGTTTCATTCCCCAGGTGCGTCAGATCATTCGCCAGACCCCGCCTAAGACCGAGCGCCAGACCCTGCTGTTCTCCGCCACCTTCACCGAAGACGTGATGAACCTCGCCAAGCAGTGGACCACCAACCCGGCCATCGTCGAGATCGAGCCGGAGAACGTCGCCAGCGAGACCGTGGAGCAGCATGTCTATGCTGTGGCCGGCAGCGACAAGTACAAGCTGCTGTACAACCTGGTCACCGAGAACAAGTGGGAACGGGTGATCGTCTTCGCTAACCGCAAGGACGAGGTGCGGCGCATCGAGGAACGTCTGGTGCGCGACGGCGTGAATGCCGCGCAACTGTCCGGCGACGTGCCGCAGCACAAACGCATCCGCACCCTGGAGAACTTCCGCGAAGGCCGCATCACTGTACTGGTGGCCACCGACGTGGCGGGTCGCGGGATCCATATCGATGGCATCAGCCACGTGATCAACTTCACCCTGCCGGAAGATCCGGACGACTACGTGCACCGGATCGGTCGTACTGGCCGCGCCGGGACCAGCGGTGTATCGATCAGCTTTGCCGGTGAGGATGATTCCTACCAGTTGCCGGCGATCGAGGAACTGCTGGGGCGCAAGATCAGTTGCGAGATGCCGCCGACGGAGTTGCTCAAGCCGGTGCCGAAGAAGCACGGTTAAAAAAACGCAGCCTTAGTGCTGCGTTTTCTTTTGGGGCTGCTTTGCGGCCCCCACATTTTTCAGGCTCCGGGATAGAAAACACTTAAACTAAAAGTCCATAATGGAAAAATTAGTTTAAACCCAACCCGGAGCATCCCGATGTCCGCCCCCCTCGTTCTCGATCAGCAGCAAGCCCGTCAACTGCTCGCCCAGGTGGATGTCCCCCGGGTGTTGCGCGACCTGTTCCGCGACCTCGCCGCCGGCCAGGCGGTGCAGCCGCCGCAGCAACTGGTGGAATTCCCCGCCGGCCAGGGTGACTTCATCAACTACGGCGGTGTCCTCGCCGAAGACCGTGTCTACGGCCTGAAGACCTCGCCCTATATCGTTCGCGAGCAAGGCGCTCTGGTCACCGCCTGGACTCTGCTGATGTCTATGGACAGCGGCCAGCCTCTGCTGCTTTGCGATGCCAGCGAGCTGACTACTGCACGCACTGCGGCCACCACCGCAGTAGCCGTTGACGCCATGGCGCCAGGTGACGCACGGCGGCTGAGCATCATCGGTAGCGGCCCGATCGCCCGCGCCCACCTGCACTACGTCCGCGACCTGCGCGACTGGCAGGACATCCGCCTGTACTCCCCGAGCCTCCAAGGCAAGAGTGCCAGCGAGCGCGACGCTCTCGTCGCCCTCGACCCACGCCTGAGCCTGCACGAAGACCTCGACGCCGCCGTGCAGGACGCCGACGTGATCCTGCTCTGCACCTCCTCGGCCAAACCGGTTCTCGACCCGGCCAGCCTGAGCAAACCGGCGCTGATCACCTCCATCAGCACCAACGCGGTGCGCGCCCACGAAGTACCGCCCGCCAGCCTGGCGGCGATGGACGTCTACTGCGACTACCGCCGCACCACGCCGGGCAGCGCCGGAGAAATGCGCCTGGCCGTCGAACAGCACGGCTGGAACCCGGAGACCATCGTCGGCGACCTGCCGGAGCTGGTCAGCGGGCATGCCGCCCGCCCGGAATACAAGCGCCACGCGTTCTTCCGCTCCATCGGCCTGGGGCTGGAAGACATCGCCCTGGCCAATGCCCTGTATCACCTGCAACGCGGCCACTGACTCGTGGAGATCGCCATGCAACAGGCTGACTACCTCATCATCGGTGCCGGTATCGCCGGCGCCTCCACCGGCTACTGGCTGGCGCCGCACGGCAAGGTCGTGCTGCTGGAGCGGGAAACCCTGCCCGGCTATCACTCCACCGGACGCTCCGCTGCGCTGTACACCGCAGCCTATGGCACCCCGCAGGTGCGCGCGCTGACCCTGGCCAGCCGCACCTTCTTCGACCAGCCGCCGGTCGGCTTCGCCGAGCATCCGTTGCTGATGCCCCGCGGTGAGATGACCGTGGACTTCGAAGGCGACGCCGAAGAACTCCAGCGCCAATACGACAGCGCCCGCGCCTGCGTGCCGGACATGCAACTGCTCAGCGCCGACGAAGCCTGCGCGCGCCTGCCGGTGCTGCGCCGCGAAAAGGTCCACGGCGCGCTGTACGACCCGAGCGCCAGCGATATCGACACCGACGCCCTGCACCAGGGCTACCTGCGCGGCATCCGTCGCCAGCAAGGCGAGATCCATGGCGACTGCGAAGTGCTCGGATTGCAGCGGGATGCCGAAGGCCAGTGGCTGGTCGAGACCAGTCGTGGCCAGTTCCGCGCCCCGGTGCTGATCAATGCTGCCGGTGCCTGGGCCGACCAGATCGGCCAGCTGGCCGGTGCCGCGCCGCTGGGCCTGCAACCCAAGCGCCGCGCTGCATTCATCTTCGAGGGGCCGGCGCAGATCGACAGCCATGGCTGGCCGATGCTGGTGAGCCTCGACGAGTCGTTCTACATGAAGCCCGACGCCGGCATGCTCCTCGGCTCGCCGTGCAACGCCGACCCGGTCGAACCCCACGACGTGCAGCCGGAAGAGCTGGATATCGCCACCGGCATCTACCTGATCGAGGAAGCCACCACCCTGAGCATCCGCCGGCCGTTCCGTACCTGGGCCGGACTGCGCAGCTTCGTTGCCGACGGCGATCTGGTGGCTGGTTTCGATCCGCAAGTGCAAGGCCTGTTCTGGGTGGCCGCGCAAGGCGGCTATGGCATCCAGACCTCCCCGGCAATGGGCCAGGCCAGCGCCGCTCTGGTGCGTGGCGAGCCTCTGCCCGAGACACTGGCTGCCTTCGGCCTGAGCGCTGCGCAACTGTCCCCCGCACGCCTGGACGGGTGACGCCCCCGCGCGTTTGCGGCACACTCCCAGCGCCCTTGCTCCAAGGGCGCCGACCCCTTCGCGGAGCCCGAATGTCCACCACCGATCCTTTCCTGCAGAACTACCGGGCGATCGCCGACGCCATCGCCACCCTGTTCTTCCCCCACGCCGAAGTGGTGCTGCACGACCTGCGCACGCAGAAGATCGACTACATCGCCAACAACCTGTCCAAGCGTGAAGTGGGAGACGATGCGGCGCTGGAAGACATGTTCGAGGAAGGCACCGACGAAACCAATATCGGCCCCTACGAGAAACTCAACTGGGACGGGCAGAAGATCCGCTCGCTGAGCACCGTACTGCGCGACCCGGCCGGGCAGCCGCTGGCGGTGCTGTGCATCAACCTGAACATTTCCCTGTTCGAGAACGTCAAGGCAGCGCTGGACCTGTTCCTCTCGCCGAGCAAGCTGATTCCGCAGCCGGACGCACTGTTCCGCGACGACTGGCAGGAGCGTATCAACACCTTCCTCAATAGTTGGCTGCGACAACGCCAGCTCAGCCTCAACCTGCTAAACCGCGACCACAAGCGCGAGCTGGTCCTGGCCCTGCATGCCGAGGGCGCGTTCAAGGGCAAGAGTGCGGCCAACTATGTGGCCAATGTGCTGAACATGGGGCGGGCTACGGTTTACAAGCACTTGAAAGAATTGAAGGCCTGATGCCTTTTGGGCTGCTTCGCAGCCCTTCGCGAGCAAGCTCGCGAAGGGCCGCAAAGCGGCCCCAGAACTACAGATCAGTCGCCGTAGATATCGGTCTTGAAATACTTAGCCTGGATCTTCTGATACTCGCCATTGGCACGAATCGCATCGATGGCGGCGTTCAGCTTGGCGACCAGCTCAGTGTTGCCCTTGCGCACCGCGATACCCGCCCCTTCACCCACGTACTTCGGATCCTTCAACTCCGGCCCGACGAAGGCAAAACCCTTGCCCTTCGGCGTGTCGAGGAAGCCCAACTGCAGCGGGATGGTATCGGCAAACACGCCGTCCAGTCGCCCGGCCACCAGGTCCATGAAGATCTCTTCGTTGGTAGTGTACGGCACCACGATCACGCCTTTGGGCTCCAGCACCGCGCGCACGTAGCGGTCGGTGGTGGTGGCGCGCTGCACGCCGATGCGCTTGCCCTTCAGGGCTTCGTACTGATCGTCGACCTGGGCGCCTTCCTTCATCGCCAGGCGGGCTCCGGTGAAGTAGTACTTGTGGGAGAAGTCCACGGAGTTCTTGCGCTCTTCGGTGATGGTGATCGAAGACAGCGCGGCGTCGATCTTCTTCACCTTCAGCGACGGGATCAGGCCGTCGTATTCCTGCTCGGTCCATTTGCACTCGACCTTCATCTCGGCGCACAGGGCGTTGCCGATGTCGTAGTCGAAACCGGCGATACCACCGTCCGGAGTCTTGTAGGCAAACGGTGGGTAAGCGGCCTCGATGCCGATGCGCAGAGGTTTGTCTGCCGCGAACAGCGGGCTGCTGGCCAGCAGGCCCAGGGCCAGACCGGCAATCAGGTGGGACTTCTTCATGATGGGGTCTTTCTCGCTCGTTGTTGTTTGGGGTGGTGACAAAGCAGAGGAAAGGGACTTGAGGCCTGTATTTGTACTTATGAGTCCATACTGGACTTGATTGTATAAATTTTCAACGAGCAAATCGGAATAGCTGCAAGCTCACCAACGATCAGCCGCGTCGCTGTCGCTCTGCTTGCCGTCCACCCAACGCTCCCCTTCACTGGTCTGTTCCTTCTTCCAGAACGGCGCGCGGGTCTTGAGGTAGTCCATGATGAAGTTGCAGGCATCGAACGCCGCCTGGCGGTGGGCACTGGCAACACCCACGAAAACGATCGGCTCGCCCGGTTCAAGGGCGCCGATCCGGTGCAGCACCTCGACCTTGAGCAACGGCCAGCGCTGCTCGGCCTCGACGACGATCTTGCCCAAGGCTTTCTCGGTCATCCCCGGATAGTGCTCGAGAAACATCCCCGCCACCTCCAGGCCGTCGTTGAAATCGCGGACATAACCGACGAACGCCACCACCGCGCCGACGCCGACGTTGGCCGCATGCATGGCACTGGTTTCCGCCCCCGGATCGAAGGGCGCGCTCTGGACCCGGACGCTCATCTCAACCCCCGGTGACTGGCGGGAAGAATGCGACTTCGTCGCCATCTTCCAGGGCTTCATCGGGCTTGCACAGGTCCTGGTTGCGAGCGCACATCAGGTTCTGCTCGGCCAGTACGGCATAGGACCTGCCCTTTCCGAGCAAGGCCAGGCGCACGTCCTCGATGCGGGTGAAATCACCGTCGAGGACCTCGCCATCGCGGCCCAGCACTTCGCGGTAACGGGCGAAATAGACCACCTTGATCTTCATTGCGCGTCCGCCTGGTAGTGACCGCTCTTGCCGCCGAGTTTCTCCAGCAGGCGCACATGTTCGATGGTCATGCCGCGATCCACGGCCTTGCACATGTCATAGATAGTCAGCGCGGCAACGCTAGCGGCGGTCAGCGCTTCCATTTCCACCCCGGTCTGCCCGGACAGCTTGCAGCGCGCGACGATATGTACGCAGTCGCTGCCTTCGGCGCTCAGCTCGACCTTGACGCTGGTGAGCATCAACGGATGGCACAGTGGAATCAGGTCACTGGTCTTCTTCGCCGCCTGGATGCCGGCGATACGCGCCACGGCGAACACGTCGCCCTTGGGGTGGGCACCGTCGACGATCATGTTCAGCGTCTGCGGGAGCATGCGCACCCGCGCTTCGGCCACGGCTTCGCGGTGGGTCACGGCCTTGTCGGTGACGTCGACCATGGCGGCGCGACCTTGGGAATCGAGATGAGTCAACACGAGGGGAACTCCTGATCGGGATCGGCGATTGTAAACCCGCGAGTCAGGATCTGGCAGCGAAAAAAAGCCGGGCGGCGCATGGCCGCCCGGTACCAGGTGTTACAGATGAGATTCCGCGTATTCGGCGAGAATCGACCGCGGTACCCCTTGCAGGGTGATGTGCACGCCGTTGGGGAAGTCCTTGAAGCGCTCGGTGAGGTAGGTCAGCCCGGAGCTGGTGGCCGACAGGTACGGGGTGTCGATCTGCGCCAGGTTGCCCAGGCAGATCACCTTCGAACCGGCGCCGGCGCGGGTGATGATGGTCTTCATCTGATGCGGGGTGAGGTTCTGGCATTCGTCGATCAGGATCAGGCTCTGCTGGAAGCTGCGCCCGCGGATGTAGTTCAGGGATTTGAACTGCAGCGGCACCCTTTCGAGAATGTATTCGACACTGCCGTGGGTACTCTCGTCGTCCATGTGCAGGGCTTCGAGGTTGTCGGTGATGGCGCCGAGCCAGGGCTCCATCTTCTCCGCTTCAGTGCCGGGGAGGAAGCCGATTTCCTGGTCCAGGCCCTGCACGCTGCGGGTGGCAATGATACGCCGGTAGCGCTTGCTGACCATGGTCTGCTCGATGGCTGCGGCCAGCGCCAGGATGGTCTTGCCGGAACCGGCGGCGCCGGTCAGGTTGACCAGGTGGATGTCCGGGTCGAGCAAGGCGAACAGCGCCAGGCCCTGGTGGATATCCCGCGGTTTCAGGCCCCAGGCTTCCTGGTGCAGCAGCGGTTCCTGGTGCAGGTCGAGCAGCAGCAACTCGCTGTCCTTGATGCCCTTGATCCAGCCAACGAAGCCCTGTTCATCGATGATGAACTCGTTGACGTGCACCGCCGGCAGGTTGTCGATCAGTTGCACCCGATGCCAGGTCCGACCGCGCTCCTGACGGGTCTCGACCTTGGCGACACGGTCCCAGAACGAGCCGTTGACCGAGTGATAGCCCTTGGACAGCAGGCTGACGTCGTCCACCAGCTGGTCAGTGCTGTAGTCCTCTGCCGCGATCCCACAAGCGCGGGCCTTGAGGCGCATGTTGATATCTTTGGTCACCAGCACCACGTCACGGTCCTTGTGCTTGGCGCGCAAGTCCAGGACCTGATTGATGATGATGTTGTCGTTGAGGTGCTCCGGCAGCAGGCGATTGGGTTCTGCGCGCTGGGTCATCAAGATCGACAGGGAGCCCTTCGGACCGCTTTTGCCACGCTGGATGGGCACACCCAGTTCGACATCGGAAGGCGTCGCGTCGCCCAGGGTCTGGTCGATCAGGCGGATGGCCTGGCGACATTCGGCGGCGACTGTATGTTTACCGGTCTTGAGCTTGTCGAGTTCTTCCAGCACCGTCATCGGAATGGCGACGTGGTGTTCTTCGAAGTTGAGCAGGGCGTTGGGGTCGTGAATCAGGACGTTGGTATCCAACACATACAGGATTGGCTGGTTGGAGGAAGAAGTGCGTCCTTGGTCATCCATACTCGGTCACCTTATGTGGGAGCTACACGATGCGCTACTGCCGCACCGCAGAGTGACCGCCGTTCTCCCCGTATCCGCGTCGTTACGGGCGGGAAGCGCACCTGCACAAGGAGTGTCCTAAGACGCCACCTGGCTGCAGGATTCGGCTGTCTGATTCCTACATACCGCAAAAACCATTACCGGAAAAAGCGTTTTCATCCGTAAATGAAGTTTATTTTTCGGTTTGACGAATAACCCTTGGCGGGTGGGGAAAGCACGACTACAGTCATGAGTGGACCCCATTGAAACGTTTCGCCTGCTCCCCGCTTATCGCCCCTCGGCGAAGTCCTTGCACCCTTCCCAACCGATCCCGCTCTGCGCCGTGTTGCTCAGCAACCAGGTCACCACTTCCTGCGCTTTCGGCTGGCCGTCATGCAGCTGGATCAGGCCACGACGCCACAGCAGCATCAGGGTCAGGGTGCGCTGCGCCGACTGCTCGGCGGTGAGCGGGCTGAGGTCCTGGGCGTCGATGTCCCACAGGGTTACGCGCAGGTTCTGGCTGGCGAAGAAGGCCGGGCTGTCGGCACGGCGCTGGCCGTAAGGCGGACGGAACAGCGGCACGTACTGCTCCGGCAGGTCGCTCTGCGCCCGTGCTACGCCGCGGATCACCGAGTCCTCCCAGTCCTGCCATTGCGCATGGGAACGGTACTGCCAGCCCTGAGTGCCGACGCACTGGCCGCGGTAGATATCACGCAGCGCCTGCATCGACTGCTTGTCGCGGCGGGTCTGCAGGTTCTGTCCGAGGACGAAGAACAAGCCTTCCAGCTTCTGCTTGCGCAGGAAGGTAGTCAGGGCCTCGGTGCTGCCCGGCAGCACGCTTGGGCCACCGTCGAAGCTGAGCAGGAAGAGGCGATCATTGAGGCGGTCGCCTGTCATTTCCTGCGGCGAGAAGAACGCCACCTCGCTGGCGGTCTGGGGGAACAGCGCCGCCTTGCGCAGCAACTCGTTGAGGTAGGCGATATGGAACTGCCGGCTTGGTTCGGTCCAGCCGGCATAGAAGGAATCGGCGGCGACGGCGAAGGTGGCGGCCGTGCGGCGCAGGTCGCCCAGGTTTTCCACCGCATAGCAGAACGAAGCATCCTGCTCGCAACTCTGCTGGGCCATGTCGTAGTTGCGCCACAGCGCTCGCCACAGGCGCTCGCGCACTTCACGGACCATCGGCAGGTTGGCCTGGCGCAACTGCAGGCGGGCGGTGAGGGTCGCGTCGTCGAGGGACTCGGTTTCCGCCAGCACCCGGGCAAAGGACAGGATCTCGGCCCGCGAGGCGACATCGAACAGTACCGGCGTGTCGAGGGTTTCCGGCCAGTGGCTGCGGTCGAAAATGGCGATCTGCTGCGGGGCGGCCTGGGCGCCGAAGGCGAGCAAGGCGGTCAGGACAACGAGGACTAGGCGCACGGGTAGAGACTCTTCGGTTGATCCGCCGGCCACTATAGCAGCGCGTCCGTCTATCGCTGCGATAGCTGGAGAACATCCGCCCCGCCCCGTAGAATCCCCCGACGATTCAAGGAGCCGACCTCATGCTGACGGTGATTTCCCCCGCCAAGACCCTCGACTACGACACCCCGCCGGTGACGGCGCGGCACACCCTGCCGCAATACCTGGACGACTCCCAGGAACTGATCCAGCAACTGCGCGAGCTGTCGCCGGCGCAGATCAGCGAGCTGATGCACCTGTCCGACAAGCTGGCTGGCCTGAACGCCGCACGCTTCGGCAGCTGGACCCCGGACTTCACCCCGGCCAATGCCAAGCAGGCCCTGCTGGCGTTCAAGGGCGACGTCTATACCGGGCTGGATGCCGAGAGCCTGAGCGAGGACGACTTCAGCTATGCCCAGGACCACCTGCGCATGCTCTCCGGCCTGTACGGCCTGCTGCGCCCGCTGGACCTGATGCAGCCCTATCGCCTGGAAATGGGCACCAAGCTGGCCAATGCCCGCGGCAAGGACCTGTATGCCTTCTGGGGCACGCGGATCAGCGAATGGCTGAACCAGGCCCTGGCCGAGCAAGGCGACGACCTGCTGCTCAACCTGGCCAGCAACGAGTACTTCAGCGCGGTGAAGCGCAGCGCCCTGAATGCGCGGGTGATCAACACCGAGTTCCGTGACCAGAAGAACGGGCAATACAAGATCATTAGCTTCTACGCCAAGAAGGCCCGGGGCCTGATGAGCCGCTTCGTGATCCAGGAGCGCATCCAGGACCCGGAGAAGCTCAAGCAGTTCGATGTGCAGGGGTACTACTACAGTGCCGAGCTGTCGAAGGTGGATAACCTGGTATTCCTGCGCGATCACCCGATCGATTGATCGCCACGTACTCTTGTGGGAGCGGGTTCACCCGCGATTGCGGTATGAATCCACCACCGCAATCGCGGGTAAACCCGCTCCCACAGTTTTTTGTGCAATCCATCAACTTGCATTTCAGCCCCGATACGCCAATAAACAGGCGCCATAAAATCGGCATCAAGCCGTTATCGCAAAACGCCATAAGACCGTTCGTAGTTTTTTGACGAAAAATCCTGAAAAAATTTCGCGTACTGGCACAAAACCATCTCACCTCAAGTTCGCCCTTTATATATCGGGGTGAAACTCCCGCGTGCTATCAGATTGAAAGCATCCCTATCGGAAAAAATATTAAAAATTCTTTCACCAGCACTTTGCCACCCCCGGAACTTCTCCCCGCCTCCCCCGCTCATACCACCCGTAACGATTTTCAAGCGTCATGTGAGAAATGACTTACATAACCAAACGGTCACAGTGAAAGTTGTCAGGACCCAGTAGAGCACCCGCCCGGAACCCGTCCGGCGCGCCGCTCACGCCCAGGAGAAGACGCACTCAAAATTCGTCCTAGTGGTTGATTTCAAAGGATTTTATCCACTTGAAAAAACAAGCACAGCAGTATTGAAAGTTCGGTACTGCAATAAAGACGGCTAGCGTTTTGGGGCATGCCCCGTTTTATGGCCTTTGCCTGCCTTATATGAGTGCATTGTTTTGCGCGCTCACAATTTACTTATGCCTGCGTTCGAAACCGCGAACTAACGGAGCGGTTTCGTGCGCCCGGAAAACGGCTGGTAATTCAACCCGGTCCGGTTCTGTGAATGGAATCGGCGTAGCTAACGACATGAGGTGAATGCGATGCGTATCAGCATCTTTGGTTTGGGTTATGTGGGTGCAGTCTGTGCCGGTTGCCTGTCTGCCCGGGGCCATGAGGTCATCGGCGTGGATGTGTCGGCGACCAAGATCGACCTGATCAACCAGGGCAAGTCGCCCATCGTCGAACCCGGCCTCGAAGCCCTGCTGCAGCAAGGCATCGCCAACCGCCGCCTGAGCGGCACCACCGACTTCTCCCAGGCCATCCGCGACACCGACGTGTCGATGATCTGCGTCGGCACCCCGAGCAAGAAGAACGGCGACCTCGGCCTCGAATACATCGAGTCGGTGTGCCGCGAAATCGGTTTCGTGCTGCGCGAGAAAGCCAGCCGCCACACCATCGTGGTGCGCAGCACCGTGTTGCCGGGCACCGTGAAGAACGTGGTGATCCCGATCCTCGAAGACTGCTCCGGGAAGAAGGCCGGGGTCGATTTCGGCGTGGCGGTAAACCCCGAGTTCCTGCGCGAAAGCACCGCGATCAAGGACTACGACCAGCCGCCGATGACCGTCATCGGTGAACTGGACAAGGCCAGCGGCGACGTGCTCCAGGCCCTCTACGAAGAACTCGACGCACCGATCATCCGCAAGGACATCGAGGTCGCCGAGATGATCAAGTACACCTGCAACGTCTGGCACGCGACCAAGGTCACCTTCGCCAACGAGATCGGCAACATCGCCAAGGCGGTGGGCGTCGATGGCCGCGAGGTGATGGACGTGGTCTGCCAGGACAAGGCCCTCAACCTGTCGCAGTACTACATGCGCCCGGGCTTCGCCTTCGGCGGCTCGTGCCTGCCCAAGGACGTGCGCGCCCTCACCTATCGAGCCAGCAGCCTCGACGTGAAGGCACCGCTGCTCGACTCGCTGATGCGCAGCAACGAATCCCAGGTGCAGAACGCCTTCGACATCATCGAAAGCCATGACAAGCGCAAGGTCGCCCTGCTCGGCCTGAGCTTCAAGGCCGGTACTGACGATCTGCGCGAAAGCCCGCTGGTGGAACTGGCCGAGCGCCTGATCGGCAAGGGCTACGAGTTGAATATCTACGACCAGAACGTCGAGTACGCCCGCGTCCATGGCGCCAACAAGGACTACATCGAGTCGAAGATCCCCCATGTCTCCTCCCTGCTCAACGCCGATTTCCAGAAGGTCATCGACAACGCCGAGATCATCGTTCTGGGCAACCGCGACGAGCAATTCCGTGCTCTCGCCCAGCAGGCGCCGGCCGGCAAACAGGTCATTGACCTGGTGGGCTTCATGAGCAAGGCCACCTGCCCGGTCAGCCGCACCGAAGGCATCTGCTGGTAAGCAGGCTGCGCGGGGCCGAAAGGTCCCGCGCGCTCCCCCCACCGTCCCGTCACCGATACGGATGCTGAACATGCAAAGCCTCAAGCACGGCCTGCTGCAGGCCGCCGGTTGGCTGTTCTACGTGAGCCTGCTCATGCTGATCGCCCTGGCCCTGCCCAACACCCTGTTCGACCCCGACTCCAAGGACTTCCTGTTCCTGATCGGCGCGGTCGGCATCTGGCGCTACTCCATGGGCGCGACGCACTTCGTGCGCGGCATGCTGTTCCTCTACGTGGTCTATCCGCGGCTGCGGCGCAAGGTGCGCAAACTCGGTGCTGCCGCCGATCCGTCCCACGTTTACCTGATGGTCACCAGTTTCCGCATCGACGCCCTGACCACCGCCCAGGTCTACAGCTCGGTGATCCGCGAGGCGATCGACTGCGGTTACCCGACCACCGTGGTCTGCTCGCTGGTGGAGATGTCCGATGAACTGCTGATCAAGAGCCTGTGGGCCAAGTACAACCCGCCGGAGCACGTCAGCCTGGACTTCGTGCGCATCGCCGGTACCGGCAAGCGCGATGGCCTGGCTTTCGGTTTCCGCGCCATCTCCCGCCACCTGCCGGACGAGAATGCAGTGGTCGCGGTGATCGACGGCGACACCGTGCTCGGCGAAGGCGTGGTACGCAAGACCGTGCCCTGGTTCAAGCTGTTCGGCAATGTCGGCGGCCTGACCACCAACGAATTCTGCGAAGTGCGCGGTGGCTACGTCATGAGCGAATGGCACAAGCTGCGCTTCGCCCAGCGCCACATCAACATGTGCTCCATGGCCCTGTCCAAGCGCGTGCTGACCATGACCGGGCGTATGTCGATGTTCCGCGCCAGCGTGGTCACCAACCCCGAATTCATCGCCGACGTCGAAAGCGACTCGCTATACCACTGGCGCCTCGGCCGCTTCCGTTTTCTCACCGGCGACGACAAGTCCAGCTGGTTCAGTCTGATGCGCCTGGGCTACGACACCTTCTACGTGCCCGACGCCAACATCAACACGGTCGAGCACCCGCCGGAAAAGAGCTTCTTCAAAGCCAGCCGCAAACTCATGTACCGCTGGTACGGCAACAACCTGCGGCAGAACTCTCGCGCCCTCGGGCTGGGCATGCGTCGCCTCGGCCTGTTCACCAGCGTCGTGCTGTTCGACCAGCGCGTGTCGATGTGGACCAGCCTGCTCGGCCTGACCATAGCGATGATCGCCAGCTTCAAGTTCGGCGCCAAGTTTCTCCTCGCCTACCTGCTGTGGATCGGCATCACCCGCCTGATCCTGACGATCATGCTGCTGTGCTCAGGGCACAAGATCGGACCGGCCTACCCGCTGATCCTCTATTACAACCAGATCGTCGGCGCGCTGATGAAGATCTACGTGTTCTTCCGTCTCGACCGCCAGTCCTGGACCCGCCAGCCCACCGCCCTCAAACGCGACCTCGCCAGCTTCCAGCAATGGTTCAACACCTGGTCCTCACGGACCATGACCTTCTCGGCGGCCAGCGTCTTCGTTGCTGTGCTGTTCGTGGTCGTGTGAGTCGCAGCCCCCTACGGATCCAACAGGAAAAACATCACCATGAATACCGCCGTGAACGTCAATGTCGTGCATGAATCCGAGACCCAGCGCCAGCACGCCCGGGTGAAAATCCCCGCCAAACTGCGCTACCTGGGCGAGAACCGCGAGCCCCTGGAAGTGAAGATCGACGATCTCTCCGCCGGCGGCATGAGCTTCCACGCCAAGCAACCGCTGACCATCGGCGAAGTGATTCGCGGGCGCCTGCAGTTCACCGTCGACAACCTCGGCCTGTCGATGGATGTCGAGTTCCTGGTGCGCATGTACAACGCCAACACCGGACGTACCGGCGTCGAGTTCCAGAATCTGGAGCCACGGGATATCGCGACCCTGCGCCACATCATCACCTCGCACCTCTCGGGCGAGCTGATCAGCATCGGTGACGTGCTCAGCACTTTGCAGCGCGACAACTTCACCAAGGCGCGCAAGCAGAAGCATGAAGACGGCGGTCTCAGCCCGCTGGGCCGACTGCGGGCGGTGACCTTCAGCCTCGGTGTGTTCGTGGTCGGCGTGGCGGCCTTCGGCTTCATCGCCAAGTCGGTGTACGGCGTTTACTTCGTCAGCCATGCCGAAGCCGGCGTGGTCAGCGTGCCCACCACCCAGGTCACCATGCCCCGCGACGGCACCGTGCAGGCCCTGGTGGAAAACGGCGCCGACGTGGTCAAGGGCGCGCCGCTGGCTTCGTTCAGCACCAGCATGCTCGACCTGCTCAAGGGGCACCTGGACGACGAACAGCTGGAGCCGGCCAAGGTCGAGGAACTGTTCGGCAAGCAGATGAGCGGCACCCTCACCAGCCCCTGCGACTGCACCGTGGCCCGCCAGCTGGTGGACGACGGCCAGTACGCGGCCAAGGGCGCACCGATCTTCCAGCTGATCCCGCGCACCACCAACCCGACCGTGGACGCACGCTTCACCTATCGCCAGTTCGACGACGTCAAGCCGGGCACCCGGGTGAACTTCCAGGTGGCCGGTGACGACGAGGCCCGCAGCGGGATCATCGTCAGCAGCACCAGCCTGAACAGTGAGGACCTGTCCTCGGACATCCGCGTGCAGATCAAGCCGGATGCGCCGATGCCGGCGGAACTGGTCGGGCGTCCGGCCAGCGTGAATGCCAAGCGTGGGCCGTCGCTGGACTGGCTGATCGACAGCGCCATGGCGCATGGGCTCTGAAGAGGGTTCTGGGATGAACAGTTATTCCATGGTGCACCCAATCGCGGGTAAACCCGCTCCCACAGGGGGGCACGCTAGCCATGTGGGCGCGGGTTTACCGGCGATGAGGCCGGTCCTGTGTGCCCTGGCCCTGGCCATCACCCTGTCCGGCTGCGCCGGCCTCCCCGACCAGCGCCTGGCCAACGAAGCCCTGAAGAACGGCGACACCGCCACCGCCGAGCGCAACTACCGGCAACTCGCCGACCTCGGCTACAGCGATGCCCAGGTTGGCCTCGCCGATATCCAGGTGGAAACCGGCGACCCGGCCAAGCTCAAGCAGGCCGAAGCCACCTACCGCGACGCGGCGAAAACCTCGTCCCGCGCCCAGGGCCGCCTCGGCCGCCTGCTGGCGACCAGACCGGACGCCAGCGAGGAAGAACGCCACGAAGCCGAAGCCCTGCTCAAGCAAGCCTTCGCCGCCGGCGAAAGCAACACCCTGATCCCGCTGGCGATGCTCTACCTGCAATACCCGCAGAGCTTCCCCAAGGTCAACGCGCAGCAGCAGATCGACCAATGGCGCAGCGCCGGCTACCCCGAGGCCGGCCTGGCCCAGGTCCTGCTTTACCGCACCCAGGGCACCTACGACCAGCACATGGCCGAAGTCGAGCGCATCTGCAAGACGGCACTCGCCACCACCGACATCTGCTACGTCGAATTGGCCACCGTCTACCAGAAGCGCGCCCAGCCCGAGCAACAGGCGGCGCTGCTGGAGCAGATGAAAAGCGCGTACCAGCGCGGCCAGATCCCGGCCAGCCGGGTCGACAGCGTGGCCCGCGTGCTCGCCGACCGTAGCCTCGGTCAGACCGATGAAAAGACCGCCCAGGCCCTGCTGGAAGACATCGCTGCGCAAAATCCGGCGTCCTGGGTCAGCCTGGCGCAGCTGCTCTACGACTTCCCCGAACTGGGCGACAGCGACCAGTTGCTCGGCTACATCGACAAAGGTCGCGCCGCCGAGCAACCCCGCGCCGAACTGTTGCTGGGTCGCCTCTACTACGAAGGCAAGATCCTGCCCGCCGATGCGAAGCAGGCCGAGACTCACCTGATCGCCGCCGGCCAGGCCGGCGAGATCAGCGCCCATTACTACCTCGGCCAGCTCTACCGCCGCGGTTACTTGGGCAATGTCGAGCCGCAGAAGGCCGTCGACCACCTGCTGCAGGCCGCCCGAGGTGGTCAGTTGAGCGCCGACTACGCCTTGGCCCAGCTGTTCAGCGAAGGCCACGGCATCCGCCAGGATCCGGTCAACGCCTGGGTCTTCGCCCAGCTGGCGCAGGTCAACCCGAGCGAACAATCCACCGCCCTCGCCGGCGAGCTGGATGCCCAACTCAATCCGCAACAGAAAGCCAGCGCGCAGCGCCTGCTGGAGCAGGAACGCGCCGCCCGTGGCGCCATGGGTCCGGGCCCTGGCGCCCTGGCCCTGCACGCCGTGCAAAGCCCTGAAGAAGAAGTCGAGGACTCGTCGCTATGATGCTCAATCCGTGGATGAAAGCCGGTCTCGGCCTGGGTTTCGCCCTGTTCTGGGCCTGCCCGACCCTGGCCGCCGAAACCGCCGAGAAGAACTTCGGCCTGGAAGTGAAGGCCACCGGCCAGTCCGAGGACGACCGCGACCTCGGCACCCGCGATGGCGGCGATGTCAATGGCCTGGGTCTCGACCTGCGCCCGTGGGTGTTCTTCGAGCGCGGCAACTGGAGCGCCTACGCCATGGGCCAGGCGGTCACCGCCACCGACATCATCGAGACCGACACCACCCGCCAGTCTGCCGACGGCAGCGAAGTACAGGACAGCAACAACAGCGACGACAGCCGCAAGGCCGACAAGAGCTACCTGGCCCTGCGCGAATTCTGGGTCGGCTACAAGGGCCTCACCGCCTACCCCGGCGAGGAGCTGCGCTTCGGCCGCCAGCGCCTGCGCAATGACGACGGCATGTGGCGTGACACCAATATCGAAGCGCTCAACTGGACCTTCGACACCACCCTGCTGAAAGCCAACCTCGGCGTCGCCGAGCGCTTCAGCGAGTACCGCACCGACCTCACCGAACTGGCCGCCGAAGACAAGGACCGCCTGCACGTCTATGGCGACGTCGCCGCGCAGTGGACCCCGGGCCACTGGGTCGGCCTGCGCGCTCACCACAGCCACGACGACGGCAAGCTGAAGAACGCCGGCGAAACCGTGGACGCCCTGGACAAGACCCGCACCGGCGACCTCACCTGGCTCGGCCTCGAAGCCAACAGCGACGCCTACAACTGGCGTAACCAGAACACCCTCAACTACTGGGGCAGCGTCACCTGGCTGACCGGCGACCGCGACACCCTCGGCACCACCACGGTCAATGGCGAGCAGGTCGCCACTGGCAAGCAGAGCGGCGACGTCAACGCATGGGCCACCGACCTCGGCGTGCGCCTGCGCCTGGACCCCAACTGGCAAGTGGGCGCTGCCTATGCCCGTGGCAGCGGCGGCGGTAACGACGGCTCCAGCAACTACGAGCAGACCGGCCTGGAATCCAACCGCTCCAACTGGACCGGAACGCGCTCGCGCGTGCACCGCTTCGGCGAAGCCTTCCGCGGCGAACTGGGCAACCTCCAGGCGGCCACCCTGTTCACCTCCTGGCAACTGCGCGACGACTACGACGCCAGCCTGATCTACCACAAGTTCTGGCGCGTCGACGGCGACCAGAACATCGGCAGCAGCGGGATCAACGCGGTGGTCGACGATGGCGGCATCAACCGTCCGATGGTCCAGGGCGAGAAGGACGTCGGCCAGGAAATGGACCTGGTCGTCACCAAGTACTTCAAGCAGGGCCTGCTGCCGGCGGCGCTGAGCAAATCCATCGACGAACCCTCGGCGCTGGTGCGTTTTCGCGGCGGCGTGTTCAAGCCGGGCGACGCCTACGGCAAAGAGGCCGACTCGTACATGCACCGCGCCTTCATCGACGTGGTCTGGCGCTTCTGATGGGCGGAGAGCACTGACATGAACCTTCACGCAAACCCGCTTCACGCCCTGCTGGCCGGCACCCTGCTGCTGGCCGCCGGCATCGCCCAGGCCAACGGCCAGGCGGCGCCGATGGCCAAGGAGCTGCAGCAGGCCAGGACCTACACCATCAGCAGCCCGCCGGTGGAGCCGCTGCATCTGGATCCGCCGAAGCTGCCGGACCTGTCCGGCTACACCGCCGAGGCCGTGCAGAAGAAGATCGACCGCTCCAGGCCCGGCAAGGTCTCGGTGCGCCGTATGCTCCAGGAGGACACCCTCAAGGAGTTCATCGGCGGCGACAATAAAGGCGCCGAATGGGTGGTGCGCCAGCACGGCATTCCGCAGGCGATCTTCGTCGATGGCGGCCATGTCGACTTCACCCACCTGGCGAAAAAGGTCCCCGAACGCTACCTGCGCGAAACCGCGCCGGGCGTGTACCTGGCCCGCCTGCCGATCGTGGTCGGCCATGGTGCGACCCTGGAAATCGACGGCAAGGTCAAGGAACTGCGTCTGTCCCAGGAAGGCGGTTCGTTCCTGGTCAACGACGGCAAGCTGTTCGTCAGCGACACCCGGGTGATCGGCTGGCGGGAAAAGGACAACGGCCCGGCGAGCTTCCGCAAGCCGGATGAATTCCGCCCGTTCCTGCTGTCCTGGGGCGGCACCGAGACCTACATCGTCAACAGCACCATGGCCAGCTTCGGCTACGCCAAGAGCAAGTCCTACGGCGTCAGCATCTCCCAGTACACGCCGAACATGGCCAAGCAGATGGGCCGTGCCGAACCCACCGGCTGGATCATCGGCTCGACCTTCAGCGACATGTGGTACGGCTTCTACTGCTACGAGACCAGCGACTTCGTGGTCAAGGACAACACCTACCACGACAACATCGTCTACGGCATCGACCCCCATGACCGTTCGCACCGCCTGGTGATCGCCGGCAACACCGTCTACGGGACCAAGAAGAAGCACGGGATCATCATTTCCCGCGAGGTCAACGACAGCTGGATCATCCACAACAAGAGCTACGACAACAAACTCTCCGGCGTGGTGATCGACCGCAACAGCGTCAACAACCTGATCGCCTACAACGAGATCTACCGCAACCATACCGACGGCATCACCCTGTACGAGAGCGGCGACAACCTGATCTGGGGCAACAAGCTGATCAGCAACCGCCGCCACGGCATCCGCGTGCGCAACAGCGTGAACATCCGCCTCTACGAAAACCTCGCCATGGCCAACGGCCTGGTCGGCGTCTACGGCCACATCAAGGACCTCTCCGACACCGACCGCGACATCGCCCTCGACCCCTTCGACACCAAGGTGTCGCTGATCGTGGTCGGCGGCGAGCTGGCGGCCAATGGCAGCGGACCGCTGTCCATCGACTCGCCGCTGAGCGTCGAGCTGTACCGGGTGTCGATGCTGGCCCCGAGCAAGGCCAGCGGCATCAGCCTTTCCGGCGTGCTGGGCGAGCGCCAGGACGAGATCCTCGACCTGATGGTGCGCCAGCAGAAAGCGGTGTTGATCGACCCGGTCGAACGCCAGACCGACATGATGGACTGAGGAAGCCCGGACCATGACTCCACATCTGACCAAACTGCTTGGCCTGAGCGCCACCCTGCTGGCCCTGGGCAACACCGCCCGCGCCGCTGACGTCCAGGCGCCGGCCTTTCATGCCGAACCCTGCTGCCAGCTGTGCCCCGAGGCCCACGATGCCAGCCGCTACACCACCCGCTACCAGCAGAACTTCACCACCCTGGTGCAGGCCAAGGGCGACTGGCTGTTCCGTACCCGCGAGGACCTGCGCACCGAGTTCGACACCACCCCCGCCGGCTACAAGCGCCTGCAGCAGTTGCACGACGCCTTCAAGGCCCGCGGCATCGAGCTGGTGGTGGTCTACCAGCCGACCCGCGGCCTGGTGAACCGCAACATGCTCAATCCCGAGGACAAGGCGAAGTTCGATTACCAGAAAGCCCTGGGTAACTACCAGACGATGCTCGGGCGCTTCCGCAAGATGGGCTACAACGTCCCCGACCTGTCGCCGCTGACCAACGAACAGTTGGCCGCCGCCGACCAGGGCAAGGACTTCTACTTCCGCGGCGACCAGCACTGGACCCCATACGGCGCCGAGCGCGCAGCGAAGATCGTCGCCGACACCGTGCACGGCATGCCGGCCTTCGAAGGCATCCCGCGCAAGGAGTTCGAAACGAAGAAATCCGGGCGCATGGGCAAGACCGGCACCCTGCACAACGTTGCCGGGCAACTCTGCGGCACCAGCTACGCGGTGCAGTACATGGATCAGTTCGCCACCGAGCCGAAGGGCGAGAGCGGCAGCGACGATCTCTTCGGTGACAGCGGCAATGCGCAGATCACCCTGGTCGGCACCAGCCACAGCGGCAAGAACTACAACTTCGCCGGCTTCCTCGAACAGTACATCGGTGCCGACGTGCTCAACGTCGCCTTCCCCGGCGGCGGCCTGGAAGGCTCGATGATCCAGTACCTGGGCAGCGAGGAATTCAAGAAGAACCCGCCAAGGATCCTGGTCTGGGAATTCTCCCCGCTCTACCCGCTGAACCAGGAAACCATCTGGCGCCAGATGCTCGCCCTGCTCGACAACGGCTGCGAGGGCAAGCCGGCGCAGATGAGCGCCAGCACCGCGCTCAAGCCGGGCAAGAACGAACTGATGGTCAACGGTCGCAACGGCGTGATCAAGGACCTGACCAACCGCAACCACCAGCTCGACGTGCGCTTCGAGGACACCTCGGTGAAGGTCCTGCAGGCCACCCTCTGGTACCTCAACGGGCGTCACGAGGACATCAAGATCGAGAAGCCGACCACTTCCGACACCGACGGCCGCTTCGCCTTCCAGCTGCGCGAGGACGAGGACTGGGCCGGGCAGACCCTGCTCGCCGTCGAACTGCAAGGGCCGGAAAGCGGCAGCCAGAAGGTCCAGGCCACCCTGTGCAAACGCGGCGCCTCGGGCAATGCCCAGGCCGGATTGTGAGGACACCATGAACAGACTCAGCATGCTTGCCAGCGCCGTGCTGCTTGCCCTTTCCGGGCAGGCCATGGCCGCGCTGGTCCCGCCGCCGGGCTACTACGCCGGCATCGAGAAACAGAAGACCGGCGACGGCGACTTCACCTGCGAAGCCGTGCCCAAGCCGTTCACCGGCAGCCTGCAGTTCCGCAGCAAGTACGAGGGCTCGGACAAGGCTCGCGCCACGCTCAACCGTGACTCGGAGCAGGCGTTCCGCGATTCGACCAAGGACATCACCACGTTGGAGCGCGGTGTCACCAAGCTGGTCACCCAGTACATGCGCGATGGCCGTCCGGCGCAACTGGACTGCGCGCTGACCTGGCTCGACACCTGGGCGCGGGCCGATGCGTTGTTGTCGACCGACTTCAACCACACCGGCAAGTCCATGCGCAAATGGGCGCTGGGCAGCCTCAGCGGCTCGTGGCTGCGCCTGAAGTTCTCCAATGCCCGGCCGCTGGCGGCGCACCAGGCCCAGGCCGAGGAAATCGAAAAATGGTTCGGGCGCCTTGCCGACCAGGTGGTCCGCGACTGGAACGACCTGCCGCTGGAGAAGATCAACAACCACAGCTACTGGGCCGCCTGGTCGGTGATGTCGACCGCAGTGGTGACCGACCGGCGCGACCTGTTCGACTGGTCGCTGAAGGAGTACCGCGTGGCCGCCAACCAGGTCGACGAGCAGGGCTTTTTGCCCAACGAACTCAAGCGCAAGCAACGCGCCCTCGCCTACCACAACTACGCCCTGCCGCCGCTGGCGATGATCGCCAGTTTCGCCCAGGTCAATGGCGTCGACCTGCGGGACGAGAACCATGGTGCGCTGAAGCGCCTGGGGGATCGGGTGCTCAGTGGGGCCAGGGATCCGGCGCAGTTCAAGAATCGCAACGGCGAGAAGCAGGACATGGACGACCTCAAGGTCGACAGCAAGTACGCCTGGCTGGAGCCGTGGTGCAGCCTGTACCAGTGCAATGCCGAGGTGCAGCAGCGCCGGCACGGCATGCAGCCGTTTAACAGCTTCCGCCTGGGTGGCGATGTGACGCGGATCTATGACCCGCAGGCGGAACACAAGTAGAGGCGACAACGCGGCATTGATTCATCGATTTCCCCCATCCACATGGCTGGGGGGTTTGGGGGGCGCTGTTGCCCCGTAGCTGACCACCAAGGAGAACCGGGATGGTCTTCTCGTCCAACGTGTTCCTGTTCCTGTTCCTGCCGACCTTCCTCGGCCTGTACTACCTGAGCGGGCAACGCTACCGCAACCTGCTGTTGCTGCTGGCCAGCTACCTGTTCTACGCCTGGTGGCGGGTGGACTTCCTCGCCCTGTTCGCCGGGGTCACCCTGTGGAACTACTGGATCGGCCTGAAAGTCGGCGCCGCCGGCGTGCGCACCAGGCCGGCCCAGCGCTGGCTGCTGCTGGGCGTGGCCGTCGACCTGTGCATCCTCGGCTACTTCAAGTACGCCAACTTCGGCGTCGACAGCATCAACGCAATCATGACCTCCTTCGGTCTCGAACCCTTCATCCTCACCCACGTGCTGCTGCCGATCGGCATCTCGTTCTACATCTTCGAGTCCATCAGCTACATCATCGACGTGTACCGCGGCGACACCCCGGCCACGCGCAACCTGATCGACTTCGCCGCCTTCGTCGCAATCTTCCCGCACCTGATCGCCGGCCCCGTGCTGCGTTTCAAGGACCTGGCCGACCAGTTCAACCACCGCACCCACACCGTCGACAAGTTCGCCGAAGGCTGCACCCGCTTCATGCAGGGCTTCATCAAGAAGGTGTTCATCGCCGACACCCTGGCGGTGGTCGCCGACCACTGCTTCGCCCTGGAAAACCCCACCACGGGCGACGCCTGGCTCGGCGCCCTGGCCTACACCGCGCAGCTGTACTTCGACTTCTCCGGCTACAGCGACATGGCCATCGGCCTGGGCCTGATGATGGGCTTCCGCTTCATGGAGAACTTCAAGCAGCCCTACATCAGCCAGTCGATCACCGAGTTCTGGCGACGCTGGCACATCAGCCTGTCGACCTGGCTGCGCGACTACCTGTACATCACCCTGGGCGGCAACCGCGGCGGCACCTTCGCCACTTACCGCAACCTGTTTCTGACCATGCTCCTGGGCGGCCTGTGGCACGGCGCCAACTTCACCTACATCCTCTGGGGCGCCTGGCACGGCATCTGGCTGGCCATCGAACGGGCGCTGGGCATCGACACCAACCCGCAGCGCTTCAACCCGGTCAAGTGGGCGTTCACCTTCCTGCTGGTAGTGATCGGCTGGGTGATCTTCCGCGCCGAAAACCTGCACGTGGCCGGACGCATGTACGCCGCCATGTTCAGCCTCGGTGACTGGAACCTTTCCGAGCTCAACCGCGCCAGCCTCACCGGCCTGCAGGTCGCCACCCTGATCCTGGCCTACGTCACCCTGGCCTGGTTCGGCCTGCGCGACTTCTACCGCAATGCCAGGCCGACGGCCAAGGCCAGCCCGGTAGTGGTGCACCACGACGGCAGCGTCGGCCTGGACTGGAGCCTGTACGCCACCCGCGTGCTGGTGCTGCTGCTGTTCGTGGCCTCGATCCTCAAGCTCTCGGCGCAGAGCTACTCGCCCTTCCTCTACTTCCAGTTCTGAGCGAGCCGACCATGACCCGATCACTTCGCATCTTCTACTCGCTGCTGTTCCTCGCCCTCCTCACGGCGCTGGGCCTGTGGTCCCTCGGCGGCTTCGCCGGGTTCCAGCGCACGGCACAGATGAGCCTGCTCGATGGCAAGCTGGCCAAGGCCACCGAGACCCACTACGACGAGCACTTCCCGCTCAAGCGCATCGGAACCAACCTGTGGGCGGCGCTGGACTTCAAGCTGTTCAACGAAGGTCGCCCGGGCGTGGTCCTCGGCCGTGAGCAGTGGCTGTTCAGCGACGAGGAATTCAAGCCCGCCGTGCATGCCGAGGCCAGCGAGGCGGAAAACCTCGCCCTGCTTCGTGGCGTGCGCGACACCCTGCGCGAAAAGGGCGTGGAACTGGTATTGGCCATCGTCCCGGCCAAGGCCCGGGTCTATCCCGAGTACATCGGCGAGCAGGCTCCGGCCAGCCTGCACGATGACCTGTACAACGCCTTCCACGCCCAGGCCCGCCAGGCCAACATCTTCGCCCCCGACCTGTTCGGCCCGTTGCAGGCCGCCAAGTCCCGCGGCCAGGTATTCCTGCGTACCGACAGCCACTGGACGCCGATGGGCGCCGAAGTCGCCGCCCGGCAACTGGCCGACGCCGTGGCCCGACAGACCCTGCTCAGCGGCGAGCCACAGACCTTCATCACCGAGAAGACCGGTGAGAAGGAACACAAGGGCGACCTGACCAACTTCCTGCCGCTGGACCCGCTATTCAGCAACCTGATGCCGGCACCGGACCAGCTGCAACAACGCAGAACCCGCCCGGCGCAGGACGCGGGCGAAGGCGACGCTGCGCTGTTCGGCGACAAGCAGATCCCCGTGGCCCTGGTCGGCACCAGCTACAGCGCCAACCCCAACTGGAACTTCCTCGGCGCCCTGCAGCAAGCGCTGCACAGCGATGTCGCCAATTACGCCGAGGACGGCCACGGCCCGATCCTGCCAATGCTCAAGTACCTGCAAAGCGACGAATTCAAGAACAACCCGCCCCAGTTGCTGGTGTGGGAATTCCCCGAGCGTTATCTGCCAATCAAGAACGATCTCAGCGGCTTCGACCCACAGTGGATCGCGCAACTGAAACAACCCCGTACTGCCAATCAAGAGCTGGCCCTGTCGTCCCATCGGACGGAACACTGAAGAGGAAACGCACATGACCTTGCACACTTCCAAGCACCGCATCGCCAAAGCCTGCGCCCTGGCCGCCGGCCTCACCCTCGCCTCGCTGCAGGCCTGGGCCGGTGCCGACGCCGCGCTCTACGGCCCGAGCGCGCCGAAGGGCTCGACCTTCGTGCGCCTGTACAACGCCTCCGGCGCACCGGTCGCCGCCAGCGTCGGCAACACCCCGATCAACCAGGTCGGCGCCCAGTCCAGCAGCGACTTCAGCTTCATGCCCCAAGGCGACTACAGCGCCAAGGTGGGCAGCCAGACCCTGCCGGTGAAGCTCGCCGCCGATCACTACTACACCCTGGTCAACCACGCCGACGGCAAGGCCCAGCTGGTGGAAGAGCCGCCGTTTCGCAACAAGCAGAAATCCCTGGTGCGGGTGCAGAACCTCAGCGACCAGGCCCTGACCCTGAAAACCGCCGATGGCAAGACCGAAGTGGTCAAGCCGGTAGCCGCCAGCGGCCGCGGCGAACGCGAGATCAACCCGGTGAAAGTCAGCCTGGCCCTTTATGAAGGCGACAAGAAAGTCAGCGACGTGAAACCCGTCGCCCTCGAACGCGGTGAAGCGGCAGTGCTCTACGTCACCGGTTCCGGCAGCAACCTTTCGCCAGTCTGGGTCAAGCGCCCAGTGGCGACCCGTTGATCCACCTTACCTACAGTTATTTGGAGAACGATCATGATTCCAGTCATCCTGTCCGGTGGTAACGGTTCCCGTCTGTGGCCACTGTCGCGCAAGCAATTCCCCAAGCAGTTCCTCGCCCTCACCGGTGAGCACACGCTGTTCCAGCAGACCCTGTCGCGCCTGGTGTTCGACGGCATGGACACCCCCATCGTGGTGTGCAACAAGGACCACCGCTTCATCGTCAACGAGCAGTTGAGCACCCTGAAGCTGGAGACCCAGGCGATCCTGATGGAGCCCTTCGGCCGCAACACCGCGCCGGCGGTGGCCCTGAGCGCCATGAAGCTGGTCAACGAAGGCCGCGACGAGCTGATGCTGGTGCTGCCGGCCGACCACGTGATCGACGACCAGAAAGCCCTGCAACGCGCCCTGGCCCTGGCCACCATCGCCGCCGAGCGCGGCGAGATGGTGCTGTTCGGCATCCCGGCGACCAAGCCGGAAACCGGCTACGGCTACATCCGTTCCAGCCAGGACGCGCTGCTGCCCGAGGGCGTCAGCCGGGTCGCCCAGTTCGTCGAGAAGCCCGATGAAAAACGTGCCCGCGAGTTCGTCCAGGCCGGCGGGTATTTCTGGAACAGCGGCATGTTCCTGTTCCGCGCCAGCCGTTTCCTCGAAGAACTGAAGAAGCACGACCCGGACATCTACGACACCTGCTTGCTGACCCTGGAGCGCAGCCAGGAAGACGGCGACAGCCTGAGCATCGACGAAGCCACCTTCGCCTGCTGCCCGGACAACTCCATCGACTACGCGGTGATGGAAAAGACCCAGCGCGCCTGCGTGGTGCCGCTGTCCGCAGGCTGGAGCGATGTCGGTTGCTGGTCGTCGCTGTGGGACGTGCATCCCAAGGATGACAACGGCAACGTCACCAAGGGCGACGTGGTGGTGCAAGACAGCCACAACTGCATGATCCACGGCAACGGCAAGCTCGTCTCGGTGATCGGCCTTGAGAACATCGTCGTGGTCGAGACCAAGGACGCCATGATGATCGCCCACAAGGACAAGGTTCAGGGGGTCAAGCAACTGGTCAACACCCTCGACGCCCAGGGCCGCAGCGAGACCCAGAACCACTGCGAGGTGTACCGACCGTGGGGCTCCTATGACTCGGTGGACATGGGCGGACGCTTCCAGGTCAAGCACATCACGGTCAAGCCCGGCGCCAGCCTGTCGCTGCAGATGCACCACCACCGTGCCGAGCACTGGATCGTGGTCTCCGGCACCGCCGAAGTGACCTGTGACGAGAACGTGTTCCTGCTCACCGAGAACCAGTCCACCTACATCCCGATCGCCTCGATCCACCGCCTGCGCAACCCGGGCAAGATCCCGCTGGAGATCATCGAGGTGCAGTCCGGCAGCTACCTGGGCGAGGACGATATCGAGCGCTTCGAGGATATCTACGGGCGCTCGACGCCGATCGAGCGTGGCGTGTCGATCAAGACCATCGCGCAGTAAGACGCTGAACCACCTCACCAGCTCCGCGACGGGCTGGTGAGGTAGTTCTTATGCCACCTTTTTACCCAGGACTTTGCTCAACAGGCCGCGTTTCTGGCCAAACTTCAAGTCACCCCGGTCGATACCTTTCTGCACCGCCTTCCTCGTGTCATTGATTCGTGCCATGAACGCCTTGGCCTCGCCTTTGCCAATCTTCGGCATGTCGCCCCCCAGGACGCTCTTCCACTCGGCAGGCCCGATAGCCTTGAACCGCTCCCAACTGCGCTGATCGAATACGCTGGCCAGATCAACGGTGGACAGATTGTAGACCCCATTGTCACGGGTACTGAACGCGGCCTCATGGTCAATCAGTTGCACATCACCCGACTCGTCCCATAGCTGGTTCCCCGAGTTATCGTCGAACTCGTTGATCAGGAAGTAGAACAGCTTGTCCCGAGCCGAGAGCTTGCGCTCGCTGTGCCCGGCGCCCTTGATATTCGGCACCATTTGCTGAACCAGCGACTTGGCCCTGGCCTTGGCCGGGGGCACCACATGAAAGCCCAGCACCTCGCTGACCCTGTAGGCCAGCTCCTCGCGTTGAGCGCGCTCGGGGGAGTGCATTTTCTTGACGACGAAGTCGACGCCTTCAACTGTCGACGATGCCTTGTAAAGACTGTTGTTCAGACGGTTATCGAAAAGCGTCATGGATTGAAAATCGATTGTCGGAATCAGCGAAACGACCCAATCGTTGATAACCGAAATATCGTTCGAAGCTTCCCTTCGAGCGCTTGCCTGGGCTGCCATGAAGCGCCCTTCGCTGGCTTTGGCCCGGACCTCGCTGGACTCGATGGCCGCAAATGGAAAAGCATTGTGTCCCTGGATATCAACCCATCCCATCGGCGAGTTCCGCACAAAACGGTACAGGTTCAAACCATCCACCGCTCCCGCCGGGTCAGGACTCAACCAGCGCTGCCAGTCCGTGCGGCAATACCGTGCACCATAGTAGTAGAGTCCGGTCGCATCGCGTTCCTTTCCCGAGTAACGAACGCTCTTGTAGCTCGCCTCAACCCCACTGCGAGCGGCCCACCATGCCGTGCTGCCGAAGGGATGAAACACCTCGTGGCTGATCAGCGCCGCCTCACCATCGAGTTCCAGGCAACTGGAGCCGAGATGATCGCCAAGGGCGTAGCGCACCTGATCCTGTGCCACCTCATCGGGACGTCCTGCCAGCCAGTGCAGGATCCGCACGCTACAGGTGCCACTCTGCAGGACGATCACCTCGAAACGCTCGCCGGTGGCGCTGTCGCTGTGCTGGTCCAGTCCGGGCAGATAGCGGGTTTCGCGGCTGTGAGTCCGGTTCGCCCCCTGCCTCGACGCCAGCTTGCGCACACGCTGGCCCGCAGCATCGTAGATATAGCGTTCCCAATCATCAGCCGCGCCCTCCCGGATCACGGGCCGGACTTCCCGCAACTCATTGCGCGGGTTCCACAACAGGTCCTGACCGGGTTGCAGGCGCAGCAGATTGCCGTTGGCATCGAAGCCTTTCTCGAAGTCTTCATTCGCCGGCAGGCAGCGATTGGAATGCCTTGCCGCGACCAGCGTGCGACCGTGGGTCTGGGCGCCGGCATGCACCAGCTTGAGGAGGTTGCCCCCGGCATCGTATTCATAGCTTTGCCGGTAATTGCTCACCGCTCCGGGATCAAGTAGCGAACCCGGTCCCTGGCTGGCCGCACCGGCTTCCCAGCCTTTCGCCTCGATCAATTGATAAAGGCTGTCGTAGCCGTACTCGCAACGCGGTTCGACCTGCTGGTTGGCGAAATAGCGCACCGGCATGGCCCGGTCTTCGATGGACAACACATTGCCCGCCGGGTCGTAGTCGTAGTGCAGGTCCTGCAGCGGGTCGCCGTTGCTACGCCGGGCAGCAAGGTGCAACAGGCGGCCGTCTTCCTCGCGATAACGACGCTGCAGGCGCAGGCCATTGCCCAGGGTTTCCTCTTCCATCTGGCCGAGGGCGTTGTAGCGGGCAGCCGCCAGCAGCAAGTGGTGACTACCGTCCTTGAGCTGCACCTGCACTTTGTGCAGCTCACCGGCCAGGGTCAGGCCGAGCGACTGCCGATTGCCGCTGGCATCGGTCTGCTCCAGCACCTCGCCGAGCGGGCCATGGCAGTAGAGAACCGCCGCAGCATCAGGCTCAAGCAACAGGTCACGCTCCGCGATCGGCACCGGCCAGTCCGGCGATTGCGCGTCGCGGCTGAAACGGCGGTCCTCGGCACGGACTTCACCATTCAGTGCGTAACCCCGAAATTCCCGGGTTCCCGCCGTGTCGTCGTGGCGCAACAGGCGCCCGCAGGCATTCTGCGCAGCGTGCTCAAGGGCCGCATCGGCGTAGCCAAAACGCTCGCGACAGGCGCGCGGTTGGCCGTTGGCCTGCTCATGCAGGGCAACGGGCCGCAGCATCGCGTCGTAGTCGAACTCGCGGCAAATGCCCCTGCCATCCTCGGCCCGCACCACCTGTCCCGCCTCGCCGAACAGGCTGCAAACACTTCCCGAGTCCACGCTCTCGCGCCACACGACCCGGCCCGACAGGGAATGCACCTGGCTCAGGTTGGCGGGAGTAGCGGCCTCCTGTTCATGCAGCATCCACAGGCGCGGATCGCGGCACGCCTGCAGGCGTCCAGCGGTATCGTACTGGTTGCCTTGAATGCGCGACTGCAGCGGATCGGCGGACGCACGACGACAGTAATTCACCTCGCGCAGCGCCAGCCCCCGAGCATCGCGAACCGCCAGGACAGGCGTCAATGCATGGACGGCGAGGGACATGCCGGGAATCCTTGCGCTGGTCTTCGATCGCTGCAGCATAACCGCAAACCCGCGCCGCCACAGCTGGCAGAAATGACAGGTCCCCCACCGAGCCGCTAGGATCAGGGAATCGTTTTCCCGGGGACCACGCACATGATCATCGGCATCCTGCTCATCCTCACCTGGCTGGTCCTGCTCCTGCGCTACCCGGCCAAGGCCCTGCCGGTGTCGCTGGCGGCGCTGCTCGGGCTGGTCATGGTCGGGGCCTGGGTGGTCTGGCTGGACAACCGCGAGGCACGCCAGTTGGCGCGCCTGGAGTTGCGCCTGGACTACGTGCCGCAGGAATGCCCTGCCGGACGCCCGCTACGGGTGCGGATGAACAACGGCAACGACGTGCCACTGGTGGAACTGCGCTGGCGCGTCGCCGCCTATGCCCCCGGCGATACCGTCAACCTGGCCGAGAACACCTACGCCGCACCACGCTACCGCGGCCCCGGCGAACTCCAGGCCGGCGCCGACTGGAGCGACTGCCTGCCGCTGCCGCCACTACGCCCTGGCTACCGTCCGCAAACCCTGGAGTTTCGTGCCGAACATCTACAGGGCAGTTTCGCCGACTAGCATTTTTGTCAGTTTCGACAAATACCGCCCAGGTGTTGAATAGCGTTCATGCACAGCCTGCCGCAAAGGAAGGACCCATGGACGTAAGACACCTCGATACCGTCGATTCCGTGGAAACCCTGCTGACCACCGATGAGCGCGGCAAGCCCGGCCTGATGCTGGTCGGCTGCTCCAGCGCACCGCATCCCTCGAGCCTGTTCACCCATGTCCGGCACCTGGCAGCCAGGCTGCCCCAGTTCGTTTTCTACGAACTCGACCTCGACGATTACCGGACCCCAGCCGACGCCAAGGCCCTCAAACGCCTGTTGCAGGATTGGCAGATCGACGCCCCGGCACAGGTGCTGCTGCCGAGTAACCACCTGCCCACGACCCTGCACGTCACGCGTTGCGAGGAGATCGACAGGGCGCTGAAGCGGTTGTATTGACTTGCGCACTGCCGCGTCGCCTCACAGCCACACGCCGACCCTCGCCGTGGTCGAGCCTCGCGGCCTGCCGCTGCGCACGGTCGGTTACTGCCGGGCGAGCAGCGAGCAGATGCCGCAAGCACGCATCGAACGCCATCAGCACACTGCCGCCGGTCACCACCAGGCCAGTTGGGACCCGCGCCTGTGGGCCCAGGGCAGCACAGCCAACCTGCAGCAGGTGCACGGCCTGTCGGGCCAGGTGCTGTTCAGCGACAGCGTGGATGCCGGCTGGAGCCTGCGACTGCCGGCAGAAACCAGCCTGCCCGTGCTGACCTGGGACAGCCGCGGCACCCGCCGGCACCTGCGCCATGACGACCTGCTGCGCCCCCTGGAAACAGGTGAAACCGCAGCCCAAGGCAGCGAACACATCAGCGAGCGCTTCGCCTATGCCGGTGCCGATCCCGAGTTCGCTGCCCGCAACCAGTGTGGCCGCCTGCTGCGCCACGACGACCCCGGCGGCACCCTGCATCTGCACGGCTACTCGCTGGGCGGTGCGCTCAGCCGGCAGACCCGGCATTTCCTCCAGGCACTCGATCCGGTGGACTGGCCAGTTGCAGTTGCCGAGCGCGATGCGTTACTGGAAGACGGCGAAGGCTTCACCACCGCCGAGCAGCACGACGCAACCGGCCAGTTGATCTCGCGCACCGATGCGCGGGGCAACCAGACACTCTTCGGCCACACCCTCGGCGCCCGACCCGGGCCGATAGCCCTGCGCCTGGCCGGAAGCAGCACGCCCACGCAACTGCTCAGCCATGTCATCTACGACGCCTGGGGGCAGGTCGAGCAGCAGACCGCCGGCAATGGCGTGCTCAGCCGCTACACCCGCGACCCGGCCAATGGCCGCTTGCTGCGCCTGCAGCACGGCGTTCCGGGGCAGCCGGCGTTGCAAGACCTGCACTACCAGCATGACCCCTGTGGCAACCTGGTCGAGCTGGTCGACGAGGCCATGCCCGTCCGTCACTTCGCCAACCAGCGTGTCGAACCGCGCTGCACCTACCGCTACGACAGCCTCTACCAACTGGTCGAAGCCAGCGGCCATGAACTGGCCGACGCCCTCCCCGGCCCAGATCTGCCGCCGCTGCAACCGCTGCCCGCCGACCCGGCGCGACAAAGCAACTACCGCCAGCACTACGACTATGATGCCGCGGGCAACCTGTTGCTCCTGCGCCATGTCGGCAGCCACGGTTACACCCGCAAGATGCAGGTCGCCCCCGGGAGCAATCGCGCTTTACCGCTGGACACCCGGCGCAATGACGTCGACAACGCGTTCGATGGGGCGGGCAACCTGCTCAGGCTGCTCCCCGGCCAGGAACTGCACTGGAACCTGCGCCAGCAACTCGAACGCATCAGCCTGGTGGTTCGCCAGCTCGCGCCGCACGACCAGGAGCGCTATGTCTACGACAGCGCCGGCCAGCGTCTGCGCAAGGTGCACCAGCATCTGGTCGCGGCACGCAGCCTGCAGGCCGAAGTGCGCTACCTGCCTGGCCTGGAACTGCGCTGCGACGAGGCGAGCAGCGAACGCCTGCAAGTCATGCTCTGCGGGGTGGCGCAGGTGCTGCACTGGGAGCAGGGGCTGCCGGAGCGGATCGACAACGATCAGCAGCGCTACCCGCTGCGCGATCACCTGGGCTCGCACAGCCTGGAAGTCGACGCGCACGCCGTCCTGCTCAGCCAGGAAATCCACTATCCCTTCGGCGGCACAGCCTGGTGGGCGGCGGCGAGCAGCAACCAGGCGCGCTGCAAGTGGCGCCGCTACGCCGGCAAGGAACGCGATGCCAGTGGCCTCTACTACTATGGCCTGCGTTACTACGCGCCGTGGCTGCAACGCTGGATCAATCCCGATCCTGCCGGCAGCGCCGACGGTCTCAACCGCTACCAAATGGTCGGCAACAGCCCGCTCGGCTTCGGCGATCGCCAGGGCACGGTGAAGATTCCGCTGGATATCCTGCTGGTGGATGTCCTCGATCCGGCCAGTGAGTCGATCGGCAGCGGCTGGTACGAGGAACTGCTGTGGGACACTGGCAGCCAGGGCTTCGTACCTTCGCGCAACGTCTATACCCGAGGCATGGACCCGCTGCGCAGCGAACCGGCGCAATGGTCACTGTCCGACGAAGGCAGCGCGGTAGCCTTGTTCCGCGCCAGCGATAACGCGCTGCGGCTGTTCACCAACACCTACCACCAGCACATGGGCATCCAGCCCGGCATGGGCCTGCCGCTGTTCGCCGGACTGATCCAGCGCGGCAACAATGGGCAGATCCTCTTCAGCAATCACTCGGGGCATTACAAGCCACCGGCAGCGGTCGGAGAGGTGAACACCCTGTTGGAAGAGCTTGCACCCGGCGCCAGCAACCTGAGCTACGTGCCGGTTGCCGAATCCACCGGGTTCGCCAGCCAGGCACGACTGGTCGGCGTGAACGGCCCCGAACAGTACGCCGACCTGGTCAGCCGCTTGCGCACCGACAAGACGAAGCTGATCGGCTACCTGAAGGAGCAAGGGCTTTGGGATAGCGCCCGCCAGGAGCACCAGGACAACCCCGTGCTCAACGTGCTCTTCGCCATGGCGGACGAGGGCTTGAGTCTCGATGAGGTCCATCGGCGTCGCGCCGAACAGGCAACGGCAGCGGCAACCCCGGTCCGGCGGCAGACGTCCCGGCCGCCGCGCGCTGCCCAGCCATTACCGGTACCCCAGCGCGCGGTGATACCGCGCAAGCCAGGCGGACTCCTCAACCTGTTTCGCAAATGCGCGGGACGTTGAAGGTCGGAGAATCCGGGCTATGATCGCAGCTTCCCCCAGCATTCGAAGGACTGCGTTCATGCCTGTCGCCCTGATCACCGGATGTTCCAGCGGCATTGGCCGCGCCCTGGCCGACACCTTTCGTGACGCCGGCTACACCGTGTGGGCCACCGCACGTCGCGCCGAGGATGTGGTACAGCTGGAGGCCGCGGGTTTTCGCACCTGGAAGCTGGACGTCAATGACGGGCATGCGCTGCTGCTACTGGCCGACGCCATCGAACGCGAGCATGGCGGCCTCGACGTGTTGATCAACAATGCCGGCTACGGCGCCATGGGACCGCTGCTGGATGGCGGAGTCGAGGCGCTGCGCCAGCAGTTCGAGACCAATGTCTTCGCCGTGGTCGGCGTGACACGGGCGCTGTTCGGCGCGCTGCGTCGCAGCCGGGGGGTGGTGGTGAACATCGGCAGTGTATCCGGGGTGCTGGTGACGCCATTCGCCGGGGCCTATTGCGCGTCGAAGGCGGCGGTGCATGCCCTGAGCGACGCCCTGCGTCTGGAACTGGCGCCGTTCGGCGTGCGGGTGATGGAAGTGCAGCCGGGGGCGATCCAGTCGAGTTTCGCCAGCAATGCCGGGCATCAGGCGGAACAGTTACTGAAGCCTGATTCGCCGTGGTGGCCGCTGCGAGAGAACATCCGGGCGCGGGCGCGGGCGTCGCAGGACAGGCCGACACCGGCCAGCGAGTTTGCCCGAGGAGTATTGCAGGCGGTGGGCAAGTCGCCGGTGCCGGGGTTGGTCAGGTTGGGCAATGGCAGCCGGGCGCTGCCGCTGTTGGCCAACTGGTTGCCGAGCGGGTTGCTGCAGAAGGTGTTGAAGAAGAAATTCGGGCTGGACCGGCAACTGTAGTGGTCTCTCGGGCCTCATCGCGGGCAACGCCCGCTCCCACAAGTATCGGCGGTGCACAAGATACCTGTGGGAGCGGGCGTTGCCCGCGATGAGGCCCTACAGGATTCACGCGATCGACCGCACCACCCCACCATCCACTCGCATCGCCGCCCCGGTGGTCGCACTGGCCTGGCGCGAGGCCAGGTACACCACCAGGTTGGCCACCTCCTCCACCGTCGCCAGGCGCTGGATGATCGAGCTGGGGCGGTGTTCGGCAATGAAGCTGGCTTCCAGTTCCGTCGTCGACACGCCCTGGGCCTTGGCCATCTCGCCGAAGAAATCCCCCACCCCTTCAGAGCGGGTCGGCCCCGGTAGCACGGCGTTCACCGTCACCCCGGTACCGGCCAGGGTTTCCGCCAGACCACGGGACACCGCAAGCAGCGCGGTCTTGGTGGTGCCGTAATGAATCATCTCGGTGGGGATCTGCAACGCCGACTCGCTGGAAAGGAACAGCACCCGTCCCCAGTCGCGCTCCTTCATACCCTGCGCGTAATGCCGCGACAGGCGCACCGCGCTCAGCACGTTGACGTCGAAGAAGCGCTGCCATTCCTCGTCGCTGATCTCGAAGAAGCCCTTGGGCTCGAAGATCCCCAGGTTGTTGACCAGGATGTCGGTTTGCGGCACCTGCTCGAACAACTGGCGGGCACCTTCGGCGGTGCCGAGGTCGGCGGCAACACCGATAAGCCGCGCTGCCGGCACGCGCTCGCGAACCTGCGTGAACGCCTGGTTGACCCGCGCCTGGGTGCGCCCGTTGAGCACCACCTCGGCCCCCGCCTCGGCCAGGCCGATGGCGATGGCCAGACCGATACCGGCGGTGGAACCACTGACGATGGCGCGTTTGCCGTTCAGGGAAATGTGCATGAAGAGGTCTCCTGGGAGAATGCAGTTCAAAAGAGCGACTCGGTCACTGTGGGAGCTGCGGTTCAGTGGTGCTTGGCCAGTTGCGCTGTGTCAGCAAGGTCGAAGGCTTGCCAGCCCCCGCCCAGTGCCTTGTACAACCCCACCAGCGCCTGGGATACCGCCGCCGAGCTGTCGATCCACTGTTCCTCGCTTGCCAGCAGCGCAGCCTGCACGCTGAGCACGTTGAGGAAGTCCACCGCACCTTCGACGTATTGGCGCTGCGCGGTCTCCAGGGCGATGCGGTTCTGCTGCACGGCCTCGGCCAGGTGGTCACGACGCAACTGACTGGCGTTGTACAGGCGTAGCACATCATCGATTTCATGCCAGGCGCGCAGCACCACCTGGCGATAATTCATCGCCGCTTCCTGCTGCTGGGCCTCGCGCAGTTCGAGCACGCCACTCAGGCGCCCTCCCTCGAAGATCGGCAGCGACACCTGTGGACCAATGGCGAAACGACGGGAATCCCAAGCGCCGAAATCGCTGAGCTGCATGGCCTGGAAACCGAAGTTGCCGGACAGGCGGATGCTCGGATAGAAGTCGGCCTTGGCCACGCCGATGCTGGCCGTGGCGGCATGCAGGCGCGCCTCGGCCTGGCGGATATCCGGACGCCGTTCGGCCAGCTCCGACGGCAGGCCAATGGCGAAGCGCTGTTGCGGCGCCGGCAGGTCGGCGCTCGGCAACAGTTTCGCCTGCAAGCTGCGCGGCGGCTCAGCAGCGAGCAGGCTCAAAGCGTTGATCAGATCGGCCTCACGCGCCTCGAGCGTTGGCAGGCGCGCCTCGATCGAGGCCACTTGGGCACTGGCCTGGGCCACGTCGAGGCGGGTAGCGACTCCTTGGGCCTGGCGGTCGTTGGAGAGCTTCAGGCTGTGCTGCGCGACCTTGAGGTTGTCGCGGGTCACCGCCAGGGTGTGCTGCACCGCGCGCAACTGGATGTAGTCGCCAGCGGTTTCCGCCAGCAGCGCGAGCACCACGCCGCGACGGTCGTTCTCGGCCACTTCGACGCTGGCGTCGGCGGCCTCCACCTGACGCCGCACCCGGCCCCAGAGGTCCAGCTCCCAGCCAGCGACCAGATCGCCCTGCCACAGGTTGTACGCCGCCTTGCCGCTCTTGCCCGACGGGTCGCTGAGGCCGTCGGCGCTGTTGCGCGCGCGGCTGTAGCCGGCGTTCATATCCACCGACGGCGATTGCTCGGAGGCGATGCTGCTGCGCAGGGCGCGACTTTGCGCCAGCCGGGCACTGGCCATGCGCAGGTCGAGGTTGTTGTCGGCGACTCGCTGGATCAGGGCGCTGAGACGGGCGTCATGAAAACTCTCCCACCAGCGCAACTCCAGCGGCTCGGCCTGGGGCTGGCTCGGTGCGGCCTCGCCCTGCAGCGCGGCCCACTGTTGCGGCGCCTGGCTGTCGGGCCGCTGGAAGTCCGGGCCCAGGGTGCAGCCGGCCAGGACCAGGCCAAGCAGCAGCGGGCTCAGGCGAAACAGGCTGTTCATCGTGCGGTGACCTCCTTGCCGGCCAGGACATCGCCCCGGGTGTCGATGGTCGCTTCCACCGACATGCCCACGCGCAGGCGTTCGAGCAGCGGCTGGTCGGCGTCGAAGACGATCTTCACCGGGATGCGCTGGACCACCTTGGTGAAGTTGCCGGTGGCGTTGTCCGGCTTGACCGCGGCGAAGGTCACCCCGGTGGCCGGGGCGATGCTCTCGACATGACCGCGCAGGGTCTCGCCGGAGAAGGTGTCGACGCTGATGTTCACCGCTTGCCCGGGTTGCACGTGGGTCAACTGGGTTTCCTGGAAGTTGCCGACCACATAGGCACGGCTCAGCGGCACCACCGAGAGCAGCCGCGCGCCCGGGTTGACGTAGGCACCGACGCGCAGTGCACGCTCGCCGACCATGCCGTCCACCGGGGCGACGATGCGGGTGTAGGACAGGTCCAGGTTGGCCTTCTCCAGCCCCGCCTCGGCGCGCTTGAGCTGGCCGTCAGCGCTGGCGACCTGGGCTTGGAGGATATCCACCTGCTTGCGCGTCGCCAGCAGCGCGGCCTGGGCGTTGGACAGCCGCGCGCGAGCCTGATCGACGCCGCTGCGCGCCTGCTGGGCGTTCTGCACGGTACCGGCGCCCTGCTCGGCGAGACGGCTGTAGCGGGTCACTTCATGGTCGGCGAAGGCCGCTTCGGCCTGCGCCGCCTTCACCGCCGCCTCGGCCTGGGCGATCAGCGCGGCCTGGCGTTCCAGGGTGGCGCGGGCATCGGCGCTCTGCGCACGACCCACCAGCAACTGGGCCTGGGCCGCATCCAGCGCAGCCTGGTAGTCGCGGTCGTCGAGGGTGGCCAGCAACTGCCCGGCCTGCACTTGCTGGTTGTCTTCGACCAGCACTTGCTTGATGAATCCGGCCACCTTCGGCGCAACCACCGTGTAGTCGGCACTGACGTAGGCGTCGTTGGTGCTTTGCCGATGGTCGTTGCCGAGCAGGTGCGGGCCGGCGATGGCGGCGAGGACGGCAATGGCGAGGGCCGAGCCGATGAGGATGTTCTTGCGTGTGTTGGTCATCTTGGCAAGTCTCGAATTCTTCCGGGCTCAGGCCACCGCGCGCGGTGGGTAGACCCGGGTAGGCACGAAAGGAATCAGGCAGATCAGCGCCACGGCAATGCACGCCGTGACCAGGTAGAGGTCGGCCGAGGTCAGTACCAGGGCCTGTTCATGAATGCGCCGGGCCAGGCCGGCGGCGCTGTCGTCGATCAACGGCGCGTTGCCCAGGCTGTCGGCCAGGTGGGTGGAGTGGAAATGCCGACGCAGGGTGCCGAGGGCATCCAGCAGGCCGCTGGCGATCACGGCGGCAAGGCCCTTGACCGTGTTGAACCAGGCCGAGGCGAACGGGCCTTCCTGCGGGGTCATGCCGTTGGTGGACAGCATCAGCAGCGGCAGCACCGCCATCGGCTGGCCGAACACATGCAGCAGTTGCAGGACGTAGAAGTTGTCGCGGATCCACTCGGAGGTCAGCAAGGTGCCGCCGAAACAGGCCAGCGCCAACATGCCCAGACCGCAGGCCAGAACCCAACGGCAGTCCACCGCGCGGATGTTGCACAGCGCCGCCACCAGCGGCAGCGAGATGAGTTGCGGCATCGCCACCAGCAGCATCAGCGGGCTGGTCTGCGCCGGGCGATAGCCCTGGATCTGCGCCAGGTACGCCGACGGAATGCTGATTGCCGCCGAGAGCACGATCAGCACCCCGGCCAGGGTCACCAGCGCGAAGCTGAGGTTGCGTCGGCCGAGCATGCGCAACTGGAAAAAGGGCAGCGGCTCGGACCACTCGTTGAACATGAACAGCACCAGCAACACCAGGCCACCGCCGAGCAGCCAGCAGATCAGCGGCGAATCGAACCAGCCCCAGCGATCACCCAAGGTGAGGCCGAGTACCAACGAACTGATCGCCGGCAGGCCAAGCAGTACGCCGCGCCAGTCCAGCTGGCGGAAGCGCTCCAGGCGCAGCGGGTCCTGGGGCAGACCCCAGCCGACGCAGAACATCGCCAGCAGTGACGGCACGATGATCTGCCAGAACGACCACTGCCAGCCGACGTATTCAGTCCACAGGCCGGCCAGCGGTGTGCCAAGGTTGGGACCGAAGGTGGCGGTGAGGGCATAGCAGGCCAGGCCGTAGACCTTGATCCCCGGCGGCAAAAAACGCAGGGCCACGCTCATCAGCATCGGCGGCAGTGCGCCGGAGGCCAGGCCCTGCAGGATGCGCAGCAGCATCAGGCTGTGCAGGTCCGGGGCATAGGGCTGGACCAGCCCGAGTACGGCGAACAGGCCGATGGCGGACAGGGTGAAGCGGCGCAGGGAAAAGGTGGTCGCCAGCCACGGTGAAAAGGCCATGGCCGATACCGAGGCGGCGGCGTACACCGCCACCAGCCAGGCACCTTCGTCGGCGCCGATGCCCATGGCGCCGCGGATATCGGCCAGCGACACCTTGGTCACCATTTCGTTGAGCCCGGCGCACAATACCGCCAGCAACACACCGAACAACCCGACCACCACCCGCAGACCGAACGCCGGCTGCGCGGGGGCGGCTGCCGCAGGAACGGCAGCGGGCGCAGCAAGGGGCACGGACAGGGATGTCATCAGAAATCTCCAGCAACAAATTGACCTGGAGAAGTCTAAAAACCTTGAATGCTGACGAAAACTGACTTATTGGCAGCTTACTGTTGCACCAGACGCAATCGACCCGTCATGGATCGACTTCACAGCAGGTTTTCACAGTCTGGCGCAGCCAGCGGTGGGACGGATCGTTGTCGAAGCGTGGGTGCCACGCCTGCATCACCGTGACCCGCTCCATCGGCAACGGAATCTCGAAAGAGCGCAGCGGCAGGCCGAGGCGGCGCACGCTGTTGAGGATATTCGCCGGCATCGGCAGGATCAGGTCCGAGGCCGGCAACGAGAACATCGCCGAATAGAAGCTCGGCGTGACCAGTGCCACCCGCCGCTGCACCTTGTAGTTGGCCAGTTCGACATCGATCGGGCCATTGGCCCGGCCGCGCCGCGACACGCTGATCTGCGGATAGGCGGCGAAAGTCTCGGGGGTGATCTCACCATCGAAGATCGGATGGTCCTGTCGCGCCAGACCGATGAACACCGTGTTGAACAGGCTCTGTACCTTGATCTCAGGGCCAAGGTCGATGCTGGAACTGAGGACCAGGTCGGTGCGCCCGTCGCGCAGCACGGTGTCGTCGTCGCCGCCACCGCTTTCCGGCACGAAGCGCAGCACGATGCGCGGCGCCTGCTCATGCAGCAGGCTGAGCAGGCGGGCGCCATACAGGGCGATGAACAGGTCATTGGTGCGGATGTTGAAGGCGCGGTCGAGGCTGCTCAGGTCTACCTCGTCGCCGCCGCGAAACACCTGACCCGCCTGCTCCACCAGGGTCCGCACCTGCTCCTGCAGGGCCAGGGCCCGGGGTGTGGGCACCAGGCCGCGACCGGCGCGGACCAGGATCGGGTCGCCAAGGGCTTCACGGATGCGGCTAAGGGTCCGGCTCATCGCCGCCGGGCTCAGGTTCATACGCTGGGCAGCGCCGACCACGCTGCCTTCGTCGAGCAGGGCATCGAGGGCGACCAGAAGGTTCATGTCCGGGAGTGGCATGGCCGGGTTCCAGTTGGCAAATGATGGAAACGCGATCTTAGCAGCTCGGCGGATTGCGTCTGGCGCAACATTCCAGTGCATATCAGGCCATTTATCAGGGCACGGCGATGGGTCGAGAATGCCCTGTTCTCGTTGTCTTCCCAGGAGTTGCCATGTCCCGCCCGGTCCTCATCGCCATCGATGCCTCCCCGTCCTGCACTGCCCTGCTCGATCTGGTGCGCCGTTATTGCCGACCACGGGAGCACCAGTTGCATGTGCTGCTGGCGATCGACAGCAGCTTCGCCGTGCATGACCACACGGCGCCTTATACCCGTGGCGAGCTGACGGAGTACCCGGCGGCCTGCGACGAGCAGCAACAGGCCGAGCGTGCTGTGGCGGAGGCGGTGTGGGCGCTGCGCGACAGCGGTTTCGAGGATTGCATGGGGGGCATGGTGGCCAAGGAGCCGGTGGAGGCAATCGTCGACAAGGCGCGGGAGCTGGAGTGCGAGTTGATCGTGATGGGGCACCGGCATCTGTCGCGGTTGGGGCGGATGCTGGATCCGTCGATCAGCTCGAAGGTGATCGATCAGGTGGGGTGTCCGGTGCTGGTGGGCGCCGCCTGACCGCCCGTCGATGATCAGGCCCGCACCTTGCTATGGATCTGAACTACCTCCTTCTCCACCCAGTCAATCGATGACTGTCATTGCAAGGTGTACGCGTCATGCACAATCCCTTTCAGCAGATCAGCGCCGCGTTCTCGGCGCAGTACCGGGTCAACCTGAGCATCGAGCGTCTCGACGGCAGCATCATGCTGACCCTGTCCGATGACGATGGCGCCATCGTCGCCAAACGCCTGATCAGCCCGGCCCAGCGCAATGATCCGAAACGCCTGGAGCGGTTGATCGACAGCGTCTGGTTCGGCATCGCCATCGAGCGGGGACACAGTGCGATGGAGGTGCTGGCGGCGATGACCGAGCGGAGTTCAAGCGCCAGCCGCTGGAGCAGCAGCGCTCATCGCTAAGCGCCCGCTCCCACAGGTTTTGCGGCGCACGCGGTCCTTGTGGGAGCGGGCGTTGCCCGCGACGAGGCCGGTTCAATCTCCCCAGAACTCCCCGCTGACATCGATTCCCCGATCCTCATCGACAAACCCAACTCGTCGCCGCACCTGCCGGTACACCTCGGCCACTCCCTCCCCCAACCGCAGTTCCCCGCGCAGATCGACCGCCTGCGCCGCGATCACCACCTCGATCCGCACCAGCCATTCCACCCGCTGCACCAGCGTCGCGGTCTTCTCCACCACCGCCAGCGCCTGCCCGGCATAATCCTCGACCCGGTCCGCTACCGGCACGCTGAGCGCCGGCAAGGGATTGGCCAGGTGCACGATCTCCGCCACCAGCGCCGCCGCAGTGCGCTGCAACGCGATCAGCCCGACCCGCCCGGGCCGCGTAGTCAGTCCGCGCGACAGTTCGCTGGAAGTCGGCGACAACAGCTTGGCCATACGCTCGGCACTGGCCACCGCCAGCCGACTCAAGGCCAGCCCCAGCCCCTCGAACGCTAACGCCAGGTGCGTACTGTCGAAGTTGGCGGTGACCAGCACCTGGCGACTCTCCCCAATCAACGCCGGATTGTCCGCGCCGCTGCCCAGTTCGATCTCCAGTACCTCGCGGGCCTGCCGCCAGGCCTGCCGTGCCGCGCCCAGCACCACCGTGGCGCAGCGAAAGCTCAAGGGGTCCTGCAAGCGTCGGGCTTGTTCCGGAGCGAGCAGGTCGCTGCCGGCCAGCAGTTCCAACAGATCAGCCGACGCCTCGGCCTGCCCAGGCGCCGGACGCAGGCGCGCGGCCCACGGCTGGAATGGCACGAGGCTGGCGCGATAGCCCTCGCAGGACAACGCCAGCACCGCCAACTGCCGCTGCAGCAGGCGCTCCACCCCGGCGACCAACAGCGCACCCAAGCCGATGCTCGCGGCGTTGGCCGACACCAGCGCCAGCCCGTCCTTGTCCCGCGGCACCAGGGGTTGCAGGCCAGCGCAGCGCAGCGCTTCGGCCGCTGTCAGGCGCTCGCCGCGATACTCGACCCAGCCCTGCCCCTGCAAGGCCAGGGTCACATGGGCCAGCGGCGCCAGGTCGCTTTCCCCCAGCGAGCCGAGCAAGGGCACCTCCGGGTGGATGCCGTGGTCGAGCAGCGCCAGCAACGCTTCGGCGCTATCCGGGGAAACCCCGGAGCGCCCCTGGGCCAGCCCGGACAGTCTCGCGCAGATGATCGCGCGCACTTCGCGCCGCGAGGCCAGACGGCCGACGCCAACCGCACGCCCGGCGGCGATGCGCTGCTGGAAGGTGCCATCGTCCAGCACCTGGTCCACCGCCGCGCCAAGCCCGGTAGTGACCCCATAGATGGGCGCGCCGGCGGCGACGAGGTCGAGCAACAGGCGATGTCCGCCGGCAATGGCCTCCCGCGCCGCGTGGCTGAAACCCAGCGGCGCGGCCTCATCCGCCACCGCCAGCAATTGCTCCAATCCGAAACCGTCTGAGCCCAGCTCCAGGCGGCTCATGCGAACCGCAGCCGCTGGCCGATCCCCAGGCGCCGGGCCTTGGCCAGCAGCGCATGGCCAAGGGCGATATCGCTGAGGCTCAGGCCGCGGTGCCAGAACAGGATGGTTTCCCCCGGATGCTCGCGCCCCGGCTTCAACCCGGCGACGATCTGCCCCAGCTCGGCATGCAAGGTCTGCTCGCTCAGCTTGCCGGCCTCGACATGGGCCCGCAGCGAACCAAACTGTCCGCCCTTGCACTGGCCCCAGTCGTCTACCACCAGCTTGTCCATGATGTCGGTCAGCGACAGTTCCACCGCGCTCATGGTGCCGTAGGGCACGACGAAGGCGCCGGGCTTGATCCACTCGGTGCGCAACAGCGGCTGGGGGCGCTCCAGGCGCGAGGCCTCGACGACGATATCGGCATCACGCACTGTGCTTTCCCAGTCCTCGGTGACCACCACCGGCTTGCCCAGATCACGACGCAGGCGCTCGGCGAAGGCTTCGCGGCTTTCCGTGCGGCGCGAATGCACGCGGATCTCGTCGAAGTCGTACAGATGGTCGAGTAGCCGCACGTTCCAGTACGCCGTGCCTCGCGCGCCAATATGCCCGAGCACCCTGCTGCGCGGATTGGCCAGGTGACGGGCACCGAGGGCGGTGAGCGCACCGGTGCGCATGTCGGTGATCGCCGAGGCGTCGAGGATCGCCTGGGGCACGCCGGTGGCCGGGTCCATCAAGTTAAGGATGGCCAGTTCCGAGGGCAGGCCCTGGCGGTAATTGTCGACGAAGTCGCCGACCACCTTGACCCCGGCGCGGCCGATATCGCCACCGAGCACGCCGCGCAGCACATTGAAGTGGCCGTTGACGGTGCCACCGGGCACCAGGTGGGTACGCGGCTCGATCACCGCCGCCCCCTGCCCCTGCAAGGCCAGGCCGGCTTCGACGGCGGTGAGGATCTCGTGGTTGTCCAGGTTCAGTTCAGCGATGTCCAGCCCGTTGAGAAAATCGATATGGATCGGTGCCATGGTCACTTCGCTCATCACAGGCTCCCGCTGACTTTCGCCGCGACCTGCGCCGGCACCCAGGCCTGCCACACCGCTGGATGCTCACGCAGGAAGGCCCGGGCCACGGCGCGCGGCTGCAGGCGCTTCTCACTCATCTGGCCGAGGGTCTGGTTGAGCAGGTCGATGGGCAGGTCGACCTTGCCGAAGAATTCCACCAGCTCCGGGTACTGCGCATGGAACGGTGCCGACACACCGATTGCCAGACGCGCTGGCATTGAGCGGGTGCCCCGCGGGTTGGGCTCCTTAGGGTTGGACAGGGTCTTCCAGGCCTCGGCATCGAACGGCGGTTCCTCCAGTTTCACCAGTTTGTAGCGCCCCAACAGCGGGGTCGGCGACCAGTAGTAGAACAGCACCGGCTTGCCGCGGCGGATCGAGGTCGACACCTCGGCATCCAGCGCCGCGCCGGAGCCGGTGCGGAAGTTGACGAAGCTGTCGTTCAGGCCGTAGGCCTTGAGTTTCTGACTGTTGACGATCTCTGAGGTCCAGCCGGTGGGGCTGTTGAGGAAGCGGCCCTTGTCGGGGGATTCCGGGTCCTGGAAGACCTTGGCGTAGCGCGGCAAGTCGGTCACGGATTTCAGCTCGGGAGCCAGGGGCGCGATGCCGCGCTCGGGGTCACCCTTGATCACGAATTCCGGCACCCACCAGCCTTCGGTGGCGCCCTTCACGGTGTCGCCGAGGCCGAACACCTTGCCCTCGGCTTCGGCCTTGATCCAGGCCGGGCTGCGCCCGGCCCATTCTTCGCCGATGACCTGGATATCGTTCTTGGCCAGGGCGGCTTCGAGGCTGACGGTGCTGCCTGGCAGGGTGTCGGTGGGGTAGCCGTAGCCCTTCTCGACGATGGTGCGCAGCAGCTCGGTGATCAGGCTGCCGCTTTCCCAGGTGATGTCGCCAAAGTGGATGGGCTGGCTGGCCTGGGTGTTGAGGGACAGGGCCAGGAGCGAGGTGGCCAGCAGGGATTTGAGTTTTTTCATGGGTACCTCGGTGCTATGGGACCGCTCGCGAAGGGCCGCACAGCGGCCCCAGAAGGATCAGAAGTCGTAGGTCAGCTTGGTGTAGTAGAACGCCCCCTCCGGTGCCGACGGCGCGAGGTAGCTGTACTGCTGCCCCGGTGTCTGCCGCAGGCGCAGGTTGAAGTCATCCGGCTTGTTGTCGAACAGGTTGTTGGCCCCCACCGACAGCTTCAGTTGCTTGCTGAACGCGTAGTTCACGTCCAGGTCGGTGGTCCATTGCGCCGAGAAGGTCTGGTCGTACTGCGCGTTGGCCGCCGACGCCGCGTACTTGCGGTACTCGCCGAAACGGGTCTGGGCCAGGCTGACGGTCCACGGCCCGTAGCGATGCACCGCGCCGAGCACCAGCTTGTCTTCTGGATAGCCATGCTCCAGATAGCCCCGCGCTTCCCGGGTCAGCACGTCGAAGCCGTAGGGGTTGGCGTTCACCGATTCGATAGTGGTGCGCGCCCGGGTGTAGCCCGCCGACAGCGCCAGGTTGCCGAAGCGCTCCAGGTCGAGGTTGTACTTGCCGACGATGTCGACACCCCGGGTACGGGTGTTGGCCGCGTTGGTCATGAACTGCGCCCAGCTGTACTGCCCGTAGCCGGCGGCCGCGAGGATGCGCTCGGCGTCCGGCCCGGAAATGCCGCCGCTGTAGAGCAGGCGGTCACGGATGGTGATCTGGTAGGCGTCGATGGTCAGCGAGGCCTGTTCGCTCGGACGCAGTACCAGGCCCAGCGAGTAGTTGGTGGACTTCTCCGGCTTGAGCGCCTCGGCGCCAAGGGCCTGGGCCGCCGGGTGATCGACCGGGAGGATGCGGGTCAGCACCGGGTTGCCGTTGACGTCGACGTTGGTGGTGGTGGTCCACGAGGTACCGATCTGGCCCAGGGTCGGCGCGCGGTAGGCGCTGTTGATGGTGGCGCGCACGCCGACCTGCGGGGTCAGCTCGTAGCGTGCGGAAATCTTGCCGGTGGTCGCCGAGCCGAAGTCCGAGTAGTGCTCGGTGCGCCCGGCGATGCCCACCTGGAACCTGTCGGTGACCTGGTTCTCCAGGCCGAAGTACACCCCGCCGACATCGCGCTTGTAGGTCCCGGCATCGTCCGGCATCAGGCCCGAAGCCTGCACCGCGCCGACCTGCACGCCGCCGATGCCGCCGAAGGAATAGGAGTCGTAGTCGCCCTCCTCCAGGCGGTACTGCTCGTGGCGGTAGGCCAGACCGGCGGACACCGTCAGCGGGTTGTCCGACCAGCCCACGGCCAGGTCCTTGGCGTAGTCGATGCCGAGGTTGGTCTGCTCGTTGACCAGGGTAGCGACATCGAACTTGGTCGGACTGTTGGCGCCGTAGCTCGGATTGACCGTATCGAAGGCCAGCTCGTCATGCTTGTCGCGGCCATAGGTGGCGCTGATATCCAGGCGCCCGAGGGTCGCGTCGTCGAAGCGCGAGCCGACGGTGAACGAGGCATCCTCGTAGCGGTAGCGGTACCTGGGAATGGTACCGTTGGGGTAGATCGCCGCAACGTTGTTGGGGTTGGAGGCCAGCAGCGGCGGCGTGTTGTTCACCGACTTGTCCTGGCCGAAGGTGGCGAAGCTGTACAGGCGCCACTGGTCGTTGAGGCCGACCTCGGCATTGGCCGCGAGGTTGTACTTGTCGCGGGACGCACCGCCCCAGCGCGGGTCCTGCCAGGTACCACCGGCCGCGTACTGGTCGCCGATATCGGTGGGTTTGGTGTTCACCCCGTTGAAACTCAGGGTCAGGAAGCCATCCCCCGGCAGGCCGAGGCCATACCAGCCATCGGCACTCTTGCTGAAGCCGTCGCCCTGACCGTACTTGCCCACCTGGGTGTTGAGCTGGCCGCCGCTGTCGCGCTCCTTGAGGACGATATTGACCACCCCGGCCACCGCGTCCGAACCGTACTGCGCCGAGGCGCCATCGCGCAGCACCTCGACGTGGTCGATGGCGCTGATCGGGATCATGTCCAGGTCCACCGGCTGCGAGCCAATGAACGGCACGCCGCCGGAAATGTTCACCACCGCGGAAGCATGCCGGCGCTTGCCGTTGACCAGCACCAGGGTCTGGTCCGGGGCCAGGCCGCGCAGCGAGGCTCCCTTGGGGTTCTGCCCGCGGGTGGCACTCTGGTTCTGCGGGAAGTTGAACGACGGCAGCAACTGGAACAGCGCCTGGTTCAGGGTGGTGGCGCCGGTCTGCACCAGCTCTTCGTTGTTGATCACGTCCACCGGCGCGGCACTGGTCAGGGCCGTGGCATCGCTACGCCGGGTGCCCAGGGCGACCACCCGGTCCAGGGTCGGCACGCTGGCGGCGGTATCCTGCCTGGCCACGCTGCTCGCCGCAGCAGCGGTGCTGGCCGACGGCACGTTGCCGCGGTCCTTGATGATGAAGGCGCCGCTCGGGCTGACTTCCAGGGCCAGGCCAGTACCGCGCAGGGCGGCGCTGATGGCCTGCTCGGCGGACAGGCTGCCGTCGACCCGCGCCGAAGAAAAACGGCCAACGTCCGGAGTGAAGGAAATCACCTGGCCGCTCTGCCGGCTGATGCTCAGCAGCACTTCGTCCAGCGGGCCCGGATTGATGTGATAGGTCTGTCGCGCCTCTTCGGCCAGGGCGGCGGTGCTGACCAGCAGGCCCAGCAGCGGGCCGATGGCCAGGGCGTTGCGAATGGTGTTGTGTCGGTTCTTGTGCACTGCGATTCCCCCCACGGAATCAAACGACGCTGCTCCCTCGGCAGCGCTTACGGGAGGGTTGTGGCGCGGGCCGGGGAAAACTTGCAGATCGTTTGGTTATGGGCTTAGAACCGGATCACGCCGGGACCAGGGTGACCCAGTAATCACTGCGCCGCGTGATGCGGATCGGCAAGGTGCGGCCCAGGGCTTCCAGGACCAGGTCGCTCTGGTCCAGGCGGTACAAGCCGCTGACCCGCAACCCGGCGATGGCCGGGTCGAGGCGCAGGACGCCATGGCGATAGGGACGCAGTGCCTCGATCACTTCGCTCAGCGGACTGTCGCGCACTTCCAGCAGGCCATTGATCCAGGCGCTGTCGCCGCTGCGTACGGCGCGCACCAGGCCGAAACGATAGCGGTCGTAGCTGACCTCCTGGCCGGCCTGCAACTGCAGGCGGTCACCACCGCGAGTAACGATCTGCAACGGCGCCTCCAGCGCGCCGACCCGGCATTCCCCGCCACGATCACGCAGCAGCACCCGGGCGTCCCGGGCATATACCTCGCCGCCACTGGTACGCAAGATAAACGGGCGGCGGTCGCCGGCCACGTGCAGCAGCCCTTCCCCGCCGCGCCATTCGAGCAGTCGGCGCTGGCCATCAAAACGTACGTCCACCGCGCTCTGGGCGTTGAGCAGCAATTCACTGCCGTCTTCCAGTTGTACGGTCTGGCGCTGGCCGATGCCGGTGGAGATATCGGCCTGCAAGGACTCCAGCGACGGGCTGAGGCTCCAGCCGCCGCCGATCATCAGCCCGGCGCCGAGCAAGGCCCGCTGCAATACCTTGCGCCGACTCGACGGTGCGTTCAGCGCACGTTGCAGCACGCCGCCATCCACGCCCTGGGCGATCGGCACCTGGAATACGCCAAGGGTGCGCTCCAGGCGCAGGCACAGCTGCTCGTGGCGTGGGTCGCGAGCGCGCCAGGCCAGGAACGCCTGGCGATCCGCTTCGCTGGCCTGGCCGGAGCGCAGCAGGACGATCCAGCGCGTGGCTTGTTCGATCAGGTGTTCCTGTTCGCTGCTCATGTCACTCCAGGCTGGCCTTGAGGCAACGGTGGATGGCCTTGGCCATGTAGTCGCTCACCGAGCGCTGGGAGATGCCCAGTTGTGCGGCGATCTCAGGGTAGGTGAGGCCGTTGACCTGGGACAGCAGGAAGGTCGCCTTGACCTTGGCCGGCAGGCCGTCGAGCAGGTTATCGATGATCTGCAACGCTTCGAGCATCTGCGCCAATGCCTCCGGCGAGGGCGCCTCGGCCTGGTCGTCGTGCTGCAAGGCCTCGAGGTAGGCGCGCTCCAGGTCGCGGCGGCGCCAGAGCTGGTACATCAGGCGCTGGGCGATGGTGGTGAGCAGCGCCCGGGGCTGACGGATCGGCTCGGCCACCGGGGCGCTGAGCAGTTGCACGAAGGTGTCGGCAGCGATGTCTTCCGCGCCGCCATCGCCCAGGTGCCGGCGCAGGCGCGAGCACAGCCAGGAATAATGGCTGCGGAAAAGACCGCCAACGTAATCGCTGTGGGACGTGTCGAAACCGGACATGAACGACTCCAGAAGGAGGATTGCGTGAAATGTCCGGTGGTCCGGTGACGCCATGCTAGAGGGACTGCTTATTCTTTAAAAATATTTAAATTTCATTCATTTATTCGATTCGGAAATTAGTTCGGGCAGGCCCTGCCGGGCGGCAGCGTCGCGGTAATCCAGAAGGATCTGGTAGTCGGCGGCACTGGCGGGAAGGATCTCGCGGATCGCCAGGGCGTCGGCAAATTCAGGCAGCCCCTGGTTCAGTGCCTCGCGGATGCGTTGCACGGCGGCGTCATCGAGATGGGCCGGGCCGATGAAGGGCAGGCTCGGACTGGGCGCACTGAGGGCGACAAGCTTGAAGCCGGCGACTTCCTCGCTGTGGTCCCGGGCGAGGTAGCCATAGGTGACGCTGTCGATAGCAGCCAGGTCGCCCCGTCCTTCGCGCAGGGCGCGCAGGCTGTCGCGATGGCCGCCGGTATAGCTGATCGCGGAGAAGAAGCGGCCGTCGCGCTGCAAGGGCGCGAGGCGATGGCGCAGCAGGTTCATTCCGGAGTTGGAGTCAGGGCTGTTGACCAGGCCGTGGCTGTCGAAGAAGTCCTCCAGCGCGCTGCGCGGATCGTCGGCGCGGGCCAGCAGCAGGCTGTGATGGTTACCGGCGGTGGCGTGGGGCAGTTCGTAGACGGGGCGGCCGATGACCTTGACCTTGTCTCGCAGCAGGGTCATCAGCGGGTAGCCGCAGGTCTGGGTGAACAGCAAGTCGCGCGACAACCACAGCGCCGGCAGGTCCAGGTGGCTGGCGTCGTCGCGGCGGGCACCGAGCACCGCCAGGGTGCGCTGCAGCCAGGCTTCGCTGGCCTCGCATACCCGGGACGGTGCCACGTACATCAGCAGTTCGGCATAGGCCATGGGTGACTCCGGTTCAGGCAAAGGGGTGTGCGGGGCTATCGATCGGCCGCACGACGTGACGGCGCAAAAGCTCGCCATAGCCGCGCACCAGGAAACCACCGCTGCGTGCCAGCCACTGCTCGCGGCGCTGGCGATAGACCCGGGGCAGGAAGTACCACGGCAGGCCCGGCAGGTCGTGATGCACCAGGTGCAGGTTGAGGTGCAGGAACAGCCAGCTCAGCGGCCAGCCTGCCTCGTTGAGCACGCTGCGCTGCTCCGGACGGGCGGCGGGACGGTGTTCGTAGAACGAGCGCAGCATGGCCAGGGACAGGGCAGGCACGCTGGCGAAGAACAGGTACTGGCTGACCGACAGGGCGCTGTATTCGGTGATGAAGGCGAACATCAGCAAAGTGCAGGCGCCGTGGCTCAGCCACATCTGCCAGGCCTGGCGATCGCCCTGCTTCAGCCGGATGAATTCCTCGCGGGCGAGACCGGACAGCGCCTGCGGGGCACCGGTCAGCAGGCGGCCGGGTACGGTCTTGTCCAGCCAGCGCAAGGCCCGCGCCAGCCAGGACGTGCGGGGCCAGTGACGGCGGCTGAGGTAGCGGCTTTCCGGGTCGATGCCGGGCAGGGTCAGGTCTTCGTCGCGGTGATGCTGCAGGTGGCTGTCGCGGTACAGAGTGTAGGGGTACCAGACGGCGAAGGGGGCGTAGCCGAGCAGTTTGTTCAGCCACGGGAAGCGGGTTGGATGGCCGTGGAGCAGCTCGTGCTGGAGCGACAGCCAGAGGACCAGCAGCGGGATCAGCAACAGCGTCGTCGGCCACGTTCCGAGCAGCGGACTGGCCAGCATCAGGGCGAACCAGCCGGCGTAGACCCCGATCAGCAGCAGCCAGGTCGGCCATTCGCTGCGGCCGAGGAAGCTGGACTGCAGGCGCAGCACTTCATCGCGCTGGGCGTCGTCGAGGTAGTTGGGCATGGCGGAGGTCCTGAGTCATGGCTATGACCCCCTGTGGAACGAGGCGGGGAAATCTTGCAGATCGTTTGGTTATAAGGTCATGCCTTTCGGGCCTCATCGCGGGCAACGCTCGCTCCCACAAGTTCTTGGCGGTCCTTGTGGGAGCGGCCGTTGCCCGCGATGAAGCCCGAAAGAGCAAAGAAAGACTACCTGCCCTCCTCCACATCCTTGCCATTGGCATCGATCACCCGGCTCGACGGATAACGCGACGACGCATAGCGCACCACCAGGATCGAGAACGACAGCAGCAGGATCCCGCCACACAGGTACAGCAGGCCTTCATCCGGTGCCTTGTGGTGCGACACGTCGCCGATCAGCAGGCGGGTCAGCGCGGTGATTGCCACGTAGAGCAGGAAGCGGATCGGCATGTGGTTGGTCTTGAAGTAGATCCCCACCATCGCGCCCAGTTCGAGGTAGATGAACAGCAAGAGGATGTCGTCGACACTCACGCCGCCCTTGCCGAGCATGTCGAGGAAGGTCATCACCGCGGCATAGGCAGTGATCCCGCCAATCCCGAACAAGGCCAGGTAGTGGAACGATTCGACGCAGAGGTTACCCAGCGAGTCGGCGGTGCCGTGCAGGCCCTTGCGCAGTTTTTCAGCCCATTTGATGTTCACGATGCAGTTTCCCTGATACGGCCTGGAGGAGGATGCGGCAGGCACATGACGCTTTGCCTGCATGCAGTAAAAAGGCCAGCGGCCTCGCTTGAGAAGGCGACCGATTGCCGCAAGACACGCCGTCTCGCCATCAAGGTGCAAAAACTGGGCTATAAAAAGGCCACTATCCAATGCCGGACGATTACTGTATAAATACCCAGTATTCGTATTCCCCCAATTTTCGAGAAAGGCGTGAGGTGATGAATGGCCGTCGAAGTGGTGTACCGCAGCAGCCGCGACCTGGAGCGTTTGTTCATGGATAAAGCCGAAGCAGATCGTCACGACAAGATGCTTGAGCTTGCGGAAATGCTGGCTGAAGTCCTGAAGAAGGCCGTGCCGTCGCTGGATGAACAGCAGGTCGACGACATCGGCATCTACATGGCGAAGAATCGCGACGTGTTCGCCAAGGCCTTCAAGAGCCAGCCGGACGCGCTGTCGGAACTGCTGGACGGTACCGCGGCCGAGGAATAAGCCTCAGCCGCCGTATACAAGACGCTCGGCAAGCTGTTCGGCGACCCGCGCCGGCGAGCGTTTTTCTGCCTGGGCGTGGGCGAACACCTCGGTGAGCCGGGTGGGAATCCGCGCCAGGTGCGCGGTGATGTCGGCGGGCGTCACGCCCTGGTGGGTCAGCGCCACGTAGATCAGCCCGCCGGAGTTGATGATGTAGTCCGGGGCGTAGAGAATACCGCGGTTTTCCAACTGATCGGCCACTTGCAGGCTGGTCAGCTGGTTGTTCGCCGAGCCGGCCACCGCCGCGCAGCGCAGTTGCATCACGCTCTGCCCGGTGAGGATCGAACCCAGCCCGCACGGGGCGAAGATATCGCAGGGTGTGCCCACCAAGGCCTCCGCAGCCACCGGTTGCGCGCCAAACTGTTCCATCGCCAGCTGTACCCTTCCCCGATCATGATCGCTGACCAGCAACTCGGCCCCCGCCGCATGCAGTTGCTCGGCCAACGCATAGCCGACATTGCCCAGCCCCTGCACCGCCACGCGCAAGCCTTCCAGGTTGTCGCTGCCCAGGCGCGCCATCGAGGTGGCGCGAATGCCGGCGAACACGCCCATGGCCGAATGCGGCGACGGGTCGCCAGCGCGAGTGGTACTGGTCACGTGGCGGGTGGACTGGGCAATGCAGTCCATGTCCAGGGTCGAGGTGCCGCTGTCGATAGCGGTGATAAAGCGACCTTCAAGGGATTCGACGAAACGCCCGAACGCCTCGAACAGCGCCGCGCGGTTTTCAACATGGGGGTTGCGGATGATCACCGCCTTACCGCCGCCCAACGGCAGGCCAGCCAGGGCGGCCTTGTAGGTCATGCCCTGGGCCAGGCGAATGGCATCGGTCATGGCGCTGTCGTCGTCCGGGTAGGCGAGGTAGCGACAGCCGCCCAGCGCGGGCCCCAAGTGCTCGTTGTGAATCGCGATCACCGCTTTGAGGCCGGTGGGCGGGTCTACACACAGGTGCAGTGACTGGGTGCGGGTGCTTTGCATGAGAGCGAACATCTACGAGCCCTCGTTCAAGTGCTCCATCCAGTATAGGTGGCACTTCGGCGCCTGCCCGGACACTGGACGAAACGATTCCCCGGGGCTAAAACAGTAGCTCTCAGCGGAGACCGCCATGAACCCACGCCAAGCCTGCCTGGCCTGTCTGGAACGCACGCCCCCGGCTTTGTTCGAGGCCGGGTTGTGGATTGCTGTCGAGCACGATGGCACGGTGGAGCCGGCGCGGGTGATGCGCGCGGTGAAAGACCTGCAGCACGAGATCAGCAACGACCTGCCGCTGCTGCCGTTGCAAGAACTGGCCCAGCCGCTGCTGCGCAAACTGTGCGCGCTGGGGTTCCAGGAAGACGAATACCATCCGCTGCGACCGCAGGCTGCGTTGCTCGATCAGGTGCTGGTCAGGCGGCGCGGGCAGCCGTTGGCGCTGGCCCTGCTCAGCCTGGAGCTGGCCCGGGGGTTATCGATTCCACTGGAGGGGGTGAATTTTCCCGGACATTTCCTCCTGCGCGTACCAGGGGCGGATCATCTGCTCGATCCCTGTGGCGGACGGCGGCTGTATCCGGCGGATTGTCGGGAATTGCTGGGGCGGCAGTTCGGACCGCAGATGGTGTTGAGCAAGGAACATCTGCAGACGGCCACGCCGAGGCAGATGCTGCAGCGGCTGTCACGCAACCTGCGCCAGTTGCACTCGACCCAAGACGATGACCTGGCAGCGTTGAGGGACGCCGAACGTGTGCTGCAACTGGGGCCGGCGCTGGCCAGTGACTACCTGGCGCGGGCGACCTTGTACCAGCATCTGGAGTGTCCGCAGGCGGAGCGATTCGATCTGGAGCATGCCTTGTTGCTGACCGATGATCCGATCCAGCGGTTGCGGCTGACGGAGCGGTTGAGTCATTTGCCCAGTGGGAAACGATCGGTGCATTGATCGTAGGTTTACGCGACCAACTGTGGGAGCGGGTTTACCCGCGATTACGGTAGTGAATTCACCGACGCTATCGCGGGTGAACCCGCTCCCACAGGGTAGGCGTAGGCTGTCACCCGGCTGCCGGGGTATCCGGCTGGCGCGAAGGATGCGCCAGCACGAACGCCGGATGCTCCTCCGCCAGCCCCACCACCCGCAAAATCCGCGGATAGCCGCCCAGGTCGATATTGAAGCGCTTGGCCGCATACACCTGGGGAATCAGGTACACATCCGCCAGCCCCGGCTCGTCACCGAAGCAGAAGCCCTCATCACCGATCAGCTGTTCCACCGCCGCCAGCCCCTGGCTGATCCAGTGACCGATCCACTGGCTCACCGCCGCCTCGTCCTGCCCCAGTTCGCGCAGGCGATTGAGCACGCTGACATTGTGCAACGGGTGGATATCGCAACCGATAAGAGCCGCCACGCCCCGGGCCCGGGCACGCTGCACCGGATCATGGGGCAGCAATGCCGGCTGTGGATACACCTCCTCCAGGTACTCGATGATCGCCGGCGACTGCACCAGCAACTCACCGGAGTCGGCCTTCAGTGCCGGCACCCGGCCTTGGGGGTTGAGTGCGAGGAAATGTTCCTCGCGCTGCTCGCCCTTGAGCAGGTTGACCGGCAGCGAGTGGAATTCCAGCTGCTTGAGCGCGAGTGCGATACGCACCCGGTACGACGAAGTGGAGCGGTAGTAGGTGAACAGTTCCATGCCTCAGGCCTCTCAGTGCGCCGCAACGACCTTGCCGCGACATTCGCCAAAGCCGATGCTGGCCACGCCATCACGCTTGGCGCGGGCACGCAGGATGATTTCGTCGCCGTCTTCGAGGAACTTGCGCACCTCGCCCGACGCCAGTTCCACCGGGTGCTTGCCGCCCTCGGTGATCTCCAGCAGGCTGCCGAACTGGCCAGGCTCGGCACCGGACAGGGTGCCGGAACCGAACAGGTCGCCCGGCTGCAGCTGGCAACCATTGACGCTGTGATGCGCGACCATCTGCGCCACGGTCCAGTACATGCTCAGGGTGTTGCTCAAGGTCAGGCGATGGGCCGGCAGGTTCTGCTCGCGCATGCGCTCGGTGAGCAGCAGCACTTCCAGCTCGATATCGAAGGCGCCACCGGCCTGGTCGCGCGTGTCCAGAAGGTAGGACAGCGGCTGCGGATCACCGTTCGGACGGGCTGGCTGGGCGCAACGGAACGGCGCCAGGGCCTCGGCGGTGACCACCCACGGCGATACCGTGGAAATGAAGCTCTTGGACAGGAACGGCCCCAGCGGCTGGTATTCCCAGGCCTGGATATCCCGCGCCGACCAGTCGTTCAGCAGGCAGAAGCCGGCGATATGCTCGGCGGCGTCGCCCACCGGGATCGGCTGGCCCAGCTCGTTGCCCTGGCCGATCCAGATCCCCAGTTCCAGTTCGTAGTCCAGGCGTGCGCACGGGCCGAAGCTCGGCTCGCTCTGCCCGGCCGGCAGGGTCTGGCCCTTGGGCCGGCGCACATCGGCACCGGACGGGCGGATGGTCGAGGCGCGGCCGTGGTAGCCGATCGGCACATGCTTGTAGTTGGGCAGCAGCGGGTTGTCCGGGCGGAACAGCTTGCCGACGTTCTTCGCGTGCTCGATGCCGACGTAGAAGTCGGTGTAGTCGCCGATCCGCGCCGGCAGGTGCAGTTCGCAGGCGCTGGCCGGATATAGCGCAGCTTTCAGTGCATCCTGATGCTCGCTACCTTCACCCAGCAGCGCCAGCAGCCGCTCGCGCAGAGCAACGCGGGCGCCGCGGCCCAGGGCGAAGAAGGCGTTCAGCGCGTCACCCCGGGTGGCTTCGACAGCGGCCCGGGCTTCACCGTCGAACAGGCCGGCAGCCAATACCGCCTCCAGGTCGAGGATGGCGTCGCCGATGGCCACGCCACAGCGGCGTTCGCCACCGGCGCGGCTGAAGATCCCCAGCGGCAGGTTCTGCAGCGGGAAGTCGCTATGCCCGTTGGCGCTTTCCACCCAACTGCGGGCAATGGCGGTCTGATTCATGCTTGTCTCCGATTCGGGGTGAAGGTGCTTGGCAGCGTGGCCCAGCAACTATCGTAGTCGTTCTGCAACTGTGGGCAGTCCAGGGCATGGCGGCTCGGACGCAGCACCTGGCTGGTCTCGAACATGAAGGCCATGGTGTTGTCGATCTTGTTCGGCGCAAGGTCCGCGGCAATGGCCTTGGCGCAGGTCTCGGCGTCCGGACCGTGGGCGCTCATGCAGCCGTGCAGCGAGGCGCCGCCGGGCAGGAAGCCATCGGCCTTGGCGTCGTACTCGCCCTTGATCAGGCCCATGAACTCGTTCATCAGGTTGCGGTGGAACCATGGCGGACGGAAAGTCTTCTCGGCCACCATCCAGCGCGGCGGGAAGATCACGAAGTCGAGGTTGGCCATGCCCGGCACGCTGGTGGGCGAGGTCAGCACGGTGAAAATCGACGGATCGGGGTGGTCGTAGCTGACCGTGCCGATGGTGTTGAAGCGGCGCAGGTCGTACTTGTACGGCACGTTGTTGCCGTGCCAGGCGACCACGTCCAACGGCGAGTGCTGCAGTTCGCAGCCCCAGAGTTCGCCGCAGAACTTCTGCACCAGTTGCACCGGGCCATCCTGCTCTTCGTAGTGCGCCACCGGGGCGAGGAAGTCGCGCGGGTTGGCCAGGCCGTTGCTGCCGATCGGGCCGAGGTCCGGGATGCGTAGCGGCGCGCCGTGGTTCTCGGCGATATAGCCGCGGGCCTCGCCGTCCGGCAGTTCGACGCGGAACTTCATGCCACGTGGGATCACCGCGATTTCCAGCGGTTCCACTTCCAGCACGCCCAGCTCGGTGGCCAGGCGCAGGCGGCCCAGTTGCGGCACCAGCAGCAGTTCGCCGTCGGCATTGAAGAACACCCGCTCCATAGAGCGGTTGGCACGGTAGCAATGGATGCTGATGCCAGCCGGTTTTTCCCCTGCCGAGTTGGCCGCCATGGTCACCCAGCCGTCGATGAAGTCGGTCGGCTCGGCCGGCAGCTCCAGTGGGCTCCAGCGCAGACGATTGGGCGTCACCTCACCGAGCCCGCCACCGGCCAGCTGGCGCTCCAGGCGCACGAACGCCGGGTGCAGCGCGGACGGACGGATGCGGTACAGCCAGGTCCGGCGCTGTTCGTGGCGGCTCATGGTGAAGGCCGTGCCCGACAGCAGTTCGGCGTACAGGCCGTAGGGGGCTTTCTGCGGGGAGTTCTGGCCAACCGGCAGGGCGCCGGGCAGGGCCTCGCTGGCGAATTCGTTGCCGAAGCCGCTCTGGTAAGCGAGGGCGGAAGGAAAATCGGAGTTCATCGAGCCTCCTGGCCGACAGGCCGGTTATTGTTATTCGTAATTCGATTACGCATAACGTAATTTGATCGCCAAGGGTCGTCAAGCTATAAAGACGCCCTCCCCCCGCTCCGCACAGTGAAACCGACCATGAGCAAAGCCACGCCCCCCGCCGACAACGGCAAACAGAAGGTCCGCTCGGCGGAGGTCGGCACCGATATCCTCAAGGCCCTGGCACAGCTGGCGCCGGCCACTTCGCTGTCGCGCCTGGCCGAGCATGTGGACATGCCGGCGAGCAAGGTGCACCGCTATCTGCAGGCATTGATCGCCAGTGGCTTCGCCGAGCAGGACCCGGCCACCAACCACTACGGCCTGGGCCGCGAGGCACTGCGCGTGGGCCTGGCCGCGCTGGGCGGGATGGATGTGCTGAAGGTGGCGGCGGTGCCGCTCTCGGAATTGCGCGACCAGCTCAACGAGAGCTGCTTCATCGCGGTATGGGGCAACCAGGGCGCCACCGTGGTGAACATCGAACCGGCGGTGCGCGCGGTAACCGTGGTCACCCAGATCGGCTCGGTGCTGCCGCTGCTCAGTTCGTCCACCGGCCTGGTGTTCGGCGCCTATTTGCCGGAGCGGGAAACCATCGAGTTGCGGGACCGGGAGCTGGCGCAGTCGGGACAGGATGCCAGCCACTACGTCAGCCTGTTCGCCAGCATCCGCGAACGCGGCCTGCACCATGTGCATGGCCTGCTGATGCCGGGGGTCGATGCCCTGTCGGCGCCGGTGTTCAACGCCATGGGCCAGATCGTCGCGGTGATCACCGTGGTCGGCCCGACCTCGATCTTCCACGCCGACGAAGAAGGCCCGGCGGCGCGCCAGTTGCTCGCTGCCGCGAAGGCCATCAGCTGGCGCATGGGCTATGAGCAGGCGCAGTGAACTGAATTGGTGCACTGTTGCCGTCGATGCAACAGTGAATGTCAGAAAGCACTATTTTTCCGCGGGTCAGGTCTGACTATCCTTCTCCTGCCTTGACGACCCGGTGTTCGCCAAGGCGCGAAGTTGACACCTCGCGCCCCTTAACGATCGGTTAATGCTCTCCCCCTAGAGTGCTCCCCGATTGTTGTTGTGAAGTGTCTTCCTTCAGTTCACCGACGTTGATTTTGAAGCTCCTTGATCTGCGTCTTATTTGGCCGCTGCCTTTGCAGCGGCCTTTTTTATTTCTGTACTGCACTCCCACACCGGCCGCGTCGGCTTCAATCGCAATGAAACCGGTGCAACAACCGATGCGCCACCGGCGCCAGGATCAGCCCGATACTGGCGACGAACACCAGCCCCACATACAACCCGTACACCGCGAAGAACAGCTTGCCGCCCTGGGTCTCCGGCAAAGTCACCGGCCCCATCCCCCCCGTCAGCAAGGTGGCGTTGAATGCCGCGTCGTACCACTGCACCCCGCTCTCGAAATACAAGTGCCCGGCCACGCCGATCAGGATCGAGCCCACCAGCAGCAACACGGCCCCCAGCGCATGCAGTAGCAGGCGGCTGCGAAAGGCTGCGGCGGAAATGACGGCCTCGTTCTTCGATTCATACATGCTGCGTACTCCTGTCGCGGTCAAAGCATTCCAGCATAGGCGACAGCGACAGGACGCACGCGAACTCAGACCTTGGCGAACTTCTGCAGGTTGGCCATCATTTGCTGCAAGGCTTCCAGGCTGTCACGCGGGTGCACGGCGCCTTCGAAGTCGCCGATCCGGCCCCAGTTGGCCGCCACTTCCTCGACGCTGAAACCGCCCTGCGGATCGAAACCGACACCCAGGCTGCGCTCCCAGCGCACCTGACCGATCCAGCCGCCGCCCACCTCATAGAGGTTGCCGCTGTCCTGGCACTGCTCACTGCCCAGGTACACCACCAGCGGGCTGATCAGTTCGGGTTTGAGCTGCTCGAAGACCTGCGGCGGAATCAGTCCTTCAGTCATCCGCGTGCCACCGGTCGGGGCGATGGCGTTGACCAGCACGCCGCTCTTGCGCCCCTCCAGGGCCAGGGTGCGGGTCAGACCGTAGAGGCCGAGCTTGGCCATGCCGTAGTTGGCCTGACCGAAGTTGCCGTAGATGCCCGAGGTCGACGAAGTGAAGATCACCCGCCCCCAGTTCTGTTCGCGCAGGTGCGGCCAGGCGGCGCGGGTCACCTTGTAGGCACCTTCGACGTGAACCTTGTAGACCAGGTCCCAGTCCGGATCCTCCATTTTGTGGAAGGTCTTGTCGCGCAGGATGCCGGCGTTGTTCACCACCACGTCGACCCGGCCAAAGCTGTCCAGGGCCTGTTCGACGATGCGCTGACCATCGGTCACCGAGTCATGGTTGGCTACCGCCTCGCCACCGGCTTCGCGGATTTGCGCGACCACCCGATCGGCCGCCGAGGCATTGGCGCCTTCGCCGTGGGTCGAGCCGCCCAGGTCGTTGACCACCACCTTCGCCCCATGGCGGGCGAACAACAGGGCATGAGCCCGGCCCAGGCCGCCACCGGCCCCCGTGACGATCACCACTCTATCTTCCAGGCGCACCGAATCGGTCATGGCTCAACTCCAACTGAACAGGGAACGGAACGGCCAGTGTCAGCCAGCGCCCGGCCCCGGACAACGAACCGGGCGGGCGCTGAATGGCGGGTAATAAGTGACGCTTGGGTCAGGACCAGGCGACCTTCTGCGGGCTCCATGCCAGCGGTTGGTGACGGAAGTCCAGGTAATGGCTGAGCACCTGGCACGGCGACTCGGTGTGGGGGTAGTGGCCGATGCCATGCAGCAGCACGGTATCGGGCTCGGGCACCAGTTCCTCGTAGCGCTCGACCATATGGGCGCCGGATAGCGGGTCCGCAGCGCCATTGATGAAACGCAGCGGCAGGCGGGCCGCCTGCAGGGCGCCGACCCAGCGCTGGCGGTGGGACTGGCGCTCGGTCAGATAGGCCGACAGACGGTGCAGGATGCGATTGCCGCGGTTCGACACGATCAGGCTCCAGCAATCATCCAGCGCGCTTTCGCTGGGCTGGGTGCCGGGGCCGTAGATCTGCCCGACATTGCGCACCAGGTCGTCGCGGTCGAAGGTGCGGGCCACCAGCCAGCCGAGGCGGCTGATCAGCAGGCGCTGGAGCAGCAAGGGACGATGGCACTCCGGAAACAGCCCGGCATTGAGAAAGACGCAACTGGCGATAGCGAGGCGACCTTCGTTATGCCGCGCCAGCAATTCCTGGGCGACGCTGCCGCCATAGTCATGGGCGAGGAGATGCACAGGCTCCTCGATATGCAGGTGCGCCAGCAGGGCCTGTTGCAGGTCAGCCTGCTCCAGCAGGCTGTAGCGGTGCCCCGGCGGCTTGGCGGAATCGCCGAAGCCGAGCATGTCGCAAGCGATCACGCGAAAGCGCTGGGCCAGCGGCTGCCAGAGGTAATGCCAGTCCCAGCTGGCGGTTGGAAATCCGTGTATGAGTAGCAGTGGCTCTCCCTGCCCTGCCGTCCAATAGCGAATGCTCTGGCCGCGGAACGTGAATCCCAGGCTCCGTGTCCGCCAGACGCACAGAGGAATCTCTGCCAGTGGCATTGCGGCTTTCTCGGCTGGTGATTGTTGTAAGTGTCGGGGTGACGGCACATTTTTCTGTGCTCTGCCGGACAGCATAGTCAGGCGCAGGCGAAGCGAAAGTTTCCTTGGCAGCCAGCTTGATGACCTTGCAGGACAGGCGCCGAATGGCTCGGCGCAGAGGGACATGGGTATCTACAGGAACCTGTGGGAGCGAGCTTGCTCGCTCCCACAGGGTTTGCCAAGAGATTTGCCGGGGATTCAGCCGCGCAGCGCGTTGCCGAACTCGGCCAGCCAAGGCTCGGCGTCGACTTCCGGGGTCACGGTTTCGCTGGCATCCAGGCGCAGCATCGGCTGGACTTCCTTGATCCCCAGCTCGGCGAACAACTCGCGCAACTGCTCGCCGCCGCCGCAGAAGGTGTCGCCATAGCTGGAATCACCCAGCGCCAGCACCGCGCCCGGCAGGCCGCGCCAGGCGGCGGGCAGGCTGTCGCGGATCTCGCTGAACAGCGGCACCAGGCTGTCTGGCAACTCGCCCATGCCCGTGGTGGAAGTCACGGCCAGGAACGCCTCGGGGGCGAAGGCCTGGACATCGGCAAGGGTGGCACGGGCGGCGTGCCAGGCATCGAAACCCGCGGCCTTGAGCAGTGACTGGGCGTGACGAGCAACTTCTTCGGCGGTGCCGTAGACCGAACCGGACAGGATGACCACTTTCATGACGAATTCCGTATCTGAGCAAAAGCGTAGGATACTAGCACCGATGGCTGGCAAAAGGCCTTATCCCTTGGCCCTACATGCACTAGAATCGCCCACTCCTCTCGCCCCTGCGCCGGACCTCGCGATGATCAACGCCACACTGCTGCAACGCATGATCGATGCCTCCAACGATGGCATCGTGGTCGCCGAACAGGAAGGCGACGAAGACACCATCCTGATCTACGTGAACCCGGCGTTCGAGCGCCTGAGTGGCTATGAGGCCAACGACATCCTCTACCGTGACTGCCGCTTCCTCCAGGGCGAGGACCGCGACCAACCGGCTCTCGCACGGATCCGCCAGGCTCTGAATAGCCGCCAGCCGTGCCGCGAGGTCCTGCGCAACTACCGCAAGGACGGCAGCGTGTTCTGGAACGAGCTGTCGATCACGCCGGTGTTCAACGAAGCCGACCAGCTCACCTATTTCATCGGCATCCAGAAGGATGTCACCCGTCAGGTCGAGGCCGAACAGCAAGTGGCCGAACTGAAACAGCAACTGGCCGAAGCGCGGGCGCACATCCAGCGCCTGGAAAACGACCAACGGTCCTAACAAAGGCACCGTTTCGCGGTCCATCGATCACCCGGAAAATCGCAGCAGTCATTCCCATGCAAGCCGATGCCCTTCTGACCCAGGACGAACTGGATTTCATCCAGAGCGTGCACCGCTCGCCCCAGCTCAACCGCGTGGACCCCAACGCGACGTTACGCCTCAACGGTCGCCGCGAGGTGCAGCAGCTGCTCACCCGCCTGGTAGCCAGCGAGCAGGTCACTGTGCACGCACGGCTGGACAACCAGCAGATGAGCTTCCCGTTGCAACTGGTGGAAGACGAATTCCATGCCTTGCACCTGCAACTGGGCGCGCCGAGCATCTTCGAGGAGGGTGAGGTGGTGCGGCCCTGGCGCCTGACCCTGGAGCAGCCGGTGATGCTGGAAGACCAACTGGGCCTGAGTAGTGGCCTCAAAGTGCGGGAGATTTCCTTCAAGGGCGTGCTGGTGGAACTGCCGGAGGGGCGCAAGGCGCCGAAAACCTTCAACCTCTGGTTCGCCCCCGACGGCATTGCCCCCATCGCTCTGCGCGGCACCCTGCAACGCCTTACCATCGAAGGCCTGGCGGCCTATCAGTTGAGCCAGCGCCAGCCCGAAGAAATCGAAAGGCTACGTCAGTACATGCTGCAACAGCACCGCCGCACCCATCCGCAAGTGCATTTCGCCTAGCTGTCGAGATGGCCGTCCAGGCACTGCTGCAAACGCCGCCGCATCAACCGCCCTTCCCCGCCAAGGCAGACGATCTGCGAGCCGACCAGGCTGTCCTGGGCCATTTCCGACGCCTCGCCAGCGAACAGCAGCGGGCAGTCCAGTGCCAGGGCAGTGCGTGCCAGGCGCTTGGGCAAATCGGCGGCGGGCGCGTGATTGGAGAACAACACCAGCGCATCCGGCGACCTGCGTTCGCAAACCAGGGTCAACTCCTCCAACGGCTGCCCGGGCGCGAGCACTAAGACCTCAACATCGCTACTGCCCAGCAACAGCGCGCAGACCAGCAATTCCAGCTCGCGGCATTGCTCGGGCAGGCCCGCCAGCAGTACGCGACTGGACTGCTCCTCTCGCGCCAGTTGCAGGCGCTGCCAGGCACGGGCACGCAGGAAGCTATCGAGGAACAACCATTCGCTGGCACGACCGAAACCTTCGTGGGCCATGCGCAGTTCCAGCCACAACGGCATGAGGATGTCCTGGAACACCACGGCCAGTGGATAACTGGCAAATACCTGGCCGTAGAGCCGCTCCAGGCGCAGATCGTCGAACATCTGCACCGCCTGGCGCAGTTGATTGCGCCACTGCTCATGATCCCGGGAGCCGGATGTGCTAGCAGGCTCAGGAGGCTGGCTATCCGCCGCGCGGTCGCGGGCAAGGATCTTGCCGACCTTGCTCACCGCCACGCCGCGTTCGATCCAGCCCAGGATATGGCGAACCTCGTCGATATCGGCGTGGGAGTACAAACGATGCCCACTTTCGGTGCGCGTCGGCTGGATCAGCCCATAACGACGCTCCCAGGCGCGCAGGGTGACCGGGTTGATGCCCGTCAGTCGCGATACCTCGCGGATGGGAAACAGCTCCTCATGGTCCAGACCGCGTTCACTGAGTGACGCCGGGGAAAGCTCGATCATCGCCTGACACGCCGCAGATTTGTAGGAAACGGATGACCATTCTAGCCCGGACGCCAGAGGTCGGATCAAACATCGGCGTGAAGTCCGTCAAAGCTGACACTGACGGGTCACATTATTTACGGAATAATCCTTGCTTGTTTTCCGACGCCGCCCAACACCCCGGGCGGCGTTCAGGTCTGGGCTACCCGCCGCGACCGTTTGCCAGGAGATACACGATGTCTACCCCACCCGTTACCTTGATGGTCGCGCGGCGCGTTGCCGAGGGCCGTTATCAGGACATGATCGCCTGGTTGCACGAAGGCGAGCAGCTCGCCACCGACTTTCCCGGCTACCTCGGCTCCGGGGTGCTGGCCCCGCCACCCCAGGGCGACGAATTCCAGATCATCTTTCGCTTCGTCGACGAAAAAACCCTTCACGCCTGGGAGTTTTCCGCCTCGCGCAGCGCCTGGCTGGCCCGCGGCAACGGGCTGTTCCAGCAGCCTACGGAAAAACGCGTGAGCGGTATCGAAGGCTGGTTCGGCAATGACGCCGCACAACGTCCGCCGCGCTGGAAGCAGGCCGTGGCGATCTGGCTGGCGTTCTTCCCGGTGTCCCTGGCGTTCAACCTGCTGTTCGGTCACTGGCTGGCGGAACTGAGCCTGCTGCCGCGGATCCTGCTCAGCACCCTGGGCCTGACGCCATTGATGGTGTACTTCTTCATCCCGCTGTCGACCCGCTTGCTGGCCGGCTGGCTGAATGCCCGTCCGTCCTCGCCGAAGCGACCGACCAGCGGCGGCGAATCGCTGGAAAGCCGCTGACCCGCCGGGGGCGGTCATTCCAGGTGAGTTCGGGTATGCTGGCAACTGACCGCGAACCTGAGAAGTTGATCGTCCCCGCATATGAACAGCCCAATCCTAGTTACCGGTGGCAGCCAGCGAGTCGGGCTGGCGCTGGCCACGCAACTGGCGCAGGCCGGCCACACGGTGGTCAGCGCCAGCCGCAGCAAGATCACCCATCCCGCGCACCCGAACATCATTCCGTTCCAGGCCGACCTGTGCCGCGAAGACGATCGCGAAGCGCTGATCGACCACCTGCGCGGCTATGACGGCCTGCGGGCGATCGTCCACAACGCCTCGCTGTGGCTCGACGACGACCTCGACAACCTCACTACCATGTTCAAGTTGCACGTCGAGGCGCCATATCACCTCAACCTGGCCCTGGGCGAGCAACTGCTCAAGCTGGACAAGTCGGACATCATCCACATCTGCGACGAAACCTCGTCCCGCGGCAGCAAGAGCCATATCGGCTACGCCGCGACCAAGGCCGCGTTGCAGAACATGGTGCTGTCGTTCGCCGAGAAGTACGCGCCGACGGTGCGGGTGAACGGCGTGCTACCGGGGCTGCTGATCCTCAAGGAAGGCGGTGACGAACACTATCGCCAGCAGACCTTGAAGAAAGCCCTGCTGGAATTCGAACCCGGCGCCCAGCCGCTGATCGACGCCGTGCTGTTCCTCCTCGAGAGCCAGTACAGCACCGGCAGCAATGTGGTCATCAACGGTGGCCGCCACCTGAAGAACCGAATCGCCTGAAACCGAGACAGCCATGACTCCGCAAGAACAACTTGAACTCGAAGCGGCCGCGTTCCGTCGCCTGGTCGAACACCTGCGCAACCGCACCGATGTGCAGAACATCGACCTGATGAACCTGTCCGGCTTCTGCCGCAACTGCCTGTCCAAGTGGTACAAGGCGGCTGCGGATGAACGCCAGATCGAGGTAAGCCTGGATGACGCCCGCGAGGTGGTCTACGGCATGCCTTACGCCGAGTGGAAAAACCAATACCAGAAAGAAGCCAGCGCCGAGCAGCAAGCCGCGTTCGCCAAAGGAAAACCGCATGACTGACCTGACCCCCCTGCGTGCCAGCCTCGCCACCGGCGAGCACGTGTTCGCCGACACCCTGGCCTTCGTTGCCGCCCACTACGACTACCAGCAGACCGCCTTCGACAACGGCGGCCTGGTCAGCAATGCGGGGCAGAACGAAGGCTCCTGCAAGACCCTGGGCCTGGCCCTGCTGGAAGGCCTGAGCGACCAGGAAGCGCTGCTGGCGTTCGGCGAGCACTACCGCTCGGTGCTCGCCACGCCGGAAGGCAGCGACCACGGCAATATCCGCGCCCTGATCACCCACGGCCTGGCCGGGGTGAAGTTCGAGGGTGAGCCGCTCAAGCGCAAGGCCTGAGCCTTGGGATGCAACTGATGGACTAATCGTTGGCAAGCCAGCCACACAGGGATCACGTGCGCCGCTGGACCTGTACGAGCTGGCTTGACCAGGATCTCCATCAGACGTTTATTGCGCAGGTCCTTGCACCCTGCCGATCAGAGGCTCATCAGATCGACTCGTCCCGGGCCGGCGGCGGCATTTCCCAGACCGACGGCGGCACATCGAATAGCTTGTCGAGATCGAAACGCAGGTTGTCGTCGCGCAGACCGATCACCATCACCACCAGCAGCAACAGCGCCAGTGCGCCCTCCGGCAGGCTCCAGCGGGGCACTTCGGCGTTGCGTCCGCGGCTGCACCACCACGCCTGGCCGATACAGAAGGCAGCGATGGAGAGCGCCCAGAAGTAATAGCCTGGCGCAAAACCGATGACGTCGTGGAAGCTGTAGTTGATGTTGTCTGGCAAGCGCTCGATGCCATGACTCTTCACCGCCAGGTAAAACGCCCAAACCCCAAAGAACAGCGACAGCCAGCGCAGCCGCCGACGCAGCAGCAGGGCAAGACCGAACAGCGGATTGGCGAACCAGCCGAACAGGCCGAAGACTACGCCCCAGGGCCCCTGGAACAGGGCTTGCTGGGCCGTCACGACATTGCCGCCGCTCAGGTTCACGGCGTCGAGGCACAGGGCCAGGAGATAGAGGAGAAGACTGAGGGTGACGTAGAGACGCGCCATACGGCGACCTTGGGTGGTGGGATGAAACCAGGACAATACAGCAATTTGATGGTGTGCCTGATGGCCTCGGCGCTGGCAAGCCAGCGCTGAGGCCATCAGGTCAGCCGCGGATCAGAACTCCATGCTGAAGTTCAGGGTTACCGCATGGTCGCGGCTTTCGCTGGCCAGCTTGCCGGAGTAGCCCAGGCCCACCTTGCTCATCGGACCGACACTCATGTCCAGGCCGGCCTCGACCACCGCAGCGTCCTTGGCGATCGGAACCCCGGTGTTGCTGAACCCGGCACCGCCTTCGACGAAGCGCAGGTCCGCATCCGGCTTGGTATCGCCGAAGGCATGCTGCCAGCCGATGCTGCCGCGTGGGGTCAGGGTGGTACCGTTGCCCAGGGTGAACGACTTGCCTGCCCGCAGGCCGACGGTGGAGAAGGTCACATCCTGCTTGACGTCAGACTCCAGACGCCCTACCCCGCCTTTTTCACGGGCCTTGTCACTGTCGTAGTTGACATAGGCCAGGCCGGCGAACGGCTCCAGCGCCACGCCGCCCGCGTCGATGGCATAGCCCACTTCACCGAACACTTGCGCGGTACGTGCCTTGTAGCTGGACTTCAGGCGTTCGTTGTAGCTGCCGGCCTCGACGTAACGCTTGCTGTCGATGTCGTGCCAGGTGTAGCCGGCGCCGAGACGTGCAGCGAAGGCGTCCATCTGGTAGCTCATGTAGGCCGCCAGGTGGTAGCTGTCCACCGAGGAGTCCTGCGGCTTGCCCTTGGCGCTGATGCTGCTGTTGGTATAGCCGGCAGCGAGACCTGCGCGTACCTGGTCGTTGAGGTTGTTGTCGAAGCCGATCAGGAAGCCGGACAGGTCACGCTTGACGTTGGCCGCGTTGTGGCCTCCGTCGAAGTCACCCCAGCCGCCCACGGCACGGATCCAGCCCACCCCTTCGCCACTGCAACCGCGACCGGTGGTCTGTTGGTTGCTGTTTGGCGTTAGGGTACGACGTGGATCCTGCTCGTCGCTGCAACCGGCATCACGCATACGGTCGTTGACCGCGTCGCGGACGTAGCGCGAATCCTCGATCAGCACGGTCGCAGTGCTGGCGTAGATCTCGCCGGACAGGCTTTCGAAGGCCGCCGCCGCCTCGCTGGCCGTGGAGCTGATGATGGTATTACGCAGGCTGGCCGGCGCCGAGGCGCTTTCCAGGGCGTTCGCCACCGCACGCTGGTTGCGGGTCTGCGCCACGCTGGCGAAGGAGGTTCCGTTGCGCGCTACATCCAGGGTGACGGCGTTGGCACCGTAGTTCAGCGTGGTGTCGAGGAACACCATGCCTTCCAGATTGGTTTTGGCGAAGGTGCCGGTCACGCCACCGGTGGCCGAGACCAGGGTGTACTGGGCCGCGGTGCTACCGATGTTGGCCACGCTCAGCGTGCCGCCCAGGTTCGCCGTTCCACCCACGTTGAGGTAGTTGGTCACGCTCGGCGTCAGGGTGATCGCCAGCGTCCCGGCGTTGCTGAAGTTGCCCGCCACCGACAGGTTGTTGCCACCGGTTCCAGTAAGCACGGTGCCGTTGTTGACCAGCGAACCGACGCTGCCGGTACCGGTCAGACCGGCGTCCTTGGCGACGGTGACTTGGGCCCCGAACACGGTAGAGGTGTTGGCCGCGTTGCCGACGGTCAGACTCCCCTCCTTGACCTCGAAGGCGCCGTTGAACGGCTGGCTTCCAACGATCAGCAGGTCACCGGTGCCTTGCTTGGTGATGCTGCCGTTGCCGCTGAGGATGCCGCCGAACTGCCCGTTGGTGTCCTGGGCGAAGATAAGGTTGGCATTGTTGGTGATGTTGCCCCGCAAGCTGGTGGTGTTGCCCTTCAGCGTACCGCCGCTAACGGTGGTGCCACCGCTGTAGGTGTTGGCGCCGGTAAGGTACAGGGTGCCGGCATCCAGTTTCTCGATACCGCCGGTGCCGACCAGTGTCGCCGAGATGACCGCCGTACCGGTGCCGACGCGGACCACCGCAAGGTCGCCGCTGCTGGAGTTGATCGCCTCCAGTTCGCCGTCGGTGCCCGCCTGCACGGTGTAGCCATCAGCGAGGAACTGCAGGCCGGTGAAGGACTGCTTGCCAGCCACGGTGACGGTGCCGGACGCGCCGCCGAACACAGCGAAGGTGTTGTTCCAGGCATTGCTGCTGGTACCGGCGGTATTGGTCCAGTTGGTGGTGCCGCTGGCCCAGGTGCCATTGCCGCCGCTGACGGAGCCATCGCCGGTGGTCTTGCTGCCGTTCCAGAACAGCAGGTTGCTGCCTACCACCAGGTTGATCTGGTTGGCGATGGCAGTCTGCAGGGTAAGGTCCGCCAGCGTGGTGCCGGTTGGCAGGGTGCCGTATTCCAGGCCGTTGTCGGTGACGCTGCCGCCGTAGCTGAACAGTTGGTACACGCCCTGGCCGAAGCCGCCGGCGTTGCTGATGTTCAGCGTGCCGTCCAGGACCAGGTTGCCCGCCACCGAAACCACGGTGGTGGAACCGCCTGGCGCACCGAGGGCAAAGTTCAGGTTGCTGCCCGAGGACAGGTTGAGGTTGCCCACGCTCAGCGGTGCAGTGGCAGTGCCGGCGTTCAGGTTGGCGCCGTCGGCGATGGTCACGGTGCCGCTGTAGGTGCCGCTGCCACCGAGGCTGGCGCCGCTGGCGACCTGCACGTTGGCGCTGGCCAGGGTGCCGTTGTTGACCAGGCTGCCCGAGCTGACCAGGGTGTTGCCAGTGAGGCCGCTGGTGCCGGTGAGCAACAGTTGGCCGGTACCGGACTTGGTCAGGGTACCCGAACCGTTCAGGCTGCCGCTGTAGGTGCCGTCGGCGTTCTGCGCGAAGGTCAGCGCGCCGTTGTTGAGGATGGCGCCTTGCAGGCTGGTGGTATCGCCGGTGACGCTGCCTGCGTTGATAGCGGTGCCGCCGCTGTAATTATTGGCGCCGCTCAGGACCAGAGAACCGTTGCCGTTCTTGACCAGGCGACCGGTACCGCTGATGACACCACTCAAGGTGGTGTCCTGGTTGCCAGCCAGGGTCAGTTGCGAGGTCAGGTTGAGCGCGTTGGCCAGTTGCAGGGCGCCGGTGCTGTCCAGCAGCGAGGCGCCGGTCACGCTGACGGTGCCAGTGCTCAGGGCGTCGTTGTTGCCCAGGGTCACGCTGCCGCCGTTGAGCACGGTGCCACCGGTGTAGGTGTTGACGCCGTTCAGGGTCAGGTTGGCGCTGCCGGCCTTGGTCAGGCTGCCGGCACCGCTGACTACGCCGTTCAGGGTCAGGGCATCGCTGCCACCGATGGTCAGGCCGCCGTTGAGCACGGCGTTGTTGGCCAGGGTGACTGCGGTATTGCTGTCCAGGGTGGTGCCGGCCGCTGCGGTCAGGTCACCAGTGCCCAGTGCGCTGTTGTTGCCCACCACGAGGGTGCCGCCGTTGAGGGCGGTGCCACCGGTGTAGCCATTGGCGCCGTTGAGCACCAGGGTGCCGCCGTCCAGCTTGGTCAGGGTCCCTGCACCGTTGATCGCTACGCCCACGGTACCGGTGACGCCGGTGTCGACCCGCACGTTGGTGGCGCCGGCGCTGGTGAGCAGCTCACCGCCGATGCCATCGTTGAGGGTGTAGCCGTTGCCGGCAAACTGCAGGCCGGTGATGGCATGCGAGCCATTGACGGTGATGGTGCCGCCCGTGCCCTGGAACACCGCGAAGGTGCCGTTCCAGGCCTGGTTGAGGGTGCCGTCGGCGCTGGTCCAGTTGGTGTTGGTGGTATCCCAGACGCCGAAGCCGCCTTCCACCGTGCCATCGCCTGCGGTGTGGGTGCCGTCCCAGAACAGCACGTTGCTGGCACCGCCGACCACCAGGTTGACCTGATTGCTGACCGAGGTCTGCACCTGCGTGTCGGCGACGTCGATGCCGCCCGGCAGCGAGTTCACGGTCAGGCCGTTGTTGGTCAGGGTACCGCCGTAGCCAGCGATCTTGTAGACACCGGCACCGAAGCCACCCATGTCGGTGACATTGAGGTTGCCGTCAAGGGTCAGGTCGCCTGCGACGCTGACCAGCGCCGGGTTGCCCGACTGGGCAACGCCGAGGGCCGCATTGAGGTTGGAACCGCTGTCCAGCACCAGCGAACCGACGTTGAGGGTGTTGCCGCTCTGCAGGTTCAGGTTGCCGCCGCTGGCGACGGTGACCGCGCCGGCGAGGTCGCCGGTACCGGACAGGCCGGTGTTGGCGCCGACACTGACGGTGTTGCTCGCCAGGCTGCCATCAACCACCAGGTTGCCGCCGCTGACGGTGGTCGAGCCGGTGATGCTGTTGGTACCGGTCAGCCGCAGGGTGCTGCCACCGACCTTGTTCAGGCTGCCAGTACCGCTCAGGTCACCGGCAAAGGTACCGCCATCCACTGTCAGGGTGATGCCGTTGTCGACTTCCACGCCACCGCTGCCTTGCAGGCTGTTCAGGGTCAGGTTGCCGCCCAGGTCGAGGTTGGCGCCGCTGCTCACGTTGAGCTGCGCCGGGTTGCCCAGTGCACCGCTGCTGGTGGTCTTCAGGGTACCGGCCAAGACGTTGAAGATACCGGTGAAGGTGTTGTTGCCGCCCAGGGTCAGGGTTGCCAGGCCGTTCTTGTCCAGGGTGCCGACGCCACTGAGTACGCCGTTCAGGGTCAGGTCGCTGTTGCCGGCCACTGCCAGGGTACCGCTGATATCGACATCGTTGCCCAGGACCATGGCGCTGGTGTTGTTCAACAGCGAATTGCTGGTGACCCTCAACTGGCCAGTGCCCAGTGCCGCCGCATTGCCCAGGGTCAGGTTGCCGCTGTTCAGGGTCAGGCCGCCGGCGAAGTTGTTGACGCCGTTCAGGGTCAGGTTGCCCAGACCGTTCTTGATCAGGCTACCGCCGCCGGAGATCACACCATCGAGGGCCAGGTCGGTAGTGCCATCGAGGGTCAGGGCAGCGTTCAGCAGCACGTTGTTGGCCAGGCTCATCGCGCTGCTGGTATCCAGCTCGGAGGCACCGGTGACCGACAGGGTGCCGCTGCCCAGGGCGCGGCTGTTGCCCAGTTTCAGTTTGCCGGCCGCCAGGTTCGTGCCGCCGGTGAAGGCGTTGACCGCGTTCAGGGTCAGGGTGCTGATGCCTTGCTTGGTCAGGCTGCCGACACCGTTGACCGGACCGCTCAGGGTCAGGTCATTGGTGCCTACCAGGAGCAGGTTGCCGGCCAGGTTGACGGTGTTGGCCAGGGTCAGCGCGCCTTGGGTATCCAGCGAGGTACCGTTGGCGGCGGTCAGGGCGCCAGCGCCCAGCGAGGCGTTGTCGACCAGGATCAGGCGACCGGCGTTGAGGGCGACCCCGCCGGTGAAGGTGTTCGCCTTGCCCAGGGTCAGGAAGCCGTTGCCGTTCTTGACCAGGCTGCCGCTACCGTTGAGCACGTTGCTGACCACGCCGTTGAGGGTCAGGTCGTTGCTGCCGGCCAGGGTAAGCGCGCCGCTCACAGTGACGTTGTTGAGGATCGACACGGCCTGGTTGCTGTCCAGGGTGGTGCCAGCAACAGTGGCCAGGCCACCGGAGCCCAGCGCGCTGTCGTTGCCAAGCACCAGGGTACCGCCGTTCAACGCGGTGCCGCCTGTGTAGCTGTTGACGCCGTTGAGCACCAGGGTACCGACATCCAGCTTGGTCAGGGTGCCGGTGCCTTCGAGCGGCAGGTCCAGGGTGGCGGTGACGCCATTGTCGACCCGCACGGCGAAGTAGGTGCCGTTACGGTTGCTGATGTTCAGCGAGCCGTTGGTACCCGAGACCAGCTGGTAGCCGTCGGTCATGAACTGCATGCCGTTGACGTTCTGCTGGCCATCCACGGTGACGGTGCCGGTCGCGCCCTGGAACACCGCGAACTGGCCCTGCCAGTCGAGGTTGCCGAAGCCGTCGTACTCGGCCCAGTTTTGGGTGGTGTTGTCCCACACGCCACTGCCGCCTTCGACCAGGCCGTTGCTGGTGGTATCGACACCATCCCAGAACTGGATGACCAGGTTCGGGGAGCCCACCAGCAGGTTGACCTGGCTACTCGTACCAGTGAGCAGGGTCACATCGCTGTAAGTCACACCCGTGGGCAGATCGCCGAAGGTCATGCCGTTGTCGATCAGGTTGCCGCCGTAATCGAACAGGCGATACACACCGTTGCCCAGGCCGCCGAAGTCGGCGATGTTGAAGGTGCCCGCCATGGTCAGGTCGCTGTTCACGTTGAACAGCGCATCAGCGCTGGTGGTCAACGAACCCAGGTTGAAGTCGACGACGCTGTCCTGCGAGAGCACCAGGTTGTTGAAGGTCAGCTTCTGGCCGCTGTAGCCCACCAGGGTCGCGCCGTCGGCAAGGGTGGTGGTGCCGTTGATGCTGCCGCTACCGGTCAGGGTTGCACCAGGATCGACGTTCAGGCCGCCGCTGCCATTCAGGCTGCCGGTGACTTTCAGGGTACCGGCGCTGACGGTGTTGACCCCGGTGTTGTCGCTGGTGCCGGTCAGTTCCAGCACCCCGGCGCCAACCTTGTTCAAGCCGCCGTTGTCCGTCACGGTACCCGCGAACACGCCGTCGAGGTTGTTGCCACCGACGCTCACCTGGCCGTTGCTGATGCGCATGACGCCCGAGCCGGTCAGGCTGTCGATGTTGATATTGCCATCGACGGTCAGCCCGGAACCTGCCGCCAGGCTGGCGGACCTCAGGTCGCCCAGGGCATTGGTAACGACTGCGGTAACGTAACCGGCAAGTACATCGATGTCACCGTTGAAGTTGCCGGCGGAGAGCAGCAGCACTTCGTTGCTGCCGGTCTTGGTCAGGGTGCCGCTGCCGTTGAGCGCGCCCGTGAACCGGAGCTCGGCCGGGGTATCCAGGGTCATGTTGCCGTCGACCACGAAGGTGTTGCTGAGGATTCGCAATTGGTTGTTGCGCACGGTGGTCGCGGTGTTGCCGGCGTTGGCAACGACCGAACCGGTACCGAAGGCACTGTTGTTCCCGACCACCACGACGCCGCCGTTGAGGGTGGTGCCGTTGTTGTAGGTGTTGGCGCCGTTCAGGGTCAGGGTGCTGGTACCGGTCTTGATCAGGCTGCCGTTACCGCTGATGACACTGTTCAGGGTCAGGTTGTTGGCGCCACCGACGGTCAGGCGGCTGTCGGTCTGGATGCCGTTGGTCAGGGCCACGCCGTTGTTGGCCGCCACCAGGGTGGACGAGCCTGCGACGGTCAGGTTGCCGGAGCCCAGCGAGCCATTCTGGCCGACGGCCAGGGTACCGGCATTGAGCGTGACGCCGGCGGCGAAGTTGTTGCTGCCGTTCAGGGTCAGGGTACCCGCGCCGTTCTTGATCAGGCTGCCGCCTGCGCCAGTCAGCGCGCCGTTCAGGGTCAGGTCGGAGGTACCGCCGATGACCAGGGTGCCGAGCACGCTGAAGTTATTGGCCAGGGTCACCGCGGTGGAGCTGTCGATGCCAGCGTTGCCGGTGGTGATGTTGCCGGTACCGAAGGCGGTGTTGCTGCCCAGGGTAGTGGTGCCACCGAGCAGGAAGGTGTTGCCGGTGTAGGTGTTGTTGCCGGTCAGGAGCAGGTTGCCAGTACCGGTCTTGGCCAGGTTGCCGGTGCCGTCGATCACGCCGTTGAGCGCCAGGCTCTGGGCGCCGCTCAGGGTCAGGGTGCCGAGCAGGTGCACGGCGTTGTTCAGGCTGGCGCTGACGGTGTTGTTGAAGATACCGCCCGCTACGGTAAAGGCACCGCTGCCCAGGCCGGTGGCCGAAGCCAGGACCAGGGTGCCGGCGTTCAGGCGCACGCCGCCGCTGAAGGTGTTGTTGCCACCCAGGGTCAGCGAGGCCAGGCCGCTCTTGAGCAGGCTGCCGGTGCCGGTGATGTTGCCATTCAGGGCCAGCCCGTAGCTACCGGTGTAGGTCAGGGTGTTCGCACCCAGGGCGATGGCGTTGGCAATGGCCACGCCGGTGTTGTTCGCCGCGTCGAGGAAGGTCCCCGCCCCGGTGATGTTCAGCGTGCCACTGCCCAGCGCGGTGTTGTTGCCGACCAGCAGGCTGCCGTTGGCCAGGGTGGTGCCACCGCTGTAGCTGTTGGCGCCATTCAGGGTCAGGGTGCCCGCGCCGCTCTTCAGCAGTGCGCCGGTACCGGCCACGATGCCGTTCAGGGTGATGTCGTTGTTGTCACCGAGGGTCAGCAGCGCACCGAGGTTGATGGCGTTGGCCAGGCTGAAGGTGCCGGTGCCGGCCAGGTTGGAGGCGGCGCCGACATTCAGGGCGCCAGTGCCGATGGCGGCATCGTTGCCGACGGTCAGGGTGCCGCCGTTCAGGTTGGTCGGCCCGGTGTAGGTGTTGACGCCAAGCAGGGTCAGGTTGCCGGTACCGTTCTTGGTCAGGCCGCCTGCGCCGCTGACCAGGCCGAACAGGGTCAGGTCGGAATTGCCGATCAGGTTCAGGTTGCCGCCCAGGTGGAACGCGTTGCCCAGCGAGGTGGTGCCCAGGGTACCGAGGGTCACGCCATCGGCGGTGTTCAGGGCGCCGAGGCCCAGCGCGGTGTCGCTGCCGACCACCAGGGTGCCGCCGTTCAGGGTGGTGTCGCCGGTGTTGCCGTTGTTGCCGGTCAGGGTCAGGACACCGGCGCCGTTCTTGGTCAGGCCGCCAGCGCCATCGATGACACCGCTCAGGGTCAGGTTGTTGCTGCCGACCACGTTCAGGCCGCCCAACAGGGTGATGCCGTTGGCCAGGCTGAGGGCTGCGCTGCTGTCGAGCGCGGTGCCGTCCGCAGCGGTCAGGTGACTGGTGCCCAGCGCTGCGTTGTTGCCGACCACCAGGGTGCCGCCGGCAAGGCTGGTAGCGCCCTGGTAGGTGTTGGCACCGTTGAGGGTGAGCGTGCCGTTGCCGACCTTGTTCAGGCCACCAGTACCGGCGACCAGACCGTTCAGGGTCAGGCTGGCATTGCCTGGCAGGGTCAGGTCGGCACCGAGGTTGACGTTATTACCGAGGGTCACGGCGCCGCTGTTGTTCAGGCTGGAAACGCCGGTGACGTTGAGTGCGCCGCTACCCAGGGCTGCGCCGCTGGCGACGGTCAGGCTGCCGGCGGCCAGGGTGGTGCCACCCGAGTAGGTGTTGAGACCGCTGAGGGTCAGGTTGCCCAGGCCATTCTTGACCAGGCCACCGGCACCGCTGACCACGCCGCTCAGGGACAGGTCGCTGGTGCCCAGCAGGGTCAGGCTGTTGGCCAGGTCGATGGCGTTGGCCAACGACAGTGCCGGCGTATTGTCGAGCGTGATGCCGGTGCCGGCCACATGCAGGGTGCCGCTACCCAGGGCAGTGTTGTTGCCCAGGATCAGGGAACCGGCATTGACGGTGGTGCCACCGGTGTAGGCGTTGGCGCCGTTCAGGGTCAGGGTGCTGGTGCCGTTCTTGACCAGGCTGCCGCCGCCGGTGACCAGGCCGTTCAGGGTCAGGGCATTGCTGCCGGTCAGGTTGAGGGCGCCGAAGGTGCCGATGTTGTTCGCCAGGGTGATGGCGGTGTTGTTGTCCAGGGTGGTGTTGGCCGCCGTCACCAGGGTGCCGTTGCCCAGCGCCGCGTTGTTGCCGAGCACCAGGGTGCCGCCATTGAGCACGGTGCCGCCGGTGTAGCTGTTGGCGCCGTTGAGCACCAGGGTACCGGCGTCCACCTTGTTCAGCAGACCGCTGCCGGTCAGGCCGACATTGAGGGTCGCGGTGGCGTTCGGGTCGACACGGAAGGTGGTGTTGCCGCTGCTGTTGTTGACCAGTTGCAGTGCGCCCGGGCCATTGAGGACATAGCCGTCGACGGTGAACTGCAGACCGGTGATCGCCTGTGTGCCATTGACCGTGACGGTGCCCGCCGGGGTCTGGAACACGGCGAAGTTGCTGCTCCAGTCGCGGTTGCCGGTGCCGTTGACCGTGGTCCAGTTGGTGGTGGTCGCATCCCAGGTGCCGCTGCCGCCCTGGATCACGCCGTCGCTGACGGTGCCGGTGCCATCCCAGAACAGCACGCTGCCGTTGGCGCCGCCAACCAGCAGGTTGACCTGCGTGCCGATCGCGGTCTGCAGTTGCAGGTCGCTTGGCAGGACGCTGCCCGGCACGGAGCCGATCACCAGGCCGTTGTCGGTCAGGGTGCCGGTGTAGTCGATCAGGCGGTAGATACCGGCGCCGAAACCGCCGATATCGCTGACGTTCAGGTTGCCGCCCAGGGTCAGGTTGCCGCCCACGGAGAGCAGCGCGTTGCCGCCGGTGGACGGTGAGCCAAGGCCGACGTCGAGATTGGAGTTGGTGTTGAGGGTCAGCGAACCGGTACTGAGCTTCGTGCCGCTGTTCAGCGCCAGGTGACCGCCGTCGGCGATGTTCACCGGACCGGCGATGGAGCCGCTGCCGGTCAGGGTCGCGCCAGTATTGACCTGGACCTGGCCGCCAGCCAGGGCACCGCTGATGTTCAGCGTGCCGCCATTGACCTGGGTGTTGCCGGTATAGGTGTTGATGCCGGCCAGGGTCAGGCTGCCGCTGCCGGCCTTGACCAGGCTGCCGTTGCCCGAGATCACGCCGCTGAACAGGCTGCCGAGGTTGCTGCTACCGATGCTCAGGCTGGTGTTGTTGCCCAGGGCGACCGAACCGCCGCCGCTCAGGCCGCCGATCGCGGAGCTGGCACCGAGGTTGAGCAGCGCGCCGGTGGTGACGTTGACACCCGAGGTGTTGCCCAGGGAACCGGTGTTCAGGGTGGTCAGGCTGCCGGAAACGATATTCACCGCGCCGGTGAAGGTGTTCGCACCGGAGAGGATCAGGTCGGCCGCACCTGCTTTGACCAGAGCGCCGGCACCAGTGATCACGCCGCCCAGGTTGAGGGCGTTGTTGCCGGCCAGGGTCAGGTCGGCGCCGAGGGCGATGGCATTGCCCAGGGCAAAGGCCGCGCTGTTGTCCAGGGTCGCGGCGCCGGTGACGCTCAGGGCACCGTTGCCCAGGGCGCTGGCGTTGCCAAGGGTCAGGGTACCGCCCGCCAGCGTGGTGCCGCCGGCAAAGGTGTTGGCACCGTTCAGGGTCAGGTTGCCCGCACCACTCTTGACCAGGCCCGCAGTGCCATCGATGACACCATTGAGGGTCAGGTCGCTGTGCCCGGTCAGGTTCAGGTTGGCACCGAGGGTGATGGCGTTGGCCAGGGCGAACGCCGAGGTGGTGTTCAGGTTCGATGCGCCAGTGACGCTGAGGCGACCGCTGCCGATGGCACCCGCATTGCCGAGGGTCAGGGTACCGGCGCTGAGGGTGGTACCGCCGGTGTAGGTGTTGCCTCCGGTGAGGGTCAGATTGCTCTGGCCGTTGGAGGTCAGGCTGCCGGCGCCGCTGATCACGCCGCTGAGGGTCTGGTCGGCGGTGCCGCCCATGCTCAGGGCACCGTTCAGGGTGATGTTGTTGCCCAGGTTGATCGCAGTGAGGCTGTCGAGGGTGCCAGGGCCGGTCACGGTCACTACGCCGTTGCCCAGGGCCAGGCTGTTGCCGAGCACCAGGGTGCCGCTGCCCAGGGTGGTGCCACCGGTGTAGGTGTTGGCGCTGTTCAGGGTGACGGTCGAGGTGCCTTGCTTGGTCAGGCCACCGGTGCCGGTGATCAGGCCGTTCAGGGACAGCGCGGCGCTGCCGCCGAGAACCAGGCCGCCGTTCAGGTTGATCAGGTTGTTGAGGCTGGCGGCGCTGGCCGCCTGGAGGATCGCATTGCCGCTGGCATTCAGCACGCCGAGGCCGAGGGCGTTGTTGCTGCCCACGCTCAGGGTGCCGCCATTGAGGTTGACCGGGCCGGCGAAGGTGTTGTTGCCGGACAGGGTCAGCTTGGCGCTGCCGGTCTTGGTCAGGCCACCGGCACCGGCGATGTCGCCAGTCAGGGCCAGGTCGCTGCTGCCCAGGACGTTGACGTTGCCGGTCAGGGTGACGGCATTGGCCAGGCTCACGGCCTTGTTGGCATCCAGCGAAGTGCCGACGCCAGCGGTCAGGGTCCCGCTGCCGAACGCGGTGCTGGAACCTGCCACCAGGGTACCGCCGGACAGAAGGGTGGCGCCGCTGTAAGTGTTGGCGCCGTTCAGGGTGACGCTACCGGTACCGGTCTTGATCAGGCCGCCGATGCCGTCGATCACGTTGTCGAGGATCAGGTTGGCGCTGCCCGGCAGGGTCAGGTCGGCATTCAGGTGCACTTTGTTGGCGAGGGTCTGCGAGCCGCTGCTGGTCAGGCTGGCGGCGCCGCCGACGGTCAGGTCTCCCGCGCCGATGGCCGTGGCGCTACCGAGGCTCAGGGTACCCGCGTTGAGCGTAGTGCCGCCGGTATAGTTGTTGTTGCCGGACAGGGTCAGGGTGGCGTTGCCGGTCTTGACCAGGCTGCCGGTACCGGTGATGGCGCCGGTCAGGCCGAGGTTGCCGGTACCGCCGAGGGACAGCGCGCCATTGACGGTGATCGCGTTGGCGAGGTTGACCGCACCCGCCGCATCAAGCGCAGTGCCGTCGGCCGCAGTCACGGTGCCCGAACCCAGGGCGCTGTTGGTGCCGACCACGATACGACCGGCGTTGAGTGTGGTATTGCCGGTGAAGCCGGTGTTGGTGCCGCCCAGCAGCAAGTTGCCCGCGCCGTTCTTGATCAGGTTGCCGGCGCCGGTAATGACACCGGTCAGGCCCAGGTTGTTGCTGCCGCCGATGGTCAGGTCGCTGTTGAGGGCGACCTGGTTGGCGAGAATGGTCGAGGCGCTGCTGTCGAGTATCGAAGCGCCGCCGACGGTCAGGGAGCCAAGGCCCAGGGCAGTGTTGCTGCCCACCACCAGGCCACCGGCATTGAGTACGACGCCACCCTGGAAGGTGTTGTTGCCACTCAGGCCCAGGACGCTGGCGCCGTTCTTGGTCAGGCTGCCGGTGCCGGTGACCAGGCCGCTCAGGCCGAGGTCGGCACTGCCGCCAATGGCGAGGTTGCCGGCCAGGTTGATCTGGTTGGAGGCATTCGCGCCAGTGGTGGCGTCCAGCACGGTGCCGTCGGCGGCATTCAGCACGCTGGTGCCGAGGGCGTTGTTGCTGCCGAGGATCAGGGTGCCGGCGTTGAGGTTGGTCAGCCCGGTGTAGTTGCTGCCCACGCCGCTCAGGGTCAGGGCGCTGGCGCCGTTCTTGTTCAGGCCGCCGGAACCGGTGATGTTGCCGGTCAGGGTCAGGGCGTTGTTACCGGTCAGGTTCAGTTGGCCGGTGAGGCTCAGGGCGTTGCCGACGGTCATCGCGCTGGCGGTGTCGAGGGTGGCGCCACCGGCGGTGCTCAGGGTACCGGTGCCGAGCGCGCTGCCATTGCCCAGCAACAGGGTGCCAGCTACCAGCGCGGTGCCGCCGCTGTAGTTGTTGACGCCATTCAGGGTCAGGGTGCCGCTGCCGGACTTGGTCAGGGTGCCGGCGCCGTCGATGACGCCGTTGAGGGTCAGGGCATTGGTACCGCCGACCGGCGTGGTCAGGGCGGAGTTCAGGTGGATATTGTTGGCCAGGGTCAGCGGAACGGTGCCGGCCAGGGTCGATGCGCCGCCGACGGTGATATCGCCGCTGCCGGCGGCGCCAGCATTGGTCAGGGCCAGGACGCCGCCAAGCAAGGTGGTGCTGGCGTAGGTGTTGATGCCGGTCAGGGTCAGGTTGCTCGCGCCGACCTTGACCAGGGAGCCGGTACCGCTGACCAGGCCGCTCAGGGTCAGGTCGGAGGTGCCACCGACGTTGACGGCGCCATTGAGGGTGATGGCGTTGCCCAGGTTCAGCGAGGTATTGGCATCCAGTGTGCTGCCGGCGGCCGCGATCAAGGTGCCCGAGCCCACCGCGCCAGCCGAGCCCAGGACCAGGCGACCGGCATTGAGCTGGGTATCGCCGGTGTAGGTGTTGTTGCCGTTGAGGATCAGGTCGGCGGTGCCGTTCTTGACCAGGCCCGCGCCTGTAGCGCCGCTGATGACGCCGTTGATGCCCAGGGCGGAGGTGCCGCCGATGGTCAGGTTGCCGCCGGCGCCCAGGGTGACGCCGTTGGCGATGGAGACCGCGGTGTTGGCATCCAGCGTGGTGCCGGCACTGGCGACCAGCAGGTTGTTGGGGTTGCCCAGCGCCGTGGGGGAACCGAGGATCAGGGTGCCAGCGTTGAGCAGGGTGTTGCCGATGGTGGTGTTGGCCCCGCCCAGTGTCAGGCTCGCCGAGCCATTCTTGGTCAGGGTGCCGTTGCCGGCGATCTGGCCGTTCAGCGCCAGGTCGTTGCTGCCGGCGATGGTCAGGTTGCCGATAATGTTGATCGCATTGACGGCGAGGGTGCGCGCAGCGTCGCTGTCGAGAACGGTGTTGGCGCCCGCCGCCAGGCTGCCGATACCCAGCGCGGAGTTGCTACCGATGATCAGCTTGCCGTTGGTCAACTGCACGACCCCGGCGAAGTTGCTGTTGCCGCTCAGTGTCAGGTCGCCGGTTCCGCTCTTGATCACTTGACCGGTGCCGGCGAGCGCACCGCTGAGCGTAGTGGCTGCCGTGTTGGTCAGGGTCAGGGCGCGGGAGCCCAGGTTGATGGCGTTGCCGACGTTGAGGCCGTCGGCCAGCAGGCTGGAGTTGGCGTTCAGGGTCAGTTGGCCGAGGCCCAGGGCGGCGTTGTTGGTCAATACCAGGGTGCCGCCGGCGAGGGTCGAGTTGCCGGTGAAGTCGTTGGCGCCGGTAAGGGTCAGGGTGTTGGTGCCGTTCTTGATCAGGCCGCCGCTGCCGGAAATCTTCCCGTTGAGGGTCAGGTTATTGCTGCCGGTCAGGGTCAGGTTGCCGTTGAGCTGGACCAGGTTGTTCAGGGTCTGGGCGCTGTTGGTGTCCAGCGCCGCAGTACCGGCGATGCCCGCGGTGATGGTGCCCGAGCCGGCGGAGGCGGCGCTGTCGAGGATCAGCTTGCCGGCGTTGAGGTTGAGACCGCCGCCGAAGCTGTTGGAGCCGGTCAGGGTCAGATTGCCGGCACCAATCTTGGTCAGGGAGCCGGTACTGGAAATGACGCCACCAAGGGTCAAGGACGAGCCGGCGCCGCCGCTGTCCACGTTCAGGTTGGCGCCGTTAAGCGCGATGTTATTGGCAATGGCAATGCCCGACGTGCCGGTCAGCGTACTGGCGCCGGTCACGTTCAGGCTGTTGGTGCTGGCGCCCAGGGCCGCAGCATTGCCCAGGGACAGGGTGCCGGCGGTCAGGGTGGTGTTGCCGGTCAGGGTGTTGACACCGTTGAGGGTCAGGGTACCGGTACCGGTCTTGATCAGGTTACCGCTGCCGCTCAGGACACCGGAGAGGGTCAGGCCCAGGTCACTGGTCGCCGTCAGGTTGCCGATCAGGTTCAGGTTGCTGCTGACGGTCGAGTTGGTACCGCTGACGTTGCCCAGGCCGCCGCCGTTGACGTTGACCGACGTGACCCCCAACAAAGCGTTGGAGTCGACCCGCAACAGGCCGCCGTTCAGGTTGACGTTCGGGCTGGTGGTGCCGGTCTTGAACAGCTGGTTGGTCATGGTCCAGGTACCGCTGGAGACGACCAGGTTGTTGAAGTTGACGTAGTTGGTAGCGTTGATCGTGCCGGTACCGTTGGTGCCGGAGCCGCCACCGATGGCGTTCATCAGGTTCAGGGTGTTGCCGTTGTTGAGCAGGCCGCCGTTGACGATACCGGCAGCTGAATAGGCGATACCCAGGCCACCCAGAACACCAAGGTCGACCCCGATACCCGACCCGGCGCTGACCAAGGACCCGGTAATCGCGTTGAAGGTGTTCGCACCGGAAACGCCCGCAGTACCTGTACCCAGGTTGATACTGCCGTTGACCGTGCCGGCGTTGGTAAAGATGTTGCCCGAGACCGACGCCTGCATGGCGATCCGACCCGTGATGACACCGCTGGTATTGTTGGTCATGCGGTTTTGCGCGCCACCGCGCAGCGCAACGACCGCCATGTCCTCGGCGATGACCGATAGTCCGACCAGCGGCGTACCACCGATGATCCCGGAGTTGTTCACCGTCGTGGTGCCACCGGCGCCGTTCTGCACGATCAGGCCGATACCTGTCAGCCCGAGCAGGTTGACCGAGAGAATGTCCGAGGTACCGAGTATCTGTCCGCCGGCGTTGTTGTTGACGGTTACCGTGCTACCGGCGGCGTTGTTGATCTGCAAGCCGCTGGCGAGGGAAACAAGGCCGCCAAGCAGCGAGGGATCGATCTTGCCGGAGTTGTTGACGGTCGTGCCGGTGCCGGTCAGGAGCACGGAGTTGATCGTGCTCGAGACCCCCGGGACGATCTGGGCATCGGCCTGCACATTGAGCGTCAGGTTGCTGGTCGCCGAAACGTAACCGGCGATGGTGCCGCCCGAACAGGTGACCGTGGGAGTACCCGTACAGGCCGCGAGCGCCTCGGGCGTGAAGAAACCGGAAACCATACCGGCTGCAGCCATGCTGATGGCCAGCGGCAATGGGGCAAAAAGGGCGGTACGGGATTTCTTGGCGGTTCTTCTGTCCACGAGCGTCTCCTTCGTGGATCAGGCAAATCCGTTTGTGAATGCGTGCTGGCGTGACGCGCCATCCCCCTCAGGAACTACACACACTGCATGTCGAACTGCCTGACCCTGGCGAATACAGGTTCCTTGATGGGGGTGATTTGTAGCCAAAAACTTGGATCCACGCCGGACAATTCGTACACGCGCTTAGTATTAATCCTTTAGTGATAATCCCCGGAAACAGGGAGTGGAACCGAGGCGGGGCGCGGGCTTGAGCTGACGAACGGTCACGCCAGGATGAAAATTCTTTTAAAATCGCCGCCCCATAAAAATTGTTTCAATATGTTACAAATTGAATCCAGGCGTCTTTTCGAGTGATTGAAAATCCGTACAGATGGTAAAGGAACCCCTGCCGAACCCGGGCTTGAGCCTCGCGCCGGGCGTCCACTATAGTGACGGCATGACTACCGATAACGATCTCGACGCCCGCATTGGCGCACGCATCCGCACCGAGCGGGAAAGCCGCGGCTGGTCCCTTACCGAGCTGTCGCAGCGCGCCTCGGTTTCCCGCGCCATGATCCACAAGGTCGAGCGCGGCGAAAGCAGCCCCACCGCCAACCTCTTGGGCAAGCTCTCCGGGGCCTTCGGGCTGAGCATTTCCAGCCTGATCGCCCGCGCGGAAACCCGACAGGGCCGCCTGCTCCGCGCCTCGGACCAAAGCGTTTGGGTGGACCCGGAAACCGGCTATCTGCGCCGGCATGTCTCGCCGCAGTCCGACCTGCCCGTGGATCTGCTGCAAATCACCCTCCCCGCCGGCAAGCACGTGCCCATGCCCGCCTCCGCCTATGCCTTCCAGCGCCAGTTGGTCTGGGTACTGCAGGGGCAGCTGGTGTTCATCGAGGGAGACGTACGACACGCCATGCAGTCCGGCGACTGCCTGGAACTGGGGCCGCCGGTGGATTGCGAGTTTCGCAATGACAGTGACGCTGACTGTGTCTATGCGATTGCCCTACTGAAAAGCCGCTGACTTTTTTCGCGATGTTGCGAGCTTGCGCCAGCAGTCCACTATGATGGATTATCCATCCATCATAGTGACAACCGGAGCTTGCCATGATCATCCGCGACGCCCTCCCCGGCGACATTCCCGGCATTACCCTTATCTATAACGACGCGGTCGCCCACTCCACGGCGATCTGGAACGAAACCCTGGTGGACACGGCCAACCGCCTGGCCTGGCTGGCTGATAGACAACGAGCGGGTTATCCCGTGCTGGTGGTGGTCGATGACGCGGAGGACGTGCTGGGTTACGCCTCCTTCAGCGACTGGCGGGCGTGGGATGGCTACCGGCATACCGTCGAACATTCGGTCTATGTGCGTGGTGACCAGCGGGGCAAAGGCCTGGGTGAACGGCTGATGCGCGCCCTGATCGAACGGGCCAGGGCGATTGGCAAGCATGTCATGGTCGCCGGCATCGAGGCCGGCAACCAGGGCTCCATCGGCCTGCATGAAAAGCTCGGCTTCGAGAATGTCGGGCACTTGCGGGAAGTGGGGGCCAAGTTCGGCAACTGGCTGGACCTGGTATTTCTCCAGCTCAAGCTGGATCAGCGCGTCGTGCCGGAGTAGGTCATGGGCTGGATCGTTGCGCTGCTGATGGCGGCCGGTGCTGCGCTGGTCATCCAGAACCTGCTGATGGTGCAGATCACCAGCACGGTCTCGACGGTGCTGATCACCTTGCTGGTCAACTCGGCGGTGGGGTTCGTCATCCTGCTCGGCTTGCTGCTTGGGCGCTCGGGGCTGGCCGGGATTGGCGAGATGCTCGGGGCGCTGCGCTACTGGAGCGTGCTGCCGGGGGTGCTGGGGTCGTTTTTCGTGTTTGCCAGTATCTGCGGGTATCAACGGCTGGGGGCGGCGGTGACGATTTCGGTGTTGATTGCCAGTCAGCTGGTGGTGGGGCTGGGGGTGGATGCGGTGAGGGCGGGTGGGGTTGCGGCGTCTTCCGTGGTGGGGGTGGTCTTGTTGGTGGGTGGGGCGTGGTTGGTGGCTTCGCGGTGAGTGTCGGTATTGCGATGCTTGCGGCTTGCCTTGAGGGATCTGACACTCCCCGCAAGCAACCGGAAAGAATGAGTCTGGAAAGCCATCGAGAGACGTGCCGCTCGCGTCCGTCAATTTTTATTGACACCTTGCTGCCCTGCTTAGTATCGTCCCGCCTCCCTCCTTTCCGGCCACCTGCGCTGTGCACCGCCCAGGCGTTAATTCGCGAAGCGGTCATTCAAGGTTGCCGACACTGATGTCCGCTGTTCTCCAGCGGGCCTGATTTCCAATCAAGTGTTCTAAGGATGACTGCAATGATCATTCGTCAGGCGACCAACGCCGACCACCCGCTCCTGCTCGACCTCTGGCTGCGTTCTGTTCGCGCCACCCACCACTTTCTGCAACCTTCCGATATAGACGCACTGCTTCCACAGCTTCGCGATGTCTACCTGCCCGCTGTTGAGTTATGGGTTGCGGTAGACGAGCAGGAGCGTCCGTTGGGTTTTATCGGGCTGAATGAAAAACATGTGGAAATGCTCTTCATCGAGCCTGATCTGCGCGGCCAGGGCATCGGCCGAGCGCTACTTGATCATGCCCGCCGTTCAAAGGGTGAGCTGAGTGTCGATGTAAATGAACAGAATCCCAAGGCGGTGGGGTTTTACCTGCATTACGGGTTCGTGCAAACCGGTCGTTCGCCGCTGGATGGAGAGGGACGGCCATTTCCCCTGCTACATCTGAGCTTGCGCGGCCAGGACTGACAAGCTGAAGCCTGTTCGGAGTGACGGCGAACCCGGAATTGCACAAACAGGTTTCGGTGGCTGTGAATCATCGAGTTCCGTGACATATCCCTGAAAAACAAAAAGGCCTGCATCGATCAATGCGGGCCTTTTTCATTTCCAAGGGTCAGTCCTCCCGCACTTCAGACTTCCTTAAGCTTCAGATGGCACCTTGGCATCACCGATTCCCACTCCAAGAGACCACGTGTATGAAGCGCGATTCCAACATCGATCGATATGGTCGCCTGTCCATCATCATGCATTGGAGCATGGTGCTCCTGTTCATCGGTCTCTATGCCTGCGTCGAGCTGCGGGGAATGCTGCCCAAGGGCCATGCCTTGAAAGGCCCGCTGCTGGGTTTCCATGGCTTGCTGGGACTGGCGGTATTCACGCTGGTCTGGGTTCGTCTGCTGGGACGCCTGAGTCCCCGTCCTCCGATCCGTCCGTATCCTCCGGCGTGGCAAAACACCTTGGCGAGTCTCATGCATCTGGCGCTTTACGCACTGATGATCGCCACGCCATTGCTGGCCTGGCTGATGCTGGCTGCGGCAGGCAAACCGCTGCCGTACTGGGACGTCTCGCTGCCATCGCCGATCGCCCTCGATCCCACCCTGGCCCGACAGCTCAAGGACTGGCACGAATGGTTGGGCAGTGCTGGTTACTGGCTGATCGGTCTGCATGCTGTTGCGGGGCTGGTGCACCACTACTGGCTCAAGGACAACACTCTGAAGCGCATGTTGCCCGGCCGTTGAGGACGGAGGGAGCAACTGCGTAACGGGTCGAGGCAACTGATCACCTTCGCTTTCTGGCGGGCTGCTCCAGATCAATCAAACGTCGATTATTTCTTCGTGAATAAAAATAAATTCGTGGAGCGCGTTATATGAAGCTCATAAAATTTAAATGCGAGGACGCGAGTATCAACAACAACCAGTCGAACATGCCATTTCGGAAAAATAACAATTACCGTTTAGGTGACGACTTAATTTGCTCGCCAACTAACGACATGCCTTGCCTCTAACCGTGCTTCAGATACTCGGGAATTCATCATGTGGTTCAGACAAATACGGATTGGCCTGCGTTCAACATTTGCTTTTTCATCTCTAGGGCTGCTGTTGCTAGTCCTGGGCATCATCGCCCTTTATCAGATGAAGGAGATGGATGCCCGAAGCGAAGAAGTCAATGGCAATTGGGTTCCGTCTATCGTGGCAGTCAACGACATGAGCGTGGCCAGTTCGCGGGTTCGCGCATTGACCTTGCGCTTTGCCCTGGTGGAAGGGGCCGCGCGTGAAAGCACGCTGCGCAGCCTGGAGAAGGCCCAGGTTGACCTGGACGCCGCGGAGCGCCGCTACGAGCCATTGATTTCTTCAAAGGAGGAGCGCAGCCAGTACGATACCTACAAGGCCGCCAAAGCCCTGTACATGGAGCAGTCCAGGCTGACGATCTCGTTGAGCCAGTCCGGGGATCTGGCTGGCGTCAGGCATGTCGTGGGTGAAAAGCTGGGCCAGTATGCCGAGGATATTGCCAGCGCGCTGGGTCAACTGACCCGCATCAATAGCGAGGGTGCCCAGATGGCTTCGACTGCCAGCGACGCGACCTTCGGCATCTCGGTGAAACTGGTCGCTACCCTGATGGTGGTGGCCGTGTTGCTGACCATCGCATTAGCGATGGTCTTCACCCGCAGCCTGGTTATTCCATTGGCACAAGCGGTAGAGCAAGCCCGGATCGTCGCCTCTGGCGACCTGAGTCGGCGCTTCGAGATCAAAGGCAAGGACGAGCCGGCGCAATTGCTCAATGCCTTGCAGGAAATGCAGACCAGCCTGCGTAGCACTATCCAGCATATCGCCGACTCCGCCAGCCAGTTGGCCTCTGCTTCCGAGGAATTGCACTCGGTAACCGAAGACTCGACGCGCGGGCTGCATCAGCAGAACGCCGAAATCGAACAGGCCGCCACCGCCGTCAATGAAATGACCAGCGCAGTGGAAGAGGTGGCGCGCAATGCAGTCAGCACCTCGGAAGCTTCAAGCCAGGCCGACCAGACTTCACGCAACGGTCGCGAGCAGGTCGGGCAAACGGTCAGTTCCATCGTCCGTCTGGCCGAGGATGTTGCGCAGACCTCCGGCAGTGTCGAGCAACTGGCCAACCACGTGCGCGACATTAGCCAGGTACTGTCCGTCATCCGTGCGATCGCCGAGCAGACCAACCTGCTGGCACTCAATGCCGCCATCGAGGCCGCTCGTGCCGGTGAACAGGGGCGCGGATTTGCCGTGGTGGCGGACGAGGTTCGGGCGCTGGCGCATCGAACCCAGCAATCGACCCAGGAAATCGAGCAGATGATCGCGGCCATCGACCAAGGTACCAGCCAAGCCGTGGCATCAATGCGCACCAGTTGCGAGCGGGTCGAGTTCACCCTTGAGGTCGCCCGTGCCGCTGGCGTAGCACTGGAGGAAATCGCTCAGTCGATCTCTTCCATCAACGAACGCAACCTGGTGATCGCCAGCGCTTCGGAAGAACAGGCCAACGTCGCTCGTGAGGTCGACCGCAACCTGCTGAATATCCGCGACCTGTCTCAGCAAAGCTCAGCCGGTGCCGACCAGACCAGCGCCGCAAGCCAGGAGCTGTCCAGACTGGCGGTCGATCTGAATGGTGTGGTGCAGCGCTTCCAGTTGTAAGCAGTGGGTAATCTTACTCCAGGCATCACCCCTCAACCGGCTGGCAACTGTCGGAATCTGATGGAACACCATAACGAAAAAACCCGCCGGAGGGCGGGTTTTACGGGGTTCCTTCCCGAAGGATGCGAACCCGTCGTTCCACGGGGCCATCTCTGAATCATGATTCCCACAGGGCGGGACAGTTATCGATTTGCTATGCCAGCAGAGGCAGCGCCCGCCGCCAGTCTTCGCCGAAGGGTTGATGTCATGCATGCGGACCCCGAGCCCCAACCTTTCCCGATGCGACCAACTCACTGCATCTGGCACTGAGTCTTTTCCTCACCAGCAACCTGCTGGCTACCCTTGAAAAAGAGCTCGATCTGCGAAAAGAGGCTACACATCACCTGGACCAGTGTCGGATCAAAATGCTTCCCCGACTGCTCGACTATATATGCTTGGGCACGCTCCGCTGACCAACTCGGCTTGTAAGGCCGTGGCATACGCAGGGCGTCGTAGACATCGCACAGCGCCACGATGCGCGCCTCCAAGGGGATCGCTTCACCTGCAAGCCCTCGCGGATAGCCGCTGCCGTCCCATTTTTCGTGGTGACAATAGGCAATCTGGGCTGCCATTCCCGTCAGTTCGTCCACCGGGTCATCATGCAGAATGTTGTACCCGATAGTGGGATGCTCCATGATCACCTGCCGCTCTTCGGTGGTCAGCACACCCTCTTTGAGCAAAATGTGATCCGGTATGCCGATCTTCCCCAGATCGTGCATGGGCGAAGCCTTGCGCAATTGCTGACACCAGTTTTCAGGCATGCCCGCGCCCTGTGCCAGTAGCGCCGAAATTTCTCCTATCCGATAAATATGCTCACCCGTTTCATTGTCTCGATAGCTTGCGGCCCTTCCCAATGCGCGTATCGCTGCTTGGTAGCTCGCGTGCAATTGCATCGTGCGCTGCAGGACCTGGACCTCAAGATCCAGATTCAGTTGTTGAAGCTTCTGGGTCGTTTGAGCCAAGCGCAGGCAATTACGTACTCGTAATACCAATTCGGGCAAATCCAGAGGTTTGGTCAGATAGTCGTTGGCGCCCAGCTCCAGCCCCCTGCGTCGGCTCGTAGCGTCAGTCAGTGCGGTTAGAATTATGACTGGCTGCCTGGAGCGATCACGTCCTGCGAGCTTTTCCAATATCTGGAAACCGTCCGGCGCCGGCATGTCGAGATCGAGCAGCAACAGGTCCCAAGGATTGCTATTCAGCCACTGCAGCCCTGCTGCCGAATCATTGAAGCTACTGACATTGGATAAGCCAAATGCTTTCAGGCTCGATGAAAGCAGGCGCAAGTTCGCTGCCACGTCATCGATGAGAACGATGCGGACATCGGAAGGAATATCAGTGAACATCGCTATGCTCCTGTTCAAGCAGGACGCCAATGAGCTCTGCCAGCTCATCACTATCCAGCGGCTTACCCAAAACCCCTTGGAACTCGATACCCAGCATGGCTAGGCTGCGCGGGGTGCTGCCAATGAGTATCAGGGACATATCTTGTCCCTGAGCGCACCGCCTGATCTGCCGAAGAGTGTTGATTCGCGAGGCATCCTCTTCGTCGCAGTCAACCAGCAGAATCGCCGGTGCGCCTTTCTCACGAACATCGGCCAGACAGTGAGCGAGTGGGCCCTCCTGAAACTCGATATGGTCAGCATGCAGCAATCGGAAGGTATCCATCGCTCCAGGATCCGAACCGGAGTAGAACAATCGAGGACGGGGGAGTGCGCGCACTGGATTCATCGCACGTTCTGCGCCCCTGGCCAGCTCTATCCAGAACCGGCTTCCCTCTCCTGGCACGCTGTATAACCCCATCTTGCCCTCCATGAGTGACGCCAGTTCCCTACAGAGGGCCAGGCCGATCCCTGTGCCTTGAATGGCGGTGTTTTCTTTTCCCAGACGCTGAAACGGCTCGAACAACTCGCCTTGCAGGGACGGTTCTATTCCCATCCCACCGTCTTCGACATAGATGCAAACTCCATCTGGTTTTTGCTCCGCCCCGATGAGTAACTTGCCTTGTGGACGGTTGTACTTGATGGCGTTGGACAGCAAGTTGAGCAGTACCTGTCGCAGCCGTCTCGGCTCCGCCCAGACGTCCAGGCCTGGTGGAGGCTTGATCAATTCAAGGTGCAGCCCCGCACTCTGGGCTTGCGGGCCGATCATTTCTGCACATTCCTCCAGCAGGCCAAGCAGAGGAACGGCAACCAGCGTCAGCTTCTGGGTTTCTGCCTGGAGGCTGGACCAGTCGAGCAGGTCATCCACCAAGTTTCCAAGATGCTGGCTCGCTCCCAGAATCTCCTGAAGAGAATCACGGCTCTGTGAGTCGTTGGCTTGCATGCTCATCAACTGAGCAAAACCATGAATGGCGTTCAGCGGTGTGCGCAACTCGTGGCTCATGCTGGATATGAAACGTGACTTGGCTCGGCTAGCCGCCTGTGCCTGCAAGGTACGGTCGCGAAGGTCTTCCTCGGTGCTCTTGAGCGTGTCGATATCGACCAGGGTCCCTAGCGCTATGCGCGTACCCTCAATTGAATCGTCCAGCGTACGGCCTTGGCAGAGCAGCCAGAGCCAACTGCCATCTTCCCGCAGCAGCCTGAGCTCGACCTCTATGCGCGGCGCTCGGCCAGCTCGCAGGCTATCCAGAGCATCGACAAATTGAATTGCACTCTCTGCCGATAGGCGCGCCAGGAAACCTTCACGGGACATTCCCGCGACAGGCAAGCCAAGGCGTTTGCACAAGCCACCGCGAAACGTGATGCCATCATCTTCAAGATGGTATTCCCACATACCGGAAGTTGGGTTATCGATCAGCGACATCAAGCGTCGCTGGGCCATTTGCCTTTGTTGTTCGCTGGTAGCCAACTGCCCACCCATGGTCAAGACACTGCCCGCCATGTCGTCCAGTTCGCGAATGGACGAGTGGGTACGTACTGGCTGCCATTGTCCTCGACCGATTTCCCCCAGCATTCGGCCTATGCCTGAGATGGGCTGACGAAGCCGCTCGCTCAGATGGCGCGAGCGCATCCACAGGATACTGAAGAACACCAGATAGAACCCGAGAAGACCAATGATCATCAGGTAACCGATGTTGCGGTAGTGGGAAGCCAGGGCATTGGTCGCCGCCATGACCTGTTCCTTGTCAACCACGGCCAGCAGTCGCCACCCCGTACTAGCGATGGTGTTCCAGGCAATCAAGTGCGCCCGTCCCTTCAGCGACACTTCCAGCGTCCCCTGGGGACTTTCCAGCAAACGCGCGGCAAGTTCACGGGTGTCGCCGCGCGACTTCAGATTGAAATCTTCGGGCTTGAACAGCTCACTGCTCAGTTTCTGCAAGTGGCCATCTTGGGTCAGCTCACGCAGATCGAAATCGTGTTCGGCTTGCTCGGGCATTGCCATGATCGTTGAGTCGGCGGAAACCAATAACAGATAGCCGCTCCAAGGCAGCTTGAGTTTGTCAATTTGGGTCAGAAGCTCGTTGACGGTCACGTCGATGCCCGCCACCCCCTCCAGGAAATCGTCGTTGTAGACCGGGGCGATCGCCGACATCATCCAGCCATGCCCCGCAGGATCCAGGTACACGTCGGTCCAGCGTACATCTCTGTCCGGATTATGCGCGGCATCGGCAAGATAGTAGAAATTGAACTCGGGAATTCGCATGTCCGGGGGATACTGCTGGTCGGTACGGAACCACGGATAGATGCGGTTATAGCTATCCCAGCTATTGAAGTAGAGGCTGGCTATGGTTCTGTCATGGAGCTTTATCTCCTTGAACAGCGGATCGAGTGTGGATAAACGTGCGACCTTGGCTAAGTCCTGCTGCTGCACTGGCGTTACCGAGGAATAGAACGATGCCGCTCCTCCCCGGTCTTCCGGGCTGTAGCGTGCGCCCTGCGCCGATAGCGCCAGAGGCTCATCAGCCGCAGTGACCGGGCGTTGCAATGACTCTTGAGTCATCCGGGCAAGCAGTGCGGTGGTATCGCCAATATGCTGGAGCTGGTTCTCGATTATGAGCGCGTTTTGCTCCGCACTGGACCCCAGGCTGTCATTGGCGCTGCGTCCCAGATAGGCCAATTGTGCATCACGTATGGCCTGGTTGCTCAGAAGATAGCAACCCACCAGCACTGTCTCGACGAGGATCAGCGGAATCAAGGCACTGCCCACAAAGGCGCGCCACATCCACTGCCTAAGTCCTGTTCGAGTGGATGCTCCGTTCATCTCCCCCCCACCTGCATAATGTCACAAGGCCACTACTGTTATAACTCATTTTCTGCATGGGTAGAAAGAACTACATTCGACTTAAAATATAATTCTTTACACCCCCATAGAATGAAAACCACTTTCATCAGACAACGATGAAAGCCATGGTTTATTTCTACCGGACATCCAGACAATCGTATGACGAAATAAAAGTAAGAAAGCGCGATAAGTCTCCAATTAAATATGACGCCAGCGCCGCGCTATGGGCAATAGGCTTTTCTTAAGATTTCCGAGCGTACAATGCAGTTAAGGAATTGCCATCAAGCAATCGCTCGCACGCGTTGTCGGGGCCGCATTGCGTCAGCCGGCGGCTGCGACGACTCGATTGCGCCCGGACTTTTTCGCTTGGTATAAGCGCCGATCAACCTCTTCGAACACACTCGAGATCGAATCGCCGCCCGGGTGCCAGTCAGCGACACCGGCCGATAGAGTTATCTGCCCAACAATATCGATATGTGTAGTTTCCAACGTACGCCGCAAACGCTCAGCGACCTCCGTCGCGTTGGCCACGGATACTCCAGGCAACAACAGCATGAACTCTTCCCCACCAACCCTGCAGGGCAAATCGTTCGGCCTGGCGCTACGCCGCAGCAAGGCTGCGAGCACCTTCAGCGTGTCATCGCCAGTTGCGTGGCCATAGGTATCGTTGACACGCTTGAAGTGATCGATGTCTACGGAGACGACCGCGAATGACGTTCCAGAGCGCTGCCATTCAGAAATGGCATCGACCATCGCCCGTCGGTTGGGCAGACCAGTCAATGCGTCGCTTTGGGCTTGCCTGTTCAGATGCAGAATTTTTTCACGCAACAGCGCTGCACTTTGCAACAGAGCACGTCGAATACGCCACTCTTCAATAAACCGTACCGGCACGGCGCGAATTTGCTCGTAGCTTTCCGCATTGTCCAACTGCCCGGCGCACCTCGCCAGTCGCGCCAGCGGACTGGACAGGTAACTACCCGCACACAGGACCACCACGATGCCAAGCGCCCCAAGCGGGACCATGCCCAAGACAACTTTCCACGCCAACGTCCGAAGGTTGGCATCGATAGACGCCAGCGGCTGCAGCGAGACGACCGCCCATTGCGCGGTGGGTACACTGGCAAAGCCTGCCAGCATGCCATGATCCTGCAGGCTTCCTTCCCCCTTCAAGGCAGCACCTGTAATCACATCATCGGCCAACGTACCGACAAGCTGCGGATCGGGGTGATAAAGAATTCTGCCGGAACGGTCCACCAAGTAGACGAATGCCCCGTCATGCCTTACATGCTGGTCGATCAGATCGCGTAGCGCGTTATTTTGATCCAGGCGTACAGTCCCGCCCATCAGCCCCAGATATTCGCCATCAACGCTTTCGATGGGGCTGGAAAGAAAGATGACCAGGTTGCCGGCGATGGACTTGAACGCATCGCTGATCATGGCGCTACGTCGCTTGAGAGGCTCCCGATCACGCAAAGGCTTGCCCTCTAGATGCATCCGAGCGGGCTCGGCAACCATCACATTGCCGCTAGCGCTGGCCATCAGCACCGAGTTGAAATTGTCATCCTGAGCGAGAAGGCGCTGGACCTCATCAGTCCATGCCGCCCTGTCGTTTGAACGGGTGGCTACTCGACCAGCGCCGTATGCCAGACGGGACATATCTGCGCCCAGCAGTTGCTCTACACCGACGGAGATTCTACGGGCATAGGACGCATTGTCCTCTAACGCATCCTGAACAAGCGCCTCGCGCTGAACGCTGTAGGTCACCCAGAAACTGTTTGCAAGAGTTACAACTGCAGAAAACAACGCAAACAAGAGTATGAGAGTGCGGAGTTTGAAGGTTGGCTTGGGCCACGCTGGCATCGAAAATTCCACTAACAAAGGAAACGACTGAGCAAGCTGTCGTCCATGGAACGACAGTTCGCATTGATCCCATAGCCTTCCTTTGCAAAGGAGCAGCCGGTATGCCGACGCCCCTGGTGTCCCCTCTCAAGTCCGGGACCGTTACCGGCTCATGGGTGACAGTCCCGTTCCCACTTACAACTGGAAGCGCTGCACCACACCATTCAGGTCAATCGCCAACCTTGACAGCTCCTGGCTTGCCGCACCCGCAGCTCGAGCCACCTTCAGAGTGAAATCGCCCCGCTTACAACTGGCGCGTATTGACGTTACGGCTTGGCTGATGCCCTGGTCTATGGCGGCGATCATCTACTCGATTTCCTGGGTCGATTGCTGGGTACGGTGGGCCAGAGCCCTGACCTCATCGCTTCGGACATCCATCTGTTTCATCTGATAAAGAGCAATAACGCCCAAGGCAACCAACAGCAATCCGAGAGTTGAAAAGGCAATTATTGAACGAAGGCCAATCCGTATCTCTCTAAACCACATGAAACTCTCCTGAACAGCTAGAGTACGATTGAGAGGCAAGGCACTTCATCAGTTTAAATTCGCCAAGGCACGAAACAACAATTATTATCCTTTAGCGCTGACATTTAGATCTTCGTATTCATTACCGCCTCTCTCATGTACGAATTTTATTATTATCACAAGTACTTCTCCACGGTTTAATTTTTAATAGACGGGTAAAAAATCATTACTTTATTGACCTACCGCAACACATGATCAGGCGTTTGTGCTTGAAGGCCTGTTATACAACTGCAACAAAGTCTGCCCCCACCTTAGCGACCGGGCAGCATGCGCTTCAGAGAGCTAACCATGAAATCCCAGCAGAGGTCCCTTCAGGTCATGCCCTTTGATCAAGGCCCCACGCAACTCGATGCAGGCATAGTGAACCGCCCCGGGTATCGCGGAGGCTCCACCTTTTGAGAAACTGGAGCCACTATGCCAAAACCACCTAAATTTTCCCCCGAAGTCCGTGAGCGTGCTGTGCGGATGGTCTACGAAGTCCGCGAGTCGTACGATTCTCAGTGGGCAGCCATCGAGGCTGTGTCCAGCAAGATCGGATGTACAGCCCAGACCTTGAGCAACTGGATCCGCAAGGCCTCTTCCCCCGCAACGTCTAGTGCCCCGGCTGATCCCCGGATCAAAGAGCTGGAGCGCGAGGTTCGTGAGCTCAAGCGAGCCAATGAGATCCTCAAGGTCGCCAGCGCTTTTTTCGCCCAGGCGGAGCTCGACCGTCGTTTGAAGTGATCTGGCGTCTGATCGACGAGCATCGACAGCGCTTTGGAGTCGAGCCACTGTGCCGCGTGTTGCAAGTGTCTCCATCGGCTTACCGGCGGCATGCTGTACGGTTACGTGATCGCTCACGGCGCTCTGCCCGAGCGATTCGTGACGAGGCACTTGCCGTACAGATTCATCGTGTCTGGCAGGAAAACTACGAGGTCTATGGGGCCAGGAAAATCTGGCGGCAGATGCATCGCGAACATCAGGCAGTAGCGCGCTGCACAGTGGAGCGGTTGATGCGTGAGAGGGGGCTTTGCGGCGTGACCTGGGGCAAAACGGTGAAAACCACACAAGCGGATCCTGACCATGCCAATCCCAGGGATCTGGTAAAGCGTCAGTTCACTGCTGAACGCCCCAATCAGCTCTGGGTCGCCGACTTCACGTTCGTTTCAACCTGGCAGGGGTTTGCCTATGTCGCGTTCATCGTGGATGTCTATTCACGGTTCATCGTTGGCTGGCGTGTCAGCCGACACATGCGTACAGAGTTTGTTCTGGATGCACTAGAACAAGCCCTTCACGCCCGTCGGCCTGAGCCTCATCGACTGGTTCACCACAGCGACAGAGGCTCGCAATATCTGTCGATTCGTTACAGCGAACGGCTGGGAGAAGCGGGTATTGAGCCGTCAGTTGGCAATACCGGTGACAGCTACGACAACGCAATGGCAGAAACCATCAATGGCCTTTACAAGACCGAGCTGATTCACAAACGAGGGCCATGGAAAAGTGTTGAAAGCTTGGAATGGGTGGCTTGGTTCAACCATCAGCGCCTGCTGGAGCCGATTGGAAATAGGCCGCCGGCTGAGTTTGAGGCACTATACGAACAGAGTCAGACAACAAGCCCAATTGCAGCCTGACTCAAACAAAACAGCCTCCGCGATACCCGGGGCGGTTCATAACTGACTGGCATTAGGCTAGAAGCTGCCTTTTTGCCACAAATCGAAAGTAGCCTCCAAAGCAGCAGAGCTACTCTCGAGGCACAATTGTGAGTCCGATGAGAAAGACACAGCGGCAAAAGGGGCAGAAACTGCAGTGTTCCCAGCAGGTTTGCTGAGTGAATGCAAGGCGTGAGGTGATCAGCTTTGACAGGACCTGTGCCACACAGAGACTTCAAAAGTGATAGCCCCATGCTAGCCCGCTTTAAAACAAAAAAGGCCCGCATCGCTGCAAGCCTTGATTTGACTGGTGCGGAGACAGGAGTCGTATCAGAACATAAAGGTCTGAATTTCATGGCTATTATTCTTCAGGATACGGTGCGTTATCTCTAAGATTATCCTCAGTCTGTCTATCGGCGCGGACTACGAAAAACTGGCGAGATTAGGGAAAGTGCTAGAGGATTCTGCCCCCATGCGCCAACGCCTCCTAGATGCTTCTAGCGGATGGCAGATATCGAGCATAGCTGCCCTTCCTGAGAGCCAGAAGCCGGTCGGGATGCATAGAGTGGGCAGGTAGACAGCCTGCTGGCGAAATAGTAGCGTTCGAATTTGCCCCACCGCGTATATCATCAGGCGGAGGTAATCATTCAGGTCCTTAAGGATCGGTAAACGTCAGGTCGCACTTGAGGTTCATAAGTGGCAGTCAAGTCCAAACGAGTCGCAGCCATCGAACCGGAAGAAGCCATACGCGTTGGGAGCGTACGGACTTTTCTGGATGCACTGGAAAAGCTCCAAAAACCTAGTGGCACGACCTTCTTCTATCGTGGCCATTCGAGCTTCACTTATCTACTTCAGCCCAGTATTTATCGTGAAGCTAGATGGATCAACAACGAAGACATCATGTTCAAGGAGCTTATTCTCAGATGCCCGAACGAATTCACCTCACTAGCGTCCACCTTTCAAACTCTTGTTAAGATGCAACACTACGGGCTTCCAACAAGACTGCTTGATTTAACAGCGAATCCCCTTATCGCACTCTATTTCGCATGCGACCCTGCTGATCCGCCAAGTGAAAGCGGAGAGGTACTCGCTTTTGGGGTACCTACTGGTGAGATGAAGTACTATGACAGTGATACAGCAAGCGTAATTTCGAATATTGCTCGCAGACCTATTTCTTTTGAAGTACCGTCGGAAGATTTGACAAAGAGCAAGTTCAATCAAGAACCAACCATTCGCTATCTCCTGCACGAGATAAAACAAGAAAAGCCATATTTTGAACCAGAAATCGTGCGAGAGCACCTCGAATCGGTTGTCTGCGTTAGGCCTAAGCTTGAGAACCCTCGCATAATTAGACAGGATGGAGCATTCTTTCTATTTGGCGTTTCTGGGTCGAAATCAAATGCTGCATCGGTCCCGAAACGCTACATCGCGAGCTCGTCATCAAAACGAATACTGATCATCGGTTCTGAGAAGCGGCGTATACGTAGTCAACTGGAGTCGCTGGGTATCTCCCAAGGTACTGTGTATCCAGAAATTGATCGCGTAGCTGATTTTCTCAAACATCACTACGCGCCTGCGGGCGAAGGCTAGCAATGCGCTCAATATCGTTCGCTCAGCTCAGAGGCCTAACTAAGGCTACCGGATGCAAGCACGGCGAATATGCTTCCCTATTAGTTTAATTATTAGGCCCATTAAACATGCATCAATCATTAGCAACATGGCAGTTATTTGAAGATCTAGCTCGCAGCATCTTGGAAGCTAATAACTTTGATGTCACGCGCAATAGACTTAGAGGAGATCAGGGATTTGATCTGCTGGCCAACTTGGGAAATGAGAGCTGGGCAATTGAGGTTAAATACTATCGCACGGCACGAGCTCAGCCAGCTCTTATCGATGCTGCTGCTGCCCGCCTAGAAATTAATGGCATCACTGCGCAGGCAGGGAAAGGAATGCTGATAGTTTCCTGCTTTCTACCAGGAAAACTAAGAGAAGCGCTTGAACAGAAGTATAGCATCACATTTGTAGATCAAGTTGATCTGAGAAATTGGTGTGCATCGCGCCCCGATCTCGCAGAAAAATTAGATTCTCTATTAGAAGCTAACCCAAGCGAACCTCAGACAACACATCCAACACGTGACGACCCTACACAAGGAAGTAAACTCCTCAAAGGTATGCCGCTCCAACCTCGCGACACAAGAGGAACTGAGCTATGTAACGAGCTAAGAAGTATTAAAAAAGGCAAGGCGGCTTGGGCAAAGTACGAGAAGGTGTGCGAGAAAATACTGAAGTACCTTTTCCCGAACGACCTTCATGGCTGGCATTCTCAAATGCGTACTGATGATGGACTCAATCGTTTTGACTATATTTGCCGCGTGAGACCAACCACCGAGTTCTGGAAATTTGTCATTGATCATCTTGATAGTCGCTACGTACTTTTTGAGTTCAAGAACTACACGCAAGAAATCAAACAAGGTCAAATTTTAACGACTGAGAAGTATCTCCTAGAACGTGGTCTCCGGCGCATGGCAATCATTATGACCAGATTAGGCGCAGACGAACACGCGATTGCAATGACGCAGGGAGCTATGCGCGAGCATGGAAAGCTGATGCTCATCGTAGACGACGAAAAAATATGCAAGATGCTCCACATGAAAGAGCGCGGCGAGGATCCCACAGATTGTCTTTTTGAAATTGCCGACAATTTCCTGCTGACACTACCTAGATAAATAGTTACAACCCCATCTACCTGGTCACCTTTATGTCAGCTGAACTCATAAGCTGGCATCCACAATAGGGCGAAACGGCCACTCATGAACGGCAGCTAATGACCCGAAGTGACCCTTTAACCTGGGGTAGGGGCCGGTTCCCTTTGGGTCTATTAGCAAAACCGCGCACTAAACTCACAAACCATGCCTATCAATAATCTCCAACCTCAAAGAGTTGAGCCAAGCCAAACTTACCCATTATAAAATATGCCCCAAATGCTGGAGTTCCCAAGAATTTAACTTACTCTTCAAAAATGAAAAATCTATACCTTCTATTTTTTTAGCGGGTTCCACCTCTCCGTAAAGCCTGGAAACTCGAATAGCTGTTTCTCTGGGCACGCCTCGGCTCATAAGATATTTAGATATTGGGGAATAAACCCCCAACTCAATCGCAGAAATAATACTGGAATCTGAGCTCCGAATATCAGCCAGAGGCTTTAGCAGCATAGGCAAGCCAAAACTCACATACTTGGTCAACTTCTCAATCTCAGAATCAATTTTTTCATCAAGCCCCTCCCCGCCGCGCCCAAACCGATTAATTAAAATATCAATCATCGGCATCTCTCTCGCCCAACTCTCAGCGCTTTTCGCAATCCCAAAAAGATATTTATCATCAAGGCCTAACTTTAAATACCTACCGTAATAGAAAGGAAACTCATTACGCATCAAAAAAATCCAATCAAGCAATGACTGGCAAAGATTTCTCTCAAACACATTAGTTGGGAATTTATTTTTTGCCTCTCCGTACACCCGATAAAGTCTATCCAAGTCCAAAGGATCCCAATACCGGTTAGCCATCACAACTTTTTTATCAACCCTCATTGCTGCCATCTCCGCAAGGGAGCTAGCAAGCAGAGATTTATCTATATACAGGCCGACATTTTTTAGCCGCGACTCACCTTCAAGACCGTATCTAAATAACACTTGCCTTATATATATAACCAGGCTTTTTGGCGCAGCCCCATCTACTACGGAGCGCCCAGCCAATGCAGATTCTACTTGCTCCGCATTTCTGTCATATATATCTTGATACCCAGTGGATATTTCCTTATGTTTATCTGGAAACATTGCACCGCGCTCATCTCCTTCATCCTCTGCAGAAAATGCCTCCTCGTCCAGCACCACAGTGCGCCCGATAAAGTCGGTGAGAAGACGCCCAGCACGACCCCGCAAGTTGGCAAACTCGTAAGCAGACAGTGTAGCTTCTTTCCCTCCTTGCCTTTTCGTATAAAGGTTTGGATTCCGAATCACAACATTTTTTGCTGGAAGATTAACCCCTTGCATGAGAGTAGTTGTACAAAAAAGCGTATCAATCCAACACTTTGAGGCTGCGTACTCAATACTTTTCCTAGCATGCATCGGAGTTTTACCGGTATGGTAAGCCGCTCCACTTTCAATAATACTTGCAAGTTCATATTTCGGATGTACAGAATCCCTTAGATACTGAGCCAGGCCAGCACACTCACTTGCCACATCAAACTTAGACTCAGCTTTAGATTCTGCATAAGCGTGAGCAGACTTACGAGCCTGATTAGAGGTTGGGGAAAACACAATATTCACATCACCTGCTAGTCGGTCAAGCACGTAATGAAGATATTCATTAAATTTTTTTGTGTATTGAACCTGGCCCAGCCCTTGTATCGAGCAATAATTTTCAACCTCTAACTGAATAGGGTTCTCAAAAATTGTCGAGTATTGATTAAGAAAAAATTTGTTGTCTTTTTTTAAGATCGAATACGTCAAGCTAAGTACTGGCGGAGCATCCGTTGTCTTTTCACTAGAGATTTCCCCAAACACTCTAAAACCTAGATTTCCAATATTACGCAACCGCGGCCCACTGAGAATTATTTTCCCCACATCAATATCATTACGAACATCCGTCAATATGTCGTATAATATTTTGGGGCGGTTCTCACTATCACTACCAACCTTCTCAAGATTTTGAACCTCATCAACGACCAATAGGTCGAGATGCTCAACACCCTGATCTGAAAACAACACTATGGCGCGTTCTTGGGTGACGACGTAAATAAAATTGTCTACATTTTCCTCAAATGAACTCAACACATCGATATCAAGAAACCCATGCTCTCGAAGAAGCTTTGTCAGGTCAGACATAACTTGACCAATCAGACTTAGTGTTGGCACAACATAAACCACTCGACTCCCGCCTTTCGAAATCAAATCTATAATCTTTAAGTAGATCAGAAACGATTTTCCAGCCGAAGTTGGAGCAGAAATCCCAATCAAGTTGCTTTCATCGATAACTTTCCAGAGCTCCGCCTGAAACCCGGTTAATGTATATACCCGATCAGCAACCAAAACTTGATTCTTAAGATCATGAGCAACTATCCTAATCTTATCAAAATAGCTAGAGATTGGAGAGTATACTCCTTCTTCCTTTAATGACTTATCCAACATCAGATTGCTTGGAGAGAAGCCCATTGTAGATAGAATTGGAGCTAGGATTTGCCGGAGACCGTCCCTCCTTGAATTTCCGGCATGAGTCCAAAGCAACGCGACAATCATAATCGCCATTTGATTATTAAAATCGCTGCTTTCCCTGTTAGAGATCCCCTTCAACAAATTAAGCGACTTTAAAAGCAACTCATATGGAAGCTCAGAATAACCACCCGAAACAAATCCCAACTTAACAGCAAAATCTCTTAACTCGAACTCTAATAGCGCTCTTAGTATATCCCTTTCGCTCATGACATTGCCTCAAAATTCACTCAACAGGGCTTCCAATCCCCAAACGGGAAATACCACATAATTTATTCGATCTATCACTGAATTTCTTATGCCATCATAAACATCATCAGCGACACCAGCCCATCGTTCAACGATGCACCGCTCTATGTTTTCTTTTATTTCCTGCTCTGAAGAAGCGTCAATATCTTTGTTTTCTTCGTATGCAACCATACAAACTAGTTCGAAGCGCACACCAGATAGATTTCCATCTTTCAAGTCTGTAGCTACTTGCTGAAGCTCCGGATCTATAAAATCATCCAACTGATAAAGAATCAGTTCATCCTCGATATTGTTGAATGAGGTCATGATGCTTTCAATAGAAGCTTTCAGCGCAGAATTAAACTTATACTTTGATTCATAGCACTTGGACTCCCCGAGCACGAAAAGCCGCACATCACCTGATTCTTGATAGTGAATAGCATCTGCACCATGACGCTCCACTGCCGGATTAGTTGTCAGTTGCATTTTTCGAAGCAGAGGCGGAGCACTAAAAAAATGTTGGATAAAATTAAAAAGCAGCAGTTCGCCAAACTGCCCTTGAGGACATCCCTTCCGAAACTTTTGGTCTGCCACCTGCTGCAAATAGCTTTGAGTATTCATCGCGTCACCGCCACGCTTTGATAACTCCTCTGAAAATAGCTGGTTGTATTTTCGCTTCGAATACACCCAGTTCATTGCGGTGCTTTTCATCTCCCTAATAAAACTTTTCTGCATACTTTTTAGGTCGACATACTTTATCGCAACTCCACGATGCGAAGCCGCTCGAGGCTTCCCAATAGTTTGTTGAAACCAGAACATCTGATTCATAAGTGAATCTGTGTTTGATAATAAGTGGCTGTACTTCATATCTATAGAGCTAGCCTCAATATCAACTAAAACAGAAAACTAGCGACTTAATCAAACCCCATGATGCCGCCAATATGATTTATTATCTTTCCTTTTTCAGAGCAGTTTTTCTGCCGAAAAAATCCCTCAACTTATTAAATAGCGCAATTATAGAAGCGAATCCGTTTACCATGACCAAAGCGATTCCGCCGCTGATCCATGAAACGAGCTTGTTTAGTGCATAGCCGCACTGCCGGAGGGCCGTGGGCGATACACCAAGGAGAGAGAGCGGTCCAAGCATTTCAAGCATCCCTGCTGCTAATGATGGCTCGATGCTACCCTTCGCCCCCATCGTGGGGCAAGGAGCGTGCCCTGGTACTTACTTTCGTCCCGCGCCTCATTGCCCCTAGGGACGTCTCTTAGGCTACGAGTAGCCGCTAGCCAGCGCTTTCAGTAAGCGCAATCTTTGCTCGGAGGATGTTCACTATCCGCCCGACCCATCGAGGGTCAGATCTCCACTCCGATGTTAAACACCCATGATTTTTCTAAGCGACGGACGAGCAATCGCACAGTTAGAGAATAGTAGTACCGAGTCGCCCCACTACTGCGGCCCAAGCAGTGTTCTAGAAACCATGCCACATGCTTTCGTTGCCAAGCCCATGGCGTTTCCAGCTGCCAGCGCTCAGCAATTTCAGCCTGAATGATTTTCGCCTGCCGCACATGGCGTCGCCGCGTCGCGTGCGAGCCTGTCAGCACTCCAGCGAGGAACAGCTCCATGTCGAAGGGCTTGCTCATGGCCGGCCTCCTACATAGACAGCGACCACATCGATCCGACCGTGCCCCAGCTCATAGCTGATTTGCCTCCGGGCCTCGCGGTCAAGGTGCTGATTTAGCTCGCAGCGTTGCCCGCCGTTGATAGGCGCCCGGTGCTGAGTGATTTGCTCATAGCGCTCACATGCGTACGCCGCGCGGAGCTCATGGAAGCCTCTGAGATTGTGTGCATGCAGGATGTCCCGGGCAGGGCGGACGATTTTCTGCAAAACATTCAGGAAGCTTTCGCTTGGCGCGATCAGATTGCGGCTACCGGCAGGCGACACCTGCCGTGCAAAACTAAGTGCACCTCGAACATGTTCGTCCACCGCAATCCAACGCGGCGCCGAGGCACCGGCGCGACCGCCTTTGGTGCCATCCTGAATGTTGATCTTGCCTAGGTCGTTAGCCTCACGGCTTAGCCTTGGCAGGTCAGCCAAGATGGCCTCACGCAAGCGCATGCCGGTGGCTCGCGCCAACAGAACAATTGCGGCGGCCCGTTGCTGATGATCGCGGCAAAGCGCACCGACGATCAGCTTAACCTGTTCGGGGTCTTGGCCCTGCGGCACCGACTGGCGAACTCCGATGCGCTGCATACCCAACGCCTTGCTCGGACTTAGCAATTTGACGTACTGATCACCGCGAAGCGCTGCCATGGTCCTGTTAACGCTGGATAGACGGTTTTGCGCGGTGCTGACGGCGAGTTCACCGCGCCTAACCATGTCGCGCAGGTACGCCGCATAGTCGGCCAAGATCTTCCGGTCAATCTGCCGCGCGTCATTGATCCCCGGCCCCTGTTCTGAGCGGCACCACTTCACGAATGCCTGCCACCGATCACAGTGTGCCTTCACTGTGCCGTAGTGACCGCCGCCGAACATGTCTTTCAGCGCTTGCGGCCCTGCGTAGCTCAATTGCCTGCCGTAGCCGAAATTACGGCCATCGCGTCGACCCACCAATGCCATATCGCTCACCTCATTTTCTGCTCTCCAGTCCTCGCCCCACGTCATCCCGCCAAGAATGTTGAGTGTTATCAGGGATCAAGGCCCCTGCGACCTGTGGGGAATGTCCTCTTCGCGGGACTGGCGGCTCCTTACGACCGGGAGCAAGGGCATCTCATGATCTGGCCTCCTGAACACCGTTCACGGTGGGCGGGTGGAGGCAGCACTGGCTGACGAGACCAGCGCCTGAAGATCCTGAGCCGGGTAAACGCAGCAATGCGATGACCGGGGCATGCCTGACTGTCAGTCAGGTGCAGTCCTCTCCCTGGTCTGCGGCACCATCATCTACATGGCTGTTGCTGGTGACATCGGCGTTTGTCACGCCGATTGTCACAAGGGGGAATGCCGCAAAGCCTTGTGCGATCAGGGCTGCAGCAGTGGTAGAAGTGCCCGTCTCTTTCCAGAAGAAAGAGACGGGCACAGGTTGGCGCAATATTCGGCCAAGCGGATAGGTTGCTGCAGGGCAGCGAGGTACGGTGTACCTGGCGCACGAGCGCTATATGTGTAAGAGCATCCATCACATGGGTAGTGACCGGGCGAGCTGCCGGATGCGAATCGCCCTTGGGTAGAGTCACCGCGAGAGCGGCGTGACCTTGAAGGCTCTGGTCACCTGGGGTGCTGTCAACGACAGCCTTTGCACTGTCTTTTCTACGCCCGCAATCCGGGAGGGTCAAGCGACTCGCCCGCTGGATTTTGCAGTTGAAAATGGCATTGGGCGTGTACGGAATCCCGTGGTTTCCAGTGGCCGATTGGGTGCTTTTGTTTTTTTAGGTGAGGTCCATCCAAACAGGGCGGCTTTGCAGCCCTGTTTGGATGGACCCGCATGGAAAGCAGATCACCAAAATTTTCAAAGCCGTGCGCTCACTCGACTGCGCCACGCCTTGCTCGTAGGCTAGAAACGTTTGCCCCGGTCTGATTCGCGAACTCATGCGGCGAGATATGCTCCTGCCGATTCGCTTCGAGGTAACGGCTCCACCAACTCATGATCATTCGCCGTTCCTCCAGGAACTCGGCCTTGTGAATATACGCCGCCCGAACGTTGTTGCGCTCCCTGTGGCTCATCTGCCGCTCAATAGCAGTCTCTGACCACAGCCCGGATTCGACCAAGGCACTGCACGCCATGGACCGGAAGCCATGCCCGCAGATTTCGGTCTTGGTGTCGTAGCCCATGTTCCGCAGAGCGCTGTTGACCGTGTTTTCGGACATAGGCTTCCACGAGCGAGCGTCGCTGGTGAACACCAAATCGAAGTACCCCGTGATCGCATGAATCTGTTCGAGCAACGCCACCGCTTGCGGTGACAGAGGTACCAGATGGATGTCGCCCGCCATCTTCGTGCCTCTGGTCGAATACGGGACACCGTCCAACGCAGGCCGCGTGTCAGGTATCTCCCATATTCCGCGTTTCAGGTCGAATTCACTCCAGCGTGCGAAACGCAATTCGCTGGACCGGACAAACACGTGCAGCGAGAGCATGACGGTCAGCCGAGTGAGCATGCGTCCCTTGTAGTTCTCAATGCGGTCCATCAACTCAGGCAGACGTGACAGCGGGAGTGCAGGCCGGTGCGTAACCCGTGGCGCGCTGATGAAGCCCTCAAGGTCATACGCAGGGTTCACCGTGATCAGCCGCTGCCGCTTAGCCTCACGCATGATGCTCTGTAGGTAGTTTTGCACCCTCAAGGCCACATCGATCGTGCCGCGTTTCTTGATCTCTTCCAGCGGCTGCATGAGGTCGAAGGTATCCAGATCAACAATGGCGCGTGCGCCTAGCAGCGGGAATACGTGAGTCTTCAAACGACTCAGCACGGTCCTGGAATGGCCAGGCGCCCACTTCACGGACATTTCCTTGTGCCAGTCCAAGGCAACGCGTTCAAATGTGTGGCCTCTGACAACCGCCTCGGCCTTGGCCTGCTGCTTGGACGCAATCGGATCAATACCTTCAGCCAGCATCCGCTTAGTCTCCAGACGCTTCTGCCGAGCATCTGCAAGCCCGATGACGGGATAGTTGCCAAACGAGGTCAGCCCCTCGCGCCCATCCGGTTTCACATACCGAAAGCGCCAGCCTTTGCGGCCATTGGGGTAAACGAGGAGGTAAAGACCGTCACCGTCAAAAAGCTTGTAGGGGCGGTCAGTAGGTTTGGCCGAGCGGCATGCGGTGTCGGTCAGGGGAGCAGTAGTACGAGCCATAAGGGTAAACCCCATTATCGAATCGACTTTATCCCAAACGTTACCCCTAAATCGGCTGGCAGCTGTCGGATTCCGACGGAACGCCATAACGAAAAAACCCGCCAGAAGGCGGGTTTTACGGAGGTTTCAGAGATTTTGGTAGCCTTCACTGGAACCTGAACTGGTGCCGGAGACAGGAATCGAACCTGCGACCTTCGCGTTACGAGTGCGCTGCTCTACCGACTGAGCTACACCGGCGTGGCGACAACGCTACCACTGCCGTGCGTCTTACGCAATTCACTGTTTCATAACGACTATTGGGCCGTACTGGTGCAGCCCTTTGGCGCATAGTCGGCACCGGCATCGGTGGTACAGGTCCAACCACTGCCGGAACGGGCCAAGGTGATTGTCTTGCCCTGAACCGCCGCCGGGGCATCGAGCAGGCCGCAGACCAGGCTGCCCGTGCCGCTGGCAGCCGTTGCGGTGGCGGCGATAGTGCAATGGGCGGTGCGTTCCTGACCACCCAACTGCGTCGGGCTGGCGATGTCCTGGCCCTGGGCCAGGCGCACTTCGAAGGCGGTCTTTAGCGCACTGATCTCGGCGAAGCCGGCGGTGGCCTTGGTTCGCGCCTGGTGGTCGGTGTAGAGCGGCATGGCGATGGTCAGCAACAGGCCGATAATGGCCACCACGATCATCAGTTCGATCAACGTAATACCGCGCTGCATCCTCATTGGACGTACTCCCTTTACTGCATTTCTTCAGGTCATTTCGGTCGGGGCTGCCGACAGGCGCGCCAGTAGGCCCGATCCGACATCTTTTGTCACCTCGCTGAAACAAGCCAGGCGGGATGACTCGTCTACTCTAGTGCGGGCCGGGAAATGATGCCGGCTGGAGCTGTAACGGGACTTGTGTCCGACCATACGCAACAAGGACGTCGCCACCACCATGAAAACCAGAACCTACAGCTGGCAGGGAGTCGATCGTAACGGCGCCCGGGTCAGCGGCCGCAGCGACGGGCAAAGTCCCGCGCTGGTCAAGGCCATGCTGCGCAAACGCGGTATCCGCACCACGCGTATCCGCCACTCCCGGCACCTCGCGGCGCTCAAGCTGTCGCGTGAACTCAGCCCGGCCCAACTCACCCAGCTCAGTCGCCATCTCGCCACCCTGTTCCAGGCGGGCATTCCCCTGCTCCACGGCCTGGACATCATCGCCGACGGCAGCCGCCACCCGCGCATGCTCAACCTGCTCGCCACCCTCAAGCGCGACATCAGCGCCGGCCACAGCCTGTCCGAGGCGCTGCGCAAACATCCGCGCTATTTCGACTCGCTGTACTGCAACCTGGTGGCAGTGGGCGAAGCCTCGGGAAAACTGGACACCCTGCTCGACCAACTGGCGACTTACCAGGAAAAACGCGCGACCCTGCATGCGCGGATGCGCAAGGCGATGATCTATCCGTTGCTGGTGCTGATGGTCGGGCTGGGGGTGTCGAGCCTGCTGCTGTTGCACGTGGTGCCGCAGTTCGAGGTGCTGTTCGCCGGCATGGGCTCGGAGTTGCCGCCCTTCACCCGCATGGTCATCGGCCTCGCCGACTGGCTCTCCGCACACCTGCTGGCACTGGGCATGGCCCTGCTGCTGGTGGCGTTCGGCGTGCGCCAGGCGTTTCGACATCACCCCGGCTTTCACCTCCGCCTCCTGAGCCTGGGCCACCGCCTGCCGGTGGTGGGTACACTGCTGAAGCACGCGGCAATGGCTCGTTTCGCCCGCACCCTGTGCACCTGTCTCGCCGCCGGCATCCCACTGGTGGAGGCACTGGAACCGGTGGCCAGGGCAAGTGGCAACGCCTTGTATGAACAGGCCATCCGCCGCCTGCGCCACGACCTCGGCAACGGCCTTTCACTGAGCGTGGCGATGCGTGCCAGCCCCTTGTTCCCCAACCTGTGCGTGCAGATGTGCGGCATCGGCGAGACATCCGGGACGCTCGACGATATGCTCAATCGCATCGCCAACCATCATGAGCAATCGATCGACCAGTTGATGGAAAACCTGACCAGCCTGCTGGAACCGGTGATCGTGCTGGTCCTCGGCCTGCTGATCGGCAGCCTGGTGATCGCCATGTACCTGCCAATATTCCAGCTGGGTGATGTGATCTGACCATGAGCCTGTGGGACCTCCTTGCCAGCCAACCGGCGCTCTACCTGGGATGCGCAGCTGTTCTCGGGCTGCTTGTCGGCAGCTTTCTCAACGTGCTGGTACATCGCCTGCCGTTGATGATGGAGCGTCGCTGGCAAGACGAGGCCCGCGAAGCGCTGGCGTTACCGGCGCAATCCTCCGATGGGCGCTTCGACCTGTTCCTGCCCCCCTCCCATTGCCCCGCCTGCCGCCAGCGCATCCGTCCCTGGGAGAACATCCCGCTGCTCAGCTATGCCTGGCTGCGCGGGCGTTGCTCGGGCTGCAAGATCCGCATCAGCCCCCGCTACCCGCTGGTGGAACTGGCCAGCGCGGGACTGGCCCTGTTCGCCGCCTGGCACTTCGGCGTCGGCGCCAGCGCGCTGGCCTTCATGCTGTTGAGCTGGGGGCTGCTGTCCCTGAGCCTGATCGACATCGATCATCACCTGCTGCCCGACGCACTGGTATTGCCACTGCTGTGGCTAGGACTGATCGTCAATGCCTTCGGGCTGTTCGTCACCCTGGACCAAGCGCTATGGGGAGCGGTCGCCGGGTATCTGAGCCTGTGGTCGGTGTATTGGCTGTTCCGCCTGATTACCGGCAAGGAAGGCATGGGCTACGGCGATTTCAAGCTACTGGCCATGCTCGGTGCCTGGGGTGGCTGGCAGATCTTGCCGTTCATCCTGTTGTTCGCATCACTGTTCGGTGCAGTTCTCGGCCTTATTCTGCTGAAAGCCAACGGCAAGCAAGCCAGCACACCGATCCCTTTCGGCCCCTACCTGGCAATGGCAGGCTGGATCGCATTACTCTGGGGTGGTCAAATACCCACTTCTTTCCTGTCTTTCGCTGGATCCTGATGACCAAACCCGCTTTTACCCCCTGGATTCTCGGCCTCACCGGAGGCATCGGCAGTGGCAAGAGCGCCGCCGCGCAGCGCTTCGTCGAACTGGGCGTGCACCTGGTGGACGCCGACCAGGCCGCTCGCTGGGTGGTCGAACCCGGTCGCCCGGCCCTCGCCAGCCTGGTCGAACGCTTCGGCCCCGGCGTGCTACTGGAGGACGGCCAGCTCAACCGCGCCGCCCTGCGCGAGCTGATCTTCGCCGATGCCGAGCAGCGCCGATGGGTCGAAGCCCTGCTCCACCCGCTGATCGGCCAGGAGATCTTCAGCTACCTGGCCAAGGCCGAGTCGCCCTACGCGGTGTTCGTCTCGCCGCTGATGATCGAGTCCGGCCAGTACCAGCGAACCGACCGCCTGCTGGTGATCGACGCGCCGCAGAGTCTGCAGGTGGAACGCACCCTGTTGCGCGACCAGACCAGCCCCGAGCAGGTCCAGGCCATCCTCAAGGCCCAGGCCAGCCGCGAAGAACGCCTGCGCCATGCCGACGATATCCTGGTCAACGACCGTGATATCGCCTGGCTGCACACCGAGGTCGACCGCCTGCACAACTTCTACCTGACTTTGCGAGGAGGCCGCGAATGAGCCAGCCCGTCACCGTTGATTGCCCGACCTGCGGCGCCCCTGTCGAATGGACCAGCGCCAGCACCTACCGCCCCTTCTGCTCTGATCGCTGCAAGCTGATCGACCTGGGCGCCTGGGCGGCCGAGGAACACAAGATCCCGGTCGCTCCGGATGCCGAGGATGAGCTGTTCTCCGGCGAATTCATCCCGCGCGAACCGCATTAATTGTCGTCATCCTTCCACGGGGCCTGCAGATAGCGGGTCCTGTTGAAGGTCTCCAGCCATTCCGGACAGAACACCACCAGCGCGCTGACCACCATCCCGTTGATGAACGCCTCGGGAAAGATGATCAGCCACAGATAGCCGATGAAGTCCTCCAGCCACACCGGCATGGCAAACAGCCCATCAGCCCACAGCACGCCCAGGCTCGCCAGCAGGCAGAGCAGCGCCGACAAGGCCGCGGCGAAGAACCCCGAACAGAAGATGTAGACGAACAGGTTGCGCGGCTGCGCCCGCTCGACGAGGACCGCGCAACACTCGGTGACCAGCACCGGCAGCCCGATCAGCAGCACACCATTGACGCCCATGGCGGCCAGGTCCTGGCGGCCGAGGGCAATCAGCCCGATCTGAGCGAGGACAGCGCCGAGTACGGCCAATGGCCAGTCCAGCAGCAGGGTGACAGCAGTCATCCCAATGAAGTGGAAGGACACCCCGGTATCGAACTCTCGGCGAACCAGCCACAACGCGAACAGGGCGAACACCGTGCCGAAAAACAAATGCTGGCGACGACTGTCGGTACACAGTTCGACCCACGGCGCACGCGCCGCCGCCCAGGCCAGAATGGGCACGAAGACCAGCCAGCCCAGCGTCAGGCTGAGATCCGACAACAGTTGCGCGGCAATCACGACCGATGGTCCTTCTTCACGAGGTGTCTTCGCAGTCTACACCCGCCATGCCGCCCCGCCCTGCGCTGGAGCAGGCAAACCCGACCAGAATCAGCCACTTGCTCCCCCGAACGTCATGATTGAGCGCTAAGCTTGTTCCCATGGACGACTCAGACTACCTGCGCCTGCTTACAATCCAGGCCGAACAAGCCAATGCATTTCTGTCCAATGCCCGCAAATGGGAGCGCGAGCGTTGGGTCTGCCAGCGTCTGCTGCAAGGCTTGAACATTCCCTACCGCAGCGAGGACTTCACCGCCGCCGGGCAGGAGCCGCCGGACGTGCTGTTCCGTGATGCGGCGTTCGAAGTGTTTTTCGTCCTGGACGAAGGACGCCGCCTGAACGACGAATGGCGCGAGGAACTGCAGCGGCGGCGCAGTGCGTTTTCCCTGGCGCAGTTGGTACGGCGCGAAGCGCGGCCGCGGCGGATCGGCGCGCCGGAGCTATTGCAGCGACTGGCGCCGACCTTGCGCAAGAAAGCGCACAATTACCGGGAGCGCGGACTAGACCTGGGCGAGTTGGACATCATCGCCTTCGCCAGCCTGAAGCGCGAGACCCTGGACCTGAACAGTCACTTCCCGCCACCAACCGAGTACCTGCGCCAAGGCTGGCGCTCGTTGTCGCTGGTGGGGCCGACCTTTGCCCGGGTGATCTTCGCCCATCCGGATGCGCCTGAGTTTTTGCGCAGTAATCTGGGGCGCAGCATTGTGTTCGATGTGGGGATCAGTCTCTGAGATTTTCTGTGTATGCAAGGACCTCATCGCTGGCAAGCCAGCTCCCACAAGGTCCGCGTGCACCACAGTCCCTGTATGCTGGCTTGCCAGCGATGAGGCCCTCGAGGTCGTAACCCTAAAGCGGGATGGCATAAATCCTTCGGCGGTGATACAAAGCGCAATCATTCGCTCTCGAACCCAGTTTTTGCCGGCAGGTACGCCAGTGGCAAACGACTACAGTGAACCCTGTAGCTTTCCCACACTCTCAAGCGTCTACCTGCCGAGGCCATCATGACCAGCCGCCTGACCCCCGAAGACCAGCGACGTGTCGATCAGTACCTGCAAGCCCCCCACCATCAAGTCGAGCGCAAGCCTTTCCGGCCGTGGCTGCTCCTTGTCCTGGTGGTCGGCGTGACCGTGGGTCTGGGCCTGTTGAGCCGCCTCCTGAGTATGTTGGTGCTATGAGCTGCCTCGCGCTCGCCCGCTCCGCCCGCCCCGCGCGGCCGGCCACTCAGGACCCGAATTCCGTAAACCTTATGAGATATCCCCATGACTCACCGTATCGTGATTGTCGGCGGCGGCGCCGGCGGCCTGGAACTGGCGACCCGCCTGGGCAAGACCCTGGGTAAGAAAGGCAGTGCCGAGATCACCCTGGTCGACACCAACCTGACCCACATCTGGAAGCCCCTGCTGCACGAAGTGGCCGCCGGCTCGCTGAACTCTTCGGAAGACGAACTGAACTACGTGGCCCAGGCCAAGTGGAATCACTTCCAGTTCCAGCTCGGCCGCATGAGCGGTCTCGACCGCGCAGGCAAACAGATCCAGCTGGCCGCCACCCTCGATGAAGAGGGTCGCGAGCTCCTGCCTGCTCGCACCCTGGCCTACGACACCCTGGTCATCGCCGTCGGCAGCAATACCAACGACTTCGGCACTCTCGGCGCCGCCCAGCATTGTCTGTTCCTCGATACCCGCAAGCAGGCCGAACGCTTCCACCAGCAACTGCTGAACCACTACCTGCGCGCCCATGCCGGCGACCAGGCCCGGGAAAAGATCAGTGTCGCCATTGTCGGCGCCGGTGCCACCGGGGTCGAACTGGCCGCCGAACTGCACCACGCCGCCCACGAGCTGGCGGCCTATGGCCTGGACCGGATCAAGCCGCAAGACATGCACATCACCATCATCGAGGCGGGCCCGCGAGTCCTGCCGGCACTGCCGGAACGTATCAGCGTGCCGGTGCACCAGACTCTGGAAAAGCTTGGGGTGAAAGTGATGACCAATGCGGCAGTCAGCGAAGTCACCGCTGACTGCCTGAAGACCGCCAACGGCGAGGTCATCGAGGCTGGCCTGAAGGTCTGGGCCGCAGGTATCCGCGCGCCGGCGTTCCTCAAGGACATCGACGGTCTGGAAACCAACCGGATCAACCAGTTAGTGGTACGCCCTACGCTGCAAACGACCCTGGATGACGACATCTTCGCTTTCGGTGACTGCGCCGCCTGCCCGCAACCGGGCAGCGACCGCAACGTGCCGCCGCGGGCCCAGGCCGCACACCAGCAGGCCTCGCTGCTGGCCAAGAGTCTGAAGGCACGCCTGGAAGGAAAGGAACTGGCAACCTACGCCTATCGCGATTACGGCTCGCTGGTCTCGCTGTCGCGCTTCTCGGCGGTGGGCAACCTGATGGGCAACCTGACCGGCAGCGTGATGCTGGAAGGCTGGCTGGCGCGGATGTTCTATGTGTCGTTGTACCGGATGCACCAGATGGCGCTCTATGGGACCTTCCGGACCTTGATGCTGATGCTGGGCAGCCGTATTGGCCGAGGTACGGAACCTCGATTGAAACTGCACTGATCGAGTGAAACGAAACCGGGCCCATCAGGGCCCGGTTTTTTTGCCTTAGTGATGCGCGCTGTGAGCATCCCCCCCTTGGCCATCCAGCGAAATCCGCACGTTCTGCATCATGCCCTGGTCCTCGTGGTCAAGGATGTGGCAGTGCAGCACGAACTCGCCGATGTAGCGCTCGTAGCGGGTGTTGACGTACACGGTGTAGTAGTTGAGCTTGTTCGGGTCGGTCTTGTCTTTCACCCCAGGCTTGACGAACAGCGTGTCTTTCCAGACCCCCTTGAGGCCGGCGTACTGCGAGTCCCCGTCCGTATCCACGGCACCCGGCTCGCTAAGGTCGGTCTTGCCATCCGGCCCGATGATTTTCTCGATCTGGAACGGGTTGACGTGGATATGGAACGGGTGTCCGGCCAGCGCCGACTGCAACTGCCATTGCTGTACATCGCCCAGTTTCAGCTCACGGTTGACCACACCCGGCTGGTAAGCCTTGGCCGTTTCTGCTGTCTCGCCGATGGCGAACTGGGTGACGTTGTCCTTGTCGGCGAAGATATTGAACACGAGCTTCTGCGGTTCTCCCTTCAGCTCCGTCGGCTCGATGGTGGCATGCGGCACGAAGTTGGTCAGGCGCAGATCGTCCTTCAAGTCAGCAACCACCTTGTCGCGCACGACGCCCTTGGGCATGTTCTGCTGGGCAGCGGCAATCAGCGCGTTCTTGATGTGATCCTTGCCATCGGTGATCGACTTGCCTTCGACCTTGACGTAACCCAACAGCTGCGGGCCGTTGTTCTCCTGCGACACGCTGCCCGTCTTCGCCGACGAGGCATCGATCACGCAGTAGCCACCCTCGCTCGGGAAGGACACCAGCAGGTCATTCCGATAGCCAGGTTGCAGAGTCAGTTCGTCCTTGGTCTGGGCCTTGGCATAGGTCAGGCCGTCCGCCGCGATGACCTCGTAAGGCACGACCTCGCCGGTGCAATTCTGGTCGATGAATTCCTTGGCGGCTTCGACAGCATCGCTTTGCGGGCTCTTCAGCAGGGCCAGTTGCTTCTTGGCCTCCAGCTTGACGAATTTCAGCTTGATGGTGTCGCGGATACCCGCGTGTACCAGGCGCCAGCGCTGGACTTCACCCGTCTGTGCCTTGAACACGGGCTGCACCAGGCCGTTGACGCTGGTGTAGCGGCCAGACCGTTGCCACTCGCCCGGGTTGAACTGGATGTAGTCTTTCACCACCCCGATCTCGCCCTCGTTGCAGCTCCAATCGACGACGGTCTTCTCCTGGCCATCCTGAACAATGGTCTTCGTCTTGACCGGACCCTTTCCGTTGTCACCGACACAGGCGTAGGGAATCTGTTGCAACACCAGCAAACGCTCCGGGAATGCCTGCCCCTTGATGGGCTTGAGCAGGGTATCGATGTCACCGTGGCGATCGATCTCGCCTTGTTTGTTGGCTTCCGGGAGGCGATCGCCACGAATCACCAGAGCCCCGGCCATGCCGCTACCGACCTGCAGTGCGGTGGAACCGTGGAGGTGCGGGTGATACCAGAAGGTGCCGGCAGGGTGATCCGCCGGGATGTTGTATTCGTACTGGAATTTCTGCTCTGGATCGATCTTGAGCAGCACGTTGTCGCTGTTGCCGGTCGGGCTGACCCAGAGGCCGTGGGAGTGCAGGTTGGTGCCGTTGAAACAGTGGGGCTTGTTCACGTTCTTTGGTGCCTGGGTGCAGCTGTCTTCAGGCTTGAGGCTGTTATCGAGGTTGATTCGCACGGTATCGCCAGGCGTGGCGTCGATGGTCGGGGCGACGAAGGGAACCTGCGGGTCGACCTTCTCGCCGGTGTAACTGCGCAGGCGGACTGGGACGTAAGTCTTGGTACCCGGGTTGTAGATCGTGTTATCCGTCTCCCTGATCACCAGGTCGAGCGCCCGCTCGCTACCGGCGTGCTGCTTCGGCGCAGTCTCGTCGGGTGCGCTCTTTTTCATCAGCAGCGTCCCACGTATCGTCTCCAGGGTCGGTACGGATTGATCCAGGGAAGGCGGGTTGCTGAAGGACCGCTCCTCTGCTGCCTGGACGGTCGCAGCGGCGCACAGTAGTGCCAGCGTGGTGAGGGCCAACGGACGGGCCGGACGGTGTCGGTGAAGTCCTGTCATGCGAATGCTCCTGCATGTTTCGCCGGGAACGAAATAAGGCGAGCACGACAGGCTCCCCGCCGGCCATGATCACCATGGGCACAGGGAAACGCACGGAGACCGATCCGGCGAAACGAGAAAATGGCTAAATGCTATCCCTGCGCCGCCAACCGTAGTGAAAACGGGGGTGGGAGCGCAACAGGAAAAGATCGAGGCACAAACGAAAAAGGGCACCTCTATGAGGTGCCCTTTTTCTGAAGATGGTCGGGGTAAGGGGATTCGAACTCCTGACATCCTGCTCCCAAAGCAGGCGCGCTACCGGACTGCGCTATACCCCGGTAAAAAAAAGACACCGATCAAGGTGCCTTTTTAGTGGCTGGGCGCTAATGGCGTTCCAGCCTTTTAAGATCCAAATCCAGCGAACCGGACTCGAAAATGGTGGGTCGTGTAGGATTCGAACCTACGACCAATTGGTTAAAAGCCAACTGCTCTACCAACTGAGCTAACGACCCAAAAATGGTCGGGGTAAGGGGATTCGAACTCCTGACATCCTGCTCCCAAAGCAGGCGCGCTACCGGACTGCGCTATACCCCGGTTTGAAATTTGGCTCCGCGACCTGGACTCGAACCAGGGACCCAATGATTAACAGTCATTTGCTCTACCGACTGAGCTATCGCGGAACTATCAATTTCAGCACTGCAATTTCGAACGCTGTATCACTACCGCTTCGAACCCTTCGACCTTGTGCATCGCTGCGTTCATGTCTCTGAGGCGCGTCATTCTACAACCTTCAAAACCTTTGTCAACCCCCAATTTGCATTCAACTTACTGATTTGCAACTTGTTTTCAGATTTCCAAAACTGCTGGAAAACCGGGATGACTTACAGCGGGGCGCACTTTACAAGCACTCGACAGAAAATGCAAAGAAAAAAAGGCCTCGAATGTCGAGGCCTTGATTTCACTGGCGAAAACTCAAGCGAACACGATGTCCTCGCCTTCCACCTTCGCCGTGATCGAGGTACCCGGCAGGAAGCGACCACTCAGGATCAGTTGCGCCAGCGGGTTCTCGATCCAGCGCTGGATCGCCCGTTTCAGCGGCCGTGCACCATAGACCGGGTCGTAACCGACAGCGATCAGCTTGTCGAGCGCTTCCGGGCTCAGCTCCAGGCTCAGCTCGCGCTCAGCCAGGCGGCTGCGCAGGCGGCCGAGCTGGATCTGCGTGATACCGGCGATCTGCTCGCGACCCAAGGGTTCGAACACCACCACTTCGTCGATCCGGTTGATGAATTCAGGCCGGAAATGCGAGCCCACCGCGTCCATCACTGCGGCGCGCTGCGCCTCGCGGTCGCCCACCAGGTCCTGGATCTGTGCCGAACCGAGGTTCGAGGTCATGACGATCACTGTATTGCGGAAGTCCACGGTACGCCCATGGCTGTCGGTCAGACGGCCGTCTTCCAGCACCTGCAACAGCACGTTGAACACATCCGGATGAGCCTTTTCCACCTCGTCCAGCAGCACCACCGAGTAAGGTTTGCGCCGCACGGCCTCGGTCAGGTAGCCGCCCTCTTCATAGCCGACATAGCCTGGTGGTGCACCGATCAGGCGTGCCACGGAGTGTTTCTCCATGAACTCGGACATGTCGATGCGCACCATGGCCTCCTCGGTATCGAAAAGGAACTCCGCCAGTGCCTTGCACAGCTCGGTCTTGCCGACACCGGTCGGGCCGAGGAAGAGGAACGAGCCGCTCGGCCGGTTCGGGTCGGACAGCCCGGCGCGAGAACGCCGTACCGCGTTGGCCACGGCCACCACGGCTTCTTCCTGGCCGATCACCCGCTCGTGCAACAGGCTTTCCATCTTCAGCAGCTTTTCCCGCTCGCCTTCGAGCATCTTGGCCACCGGGATACCGGTCCACTTCGACACCACTTCGGCGATTTCTTCCTCGGTGACCTTGTTGCGCAGCAGCTGGTTTTCCGACTTGCCATGCTGGTCGACCATCTGCAGGCTGCGCTCCAGGTCCGGGATCACCCCATATTGCAGCTCGGCCATGCGGCTGAGGTCGCCTTTGCGCCGGGCGGACTCCAGCTCCTGGCGCGCCTGTTCGATCTTCTGCTGGATCTGCGCCGAGCCCTGCACTTCGGCTTTCTCAGAGGTCCACACCTCTTCCAGGTCAGCGTATTCACGCTCCAGGCGAGCGATTTCCTCGGTGAGCTTCTCCAGACGCTTGATCGCCGCTTCGTCGTCTTCCTTCTTCAGCGCCTGGGACTCCACCTTGAGCTGGATCAGGCGACGCTCCAGGCGGTCGAGCACTTCCGGCTTGGAGTCGATCTCCATGCGGATGCGACTGGCGGCCTCGTCGATCAGGTCGATGGCCTTGTCCGGCAGTTGGCGGTCAGTGATATAGCGGTGGCTGAGCTTGGCCGCGGCAATGATCGCGCCGTCGGTAATCGCCACCTTGTGGTGTACCTCGTAGCGCTCCTTCAGGCCGCGGAGGATCGCGATGGTGTCCTCCTCGCTCGGCTCCTCTACCAATACCTTCTGGAAACGCCGCTCCAGGGCCGCGTCCTTCTCGATGTACTGGCGGTATTCGTTCAGCGTGGTGGCACCGACGCAATGCAGCTCGCCACGGGCCAGAGCCGGCTTGAGCATGTTGCCAGCATCCATGGAGCCCTCGCCCTTGCCGGCGCCGACCATGGTGTGCAGTTCGTCGATGAACAGGATGATCTGCCCTTCCTGCTTCGAAAGCTCGTTAAGCAGCGCCTTGAGGCGTTCCTCGAACTCACCGCGGAACTTGGCGCCAGCGATCAGCGCGCCCATGTCCAGGGACAGCAGGCGCTTGCCTTTCAGGCCATCCGGCACTTCGCCATTGATGATGCGCTGGGCCAGGCCTTCGGCGATGGCGGTCTTGCCCACGCCAGGCTCACCGATCAGCACCGGGTTGTTCTTGGTCCGCCGTTGCAGGACCTGCACGGTGCGGCGGATCTCGTCGTCACGGCCGATCACCGGGTCGAGCTTGCCTTCCTCCGCGCGCTTGGTCAGGTCGATGGTGTACTTGTCCAGGGCCTGGCGCGACTCCTCGGCGTTGGGGTCATTCACCGCCTCGCCGCCACGCAGGTTGCTGATGGCATTCTCCAGGGCCTTCTTGGTCACGCCCTGGCCGAGCAGCAACTTGCCCAGCTTGCTGTTCTCGTCCATGGCGGCGAGCAGCACCAGTTCACTGGAAATGAACTGGTCGCCCTTCTGCTGGGCCAGGCGGTCGGCCTGGTTGAGCAGGCGTGCAAGGTCCTGCGACATATTGACGTCGCCGGTGGGGTTCTGGATTTTCGGTAGCTGGTCGAGCTCCTTGCCCAGCGCGGTGCGCAGGCTGGGAACATCGAAGCCGACCTGCATCAGCAGCGGCTTGATCGAGCCGCCCTGCTGATCGATGAGCGCCTGCAAGAGGTGCGCGGGCTCGATGGCCGGATGATCCATGCCCACGGCCAAGGATTGGGAATCGGATAACGCCAGCTGTAACTTGCTGGTCAAACGGTCTATACGCATGAGTTACCTTCCTTTAAAGGGCAGGCCGGAGCGATGGACACACCTGATGAAGAGAAGCCTGCCTGAGATACCACACTAGATGCGGATGATTCTGGAAGTTTCAAGCGTAGCTGGCTTGATCCAGGTCAGCGGGGCGCAAGCCAGATCAGCGAAGCGAAGCGGCCGGTGGTTGAAGCCCGGCGGTAGGAGAAGAAGCGAGGGTCGGTCACGGTGCAGTCGCCACCGCCGTAGACAGCCGTGACACCACGCGCGGCGAGGCGGATGCGCGCCAGGGCATAGATGTCGGCGATGAACTTGCCCGGTTGCACGCCTGGCACGAAGGCGGCATCGGCTTGCGGATGAACGGCAATGAAGGCGTCACGGACCTCGGCGCCGACCTCGAAGGCCTGCGGGCCGATGGCCGGGCCAAGCCAGACCAGCACGTCGGCCGGATCGAGCGCCAGGGTATCCAGGGTCGCTTCCAGCACCCCGCCTACCAAGCCGCGCCAGCCCGCATGGGCTGCGGCGACGCGGGTACCGGCACGGTCGCAGAACAGCGCAGGCAGGCAATCGGCGGTCATCACGGTGCAGGCGATGCCAGGGGTATCGGTCCAGCTAGCGTCGGCTTCGGCGATGACCTCGGGATCGGCATAGGCCACGTCCAGGCCATGTACCTGCTTGAGCCAGGCCGGCCGGGCGGTGCATTCGGCGGTCAGGCGCCGGCGATTCTCGGCTACCGCGTCCGGCGCATCGCCGACATGATCACCGAGGTTGAAGCTGTCGTAGGGAGCATGACTGACCCCGCCCGCCCGCGTGGTCACGCAGGCACGTACCCCGGCTGGCGCGGGCCAGTCCGGGATCAGCAGGCTGGGGGTCAGGTCGCTCATCCGATGAAGGCCTCGCGGTCCTGCTTGAGCAGCGACAGCAGCCAGACGAAGTCATCCGGCAGCGGCGATTGCCATTTCATGCGTTGTCCGGTCACCGGATGCTCCAGTTCCAGGAAGCGCGCATGCAGGGCCTGGCGCGGGAAGGTCTTGACTGCCTCGACCATCGTCGGACTGGCCGCAGGTGGAATGCGGAAGCGACCACCGTAGACAGGATCGCCGACCAGCGGGAAGTTGACGTGGGCCATGTGCACGCGAATCTGGTGGGTACGCCCGGTTTCCAGCTTGACCCGCACGTGGGTATGGGAGCGGAAGCGCTCGAGCACGCGATAGTGACTGACCGCCGGCTTGCCGCCCTCTGTCACCGCCATGCGCTGGCGCTGGCCGCCGTGACGACCGATCGCTGCGTCGATCTTGCCGCCTGCGGTGACCACGCCGACCACGATGCATTCATAGACGCGGCTGACGCTGCGGCTCTGCAACTGGGCGACCAGGCTGGTCTGCGCCTGCAGGGTCTTGGCCACCACCATCAGACCGGTGGTGTCCTTGTCGAGGCGATGGACGATGCCGGCGCGCGGGACATTGACGATGTCCGGCACGTGATGCAGCAAGGCATTGAGCAAGGTGCCATCGGCATGGCCTGCCGCCGGGTGGACCACCAGCCCGGCGGGCTTGTTGATCACCAGGATCTGGTCGTCCTCGTAGACGATGTCCAGTTCGATGTCCTGGGCAACCCACTCGCCCTGGGCCTCCTGCTCGGCTTCCAGCGCCAGCACGGCGCCGCCGTGGACGATGTCCCGCGGCCGCATGACGTTGCCGTCCACGGTCAGCTGGCCTTCTTTGATCCAGGCGGAAAGGCGCGAGCGCGAGTGCTCGGCGAAGAGTTGGGCGGCGACCTGATCGAGGCGTTGACCGCCCATTTCGGACGGCACCTCTGCGCTAAGTTGAATGATCTCGGACATGCTCTGACAAGGCGACGGCACAGCCTTTGGTTTCGGCTGCGCGCTTGTGGTTAAATACGGCGTCTTTTACCCCGGGTGTGCGCCGCGGGGTGCTCATCATAACAGGACGGCCGTGCCCAAGACAGCGGCCGTCATAGGGACGCAAGCCGCCATGCAAGTGAAACACCTGCTGCTGATCGCCATCCTCGGACTCACCGCTGCTTGTTCTTCGAAGGAAGTCGTCGACGAAAACCTGAGCGAAGCCGAGCTGTACCAGCAGGCGCAGGCCGACCTGGACAACCACAGCTACACCAGCGCCACAGCCAAGCTGAAGGCCCTGGAGTCGCGCTATCCATTCGGTCGCTACGCCGATCAGGCGCAGCTGGAACTGATCTTCGCGAACTACAAGAATGCCGAGCCGGAGGCCGCCAAGTCCGCCGCCGAGCGTTTCATTCGCCTGCACCCGCAGCACCCGAACGTCGACTACGCCTACTACCTTAAGGGCCTGACCTCCTTCGACCAGGACCGCGGCTTGCTGGCGCGCTTCCTGCCGCTGGACATGACCAAGCGTGACCCGGGTGCCGCCCGCGACTCCTACAACGAGTTCGCCCAGTTGACCAGCCGCTTCCCGAACAGCCGCTACGCACCGGATGCCAAGCAGCGCATGATCTACCTGCGCAACCTGCTGGCCTCCTACGAGATTCACGTCGCCGACTACTACCTGACCCGCCAGGCCTACGTCGCAGCAGCCAACCGTGGTCGCTACGTGGTGGAGAACTTCCAGGAAACCCCATCGGTCGGTGACGGCCTGGCGGTGATGACCGAGGCCTACCAGCGCATGCATCTGGACGACCTGGCAGCCACCAGCCTGGAAACCCTGAAGCTGAACTACCCGAACCACCCGAGCCTGGTCGATGGCCAGTTCGTGCCTCGCCAGGAAGAAGCCGACAACCGCGGCTGGCTGTCCAAGGCTACCCTCGGCCTGATCAACACCGCCACGCCTCTGCCGCCGGGTGAGACCCGCGCCAACCAGGACGTGATCAAGCAATACGAAGACGCCAAGGAAGCCATTCCTGAAGATCTGCTACCGAAAGACGGCGACGCCGTCCAGGAAGATCATCACGAAGCCGCCGGCAACAACGATGACCGTTCCTGGTTCAGCTACATGACCTTCGGCGTGTTTGACTGATCGCAACGGAATATAAAAAAGGGAAGCTTGGGCTTCCCTTTTTTATTGGCCGCGCCTGGTGGCTCTTCTACACTGGCGCATCTTCGTCGAAATAAGCTGGACACCATGGTTCGCCTACTTTTCTGGATCGCCCTGATCGCCGCCGCGTTCTGGCTGTGGCGCAAGTTCAAGGCTGGCAATGCCGCCTCTTCCTCCAATGCTTCCCAGGACACCACGCTGAAGATGGTGCGTTGCGCCCATTGCGGCGTGCACCTGCCCAATGACCGCGCCCTGCACCGTGGCAACGAGTGGTATTGCAGCACGGCTCATCTGGAACAAGGCCCCAGCGACAAGCGCTGAGGTCCTTCGCTTCACTGGGCTTGCAAACGTCCCGCTGGCGCATAGGGCGCCGGATCGATGATCGGCGCACGACCGTTGATCAGGTCGGCGAACAACTGGCAGGACGCTGGTGCCAGCACCAGGCCGTTGCGGTAGTGCCCGCAGTTCAGCCATAGCCCTTCACAACCCGGCACACGACCGATGTACGGCACACCTTCCGGCGAGCCCGGGCGCAGGCCCGCCCAATGCCCCACGAGCGTGGCATCGGCCAGCGCCGGTAGCAACTCGACCGCCGAAGCACGCAGGCTGGCCAAGGCTTCGTCGGTCGGCGTCTTGTCGTAGCCGGCGTACTCCAGAGTACTACCCACGAGGATATGCCCGTCGCGGCGCGGAATCGCATAGCGGCCTTTGGCCAGGACCATGCTCGGCAGGAAATCCTCAGCGCATTTGAACAGAATCATCTGGCCCTTGACCGGCTCCACCGGCAGTTTGAAGCCAAGCGGGCGCAGCAGGTCGCCACTCCAGGCCCCAGCCGTCAGCACCACGTCATCGGCAGGAATCGCGCCGTCGACCGTCTGCACCCCGGCAATACGTTCGCCTTCGCGGATGAAACCGGTGATACCGCAATGCTCCTTGAGGGTGACATTGGGCAGCGCCTGCAACGCGGCCTTGAGCGACTTCAGCAGCCGCGGATTGCGCACATTTGCAACCCCCGCCATATACACCGCGCTGGCGAAACCCGGCCCCAGAACGGGCACCGCGGCATAGGCTTCGGACACCGCTACCTTGCTCAGCGGCCGCCCCTCGCGCTGCGCCCAGGCCAGGGCCTCGGCTTCGTCATCCAGGTCCAGCCAGTACAGGCCAGTGACATGTACCTGCGGGTCGATGCTGGTGCTGGCATGCAGTCGATCACCCAGTTGTGGATAGAAATCCTGCGACCAGTGCGCCAGAGCGGTCACTGCCGGACTGTAGCGCCACGGATAGAGCGGCGAGACAATACCACCACCGGCCCAGGACGATTCCCCACCCAGCTCGCCCTTGTCGCAGACGATCACCCGATCGACGTTCGCTGCCAGGTTGAACGCCGTCAGCAGGCCAATCACCCCGCCCCCCACAATCACTACTTGCTTGGTCATCTGTAGATCCAGTACCCGAATAAATGACTTCAACCGCCCCAGCAGGCACCGGCATCCGTGCTGCCGCCCGGATTGGACCTGACGCCACGATGATCGAGTTCGAAGTCGCCGCAGGCATCGAAGGCCATGACACCACCCGGGCGCCGGTTGGCGCTCAGCAGGTAGCTGTCGGCTTCGCGCCGGGCATGCAGGCTGTAATGGGCATTTCCATCCGGCAACAAGACGCTCGCCGCGTCGGAGTCGAGGTAGCGACCGGTCCGGGAATGATGCTGCTCCAGGTGCTGCGCGCTTTCGTACAGGATCCCGGCTATTTCCGTGCGCGCGGCCTTGCGGACCATTTCGCTGTAGCTGGGGTAGGCAATGCTCGCCAGCATGCCGACCAGCGCGGCGACAATCAACACTTCGATCAGGCTCAGGCCGCTCTGTGTGCGCTGCATCAAGGTTCCTCCGATAGTTGGCGCCAGAAGAGGCGGCGGGCGGGTCCGCCGTCCGGCAAGAGCGGCCAGGCCACCACGCTTTGCAAGGTGATGCGGGCCTGCCGTGCCTCGCCGATGGCGGTGATGCGCAGCAGGGTGACTACCTGGTCCTTGGGTATGCTCACGGCCTTGCGGGTCTGGCCGAGGTCTTCGATCTGGTAGCGTCCCGCGCCCAACAGGTGCCAGCCGGGCGGCGTCGTACCAGGAAGATGGTTTTCGGCGGTACGCAGTACATGTTCTGCCGTTTCGAAGGCCTGCAACGAGGCCAGGAGGTTACCGGCCATGCGAGTCTGCTGAATGCTGGCCTGCATCGCCAGCAGGCCGAGGATGCCCAGCAGTACCAACAGGACCATGGTCAGCACCAGCACGGCACCATGCTGCCGTCGTCGGTCATTGGCCATTGCGTAGCACTGCCGTCAGTTCATAGGTTTGCGGTCGTACACGCTTCTCGGGGTCTTCCAGCGTAAGGCTGAGCATCACTCGATCATCATCCCGGCGAACATCGAAACCACCGACGTTGTCGACCAGCACTGCATTGCCGCCCGCACTGCCGAGTCGCAGGCTGCGGTCAACGAATCGATAGACCTGTTGCCGGATGGGGATCGCGAACTGACCAGGACCAGGACTTGCGCGCTTATGGGCGACAACGGCCTCAGTCCGGCAATCGGTCACCAGCGTCCAGTCCGGAGCGCCCGCCAGCTCCCCCCATTGGGCACCGATCAAGGTCAGGCCTTGCAATCCCCCATCCTTTGTCCGCTCAAGCCTGAACGGCTGCTTGAACAGCAATGCGGTAGCAGCATCGGGAAAGTTACCGGCCTCCAGGCGCAAGCAACCAAACATTCCCGACATGCGAATGTCCCCGGCGATGCGATGCAGCACGAAGCGCGCATCCTCCTGCAACCGTGCGGCCACCTCCTGTACTTTCCAACTGTGCAAGGCACCGATGAACACCCGGCTGCCGGCCAGCAACAGCAGCAAGCCCAGGCTCATGGCGAGCAGCACTTCGATCAGGCTGAATCCGGCGGCCGATCTCATCGTGATGCTCCCAGTTCGAGTGAGCGCTCCCCGCCCTCTCCGCGCTTATCGCTCCAGCTCACCAACACGCCATTTCCACGCACCACGCCTCGCCCCGAAGCGCCAGCGAAGGCCTCAACCTGCCGTTGAAACTCGATTTCATCCGTCCCATTTACGCCGCGCTTCGAACGAGCCCGCTCCTGCATGCCATGAGCGATAAAGGCGGCCTGGCTGACCATCCGCGCGCTGTCGGTCCCTTGCGCCGAACGCAATTGCAAACCTGCCGCCCCCAACAACCCGAGCGCTACCAGCACCTGCGCCACCATCACCTCGATCAGGGTCAGCCCCCGCTGCCGCTTCCTTGCCATATCCGCCTCCTGCGAAATTTCCCCGAAACGTTGTGCAAAACCGGCTGACTCGACATCCACCGGGCCGCCACTGGAACCTAAGCGAAGCACTTCCAGGGAGGAACGCACGATGAAGCAACAGGGAGTAACACTGATCCAGATGCTGTTCGCCGTGGGCCTGATGACCTTGCTGACACAGCTGGGCACGTCGACCTACAAAAAGATGAGCCACGACCTGCAACAGCAGGCCATTGCCGAGAGCCTCGCCCAGGCCCTGAGAGCCACGCGCAGTGAGGCCCTGCTGCGTAACCAGGTGGTTGTGCTGCAAGCATTGGAGGGTGACTGGAGCAAGGGCTGGCAGATGCTGCCGGAACAGGGGGAGGCGCCGTTGTTACGAGAGTATTCAACGAAGGGGGGAATCAGGGTGATCGGCAATCAACCGGTAGCGCGGAAAGTGCGCTTCAGCGGGCTGGGCGTACCACTGCGCGATGGAGGGGCCTTCCAGGCCGGGACCCTGCTGATATGCGGGGCACCCGGACAGGAAAGGCTGTTTCACGTGCGGGTGGCACCCAGCGGCCGAATCAGCTTGCACCACGTACAGCCCAGGCAGCTGCGGTGCGACAGGGACATCAGCTGACAGTGCGTACGCGCAATTCCTTGGGCATGGAGAAGGTGACATTCTCCTCGCGCCCGTCCAGCTCTTCCGCGCCAGCAGCACCCCAGTCGCGCAGTTGCTGGATCACGCCACGTACCAGCACTTCCGGTGCCGAGGCACCGGCGGTGATACCGATCCGCTCCACACCATCGAACCAGCCACGTTGCAGGTCTTCTGCGCCGTCGATCAGGTAGGCCGGGGTAGACATACGCTCCGCCAGCTCGCGCAGGCGGTTGGAGTTGGAACTGTTCGGACTGCCGACCACCAGCACCACGTCGCACTCGTCCGCCAGTTGCTTGACCGCGTCCTGACGGTTCTGGGTGGCGTAGCAGATGTCGTCCTTGCGCGGCCCGCCGATGCTCGGGAAGCGCGCGCGCAGAGCATCAATAACGCGACTGGTGTCGTCCATCGACAGGGTGGTCTGGGTCACGAAGGCCAGCTTCTCAGGGTTGCGCACTTGCAAACGGGCGACATCTTCCTCGTCTTCGACCAGGTAGATGGAGCCGCCATTGCTGTCGTCGTACTGGCCCATGGTGCCTTCGACTTCCGGGTGCCCGGCGTGGCCGATAAGGATGCATTCCTTGCCATCCCGGCTGTAGCGCGCGACTTCGATATGCACCTTGGTCACCAGCGGGCAGGTGGCGTCGAACACCTTCAGGCCGCGGCCAGCCGCTTCCTGGCGCACAGCCTGGGAAACGCCATGGGCGCTGAAGATGACGATGACGTCGTCCGGCACCTGGTCCAGCTCTTCGACAAAGATGGCGCCACGAGCACGCAGGTCTTCGACGACGAACTTGTTGTGCACCACTTCGTGGCGGACGTAGATCGGCGGACCGAAGACTTCCAGCGCGCGATTGACGATTTCGATCGCCCGGTCCACGCCGGCACAGAAGCCACGGGGGTTGGCGAGTTTGATCTGCATGAGGAACTCCCGGCTCAGAGGGCCTTCACGTCGAGGATCTCCACCTCGAAGCTCAGGGTCTTGCCAGCCAGCGGGTGGTTGAAGTCGACGGTCACCTGGGCATCATCGAAGGCTTTCACCACGCCCGGCAGCTCGGCGTTGGCCGCATCGTTGAAGATGACCAGCAGCCCTTCGGACAGCTCCATGTCCTGGAACTGCGAGCGTGGCATGATCTGCACGTTCTGCGGGTTGGGCTGACCGAAGGCATTTTCCGGGGCGACGGTGACGTTGCGCTTGTCACCGGCCTTGAAGCCGAAGATCGCCGCCTCGAAACCGGGCAAGAGGTTGCCGTCGCCGACCTTGAACACTGCTGGCGCCTTGTCGAAGGTGCTGTCGACGGTATCGCCGTTTTCCAGATGCAGCGCGAAGTGCAGGGTGACTTCGGTGTTCTGGCCGATACGGATGTCACTCATGGACAGGTTCTCCGGACTTTTTGCTCTTGAACATATCCAGCGCCAGCATCACCGCACCGACGGAGATGGCGCTGTCGGCCAGGTTGAAGGCCGGGAAGTACCAGCGGTTCTGCCAGTGGACGAGGATGAAGTCGATCACATGGCCGAGAACGATACGGTCATACAGGTTGCCCAGGGCGCCGCCGAGGACCAGGGCCAGCGCGATCGCCAGCCAGGTTTCATTACGTCCCAGGCGCTTGAGCCAGATCACCAGCACTGCGCTGACCACCACGGCAATCAGGGCGAACAGCCAGCGCTGCCAGCCAGAGCTGTCAGCCAGGAAGCTGAACGCCGCGCCGGTGTTGTAGGCCAGGGTCCAGCTGAAGTAGTCGGGAATGACCACGATCTGCTGGTACAGGCTCAGCGAACCTTCGAAGTAAAACTTGCTGGCCTGGTCGAGGACCAGGACCAGCACGCTCAGCCACAGCCAGGCAAGGCGCCCGAAGCGCCCCGCAGCGACGTTAGGCATAGTGACGCACCTCGCCATTGCCGCTGATGTTGTCGACGCAGCGACCGCAGATTTCCGGATGCTCCGGGTTTACACCGACATCGGCGCGGAAGTGCCAGCAACGGCCGCACTTGGCGTGACCGGACTTGACCACTTTCAGCTTGAGGCCAGCCACTTCGGTGACCACCGCATCGGCCGGCGCTTCGACGAACGGCGCAACGCTGGCGGCGGAGGTGATCAGAACGAAGCGCAGCTCGTTGCCCAGCTTGGTCAGATCGTTGCCCAGAGACTCGTCGGCGAACAGGGTCACTTCGGCCTGCAGGTTGCCACCGATGGCCTTGGCCGAACGCTGGTTCTCCAGTTCCTTGTTGACTGCGGTCTTCACCGCCATCACGCGGTCCCAGTAGGCGCGGTCCAGCTCGGTGCCTTGCGGCAGCTCGGTCAGGCCCTGGTACCAGGTATTGAGCATCACCGATTCGTTGCGCTCGCCCGGAAGGTACTGCCACAACTCGTCTGCGGTGAACGACAGGATCGGCGCGATCCAGCGCACCAGCGCTTCGGCGATGTGGTACAGCGCGGTCTGGCAGGAGCGCCGTGCGACGCTGTTGGCGCCGGTGGTGTACTGACGGTCCTTGATGATGTCGAGGTAGAAGCCACCCAGCTCCTGCACGCAGAAGTTGTGGATCTTCGAGTAAACGTTCCAGAAACGGTATTCACCGTAGTGCTCTTCCAGCTCGCGCTGCAGCAGCAGGGTACGGTCGACGGCCCAGCGGTCCAGGGCCAGCATGTCTTCGGCCGGCAGCAAGTCACGGGCCGGGTCGAAGCCGGACAGGTTGGAGAGCAGGAAGCGCGCTGTGTTGCGGATGCGGCGATAGGCATCGGCGCTGCGCTGGAGGATCTGCTCGGAAACCGCCATCTCGCCGGAGTAGTCGGTGGCGGACACCCACAGACGCAGGATGTCGGCACCCAGGGTGTCGTTGACCTTCTGCGGCTCGATGGTGTTGCCCAGCGACTTGGACATCTTGCGGCCGTTTTCGTCGACGGTGAAACCGTGGGTCAGCAGCTCGCGGTACGGCGCGTGGTTGTCGATGGCGCAACCGGTCAGCAGCGACGAGTGGAACCAGCCGCGGTGCTGGTCGGAACCTTCCAGATACAGGTCGGCGCGCGGGCCAGTCTCGTGGCCGATGTTGTGCGAGCCACGCAGCACGTGCCAGTGGGTGGTACCGGAGTCGAACCAGACGTCGAGGGTGTCGGCGATCTTGTCGTACTGGGCGGCCTCGTCACCGAGCAGTTCAGCGGCGTCCATCTTGAACCAGGCCTCGATGCCTTCCTGTTCGACGCGCTTGGCCACTTCTTCCATCAGTTCGACGGTGCGCGGGTGCAGCTCGCCAGTCTGCTTGTTGAGGAAGAACGGGATCGGCACGCCCCAGTTGCGCTGGCGCGAGATGCACCAGTCGGGACGGTTGGCGATCATCGAGTGCAGGCGCGCCTGGCCCCAGGCCGGGACGAACCTGGTGTCTTCGATAGCTTTGAGCGCGCGTTCGCGCAGGGTGTTGCCGTTGTCCGGCTGCTTGTCCATGCCGACGAACCACTGCGCGGTGGCGCGGTAGATCAGCGGGGTCTTGTGGCGCCAGCAGTGCATGTAGCTGTGGCTGATGGTCTCGGTGAACATCAGCGCGCCGACTTCGGCCAGCTTGTCGACGATGTGCGGGTTGGCCTTCCAGATGAACTGGCCGCCGAAGAACTCCAGGGAGTCGACATAGACGCCGTTGCTCTGCACCGGGGTCAGGATGTCGTCGTTGACCATGCCATAGCGCTTGCAGGTGACGAAGTCGTCCTCACCGTAGGCCGGCGCGGAGTGCACCACGCCGGTACCGGCGCCCAGTTCGACGTAGTCGGCCAGGTACACCGGCGACAGGCGGTCGTACAGCGGGTGACGGAAGTTGATCAGTTCCAGGGCCGAGCCCGGGGCGGTGGCGATCACCGAACCTTCCAGCGAGAAACGCTTCAGGCAGGATTCGACCAGTTCCTCGGCGAGGACCAGCAGCTTGTCGCCGACGTCGACCAGGGCGTAGGTGAACTCAGGATGGATGTTCAGCGCCTGGTTGGCCGGGATGGTCCACGGGGTGGTGGTCCAGATCACGATAGACGCTGGCTTGCCCAGTGTGGAGAGGCCGAAGGCCGCGGCCAGTTTGTCTTCGTCGGCAACGCGGAAGGCGACGTCGATGGTCTGGGATTTCTTGTCGGCGTACTCGACTTCGGCCTCGGCCAGTGCCGAACCGCAATCGAAGCACCAGTTCACCGGCTTCAGGCCCTTGAACACGAAGCCATGCTTGACCATCTCGGCCAGGGCACGGATTTCGCCGGCCTCGTTGGCGAAGCTCATGGTCTTGTACGGGTTGTCCCAGTCACCCAGAACGCCCAGGCGGATGAACTCGGCCTTCTGACCTTCGATCTGCTCGGCGGCGTAGGCACGGCAAAGCTCGCGGGTCTTGTCCGCAGTCAGGTGCTTGCCGTGGGTCACCTCGACCTTGTGCTCGATCGGCAGGCCGTGGCAGTCCCAGCCCGGGACGTATGGTGCGTCAAAACCGGACAGGGTCTTGGAGCGGATGATCATGTCCTTGAGGATCTTGTTGAGCGCATGACCGATATGGATCTTGCCGTTGGCATAGGGCGGGCCGTCGTGCAGGACGAACTTCGGACGATCCTTGCCAATTTCGCGCAGCTTCTGGTACAGGCCAATACTGTCCCAGCGCTGCAGGATCTGCGGTTCGCGCTGTGGCAGGCCGGCCTTCATGGGGAAGGCGGTGTCCGGAAGGTTTAGCGTGGCTTTATAGTCGGTCATTTCAGGCTCTTCGTTAGCGGTTGAGCGTGCCAATGGGCACGTGCGGCGGCGATATCCGCATCGATCGCCGACTTGAGCGCCTCCAGGGAGGCGAAGCGCTGCTCGTCGCGCAGCTTGTGGTGGAATTCCACCGTCAGGCGCCGGCCATAGAGATCACCGGCGAAATCCAGCAAATGCACTTCCAGGTGGGCGCTGCCGTCACCGGCAACAGTCGGGCGCACGCCGATGTTGGCGACACCCGGCCAGTCCTTGCCGTCGATCTCCACGCTGACCAGGTAGACCCCGCTCAGCGGCACACGGCGACGCTTGAGTTGTACGTTGGCAGTCGGCGTGCCCAGTTGCCGGGCCAGCTTCTGACCGTGCAGGACACGCCCGCGGATGCGGAACGGTCGCCCCAGCAGGCGGTCGGCCAAGGCGAAGTCCGCTGCGGCCAGGGCGTCGCGGACCTGGGTACTGCTGACCCGCAGGCCGTCCAGCTCGACAGTCTGGGCCGCCTCCACGGTGAAGCCGTGGCGCTGGCCTGCGTCCTGCAGGAAGGCGAAGTCGCCCAGGCGGTCGCAGCCGAAGCGGAAGTCGTCACCGACTTCGAGGTGCTTCACGCCGAGGCCGTCGACCAGGATGGTCTCGACAAACTCGTCAGCGCTGAGCTTGCTCAGGCGATGGTTGAAGGCCAGGCACAGGACCCGGTCGACGCCCTCGGCCGCCAGCAGGGCGACCTTATCGCGCAGCCGGGCCAGACGTGCCGGAGCGGTCTCCGGAGCAAAGTACTCGCGCGGCTGTGGTTCGAAAATCACCACGCAGCTGGGTACGCCCAGCTCCGCCGCTCGCTCACGCAGACGCGCCAGGATAGCCTGGTGACCGCGGTGAACTCCGTCGAAGTTGCCGATAGTAGCAACGCAGCCCCGATGCCGGGGGCGAAGGTTTTGAAGGCCTCGAACCAGCTGCATAACGCGCTTCTTGCTCATAAAGTGGTCGATTATAACCACACCCGGGCGCTGACGACAGGCAGCAGCGCGATGCCGGGACGCCGATTGTGCAAAACCGACGCCCGGCCCGCGCCGTCCGTCAGTGCAGCGCCTTGCGGGCGAAGTCCCGGGGACGGAAGCCAAACAGGAACAGGCTGCCGAAATAGGTCACCACGCCGGCGGCGATCAGGGCACCGAGGCGCAGGAAGCGCATCAACATCTGCCCTTCTTCCCATGGCGGCATGAAATGCATACCGACCAGCAGCACGGCGGACATCAGTAGTACCGCGATCACCAGTTTGAACAGGAAGCCGGTCCAGCCCGGCTGCGGCTCGAACAGGCGCTGCTGGCGCAGTTTCCAGTACAGCAGGCCGGCATTCAGGCAGGCGCCGACGCTGATCGCCAGGGCCAGGCCGGCATGCTGCAGCGGGCCGATGAACACCAGGTTGAGCAGTTGCGTCGAGATCAGGGTGAAAATCGCGATCTTTACCGGCGTGCGGATGTTCTGCTGGGCATAGAAGCCGGGGGCCAGGACCTTGATCATGATGATGCCGAGAAGACCCACCGAGTAGGCGATCAGCGCGCGCTGGGTCATCTGCGCGTCAAAGGCGCTGAATTTGCCGTACTGGAACAGGGCTACGGTCAAAGGCTCGGAGAGGATTGCCAGGGCCAGGGAACACGGCAGCACCAGGAGGAAGCACAGGCGCAAGCCCCAGTCGAGGATCTGCGAGTATTGCTGGCGGTCCTTGTTGGCGTAGGTCTTGGCCAAGGTCGGCAGGAGGATGGTGCCCAGCGCGACGCCCAGAACGCCGGAGGGCAGTTCCATCAGGCGGTCGGCGTAGTACATCCAGGACACCGAGCCGGCGACCAGGAACGAGGCGAAGATAGTGTTGATGATCAGCGAGATCTGGCTGACCGAAACCCCGAGGATCGCCGGCAGCATCTGTTTCAGCACGCGCCAGACCCCGGTGTTGCGCAGGTTCACCCGCGGCAGTACGAGCATGCCGATTTTCTTCAGGTGCGGCAGTTGGTAGACGAGCTGCAAAAGACCACCGGCCAGTACCGCCCAGCCGAGGGCCATCACCGGCGGATCGAAGTAGGGAGTGAGGAACAACGCGAAGAAGATCATCGCGACGTTGAGCAGGGTCGGCACAAAAGCCGGGACCGAGAAACGGTTCCAGGTATTGAGGATGGCGCCGGCCAGGGACGACAGCGAGATCAACAATATATAAGGAAAGGTCACCCGCAGCAGGTCGGTGGTGAGCTGGAACTTTTCCGCGCTGTCGACGAAACCCGGTGCGGTGGCCCAGACGATCCAGGGCGCGGCGAGGATACCCACGGCGGTGACCAGTGCCAGGACCAGGGTCAGCAGGCCCGAGACATAGGCAATGAAGGTGCGCGTGGCCTCCTCGCCCTGCTGGGTCTTGTATTCGGCGAGGATCGGCACGAAGGCCTGGGAAAACGCACCCTCGGCAAAGATCCGCCGCAGCAGGTTGGGCAGTTTGAAGGCGATGAAGAAGGCGTCGGTGGCCACCCCGGCACCGAAGATACGCGCCAGGATGGTGTCACGAACGAAGCCCAGCACCCGCGACACCATGGTGATGGAGCTGACCGCAGCCAGGGATTTGAGGAGATTCATCGAAAGTTTTTCACGCCGTATGATGAAGTGCAGGCCGAATGTCATTCGGTTGTGCAATAATGCGCGCCGCGCAAAACAGGCAGCGCAAAAGCTCCCGAGTTTACAGGTCGTGCACCAGAAGGGAATCATCCCGATGGAGAGATTGACCACTGGGCGGAACCCCGTTCGTGGCCTTGACAACCGGTCAACTCATCGGCATGATTCGCGGCCTATTTTGTTTGCTATTTACCAAGTCTTTCGAGGAGCTCGACGGTGGCCAACTCACCTTCCGCCAAAAAACGTGCAAAACAGGCTGAGAAGCGTCGCAGCCACAACGCCAGCCTGCGTTCCATGGTTCGCACCTACATCAAGAATGTAGTTAAAGCCATCGACGCAAAAGACGCCGAAAAAGCGCAAGCTGCTTACATCCTGGCTGTACCTGTAATCGACCGTATGGCCGACAAGGGTATCATCCACAAGAACAAGGCTGCTCGCCATAAAGGCCGTCTGAATGGCCACATCAAGGCGCTGAAAGCTGCTGCCTAAGCGACAAGCCTGTTAAAGAACCGACCCTAGGGTCGGTTTTTTATTGCCTGCAATTCCTCGCTGACACCTTCATCAAGAAAAAAGGCCCGGGCGATCACTCACCCGGGCTTTCTCCTTATTTACCGATCGGAATCTTCGGCGCCCACTGCAGCCAGTCTTCCTCGGCCTTGTCGAACAAGGCGAAGGTCTGCTGCGGCAGAGCCGGCTTGCCCATCTGCTCGCCATCAGGGGTGGCGAAGGCAATACCGCCCTGGATCAGGGTCTCAAGGGATTCGGTGCGAATGGTCGCACCCTTGATCAAGCCGAACTCGAAGCCGAAGCCGCTGGTGTTCCAGAAGCGACTGCCGCCCCGCACCAAGGCCGCATAGCGTGGCTCGATCAGGATATGGATCAGCACCCGGTCGGCCGTCTGACCCAGTTCGAAGCCGGTGACCTTGCCCACCGGGATCTCGCGGTAGGTCACCGGGACACCCGCCTTGATCGAGCCGCGGCGCGACGCACTCAAAGTCAGAGCCAGGCCTTGCGGCGGGCCTATGACTTCCGGCGCCTCGGGCAAGGCGGTGAAATCGCGTTGCGGCCCCTTGTTGATCGCAGAGGGCTGCACTTCCAGGTACTGGCCAGTGATCAGCGTGCCAAGGTTCTCGGTCTTGACGATGCCCAACGCTGGCTTGACCACCCAGAACTGTGTGCCGACCCTGGCTATGCGCTCCGGCACCTCGGTGATCCGCGCTTTGAGCAGCACGGACTGCAGGTCGGCACTCAGGTCGACACCTTCAACCTTGCCAACATCCAGGCCTCTGAAGCGAATCGGGGTACCCACCTTCAAGCCATCGGCATCGTCCACCTTTATGGTGATGGGAACACCCGAGAGGTTGGCCGCCTCTTGGCTTTCATTCAGGCGGAAGGTGGGAATACGCCGCTTGAGCGGTACGTTCGGCGTCGGTGTATCGAAGGAAATGCCACCCGCCATCAGGCTCTGCAGCGACTCGCTCTTGATCTGGATACCCGACAGCCCACCGGTCAAGGTGATGCCGCTGGCATTCCAGAAACGTGTCGATCCGTTGACCAGACCGGCGTACTCCGGCTCGATATGCACGCCAATCAGCAGGCGCTTCTGGTGCTTGCGGGAAAATTGATAGCTCTGCACGGTACCGACCTTCACTTGCCGGTAAAGGATCGGACTACCCACCTCCAGCGAACCGAGGTTCTCGCTGAACAATACCAGGTGCAGGCCCGGAGCCTTCAGGTCGAGGGGCGGCGCCTTGGCCCTGGCTTCGAATTCGCGCTGTGGCGCCGCCCCCTTGTCACCGGGGCGCACGGCGATGTAGTTACCTTTGACCAGCGCTTCCAGACCAGTGATACCCGCCAGGGAAATCGATGGCTTGACCACCCAGAACTGGGTGCCCTGAACCAGGTAGTCTTCGGCCAATGGATCCAGGGTCAGTTCCGCCATCGCGCTATTCAGGTCGGACTCGACCTTTAGAGCCTTCAGCGTACCGACCTGGATCCCCTTGTACATGACCGGCGTACGACCGGCCTGCAGGCCTTCGAAGTCGCTCAGCTTGACCTTGACCCGGATGCCGGCCTGCGCCGCGTCGAAGTCCTCGTACAAGCGGAACGGCAGGCTCGGGTCGGTGGGCGGGCTGTCCTTGCGGTGCTCCGGCGTGGCGAAGGCAATACCGCCGGCGACGATGCTGGCCAGCGATTCGCTGCGGATCTTCACCCCGGACAGGCTGGCGTCGACACTGACGCCGCTGGCATTCCAGAAGCGCGTGTACTTGCGCACCAGGGAGGCGTATGCCGGCTCGATGAAGACCTTGATCTCCACGTTGCCCTGGTCCTCGGCGAGACGATAGCTCTTCACCCGGCCAACCTGGATCTGCTTGTAGAACACCGGGCTGTCTCGATTGAGCGAGCCCAGTCGATCTGCCTTGAGGGTCAGGTGCAGGCCCGGCTCGCTGTCGGATAGCGGCGGCGCTTCCGGCAGGGCTGCGAAATGCTTGGTCGGCTCGCCCTCCCCCGGACTGACGGCGATGTAGTTACCGGAAACCAGGGTTTCCAGGCCAGTGATGCCCGCCAGGGTCACACTCGGCTTGACCAGCCAGAAGCGGGTGCCCTTGCGCAAATGCGGTTCAGCGGCGGCATTCATCTCGATAGTCGCGATTACTCCGGTCTCGCTACCTTTGTCATCCAGCACCAGGCTTTTGACCTTGCCCACCGGCATACCCTTGTAGACCACTTCGGTTTTGTTGGCGACGATCCCCTCGCCACTCTTGAAGCGCACCTCGATGTTCACACCGGATTCCCGGTAGGCCTGCCAGCCAAGCCAGCCACCGATCAGCAGCGCAATCAGGGGCAGAATCCAGATGGCCGACCAGTTCGAGGCTGGGCGGGTTCTAGCCGTAGGCAAATCATCACTCATGGTCGTCGTCCGACTCCGTGTTATCCCAGATCAGTCGGGGATCGAAAGTTACTGCTGCGAGCATCGTCAGTATCACCACACTGGCAAAGGCTACGGCCCCCAGGTTGGCTTCGACACTGGCGATGCGGCCGAAATTCACCACTGCCACGAGAATGGCGATAACAAAGATATCCAGCATCGACCAGCGCCCGATGAATTCGATGAAGCGGTACATCAGGATGCGCTGGCGCGCGGACAGAGGCTGGTGACGCTGTACCGAATAGAGCAGCAAGGCGATCCCGACCAGCTTGAAGGTCGGGACCAGGATACTGGCAATGAACACTACTGCGGCGATGGGCAGCATCCCGTGTTTCATCAGGGTGATAACGCCGGACATGATGGTGTCCGGGCTGCCCTGGCCGAGGGTGCTGACGGTCATGATCGGCAGCACGTTGGCCGGGATATAGAGGATGGCAGCGGTAATCAGCAAGGCCCAGGTGCGGACGAGACTGTTCGGCCGCCGATCATGCACGATGGCGCCGCAGCGGGTGCAGGTCTGCGAACTGGCGCCAGGCTCCTTGCGATTGAGCTCGTGACACTCGCAACAGATGAGGATTCCGGCATCAATCGCCCGCATGCAGGTCTTCTCCCGACAACGCCACCCAGATCTGGTGGGGCGACATCACCACTTCCAGCCACACCTGGACCAGCAACAGGCTGATAAAGCAGAACAGGCCCAAGCCGAGGCTCAGCTCAGCCAGGTCCACCAGCTTGACAATAGCTACCAGCACGCCCATGAAGTACACCTCAAGCATGCCCCAGTCGCGCAGATGGTGATAAATGCGATAGAGCAACAATCCGTAGCTTCTTCCGATATTCCAGCGGATGCTTAGCAATACGGCCAGCTGACAGAGCAATTTGAGCAGCGGAATCGCCATGCTGCAAAGAAACACCACTACGGCGACGCCCCGCATACCGGAGTCGTAAAGGCCGAGTACGCCACTCCACACCGTATCGTCCGAGCTTTGCCCCAAAAGATGAAGCTGCATGATCGGCAGGAAGTTGGCCGGGACATAGAGCAGGAGCGCTGCCAGGACAAGAGCAAGGCTGCGCTCGACGACATTGTGCCGGTGGGCGTACAACTCATAGCCACAGCGCGGACAGTGAGCCTTTTCATCGCGCTTGAGCACCGGCTTGCGCATCAACAGGTCGCACTCATGGCATGCCGTCAGTTCTTCCAGCGGGAGGTTCGCAAGAGGCCGGGATTCGGCTGGATCGGACATAGGAAAATTCTGAATGACGGCGACGGGCTCTATTCTAGTGCCCTTGCCCTGATTTGTGGGAGCACGCCCAGGATAGGCACTAAAACGACTATTGTGTCGGCCAAAGACAAAACCCCTACCTGCTTACGCAGATAGGGGTTTCGGAATTTAATCTTGACGATGACCTACTCTCACATGGAGAAGCTCCACACTACCATCGGCGATGCGTCGTTTCACTGCTGAGTTCGGGATGGGATCAGGTGGTTCCAACGCTCTATGGTCGTCAAGAAATTCTTTGTGCCGTCTCGTCTTTCGACGCCACGACAAATCGGGTATGTGATGTGTGAGTCGCAAATTTTCGGTCATTTCGTCTTCACAACACCGCAATCTGGCGCGCCTTCCGGCTTCACTCAAATTGCTTGGGTGTTATATGGTCAAGCCTCACGGGCAATTAGTATTGGTTAGCTCAACGCCTCACAGCGCTTACACACCCAACCTATCAACGTCGTAGTCTTCGACGGCCCTTCAGGGAGCTCAAGGCTCCAGTGAGATCTCATCTTGAGGCAAGTTTCCCGCTTAGATGCTTTCAGCGGTTATCTCTTCCGAACATAGCTACCCGGCAATGCCACTGGCGTGACAACCGGAACACCAGAGGTTCGTCCACTCCGGTCCTCTCGTACTAGGAGCAGCCCCTCTCAAATCTCAAACGTCCACGGCAGATAGGGACCGAACTGTCTCACGACGTTCTAAACCCAGCTCGCGTACCACTTTAAATGGCGAACAGCCATACCCTTGGGACCGGCTTCAGCCCCAGGATGTGATGAGCCGACATCGAGGTGCCAAACACCGCCGTCGATATGAACTCTTGGGCGGTATCAGCCTGTTATCCCCGGAGTACCTTTTATCCGTTGAGCGATGGCCCTTCCATACAGAACCACCGGATCACTAAGACCTACTTTCGTACCTGCTCGACGTGTCTGTCTCGCAGTCAAGCGCGCTTTTGCCTTTATACTCTACGACCGATTTCCGACCGGTCTGAGCGCACCTTCGTACTCCTCCGTTACTCTTTAGGAGGAGACCGCCCCAGTCAAACTACCCACCATACACTGTCCTCGATCCGGATAACGGACCTGAGTTAGAACCTCAAAGTTGCCAGGGTGGTATTTCAAGGATGGCTCCACGCGAACTGGCGTCCACGCTTCAAAGCCTCCCACCTATCCTACACAAGCAAATTCAAAGTCCAGTGCAAAGCTATAGTAAAGGTTCACGGGGTCTTTCCGTCTAGCCGCGGATACACTGCATCTTCACAGCGATTTCAATTTCACTGAGTCTCGGGTGGAGACAGCGCCGCCATCGTTACGCCATTCGTGCAGGTCGGAACTTACCCGACAAGGAATTTCGCTACCTTAGGACCGTTATAGTTACGGCCGCCGTTTACCGGGGCTTCGATCAAGAGCTTCGCGTTAGCTAACCCCATCAATTAACCTTCCGGCACCGGGCAGGCGTCACACCCTATACGTCCACTTTCGTGTTTGCAGAGTGCTGTGTTTTTAATAAACAGTCGCAGCGGCCTGGTATCTTCGACCGGCATGGGCTTACGGAGCAAGTCCTTCACCCTCGCCGGCGCACCTTCTCCCGAAGTTACGGTGCCATTTTGCCTAGTTCCTTCACCCGAGTTCTCTCAAGCGCCTTGGTATTCTCTACCCAACCACCTGTGTCGGTTTGGGGTACGGTTCCCGGTTATCTGAAGCTTAGAAGCTTTTCTTGGAAGCATGGCATCAACCACTTCGTCGCCTAAAGGCAACTCGTCATCAGCTCTCGGCCTTGAAATCCCGGATTTACCTAAGATTCCAGCCTACCACCTTAAACTTGGACAACCAACGCCAAGCTGGCCTAGCCTTCTCCGTCCCTCCATCGCAATAACCGGAAGTACAGGAATATTAACCTGTTTTCCATCGACTACGCTTTTCAGCCTCGCCTTAGGGACCGACTAACCCTGCGTCGATTAACGTTGCGCAGGAAACCTTGGTCTTTCGGCGTGGGAGTTTTTCACTCCCATTGTCGTTACTCATGTCAGCATTCGCACTTCTGATACCTCCAGCAAGCTTCTCAACTCACCTTCACAGGCTTACAGAACGCTCCTCTACCGCATCACCTAAGTGATACCCGTAGCTTCGGTGCATGGTTTGAGCCCCGTTACATCTTCCGCGCAGGCCGACTCGACTAGTGAGCTATTACGCTTTCTTTAAAGGGTGGCTGCTTCTAAGCCAACCTCCTAGCTGTCTAAGCCTTCCCACATCGTTTCCCACTTAACCATGACTTTGGGACCTTAGCTGACGGTCTGGGTTGTTTCCCTTTTCACGACGGACGTTAGCACCCGCCGTGTGTCTCCCATGCTCGGCACTTGTAGGTATTCGGAGTTTGCATCGGTTTGGTAAGTCGGGATGACCCCCTAGCCGAAACAGTGCTCTACCCCCTACAGTGATACATGAGGCGCTACCTAAATAGCTTTCGAGGAGAACCAGCTATCTCCGAGCTTGATTAGCCTTTCACTCCGATCCACAGGTCATCCGCTAACTTTTCAACGGTAGTCGGTTCGGTCCTCCAGTCAGTGTTACCTAACCTTCAACCTGCCCATGGATAGATCGCCCGGTTTCGGGTCTATACCCAGCGACTAAGCGCCCTATTAAGACTCGCTTTCGCTACGCCTCCCCTATTCGGTTAAGCTCGCCACTGAATATAAGTCGCTGACCCATTATACAAAAGGTACGCAGTCACCTAACAAAGTAGGCTCCCACTGCTTGTACGCATACGGTTTCAGGTTCTATTTCACTCCCCTCTCCGGGGTTCTTTTCGCCTTTCCCTCACGGTACTGGTTCACTATCGGTCAGTCAGTAGTATTTAGCCTTGGAGGATGGTCCCCCCATATTCAGACAAAGTTTCTCGTGCTCCGTCCTACTCGATTTCATTGACAAGAGATTTTCGTGTACGGGGCTATCACCCACTATGGCGGCACTTTCCAGAGCCTTCCACTAATCTCAAATCAACTTAAGGGCTAGTCCCCGTTCGCTCGCCACTACTAAGGGAATCTCGGTTGATTTCTTTTCCTCAGGGTACTTAGATGTTTCAGTTCCCCTGGTTCGCCTCTTGCACCTATGTATTCAGTGCAAGATACTCAGCTTGTGCTGAGTGGGTTCCCCCATTCAGAGATCTCCGGATCAAAGTCTGTTTGCCGACTCCCCGGAGCTTATCGCAGGCTACCACGTCTTTCATCGCCTCTGACTGCCAAGGCATCCACCGTATGCGCTTCTTCACTTGACCATATAACCCCAAGCAATCTGGTTATACTGTGAAGACGACATTCGCCGAAAATTTGCAAAACTCTTAAGAGTCACTCACAAATTTTACCTTAGCCTGAATCAACACCAGTGAAAGTGTCGTTCAGTCTATTTCTATCACATACCCAAATTTTTAAAGAACGGACCAGTCTATAAAGACTAGAAATCAACATTCGAACCGAATGCTCATTTCTAAGCTTTCAACAGGATGCAGATTATGGTGGAGCCAAGCGGGATCGAACCGCTGACCTCCTGCGTGCAAGGCAGGCGCTCTCCCAGCTGAGCTATGGCCCCAGACTGAGGCGGTGTAACTTAATTGGTGGGTCTGGGCAGATTCGAACTGCCGACCTCACCCTTATCAGGGGTGCGCTCTAACCAACTGAGCTACAGACCCAATAAGCTGCTTTTCCGTCTTCTTCAATGAATCAAGCAATTCGTGTGGGAGCTCATGATACGGCTGATGTCGTCGATTAAGGAGGTGATCCAGCCGCAGGTTCCCCTACGGCTACCTTGTTACGACTTCACCCCAGTCATGAATCACACCGTGGTAACCGTCCTCCCGAAGGTTAGACTAGCTACTTCTGGTGCAACCCACTCCCATGGTGTGACGGGCGGTGTGTACAAGGCCCGGGAACGTATTCACCGCGACATTCTGATTCGCGATTACTAGCGATTCCGACTTCACGCAGTCGAGTTGCAGACTGCGATCCGGACTACGATCGGTTTTGTGAGATTAGCTCCACCTCGCGGCTTGGCAACCCTCTGTACCGACCATTGTAGCACGTGTGTAGCCCAGGCCGTAAGGGCCATGATGACTTGACGTCATCCCCACCTTCCTCCGGTTTGTCACCGGCAGTCTCCTTAGAGTGCCCACCATTACGTGCTGGTAACTAAGGACAAGGGTTGCGCTCGTTACGGGACTTAACCCAACATCTCACGACACGAGCTGACGACAGCCATGCAGCACCTGTGTCAGAGTTCCCGAAGGCACCAATCCATCTCTGGAAAGTTCTCTGCATGTCAAGGCCTGGTAAGGTTCTTCGCGTTGCTTCGAATTAAACCACATGCTCCACCGCTTGTGCGGGCCCCCGTCAATTCATTTGAGTTTTAACCTTGCGGCCGTACTCCCCAGGCGGTCAACTTAATGCGTTAGCTGCGCCACTAAAATCTCAAGGATTCCAACGGCTAGTTGACATCGTTTACGGCGTGGACTACCAGGGTATCTAATCCTGTTTGCTCCCCACGCTTTCGCACCTCAGTGTCAGTATGAGCCCAGGTGGTCGCCTTCGCCACTGGTGTTCCTTCCTATATCTACGCATTTCACCGCTACACAGGAAATTCCACCACCCTCTGCCCTACTCTAGCTCGCCAGTTTTGGATGCAGTTCCCAGGTTGAGCCCGGGGCTTTCACATCCAACTTAACGAACCACCTACGCGCGCTTTACGCCCAGTAATTCCGATTAACGCTTGCACCCTCTGTATTACCGCGGCTGCTGGCACAGAGTTAGCCGGTGCTTATTCTGTTGGTAACGTCAAAACAGCAAGGTATTAACTTACTGCCCTTCCTCCCAACTTAAAGTGCTTTACAATCCGAAGACCTTCTTCACACACGCGGCATGGCTGGATCAGGCTTTCGCCCATTGTCCAATATTCCCCACTGCTGCCTCCCGTAGGAGTCTGGACCGTGTCTCAGTTCCAGTGTGACTGATCATCCTCTCAGACCAGTTACGGATCGTCGCCTTGGTGAGCCATTACCTCACCAACTAGCTAATCCGACCTAGGCTCATCTGATAGCGCAAGGCCCGAAGGTCCCCTGCTTTCTCCCGTAGGACGTATGCGGTATTAGCGTTCCTTTCGAAACGTTGTCCCCCACTACCAGGCAGATTCCTAGGCATTACTCACCCGTCCGCCGCTGAATCGAAGAGCAAGCTCTTCTCATCCGCTCGACTTGCATGTGTTAGGCCTGCCGCCAGCGTTCAATCTGAGCCATGATCAAACTCTTCAGTTCAATACTGCTTGGGTTTTGAGAAAACCCTAAACTTGGCTCAGCAATCTCAAAATGAACTATTTCGATTTCTCGTATAGTCACTTGTGATGCTGATAATCTTTTTGACTACCAGTCCATTATCACAAGCACCCACACGAATTGCTTGATTCAATTGTTAAAGAGCGGTTGGTGAAGCACTTCGCTTCAACCGAGGCGCGCATTCTACGCTTTCCTCTAAGCCTGTCAAGCGTTTATTTTGAAGTTTTTCAGAATTTCTCGTTCAACTTCAAACACTTGACTCGCTGCGATCTCTCGTTAGCGGGAGGCGAATTCTACAGCGTTACAACCTGCTGTCAACTGCCTTTTTCAACCGCCTTCGTAAACGACCGAAGCACTTCCGATACTACCTGAAACGTCTAACTCGTTGAATCCTAAGGAGTTTTCCGTTCCGACTGCGCCGGAAGTGGGGCGAATTATAGAGAGATAAAACGGGGCGTCAACACTTTATTTAAACTTTTGTTACCGAATCCATTTTTCGCCCGCCAAACCGGGGTAACCGCTGGTTGATAGCGGGGATACGCAGAAGCAACAGTCCCACGCCAATCAACGCGTAGATGCTCCACTCCTTGAGGTCCGCCCGCACGATCCAGAGGAAATGCAGCAACCCTAGGACGAGAATCACGTAGACCAGCTTGTGCAGGCGCTTCCAGCGTGCCCCAAGGCGGCGCTGGCTGTAGCGGTTCGACGTCACTGCCAAACTGAGCAAGCCCAGGAACCCCAGAACACCGACGATGATGTATGGCCGCTTGCGCAACTCCACCGCCAGTTGCCCCCAGTCAAGACCTAGAATAAAGAAGAGATAGGCACTCAGGTGCAACGCTATATAAGCAAAGCACCACAGGCCCAACTGCCGACGGACCACGATCCAGCCGGACCAGCCTGTTACTTTCTGCAAAGGCGTCATAGCCAAGGTGATCAGCAGGAAGATCAATCCGCCAAGCCCCAGACGATCCACCAGGACCTTGCCCGGATCCGGACCCAACGCGAAGATCCAGGCCTGGTACAGCCAGTACAACGGCCATACCGCTGCCAAGATGAAGATGCACAAACGGAACAATGGATAACGCATCAATAGTTCTTCCGCAGGTCCAGGCCGGCGTAGAGCGAACTCACTTCTTCGGCATAGCCGTTGAACATCTGCGTCTCACGCACATTGGGACTGAACAGGCCACTCGGCAGACGCCGCTCACGAGCCTGAGTCCAGCGCGGGTGATCCACCGTCGGATTGACGTTGGCATAGAACCCGTACTCTTCCGGCGCAATGTGCTGCCAGGTAGTCTGCGGTTGCTCGCTGACCAAGCTGATGCGCACTATCGACTTGATGCTCTTGAACCCGTACTTCCACGGCACCACCAAGCGCAACGGCGCGCCATTCTGGTTCGGCAATTCGCGCCCATACATACCCACCGCGAGGATCGCCAGCGGATTCATCGCCTCGTCCAGTCGCAGCCCTTCTACATAAGGCCAGTCAATCAGTGCGAAACCGGAGCGCTGCCCCGGCATGTGCTTGGGATCCTGCAGCGTTTCGAAGCGCACATACTTCGCCTTCGAGGTCGGCTCGACTTCCCTGAGCAAGGCCGACAACGGAAAGCCCAGCCAGGGAATGACCATCGACCACGCCTCCACGCAGCGCAGCCGGTAGATCCGCTCCTCCAACTGGTAGGGCTTCATGAAGTCCTCCAGCGCGTAGCGTCCCGGCTTGCCCACCTCGCCGTCGATGACCACGCTCCACGGCGACGTAGGCAGCGCACCGGCATTCTCCGCAGGGTCGCCCTTGTCGGTACCGAACTCATAGAAGTTGTTGTAGTGGGTCGCATCCTTGAACGGGGTGATGGCCTCTCCCTGCACGGTGACCGCCTGCCAGCGAGTGTTCGGCAACTTCTCGGCGAACCAGCCAGGCGCCGCCCCCGACTCTACGTCGGCGTAGCGCGAAGGATCCGCCGCGAACGACCACCCCGGCAGCCCGGCCACGGCCAGGCCCGCCACGGAAGCACCAAGCAGGGAACGACGGGAAAGATAGAGCGACTCGGGGGTGATCTCCGACTCGGAACAGTCGGAGGCCCGGGGGAACTTGATCAGCATGATGACTCCGCAGAACCGCAGAACAGATGCAGTAGTAGACTACGGAGTCGGGTAAATATTGCAGCCCTACTCCGCGTTTTTTCGACGACGGATGCGCAACAGGTACTGCACAGGACCGGACGCCGCATAAGCGAGGAAGATCAGCAGCAGGATACGTGGCGGATCGCTGAATACCACCGCGAACACCAGCACCACGGCGAGGATCGCTACGAACGGCACGCGCCCCTTCAGGTCCAGCTCCTTGAAGCTGTTGTACTTGATGTTGCTGACCATCAGCATGCCTGCACCGGCGACCAGCAGCGCCACCAGGAACGACAGCTTCGACCCTTGGATACCGTAGTCGCTGAAAGCCCAGACCGTACCGGCGACCACACCTGCCGCAGCGGGACTGGCCAGGCCAATGAAATAGCGCTTGTCGGCCTTGCCTACCTGGGTATTGAAGCGCGCCAGACGCAGTGCGGCACCCGCTACATAGATAAAGGCGACCATCCAGCCGACCTTGCCCATATCGCCCAGCGCCCAGCCAAAGGCCAGCAGCGCCGGAGCGACGCCGAAAGCGACCATATCGGACAGGGAGTCATACTCGGCGCCGAAGGCACTCTGGGTGTTGGTCATGCGCGCGACGCGACCGTCCAGGCCATCCAGCACCATGGCCACGAAGATGGCGATGGCGGCAAAGGCGAAATACTTGCTCGCCTCGCGAGGATCACCGGCACTCAGTGCGCTCTGGGCACTCATCGAGTTGATGATCGAATAGAAACCGGCGAACAGGTTCGCGGTGGTGAACAGGTTGGGCAGCAAATAGATGCCACGGTGACGGACTTTGCGTCCTTCGGCGTCATGTCCTTCTTCGACATGCTCATCGATCGGTAGCAGGCTTTCGGCGTCAGAGGCCTTGTTCGGCTCTTCGGGACGTTCGCTCATTGAGATTACCTTGCAACGGTTTGGGTAGTTTCGACAAAGGCTCGCGGCGAGGGTTCGCCGACAAACGGATGAAAGCTTATACCAGAAGCTGACCCCCGAAATGAAAAAACGCGGCCGAAGCCGCGTTTTCCTTGCATCAAAACCAATCAGTTCTTGGTTTTGTCGACGATCTTGTTCGCCGAGATCCAAGGCATCATGGAGCGCAGTTGCTCGCCGATGACTTCGATGCCGTGAGCGGCGTTGTTGCGACGCTTGGCGGTCATCGATGGGTAGTTGGTGGCGCCTTCGCTGATGAACATCTTCGCGTATTCGCCGTCCTGGATGCGCTTCAGAGCGTTGCGCATGGCCTTGCGGGATTCTTCGTTGATGACTTCAGGACCGGTCACGTACTCGCCGTATTCGGCGTTGTTGGAGATCGAGTAGTTCATGTTGGCGATGCCGCCTTCGTACATGAGGTCAACGATCAGCTTCAGTTCGTGCAGGCACTCGAAGTAGGCCATTTCCGGCGCGTAGCCCGCTTCGACCAAGGTTTCGAAACCGGCCTTGACCAGCTCGACGGTGCCGCCGCAGAGAACGGCCTGCTCACCGAACAGGTCGGTTTCAGTCTCGTCCTTGAAGGTGGTTTCGATGATGCCGGTGCGACCACCGCCAACGCCAGCGGCGTAGGACAGTGCGACGTTCTTGGCGTTGCCCGAAGCGTCCTGGTAGACGGCGATCAGGTCAGGGATACCGCCGCCTTTGACGAATTCGGAGCGAACGGTGTGGCCTGGAGCCTTCGGCGCGATCATGATCACGTCAAGGTCGGCACGTGGAACGACCTGGTTGTAGTGGATCGAGAAGCCGTGGGAGAAGGCCAGGGTAGCGCCCTTCTTGATGTTCGGCTCGATTTCGTTCTTGTACAGGGCGCCCTGGAACTCGTCCGGGGTCAGAATCATGACCAGGTCAGCAGCAGCGACGGCGGTAGCGACGTCAGCGACTTTCAGGCCGTGGGCTTCAGCCTTGGCAACGGTAGCCGAACCTTTACGCAGACCGACGGTGACATCCACACCGGAGTCCTTCAGGTTGCACGCCTGAGCGTGGCCCTGGGAGCCGTAACCGATGATGGCAACTTTCTTGCCCTGGATGATCGAGAGATCGCAGTCTTTATCGTAGAAAACTTTCATGAAATACCCCTGTTATCTCGGCCTTGTTCAGGCCATTCGCTAATTTTGTCGAGTTAGATGCTGAGCACTTTGTCGCCGCGGGCAATGCCGGTGACGCCGCTACGCACGGTTTCGAGGATGGACGCAGTACCGATCGCCTGAATGAAGCTGTCGAGCTTGTCGCTGGTGCCGGTCAACTGCACGGTGTACACGCTGGCGCTGACGTCGACGATCTGCCCACGATAGATATCGGTGGTGCGCTTGATCTCGGCGCGCTGGGCACCAGTGGCCTTCACCTTGACCAGCATCAGTTCGCGCTCGATGTGAGCACTTTCCGACAGGTCGACCAGCTTGACCACCTCAACCAGTTTGTTCAGGTTCTTGGTGATCTGCTCGATCACCTCATCGTGGCCAACCGTGGTCAGCGTCAGACGCGACAGGGTCGGGTCTTCGGTCGGTGCTACGGTCAGGCTTTCGATGTTGTAGTTGCGTTGCGAGAACAAGCCGACGACGCGGGACAGGGCACCGGGTTCGTTTTCCAACAGCAGGGAAATAATGTGCCGCATATCAGGTCCGCTCCGTCTTGCTCAGCCACATGTCGCGCATCGAACCATCCTTGATCTGCATCGGATAGACGTGCTCGCTGTTGTCGACCTGGATGTCGATGAACACCAGGCGATCCTTGAGGGCAAAGGCTTCTTCGAGCTTGGGCTTGAGGTCCTTCAGGCTAGTGATGCGGATGCCCACGTGCCCATAGGCCTCGGCCAGCTTGACGAAGTCAGGCAGCGACTCCATGTAGGAGTGCGAATGACGGCTGTTGTAGGACATATCCTGCCACTGACGAACCATGCCCAGCACGCCGTTGTTCAGGTTGACGATCTTCACCGGCAGGTCGTACTGCAGGCAGGTCGACAGTTCCTGGATGTTCATCTGGATGCTGCCTTCGCCGGTAACGCAGGCCACGTCGGCCTCCGGGAAGTTCAGCTTGACGCCCATGGCCGCCGGGAAACCGAAGCCCATGGTGCCCAGGCCGCCGGAGTTGATCCAGCGATTCGGCTTGTTGAAGCGGTAGTACTGCGCCGCGAACATCTGGTGCTGGCCCACGTCGGAGGTGACGAAAGCGTCGCCCTTGGTGACCTCGCACAGGGTCTCGATCACAGTCTGAGGCTTGATGATGCTGCCGTCGCCCTTGTCGTAAGGGAACAGGCCGCGGTCGCCGCGCCACTCTTCGATCTGCTGCCACCAGGCATCGATGGCGGCCTTTTCAGGCTTCTCGCCGATCTCGCGGACAGCTGCGAGCATCTCGGTGAGCACGCTCTCCACCGGCCCGACGATCGGGACGTCGGCCTTGACGGTCTTGGAGATCGACGCCGGGTCGATGTCGATGTGGATGATCTTGGCGTTCGGGCAGAACTTGGCCGGGCCGTTGATGACGCGGTCGTCGAAACGCGCGCCGACAGCCAGGATCACGTCGGCATGGTGCATCGCCAGGTTGGCGGTATAGCTGCCGTGCATGCCGAGCATGCCGACGAACTGGCGATCGGTACCCGGGTAGGCGCCGAGGCCCATCAGGGTGTTGGTCACCGGTACGTTGAGCAGTTGAGCCAGCTCGGTCAGCGGCTCGGAGCCACCACCGAGGATCACGCCGCCGCCTGCGTAGATGATCGGGCGCTTGGCCGCGAGGATCATTTCCGCTGCCTTGCGGATCTGGCCGGAGTGACCACGGACCGCCGGGCTGTAGGAGCGCAGCTTGACCTTCTTCGGATAGACGTACTCGAACTTTTCAGCAGGGTTGGTCATGTCCTTCGGAATATCCACGACAACCGGACCTGGACGGCCGGATTGTGCGAGGTAGAAGGCTTTCTTCAGGACTTCCGGGATTTCCGAGGCGTGCTTGATCATGAAGCTGTGCTTCACGATCGGCCGGGAAATGCCGATCATGTCGGTTTCCTGGAAGGCATCGGTGCCGACCATGGTGCTAGGCACCTGACCGGACAGGATGACCATCGGGATGGAGTCCATGTACGCGGTGGCGATGCCGGTGATGGCATTGGTCGCGCCCGGACCGGAGGTCACCAGTACCACGCCGGCCTTGCCGGTGGCACGGGCATAGCCGTCCGCCATATGGGTCGCTGCCTGCTCGTGGCGAACCAGGATGTGCTGCACTTCCGGTTCTTTGAACAGGGCATCGTAAACATGAAGGAGAGCACCACCAGGGTACCCATAGATGTGCTTAACGCCTTCGTCACGCAAGAAGCGGACGACCATTTCAGCGCCAGATAAAAGCTCCACGTTGTTCACCTCTAAAACGCCAGAATACCGTTCGCTCCGGAACGGGTCTTAATAGGTTTACTGCCAAGCAGAGCATGAGCGACGAAAATGCCACTACGTCAGCACTGACTGAGCAAGTATTGGGAGCGCCCCAAAGTGTTGCGGGGTTTTCCCACCCAGCGCGAGGTAACGCGTTGCGGGGTGTAACAGGTCGGCGCGGGTGTGCGCCTCATGATCTGCTTAGCGGGTCTGCTTCTGGCAGTCCCCCTACAGCGGACTTTGGATTGTTCTGATTCGAACTGCGCAAGTCAAGCGACTTCACCGTTTAAATTCCGCCGCAACGCCTCTGCCAGCCGAGCGGAAACGTTTGCGACACCCCTGCACAAACGAATCGGGGCCGCAAAAGCGGCCCCGGACGATAAACGGCAGAGAAATCAGGCAGATGGGCTTATCAATTGGTCGAACTCCGCCAGCAGCTTGCGCAATTGACGACTTTCCTCCGGGCGATCGACGTACACCGTCTCGGCCATCACCAGAATGCCCGAGGCATTGGGTAACGCCAGCCCACGCTCGAGGATCTCCTTCATGCGCGGAAGGAAGATCCACTGCAGCCATTGCTCGAAGCTCATGCTGTCGACGGCGAAGGGGACGGTGCTGGCCAGGGCCTCGGCACTCGGGACCTCGTCGCTCCACCAACCCTGCACGTGCAGTTCACGCTCGATCAGCAGCAGGTGATCGGCAATATCCAGGATGCGCGCATCCATCACAGCGTCGCCTGGGCTTTCTGCCGTGCCTGCGCGGCACCGGCGGCATCACCCTGCTTTTCGCGAGCCTGGGCGATGATGTTCCATAGCCCGGACTGCAGATCGGGGCGGCCATTGGCATAGGTCAGCGCACGACGTGCCAATTGCTCGGACTGGGCTGCATCCCCTTGGGCCAGGCGTACCTGGGCCAGGCGGTAAAGCACCTGTGGCTCACGAGGCGCGATGCGCTGCGCGCGCTCGAGGCTCGACGAAGCTCCGTTGTAGTCACCACTGCCTTGCTGTTGCTGGGCAGTAGTCAGCAGCGCCAGCACTGGACCATCCAGTTGCTCGTCAGCCGACAGGCCGCCCGCACTGCTGCTGGCGCGCGGGATACCGGTCGGCGCCGAAGGCATGGTGTAGCTGCCCGCGTTGCTGCTCGGCTGCGGAGTGAATGGCTCCGAAGTCACCGGGCCCGGGGTGATCGGGCCGGTGCTGATGCCCGACGGCGCAGTGGACGCCGGGAAGGTCTGGATCGGTGCGGCGCCACTACCCTGCGGGATCATCACGGTCACGCCGCTGTCCTGCGGGACCGACTGCGCCTGGCTGGTACCGTTGCGCACCGGCGCATTGCCGGCACGGTTGGCTTGCACGCGTTCGCTGTTGGAGACCCGGGTACCGGAGTCCACCACCGGAATCGAGCCACGCGGCACGGTGGCGCAACCGTTGAGCAATGCCAGCGCGGTCAGCGCTGGAAACCACCATTTCTTCACGTCACATCCTCTTGGCAATCGCCGATCAATTCATCCAGCCCTTGACCCAGTCCATGACCGAGTCGGCGGGAGTCTGTTCGCCGCCGCAGGTCGCACCTGCAACCGGCTCGCTGCCGCGAATATACGGCATCTGCACCGCACCTGGGCAACTGGCGTCGGAGCCCTGGCCTGTATGCGGATCGACCCAGGCCTGCACCACGTTATCCGGCTGCGGCATGTCCAGCGGCAGCGGGTCGGCCTTGCGCATGAAGCTGGTCCAGACCTGCAAGGCACCGGTAGCACCGGTGAACGGCGTCTTGCCGTTGTCGTCGCGACCCAGCCAGACCACCGCCAGCAGGTCCTGGCTGAAGCCGGCGAACCAGCTGTCCCGCGAGTCGTTACTGGTACCGGTCTTGCCCGCCAGGTTCAGCGAACTCGGCAGTACGCTGTACACCGAACGACCGGTACCTTCACGCATCACCCGCTGCATGGCGTTCTGCACCAGGTAGATGGAGCCCGGGTCGAAGCGTTGCTGGATCTGGAACGGATAACGCTTGAGCGGCTCGCCCTCGGCGGTGAGTACGCTGCGGATACCGCGCATCGGCGTGTTGAAGCCACCATTCGCCAGGGTCTGGTACATGGTCGCGACCTGCATCGGTGACATGCCGCCTGCCCCCAGAAGCATCGACGGGAACGCCGGCCAGTCGACCTCGACACCCAGTCGCCCTATGGTTTTGAGCACATTCGGCACACCCAGTTCCAGGCCCAGCTTGGCCGTCGACAGGTTGTAGGAGTTGGCCAGGCCTTGGTACAGGTAGATGGTGCCGTGGGCACGCCGGTCGTAGTTCTGCGGTTTCCACACCTGGCCATCGGCGCCCTTGACCGAGAACGGCTCGTCCTGCACCCAACTGGTGAGGGTGTACTGGCTCGGTTTCTCCAGGGCGGTCAGGTACACCGCCGGCTTGACCAGCGAGCCGATCGGTCGCACGGCGTCGATTGCCCGGTTGAAGCCGGCGAACCCGGCCTGCCGACTGCCGATCAGGGCCTGGACTTCACCGGTCTCCGGATTGGTCACCACCATCGCCGCTTCGACGTCGTCCGCCCCCTTGCGGCCCGCCAGGCGCTTGAAGGTATCGGCCATCGAAGACTCGGCCTTCATCTGCAGGATCGGGTCGAAACTGGTGAAGATGCGCAGACCTTCCTCAGTAAGGTCTTCGTCGCGATAGTCCTGGCGCAACTGGCGCTTGACCAGGTCAAGGAAGCCGGGGAACGAGCTGTCAGCCAGACTGCCACGCTTGGTCACGCCCAGCGGCATCTTCTTCGCTGCCTCCACCACTTCTGGTGTCGCTACGCCCTGTTCCGCCAGCAGGTCGAGGACCAGATTGCGTCGTTGCAGGGCACGCTCAGGATAGCGCCGCGGGTTGTAGTAGGACGGTCCCTTGACCATGCCCACCAGCAGGGCCACCTGATGCAGCTTCAGCTCAGACAACGGCTGACTGAAGAAGAACTGGCTGGCCAAGCCGAATCCGTGCACCGCGCGCTGGCCGTCCTGACCGATGAACACTTCGTTCAGGTAGGCCTCGAGGATTTCATTCTTGTCGTAGTGCATTTCCAGCAGCACCGCCATCATTGCTTCGTTGAGCTTGCGGCTGAGGCTGCGTTCATTGGTGAGGAAGAAGTTCTTCACCAACTGTTGAGTCAAGGTACTGCCGCCCTGACGCATGGCACCGGACGACGTGTTGACCCAGACCGCACGGGCGATCGACTTGGGCGACACGCCGAAGTGGTGATAGAAGTCGCGGTCTTCCACCGCAACCAGGGTTTCCACCAGGTACGGCGGCACCTGGTCGAGCTTGATCAGAATGCGGTCTTCGAGATTCTTCGGGTACAGGCCGCCGATCAGCAGCGGCTCCAGGCGCACCACCGCCAGCTTGGCATCATTGGCCGCGCTGAGGCCGGCCACGTAGTCACCGGAGAAACGCACGCGGACCTTCTGCGCCGGTTCCAGGCCTTCATAAAACTGGAACCCGCGGGTATTCAGATCGACGGTATTGCCGCTGACCGCCGCCGCGCCCGGGCCGTTGGCCACGCTTTCACGGCGATAGCCCAGGGCATCGAGCTCGACAAGGAAATCGTCCTTGCTCAGCTTCTGGCCGACGAACAGCTCCAGCGGCCGGGCATAGACCTTGGCAGGAATGGTCCAGCGCTTGCCGGAGAATTTCTCCTGGACGACCGCGTCGAGGTATACGGCGAAACCGGCCAGCACCACCAGGCCGACCAGGCTGAGCTTGATGGCCCAGCCAAGCCAGGCGCGGGCGCGACCGGACGGTTGTTTCTTGGGGGTACGGGAGGATCGGGTACGTGTCATGGGCGCGGATTATACGCACTTTATCGTTCATCGACAGACGCCCCCCGGCGGTTTCCAGACGGCATGCTTGCCGCCATAATGGCCGATTAGAATCCCATTTGCCCCGGAAGGATCGCCCGTGAGCCAAGCCTTGATCGCAGCCCTGCAGAACCCCGCCCTGTACCCGCATCCCGTGAAGGATTTCCGGGTTATCGAGACGCACATTTCCTGGGTCGTGCTCACTGGCGACTACGCCTACAAGGTCAAGAAGCCGATGAATTTCGGCTTCCTCGACTTCACCGAACTGTCCAGCCGTGAACACTTTTGCAAAGAAGAATTGCGCCTGAACAAACGTCTGACCGAAGGACTGTACCTCGACGTGCTGCCGATCACCGGCAGCGCCGAAGCACCACAGTTGGGCGGTGAAGGCACACCGATCGAGTTTGCCCTGAAAATGCGCCAGTTCCCCCAGGAACAGATGCTCAGTACCTTGCAAGCCAATGGCGAACTGACCACCGCGCATATCGACCAGATGGCGCAACAGATCGCCGAGTTCCACCTGCAAGCCCCCCGGGTTGCCGTCGAACACCCGCTGGGCACCCCGGAAACGGTGATGGCACCGGTGGAGCAGAATTTCGAGCAGATCCGTCCGTTCCTCAGCGACAAGGCCGACCTGCAACAACTCGACGCCCTGCAGGCCTGGGCCCGCAGCAGCTTCGACCGCCTGCACAAGCTGCTCGCGGCACGCAAGGCGCAGGGCTTCATCCGCGAATGCCACGGTGACATCCATCTGGGCAACGCCACCCTTATCGACGGCAAGGTGGTGATCTTCGACTGCATCGAGTTCAACGAACCGTTCCGCCTGACCGACGTCTACGCCGACACCGCTTTCCTCGCCATGGACCTGGAAGACCGCGGCCTGAAATCGCTGTCGCGGCGCTTCGTCAGCCAGTACCTGGAACTGACCGGCGACTACGAAGGCCTGGAGCTACTGAACTTCTACAAGGCCTACCGCGCGCTCGTGCGGGCCAAGGTCGCCCTGTTCAGCATGCCTGCCAACGCCGATGGCGTGCAGCGCGCCACCACCCTGCGCCAATACCGCAACTACGCCAACCTGGCGGAAAGCTACAGTGCCATTCCGTCGCGCCTGCTGGCGATCACCCATGGCGTGTCCGCCGTAGGCAAGAGCCACGTGGCCATGCGCCTGGTCGAAGCCCTCGGCGCCATCCGCCTGCGTTCGGACGTGGAGCGCAAGCGCCTGTTCGGCGAGCAGAACGCCGCAGCGGCAGGTCAGTTGCAAGCCGGCATCTACACCGCCGACGCCAGCCAGGCCACCTATGCGCGCCTGCACCATCTGGCCGAAGTGGTCCTGCGTGCCGGCTTCCCGGTAGTAATCGACGCTACTTACCTCAAGCAGCCACAGCGCCAGAACGCCGCCGAGGTTGCCAGCGAGACCGGCGTACCGTTCCTGATCCTCGACTGCAATGCACCGGAAGCGGTGATCGCCAGCTGGCTGGCGCAACGCCAGGCGGACCAGAACGATCCATCCGACGCGACTCTGGACGTGGTCGCCGCGCAACAGGCCAGCCGCGACGCCCTGAGCGCCGAGGAACTTCTGCAGAGCAAGCGCGTGGAAACCAACGAGAGTGCCAGCCTGGACGATCTGGTCAAGCAGATCCGCCAACGCCTGCCAGGCCTGTAAAAGGCGCAGGAGGCGTGAAGCAGTCCACACTTCACGCCTCTATTTCGTAGCCTCCGCAATGGGTGACACTATAATGCCATTATCTGGCCACCCAGGAGGCGCGCACCATGAATCAGCCACGGCAACTCGACAGCTCGCTGTACGCATTGATTCACAACGAGGACATCGCGGGCTTCAACCGCGAGAAACCACAAGGCGCCAGCATCGATTTCCGTGATGGCGACTTCCGTGGCCTCGACCTGCGCAACCTCGACGCCTCGGGCATCGACTTCAGCGGTGCCTATTTCCGTGCCGCCGACCTGCGCGGCCTGGACCTTCGCGACGTACCTCTGGAAGGCGCCAGCCTGGCCCACGCACAGATCTCCGGGACCTGGTTCCCCCCCGAGCTCAGCGCTGACGAAATCCTCATGTCGGTGAATTTCGGCACTCGCCTGCGCTACCGCACCCGCTGAAAAACGCCCGGCGAACCGCGTCGGGCGCCTTCTTCCCAGCGGCACTGGCAAATAGCCGCGTTATCGCCAAGTGCCGCTACACTCCTGATTGATACGCCGCGAATTCCTCCACAAGACCCGTTCAGCCGGCGCAAGGAGGCTTGATGAACGACGAACTCCAGCACCTGAAGAATCTTGGCAAGACCTCGGCACAGTGGCTGCACGCGGTAGGCATCCACAGTGCATCGGACCTCCGCCGCCTGGGCGCGGTGGATGCCTATCGGGCGGTACGCACGCGGGGATTCAGGGCATCGAAGGTGCTGCTGTACGCGATTGAAGGTGCTTTGCTGGACATGCACTGGAACGATATTCCCGCCGAACGCAAGGAAGCCCTGAAGCAGCAACTCGATGCGACGACCCAGCGGAAAAATAATTGAAGATTTATAGAATGAGTCGTTGACTTAGAAATGAGAATCGTTATGATTATCACAACTGGTCGCGAGACTGGTTGGATAAACTGAAAGACCTTGGTTCGGACTCTCAGATTATCTCCTCATCAGGCTAATCACGGTTATTGACCCGGCAGTTTTGCCGGGTCTTTTTTTGCCTGCGATTCGTCATTTCAGGTCGGCGCAGTAATCCCGCTTCGGCAATGCCGAAGTGAACCAGACGTAATCCGCCTCCTTTGCCCCGACCTCTTCGCCCACCTGCGCCAGCATCAGCACCGGACTGCCCGCCCCCGCACCGAGGTCCGCCAGGTGCAGCGGCACCCCGACGTCCTTGCGTACATGCTGCCCTCCAGCCAGCAGCATTACCGGTGCGGGTGCCTGCAATAGGCGCTGGGCCATGCGCCGGTCACGTTGCTGCTGCACGGCGAGCATGGCGGGCAACTGGGCTTCCGGAAGCATGCCGCAATGCCCTGCGCGCACCTCTTCGAGCAACGCATCGCGCACGGCGGGCGCCGTAGAACGCGGGCCCGTCAGCTCAGGACGGGTGCGGTAGATCGTCTTCATCTCGTCGCGATCGAGGTTGGCGGCCAGCACCGGATAGCCGCTGGCAAAGGCTTCGCGCAGCAGTGGCGCATAGAACCTCCAGTCCCACCCCTGGCGCCAGTCGATGGCCGCGGCCAGGTCATCCGGTAGCGGCTGTTGCTGGCGTGCCGCATCGACCTTGACCTGCTGCACCGGTTCGAGCATTTCCAGCAACAGGCTGCCCTGCGCCCGCTGCTGGGCCAGCGCCTTCAGCAGCCACAGTTGCAGGGCATGGTGGTCTGGGTTGTCGTGCTGTTCGCCCACCAGTACCCGCGGTGCCTGCGCCAGACGCTCCACCAGCTGTTCCGGAGTCAGCAACTTGCCGCTGGCGGTTTCGCGGATCTGCCCCAGCTCGGCATGCTCGCGTCCTTCCGGGCTCTGCCATTCCGGCAAGGGTGGCAATGGCGGCGTCGTGGCGGTGGCCTGACAACCCGCCAGGCCCCAGGCCAACAGGAAAACAAGGCCGAAGGACCGGGATCGGGACATGTGCAACTCCTATCGGGCAATGATGAGTGGATGCCCCCGCTCGGGATGGGTCTGGACCAGTACGTCGAGACCGAACACGGCTTTCAGCGCCGCAGGCTGCAGCACCCGCTCGGGCGTATCGAGGGCGTGAGGCTGGCCGTTTTCCAGCAGCAGGATATGGTCACAATAGCGTGCGGCCAGATTAAGGTCGTGGAGAATCACCAGGACCGCGGCGCCACGGTCGGCAAAACCGCGCACCGCCTGCAAGGTGGTGTGCTGGTGCAGGGGGTCAAGGGCCGAGGTCGGCTCGTCGAGCAGCAGCGTCCTGCCCTCCTCGCCCGGCCACAGCTGCGCCAGCACCCGCGCCAGGTGCACGCGCTGGCGCTCGCCACCGGACAGCGCCAGATAGCTGCGATCAGCCAGGTGCAAGGCATCCGCCGCCTGCAAGGCAGCGCTGACGATTTCCCGGTCGCGCTCGCGTCCGGTGCGATGGGGCAAGCGGCCCATGCCCACCACTTCCTCGACCTGGAACGCGAATCCGAGGCTAGATGCCTGCGGCAGCACCGCCAGGCGCTGGGCGCGCTCATGCCCGGGCCAGTCGGACAGCGCCCGATCATGCAGCAAGACCCGCCCCCGCGTGGGCGTCAGTTCGCCACAGAGCGCGCCGAGCAAGGTGCTCTTGCCTGCGCCGTTGGGACCAAGCACACCCAGCACCTGGCCCGATCGCACGCTGAGGTCGATACCGTCGAGCACGGTCTTGCGCCCGCGGATCACCTGAAGATTCTCGACCTGCAGCATCAGGCACGCCCCCGCAATAACAGATACAGAAAGAAAGGCGCGCCGATGAAGGCGGTGACGATGCCGATCGGCAGCTCTGCCGGCGCCAGCGCCAAACGCGCGATGAGGTCGGCGAACAGCAGCAGCGAGGCGCCAGCGAGCAACGAGGCCGGCAGCAATACACGATGATCCGGTCCCGCCAGCAGGCGCACCAGGTGCGGCACCACCAGGCCGATAAAGCCGATCAGCCCCGCCGCCGCCACCGCTGCACCCACCCCGAGGGCGGTGCAGAACACCAGTTCGCGCTTCAGCTTTTCGACCTCGAAGCCCAGGTGCCGTGCTTCCGACTCACCCAATAGCAAGGCATTCAGCGCTTCGGCACGCCGCGGCAGCCACAGCGCCACCGCGGTGGCCACCAGCACCAGCGGCCATAGGCGCTGGTAGCTGGCACCGTTGAGGCTACCGAGGTTCCAGAAGGTCAGTGTTCGCAGCGTGGCGTCGTCCGCCAGATAGGTGAACAAGCCGACTGCGGAGCTGGCCAGCGCGGTCAGGGCGATGCCAGCAAGGAGCATGGTGGCAACGCTGGTCTGCCCGTCACGCCGCCCTAACCGATAGACCAGCGCGGTAACCCCCAGGCCGCCCAGAAAGGCACACAGCGACAACAGGTACGGCGAGAAGGCCTCTGGCACACCACCAACCCAGGTACTACCGACGATGGCGATCGCCGCACCAAGGGCCGCACCGCTGGAGACGCCGACCAGGCCAGGATCGGCCAACGGATTGCGAAACAGCCCCTGCATGGCCACACCGGCCAGCGCCAGCACCGCGCCCACGGCCAGACCGAGCAAGGTCCGCGGCAATCGGATCTGGCCGAGGATCAGCTCAGCCTGCTCCAGTCCGTCGCCGGCAATCGGCAGGCCAAGCAAGCGCCCGCCGACGCGCAGGGTATCCAGCAATGGGAGACTGACCGGCCCGAGCGCCAGCGAGAGCCAGATCGCCAAGAGACACAAAAGCCCGAGGGCAATGAACAGCGTGCGTGGTTTTACCAGTCGGATCATGGAGCCAGTTTAGCCTTCGCTGTCGGGTAGAAGGCCGTGGCCAGCGCTTGCAGGCTGGCGGGCAGGCGCGGGCCGAGACCGCCGACCAGCAAGGTCGGATCGAGGTCGACCAGACGCTTTTCCTTGACCGCGCGGGACGCGGCAAGCGCCGGGTTCTCCTTGAGCAGGGCCTGCAACGCGGCATCGCCGGTCAGGGCGCGGTCGGAGAACACCACCACCTGCGGATTCAGCGCCGCCAGGGTTTCCGTGGAAAAGTTCTTGTAGCCTTCGTTCGTGGCGAGGTTGCGTCCACCGGCCTGCTCGATCAGCCAGTCGCCGGAGGTGCCCTTGCCGGCGATCATCGGCTTGGCACCGGCATGGCCGACCAACAGGATCACCCCGGGGGCGGTCTCCGAGCCTTGGGCAGCCTTGATTCGCTCGCGCAGGGTATCGAGTTGCTGGCGGTAGTCGGCGAAGTACTGTTCGGCTTGCTCGGGTTTGCCGAGCAGTTCGCCCAGATGCTTCAGGTTACCCTGCACGGCATCGAGGCTGGCCTGACTGGAAAACAGCTCGACACGCACCCCCGCGCCACGGATCTGCGCCAGAACCGGTGGAGGCCCCATTTCCTCGGTCCCCACCAGCACATCCGGACGCAGGCTGAGCACGCCCTCGGCGGATAGCTGGCGCTGGTAGCCAATACTCGGCAGGGCTTTCAGGGATTGGGGATGCTGGCTGGTAGTGTCGACCCCGACCAGACGGGACTCGGCGCCTAGCTCGGCGATCCATTCGCTCAGCGCGCCACCGGCGCTGACCCAGCGTTGCGGCAGTTGCTCCGCCTGCACCGGATTGAAGACAAGCCCGATACAGAGGGCGATCAGGCTGGCACATCGGCGCATAACGAAGCTTCCTGTTCATGACGGTATGAGGGAGGCAACGGACAGGGTATAAAGACGCCCGGCGCCTTTCGAGCCCGTCATTTGATAATTATTTGCATTTGAGCGTCAAGCCATCTGCACCCCGCCACGGAATCCCTCCATGCACTTTCTTTGTCACTCCGCCGACCTGGGCGAAGGCCAGAGCCGTGGTTTCAATAGCCGGGGAATGGAGTTGCTCGGTGTCCGCCGCCAGGGCCAGGTCTACCTGTTCCGCAATCGCTGCCCGCACCGCGGCATTCCGTTGAACTGGCAACCGGACCAGTTTCTCGACAGCAGCGCCAGCCTGATCACCTGTGCCCATCATGGTGCGCTGTTTCTGATCGAAAGCGGCGAATGCGTCGCTGGCCCCTGCGAGGGCGATGCCTTGCAGGCCCTGGGCTGCCACGAGGACAGCCAGGGCGTCTGGCTCATGGATTGAGCAGCACCGGCAAGGCCCTGTCGATCCGCACCTGCTGGTTGTCCAGCGTTACACCGTAGGCCAGCACCTCGACGCCATCGAGTACCGCCGCGCGCAGGGCGATGGCATAGCCCGGGTCAATCTCCTCGGCGGGGCGCACCGCCTCGATGCCACTCAGGTTCACGCAATACAGCTGCACGGCGCGAACGCCCTGGCGAGCCAGCGCGGCCAATTCGCGCAGGTGCTTGGCGCCACGCTGGGTGACCGCGTCGGGAAAGGCCGCAGTTGTAGTGCCGTCAAAACCCAGGGTCACGCTTTTTACCTCGACATAGGCCAGGCTGGTGTCGAAGGTCAGCTGGAAGTCGATGCGACTTTTTTCCTCGCCATAAGGCACTTCGCGGCGCAGTGCGGTAAACCCGGCCAGTTCGCTGATCACCCCGGCACGCAGCGCTTCCTCGACGATGGCGTTGGCCCGTCCGGTGTTCACGCAGGCCAGGCGGCCCTGCGGGGTCTCGGCGATTTCCCAGGTCCCCGGCAGCTTGCGCTTGGGGTCGTTGGAGCGGCTGAACCAGACCTGACCACCCTCCTTCATGCAGTTGAGCATTGACCCGGTGTTTGGGCAGTGGATGGTCAGTTGCTCGCCGTCGAGGGTTTCGATATCGGCGAGAAAGCGTTTGTAGCGGCGCAGCAGGCGCGCTTCTTCGAGCAACGGAGAAAACTGCATCAGCCTTGCCAACTCCGCAGGCCGCGGGCAATCCGCTCCACCGCTTCCTGCAGCCGCGGCAGGCTCTGGGTATAGGCGAAACGCACGTGGTGATTGGCCTGGTGGCGACCGAAATCGATACCCGGGGTGAACGCCAGGTGTTCGGTTTCAAGGAAATGCCGACAGAAAGCGAAGGCGTCACCACCGAACTGGCTGATATCGGCATACAGGTAGAAGGCACCCTGCGGTTCCACGCTGATGCCGAAGCCCAGCTCCCGCAGCGCTGGCAGCAGGAAATCGCGACGGCGGGCGAACTCGGCACGGCGCTCCTCAAGGATTTCCAGGGTGCGCGGCTCGAAACAGGCCAGCGCGGCGTACTGGGCCATGCTCGGGGCACTGATATAGAGGTTCTGCGCCAGCTTCTCCAGTTCCGGGATCGCCGCCTGCGGCGCTACCATCCAGCCGAGCCGCCAGCCGGTCATGCCGAAATATTTTGAGAAACTATTCAGGATGAAGGCCTGGTCGTCGACTTCCAGGGCGCTCGGCGCATCCATGCCGTAGGTCAGCCCGTGGTAGATCTCGTCCACTACCAGATGGCCGTTGTGCGCGCGGGTCGCCCGGGACAGGCCGGCCAGCGCCTCGCGATCAAGCACGGTGCCGGTCGGGTTGGCCGGCGAGGCCACCAGGGCACCGACGGTATCGTGGTCCCAGTAGCGCTCGACCAGGTCGGCATTGAGTTGATAGTTGACGTCCGGCCCCACCGGCACCAATTGCGCGCCGCCTTCCACCAGACGCAGGAAATGGCGGTTGCACGGATAGCCCGGGTCAGCCAGCAACCAGTGCTTGCCCGGATCCACCAGCAGGCTGCTGGTCAGCAGCAAGGCACCGGAACCACCAGGGGTAATGAGGATGCGCTGCGGATCGATGTTCAGGCCATAGCGCGTGGCATAGAAACCGGCGATCGCCTCGCGCAGCACCGGCAGGCCACGGGCGGCGGTGTAGCGGGTGTGCCCGGCAGCCAGCGCAGCCTGGCCGGCCTCGACGATGGGGGCGGCGGTGGTGAAGTCCGGCTCGCCGATTTCCAGGTGGATCACATCGTGACCGGCTGCCTGCAATTCGTTGGCCCGCGCCAACAGTGCCATCACGTGAAAGGGTTCGATGGCGCGACTGCGCGCACTGTAGGGCTGAGCCATTGGCCTTCTCTCAATTGGGACTAGACTGAGGGGATTCTACCCCTGCGCCGCCGTGAACGTATGGGTAAACCTCGCTGTCCTAGCGGAGATAACCGGGAGTAGCGCACCCCGATCCTATCTGGTAAGTTCGGCGGCTCGCAGTCGCAGGGCCGGCGGTCGCCGGATGATGGAATCAAGCCTGCGCATTGGATCAGATGAGTGAGAGGCGGTCTATTCATGTCCACCGTAGAAAAGCAAAAAGCCGGTCAGTCCATGTACGGTGTCGATCCTTATGTGGAGACCAAGGGTGAGGAGTACATGGGTCCGCCCATGAAGGCCCACTTCACCAAACTGCTCAACGCTTGGAAAAGGGAACTGATGAGCAGTGTGGACCGTACCGTGGACCACATGAAGGACGAAGCCGCCAACTTCCCCGACCCGGCCGACCGTGCCAGCCAGGAAGAAGAGTTCGCCCTGGAACTGCGCAACCGCGACCGCGAGCGCAAGCTGATCAAGAAGATCGACAAGACCCTGCAGCATATCGTCGACGACGCATATGGCTGGTGCGAGGCCTGCGGCATCGAGATCGGCCTGCGCCGCCTGGAAGCCCGTCCCACCGCGGACCTGTGCTTCGACTGCAAGGAACTTGCGGAGAAGAAGGAAAAACAGGTCGGCAAGGCCTGATCCTTACTCCAGCAGAACGGGGCGCCTCGAGCGCCCCGTTTCATTTATATAGCCTGCACAGATCATGACCGACTCCCGCTACATCGGGCGCTTCGCCCCAACTCCCAGTGGTTTCCTGCACTTCGGCTCGCTGGTCGCCGCCCTCGCCTCTTGGCTCGACGCCCGCGCCGTCGGCGGTCGCTGGCTGCTGCGCATGGAAGACATCGATCCGCCGCGGGAGGCCCCTGGCGCCCAGGCGGCGATCCTCAAGACCCTGGAAAGCTACGGCCTCGAATGGGACGGCGAAGTGGTCTACCAACGTGACCGCCATGACGCCTACACCGAAGTGGTCGAACGCCTGTTCCGCCAGGGCCTGGCGTACGCTTGTACCTGCTCGCGCAAGCAACTGGAAGGCTGCAATGGCATCTATCCCGGACTGTGCCGCAACCTTGGACATAGCCAGGAAGACGCGGCGATCCGCATCCGCGTACCGGAACTGACCTACACCTTCGACGACCGCGTCCAGGGCCATTTCCAGCAGCATCTGGGTCGCGAGGTCGGCGATTTCATCGTCCGCCGCCGCGACGGCCTGTACGCCTATCAACTGGCAGTGGTGCTCGACGATGCCTGGCAGGGCGTGACCGATATCGTCCGCGGCGCCGACCTTCTGGATAACACCCCACGCCAGCTGTACCTGCAGGAGCTGCTGGGCCTGTCGCAACCGCGCTACCTGCACGTCCCGCTGATTACCCAGCCCGATGGCCACAAGCTGGGCAAGACCTACCGCTCCGCGCCGCTGCCGGCGGAACAAGCCACTCCGCTGATCCTGCGGGCCCTGCGTGCACTGGGCCAGGCCACCGACGCCAGCATGCTCGAAGCCCGGCCCGGCGAAGTCCTGGCCCATGCCGCCCGGCACTGGGATGCGCAAGCGATTCCGCGGCGCCTGACAGTGCCCGAGGCCGATCTGCACTGAGTGCTTGCCGAACCACGGAAAGGCCAATAGATTCAATCCCTTGGGCCCGCGCCATGCGCCCGTTTGCAGGCGTCGGCCCTTCCGTTACCATCAGCCGCGTTTTGCGCCAATAATAAATCCAGTTCGCAGCGCGCAATTCCAGTGAGGCCAGCATGTACATCTATCGTTTGGTCCTGCTTCTGGTCGTGGGGATCTACCTGTTCTCCCCGGCCATCATGGACTGGTGGATCGAGCCGACCGGTGCCTGGTATCGCCCCTACCTGCTCTGGCTGATCCTGATCGTCGTGACCTTTATCCTGCAGAGCCAACGTGATGCCGATGAGCTTTAGCCTGACCCAGATGATCCTGATCAGCGCCGCCTACCTGCTGGTGCTGTTCGGCGTGGCCTGGATCAGTGAACGCGGCATGATCCCGCGGGCGATCATCCGCCACCCGCTGACCTACACCCTGTCCCTGGGCGTCTATGCCAGCGCCTGGGCCTTCTATGGCACGGTGGGACTGGCCTACCAGTACGGCTACGGTTTCCTCGCCTGTTACCTCGGGGTATCGGGGGCCTTTCTGCTGGCGCCGGTGCTGCTCTACCCGATCCTCAAGATCACGCGTACCTACCAGCTCTCGTCCCTCGCCGACCTGATCGCCTTCCGCTTCCGCAGCACTTGGGCCGGTGCCCTGACCACGGTGTTCATGCTGATCGGCGTGCTGCCGCTGCTGGCCTTGCAGATCCAGGCGGTAGCCGACTCCATCAGCATCCTCACCGGCGAACCGGTGAAAAGCCGCGTGGCCCTGGCCTTCTGCGCCATGATCACGCTGTTCACCATTTTCTTCGGCTCGCGGCATATCGCTACCCGCGAGAAGCATGAAGGCCTGGTCTTCGCCATCGCCTTCGAGTCGGTGGTCAAGTTGCTGGCCCTGGGGGGGATCGGCCTGTATGCGCTGTACGGCGTGTTCGGCGGGCCGCACCAACTGGAAGTCTGGCTGCTGCAGAACCAGACCGCCCTCGCCGCCCTGCACACGCCTTTGCAGGAAGGCCCATGGCGCACGCTGCTGCTGGTGTTCTTCGCCTCGGCCATCGTCATGCCGCACATGTACCACATGGCCTTTACCGAAAACCTCAATCCGCGCTCGCTGGTCAGTGCCAGCTGGGGCCTGCCGCTGTTCCTGTTGCTGATGAGCCTGGCGGTGCCGCTGATCCTCTGGGCCGGCCTCAAGCTCGGTGCCAGTACCAACCCGGAATTCTTCACCCTCGGCCTGGGGATCGCCGCCAACAACGAAGCCCTGGCACTACTCGCCTATGTCGGCGGATTGTCCGCCGCCAGCGGGCTGATCATCGTCACCACCCTGGCACTCTCCGGCATGGCGTTGAATCACCTGGTGCTGCCGCTGTACCAGCCGCCAGCCGAAGGCAATATCTACCGCTGGTTGAAGTGGACCCGCCGGGCGCTGATCGTCGCGATCATCGCCGCCGGCTTCGGCTTCTACCTGCTGCTCGGCGCGCAACAGGACCTCGCCAACCTGGGCATCGTCGCCTTCGTCGCCACGCTGCAATTTCTCCCCGGCGTACTGTCGGTACTGTACTGGCCGACCGCCAACCGACGCGGTTTCATCGCCGGCCTGCTCGCCGGCATCATCGTGTGGATGGTGACCATGCTGCTGCCCCTGGTGGGCAACCTGCAGGGCTTCTATATCCCGCTGCTGAACATGATCTACGTGCTTGATGACACCAGTTGGCACATGGCGGCAATCGCCTCGCTGGCGGCCAACGTGCTTTTGTTCACCCTGATATCCCTGTTCACCAATGCCAGCACCGAGGAAGTCTCTGCCGCCGAAGCCTGCGCCGTGGATAACGTGCGCCGGCCGCAACGCCGCGAACTGCACGCCGCCTCGCCACAGGAATTCGCCACCCAACTGGCCAAGCCGCTGGGCGCCAAGGCCGCGCAGAAGGAAGTCGAGCAGGCCCTGCGCGACCTCTACCTGCCGTTCGACGAGCGCCGCCCCTATGCCTTGCGCCGCCTGCGCGATCGCATCGAGGCCAACCTGTCCGGCCTGATGGGCCCGAGCGTGGCCCAGGACATGGTGGAAACCTTCCTGCCCTACAAGTCCGGCAGCGAGAACTACGTCACCGAGGACATCCACTTCATCGAGAGCCGCCTGGAGGATTATCACTCGCGCCTCACCGGCCTGGCCGCCGAACTGGATGCCCTGCGCCGCTACCACCGGCAGACCCTGCAGGAGCTGCCGATGGGCGTCTGCTCCCTGGCCAAGGACCAGGAGATCCTCATGTGGAACAAGGCCATGGAGGAGCTCACCGGGATTCCCGCCAAGCGCGTGGTCGGCTCACGCCTGACCACCATCGTCGAACCTTGGCGCGGCCTGCTGCTGGGCTTCATCAACGTCCCCGACGAACACCTGCACAAGCAGCGCCTGGGCCTGGACGGCCAGACCCGCTGGCTGAACCTGCACAAGGCGGCCATCGACGAACCGCTAGCCCCTGGCAACAGTGGCCTGGTGCTGCTGGTGGAAGACCTCACCGAAACCCAGATGCTCGAAGACAAGCTGGTGCACTCCGAGCGCCTGGCCAGCATCGGCCGCCTGGCGGCCGGGGTCGCCCACGAGATCGGCAACCCGGTGACCGGCATCGCCTGCCTGGCGCAGAACCTGCGTGAGGAACGCGAGGAAGACGGCGAGATCACCGAACTGAGCAGCCAGATCCTCGAACAGACCAAGCGCATCTCTCGAATCGTCCAGTCGTTGATGAGCTTCGCCCACGCCGGCAGCCATCAACACAGCGACGAGCCGGTATGCCTTGCCGAAGTGGCGCAGGACGCCATCGGTCTGCTGGCGTTGAACCGGCGCAATTTCGAAGTACAGTTCTTCAACCTGTGCGATCCCGAGCACTGGGTCGAAGGCGATCCGCAGCGCCTCGCGCAAGTGCTGATCAACCTGCTTTCCAACGCCCGTGATGCCTCGCCCGCCGGTGCCGCCGTGCGAGTGCGCAGCGAGGCCAGCGAACACACCGTTGACCTGATCGTCGAAGACGAAGGCAGCGGTATCCCGAAAAACATCATGGACCGCCTGTTCGAACCCTTCTTCACCACCAAGGACCCGGGCGAAGGAACGGGGCTGGGGCTCGCTCTGGTCTATTCCATCGTGGAAGAGCATTATGGACAGATCACCATCGACAGCCCGGCCGATACCAAGAGCCAACGTGGCACGCGCATCCGTGTGACCTTGCCACGACATGTCGAAGCGACGTCCGCTGTGAACTGAGACCGTCGAGAGAATTGAATCAATGCCTCATATTCTGATCGTCGAAGACGAAACCATCATCCGTTCCGCCCTGCGCCGCCTGCTGGAGCGCAACCAGTACCAGGTCAGCGAGGCCGGTTCGGTGCAGGAAGCCCAGGAGCGATTCAGCATCGCCACCTTCGACCTGATCGTCAGCGACCTGCGCCTGCCCGGCGCACCCGGCACCGAGCTGATCAAGCTGGGCCAGGGCACGCCGGTGCTCATCATGACCAGCTACGCAAGCCTGCGCTCGGCGGTCGACTCGATGAAGATGGGGGCGGTGGATTACATTGCCAAGCCGTTCGACCACGACGAAATGCTCCAGGCCGTCGCACGCATCCTGCGTGACCGGCAGAACGCCCCGGCAGCCGTAGCCGAACCACGGGCCAACGGCAAGGCTCCAGTCGCCGACAAGGCTGTCGCCGGCAATGCCAATGGCGAAATCGGCATCATCGGTTCCTGCCCGCCCATGCAGGACCTCTACAGCAAGATCCGCAAGGTCGCGCCCACCGACTCCAACGTGCTGATCCAGGGCGAGTCCGGGACCGGCAAGGAACTGGTGGCCCGCGCACTGCACAACCTGTCGCGTCGGGCCAAGGCACCGATGATCTCGGTGAACTGCGCGGCGATTCCGGAAACCCTGATCGAATCCGAGCTGTTTGGCCACGAGAAAGGCGCATTCACCGGTGCCAGCGCTGGCCGCGCCGGTCTGGTGGAAGCCGCAGACGGTGGTACGCTGTTCCTCGACGAGATCGGCGAACTGCCGCTGGAGGCCCAGGCCAGGCTGCTGCGCGTGCTACAGGAAGGCGAAATCCGACGGGTCGGCTCGGTACAGTCGCAAAAGGTCGATGTGCGCCTGATCGCAGCAACCCACCGCGACCTGAAGAACCTGGCCAAGGTCGGCCAGTTCCGTGAAGACCTTTATTACCGCCTGCACGTCATCGCCCTCAAGCTCCCGGCTCTGCGCGAGCGTGGCGCCGACGTCAACGAAATTGCCAACGCGTTCCTTGCCCGCCAGGCAGCACGCATAGGACGCAATGACCTGAAATTCGCCCACGACGCCGAACAGGCGATCCGCCATTACTCCTGGCCGGGTAACGTGCGCGAGCTGGAGAACGCAGTGGAGCGTGCGGTGATTCTCTGCGAGAGCCCGGAAATTTCCGCGGACCTGCTGGGCATCGATATCGAACTGGGCGACCTGGAGGACGATGAGTCCTTCGACAACCTGCCAGCCATCGCCGCACAGGCCAACGCCGCCAGCCACGAACCGACCGAGGACCTGTCGCTGGAAGACTACTTCCAGCACTTCGTCCTCGAACACCAGGATCACATGACCGAGACCGAGCTGGCACGCAAGCTCGGGGTCAGCCGCAAGTGCCTGTGGGAGCGGCGCCAGCGCCTGGGAATCCCACGCCGCAAGAGCGGGGCAACCAGCGAGAGCTGATTGAATGGCTGCGACACGGTGTCACCCTCAAACGGGTAACACCGTGTTTCGGCCAAAAACTGTTACCTCAGCACGAGGCCGTAACAGAAACCGGGGTTAACGGTAACGAAACCCCGGTTTTTTTTCGCCCTCAAAACACCCCAAATCCCGCCTAACCCCTTGTTTTACTGGGCTTTGGAAAAGTTGGCACGGCACCTGCTATATGTTCGGTACAAGAACAATAACAAGCACTGCAAAACACAATAAAAATAAGACGAATCGGCTCACGCACAATAAGAACAAGACGGCGGAGGCGCAGCTAACTGATTCTTTTGGAGAGGAGTTGTGTTTGGGGCTTGCCCCACAACCAGGCAGAGAACAACAAAAACTGCACTCAAGCAGAGCCTGAACTGGTTGGATCGAAAGGTCATCGCAACATCGGCGATCAAAGCAATCCGTTTGCTCTTGTACTCCCGGTTAGGGAGACAGTCCACCAGCCTCGCGGCATTTGGTGGCCAGGGCACTCAACAAAAACAAGAAGCCCGACAAAAAAACAATAAGAGCACGCAACTACTTCTTGGGGAGCTTCGGCTCCCCTTGTAGTTTCCGCCCCTTGGCTATCCCTTCCGCGTCATTTCATCCCCCGTTTCTCGGGTGCCTACACCCTTTTCCGACTAAATGCTAGAATCCGTGCCCATCATGCGGCCTTTCTCTATTTCTGGCCGAAAATTCCTTCAAACAGTGCATCCCATGCTGAAGAAGCTGTTCCAGTCTTTCCGTCCCCCGGCGCGCGTCCAGCACCACATCCGCACGACGCCTGAGGTGATCAACCACTCGCAGCACTCGCTGCAACGCCACCAGTTCAGCCGCCACGCGGTGAACATCGTCGAGCGCCTGCAAAGCGCCGGTTACCAGGCTTACCTGGTCGGTGGTTGCGTGCGTGACATGCTCCTGGGCATCACGCCCAAGGACTTCGACGTCGCCACCAGCGCCACGCCGGAGCAGGTTCGTGCCGAATTCCGCAACGCGCGGGTCATTGGCCGTCGCTTCAAGCTGGTCCACGTGCATTTCGGTCGCGAGATCATCGAGGTCGCCACCTTCCGCGCCAACCATCCGGTCGACGAAGAAGAAAACAGTCACCAGTCGTCCCGCAACGAAAGCGGACGGATCCTGCGTGACAACGTCTACGGCACCCTGGAAGAAGATGCCCAGCGCCGTGACTTCACGATCAACGCGCTGTACTACGATCCGGTCAGCGAGCGCATCCTCGACTACGCCAACGGCGTGCACGACATCCGCAACCGCCTGATCCGCCTGATCGGTGATCCGACCCAACGCTACCAGGAAGACCCGGTGCGCATGCTGCGCGCGGTGCGTTTCGCCGCCAAGCTCAACTTCGGCATCGAGAAGCACACCGTGCTGCCGATCCGCGAACTGGCACCGATGCTGCGGGAAATCCCGGCGGCGCGGCTATTCGAGGAGTCGTTGAAGCTGTTCCTGTCCGGCCATGCGGCCGACACCTTCGAGATGCTGGTCGACCTGCAACTGTTCGACCCGCTGTTCCCGGCCAGTGCCCAGGCCCTCGAAGAGCAGCCGACCTACACCCACACGCTGATCAGTCAGGCGCTGATCAACACCGACCTGCGGGTCAAGCAAGGCAAGCCGGTGACTCCGGCGTTCCTCTTCGCCGCCCTGCTCTGGCCAGCCCTGCCGGGCCGCGCGCTGTACCTGCAGAGCCGTGGCATGCCGCCGATTCCGGCAATGAACGAAGCGGCCCACGAGCTGATCTTCGAGCAGTGCCAGCGCATCGCCATTCCGAAGCGCTTCACCCTGCCGATCCGCGAGATCTGGGACATGCAGGAACGCCTGCCTCGGCGCAGCGGCAAGCGCGCCGACCTGCTCCTGGACAACCCGCGTTTCCGCGCCGGCTACGACTTCCTGCTGCTGCGTGAAAGCGCCGGCGAGGAAACCGATGACCTCGGCCAGTGGTGGACCGACTACCAGGAATGCAACGAAAGCGAGCGCCGCGAGATGATCCGCGAGCTGGGCGGTCGTGAAGAAGGCGCCAATACCGGCCCACGCAAACGCAAGCGCAGTCCGAGCAAGCGCCGCCGGGCCGATGGTGGTGCCGGCGAGTGAGCCCGATGCAGCGTGTCTACATTGGCCTGGGCAGCAACCTGGCCAATCCACAGGAACAACTGCGCAATGCCCTGGACGCCCTGGCGCAGTTGCCGGACACCCAGTTGGCCGGTGTCTCGTCCTTCTACGCCAGCGATTCGCTGTCTCCAGGCCAGCCACGCTACACCAATGCTGTCGCTGCGCTGGATACCACGCTTGCCCCCATTGCCCTGCTCGATGCCCTGCAAGGCATCGAGGCGGATCAGGGCCGTGAACGCAAAGAGCGCTGGGGCCCGCGCACGCTGGACCTGGATATCCTGCTGTACGCCGACCAGGTGATCGACGAGCCGCGCCTCAAGGTCCCGCACTACCATATGCAGGCACGCCCCTTCGTGCTTTACCCCCTTGCCGAACTGGTGCCCGAAGGCTTCTGCCTGGCAGACCGGCGATCCCTCGCGCAACTACTGGCAGACTGCCCGTTCGTCGGTCTGGAGCGCCTGTAGGCGGGCGTTTCCCCCACGGTAACGCCCGTAACACCGCTGACGTAACAATGCGGTAACACGGCAATTGACTTCCCTCCCCGCGCTCACGACTATAGGCGTCCCGTGGCACGCCCGTGCCGTAAAACAAGGCGTAACCAGGACTGGAACGGGTCCACCCAAACACCACGCTCGATGATGTGCCGTTCCAGAAGTTGAATACATGCGTTGTACGCAGTGATTGTTCACAGCGCCTGAACGAGGATTGCTTTTCATGCCAGACGTAACCCTGACCACCCTGCAGGCCCTCAAGGCCAAGGGTGAGAAAATCGCCATGCTGACCTGCTATGACGCGACCTTCGCCCAGGTCGCCGCCCGTGCCGGCGTCGAGATCCTGCTGGTAGGCGACTCCCTGGGGATGGTCCTGCAGGGCCATGACAGCACCCTGCCCGTGACCAATGCCGACATGGCCTACCATATCGCCAGCGTCAAGCGCGGCAACGAAGGTGCACTGATCCTCGCCGACGTACCGTTCATGGCCTATGCCACCATGGATCAGGCGTTCGCCAACTGTGCCGAGTTGATGCGTGCCGGTGCGCACATGGTCAAGCTCGAAGGCGCAGCCTGGCTCGCCGATACCGTTCGCCAGCTGGCCGATCGCGGCGTGCCGACCTGCGTCCACCTCGGACTGACGCCGCAGGCGGTCAATATCCTCGGTGGCTACAAGGTCCAGGGCCGTCAGGAAAACCAGGCACGGCAGATGCGCGCCGACGCCATCGCCCTGGAGCAGGCCGGTGCGGCCATGCTCCTGCTGGAATGTGTGCCCAGCGAGCTGGCTGCGGAAATCACCCAGGCGGTGGGCATTCCGGTGATCGGCATCGGTGCCGGCAGTGCTACCGACGGCCAGGTGCTGGTCATGCACGACATGCTCGGCCTGTCCCTGAGCGGTCGCGCGCCGAAGTTCGTGAAGAACTTCATGGCTGGCCAGGCAGATATCGCCAGCGCCTTCCAGGCTTATGTCAAGGAGGTCAAGGACGTGACCTTCCCCGCCAGCGAACACGGGTTCAGCGCATGAATACGGTCAAGAGCGTTCTTGAGCTGCGCGCCGCGGTCGCCCGCGCCCGCGGCGAGGGCAAGCGCATCGCCTTCGTACCAACCATGGGCAACCTGCACAGCGGCCATGCCGCGCTGGTGGTCAAGGCCGCGCAGCGCGCCGACTTCGTGGTCGCCAGCATCTTCGTCAACCCACTGCAGTTCGGCCCCAGCGAAGATCTCGACAAATACCCCCGCACCCTCGCAGCCGACCAGGAAAAACTCCTCGAAGCCGGTTGCCACCTGCTGTTCGCTCCCACCGTCGAGGAAATGTACCCGGACGGCATGAGCGTGCAGACCCGGGTCAGCGTCCCGCAACTCTCCGAAGGACTCTGCGGTGCAAGCCGCCCAGGACATTTCGAAGGCGTGGCGACGGTAGTCAGCAAGCTGTTCAACATGGTCCAGCCGGACCTCGCCGTATTCGGCCAGAAGGACTTCCAGCAACTGGCAGTGATCCGCGCCATGGTCCGCGACCTGAACATGCCGATCCAGATCATCGGCGAACCAACCGTGCGCGCCGAAGACGGTCTGGCCCTGTCGTCGCGTAACGGCTACCTGAGCGCCGAACAGCGCGCCACCGCCCCCGTGGTGTACCGCACCCTGAGCCAGTTGGCCGAGGCTATCGGCCAGGGGCACCGCGACTATCCGGCACTGATCGCCGAAGGCCAGCAAGCACTGGTCGCCGCAGGCCTCAAGCCCGACTACCTGGAAGTCCGCCACGCCCTCAACCTGCGCCCCGCCACCGCAGATGACCGTGACCTGGTGATCCTGGTCGCAGCCTACCTCGGTAACACTCGCCTGATCGACAACCTGCACCTGAATCTCGACGCCAGCTAAGCTGGAGGGATGCCCCGTCATCGTCACAGGGCAGGCTGTTAGCGAAATGACATATCTCAATGGCTTTTACCGGCCCGTCGCGAAATAATCCGCGACGGGCCGGTAACGGCTACGCGTTCCCCGTGTCCAAGGCAGTTCAAGCAATCAAGGATCCCTGCAGCGATGGCGTATTACCGTACTCCTCATGATGTCACCGCTCTGCCAGCCTGGCAGGCGCTCCAGCAACACCGCGAAGCCATGCAGGATTTCAGCATGCGCGAGGCGTTCAACGCCGACCCGCAACGTTTCAACCAGTTCTCCCTGAGCAGTTGCGGCCTCTTCCTCGACTACTCGAAAAACCTGATCAGCGCCGAGACCCGCGAAAAGTTGGTCGGTCTGGCCAATGAAGTCGGTCTGAAGGACGCCATCCAGGCCCTGTTCGCCGGCGAGATCGTCAACGCCTCGGAAGGTCGGCCGGCGCTGCACACTGCACTGCGCCGCCCGGTAGGCGACAAGCTCAGCGTGAATGGTGTCAACGTGATGCCGGAAGTGCACAAGGTGCTCAACCAGGTCACCGAACTGGTCGGCAAGATCCATGACGGCCTGTGGCGCGGCTACAGCGAGAAGCCGATCACCGACGTGGTCAACATCGGCATCGGCGGCTCCTTCCTCGGCCCTGAACTGGTCTCCGAAGCCCTGCTGCCTTACGCCCAGCGCGGCGTACGTTGCCACTACCTGGCGAACATCGACGGCAGCGAGTTCCATGAGCTGGCGGCCAATATCCGCGCCGAGACCACCCTGTTCATCGTCTCGTCGAAGTCGTTCAACACCCTGGAAACCCTGAAGAACGCCCAGGCCGCCCGCGCCTGGTACCTGGCCCAGGGCGGTTCGGAAGCCGAGTTGTACCGCCACTTCATCGCCGTTTCCAGCAACAAGGCGGCAGCCGTAGCCTTCGGCATTCGCGAAGAGAACATCTTCCCGATGTGGGACTGGGTCGGCGGGCGCTACTCGCTGTGGTCGGCCATCGGCCTGCCGATCGCCCTGGCCATCGGCACCGCCAACTTCAAGGAACTGCTGTCCGGTGCCTACACCATGGACCAGCATTTCCAGAACGCCCCGTTCGAACAAAACATGCCGGTGCTGCTGGCCCTGCTCGGCGTGTGGTACGGCAACTTCTGGGGTGCGCAGAGCCACGCGATCCTGCCGTACGACCATTACCTGCGCAACATCACCAAGCACCTGCAGCAACTGGACATGGAATCCAATGGCAAGCACGTGCGCCAGGACGGCACGCCGGTCAACCATGACACCGGTCCGGTGATCTGGGGTGGCGTCGGTTGCAACGGCCAGCATGCCTACCACCAGTTGTTGCACCAGGGCACCCAGCTGATCCCGGCCGACTTCATCGTTCCGGTAGTGAGCTTCAACCCGGTGTCCGACCATCACCAATGGCTGTACGCCAACTGTCTGTCGCAGAGCCAGGCGCTGATGCTCGGCAAGACCCGCGGCGAGGCCGAAGCCGAGCTGCGCAACAAAGGCCTGAGCGAGGCGGACGTGCAGAAACTGGCGCCGCACAAGGTCATCCCGGGCAACCGTCCGAGCAACACCCTTGTGGTCGAGCGGATCAGCCCGCGGCGTCTTGGCGCGCTGGTAGCGATGTATGAGCACAAGGTGTTCGTGCAGAGCGTGATCTGGGGTATCAACGCCTTCGACCAGTGGGGCGTGGAACTGGGCAAGGAGCTCGGCAAGGGCGTCTACCAGCGTCTGACCGGCGGTATCGAGGAGCCTGCAGAGGATGCCTCGACCCAGGGTCTGATCAACTACTTCCGCGGCCGCCACCGCGGCTGACCCCCGGTCGCTGCCCCCGAACATGGCCGGGGGCAGCGACTACACTGTCCTGATCCGGCTGCCTTCGAGTATCACGGCGCAGGCTGCTTCGCCGTCGATGAAGGCACGCCGTCCCATAACGACAGGACAGGTTGCGTGCCCATGTTCGATATCAGTCAATTCCCCCAAGCCGATGCCGTCAGCCGTGCCGCCGAACTGAGCCAGGGCGACTACGACCGGCTCTATCGCCAATCCATCGAGCAACCCGAGCAGTTCTGGAGCGAACAGGCGCGCCGCCTGGACTGGATCAGCCCATGGAGCATGATCCAGGATTGCGACATCCGCAGCGGCAAGGCCATCTGGTTCAAGAACGCCAGGCTCAACGTCAGCTACAACTGCCTCGACCGCCACCTGGAAACCCGCGGCGACCAGCCCGCGTTCATCTGGGAAGGTGACGACCCCAGCCGCTCCGCCAGCCTCAGCTACCGCCAGGTCCACCAGCAGGTCTGCCGCCTGGCCAACGTGCTCAAGCAGCGCGGCGTGAAGAAAGGCGACCGGGTGTGCATCTACATGCCGATGATTCCCGAAGCCGCCTTCGCCATGCTTGCCTGCGCACGCATCGGCGCTATCCATTCCGTGGTGTTCGGCGGCTTCTCGCCGGATGCCCTGCGCGATCGCATCCTCGACGCCGACTGCCGTACCGTGATCACCGCCGACGAAGGCGTTCGCGGCGGCAAGACCGTCGCCCTGAAACAGAACGTCGACAAGGCGCTGGCCAGTTGCCCGAACGTCAGCAGCGTGGTGGTGGTACGGCGTACCGGCGGCAAGGTCGACTGGGACGAGACGCGCGATCTCTGGTACCACGAGGCCACTGCCGCTGCCAGCGAGGTCTGTCCGCCCGAGCCGATGGACGCCGAGGACCCGCTGTTCATCCTCTATACCTCCGGCAGCACCGGCAAGCCCAAGGGCGTGCTGCACACCACCGCCGGCTACCTGCTGCAGGCGACCCTGACCTTCAAGGTGGTCTTCGACTACCGCGAAGGCGAGGTGTTCTGGTGTAGCGCTGACGTCGGCTGGGTCACCGGGCACAGCTACATCGTCTATGGCCCGCTGGCCAACGGCGCCACCAGCCTGATGTTCGAAGGCGTGCCGAACTACCCGGATGCCTCGCGCTTCTGGCAGGTGGTGGACAAGCACAAGGTGAATATTTTCTATACCGCGCCCACCGCCCTGCGTGCGCTGATGCGCGAAGGCGAAGGCCCGTTGAAAGGCACGTCGCGCAAAAGCCTGCGCCTGCTCGGCAGCGTCGGCGAGCCGATCAATCCGGAAGCCTGGGAGTGGTATTTCAACGAGGTCGGCGAGCAACGCTGCCCTATCGTCGACACCTGGTGGCAGACCGAGACGGGCGGCATCATGCTCACCCCGCTGATCAGCAACCGACATATCAAGCCCGGCTGCGCGACCCGGCCAATGTTCGGCGTGCAGCCGGTACTGCTGGACGAAAAAGGCAAGGTGATCGAAGGCGCCGGGGCCGGGTTGCTAGCGATCAAGGCCAGTTGGCCGGCGCAGATCCGCAGCGTGTACGGCGATCACCAGCGCATGGTTGATACCTACTTCAAGCCGTTCCCGGGCTACTACTTCACCGGCGACGGCGCCCGCCGCGACGAGCAAGGCGACCTGTGGATAACCGGGCGTATCGATGACGTGATCAATGTGTCCGGGCATCGCATCGGCACTGCCGAGGTGGAGAGTGCATTGGTACTGCACGACAGCATCGCCGAGGCCGCGGTGGTGGGCTATCCCCATGATGTGAAAGGCCAGGGCATCTATGCCTTCGTCACGCCGATGAAGGGCATTGAACCGGACGATCAGTTGAGGCAAGAACTGCTGGCGCTGGTCAGCAAGGAAATCGGCAGCTTCGCCAAGCCGGAACTGATCCAGTGGGCGCCGGCGCTACCCAAGACGCGCTCGGGCAAGATCATGCGACGGATCCTGCGCAAGATTGCCTGCAATGAGCTGGACAGCCTCGGGGATACCTCGACCCTGGCAGATCCGGGGGTGGTACAGGGGTTGATCGATAAGCGGTTGAATACCTGATACAAAGTCGCCTGGATCCGGGCCTGCTATGCAGGCCCCCTCGGCCCCCGCATAGCAAGGTATCCATGGAAGCCCTACGTCGCCGCATCGAAACCCAGTTGATGAGCCTCACCGGCCTCGCCCTCGGCCAGCTCGATCTGGAAAACCCCAAGGGCGACCCCGGCCTGTTCGGTCCGCAGAGCGTCAGTTGGCAAGTCCACGGCGATTTCCCCAGCATGCTGGTCGGCGGCATCAGCGCCCTGCTCTTGCAAGCCCTCCACCCCCTCGCCCTGGCCGGCGTCTGGGATCACTCCAATTTCCGCCAGGACATGCTCGGCCGTCTGCGCCGCACCAGCCAGTTCATCTCCGGTACCACTTTCGGCTCCACCCGGGACGCCGACTGGCTGATCGAGCGGGTCAAGACGATCCACCTGCAAGTGCTCGGCACGACCCCGGATGGCCAATCCTATGCCGCCAGCGACCCTGACTTGCTGACCTGGGTGCATGTCGCCGAGGTGCGCAGTTTTCTCGCTGCGCACCTGCGTTACCGCAATCCACACCTCAGCGATGCGGCGCAGGATGCCTACTACAACGAGATTGCCCTGGTCGCCGAGCGTCTTGGCGCGCGCAACGTGCCGCGGTCGCGCCAGGAAGTGGCGGACTATCTGCGCAACATGCGTCCGCAACTGCGCTGCGACGAGCGCAGCCTGGAGGTGGTGCGGGTGCTGCTGGCGGCACCGGCGCCGAGCCGGCTGGCTCAGCCGGTAGGAAGCCTGATGATGCAGGCGGGGATCGGGCTATTGCCGGAATGGGCGGGGGACATGCTCGGGCTGCGGCTGGGGGCTGTGAAGCACGGCGTGATCGACATGGGCATGCACAGGGTTGCGCCGGTGCTGCGCTGGGCCATGCGCGATGGTTCGGCGCATCGGGCGCGGCGGCGGATGGGGATTGCCTGACCTGGGCCTGCTTCTCGGTCCCCATCCACCCGTCATCTATGCGACTATGCGCGAGCCCACCGCAGACTCCATGTCGAAACGAACAATACAGAGGACTAGAGCATGCAAGATGTCGTAATCGTCGCCGCCACCCGAACTGCGGTCGGCAGCTTCCAGGGCGCGCTGGCCAATATTCCCGCCGCTGACCTCGGCGCCGCAGTGATCCGCCAGCTCCTGGCCCAAACCGGCCTGGACGGTGAACTGGTCGATGAAGTGATCCTCGGCCAGGTACTCACCGCCGGCGCCGGGCAAAACCCCGCCCGCCAGGCCGCGATCAAGGCCGGCCTGCCCCACGCCGTGCCCGCCATGACCCTGAACAAAGTCTGCGGCTCCGGTCTCAAGGCCCTGCACCTGGCCACCCAAGCCATTCGTTGCGGCGATGCCGAGATCATCATCGCCGGCGGCCAGGAGAACATGAGCCTGTCCAACTACGTCATGCCCGGCGCCCGCACCGGCCTGCGCATGGGCCACGCCAGTCTGATCGACAGCATGATCACTGACGGCCTGTGGGATGCCTTCAACGATTACCACATGGGTATCACCGCCGAGAATCTGGTGGAGAAGTACGGCATCAGCCGCGAGGAGCAAGACGCCTTCGCCGCCGCCTCCCAGCAGAAGGCCGCCGCCGCCATCGAGGCCGGACGCTTCGTCGATGAAATCACACCGATCCTGATCCCGCAGCGCAAAGGCGATCCGCTCGCCTTCACCACCGACGAGCAACCCCGCGCCGGCACCACCGCCGAAGCGCTAGGCAAACTCAAGCCGGCCTTCAAGAAAGACGGTACGGTCACCGCCGGCAACGCCTCCTCGCTGAACGACGGTGCCGCTGCGGTGCTGCTGATGAGCGCGGCCAAAGCCCAGGAACTGGAGCTGCCGGTTCTGGCGCGGATCAAGGCCTACGCCAACGCCGGCGTCGACCCGGCGATCATGGGCATCGGCCCGGTCAGCGCCACCCGTCGCTGCCTGGACAAGGCCGGCTGGACCCTCGACCAACTCGACCTGATCGAAGCCAACGAAGCCTTCGCCGCCCAGGCCCTGTCGGTCGGCAAGGAGCTGGGCTGGGATGCATCGAAGGTCAACGTCAACGGCGGCGCCATCGCCATCGGCCACCCAATCGGTGCTTCGGGCTGCCGCGTCTTGGTCACCCTGCTGCATGAAATGATCAAGCGCGACGCCAAGAAAGGCCTTGCCACCCTGTGCATCGGTGGCGGCCAGGGCGTGGCCCTGGCCATCGAGCGCTGATCGACGCGGGAGGGGCCGCCCAAGCCCCTCCCCGCCGCACAACTGGTAAACTGCACGCCCGCAACCAAGGCCACGTGCATGTCCTCCTTGAACCAGGCGCTGCGCGCCGCCCTCGACGCCCGCCAATCCCTTCTCGCCCAACTGCATGCCCAGGGCACCGATTGCTATCGCCTGTTCCACGGCAGCCAGGAAGGCGCACCCGGCCTGACCGCCGACCGCTACGGCCCGCAACTGCTGGTGCAGAGCTTCCACCAGACCCTCGACCGCGACGCACTGCTGGACCTGCACGCGTCCATCGAGCTGCGCCTCGGCCAGCCCCTGCTGCTGGTTTACAACGACCGTTCCCGGGGCAACAGCCGGGTCGACCGGCATGACGCCGTGTACCAGGCCAGCGACGTGGCCTTGGAAGACATGGTCGGTCACGAATGGGGCCTGAACTACCGCGTCCGCGGCCGCCACGCGGGCCAGGACCCGCTGCTGTTTCTCGACCTGCGGCACGCCCGCGGCTGGGTCAAGCGCCACAGCGCTGGCAAGAGCATACTCAACCTGTTCGCCTACACCTGCGGCGTCGGCCTGGCCGCTGCGGCCGGTGGCGCCCGCGAGGTGTGCAACCTGGACTTTGCCGAGGGCAACCTGGCCGTAGGCCGTGAAAACGGGGCACTCAATCCACAGCTGGCACCGATGGACTTCGTCCAATCCGATTATTTCCCGGCGATCCGCCAACTGGCCGGACTGCCAATCAGCCAACGCCGCGGACAGAAACTGCCCTCTTATCCACGCCTTGAAGCCCGTCAGTTCGACCTGGTATTCCTCGACCCGCCAGCCTGGGCCAAGAGCGCCTTCGGCACTGTCGACCTGCTGCGCGACTACCAGAGCCTGCTCAAGCCCGCCTTGCTGACCACCGCCGATGACGGCGTGCTGATCTGCAACAACAACCTGGCCAAGGTCGACATGGACGACTGGCGCGAGCTGGTCCTGCGCTGTGCAGAAAAAGCCGGGCGCCCGGTCCGCGAATGGCAGGTGATCTCACCGGCCGCCGACTTCCCCTCCCAGGACAGCCGGCCTCCGCTGAAAACCTTGGTACTGCACCTCTAGGCCGGGCAATACGTGCGCTGTCGGATCAGCCGACAGCCATCGGAACTCGATTAACGTGCCATACTCTAAGCGTCCCGCTCTTCACGCAGATGCCGCACATGCACAAAGGATTGACCCGCGCCCTTGGCGCCTTGCTGGTTGCACTGGCCCTGTACAGCCTTCTCGGCTTTTTCATCCTTCCTGGCATTGCCCTTCGTATTGCTAACCAGCAACTGGCGCAGTACGCCACCGTTCCCGCGCACCTGCAGCGTATCGAACTCAACCCGTTCAGCCTGGAGCTGACCGTCTGGGGCCTGCAGATCGGCGAGCCCGGAAAGGAGCAGATCGGCTTCGAGAAGCTCTACGCCAACCTGCAGGTGGACAGCCTGTGGACCAAGGCCCTGCACCTGAAGCAGGTCGAACTGATCAAGCCTCGTACCGAAGTGCTGTTCGCCAAGGACGGCCAGCTCAACCTGGTCAATCTGTTCAAGTTGCCGCCCAGCGAGCCCAAGCCCGAAGAGCCGGCCAGCGATCCCTTCCCCCTGCGTATCGACAGCATCAAGCTGGCCGGTGGCTATGTGCATTTCGAAGATGCCCGCCCCAGCGAGCCGATCGAGTTCCTCTACGACGACATGAACCTGGAGCTGAAAAAGCTCAGCACCCTGCCTGACGACAACACCGACATGACCTTGGTGGCCACCGGTCCCAACGGGGGGCAGATCGATTGGAAAGGTACCTTCAGCCTTTCACCGATCGCTTCGAAAGGCTCGCTGAAGGTCAGCGACGCCAAGATGAAGGCCTTCTGGCCCTATGTCCGCGACGCGGTGCCACTGGTGCTGGAGGACGGCACCTACAACCTGCAGAGCGACTACAACTTCAGCCTCGGCAAGCAGACCGAACTGTTGCTGGAAAACACCGCACTGAACGTGTCGGCCTTTGCCATCAAGGCCCCGGATGGGCGCCCGCTGGTGCGCCTGGCCAAGCTGGATGTCAGCGAAACTTCCATCGACCTGGCCAAGCAGTTGGTCACCGTCGGCAAGATCCGCAGCGAGCAGCTGGAAACCTGGGCGGCCCTGGAGTCCGACGGGCAACTGGACTGGCAGAAGCTCTTCGCCAGCCAGCCACCCAAGGCCACCCCGAAGGAGAAGGCCGAACCGGCCACCGCCGAGCCGACGCCCAAGGAAAAAGCCGTCGAGGACAAACCCTGGCAGGTCCTGCTGAAAGACACCCAGTTACGCAACTACCAGGTCCACTTGGCCGACCGCACGCAGAAGCAGCCGGTCACCCTGGACGTAGGCCCGCTGAACGCCGATCTGCAGAACTTCGACAGCCTGAACAAGTCGCCTTTCACCCTGAAGCTCGACAGCGGTATCGGCAAGCAGGGCAAGCTGCAGGCAGCGGGCGAGGTCAACCTGGCGCCAGTCACGGCCAAGCTCAAGGTCAGCACCCAGGACATCGACCTGCGCATCGCCCAGTCGTATATCAGCCCGTTCATCCGTCTCGAACTGCGCAGCGGCATGCTCGGCAGCGACCTCAATATCGACCTGAAGAGCACCGAGCCATTGGCCTTCAACATTACCGGCAAGGCACGGGTCAACCAGTTGCACACCCTCGACACCATCAAGGACCGTGACTTTGTCAAATGGCAGCAACTCGACCTGGACGCCATCGAGTATCGCCATGGCGACGCCCTGAGTATCGGCAAGGTCAACCTGCAACAGCCTTATGCGCGCTTCATGATCAACGAAGACCGCACTACCAACGTTGACGACCTGCTGATCCCGCAGCCGGCAGGCAGTACCGGCAAGACCCAGGCCAAGGCTGCCCCGGGCAACGACAAGCCCATGGGCATCCACATCGGCGAGATCGACATCAACGACGGCTCGGCGAACTTCGCCGACTTCAGCCTGACACCGAACTTCGCCACTGCGGTCCAGCAACTCAACGGGCAGATCGGCACCATCGACAACCGCCAGCCGAAGCCGGCCAAGGTGGATGTGAAGGGCAAGGTCGACCGCTATGCCCCGGTCACCATCAAGGGTGCACTCAATCCATTCAACCCGCTGGCCAGCCTGGATATCGCCACCAGTTTCCGCCGCGTCGAACTGACCACCCTGACCCCCTACTCCGGCAAGTTCGCCGGCTACCGCATCCGCAAAGGCCGGCTCAATCTCGACCTGCACTACCTGATCACCAATGGCCAGCTCAAGGCCGAGAACAAGGTGGTGGTGGAACAACTGCAACTGGGCGAGAAGGTCGACAGCCCAGACGCCGTGGACCTGCCGATCCGCCTGGCAGTGGCCCTGCTCAAGGACACCGAGGGCAAGATCTCCATCGAACTGCCGGTCACCGGCGACCTCAACAACCCGCAGTTCAGCGTGATGCCGATCGTCTGGCAGACCCTGCGCAATCTGGTGCTGCGCGCGGTGCAGGCGCCGTTCAACTTCATCGGCGGGCTGATCGCCGGCGGTGGTGCCGAAGACCTCGGTACGGTTGCCTTCGCCCCCGGCTCCAGCGACCTGAGTGCGGACGCCCAGGGATCGCTGGACAAGCTGGCGACGGCGCTCAAGGACCGTCCGGCCCTGCGCCTGGAGATCGAGGGCACCAGCGCCCAGAGCAGCGACGGCCCGTTGATCGCCGAGCAGCGCCTGGAGAGGGAATACCAGAGCACCTACTACAAGATGCTCCAGCGCCGTGGCGACAAGGTGCCGGCCCAGGCCTCGATGCTGCAAGTGCCGGAAGACGACAAGCCGGCCATGCTCGAAGGTATCTACCGCACCCGTCTGAAACAGCAGCCACCCAAGGAATGGGAACAGTTGGACACCAAGCAACGGGTCGGCAACCTGCGTGACGCGGTGCTCAAGACCTGGGCGGAAAGCACGGTGCTGCTGCGCCAGCTGGGCCAGGCCCGGGCCAGCAGCATCAAGGACTACCTGGTGGACAAGGGCCAGCTTGCGGACGACCGGGTGTTCTTCGTCGATGCCAGCCTTGGCCAGGCCGAGTCCGACGGTCGAGTGATCTCCCCCCTGCACCTGGACGCCGACTGACCGGTCGCGGAAAAAGGTGAGCCCCGGCGCAAGGCCGGGGCTCGGGTCGCCCAAATCCCTTTGGGCTGTCGCATGAACCGTCAGGATCAGCGAGCGGGACTAAAATTACTCTGCTTTCAGGCCATCAGCCGATACGGCCTGAACACCTTTGATTTTCTTGGTGATGGCGACCGCCATTTCTTTCTGCGAGTCGGTCACTTTCACGTCGGAGGACAGGGAAACCACACCCTTGTTGGTTTCGACCTTGATGTCGCTGCCAGGAATACCTTTCTCGGTCAGCAGGTCAGCTTTGACCTTGGTGGTGATCCAGGTGTCGGAAGTGGCTTCCTTGGCCTTGGTCACTTCACCGGCTGCGAGCATCATCGGAGCCTGGGTGGATTGTTGAGCGAACGCTACGTTGGCCATGGTCAGGGTCAGGGCAGTAGCGGTGGCAGCAGCAATAGCGAACTTCTTCATACGAGACACTCCTGTTTTTCGAAAAGTCTGCGCCGAGGTTCCTGGCAGCAGGGGTACTCTGGTTATTGCGAACGCTGTGCCAACTTTTCTCTCAAATAAAATCCTTTAAAAACAGCAACTTATAAAGACAGACATTTTGCTGGATCGTGCAATTTGCAAAGTGGCCTGCCGTTTCGCTTGCAAGATGCAAGTTCCTCGAAAGAATCACGCGGCCCCACTCCCACAGGGCCCGCGCATAAAAAAAGGGTCCCGAAGGACCCTTTCTTTCAACGCGTGTAGCCGTGAATCAGACGCCCGAAGCCTTGGCTGCGGCAACGTCCTTGATCGACAGCTTGATACGACCGCGGTTGTCCACGTCCAGTACCAGCACTTCGACTTCCTGGCCTTCCTTCAGCACGTCGGTGACTTTCTCGACGCGGGCATCGCTCAGCATCGAGATGTGCACCAGGCCGTCCTTGCCAGGCAGGATGTTGACGAAGGCACCGAAGTCGACGATGCGCTCTACCTTGCCGACGTAGATCTTGCCGATCTCGGCCTCGGCGGTGATGCTCAGTACGCGCTGACGAGCCGCTTCAGCAGCGTCCTTGGTCTCGCCGAAGATCTTGATCGAGCCATCGTCTTCGATGTCGATCGAAGCCTTGGTTTCTTCGCAGATGGCGCGAATGGTGGCGCCGCCCTTGCCGATGACGTCGCGGATCTTGTCGGTGTCGATCTTCATCGCGATCATGGTCGGCGCGTTTTCCGACAGCTCGCTGCGGGACTGGCCAATGATCTGGTTCATCTGGCCGAGGATGTTCAGGCGCGCTTCCAGGGCCTGGCCCAGGGCGATTTCCATGATCTCTTCGGTGATGCCGTTGATCTTGATGTCCATCTGCAGTGCGGTAACGCCTTTGGCGGTACCGGCAACCTTGAAGTCCATGTCGCCCAGGTGGTCTTCGTCACCCAGGATGTCGGTCAGGATGGCGAACTTCTCGCCTTCCTTGACCAGACCCATGGCGATACCGGCAACCGGCGCCTTCATCGGTACACCGGCGTCCATCAGGGCCAGGGAAGCACCGCAGACCGAAGCCATGGAGCTGGAGCCGTTGGATTCGGTGATTTCCGATACCACGCGGATGGTGTAAGGGAATACGTCAGCTGCCGGCAGCATGGCCTGGACCGAACGACGAGCCAGACGACCGTGACCGATTTCGCGACGACCAGCACCGCCCATGCGACCACACTCGCCCACCGAGAACGGAGGGAAGTTGTAGTGCAGCATGAAGGGGTCTTTCTTCTCGCCTTCCAGGGTATCCAGCAGCTGTGCGTCACGGGCAGTACCGAGGGTCGCCACGACCAGCGCCTGGGTCTCGCCACGGGTGAACAGTGCCGAACCGTGGGTCTTCGGCAGAACACCGACTTCGATGTTCAGTGGACGAACGGTCTTGGTGTCGCGGCCGTCGATACGTGGCTTGCCGTTGACGATGTTTTCGCGAACGGTGCGGTATTCGATCTCGCCGAAGATGTCCTTCACTTCACCAGCGCTCGGCTGGCCTTCTTCGCCGGAGAACTTGGCAACCGCCTGGTCGCGCAGTTCGCCCAGGCGAGCGTAACGGTCGGCCTTGACGGTGATGGTGTAGCCCTGGGAAACGGCTTCGCCGAACTCGGCGCGAACGGCGTTCAGCAGCTCGGTGTTGGCAACCGCTGGTTTCCAGTCCCAGGTCGGCTTGGCGGCTTCGGCGGCGAATTCCTTGACGGCCTGGATCACGGCCTGGAACTCGTCGTGGGCGAACAGCACGGCGCCCAGCATCTGGTCTTCGGTCAGTTCCTTGGCTTCGGATTCAACCATCAGCACGGCGTCGGAGGTACCGGCAACAACCATGTCCAGGCTGGAGGCAGCCAGTTGCTCGTAGGTCGGGTTCAGCAGGTAGCCGGTGCTTTCGTGGAAGGCAACGCGGGCGGCGCCGATCGGGCCTTCGAACGGAATGCCGGAAACAGCCAGGGCAGCCGAGGTACCGATCATCGCAGCGATGTCCGGATCGGTCTTCTTGCTGGTGGAAACGACGGTGCAGACGACCTGCACTTCGTTCATGAAGCCTTCAGGGAACAGCGGACGGATCGGACGGTCGATCAGTCGCGAGGTCAGGGTCTCTTTCTCGGAAGGACGGCCTTCACGCTTGAAGAAGCCACCAGGGATCTTGCCGGCAGCGTAGGTCTTTTCCTGGTAGTGGACGGACAGCGGGAAGAAGCCCTTGCCCGGATCTGCCTGCTTGGCACCGACGACGGTGACCAGCACGGTGACATCGTTGTCGACGGTGACCAGTACGGCACCGGACGCCTGACGGGCGATACGGCCCGTTTCGAGGGTTACGGTCGATTGACCGAACTGGAATTTCTTGATTACCGGGTTCACGGTTTCCTACCTTCTCTTCAGTTGCACTTGGGGGAACTGGTTTCTTGCGAATTCTTGGGCAGAACGGGGAATCGGCCCCATTGACCGTCCAGATAAAACTAGAGGTTGGGAGTCTGCCCTGCCATCGCGCAAAGCGCTCCGGCAGAACAGACAACCAACCTCTCGGATACGCGGGGTGCGTTCGCCCGCCGAGGAACCGAAGCCCCCGACTGACAACCGCAGCACGCCGCGCACACCACTGGTCGAGCCGCTATTAGCGACGCAGACCCAGACGACCGATCAGGGCGCTGTAACGGGTGGTGTCTTTGCCTTTCAGGTAGTCCAGCAGCTTGCGGCGCTGGTTAACCATGCGGATCAGACCACGACGGGAGTGGTGGTCCTTGCCGTTGGCCTTGAAGTGGCCTTGCAGCTTGTTGATGTTGGCGGTCAGCAGAGCAACCTGCACTTCCGGGCTACCGGTGTCGCCGGCGGCTTGCTGATAGTCGGCAACGATCTGAGCTTTTTCTTCAACGCTGAGTGCCATCTGGCTTTCTCCAATAAACGGAAACCCGAAGGTTTCCAACAGGCCAGGGACAAGCCCTGTATTAAGAAAATGAGATGTGACCGTGCCTGTTGACAGCCACCCTCGTGTCCATCACTACCGGGCCAAGGCCCTGCACTGACGGGTTCGATCATTCCGACCGAATCAGTCGACGCGGCGCGATGCGCCCGTCTTCGCTCACTTCACCGATACCAATGAAGCGACCGGTGTGATCCTGTACGCGGACCATGCCGAATTTCGGCGCGTCCGGCGAACGTACCGGCTGGCCATGCAGCCAGTAGAAAGCACTGTGCTCGGAGAACTGTAGCAGCGGCCAGTCCTGCAGACCGCTGTCGGACGGCATCAGGAAACGGTCGACCGCTTCGTTGCCACCTTCGGCGTGGACCTGTTCGAGTTCCTCGACGGTCACGGTCTGGGCCAGTTCGAACGGGCCGGCCTGGGTCCGGCGCAGTTCGGCAACGTAGGCGCCACAACCCAGAGCCTCGCCGATGTCCTCGACCAAGGTACGGATATAGGTGCCTTTGCTGCAGCCTACCGACAGGCGAACCCGGGTGCCTTCGCACTCCAGCAGTTCCAAGCGGTGAATAGTAACAGAACGCGCTTCTCGCTCCACTACTTCCCCTGCACGGGCGAGCTTGTAAAGCGGCTGGCCATCACGCTTGAGGGCCGAGTACATCGGCGGTATCTGGCTGATTTCACCACGGAATCGTGGCAGAACCGCTTCAATCTCGGCGCGACCAACGGTCACCTCGCGGGTACGCAGAATTTCACCTTCGGCGTCTGCGGTGCTGGTGGTCTGGCCCAGCTGCATGACGGTCTCGTAGCCCTTGTCGGAATCGAGCAGGTACTGCGAGAACTTGGTGGCCTCGCCGAAGCACAGCGGCAGCACGCCGCTGGCCAGCGGGTCGAGGCTGCCGGTGTGCCCGGCCTTCTCGGCGTTGAGCAGCCAGCGGACCTTCTGCAGCGCAGCGTTGGAGGTGAATCCCAGTGGCTTGTCGAGCAGAATGATGCCGCTGACGTTACGGCGGATGCGTTTGACCTGGGCCACCGCTTACTCCTTGTCGCTGTCCGGAGCGTCGGCGCTCTGGTGCAGGCTGTCCTCGGCAACGGCGCGTTCGATCAGTGCCGACAGGTGGGCACCGCGGCTGACGCTCTCGTCGTAGTGGAAATGCAGTTGCGGCACGCTGCGCAGCTTCATTTCGCGGCCGAGCTGCATGCGCAGGAAACCAGCGGCAGAGTTCAGGACCTTGAGGGTTTGCTGGATCTCGTCGCCACCTTCCTGACCCATGACGGTGATGAACACCTTGGCATGGCCAACGTCGCGGCTGACGTCGACGGCGGTGATGGTCACCAGGCCGACACGGGGATCTTTCACTTCACGACGGATCAACTGGGCCAGCTCGCGCTGCATCTGATCGCCGATGCGTTGGGTACGGCTATATTCTTTTGCCATGTCTTGCTACCTGTAACTAAAGCGGCAAACGCCCGGCCAGGCATGAAGCCGGACCGGGCGTTGCGTTCAGAGCATCCAGCGGGGCGTCACAGCCACCGACCTGGCGCTTCCAAGCTCGCGCATCAGAGCGTACGAGCCACCTGGACTTTCTCGAAGACCTCGATCTTGTCGCCGATCTTGACGTCGTTGTAGCTCTTCACGCCAATACCGCACTCCATGCCGTTACGGACTTCGGAGGCATCGTCCTTGAAGCGACGCAGCGATTCCAGCTCGCCTTCGAAGATCACCACGTCTTCGCGCAGTACGCGGATCGGGCGGTTACGGTAGACCGTACCTTCCACGACCATGCACCCGGCGATGGCGCCGAACTTCGGCGAACGGAACACGTCACGCACTTCGGCGATACCCAGGATGTTCTCGCGAACATCGCTGCCGAGCATGCCGGTCAGGGCTTTCTTGACGTCTTCGATGATGTCGTAGATCACGTTGTAGTAACGCATATCCAGACCTTCCTGCTCGACGATCTTCCGTGCACCGGCATCGGCACGCACGTTGAAGCCGAACAGGACCGCATTCGAAGCCAGCGCCAGGTTGGCGTCGCTCTCGGTGATACCACCGACACCGCCGGCGACCACGCGAACCTGTACTTCGTCGTTGCCCAGGCCACCGAGGGAGCCTTGCAGAGCCTCGAGAGAACCACGAACGTCGGCCTTGAGGACGATGTTGAGGGTCTTCTTCTCTTCCTGGCCCATGCTTTCGAAGATGTTTTCCAGCTTGCCAGCATGTGCGCGAGCCAGTTTGACCTCACGGAACTTGCCTTGACGGAACAGGGCGACTTCACGGGCTTTCTTCTCGTCAGCCACAACGCTCAGTTCGTCACCGGCATCCGGAGTACCATCCAGGCCGAGGATCTCGACCGGGATCGACGGGCCGGCTTCCTTAACAGGCTTGCCGTTTTCGTCGAGCATGGCGCGAACGCGGCCGTAGTTCGAACCGCAGAGGACCATGTCGCCCTGACGCAGGGTACCGTCCTGAACCAGCACGGTAGCGACCGGGCCGCGGCCCTTGTCGAGACGCGATTCGACGACAACGCCACGACCTGGAGCGGTCGGCATGGCCTTGAGTTCGAGGATCTCGGCTTGGAGCAAGACCGCTTCGAGCAGTTCGTCGACACCAGTACCCATCTTGGCCGAAACCTTGACGAATGGAGTGTCGCCACCCCAGTCCTCGGAGGTCACGCCGTGGACCGACAGTTCATTACGGATGCGATCGAGGTCGGCACCCGGCTTGTCGATCTTGTTCACCGCAACCACCAGTGGTACGCCGGCAGCCTTGGCGTGCTGGACAGCTTCGACGGTCTGCGGCATCACGCCGTCGTCCGCCGCGACTACCAGGATCACGATGTCGGTAGCCTTGGCACCACGGGCACGCATTGCGGTAAACGCGGCGTGACCCGGGGTATCGAGGAAGGTGACCATGCCGCGGTCGGTTTCCACGTGGTAGGCACCGATGTGCTGGGTGATACCACCGGCTTCGCCAGCGGCAACCTTGGCACGACGGATGTAGTCGAGCAGCGAGGTCTTGCCGTGGTCAACGTGGCCCATGACGGTCACGACCGGTGCACGGGAAACGCTCTCGCCTTCGAACTTCAGCGATTCGGCCAGGGAGTCTTCCAGGGCGGTGTCGCTGATCAGGGTGACCTTGTGACCCAGCTCTTCGGCGACCAGTTGAGCGGTCTCCTGGTCGAGCACCTGGTTGATGGTCACCGGAGTGCCCAGCTTGAACATGAACTTGACGACTTCAGCGGCCTTGACCGACATCTGTTGCGCCAATTCGGAAACGGTGATGGTCTCGCCGATGGTCACGTCGCGGATAACCGGACCGGTCGGGTTCTGGAAACCATGGGCATTGCGCTTCTTCGGCTTGCCCTTGCCACCACGACCGCCACGACGGAAACCATCGCTTTCTTCGTCGGTGGTGCGTGGCGCAGCACGTGGAGTCGGGGCCTTTTCCTTCTCCTTGACCTTGACCGAAACGCGCGGCGCTTCGTTGCGACGCTCGCCACCGCGACGGTCGTCGTCACGTGCACGATCGTTGCGACGGGCGTCGTCCTTCTTGCGTTCAGTAGCAGGGGCCGGAGCCGGTGCTGGCTCGACGGCAGCCGGGGCTTGCGCCGGAGCGGCGGTCTGGGCAGCCGGAGCCGAGGCAGCAGCGGCCTTCTCGACAGCAGCCTGACGACGCGCTTCTTCCTCGGCACGCTGACGCGCTTCGGCTTCGCTCTTCTCGCGGGCAGCGTTCTCAACGGCGCGGCGCTCTTCCAGCTCACGCTTCTGCTCAGCCTGGATCTCTTCAGGGCTGCGTTGTACGAAAACCTTCTTCTTGCGTACTTCTACGCTGATGCTCTTGCTGCCGGCAACACGCAGGGTGCTGGTGGTCTTGCGCTGCAAGGTGATCTTGCGCGGTTCTTCCACTTTCGCCTTGTGGCTGCTCTTCAAATGGGTCAGCAGAGCCTGCTTTTCACTATCGCTCACCAGCTGACCGGCGTCGGTGTGCGGCAGACCTGCCTCACGCATCTGCTGCAGCAGGCGCTCTACCGGTGCAGCGACCTCTTGGGCCAATTCTTTCACCGTGACTTGCGTCATGCACTTCTCTCCTCAGGCCAGCCTGCTTACTCGAACCAATGGGCTCGGGCGGCCATGATCAACTTGCCGGCACGTTCTTCGTCGATGCCGTCGATGTCGAGCAGGTCGTCAATCGACTGCTCGGCCAGGTCTTCGCGGTTAACCACGCCGCGCACCGCCAGTTCCGCTGCCAGGTCCTTGTCCATGCCCTCGAGGGAGAGCAGGTCTTCGGCCGGGTGGGCGTCTGCCAGTTTTTCCTCGGTAGCGATGGCTTTGGTCAACAGGCGGTCCTTGGCACGAGCGCGAAGCTCATTGACGATTTCCTCGTCGAAGCCATCGATGTTGAGCATTTCTTCCAGCGGTACGTAGGCAATTTCTTCGAGGCTGGTGAAGCCCTCGTCGACCAACACCTGGGCCAGCTCTTCGTCGACTTCCAGCTCTTCGATGAAGTTGCGCAGGATGTCGCCGGTTTCGGCTTGCTGCTTGGCCTGGATGTCCGATTCGGTCATCACATTCAGGGTCCAGCCGGTCAACTGACTCGCCAGGCGCACGTTCTGGCCCCCACGGCCAATGGCCTGGGCCAGGTTGTCGGCGGCCACGGCGATGTCCATCGCGTGGGCGTCTTCGTCAACGATAATCGCCGCCACTTCGGCAGGCGACATGGCGTTGATGACGAACTGTGCCGGGTTGTCGTCCCACAGCACGATGTCGACGCGCTCGCCACCCAGTTCACCGGACACTGCCTGGACACGCGAGCCGCGCATGCCGATGCAGGCGCCTTGCGGGTCGATGCGCTTGTCCTTGGAGCGGACGGCGATCTTGGCGCGCGAGCCCGGATCACGGGACGCGGCCATCACTTCGATGAGGCCTTCGGCGATTTCCGGCACTTCGATGCGGAACAGCTCGATCAACATCTGTGGCGCGGTACGCGACAGGATCAGTTGCGGGCCGCGGTTCTCGGTGCGGATTTCCTTGAGCAGCGCGCGGACACGCACGCCGACGCGGAAGGTCTCGCGGGAAATGATGTCTTCACGGGCCAGCAGCGCCTCGGCGTTGTTGCCCAGGTCGACGATGACGTTGTCGCGGGTAACCTTTTTCACGGTACCGGAGATGATCTCGCCCAGGCGCTCGCGGTAGGCATCGACCACTTGCGCACGCTCGGCTTCGCGAACTTTCTGCACGATGACCTGCTTGGCGGTCTGCGCAGCGATACGACCGAACTCGATGGACTCGATCTTCTCTTCGATGATCTCGCCAGCGACCGCGCCCGGCTTCTTGGCCTGGGCTTGGTCTACTGCCAACTCGATCGCCGGGTCGTCCAGGTCTTCGTCTTCGACCACAGTCCAGCGACGGAAGGTCTCGTAGCTACCGGTGTGGCGGTTGATTTCCACACGCAGGTCCACTTCGTCTTCAAAACGTTTCTTGGTTGCAGTAGCCAGGGCCACTTCCAGCGCTTCGAAAATCACGCCAGCCGGTACGCCCTTTTCATTGGATACCGACTCAACAACCAGCAGTACTTCTTTGCTCATCGTACGCCTCGCCTTTCGCAAGCCATTGGAACCGCGTCAACCGCGACTCCGGCATGTCTCAGTCAAAACTGGGAATAATGTTGGCCTTGTCGATCGAGTCGATCGGCAACAGGAACTCGTGATTGTCCACCTGGACCACGACATCCTGCTCCTCTACACCACGGAGCAGGCCTTGAAAGTTACGACGACCTTCGAAGGGCGTACGCAGCTTGATCTTCACTTGTTCACCGGCATGCGAAGCGAACTGTTCAATCGTGAACAGCGGGCGATCCATGCCAGGAGAGGAGACTTCAAGGGTGTATTCGGTGCTGATGGGATCTTCAACATCCAGAATGCCACTGACCTGGCGACTGACGACTTCGCAATCGTCCACCAGGATGCCGTCCTCTTTGTCGATATAGATACGCAGTACCGAATGCTTGCCCTGAGAGATGAACTCGATCCCCCAGCATTGATAGCCAAGCGCTTCGACCACCGGGGCCAACAAGGCCTGCAACTGTTCTAGCTTGCTCGACACCTGAACCCCCTCGTGCATGCTGTGCAAATAAAAAATGGGCAAAGCGCCCATCCATGAAATGCGCCGTTGAACATCGGCGCTGAGAACTGTTTAGCTAACAAAAAGCCCCTGAATAGGGGCTCCGCTAAAACTGGTTGCGGGGGCTGGATTTGAACCAACGACCTTCGGGTTATGAGCCCGACGAGCTACCAGACTGCTCCACCCCGCGACAAAGCTGGGGCGAAAGTATACGACCGAACCCTTTGAAGGGTCAATCAAACAACCTCCACCTGCAAGAAAGCCCGCTATTGCGGGCTCTCATGCTTCAAATGGTACCGAGAAGGGGACTCGAACCCCTACACCCTATGGGCACAACCACCTCAAGGTTGCGTGTCTACCAATTCCACCACCTCGGCAAAACTACTTTGAAACCCGTTACTTCTGCTCTGGAGCCTGAGGAACATCGCCATTGTTGCCGGCTGGGTTCTTTTGCTCCTGGAGCACCGGTACATCATCTGTTGCCGGTTTGGTTTGCTGCACTTCCATTACCGCCGGATCCGGCAAACCTGCTTGAGTCAGCTGGTGAGCTTTCTCCTTAGCAAAGTATCCTAACCCAAGAGCAGTTAAGAAGAAAGAGGCAGCTAGTATAGCAGTAAACTTACTCAGAAAGGTAGCAGAACCTTGGCTTCCGAACACAGTATTTGAAGCACCTGCGCCGAAAGATGCACCCGCTTCCGCACCTTTACCCTGTTGCAGCAGAACCAGCACTACCAAACCCAGTGCGCCCAACAGATGAAGAACGACAATAACTGTTTCCAGCATTTTTCAGTTTCCTGCGGCGCGACAAATTGCACCGAATTCGTCTGCGTTCAGGGAGGCACCACCAATCAGCCCCCCATCGATATCCGGCATGCCGAACAGCTCGGCCGCATTGGCCGCCTTCACGCTGCCGCCGTATAGAAGCCGCGCATTCAGCGCAACTTCTGGGTCCTTCGCCGCCAGCTGCTCGCGAATGGCTTTATGCACATCCTGCGCCTGCTGCGGTGTAGCCGTAAGGCCTGTGCCGATGGCCCATACAGGCTCATAAGCAATAATCGCATCTGCAAAAGCAGAAATACCCAACTGGTCGATGACACTGTCCAGCTGACGCCCAACAACTTCGAGCGTTTTATTCGCTTCGCGCTCTTCGAGGGTTTCCCCCACACAGAACACCGGCCTCAGGCCACAGGACTGTGCAGCCGCGAATTTCTTGATCAGGGTCGAGTCCTGCTCACCCAGAATCTGACGTCGCTCCGAGTGCCCGATCAGCACCAGCTCACAACCGGCATCAACCAACTGACTCGGCGCAACTTCTCCGGTCAGAGCCCCTTGCTGAGGCTCTACTGCGGAGTTCTGTGCACCGACTGCGATCGATGTGCCTTCAAGACCTTCGATCACCTGGTTGATGAACAGACTGGGCGGGAACACCGCGACATCAACACCGCTCGGCAGAACCTGATTGCTCAAGCCCTTGATCAGCTCAGCGACGCCGGCGCGGGTACCGTGCATTTTCCAGTTACCAGCTACCATAGGGCGACGCATGCTTTACCTCGTCGGTCAAAGTGGGCGCAGATGTTACCCAACCAATCCATCACTGGCAAGCGCAAATCAGACGCAAATTTCACTTACCAGTTTTGCCAGGGTTTCGGCATGGCCGCGAACCTGACTTTCGTCATCCCCTTCGACCATGACACGCACCAGCGGCTCTGTTCCGGACTTGCGCAGCAATACCCGGCCTCGACCAGCCATTTCCTCGGTGATGCGCTCGCACTCGGCCTGCACGGAGGGATGCTCAAGCGGATCGACCTTGCTGGCGCCGAAGCGCACATTGATCAATACCTGCGGGCATTTGCGCACAGCCTGACGCGCCTGAGCGAGCGTTTCGCCGCGACGCTTGAGGGCCATCAGCACCTGCAGCGCGGCGATGATCGCGTCACCAGTCGTGGTATGACTGCAGCAGACGACGTGTCCGGAGTTCTCGCCACCAATGATCCAGTCGCGCTCCAGCAACTCCGCCATCACGTAGCGGTCACCGACCTTGGCTCGAACGAACGGAATATCCAGATCCTTCAGCGCCAGCTCCAGGCCGAGGTTGCTCATCAGGGTGCCAACAACGCCGCCCTGCAGCTTGCCGCGCTCATGGAGGTCGCGAGCGATGATGAACAGCAACTCGTCCCCATCGACGATGGCGCCAGTATGGTCGACCATCAGCACGCGGTCGCCGTCGCCGTCGAAGGCGATACCCAGGTCGGCATGACCGACCAGGACCGCGGCCTGCAACGACTCGATATGGGTGGAACCGCAGTTTTCGTTGATGTTCAGGCCATCCGGCTGAGCCGACAGCACCGTCACATCGGCACCCAGTTCGCGGAACACGCTCGGTGCTACCTTGTAGGTCGCGCCATGGGCGCAGTCGATCGCCAGCTTGAGCCCCGCGAAACTGGTGCTGCTCGGCACGCTGCTCTTGCAGAACTCGATGTAGCGGCCTGCCGCGTCATTGATGCGCGACACCTTGCCCAACTCGCTGGACTCGACCACAGTCATCGGCTGGTCGAGCAACTCCTCGATCATCAGCTCAATATCATCGGGCAGCTTGGTACCCTCGCCAGAGAAGAACTTGATGCCGTTGTCGTGATGGGGATTGTGCGATGCACTGATCACGATTCCTGCTTCTGCATGGAAGGTGCGGGTCAGGTAGGCAATGGCCGGTGTCGGCATCGGCCCAAGCAGCATCACGTCAGCGCCCGCAGCGGCAAGCCCGGCTTCCAGCGCAGACTCGAACATATACCCGGAAATACGAGTGTCCTTGCCGACCAGTACACGACACCGCCCCTGCTTGCGGAAGGCCATCCCCGCCGCCCAGCCAAGCTTGAGCATGAAATCCGGCGTGATCGGGAATTCGCCGACACGGCCACGAATGCCGTCGGTACCAAAATATTTTCTGCTCATAAATGCTCCGTCACTCTTTATTCGGCGGCTTGTACCGCGGCGATCATCCGTACGACATCGACGGTTTCAGCGACATCATGAACGCGCAGAATGCTCGCCCCTTTGGTCATCGCCAGGGCAGCCAGCGCCAGGCTGCCGTACAACCGCTCATTTACTGGCCGATTGAGGGTCAGGCCGATCATGCTCTTGCGCGAGACGCCCACCAGCAGTGGCCGCCCCAGGCGCCGCAAGTTTTCCATATGCTTGAACAGGCTGAGATTATGCTCCAAGGTCTTGGCGAAGCCGAAACCTGGATCAAGGATGATGCGTTCAGCTTCGATTCCGACTGCCGCACAGGCAGCCATGCGCCCTTCAAGATAGCTCCCGACCTCGCGGGTGACATCCTCGTAGTGCGGATCATCCTGCATGTTCCCGGGCTCGCCGCGCATGTGCATCAGACACACCGGCAAACCTGTGGCCGCCGCCGCATCCAGAGCACCGTCGCGTGACAGCGAACGCACGTCATTGATCAAACCCGCTCCGAGGCGTGCCGACTCGCGAATCACCGCAGGCGTCGAGGTATCCACCGAGATGACCACGTCCAGTTCGCGATTCAATGCTTCGACGATAGGCGCAACGCGCTCAAGCTCTTCCAGCGCGGTGACGACCCTGGCGCCGGGCCGAGTGGACTCGCCCCCGACATCGATCAGCGTCGCCCCCGCAGCAACCATCTGCTCGGCATGACGCAAGGCCGAATCACGCTGGGTGAATCGACCGCCATCAGAGAAGGAATCCGGGGTGATATTGAGAATGCCCATGACATGGGCGCGGGAAAGGTCAAGAACCCGGTTGCCGCAAGGCAACCGGGTCGGGTATTGCTGTGAGGTCATGTCAGCCCTTAGTGTTGCGCAGCCGGACCACCGATCGGGGACTCGGGACGGTCACCCTGGGACGCAGTGGTGCCCGAGGTACCGGAGTCGTTATCCCAGTCGCGCGGCTCACGCGGAGTACGGCCTGCCATGATGTCGTCGATCTGGTCGGCGTCAATGGTTTCGTACTTCATCAGCGCATCGGCCATGGCGTCGAGCTTGTCACGGTTATCCGTGAGGATCTGCTTGGCGGTGGCATAGCACTGGTCGATGATGCTGCGCACTTCGGAGTCGATCAGCTTCGCGGTTTCACCGGAGACATTGGTGTGCTGCCCGCCCGAGCCGCGACCAAGGAACACTTCGCCTTCTTCTTCGGCATACATCAGCGGACCGAGTTTTTCCGAAAGCCCCCACTTGGTCACCATGTTCCGCGCGATCTGGCTGGCACGCATGATGTCGTTGGAGGCACCGGTGGTTACCCCATCGAAGCCCAGGGTCATTTCCTCGGCGATACGGCCGCCGTACAGCGAGCAGATCTGGCTGATCAGAGCGCGCTTGGACAGGCTGTAGCGGTCTTCTTCCGGCAGGAACATGGTCACGCCCAAAGCGCGACCGCGCGGGATGATCGAGACCTTGTACACCGGGTCGTGCTCAGGAACCACGCGACCGACGATGGCGTGACCCGCCTCATGGTACGCGGTGTTCTGTTTCTCTTTCTCCGACATGACCATGGTCTTGCGCTCGGCGCCCATCATGATCTTGTCCTTGGCCAGCTCGAACTCCTTCATCTCGACCACGCGCTTGCCGCCACGTGCTGCGAAGAGGGACGCCTCGTTAACCAGGTTGGCCAGGTCAGCACCGGAGAAGCCAGGGGTACCACGGGCAATGACCGCCGGATTGACATTCTCGCCGATCGGCACCTTGCGCATGTGCACCTTGAGGATCTGCTCGCGACCGCGGATGTCCGGCAGGCCGACCACCACCTGGCGGTCGAAGCGACCGGGACGCAACAGCGCCGGGTCGAGCACGTCGGGACGGTTGGTCGCAGCGATGACGATGATGCCGTCGTTCATTTCGAAGCCGTCCATCTCCACCAGCAACTGGTTGAGGGTCTGCTCGCGCTCGTCGTGACCGCCACCCATGCCGGCGCCACGATGGCGACCCACGGCGTCGATCTCGTCGATGAAGATGATGCACGGTGCGTGTTTCTTGGCCTGTTCGAACATGTCACGGACACGGCTGGCGCCGACACCGACGAACATTTCCACGAAGTCGGAACCGGAAATGGTGAAGAACGGCACCTTGGCTTCACCGGCAATAGCCTTGGCCAGCAAGGTTTTACCGGTACCGGGCGGACCAACCATCAGCACGCCGCGCGGGATGCGACCACCCAGACGCTGGAACTTGCCCGGATCGCGCAGGAACTCGACCAGCTCGCCAACTTCTTCCTTGGCTTCGTCGCAGCCGGCCACGTCGGCCAGCGTGGTCTTGACCTGATCTTCGGAGAGCAGGCGCGCCTTGCTCTTGCCGAAGCTCATCGGCCCTCCCTTGCCGCCGGCACCGCCCTGCATCTGGCGCATGAAGAACATGAACACCGCGATGATCACCAGGATCGGGAAGCTGGCAACCAGCAACTGGGTCCAGATGCTCTGCTGCTCAGGCTGCTTGCCTTCGATGACGACGTGGTTGTCGACCAGGTCGCCGATCAGGCCGTTGTCCTGGATCGCCGGGCGGATGGTCTTGAAAGTGTCGCCGTCGTTGCGCTTACCGGTAATGACGTAGCCATCGACCGCGACTCGCTCGACCTTGCCATCCTTGACTTGCTGGATGAAGTCGGAATAGTTGAGGGTCTGCGGCTCATTCGGGCTGGAGAAGTTGTTCATCACCGTCACCAGGACGGCCGCGATGATCAACCACAGGATCAAATTCTTTGCCATATCGTTCAATTCGCTACCCTCTGAAGCAGGTTTAGGCGCAACCGTGCCTCGCATGATAATCAGCGGCTTAACTTACTACATTACCTACAACGGCTGTTGGCACCGTCTGTAACCCTTTGTGAATCTAGACTACACGATGTTCAGCCAGATCAGGCAGGGCCGCCGATTGGAAAATACTATCGACGCCCCCTTAAGCTACCGCGTTGACGCCTTTATTCGCCGCGATATCCCCTGGCCAACAGGTACTGCTCACGGGAACGGTCGCGGGACGACGAAGGCTTGCGCATCTGCACCTTTTCGAATTTCTGACGAACGTCCTTCAGATAGGTATCAAAGCCCTCGCCCTGGAATATCTTGATCAGAAAATCACCACCCGGGCGCAGGACCCGACCGGCCAGATCGAGTGCCAGCTCGCAGAGAAACATCGCCCGGGGCATATCCACGGCAGGCGTACCACTCATGTTGGGGGCCATATCGGAAATCACAAGGTCTACCTGCGAATTACCGACGGCTTCGAGAATCTGCGCGAGTACCGCATCCTGGGTAAAATCCCCCTGGATGAAGGTCACGTCGGGAATGCTGTCCATTTCGAGGATGTCAGAGGCGATCAGGCGACCCTGCCCACCGATCAGACGACTGGTCACCTGCGACCAGCCTCCCGGCGCCGCGCCGAGGTCGATCACGCTCATGCCCGGGCGGATCAGCCGGTCCTTTTCCTGGATCTCCAGCAGTTTGTAGCTCGCGCGCGAGCGATAGCCATCCTTCTGTGCCTGTTTGACGAAAGGATCGTTGAAATGCTCTCTCAGCCAGTTATGGCTGCTCTTGGAACGCTGCGCCACTGGGCACCTCGATGATTAAGCGTCGTGATTGACTGGGCGGAGCCACGGGCCCTCGGGTAAAATGGCCGCCATTTTTACAGAATCCAGACGAAAGGGTCAGATTATGCCGCTCAATAACGAGCAGAAGAAACAGTACAAATCCATTGGTCACGACCTGAAACCGGTCCTGATCGTGGCGGGCAATGGCTTGACCGAAGGTGTCCTCGCCGAGCTGGAACGCGCATTGGTTGATCATGAACTGATCAAGGTGCAGGTCAAGCTTGAAGACCGGGAAGAGCGTCGCGCCGTCATGGACGAACTGGCCAAGGTCGGTCGCGCCGAACAGGTACAGATCATCGGTAAGATGGTCCTGCTGTACCGCCGCAACCCACAGCCGAACAAGCAGTTGTCCAATATCCACCGCTACAAGTAACCGTGGCTCCGGTCAGCGGCGCGATCTGCGCGCCCTGGCCGGGACGGGCTGGGCCACCAGCACGATGCCACTGAGCCCCAGCACGACGAAGCAGAACACCTGCCAGCGCTCCCCGACGGAAACGCCGTAGCGCAAGGTGTAGTAGCTGAAGCACGCGGCGAAGCCGACCAGCAGCAACTGTCCGCTGAACATCCGCCACCAGGCGGACACCCCACGCAGTCGTGCCAACACCCCCAACTGGGTCATCAGGCCCAACGCCGCCACGCCGATCAACCAACGGTCGATCTGCGCGGAGATGTCCTGCACTAGCAAGGGCGCCAGCCCACTGACCTTCAGTGCCGGAACCAGCCCGACATGAAACACCCACAGGCCTCCGACCCAGAAAACCTGGGCCAGTTGCCAGAGGATTGCTTCGATGGAGTGGGCCCGCAGGCCCGCGTCAGATGTGTTTGACTTCGACAATCTCGTACTCGACCGTGCCGCTCGGGGTCTTCACGACAACCACGTCACCTTCTTCCTTGCCAATGATGGCGCGGGCGATTGGTGCGCTCGCCGAAAGCTTGCCCTTCTTGATGTCAGCCTCGTCCTCACCAACGATCTGGTAGGTCACCTGATCGCCGGTCTCGGTATTTTCCAGCTCGACCGTGGTGCCGAAGATCACCTTGCCTGTGTGGGCGATGGTGGTGACATCGATCACCACCGAGTTCTGCAGACGGCCTTCGATATCGCGGATCCGCGCCTCGACCATGCCCTGCTCCTCGCGGGCAGCATGGTACTCGGCGTTTTCCTTGAGATCGCCCAGCTCGCGAGCCTCACCGATCGCCTGGCTCAGGCGCGGGCGCTCGGTCTTGCTGAGGAAGGTCAGCTCGTCTTCCAGGGCACGAGCGCCCTGGACGGTCATCGGGTACTTGGTAATGCTCATGCTTTGAGTCCTGCATGGAGATCCTGCAAGCGGCGAACGGTCTTTTCCGGACCGAACTTCAGCGCTTCGCAGATCGCTTCACCGGCCGCAATGGTGGTGGTGCAGTAGATCTTGTGCTGCAACGCATTGCGGCGAATCGAGTAGGAGTCGGCGATCGACTGGCGACCTTCGGTGGTGTTGATGATCAGCGACACTTCGTCGTTCTTGATCATGTCGACCACGTGCGGACGACCTTCGGTCACCTTGTTCACGCGACGCACTTTCAGGCCGGCCGCTTCGATGATCTTCGCGGTACCGGCGGTTGCCACTACTTCGAAGCCCAGGGCGATCAGGTCGCGGGCAACGCCAGCCACTTGTGGCTTGTCGTCGTCGCGCACGCTGATGAATGCGGTGCCGCCAGTCGGCAGGCGCTCGCTGGCGCCCATCTGGGCCTTGGCGAAGGCTTCACCGAAGCTGTCGCCGACACCCATGACTTCACCGGTGGATTTCATCTCAGGGCCGAGGATCGGGTCAACCCCCGGGAACTTGGCGAACGGGAACACCGCTTCCTTGACGCTGTAGAAGTTAGGAATGATTTCCTTGGTGAAGCCCAGCTCCTTGAGGCTCTTGCCGGCCATGACACGGGCCGCGATCATCGCCAGCGAAGTGCCGATGCACTTGGACACGAATGGAACGGTACGCGAGGCGCGCGGGTTGACCTCGATCACGTAGATCTTGTCGCCCTGCAGGGCCAACTGTACGTTCATCAGGCCGACCACACCCAGCTCCAGGGCCATCTTCTTGACTTGCTCGCGGACTTCGTCCTGCACGTGGGCAGGCAGCGAGTACGGAGGCAGCGAGCATGCCGAGTCACCGGAGTGAACGCCGGCCTGCTCGATGTGCTGCATGATCGCGCCGATCACCACATCAGTGCCGTCGCAGACCGCATCCACGTCCATCTCGATGGCGCAGTTGAGGAAGTGGTCGAGCAGTACGGGACTGTCGTTGGAGACCTGGACAGCTTCGCGCAGGTAGCGCTTCAACTCGTCCAGTTCGTAGACGATTTCCATGGCACGACCGCCCAGCACGTAGGACGGACGCACAACCAGCGGGTAACCGATATCACCAGCAGCACGAATCGCTTCGTCTTCGCTGCGCACAGTGGCGTTTGGCGGCTGCAGCAGGTTCAGGCGCTGGACCATCTGCTGGAAGCGCTCGCGGTCTTCGGCACGGTCGATGGCGTCAGGGCTGGTACCGATGATCGGTACGCCGGCTTCTTCCAGGGCGCGAGCCAGTTTCAGCGGAGTCTGGCCGCCGTAGTGGACGATGACGCCCTTCGGCTTCTCGACGCGCACCACCTCCAGCACGTCTTCCAGGGTCAGCGGCTCGAAGTACAGGCGGTCGGAGGTGTCGTAGTCGGTGGAGACGGTTTCCGGGTTGCAGTTGACCATGATGGTCTCGTAACCGTCATCCCGCAGAGCCAGTGCCGCGTGTACGCAGCAGTAGTCGAACTCGATGCCCTGGCCGATACGGTTAGGACCACCGCCCAGGATCATGATCTTCTCGCGATCCGACGGATTGGCCTCACACTCTTCCTCATAGGTCGAGTACAGGTAGGCGGTGTCGGTGGCGAACTCGGCGGCGCAGGTGTCGACGCGCTTGTACACCGGGAACACCTCCAGCTTGTGGCGGTGACGGCGCAGGTTCTTGTCGGTGATGCCCAGCAGCTTGGCCAGACGCTGGTCGGAGAAGCCCTTGCGCTTCAGGCTCAGCATCAGTTGCTTGTCGATGGCAGCCAGGCCCAGGGTCTTGACCTTCTCTTCTTCCTTGATCAGGTCTTCGATCTGGATCAGGAACCAGTGGTCGATGCTGGTCAGGGCGAAGATTTCGTCGCGGGTCATGCCGGCGCGGAAGGCGTCAGCCACGTACCAGATACGCTCGGCGCCCGGCACGGTCAGCTCGCGCTTGAGAATGCTCGGGGTTTCCGGGTTGGCCAGGTCGACTTTCGGGTCGAGGCCGCACACGCCGACCTCCAGGCCGCGCAGGGCTTTCTGCAGGGATTCCTGGAAGGTCCGGCCGATGGCCATGACTTCACCCACGGATTTCATCTGGGTGGTCAGGCGGGCGTCGGCTTTCGGGAATTTCTCGAAGGCAAAGCGTGGCAACTTGGTGACGACGTAGTCGATCGACGGCTCGAAGGACGCCGGGGTGCGGCCGCCGGTGATGTCGTTCTGCAGTTCGTCGAGGGTGTAGCCGACAGCCAGCTTGGCGGCGATCTTGGCGATCGGGAAACCGGTGGCTTTCGAAGCCAGGGCGGAGGAACGGGATACCCGCGGGTTCATCTCGATCACGACCATGCGACCGGTATCCGGGCAGATGCCGAACTGGACGTTGGAACCACCGGTCTCGACACCGATCTCGCGCAGCACCGCCAGGGAGGCGTTGCGCATGATCTGGTATTCCTTGTCGGTCAGGGTCTGCGCCGGTGCGACGGTGATCGAGTCACCGGTGTGCACGCCCATCGGGTCGAAGTTCTCGATAGAGCAGACGATGATGCAGTTGTCCTTTTTGTCGCGGACCACTTCCATCTCGTACTCTTTCCAGCCGATCAGCGACTCGTCGATCAGCAACTCCTTGGTCGGCGACAGGTCCAGGCCACGAGCGCAGATTTCTTCGAACTCTTCACGGTTGTAGGCAATGCCGCCGCCGGTGCCGCCCATGGTGAAGGACGGACGGATGATGCACGGGAAGCCCAGCTTCTCGAGGACCGCATTCGCCTCTTCCATGCTGTGGGCGATACCGGAGCGCGGGCATTCCAGGCCGATGGCCTTCATCGCCTTGTCGAAGCGCGAGCGGTCTTCGGCCTTGTCGATGGTGTCGGCGTTGGCACCGATCATCTCCACGCCGAACTTTTCCAGGACGCCTTCGCGCTCCAGGTCCAGGGCGCAGTTCAGTGCGGTCTGGCCGCCCATGGTCGGCAGCAACGCGTCAGGACGCTCTTTCTCGATGATCTTGGCCACCGACTGCCACTTGATCGGCTCGATGTAGGTGGCGTCGGCCATGGCCGGGTCGGTCATGATGGTGGCCGGGTTGGAGTTCACCAGGATGACGCGGAAACCTTCCTCGCGCAGGGCCTTGCAGGCCTGGGCGCCGGAGTAGTCGAATTCGCAGGCCTGGCCGATCACGATCGGGCCAGCGCCGAGAATCAGGATGCTTTTAATGTCTGTACGTTTTGGCATGGTTGTCACTCAAATCCGCAGGTCAGTCGGCAAGCCGTCTTGAACAATCTTGGTCAGGCGCGCCTGAACCGGACCATGCCGGCTCAGGGCCTTCTCGCAGGGATACTTAGCGGCGCTTGGCCATGGCATCGATGAAACGATCGAACAGTGGCGCGACGTCAGTCGGGCCAGGGCTGGCTTCAGGGTGGCCCTGGAAGCTGAACGCGCTCTTGTCGGTGCGCTCGATACCCTGCAGGGTACCGTCGAACAGCGACTTGTGGATGGCGCGGACGTTGCTCGGCAAAGTCGCTTCGTCGACGGCGAAACCGTGGTTCTGGCTGGTGATCATCACCACGCCGGTGTCCAGGTCCTGGACCGGGTGGTTGGCACCGTGATGGCCGTGGCCCATCTTCACGGTCTTGGCGCCGGAGGCCAGGGCCAGCAGTTGGTGACCGAGGCAGATGCCGAAGACCGGGATGTCGGTTTCGAGGATGTCCTTGATCGCCTGGATCGCGTAGTCGCAAGGCTCCGGATCACCAGGGCCGTTGGACAGAAACACGCCGTCAGGATTGAGGGCGAGGACTTCGCTGGCCGGGGTCTGCGCCGGCACCACGGTCAGGCGGCAGCCGCGGGCGACCAGCATGCGCAGGATGTTCAGCTTGACGCCATAGTCGTAGGCGACGACGTGGTACGGCAGGTCGGCGGCTTCGATGGTCGGGTGGCTGTCGGTTTTCAGCTCCCAGACGCTGGAACGCCACTCGTAGGAGGTCTTGGTGCTGACCACCTTGGCCAGGTCCATGCCCTTCAGACCCGGGAAACCGCGGGCTGCGGCGATGGCGGCTTCTTCGCTGATATTGTCACCAGCCAGGATGCAACCGTTCTGGGCGCCCTTCTCACGCAGGATGCGGGTCAGGCGGCGAGTATCGATACCGGCGATCGCCACAACGTTGTTGGCTTTCAGGTAGTCGCTCAGGGACAGGGTGTTACGCCAGTTGCTGGCAATCAGCGGCAGGTCGCGGATGACCAGGCCGGCCGACCAGACGCGGTCGGATTCGGCGTCTTCCGGGGTGGTGCCGGTGTTGCCGATGTGTGGGTACGTCAGGGTAACGATCTGTTGCGAGTACGAAGGGTCAGTCAGGATTTCCTGATAGCCGGTCATTGCGGTGTTGAACACCACCTCACCAACGGTCTGACCGTCGGCTCCAATGGCTTCACCGCGAAAAATGCTGCCATCGGCAAGGGCGAGTATGGCTGGCTTAGTCAAGAAGACCTCCCGTAAATCAAGCCTGAAGGGGCGATCGCAGGTTGCAAAAAAGCGGAATGACGTATAGACACGTCACCCCGCTTTCTTCGTCGAATTATCTGCGCGCTTTTAGTGGACACACTAAAGCTGTAGCTTACAGAAAAACGCTTTTTTGGTCTACCACTGATGTGTCTGAAAGACGCAGGAATGCGACAGGGCGCATCTTGGGGCGGGATTGCAAAAAGGGCCGATCGAAACGACCGGCCCTTTTCACGGATGGATCAATGCAGTTCGAGCACGTCCTGCATATCGTACAGGCCCGCTTCGCGACCATCCAGCCACATTGCAGCACGCACCGCACCCTTGGCGAAGGTCATGCGGCTCGACGCCTTGTGGGTGATCTCGACCCGCTCGCCCTCTGCGGCAAACAGCACGGTGTGGTCGCCGACCACGTCACCGGCGCGCACGGTGGCGAAACCGATGGTCTGGCGATCGCGGGCGCCGGTCTGGCCCTCGCGACCATAGACGGCCACTTCGCGCAGATCACGACCCAGCGCCGAGGCCACCACTTCACCCATGCGCAGCGCGGTACCGGACGGCGCATCGACCTTGTGCCGGTGGTGGGCCTCGATGATTTCGATGTCCACGTCGTCACCCAGCACGCGGGCAGCGGTATCCAGCAGCTTCAGACAGAGATTGACGCCAACGCTGAAGTTGGCAGCGAAGACGATCGGGATTTCCTTGCCCGCCTCCACCAGCAACTGCTTCTCTTCGGGAGAGAAACCGGTGGTACCGATAACCATGGCCTTGCCAGCCTTGCGGCAGAACGCCAGATTCTTCAGGGTCACCGACGGGTGAGTGAAGTCGATCAGTACGTCGAACTCTTCCACCACCTTGGCCAGGTCGTCCGAGATAGGCACGCCGATCCGTCCCAGCGCGGCTAGCTCGCCAGCGTCTGCACCCACCAGGGTGCTGTCAGGACGGTCCACCGCCGCCGTCAGGCCTGCGCCCGGAGCCTGCTGGATCGCCTCTACCAGCGTCTTGCCCATGCGCCCTGCCGCGCCCATTACCGCAATACGTCGCATGTCCCGTTCCTTTTACAGATCGCCGAAGAAGCGTTTCACACCCTCGAACCAGCCACTGGCTTGGGGCGAATGGGAACTGTCGCCTTCCAGGGAGGCACGCAGTTCTTCAAGCAGTTCACGCTGGCGACGACTCAGGTTGACCGGTGTTTCCACCGCCACCCGGCACATCAGGTCACCAGCACCGCCGCCGCGCACCGGAGCCACGCCCTTGCCGCGCAGGCGGAACTGCTTGCCGGTCTGGGTGCCTTCCGGAATCTTCAGCTTCACGCGACCATCGAGGGTCGGCACTTCCAGCTCGCCACCCAGCGCCGCGTCGGCGTAGCTGATCGGAACTTCGCAGTACAGGTGCTTGCCGTCACGCTGGAAGATCGGGTGCTCGCGCACGTTGATCACTACATACAGGTCGCCAGTCGGACCACCCTGGGTGCCGGCTTCGCCTTCGCCGGAAAGGCGGATGCGGTCGCCGGTATCGACGCCAGCCGGCACTTTCACCGACAGGGTCTTGTACTCTTCGATGCGGCCTTCGCCATGGCAGGACTCGCACGGGTCGGTGATGATCTTGCCCTGGCCCTGGCAACGCGGGCAGGTCTGCTGCACCGAGAAGAAGCCTTGCTGCATGCGCACCTGGCCGATGCCGCCGCAGGTCGGGCAAGTGGTCGGCGACGAGCCTTTCTTCGCACCCGAGCCATCGCACGGCTTGCAGTTGACCAGCGTCGGCACACGGATGTTAACCGTGGTACCGCGCACCGCTTCTTCCAGGTTCAGCTCAAGGGTATAGCGCAGATCGCTGCCACGCTGGGCGCCGCCGCGGGAACCGCCACGACCGCCACCGAAGAAATCGCTGAACACGTCACCGAAGATGTCGGAGAAGTTGGCGCCGCCGAACCCGGCACCGCCACCACCCATGCTCGGGTCGACGCCGGCATGACCATACTGGTCGTACGCCGCGCGCTTGCTGGTATCGGAGAGCACTTCGTAAGCCTCGTTGGCTTCCTTGAACAGCTCTTCCGATTCTTTGTTGTCGGGATTACGGTCCGGGTGATGCTTCATCGCCAGACGGCGATAGGCCTTCTTCAGATCGGCCTCGCTCGCGCCCCGCTCGACTCCCAGAACCTCGTAATAGTCACGCTTCGCCATGGTTCTTTGCACTCTTGAGGACGTTCGGCAAACCTCTGCGCATCCGCGCTGTGCCGTCAGTACCGGCACCAGGGCCAGCACTGGAAAAAATTCGGGTATTCCAGACACGCCAACGCGGGAGCAAGCCCCCGCGCGGCGACATCCTACCAGTCAACGTCAAACATCAGTCAACCGGCCGACAACGAGCAACAATTACTTGTTGTCTTTGACTTCTTCGAACTCCGCGTCGACGACGTCGTCGTGCTTGGCATCGTCAGCCTGCTGCGCCTGGGCGCCCGCTTCCGGCTTCTCTGCCTGCTCGGCGTACATTTTCTGGGCAACCGGAGCGGAGACTTTCGACAGCTCTTCGATCTTCGCTTCGATGGCAGCCTTGTCGTCGCCCTTGACCGCAGTTTCCAGTGCGGCAACTGCAGCTTCGATAGCAGTCTTCTCGTCAGCAGTCACCTTGTCACCAGCGTCGGCGACCATCTTGCGGGTCGAGTGGACCAGCGCGTCACCCTGATTGCGGGCAGCGGCCAGTTCTTCGAACTTGCGGTCTTCCTCGGCGTTGACTTCAGCGTCGCGGACCATCTGCTGGATTTCTTCCTCGGACAGGCCGGAGTTGGCCTTGATCACGATGGACTGCTGCTTGCCGGTAGCCTTGTCCTTCGCGCCGACGTGCAGGATGCCGTTGGCGTCGATGTCGAAGGTAACCTCGATCTGTGGGACGCCACGTGGTGCTGGTGGAATCTCGGCCAGGTCGAACTTGCCCAGGGACTTGTTCTGCGCGGCTTGCTTGCGCTCGCCCTGCAGCACGTGGATGGTCACGGCGCTCTGGTTGTCGTCGGCAGTCGAGAACACCTGCGACTTCTTGGTCGGGATGGTGGTGTTCTTCTCGATCAGCGCGGTCATCACGCCACCCATGGTTTCGATACCCAGGGTCAGCGGACTGACGTCCAGCAGCAGAACGTCTTTCACGTCACCGGCCAGAACAGCACCCTGGATGGCAGCACCCATGGCCACAGCTTCGTCCGGGTTGACGTCCTTGCGCGCTTCCTTGCCGAAGAAGTCGGCAACGGTTTTCTGAACCAGCGGCATGCGGGTCTGACCACCGACCAGGATCACGTCGTCAATCTTGCTGACGTCGATGCCGGCGTCCTTCATGGCGATGCGGCAAGGCTCGATGGTGCGCTGAACCAGGTCTTCGACCAGCGACTCCAGCTTGGCGCGGGAAATCTTCACGTTCAGGTGCTTCGGCCCGGTTGCGTCAGCAGTGATATACGGCAGGTTGACGTCGGTCTGCTGGCTGGAGGACAGCTCGATCTTGGCCTTTTCAGCGGCTTCTTTCAGGCGCTGCATGGCCAGAGGGTCGCCCTTCAGGTTCATGCCGGTTTCTTTCTTGAACTCGTCGACGAGGTAGTCGATCAGGCGAATGTCGAAGTCCTCACCACCGAGGAAGGTGTCACCGTTGGTGGCCAGTACTTCGAACTGGTGCTCGCCATCGACTTCGGCGATCTCGATCACGGAGACGTCGAAGGTACCACCACCCAGGTCATAGACGATCACGGTGTGGTCGCCCTTGGCCTTGTCCATGCCATAGGCCAGTGCAGCAGCGGTTGGCTCGTTGATGATGCGCTTGACGTCCAGACCGGCGATACGACCGGCGTCCTTGGTCGCCTGACGCTGGCTGTCGTTGAAGTAAGCAGGCACGGTGATGACCGCTTCGGTCACTGCTTCGCCGAGGTAGTCTTCGGCGGTTTTCTTCATTTTCTTCAGGACTTCGGCGCTGATTTGCGGCGGAGCCATCTTCTGACCGTTGACTTCGACCCAGGCGTCGCTGTTGTCAGCCTTGACGATCTTGTACGGAACCATCTGGATGTCTTTCTGCACGACGTCTTCTTCGAAGCGACGGCCGATCAGACGCTTTACCGCGTACAGGGTGTTGTGCGGGTTGGTGACGGCCTGGCGCTTGGCCGACTGGCCAACCAGGATCTCGCCATCGTTGGCGTAGGCGATGATCGATGGAGTGGTACGAGCGCCTTCGGCGTTCTCGATCACCTTGACGTTGCCGTTTTCCAGAATGGAGACGCAGGAGTTGGTGGTCCCCAGGTCGATACCGATGATTTTGCCCATGTTAACTCTCCCGAAACTTTGGATTTGGTTGCCGCAGCGGTGGTTGCCAACTGCGGTAGCACTTAAACGCTTGACACCTAGATGGGGGTCAGCCGGCTAATTTCAAGCCTTCTCGTCGATCGAAGGCGAAACAGGCGCCGGGGACTTGCTGACCACGACCATGGCCGGGCGCAGCAGGCGTCCGTTAAGCTGGTAACCCTTCTGGAACACCTTGAGCACGCTGTTCGGCTCGACCTCGGCACTTTCCTGCATGGCCATCGCCTGGTGCAGTTCGGCGTTGAACGGTTCGCCGTGCGGATCGATGGCTTCGAGGTTGAAGCGCTTGAGGGTGTCCTGGAACATCTTCAGGGTCAGCTCGATGCCTTCGCGCATCGGACGGATGCTTTCATCGTCCGCGCTGGACAGTTCCAGGCCGCGCTCCAGGCTGTCGATGACCGGGAGAAGATCGCCAGCGAACTTCTCCAGGGCGAATTTGTGCGCCTTTTCCACGTCCTGCTCGGCGCGGCGGCGCACGTTCTGCAGGTCGGCGGCGGTGCGCAGGGCCTGATCCTGGGCGGCGGCCACCTGCTCTTCGAGCAGTTGCACGCGCGCTACCAGTTCCTCGGTACCCGCGTTGGCGGTGGTTTCAGCGTTTGGATTCTGTTCGTCCAGCTTCTGCTCATCAGCCATGAATTCTCTCCTCTCAATGTCGTCAGCGAGCTCGACTCGCGCATCTGCCGGCCTATATGGGGGCGCAAACAGCGGCTTCAAGGGGGATTGAACAGCAATGTGCGGGCGACATAACTGTCCGCGATCAAAAGCAGTCGCCGTCGAGCGAATCGGACTAAGGGCGGGCATTGTCAGAAAAAACAAAAACACTGTATAAATAACCAGACCTTTTTCTGGGAGCCGCCCGCATGCTGGTGCACCTGTCCATCCACAACTACGCCATCGTCGAACACCTCGACCTCGAACTAGCCCGCGGCATGAGCGTGATCACCGGCGAAACCGGGGCCGGCAAGTCGATCATGCTCGACGCCCTCGGCCTGACCCTGGGCGATCGCGCCGACAGCGGCGTGGTGCGGCCCGGCGCGGACAAGGCGGACATCCTCGCCACCTTCGACCTGGGCGACATCCCCGAGGCTCGCACCTGGCTCGCCGAGCGCGACCTGGACAACGACGGCCCGTGCATCCTGCGTCGGGTGATCACCACTGAAGGCCGCAGTCGCGGCTACATCAACGGCACGCCCTGCCCACTCGGCGACCTCAAGGCGGTAGGCGAACTGCTGATCGATATCCATAGCCAGCACGAGCACCAATCGCTGCTGAAGACCGACACCCACCGCCGCCTGCTCGACGAATACGCCGGCGCCACCGATCTCGCACGCCAGGTACAGCTTGCTGCGCAGCGCTGGCGACAGACCCGGGTCGAGCTGGACCGCCTGTGCAACTCCGGCGACGAGCAACGCGCCCGCCACCAGTTGCTCAGCTACCAACTGGAAGAACTGGACAACCTCGGGCTGGGCGAGAACGAGCTGGAGCAATTGGAGCAGGAACACAAGAATCTGACCAATGCCGAGGCACTTTTCGGTATCTGCCGCCAGGTCATCGAGCATTGCAGCGAGAGCGACTCGGGCAATGTGCTCAGCGCCCTGACTGCCAGCCTCAATCGCCTGACCGCAGTGCAGAACGCACCACGAGCCCTGGGCGAAGCCGTGAACCTGATCGCCAGCGCGCAGATCCAGGTCGAAGAGGCCGTGGGTGAGCTCAACCGCTTCCTCGACAATTTCGATGCCGACCCGATGCGCCTGCAGCAACTCGAAGAGCGCCTCGACACCCTGTACACCCTGGCGCGCAAGCACCGCATCCACCCCAGCGAGCTGATTTCCCTGCAACAGCGCCTGGGCGAAGAACTGGAAAGCCTGAACGCCAACGACGAATCCATCGACCGCCTGGAAGAAGAACTCAAGGCCTACGCCCGCCATTATCAAGAGAAAGCCGGCGAGCTCAGCGCTCTACGCCAGACCGCAGCCGGCCAGCTCGCCGCCGCCGTGGAGCAGGAAATCCAGCGCCTGGGCATGCCGGGCGGACGCTTCTGCATCGAGCTGCGTCCCGGCAACGACAAGGACCTTCACCCCCACGGCCTGGAGCAAGTCGAGTTGCTGGTCAGCGCCAATCCGGGCCAGCCAATGAAGGGCCTGGCAAAAGTCGCCTCGGGTGGTGAGCTGTCGCGGATCAGCCTGGCGATCCAGGTGATCACCGCACAGACCTCGCGCATCCCGACCCTGGTCTTCGATGAAGTAGACGTGGGTATCGGCGGCCCGACCGCAGAAATCGTCGGTCAGTTGCTGCGCCGACTCGGCGAGCGCGGCCAAGTGCTGACCGTGACCCACCTGCCGCAGGTTGCGGCGCAGGGCCACCATCATCTATTCGTGCACAAGGTGCGCAACAGCGACGCAACCCACACGGCAGTCGCCAGCCTGGGCAAGCGCGAGCGGGTCGAGGAAGTGGCGCGGATGCTCGGCGGCATCGACCTGACCAAGGAATCCATCGCCCATGCGAAAAAGATGGTGGTAACCAGCAAGGGTTGATCACCCCAAAACAAAGAAGGCGACCCGAGGGTCGCCTTCTTTGTTTCTATCGCAAGTTGTTACTTCTTCTTGCGGACGTACAGCACCAGATTATGGTCAACCAGCTCATAACCGTGCTGGGCGACGATTTCCTTCTGACGCTTCTCGATTTCAGGATCGAAGAACTCGATCACCTCACCGGAATCCACATTGACCATATGATCGTGGTGGCCGCCGTCCGCCAACTCAAATACAGCGTGACCGCCGTCGAAGTTGTGACGCACGACCAGGCCCGCCGCCTCGAACTGGGTCAGGACACGATAGACCGTGGCCAGGCCGACGTCTTCTCCAGCTTCCATCAATGCCTTGTAGACATCTTCAGCGCTCATATGGCGCTGCTCGGTGGAGTCGAGCATCTGTAGGATCTTGACTCGAGGCAGGGTCACCTTGAGACCGGCTTTGCGCAGTTCGCTATTTTCAACCATGGTCAGCTTTCTCGCCGATGCTGCTTCGCAGCTTCTCTGAATACGGGTATGATCGGGGTTTACGTTGTCCAGCCAAGATAGTGGAAGTCGCCCACCGATGCAAAACACCAAGCTCTTGCTAACCAGCCTCACCCTCGTGGGACTGCTCGCACTCGCCGGTTGCTCGTTTCCCGGGGTTTACAAAATCGACATCCAGCAGGGCAATGTCGTAACGCAGGACATGATAGACCAATTGCGCCCCGGAATGACCCGTCGGCAAGTAAGGTTTATCATGGGTAACCCGCTGATCCAGGACACCTTCCACACCAATCGCTGGGACTATCTGTACAGCCTGCAGCCCGGTGGCGGTGAGCGTCAGCAAGAGCGCATCAGCATCTTCTTCAACGAGAACGACCAATTGGCCAGCCTGTCCGGCGACTTCATGCCGGGCGTGAGCCGCGACCAGGAAATTCTTGGCAACGAAAGCAACACCACCGTCAGCCAGCCGGAACAGAAACAATCCCAGCCGGCAAAACAGGAAAAACCTGCCCGCCCAGGCTCGCTGGAAGAAAAGATCCAGCGCGACGTCGACACCATCGAAGTCATGCCGGTCCCAGTCCAGGAACCGCTACGCACCGAGTAATTTCGGACCGCGCAATAAAAAGCCCGAACATGTTCGGGCTTTTTTGTGTCCGCTCGGCGTCAGCCGTTGAGCTGCTTGGCACGCTGGCAGAACGCATCGACCAAGGTATTGGCGGCCTGGTTGAACAATGGCCCCAGGGTCGCCTTCACCAGAGCACCGGAATACTCGAAGGACAGGTCAAGGCTGATCTTGCAAGCCTTATCCCCCAGCGGCTTGAATACCCACAAGCCATGCAACTGGCTGAACGGGCCTTCCTCAAGGTTCATCTCGATCGACCGTCCCGGCACCAGCACATTGCACGTAACGAAATGCTGACTGATACCGCCCTTCGCCACCTCGACCTTGGCACGCATGTGGCTCTCGCTTTCTTCAAGCACCGTGCTGCCCGAACACCAAGGCAGGAACTCTGGATAGCGCTTTACATCATTGACCAGATCGTAGAGTGCCTGAGCGGGATAAGGCAGCAGGGCCGACCGTTGAATATGGGTAGTCATCCAGGCGTCATGTCCAAAATCGAGTGAAAACGAGCGAAAAAATGAAGCGGCGACACTAGAACAAAGAATAGGACGCCTAGCAACCAGCCTATTGCCACATAGCAAGCGACAACAGATTCACCGTGAAAAATCCGCGCATTGTCCGGGATTCATCCCAATGGCTCAAGCACACAGGACCCCGTAGCCGACGACGCAACGACTGCCTATAATGCCGCCCCTATGGCCAAACAAAAGAAACATCCGACAGGGACCATCGCGCAGAACAAGAAAGCGCGACACGATTACTTCATCGAACACAAATTCGAGGCCGGACTGGTCCTGTCCGGTTGGGAAGTAAAAAGCCTGCGCGCTGGCAAGGCTCACCTGGTGGACAGCTACGTGCTGCTCAAGGACGGTGAAGCCTGGCTGATGGGCAGCCACATCACTCCGCTGACGACCGCCAGTACCCACGTCATCGCCGACCCGACCCGCACCCGCAAGCTGCTGCTGAACCGTCGCGAGCTGGAGCGTCTGTTCGTTGGCGTGCAGCAGAAGGGCTACACCTGCGTCGCGCTGTCCATGTACTGGAGCAAGCACTTGATCAAGTGCGAGATTGCTTTGGGCAAGGGCAAAAAGGAATACGACAAGCGCGATACCCAGCGCGAGCGTGATTCCGATCGCGAACTGCAGCGCGCGGTGCGTAACAAAGGGCGGGAAGACTAGTTCTCCTGCCCCCCAGGGCCTAATCGCTGGCAAGCCAGCTTCCACAAGGATCTCCATTGCTTTCAAGAGCACTGTGGTCCCTGTGGGAGCTGGCTTGCCAGCGATGGGGCCGTCACTGACGAAGCAGAATCAACGCCCCTTGCGCCGCTCCGCCCGCGCCACCCGCTGCACTTCCTGCCGCACCTCTTCCAGCACCTCCTGCACATACAGAATGTGCCGGCTCGACACCTCACGCGCATCCTGCGCACGTCCTTCGACGATCGCCAGATAAAGATCGCGGTGCTGACTGATCAGCATGTCGCGCGTCTCCGAACGCTGCTTGTACATGCCGCCGATATTGGTCACCACATTGCGCTTGAGCAGATCGAACAGCCCACGGATGGTATGCAGCAACACCGCGTTATGACTGGCCTCGGCAATCGCCAGGTGGAACCGCGCATCAGCCGCGCCCTCCTCGGCCCGGCTCACTTCGTCATTGCGGGTATAGCAGTCCTGCAAGGTATCGAACGCCGCCTTGAGCCGCTCCCGATCGACATCGGTTGCGCGCATCGCCGCGTAATAGGCGCATGACGCCTCCAGGGTATGGCGAAACTCCAACAGGTCGCGCTGAGCTTCCGGATTGCTTTCGAGCAGGTGCAGCAAAGGATCGCTGAAGGTCGTGCCCAACGCCTCGGCCACATAGTTGCCTCCACCCTGGCGACTGACCAGCATGCCCTTGGCCACCAGTTTCTGTATCGCCTCGCGCAGTGACGGCCGGGAAACCCCGAACTGCTCAGCCAGCGCCCTCTCCGCCGGCAACCGCTCGCCGGCGGTCAAGGTGCCCTCAAGAATCATCCCTTCCAGCCGCTCGACGATATCGTCGGACAAACGGCGCTGGCGGACCTGATCGAAAACCATCACGTGCTCTCCACAATCCCGAGTCAGTTCGGGGGCGCCTATTCTGGCGCATCCAGCCCTTCGCTACACCCATCAGTTGGCAAGTTTCCTTACCACTCAGTCAGCACCTTCCCACGCCCTTCGACGAAAGTTTTGCGGGGACAAATTGACACACCCACAGGGAGGCTTTTAACCTAGCGCCTCGACATTGTAAATTGGTATTACCAATTAACCAATGCCAGTGCCTGACCAACAACAATTAGGGGCCATCCCACATGCAAACCTGGCAACAACTCTATAGTCCGCTTGGTAGTCTTGGCCTGTCCGCCCTGGCGGCGGTCATTCCAATCGTCTTCTTCTTCCTGGCGCTGGCCGTGTTCCGACTCAAGGGACACATCGCGGGCAGCATCACCCTGGCCCTGTCGATCCTGGTGGCGATCTTCGCTTTCCAGATGCCTGCCGACATGGCGTTCGCCGCTGCCGGCTACGGTTTTGCCTATGGTCTGTGGCCCATCGCCTGGATCATCGTCGCTGCGGTGTTCCTCTACAAACTGACGGTCAAGAGCGGCCAGTTCGAAGTGATCCGCAGCTCGGTGCTGTCGATCACTGACGACCAGCGTCTGCAGGTCCTGCTGATCGGCTTCTGCTTCGGCGCCTTCCTGGAAGGCGCGGCCGGTTTCGGTGCGCCGGTTGCCATTACCGCAGCCCTGCTCGTCGGCCTCGGCTTCAATCCGCTGTACGCCGCCGGCCTGTGCCTGATCGCCAACACCGCGCCGGTGGCCTTCGGCGCCCTGGGCATCCCGATCATCGTGGCCGGCCAGGTCACCGGTATCGACGCCTTCCACATCGGCGCCATGACCGGCCGCCAACTGCCGCTGCTGTCGCTGTTCGTGCCGTTCTGGCTGGTGTTCATGATGGACGGCCTGAAAGGCGTGAAGGAGACCTGGCCTGCCGCTCTGGTCGCCGGCCTGAGCTTCGCCGTCACCCAGTACTTCACCTCGAATTTCATCGGTCCTGAACTTCCGGACATCACCTCGGCCCTGGCCGCGCTGATCGCCCTGACCCTGTTCCTCAAGGTCTGGCAGCCGAAGAACTCCTTCACCACCGCCACCGCCAGCGTCGGCGCAGCCGTGGTCAAGGGCGGCAGCCAGCCGACCCCGTACAGCCTGGGTGAGATCTTCAAGGCCTGGTCGCCGTTCCTGATCCTCACCGTGCTGGTCACCATCTGGACCCTGAAACCGTTCAAGGCTGCCTTCGCCAGCGGCGGCGCCATGTACAACTGGGTGTTCAACTTCGCCATCCCGCACCTGGACCAACTGGTGATCAAGACCGCACCGATCGTCGCCAACCCGACGCCGATCCCGGCGGTGTTCAAGCTCGACCCGATTTCCGCCACCGGCACCGCGATCTTCCTGTCCGCGCTGATCTCGATGGTGGTCCTGAAGATCAACTTCAAAACTGGTCTGACCACTTTGAAGGAGACCTTCTACGAGCTGCGCTGGCCGATCCTGTCCATCGGCATGGTCCTGGCCTTCGCCTTCGTCACCAACTACTCGGGCATGTCCTCGACCATGGCCCTGGTCCTGGCCGGCACCGGCGCCGCGTTCCCGTTCTTCTCGCCGTTCCTCGGCTGGCTGGGCGTGTTCCTGACCGGTTCGGACACCTCGTCCAACGCCCTGTTCAGCTCGCTGCAGGCCACCACCGCACACCAGATCGGGGTCAACGACACCCTGCTGGTCGCGGCCAACACCAGCGGCGGCGTGACCGGCAAGATGATCTCGCCACAATCCATCGCCGTGGCCTGCGCCGCCACCGGCCTGGTGGGCAAGGAATCGGACCTGTTCCGCTTCACCCTCAAGCACAGCCTGTTCTTCGCCACCATCGTCGGCCTGATCACCCTGATCCAGGCGTATTGGCTGACCGGCATGCTGGTTCACTAAAGTGACAGGGGCCGGGCGCTTTTCCCAAGCGCCCGGCAGTTGCCTTCTCACACAAATAGTTGCGAGATCTCATGATCATTTCTGCCTCCACCGACTATCGCGCCGCGGCCCAACGCAAGCTGCCGCCGTTCCTGTTCCACTACGCCGACGGTGGCGCCTACGCCGAGCACACCCTTCGTCACAACGTCGAAGACCTGGCCGGCATCGCCCTGCGCCAGCGCGTGCTGAAGAACATGTCCGAGCTGAGTCTCGAAACGCAGTTGTTCAACGAGAAGCTGAGCATGCCCGTGGCCCTGGCCCCGGTCGGCCTCACCGGCATGTACGCCCGGCGCGGCGAAGTGCAGGCCGCACGTGCGGCGGCGGCGAAAGGCATCCCCTTCACCATGTCCACGGTGTCGGTGTGCCCGATCGAGGAAGTCGCGCCGGCCATCGACCGGCCGATGTGGTTCCAGCTCTACGTCCTGAAGGACCGCGGCTTCATGCGCAACGCCCTGGAACGGGCCAAGGCCGCCGGCGTCACCACACTGGTGTTCACCGTCGACATGCCCGTCCCGGGTGCCCGCTACCGCGATGCCCACTCCGGCATGAGCGGCCCGAACGCGCCGCTGCGTCGTGTCTGGCAAGCCATGACCCACCCCCAATGGGCACTGGATGTCGGCCTGCTGGGCCGCCCCCACGACCTCGGCAACATTTCCAAATACCGTGGCAACCCTACGGGCCTGGCCGACTACATCGGCTGGCTGGGGGCCAACTTCGACCCATCCATTTCCTGGAAAGACCTGGAATGGATTCGTGATTTCTGGGATGGCCCGATGGTCATCAAGGGCATCCTCGACCCCGAAGATGCGAAGGACGCCGTGAAATTCGGCGCCGACGGCATCGTCGTCTCCAACCACGGCGGCCGCCAGCTCGACGGCGTGCTCTCCAGCGCTCGCGCCTTGCCCGCCATCGCCGACGCGGTGAAGGGCGACCTGAAGATCCTCGCCGACTCCGGTATCCGCAGCGGCCTCGACGTGGTGCGCATGATCGCCCTCGGCGCCGACACCGTGCTGATCGGCCGCGCCTTCCTCTACGCCCTGGCCACCCACGGCGAAGCCGGGGTGAAGAACCTGCTGGAGCTGTTCGAGAAGGAAATGCGCGTGGCCATGGTGCTCACCGGCGCCAAGTCGATCAGCGAGATCACCCGCGACTCGCTGGTCCGCGAACTGGGCGCCTGAGCGCGCCCGCCTCACCCTACCGCCTGATTGACCGGGGCACGCGGCGCGCCAGACGCCGTGGCCCCGCGAGGAGACTGCATGAGCCTGCCCGCCGCGTTCCTGCGCGATGCCGAGCGCCTGATCCCCGCCGACCGCCGCTTCGACGACGCCACCTCGACCCTCGCCTTCGGCACCGACGCCAGCTTCTACCGGCTGATTCCCAAGCTGGTGGTGCGGGTCGAATCCGAAGACGAAGTGGTCGGCCTGATCCAGCTCGCCCAGCGCGAGCGCGTCCCGGTGACCTTCCGCGCCGCCGGCACCAGCCTGTCCGGCCAGGCCATCAGCGACTCGGTGCTGATCGTCCTCGGCGACAACTGGAACGGCCGCGAAATCCGCGGCCAGGGCGAGCAGATCCGCCTGCAGCCCGGCGTCATCGGTGCCCAGGCCAACGCCTGGCTGGCGCCGTTCGGACGCAAGATCGGGCCCGACCCGGCCTCGATCAACGCCTGCAAGATCGGCGGCATCGTCGCCAACAACGCCAGCGGCATGTGCTGCGGCACCGCGCAGAACACCTATCACACCCTCGCCGGTCTGCGCCTGGTACTGGCCGATGGCACGCGCCTGGACAGCGAGGATCCGGCCAGCGTGGCCGCCTTCCAAAGCAGCCACGCCGACCTGCTGCAGGAGCTCGCCCGCCTCGGCCGCGAAACCCGCGCCAACACCGCGCTGGCCGAGCGCATCCGGCACAAGTACCGGCTGAAGAACACCACCGGCCTGTCGCTGAATGCACTGGTGGACTACGACCAACCGCTCGATATCCTGCAGCACCTGCTGGTCGGCTCCGAAGGCACCCTCGGCTTTATCAGCGCAGTGACCTACGACACCGTTCCCGACCACCCGCACAAGGCCTCGGCGCTGATCGTCTTCACCACGGTGGAAAGCTGCTGCCGCGCGGTGACCGTGCTCAAGCAGCAACCGGTGTCCGCCGTCGAGCTGCTGGACCGCCGCAGCCTGCGCTCGGTGCAGGACAAGCCGGGCATGCCGGAATGGGTGAAAGGCCTGTCGGCCAATGCCTGCGCCCTGCTTATCGAATCCCGCGCCGCCAGCCAGACGCTGCTGCACGAACAGCTGGCGCAGATCATGGCGTCCATCGCCGAGTTTCCGCTGGAGCAGAAGGTCGATTTCAGCGAGGACCCGGCGGTCTACAACCTGCTGTGGAAAATTCGCAAGGACACCTTCCCCGCCGTCGGCGCAGTGCGTCAGACCGGGACCACGGTGATCATCGAAGACGTCACCTTCCCGGTCGAGCAACTGGCCGAGGGCGTCAATCGCCTGATCCAGCTGTTCGACAAACACCGCTATGACGAGGCGATCATTTTCGGCCATGCGCTGGAAGGCAACCTGCACTTCGTCTTCACCCAGGGCTTCAACAGCGCCGCGGAAGTCGCTCGCTACCAGGCCTTCATGGACGACGTGGCGCAACTGGTGGCGGTGGAGTTCGGCGGCTCGCTGAAGGCCGAGCACGGCACCGGGCGCAACATGGCGCCCTTCGTCGAGCTGGAATGGGGCCGGGATGCCTACGAGCTGATGTGGAAACTCAAGCGCCTGCTCGACCCCAACGGCATCCTCAACCCGGACGTGGTGCTCAGCGAAGACCCGGATATCCATCTGAAAAACCTGAAACCGCTGCCGGCCGCCGACGAGATCGTCGACAAGTGCATCGAGTGCGGTTTCTGCGAGCCGGTGTGCCCGTCCAAGGGACTGACCCTGAGCCCGCGCCAGCGCATCGTCATGTGGCGCGATATCCAGGCGAGGAAACGCGCCGGCGAAGACACCTCGGCCCTGGAACGCGACTATCAATACCAGGGCATCGACACCTGCGCCGCCACCGGGCTGTGCGCGCAACGCTGCCCGGTGGGCATCAACACCGGCGAGCTGGTGAAGAAGCTGCGCGGCCGGGCTGCCCACCACGGCAAGACCGCAGACTGGCTGGCAGAGAATTTCCATACCGCGCTGAGTGGTGCACGCCTGACCCTGCGCGTCGCCAACGGTGCGCGCCGGCTGCTTGGCGCGCCGCGCCTGGGACAGATCAGCCGGTCGCTGAGCAAGGTCAGCAACGGTCGCTTGCCGCAGTGGACGCCCGCCATGCCGCAACCGCTGAAGAACCCGGTCGCCAGCATCGCCGCCAACGACGCCCGGCCACGGGTGGTCTACCTGGCCGCCTGCGTGTCGCGGGTCATGGGCCCTGCGGCGGGTGACCGCGAGCAGACCTCGCTGCTGGACAAGACCCGTGGGCTGCTGGAGAAGGCCGGCTACCAGGTGGTCTTCCCGGAGAACCAGGACAGCCTCTGCTGCGGCCAGCCATTCGCCTCCAAGGGCTACGCCGAGCAGGCCGAGCACAAGCGCCAGGAACTGATCGGCGCCCTGCTTCACGCCAGCCGCGGCGGCCTCGATCCGATCTACTGCGACACCAGTCCGTGCACCCTGCGCCTGGTCCAGGACCTGGCGGAAACCCGGCTCGACCTCTACGACCCGGTGCGCTTCATCCGCACCCATCTGCTGGACAAGCTGGAGTTCACCCCGCAGGAAGCGCCGATTGCCGTGCACGTGACCTGCAGCACCCAGCACCTGGGCGAAAGCCAGGCGCTGATCGACCTGGCGCGCCTGTGCAGCAAGCAGGTGGTGATCCCGGAGGGCATCCATTGCTGCGGCTTCGCAGGCGACAAGGGCTTCACCACGCCGGAACTCAACGCCCACTCGCTGCGTAGCCTGAAGGACGCGGTGCAGTATTGCGAGGAAGGGATTTCCACCAGTCGTACCTGCGAGATCGGCCTGTCGACCCATGCAGGGATCGACTACCACGGGCTGGTCTACCTGGTGGACCGGGTAACCCGTGCGCGGGCGATCTGAGACGCGTCCGACGACCGGTTGGGAAACAAGCCAACCGGTCACGATATTCCTCTGAACTCCCTGGCGAATGGCGCAGTCCACCCATCAGGCCCGACGTTTCCCCGGGCCACTCTTTCAGCCAAGGAGATTCACATGAAGCGTACTGCGATTACCGGACTGTTCATGGCCGCCACATTGCTTGCCTCCCCTGTGTTCGCGGCGGATGACCTGTGCACCGCCAACCTGCAGAAGATCGACGATCAGCTGGCCAGCCTCGGCGCCACTTCCGAAGACCTGGTCAAATCGGTCAAGGAGCAGGCCGACGATGCGCGGGCCGCGAAAACCGCCGGCAACGACAAGGACTGCATTGCCCTCACCACCAAGGCCCTGCAAGACCTGCAGAACACCACCAAGGGTGGTGGCAGCGAGTGAGCCAGAGCGTCCGGGCGATGGTATACGTCGCCCGGATGATGGCGTATACTCCGCCCTACGCGCTTGAGAAAGCGCCAGCTTAGCGTTGAAAATGGGGCCGATTAGGATTCGACGCCGGTCACGAAACTCTAGGTGCATGCCGAGTTGGTAACAGAACTCGTAAATCCACTGTTGCAACTTTCTATAGTTGCCAATGACGAAACCTTCGAGGGTTACGCTCTCGCTGCGTAAGCAGCCGAGCCCGCCCTTCTGGTAGCTTCGGCTCCAGCAATCATCAGGGGATGCCTGTAAACCCGAAATGATTGTCATACAGAACAGGATCGCCGTGCAGTACGTTGTGGACGAAGCGGCTAAAACTTACACAACTCGTCCAAAGCACCCTGCCCGTCGGGCGGCTGCGGATTAACTCAATAGACACGGCTAAGCATGTAGTACCGACAGCGGAGTACTGGCGGACGGGGGTTCAAATCCCCCCGGTTCCACCAAATACTCAGAGAAGCCCGCCTTGTGCGGGCTTTTTTGTGCCTGCCTGCCATACGTCAGCCTCTTGTTGCTCAGACAATGCAGTCGCATTACCATCCGCCCATCCTCAGCATCAGCCGGAGCAGGGCATGATCAGCACACTCGAAGTCGAATCCACCCTCACGGACCGTTATCAAACGACTGTTCCGGAAACCGTGCGTCGTGCGTTGCGCCTGAACAAGCGGGACAAGATTCACTACACCATCCGCCCGAACGGTGAGGTGATGCTCACCCGGGTCGAGCCCCAGGAGGATGATCCCGTGATCGGCGAGTTCCTGAATTTCCTGGCGAGCGATATCGCACGTCACCCTCAGAACCTCAAAGCCCTCGACACTGAATTCGTGGCACGTCTTCAGGCCTTGGTGAGTGACGTGGAGATCGACCTCGATTCCCCCTTGGCCGAGGAAGACGAATGACGGCGGAGCCCTCACCTCGACTCGTTGCTCATGGATGGACTGTTTTCGCCCACCCGCTCTTCCTCGATCAGCTTGAAAGCCTGATGCGACAGGTCGAGTCGCTGAGGCAGAAAAACCCCACAACCTACCTTCAGAAGAACGCCACCAAGCGCCTTGCTGCCATCACCCGACTGGCGTTCGACATCATTCCCCAAGACCCGGGAAAGCCTGAGTACCGCCAAGGCGAAGACCACAAGCACTGGTTTCGAGCCAATCTCTTCCAGCAGCATCGGTTGTTTTTCCGGTATCACGGGCCGAGCAAGGTAATTGTTTTGGCCTGGGTGAAAGACGAGAGCAGCGACGACGCCTACCCCGCAGCCTTTGCGGAAACCGGCGCGCCGAACAGCGGCAAACGCCGAACGAGATCGTACAACAAAGCATAAAACCCATTCCCGCCGCCATCCGACGTACCTCAAATCCAGCTAAAACCCTCAAGACATGCCGTTTCGGTAATAACCCCAGCACGCTCATACCGAAATAATGTTGTACGACGACACACAACATGCCATCCTTGCCTTGAAACAATTTGTCTCAAATCGCTCTGCCAGCGCCGGGACAAGCATTCGCACCTCTAAAAATAACTCCAGGTGATCCATGAAAATAAAAGGCATCCGTTGGTGGATGGTCAGCCTTGTCACGGCTGGGCTTGTCGTCAACTACCTCGCCCGCAACACCCTCTCGGTGGCTGCCCCCACCCTGATGACCGACCTTTCCATCACCACCGAGCAATACGCCAAGATCGTCGCCGCCTGGCAGTTCTGCTATGCGCTGATGCAGCCCATCGCCGGCTGGCTGATCGACTTCATCGGCACCAAGATGGGCTTCGCCGTGTTCGCCCTGGCCTGGTCGGCCGCCTGCGCGGGCGCCGCCATGGCGACGGGTTGGCAAAGCCTGGCGTTCATGCGCGGGCTGTTGGGGATGACCGAAGCCGCCGGCCTGCCTGCCGGGGTCAAGGCCACCACCGAATGGTTCCCGGCCAAGGAACGCTCGGTCGCGATCGGCTGGTTCAACATCGGTTCGTCGTTCGGCGCCCTGCTCGCTCCGCCCCTGGTGGTGTGGGCGATCCTGCACAGCGGCTGGCAACTGGCGTTTGTCCTGGTCGGGGTTGCGGGTATCGTCTGGACCTTGCTGTGGATGTGGCTGTACAAGCAACCGCGCGACCAGAAACGCCTGAGCGACGAGGAACGCGAGCACATCCTGTCCGGCCAGGAAGCCCACTTCAAACAGGAAAAACGCGAGAAAGGCGCCTGGAAGAAGATCTTCAAGACCCGCAACTTCTACGCGATCGCCTCGGCGCGCATCCTTTCCGAGCCGGCCTGGCAGACCTTCAACGCCTGGATCCCGCTGTACCTGATGACCGAACGGCACATGAACATCAAGGAAGTGGCGATGTTCGCCTGGCTGCCGTTCCTGGCCGCCGACATCGGCTGCGTGCTCGGCGGCTACCTGAGCCCGTTCTTCCATCGTCACTTCAAGGTGTCGCTGTTCACCTCGCGCAAGCTGGTCCTGCTGTTCGGCGCCAGCTGCATGATCGGCCCGGCCTGCATCGGCCTGGTAGAAAGCCCGTACACCGCGATCCTGCTTCTGTGCATCGGCGGCTTCGCCCACCAGACCCTGTCCGGCGCGCTGTATTCGATCACCTCCGACTCGTTCACCCGCGACCAGGTCGCCACCGCCACCGGCATGGGCGGCATGTGCGGGTATCTCGGGGCGACCGTGTTCACCCTGGCCTTCGGTATCCTCGTCACGCAGATCGGCTACAGCCCGCTGTTCGTGGTGCTGGCGGCGTTCGACGTGGTGGCTGCGGTGCTGGTGTGGAAGGTGGCGAAGGAAGTGACTGCGGCACCTGCCCCCCTCCCGACGACTACCGCCGGAAGCAACCAGGCCATCGCCTGATCCCACAAAAGACAAGGGCCGCAATCGCGGCCCTTTTTATTGCTCAACGCGGCCCCTGTGGGAGCTGGCTTGCCAGCGATTGCGATGGTGAGTCCACTACCGTAATCGCTGGCAAGCCAGCTCCCACACAGTCCTCGCTAATCCAATGAGTTATGTTTTGTTCTGCAGAAGCGTCAGGCTGGCTGGTATTGCAGCCTGAACCCGAGGCTCGCCTCCTCTCCCTGCTGCAACAGGCGCAAGCCCGGCCGTCCCGGCAGATGATGGGCATTGACCGGATGGCTCACCGGCTCCACGCAGAAGAACGGCTTGTCCTGCGGGCAGAACAACAGCATGTAGTCGGCCCCGGTGGCCTGGCACTCCAGCCGATAACCCGGCTGCTCGATCACGCAATCACCCGTCCAGCCACTGAACGCATGATCCACCTGCCGCTCCGGCAACGCCGCAAGCGCCGGGAACGCCCAGTCCTCGGGAATTTCTGCCTCGTACGACGGCAAGCCGCCCTCCTCTGCCAACCACACCCGACGCGCCGCCGCCCGCAAACGGGTCTGCGGATGACGCGGAAAATACGGATGCAGCCCCAACCCGTACCAGTTGGCCTTCTCGTCCAGATGAGTCACATGCAGGTCCAGGTTCAGGCAGCCTTCGTGCAGATGCACATCCAGAGTCGCCTGGTAGGCGAACGGCCATTCGCTGTCGAGGGTCAGGCGCACCCGCCGCTCGCTGTGATGATCGACCTGCCAGGCCTGTTGCCAGGCACTGCCGTGAATCGGATAGGGATCATGATCGGTATTCGGTGCAAGCGCCTGCCAGCCATCGGGACGCTCGAAGCCGCCCCCGGCGATGCGGTTGGACCAGGGCAGCAGCGGGTAGCAGCCCAGCCGCCGCGGCGTCCCCGCCGCCTTGGCCTCTTCGTCGGCAGGGCGCAGCAGCGCCTCCCCGGTCGCCCGCACCTCCCAGTTGACCAGGCTGCCGCCCAGTTCGGGGGCGATGCTCAGTCGGGTCAGGCGATCCTGCAGATACAACTCGGATAAGGCCATCGAAGGCTCCTGTGGATAAAGGTCTCAGCCGCTCTTGCGCCAGGTGAGCAGGACGATGCCCGCCACCACCACCGCGCCGCCAAGCAGTTGCAGGCCACTCAGTTGCTGGTCGAGCAAGGCCCAGCCCAGCAGCAGGGTGGCGATGGGTTCGATATTCATCACCGGTGCGTTCTGCGCCATGTTCAGCCTTGGCACACAGACGAACAGCAAGGTGAAGGCCACGCCGTAGAGCACAACCAGGCTCGCCAGCGCCAGCCAGCCGGTGCCACTGCCGGGCGCCGACAAGCCGGCCGGCATCACCCCGCTCATGCCGGCGACCAGCATGCTGGAGAAGACGATGACCAGGGTCAGCAGGCTGCGCACCGGCCCGCGCAGGGCGGCCAGCTTGTGATCGGTGATCCACAGCGCGCAGGCGAAGGCGCAGGCGGCGCAGAAGGCCAGGCTGACGCCGAGGGTCCAGTGCGGGTTGGCCGCGCCGCTGTCGGCCAGGCGTGCCGGGACGTCCAGGGCCAGCACCAGTCCGCAGAGAATCAGGCCCATGAACAGTACGGTGCGGCCAGTGGGACGGGGTCCGCCCAGGGCCCAGCTCAGCAGCGCCAGCAACATCGGAAAGGTGTTGCCCACCAGCAAGGCGAGCGCCACCGGAATCCGTGCCACGGCCGAATACAGGCACAGGCTCTGGGTGGCGATCAGCAGGCCGAGCAACAGTTGCCAGCGCAGAGCACCGGCCGGAACGGCCAGCGGTTGGCGCTGCCAGGCCAGCAAGCCGGCGAGTACCAGCAAGGTGATTCCGGAACGACACAGGATCGCGAGCAATACGCCGGTGCCGTCATCGAAAGCGAAGCGCGCGGCGATATGGTTGCCGGCGAAGGAACAGGCCAGCAGCGCGAGAAGCGCGATCGCCAGTTTGCGCGGGAACAGCGCGGGTGCAGCGGAGGGAACAGCCATTTGCAGAGTCCGTTCGGTTAGCGTTTTGGGGCCGCGTTGCGGCCCCCTGGTTCTTACAGAACCACGCTAGGCAGCCAGAGAGAAATTGCAGGAATGTAGGTCACCGCCATCAGCACCAGGAACAGCGCCAGGTAGAACGGCAGCAGCGCCTTCACCGTGGACTCGATGGACACCTTGCCGATGGCCGATCCCACGAACAGCACCGCCCCCACCGGTGGCGTGATCAGACCGATACCCAGGTTCACCAGCATGATCATGCCGAAGTGCACCGGGTCGACGCCGATGCCGTTGATCACCGGCAGCAGGATCGGCGTCAGGATCAGGATCAGCGGCGCCATGTCCATCACCGTGCCCAGCAGCAACAGCATGAAGTTGATGCACATCAGGATCACATAGCGGTTATCCGACAGGGTCAGGAACGCCGTGGTGATCTTCGACGGGATCTGCATCAGGGTCATGACATAGCCGAAGCTCGCCGCAAAGCCGATCAGGATCATCACGATGGAGATGGTCCGCACCGTGCGGTGCATCAGCTTGGGCAGGTCGCGCCACTTGTAGTCGCGGTAGATGAACATGGTCACGAAGAACGACCAGACCACCGCCACCGCTGCCGATTCGGTCGCGGTGAACACGCCCGAGAGGATGCCGCCAAGGATGATGACCATGGCCATCAGGCCCCAGAGCGCCTCACCGGCGATCTTCAGTGCCTGGCGCAGCGGGATCACTTCGCCCTTGGGGTAGTTGCGCTTCTTGGCGAAGAGCAGGCACAGGCCCATCATCACCGCGCTGAGCAGCAACCCGGGCATGACCCCGGCCATGAATAGCGAGGCGATGGAAACCGTACCGCCCGCCGCCAGCGAGTAGAGCACCGAGTTATGGCTGGGCGGGGTCAGCAGCGCCTGCACCGAGCCACTGACGGTCACCGCCGTGGAGAACTCCCGCGGATAGCCCTTGCGCTCCATCTCGGGAATCAGCACCGAACCCACCGACGCGGTATCCGCCACCGACGACCCGGAGATCGCACCGAAGAAGGTCGAGGCCATGATGTTGACCAGCGACAGCCCGCCCCGCACGAAGCCCACCAGCACCCCGGCGAACGCCACCAGGCGCCGGGACATGCCGCCCTCGGCCATGATCGCGCCGGCCAGGACGAAGAACGGAATGGCCAGCAGGGAGAACTTGTTCACCCCGCTGGCGACCTGGATCATCATCGCCTGCAGCGGGATGTCGATCCACCAGGCGCCGATCAGCGCGGCCAGGCCCAAGGCGTAGGCCACCGGCATGCCGATGACGATGAGCAGGATGAAGCTGCCCAGGAGAATGAAGGCATCCATTTATGCAGCTCCTTCGTTTTCTTCCACCAGGTCGAAACGCACCACCTTGCGGTGGCTCTGGTCGCCCAGCATGAGTTTTTCCAGCACGAAGCTCAGGGTCAGCAGGCCGCCGACGGGGATCGGTGCGTAGGTCATGCCCACGCGCACGCCCGGCAGCGAGGCAAGAAACTGGTTCCATGTGGTGATGCACAGCTTGGCGCCGTACCAGATCATGAACAGCGACACGAGGACCATCAGCACCTGCACCAGCATGGCGACCACGCCACGCAAGGCCGGTGGCAGGCGATCGGTGGCCATCGACACCGCCATGTGCGCGCCGGCGCGATAGCTGGCGGCGGCACCGACGAAGGTGAACACCACCATCAGCAGGATCGCCACCGGCTCCGGCCAGCTGGAGCCGGTGCCGAGGATGTAACGGGCGAAGATGCCCCAAGGGATGATCAGGGTCATGGCCAGGACCGACAGGCCCGCCACCCAGATGCAACTGCGGTACAGCGTGTCGTTCAGGCGCAGAAAGAACGATTTCATAGGCATCACCAAAGCGGTCGCGCAACACGGGCTGCGCGACCAGGGTCGATGTGGAAGGGGTTACTGAACGGCGTCGATGCGCTTCATCAGATCGGCGTATTGCGCGCCGTATTTTTCGCGTACCGAGGCAGTGGCGTCATAGAACGGCTTCTTGTCGACCACGATGAACTCGACACCGGCTGCCTTGAGCTTTTCCTCGCTGGCGGCGGACTTGGCGTCCCACAGTGCACGCTCTTCGAACTGCGCCTCGCGGGCGACCTTCTTCACCAGCGCCTGCTGGTCAGGGGTCAGCTTGTTCCAGGTGGTCTTCGACATCACCACCGGCTCCGGCAGGATCAGGTGACTGGTGAGGGTGAAGTACTTGGCGTTCTGGAAGTGGTTGTGTTCCAGCAGGGTCGGCGGGTTGTTTTCGGCACCGTCGATTACCCCGGTCTGCAGGGCACTGAAGATCTCGCCGGTGTCCATGGCGATGCCGTTGCCACCCATGGCGTTCATCATGTCGATGAACAGCGGGTTGCCCTGCACGCGGATCTTCATGCCCTTGAGGTCTTCCAGCGAGCGCACCGGCTTCTTGGTGTAGAGGCTGCGGGTGCCGCCATCCATCCAGGCCAGGGCGACCAGGTTGAATTCTGAATTGGTGATCTTGTCGAGGATCTCCTGACCGATCTCGCCGTCGATGACCTTGCGCATGTGTTCATGGTCGCGGAACACGAACGGCATGTTGAACACGTTCACATCCGGCACCACCGGCCCGACGATGCCCAGGCTGACCCGGGCCATCTGCACGGCACCGATCTGCGCCTGTTCGATGACTTCCTTCTCGGACCCCAGCACGCCGCCGGCGAACATCTTGAAGGTGATTTCGCCATTACTGGCCTGTTCCAGCTTCTTGCCCATGTTCTGCTCGGCGACCACTGTCGGGTAACCGGCCGGGTGGACGTCGGCGAACTTGATATCCACAGCGAAAGCGGATGCGGAGAAGACGAAAGGAAGCGCAGCGAGAAGCAGCTTGCGTTTGAAGGTCATGATGAAGCTCCGTGTTTTGTTGTTATTCGGTTTGGCTCGTATGACTGCGTTGTCCAGCGGTGAGGCGTTCAGGTGCGCGAAGCGGGTTCCTCCAGGCCTTTGACGCCGGGGTTCAGGGCGAACACGCCGCCGGCCAGAGGCTGATCGGAAAGATCACCTGCCGGGCGGATCGAGGTGACGAACAGGGTGTCGAGGCCGGCGCCACCGAAGGCGCACATCGCCGGCTTCTTCACTGGCACTTCCAGCGAGCGGTCGAGGCGCCCGTCAGGGGTGAAACGGTGGATCAACCCGGCATCGTTGCCGCAGATCCAGTAGCAACCGTCCTCGTCGATGGCGGCGCCGTCAGGACGACCGGGATGCCCGTGCATATCGACGAACACCCGCTGGTTGTGGGGCGTGGCGGTGTCGATGTCGTAGTCGAAGACCCAGATGGTCTGCACGCTCGGGTGCGAGTCGGAGAGGTACATGCGCCTGCCGTCCGGGCTGAAGGCCAGGCCGTTGGGCACCAGCATGCCGTCGAGCTGCCGGTGCAGGCAGCCTTCGCCGTCGTGCCGGTACAGCGCGCCGACCGGGACGCCCTGCTGCATGTCCATCAGCATGGTGCCGGCCCAGAAGCGTCCCTGGCGGTCGCAGCGGCCATCGTTGAAGCGCATGCCGTCACGGGCATGGGTCACCGGGCTGAGCAGGCGGCTGTCGAGACGTCCATCGGCCGTGGCGGTTACCTGGAAGATCCCGCTCTCCATGCCGGCTACCCAGCCGTCGCCGGAGCGGGCGATGCAGGCAAGCATCTCGTCGCCCTGCCAGACCTGATGCCTGCCATCGGCCGCACGCCAGCGATGCAGTTGGCGCGCCGGGATGTCAGCCCAGTACAGGGCCTGCTCGCCGGCGTGCCACACCGGGCTTTCGCCGGTACCGTTGCGGGCGTCGACGATCAGTTCGCAATTCATGGGCTTGCCTCCTGGCGCGCGGGATCAGTTGAAGGGACCAGCCGCGACGAAGGCGCCGCCCTGGTAGACCATGGAAGGATCATCGGCGGCCGGTGCCGGCTGGGCCTCCACCTGGGCGCGGAAGACCTCGGAGGTGTCCTTGGGCACGTAGCCCAGGTGCTCGGCGTAGCGGTTGTCCCACCACACGGTGCGGTTGTCGGAGGCGCCGTAGACGATGGTGTGCCCGACGTCCGACGTGGTCAGGCCGCGCTGGATCAGTTGGGTCAGGTCGTCGTAGCTCAGCCAGGTGCAGAGCATCCGCGGGTTCTGTGGCTGGTCGAAGGACGAGCCGATGCGGATGCTGACGGTCTCGATGCCGTAGCGGTCGAAGTAGAAGCTGGCCACGTCCTCGCCGTAGCACTTGGACAGGCCGTAGTAGCTGTCGGGACGGCGCGGCGAACGGGCGTCGATGCGCTCGTCCTGGCGGTAGAAACCGATGGTGTGGTTGGAGCTGGCGAAGATGATGCGCTTGACCCCGTGCTTGCGTGCGGCCTCGTAGATATGGAACACGCCGCAGATGTTGGGGCCGAGGATGTCCTCGAAGGAATGCTCGGTGGACACGCCGCCGAAGTGGAGGATCGCGTCGACGCCTTCCACCAGGGCATGCACCGCCGCCTTGTCGGCAAGGTCGCAGGTCACGACTTCTTCGTGAGGGCCGGCTGCTGGGGCCATGGGACTGATATCGGACAGGCGCAGAACCTCGGTGAAGCCTTGCAGGCGTTCGCGGAGGATCTTGCCCAGGCCGCCTGCGGCTCCGGTGAGCAGCAGGCGATTGAACGGAGTGGTGGTCATGGCCGGCTCTGTCTTGTTATTGGTTGTTGTAGGTTGTCGTACGACTAGACCGATTATCGACAGCGTTTCCCGCGCTTGTCAACGTAAAACCCACCCGACGGCAAGGCCGATGCGCGACCCCGCCGTCGGCGCGGTGTTACAGCAGCGACAGCGGGTAGTTGAAGATCAGGCGGTTCTCGTCGAACTCGTTGTTGCTGTAGTCGCGACGGATGCTGGAATTGCGCCAGCGGATACTCAGGTTCTTGAATGTACCGCTCTGGATCACGTAGGCCAGCTCGGACTCGCGTGCCCATTCCTTGCCGTCGGTGATGGCCCCGGTGTGCACGTCCTTGCCGCTGATGTAGCGGTTCATCAGGGTCAGCCCGGGAATGCCGACGCCAGCGAAGTTGAAGTCATGACGCACCTGCCAGGAGCGCTCCTCGGAGAGATCGAAGCTGGAGTTGTAGCTGTCGTTGGCCAGGGTGCCGCCGCTGGTGCCGTTGACCCGCATCCAAGTGTTGCCGTCGACACGCTGCAGGCCCAGGTAGAAGGTGCTGCTGCCGTACTTGGCGGAGAACATGCCTGAGTAGGTCTTGTTGTCGAGCTTGCCGGCGCGGGCGGCGCCATCGTCGTCGCCATGGAAGTAGCCGAGGTTGGCGCCGAAGGTCCAGTCGCCCAGCGGCTGCAGGTGGCTGACCTGCAGGTATTGCTGTTCGTAGACGTCCTTGAGCACCGCGTTCCACAGGCCGAACAGCGTGCGGTCCTGGTTGAACTTGTATTCACCGCCGACGAAATTGAAGCGATCCGAGACCCCGCCACCGTAGGTCATGTCGTCCATGCTCGCGTCGTTGCGCGGGCTGTTGCCGCGGAACTGGCCGCCGTAGAGGGTCAGCCCGGCAATCTCGTTGGAGGTGACCTGGCCGCCGCGGAAGGTCTGCGGCAGCGAGCGACCATCGTCCGAGCGCAGGATCGGCAACACCGGCATCCACTCACCGACCTTCAGTTCGGTCTTGGAAATGCGCATCTTCCCCGCCACCGCCAGGCGCCCGTACTCATCGGCAGGACGACCGTCGTCATGGCGTGGCAACAGCGCCGTACCGTAGGTGCCGCCACCGCCATCCAGCTTCACCGACCACAGGCCCAGCACATCGGCACCAAACCCGACCGTGCCTTCGGTAAAGCCGGAGCGGGCATCGAGGATGAAGCTCTGGGTCCACTCCTCGGCCTTGCTCTGCGGGTTGGCGGGGTTGGTGAAGTTGCGGTTGATATAGAAGTTGCGCAGGCCGAGGGTGGCCTTCGAATCCTCGATGAAACCGGCGGCGGAGCCGGTGCCAGGCAGGCTGGCGAGCAGGCCGGTGCCGACCAGGGCGAACGGAAGGGTGTGGCGGATTTTCATTGTTGTTGTGCTCCCGAGGGTGTGGCAATCCGCCCGTTGGCAGGCGCAGGCGCGCCGCGACAGGAACGGAGGTCTGTCATCAGGCCCGTTGAGGGCCAGGAATGAATGCTTGGGGTCGGGGCGTCAGGCGCCCGAAGACATAGCCGGCGAGCCGAAGGGGCTGGCGGGAGAAATGAACAGGCGCGAGCGGAGTGCGGGTGATGTCGACATGGGCAGATTCACTATTTGTAGTTTTTGTTGTGTGTTGTCGTACAACATGGCGAATTATTAGCAAGGGGAGGTTGGGCTGTCAACGGGGTGAGTCGTGGGATGACCAATGAATTGGCCGCAATTTGCGGGATTCGGTCAGGAAGGGCTCTAGTTCGAAGGCTGGATGAGTTGAGCTGGGAGGTACTACGACAAGCGGTCGAAAGCGGGACACGGACCCTGTGGGAGCGGGTTTACCCGCGATTGCGGTGCTGAACTCACTACCATAATCGCGGGTGAACCCGCTCCCACAGGTCCCTGCTAGCTCAATGAGTCTTGTGTTGTTCCGCCGTCGGCCAGCTTCTCGGCAATTCCCCTAAGCATCGACTCGGCCAGTGCCTGCCCTGCTTCCAGGGTGTGCTGGGTAGCCCAGAGCATGCCGGCCAGGTGCTTGTCCTTGACGACGTCGCAAGCCTGGAGATTGAGTTCGAAAGCGGAACGCAGGAGGACCACGAGATGGGCCATGGCTTCTTCCACGTCGGCACCAGCGCAGACGGCGAAGAGTGGAGGATGGTGGCCGTCGCATGCGGCGAACGGGGTGTGGACGGTCAGAGCGCGATGGGTTGGAACGGGTGGATCGGGAACGATCTTCTTCATGACGTTAACCTTGCCGTTGGGGCTGTCACGAGTCGCTGTCAAACGAACGGGTGGCAGCTGTACATGGGTTGACAGACCGAGGCAAGGTATCCCGGCGCGCACGAATGCGCCCCACGTACAGCCGCCATAACACGGAACCGCAGCAAAGAGCTGTGGCTGGTGAAATTGGATGCTGATGGGAACCTTGCACGGCCTGTCAAAGCCGGTCGTCAAACCTCGACGACGGAGGCAAGACTAGGCAGCGATTCCCCAGCACGCAACGACTGAAAGGCCGCGGGAGTATGCTTGGGAAATTGCCTACATAGAAGCCGGAAATGGATGAAGTTTCGTAGCTGTTTATGGCAGGACAGGCATCGAATTGATGGTGCGGCTGCTGGCCTCATCGCCAGCGCTCATGGACCCCACACAAGGCACTGATTAGCAGGGGACGGCGTGGGAGCGGATTCATCCGCGATTGGGCACGAAGCGGCCATAAAACCTGAGTCCGCGGTGTGTCAGGAAAACTTGGGACTCAGGTTTTACGGCGGCTTCGCCGCCGATCGCGGATGAATCCGCTCCCACGCCGACAGCGGCGCACTTACGGTCTGCGACAGCGAAGCCCATCATCAGCCTGTAACCACCCTGCCCTACCCTGTTCATCCCCCAGAATCCCCCGAAGACCAACAATGAATCTGGCCCCCGACAGCGCCCGCCATTCCTTCATGATCCGCTCCGAGAACATGAGCACCGACGAATTCGGCACCCTGTTCACGCGGATGTTCGGCGACCTCTACGCCGGTATGCCCCGCCCGGATCGCCAGGTCGCCATCGCCGGCGTCTACGGCCGCTACGATGGCGTGAGCTTTCGCAACCTGAGCTTTCGCGGCGACTTCCTCACCGGCCTGCCCGACGCCGACGACGAGATCACCTTCGTCTTCCCCACCGCCGGCCACATCGTGTTCAACCAGGCCAGCGAAACCGTGGGAACGCCACGGATCGCCCTGGCCGTGGAAAAGACTTCGGTGAAATCCGTGGGCTTCATGAACGGCCATTCCCAGTACGGCATGTCGATCCGCCGCTCGCTGTTCACCCGGCGCCTGTCGACCCTGCTGGGCAAGCCGATCGTCCACCCGGTGCGCTTCCGCCCGGTGGTGGACCTGGGTACCGACGCCTTCCAGGGCATCAAGGCCATTGTCGGCATGGCCACCGGCAGCGAATTCGACCAGTTGATGAACACCAGCTCGCTGATGCCCAGCCGTGTCCAGGAAATGCTCGTGGATTCGGTGCTGGATATCTGGCCGCACACCTACAGCGACGAACTCAAACGCCCGGAAAAACTCATCGCGCCGCGCCATGTGAAGCTGGCCGTGGAATACCTGCATGAGCACCCTGATGCCCTGGTCAGCGGCAGCGAACTGGCCGAGCTGACCCATATCAGCCTGCGCGCCTTGCAGGATGGCTTCCGCCGCTTCGTGGGAACCTCCATCATCGCCTATCAGCGCCAGGTGCGCCTGCAACGGGCCTACGACGTGCTCAAGCAGGGCACGTCGCAATCCATCAGCGAAATTGCCCTGGCCCTGGGCTTCAGCAATGTCGGACGGTTCTGTCAGTACTTCCAGAACGCCTATGGCATCAGCCCTGCCGATCTGCGCCGGCAGGGCTGAACAACGCGATCAGAATGCGTAGCTGGCCTTCAGGTTGCCGCTGACGCCATGGCTGTCGCCCCCGCCAATCACGCCGACTTCCGCACCCACGCTGAAATCGCCCAGGCCGGCGTTCAGGCTGAACGCCCCACTGAACTGGTCGCGGCCATCGAACGCGGCACGCTGTTCGATATCCAGCCCCAGCAGATGCCCCTGGCTGTCGACCTTGTTGTCACCCAGCGCATGCTCGTAACCCACTTCGAGCGCCGGCGTCAGTTGCCAGCCCGCACCCAGCCCCATCGAGGCGAAGGACGCCTTGAGGTTGGCGACCGCGCTGCGACGGGTCTGCTTGATGCCGTCCACATCGAGGGCCAGCTCGCTGCCTTTTTCCTGGAAGTCATCGAGGTCGATATGGCTGACCCGCAGGCCCAGGCTCGGTTCCAGGATCAGGCCAGACATCGGCAGACGATAGCCCAAAGCCAGGCTGGCGCCGGTCAGGGTGCCGTCGGTGTCGCCCTTGGCCGCGCCCAGGCCGCCGCCAAGTTCGCGCTTGCTGTCGTAGTCGAGGCGACCGCCACTCACGCCGGCATCGACAAACAGGCCACGGTCGAGGCTGTCGACAGCGAAACGCGCGCCGACCTTGATGAAGGTCAGGTCGATATCCACGTCACCGCTGGCCGCGCCGATGCTGCCACGGCTGTAGCCGATGCCGGCATGGGCGCTGAGCTGTTCGCTGAAGCGCTGGGTCAGGCCGACCATCATGCCCTGGGTGTGCTCGTTGCTGCTCTCGGCGCGGGACGAGCCGTCGTTGCCCTGGTAGCCGGCCAGCGCAGTGGTCCACAGGCGGTACTGGCCGATCTTCAGGTCGGTGCCGCTGGCGAACGGCGCGGCGGCCTTGTCCAGCAACGCGCCCTGGCGCAGCAGGTAGCTCGCGGCATCGGCATGCACCTGGCCGCCGACGGTAGCCTCGACGCCGCCCAGGCTGCCAGCGTCGATGGCCGATTGCAGATAGTAGTTGTAGCCGGTGTAGTCGCCGGACAGGCTGCTGTTCTGCAGCTCGGACAGCAACTGCGCGCCCGCCGCCGAGTTGCCCACGAGGCCGGCGGTGCCCGGCAGGCTGTTGTAGAAGACCATCTTGCCGCGCAGCACGTAGAGGGTTTCCTGGGACAGGCCGAGGCCTTCCTTGAGGTAGTTGTCCATGCTGCCGTATTCGGCGGTGACTTCGTCGAGGCCTGCCTGCAGATAGCTGGCCTGTACCCCGAGCAACGGCGCGTAGATCGCCGCCATGCTCGCCGGCATCGCCGCCAGGGTCGCGGCGACGCGTGCAACTGTGTAGTCGTTGGTGGCCAGGTAGTTCTGCATGATGGTGGCGCTGTCCACGCCGGCGATGCTCAGCAGCACGGCGGCAGTCCAGCCGGTGCGGTCCTTGCCCGCGGTGCAGTGGAACAGCGCGGCGCCATCGGCGGCGGCCAGCTCGTTGAACAGCACGCTGAATTGGCTGCGCATGCCGGCGTCGCTGACGAAGGCGCGGTTGGTCTCTTCCATCATGGCCACGGCTTGGGCGGCGCTGGTGAAAGAGATGTTGGTGACGTTGGAGCCTGAAGTAGTGCTGCCGATGATGTCGATGTTCTGGTATTCGGCGCCGGTGGGCAGGGTGTCCGGGGTCGCGGCGATCTCGCTCGGGGTACGCAGGTCGTAGACGTTGCTGATGCCGAGACTGTTCAACACCGCCAGGTCGGTGCCTTTGGGCGTCAGCGCATTGGAGCGGTAGAACACCCCGGAGCGCATCGTTCCATCATTGGCCGTGGTGTAGGCGGTGGAGGTCCCGGCGATATCGCGGAAGTTGTCGATGCCTGTCAACCGCGGGGTGTCGAGGCTGTAGGTCTCGGCGGCATGGGCGGCGATGGACAGGCTGAGGGCGGACAGGGAGAACAGAACACGAAGCAGCACGGCACAAGCCTCTTTGAGCGGGATGAGGCGGCCACTATCGTCAGGATTGCGTTAGCGAATATTACAAAAAGTCACCACGGAAAAATCCCGGCGCGATCTGTCCACAGTGTGCGTTTTCTGTCCGTAGCGGCTACTAGCTGAACTGGGCGATCAGCCAGTCCTTAAGACGACGAAACGCCGGGTCGTCGGCCTTTTCTTCCTTGAAGATCAGGTAATGCACCGTGTCGGCGAACACCAGTTCCTCGCTCACCGGCCGCACCAAACGCCCTTCCCGCAGCAACTCGCCGACCAGATGCTCCCAGCCCAACGCCACCCCCTGGTCATCAAGGGCCATCTGCATGAGCAGGACGAAATCGTTGCTGCTGAAGCGCTGTGCCGGCTCGCCCAACGGGACCTGCGTGCCATGGGACTGCATGGCGAACCACACATCCCAGTCCACCTGCTCGGACAACTGCGAGCGGCCATAGGGATTGAGATCGAGCAGCGCGCCGTTGCGCACGCCTTCCAGGGTATTCAGTTCGGGGTGGGCCTGCAGGTAGCGCGGCGAGCACACTGGGTAGACCACTTCATGGAACAGCGGGATGCGCCGGTAGCCGGGGCGCAGGTCGAAGATCTTGGTGATGTAGATGTCCGGTTCGCTACCCGGCTCCATCGCGAGGAAATGCTGGGTGGTGATGACGCTCACATCGATGTCGGGGTTGGCGCTGAAGAAGTCCTTCATCCGCCGTGCCAGCCACAACCCGGAAAACGCCGGTGAGCAGCACAGGGTCAGGCTGCGCTTGTCGCTCTGTTCGCGGCGAATCCGCTGGGTAGCCTGGGAGATGTTCAGCAAGGACAGCTGCGCCGCATCGAACAGCGTCGCCCCGGCCGCCGTCAGGGTGACTTCGCGCCCCGTGCGGGTGAACAGTTCGGTCCCCAGGTACAACTCCAGGTCGCGAATCTGCCGGCTGATGGCCGCCTGGGTCACGCACAGTGCTTCAGCAGCACGGGTGAAATTGCGGTACTTGGCCGCCGCGACGAAGGAGCGCATGGCCTTGAACGACGGCATGGCGATCAGCGACTGGTCGGGCGGTGCGTTTCTAGCCATAACAAAAACTGCCTGGTTTCTCGAAAAAAAAGTCGATTCTGCGGGTTCTGGGCGGGCCCTACACTCTATCGCACGATAAAGACGGATGCGCCTGTCATCCAGCACTGCGCGACAACACAACAAGAAGGAGTCGACATGGCCTTTCAAACGGGGCGGGAAGCGTTCATCCACGGCGCTCGCGCGCTGCTGCCGCTGATCCCGGGGGTGGTTCCGTTCGGCCTGGTCACCGGGGTCATGGCGATCAAGATGGGCATGACCCCGACCATGGCCATCGGCATGACCCTGCTGTTCTACTCCGGCTCGGCGCAGATGGTGGCCCTGCAACTTATCCACAGCGGCGTGCTGCCGGTGGCGATCGTGGCCACGGCACTGATCATCAACCTGCGCTTCGTCATGTACAGCGCCTCGCTGGCGCCGCACCTGCATCAATTGCCGCGACGCTGGACCTGGCCGATGTCCTACATGCTTTCTGACCAGTCCTACGCGCTGTGCACCCTGAAGTTTTCCGCCGGGGAGCTGGGGCGTTTCGGCTACCAGTACTACGCCGGCACGGCGGTGCTGATGTGGCTGGCGTGGAATCTCTCGGTGGCGGCCGGTGTTTACCTCGGTGGGAGCATTCCGGAGAGCTGGTCGCTGGGCTTTGCCATTCCATTGTCGTTCCTGGCCCTGCTGGTACCGGGCATTCGCAGCATGCCGGCACTGGTCGCGGCCATCGTCGGCGGCAGCATTGCCGTGCTGGCGGTGGACCTGCCCTACAACCTTGGTCTGGTGACGGCGTCCATCGGTGGGGTCATTGCCGGGGTGAGCGCGGAGAGCCTGCGGAAAAAACCCTCGGAAACGGCCTTCCAGGCTGAAGGAGAACGCCCATGAGCGACCTGGCCTTGTGGTGCCTGTTCCTGGTGATCGGCCTCGGCACGTTCGCCATCCGCCTGTCCTTCATCGAGCTTTACGGCAACCTGCGGGTACCGCCGGCGGTGAGCCGGGCGCTGGCCTACGTGCCGGCCAGCGTGCTGGCCGCGCTGGTGCTGCCGGCGGTGGTGTATCCGGAGGGACATGGTGATTTCGTGATCGGCAACCCGCAGATCCCGGCGGCCCTCCTCGCTGCGGTGGTGGCGTGGAAGACCCGCAATACCGTGCTGACGCTGGTGGTGGGGATGGGGGCGTTGTGGGGGTTGAAGATGACCATGAGCTGACTGCACTGGCCTCATCGCTGGCTTGCCAGCGATGAGGCCCTCGACGTTTTCAGGTCGCACCAGTTTGGCGCCGGCATCCGCCCCAAAATCACTCAACCCACCCTCCGCGAAAAATCCTCACCACCCCGCAACCCCTTTCCCAGGGCCCCTCGCGCAATAATCTGACCACTTGGCCATGTTTTTGCTTTGCAAGCTGCTCAACACATTCCTCCCCGAGCAGCCTCATGTCCGAATCCCCTTTGCGCCTGGAGCTACGCGCCATCACCAAGCGCTACCCCGGCACCCTGGCCAACGACCGCGTCGACCTGCGCATCGCCGCCGGTGAAATTCATGCCTTGCTCGGCGAGAACGGCGCCGGCAAGAGCACCCTGATGAAGATCATCTACGGCGTCACCGCGCCCGACTCCGGCCAGGTGCTGTGGGAAGGCCGCGCGGTGCAGGTCGCGGACCCGGCCCAGGCCCGCGCCCTGGGCATCGGCATGGTGTTCCAGCATTTCTCGCTGTTCGAAACCCTGACCGTGGCCGAGAACATCGCCCTGGCCCTGGGCCGCGACGCCGGCACGCCGAAGCAACTGGCCCCGCGCATCCGTGAGGTATCGCAACGCTACGGCATGGGCCTGGAACCAGAGCGCCTGGTGCATAGCCTGTCCATCGGCGAGCGCCAGCGTGTGGAGATCGTGCGCTGCCTGATGCAGGACATTCGTCTGCTGATCCTCGACGAGCCGACCTCGGTGCTCACCCCGCAAGAAGTCGACGAACTCTTCATCACCCTCCGCGCCCTGGCCGCCGAGGGCTGCTCGATCCTGTTCATCAGCCACAAGCTCAACGAAGTCCGCGCCCTGTGCCACGGCGCCACTGTGCTGCGCGGCGGCCGGGTCTCCGGCGCCTGTGTGCCTGCCGAGTGCAGCGACCTGCAACTGGCGCAACTGATGGTCGGCGACGCCGAGGGGCTGGAGGCCAGCTACCCGAAGAGCACCGGTGGCCTGCCGCGGCTGCGCGTCGACGACCTCAGCTGGCGTAACAAGGACCCGTTCGGCACGTCCTTCGAACACCTGCGCCTTGAGGTGCGCAGCGGCGAGATCGTCGGCATCGCCGGAGTCGCTGGCAATGGCCAGGACGAACTGCTGGCCCTGCTCAGCGGCGAGACGCGCCTGCCCGCCAGCGAGCGCGAACGCATCACCCTCGACAGCCAGCCCATGGCCCACCTCTACCCCGACGCCCGCCGCGCCCTCGGCCTGGCCTTCGTACCGGCCGAACGCCTCGGCCACGGCGCGGTACCGGACATGAGCCTGGCCGACAACGCCCTGCTCACCGCCTTCCAGCAGGGCCTGGTCAGCCGTGGCCTGATCCGCTCCGGCGAGGTGCTGGCACTGGCCGAGCGGATCATCCAGCGCTTCGCGGTGAAAACCCCGGACGCCCAGGCCAGGGCCCGCAGTCTGTCGGGGGGCAACCTGCAGAAATTCATCCTCGGCCGCGAGATCCTGCAGAACCCGAAGCTGCTGGTGGCCGCCCACCCGACCTGGGGCGTCGACGTCGGTGCGGCCGCAGCGATCCACCGCGCGCTGATCGCCCTGCGCGACGCGGGCGCGGCGATCCTGGTGATCTCCGAAGACCTCGACGAACTCTTCCAGATCAGCGACCGCATCGGCGCCCTGTGCAGCGGCCGCCTGTCTGCGCTCAAAGCCACCGCCCAGACCCAGACCGTGGAGGTCGGCCGCTGGATGGCCGGCCAGTTCGATACCGCGCAAGACGCCGCCTGACGAGAAGCCATCATGCTGTTATCCCTCGAACCCCGTACCCAGCAGTCCCGCGCCATGCTCCTGCTGTCGCCGCTGCTCGCCGGCCTGCTGACGCTGATCAGTGGCGCGCTGTTGTTCGCCGCCCTCGGTCACGACCCTCTACAGACCTTCCACACCCTGCTGATCGAGCCAGTGAGCGATTTCTATGGCGTCTCCGAGTTGCTGCTCAAGGCCCTGCCGATCCTGCTCTGTGCCCTCGGCCTGGCGGTGGCCTACCAGGCGCGCATCTGGAACATTGGCGCCGAGGGACAGTTGTTGATGGGCGCGCTGGCTGGCAGCGCCGTGGCACTCGCCGTCATCGACTGGGAAAGCCGCTGGGCGCTGGTCTGGGTGCTGCTTGCCGGTAGCCTCGCCGGTGCCTTGTGGGGTGGTTTGGCGGCGTGGCTGCGCACGCGCTTCAACGCCAACGAGATCCTCACCACCATCATGCTCAACTACATCGCCCTGAACCTGCTGCTGTACTTCGTCCACGGTCCGCTCAAGGACCCGGAGGGTTTCAGCTTCCCGCAGTCGGCGATGTTCGGAGACGCCAGCCGCCTGCCGGCGCTGTTCGAGGACGGCCGCGTGCATGTTGGCCTGGCCTTCGTGCTGCTCGCCCTGGCGACGGTCTGGGTGCTGCTGCACAAGAGCTTCCTCGGTTTCCAGATCAAGGTGCTTGGCCTCGACTCGCGCGCTGCCGGCTTTGTCGGCTTTCGCGAGAAGCGCCTGGTCTGGCTGGCCCTGCTGCTGAGCGGAGGCCTGGCGGGACTGGCCGGGGTCAGCGAGGTCAGTGGGCCGATCGGCCAGTTGGTGCCGCAGGTGTCGCCGGGCTACGGCTACGCGGCGATCACCGTGGCCTTTCTCGGCCGCCTGAACCCGTTCGGCATCCTCGCCGCCGGGCTGTTGATGTCGCTGCTCTACCTGGGCGGCGAGAACGCGCAGATGAGCCTCAACCTGCCGCAGTCGCTGACCCAGCTGTTCCAGGGAATGATGCTGTTCTACCTGCTCGCCTGCGACGTGCTGATCCTCTACCGGCCGCGCCTGAACCTCAACTGGCGGCGCCGCGCAGCGCTGCCTGAAACAGCCAGCGCCTGATGCGGCGACTGACCTTCCCTTCATCGACCTGCCGCCGCTGGCGCGCAGCCTGAGGCTTCGACCATGGATCTCGATCTGCTGAGCAATATCCTCTACGCCATGGTGCGCTGCGGCACCCCGTTGTTGCTGGTCGCCCTGGGCGAACTGGTGTGCGAGAAGAGCGGCGTACTCAACCTCGGCCAGGAAGGCATGATGCTGTTCGGCGCAGCAGTGGGCTTCATCACTGCCTTCGCCACCGGCAGCCTGTGGCTCGGCGTGCTGCTGGCCTGTCTGGCCGGCATGCTGCTGGCGGCGCTGTTCGCGCTGGCGGCGCTCGGCTGCCAGGCCAACCAGGTCGCCACCGGGCTGGCCCTGACCATCTTCGGCGTGGGGCTCTCATCGTTCGTCGGCGCGGCCTGGGTCGGCAAGCCGCTGAGCGGCTTCGAGCCGGTGGCGATCCCGCTGCTGAGCGAACTGCCGATCATCGGCCACATGTTGTTCAACCAGGATGTGCTGGTCTACCTGTCCTTTGCCCTGTTCGTGCTGATTGCCTGGGTGCTGCTGAAAAGCCGGGTCGGCCTGATCCTCCAGGCAGTCGGCGAGAACCCCGACGCGGCCAGCGCCATGGGTCTGCCGGTGCTGCGGGTGCGGACCCTGGCGGTGCTGTTCGGCGGGGCCATGGCGGGGCTGGCGGGCAGCTACCTGTCGCTGGCCTACACGCCAATGTGGGCGGAAAACATGACCGCCGGCCGCGGCTGGATCGCCCTGGCGCTGGTGGTGTTCGCCAGCTGGCGGGTGTTCCGCGTGCTGCTGGGCGCCTGGCTGTTCGGCCTGGCCAGCATCCTTCACCTGGTGGCCCAGGGCATCGGCGTCAGCTTCCCGGCCAACCTGCTGGCGATGCTGCCCTATGTGGCGACCATCCTGGTGCTGGTGGTGCTGTCGCGGGATGCCTTGAAGACCCGGCTGTATGCGCCGGTGTCGCTGGGGCAGCCGTGGAAGGCCGGGCACTGAGGCTTGGCTTCAGGGCCTCATCGCGGGCAACGCCCGCTCCCACAGGGACAGTGTACGCCGCAGATCCTTGTGGGAGCGGGCGTTGCCCGCGATGAGGCCATCAAGACCGACGCACCAGCAAGAAGCCACCCGCTACCGATTTGCACCACCACGAAACCACCTTCCCAGCCCCAAGCCGCCAAGTCCGTTTATTTGCCCACCTGGTCAACTTTTTGCAGTAACCGAAACGCCCGACACGGCCATTACATAAGACCTACAGGAGCTTTCCCCGATGCATCAGAAGAAAAGCAAGAACCTGCTTCGCACCCTCGCCGCCGCCATCGGCCTGAGCAGCGTACTGTCCGCCTCCGCCGCCGATCCACTGAAGGTCGGCTTCGTCTACATCGGCCCCATCGGCGACCACGGCTGGACCTACCAGCACGAGCAAGGCCGCCAGGCGCTGATCAAGCAGTTCGGCGACAAGGTCGATACCAGCTTCGTCGAGAACGTGCCGGAAGGCGCCGATGCCGAGCGGGTCATCCGCAACATGGCCAAAGGCGGCTACGACCTGGTGTTTGCCACCTCCTTCGGCTACATGAACCCGACGGCCAAGGTCGCCAGGCAGTTCCCCAAGGTGACCTTCGAACACGCCACCGGCTACAAGCAGGACAAGAACCTCGGCACCTATCTGGCCACCTCTTATGAAGGCCGCTACGTCGGCGGCTACCTCGCGGCGAAGATGACCAAGAGCAAGAAGATCGGCTACGTCGCCTCCTTCCCGATCCCGGAAGTGATCCGCGACATCAACGCCATCCAGCTGGCCCTGGACAAGTACAACCCCGGCACCGAGATCAAGGTGGTGTGGGTCAACTCCTGGTTCGACCCGGGCAAGGAAGCCGACGCCGCCAATGCCCTGATCGATCAGGGCGTCGACGTGATCTTCCAGCACACCGACAGCCCGGCGCCGATCCAGACCGCCGAACGCCGTGGCATCTATGCCATCGGCTATGCCTCGGACATGGCCCACTTCGGTCCCAAGGCGGTGCTGACCTCCATCGTCAACAACTGGGGCCCGCACTACATCAAGAGCGCCCAGGCGGTCATGGACGGCACCTGGAAATCCCAGGACTACTGGGGCGGCCTGGCCGAAGGCACCGTCGAGCTGCCTATCAGCGACCTGGTGCCCGCCGACGTGAAGAGCGGCGCAGAACAGATCATCGCCAGCATCAAGGACGGCTCGTTCCATCCGTTCACCGGGCCAATCCTGGACAAGGACGGCAATGTGAAGATCGCCCCCGGCACCGTGGCCAGCAATGCCGAGCTGGCGGGCATGAACTACTACGTCAAGGGCATCACCGCCGAGTTGCCGAAATGAGCACCTTGCCCGTCATCGATATCGCCCCCCTCTACCGCGACGACCCTGCCGCCCGCCAGGCCGTGGCCCGGCAGATCGACAGCGCCTGTCGCGAGTGGGGTTTCTACTACATCACCGGGCACCCGATCCGGGCCACGCGTATCGCCGAGTTGAAGGCCGCCGCCGAGGATTTCTTCGCCCGCCCTGCGGACGAAAAACTGCGCATCGACATCACCCGCAGCGCCCACCATCGCGGCTATGGCGCCGTGGCTACCGAGCAGCTCGACCCGAACCGGCCGAGCGACCTCAAGGAGACCTTCGACATGGGTTTCCACATGGACGCCAGCCACCCCGACGTACTCGCAGGAAAGCCGCTGCGCGGGCCGAATCGTCACCCGGACGTTCCCGGCTGGGAAGCGCTGCTGCAGCAGCACTACGAGGACATGCACGCGCTGTCGCTGACCCTGCTGCGGGCCATGGCCGTAGCCCTGGAGATCGAGGAAGACTTCTTCGACCAACGCTTCGCCGACCCGATCAGCGTGTTCCGCATGATCCACTACCCGCCCCGGCAGACCGCCAGCAGCGCCGAGCAGCAGGGCGCCGGCGCGCACACCGACTATGGCTGCGTGACCTTGCTCTACCAGGACAGCGCGGGCGGCTTGCAGGTGCGCAGCCTGGAGGGTGAATGGATCGACGCGCCGCCGATCGAGGGCAGCTACGTGGTGAACATCGGCGACATGATGGCGCGCTGGAGCAACGACCGGTACAAGTCCACGCCGCACCGGGTGATCAGCCCGCTGGGGCGGGACCGCTACTCGATGCCGTTCTTCGCCGAGCCGCATCCGGATACCGGGATCAGTTGCCTGCCCAACTGCTCCGGGCCGGACAACCCGCCGAAGTACCCGCCGGTGTCGTGCAGTGACTACATGCTGTCGCGGTTTGCCGAGACCTATGCGTATCGACGGGAGGCGGAGCAGGCCTGATCTCTGATGGAACAACCCATCACTCATTGATTTAGCAGGGACCTGTGGGAGCGGGTTTACCCGCGATTGCGTAGGTGAATTCACTGCCGCAATCGCGGGTAAACCCGCTCCCACAGGGTCCGTGTTCTCTGTGCGACAGGCTTCAAATCGGCAACGGCCGATCCTGGATCACCTGCTTCATCACCAGCGTCGAACTCAACCGCTGCACATTCGGCAACCGCGCCAGATGTTCGTCGTAAAGCTGCTGGAACGCCGGCAAATCGCGGGTAACCACCCGCAACATATAGTCCGGATCTCCAAACAACCGCTGCGCATCGAGGATCTGCGCAATCTCCGGCAGCGCCGCTTCAAACGCCTGCACCGCCTGCTGGTGCCCCTCGCGCAAGGTCACGAAGACGATCGCGGCAAAGTTCAGCCCCAGTTCCGTGGGCGACAGATAAGCGCGGTACCCCTGGATCACCCCGGACTCCTCCATCGCCCGCACCCGGCGGTGGCATGGCGAGAGGCTGAGGCCGACCCGCTCGGCGAGGTCGGTCAGTGATTGCCGGCCATCCCGTTGCAGCTCGGCAAGAATCTTTCGATCAATACGGTCCATCTGGAAGGATCTTCCACCTGACTGGCGAAAGCACAGGATATACGAAAGATAATTCTCGCGACGCTTGCGTACTCTTCTGAGTAGACCTTCAACGGACTATCAGGAGTTTCCAAGTGACTGTCAGCGTACTGGCCGCGTTCTGGGCGGTGTCGTTCCTGTTCGTGATCACCCCCGGCGTGGACTGGGCGTACGTGATTTCCGCCGGCATTCGCGGACGCTGGGTCGTACCGGCGGTGGCGGGCCTGCTGTCCGGTCACCTGTTGGCGACCCTGATCGTCGCCGCCGGAGCCGGCGCCCTGCTGGCGAACAATCCGGCAGCGATGGCGGTGATGACCGTGATCGGTGCGCTCTATCTGTTGTGGATGGGTGTCAACATGTTGTGGAAACCAGCGGCGCCGGCGGCCAGCGAGCAGAAGTCGGACTCCTGGGCAAGCTGGGCGATTCGCGGTTTCTGTGTCAGCGGCTTGAATCCCAAGGTGTTCCTGCTGTTCCTCGCCCTGCTGCCGCAGTTCACCGACCCGCTGTCGACCTGGCCGGTGGCGACGCAGATCATCGCCCTCGGCCTGCTCCACGCCGTGAGCTGCGCGACCATCTACCTGCTGGTCGGCTACAGCGCCCGTAACGTGCTGCAAACCCGCCCCGCAGCGGCAAAGAATGTCAGCCGCCTGTCCGGCCTGGCGATGATCGCCATCGCCGTGGTCCTGCTGGCGGAGCGTCTGCTGGCCTGAATCACCCCTCTTTCGACAGCGGCACGCCGGGCCGCGACCTGGGTCCGGCCAAGCCCCACACCAACAGGCCGAGCACCGGCACGAAAACCACGAAAACGATCCACATCATCTTGTTCTCCGCCCGTGCGGGGCTACCGATGATGCGTTTGATCGCCCATACCTCCAGCAGCGCCAGCAGCACCGCCAGGGTTATCCACAGGTGTCCGTGTTCCATAGGCTGTCTCCCGTTTGCATGTTTCCGTTAGGCGGACCAGATGCTGCAGGGTTCAGTCGAATTGTGGCCGAGGCGCAGGTGCGCACTGTCATGCCGGGATGGTCAAATGAGCGCTCCCTGCCCCCTGGAAGCGAGTCATGCCCCGATCCTGCGAGATATTCCTGGTTTTCCTGCGCCTGGGACTGACGTCGTTCGGCGGGCCCATCGCCCACCTGGGGTATTTCCATCAGGAGTTCGTCACCCGTCGGCGCTGGATAAGCGAAGGTGCCTACGCCGATCTGGTCGCGCTTTGTCAGTTCCTGCCGGGTCCGGCCAGCAGCCAGGTCGGTATGGCCATCGGTCTGTCTCGGAGCGGTTATCTCGGCGCGCTGGCCGCCTGGACAGGGTTCACCTTGCCGTCAGCGTTGCTCTTGGTACTGGCTGCGCTGGGTATTTCCAGCCATCCCGACGCGGTTCCCTCCGGTCTCCTGCACGGGCTGAAGATCGTCGCCGTCGCCGTGGTGGCACAGGCCGTCTGGAGCATGGGCCGCACCCTCTGCCCGGACTGGCCGCGTATCACCTTGATGCTGCTGTGCGCCGGCCTGATCCTGATGCTGCCCTCGGTCTGGACCCCGCCCGTGCTGATGCTTCTCGCCGGCCTGGCGGGCGCCCTGGCATTTCGCGCAGCCCCTGGCCACGCCGGTGAAACCCTGCCAGTGCGCATCGACCGCCGCCAGGGCGCGGCCTGGCTGGCCCTGTTCATGCTCCTGCTGTTCGGACTGCCGGTGCTCGATGCCGCGGTGGGCAATGTGCGCCTGGCCCAGATCGACGCGTTCTATCGCAGCGGCTCGCTGGTATTCGGCGGCGGGCACGTGGTGCTGCCCTTGCTGCAGAGCGCGGTGGTAGAGCCCGGTTGGGTCGAACAGGAAGCCTTCCTCGCCGGCTATGCGCTCGCCCAGGCTGTTCCGGGGCCACTGTTCACCTTCGCCGCCTTCCTCGGCGCGTCGATGCAGGTCGGCGCTTCCGGCTGGGGCGGCGCCGCACTGTGCCTGGTCGCCCTGTTCCTGCCGTCGTTCCTCCTCGTGGCCGGCACCCTGCCGTTCTGGGCCGGGCTGCGACGTCAGGCGCCAGCCCGGGGAGCGCTGGCGGGGGTCAATGCCGCCGTGGTCGGGCTTTTGCTCGCCGCGCTCTGCGATCCGCTCTGGACCAGCGCTATCTTCAGCCCGGCGGATGCCTGCCTTGCCCTCGTCGCCTTCCTCGCCCTGCAATTCCTTCGCGCGCCTTCCTGGCTGGTCGTGCTGGCGGGCGCCCTGGCCGGCTGGGCGATCCATGCCCCTCTCTGAACCGGCTCGTCTGCGCCGACAGCATCATCGCGTTAGAAGCTCAGGCAGATCTTGCCGAAATGCCGGTTGCTTTCCTGGTACCGGAAGGCCTCGACGATCTGCTCCAGCTCGAACAGCTTGTCGATCACCGGGCGCAGGCCATTGGCATCGATGGCGCGGATCATCGCCTGCTGCTGCGCGCGGCTGCCCACCAGCACACCCTGCAGGCGAATCTGCCGCACCAGCGCCTGGACCAGCGGCAACTGCCCGGCGACGCCGGTGAGGATGCCGATCATCGACAAGTGCCCGCCAATGCGCACCGCCGTCATGGATTGCTCCAGGGTCGCCGGCCCGCCCACTTCGATCACATGGTCCACGCCGCGGTTGTCGGTCAGGGCCCGCACCTTCTCGCCCCAGTTCGGCGTGCTGCGGTAGTTGATCACCTCGTCGGCGCCGAGGGTCTTGAGGCGCTCCAGCTTCTCGTCGCTGGACGAGGTGGCGATCACCGTGGCACCCGCCGCCTTGGCGAACTGCAGGGCGAAGATCGACACGCCACCGGTGCCCTGCACCAGCACCGAGTCACCGGGCTTGAGCGAATCGTCAGCCATCAGCGCGCGCCAGGCGGTGAGACCGGCGGTGGTCAGGGTTGCGGCTTCGGCGTGGCTGTAGCCCTTGGGCGCGCGGGTGAAGGAGGTGGCGCGGGCAGTCACGATTTCCCGGGCATAGCCGTCGATGCCGTCGCCAGGCACCGTGGCGAAGCCTTCCACCAGCGGCTGGCCGTCGAGCCAGTCGGGGAAGAAGGTGCTGACCACCCCATCACCCACGGCGAACTCGCTGACGCCCTCGCCCACCGCGATCACCTCGCCGGCGCCATCGGCCATGGGAATGCGCGGCGCGCTCGGGCCCCACATGCCGCTGACCACGGCGAAGTCGTGGTAGTTGAGGGAGTTGGCGTGCAGGCGCACGGTAATTTCCCCGGCCGCCGGGGCTGGCGCTTCGCTGCTGCCGACGACGACCTTGTCGTAGCCGCCGCCGGGTTGGACGTAGATGGCCTTGCTCATGCTGTTCCCTCATCGATCCGTTGCGAATGTCGGAGAATTCTTGGTTCGCAGTACGAAACGGTCAAGTACAGGCGCGCGCACAATCGACCAAGAGCTCACAACATTGCGACTAATTATCAATCAAGATCGCATCGACGTGCTCAAGGGCGCCACCTACGACACCCGTCTGTTCGCCATGGTCCCGGGGAGCATCCACGACTGACGCGGCGACGTGGCCGTGCCGGTCGGCGCCTATGTGGCGACGCGGCTGAAGGTGGGGACGACCTGTCGGAGATCCTCGGCGCCCGGGTCAGCACCTTCAAGTACGACGACCATGACGACTACGACGGCCTCAGCGCGAGCTTCCCGGACAGCCAGGCCGGCTAAAAGCAGCATGCCGCGGTCCCTGCTAAATCAATGAGTCATGTGTTCCGGGCGGTATTAACCCAGCAGGACCCGCAACGCCCGGCAATCCGCCGCATGCCAGTCCGTCAGCTCCGGCCACGGGTTGTCCGGCAGATTCACCAGCACCGTTCGCGTCCCCGCCGCACGCCCGCAATCCAGGTCGAAGCGATAATCGCCGACCATCACCATCTCTGCCGGATCCACCGCCCAAGCCTCGGCCAGCTTCAGCAGTCCACCCGGATGCGGCTTGGGCGGCGCTTCGTCACGACCAAGAACACTGTCCACCGGGAAACAATCCACCAGGCCGATGGCCTCCAGCGTCACGTGGGCCAACTCGCGAGCATTGCGAGTCAGGATGCCCAACTGCACACCCCGCCCCGCCAGCTCCCTCACCAATTCCACCGCACCCACCGCCGGCTGCGAGGCAATCGCCAGGTCGCGCTCGTGCTCCAGCAGCCAGGCGTGCTTGGCCTGCGCTTCTTCCGCAGGCAAGGCGGCCAGGTGGGTGAGGATGTCGTCTTCAGGCGGAATGTTCAGCGCCACGCGGATCGCGGCGAAATCATGCACGGCCACGGTCAGGGTGCCATCCATGTCGAACACCCAGTGACGGATATCGGCGAGGCTCATGCCCAGTCCTTCCGGTGACGGATCAGACCTTCCTGGCAGGACGAAGCAACCAGCTTCCCGGCGCGGTTGAAGATACTGCCACGGGAGAAGCCGCGACCATTGCCGGCCCACGGGCTGTCCATCGCGTACAGCAGCCACTCGTCCGTCCGCAGGTTGCCGTGGAACCACAGGGCATGGTCGAGGCTGGCGACCTGCATGTCCTTGTGCCAAACGGATTTGCCGTGAGGCATCAGCGAAGTGGTGAGCAGGCCGAAGTCAGAGGCATACGCGAGCATGTACTTGTGCAGCGCCTGGACGTCCGGCAGCGTGCCGTCGGCGCGGAACCAGGCGTATTTGACCGGATCGCCGGGCTTGGGATTGAACGGATCCTTCTCGGTCACCGGGCGTACTTCGATGGGCTTGGCGCAGAGCATCTTTTCGCGGATGTGCTCGGGCAGCTTGTCGGCAACGGCCTGGACCAGTTCCACCTCCGACGGCAGGTTTTCCGGGCCGACCACGTCAGGCATCTGGCCCTGGTGCTCGAAGCCTTCCTCGTCGTACTGGAACGAAGCGCTGCAGGTAAAGATCGGGTTGCCCTTCTGGATCGCAGTCACCCGCCGGGTGCTGAAGCTGCCACCGTCGCGCACACGATCCACCGAGTAGACCACCGGCATGCTGGCATCACCCGGACGCAGGAAGTAGCCATGCAGGGAGTGCACGTGGCGTGCCTCCTCGACCGTCTGGCTGGCTGCCGACAGCGACTGGCCGAGCACCTGGCCACCGTAGAGCTGGCGGAAGCCCAGGTCCTGGCTACGGCCGCGGAAGAGGTTTTCCTCGATCGCTTCCAGACTCAACAGATCGACCAGATCGTCCAACACATGGCTCATTCGAGATTCTCCAAAGCAAGGCCCAGGCGGCAAATGATACAGGGTTTGCCATTACTGGCCTGTATGTTCGCTGATTCAGCCGCGCAGGGTGGACTGCCACCGGGCGCGGTCGATGCGGTACAGCACGTGGGGACGCAGCGGGTCGCCGGGTTCGAGTTTCGGGTGTTCGAAATCGCCAGCCGGATCGGCCTGCATGCCGATGGCCTGCATGACCTTCTGCGACGCCAGGTTGTCGCGGGTGGTGAAGGACACCACTTCCTTCAGACCGAGTTGAGCGAAGGCACAGCGCAAGCTGGTCCAGGCCGCCTCGCTGGCGAAACCCAGGCCCCAGTGACGGCGGGCCAGGCGCCAGCCGATCTCCACTGCCGGGGCGAAATCGGCGTCGAAATTGACGTTAAGCAGGCCGGTCATGCCGATGAAGGCCCCGGTGTCCTTGCGTTCCAGCGCCCACAGGCCATAGCCGTATTCGGCGAAATGACCGCGGATGCGGCCAATCAGGGCGGCGCTCTCCAGCCGGCTCAGCGGCGCGGGAAAGTAGCGCATCACCTGCGGGTCGGCGCACAGCGCGGCGAACTCCTTCAGGTCGTCATCCTGCCATTGGCGCATGACCAGGCGTGCGCTTTCCAGTTCGAGTATCGGCGTCATCGAGGGCTCCACGTTCCTTGGTCTGGCAGTCTACAGCGTAGGCAGGCAATGCTGGCGCTGCCCGCCGGGCAACTGGCAAGATCCCCCGGTGCCCACCGCCGGACCCGCCATGCGCCTGCCCCTTGTTTATCACGACGACTACAGCCCGGAGTTTCCCCCCGGGCACCGCTTTCCGATGGACAAGTTCCGCCTGCTCCACGATCACCTGATCGCCAGCGGACTGACCACCGATGCCGAGCTGCAGCGTCCGCAGATCTGCCCCAACGATATCCTCGCCCTGGCCCATGACCGCGCCTATATCGAGCGCTACATGAACGGCGACCTGTCCCGCGAGGACCAGCGTCGTCTCGGCCTGCCCTGGAGCGAAGCCCTGGCCCGGCGCACCGTGCGCGCGGTGGGCGGCTCGCTGCTCACCGCAGAACTGGCCCTGCAGCATGGCATCGCCTGCCACCTGGCCGGCGGCACCCACCACGCCCACTACGATCACCCGGCGGGCTTCTGCATCTTCAACGACCTCGCGGTGATCAGCCGCTACCTGCTGGAAGCCGGACGGGTGCACCGGGTGCTGATCTTCGACTGCGACGTGCACCAGGGCGACGGCACCGCGCGGATCCTCGAACACACCCCGGAAGCCATCACCGTCTCGCTGCACTGCGAGCAGAACTTCCCCGTGCGCAAGGCCCGCAGCGACTGGGACATCCCGCTGCACCGCGGCATGGGCGATGCCGAGTACCTGAAGGTGGTGGACGACGCGCTGAACTACCTGCTGCCGCTGTACCAGCCCGACCTGGTGCTGTACGACGCCGGGGTCGATGTGCACAAGGACGACGCCCTGGGCTACCTGCAACTCACCGACGAAGGCGTCGCCGCCCGCGATACCTGCGTGCTGCGCCATTGCCTGGGCCGGGATATCCCGGTGGTGGGAGTGATCGGCGGCGGCTACAGCAAGGACCGCGAAGCCCTGGCGCGGCGCCACGGCATCCTCCATCACTGCGCGCAACAGGTGCTGGATTACCCACAATGACTGTGGAACCGCTTGTGGATAACCTGCGGGAAAGCCCGTTTCCCCTCGTAAATCCGGGGCTGCGCGGCACCTGAGCGTTTTTTGTACAGTGCCCTGCCCGCTGCGCCTCGGGTAGAATGGCCGGCTCACTTATCCCCAGCCTGCCGCCGCCATGACCGATTCCCGCTCCACTGCCCCCGCCCACGTCGCCATTATCGGAGGCGGTCCCGCCGGCCTGATGGCGGCCGAAGTCCTCAGCCTGGCCGGGGTGCGCGTCGATCTGTACGACGCCATGCCGTCCGTGGGGCGCAAGTTTTTGCTGGCCGGGGTCGGTGGCATGAACATCACCCACTCCGAGCCCAAGCCGGCCTTCATCTCCCGCTACACCGAACGCGCCGGCGAAATCGCCGGGCTGCTCGACGACTTCGACGCCGACACCCTGCGCGAGTGGATTCATGGCCTGGGGATAAGTACCTTCGTCGGCACTTCCGGCCGGGTCTTCCCCACCGACATGAAAGCCGCGCCGCTGCTGCGCGCCTGGCTCAAGCGCCTGCGCGACGCCGGGGTGGTTATCCACACCCGGCACCGTTGGCTGGGCTGGAATGCCGATGGCAGCCTGCGGATCGGTTATCCACACGGCGAGCTGGCAGTGAAGGCCGACGCGGTGGTGCTGGCGCTGGGCGGTGGCAGTTGGGCACGCCTGGGTTCGGACGGGGCGTGGTTGCCATGGCTGGCCGAACGGGCTGTGGATATCGCGCCGTTGCAGGCGTCCAACAGCGGTTTCGAGGTGGCGGCGTGGAGCGATCTGCTCAAGCAGAAGTTTGCCGGGGCGCCGTTGAAGAACATTGCCCTGAGCCTGCCCGGGCATGAACCGCGGCCCGGGGAGTTCGTGCTGACCGAGACCGGGGTGGAAGGCAGCCTGGTGTATGCCTGGTCGGCGCTGATTCGCGAGACCATCAACCGCGAGGGCCGCGCCACGCTGTTGCTGGACCTGTTGCCGAGCAAGCCTGTGGACAAGATTGCGGCCGCCTTGGCCAAGCCGCGCGGGTCACGGTCGATGGCCAAGCATCTGCATGGGCAGTTGGGCCTGGATGGGGTGAAGGCTTCGTTGCTGCGCGAGCTGACCGGGCCGGAGGTGTTCGCAGATCCGCAGAAGCTGGCGGCGGCGATCAAGGCCCTGCCCATTGAGTTGGTCCGGGCGCGGCCGCTGGATGAGGCGATCAGTACGGCGGGTGGGGTGAAGTTCGAGGCGCTGGATGAGGGGTTGATGCTGAAGCAGGTGCCGGGAGTGTTCTGTGCCGGGGAGATGCTGGACTGGGAGGCGCCGACCGGGGGGTATCTGCTGACGGCCTGCTTTGCCAGTGGCCGGAAGGCGGGGTTGGGGGTGCTGGAGTGGCTGGGCCGCAAGTGATGGGTTGCCGTTGCCGGCCTCATCGCGGGTAAACCCGCTCCCACAGGTTGGGCGGTGTACGCGATCTCTGTGGGAGCGGGTTAACCCGCGATGGGCCGCAAAGCGGCCCCAGGAATCTCAGGGCTTGCGCTTTTTCGGCCCGGTATTGAAGGCCGGCACCTTGCGCACCGGCTTGGCCGCCACCGGCGCATCACCGCTGTCCACCCAGCGCCCCAGGTTGCCCTTGGCCCCGCCCTGCTTGGGCTTCTTCGGTTTCTTCGGCTTCTTCAGGATCTGCCCGCTGGCATCGGTCACCGGCACTCGGTGATCCGGCTCGAAGCCCGGCTCGTCATGGCGAGGCAGGGTCTTGCGGGTCAGGGTCTCGATCGCCGAGAGCAACTGCACTTCATCCGCGCAGACCAGCGACAGCGCCTCGCCGGTATTCCCTGCCCGGCCGGTCCGGCCAATACGGTGGATATAGTCCTCGGCCACGATCGGCAGATCGAAGTTCACCACCAGCGGCAAATCATCGATGTCCAGCCCGCGCGCCGCCACATCGGTGGCCACGAGGATCTGCACTTCCCGCGCCTTGAAACTGTCCAGCGCCCGCTGGCGGGTGGCCTGCGGACGGTCGCCGTGGATGCCGTCGGCATTGATGCCCATGCCCACCAGACGCTCGACCAGCTGATCGACACCATTGCGGGTCTTGGCAAACACCAGCACCTGGCCCCAGCGCTGCTTGCGCAGCAGGTGGCAGAACAACTCGGTCTTGCGCTTCTTGTCCACGGTGACGATCCACTGCTTCACGGTGCTGGCAGTGACGTTGCGCGGACTGACCTCGACGCTCAGCGGTTCGCTGAGCATCTGCCCGGCCATCAGGCGGATCTCGTCGGAGAAGGTGGCGGAGAACAGCAGGGTCTGGCGCTTTACCGGCAGCGCGGCGTAGATCGCCCGCAGTTCCTCGGCGAAACCGAGGTCGAGCATGCGGTCAGCCTCGTCCAGCACCAGAGCCTGGAGCTGGTTGAACTTCACCGCGTTCTGGCGGAACAGGTCGAGCAGGCGGCCCGGGGTCGCTACCAGCAAGTCGATGCCCTTGCGCAGCTTCATCATCTGCGGGTTGATGCTGACCCCGCCGTACACAGCGTAGGTGCGCAGCGGCAGGTGCTCGGCGTATTCGCGGATGTTGGCGTGGACCTGCTCGGCCAGTTCACGGGTCGGCACCAGCACCAGCGCCCGTACCGAGTTGCTGGCGACCTGGGCGCCTTCCAGGGTCAGGCGTTGCAGCAGCGGCAGGGCGAAACCGGCGGTCTTGCCGGTGCCGGTCTGGGCCGCGGCCATCAGGTCGCGGCCGGCCAGCACGGCGGGAATCGCCTGGGCCTGGACCGGCGTCGGGGTGGTGTAGTTCAGGCTTTCGAGGGCGCGCAGCAGCGGTTCGATCAGGCCGAGTTTGGCGAATGTCATGGCAATACCATCAGGGGAAATCGTGCAATGGCGCGGAGTTTACCCTGTTCGCCGACGATCACCGAGTGCCGGACATCTCGCCTTCGATCACCGGGACCTGTGGTGCCTTGCGCCACTGCGGAATACCGATCAACACCACCGCGCCGATGATCACCGCCATGGCCAGGCATTCCTCGGCGCCGATGGTTTCGCCGGCGAACAGAATCCCCAGCAGCACCGCCACCGCCGGGTTGACATAGGCATAGCTGGTGGCCGCCGCCGGACGCACGTGCTTGAGCAGGTACATGTAGGCGCTGAAGGCGATGATCGAGCCGAACACCACCAGATAGGCCAGCGCGCCCCAGCCAGCGGCGGAGGGCATTTGGGTCAGGCGTTCGCCACTGAAGAAGCTGCCGGCCAGCAGGACCCCGCCGCCCACCAGCATTTCCGCGGCACTGGCCATCGGGCCCTGGGGCAGCGGCAGGCTCTTGCTCCACACCGAGCCGAAGGCCCAGGACGCCGCGGCGAACAGGATCAGCGCCGCACCCAGCGGGCTGGCCTGCAGGTTAGAGCCAAGGTTGAGCAGGGCGATACCGGCCAGGCCCATGAAGATCCCGGCCCATTCCAGGCGGGTGTTGCGGTGTCCCCAGAGCAGGCCGAACAGCAGGGTGAACAGCGGCACCGTGGCCACCGCCAGCGCTGCCACGCCCGAGGCGACGCCAGCATGCTCGGCCACCGTCACCCCGCCGTTGCCGCAACTGAGCAACAGGAAACCGATGGCCCCTGCCGCCTTCCATTGCTGCCAGGTCGGCGCCGGCACCCCGCGCCAGCGCAGGAAGCCGTACATCAGGCCCCCGGCAATGATGAAGCGGGTGCCCGCCATCAGCATCGGCGGCCAGGACTCCACGCCGATTCGAATGGCCAGGTAGGTAGACCCCCAGACCAGATATAACGCGATAAAGGCACCGATCAACATCCAGGGAAAACGACGGGAGGCAGGCATGGGGGGCTCGAATCTGAGTAGTTGTAACTTAAAGTTTAAGAAGCTTTACCGGTAAAATTAAGTTTCAAAAAATGCTTATCGAGCACCGTGGCTTTCGAAAGCATGGTTCTTTCGACCCTTTTCCTTTGTTTTAACGAGACCTCGATGGACAAGTACGATCGCATGCTCCTCGCCGCCCTCCTGGAAAACGGCCGCGCCTCCTTCGCCCAACTGGCGCGCACGGTCAACCTGTCTGCCCCGGCGGTGGCGGAACGGGTGGCGAAGCTGGAAGCCAGCGGGGTGATCACCGGCTACCAGGCCAAGGTCGACATGAGCAAGATCGGCCTGCCGATCCAGTGCGTGATCGAGCTGCGCCTGGCCAGCCACGGCAACCAGCAGGCCTACGAAGCCCTGACGCAGATTCCCCAGCTCACCGAATGCCATCGGGTCACCGGTGATCCCTGCGTGATCATGCAGGCGGCGGTGGGTTCGATGCCGGAGCTGGAAGAGCTGATCAACCGCGTGGCACAGTTCGGTTTCAGCAAGACCTCGATCATTCTTTCCAGCGCCGTGGAGCGGCGGGTACCGCTCGGGCAGTTGGAGAAAAAGACTAACGGTGCTTGAGCAAGGCCTCGCGGACCTTGGCGGCGGGGACTTTTTGCAGCTTGCACAAGAAGGCGTGGTCGAGACTTTGCAGGCCGTGGGTGCCACGCAACTCGCTGACCAGGTGCTGGAGCAGGTTGGCGGCCATTTCCGCATCGGCCATGGCCCGGTGCGCGGTACCGGTGTCGGGCAGCCCGGCCCAGCGGGTCAGGGTGCCGAGCTTGTGGTTCGGCGCCGCCGGCAGCAGGCGTCGCGACAGCAGCAGCGAACAGGCGAAGGACTGGCTGCGGCTGCGGCCGATGCGGCCCAGTTCGTAGTCCCAGAACTTCTGGTCGAAGGCGGCGTTGTGCGCCAGCAGCGGCGTGGTGCCGACGAACTCGGCGACTTCGTTCATCACTCGGTCGACCGGCGGCGCGCTGCGCAGCATCGCCGTGGTGATGCCAGTGAGCCCGGCAACGAAGGCCGGTACCGGCACGCCGGCGTTCATCAGGCTCTGGTAGCGCTCGACGATGCGCCCCTGCTCCAGCATGACCACCGCCACTTCGGTGGCGCGGCAACCGGCACCGGGGGTGATGCCGGTGGTTTCGAAGTCGATGACGGCGATACGTTCCAAGAAAAACCTCAATGCTTGAGCAAAAGCGCGCCTTCGATGGGCACGTAGCGACTGGCGGCGCGGATCAGCGAGTTGGCGGTCAGGCCCGGCACGCCGTAGGCCACCGCCTCGACGCCGTGGCGCTGGATCACCCGTTCCAGGAGCAGATCGAAATCACCGTCGCCGGAAGCCAGGACCACCTGATCGACCCGGGCGGCGGCGTCCACCACGTCGAGGGTGATGCCCACGTCCCAGTCGCCCTTGGCCGAGCCGTCGCTGCGCTGGATGTAGGGCTTGAGCTTCACGGTGAAGCCGAGGTTACGGAGGATCTGCTGGAACTGCTGCTGCTTGCTGTCGCCACGGTCGATGGCATAGGCGAACGCCTCGACGATCTCACCGTCGCGGCTGACGGCGGCCCAGAAGGCGGCGTAGTTGAAATGGCAGCCATAGGCCTGGCGCACGGTGTAGTAGAGGTTCTGGACGTCGACGAATACGGCGATTTTCTTCACTAAACCCCTCCTTCGAGACCGGGCCTTGGGTGGCAAAGGGGGGGAGTATGACATGCCGGGGGGCTTGCAGTGGATTCGAGGGCCTCATCGCTGGCAAGCCAGCGATAGGGCCCTCAAAAGCAATGAAGCTCCTCAGACGTAGTCGTCGTCCGAGAAGAATCCGCCACCATCGTCGCCGTAGCTGCTGTCATCGGCCACATAGCGCTGGTTGTCATCGTTGTTCCAGCCACCCTGGTCGCTGACCTGGGCCGGCTCTTCCTTGATCACCTCGACGATTTCCTCGGGTTGCGAGTTGTGATGGAACAGGCTGCTGATGCCTTGCGCCAGCATCACCCCGCCCGCCACGCCAGCTGCGGTCTGCAGGGCACCACCGAGGAAGCTGCTGGCCCCACTGCGCGCCGGTGCGGCCTGGGCTTGAGGCGGCGGAGCGCCCCAGTTGGACTGCGGCGCGACACCGGGACCATCACGCCAGCCACCACCGCTGGAAGGCGGCGGAGCTACCGGGGCGGCTGCAGGCTGGCTCGGCGCCGGACGCGCACTGGAGCCGAAGATGCTGGAAAGGAACCCACCACCGCCCTGCTGCGCCGGTGCGGCATTCGCCGCCTTGGCCTTGGCCTCGGCCAGCTCGGCCTGGAGCTGGCGGTTCTGTTCGTCAAGACGCTTGAGCGCCGCTTCCTGGACCAGGATCGCCTGGGCCATGTAGTAAGGCGCGGCCGCATGCTGCTGAACGAGTCCGGCAATATGCCCCTGGGCCTCGGCATCGCGCGGAGCGCCTTCGGCTTCGGCCTGGCGCAGCCGGGTGAACAGGCCTTCGATCAGGTTCCGTTCTTCGTTATTCATGACGCGACCTCTCTGGTGTACGGGTTGCAGTGAACATAGGGACAAGCATCGCCGTTTCAATGCGAACAGCGCATGAAACTTTGTTCAGGTTCGACCCCTGAGCTAAAGTGAGCGCCTGCTCCGGACTTCGAAATAGACCCATGAATCCCCTCACCGTTCTGCGTGACTCGCTGTACTTCTTCCGCCGCCACCTGGCCAGCATCGCCGGCCTGTGCCTGCCGCTGGTGCTGCTCGAAGCGGTGTGCAGCCAATTGCTCTACGACCAGCTTGGCGACAACGCTTCGCCAGCCTACGGCCTGCTCGTCGGCCTGCTGTTCTACCCGCTGTACAGCGCCGCGTTGATCCTCTACCTCGACGCCCGCACCGACGGCCACGAACCGCTCAAGCGCAACCTGATGGCCCGCGCCCTGCAGTTGTGGCCGTCGTTCGCCCTGCTGGTGATGCTCAGCTCGCTGCTGATCATGGCCGGTATCTCGCTGTTCATCCTCCCCGGCATCTGGGTGATGACCAACCTGGTGTTCGCCGAGTACCTGCTGGTGCTGCAAGGCCGCGCGCCGATTCAGGCCATGCGCGAGAGCTTCCAGATGGTCAACGGCAACTTCTGGCGGATCTTCGTCTGCATGCTCGGGGTGATGGCGCCGCTGTGGCTGTTCAACGGCATTACCCTCGGCCTGCTGCCGGACCAGGTGAACCCGGTCCTGGAACTGCTGGTCAATGTGGTCAACAGCTTCCTGCAACTGTTCAGCACCGTGGTGCTGTTCCGCCTGTACATGCTGATCAGCGAGGCCAACCCGGCACGCTCCTGAAACCGGGGGCCATGCTCAACCGTCAACCCGACTTGCCCGAGCCCGATGACCCGACTACTGCGCAACGCCCTGCTGCTGCTCCTGCTGCTTGCCATCCTGCTCTGGCTGCTGGCCTCGCAGGCGGGCTGGCGGCCCGAGCCGCTGGAGTCGGTGCCAGTGGCGTGCAGCGGGCCGGCCAAGCCGCTGGCGCCGGGGCAGCAGTTGAAGGTGATGACCTGGAACGTGCAGTACCTGGCGGGCAAGCGCTATGTGTTCTGGTACGACGAGGCCGCCGGGGGCGACACCCGCCCCACCGCCGAAGACCTGGCCTTCAGCCTCGATGAAGTGGCCCGGGTGATCCGCGCCGAACAGCCGGACATCGTCCTGCTCCAGGAGCTGGACAAGGACGCCAAGGCTACCGACTACCAGGACCAGCTCGCCCTGCTCCGCGAACGCCTCGCCGACCTCTACCCCTGCGCTGTTCAGGCCTGGGACTGGAAAGCCGAGTTCGTCCCCGACTGGCATGTCGCCGGCGCCGTCGGTCGTACCCTGGCCACCCTCAGCCGCTACCCGATCCAGCAGGCGCAGCGGGTACAGTTGCCGCGTGAGTCCGACAATGTCCTGAGCCGCCTGCTCAAGCCACAACAAGCGGTGCTGGTCAGCTACCTGCCGCTGCGCGAAGGCGGGCAACTGGCGGTGCTCAACACGCAACTGGCCCGGCATGTGCCGGGCGACGATGTGCAAGCCCGGCAGGTCCGGGAACTGGAAAAGCTGGTGGATCAGTTCGAGCGCCAGGGCACGCCGTGGCTGTTGGGCGGGGATTTCAACCTGCTGCCGCTGGGGCAATATCGCCGGCTCACGCCGCAGCAGCGTCAGTCGTATTCGGCGGACAGCGAGCTGCACCTGTTATGGGACAAGTACCCGATGATCCCGGCGAATGCCGAGGCCACCGGGGCTGATCGCGGGCAATGGCTGACCCACTTCCCCAACGATCCGGGCCTGGAAGGGCCGGACCGAACGCTGGATTACCTGTTCTACAGTCCGAAGCTGCGCCGGGTGAATGCGCGGGTGGTGCAGCAGGACACCCTGGATATCTCCGATCATCTGCCGGTGACTGCCCGGTTGTTGCTGCCGGAGCCACCTGACGCGTAGAAGCAGGCTTGCCTGCTCCTACCGGCACCACATCGATTTATCGAGCGGGATCAGTACTGCTGCCCCGGCACCCAGCTGGTACCCGCCAGCGGCACCCGTGCCATCGCTGCCGCCTCCACCGTCAGCGCCACCAGGTCCTCCGGATCGAGGTTATGCAGGTGCGACTTGCCACACGCCCGGGCCATGGTCTGCGCTTCCAGCACCAGCACCCGCAGGTAGTTGGCCAGGCGGCGCCCCGCCTCCACCGGATCGAGGCGCTTGGACAGCTCCGGATCCTGGGTGGTGATCCCGGCCGGGTCACGGCCGTTCTGCCAGTCGTCGTAGTAGCCCGCAGCCGAGCCGATCTTCTTCAGCTCCTCGTCCAGACGCGGATGGTTGTCGCCCAGTGCCACCAGCGCCGCGGTGCCGATGGCCACTGCATCAGCGCCCAGGGCCATGGCCTTGGCCACGTCGGCGCCATTGCGGATGCCGCCGGAGACGATCAACTGCACCTGGCGATGCATGCCCATTTCCTGCAGCGCCTGAACAGCCTGCGGGATGGCCGGCAGGATCGGGATGCCGACGTGTTCGATGAACACTTCCTGGGTCGCGGCCGTACCGCCCTGCATGCCGTCGAGCACGATCACGTCGGCACCGGCCTTCACCGCCAGCTTGACGTCGTAGTAGGGCCGGCTGGCACCGATCTTCACGTAGATCGGCTTCTCCCAGTCGGTGATCTCGCGCAGCTCGGCAATCTTGATCGCCAGGTCGTCCGGGCCGGTCCAGTCCGGGTGACGGCAGGCGCTACGCTGGTCGACGCCGATCGGCAGGGTGCGCATGCCGGCCACCCGCTCGGTGACCTTCATCCCCAGCAGCATGCCGCCGCCGCCCGGCTTGGCGCCCTGGCCGAGGACGATCTCGATGGCGTCGGCCTTGCGCAGGTCATCCGGGTTCATGCCATAGCGCGACGGCAGGTACTGGTAAACCAGGTGCTGCGACTGGCCGCGTTCTTCCGGGGTCATGCCGCCGTCGCCGGTGGTGGTGCTGGTGCCAGCGATGGTCGCGCCACGGCCGAGGGCTTCCTTGGCATTGGCCGACAGCGCGCCGAAGCTCATGCCGGCAATGGTCACCGGGATCTTCAGGTGGATCGGCTTCTTCGCGAAGCGCGTGCCGAGGACCACGTCGGTGCCGCATTTCTCGCGATAGCCTTCCAGCGGATAGCGCGACACCGAGGCGCCGAGCAGCAGCAGGTCGTCGAAGTGCGGCAGCTTGCGCTTGGTGCCGCCGCCACGGATGTCATAGATGCCGGTCTCGGCGGCGCGCTGGATTTCCTGGATGGTCAGGCGATCGAAGGTGGCCGATTCGCGCAGCACGGGAGTGTGTTTTTCGCTCATGGGAATGTCCTCGCCGCGGATCAGTACGCGGATGCGTTATCGACTTTGAAGTTGTACAGCTGGCGTGCCGAGCCGTAGCGCTTGAAGCTCGCCGGATCCTCGTCGAAGCCGGCGCGGTTGAGCAGTTCGGTCACCTCGGCGATGTGCTCGGCGCGCATCTCTTTCTCGATGCAGTCCGAGCCCAGCGACTTGACCTCGCCCTTGACGTAGATACGCGTCTCGTACAACGAGTCGCCCAAGGCATCGCCGGCATCGCCGCACACCACCAGGCGCCCGGCCTGGGCCATGAAGCAGCTCATGTGGCCGATGCTGCCGCCGACCACGATGTCGACGCCCTTCATGGAGATCCCGCAGCGCGCGCCGGCATCGCCCTCGATCACCAGCAGCCCGCCATGGGCGGTGGCGCCGGCAGCCTGGGAGGCGCTGCCCTTGACCCGTACCGAGCCGGACATCATGTTCTCGGCCACGCCGACGCCGACGTTGCCGTGCACGGTGATGCAGGCCTTCTGGTTCATCCCGGCGCAGTAGTAGCCGGCGTGCCCCCGGATATCGATGCTCACGGCCTGGTTCAGGCCGACCGCGAGGTTGTGCTTGCCGTCGGGGTGGGTGACCAGCCATTCGCGGTCCTGCACTTCGCCGTGCAGGGTCTGGTTGAGTTCACGCACCGTGGCGCTGGAAAGGTCGATGGTTTTCATGAAAGGGGCTCCTCAGGCACGTTCCCAGATGTACATGGTGGCGGGTTCGGGCTCCCAGACTTTCGCCTTGTCGATGCCCGGCAGGCTGGCCAGCGCCTGGTATTCGGAGGCCATGGCGACGTAGTCGTCGGTCTCGGCGAGGATCGCCGGCTTGCAGGCGATCGGGTCGCGGATCACGGCAAAGCCGTTGCGGGTGCCGATGGCGAAGGTGAAGAAGCCATCGAGGTCTTCCAGCGACTTGTCCAGCGCCTCCTTGAGGCTGTCGCCCTGGCGCAGGCGCCAGGTCAGGTAGCCGGCGGCGACCTCGGTGTCGTTGTCGGTCTCGAAGGTGATGCCTTCGCGCTTGAGTTCCTGGCGCAGGCGGAAGTGGTTGGACAGCGAGCCGTTGTGCACCAGGCACAGGTCGGCGCCGGTGGAGAACGGGTGGCTGCCTTCCATGGTCACCGCGCTTTCGGTGGCCATGCGGGTGTGGCCGATGATGTGGCTGCCCTTCATGCCCGCCAGGCCGAAGCGCTCGGAGATTTCCCGGGGCAGGCCCATGCCCTTGAGGATCTCGATACTCTGGCCGGCGCTCATGATGCGCACGTCCGGGGCGAGCTCGGCGAGGGCGGTGCGCACTGGTTCCTCGGCGCTGTGTACCTTGAGCACGGCGGCGCTGGCGTTCTGGAACCAGTCCAGGGAGCAGCCGAGGCGGCCTTCCAGCTCGCCCATCAGTTTCTTCCAGTCGTAGTCGACGTCGATGGCCTGCAGGGTCAGCTTGACCCAGCCGTCGGCCACTTCATCGCCATAGATGGCGAAGCCGGCGCTGTCCGGGCCGCGGTCGGTCATGGCTTCGAGCATGGGTTCGAACAGTTTGCCGAGCTGGCCTTCGAGCTCGGGCTTCTTCAGGTAAAGACCTACGATTCCGCACATGGCGTTGTCTCCTTGGGGCAGTTGAATCGGGAATTCGGATCAGAAAAATTCGGTGTAGCGCTGGATCTCCCAGTCGGAGACATGCCGGCTGTACTCCACCCACTCCATGCGTTTCTGGCGGATGAATTCATCGACGATCTCAGCGCCAAGCACCTCGCGGAACAGCGGGTTGGCGGCCAGGGCGTCGGTGGCTTCCTTGAGCGACTGCGGCAGGGTCTTGATGCCGCGGGCGGCGATTTCTTCGAGGCTGAGGTTGTAGAGGTTCTCGTTGCAGACGAAGTCCGGCTCCAGTTGGCGCTCGATGCCATCGAGGCCGGCGGCGATGATCGCGGCGGTCACCAGGTACGGGTTGCAGCCGGCATCCGGCAGACGGAATTCGAGACGGCCATAGGGCACGCGGACCATGGCCGAGCGGTTGTTGGAGCCGAAGGCAACGAAGGCCGGCGCCCAGGTGGAACCCGACAGCGAGCGGCCGACGACCAGGCGCTTGTAGGAGTTCACGGTCGGCGCGGCGAACGCGCACAGGGCAGGGCCATGGGCGAGCAGGCCGGCGGCGAAGTGATAGGCCAGCTTCGACAGGCCCATGCCGCTCGGGTCGCTGGCGTCGTGGAACAGGTTCTTGTTGGTGGCGCTGGCGATCGACAGGTGGAAGTGCATGCCATTGCCGGCGCGCTTCGGATCGGGCTTGGGCATGAACGAGCAGATCATGCCCATGTCGTTGGCGATCTCGCCGGCAGCCATGCGGAAGAAGGTGAAGCGGTCCGCCGACTCCATGGCATCGCTGTAGGTGTAGTTGATCTCGAACTGGCCGTTGGCGTCCTCGTGGTCGATCTGGTAGATGTCGAAGCCCACCGGCTGCAGGGCTTCGGTCAGGCGTTCGAGGAATTCCCGGGAGCGCGACAGGCCCTTGTAGTCGTAGCAGGGCTTGTCGAGGTTGTCGGAGGCGTCCACCAGTTGCAGCTTGCCGCTGGCATCGCGGCGGAACAGGCTGAACTCGGGTTCCAGGCCGGTGTTGAGGGTCCAGCCCTTGTCCTTCAGGCGCTCGACCTGCTGCTGCAGCACGTAGCGCGTGTCGAAGGGCCAGGGCTCGCCGTTGACGTGGCCGATGCAGACGATACGGCCATAGCCCGGCTGCCATGGAACCGGGATCAGCGTGGAAAGATCGCCCCGGGCCATGAAGTCGGGACCATGGGGTTCCATGCCCATGCCGCAGATGGCGAAGCCGGCGAATCCGGCCCCGTCTTCGGCCACCGCCTTGAGCCCGGTGACCGGGACGGATTTGGTCTTCGCGGCGCCATGGATATCGACGAACTGGGCCAGCACGTACTTGATGCCGTGCTGTTCGATGATGCGCTGCGTATCAACTGGCAACATGAGTCTTCACTCCTGGAATAGGGCAAGGCGGTCGGAAAAAGGCAGGCGAACAAGGTCGAATCGAGCCAGCACCGTGGTCCGGAAGCGAAGAACGTGGCGTTGAGGGCTGGGCTTGAACATGCAATTCCATCAAGGAAATTTAGTTTCCTGACAGGAATGCAATGCGCTTGCCAGTTTTGAAGACACAGGAAGAAATGGCCCCGGCGTTGCCCCGACCTGCTGTTTATATGGGAAACTCTCTTTCATCCGAGGAAAGTCCCGGCGTCCGCACCCGACGTAGGGATCTTTTTGCACTTTCTCAGTGCGAAATTAATTTTCCTGAACCGAAAACAAGCAGGATCGACGACCGTGACCACCGAGAACCCACCCCGCCTTCGCCTGGAGCAGTACCTGGGCATGCAGATCCGCCGCGAGCGCCAGGCGCAGGAATTGAAGCTGGCGGACGTGGCGCGCATCGCCGGGATCAGCCAGGGCATGCTGAGCAAGATCGAGAACGCCCAGGTGTCCACCAGCCTGGATATCCTCAGCCGCCTGTGCGACGTGCTGGGCATGCCCATGTCCAAGCTGTTCAGCCAGTACGACCAGCCGGATGGCAGCGCCATCCTGGTCAAGGGTGGCGAGGGCATGGAAGTGGTGCGCCGCGGCACCGAGAAGGGCCATACCTACCACCTGCTCAACCACACCCGCGGGCCGAAGAAGAATTTCGAGGCGTACATGGTGAGCATGGATGACGCCAGCGAGGAATTCCCCACCTTCGCCCATCCGGGCACCGAGTTCCTGCACCTGCTGGAAGGCGAGCTGGTGTACCGGCATGGCAACCAGCTGTACCACATGCAGGCTGGTGACAGCCTGACCTTCGACGGCGATGTGCCCCATGGGCCGGAGCAGTTGGTGCAGGTGCCGATCAAGTTGTTGTCGATCATGAACTATGGGAATGACTGAAATTCTCTAGTGCCCTTCAGGGCCTCATCGCTGGCAAGCCAGCTTGTGTCTTCAAGTCCTCTTAAACTCAAAGGGGTGAGAGCAGTGGATGGCAGACTGAATGCCAGCGGTGCCTAAAGCACGAGTGGGAGCCAAGTCGCCATCCACCTCTCACTCTGACCAGAAGCCCGAACAGTTGGATGAGCCACGAAACTCGAAATCACAAGCTAGGGATAGGTCAGAGTGCTCTCACTTCTTGAGTGTAAGAGGGCTTGGCAATGATTTCCTACTGTGTTGGTCTCGATGTTTCGAAAGCGACTGTAGACGTGGGCTTCTTTCCCGCGAATATCTCACAGTTTCGAGTCAGCAATGACCCTGCAGGCTTCGCTCAGTTGATCGCTTGTTTGAATGAGCTTGAGGTCGAGCGGGTATTGCTTGAGGCCACCGGCGGTTATGAAAGGGCTCTATTCAGGGCCTTGCGGCTGGGCGGGCTGAACGCAGTCCGCGTCAATCCCAAACGCGCTCGTGACTTTGCGAAATCCATGGGCAGGATTGCCAAGACCGACAAGATCGACGCTCAAATGCTGGCGAAGTTTGCCAGAGATTTCGAGGACGTGCCCCAGGTTGAGCCCAACAAGGACCGAGATGAGTTGGGGGAACTGATCAAGCTGCGAGGCAGCCTGGTCAAGAGTCGGGACAGCGACAAACGCCGGATCAAACAGACCACTTGCGCTACAGCCGTATCCACTTACACCGATCACATCGCTTACCTTAACGGCCAGATCAAGGCCTTGGACAAGGCGATTGAAAATGCCTCGAACGTGCTGGACAAGGAAAAAGCCAGGCGCTTGAGATCGGTTAAAGGGATCGGGGTCATCATGTGCGGCACGCTCATGGCGCTTCTGCCAGAACTCGGAACCGTGACGGGGCGCAAGATCGCGGCCTTGGCTGGATTGGCGCCCTACAACAACGACAGCGGCAAGAAGAACGGCCCCAGATCGATCGAGGGTGGGCGCTATGCAGTCCGCGGCGCGACCTATATGTCGACCTGGTCGATGGTCCGGCATGATCCGGAAGTCAAAGCTGAGTATCAGGCTTTGAGAGCGCGAGGAAAGCTTCCCAAGGTCGCTGTTGTGGCATGTATGCGCAAGCTCCTGGTGCGTCTCAATGCGATGTTGAGAGACGGTAAGGAGTGGAGAGAACAGGAAGCTCAGGCATCCGCGGCCTGATAAAAACCGAGGACCATTTTTTAAAGCGGGCTTCGCCAGCGACACCGCTACGCGGTATCGCTGGCGAAGCCGTGTCTGAAGGGATCATTTGAAAATAAATCCTCAAAGACAGTTGCTCCCACAGGGTCAGCATCCAGCCTCAGTTTCTGGGTATGTCATGGGTATTCCGGGACATGGCTGGAATGCATTCACCAGGCTGGCAGAAATCCTTGTGGGAGCTGGCTTGCCAGCGATAGGGCCCTAAGCCCCACCACAAAGATCCCCTGCCTTTCAGTTTCCTCCCAAGATAAAAATTTTCCCCACAGGCTAGACCTGCACCTTCCTTTCGCCTATAAAAGCGCAAAAGGAATATTTTATTCCCACCAATAAATAACTTTCACCGACAAAACACCGCTTCACCGCTGAAATTTCCGCCTTGCGACCGCTGCCGCCACTTCATCCGAGGACCCGAAATGCACCACGCCACCAGCCACTACATCCTCAAGATCAGCTGTCCGGCGACCTCCGGCATCGTCGCGGCGGTCACCACCTACCTGGCGGAAAAGGGCTGCTACATCAGCGAGATGTCGCAGTTCGACGATGACACCAGCGGTCGTTTCTTCATGCGGGCAGTGTTCCGTTTCAACGACAACTTCGACGGCGACATCGATGAAGTCGAGCAAGGCTTCGACGCAGTCGCCCGGCGCCTGGACATGGACTGGAGCCTGCACGGCAGCAACCAGCCGATGCGCGTGCTGCTGATGGTCAGCAAGTACGACCACTGCCTGGCCGACCTGCTGTACCGCCACCACAAGGGCGAGATGGACATGCAGATCACCGCCATCGTCTCAAACCACCTCGACCTGCGGCCCATGGCCGAACGCGAGGGCATCCGTTTCATCTACCTGCCGGTGACCAAGGACACCAAGTCCCAACAAGAGTCGGCACTGCTGCAGATCGTCGAGGAAACCGGCACCGAGCTGGTGGTGCTCGCCCGCTACATGCAGATCCTCTCCGATGACCTGTGCAAACAGCTTGCCGGCCGCGCCATCAACATCCACCACTCGTTCCTGCCCGGCTTCAAGGGCGCCAAGCCCTACCACCAGGCCTACGCCCGCGGCGTGAAGCTGATCGGCGCCACCGCCCACTACGTGACCTCGGACCTCGACGAGGGCCCGATCATCGAGCAGGAAGTGCAGCGCGTGGACCATGCCTACCTGGCCGACGACCTGGTCAGCGTGGGCCGCGATACCGAAACCGTGGCCCTGTCCAAGGCGGTGAAATACCACCTTGAGCACCGGGTCTTCCTCAACGGCGACCGTACGGTGATCTTCCGGTGAATACTCCAGCCCCCATCAAGTTGATCGACGGCAAGGCCGCCGCCGCCCGCGTGATCGCGGAAGTGAAGACCCAGGTCGAGGACATGAAGCGCCAGGGCATCGCCCCGGCCCTCACCGTGATCCTCGTCGGCCAGGACCCGGCGAGCCAGGTCTACGTGCGCAACAAGGTGCTGCGCGCCGAGGAATGCGGGATCCGCTCCGAGGAACACAAGCTGCCCGCCGACACCAGCGAGGCCACCCTCCTCGCCTTGATCGGCGAACTGAACGCCAACGCCAGCGTCCACGGCATCCTCGTGCAGTTGCCACTGCCGGCCCATATCGATGAAGCCCGCGTGCTGCAGGCCATCGACCCACGCAAGGACGTCGATGGTTTCCACGCCGAGAACGTGGGCGGCCTCAGCCAGGGCCGCGACGTGCTCACCCCCTGCACTCCCGCCGGCTGCATGCGTCTGCTGGAAGACAGCATGGGCGATCTCGGCGGCAAGCACGCGGTGGTGATCGGTCGCTCCAACATCGTCGGCAAGCCCATGGCCGCCCTGCTGCTCAAGGCCCACTGCACGGTGACCGTGGTCCACTCGCGCAGCGCCAACCTCAAAGAGCTGTGCCGCCAGGCGGATATCGTCGTCGCCGCCGTCGGCCGTCCGCGCCTGGTGGACGCCGACTGGCTCAAGCCCGGCGCGGTGGTGATCGATGTCGGCATCAACCGCATCACCGAGGGCGAGCGCTCGCGGCTGGTGGGTGACGTCGACTTCGACAGCGCCCTGCCCAAGGTTGCCGCCATCACCCCGGTTCCCGGCGGCGTGGGTCCGATGACCATCGCCTTCCTGATGAAGAACACCCTGACCGCCGCACGCCTGCAGCAGGAGGCTCCATGCCCTTCAATCTCCTGAAATACGGCCTGAGTTCCGAGTACCCGGCGGAAGTCGACCTGCCACCACCGACCGAGCTGAAAGCGTCCTACGACGTGGTCATCATCGGTGGCGGCGGCCATGGCCTGGCCATCGCCTACTACCTGGCGAAGTACCACGGCGTGACCAATGTCGCGGTCCTGGAAAAGTCCTACCTGGGCGGCGGCAATACCGCGCGCAACACCGCGGTGATCCGTTCCAACTACCTCACCAGCGAGGGCGTGCGCTTCTACATCGAGTCGGTGCGGATGTTCCAGGAGCTGTCCAACGAGTTCGACTTCAACATCATGTATTCCGAGCGCGGCCAGCTGACCCTGGCCCACACCGACGCCACGGTGCGCGCCTTCCGCCAGCGCGCGGAAGTGAACAAGCACTTCGGCGGGCGCACCGAGATGATCGACCGCCAGCAGATCCGCGAACTGGTGCCGACCCTCAACCTCGACCCCGGCCACATCCCGGTGCTCGCCGGTCTCTGGCACATCGACGGCGCCACCGCCCGCCACGACGCCGTGGCCTGGGGCTACGCCAGGCAGGCGGCCAAGCGCGGGGTGGAAATCCACCAGCTCACCGAAGTCCAGGACCTGGTCATCGAGGACGGCCGCATCACTGCCGTGAAGACCAACCGCGGCACGGTGAAATGCGGCTGCGCGGTGCAGGCCATCGCCGGCGCCAGCTCGCTCATGCTGAAGAAGGCCGGGATCCGCGCGCCGATCCACACCTACCCGCTGCAAGCCATGGTGACCCAGCCGTTCAAGCCGTTCCTCGATCCGCTGGTGAGCTCCTCGGCCCTGCACTGCTACGTGCAGCAGACCAGCCGTGGCGAGATCGTCTTCGGCGGCGGCTCCGATCCGTACCCGCTGTACAACACCCGTTCGACCCTGGACCTCAAGGAAAGCCTGCTGGCCCACGCCATCGAGATGTTCCCGTTCATGGCCAACGCCAAGCTGATGCGCCAGTGGGCCGGGATCACCGACATGACCCCGGACTACAGCCCGATCATGGGCCTGTCGCCGGTGAAGAATTACTACCTCGACGCCGGCTGGGGCACCTGGGGCTTCAAGTCCACGCCCATCTGCGGCAAGACCATGGCCGAACTGGTGGCCAGCGGCGGCCGCGTGCCGGACCTGATCAGGCCCTTCGCCCTGGAGCGCTTCAGCACCTTCCAGCAGGTCAACGAAATGGGCGCCACCGCGGCCAGTCACTAAGGGGGAATGCCATGAAGATCATGAATTGCCCGCTCAACGGGCCAAGGAACATCAGCGAGTTCACCTACGGCGGCGAGTTCAAGGTGATGCCCGACCCGGCCACCTGCTCCGATGCCGAATGGGCCGACTACGTGTTCAACAGCGACAACGAGGCCGGCGTGGTCCGCGAGTGGTGGATGCACAACGCGTCCAGCTACTGGTTCCTCGCCGAGCGCCATACGGTCACCGACCAGATCCTGCGCACCTTCGACGCCAAGGAAGTGTTCGCCACGCGGATCGACTTCACCGCCCCCGTCCAGGAGATCGCCGGATGAACCGCCTCCCCGCCCCGATGGGCCTGCTGATCGACCGCGAGCAGCCCCTGCGCTTCAGTTTCGATGGCACCGACTACCAGGGCTTTGCCGGCGACAGCATCGCCAGCGCCCTGCTCGGCAACGGCCGCTGGCTGCTCTCGCGTTCGTTCAAGTACCACCGCCCGCGTGGTCCGCTGACCATGGCCGGGCAGGACGCCAACACCCTGGTGCAACTGCCGGACGAACCCAACGTGCTGGCCGACGCCCAGGCGCTGGACGCCGGCATGCAGGTCAGCGGGCAGAACTACAACGGCTCGCTGGACGGCGACCGGGATGCCTACCTGGGCAAGTTCTCGCGCTTCATGCCGGTGGGTTTCTACTACCGCTCGTTCTTCAAGCCCAAGGGCATGTGGAAGATCTGGGAGCCGTTGATCCGCAAGAAAGCCGGACTGGGCGTGCTCGACCTGAACTTCAAGCCGCAGTATTACGACAAGGCCTATCTCTTCGTTGATGTGGCGGTCGTCGGCGCCGGCCCTGCCGGTCTCAGCGCCGCCCTCACGGCCGCCAACGCCGGTGCCCGAGTGTTGTTGATCGAACAACAGCCGGTTCTGGGCGGCTCGCTGACCTATGCCCGTTTCGACGCGCAGGGCCAGCGCGCCGAAACCTTGCGCCGCGAACTGCTCGCCGCCGTGCAGGGCCACGCCAATATCCAGGTGCTGACCAAGGCCACCTGCAACGCCTGGTTCACCGACAACTACCTGCCGGTGATCCAGGGCAAGCGGATGTACAAGGTACGGGCCAGGCAATGCATCGTCGCCGCCGGCTCCTTCGACCAGCCGGTGGTGTTCCGCAACAACGACCTGCCGGGTGTGATGCTCACCAGCGCCGCGCAACGCCTGATGAAGCTGTACGCGGTGAAGCCGGGTAACTGCGGTGTGGTGTTGACCGGCAACGATGACGGTTATCTCGCCGCGCTGGACCTGGCTGACCAGGGCGTGCAGGTCGCGGCCCTGGTGGACATGCGTGCCCAGCCGGCCGACGTGGCGCTGAAAGTGGCCCTGGAGAAGCGCGGGATTGCGGTGCACCTGGGCAGCACGGTGTACGAAGCCCTGCACGAGAAAGGCATGCGCCATGTGACTGGCGTGGAGATTCGCCGTATCACCGCCCAGGGCCAGGTGGCCGAGCATGGGCTGACCCTGGCGTGCGACCTGCTATGCATGTCGGCGGGCTACATGCCGGTCTATCAGTTGCTGTGCCAGGCCGGGGGCAAGCTGGCGTATGACGAGCAGCGCGCCGAGTTCGCCATCAGCGGGCTGCCGGACGCGCTGACCGTGGCAGGCTCGGTGAATGGCCGCCATCAACTGGACAACGTGCTGCTCGATGGCAGCCGCGTGGCCGCTGCCGCCGTGCAGGTGCTGGGCCTGGAACCGGGCGTGGGTGCTGCCGAGTTCGCCGGCGAGGCGCGGGTCAACTTCGAATGGCCGATCTTCGCCCATCCCAAAGGCAAGGATTTCGTCGACTTCGACGAAGACCTGCAGGTGCGCGACATCATCAACGCCACCCGTCATGGCTACCGCGACGTGCAGCTGGTCAAGCGCTTCTCCACCGTGGGCATGGGCCCATCCCAGGGGCGTCATTCGGCGCTGCCGACGGCGCGGCTGGTGGCCCAGGCGACCAGGCGCAGCATCAGCGAAACCGGCGTGACCACGGCGCGCCCGCCGTTCGAGGCGGAGAAACTGGCGCATGTGGCCGGTCGTGCCTTCGACCCCTACCGCCACACCGCGATGCACAGCCGCCATGTCGCCGCCGGCGCCAAACTGATGCCCGCCGGCATCTGGCAGCGTCCGGCCTATTACGGCAAGCCGGGTGAACGCGAGCGCTGCATGCAGGACGAAGTGCGCCATGTGCGCGAGAAGGTCGGCCTCATCGACGTCTCCACCCTCGGCGGCCTCGATGTGCGCGGCCCGGATGCCGCCGAACTGCTGGAGCGCATGTACACGATGCCGTTCGCCAAACAGCCGGTGGGGCGTACCCGCTACGGACTGATGACCAACGAGCATGGCGTGGTGATCGACGACGGCGTGATTGCCCGGCTGGGCGAGCGGCACTTCTATGTGACCGCCACCACCAGCGGCGTCGACCGCATCTACCAGCAGATGCTCAAGTGGAATGCGCAATGGCGCCTGGACGTGGACATCGCCAACGTCACCGCGGCACTGGCGGCGGTGAACGTGGCCGGGCCGCTGTCGCGCAAGGTGATGGAGAAGGTCTGCAGCGACGTGGATCTTTCGGCCGAGGGCTTCCCTTATCTTGGCGTGCGCACCGGCACGGTGGCGGGGATTCCCGCGCGGTTGATGCGTGTGGGCTTCGTGGGCGAGCTGGGGTATGAGATCCACGTTCCGGCCCGTCATGGCGGCAAGCTCTGGGATGTGCTGATGGAGGCGGGTGCCGCCTTCGGGATTCGGCCGTTCGGCGTGGAAAGCCAGCGCCTGCTGCGCCTGGAAAAAGGCCACGTGATCATCAGCCAGGACACCGACGGCATGACCCACCCCGGCGAGATCGACATGCAATGGGCGATCGGCCGCAAGAAGCCGTTCTTCGTCGGCAAGCGCTCGATCGAGATCCTCGAACGCCAGCCGCTCAAACGCAAGCTGGTGGGCTTCAGCCTGCCCAAGGGCAGCGCGCAGCCACTGGAAGGGCACCTGGTGCTAAGCGGTGCGGACATCAGCGGCAACGTCACCTCCTGCGAGTACTCGACCACCCTTGGTCAGATAATCGGCCTGGCCTATGCCGGCGCCGACCAGGCCGAACCGGGCACGCGCATTCCGATCCGCGTCGAGGGTGGCGAGGTGGTCCAGGCCACCGTGGTGAAACTGCCGTTCTACGACCCCGACAACCAGCGCCAGGAGCTCTGAGCCATGACCAGTCTCAATCCTATCGAGCGCTGCGCGCTCATCGACCTGACCGATGTGCCACGGGTGGGTTTCCGTGGCGTGGATGCCGCCGCGTGGCTGGGCGAGCGCGGCTACGTGCTGCCCGAGGCGCCCAACCGGGCGGTGCTGTGCGAAGACGGCACCCTGGTGGCGCGGTTGTCGCAGACCGAGTACTTCCTGCTGGGCAGCCTGGCGGATCGTGGGCAGCGGATTGCCGACGAAGAGGCTGGCTGGGCCCTGGGCGAGCAGCGCAACTACCTGCTGCCGCGCCAGGACAGCCATGCCTGGTTGCAGCTGTCGGGGCGGCATGTCGCCGAGGTGATGGCCAAGCTCTGTGGCGTCGACCTGCGGGCCGAGGCGTTTCCCGTCGGCAGCGTGGCGCAGACATCGGTGGCGCGGCTGAACGGGATCGTCATCAATGCCGGGACGGCGGAACTGCCGAGGTTCCACCTGCTCTTCGACCGGGCCTCGCTGGCGTATTTCCAGGCAGCGCTGCTGGATGCGATGGGGGAGTTCGGCGGGGTGCCGGTGAGTATCGATAACCTGCTCGATTGATTTGTCGTTCACACGGGACCTGTGGGAGCGGGTCCCGGTTAAATCGATCAGTCACCACAGGGCTCCAGCCATGACCGCCATCGAACCCATGGACTACCGCGTCCCCGCCCTCCAGCGCGGCCTCACCATCCTCGGCCTGTTCAACGCCCGCCAGCGCAGCCTGAGCATGCAGGACATGGCCGAGCACCTGAAGGTCAGTCCGTCCGCCGTCTACCGCATCGTCCAGACCCTGGTGGACATGGGCTACCTGCGCAAGGCCGGGCGCAGCGATTTCGAGCTGGGCAGCCGGGTCATCTCCGACGGCTTCGCCTACCTCGCCAGTCGCGACATCGTCGAAGTGGCGATGCCCTACCTCAATGACCTGCGGGACCGGACCTCGCTGTCGTGTCACCTGAGCATTCGCGAGCAGACCGACAGCCTCTACGTGTACCGCGCCTTCGCCCCGCAGCGGCTGACCGTCAACATCCCCGTCGGCACCCGCCTGCCCTGCCACGGCACGGCGCTGGGGCGGGTGCTGCTTACCGGCTTGAACGCGACGGAACTGAGCCAGCTGTACCAGCATGTGCGGCTGGACGACTACCCACCGCCGGCGCCCAGGACCTTGCCGGAGCTGCAGCAACTGATAGTCGAGGATCGGCAGCGGGGGTGGGTGCTGCACCGCTCGGACTACTCCACCGCGATCGCAACCGGGGTGCGTGATCACAGTGGCGCGATCACCGCGGCGATCAACCTGTCGGGGCCGGATGCGGTGATGGATACGGCAGTGGCGCAGGAGGCGTTTCTACAGGCGTTGCTGGGGGCAAGCCGGGAGATATCGGCGGCGCTGGGTCATCGAAGTTGAGGCGGAGACTCACGCAGCAATCTACCTCGATTTCCGACTACGTCGTAGGCAATTTCCCAAGCACACCTTTCCGGCTTTTCAGCCGTTGCGCTTAGGGGGAAGAGTTGCCTAGTCTTGGCGGGTCGTTGATTTCCAGTGACCGGTTCTGACGGACCGTGCAAGTTGATTTCCTACCCGCACATAGCGGCCGACAGCCACTAGCGGGGTCTCGCACTTGCCAGTCGGACATCATGAAGAAAAAAGACATCGCCCTCCCCGACCTCACCACCACCTACACCGAATTCTGCTTCTGCGATGAAGGCGAAACAGCGCTGTTCGCCGTGCGTGATGGGGTGGAAATGAAGCATGCCCTTGAGCAACTCATGTCCCTGCTGCGCCTGGCCCATGAAAACAACTACCAGGCCAGCGAGATCGCCGAGGGCCGGCTGGCGAAGATGGTGCTGGCGACCCAGCACAGCCTGGAGGCCTCCAAGGCGATCGTTGCGTCACTGTTGAAGAGCATCGAACGGCAGGCGGTTTCGGGGGGATGCTGATGGCCCTATCGCTGGCTTGCCAGCGATGAGGCCCGAAAGAGCAACATCAGCACCCCACTTCCGTCAACCTGATTGGCATACCAGCAATCCCTCTTTGCACCACTGCAATGTTCTTTCCCCCCTCACACCGCTAGCCTAGGCCGCAAACACGGACCCATCGGCAGGTATCGCCACCTCACCCGTTCGCGATTCACGCGTGCAGCCCTATAAAAAATACAAAGGGACATCCATGACCAAGCAGCACTCCACGACAGCGGCCGCTGGCGACGATCAACTTCGCCGCGTGCTCGGCCTTCCGGCGCTCGTCTTCTTCGGCCTCGTCTACATGGTCCCGCTGACCATCTTCACCACCTACGGCATCGTCACCGAAACCACCGGTGGCCGCACCGCCGGCGCCTACCTGGTGACCCTGGCAGCCATGCTCTTCACCGCAGCTTCCTACGGCATCATGGTCAAGCGTTATCCAGTCGCAGGTTCGGCGTACTCCTACACCAACATCGCCTTCGGCCCGAACGTCGGCTTCCTCGCCGGCTGGTCGCTGCTGCTGGATTACCTGTTCCTGCCGATGATCAACTACCTGCTGATCGGCCTGTTCCTCAACATCGCCTTCCCCGCCGTGCCAGCCTGGGTGTTCGTCCTGGGTTCCATCGCCCTGGTGACCGTGCTCAATGTGATGGGCATCCGCTCGGTGGCCAAGGCCAGCAACCTGATCGTCGGCGCCCAGGTGATCTTCATCGGGGTGTTCGTCGCGCTGTCCTGCAACTCGCTGACCAGCGGCCCGGTGGACTGGCTGTCGCCGCTGACCGGTGATGGCAGCAAGCCCGGCTTCGACCCGATGATGGCCGGCGCCGCGGTGCTGTGCCTGTCGTTCCTGGGCTTCGATGCGGTCTCGACCCTGGCCGAGGAAACCCGCGATGCACGCCGCGACGTACCGCGGGCGATCATGCTCACCACCCTGGCCGCCGGCGCGCTATTCACCCTGCTGGCCTACCTCAGCCAGTTGGTGATCCCCGGCAGTCATTTCGAAAATACCGACGCCGCAGCCAACGAAGTGATGCTCAAGGTCGGTGGCCAGTTCCTCGCCAACTTCTTCACCGCGGCCTATGTCGCCGGCAGCCTCGGCTCGGCCCTGGCCTCGCAGGCCGCAGTGTCGCGGATCATCTACAGCATGGGCCGCGACAAGCTGCTGCCGGAGCGCTTCTTCGGCAGCCTGTCACCGCGCTTCGGCACGCCGATCAACGCCACCCTTCTGGTGTCCGTGGTGTCGCTGATCGCCCTGGTGATCAATCTGGAAACCCTCGCCTCGCTGATCAGCTTCGGCGCGCTGGTGGCCTTCTCGGCGGTGAACATGGCGGTGCTGCGCACCCACCTGCTGGGCAAGGCGCAGGACAGGAATGTGCTGCTGCACGGCGTGGTGCCGCTGGTGGGACTGGCCCTGACCCTGTGGCTGTGGACCAGCCTGTCCTCCCTGACCCTGAGCATCGGCCTGGGCTGGTTCGCCATCGGCGTGGCCTACCTGCTGGTACTGACCGGTGGTTTCCGGCGCAACGTCAAGGTCGCCGACTTCTCCGAAGCCGGCTGATATTCCCTCATCCTTGGGTGCTCGGCGAACGAGCACCCTGTTCCTTGCAAAGGCAATTAATTAGCCGCCGCTACATTCTCCCCGGTTGTTCCGTAAACTGTGTCGATCGACTCAAAGACATCGGACTTACAGGAGACCGCCCATGCTGAACAGTCTCAAGCTGGAGGGCATCGGCCCCGCGAAGCGGTTGGCCGTTGACTTCAAGCCACGCTTGAACTTTCTGACTGGCGACAACGGACTGGGCAAAAGCTTCGTGCTGGATATCGCATGGTGGTCGCTGACCCGTACCTGGGCCCGTGACGTAGTCGCAGCACCCCGGTCCGATGCTGAAAAGTCGAATATCGAGTACGTCTATAGCGGTAGCGCAGGGCCGTTCTCCTACAAAAGCCGGTTCGACCATCAGGCCCAGCAGTGGTCGGTGAAACAAAGTCGTCCTGCCGTACCCGGTGTCGTGATCTACGCCGGGGTGGATGGCAGCTTCTCGGTGTGGGACCCCGCACGCAATTACTGGAAGGGAGACAAGGAGAACGCCGCCTCTCCCGACCGCCCGCGCAGCTTCGACTTCAGTCCCGATGACGTCTGGAATGGCCTGCTCTCCAGTGATGGCAAGACACAGCTGTGCAACGGCCTGATCAATGACTGGGTGCTCTGGCAGGAGGGCCGCAAGGACGCCTTCGCTGACCTGACCAAGGTGCTGGATGCCTTGTCCCCTTCCGGTATGGAAAAGCTGATTCCGGGCGAACCCATGCGAGTAGGCTCCAGCGTCAAGGAAATCCCGTCGCTGCGCATGCCCTATGGCCAGGATGTGCCCCTGACCCACGCCTCGGCCGGGATGCGACGCATCGCGGCCCTCGCCTACCTCCTGGTCTGGACCTGGCGCGAGCATCAACTGGCCTGCAAGCAATACCGGGTCAACCCGGCCCGGGAAATCATCTTCCTCATCGATGAAATCGAGTGTCACCTGCACCCGCAATGGCAGCGCCGCATCGTACCCGCCTTGCTCAATGTGATGCGGGCCCTGACGGGCAGCAGGGATGTGCCGGTGCAATTGCTGGCAGCCACTCACTCGCCGCTGGTGCTGGCCTCGGTCGAGCCGGAGTTCGACCCGGAGCAGGATTGTATCTGGGACTTCGACATGGTCGATGGGCAGGTCAAGGTGGCGCTTTATCCATATTCACGCAAAGGCAGCGTGAATGCCTGGCTGACGTCGTCCGTGTTCGATCTCAAGGAAGCTGCGTCCGTGGATGCCGAAGAGGCGCTTGAAAAAGCTCGGGCGTTCTTGTGAGAGGTGGCAAGCAATCCACGGCCGCTGACGGCAACCCGCAAGAAAGAGCTGATGAAGATCGACAAGGATCTTCGCGCAAGCCTCAGTGATGTGGATTCGTTCTGGATTCGCTGGAGCCAGTTCCGTGAGCAGCAGGAAGCGGAGGCATGATTCCGGTCGTACTGGCGGCAGAGCCTGATACGTTCGAAGACCTGGTACGCAAGCCGGGACTGCGCGCAATCGACGAACTTGCGGGCATTCCGGGCTTGCCCACACGCCGCGGCCGTCCGCGAAAGCCGGTCGCCGCACGGCGTGAGGATATCCCGCCAGACAAATTTCCGGACTTCTGGACGGAGGCATTGCCTGCCCTGCGGACAGCCTACAATCACGTCTGCGGCTATATCTGCGTATACATCGAGCCTGTTACCGGTGCCGCATCCGTCGATCATATGCTTCCAAAATCTCGTGCATGGGATGAAGTCTACGAATGGCGCAACTACCGGCTTGCCTGCTCGCTGATGAACAGCCGGAAGAATGACTATCAGGATGTGCTCGATCCTTTCGAGGTCGCGGATGACTGGTTTCAGATCGAACTGGTGGGCTACCAGGTAATCGCAAGAGTCGATCTGGACACTCCGACCAAGGAGAAGGTGCAATCCACCATCACCCGCCTGAAGCTCAACGATGCGGACTGCCTGAAATTGCGGGAAGACTATGCCGGCAATTACTTCGAGGGGCATATCTCGCTTGACTACCTGCGTCGCCGAGCTCCCTTCCTGGCTCTTGAAATCGAAAGACAGGGAATGGTCCGGCCAGCCTGATTCGGCTGGCCTCTTTCTCGTCACTCAAGTCCCGCGCGGCTTGGCCCGCGCGGTGGCCTCCGCCACCAGCGGATCATCCGGCCAGTAGTGCTTCGGATACCGCCCCTTCAGATCCTTCTTCACCTCGGCATAGGTACTGCGCCAGAAGTTGGCCAGGTCCTGGGTCACCTGCACCGGACGACGCGCCGGCGACAGCAGATGCAGGAGGACTTTCTGCCGGCCTTGGGCGATACGCGGCGTATCCGCCAGCCCGAACAGCTCCTGCATGCGCACCGCCAGCACCGGCGGGTGCTCGCTGTAATCCACGCGGATATTCGAACCGGACGGCACACCGATATGCACCGGCGCCCATTCATCGAGGCGCTGCGGCAGCGGCCAGGGCAGAAGGTTGCGCAGGATCGAGGACAGGTCGAGGTTGGCGAAATGGCTGAGGCGGGTGACCTTGCCCAGGTAGGGTTGCAGCCAGTCCGCGAGACTCGCCAGCAGGGCGTCGTCGCTCAGGTCCGGCCATTCGCTGGTGCCGGCGCCGGCCAGGTCCAGCTCGCGCAGCAAGGCCACCCGCGCTTGCCACTGGCGCAGTTCCGGCGTCCACGGCAGCAGGGCCAGGCCCTTGCGCCGAACCAGATCGAGCAGCGCTCTTGCCCGGGCATCGTCGTCGAGACCGGTCAACGGTTCACGGCTGAGGATCAGTTCGCCGACCTTGCGCTGCCGCTCGGCACGCAGGACGTTTTCCTTTTCATCCCATTCCAGTTGCTCGACTACGTTGACCTGTTCGGCCAGCACCTTGTCGAACAGTGTCGGATCGAGTTCGGCAGCCAGGTAGATGCGCTCCTCACGCTGTCCCTGACGACTGCCAAGGTCGGCGACCACCAGCCACGCTTCCTTCATCAATGCATCGACTTCGCCGAACTGCGCGGCACGGCCGTTGGCCAGACGATATTCCGCGCCGCCGGCACGGCGCTGCTGGGCGACGCGATCGGGATAGGCCAGCGCCAGCAGCGCGCCAAGCCAGCGCGGATGATCCGGATCGGCCACCGCCGCGCCGGGCTTGTCGCGCAGGAAGCCGCGGTATTGCCGGGCCAGTTGCCTGGCTCGCTGCACGCCGCCCTGACTGCCGCGGGCGGCGCGAGTCTCGCCGCTGAGCAGGCTCAGGCGGCTGTGCAGGTCGGCGCCGGCACCACGGAGGATGTCGCGCTCGCCGAGCAAGGCGGCGACATCACAGGCCATGGCGGTCAGGCCAAGGTCCTGGCCGCGTAGCAACAAGTGGGCGATACGCGGATGGGCTGGCAGTTCGGCCATGGCCTGGCCATGAGCGCTCAGGCGGTCGTCGACCAGAGCACCGAGCCGACGCAGCAGGTCCTGGGCCTGGCCGTAGGCGGAGGCCGGCGGCACGTCGAGCCAGCGCAGATCCCCAGGCGTCACGCCCCAGCGGCTGATTTGCAGGGCCAGGCCGGCGAGGTCGGCCTGGAGGATTTCCGCGCTGCCATAAGCGGCCAGTTGTTCATGCTGGGCTTGCGACCACAGGCGATAACACACGCCGGGCTCCAGTCGCCCCGCCCGTCCGGCACGCTGGGTGGCGCTGGCGCGGGAGATGCGCTGGGTGTCGAGGCGGGTCATGCCGCTGCCCGGGTCGAAGCGCGGCACCCGGGCGAGGCCGGCGTCGATCACCACGCGCACACCGTCGATGGTCAGGCTGGTCTCGGCGATGTTGGTCGCCAGCACCACCTTGCGCGTGCCCGCCGGCGCCGGCTCGATGGCGGCGCGCTGGGCGCAGAGGTCGAGTTCGCCATGCAGCGGGCAGAGCAGGATGTCGGCGCGTTCGCCCACGGTGTCCTGCAACGACTGGTGTACCCGACGAATCTCCGCCTGGCCCGGGAGGAACACCAGCAGGCTGCCGCTCTGTTCCTCCAGCGCCTGCAGCACGGTCTCGGTGACGCGCGGTTCAATGTACTCGCCAGCCTGGAATGGCCGGCCCCAACGCATTTGCACCGGGAACATGCGACCTTCGCTGCTGATCACCGGGGCATCGTCGAGCAGCGCGGACAGGCGTTCGCCTTCCAGGGTCGCGGACATCAGCAGAATCTTTAGCGGCGGCTCGTCGCGCAGCAGTTCGCGGCCATTGAGACTCAGGGCCAGGGCGAGATCGGCGTCGAGACTGCGCTCGTGGAATTCGTCGAAGATCAGCAGGCCGACGCCGTCCAGCGCCGGATCATCCTGCAGGCGACGGGCGAGGATACCCTCGGTGACCACTTCGATGCGGGTGCGCGGGCCGACCTTGCTGTCCAGGCGAATGCGGTAGCCCACGGTTTCCCCGACCTTCTCGCCCAGTTCGCTGGCCAGGCGCTCGGCGGCGGCACGGGCGGCCAGGCGGCGTGGCTCGAGCATGAGGATCGTCTGTCCCGCCAGCCAGGGTTCGTTCAGCAGCGCCAGCGGCACGCGGGTGGTCTTGCCGGCACCGGGTGGCGCTTCGAGCACGGCTTCATGGCGCTGGGCCAAAGCTTCGCGCAGTGCTGGCAGTACGACATCGATCGGTAAGGAAATCATGGTAGCCCTCAAAGAGTGGGGCGAGTATAACGGCGAACCCAGCCTGCCCTATCATGGTCTTATCCACTGAAGCCGGCCTTTTGCCGGTATCGTTGCGGCTTTCTTGCGGAGACTTTCAATGCGTATTACTTCCCGTGTCACTGGCGGCATCCTGGTCGCAACCCTGCTGACCCAGCTCACGGCCTGCGGCACCCTGTTCTACCCCGACCGCCGCGGCCAGATCGAAGGCAAGGTCGACCCGGTGATCGTCGCCCTCGACGCCATCGGCATCCTCTTCTACGTCATCCCCGGCCTGATCGCCTTCGGCGTCGACTTCGCCACTGGCGCCATCTACCTGCCAGGCGGCACCACCGCGCAGGTCGCGCCGCAAACCCTGAAGCAGGCCATCGGCGCCGACGGCAAGGTGGACAACACCCGCCTGCAGGCCATCCTCGAAAGCGAGCTGGGCCAGCGTCTGCCGCTGAACGACCCGCGTCTGATCCAGCACAGCGGCAGCGTCGAGCAACTGGCGATGTACGGCCTGGTACCGGCAGCTTGATCCCTCCTTGCAAGGAAGCACCATGACCACTACCGCCAGCGAACATGCTCGCCTGCTACGCCTCGCCACCAGTGCCTCGCTGACGGTGGCCTGCATCCTCATCGTCAGCAAGGCGATCGCCTGGTGGTTGAGCGGTTCGGTAAGCCTGCTGGCCGGCCTCACCGACTCGCTGCTGGACGGCGCGGCGTCACTGCTCAACCTGCTGGCAGTGCGTTATGCGTTGCGGCCGGCGGATGAAGATCACCGCTACGGACACGGCAAGGCCGAGGCGCTGGCGGGGATGGCGCAGGCGTTGTTCATCGGGGTCAGTGCGGTGCTGATCGCGTTCCAGGCGTTCGAGCGGTTGCGGGATCCGCAGCCGCTGGGCAATGCCAGCGTAGGGGTGGCGGTGATGGTGTTGTCGCTGGTACTGACCGTGGCGCTGCTGATGGTGCAGGGCCGGGTGATCCGCATCACCGGCTCCACAGCGGTGCGCGCCGACTCACTGCATTACCGTTCCGACCTGTTGCTCAACGGCAGCATCCTGGTGGCGCTGCTATTGGCGACGTTCGGCTTCCCGCAACTGGATGCGTTCTTCGGCCTGGGGATCGCGCTTTATATCTTCTGGAGTGCGCTGACCATCGCCCGGGAAAGTTTCGCCACCTTGATGGATGAAGAACTGCCGGCAGATGTCAGCGAGCGCATGCTGGCATTGGTCTGCGCAGTGCCGGGGGTGGTGGGGGCGCATGATTTGCGCACGCGGGTGTCGGGGAGTCGCTGGTTCGTGCAGGTGCATCTGGAGTTGCCGGGGGACCTGCCGCTGACCCGGGCGCACGGGTTGTGCGATGAAGCAGCGGCGGCGATCAGCAAGGTGTATCCGCGGGCCGAGGTGCTGGTGCATGCCGACCCGGTCTAGCGGTTGATCTCTCGGGCCTCATCGCGGGCAAGCCAGCGATGAAGGCCCTCACAGTCAGCAAAAGACCTCAGTTGACGCTATACCCCCGCCCCGCCATACAGGCCCCCATTGCCCGCCGATAGGTATCCGCCACCTGCGCCGGTGGCGCCTGGTTGGCGTAGGACGGGTCGAAGCCGCTCTGATCCACCGCCCAGCGATGACACTGGTAGCGATCCTGCTCGACCTGCTGCGGCGACTGCCCCTGCATCGGGTAGGCGATCACGTCGTAACCGCCCTGCGCAGGCACCGGCTGCTGCACCTGCGGCGGGTTGACCACCACGTATTCACGGCTGTCCTGCAGATACTGGTAATAGGTGTCCGCCACCAGGAAGAACAGCGCCCCACCGATCCACATTTCCCGCGCGTAGTCCGGCAGGTAGGTTACCCGCACGCCGTAAGGCGGGGTCACGACCACATAGCCAGAGCCATGCGGGCGATACCAGTAGCCACCAGAGTAGAAATAGTCCTGTCCGCGATACGGTACTTTCCAGTAGCGATCAGGGAAACGGTCGATGGCATGCCCTGGCCGGTACTGCGGCCCCGGTCCCCAGCCATTGCCATGACCGCTCGGGCGCCCTGCCCAGTTCGGCTGCTCGCCGCGCGGGCCGTTCTGCCAGTGCTGGTTGCCGTCGTTGCGCCGGGGGATGTCCTGGTAATAGCCTTGCCGCGGTTGCTGGGTCTGCCAGACCTCACCGGGCTTGGACTGCAGGGGCGAACCGGAAGGCCGTTGCTCGTTTTCACCCCGACCCTGGCCCTGATGCTCGCCGCGATGGTCATACTCGCCTTCGGCATGGACGTTCAGGCTCAGACACAGCAGGCCGACGGCTGCCAATGGCCAGATACGCGATTTCATGCTGTTCCTCTGTCTACCCAAGAGTGATCTTGCGACCACTCTAGCAGGCGGAATTGACGTCGGCAGGTGAAATCTCGGACAGAAAAAAAGGCGGCCCCTGAGGGCCGCCTTTCGCGAAACTTGTCCTGGCTCGACGCTTGTGACGCCGGCTCACCTCACACCTGTCTTGTGGACCGTGTGTAGCCCGGGGGCCGAGCACAACCCTGTGGGATTGCTGGCCGCGACCGTCCTGCTTGGGTCGGTCGCCGTGGACATGTGTCCGGGCAGTGATTCTGGAAATAATGATAGGAAAACCGCGCCGGCAGAGGATTGCGAAGATTGCGGAGAAAAACACCACTTGCGCAATTTTTCTCCAAATATTAATAATTGTCAGCAATTCATACAGAAAAGGCCTGATCCATGAGCAAGCTGGACCGCTATGACCTGAGCATCCTCGCCGAATTGCAGCGCGACGCGCGCATCTCCAACCAGGAACTGGCCGAGCGCATCGGGTTGTCGCCATCGCCGTGCTCGCGGCGGGTCAAGCAACTGGAAGACGACGGCTTCATCTCCCGCCAGGTAGCACTGCTCGACCGCAAGAAACTCGGCCTGAGCCTGACCGCCTACGTGCTGATCGGCATGGACCGCCACACCCCCGAACGCTTCGAGACCTTCGAGGCGGCGATCCGCAGCCTGCCGCAGGTGCTGGAGTGCAGCCTGGTCACCGGGATGGACGCCGACTACCAGCTCAAGGTGGTAGTGCCGGACATGGACCATTACCAGAAACTGCTGCTCGGCCACCTCACCCGCATCGAGGGTGTCACCAGCGTTCGCTCGAGTTTTGTCCTGAATCAAGTCCTGGCCAGTACCGAGCTGCCCCTGACTCACCTGCGATAGGCGTATAATCCGGCGCCTCACGCCGCCGGAGAGTAACGATGGATCCTGTGCTGTTCGAAGAGTGGATGATGACCATCCTGGTCTCCATCCTGATTGCCTTCATGGGCTTTATCGTCTACGACCTGGCGAAGAAGTCCAAGGCCGGTAAATTCGGCACCTTCATCCTGTTCTTCGTGCTCGGCCTGGGGATCTTCGCCTTCATCGTGAAGAGCGTGGTGATCACCTATATCGAGATGAACAAGTAGGTCTCAGCGCTTCGCTGGCACTTCCTTCCACTGGCCGGGTTCGAGCCCGTCCAGTGTCCAGTCGCCGATCCTGACCCGTACCAGACGCAGGGTCGGCAATCCCACCGCCGCGGTCATTCGTCGCACCTGGCGGTTGCGCCCTTCCTTGATGATCAGTTCCAGCCAGCTGGTGGGCACGCTCTTGCGAAAACGCACCGGCGGGTTGCGCGGCCACAGCTCGGGCTCGTCCAGTTGCCGGGCCTGGGCCGGCAGGGTCGGACCGTCGTTCAGCTCGACACCATCGCGCAAGCGCTGGATCTGCTCCGCGCTCGGCTCGCCCTCCACCTGCACCCAATAGGTCTTCGGCAGCTTGTGCTTGGGATCGGCGATGCGCGCCTGCAACTGGCCGTCGTTGGTCAGCAGCAGCAGGCCTTCGCTGTCACGGTCGAGGCGCCCGGCGGGATAGACCCCGGGCACGGCGATGAAATCCTTGAGGGTCGCCCGCCCCTCGCCGTCGCTGAACTGGGTCAGGACGTCGAAAGGCTTGTTGAATAGAAGCAAGCGCGGCTCGGCCGGCGGCGCCTTGGCTTGGCGTCGCGGACCGGCGGGCTTTGCCGCGGGGCGGCGCGGCGTGGAGCGTGGGGGTAACGGCATGAAACCTCAGCGGAACGGCGGCTCGTCAAAACTGCGCAGTTTACGCGAGTGCAGCGAGTTGAGTTCGGTGCGCAGCAGGTCGAGGGCGGCGATGCCGATCTTCAGGTGCTGGCTGACCGCGCGGTTGTAGAAGGCGTTGGCCGCCCCCGGCAACTTGATCTCGCTGTGCAGCGGCTTGTCGGACACGCACAGCAGCGTGCCGTACGGCACCCGCAGACGATAGCCCTGGGCGGCGATGGTGCCGCTTTCCATGTCCACGGCAACGGCCCGCGACAGGTTGATCAGCGGCCGTTCCTCGGCCCAGCGCAGTTCCCAGTTGCGGTCGTCGTAGGTCAGCACGGTGCCGGTGCGCAGGCGTTTTTTCAGTTCGTCGCCACGCTCGCCGGTGACCTGCGCCGCCGCTTCCTGCAGGGCCAGCTGCACCTCGGCCAGGGCCGGGATCGGGATGTTCGGCGGCACCACGCGATCGAGGATGCCGTCGCGGCGCATGTAGGCGTGGGCCAGCACGTAGTCACCGATGGTCTGCGACTGCCGCAGGCCGCCGCAGTGGCCGATCATCAGCCAGCAGTGCGGACGCAGCACCGCCAGGTGGTCGGTGATGTTCTTGGCGTTGGACGGACCGACACCGATGTTGACCAGGGTGATGCCGTCGCCATCAGCGGCAATCAGGTGGTAGGCCGGCATCTGGTAGCGGTGCCACACCACCCCGGCCACCAGCGCCTGGGCCTCGCCGTTATCCATCGATTTCTCGATGATCACATTGCCCGGGAGGACCATGCGCACGAAACGCGGATCTTCGCGCAGGCGCTCAAGGCCGTGGGTGATGAACTGGTCGACATAGCGGTGGTAGTTGGTCAGCAGAATCCACGGTTGCACATGGCGCCAGTCGCTGCCGGTGTAGTGCACCAGGCGGCGCAGCGAGAAGTCCACCCGCGCGGCGTCGAACAGCGCCAGCGGCAGGGTGTCGGCCTTGCCCCAGTCGTACAGGCCGTCGGCGATACCGTCGGTGGCGGCGGACAGGTCGGTACTCGGAAACACCCGCGCCAGCGCCGCGGCGGTGATGCCGGAGCCGGCCAGTTCATCGCCCTGCTCGACCACGTAGGGATAAGGGATGTTCTGGTCGCTGACGCCGACTTCGACACGCACGGTGAAGTCGCTCATCAGCGGCCGCAACTGATCCAGCAGGTAGCCGCGGAAGGCCGCCGGGTGGGTCACGGTGACGCTGTAGGTGCCCGGTAACTGCACCTTGGCGTAGGCCCGGGTGGTCGCGGGCACTTCGCCATGGCAGTGGTAGGTCAGGCGCAGCTCGGGATAGCGGAACAGCGAGCGCTCTTCGGCATCCGGCTCGGTACGGTCCTTGAGGTAGCGCTTGAGCGCCTGGCTCAGGGCCGCAGTAGCGGTTTCATGCAGGGCCGCGAGGCGATCGACGGCCTGCTCGGCGGTTTCCACGACAACGAAAGCTTCATCGAAACGGGTCACTGGTTACTTCCTGTCTGACATGCAGGTTTCCATCTTGCCTACATCCGATTGCAAAGGCACGTACGTTCACAACGGCCAGACCGGCGTCGCCCGCTGTACCAGCGCGGCAACATCGATGCCCCGTGGCAAGGTGCCATAGACCCGGCCGCCCTGGCCCAGGCGACTGCCGATGAAGGCATCGCTGACCGTAGCGTTGCCTGCCTCCAGCAAAAGCTTGGCTTGCAGGCCGATGGCAATGTCCTCGGTCAGTTGGCGGGCTCGGTACTGGATATCGCCAGTGTCGGCGAAGGCGGCCTTGAGACCGGCGATATGGGCAGCCAGGCGGCGATCACCATGGCCGTCACCCAGTTCGATGAACAGGCTTTCCAATACCCCCGGCTCCTTGGACAGGGCACGCAGCACATCCAGGCACTGCACGTTGCCGGAACCTTCCCAGGTGGAGTTCACCGGCGCCTCGCGATACAGGCGCGGGAGGATGCTGTCCTCGACGTAGCCGGCGCCGCCCATGCATTCGGCCGCCTCGTTGATCATGGCGGGGGCCCGCTTGCAGATCCAGTACTTGCCCACCGCCGTGACCAGCCGCGAGAAGTGCGCCTGCTGCGGATCGTCGAGGTGATCGAGGGCCTGGCCCATGCGCAGGCTCAGGGCCAGCGCCGCTTCGCTTTCCAGGGCGAGGTCGGCGAGCACGTTCTGCATCAGCGGCTGCTCGGCCAGGACCCGGCCGCCTACCGAGCGATGGGCGCAGTGGTGCGCGGCCTGGGTCAGGGCCTGGCGCATCAGGGCGCTGGAACCGACCATGCAGTCGAAGCGGGTCATGGCCACCATCTCGATGATGGTCGGCACGCCACGGCCTTCCTCGCCGATCATCCAGGCCAGGGCACCACGGAATTCCACTTCGCTGGAGGCGTTGGACCAGTTGCCCAGCTTGTTCTTCAGGCGCTGGATGTAGAACTGGTTGCGCTGGTCGTCCGGGCGATGGCGCGGCAGGAGGAAGCAGCTCAGGCCCTTGTCGGTCTGCGCCAGGGTGAGGAAGGCATCGCACATCGGCGCCGAGCAGAACCACTTGTGGCCCACCAGTTCATAGGCCTGGCCCGGGCCCGGCGCGCCCACCGGGTAAGCGCGGGTGGTGTTGGCGCGGACATCGGTGCCGCCTTGCTTCTCGGTCATGGCCATGCCGATGGTCACGCCGGCCTTGTGCCGATCGCCGACATTGCGCGGGTCGTATTCGGTGGCGAGGACCTTGGGCAGCCAGTACTCGGCCAACTCCGGCTGCAGCTTCAGGGCCGGCACGGCGGCGAAGGTCATGGTCAACGGACAGCCGCTGCCGGCTTCGGCCTGGCTGTGCAGGTAGGTCAGGCTGGCGCGGGCGACATGGGCGCCGTCCTGCGGCTCGCGCCACGGCAGGGACGGCAGGCCGTGCTCGATGGCCGTGCGCATCAGCTGGTGATACGCCGGGTGGAACTCCACCAGGTCGATGCGGTGACCGAAGCGGTCATGGCTGGCGAACTGCGGCTTGTTCTGGTTGGCGAGGAAACCGGCCTCCATCAGCGGTCCGCCGGCCAGGGCCCCGTACGCATCGATCCGCGCCTCGGCCCAACCGGCCCCGAACCTGCGCCCCCACTCCTGCAGCGGCAGGTCGAGGCGGTAGAGGTTGGCACCGTCGAGGGGCGGCGGCTGGTTGGTCACTTCGTGGGTTTCAGCGTACTGATGCAGGTTCATCCGAGGCTCCTGATCGATAGGACGTGTCTGAAAAATCCAGTGAATCACGCCCACCCCCTGACACAAAGTGACAAAAACGCCTAACCCGGTGCGATTTGTCCCCTGTCCAGCGGCACCGCGACGGCCAGCGCCACGCTCAGCTCAAAGCTGCTGCCCTGCCCCGGTACCGAGCTGTGGCGCAGATGCGCGCCGAGCAGTTCGGCGAGCTTGCGGCAGATCGCCAGACCGATTCCCAGGCCGCCGTATTCACGGCTCATGGAGCCGTCGACCTGGAAGAAGCGCTGGTACAGCAGGGCGTCATCGAGGTTGACGAAGCCTATGCCGCTGTCGCGCACCGTGCAGGTCAGCGCCAGCACCTGCTGACTGGCGTGGCCCCGCACCTGCAGGCTGACGCCTCCGCGGTGGGTGAACTTGATGCCGTTGTCCAGCAAATAGCCCAGGCACAGCGCCAACTTGCGCCGGTCGCCAAGCAGGCGGTCCGGCAGGTCGTCGGCAACATCCAGATGCAGCAACAGGTCCTTGTCCATGGCTGGCGAGATGAAGCGCGTGCGCAACTCCTGGACCAGTCCGCGCAGGCTGAAGGCGTCGTTCTGGGCTTGCAGGCGCCCGGCCTGGAGTTCGCTGAGGATAAGGATGTCGTCGACCATGCGCATCATGTCCTGCGCCGCGATACTGGCAGTGTGCTGATACAGACCGAGTTCCGCGCCCATGGGCAGGGTCTGCATCAATTCCAGGGAGCCGATCACCCCATTCATCGGCGTGCGCAGCTCGTGGGTGACGGTGGCGAGGAACTGGTCCTTGAGGTGGTTGCTGTGGGCCAGTTGCTGGTTGAGCGATTTCAGCTTGTTGCCGGTGTCGCGTAACACCCGGGCGCGCTCCTCGCGCATGGCGTTGATCCGGTCGGCAAGGGCCAGGGACAACAGGCACACCTCCACAGCCGCGCCAATCTGGCTGGCGTACATGGTCAGGAAGATGTTCGGCAGATGGCCCAGGACCATCAGGGTGTTGACCAGCCCGCCCAGCAGGAAGGCCGACCAGGCGATGATGAAATAGCGTGCCACGCGCAAACCTCGCCACCAGGCGAACAGCCCGGCGGCGAAGATGCACAGGGTGAAAGCCAGAGCCAGCAGAGTGGCCAGGCGCAAGGCCAGGCCATAGCCAGACGCCAGCGCCATGACCATCACCAGCGCCGAACAGGTCACCAGGCCTTGCAGGACCCGATCGAACGCCCGGCTATGGCGGGCCATCTGCAGGAAGCGGCGAGCGAACTGACAGCCGCACAGCCCCGCCGCGCCGATGAACAACGGCGTGGCGGCGTTCGCCCACCACGGGCTGGACGGCCAGAAATAGGCGACCGCGGCGCCGTTGACCGACAACTGGTAGAGACCGAACGAGGCGATATAGAGGATGTACCAGAGGTAACTGGTGTCGCGCACGCTGAGGTAGATGAACAGGTTGTAGACCAGCATGCCCAAGAGCACGCCGTAAATCAGCCCGAGTACGTAGATCTTCGCCGGCTGCGCCTCGATGTAGGCCTGGGTCGACCACAGGCTGAGCGGTGCCTGGATGGAACCTTCGCTTTGCAGACGCAGGTAGGCAGTCAGGGACTGGTCCGGACGCATTGGCAACTCGAACAGGTAGTTGCCCTGCTCGATCTGCCGGCTGGCGTAGGGCAAGGCATCGCCGGTGCGCTGCACCAAGCGATACTGACCATTGGCGTCCGCCAGGTAGAGTTCGAGATGGTCCAGCGGTGGATAGGCCAGTTCCAGCAACCAGATGCGCGGCGCGGCCTCGGGCATGGCGAGGTAGTGAAGGTCGACCTTGAGCCAGAACACCGAGGACGAGTAGCCGGCGTTGAGCACCTCAGCGTGGTGCGGCTTGAATTGACGGGCAAAGGACGGCGCGCTGACCTGCGCGATGGAGGCACTGCCATCCGGGTCCTCGAACACCTGCATGACGCGGCCCAGGGACAGGTTTCGGGTCGAGTCGTCGATGTCGACGGCCCCGGCCAGCAAGGGCAGCCAGCCCAGCAGAACGATCAGCAGATAGCGCATACAGCCCCAGCGTGGCCCAGCGGTCGCGTCGCGTTACCTCCAGTCCCTTGAGGCGACGGGATCCGCCGGTGCCTGATGTCATTTTCAAAGCGCGCTAGCATAGCCGTTTCGCCCGAGCGGCAGCCAGGCAAAAATCGACAGCAGCGGCTCTACCACGGTCATTTCAGCGAATCCAGCGAAATGACCTGACCAATCGATCAGAAAGCTCCGCAACGACGGCCGTCCCGCCCCCGGCGTTTGGTGGTAAGCTCGCGCACCTATGAATACCTACAGCTCCCGCCCCGTTGTCCTCTGTCTCTCCGGCCACGACCCCAGTGGCGGCGCCGGCCTGCAGGCAGATATCGAAGCCCTGATCGCCCAAGGCTGTCACGCCGCTCCGGCCGTGACCGCCCTGACCGTGCAGGATACCGTCAATGTGCAAGATTTCCGCGTGCTCGACCGCGAGTGGGTGCTGGCCCAGGCCAACATCGTCCTCGCCGACTCGCAGGTCGCCGCCGTCAAGCTGGGCATGCTCGGCTCGCTGGAAATGGTCGACACCGTCGTCGAGCTGATCAGCGCCCATCCGCACCTGCCGCTGGTCTGCGACCCAGTGCTGCGCGCCGGTGGTGGCGGCCGCCTGGGCAAGGACGAAGTCGGCTACGCCATGCGCGAGCGCCTGCTGCCGCTGGCCACCATCGCCACGCCGAACCTGCCGGAAGCGCGCATCCTCGCCGAACTGCCGGACGGCAGCGCCGACGAATGCGCGGAGAAGCTGCTGCCCTTCGTCGAGCACCTGCTGATCACCGGCGGCCACGGCGACGAAACCGAGATCCACAACCGCCTGTACAGCCGCGACGGCCAGCGCCACACCTGGACCTGCCAGCGCCTGCCGGGCAGCTATCACGGCTCCGGCTGCACCCTGGCCAGCGCCCTGGCCGGTCGCCTGGCCCTGGGCGAGCAACTGCAAAGCGCCGTGCGCTCGGCCCTGGACTACACCTGGCGGACCCTGCGCGACGCCGAACAACTGGGCAAGGGCCAGTACGTGCCCCGCCGCCTGCCCCTGGATTTCTGTTCCTGACAATCAATGATGAACGCTGTGAGGCGCCTGTGATGAAGCTCCGCGGTTTGTATGCCATCACCGACAGCCAGTTGCTGGCCGGGCGGTTTCTTCCTTATGTCGAAGCGGCCCTGGATGGCGGCGTGACCCTGCTGCAATACCGCGACAAGAGCGACAACCAGGCGCAACGACTGCGTGAGGCCGAAGCCCTGCTGCACCTGTGCGAGCGCTACAAGACCCGCCTGATCATCAACGACGACGCCGAACTGGCCGCGCGCCTCGGCGTCGGCGTGCACCTGGGGCAGACCGACGGCCCGCTGACCCCGGCGCGCACCTTGCTCGGCAAGGACGCAATCATCGGCTCCACCTGCCACGCCCGGCTCGACCTGGCCGAGCAGGCCGCCGCCGAAGGCGCCAGCTATGTCGCCTTCGGGCGCTTCTTCAACTCGGTGACCAAGCCCGGCGCGCCAGCGGCCGACCTGGCCCTGCTGGGCGAGGCCAAGGCCCGGGTCAAGCTGCCGATCACGGTGATCGGCGGCGTGACCCTGGACAACGCCCCGCCGCTGGTCGAGCACGGTGCCGACCTGCTGGCGGTGATCCACGGCCTGTTCGGCGCCGATAGCGCCCAGGAAGTCACCCGTCGCGCGCGCGCCTTCAACGCCCTGTTCCCTAATTCCTGATTCGAGAGAGAGACCTTAATGTCCCGTTCCGAAAGCCTGTTCGCCAGCGCCCAGAAACACATTCCAGGCGGCGTCAACTCGCCGGTCCGCGCCTTCCGCAGCGTGGGCGGCACGCCGCTGTTCTTCAAGCATGCCGAAGGCGCCTACGTCACCGATGAAGACGACAAGCGCTACGTCGACTACGTCGGCTCCTGGGGCCCGATGATCCTCGGCCACGGCCATCCGGACGTGCTGGAATCGGTGCGCAAGCAACTGGTCCACGGCCTGTCCTACGGCGCGCCGACCGCCATGGAAACCGAGATGGCCGACCTGGTCTGCTCGCTGGTGCCGTCGATGGAGATGGTGCGCATGGTCAGCTCCGGCACCGAGGCGACCATGAGCGCCATCCGCCTGGCCCGTGGCTACACCGGTCGCGACAGCATCATCAAGTTCGAAGGCTGCTACCACGGTCACTCCGACAGCCTGCTGGTGAAAGCCGGCTCCGGCCTGCTGACCCAGGGCGTGCCGAGCTCCGCCGGCGTGCCTGCAGACTTCGCCAAACACACCCTGACCCTGCCATTCAACGACATCGACGCCGTCGCCAAGACCCTCGCCGACGTCGGCCAGCAAGTGGCCTGCATCATCGTCGAACCGGTCGCCGGCAACATGAACTGCGTGCCGCCGGCACCGGGCTTCCTCGAAGGCCTGCGCAGCCTGTGCGACCAGCACGGCGTGGTGCTGATCTTCGACGAAGTGATGACCGGTTTCCGCGTCGCCCTCGGCGGTGCCCAGGCCCACTACGGCGTGACCCCGGACCTGTCGACCTTCGGCAAGATCGTCGGCGGCGGCATGCCGGTGGGCTGTTTCGGCGGCAAGCGCCAGGTCATGGAGCAGATCGCGCCACTGGGGCCGGTGTACCAGGCCGGCACCCTGTCGGGTAACCCGCTGGCCATGGCCGCCGGCCTGACCACCCTGAAGCTGATCAGCCGCCCTGGCTTCCACGACGAGTTGAGCGCCTTCACCACCCGCCTGCTGGACGGCCTGCAACAGCGCGCCGATGCGGCGGGCGTACCGTTCGTCACCACCCAGGCGGGCGGCATGTTCGGCCTGTACTTCACCGGCGCCGATGACATCGTCACCTTCGAAGACGTGATGGGCAGCGATGTCGAGCGTTTCAAGCGCTTCTTCCACCTGATGCTGGAAGGCGGCGTGTACCTGGCGCCGAGCGCCTTCGAAGCCGGCTTCACCTCGATCGCCCATGGCGAGACCGAGCTGAAGATCACCCTGGATGCGGCAGAGCGGGCGTTTGCCAAGCTGAAGTAATCTTTGGGACCGCAAAGCGGGCCCAAAAGGAAAGGGGCGGAAGACTTGTAAGTCTTCCGCCCCTTTCTTGTAAGAATCCACCTCAAGCTGGCGCAACAATTGCGCCTGATTGGCAGAAATTCTGGTAAAGACTTTGTAAGGTTGGCGCTGCTTAACCCATAATGTGCCACCAGACACACATTGGCCGCAGCTTTGCAGAGGTAAGTCGATCACCATGAACCGCGCCGGCCGCGCCCTCGCCCTGGGCTGCCTGTTGCTACTTCAGCCCCTGCTGGCCATTGCGGCGAGCGGCGGTAACTCGTTGCTGATCCCCACCACGGGCCGCTGCACCCTCAACACGTCTCCCGAAGAGCTCGCCGACGCCGTGAACCGCTGCAAGCAAGCCGCGCAATCCGGTGACGCCCAAGCCCAGTACGAACTGGGCGACTTCTACTATGAGGGCAAGAACACCCCGCGCGACCTCAACCAGGCGCTGAACTTCTTTGAACAGGCCTCGCTGCAGGGCCACGCCGACGCGCAGTTCAAGCTCGGCACCATGTTCTATCGCGGTGAAGGCGTGCCGGCGAACAACATCCAGGCCTACATCGTGCTGAAGATGGCGGCGGTCAACGGCGCCGAGGATGCACTGGACCTGGCCGACCAGGTGTCGGGGCAGATGCAGCGCGATGAGCTGGAAACCGCCACCCAGGTGCTGGGGCAGATCTTCCGCAAGTACCTGCTGGAGCTGCAGACCGTCGACGGTCGCACGCCCTTCGCGCCATTGCCCTGACGCCTCTTATCTGTCCGGCATCGGCATGGGGAACGGCATGACATTGCCAGTTCCCTTGGCCTCGCTGATCTTCGGTGTGCCGAGCCGCTCCACTTCATCGATGCGCACGATCGAGTGCATTGGCACGAAGCTGCGGGTCACCCCCTCGAACTGCGCCTTGAGCTTCTCCTCGCTCGGATCGACCACCACCTGGGTGCGTTCGCCGAAGACGAACTCCTCGATCTCCAGGAAACCCCAGAGGTCGCTCTGGTAGATCTGCTTGGCGTACATCTCGAACACCTGGCCCTGATTGAGGAAGATCACTTTGTAGATGGGGGCTTCGCGCTTGGACATGGTCGTCAGGAACGGATGGCTGGCAAATAAAGGGCACGAATCATACCACAAGGGCCAGGGATCCCGGCCGCGGCGACATAACCGTTTCGTCAACTTGCGCTGCGATAATCCATTGATCGTTTCAGCGCTTTCGCGGCTGTGCAGTCGGCGTTATCCTTGACCTCATATTTCTTGCCCAAGGGCGGCTTAAAACAACCTTGAACGCACCCATCGAACCCCATCGTTTCATTCTCGAGCCCTTCGAGGCTCACCGCTTCGCCAACCTGTGCGGACAGTTCGACGAGCACCTGCGCCTGATCGAACAACGCCTGGCCATCGAGATCCGCAATCGCGGCAACCAGTTCGAGCTGATCGGCGAGCCGCGGGTCACCTCCACCGCCGAACAACTCCTGCGCCGTCTCTACCGCGAGACCAAGGCCACCGAGCTGTCGCCGGAAACGGTCCACCTGTACCTCCAGGAGTCCTCGGTCGAAGCGCTGGAAAACCCGGCACACAACGAAGTCAGCGTTTCGCTGCGCACGCGCAAGGGCGCCATTCGTCCGCGCGGCCTCAACCAGCAGCGCTACGTCAAGGAAATCCTCGGCAACGACATCAACTTCGGCATCGGCCCCGCCGGTACCGGCAAGACCTACCTGGCCGTGGCCTGCGCGGTGGACGCGCTGGAGCGCGAACAGGTACGGCGCATCCTGCTGGTACGCCCGGCGGTCGAGGCGGGCGAAAAGCTCGGCTTCCTGCCCGGCGACCTTGCACAGAAGATCGACCCGTACCTGCGCCCGCTCTACGACGCACTCTACGAGATGCTCGGCTTCGAACACGTGGCCAAGCTGATCGAGCGCCAGGTGATCGAGATCGCGCCGCTGGCCTACATGCGCGGCCGCACCCTGAACAACAGCTTCATCATCCTCGACGAAAGCCAGAACACCACCGTCGAGCAGATGAAGATGTTCCTCACCCGCATCGGTTTCGGCTCCACCGCCGTGATCACCGGCGACATCACCCAGGTCGACCTGCCCAAAGGCACCAAGTCGGGCCTGGCCCATGTCATCCAGGTGCTCAAGGACGTGCCGGGCATCAGCTTCACCCATTTCCAGCCCAAGGACGTGGTGCGCCATCCGCTGGTGCAACGCATCGTCGAAGCCTACGAGCGCTTCGATGGCGAGCAGGCCAAGGCCGAGGGCGCCCGACGCGATGCTTGAACTGGACCTGCAAGTCGCGACCGAAGCCGCCGCGCCCGATGAAGCCCTGTTCCGCCGCTGGTGCGAGCTCGCCCTGCGCCAGCGCAGCGCCGACTCGGAGATGACCATTCGCCTGGTCGACGAAGCCGAAGGCCGCGAGCTCAACCACACCTACCGGCACAAGGACTACGCCACCAACGTGTTGTCCTTCCCCGCCGACGTGCCCGACGACATGCTCGACATCCCGCTGCTGGGTGACCTGGTCATCTGCGTCGCGGTGGTCGAGCGCGAAGCCGCCGAGCAAGGCAAATCCCTCGAGGCTCACTGGGCGCACCTGGTCATCCACGGTTGCCTGCACCTGCTGGGCTACGACCACATCGACGACGATGAGGCCGAGGAAATGGAAGCACTGGAACGAACGTTGCTTGCCGAACTGGGTCATCCGGACCCTTACGCCGACGACGAAGACGACACCCCTCACACTGATATCTGCAAGGATCACGAGTAACCGCCATGAGCGAAGATCGATCGAGCAACGGGCAAAAGTCCTGGCTGGGCAAGCTGACCCAGGCTTTTGCCCATGAGCCGAAAAACCGCCAGGAGCTCCTCGAGCTGCTGCGAGAAGCGCACCAGAACAAGCTGCTCGACAGCGAAGCCCTGACCATCGTCGAAGGTGCCATCCAGGTCGCGGACCTGCAGGTTCGCGACATCATGGTCCCGCGTTCGCAGATGATCAGCATCAAGGCGTCGCAGTCGCCACGGGAGTTCCTCCCGGCGATCATCGAAGCCGCGCACTCGCGCTACCCGGTGGTGGGTGAAAGCCACGACGATGTCCTCGGCGTCCTGCTGGCCAAGGACCTCCTGCCGCTGATCCTCAAGGAGAACGGCGAGAGCTTCAACATCAAGGACCTGCTGCGTCCGGCGACCTTCGTGCCCGAGTCCAAGCGCCTCAACGTGCTGCTGCGCGAGTTCCGCGCCAACCACAACCACATGGCCATCGTCATCGACGAATACGGCGGCGTGGCTGGCCTGGTGACCATCGAGGACGTGCTGGAGCAGATCGTCGGCGATATCGAAGACGAGCACGATGTCGAGGAAGACAGCTACATCAAGCCGCTTCCAAGCGGTGACTTCCTGATCAAGGCGCTGACGCCGATCGAGAACTTCAACGAGTTCTTCGACAGCGAGTTCTCCGACGATGAGTTCGACACCGTCGGCGGCCTGGTCATGAGCGCGTTCGGCCACCTGCCCAAACGTAATGAAACCACCGAAATCGGGCCTTATCGCTTCCGTATCCTCAACGCCGACAGCCGCCGGATACACTTGCTGCGCCTGACCCCAGTCACCCGTTAAGGACAACCATGCGCTGGATTTCCCGCCCCGGCTGGCCCGGTAACCTGCTGGCCGTGGCGGCCGGCGCCCTGACCACCCTGACCCTGGCCCCGTTCGACATCTGGCCGCTGGCCCTGGTGGCGCTGGGCCTGTTCTACCTCGGCCTGCGCGAGCTGAGCCCCCGCCAGGCCCTGGGCCGCGGCTGGTGCTACGGCTTCGGACTGTTCGCCGCCGGTACCTGGTGGATCTACGTCAGCATCCACACCTACGGCGGCGCATCGGCATTGCTCGCGGGTGGATTGATGCTGGCGTTCTTCGCTGCCATCGCCTGGTTCTTCGCCTTGCCCGCCTGGGTTTGGGCACGCTGGCTGCGCCGTAACGAAGCCCCGCTGGCCGACGCCCTCGGTTTCGCTGCGCTGTGGCTGGCACAGGAAGCCTTCCGCGGCTGGTTCCTCACCGGCTTCCCCTGGCTCTACGCAGGCTACAGCCAGCTCGACGGCCCCCTGGCAGGGCTGGCGCCACTGGGCGGCATGTGGCTGATTTCCTTCATACTGGCCCTGAGCGCCGCGCTGCTGTGCAACCTGCACCGCCTGCGCCAGCGCAAGTCGTTCCTGGCGGCGGGCATCGTCCTGTTGGTCGGCCCTTGGGCCGTTGGCCTGGCACTCAAGGGGCATGCCTGGACCGTGCCGTCCGGCGATCCGCTGCGGGTCGCAGCGATCCAGGGCAACATTGAACAGAGCCTGAAGTGGGAACCCAGCGAACTGCGCAAGCAGCTGGAGCTGTATCGCGACATGAGTTTCACCAGCAAACCGGTGGACCTCATCGTCTGGCCGGAAACCGCAGTGCCGGTGTTCAAAGACACGGTGCAGGGATACCTGGACATGATGAGCGGCTTCGCCGCAGACCGCCATGCCGCGCTGATCACCGGGGTACCGGTGCGCCAGCTCGAACACGGCCAGCGCCGCTACTTCAACGGCATCACAGCCATCGGCGAAGGGGATGGCACTTACCTCAAGCAAAAGCTGGTGCCGTTCGGCGAATACGTGCCGCTGCAGGACCTGCTGCGCGGCCTGATCGAGTTCTTCGATCTGCCGATGTCCGACTTCGCCCGGGGCCCCGCCGACCAGGCGCTGCTCCAGGCCAAGGGTTACCAGTTGGCGCCATTCATCTGCTACGAAGTGGTCTACCCGGAACTGGCGGCCAGCCTCGCGGCGCGCAGCGACATCCTCCTGACCATCAGCAACGACACCTGGTTCGGCAAGTCCATCGGCCCGCTGCAACACCTGCAGATGGCGCAGATGCGTGCCCTGGAAGCCGGCCGCTGGATGATCCGCGCGACCAACAATGGCGTGACCGGGCTGATCGATCCGTTCGGTCGCATCACCGCGCAGATCCCGCAGTTCGAGCGGGCGATCCTGTATGGCGAGGTCGTGCCGATGCAGCAGCTCACGCCGTACCTGCAATGGCGTTCGTGGCCGCTGACGATTCTCTGCATCGTGCTGCTGGGCTGGGCACTGGTAACCAGCCGGATCGCCAAGACCGTCTGATCTGCGCTTTGGCTGATGGCCTCATCGCTGGCTTGCCAGCGATTGGCCCTTGAATGCACAAGAAGGCTGACTGTCTTGCCTCAATAGAAAACCCGATAGCCAATCAGTCCAATCGCTTCATTGAACAACTGCCCGTTCTGCCACATGGCCTTGGCATCCGGCAGCCAGCCGCCGAACGGGCGGCCGTGATCGATGCCCATGAAGCCCACGGGCGCCGGCACCACTTCAAACCCCGCCTGCTGGAAACTCCAGACCGAACGCGGCATGTGCCAGGCCTGGGTGACGACGACCACCCGCTTGATCCCCTGCGGCAGCAGCACGGCCGCACTCAATTCGGCATTTTCCCAGGTGGTGTGGCTCTCCTCCTCCAGCCAGCGCACCGACACACCGAAATCCCGCTGCATCGAATCCGCCATCAAACGCGCCTCGCTGGGAGGCGAACCATAGTGCAGGCCACCACTGGTCAACACCGGCAGCCCGGACGCCTTGGCCAGTTGCGCGGCATAGCGCATGCGCTCCAGGGCCACACCGGTAGGCTGGTCCTGCGTACCCCAGGCCGGATCACCGCGCTCGCGTCCGGAACCAAGGACGACGATGGCGTCGGCACGCCCGGCCAACCCGGCCCATTCCTCCATGCGCAACGCCGGTACGGTCTCGATCCGCTGTGCCAGGTGCTGCACCACCACCGGCAGGCTCATCAGCCACACCCCGCCCAGTCCGGCGATGAAATACAGGCGTGCGGTGCGCGGCCAGGACCTGCGCAGCCACCACGCCGCGAGCAGCAGCAAGAGAAAGATGCCTGGCGGCATCAACCATTGTTTGATGAAAAAGCGAAGGGGCATCGGACATCTCCATGAAAGTGCCCGAAGCCTAAGAGAAATCGGCGCCTGGCAACAGGTGCCGGGCGCCGTTCAGACGTAAAGGAATCCCGCGTGGCGCACTCCATCCTGCGCCGTTGATATCCCGAACGATTATTTGAACTGCAGCGTTCTGGATTTGAGCGCTGCAGCGGAGCGCGCCTTGTCCTTCAGCCAGACAACCCGGCCAGGGATCGGCGCTTCTTCCGGGGGTACCACCACGGAAACCTTCTGCCCACGTGCCGGAGCGGCCTCCAGCCAGGCCCTGATGACCTCGAGTTCGGCCCGGCTCAGGCCGCGCAGCTCCAGTTCAGCGGGCATTTCATCGCGCAACCGCGCCGCAGTGCGGGCCATGTCCAGGGCCAGTCCCAAGCGGTCGATCAGGCGTTGGTAGGTTTCCGGTTTCGGTGCTTGCTGTTGCGACTCTCCCATCCGTTCACCTCATTGAAGATAAAATTCATCTCCCCCACACCTGAGCTTAGCGTCACCCGTGAAACGGGCCGGATGCCGCGACCAACGGGCTCGGGCAAGGGCCAACGATGCAATCAAGGTTTCCCACGACCATTGGGGGTCATGTATGCTACGGCGTTCACTCTTGACACCGGATTGCCGGGCGAAAACGGTCCTGGACCAGCCTGGATAAGGTCTCCCATTTCTCAGCGCAAAGTAGCCATGCACGAACACTATCAGCCCCGCGAAATCGAAGCCGCCGCCCAGTCCTACTGGGACGAGCACAAGTCTTTTGAAGTCAGTGAACAGCCAGGCAAGGACACCTACTACTGCCTGTCGATGTTCCCGTACCCGAGCGGCAAGCTACACATGGGCCACGTGCGCAACTACACCATCGGCGACGTGATCGCACGCTACCAACGCATGCAGGGCAAGAACGTCCTGCAGCCGATGGGCTGGGACGCCTTCGGCATGCCGGCGGAAAACGCCGCGATGAAGAACAACGTCGCGCCGGCCAAGTGGACCTACGAGAACATCGCCTACATGAAAGCCCAGCTGAAAAGCCTGGGCCTGGCGATCGACTGGTCCCGCGAAGTCACCACCTGCAAGCCGGACTACTACCGCTGGGAGCAGTGGCTGTTCACCCGCCTGTTCGAAAAAGGCGTGATCTACCGCAAGAACGGCACTGTGAACTGGGACCCGGCTGACCAGACCGTACTGGCCAACGAGCAGGTCATCGACGGCCGTGGCTGGCGTTCGGGCGCGCTGATCGAGAAGCGCGAGATCCCGATGTACTACTTCAAGATCACCGACTACGCCGACGAGCTGCTGGAAAGCCTCGACGAGCTGCCGGGCTGGCCGGAACAGGTCAAGACCATGCAGCGCAACTGGATCGGCAAGTCCCGTGGCATGGAAGTACAGTTCCCCTACGATGAAGCGAGCATTGGCGAAGCCGGTGCCCTGAAAGTCTTCACCACCCGTCCCGACACGCTGATGGGCGCCACCTACGTCGCCGTCGCCGCCGAGCACCCGCTGGCCACCCTCGCCGCCCAGGGCAACCCGGCGCTGCAGGCGTTCATCGACGAGTGCAAGAGCGGCAGCGTCGCCGAAGCCGACATCGCCACACAGGAAAAGAAAGGCGTCGCCACTTCCCTGCGTGTCCGTCATCCGCTGACCGGCGAACAACTGCCGGTATGGATCGCCAACTACGTGCTGATGCACTACGGCGACGGTGCAGTCATGGCCGTTCCGGCCCACGACGAGCGCGACTTCGAGTTCGCCACCAAGTACCAGCTGCCGATCAAGGCCGTGGTCCGCACCAGCGCCGGCGATGAAGTCGGCAGCGAATGGCAGGCCGCCTACGGCGAGCATGGCCAGCTGATCAACTCCGGCGAATTCGACGGCCTGGACTTCGCCGGCGCCTTCGACGCCATCGAAGCCGCACTGATCAGCAAGGAGCTCGGCAAGTCGCGCACCCAGTTCCGCCTGCGCGACTGGGGCATCAGCCGCCAGCGCTACTGGGGCTGCCCGATCCCGATCATCCACTGCCCATCCTGCGGCGACGTGCCAGTGCCGGAAGACCAGTTGCCGGTAACCCTGCCGGAGAACGTGGTGCCGGACGGCGCCGGTTCGCCACTGGCGCGCATGCCCGAGTTCTACGAGTGCACCTGCCCGAAATGCGGCACTGCGGCCAAGCGCGAAACCGACACCATGGACACCTTCGTCGAGTCGTCCTGGTACTTCGCCCGCTACGCATCGCCGAACTACGAAGGTGGCCTGGTCGATCCGAAAGCGGCCAACCACTGGCTGCCGGTGGACCAGTACATCGGCGGTATCGAACACGCCATCCTGCACCTGCTCTATGCACGCTTCTTCCACAAGCTGATGCGCGACGAAGGCCTGGTCAGCTCCAACGAGCCGTTCAAGAACCTGCTGACCCAAGGCATGGTGGTCGCCGAGACCTACTACCGCGTCGCCAGCAACGGCGGCAAGGACTGGTTCAACCCGGCCGACGTCGAGATCGAGCGCGATGCCAAGGCCAAGATCATTGGCGCCCGCCTGAAGACCGACGGCCTGCCGGTGGAAATCGGCGGCACCGAGAAGATGTCCAAGTCGAAGAACAACGGCGTCGACCCGCAAGCCATGATCGATGCCTACGGCGCCGACACCTGCCGCCTGTTCATGATGTTCGCCTCGCCGCCCGACATGAGCCTGGAATGGTCCGACTCCGGCGTCGAGGGTGCCAGCCGCTTCCTGCGCCGCGTCTGGCGCCTGGCCCAGGCTCACGTCGGCCAGGGCCTGCCGGCCAAGGCTGACTTCTCCGCGCTGGACGACGCACAGAAAGCCGTGCGCCGCGCCACCCACTCGGCGATCCGCCAGGCCAGCATCGATGTCGGCCAGCACCACAAGTTCAACACCGCCATCGCCCAGGTGATGACCCTGATGAACGTGCTGGAAAAGGCCTCGCAAGCCACCGAACTGGACCGCGCCCTGATCCAGGAAGGCCTCGAAGCCGCGACCCTGATCCTCGCCCCGATCACCCCGCACATCAGCCACCAGCTGTGGACCAGCCTCGGCCAAGAAGGCGCCGCCATCGACGCCAACTGGCCAGTGGTGGACGAAAGCGCCCTGGTCCAGGACAGCCTCCAGTTGGTCATCCAGGTCAACGGCAAGCTGCGCGGCCAGATCGAAATGCCGGCCAGCGCCAGCCGCGAGGAAGTCGAGGCTGCCGCCCGTACCAACGAGAACGTGCTGCGCTTCACCGAAGGCCTGACGATCCGCAAGGTCATCGTGGTTCCCGGCAAGCTGGTCAACATCGTCGCCAACTGACAGGAGCGGGCGCCCTTCGGGGCGCCTGCACAGACAAGTCCCCCAAGGTTTCCAGGGAGCAACAAGATGATCAAACGCAATCTGCTGGTGATGGGCCTGGCCGTAATGCTCAGCGCCTGCGGTTTTCACCTGCGCGGTACCGGCACCAACGAATTGGCGATCAAGGAACTCGACCTGAGTGCGCGCAACGCCTACGGCGAGACGGTCACCCAACTGCGTAACGTCCTGAAGAACAGCGGCGTCAATGTGCACGCCGGCGCACCCTACAAGCTGGTGCTGACCAATGAGGCTGAGTCCCAACGGGCCGCCAGCTATTCCGGCTCCGGTCGCTCGGTGGAGTACGAACTGCAGACCGTTCTGTCCTATGACATCCAGGGTCAGAACAACAGCGTCCTGCTCAGCGACAAGCTGGAAGTGCAGAAGATCTACGTGCACGACGGCAACAACATCACCGGCTCTGGCCAGGAAGCGACCCAGTTGCGCAAGGAAATGCGTCGCGACCTGGTACAGAAAATGGTCCTGCGTCTGCAGCTACTGACGCCAGCACACTTGGACGAGCTTCAGGCCAAGGCTGACGAACGCGCCAAGGCGGAAGCGGCAGCCCTGGAAGCGGCACAACGCGCCCAGGATGCCCAACCCCAGCAATCACCGCTGGAAATCCCGGCCCACTGAGCCTGAACGGGGCGCCTCGGCGCCCCGATTTCTTTATGAAACTTGCCCCTGCCCAACTCAACAAGCACCTGCAAGGCGCCCTCGCCCCGGTCTACGTAGTCAGTGGCGACGACCCGCTGCTGTGCCAGGAGGCTGCCGATGCCATCCGCCAGGCGGCACGCCAGCAAGGCTTCGACGAACGCCAGGTGTTCAGCGCCGACGCCAACTTCGATTGGGGCACCCTGCTCCAGGCCGGCGCCAGCCTCTCGCTGTTCGCCCAGAAACGCGTGCTTGAGCTGCGCCTGCCGTCCGGCAAGCCCGGCGACAAAGGTGCCGCAGCACTGATCGAGTATTGCTCGCGCCCCGCCGACGATACCCTGCTGCTGATCAGCCTGCCCAAGCTCGACGGCAGCGCGCAGAAGACCAAGTGGGGCAAGGCGCTGGTCGAAGGCCCGCAGGTTCAGTTCATCCAGATCTGGCCGGTGGACACTCAGCAACTGCCGCAATGGATCAACCAGCGCCTGTCCCAGGCCGGACTGGCCGCCCAGCGCGACGCGGTAGAACTGATCGCCGCGCGGGTCGAAGGCAACCTGCTGGCCGCCGCCCAGGAAATCGAAAAGCTCAAGCTGCTCGCTGACGGCAGTACCATCACCGTGGAAACGGTGCAATCCGCCGTCGCCGACAGCGCGCGCTTCGACGTCTTCGGCCTGGTGGACGCCGTGCTCAACGGCGAGGCTGCGCACGCCCTGCGCATGCTCGAAGGGTTGCGCGGCGAAGGGGTCGAGCCACCGGTGATTCTCTGGGCGCTGGCCCGGGAACTGCGGGTACTGACCGGCCTGGCCCAGCAATACAGCCAGGGGGTACCGCTGGAAAAAGCCTTCAGTCAGGCCAAGCCCCCGGTGTGGGACAAGCGCCGCCCCTTGATGAGCAAGGCCCTGCAACGCCATTCGGCGCAGCGCTGGGGCCAACTGTTGCATGATGCCCAGCGCATCGACGCACAGATCAAGGGCCAGGCCCAGGGTTCGCCGTGGACCAGCCTCACCCGCCTGTCGCTGCTGATGGCCGGGCAACGCCTGGCGCTGCCCGCCGAATAAGGTGAGACGGACGGTCTTGCAGTCGAAGTTCGCCAGTCCTATAGTGCGCGCGAATCCACCCAGGCAGGACCTCCACCATGAGCAAGAAACCGGCAAAATCCCGGCCGAACAAGGCCAAATCCATCATCGCCCAGCCTCTGTTCCGCTGTCGCCAGGAACGCCCAGGCAAGGGCAAAGGCAGCTACCGCCGCGAAGCCTTCCAGTCGAGAGATTGGGAGGCTTCTTCCGTTATGGCGGCATGAAAGCAGGAAAGTCGCAGGCATGGTATGGTCGTCACCTGACCTGTATTACCTGGATTCGTGCATGTCCTTTCGCCTTACCCGTCGCTGGCAACTACGCCACCTGACCGCTGCCTCCAGTCTCATCCTGCTCGTCGCCTGCGCAGAGCACCCGACCGCTGCCGATGCCTTGCCCATCGCGCCGGTACAGCCCGCGCCGGCCGTCGTCCAGCCGACACCCACCGCCGATATCGAAGTCCAGCCGCAACAGAGCTTCGCCGAATGGCAGGCCAGCTTCCGCCAGCAAGCCCTGCAAGCCGGTATTTCGCCGAGCCTTTTCGACCGCGTATTCGCCGGCATGACCCCGGACATGGATGTGATCAAGGCCGACCGCAGCCAGCCGGAGTTCACCCGCCCGGTCTGGGAATACCTCGATGGCGCGCTGTCACCGGTGCGCGTACGAAACGGCAAGGCCCTGCTCGCGCAGAACGCGGAGCTGCTGACGCGCATCGAGCAACGCTATGGCGTCGAACGCAACGTACTGGTGTCGGTATGGGGCATGGAAAGCAATTTCGGCCAGTTCCAGGGCAACAAGTCGGTGATCCGCTCCCTGGCCACCCTGGCCTATGAAGGTCGCCGCCCGGCGTTCGCCCAGGCGCAGTTGCTGGCCGCGCTGAAGATCCTGCAAAACGGCGATATCGCCCCGGAAGCAATGCGTGGCTCCTGGGCCGGCGCCATGGGCCAGACCCAGTTCATCCCGACCACCTACGACACCCATGCCGTGGACTTCGACGGTGATGGCCGCCGCGATATCTGGAACAGTTCCGCCGACGCACTCGCCTCGACCGCCCATTACCTGCAGAGCTCGGGCTGGCAGCGCGGCCAGCCGTGGGGCTTCGAGGTCAACGTGCCGGCCGGGTTCGACTACTGGATCGCCGACGGCGCGCAGCGCAAGACCGTCGCCGAGTGGCTGCGCCTGGGCGTGCAACTGCCAGCCGGCAGTCGTGCTCCGGCCGGTAGCGAGCAGCTCTCGGCGGCCCTTTTGCTGCCTGCAGGCTATCGCGGTCCGGCGTTCCTGGTACTGGATAACTTCCGCGCCATCCTCAAGTACAACAATTCATCGGCCTACGCCTTGGCGGTCAGCCTGCTGAGCGAGCGCTTCGAGGGTGGCGGCTACATCCGTGGCGCCTGGCCGAAGGACGACCTACCGCTGAGCCGCAGCGAGCGTATAGAGCTGCAGGACCTGCTCAATGCCAGCGGACATGATGCCGGCAACGCCGATGGCATCATCGGTGCCAACACCCGCAAGGCGATCCGCAATGCCCAGCAACAGCGGGGCTGGCCGGCGGATGGGTATCCGACCCATAAGCTGCTGGATAGCCTCAAGACTCGCTGAGTTCTCCCGGGCCTCATCGCTGGCGAGCCAGCGATGAGGCCCGAACAGACAACAAAAAGCCCCCGCACCTTCACAGGTGCGGGGGCTTTTTCATGCAAGGCCGCCGATCAGAGCTTGATCTTGGCCTCATGCGCCTGCTGGTCGGCATGGTACGAGGAACGTACCAACGGGCCGGATGCGACGTTCTTGAAGCCCATCTTGTAACCTTCTTCGGCGAACCAGGCGAAGGTGTCCGGGTGCACGAAGCGCTGCACCGGCAGGTGGCTGCGCGATGGCTGCAGGTACTGGCCAAGGGTCAGCATGTCGATGTTGTGCTCGCGCATGCGGTGCATCACTTCGATCACTTCTTCGTCGGTCTCGCCCAGGCCGAGCATCAAGCCAGACTTGGTCGGTACATGCGGCACCAGTTCCTTGAACTTCTCCAGCAGGGTCAGCGACCACTGGTAGTCCGAACCCGGACGCGCGGCCTTGTACAGGCGCGGTACGGTTTCAAGGTTGTGGTTGAACACATCCGGCGGCTCCTGGGCAGTGATGGCCAGGGCCACGTCCATGCGCCCGCGGTAGTCCGGCACCAGGGTTTCCAGCTGGACGCCCGGCGATAGCGCGCGGATCTCGCGGATGCAGTCGGCGAAGTGCTGGGCACCGCCGTCACGCAGGTCGTCGCGGTCCACCGAGGTGATCACCACGTACTTCAGGCGCAGATCGGCGATGGCCACGGCCAGATTCTTCGGCTCATCGACATCCAGAGGCTTCGGCCGGCCGTGGCCGACGTCGCAGAACGGGCAGCGACGAGTGCAGATGTCGCCCATGATCATGAAGGTCGCGGTACCGCCGGAGAAGCACTCGCCCAGGTTCGGGCAGGACGCCTCTTCACAGACGCTGTGCAGCTTGTGCTTGCGCAGCAGTTGCTTGATCCGGTCGACTTCCGGGGAAACCGGGATGCGCACGCGGATCCAGTCGGGCTTCTTCGGCAGTTCTTCGGTGGGGATGATCTTTACCGGGATACGCGCGACTTTCTCGGCGCCACGCAGTTTCACACCGGCTTCAACCTTCGGCCGTGGGGCCGGGGTGGCGGTGCTTTGCACCGGCTCTTGCACAATAGTCATATTCAGTCGATTCCGCCCGCAAGGGTCGTCTGCTCAGCATAATCGAGGTGCTTGACCAGCTGTCCGCGCAGCCTTGCCCTTACCTCGGGGAGTTCGATAGGCCCGGCCTGGTCGCGCAGCTGGGTCATGGCCAGCCCCGCATACCCGCAGGGGTTGATTCGGCGGAATGGCGCGAGGTCCATGTCCACATTGAGGGCAAGGCCGTGGAAGGAACAGCCGTTGCGAATCCGCAAGCCGAGGGAGGCGATCTTCGCCCCGTCGACATAGACGCCCGGAGCGTCGGGCTTGGCCGCCGCTTCCACACCGTAGCTGGCGAGCAACTCGACCAGCGCGCGCTCGATGCGCGTCACCAGATCGCGCACACCGAAACCCCGGCGGCGCACGTCCAGCATCAGGTAGGCCACCAGTTGGCCAGGGCCGTGGTAGGTCACCTGGCCGCCGCGGTCAGTCTGTACCACGGGGATGTCCCCCGGCACCAGCAGGTGCTCGGCCTTGCCGGCCTGCCCCTGGGTGAACACGGGAGGATGCTCCACCAGCCAGATCTCGTCGCCGTCGCCCGGCTTGCGCTGGTCGGTGAACCGACGCATCGCTTCGAGCACCGGTTCATAGGGCAGCAGGCCGAGGTCGCGGAAGCCGAGGATCGTGGACATCACAGCACCATGTGCACGAAACCGGTCGCGCGCAGGGCACTGTTGATATCGCGCAGCTGGTCTTCGCTGGTGGCTTCGATGTGCAGTTGCACGGTGGTGTACTTGCCGGTGCTGCTCTGGCGTTCGGCCAGGGTCTTCAGATCGACTTTGGCGTACTTGCCAAGGATCTCGACCACGGTGTCCCGGAAATTGACCACGGTATCGCCAATCACCTTGATGGCGTAGTCCGGGCAGGGAAATTCGATTTTTGGCGCTTTGACGTCATCGCTCATGGCGGAAACGGCCTCGTAAGCCGTGGCAGCAACAACGCCCCTGCGGATTGCAGGGGCGTGCAGGTCACGATATCAGTTGAACAAACCGTAGAAGAACAGGCGGATGCTATCCCACACCCGACGGAAGAAACCACCTTCCTCGACCGCGTCCAGCGCGATCAGATCTGCGCTGTGAACCACGTTGTCATCCAGTTTGACTTCGACTTTACCAATCACGTCACCTTTGGCGATCGGCGCCATCAGCTGCGGGTTCATGGTCATGCTTGCGGCCAGTTTCTTCAATTGGCCTTTAGGCAAAGTCATGGTCAGGTCTTCGGCCAGGCCGGCCTTGACCTGGCTGGTGGTGCCTTTCCATACAGGCGCCTGGGCCAACTCGGTGCCCTTCTGGTAGAAGGTCTGGGTTTCGAAGAAGCGGAAACCGTAGGTCAGCAGCTTCTGGGTCTCGGCGGCGCGGGACTGCTCGCTGTTGGTACCGAAGACCACCGCGATCAGGCGCATGCCGTCACGCACGGCGGACGACACCATGCAGTAGCCGGCTTCGTCGGTGTGGCCGGTCTTCAGACCGTCGACGGTCTTGTCACGCCACAGCAGCAGGTTGCGGTTGGGCTGCTTGATGTTGTTCCAGAAGAACTCCTTCTGCGAGTAGATCGCGTAGTGAGCAGGGTCTTCGTGGATGATCGCGCGGGCCAGCACGGCCATGTCGTGGGCCGAGGAGTAGTGCTCCGGGTTCGGCAGGCCGGTAGGGTTCATGAAGTGGCTGTTGCTCATGCCCAGGTCGCCGGCGGTCTTGTTCATCATGTCGGCGAAGGCGTCTTCGCTGCCGGCGATGTGCTCGGCCACAGCAACGCTGGCGTCGTTGCCGGACTGGATGATGATGCCGTGCAGCAGGTCGCTGACGCTGACCTGGGTACCGACCTTGATGAACATCCGCGAACCACCGGTACGCCAGGCGTTTTCACTGACGGTCACCGGATCGTTCTCGCCGATCTGGCCGCGACGGATTTCCAGGGTCGCGATGTAGGCGGTCATCAGCTTGGTCAGGCTCGCCGGCGGCAGACGCTGGTCGCCATTGTTCTCCACCAGGACGTTTCCGCTGGAGGCTTCCATGAGCACGTAGGACTTGGCTGCCAGTTGCGGCGGCGACGGCATCATCTGCTCCGCCGCGAAAGCGGAAGGAGCGATCAGCAGCGGAACGAGCAGGCAAAGGCGTTTGGCAAAGGTGGTGATGTTCATCCGTCTCTCGAAATGGCTAATGGGCTCATGCCCCAAAAGGGGGCAAAACTATAAGGCGTTGCGACATAAGGTCGCGCCTTCGAGCAAAACCGCCATTGTACATGGCTGTTCGGCCCGGTTGCATGACAAACCGACCAGTCCCCCCGGTCAGTCTGCCGTGACTACTTTGGCCTGTCCCAGATTGGCCAGGCGCACGCTGTCCTGCATTTGCTGGACTTCTCCCTGACTGCGGATCGGTCCCATGCGGACCCGGTGCAGGGTCTGCTGGTTGCGTACGATGGAACTGATGAAGACCGGCGCACTGACCATGCCGCTCAGTTTGGAGCGTAGCAACTCCGCGGCATCCGGGTTGGCGAATGCGCCGACCTGCAGATAGGTGCCGTTGGCGGTTGCCAGGGTGTTGCTGGCGACCTGCACCGGCAGAACCGCGGCGGCATGCTGCTGCGGCGGCGGCGTCCATTGTTCGACGGTGCCGGTACTGGCCGGAATCGCTCGGGTCTGCGCCACTTGCGGCTGATCGAGGACCAGCGGCGCCTGACGACCGCGCTGGGCCCACCATTGCTGCGGGTCGATGCCTTCGACGCGGACCCGCGCGGTGCCGGTCTCGGCATAGCCGAGCTTCTTCGCCGCAGCGTAAGACAGGTCGATGATGCGATCAGAATAGAACGGGCCGCGGTCGTTGACCCGCAGGATGACGCTGCGGTGGTTGTCCAGGTTGGTCACCTTGACGTAGGCCGGCAGCGGCAGGGTCTTGTGCGCCGCGCTCATGCCGTAGAGGTCATAGACCTCACCGTTGGCGGTGTTCTGCCCGTGGAATTTGGTGCCGTACCAGGACGCCGTGCCCTCGGCGACATAGTTGCGCGAGTCGGGCATCGGGTAGTAGGTCTTGCCCAGCACCGTATAGGGGTTGGCCTTGTAGGCGCCGGTATGCACGGTCGGGGTGGCGTCGGGGATCTTCGACACGTCGACGTCCCACCATGGCGCGCCGTCCTTGTGGGCCCGGTTGATGTCCAGACCCGGCTTGGAGCGGATGATGTTGCCACTGCCCTGGGAGGTGGGACGGCTGGAAGAACAGCTCACCAGCAGCGCGCCGACAACCATGCAGCTCAGCAGCTTGAGGGATGAAGCGGAAAACAGTACGCGCATTACCGGGCGCCCCTTGCCTGAACCAGCAGGTCGGAAAGTTGATGTACCGCCATGGCGTACATCACGCTGCGGTTGTAGCGAGTGATCGCGTAGAAGTTCTTCAGGCCCAGCCAGTATTCGGGACCGTTATCACCTTCAAGCCGGAAAGCGGTGACCGGCAGATCATCGCGCAACGCATCATGACTCGACCAGCCCAGCGCTCGCAACTCCCCGACCGTCTTTACCGGCTCGATGCCCGGGCTCAGTCCCTCGTCGACCCGCTCGCCGCGGACCATGGCACGGCTCACCACCGGCTCGCCGGCCACCCAGCCGTGACGTTTGAAGTAGCTGGCGACACTGCCGATGGCGTCATCGGGGTTGTTCCAGATATTGATGTGGCCGTCGCCGTCGAAATCCACGGCGTAGGCGCGAAAGCTGCTCGGCATGAACTGCGGCAGGCCCATGGCACCGGCGTAGGAGCCTTTCAGGGTCAGCGGGTCGACCTGCTCCTCGCGGGACAGCAAGAGGAACTCGCGCAGTTCTTTGCGGAAGAACGGTGCTCGCGGTGGATAGTCGAAGGCGAGGGTCGACAGCGCGTCGATCACCCGGTAGTTGCCGGTGTTGCGGCCGAAGAAGGTCTCGACGCCAATGATCGACACGATCACCTGGGCCGGAACCCCGTATTCCTGCTCGGCGCGGGCCAGGGTGGCCTCATGCTGGCGCCAGAAGTCGACGCCGCGGGCGACCCGGGCATCGGTGAGGAACATCGGACGGTATTCCTTCCACGGCTTGACCCGTTCCGCCGGGCGGGAAATCGCGTCGAGGATCGCCTGCTTGCGCTGTACCTCGCGGAACACGCCCATCAACTGTTCACCGGCAAAACCGTAGTCGCGGGTCATCTCGCCGACGAACTCGGCAACCTGCGGCGATCCTTCGTAGTCGCCGGCACTGGCCTGCTGCGCGCCACCCAGCAGACCGACAAGGCCCGCCAGCGGTACACAACGGGCCATCCAGCCCCGTATTGCTTGCATCAAGTAATTCACCTTGCTCAAACCTGCGCGATCCATTTGCGGTGGGTATGGATCGACATGAGAACGCCAAACGCTGACAGCAGCGTCACCAGCGAAGTTCCACCATAACTAATGAAGGGCAGCGGCACGCCCACCACGGGAAGCAGCCCGCTGACCATGCCGATATTGACGAATACGTAGACGAAGAAGGTCATGGTCAGGCTGCCGGCCAGCAACTTGCCAAACAGGGTCTGGGCCTGGGCGGTGATGACCAGGCCGCGACCGATCAGCAGCAGGTAGATCAACAGCAGCGCGCAAATACCTACCAGGCCGAACTCTTCGCCCATCACAGCGATGATGAAGTCGGTGTGGCTTTCCGGGAGGAAGTCCAGGTGCGACTGGGTACCCAGCAACCAGCCCTTGCCAAACACCCCGCCGGAGCCGATCGCAGCCTTCGACTGGATGATGTTCCAGCCGGTGCCCAACGGATCGCTTTCCGGATCGAGGAAGGTCAGTACCCGCTGTTTCTGGTAGTCGTGCATGACGAAAAACCACATCGCCACCGCCACCGGCACCGCCGCGGCGATCACGCTGAGGATCCAGCGCCAGCGCAGGCCGCCCATGAACAGGACGAAGGCCCCGGAGGCGAGAATCAGCAGCGCGGTGCCCAGGTCGGGCTGGCGGACGATGAGGATGAACGGCATGCCGATCAGGATCAGGCTGATCAGCACATGCTTGAGGTGCGGCGGCAGGGTGCGCTTGGACAGGTACCAGGCGATGGTCGCAGGCATGATGATCTTGAGGAATTCCGAGGGCTGAAAGCGGATCACCCCGGGAATGTTGATCCAGCGCGTCGCGCCCATGGCGTTGTGGCCCATGATGTCCACCACCACCAGCAGCATCACCCCGACCACATAGGCCAGCGGCACCCAGCGGGCCATGAAGCGCGGCTCCAGTTGAGCGATGACGAACATCGAGACCAGGCCGATACCGAACGACGAGGCTTGCTTGAGCAGCAGGTCCCAGTTCTTGCCACTGGCCGAATAGAGGACGAACAGGCTGCCAGCCGCCAGGGTCAGCAGAAGGATCAGCAGGGGACCGTCGATATGGATGCGCTGCAGGAAGCTGGCGCGGCGGCGCATCACGTCCTCGCTGGAGAGCATGCGGTCGAAATTACTCTTCACTGGACCGATTCCTGGGCAACGGTGTCAACGGGGGCAACGCTTTCGGACTTGAGGCGACCATTCTCGTCGAGCAGCCAGGCGTCCATCACCTGACGCAGCACCGGCGCGGCCACGCCGGAACCGGACTCGCCGTTCTCGACCATGACCGAAATCACGATGCGCGGATCCTCCGCCGGAGCGAAGCCGACGAACAGAGCGTGGTCGCGGTGGCGCTCCTGAACCTTGTTACGGTCGTACTTTTCACCCTGCTTGATCGCCACGACCTGAGCCGTACCGCTCTTGCCGGCGATGCGGTACTGGGCGCCGATGGCGGCCTTGCGCGCGGTACCGCGGGCGCCCTGCATCACCTGCTCCATGCCGTGGGTGACCTTGGCCCAGTCGGACTTGTCACGCAGGACGATATCTTCCATCGGGTTCGGATCCACCGGCGGCTGGCCTTCGATCGTCTTGGCCAGGTGCGGACGATTCCACTTGCCCTTGGCCGCGATCAGCGCGGTAGCCTGGGCCAGTTGCAGCGGCGTGGCCTGCATGTAGCCCTGACCAATGCCGAGGATCAGGGTTTCGCCCGGGAACCAGGCCTGGCGCCGGGTGGCGCGCTTCCACTCGCGGGACGGCATCAGGCCGGGCGACTCCTCGAACATGTCGAGGGCGACTTTCTGCCCGATACCGAAGCGGTTCATGTAGCTGGACAGGCGGTCGATGCCCATCTTGTGCGCAAGATCGTAGAAATAGGTGTCGTTGGACCGCATGATCGCCGTGTCGAGGTCGACCCAACCGTCACCGGTGCGGTTCCAGTTGCGGTACTTGTGGTCGTAGTTGGGCAACTGGTAGTAGCCCGGGTCGAACACCCGCGTCGAAGCGTTCACCACCTGGGAATCAAGGCCGGCAATGGCCACCGCCGGCTTGATGGTCGAACCCGGCGGGTAGAGGCCACGCAGTACGCGGTTGAACAGTGGCCGGTCGATGGAGTCGCGCAGTTCGGCGTAGGCCTTGAAGCTGATGCCAGTGACGAACAGGTTGGGGTCGAAGCTCGGCTGGCTGACCATCGCCAGGACTTCGCCGGTGCGCGGGTCGAGGGCGACGATGGCGCCACGGCGCCCGCCCAGGGCCTGCTCGGCAGCTTCCTGAAGCTTGATGTCGAGACTCAGGACAATGTCCTTGCCGGGAATCGGGTCGGTGCGCTTGAGCACCCGCAGCACGCGGCCGCGAGCGTTGGTCTCGACCTCCTCGTAGCCCACCTGGCCATGCAGCTCTGGCTCGTAGAAACGCTCGATGCCGGTCTTGCCGATATGGTGGGTACCGCTGTAGTTGACCGGATCGAGGGTCTTCAGCTCTTTCTCGTTGATCCGTCCGACATAGCCAACCGAATGGGCGAAATGCGGTCCCTGTGGATAATGCCGCACCAACTGCGCCACCACTTCCACCCCGGGCAGGCGGAACTGGTTCACCGCAACCCGGGCGATCTGTTCCTCGGTCAGCTCGAACAGGATCGGCACTGGCTCGAACGGCCGGCGCCCCTGCTTCATGCGCTTCTCGAACAACGCGCGATCATCCGGGGTCAGTTCCAGCACCTCGACGATCACATCGAGCACCTGCTGCCAGTCGCCAGAGCGCTCGCGAGTCATGCTCAGGCTGAAGCTGGGCCGGTTGTCGGCGATGATCACGCCGTTGCGGTCGAAGATCAGGCCACGGGTCGGCGGAATCGGCTGCACGTGCACCCGATTGTTCTCCGAAAGCGTGGAGTGATACTCGTACTGGATCACCTGCAGGTAGTACAGGCGGGCGATCAGCACGCAGATGAGCAAGAGGATCGCCACTGCACCGACCACGACGCGGCTACGCACCAGGCGGGCGTCTTTCTCGTGGTCCTTGAGGCGGATCGGCTGCGACATTGAAAGGGCTTACAGGCTTATTTGTGATAAGGGTGCCCGGACAACACGGTCCAGGCGCGATAAATCTGTTCGCCAATCAGTATCCGTACCAGGGGGTGCGGCAGGGTCAGCGGCGACAGCGACCAGCGCTGCTCGCTGCGCGCGCAGACCTCTGGCGCCAGCCCTTCCGGGCCGCCGACCATGAGATTGACCGTGCGCGAATCCAGCCGCCAGCGGTCCAGTTCGACCGCCAGTTGCTCGGTGCTCCAGGGCTTGCCATGGACCTCCAGGGTAACGATCCGTTCCCCAGGCTGGACTTTCGCCAGCATGGCCTCGCCCTCCTGACGGATCAGGCGAGCGACATCGGCGTTCTTGCCCCGGGTGTTGAGCGGGATTTCCACCAGTTCCAGGGACAGCTCCGCCGGCAGGCGCTTGGCATATTCATGCCAGCCTTCCTCGACCCACTTGGGCATGCGCGAGCCGACCGCGATCAGACGCAGACGCACGACGCTACCCTCAGTCCATGTCCTTGTTGAGCTTGGCGAAATGCTCGTGGGTGTTTTCCGGGCTGTGGTGCTTGCCATCGGCGGCACGGCTCTGCTCGGCACCCAGCCACAGGCGCTCCAGATCGTAGAACTGGCGGGCAGCGGCGGTCATCATGTGCACGATGACGTCGTTCAGGTCGAGAAGGACCCAGTCGCTGTCGCCCTTGCCTTCCTCGCCCAGCGGCATCACGCCCTTCTGCTTGACGATCTCGCGCACCTTTTCGGCCATCGCGTTGATCTGCCGGTTGGAAGTACCGGTGGCGATGATCATGTAGTCGGTCAGGCTGTGCTTGTCGCGCACGTCGATGACCTGGATGTCCTGGGCCTTGACTTCTTCCAGGGCCGACTTGGCCAGCTGGACCAGCTCTTCGCCGGTGATGTTTTGCTTGGTCATAAGAAACTCGTTTCAACTCATTGAAAGCGGCGCCCGCAGGCGCCTGCCGTTCTACGCACGATACAGACCGTGCGTCTCGATATAGGCCAGTACTGCGTCCGGCACCAGGAACCGCACCGACTTGCCGCTGGCCAGCAGCTGCCGGATCTGCGTGGCGGACACCGATAGCGGTGTCTGCCACACGAACGAAATGTTCCCCGCCGGGCCGGACATGGCGGTGGGATCGCTCTCCGAGCGCGCAGCCAGCAGGTTGCGCAACTCGTCTGGGGGTTCGACATCGGCATCCGGGCGTTGCAGCACCAGGATGTGACAGTGTTTCAGCAACTCTTCCCAGCGATGCCAGCCGGGCAACCCGCAGAAGGCATCCCAGCCCATCAGCAGGAACAACTGGTCGCTGGCGCCCAGTTCGGCGCGCAGCGACTCCAGGGTATCGATGGTGTACGACGGCTTGTCGCGGGCCAGCTCGCGGTCATCCACGCTCAGCCGTTCGACGCCGTCCACCGCGCAGCGGACCATGGCCAGGCGATCCTGTGCCGCCACCTGCGGGGTATCGCGGTGTGGCGGGCGGGCGTTGGGCAGCAGGCGCAGCTCGTCGAGTCCCATGAACTCGGACACCTCCAGCGCACTGCGCAGGTGACCGATGTGCACGGGGTCGAACGTGCCGCCAAGAATGCCGATCCGCCGGATCGCCGGGGCCTTGCTCAACTCAGCAGGACTCCTGTCCACGCAACTGGCCGTCGCCGACGACCACGTATTTCTCGCAGGTCAGGCCTTCCAGACCGACCGGGCCGCGGGCATGCAGCTTGTCGGTGGAGATGCCGATTTCCGCGCCCAGACCGTACTCGAAGCCATCGGCGAAGCAGGTCGGAGTGTTGATCATCACCGACGCCGAGTCCACTTCGGCGACGAAGCGCCGGGCCAGGCCCTGGTGCTCGGTGACGATGGAGTCGGTGTGGTGCGAACCGTAGTGGTTGATATGCTCGATCGCCGCGTCGACGCCGTCGACGATGCGGATCGACAGGATCGCCGCCAGGTACTCGGTGTGCCAGTCGTCCTCGGTGGCCGGGGCCGCGTCGATAATCATGCGGGTGCGTTCGCAACCGCGCAGTTCGACACCTTTTTCCCGGAATTGGCGGGCCATTTCCGGGAGGAACTCGGCGGCGACGCTGGAATCCACCAGCAGCGTTTCCATGGCGCCACAGATACCGTAGCGGTAGGTCTTGGCGTTGAAGGCGATGCGACGGGCCTTGTCCAGCTCGGCATGCTCGCCGACGTAGACATGGCAGATGCCGTCCAGGTGCTTGATCACCGGCACTCGTGCATCACGGCTGATGCGCTCGATCAGGCCCTTGCCACCACGCGGAACGATGACGTCGACGAACTCCGGCATGCTGATCAGCGCGCCCACGGCTTCGCGATCGGTGACTTCCACGACCTGGACCACCGACGCCGGCAGGCCGGCTTCGGCCAGGCCGCGCTGGATGCACACGGCGATGGCACGGTTGGAGTGGATGGCCTCGGAGCCGCCACGCAGGATGGTGGCGTTGCCCGACTTCAGGCACAGGCTGGCTGCGTCGATGGTCACGTTCGGCCGCGACTCGTAGATGATCCCGATCACGCCCAGCGGCACGCGCATCTTGCCGACCTGGATGCCCGACGGCCGGTAGCTCATGTCGCGGATCGCGCCCACCGGGTCCGGGAGACTGGCGACCTGACGCAGGCCGACGATCATGCCGTCGATGCGTGCCGGGGTCAGGGCCAGGCGATCGAGCATGGCCGGTTCCAGGCCATTGGCCCGGCCGGCGGCCAGGTCCAGCTCGTTGGCGGCAGACAGTTCGGCGCGAGCGGCGTCCAGCGCGTCGGCAGCAGCGTGCAGCGCGCGGTTCTTCTGCGCGGTGCTGGCACGGCCGATGACGCGGGAAGCCTCGCGTGCGGCGCGACCCAGGCGGGTCATGTAGTCAAGAACGGACTCAGTCATGGGGCTCAGTGTCTTGGCGGAGGGGAAAATCGGATGAGTATAACTGTCACAGGGTTATACGCCCAGCGGTGACAGTCGGATGGTAGGCCTGTCCGAGCGACGCGGCCCCTGTGGGAGCGGGTTCACCCGCGATTGCGGTAGTGAATTCACCGACGCCATCGCGGGTGAACCTGCTCCCACAAGGCTCCCGGCCAGCCGTTCAGCTTCGGTAAAGTTGGAAATTGCTATCATCCCGGAATCCTTTCCCGATTCCAGAAACCTCGATGCCGCAACCCGCCCCTTGCCCCACCCGGGCCTTGCCCGACGCTTTCTTCGACCGCGACGCCCAGGTCCTGGCCCGGGACCTGCTGGGCAAGATCATCCGCCATCGCCATGGGCCGTACTGGCTGTCGGCCCGGATCATCGAGACCGAGGCCTACTACCTCGAAGAAAAGGGCAGCCATGCCTCACTCGGTTACACCGAGAAACGAAAAGCCCTGTTTCTCGATGGTGGCCACATCTACATGTACTACGCCCGCGGCGGCGATTCGCTGAACTTCAGCGCCCAGGGCCCCGGCAACGCCGTGCTGATCAAGTCTGCCTTCCCCTGGGTGGACGCTGTTTCCGACCACAACTGCCTGGCGCAAATGCAATTGAACAACCCCGACGCCAGCGGCCAGGCCCGCCCGCCGGAACGCCTGTGCGCCGGGCAGACCCTGCTGTGCAAGGCCCTGGGCCTGAAAGTACCGAACTGGGATGCGAAGCGCTTCGACCCCGACCAGTTGTTCGTCGAAGATTGCGGAATCATCGTGCAACACATTATCCAGGCCAGTCGGCTGGGCATTCCCAAGGGCCGCGACGAACATCTGCCGCTGCGCTTCATCGATGCCGAGTACGCCCGCCACTGCACGCGGAACCCGCTGCGCCGTGGCCAGGTCGAAGGCCGCGATTTCACTGTTCTTACACAAGGAAACTGACACGATGGGCCCATGGCTCGACAGCCTGACCGGCTGGCTCACCGCGAACCCGCAATGGCTGGGTTTGGCGATATTTCTGGTGGCCTGCGTGGAGTGCCTGGCCATCGCCGGGATCATCGTACCCGGCACCGTGCTGCTGTTCGCCGTCGCCGTGCTGGCCGGCAGTGGCGCCCTGTCTCTGCACGAAACCCTGCTGCTGGGTTTCCTCGGCGGGATTCTCGGTGATGCGCTGTCCTACACCCTGGGCAAGCGCTTCCACCAGAACATCCGCCGCCTGCCGCTACTGCGTAGCCACCCGGAATGGATTGGCAGCGCGGAAACCTACTTCCAGCGATACGGCATCGCCAGCCTGCTGGTCGGCCGCTTCATCGGGCCGCTGCGGCCTATGCTGCCGATGGTCGCCGGCATGTTCGACATGCCGCTGCCGCGCTTCATCGCCGTCAGCCTGGTCGCCGGCGCTGGCTGGTCAGTGGCCTACCTCCTTCCCGGCTGGGCCACCGGCGCCGCCATGCGCCTGCCCTTGCCGGAAGGTTTCTGGCCCCAGGCGGGCGTGGTCGCGGCAGGCCTGGCCATCCTCGTGGGCGTGAGCATCAACTGCGCCCTGCGCGCCCAGCCCCGCGGCACCCGCTGGATCGCCGCGGTGGGTCTGGTGATGCTGGCCGCGATCTTCATCGGCTGGCCGTACCTGAACCACTTCGACCAGGGCTTGATGACCCTGATCCAGGAACACCGCAGCAACTGGCTGGACGGCACCATGGTGCTGATCACCCGCATGGGCGACTTCCGAACCCAGTTCATCGTGGCGGCCGTGCTGGTGCTCCTGCTTTTGCTTGCGCGGCAGTGGCGCCCGGCATTCTTCGCCGCTGCCACCCTGGGCGGCACCGCGCTTGGCAACGCCACCCTGAAGGCGTTCTTCGCTCGTGCCCGTCCGGAGGTCCTGACCGACCCACTGACCAGCTACAGCATGCCCAGTGGCCACAGCTCGGCCTCGTTCGCCTTCTTCCTGACCCTGGCGGTACTGGCCGGACGCAGCCAGCCGCCCCGCATGCGCCTGACCTGGATCCTGCTTGGCTGCCTGCCGGCCCTGGCGATCGCCACCTCGCGGGTCTACCTGGGTGCGCACTGGCCAACCGACATCCTCGCCGGTGGCCTGCTGGCCTGCTGTGTCTGCGCGATCAGCCTCACCGCGATCCAGTACCGCGAGCCACTGAACGCCATGCCGCTGCGGGTCTGGTGGCTGATCCTGCCAGCCGCCGTCGGCGTGCTGGGCTTCTTCGCCCTTCACGCACTACCGCACGCCCTGCTGCGTTATCAGTACTGAGGATCAGGCGAAGAGTTCGCCCTGAATGCGATCCAGCAACGCCTGGATCGCCACAAGGCGCTGGGTGGGAGAGTCGATGGCCAGCAGCCTGAGCTTGTCCTGGTCATCGAAAGGCAGGAGGTAGGCCAACTGGTTGGCCAAGGATTGCTTGCCGGTGACCCGACTGGCCATGTCCAGCCCTGACACCATCGGGTGCTCGGCCAGGGCCAGCAACAACGCCAGCAGGTCGTCGTCCTCTTCGTCCAGGGGCTGGTCGGCCTGCTCATCGAGCCAGCGCACGTCAGCCACCAGCAGGTTGTCCTTGCGTACCTCGAACTCGTCGACCATGAAGCGCCGCTCACCCTTCACGCGAATGCCCAGCAGGCCGTTGTCCTGCTGCTGGAAATCCTCGATCAGCGCCTGGCAGCCGATGCCGGCGAAAGACTCGGGTGCCTTGCCGACCTGCTCGCCCTCGATGATGCACACCACGCCAAAACCGCCGCCCTGCTTCATGCAGCGACCGATCATGTCCAGGTATCGCGCCTCGAATATCTGCAAATCCAGGTTGCAGCCGGGAAACAGCACGGTATTCAGGGTGAACAAGGGCAAACTCATTGAGGCTCCTCAAGCTACCAGGCTGACCGCCAGCGGCAGGAATACCGCAGTGGCCACGCCCATCAGGCTCATCGCCAGGGCCGCGAAAGCCCCGCACTCTTCACTTTCCTGCAAGGCCACCGATGTGCCCACCGCGTGGGCGGTGAGACCGAGTGCCATGCCCCGGGCCTCGGGGCTGCGCACGCCGAGACGGGTGAGCAGCGCCGGACCGAAGATCGCGCCGATGACCCCGGTGATCAGTACGAACACTGCGGCCAGGGCTGCAACACCACCGATCTGCTCGGCCACCAGCATGGCGATCGGTGAAGTCACCGACTTCGGCGCCAGGGTCATCAGGATCATGTGCTCGGCACCGAACCACCAGCCCAGCAGCAGGCAGATGCCCGTGGCGAACACGCCTCCGACTACCAGCGTAGTAAAAGTCGGCCAGAACAGTTGGCGGATACGCCGCAGGTTGAGATAGAGCGGTACGGCCAAGGCCACGGTGGCCGGGCCAAGGAGGATGTTCATGATTTCCGTGCTCTTGCGGTACTCGACGTAGGTCAGGCCGCAGCTCAGCAACACGCCGACCACCAGCAGCATGGAAACGAGCACCGGCTGCAGGAAGATCCAGCGAGTCTTTTCGTAAGCGGCGATGGCGAGCTGGTAGGCCGCCAGGGTGATGCCGATGCCAAACAGCGGATGATGGACCACCGCCTGGGTCGCGCCTTGCCAATCGAGCATCATGGCTGCTCCTTGTGGTGCTTGCCGCGGTTGATCATCTTCTGCATCAGCACGCCGCAGAAGGCCATGGCCAGCAACAGCGACAGCACCAGGGCACCGGCGATGGCCCAGAAGTCGGCGACGATATCGGCGGCATAGACCATCACCCCCACCGCCGGCGGTACCAGCAGCAACGGCAGATAGCGCAACAGGCTGGCCGACGCCTCGCTCAGCGGCGCGCCGACTTCGCCACGCACCATCAGGAAGATCAGCAACAACACCAGACCGATGATCGGACCGGGCAGGATGGGCACCAGCAGGTGATTGATCGCCGTTCCAAGCAACTGGAACAGCACGAGCCACGTCAAACCGCGCAACAACATCGCAAACCTCCCCTCGGACCTGGCGGCCATTATAAGCACGCTATCGAGTGCCCTATACCCCGACATTCGCCCGGACGATAGGGGCTTGACCGAGCCATCAGTGCGTGCTGATCTTAAGCATTCGTATCTTCGTTGGTCACAAAAAACTCAAGGACAGTCAGGAGAGTCGCGATGCCCTATGTACCCGTTGCAGAGCTGTCGCAGTACGTTGGAAAGGAACTGGGACGTTCCGAATGGCTGAAGATCGATCAAGAGCGCATCAACCTGTTCGCCGAGGCTACCGGCGACTTCCAGTTCATCCATGTGGACCCGGCGAAGGCGGCAAAAACGCCATTTGGCAGCACGATCGCCCACGGTTTCCTGACCCTTTCGCTGATTCCCAAGCTCATGGAGGACATCCTGGTTCTGCCCCAGGGCCTGAAGATGGTGGTCAACTACGGCCTGGACAGCGTGCGCTTCATCCAGCCGGTGAAGGTCGATTCGCAGGTGCGCCTGGCAGTCAGCCTTACTGAGGTCACCGAGAAGAAACCCGGCCAATGGCTGCTCAAGGCCACCGCCACCCTGGAAATCGAGGGAGAGGACAAGCCGGCGTACATCGCCGAGCCACTGTCCCTGGCCTTCGTCTGACCCGCGCCTGACCGAAACGGCCTATGGGCCGTTTCACCCTCACCTACGTTGTACGTCATACTCGGGGCTTCACTCGTCCGGACCCCGTCATGCGCCCACTCGCTCCAATTGCCTTGGCTCTCCTGCTCGCCGCCTGTGGCGACGGCGAATCGCTGTCGCCTCCCGATGCCCGCCTGCCGGATGGCGGACGCTATCGAGGCGAGGTAGTGGATGGCCTGCTGCAGGGCGAGGGACGCATCGACTACCCCAACGGCAGCTGGTACGCCGGCCACTTCAAGGATGGTCAGTGGGAGGGCCAGGGCGAATGGCACGGCAGCAATGGCGAGGTCTATAGCGGCCAGTTCCAGCAAGGCCTGTTCCACGGCCAGGGCAAGCTGACCACCCCCACCAGCAGTTACAACGGAGGCTTCAAACTGGGCCGGCGCGATGGCGAAGGCACCCTGCGCGATGGTGGCGGGCACTACCGCGGCCAGTTCAAGGACGACCAGTACAGCGGCGCCGGGCAACTTGTGCTGGAAGACGGCAGCCAGTACCAGGGCCAGTTCGCCAAGGGCAAACCCAATGGCGAAGGCGTGCGCAGCGATACCAGCGGCAACCAGTTCAGCGGCAAGTTCGTCGACGGCGAACTGAACGGCACCGGGACTTTCAGCAGCGCCGAGGGTGACCAGTACATCGGCGAATTCAAGGCCAATCACCTGGAAGGTCGAGGCCGCTATGAAAACGCCGACGGCGACGTGTGGATCGGCGAATTCAAGGACGGCTCGCTCAGTGGCCCCGGCGAGCTGTTCGCCGTGGATGGCGGCCACTACAAGGGCGGTTTCCACGAATGGCGCTTTGCCGGCAAGGGCCGCCTGCAACTGGCGGACGGCAGCGTCTACACCGGTGGCTTCGAGAACGACGCCTACCAGGGCAGCGGGCGCCTGGTGCTGGCCGATGGCAAGGTCGAGGCCGGGCACTGGATCAACGGCCTGCGGGTACGTGACGACCAGGGCCACCTGCTCCCGGATCCGCTGGAAGAAGCCCTGCTCAACCAGGGCGCGCTGCTGGAACAGGAACTCGCCAAGGTCCCCGCCTCAAGCCCCGAGATCGAACTGTACAGCCTGACCCTGGCCGGCGACGGCAACCAGAGCGTGTTCCTGCGCGAAGCCGACTACGTCAGCGACATGCTCAAGACCCGCTTCGGTGCCATTGGCCAGGTCACCCTGGTCAACCACCGCGACCACCTCGCCGATCGCGCCATGGCCACCCGCGAGAACCTGGCCCGCGCCGCCCGGCGGCTGGCCGAGCGCAGCGGCCCGGAAGACCTGGTGTTCATCTACCTGACCAGTCACGGCAGCCACGAGCACGAACTGGTGCTGGACCAGCCGCGCCTGCAACTGGCCGACCTGCCCGCCGACGAACTGGCCGCCGCCCTCGCCCCACTCAAGGAGCGCGACAAAGTGATCGTCATCTCGGCCTGCTATTCCGGTGGCTATATCGACTCGCTCAAAGACGAACGCACCCTGGTCATGACCGCTTCGCGGGCCGACCGGGTGTCCTTCGGCTGCTCCGAGGAAGCGGACTTCACCTATTTCGGCGATGCCCTGTTCGCCCAGGCGCTGAACCAGACCGATGACCTGCAACAGGCCTTCGAACTTGCCCGCGCCCATGTGGCCCAACGGGAACAGGCCGAGGATTTCGAGGCCTCCGACCCCCAGATCTGGGCACCGAAGGGCGTACTGGCGCATTGGCAGAAACTGCGCCAGCAACAAGCCAGGAAAGCACTGCACAGCACCGCTGCGCTTGAGGAAAAAAGCGCCACCAGCCACTAAGCTGATGTGTATCAAGGGAGAAACAATATGTACTTGACGCCGCAGCACATTCTGCTTGCCGGAGCCACCGGCCTCACTGGCGAACATCTGCTCGACCGCCTGCTCAGCGAGCCGACCATCAGTCGCGTCCTCGCTCCCACCCGTCGGCCCTTGGCAGAGCATCCGCACCTGGAGAATCCGGTCGGCGACCCGGCGGTATTTCTCCCGCGACTGAGCGGCCGGGTGGACATCGCCTTTTGCTGCCTCGGTACCACGATCAAGCAGGCCGGCTCGGAAAATGCCTTCCGGGCGGTGGACCTGGACATGGTCGTGGCGTTCAGCAAGCGTGCCCGGGAGATGGGCGCTCGGCACTTGCTGGTGGTCAGCGCGATCGGTGCCGATCCCAAGTCTTCAGTGTTCTACAACCGGGTCAAGGGCGAGATGGAAGAGGCGTTGAAGGCTCAGGACTGGCCGCAGTTGACCATCGCACGGCCGTCGCTACTGCTGGGCGAGCGCTCCGAGCCGCGCCTGGCGGAGAAGATGGCAGGGAGTCTGTCGAAGCTGATCCCGGGCAAGTACCACGGAATCGAGGCCTGCCAGCTGGCCAGGGCGCTTTGGCGGTTGGCGCTGGAGGAACAGGATGGGATTCGGATCGTCGAGTCCGATGAACTGCGCAAGTTGGGTAAATGAACGCGGACCCTGTGGGAGCGGGTTCACCCGCGATTACGGTGATGGATTCACCGAAGCTATCGAGGGTAAACCCGCTCCCACAGGATTAGCGCAGCCCTAGAGACCGCCGGAGGCCTGGAAGCCTACCCCGAGCACGGTCAACACCGACAGCGGCAACAACACCGTATCCAGCACCGCACTCCCCGGCAGGTCCAGCGCCGGATACGCCGGAGCCTCCGCGCCGAAGCGATCCTGCGCGCAACACCCGCCCTGCAACGCATACAAGTCCAGGCGCGTCCCGGAATACACCACCGGCGCCCCTGGTCTGGCCGCGTCGAGCGTGCGCACCGTCGCGCAGCCGGTGGCGCTCAGCAGCAGCACCAATCCCAACAACAGCGTCCGTTTCACTCCTCGCCTCCGAAGTGATGCTCACCCCAGCGCGGCAGCATGTCCTGGGGAATGTTCAACAGGTTGAGGATCCGCGCGACAACGAAGTCCACCAGGTCATCAATGGTCTGCGGCTGGTGATAGAAGCCCGGCGCGGCTGGCAGGATCACAGCGCCCATCTGCGACAGCTTGAGCATGTTCTCCAGATGGATGGTGGAGAACGGCGCTTCCCGCGGGACCAGGATCAGTTGACGACGCTCCTTGAGGGTCACGTCCGCCGCTCGCTCGATCAGGTTGTTGCAGGCGCCGGTGGCGATCGCCGACAAGGTCCCGGTGGAACAAGGCACCACCACCATCGCCGCCGGCGCGCCGGAGCCCGAGGCCACTGGCGACATCCAGTCTTCCTTGCCATATACCCGGATCTGCCCGGCGCTGGCGCCGGTGTACTCGGTGAGAAACGCCTGCATGCCCTGAGGCTTGGCCGGCAGCACCACGTCGGTCTCGGTGGACATCACCAGTTGCGCCGCCTTGGAAATCAGGAAGTGCACCTCGCGGTCTTCGCGCACCAGGCAGTCCAGCAGGCGCAGGCCGTACTGCGCCCCGGACGCGCCGGTCATGGCCAGGGTGATGCGCTCCGGGCCGCTCATCCGCGCAGCGCCTCGGCCAGCTTGCCGTGCAGGCCGCCGAAGCCGCCGTTGCTCATGATCACCACCTGGGTGCCAGGACGGGCCTGGCCTTTGACCCGCTCGATGATGGCTTCAAGGCTCTGCGCCACTACCGCCGGCACCGGGCATTGCGCAGCGGTGGCCGCCAGATCCCAGCCGAGGTTCGCAGGCGCGTACCAGATCACCTGGTCGGCCTGCTTGACGCTGTCCGGCAGGCCATCACGGTGCGCGCCAAGCTTCATGGAGTTGGAGCGCGGTTCGATTACCGCGATCACCGGCGCCTCGCCGACGCGCTTGCGCAGGCCGTCGAGGGTGGTGGCGATGGCGGTCGGGTGGTGGGCGAAGTCGTCATAGATGGTCACGCCATCCACTTCGGCGACCTTCTCCATGCGCCGCTTGACGCTCTTGAACGCGCTCAGCGCGGCGACGCCGACAGCCGGTACCACGCCGACATGGCGTGCCGCAGCCAGGGTGGCCAGGGCGTTGGCGACGTTGTGCTGGCCGGTCAGCTCCCAGTCAACCGTGCCCTGCACTTCGCCGTCGAAGCTGACTTCGAAGCGCGAACCGTCCTCGCTGAGCAGGCGCACCTGCCATTGGCCGCCGGCGCCGGTGGTCTGCACCGGGGTCCAGCAGCCCATCTCCAATACCCGCGTCAGGGCCGGTTCGGTGGTCGGGTGGATGACCAGGCCTTCGCTCGGGATGGTCCGCACCAGATGGTGGAACTGCCGCTCGATCGCTGCCAGGTCGGGGAAGATGTCCGCGTGATCGAACTCCAGGTTGTTGAGGATCGCGGTGCGTGGGCGGTAGTGGACGAATTTCGAGCGTTTGTCGAAGAAGGCGCTGTCGTATTCGTCGGCCTCGACCACGAAGAACGGCGTGCCGCCCAGGCGCGCCGACACCGAAAAGTTCTGCGGCACGCCGCCGATAAGGAAACCCGGGCTCATGCCCGCATGTTCCAGGACCCAGGCCAGCATGCTGCTGGTGGTGGTCTTGCCGTGGGTGCCGGCCACCGCCAGGACCCAGCGCCCCTGCAACACGTGATCAGCCAGCCACTGCGGGCCGGAGACGTAAGGCAGGCCCTTGTTCAAGACATGTTCCACCGCAGGGTTGCCCCGCGACAGCGCATTGCCGATCACCACCAGGTCGGGGGCCGGGTCCAGTTGCGCCGGGTCATAACCCTGGGTCAACTCGATGCCCTGGGCTTCGAGCTGGGTACTCATGGGTGGGTAGACGTTGGCGTCGGAGCCAGTGACATGGTGGCCGAGCTCCTTGGCCAGCACCGCCAGCGAGCCCATGAAAGTGCCACAGATACCAAGAATATGAATGTGCATGGTCAACCTCGGAAAACGTGCTGGCAGGGTAGCCCAGGGAGGGAAAAATCTCACCCTGCGTTTCGCTCAGACACCCCGGGAAAGACCGTGTTTGCGCAGCTTCCGATACAAGGTGTTACGACTCACCCCCAGTTGCGCCGCCACTGCTGTCATATGCCAGCGCTTCTGCTCCAGCGCGGCCAGCAGCGCCTGCCGTTCGGCATCGTCCAAGGGGTGCTGCGGGTTATCCACAGCCCCGACGGGCTCGGCCTTCACCGGCGGCGCGTTGCGGATCAATGCCGGCAGATCGCCCACGCCGATGCGCCCGTCCTCGCACAGCGCCACCAGCGTGCGCAGCACATTGCGCAACTGACGCACGTTGCCCGGCCAGTTGAAGTCCAGCAGCAGCCGACGCGCCGCCGGGTCCAGTTGCACCGCATGCCGGCCGGCTTCCTCGGCCAGCAGGAAATCCAGCAACGGGCCCTTGTCGCTGCGCTCGCGCAATGCCGGCAAGGCGACTTCCAGGCCATTGAGCCGGTAATAGAGATCCTCGCGGAAACTGCCGTCGGCGACCCGCTCCAGCAGGTTGCGGTGGGTGGCGCTGATGATGCGCACATCGACATCCTGCGGCTCGCCGCCGATCGGCACCACCCGGCGCTCCTCCAGCACCCGCAGCAGGCGGGTCTGCAGGGCCAGCGGCATGTCGCCGATCTCGTCCAGCAGCAGGGTGCCGCCATCGGCCTGTTGCAGCTTGCCGCGCATGCCTTCCTTGCGCGCCCCGGTGAAGCTGCCGCCGCGGTAACCGAACAGCTCGCTTTCGATCAGGCTTTCCGGAATCGACGCACAGTTGAGGGCGACGAACGGCTTGCTGGCGCGCTGGCTGGCCTGGTGCACGGCCTTGGCGAAAGCCTCCTTGCCAGAGCCGGTCTCGCCGTTAAGCAGCAGCGGCACGTCGCGCTCGAATACCCGCAGGGCACGGCGGAAGTCGTTTTGCAGGGCGGGATCGAGCAGGCAGATTTCCGCGCTTTTCGCCGGCACGGACGGCGTGGCCACCGGGGCGATGGCGGGCGCCAGCGCCTTGACCTGGCCACGCAGGCTGGCGAACAGCTGGCGACCGTCACGGGTGCGCAGCGGCCAGCTGGTACTGGCCAGGGCGGTGGCACGCCCCAGCAGGTCGTCGAGGCGGCAATCGAAGAACGCCTCCACCGGCTGTCCAAGCAAGCCACCACGCCCGTTGCCCAGCAGGTTCAGCGCACTCTGGTTGACCGCACAGACCCGCCCTTCGCCATCGAAGGCCAGCAGCCCCTCGCTGAACAGGCCCACGGACTCGGCCTGCAGATGGAAGCGCAGCAACCAGTGATGCTCGAAGCAACGCAGGAAATAGCAGCTCTCGATCATCTTCGCCGAGAGGTTGACCAGGGCCATGGTGTGGAACTGGCTCTGCCGCGACACATCGGCCCGCGCCGAGGACACGTCGAGCACCGCCAGCAGCTCGCCATGGGGATCGAACACCGGGCTCGCCGAGCAGGTCAGGCCGGTGTGGCGCCCGCGAAAATGTTCTTCCTGATGGATGGTCACCGCCTGGCGCTCCACCAGGCAGGTGCCGATACCGTTGGTGCCTTCCCGCGCTTCGCTCCAGTCGGCGCCAAGCCACAGCCCGGCGCGCTCGAAGATGCGCCGCTCGGTGGGTGCGGTGACGCAGTTGAGGATCACCCCGCGAGCATCGGTCAGCAGCACCGCATGGCCGGCGCCGGAGAGTTGCTGGTGCAGGCTGTTCATCTCGCCATCGGCGATCTGCAGGACCTGGCGCAGGCGCTCGCGGCTTTCCAGCACGCGGTCGTGTTCGAGCACGGTGGGCGCCACGGCCAGGGCCGGGTCGAGGTGGTAGTCCTCAAGGCAGCGCAGCCAGGACCGGGCGATCGACGGATCGCTGCCGGGGCCCTGCAATCCACCCTTGCCCTGGGTGACCGTCATGACTTGCCGGGCATGCCGGCTGAGATGATTACCCTGCACTTTTTATTGTTCTCCGCGGGTCAGAGAAAACCAGCATCCTCCAGGCGCTGGCGCTTTGCAATGCCGGCTTGACCGTTGGGTCACCGCCTGTACCGCAAGCGGTACAAAGTGTCACCTCGCCTGTACCGAAGCCGCCACAAGCTGCCCCGAAAAACCGGGTAAAACTGCGCCAAATCACTGTTCCAGCGCCCTTGCCGGGCGCTGGCCCGACACTTGCTCTACGCTTGGAATCCTCCCCAACAAAACTCATAAGCCAGGAGAGACACCATGCGTTATGCACATCCGGGTACCGAAGGCGCAAAGGTTTCGTTCAAGAGTCGCTACGGTAACTACATCAATGGCGAGTTCGTCGCGCCAGTGAAAGGCGAGTACTTCACCAACACCTCGCCGGTCAACGGTCAGCCGATCGCCGAATTCCCCCGCTCCACTGCCGAAGACATTGACAAGGCCCTCGACGCCGCCCATGCCGCTGCCGACGCCTGGGGTCGCACCTCGGTCCAGGACCGCTCCAACGTGCTGCTGAAGATCGCCGACCGTATCGAGCAGAATCTGGAAATCCTCGCTATCACCGAGACCTGGGACAACGGCAAGGCCATCCGCGAGACCCTGAACGCCGACATCCCGCTGGCCGTGGATCACTTCCGCTACTTCGCCGGCTGCATCCGCGCCCAGGAAGGTGGCGCCGCCGAGATCAACGAAGGCACCGTGGCCTATCACATCCACGAGCCGCTGGGCGTGGTCGGGCAGATCATCCCGTGGAACTTCCCGATCCTGATGGCCGCCTGGAAACTCGCCCCGGCCCTGGCCGCCGGCAACTGCGTGGTGCTCAAGCCGGCCGAGCAGACCCCGCTGGGCATCACCGTACTGGTAGAGCTGATCGGCGATCTGCTGCCGCCGGGCGTGCTGAACATCGTCCAGGGCTACGGCCGTGAAGCCGGTGAAGCGCTGGCTACCAGCAAGCGCATCGCCAAGATCGCCTTCACCGGCTCGACCCCGGTCGGCTCGCACATCATGAAGGCCGCTGCCGAGAACATCATTCCGTCCACCGTGGAACTGGGCGGCAAATCGCCGAACATCTACTTCGAAGACATCATGAAGGCCGAGCCGTCCTTCATCGAGAAAGCCGCCGAAGGCCTGGTCCTGGCCTTCTTCAACCAGGGCGAGGTGTGCACCTGCCCGTCCCGCGCGCTGGTGCAGGAATCCATCTACGACGAGTTCATGAACGTGGTGATGGAGAAGGTGAAGAAGATCAAGCGCGGCGACCCGCTGGACACCGACACCATGGTCGGCGCCCAGGCTTCGCAGCAGCAGTTCGACAAGATCCTGTCCTATCTGGAAATCGCCGAGAAAGAAGGCGCCCAGTTGCTCACCGGCGGTCAGGTTGAAAAGCTCGAAGGCAGCCTGTCCACCGGTTACTACATCCAGCCGACCCTGCTCAAGGGCAACAACCGGATGCGTGTGTTCCAGGAAGAGATCTTCGGCCCGGTGGTCAGCGTCACCACCTTCAAGGACGAAGCCGAGGCCCTGGCCATCGCCAACGACACCGAGTTCGGCCTCGGTGCCGGCGTCTGGACCCGCGACATCAACCGTGCCTACCGCATGGGCCGCGGGATCAAGGCTGGCCGTGTGTGGACCAACTGCTACCACCTGTACCCGGCGCATGCCGCTTTCGGTGGCTACAAGAAGTCCGGTGTTGGCCGTGAAACCCACAAGATGATGCTCGACCATTACCAGCAGACCAAGAACCTGCTGGTGAGCTACGACATCAATCCGCTCGGGTTCTTCTAAACCCGATCGCTGGCAAGCCAGCGCCCACAAGGACCGCGTGCACCGCGAACCCTGTGGGAGCTGGCTTGCCAGCGATGAATACAACGCGGTCCCACAGACAATAACCAGAGCCAACCGCTCTGGCCCGCTTCCTGCAGCACGCTCACCACTCAAAAAAAGACAACAGGTGACTCCCCATGCCAAGCGATCATTCCGCCGGATCCCCGGCAGGTTCTTCCGTAGATTTCGAAAAGGTCGGTTCCGACTATTTCCAGCAACGTGAATTGAAAAAAGGCGCCGCCGGCTGGGTCCTGCTGGTGGGCCTGGGGGTCGCCTACGTGATCTCCGGCGACTACGCCGGCTGGAACTTCGGCCTGGCCCAAGGTGGCTGGGGCGGCATGTTCCTCGCCACCCTGCTGATGGCCACCATGTACCTGTGCATGTGCTTCTCCCTGGCCGAGCTGTCCTCGATGATCCCCACCGCCGGCGGCGGCTACGGCTTCGCCCGCAGCGCGTTCGGGCCGTGGGGCGGATTCCTCACTGGCACCGCGATCCTCATCGAATACGCCATCGCCCCGGCAGCCATCGCCGTGTTCATCGGCGCCTATTGCCAATCGCTGTTCGGCATCGGCGGCTGGATGATCTACCTGGCCTTCTACATCATCTTTATCGGCATCCACATATTTGGTGTCGGTGAAGCACTCAAGCTGATGTTCATCATCACCGCTGTAGCAGCCATCGCCCTGGCGGTGTTCCTCCTGGCGATGGTGCCCCATTTCGATGCGAAGAACCTGTTCGACATCGTCCCCACCGAGGCCGTCGGCGCCAGCAGCTTCCTGCCCTTCGGCTATGTCGGCGTGTGGGCGGCGATTCCCTATGCGATCTGGTTCTTCCTCGCCGTCGAAGGCGTGCCGCTGGCCGCCGAGGAAACCAAGAACCCCAAGCGTGACCTGCCTCGCGGCCTGATCGGCGCCATGCTGGTGCTGCTCGCCTTCGCCCTGCTGATCCTGGTGGTCGGCCCTGGCGGCGCCGGCGCCGAAGCGCTGAAAAGCTCGGGCAACCCGCTGGTGGAAGCCCTGGCCAAGGCCTACGGCGGTTCTACCTGGATGGGCAGCTTCGTCAACCTGGTCGGCCTGGCCGGACTGATCGCCAGTTTCTTCTCGATCATCTACGCCTATTCCCGGCAGATCTTCGCCCTGTCCCGCGCCGGCTACCTGCCCCGTGCCCTGTCGCAGACCAACAAGAGCAAGGCCCCGGTGCTGGCCCTGATCATCCCGGGGATCATCGGCTTCGCCCTGTCGCTGACCGGCCAGGGCGACCTGCTGATCCTGGTTGCGGTGTTCGGCGCTACGCTGTCCTATGTACTGATGATGGCCGCGCACATCACCTTGCGCATTCGTCGCCCCAAGATGGAGCGTCCGTACCGCACCCCGGGCGGCATCCTCACCTCCGGCGTGGCCCTGGTGCTGGCCTGCATCGCCGTGGTGGCGGGCTTCCTGGTCGACCCGCGGGTGGTGATCGGCGCTGCCATCATCTACGGCGTGCTGATCGCCTACTTCGCCCTGTACAGCCGCCATCACCTGGTGGCCGGCACGCCGGAGGAAGAGTTCGCCGCGATCCAGAAGGCCGAGGAGGCCCTGCACTGACCGTCACACCGCGCCGCCGGCTGATCCGGCGGCGCCCTGGAGATTGCGTATGGCAAGTTTCGTACACACGGCGGGTAACCAGACCTACCGTTTCGACAGCCTCAAAGAGGTCATGGCCAAAGCCAGCCCGGCCCGCTCCGGCGACTTCCTCGCCGGGGTCGCGGCCAGCAACGATGGCGAACGGGTCGCCGCGCAGATGGCCCTGGCCGACATCCCTCTCAGTCATTTCCTCAACGAAGCGCTGATTCCCTACGAAGACGACGAAGTCACCCGGCTGATCATCGACACCCACGACAAGCAGGCCTTCGCCCCGGTCAGTCACCTGACCGTCGGCGGCCTGCGCGACTGGCTGCTGGGCGACCAGGCCGACGAAGCCAGCCTGCGTGCCCTGGCCCCGGGGCTGACCCCGGAAATGGCCGCGGCGGTCTCGAAGATCATGCGCGTACAGGACCTGGTGCTGGTGTCGCAGAAGATCCGTGTAGTCACGCGTTTTCGCGGCACCATGGGCCTGCGCGGGCGCCTGTCGACCCGCCTGCAGCCCAACCACCCCACCGACGAACCGGCGGGGATCGCCGCGAGCATCCTCGACGGCCTGCTCTACGGCAACGGCGACGCCATGATCGGCATCAACCCCGCTACCGACAGCATCGCCTCGATCTGCGCCCTGCTGGAGATGCTCGACGCCATCATCCAGCGCTACGACATTCCTACCCAGGCCTGCGTGCTGACCCACGTCACCACCTCGATCGAGGCCATCAACCGCGGCGTGCCGCTGGATCTGGTGTTTCAGTCCATCGCCGGCACCGAGGCGGCCAACGCCAGTTTCGGCATCAACCTCAACGTCCTGCAGGAAGGTTACGAGGCCGGGCTGAGCCTCAAGCGCGGCACCCTCGGGCAAAACCTGATGTATTTCGAGACCGGTCAGGGCAGCGCGCTGTCGGCCAACGCCAACTTCGGCGTCGATCAGCAGACCTGCGAAACCCGCGCCTACGCGGTCGCCCGGCATTTCAAGCCGTTCCTGGTCAATACCGTGGTCGGTTTCATCGGCCCCGAATACCTCTACAACGGCAAGCAGATCATCCGTGCCGGGCTCGAGGATCACTTCTGCGGCAAGCTGCTCGGCGTGCCCATGGGCTGCGACATCTGCTACACCAACCACGCCGAGGCCGACCAGGACGACATGGACACCCTGCTGACCCTGCTCGGGGTGGCCGGGATCAACTTCATCATGGGCATCCCCGGCTCCGACGACATCATGCTCAACTACCAGACCACCTCGTTCCACGACGCCCTCTACGCCCGCCAGACCCTGGGCCTGAAGCCGGCGCCGGAATTCGAGGCCTGGCTGGCACGCACCGGCATCTTCACCCAGGCCGATGGCCGCGTGCGTTTCGGCGACCACCTGCCGCCGGCCTTCCGCCAGGCCCTGGCGCAACTGGGATAAGCGAGCGACCTCATGGACAAGCAACCGACGCCCACCGACAACCCCTGGCTGGAACTGCGCCGCCTGACCCCCGCGCGAATCGCCCTGGGCCGCGCCGGCACCAGCCTGCCGACCCAGCCGCAACTGGACTTCCAGTTCGCCCACGCCCAGGCCCGCGATGCAGTGCACCTGCCCTTCGACCATGCCGGCCTGCGCGAGCAGCTGCAGGAGCGCGGCCGCGACAGCCTGCTGCTGCACAGCGCCGCCCAGGACCGTCATCACTACCTGCAGCGCCCGGACCTGGGCCGACGCCTGCATGAGGACTCAGCCGAAGTCCTGCGCGAGCACGCGCGCAACAACCCGGGCGGGGTCGACCTGGCCATCGTGGTTGCCGACGGTCTGTCGGCTCTGGCCGTGCACCGGCATACCCTGCCGTTTCTCAATCGCCTGGAAGAACAGATCGCTGGCGATGGCTGGTCCACCGCGCCGGTGATGCTGGTGGAACAGGGGCGGGTCGCAGTGGCCGACGAGATCGGCGAGCTGCTCGGTGCGCGAATGACCGTGATCCTGATCGGCGAACGCCCAGGGCTCAGTTCGCCGGACAGCCTCGGCCTGTATTTCACCTTCAACCCGAAAGTCGGCCTGACCGACGCCTACCGCAACTGCATTTCCAACGTCCGCCTCGAAGGCCTGAGCTACGGCATGGCCGCCCATCGCCTGGTGTACCTGATGCGCGAAGCCTGTCGCAGACAGCTTTCGGGGGTGAATCTGAAGGATGAAGCGCAGGTACAAACCCTGGAATCGGAAACAAACACGCAACAAAACGGAAACTTCCTACTTGGAAAGTCCTGAGTGACGGCTACTTTTGCGTCGATTGCGCTTTTTTTCCGCTTTAGGCAGCATCTGGGGCGACGGCTGCCCGAGATTCGCCGCCATTCCCTACGAGACACGAGGCCTGCTTATGCGAATCATCCAAGCAACCATCGAGCACCTGGACCTGCTCGCCCCGCTGTTCGTCAAATACCGCGAGTTCTACGGCGAACTGCCTTATCCGGACACCTCCCGTGCCTTCCTGAAAAAGCGTCTGGAACGAGAAGAATCGATCATCTACCTGGCCTTGCCGGACGATGACGACAGCAAGCTGATGGGTTTCTGCCAGCTGTACCCGAGTTTCTCCTCACTGTCGTTGAAGCGGGTGTGGATCCTCAACGACATCTACGTCGCCGAGGATTCCCGGCGCATGCTGGTAGCCGACCATCTGATGCGCGAGGCCAAGCGCATGGCCAAGGAAACCAACGCGGTGCGCATGCGAGTGTCGACCAGCAGCGACAATGAGGTGGCGATGCGTACCTATGAGTCGATCGGGTTCCGCGAGGACACCGAATTCAAGAGCTACGTGCTGCCGATCAATTAATACGACGCGTACCCTGTGGGAGCGGGTTTACCCGCGATTGCGATGGTGAATCCACTACGGCAATCGCGGGTAAACCCGCTCCCACCAGGTAAGCGCTCGCCTTCACTTGCCGCACATTCAGCTACAAACTGCGTAAGCAGAATCCCCTCATCGCCGTATAATGCCTTCCTTCGCCCCGTGTGAATTCTTACCTCATTCGCAGGTAGCGCTCACGCTTCGCACTGCCAGCCATCGCAAGCCCGTGAATCCGGGTCCTGAACAAGGTGCTGTACATGGATTTCAACCCGCTGGACCTCATTCTGCATCTCGACACCTACCTCGACTTGCTGGTCAACAACTACGGTCCCTGGATCTACGCGATCCTGTTCATGGTGATCTTCTGTGAAACCGGCCTGGTGGTGATGCCCTTCCTGCCCGGCGACTCCCTGCTGTTCATCGCCGGTGCCGTGGCCGCAGGCGGCGGCATGGACCCGGTACTGCTCGGCGGCCTGCTGATGCTGGCGGCGATCATGGGCGACAGCACCAACTACGTGATCGGACGAACGGCTGGAGAACGCCTGTTCAGCAACCCCGACTCGAAGATTTTCCGCCGCGACTACCTGCAGCAGACCCACGACTTCTACGAGCGCCATGGCGGCAAGACCGTGACACTGGCGCGCTTCCTGCCGATCCTGCGCACCTTCGCACCGTTCGTCGCCGGCATCGCCAAGATGTCCTACCCGCGCTTCTTCGGCTTCAGCGTGGCCGGCACCATCCTCTGGGTCGGCGGCCTGGTGACCCTCGGCTACTTCTTCGGCAACGTGCCGTTCATCAAGCAGAACCTGTCACTGATGATCGTCGCCATCATCCTGCTGTCGCTGGTGCCGGTGATCATCGGCGTTGTCCGCGGCCGCCTGAACCGCGGTCCGGCCAAGGCCCACTGACTGCCGCCCATGTGGAGCTTGCGCGCCTGGCGCCGACGCCGCACGATCGCCCGGCATCCGATCGATCCCGAACTGTGGCGGCAGATACGCGAGCGCCTGCCGATCCTCGATGGCCTCAGTGACGCCGAAGACCTGTGGCTGCGTGAGACCAGCGTGCTGTTCCTCCACGACAAGCACCTGACCTGCCTGCCCGGCGTCGAACTGGATGACGCCGAGCGCCTGTTCCTCGCCGCCCAGGCGCAGTTGCCGCTGCTGCACCTGGGTGCACTGAACTGGTACCAGGGCTTCCACGAGTTGATCCTCTACCCCGACGACTTCGTCAGCCCACAGCGCCATCGAGACAGCAGCGGCATCGAGCACGAATGGGACGCCGAGCACAGCGGCGAGGCCTGGCAACAGGGCCCGGTGATCATGGCCTGGCCCGGAGTGCTGGCCAGTGGCGGCTGGGAAGGCTACAACCTGGTGATCCACGAGCTGGCACACAAGCTGGACATGCTCAACGGCAGCGCCAACGGCCTGCCACCGCTGCACGACGACATGCGCGTCGGCGACTGGGCGCAAGCCATGCAGCAGGCCTATGACGACCTCAACCGCCAGCTCGACCGCAACCCCGACGCCGAGACCGCCATCGACCCTTATGCCGCAGAAAACCCGGCGGAATTCTTCGCCGTCACCAGCGAATACTTCTTCACTGCCCCCGACCTGCTGATAGAGGCGTACCCCGCAGTCTACGGGCAGTTGCGCAGTTTCTACCGCCAGGATCCGCTGGCACGCCTGCATGAACTCCAGGCCAGTCATCCGCTCTACAAAGAAGCCGCCGAGTGAATCGGTCAAGCATCGGGGCGGGCGTGGCAAGCGTTTCCGAATGTGCCTATAATCGCGGCCAATTTTTGGTCAAACACGGGGGCAACGCCCAATGAGCTACAGCAAGATCCCGGCGGGCAAAGACCTGCCGAACGACATCTACGTCGCCATCGAGATCCCGGCCAACCACGCGCCGATCAAATACGAGATCGACAAGGACAGCGACTGCCTGTTCGTTGACCGTTTCATGGCTACCCCTATGTTCTACCCGGCCAACTACGGCTTCATTCCTAACACCCTGGCCGACGACGGCGATCCCCTGGACGTGCTGGTCGTGACTCCGTACCCGGTCGCCCCAGGCTCGGTGATTCGCGCCCGTCCGGTCGGCGTGCTGAACATGACCGACGACGGCGGCGGCGACGCCAAGATCATCGCCGTACCGCACGACAAGCTGTCGCAGCTGTACGTCGACGTGAAGGAATACACCGACCTGCCAGCCCTGCTGCTGGAGCAGATCAAGCACTTCTTCGAGAACTACAAGGATCTCGAGAAAGGCAAATGGGTCAAGATCGATGGCTGGGGCAACGCCGACGCGGCCCGTGCCGAGATCACCAAGTCGGTTGCTGCCTACAAAGGCTAAGCCTGCTTGCTACGAAGAAGCCCCGCATTCGCGGGGTTTTTTATTGGACACCCCGACAGATCCATCCAAACACGTGGGCGCCGGGATAAATAGAGAAACTTCCTACAATCATGTCGGCAACTGCTGTAATCACCCCCTAACAGCATCCAGAAATACCTCAACCCAATGTTTATAGGAAGCCTTGTCCCAGGCTTCTAGAATCGATCTCCATGAATACATCCGGTGATCGACTCAAAGCCCTGCTGAGCGAGTGCAACCTGAGCGCCTCGGACTTCGCGGCGCAACGCAAGGTGACTCCCCAGCATGTGAACAACTGGTTCCATCGCGGCGTGCCTCAGGCCCGGCTCGATGAAATCGCCGAACTGTTGTGTGTGCGCAGCAAATGGCTGCGGACCGGCGAAGGCCCCAAGCACAGTACGCCACTACCGCGGATCAAGCGCGGCGACAATGCTGCATCGACCCGCGAGCCGCCTGACCACAGTGCCCTCAGCAGCCACGGCGAGGGCGACGTGCAGTTGGCCTTCCATACCTGGCGCGGGCGCCAGCTGGTCGCCCTCGACAATCGCTACCTGCGTCTGCCACGCCTGGCCCTCGACCGTCTTGGCGTCGACCCCGGCCAGGCGATTGCCCTGAGCATGCCCGACTACAACATGACCCCGCTGATCCCCTATGGCGCGCCACTGGCCGTCGACCGCAGCCTGACCCGGGTGGTCGACGGCGAGCTCTACGCGGTGTTGCACAACGGGCACTTGCGCATCAACAGCCTGAGCAAGCGCAGCAACGGCGTCTTGCGCCTGCACAGCCACGACAGCGAAGGGTTTCCCAGCGAGAACTACGGTGCGAGTCAGTCTCGCGGACAGCAGCTGGAAGTGTTGGGATGGGTGTTCTGGTGGGCACAATTTCGCAGCGAACGGCCGGACTGAAGCGGTGCCATGCATTTTTTGCTGGGCATTGCGAGTCATTCCCAGTATGCTACGCGCCACCTCCGCCCCGGCTGCCGTTTGCATGTTTCGGGGCTGGGCGAGGCCTCACACAGCCCTCGCCCAAGACACCCCAGTGTGTCGCCCAACGATTTGAAGGCGGTTGCGGCTTGCCAAAAGCCAGCCAAGACTGTCCCCGAGAAGCCGGCCACAAGCCGGCTTTTTAATGCCTGCGATTTATTGATCGTCAAACATCTGCGGATCACGCGAAAGCCAGCGCATCTCGCCTTTGACTAGGTGCAGGCTCGCGCCGCAACCCGCCTGACCCCCGTCAACGCCAGGAACGAATTCAACTGCCCCTGCGGCACCCGGTACACCCCCAGCGCATTCAGGTATTTCACGCTGATCGCCGCCAGTTCCCAGGCCATGGGTTCGTCATCGATGGCGAAGGCACTTTCCGCGACGAACAGGTCCACCCCGGTCAGGTCACCCAGCGCCCTGAGCAGTCGCGACTTCTCACGCTGCGGCGGCTGCAGTGCATCGTTGCTCCAGGCCCACTTCCAGGTACTCGAGTTGCCCGCATAGCTACCAATGCAGATAACGTCGGCCTCGACCACCTTGCGATCCTCGCCATCGAACATCTGCAGCAGTCCGACGTCCTGGTCGAAGCACCATCGGACAAAGCGGCCAAGCCCGTGCTCGGACTCCAGCCGTTGCTGCTTTTCTTTCAATTCGTCCACGGCATTGCGCAGGAAGCGGTCGAAGCGGTCGTCGTTCATAGGTCGTCCATAAACACTCGCGAAGGCATGTGCCAGGACGATAAAGACTAGACGCAATTTGTCCGCCGTTGCTCATGCAGTTCGCGCCGCCGGCGCTCCAGGTTCACCTGCCGCTTCGCCAATACCTGCGCCAGCTCGTCCAGGCGCCGCTCGCCCTCGCTCAGCGCAGCCTCTTTCGAGGCGAACAACTCGCTGAGCGGATAGCTGTGGCCAGTCTCGGTGCGGTCATAGCCGCTGCCGTAGATGCCACCCGCCACCAGTTCGACCCGCAGGATCTGGAAATTCCGGGTCAGGCGCCAGGCGACATAGGGATAGGTGCGTTGCGTCATCAGGGGATATTCCGCGGCTCGATCGACTTCGGCAGCAGGCTACGCCCTTCGCTGTATAGTTTTCAATATAGCGAATGTTGCGGGCGTGGGTTCGTTCAAGCAAACCATTCCCGCCGCGACTCGAAGGCACTGCACAACACCTCCAGCACCTCCTCCACCCCGGCGCCATGCCGGCTGTGGTTGCTCACGCTGAGGAACATGTTGCGTCGCATCGGCGTCTCGAACAGATCGCCCAAGCCAACCAAGGTGCGATCCAGACGACTGGCGTAATGCGGCAACAGGCCGACACAGGCCCCCCAGCGCAAGGTCTGCAACAGCAACTCGTGACTGCGCACCACCACCACCCCGCTCTCTCGCGCCGCCACGTAGCTGTTCCACGGCATCAGGCTCTGGCTGTGCAGGTAAGCCCGCGACTGCACCAGCTGGAAATCACTCAGCTCAAGGCTGCTTGCCGGCCGCGACTGCTTACGCGAATAGCGTTTGCTGACATGTGGCTGGTAATGCACCCCGGCCAGCCGTCGAGTACGCATGTCCGCCGGCTGCTCCGGCAGGTCGTCGTCACTCAGCCAGACGGCAATGTCGGCATGCTGCAGGGCCTCCATCGAGGCCCCGCGCAGTTCGACGATCTCCAGGTTCAACCGGGCACTGCGGCGCAGGTGGTTGAGCAACTCACGCAGAAAGATGTCGTGCAGCAATTCCTCCATCAGCACCAGACGGATCGGTTGCCAGCCCGGTGCACTGGCCGCCCGCGGGCAGTCACGGGCCGCGACGCCCTGCAACGACTGCCACTCGCGCCCCTGGGGCGTCAGTTCCACCGCGCTGTTCTGGTAGCACAGCAACGGCTGGCCGACCTGTGCCTCCAGTTGCGACAGCACCCGACGCAGACGCGTCGGCTTGATATCGAGGCTGCGCGCGGCCTGCACGAAACTGCCGCAGCGTCCGATCACCCGCAGGTACAACAGCGCTTCCTCCGCCGTGCTTCCCAGCCCTTCCCTTGGCTCCATGCTCGCTCCTTGCCGTGTTTCAGGGCTTTTCCCCAAGTACCTTGCCAACCGCGGCACCGTCGATGCTCAAGGTCTGGTCATTCACCAGCCCCGCCAGATAGGCCTGGGCGATCTGCTCCTGACGCTGCTGGCGCAACGCGGCGACCAGTTGCCCACGAACCTCGTCCAGCGTCGCCACCCGCGCCTCCTCGCGCCCCAGCAACTTGAGGATGTGGAAACCCTCGGCGGTGCGCAGCGGCTCGCTGATGGCGCCGTCCTTCATCTGTTGCAGGGCTGGCCTAACCGCCGGCATCAGCTGGTTCAGCGGCAACAGGCCGATCTCGCCACCGCGCTGGGCGCTGGCCGTGTCATCGGAGTTGCTGCGGGCCAGTTCGGCGAAGTCGGCGTCCGCAGCCTGCGCCTTGCGATACAGCGCCTGCACCCGCTTCGCCACAGCTTCGTCACCCGGCTTGGCGGCGATGAAGATCTGGCTGACCCGGTAACGCACCGGCAACACCAGGCTGGCGCGCTGGGCCTCGTAGGCCGCCTGCACTTCGGCGGCGGACGGATAGCCTTCCGGCACCTTGCTCACCGAGGCCATGTAACTGCGCAGGATGATCTGCTTGCTGGCGGCATCGATGGCCTCACGTACCTCAGGACGTTGCTCCCACTGCTGGGCGCCGGCCTGCTCCAGCAGGGCCTTCTCGGTGAGCCGCGCGCGCATCCAGTCATCCAGCGCACCACGGTTTTCCTGCAACTGCTGACGCACCTGCGGCTGCACTTGCGCCAGCAGGGCCTTCAGTTCCTCGACATCGACCTTCTGTGTCCCCAGGCTGGCCAGCGCTGCGGCGCTGCTGGCCGGCCGGGTGGCGGCCTCCACCGGCGGCGGGATATCCGCGCCGCAGCCTGTCAGGCTCAGCAAGGCGATGAGCAGCGCGCCGGTCCGTTGATTCACCATCGCCTCAGGCCTCCTGTGCCACGTCACGGCGCTCGGCAGCCTGGCGGCTGTAGTCACGCAGGTAAGCGACGAACTCCTGCAGCAGACGGTCCCACAGCTCACAGCTGTGACGCAGGAACTGCCGGCTCACGCCGCCGGTCACCGCGCAGTCCATCTCCATCAGCAGGAACTCGCCCTGCTGCCACAGCCGGCAGAAACGCCGGCTGGCATTCCATTGCTCGGTCAGGCCGGCGGGCAGGTCGCCCTGCAGGCGCAGGGCGCAGCTGAAGCTGTAGTCGAAGTAGTGCCCCGGCGTGCCGGTCGGGTTGCCCAGGCGTAGCGCGTAGCCGATGCCCTGGCTGGCGCTGAGCAGTTGCACGGCGCCGTTCTGCTCACTGCGCTCGACCCGGTAGCCGGCGTCCTGCAGCACCTCGGTCAGTTGCTCGGGGGTGACCTGTTCGATCAGTGCGGTCTCGCTCATGGGTACTGCTCCTTCAAGGCTGGACCTGGGTCACGGCGGCCTGGCCGTCGACCTGGGTCTTGTAGAGATCGTCGCCGTAGCGCTGTGCCAGTTCCTCGAACTTCACCCGTGCCTCGGAGGCGAACGGCTGGCGGATACGCAGGGTCTCGGCGACGCCGATGTTCTCGTAGGCAGCCAGAATGTCCTTGGCCAGCCCGTACATTTCCTGGTTCTTGCTGGTGCAACTGGCAAGTTCCTGATCGCGCTGCTGCAGGCTGGCCTGGACCTTCTGCCGCTCGGCATCACGTCCGCGGCTGAGGGTCAGCAGCTCGTCGTAGGCCTGGCGGAACTTACCGACCTGGGCCTGGCTCGCCGCCACCTGCTGACTGGCCTGCTCGCGCAAACCGGAGTGGGCGCCGGCCAGTTGCTCGGCGCGCTGGCGGGCCTGGTCGCGTTCACCGGTCAGTTGTTTCACCTGTGCCAGCGCGGCATCGCGCTGGCTGACCAGCGCCGCCTGCTCGGCACGCACCCGCGCCTGCTCGCTCTGTACTGCCTGCAATTGCTGGGTGGTGCTGCGCAATTGGGCGCGCAAGCGTTCCTCCATGCTTTCGCCGTGAGCGGCCTGGGTCGCCAGGCCAAGGCCGAGCAAGGTGGCGATCAGGGTCAAGCGGTTGATGGGCATCTGCATGTCTGCCTCCCCGCGCTTAGAAGCGCGTGTTGATCTCGAGCTGGAGTACGTCGATGGCGAATGGCGCGCCATACACCTCGTCGGTGCTCATCCAGCGCGCGGTGCCGTAGACGTTGTTGGCCAGGCCGTAGTTGGCGCCGATCACGTAGCCCTTGGCGTTGGTGCCCCCGAGGTGGAAGCTGGAGTCGTTGAAGCCGTCAGGCAGGGCGTCGGGCTGGATGTACTTGTAGCCAGCGAACACCTGCCAGTCGCCCGCACGGCGCATCTCGAAGGCATTGCCGAGGGTGAACTGGACCATCCCGGCATTGCCGCCGCTCTCGACCTTGCCGTCGACATCGATGTTGTTGGCGAACTGCCCGGCCGCACGCTTGCGCATGTCGCCTTCCGAATAGGCCAGGTTGCGGATGTAGTTGCCTTGCAGGCGCAGCTTGAAGTCTGCCGGCAGCTCGGCGTCCCACACCAGGTTCAGATCGAGGACGTCGAACTCCGAGGCGAGGCCAACGTACTGCGGCTGCGGGGTGTTGGCCGGGTCGGCCGGGTTGAGGGTGATGTCGCGCAGCAGGAACAGGGTGTTGCCCTTCTGCATGAAGGTCGGCCGCGAACCGTCGCTGTCGCACGCCGGCTGGCCGGCCCAGGGTTCGCACGGCGCGGAGCGGGTGCCGGCGATATCGTCGAAACGGTAGTAGGCCAAAGCACCTGTCAGGCTGTTGTGCTGATTGAGCTTCCAGGCCGCGCCGACCTGGACGCCGTATAGCCACTTGTTGTCGCTGCCTTCTTTGTCGAAGCCGTTGGTGGTCGAGGTGTCGGAGCTGTACTCCACCGGGAACGCGCCGAGGGTACCGAACAGGTCGACACCACTGCCCAGCGGCTGGCGGAAGTTGGCGGCGATACCGTCAAAGGCCAGGTCGCGGGAGTACAGCATGTCGGTGGACAGGAACGGATTGGCGATCCGGCCGCCGGTGACGCTCAGGCGCTCGGACGGCTTCCAGGTGATATAGCCCTGGTCGAGCCAGATGTCCTTCTTGCTGAAGCCGCCACCGAGGGTCTGGGTGGTCGACACCGGGCCATTGTCGGTGCCGGTGGCCAGACGGATGCCGGCGCTCCAGTTTTCCGCCAACTGCGCCTTGAGACCGAAGCGCGCACGCAGGCGCAGCGAGTTCTCGCGGTCTTCGCGGGCGTTGAGCAGCGGTGGCAGGGTGTTGTTGGTGTTCGGGTTGACGTCGTACGGACCGTCACGGTTCAGCTTGGCGAAATCGGTGATCTGGTTGCTGTTCTGATCGTTGTAGAAGCGCGACTCGTCACGCAGGCGAATGTCGCCATCGAAGCTGATGCGCGACACCCAGTCCGGGAAGGTATTGGGCTGCGCCCAGTTCTCGTTGCGGGCCTGGCTCATGACCTCGGCCTTGACCTCGTCGCGGATCTGGTCGCGCACGGTCTGCGGGATGTACGGCACGCGCACCTCCCCCGGTACTGCGGCCACCGCTGCGGCCGGCGCCTGGCGCGCGGCGGCCCGGGCCTGCTGCGCCTCGGCCTCGGCCTGGTGCATCAGGGCGGCAGCATGCTCTTTCTTCAGCACGCCTTCCTGCACCAGCAGGCGGATCAGGTTGACCGTGGCGTTGTCCGACGGCGCGGTGGTGTCGGCGGCCGACGCCTGCCCGGCCAGCGCGGCGATCACCACGCCGACGCTCGCCACCAGGCGGTTGAGTTTCCCATTCATTGCAAACTGCTCCTAAAGGTCCTGGTCAGGAATTCGTATTGGCGTTGTGTCCAGCGGCCATCAGCCCGGCCGCCGGCCTTGCAGCGAAACGTGTACCGGCAGGGTCAGCGAGGCCGGGGGGCGCTCGTCCAGGCGTCCGGCCTGGCGCACTGCGTCGAGCACCTTGGCGTCCAGCTCGGCATCGCCGCTGGAGCGGCGCAGCTCGACCCGGGTGATCTCCCCCGCCGGGCCGATCCAGATGTCGGCCTGCAGCTGGAACGCCAGGTTGCGCAGCTCGCTGTTGTCCTTGAGCAAGCGCTGGAAGGCGTAGGCCAGGTACTGGCTGTAGCTGGCATTGCCGACCCGGCCACCACCGGACCCGGCCATGCCGCCACCCTTGCCGGCGCCGATGTTGAAAGCGTCGTTGCCGGACTGGGCATCGCCGTCCATCTGCATCGGCGCGGCCAGGTCGTCCGCCGGCGAAGGCGGCGCCTCATCCTGCGGCTTGACCTCTTCGGGCTCCGGCGTGGGCTCCTGCTCCAGCGGTTTTTCCGGTGGGGTTTCAGGCTCCGGCGGTTTCTCCTGCACCGGCGGTGGTGGCGGTGGCGGCGGCAGCGGGATGATCGCCGGCACCTTGGGCGCCTCGCGGCGCACGCCGCTCATGTCCTGCGACCACTGCCAGATCAGCCAGGCCAGGCCACCGAGCAGCACGGCAACGACTGCCCACGTCAGGTACCGGCGCACCGGCGAAGACGCCCCAGCGAGGGTCTGCGCCGGAGCATCCGGCGCAGGAAAACGAGAAGGTCTGGATGACATGTTCAACCTTCCGTCAGCTCGGTTTGCCGGTGACCAGGCCGACCTGCGACAGCTCCAGCCGGCGCAGCAGGTCGAGGACCTCCACCACCTTCTGGTACTGCACGGCAGCGTCGCCACGGACCACGATCGGCACGTCGGGGTTGAGCGCCTTCTCGCTGCGCAGGCGGTCTTCCAGTTCGCCCAGGGTCACCGGGTAGGCGTCGAGAAACACCTGGCCGGCGTCATTGACCGAGATCGCCTTGGTCTTGGGCTGCGACAGCGACACGCTGGCGCTGGCCTTGGGCAGCTCGATGCGGATGCCGGCAACCTGCGCGGTGGCGGTGAGGATGAACATCACCAGGACCACCATGAGCACGTCGACCAGCGGCGTGATGTTGATGCTGTCGACGGCGCTTTCTTCTTCGTCGTCGTAGCTGTTGTTCACCGATGCCATGACCTGCTCCTCACACCAGCGCTGGCTGGTCGTTGCGCCGGGCCTGGGCAGGCTCGGTGCGGGCACCCTCGCCGTAGACTTCGGCCAGGCGGGTGATGAACTCGTCGACGAACACGCGCATGTCGGCGCCGACCTCGCGGTTGCGCGTGACCAGGCGGTTGTAGCCGAACAGCGCCGGGATCGCGACGAACAGGCCCATGGCAGTCGCCAGCAGGGCGGCGGCCATGCCCGGGGCGATGGCGTTGATGTTCACGTCACCGGCCATGGCCGTGCCGAGGAACACCACCATGATCCCCATCACCGTACCCAGCAGGCCGATGTAGGGGCCGCCGGCGATGGCGTTGGACAGGGTCGAGAGGCGCGACGACAGCGCCTGGTTCTCGCGGGTGCGCACCGCATCCATGGAGGCGCGGATGGCTTCGATAGTGGCGCCGGAGATGTTCACCAGGTCAGCGCCCTGGGCGCGACGGGTGCGCATTTCCTGCACGGCCACCTGGTACAGGCGCCACAGCGAGGAGTGCTGCAGGCGGCCCGGCAGGGCCGGATCGTCGGCCAGTTGCTCCAGGCGGGTACCGACGGTGGCGAAGTGATCGCGGAAGGTCTCGTTGGCCCGGCTGACCCGGCCCACGCTGTTGTTCTTGCGGATCATGATCACCCACGACTGAATCATCATCAGTACCAGCACGGCGATGATGACCCAAGCGTCGATTGGCACGGCGCCGAGCAGGAAGCCGAGGCTGCCGAAACCGAAGCCGGACTGTTTTTCGTCGACGCCGTAGGCCACCAGGCGCGACTCGGCGCCTTGGGCAAGGGCATCGGCCTGGAGCAGTGGCAGCGGACGGGCGACGCGGGAAATGCGCAGTTCGTCGAGGGCACCGTGGAACGGCACCAGGGTGCTGCCCTGCGGCGCTTCCGCCAGGTCGCCACCGATCGCCACAGTGCCGGAGAAGGCTGGCACGGCGACGTCCAGGCGGGTGTTTTCACGCCCGTTGAGCAGCACCACCAACTGGCCGTTCTGCGCTACCAGCGCCAGGTGCTGCCATTGACCACCGGTCAGCGCCGTGCCGGCGTTGCCGCGTTGGCCATCGACGTCGATGAACGGCGCGCCCTGGCTCAGGCCCAGGATCAGCGAGTGGCCTTCGACACGACGGGCGAACAACACTTGCTCGCCTTCCAGGCTGTCCGGACGCACCCAGGCACTGACGCTGAACGGCGCACCGGCCGCCCAGGCCAGCGACGGGCTGGCGGGCAGCAGCAGCGGCTGGCCGCTGAACTGCGCGGAGCGGCCGATCACGCCTTCGACACCGGCACCGGCCGGGGTCTGGCCGTTGTTCGAATAGGCGGTGGAGTCCCGTGGCGGCGTACCTTCACTGCCGCCGAAGTGGTAGACCAGACTGTAATCGGCATCGAACACCTGCTGGCCATTGCTGGTCGAGGACGCCTTGGCATTGCCGTAGTACATCCAGATGTCCTGGCGCTGGCCGCCTTCCACACTGGGCACGTCGACCCAGATCAGGGCCATGCCCAGCAGCGGGTCGAAGCTTTCGATCTGGTGGTGCAGCACGGTCTTGTCATCGGCGGCAACGAAGCGGATGTCCGCGCCGTCCTCGGCGACGCCGTCGAAGGTGAAGTTGCCGGTGTGCAGGCGCACCAGCAGCGGCAGGCGACCGACCCGCTCGGTCATGGCCGCGCCCTGCGGCGTGGTGTCGAGGGACACCTGCTTGCGGTACAGCCAGTCCTCCTGCCACCAGGCACTGGCGGTGCCCGGGGCCAGCAGGCCCAGGCAGATCATGGAAAGAAACAGTATGCGCAACATGGGGGTAGCTCTCCGGGTTCGGTCCAGCGGTCAGAAGTTCGCCTGCACGCTGAAGTGCACGCGCGAGTCGTGTTTTTCGGTATTCGGGCCATCACGCAGTGGCAGCGCCCAGTCGACGCTGCCGGACAGCCATTCGCCCAGGCGCATGCGCGTGCCGATACCGACGCTGGCGAGGGTGAAGTCTTCTTGTTGCTCGGGCCGGGCGTCCTGCACGCGCAGGTGGGCGCCATCGGCGAACAGGTAGAAACGCCATTCCTCCAGGTACGGACTGCCGGCCTTGCCCAGCCAGCGGGACAGCGACGGGGTACGCGCTTCCAGAGACAGCGTCGCGCCGTCGTCACCCGTGGCTTCCGCCGCCAGGTAGCCGCGTACGCTGGTGGCGCCGCCGGCGGAGAACTGCTCGTTGGAAATCAGCGGCCCGGAGGCCAACTGGAAGGCAGCCTTGGCACCGGCCTGCCAGTCGCCGCCAAAGGTCTGGGTGTGATTCAGGTCGCCCTTGAGCGCACCGAAGCTGGAATCGGACAGGTAGCGCTTGTAGAAGAACTCGTTGTCGTCGCTGCCATAGCCGAAGAGTTTGCGAGTGCCGGCCACCAGGCTCAGGCCGAGTCCGGTCTGCGAAGACTCGGTGTAACGGAAGCCGGTGTAGGAGAAGGTCAGCGGCGCGTACTTGAGCGGCACGCGGTCTTCGCTGCCGCCGAGGACCACGCGCTCCTCGAAGTCCTTGAAGTCGACACCCATGCTCAGGGCGTGGGACCAGGTGGCGCTCGGCGGCAGGCTGTAGGTCAGCGCCAGCCCGTAGGAATGCCCGCGACCGACGACGTTGGTCCCGCCCACGGTGGCCACGTCGCTGTCGGACTTGTAGCCGCTGGCCTGCACGCTCCAGCGCTCGTCCAGCGGCACGGTGTAGGAGCCTGACCAGACCGCGGCGTCATCGCGGTTCTGCGGTGCGGTGAACCAGGTCAGCGAGATCTGGTGGCCGGCTTGCCAGAGGTTGTCGTGACCGATCGACACCACCGAGCGCAGTTCCTTGGTATCGGCGCTGCGGTCGTTGTTCAAACCCAGGTTCACATGCCAGGGCTTCTTGTCCTCGACCTTGAGGTCGACGTCCATGGTCCCCGGCCGCTGGCCTTCGCGCACCAGCGGTACCACCTGGCGGCCGGGGGTGCGGTTGAGGCCGGCGAGCTGGCTCTGCACCTTGTCGAAGTCCGGCACGGCGCCTTCGACCAGCGCTGGCACTTCGTCGCGCACGTCCTTGGGCGAATAGTGCTTGGCCCCCACCACCCGCACCCGGCCGACCTTGGTCTCGCTGACCTGCAGGTAGACCACGCCGTCAGCCACCTGCTGCTCCGGCAGCTCGACGTACACCGACTGATAGCCGCGGGACTGGTAGGCGTTCTGCAAGGCGTCGCGGGCGCCCTCGATGTCCTGCATGCTGCGTTGCGGACCGAGGAAGGGATACACCGCTTCCTCGATGGCCCGGGCGTCCAGCACGCTGTTGCCGCGCACCACGTACTCGGCGATGTCGACCTTGCGCTGAGCCTCGGCGGGCGCTTCGTCGGCGTTCGCGGCAGCCATCCCCACGGCCAGCGCCAACGCTCCCAGCGCGGCCAGGCAGCGCGGTCGTCGGCGGTCGCCCGCCGGCATTTCGTTCAGTACTCCCACTGCATCCCCCCAGGTCAATCCAGGGCCCGCCCCGCCTTTCGCGGGCGTGAGTCGGGCCTGCCGGTCCGTGGTACGGACCGGCGCGTTATCGGTATCGAAAAGGTTCTAGCGCTTACTTGTTCAGCGGCAGTTCATGGCGTGCCTGCCAGGCATGGAGCTGGGCGAAGTTCATGGAGAACTCGGGCATCTGCAGCAGCTCGGCGAGAATCACCTCGCCGACGATGCGACCCAGCACGTGTACGGCGGCGATATCCTCGACGAAGCGCTGGCTGTCGCCGACGAAGGTGGAGAAATCCCAGACCCGCTGGCCCATTTCCAGACCGACGAACCAGCGGTACAGCAGGTTGTAGCTGAGCTGCTCGTGCAGGTGCTGCTCGCTCGGCACCGAGTACAGCAGGCGCAGGAGCAGGGCCTTGACCAGCACCGAAGGGTCGACCCGCAGGTTGCAGCGGCGGGCGACCTGATCGAGGGTGTCCTGTTCGGCATCCAGGAGGTGTTCGATCTGCGGGCGCAGCAGCGCCAGCGAGTGGCCGGGCGGGATGCAGCTGGAGACTTCGCGCAGCGCTCCTTGCCAGTCCTCCTGGGAAACGATCCAGACCCAGGGTGCGCCGTAGCGGTACACCGAGACCGGACGCTTGCGCGCGGCCTCGACGATCTTCGACAGACGCTGATCCAGTTCCTGCATGCCGACCTTGGAATACCTTTCCATCATTCTCACCGCTCTTCGAATTCGTCCCTTGTCGGGGCTCCGGTGCCGCAATCCCTTTTGCCCGGGGCCGTGCCCCATCTCGCGATTCACCCTTGTATGACGGTCAGGCTCGGGCACCACCGAACTTCAGTCATGAAAACTTCATGCAAGAATTTTTTGGGCACCGGTGGAGGGCTGGGAAGTGCCTGTCTTGAGCCCTGTAGCGCACTCAAGCTCGAGCGCCGCTTGCGCGGCGCATCGCGGGCAACGCCCGCTCCCACAAGGTCGAGGCTCGCCGCGAAACCTGTGGGAGCGGGCGTTGCCCGCGATGAGCCCCTGAAGGCCCCCGAAACAACCTACGGCCTTAAAGCACCAGATTGCTCCGCTCCCCCTCCGTCAACCGCGCCCGCGCCTGCTCATCCAGCGCCCCGGTGCCCAGCACCTGCACCGAGCTCTGCCGGTCATCCAGCGGCGCACGGCTGGCCCCCGCCTCGCCACCCGGCAGACGCTCATCCCCGAAGCCCAATACCCGCACCGAGAAGATCGACGGCGCACGCTGGCGCGCGGCGTCCTGCTGCTGGCGACCGACCTGCTCGGCAGCCTGGGTCGCCGAGTTGGCGGCAGCACTGGCCGAGGCCATGGCGTTGGTATTGACCACCGCCGCCACCGGCAGCCCCGTGGACTTGCCCTGGGTCTGGATGTTGGCCGCGTTGACCACCTGCAAGGCCGCGATGTTGACGTTGCCCGACACACGAATCCCCGCCTCGCCGGCATCGATGGTGCCCTGCGGAGCGATCAGGTCGATGTCGCCCGGCGGCACCTCGGCGATCGGGTTGAGGGTGGCGATACCGGCACCGGTGGACGGCACCTGCGGCGACAGGGTGACGTTGCCCCAGGCGTCGTAGACCCGCTTCGGCGGGGTGTACACCAGAGTGGTCTTGGTGCCCCGGCCGGCGTTGATGTCGCCCTCCGCCGACCAGGCCTGGATGGCCCCGCCGAAGGTGGTCATGATCCGGCTCTGGCCGAGCAGGATGCTGCCCTGGGAGTAGGACTGGATATTGCCCGCGCCTTGGGTCACCACGCCCGCCGTGGACGGCGGCGCCGCACCCTCTACGCCGAACACCTGCTGCCCGCCCGGGCTGAGCAGTTGGATATCGCCACCGAAGTTGGTGTGGATGCCGGCGCCGCCGAACAGCACGATGTCACCGTCGTAGCTGATCGGGTTGCCGGCCACGTCGCGGCTCGGGAACAGCGCGGCGATGGCGTTGCGGCCGCGCAGGTAGCTGCCCGGGCGTGGCCCGCTGGCGTCGTTGTACTCGCGGCCAGCGGCCTTGAGTTCCTCGAAGTACACCTGGCGCGCGAAGATCCGCTGTTGCTCGGCCGGCAGCCCGGCCAGATAGGCCCGCGCTGCGTCAGCGTCACCCTCGAAGCCGAAGCGCTCGCCGAGCCAGCTCACCAGGTCCTCGTCGTACAGGCGCGCCACCTTGCCCGGCTGGTCGGCCAGCGGCGTGCCGCTGGCGGCGAGGTTGAGCGGGTCCAGGTAGCGGGCAAGGAAGGCGCTGTAGTCGACGCCGGCGGCGCCGGCCTGCAACACCACGCTGGCACCCGGACGGCTGTCGCCCGGGAGGATGGCACCAAGACTGTTGATCACTGCGCGGTCTTCCATCAGCACGTTGCGCCCGGCACTGATTTCCAGGGTGCCGGGGCCGGCGACGTTGAAGCTGCTGTAGAGAATGTCGCGACCGGCCTGGACCAGGGAGATGTCGTTGGCGTCGTAGTGGATGAAGAGGTTGCCGGTGGATTGGTTGGCGTAGGTTGCAGGAGTATTGCCCACACCCTGCACCGTAGAGCGACTGGTGCCGAGTCGCGAACCGGAGGCCACGATGTCGCGTCCGGCAATCATGCGGACTGCTCCGGCGCCCTCGTACCAGGTCTGTCCAGCGAGATTGCCGGCACTGATGGCGATCGGTGCGAACTGGATCACTTCACCACTGGACAGACCGACGATGTCGCCGGTCAGCGCATAGAACCGCGAAGGTTCCAGTTCGCCCGGCAATATACCGGCGGTATCGGCGCTGAAGTAGAACAGCGGGTTGGAATCGAGCGCCACGCCGCGGCCGCCAACGTTGCCGTTTCGAACCACCGGAATACTTGTACCCTGACCATAGCCGGAGTACGCCGGGTTCCAGATCGACGGCAGGCTTTGTGGATCGCTGCCTGAACGTTGGACCGAATAGCCCCCGGCGTAGATCGAGTCGCCCGCCAATAGCTGCAGATCACCATTGACCGAGGGTGCCAGCAGCAATGAGTACGGTGCCATCCCTGAAAACTTATCGGGATCACCGGTCGCCGAAACGCCGAGGTACAGGCTACCTTGCGTCGCCACGGCACGCAGGATGGACGGATAGATGAAACGACCGTCGGTGGCGGAACTGTTGGCGCTCCCCAATGACTCGGTCGCACCCGATAGCCGGACATCGGAGACTTGCGTGCTGGGTGCCAGGTTGCCCCCTGCCGAGAAAAGATCGATGGCCGTGTTGTTCGTCCACAGGCTGAACCAGGTGCTGCCACCACCGGCGTACTGGCGACCATCCGTCCCGGTGAACGCCAAGGTATTAGGCACCGTGATCCGTCCAGGGTCACCTGCGCCACCCACGACCAGATCACCGCGGCTGACCAGGCGCATGCCAGCATCGCCGGGCACCAGCACCAGCCCCCCTGTAGCGGCACCCAGGCTGGAACGGTAAAGGTCGTAGGCCCGGGTTTCGGCGGGATCCTGCGTGGGCGCGGTCAGCCCATAACGCAGGTCGATCCCGCCGACGCTGCCAGCCAGCAACGAGGTACTACCTCGCAGGTTTGCCAGGACTCCTTGCAGATCAAGACGGCTGCTTTCGGTCGTGTTCAGCGTCCGCGCAGCAAAATCGGGGTTGACCGTACCGCCGATGCGAACATCCATGTCGCCGCCGCCGGTCAGGCGCAACTCGCCATCGGCACCGACGCGACCACTTCCCCCAACCGCCACCACTACTCCCTGACTACGCAGATTGTTATCCACCACGCCAGCATGACCACCACCACGCGCCTGCTGATTGCCTGCCTGGCCGCCAACCCGCAGGTTCACATCGCCCCCGCCAAGAGTGCCATAGCCGCTGAAACCGACCAGATAGGGCGAACCGCCCTGCGTATCGGCTACATAAGTACCAAAGTTGATCCACCAGGCCGTGGGCTGGTCATCCTGGGTGGTTCCACCATTGCCCTGGCGCCATAGCCAGTTGCCAACCTGGGCACTGGAGAACTGCGAAATGCCAGGGTTGCCGCTGAAGTCGGCCCATTGATCGCCGGTCAGATCACCACCTACGCGGATATCCAGGTTGCCGCCGTGTTCCGGGAACCAGGCCTGGTACTGGGCCAGGGTCAGGCTCTCGTATTCGCTGCCAGCACTTCCCAGCACCGAACCATTGCGCTGCCCGCGCGCTTGCTGGTAGGCCGCTGTCACGTCCTGGGACTGGGTACCCGCGGTGTAGACCCCATAGGGCGAGTTCTGCAACAGCGAACCGCCTGCGGCCAGGTCCAGGTCACCCGTGCCGGTACGCAGGACACTGTAGAGCTGGCGTTGCGCAGTCGCGGTGGTAGTAGTCTTGCTCTCGACACAAAGGGATGGGTCAATGCCGCACCACTCGAACATATCATCGCCAACCGGCGAGCCGGCCGGCATGCCGAACCAGTTGTCGACAGCCCAAGTCCACTGCGGCTTATCGATGCAGATATCCCCCCATTCACAGAAGAAGCTATTGCTGTCATCGACTGCGGTCCAAGGCTCCAGCCCGAACATTGCTGCATCATCGTTGAACACTTTCCCCGCAGCACCGCTCACGATCGTGGCGGCATAGTGTGTATCCGCCAGTCGCAACGTACCTTGCCCGTCAACGCGGGTCAGACGACTGTCTGCCGCCTCCAGGTCCGCCCCCGCCACTACCCGCAGCGACCACGACTGGCTGCCGGCAGGCAACATGCTCGCCAGGGCCCAATTACGCCCTCCGCCGCTGCGCAGACTCACGAAGGTCGTGCCTTCGGGCAGCTTCACGTCGGTTTCCGAAGGGATCAACGCGCCGCGCGCCAGTGCCAGGTCAACGCTCAGCACAAGGGTGTTCGGCGAGTTGGCCGAATCGCGCGCAATGCTCGGCAAGGGTACCCCCGCCGGCCAGCGCATCGTGCCGACACTGGCGTTGTTCACCAGCAACGTGCCGGCGCCAAGGCGGGTGTTCGCCGGCAGGGTCACGGCCTGCTCCAGCAGACTGCCCGCGGCATACAGCAAGGTACCGCCGGCATCGCGGATATCGGCAGCCAGCACGCTGCCGGCCGCCAGGGTATACGGCGCGGTCAGGCTGGCCTCGACCGCCAGGCGGGTACCAGCTGCCAGGGTGGCGCCCTTGATCGGCAACTCGTAGTTCAGGGTGACGCCGCCCTGGAACACCGTGCCAGCGGCCAGGGTCACACCCGGCCCGGGCACCACCAGGTCGGCAGCGAACGGCTGCACGCCGGCGACCAGCAGCCAGCCATCGTCATCCGGGCTGGCCGGTGTCGGAGCGAAGCCATCGTTGATGCTGCCGTACAGGGTCAGGTCGCCACCGGCGCGCAACACCAGGCCGCCCACTTCGCCGGAGCCATAGACCGAAGTGTCGCGTCGGGTATGCGGGTTGAGGCTGGCGTAACGGTAGCCGGACAGGTCGATATCGCCCTGCACCACCAGGTCGCCATCGGCCGTGGCACTGGCGATCTCGATGCCGGGGCGCAGGTGCAGCACGTCGAGGTAGCGGTCGTTGTTCAGGCCGGCCAGCTTGCCCTGCAGCAACGCGGTATTGGCCAGCGCGGCGTCGATGAAGGCATCGCTTTCCGTATGCTTGCCCTTCAGCCAGTCCTGGTCGATGACCTGGTAGGGCTTGCCACTGGTAGCCGGATCGGTGCCCAGCGGCGCGTCGGTATAGCGCTGCATGCCATACACGGCGATGGACCCGGCGCCCTGGATGTCGTAGCGGCCACTGGCGTCGATGGCGATATCGCCAGCGGTGGCACCTCCGATGCGCGGCGCCCTGAGGTCCAGGGTGCCGAGGGCGGCGAGGTCGTTGCGGCCGCTGGCGGTGCCGTGGCGCAGGTCGATGCGCGCACCGTCGGCCAGCACCAGGGTGCCGTTGCCGCTGGACAACTCGACGATGGCCCGGTTGGGGCTGTCGATGATCTTGCCGTAGCTGTCCACCCGCAGCAGGCTGCCATGGGCATCGAGCACGGACTGGCTACCGAGGGTCAGGCCGTCGCGGGCAGCCAGGCGGATGCTGCCGACCTGCTCGCCACTGGCATCGATCCGTCCACTGACGGTGAGCGCGCCGCCGTCGAGGGACAACTCGATATTGCCGGCCTTGAGACCGTCGCCGATGTTCAGGTCGCCTTCCTTGAGCTGGAAGTGCCGTGCACCGAATACCTGGCCGTCGTTCAGGCGCTGGTTGAGGGCGGCGAAGTCATCGCTCAGCTCACCGTTGCCAAGATGGCGGGCGCGCACTTCGACTTCGGCGCCGGCATAGGGCACGAGGCTGCCGGCGGCCTGATAGACGCCGCTGGTGGAACCAAGGATGGCGCCTTGCAGGGCCACTGTCCCGGCGCCCTCGCCCAGGGCAATGGCGCTGAGGCTGCCGCCCTGGTTGTTGCTGGCCGAGAGATCGATGGTCGAGCCGGTCGCCTGGCGAATGTCGCCACGGTCGCTGCGCAACAGCAGGTCGCCGCCCCAGCTGTATTTGTCGACATCGTTGAAGGTGGCGGTGCGTCCGGCCAGGTCGATGTACGAGGCAGCGCCCAGGCGCAGGTCGTTGCTGGCGGTCAGGCTGAGCTTGCCACTGGGCAGCTCGACCCGGGTATCGACCAGCAGGTTGGACGCGCTCATCGACCACTCGGCGCCGAGGGCCTTGATCCCCTTGCTGGCGGCAGCCGGTGCGCCGCCCACCGGTGCTTCCAGGCGCAGGTCGCCGCCGCTGATCAGGCGGGTCACCGAACCGGCGGCACCGGTCAGCAACGGCGTGCGCATCACCAGCTCGCCACCGCTGTAGGCGAAGCCCTTGCCGCTCACATACTCGCCCTGATGCTGGTACACCGCCAGGCTGCCGCGGTGGTTGGCACCGATCTGCTTGCTGGCATTCAGTTCGACGCTGGAGAAGCCCAGGGCCAGGCGCGCCTCGTTGGTTTCACTGGCCGGCTGGGTATTGGCCGCATAGCCCAGTTCGATAGTCTCGGCTTCGATCAGCAAACGACCGCTGCCAGTGCCCGGCCCGCCCTGGATGGCTGCGGCCGGCGCCTGGGTGGCACCGCTCCAGATCAGCGAGCCAGTGCGGATACTGGCGACGTCGTCGGCGTCGCCATAGCCCTGGATCGCAGGCGTGCCCAGCACCAGGTTGGCCAGGCTGGAACGGCCGGTGACCTGGTCCAGGGTGTCGAGGCTGACGGTGCCGAAGAAGTTGATCGAATCGCGGGCCGTGAGGATCAGGCTTTCCAGGGCCGGCGCGCCGTGGCTGGTGTCGCCTTGCAGCAGCCGGGTCAGGACCGACTGATTGAGACTCAGGCCTGCTGGCAGCACATGGTTCGTTGCGGCGACCTGCAATGCATCCACCTCGCCGACGTTCACCGCGCTGACGGCCAGGCTGAGGTTGCGAGTGCCGTAGCGTACCTCGTCGCCAATGTTCACGTTGCCATTGCTGACGATGCCGATGGTGCCTTCAGAGTACAGCTGGGACTCGCCACACACCGCCTCGCCGCAAACGCCCAGGCTGATCGTCCCGTTGCTCTGGGTACCTGGCGCCTGCAGGTTGAGCCAGCCGTTGGACACCGCCAGCAAGGCTCCGGTGCCCACCCGGTAGCTGAAACCATCGCTGGAGTCGAAGGCCGCGTCGCCCTTGCCCAGGGTGTCGATGCGCGCGCCCTGTTCCAGAGTGATATTGCCCACCAGCATCACCTCTGGCCCGCTCAGGACACTGCCTTCGCGCAGCACGATGTCGCTATTGCCACCTCCCAGCAATGCGACTTCACTGCCTTGCTGGCCATAGAACACGGTAGGTACAGCGCCCAGCACGATACGGCTGGCACCGAACCGGTTGAGGTCCGAGGCATACAGGCTGGCGCCGTTGAAGCCGTCGGTGACACTGGCACCATCGGCCAGTACCTCGGTATTACCAAGCACCAGCAGCGAGCCGCCGTAACCGTCCTTCGCCGGGGTGAAGTCGACGGTGCCGGCGATGTTCAAGGAACTGCCCTTGATCCCTCTCAATAACAGCGAACGGGCATCCGCTGGCAGCATGGCGCGGGGAATTCCCTGGCGAATCGCATCGGCCAGGATGAAATCGGCGTAGCTGGTTTCGTTGTACTGCGAGTAGCGGCGCAGTACGTCGGCGGACGACAGGATGACCTGGCTGGGCAGCACGTCGCGAATCGTCGTACCGGCGACAGACAGGTAGCCCGAGGTACTCCAGGAGCCGTTGCGCAAGGCCTGGCTGGACAGGTTGGCACCCTGCCCGGCCAGCCCGTTCAGTTCGACCCGGAAGGCGCCCGGCAACAACGCGTAGGTGGACGGCAACAAGGTGTAGGTACCCGCTGGCAGTCCCGGTACACCCGCTCCGATGGTGATCTGCTGGCCGATCAAAGGCTGCACTGCGCCCGCCTCGCCCCCCACTGGCGCGCTGACGGCCTGGACACCTGGGACGATGGCATAGACCGGGTTATCGGCCAGTCCCGGCAGCAAGAAACGCCCTTGCGCGTCGATCTGCACCAGCGGGTTGTAGCGCGCATCGGTGGAGCCACCACGGCCGGAGATGAAACCGGCGCCAGTCAGCTCGCCGCCGCCGCTGAGGTCCACTACCGCGCCCGACTGAATGTCGATTTGCGGAGACGCGAAGGTAACGCCGATCTGGAGCCCGGTGCCGTTCGAGAGGGCGCCACCGGCCCCCTGCAACGTGACTTTGTTACCGGCGATGCTGTAGTTGATGCCATCGGTGGTACCACCATATGGCATTACCAGACCGACACCGCTCACCGACGTGAGGCTGCCCGGCAACAACCGCACCTCACCCGAGGCACTCAACGTACTGAGGCCAAGCGTAATGGCCCCCAATGGCGCGCGCAGCACCCCGCCCTGCTCGATCAGCGCCGCACCCAGGTCCAGCTTGCCGAATGCCGAGTAGGGCAGCGCAGGCGTCGCGCCATCGGCTCGACCGATTCGCAGGCGGGTTTCGGGATCGACGTTGAGGGCCCCGTCCAGCGTCCGGTATCCGGCGATGACTTCGGCGTGGACCCCGGTGCCCGGATAGACCTGGCTCGCCACCAGATCGAGGTTGCCATGTGCCCACAGTTGGGTACGAGGGTTGGAACCATAGGGAGACAGGAACCGCAGCTCGCCATTGCTGTGCAATTCGGTGTCGGCGAACCCCCTCGTTTGCAGGACGGAGGTGAACGCGGTGTTGTTCATTATCGTGGAGTAGGAACCCAGGAATACGCCGCCCGCCACGTCCAGCAACTGGCTGGCATACACCTTGAGGGCACCGGCCGGGGTCAATGCGGAAGGCTGAACAACGCCCGGCAGCGGGTTCAGCCGATCAGAACCGGCGAAATACTGACCGGTACCCGACAACAGTACATAGGGTGCCCGCAGCTCCACCGGTTGCGGCTCGGTGGACGAGGATAGTGTGTCGAACACGGAACCATACAGGCGCAGCGCCTGACTTGCGCCCAGACGAGTACCGGCTTCCAGCGCCAATACGCCATGGCTGAACAGCGTCAGGTCGGAGAACCCACCGGCCTGGATCGCATCGGCGGACACCCGCCCCTGGCCGTACACCAAACCCGCGCTGCCCTCCCCCGGATGCACGCCAGCCAGGAGGTCTTCCTCGGTATCCGACTGGCCGAGCACCAGGCGGCGAACATCGAGCACCGTGGCATCGGTGGTGCTTTTGGCGTAGGCAGGGGTCTCCAGGGCGACCTGCAAACGGCCACCCGCCGCGGTCGCGCCACCGGCGGCGGCATGCAGCTCGCCGCCGAGCAGCAGCCCGCGGTGGGAGGACAACGCGATGCTGCCGCCATTGCTGGCGATCTCGCGACTGCCAAGGCCACGTATATCCAGCACTGCGCTGGCTCCGGAAGCTTCCAGGCGCGAGCCGGGACGCAGGACGACAAAGGCATCGGCAGCAGTAGCCGTCGCCAGTTGGGTATCCACTGTGCCGCCGATGACGATACTGCCGCCGGCATCGACCCGACCGTAACGCCGCCCTTGCGAGTCCAGTGCCCAGTTGGCCTGGCCAGAGACGTCCAGGAGTGCCTGATCGCCGACCCAGATAGAACGTGCGTTGGATTGGTTGTCGCCCAGGATCTCGTTCTCGGCGGGATCAAGGTCGCCGAATTGCTGCTGGCGGATATCGATGCTGCCACCATGAGCCAGCAGGCTGCCAAGCACCGTGATCTGGCCAGGACCGCGCAGGCGAATGGACTGACCTGGATCGACCTGCAGCAGGCTGCCCTGTCCGATGATCAGGTTCTGATTGGCGGCATCGACGAGACTGGCGACATCGCCACCGACCTGGAGCGCCAGGCTGGCGCCCGCCCGTTGGGTCAACATACCTGCCAGCGGATTCTCCTGATACAACGGCGGTGTCCAGGCCTCCAGCGCCTGGGTGACAGCAGCGTTGCCTGACACCGCACTGGCGTTTTCCGTCCAGCGCAATACCGGACGGGTGACCCGCACCTGGGCACCCTCCGCCACCTCCAACCCTGCCTGGCCGTTGACCTCATAGCGGGCGAAACCCAAGGAGAACGAATCCGACGCCAGGTAGAGGGTGTCGTCGGCCTGATCTGTCGCACTGCCGCCGATATTCACCTGCCCCGAACGCAGCGACAGCGTGCCCGCACCCGCGACGCCCAAGCCACGCAGCTCGCCACCGAGTTGCAGCGCACCAGTCGCAGTCAGCGCCGTGCTGGCACTGGCATGCAGGGTTATATCGCCGCCCTTGCCACCATGGCGTTTGCCGTCGGCGCCAATGTTCGCCCCCGAAGACACATCCAGCAGCGTGCCGTCGCCCAGCACCACGTCGCCGCCGTTGCGCAGGCTGATACGTCCGCCATCGCGCCAGGCGGCCAGGGTACCGGCGTCGGAATCGAGCAACTGGTTGCTCCAGCGCCCGCTGGCATCCAGGTGTACACCATCGGCCACCCGCAGGCTGCCTTGCTGGTCGAGCGGGTTCAGATAGACATCGATTGCCGCCGAGGTGAGGTTGATCTGCTGACGCACGTTACCGGCTTCGATCACCCCACCGCGGGCAGTCAGGTCAGCGTTGATATCGACACGCTTGGCGAACAACCCCAGCTCGCCGCCATCGACCAGTTGCAACGCATCATTGACCTCGACCGACTCCAGCGCCGAGATCTTCAGGCCTCCGAGGCCGAAGCTGTTGAGCAGATCACTGTCCAGGCTCAGCGAGCCCTGGCGCGTACCGTCGACGCTGTCGTTCAGGTCGATGGCGCCGGCATCCAGACCAGTGCCAGCCGCGATGCTGACCCGCTGCACGGTCTGCGCACTGGCGCCGAGGGCGTACTGCAACAGGCCGCTGCTCTTCACGTAGTAAGGCGTGTATTCGCCGACGATCAGCTGTGCACCACGAGCCACCGCCTTCTGCGACTGGTTGTAGCCATCCAGCCCGGCCTGCGCCGCCTGGGTCTGGCCGTCGCCCTGGAACACCGTGCCGACGATATCGCCCTGCAACACCGCATTGGACGTACCGACCACCAGGCTGCCGGCGTCACGGCCCACGGTGTAGCCGTTCTCGTAGCGCTGGGCGGCGCCGATCAACGGGTTGTAGAAGGTGCGGGTCTGGTTCCAGCGTTCGCTGTAGGTTTCGTAGCCGCGGTAGATGCCATCGTAAAGCAGGTCGCCCGGTGCGCTGGACAGCTCGTACAGGCGCCCGTCACTGCCCTTGAGCCAGGTCTGCTTGATATAGCCGCTCTGCACATCGAGGGTGCCGCCGGACAGGTTGATCTGCGAGCCCTGCTGGGTCACCAGGTCGTTGCCGGTGAAACGCACGCTGCCGCCCTGGGCCATCCACTCGCCCACCGAGTGGCCCTGGGTGCCGAGGTAGCCGGCCACTTCCAGCAGGCCGCCGGCGGTGTACCAGCGGTCCGTGGCATAGCCGTTGGTGCCGGCAGCGACGCGCACCAGGTCGCGCACGTCGACCCACACGTCCTGGCTGTTGAGCGCACCGCCTTCGCGGTTGACCGTCGCATCGCGCTGCTCGTTGCCCTGCACGTTGACCTTGATGCTGTTGGCTTCCATGGCGACCTTGACGCCCACCGCACCGGACACGTCGATGTTCGCGCCGTCGCGCACCAGGGTGCGCTGCCCGGCGTTGACCACGACCTGGCCGCCGGTGGCCAGGGTCACGGAGCCGCCACGGAAATCGACGGTGCCGCTGCTGTTGATCTCGATGCGCGACTGCTCGCGGCGGTCGAGGTCGGCCAGTGTGATCTCGCTGGCAGCACCGCTCGCCGGGATCAGAGCAGCAGCGCGCTGGCTGTCCAGCGCGGTACTGCCAGTGCTGTCGAGCAGGATGGCGCTGGTGCTGCCCTCGCCCAGGGTCACCGCTTCGCTGGCCTTCAGGTGCAGGGTGCCGCGGGTGTCCACCGAGGTGCTGGACAGCAGCACGCCGTCTTGCTGCACCGTGCGCCCGGCCAGGGTGATATCGCCACTGGCGGCCTGGATGATGCCGCTGTTACGCACCGTCCCGGAACCACCCGCCACCTGCTGCGCCTGGACCTCGTTGCCGCGGGTGGTAGAGGTGACATTGCCGTCGCTGCCCACGCCCTTGCGAATGACGAAGTTGTCCCCCGCAGCCAGCAGGGTCTGGCCACGATTGGTAGCGATGCTGCCGGCGTTCTCCACCTCGTTGCCCAGAAGCAGCACGTAGCCGCCGCCGGCGGTGCTGGTCGCCGGGTCGCGGGTGGTGATCTGCGCCCCGCGCTCCACCCGTACCGCACCGGCGGCATCGGTAAAGCTTGGCTGCGAATTATTGTTGGCGTACAGGCCGTTGTCGCGGAACTGGCTGTCGCTCATGCTTGCCGCCGCGACCACCAGGTTGCGGGTGTTGACCTGGCTGGTGCCGTCGAAGATCACACCGTTGCGGTTGAGCACCATCACCGTGCCGTCGCCCTCGATGCGACCGAGGATCTGGCTCGGGCGCGCCTGCGGGTCATTGACCCGGTTGAGCACTGCCCAGTCGCTCTTCTGCTGGAACTTCAGGGTGGTGTCGCGACCGACGTTGAAGCTCTCCCAGTTGAGGATGGCCTTGTCGGCGGTCTGCTCGACGGTGACCTGGACCTTGCCGTCGCTGCGGGTTTCCACCGGGCCCTTGGCGTTCTGCCAGGCCTGGTCGAAAGGCATCGAGCTGTCCACCTGCAGGCCGCCTGCCCCCAGGCCATCAGGCACCACCGTGCCGCCCACCGGCGTGTTGCGCCCGGCCGCCTGCAAGGCCTGCTGCGCAGCGATGGCGGCCACGGTGTTGTTGAGGTTCTGCAGCGAGCGCTGCAACTGCTGGTTGGCCTTCTGCTGCTGGGCCAGGGGTGGTGGCGTCATGCTCGGCAACTGGGCGCCGGTGCGTCCTGCGCCGCTGCCTTGGGCCGCGCCCTTGGCGGCGAACCAGGCCCCGCCGAAAGGCTGGCCGGCGGCCTGGGCACCGCCGGCCACCATCAGCAACGCAATGGCCTTGGCCAGCGGCTTGAGGCGCGACAGCGGGTGCACGGAGGAATCGGCAAGGGACGGCGAAGAGAACGGCATGACTCGGACTTCCTTGGCTTGTTCGTCGGGGCGCGGCCCTGAGCGGCGCGCATTAATGGATAGACGGGGGCAAGCGCTCGGGGCCGAAGATTTGTCACGCAAAGTTCATGGGGCGCGGTGGCGGTGGAAACGAAGACACCCCGGCAGCGTTGAGCTTTACCGGGGTGGCATCTGGAGTTCCTTTGCGACGTGTGTCTTGAATGGGCAAAACCCGGCAGCGCAAGCGCTGCCGGGTGCCCTGACGCGGGGAGAGTCTTACAGCGGACGACCGACGTTGGCGTTGCAGACGTTGGCGTTGTTGATGTCCAGGTTCAGGCCATCGGTGTTGTTGACGAAGGTGTTCTGGACTGCGGTTTTCCAGGCTGCGGCCACTGGGATGAAGCCGTGGTTGGCAACAGCGACGTTGGTGCTGGTGCCACCCCAGTGCTTGGTGATGAAGGCGCGAACGTCGGCAGCGACGTTGGCGTCCTTGTAGCACTGACCGAAGATGAAGTTGGTGTAGCCAACGATCGAGTAGCCAGCGGTCGGGTTGGAGAACACCGGCGCCCACAGGGCAGGGTTGCCTTTCACAGCATTGGCCGGAATCGAGGCCGAACCGAGCGCGGCGCTGACGTTGGCAGCGGTCGGCAGCTTGCCGTTGACCTGGGCAACCTGAGCGTTGTCGCTGACAGTCACCACGTCTGGGCTGACGTAGCCGATGGAACCATCCAGGGCATTGACCTGACCCAGTACGTCAGCGGTTTCAGCTACGCCGACCCAGTTGCTTGGCAGAGTACCACCAGCCAGACGAGCGCTGGTGAAGGTCGAGCTGACACCGAACTGCGATGGGCAGACAGCGTTCAGGTGGCGGGTCAGCAGTTCGCTGGTACCGCTGGAAACGTTGCGGTAAACGATGCGGATAGCCGTGGTGTCGGAGGTACCGAGCAGTTGACCCCAGGTGGTCTTGGCACCAGAGAAGGCATCGCACAGTTGCTGCGAGGTCAGGTTCAGGGTGGTGGTGCCGGCTTTCTTGTACGGCACGGTCACGGAAGTGGCGACCGAAGGAACCTGGATCAGCGGACCGTACGAAGCGCTGAAGTTGTTGTTGTAGTTGGTCAGCTCGGTGCTGCTCAGGATCGAGTCGCTACCGGCGAAGTGCACGGTGCCAGTGGTGCTGAACAGGGCCGAGTTGTTGCTCAGGAAAGCCGACTTGCCAGTGCCGCTGCCGGTCACTGCGTAGCTGAAGTTGCTTGGCAGGATGCTGTCGGCCGAACCTTTGTACAGTTCAGCTGGCAGCGAGGCGCCGCCGCCGGTGACGGCCATGGCTTGGGCGGAGGCGAGGGCGGCGAGGCCCAGGGAGGCAGCGAGCAGAGTGCGCTTGAACATGAAGAAGCTCCTATTAGCGTTGGGTGCATTGAAGGTGTCTTGCATCGTGTCGCGCCCCGCCCGACCAGGCTCCCTGCCGGGCTCGGGGCTGCGGAGTAAAGTTCGCAGCCGCCGGTGACAGCCCAAGGAAAAATGCTCGGGACATTCGGACTGTTTTCTTCGGGTATTGGCACCGCGCCGGAAGGTGCGGAACAGACGTGCGGAGGGGATATTTTCAGGCCGGGCCCGAGGGGCTGCGGGCGACAGACCGTCATACGGCTGACATGCACTCCCGTGTGCTTGCAAAGGGCCACACGGGAGTACGCTCAGCGCCGGAAAAAAGTTTCTACTTCACCAACTGGTTCATCTCGATGATCGGCATCAGCACGGCGAGGACGATGGTCAGCACTACCCCGCCCATGATCACGATCATCAGTGGTTCGAGCAGTGCGGTGAGGCCCATGGCGCGGCGCTCGATATCCCGCGACAGGGTTTGCGCGGCGCGGTCGAGCATGGGTGGCAGGGCACCGGTCTTCTCGCCACTGGCGACCAGGTGCACGAGGATCGGCGGGAACAGGCCGCCGGCCTTCAACGCAGACGCCAGCGATCGCCCTTCCCTGACCTGCGCGGTGGCTTCGGCCACGGTCCGCGCCAGGGCTTCGTTGCCGAGGGTCTGGCGTGCCGCATCGAGACCACGCAACAGCGGCACGCCGGCACTGCCGAGGATGGCCAGGGTCGAGGCGAAACGCGCGGTGTTCACCCCCAGCACGAAGCGCCCGAACATCGGCAGGCGCAGCACCAGGCGGTGCCAGGCCAGACGCGCCTCGGGCTTGCGCAGGTACAGGCGCCAGCCCCATAAGGCACCGCCCAGGCCCAGCGCACAGGTGAAGCCCCAGGCCCGCAGGAAGTCGCTGGCGGTGAGCATGGCCAGGGTCAGCCCGGGCAGGTCCTGGCGTGCCTGGGTGAAGGCACTGACCACCTGCGGCACCACGTAGCCCAGCAGGAAGGCGACGATACCCAGCGAGGTCAGGCCGACCACGCCGGGGTAGATGAACGCCGTGGTGATCTTGCCACGCAGGGCGTTGCGTTCCTCGATGTAGTCGGCAAGTCGCTCCATGACCCGGGCCAGGTCGCCGGACTCCTCCCCCGCCGCCACCAGCGCCCGATAGATCTCGGGAAAATCCCGTGGCCGCTCGGCCAATGCCTCGGCCAGGCGCATGCCACTGCGCACGTCGTTGCGCACCGCGCCGAGGGTGGCGGCGATGTGCTTGCGCTCGGCCTGGTCCTGGGTCGCGCCCAGCGCCGCTTCCAGTGGCAGGCTGGCGGCAAGCAGGCTGGCGAGCTGACGGGTGGCCCAGGCCAGCTCGCTGTCGGACAGGCGCGGAGCAAACATGCCGGCGCTGGGGCGGCTGTGTTCCTCCAGCGCCACCGGGGTCAGGCCGCGCTGGCGCAATTGGCCGAGGGCGGCACGCTGGCCCTCGGCTTCGAGGGTGCCGCGCTCGATGCGGCCCTGGCCATCAGCGGCTTCGTACTGAAAGGTCGGCATCAGTTTTCCCGCGTCACCCGCAGGACCTCCTCCAGGGTAGTAGTCCCGCTCTCGATCCAGCGCCCGGCGTCGTCACGCAGGCTGGCCATACCGGCGGCACGGGCGGCCTCGCGCAGGTCCTGCTCGGAATCACCGAGGTGAATGCGGCGGCGGATGGCGTCGTCGACGCAGAACAGCTCATGGATACCGGTCCGCCCCGCGTAGCCGGTATTGGCGCAGGCCGGGCAGCCGACCGGACGCCACACCCCGCCCTCCTCGACCTTGCATTGCGGGCACAGCCGGCGCACCAGACGCTGGGCCAATACGCCCAGCAGCGAGGACGCCAGCAGGAAGGGTTCGACACCCATGTCCACCAGCCGCGTGACTGCCGCCACCGCGTCGTTGGTGTGCAGGGTGGCCAGCACCAGGTGCCCGGTGAGGGAGGCCTGCACGGCGATCTGCGCGGTTTCCAGATCGCGGATCTCACCGATCATGATCACGTCCGGGTCCTGCCGGAGGATGGCGCGCAGGGCCACGGCAAAGGTCATGTCGATGCGCGCGTTGACCTGGATCTGACCGATGCCGGACAGGTCGTACTCCACCGGATCTTCCACGGTGAGGATGTTGCTGGTGCTGGCATCCAGCCGGGCCAGGGCGGCGTACAAGGTGGTGGTCTTGCCGCTGCCGGTGGGGCCGGTGACCAGCACGATGCCGTGGGGCTGGCGGATCATGCCATCGAGCTGGGTCAGCAGGCGCGGGTTCATGCCCAGGGTTTCCAGGCGCAGGCGCCCGGCCTGCTTGTCGAGCAGGCGCATCACCACCCGCTCACCATGCCCGGTGGGCACGGTGGACACACGGATATCGATAGGCCGCCCGGCCACCCGCAAGGCGATACGGCCGTCCTGGGGCAGGCGTTTCTCGGCGATGTCCAGTTGCGCCATGATCTTGATCCGCGAGACCAGCGCGGCATGCAGCGCCTTGCGCGGCGCGACCACGTCGCGCAGGCCGCCGTCGACGCGAAAGCGCACTACCGAATGGCTCTCGAAGGGCTCGATATGCACGTCGCTGGCCTCGTCGCCGGCCGCCTGGGTCAGCAGTGCGTTGATCATGCGGATCACCGGCGCGCCGTCCTCGGCCTCGAGCAGGTCGGTGACCTCGGGCATGTCCTGCACCAGGCGCTCCAGGTCCGCCTCGCTGCTCGCCGCATCGACTGCCGCCGCCGCGCCACCGGTATCGGCGTAGGCGGTGGTGAGGCTGCTGTCCAGTTCCTCCTCGCTGACCTGGCGCAACAGTACCTCGGGATAACGCGCACGGGCTTCGGCCAGGGCCCAGCCCGGCGTGCGCAGGCTGAACAGCAGGGCCGGGCCCGCCTCGCCGTTGCTCAACACCACCCGCTGCGCCTTGGCCCAGCCGTAGGGGATGGCACTCACCGGATTTCACCTTCCATCGGCACCGCACGCATCGGCCGCACCTGCGCCGGTGGCGGCAACGGCACCGGCGCGGCGCTGCCCACCGGTGGCAGCACCGGGGCCTGCATGTCGCTCAGGGCCCAGTCGTGCTGCGGCTGTACGCGCTGCTGGGCACGGCGGATGAAGTCGTAGCGATTGAGGGTGACGCTGCGCCCGGTGTCGGCATCGCGAACGATGTACGGCCGCAGGAACACCATCAGGTTGGTCTTGGTGCGCTGACGTTTCTGGTAGCGGAACAGCGAGCCGATCCCCGGCAGGCTGGACAGCCCCGGGATGCCTTCGTTGAGGTCGGTGACGTTGTCCTGCAGCAGGCCGCCGAGGACCATGATCTGCCCGTCGTCAAGGAGGATGCTGGTGTCGATCGCACGCTTGTTGGTGATCAGCCCGGCCGGCGAAACGGTGCGCGTGTCGATGCTGCTGACCTCCTGGTAGACGTCGAGCTTGACCGTGCCGCCTTCGGAAATCTGCGGGCGGATGTTCAGCTTGAGGCCGATGTCCTCGCGCTGGATGGTCTGGAAGGGGTTGTTGCTGGTGCCGCCGCCGTCGGTGACGTACTGGCCACTGACGAAAGGAATGGTCTGGCCGACCATGATGCTCGCCGGCTCGTTGTCCAGGGTCAGCAGGTTGGGCGTCGACAGCACGTTGCTGCCGCCGCGGCTTTTCAGGGCACGGGCGAGGACCTTGAGGTCGAGTACCTCGCCGACCCCAGGGATGTTCACGGTACCGTCCACCAGGCCGACGCTGAGGCCGCTGGGCAAGACATCGAGGGAGTTTTTCGCCGCCGTATTCAAACCGCTGCCGCCCAGGTTGGCGCCGCCGAACACGCCGTTGCCACCGAGGTTGCCGGCCTGCCACTGCACGCCCAGCTCGCTGGCCTCGTCCTCGCCAACCTCGACGATCAGGCCTTCGATCACCACCTGGGCGCGGCGCTGGTCGAGCAGGTCGATGACTTCGCGCAGGTTGCGGTACAGCGGCTCCGGCGCGGAGATCAGCAAGGTGTTGGTCGTGGCGTCGGCCTGCACCGTGACGCCACCGGCGGAGAAGCCGGAGGCGGACTCGCCATTCTGGGTCGAGCCGTTCATGCCGTTGTTCGACGGCACGCCGGAGGGCGACGAACTCAGGTTGTTGCCCGTGCTGCTGCCGCTGCTGCCATAGCTGCTGGAACTGCTGCTGCCGCTGCTGGAATTGCTGCCGATCTTCGCGCCCGTGCCACTGAGCCGGGAACGGCCGTCGTCGCCTTCGCCGGTGGTGCCGGAGTCACCGGTGAGCATGCCGCGCAGGGCCTGGGCGAGCTTGGTCGCCTGGGCATTGCGCAGGTACACCACGTGCAGGTTGCCGGGGTTGCTCTGCACGCTGTCGAGCTTGGCGATCAGGTCACGGGCCAGTTGCGTGCGCTCGGGACTCGGCGCACGGATCACCAGGCTGTTGGAGCGCGGGTCGGCGATCACCACGGTCTTCTGCGCACCATCGCCGCCCTGGTTCTCCAGCAGGTCGGTGAGGGTCGCCGCGATGTCGCTGGCGATGCCGTTCTGCACCGGCACTACGTCCATGTCGGCGGCAGCCGGGGTGTCGACGCTGGCGATGACCTGGGCGACCCGCTCCAGGTTCTCGGCGTAATCAGTGACTACCACGGTGTTGTTGCCAGGGTAGGCGTTGATCGGGTTGTTCTGCGCAACGATCGGGCGCAGCACCGGGATCAGGTTGACCGCGTTCTCGTAGCGCAGGCGGAAGGTGCGCGTGACCATGCCGCCGGCGGCCGGCTGGTCGGCGTTGTACACCGGCCCGCCGATCACCCGCGCATCGGCCTCCGGCACCACCTGGCTGACGCCATCGATGTCCACCACGCTGAAGCCTTGCAGGCGCAGGCTACCGAGCAGCATCTGGTAGGCGCGGCGGGCCGGCACCTCGCCTTCGGAAACCAGGGTCAGCTTGCCTTTGACCCGGGGATCGACGATGAACTGCCGGCCGGTGGCGCGGGCCAGTGCGCGGACCACCGCGTCGATATCGGCATCGACGAAGTTCAGGTTCACCGGCTGATCGCCGAGCCCTGCCGGTACAGCAGCGGCACTGGAACTGCTGCGTGGTGCTACCCCTCGACTGCCACTCAGGGCACGACGTGCCTGCGCCGCCTGAGGACGCTCCTGCACGTCGACATTGCGGATCGGCGCGGCCGGACGCACCTGAGTCAGCGGCTTGCCGATCTCCTCGTCGGGTGGCAGTGGCCGGGTGTCCTGCGTGGTGCTGGCGCAGGCGCTCATCAGCAGCGCGACACTGGCCGCTCCCAGCAGGCGCAGGCCGGGAAGTCCTGGAATGAGGGTCATGGGGAGTCCTTGTTTACAACGTGGGCTGACAGAACGATCTGCGCACTCACAGCATCCGTGGGAAGTTGGGTAGGGTCGTCAGCGAGACGCTCGATATGCACCGAGGCCACCTCGAAACCGATCTCGGCAGGGGCCTGGCCCAGCCAGTCGAGCAGTGCCGGACCGGAGGCCTGGGTCACGTCGAGGTGCCACTCACCCGGCGTGGCGTCATCTACCCGGACCTTCAGCCCGGCGGCTTCCAGGCTGCGCTGCAGGCTGGCGCTGTCGGCGGCGACGCGGGGCGTGGCGGCGCCCAGCAGGCGATCCAGTTCGCGGGTCTGTTGCTGCAAGGCCGGCAGGCGCTCGCGCCAGTGATCGATGCGGGCCAGCGGCGGCTCGACGAACACCTGCCAGACCAACAGCAAGGCCAACGCCAGCCCGCCGAAGGACAGGGTGCGGCGCTCGCGGGGGGCGAGTTTCGTCCAGCGCTGGCGCAGCGGCGCGAGCTGCAGGGCCAGGCGCTTATTCATGGTTGTCCTCCGCCGCTGCAACGGCGGTCGCCCGCGCCAGGTGCCAGCCCTGGTCCCGCGCCTCGGCCTGGATGCCGAGACCGGCAAGGCCGCTTTGCCAGGACGCCAGGTCAGCCGCATTGCGCCCCGGCAGCAGTTGCAGTTGCAGGGCGCCTTCGGCGTACTGCAGACGCTCCAGACGTCCTTCGAGGAAGGTGCCACCCTCGCCCGCCGCGCGCAGCAATCCGTTGAAGCTTTCGGCATTGCCGCTGCTGCGCGCTGTCAGGCGTTCTCTTGCCTGTTGCAAGGGATTGAGCACCACCGGCAGTTCGGGGAACGCCGCCTGTACCCGCTGGCGCAATTGCGCTTCGAGGCGCTGGCCCTCGTAGCTGAGTTCTCCGGCGTACCAATGCAAGCCACCGACCCACACCAGCAGCGCCGCGGCCCAGATCGCCGCAGCCCTGCCCAGTCCCTCGGCACGGCCCCCACCAGCCGCCGCCAGGCGCAATCCCCAGCCGGGCACCTCGCCCGTCCAGCAGCGTGGGTCGTCGCGACCGCCAAGCTGTTGCCAGCCTGCATCGACGGGTGCCGCCTCCACCACGGGATAGACCAGCGCACGCTGGCGATCCAGGCGCAGCAGCAGGCAACCATCCCAGATGCAGGCGCTGGGCGTCTCGCCTACCGGCAGGAGGAACGGCGTCGGCAACACGTCCCGGGCCGTCAGCCGGCATTCGCCCAGCACCCGGCGGATACGCCCCAGTTGCGAAGTGTCGAGCCAGGCGACCGGTACCTCGCCCTCCGCGCTGCGTGCGCCCCAGGCGCTGCTGACAGTGTCGGGATCGCCCAGTTGCAGGGGCTGGATCGCCAGTTCCACGGCGGTCGCCAGACGCGCAGCAGACAGCGCCGGCAGTGCCAGGTTGGTCAGCCGGCAATCCAGTGGATGCAGATAGAGGGACAACGGGTGGCGGCCGATACTCGCGGCCACCTCGGCCAGCGGAAGCTGGCCATAGACCTTGACCTCGCCACTGGCCGATAGCCAGGTCAGCCGCAGCAGCGACTTGCTGTCGAGCTGTTCCAGGGGCGGCAGCACGCCGCGCCAATGCGCCTTCATGATTCGCTCCAGAGTGTTTGCGTGCTGCCGTCGTCCTGGCGGCGCACCAGCGCCTGCTGGGTCACGACCCGGCCCTGGGCCTGGGTGCGCCCGTGGACAAGAAAGAAGCCGCTGGTGATGCCGACGCGGATATTGCTGGCCTGCAGGCCAGGCAGGCCCAGTCGGCTGACGAAGTCACCGCGGTTGAGAAAATGGACGCCGCGGTCGCGCTCGGCCAGGACCTGTTGCATGCGCGACAGCGGATAGCCCGGTACCATCGCCGCGAGCACCACCGCCGGAGCGGTATTGGCATTGACCCAGGTGTTGCCCGGCAGCACGGTGACGTAGTCGCGAAGGCGCTCCAGGGTGCGGGCGTCGATCCCCGGCGTCGCCGCCAGGTCATCGAAGTGGCGCAGCATGGGCAGGCGCGCCGGTCGGTAGCGCAGGGCGGCGTTCGGCGAGGTGTCGCGGCCGCTGTCGAACGCCGCTTGCGCCCCTTGCACGGCCAACGTCGTGGCGGCGCCGGCGGGAGCGTGACCGATGCTGGCGAGTACCCGCGCGATGATGCGCTGCGCTTGCACGGCCGGTACTTGCAGCGAATCTGTCAGGCGCAGGAATTCCTCTTGCGCACGTGGGTCGGCTTCGTTGCCCAGCACCAGGTTGCGCAGGTTGAACTTGCCCTGCTCGTCGTCCACCTGCGCCTCGTAAGGCGCCTCTCCCGGCGCCAGCACCAGGCGCAGGGTCGGCGCGGCCCAGGGCTGTTGCAGATGGGTCAGCGGTTCGGCACGGCGCTGTTCCTCGAGAGCCTGGCGGACCCAGAGCAGCCCGCCCTGCAGTGCCCAGCTCGCCTGCAGGCGCTGCTGCTCGTCGTCGACCTGGTCGAGGCGCGCCGACTCGCGGGCGATCAACCCGGTGACGATCACCGCAACCGCGGTGACCACCAGCAGTGCACTGATGATCGCCACGCCGTCCTGGCGTCTGCTCCAAGGGTGCACGGTAACCTCACAACTGCCAGGAGCCGATGTCGGCGTTCACGCCTTCGCCGCCGGGCTGGTTGTCCGCGCCCAGCGAGAACACGTCGATTTCGCCATTGGCGCCGGGGTTGAGGTACTGGTAGGGATGGCCCCAAGGATCGTTGGGCAGCCGCTCAAGGTAGCCACGGCCGCTGTCCTGGCCGGCGCTGGCGGGCTTTTCCACCAGGGCCTTGAGGCCCTGATTCTGGTTCGGGTAGCGGCCCTGATCGAGGCGGTAGAGCTTGAGGGCCTGCATCAGGCCGGCGATGTCCTGGCGCGCGGCAGTGGCCCGTGCCTGGTCTGGCCGGTCGAGGACCTTGGGCACCACCATGGCGGCGAGGATGCCGAGGATCACCACCACCACCATGATCTCGATCAGGGTGAAGCCCGCTTGCCGCTTTCCTTGACGGCGGTACTGCCCGATGTCCATGTCGACGCTCCTTGGCTGACTGCGATGTGCGGCGGATTGTTTCAAGGCGATGTGTCAGGGGCGTGCCAAATCCTCGGGTGAATGACCCCGGCTAAAGCGGCGGCACGGCTCTGCGGCGCCATTTCACGCGCTGCGGGCAGCGCAAAAGCTCCCGAGCTTCGGTCAAGCGGTCGTCACCTGCCGCAGCTAGTCTGCCGACTCCCGCCTGGCGAGACCCTGACGATGCGCAGACCGTCGCAACGTGGCTTCACCCTGATCGAGGTGCTGGTGGCCCTGGCCATTGTCGCGGTGGCCCTGGCGGCCGCCAGCCGCGCCACGGCGCAGATGATCGACAGCAACGCGCGCCTGCGCGACAAGACCCTGGCCCTCGCCGCCGCAGACAGCCGCCTGGCCGAGTTGCGCCTGCAGGCCGAGCCGTCCGCCAGCAACAGCGACTGCACTCAGGGCGCCCTGCGCCTGCGCTGCGAGGTGCGCGTGCAGCCGATGCCGCAGGCACGTCTGTGGCGGGTCCGGGTCGAGGTGCGCGCCAGCGGCGCGTCCGGCCCGCCGCTGGCGCGTCTGTTCACCGTGCTGGAGCGACGCCGATGAGTTCAACGCGCCTTCAGTTCCGCCAGGGCCGGTGGTGCCGTCAATGCTGGCACCACCACCCGCTGCTCGCGCCCGTGGCGCTCGATGACCAGAGTGTCGCCACTGATCTGCTTGATCCGCGCACCGCCGGGCAGCGTTTCGCCTTCGCGCAAGGCCTGGGGCGCCTTGCCATCCAGGCTCAGCACCACCACCGGACGGGCCCCGGAGAGAATGCCGAGCAGGCGCGCATCCAGGTCGCCGGAAGGCGCGGCGAACCAGCGCGCGGCAGCCAGCGGTGGCTGTTCGACGGGCGTCTCCAGGCTGGTGAAGGCACCGGCTTCCAGTTGCGGGCTGGCGCCGTTGACCGCCCAGAACAGCACGCCGCCGGCCAGGGCCAGCCAGCCGCAGGCCTGTGCCACGTGGGTCAGGTCGGGACGCAAGGTGAAATGCATGACGGGGCCTCCTCTGCCAGGGTCGTCGTTGGGCGCAGGGTAGCCAGCAAACTTCACGGTTTTGTGTCACCGACTCGGGAGCAATCCGGCTTTACCCTGATCGAGGTGATGGTGGTGCTGGTGATCATCGGCATCGCCAGCGCCGCCATCGGCCTGTCGAGCCGCCCGGATCCCGCCCGGCTGTTGCGTGAGGATGCCCAGCGCCTGGCCCTGCAACTGCCGCTGGCCCAGGCCGAGGCTCGTTTGCGCGGGACGCCGATCCGCTGGCAACCCGACCGGCGGGGGTATCGCTTCGTGGTGGTGGGCAGCGGTGAAGTACTGCAAGGCGACACCCTGCTGCGTCCTGCCGAGTGGCGAGCGGGGGCGGTGGAGGTTCAGGTACAACCGCGTCGCGTGGTGCAACTGGATGCCGAATGGATCGCACCGGCGATGAGTGTTCGCCTGTCGGATGGCCAGCACAGCGTGGTGGTGGAGCGGGAGGCGGATGGTCATGTGCAGGTGCGCTGAGGCGAGGAAGCGACAGGCGGGGTTCACGCTGATCGAGGTCATGGTGGCGATCCTGCTGATGGCGCTGGTGAGCCTGATTGCCTGGCGGGGCCTGGACAGCATTGGTGATGGTTCGCAACGGATGAAGCGGGCCAGCGAGCAGTCTGCCGGGCTGGAGCGAGCGTTGAAGCAGTTGCAGCGAGACCTGGAACTGCGGGCTGATGATCGCTTGGGCAACCTGGAGCCCCCGGTGGCTGCACTGCGGCGCAGCGAGGAGGGTGTCGAGCTGGTCCGCGTGGTGGCGCAACCTGCGGGGGCGCTGCAACGGGTGCGCTGGTGGAAACGGGGCGACCAGTTGTATCGCGCCACCGGCAAGGCGAGCGTCGACTGGCCGCTGGCGACGCCACGGGAGGAAGTGAAGGTGATGGATCAGGTGAAGCGGTTCGGGGTGCGGGGGTGGTCGACCGACAAGGGGTGGGGGGCGTTGGATGACGGGCCCTTGACCGGCGTCGAGATTGTTGTCGAGCGAAATGGTGGCGAGCGGTATCGGCGGGTGGTGGGATCACCTTGAGGGCCGCGCTGCTTCAATGTGATGCAACGCGGACGGTGTGGGAGCGGATTCATCCGCGATCGGCGGCGAAGCCGTCGTAAAACCTGAGTCCCAGATTTGTCTGATACATCCGGGACTCAGGTTATATGGCCGCTTTGCGGCCAATCGCGGATAAATCCGCTCCTATACCGACCGCGGCGCATCTGCGGTCTTCACCCCAACAACACCACCCCGCCCGGCAACTGCCTTACCCGCACGCCAAAGGTATTGCGGATCAACGCCGCCACATCGTTCAACTGCGCCACGCTGAACCGCGCCTGCACCAACCGGCGGGCCAGGGCGTCGTCGACCAGCAGGATCAGCCCCGGCCGGTAGCGGTTGATCTCCTCCACCACCTGGGCCATCGGCGCGTCGTTGAACACCAGCAGGCCCTGGCGCCAGGCGCTGGTTTCGCTGCGGTCGAAGGCTTCCGGCGCACCATCGCTGGTCTCGTCGTAGCTCATGCGCTGACCACTGGCGAGGCTGTAGCGCCGCCCCAGATGATCGATCTCCAACTGCCCGCTGAGACAGGCGACGCTGGTCCGCCCCTCGATCATCCGCACGTTGAACTGCGCTTCACGCACCGCCACGCAGCCATTGCCGGACGCCACCCGCAGCAGTTCGCCCGCAGCGGCACGGCGGGTGTCGATCTCCGCCTCGCCGCCCAGCAGCTCGATCAGCGAATCGGCCCGGTCTCGGTGCACGTTGAGGCGGGTGGCGGTGTTCATCTCGATCACCGTGCTGGCATCCAGACGCACCTGACGCTGTTCGCCGACCTCGGTGCGATAGTCGCCCGCAGCACCGCCGGAGAGGGGCATCCGCCCGGACGAAAGCATGAAGGCCCCCACGCCCGCGGCCAGCGCCCCACCGAGGAAGGCCCGACGGGCGTAGACCCGTGGCCGTCCACGCGCCAGCACTTCGGCCGGCAACACACGGGTCTCGCCGTCGTGCAGGCTGGCCGCCTGGCCGAGCAGTTGCCACATCTGGCGGGCTTCGACAAAGGCCCGGACATGCTCCGGGCTGAGTTCGCACCAACGCCGGAAGGCATTGGCATCGCCCTGGGTCGCACTGCCGGACGTCAAACGCACCAACCAGGCCTGGGCCTGGTCGCGCAAGGAAGGTGCAGCAGCAAGTTCGGGGTCGTTGGCGATCATCGATATGGGCTACGGGGCACGGTTTTCCGGAGGTTCATCAAGTAGACGGTTTTCCCGCGCCGGGACCGAACCTCTGGATGACTTTTCTTTGCAGGCGCTCGGCGCAAAAGCCCAGCGCCGACTTCAATTCCTTCTCCACCGTGCGCGTGGAGATGCCGAAACGCTTGGAGATCTCCAGGTGCGGCGCCTCTTCCAGGCGCGCCGCGACGAGGATCTGCCGGCGCCGGCGCGGCAGCTCGTGCAGGGCGGAAACCAGCAGCGCGATGTCGTTGTGCCCGCCGACGATACGCTCGGGGCCCAACTGTTCCTCGGCGCCATGCAGCAGCGACTCCACCTCTTCGCCAGTCAGCAGGCGCGCATCGCTTTCGCGCAGGTCGGCAGCGATGTTCAGGGCGATGCGGAACAGGTAGGCCTGGGGCCGCTTGACCTCGCCAATATCGCCCAGGCGATCGACGCGCAGGTAGGTTTCATGAAGCACGTCTGCGGCCAGGTCCTCGGAACCCAGGCGACGCTTGAGCCGGGTCCGGAAATCGTCATACGAGGCCAGCAGCAGCTTGACCATCGCATTCTGCCCCGACTCATCCTTCATCCCCCCGCCTCCCCTTGGCTGTGTTCGCACTCGATGGTCTTCCCTGACTCCTTGCGCTCCAGCAACAACGTCACCGGCAACGCGGGGGCCGCATGCCCCAGTTGCACTCCCTGCAAGACCCCAGGCAGGGCCTCGTCCACGTCCTTGTCACCCGTGGGGCCAAGCAGCGTCACCCGCTGCAATACGCCCCCACGGTCGAACCACAATTGCAATGCCGCACGAAAAGTACCCGGATAAAGCTCCGGGTACTGGCACAGACGCCTGATCACCGCTTGCTGCAAGGCCGCCACGAACGGTTTGTCCGGACGAGTCTGGGTCTGGTCTGCACGCACCCGTGGCACCAGGGTGAAGGCCTGCTCGCCGGTATAACGCGCAGCCAGCCCGGTGCCGTCGAGCAACCTGGCCAAACCGTCACCGGCGCTGAAACGCCCCGTCACCGCCGCCGAGCGGCGCCCCTTGAGCAGCGCGCCATCCACCAGCACGGCCATCCCGGTCAGTTCGCCATAGGCCTGCAAGGCCTTGCCCAGCGGTTGAGCTTGCAAGTGGAAGTCCACCATCGCCAGACGCGAGGGTCTGTCGGGCGCGGGAGCAGCGTGGGACGCAGCGATACCGGGCGCCCACATGGCGAACAACGTCAGCAGCGTCGCGATGAACCGTGCTCGCTCATGCACCATGGGGGGCTTCCTGTCCGGCCGCTATTCAGGCACTCCATCCGGATATGACCCGGCTATCGTGATGGCACTTTGTGACTGTGGTGTGACGCTGTGGATACAAACAGCAAGGTGGCAAGCCGGCGCAATGCAGGCGTATAAGCGACCCATCAGTCATCGGGAGACTCCGTCATGCCCCGCCGCTACCTGATTACCCTCACAGCCCTGCTGTTCACCACGCCGCTGCTGGCCGACACGCCACGGGCGCAACCCAGCTGCATGAACGCCGAGGTCAACGGTTATCGCAGCCAATCCTACGAATGCCTGGGCCAGCTCATGGCCGCGCCGGAAGATCCGCGGCACAACGCTGGTGGCAGCCTTTCGTCGGAACGCATCGTCCAGCGTCAGCCCAACCAGTTGGGCCTGTTCAACCAGGCCGCAACCCGCCTGCGCATGGGCAGCAACTTCGGCAACGCCGTGACACCAGAGCGTCCAGCCACGCCCTGAAGCGAGCGTTATATAGGAGACGACACAAGGCTCTTACGCCATCGCTATATAGTTTTGTATATTTCGAGCTCCGATGGCGCGCCGCGACGCCTGCGCCGCCATCCGGCAACAACAAGGAATTCGCGATGTACATCATGCCTTTCGACCCGCGTCTCGATGCGCCGCGGACTGCCAGCCCGCTCCCGGCCGACGACTCGGTGCGCCGAACCATCCTCGACGCCGCCAGCGAAGCCTTCGCCGACAAGGGCTACGCCGCGACAAAGATCGCCACCATCGCCGAACTGGCCGGCCTGCCGAAGTCCAACGTGCACTACTACTTCAAGTCGAAGGAGAACATCTACGCCAAGGTGCTGGAGGACATCGCGCCTTCGTACCTGAGCGCCTGCATGCCGGTGCTGAAGGATGACGAGACACCGATCGAAGCGCTGACCCACACCCTGGTGCGCATGATCCGCCTGTTCGAACGCCAGCCTTTTGCCTCCAAGGTGTTCATGGCCGAACTGCGCGAAGGCGCACGGCGCTTGCCGGGGGAGTTCTTCGCGCGCTGGACGGCGCAGACCCAGAAGAGCCTGGCCGGCATCCGCCAGTGGATCGATCGCGGGCTGCTGGCGCCGGTGGACCCGGAACACGCGCTGCTGACCATCTGGGCCATGGCCCAGTCTTGTGTCAGCCGCGGCTGGCAGATACCCGGGCTGTCCGGCGAGGCGATGGACTACGACGTCGCCGCGCGCAATGCCGCACGCCTTCTGCTGGGCGGGCTGATTCCGGACCGCTCAGTCCCGCGCTGAGTTTTCCGGCGGCAACAGCTCCAGCACGCGATTGCGCCCGCCCTCGGCCACCAGATAGGTGCCGTGAGGCGTGGCGACGATCGACTGCGGCGCCTTGAGGAACGACAGCACAGTGCGCTGCCGGCCCTGCGCATCCACCAGCAGCAATCGGGCACGATGGGTCGAGTCCTCGCTTATCCACAGACCGCGCGGGTCGCACATCAGGAAGGTCGGCTGGTTAAGACCGGACAGCATCACTGGATCGCTGCCGTCCTCATTCAACTCGCGGACCACGCCCTGCTTTTTCTGCGTGTAGAGCAGCCGGCCATCGCTGCAGCGGGTGATGGACTCCGCCTCATCAAGACGATCACGCAGCACGCTCAGCGAGCCATCGCTCCAGCGGTAACGCAACAGGCGACCACTGTCCTTGCGGTCCTCGATGGCGTACAGATCTTCGCCGTCATTCCACAAACCCTGGACGTTGTCGCCCTGGAACAGGTCGGTGACCTTGCCGTCCTTGAGCAGACTCACCGGTGCACCGCCGGTTTCCTGGCTGAACACCCAGCCGCCTTGGGCAGCAGTCATGCCGTCGGGCTTGGACAGGCCGCCGACCACCACCTCACGGGCCCCATCCGGCAGGATGCGCATGATGCTGCCCTTGCCGTCCTTCAGTTCCTGGCTGACCAGCAGCGAACCGTCCGGCAGGGGTACCAGCGACGCCGCCTTGGGCACGCTGCGCCAGGCCACCTCATAGCGCCAGTCACCGGAGGCCTGCACCGGATAGAAACTCTGCCAGGCGAAGAAGCCGAGCGCCGCCATCACCACGGCCGCGCAGGCCAGTGCCAACGTACGCATCAATCGGAATGTCCCTGTCATCGATCAAGCTGCCCCCGTCAGGTGTTCGTAGAGAATGGTCGTGCCCACCAGCATCAGCACGATACCGCCGACGATCTCGGCGCGCTTGCCGACCACCGCGCCCAATACCCGGCCGAGCATCACGCCGAGGGTGACCATGACCAGCGTGGCCAGACCGATGGCGGCGGCGGCAACGAGAATATTGACGTTGACGAAGGCCAGGCCGACGCCGACGGCCATGGCGTCGATGCTGGTGGCAAAAGCGGTCACAGCAAGGATGAAGAAGGAATGCTGGCTGGCCTTTTCCTCGACGTCATCGTCGTGCTTGAGGCCGTTCCAGATCATGTGCAGGCCGAGGACGAGCAACAGGCCGAAGGCAATCCAGTGGTCCCAGTTCTTGACGAACTGCAGGGCTACCTGGCCGATGCCCCAGCCGATGATCGGGGTCATGGACTCGATCACACCAAAGATCAGACCGGTGCGCAGGGCTTCGAGAAAACGCGGTTTGTGCAGGCTGGAGCCTTTGCCGATGGCCGCCGCGAAGGCGTCGGTAGACATGGCCAGAGCGAGGAAAAAGAGGGAAATCGGGCTCACGGGGGCTATCCAGTCGGGCAGTGAGTCAACGACGCAGCCACACGCCCGACTCCAGGCATGGATGCATCGTTGGTCTCGCCAACCCAAAGGTGTCCACGCCACGGCTGCTGCCGAGAATGTTGACGCGGACGCTCGTGACCGAAGGTCAGGAGCAGGCTACTCCCCAACAAGGGTGGCCACTATATTGACCGGGATGTGAAAAAAACATCAACCGGATTCTGCTTTTCCTACAGATCCTATCCCGCTCCGCGAACCAGCGATAGACCGTCTCCACAGGGCCAGCCCATGCGCAACAAAGTGGGCCTGCTCAGTTCAAGCCTTGGTTACCCAGCTTCACCCGTGCAAAGAAAATGATCGCTACAGCGGGAATAAGCGCCGAATAACCTGGCTTGATCGCCGTCATGAAATTGGTCAGCACCCTCCCCAGGGAGAATTTCGACCAGTTGGCGGCCAGCACTTTCACACCGACAGACACCAGGTTGGTCCTCTGTGCAGCCGTCACCAGCGTCGTGCCAGGAAGCGCGGTGGCCGGCACCTCTTTCGAACCGGACGTGCCGACGTACGACGCCAGTGTCAGTTGCTCGGCCAAGGCGTCCACGTATCCGAAATACTCGTTGGCCGAAAGACCACGGACACTCGCCAGTGGATCCTGGTCGAGTGGGTGCCCGTCCGGGAAAGCATTGGCGAAGAACTTGCGCACCAACGCTGCCTCCAGTTCAAGGATGGTCGCGCAATGATGCAACTCTTCGCCCAAACCGAAGTGGGACACCAGCATTTCAAGCACCTCGGCGTAGCGCAAGCCACGACCGCGGGTGACATTCATCAGGCAGTGCCCGCCCAGCAACTGGAATTCACGCGTAAAGGAATACAGCCGGTCGTTGGCGTCCAGCTTGGTCCAGTTGCTGGTCTGCAGATGCTTGATGGCTTCGGTCAGCACGGCCGGCGGCGACATCTCGAGCAGGTCGTGCAGCAGATAATCGTCGCGCACCGGGTCTTCAAGCACACTTTCACCCTGATCCGGCGCTGCCGGATAGTGCTGCCCCTGAAAACCGGCGAACTGCGTTGCGGCAAGTACCTTGTGCAGTTGTGGCCAGTAGTCGCGGTGACCAAACCCCTGCATCTCGTGGTTCTCGAGATGCTCTGTTGCGCCGCGACCGATGCAGGTCTCGTCCACGCACATCCGCAGCACGTCATCGGATGCCGACCAGGCATTGATCAATCGCCCCCCACGCGGTTTGAGGGTCAGCGCCTCCTGCGGTGAAAGCTCCACGGCCGCGGCCATCAACAAGACGTCGGCAACTTTCAGTTCACAGCTGTCAGCGTCGCGCGCCAGCTTGCGCAATGCACTCACCAGCAAGCGTCCGCCGAGGGAGTGACCGACCAGATTGATTTCACTGACGTAGGGATGATGCTTCATCAGGTAGGCGTCCAGCTCGCCGAACAGGACCTCGCCCATCTCCTGCGCACGGCTGCGACTTCGGGTGAAGTGCGTCACCCGATCGATGATCACCGCCGCCGCGCCAGCATAAGGTGAAAGCCGCGTGGCGCCGCCGATGGCTTGCTTGGCGGCATAACTGAACTGCAGGAAGTGCCCCGAAGGCCAGAAGCCGAAAATGTTCACGCCGCCGTGCAGCGTCGACGGGATCTGACTGGCCAGTAGTCGCCGATCAGGAATATCGTGCCCCGCCGAGTAGCCATGAATAAAAACATTGGCCACCTCGCCGGTGCCATGCGGCAACGAACAGAATTTGAAATGCGCTTTCAACGCTGTAAACCTCGTGGATCAATTGGCCTGACTGACATTTCCCCCGCGGGACTCAGTAGAAATAATCCGCCTCAGCCTTGCTGTTCAGCCCCACCACCACGCTGCCGCCGATCCGGCACGCGGTGGGAGCGTCGTTCGGGCCCCAGTGACGGCAGTAGTAACGGCCTTCGTTGACCGCCTCGCCATCTTCCTCGAACACCTCTATCACGGCGTTCCACAGCGATACCCGCGGAGCGTCGCTGGTAGGGTCAAGGCACAGCAGATGAGTGATCTGCAATTCATCCTCATCGTCCGCCTGGTAGCCCTGATAGCCGATCACAAGCAGCCAGTGACCGGAACCGCCCTCCCAGTCGACCCCGACGATAGGAATTTTCAGTTCGTCGATAGCGTCGGCGATATTGCGCACGGTCTTCTTGCGGCGCGAGGCGATCTCCAGCGGCTCGGCCGTGACCCCGGCCCGACGGAAGCTATCCACCAACCAGCTCACGTCGAAATCGTCGGTGCCTTCGGACACCAGGGCCCCGAAGCACATCAGCGACTCGCGAAAACGGCCCAGGCGCGTCCGCCCGTCGACCCGCTCCAGCGATTGCGCCTGTGCACGGGACATCACGCCCAGGGTAATCAAGGTCATGACCACGCAATAAGGACCACACGCGCCATCCATTTCGCCTTGGCGCAGGTGCACGAGATCATGATTGTGAGGATGAGCAATGGTCACCGGGCCGTTGGGCGAGACCGACAGCCAGGGGCTGACGAACATACGATTCATGCGGGGTCATTCCTTCGATTCGAGGCAGATCGGGATTGATCGCAGCGCTGCTGCGAAAAGATGATGTCATTATGCCAAGCGAGGCGGCGTTGCCGCACCCTCTCAAGACCACATTGCAGCGCCTAGCGACGCCCTGTGAACGGCAGGATGCCAATCAGTACCAATTCCAGCGCGGTCGGCCTGCGCATGCCGAGGTCGCTGCTGGCGCAGGCGGGACAAGCCGTAAAATAGTCGCCCGGGCCTAGCGCATCGCTGCCGGGTGCGACGGTTTTCTTCCAGTTGCAGCGTTTGCAGAACCAGGTGGAAGGCTGGGGACGGATGGGCATCGCGGTTCCTCGCGTCGTGATCGGTGGCTATGCGCCAAGACTGGCAGAGCACTGCGTCAGGACGTGTCGCATTGCAGAGGCCCGGAAAAAACTCAGGCCCACCGGGCAGAACGCCGCGACAGGCCTGAGGAAGGGAAGAAAAATGGCCGCCAGGCGGCCAAAGGGAAATCAGAGATGTTCGTCGAGGAACTTCACCACGGTGCCCATGCACGCCACCCGTTCTTCGACATGCGGCATATGGCTGGAGTTCTCGAACAGCGCCCAGGTGATCCCCGGGATGAGATCCAGGAAGGGTTTGACCACCGCCGGCGTCGCCTCGTCATAGCGCCCGGAAATCAGCAGGCAAGGCACGTTGATCTTGCCCACGCTGTCGATGATGTTCAGGTCCTTGGTGTTGCCGATGATGTGGAATTCGTTCGGACCGACCATGGCGTGGTACACGGTCGGGTCGGCATCCACTTGCTCAAAGGTCCGCGTCACTTCATCCGGCCAAGGCTCCAGGCGGCACACATGGCGCTCGTAGAACACCCGGGTGGCGGCGATGTACTCAGGAGCGCTGTAGTCGCCGGTGGCTTCGTGGCGCAGCAGGGTTTCCTGCACCTCGGGCGGCAGCTCGGAACGCAGCCGGTTGGCTTCCACGACCCAGAAATGCATGTCCACCGGCGAGTTGGCGATCACGAAGCAGCGCAGGCCGGCAGGGCGCCGTGCCGCATGCAGGGTCCCGAGCATGCCGCCCCACGACTGGCCGAGGATCGCATAGTGGTCCTGGATACCCAGGTGGGCGAGCAGGTTGTCGAGTTCGTCGAGAAACAGTTGCGGGTTCCAGAACGACTCCGGCTTGTCCGGCAGGTGGGTCGAACGACCGTTACCCAACTGGTCATAGTGGATGACCGGGTACCCGCCCGCGGCGACATCCTTGTAGGAATCGACATAGTCATGGGTGCAACCCGGGCCACCATGCAGGATGACCAGCGGAGTGCGCCCGCACTTGAGGTCACCGGTGATGCGGTACCAGGTCTGGTAACTGCCAAAGGGGGCAAAGCCTTCAATCGATTTGATGATTTCCATTTCATCCAGCTCCGTGCGAGTCGTAGGACACACGATAGCCGTCAGTACGCGTGTGCATAACTAGAGAATTCTCTAGGTTTTCGCGATTTTTCCGTCGTCAGTCGTCGAGCAGCCGGTAATGCACGGCACGGGCTACCGCTTGCACGCGATTTTTCGCACCAAGTTTGTGCATGGCCGAGGTCAGGTGCAGGGAGATCGTCGCCAGCGAGCGGTGCAAGTGTTCGGCGATCTGCGCCGCCGTCAGGCCGTCGGCAGCCCAGCGCAGGCATTCCAGCTCACGGGGGGTGAGACGAATGCTCTTTTTGGCACTTTCCTTCAATACCAACGGATAGGCCGCTTCCTGCAAGGCATGGGCGATCAGGCTGAACTCCGCAAGCGCGTGATGGGCCCCGGCCACATCGCGTTCCTGGTTCGAGCGCAAACCGGTCAGGGTCGCAAAACCCCCACGGGGCAAATGGATGGGAATGGTGGCGCCATGGGCCAGCTGGGCATCCTGCAGATAACTGCTGACCGGCGCGTGGCGGCGATCGAGCAGGGGTTGCAGGACCGTCTCGTCCTCGGGTCGATAGGACCAGACGAACGGGGCAATCGAAGTAATTGCCAGGTGCTGCACCGGATCGAGCTGGTAATAGCCCTCGGAGCACCAGAGTTCTTCCCAGTTATCGGGGGTGTTGCGCAGACTCACCACCGGAGGGGTGAGCACGGTACCGACGTGGTCCAGCGGCACGGCCGTATAGTCGTAGGCCAGGGCCTCGAAGCCCAGTTCCGCCGCCAGTTCGGCGATGATGTCCATCTGTTCGTCGAGGCTCCTGCCAGACAACAGACGGCTCTTGAGGTCAGCCAGCTTGGCCTGCATTCCTTGCACTCCCTGTGTGTATACCTCTGCCGGATTTCCATCTTGAAGTCCGCCACGTAGAATGCCACGGCTCGGCGCGGGACTGCCAGACGAAACCTATAGGAAATACTAGCTTGTAGGCGAAGCAATCTCCTGCGCAGGGTATAGCCGAATACCATTGCCGACAGGAGAGTAGCGATGTGGCGTGAGATCCAACCCGACCAGCAGTTCGACGTTTCGGTCGATGGCCATAATCTCGTGGCCTATAGCTACGGCGAAGGGGACGAGGTGCTGTTGCTCCTCAACGGCGGACCCGGCCTGCCCTGCGATTACCTGCGCGATGCGCATGCCTGGCTCAAGGACAAGGGCTACCGGGTGGTCACCTTCGACCAGCTCGGCACCGGCGCTTCCGACCGGCCCGACGACGCCTCCCTGTGGAACATAACCCGCTACGTCGCCGAGGTGGAAACCCTGCGCCAGGCCCTCGACCTCGGCCGCGTCCACCTGCTCGGGCATTCCTGGGGCGGCTGGCTGGCCATCGAGTACGCCATCCATCATCCGCAGGCATTGAAAAGCCTGATCCTGGAAAACACCGCCGCCGACATCCCGCACCTTACCGGCGAGCTGGACCGCCTGCGCGGCGCCCTCGGCAGCGAGACCGTGGCGATGATGCAGCGCTTCGAAGCCCTGGGCCAACTCGATCACCCGCAGTACCAGGCCGCCATCACTCTGCTCAACTACCGCCACGTCTGCCGCCTTGACCAATGGCCAGCCCCGGTGCAGCGCTCCCTGGGCGACTGGAACATGGACCCGTACTGCGCCATGCAGGGCCCCAACGAGTTCCTCTATACCGGCAACCTCAAGGACTGGAACCGGCTCGAGGAGATGGGCGACTTCCGCATGCCGGTGCTGATCACCACCGGCCAGCACGACGAACTCACCCCGGCCTGCGCCATGCGCATGAAGCTGGCGGTGCAGGACGCCGAGCTGCACGTGTTCCCCAACAGCAGCCACATGCCGTTCTACGAGGAACCCCAGGCCTACTTCCCGGTGCTGCTGGACTTCCTGCAGCGCAACCGGGGTTGATCGATGAACCTGGCACGCTACCGTTTCGTCCTCACCCGCCCGCTGCAATTGCTACCGGTCCTGTTCGGCATCAGCCTGATCACCTTTGTCCTGGTCCGCTCCATTCCCGGCGACCCGGCACGGGTGCTGCTCGGCTCGCGCAGCACGCCGGACGCGATCCAGAAGATCCGTGCCCAGTTCGGCCTCGACGAACCGATCTGGGTGCAGTACCTGTATTTCCTCAAGAACCTGCTCAACGGCGACCTCGGTCAGTCCCTGCTGTACCGGGTCGATGCGCTGAAGCTGATCTCCACGCGCATCGAACCGACCCTGATGCTGGTGGCCGGCAGCGTGCTCCTGGCGTTGCTGATCGCCGTTCCCCTGGCCACCGTCGCCGCGCGCAACAAGGGCGGCTGGGCCGATAACCTGATCCGCCTCTTCACCACCGCCGGCCTTGGCCTGCCGGCGTTCTGGCTGGGGCTGATGCTGATCCTGCTGTTCAGCGTGCACTGGGGGCTGTTCCCGGTGTCTGGCTACGGCCGTGAATGGACCGACAAGCTGCACCACCTGGTGCTGCCCTGCCTGACCATCGCCCTGGCCCTGTCGGCGGTGCTGGTGCGCAACCTGCGCGCCAGCATGCTGCTGGAGCTGCAGGCCGACCACGTCACCGCCGCCCGTGCCCGCGGCCTCTCGGAAAACGCCGTGTTCCGCCGCCATGTGCTGCCTAACTCGATGGTGCCGACGGTCAACCTGCTGGCGGTGAACATCGGCTGGCTGATCAGCGGCACGGTGGTGATCGAAAGCCTGTTTTCCCTGCCCGGCGTCGGTCAGTTGCTGGTCCGCGGGATCTTCACCCGCGACTACATGGTGGTCCAGGGCGTGGCCATGGTCCTGGCCTGTGCGACGGTGGCGGTGAACTTCATCGCTGATGTGGTCACCACAGCCATCGACCCGCGGGTGAAGATCCAATGAGCACACCCAGCGTTGCACTTCCCGTTCGCTGGCGCCTGCGCTGGAACCTTGGCAATGGCCGCCTGACCCTGTATTGCGGTCTCGCCATCATCCTTGGCTGGGGCCTGTTCGCGCTATTCGCGCCGTGGATCGCGCCCTACGACCCGCTGCTGCAGAACGGCGACCTGCGCCTGGCCCCGCCGAGCCTGGCGTACCCCTTCGGCACCGACAACTTCGGCCGCGACATCCTTTCGCGGGTGATCTGGGGCGCGCGCGTCGACCTGCAGATGGCCTTGGTCGGGGTGATCTTCCCGTTCCTGCTCGGCACCTGCATCGGCGCGATCGCCGGCTACGTCGGCGGGCGTCTGGACACGGTATGCATGCGCCTGATCGACATCGTCCTGGCCTTCCCCTTCCTGGTGCTGATGCTGGCGATCATGGCCATTCTCGGCCCGGGCCTTGGCAGCTTCTATATCGCCATGGCACTGGTCGGCTGGGTGTCCTACGCGCGGCTGATCCGCTCGCAGATCCTCGTGCTCAAGGAAAGCGACTTCGCCCTGGCGGCGAAGAGCCTCGGCTTCAGCCACCGGCGCATTCTTTTCGGGCACCTGATGCCCAACGCGCTGTTCAGCTCGGTGGTGTTCTGCATGTCCGACGCCGTGCTGGTGCTGCTCAACGGCGCGGCGGTGAGCTACCTGGGCCTTGGCGTACAGCCGCCCACCGCCGAATGGGGCACGATGGTTGCAGAAGGCCAGAGCTTCATCACCAGTGCCTGGTGGATCTGCACCTTCCCGGGCCTTGCCGTAGTGACCCTGGCGATGGGCTTCAGCCTGCTCGCCGACGGCGTCGCCGAACGCCTGGGAGACCGTACATGACCACGCCGCTATTGCAGGTCGAAGACCTCAGCGTGATCGCCCGCCTCGATCAGCACGAGGTCGCCGTGGTCGATCGCCTGTCGTTCAGCCTTGGCGAGGGCGAGATCCTTGGCCTGGTGGGCGAGTCCGGCTCGGGCAAGACCATGGCCTGCCGCGCCCTGGTGCGCCTGCTGCCCTCGCCCAAGCTGCGCCTGGAAGGCACGGCCGTGCGGCTGGCCGGCACGGACCTGCTGAAACTGGACGACGCCGGCATGCGCCAGATGCGCGGACGCGAACTGGGCATGATCTTCCAGAACCCCAGCAGCCACCTCGATCCGCTGATGCGCATCGGCGAGCAGATCGCCGAGGGCATTCGCCTGCACCAGGGCGCCTCGCGCCGGGAAGCGCGGGCCGAGGCCATCGAGGTGCTGCGCCAGGTGGGCATCCCCGATCCGCAGTCGCGGGTCGACAACTACCCCCATGAGTTTTCCGGAGGCATGCGCCAGCGAGCAATGATCGCCGTGGCCCTGGGCTGCAGCCCCAAGGTGCTGATCGCCGACGAGCCGACCACCGCCCTCGACGTCACCGTGCAGGCGCAGATCCTGCGCCTGCTGCTGGAACTGCGCGACCGCCGCGGCCTGTCGATGATCCTCATCAGCCACGATCTGGGCGTGGTCGCGCAGACCTGCGACAGCATCGCCGTGATGTACGCCGGGCGCCTGTGCGAGCACGGCAGCAAGACCCAACTGCTGGCCCGTCCGCAACATCCCTACAGTGCCGGTTTGCTCGCCTGCCATCCGGCGGCGCAAAGCTCGCAGCGCCTGATGAACACCATCGGCGGGCAGCCACCGCTGCTCGGCGACATGCCCCCCGGCTGCCGCTTCGGCCCGCGCTGTGCCAAGGCCTCGGCGATCTGCCACGAACGCCTGCCAGAACTGCAAGAAACCGAGCCCGGCCATCGCCTGGCCTGCCATACGCCGCTACTCGCCGGAGGTGTGTCATGACCCCGCTGTTGCAGGTCAACGACCTTCGTGTGCAATTCTCCGCCGCAGGCGAAGGCCTGTTCGGCCTGCGCCCGCGCAAGGTCAATGCAGTCAATGGCGCCTCGCTGCAACTGCACGCCGGGGAAACCCTGGGCCTGGTCGGCGAGTCCGGCTGCGGCAAGAGCACCCTGGCCCGGGCCGTGCTGCACCTGACCCCGGTGGCCGGCGGGCAGATCCTCTTCGACGGCATCGACATGGCCCACGGCGGCCCGGCCGAAATCGCCCGCCTGCGCCATGAAACGGCGATGATCTTCCAGGACCCGTACAGCGCCCTGAACCCGCGCCAGCGCATCGGCGACATCCTTGCCGAAGTGCTGCGAGTGCAGCGCAAGGTGCCGGAATCACAGATCGACGCACGGGTCACGGAGCTGCTCGAACTGGTCGGCCTGCGCCCGGAACTGGCCGTACGCAAACCGCGTTCGCTCAGCGGCGGCCAGTGCCAGCGGGTCGGCATCGCCCGGGCCCTGGCCATCGAGCCGCGGCTGATCATCGCCGACGAATGCGTCGCCGCCCTCGACGTGTCGATCCAGGGCCAGATCATCAACCTGCTGCTGGAGCTGCGCGAGCGCATGAACCTCGCGCTGCTGTTCATCACCCACGACCTCACCGTGGTGCGCCGCCTGTGCGACCGCGTGGCGGTGATGTACCTGGGGCGGATCGTCGAGGAAGGCCCGGTGCACGAGGTCTTCGAATCGCCGCGCCACCCCTATACCGCGGCACTGCTGCAATCGGTCGCCGACATCGACCCGGCCCGCCGCCTGCCCGAGCAACCGCTGCCGGGCGAGCCGCCAAGCCCGCTGCACCTGCCCGCCGGCTGCGCTTTCCACCCCCGTTGCCGACACGCCCTGCCGGCCTGCCGGGAGAGTGCGCCACCCACCCGTTCGCTGGGCGCCAGGCAGTACGCCTGCGTCCATTCGCAAGCGCTGTACTGATCCAAAAACATCATCAAATGGAGCTTGAGCATGAAACCCGGAGCATTGAAGTTACTCACCGCCGCACTGCTGGCCGCCAGCGCCCTGACTGCTGGCGTGGCCCAGGCAGCAGGCGTGCTGACCATCGGTTGCCGTGAGGAAAGCACCACCTTCGACCCGATCAAGAGTGCGCAGAACCGCGACAGCTGGGTGTTCGGCAACGTCTACGACGTGCTGATCCGGGTCGATAACAGCGGCACCAAGCTGGTACCCGGCCTGGCGGAAAGCTGGAAGGTTTCCGACGACGGCCTGACCTACACCTTCAAGATGCGCAAGGCCAAGTTCTCCGATGGCTCGCCCATCACCGCCGAAGACGCGGCCTTCTCCATGCTGCGTATCCGCGACAACCCGGGCTCGCTCTGGGCTGATGCCTACAAGGACATCGACACCGCCAAGGCCGTCGACGACCAGACCCTCGTAGTAACCCTGAAAGGCAAGTCGGTGCCGTTCCTCGCCCAGTTGACCACCGCCAACCTGTCGATCCTGTCGAAGAAGGCCATGGAGCGCATGGGTGAGGATGCCTACGCCCAGGAACCGGTGACCTCCGGCGCCTTCAAGGTCAAGGAATGGCTGCGTGGCGACCGGGTGATCCTTGAGAAGGACCCGAACTACTGGGACGCCGCCAACGTCAGCCTGGACGGCGTGGAGTGGATTTCCATTCCCGACGACAACACGCGCATGCTCAAGGTCCAGGCCGGCGAGCTGGACTCGGCGATCTTCGTGCCCTTCTCCCGCGTCGATGCCCTGGCGAAAGACCCGAACCTGACCATTCACATCGACCCGTCGACCCGCGAAGACCACCTGCTGATCAACCACTCCAAAGGTCTGCTGGGCAAGCCGGAAGTACGCGAAGCGATCGACCTGGCGATCGACAAGAAGGCTCTGGTCAAGGCCGTGACCTTCAACCATGGCGAAGTCGCCTACTCGTACATTCCCAAGGGCTCGCTGTACCACAACCCCAACAACCTGCAGCGTCCGTTCGATCCGGCCAAGGCCCGCGAACTGCTGAAGAAGGCCGGTGCCGAAGGCCTGAAGCTCAACTACGTGGTCAACGCCGGCAACGAAGCCGACGAGCAGACCGCCGTGCTGGTGCAGAAGCAACTGGCGGATGTCGGCATCACCGCCACCCTGCAGAAGGTCGATCCGACCATGAGCTGGCAGATGCTGGTGGACGGCGACTATGACCTGTCGGTGATGTACTGGACCAACGACGTGCTCGACCCGAACCAGAAGACTACCTTCGTTCTCGGGCATGACACCAACCAGAACTACATGACCCGCTACCACAACGAGAAGGTCAAGGACCTGGTGGCCGCGGCACGGCTGGAAAGCGATCCGGTCAAGCGCGAGCAGATGTACTTCGAACTGCAAAAGCTGGCCAAGCAGGACACCCACTGGATCGACCTGTACTACAGCCCGTACATCAACATCTCGCGCAGCAATATCCAGAACTTCCTGCAGAACCCGCTGGGGCGTTTCACCCTGGAAGAGACGGTGAAGCTGGAGCCTGGGGTCAAGACCGCGAAGAACTGAGTCGTAACCGGGGACCGCTTTGCGGTCCTTTCGCCGGCAACGCCGGCTCCCACAGGTCCCGCGGGGTTCGCGATCCCTGTAGGAGCCGGCGTTGCCCGCGATGAGGCCCCCAAGGTCTACCTCAATCCCAACTGCTTCCTCAGGAACCCATACAACCCACCCGCACTCTTGCGATACCCCTCCGCCGTCAGGTGAATCAGGTCCCCCTGGGCCAACCCGCTCGCCTGCCACTGCTCGATCGAGCACGGCCCGCCCATGAACCCCTGCCAGTCCCAATACAGCGCTGCGTTCGCCTTCGCCACCTCGCGCTGCGCCTCGACGATATCCGCAAGCACCGCCGGCACCCGCGCCGCGCAGCCCTGGGCATGGCGTTGCCTGATGGAATCCGGCGGCCCGGCCAGCACGATCACCGCCTGCGGCAACTGCCGACGCAGGTCACCGACGATCCGCCCCAGGTGCTCGCGGTACTGCGCCAGGTCGAAGGCCGGATCGAAGGCCTCGTTGGTCCCGTAGGCAAGGATCAGCAGGTCCGGCCGCAACGACTTCAAGGTCTCCTGCCAGCCCGCCTGCCACTTGTCCGTCACCGTCAGTTGCGCGCCATTGATGCCGAGGGCAGACAGAGTCACCCCGGCATTCTTCTGCCCCTGGATGAACCAGCCGCCGAGCCCCAGTCCTTGCGCGTTCTCCACCGACAGTTCCACTGGCAACTGCACATTGTTCAGCAGCGGACTGAAGCGCCATTGCCCGGCGGTAGCGACCAGCAGCAAGCGGCGGTCCGGGTTCTGCCCGTCCCGCACGCCCAGGCTGCTGTTCTGCTGCGCCTGGTACAGCGCGGACACCCGGTAACGCTGCTCATCCGCCTGGCGCGCCTCGATGCGGACGCTGGCCTTGTCCGCCTGCGGCAATACCAGATAACCGCCGAGCGGGAACTGCTCGCTCTGCTGATTACGCGCCGACACCAGCTTCCACTGTGCCTCGGCCGCCTTGAGCAGGACCTGCTCGTAGCGCGTGCCCGGCACCGGCGCCGCCGTGACCAGACCAATGCCGCCGTCGCCGTAGTCCTTCTGCAACAGCCGGCGCAACTCACCGGTGAACAGGTCCGCGGCGGTATGCGAATCACCCAGCTGGACCACATTCACTGGTGCCCGCGCCGCCATGCGCAGCTTGCTGGCCAGCAGTCCGAGGTTGCCATCGCGGCTCTGCGCCTGGGCGCCCCCCGTCAGCAACAACCCGCCAAGGATCACCCAGGAAAACACTCGACGCATCTCAATGCCCCGTCACGGTTGGGCCGGGAAAGGCGATCAGGGCCAACACCTGGTTGGCGATGAGCTTCTGCCCGGGAATGGTGAAATGGATGCCATCGTCGGCCCGGGTGCGTAGTTGCCCGCCCTGGCCGTTGTCAACGGTAGAAGAAAACTCGCCGGCCTTGTAGCCAAGCACCACATTGGCCGAAACGTAGTGCTGGCCATGTTGCTGCGCCTGTTGGCGATACAGGTCGCTGAGATAAGCCATGGCCGTCGACAACCGGGGCTGCTGCATGTTCGGCGGACCAACCCAGATTACCTGCACCCCACGCTCGCGGGCCGGATCGAGGATGGCGTCGATGCGCTGGCGATAGCTGAGCTCCCAGGCCGGAGTACGAAAGCGCAGAAACGGCTTGCCCTTGCCTTGCGGCATGTCCCAGGGATCGTTGGGACCGAGGAACACCACCATCAGGCGGATCCGCGGGTGCTCGCGCAGTGTCTTGGCCACGGTCCGCGGCCAGTCGAAGAAGCCCGGGTAGGACAGCCCGGTGCTCTGCCGGCTGAGATTGACGCTGCGAATGCCATGGCGCTTGAGCAGGGTGTTGGACAGGTGCGGCGCCACGCCCTGCATCATCGAGTCGCCGACCAGGAAGACTTCGTCATTGGCGCTCAGGGTGACCTGTGGCGAGTAGGCGACTGGCGGTGACGGTGACGCCGGGACAGGTTTGGCCACCGGGACCGGCAGCGGTTTCGGCTTTGGTGCCACGGGCCTGGCCGCCGGGGCATCGAGCCGCACCGTCACCACCGGGATATTGGGTGCTAGCTCGACTACCGGCGGCGGCGCGGGTGGCTCGGGTACAGGCGCCGGAGCTTCGACCCGCTGCGCGGTCAGGCTGTCGAAGAAACGCTCGCGAGCGTCGACAAAGGCCTGGTTGAGACTCCCGCCCAGGCGCCAGGTCGCACTTTCGCTCAGCATCGGCAGTTCGCAGCGCTGGTGGTACTTCTGCTGGCAGTACAGGGCCAGGGACTGCTGGTTCAACCAGGCCAGCAGCACGCCGACCACCAGCAACGCATAGGCCACCCGCGCCGCGCCAAGCTGGCTGCGCAGCAGCTGGCGATTGTCAGAAGCCAGCATAGATGAACCCCGGCACGCCAGACGGCGCCGCGAAGATAACAAGGGCCAGGAACAGCGCCAGCGGCAACGGGTAAAACGGCCACGGCAAGCGCGTACTGGCAGCGAAGCCGGCACGCATCAGGGCCAGCGCCTGTGGATAAATCGCCAGGAGCAGCGCGCAGGCCAACACCAGCAGGCCGCTGTCGCCAAACAGGTCGGGGGCGGACAGCCCCTCGAACATGTCCAGCGCCCCTTCCAGGCTGGTGCTGCGGAAGAAGATCCAGGCAAAGGCGACGTAGTGGAAGGTCAGCACCCGGCCCAGCCAGGCCGGCAGCGGCCAGTGCAGCCGCGCATACAGCTTGTACAGCCCCAGGCCCACGCCATGCAGCGCGCCCCAGACAAGGAAATTCACGCTGGCGCCATGCCAGAGCCCGGACACCAGCATCGCCAGCAGCATGTTCAGCATCGCCCGCCAGGCGCCATGTCGATTGCCGCCCAGCGGGATATACACGTAGTCGCGGATGAAGCTGGACAGGCTGATATGCCAGCGCATCCAGAACTCGCGCAGGTTGCGCGCCACGTAGGGCGCGTCGAAGTTGGGCGGCAGGCGATAGCCCAGCAACAGGGCGATGCCGGTGACCAGGTGGGTGTAGCCGCTGAAGTTGAAGTAGATCTGCAGGCTGTAGCCATACACGGCCAGGAGGACCTGCGCCGGGGTGAAGTTGCCCGGCGTTTCGAACACCGGATCGACCCACTCGCTGGCCAGCCAGCCGCTGAGCAGGAACACCTTGACCAGCGCCAGGGCGATCAACCCGAGCGCGCGCTGCGGTTCCAGCACCTGGCGCAGCCCTGCGGCGCGGATCTGCGGCAGCAAATGGGTAGCGCGGTTGACCGGACCGGCGATCAGGCTGGGGAAGAACGCCAGGTACAACGCCAGGTCCAGCGGCGGCACCGGCGCCAGCTCGCCGCGATTGATCGACACCACATAGCTGACGGAATGGAAGGCATAAAAGGAAAAGCCGATCGGCACCAGTACCTGCAATACCGGCAGTGACACCGCCAGCCCCAGTCCGGCCAGCGCCGCCTGGGCACCGCCGACGAGCAGTTCCTGGTATTTGAACAGGTAGAAGCCGCCCAGCACCAGGAGCAGCAACGCCAGGTAGCTGAACCTGCGTCCCGGCCAGCGCGCCGCGAGCAAACCGAGCCCGTGCACCGCCAGGGTGTAGCCGAACAGCACGAACAGGGCGAAGGGACTGAAACTCGCCGCCAGCCCATAGCTGCCTGCCAGCAGCAGGATGTTCTGCAGCCGGGGGCTCCAGCACAGGCTCCAGTAGAGGACGAAGAACAGCAGGAAGCACAGCGCAGATTCGATCGAGAGAAGGCTCACAGAGGTGGTCCATCACACAACGGCGGGAATGGGATGCTCTGGACGCTGAGCGGGCGCGATTATGGCAGAGAGCCATGAACGCCCACAACGCGATCCCGGAACACGACCCTCGGTACCCTCGCTGATTTGCCCCGGATGCCCTGCTCTGCTAGTGTCGCGCCGTTCCGACCGCCACCGAGACAGACGCCATGGCCCGAAAAAAAGCCGCCATCGATTTCGAGCAATCCCTCGCCGACCTGCAAGCCCTGGTCGAGCGCCTGGAGAACGGCGAGCTGTCGCTGGAAGACTCACTGACCGCCTTCGAGCAAGGCATCCGCCTGACCCGCGACTGCCAGGGCGCCCTGACCCAGGCCGAGCAGAAGGTGCAGATCCTTCTGGAGCGTGACGGCGAGCTGGCCGCCGAGCCATTCGACGCGGACCCCGAGCAATGATCGGCACCTACCAGGCCCAGTGCCAGGCGCGGGTCGACGCTGCGCTGGAACCGCTGTTCCAGGCACCCTCGGTTGAACTCACCCGCCTTTATGCAGCCATGCGCTACAGCGTGATGAACGGCGGCAAGCGTGTCCGTCCGCTGCTCGCCTACGCCGCCTGCGAAGCGCTGGGTGGCAAGGCCGAGCAGGCCAATGGCGCGGCCTGCGCGGTGGAACTGATCCACGCCTATTCCCTGGTGCATGACGACCTGCCGGCGATGGACGACGACGACCTGCGTCGCGGCCAGCCGACCACCCACAAGGCCTTCGACGAAGCCTGCGCGATTCTTGCCGGTGACGGTCTGCAGAGCCTGGCCTTCGACGCCCTGCTCGACCCGCGCCTGAGTGCGCCGGGCGATGCCACGCGTCTGGCCATGGTGCGGGTGCTGGCCAAGGCGGCGGGCTCGCCGGGCATGGTCGGCGGCCAGGCCATCGACCTCGGCTCGGTGGGCCTCAAGCTCGACCAGGCCGCTCTGGAGTTCATGCACCGGCACAAGACCGGCGCGCTGATCGAAGCCAGCGTGCGCCTTGGCGCCCTGGCCAGCGAGCGTGCTGGTGAAGCCGAACTCAACGCCCTGCAGCAGTACGCCCAGGCGATTGGTCTGGCGTTCCAGGTGCAGGACGACATTCTCGACGTGGAAAGCGACACCGCGACCCTGGGCAAGCGCCAAGGCGCCGATATCGCCCGCGACAAGCCCACCTACCCGGCCCTGCTCGGTCTCGACGCGGCCAAGGCCTACGCCCTGGAGCTGCGCGACCAGGCGCTGGAAGCGGTGCGTCCGTTTGACGCAGCGGCCGAGCCGCTGCGGGCACTGGCACGCTACATCGTCGAACGCCGTAACTGATCTGCCCGGCTCTCGGGCCTCATCGCGGGCAACGCCCGCTCCCACAGGGTTCTGCGGTGTGCACAATCTTTGTGGGAGCGGGCGTTGCCCGCGATGAGGCCCTCAAAACCACAGCAGATGCCAGCCAGGCCCATCGAATGGGCAGTCTTCTCCCAATGGGGTAAACTGCCGCGTCTTCAAACCTATAACGACTCGCCTGATGCCCACGACGTTTCAAGAGATCCCCCGCGAACGCCCGGTCACGCCGCTGCTCGACCGTGCCGATACGCCAGCCGGCCTGCGTCGTCTGGCCGAAGCCGACCTGGAGAACCTGGCTGACGAACTGCGCCAGGAACTGCTCTACACCGTCGGTCAGACCGGCGGGCACTTCGGTGCCGGCCTGGGCGTCATCGAGTTGACGATCGCCCTGCACTACGTCTTCGACACCCCGGACGACCGTCTGGTGTGGGACGTCGGGCACCAGGCCTACCCGCACAAGATCCTCACCGGTCGCCGCCAGCGCATGAACACCCTGCGCCAGAAGGACGGCATCGCCGCCTTCCCGCGGCGCAGCGAGAGCGAATACGACACCTTCGGCGTTGGCCACTCCAGCACCTCGATCAGCGCAGCGCTGGGCATGGCCATCGCCGCCCGCCTGCGCAACGAGTCGCGCAAGTCCATCGCGGTGATCGGCGACGGCGCCCTTACCGCGGGCATGGCCTTCGAGGCGTTGAACCACGCCCAGGAAGTCAACGCCGACATGCTGGTGATCCTCAACGACAACGACATGTCGATCTCGCGCAACGTCGGCGGCCTGTCCAACTACCTGGCCAAGATCCTCTCCAGCCGCACCTACGCGAGCATGCGCGAGGGCAGCAAGAAAGTCCTGTCGCGCCTGCCCGGCGCCTGGGAAATCGCCCGGCGCACCGAGGAATACGCCAAGGGCATGCTGGTCCCCGGCACCCTGTTCGAAGAACTGGGCTGGAACTACATCGGCCCGATCGACGGCCACGACCTGCCGACCCTGATCGCCACCCTGCGCAACATGCGCGACCTCAAGGGCCCGCAGTTCCTCCACGTGGTGACCAAGAAGGGCAAGGGCTTCGCCCCGGCCGAGGTCGACCCGATCGGCTACCACGCAATCACCAAGCTGGAGCCAGTGGACAAACCTGCCGCCGCACCGAAGAAGGCCGGCGGACCAAAATACTCCGCAGTGTTCGGCCAGTGGCTGTGCGACATGGCCGCCGCCGACCCGCGCCTGGTGGGCATCACCCCCGCGATGAAGGAAGGCTCCGACCTGGTGGCCTTCAGCGAACGTTATCCACAGCGCTACTTCGACGTGGCGATCGCCGAGCAACACGCGGTAACCCTGGCCGCGGGCATGGCCTGCGAAGGTTCGAAGCCGGTGGTGGCAATCTACTCAACCTTCCTCCAGCGTGCGTATGACCAACTGATCCATGACGTCGCGGTGCAGAACCTCGACGTACTGTTCGCCATCGACCGCGCCGGCCTGGTGGGCGAAGACGGTCCGACCCACGCCGGCAGCTTCGATCTTTCCTACCTACGCTGCATCCCCGGCATGCTGGTGATGACCCCGAGCGACGAGAACGAACTACGCCGCATGCTCAGCACCGGCCACCTGTACGACGGCCCGGCGGCGGTGCGTTACCCGCGCGGCAGCGGCCCCAACGCAGCTATCGAGAACACCCTGGAACCGCTGGAAATCGGCAAGGGCGTGATTCGCCGCCAGGGCAGCAAGGTCGCCCTGCTGGTGTTCGGCGTGCAACTGGCCGAAGCGCTGAAGGTCGCCGAGACCCTCGACGCCACCGTGGTCGACATGCGCTTCGTCAAGCCGCTGGACGAGGCCCTGGTGCGGGAACTGGCCGGCAGCCACGAACTGCTGGTGACCATCGAAGAAAACGCCATCATGGGCGGCGCCGGTGCGGCGGTGAGCGAGTTCCTGGCGCGTGAGGCCGCGCTCAAGCCGGTGCTGCACCTGGGGCTGCCGGATATCTACGTCGAGCACGCCAAGCCGGCGCAGATGCTGGCCGAGTGTGGGCTGGATGCGGCGGGGATCGAGGATTCGGTGCGCCAGCGCATGAGTCTGCTGGGCCTGTAAGGACCTCATCGCGGGTGAACCCGCTCCCACACTGTGGAAGCGGATTCACCCGCGAATGCTTTGGAAGCGCCAATGAATCTCCCCCGCCTTGCCCCACTCCTGCTCTGCCTCCCTACCCCGCTCCTCGCCGAACCCCTGGACCGCGACGCCGCCCTCAAGCTGCCCGACGTGGTCATCAGCGCCAACCGCCAGGTCGAGGACCGCAACCAGTCCAGCGCCGCCACTACCGTGTTCACCCGCGACGACATCGAGCGCCTGCAACCGGGCAACGTCACTGAGCTGCTGACCCGCGTCCCCGGCGTGCAAGTGGCGCACACCGGCGGCCGCGGCAGCCTGCCGGGGATCTTCGTCCGTGGCACCAAGGCCGCGCAGACCCTGGTGCTGGTGGACGGCCAGCGCATCGCCAATACCTCGTCCGGCGACAGCGCCCTGCAATACCTGGATGTCGAGCAGATCGAACGGGTGGAAGTGTTGCGCGGCTCGCGCTCGGCGATCTACGGCAGCGATGCCATGGGCGGGGTGATCCAGATCTTCACCCGGCGCGGTGCCGAACAGGGCCTGCAAGGACGCCTGCGCTTCGCTGCGGGAAGCCAGCAGACCTTCCAGCGCAGCCTCGGCCTTTCCGGCGGCGACGGGCGCACCCGCTTCAGCCTCGGCGCCAGCCTCGATGAAAGTGCCGGGATCGATGACACCCGCCAGTCCTTCCCTGGCGACAACGACCACGATGCCTATCGCAACCGGTCGCTGAGCCTGAACCTGTCGCACCAGCTGAGCGACGACCTGGAAATGGGTATCACCGCGCTGGACAACCACGGCAAGCGAGAATTCGACAGCCCTTTCGGTTCGGAACTGAAACCATGGGATGAGTTTTCGCTGAGTAGTGTCAGCGGCTATCTTGGCGCGCAGTTCAGCGAACGATGGCATTCACGCCTGGAACTGGGACACAGCGAAAACCGCGGAGAAACGCGCGACAAACTCGGCACCTCCAGCACCTTCACCACCTACCGCGACTCGCTCGCATGGCAGAACACGTTCGACCTGAATGACGCGCACAGCCTGCTGCTGGGCGGCGATGCCTGGGTCGATCGCCTGAACGCCGACGGCCTGTACGCAAATGCCAGGTTCGAAGAGGACAGTCGCTGGAACCGCGCCGTCTTTATCCAGCACCGGTTCCAGGGCGAGCACTTCTCCACCGAATTGGGCCTGCGCCGCGACCGCAACCAGCAGTTCGGCGGACAGACCACCTGGAGCGGCAGCCTGACCGTGCCGCTGAATGTGGATAACGACCTCCTGCTGTCCTATAGCGAAGGCTTCCGTGCGCCAACGTTCAACGACCTCTATTACCCGGCCTTCGGCAATCCGAATCTCAAGCCGGAACACTCGAAGAGCTACGAGCTTCAGTGGCGCAGCCAGCTGAGTGACAGTAGCCGCCTGGAAACCTCGCTCTATCGCACCGACTTGCGGGATGCCATCGCGTTTGCCGTGGACGCACCTTACAACGTCGACAGGGCACGCATCATCGGTTTCGAAACCACGCTGAAACAGGACTGGTTCGGCTGGCAGAGCCAATTGGGACTGGCGCTGATCGATCCTCGCGACCTGGGCAGCGGCCACACGCTGGAGCGCCGCGCGCGCCGCACCCTGAGCCTGGATCTGGACCGGCAGTTCGATCGCCTGGGTGTCGGTGCTTCATGGCAGGCAGTGAGCAGCAGCTACGCCGACGTCGACAATCAGCGCCAGCTGGGCGGCTATGGCCTGATCGGCGCCCGCGCCAGTTGGGCCCTCACCCCTGAGATCCGCCTCGACCTGAAAGCCGATAACCTGCTGGACAAGGACTACAGCCGCTCCCAGTACTCCTACGCAGGTGACTTCCACGGCTACCGCGAAGAAGGCCGCACCTGGATGCTCGCCATCAACTGGACCCCGGAGCTCTAGCCAGCGCCTCGCAGAGCTTCGCGGTGGCCTCGATCATCTGCCCGCTGGGCCGCTCCAGGCCCTTGTCCGGCAGCACCAGCAAGCGGCGGTCGCGCACCGCGCTGACCGCCGGCCAGCGCGCCCAGGCCTTCAGTTGCGCCTGATCGCCTGTCACGATCACCTGCGGATCGCGCTGCAGCACGCTTTCGATACCGACCTGCGGCGCCGGCAGCTTCAGGTCATCGAACAGATTGCGTGCACCGCACACCTTCAAGGCATCGCTGATGATCTGCCCGCCGCCAACCGTGTACAGCGGCTTGTCCCACACCTGGTAGAACACCCGCAACGGCTGCTCTCGGTGATAGCGCTGGCGCAACGCGTCCAGGCGCATACGCAGCACGGCCGCCTGCCGCTGCCCTTGTTGCGCACGGCCAAGCCTTTCGCCGATCAGGGCGACCTGCGCGATCAGGCTGTCGAGGTCATGGGGTTCGGCGCTGTACAGAGGAATGCCGAGGCGCTCCAGTTGTGCACGTTGGGCCGGCGGCACGCTGGCGGGCCAGAGCAGGATCAGGTCGGGCTTGAGGCTGAGCAGACGCTCCAGGTCGAGCTGGCCGTAGCGGCCCACCGAAGGCACCTGGGCCAGCGTCGCCGGCCGGTCACCGGCATCAAGCACGCCCACCAGCAGATCGCCGGCCTGAAGCTCGACAACGATTTCCGTCAATGAAGGCGCCAGGCTGACCACCCGCGGCGCCGCTGCCAGCGAGCCGGCGCAGGCCAGCAACACCAGCAGGAGCAACCCGCGCATCAGGCCAGTTGGCGAGGAAGGCGGTAGAGGTAGAGGATCACCACACTGGAGATCGCCAGGAGGATCTGCGGCACCGCCTCCAGCCCGACGAACACCGACAGCGCGGCGACCCAGGCCGGCAGGCAGGCGAACAGCATGCCCAGGCGGCGCACCCGTGCCAGCTCGATCCAGGCCGCCGGTTCGGCGTCCGTATCGAGGGCCTTGCCGGTAGCGATCAGCGCGTGCTTGTACACGCCGAAACGCGGCAAGGTGAGGAACATCGAAGCCACGCCGGCAATGAACATCGGCATGGCCAATACAGGAATCACCGGATCACCACCGCCGAAGGCCCAGGCAAACACCAGCAGCGGCGCCAGCGCCACCGCCAGGTACTGCCACCAGGCCAGGGTCAGGCGTGCGCGAACCTGGCTGCGGGTCACGCCCGGCCAGCCTCGCCCTGGTGCTCGTTGCCCATCATGTGGCCGAGCTTGCCGGCCTTGGTGGCCAGGTAGTGCTTGTTGTGCGGGTTGTGCCCGGTATGCAGCGGCACGCGTTCGGCGACAACGATGCCCATGTCGGTCAGCGCCTTCACCTTGCGCGGGTTGTTGGTCATCAGGCGCAGCGAGGTGACACCGAGGTGCTCCAGCATCGGCCGGCACATGGCGTAGTCACGCTGGTCGGCGGCAAAGCCCAGGCGCTCGTTGGCTTCGACGGTGTCGGCACCGCCATCCTGCAGCTCGTAGGCGCGGATCTTGTTCAGCAGGCCAATGCCACGGCCTTCCTGGCGCAGGTAGAGCAGAACGCCACGCCCTTCCCGGGCGATGGCTTGCAGGGCGGCTTCGAGCTGCGAACCACAATCGCACCGCTGGCTGAACAGGGCGTCGCCCGTCAGACACTCGGAATGCAGGCGACCCAGCACCGGCTGGCCGTCGGCGACATCACCGAGGCTGAGCACGACGTGCTCGCGGCCGGTGGCTTCATCGAGAAAACCGTGCATGGTGAAAGTCGCGAAAGGAGTAGGCAGCTTGGAAGCAGCAACGAAAACGACGGGCACCTTGTGCTCCTGATATGCATGAAAATTGACGTGGGCCGATTGTAACAGCAGCGTGCAGGCGCTGCTTATGCTGAATTTGCGGGGAAAAAGATCGAAAAGTTCGATCTTGTCCAGGCTACTTACCGGGCTGACCGAACGGATACGGTTGCTTCCAGTGTTCGAAAATCGGCTTCAGCGCGCCACTCGGCACCAGCTCGTCCATGCGCTTGTCGAACAGGTCACGCAGCGCCTTGCCCTCCGGCGTGTTGCCGAAGGCCAGGTACAACGGCAGTTCGGCGACATGAGTGCTGCGGAATTGCTCCGGGTGCTCGGCCTGGGCGTGGACGTAGTTCACCTCGGTCAGGGCATCGACATAGAAGTCCACCCGCTCACGCTCCAGCATTGGCAGTATGCCGTCGCGGCGCTGCACTTCGCGGTAGTAGCCGACATTGGGCAGGTAGTTCTGGTAGTCGTAGCCACGTACCCAGGACAGGCGGAACTGGCCGATATTGTCCTTGGTCGGCACTGGCTTGCTGGCCAGGCCGAGGGCGTAGATATGGTCGGAATCGAAATTCCAGCGGGGGTAGAGGTTGTCGGAGTTCTCCTCATGGTAGGAGCCGACCCAGGCATCCGCCTCGCCGCGTTTCACCAGGCCGATAGCCCGGGTGTAAGGCGCGCTGAGCACCCGAACCTTGACTCCGGCCGGCTCGAACACCTTGCGCAACACGTCCCAGGCCACGCCCGTGCCGTCGGCATTGGTGTAATCCAGCCAGTTCTCGCTGGCCAGGCGCACCTCCGCCGGCAAGGGCCCAGCCCGTGCGATTTCCAGCATCCCAGCCAGCATGGCCACCAATAGCAGCCACTGTCGCCACATGCGCATGACGCGACTCCCTTTTAAATCAGACTCCATACCAGCACTTGCATGCCCAGCCAGGCGAACACGCCGGCCAGCACATCGTCGAGCATGATGCCCACCCCGCCATGCACATGCCGGTCGACCCAGCGGATCGGCCATGGCTTGAGGATGTCGAAGAAGCGGAACATCAGGAACCCGGCGAGCAACCACAGCCAGCCCTCGGGCACCAGCCAGAGGGTGATCCACATGCCGACCATCTCGTCCCAGACGATGCCTTCGTGGTCATGCACCCCGAGGTCGTTGGCCACTTTGCCGCACAGCCAGAAGCCGAACAGCATGGTCACGCCGAGCATCAGCCAGTAGCCCCAGTCGGGCAGCATCTGCCACAGCGGCACGAACGGCAGCGCCACCAGCGAACCCCAGGTACCCGGGGCTTTGGGCAGGGTGCCGGAGCCGAAGCCGAAGGCGAGGAAATGCCAAGGGTTGCGCCAGACCGAAGGCGGAACGTTTTCCGCTGGCACCTGATTGGGGTGGTCGGTCACGGTGTCTCCCTGAAATGTTGATAGCCGCGTACGGCGGGGGTGATGTCATGGCCAGCAGCGTCGTGCAGGCTGACGCCGCTGCCCGCCTCGACCCGGCCGACCACCTGCACCGGCCAGCCGGCGGCAAGCAGGCCGCCCAGCTCGGCAGGCGGCAGGGTAAAGGCAATGACATAGTCGTCGCCGCCCGCCAGTGCCGCCTGACGCGCTGCGTCCAGGCCGAGGAAACCGATCAGCGCCGCGCCCAGCGGCAAGCGATCCCGCTCCAGGCGCAACGCCACATTGGACGCCTTGGCGATATGCCCGCAATCGGCCAGCAGCCCATCGGAAATATCCAGTGCCGCCGTGGCTTTTCCGCGCAGGGCCTGGCCCAGGGCGATCTGTGGTGGCGGCGACCAATAGTGAGACAGCAGCGGCGCGGCCAGGGTTGCATCGGTTTCACGCTCGCCCAGTACCAGCGGCAACGCACCGGCGGCATTGCCCAGCTCGCCGCCGACACAGACCAGGTCGCCGGGACGCGCGCCACTGCGGGTCAGCGCCTGCCCGACGGGCACGCGACCGAACACGGTCATGGTCAGGCTCAGCGGGCCGCGGGTGGTGTCGCCGCCGATCAGGCTCAGGCCACACTGGCGGGCCATCTGGCTCAGCCCACAAGCATACTCGCGCAGCCAATCCGGATCGGTATCGGCCAGGGTCAGAGCAAGGGTGAAGGCAAGGGGCGTGGCGCCCATGGCAGCCAGGTCGCTGGCCGCTACCGCCAGCGAGCGCTGGCCGAGCAGGAAAGGATCGCTGATGGCGGGGAAATGCACCCCGGCCACCAGCGTGTCGGTGGAGATCGCCAACTGCTCGCCGGGTGTCGGCGCCAGCAGCGCGCAATCGTCACCGATGCCGAGGGCGATGCCTTCGCCGCCCTGCGCACAAGGCGCGGCGGCGAAGAACTGGCGGATCAGCTCGAACTCACCCATGGACAGGCAGCGCCAGGATCAGCGCTTGTGCGCCTTCACTTCGGCTTCGCGAAGCACGGGTGCGAGCTTGTCGAGAACACCGTTGACGAACTTGTGGCCATCGGTGGCACCGAAGACCTTGGCCAGCTCGATGCCCTCGTTGATCACCACGCGATAAGGCACGTCGACGCGGACCAGCAGCTCCCAGGCGGACAGGCGCAGAACGGACAGCTCGACCGGGTCGAGCTCTTCCAGGGCCAGTTCCAGGCAAGGGATGAGGGCTTTGTCGATTTCGGCCTTCTTCGCCGGGACCCCGTGGAGGATCTCGCGGAAGTAAGCGCCATCGACATCGCTGAAATCGTTGTCGACCCGGAACTGCGCTTCGATCTCGTTCAGCGAATGCTGAGCCATGTGCCATTGATACAGGGCCTGGGTCGCGAGCTTGCGGGCTTCGCGGCGCTTGGCGCTCTTCGATGGCTTGCCCGCATCGGCGGGTTTCGGATCGCGCGGGTTGAAACGATCGCTTTCGTCGCTAATCACTTGGCCTCCAACTGCGCCAGCAGGCTGACCATTTCCAGGGCGGACAGGGCAGCTTCGGCGCCCTTGTTGCCGGCCTTGGTGCCGGAGCGCTCGATGGCCTGCTCGATCGAGTCGACGGTCAGGACACCGAAGGCCACCGGAATGCCGAACTCCATGGACACCTGGGCCAGGCCCTTGGTGCACTCGCCCGCAACGTATTCGAAGTGTGGGGTACCGCCACGGATCACCGCGCCCAGGGCGATGATCGCGGAGTATTCACCTTGTTGGGCGACCTTCTGCGTGACCAGCGGGATTTCGAACGCGCCAGGCGCGCGGATGATGGTGATGTCGCTTTCGCTCACGCCATGACGAACCAGGGCGTCAACGGCACCGCTCACCAGGCTTTCGACGACGAAGCTGTTGAAGCGGCCAACCACCAAAGCATAGCGACCTTTGGGGGCAATGAAGGTACCTTCGATGGTCTTCAGGGACATTGCGGGATTCTCATCTTAAAGAGCCAGGCCGCAAGAACGCGGCCTGTGGGAGTTTTGGTCACGAATGGACGGCGGTCAAACACCGTCGGGTCATTCGGAGGGCACGTATTCTACAACTTCCAGATCGAATCCGGATATCGCGTTGAACTTCATCGGCGAACTCATCAGGCGCATCTTGCGCACGCCGAGGTCGCGCAGGATCTGCGAACCGGCACCGACGGTGCTGTAGGTGGTCGGCGCCTTGGTCGGCGCGTCGCCCGCGCTTTCGCGGATGTGCGCCAGCAACACGTCGCCGTCCAGCGGGTGACCGAGCAGCAGGACCACGCCGCTGCCGGCGTCGGCCACGGCGCTCATCGCCGCGCGCAGGCTCCAGCGGCCCGGTTGCTTGACCAGCAGCAGGTCGCGTAGCGGGTCCATGTTGTGCACGCGGACCAGGGTCGGCTCTTCGGCGCAGATCTTGCCCAGGGTCAGGGCCATGTGCACGTCGCCTTCCACCGCGTCACGGTAGGTGACCAGGTTGAATTCACCCAGCTCGCTCTCGATCGGCTGCTCGGAAATCCGCTGGATGGTGCGCTCGTGGATCATGCGGTAGTGGATCAGGTCGGCGATGGTGCCGATCTTGATGCCGTGTTCGGCGGCGAACACTTCCAGCTCAGGCCGGCGGGACATGGTGCCGTCGTCGTTCATCACTTCGCAGATCACCCCGCTCGGCTCGAAACCGGCCATGCGCGCCAGGTCGCAGGCCGCCTCGGTGTGACCGGCACGGGCCAGGGTGCCGCCAGGCTGGGCCATCAGCGGGAAGATGTGGCCCGGGCTGACGATGTCCTCGGCCTTGGCGTCCTTGGCCGCGGCGGCCTGCACGGTGCGGGCGCGGTCGGCGGCGGAGATGCCGGTGGTGACGCCTTCGGCGGCCTCGATCGACACGGTGAACTTGGTGCCGAAGCCGGAACCGTTGCGCGGCGCCATCAGCGGCAGCTTCAGGGTTTCGCAGCGCTCGCGGGTCATCGGCATGCAGATCAGGCCGCGGGCGTGCTTGGCCATGAAGTTGATGTGCTCGGGCAGGCAGCACTCGGCCGCCATGATGATGTCGCCTTCGTTCTCGCGGTCTTCGTCATCCATCAGGATGACCATTTTGCCCTGGCGGATGTCTTCGACCAGTTCTTCGATGGTGTTGAGCGCCACGCGGCACCCCCTTCTAATTCAGGATTTCAGGTAGCCGTTGGCGGCCAGGAAGCTTTCGGTGATACCGCTGCCTTTGTTCGGCTCGGCGGCCTTGTCGCCCAGGAGCAGGCGCTCCAGGTAACGGGCCAGCAGGTCGACCTCGAGGTTGATCCGACGCCCGGGGCGGTAGTCGGCCATGATGGTTTCGGCCAGGGTGTGCGGGACGATGGTCAGCTCGAATTCGGCGCCATCGACGTCATTGACCGTCAGGCTGGTGCCGTCGACGGTGATCGAGCCCTTGTGGGCGATGTACTTGGCCAGCTCTTTCGGCGCACGCACGCGGAACTGGATGGCGCGGGCGTTATCGGCACGAGAGACGATCTCGCCGACGCCGTCGACGTGGCCGCTGACCAGGTGGCCGCCCAGGCGGGTGGTCGGGGTCAGGGCCTTTTCCAGATTGACCCGGCTGCCGGCCTTGAGGTCGGAGAAGGCGGTGCAGTCCAGGGTTTCCCGGCTGACGTCGGCCCAGAAGCCGTCGCCCGGCAGTTCCACCGCGGTCAGGCAGACGCCATTGACCGCGATGCTGTCGCCCAGCTTGACGTCACCCAGGTCAAGCTTGCCGGTTTCGACGTAAACGCGGACGTCACCGCCTTTCGGGGTGATGCTGCGGATGCTGCCGATGGATTCGATGATGCCGGTGAACATGGGGGTGCTCCTCGAGAACAGGCCGCGAATTATACGCCTGAGGCGGGCGCGGGGATTGCGGTGACTCGCCAGTCATCGCCAACCGCGCGCATTTCGGTGATTTTCAGGGCCGGTGCCTCGCTCATCCGCGCCAGCGGCCAGTCCAGCAGCGGACGGGCACTGGAGCCGAGGAACTTGCCGGCGATGAACAGCTGGTATTCGTCCACCAGGCCACGCTGGGCGAAAGCGCCTGCCAGGCCCGGGCCGGCTTCCACCAGCACTTCGTTGATGTCGCGGCGGGCCAGTTCGGCCAGCAACTGGCGCAGGTCGACCCGTCCGTCTTCGCCGGGGATGCGCAGCAAGGTGTGGCCAGCGGCGGCATAGCGCGGATCGTCCGCGGCGGCGGTGACCACCAGGGCTGGACCGGCCTGGAAGAACGGTGCGTCCAGCGGCACGCGCAGGCGGCCGTCGATCAGCAGGCGCAGCGGCGGTCGGGCCAGGACCAGGGCAATGGTGTCGGGATCCAGGCCCAGCTCGTCACCACGCACGGTCATCCGCGCGTTGTCGGCGAGCACGCTGGCGGCGCTGGTCAGGACCACGCTGGAGCGAGCGCGCAGGCGCTGTACCGCGGAGCGCGCGGCCGGGCCGGTGATCCACTGGCTCTCGCCGCTGGCCATGGCGGTGCGGCCATCCAGGCTCATCGCCAGCTTGACGCGGACGAACGGCAGGCCATGTTCCATGCGTTTCAGGAAACCGGGATTGAGCGCCCGCGCCTCGCCTTCGAGCACGCCGCTGGCGACTTCGATACCGGCCTCGGCCAGACGCTTGAGGCCATTGCCGGCAACCCGTGGGTTAGGGTCCTGCATTGCCGCGACCACCCGCGCTACTCCGGCATTCACCAGCGCATCGGCACAGGGCGGCGTGCGCCCGTGGTGGCTGCAAGGTTCCAGGGTGACGTAGGCACAGGCGCCGCGGGCCAGTTCGCCGGCCTCGCGCAGGGCATGCACCTCGGCGTGGGGCTCGCCGGCGCGCACGTGCCAGCCTTCGCCGACGATGCGCCCGTCACGCACGATGACGCAGCCCACCCGCGGGTTCGGGTGCGTGGTGTACAGGCCTTTGCGCGCCAGTTCCAGGGCACGGGCCATGTAGTGGGCGTCGAGCACGGCGCGTTCTGTGGACATGTTCACTCTTTGGCAGGCTCGCGGGCCAGACGGTCGATCTCTTCGCGGAACTCGTCGAGGTCCTGGAAGCGCCGGTACACGGAGGCGAAACGGATATAGGCGACTTCGTCGAGCTTCTGCAGCTCGGCCATCACCAGTTCACCGACTACCAGAGACTTGACCTCGCGCTCGCCCTTGGCCCGCAGCTTGTGCTTGATGTGCGCCAGCGCCGCTTCCAGACGCTCGACGCTGACCGGGCGTTTTTCCAGGGCGCGCTGCATGCCGGCGCGCAGTTTTTCTTCGTCGAAGGGCTGGCGGGTGCCGTCCTGCTTGATCAGGCGCGGGAGGACCAGTTCGGCGGTCTCGAAGGTGGTGAAGCGCTCGCCGCAGGCCACGCATTCGCGGCGACGGCGGACTTGCTCGCCCTCGGCGACCAGTCGTGAGTCGATGACTTTGGTGTCGTTGGCACCGCAGAAGGGACAGTGCATGGTGGCAGGCAACAAAAAAAGGGAGGGCCATGGTAGCGCATCCGACTGGCAAGACAAGCCAAAGGGGTTACCATCCAGTGAGGAAATACGCCCCCCAAGGAAAATAATCATGTCGTTTCGAGCGCTTGCCGTGCTCGGTTTCGCCGCCCTGCTGGCCGCCTGCAGCAGCGAAGCCCCCAAACCCGCCGCCCCCCAGCCTCCGGCGCAGCCCGTTGCCAAACACACTCACGCGCCGACGCCACTGCCGGCCTACCAGCGCGAACTGAGCGGCAGTTTCACCAATATCCCCCGTGGCGCCGAGGTGGAAGTCGCCCTGCTGGTGATCGATGAACGCGGCCGGCCACAACGCCTGCTGGCCAGCGACACCTATGATGGCACCGGCCAGGCCCTGCCATTCCAGCTGCGCTTCAACCCGGAAGTGTTCCCGGCCGGTGGCCGCGTCGAGTTGCGCGCCCGCGCCAGCCAGTCCGGGCAACTGATCCTGCACCTCAAGCCGCTGAGCGTGACCCGCGCAGATACTCAGGCCCTCGGCCCGCTGCAACTGGAAAAGGCACCTTAGATGGCGCCGGTTGAACTGCAAGCGGCGCTGAGCGAGCTGCTCGGCGATGCGCGCCTGGTGGCTAGCAACCTGCCTGACTGCGAACTGAAACTGTGGCTGATCGACGCCGATAATATGGACCGCGCCTTCAGCCCCGAAGAAACCCGACGCATCCTCGACGAACCACCGTACTGGAGCTTCTGCTGGGCCAGCGGCCTGGCCATGGCCCGCTACCTGGCCGAACGCCCGGAATGGGTGGCCGGCAAGCGCGTGCTGGACTTCGGTGCCGGCTCCGGCATCGCCGGGATCGCTGCGGCGAAGGCCGGAGCGCTGGAGGTGGTGGCCTGCGACCTCGATCCGCTGGCGCTGCAGGCCAGTCGGGCCAACGCGGCGCTGAACGGCGTGGAACTGCACTACTCCAGCGACTTCTTCGCCGAGGACGATCGCTTCGACCTGATCCTGGTCGCCGACGTACTCTACGACCGCGCCAACCTGCCGCTGCTGGACGAGTTCCTCAGCCGCGGCCGCCAGGCGCTGGTAGCGGACTCGCGGGTACGGGATTTCCGCCACCCGCTCTACCGCCAGCTCGACACCCTGCACGCCCTGACCCTGCCGGACCTGGCCGAACCCCACGAGTTTCGCCAGGTGAGCCTGTACCACGCCAGTCGCGGCGCCGTATAGTGGCGCCATTCATGCGTTCGCGAGAGTCGAGATGAGTCAGGAATCGCCGTACATTTTCGATACCACCGTCGCCAACTTCGATCAGGTGGTGATCGCCAACTCGCACCACAAGCCGGTGCTGGTGGACTTCTGGGCCGACTGGTGCGCGCCGTGCAAGGCGCTGATGCCGATGTTGGCGAAGATCACCGAGGAGTATCAGGGCGAGCTGCTGCTGGCCAAGGTCAACTGCGACATCGAGCAGGACATCGTCGCCCGCTTCGGCATCCGCAGCCTGCCGACCGTGGTGCTGTTCAAGGACGGCCAGCCGGTGGATGGTTTTGCCGGTGCACAGCCGGAGTCGGCAGTGCGCGCCATGCTCGAACCCCATGTGCAGAAGCCGGCGCCGGCCGCGGCCGATCCACTGGAGCTGGCCCAGGCGCTGTTCAACGACGGGCGCTACAGCGAGGCAGAAGCCACCCTCAAGGCGCTGCTGGGGGAAGACAACACCAATGCCGGTGCGCTGATCCTTTATGCGCGCTGCCTGGCCGAACGTGGCGAGCTGGGTGAAGCGCAGACTGTGCTCGATGCAGTGAAGAGCGACGAGCACAAGGCCGCGCTGGCCGGTGCCAAGGCGCAGCTGACCTTCCTGGCGCAGGCGAAGGCCCTGCCGGAAGTGGCCGACCTGAAGACCCGCCTGGCGCAGAATGCCGAGGATGACGAGGCGGCGTACCAGTTGACCATCCAGCAGCTGTCGCGCCAGCAGTACGAGGCGGCGCTGGAAGGCTTGTTGAAGCTGTTCAAGCGCAATCGCGGCTATGAAGGCGGACTGCCGCACAAGACCCTGCTGCAGGTGTTCGAGTTGCTGGGCAATGACCATCCGCTGGTGGGGACCTATCGCCGCAAGCTGTTCGCCGCTCTCTACTGAGTCAGTTCCGGCCTCATCGCTGGCAAGCCAGCGATGAGGCCCGCAAGAGCACCTACCCGACCCAGTGATACACCGGCGCATCCGCCCCGCTTTCCACCTTCACCTCGGCACTGTGCCGCAACCGCACCAGCAGTCGCTTGCCCGCCGCCGTACTCCCGGCCAGCCCTTCCAGCAACTCCAGCAGCGCCGGCCCCTCCATCTCTCCCGCCTTGCGCAGCAACTCCCTCGCCGCCACCCACAAGGTATCGTCCGGCCGCGCCTGCACCACCGGCGCACTGGCACTGACCGGCGCCGCGACCGGCTCGCCCACCCGCCCGGCGAGGCTGGCCCACTCCGCCAGATCCAGCTCGATGGTCAGATCCACCGGCCACTCGCCGATATGTCCCCGAATTCGCACGTTGCACTCTCCTTCGATCAAGACGGCCATGCTCCCACGCTCGTCGCCACTCGCCAAGGCAACACTTCCAAGCACGCCAGACTTTGTTATAACATTTCAAAATCTTTCCAAGCCCGCTCCGGAGTTCCGCCCATGCGTCGCCTGCTGCTTGCCTTGCCCTTCGCGCTGCTGCCCCTGGCCATTACCGCCCACGCGCATTCCGACCACGATCACGAGCATGACCATGCCCACGGCAGTCTTGGCGCCCACGAGCACGGTGTCGCCCACCTGAATGCCGTGCTCGACGGCAACACCCTGGAGCTGGAACTGGAAAGCCCGGCGATGAACCTGGTGGGCTTCGAACACGTGGCCCAGAGCGATGCCGACAAAGCCAAGGTCGCCGCCGTGCGTGCCCAGCTGGAACAACCGCTGAAACTGTTCGGCCTGAGCGCTGCTGCCGGCTGCAAGGAAAGCGACCAGGAACTGGAAAGCCCGCTGTTCGGTGACGCCCCGGCGAAGAATGACGACGACGGCGATGGTGACGAGCACGAACACGGCCACAGCGATATCCACGCCCACTACCGCTTCGAGTGCGCCAAACCGGACCAGTTGGCGAGCCTGGACCTGACCCCGCTGTTCAAGGCCTACCCCTCGACCCAGAAAATCCAGCTACAACTGATCGGACCGAATGGCCAGAAAGGTGTCGAAGCGACACCGGCCAACGCCAAGATTACTTTCTAAGTCATCCATTGCAGTGAAGCGCCCGGGGCAACCCGGGCGTCGACATATGAGCCAGGCACTGATTGAACTGACCGACCTGGGCTTCGCCTGGCCGGGACACCCCCTCCTGCTGGACATCCCCACGCTGCGCCTCGAGGCCGGCGAATCGCTGTTCCTCAAGGGCCCCAGCGGCAGCGGCAAGACCACCCTGCTGGGCCTGCTCGGCGGCGTGCAGAAAGCCAACCGCGGTAGCATCCGCCTGCTCGGCCAGGACCTCGGCGAACTGAGCCAGAGCGCCCGCGACCGTTTCCGCGTCGACCACACCGGCTACATCTTCCAGCAGTTCAACCTGCTGCCGTTCCTCTCGGTGATCGAGAACGTCGAGCTGCCCTGTCGCTTTTCCAAGGCCCGCGCCGCCCGCGCCATCCAGCGCCACGGCAGCGTCGCCGAAGCGGCCACCCTGCTGCTCGCGCATCTGGGCTTGAAGGACCCGGACCTGCTGGTGCGCCGCGCCGACAGCCTGTCCATCGGCCAGCAGCAACGCGTCGCCGCCGCCCGCGCGCTGATCGGCCAGCCGGAGTTGGTGATCGCCGACGAACCCACTTCGGCCCTCGACGCCGATACCCGCGAAGCCTTTATCCGCCTGCTGTTCAACGAGTGTCGCGACGCAGGTTCCAGCCTGCTGTTCGTCAGCCATGACCAGAGCCTGGCGCCACTGTTCGACCGCCAGTTGTCCCTTGCCGAACTCAACCGCGCGGCCCGCTTCCCAAGCGACCCGGAGGCCTGATGTACCTGCTCCGCCTTGCCCTGGCCAGCCTGGCCAACCGCCGTTTCACCGCCTTCCTAACCGCCTTCGCGATTGCCCTTTCGGTGTGTCTGCTGCTGGCCGTCGAACGGGTACGCACCGAGGCCCGCGCCAGCTTCGCCAGCACCATCAGCGGCACCGACCTGATCGTCGGCGCCCGCTCAGGCTCGGTGAACCTGCTGCTGTATTCGGTGTTCCGCATCGGCAACGCCACTAACAACATCCGCTGGGACAGCTTCGAGCACTACGCCAACGACCGCCGGGTGAAGTGGGCGATCCCGATTTCCCTCGGCGACTCGCACCGCGGCTACCGGGTGATGGGTACCACCGAGGCGTACTTCGAGCATTACCAGTACGGCCGTAAGCAGAACCTCGAACTGAGCACCGGCCGCGCCTTCGCCAGCGACCCGTTCGAAGTGGTGCTCGGTGCAGAAGTGGCCGAGGCCTTGCACTACAAGCTTGGCGACAAGCTGGTACTGGCACACGGTGTAGCCGCCATCAGCCTGGTCAAGCACGACGACAAGCCATTCACCGTGGTCGGCGTGCTCAAGCGCACCGGCACGCCGGTGGACCGCACTCTGCACATCAGCCTCGGCGGCATGGAAGCTATCCACATCGACTGGCACAACGGCGTGCCGGCGCGCGGCGACGGGCGCATCAGCGCCGACCAGGCACGCAACATGGACCTCACGCCGCAAGCCATCACTGCCTTCATGCTCGGTCTGAACAACAAGGTGGCGACCTTCGCCCTGCAGCGCGAGATCAACGAGTTCCGTGGCGAGCCGCTGCTGGCGATCCTGCCCGGCGTGGCCTTGCAAGAACTGTGGAGCCTGATGGGCACAGCGGAGCAGGCGCTGTTCGTGGTCTCGCTGTTCGTGGTCCTGACCGGACTGATCGGCATGCTCACGGCGATCCTCACCAGCCTCAACGAACGCCGTCGGGAAATGGCCATCCTGCGTTCGGTGGGCGCACGGCCGTGGCATGTCGGCGGACTGCTGGTGCTGGAGGCGTTTTCCCTGGCCGTGGCCGGGATCGCTGCGGGCCTTGGCCTGCTGTACGTGGGAATTGCCGTGGCCCAGGGTTACGTGCAGGCCAACTATGGGTTATACCTGCCGCTGGCCTTGCCGAGCAGCCACGAATGGACCCTGCTGGCGATCATCCTCGGCGCCGCGGTGCTGATGGGCAGCATTCCTGCGTGGCGGGCCTATCGACAGTCGCTGGCCGATGGCCTGTCCATTCATCTCTGAGTATCCGTGCAATGCGCCGTGCCCTGCTGTTGCTGTTGTTTTTCGCCCTGCCCGCTCTGGCGGGCGAACCGCGAACCCTGGAATGGCCGCAACTGATCCCGCCCGGCGCGCCGGTGATCAAGCCGCAACTGGCGCCGATCCACAATCTCTCGCAACTGTCGAACCTGGGTGACGCGCTGGCCGCCGAAGCGGCGCCAGCGGCGCACCAACAGGTGCCCGATGCACCGGTGGTGAAGGAGCTGGATGGCCAACAGGTCAAGCTGCCAGGCTATATCGTGCCGCTGGAAGTCAACGAGGACGGGCGCACCACGGAGTTCCTCCTGGTGCCTTACTACGGCGCCTGCATCCATGTGCCGCCACCGCCGTCTAACCAGATCGTGCATGTGATCAGCGAGATCGGCATCAAGGTCGAGGAGTTGTACCAGCCGTACTGGATCGAGGGGCCGATGCGTGTCCAGTCGTCGTCCAGCGAGCTGGCCGAGGCCGGATACCAGATGGAAGCCGAGAAAATCTACGCCTACGAACTACAATGAATGACCGCGCCCAGGCGCCTTCGCTTTCATTGAGCTGAGTCAAAATCCCTCCGCAGGCAGCTCCTTAACATTGGAACCATCGAATCCAAATGTCCCCTGGGAGCTTCCATGAACAAGTCCTTGCTCGGCGCCTCGCTGATCGCCCTCGCGCTCGCAGCGCCTGCCGTCCACGCCCACCAGGCCGGTGACTTCATCGTCCGTGCCGGTGCTGCCACCGCTTCGCCGAACGAAGACAGCGGCAACCTCAAGCTCGACGGCACCAAGATTTCCGGCACCAAAGCCACTCTGGACAGCGACACCCAGCTGGGCCTGGCGTTTGCCTACATGGTCACCGACCACATCGGTATCGAACTGCTGGCGGCAACTCCGTTCCAGCATCAGGTGAACGTGAAGGGGCTGGGCGCCGGCCTCGACGGTAAACTGGCCGATATCAAGCACCTGCCACCAACCCTGTCGGTCCAGTACTACCCGATGGATGCCGGTTCGAAGTTCCAGCCTTACGTCGGCATCGGCGTCAACTACACCCTGTTCTTCGACGAAGAACTGAGCAGCGAGCGCAAGGCGCAGGGCTTCAGCGACATGAAGCTGAAGAACTCCGTCGGCCTGGCCGGCCAGGTGGGTCTGGACTACATGCTCACCGACAACCTGCTGTTCAACGCTGCGGTCTGGTATGCCGATATCAACACCGAAGCCAGCATCGACGGCCCGAGCGCCCTGGGCGTGGGCAAGACCAAGGTCGATGTGGATGTCGATCCTTGGGTTTACATGGTCGGTATCGGTTACAAGTTCTAAAGAAAAAGGGCCGCGCAAGCGGCCCTTTTCATTTGTCGAGCGCTCCCACAGGGGCCGCGTCGCTTTCAGCGGCCCAGCAAGCGTGCCAGGCCCTCCACCAATGGCGTGGCCACCGGAAACGCGAACCGCGCCAGCAGGCGCTCATTGTCCGCCCGCGAATGACGGATATCACCACTGCGCGCCGGCCCGTAGCTGATCGCCGGCAGATCCCCCAGCACCGTGCGTAACGCCGCCAGCAACTGGTTCAGCGAGGTCGCCTGGTTCAGCCCGATATTCACCGCGCCCTCTTCCACCACCGGCATTTCCAGCGCCTGCCGCATCACCGACACCAGGTCGCCGACATACAGGAAGTCGCGAGTCTGCTCGCCATCGCCGAACACAGTAATCGGTGCCCCGCTCAGCGCACGCTCGCAGAAGATGCTGATCACCCCGGAGTACGGCGAGGACGGATCCTGGCGCGGTCCGAAGATATTGAAGAAGCGGAATACCACCGGTTCCAGGCCATGCTGACGACGATAGAAATCCAGGTAGTGCTCGCTGGCCAGCTTGTCGGCGGCATAGGGCGTCAGCGGCGCCTTGGGCGTGTCCTCGGCGATGGATACGCCATCCCCATTGTTGCCGTACACCGCGGCGCTGGAAGCGAACAGCACGCGCTTGATGCCGGCCAGGCGCATGGCCTCGCAGACGTTAAGGGTTCCGATGAAATTGCTCTGGTGAGTACGCACCGGATCTTCCACCGACGCCTGCACCGAAGCCACCGCAGCCAGGTGCACCACGGCGCGGCAACCCTCGGCGGCCTTGGCCACCAAGCCCGCATCGGCGACATCACCGACGATCAGTTGCAGGTTCGGGTTGTCCAGTCGCAGGTTGTCGCGCTTGCCGGTGGACAGGTCGTCCAGCACTCGCACGGGGTAGCCCTGGTCAAGCAGGGCATCGCACAGGTGGGAACCGATGAAGCCGGCGCCGCCGGTGATCAGGATGGGGGCATCAGCCATGACGGTAGAATCGATCCAGTAGGGTCGGCAGGCCGGAGCGCCAGGCGCGCGGCTTGATGCCGAAGGTGTGGAGAATTTTCTTGCACGCCAGCACGGCGTGCTGCGGTTCTTCGAAGGCATCGGGACGCGCAGCATGTGCCTGGGCCGTAGGGGACTCGACTGCAAGCTGGCGCAGTTGCGAGGCCTCGCCGAGAATCGCCTGGCCCAGCGCCAGCGGCGTGGTCGCCTCGTTGCCGGCGTAGTGGTAGGTACCCCACAGCGGGGCGGCACAGTCGAGTTGCTTGAGCACCGAAAGAATCACGCGAGCGGCATCGTCCACCGGGGTCGGATTGCCACGGCGATCGTCCGCCAGCAGCAGTTCCTGGGCACATTCGGCACGCGTCAGGAAGCGCCCGAGCACGCCATCGATGCTGTCGTCCAGAACCCAGCCGAAGCGAAGCAGCACATGCTGCGGACAAGTGGCCCGCACACTCTGCTCGATACGCCACAGGGCCTGGCCTCGCAGCCCCAGCGGCACCGGCTCGTCCTTCTCGCTGTAGGCCGTGGCACGGGAGCCATCGAACACCCGGTAGCTGGAAGGCTGGACAAGGATGATGTTGTGATGCTGGCACAACTCGGCCAGGCGCTCCACCGAGCGCTCCTGGGAGGCCAGGCGCTGTTCGCTGACCGACTCGGCCTGGAACCAGTCGAAGTAGTAGGCCAGGTTGACCAGTGCATCCGGGCGGGTGTCATCGAGCAACTGGGTCAGGCTCGCGGCGTCCCAGCCCTGTTCAGGCGGACGCGGCGCGAGAAAGCCGATGTCCTCCTCCGCTCCGAGACGAATCAGCGCTTGCCCAAGGGCATTTCCACCACCCAACAGCATCAGGCGCATTCGCATACGTTCAGCAGGTCCGCTCAGGTTGATCGAAAAGGAAAGCGCATAGTTTGCGGCTTCCGCCGGGGGAAGTCCAACCCGGCCAAAGTCACGGAATGTTTAACGGGACTCGCCATCCAGAGCACTTTCCCACACCGCTAAATAGGAATCAGCTTACACCGCCAAAAGAACCAACTGACTTCAACGGTTGAAAAAACCACCTTCAATAGTCCCCCAACGGTTACCTGTTCCGCAGTCAGGAGCCACAAGGGGCATGGACAGCCCCAATCCCCTGGATCGCAAAGGAAGGTTGCCCATGAAGGACTGTGAAATCGCCACCCTGTACTTCGATGATGATCAACTCGAGCAGTTGCACAAGGCCAGTCTCGACCTCGCCCGCCACGGTGGCCCGCAACAGGCCGGCGCCGCCCTGAAGGCGCGCCTCTGGGCACGTCTGCTGGAGGACAGCCTGACACCACTGCAGCAGGCCACGGTGAACCTGTTCGCCGACGGCAAGCTCGCCGCGCTGTTCTTCGCCCGCCTGCGCGCGCCCAAGGATGACCCGTTGCCGGAGCGCCTGCCGGACCTGGCGGTGCTGGAGCGTGACTTCATCTGTCTCTATCTGGGTTCGCGCAACCAGGTCCTGCTGGAACTGGTGCGCTACCGCGCCTTCGCCTTCGATATCGACAACGAGGGCAAGCACCTGCGCCTGGTCGGCAACTTCAAGGGCGGCGGGCGCCAGCCAAGGCCCGACGAGAACCGACGCACCCCTGTTGAACTCAGTTCCCATGCCGGACTGCGCCTGGGCCCACACACCGAGGCGCCCTATCACTGCTCGGTAATGGCCCGCGACGGGCACTCCCCCGCACCGTCCGCGCTGGTACTCAGCGCACGCTGGAACCCGGCCAGCCAGCCGACCCGCATCGTGCCGTTGCGCAGCGTCATCGAAAGCCTGGGCAGCCTGGAGGTACTGGCCCTCAGTTCGCGCTCCTTCGATTTCACCCGCAGCGAGTGCTTTGTCGATGGCCGCGGTGCCGGCGGCAAAGCCACCTCGATCATCGATTTCGACGCTCAGGGCGGCTTCAGCGTGCGCTACAACGCCTACCGCTTTTCCCTCAACGACCAGGCCAGCGACGCCGCCGCACAGGCCCTGGACGCCTTTCAGGCGCACCTGGCACAAACCCCGCCAGTGGACTTCGTGCTGCAACCCGACACCGTCCTGCTGGTCAACAACGGCCGCGCGCTGCATGGCCGCGAACTGCTCGACGACAATCGCCGCCTGCTGGTGCGGCTATTCGGCTATTCGCGCTTCGCCACCCCGCTGATCCTCAAGGAAGACCCGCTGCTGGTGCGCGGTTGAACGCTCTGGAGAAACTGTTTCATGCTGGAAGCCGATTTATCCCTGTTGCTCGCCCTCGGCGCCGTCGCGCTGCTGGCCGGGTTCTTCGATGCCATCGCTGGCGGCGGCGGGTTGATCACTCTGCCGGTGTTGTTCGTGGCCGGACTGGATCCGCTCGCGGCACTCGCCACCAACAAGTTCCAGGCCGCCAGCGCCACGGTCTCGGCGACCTGCGCGTTCGCCCGCCGCGGCATGCTTGATTGGCACCGCGGGCTACCGATGGCGTTGATGGCCTTTGCCGGCGGTGTCCTCGGAGCGTTGTCAGTGAGCCTGGTACCCCGCGACCTGCTGCAGGCCGGCGTACCGGTACTGCTGGTGCTGATCGCCGCCTACTTCGCCTTCAGCCCCCGCCTGGACGACAGCCGGATGCGCAAGCCAAGGATACCCCTGAGCCTGTTCTGCCTGATGGTCGCACCGTTGATCGGCTTCTATGACGGCGTGTTCGGTCCGGGGGTCGGTTCGTTCTTCATGCTGGCCTCCATGCTCCTGCTCGGCCAAGGCATGCTCCGCGCAGTGGGCAACAGCAAGCTGCTGAATGCCGCTTGCAACCTCGGAGCGCTGACGGTGTTCGCCGCCAGCGGCAAGATTCTCTGGCCGCTGGCCCTGGCGATGGCCTTCTGCGCCGTGCTCGGCGCGCAGTTGGGTGCCCGTTGCGCGGTGTATTTCGGCCCGCGTCTGATTCGTCCGCTGGTAGTCTGCGTATGTGGTGTGATGGCGATGAAACTGTTGCTGGACGCGGGCAACCCGTTGGTGGAGTGGGTTGCCCAGGAATGGCCGTGAGGACTATTCGATTTCGAACAGACCGTTGCGGATCGGACCGGCCGTGAGACGTTCGCGTACATCATCGTCGATCCGCGGGTCATCCGGACGGTACAGCTTCACCTGACGGTAGGCATTGATGCGGTTGATCTCCGGGCCGAGGTATTCCCAGACCACCCGGGTGCAGGCCGGGGTCCGGCGGTCGCCGCTGGACACTCCGGTTTTGAGACCGTTGAGGCGGGTGATGCGGCTCTTGAAGCTGGGGATCAGCACCGTCTGGCTCATCTCGTTGACGGTCAGCGACTCGTAATCCAGCAGAAACACCCGGTCCTGCAACTGGAACGCCGCACCGAGGTAGCGGCAACGCACCCAGTCCTCGGCCTGCACATCGGTACTGCTGGAGCGTTCCTGCCGCTCCTGGCGTTCGAACAGGTAGTTACCGTTTTCTTCGCGCAGATGCACCAGGGACAGAAGGATGCTTCCCGGCACCGACATGCAGTTGGAGTATTCGAAGTAGTAACCGCAGTAGCGCGACAGATTGCCGGCGTGCTCGCGCAGCGGACGCAGCAGGTCCAGCAGCGGGTCGCTCTGTACCGGACTGGTGACGGCACTGCTGCGCACGCCAATCAGACGGGCGAACTGTTCCGGCGGCAAACCCAGTTCGTAGTCCTCCACACCGAAGAAGTCGCCGATGCGCTTCAGGTTGTACGCCGTCGGCTGACTCTGGCCGCTCAGGTACTTGTTGAATTGCGCCCGATTGATCGACAGCTGCCGGCAAACCTCGGAGATAGAGCGGTAGTGGCTGCACGCCAACTTGAGGTTGGTGCCGAGGTTTTCACTCATGAAGGGACGTCCGTTTGATGCAATGGGTGCGAGTTTAGCATCAAGTCGCACCAAAACAGAGCAAGTGGCGAAATTGTAACCACAGTTGTCATAGCCAAACATGCGCCCCATGGACCTGGTGCCTTGCCGCCAGCCTATCTGTCTTTCATGCAAAGAATAAGAATCCGAGGTCACTTCCATGCTCGAAGCGCTCAACGATTTCCTCTCGGGGAAACTCCTCATCGTGCTCATCGTCGGACTGGGTAGCTATTTCACCATCCGCTCCCGTTTCGTCCAGTTCCGCCATTTCGGCCATATGTTCGGTGTATTCAAGGAATCGTTGCGCGGCCAGGCTGGCCAACTGAGCTCTTTCCAGGCGCTGATGCTGAGCCTGGCCGGTCGTGTCGGTGCCGGTAACATCGCCGGTGTCGGTATCGCCGTGACCCTGGGCGGCCCTGGCGCCGTGTTCTGGATGTGGGTCACCGCGCTGGTCGGCATGTCCAGCAGCTTCTTCGAATGTACCCTGGCCCAGGTCTACAAACGTGCCGACGGCGATGGCCTGTACCGTGGTGGTCCGGCGTACTACATCCAGCATGGCCTGAAGCTCAAGAGCATGGCCGTGGTGTTCTCCCTGCTGCTGCTGGTCACCTACGGCTTCGCCTTCAACGGCCTGCAGTCGTACACCGTGACCCACTCGCTGCAGAATGCCTTCGGCTTCGCCCCGAACCACACCGGTATCGCCCTGGCGGTCCTGCTGGCGATCGTCTTCGTCGGTGGTATCAAGCGTATCGCCGCGGTGTCCGACCTGCTGGTTCCGGTCAAGACCCTGGCCTACATCGGCGTCACCCTGTACGTGATCGGCACCCAGATCGAACACGTTCCAGCGATGCTGGAAACCATCTTCAAGAGCGCCTTCGGCCTTGACCCTGCGTTTGGCGGCCTGCTGGGCAGCGCCATCGTCATGGGCGTGAAACGTGGCGTGTTCGCCAACGAAGCGGGCCTTGGCAGTGCGCCGAACGTCGCCGCCGTGGCTGCGGTGAAACACCCGGGCGCGCAAGGCGTGGTCCAGGCATTCAGCGTGTTCCTCGACACCTTCGTCATCTGCACCTGCACCGCCCTGCTGATCCTGCTGTCGGGCTTCTACACCCCGGGCTTCGAAGGTGACGGCATCGTCCTGACCCAGAACTCTCTGGCCGCCGTGGTCGGTGACTGGGGCCGCCTGTTCGTCAGTGTCGCCCTGTCGCTGTTCGTCTTCACCTGCATCCTCTACAACTACTACCTGGGTGAGAACAGCCTGCAGTTCCTGACCCGTAACCGCCTGGTACTGATGGGCTACCGCGCTGCGGTGCTGGCCCTGATCGTCTGGGGCTCGGTACAGAACCTGGGCACTGTATTCGCCTTCGCCGACATCACCATGACCTGCCTGGCCTTCGTCAACCTGATCGCCCTGGCGATGCTGTTCAAGGTCGGCCTGCGTGTGATGCGCGATTACGACGAACAGCGCAAGGCCGGTGTGTCCCAGCCAGTGTTCGACTCTGCCAAGTTCACCGACCTGGACCTGGACCGTGCCGCCTGGCCTGCCGGCGCCAAGGCTGAAGTCGCCGACAAAGCGGTTGCCGGCGAAGCGCAGACCCAGCGCTAAGCACTACTGATCGTCGCTCCACAAAGAGAGCCGCCCCTTCGCGGGCGGCTTTTTTTTGCCCGAATTTCCTGTAAATGCTCCGGAATACCCTTATGCGCGCAGTTCAGAATCTTCTCGTCCTCTACACCGGCGGCACCATCGGAATGCTGGAAACACCCCAAGGCCTGGCCCCGGCGGGTGGTTTCGAGGCGCGCATGCGTGCCTGGCTGGAGCAGAACCCGCAGGTTGCCTGCCCGCAATGGACGCTGCGGGAAATGTCGCCGCTGCTGGACAGCGCCAACATGCAGCAGAGCAACTGGCTGGCAATGCGCGATGCCATCGTCGAGGCGGTGAAGCAGAACGGCCATGACGGCGTGCTGTTGCTGCATGGCACCGACACCCTGGCCTACAGCGCTGCGGCGTTGTCGTTCCTGCTGCTGGGGCTCGACGTGCCGGTGCTGCTGACTGGCTCGATGCTGCCGGCAGGGGCGCAGGAAAGCGACGCCTGGGACAACCTCGGTGGTGCGCTGACGCTGCTGGCCCAGGGAGTGGAAAACGGCGTGCAGCTGTTCTTCGCTGGCAAGCTGATGTCCGGCGTGCGCGCCAGCAAGCTGCGCAGCGAGGCCTTCGATGCCTTCGCCGCTCTACCGCGCCATCGTGAAAGCGAACGCGCCAGCGAGCTGCCAGCGGTGCTCAGCTATGTCCAGCCACGCACGCCGATGAACCTGGCGGTGCTGCCGGTCTATCCGGGCCTGCAGGCGGCGCACGTACGGGCGCTGCTGGACACCGGGGTAAAGGGATTGCTGCTGGAGTGCTATGGCAGCGGTACCGGGCCTTCGGACGATGAAGCGCTGCTGGAGGTGCTGCGTGACGCTGGCGACCGTGGCGTGCTGGTCGCGGCGATAAGCCAGTGTGCGGAAGGTAGCGTGGTGTTCGATACCTACGCGGCAGGCAGCCGGCTACGGGATACCGGACTGGTCTCGGCAGGTGGGATGAACCGCGAGGCGGCGCTGGGCAAGATGTTCGGGTTGCTCGGTGCGGGGCTAGAGCTGGGGACGGCGCGGCATTGGTTTGCGCTGGATCTGTGTGGGGAAGGGACAGAAATCTGACTTCTCCACCGGCATGAAAAAGGCCCAGCCTCCTGAGGAGGCTGGGCCTTTTGCTTTACCGTGTTGGCAGCGCAAACCTAGAACGGAATATCGTCATCGAAGCTGTCGAAATCCGGAGCCGGCTGTGGCGCAGGCTGCTGAGGAGCCGGACGCTGCGGAGCCTGTTGCGGACGCGGAGCCTGCTGGCGTGGAGCCTGTTGCGGCGCCTGGTTGTAGTTGTCACGCGGTGCACCGCCGTCCTGGTTCTGTGGACGGCCGCCCAGCAGCTGCATGGTGCCCTGCATGTCGACGATGATCTCGGTGGTGTAACGCTTGATGCCGTCCTTTTCCCACTCACGGGTCTGCAGCTTGCCTTCGATGTAGACCTGGGAGCCCTTGCGCAGGTACTCGCCGGCGATCTCGGCAACCTTGCCGAACATCGAGACACGGTGCCACTCGGTACGCTCGACCTTCTGACCGGTCTGCTTGTCGGTCCACTGCTCGCTGGTAGCCAGGCTCAGGTTGGTGACTGCGTTACCGTTCGGCAGGTAGCGAACTTCAGGATCCTGACCACAGGTGCCGACCAAAATGACTTTGTTAACCCCACGGGCCATAACGTTCTCCTAGGCTTCGCACGCCGCGGACGCCGGATTGACCAGGCGCTCCAGGGTCGAGCGATCCAAAATTTGTGTATCCAGTTTGATATAGATGGCGGCTTCATCTGCCACCACCACTGCGTCGGTCACACCCGGTACGGCCTTCAGGCGCTCGGTCAAGCCTGCTTCACGAAGCGCCTCGGGCGACAACGGCATGCGCAGGCTCGTTACATAAGGTGGTTCGTTCATGGTACCAGCAACGACGAGCCAGAGCCCGCACAAAGCAGCGCAACCTAGGAACACGGTGTTCAGGCCACCATGCTGGAACATCCAGCCACCCAGGATCCCGCCCAGCGCTGCGCCGAGGAACTGGCTGGTGGAATAGACCCCCATCGCCGTGCCCTTGCCGCCGGCCGGCGACACCTTGCTGATCAGCGACGGCAACGACGCTTCCAGCAGGTTGAAGGCAGTGAAGAAGATCACGGTTCCGATCACCAGTGCCGACAGGCTGTTGCCCAGCTCCCAGAAGAACAGCTCCGTCAGCAGCAAGACACTGACCGCTCCCAGGAGGACACGTTTCATCTTGCGCTTTTTTTCACCATAGATAATGAACGGAATCATTGCGAAGAATGAAATCAGCAAGGCGGTCAGGTAGACCCACCAGTGTTCTTCCTTGGGCAGTCCGCCACGTTCGACGAACGCCAGTGGCAGGGCAACGAAGCTGGCCATGAGGATCGCATGGAGGACGAAGATGCCCACGTCCAGGCGCAGCAGGTCCGGGTGACGCAAGGTAGGGCCAAGCGCCTGCTTGGCCACGCCAGACTCGCGGTGATGCAGCAGCGTATTGGATGCAGGCACGACCAAGGCGATCAATGCGATGCCCACCAGCGCCAGCGCCGCCGTCGCCAGGAACAGCCCCGACAGCCCGAAGGTGCGGGTCAGCAACGGCCCCACCACCATGGCAACGGCGAACGACAGGCCGATGCTCATGCCAATCATGGCCATGGCCTTGGTCCGGTGCTGTTCACGGGTCAGGTCCGACAGCAACGCCATCACCGCCGCGGAAATCGCCCCGGCACCCTGCAGGATGCGTCCGGCGATCACGCCCCAGATCGAGTCGGCCTGCGCTGCCAGTACGCTCCCCAACGCAAAGATCACCAAGCCCAGGTAAATCACCGGGCGCCGGCCGATGCGGTCGGAAATGATGCCGAAGGGGATCTGCAACACCGCCTGGGTCAGGCCGTAGGCACCGATGGCCAGGCCGATAAGGGCCGGCGTGGCGCCCGTCAGGTCCATGCCATAGGTCGCCAGGACCGGCAGGACCATGAACATGCCCAGCATACGGAAGGCGAACACCAGGGCCAGGCCGCCTGCGGCGCGGGTTTCGCTGCCACTCATGCGTTCGCTGTGGGGATCGTGCATGGATTAACCTCGTGTGAACCGGCGGCGATTCTACCAGTCCCATCGGTTAACGGCATCTACGCGACGCTTTGCCGCGTACCGGTGGCGCGCCGTATACTTCTGGGTTTATGCCCGCCAAGCGAGGCCGTAGTGGACAAGATCCTGATTCGTGGGGCGCGCACCCACAACCTGAAGAACATCGACCTGACCCTGCCCCGGGACAAGCTGATCGTCATCACCGGCCTGTCCGGTTCCGGCAAGTCTTCCCTGGCCTTCGATACCCTGTATGCCGAAGGTCAACGACGCTACGTGGAATCCCTGTCGGCCTATGCCCGGCAGTTCCTGTCGATGATGGAAAAGCCCGACGTCGACACTATCGAGGGCCTGTCGCCTGCGATTTCCATCGAGCAGAAGTCCACCTCGCACAACCCCCGTTCCACCGTCGGCACCATCACCGAGATCTACGACTACCTGCGCCTGCTCTATGCCCGCGTCGGTACGCCACGCTGCCCGGACCACGATATCCCGCTGGAAGCGCAAACGGTCAGCCAGATGGTAGACCTGGTCCTGGCGCAACCGGAAGGCAGCAAGCTGATGCTACTGGCCCCGGTTGTACGGGAGCGTAAAGGCGAGCACCTGGCGGTGTTCGATGAGCTGCGCGCTCAGGGCTTCGTCCGCGCGCGGGTCGACGGCAAGCTGTACGAGCTGGACGAGTTGCCCAAGCTCGACAAGCAGAAGAAGCACAGCATCGATGTGGTGGTGGACCGCTTCAAGGTCCGCGCCGATCTGCAGCAACGCCTGGCCGAGTCCTTCGAGACCGCGATCAACCTGGCCGACGGTATCGCCTTGGTGGCGCCGATGGACGACGAAGCCGGTGAAGAAATGATCTTCTCCGCGCGTTTCGCCTGCCCGATCTGCGGCCACGCGATCAGCGAGCTGGAACCCAAGCTGTTCTCCTTCAACAACCCGGCCGGCGCCTGCCCGACCTGCGATGGCTTGGGGGTCAAGCAGTTCTTCGACGCCAAGCGCCTGGTCAACGGCGAACTGACTCTGGCTGAGGGCGCGATCCGCGGCTGGGATCGGCGCAACGTCTACTACTTCCAGATGCTCGGCTCACTAGCCGCGCATTTCGGCTTCAGCCTGGAAATGCCGTTCAACGAGCTGCCCGCCGACCAGCAGAAGACCGTTCTCTACGGCAGCGGCACGCAGAACGTCGACTTCAAGTACCTCAACGACCGGGGTGACATCGTCAAGCGCTCGCACCCGTTCGAAGGCATCGTGCCGAACCTTGAGCGGCGCTACCGCGAGACCGAGTCCGCCACGGTGCGCGAAGAGCTGGCCAAGTTCCTCAGCACCCAGCCCTGCCCGGACTGCCGCGGCACCCGCCTGCGCCGCGAGGCGCGGCATGTCTGGGTCGGCGAGAAAACCCTGCCGGCTGTGACCTGCCTGCCGATCGGCGATGCCAGCGAGTACTTCGGCGGGCTGAAGCTGACCGGGCGTCGCGGCGAAATCGCCGACAAGATCCTCAAGGAAATCTGCGAGCGCCTGCAGTTCCTGGTCAACGTCGGCCTCGACTACCTGACCCTCGACCGCAGCGCCGACACCCTGTCCGGTGGCGAGGCCCAGCGCATCCGCCTGGCCAGCCAGATCGGCGCCGGCCTGGTGGGGGTGATGTACATCCTCGACGAGCCGTCCATCGGCCTGCACCAGCGCGACAACGACCGTCTGCTGGCGACCCTCAACCACCTGCGTGACATCGGCAACACGGTGATCGTGGTCGAGCATGACGAGGACGCCATCCGCCTCGCCGATTACGTGGTGGATATCGGCCCGGGCGCCGGCGTGCACGGCGGCCAGATCGTTGCCGAAGGCTCCCCGGCCGAGGTCATGGCCCACCCGGATTCGTTGACCGGCGCCTACCTGTCCGGCCGCAAGAAGATCGTCGTGCCGGCCAAGCGCACACCACGCAACAAGAAGCTGTCGATCAAGCTCAAGGGCGCGCGGGGCAACAACCTGCAGAACGTCAACCTGGAGATCCCGATCGGCCTGCTGACCTGCGTCACCGGCGTGTCCGGGTCCGGCAAGTCGACCCTGATCAACAACACCCTGTTCCCGCTGGCCGCCACCGCACTGAACGGCGCGTCCACCTTGGAAGCCGCCGCCCACGACAGCTGCGATGGTCTGCAGCACCTGGACAAGGTGGTGGATATCGACCAGAGCCCGATCGGTCGCACGCCGCGTTCTAACCCGGCGACCTACACCGGGCTGTTCACGCCGATCCGCGAACTGTTCTCCGGCGTACCCGAATCCCGGGCGCGGGGCTACGGTCCAGGGCGCTTCTCGTTCAACGTCAAGGGCGGTCGCTGCGAGGCCTGCCAGGGCGACGGCCTGATCAAGGTGGAAATGCACTTCCTGCCGGATATCTACGTGCCCTGCGACGTGTGCAAGAGCAAGCGCTACAACCGCGAGACCCTTGAGATCAAGTACAAGGGCAAGAACATCCACGAGGTCCTGGAAATGACCATCGAGGACGCTCGCGAGTTCTTCGATGCGGTGCCGGCACTGGCGCGCAAGCTGCAGACGCTGATGGACGTAGGCCTGTCCTACATCAAGCTCGGGCAGTCGGCGACCACCCTGTCCGGCGGCGAGGCGCAGCGGGTCAAACTGTCCCGCGAACTTTCCAAGCGCGATACGGGCAAGACCCTGTACATCCTCGACGAACCGACCACTGGCCTGCACTTCGCGGATATCCAGCAATTGCTGGACGTGCTGCACCGCCTGCGCGACCACGGCAACACCGTGGTGGTGATCGAGCACAACCTCGACGTGATCAAGACCGCCGACTGGCTGGTGGACCTGGGTCCGGAGGGCGGCTCAAAAGGCGGCCAGATTATCGCCTACGGCACGCCGGAAGAACTGGCGAAGATGAAGCAGTCGCACACCGGGTATTATCTGGCACCGCTGCTGGAGCGTGATCGCGCCTGATCCGCCGATCAGCAACGAAAAAGCCCCTGTCGCGAGAGCGACAGGGGCTTTTTATTGAGCGGAGGAAAGCTTACATCTGCGATTGCAGGTAGTTCTCCAGGCCCAGCGACTTGATCAGGCCTTGCTGCTTTTCAAGCCAGTAGGTGTGATCTTCTTCGGTATCGGCCAGTTGCAGACGCAGGATGTCGCGACTGATGTAGTCCTTGTGCAGTTCGCAAAGCTCGATGCCTTTGCACAGTGCGGCGCGAACTTTGTACTCCAGGCGCAGGTCGGCGGCGATCATGTCCGGTACGCTGGTACCGACGTCCAGATCGTCCGGACGCATGCGTGGAGTACCTTCGAGCATGAGGATGCGACGGATCAATGCATCGGCGTGCTGTGCCTCTTCTTCCATTTCGTGGTTGATACGCTCGTAGAGCTTGCTGAAGCCCCAGTCCTCGTACATCCGCGAGTGGATGAAATACTGATCGCGTGCCGCCAGTTCGCCCGTCAGCAACGTGTTGAGGTAGTCGATTACGTCCGGGTGACCTTGCATCGTCCCGCATCTCCCTGTTTGAAAGATCCTAGTTTGAACCAGGATGCCCGGGAGGTCACTGGGAAATGCGCAAAAATACGTAAAAAAGCGGGTGAACAGTAGTGATTTTCATTGAAAATAGCGACAAATGAGGTGAGTTCTTCTTTTCATTTCGACTATGGCGCAAGAGTGTTTTGCATTCTCGAATGCCCGAAAACAAAAAACCGGGCACTAGGCCCGGTTTTTTGTAGAAGACTGTTCGTCTTACTCAGCGGCTTCTACCGAGCCACCGACTGGACGATCAACCAGCTCGACGTACGCCATAGGTGCGTTATCGCCAGCGCGGAAACCGCACTTGAGGATACGCAGGTAGCCGCCCTGACGGGTGGCATAGCGCTTGCCCAGATCGTTGAACAGCTTACCAACGGCTTCTTTCGAACGAGTACGGTCGAAAGCCAGACGACGGTTAGCTACGCTGTCTTCCTTGGCCAGGGTGATCAGCGGCTCGGCAACGCGACGCAGCTCCTTGGCTTTTGGCAGGGTGGTCTTGATCAGCTCGTGCTCGATCAGCGACACCGCCATGTTCTGGAACATGGCCTTGCGGTGAGAGCTGGTACGGCTCAGGTGACGTCCACTTTTACGATGACGCATGATTCATTCCTTACCAAACAGTACGTTCGGTGATTACGACGATCAGGCAGTCGCCTTGTCGTCTTTCTTAAGACTTGCAGGCGGCCAGTTGTCGAGGCGCATGCCGAGGGACAGACCACGGGAAGCCAGTACGTCCTTGATTTCAGTCAGGGACTTCTTGCCGAGGTTTGGAGTTTTCAACAGCTCTACTTCGGTACGCTGAATCAGGTCACCGATGTAGTAGATGTTCTCCGCCTTCAGGCAGTTGGCCGAACGTACGGTCAATTCCAGATCGTCAACCGGACGAAGCAGGATCGGATCGATCTCGTCTTCCTGCTCGACTACCACGGGCTCGCTGTCACCTTTGAGATCGACGAATGCAGCCAGCTGCTGTTGCAGGATGGTTGCAGCACGACGGATAGCCTCTTCAGGATCCAGGGTACCGTTGGTTTCCAGATCGATAACCAGCTTGTCCAGGTTGGTACGCTGTTCGACACGGGCGTTTTCCACCACGTATGCGATACGGCGAACCGGGCTGAACGAAGAGTCGAGCTGCAAGCGACCGATGCTGCGGCTTTCGTCTTCATCGCTCTGACGCGAATCGGCCGGTTCATAACCACGACCACGAGCTACGGTGAGCTTCATGTTCAGGGCGCCGTTGGACGCCAGGTTAGCGATTACGTGATCGGGATTAACGATCTCGACATCGTGATCCAGCTGAATATCGGCAGCGGTAACCACCCCCGAACCCTTTTTCGACAAGGTCAGCGTAACTTCGTCACGACCGTGCAGCTTGATAGCCAGGCCTTTCAGGTTCAACAGGATTTCAATGACATCTTCCTGTACACCTTCGATCGCGGAGTACTCATGGAGTACGCCGTCGATCTCGGCCTCGACTACTGCACAGCCAGGCATGGAGGACAACAGGATGCGGCGCAGCGCGTTGCCCAGGGTATGGCCGAAACCACGCTCGAGAGGCTCGAGCGTGATTTTAGCGCGGGTTGGACTGACGACCTGCACATCGATGTGGCGGGGCGTCAGGAACTCATTTACCGAAATCTGCATGGATGCACCTATTTTCTAGCCCTTACTTGGAGTAGAGCTCGACAATCAGGTTTTCGTTGATGTCGGCAGACAGGTCGCTGCGAGCAGGAACGTTCTTGAAAACGCCCGACTTCTTGGCAGCATCCACGTCAACCCACTCAACGCGGCCACGCTGAGCACACAGTTCAAGGGCTTGAACAATGCGCAGCTGGTTCAGCGATTTCTCGCGAACTGCGACCACGTCACCCGGACGAACTTGGTAGGACGGAACGTTTACAGTCTTGCCGTTGATGCTGATCGCCTTGTGCGAAACCAGCTGACGGGATTCGGCACGGGTAGCACCAAAGCCCATACGATAAACAACGTTATCCAGACGGCATTCGAGCAGTTGCAGCAGGTTCTCGCCGGTAGCGCCTTTCTTGGCCGCTGCCTGCTTGTAGTAACCGCTGAATTGACGCTCGAGAACGCCATAGATACGACGTACTTTTTGCTTCTCGCGCAGCTGGGTGCCGTAGTCGGACTGACGGCCACGGCGCTGGCCGTGGATACCTGGGGCTGCTTCGATGTTGCACTTCGATTCCAGAGCGCGAACGCCGCTCTTCAGGAACAGGTCGGTGCCTTCACGACGAGACAGTTTGCATTTTGGACCAATGTAACGTGCCATTTATCTGTCTCCTGATTACACGCGACGCTTCTTCGGCGGACGGCACCCGTTGTGCGGGATTGGCGTCACGTCGGTGATGCTGGCGATCTTGTAGCCGCAGCCGTTCAGTGCACGAACAGCGGATTCACGACCTGGACCTGGACCCTTGACGTTGACGTCGAGGTTCTTCAGGCCGTACTCCAGCGCAGCTTGACCAGCACGTTCAGCAGCTACCTGAGCAGCGAACGGAGTCGATTTGCGGGAACCACGGAAACCCGAACCGCCGGAGGTAGCCCAGGACAGAGCGTTACCTTGACGATCGGTGATGGTCACGATGGTGTTGTTGAAAGACGCGTGGATGTGGGCGATGCCATCAACCACTGTCTTTTTGACTTTCTTACGAGGACGAGCAGCAGGTTTTGCCATGTCTAAATTCCTGTCGATTCGCTGGTGCGATTACTTGCGGATCGGCTTACGCGGACCCTTACGGGTACGTGCATTGGTCTTGGTACGCTGACCGCGTACTGGCAGACCCCGACGATGGCGCAGACCGCGGTAGCAGCCCAGGTCCATCAAACGCTTGATTTTCATGTTGATGTCACGACGCAGATCACCTTCGGTGGTGATCTTCGCGACTTCGCCACGCAGCTGTTCAATCTGCTCGTCGCTCAGATCCTTGATCTTAGCGGCTGGGTTTACACCAGCGTCTGCACAGATTTTCTGTGCAGTAGTGCGACCGACACCATAGATGTAGGTCAGCGAGATAACAGTATGCTTGTTATCTGGAATGTTAACGCCTGCAATACGGGCCATTCAGTGGGACTCCAATTGACAGCTACCTACGCCCCGGAAGCCAAGAAATAGGGCGCGAGATAATATCGCTGTAGAAACAATTAATCAACCCAGCAGCACACTAGCTGCTGGGTTTGAAGCACAGATCACACTCAGCCTTGGCGCTGCTTGTGACGTGGTTCCGCGCTGCAAATTACTCGAACGACACCTTCGCGGCGAATAATCTTGCAGTTGCGGCACAGTTTTTTCACCGATGCACGAACTTTCATCACCAACTCCTCGAACCTTAGGGGTTTCAGCGCAGCAGACCGCTGCCGCCGTAGCCTTTCAGGTTGGCTTTCTTCATCAGGGATTCGTACTGGTGCGAAACGAGGTGCGATTGTACTTGGGACATAAAGTCCATCACAACCACTACCACAATCAGCAACGAGGTCCCGCCAAGGTAGAACGGAACGTTTGCAGCCACGACCAGGAACTGGGGCAGCAAGCAGACGGCCGTCATATAAAGAGCACCGAACATGGTCAGACGAGTCAGAACGCCATCAATGTAGCGCGCCGACTGCTCACCAGGACGGATGCCCGGAATAAAGGCACCGGACTTCTTAAGGTTTTCCGCTACGTCCTTCGGATTGAACATCAATGCGGTATAGAAGAAGCAGAAGAAAACGATCCCTGCACTAAACAGCAAAATGTTCAACGGCTGACCAGGAGCGATCGACTGCGCGACATCCTGCAACCAGCCCAAACCTTCGGACTGGCCGAACCAGGAACCCAGCGAAGCCGGAAACAGCAGAATGCTGCTTGCGAAAATGGCTGGAATAACACCAGCCATGTTCACTTTAAGCGGCAAGTGGCTCGTCTGCGCAGCGAAGACCTTGCGGCCCTGCTGACGCTTGGCGTAGTGAACGGCGATACGACGCTGACCACGCTCGATGAACACCACGAAGCCGATAATCGCTACTGCCAGCAGACCGATAGCGACCAAGGCGAAAATGTTGATATCGCCCGTACGCGCAGACTCGAAAGACTGCCCGATTGCTCTCGGAAGACCGGCAACGATACCCGCGAAGATAAGCATCGAGATACCGTTGCCCACACCGCGCTCCGTGATCTGCTCGCCCAGCCACATCATGAACATTGCGCCGGCCACGAAAGTGGACACCGCAACGAAATGGAAGCCGAAGCCTGCAGAAAACGCCACGCCCTGACCGGCCAGACCAATGGACATGCCAGTGGCCTGGACCAACGCCAGGATTACGGTGAGGTAGCGGGTGTACTGGCTGATCTTGCGACGGCCAGATTCACCTTCCTTCTTCAACTGTTCCAGTTGCGGGCTGACCGCGGTCATGAGCTGCATGATGATCGATGCCGAAATGTACGGCATGATCCCCAGTGCAAATACGCTCATGCGCTCCAGCGCGCCACCGGAAAACATGTTGAACAAGCTAAGAATGGTCCCCTCATTCTGTCGAAACAGTTCCGCCAGCCGGTCCGGGTTAACACCTGGAACTGGGATATGCGCACCTATCCGATAGACGATGATCGCCATGAACAGAAAACGCAGACGAGCCCAAAGTTCAGACATCCCGCCTTTGCCGAGCGAAGAGAGAGCACCTTGCTTAGCCATTTATTCCTCGAACTTGCCGCCAGCTGCTTCGATAGCCGCACGCGCACCCTTGGTGGCTGCGATGCCCTTGATAGTGACCGCGCGAGTAACTTCGCCCGACAGCATGATTTTCACACGCTGTACGTTCTGGTTAATCACGTTGGCATCCTTCAGGGACTGAACGGTAACCACGTCGCCTTCCACCTTGGCCAGCTCGGACAGACGCACTTCGGCGCGGTCCATGGCTTTCAGGGAAACGAAGCCGAACTTCGGCAGACGACGGTGCAGCGGCTGTTGACCGCCTTCAAAGCCTGGAGCGATGGTGCCACCGGAGCGGGAGGTCTGACCTTTGTGACCACGGCCACCAGTCTTGCCCAAACCACTACCGATACCACGACCCGGACGATGCTTCTCGCGACGGGAACCCGGCGCTGGACTCAGATCATTGAGTTTCATCGATTAACCCTCGACGCGCAGCATGTAGTAAGCCTTGTTGATCATCCCGCGGTTCTCGGGAGTATCCAGGACTTCTACAGTGTGACCGATGCGACGCAGACCCAGACCTTTAACACACAGCTTGTGGTTAGGCAGGCGGCCGGCGGTGCTTTTGATCAGCGTTACTTTAACGGTAGCCATGATCAGAGAATCTCCTCAACGCTCTTGCCGCGCTTGGCAGCAATGGACTCAGGAGATTGCATAGCCTTCAGACCCTTGAAGGTGGCGTGAACCACGTTGACAGGGTTGGTAGAGCCGTAGCACTTGGCCAGGACGTTCTGAACGCCAGCAACTTCCAGGACAGCACGCATTGCGCCACCGGCGATGATACCGGTACCTTCGGAAGCAGGCTGCATGTAAACCTTCGACGCGCCATGGGCGGACTTGGTGGCGTACTGTAGGGTAGTGCCGTCCAGGTCAACCTGAATCATGTTGCGGCGAGCAGCTTCCATGGCCTTCTGGATCGCAGCTGGAACTTCGCGCGATTTGCCACGGCCGAAGCCGACACGGCCCTTGCCATCACCCACCACGGTCAGCGCGGTGAAGGTGAAGATACGGCCGCCTTTTACGGTCTTGGCAACGCGGTTAACCTGAACCAGCTTCTCGATGTAGCCTTCGTCGCGCTTTTGATCGTTATTTGCCATAACTTAGAACTCCAGCCCGCCTTCACGAGCAGCATCAGCCAGCGCTTTCACGCGGCCATGGTACTTGAAGCCGGAACGGTCAAAGGCAACTTGAGATACACCGGCGGCTTTCGCACGCTCAGCTACCAGCTTGCCAACCTTAGTGGCCGCGTCGATGTTGCCGGTGGCGCCATCACGCAGTTCTTTGTCCAAAGTCGAGGCGCTGGCCAGGACTTTGCTGCCGTCGGCCGAGATGACCTGGGCGTAGATGTGCTGCGAGGAGCGGAACACGCACAGACGCACGACTTCGAGATCGTGCATTTTCAGGCGTGCTTTGCGAGCGCGACGCAGACGAGTAACTTTTTTGTCGGTCATTTGCTATGCCCTACTTCTTCTTGGCTTCTTTACGACGGACTACTTCGTCCGCGTAACGCACACCTTTGCCTTTGTAAGGCTCTGGCGGACGGAAGTCGCGGATTTCAGCGGCCACCTGACCTACCAGCTGCTTGTCGATACCCTTGATCAGGATGTCGGTCTGGCTAGGCGTTTCAGCGGTGATACCGGCTGGCAGTTCGTAATCCACTGGATGCGAGAAGCCGAGCGCCAGGTTCAGCACGTTGCCTTTGGCTTGTGCTTTGTAACCAACACCGACCAGCTGGAGCTTGCGCTCGAAGCCTTGGCTTACGCCCTGGACCATGTTGTTTACCAGGGCACGGGTGGTACCGGCCATAGCGCGGGTTTGTTGATCGCCGTTGCGAGCAGCGAAACGCAGCTCACCAGCTTCTTCAACTACTTCTACGGACGAGTGAACGTTCAGTTCGAGAGTGCCCTTGGCACCCTTCACCGAAAGCTGTTGACCGGCGAATTTGACCTCGACACCGGCTGGCAGCTTAACGGGGTTCTTAGCGACGCGAGACATGCTTATCCCCCCTTAGAACACTGTGCAGAGAACTTCGCCGCCAACACCGGCAGCACGCGCAGCACGATCAGTCATCACACCTTTGTTGGTGGAGACGATAGACACGCCCAGGCCGCCACGTACTTTAGGCAGGTCTTCGACGGACTTGTACTGGCGCAGACCAGGACGGCTTACGCGCTTGACTTCTTCGATGACCGGACGGCCTTCGAAATATTTCAGCTCGATGGAGAGCGATGGCCTGGCATCGGCGGTTACCTGGTAACCAGCGATGTAACCTTCGTCCTTCAGAACTTTGGCGACCGCAACCTTCAGAGTCGAAGAAGGCATGCTTACGACGGACTTTTCAGCCATCTGGGCATTACGGATGCGAGTTAGCATGTCCGCTAACGGGTCCTGCATACTCATGGGCTAGACGCTCCTGATACACAAAAAAATTAGCCTTTCGGCTACTACTGTCACCTGGATGAGCAGGGCAAAAACCCGGGCTCAGGTGAGCCGGTCATTCTAGACACATCCCTAAAACGAAACAAGCCCCAAAAGGGGCTTGTTTCGTCGCAAGGTCACCGGTGGTCGGAAGATCGCTCCCCCGCCACCAGGACGCTGCCGGTACGTCTTACCAGCTGGCCTTGACCAGACCTGGAACGTCACCGCGCATTGCTGCTTCACGCAGCTTGTTACGGCCGAGGCCGAACTTGCGGTAAACGCCGTGTGGACGACCGGTGAGGCGGCAACGGTTACGCAGACGCGAGGCGCTGGCGTCACGTGGTTGCTTCTGCAGAGCGACGACAGCAGCAAAACGCTCTTCTGGACTTGCGTTCAGATCAACGATGGTTGCTTTCAGCTCAGCACGCTTCTTGGCGTATTTAGCGACCGTGAGCTGACGCTTCAGCTCGCGGTTTTTCATGCTCTTCTTGGCCATTTTCCTACTCCAATCAGTTGCGGAACGGGAATTTGAAAGCACGCAGCAGGGCGCGACCTTCGTCATCCGTACGAGCAGTGGTGGTCAGGGTAATGTCCAGACCGCGGAGAGCATCGATCTTGTCGTAGTCGATTTCCGGGAAGATGATCTGCTCTTTCACGCCCATGCTGTAGTTGCCACGACCATCGAAGGACTTGGCATTCAGGCCGCGGAAGTCGCGAACCCGAGGCAGGGAGATCGCCAGCAGGCGGTCCAGGAACTCGTACATACGGTCACGGCGCAGGGTGACTTTGACGCCGATCGGCCAGCCTTCGCGGACTTTGAAGCCAGCGATGGATTTCCGGGCGAAGGTCACAACAGCTTTCTGGCCGGTGATCTTTTCCAGGTCGGCAACAGCGTGCTCGATGACTTTCTTGTCGCCGATCGCTTCGCCCAGACCCATGTTCAGGGTGATCTTGGTAACGCGCGGAACTTCCATCACGTTCGCCAGCTTAAGTTCTTCCTTAAGCTTGGGAGCGATTTCCTTCCGATAAATCTCTTTCAGTCGTGCCATGGTCTTCTACCTAGCAGTGTTCAAGCATCAACCGCTTTTTGGGTCGACTTGAAGACACGAATTTTTTTGCCGTCTTCTACTTTGAAACCAACGCGGTCAGCCTTGTTGGTTTCGCCGTTGAAAATGGCGACGTTGGAAGCGTGCAGTGGCGCTTCTTTCTCGACGATACCGCCTTGTACGCCCGACATCGGGTTAGGCTTGGTATGACGCTTCACCAGGTTGATCCCACCAACGACCAGACGGTCGTCAGCGAGCACCTTCAGCACCTTACCGCGCTTACCTTTGTCTTTGCCGGCGATCACGATGATCTCGTCGTCACGACGAATCTTTTGCATGTCGGATCTCCTTACAGCACTTCTGGGGCGAGCGAGACGATCTTCATGAACTTCTCGGTACGAAGTTCACGGGTCACTGGCCCAAAGATACGGGTGCCGATCGGCTCTTGCTTGTTGTTCAGCAGAACAGCAGCGTTGCCATCAAAGCGGATGATGGAGCCGTCAGCGCGACGGACGCCATGGCGGGTACGGACCACAACAGCGGTCATTACCTGGCCTTTCTTCACTTTACCGCGAGGAATTGCTTCCTTGACGGTTACTTTGATGATGTCACCGATAGCGGCGTAACGGCGGTGCGAACCGCCGAGAACCTTGATGCACATGACGCGACGAGCGCCGCTGTTATCGGCCACATCGAGCATGGATTGAGTCTGAATCATAAAATATCTCCGACCCTTAGCCCTTAGACTTCAACAGCGCGTTCGAGAACTTCAACCAGTGCCCAGGACTTGGTCTTGGCCAGCGGACGGGTTTCACGGATGGAAACCTTGTCGCCGATCTTGCACTGGTTGGCTTCGTCGTGCGCGTGCAGCTTAGTCGAACGCTTAACGTATTTACCGTAGATCGGGTGCTTTACGCGACGCTCGATCAGAACGGTGATGGTCTTGTCCATCTTGTCGCTGACGACACGGCCAGTCAGCGTACGGACGGTTTTTTCAGCTTCAGCCATGATCACTTACCTGCCTGCTGGTTGAGCACAGTTTTCACGCGAGCGATGTCACGCTTAACTTGCGAGAGCAGGTGCGACTGCCCCAACTGGCCAGTTGCTTTCTGCATGCGCAGATTGAACTGGTCGCGCAGCAAGCCGAGCAGTTGCTCGTTCAGTTGCTGTGCTGATTTTTCACGAAGTTCATTCGCTTTCATCACATCACCGTCCGCTTAACAAAGGAGGTGGCGAGCGGCAGCTTTGCAGCAGCCAGGGCAAATGCCTCACGCGCCAGCTCTTCAGAAACACCCTCGATCTCGTACAGGACTTTGCCTGGCTGGATCTGGGCAACCCAGTACTCTACGGAACCCTTACCTTTACCCATCCGCACTTCGAGAGGCTTCTTGGTAACCGGCTTGTCCGGGAATACACGGATCCAGATTTTACCGCCACGCTTCACGTGACGGGTCAGCGCACGACGCGCGGACTCAATCTGACGGGCGGTGAGACGACCGCGGGCAACAGCTTTCAGGGCGAACTCGCCGAAGCTGACCTTGCTACCGCGCAGTGCCAGACCACGGTTGTGGCCAGTCATCTGCTTGCGGAATTTTGTACGCTTTGGTTGCAACATTTGGCGTACCCCTTACTTAGCAGCTTTTTTACGAGGCGCTGGTGCTTGTGGTTTCAGTTCTTCTTGGCGACCACCAATAACTTCGCCTTTGAAGATCCAAACCTTGACACCGATCACACCGTAGGTGGTGTGAGCTTCGTAGGTGGCATAGTCGATATCGGCACGCAGGGTGTGCAGTGGCACACGACCTTCGCGATACCATTCAGTACGTGCGATTTCAGCACCGCCGAGACGACCGCTCACTTGGATCTTGATGCCTTTGGCACCAATGCGCATGGCGTTCTGTACAGCGCGCTTCATGGCGCGACGGAACATAACGCGGCGCTCCAGCTGCTGAGCTACGCTCTGAGCAACCAGCATACCGTCGAGCTCCGGCTTGCGGATCTCTTCGATATTGATGTGCACAGGCACACCCATTTGCTTGGTCAGGTCCTGACGCAGTTTTTCAACATCTTCACCTTTCTTCCCGATAACGATACCTGGACGAGCGGTGTGGATGGTGATGCGTGCAGTTTGAGCCGGACGATGGATATCGATACGGCTAACGGACGCGCTTTTTAGTTTGTCTTGGAGGTACTCACGCGTTTTCAGATCCTTCAACAGGTAATCTGCGTAAGTAGCGCCGTCTGCATACCAGACGGAGGTGTGCTCCTTGACGATTCCCAGGCGAATGCCAGTGGGATGTACTTTCTGACCCATCTGATCGACTCCGTTACTTGTCCGCAACCTTGACAGTGATATGGCAAGACCGCTTGACGATGCGATCAGCGCGGCCTTTGGCACGCGGCATGATGCGCTTCAGCGAACGCCCTTCGTTGACGAAAACGGTGGAGACCTTCAGGTCATCAACGTCTGCGCCTTCGTTATGCTCGGCGTTGGCTACGGCCGACTCGAGGACTTTCTTCATGATTTCAGCAGCTTTCTTGCTGCTGAAAGCCAACAGGTTGAGCGCTTCGCCCACCTTCTTCCCGCGGATCTGGTCGGCGACCAAGCGGGCTTTCTGGGCGGAGATGCGAGCGCCCGACAACTTAGCGGCTACTTCCATTTCCTTACCCCTTAACGCTTGGCTTTCTTGTCAGCCACGTGCCCGCGGTAGGTGCGGGTACCGGCGAACTCGCCCAGTTTATGGCCGACCATGTCTTCGTTCACGAGAACTGGGACGTGTTGACGACCGTTATGTACCGCAATGGTCAGACCGACCATTTGTGGCAGGATCATGGAGCGACGCGACCAGGTCTTAACTGGTTTGCGATCGTTCTTTTCCGCCGCCACTTCGATCTTCTTCAGTAGGTGAAGATCAATAAAAGGACCTTTTTTCAGAGAACGTGGCACTGTCGTATCCCTCTATTTACTTGCGACGACGGACGATCATGTTGTCGGTACGCTTATTACCACGAGTCTTCGCACCCTTGGTCGGGAAGCCCCATGGCGATACCGGATGACGACCACCGGAGGTACGACCTTCACCACCACCATGCGGGTGGTCAACCGGGTTCATGGCAACACCACGAACGGTTGGGCGAACGCCACGCCAGCGTTTGGCACCAGCTTTACCCAGCGAACGCAGGCTGTGCTCGGAGTTCGAGACTTCGCCAAGAGTCGCACGGCATTCAGCCAGTACTTTACGCATTTCACCAGAGCGCAGACGCAGGGTCACGTAGACACCTTCGCGAGCGATCAGCTGAGCCGAAGCACCAGCGGAACGAGCGATTTGTGCACCTTTGCCTGGCTTCAGTTCGATGCCGTGAACGGTGCTACCCACTGGGATGTTGCGCAGCTGCAGGGAGTTGCCTGGCTTGATTGGAGCCAGAGCACCTGCGATCAGCTGGTCGCCAGCGCTCACGCCTTTCGGCGCGATGATGTAGCGACGCTCGCCGTCTGCGTAGCACAGCAGTGCGATGTGAGCAGTACGGTTCGGGTCGTATTCGATACGCTCGACAGTGGCGGCGATGCCGTCCTTGTCGTTGCGACGGAAGTCGACCAGACGGTAATGCTGCTTATGACCACCACCGACATGACGAGTGGTAATACGGCCATTGTTGTTACGACCACCAGACTTCGATTTCTTCTCGATCAGCGGTGCGTGAGGAGCGCCTTTGTGCAGCTCCTGGTTGACCACCTTGACCACAAAACGGCGGCCAGGGGAAGTCGGTTTGCATTTAACGATTGCCATGATGCACCCCTTCCTTACTCAGCACTGCTGCTGAAATCGAGATCTTGGCCTGGCTGAAGGGAGATGATCGCCTTCTTCCAGTCATTACGCTTGCCCAGGCCACGAGCGGTGCGCTTGGTCTTACCCAGAACATTCAGGGTAGTAACGCTTTCCACTTTGACGCTGAACAGGCTTTCGACGGCCTTCTTGATTTCCAGCTTGGTTGCGTCGGTAGCAACCTTGAAAACGAACTGGCCTTTCTTGTCAGCCAGAACCGTGGCCTTCTCGGAAACGTGCGGGCCAAGTAGAACTTTAAATACGCGTTCCTGGTTCATCCCAGCAGCTCCTCGAATTTCTTCACGGCCGAAACAGTGATCAACACTTTTTCGTAGGCGATCAGGCTGACTGGGTCGGAACCTTGCACGTCACGTACGTCGACGTGTGGCAGGTTGCGAGCGGCCAGGTACAGGTTCTGATCAACGGCGTCCGAAACGATCAGCACGTCGCTCAGACCCATGCCGTTCAGCTTGTTCAGCAGGTCTTTGGTTTTCGGCGCTTCAACAGCGAAGTCCTGAACCACGACCAGACGGTCGCTACGCACCAGCTCGGAGAGGATCGAACGCATTGCTGCGCGATACATCTTCTTGTTGAGCTTCTGCGAGTGATCTTGAGGACGAGCTGCGAAGGTCACGCCACCGCCACGCCAGATCGGACCACGAGTGGTACCAGCACGAGCACGACCAGTACCCTTCTGACGCCATGGGCGCTTACCACCACCAGCCACGTCGGAACGGGTCTTTTGCTGCTTGGTGCCCTGACGGCCGCCGGCCATGTAGGCCACGACTGCTTGGTGTACCAGCGTCTCGTTGAATTCGCCACCGAAGGTCAGTTCAGAAACTTCGATCGCCTGAGCGTCATTTACATTAAGTTGCATGTCAGTTTCCCCTTACCCGCGAGCCTTGACAGCCGGACGCACAACAACATCACCGCCAGTAGCGCCAGGAACGGCACCCTTGACCAGCAACAGATTGCGTTCAGCGTCGACGCGCACTACTTCCAGGGACTGAACGGTCACGCGCTCGGCGCCCATGTGACCGGACATTTTCTTGCCCTTGAATACACGACCAGGAGTCTGGCACTGGCCGATAGAGCCCGGGACGCGGTGGGAAACGGAGTTACCGTGGGTGTTGTCTTGACCGCGGAAGTTCCAGCGCTTGATGGTACCGGCAAAGCCTTTACCCTTGGACTGACCGGTAACGTCTACCAGTTGGCCCGCAGCGAAGAGTTCAGCATTGATCAAGTCGCCAGCCTGGTACTCGCCTTCTTCAAGACGGAATTCCCAGACACCGCGACCAGCGGCAACGTTCGCTTTGGCGAAGTGACCTGCCTGAGCGGCAGTCACGCGCGAAGCACGACGCTCACCAACAGTGACTTGCACTGCACGGTAGCCATCGGTTTCTTCAGATTTGAACTGGGTGACACGATTCGGCTCGATCTCAATGACCGTGACCGGAATGGAGACACCTTCTTCGGTGAAAATGCGGGTCATACCGCACTTACGACCGATTACACCAATAGTCATGTTGTAAACCTCATGAGTGTACGGGGCTTTCACCCGCTATGGCCGCCCATTTCAGAGCGTTACACGACTAAGACCCGAGTCTTAGCCGAGGCTGATCTGCACTTCCACACCTGCCGCAAGATCAAGCTTCATAAGAGCGTCAACGGTTTTATCCGTTGGCTGGACAATGTCCAGGACGCGCTTGTGAGTACGGATCTCGTACTGGTCACGCGCGTCTTTGTTGACGTGCGGGGAGACCAGAACGGTGAACCGCTCTTTGCGAGTAGGCAGTGGAATTGGACCACGCACCTGAGCACCAGTACGTTTCGCGGTTTCCACGATTTCCTGGGTAGATTGGTCGATCAGGCGATGGTCGAATGCCTTCAACCTGATACGGATTTGCTGATTTTGCATTGGATTTCAGACTCCAGGCTGCTATTCCCACCGGGCGCACTACGCCCGTTAAAAGGAGGCGTGATTCTATAGACGCCCCTATTGGGTGTCAACCCAATAAAAAAGCCCCCGCTGAGCGGGGGCTTTTTCAACCGATCGAGATTACTCGATGATTTTGGCTACGACGCCGGCGCCGACGGTACGACCGCCTTCACGAATGGCGAAACGCAGACCTTCTTCCATCGCGATGGTTTTGATCAGGGTAACAGTCATCTGAATGTTATCGCCTGGCATAACCATTTCTACGCCTTCCGGCAGTTCGCAGTTACCGGTCACGTCAGTGGTACGGAAGTAGAACTGTGGACGGTAGCCTTTGAAGAACGGAGTGTGACGACCGCCTTCTTCCTTGCTCAGAACGTAGACTTCTGCGGTGAACTTGGTGTGCGGCTTGACCGAACCTGGCTTGGCCAGAACCTGACCACGCTCAACGTCGTCACGCTTGGTGCCACGCAGCAGAACGCCGCAGTTCTCGCCAGCACGACCTTCGTCCAGCAGCTTGCGGAACATTTCAACGCCGGTGCAGGTAGTCTTGGTGGTGTCACGCAGACCAACGATCTCGACTTCTTCCTGGATGCGGACGATGCCACGCTCCACACGACCGGTAACAACGGTGCCGCGACCGGAGATCGAGAACACGTCTTCGATTGGCATCAGGAACGGCTTGTCGATAGCGCGCTCTGGTTGCGGAATGTAGCTGTCCAGGGTCTCGACCAGCTTCTTGACCGCGGTGGTGCCCATCTCGTTGTCGTCTTGGCCGTTCAGGGCCATCAGAGCGGAACCGATGATGATCGGAGTGTCGTCGCCCGGGAAATCGTAGGTGCTCAGCAGGTCACGAACTTCCATCTCGACCAGTTCCAGCAGCTCAGCGTCGTCAACCATGTCAGCCTTGTTCAGGAAGACAACGATGTACGGAACGCCAACCTGACGGGACAGCAGGATGTGCTCACGAGTTTGCGGCATCGGACCATCGGCGGCCGAGCAAACCAGGATCGCGCCGTCCATCTGGGCAGCACCGGTGATCATGTTCTTGACGTAGTCGGCGTGACCTGGGCAGTCAACGTGCGCGTAGTGACGCTCGTTCGAGTCATACTCTACGTGCGCAGTGTTGATGGTGATACCACGAGCCTTCTCTTCTGGAGCCGAGTCGATCTTGTCGAAGTCAACACGAGCCGAACCGAAAACCTCGGAGCAGACGCGGGTCAGAGCTGCAGTCAGAGTGGTTTTACCGTGGTCAACGTGACCGATGGTGCCAACGTTGACGTGCGGTTTGTTACGTTCGAATTTTTCTTTAGCCACGACAGTGAACCTCTTGCCTAAAGGGCTGGATTAGCCTTGTTTTTTAACGAGTGCTTCGACGATGTTCGACGGAGCTTCGGAGTACTTGGAGAATTCCATGGAGTAGCTTGCGCGACCCTGAGACATGGAACGGACGTCGGTCGCGTAACCGAACATCTCTCCCAGCGGAACTTCAGCACGGATAACCTTGCCGGAAACCGAGTCTTCCATACCCTGGATCAGACCACGACGACGGTTCAGGTCACCCATCACGTCACCCATGTAGTCTTCTGGGGTTACCACTTCAACCTTCATGATCGGCTCAAGCACAACACCGCCGCCCTTCTGGGCCAGCTGCTTGGTCGCCATGGAGGCCGCCACCTTGAACGCCATCTCGTTGGAGTCGACGTCGTGGTAGGAACCATCAAACACGGTTGCCTTCAGGCCGATCAGCGGATAGCCGGCGACAACGCCGTTCTTCATCTGCTCTTCGATACCTTTCTGGATCGCCGGGATGTATTCCTTAGGAACCACACCACCTACAACCTCGTTGACGAACTCCAGGCCTTCGGTGATGTTGCCCTTCTCGTCCACAGCAGGCTGCGAGAAGCGGATCCAGCAATGGCCGAACTGACCGCGACCACCGGACTGACGAACGAACTTGCCTTCGATCTCGACGTTGTCCTTGGTGATCTTCTCGCGGTACGAAACCTGTGGCTTGCCGATGTTGGCCTCGACGTTGAACTCGCGCTTCATGCGGTCAACGAGGATGTCCAGGTGCAGCTCACCCATACCGGAGATGATGGTCTGACCGGTTTCTTCATCGGTCTTGACACGGAACGACGGGTCTTCCTGAGCCAGCTTGCCCAGTGCGATACCCATCTTTTCCTGGTCCTGCTTGGTTTTCGGCTCAACGGCAACCGAAATTACAGGCTCAGGGAAGTCCATGCGCTCGAGGATGACAGGCTTGTCTGCGTCACACAGGGTGTCACCGGTGGTGACGTCCTTCATGCCGATCAGAGCCGCGATGTCGCCCGCGCGAACTTCTTTGATTTCTTCACGCTGGTTGGCGTGCATCTGCACCATACGACCAACGCGCTCTTTCTTGCCCTTGACCGAGTTGATCACGGAGTCGCCCGAGCTCAGGAAGCCCGAGTAGACGCGCACGAAGGTCAGGGTACCAACGAACGGGTCGGTGGCAATCTTGAACGCCAGAGCCGAGAATGGCTCGTCGTCGCTTGCGTGACGCTCGATTTTCGGTGCGTTTTCGTCTTCGACGCTGTCCGGGTGGATACCCTGGATTGCAGGGATCTCGGTCGGAGCAGGCAGGAAGTCGATAACGGCGTCGAGAACCAGAGGAACACCCTTGTTCTTGAAGGACGAACCGCAGACGGCCGGAACGATCTCGCTGGCCAGGGTGCGCGCACGCAGGCCTGCCTTGATCTCTTCGACGGTCAGCTCACCTTCTTCAAGGTACTTGTTCATCAGCTCTTCGGAGGCTTCTGCAGCGGCTTCGACCATGTTGGCGCGCCACTCTTCTGCCAGCTCGAGCATATCGGCAGGAATTTCTTCCTCGCGATAGGTGGTGCCCTTGTCGTCGTCGTTCCAGTAGATCGCCTTCATCTTGATGAGGTCGACCTGGCCCTGGAAGTTCTCTTCCGAACCGATGGCCAGCTGAACAGGAACCGGGGTGTGACCCAGACGGTTCTTGATCTGACCAACGACGCGCAGGAAGTTGGCACCGGCGCGGTCCATCTTGTTCACGTAGACGACACGTGGAACGCCGTACTTGTTGGCCTGACGCCATACGGTTTCGGACTGAGGCTCGACACCGGAGGTGCCGCAGAACACAACGACCGCGCCGTCGAGCACACGCAGCGAACGCTCTACTTCAATAGTGAAGTCAACGTGGCCGGGGGTATCGATGACGTTTACGCGGTAGTTGTCGTACTGACCACGGGAACCTTTCCAGAAGGTGGTAACGGCAGCGGAGGTAATGGTGATACCCCGCTCCTGCTCCTGCACCATCCAGTCGGTGGTCGCGGCGCCGTCGTGCACCTCGCCCATCTTGTGGCTCAGACCTGTGTAGAACAGGATCCGCTCGGTAGTGGTAGTCTTGCCCGCGTCAACGTGGGCACAGATACCAATGTTACGGTAGCGGTTAATTGCTGTAGTACGAGCCATAAAGCCCTCGCAAAAAGATTGATGCTTGAATTAGAAGCGATAGTGCGAGAAAGCCTTGTTGGCTTCAGCCATACGGTGCACGTCTTCACGCTTCTTGACTGCAGCACCCTTGCCTTCAGCAGCATCCAGCAGCTCGCCAGCCAGGCGCAGCGCCATGGACTTCTCGCCGCGCTTGCGGGCGAAGTCTACCAGCCAGCGCATTGCCAGCGCGTTACGACGGGATGGACGAACTTCAACAGGAACCTGGTAAGTAGCACCGCCAACACGGCGCGACTTCACTTCGACCAGCGGAGCGATGGCGTCGAGAGCTTTCTCGAAGATTTCCAGGGGATCGCTGTTCTTGCGTGCTTTGACGGTATCCAGGGCACCGTAAACGATGCGCTCGGCTACGGCCTTCTTGCCGCTTTCCATCACGTGGTTCATGAACTTGGCGAGGATCTGGCTTCCGTATTTCGGATCGTCCAGGATCTCACGCTTGGCTGCTACACGACGTCTTGGCATTGATAAGCCCTCAAACGGTCTTCAGGTTAGCCCGGGACATCCAACTCATGGAGTTCACGCCCGACCTTACTCTTATCGACTCAATAAAATGAATGAACTGCTGCAAACGACCGATTACTTCGGACGCTTGGTACCGTACTTCGAACGACCCTGGTTACGGCCTTTAACGCCGGAGGTATCCAGAGAGCCGCGAACAGTGTGGTAACGAACACCTGGCAAGTCTTTTACACGGCCGCCACGGATCAGGACGACGCTGTGTTCTTGCAGGTTGTGGCCTTCACCACCGATGTACGAGGAAACCTCGAAACCGTTGGTCAGACGCACACGGCATACTTTACGCAGTGCCGAGTTAGGTTTTTTCGGCGTGGTGGTGTACACGCGGGTGCACACGCCACGACGTTGCGGGCAGTTCTGCAGCGCAGGAACGTCGGATTTCTCGACGATACGCTTACGCGGCTGACGTACCAGCTGGTTGATAGTTGCCATCTACTAGCTCCACTGATTGTCTTGCGACGCTATTGTCTTGCAAGAAAAGCAAAAATTGGCAGGACAGAGCCCTACCAAATTTAGGGGTACAAGAGTCTAAAGAGGATCTTGTACGCAGTCAAGACGAAGCCCCGGCTCGCCCTCCCCGGTCATCGGCGACAAATCATGTCGCCGAATTTCGGAGAAGTTGTGCCGGGGCTTCACCCAGTCTGTCAGTTGCCGCTGGAGTTCAGCGCTTCGGTCAGTGCGGCTTCCACCTCACTGGCACTTACGCGCAGCGGCTTGTCGGCATCACGGCGACGCTTGCGCTCGCTGTGGTAAGCCAGACCGGTACCGGCCGGGATCAGGCGACCCACGACCACGTTCTCTTTCAGGCCGCGCAGGTAGTCGCGCTTGCCGGTTACCGCCGCTTCGGTCAGAACACGGGTGGTCTCCTGGAAGGAGGCCGCCGAGATGAACGACTCGGTGGACAGCGAGGCCTTGGTGATACCGAGCAGTACGCGCGAGAACTTCGACACGAACTTGTCTTCGGTAGCCAGGCGCTCGTTTTCGACCAGCACCTGGGTCAGCTCCATCTGGTCGCCCTTGATGAAGCTGGAGTCACCGGACTCGGTGATTTCAACTTTACGCAGCATCTGACGCAGGATGGTCTCGATGTGCTTGTCGTTGATCTTCACGCCCTGCAGACGGTAAACGTCTTGGATCTCGTTGACGATGTACTTCGCCAGCGCGCTCACACCCAGCAGACGCAGGATGTCGTGCGGATCGCTCGGGCCGTCGGAGATGACTTCACCGCGGTTCACTTGTTCGCCTTCGAAGACGTTCAGGTGACGCCACTTCGGAATCAGCTCCTCGTACGGATCGCTACCGTCGTTCGGGGTGATGACCAGACGGCGCTTGCCCTTGGTCTCTTTACCGAATGCGATGGTACCGCTGACTTCCGCCAGGATCGACGCTTCCTTCGGACGACGCGCTTCGAACAGGTCGGCAACGCGTGGCAGACCACCGGTGATGTCACGGGTCTTCGACGTTTCTTGCGGGATACGCGCGATAACGTCACCGACGCCGATCTGGGCACCGTCAGCCACACCGACGAGGGCGTTGGCCGGCAGGAAGTACTGGGCCGGTACGTCGGTACCTGGCAGCAGCAGATCCTTGCCGTTGGCATCGACCATCTTGATTGCCGGACGGATTTCCTTGCCTGCGGCAGGGCGATCCTTGACGTCCAGAACCTCGATGTTGGTCAGACCAGTCAGTTCGTCGGTCTGGCGCTTGATCGTGATGCCTTCTTCCATGCCCACGAAGGTCACGGTACCTTTCATTTCGGTAACGATCGGGTGGGTGTGTGGGTCCCACTTGGCAACGATGGCGCCAGCGTCGACCTTCTCACCTTCCTTGACCGAAATCACCGCACCGTAAGGCAGCTTGTAGCGCTCGCGCTCACGACCGAATTCGTCGGCAATGGCCAGCTCGCCGGAACGCGATACCGCGACAAGGTTGCCGTCGGCGCGCTCGACCTGCTTCAGGTTGTGCAGACGGACCATACCGCCGTTCTTCACCTGGACGCTGTCGGCAGCCGAGGTCCGGCTTGCAGCACCACCGATGTGGAACGTACGCATGGTCAGCTGGGTACCCGGCTCACCGATCGACTGTGCAGCGATAACGCCGACAGCTTCACCGATGTTCACCTGGTGACCACGAGCCAGGTCACGACCGTAGCACTTGGCGCAGATGCCGTATCGGGTTTCGCAGCTGATCGGCGAACGCACGATCACTTCGTCGATGCTGTTCAGCTCGATGAACTCGACCCACTTCTCGTCGACCAGGGTACCGGCCGGAACGATCACGTCGTCGGTGCCAGGCTTGAACACGTCACGGGCAATCACACGACCCAGTACACGCTCACCCAGCGGCTCTACAACGTCGCCGCCTTCGATGTGCGGGGTCATCAGCAGACCCTGCTCGGTGCCGCAGTCGATCTCGGTCACGACCAGGTCCTGGGCAACGTCTACCAGACGACGGGTCAGGTAACCGGAGTTCGCGGTCTTCAACGCGGTATCCGCCAGACCTTTACGAGCACCGTGAGTCGAGATGAAGTACTGGAGTACGCTCAGACCTTCACGGAAGTTCGCGGTGATCGGCGTCTCGATGATGGAGCCGTCCGGCTTCGCCATCAGACCACGCATACCGGCCAACTGACGAATCTGGGCAGCCGAACCCCGGGCACCGGAGTCAGCCATCATGTACATGGAGTTGAAGGACTCCTGCTCGACTTCCTTGCCCTCGCGGTCGATAACCTTCTCTTTCGAGAGGTTGGCCATCATCGCCTTGGACACTTCGTCGTTCGCCTTCGACCACAAGTCGATGACCTTGTTGTACTTCTCGCCCTGGGTTACCAGGCCGGAGGCGTACTGGCTCTCGATTTCCTTCACTTCGTCGGTAGCGGTACCGATGATGCGGGCTTTCTCGTCCGGGATAACGAAGTCGTTAACACCGATCGAAACGCCGGAAATGGTCGAATAGGCAAAACCGGTGTACATCAGCTGGTCAGCGAAGATCACGGTCTCTTTCAGACCAACCACGCGGTAGCACTGGTTGATCAGCTTGGAGATCGCCTTCTTCTTCATAGGCTGGTTGACCACGTCGTACGACAGGCCGGCCGGCACTACCTGGAACAGCAGGGCACGGCCGACGGTGGTGTCGACGATGCGGGTGTTCTTGACGCTGTTGCCATCACGGTCGTTCACGGTTTCGTTGATACGAACCTTGATCTTCGCGTGCAGGGCGGCTTCGCCGGCGCGGAATACGCGGTCGACTTCCTGCAGGTCGGCGAACACACGACCTTCGCCCTTGGCGTTGATGGCTTCACGGGTCATGTAGTACAGACCCAGTACCACGTCCTGCGACGGAACGATGATCGGCTCACCGTTGGCTGGCGACAGGATGTTGTTGGTCGACATCATCAGCGCGCGCGCTTCCAGCTGGGCTTCCAGCGTCAGCGGCACGTGAACTGCCATCTGGTCACCGTCGAAGTCGGCGTTGTACGCGGCACAGACCAGCGGGTGCAGCTGGATTGCCTTGCCTTCGATCAGCACCGGCTCGAACGCCTGGATACCCAGACGGTGAAGGGTCGGTGCACGGTTGAGCAGTACGGGGTGTTCGCGAATCACTTCGGCGAGAACGTCCCACACCTCTGGCAGCTCGCGCTCGACCATCTTCTTGGCCGCCTTGATGGTGGTCGCCAGGCCACGCATTTCCAGCTTGCCGAAAATGAACGGTTTGAACAGCTCGAGAGCCATCTTCTTCGGCAGACCGCACTGGTGCAGACGCAGGGTCGGACCTACGGTAATTACCGAACGGCCAGAGTAGTCAACACGCTTACCGAGCAAGTTCTGACGGAAACGACCCTGTTTACCCTTGATCATGTCGGCCAGGGATTTCAGAGGACGCTTGTTCGAACCAGTGATTGCACGACCACGGCGACCGTTGTCGAGCAGGGCGTCGACCGCTTCCTGCAGCATGCGCTTTTCGTTGCGCACGATGATGTCCGGCGCAGACAGGTCGAGCAGGCGCTTCAGACGGTTGTTACGGTTGATCACCCGACGATACAGGTCGTTCAGGTCGGAAGTCGCGAAGCGACCGCCATCCAGCGGAACCAGAGGACGCAGGTCTGGCGGCAGAACCGGCAGAACGGTCAGGACCATCCACTCAGGCAGGTTGCCAGAACCCTGGAAGGCCTCCATCAGTTTCAGACGCTTGGACAGCTTCTTGATCTTGGTTTCCGAGTTGGTCTGCGGAATTTCCTCGCGCAGGCGGCCAATCTCGTGCTCCAGGTCGATAGCGTGCAGCAGCTCGCGGACAGCCTCGGCACCCATGCGGGCGTCGAAATCGTCACCGAACTCTTCCAGCGCTTCGAAGTACTGCTCGTCGTTCAGCAGTTGGCCTTTTTCCAGGGTGGTCATGCCCGGGTCGATAACGACATAGCTCTCGAAGTAGAGAACGCGCTCGATATCACGCAGGGTCATGTCCATCAGCAGGCCGATACGGGACGGCAGGGACTTCAGGAACCAGATGTGGGCAACCGGCGAAGCCAGCTCGATGTGCGCCATGCGCTCACGACGAACCTTGGCCAGGGCGACTTCGACGCCGCACTTCTCGCAGATCACACCGCGGTGTTTCAGGCGCTTGTACTTACCGCACAGGCACTCGTAGTCCTTGACTGGGCCAAAGATCTTGGCGCAGAACAGGCCGTCACGCTCAGGCTTGAACGTACGGTAGTTGATGGTTTCCGGCTTTTTAACTTCACCGAACGACCACGAACGGATCATCTCAGGCGAGGCCAGTCCGATACGGATGGCGTCGAACTCTTCGACTTGACCCTGGTTTTTCAGCAAATTCAGTAGGTCTTTCAAGGCCTTTCCTCCTGGCGGAGCAGGGAGCGCGCTGTATCAGCCGCGCTCCCGATTCGCGTCACGTGTTATTCGGTTTCCAGATCGATATCGATACCGAGCGAACGGATCTCTTTGATCAACACGTTGAAGGACTCGGGCATGCCCGGCTCCATACGGTGATCGCCGTCCACGATGTTCTTGTACATCTTGGTACGGCCGTTCACGTCGTCCGACTTCACTGTGAGCATTTCTTGCAGGGTGTATGCCGCGCCGTATGCTTCCAGCGCCCACACTTCCATCTCCCCGAAACGCTGACCACCGAACTGCGCCTTACCACCCAGCGGCTGCTGGGTAACCAGGCTGTAAGAACCAGTGGAACGCGCGTGCATCTTGTCGTCCACCAAGTGGTTCAGCTTGAGCATGTACATGTAACCAACGGTCACTGGACGCTCGAACTTGTTGCCGGTACGGCCGTCGAACAGCTCCATCTGGCCGCTTTCCGGCATGTCTGCCAGTTTCAGCATGGCCTTGATTTCGCGCTCCTTGGCACCGTCGAAGACCGGGGTGGCCATCGGCACGCCCTTCTTCAGGTTGTTCGCCAGCTCGAAGATCTCCTGGTCGGTGAACGACTCCAGGCTCTCCTGACGACCACCGATCTCGTTGTAGACCTCGGTCAGGAAGCCACGCAGTTCCGCGGCCTTGCGCTGCTCTTCGAGCATGCGGTTGATCTTCTCGCCCAGCCCCTTGGCCGCCAGGCCCAGGTGGGTTTCGAGGATCTGGCCAACGTTCATACGCGAAGGTACGCCCAGCGGGTTCAGTACGACGTCGACCGGAGTACCGTTGGCGTCGTGCGGCATGTCTTCGACCGGCATGATCACCGAGACCACACCCTTGTTACCGTGACGACCGGCCATCTTGTCGCCCGGCTGGATGCGACGGCGGATTGCCAGGTAGACCTTGACGATCTTCAGTACGCCCGGTGCCAGGTCATCGCCCTGCTGCAGCTTGCGCTTCTTGTCTTCGAACTTGTCGTCCAGCAGACGGCGACGGTCGACGATGTACTGCTGAGCCTTTTCCAACTGCTCGTTCAGTGCATCTTCAGCCATGCGCAGTTTAAACCACTGGCCGTGCTCCAGACCGTTCAGGACTTCGTCGTCGATCACGGTGCCTTTTTTCAGGCCCGCGCCACCGTCGACCACCTGGCCGTTCAGAGCCGAACGCAGACGCTCGAAGGTCGCGCCTTCGACGATGCGGAACTCTTCGTTGAGGTCCTTGCGGATCTCGTCCAGTTGCATCTTCTCGATGGACAGCGCGCGGCTGTCGCGCTCGACGCCATCACGAGTGAAGACCTGTACGTCGATGACGGTACCCTTGGTGCCGGTTGGCACGCGCAGGGAAGTGTCCTTCACGTCGCTGGCCTTCTCACCGAAGATCGCGCGCAGCAGCTTCTCTTCCGGAGTCAGCTGGGTTTCGCCTTTAGGCGTGACCTTGCCGACCAGGATGTCACCCGCGCCGACTTCGGCACCCACGTAGACGATACCGGCTTCATCCAGCTTGTTCAGCGCAGCCTCACCCACGTTCGGAATGTCCGCGGTGATTTCCTCTGGGCCAAGCTTGGTATCACGAGCCACACAGGTCAGCTCCTGGATGTGGATCGTGGTGAAGCGGTCTTCCTGAACCACACGCTCGGACAGACAGATGGAGTCTTCGAAGTTGAAGCCGTTCCACGCCATGAACGCGATGCGCATGTTCTGGCCCAGTGCCAGTTCACCCATGTCGGTGGACGGGCCGTCGGCCATGATGTCACCGCGCTGAACCACGTCACCTTTATTCACCAGCGGACGCTGGTTGATGCAGGTGTTCTGGTTGGAGCGGGTGTACTTGGTCAGGTTGTAGATGTCAACACCGGCCTCACCGGTTTCGACTTCGTCGTCGGCTACGCGAACGACGATACGGCTGGCATCGACGGAGTCGATCACGCCGCCACGACGAGCCACGACGCAGACGCCGGAGTCACGGGCAACGTTGCGCTCCATGCCGGTACCTACCAGCGGCTTGTCGGCACGCAGGGTCGGTACAGCCTGACGCTGCATGTTCGAACCCATCAACGCACGGTTGGCGTCGTCGTGCTCGAGGAACGGAATCAGCGACGCCGCGACCGAAACTACCTGCTTCGGCGAAACGTCCATCAGGGTCACGTCTTCCGGTGCCTTGACGGTGAATTCGTTCAGGTGACGCACCGCAACCAGCTCGTCGATCAACTGCTTCTTCTCGTTCATTGCAGCCGAAGCCTGTGCAATGACGTGATCCGCTTCTTCGATCGCCGACAGGAACACGATGTCGTCGGTGACCACACCCTCTTTCACCACGCGGTACGGGCTTTCCAGGAAGCCGTACTGGTTGGTACGGGCATAGGCCGCCAGGGAGTTGATCAGACCGATGTTCGGACCTTCAGGGGTCTCGATCGGGCAGACGCGACCGTAGTGGGTCGGGTGTACGTCACGGACTTCGAAGCCGGCGCGCTCACGGGTCAGACCACCTGGGCCGAGTGCGGAGACACGACGCTTGTGGGTGATCTCGGAGAGCGGGTTGTTCTGGTCCATGAACTGCGAGAGCTGGCTGGAGCCGAAGAACTCTTTCACCGCCGCCGCAACCGGCTTGGCGTTGATCAGGTCCTGTGGCATCAGGCCTTCGCTTTCGGCCATCGACAGACGTTCCTTGACCGCGCGCTCTACACGCACCAGGCCAACGCGGAACTGGTTCTCGGCCATCTCGCCGACGCAACGGACGCGACGGTTACCCAGGTGGTCGATGTCGTCGACGATACCTTTGCCGTTACGGATGTCGACCAGGGTCTTCAGGACCTCGACGATATCTTCCTTGCTCAGCACGCCCGAACCTTCGATCTCGGTACGACCGATACGACGATTGAACTTCATGCGGCCGACGGCGGACAGATCGTAACGCTCGGCGCTGAAGAACAGGTTGTTGAACAGGGTCTCGGCGGCATCCTTGGTTGGCGGCTCGCCAGGACGCATCATGCGATAGATCTCGACCAGCGCCTCCAGTTGGTTGCTGGTGGAGTCGATCTTCAGGGTATCCGAGATGAACGGACCGCAGTCGATGTCGTTGGTGTACAGGGTCTCGATGCGGACAACCTGGGCCTTGGCGATCTTGATCAGCAGGTCGGTGGTCAGCTCGGTGTTGCATTCAGCCAGGATCTCGCCGGTAGCCGGGTGCACGATGGCCTTGGCAGTGGTGCGGCCGAGGACGTATTCCATTGGAACGTCCAGCTGCTTGACGCCAGCCTTTTCGATCTGGTTGATGTGACGCGCAGTGATACGACGACCCTGCTCGACGATGACCTTGCCGGTCTCGTCCTGGATGTCCATCACCGCGACTTCACCACGCAGACGCTGCGGAACCAGTTCAAGGCTCAGCTTCTGGTCACCCAGGTGGAAGACGTTGGTGGTGTAGAAGGCGTTCAGAACCTCTTCGGTGCTGTAGCCCAGCGCGCGCAGCAGAACCGAGGCCGGCAGCTTGCGGCGACGGTCGATACGGACGAATACGCAATCTTTCGGGTCGAACTCGAAGTCCAGCCACGAACCGCGGTAAGGAATGATACGCGCCGAGTACAGCAATTTGCCGGAACTGTGGGTCTTGCCACGATCGTGGTCGAAGAACACACCTGGCGAGCGGTGCAACTGGGAAACGATCACACGTTCGGTACCATTGATTACGAAGGTACCGTTTTCAGTCATCAGGGGAATTTCACCCATGTAGACTTCTTGCTCTTTGATGTCCTTGATCGCTTTGTTCGACGATTCTTTGTCGAAAATGATCAGGCGCACTTTTACCCGCAGCGGAACGGCATAGGTCACGCCACGCAGTACGCACTCTTTGACATCAAACGCCGGCTCGCCCAGACGATAGCCAACGTACTCCAGGGCAGCATTGCCGGAGTAGCTGATGATCGGGAAAACCGACTTGAAGGCCGCATGCAGGCCGACGTCGCGGAACTGATCCTTGGTCGCTCCCGCCTGCAGGAATTCACGATAAGAATCCAGCTGGATGGCCAGGAGGTAAGGCACATCCATGACGTCCGGCAACTTGCTAAAGTCCTTGCGGATACGTTTTTTCTCAGTGTATGAGTAAGCCATCAGCGTTCCCCAGCTTGGTCACCTGCTTGTTTGGCTCCTCCCGGCGGGAGCAGCCAGAAAATCGTGCAAACCCCTTGGTTTGCGCCACCGTTCGTGGTGGATACCGCTCGTCACTGGTGACGGCACGGCCGACTACCAATAACGGAAAAAGGCCGGTGGCCATAGCCACCAGCCTCAGCCGTTCGCTTAACGCTCGGGCTGGAGTCGCAAGGTCGAAATTACTTGACTTCGACTTTAGCGCCTGCTTCTTCCAGCTTCTTCTTCGCGTCTTCAGCGGCTTCTTTCGAAACGCCTTCCAGCAGAGTTTGAGGAGCGCCGTCGACTTTCTCTTTGGCTTCCTTCAGACCCAGACCGGTCATTTCACGAACAGCCTTGATCACGTTGACTTTCTTGTCGCCAGCTTCGGTCAGAACAACGTTGAACTCGGTTTGTTCTTCAACAACGGCAGCGGCAGCAGCTGGGCCAGCAGCGGCAACAGCAGCGGTAACGCCGAAGGTTTCTTCCATTGCCTTGATCAGCTCAACAATTTCCAGAACGGTTTTCTGGCCGATTGCTTCGATGATTTGTTCGTTAGTCAGAGACATGACTTCAATCCTGTATTGGGGTGACAGCTACGCAGCCATCAAATTAAACGTATGAGTTGAAAGGAGTTTCCGCGCCTTAGGCAGCGGTAGCTTCTTTCTGGTCGCGAATGGCTGCCAGGGTGCGGGCCAGCTTGCTGGTGGCGCCTTGGATAACGCTCATCAGCTTCGCGATGGCTTCGTCGCGGGTCGGCAGGGTAGCCAACACGTCGATCTGGTTAGCGGCAATGAATTTGCCGTCAAACGCAGCTGCCTTGATCTCGAACTTGTCCTGACCCTTGGCGAACTCTTTGAACAGACGGGCGGCTGCGCCCGGGTGCTCGTTGGAGAAAGCGATCAGGGTCGGGCCGGTGAAGGCGTCGTTGAGGACACTGAATTCAGTGTCAGCAACAGCGCGCTTGAGCAGGGTGTTACGTACGACACGTACGTAAACGCCAGCTTCACGAGCCTCTTTACGGAGTCCGGTCATTGCGCCTACAGTCACACCACGGGCATCAGCCACGACAGCGGACAGAGCGACTTTGGCAGCCTCGTTGACTTCAGCGACGATGGCCTTCTTGTCTTCGAGTTTAATTGCCACGGGTTTACTCCTGGTTTCTACCGTTTCATCCAGCCGAGACCGGATGTCGTTTTGGTGTCTGATTCGATAACGAATCGGGAGCACCATCTGCGTAGGCTTGAGGTTTAAGGCTTGCGCCGCCTACGGTCTTGGATAGCCCCCGCCAGGCAGGGACCCCAATTTTTTAAACGATGAGGCGATTGCTCGCCCCGCCGCTTCTTAAGCGTTCAGCGAGCTCTGGTCGATGACCAGACCTGGGCCCATGGTGGTGCTCAGGGTAACGCGCTTGACGTAGATACCTTTCGAGGAAGCTGGCTTGATACGCTTCAGGTCAGCGATCAGGGCTTCAACGTTTTCCTTCAGCTTGACGGCTTCGAAGCCGACCTTGCCAACGGAGGTATGAATGATACCGTTTTTGTCGGTGCGATAACGAACCTGACCAGCCTTGGCGTTCTTGACCGCAGTGGCCACGTCAGGAGTCACGGTACCGACTTTCGGGTTAGGCATCAGGCCGCGAGGACCCAGGACCTGACCCAGTTGACCTACAACGCGCATGGCATCCGGGGAGGCGATGACGACGTCATAGTTCAGGTCGCCGCCTTTCATTTCGGCAGCCAGATCGTCCATACCTACGCGGTCAGCGCCGGCAGCCAGAGCGGCTTCAGCAGCTGGACCCTGGGTGAAGACGGCAACACGTACGGTCTTGCCAGTGCCGTGTGGCAGCACGGTAGCGCTACGAACGACCTGGTCGGATTTACGTGGGTCAACGCCGAGGTTGACGGCAACGTCGAAGGACTCGGTGAACTTCACTGCGGACAGTTCAGCCAGCAGGGTTGCTGCTTCTTCGAAGTTGTAGACTTTGCCAGCTTCCAGCTTGGAAGCGATGGCCTTTTGGCGCTTGGTCAGCTTAGCCATTACACACCCTCCACGTTGAGGCCCATGCTGCGAGCAGAACCGGCGATGGTACGCACGGCTGCATCCAGGTCAGCAGCGGTCAGGTCGGCAGACTTGGTCTTGGCGATCTCTTCCAGCTGAGCACGGGTCACAGTACCGACTTTGACGGTGTTCGGACGAGCCGAACCGCTGGTCAGGCCGGCGGCCTTTTTCAGCAGAACCGAAGCAGGGGTGCTTTTGGTTTCGAAAGTGAAGCTGCGGTCACTGTAGACAGTGATGATCACAGGAGTCGGCAGACCTGGCTCTTGACCCTGGGTACGGGCGTTGAAGGCCTTGCAGAATTCCATGATGTTCACACCGTGTTGACCCAGTGCTGGACCAACGGGTGGGCTTGGGTTGGCCTGGCCGGCCTTTACTTGCAGCTTGATGTAAGCCTGAATCTTCTTAGCCATGAGCTACTCCAATATCGGGTACGATCGCCTGGCGGCTCCCCGGTTTACTTGCGTTTTATCCCGGTGACGAAAAAACCCCGCAGCGCAAGGCTGCGGGGTGTGGGATGCTTCGCCCAACTAGACCTTTTCGACCTGGCTGAACTCGAGCTCTACCGGGGTAGAGCGACCGAAAATGAGCACTGCAACCTGCAGACGACTCTTCTCGTAGTTAACCTCTTCGACAGTGCCGTTGAAATCAGCGAACGGACCATCGATAACACGAACCACTTCACCTGGCTCGAACAGGGTTTTCGGCTTCGGCTTGTCGCTGCCGTCAGCCACGCGACGCAGGATAGCATCAGCTTCCTTGTCGGTAATCGGGGCCGGCTTGTCTGCCGTACCGCCAATGAAGCCCATTACACGAGGGGTATCCTTGACCAAGTGCCAAGTCCCTTCGTTCATTTCCATCTGGACCAGCACATAGCCTGGGAAGAACTTGCGCTCGCTTTTGCGCTTCTGGCCATTACGCATTTCAACCACTTCTTCAGTGGGAACCAGAATTTCGCCGAAGCCGTCTTCCATGCCTGCCAGCTTCACGCGCTCGATCAGCGAGCGCATTACATGCTTCTCGTAACCCGAGTAAGCATGCACAACATACCAACGCTTAGCCACAGGACACCCTTAGCCAACAATCAAGGAAATCAACCAGCCGAGCAGGGAATCAAGCCCCCACAACAGCAGCGCCATGACCAGCACCACAACCACAACGATCAACGTGGTCTGGGTAGTCTCCTGGCGGGTTGGCCATACGACCTTACGAATCTCGGTGCGAGCTTCCTTAGCCAGCGCAAAAAACGACTTGCCCTTGACAGTCTGCAGCGCGACGAACGCAGCAGCAGCAGCCAGAACGAGCAGGACGATTACGCGATACAGGATTGGCGACGCAGAGTAATACTGGTTACCAACAACCCCTACAACTACCAAAGCAACAACAGCAAGCCACTTGAGCAGATCAAAGCGAGAGTCTTGGGCTTCAGACTTGGAAGTCATACGGAAGGATCCTGTGAAAAGAAAGCCAGATACACGAGAGAATCTGGCAGGTCAGGAGGGAATCGAACCCCCAACCTACGGTTTTGGAGACCGTCGCTCTGCCAATTGAGCTACTGACCTAAAAGCTTAATCAGGCCGGCCACTATACCGGCCTGATAGAGATAAATCAACTACTTATTCGATAATCTTAGCTACGACACCGGCGCCGACGGTACGACCGCCTTCACGAATGGCGAAACGCAGACCTTCTTCCATCGCGATGGTTTTGATCAGGGTAACAGTCATCTGAATGTTATCGCCTGGCATAACCATTTCTACGCCTTCCGGCAGTTCGCAGTTACCGGTCACGTCTGTGGTACGGAAGTAGAACTGTGGACGGTAGCCTTTGAAGAACGGAGTGTGACGACCGCCTTCTTCCTTGCTCAGAACGTAGACTTCTGCGGTGAACTTGGTGTGCGGCTTGACCGAACCTGGCTTGGCCAGAACCTGACCACGCTCAACGTCGTCACGCTTGGTGCCACGCAGCAGAACGCCGCAGTTCTCGCCAGCACGACCTTCGTCCAGCAGCTTGCGGAACATTTCAACGCCGGTGCAGGTAGTCTTGGTGGTGTCACGCAGACCAACGATCTCGACTTCTTCCTGGATGCGGACGATGCCGCGCTCTACACGACCGGTAACAACGGTGCCGCGGCCGGAGATCGAGAACACGTCTTCGATTGGCATCAGGAACGGCTTGTCGATAGCGCGCTCCGGTTGCGGAATGTAGCTGTCCAGGGTCTCGACCAGCTTCTTGACCGCGGTGGTGCCCATCTCGTTGTCGTCTTGGCCGTTCAGGGCCATCAGAGCGGAACCGATGATGATCGGAGTGTCGTCGCCCGGGAAATCGTAGGTGCTCAGCAGGTCACGAACTTCCATCTCGACCAGTTCCAGCAGCTCAGCGTCGTCAACCATGTCAGCCTTGTTCAGGAAGACAACGATGTACGGAACGCCAACCTGACGGGACAGCAGGATGTGCTCACGAGTTTGCGGCATCGGACCATCGGCGGCCGAGCAAACCAGGATCGCGCCGTCCATCTGGGCAGCACCGGTGATCATGTTCTTGACGTAGTCAGCGTGACCTGGGCAGTCAACGTGCGCGTAGTGACGCTCGTTCGAGTCATACTCTACGTGCGCAGTGTTGATGGTGATACCACGAGCCTTCTCTTCTGGAGCCGAGTCGATCTTGTCGAATTCAACACGAGCCGAACCGAAAACCTCGGAGCAAACGCGAGTCAGCGCAGCAGTCAACGTAGTCTTGCCATGGTCAACATGACCAATGGTGCCGACGTTAACGTGCGGCTTGTTACGTTCAAACTTTTCCTTAGCCATCGATACCATCCTCCAACAGAAGAATTAAGCTGCGATACCAACCATTAAAACAAAGGCAGATATTTTCATATCTGCCTTGTTATATGGAGCTCTTGAGCGGATTTGAACCGCTGACCTCACCCTTACCAAGGGTGTGCTCTACCAACTGAGCTACAAGAGCGAAACACTTTTTGCAACAGCCACAATCTGGAGCGGGTAGCGGGAATCGAACCCGCATCATCAGCTTGGAAGGCTGAGGTTCTACCACTAAACTATACCCGCGGAGCTTGCAGCTCTCGCTAAACTGGTGGAGGGGGAAGGATTCGAACCTTCGAAGTCGTAGACGTCAGATTTACAGTCTGATCCCTTTGGCCGCTCGGGAACCCCTCCTGAGCTTGGTCGGCATTCTCTATCTTTGCCGCCCCACTGTCAAGCTTTTTCTCTTTAAAATCTTGAGGTTAGCTTCTTTGACAGCAACTTCGCAGTTCAGCCACTTAGTGGTTATCCCTGTGAAGCGGGCGCCATTCTATGCAAACTATTCGACAGTTGCAATACCCTCGCACTGCATTATTTTACTCTTTAAGTCATTGAAATCACGGGAAAGACTGCTGACCAGGGTTTCGTCCAGCAAACGTCGGCTTTCGGGGCGGATCTGCAACCACCAACCGGGGTTGTCCATCAGCTTTCCCACCACCTTCCTAGAGGCGACATCCAGGGTAATCAGGCGCTGACGCAGCGCCTCGAGGACTTCGGGCGTCGCCAACCCACCCAGGTACAGGCAATCTTTCTCGGGTTTCGCCTGCTTGGCCTCGCTCAGCAACTGGATTTCCTGCTGACTTCCCTTATAGAGAGAAAGCGACTCGACCTCCTTGGCCTTGAGTGGAGCTTCCTGCTGGTGCCAGACGTAATAGAAGACATTCAGCACCAGCAGCAGAAGAAACAACCAACGCATACGCACCTCAGCCCAATGGACAAGCGATGGCAAGCCCAACGAATACCAGATCAGGGACAACCTGGGCCGATGGCACCACCTGGTTCACCAAGGGCGCATCCCCCCCGGTGATGAACAAGGTGAACTCTTCACCCCACAGCGCACGAGCCTGCTCGACCTGAGTCAGGACGAAGCCATGCAGCATCAGCATGCAACCCCGCTCGACCGCCTCGACGGTTGCTCGCCCAGGCGTCAGACTGGACAACGCCTGCTCCGCAGAAGCGTCATCGTAGCGAATCCTTCGTGTATGGGTACGCAGCTGATTACGCATCAGCGGCATACCCGGACATATGAAGCCTCCGAGGTGCTCGCCGTCCGCACTCACGAAGTCGGAAGTCACCGCGGTACCTAGGTCGATCACCACGCAAGCACGCTTGACCAGGTGATAACCACCCAGGAGAGCCAACCAGCGATCGAGCCCCAGCCGCTCGTAATCCTCATAGCCATTGCGAACACCACCGAGCTCGCGTGCAGGCCCAGCCTTTCTCACCTCAAGCGAAAATGTCGCCACCAGAGCATCTACCAACACGCTGGTTTCATTCTCACTCCGTACGCTCACCAGACGGCAGAATTCTGGAGCCAGGCCAGTAGCTTCGATCGCCAGAAGCAATGCTTTGTCCGAATCGACTACGCCACCCGCCATGACGGCGGCGTCAGCACGGCGAATGATCCGCCACTTGATGAAACTGTTCCCACAATCGAGCTCAAGAATCATTGCGCAACCTCAAACTGAGCTCTCCACCACTAAAACTTTTTTCCACACCATTCACATCGAGTCGCAACGCGCCCTGGCGATCGACACCCAGTACCGTCCCATCGATGCTGGTAGAGCCGGCGATCAGAGAGACGGAACGCCCCTGCCAAAGGTGGGCCTGCTCCCACTCATTCTGCAGCGCGGAGAAGCCGTGCTCGCGATGGCGAGCCAGATAATCCCGAAGGTTGTCGCCAAGCAGAGCCGCAAGCTGATTGCGATTAACCAGTTGCCCACTTTCGAGGCGCAACGAGGTCCAGGCCTGATCGATCTCGGCCTCCTGCATATTGACATTAATGCCAATGCCGAGAACGACGTGGCAGACATCTGCCGGATCACCGACCAGTTCCAGGAGAATACCGGCGACCTTACGGTTATCCACAAGCACGTCATTCGGCCACTTCAGGCCCGCCGAGGCAACACCGAGGGAAAGCAACGCCTGCCTTACCGCTAAGCCGACCACCAGGCTCAAGCCTTCAAGCTGGCGCATGCCACCTTCCACGCGCAACACGAGACTGTAATAGAGATTCTGGGCGAACGGGCTCAACCAGGCACGGCCACGACGCCCTCTCCCCGCGCTCTGCCGCTCGGCCAGCACAAGGAATGGCGCGGCCTGGCCGCTAGCGACCAGGCGCAAAGCTTCGGCATTGGTGGAGTCGATTTCGTCGTGGATGAAGGCGGGCCACGAGCCGTTGCTGGTCATCTGGTCGATCTTGTCCGCATCGAGCAGCATCAAGGGCGCCGCCAACCGATAACCACGGCCGCGAACCTTGTACACCGCCAGACCCAGTTCCGACTCAAGGAGCTGCAATTGCTTCCAGACAGCACTGCGACTTACCCCCAACGCAGCCCCCAGGGCTTCACCGGAATGGAATCGACCATCCTTGAGGAGCGTTAACAACTTCAGCATGCGAATCTCGATACACAATGAGGCAGGCATGATAGCCATGCCCGGGGAGATTGCATAGAAAGCAGCATCCCGGCAGCCGCAGATTTGGCGCAGGCGCGGCAACGGATTCGAGCAAGAATCGATCAAAGATTCACGCCGACTTTTTCGAGCGTAAAAGACAAAACCCCTACCTGCTTACGCAGATAGGGGTTTCGGAATTTAATCTTGACGATGACCTACTCTCACATGGAGAAGCTCCACACTACCATCGGCGATGCGTCGTTTCACTGCTGAGTTCGGGATGGGATCAGGTGGTTCCAACGCTCTATGGTCGTCAAGAAATTCTTTGTGCCGTCTCGTCTTTCGACGCCACGACAAATCGGGTATGTGATGTGTGAGTCGCAAATTTTCGGTCATTTCGTCTTCACAACACCGCAATCTGGCGCGCCTTCCGGCTTCACTCAAATTGCTTGGGTGTTATATGGTCAAGCCTCACGGGCAATTAGTATTGGTTAGCTCAACGCCTCACAGCGCTTACACACCCAACCTATCAACGTCGTAGTCTTCGACGGCCCTTCAGGGAGCTCAAGGCTCCAGTGAGATCTCATCTTGAGGCAAGTTTCCCGCTTAGATGCTTTCAGCGGTTATCTCTTCCGAACATAGCTACCCGGCAATGCCACTGGCGTGACAACCGGAACACCAGAGGTTCGTCCACTCCGGTCCTCTCGTACTAGGAGCAGCCCCTCTCAAATCTCAAACGTCCACGGCAGATAGGGACCGAACTGTCTCACGACGTTCTAAACCCAGCTCGCGTACCACTTTAAATGGCGAACAGCCATACCCTTGGGACCGGCTTCAGCCCCAGGATGTGATGAGCCGACATCGAGGTGCCAAACACCGCCGTCGATATGAACTCTTGGGCGGTATCAGCCTGTTATCCCCGGAGTACCTTTTATCCGTTGAGCGATGGCCCTTCCATACAGAACCACC
>NZ_CM182011.1:0-725000 GCF_059379395.1 Pseudomonas sp. Con_6 | reverse complement strand
GGCAGACATGGGTCTTGCCCAGCGCGAAGACAAAGCCGCGATCAACCACTTCACCGTCGATGCGCACACTGCCGGCCGCCAGCAGGTCACGGGCAGCTGCGGAGTTTTTCACCAGGCCAGCCTTGTTCAGCACGGCAGAGATCGGCATGTCTTCCGCAGCGGTCACTTCAACTTCCGGCAGATCTTCCGGCAGCTCGCCGTCCTTCATGCGGTTACCCGCAGCACGGTGAGCGTTGGCCGCTGCTTCTTCGCCATGGAAGCGAGCAACGATTTCTTCGGCCAGTTTGATCTTGATGTCACGCGGGTTGGCACCTGCTGCAACCTCGGCACGGAAGCCATCAATCTCTTCCATGGTGCGGAAGCTGAGCAGCTCGAAATAGCGCCACATCAAGGTATCAGGGATCGACACCAGCTTGCTGTACATCACGCCAGGCGCTTCTTGGATGCCGACGTAGTTGCCCAGCGACTTGGACATCTTCTTAACGCCGTCAAGACCTTCCAACAGCGGCATGGTCACGATGTTCTGAGCCTCCTGACCATAACCACGCTGCAGCTCGCGCCCCATCAGCAGGTTGAACTTCTGGTCGGTGCCACCCAGCTCGACGTCCGCCTTCAACGCCACCGAGTCATAACCCTGCACCAGCGGATAGAGGAACTCGTGGATGGCGATCGGCTGGTTGCTGGTGTAGCGCTTGTCGAAGTCGTCGCGCTCGAGCATGCGTGCCACGGTGTACTGCGACGCCAGTCGGATAAAGTCGGCCGGGGTCAGCTTGTCCATCCAGGTGGAGTTGAAGGCCACCTCGGTCTTGGCTGGGTCGAGAATCTTGAAAACCTGCTGTTTATAGGTCTCGGCATTGTCCAGCACCTGCTCGCGGGTCAGCGGCGGGCGAGTGGCGCTCTTGCCGCTCGGATCACCGATCATGCCGGTGAAGTCACCGATCAGGAAGATCACCTGGTGACCGAGGTCCTGGAACTGGCGCAGCTTGTTGATCAGCACCGTATGGCCCAGATGCAGGTCAGGTGCGGTAGGGTCGAAACCCGCCTTGATGCGCAGTGGCTGGCCACGCTTTAGTTTCTCGACCAGTTCGGACTCGACCAGTACCTCTTCCGCTCCACGCTTGATCAGCGCTAGCTGCTCTTCAACCGACTTCATAAACAGACCCGCAGGCTCAGATTCTAAAGGGCCCCAACCATACAAGATCAGCCATCAATTACAAGATCATGGGCCGGATGTGACCCACGTAGCACTTGCTGACGTCTGCGCTGCTTGCTTTGGAAGGGATTTGGTTATATTTTATACAGTTATTTCATCTTCATCATGTCATTCATCTTTTCCATTTCACCTTTTTTCAAAGTCAATTCACCCATGACCAACGAACCGACTAAAGCGCCTCCGCTTTATCCGAAGAGTCACCTGTTGGCCGCAAGCGGCATCGCCGCCTTGCTCAGCCTGGCCTTGCTGGTATTCCCATCCAGCGAAGTCGAAGCCAAACGGACTACTCTCAACCTGGAACTGGAAGCCCCGGCCGAGCAACTCAAGGCTCAGCCCGAACAGCCACTGGCCGCCGAAGAAACCAGCGCCTCGCCTTTCGCCCAGATCGACAGCGCCGAAGCCCCTGGCGAAGAGGCCGCCAAGGCCGAACCCGAACCGAAAGCACAAGACGTCGCCGAGGAGACCTCCGCAAAGGAGCCTGGCCACCGTGAAGTGACCGTGGCCCGCGGTGACACCCTGTCGACGCTGTTCGCCAAGCTCGGTCTGCCTGCCAGCGCCGTGCACGAAGTGCTCGCCAGCAACAAGCAGGCGAAGCAGTTCAGCCAGCTCAAGCATGGCCAGGTACTGCAGATCGAACTGGACAAGGATGGCCAACTGGCCAGCCTGCACAGCAAGGTAAGCGATCTCGAAACCATCCGCTTGACCAGGAGTGCCAACGGTTATGCCTTCAACCGCGAGGTGACCAAGCCGGTCACCCGCTCCGCCTACGTGCATGGCGTGATCAAGAGCTCGCTGTCGGCCTCGGCGCAGCGTGCCGGCCTGTCGCACAACATGACCATGGATATGGCCAACATTTTCGGCTACGACATCGACTTCGCCCAGGACATCCGCCAGGGCGACGAATTCGACGTGATCTACGAACAGAAGATGGTCGACGGCAAGGTCGTCGGCACCGGCAACATCCTGTCCGCGCGTTTCACCAACCGCGGCAAGACCTACAGTGCCGTGCGTTACACCAACAAGGCCGGTACCACCAGCTACTACACCGCCGACGGCAACAGCATGCGCAAGGCGTTCATCCGTACCCCGGTAGACTTTGCCCGCATCAGCTCACGCTTCTCCGCCGGCCGCAAGCACCCGATCCTGAACAAGATCCGCGCGCACAAGGGCGTTGACTATGCCGCGCCACGCGGAACGCCGATCAAGGCAGCCGGTGACGGCAAGGTCCTGCTGGCCGGACGTCGCGGTGGCTACGGCAACACCGTGATCATCCAGCACGGCAGCACCTACCAGACCCTTTACGGGCACATGCAGGGCTTCGCCAAAGGCGTGAAGACCGGCAGCAGCGTCAAGCAGGGCCAGGTGATCGGCTATATCGGCACCACCGGCCTGTCCACTGGTCCGCACCTGCACTACGAGTTCCAGGTCAATGGCGTGCACGTCGACCCGCTGGGCCAGAAGCTGCCGATGGCCGACCCGATCGCCAAGGCCGAGCGCCAGCGCTTCATGCAACTGAGCCAACCGCTGATGGCACGTATGGACCAGGAAAAGGCCACCATGCTGGCCATGAACAAGCGCTGACCCATGGCCCTTTACCTGGGAGTGATGTCCGGCACCAGCCTCGACGGGCTGGACATCGCCTTGATCGAACAGGCACCGCGCGTCTCGCTACTCGCCAGCCACTACATCCCCATGCCAGAAGCGCTGCGCCTGGCCATGCTCGGCCTGTGTGCCAGCGGCCCCGACGAGATCGCCCGCGCCGCCCTGGCCGAAGCCGAATGGGTACGTCTAGCGGCACAGGGCATCGCCGACCTTCTCGCCGCGCAGAACCTGCGCCCCGAAGACATCCGCGCCATTGGCAGCCACGGCCAGACCATCCGCCACGAACCCGCCCGCGGCTTCACCGTGCAGATCGGCAACCCTGCCCTGCTCGCGGAGCTGACCGGCATCACCGTGGTCGGCGACTTCCGTCGGCGCGACGTCGCCGCCGGCGGACAGGGCGCACCACTGGTCCCAGCCTTCCACGACGCACTGTTCAATACCCAGGGCGAACGCCTTGCGGTGCTCAACGTCGGCGGTTTCAGCAACCTCAGCCTGATCGAACAGGAAAAGCCGGTCAGCGGTTTCGACTGCGGCCCCGGCAACGTGCTGCTGGATGCCTGGATCAACGAGAAACGGGGCCTCGGCTACGACGCCAACGGCGCTTGGGCCGCCAGCGGCAAGATCCTGCCGGGCCTGCTGGGCAGCCTGCTGAGCGACCCGTTCTTCGCTGGCACCGGCCCCAAGAGCACCGGTCGCGAGCTGTTCAACCTGCCATGGCTACAGCATCACCTGAGCACCCAGCCGGCCTGCGCCGACGAGGATGTCCAGGCGACCCTGCTTGAACTGACCGCCCTGAGCATCGTCGATTCGCTGCAAAAGGCCCAGGACGACACCCAGGTCCTGCTGGTCTGTGGCGGCGGCGCCCACAACGGCGCACTGATGGCCCGGCTGGCCGCCCTGCTGCCCAAGGCCAGGGTCAGCAGCACCGCGCAATTCGGCGTCGATCCGGACTGGGTCGAAGCCATGGCCTTCGCCTGGCTGGCCCATTGCTGCCTGGAAGGCATCGCCGGCAACCGCCCCAGCGTCACCGGTGCCCGCGGCCTGCGTGTGCTCGGCGCCATCTACCCGGCGTAAACATCAGAAAGCAAAACGCCGCGCATGGGCGCGGCGTCAGCAAAAGATCCCGGCGTATCAGATCGAGAACGAGGAACCACACCCGCAGGTGGTGGTGGCGTTCGGGTTCTTGATGACGAAACGCGAACCTTCCAGGCCTTCCTGGTAGTCCACCTCGGCACCGGCCAGGTACTGGAAGCTCATCGGGTCGACCACCAGGGACACGCCCTCGCGCTCGACGATGGTGTCGTCTTCAGCGACATCTTCATCGAAGGTAAAGCCGTACTGGAAGCCGGAGCAGCCACCGCCCGTCACGAAAACCCGCAACTTCAGACGATCATTGCCCTCTTCGTCAACCAGGGTCTTCACCTTGTGCGCGGCGTTGTGCGTGAACTGCAAAGCCGAAGGGGTGAAGGATTCGACGCTCATGCTGAATATCTCCCGGCGTTATGCCGCCATTGCGTGATGGCGCGCATTATCCGCTTCCCCTAGAAAATCGGTCAACTATAGAAGCGGCATCAGGCTACGAGCGAAAGGTATAAGCGTCGCTCGCAACCTGATGTGATAACCGTTACGGCAGCAAGCCAGCGTGGGACAGGCCCAGGCGCTCGTCGAGGCCGAAGAGGATGTTGAGGTTCTGTACCGCCTGGCCGGAAGCGCCCTTCACCAGGTTGTCGATGACCGACAGCACCACTACCAGGTCGCCGCCCTGCGGACGGTGCACGGCGATACGGCAGACGTTGGCGCCCTTCACACTGCGGGTTTCCGGATGGCTGCCGGCAGGCATTACGTCGACGAACGGCTCGTCGGCGTAGCGCTTCTCAAACAGCGCCTGCAGGTCGACCGAGGTATCAGCGACGGTGGCGTACAGGGTCGAGTGGATGCCGCGGATCATCGGGGTCAGGTGCGGCACGAAGGTCAGGCCTACGTCGCCACCGGCCGCACGACGCAGACCCTGGCGAATTTCCGGCAGGTGACGGTGACCTTTCACCGCGTAGGCCTTCATGCTCTCGCCCGCTTCACAGAACAGCGAACCGACGCTGGCACCACGGCCAGCGCCGCTGACGCCCGACTTGCAGTCGGCAATCAGCCGCGAGTTATCGGCGATGCCCGCTTCCAGCAGCGGCAGGAAGCCCAGCTGGGTGGCGGTCGGATAGCAACCCGGCACGGCGATCAGGCGCGCCTGGCGGATCTGCTCGCGGTTGACTTCCGGCAGGCCGTAGACCGCGTCCTTCAGAAGCTCGGGAGCGCCATGCGGCTGGCCGTACCACTTGGCCCATTCGTCGGCGTCCTGCAGGCGGAAGTCGGCGGACAGGTCGATGACCTTGGTCCCGGCCGCCAGCAGTTCGCCAGCCAGGGCATGGGCAACGCCATGCGGAGTGGCGAAGAACACCACGTCGCAGGCGGCCAGGGTCTTGGTGTCCGGCACGCTGAAGGCCAGGCCGTCGTAATGGCCTCGCAGGTTCGGGTACATGTCGGCCACCGCCAGGCCCGCTTCCGAGCGCGAGGTGATGACGGCGACTTCCGCCTGAGGATGCTGTGCCAGCAGACGCAGCAACTCGACACCGGTGTAACCCGTGCCGCCGACGATACCCACCTTGACCATGAATTGCCCCCTATCAACGAACCGACTGGAAAACCAGTGATGATAGGGGGCGCGGATGACGCCCACAACCGTTGAGATGACGGGCGCGGCACCGATTTACTACTATCTGACGACCGTGAATCGCCAAGGAATAAAAAACATGCTGTACCTCTGGATCAAAGCCCTGCACATCGTCAGCATCGTCTGCTGGTTTGCCGGCCTGTTCTACCTGCCGCGCCTGTTCGTCTACCACGCCGCCAGCGAAGACCAGATCAGCCGCGACCGCTTCGTGGTCATGGAGCGCAAGCTGTACCGCTTCATCATGGGCCCGGCGATGATCGCCGCGTTCGTCTTCGGCATCTGGATGCTGATCCTGACCCCCGGATGGCTGAGTCAGGGCTGGCTGCACGCCAAGCTGACCCTGGTGATCCTGCTCACCGGCTACCATCACATGTGCGGTGCCAACGTGAAGCGCTTCGCCCGCGGCGAAAACAACCGCAGCCACACCTATTTCCGCTGGTTCAACGAAGTACCCGTGCTGTTCCTCCTGCTCATCGTAATTCTGGTGGTCGTCAAGCCGTTCTGACAGTAGCCACCTCCAACGCGAGAACCTGCCATGTCATTGCCCGCTCTGCTCGAACAACGCCTGCGCCTGCCCGTGGTGGCGGCACCGATGTTTCTGATCTCGAACCCGCAACTGGTCCTGGCCTGTTGCCGCAATGGCGTGGTGGGCAGTTTTCCCGCGCTGAACCAGCGTGACACCGCCGGTTTCAAGGCCTGGCTGGAGGAAATCGATGCCGGCCTGGCCGACCTGGAGAATCCCGCGCCCTACGCGGTGAACCTGATCGTCCACCAGAGTAATCCGCGCCTGCAGGCCGACCTGGCAGTGTGCATCGAGCACAAGGTGCCGGTGATCATCACCAGCCTTGGCGCGGTCAAGGAAGTGGTGGACGCCGTGCACAGCTACGGCGGCCTGGTGTTTCACGATGTCACCACCCGCCGCCATGCGGAAAAGGCCGCCCAGGCCGGGGTCGACGGTCTGATCGCCGTCGCCGCCGGTGCCGGCGGGCATGCCGGGACCTGGAGCCCGTTCGCCCTGGTCAGCGAGATCCGCCAATTCTTCGACAAGACCCTGCTTCTCGCCGGCTGCCTCAACCGTGGCCACGAGATCCTCGCCGCCCAACTGATGGGCGCCGACCTGGCCTACCTTGGCACGCACTTCATCGCCAGTCAGGAAAGCCAGGCCTCGGCGGAATACAAGGCCATGCTGCTGGAAGCCCGGGCCGCCGATATCGTCCACACCCCAGTAGTGTCCGGCGTTCCCGCAAGTTTCATGCGCCAGAGCCTGGAAAAGGCCGGTTACGACCTGGCCAACCTGGCGAAAGGCGGAGAAATCCAGCTCAAGCCGATCCACGAGGAAGCCAAGGCCTGGAAAACCGTATGGTCCGCAGGTCAGGGCGTGGGCGATATCGACGCGCAACTGCCGGTGGATCAGCTGATCGCCCGCCTCGACAACGAGTACCGCCACGCGCTGCAGAAAGCGAATCGTTTGGCCACGCAATGGCCGCGTTGACGGGGCAGCCTTTGTCCCGCACTCGCTGTAGACTACTCGCCCTTTCGAACGCCCCCGCCCCTGGAGAACTGCATGACCCGTTACGCCATGATCACCGGTGCCTCCAGCGGTCTGGGCCTGGCACTGGCCGAAGCATTGGCGCGGCGGGGGCGCAACCTGATCCTGGTGGCGCGCCAGCGCGAAATGCTCGAGCCCGTGGCCATCGAGCTGACCCAACGTTTCGGCGTGGAGGTTCTGTTCCGCGCCTGCGACCTCGGCGAGCCGCTGCGCCTGTCCGGTTTCCTGCTGGAACTGGAGGAAGGCGAGCGGCAGATCGACCTGCTGGTGAACTGTGCCGGGATTCGCTCCTACGGACATTTCCTCGCCCAGGAATGGGCTGACGAGCAGGACCTGATCGAGGTCAACATCCTTGCCCTCACCCGCCTCTGCCATGCCCTGGGCAATGCCATGGCCGTGCAGGGCGGCGGGCAGATCCTCAATGTCGCCTCGCTGGCCGCCTTCGCCCCGGGGCCGTGGATGAGCAGCTATGCCGCGAGCAAGGCCTACGTGCTGCATTTCTCCGAAAGCTTGCGGGAAGAACTGCGCCAGACCGGCATCAAGGTTTCGGTGCTCTGCCCCGGCCCGGTGCGCTCGCCGAACCGGCGCATCCCGCGGCTGGACAACAGCAAGCGCTGCCTGAGCCCTGAAGAAGTGGCGCTGTACACGGTGCGCGCGCTGGACCGCAACCAGGCGATCATCATCCCCGGCCGGCGCAACCGCTGGCTGGCCCGCGCCCCGCACCTGCTGGGCCGCTGGCTCAGCCGCAAGCTGGCCGGCGTGATCAACAAGGCCTACTGCCCGCGCTGAAGCGAATCGCCACTGGGCGGCGGCGCGCCGGCTGAGTACACTCGGGCCCGACCACCACCATGGAGAAGCGTTGTGGAAACTATCTTCACCAAGATCATCAACCGGGAAATCCCGGCGAAGATCATCTACGAGGACGACCAGGTCCTGGCGTTCCACGATATCGCCCCGCAGGCGCCGGTACACTTCCTGGTCATCCCGAAGAAGCCGATCCGCACCCTCAACGACCTCACCGAGGAAGACAAGGGCCTGGCCGGGCATATCCTGTTCACCGCCCAGCGCCTGGCCAAGGAACTGGGTTGCGAGGACGGCTTCCGCGTCGTGATGAACTGCAACGAGCTGGGCGGCCAGACCGTCTACCACATCCATATGCACGTCCTCGGCCAGCGCCAGATGCACTGGCCGCCGGGCTGATCCAGCGCAAGCCCTGTCACGGGGATTGAGTTAGACTGTCGGGCACATTCTTGCGGAGGTGCCCGATGGCTACCGAACGTCACTACTCGCCGCTCGACCGCTTGTTGCTGCAGGCCGACACCGCCATGCGCACCTTGCTGCCCTTCAGCGGCCAGCCCACCCGTCCTTCTCCTGCGATCATCCAGCCCGAAGCCGAGCTCGACGATAAGCAGACCCGCCATATCGCCGGCCTCATGCGCATCAACCACACCGGTGAAGTCTGTGCCCAGGCGCTCTATCAGGGCCAGGCCCTGACCGCCAAGCTGCCAGAAGTGCGCAAGGCGATGGAGCAGGCCGCCGACGAGGAAATCGACCATCTGGTCTGGTGCGAACAACGCATTCGCCAGCTGGGCAGTTCCCCCAGCGTGCTCAACCCGCTGTTCTACGGCATGTCCTTTGGCATCGGCGCGGTCGCCGGCCTGATCAGCGACAAGGTCAGCCTGGGTTTCGTCGCCGCTACCGAGCACCAGGTGTGCAAGCACCTGGACGAACACCTGGAGCAGATCCCTCCGGAAGACGAGAAGTCCCGGGCGATCCTCGAACAGATGCGCATCGACGAGGAACACCACGCCGACATGGCCCTGGACGCCGGCGGCTTCCGCTTCCCGGCCCCGGTCAAGTTCGGCATGAGCCTGATGGCCAAGGTCATGACCAAAAGCACCTACCGCATCTGAGCCGTCATGGCCGAGCACTTCGAAGCGAAAGATCTGGCCCGCGCGGTTGATGCGGGCCTGTTGAGCGCCGAACAGGAACAGACGCTACTGCGCTTCCTGCGCCAGCAACCGCAGCAACAGCCCGCTTTCCAGCTGGCCCATGTGGCCTTCTACCTTGGCGCTCTGCTGATCATGGGTGCCATGGGCTGGCTGCTCAGCGAAGCCTGGATGCGCGTCGGCGATGGCGCCCTGCTCGGCGTCGCCCTTCTCTACATCACTCTGCTGACTGGCGCCGGCCTGGCCATGCAACGCCGTGGCCAGATGATTCCCGGCGGCGTACTGGCTGCAGTGGCAGTGAGCATCGTACCGCTAGCGGTATTCGCGATCGAACGCCTGACGGGCTTCTGGCCGCTGGATGATGTCCAGAGCGACTATCACAACTACTACCGCTATGTGCAGGGCGGCTGGCTGCTGATGGAAGTGGCCACGGTGTGCGCCGGCTTGCTGGTGCTCCGCCTGATCCCCTTCCCCTTCATCGTCATGCCGATCGCTGTGGCCCTGTGGTTCATGTCCATGGACCTGAGCGAATGGTTCTATGGAGAGGTGTTCACTTGGGAACAACGGCAAAACGTCTCGCTCTGGTTCGGTCTCGGCTTGCTGCTGGTGTTCGTGCTGATCGACGGCCGCACTCGCAGGGACTACGCGTTCTGGGGCTACCTGGCTGGATTGCTGGCGTTCTGGGGCGGACTGACCTCGATGAACAGTGACAGCGAGGTGGGCAAGGCGCTGTACTGCCTGATCAACGTGGGCTTGATGCTGCTCGCGGTGCTGTTGCGCCGGCCGATGTTCATGGTCTTCGGCGCCTTGGGGGTGGCCGCCTACCTCGGTTACCTGTCGTACGAAGTGTTCACCGAGTCGTTGCTGTTTCCGCTGGTGCTAAGCCTGATCGGCGTGGCGGTGATCGGTCTCGGCCTGCTCTACCAGAAGCACCGCGAACGGCTCAGCGAGAAACTGCGCGCCGCATTGCCGGCCAGTCTGTTGGAATGGCTGCCGGCGCTACGGCGCTGAAGGCTTAGCCGAGTTCGATAATCTCGTAACTGTGGGTGATATCCACACCTGCACGGCCGAGCATGATCGACGCCGAGCAGTACTTCTCCGCGGACAGTTCGACCGCACGCTTGACCTGGGCGTCCTTCAGGCCGCGGCCCTTGACCACGAAACGCAGATGGATCTTGGTGAATACCTTGGGATCCTCGTCGGCACGCTCAGCCTCGAGGAAGGCTTCGCAGCTTTCCACGGCCTGGCGGGATTTCTTCAGGATGCTGACCACATCGAAATTGCTGCAGCCACCCAGGCCCAGCAGCAGCATTTCCATCGGCCGCACGCCCAGGTTGCGCCCGCCGGCATCGGGCGGACCGTCCATTACCACGACATGGCCGCTGCCCGATTCGCCCAGAAACATGGCCTCACCGGCCCACTGGATACGCGCCTTCATAACCCGCTCTCCGCATCTCGAAAAAATGGCTGCCAGCTTAGTCCCTACGGGCAAAAGCGAAAAGGCTTAAGCGTTCGAGTAAATATGCCGATACAGGGGCTGTGTCTGATAAACTGACGCCAAATTGATGGCGTTTTGCACCCATCCCAAAACTATAAATACTCACGGACCGCGTATTTCGGGGCTTAACCATGGTTGCCGCAACACTTTCAGCCAAGATCAAGAACGTCGACAAGCTGCTCGCGCATTGCCAGCGCCGCCGCTTCCCGGCCAAAAGCAACATCCTCAGTGCCGGCGACACGGCCGAAACCCTGTCGTTCATCGTCAAGGGTTCGGTGACTATCCTGATCGAGGGCGACGATGGTCGGGAGATGATCATCGCCTACCTCAACAGCGGCGATTTCTTCGGCGAACTCGGCCTTTTTGAACCAGCGGGCAAGGAACAGCAGCGCAGTGCCTGGGTGCGGGCCAAGACCGAATGTGAAGTGGCGGAAATCAGCTACGAGAAATTTCGCGAACTGGCACGCCAGGACCAGGACATTCTCTATGCCCTGGGCAGCCAGATGGCCCAGCGCCTGCGCAACACTACGCGCAAGGTCGGCGACCTGGCGTTCTTCGACGTGACCGGCCGGGTCGCCCGCTGCCTGCTGGAGCTGTGCAAGCAGCCCGACGCCATGACTCACCCGGACGGTATGCAGATCAAGATCACTCGCCAGGAAATCGGGCGTATCGTCGGCTGTTCGCGGGAGATGGTCGGTCGCGTTCTCAAGGACCTCGAAGAACGCAACCTGGTGGACGTGAAGGGCAAGACCATGGTGGTCTACGGCACCCGCTAGTCCTGCGCAATGGCTGCGATGGTCTGGGCGTAGGCCTGGGCCAGTCGCACCAGCAGCGGTGCCTCCGGCACTACCTCGTGCAGGGCGATATGACTGTCAGCCAGACAGCGCTGCTCCAGCTCGCAGCACTCATTGAAGCGGTTGACCGCCGCAACCATCGACTCGCGTTCGTTATCCAACAGCAGCGCCCCATGTACCAGCACCACCGGACGCCTGCCTTCGCGGCCCTGGCGCCAGCGCTGAGCTGTGCCGACCAGCTTGCGGCCATTGAGATTGACGTTGTAACGCCCGTCGCAGAACGCCCCCTCGATCTCGCCTACGGAGGCCATTCCTCCCCACTCCCGCAGCACTTCGCACAGCGGCAGGCACAGGCGCTCGTAGGCACTCTCGATCCGGTTCTGATCGCCCTCGCTGCGCGGTGCCACGTAGACCAGGGCAATATTGATCACCGCCGGCGACTGAGGCACCGGCTCACCACCGGTTTCCCGTAGCAGTACCGGCCAGCCCGCGATCGCCAGCTCGCCACAGGCGGCCTCGAATCCTTCCAGCCGGCTCATACGCCGCGGCATCACCAACGCCCGGTCGGTCGGACGCCAGAACAACAGGCCGTGATCGCGTTCGCCCTTGCACACCGCCGCCAGCAGATCCTGCTCGGCATGCAGCCCGGCTTCGACGGTGACGGCAACAGGTTGTTCGCTCATGGGGTTATTTCCTTTTACCTTGTGCTGTTGCTGATGGCCTCATCGCGGGCAACGCCCGCTCCCACAAGGTTCAGCGGTGTACACGAAACCATAGCCCGGCCTTAAGCCTGAAATGAAAAAGCCGGCAAACGCCGGCTTCGAATCGATCAGTCCAGCCCGTTCAGGCCTTGCACCACCCGCCCGGGAAAGAACAGACGCTGCAGTTCCACCCCAGGATGCTCGGCGCGCATGAACGCCTCGCCGACCAGGAAGGAATAGACCTCGTTGATTTCCATCAGCTCGACATCAGCACGGTTGAGGATCCCGCTCTCGGTAATGGCCAGGCGATCGCGAGGAATGCGCGGCAGCAGATCGAGGGTAGTTTCCAGGCTGACTTCGAAGGTGTGCAGATTGCGGTTGTTGACTCCGACCAGCGGCGTATCGAGGGTCTTCAGCGCACGCTCCAGCTCGTCGCCGTCATGCACTTCTACCAGCACGTCGAGGCCGACGCCCTTGGCGGTGGCCGCCAGCTCGGCCATCTTCACGTCGTCCAGGGCGGAAACGATCAGCAGCACGCAGTCGGCGCCCAGGGCACGGGCCTCAACGATCTGGTACGGATCGATCATGAAGTCCTTGCGGATCACTGGCAGCTTCACCGCCGCGCGGGCCTGTTGCAGGTAGGCATCCGCTCCCTGGAAGTAATCGACGTCAGTCAGCACCGACAGGCAGGTCGCCCCACCCTTTTCGTAGCTGACGGCGATTTCCGCCGGTACGAAGTTCTCGCGGATCACGCCCTTGCTCGGCGAAGCCTTCTTGATTTCGGCAATCACCGCCGGTTGCTTGCGCTTGGCCTGCTCGATCAACGCATTGGCAAAGCCACGCGGCGCATCGGCGGCAGCGGCCAGGCGCTCCAGTTCAGCGAGGCTCACCCGGGCGCTGCGCTCGGCGACTTCCTCGACCTTGCGAGCGAGGATCTTTTCCAGAACCGTCGGGACACTCATCCTTCATTCTCCAGTTTGAATACCGCGGTAAAGGCGCCCAGTTCTTCCATCTTTTCCCGAGCGAGACCGGTGTGCAGTGCGTCATGGGCCAGCTCGACACCTTGCTTGAGGGTCATTGCCAGATCCGCAGCATAGAGCGCGGCGCCCGCATTGAGGACGATCATCTCGGCAGCCTTCTGGCCGTTTTCGGTCTTGCGCCGGCCGATAGCGTCGCGGATCAGCGCCAGCGACTCTTCCGGGCCGTTGACCGCCAGGCCGTGCAGGCTCTGGCTCTTCATGCCGAGATCTTCCGGTTCGACCCAGTATTCGGTGATCGCGCCATTCTTCAGTTCGGCAACGAAAGTCGGCGCAGCGAGACTGAACTCGTCCAGACCATCCTTCGAATGCACCACCAGCACGTGCTTGCTACCGAGGCGTTGCAATACTTCCGCCAGCGGGCGGCACAGGGCCTGGGTGAACACGCCAACGACCTGGTGCTTTACACCAGCCGGATTCGTAAGCGGGCCGAGCATGTTGAACAGGGTCCGCAGACCCAGGTCGCGGCGCGGGCCGGCGGCGTGTTTCATGGCACGGTGGTGGGTCTGGGCGAACATGAAGCCGATGCCCACGCTGTCGATGCAGCGGGCAACCTGGACCGGCGTCAGGTTCAGGTAGATGCCGGCGGCTTCCAGCAGGTCGGCACTGCCACTCTTGCCGGATACTGCGCGGTTGCCATGCTTGGCCACGGTGCAGCCAGCCGCCGCGACGACGAAGGCCGAACCGGTGGAAACGTTGAAGATGTTGGCGCCGTCGCCGCCGGTGCCGACGATGTCGACCACGCCGTCGAGGGTCTCCAGTTCGACCTTGTCCGCCAGCTCACGCATGACAGACACCGCACCGGTGATCTCGTCGATGCTCTCGCTCTTCATGCGCATGCCCATCAGGAAGGCGCCGATCTGCGCCTCCGTGCACTGGCCGGTCATGATCTCGCGCATCACATCGCGCATTTCCTCGGTGGACAGGTCCAGGTGGCCGACGATGCGGCCCAGGGCAGTCTTGATATCCATGCTCAGTCCTTAACGGCGGCCGCCGGTCTGCTTGAGGAAGTTGGCGAACAGCGCGTGACCCTGCTCGGTGAGGATCGACTCAGGGTGGAACTGTACACCTTCGATGTTCAGGGTCTTGTGACGCAGGCCCATGATTTCGTCGACGGAGCCGTCTTCGAGGGCGGTCCAGGCGGTCATTTCCAGGCAGTCCGGCAGGGTTTCGCGCTTGACCACCAGCGAGTGGTAGCGGGTCACGGTCAGCGGATTGTTGAGGCCGGCGAACACACCCTTGTCTTCATGGACAACCGGGCTGGTCTTGCCGTGCATCACCTGGCGGGCACGCACGACGTCGCCGCCGAAGGCCTGGCCGATGGACTGGTGGCCCAGGCACACACCCAGGATCGGCAGCTTGCCGGCAAAGTGATGGATGGCAGCGATGGACACGCCGGCCTCGGTCGGGGTGCACGGGCCCGGGGAGACGACGATGCGCTCCGGCTGCAGGGCTTCGATCTGTTCGATGGTCAGTTCGTCGTTGCGAATGACCTTGACCTCTGCACCCAGCTCGCCGAAGTACTGGACGACGTTGTAGGTGAAGGAATCGTAGTTGTCGATCATCAGTAACATCTGGGCTCAACCTCTTGAATACTGACTTTGAATGGTCGCCTTCCCGACTGCTGACATGCAGTTCCGCCTCCGCCAGTCGTTTCGAACTGTTGCAGAGGTATGTGGAAACGTTTCAGAAAGGCAAAAAACAACGGGCCGGTAAACCGGCAGGAGATAAAGTCAGGCGCGCCAACGCCAACGGGCGTGGGCCTTGATAACGCGCATCAAGAGTTTGCTGACGATCAACACGGGGTAGGTCTCGTTCATACGTTTCGGCACAGTAGCTTACGGAAACAATGCGCGCAATATCGGCAGGCCATGAAGCGAAGGATTTGCTACCGTCATCCGGCGCAATGCCAGAAAACAACGACAAAAGGACCCTTGCGATGAGAAAAAGCCGTTATCTGCGTCAATCCGCCGCCTGCTTGCTGGCCGTTGCCTGCTCCAGCGCCATGGCAGCCCCCTCGCCCTACTCCACCATGATCGTGTTCGGCGACAGCCTCGCCGACGCCGGCCAGTTCCCCGACCCCACCAGGCCCGGCTCCAGTCAGCGTTATACCAACCGCAATGCTGACGGCACCTTCGCCCCCGTTTCGTCGATGATTCTCGGCGGCTACCTGGGCGTTCCTGCGGACCAGTTGAATGCATCCACTTCGGCGGTGAATGCCGCGCTCGGGATCCCCGACGGCAACAACTGGGCGACCGGGGGTTACCGTACCGATCAGATCCTGGAGTCCATCGTCGGTGAATCCGTGGTGACAATCCCGCAAGGCAATCCCGGAGCCGGCACCGTGCTGCGCCAACGTCCGGGCTACCTGGCTGGCGGGCGCCTGGCCGATCCGAATGCGCTGTATTACCTCACCGGTGGTGGCAACGATTTCCTTCAGGGGTTGATCACTTCACCTGCTGCTGCCGCCACGTCGGCCACCGAACTGGCCGCCAGCGCCCAAGCGCTGCAAAAGGCAGGCGCGCGCTACATCATGGTCTGGCTACTGCCTGATCTCGGGCTGACTCCGGCGCTCAACGGTACGCCCCTGCAAACGACCTTCTCGCAACTCGGTGCCGTGTTCAACCAGACTCTGGTCACTCAGTTGGCGCAGATCGATGCCGAAATCATCCCGCTGAACATCCCTCTGCTGTTCAGTGAAGCCCTGGCCGCCCCCGCACAGTTCGGCTTGGCCGCCGACCAGAACCTGCTGCAGACCTGCTACAGCGGCAACGGCTGCACGCAGAACCCGGTGTATGGCGCCAGCGGCACCAACCCCGATCCGACCAAGCTGCTGTTCAACGACTCGGTGCACCCGACCATCGCCGGCCAGAAGATGATCGCCGACTACGGTTACTCGATTCTCTCCGCCCCCTGGGAGCTGACCCTCCTGCCGGAAATGGCCTACGGCACCCTGAACGCCCACCAGAGCGAGCTGCGCAACCAGTGGCAGGCCGACTGGCAAGCCGTCGGGCAATGGCAAACGATCGTCGCTGCCAGCGGCCAGAAACTGGACCTCGACAGCCAGAGCAGCTCGGCCAGCGCCGACGGGCACGGCTACAGCCTTACCGTGGGTGGCAGCTATCGCCTCGACGAAAACTGGCGTGTCGGCATCGCCGGCGGCTTCTACCGGCAGAAGCTGGAGGCCGGCGCGCAGGACTCCGACTACCGTCTGAACAGCTACCTCGCCACCGTCTTCGCCCAGTTCAACCATGACCGCTGGTGGGCCGATGCGGCGCTGACTGGCGGAAAACTGGACTACGACGACCTGAAGCGCACCTTCGCCCTCGGGCCGAACGATCGCAGCGAGAAAGGCGACACCGACGGCGACCTGTTCGCCGCGTCCGCCCGCCTCGGCTTCGATCTGGCAGAACCGGGCAGCCCGTGGCATCTGTCGCCATTCGTCAGCGCCGACTACGCGCGGATCAGGGTGGATGGCTACAACGAGCAAGGCTCACGCGCCACAGCGCTGACCTTCGAAGACCAGAAGCGTGATTCGCGCCGGCTGGGCCTGGGTCTGCAGGGGAAATTCCAGGTGACCCCGGAGACGCTGGCGTTTGGCGAGGTAGCCAAGGAGCATGAGTTTGAGGATGACCGGCAGGACCTGACCATGCACCTCAACAGCCTGCCGGGGAATGAGTTCACCCTGACCGGGTATACGCCGCACAGCAGCCTGACGCGGGTGAGTGTCGGGGTGAGCCAGAAGCTGGCTCCGGGAGTAGCGTTGCGTGGGAGCTACAACCGGGTGACCAGTGACGAATTGACCCAGCAGGGAGTCAATTTGGCGTTGAGCCTGGACTTTTGACCTGAAGAGGCCATGTTGTTGCTGATGGCCTCATCGCTGGCAAGCCAGCTCCCACAGGTACCGCGCTGCTCCAAAGGACAGTAGAGAACCTTGTGGGCTTGCCAGCGATTGGGGCCGACTTTTACTTGCGGGGAGTCTGCTCAGCCAGCGCCACCGCACGGAACATCGCCCGACGCTTGTTGATGGTCTCTTCCCACTCCAGCGCCGGCACCGAGTCGGCGACGATGCCGCCCCCCGCCTGCACATGCAGTTCGCCATCCTTGATCACCGCAGTACGAATCGCGATCGCGGTGTCCATGTTGCCGTTCCAGGCGAAGTAACCCACCGCGCCACCGTAGACACCACGCTTGACCGGCTCCAGCTCGTCGATGATTTCCATCGCACGGATCTTCGGCGCGCCCGACAGGGTGCCCGCCGGCAGGATCGCCCGCAGCGCATCCATCGCGGTCAGGCCGCTCTTCAACTGGCCAGTGACGTTGGAAACGATGTGCATCACGTTGGAATAACGCTCGATCACCATCTTCTCGGTCAGCTTCACCGAGCCCACTTCCGACACCCGACCGGTGTCGTTGCGGCCCAGGTCGATCAGCATCAGGTGCTCGGCGATCTCTTTCTCGTCCGAGAGCAGGTCTTCTTCCAGCGCCCGGTCAGCTTCCTCGGTGGCACCACGCGGGCGAGTACCGGCGATCGGCCTTACGGTGACCAGGTTGTCCTCGACCCGCACCAGCACTTCCGGCGAACTGCCCACCACGTGGAAATCGCCGAAGTTGAAGAAGTACATGTACGGCGTCGGGTTGAAGCAGCGCAGGGCGCGGTACAGGTCGATCGGCGCAGCGCCGAAGTCGATGGACATGCGCTGCGACGGCACCACCTGCATGCAGTCGCCGGCGAGGATGTATTCCTTGATGGTGTCCACCGCGCGTTCGTAGTCCGCCTGGGTGAAGCTGGAGCGGAAGGCCGGCTCGGCAGCCTGCGGGCCGCTGAAGTCGAGGCCGCGGCGCGGGGTGATCGGTTGGCGCAGTTGCTCCAGCAGTTCCTGCAGACGCGCCTGGCCCTGTTCGTAGGCGTTTTCCTGGGACGGATCGGCAAGGACGATGGCGTGCATCTTGCCGGCCAGGTTGTCGAACACCACCACGGCATCCGAGACCATCAGCAGGATGTCCGGCACGCCCAGCGGATCCGGGTTCGGGCACTTGCCCAGGCGCTTCTCGACGTAACGCACGCAGTCGTAGCCGAAGTAACCGACCAGACCACCGTTGAAGCGCGGCAGACCGGCAATGGTCGGCACCTTGTAGCGGTCCTTGAAGGTCTCGACGAAGGCCAGCGGATCCTCCACGTCGTGACGCTCGGTCTCGGCGCCATCGACGGTGATGCGCACCTGGTACTCATGCACCCGCAGCACTGTGCGGCATGGCAGGCCAATGATCGAGTAGCGCCCCCACTTCTCGCCGCCCTGCACCGATTCGAGCAGGTAGGAGTTGGGTTGGTCGGCCAGTTTCAGATAGATAGACAGCGGCGTGTCGAAGTCGGCCAGGGTTTCGCAGGCCAGGGGAATGCGGTTGTAGCCTTCAGCGGCCAGGCGCAGGAATTCTTCGCGGGTCATGATTGCCTCGTGGCGGTAGGGCAAGAAAAGACAAATGGCAAACGTGCCGGATCGGAGCCGGCCTGGAGGAAGTCAGGCGCGCCAACGCCAACGGGCCAGGGCCTTGATGACTTTCATCCAGAGTTTGCCAGGTGCTACCACGATGGAATCTCTACCGGGTGGGGAGTTGAAGGGCTCAACGTTAGCTCAGTGGCTGCACCGAAGCAACCGGGAGCAAGGCGCGCAGGTCGTCGATCACCAGCGCCGGGGATTCCTCGCTGATCGGTCGGCCATGGTTGTAGCCGTAGGTCAGGCCGACGCACTTGACGCCCGCGGCTTTCGCCGCCTGCACGTCGCTGCGCGAGTCGCCGACGAACAGCGCCTCGTCCGCCGCGACGCCGGCCAGGTGCATCACATGCAGCAGCGCAGCCGGGTCCGGCTTCTTCTGCGGCAGGGTGTCACCGCCGATGACCCAGCGGAAGTACAGGCCGATCTGCATCTGGTCCAGCAGCGGACCGACGAAGCGCTCCGGCTTGTTGGTGATCAGGGCCATTTCCACGCCTTCGACCTGGAGCCAGCGCAAGGTGTCGCGCACGCCTGGGTAGATCACCGTGCGGTCATGGCTCTCGCCATAGGCACGCATGAAGATTTCCAGGCCGTAGTCGGCTTCATGATCGTTGACGGCCGAGTGATCGAGGCCACCGGCCAGGGCCCGGCGCACCAGCACCGGAGCACCGTTGCCGACCCATTGGCGCACGGCGGCGACACCGGCCGGGGCGCGACCCATTTCGAGCAGCATGCGGTCCACGGCCGCCGCCAGGTCCGGAACCGAATCGATCAGGGTCCCGTCCAGGTCGAACATCACCAGCTTCGGCAGGCTCTGCGGGAACAGCTGCTCGAAGCCGCTCATGGGCGGGCCAGGGCCAGTTCGGCGCGCATCTGGTCGATGACGGCCTTGTAGTCCGGCGCGTTGAAGATTGCCGAACCAGCGACGAAGGTGTCGGCGCCAGCTGCAGCGATCTCGCGGATGTTCTTCACGTTGACGCCACCGTCGATTTCCAGGCGGATATCACGGCCGCTGGCGTCGATCAGGGCGCGGGCTTCGCGCAGCTTGTCGAGGGTGCCGGGGATGAACTTCTGCCCGCCGAAGCCCGGGTTGACGCTCATCAGCAGGACCATGTCGACCTTGTCCATCACGTACTTCAGCGCGTCCAGGCTGGTGGCCGGGTTGAACACCAGGCCGGCCTTGCAGCCGCCGTCGCGGATCAGTTGCAGGGAGCGGTCGATGTGCTGCGAGGCTTCCGGGTGGAAGGTGATGTAGGTGGCGCCGGCCTCGATGAAGTCGCCGATGATGCGGTCGACCGGACTGACCATCAGGTGCACGTCGATCGGCGCGGTGACGCCGTACTTGCGCAGGGCCGAGCAGACCATCGGGCCGATGGTCAGGTTTGGCACGTAGTGGTTGTCCATGACATCGAAGTGGACGATATCGGCGCCGGCGGCCAGCACGTTATCGACATCCTGGCCCAGACGGGCGAAGTCGGCGGAAAGGATCGAGGGGGCAATAGCGAAGGGCTGCATGGCGCACCTTTGGGCAAATTCACGGTGGCGCGCATTGTACATCAGGGATCGCAAGAGCGGCGCGAACCCTGCGGGAGCTGGCTTGCCAGCTCCCGCAGGGGCCAGTCAAGCTCAAGAAGGCTGCTGGGTCCGCAGTTTCTCGCTGCGCCCGCGCAGCCACTCCAGGGTCAGCAGCAGGATCACCGAGAAGGCGATCAGCAGCGTGGCCGCGGCCGCGATGGTCGGGCTCAGGTTCTCGCGGATGCCGCTGAACATCTGCCGTGGCAGGGTCGCCTGCTCGGGACCGGCCAGGAACAGGGTCACCACCACTTCATCGAACGAGGTGGCGAAGGCGAACAACGCCCCCGAGATCACCCCAGGCGCGATCAACGGCAGGGTCACCCGGCGGAACGTGGTGATCGGCGAGGCCCCCAGACTGGCCGCAGCACGTACCAGGTTGTGGTTGAAGCCCTGCAACGTCGCCGACACGGTGATGATGACGAATGGCACGCCCAGCACCGCATGCACCAGGATCAGCGACAGGAAGCTGTTGCCCAGGCCCAGCGGGGCGAAGAACAGGTAGCTGGCGACACCGATGATCACCACCGGCACCACCATCGGCGAAATCACCAGGGCCATGATCAGTGACTTGCCGGGGAAGTCCCCGCGGGTCAGGCCGATCGAGGCCAGGGTGCCGAAGACCATGGCCAGCACCGTGGCCGCCGGGGCGACGATGATGCTGTTCTTCAGCGCACGCATCCATTCATCGGAGGCGAAGAAGTTGTGGTACCACTGCAACGAGAAGCCCTGCAACGGGTAGACCAGGAAGCTGCCGCTGTTGAACGACAGCGGGATGATCACCAGCACCGGCAACACCAGGAACAGCAGGATCAGCCCGCAGAGAATGCGCAAGCTGTAGAACCACACCCGTTCGACGGGCGACATGTACGGACTCAGCATGATTCGCTCCTCAGCTCAGGCGCAGGCGGCTGGAACCGACCAGCCAGCTATAGATCAGGTACAACAGCACGGTGGCCAGCAGCAGCAGGCCGCCCAGCGCGGTCGCCATGCCCCAGTTGATGCTGGTGTTGGTGTAGAAGGCCACGAAGTAGCTGACCATCTGGTCGTTCGGGCTGCCCAGCAACGCCGGGGTGATGTAGTAACCGATGGCCATGATGAACACCAGCAGGCACCCGGCACCGACGCCGGCGTAGGTCTGCGGGAAGTACACGCGCCAGAAGCTGGCGAAGGGATGGCAGCCAAGGGAGATCGCAGCCCGCATGTAGGTCGGCGAGATGCCCTTCATCACGCTGTAGATCGGCAGGATCATGAACGGCAGCAGGATGTGCACCATCGAGATGTAAACACCGGTGCGGTTGAACACCAGTTCCAGCGGCTGGTCGATGATGCCGATGGCCATCAGTGCGCTGTTGATCAGGCCTCCCGACTGCAGCAGCACGATCCACGCCGCCACCCGCACCAGGATCGAGGTCCAGAACGGCAGCAACACGAGGATCATCAGCAGGTTGCTCTGCCGGGTCGGCAGGTTGGCCAGCAGGTAGGCCAAGGGGTAGGCCAGCACCAGACAGATGGCGGTGATGACGAAGCCCATCCACAAGGTTCGGGTAAAGATGTCCAGGTAGATCGACTGGTCCGGGGTGGCTGGAGCCAGTTCGCCGAGGTCATCGATACGGTGGTCCAGGGCCGCCAGCAGGTAGAACGGAGTCACGCTGCTGGTGTTGCGGCGGATCGCCTGCCAGTAGGCGGGATCGCCCCAGCGCTCGTCGAGCTCCTGCAGGGCTTCTTTATAAGAGGCTGGCTCGGCCTTGAACGGCAGGGCCCGGGCGGTTTTCGCCAGCAGGCTGCGATAGCCGGCCAGTTCCATGTTGAGACGCTTGGACAGGTCGCCCAGGGTCTGGTTCTTGCGTGATTCGGCGAGGTCTTCGCTCAGCGCCTTGTACACCGGCTCGCCCGGCAGGCTCTTGCCATCCCACTCGGCTACGGCGACCACGGTACGCGGCAGGCCGCCCACCACTTCGGGGTTGCCCACGCTCTTGTACAGCAGCGCGGCGATCGGTACGAGAAACACCAGCAGCAGGAACAGCGCCAGCGGCGCGATCAACGCCTGCGCCTTGAAGCGGTTGACCCGCTCGGCACGCGCCAGACGCTGCTTGAGGGTAGGACCCGAGCCTTCTTTGATGGGCACTGCGATGGCCATAGCGAACTCCGGAAATCTTGGAAAACGGGGAGCGCCGGCCTGGGGCCGACGCTCCGATGGGGCGTCTTACTTGGCGGCCCAGGCGTTGAAGCGCTGTTCCAGCTGTTCGCTGTTGTCGGCCCAGAACGCTACGTCGATCTGCACCTGGTTGGCGATGTTTTCCGGAGTGGTCGGCATGTCCTTCTTGACCTCGTCGGACAGCAGGGCAACCGCTTTGGAGTTGGCCGGACCGTAGGCGATGTTTTCCGAGTAGGTCTTCTGCTGCTCAGGCTGGACCGAGTAGGCAATGAACTTCTTGGCTTCCTCTACGTTCTTCGCGCCCTTCGGAATGGCCCAGGCATCGAAGTCGTAGATACCACCGTTCCACACCACCTTCAGGTTGCTTTCCTTCTGCACCGCAGCGATGCGCCCGTTGTAGGCCGAGCTCATGACCACGTCGCCGGAAGCGAGGTACTGCGGCGGCTGGGCACCGGCTTCCCACCACTGGATGTTCGGCTTCAGCTCATCGAGCTTCTTGAAGGCGCGGTCCTGGCCTTCCTTGGTGGCGAGGACCTTGTACACGTCCTTCGGCGCCACGCCGTCAGCCATCAGGGCGAACTCCAGGGTGTACTTGGCGCCCTTGCGCAGGCCGCGCTTGCCCGGGAAGTTCTTGGTATCCCAGAAGTCCTTCCAGCTGGTCGGTGCGGTCTTCAGCTTGTCGGCGTTGTAGGCCATGACCGTGGACCAGACGAAGAAGCCCACACCGCAGGGCTGGATGGCGCCCGGCACGTAGTCGGATTCGTTGCCGAACAGAGCGGGGTCCAGTTCCTCGAACATCCCTTCGTCGCAACCACGGGCCAGTTCCGGCGACTCGACTTCCACCAGGTTCCAGGACACGCTCTTGGTGTCGACCATGGCCTTCACCTTGGCCATCTCGCCGTTGTATTCACCCGCGACGATCTTGCCCTTGCCCGCCTTTTCCCACGGCTCGTAGAAGGCCTTGACCTGCGCCGCCTTGTTGGCGCCGCCGAAGGAAATCACGGTGAGATCGCTTGCCGCCAGTGCGTGGGTCGCAGTGCACAGACCCAGTGCCAGAGCGGTCAACTTCAAGTGTTTGAGCATTCTTATTCTCTCCACAGTGCAGGGTGTTGGTTAGCAAACCTCAGTGGGCTTCCAGGATAGGATCGAGGGCACGTGCGTGCTCGACCTCCCAGCCCAGCGGTACCACGTCGCCCACGGCCAGCGCCGGGTCGAGTTCGGCAATCGGCTGCTTCACGAAGAAGTCGGCCTTGCCGCAGACCTCCAGGCGGACCCGCACGTGGTCGCCCAGATAGATGAATTCGGCCACGCGACCGGAGAAGCGGTTGACGCAGCTTTCGCTGTGGCCGTTGAGACGCACGCGCTCCGGGCGCACCGACAGGGTTACCGGCTCGCCAGCTTCGCCGACATTGACCGCCAGCGCCTCGACCTTCTCGCCACGGGCCAGCGCCACCAGACAGCGATCGCCGTCGCGGCTGAGCAGGCGGCCGTTGATGCGGTTGTTCTCGCCGATGAAGTTGGCGACGAAGGTGTTCTTCGGCTCTTCGTAGAGGGTGCGCGGGTCAGCGATCTGCTGGATTTCGCCCTGGTGGAATACCGCGACGCGGTCGGACATGGTCAGCGCCTCGCCCTGGTCGTGGGTCACGTAGACCACGGTCACGCCCAGGCGCTGGTGCAGGTGCTTGATCTCCATCTGCATGTGTTCGCGCAGCTGCTTGTCGAGGGCGCCGAGGGGTTCGTCCATCAGCACAAGTTGCGGCTCGAACACCAGCGCCCGGGCCAGGGCCACGCGCTGTTGCTGGCCACCGGAAAGCTGGCCGGGATAGCGCTGGGCGAAAGCGTCCAGTTGGACCATGTTGAGCACGCGCTTGACCCGCTCGCTGACGTCGGTCTTGCTCAGGTTGCGTACGGTCAAGGGGAAAGCCAGGTTCTCGGCGACGGTCATGTGCGGGAACAGCGCGTAGTTCTGGAACACCATGCCGATGTCGCGCTTGTGCGGCGGCACGTTGTTGATCGAGCGGCCGTCCAGCTTGATTTCGCCGGCAGTCGGCGTTTCGAAGCCGGCCAGCATCATCAGGCTGGTGGTCTTGCCCGAACCGGACGGACCGAGCAGGGTGAGAAACTCGCCCTTGCGGATATCCAGGTTGAGGTCCTTGACGATCAGCGACTCGCCGTCGTAGCTCTTCTGCACACCACGGAAGCTGACCAGCGTCTCGCCGGTCGCAGCGTTCGAATTGACCTCACTCATACCCGCACCTTTTTGTTGGATGACTGCTGTGATCCAAATGTAGGGAAGCGCGCAGGCTGGGAAAATCGGGGGTGCTGAGAGATTGATATCAGTCGGGTGGAAGGGGGATTGTAGGGATTGCCCTACAAAGATGACGGTTTTAGATATGTGTCGTTGCTGATGGCCTCATCGCAGGCTTCGCCAGCGCCCACAATGTCCGCGGCGCTGCTGAACCCTGTGGGAGCTGGCGAAGCCTGCGATGAGGCCCGCCTGAACTACATCGATCTTGCAGAGGTCGCTTTCAGAACACTCAGAGCAGCTTATGCTCCATCGCATACTTCACCAGCTCAGCCAGCGACGTGACATTGAGCTTCTGCATCAACCGCGCCTTGTGCGTGCTGATGGTCTTGTTGCTCAGCGCCAGTTGCTGGGCAATATCGTTGACGTTGGCGCCCTGGGCCAGGCGCTCGAACACCGAGAACTCCCGCTCCGACAGCAGCGAGTGCAGGGGCCGGGCATCGGTCAGCCCCACCTCGAAGACCATGCGGTCAGCCAGCTCGGGATCGATGTAGCGCCCTCCCCCGGCCACCCGGCGGATCGCCGTCAGCAGCAGCGCCGGGTCGCTGTCCTTGGTGGCATAGCCGGCGGCACCGATCTTCAGCGCACGGGCGGCCATCTGCGCCTCGTCATGCATCGACAGCACAAGGATCGCCGGCGGCGCCGTCAGCGCACGGATCCGCGGGATCGCCTCCAACCCATTGACCCCGGGCATGGAGATATCCAGCAGCACCACCTCGCACGGCGTATGCCGCAACGCCTCCAGCAACTGCTCGCCGTTGCCCGCCTCGCCCACCACCTGCATGTCCTTGGCCAGGCCGATGAGCTGCTTGATGCCCTCGCGCACGATGGTGTGGTCTTCGGCCACCAATACTCGAATCACTGCCGCGCTCCTGTTTCAGTCCAGAGGAATACGTACGCTCAGGCTGGTGCCCTCGCCCGGTTCACTTTCCAGGTGCATGTCGCCACCCAGCATCAATACCCGCTCGCGCATGCCGACCAGCCCGAAGGAGCTGGGACGGCTGTCCTCGACCACAAAACCGACGCCATCGTCGCTGACCCGCAGGCATAGCATCGGCCCCTCCTGGGTCAGGCTGATCTCGACAGTATGCGCCCGGGCATGGCGCATGACATTGGTCAGCACCTCCTGCAACACACGGAACAACCCGGTGGCCTTTGCATCACTCAGTGGCGGCAGGTTTTCCGGAACCTGCACCAGACACGGGATCTGCGTGCGCGCCTCGAAACGTCGCGCCTGCCATTCGATCGCCGAGGCGATGCCGGCATCGAGGATCGGCGGGCGCAGGGCCGTGGCCACGTCGCGTACCAGTTGGAACAGCTGGGCGATCAGGCGTTTCATGCTGCCCAGACGCTCCGTCAGCCCAGGGTCTAGGTCGGCGTAGGCCAGTTCGCACATGGAGGTCTCCAGTTTCAGCACGGTGAGCATCTGCCCCAATTCGTCGTGCACCTCCCGGGCGATCCGCGCCTTCTCTTCCTCGCGCACGCTTTCCAGGTGCGCGGCCAGCTCGCGCAACTGCTCCTGGGAACTGGCCAGTTCCAGTTCGACCTGCTTGCTCTGGGTGATGTCCCAGACGATGCCGTCCCACACCACCCGGCCATTGCTCAGGCTCCGCGCACTGGCCTTGATGTCGGCCCAGCGCTGCTCGCCCTGGCGGGTGAGGATGCGCCCCTGCCAGGACCAGTCGCTGTCGCTGGCCAGGGCCTGGTCCTGAACCCGGTGATAGTCGGCGCGATCGTCGGCGTGCACCAGGTTGCGCAGGCCCATGTCCGGGTCCTGGATCTCCGCCGGGGCATAGCCGACCAGCGCTTCGCTGCCCTCGCTGATGTAGGGGAATTCCAGTTCGTCGATACCCGGATCGCGCTCCAGGCGGAACACCAGGCCCGGCACGTTGGCGGCGATGCCCTTGAGCCGGGCCTCGCTCTCGCGCTGGGCGGCCTGGGCGCGGCGGCGCTCGCTGACGTCGGTGAGGTAGACCACCAGGTACTCGGCGTCGCGAAAGCGCAGGAAACTCAGCGACACGTCCACCGGTAGCAGGCTGCCATCGGCGCGCAGCCATTGGGTCTCGAAGCGTTGCGCAGACTCGTCGCTGGCCCGGGCACGCTTCCACAGGTCCAGCCAGCGGTCCATGTGCAATTGAGGTTCGAAGTCGATCAGCGGCCGCTCCAGCACCCCGCCCGGGGCATAGCCGAGCATGCTTTCCGCCGCGCGGTTGGCGTAGCGCACGTGGCTGTCCCAATGCACCCAGAGGATGCCCACGGTGCTCTGGTCAAGGGAAAACTGGCTCAGGCGCAAGGCTTCTTCGCGGCCCAGGCGCAGGGCAAGATCTTCCCGCGCGGCGAGCAGACTGTGTTCGAGAAAATGCTGCTGGCGGCGTTGCCAGATGATGATCGCCACGCCACTGAAGAACAGCGCGGCAAACAACAGCGCGAGGTTCTGCCAGAAGCCAGGTGACTCGCTCAGACGCGGGTACTTGGGTTGCAGCCAGCGGCTGTGCAACTCTTCCAGGTCCCTGGCCGGGATCGCCTGCAAACCGCGTTCGAGCACATCCGCCAGCAGCGGCCAGTCGCGCCGTGACGCCACCCGTAGCAACTGCGGAAAGCCGATGTCGCCGACCACCGCCAGTTCGCTGAACTCGCTTTCCCGGGACAGCCGGCTCAATTGCGCCTCGTCCACCACCGCGAAGCGCGCCTGATCGCTGACCACCAACTGCAGGGCCTGGCGCTCGCCAGGAACGCCTTGGAGGTTGAGGTTGGGATAAGTGGCGCGCAAGTGATCGGCAACCGAGCTGGGCATGCGCACGGCGACCCGTTCGAGGTCGCCGATCTTCTCCACGTCCACGGCCACCGCGCCACTGCGTTGGCCGACGATCAATTGCGGCACACGCATGTAGGGGTCGCTGAACAACCACAGGCGCAGGCCGGCGGGGGTCTGGCTCAGACCCGGAGCCAGGTCTATCTCGCCCCCGGCGAGGGCGTGCTCCAGCTCGGCCTGGTCGGCGAAATTGCGCCAGGTCAGGTCCAGGCCAAGATTGCGCGCCAGCAGGTGCATCACCTCGACGTTGACCCCGGACAGCTGCTGCAAGCGACGATCGAACTGAGCGAACGGCGCCTGCAGGACCAGCCCGACCCGCAGGCTGCGATGCTGTTCAAGCCACTGGCTCTGCGCCGGATCCAGCTGAACCGTGCTGGGTGCCGGCGCAGCCACGACGATCAAGGGCAAGCAAAGACAGCCGATAACCCACAGACGGCGCAAACGAATCATCTTGAATCTCGTCAATAGAAGGAAGGCCGCCAAACGTGGCCGTCCCGGACAAATACCATTAGGCTGCCGGTAATCATTCTGGCCTGGATCGAGCAATGTTCTCACTTTATCGCACGACGCTTCCTGCGTTATGCCTGACCTTGATACTACCTTGCGGCGTCCATGCCGAGGATGGCAAAAAGCCAGAAGCTGCGGCGGATACCAGTATGCAACGCCCTGCCCTTGTCGAGCGCAACCAGGAAGATGCCCTGGCGTTGGAGCGCCAGGTTCCGAAAGAAGAACAGCAAACCCTGCAGGCTGGCAGCGACAGCTTCCTGGCCCTGTGGAAACCGGCCAACGCCCCAGCGCCTCACGGGGTGCTGGTGATCCTCGCCGGTGCCGGCGAAACCGCCGACTGGCCAAAGACCGTCGGCCCGTTGCGACGCAAGTTCCCGGATGCCGATTGGGGCACCCTGAGCCTGGCCCTGCCCGACCTGCTCACCGACAGCCCGGTGGCCCGCAGTGAAAGCCCGGCGCCGGCGCCAAAAGCGCAAGACACCAGCAAGGCGGCACCGGCCAAGGACACCCCTGCCGACGCCAACGCCAACATCGCCCAGGCCACCGCACCAGAGACCGAGGCTGAGCCCAGCGATACCGCGAATGCCGATGCGAGCAGCGACACCAGTGATGCCGAGCGCATCTTCGCCCGCCTCGACGCCGCCGTGGCCTACGCCCAGCAGCAGAACGCGCGCAGCATCGTGGTCCTCGGCAGTGGCACCGGCGCCTACTGGGCCGCGCGCTACATGAGTGAACGCCAGCCGGCACCGGTGCAGAAGCTGGTGATGGTCTCGGTACAGACGCCGCTCAAGGCCGAACACAGCGTGGACAGCCTGACTGCGGCACTGAAAGTACCGACTGCCGACTTCTACTACAACGATCAAGGAAGCGCCCTGCAGGCAGCGAAGCAGCGCCTGCAAGCCAGCAAGCGCCAGAAGGACAGCAACTACAAGCAGGTCGCCCTGGCCGCGATGCCCGGCAACCGCTCCGCGGAGCAGGAGCAGTTGTTCAGGCGGATTCGCGGCTGGCTGAGTCCGAGTGCGGTCGATTAAAGATCGCGGTGCTTGCGGATGATGGCGTAAGCCTGGTGCAGTTCGCGGGTGCGCTCGGTCGCCTCGCGGACCTGGGCCGGGCTGGCGCCACTGCCCTGCAACTTGTCCGGATGATGGCGGCTGACCAGACGGCGATAGGCCTGCTTGATCTGTGCCGTGGTGGTATCCGGACCAACACCAAGCAGGCGCAAGGCTTCGGCGAAACTGCCCGGCCCCTCCAGGGACGCTTTGCGCGGCTCGTAATCTCCGGCCAGGGCCTGAACCTTGGCGGCTGACCAGCCGAGCTTCTTGCCCCAGTTAAGCAACAGTTCACGCTCTTCACGCCCTGCGCGACCGTCGGCCCAGGCCATGCGGCAGCAGGCGCGCAGCACGCCCTCGGCGGCATTCGGCTGCTGCTTGAGACGCTGCAGATGGCCATCGACCTTTTCCCGACCGGCCTTGCCGAGGTTGAAGGCAGCGATAGCCTTCTTGCGTGCACCGTCGTCCATCTCCAGGCGCTGCATTTCATGCCGTGCCTGCTGGATATGCCCGTCGACGACCCGACCGTCGCTCTTCGCCAGGCGTCCCAGCAGGACGAACAGCACTTCGTCATCGCGCAGGACCGGACGGCCGCCAAGTTTCTCCCGCAGGTGCGCCCAACTGTGCAACTGCAAACGGCGGTCCATCGCCTGCCCGAGCAGGGCTCCCAACAGCGCGCCAGGGATACTGGCGATGGCGAAGCCGGCACCGGCTCCAATCACTGTGCTCGGCCACAGCATGTCAGCGGCGCTCGGCGAGCAGGCGCTCGACTTCGGCAAGACGCTCCAGGGTGCCGACATCCACCCAGTGGCCGCGGAAATGCTCGCCACTGATCTGGCCGTTGGCCATTGCCTGACGCAGCAGCGGCGCCAGCTTGAAGGCGCCAGCATTGCAACCGTCGAACAAGGCCGGGTCGATCACGGAGATGCCACTGAAGGTCAGCGTGTCGCTGGCCCCGGCGCCATCCTCGACCTGATCGACATTCAGGCGAAAATCACCGGCACCGTGATGACCCGGGTTATCCACCAGCACCAGGTGTGCCAGGCCTTGCAGCGGCTGCTGCAGGCGGGTGAAGTCGTAGTCGGTCCAGATGTCGCCGTTGACCAGCAGGAAAGGTTCGTCACCCAGCAGCGGCAGCGCCTTGAAGATACCGCCACCGGTTTCCAGCGGCTCGCCTTCCGGGGAGAAACGGATGCTCAGGCCCCAGCGCGAACCATCGCCCAAGTGATCCTCGATCTGCTGGCCGAGCCAGGCATGGTTGATGACCACCTCGGTAAAACCCGCGGCTGCCAGGGCGCGCAGGTGGTATTCGATCAACGGCACGCCCGCTACCGGCACCAATGGCTTGGGCGTGTGCAGGGTCAGCGGGCGCATTCGTTCGCCCTTGCCGGCCGCGAGGATCATCGCCTTCATGGACGCGCCCCCAGGCTGGCGATCAGTTCGCCCAGTTCGGCCAGCTCCGGCCGGCGGGCAATCACTTCATCTATATAGGCAAAGAAGCGCGGCACGTCGCCCAGATAGCGCGGCTTGCCGTCGCGGTGGCAGATGCGGGAGAAGATGCCGATCACCTTGAGGTGACGCTGAACGCCCATCAGGTCGCTGGCTCGATGGAAGTCCTCGAAGTCAGCCTGGACCGGGATCCCCGCTACCTGGGCACGTTGCCAATAGTCACGCAGCCAGCCGGCGACCCGCGCCTGCGGCCAACTGAGGAAGGCGTCCTTGAACAGGCAGGTGATGTCGTAGGTGACCGGGCCGTAGACCGCATCCTGGAAATCCAGCACGCCGGGGTTGGGCACGCTGCGCATCAGGTTGCGCGGCATGTAGTCGCGGTGCACCAGGACTTTCGGCTGGGCCAGGGCGCTGTCGATCAGCAAGGTGCTGACGCGCTGCCAGGCGGCGGCCTGGACGTCATCGAAGGTCTTCGCCAGCTCGCGACCGACATACCACTCCGGGAACAGCTCCAGTTCGCGGCGCAGAAGAGCCACGTCATAGCTGGGCAGCGGTGCCTCCATTGGCAGGCGCTGGAAAGCCAGCAGTGCATCGATGGCGTCATGGAACAGGGCGTCGGCGTTGTCGGCGTCGATCACGTCCAGGTAGGTCTGGTGGCCCAGGTCGCTCAGCAGCAGGAAGCCACGCTCCAGGTCTTCGCCATGGATCACCGGCACATTGACCCCGGCGCTCGCCAACAGACGGGCGATATCGACGAACGGACGGCAGTTCTCCTGCGGTGGCGGCGCATCCATGACGATGAAGCTGCGGCCCTCCGCCTGCCAGCGGAAATAGCGGCGGAAACTGGCGTCGCTGCTGGCCGCGGTCAGGCTGCCGGCGGGAACAGGTCCCCAGTCCTGCGTTCGAAAAAGGATTGCCAGTTGCTCATCGAGCCAGACGTTGAGGTGTTGCAGGCGTACATCGTGATCGGGCATTGCAAGGGTCTCCGACGGCCCCGGGCTCTGTATGAAAGGTATTCGCACCCCGGCCAGGCCAGGCGAATACAGGCAAGGAAGCGGAGTTTACTGCTTGTAAATGCGCATTCCGAGCCTGTTTTCACCCCACCGCCAGCGACTGGGATGCATTTCTTACAGAGCCTAGCCGTCAAGCGGGGCATGCTTTATCATCCAGCATCTTTTTCAGACCATCGAGAGGCGTGCGGCCCCACACGCGGGCAGATGGCACGCAGGAAGCCCGGACTAATAAGATGGCATTGAAATCCCCCGCGTTTCGTAAAAAATTCCCGTTGCTGGTGACTGGCGGTCTGCTGGCCCTGCAACCTCTGGCCACGTCGTACGTGGTGGCTGCCGAGCAGTATGACTGCCAGGTGTCCGCCGCCGGTGGATGGGACTGCAAGCCCAAGACCAGTGCGAATGCCCTGCCACCGCGCCCGGTGCATGACGGCGCCGCAGTCAGTTCGGGCAACGCCACGCCCGAACAGACCGGTTCGGGCGAGGACAAGGGCCCGCGCCCGGTCCTGGTCACCGAATCCAAAGGCCGTGGTCTGAAATCCCGTAGCGCCGACTACAGCCACCTCGACTGGGTACCCCGCGAGAAGCTGACCGCGGCCCAACTGGCCGAGACCGGCCCGTACTGCTCCGGTACCTACATCGAGCCACCGCGTCCAGGCATGAACGACAGCACGCCGAAGGACGAGTCGCCGACCTTCCTCGGCGCCAAGGTCTCCCGCTACCAGCAGGAACAGCAGGTCGCCACCCTCGCCGGTGACGTGGTCATGCGCCAAGGCAGCATGCAGGCCGAGGCCGACGAGGCCAACCTGTACCAGGCCGAGAACCGCGGCGAGCTGGTCGGCAACGTGAAGATCCGCGACAACGGCTCGCTGGTCGTCGGCGACCGCGCCGAGATCCAGCTCGACACCGGCGAAGCGCAGGTCGACAACGCCGAGTACGTGATGCACAAGTCGCGTATCCGCGGTAACGCGCTGTACGCCAAACGTTCCGAGAATGCCATCATCCGTCTGAAGGACGGTACGTACACCACCTGTGAGCCGAACAGCAACGCCTGGCAGCTCAAGGGCAACAACATCACCCTGAACCCGGCCACCGGCTTCGGTACCGCGACCAACGTCACCCTGCGGGTCAAGGATATTCCGGTGCTCTACACGCCGTATATCTACTTCCCGATCGACGACCGTCGCCAGTCCGGCTTCCTGCCGCCGTCCTTCAGTACCAGCAGCGACACCGGCTTCATGCTGGTCACGCCGTACTACTTCAACCTTGCGCCGAACTACGACGCCACCCTGTATCCACGCTACATGGCCAAGCGCGGCCTGTTGATGGAAGGCGAGTTCCGTTACCTGACCAAGTCCAGCGAAGGACAGTTCGGCGGTGCCTGGCTGAATGATCAGGACGACGACCGCAAGAAGCAGACCGACTACACCGACAAGCGCTGGATGATCAACTGGCAGCACAAGGGTGGTCTGGACGAACGCCTGATGACGGAAGTCGACTACACCGACATCAGCGATCCGTTCTATTTCCAGGATCTGGAGTCCGATCAGATCGGTGTGCAGAAACGCGATTTCGTCAACCAGCAAGGCAAGTTGACCTATCGGGGCGAGTCCTATACCGCTGGCCTGAACGTCCAGGCGTACGAGATGGCGACCATCTCGCAGATCACCCCTTACAATCGCCTGCCCCAGATCACGCTCGACGGGGAGCTTCCGTTCCACCCGGGTGGTCTTGACTTCAGCTACTCCACCGAAGCGGTTCGTTTCGACCGTAATCTGAAGAACGATCTGGTGTTCGACAAGGAAGGCAACCCGGACCTCTCCGCCGGTTCTGTCTTGGACTCTCTGGATAACGTCATTGGTGGCAAACGTCTCGACGAGAACATCTTCGGCGTGGCCCGTGCAAATGGCACCCGCCTCAACGCGGCACCGAAGATCAGCCTGCCTCTGAGCAACACCTATGGTTACATTACTCCATCGCTCAAATACGTAACGACCTACTACAACCTTGACCTAGACGCTAAGGGCAAGGATGACATTGCGACCGCCAAAGCGAGAGGCGATACAGAAACCCTGCGCCTGAATGGCGACTACAGTGGCTCGCAATCCCGCAACGTGCCCATCTTCAGCGTAGACAGCGGCCTGTACTTCGACCGTGCCACCCAGTGGTTCGGCAAGAACTACAACCAGACGCTCGAACCGCGGCTCTACTACCTCTATGTGCCTTACAAGGACCAGAGCGATATCCCGCTGTTCGATACAGGTGAATCCACGTTCAACTACGCCTCGTTGTTCCGCGACAACCGCTTCAGCGGCGCTGACCGTATCGGTGACGAGAACAAGCTGTCCTTGGGCGTGACCAACCGCTGGATCGAGGAAAATGGCTTCGAGCGCCAGCGCTTCAGTATCGGCCAGGCACTGTACTTCAAGGACCGCAAGGTCCAGCTGCCAGGCATCGATTACCGCACCCGTACCGACTCGCAATCCGACGTCTCGCCGTATGCACTGGAATACGAGTATCGCTTCAACCGCGACTGGCGCTTCAACTCCGACTTCAACTGGGATCCGGACAGCCGCAGTACCCGTTCGGGCAGCGCGATGTTCCACTACCAGCCTGAAGACAACGTGAACAAGGTCGTCAACCTTGGCTATCGCTATCGCAATGACACGATCTCCTACAACACCACCACCGGTCAGTGGCAGGTGGGCGGCGGGGATTACGGTAAGCCGGGCGACGCGAACTACGTCAAGGACTACTACAAGATCCAGCAACATGACTTCTCCGTCATGTGGCCGATCGTTCCTCAGTGGACTGCGATCGCCCGCTGGCAGCACGACTACAACCGCAACCGCACGCTGGAAGCCTTCGGTGGCTTCGAGTACGACAACTGCTGCTGGAAGCTGCGTCTGATCAACCGTTACTGGGTTGACTACGACGACTTCAGCCAGGCAACTCCGCAAAACGAAAAAGGCAACCACGGCGTCTTCCTGCAGATCGTGCTGAAAGGCCTCGGTGGCGTGGTGGGCAACAAGGTCGAGAGTTTCCTCGACACAGGCATTCAAGGTTACCGTACACGTGAAGACCAAGCTTATTGATTGTCTGCGCCCGCTGATGCTGGGCGCTGTGATGTTGAGCAGCACCGCCGCCCACGCCGCGGTGCAGTCCCTGGACAAGATCGTCGCCATCGTCGACAACGACGTGGTCATGCAGAGCCAGCTGGACCAGCGCGTCCACGAGGTCCAGCAGACTATCGCCAAGCGCGGCGGCGCCGTACCTCCGGCCAGCGTCCTCGACCAGCAGGTACTGGAGCGCTTGATCGTCGAGAACCTGCAACTGCAGATCGGCGAGCGCTCCGGCATCCGCATCACCGACGAAGAACTGAACCAGGCCATCGGCACCATTGCCCAGCGTAACAACATGAGCCTGGAGCAGTTCCGCGCTGCCCTGGCCCATGACGGCCTGTCCTTCGACGACGCCCGTGAGCAGGTACGCCGCGAGATGGTCATCAGCCGCGTGCGCCAGCGCCGTGTCGCCGAGCGCATCCAGGTATCCGAGCAGGAAGTGAAGAACTTCCTCGCCTCCGACATGGGCAAGATGCAGTTGTCCGAAGAGTTCCGCCTGGCCAACATCCTGGTCCCTACCCCGGAAAGCGCCAGTTCCACCGCTATCCAGGCCGCGGCCCGCCAGGCCGGCGAGATCTACCAGCAATTGAAACAGGGTGCCGACTTCGCCCAACTGGCAATCGCCCGTTCGGCCAGCGAAACCGCGCTGGAAGGCGGCGAGATGGGCTGGCGCAAGGCAGCCCAGTTGCCACCGCCGTTCGACCGCATGCTCAGCACCATGGCCGTGGGTGATGTTACCGAGCCTGTCCGCACCCCGGGCGGCTTCATCATCCTCAAGCTACAAGAGAAGCGTGGCGGCCAGACCCAACTGCGTGACGAAGTCCATGTGCGCCACATCCTGATCAAGCCAAGCGAGATCCGCAGCGAAGCCGAAACCAAGGTCCTGGCCCAGCGACTGTACGATCGCATCCAGGCCGGCGAAGACTTCGCCGAACTGGCGAAGAGCTTCTCGGAAGACCCGGGCTCCGCACTCAACGGCGGCGACCTCAACTGGATCGACCCGAACGCTCTGGTACCGGAGTTCCGCGAAGTCATGGCCAACGCGCCACAAGGCCAGGTGAGCAAGCCGTTCAAGACCCAGTACGGCTGGCATGTCCTGGAAGTTCTTGGCCGCCGTGCGACCGACAGCACCGCCCAGGCTCGTGAGCAACAGGCCATGACCGTATTGCGCAACCGCAAGTACGATGAAGAGCTGCAAAGCTGGCTGCGTCAGATCCGCGACGAAGCCTACGTGGAAATCAAGCTTCCTGGCGCCGAACAGGCCGCCCAGTGAAACCGCAGCGCTTCGCCCTCACCCCCGGCGAACCCGCAGGCATAGGTCCAGACCTGTGCCTGCTGCTCGCCTCGCAAGCCCAGCCTCACCCCCTGATCGCCATCACCAGCCGTGACCTGCTCGCCGAGCGGGCCACACAGCTGGGTGTGGCCGTCAACCTGCTGCCGGCCAGCCCCTCCGCCCTTCCCGACAAGCCCGCACCTGCGGGCAGCCTGTATGTCTGGGACACGCCACTGGCGCACAAGGCCGTAGCCGGCACACTGGACAAGGCCAATGCCGCCTTCGTCCTGGAAACACTCACCCGCGCCGGACAAGGCTGTCTGGACGGGCACTTCGCCGGCATGATCACCGCCCCGGTGCACAAGGGCGTGATCAACGAGAGCGGTATCGCTTTCTCCGGCCACACCGAATTCCTCGCCGAGCTGACCCACACCGCCCAAGTGGTGATGATGCTAGCCACCCGCGGCCTGCGCGTGGCCCTTGTCACCACCCACCTGCCGCTGCGCGAGGTCGCCGATGCCATCACCGTCGAGCGCCTGGAACGGGTCACGCGGATCCTGCATGCCGACTTGCAACAGAAGTTCGGCATCGCCCAGCCACGGATCCTTGTGTGCGGACTAAACCCGCATGCCGGCGAAGGCGGTCACCTGGGCCGCGAGGAAATCGACATCATCGAGCCGACGCTGGAACGCCTGCGCGCCGAAGGCATGGACCTGCGCGGCCCGCTGCCGGCCGATACCCTGTTTACCCCCAAATATCTGGAGCACTGCGACGCAGTGCTGGCGATGTACCACGACCAGGGCCTGCCCGTGCTCAAGTTCAAGGGCTTTGGCGCTGCACTGAATGTCACCCTCGGCCTGCCGATCATCCGCACCTCCGTGGATCACGGCACCGCCCTGGACCTTGCCGGCACCGGCAGGATCGACACCGGCAGCCTGCAGGTCGCCCTGGAAACCGCCTACCAGATGGCCGAGACCCGACTATGACCGAGCAATACCAACACCGGGCGCGCAAGCGCTTCGGTCAGAACTTCCTGCATGACGCGGGCGTGATCGACCGTATCCTCCGTGCCATCAACGCCAAAGCCGGCGAACACATCCTCGAAATCGGCCCCGGCCAGGGCGCCCTGACCGAGGGCGTGCTGGGCAGTGGCGCGCAACTGGATGTGGTGGAACTGGACAAGGACCTGGTGCCGATCCTCAACCAGCAGTTCGCCAGCCGCGACAACTTCCGCCTGCACCAGGGCGACGCGCTGAAATTCGACTTCACTACCCTCGGCGCAGCACCCCGCTCGCTGCGAGTGGTTGGCAACCTGCCGTACAACATCTCCACGCCACTGATTTTCCACCTGCTGGACAATGCCGAGCTGATCCGCGATATGCACTTCATGCTGCAGAAGGAAGTCGTCGAGCGCCTGGCAGCAGGCCCCGGCGGTGGCGATTGGGGCCGCTTGTCGATCATGGTGCAGTACCACTGCCGCGTGGAGCACCTGTTCAACGTCGGTCCCGGTGCGTTCAATCCGCCGCCGAAGGTGGACTCGGCAATCGTCCGCCTGGTACCGCATGAGACCTTGCCCTTCCCGGCCAAGGACCACCGCCTGCTTGAGCGCATCGTCCGCGAAGCGTTCAACCAGCGTCGCAAGACCCTGCGCAACACCCTGAAGGCCCTGCTCAGCAGCGAAGCCATTGAAGCGGCTGGCGTCGATGGCAGCCTGCGCCCCGAGCAACTCGACCTCGCCGCCTTCGTCCGCCTCGCGGACAAACTCGCCGAACAGTCCGCCAAGTGACCACTGGCATGGCCAGCCTCCCCGTGAGGCTGGCCGGCTGCCATCCCCATGGCCTAGACTGACCCTCAAATCGCAGCATCCGTTCGTCTTGAAGGCTTTCCGCATGTCCGATCCCCTGTACCAGGTCGACGTCAGCGTCGTCACCCGCTTCCTTCCGGAGCAGTCGCAACCCGAAAACGACCGCTACGCCTTTGCCTACACCATCACCGTCAGCAACAACGGCAGCCTCGCGGCAAAGCTGATGTCGCGCCACTGGGTGATCACACACGGCAACGGCAAGGTGGAAGAAGTGCGCGGCGATGGCGTCGTCGGTGAACAACCGCTCATCGCGCCGGGTCAAAGCCATACCTACAGCAGCGGCGCGGTTCTTTCGTGCAAGGTTGGCACCATGGAAGGCAGTTACCAGATGTTCGCCCAGGACGGAACGCGCTTCGAAGCCGATATCGCGCCGTTTCGCCTCGCTGTACCCGGGGCCCTGCACTGATGGCGACCTATGCCGTCGGCGACCTGCAAGGTTGCCTCGACCCGCTCAAGTGCCTGCTGGAACGGGTCAAGTTCAATCCAGCCGTCGATCGCCTGTGGCTGGTCGGTGACCTGGTCAATCGCGGCCCGCAGTCCCTGGAAACCCTGCGCTACCTGTACGCCATGCGCAACTCGCTGGTCTGCGTGCTGGGCAATCACGACCTGCACCTGCTGGCGGTCTGGCACAACATCGAGCGCCTGAAGAAAAGCGATACCCTGCGCGAAATCATCGAGGCGCCGGATGCCCCCGTGCTGATGGACTGGCTGCGCCGGCAAAAGCTCCTGCATTTCGACGAAGCCCGTGGGGCCGTGCTGGTCCATGCCGGTATCCCGCCGCAATGGACCTTGGGCAAGGCCCTGGAGCATGCCGCAGAAGTAGAGGACGTGCTGCGCGACGACCTGCGTCTCAAGCAGTACCTGGACGGCATGTATGGCAACGAGCCGGCCAAGTGGAACAAGGACCTGACCGGCGTCGAGCGCCTGCGGGTCATCACCAACTACTTCACCCGCATGCGCTTCTGCACCGCCGAGGGCAAGCTCGATCTCAAAGGCAAGGAAGGTGCGGATACCGCGCTGCCCGGCTACAAGCCCTGGTTCGCGCACAAGGACCGCCGCTCACGGCACGTAAAGATCATCTTCGGCCATTGGGCGGCCCTTGAAGGGCGCTGCAACGCGCCCAACGTGTTTGCCCTCGACACCGGTTGCGTGTGGGGCGGGGCAATGACCCTGATGAACGTCGACAGCGGCGAACTGCATCGCTGCGAATGCGCTGGCAAGGATGCCACGCCGGCAGCAGCAAAGTAGAATGCCCTGTCATTGTTGAAGGAAACCGCCCCATGAGCGAATTCAAGCGCATCCCTCCGGAGCAGGCCCAGGCCCTGCGCACACAAGGTGCGGTCGTGGTCGACATTCGCGACCCGCAAGCCTATGCCAGCGGCCACATCACCGGCTCCAGTCACCTGGACAACCACACGGTGGCCGACTTCATCCGCAACGCCGACCTCGACGCCCCGACCGTAGTGGTCTGCTACCACGGCAACTCCAGCCAGAGCGCCGCGGCCTACCTGGTCAGCCAGGGTTTCTCGGATGTCTACAGCCTCGACGGCGGCTTCGAGCTGTGGCGCGGCACCTTCCCCGCGGAAACCAGCCAGGGATCTGCAGAATAATTTTTTCCCGCCCCCGCAGCCCGCGTCCCGCGCGGGCTCGCGCCTGACCAGACGAACGGTCATGGCGAACTTATCCCTCATCCGCCCTTGACCTCGCCGATTACCAACTATCCTTAAGCCCAGGCCATCCAAAAAAGGGGAGAGCCGGTACACCGGCGTGCGGGTCATCGGTAGCGATTTCAAGGTGTTCTGGGGGGTATACAGCAATCGTCCATCCCGATTGCATGCCAGCATCAGCTGACTGATCCGGCGTCGGCTCCACGTATCGAGCGAGGTGACGTCATGAGTATTTTTAGCCACTTCCAACAACGCTTCGAGTCCACCCGTCAGGAGGAGCTCTCGCTACAGGAGTACCTGGAGCTCTGCAAGAACGACCGCAGCGCCTATGCCTCAGCGGCCGAGCGCCTGCTCATGGCCATTGGCGAGCCGGAACTGGTCGACACCTCGAACAACTCCAGGCTGTCGCGGATCTTCTCCAACAAGGTGATCCGCCGCTATCCGGCCTTCGCGGACTTCCACGGCATGGAGGAGTGCATCGACCAGATCGTCTCCTACTTCCGTCATGCAGCCCAGGGTCTGGAAGAGAAGAAACAGATCCTTTATCTGCTCGGCCCGGTGGGTGGCGGTAAGTCATCCCTGGCAGAAAAGCTGAAGCAACTGATGGAGAAGGTGCCCTTCTACGCAATCAAGGGCTCGCCGGTGTTCGAATCGCCCCTCGGGCTGTTCAACGCTGCCGAGGACGGGGCCATTCTGGAAGAAGACTTCGGCATCCCGCGGCGCTACCTGAACACCATCATGTCGCCTTGGGCGACCAAGCGTCTGGCCGAGTTCGGTGGTGACATCAGCCAGTTCAAGGTGGTCAAGCTCTACCCTTCGATTCTCAACCAGATCGCCGTGGCCAAGACCGAGCCGGGCGACGAAAACAACCAGGACATCTCGGCCCTCGTGGGCAAGGTGGATATCCGCAAGCTGGAAGAATTCCCACAGAATGACGCCGATGCCTACAGCTACTCGGGCGCGCTGTGCCGGGCCAACCAGGGCCTGATGGAATTCGTCGAGATGTTCAAGGCGCCGATCAAGGTTCTGCACCCGCTGCTCACCGCCACCCAGGAAGGCAACTACAACAGTACCGAAGGGCTGGGCGCGATCCCCTACTCCGGCATCCTGCTGGCCCACTCCAACGAATCGGAATGGCACAGCTTCCGCAACAACAAGAACAACGAGGCCTTCATCGACCGGATCTACATCGTCAAGGTGCCGTACTGCCTGCGCGTCAGTGACGAGATCAAGATCTACGACAAGCTGCTGTTCAACAGTTCCCTGGCCAAGGCCCATTGCGCACCCGACACCCTGAAGATGCTGGCCCAGTTCACCGTGCTCTCGCGTCTGAAGGAGCCGGAGAACTCCAACATCTACTCGAAGATGCGCGTGTACGACGGCGAGAACCTCAAGGACACCGATCCGAAGGCCAAGTCGATCCAGGAATACCGCGATGCTGCCGGCGTCGACGAGGGCATGAACGGTCTGTCGACCCGCTTCGCCTTCAAGATCCTGTCCAAAGTGTTCAACTTCGACCCGCATGAAGTCGCCGCCAACCCGGTGCACCTGCTCTACGTGCTGGAGCAGCAGATCGAGCAGGAACAATTCCCCGCCGAGGTGCGCGAACGCTACCTGCGCTACCTGAAGGAATACCTGGCGCCGCGCTACATCGAATTCATCGGCAAGGAAATCCAGACCGCCTACCTGGAGTCCTACAGCGAGTACGGCCAGAACATCTTCGACCGCTACGTGCTGTACGCGGACTTCTGGATCCAGGACCAGGAGTACCGCGACCCGGAAACCGGCGAGATCCTCAACCGCATCGCCCTCAACGAGGAGCTGGAGAAGATCGAGAAACCGGCCGGGATCAGCAATCCGAAGGACTTCCGCAACGAGATCGTCAACTTCGTACTGCGCGCAAGGGCCAACAACAACGGCAAGAACCCGACCTGGCTCAGCTATGAGAAGTTGCGGGTGGTCATCGAGAAGAAAATGTTCTCCAACACCGAGGACCTGTTGCCGGTCATCAGTTTCAACGCCAAGGCGAGCAAGGAGGACCAACAGAAACACAACGACTTCGTCACGCGCATGGTGGAACGCGGCTACACGGACAAACAGGTTCGCCTGCTTTCCGAGTGGTATCTGCGGGTCAGAAAGTCCCAGTAGCAGCTGCAAGCTGTCAGCCACACGCTGCAAGCCGTCCGCGGTGCGTGCAGACGCACCGCACGGCCAGCGGCTGTGGCGAATGCTCTTTCTTGCAGCTTGTAGCTTGAAGCTTGCAGCTGTTTCCCAGCTACCGGAGGGCCCATGAGCTACGTCATCGACCGACGCCTGAACGGCAAGAACAAGAGCACGGTCAATCGCCAGCGCTTCTTGCGGCGTTACCGTGACCACATCAAGAAAGCCGTCGAGGAGGCCGTAAGCCGCCGCTCCATCACCGACATGGAGCATGGCGAGCAGATCAGCATCCCCGGCCGCGATATCGACGAACCTGTGCTGCACCACGGCCGTGGCGGCAAGCAGACCGTTGTGCATCCGGGCAACAAGGAATTCACCGCCGGCGAACACATCCCGCGGCCACAGGGTGGCGGAGGCGGCGGCGGGCGCGGCAAGGCAGGCAATTCCGGCGAAGGCATGGATGAGTTCGTCTTCCAGATCACCCAGGAGGAATTCCTCGAATTCATGTTCGAGGACCTCGAACTGCCCAACCTGGTCAAACGTCACCTGACCGGCACCGATACCTTCAAGACCGTACGCGCCGGGATCAGCAACGAAGGCAATCCGTCGCGGATCAACATCATCCGGACCCTGCGCTCTGCTCATGCCCGACGCATCGCCCTCTCCGGCAGCAGCCGCGCCAAGCTACGCGAAGCCAAGGAAGAGCTGGCACGCCTGAAGCGGGAAGAACCAGACAATTTCGGCGATATCCAGGAGATCGAGGCGGAAATCGAGCGGCTGAGCGCACGCATTCACCGCATTCCTTTCCTTGACACCTTCGACCTCAAGTACAACCTGCTGGTCAAACACCCCAACCCCAGCTCCAAGGCGGTGATGTTCTGCCTGATGGACGTGTCCGGCTCAATGACCCAGGCCACCAAGGATATCGCCAAGCGCTTCTTCATCCTTCTGTACCTGTTCCTCAAGCGCAACTACGACCGCATCGAGGTGGTATTCATCCGCCATCACACCAGCGCCCGCGAGGTGGACGAGGAAGAATTCTTCTACTCCCGCGAAACCGGCGGCACCATCGTCTCCAGCGCCCTGAAACTGATGCAGGAGATCATGGCCGAACGCTACCCGGCCAACGAATGGAACATCTACGCCGCCCAGGCCTCGGACGGTGACAACTGGAACGACGACTCGCCAATCTGCCGGGACATCCTCAGCAAGCAGATCATGCCGTTCGTCCAGTACTACACTTACGTCGAGATCACCCCTCGCGAACATCAGGCACTGTGGTTCGAATACGAGCGCATCGGCGACGCCTTCCCCGATACGTTTGCCCAGCAACAGCTGGTGTCGGCCGGTGATATCTATCCGGTCTTCCGTGAACTCTTCCAGCGCAGGTTAGTGACATGACCGCCAGAGAGAAGCGCCAACCCCTCTCCACCGGGTCCGAGTGGACGTTCGAACTCATCCAGGCCTATGACCGCGAAATCAGTCGCCTGGCCGAGCGCTACGCTCTGGACACCTATCCCAACCAGATCGAAGTAATCACTGCCGAACAGATGATGGATGCCTACGCCTCGGTGGGCATGCCGCTGGGCTATCACCACTGGTCCTACGGCAAACACTTCCTCAGCACTGAAAAGTCCTACAGCCGTGGCCAGATGGGCCTGGCGTACGAGATCGTGATCAACTCCGATCCGTGCATCGCCTACCTGATGGAAGAAAACACCATCTGCATGCAGGCCTTGGTGGTGGCTCACGCGTGCTACGGGCACAACAGCTTCTTCAAGGGCAACTACCTGTTCCGCACCTGGACCGACGCTAGTTCGATCATCGACTACCTGGTGTTCGCCAAGCAGTACATCATGCAGTGCGAGGAACGCCACGGCATCGACGCAGTGGAAGACCTGCTCGACTCCTGCCATGCCCTGATGAACTATGGTGTCGACCGCTACAAACGCCCCTACCCCATCTCGGCCGAAGAGGAGCGGCGGCGGCAGAAGGACCGGGAAGAGCACCTGCAGAAACAGATCAACGACCTGTGGCGGACCATTCCGAAGAGCGCCGACAAGATCAGCGAGAAGGACACCGCACGCTTCCCTGCCGAACCACAGGAAAACATCCTGTACTTCATCGAGAAGCACGCGCCATTGCTGGAACCCTGGCAACGGGAGATCGTGCGCATCGTGCGCAAGATCGCCCAGTACTTCTATCCACAGCGCCAGACCCAGGTGATGAACGAAGGCTGGGCCACCTTCTGGCACTACACACTGATGAACGACCTGTACGACGAAGGGCTGGTCACCGACGGATTCATGATGGAGTTCCTGCAGTCCCATACCAGCGTGGTGTTCCAACCCGGCTTCGACAGCCCTTACTACAACGGCATCAACCCGTACGCCCTTGGGTTCGCCATGTACACCGACATCCGCCGCATGTGCGAGAACCCCACGGAAGAGGACCGCCGCTGGTTCCCTGAAATCGCCGGCAGCGACTGGTTATCCGCGATCAAGTTCGCCATGAGCAGCTTCAAGGACGAGAGTTTCATCCTGCAGTACCTGTCGCCCAAGGTGATCCGCGACCTCAAGCTGTTCAGCATCCTCGATGACGACCAGCGCGACGACCTGCTGGTCCCGGCCATCCACGACGAAGGCGGCTATCGCATCATCCGCGAGACCCTCGCGGCGCAGTACAACCTTGGCAACCGCGAGCCCAACGTGCAAATCTGGAGCATCGACCGTCGCGGCGACCGTTCCCTGACCCTGCGCCACCAACAGCACGACCGCAAGCCGCTGGGCGACTCCACCGAGGAAGTCCTCAAGCACCTGCACCGTCTTTGGGGCTTCGATATCCACCTGGAAACCCTGCAGGGCGACCAGTTGATGAAGACCCACCACGTGCCGCCACGGGGCGAACACAGCGATGGTGGCGACCACGGTCGCCTCGACCTCGCCGTCGTTCACCTCTGACACCAACACCAGCCGCCTCCGTGATGTCACACAGGTTATCCTGTGGGGCATCTACGGAGGTTTTTCATGCAGATCTACAAAGTCGGCGGCGCCGTGCGCGATCGCCTGCTCGGCAGGCCGGTCACCGATAACGACTGGGTGGTGGTCGGCGCTACCGCGCAGCAGATGCAGGCCCTCGGCTATCGGCCTGTGGGCACGGACTTCCCGGTGTTCCTTCATCCGCAAAGCGGTGAGGAATACGCCTTGGCCCGTACCGAACGCAAAAGTGGCGTCGGCTACGGCGGCTTCACCTTCCACGCCAGCCCCGATGTCACCCTCGAACAGGACCTGATCCGACGCGACCTGACCATCAATGCCATGGCCGAGGACGATCACGGCAACCTCACAGATCCTTACAGCGGCCAACAGGACCTGAATAACCGCCTGTTGCGCCATGTATCCCCGGCGTTCGCCGAAGATCCCCTACGTGTACTGCGTGTGGCCCGTTTCGCCGCGCGCTTTGCAGGGCTTGGTTTCCAGGTCGCGCCGGAAACCCTGGAACTGATGCGCCAGCTCAGCGGTTCCGGCGAACTCCAGGCGCTGACACCTGAGCGCAACTGGAAGGAAATTTCCCGCGCGCTGATGGAAGATCATCCGCAGGTGTTCATCCAGGTCCTGCGTGACTGCGGTGCGCTGAAGGAGCTGATGCCGGAGGTGGACGTCCTGTTCGGCGTGCCACAACCGCCGGCCCATCACCCGGAGATCGACACCGGCGTCCATACCCTGGCCGTGCTGGAGCAGGCTGCCAGGCATGGTCAGCCGCTGACCGTACGCTGGGCCTGCCTGCTGCACGACCTGGGCAAGGGCACCACGCCGGCAAGGGACTGGCCACGGCATATCGCCCATGAGCACCGCGGGTTGAAACTGATCGAAGCGGTGAACCAGCGTTTCAAGGCGCCTCGCGATTGCCAGGAGCTGGCGATGCTGGTGGGTGAATACCATACCCATGGACACCGGGCGCTGGAATTGAAGCCCTCGACGTTGCTGGAGTTGCTGCAGCGCTTCGATGTGTATCGACGTCCGCAGCGTTTCGAGGAATTCATCGTCGCCTGCGAGATGGATGCCCGTGGACGACTGGGGCTGGAGAACCGGGAATACCCACAAGCCAACTACCTGCGCGGGGCTGCCGAGGCGGCACGCCAGGTGGCGGTGAAGCCACTGGTGGAGCAAGGCTATGCCGGGCAGGAGCTGGGGGAAGCGCTGAGGAAGGCACGACTGAATGCCTTGAAGGCCTACAAGGAAAACGCCTCCACGTAAGGGAGGCGTCGGGGCGAGCTACGGCGTCAATTGCCGGTCATGCCAAAGAAACGGTACAGGAGCGAGCTCCTGGTCGATCTGCGCATCGTTCCACAACTGCCCCATCGACTTGCCCTCGCCCGGGTGCATCAGCTCCGGCGCGATCAGCGCCAGCGGCCAGAGCACGAAGGCGTTCTTCAAGATCTCGGCACGGGGCAGTACCAGGCCGTCGAAGTTGCCATGCAGGTCGCCGTACATCAGCACGTCGATGTCCAGAGGCAGGCCCTTGCGCTCCGGGGCGTAGCGGCCATTGTCGGCCTCGATGAACTTGAGCCGGCGATCCAGTTCGATCAACGGCAGCTCGGTCAGGCCGGTCACCACCAGGTTGAAGAACGGCCCGCTCTTGATCCCCACCGCCTGGCTTTCGAACACCGGCGAACACTGCATGTCCTGAAGGAAACCAGCCAGCGCATCGAGGCCGGCGGTCAGGTGCCGCTCGCGCTCGACATTGCTGCCCAGGCCCAGGTAAACCCGTATCAGAGGCATCCGCGCTCGATCTCCACGCCGACGCCACCGGTGGCCGCAGGCACCGCGCCAGGCTTGGTCAGCTTCAGTTGCAGCCAGGGAATGTCGAACTCCTCCATCAGCACCTGAGCCAGGCGCTCGGCGAAGGTTTCCACCAACTGGAACTGCGCCTGCTCGGCGAACGCCTGGATACGCGCCGACACGCTGGCATAGTCCAGGGCGAGGGTCAGGTCGTCTCCCGCCGCCGCCGGGCGATTATCCCAGGCGAACCGCAGGTCCAGCCGCAAGCACTGGCGAATGCCGCGCTCCCAGTCGTAGGCCCCGATCACGGTATCGACTTCCAGCCCTTCGATGAACACTCTGTCCAAGCACTTCTCTCCACAGCACGACAAGGGCGCCTTGCGCCGTTAGAATCTGGGGCGTCCTTGCCCGGAATAGTTAGCATGTTTTGGTTGCTGGCGGTCTTCGCCTACCTGCTTGGCTCTCTGTCCTTCGCCATCGTCCTCAGCCGCCTGAGCGGCAGTCCCGACCCGCGCCTGAGCGGCTCGGGCAATGCCGGTGCCACCAACATGTTGCGGCTGGCAGGGCGGAAACTGGCGATCCTGACCCTGCTCGGCGACCTGTGCAAGGGGCTCGTGCCGATCCTGCTCGCCGTGGTGGCTGGTCTTGACCAGCGCGAGCAAGCCTGGATCGGGCTCTACGCCGTACTGGGCCACCTGTTTCCGCTGTATTTCCGCTTTCGCGGCGGCAAGGGTGTCGCCACCGCTGCCGGCGTGCTGTTTGGCCTTTATCCGCCGGCCGCCCTATTGGCCATCAGCGCTTGGCTGCTGACCTTCTACCTGACCCGCACCAGCTCGCTGGCGGCCCTGATCGCCACGCCCCTGACCCTGCCGCTACTGGCCTGGCGCGAGCCGGAGGCGCTGTTGCCGATGACCATCCTGACCTTGCTGATCGTCTGGCGGCACCGCGGCAATCTACGCGATCTCTTTGCCGGGAGGGAAAGGCACTTCTAGGCGATCAGATCGCCTGCAACGTCTCCATCGGCCAACGTGCCTGCACGCTGATCGCCAGGCTTTCCTGCTGACCGGCGACAAGGCGCTGGCAACCGGCATAGGCGATCATCGCGCCGTTGTCGGTGCAGAATTTCGGCCGGGCGTAGAACACATTGCCCTTGAGCCCGGCAGTCATGTCCTCCAGCGCTGCACGCAACGCCTTGTTGGCGCTCACGCCACCGGCGATCACCAAGCGCTTGAGCCCGGTCTGCTGGAGGGCGCGACGGCACTTGATGGTCAGAGTCTCGACCACCGCCTGCTGGAAGGCCAGGGAGATGTCGCAACGGGTTTGCTCGCTGTCGTCCCCGGCATCGCGGCATTGCTGCCAGGTGTTGAGGGCGAAGGTCTTGAGGCCGCTGAAGCTGAACTGCAGGCCTGGGCGATCGGTCATCGGCCGCGGGAAGACGAAACGCCCCGGCACGCCCTGGGCAGCCAGGCGGGCGATCTCCGGACCGCCGGGATACGGCAGCCCGATCAGTTTGGCGGTCTTGTCGAAGGCCTCACCGGCGGCGTCGTCCAGCGACTCGCCGAGCAGTTCGTAGCGCCCGATGCCGTCGACCCGCACAAGCTGGGTGTGGCCGCCGGAGACCAGCAAGGCGACGAACGGAAATTCCGGTGGCTGCTCTTCAAGCATTGGCGCCAGCAGGTGACCTTCCATATGATGCACGCCCAGCGCCGGGATGCCCCAGGCGAAGGCCAGGGCCTGAGCGCAGGACGCACCGACCAGCAACGCGCCGACCAGGCCAGGACCGGCGGTGTAGGCGATGGCATCGATGTCGGTGGCCACGCAGTCGGCCTCGGCCAATACCTGGCGGATCAGCGGCAGCATGCGCTTGACGTGGTCACGGGAGGCGAGCTCCGGCACCACCCCGCCGTAGACGCGGTGCAGGTCGATCTGGCTGAACAGCGCATCGGCCAGCAGGCCGCGCTCGCTGTCATAAAGGGCGACGCCGGTTTCATCGCAGGATGTTTCCAATCCCAGTACTAGCATGGGTCATGGCCTTGTCGAGGCTGAATTCGAAGGCGCGCATTCTAGTCCCCGCTCCCGGTGCCGACCAGCGGTTTTCGATCAGAGGCTTTGCATTCCTCCCGGCTAAGAGTTACCATCCGCAACCCTTAAAACCGACGTACTCCAGTGCACATTCCTGCCACGAGTTCGTTGACCCCGGTAATGAATGAAGGTAGCTCTGGATGCCAGCCGTCAAAGTTAAAGAGAACGAACCCTTCGACGTAGCTCTGCGTCGTTTCAAGCGCTCCTGCGAAAAAGCCGGTGTACTGGCTGAAGTTCGTAGCCGCGAATTTTACGAGAAGCCGACTTCCGAGCGTAAGCGCAAAGCAGCAGCAGCTGTTAAGCGTCACGCCAAGAAAGTTCAGCGCGAACAGCGCCGCGCCGTTCGTCTGTACTAATACAGACGTTCGTCGCAAGCTTCTGCCTCGCCCGGCCCAAAGCCGGGCTGCCGGCAGTTGATCGAGCTGTTCACTCCAGCCACGGCACCTGCCGTATCGCCGGAGACGCCCAGACTGGTTCCCAGCCCGGGCAGCCTGCCCCAATCGTCAGAACTGGCCTCAACCGCCAGCCGTGCACGTCACTCCTGACGAGCCCTTACGGGTTATCGACGAGCACATCTTCTTCCGTTTCTTGCGTTTGCCATTCGACCTCGCTTCGAATGCACCGTCGTTCCCGCAGCATTAGCGATAGACTTTCCTTGATCGCCTGATGACGAGAGAGCCATGGCCGGGCTGATACCCCAAAGCTTCATTGACGACCTTCTCAACCGCACCGACATCGTCGATGTGGTGAGTTCTCGCGTCCAGCTGAAAAAGGCCGGCAAGAACCTTACCGCCTGCTGCCCGTTCCACAAGGAAAAGACGCCCTCCTTCAGCGTCAGCCCGGACAAGCAGTTCTACTACTGCTTCGGCTGCGGCGCCGGCGGCAACGCCCTCGGTTTCATCATGGACCACGACAACCTGGACTTTCCCCAGGCCGTCGAGGAACTGGCCAAGGCCGCAGGCATGGAAGTGCCCCGCGAAGAAGGCGGACGCGGGCACAAGCCGCGCCAGCCCACCGATTCGCCGCTGTACCCGCTGCTCACCGCTGCTGCAGAGTTCTATCGCCAGGCACTGAAGAGCCACCCGACCCGCAGGGCCGCGGTGGAATACCTCAAGGGCCGCGGCCTGTCCGGGGAGATCGCCCGCGACTTCGGGCTGGGTTTCGCTCCACCGGGCTGGGACAACCTGTTCAAGCACCTGAGCAGCGACACCCTGCAGCAGAAAGCCATGATCGACGCCGGCCTGCTGATCGAGAACGCCGAGACCGGCAAGCGCTACGACCGCTTCCGCGACCGGGTGATGTTCCCGATCCGCGACAGCCGCGGCCGGGTCATCGCCTTCGGCGGCCGGGTCCTGGGCGACGACAAGCCCAAGTACCTCAACTCCCCGGAAACCCCGGTGTTCCACAAGGGCCAGGAGTTGTACGGGCTGTACGAGGCGCGCAAGTTCAACCGAAACCTCGACGAGATCATCGTGGTCGAGGGCTACATGGACGTCATCGCCCTGGCCCAGCAGGGCCTTCGCAACGCAGTTGCGACCCTGGGCACGGCGACCAGCGAGGAGCACCTCAAGCGCCTGTTCCGCGTGGTGCCCAGCGTGTTGTTCTGCTTCGACGGCGACCAGGCTGGCCGCAACGCCGCCTGGCGCGCACTGGAGGCCACGCTGTCGAGCCTGCAAGACGGACGCAAGGCGCGCTTCCTGTTCCTCCCCGAGGGCGAGGACCCGGATACCCTGGTCCGCGCCGAGGGCACCGACGCCTTCCGCGCGCGGATCAACCAGCACGCGCAGCCGCTGGCCGACTACTTCTTCCAGCAGTTGACCGAGGAAGCCGACCCGCGCTCGCTGGAAGGCAAGGCGCACATGGCCACCCTCGCCGCACCGTTGATCGACAAGGTGCCGGGCGCCAACCTGCGTGCGCTGATGCGCAATCGCCTGAAGGAAATCACCGGGCTGGACAACCAGCAGGTCGAGCAACTGGCCCAGAGCGCACCACGGGAAACCCCGCCGCCGGCCTACGACCCGGGCATCGACTACGACGCCATTCCGGACTACAGCCCGGACTACAGCGACTTCCACCACGCGGAACACTTCCAGCCGCAGCCCCAACAGCAGTGGACGCCGAACCAGGGTGGCGGGCAGAAGAAGAAATGGGACGGCAAGCCGTGGGACAAGAAAGGCGGCAAGCCCTGGGATCGTAACGGCAAGCAACAGAATCACCCGCCGCGGGTACCGACCTCGGTCGAGCCGCCGACCCTCAGCGCCCTGCGCACGCTGCTGCATCACCCCGCCCTCGCCCGCAAGGTCGAGGATGCCAGTCATTTTGCCGACGAAGAGCACGTCTATGCGCAACTCCTCGTAGCACTGCTGGAGGCGCTGCAAAAGAATCCTGAGCTACGCTCACTACAGTTGATCGCGCGCTGGCACGGCACCGAGCAGGGCCGCCTGCTGCGGGCGCTGGCGGAAAAGGAATGGCTGATCGATGCCGATAACCTTGAACAACAGTTTTTCGACACTATAACTAGCTTGTCCGCTCGCCAACGCGAGCGCAGCCTGGAACATCTGCTGCGCAAAGCACGTCAAAGCGAATTGAGCGCAGAGGAAAAAAATCAGCTGCGCGACCTGCTCAGTCGCAATGTTCCCGCACAAACCCCGACCTCAACTGGCGCGTGAGGTCCATGCTCGGGTATAATCCTCGGCTTGTTTTTTGCCCGCCAAGACCTTCAGTGGATAGGGTGTTATGTCCGGAAAAGCGCAACAGCAGTCTCGCATCAAAGAGTTGATCACCCGCGGTCGTGAGCAGGGCTACCTGACTTACGCGGAGGTCAACGACCACCTGCCGGAGGATATTTCAGATCCGGAACAGGTGGAAGACATCATCCGCATGATCAACGACATGGGGATCAACGTATTCGAGAGTGCTCCGGATGCGGATGCCCTTTTGTTGGCCGAAGCCGACACCGACGAAGCCGCGGCCGAAGAAGCCGCTGCTGCGCTGGCGGCCGTGGAAACCGACATCGGTCGCACCACCGACCCGGTGCGCATGTACATGCGCGAAATGGGTACCGTCGAGCTCCTGACCCGTGAAGGCGAAATCGAAATCGCCAAGCGGATCGAGGAAGGTATCCGCGAAGTGATGAGCGCCATCGCCCACTTCCCCGGTACCGTCGAATACATCCTCGGTGAATACGATCGCGTCGTCGCCGAAGGCGGCCGCCTGTCGGACGTCCTGAGCGGCTACATCGACCCGGATGACAGCATCGCGGCCCCGACCGAGATGCCACCGCCCGTCGACGCCAAGGCCGCAGCGGCCGAGGAAAGCGACGACGAGGACGAGGAAAAGGACGAAAACGGAGACGAAGAGGAAGAGACCGAAAGCGGTCCCGACCCGGAAGTCGCCCGTCAGCGTTTCGGCGCGGTTGCCGAACAGCTGGAAGTCACCAACAAGGTTCTCAAGAAGCACGGCCGCGGCAACAAGCAGAGCGTTGCCGAACTGTTGGCCCTGGCCGAGCTGTTCATGCCGATCAAGCTGGTGCCGAAGCAGTTCGAAGTCCTGGTCGAACGCGTTCGTGACTCCCTGGACCGCCTGCGTGCCCAGGAACGCGCCATCATGCAACTGTGCGTCCGTGACGCCCGCATGCCACGCGCCGACTTCCTGCGTCTGTTCCCGAGCAACGAAGTCGACCTGACCTGGAGCGGCGACCTCGCCAAGCGCAGCACCAAGTGGGCCGAGGCCCTGGGTCGCCTGGACGCCGACATCGTGCGTTGCCAGCAGAAGCTGGTCGACCTCGAGGCCGAGACCGGCCTGACCATCGCCGAGATCAAGGACATCAACCGTCGCATGTCGATCGGTGAAGCCAAGGCTCGTCGTGCCAAGAAGGAAATGGTCGAGGCCAACCTGCGTCTGGTGATCTCGATCGCGAAGAAGTACACCAACCGTGGCCTGCAGTTCCTCGATCTGATCCAGGAAGGCAACATCGGCCTGATGAAGGCGGTGGACAAGTTCGAATACCGTCGCGGCTACAAGTTCTCGACCTACGCCACCTGGTGGATTCGCCAGGCGATCACCCGTTCGATCGCCGACCAGGCGCGCACCATCCGTATTCCGGTGCACATGATCGAGACGATCAACAAGCTCAACCGCATTTCCCGGCAGATGCTGCAGGAAATGGGTCGCGAACCGACCCCGGAAGAGCTGGGTGAGCGCATGGAGATGCCTGAGGACAAGATCCGCAAGGTCCTGAAGATCGCCAAAGAGCCGATCTCCATGGAAACTCCGATCGGTGACGACGAAGATTCGCATCTGGGCGACTTCATCGAGGACTCGACCATGCAGTCGCCAATCGATGTGGCCACTGTCGAAAGCCTCAAGGAAGCCACCCGTGACGTGCTCTCGGGCCTGACCGCACGTGAAGCCAAGGTGCTGCGCATGCGTTTCGGTATCGACATGAACACCGATCACACCCTCGAAGAAGTCGGCAAGCAGTTCGACGTGACCCGCGAGCGGATCCGTCAGATCGAAGCCAAGGCGCTGCGCAAGCTGCGTCACCCGACGCGAAGCGAGCATCTGCGCTCCTTCCTCGACGAGTAACAGACGAACCCCGGCAGCCGCCGGGGTTTTTCTTTTCAGGTGGCAGGAAAACAGCCTGTCGCCCACGGCGCTGATAGCAGATTGGCCGTCTACACTCGAACCTATCCATTTGTTCGACGAGGCCGCTATGCCGAGATTGCCGGCCCTTCTGCTGCCGCTCCTGCTGATCTGGAGCGGCGCGGCCGGCGCCTTGACCCTGACCGATGAAGAGCAGGCCTGGCTCGACAGCCACCCCAACCTGCGTCTCGGCATTGACGCTTCATGGCTACCCTTCGAATACCGGGACCAGGAAGGCCGCTACCAGGGACTGGCCGCCGACTATATCGCCGTGATCCAGGAACGCCTGGGTATCACCTTCCAGCTCGGCCAGCCCGACAGCTGGACACAGGTGCTGGAACAGGCGCGCAATCAGCAGGTCGACCTGCTGCCAGGAATCATGTCCACGCCGGAGCGCCAGGCTTACCTGTCGTTCACCCGCCCCTACCTCGACTTCCCCATTGTTATCCTGGCCCATGAAGGCGGACCACAACCCGACGCCATCAAAGACCTTTACAGCCTGAAGGTTGCCGTGGTGGAAAACTACGCTCCTCACGAACTGCTGCGAAGCCAGTATCCGGACCTGAACCTGGTACCCATGCCGAACGTGAGCTCGGCGCTGCAGGCCCTGGCCACTGACGAGGTGGACGCAGTGGTCGGCGACCTGGCGTCCAGCGTCTGGGCCCTGCGCGAGCTCAAGCTGGAGGGGCTGTATGTCAGCGGCGAAACCCCCTACCGCTACCAGTTGGCAATGGCTTCACCGCAGAAGAACAAGCTGCTCATCGGCATCATCGACAAGGTCCTGGCCGACATGACGCCCGAGGAAACCAATACGATTCAGTCGCGCTGGGTCGGCAATGTCCTCGACCATCGCAGCCTCTGGCGCGACCTGTTGATCTATGGCCTGCCCGGCATGCTGTTCCTGGTAGCGCTGCTGGGGGCGGTGATCCGCGTCAACCGTCGCCTCAGCTCGGAGATTTCCCGGCGCATCGCCCTGGAACAGGAACTGCGCAGCAGCGAGTACCATTACCGGGGCCTGGTCGAAAGCCTGTCGGCGATCGCCTGGGAAGCCGACGCCAATGATTTCACCTACAACTACGTCTCGCCCCACGCTGAGGACCTGCTCGGCTATCCACTCAGCGACTGGCTCAAGCCCGGCTTCTGGCGCTCGATCCTGCACCCCGACGATGCCCTGTGGGCCCAGGCCTACTGCGACGCGGAAAGCGCCGCGGGGCGTGACCACAGCCTGGACTACCGGGTGATCCGCGCCGACGGCCGGACCCTGTGGATCCGCGATATCGTCAGCCTGATCGAACATGGCCACAAACCGGTGATGCGCGGCTTGATGATCGATATCAGCGAAGCCAAGCACACCGAACAGGCGCTGCGCCTGTCGGAAGAGAAGTTCGCCTCGGTCTTCCACCAGTGCCCGGACATCCTGGTGATCGCCCGCCTCAGCGACGGTTGCCTGCTGGAGGTCAACGAGACCTTCGAGGAACAGATCGGCCTCGGTCCCTCGCAGGTGGTCGGACGTACCGCCACCGAGCTGAACATCTGGGGCGTCGAAGGCATCGGCCCGAGCCTGCTGGAGCGCCTGCAGCGGGGCAGCGTGCGCAACCTGGAAATGACCTTCCGACGCAGCAACGGCCAGTTGTTCACCGGCCTGATCTCCGCCGAGTCCTTCGACCTGGAAAGCACTCCGGCGCTGGTGGTAGCGGTACGCGATATCAGCCAGCTCAAGGAAACCCAGGAACAGCTGCAGATTTCCGAAGAGAAGTTCGCCAAGGCTTTCCACGCCTCGCCCGACGGCATGCTGCTGTCGCGCCAGAGCGACGGCCTGCTGCTGGAAGTGAATGAAGGGTTCTGCCGCCTGACCGGCTTCGATGCCAGCAGGTCGCTGGATCACACCGCGATCGACCTGGGTATCTGGGTCGACCTCAATGAACGCCGGCAGATGCTAGAGCTGTTGAAACGGGACGGTTTCGTCCGCGACTTCAGTTGCAACCTGCGCCGCGCCGACGGTCAGATCCGTCTGTGTGAGCTGTCGGCCCGACCACTGCCGATCGGTGGCACCGACTGCATGCTGACCATCGCCCGCGACATCACCGACCGCCACCAGATGCAGGAAAAACTGCAACTGGCCGCCACCGTCTTTGAAAACACAGCAGAAGGCGTGCTGATCACCGACACCGACCAACGCATCAGCGCAGTCAACCGCGCCTTCAGCGAAATCACTGGCTACAGCGAAGGCGAATCCCTCGGGCGTACGCCGCGCCTGCTCGCCTCCGGCCAACACGACAGTGCCTTCTACGCCGCCATGTGGCACCAGTTGAGTGCCGAGGGCCACTGGCAAGGCGAAATTCTCAACCGGCGCAAGAACGGCGAGCTCTACCCCGCCTGGCTGACCATCAGCGCCGTGCGCAACCCGGAGCTCGGCACCACCCACTTCGTTGCAGTGTTCGCCGACATATCCAGCCTCAAGCACGCCCAGGCCAAGCTCGACTACCAGGCGCATCACGACCCGCTTACCGGCCTGCCCAACCGCACCCTGTTCGAGAACCGGCTGCAGGCGGCATTGAGTTGTCCACAAGCCTCCAGTCGCCAGGGCGCGGTGCTGTTCCTCGACCTGGATCGCTTCAAGCACATCAACGACAGCCTCGGCCACCCGGTGGGCGACCTGCTGCTCAAGGCCATCGCTCACCGCCTCAAGGAACAGGTCCGCGACATCGATACCGTGGCTCGCCTGGGCGGCGACGAATTCATCATCCTCCTGCCCGGCTTGCACCAGGCCAGTGACGCCGAACACATCGCACAGAAAGTCCTGACCTGCTTCAACGCGCCATTCCAGGCCGGCGATCACGAGTTTTTCTCCAGCGCCAGCATCGGCATCAGCCTGTATCCGCAGGATGGCAGCGACGTCGCCTCGCTGATCCGCAACGCCGACGCGGCCATGTACCGCTCCAAGGCCAAGGGCCGCAACCGGGTCGAAGCCTATACCCGTGACCTCACCGCGCAGGCCAGCGAGCGCATCGCCCTCGAACATGAGCTGCGCCGGGCCATCGAGCGCAACGAACTGAGCCTGTACTTCCAGCCCAAACTGAGCCTCAAGACCCGACAACTGGTGGGCGCCGAAGCGTTGATCCGCTGGAGCAACCCGACCTTCGGCGAGGTGCCACCCGAGCACTTCATCCCGCTGGCGGAAGAGAACGGCATGATCCTGCAACTGGGCGACTGGGTGCTGGAGCAGGCCTGCCGGCAGATGCAGGCATGGAAGCGCCAGTACCAGGCCTTCGGACCGCTCTCGGTCAACCTTGCCGGCGCACAGCTGCGCCAGCCTGGGCTGGTGCGGCGCATCGAGCAGTTGCTCAAGACCTGGCAGCTCAGGGCCGGTGATTTGCAACTTGAGATTACCGAGAACTTCATCATGAGCCAGGCCGAGGAAGGTCTGGCGATCCTGCACCAGCTCAAGCGTCTTGGCGTGCAACTGGCGATCGACGATTTCGGCACAGGTTATTCGTCCCTCAGCTACCTCAAGCGCCTGCCGCTGGACATCCTCAAGATCGACCAGTCCTTTATCCGCGGCCTCCCCGACGACCCCAACGACGCCGCCATCGCCCGCGCCATCATCGCCTTGGGCCGAAGCATGCAACTGACCATCATCGCCGAAGGCGTGGAGACTGAAGCCCAGCAACAATTCCTCGCCGCCGAGGGTTGCGAACAGATCCAGGGCTACATCGTCAGCCTGCCACTGCCGGCGGACGCCTTCGCCGAGTCGTTCCTGCGCATAGTACTTTCCGATCTTTCGGATGGCACTGCCTGGAATCCCTCGATATAATCCGCGACCACTGGGGCCTATAGCTCAGTTGGTTAGAGCAGAGGACTCATAATCCTTTGGTCCACGGTTCGAGTCCGTGTGGGCCCACCAGGTTGAAAGCCGCGCACTGCGCGGCTTTTGCGTATCTGGCATCGGTGAGCGCCGGTGAAGTCCTCTCGAAATGCGATGACAGAATTAGAAACTTCACGCGCCTGCCAAGACCCGGAGCGCGGCCGACGCTAGAAAGCCAGAGCGGCTTTTATGCTCGGGGTGATTAGCCACATAGTCATCGATGCGCTGCAGTAGATGCTCCGGCAGGGTAGCGTTGAAGCGAACCGACTTGCCAAGGTAAGGGGTGACGTCGAAATCAACTACTGCCCAAATGCCTCCAGCAAAGTCGGGATTGCCCAGGTGCACATCGATCGGCTGACTTTTCGGCAGCGGGTCACCATCGGCAACAGATCCTTCGCAATACAACGCCAGAGCTTCAAGTACGTTGTCCAGGGCCTCCTCAACGCTCTCGCCACCACTGAAGCATCCAGGCGCGTCAGGGACCGTCACACCGTAATCAGAGTCGGGATCCTTGTGGATCACTACTGGAAATTTCATTGCACTCTCCTGCCAGCTGTAGAGCCGTTCCCCCGGTGGATCGGCCCTCCGCTGCGCTGTTGACGTGTGCGTGCAATACACGCCTAAACTCGAACGCACAACAGATTTATACCCACAATACACACAATTTATTTCTTAGCGAATCACCACGGCCTGCCCCACCAGGACTGTGGGTTGTCACAGCTATTTTCTTTTCCGCTAATCCCCACTCCGCCCATGTGATCGTACAACCGCATCAGCTATCATGACCGCTGTTTTCTCCACGTGAATGAACAGGGCATGACAGAGCAGCAGGTACAGGTCCCCCCCCGGCGCAAGCCGCGTAGCCTGGCGCAGGAGCTGGTCGCGGTACTGACCGAGCGCATCCGCAGCGGCCAGTTGAAGCGCGGCGACAAGCTTCCCACCGAATCGCAGATCATGGCCGAGGAAGGCGTGAGCCGCACCGTCGTGCGCGAGGCGATTTCACGATTGCAAGCTGCCGGCCAGGTGGAAACCCGCCACGGCATCGGCACCTTTGTCCTCGATCAGCCGAGCGGCGGCGGGTTCCGGATCGACCCGGCGACCATCGTCACCCTGCGCGAGGTGCTGGCTGTCCTGGAGCTGCGTATCGCCCTTGAGGTCGAGTCGGCCGGCCTGGCGGCGCAACGGCGCAGCGATGAGGCCCTGAGTGGAATGCGTGCCGCCCTGGATGAGCTGAACGAGGGCGTGTCCCATGCCTCCGACGCGGTGTCCGCAGACTTCCAGTTCCATCTGCAGATCGCCCAGGCCAGCGGCAATCACTATTTCGCCGACATCATCAATCACCTGGGCACCAGCATCATCCCGCGCACGCGGCTGAATTCGGCGCGGCTGGCCCACGATGACCAGCCGCATTACATGAGCCGGTTGAGCCACGAGCACGAAGCGATCTACGAGGCCATCGCCCGCCGCGACAGCGAAGGCGCGAAAATGGCCATGCGCATGCACCTGAGCAACAGCCGCGAACGGCTGCGCCAGGCCCATGAAGACGCCGAGCAGCAGCAAAACCAGACCGCCTGAAACGAAGAAGCCCCGCCAATGCGGGGCTTCTTCGTTATCGATGGTTCACGCGATCACACCGTCATTCCACTGGCCATTGACCAGGCGACGCAGCCCCAGCGGGTTGCTGTCGCGCAGTGCCTCGGGCAGCAGCGACTGCGGGTAGTTCTGGTAGCACACCGGCCGCAGGAAGCGGTCGATCGCCAGGGTGCCTACCGAAGTGCCACGGGCATCGGAAGTCGCCGGGTACGGGCCGCCATGGACCATGGCGTCGCAGACTTCCACGCCGGTCGGGTAGCCGTTGATCAGAATACGACCGACCTTCTCTTCCAGCAGTGGCACCAGCCAGGCGAACGCTTCGAAGTCTTCCGGCTCACCAATCAGGGTGGCCGTCAGTTGGCCACGCAGGCCCAGCAGCGCACTGCGCAGTTGCTCGTCACCGGCGACTTCGACAGCGACGGTGGCAGGACCGAAGACTTCTTCCTGCAGCAGCGGATCGGACTCCACCAGCAGGCTGGCATCGGCCTTGAACAGCTGGGCACGTGCCTGGCTGCCTTCCTGCGGCTGACCTGCCAGGTGCTTGATACCTGCGTGCGCCTGCAGGTGCTCCAGGCCACCGGCATAGCTGCGCAGGCCGCCGGCATTGAGCATGGTCTGCCCGGCCTGCTGGTCCAGATGACCGCCCAGCTCGCTCAGCAGCTTGCTGAATTCAGGCGATTGCAGGCCGATCACCAGGCCCGGGTTGGTGCAGAACTGACCGCAGCCCAGGGTCACGGAACCTGCCAGCTCACGGGCGATGGCCTCGCCACGCTTGGCCAGCGCGCCCGGCAGGATGATCACCGGGTTGATGCTGGACATCTCGGCGAACACCGGAATCGGTTGCGGACGCTCGGCCGCCATGCGGCACAGGGCGTCGCCGCCTTTCAGCGAGCCGGTGAAGCCCACGGCCTGGATCGCCGGGTGCTTGACCAGCCACTCGCCAACCCCGCCACCAAAGACCATGTTGAACACGCCCTTGGGCATGCCGGTGCGCTCGGCGGCGCGCTGGATGGCGCAGCCGACCAGGTCGGCGGTGGCCATATGGCCGCTGTGGGCCTTGAACACCACCGGGCAGCCGGCGGCCAGGGCAGCGGCGGTGTCACCCCCTGCGGTGGAGAAGGCCAGCGGGAAGTTGCTGGCACCGAACACCGCAACCGGGCCAACGCCGATGCGCATCTGGCGGAGATCCACACGAGGCAGCGGCTGACGGTCCGGCAGGGCCAGGTCGATGCGCGCGCCGAGGAAGTCACCACGGCGCAGGACCTGGGCGAACAGGCGCATCTGACCGCTGGTACGACCGCGCTCACCCTGGATACGGCCAGCAGGCAGTGCAGTTTCGCGGCAGACGATGGCGACGAAGGCGTCGTCCAGTTCATCCAGTTCGGCGGCGATGGCGTCGAGGAATTCGGCGCGACGGGCCGGGGCCAGCTGGCGGAACTCGGCGAAAGCGGCGGCGGCAGCCTTGGCGGCCTGGTCGACTTCGCCTTCGGTGGCCTGGACGAAGCTGTACGGCAGTGCTTCGCCGGTAGTGGCGTCGAGGCTTTGCAGGCGTTGCGAACCAGCGGCGCTGCGCTGGCCAGCGATGAAGTTGTGGCCGAGGATCTCAGGCATTTCGGGACTCCTGTGGACAAGGTTGGAACGCGGACCCTGTGGGAGCGGGTTTACCCGCGATAGCGTCGGTGAATTCACCACCGTCATCGCGGGTGAACCCGCTCCCACATGAGCAAATGCATCAGGTAATGGGCGCCGGGTTGAACAGGGTGATGTCGTTGTGCAGCTTGTGCTGCTCGGCCCAGGTCTGCTTGCGACCACTGGCGACGTCCAGGTAGTAGTGGAACAGCTCCCAACCCAGTTCCTCGATGGTGGCGCGGCCGGTGGCGATGCGCCCGGCGTCGATATCGATCAGGTCGGGCCAGCGCTGGGCCAGTTCGGTACGGGTGCAGACCTTGACCACCGGCGCCATGGCCAGCCCGTAAGGCGTGCCGCGACCGGTAGTGAACACATGCAGGTTCATTCCCGCCGCCAGTTGCAAGGTGCCGCAGACGAAGTCGCTGGCCGGGGTAGCGCAGAAGATCAGGCCCTTGCTGGCGACCCGCTCGCCAGGACCGACCACGCCCTGGATGGCGCCGCTGCCGGACTTGACGATGGAGCCGAGGGACTTCTCGACGATGTTCGACAAACCGCCCTTCTTGTTGCCCGGCGTGGTGTTGGCGCTGCGGTCGGCGGCGCCGCGCTCCAGGTAGCGGTCGTACCAGTCCATCTCGCGTACCAGGGCTTGGGCGACTTCCTCGTTCTGCGCGCGGGAGGTGAGCATGTAGATGGCGTCACGCACTTCAGTGACTTCGGAGAACAACACCGTGGCGCCAGCCCGCACCAGCAGATCGGAGGCATAGCCCAGCGCCGGATTGGCGGTGATGCCGGAGAAGGCATCGCTGCCGCCGCACTGCATGCCGAGGATCAGCTCGCTGGCCGGCACGGTCTCGCGGCGGCGCTGGTCAAGCTTGATCAGCCGCGCTTCGGCCAGGGCCATGATCTGCTCGATCATCTCGACGAAGCCGAAGCTGGCGTCCTGTAGACGGTACAGCCACGGCTCGCTGAGATCGACGGAGGGATCGTTGTCGTGCATCACCTGGCCGGCCTGGAGCTTTTCACAGCCCAGGCTGATCACCAGTGCCTCGCCACCGAGGTTGGGGTTGCGCGCCAGGTTGCGCACGGTGCGGATCGGGATATAGGCGTCGCGCGCGTTGATCGCCACGCCGCAGCCGTAGCTGTGGGTCAGGGCCACCACGTCGTCGACGTTGGGATACTTGGGCAGCAGCTCTTCGCGAATGCGCTTGACCGCATGATCGAGCACACCGGTGACACACTGCACGGTGGTCGTGATACCGAGGATGTTGCGCGTGCCGACAGTGCCGTCGGCATTGCGGTAACCCTCGAAGGTGAAACCTTCCAGCGGCGGCAAGGCATCCGGCACCGCGTCGCAACGCGGCAGGCTGTCCAGCTCCGGTGCGGCCGGCATGGCCAGTTGGGTTTCCTTGACCCAACTGCCCTGGCGCAGGTCTTCCAGGGCATAGCCGATGATCTGTCCATAGCGCCGCACCGGCTCGCCCTTGGCGATAGCGGTGACCGCCACTTTGTGGCTCTGCGGCACGCCTTCGACCAGGGTCAGGCCGTCGGCGAAGCAGGCACCTTCGCCCAGACCGCCGTCATTGACCACCACCACGACGTTATCGTCGTCGTGCAGGCGTACATAGCGAGGCGAGTCGGAAGTTTCGATCAACTGCATGATGGGGCCCTTCTTGTTGTTTCCCAGGCTTTATTCATCCGCGAACGCCCGGTCAAGATGACCGGGCGTTGCGTGTTCTTCTTAGTTCGACGACTCGGCCAGCTTGCCCGATGACGCCGTTGTCGCTTCATCCTGCGGCGCATCACGCAGCTCGATGCGCTTGATCGGACCGACGATCACCAGGTAGCTGAACACCGCCACCAGGGCGTTGGCGCCCACGTACACCAGGGCCCATTTGAACGAACCGGTGGCGCTGATGATGTAGCCGATGATGATCGGCGTGGTGATCGAGGCGATGTTGCCGAAGGTGTTGAACATACCGCCCGACAGACCGGCGATCTGCTTCGGCGAGGTGTCCGAGACCACCGCCCAGCCCAGCGCGCCCAGGCCTTTGCCGAAGAACGCCAGGGCCATGATGCCGACCACCATCCACTCCGCATCGACGTAGTTGCAGATCACCATCGAGGTGGACAGCAGCAGGCCGATCACGATCGGCGCCTTGCGGGCGAAGGTCAGCGAGTTGCCGCGACGCAGCAGGTGATCGGAGATGATCCCGCCGAGCACGCCACCGATGAAACCGCAGATCGCCGGCAGCGAGGCAATGAAGCCCGCCTTCAGGATCGACATGCCGCGCTCCTGCACCAGGTACACCGGGAACCAGGTGAGGAAGAAGTAGGTGATGGCGTTGATGCAGTACTGGCCAAGGTAGACGCCGAGCATCATGCGGCTGGACAGCAGCTGCTTGATGTAGCCCCATTTCGGACCGCTGGCACCGGCCGCCTTGGGCTTGTCCATGTCCACCAGGCCACCGTTCTTCTCGATGTGCTCCAGTTCCTGGGCACCGATCATCGGGTGTTCCTTGGGGTTGTACACCAGCTTCAGCCACACACCGGCGAAGAGGATGCCCATGACGCCCATGACGATGAACACATGCTCCCAGCCCCAGGCGTGGACGATCCAGCCCATCAGCGGGGCGAACAGCACGGTGGCGAAGTATTGCGCGGAGTTGAAGATCGCCGAGGCGGTGCCGCGTTCGGCGGTGGGGAACCAGGCCGCTACGATCCGCGCGTTGCCGGGGAACGACGGGGCTTCGGCAAAGCCGACCAGGAAGCGCAGCATGAACAGGGCGATGATCGCGTTGGCCACCGGCATGTAGCCGACGAAGCCTTGCAACACGGTGAACAATGACCAGGTAAAAATGCTGAAGGCATAGACCTTCTTCGAACCGAACCGGTCAAGCAGCCAGCCGCCAGGAATCTGCCCGAGCACATAGGCCCAGCCGAAGGCGGAGAAGATATAACCGAGGGTGACAGCATCGATGCCGAGATCCTTCTGCAGGCTCGAGCCGGCGATGGAGATGGTTGCGCGGTCGGCATAGTTGATCGTGGTCACCAGGAACAGCATGAACAGGATCAGATAGCGGACATGCGTCTTTTTAGTCGCGTGCATCTGAAGTTACTCCCACTAATTATTCTTGTGCGGGCTCTTGAGTTGTAAGCCGGAGCGGTGTTCCCGCTCCGGTGTGCGGCATGTGGCAGGCCGCGGGGTCGTCGCTTATTGCGGGCCCATCTTGTCCATCAGGGCAGCGAGCATGCCGACTTCTTCCTCGGTCAGGTCGGTCAGCGGAGTACGTACCGGACCTGCGTCGTAGCCAGCGATCTTCGCACCCGCCTTGACGATGCTGACGGCGTAGCCGGCTTTGCGGTTGCGCAGTTCCAGGTACGGCAGGAAGAAATCGTCGATCAGCTTGCCGACGGTGGCGTGGTCGTCACGGGCGATGGCGTTGTAGAAGTCCATCGCAGTCTTCGGCACGAAGTTGAACACGGCGGACGAGTAGACCGGTACGCCCAGCGCCTTGTAGGCAGCAGCATAAACCTCGGCGGTCGGCAGGCCACCCAGGTAGCTGAAACGATCACCCAGGCGGCGACGGATGGAAACCATCAGCTCGATGTCGCCCAGACCGTCCTTGTAACCGATCAGGTTCGGGCAACGCTCGGCCAGGCGCTCCAGTTGCACGGCATTCAGGCGGCAGACATTGCGGTTGTAGACGACCACGCCGATCTTCACCGATTTGCACACGGCTTCGACGTGGGCGGCGACGCCGTCCTGGCTCGCTTCGGTCAGGTAGTGCGGCAGCAGCAGCAGGCCCTTGGCGCCCAGGCGCTCGGCCTCCTGGGCATATTCGATGGCCTGGCGGGTGGCACCGCCGACACCGGCGAGGATCGGTACGGTACCAGCGCAGGTGTCGACGGCGGTCTTGATCACCTGGCTGTATTCGCTGGCGGCCAGGGAGAAGAACTCACCGGTACCACCGGCGGCGAACAGGGCAGTAGCGCCGTAAGGGGCGAGCCATTCCAGACGCTTGATGTAGCCGGCCTGATGGAAATCGCCCTGGGCATTGAAGTCGGTGACAGGGAAAGACAGCAAGCCATGAGAGAGGACAGTGCGCAGTTCTTGTGGAGTCATTGTTGTAGGCATCCTGTGGCGCTCGGGGGTGGAGAAGTGAATGTTTCGATCTGGATGTAGGTTATCGTACAAGTTGTACGATGACTAGCCCCGAAAATCACATAAATGCGCCAGTCATCCGATCTCCATCGACCGTTCATCCTCTTTTTATAGGCATATCAAGGATCGCAAGACGCCGACTGACCTCAAGAAGGGCATTTCATGGCCGATAGATTGAGACTGTTATCGTACAACTATAAAGACCTGCCCCCACGACGGATCACTGCCCATGAACCTGCGCCATATTTCCATTGCCCGCCGTGCCGGCCTGGGCTTCACCCTCATTGCCCTGCTGGTCGCGTTGCTCGGTGGGTTCGCCGTGGTGCAGATGCAGGCCATCCGCCAGAGCGAGGTCGCCGTCGAGACCAACTGGGTACCGAGCCTGCGAGTGATCGGCGATGTCCGCGAGATCATGTTGCGCATTCGCACCATCTCCCTGCGCATGGCGCTGGACCCGGATCCGGCTAACACGGCCACCTACCAGGGCCAGATGGACACGCGCCTGAAAGACCTGGACAACAAGCTGGCGGTGCTCGACAGCTTTATCGATACCCCGGAAGAAAAGGCCCTGGCCCAGAACTTCCGCACCAGCCTGGCGGAGTACCGCAACGGCCTTGACCGCTCCTTCGCGCTCGCCCGGCAGAAAGACCTCGCCGGCCTCAACAAGCTGCTGCTGGTCGACATGAAGCAAGTGGTCGACGGCTCGGGCAAGGCCCTGGCCGACTTCGGCGAGCTGTATGGCCAGCAGATCGATAGCGAAGGCAAGGCCGCCGAGCAGCAGTACCAGCGTTCGCTGCAGATCATCATCGCCTTCGTGGTAATCGCCGCCCTGGCCACCATCGCCCTGGCCTTGTGGCTGACCCGTGGCATCGTGCGGCCTCTGGAGCACGCCGTACGCGCCGCCGAACAAGTCGCCGCCGGCGACCTAAGCCAGCAGATCGAAGTCGAGGGCAATGACGAGGTCACGCGCCTGCAGCGCGCCCTGCAACAGATGCAGGTCAACCTGCGCGGGGCCATGCGCCATATCAGCGAATCCGCCACCCAACTGGCCTCTGCGGCGACCCAGTTGCACTCGGTCACCGAAGACAGTTACCGCAGCCTGCACCAGCAGAACGCCGAGATCGAACAGGCGGCCACCGCCGTCAACGAGATGACCTCGGCGGTGGAAGAGGTGGCACGCAATGCCGCGTCCACCAGCGATGCCTCGCATCAGTCCAGTGCCTCCGCCAGCGCCGGGCAGTCGCGGGTACAGGCTACGGTGCAATCCATCCAGACCCTCAGCGACGACGTGCAGGGCACTGCGGCGCTGGTCCGCACACTGGTGGACCAGTCCCAGGACATCGGCAAGGTGCTCGACGTGATCCGTGCCATCGCCGAACAGACCAACCTGCTCGCCCTCAACGCCGCCATCGAAGCGGCCCGGGCCGGCGAGTCCGGACGCGGCTTCGCGGTGGTCGCCGACGAAGTACGGGCCCTCGCCCATCGCACCCAGCAATCGACCCTGGAAATCGACGGCATGGTCGTTGCCATCCGCGGCGGCTCGGCACAGGCGCTGGAAGCCATGCTCGGCAGTTGCCAGCGTGCCGCCTCGACCCTGGACATGGCCCGTGATGCCGGCGAGTCGCTGGTGCAGATCACCGACTCGGTGAGCCAGATTTCCGAGCGTAACCTGGTGATCGCCAGCGCCGCCGAGGAGCAGGCCCAGGTGGCGCGGGAGGTAGATCGCAATATCGTCAATATCCGTGACCTGTCCGGCGAGTCGACCCAGGGCGCCAACCAGATCAGCGCATCGAGCAACGAACTGTCGCGGCTGGCGGAAGATCTCGCCCAGGTCGTCGCGCGCTTCCGGATCTGATGAAATAGCCCGCCTTGAAGCAAGGAAGGCGGGCATGGACACCTTTACCCTGATGCGCTCGTTCCGGCGCATCGTCGAACTCGGCGGACTGGGCAAGGCCGCCGATGACCTCAACCTCTCCGCCGCCGGGCTGAGCAAGCAGTTGCGGGCCCTGGAAGCCCACCTTGGCACGGTGCTGCTGCAACGCACCACCCGGCGCATGAGCCTGACCGCCACCGGCGAGGCCTATTACCAGCGTTGCTGTCGCTTGCTCGACCAACTGGACGAGCTGGAGCGCTCGGTACACGAGGAGTCGCAGCAGGTCAGCGGCAAGCTGCGGGTGAACGCGCCGCTGTCGTTCGCCCTGAGCACCCTCGCGCCGCTGCTCGCCGGCTTCCTGCGCGAGCATCCCGGGGTGGAACTGGACCTGGTGATGGAGGACCGCCTGGTGGAAGCGGTCGGCCAGGGCTTCGACGTGTCGATTCGACTGGCTCCCGCGCTGCCGGATTCATCGTTGATCGCCCGGCAACTGGCGTCGTTGCGCCAGGTGCTGTGCGCCGCTCCCGCCTATCTGCAACAGCACGGCCATCCCGCCTCGCTCGCTGATTTGCAAAGCCATGCACAACTCGAATACAGCCTGAGCCAGCAGGCGCCCGCCGGCCATTCGCAGGACGCGCGGGTGACGGTGAACAACAGCCTGATGCTGCGGGAATTGTTGATCGCCGGCCTGGGTATCGGCTGGCTGCCGTCCTTCCTCGCCGACGCTGCGCTGGCCGATGGCCGGCTGCTCCAGGTGCTGCCGGAGCAGGCCGACACCCCGCGCCAGGTCTATGCCGTGTATCCCACCAGCCGTCACCTGCTGCCCCGGGTGCGCGCCTTCGTCGATTACCTGGCCGAGCACCTGCCAGCCGCCATGGGCGGCGATCATCAACCCTGAGCTAAATATCCCTGCACCGCGGCGGCCTTAATCCCGCCGCGCCTTGCGCCTACACTGGCCTCGTTTCGTCGGGCCCGACGCAGCCTCACTTTCCCGCCCTCGCCCATCGCCGTGGCCGCCTTGTGCACGCCAGCGAGCCGTTGCGCCCGGGCATTCGAAACAGGAGCGACTGCTTGATGAAAACCCCACTGCTTGCCGCCTTGCTGGCCCTGAGCGCCAGCGTCCACGCCGGCGAACCCCCGAAGGTCGGAACCAGCCCCTGGGGCCCGGACGACGAGATCGGCCGCCTCAACCTGATCACCGACAAGTCCCGCGCCGCCGTGATGTCGCGGGTCGACGCGAGCCGGGTCTACGACCTCGCCACCGAGTACTACATCGGCATGCCCAGCTGGCAGGCCGCCGGCGATCCGCACTACCAGTTCTGGATGACCCACACCCCGCGCGGCACCGTGGTCGACGACCCGCTGGACGTCGGCCACGAAATGAACGCCCTGCGCAGCTACACCGGCACGGCCTTCTCCATGTACGGCCACACCGGCACCCATATCGACGCGCTCAACCACTTCGGCATCGACGGCAAGATCTGGAACAACTTCAGCGCCGACGAGCACCTCGGCGACCGCGGCTGGAAGAAGACCGGCGTGGAAAAATTCCCGCCGCTGGTGGCCCGTGGCGTGCTGATCGACGTGGCGGCGGCCAAGGGCGTGGACATGCTGGCGGACGACTACCGCATCACCCGCCAGGACCTCGAAGACGCCCTGAAGAGCCAAGGCACCCAACTGGAACGCGGCGATATCGTGCTGATCCGCACCGGGCGCATGAAGCTCTACGAACAGCCGCAGGCCTACATGCGCCAGTCGCCCGGCATGGGCCTGGATGCGGCGCGCTTCCTGGTGGAGGGCGGCAAGGCGATGATCCTCGGTGCCGACAACCTGAGCTTCGAGGCCTTCCCGTCGGAGGTCGCCAATGACTACGTGCCGCTGCACAGCTACCTGCTAGCGCAGAAAGGCGTGCCGATCATGGAACTGGTGGCACTGGACGAGCTGTCCCGGGACAAGGTCTACGAGTTCGCTTTCATTGGCGGCCCGCTAAAGATCCGCGGTGGCGACTCGGCGCCGCTGCGACCGATCGCCATGCCGCTGCGCTAAACCACCTGCGCGGCCCAGGCGCCGGGGGTCGTGCCGTAGTGGCGCTGGAACAGGGCGATGAACGCCGAGACCGAGTCGTAACCCAGCTCGTTGGCCACCGCCGTGACGCTGCTGCCCTGGGCCAGTAGCGGCAAGGCGGTGAGCAGGCGCAAGCGCTGGCGCCAGGTCTGGAAGGACAACTGCGTCTGCGCCTGGAACAGCCGCGCCAGGGTGCGCCGCGAGGCGCCCACCTGGCTGGCCCATTCCTCGATGGTGCGGCCGTCCTCCGGCGTCGCCTGCAGGGCGTCGGTGATCCGCCGCAGGCGTGGGTCGCTGGGCAGCGGCAGGCTGAAGGGCGCATCCGCCAGCTCGCGCAGCTCATCCACCAACACCTGCAGCAAGCGCGCCTGCGGGCCTTCCTCGGGATAGTCGTTAGCGAAGCCGCTGGCCTTGCCGATCAGCTCACGCACCAGCGGCGTCACCTGCACCACCGCGCAGTCGCGGCGGTAGCCCTGGAGGATCGCGTCGGTGAGGTACAGGCTGCGAAAAGCCAGGGCCTGCTCGCTGTAGACGGTGTGGCGCACGCCCGCAGGAATCCACATGCCGCATTGCGGCGGCAGCAGGTAGCTGTGGTCGTCGGTGAGCACCTGCATGATCCCGGCGCTGGCGTAGGTGAACTGCACCCATTCATGGGTGTGCATCTCCACCCGGTAGCCCGGCGGAATGTCGAACATGCGCCCGTGCACCGGTCGCCCGATCTGCTCGGGAACTGGCGGAACGAGGTCTTGGCCACTTTGCGGCATTAGTCGTCCCCTTTGCTCAAGTGAGCCAGAAACGCCGATGTTAGCCTGCGGCGCGTGTCGTTGACCAACAGGAGCCTTGTCATGAGCACGCAGATCCGCGAAAGCCGCCTGAGTATCCCCGCCATCCGCCAGCGCAAGGGCGCCGGCAGCCTGGTGGCGCTGACCGCCTACAGCCTGCCGATGGCGCGCTGGGTGGATGCCCACGCCGATATCATCATCGTCGGCGACTCGGTGGGCATGGTCCTGTACGGCATGCCCAGCACCCTGGGCGTGACCCTGGACATGATGATCGCCCACGGCCAGGCGGTGATGCGCGGTGCGCAGCGCGCCTGCGTGGTGGTGGACATGCCCTTCGGCACCTACCAGGCCTCGCTGGAACAAGCCTTCCTCAATGCCGCGAAAGTGCTGCGCGACACGGGCGCCCAGGGCATCAAGCTGGAGGGTGGCGAAGAGATGGCCGAGACCGTGGCCTACCTGTGCCAGCGCGGCATCCCGGTGATGGCGCATATCGGCCTGATGCCACAGCAGGTCAACGCCCAAGGTGGTTTCCGGGCTCAGGGCCGGGATACCGAAAGTGCCGCGAAGGTGCACCGCGATGCCTTGGCGATGCAGGCCGCCGGAGCCTTCTCGGTGGTGCTGGAAGGCATCGCCGAACCGCTGGCCCGGGCGCTGAGCGAAGAACTGCAGATCCCCACCATCGGAATCGGCGCCTCGCCGGCCTGCGATGGCCAGGTGCTGGTGACCGAGGACCTGCTGGGGCTGTTCGGCGAATACCAGCCGCGCTTCGTCAAGCGGTATGCCGAGTTGGCCGGGCCGATCGAGCAGGCGTTGTCCGATTACGCGCGGGACGTACGGGAAAATCGTTTTCCCGCACCCGAGCACTGCTTCAAGGCGATCGGCTAGACTCGCGCGGCCACTGCACGATGAAAGGACTCCACCATGCTCAACGCTGTATTGTCCGGCAAGAAGACCGGCAGCGGGATCGAAGGGCTGCGCCTTGAACTGGGCGAAGCGAAAGGTGCCGAGGATGTGATCACTGCCAGCGTGTTCGAGCGCCTGGCCTATCTGCCGGACGAGTTGTTCAGCGCGGTATTCAGCGAGTTGCTGGAAGAATCTTTCGGCCCGCTGGGTCGCCTGGACTTCTGGCCGAACTGGGAACTGCCCGAGCGTACCGTCGAGCCGGACGTGGTGCTGGACGATGGCACCACCACCCTGCTGGTCGAAGCCAAGCGCCATGACACCTTCCGCCAGCAGACGGCCTGGCAACTGGCCGGTGAACTGCAGGCCGGCTGGCATAACGACGAGTTACTGGGCAACACCGTGCTGATCACCCTCGGCGGCATGGAACGGCATGACGAAGCCACCCGCCTGGCCTTGCTGGCGGAAGTCGAGGCGCTGCTGGAGCCGGGGCATCCGCCGTTCCGGCTGGTCTGCCTGTCCTGGCGCACGCTGTTCGAAGTGCTCGAACGGCACCTGATGCCACTCAAGCAGCCGGGCTTGCGCCGATTGCTCGCCGATATCAGCAACACCTATGCCTGGCATGGACTGCGCACCCACCCGCCGCGCTGGCTCGACCAGCTGCCGCCAACCCGCCTGCACACGGCTGCCGGCTGCTTCGACCACTGGAGAATGACATGAGCACGGACCTCGACGCCGCCCTGCTGGAGGTACGCAAGGCCTATCGACTGCTGGAGGATTATCAGCGCCGGATGTTCGAACTGCTGGCATACATCCGCGAGCAACTGCGGGCAACGCCCTACCATCAAGAGTACATCCTGCCCCGCCCCGGCGCGCTCGGCGCCCTGGAGAACGACGCGAATTCCGGCATGCGCTACCTGCCGATGTTCGACCTCAGCGCTTTCTGGTTGCGGCACAAGGGCCAGGCCGAGTTCTGGGACAAGCACCGCGCGGGTGATCTGCTGTTTGCCGTGTGGATTCAAAGCGACGACGGCTACCACAGCGACACCTTCAGCTACCGTCGACCGGTGGAGGAAAGCCGCAGCAAGCTGATCATCAGTGCCGTACTGTGCGACCAGCCCTCGCCTGTCGAGCTGAACTGGTTCCATGGGGTCTGGCATTCGTTGCCGCGTTACTCATCGCTGATGGAGCAGGTCGTCAGCAGCGAGGCGGCACCGGGTTACCGCGCCTGGACCGCAGCGATCGACCTTGCCGACCTCGGCTCGCAGGAAGCTGTCGACACAGCCCTGGACGCCTGGAGAAGCAAGGCCAGCGCAGCTCTTGGCCACCCCGTGTGAAGTGGACAGTGCACCGATTAGCTGACTTAATCGGCGCACCCAGCCGCCCGAGAAGCCCATGTCCGACAGCCGCACCCACGCCCTCGACGAAATCGACCGCCAGTTGATCGCCGCCTTGCAGATCAATGCCCGCGAAAGCGTCGCCACCCTCGCCCGGCAACTGGGCATCGCCCGCACCACGGTAACGGCGCGAATCGCCCGGCTGGAAAAGACCAAGGTCATCAGTGGCTATGGCGTGCGCCTGGGGCAGCGGGTGATCGATGGTGGGTTGCAGGCCTATGTGGGGATCACTGTGCAGCCGCGCTCCGGGCGCGAGGTGGTGCGGCGCTTGAGTGCAATGGGGCAGGTGCAGCAGCTGTGCGCGGTGAGTGGCGAGTTCGACTATGTGGCCTGGCTGCGCAGCGAGTCGCCGGAGCAACTGGACCAGTTGCTGGACCAGATCGGCAGCCTGGAGGGGGTGGAGAAGACCACCACCTCGATCATCCTCAGCAGCAAGGTGGATCGCGGGCAGCCTACCTGATCGGTGGCTTGCCAGCGATGAGGCCTCAAAGGTCAAAATGAATCAAGATCTTGTCACAATGACCAAAACAACCACAAAACGACAACACTCTGCGTCTTAATAACGAACTACTCCCTCCCTAAAATTGACCCCAGGCATTTCCTATACTCAGGCTCCGCACCCCGCGCAGCCCCTGGCAAGGTCAATCATGAACAAGAACAACCGCCACCCCGCCGACGGCAAGAAGCCCGTCACCATCTTCGGCCCCGACTTCCCCTTCGCCTTCGACGACTGGATCGAGCACCCCGCCGGCCTGGGCAGCATTCCGGCCGAACGCCACGGCGAGGAAGTGGCGATCGTCGGTGCCGGGATCGCCGGACTGGTGGCGGCCTACGAGCTGATGAAGCTGGGCCTCAAGCCTGTGGTCTACGAGGCCTCGAAGATGGGCGGGCGCCTGCGTTCGCAAGCCTTCGCCGGCACCGAAGGGATCGTCGCCGAGCTGGGCGGGATGCGCTTCCCGGTGTCGTCCACGGCCTTCTATCACTACGTCGACAAGCTCGGCCTGGAGACCAAACCCTTCCCCAACCCGCTAACCCCGGCTTCGGGCAGCACGGTGATCGACCTGGAAGGCAACACCTACTACGCGGAAAAGATCAGCGACCTGCCCAAGCTGTTCCAGGAAGTCGCCGACGCCTGGGCCGATGCCCTGGAGGACGGCGCGCGCTTCGGTGATATCCAGCAGGCCATCCGCGACCGCGACGTGCCGCGCCTCAAGGAACTGTGGAACACCCTGGTGCCACTGTGGGACGACCGCACCTTCTATGACTTCGTCGCCACCTCGAAAGCCTTCGCCAAGCTGAGCTTCCTGCACCGCGAGGTGTTCGGCCAGGTCGGCTTCGGCACCGGCGGCTGGGACTCGGACTTCCCCAACTCGATGCTGGAAATCTTCCGCGTGGTGATGACCAACTGCGATGACCACCAGCACCTTGTAGTCGGTGGTGTCGAGCAGGTGCCGCTGGGCATCTGGAAGCACGTGCCGCAACGCTGCGCGCACTGGCCGGAAGGCACCAGCCTGGCCTCGCTGCACCGTGGCGCGCCGCGTCCCGGGGTGAAGCGCATCGCCCGCAACGAAGACGGCAGCCTGGCGGTCACCGACAACTGGGGCGACACCCGCCACTACGCCGCGGTACTGACCACCTGCCAGAGCTGGCTGCTGACCACCCAGATCGAATGCGAAGAATCGCTGTTCTCGCAGAAGATGTGGATGGCCCTGGACCGCACTCGCTACATGCAGTCGTCGAAGACCTTCGTCATGGTCGACCGGCCGTTCTGGAAGGACAAGGACCCGGAAACCGGCCGCGACCTGATGAGCATGACCCTCACCGACCGCCTCACCCGCGGCACCTACCTGTTTGACAACGGCGATGACAAGCCGGGGGTGATCTGCCTGTCCTACTCGTGGATGAGCGACGCCCTGAAGATGCTCCCGCACCCGGTGGAAAAGCGCGTGAAGCTGGCCCTCGACGCACTGAAGAAGATCTACCCGAAAGTGGATATCGCCGGGCATATCATCGGCGACCCGATCACCGTGTCGTGGGAAGCCGACCCCTATTTCCTCGGTGCCTTCAAGGGCGCCCTGCCCGGCCACTACCGCTACAACCAGCGCATGTACGCGCACTTCATGCAGCACGACATGCCGGCCGAGCAGCGCGGCATCTTCATCGCCGGGGACGACGTGTCCTGGACACCGGCCTGGGTCGAGGGCGCGGTGCAGACCTCCTTGAACGCGGTTTGGGGCATCATGAACCACTTCGGTGGTCGCACCCACCCCGACAACCCGGGCCCGGGCGATGTGTTCGACGAGATCGGCCCCATCGCCCTGGCCGACTGACAGGAGAATCACCATGCGTATCGCCCTCTACCAGGGCTCGCCGCAGCCGCTGGACGTGCCCGGCAACCTGGAGCGCCTGGAGCACCAGGCCCGCCTCGCCGCCGCCCGCGGCGCCGAGCTGCTGGTGTGTCCGGAGATGTTCCTCAGCGGCTACAACATCGGCAGCGAAGCCGCCGCACGCCTGGCCGAGGCCGCGGATGGGCCGTCAGCGATGCGCGTGGTGGAGATCGCCCAGGCCAACCGACTCGCCATCGTCTACGGCTATCCCGAAGCCGCTGACGATGGCCGGGTGTACAACAGCGTGCAGCTGATCGACGGCCACGGTCGCAGCCTGTCCAACTACCGCAAGACCCATCTGTTCGGCGGGCTCGACCGGGCCATGTTCAGCCCCGGCGCCAACCACTTCCCGGTGGTGGAGCTGAATGGCTGGAAGGTCGGCATGCTGATCTGCTACGACATCGAGTTCCCGGAGAATGCCCGGCGCCTGGCCCGCGACGGCGCCGAGCTGATCCTGGTGCCGACGGCGAACATGGAGCCTTACGACTTCATCTGCCAGGTCACCGTGCGCAGCCGCGCCCACGAGAACCAATGCTACCTGGTGTACGCCAACTACTGCGGTGCCGAAGGCGAGATCCGCTATTGCGGACAGAGCAGCATCGTCGGCCCGGACGGCAGTATCCTGGCGATGGCAGGCCGCGACGAGGCGCTGCTCTCGGCGGACATCGATCTGCAACGGGTCCTCGAAGGCCGCGCCAGCACACCCTACCTACAGGACCTGCGCGCCGAGCTGCACCACGCGCCACGGGACTGAGTTATCCGCTAGCATGACGGTTCGCGTGTTTTCGGAGCCGTCATGTCCAGCCCCTTCCAGCACCTCACCTTGAGCAACGGCCTGCGGGTCAGGTTGTGCCATGCGCCGCATCTGAAGCGCTGCGCGGCGGTGGTGCGGGTGCAGGCCGGCAGTCATGATGCGCCGGTGGCCTATCCCGGACTGGCCCATTTCCTCGAACACCTGTTCTTTCTCGGTACCGAGCGGTTTCCCGTGGAAGACGGGCTGATGCGCTTCGTCCAGCGCCAGGGCGGGCAACTCAACGCCAGCACCCGCGAACGCCATACCGAGTTCTTCTTCGAAGTCCCGCTGCCCGCAATGGCCGGCGCGCTGGAACGCCTGTGCGACATGCTCGCCAACCCGCTGCTGACGCTGGAACGGCAGCGCGCCGAACGCGAAGTGATCCACGCCGAATGGGTCGCCTGGTCGGGTAATGTCGAGGCCCAACGCGAGTACGCCCTGCTGCGCAGTGTGTCGGCACGGCATCCCCTCAGTGGATTTCATGCCGGGAACCGGGAGTCGCTGCCCATCGATGAGCCGGCGTTCCAGGCAGCGCTGGTCGACTTCCATCGACGCTTCTACCAGGCCGGGCAGATGGTCCTGAGCCTGAGCGGGCCGCAAGAACTGGCGCCCCTGGCGCAGCAGTTCGGCGGGCTGTTCGCCACGGGCTCGACGGTGCCGCAGATCGCCCCGCCGCCCTTGCTCGACGGACCGCTGCAGCCCGAGCAGATCGCCGGCCAACTGGACCTGCTCATCGCCCATGAGGATCTGCCCGCCAATGCCAATCTCGATTACTACCTCGCCGGGATCGCCGACAGCCGCCCCGGCGGGTTGGTGCATGAACTGCGCGAACGTGACTGGCTGGAGGACTTCAAGTGCACTTCGCTGTACCAGTTCGAAGGACAGGCGCTGCTGCATGTAAAAGCGAAGCTGAGTGCGGCGGCAGACCGGACGGAGGTCGAAAGCCTGATCCACGACTGGCTGGCGTTCTTCAGCGCGGCCGATCACCACGACCTGCTGCTGGAACATGAGCGCCTGCAAGCCTGTCGCGCACCCGGCACCCTGGAATTGGCGAGGCGCGACGAGGGCGTGTCGACGGTGCCGAAGCACCCCGGGGCATCCCGGCATCACTGGCAACTACCGGAACCGGAGCCGCTGTTGACAGCGCTCATTCTCCCAGTCGAACCCACGCCCGTGCCGGCGGGCCTGATCGTCAGCCCGATCCTCCCGGCCTCCCGCAACTTCGCCGTGCTGTATCTGCGCTGGCAGGCCGAACACCTGGGCGATGTACTCAAGCCCCTGGCCGAACGCGCGAGCCGCGCCGGCGTGGAGCTGCAATGGACCCGCAGCGCCAATGCCTGGCAATTGCGTTGCAGCGGCGCCGCCGCGCCGGTCCTGGCCGTGATCGGGCAAGCGCTGGCGATACTGGAGAACCCGGCACCGGCCCACGAACCTCATGAACCACGGCTGATTCCGATCCGCCAGCTGATGCAGCAACTGCCACACCTGCTGGCACCCGCCAGCGAACCCGGCTGGACCGCGCTGGCGACAGGCTTTGATACCCAGGCGCAGAACGCCCTCAACCATCTGCTGGGTCGCCTCGGCGACGCGCCGCAAAAGCCCGTTCTGCCGCGCCTTCAGACCCGGTGGCAAGCCTTCGGCGATGCCGGGGACGAACAGGCCCTGCTGCTGTTCTCACCTGTCGCCGACGAAGCTGCCGGTCGCCTGCTCGCCCAACTGATCCAGGGTCCGTTCTACCAACGCCTGCGCAGCGAGCTGCAACTGGGCTATGCGGTGTTCAGTACCTTTCGTCAGATCCAGGGCCACAACGGGCTGATGTTCGGCGTGCAGTCACCCGGCGCCAGCCACTTGGAAATCCTCGGTCACCTGCGCGATTTCTTCGCCCGCCCCGCTCCGTTGCTCGACACCAGCCGGGAAACCCTGGCTGCGCAATTCCACGAGCCGCTCATGCCCAACGCAGAGGTTGCCGAGTGGCTCTGGCAGGCACACCTGGCGGGTAATGACCACGCCGATCCGGAAACCCTCGCCGCCCGGATCCAGCAACTGCAGCAGCCCGACATCGATCACACCTGGGCCGACCTCGGCAGCGAGAAGCACTGGCTGATTCTCGCCAACGGTCCCGCGCCCGGCTGATCGTTACCACCCAGGTAAAAGACCTTTCATTCTTGATTAACCATCCGGTTCAAAAATTCTTGTAAGATTGCGCAATCCCGGCTACCTGAAACCTTCGCCCCCGAGGGTGGACTAAATGAGTAGCTGCCCCCCACCCCACCTATCCGGAAGGAGTAATCCCATGTGGACCAAACCTGCATACACTGACCTGCGTATCGGCTTTGAAGTGACCATGTACTTCGCGAATCGCTGAGTCTTTTCGCAGTACGACGCCTCGGCCAGCCGGGGCGTTTTCATTTTCGCAGAAGGCGGGAGCCAATCATGTACATCCAGATCCTGGGTTCCGCCGCCGGTGGCGGATTCCCGCAGTGGAACTGCAACTGCGCCAACTGCAAGGGTTTCCGTGACGGCAGCCTGCGCGCCACGGCCCGCACGCAATCGTCCATCGCCCTGTCCGATGACGGCGTGCACTGGATCCTGTGCAACGCCTCGCCGGACATCCGCGCGCAGCTGCAATCCTTCGCCCCGATGCAGCCGGCCCGCGCCCTGCGCGACAGCGGCATCGACGCGATCATCCTGCTCGACAGCCAGATCGACCACACCACCGGCCTGCTCAGCCTGCGCGAAGGCTGCCCGCACCAGGTCTGGTGCACCGACATGGTCCACCAGGACCTGACCACCGGCTTCCCCCTGTTCAACATGCTCCAGCACTGGAACGGCGGCCTGGCCTGGAACCGCATCGAACTGGACGCCAGCTTCGTCATCGACGCCTGCCCCAACCTGCGCTTCAGCCCCTTCCCGCTGCGCAGTGCCGCGCCGCCCTATTCGCCGCACCGCTTCGACCCGCACCCCGGCGACAACCTCGGGCTGATGGTCGAGGACCTGCGCACCGGCGGCAAACTCTTCTACGCCCCGGGCCTGGGCAAGGTCGACGCCAGTCTGCTGCAACGCATGCACGACGCCGACGTGCTGCTGGTGGACGGCACCCTGTGGGACGACGACGAGATGCAGCGCCGCGGCGTCGGTACCCGCACCGGCAGCGAGATGGGCCACCTGCCGCAGAACGGCCCTGGCGGCATGCTGGAAGTGCTCGCCGGCTTCCCGAACCAGCGCAAGGTGCTTATCCACATCAACAACACCAACCCGATTCTCGACGAGGACTCGGCCGAGCGTGCCGAGCTGGACCGCCGTGGCGTGGAAGTCGCCTTCGACGGCATGAGCATCACTCTCTAGGAACCGCCGCCATGAGCAAGCCGATGTCCCCCGCCGAATTCGAACAGGCCCTGCGCGCCAAGGGCGCCTACTACCACATCCACCACCCTTACCACGTGGCGATGTACGAAGGCCGCGCAACCCGCGAGCAGATCCAGGGCTGGGTCGCCAACCGCTTCTACTACCAGGTCAACATCCCGATGAAGGACGCGGCGATCCTCGCCAACTGCCCGGACCGGGAAGTGCGCCGCGAGTGGATCCAGCGTCTGCTCGACCACGACGGCGCCCCCGGCGAGGATGGCGGCATCGAAGCCTGGCTACGCCTCGGCCAGGCGGTGGGCCTGGACCCGGACCAGTTGCGCAGCCAGGAGCTGGTGCTGCCCGGCGTGCGTTTCGCCGTCGATGCCTATGTCAACTTCGCCCGCCGCGCCTGCTGGCAGGAAGCGGCCAGCAGTTCGCTGACCGAACTGTTCGCCCCGCAGATCCACCAGTCGCGCCTCGACACCTGGCCGCAGCACTACCCCTGGATCGACCCGGCCGGCTACACCTACTTCCGCACCCGCCTGAGCCAGGCGCGGCGCGATGTCGAGCACGGCCTGAGCATCACCCTGCAGCACTACACGACCGTGGAAGGCCAGCAGCGTATGCTGGAGATCCTGCAGTTCAAGCTGGACATCCTGTGGAGCATGCTCGACGCCATGAGCATGGCCTACGAACTCAATCGCCCGCCCTACCACAGCGTCACCAGCGAGCGGGTGTGGCACAAGGGGATCGCGCTATGAGCTTCGACCGTCACCTGACTCCGCGCTGGCGTCCCGGCTACCGCTTCCAGTACGAACCGGCGCAGAAGGCCCACGTGCTGCTCTACCCCGAGGGCATGATCAAGCTCAACGAGAGCGCGGCGCTGATCGGCGAGCTGATCGACGGCGAGCGCGATGTGAACGCGATCATCGCCCTGCTCGACGATAAATTCCCCGGCGTCCCCGAACTGCCTGAAGACATCGAGCAATTCATGGAGGTGGCCCGTGCCGAACACTGGATCACCCTTGAGTGACAAGCCCGAGGTGGGCCTGCCGCTGTGGCTGCTGGCCGAACTGACCTACCGCTGCCCGCTGCAATGCCCGTACTGCTCCAACCCGCTGGACTTCGCCGAGCAGGGCAAGGAACTCACCACCGAGCAGTGGTTCAAGGTGATGGCCGAGGCGCGGGAAATGGGCGCGGCGCAGCTGGGCTTTTCCGGCGGCGAGCCGCTGGTGCGCCAGGACCTCGCCGAGCTGATCGGCGAAGGCCGTCGCCTGGGCTACTACACCAACCTGATCACCTCCGGCATCGGCCTTACCGAAGAGAAGATCGCCAGCTTCAAGAAAGCCGGCCTGGACCATATCCAGATCAGCTTCCAGGCCAGCGACGAGCAGGTGAACAATCTGCTGGCCGGCTCGAAGAAGGCCTTCGCCCAAAAACTGGAAATGGCCCGGGCGGTCAAGGCCCAGGGCTATCCGATGGTGCTCAACTTCGTAACCCATCGGCACAACATCGATCGCATCGACCGCATCATCGAGCTGTGCATCGCCCTCGAAGCGGACTTCGTCGAACTCGCCACCTGTCAGTTCTACGGCTGGGCGCACCTCAACCGTGTGGGCCTGCTGCCGACCAAGGCGCAACTGGAGCGCGCCGAGCGCATCACCAACGAATACCGGGAGCGGCTCAAGGCCGAGGGCAATCCGTGCAAGCTGATCTTCGTCACCCCGGACTACTATGAAGAACGCCCCAAGGCCTGCATGAACGGCTGGGGCAGCGTGTTCCTCACGGTCACCCCGGACGGCACCGCCCTGCCCTGCCATGGCGCGCGGCAGTTGCCAGTGCAGTTCCCCAACGTGCGCGAGCACAGCATGCAGCACATCTGGTACGACTCGTTCGGCTTCAACCGCTATCGTGGTTACGACTGGATGCCCGAACCGTGCCGCTCCTGCGACGAGAAGGAACGGGATTTCGGCGGCTGCCGCTGTCAGGCGTTCATGCTCACCGGCGACGCCAGCAAGGCAGACCCGGTATGCTCCAAGTCGGCGGACCACGGCGTCATCCTCAAGGCACGGGAGGAGGCCGAGACCGCCGCCCTGACCATCAAGGAGATGACTTTCCGCAATGAGCGCACCTCACGACTTATCGCCCGCGGCTGAACACTTCAGCGCGCAGCAGGCCGTCGCGGCCGGTACCGACTTCGCCGAACTCGAAGCCGGTCGCCACGGCCTGTTCTGGAACGAATTCCGCCCCCGCGACGGTGCCTGCCGGATCTGGCAATGGCACGACGGCCAGGCGCGCTGCCTGACGCCGGACGGTTTCAGCGTGCGCAGCCGGGTGTACGAGTATGGCGGGCGCTCGTTCTGCCTGGCCGATGACGCCCTGGTCTTCGTCAACGAGGCGGACCAACAGCTGTACCGCCAGGGCCTGGACGGCGGCCAGCCACGGGCACTGACCGAGGGCGAGCGGCGCTATGGCGATCTGGTCTGGGCCAACGGCCGCGTGCTCGCCGTGGAGGAAAGCGGCACCACCCACCGCCTGGTCGCGATCACCGAACGCACCCGCGAAGTATTGGCCGAAGGTGCCGACTTCTACGCCTCACCGACCCCGAGCGCCGATGGCCAGCGCCTGGCCTGGATCGAATGGAGCCGCCCGGAACAACCCTGGACCGCAACCCGTCTGTATGTCCGAGAGGCCGGCGGCGAAATCCGCTGCGTCGCGGGTGATAGCGGCCCGGCGCAATCGCTGCAACAGCCACGCTTCGATGCCGAGGGCCGGTTGTATTGCCTGTCCGACCTGAACGGCTACTGGCAACCCTGGGGCGAGACCGCTCAGGGCTGGCAGCCATTGCCGGCCAAAGCCGCCGACCACGCCGCCGCGCCCTGGCAACTGGGCGCCAGCACCTGGCTGCCGGTGGACGGCGGTTACCTGGCGACCTGGTTCGAGCAGGGCTTCTCCCGCCTCGGCCTGCGCAAGGGCAACGGCGAGCTTGAGGCGTTTGTCAGCGACTACAGCCGCTTCCGGTGCCTGGCTCTGGACCGCGATTTCATCTATGCCGTCGCCGCCTCGCCGGTGCTGCCGGCAGCGGTGATCGCCATCGACCGCAGCGACCATACGGTGCAGGTGCTGGCCGGTGGTGTCACGCCGTTGCCCGCCGAACAGGTCAGCCGGCCGCGCGGCTTCACCTACCCCAGCGGCGATGGCGAGGCCCATGGGTTCTTCTATCCGGCGATGGGCGGCCGCAAGCCGGCGCCGCTGGTCGTCTTCGTCCATGGCGGGCCGACCTCCGCCTGCTACCCGGTGCTCGATCCGCGCATCCAGTACTGGGCCCAGCGCGGCTTCGCCGTGGCCGATCTCAACTACCGCGGCAGCAGCGGCTATGGCCGGGCGTACCGGCAAGCGCTGCACCTGCGCTGGGGCGAAATCGATGTGGAGGATGCCTGCGGGGCAGTGCTGTATCTGGCCGGCGAAGGCTTGATCGATCCGTACCAGGCGTTCATTCGTGGCGGCAGTGCCGGCGGCTACACGACGCTGTGTGCCCTGGCTTTCCAGGATTTGTTCCGCGGTGGTGCCAGCCTGTACGGGGTCAGTGATCCGCTGGCGCTGACACGGACCACACACAAGTTCGAAGGGGATTATCTGGACTGGCTGATCGGCGACCCCGAGCGAGACGCCGAGCGCTATCGCGAGCGCACACCGCTGCTGCATGCGGGGAATATCCGCGTGCCGGTGATCTTCTTCCAGGGCGAGCTGGATGCGGTGGTGGTACCGGAACAGACTCGCTCGATGCTTGATGCGCTCAAGGCCAACGGGGTCGAGACCGAGGGGCATTTCTATCCGGGCGAGCGGCATGGCTTCCGCAGAGCCGAGAACCTGGCCCATGCGCTGGAAGAGGAATGGAAGTTCTATCGCCGGATTCTCGACCAGGCTTGAGGGCCTCATCGCGGGCAACGCCCGCTCCCACAATGTCCGATGTGACCGCAGACATTGTGGGAGCGGGCGTTGCCCGCGATGAGGCCCGAGAGATCACCGCTTGGCGATGATATACACCGCATGCACGATCCCCGGGATGTACCCCAGCAGGGTCAACAGGATATTCAGCCAGAACGCCCCGCCAAACCCGACCTGAAGAAACACCCCCAGCGGTGGCAGCAGGATTGCGAAGATGATGCGGATCAGGTCCATGAAAACACTCCCAAAGTGATGTTCCCTTTCTGACTCTGGCCCGACTCCAACGGTTCCGCTTGTTTCCCGCCCATAAAAAAACGCCCCAGGCCAAAAACAACAGGCCCGGGGCGACGCGCAGACACGCGAGACGGTTCGTTTGATTCTGTTACGAGCGGCGCGACCGACTCAGTTGCGCGGTGTGCACCCGGGCAAAGGCCCGGGCCAGGCGCAGGAGCATTTCGTCGATATTGCCGCGGCTGACAGTCAGCGCCGGCGAGAAGCGCAGCACATCAGGCCGTGGCGCATTGAGCAGCAAGCCTTCCTGCAGCGCGGCCTTGAGCACGTCAGTTGCCAGCGGCTCGGGCAGTTCCAGGCCCCATAACAGGCCCTGGCCACGCACCTCGCCAAGACCATAGCGCCCGGCAAGGCGACTGAGCCCGTCGCGCAGGTGCCAGCCAGCATCGCGCACCTGGTCGAAAAAGCCTTTTTCCAACACGCTCTCCAGCACTGCCAGACCGGCAGCACTCATCAGCGCATTGCCGTGATGGCTGCCCTCCAGCTCGCCCACTTCGGCGCAGCAGGCAGTGCCACGAGCCAGTAGCGCAGCAATCGGCACGCCGCCACCCAGGCCCTTGCCGAGGGTGAGGATGTCGGCGCGCACGCCATAGGTTTCCTCGGCCAGCAAGGCGCCGCAACGGCCCACGCCGGTCTGCACTTCATCGAGGATCAGGAGGATGCCCAGCTCGCGGCACAGGCGCTCGACGCCCTTGAGGTAGTGCCGGGTCGCCGGGATCACCCCGGCTTCGCCCTGGATCGGTTCCAGCATGATCGCCACGGTGCGCGAATCCACCGCCGCGTGCAGCGCCGCCAGATCGTTGAACGGCACCTTGCTGAAGCCCGGCAGGCCCGGCTCGCAGCGGTTGCACGGCAGCGGATCGGAGGCCGACAGGGCGCCCAGGCTGCGACCATGGCTGCCCTGGCTGGCCGTGATGATGTGATAGGCGCCGTTGCGATGCAGTTGGCCCCACTTGCGCGCCAGCTTGATCGCGCCCTCGCAGGCTTCGGCACCGCTGTTGAGCAGGTAGGCCTGGTCGCTGCCAGTGCTCTGGCACAGCAGGTTGACCAGCTTCAGGTGACCACGGTTATGAAACCCCGCCCCCGAGTTGATCAGCGCCTGGGCCTGGCCACTCAGGGCCTCGACCAGCGCCTTGGGGCTGTGGCCGAGGCTGTTGACCGCGTTGCCCTGGGTGAAATCGAGGAAGGCACGACCTTCGCTGTCCCACAGCCAGGAACCCTGGCCACGCACGAAGACTTGCTCGGCACGCTGTACGGCAGGCATCAGGTGCTCCCGGGAAAGCGGATCGACGGGCTCGGCCGCCAGCGGCGCCTCGTCGATGACCGGGGCTGCCTGGCGCCGCAGGTTGAACAGGTTCATGCGCGCAGTCCTTCCAGCGGCAGGCCGAGCAGGCGGGCGCTCCAGTCCTCGATCCGGCCGCTGCGCAGGCGCTTGATCGCGATATCGCGCCAGCGTGACGCCAAGGCCGGACAATCCACCAGTTTCTTCAAGCCCGCATGCTCCAGAGGTTCACGATAAAAAGCGTGCAGCGCCCAAGCCACGGTGAGGCCCGGGTAGCTGCGCTGTATCAGTTCGAATGGCTCGTCGGCGCTGACGAATCCCGGTTTCAGGACCCGGTAGAACCAGCCACAACGACCACTGTCCTGGGCGTCCTGCGGCAAGTCCTGCAATCCCCAGCGATGGCTGAGGCGATAGCACGGCGAACGCGGCTGGCTGATCTGCAACAGCGCGCCGCCCCAGCGGAACAGGTCGCCCAGGCACACATCGTGTTCATCGATGCCATGGGTCGACAGGTTTTCGCCGAAGGCCGGGGCCTGCCAGGCCACCTGTGGATAACGTTTCCGCCACCAGGCGTAGTGTTCGGCCGGATAGTGGTGCAGGGCCCGTTCAGGGCCGGTATGGAAACGTGGGTCGCCGTGTTCGTCGCTTCCCAGCCCCTGCGGCCATAACCAGAGCCGCTGTGCAACCTCTTCCTTGTCGATATCGGTCATGAGCCCATAACCGAGATTTTTAGCCTTGCCTATGTAAACGCCATCCACATGTACGGTGTTCATTGCGCCCTCGGGCCCTGTAAACCTTGTGAATACGGGCGTAGAGTAGGCGCGACGAGCCCTTTGGGCCATTTCGTTTTTCGAGCATTTTCGATAAGTAAGTCTTATGGATTTCCGCCAACTGCGTTATTTCGTCGCGGTGTATGAAGAAGGCCACGTCGGCCGCGCCGCCGAACGCCTCTCCCTGTCCCAGCCGGCCCTGTCGCAGCAGATCCGCCAGCTGGAGCACAGCCTCGACGTCAGCCTGTTCGAACGGGGCAACAAACGCCTGCTGCCGACCCTGGCCGCGCACACCCTGTACAACCACGCCCTGCCCCTGCTCGACGGCATGCAGCGCGCCCGCGAGGCCCTGCGCAACTTCAAGGGCCAGGCCCTGCGCACCCTGGCCATCGGCGTGCTGCAGACGGTACGGCCGAGCCTGGTGCCGCAATTGCTCGACCGGGTGCGCAAGGCGCAGCCGCACCTCGTGGTGCAGATCTACGAACTGTCGGGGCTGGAGATCGAGCGTCGCCTGCTCAACGGCAGCCTGGACATCGGCATCAGCTACCTGCCGCCACGCCAACCTGGGCTACACGGCTTGCTGCTGTACGAGGACGAACTGCAGGTAGTGATCCCCCACACCCACCCGCTGCGGGAGTTCAAGAAGGTCTCGCTGAAACAGGCAGCGGAGTTGCCGATGATCCTGCTCGGCGAGGAGTTCCAGGTGCGGCAGATCTGGCAGGGGCAACTGGCCAACCTCGGCAGGCGGCCGCAGGTACAGGCAGAGATGAACAATATGGGCGGGATTCTCGACAGCCTGCCGCACACCTTGCTGGCCACGGTGCTGCCCGGCCGGGCGCAGGAGGCCTCGGAAGATCCCGAACTGCTATGGAAACCGCTGAGCGAACCGCGGGTGCCACTGAAGGTAGGCCTGGTGTTTCGCGATGCGCAGCGCCAGCAGGCCTCGATCGAGCTGCTGAGAACGTTGCTGGAGGAAGAGATCGATCCACGGCAGATGGGTGTGTCGCCGCTGGACGTGCTCGGATAAAACGCGGGCAAAAGAAAACCCCGCCGAAGCGGGGCTTTACAGACTGTTTCCCTTTGACTTCCCTTTCGTCCCGCCGTCCCGGGCAGGTCTCCTTTCGTTCCGTCCTTGTGATGTACTTTGCGCGTCCTGCGCTTCGTCCATGTAAGAAAGATTAACTGTGGATCCAATCTGAGGAAAGAGGCTAAAAGTCACCACGTCATGTAAGCAAATGCTTACATGACGCAATCACCTCAGAACTGCTCCGCATCCAGCAGATAGAGGGATTCGCTGCCGGCTTTCACCGACGCGCACAGCGACTGCAAACGCGGCAGCAGACGGGCGAAGTAGAAACGCGCGGTGCCCAGCTTGCTGGCGTAGAAGCTGTCGTCACCCTGCTTGTCCAGCGCCTTGCGCGCCATCAGCGCCCACATGTAGGCGTAGGCGGTATAGCCGAAGGCGTGCAGGTACTCGACCGACGCGGCGCCAATCTCGTTCGGGTTGCCCTTGGCGCGATCCAGGACCCAGGCGGTCAGGCTGTCCAGGTCATCCAGGGCCGCGTTCAAAGGCTTGACGAACTCACCCAGCTCGCTGCCGGCGGTGGCGGTGAAATGGCGAATCTCGTCGGCGAACAGCTTGTAGAACGCGCCGCCGCTACCGACGATCTTGCGTCCCATCAGGTCCAGGGCCTGGATGCCGTTGGTGCCTTCGTAGATCTGAGTGATGCGCACGTCGCGCACCAACTGCTCCTGACCCCATTCGCGGATGTAGCCGTGGCCACCGAAGATTTGCTGGCCATGCACGGCGGTTTCCAGGCCGAGGTCGGTGAGGAAAGCCTTGGCTACCGGAGTCAGCAGCGCTACCAGGTCTTCCGCGCGCTTGCGGGTGGTGGCGTCTTCGCTGTACTTGGCAGTGTCGAGCTGCATTGCCACGTAGGTGGAGAAGGCGCGGCCACCTTCGTTCAGCGCCTTCATGGTCAGCAGCATACGACGCACGTCCGGGTGGACGATGATCGGGTCGGCGACCTTGTCCTTGGCCTGCGGGCCGGTCGGCGAGCGGCTCTGCAGGCGGTCACGGGCGTACTCGATGGCGTTCTGATAAGAGCGCTCGGCCGAGGCCAGGCCCTGGATACCCACACCCAGGCGCTCGTAGTTCATCATGGTGAACATGGCCGCCAGGCCCTTGTTCGCCTCGCCGACCAGGTAGCCGGTGGCTTCGTCGAAGTTCATCACGCAGGTGGCAGAGGCCTGAATGCCCATCTTGTGCTCGATCGAGCCGCAGGTAGCCGGATTGCGCGCGCCCAGGCTGCCGTCAGCGTTGACCAGAATCTTCGGCACCAGGAACAGCGAAATGCCCTTCGGCCCGGCCGGGGCGTCCGGCAGCTTGGCCAGCACCAGGTGGATGATGTTCTCGGTGAGGTCGTGTTCGCCGCCGGTGATGAAGATCTTGGTCCCGCTGACCTTGTAGCTGCCGTCAGCCTGTGGCTCGGCACGGGTGCGGATGATGCCCAGGTCTGTACCGGCATGGGGCTCGGTCAGGCACATGGAACCGGCCCAGATGCCGGCATACATGTTTGGCAGGTACTTTTCCTTGAGCTCTTCACTGGCGTGGGCGTTGATCGACAGGCAGGCACCGGCGGTCAGCATCGGGTACAGGCCGAAAGCCAGGCTCGACGAGTTGACCATTTCCTCGACCTGCGCCGAGATCACCTTGGGCATGCCCATGCCGCCGTACACCGGATCGCCGCCGACACCGACCCAGCCGCCTTCGGCGTAGGTCTGGTAGGCCTCGATGAAACCGGCCGGGGTGCGCACGGCGCCGTTGTCCCAGTGGCAGCCTTCCTCGTCGGCGGCGCGGCTCAGCGGGGCGATGGTCTTGCCGGTGACCTTGCCGGCTTCTTCCAGCACCGCCATGGCGGTGTCTTCGTCCACCGCTTCGGCCAGTCCGGGCAGGGCTGCCCACAATTTCGAGACTTCGAAGACTTCGTTGAGGACGAAGCGCATATCGCGCAGCGGCGCTTTGTAGTCAGCCATGGCAACCTCTCACACCTTGAGTCGTGGGCAGTCCCGACGGGACCGGTACTAAGGTCTCGGAGTGTAACTGAACAACTTTTGCGACACATAGGGTCATCTGGAGACCGTCAAGTCACTTTCGGTCACGCCACGCGCAATGCGCCTCGCCGCTCCTTCTGCCCATGGGCCATCACGCAGTTACGCCCCGCGCCCTTGGCCGCGTACAGCGCCTGGTCCGCGGCTTTCAGCACTTCCTCGGGGGTCCGGTGTTCGACCTGGCGCTCGCAGACGCCAATACTGACGGTCACCGATACGCTACCGTTCCCCGATGTTCCGCGACGCTGGCGACCTTGCTGGTCGTCCTGCGGGCGGCTCTCCTGGTTGCGCAGCTGGATAGCGTAGTTGGCAATCATCTCGCGCACCGCTTCGAGGTGCGGAATGCACTCTTCCAGGGTCTTGCCGGCGAACACCAGGCAGAACTCCTCGCCACCATAGCGATAGGCACGCCCGCCGCCGGTGACCTTGGACAGCTTGCTGGCCACCAGGCGCAGGACCTGGTCGCCGACATCGTGGCCGTGGGTATCGTTGAATTTCTTGAAGTGGTCGACGTCGGTCATCGCCAGCACGTAGTTGCGTCCCAGGCGCTGCATGCGCTCGTTCAGCGCGCGGCGCCCCGGCAGGCCGGTGAGCTCGTCGCGGAAGGCCATCTGGTAGGCCTCGTGGGACACCGCTGCCGCGATCATCAGCATCACCTGGCTGCACATGATGTTCAGGGTGAAGGGCAGGATGAAGGTTTGCGGCAGCATCCAGAAGATGCCGATCAGGCCGGTAACCTGCGCCGCGTGCAGCGGTCGCGGCTCGCGCAGGTACTGCACGACGACGACCACGAAGGCGAGGAAGAACACCGGGTAGGACATCTGGATCAGACTCATCCACGAGCCGTGCAGCGCCGGCCAGCGAATCTCCACCAGCCAGGCCAGCGTGGCCTGCGGGTAGCTCTGCTCCATGCCCAAGGCCACGCTGCCCACGGCCAGCAGCACGGCGAAGCGCGCCACCATGTCCTGGAACAGGTGAGTACGTTCCTGCCAGGCACCAAACAGCGCAAACAGCATCGGCAGCAGCAGGCAAACCAGGTGGAACACCACTGCGGCGTCCTCGCGCACGCGGCCGTGATCGCGGAAGTAATCGGTCTGGGTGTCGAGCAGGTAGTAGGCGATGTACACGGTGATCATCAGGAACAGCTCGCGCTGTCGCCGATACACCGCGCAATAGGCACCGCCCAGCAGCAGCACCAGGGTCGGCAGGACATTGAACAGCGAAGTGAAGAACACCGACAGATCACGCACGTACGCGGCAGCCAGCCCCGAAAGCAGGAGAAACAGGCTCGGCAGGAAGTGACTCAGTCTTACAGCGGAAAAACGAAACAAGAGAGCTCTCCGATCCAGCAGATCGACAATGGCATTGTGCCTCCACTGTATCGGCAATGCACATGAATAGATAAATTTCTGGCGCCAATTTATTTAGCGGCACCAAAGGGCTGGAGCTTGAACCTAGCGACAAGCTTTAAGCTGCAAGCTCCAAGTAGAGGCAGTTCGCGGAGGCTCCGGACGTTTCACAAGGCAAAAAAAAGGTTCTTCACGGTATATCGGGAAACTTGGGGGTTGAATGTTCGGTGTCGGTGTCGGTGTCGGTGTCGGTGTCGGTGTCGGTGTCGGTGTCGGTGTCGGTGTCGGTGTCGGTGTCGGTGTCGGTGTCGGTGTCGCGAGCTTATCCATTGCGGGCGGTGACGCCACCGGCCCCTTCCGCCTTTACGGCGGGTCCATTTTGTTGCGGCAAAATGGACGAAAACCGCCCGCTCCCACAGCCGGCCCTGCGCTTCGCTCCGGGTCCCCTCCTTCCGGCGCCTTGCGTGGGCCCGCGGCCTACGACTTGCTTCGCAAGTCTTCACCTCGCGCTTCGGCTTCGCCGAAGGGTGCTGCGCACCTGCCCCCGCAAGACACCTCCACTCGGCCGGCCGAGGTCGCAATTTGCGGCGTCTGAACCTTCGCGCACCAAGAGCAAAAGCAAGAGCGCGGCGTCTTGTTATGTTGGGCTATCGATGCCGATCTTGTTTTCGAAGATGGGTCTTTCGTGTCGTCACCCGTAACTCGCGACGTCAGGCGCCGGAGCCAAAAAAAAGCCTGCCGGTGAGGGCAGGCTTGATGACGCTTTTATCTTGCAGCTTGAAACTTGTGGCTTGAAGCTCAGTAGGAAAGGCCGAAATGCTCTTCGTCCATCGCCATCAGGTTGTTCGCACCGGACAGCATGGTCGCGACATGGGTGCGGGTCCGCGGCAGGATGCGCTGGAAGTAGAAGCGCGCGGTCTGCAGCTTGGCGGTGTAGAAGGCTTCCTCGCTGGTGCCGGCAGCCAGTTTCTCGGCGGCCAGGCGGGCGATGTCGGCCCAGAAGTAGGCCAGGCAGGCGTAGCCGGAGTACATCAGGTAATCCACCGAAGCGGCACCGACTTCCTCGCGGTCCTTCATGGCGGCCATGCCGACCTTCATGGTCAGTTCGCCCCATTCCTTGTTGATCGCAGCCAGCGGCTCGACGAATTCCTTGACGGCTTCGTTGCCTTCCTGAGCCTGGCAGAACTTGTGCACGATCTTGGTGAAGCCCTTCAGCGCCTCGCCCTGGGTCATCAGCACCTTGCGACCCAGCAGGTCGAGGGCCTGGATGCCGGTGGTGCCTTCGTACAGCATGGAGATACGGCTGTCGCGCACGTTCTGCTCCATGCCCCACTCGGCGATGAAGCCGTGGCCACCGTAGATCTGCACGCCGTGGTTGGCGGCTTCGAAGCCGACTTCGGTCATGAAGGCCTTGGCGATCGGGGTCATGAAGGCCAGCAGCGCGTCGGCTTTCTTCTTCTCTTCCTCGTCCTGGCTGTACTTGACGATGTCCACCTGCTTGGCAGTGAAGTAGACCATGGCACGGTTGCCTTCGGCGAAGGCCTTCATGGTCAGCAGCATGCGACGCACGTCCGGGTGGACGATGATCGGGTCAGCGGCCTTGTCCGGTGCTTTCGGGCCGGTCAGGGAGCGCATCTGCAGGCGGTCACGGGCGTATTTCAGGCCGCCCTGGAACGCCACTTCGGCGTGGGCCAGACCTTGCAGCGCGGTACCCAAGCGAGCAGTGTTCATGAAGGTGAACATGCAGTTCAGGCCTTTGTTGGCCGGGCCGATCAGGTAGCCGGTGGCGGCGTCGAAGTTCATCACGCAGGTGGCGTTGCCGTGGATACCCATCTTGTGTTCCAGGGAACCACAGGTCACCGCGTTGCGCTCGCCCACGCCGCCTTCGGCGTTGACGTGGAACTTCGGCACGATGAACAGGGAAATGCCCTTGGTACCAGCCGGTGCGTCGGGCAGGCGGGCCAGGACGATATGGACGATGTTGTCGGCCATGTCGTGTTCACCGGCGGAGATGAAGATCTTGGTGCCGGTGATTTTGTAGGAACCGTCAGCCTGAGGTTCGGCCTTGGTGCGCAGCATGCCCAGGTCAGTACCGCAGTGTGGCTCGGTCAGGCACATGGTGCCGGTCCACTCGCCGGATACCAGCTTGGTCAGATAGGTGTGCTGCTGTTCGGCAGTGCCGTGGGCGGAAAGGGTGTTCATCGCGCCGTGGGACAGGCCCGGGTACATGCCCCAGGACCAGTTGGACTCGCCGACCATCTCGCTGATGGCCAGGCCCAGCGACTCCGGCAGGCCCTGGCCGCCATGGTCGACGTCATGGGCCAGGCTCGGCCAGCCGCCTTCGACGAACTGTTTGTAGGCTTCCTTGAAACCGGTCGGCGTCTTCACGCCCGACTCGCTCCAGGTGCAGCCTTCCAGGTCACCAACGCGGTTCAGCGGGGCCAGTACCTGTTCACAGAATTTCGCGCCCTCTTCGAGGATGGCGTCGACCATGTCCGGGGTGGCGTCCTGGCAACCCGGCAGGCTCTGATAGTGCGCTTCATAGCCGAGCAGTTCATCACGGACGAAACGAATATCACGCAAGGGGGCTTTGTATTCAGGCATAGCGATGAACCTCTGCTGATGAATCCTGGTTTGGTTAGAGAGACCACACACCGACCAGCTCTAGGCGGCTTTCGGTCAAACAGTTGTTTGAAACTTACGTTTAAGCCCGAAACTTGTCAAGCACCCTGCCGATGGCGCTTTTGCCATCGTCCATACGCGTTAGAAAGCTAGGAAAAGTCTGATAAACGCGCAGCCGAATGCCCGGCCCAATGGCCAAGGCACTGATGAATAAAGGCTAGCGGGAAAAAATGAAACCTGAGGCGTCGCGACTCAGGCGTAGGTGTCGATCAAGGTGCCGAGCATTTCGTCCGATGCTTTGGCCACTTTGACACCGAGCTCGACCTGGTGCTTGCCCATGGCCTGTTCGACGGTGGCGGTGGCCATGTCCATCTGCTGGCTGCGGTCGACGGAGCGCAGGCGCTCGGCCTGGAAGTCGCTGGACTGGCTGGTGGCGGCGCGCTCTACGGTGTTGTTGGCAATCTGGCTGGCGGCCTGGTCGACCCGCTGCTGCCCGGCTTGAATGGCGCCGAGGCCTGCATAGAAGGCGGAACTGCCCGAGATTTCCATGGCAAAACTCCAAGGTAGAGAGTGGCAATACAGTGGCCTATTGAAGCAGAGGTAGGCGGGAAATGCCCTTGAAAAACACTAATGGCAAATGGCTTCACGATAGAGAGAGGCTAGGACGCGCCCACAAGGGGCCGTGTCAGGCGCTAATCTAGAAGATCGATCTGCAGATGCTCCGCCACCGCCTCCGCCGACGCGATCTTCAGCTTCGGCACCCGCCCCAGGCACGGCGCCGGCAGGCGCTCGGCCAGGCTGGCCAGGTTCTCTTCCAGCCGTGAGGTCCGCGCATCGACGATATTGGCCACCCAGCCCGCCAGTTGCAGGCCGTCCCGGGCGATCGCCTCGGCACTGAGCAAGGCGTGATTGATGCACCCCAGACGCACCCCCACCACCAGAATCACCGGTAGTTTCAGGGCCATCGCCAGGTCCGACAGGTTGGCCTGGTGCGACAGCGGCACCCGCCAGCCGCCCGCCCCTTCGATCAGGGTGAAATCGGCGCCTTGCGCCAGCACGTCGCGCATCGGCCCGAGCAGGCTCTGCACGCTCAAATCGACGCCCGCCTCCCGCGCCGCCAGATGCGGGGCGATCGCTGGTTCGAACGCATAGGGATTGATCCGCTCATACGGCAGCTTCAGCGAACTTTGCGCCATCAGCGCCAGCGCATCGGCATTGCGCAGGCCTTTGGGCGTGACCTCGCAACCCGATGCCACCGGCTTGGCGCCGAGGGTACTGAGACCGGCCTGCTGCGCCGCATGCAGCAAGCCGGCGGCGATGGTGGTCTTGCCCACGTCAGTGTCGGTTCCGGCGATGAAATAGGCCGCGCTCATGTCACTCCCCTTCTGTCAGCGGCTTGCGCAACACCCCGTAGACCACCTGATAGGTGGCCGGCAGGCCCCGCGGCTGGCGGAATTGCTCGTAAGCCTGCAGCAGTCCCTGCATCCGCGCCCGCCCGGTGAGCCCGGCGGGTCGGCCGGGATTGAGGTTGTGCGCGCCCAGGGCTTTCAGTTCATGGGTCAGATTGCGCACATCAGGGTAGTGCAACACATGGGGTTGTGCCTCCAGGCCCAGCACATCCAGACCACTCTCGCCGCACAGGCGCTGGTAATCCTCGAAGCGCCGGAAACGGTTCACATGCACCAGACCGTCCACCGCCTCCCAGCTCGCCCGCAGTTCATGCAGGGTGCCGACGCACAGGCTGGCAAAGGCCAATACACCGCCAGGCTGCAGAACTCGCCGCGCTTCGCTCAGTACCGCGCGCAAATCCGCGCACCACTGCACCGCGAGGCTGGAGAACACCAGGTCGGCGCAGGCCTCACGCAGCGGCAGGCGTTCGGCATCGCCGGCCACGTGATGATTCGCGCCTCCGGCTTCGCGAGCATGGCGCAGCATGCCTTCGGCGATATCCACCGCAACGCCGAGGCCTTGCCCGTAGCGCACCTGCAACGCACGACTGAAATGCCCGGTGCCGCTGCCCAGGTCGACCCAGCAGCGCGGCTGAAGGTCGTGCGGCAATTGCGCCAGCAGATGGCTGCCCACCGCCCGTTGCAACTCGGCGACGCTGTCGTAGCTGGCAGCGGCGCGGGAGAACGACGCGGCCACCTGGCGCTTGTCAGGCAAGGCGCCAGGCAGGCCTGGTTGGGAAAGATCAGTCATCACCACTCTCATGCAGGAAGGTCTTGATACTGGCGGCCAGCTCTTGCGGGTACTCGAGGATGAAGGCGTGGGACGCACCTTCGACCAGCCCCACCTCGACATCCGGCAGCCATTCGCTCAGGGCCCGGGCCGCCTCGGCCGGGACCAGTTCGTCGGCACCGGCGAACAGGTGCAACTGCGGGCCTCCGTAGGCTTGCAGCGCCGCGCGGGTGTCGAGACGGCCCAGCACTTCCAGGCCTTTCACCAGCAGCACCGGATCGGTATCGGGAACGCCGACACCCAGTTGCCGGATCAGGCTGCGCGGCTCCTGCGCGCCTTCGCTGCACAGCGACTTGAAGCGCTTGAGGGTCACCGCGGTATGGCTGCGGCAGCCGTCGACGAAGGTTTCGAAGGTGTCGGCGGGCATGCCGTCCGGCCAGTCGGCGCGAGCGACGAAGCTGAGGTTGCTGCCGAAGGTCAGCAGGCCGCAGCAGTGATCGCCACGTCGCGCTGCCAGCTCGGCGGCGAGCATGCCGCCCAGCGACCAGCCACCGAGCCAGGTGTCCCGTGGCAGGCGCCGATCCAGCTCGTCGAGCCAGGCCTGAGGATCATCGCTGACCAGATCCGGCAGCCTCGCGAGTTCGACTTTCAGTCCGGCATCCTGTGCCCGCAGACTTGCTGCCAGCGGTTCCAGCGCCGCGCAGCCCAGGCCCCAGCCCGGCAGAAGAATCAGGTGGTTACGCATCGACAGGCTCCAACAGCGGATAGCACTCGGCCAATGCATTCAACAATAGCTGGACCTGCGTCGCGCTGTGGGCGGCGGTCAGTGTCACGCGCAGACGCGCGCTACCCGCAGGTACGGTCGGCGGGCGAATTGCGGTGACCAGCACCCCGCGCTCGCGCAACATCCGCGACAGTTGCATCGCGCGCCCGGCATCCCCGATCACGATCGGCTGGATCGGCGTGAAGCTGTCCATCAATTCCAGTCCGATGGCCTCGGCGCCGGTACGGAACTGGGCGATCAAGGCCGCCAGGTGTTCACGTCGCCAATGCTCGTCGCGCAACAGTTGCAGGCTTTTCAGGGTGGCGCAGGCGAGCGCCGGCGGCTGACTGGTGGTGTAGATGTAAGGGCGGGCGAACTGCACCAGGCTTTCGATCAGTTCTTCGCTGCCAGCGACGAAGGCGCCTGCGGTACCAAACGCCTTGCCCAGGGTGCCGACCAGCACCGGCACGTCATCCACGCCCAGACCGAAGTGCTCTGCCACGCCGCCGCCATTGCGACCCAGGGTGCCGAAGCCATGGGCATCGTCCACCATCACCCAGGCGTCCCTGGCCCGGGCACGCTCGACCAGTTGTGGCAAGTCGGCGATATCGCCGTCCATGCTGAACACCCCATCGGTGACCACCAGGGTATTGCCCTCGGCCTTGTCCAGGCGCTTGCCGAGGCTGTCGGCGTCGTTGTGCAGGTAGCGGTTGAAACGCGCGCCGCTGAGCAGGCCAGCATCCAGTAGCGACGCGTGGTTGAGGCGGTCCTGCAGCACCGTGTCGCCCTGCCCCACCAGCGCGGTGACGGCGCCGAGGTTGGCCATGTAGCCGGTGGTGAACAGCAGTGCCCGCGGACGGCCGGTGAATTCGGCCAGGGCCTCTTCAAGCTCGTGATGCGGCGTGCTGTGACCGACTACCAGGTGCGATGCACCACCGCCGACACCCCAACGCTCGGCACCGGCGCGCCAGGCGGCGATCACCTCGGGATGGTTGGCCAGGCCCAGGTAGTCGTTGCTGCAGAACGCCAGCAGCGCCTCCCCGTCCACCACCACCTCGGGCCCCTGCGGGCTCTGCAGCAGCGGGCGCTGGCGATACAGGTCAGCGGCGCGCCTCTCGTCGAGGCGCGCGCGAAGATCGAAGCTCATGGAAACCTCAGGCCGACGCGTTGTAGAACAGCTCGCTGCTCTTCTGCTCGATCAGCGCCTGCTCGATGGCCGCCTGGTGCACTTCGTCGGCATGCTCCTCGCGGGCCTCGGGCTTGATGCCGAGGCGGGCGAACAGTTGCATGTCCTTGTCGGCCTGCGGGTTGGCAGTGGTCAGCAGCTTTTCGCCATAGAAGATCGAGTTGGCCCCGGCCATGAAGGCCAGCGCCTGCATCTGCTCGTTCATCTGCTCGCGACCGGCGGACAGGCGCACATGGGACTGCGGCATGAGGATCCGCGCCACCGCGAGCATGCGGATGAAGTCGAACGGATCGACGTCCTCGGCGTTTTCCAGCGGCGTGCCGGCAACCTTGACCAGCATGTTGATCGGCACCGACTCCGGGTGCTCCGGCAGGTTGGCCAGCTGGATCAGCAGGCCGGCGCGGTCGTCCAGCGACTCGCCCATGCCGAGGATGCCGCCGGAGCAGATCTTCATTCCGGCGTCACGCACATATGCCAAGGTCTGCAGGCGCTCGCTGTAGGTGCGGGTGGTGATGATGCTGCCGTAGAACTCCGGCGAGGTGTCGAGGTTGTGGTTGTAGTAGTCCAGGCCCGCTTCGGCCAGGGCCTGGGTCTGCTCCTGGTCGAGACGGCCGAGGGTCATGCAGGTTTCCAGGCCCATGGCCTTGACCCCTTTGACCATCTCCAGCACGTAGGGCATGTCCTTGGCCGACGGGTGCTTCCACGCTGCGCCCATGCAGAAACGGGTGGAACCGATGGCCTTGGCCCGCGCGGCTTCCTCCAGCACTTTCTGCACTTCCATCAGCTTCTGCTTGTCCAGGCCGGTGTTGTAGTGGCCGGACTGCGGACAGTACTTGCAGTCTTCCGGGCAGGCGCCGGTCTTGATCGACAGCAGGGTCGATACCTGGACGCGGTTGGGGTCGAAATGCGCGCGATGCACCAGCTGCGCCTGAAACAGCAGGTCGTTGAAGGGCTGCTGGAACAGGGCTTTGACTTCGGCGAGGGACCAGTCGTGACGAAGCGTTGCAGTTGTGCTGGCGCTCATGGGCGTTTCCTTGTTTAGGCTTGTACTTGCGCCGGGATCGGATTGCCCGCAGCGCCTCACGGATAGTCCGCATAGTTAAGGAAGCCTTATGCACTGTCAACCTCACAACAAACCAACAGTCGACATCTGCTCAAATAACAACCAATCCTGCTTGCTCTGTGATGAGCCCGCCGGACAGGCCCATCCACTTTGCGTCCCCTGCGAAAGCGAATTGCCCTGGCTCGACGAAGGTTGCCGCCTGTGCGCCCTGCCCTTGCCGATGAGCGGCTTGCTATGTGGCCAGTGCGCACGTCGGCGCCCCGCGTTTCGGCAAGTCGAAGCGCCCTGGCACTATGGCTTTCCAGTCGATGTGCTGATCACCCGCTTCAAGCACCAGCGCCAGTGGCCACTGGGCCGGCTGCTGGCGCAAATGCTTGGCAACTGGCTGGCGCACCGCTTCAACGAAGGCCTGCCGCGCCCGGCCTTGCTCTTGCCGGTACCCATGGCTACGCGCCGCCTGCGCCAACGCGGCTACAACCAGGCAGCGATGCTGGCTGAATGGCTCGCCACGCAACTCGCAATCCCCTGCGCCGCAAACCTGCTCAGCCGCCTGCGAGACACCCCGGCGCAGCAGGAGCTGGACGCCCGCGCCCGCCGACGCAACCTCAAGGACGCCTTCGCCCTGGCCGATCCCGCCGCCATCAATGGCCTTCATGTGGCACTGGTGGATGACGTCCTGACCACCGGCACCACCGCTCAGGTCCTGGCCCGCCTGCTGCGCGACAGCGGTGCCGAGCAGGTCGATGTCTACTGCCTGGCACGCACCCCGCGGCCCGGCAATGCTTGACTTGGCGCGCAGGGGCGGGCACTTTCCTGCCGATCATCGTCAGCTTTCGTACCGCCCCATGCCCTTGCCCGCACCCCTGACCCAGCACATCGTCCGACGTCCGCAACGCATCGCCCTGTTGCAGCACATTGATGAGCAAGGCTCCATCACCCGTGCCGCGAAAGCCGCCGGCATGAGCTACAAAGCCGCGTGGGACGCCATCGACGAACTCAACAACCTGGCCGCGCGTCCGCTGGTGGAACGCAGCACCGGTGGTCGCGGCGGTGGTGGTGCCCGTCTGTCGGATGAAGGGCGACGGGTGCTGCGCCTGTATCAGCGCCTGCAGATCCTCCAGGCGCAGATCCTCGAAGAGGCCGAGGACAGCAGCGACCTCGATCTGCTCGGCCGCCTGATGCTGCGCACCAGCGCACGCAACCAGCTGCACGGGCGGGTCAGCGCGATCCATCCACAGGGGCGCAACGACACCATCGAGCTGACCCTGGCCGGTGGCCTGCGCATCGAGGCGCAGATCACCCACGACAGCACCCATCGCCTGGAACTGGAACAGGGCACAGCGGTGGTCGCGCTGATCAAGGCCGGCTGGCTGGAACTGGCGACCGTCGGCTCGCCGGTGCCGCCAGGCACCAACAGCCTGGATGCGGAAATCGAGGAATTGCAGGACGATCCCGAGGGGCCCAGCGAACTGCGCCTGACCCTGCACAGCGGACAGATACTCTGCGCCTTTGCCGAACCGGAGTGGCTGAAGACCCACGGTCTTGGCGTAGGAAATGTGGTACAGGTCCGCTTCCTGCCAACCTACGTGCTTCTCGGAACGCCCGTCTGATTTTCGCCACAAAACTGTCATAGGCGCTGAATTAAGGTGACGGGCAAAACCGCCGGAAGCCTGTCATGAACCTATTAGAAGAAAACCAGCCGACCGATCTCGAGCAGATGGTCGGCCTCAGCCGTCGCCGCTTCATCGGTGCCGGCGCCTTGTGTGGTGCAGCGCTGTTCCTGGGTGGCAACCTGCTCAGCCGCAGTGTCTTGGCCGACAGCGTGAGCGCGGCCAGCGGTGGCCTGCTCGGCTTCACCGGTATTGCCTCCTCCACCGCCGACGGCATCAGCCTGCCGCCGGGCTACAAGGCCTCGGTGCTGATCAGCTGGGGCCAGCCGTTGCATGCCGACTCCCCGGCCTTCGACCCGTCCGGCAAGGGCACGGCCAAAGCCCAGGAAGTGCAGTTCGGCGACAACAACGACGGCATGAGCCTGTTCCCCTTCCCCGGCGATGAAAACCGGGCGCTGATGGCGATCAACAACGAATACACGAATTACCGCTACCTGTTCGACCACGGCGGCGCACCGGCCAATGCCGAAGACGTGCACAAGGCCCAGGCCGCCGAAGGCGTGTCGGTGATCGAAGTGCAGCGCAAGGATGGCCAGTGGCAGTTTGTCCAGGGCTCGAAGTACAACCGGCGCATCCACGGCAACACGCCGATGCGCATCGGCGGCCCGGCCGCCGGTGACGCCTGGCTGCGCACCGCCGCCGACAGCAGTGGCAGCAAGGTTCTCGGCACCTTCCAGAACTGCGCCAACGGCAAGACCCCGTGGGGCACCTACCTGACCTGCGAAGAGAACTTCACCGACTGCTTCGGCAGCAGCGATGCGCAGCAAGCCTTCGATGCCGGACAGAAGCGCTACGGTGCTTCGGTGGCCGGCAAGGAAGTCAACTGGCACCAGCACGACCCACGCTTCGACCTGGCCAAGAACCCCAACGAACTGAACCGCCATGGCTGGGTGGTGGAGATCGACCCGTTCGACCCGAAATCCACGCCGATCAAGCGCACCGCCCTCGGCCGCTTCAAGCACGAGAACGCCGCCCTCGGCGAAACCCGTGACGGCCGCGCGGTGGTGTACATGGGCGATGACGAGCGTGGCGAGTTCATCTACAAGTTCGTCAGCCGCGATCGCATCGACCACAAGAACCCCACCGCCAACCGCAGCCTGCTGGACCATGGCACCCTGTACGTGGCGCGCTTCGACGAGGGCGACGGCAACCCGGGCCATCCAAAGGGCAAGGGCCGGTGGCTGGAACTGACCCACGGCAAGAACGGCCTCAATGCTGCCGCCGGCTTCGCCAATCAGGCGCAGGTGCTGATCCACGCGCGTCTGGCAGCGAGTCATCTCAAGGCCACGCGCATGGACCGGCCGGAGTGGATCGTGGTCAGCCCGAAGGATGGCCAGATCTATTGCACCCTGACCAACAACGTCAAGCGTGGCGAGGAAGGCCAGCCGGTGGGCGGTCCGAACCCGCGGGAGAAGAACGTCTACGGGCAGATTCTGCGCTGGCGCGAGACGGGGGACGATCATGCGTCGATGAGTTTCGACTGGGACCTGTTCGTGGTCGCAGGCAATCCGCAAGTGCATCCGGGCGCGCCGAAAGGCGGTTCGGACAACGTCACCGCACAGAACATGTTCAACAGCCCCGATGGCCTCGGCTTTGACCCGGACGGGCGGCTGTGGATCCTGACCGATGGCGACTACAGCAATGCCGGGGACTTTGCCGGTATGGGCAACAACCAGATGCTCTGCGCCGATCCGGCGACCGGTGAGATCCGCCGCTTCATGGTCGGGCCGGTAGCTTGCGAGGTGACCGGGATCGCTTTCGCGCCGGACCAGAAGACCCTGTTCGTGGGCATCCAGCACCCGGGTGAAACCGGCGGCTCGACCTTCCCCGAGCATCTGCCGAATGGCAAGCCACGCTCTTCGGTGATGGCGATCACCCGTGAGGACGGCGGCATCATCGGCGCGGCCTGAGCTGGCAAGCGAAATAACGTGTGGGAGCGAGCTTGCTCGCTCCCACAAGGTTTTTATCAACCTCTGCGGTAACATGCCCGAACGATGCGGCCCTCTCGCCGCACAGCCGGAGCCCGAGCATGTCCCACCCCTTCGATTCCCTCACCCCCGACCTGGTCCTCGATGCCATCGAAAGCCAGGACCTGCTCAGCGACGCCCGCGTCCTTGCCCTCAACAGCTACGAGAACCGCGTCTACCAGGTCGGCATCGAAGGCGCCGAGCCGGTGATCGCCAAGTTCTACCGCCCCGACCGCTGGACCGACGCAGCGATCCTCGAAGAACACGCCTTCACCGCCGAACTCGCCGACTGCGAAGTCCCCGTGGTGGCCCCGCTGCTGCACAACGGCAAGACCCTGTTCGAACATGCCGGCTTCCGCTTCGCACTGTTCCCCCGTCGCGGTGGCCGCGCTCCGGAGCCGGGCAACCTCGACCAGCTCTACCGTCTCGGCCAACTCCTCGGCCGCCTGCACGCGGTGGGTGCCAGCCGCCCCTTCGAACACCGCGAACACCTGGCTGTGGACAACTTCGGCCACGCCTCCCTGGCCACCCTGCTCGACGGCAACTTCATCCCGAAAAGCCTGCTGCCCGCCTTCGAATCCGTGGCCCGCGACCTGCTCAAGCGCATCGAAGCGATCTACGCCCGCACCCCGCACCAGACCATCCGCCTGCACGGCGACTGCCACCCCGGCAACATGATGTGTCGCGACGAAGTGTTCCATCTCGTCGACCTCGACGACTGCCGCATGGGTCCTGCCGTGCAAGACCTGTGGATGATGCTCGCCGGCAGCCGCGAGGAACGCCTCGGCCAATTGGCGGAACTGATGGACGGCTACAACGAATTCCACGACTTCGACCCGCGCCAGCTGGCCCTGATCGAGCCCCTGCGCGGCCTGCGCCTGCTGCACTACAGCGCCTGGCTGGCTCGGCGCTGGGACGACCCGGCATTCCCCCGCAGCTTCCCCTGGTTCGGCCAGGAACGCTATTGGGGCGACCAGATCCTCGCCCTGCGCGAGCAATGCGCCGCACTGGATGAAGCCCCCCTGAAATTGTTCTAGAAGCAAGCGGCAGCCTGTCTACAATAGCCGCGCATTTAGCTAGCTAAGCAAGGATCCATAATGACTGCCGCAAACCCGCGCCGCGGGTACATTCTCGGCCTGACCGCCTACATCATCTGGGGCCTGTTCCCCATCTACTTCAAAATGCTGCAAAGCGTGCCGGCGGTGGAGATCATCGTCCACCGGGTGCTCTGGTCGGCGCTGTTCGGCTCGCTGCTGTTGCTGGTATGGAAGCACCCAGGCTGGTGGCGCGAGCTGCGTGACAACCCGCGGCGCCTGGCGGTCCTCGCCCTCAGCGGCCTGCTGATCGCCTTCAACTGGCTGACCTACGTCTGGGCCGTGAACAACGACCGCATGCTCGAAGCCAGCCTCGGCTACTACATCAACCCGCTGGTCAACGTGCTGCTGGGCATGCTCCTGCTCGGCGAGCGTCTGCGTCGCCTGCAATGGATCGCCGTGGGCCTGGCGGCACTGGGCGTGGCCCAGCAGGTGTGGCAAGTGGGCAGCCTGCCCTGGGTTTCGCTGGCCCTGGCCCTGAGCTTCGGCTTTTATGGATTGATCCGCAAACAGGCACCGGTGGCGGCGCTGCCCGGTCTGGTCGTGGAAACCTGGATGCTGGTGCCCATCGCCCTCGCCTGGCTGTTGCTCAACCCGGCTGCAAGCAGCGCCCAACCGGAGTTCTACACCACCAGCCAGGCCCTCTGGCTGATAGCCGCAGGCCCGGTGACCCTGGTCCCGCTGGTGAGCTTCAACGCCGCCGCGCGCCACCTGCCCTATACCACCCTGGGCTTCCTGCAATACCTGGCGCCGACCCTGGTGCTGCTGCAGGCAGTGCTGCTATTCGGCGAGCACCTGTCGAGCGCCACGCTGGTGGCGTTCATGTTCATCTGGGCCGGCCTGGCCCTCTACAGCGTCGATGCCTGGCTCAGCCTGCGCAAACGCGCCTGATCAATAATTGATCAAACCTCTGCAGGCCACGTATTTCGTGGCCTGCAGCGACCTCTCCCAAGGTTATCCACACCCTCATCCCCGCCCTTTGTGCACAAGCTCCTGATTTCTGGCGATTTTTTGCTCAATCGCCGGAAAGCCACGGTTTATCTGACCTGGCGCGGTATCTCCCCAGCTTGTCCACAGGGCGGTCCCCGTTAAAACGGGATAAGTGCATTGGGGATAACTACTCTTCCGGACGCAGTTCCAGCTCCACCATCAGGTCATCGGCGAGGTCTTCGAGGCGGGCTTGCAGGGTGTCCAGCGACAGGGTCAACGGTACCGCCAGCAAGGCATCGGCGTGAAACAGCGGTTCGCTGCTCATTGGCGCCGGACGCACGTCGGTGCTCAAGCGCTCGACGTTGACCCCCTGCTCGGCCAACAGACGGGTAATATCGCGGACGATCCCGGGACGATCATTACCCACCAGGCTCATGGCGATCGGCTTCCAGGTGCAGGACGGCTCGATGCCGCTCTCCGCGATCAGCACACGGATGCCACTCTCACCCAGCGCCTGCAGCGCATCGACCAGTTCGTCATGGGATTCGGCCGGCACCGCGACCCGCAGGATCCCGGCGAACTGCCCGGCCATCCGCGACATGCGGCTCTCCAGCCAGTTGCCGTTGTGATTGGCGATGGTCTGGGCGATACGCTCGACCTGGCCGGCCTTGTCGGCGGCGATGACGGTGAGGACAAGATGATTCACGCGGACGACCCTCTGCTGGAAAACCCGTGGAACCCCCATGGCAGTGGGGCGTCGGGAAAGTATAGGCAAGGCGCGGCAACCTGCCGCAGGCGCTTCGAAAATCAAATCGTGTACTGTTTTAAGATTTATCTGGAACAATCCACCTGTTTTTTGCGAACATACGCCGTCCCAGCGTGACCCTGATGCGACCAAACGGTCGCGAAACGACGTATTTAGTCTGATTTTCACATGCGCAGCGCATCATGTAGTATGCCGCGGCGTGGACTACAAAACGTCCCGATCCGATGTCTGCCAAGCGCCTGTGAAAACGCGCACCGCCCGCCGGCCCGTCTGACGGGCCGCATCCAGCCGTCCGTCAGGACAAGAACTGGTGCCGTGTTTAGAGAAGCGCGTAAGGCGTAAATAGAAAGCGAAATAGCTGAGCAGAGTGAGGCAAGCAATGACTGAACACGTTCAAGTCGGTGGCCTTCAGGTCGCCAAAGTCCTGTTCGACTTCGTGAACAACGAAGCCATTCCCGGAACCGGCGTCAGCGTCGAACAGTTCTGGGCAGGCGCGGAAAAGATCATCAACGACCTCGCTCCAAAGAACAAAGCCCTGCTGAGCAAACGCGACACCCTGCAAGCGCAGATCGATGCCTGGCACCAGGCGCGCAAGGGCCAGGCACACGATGCCGTGGCCTACAAGGCATTCCTCCAGGAAATTGGTTATCTGCTGCCAGAAGCGTCGGATTTCCAGCTGTCCACCCAGAACGTCGATGACGAGATCGCCCGCGTGGCCGGCCCGCAGCTGGTGGTCCCGGTGATGAACGCACGCTTCGCCCTGAACGCCTCGAACGCCCGCTGGGGCTCGCTGTACGACGCACTGTACGGCACCGACGCCATCAGCGAAGAAGGCGGCGCCGAGAAGGGCAAGGGCTACAACAAGGTCCGCGGCGACAAGGTCATCGCCTTCGCCCGCGCCTTCCTCGACGAGTCCGCGCCACTGGCCGCCGGCTCCCATGTCGACGCCACCCGCTACAGCATCGACGGCGGCAAGCTGGTCGTCGCCCTCAAGGGCGGCAGCAACAGCGGCCTGCGTGACGACGCGCAACTGATCGGCTTCCAGGGCCAGGCTTCCGAGCCGACCGGCATCCTGCTCAAGCACAACGGCCTGCACTTCGAAATCCAGATCGACGCTACCACCCCGGTCGGCCAGACCGACGCCGCCGGCGTGAAGGACATCCTGGTCGAAGCCGCGCTGACCACCATCATGGACTGCGAAGACTCCGTCGCTGCCGTGGACGCTGACGACAAGGTCGTGGTCTACCGCAACTGGCTGGGCCTGATGAAGGGCGACCTGGCGGAAAGCGTGAGCAAGAACGGCCAGACCTTCACCCGCACCATGAACCCGGACCGCGAGTACACCGCACCAAACGGCGGCACCGTCACCCTGCACGGTCGTTCGCTGCTGTTCGTGCGCAACGTCGGTCACCTGATGACCATCGACGCAATCCTCGACAAGGATGGCAACGAAGTGCCGGAAGGCATCCTCGACGGCCTGGTCACCAACCTCGCGGCGATGCACAACCTCAACGGCAACACCACCCGCAAGAACACCCGTACCGGCTCGGTGTACATCGTCAAGCCGAAGATGCACGGCCCGGAAGAAGCGGCGTTCACCAACGAGCTGTTCGGCCGCATCGAAGACATGCTGGGCCTGCCGCACAACACCCTGAAAGTCGGGATCATGGACGAGGAGCGCCGTACCACGGTCAACCTCAAGGCCTGCATCAAGGCAGCCAGCGAGCGCGTGGTGTTCATCAACACCGGCTTCCTCGACCGTACCGGTGACGAGATCCACACCTCCATGGAAGCCGGCGCCATGGTGCGCAAGGGCACCATGAAGACCCAGAAATGGATCGGCGCCTACGAGAACTCCAACGTCGACATCGGCCTGGCCTGTGGCCTGCAGGGCCGTGCGCAGATCGGCAAGGGCATGTGGGCCATGCCTGACCTGATGGCGGCGATGCTGGAACAGAAGATCGCCCACCCGCAGGCCGGTGCCAACACCGCCTGGGTACCGTCGCCGACTGCTGCCGCGCTGCACGTGCTGCACTACCACAAGGTCAACGTCCAGGAGCGCCAGGCCGAGCTGGCCAAGCGCGCGCCGGCTTCGGTCGACGACATCCTGACCATCCCGCTGGCACCGGACACCAACTGGTCCGCCGACGAGATCCGCAACGAGCTGGACAACAACGCCCAGGGCATCCTTGGCTATGTGGTGCGCTGGATCGACCAGGGCGTGGGTTGCTCGAAGGTGCCGGACATCAACGATGTCGGCCTGATGGAAGACCGCGCCACCCTGCGTATCTCCGCCCAGTTGCTGGCCAACTGGCTGCGTCATGGCGTGGTGAGCGAGGCCCAGGTGCTGGAAAGCCTGAAGCGCATGGCGCCGGTGGTGGACAAGCAGAACGCCAACGACCCGCTGTACCGCCCGATGGCACCAGACTTCGACAGCAACATCGCCTTCCAGGCGGCGGTCGAGCTGGTGGTCGAGGGTGCGAAGCAGCCGAACGGCTACACCGAGCCGGTGCTGCATCGTCGTCGTCGCGAGTACAAGGCGCGTAACGGCCTGTAATACTCGGCGTCTGCAATTGGGACCGCTTTGCGGTCCTTCGCGAGCAAGCTCGCGAAGGGCTGCGAAGCAGCCTCAACACTGTCACCTCAAATCCCCAGTTCCCTGCGCACCAACGGCATCAACTTCTCCACATCGATCGGCTTGAGCATGAAATCCACCACGCTCAAATGCATCGCCGTGATCGCATCCTGCACTTCCGCATCCCCGGAAATGATGATGATCGGCAACTCCGCCCGCTCCGACCCGCGCACCTTGCCAATCAGCTCCAACCCATCGAACGGTCCCATCCTCAGATCCGTGATCAACAAGCCGATGCGCCGGTCCCGCAGGATGGTCTGCAACGCTTCGCGTGCGTCGGTCAGCGCCAGACTCTCGATGCCCTCGGCCTCAAGGTACTGGGCCAGCAGTTCGCTGGCGTCCTCGTCGTCATCGACAATCAGCACTTTCTGAGGCAGGACGGGAGGCGCAGTCACCTGCGCAAGCGCCTCACGCTCGGCATCACTCAATAATTCGTCGTGGTCAGACATCGGTATCCCATCGCTCCGGAGCCTGCAAAAGGCTCGCTCAATCAAGTTCAGACCGCAATCCAAGGCCTTGCAACCTGCATTTCGTCGGCGTCCTAGACTTACGTCCAATGGGCACCCCGTTGTCCGCGGCCGACCATGGCGGGAATAACAACAATCGGTTTCGCTCCACGAAACCCAGAGACGGTGCCGCTGATGAGCAAAATGGACGCTTTCGACCAGGCCGGTAAAACCGCAGTCATGCAGAACATCCAGGGAACCATGCAGTTCCTGCAACGTTTCCCGCCGTTCAGCCAGATGGAAAACGCCCACCTGGCGTACCTGGTGGAACAGTGCCAGCTGCGCTTCTATGCCGCCGGGGACAGCATCATCAAGCCCGCCGACGGACCGGTGGAACACTTCTTCATCGTCAAGCAAGGTCGCGTGGTCGGCGAGCGTACCCATATGGTCAAGGGCGGTACCGAGACGACCTTCGAGATCGCTCGCGGCGAATGCTTTCCGCTGGCTGCCCTGCTCGGCGAACGGGCCACCCGCACCGAGCATATCGCTGGCGAAGACACCTTCTGCCTACAGTTGAACAAAGCGGCGTTCATCCGTCTGTTTGCCATTTCCGACGTGTTTCGAGATTTTTCCCTACGCGGGGTCAGCAGCCTGCTCGACCAGGTCAACCAGCAGGTCCAACGCCGCGCCGTGGAAACCCTCGGCAACCAGTACTCGCTGAACACCCGCCTCGGCGAACTGGCCATGCGCCATCCGGTAGTGTGCGATCCCGCTACCAGTCTGCGCGAGGCGGTACGGCTGATGGACGAAAGCCAGGTCGGCAGCATCGTCATCGTCGACGAACAACGCTTCCCGGTGGGTATCTTCACCCTGCGCGACCTGCGCCAGGTGGTGGCCCGCGCCGAGACCGACTTCGACTCGGCCGTATCCGGGCACATGACCGCCTCGCCGTTCTACCTGACGCCACAGGCCAGCGCCTTCGACGCCGCCATCGCCATGACCGAGCGGCATATTGCCCACGTCTGCCTGGTGGAAGACCGGCGCCTGTGCGGCGTAGTCTCCGAACGCGACCTGTTTTCCCTGCAACGGGTCAACCTGGTCCACTTGGCCCGCACCATCCGCAGCGCGCCGCGCCTGGACAATCTGGTAGCAATGCGTGGCGAGATCGGCCAACTGGTCGAGCGCATGCTTGCCCATGGCGCCTCATCGACTCAGATCACCCATATCATCACCCTGCTCAACGACCACACCGTGTGCCGGGTGATCGAACTGGCGATCGCGGAAAAAGGCGACCCCGGCGTGCCCTTTACCTGGCTGTGCTTCGGCAGCGAAGGCCGCCGCGAACAGACCCTGCACACCGACCAGGACAACGGCATCCTCTTCGAGGCCAGGGACGCGGCGGAAGCCGCCGAGATCCGCGGCCGCCTGCTACCCCTGGCGCAGCACATCAACCAGGGCCTGGCGCAGTGCGGCTTCAGCCTGTGCAAGGGCAACATCATGGCCGGCAACCCGGAGCTGTGCCTGTCTCGTGCCGAATGGGCGCGACGCTTCGCCGCCTTCATCCGCGAGGCGACGCCGGAGAACCTGCTGGCCTCGAGCATCTACTTCGACCTGCGGGTGGTCTGGGGCGACGATCAGGGCTGCGAGCAACTGCGCCAGAGCATCCTCGACCAGGTCGCCGACAACCGCCTGTTCCAGCGCATGATGGCGGACAACGCGCTACGCCAGAAACCGCCGGTGGGACGCTTCCGCGAGTTCGTGCTGACCCGCAGCGGCAACGACAAGGCCGCTACCCTCGACCTCAAGGTCCAGGGCCTGACCCCCTTCGTCGACGGCGCGCGGCTGCTGGCCCTGGCCAATGGCATCAGCGCCAACAACACCCTGGAGCGCCTGCGCCAACTGGTGGAAAAGGAAGTCATCGACCCGCTGGACGGTGGTGCCTTCGAAGAGGCCTACCATTTCATCCAGCAGACCCGCATGCAGCAGCACCAGATCCAGACCCGGCAGAACCTGCCCTACTCAAACCGCGTCGACCCGGACAACCTCAACGACCTCGACCGACGCATCCTGCGTGAATCCCTGCGTCAGGCCCAGCGCCTGCAAAGCAGCCTGGCCCTGCGGTATCAACTATGAGTCTGTTTGCCTGGCTGCGTCCCAGCCAACCCGAGCTTGCCGAAGACCAGCGCCAGCGCCTGGAAGGGCTGGCCCCCGCACCGACCTGGAGCGATCTGCCGTTGCGCCAGCAGCGCTGGGTGGTGCTGGACCTGGAAACCAGCGGCCTCAACCTCAACCGCGACCAGGTGCTGTCCATTGGCGCAGTGGTGATCGAGGACGGCGCCCTCGATTTCAGCCAGCAGTTCGAGCGTACCCTGCACCGCCATGACCACAAGCTCGCCCCCAGCACGCTGATCCACGGCCTCGCGCCCAGCGCCATCGCCGCCGGTTGCGACCCGGCGGAGGCGCTGCTGGACCTGATGGACTTCATCGGCGACAGCCCGCTGCTGGCGTTCCACGCCGGCTTCGACCAGCGCATGCTCGCCCGCGCACTCAAGGACAGCCTTGGCTACAAGCTGCAGCACCCGTTCATGGATGTGGCCGAACTGGCACCACTGCTGAACCCCGATGTGGTCATGCGCGATGCCGGCCTGGACGACTGGGTCAACCATTTCGGCCTGTTGGTGGAAGAACGTCACAACGCCAGCGCCGATGCCCAGGTCACCGCCGAACTGGCGCTGATCCTGTTCCGCCAGGCCCAGCGCCAGTTGCTGGACAGCCCCAGGGCGCTGGAGCAGCGCCTGCAAGGTTGGCGTCGCAAGCGCCAACAGAGCCACGGCTTGTAATACCTTTCCCGGAAAGACCCACGAGTAATCCGATGAGCGTTAATTGCACAGTGCCACGTGCTCTGACACAATCGCGAATAATTCTCGTTAGTTAACACTTTCTTTTTCCGGGGAACGCCTTGTCGTCGGTACCAAGCCCTCACAACGAGCTGGTTGGCGCGCTGTATCGCGATCACCGCGGCTGGCTGCTGACCTGGTTGCGCCGCAACCTCGCCAGCGCCGAACGCGCCGAAGACCTGAGCCAGGACACCTTCGTGCGCCTGCTCGGTCGCGACGAGTTGCCGGCACCGCGCCAGCCGCGGGCGTTCCTTCTCGCCGTGGCCAAAGGCCTGCTGTTCGACCACTTCCGCCGCACCGCGCTGGAACAGGCCTACCTGGAAGAACTGCTGCTGGTGCCGGAGGCCGAACAGCCATCGCCGGAAGCCCTGCACCTGATCCTCGAAGACCTCAAGGCCATCGACCGCCTGCTCGGCAAGCTGTCGAGCAAGGCCCGCACGGCGTTCCTGCATAATCGCCTGGACGGCATGACCCACGCGGAAATCGCCGAGAAACTCGACGTTTCCGTACCGCGGGTGCGCCAGTACCTGGCCCAGGGCATGCGCCAGTGCTACATCGCGCTGTATGGCGAGCCGACATGAGTTCCATGAATTCCAGCCCGGTGTCCGCCCAGGTCCTCGATGCCGCGATCAACTGGCAACTGTGCCTCGATTGCGGCAGTGGCAGCGCCCAGGAACGTGCCGAATTCGAACGCTGGCACGCCGCTAATGAAGAACACGCCCGCGCCTGGTCACAACTGGGCATGCTCGACCAACGCTTTGCAACGGCAGCCGGTCCTGCACGCAAGGCCTTGCAGCAATCCCGCGTCGGCCTGCGCCAACGGGTGCGCAAGCTCGGTGGCGGGCTGGCCAGCCTGGCCATTGTGGTTGGCCTGTTCGGCTGGATGAATGCACACCAGAGCCTCGGCTACTGGTTCGCCGACCAGCGCACCGCCACCGGCGAGACCCGCAGCCTGCGCCTCGACGACGGTACGCTGATCAGCCTCAACACCCATTCCGCGGTGGATATCCGCTACAGCGCCAAGGAGCGCCTGATCGTCCTGCATGACGGCGAGATTTCCATCGAGACCGGTCACAAGGACAACGACGCCCGGCCGTTCATCGTCACCACCGGGGATGGCCGCATGCGAGCGCTGGGCACGCGCTTCCTGGTGCGCCTGGAAGACGAAGGAACGCGCCTGAGCGTGCTGCAGTCGGCGGTGGCGGCCAAGCCACAGGAAAGCGGTGATGAACAGGTGCTGCACGAAGGCCAGCAGGTACTGATGAGCCATGACCGGCTCGGCCGCGTCGACAAGCTGGGGGTCGGCGCCGATGCCTGGACCCGCGGCATGCTGGTGGTGGACAACGTTCGCCTGGGCGACCTGGTGGAGGAACTGGGTCGCTATCGCAGCGGTTACCTGGGGGTGGCGCCAGAAGTCTCCGACCTGCGGATTACCGGCAGTTTCCCGCTGCACGACACCGACCTGGCGTTGCAATCGCTGCTGCCGACCTTGCCGGTGCAGGTGCAGCAGCGCACGCCGTGGTGGGTGACCGTGGTGGCTCGCACCGAGAAATAGGTGTTGCCCTTGAGGGCCTCATCGCGGGTGAACCCGCTCCCACAAGGAGCGCGTACACCCGCGATGAGGCCCTTGGAATCCATCACCGGAAATCTAAATCAAAAATATTTTCACTAACCCCTATCACTTTTCCACTCTCGCTCGGCATGGAGGCTAGTTAGCACAAAATTCCCGTCGAGGACCCGCATGACCCGCTCAATCGAAAGCTTCCTGCGTCCAAGCCTGCTGGCTATGGCCATCGCCATCGCTGCCCCCTTGGCCAGCACCCAACTGATCGCCGCCGAAGCACGCAGCTACAACCTGCCCGCCGCCCCCCTGGCCAGCACCCTCAACCAGATCGCCAGCCAGGCCGGCATCGCCCTGGCCCTCGATCCAGCCCTGGCCAACGGTCGCACCTCGGCACCGGTGAACGGTCAGTACGACGCGATCGGTGCGTTGCAGCAGGCACTGCGTGGTACCGGTTTGCAACTGCAGCAGAGCAGTGCTGGCACCTACAGCCTGATCGCCGCTCCGAACGACAGCGTTGCGCTGCCGGAAACCAACGTCAACGCCACCGGTAGCTATGAAACCGCCTGGGGCGCCGTGGACGGCTACACCGCGACCCGCAGCGCCGCCGGGACCAAGACCGACACCGCCATTGCCGAGATTCCTCGCTCGATGACCGTGGTCACCCGCCAGCAGATGGAAGACCGCCCGGTCCTCAACCTCAACGACGCCCTGCGCTACGCCGCCGGCGTGCAGAGCAGCGGCTACGGCTCCGACTCGCGCAGTGACTGGCTGCTGGTCCGCGGCTTCGAGCCGACCCAGTTCCTCGACGGCCTGCCGCTGCCACGCGGCAACTACGCCACGCCGAAGATCGAAACCTGGAACCTCGAGCGCGTCGCCGTGCTGCGCGGCCCGGCCTCCTCCGTCTATGGCCAGACGCCACCAGGCGGCCTGGTGGACATGGTCACCCGCCGCCCTCAGGCCGAAAGCGCCAATGAGATCGAAGTGCAGGTCGGCAGCAACGAACACAAGCAGATCAACTTCGACAGCACCGGCAAGATCGACGACCAGGGCCAGTTCCTCTATCGCCTGAGCGGCACCGTCCGCGACAGCGGCTCGCCGATCGATCACGTTCCAGACAAGCGCTACAACCTGGCGCCGAGCGTTACCTGGAACATCAACGACGACACCAAACTGACCTTCATCTCGCAGTTCACCCGCGACGATACCGGCATCACCGGTCAGTTCCTGCCACTGCAAGGCACCAAGCTGGACAGCGCGGCGGGCAAGATTTCCCACCACAAGAACCTTGGTGATCCGGACTGGGAATCCTACGACCGCACCTACTACGCACTGGGCTACGCCTTCGAGACCCGCCTCAACGACATGTGGCAGTTCCGCCAGAACCTGCGTTACACCCGTAACGAGCTGGACTTCAAGGGCATCACCGCCGGCGGCATGATCTGGCCGGCAGGCCCTGACGAGGCCGTGCTGCCCGATGGCACCGTCAGCCGCACCGCCGGGATCGTCGAGGAAGACATCAGCCAGTTCGCCGTGGACAACAACTTCCAGGCCGACTTCCAGACCGGCGTGGTCAGCCACACCCTGCTGCTCGGCCTCGACCACCAGCGCTCCACCGCCGACGCGCGCTGGCGCTGGGGCTCGGCCGGCGTGCCGAGCAGCAATATCCATCGGCCGATCTACGGACAGGACTTCTCCAGCGTCCAGTACTTCGACATGTATGACTACAACCAGAAGATCCAGCAGACCGGTCTCTACGTGCAGGATCAGATGGCCCTGGACAACTGGCGACTGACCCTCGGCGGTCGCGAGGACTGGGTGCACAACGGCACCACCTTCCACAACATGGGCGATGCCACCACCACCCAGCGTGACAAGAAGTTCAGCGGTAACGCAGCGTTGAGCTATGTGTTCGACAACGGCATCACCCCGTACATCTCCTATGCCGAGTCCTTCCAGCCGGCGATCGGTACACAGGTCTCCAGCACCAGCGCGTTCAAACCCACCGAGGGCAAACAGTACGAACTGGGCATCAAGTACCAGCCGCCGGGCAGCAAGACCCTGCTAACCGCGGCCGTGTTCGACCTTACCCAGAAAAACCTCTCGGTGACCGAAGCCAACATCACTCGCCAGGTGGGTGAGGTACGCAACCGCGGTCTGGAACTGGAAGCCACCAGCGACGTAACCGAAAGCCTCAAGCTGGTCGCCTCGTACACCTACAACGACAGCGAGATCATCAAGGGTAACGACGGCGAGAAAGGCAACCGTCTCAAGCAGGTGCCACGCAACCAGGCTACCGCCTGGGCGGACTACACCTTGCGCAGTGGTCCTCTCGACGGCTTCGGCGTCGGTGCTGGCGTGCGCTACGTAGGCGACACCTACGGCAACACCACCAACACCGATTGGGGCCATGTCGGTTCCTACACCGTCTACGATGCCTCGGTGCACTACGACCTGGGCCGCGTGAACAGCAGTCTGAAAGGCGTGACCGTCGCCGTGGATGCGAAGAACCTGTTCAACAAGGACTACCTGTCCACCTGTGACGGCTACTACTGCTACTACGGTGACGAGCGCAATGTGGTGGCCAGCGTGAACTACAAGTTCTAAGCCGGGATGAAGAGCAAGACCATCCGCCGCTGGTCCGCGATCCACACCTGGACCAGCCTCATCTGCACCCTGTTCCTGCTGCTCCTGGCAGTGACAGGGCTGCCGCTGATCTTCCATCACGAGATCGACCATCTGCTGGGCGACGCGCCCGAGCTCAAGGTCATGCCCGCCGACACACCGAAGCTGGACCTTCAGCAGCTTGTCCTGAAAGCTCAGGCCCACCGTCCGGGCGAGGTGATGCAGTACTTCGGCTGGGACGAGGATAACGCCAACGGCGTGGTGGCCATCATGGCCGCCACCGCTGGTACCGAGCCCAACTCTTCGCACACCTTCATGCTCGACGCACGCACCGGCGAGGCGGTGGAGATGCCGTCGGCCAACGGCGGCTTCATGATGGTCATGCTGCGCCTGCACGTGGACATGTTCGCCGGCCTGCCGGGCAAGCTGCTGTTGGCCTTCATGGGCGTGCTGTTCGTCGTGGCGATCATCTCAGGGGTGGTGCTGTACGCGCCGTTCATGCGCCGGCTGGACTTCGCCACGGTGCGCCATGACAAGTCGCGGCGCCTGCGCTGGCTCGATCTGCACAACCTGATCGGCATCGTCACCCTGACCTGGGCGCTGGTGGTGGGGGTGACCGGGGTGATCAGTGCGCTGTCCGACCTGGTCATTGCCGCCTGGCGCAACGAGAGCCTCACGGCGATGATCGCACCCTACCGCGATGCGCCACCGCTGACCGAGCTGGCCCCGGTCAGCCGGGTGCTGGATATCGCTGCCGGGGCGGCGCCGGGCATGCAGCCGGACTTTATCGCCTTCCCCGGCACGCGCTTCTCCAGCGAGCATCACTATGCGGTGTTCATGAAGGGCAACACGCACCTGACCTCGCACCTGCTGACGCCGGTGCTGATCGATGCCAGCAACCTGCAGGTCACCGCCGTGGGCGAGCGCCCCTGGTACATGGATGCCATGGGCCTGTCGGGGCCGCTGCACTTCGGCGACTACGGCGGGCGGCCGATGCAGATCCTCTGGGCGGTGCTGGATGTACTGACCATCGTCGTGCTCGGCAGTGGCTTGTATCTGTGGTGGGTGCGCCGACGGACGGAGGCGAGCCGATGAACTGGAAGGTGTTCGGCATGCCGCTGCTGATCGGGGTGCTGGGCGCAGCGGGGTTGTTCGCTGCGCTCCTCGGGGATGGCTGGTGGGATGCGCTGTCCTGGGTCGGGCTGGGATTGCCGGCCTGGTATGGGATCCGCGGTTTCTTCCGATAGAGCGACGCTCAACCTGTGGGAGCGTAGGCCCCGGGAACATTCCCCCCGAAATCCACTCCAACACCTCGTTTTCCCTGCCTTTCACGGCTGACGAGGTTCCTCCCCATGAAACGTTTTGCCCTGGTCACCCTGGTGGCCCTGGCCGCCAGTTCGGCCTTTGCTTTCAACCTCAACGACGCCGCCAACGCCGTCTCCGCCATGCAAGGCCAGTCGGACAAAGCACCGGTGCAGGCTCCCGCCGCCTCGGCCAACCTGCTCAACACCCTGGGCAAGGACCTGAACATCACTCCAGAGCAGGCCATCGGCGGCACCGGCGCCCTGCTCGGCCTGGCGCGCAACCAGTTGAGCAGCGGCGACTACGCGCAACTGAGCAAGGCCGTACCGGGCCTGGACATGCTTTCCGGCGACAACGCCCTGGGCGGGCTGGCGGGATTGGGTGATCTGCTCGGCAAGAGCGGTGAGTCGTCAGCCCTGAGCAATGCCCTGGGCGGCAATGTGAAGAACAGCGCGGACCTGAGCAACGCCTTCAGCGCGCTGGGCATGCAGGACGGCATGATCGCCCGCTTCGCCCCGCTGATCCTCCAGTACCTCGGCCAGCAGGGCGTGGCCGCGTCGTTGCTGCAGAACCTTTCGGGCATCTGGGGCAATGGCGTCACCGCACCTCTCGCCCCGACGCCGCATTCGTCAGTTTAGTTCGCCGCGCAGTCGCTCGATCCGCGCGTCCTTGTCCTGCCACAACTGGTTGACCCAGGCCTGCACGGCCTGGCGCACCGCCGGGTCGGTCTCGTAGTCGCCGGCCCACAGCGCCGGGTCCAGATCGCGCACTTCGATATCAACGATTACCCGCGGAATCGATCCGCTGACCAGGTCCCAGAAACCCGGCGCCTTGTTGCCCGGATAGACGATGGTCACGTCCAGCAGCGCATCCAGCTGCTCGCCCAGCGCCGCCAGCACGAAGGCCACGCCGCCGGCCTTGGGCTTGAGCAGGTGCTGGTACGGCGAGCCCTGGGCCTGACGCTTGGCCTGGGAGAAACGGGTGCCTTCCAGGTAATTGACCACGGTCACCGGCTGGCGCTTGAACAGCTCGCAGGCGGCCTTGGTAATGGCCAGGTCCTGGCCCTTGAGGTGCGGGTTCTTGTCCAGGAAAGCCTTGCTGTAGCGCTTCATGAACGGATAATCCAGCGCCCACCAGGCCAGGCCCAGCAGCGGCACCCAGATCAGTTCCTTCTTGAGGAAGAACTTGAAGAACGGGATCTTGCGGTTGAGCACCTGGATCAGCGCCGGGATGTCCACCCAGGTCTGGTGGTTGCTGACGCACAGGTAGGACGTGTCCAGACGCAGGCCGGCATTGCCGCGCACGTCCCAGACCGTGGGGATGCACAGGGCGAAGATCAGCTTGTCGATCTCGGCCCAGGTCTCGGCGATCCACATCACCGCCCACGATGCGTAATCGCGGTAGCGGCCAGGCAGGACCAGCTTGAGCAGGGCGAAGACCATCAGCGGCCCGATCAGGACCAGCGTGTTGAGCAACAGCAACAGGGTGACAAAACTGCCGGTGAGCAGGCGACGCATAAATCCACTCTTATTGTGGGAAAACAGTCGGCCATTTTAAGCAGCCGGGTGCGGAACACCAAACGCCACGGGCATACGGTCACAGACAAATGTTTCACATTGTGTGCACTACCCTGTCTTGCCGAACCAACAGCCGAACGGCAGTCTAATCCCCTGTCTTTCCCCAGGAAGCCTTCCCTTGAAACCACTGATCGCCCTGCTCGGCCTGCTGTCACTGCCGGTGATGGCCGCCGAACCGACCCTCTACGGTCGCTATGAATACATTGCCGTATCCGACATCGGCGAGACCTTCAAGGCCAAGATGGACACCGGCGCCCTCACCGCCTCGCTGTCGGCGAAGAACATCGAACAGTTCACCCGCAACGGCGAGGACTGGGTGCGCTTCCGCCTGGCGACCAAGGACGCCGACGACAAGGTCTATGAGCACAAGCTGGCGCGCATCAGCAAGATCAAGAGCCGTGCCGACGAAGACGAGGAAGAGAACCTCGACCCCACGCACCGTCCGGTGATCGAGCTGGAGCTGTGCCTGGGCGACGTCAAACGCACTGTCGAGGTCAACCTCACCGACCGCAGTAACTTCAACTACCCGCTGCTGATCGGCGCCAAGGCCCTGCGCGAATTCGGCGCCGCGGTAAACCCGGCCCGCCGCTTCACCGCCGGAAAGCCGGGCTGCTAAGGCAGCGGCAAGTTCCAAGCCATAAGCTGCAAGCAAAGGCGGATCGCTTACACTTGCAGCTTTCCACTTATAGCTTGTAGCTGCTTTATGCCGCATATCCTCATCGTTGAAGACGAAGCCGCCATCGCCGACACCCTGATCTTCGCCCTCCAGGGCGAAGGTCACAGCACCGAGTGGGTGACCCTCGGCCATGCCGCGCTGGAACGCCAGCGCCAGCAGCCGGCGGACCTGGTGATCCTCGATATCGGCCTGCCGGACATCAGCGGCTTCGAGACCTGCCGCCAGCTGCGCCGCTTCAGCGAGGTACCGGTGATGTTCCTCAGCGCCCGTGATGGCGAGATCGACCGGGTGGTGGGCCTGGAGATCGGCGCCGACGACTACGTGGTCAAGCCGTTCAGCCCGCGCGAGGTAGCGGCCCGGGTGCGTGCCATCCTCAAGCGCATGACGCCGCACGCTACCGCCAGCGTGAGCACCGGCACGCCGTTCAATCTCGACACCCTGCGCATGCAGATCCACTACCGCGAACAGCTGCTCAACCTCACCCGTCACGAATTCCGCCTGCTGCAATGCCTGCTGGAACAGCCGGAGCGGGTGTTCAGCCGCGAGCAATTGCTGGATGCCGTGGGCGTGTCCGCCGATGCCGGCTACGAGCGCACCATCGACAGCCATATCAAGAGCCTGCGCGCCAAGCTGCGCGGGGTCGCCGCCGACGCCGAGCCGATCCAGACCCACCGCGGCCTGGGCTACAGCTACAACCCGGCGCTCAGCTGATGCGCCTGGGCATCCGCATCTTCCTGGTGTACTTCCTGTTCGTCGGGCTGACCGCCTGGTTCGTCCTCAACACCGTGCGCGAACAGGTGCGCCCGGCGGTGCGCCAGTCCACCGAGGAAACCCTGGTGGACACCGCCAACCTGCTGGCCGAGATCCTGCGCGACCAAGTCAAGGCCGGCACCCTGGCCCAGAGCGACCTGCCCGATCTGCTCAAGGCCTACGGCCAGCGCCGGCCCAATGCGGATATCTGGGGCCTGGCCAAGACCGAGGTGAACCACCGTATCTACGTCACCGACGCCAGGGGCATCGTCCTCCTCGATTCCGCCGGCGACGCCGTGGGCCAGGACTACTCGCGCTGGAACGACGTCTACCTGACCCTGCGCGGCCAGTACGGCGCGCGCTCGACCCGCAGCGACCAGAACGACCCGGACTCCTCGGTGATGCACGTGGCCGCGCCGATCCGCGATCGCCAACAGGTGATAGGCGTAGTCACCGTGGCCAAGCCCAACCGCTCGTTGCAGCCCTATGTCGACCGTTCGGAACAGCGCCTGATCAACCTCGGTATCGGCCTGATCGTGCTGGGTTTACTGGTGGGTGCGGCGTTGTCCTGGTGGCTGGCGCGCTCGTTGCGGCGCCTGACCCGCTACGCCCAGGCGGTCAGCGCCGGCGAGCGGGTGGCCCTGCCGCATTACCGCGGCGGCGAGCTGGCGGTACTGGCGGCGGCGGTGGAGCGCATGCGCAGCCGCCTGGAAGGCAAGGACTATGTCGAACGCTACGTGCACACCCTGACCCACGAACTGAAAAGCCCGCTGGCGGCAATCCGCGGCGCCAGCGAGCTGTTGCAGGGGCCGATGAGCGACGAGCAGCGCCAGCGCTTCGCCGGCAATATCGAGAACGAAAGCGCACGCATGCAGCAATTGATCGAACGCCTGCTGGGCCTGGCCCAGGTCGAGCAGCGCCAGGGCCTGGAAGAGCAGCAACAGGTGGCGCTGGCGGCGATGATCGATGAGTTGCTGCTGGCCCGCAGCGTGCGTATCGAGAGCGCCGCCCTGCAGGTCCGCCAGCGCGTGCCGGCCCTGGCGCGGCTGCACTGTGAGCCGTTCCTGATGCGCCAGGCCATCGGCAACCTGTTGGAGAACGCCCTCGACTTCACCCCGCCTGGCGGTCTGCTGGTGTTCGAACTGGAGCACGAGGCGCAACGTGTGGCCCTGAGCCTGTACAACCAGGGCGAAGCGATTCCCGACTACGCCCTCGGCCGTCTCAGCGAGCGCTTCTACTCGCTGCCGCGCCCCGGCAGCGGGCGCAAGAGCACCGGCCTGGGCCTGAACTTCGTCGAGGAAGTGGTGCAACTGCACGGCGGTTCGCTGGAGATCGCCAATGTCGAGGACGGCGTGCGCGTGCGCCTGTGGTTGCCGGCTAGCCGGTTGAGCTGAGTTTCTCCACACAATCTCCACATTCGCTCCCGAGGCGCTCCATACAGCCTCGGCAGACTGGGCTCCTTCTCAAGCGGAGCCCTTTCCATGAACAAGAACCTGAGTCTCAAACTCGGCACCATCGCCCTGCTGGTGGTGGCCTTGCTGATACCGCTGCTGATGATCGGCGGCCTGATCGACGAGCGGCAATCCCTGCGCGACAGCGTGGTCGACGACATCGCCCAGAGCTCCGCCAATGCCCAGCAGATCAGCGGGCCGCTGCTGGTGGTGCCGTACAGCAGGTACGAGCGGGTGTGGAAGGTGCAGGACGGCAAGAGCTTCCAGGAAACCCGCATGAAGCATGGCTTCCTGACCTTCCTCCCGGAGACCTTCGTTCTCGACGGCACGGCCAGCACCGAGCTGCGCTCCCGGGGCATCTACGAGGCGCGGCTGTTCCATGCCAGCAGCCATGTCAGCGGCCAGTTCAAGATACCGGCCCATTGGGGGATCAAGGATGACCTCGACGACTACCGCTTCGACACGCCATTCATCGCCGTGGGCATCAGCGATATCCGCGGTATCCAGAACGGCCTGAAGCTGCAGGTCAACGGCCGCACCCTGGATTTCGCCGCGGGCAGCAAGCTGGACTGGCTAGGCGGCGGCGTGCACGCTCTGCTCGGCGAGCTCGACCGCAGCAGTGAGCTGCGCCTGGACTACGCCTACGACCTCAACCTGCAAGGCACCGGCCAGCTCTACATCCTGCCGGTAGGCCGCGACAGCAGCGTAACCCTGGCCGCCAACTGGCCACACCCGAGCTTCATCGGCAACGCCCTGCCCAGCAACCGCGAGATCGACGACAAGGGCTTCAAGGCCCACTGGCAGACCTCGTTCTTCTCCACCAACCTGGAAGAGATCCTGGCCCGCTGCGTCGACACCGTCACCTGCGAGGACTACCGCGCACGGGCCTTCGGCGTGAGCTTCGTCGATCCGGTGGACCAGTACCTGAAGAGCGAGCGGGCGATCAAGTACGCGCTGTTGTTCATCGCTCTGACCTTTGCCGGTTTCTTCCTCTTCGAGGTGCTGCGTGATCTGAGCGTGCACCCGATCCAGTACGCCCTGGTCGGCGCGGCGCTGGCGCTGTTCTATCTGTTGCTGCTGTCGTTGTCGGAGCATATCGGCTTCGGGCTGGCGTACCTGGTGTCGGCGGGGGGCTGCGTGGGGTTGATTGGTTTCTACCTGTGCCATGTGCTGCACAGTTTTGTACGCGGACTGGGTTTCGCAGTGGGGTTGGCGGTGTTGTATGCGCTGCTCTACGGGCTGTTGAGCGCCGAGGACTATGCGTTGCTGATGGGGGCGTTGCTGCTGTTCGCGCTGCTGGGGGTGTTCATGGTGCTGACGCGGCGGCTGGACTGGTACCGGGCCGGGCAGGTGCGGGTATGAGCGGGCTGAGGGAGGACCGCGAGTTTGGAGAGGAGCTGGTAAGGGGAATCAGGATCTTGTGGAGGACTGAGGTTTTTGTGGGGGCTGTCAGTCAGTCATCGCTGGCAAGCCAGCTCCCACAGGGTCCACAGTGTGCCCCGACATCGAGAACACCACAAAACCTTGTGGAAGCTGGCTTGCCAGCGATGAGCCCCTGAAGTCAGACCGGAGCGGTCGCCTTCATCGACTCCCGCTGACTGACCTCGGCATACCATGCCGCCAGCTTCGGCTGCCGCTCGCGCCAGCCGAAGTCGGGCATGCGCAGGTCGATGTAGCCCAGGGCACAGGCGACGCCAATCGCCGCGACGTCGAAGGCCGAGGCGATCTCGGCCAGGTGGTTGTCCTCAAGATCCGCCAGCGCCCGGCGGATCTTCTCCGACTGCGCCTCGGTCCACTCATCCCAGCGCTTCTCTTCCGGCCGCAGGAAGGTCTCGTAGCGAGTCAGTACCGCCGCATCCATGATCGCGTCGGCCTGCGAGGCCAGGGTCAGGCGCCGCCAGCGCGCCGATCCTTCACGGGGAATCAACGGATTGCCGACATGCTGGTGATCGAGGAAGTCGACGATCACACGGCTATCGTGCAGCACGGTGCCGTCCTCCAGGCGCAACGCCGGCAGCTTGCCTGCCGGGTTGCCCTGGTTGAGGTCGGCGTCCGGGCTGACCGGGCTGACATTGACCGCTTGCAGTGCGACCCGGTCGGTCTGGCCAGTCTCATGCAGTGCAACCCGCACCTTGCGCACGAAGGGCGACAGCGGGGAAAAGAACAGGATCATGCTCGGCGTAGCCATGGTAGCTCCTCAGTTACCTTGCAGGCTGGGCGGCAAGCAGACGCCGGTACCGCCGATGCCGCAGTAGCCATCGGGATTCTTCGCCAGGTATTGCTGATGGTAGGCCTCGGCGAAGTACACGGTCGGTGCCTGGGCGATCTCGGTGGTGATCTCGCCAAAGCCGGACTTGGCCAGCTCGGCCTGGTACTGGTCTCGGCTTTCCTCGGCTTCCTGCAACTGCTGTGGCGAGGTGCAGTAGATCGCCGAACGGTACTGGGTGCCAATGTCATTGCCCTGGCGCATGCCCTGGGTCGGGTTGTGCAGTTCCCAGAACATCGCCAGCAGCTCGCGGTAGCTGACCTTGTCCTTGTCGAACACCACCAGCACGACTTCGGTGTGGCCGGTCAGGCCCGAGCAGACTTCTTCGTAGGTCGGGTTCGGGGTGATGCCACCGGCATAGCCGACCACGGTGCTGATCACGCCTTCACGCTGCCAGAAGCGCCGCTCGGCGCCCCAGAAGCAACCCAGGCCGAAGATGGCGAAGTCCACGGCGCTTTCGAAGAAAGGCCCGAGCAGCGGCGTCTCGGTGAAGACGAAATGCTTTTCCGGCAGCGGCATCGGGGTTTCGCGGCCAGGCAGTGCCTGTTCCGCGGTAGGCAGGACGTTTTTATTCACGAGAATCTCCGAACGCAGGACCATTACCCATTCCTCTTGTCAGGCAGGCGGCATCGCACGCGATGCCTTCATTGGGATAGACCGGTAGTGTGCCCGAGTGTTGCGTGGCTGTCAGGCGGTCGGGAAACGCGGATAGCGCTTGAGCTTGTCGACCAGCTCGTCGCCCGGGATCGGCTTGTCGAACAGGTAGCCCTGGCCAACGTCGCAGCGGTGCCGGCGCAGGAACGCCAGTTGCTCGGCGGTCTCGATGCCTTCGGCGACCACCTTGAGCTTGAGGTTGTGGGCCATGGCCACCACCGCCGAGGTGATCTCCATGTCGTCCTGGTTGTCCGGGATCTCGTTGATGAAACTGCGGTCGATCTTGATGATGTCGATCGGGAATTTCTTCAGGTAGCTCAGCGACGAATAGCCGGTGCCGAAATCGTCCATGGCCAGGGTCAGGCCCAGTTGCTTGAGCTGGTCGAGCTGGCGCCGGGTGTCTTCGGTGGCTTCCAGCAGCAGGCCTTCGGTCAGTTCCAGTTCCAGCAGGTGCGGCGGCAGCGCCTCTTCCTGGAGGATGTTGGCGATCGAGGCGACCAGGTCCGGGTCAGAGAACTGCTTGGGCGACAGGTTGATCGCCACCTGCAGGTTGCCCATGCCCTCCTCCGCCAGTTGCTGGCTCATGCGGCACGCCTGGCGCGCCACCCACTTGCCGATGGGGATGATCAGGCCGGTTTCTTCAGCGACGCTGATGAATTGGTCCGGGCGGATCATGCCCTTCTCAGGATGGTTCCAGCGCAGCAGCGCTTCCAGGCCCAGCAGGCGCCCGGTGCGCAGGCACAGCTTGGGCTGGTAGAACACCTGCAGTTCGTTCTGCGCCAGGGCGCGGCGCAGGTTGTTCTCGACGAACAGCTTGTAGCTGGCCTCGGCGTTGAGCGCCTCGGTGAACACCTGGACCTGGTGCTTGCCGTTGGCCTTTGCCTTGTGCAGGGCGAGACCTGCGTTCTTCATCAGGGTCTGCGGGTCGCGGCCATGCAGCGGCGCGCAGGCCAGGCCGACAGAGCCGGTGACGTTGATCAACTGGTTGTCGACGAACATCGGCTTGTCGAGGGTGGCGAGCAACTGCAGAGCGATCTGCTGGCCGCTTTCCAGATCGGTGTTGTCCAGCAGCACGGCGAATTCGTTACTGGCGAAGCGCGCCAGGCTGCCGCCGGGACTGAGGCTGTTGCGCAGGCGCCGGGCCAGGCTGACCAGGAGCTTGTCGCCGGTCTGATGGCCGAGGCTGTCGTTGATTCGCTTGAAATTGTCGATGTCCACCAACAGCAGACAGATCGGCGTGTCGCTGTCGCGAGCGAAGCGCTCATCAAGGTTGCGGATGAATGCCGGGCGGTTGCCCAGGCCGGTCAGGTTGTCGGTGTACGCCAGGCGCTCGATGCGCTGCTGGGCCAGCTTGGTCTGGGTGATGTCTTCGTAGATGCCGATGTAGTGGGTCAACTCTCGGTTGTCGCCATACACCTTGGAAATCGACAGCTGGCCCCAGTAGGGTTCGAGGTTCTTGCGCCGGCTCTTGAACTCGCCCTGCCAACTGTTGCCCATGGCGAGGCTGGACTCGTCGAACAGCAGTTCGCTGAGGTTCTCCAGGGCCGACAGCTCGGACAGGCGATGGCCCTGCACTTCCTCGGAGCTGTACTGGGTGATCGCGGTGAAGCTCGGGTTGACGTACTCCACCACGCCGTCGCGGTTGACCAGCAGGAAGGCGTTGGCGCTCTGCTCCACTGCACGCTGGAACAGGTGCAGGGCGCTGGTGGCAGCGCGACGGTTGTGATTGTTGATGACCTGGGCGAACTGGTCGGCCAGTTCGCCGGCGAAAGCGATCTCATCGGCCTGCCACGCCCGCGGGCTGCCGCCGTGTTCGAGGCAGAGCACGCCAATCACCTGACCGTCGACGCGGATGCTGGCGTCGAGCATGGCGATCACGTCGCGCGGGCGCAGGCTCTCGGTGATGTCACGGGTGCGCGGGTCGTGGCTGGCGTTGTGCGCGTCGATGGCGCGGCTGCTGTGCAGGGCTTCGAGATAGTCCGGGAACAGGCTCGCGTCGATGGGCTTGGGCATCCGGTATTCGCGGGTCTCGCGATAGAACGCGGAGATCGGCTCCAGGCGCTGTCCTTCGAGGTACCACAGGCTGGCGCATTCGATCTTGTAGATTTCGCAAGCGCTGCGGGTGATCAGCTCGGCGGCTTCCTGCAGCGAGTTGCTGACGCTGTAGCGGTGCCGCGCGAGATGCAGGATCAGGTCCTGCTGGGCGCGCACGCGCTCCAGATGTTCGAGTTGCTCCTGCTGCGCCTGCTGGTTCAGCTTGAGGGCGATCTGCAGACGGCTGTTGCGGGTTTCCAGGTCTTCGGCGCTGAGCTCGGGGCTGATGCCTTCCTGCTCGTCCAGCACCAGCAGGTAGCCGCGCAGCAACTGACGGTTGTGTTGCTTGTAGGCTTCGCCCAGCTCAAGCAAGTTCAGGGGGCCGTTGCTGGTGTGCAGGGTGTAGCGACTGACGTAGTGATTGCCCACTGCCAGTTGCGCCTGGATGGCGTCATGCAGCTTGTAGCGGGCCTCCGGCTCCATGAGGCTGGCGTAGGGCGAACCCACCAGGGCACAGAGTTCCACGGCCGGCAGGCCGAACTGGCGTTCGCAGCCTGGATCGAGAAAGAGCATCGCCCAGCTCGCTTCGTTCAGCCGCTCGAAACGCAGCATGCCGAGCCGTGATGGCACCGGTAACTGCGTCACTACCTCGGCCGCCGGACGGCTGGCAGCATCGGTTTGGCTCTTCATGGGAAGCTCGCTCGAATAAGACTGATGGCACGGGCTTGGCACTTTGCTATGCACGTTCGGGCAAGGTTGCATCATGCGCCGGAGGCTGACAAGCAAATGGTTTGATGCTGGTTTGATCTATGTCGGCCTGGCGCTGCTTTTCTTCAACGATCTAGCCGACGCCGCGGCCCCTGTGGGAGCGGGTTCACCCGCGATGGCGGCAGTGGATTCACCATCGCAATCGCGGGTGAACCCGCTCCCACAGGGTCTGCAGCGTCCTTTTTCCAGGCAAAAAAAAGCCCCGCCAGATGACGGGGTTGAGGTACGAGCGTGGCAGCTCGAAAAGGGTGCGCCAGCCCCGCCCGGCAGGGCGAGACTGGCTGGACAGCAATTACAGCAGCATGGTGCGGATGTCGCCCAGCACGTCGCCCAGACGCTTGGTGAAGCGGGCGGCGGCGGCGCCGTTGATCACGCGGTGATCGTAGGACAGCGACAGCGGCAGCATCAGCTTCGGCTGGAAGGCCTTGCCATCCCAGACTGGCTGCATGGTGGCCTTGGAGACACCAAGGATCGCCACTTCCGGCGCGTTGACGATCGGCGTAAAGCCGGTGCCGCCAATGTGGCCGAGACTGGAGATGGTGAAGCAGGCACCCTGCATGTCGTCTGCGGAGAGCTTCTTGGTCCGGGCTTTTTCAGCCAGGGCAGCCGCTTCCGCCGCCAGTTGCAGCAGGCTCTTCTGGTCGACGTTCTTGATCACAGGGACCAGCAGACCATCCGGGGTGTCCACGGCGAAGCCGATGTGCACGTATTTCTTGCGAATGATCGCCTTGCCGCTTGGCGCCAGCGAGCTGTTGAAGTCCGGCAGTTCCTTGAGCAGGAAGGCGCAGGCTTTCAGCAGCAGTGGCAGCACGGTCAGCTTGACGCCAGCCTTCTCGGCCACGGCTTTCTGCGCAACGCGGAAGGCTTCCAGCTCGGTGATGTCGGCGGAGTCGAACTGGGTCACGTGCGGCACGTTCAGCCAGCTGCGGTGCAGGTTGGCGGCACCGACCTGCATCAGGCGGGTCAGGGCCACTTCTTCCACTTCACCGAACTTGCTGAAGTCGACAGCCGGGATCGGCGGGATGCCTGCGCCACCGGTAGCGCCGCCAGCGGCAGGTGCTTCCTTGGCCTTCTGCATCATGGCCTTGACGTAGACCTGCACGTCTTCCTTCAGCACGCGGCCGTGAGGACCGGTCGGCGACACAGCACTCAGCTCGACGCCGAACTCGCGGGCCAGTTGGCGAACAGCGGGACCTGCGTGAACCTTGGCACCGCTAGGTGCAGGCGCCGCAGCCGGAGCAGCAGCGGCTGGAGCCGGCGCGGCAGCAGCAGGGGCCGGAGCAGCGGCAGCAGGTGCAGCAGCCGGTGCAGCCGCGGCAGGCGCCGGAGCAGCAGGTGCAGCAGGTGCAGCAGGTGCAGCACCCGCCACTTTCAGTTTCAGGATCAGGTCACCGGTGCCGACTTCGTCGTCCAGTTTCGCGATCACGGCTTCGACCACGCCAGCAGCAGGCGACGGGATCTCCATGGAGGCCTTGTCGGACTCCAGGGTGATCAGCGACTGGTCGGCTTCGACGGTGTCGCCGGCCTTGACCAGCACTTCGATGATCTTGGCCTTGCCCGACGAACCGATGTCCGGCACGTGGATGTCCTGGACGCTGGCGGCAGCCGGTGCGGCTGGCGCAGCAGCAGGAGCCGGGGCAGCTGCTGCCGGTGCGGCGGCAGGCGCGGCAGCGGCAGGAGCGGCGGCAGGTGCCTCAGGCGCCGCGGCAGCGGCACCCTCGACTTCCAGTTCCAGCAGTTCGTCGCCTTCTTTCAGGCGGTCGCCCAGCTTGACCTTCAGCGACTTGATCACACCGGCCTTGGGGGCCGGGATCTCCATGGAGGCCTTGTCGGACTCCAGGGTCAGCAGGCTCTGGTCTGCTTCGATACGGTCACCGACCTTGACGAACAGCTCGATGATTTCACCTTCACCGCTGCCGATGTCAGGTACGCGAATGAGTTCGCTCACTTAAAAATACTCCTCAGCAGTCCAGTGGGTTGCGCTTGTCCGGGTCGATGCCGAACTTGACGATGGCATCAGCCACCACCTTCGGTTCGATTTCGCCACGGTCAGCCAGGGCTTCCAGGGCAGCCAGCACGACGAAGTGACGGTCGACTTCGAAGAAGTGACGCAGCTTCTTGCGGCTGTCGCTGCGACCGAAGCCATCGGTACCCAGGACCTTGAACTCTTTGCTCGGTACCCACTGGCGAATCTGTTCGGCGAACAGCTTCATGTAGTCGGTGGAGGCGATGACCGGGCCCTTACGGCCAGCCAGGCACTCTTCGACGTAGGTGACCTGTGGTTTCTGACCCGGCTTCAGGCGGTTGCTGCGCTCCACGGCCAGGCCGTCGCGGCGCAGTTCGTTGAAGCTGGTGACGGACCAGACGTCGGCACCGATGTTGAACTCGTCGCGCAGGATCTTCGCCGCTTCGCGGACTTCGCGCAGGATGGTGCCCGAGCCCAGCAGTTGGACGTGGTGTGCGGCGTCGCGGGTGTCTTCTTCGAGCAGGTACATGCCCTTGATGATGCCTTCCTCGGCACCGGCCGGAATGGCTGGCTGGGTGTAGGCTTCGTTCATCACGGTGATGTAGTAGAAGACGTCCTGTTGCTCTTCGGTCATCTTCTTCATGCCGTCCTGGATGATCACCGCCAGCTCGTAGCCGTAGGTCGGATCATAGGTGCGGCAGTTCGGGATGGTCGCCGCCAGCATGTGGCTGTGACCGTCTTCGTGCTGCAGGCCTTCACCGTTCAGGGTGGTACGGCCGGCGGTACCGCCGATCAGGAAGCCGCGGGTACGGCTGTCGCCGGCAGCCCAGGCCAGGTCGCCGATACGCTGGAAGCCGAACATCGAGTAGAAGATATAGAACGGCAGCATCGGCTGGTTGTGGTTCGAGTACGAAGTACCGGCAGCGATGAAGGAGGACATGGCGCCCGCTTCGTTGATGCCTTCCTCGAGGATCTGGCCCTTCTTGTCTTCGCGGTAGAACATCACCTGGTCTTTATCGACTGGCTCGTAGAGCTGGCCGACGGACGAGTAGATGCCCAACTGGCGGAACATGCCTTCCATACCGAAGGTACGGGCTTCGTCCGGGATGATCGGAACGATGCGCTGGCCGATTTCCTTGTCCTTGACCAGCTGCGCCAGGATGCGCACGAAGGCCATGGTGGTGGAGATTTCGCGGTCGCCCGAGCCGTCCAGGATCGCCTTCAGGGTTTCCAGTGGCGGCGTCGGGATGCTGATCGACTTGCTGCGGCGCTGCGGGACGAAACCGCCCAGTGCCGCGCGGCGCTCGGCCAGGTAGCGAGCTTCGGCGCTGCCTTCTTCAGGCTTGAAGAACGGCAGGTTTTCCAGCTCTTCGTCCTTGACCGGGATGTCGAAGCGGTCACGGAAGTGGCGCAGGCTGTCGACGTCGACCTTCTTGGTGTTGTGCGCGGTGTTCTTGGCTTCGCCAGCACCGGTGCCGTAGCCCTTGATGGTCTTGGCCAGGATGACGGTCGGCTGCTCTTTGTGGTTGACCGCCTGGTGGTAGGCCGCATAGACCTTGTACGGGTCGTGGCCGCCACGGTTGAGCTTCCAGATCTCGTCGTCGGACAGGTCGGCGACCATGGCCTTGAGCTCTGGAGTGTTGAAGAAATGCTCACGGACGAACGCGCCGTCCTTGGCCTTGTAGTTCTGGTACTCGCCGTCGATGACTTCGTCCATGCGGCGCTGCAGGATACCGTCGGTGTCCTTGGCCAGCAGTGGGTCCCAGAAGCGGCCCCAGACCACCTTGTTGACGTTCCAGCCACCACCACGGAACACGCCTTCGAGTTCCTGGATGATCTTGCCGTTACCGCGAACCGGGCCGTCGAGGCGCTGCAGGTTGCAGTTGATGACGAAGATCAGGTTGTCCAGCTTCTCGCGGCCGGCCAGGGCGATCGCGCCCAGGGATTCCGGCTCGTCGCACTCGCCGTCGCCCATGAAGCACCAGACTTTCTGCTTGCCGGCAGGGATGTAGCCGCGGGCTTCCAGGTACTTCATGAAGCGCGCCTGGTAGATCGCCTGGATCGGACCCAGGCCCATGGAAACGGTCGGGAACTGCCAGAAGTCAGGCATCAGCCATGGGTGCGGGTAGGACGACAGGCCGTTGCCATCGACTTCCTGACGGAAGTTGTTCATCTGGTCTTCGCTGATGCGACCTTCCATGAAGGCGCGGGCGTAGACGCCTGGCGAGGCGTGGCCCTGGAAGAAGATCAGGTCGCCGCCGTGCTCTTCGGTCGGAGCCTGGAAGAAGTAGTTGAAGCCGATGTCATACAAGGTGGCGCTAGAGGCGAACGAAGAAATGTGGCCGCCCAGGTCCGAGTCCTTCAGGTTGGTGCGCATTACCATGGCCAGCGCGTTCCAGCGCACCAGGGAGCGAATGCGGCGTTCCATGAACAGGTCGCCAGGCATGCGTGCTTCGTGGGTGACTGGAATGGTGTTGCGGTATGGCGTGGTGATTGCGTACGGCAGCTGCGAACCACTGCGGGTGGCCAGCTCGCCCATACGGGTCATCAGGTAGTGAGCGCGGTCTTCGCCTTCTTTGTCGAGGACCGACTCCAGGGCGTCCAGCCATTCCTGGGTTTCGACGGGATCGAGGTCTTGCATGGCTTGCTCCAGGGCGGAAAGGCTTCCAGAATCGGTTGCCTGAAGTTTGCGACTGGCCTTTTGGGCAGACGACATGAATTCTTGGATTACCGGAGGTAGTCCCGGCGGCGTGTAGTTTTACTACAAATCGTTCGTCATTACATGCCTTCGACTGAAAAAAGCAGTAGTAAAACTACATCGGAACGACGTCCGGCCATCCATTGGCTTGTGAGATAAAACGATACCGGCGATGAAAAACCGGTTACGAAAAGGTCTGCTGTGATGTTTCCTGCCAAAAAAACCGGATTTGCAGCTATTTCCAACTTTTGTACGACAGTCCAACCCGGGTCGCGTTCCGCCCGCCTCGTCACCGCCTGCCTTTTCCCGCGGATCAAGGATAGACCATGAGCCTGCCTTCGCTGGTCCAACTGCCAGAAACCCTGAAAGCCACTGCCCTCAATAATGAACAGGCCCTGCGCGATGCCGTGGCGGCCTTCGACGGCCTCACCCTGGACGACTGGGACAGCGAGCGCTGGAGCGCTTTCGCCCGGGTCTCGGCGGCCAGCGTGTTCGTCGTCGAACAGAGCCTGCGCGACCCGGCGATGCTCCTCGACCTGGCCGCCAGCGGCGACCTTGACCGGCGCTTCGCCCCCGGCGAGCTGTGCGCACAACTGGCTGCTGCGGCAACCGCCGCCAGCACCGAGGACGAACTGGCGCGCAACCTGCGCCGCCAGCGCAACCGCCACCAGGTGCGCATCATCTGGCGTGACGTGACCCGCCAGGCCGATCTGGTCGAAACCTGCCGCGACCTCTCCGACATGGCCGACGCGGCCATCGACCAGGCCTACCAATGGCTGTACCCGCGCCTTTGCGAGCAATTCGGCACGCCCACCGGTCACCGCAGCGGCCTGCCGCAGCACATGGTGGTGCTGGGCATGGGCAAGCTCGGCGCGGTGGAACTCAACCTGTCCTCGGACATCGACCTCATCTTCGCCTTCCCCGAAGGCGGCGAGACCGTCGGGGTCAAGCGTCCACTGGAGAACCAGGAATTCTTCACCCGCCTCGGCCAACGGCTGATCAAGGCGCTGGACCCGATCACCGTCGACGGTTTCGTCTTCCGCGTCGACATGCGCCTGCGCCCCTACGGTTCGTCCGGTGCTCTGGTCCTGAGCTTCAACGCCCTGGAGCAGTACTACCAGGACCAGGGCCGCGACTGGGAACGCTACGCCATGATCAAGGCCCGCGTGGTGGCCGGCGACCAGGCGGCCGGCGCGCAACTGCAGGAGATGCTGCGACCGTTCGTCTACCGCCGCTACCTGGACTTCTCTGCCATCGAGGCGCTGCGCACCATGAAGCAGCTGATCCAGCAGGAAGTGCGGCGCAAGGGCATGTCCGAGAACATCAAGCTCGGCGCCGGCGGCATCCGCGAGGTGGAGTTCATCGCCCAGGCCTTCCAACTGATCCACGGTGGCCGCGACCTGAGCCTGCAACAGCGCCCCCTCCTTAAAGTGCTGGCGACCCTGGAAGGCCAGGGCTACCTGCCCGCTGCGGTGATCGCCGAGCTGCGCGAAGGCTACGAATTCCTGCGCTACACCGAACACGCGATCCAGGCCATCGGCGACCGCCAGACCCAGATGCTGCCGGATGGCGACCTGGACCGCGCGCGCATCGCCTTCATGCTCGGCTTCCCCGACTGGGATGCCTTCCACGCCCAACTGATGCACTGGCGCGGGCGTATCGACTGGCACTTCCGCCAGGTCATCGCCGACCCGGATGAAGAAGAAGGCGAAGGCGAAGTGGTGGTCGGCGGCGAATGGCTGCCGCTCTGGGAAGAAGCCCAGGACGAAGAAGCCGCCTGCCGCCAGCTGGAAGACGCCGGTTTCCGCGACGCCGCGCGGGCCTTGAAGCTGCTTGCCGGCCTGCGTTCCAGCCCTCAGCTGCGGGCCATGCAGCGCCTCGGCCGCGAACGCCTCGATGCCTTTATTCCGCGCCTGCTGGCCCAGGCCGTGGAGCACGACGATCCGGACCTGGTGCTGGAGCGGGTGCTGCCGCTAGTGGAAGCCGTAGCCCGCCGCTCCGCCTACCTGGTGCTGCTCACCGAAAACCCCGGCGCCCTGCGCCGCCTGCTCACCCTGTGCGCCGCCAGCCCGTGGATCGCCGAGCAGATCGCCCGCTTCCCGCTGCTGCTCGACGAACTCCTTAATGAAAGTCGCCTGTTCAGCCCGCCGAAGGCACCGGAACTGGCCGCCGAGCTGCGCGAGCGCCTGACCCGCATCCCCGAGGACGACCTGGAACAGCAGATGGAGGCCCTGCGTCACTTCAAGCTGGCCCACAGCCTGCGCGTCGCCGCCTCGGAAATCGCCGGCAGCCTGCCACTGATGAAGGTCAGCGACTACCTGACCTGGCTCGCTGAAGCCATCCTCAACCAGGTCCTGGCCCTGGCCTGGCGCCAGACCGTGGCCCGCCACGGCCGCCCGCAGCGCAGCGACGGCAGCCCCTGCGATCCGGGCTTCATCATCGTCGGCTACGGCAAGGTCGGTGGCCTCGAACTGGGCCACGGCTCCGACCTGGACCTGGTCTTCATCCACGACGGCGACCCGCAGGCCGAGACCGACGGCGCCAAGCCGATCGACAGCGCGCAGTTCTTCACCCGCCTGGGCCAGCGCATCATCCACCTGCTGACCACCCAGACCAACTCCGGTCAGCTCTACGACGTCGACATGCGCCTGCGCCCGTCCGGCGCCTCGGGGCTGCTGGTCAGCTCAGTGGGCGCGTTCGAGCGCTACCAGCAGAACGAAGCCTGGACCTGGGAACACCAGGCACTGGTCCGCGCCCGGGTGCTGGTGGGCTGCGAACAGGTCGGCGCGGCCTTCGAGGACGTGCGTGCGCGGGTCCTCGGCAAACAGCGCGACCTGGACGCCCTGCGCGTCGAAGTCAGCGACATGCGGGCCAAGATGCGCGACAACCTGGGCAGCAAATCCACCGCCGCCGGCACTGCGAGCAATGCCTATGACGCCGGCGTTCCCTTCGATATCAAGCAGGATGCCGGTGGTATCGTCGATATTGAATTTATGGTGCAATACGCCGCGCTCGCCTGGTCCCACACCCATCCGGCGCTGCTGCGCTACACCGACAACATCCGCATCCTCGAAGGTCTCGAGGAAGCCGGGCTGATGCCCGCCAGCGATGCCGTGCTGCTGCGCGAGGTGTACAAGGCGTTCCGCTCCGCCGCGCACCGCCAAGCCTTGCAGAAACAGGCCGGGGTGATCGATGCGGCGCAATTCGCCACGGAACGCCGCGAAGTACGGCGCATCTGGGGTGAACTGGGACTGAGCTGAACGCGGAACTGAAACACGTGCGGATCCGGGCGGCAGGAAGCCAGCCGGCAACCGCCTACACTCAAGCGGGCGTAGGCGGTTGTAACCGAGCCTGAATATAAAGAGGGGAGGCCAGGACTGTTGGAAAACAGCCTGCAGCCTCCCTGATCGTTTCTGGATAAAGCATGAGAATTTTGATAATCGGGCCCAGTTGGGTGGGCGACATGGTGATGGCGCAGACGCTGTTCCAGGTCCTGAAGCAGCGTCACGCCGACTGCGTGATCGACGTGCTGGCCCCCGAGTGGAGCCGGCCGATCCTCGAACGCATGCCCGAAGTGCGTCAGGCCTTGAGCTTCCCGCTCGGCCACGGCGTGCTCGACCTGGCCACGCGCCGGCGCATCGGCAAGTCCCTGGCCGGCCAGTATGACCAGGCGATCCTCCTGCCCAACTCGCTGAAGTCGGCGCTGGTGCCGTTCTTCGCCGGGATTCCCAAGCGCACCGGTTGGCGTGGCGAGTTCCGCTACGGCCTGCTCAACGACGTGCGGCGCCTGGACAAGGCGCGCTACCCGCTGATGATCGAGCGCTTCATGGCCCTCGCCTATCCCGCCGACGCCGACCTGCCGCAGCCCTACCCGCGCCCGAGCTTGCGCATCGAGGATGCCAGCCGTGCCGCCGCCCTGGCCAGGTTCGGCCTGGAGCTGGACCGTCCGGTCCTGGCCCTGTGCCCGGGTGCCGAGTTCGGCGAGGCGAAGAAATGGCCGTCGGAGCACTACGCGAAAATCGCCGAGCTGAAGGTCCGCGAAGGCTGGCAGGTGTGGCTGTTCGGCTCGAAGAACGACCATCCGGTTGGCGAGCAGATCCGTGACCGTCTGATCCCGGGCTTCCGTGAAGAATCGTACAACCTGGCCGGGGAAACCTCCCTGGCCGAGGCCATCGACCTGCTGTCCTGCGCCGATGCCGTGGTGTCCAACGACTCCGGCCTGATGCACGTCGCCGCAGCGCTGAACCGCCCGCTGGTGGCGGTCTACGGCTCTACCTCGCCGGGCTTCACCCCACCGCTGGCCGACCAGGTCGAAGTGGTGCGCCTGGGCCTGGACTGCAGCCCCTGCTTCGACCGCACCTGCCGTTTCGGCCACTACAACTGCCTGCGCCAGCTGGAGCCCGACGCCGTCGCGGCGGCGCTGCAGCGGCTCAACGGCCCGTCGCTGGTCGACATCAGTGCAGAGGTCGACTAAGTGCGGGTCCTGCTGATCAAGACGACGTCCCTGGGCGACGTGATCCACGCCCTGCCGGCGCTGACCGATGCCGCCCACGCCATTCCAGGCATCACGTTCGACTGGGTGGTGGAAGAAGGTTTCGCCGAGATTCCCACCTGGCACCCGGCGGTGGACCAGGTCATTCCCGTGGCGATCCGGCGCTGGCGCAAGAACCTCTGGCAGACCTTCAAGAATGGCGAATGGCGCCAGTTCAAGAAGCGCGTGCGCGAGCGCAAGTACGACCTGGTGATCGATGCCCAGGGCCTGGTCAAGAGTGCCTGGCTGACCCGCTATGTGAAAAACACGCCAGTGGCCGGCCTGGACCGTTACTCGGCCCGCGAAGGCTTCTCCAGCCGCTTCTATGACCGCCGCCTGTCGGTCGCCAAGGGCCAGCACGCGGTGGAACGCATCCGCCAGTTGTTCGCCCTGGCCCTGGGCTATGACATTCCCGAGGGCATCGGCGACTACGGCCTTGACCGCAGCCGCCTGGAGCAGATCGGCGTGGCGCCCTACGTGGTGTTCCTGCATGGCACCACCTGGGACACCAAGCACTGGCCCGAGCTGTACTGGCGCCAACTGGCCGAGCGCCTCGGCCGCGCCGGTCTGCATGTCTGCCTGCCCTGGGGCAACCCGGTGGAGAAGGCCCGCGCCGAACGCATCGCCCAGGGCTTGAAGAACGCCAAGGTACTACCCAAATTGAACCTGGCCGGGGTCGCCAAGGTGCTGGCGTCGGCCAAGGCCTGCGTGGCGGTGGATACCGGCCTCGGCCACCTGGCGGCGGCACTGGACGTGCCGACCCTCTCACTGTACGGGCCGACCAACCCGGGCCTCACCGGTGCCTACGGCAAGTCCCAGGTCCATGTGGCCAGCGACTTCCCTTGCGCGCCCTGCCTGCGCAAGAAGTGCACCTACAAGCCGAGCGTCGAGGAACTGCGCCGGTTCGATCTCAAACGTGAGTGGCCGCTGTGCTTCACTCGCCTGAATCCCGAACGTGTGGCACGCCAGTTGGGCGAGCTGCTGCGGGCCGAGGATGTTCGTTGATGCAACTGGCTTTCGTGCTCTACAAGTATTTCCCCTTCGGTGGCCTGCAGCGTGACTTCATGCGCATCGCCCTGGAGTGCCAGCGCCGTGGGCACCAGATCCGCGTCTACACCCTGATCTGGGAAGGCGACGTGCCGCCCGGCTTCGAGGTGTTGGTGGCGCCGGTCAAGGCGCTGTTCAACCATCGGCGCAACGAGAAACTCAGCGCCTGGATGGAGGCGGACCTGGCCAAGCGTCCGGTGGACCGCCTGATCGGCTTCAACAAGATGCCCGGCCTGGACGTCTACTACGCTGCCGACGGCTGCTTCGAAGACAAGGCACAGACCCTGCGCGGCGGCCTGTACCGACGCTGGGGCCGCTACCGGCACTTCGCCGAGTACGAGCGCGCGGTGTTCGCCCGCGATGCGCGTACCGAGATCCTGATGATTTCCGAGGTGCAGCAACCGCTGTTCATCAAGCACTACGGCACCCAGGAAGAACGCTTCCACCTGCTGCCGCCGGGCATTTCCCAAGACCGCCGGGCCCCGGCCAACTCCGCCGAGATCCGCGCCGATTTCCGTCGCGAATTCAACCTGGGCGACGACGACCTGTTGCTGGTGCAGATCGGTTCCGGATTCAAGACCAAGGGCACCGATCGCAGCCTCAAGGCCCTCGCCGCCCTGCCCGCGGCACTGCGCAAGCGCACACGACTGATGGTCATCGGCCAGGACGACCCCAAGGTATTCCAGTTGCAGAGCACTGCGCTGGGCCTGGGTGACCAGGTGCAGTTCCTCAAGGGTCGCAGCGATATCCCGCGTTTCCTGCTCGGCGCCGACGTGCTGATCCACCCGGCCTACAACGAGAACACCGGCACCGTCCTGCTGGAGGCGCTGGTCGCCGGCCTGCCGGTGCTGGTCACTGCGGTGTGCGGATACGCCCACTACATCGCCGAGGCCGACAGTGGCCTGGTACTCGACGAGCCGTTCGAACAGGACCAGCTCAACAGCTACCTGCAACGCATGCTCGAAGACCCGGCAGCCCGCGCCAGCTGGGGCCAGAACGGCCTGGCCTTCGCCGAGACCGCCGACCTGTACAGCATGCCCGAGCATGCCGCTGACGTGATTCTCGGGGAGCGCCCATGAAGCTGATCCTGGCAGAACCCTTCAAGCGCCTGTGGGCCGGCCGCGACCCGTTCGATGCGGTCGAGGCCCTGCAAGGCGAGGTCTACCGTGAACTGGAAGGCCGTCGCACCCTGCGCACCGAAGTCGACGGCGAAGGCTTCTTCGTCAAGATCCACCGCGGCATCGGCTGGGGCGAGATCTTCAAGAACCTGTTCAGCGCCAAGCTGCCGGTGCTTGGCGCCGGCCAGGAATGGACGGCCATCCAGCGCCTGCACGAAGTCGGCGTGCCGACCATGACCGCGGTGGCCTTCGGCGAGCGCGGCAGCAACCCGGCGACCCAGCATTCGTTCATCGTCACCGAGGAACTGGCGCCCACCATCAGCCTGGAAGACTTCAGCATCGACTGGGTCCGCCAGCCGCCGGAGCCACGGCTCAAACGCGCGCTGATCGCCGAGGTGGCGAAGATGACCGGCGGCATGCACCGCGCCGGGGTCAACCACCGCGACTGCTACATTTGCCACTTCCTGCTGCACACCGACAAGCCAGTGACGGCGGATGATTTCCGCCTGTCGGTCATTGACCTGCACCGCGCCCAGACCCGTGACAAGATCTCCCGGCGCTGGCGCGACAAGGACCTGGCCGCCCTGTATTTCTCGGCCCTGGACATCGGCCTGACCCGGCGCGACAAGCTGCGCTTCCTGCGCGGCTACTTCCAGCAGCCGCTGCGTCAGGTCCTCGCGGAACACGCCAGCCTGCTGCACTGGCTGGACGGCAAGGCGCAAAAGCTCTACGAGCGCAAGCAACGGTACGGGGACGCGCTCTGATGGCGGGATGGACACTGGAGCCGAAGTACGCGGCCCTGGCAAAGGATTTCGGTAGTATCGACGCGGTATTCGCCCTGCAGGGCGAGCGACTGACCCGCGACCCGCTGAGCGAGGTGGTACGCGTCGAACGTGACGGCATCAACTACTACGTAAAGCGCTACACCGGTGCCGGCAAGCACTTGCGCCGCTACCTGGGTCGGCCGCGGATCAAGGCCGAATGGCAGAACCTCAAGCAGTTCGCCAAATGGCAGATTCCTACTGCCGAGGTGGTGGCCTGCGGCCTGGAACGCAACGGCCTGAGCTTCGGTCGCGGCGCCATGATCACCCGCGAGCTGCCGCGCACCGAAGACCTGTCGGTACTGGCCGAGCGCAACGATCCGCGCCTCAAGGATCGCCAGTGGGTCGATCACCTCAGCCGTCAACTGGCTCGCCACACGCGGATCATGCATGACCACCACTTCACCCATAACGACCTGAAGTGGCGCAACCTGCTGGTGGACGACGCCGGCACGCTATTCTTCATCGACTGCCCCACCGGCGACTTCTGGTGGGGTTTCATGCTGCGCTATCGCATCACCAAAGATCTGGCGTGCCTGGACAAAGTGGCCAAGTATCACCTGTCAGCCACCCAGCGCCTGCGCTTCTACCTGCAATACCGCAATCGGGTCCGCCTGAATGCCGCGGACAAGAAGCGCATCCGCCATATCGTGAAGTTTTTCGAGGGACGTGAATGAGTGATTTTGTGGCCAGTGCCGACACGGCGCTGCTCGAACGCCATGGGCTGAACGGCTTCGAGCAGCTCTGGGCACTGCAACTGGACGCGGTGGACGAGCCCAATACCGGCCGTGGCGGCTGGAGCAGCGTGTTCCGCCTGGAGCTCGAAGGCAAGGGCTACTACCTCAAGCGCCAGAGCAATTACCTGACCCACACCCTGCACCGGCCGTTCGGCGAGCCGACCTTCGCCCGCGAGTTCCGCAATATCAGCCGCTACCAGAAGCTGCGTATCCCGGCGCTGCAAGCCGTGTACTACGGCGAGCGCAAGGTCGACGGCCAGCGTCGGGCGATTCTGATGACCCGTGCCCTGGACGACTGGAGTGACCTGGACAGCCTGCTCGGGCAATGGCCACAACTGCCGCTGGCGCAACGCCAGGGCATCCTGCGCGCCTGCGGGCAACTCGCGCGGACCCTGCACGGCGCCGGTCAGGTGCATGGCTGCTTCTATCCCAAGCACATCTTCCTTCGCGAGCGCGGCGACGGTTGGCAGGCGCAACTGATCGATCTGGAAAAGACCCGCCCGCTGCTGTTCGGCCAACGCGACCGGGTCAAGGACCTCGAACCCTTGCTGCGCCGTGCGCCGAACTGGACCGAGGCGGAAGTTCGCCTGCTGCTCGCCACCTACCTTGACCAGCCGGCGGACAGCACGCTGGTCAATGCCTGGCTCCAGCGCCTGCTGAACCGCCGCCGCCACAAGGAAACCCGCTGATGCGTTTGTCCGAACTCAAGGATGCCGGGCGTACCCCGGCGCTGCCATTGAGCGTCACCCTCGCCGATGCCGCCGGCAGCGCCGACCTGCAACTGCTCAGCCTGCTGCGGGTGCTGCCTGGGCAACGCTATGTGGGTGCCGGGGTCTGGCGCGGCAAGCCGGTGCTGGCCAAATTGCTGGTCGGCAGCAGCGCCGCGCGGCACTTCCAGCGCGAGCTGGCCGGCGTGCGCCTGCTGGCCGACAGCGGCGTGACCACGCCGCAATTGCTGGCCGATGGCCTGAAAGAAGGTGAAGGCGGCTGGCTGCTGTTCGAATTCCTCGAAGGCTCCACCAGCCTGGGCGATGCCTGGGCCGAAGTCGAAGGCCACGCGCCGCTAAGCGACGAGCAGAGCCTGGTGCTCGGCGAAGCCCTCGCGGCAGTGGCCCAGTTGCACGCCAAGGGCCTGTGGCAGGACGACCTGCACCTGGACAACCTGCTGCGCCACGACGGTCGGCTGTTCGTCATCGACGGTGGCGGGATCAAGGCTGAAACCCCGGGCCAGCCACTGTCGCGCCAGCAGGTGCTGCAGAACCTCGGCGTGCTCTTCGCCCAGTTGCCCAAGCGCCTGGAGCCATTCATCGAGGAACTGTTGGTGCACTACCTGCTGGCCAACAGCGAGCACGCGCTGCCGCTGGAAGCCTTGCAGAAGCAGATCGACAAGGTCCGCCACTGGCGTATGAAGGACTATCTGGACAAGGCCGGCCGTGACTGCACGCTGTTCAGCGTCGAGCGCGGAGCCTCAGGCCTGAAGGCGATCCCCCGCAGCGAAGTGGCGGCGATGCAGCCGGTGCTGGACAACGCTGACGCGCTGATCGATGCCGGCCACCTGTACAAGACCGGCGGTGCCGCCAGCGTGGCGCGGGTCGAGTTCCAGGGCCGGCCGCTGGTGATCAAGCGCTACAACATCAAGGACACTGCCCACTGGTTCAAGCGCTTCTGGCGCCCGAGCCGGGCCTGGCATTCGTGGATCGAAGGGCATCGCCTGGCGTTTCTCGGCTTCGCCACGCCCAAGCCGCTGGCGGTACTGGAGACGCGCTGGCTGGGGTTGCGCGGTAAAGCGTACCTGGTGACCGAGCTGCTCGACGGGCCGGACCTGATGGCTGCGTTTACGCCCTATGTGGAAAGCGGCGAGGTGCCTGAAGAACAACTGACGGCGTTGCAGCAACTGCTGGCGCAGTTGATCCGCGAGCGCATCAGCCACGGTGATCTGAAGGCCTACAACCTGTTCTGGCAGGACGGGCAATGGGCGTTGATCGATCTGGATGCCATGAGCCAGCACGCGACGCAGTTAAGCTTCGCTGCGGCATTCGCCAAGGACCGGGCGCGGTTGCTCCGGAACTGGCCGGTGGAGAGTGCGTTGTACAAGCGGCTGGATGAGTGCCTGCCAAAGCTCTCGGATTGAGGCCAGACCAGACCACCAAAGAATAAGGGGCCGAAACCGGCCCCTTATTCATTTCCGCTTACGCCGCACTGAACGTCTTGTGCGGGTCGATCACGAATTTCTTCGGCACACCGGCATCGAACTCGCCGTAGCCTTCCGGCGCCTGGTCGAGGCTGATCACCTGCACCCCGACGATCTCGGCGATGTTGATGCGGTCCCACATGATCGCCTGCATCAGCGCGCGGTTGTATTTCATCACCGGGGTCTGGCCGGTGTGGAAGCTGTGGGACTTGGCCCAGCCCAGGCCGAAGCGGATGCTCAGGGCACCGATCTTCGCCGCAGCATCCACCGCCCCCGGATCTTCGGTCACGTACAGGCCCGGAATACCGATCTTGCCGGCGACACGGGTCACCTGCATCAGCGAGTTGAGCACGGTGGCCGGAGCCTCGTGCTTGGCGCCTTCATGACCATGGCCACGAGCCTCGAAGCCGACGGCATCCACTGCGCAATCCACTTCCGGCTCGCCGAGGATGTCGATGATCTGCTCATGCAGCGGGGCGTCCTTGGACAGATCGACCACTTCGAAGCCCTGGGCCTTGGCATGAGCCAGACGCAGCGGATTGAGGTCGCCGACGATCACGCAGGCGGCGCCCAGCAGGCGGGCCGAAGCGGCAGCAGCCAGGCCGACAGGGCCTGCACCGGCGACATACACGGTGCTGCCCGGACCAACGCCGGCAGTCACCGCGCCGTGGTAGCCGGTCGGCAGGATGTCGGACAGGCAGGTCAGGTCGCGGATCTTCTCCATGGCCTTGTCGCGGTCCGGCAGTTTCAGCAGGTTGAAATCGGCGTACGGCACCAGCACGTACTCGGCCTGGCCGCCGGTCCAGTCGCCCATGTCGACATAGCCGTAGGCACCACCGGCACGGGCCGGGTTGACGGTCAGGCAGACGCCGGTGTGCATTTCCTTGCAGGAGCGGCAGCGGCCACAGGCGACGTTGAACGGTACGGAAACCAGGTCGCCGATCTTCAGGTTCTCGACGTCACTGCCCTTCTCGATCACCTCGCCGGTGATTTCATGGCCCAGGACCAGCCCGGTCTGGGCGGTGGTGCGGCCGCGGACCATGTGCTGGTCGGAGCCGCAGATGTTGGTGGAGACCACCTTGAGGATGACGCCATGCTCGATCTTGCGACCGCGCGGGTCCTGCATCTTCGGATAGTCGATCTTCTGCACCTCGACTTTTCCGGCGCCGAGATACACCACTCCACGATTGCCAGACATGCTCTTACCTCGCTTGACTTGTAGTTATGCAGCGTTGGTTGAAGCGCCGCCGTCCATGGGCGGCCAGTGTTACTGGATGGGGGAATTGTGGGCCGGTCGGGCGTGAATGCAGGCACTGGTTGCGACAGTGGTTTATCTATCGGCGGCAGTCCCGTGGAGGTATCCAGAATGCATTCGCGAGCAAGCTCGCTCCCACAGGGTTACCTGCCAGGCCACAAAAACGGGCCCGGCAAAGAAACCTTGTGGGAGCGAGCTTGCTCGCGAAGGACCGCGAAGCGGTCCCAGGAGGACTTAGAGAACGACGGTGCGATTGGCGTTGAGGAAAACCCGTCGCTCGATGTGATAACCCACAGCCCGCGCCAGGGTCAGGCACTCGATATCCCGCCCCTTGGCAATCAAATCCTCGGGATAGTGGCTGTGATCCACCACCTCGACGCCCTGGGCAATGATCGGGCCTTCATCCAGGTCGTTGTTGATGTAGTGCGCGGTGGCACCCACCATCTTCACGCCCTTGTTGTAGGCCTGGTGATACGGCTTGGCGCCCTTGAACCCAGGCAGCAGCGAGTGGTGGATGTTGATCGCCCAGCCATCCAGGCGTCGGCACAGCTCCGGCGACAGCACCTGCATGTAGCGGGCAAGGATCACCAGCTCGGCGCCGGACTCCTCGATCACCTGCAGAACCTTGCGCTCCTGCCCGGGCTTGTCGTGGGGATCCAGCGGGAAGTGGTGATACGGAATATGGTGCCACTCGGCCAGGGGACGCAGGTCCGGGTGGTTGGAGACCACCGCCACCACATCCATGCCAAGCTGGCCGATGCGCTGGCGGTAGAGCAGGTCGTTGAGGCAGTGATCGGCCTTGGAGACCATGATCACCACCTTCGGCCGATGGTTCGGCGCCACCAGCTCGAAGAGCATGCCGAACGCCTCGCCGCGCTCGGCGAGACCGGCGCGAAAGGCGCTTTCGTCGAAGCCATCCGGCTGGCGGAACTCGACGCGGATGAAGAAGCGCCCGGACAGCCGGTCATCGAACGAATGGTGTTCGGTGACGTAGCAGCGCTGCTCGTAGAGGAAGCGGGTGACCACGTCCACGGTGCCGAGCATGCTCGGGCAGTCGGCGGTGAGGATCCAGGTGTCCGGGGCACGACTCATGGCAATACTCCTCAGGCTTCGATGGCCAGGCCGTATTCGGCGGAAGCGTCCTGCAGCCACAGCCACCAGTAGTCGGAGAAGCTGCGGCGGATCAGCAGTTCCCAGGTTTCCTCGCCGGTGCGGCGGATCACCAGTTGCGACTTGGCGAATACGGTACCGACCGCCTTGCCCACCGGGAAGTTGTTGGGGTGCACGTCGTAGCTGGTGGACTTCATCAGCACTTCGCGCACTTTCGGACCGCTCAATTCCAGCAGGGTCTGGCCGCCGCTGACGTTGACGATCTGGATGTGCTGGCCTTGCAGCGCATCGCGCAGGGCGTTTTCCACGGCCAGTTCCTGGCCACCTGGAACGATCAGCAGCCACTCATCGGGGCCGAGCCATTGCAGCGACATGTCGCCGTTGGCAACCACGGTCAGGGCCACTGGCAGTTCCAGGCCGATGGCCTTGAACACGCCGCCGGCGAAGGCCGGGTCATGGGCGTCGCCGCGGATGGTCAGGTGACCGAGGAATTTCTTCTCGCGCAGGGTCACCCCGGCGTTCTTGCGCCCCTTGCCGACCAGGCTGGGCAGGTCGGCGTGGTGCAGCGGCGATTCGGCCTTGGCGTTGCCGCTCGGGCGTTGTTCGTAGACGTTGATGGCGCTCATCTTTTTATACCTGCCTTGAATTCTGTTGGACCTGTGTCGCTCTCGAGGGCCTCATCGCTGGCAAGCCAGCTCCCACAGGTACTGCATGCACCGGATCCTGTGGGGGCTGGCTTGCCAGCGATGAGGCCGTCACAGCCCCCACAGGTCGCCCGTCAAACGTTCTGCCGCTCACCTTTCGGATCGAAGAACACCGAAGAACAGATCTCCGCCTCGATCACGCTGCCGTCGGCCTGTGGCGAGTAGACACGCTCGCCCATGCGTTTCAGGCCACCCTTGACCACACCCATGGCGAAGGAATAACCCAGCGAGTTGGCCGCGTAGCTGGAGGTGACGTGGCCGACCATGTCCATCGGGATCGGCTGCTTCGGATCGAACACCAACTGCGCACCTTCCGGCAGCCATTTGGTCGGGTCGACCGGCTTCAGGCCCACCAGTTGCTTGCGGTTCTCACGCACGCAGTCCTCGCGGTTCATGCCACGCAGGCCGATCCAGGAGTACGGTTTGTTGCGGCCGACGCACCAGCTCATGTTCAAGTCGTCCGGGGTCATCGAGCCGTCGGTGTCCTGGCCGACGATGATGAAGCCCTTCTCGGCCCGCAGCACGTGCATGGTCTCGGTGCCATACGGGGTCAGGTTGTACTTCTTGCCGGCCTCGACGATCTTCTCCAGCACACCCATGGCGTAGTTGGCCTGGATGTTGACCTCGTAGGACAGCTCGCCGGTGAAGGAAATCCGGAACACTCGGGCCGGCACGCCGCCCACCAGACCTTCCTTCCAGCTCATGAACGGGAAGGCGTCCTTGTCCAGGTCGATGTCGCTGACTTCGCTGAGCAGCTTGCGGCTGTTCGGGCCGGACAGGGTCAGCGTCGCGTAATGGTCGGTGACCGAGGTGAAGTACACCTTCAGGTCCGGCCATTCGGTCTGCTGGTAGATCTCCAGCCACTGCAGCACACGGGCCGCGCCGCCGGTAGTGGTGGTCATGATGAAGTGGTTGTCGCCGATGCAGGCGGTCACGCCGTCGTCGAAGACCATGCCGTCTTCCTTGCACATCAGGCCGTAGCGGGCCTTGCCCACGTCAAGCTTGGTCCAGGCGTTGGTGTAGATGCGGTTGAGGAACTCGCGGGCATCCGGGCCCTGGATGTCGATCTTGCCCAGGGTCGAAGCGTCGAGCAGGCCCACGCTGTCGCGCACGGCCTTGCATTCACGGGCCACGGCGGCGTGGATGTCCTCACCGGCGCGGGGGAAGTACCACGGCCGTTTCCACTGGCCGACGTCTTCGAATTCGGCACCGTTCTTCACGTGCCAGGCATGCAGCGCGGTGAAGCGCACTGGCTCGAACAGGTGGCCGCAGTGACGCCCGGCGACCGCGCCGAAGGTGATCGGCGTGTAGTTCGGGCGGAACATGGTGGTGCCCATTTCCGGGATGGTGATACCCATGGAGCGGGCAGCGATGGCCAGGCCGTTGATGTTGCCCAGCTTGCCCTGGTCGGTACCGAAGCCCAGCGCGGTGTAGCGCTTGACGTGCTCGACCGACTCGAAGCCTTCGCGGGTTGCCAGTTCGATGGCAGCGGCAGTGACGTCGTTCTGCTGGTCGACGAATTGCTTCGGCGCACGGGCAGTGCTCTTGTCATGCGGGACCTGGAACAGCGCCAGAGTGGCTTCTTCCTGGCGTGCCAGGGCTTTTGGCAGGCTGACCGAGCCCGCCTTGAAGCCGGCTTCGGTGGCTGCGCGGGCGCCGCCTTCAACGCCGTCGGCCAGGCTCTCGGCCAGGCCGAACACACCGTTGATGCCACCGACGCACACGCGTTTCTGCGGTGCATCGCCCGGTACGAAGCCGAGGATGTCTTCGCGCCAGACCGGCTTGCCGCCCAGGTGCGAAGCCAGGTGGACCACCGGGCTGTAGCCACCGGAGCTCCCGATCAGGTCGCATTCCAGCCACTCGCCAGGGCTGGTGACCTTGTGTGCCTTGACGTCGATCGCGGCGACACGGGCGCCGGTGACGCGCTTGCTGCCACGGGCCTCGACCACCGAGCTGGAAGTCAGGATGCGGATGCCCTTGGCGCGGGCTTCTTCCACCAGCGAACCACGAGGGTTGTGGCGGGCGTCGGCGATGGCCACGACCTGCAGGCCGGCGTCGTGCCAGTCGAGGGCGACGCGGTAGGCGTGGTCGTTGTTGGTCGCCAGCACCAGCTTGCGGCCCGGGGCCACGCCGTAGCGGCGGATGTACACGGAGATGGCACCGGCCAGCATGTTGCCCGGCACGTCGTTGTTGGCGTAGACCAGCGGACGCTCGTGGGCGCCGGTGGCCAGGACCACGCGCTTGGCGCGGACGCGGTGCATGCGCTGGCGCACCTGGCCCATCGGCGCGCGGTCGCCAAGGTGGTCGGTGAGGCGCTCGTGGATGGTCAGGAAGTTGTGGTCGTGATAGCCGTTGACCGTGGAGCGTGGCAGCAGGGTCACTTCCGGCAGGCCGCGCAGTTCGGCCAGGGTTGCCGAAACCCACTCGGTGGCCGGCTTGCCGTCGAGGCTTTCACGGCTGTCCAGCAGGCTGCCGCCGAACTCTTCCTGTTCGTCGGCGAGGATCACCCGCGCGCCGCTACGGGCAGCAGCGAGGGCAGCGGCGAGACCGGCAGGGCCGCCGCCGACCACCAGCACGTCGCAGTGCTGGTTCATGTAGTCGTAGGTGTCCGGATCGTTCTGCAGCGGCGCACGGCCCAGGCCAGCAGCCTTGCGGATGTACTTCTCGTAGGTCATCCAGAACGACTGCGGGTACATGAACGTCTTGTAGTAGAAGCCCGGCGGCATCATCTTGCCGCCGACCTTGCCGATGATGCCCATGACGTCGTTGTTCACGCTCGGCCAGCCGTTGGTGCTGGTGGCGACCAGGCCGGAGTACAGCGCCTGCTGGGTAGCCCGCACGTTGGGGATCTGGGTGGCTTCGCTGGCACCGATCTGCAGGATCGCGTTCGGCTCTTCGGCACCGGCGGCGATGATCCCGCGAGGACGCGAGTACTTGAAGCTGCGACCGATGATGTCGACGCCGTTGGCCAGCAGCGCGGCGGCCAGGGTGTCACCGGCGTAGCCCTGGTAGGTCTGGCCGTTGAAGGTGAAGTTCAAGACTTTGCTGCGGTCGATGCGACCGCCGCTGGAGAGGCGATAAACCTGGCTCATACCTTTTCTCCCTGGCCGTTGGCGACCAACTGCGGGGCGCTGCTCTTGCCGGTGACTTGTGGCTTGCTGCCGATCTTGTAGGTTTCCAGGATCTCGTAGGTCACGGTGTCACGGGTCGCGTTGAAGTACTGGCGGCAGCCAGCGGCGTGGATCCACAGCTCGTGGTGCAGGCCGCGCGGGTTGTCGCGGAAGAACATGTAGTCGCCCCACTCCTCGTCGGTGCAGGCGTTGGGGTCCAGCGGCCGCGGGATGTGGGCCTGGCCGGACGAATGGAATTCTTCCTCGGACCGCAGTTCGCCGCAGTGTGGACAGAAGATGTGCAACATGATGGTTTCTCCTGTTAGTGGGCGACGGCGGCTGCGCCGTGTTCGTCGATCAGGGCGCCGTTGTGGAAACGGTCGATGGAAAACGGTTTGGCCAGCGGGTGCATCTCGCCTTTGGCCAGGCTGGCGGCGAAGACGTTGCCCGAGCCCGGGGTGGCCTTGAAGCCGCCGGTACCCCAGCCGCAGTTGAAGAACATGTTCTTCACCGGGGTCTTGGAGATGATCGGGCAGGCATCCGGGCTGGTGTCGACGATGCCGCCCCACTGGCGGTTCATACGCACGCGGGAGAGGATCGGGAACATTTCCACGATGGCCTGCAGGGTGTGCTCGATCACCGGGTACGAGCCGCGCTGGCCGTAGCCGACCCAGCCGTCGATACCGGCGCCGATCACCAGGTCGCCCTTGTCGGACTGGCTGATGTAGCCGTGCACGGCGTTGGACATGATCACGCTGTCGATGATCGGCTTGATCGGTTCGGACACCAGCGCCTGCAGCGGGTGGGATTCGAGCGGCAGGCGGAAGCCGGCGAGGCGCGCCATGTGCCCGGAGTTACCGGCGGTGACCACACCGACGCGCTTGGCGCCGATGAAGCCCTTGTTGGTTTCCACGCCGATCACGGTGTTGTTTTCCTTGCGGAAGCCGATCACCTCGGTCTGCTGGATCAGGTCGACGCCCAGGGCATCGGCGGCACGGGCAAAGCCCCAGGCCACGGCATCGTGACGGGCGACGCCGCCACGGCGCTGCACGGTGGCGCCGATGATCGGATAGCGGGTGTTCTTCGAGCAGTCCAGGTACGGGATCTCCTCGGCCACCTGCTTGGCATTGAGCAGCTCGCCGTCCACGCCGTTGAGGCGGTTGGCATTGACCCGGCGCTCGGAGTCACGCATGTCCTGCAGGGTGTGGCACAGGTTGTAGACCCCACGCTGGGAGAACATCACGTTGTAGTTGATGTCCTGGGACAGGCCTTCCCAGAGTTTCATGGCGTGCTCGTAGAGGTGCGCCGACTCATCCCACAGGTAATTGGAACGCACGATGGTGGTGTTGCGAGCGGTGTTGCCGCCGCCCAGCCAGCCTTTCTCGATCACGGCGACGTTGGTGATGCCGTGCTCTTTGGCCAGGTAGTAGGCGGTTGCCAGGCCGTGGCCGCCACCGCCGACGATGACGACGTCGTAGACCTTCTTCGGCGTCGGCGTGCGCCACATGCGCTGCCAGTTCTCGTGGTGGCTGAGGGAGTGCTTGAAAAGGCCGAAGCCCGAATAACGTTGCATGGTCTATTGCTCCACTCAGCGGTAAACCGGGAAGTCCGCACACAGTGCCGACACGTTGCGCGCCACATCGGCTTCCACATCGGCGTCGCCGAGGTTGTCGAGGATGTCGCAGATCCAGCCAGCCAGTGCCACGCACTGGGCGACCTTGAAGCCACGGGTGGTGACGGCCGGGGTGCCGATGCGCAGGCCCGAGGTCACGAATGGCGACTGCGGGTCGTTCGGTACGGCGTTCTTGTTGACGGTGATATGGGCGCGGCCCAGGGCGGCATCAGCGTCCTTGCCGGTCAGGCCCTGACGGATCAGGCTGACCAGGAACAGGTGGTTGTCGGTACCGCCGGACACTACATCGTAGCCACGATCGATGAACACGCCAGCCATGGCCTGGGCGTTCTCGATGACTTGCTGCTGATAAGCCTTGAAGCCAGGTTCCAGGGCTTCCTTGAAGCACACGGCCTTGGCCGCGATCACGTGCATCAACGGGCCGCCCTGGGCGCCGGGGAAGACGGCGGCGTTGAGTTTCTTTTCGATCTCTTCGTTGGCCTTGGCCAGGATCAGGCCGCCACGGGGACCGCGCAGGGTCTTGTGGGTGGTGGTGGTGACCACGTCGGCGTACGGCAGCGGATTGGGGTACAGGCCGGCGGCGACCAGGCCGGCAACGTGGGCCATGTCGACGAACAGCAGGGCACCGACCTTGTCGGCGATCTGGCGGAAGCGCGGGAAGTCCAGGGTCTTGGAGTAGGCGGAGAAGCCGGCGACGATCATCTTCGGCTTGTGCTCGACGGCCAGGCGCTCGACTTCGTCGTAGTCGATCAGGCCGGTATTGGTGTCGATGCCGTACTGCACGGCGTTGTACAGCTTGCCCGAGGACGACACCTTGGCGCCGTGGGTCAGGTGGCCGCCGTGGGCCAGACTCATGCCCAGGATCGTGTCGCCGGCTTGCAGCAGAGCCAGGTAGACCGCGCCGTTGGCCGAGGAGCCGGAGTGCGGCTGGACGTTGGCGTAGTCGGCACCGAACAGTTGCTTGGCACGCTCGATGGCCAGTGCCTCGACCTTGTCGACGTGCTCGCAACCGCCGTAGTAGCGCTTGCCCGGATAGCCTTCGGCGTACTTGTTGGTGAGGCCGCTGCCCTGGGCCTGCATGACGCGCTTGCTGGTGTAGTTTTCCGAGGCGATCAGTTCGATGTGATCTTCCTGACGTTGCTCTTCGGCATTCATGGCCGCCAGCAGTGCATCGTCATAACCCTGGATCTGGTCTTGCTTGCTGAACATCGCATTTCTCCCGGCAGCGGTGAGTCTCTTATTGAGTGGAACCCGTGACATTGACGGGTGTCCTTTGCAGCGATGGTATGGCCGGGCGTGTGCGCTCAGATGCCTGCGCACGCCACGCAAAGGTGCGTTTACGACATTGTTTTGTCTTGTTTGCGATAGTCGGGGGGGTGCTGGCCTTCCGGGCCTCATCGCGGGTGAACCCGCTCCCACACAAATCCCTGTGGGAGCGGGCTCACCCGCGATGAGGCCGCTGAAAACGACACAAAAAACAGGTTGTATAGGCAACCTCGCAAGCCATGCATTAGAGTGCTCTCCTGCCTTGCTAACAGGACCCGAGCCATGACAGAACAAAGCCAGCAATTTGCCAGCGACAACTATTCCGGTATCTGCCCGGAAGCCTGGGCCGCCATGGAAAAGGCCAACCAGGGCCACGAGCGCGCCTACGGCGACGACCAGTGGACAGCCCGCGCCGCCGACCATTTCCGCCGGTTGTTCGAGACCGACTGCGAAGTGTTCTTCGCCTTCAACGGCACCGCGGCCAACTCCCTGGCCCTGTCCTCCCTGTGCCAGAGCTACCACAGCGTGATCTGTTCGGAGACCGCCCACGTCGAGACGGACGAATGCGGCGCCCCGGAGTTCTTCTCCAACGGCTCGAAACTGCTGACCGCGCGCAGCGAGAACGGCAAGCTGACCCCGGACTCGATCCGCGAAGTGGCGCTCAAGCGCCAGGACATCCACTACCCCAAGCCGCGGGTGGTGACCATCACCCAGGCCACCGAGGTCGGCAGCGTCTACCGCCCCGACGAGCTCAAGGCGATCAGCGCCACCTGCAAGGAACTGGGCCTGAACCTGCACATGGACGGCGCGCGTTTCACCAACGCCTGCGCCTTCCTTGGCTGCTCACCCGCAGAACTGACCTGGAAGGCCGGGATCGACGTGCTGTGCTTCGGCGGCACCAAGAACGGCATGGCCGTGGGTGAAGCGATCCTGTTCTTCAACCGCAAGCTGGCGGAGGACTTCGACTACCGCTGCAAGCAGGCCGGGCAACTGGCCTCGAAGATGCGCTTCCTGTCGGCGCCGTGGGTGGGGCTGCTGGAAAGCGGCGCCTGGCTGCGGCATGGCGCCCATGCCAACCATTGCGCGCAGCTGTTGAGCGGACTGGTGGCAGATGTGCCGGGGGTGGAACTGATGTTCCCGGTGGAGGCCAATGGCGTGTTCCTGCAGATGCCGGAAGCGGCGCTGGAGAAACTGCGCAATAAAGGCTGGCGGTTCTATACCTTCATTGGCAGCGGTGGGGCGCGGTTCATGTGCTCGTGGGATACCGAGGAGGCTCGGGTACGGGAGCTGGCGGCGGATATCCGGGCCGTAATGGGCGCCTGAGGGCCTCATCGCAGGCTAACGCCAGCTCCCACAGGTACCGCGCCGCTCTTGCGATCAGTGCAGAACCTGTGGGAGCTGGCGAAGCCTGCGATAGCGATCTAGAGCCGGAACCCACCCATCTGCCGCGCCAGGTCATCAGCCAGGCGCTGCAACGCCTCACAATCCGCCCGACACCCCTGCACCTCGGCCGCCGTCGCCCGCGCCAGGTCGGAAATCCCCTGGACATTGCGGTTGATCTCCTCGGTCACCGCCGACTGTTCCTCCGTCGCCGTCGCCACCTGCAGGTTCATGTCGCTGATGCGTTCCACCTGACCGGTGATGGTGCCCAGCGAATCCCCGGTACGCTGGCTCGACTCAACCCCGGTCCCGGTCGCTACCTGGCCGGCATGCATCGACTCCACCGCCGTCCCGGTGCCCTGCTTCAGACGCTGGATCATCTGCTGGATCTCGCCCGTCGATACCTGCGTGCGCTGCGCCAGGGTCCTTACCTCATCCGCCACAACGGCAAAGCCACGCCCCATCTCTCCGGCCCGCGCCGCCTCGATTGCAGCGTTCAGCGCCAGCAAGTTGGTCTGCTCGGAAATACTGCGGATCACCGCCAGCACCTGGTCAATCGACGCGACTTCCTCAGCCAGTTGGCTGACAGCCTCCGCCGCCGTCCCTATCTCGCCGGACATGCCTTCGATATGCGCAATCGAGCGCTGTACCACCTGGCGCGCCTCCAGCGCCTCGTCCCGCGCGCTCTGCGAGGCCTGCGCCGCTTCGCCGGCATTGCGTGCGATGTCCTGCACGGTCAGGCCCATTTCGTGCACCGCCGTGGCGACCATCTCGGTCATTTCCTGCTGCTTGCCCGAACGCTCGGCGGTACTCACCACGACATGGATCACCTGCCCCACGGCCGTGCGCAGTTGCTCACTGGTGCTCAGCACCTCACCGATCAGCTTGCGCTGGCTGTCGAGGAAGCGGTTGAAGCCCTTGGCCAGATCGCCCAACTCGTCGCGGCGGGTGTCGTCCAAACGGTGACTGAGGTCACCACCACCGTCGCCGATGGCCACCAGCGCAGCAGTCACCTGGCGGATCGGCCGCACGATGCCCCGCGCCAGCAGCACTACCAGCAACAGCGAGACCAGGGCCACCGCGCCGCCGATCAGGCTGGTCAGCCACACCGTCTCGCGCACCTCGGCATAGATCTGCGACTCCGGCACCTCAGCCACCAGGTGCCAGTTCAGACCGCGCAACGGCAGGCTAAGGGCGAGGTAGGATTCACCCTCGCGCTCGAAGCGGCTGCTGCTCAGGCCATCATGGTCGGCCAGCACCGCCTGCGCCGCCGTATCGCCTATCTGCTCGGCCAACTGCCGCTTGCCGCCGAATTCATTCTGCGGATGCACCTGGATCAGGCCATCACCACGCACCAGCATCACCCGCCCACGCTCGCCGAAGCTGAAGTTGTGGATCAACTCGGACATCTCGGTCATGCGCAGGCCCAGACCGGCGATACCCACCAGCTTGCCATCCTTCTCCACTCGGTAATCGATGAACAGCGCCAACTCGCCGGTGCTGCCGTCGATATCGATGTTGAGCATGCGATTGTCGCCACTATCGATGAAACCGTAGAACCATTTGTCCTTCGGATTGCTCCGGCTCAGGGTCCGGTCCAGGCCCTTCTCGTTGTAGTAATGGTTGCTCACGGTGGAAGCGAACAACGCGGTGAACGCTTTGTTCTGCTCCTTCAGCACCTGCAAGTACTCGACGAACGCCGGCGCCTGCTCCGGATTCTCGCCGGCCGCCAGCCAGTCGCGCAGCAAGGTGTTGTGGGCGATGTCGGCGGCCGCAGTAAGCGGCCGGCCGAGCATGCGCTCGATGTCGTTACGAATCGCCTCAATGCTTGCCGGCAAGGCCGTCTTGACCAGGTAACGTTCGGTCAGGCGGTTGACCGCCACGGTGTAGATGACCACCACGATCAGAATGCTCGCCAACAGGGCAGCGCCCATGCTTGCGATCAATTGCCACTGGATACTGCGCCGCCAGAAGTGCATGGGGTTCCCTCGGAGAAATAAGACCTGTACTGCAAATGACAGGCCAATTGTATACAACACAGGTATACGATATTTCCAGAGGCGCGCGACAATATCCCCAGTAACAGCAGGGAAAAAGCGAATTTCAAGGAAGGGACGGGTCTGGGGGAGTCGGAAAGTCGGCTCCCACAGAGGGCGGATCAACTGTTGTCGATGGCCTTTGAAATGGCGTCGACCGTGGCGCTGACTTGCTCTTGATAACGGTCGAGGGCCTGCTGGTGCAGCTGCTGCTGTTCGATCTGCCGCGAGCACAGGTTGAGTGCCGCGAGGACCAGCAACTTGTCACCGATCAGCGAAGGGTAGTTGCGCTTGGTATCGGCCAGGGACGCCTTGAGCATCCGCACGGCTTCGGCAAGTACCGGCTCCTGGCCCGCCGGGGCCTTGATCGAGTAGTCGTTGCCCAGGATCGAGACGACGTTGATCGTCTGCGCGGTCTGGCTCATGCGCTGACGGTGCCGCTGGCGCGTTCAATCAGGGCCTGAATGCGCGCGTTGGTAGCGCCGTATTTTTCTTCCTGTTCCATCAGGCTCAGTTGCAGGCTTTCGTTCTCGTCCTTGGCCTGGGCCAGCTCGGCGTCCAGTTGTGCATTGCGTTCGGCCAGGTGCTGGTTTTTCTCCAGCAGTTCGCCGACCAGTTGTTCCAGTTGATTCAGGGTGTTGTCGAGCATGATGACTTCTCTCGGAGGGGGACGTTACGGGGGCGCACACGATAAAGAAAACGCAGCGCAGCCGCCAGAGATATCGGGGCCAGAGCCCCGCGTTGGTGCACATTGACCTGATCTGGGTCATCCGGTTCCTGCCTCCGGTCGGAGAGACGCTGCAACGGTGATGAATTTTGTCGGACAAACCCTCAAGTCCGGTCGGCCAATACCGATAGTCATGAGAGCAGACTCTCTCCAGGCGCATGGATCGCGTCCCCTAAGATTTGGATCCGACCCATGTCCCTACGCAATATGAATATCGCCCCGCGTGCGCTGCTGGGGTTTGCGCTGATCGGCGCGCTGATGCTGGCTCTGGGCGTCTTCGCCCTGACCCAGATGAGCAAGATTCGCCAGGCCGGCGAAGACATCGAGCAGGTCACCGTGCCGAGTATCAAGGCTCTCGACCAGCTCAACCTTCTCACTTTGCGCCTGCGCACCCTGTCCTACCGGTTGATGATCAACCGCGAGGCGGACCTGATGCAGAACACCATGACCCAGTTCAGCGATCGCAACGCGCAGATCGATGCCGCCCGCAAGATCTACGAGCCACTGATTGCCAGCGACGAGGAGCACGCCGTCTACAACCAGTACGTGCAGTTCCTCGGTCAGTACCGCCAACTGGAAACGCGCCTGGTCCAGCTCTCCCAGGCCAATGACCTGCCGGCAATCCGCGACATGATCAACCGTGAGCTGCTGCAAAGCATGGAGCAGGTCACGACAACCCTGGACAAGCTGGTGAAGATCAACACCGAGCAGACCCGTGACATCAACCTGGCCGCTGCCGGCCAGTACTCCACCGCCTTCACCCTGGTCATCGTCCTGCTGGTCGCCGCCACCCTCCTGACCTTCCTCTGCGCCATCGTGCTGACCCGCAGCATCGTCAAGCCAATCGACGAAGTGCTGAGCGTGGCCGAACAGATTGCCGTAGGCAACCTGACCCACAGCCTCCGCCCCGAGGGCCGCGACGAAGCCGCGCGCCTGCAACAGGCCATGGCCAAGATGCAGGAGCAGTTGCGTGACACCCTGCAGCAGATCTCCGGTTCCGCCACCCAGCTGGCTTCGGCTGCCGAGGAACTGAACAGCGTCACCGAGGAGAGCGCCCGCGGCCTGCAGCAGCAGAACAACGAAATCGAGCAGGCAGCAACCGCCGTCACCGAAATGACCAGCGCCGTCGAGGAAGTGGCCCGCAACGCGGTCAGCACCTCCGAGGCCTCGGCCGAGGCCACCCGCTCTGCCACCGACGGTCGCGACCTGGTCATGGAGACCGTCAGCGCCATCGAACGCATGAGCAATGACGTGCAGAGCACCTCGGTACTGGTCGGCAACCTGGCCGAGCAATCCCGCGATATCGGCAAGGTGCTGGACGTGATCCGCGGCCTGGCCGACCAGACCAACCTGCTGGCCCTCAACGCGGCCATCGAGGCGGCCCGTGCCGGTGAGGCCGGTCGCGGGTTCGCCGTGGTCGCTGACGAAGTGCGGGCGCTGGCGCACCGAACCCAGCAATCCACTTCGGAAATCGAGCGCATGGTCAGCAGCATCCAGGGCGGTACCGAGCAGGCGGTCAGCTCGATGCGCAACAGCACCGAGCGTGCCGAGTCGACCCTGAGCATCGCCCGTGGCGCCGGCAGCGCGCTGGATACCATCACCGGCGCGGTGGCGCAGATCAACGAGCGCAACCTGGTGATCGCCAGCGCCGCCGAGGAACAGGCCCAGGTGGCGCGGGAAGTGGACCGCAACCTGGTGAACATCAACGACCTGTCGGTGCAGTCGGCGACCGGTGCGCACCAGACCAGCGCGGCGAGTGCCGAGCTGTCGCGGCTGGCGGTGGACCTGAATAGCCTGGTGGGGCGGTTCAAGGTCTGATATTCGCTTTGCCTGTCACGGCCTCATCGCTGGCAAGCCAGCTCCCACATCGCCGGACCTGTGGGAGCTGGCTTGCCAGCGATAGGGCCATAAATATCGACAGTGATATCAGGAATTCACCACACAATCCGGCATCCCTAAAGCCCCACCTACACCCCCACAAAACCAATTCCTACAAATCCTGCCAAAAATCCCAGGAATCCCCTGATTCCCCGGTAATCCTCCTCCTTTCCCCCTGCACGTTTTGAATCATTTCCCTCCAGTAAAGCGCCCCGGCATCCCCTACCCTCGCGCCCTCGAAATCCCCTTGAGGCCGCCATGTCCGCCCCGCCCCGTCAAAGCGCCGCCTTCTGGTTCACCAGCACCTTCCTCCCCGCGCCCCTGGCCATCGGCTTCCTCGGTCCGCTGCAAGGCCTGACCCTGGGGCAATCGCTGCTGGCGATCATCCCGGCCGTGCTGCTGGGCAGCCTCGTTCCCTACCGCCGCACCACCAGCGGCATCCTGTTGCTCCCGGTCGCCCTGGTCCTGCACGCGCTACACCTGGAGATCCTCTCGCGTATCACCCACCACTTGCTGCCGGGACAGGCGCTGAACTGGCAACTCCTGGCCCTGATGCTCGCCGCGCTGCTGGCATTCATCGGCCCGCGCCTGCTCTATCGCGCCCAGGCCTGGCTGGCGCTGCCACTGATCCTGGCCTTCGCCCTGCTCACCCTCGGCGCGCTGCTGATGCTGGAAGTGGATACCGCGCAGCGTCAACCCGGCTTCAGCTGGTCAGCGTTCGGCCTGCTGGCAAGCATGGCGGCGCTCTGGCAGATCAGCCTGACGCCCATGGCCAGCAAGGGCACGCCGCATTACCTCGGCCTGGCCCTGCCGGCACTCTGGCTGATGTCACTGGGGGCGCTGATGGCCTCGGCCATCCCGGCGGTGGACAGTGTGGTGAGCCTGCGCCTGGTCGGTGAGCGCACGCTGCCGGGGCTGGGCAGCGTGGCGGTGCTGCTCCTGGCGCTGGCCATGGTCGGTGCCATGGCGGTGCACGGCCATGCGCAGTTCGTGGCCTTTTCCGCGAACCCCTGGAAAACGAAAGCCCGCGTGCTGCTGCTCGCGGGCTTTCTGTCGTTGCTGGTGCTGTGGAATCCCCTGCAGTTCTCGCTGTACTGAGCCTCAGTACTCGATGCGCACATCCCCCTTCGGCACGCTGCAGCACGACAGGATGTAGCCCTCGGCCACGTCCTCGTCGGTGATCCCGCCGTTGTGCTCCATCTCCACTTCGCCGCCCAGCTTGAGCACCTTGCAGGTACCGCAGATCCCCATGCCGCAGGCCTTGGGAATCATCAGGCCGACCTTCGCCGCCGCTGCATGCACCGTCTCGCCGGGAGCGATGCGGCTGCTCTTGCCGGTGGCGGTGAACTCCACCAGGTGCATGTCGCTGACGGTGATTTCCTCGGCCGCTTCCGCCGCCTGCTCGGCATGCTCCACCGCATCGGCCTTGGCTTCCGGCGGCGTCGCGCCGAACGATTCTTCGTGGTAGCGGCTCATGTCGTAGCCGGCGCCTTCCAGCAGGCGCTTGACCGCAGTCATGTAGGGCGTCGGACCGCAGCAGAAAATCTCGCGCTCCATGAAATCCGGCGCCATCAGTTCCAGCAGCTTGTGGTTCAGGTAGCCGCGATAGCCGGCCCAAGGCTCGCCCAGGCCATGCTTCTCGCAAATGATGTGCAGGCTGAAGTTGGGAATCCGCGAGGCCATGTGTTCCAGCTCGCGGTGGTAGATGATGTCCTTCGGCGAGCGCGCGCTATGCACGAAGACCATGTCCACGTTGCCGTTGGTGTCGTAGAACCAGCGCGCCATGGACATCACCGGGGTGATGCCGACGCCGCCGCTGAGGTACAGCACTTTCGAGCTGGGGAAGTCCATGGCGTTGAACAGCCCGACCGGCCCGTGCACCGCCAGTTCCTGGCCTTCGTGCAGGGTGTCGTGCAGGTAGTTGGAGACCTTGCCGCCCGGTACGCGCTTGATGGTGACGGAGAAGCTGTAGGGCACCGACGGCGAGCTGGAGATGGTGTACGAACGCATCACCGGCTGGCCTTCGATCTCCAGTTCCAGGGTGACGAACTGGCCCGGCTTGAAGAAGAACATGATCGGCTGGTCGGCCATGAAGCAGAAGGTGCGCACGTCCCAGGTTTCCTGGATGACCTTGACGCAGCGCACGATGTGGCGACCGTTGGCCCAGGTCTGGGTGGTTACCGGATTCAGAAAGGGATTGGACATTGTTATTCGCTCCACGGCCAACGACGGCTTGATGGTCACGATAATGCTCGGGGAACGAGCGCCTCACTTACCCATTCACGACATCGGCGTGCTTATCGCGACCAGCCCCTGACGGCAAGGGCTGGCGCGTCGGAAACGGATTCGATCATGTCGCCCATGGATATGGTTCGCGTCGCCGGCAATCGCACACTCCGTCGCAAATGATCCTGCAGAAATGCCTTGCGTCGCATAACAACGATTAGCCACTTTCGCCGGCCGCCAAAGGCCATGAGGACACACACGATGGACGTCACCACCACCCTGAGCCTGGGCGACCCGCTGGAACCCGCACGCAAGGCTACCGCCGAGATGCTGCAGAACCGCGAGCGCACCTTCTCCCTGCCGCAGCCCTTCTATACCGATGAACGCGTGTTCCAGATCGACATGGAAGAAATCTTCCACAAGGAATGGCTGATCGCCGGCATGACCTGCGAGATCCCGGCCAAGGGCAACTTCCTCACCCTGGAGATCGGCAAGAACCCGATCATGGTGGTGCGCGGTGCCGAAGGCCAGGTGCATGCCTTTCACAACGTCTGCCGTCACCGCGGCTCGCGCCTGTGCACCAGCGACAAGGGCAAGGTGGCCAAGCTGGTTTGTCCGTACCACCAGTGGACCTATGAGCTGGACGGTCGCCTGCTCTTCGCCGGCACCGAGATGGGCGCCGACTTCGACATGAAGGAGTACGGCCTCAAGCCGGTGCACTGCAAGGTCGCCGGCGGCTACATTTTCATCAGCCTGGCGCAGAACCCGCCGGCCATCGACGAGTTCCTCGCCACCCTGGCGCACTACATGGAACCGTACGACATGGAGAACACCAAGGTCGCGGTGCAGACCACCCTGATGGAAAAGGCCAACTGGAAGCTGGTCCTGGAGAACAACCGCGAGTGCTACCACTGCAGCGGTTCTCACCCGGAACTGCTCAACACCTTGCTGGAGTGGGACGACACCAACGACCCGCGTGCCACCCAGTCGTTCAAGGACCACGTGGCCGCCTCCGCCGCCGCCTGGGAAGCCGAGAAGATCCCGTACCTGCACAAGAGCCATGGCCTGCGTAACCGCATCGTGCGCATGCCGCTGCTCAAGGGCACCGTGTCCATGACCATGGACGGCAAGCAGGCCTGCTCCAAGCTCATGGGTCGCATCCAGAACCCCGACCTCGGCTCGATGCGCATCCTGCACCTGCCGCACTCGTGGAACCACTGCATGGGCGACCACATGATCGTCTTCACCGTGTGGCCGATCAGCGCCCAGGAAACCAAGGTCACCACCAAGTGGCTGGTGCGCAAGGACGCCGTCGAAGGCGTCGACTACGACCCGCAGCGCATGCGTGAGGTGTGGGACGCCACCAACGACCAGGACCGTCGCCTGGCCGAAGAGAACCAGCGCGGCATCAACTCCACTGCCTACCAGCCGGGGCCGTACTCCAAGACCTACGAGTTCGGCGTGGTCAACTTCATCGACTGGTACAGCCAGCGGGTGCTGAACAACCTGGGGGCGGAGCCGGCGCCTTATCTGAAGGATGTTTCGGCGCAGTAACAGATACCCTTGCTTACCGGAACCCGGCTTTGACGCCGGGTTCCGGTATTTCCAGCAACGTTGTTGCAGAAACTGCTCGCTCGCCTCTAAGCCTGCCACCAAGGCCCGAACATCTCATCACGGTGCTGGCGCAGTCTCCTATCCGTAGCGTTCAGGATGACTGCATGTTTCAGCGGCTTACGCAGTGATGTATAGCGCATCTCGAGAAAGGCCTCCGTTTCGCGGATCGAGGAAACCTCCGGTTCTTTTATTTTTCCAGCGCTGGTCCACAACCTGCTTTTCGTCGCATGGGGGAATGGTGGTGCTGCCGGTGGATCACTCCACCCTTTTGCGCGACTCATGAGGTTAGCCAGACGAGGCGAGGGGGCTTGAGAAAGTCCGGAGGGTGGCGCTGTCCGGGTCAGTTTCCGCAGGATGGGTGAAGGCAGGATTCCCTGTATTGATTGAGCGCTGGAGATCGCTCTGGGCATCATTACAGGCTGATTCACCACTCTCAAAGAACTCTGGCTCGCCAGCATCCTGAATACTGTGCCTCCCGAGTTACGCCATAGCTCCTGTGATTTCTGCAATAAACTTCTCAGAGATAAAACGAAAACGGGGGCTTTGCCACTTGGATCCAGCTGATTTAACGGGTCACCCAAACAATACGCATACCCATTGATCCCCCCCTCATCGAACGGACTCAACCGGTCTGCACTGTGAAAACACTGCAACACCGGGCTATAAAGCCGGTGCCCGGCCCCCAGGGCGTAATTCCCCAACAACGGCTCAAGACGCTCGCCGTTGAAGGCCAGGCTTGATCGCGCCAGGTGATTGGCAATGCGGGTTGCGCTCATGCTGTTGTCTCCCTGTCATCCGTTCACGGTCATCACGCTAACGTCTGGAGGGGCCAGGCGACACTGGCAGAATCCCCAGGTTGACCAAGGTATCGTCGTCAAATCAGGCGCTCCAGAGGACCCCGTGTGATTCGGCGCGACAAGGGCATTGCCGTGGAAGCCCCTGGCGGCGAAGACGGCGGGTTGTCCCGGGCGGGACTCGCTGGGGAACGAATCTCCTGCATCTGCTGCTGCGGCATCAGTTCCCACCCTCTCAATCGCGTCGGCGGCTCGCGGTCCGGCACGGGATCACCCACAGCGTCGCGAACCGCCTTCTTGCCGTGGACGAACTCGGCCCATTTCCTGCCTCGACCGTGCGGGACATCCTTGGGTGTTGCATACGCCACCCCCTTCACCGCCATGACCCCGATGCTGATACTCAAGGCGGTGTACATCAGGCCATCCAGCGTCTCACTCTCGGGGTCCTTGTGGGTAACCGCGGTTGCAGTCATCGCCACCAACGAGCCCACCATCCCGGTACCGGTGGCGAAGGCATTGAGCCCGCCGATCGGTGTCGCCATGTCCGGCTTCATCGCGGCATAGCGGGCACGCCGGCTTCGGGGCGGGGCGCGAAGCAGCAAGTGGGGCACCAGCAGCGTCATCACGCCGACCACCTCGACCAGGGCATGCAGCAGGTAAGTCATGCCGAAGAGGCCTTCGATGCTGCCCCCGGTCGGGTCGGTGAAGTTGAGTGGATCGCCGTGGCAATAGGCATAGGCATTCAAGCCACCCGCGCCGAAGGGGCTCAGCCGGTCGGGACAATGGAAGCGCATCAGCAACGGGCTATGGATCCGCCGGCCGTGACCAAGGTGGTACCAGCCCTGCGGGTTTTCCCGAAGCTGACCGTTGAATCCGGGGCGTGCCAGTGACGTGGCTGTTAGACGACCTGCCGGGGGCTTGCTCATGACAGGGTCACCACAGCCTCCCGGTCGCTGAGGCGACGGGGCCCACGAACGGATTGCACCTGAAAACGCAGTTCCCCCAGGCGCGATTGCTGGCTGCCCGCGGAGGAGTTCGACATCGAACTGGCTATCGAACCCGAGCGGCTCATCCTCAAGTACGAAGGTATGGACGGTTCCGGAGTCGCCGTGTTCGAACGGGATTGCAGGGGTGACGGGCGCGCAGAAGTAGCCATCGAGGAGGTAGCTGGCGAAGGAGGCGCCGACCGGGACGCAAGAGGACTCACCGGCGGGGAGTCTGGCGGGACGTACTGGATTTTCGCCGCAGGCTCCAGCGTCTTCTGACGGAACCTCGCGATGTGTTCGTTGAAGCGATCCTCCCGGTCCGGCTTCCTGCCTATCCCGAACCGCTTCCAGGCCGCCAGCGCCGAGATCGATGTACCGATCCAGTTGATGTACTTGCCCTCAGGGTTGCCCAGCAACTGCTCGGCGGCACCGTAGATGCCCACCAGGGCGCCAGTCGCGCTGATATAGGTCGCATTGAGCGCAGGTCCGCTCTTCATGGCCGGTGCCGGACTGCGAATCCCCAGCATCGCGACGCCGAACAACGCGACGTTGAGCATTATCGTCAGCATAGGCCCGACCTTCTCCTCCCATCGCCCACTGGGATCGACCTGGCTGACTGGATCGCCTGAGCAGTAGGCATAGGCATTCAGCCCACCCCGATCGAAAGGGCTCCAGCGATCCGGACTGTTAAAGCGCTGCAGCACGGGGTTATAGGCGCGATAGCCATTGCCTGGCAGGTAGCAGCCCCAGGCCTCGAGCAGTTGGCCGTTGAATGCGAGGCCGGCACTGCCTGGCGCGCTTGGATCAATCCGGTTGGCGGGCAATGTCGGCATGTGAACCTCAGGAGGAAGCGGACTCCGATTACCTTACCCCCCGTCCCACACTCTTCACTACTGGCAGATTTATCAGGTAGACAGGTGCCATAGGCCATCTGTACGTTTTTTGTTCAAGCGCTGAATCCCCCCGTATTCATTGACTGCAAGCGGCTTCGCAAACATTTTATCCACAGCTCGACCCACAGCTATTGTGGGAAACCCCTGTGGAAAACTGCATCTGCCTGGTATTTCGACCTGGAGCGATCAATGATCATTTTTTGACCAAACCTCTCTAAGCCAATGAATTCAAGCCTTGTGCTGGTTGGCGAACACCTTATCCACAAAGAGGCCAACAGACTTTGTGTGAAACATGGGGGGTGGAATCCAAGCCTGTGCATAAGGCCATAGCAGCCCTGATTTACAACGGTTTATGCCGCATCGTTATGAATATTTCATCAACTGATCGTTTTTTGATCAAAAATCCTAAACCATTGTTTTTAAACAACTTAACTTGAAACCAAACAGTTTATCCACAAGACCGCCAACAGAGATTGTGAGCAACTACCGCTTGCCCACGCGTCGTTTGCATGAATACAGCCGTAAAAACCCTGTACGAAAAATGACCAGAAGCGCAAAAGCCTTGCAGAGCAAGGCTTTCAGAGGGTGGCAAACATTTTATCCACAGAACCGCCAACAGACTTTGTGCAAAACCCTCAGCGCAGCACGCCTTCCTCCATCAACAGCTTGAGAATGGCCTCGGCACCGGCCTGTGGACTGACGTCCTTGAGGACCTGTCCGCCGCCGCCACTGGCCTTGGCGGTAGCCGCTTTCATGCGATCGGCACCGCTCTTCGCCTTGATCACCTTGAGCCGTTTGGGCCGCGGCTTGGCGGGCAGCAGCTCGGCGCTGGCGAACAGTTCGTCGTCGACGATTTCGACCTCGCGCGCCGCCAGCACACCCCGCCGCGCCGGGCCGAAAGCGCTTTGGCGTGGCTTCGGCGCAGCGTTATCCACAGAAGCGAGGAACGGCAGGCGCACCTTGAGCCGACGGCGTTGCCCGCGAGGCAGCGCCTGGAGCACCTGGGCCGTGCCGTTGTCGATGGATTCCACCTCGGCCAGGCCCACCACCAGCGGCCAGCCCAGGCGTTCGGCCAGCAGGAACGGGAGCATGCCCGAACCTTCACCGGTTTCCGCCTGGCTGCCCGTGAGTACAAGCTGCGCCCCGGCCTCGCGCAGGTAGTCGCCGAGCACGCCGAGCACATCGGCGCCGGCGGGTTGTTCCAGCACGTCGAGCTGGGCCAGGCCCATGCCGAGGTAGCCGCGCAGGGCTTCCTCGCGAGGGTCGCCGGCATGCAGCACCTGCAGCTGTTCGCCGGCCAGTTGCAGGCCCAGCTCTACCGCACGGGCGTCCTGTTCGGCGCGGCGGCTGCGGCCCGAGGTGGGGTGGGCGCCGACCGAAACCAGGCTGATGACCTTCGTGTTCATGCTTGTCCCCTGCCCTTATGCCGCATCGCGCCTGGCGCCATTGCGGAAGTTGTCCACAGCCTCGATCAGCGCCTGCAGGATCGCCGCGCTGTCGCCGATCACCGAAAGATCGGCGCGTTTGATCATGTCGCAGCCCGGGTCCATGTTGATCGCCACCACCTTGTCGCAGGCACCGATGCCCTGCAGGTGCTGGATCGCCCCGGAGATACCCACCGCCACGTAGACCCGTGCGGTGACCCAGGTACCGGTGGCGCCGACCTGGCGGTTGCGCGGCATGAAACCGTCGTCCACCGCCACCCGCGAAGCGCCTTCGGTGGCGCCGAGGGCCGCAGTGGCGCGATGGAACAGGTCCCAGTCCTTGACCCCGTTGCCGCCGGAGACAATGAACTCGGCTTCGGCCATGGCAATGGCGGCTGGGTCCACGGCCACCGGGCCGAGGTCCTCGATCCGCGAAAGACTGCGCGCCACGCCTGTGGACAACTCCACCGGCAGGGCTTCGTGACGGGTTTCGCTGACCGGGTCGGCGCACTCGGCGGCAGCCAGGATCAGCCGCGGCAGATTGCGCACCAGGTCTTGCTGGCCGGCGCCGGCGCGGCCGCTGCTGAGGCCGTCCTTGACCTGCCACACCCGTGTCGCCGGGCGTTCGCCCAAGGTCGCGGCGAAGCGCCGGCCCAGTTCGCCACCACCGGTGCGGCTGTCTGGCAGCAGCCAGTGGCGAGGGGAAAACTGGTTATCCACAGCCCGCAGGCCCTGCACCCGTTGCTCCGGTGCATAACCGTCGAACTGCTCGCCTTCGAGGACCAGCAAGCGGTCAACACCGTTGCCGGCGAAGTTGCTTTCCTTGTGCTCACCGAACACCACGGCCAGCACCGCACCGTCGCTGCCGGCCAGGCTGTGGGCCAGGCCGAGCAGGTCGCGGTCGTGGCTGCTCAGGCGGCCGCCGACCATGTCCGGGGCCACGGCGATGTAGAACGCCGGCGCCGGCACCTGGTGCAGCGGCAACTGCACTTCGGTCGCCGCACTGCGCTTGCCCGTGCTGCCGCCCTGCTGGGCGCCGCTGCGGTCGATGCGCTTGATCCCGTTGGGGCCGATGAAGCCCACGGCATGGGGGTTCTTGCGGATCACCCCGTTGGGGCCCATCCAGCTGTCCTGCTGCACCTGCATGGCCGCATGCAGAGGGTGCAGGCGGTTACGCGCGATCCATTCGGCGCGCGGGTCGCGGCGGATAATGTCGCTCATCAGTGCACCTCCGCAGGTTCACGTTTGCTCACGGCCGGCTTGCTCGGTGCCGGGGTTTCCAGCAGGGCGTCGGCCACCAGTTCGGCCAGGTCCTTGATCAGCGGCCGCGGCTCGACCACGCCTTCGAGCATCGCCGTGCACTGTGGACAACCGACTGCAACCACTTCGGCGCCAGTCTCGCGGATGTCCTCCATGCGCATGTCGGGAATACGCTGCTTGCCGGGAATATCGGTGATCGGCGCACCACCGCCACCGCCGCAGCAACGCGAGCGGAAACCGGAGCGCTCCATTTCCTTGACCTCGATACCGAGGGCGCGCAGCACCTGGCGCGGCGCCTCGTACTCACCGTTGTAACGGCCCAGGTAGCAAGGATCGTGATAGGTCACGCTGCCGCCCTTGTGCGCGTCGAGGCTCAGCTTGCCGGCATCCAGCAGTTCGGCAATCCAGGTGCTGTGGTGCTGCACCAGGTACTCGCCGCCGAAGGCGCCGTATTCGTTCTTCAGCACGTGGAAGCTGTGCGGATCGCAAGTGACGATGCGCTGGAAGCGGTACTTGGCCAGGGTCTGGATATTGCGCTTGGCCAGGGTCTGGAAGGTGGCTTCGTCACCCAGGCGCCGGGCCACGTCGCCGCTGTCGCGTTCTTCCAGGCCGAGCACGGCGAAGTCGACGCCGGAAGCCTTCAGCACTTTCACGAAGGAACGCAGGGTGCGCTGGTTGCGCATGTCGAAGGCACCGTCACCGACCCAGAACAGCACTTCGGTGGATTTCACTTCCGACAGCACATTCAGGTTCAGGTCCGCCGCCCAGTTCATCCGCCCGCCGGGATTGAATCCGCCCGGGTTGTCGGTGGCGATCAGGTTGTCGAGCACTTCCGCGCCCTTGTTCGGCGTAGCGCCCTTTTCCAGCGTGAGGTGACGGCGCATGTCGACGATGGCATCGACGTGCTCGATCATCATCGGGCATTCCTCGACGCAGGCGCGGCAGGTGGTGCACGACCACAGGGTCTCGGCGTCCACCAGGCCGTTGACGATCGGCTGGTGCGGATGGCCGCCGTGCTCGCCGATCGGCTTGCCCGGATAGGGGCTGCCGGCAAACTGGGCGTCAGTGCCACCGGCCAGGCCGATAACCATGTCCTGGATGAGTTTCTTCGGGTTCAGCGGCTGGCCGGCGGCGAAAGCCGGGCACATGGCCTCGCACTTGCCGCACTGCACGCAGGCGTCGAAGCCGAGCAACTGGTTCCAGGTGAAGTCCTTGGGTTTTTCCACGCCCAGCGGCGCGGACGGGTCTTCCAGGTCCAGCGGCTTGAGGCCGGTGGAACGACCGCCGCCGAAGCGTTCGGCGCGGCGGTGCCAGGCCAGGTGCAGGGCACCGGCGAAAGCGTGTTTCATCGGGCCGCCCCAGGTCATGCCGAGGAACAGCTCGGACACGCCCCAGATCACGCCCAGGCCCAGCAGGCCGACGACGAACCAGCCGCCGAAGCCTTCGGGAAGGATGCCGGCCACCGGCAGGGTGGCGATGAAGAAGGTGGTGGAGAACACCAGCAGGCTTTTCGGCAGGCGCATCCACGGGCCTTTCGACAGGCGCGAAGGCGGATCGAGACGGCGCTTGAAGACGAAGATCGCGCCGCAGAACATCAGCACGGTGGCGGCCAGCAGGGCGTAGCCGAGGATCTTGCTGTGCAGGCCGAAACCGTGCACGACGATCGCCAGCACGGCCGAGAGGACGAAGCCGCCAGCGGTGGCCACGTGGGTCTTGGACATGTATTTGTCGCGCTCCACCACATGGTGGAGGTCGACCAGGTAGCGTCGTGGCATGGCCAGCAGGCCGGCCAGCAGGTTGACCGGCGACGGCCGGCCCTGGCGCCACATCCGCACACGGCGCACCGCACCGAGCACGGCCAGGCCGAGGGCGGCGAACAGCAGGATGGGGAGGATAAGGTTCAGCATGGGAAGCTCCCACTCGGGTTGGAGTTGGCGCGTACCCTGTGGGAGCTGGCTTGCCAGCGATTGCAATGGTGAATTCACTACCGCTATCGCTGGCAAGCCAGCTCCCACAGGGTCCGTGCCGCTCTCTCGATCAAGGTCCGATCAGAAGTCCTTGCACAGGCGCAAGGCGTCGTAGATCGCCGCATGGGTGTTGCGCTGCGCCACGCAATCGCCAATGCGGTACAGCAGGTAGCCCTCGCCGGCCTGGCCGAGAATCGGCTGCGGCTGGATGGCGAACAGCGCCTCCACATCGATCTGGCCCTTGTTGCGCGAACCGTCCTTCAGCGCGTAGTACAGCGCCTCGTCCGGACGCACGCCGTTCTCGATCACCACCTGGTCGACCACTCGCTCTTCCTTGGCCCCGGTGTATTCGTTCTCCAGCACCGCCACCAGCTTGTCGCCCTCGCGGTAGACCTTTTCCAGCATCAGGTCACCGGTCATGATCACTTCCTTGGGGTACATGCTGCGGTAGTAGGTCGGGAACGAAGTCCCGCCAATCGCCACGCCCGGCTTGATGTCGTCGGTGACGATCTCGACCTGGCTGCCCTTGTCGGCGATGAAGTCGGCCACCGACATGCCGGTGAACTCGCAGATGGTGTCGTACACCAGTACGTTCTTGCCCGGCGCGACCTTGCCGTCGAGCACGTCCCAGCTGCTGACCACCAGCCCTTCGGCGGCGCCCCAATGCTCGTTCTGCTCCATGAACGGATGCCCGCCCACCGCCAGCACGACGATATCCGGACGCAGGTCCATGATGGTGTCGGCGTCCGCCGCAGTACCCAGGCGCAAGTCGACCTTCAGGCGCGCCAGCTCCAGCTGGTACCAGCGGGTGATACCGGCGATCTGGTCGCGCTGCGGGGCCTTGGCGGCGATGGTGATCTGCCCGCCGATCTGGTCCTTCTTCTCGAACAGGGTCACGTCATGACCGCGCTCGGCAGCGACCCGAGCCGCCTCCATACCGGCCGGGCCGGCACCGACGATCACCACCTTGCGCCTGGCCCCGGTGGATTTCTCGATGATGTGCGGCACGCCCATGTATTCACGGGAGGTCGCGGCGTTCTGGATGCACAGTACATCCAGGCCCTGGTACTGGCGGTCGATGCAGTAGTTGGCGCCGACGCACTGCTTGATCTGGTCGACCTGGCCCATCTTGATCTTGGCGATCAGGTGCGGGTCGGCGATATGCGCACGGGTCATGCCGACCATGTCGACATAGCCGCCTTCGAGGATGCGCGTGGCCTGGTTCGGGTCCTTGATGTTCTGCGCGTGCAGAACAGGGGCCTTGACCACTTCCTTGATGCCCGCCGCCAGGTGCAGGAACGGCTCCGGCGGATAGCTCATGTTGGGGATGACGTTGGCCAGGGTGTTGTGGGTGTCGCAACCCGAGCCGATCACGCCGAAGAAATCGACCATGCCGGTGGCATCGTAGTACTTGGCGATTTCCTTCATGTCCTCGTGGCTGAGGCCATCGGGATGGAATTCGTCACCGCAGATACGCATGCCGACGCAGAAGTCCGGACCGACCTCGGCCCGCACCGCCTTGAGCACTTCCAGGCCGAACTTCATGCGGCCTTCGAAAGTACCGCCCCATTCGTCGGTGCGCTTGTTGACCCGCGGGCTCCAGAACTGGTCGATCATGTGCTGGTGCACGGCCGACAGCTCGACGCCGTCCAGGCCGCCTTCCTTCGCCCGGCGTGCCGCCTGGGCGTAGTTGCCGATCACCCGCCAGATCTCTTCCGGTTCGATGGTCTTGCAGGTGGCGCGGTGCACCGGTTCACGGATGCCGGACGGCGACATCAGGGTCGGCCAGTGGTAGCCGTCCCAACGCGAGCGGCGGCCCATGTGGGTAATCTGGATCATGATCTTGGCGCCATGCTTGTGCATGGCGTCAGCGAGGTTCTGGAAGTGCGGGATGATCCGGTCGGTGGACAGGTTGACCGACGACCACCACTGCTGCGGGCTGTCGATGGCAACCACCGACGAGCCACCGCAGATGGCCAGGCCGATGCCGCCCTTGGCCTTCTCCTCGTAGTACTTCACATAGCGCTCGGTGGTCATGCCGCCGTCGGTGGCATAGACCTCGGCGTGCGCGGTACTCAGCACACGGTTGCGGATGGTCAGTTTGCCGATCTGGATCGGCTGGAACATAGCTTCGAACGCCATGGCGCGGGCTCCTCGACTTACAACGGCTTGACGATGAACAGGCCGTCGTCGTGGCCTTCTTCGGAACCGCCATAAACCTGTTCGGCGACGGTACGGATGCTGCTGCCGCGGGCGGCGAGGATCTGGTCCATGGCCCCGGCGAACCAGCCGGTGAACATGTAGTCCACCTTGCGCCCGACCTTGCCGTAGACGTAGACGAACGCCGAGTGCTCGAGCTTGACGCTGGCAGTGCCCTTGTCGAGGTCGATGTCCTGGATCTTGAACAGACCCCAGCCGCGCTGGGACAGACGCTTCATGTAGTGCTCGAACACCGCCACGCCTTCCAGCCCGTGGCATTCGGCTTCCTTCTCGCACCAGTGCCAGGCGGACTTGTAGCCGGCCTTGTAGAGGATCTCGGCGTAGGCGTCAGCGCCCAGCACTTCCTCGATGCCCATGTGGTTGTTGACGAAGAAATGCCGCGGTACGTACAGCATCGGCAGCGCGTCGCTGGTCCAGACACCGGTCTCGCTGTCGACTTCGATTGGCAATTGCGGGGCGATCTTGGCCATGGAAACTCAACTCCAGAAATTTTTGTTGGCTGCCCCCGCCCTGATGCGGGGGTTGGAAAGAGAGGCTTCGGAGGCTTATTCGCCCCAGACATCCTTGAGTACGTTCACCCAGTTCTCGCCCATGATCTTGCGTACCACGCGCTCGGAATGGCCGCGCTTGAGCAGGGTCTCGGTGAGGTTGGGGAATTCGCCCACGGTGCGGATGCCCAGCGGGTTGATGATCTTGCCGAAGTTGGTCAGACGACGGGCGTAGCCCTTGTCGTGGGTCAGGTACTCGAAGAACTCCTGGCCATGGCCCTGGGTGAAGTCGGTACCGATGCCGATGGCGTCTTCACCGACGATGTTCATCGTGTACTCGATGGCTTCGGCGTAGTCGTCGATGGTCGAGTCGATGCCCTTGGCCAGGAACGGCGCGAACATGGTCACGCCGACGAAACCGCCGTGGTCGGCGATGAACTTCAGTTCCTCGTCGGACTTGTTGCGCGGGTGTTCCTTGAGGCCGGAAGGCAGGCAGTGGGAGTAGCAGACCGGCTTCTTCGATTCGAGGATGACTTCCTCGCTGGTCTTGGAGCCGACGTGGGACAGGTCGCACATGATGCCGACGCGGTTCATCTCGGCGACGATCTCGCGACCGAAGCCCGACAGCCCGCCATCACGCTCGTAGCAGCCGGTACCGACCAGGTTCTGGGTGTTGTAGCACATCTGCACGATGCCCACGCCGAGCTGCTTGAACACGTCCACGTAGGCGATCTGGTCTTCGAACGCATGGGCGTTCTGGAAGCCGAAGAGGATGCCGGTCTTGCCCAGTTCCTTGGCCTTGCGGATGTCGGCGGTGGTGCGCACCGGCATCACCAGGTCGCTGTTCTCGCGGATCAGCTTCTGGCTGGCGGCGATCTGGTCGACGGTGGCCTTGAAGCCTTCCCAGACCGACACAGTGCAGTTGGCCGCGGTCAGGCCGCCCTTGCGCATGTCCTCGAACAGCTCGCGGTTCCATTTGGCGATGATCAGCCCGTCGATAACGATGCTGTCTGCGTGTAATTCGGCTGGGCTCATCAGGCAGTCCCCTTTATTGGCATTCCCGCGCCGAATCGTCTGCCGGCGCTATTGGGGGTCAGCATATGCCTCGGGTGAATGTCGCCCCGATGCAAAAACGACAGGGGAATTGCCGAAAGCGTCAAAGGCCGACAAAGGGCGCCGTACAGGCCTGTCGGCGCGGCCGTGGAAGGCCCTCCGGCTGCCTCGACGCCGGGAACTGGCTAGTGTCACAGGCTTTGCGCCACGACAGGAGTCACCCCATGCACGACACACTGGATTTCATCGCTGCACTGGATCTGCCAGAGGCCGGCAGCCCACCCCTGCACCGACACACCCGGCAAGCCCCCGATGCCAGCGAAGAAGGCGCGCTGGTCGCCGGCGACAGCCTGGTGTCCTTCGTTTCCGGCCTTGGCCAGCAGGCCCGCGAAGACGTACTGAACAGCACCCTGCTGATGCAGTTGGCGGCGAGCAAGCTGTACGACAAAGCGCGCCAGCGCGAAGAATGGTTCAACTTCTATACCGACGGCCTCGCCAAACTGGGCTGGACCCTGTCACGCAACGGGATGCAGCGCTACCAGCCGAGCCAGAGCGCTTTCACCGTCAATGACGTGGCACTGGACATCATCGAAAGCGTGGTCGGCGGCGAAGCCTACAGCCCCCTCGCCCGACGCACCTTCGAAGCGCTGCGCAAGGAACCCCGAGCCCTGGAACTGTTCTCCAGCAGCAGCACCCGTGGCAATGTCGGCACCTTCCAGATCATGCCCTGCACCCAGAGCGCCACGGGTGAAGTGACCATGCTGATGAATTGCATGCAGATCATGCGCAATACCACCAGCACCGGGTTCCTGTTCATGACCTTCCAGCGCAATGACATACAGATCTTCCGCTCGGCCCAGACCTCGGTGCTCAACCTCCAGACCTACGGGCAGGTGCGTGAGGCGGTGATCGCCAAGCTGGGACAGAATGCGCAGCGGTTCCTGGCGAACCTGAAGCTCTGATGGCCTCATCGCAAGCTCCCACAGGTTCACTGCTGCTCTCGACAGCGGCGCGGTCCTTGTGGGAGCTGGCTTGCCAGCGATGGCGTCCGCCCGCTTACTTCAGTGTGCCATTCCGGCGCATCTCGGCCGCAGCCAGCAACGAACCCACCACTGCCTGGGCAATCTCCAGCGACTGCTGGGTCGCCCACATCAGGTCGCCGTGTTTGCGATCGTCCAGATCGCACAGCTGCAGGTTGGTCTCGATAGCCGATTTCAAGGCGGACGCCACATGCATCAAGGCGTCATCCACGCAGATGCCGGCACGCACGGCGAACAGCGGTGCATGACTGCGGTGGGTAGTGGCGAAGTGGGTATGGGTGGTGGTGAGGGGTGGATCGGGGACGATTTTTTTCATGGCGTATCTCTCGTAGTTGAAACGGATCGGCCACCTATCGCTGCTAGACGAAGGGTGGCGACTGTACGTGAGTTAGCAGACCGGCTACGAGAATCCCGGCGCACCCGAAGGTGCCCACACGCACAGCCGCCATAGAGGCTTGCTGGTGGGAAGTCGTAGTTCGGACTGCTAATCCGTGTCGTCGATTTGGCAACGACCGGCGGAGATTAGGCAGCGTTTCCAGAGGACGCAACCACCAGGCGGGGTCGGGGAGTATGCTTGGGAAATTGCCTACAAGAAAGCCGGAAATGGGTGAATTTTCGTGGCGGAATGCGACAGGTTTCACGCGCGGCGACTCCACAGATTCTGTAGGCGCTGATCGAATGCCAGTCGTTTGAAAACATAAGCCGGCGATACCCGCGAATATCGACGACCATTATCACCAACAACTGATAAAACCTTCATCAGCCTGCCCTGTTCATTGCCCGGAGGCTGAGCGAGAATCCTGACCCATATTCCCTTGGGAGATGACTTAGATGAAATCGATGGTCTGGCTGATGCTGGCAACCCTGGCCGTTGGCGCCCATGCTGCCGAAGAAGAAAGCACGCCGTGCGACAACGTGGAAACCGACCAGCAGAATTTCGAATGCGCCCGCTACAGCCGCACCGCCTCCGAGCGCGAGCTGGACGCCGCCTTCGCCGACCTGCAGGACCGGATCAAGGAACAATATGCCGGCAAGACGGCGAAGATTGCCGAGCTGAGCAAGCGTCTGAACGAAGCCGAAGCGGTGTGGAAACAGCTGCGTGATGCCGACTGCAAGGTCGAGACCTACGACATCCCTGCGGGCAAGGCCTTCGAAGCGGCGCAGAACACCTGCATGGCGCAGCGCAATGACGACCGTTCCGAGTACCTGCAATCCCTTGGATTGCCGACTTCCGATTGAGTGAACCGATGATTATTTGCGGGATTGAATTGAAGGGCAGTGAAGCCTTGTTGGCGGTTGCCGGTATGGACGCCGGGCAACCGGTGCATGTGGCGACGACGGTCAAGAAGATCGGCATCGAGGATGACGAGGACGCGGCGCAGGTTCGCGACTTTGCGGCGCGGGTGCAGGCGTTTGTCAGTGAACATGGCGTCACCCATGTGGCGATCAAGAAGCGCAGCAAGAAGGGTGATTTCGCCGGTGGCCCGGTGACGTTCAAGCTGGAAGGGCTGCTGCAGTTGTTGCAAGGGTGCGAGGTGCTGCTGGTGTCGCCGCAGACGATTACGGCGCAGGGGAAGAAGCATGACTTCACGCCTCCGGCGGGGTTGAACAAGTATCAGCATGAGGCTTGGAAGAGTGCTTGTGCGGTGATGTTTGTGAGGCGCTGAAAACAGGTCAATCCAGCAGCCAGTCGGGGTCCCCTTCGACCAGGGTGCCGCCGTGGCTGGTGGTATCTCCCACACGGGCGACGGCCTGGCCGTCGATGAAGGTATCGTTGGAGCCTGTTCGGATAACCGCACCGCAACTGATCGAGTCACCAACCCGAGCGATGGCTCGGCCATTGACGGTATCTTCGGTAGAGCCGCTGGTTACGGTACCTGGACCATGGACAGGACAATCGTGGCGGTGGCCTACGAGGACGACTGGTTTCATGAATGAGTTCCTTTGATCTGGTTTCGATTGCCAAGGCTCATGGCGCCGTCCTCGATTCAAGATCCATGTCCGCAGGCCATTTCACCTTGGGCGCCAATAGCAATGCGATGTTGAAGTACGACACATCGTTGTGATCTTTCGGCGGGCCAGGAGGTGGTAGTGCGTCGGGGCCTTGTTGCATGTAGGTGCAGATATAGGCCCAGGCATGCTCGTCGGCGCCCATGGTGGTCAGGGGGAAGCGGTCGATGACCTCGTTGGTACCTGGCTTGACGATGGAGAGCACCACGCCTCCCTTGATGATGACCCCGTGGGTAGTCGCGCCACGCTGCAGCCAGCGTTCGGCCCGTACCTGGGACCAGTCGTAGGCTACTGGCGTCACCCGCCAGCGCTCGAAGGGGTTCCACCAGCGGTAGGTAAAGTTGTAGGCGTAGAGCCGTTGGCGGGCTCGGTTAAAGCGGAGTGGTAAATCCCGAGGAGGGGACACGTCCAACTTCCAAAAAATTGGGAGCGACCAAACTCCAATCAGTAATATAGAAATGAACATGAACCACTCTTCAAGCTTGAGCGTTCTTTCAGCCGTTATATAAAGCCAGGAAACAAACACAAGCGATACGGCCAGCACTGGCACAGACAGGACCACCAAACCTCTGGCAAGCGCCGCAGCTCTGGGTATCTCCAGAAAAACATCATCTTGGTGGTTAGGCGTATCGAAACCTAGATTCGGAGACAATACTGGCAATTCGTGGGGGTGAGGCAGGTCCTCTTGCCAACCAGCACATCGGGGAATGAGTTTAGGCCTGTTTATATGACCCGCCCTCATGGCGCACTCCTCGATTCCCGATCCATGTCTGCAGGCCATTTCACCTTCGGCGCCAAGAGCAGGGCGATGTTGAAATACGACACATCGTTGTGATCTTTCGGCGGGCCTGGAGGTGGTAATGCGTCAGGGCCTTGTTGCATGTAGGTGCAGATATAGGCCCAGGCATGCTCGTCGGCGCCCATGGTGGTCAGGGGGAAACGGTCGATGACTTCATTGGTGCCCGGTTTGACGATGGAGAGCACCACGCCGCCTTTGATGACCACTCCATTACCCGTCGCGCCGCGCTTCAACCAACGCTCGGCCCGGACTTGCGACCAGTCGTAGGCCACCGGCTCCACCCGCCAGCGCTCGAAGGGATTCCACCAGCGGAAGTTGAAGTTGTAGGCATAGAGGCGTTGGCGGGCGCGGTTAAAGCGGAGGGGCTGATCTCGGGGAGGAGCCACCTCAACCTTCACGCTGAACCATAAAGACCAAACTCCAACGGACATACAAAAGAGAAGGGCCAGCCAGAACTCAACTCCCAACTTGTGCTCAATTGAAAAGAAGATCCATGACATCTGAGTCATAAGAAAAGCTATGAGCGGTGCAAACCAGATGATCAACCCTCTTATAAGTGCAGATGCGCGGGGTAACTCCAGATATACACAATCCTGATGATTGGGTGTGTCGAACCCGAGGTCTGGGGGAAGAATGGGCAGTTCTTCAGGAACGGGCAAATCTTCCTGCCAGCCAGAACAGGGGGGAATGAGTTTAGGGCTGCTTACATGACCCACACTCATGGCTCAGTCCTCGATTCCCGATCCATTTCCGCGGGCCATTTCACCTTCGGCGCCAATAGCAATGCGATGTTGCACCACGACACATCGTTGTGATCTTTCGGCGGGCCGGGTGGTGGTAATGCGTCGGGGCCTTGTTGCATGTAGGTGCAGATATAGGCCCAGGCATGGGCGTCGGCGCCCATGGTGGTGAGGGGGAAACGGTCGATGACTTCATTGGTGCCCGGTTTGACGATGGAGAGCATCACGCCGCCTTTGATGACCACTCCATTCCCCGTCGCGCCGCGCTTCAACCAACGTTCGGCCCGGACTTGTGACCAGTCATAGGCGACCGGCTCCACTCGCCAGCGCTCAACGAGATTCCACCAACTGCACTTAAAATTGTAGGCGTAGAGACGTTGACGAGTGCGATTAAAACGAAGTGGCTGATCCCGGGGAGGTGATACATCAAATCTCCAACAGATCGGGATCGCCAACATGATCATGGACGCCATGAAAATGAATACTCCCCACTCTTCAATTCTCGAAGCTTTTTCAATTGATAAAAAAAACCAAAAATACTCGGCGAGATAAATGCACATAACCGGTATCGCCCAGAACACCAATCCTCTGGCAAGCGCTGACGCCCGTGATAATTCCAGATACACACCATCCTGATGATTAGGCGTATCAAATCCCAATCCAGGAGCTATTACCGGTAGCTCGTCAGAACCAGGAAGATCTTCCTGCCATCCAGAACAAGGGGGGGTGAGCTTGGGACTACTCAAAAGAGGCTCTCCCATAGTTGACCTTCAATTTTGTCTTCCTTGACGATCAGCCGAGCTACTCCGGACTCATCACTCTTGTCCGGCCAATACGACACCTCAAGTTCCAAGGCGTGAAAATCAAGATGCCCCGAGAAAGCAATGGATCCCCTGATCTCGAGCGTCTCTGCTTCGACATCGTGCTGAATTAATGGGGCTGTAGTTGCAGGTAATGGGTCATCCGTACCTTCGGTTGACCCACCAGCAATGATCTGCCCCGGTACCTCCCGTTGGCGGTACGCCCACAATGCCCATTCATAGCGCGAGGCTTCAGCCTTATAGCCTGGCAGGACGATTTTGTAGTCCATAGATCCGCCTGGGCCTAACACCTCCTTACCCCGCATTTGAAGCCGATGGGCTACATCCAGCTGTGCGATCAAACCCAGCAGAGCCGCATTCAAGGCGCCAATCGCCGTATCCATTTCATGCGACTCCACCCAGCGGCGGTGCTCTTCAGGCAGCCCCCAAAGTGAATGTCGTGCCCACAACTCCAGGGGCTGCGACTCCGACCGTTTCGCCTTGACTGCAAATCCAAATGCTATGAAGCCAAAGAGCACCGCGACTGCGAGTGGGCCGAGGAGTACTCCAGTAGCGCCCACTGAGCCCATGTATCCCGCCAGTGCAGAAAGACCAGCCATGCCAGCAGCCGCTCGGTAATTTTTTGCTGCACTTTGATCACCAGCCCGACTTGTCCGCCCCGCTGCCAACGCATACTGCAACCCCTCCACCGCACTAGCCAACGACACAATCGCCCCACCGTACTGCAGCATCCGCGCCCCCAACCCAACCGGCACCACCCTCCCAGCAGAACGAACCGACACCTTCCAATCCGGCCGCAACATCTGAATGGCCCCACCCGCAATCTCGACACCCGCCCCCATCACCCCGACCGACGCCGACATCACCGCAGCAGCCGCCTCGTCATGCTCGTCGCCGATAGCCTTGAGCATGTTCTGGTAGCTCCTGCGCAGCGCATCCTGCTGGAAATACAGGCTGCCCACCGCCATCCCCACATTGGCCGCACCAGTACCGTTGAAACTCAGGGCATTGCGCATGTTGCGCATCGAGTCCCTGGCCAGCAGGCGGGTGACTTCGGCATTGAGGCTGAGGTGGTGGGCGAAGTCCTTCATGCCGGCCTTCAGGGCAAAACCGTCGATGCTGACGTTGCGCAGCGCATCGTCGAGGCCTTCGCCGAGGCCGCTTCCCAGTGTGCCCAGACGAGCCTTGAGGCTCTCGGCGCTTTCCGTCGTCCATACGACGACATCGATCAGCCTGGCGTGGTTGCTGCCCAGTGCCGGGGCGAAGTAGTTGCTCAGCAGCATGGCCCGGACCTTGCGCTCGGCCGGCTTGCGGAACTGCTGGTCGATTTTCTTGACAAGGCGCTCGGTGCCCTCGTAGAGCACCTCGTTGAGCAGCGTGAGGTACTCGCCCACCCTGAGGGACAGGGTGACCCGGGTGGCGTCGGCACGGTAGTAACGCCGCCACGCCTCGCGGTGCAGATGCAGCAGCAGCGCCCTGGTCTGCTCCGACAACTGCTCGCCGAGGGCATTGCTGGCATTGGCGGCAGCACCGAGCAACTGGCTGACGGCGGCCTCTGTCGCCTTGCCCATGACCTTGTCAGCCTCGACACCGCCGATCAGGGTCTTGGCACCGTGGTAGAGCCGGGTCTGCTCGTCTCCGGCCAGGTCGTGGGCGAATTGTTCGGGGCCCGTCCTGTCGAGGATCCGCATGGCCTTGTGGAACAGGCTGTCCTGATTTTCCAGCTGGTCCAGCCAGAAGCTGCGCGTCACCCCGAACTGGTTGATGGTGATGGGCTCGGTCACCCCGCCGGCGTAGCACATCGCCAACACGCGGAGTAGGGCTTCACGCGACTCGTCGACCGCGAAGTAGTAGTCGTTGAGCACGGCCAACTGGAACGCCGCGCCGTAATAATGACTGACATAGGGCTCGGCGACGTCGTCGACGATCTTCTGCCACGCCGCCTGGGTCTTGTCGCAATGGTCCTGGAACGTCTTGCGGGCGTTTTCGTCGTAGCGTTCATCGAGCCGTTCACGGGCATCGGCGATGGCTTCGGCGGTCCGGCGCTCCTTCTCCTGCTCCAGATCGAGAACCGGCAGCGGTGCCCGGTAGGAATGGGGCCTGTCGTTGTATTCCTCCCGCTCCTTGACCACTGCCTCGGCCTCCTGGATCGCACGGGCATGCGCTTTCTTGACCTGGAACTGACGGATGCCGAGCAAGGTCTGGGAGGTGAAGTATTCGAAGCACCGTTGCGGTTCGGCGCTCCATTCCAGCATGGACTGGTAGCGGAACATCCGCTGGGCATTGAGCTCCTGCACCACGCCAATCGGATCCGGCAACACCAGGGCCAGCACGCCATTGGGCAGCTTGTGCTGTTGGGTCACCGTCCCCACATGCGCCGCCAGTGCGCGCAGCCGGTGATTGCGCGGATAGAAGCCGTGCACGCTGTGGAAATCACCGGCCATGGACTGGGCGTATTCGAGGACCTGGTGCATCTGCAGGTCGGTCTCGGTCATGGCGACGCCGACGCTGCCGGGGTCGTTGCGGGCGGTCTTGAGGTCGAGCTTGTAGAAGCGCTCATCCAGGTTCATCCCGTCGACCACGCCACCACGCAGGTAGGCGTCCAGCACCCGCTCGGGCCAGGGATCGTTGGCAATGGCCAGCCAGGCAGTGGAGTACTTTTCGGTGTCGATATTGATGAAGGACGCGGGGATGTCGTGGTCCTGCATGACGCAGACCCGGCTCAACGGCTTGGGCTCTTCACGGGGAATCTGGTAGGGACGGAAATGGCGCAGCGCACCTTCGGGAGTGATCTGGTAGGCCTGCCATTCCTTCCTGTCGAGCATCACATAGAGAAAGCCCTGACGGAGGATCCGCGGCTGCTCAAGACGCATCCTCACGGCCTTGACCTCAGGGTTGCGGTCAACCGGATTGGCCTGTGAGTGCCAGGGTTCCGGGGCATAGGCGGCGCGCAGCGGCAGAATGGGCAAGCCGCTGCGCTGGCAGGCCTTGCAGCTTTCGACGGGAACCGGATCGGCCGTTTTCATGGCGGCGTCGATATCGAGGGCGAAATTGAAGTTGGTGTCGAAGTTCATGAGTAATCCTCCGCACGGGGCAGTTCGGTGACGACGCGCTTCCAGAAGGCGTCGCTGCAGTTGGCGAAATGACCTTGCAGATCAGTGGGGCCCGCGCTCGCCTGGGCGATGATCTGACGGACATCCGGGTGCTGTGGCAAATAGGGGTGCAACAACACCCGATGCAGGCTGAGGGAAATGAGGTCGCGACTCCTTGTCAGGCCTAGCCCTTCTGCGTCGCGGATCAGCCGGAAGCCATGCCCCCCGGCCTGCGGCGGCAGAATGGAGGAGCCTGTCCAGCGCCAGGGGGCGAAGGCTGGAGGGCGTTGCTGGACATGACGCCAGACGCCGAGAAACGCATGGATCACTGGCGCCAACCGCTGGGTTTGTCTTGCCAGTTCGGAAAGCTCCGGGGCGCAGTAATAGTCAGGACTGCGCATCAGGGAGTAGCCGCCCCAACTGACCGGGAACAGCCAGTGCCGGATCGGGCTGAGTAAACAGCCGGCCTCCTTGTCCATCGCACAGAGCAACAGCTCCAGCCTCAGCGGCTCGAACCAGGGCGAAGGTTTTCCGGCTGCGGTGGTGTCGCAGCGAGTCGCGATATGCTTGGCGACGACCTCCAGCGGCTGCCGGCTGGCGAGCCAACCGCAGATGTACCGCTCGTTGTAGCCCAGGTCCCAGGCAGCGTAGTCGGCACTGCGTTCGAGATAATGCTGCAATACACCCTCACCCGGCGCTGCCAGCTGAATAAGCGCAGGACAACGTTCGGGGCTGTGGGAGATGTCGGGCCGTAGCACGCGGGTGATAGCCGCTGCACCCAGCGACTCGGTCAGCGATGTCACGCTGAGCGCATGATTAAGTGCACATTCGGCCTGGCCGTCTACCAGCAGGTAGAGGTAGTCATCCAACGTACGGTACTGCCTGGCGAAGTTGATAACGGGGTCCCGGGTCATCGGCCGCCCTCCCCGCAGTTGCCCTTGTCACCTTCGACGGGCTCGCTTGCCATTGCCAAGCTATTGCCGGCACCACCCCTTGCCTTGTTCATCGGGCCGGTCAGCGTGATCGCCGTGCCGTCCAGGGTGATGCCTGACGAGTCGATGCGCAGCGTGCCGCCCGGGCCCTTGATGACCACCGCCTCTGAGGAGTGGATCTCGTACACCTTGGTGTGATGGGTGATGCGCTGACCAGCCTGGAGACCAACCGTCCCCTGCACCTGCTGATCCAGATTCCCGCCGATCTGCACACGATGGTTGGCGGTGGTCTTGTCCAGACGGCTACTACGGACCTCTTCGGTCCGGTCCCCGGCCGTGGTGATGCTGTGATTGCCGCCGATGATCAGGGCGTCGTCCTTGCCGATCTCATGCCGCCGGTGCTGCCCGATCAGCACCTGCTCGTCATTGCCCACGGTGTCGCTGCGGTTGTGGCCGACGGTGAGGGTTTCGTCGTTATCCACCTGCTCGCTGCGGTCATGCCCGACGTGGGTGGTTTCATCGTTCTTGACGACATTGTTCTGATCCCTCTGCGCATGAATGAACACCTCTTCCTGCCCGGCCTCATCCTCGAAGCGCAACTCGTTGAAGCCGTCGCCCTTGTGGGTCTGACTCTTGATGGTCATGCGCGTCTTGTTTGCGGGCAGTTCGTAGGGCGGGAGCTGCAGCGTCGTGTAACACCTGCCCGTGATTATTGGCTGGTCAGGGTCCGAGTTCTGGTAGCTGATAATGACGCCCTGGCCGATGCGCGGGATCGCCATATGGCCCCACAGCGCCCCGGCGATGTTCTGCGAAACCTGAATCCAGCAGGAGCTGGGTTCGTTTTCCTTGGTTTGGCGATCCCAGGGGAAATGAACCTTCACCCGACCGTATTCATCGCAGTAGATTTCCTCGCCCGGCGGCCCGACCACCGTGGCCATCTGCGGGCCGTCGATGCGGGGTTTGGGCAGCGGCTCGGGGCGCCATTCGGCATTGTCCCGCACCAGCGTGGCGATGCAGTTGTAGTGGGTGCCGCTGTCGGCCCCGGCACTTTCCTCGGCCTGGCTGACGTACTGCTTGCCATGGTGCTCCAGGTGCACCGGGCGCCAGCCGCAGTTCATGTCGTCGCGGGGGTGGCCGACCAGGTCGAAGTACAGGCCGGGGACCATCCGGGCATCGTCGCCCTCGGCAATGACCTGGCAGGCATCACCGCGCAGGCCGAGCAGGCGGCTGCGGCTGAAGGCCTCACCGGTCTTGTCTCCCCGGTAGCGACCGGGGTAGTCGTAACGCTCGTAACTGTCGGCCTGGTGCTCGAGGTCCGTGGCCTTGTACTTGCTCTCCTCAGTGAATTTCGGGTTCTTGAAGCTGTAGTCGCGCTGGACCTGCTGGGCGCTGCGCACGTTTTCGCTGTAGGTGAAGCGGTGCAACGCCGGACCTGGGCGGTCGGCGCCGGGCTTGGGGTTGTATTCCACCGGCGGGCCGGGCTGCTTGCCGAAGATCCACAGGTAGTCACAGTGGATCAGGCGGCAGCCTTCCTTGCTGTGCACGAAGCCGTAGAAAAAGCCCTCTTCGCGCATGATGCGCTCGACGAAGTGGTAGTCGGTTTCGCCGGCCTGCACGCAGTATTCGCGGGCATTGCGGCCCTTGGCGGCGCGCAGTTCGTAGTCGAGGTCGAGGGCGTGCTTCTTCAACATCACCTTGGCGATGTCGGGCACGCTGAGGGTCTGGAAGATGCGCCAGTCCGAGCACAGCTGCAGACGGGCCAGGCGAGGCTCGACAACCGCGCGGTAGCGGGTGCGGCGAAAGCCGGTTTCGCCCTGCTGGAAGGTGCTGACCGAGCCGTGGACGTAACGCACTGGCTGGTCGCCCTGCCAGATCGTGAACAGTGCGGGACGGTCGAGGATCTCGCCGAACTTGACGGCAGGATCGGTGCTGCTCAGGTCGACTTCGAGGCGAAAGGTTTCGGAAAGACCTTCGCTGAGGTGGAATTCGACGACCTCGAATACACCGGTTGCTGCGGTGAAGGTAAAGCGCAGATCGGATTGGGCAGGCATGAGAAATCCTTGTCAGCCCGAAAAGCGGGCCAATGATCCTTGTGCGAGTGAAACAGACCGGCGCATTACTGCGCCGGTCCGCAGACGGGTACGTTAATCAAGCCTCCCGGGGCTTGCGCCAGTCGTCAGAGCCTTCAGTGCCGCAAACGTCGTGGGTCCACATGATCTTGCGATAGGCCAGGGCGACCTTGATCAGTTGGGTGTATTCAGCGTTTTCCTTGTCTTGCACGTGCGGCAGTACGGTGTCGATGCTGACGATGGTGGCGTCTTCCAGCTTGGTGGTGAAGAAGGCCTCCTGAATTCCGTTAGTCGAGGTGCGGTACCACGTCACTTCCACGTTCGTCAGCATTTCACCGGTAGCCAGAGCCTGATAGAGCAGCGGGGAAGCCTTGTTCAGTGCCGAGGTGAAGGTGAAAGGGCCATGAACCCTTTGTCCAGAAGGCTGGCCGCTTTGTGGGTCGGCAGGGGTCTTGATCAGGTGCTCGATTTCCTGGACCAGCATCTGATTTTCATGACCTTCCTGATACACGTTACCCACCGAATTGGCGGTGAATGCACCTTCGGTGATGGGACCCTGGTTTTCACCGGTGATACTGATAAAAGCTGGATTCGGCATGGAGTGCCTCCTTGTTGCGTTGATGTAAGGCCTTGCAGGCCGTGGTGCCATCACTGATGGCAAGGGTTTGAAGCAGGCGTTGCTTCAATTTCGTGAGCACTTCAGGGCTTGAGGATGAAATCCAGGGACCGGAGCACTTCTTCCGTGCTGTTCCCGAGGCTGATGGAGAAGCCGAGATAGGTCGCCAGCAAGACCACCCCGGCTAATGCCCAGGGCGTCCACAATGGCCATTGCCGTGCTAGTCGATAGCGCCGCGAGGCCACGTGCTCCGGCGCCTCGGTCAGGCGCTCGGGCGTGTCGCCGCGCTGCGAGCGCAGCACCCGGTGCAGCTTGGTGATGATTCCGTTGAGGATTTCCCGGTTGTTGTGCTGCAGGCCGTACTTGCCCTCGAAGCCCAGGCACAGGCACAGGTACTTGAACTCCAGCACGTCGCGGTAGCGCTCCGGGTCCATCTGCATGCGCGCAAGGACGGTGAAGAACTTCTCGCCGCCCCAGGTTTCGTTGTGGTGGTAGCTGAGCAGGGAGCGATCAGACCAGGTCGAAGCGCGCGACCACGGCCTGGCCATCACCGCCTCGTCGATAAAGGCGCACAAGGCGTAGCGGTAAGCCAGTTGCGTGACGGGGTCATAGCCCTGTTGACGCACTTCTTCGCTCAGCGTGGTGATGTGGTCGCGAACCTTGATATAGAACCTGTTCACATCGGCAACGTAATCAAGTTGGCGCACGTGCATGACCAATGCGAGCAGCGGCTGGGCGACATCTATCAAGGGGTTGAGGCTGTGGCCGCGCAGCTGGAATTGCAGGTCGGGGTCGGCGTCGAGTTTGTTCAACGACACGTGATCCTTGTCCTGCTGCTCGCTGGCACCCCCGGACTCCGCTCCCTGGGGCTGGGGTTGCTGGGTCTGGTTCGGGAGGACCACCGGGGAGGGCTCGGAGGATTCGTTACTGGCGTTGACGGAAGTACTCATCTCACTGACTCCTGATAGCCCAGAACTGCAACTGCAACTCCGGGAAGTCGCCGCTGATATGGAAGCCGAAGCTCTTCGCGCCCCTTGGCATCAGCGTTGGCCAGTTGGCCGCGGTGCGATCGAGCTGGAAGTAGGTGAAGCCGGCATGGAACGGCAGGTGCCTAGGCGCCACGGGCAGCGGGCTGAGGGGAATGCCCGGCAGTTGCAGGCGGATCAGCTCGGGCAGTTTTTCCTGGGAAGCCACCTTGGCCTGCAGCAGGAACAGGTGGCGCATTCTTTCCAGCGGCATGCGGGCATTCACGGCGAGGATGAAGTCGGCTCCGTCCATCAGGCTGTCGTCGTTGACCTGCGCGGTGAGCATGCCGTGTCGCTGCCGCACCAGCGGCAGCGACACGGCGCGCAGTTGCAGCACGGTGCCGAGCAGCCGGCGCAGGGTCTGCTCCAGCATGAGGAAGGTGTTTTTCGGGCTGTCGTGCTGGTACGCGGGGAATTCAGGCGCGAGGCGCGACTCATCGATGCAGGTGGCCAGCTCGCCGCTCGCCTGGCCGCAGGCGAGGTAGGCATCCAGCGGCCGCACATCCGGATCCCGGGCCAGGTGGCGGAACTGGTGCTGCCAGCGGTTGAGCGCCTGCAGCAGGCTGAAGTCGGTGAAGTCGGCGACGCCCGACTGGCCTGGCGAACCGATGCGCTGGGCGATGCTCTTGGCCCGCTCATGCATCAGCGAGGAAATTTCCTCCATGAAGTGCGCCAGCGGGCGAATGGCGTGGAGGTACAGGCCGGTGATGTAGAAGCCGCTATCCATGAGCAGCCGGCCATCGGGCTGCAGGTCGAGGATGCGGCCCAGTGCCAGGCTGGTGAAGGCGCTGCGGTCGGCGCGCTCCAGGGCCAGTTGCAGGTTCGGCACGGCCAGGTCCAGCGGCGTGTGGTCACCCTGGTAGCTGTGGGTATCGCGGACCTCCTCCGAACGCAGCAGGTAGCGGGCATCGCCCTGGCTGTCCGGCCAGCGCACTTGCCCGCTGCCGTCCGAGCGCAACGGCAGGGTGAGGTAGACGGTCTGGTTGGCCGCGCTGGCGTCGGGAATGGCCAGCGGATCCGGTGGCGGCTGGTCATGGGGAATATCGAACGGCGTACCGTCCGGCATGATGCCGCGGGCACGAACGATGGCGATCTTGCCGAAGGCGAGGAACTCCTGGTTCAGCTCCAGCTCGCTGAAGCCAAACCCGTAGCGGCTGCCGCTGCGGGCGTTGATGCAGTGCTCCAGGTAACGGTTGGCCTGCTGGAAATGCTGGGGCTTGACGAAGAGGCCTTCGCCCCAGACGACGGGATTACGGGTGGTCATCAGTAGGATCTCGCGGGGTTGCGGAGGCCGGCGGGGGCAGGCGCGGGTCGGTAGCTTTCATCGGTGATCACCACGCGGCTGCCCTGCAGCATCACCATGAGCGGGTACTTGCGGCCGCGCGATTCGATGCGGAACACGTCATGCCAGCGTTCGGCATTGGGGTCGTGGAAATCGGCGACCACCGCGACGTAGCGGGTGTCCTCGTCGACTTCGGCAAACTCGATGAACTTGAACTGGCCGGGCACGAGGATGTAGTCGTCGGAGGCCAGCAGCGTGCTGCCCAGGGCCTTTTCAGGCGCGCTGCGAAGTCGCTCGGGATCGGCGTTTTCGAGCATGGAGTCGTCCTTCAACTGCAGGACGCGGAAGCCAATGGGTGTCGCGTTGCCCGGCATCACCCTCGCCTCGACAGCCCGGGCCAGGGCCGGGCCCTGGCCGTACTGGCCAAGATCCAGATCGCCCCGGGATTGCTCCTCAGCGGGAGGCGCCGGCAGTCCCTTTCGCAGCAACCAGTTCGAGGGCTGTGGCCAGCGTGATGCGCTGCTGTCGGTGAACAGCGTCTCGGGCTGTGACTTGCCGAGGGTCATGGGCGGTGCGTGTTCATCGACGACCAGGCCTGGAATGGCCAGGCGCTGGCGGATGGCAAGTGCGCCAGCGATGTTGTCCCGCTCGTTCTCGAAATGCTCCGCCAAGGCACGCAGATGCCCGATCAGTTCGTCCTTGCTGGCGCTGCGCAGATTGACCGCGAACGGTCCGCGCCCCTGCATGTCCAGCGGCGCGGCCAGCATGTCTTCGTCGTCGGCCAGCGACGCCAGGCTGAGCGGGTTGGGATTGACGTCCGGACTGGCGTACAGGCTCAAGGCAACCTGCGAGAGCTGCTCGTGGGCGGTCCCGACCTGGATGGAAGGGTTCATCAGCACCTGGCCGCTCTTGGTCAGCACATTGCCCACGGTGCTGCAACCGCCAAGCGTGCCAGCGGCCAGCAGGAGCGCGATGGCCGATCTCATCATGCCTCCGCGCGCAAGGCCTGGTCGAAGGCCTGCTCGAAGACTTCCCAGAACAGCTTGTCGAAACCTTGCTGCCGGCCGGACTTCAGTTCCTCGTAATAGTGGCCGTACATGTGCCAGGCCCAGTCCGCCGTCGCCGCCTGCCCGCCGCGCGCCGGGCGATAGCGCTGGAACCGCTGCTCCAGCTGTTCGGGGGAGAACGCCTGCAGCAACGCGGCCAGCCCGGCGCTGATGGCCTGGTGCATGGCGATCTGCTGACGACGAAGCTGCTCCAGCGACTCTTCCACCGCCGCCGAAGGTGACAGGTGGACAACACTGCGCTCGGCGGCGAACAGTGCCCGCACGGTTTCCGGGTAGCCCTGCCCGAGGCGCAGCGGGTTGTCCTCGATGGGCTGCAGCGTACGTCCGGCCAGGGAAATGCGCTGGCGGTCATCGGCTGCCGGGGCATTCAGTGCAGCGAGGCCGCGAATCAGCGCGCCGATCGTGCGTCCTGCCTCGTTGAGCAGGGCATAGGCGTCGAGCTCGTCGACCGTTCCGACGGTTGCGCCAATACCGTCCACCAAAGGTTCGACCAGGCCTGCGGGCTGGGCCTGGCCGCAGAACTGACGTTGAATCCAGTCCTGGGCGGCGGGGTGCGAGCTGTCCTGCTCCGACATGAAGGTTTCTCCTGGGGCGTGCTTGGGGATGCCGTAGACGGCTTCGGATCGGGTCGTGGCGACGTCGGCCTGGGCGGCCATCGGCGTATGCCCGTAGTGATGGGAATCGAGGCTGTCCGCCGCGCCGCCACTGGCAACGTCGAGGGCCTTGAGGGGATCGAGCAGGCCCACCGGCCCATGGCGTTCGCCGAGTGCCTGGAACCCGGCCTGACCCGGTGACGGATGCGGTTCGCCATCGGCTTCCTGCGCTGCGGCCTCCGGAAGCGCGCTCATGAACTCGCCGGACATCTGGCCAAGGCCGGCGCCATGGCCGTCGGCATCGTCCGTCTCGCAAAACTCACGCCCCAGGTGCACGGAGATCCGGTACAGGCCGATATGCAGCTTGTCGCCATCGCTCAACTTGCCGTAGCTGCCGGTGCCGAGCGCCTGGGTCTGGTCGTTGACGCGGGTCTCGCCACAACTGTCGACGATCAGGAACCCACCGTCCTGGTAGCGGATCTCGCAGTGTTGGGGCCTGACCCTGGCGTGGCGGTCGGACAGCGTCCAGCTGGCACCCTGCGATCCGATGCTGCCGCCCCCGGTGCCGAACAGGTGCCGGGGCGTGCTGCCCTGCTGGAGCACCTGGGGGTTGTCCACTACCAGCAACAGGCGCTGGTTGGCGTTATTCAGAGTCATGTACGTACCGTGAGTCGAACGGGAGGTGGAGTGCGTCGTTGCGGCTGTTCGAGGAAGCTGGTCCAGCCCAGCTGGCAACCGCTGTCGCGCCCGAGGTTGAAGGCGGGAACTTCGTTGGCACGCAGCCGCAATTCGAGGTCGCAAGGGGTCTGGTCGCGCAGCAGGTAGGCGATCAGCATCCGTAGCCGTTCGAAGTTCTCGCCCTTGGGCAGGAACTCGCGAAAGCGCGCCTGCGACAGGTCCGAAATGATCAGGGTGAACTTGCAGTGCCGCGTGCGGACCCTGGCGCCGACACGGAAGCTGTCGCCCAGGCAGCCATTGCGCTGCCCAAGCCGGGTACGGGCAGGCAGTTCGATATCGGTGTCGCGCAGTTCGAAATCGCGAAGGCTGACGTCCTGCAGATCGAAGCAGTGGGCGACCAGCCCGGCGACCATGTCCGGCGAGCGACTGCGGTGCACCACCGCACCGGCGAAGCTGAGCAGGCGGCTCCAGGCAATCGGGGTGGCGCCGCGAATGGCGGTGTCCTTGAGCCCGACCAGGGCGAAGAGGCGTTGCGAAAGCCGGTCGCTCGCCCCTGGACGGAAGCGGATGTAATGCCGGTACTTGCGCCAGGCCTGGTGCAGCAGGGTCAGCAGGCGGTGGTTGAAGAAATCGAAGAATGCCGGGCGGATGCCTTCGCCCTGCCCGGCCTCGTAGGCCAGGCGTTCGAGGTAGTACGACGGCAGCGGCGAGTCGGGACCGTGCATGCCGAGGAAGGTCGCCTGCACCAGGTACTGATGCGGCAGGGCATCATCGAGACGCCGCGCCAGGGCAACGTCCGAGGCGGGAAACCCGACACCGGCGAAATTGCTCAGGAAAATGCGCTGGCGCTCAGGGGCGCAGGCATCGGCGGACTCCAGGTCATCGTCATGCAAGCCATGCAGGCGTTCGAGCAGACAGAAGAAGTCGTACCCCCGGGCGGTATCGAGCAGGTGCCCGCTCAGATCAGGGGCTGCGTGCCGCTGCGCATCGGCCATGCGTAGTGCTCCTGGTTCTTGAGGTTGGTGGCTTCCAGCACGTGGAAGGAGGAAATGCTGGCGTACACCGACAGGAAATGGCTGAGCACCGTGCCGAACAGGTACAGGTCGCCCTCGCAGGAGAATCCGTCCTGGTCGAGCTTGACCAGGGTGCGCAAGCCACGGATGGGCAGCGCCTTGAACATCCGGTCGATGGGCGCGGTCTGCACGTCCTGCAGGGCGCCCAGGCGCATCTGCGTGGCGCGGGAGCGCTGCAGGTCATGGTGGGCGGCGAAGTCGTAGGCACGGATAACCGCCTTCAAGGGCTCGGCCGAGAGCAGCGACAGGTAGGTGGGCGACAGGTTGGAGATCAGCGTCCACAGCAGGTCGCCATCCAGCACGGGCCGGTACGAAGGGGTCGGCGCGGTCAGGTTGCGGCACTCGACGAAGGTCGGCACATCCCCGGTGCGTACGCAGATGTCGCCTGCTGCCAGTGCCTGCGGCAGGTCGCGGTTGCTGCAGGTCAGCGAGAAGGAGACGGTTTCCTCCCGCCCGATGTAGTGCTGTTCATCGCTGCGCACGAATGAAACCCGGTGCTCGATACCGGCGTTCAGCAGCGACTGGGCAATGCGCGTGCGGTAGTAGAGGACGGTTTGCCCCCGCTCGAAGTCGATCTGGTGGCGCAGCGACTCGAACGGCTGGTAGGTCCGCAGCCAGGCACCAGGTTGATCGGAGGCCTCGCTTTTCCAGCCGTCGACGTGATCGATGCTGAAGATCTCGTAGGCATCGGGACGCTGGCCCGCCGGGCGCACACGATGATCGAGGGTCTTGCCGGTGAGCCGGACCGGCTCGGCGTCATGCTCGAAGAGATTGATGGCGGGCGCGCAGTACAAGGCCATGTCCCCGGTCTGTATGCGGATGTCGTTGGGCATGGGCCGGGTGAAGCGGAACTCCAGGCGAATGCGCTGCGTGCTGGTGGCAGGCCACAGGGCACGCAGGCCGGTGAGTCCGAAGAAGAAGTAGCGCCGGGGAAAGAGGAAGTACTCCTGCAGGATGCGGTAGCCATCCAGGGCGTTCTTCGGGTAGGGCAGCAAGGCCTCGTCCGGGCTGAATCCGGGAAACAGGATCTGGCTGGCAGGAATGTGCCTGACCAGGCCATCGCACTCCAGGCGCACATGGTCCAGGTAGCAGGACAGCCACAGGTACAAGGTCCGGGCGCAGTAGTCGCTGCCGCTCAGGTAGAAGTCCAGGCGGTCGCAGTCGTAGGTATCGGGCGGGTTCTGGCTCAGGGTCGCGAGGTCGACCCGCACCGTCGACTTCTCCAGGGAATGCACGTCGCTGATCTGGCTGATCTGCAGCGGATAGATATCGACGTGGGAGCAGGTGCGGAACTGGCACGCGACGCCGTCGACACCGAGCGAGCCCACGCGGGTGCCCCTGGCGATACGCTGGCGCACGGTGACCGAGCGGTCCGCAGGTGAGAACTGCATGATGGTGGCGCTGGGCAGCGGACGCAGGTAGTTCGGCCACAGCAGTTGCAGCAAGGAATGGGTCAGTTCGGGAAAGTCATCCTCGATCTTCAGGCGCAGCCTGGCCGTGAGGAACGCGAAGCCCTCCAGCAACCGCTCGACATCCGGGTCGCTGGCCTCCTCGCCGAGAAACCTGGCCAGTTGCGGGTTGTTGCGGGAAAACACGCGCCCGAGCCGGCGCAGATAATCCAGCTCGTCGCGAAACTTGCTCTTCAGTGACATCCAGCCTCCCTGACTGTGGTGCTCACAACACCTGGATCCGTTGTTGCCGCTGATGAACCAGCAGGTCGATCTCCACCTGCTCGGCCGCCTCCACCAGCGGGATCTGGCAATGCAGGCGAAAACACAGGCCCTGCGGCTGTTCGGCGGCAGCCAGAGGGCGTACCTCCAGGACCCGGACCCGCGGTTCGTAGCGCGTGATCATTTCGCCAATGTCCTGGCAGATCCGGTTCCTCAGCTCCAGCTGGCCGTTGCCCGCATCGTTCATGTCGGGCAGGCCCAGGTCGGGGCAGCTCTGCGAGCCACCCCGACGGGCATTGAGCAATTGCTCAAGGTTGTGCTTGATCGCCAGGATCCGTTCGGCGGCCTGCGCCTGACGGTTGTGCAAGCGCCGCGGTGGATGGTCCGGTTCCAGCCGCTGGAACAGGCTGGCCGGAGCCGAGACGGACGATCCCCTGGGGTTCACCGTCATTCCTTGTCGAGCCGGCCGACCAGCGACAGCTCGAAGTTGGCGCCCATGTACTTGAAGTGCGGGCGGACCGACAGCGACACCTGGTACCAGCCCGGATTACCCTCGACGTCGTGCACCTGGATCTGCGCCGCGCGCAGCGGCCGGCGGCTGCGCACATCGGAGGAAGGGCTTTCCTGGTCGGCAACGTACTGGCGGATCCAGTTGTTGAGCTCGCGCTCCAGGTCCGGACGCTCCTTCCAGCTGCCGATCTGCTCGCGCTGGAGGACCTTCAGGTAGTGGGCCAGGCGGTTGATGATCATCATGTAGGGCAGTTGCGTACCCAGCATGTAGTTGGTCTGCGCGGCCTGGCCTTCCGGGGTCTTGGCGAAGACCTTGGGGCGCTGGACCGAGTTGGCCGAGAAGAACGCCGCGTTGTCGCTGCCCTTGCGCATGGTCAGCGGGATGAAGCCTTCGCTCGACAGTTCGAACTCGCGGCGGTCGGAGACCAGCACTTCGGTGGGGATCTTGGCCTGGAGCTGGCCGAGGGACTCGTACAGGTGCACGGGCAGGTCATCGACGGTGCCACCGGACTGCGGGCCGATGATGTTCGGGCACCAGCGGTAGCGGGCGAAGCTGTCGACGATGCGGCTCGCCAGGGCGAACGATGTGTTGCCCCAGAGATAGTTGTCGTGGTTGCCGTCGATGGTCTCGCGATAGTCGAAGCTGCGTACCGGGCTTTCCAGCGGATCGTAGGGCTGGCGCAGCAGGAAGCGCGGCATGCTCAGGCCAAGGTAGCGGGCATCCTCGGAGTCCCGCAGGGCGCGCCATTTGGTAAAGCGCGGGCCGTCGAAGATGTCCTTCACTTCCTTGAGGTTGGGCAGCGCCTGGAAGGAATCCAGGTTGAACATTTCCGGGCCCGCAGCACCGAGGAACGGCGCGTGCGCCATGGCGCCGACGGAGGCGACGTAGCCGAGCAGCTTGATGTCGGGAGCCGACGGACCGAAGGTGTAGTTGCTGACCATGCAACCCACCGGCGAACCACCGAACTGGCCGTAGCCTGCGCTGTAGACGTGACGGTAGAGGCCGCTGCGGGTGATGTCGCTGGCGTTTTCGAAGTCGTCCAGCAGCTCGCTCTTGGTCACATGCAGCACGTCGATCAGGGTGTTTTCACGGAAGTCGGTGCGATCGACAAGGAACCGGAGCCCCCGCCAGCTCGACTCCAGCGCCTGGAATCCAGGGTTGTGCAGGACGACGTCCATCTGCTTGCCGATCCGCGCATCGATCTGAGCCAGCATCTGGTCGACCAGTTGCTTGTTGATGGGCTGCTGCCGGTCGGAAGACTTGAGCATCTCGGCGATGAAGGCCGCCACGCCGCGCTCGGCAATGGCATAGCCTTCCTGGCTGGGCTCGATTCGCGTGCGGGCGAGGATCTGGGCCAGCAGGCCACCTTCCTGAAGGGAGTCTTGTTGTTCTACGGCAGCGGAGTGCGCGTTTGTCATGCTCATGTCCTTTGAAACCTGAATGGATGAATGTCTCGCGCCGGTTCAGCCCTGGCTTTCGCCCAGCACGGCTTCCAGCTCCCTGGCGAGCTGGCCGCGCGCCGCCTCGTCACCCAGCATGGCCTGCAGCTGCTTGCGGAATTCCGGGACATTGCCCAGGGGCCCCTTGAGGGCGACCAGCGCCTCGCGCAGCTCCAGCAGCTTGTTCAGTTCGGGGATCTGCCGGGCGATGGCGTCCGGGCTGAAGTCATCGATGGAGCGGAACCTGAGATCGACATCCAGCGTGTCGTCCGCGCCCCCTGACAGGGTGTTGGGGAGGCTTTCCTTGAAGCCGATATCGCGCTCGGCCATGACATCGTTGAAATTGTCCTTGTCGATCCGGACCGCAATCCGGTCTTCGAGCGCAATGTCTTCTTCACGCCCGATGAAGTCCCCCGTCACCAGCAACCGAAGAGGAAGCTCGACCTCCTCCTGCTCGCCATTGGTGGCAGGAACGTAAGTGATATTGATGCGCTCCTTCGGGGCAATAGAACCTCTTTTATTCGCCATCAGGCACTTCTCCTTTTCCTTTGGAAGTCCGCTTTAGTTGTTCTTGACTCGCAGCAGCGCCTATATGAAGGCGCAATGAAATCCACAGGATCAGCGAACTCATCCAGTTACATAAAATTTCAAAAAAATCTGATTCGCGCCGTCCGCTTCCGAACTGGCACCAGCAAGTAATCCGCCGGGGCTGGCGCACCAGCCCACAGGCGCCGCCAAGACTAAAGCGCAGCCAAACAGCAAAAAAATAGGAATTCTCCTAAGAAATTGAAGGAAGCGTCCTCAAATTTTTGAAGTTTGACTTGAGGGAATTTTCCATAAAACCATCGGAATATTCCTATATACGAGCAGTCGACTTTGATGCTTTCTTCCCAGACTGTTGCGCGCCGATTTTCCGGCCATGCAATTTCAACTAAAACGGGCGCCGCAAGATGCTGAAGACAGTCCTTCGATAATGGACTTGCGCGCAACAGGGAAGTGATTCCTGCTTATGAAAGGTGAATTCCAACAATGATCACGGTCGATCCGGCTGCGCTATTAGAACGTCTGAGCCCCTGTTGCCGACAGGCACTGGAAGAGGCAGGCAACCTGTGTATCAGCCAGGGTGGCGCAGAGGTGACCGTCGCGCATGTGCTGACGGCGTTCCTCGACCAGCCCGCCTGCGATGTCCGCGTCACGCTCGGCAACGCGGGCATTGCCGTCGAGGCCGTTCGGCAGGCGTTGTCCAGCGCGTTCGAAGCCCGCTACGCCGGCCACGACCAATACCCCTCTTTCTCGCCGCTGCTCATCGAGGTCCTGCAGGACGCCTGGCTGCTCAGTTCGGTCGAACTGGAGCAGCCGCATATCCGTAGCGGCGCGGTGTTCCTCGCCGCCTTGCTAAACCCGGCACGCTATCTGCCGCTGGCGGCGATCCGGCTGTTCGACGAGATCAACCGCGAGGCATTGCGCAAAGGCTTCGCGACACTGCTGGCGACGTCGACGGAAGCCCTGCAGGCGACACCTGAATCAGCGCCCCTGCCAGGCCTGCCCGGCGAGGACAGCGCGCTGGCCCGGTTCGGCCACGACTTCACCGCCCAGGCCCGGGCCGGCCGCCTGGACCCTGTGCTGTGTCGCGATGCGGAGATGGACCTGATGGTCGATATCCTTGCCCGCCGGCGCAAGAACAACCCCATCGTGGTGGGCGATGCCGGGGTCGGCAAAAGCGCGGTGGTCGAGGGCCTGGCCCTGCGTATCGTGCAGGGCCGCGTGCCCGAGGCGCTGCTCAAGGTCGAACTCTGGGGGCTGGACCTCGGCGCCCTGCAGGCCGGCGCTTCGGTGAAGGGCGAGTTCGAGAAGCGCCTGAAGGCGGTCATCGACGAGATCAAGCGCTCCCCACGTCCGATCATCCTGTTCATCGACGAAGCCCATACCCTGATCGGTGCCGGCAACAGCGCCGGCGGCAGCGATGCCGCCAACCTGCTGAAACCGGCCCTGGCCCGGGGCGAACTGCGCACCATCGCGGCAACCACCTGGTCGGAGTACAAGAAGTATTTCGAGAAGGATCCGGCGCTGGCCCGCCGCTTCCAGCCGGTCAGGCTGGAGGAGCCATCTGCCGAACAGGCCGTGCACATCCTGCGTGGCCTGTGCCCGGTGTACGAGGCGACGCACCAGGTGTTCATCGCAGACGAGGCGCTGCAGGCCGCCGCCGCCCTGTCGGACCGCTACCTGTGCGGGCGCCAGCTACCGGACAAGGCTATCGACGTACTCGATACTGCCTGCGCCCGGGTCGCCTCGGCCCTGGCCGAGCCGCCACGCCGGCTTGGCGCGCTGGAAAACCAGCTCTGGCAGATCGACGCCGAGTCCACCCAACTGCTACGCGACGAACGCGCTGGCCGCCAGATCGTCCCAGGGCAACTGGAGGTGCTGGCCGGGAAGCGCAAGACCCTCGAACTCGACATCGAACAGCTGGGCCAGCAATGGGCAAGACAGAAAGCCCTGGTGGACGAGATCGTTGCACTGCGGGCCAACAGCGAGGACTCGCCCCGGTTGCTGGCAGACAAGGTCGGACAGCTGGCCGACCTCCAGCGCGAAGGCGCCCTGATCCACGCCGATGTCGGGGCGCAGCAGATCGCCCAGGTCATCGCCGACTGGACGGGCATTCCCGCCACCACCATCAGCAGCGACCAGATGGCCCGCGTGGAGCGCCTGCCGGCTGACCTGAGACAGCGCATCAAGGGCCAGGACGCCGCCCTGGACACCCTCTACCGGCACCTGCTCACCGCACTGGCAGACCTGCGCCGTCCAGGCACGCCCATGGGCGCCTTCCTGCTGGCAGGCCCCAGCGGGGTCGGCAAGACCGAGACGGCCCTGGCAGTGGCCGACTCGCTGTTCGGCGGCGAGCGCTTCCTCACCACCATCAACATGTCCGAGTACCAGGAGAAGTTCACCGTCTCCCGCCTGCTGGGCGCCCCACCCGGCTATGTGGGCTACGGCGAAGGAGGCGTGCTCACCGAGGCCATCCGCAAGCAGCCGTATTCGGTGGTGCTGCTCGACGAGGTGGAGAAAGCCCATCCGGATGTGCTCGACCTGTTCTACCAGGCCTTCGACAAGGGTGAACTGAACGACGGCGAAGGCCGCCGCATCGACTGCCGCAACGTGCTGTTCTTCCTCACTTCCAACCTGGGCTTCGACCAGGATGACGAAACGCTGCGGGACCTGGATGGCGATGCGCTGCGCCAGCGTCTCGCGGCGTTTTTCAAGCCGGCGCTGCTGGCACGGATGCAGATCGTGCCGTATCGCTACCTGAACGAGGAGGTGCTCGACGAGATCATCGACACCCGCCTGCAGCGCTTGCAGCAGCAACTCGACCAACGTCACCAGGCCACCCTGACGATCACCGGCAGCGCCCGCAACGAACTGCAGACGCGTTGCGCCCGGCATCGCAACGGCGCACGCATGCTCGATGCGATCATCGATGGCGAGTTGCTCCCGCCCCTGTCGCTGGCGGTACTGCAGAACCTGTCTCGCGGTGAACGCTTCCAGCGTGCAGAACTGGACTGGAACGATGGCGCCTTCGCGGCGACATTGGCCTGAGCCCGGAGGACGCATGAAACTGATGCGACTGACACTGCTGACGGCCACCCTGCTGGTGGGCTGCGACAGCAACGAGCCCGCCACTGCGGCAACCCACGACTGCACCCGGATCACTTCGGCACTCGAACGTCTTGCCTGCTTCGATGCAGCGGCCGGAACACCGCCCGGCGATCCTTCCCTTCCATCGCCAGCCACCGAACCCGTGGTCAAGGTGCCCGCCATCAGGCTTCTGGTCGAGGCCAACGAAGCAGGACGCCAGCCCGAGGAGACCGGGTCGAGGATCACCCGCAGCGCGGATGCCCTGCCAGGACAGGACAAGGTCATGATCACGGTCCCGGCGCTGACCGGCACCGCGCCCGACACCTACCTGGCGATCAGTTGCCTGTCGAACATTTCCCGGCTGCAGTTGCTGAGTGCCGAGCCATTGCCGGTGAACCACATCGACATCCGGCTCCTGCTGGACGGCCGCCCTGTAACGCCCAGGCGCACCTGGCAAGTACTGGAAGACGGCACGGTCAGCGATGCGGGCCGCGGCCTGGTGGCCATCGAGCAACTGAGACAGCTGACCCGACCGGGCGAACGACTGCAGATCGAAAGCGATCACGCTGCGTTCGACGGCATGGCCTTCGATGCCCGGGCCCTGGCCAGGCATATGTCCAGGCAGCGGGAGGCATGTCACTGGTGAAGCAACTTCCCCCACTGGACCTCAAGGCGCTGCTGAGCCCGCTGCATGCAAGCCAGCCAGCAGGCACCTTCGATGCCGAAGACCCGCTGTTCCAGGACATCGACCACGAGATGGTCAAGCTGGGCGGCCTGCAGGAGCGTGCCATCGACTGGGAGTTCGTCGATCTCAGCGCACGGCGCTACCTGAACGAACACTGCAAGCACTTCCGCATCGCCGGCCATCTGATGACGGCCCACCTGCGTACCAACAGCTGGCGCGGCTGGGCCGACGTCGCCGGCATCCTGGCCGGCATGGTGGAGAAGTACTGGGAAACCGGTCACCCCAAGCCGGGGCCCACGGGCTACCTGGGCAAGCGCCGCCTGGTCGGGAATTACCTGGAACGACTGGGCGACGCCCTGCCGGGGCTTGCGCGCAAGGGCTATGCCGAGGACTTCTACAAGGCTGCCCAGCAGGCACTCGACAGCCTCCAGGCCAGCGCCGCGCTGGCCGGGCTGAAGGTGGCAGACCTGAGCCGGCTGGAAAGCAAGCTGCGCCAGTACAGCGAAGCCAGCAGTGCCCCGGAGGTGACCGCGTCCAGGGTCAGCCTGCCCACGGGCAACGACGCGCTGGCCGAGACCTTCCTCACTCCCCCGCAACCTCTGCCGGGCAATGAACGGGAAAACCGCCGTTCGCTGCTCACCGCCGCAGAATTCATCAACCACCAGGACCTGTATGACCCGACCGGCTACCTGCTGCGCCGCTTCGCCCTGTGGGCCCACCTGCTCCAGGCGCCTCCGGCGCGCAACGAGAACCGCACGGAGCTGATGGCCGCCCCCGTGGACCTGGTGAGCGACTATGACAAGGCCCTGCACGGCAACGACATCAGCCCGACGCTGCTGCAGCGGATCGAGCGCAGCGTGACCGCCTCCCCGTACTGGCTGCGCGGCAGCTTCCTGTCGGCGGAGGTCGCCCGCAAGCTGGACATGCCGCGGGTCGCCGAAGCCATTCGCCAGGCCAGCGAACGTTTCGTCACCCGCCTGCCGGCCTTGACCGCACTGGCATTTTCCGATGGCCGTCCCTTCATCGATGACGACACCCAGGCCTGGCTGAGTGGGTCCACGCAAAACGCAGGGGCCGGCACCGGACTGGAATATCCGGCCTTGCGCGACGAACTGAGCCTGCTGCTCGACACCACGGGCGTGGAATCGATGCTGCGCACCCTCGAATCGACCCAGCAGCGCAACCCCGACCCGCGCCATTCCTGCCATGTGATGGCCATCGCCGCCGAGCTGCTCGCCTCCCGCGGGCTGAGCTGGCTGGCCGAGGGCCTGTATGCGCGGGCTCGCAGCGTCATGGACAGCGTCACCCTCCCCGCCTGGGAGCCGGAACTCTACGCATTGCTGGTGCAACACACCCCGGCTGGCGAACAACACAAGCATTGAACAGGAGCATCGCCATGGAGACCCTCTGGTCCAACCTGCAACGATATGGCCAGCCCGTCCTGCGCTGGCTCAAGCCCGGCCTGCCACTCATGCTGGCTGGGGCCCTGGTCCTGGCCATGATCGCCATCTGGTGGCTCGGCCCCCGCTGGACCCTGGCCGACTACCGACCGCTCGCAAGCCTGGTGGCACGGGTCCTGGCCACGCTCGTGGTACTGGTCATCCCGCTGCTGGGCTGGGCGCTTCATCTGCGCCGCCGCACCCGGCTGCTGGAGGCAGAGCGCAAGCACGACAAGGAAGTACAAGACGACCTCTGCCTGCGCTACATCGAAGCCCAGGAGCGCGACCTCGACCGCAACCTCGCGCTGCTCCAGGCCAACCTCAAGGGTCGCAATGCCCTGTACCAGATCCCCTGGTACCTGGTACTGGGGCAGGAAAACTCAGGCAAGACCAGCTTCGTCAACCGCTCCAACCAGAGCTTTTCCCTGAGCGGCGAAATGAAGGCCGGCAACTGGCGCCACGACGACGATCCAGACCGGCTCTACACGATCGACTGGTGCATCGGCGACCAGGCGGTACTGATCGACCCTCCCGGTGAACTCATCAGCCAGCCCAGTGCAGCAGGCGGTGCACAGCAGCCGGTCACGGGCGGCTTGCCGCAAGACCTGCACCCGCGCCTGTGGGCCGGCTTCGTCAGCTGGCTGGGTCGCAATCGCAGCCGCCGGCCGCTGAACGGTGTGGTCCTGATGGTCAGCCTGGTGACCCTGCTGAACCAGAAACCCAGTGACCGCAAGGCCCTGGCCGTGCTGCTGCGGGCACGGCTGATCGAGCTCAGCCGCGAGCTGGGCACCCGTCCACCGCTCTATGTGGTGCTCAGCAAGTTCGATCTGCTCGAAGGTTTCGAGCCCCTGTTTGCCCGGCTGCCCAGGTCGGCACGGGAGGATATCCTCGGTTTCAACTTCAGCCTGGATTCACTCAAGGACTACGATGCCTGGCTCGATGAGCTGGGCGCGCGCTACGACGGGTTCCTGGTCCGCCTGAACGAGCATGTCTTCGACGCCATGGCCCAGGCCGGCGAAACCGAGCAGCGGGAAGCCCTGTACTCGCTGGCACGGCAACTGTCCGGCCTGCGTCCGGTGTTGCTGGACTTCCTCGCCGATGTGATGGGCAGCGACCGCTTCGTCACCCCGTCCCTGCCACGCGGCGTGTTCTTCTCCTCGGTGTACCAGCAAGGCGTGCTCAACAACGCCTTCGTGGCCTCGGCGGCGCAGGGCTACAGCCTGCGCGAACCGGCCAACAAGATGCATCCCAGCGGACGCTCCGTCGTCTACTTTGCCCAGCAACTGTTCCAGCGCATCATCTACCCCGAATCTGGCCTGGCCGGCGACAACCCGCGGGTGCTGATACAGAAGAAACACGCCCTGGCCCTGCATTTCGGCATCGCCTCCCTGGGCAGCGCGCTGATCATCGGCGGCTGGTACCACTACTACACCGTCAACCGCGACAAGGCCTTGAGCGTCATGGAGCGCAGCCGCGACTTCAGCGCCAGCGCCATCGACGGCACCCTCGACCCCAGCGCCGGCAACCTCCTGCAACCGCTGGACCAGATCAGCAATGCCGTCGCCGTCTATGGCAACTACCGCAATGCCTGGCCGGTGCTGGCCAACATGGGCCTGTACCAGGGCCGGGCGATAGGTCCGAAGGTCGACGAAGCCTATCTGTCCCTGCTTTCGCAACGCTTCCTGCCGGCCCTGGCCAGCGGCGTGATGGAGTCGCTGGACGGCTCCGACCTGGACGGCGACGCCCAGCTCGCGGCCCTGCGGGTCTACCGGATGATCGAAGACCGCCCCAACCGCCGTGTGCCGGTGGTCGAGGACTGGATGGCGGCGTATTGGCAACGGGCGTTCCCTGGCGAGGACGGCACCCAGAGCGCGCTGATGCGCCACCTGCAATACGCCATGCGCTACGTCGATACGCAGTTGCCGCAGTACCAGGAGCGGGTTGCCGTGGTCCAGCGGCATCTGCAGCAGATTCCCCTGCCGGAGCGGGTGTACATGACCCTGCGCCAGGAGGCCGGGGCCGCGCAACGCTCGCCGCTGGACCTGCGCAACGAAATCGGCCCGGCCTTCGATATCGTCTACCAGAGCGAAGGGCCGGCCTCCGATGGCCGTATCGATGCCTTGCTGACCGCCAGCGGCTACCGCAGCTACTTCGCCCGCCATGGCGACGACCTTACCGAGCTGGCCATGATCGACCAGTGGGCGCTGGGCGAACGCAACGGCATCGACTATTCGCAAGCCGACAAGGCCATTCTCGCCACCCGGATCCAGGCGATCTATAGCCGCGCCTACGTCGACACCTGGCAGCGCAACCTCAGCCAGCTCGAAGTACGCGACTTCAACGATATCGCCGATGCCGTCGGCCTCCTGGGCAGTGTCACCGGTCCCGCTGCGCCATTGCGTCGCTTGCTGGAAACGGTACGCGACAACAGTGAACTTGCCGTCCGGGCCACCCCCGCTATCGGGGACGTCGCCGGAGCCGATCTGCTGGAGAAGGCAGCCGAGCCTGACAAGGACACCCCCCAGACCCCGCTGACCCTGGAGATCGCCCGGGCCTTCGCGCCGCTGAACCAATTGCTGGAGGACCGGGGCGAGCGGGCGTCCTATCTGGAGGAAACCATGCTGGCGATCGGCAGCGTGCAGGACAAGGTACGCGTCGTCCACGACAGCCCCGACCGCAGCAAGGCCGCCCTCGCCCTGATGGTGGAACGCTTCTCCCTGAAAGGCCCCGACCCGATCGCCAACCTGCAGAGGATCGCCGCCGGGCTACCCGAGCCGCTCAACCGCCAGGTCGCCAAGCTGGCCGATGAGTCTTCCCGGGTGATCCTGGTGGAGGCGTTGCGCGAACTGGAGCGGCGCTGGGACCACGACGTCCATCGTTTCTACCGCGAGCGCCTGGCCGGGCGCTATCCCTTCAATCCGGCCAGCCGGGAAGAAACCTCGCTGGAGGATTTCACCGCGTTCTTCGGCCCGCAGGGTCGGTTGCAGCGCTTCCGCGAGCAGTACCTCGACCTGTTCCTCGAAGACAACCTCGAAGCGCTCTACTCCGAGCGACTCGGTGGTTACCTGGTGCGAGCGGACGTGCAGGAGCGCCTGCAGTCTGCCGACCGTATCCGCGACGCCTTCTTCAACAGCCGCGGGCTGCTCGGGGTGCAGTTCTACATCGAGCCGCTGGGGCTGGCGCCGACCAAGCGCAGCAGCTCGATCAGCATCGAAGGGCAACTGGTCACCTACAACCATGGCCCGACCACCAGCACGGCGCTGATCTGGCCCAACACCCTGGCGCCGAACAACGAAAGCCGCATGAGCCTGGTCAATGCGGCCGGCAGCAGCAGCGGCCTGGTCCATCGCGGGCCGTGGTCGCTCTATCGCCTGCTGAGCCAGGCCAGGCTCAACGGCACCACCAGCACCAGCGTGGACCTCAGCTTCGCCGCACCGGACGGCGGCATGCGCTATCGCATCAGTACCGACAAGGCCGACAACCCGTTCACCCAGCCGCTGTTCAAGGGCTTTACCTTGCCGCGGACGCTGTTGCCGGAGGGCGTGTAGAACCTGTTCACCCGCCGCTGACCGCCCGCCGATCCTCCCGCGGACACCGCTGGAACCGCGCCCGGTAGCTCCGGGTGAAATACGAAGGTGAGTCAAAGCCACAGGCGATGCTCACCTCCAGCACGCTCATCTCGGTCTGGCGCAGCAGTTGCCGCGCCTTGTCCAGCCTCAGGCGCAGGTAGAAGCCGCTGGGGGTGTCGTTCAGGTGCAGGCGGAACAGGCGCTCCAGCTGGCGTCGGCTGACCTGCACCGAATCGGCCAGGTCGAGGGTGTTCAGCGGCGTTTCCGTATTCCGTTCCATGGCGCCGATCACCTGCACCAGCTTGCTGTTGCTGATGCCGTAGCGCGAGGCGATCTGCATGCGCTGGTGGTCCTGGCGCGGGCGGATGCGGCCCAGCACGAACTGCTCGGATACCTGGATCGCCAGCTCGGCGCCGTGCGCCTGGCCGATCAGGTCGAGCATCAAATCGATGGAGGCGGTGCCGCCCGCCGAGGTGATGCGCCGGCGGTCCACCTCGAACAGCTCCTGGGTCGCTTCCAGGCGCGGATAGCGTTCCTTGAAGGCCTCCAGCGCTTCCCAGTGCAGGGTCACCCGGTGGCCATCGAGCAGACCGGCCTCGGCCAGGACCAGGGTGCCGGTGTCGATACCGCCCAGCACCACGCCGTCGTGGTCGAGCTTGCGCAACCAGTGCGCCAGCGCCGGGCCGTAGTTCTGCAAGGGTTCGAAGCCGGCCACCACCAGCAGGGTCGCGCCCTTCTCCAGCCCCTCCAGCGGACCATCGGCGTTCACCGACATGCCGTTGCTCGCCAGCACCGCCCCACCGTCCAGGCTCAGCACCCGCCAGCGATACAGCCCGGCGCGAAAGCGGTTGGCCACCCGCAGCGGTTCCAGCGCCGAAATGAAGCCAAGGGCGGAAAAACCGGGCAACAGCAGAAAGTGGAATTCCTGAGGCATGGCGCCGTCTCGCTGAACGGGGAATCAGGGTTAATACTCCGCAGGTCGCCACTGTGCAAGCGCTGGTCGCCAGAGTGCGATTTCATCGGGCCATCCCCGCGTAACTTGAGCACCACGGCTCGCAGAAGCCGCCCCCCATAACAATTAGAACTGCCGTTGGAGGAGCCACCATGCAATCGATCAGTCGTTCGCTTTTGATGCTCGTCGGTACCGCAATCCTCAGCACCAACGTGATGGCCGCAGAACCGGCCGCCTGCAAGAACGTCCGCCTGGGCGTCGTCAACTGGACCGATGTGATGGCCACCAGCGCCATGACCCAGGTTCTGCTCGACGGCCTCGGCTACCAGACCAAACAGACCAGCGCCTCGCAGCAGATCATCTTCGCCGGCATCCGTGACCAGCGCCTGGACCTGTTCCTGGGTTACTGGAACCCGATCATGACCCAGACCATCACCCCGTTCGTCGATGCAGGCCAGGTCAAGGTCCTCGACGCACCGAGCCTGAGCGACGCCCGCGCCACCCTCGCCGTGCCCAAGTACCTGGCAGACAAGGGCTTGAAAACCTTTGCCGACATTCAAAAATTCGAGAAGGAGCTGGGCGGCAAGATCTATGGCATCGAACCGGGCTCCGGCGCCAACACGCAGATCAAGGCGATGATCGCCAAGAACCAGTTCGGCCTGGGCAAGTTCCAGCTGGTGGAGTCCAGCGAGGCCGGCATGCTCGCCGCTGTCGACCGCGCCGTGCGGCGCAAGGAAGCGGTGGTGTTCTTCGGCTGGGCGCCGCATCCGATGAACGTGAACATCGACATGGAATACCTCAGCGGCAGCGAAAACGCCCTCGGCCCGGACGAAGGCCGTGCCACGGTGTGGACGGTGACCGCGCCGGACTACGCCAGCCGTTGCCCGAACGCCAGCCGCCTGCTGGCCAACCTGACCTTCAGCGCCGAGGACGAGAGCCGGATGATGCAGCCGCTGCTCGACCACAAGGACGCACTGGAATCGGCGCGGCAGTGGCTCAAGGACCATCCCGAGGACAAGGCGCGCTGGCTCGAAGGCGTGACCACCTTCGACGGCAAGCCGGCGGCGGACAACCTCAAGCTCACTGCCAACTGATCCACCGCTATCGCTGGCAAGCCAGCTCCCACAGGTCCGGTTTACACAGTCCCCTGTGGGAGCTGGCTTGCCAGCGATGAGGCCCTCCCAGACAACCAAAGAACTCGCGGACACCCCGTCCCGCGCAGCCCCGACACGCCTGAAGGATCCCGCAATGAACCACGACGTCATCATCACCTGCGCCCTCACCGGCGCTGGCGACACCGCCAGCAAGAGCCACTTAGTCCCGGTCACCCCGAAACAGATCGCCGAGGCCGCCGTGGAAGCAGCCAAGGCAGGCGCCACCGTGGTCCACTGCCACGTCCGCGATCCCGAGACCGGCCGCTTCAGCCGCGACGTCAACCTGTACCGCGAGGTGATGGAGCGCATCCGCGAGTCCGACGTCGACATCATCGTCAACCTCACCGCCGGCATGGGCGGCGACCTGGAGATCGGACCGGGCGAGATGCCCATGGAGTTCGGCGCCGGTACCGATCTGATCGGCCCGCTGGAACGCCTGGCCCACGTCGAGGCCCTGCTGCCGGAAATCTGCACCCTGGACTGCGGCACCCTCAACTTCGGCGACGGCAACAGCATCTACGTCTCCACCCCGAGCCAGCTGCGCGCTGGCGCCAAGCGCATCACCGAACTGGGTGTGAAGGCCGAGCTGGAAATCTTCGACACCGGCCACCTGTGGTTCGCCAAGCAGATGATGAAGGAAGGCCTGCTCGACGACCCGCTGTTCCAGCTGTGCCTGGGCATCCCGTGGGGCGCGCCGGCGGACACCACCACCATGAAAGCCATGGTCGACAACCTGCCGCCGAACGTGACCTGGGCCGGCTTCGGCATTGGTCGCATGCAGATGCCGATGGCCGCGCAGGCGGTGCTGCTCGGCGGCAACGTGCGGGTCGGCCTGGAAGACAACCTGTGGCTGGAAAAAGGCGTGCTGGCCAGCAACGGCCAACTGGTGGAACGCGCCGCCGAAATCCTTCACCGCCTTGGCGCCCGGGTCCTCACCCCCGCCGAAGGCCGCGCCAAGATGAACCTGACCCGTCGCTGATCCCCAGGAGAATTTCATGAGCTTCATTACCGACATCAAGACCTTCGCCGCCCTCGGCAGCGGCGTGATCGGCAGCGGCTGGGTCGCCCGCGCCCTGGCCAACGGCCTCGACGTGGTGGCCTGGGACCCCGCGCCCGGCGCCGAAGAAGCCCTGCGCAAGCGTATCGCCAATGCCTGGCCGGCCCTGGAAAAGCAGGGCCTGAAACCCGGTGCATCGCAGTCGCGCCTGCGCTTCGTCACCACCATCGAGGAATGCGTGCGCGACGCCGATTTCATCCAGGAAAGCGCGCCGGAACGCCTTGAGCTGAAGCTCGATCTGCACGGCAAGATCAGCGCTGCGGCCAAACCGAATGCACTGATCGCCTCCAGCACCTCGGGCCTGCTGCCCAGCGAGTTCTACGAGTCGTCCAGCCATCCCGAGCGCTGCGTGGTCGGGCATCCGTTCAACCCGGTGTACCTGCTACCGCTGGTGGAAATCGTCGGCGGACGCAATACCGCGCCGGAGGCGATCGAGGCGGCGAAACAGGTCTACAGCGCGCTGGGCATGCAGCCGCTGCATGTGCGCAAGGAAGTCCCCGGTTTCATCGCCGACCGCCTGCTCGAAGCGCTGTGGCGCGAGGCGCTGCACCTGGTCAACGACGGCGTGGCGACCACTGGCGAGATTGATGACGCGATCCGTTTTGGCGCCGGCCTGCGCTGGTCGTTCATGGGCACCTTCCTCACCTACACCCTGGCGGGCGGCGATGCCGGCATGCGTCACTTCATGGCCCAGTTCGGCCCGGCGCTGCAATTGCCCTGGACTTACCTGCCAGCGCCGGAGTTGACCGAGAAACTGATCGACGCAGTAGTCGACGGTACCAGTGAACAACGCGGCGAACGCAGCATCGCCTCGCTGGAACGCTATCGTGATGACTGCCTGCTGGCGGTGCTGGATGCGGTCAAGAGCACCAAGGCCAAGCATGGCCTGAACTTCAGCGATTGAACGGAGACGCGCGATGCCAGCCTTGCAGACTTACCGCACCCCGTTGATGCCGGACTGGGTGGACTACAACGGGCATCTGCGCGATGCCTTCTACCTGCTGATCTTCAGCTATGCCACCGATGCGTTCATGGAATGCATCGGCCTGGATGGCGACAACCGCGAGGCCACCGGGCATTCGCTGTTCACCCTGGAGTGTCATCTCAACTACCTGCACGAGGTGAAACTGGGCACCGAGGTGACAGTGCGCACGCAGGTGCTTGGGCATGACCGTAAGCGCGTGCACCTCTATCACAGCCTGCATCGGGAAGGGTTCGACGAGGCGTTGGCGGCGAACGAGCAGATGCTGCTGCATGTCGACCTGGCGGGGCCGAAGTCGGCGGCGTTTGCGCCGCAAGTGTTGGAGAGGTTGCAGGGGATCGTGGCGGAGCAGCAGGACTTGCCGGTGCCCGAATATGTTGGGCGGGTCATGAAGTTGCCGGGCTAGTCTTTCGGGCCTCATCGCTGGCTTGCCAGCGATTGGGGCCCGCTCATTTTTCAGCCAGGCAAAAAACAGCCCCGGCAAGCCGTGACGCAGCCGGGGCAAAGAGCGAGCAACTGTACCTGCCAGAAAGGTGGTGACCAAACCGCCCTCAACCTGTGCATGGCCCCAGTGTGCCCACTCCCGCGTCACTCGATTTTGCCGAAAACGACCTGTTCATAGGTAAAGCGGCCATCGCGACAAACTGTCCTTGCCCCGTCTGCCGGGCGCTTCCAGAATCGGTTCGAGACCTTACCTGCCACAAGGACAAACACCATGATGCATGCGGATTTGATTGATCAGGAAGACCTGGTTGGGCACCTGCGGGCCCTGGGTTTCGAGACGCCGTCCGGGGTCAGCGCCGAGCAGGCGTGCGAGCACGCGGTGCGCGGGCTGGATGCGCCACAGGCACGGGCGTTGAAAGGGATGGTGGAGCAGATGTACACCGGGCGGGCGACCATCTTGCCGGCCGTGCGGCAGGCCATTGAAAAGCAGTTGTTGCCTGCTCTGGCCGAGTACAAGGCCACTCATCAGTGAATTGAAGGGCCTCATCGCAGGCTTCGCCAGCGATGAGGCCCTGAGAGACTTTCCGCTTACAACCTCACGCTGGCAAACGTCGACTCGTTCCGCGCCTGACTCAACGCCGTCATCGGCCCGGCCATCGGCGACAGCACCAGCGCCTGCGGAATCGGCATCATCGCCACCTGCTGCGCGGTATTCGAACCCACGCGCTCATCCCGCGGCGGAATGCCGAAGTACTCGCGGTAGCACTTGGAGAAGTGTGGCGTGGAGACGAAGCCACACACCGACGCCACTTCGATGATCGACATCGGCGTCTGCTTCAGCAACTGCCGCGCGCGGATCAGGCGCAGCTTCAGGTAGTAGCGCGACGGCGAGCAGTGCAGGTATTTCTGGAACAACCGCTCCAGTTGCCGGCGCGACACCGACACGTACACCGCCAATTCGTCGAGGTCGATCGGCTCTTCCAGGTTGGCCTCCATCAGCGCGACGATTTCCTGCAGCTTCGGCTGGTTGGTGCCGAGCATGTGCTTGAGCGGCACACGCTGGTGATCCTGTTCGTTGCGGATGCGCTCGTAGACGAACATCTCCGAGATCGCCGCCGATAGCTCGCGGCCATGGTCGCGGCTGATCAGGTGCAACATCATGTCCAGCGGCGCGGTGCCACCGGAGCTGGTGAAGCGGTTACGGTCGAGGGTGAACAGGCGCGTGCTCATGCTCACCCGCGGGAAAGCTTCCTGCATCGCCGCCAGGCATTCCCAGTGGACGCTGCAGTCGAAACCATCGAGCAAGCCGGCACAGGCCAGTGCCCAACTGCCGGTGCACACCGCCCCCAGGCGGCGCGACTGGCGGGCCTGGCTCTGCAGCCAGGTCACGTGTTCGCGGGTAACGGTCCGTTGAATACCGATGCCGCCGCAGACGATCACGGTGTCCATCGGGGGCGCCTTGTGCATCGCCGCGTCCGGGGTGATCTGCAACCCGTCGCTGGCCCACACCTGACCGCCATCCACGCTCAGGGTGTGCCAGCGGTACAGTTCGCGACCGGACAGCTGGTTGGCCATGCGCAGCGGTTCAACCGCCGACGCGAGGGAGATGAGGGTGAAATTGTCCAGCAGCAGGAAGCCGATAGATTGAGGTGTGCGGGCTTGGGATTGGGTCCCGGAGTTGTACGACGTCATCGCGATCTCTCCTCACACAAAGCAGGTTGCGCCCCAGGCGTGGGCTTTTTTTGTTATGGGCCCTGTCGACTCGATTGCAGGGCATGTTGCTTCCTCTCGCAATTGCCGTGCCTGAAATTGAATGCGCATTCAATAAATCCTGAAAGCGACGTCGTGATACGTCTAAGCAGCGGCTTCCAACGACATGAAATCTGCCCGCAAAGGCGCGTGGCAAAGCATGTCCAGATGTGTCGTGAGCAGATCGGTAGCACTGCGAGACAAGATGCCCAGAAGCGACACGTAGGAATGTCACCGCAAGTACTAGGGAATTTGTTACCAGGGAGATGGGAAGCTTGTCGGCCCGCGCGCCAAAAAGCGGCGCGGGCCTATAGGAATGAGCGAAAAGTGCGCAGCGGGATCAGCACTCGATGGCGCTGACGGCGAGGCCGCCGCGGGAGGTTTCCTTGTACTTGTCGTGCATGTCAGCGCCGGTATCGCGCATGGTACGGATCACCCGGTCCAGCGAGATGAAGTGCTCGCCATCGCCGCGCAAGGCCATCTGTGCGGCGTTGATCGCCTTCACCGCAGCAATGGCGTTGCGCTCGATGCACGGCACCTGGACCAGCCCGCCGACCGGGTCGCACGTCAGCCCGAGGTTGTGTTCCAGGCCGATTTCCGCAGCGTTTTCCAGTTGCGCCGGGGTCGCCCCGAGCACTTCGGCCAGGCCCGCCGCCGCCATGGCGCAGGCCGAACCGACCTCGCCCTGACAGCCCACTTCGGCACCGGAGATCGAAGCGTTCTTCTTGCACAGGATGCCTACCGCCGCGGCGCCGAGGAAGAAGTCGACCACACACGCCTCGCTGACCTGGTCGCTGAAGCGCATGTAGTAGTGCAGCACCGCCGGGATGATCCCCGCTGCACCATTGGTCGGTGCGGTGACCATGCGCCCGCCGGCGGCGTTCTCTTCGTTGACCGCCAGGGCATAGAGGTTGACCCACTCCATGGCGCTCAGGGTCGAGCCGATCACATTGGGCTTGTTCAACTCCTGCAGGCTGCGGTGAAGCTTGGCCGCGCGACGTTTCACGTTGAGCCCGCCGGGAAGGATGCCCTCATATTTGAGGCCGTTTTCCACACACTCCTGCATGGCGTTCCACAGCTTCATGAGACCGGCACGAATCTCCGCTTCGCTGCGCCAGACCTTCTCGTTCTCCATCATCAATTGCGACACGCGCATGTCGTTTTGCTTGCAGCGTTCGAGCAGTTCCGCCGCGCTGTTGAAATCGTACGGCAACACCGTGGTGTCGCTGTCCAGCACGCCGCTGGCAGCCTGCGCGGCGTCGACCACGAAGCCGCCGCCGACCGAGTAATAGGTATCGCGGTGCAGCTCGCCTGCGTCGCCTTCGGCAACCAGGGTCATGGCGTTGGGATGGTAGGGCAGGTTCTCGTCGAGCAGGCGCATATCGCGGCTCCAGACGAAGTTCACCGGGAACCGGTTATCCAGCTTCAGGGTGTCTGTTTCGCGCAATTCGTGGATGCGCTGACCAATGCTGGACGGGTCGATGGCATCCGGCCATTCGCCCATCAGGCCCATGATCACCGCATTGTCGCTGCCGTGCCCGACACCGGTGGCGGACAGCGATCCGTACAGGCGCACTTCGATGCGGCGCACCCGCTCCAGCTCGCCGCGCTCACGCAGTCCCTGGACGAAAAGCGCCGCGGCGCGCATGGGCCCGACGGTATGGGAACTGGACGGGCCGACACCGATCTTGAACAGGTCGAACACACTGATGGCCATGGCCACGAACCTCCTGATTGGGCAGGTGCGCGCAACCCGGACACAGGTGCCACAGCTGCTACGCTGACTGAGCGGCAATCCGCCGATTCAGCGCATCATCAGGTTTTTACCGGCACCCCTGCCGTCTGCAACCGACCCACTCTTGTCCAGCAACGCCGCCCTTCGTGGAGGGTCGGAAAGCGCCGTTTTTTGCGGCGCAGTTCACGGGAAAGAGCCCGGACAGGGGCCGATTGATCCATAAACGACCTCACTGGCACTGGATGCGACCCTGCCTGTACTGGTTACGACCCACCCTGTAGGCGTTTGTTTTTCGCTGGTAGATGATCGTTATCGACTCGATTGCACGGCACTCGTCCCGCTGTCGCCCGGCAGCCGGCCCGACCGAATGCAGAGATAAAGCACGGCGGTCCCTGGGACATCCGAAAAAAAACACTCAGGAGTCCATACATGAAAGGTTCACCCTCGTTGTTGATGGCCGCGCTGTTGAGTCTGCCGGTGCTGGCCCAGGCCGCGGAGCCTGAACAGTGCCACACGGTCAACTTCTCGGATGTCGGCTGGACCGACATCACGGTCACCACTGCGGTAACCAGCGTCGTCCTCGAATCCCTCGGCTACAAGACCCGCACCACCATGATTTCCGTACCGGTGACCTACAAGTCGCTGGCCGACGGCAAGAACATGGACGTGTTCCTCGGCAACTGGATGCCGACCATGGAAAACGACATCAAGCAGTACCGCGATGCCGGCAGCGTGGAAACCGTGCGCGCCAACCTGGAGAACGCCAAGTACACCCTGGCGGTACCCAAGGCGCTGTATGACAAGGGCCTCCACGATTTCGCCGATATCGCGAAATTCAAGGATGACCTGGGCGGCAAGATCTACGGCATCGAGCCAGGCAATGACGGCAACCGCACCATCCAGAGCATGATCGACAAGAACGCCTTCGGTCTCAAGGACGCCGGTTTCAAGGTGGTGGAGTCGAGCGAGGCCGGCATGCTTTCGCAGGTCGACCGTGCGGTGAAACGCGGTACTGCAGTGGTCTTCCTCGGCTGGGAACCACACCCGATGAACAAACGCTTCGAGATGAAGTACCTCACTGGCGGTGATGACTACTTCGGTCCCGATTTCGGCAAGGCCACCGTCCTGACCAACACCCGCAAGGGCTACGTCCAGGAATGCAGCAACGTTGGCCAACTGTTGAAGAACCTGTCGTTCACCCTGGACATGGAAAGCAGCCTGATGGGCAACGTCCTCGACGACAAGATGAAGCCCGACGCCGCCGCCAAGGCGTGGCTGAAGAAGAACCCACAGGTGCTCGACACCTGGCTGGCCGGTGTCACCACCGTGGACGGCAAGCCCGGCCTGGAAGCCGCCAAGGCCAAACTCACGCAGTAAGCACGCCCCCGCAGCGGCCACGACCGCTGCGGGGAGTTTCCGAATCCTTGCAGGTGGACGCTCGCTATCATGCTGATCGATCAAAAAATACCCTTGGGCCAGCACATCGCGGCCTTCGTTGAATGGCTGACCCAACACGGCGCCAATTACTTCGATGCCTTTGCCGCAGCGCTGGAATGGATGATCCACGGCGTGACCGGGGCCCTGACCTGGTTCAATCCGTTCGTCCTCATCGGGCTGATCGCGGTGGGCGCACACCTGATCCAGCGCAAGTGGGCGCTGACCGCGTTCTGTGTCGCCTCGTTCCTGCTGATCCTCAACCTGGGGTACTGGCAGGAAACCATGGAAACCCTGGCCCAGGTGATGTTCGCCACCCTGGTGTGCGTGGCCATCGGCGTGCCGCTGGGTATCGTCGCCGCGCACAAGCCGATGTTCTACACCGCCATGCGTCCAGTGCTCGACCTGATGCAGACGGTCCCCACCTTCGTCTACCTGATCCCGACCCTGACCCTGTTCGGGCTGGGCGTGGTACCCGGGCTGATCTCCACGGTGGTGTTCGCCATCGCCGCGCCGATCCGCCTCACCTACCTGGGCATCTGCGACGTACCCCAGGAACTGCTGGACGCCGGCAAGGCCTTTGGCTGCTCGCGCCGGCAACTGCTGTCCCGTATCGAACTGCCCCATGCGATGCCCAGCATCGCGGCCGGTGTCACCCAGTGCATCATGCTGTCGTTGTCGATGGTGGTGATCGCCGCGCTGGTGGGTGCCGACGGCCTGGGCAAACCCGTGGTCAACGCATTGAACACCGCCGATATCGCCCTGGGCTTCGAGGCCGGGCTGGCGATCGTACTGCTGGCAATCATGCTCGACCGTATCTGCAAACAACCCGATGTACAGGTAAGGGGTGAGGCATGAGCATCATTCGCTTCGAAGACGTAGACGTCATTTTCTCCAATCGACCGCGGGAGGCCCTCAGCCTGCTAGACCAGGGCCTGTCGCGGGAGCAGATCCTCAAGAAAACCGGGCTGGTGGTCGGCGTGGAAAAGGCCAACCTGGATATCAACAAGGGCGAGATCTGCGTGCTGATGGGCCTGTCCGGCTCCGGCAAGTCGAGCCTGCTGCGCTGCATCAACGGCCTCAACACCGTCAGCCGCGGCAAGCTGTTCGTCGAGCATGAAGGCACGCACATCGACATCGCCCACTGCACCCCGGCGGAGCTGAAAATGATGCGCACCCAGCGCATCGCCATGGTGTTCCAGAAGTTCGCCTTGATGCCTTGGCTGACAGTGCGCGAGAACATCAGCTTCGGCCTGGAAATGCAGGGCCGCCCCGAGAAGGAGCGGCGCAAGCTGGTGGACGAGAAACTGGAGCTGGTGGGCCTGACCCAGTGGCGCAACAAGAAGCCGGACGAGCTGTCCGGCGGCATGCAGCAGCGTGTCGGCCTGGCCCGCGCCCTGGCGATGGACGCCGACATCCTGCTGATGGACGAACCCTTCTCCGCCCTCGACCCGTTGATCCGCCAGGGCCTGCAGGACGAGCTGCTGGAGCTGCAACGCAAGCTGAGCAAGACCATCGTCTTCGTCAGCCACGACCTTGATGAAGCGCTGAAACTGGGTAGCCGCATCGCGATCATGAAAGACGGCAAGATCATCCAGTACAGCAAGCCGGAAGAGATCGTGCTCAACCCGGCGGACGACTACGTGCGTACGTTCGTCGCCCACACCAACCCGCTCAACGTGCTGTGCGGCCGCAGCCTGATGCGCACCCTGGACAACTGCAAGCGGGTCAACGGATCGGTGTGCATCGACCCGAGCGGCGACTCCTGGCTGGACCTGGCCGACGGCGTGATCAAGGGCGCGCGCCAGGGCGTCAACGGCCTCGACCTGCAGAACTGGGCACCGGGCCAGGCGGTGGAAGACCTGGGCCGCAAACCGACCCTGGTCAACGTCAACATCGGTATGCGCGAAGCGCTGCAGATCCGCTACCAGACCGGCAACAAGCTGGTGTTGCAGGAAGGCAACAAGGTGGTGGGGATCCTGGGCGACAGCGAGCTGTATCACGCGCTCTTGGGCAAGAACCACGGTTGACCTTTCGGGCCTCTTCGGTACTTGTGGGTTTACCCGCGATTACGGTGGTGAATTCACCGACGTCATCGCGGGTGAACCCGCTCCCACTGGGTCCGCGTTCCCCCCACAAAACCTGTTCCCTGAATCTTGCCTATCCTGAATCGCACCGACGACCACCCGGTACCACGGCGCGATGAAACTGTTCCGATCCTCCACCCTCGACCTGTCCCGGCTGATCCTGCTGTTCGCCCTGCTCTCGGCCCTGGCCACCCTGGCCAACAGCCTGGTGGTGGCCTACGGTGTGCAGCGCGACGCCCTGATCAATTCCACCCTGCAGGCCAACCACGCCTACGCGGCCAAGGTCGCCTCCAGCATCGGCGCCTTCCTCACCTCGGCCCATTCGCACCTCGGCTACAGCGCCGAACTGCTCGCCGCCGACTTCAACAACCACCTGCGCCTGCGTGACGAAGCCAGGCGCCTGCAAGCCCAGGACGAGGACTTCAATGCCGTGGTCATCACCGACGACGACGGCAAGGTGCTGCAAACCTACCCCGAGGACCCGCGCCTGCTCGGCACCACCCTGCGCTCCGAGGAAGTACGCCAGGCCGTGAAGGAGCGCCACCCGCTGGTCAGCCATGCCTACGAGTCCACCACCGGCAACCTGATGGTGTTCATCTCCCACCCGATCTTCGACACCGACGGCAACTTTCTCGGCGTGCTCGGCGGCGCCGTCTACATCCGCAAGGACAGCGCCCTGAGCACTGTGATCTCCAACCATTTTCACCAGGGCGGCACCTTCGCCTTCGTCGCCGACAAGCACCGCCGCCTGCTCCATCACCCCGACAAGGAACGCATCGGCGAAGTGCTGGGCAAGAGCGCTACCGTCGACGCCGCCTTGGCCGGCGAGAGCGGCAGCATGCAAACGAACAACTACAAGGACATCCCCATGCTCGCCGGCTACGCCCCGGTGGCCGGCGCTGAATGGGCAGTGGTGGCGCAGCAGCCGCGGGCCATGGCGCTGGCCACCCTCGGCCAGTTGATGAAGGAAATGTTCATCGACCTGATTCCGGCCAGCGTGCTCGGCCTGATGCTGCTGTGGATCGGCGCGCGCTGGATCACCCGGCCGCTGCAACAATTGGCGGATAGTGCCAACCACTTGTCGCAGCCGCAGACTGTCGACCAGTTGACCCGCATCCGTGCCTGGTACAAGGAACCGGCAGCGATCCGCCGGGCGCTGATCGCCAGTGTGCAGTTGCTGCACAGCAAGATCGGCCGACTCAGCGAAGAAGCCCAGAGCGACCCGATGACCGGACTGGCCAACCGCCGCGGCATGAACGCTGCCCTGGACCTGCTCGACCAGTCGCAGCGGCCCTACGCCGCACTGGCCCTGGATATCGACTGGTTCAAACGGGTCAACGACACCTATGGCCACGATGCCGGGGATGTGGCGCTGAAGCAGGTGGCGGATATCCTCAACCAGCATTCACGGACAGATGACCTGGCCTGCCGGGCCGGGGGCGAGGAATTCGTGTTGTTGCTGCCGGATACCGATCTGGGCGGGGCGCAGGTGATCGCCGAGCGGATTCGCGCAGCGATTGCGGCACTGCAGATTCCGCGGGTGGGGCATATCACCATTTCCATTGGTGTGGCCTGCCGCGGGCCGGAGTCGAGCAGTGCGGCGGAGGTGCTCAGGCAGGCGGACAAGAACCTGTACAGGGCCAAGGAAGCCGGGCGCAACAGGGTAGTCACTTGACCAAAGAACACCACAAGACCCTGTGGGAGCGCATTGCAGCCCCAAAGAAAAGGTTCATCACGGAATACCGGGACGCTTTGGGTTTAGTGGCGGTATCGGTATCGCGAGCTTATCCATTGCGGGCGGCGAAGCCATCGGCCCCTTCCGCCTCTACGGCAGGTCTATTTTGTCTTGGCAAAATAGACGAAAACCGCTTGCTCCTGCATCCGGCCCTGCGCTGCGCTCCGGGTCCCCTCCCTCCGGCGCCTGACGTCGCGAGTTACGGGTGGCGACACGAAAGACCCATCTTCGAAAACAAGATCGGCATCGGTAGCCCAACATAACAAGACGCCGCGCTCTTGCTTTTGCTCTTGGTGCGCGAAGGTTCAGACGCCGCAAATTGCGACCTCGGCCGGCCGAGTGGAGGTGTCTTGCGGGGGCAGGTGCGCAGCACCCTTCGGCGAAGCCGAAGCGCGAGGTGAAGACTTGCGAAGCAAGTCGTAGGCCGCGGGCCCACGCAAGGCGCCGGAAGGAGGGGACCCGGAGCGAAGCGCAGGGCCGGCTGTGGGAGCGGGCGGTTTTCGTCCATTTTGCCGCAACAAAATGGACCCGCCGTAAAGGCGGAAGGGGCCGGTGGCGTCACCGCCCGCAATGGATAATCTCGCGACACCGACACCGAACGTTCAACCCCAAGTTTCCCGATATACCGTGAAGAGCCAAAAAAAGGGCCTCGTCGTCACCGGCGAGGCCCTTTCTTCATTTCAATGATCAGCTATAAACCCGACCCAAAAGCTGGCGGTGACTCTCGAACTGATCCAGCACATCCCGGGTGATCTGGTCCGGGGTGAAGCCCATCAGGTCGTACTCCTGACTGCCGTTGTGCAGGTACACCTCGGCGCGATAGAAGCGCTGGCGCACTTCGCTCTCGCCTTCCACCGGCGCCTCGCTCGGTGCGGCCAGGTAGCCGTCCAGGCTGACTTCGTAGACGAACGGGTTGCCCTCCTCCATCTCGATGCGCAGGCCCATGGCCTCACGTGCCGCACCCACACGGGTCTGCACGCTCAGGCCCATATTGCGCAGTTGCTCGGCGGCTTCCTTCAGCGCCGGGCTGACCTGCTTGTCCATGAAGCGCTGGACCATCGCCTGGGTCGGTTGCAGGTCCAGCTGGCTCAGGCGCTCGCTGAAACCGCGACGACCACGGGCAGCCAGCTCGGCCTGCTCCTGCTCGACCTGGCTGTCCTGTTTCATCGCCTTGTACAGGCCGAACATGAACACCACCAGCACCACCGAGAACGGCAGGCCGGCCAGTACCACCATGGTCTGCATCGCCTCGAAGTTACCGGCGAAGAGCAGGCCGACGGTCACCAGGGTAATGATCGCGGACCAGAGGATACGCAGCCAGTGCGGGGCGTCTTCGTCGACGTTGCCGCCTTTGCACGACAGGTTGGCCATCATCACCGCACCGGAGTCGGCCGGGGTGAGGAACAGCACGAAGCCGACGAATACCGCGACACCGACCACGATCTTCGCCGCCGGGAAGTGTTCCAGCAGTTGGTAGATCGACATCGACGGCTGTTCCAGGGCTGTCCGCCCCAGCTCCACGGCGCCCTGGTTGATCACCAGGTCCAGCGCGGTGTTGCCGAAGATCGACAGCCAGGCCAGGGTGAAGCCCAGCGGGATCAGCAGCACGCCGGCCACCAGCTCCTTGACGGTACGGCCACGGGAAATCCGCGCGATGAACATGCCGACGAACGGACCCCAGGAAATCCACCAGGCCCAGTAGAACACGGTCCACAGGCCCAGCCAGCGTTCGGACTTGGCCGCGTCGCCCTCGTAGACGTAGAGGTCGAAGGTCTTGAGGATCACGCCATTCAGGTAGTCACCGATGTTCTGCACGAAGCCGTTGAGCAGGTGCAGGGTCGGGCCGTTGAGCAGGACGAACAGCAGCAGGCCGCTGAACAGGATGATGTTCAGGTTGGAGAGGCGGCGAATGCCGTTCTCCACGCCCGACACGGCAGCGATGGTCGCCACGGTGCTCATCACCAGGATCACGATCAGCAGGTTGGTGTTGCTGTGTTCCATACCGAACAGGTATTCCAGACCGGACGACACCTGCATCGAGCCGATACCGAGGTTGGTCACCAGGCCCAGCAGGGTCACGAACATGCCGAAGATGTCCACCATGTGCCCGGCAGCACCCTTGACCCAACGCTCGCCGACCAGCGGGTACAGCGCCGAACGCAGGGCCAGCGGCTGGTTGTGGCGGTAGGCGAAGTAGGCTACGGCCAGGCCGACCAGAGCGTAGATCGCCCAGCCGTGCAGGCCCCAGTGCAGGAAGGTCAGCTGCAGGCCGTGACGGGCCGATTCCAGGCTGGCCGGCGCGCCTTCAGGCGGGTTGAAGTAGTGGTCCAGCGGCTCGGAAGCCCCGAAGTACAGCAGCGAGATACCTATACCTGAGGAGAACAGCATGCCGGCCCAGGCGCCATAGCTGAAGTCCGGCTTGTCGTCTTTCCCGCCCAGCTTGAGCGAGCCGTAGCGGGAGAAGGCGATGGCGATGACGAACAGCAGGTAGCCGCCGATCACCAGCATGTAGTACCAGCCGAAGCTGCGCGACAGCCAGGCCTGGGCCTGTCCAAGCACGCGACCGGCGGTTTCCGGAACAGCGATAAGCAAGGCAGTCAAACAGAGGATCAGCAGCGTGGAGGTGAAAAACACCACGTTGTTGACCCGGACCCTCTCGGCGGGGGTCTTGATCAGAGAGGCAGAACTCATTGCACGGATGCTCCAAGGCGGTGCGTAGGAAAAAGAGACAGCGACCGGTCACCCGGGCAATTGGTGCAATAGCCCCATCGCCACAGGTGTTATAAAAGCACCTTGAAAAACCGTGATCCCAAATCGAATGCGTTGAAAAACAGGCTGAAAACCCCGGCTCAAGGGTTTTGCCGACGAGCCACGAACCCGTTCGGCAGATCTGTTCAACGTTGCGTCTATGCGCGCCAACTACCTTGTTACAAAGGGGTTACACGTCTTTCGGGGGTGCCAATCCGGACCTGCTGACGGGGCCTCAGGGCCTGTCAAGGGTACGAATTGTCGCAGAGCTTATTCTTTGTTGATTGAACGTTCAATCAAAACAAAATAGACTGGCCTTCGCCGAGTCAGCCGCTTGTCGTCTGCTCGCAGGCCTGAGGAGATTTGCAAGATGCCCAAGGTCGGTATGCAACCCATTCGCCGCCAGCAGTTGATCGAAGCCACGTTGACGGCTATCGACCAGGTCGGCATGGGGGACGCCAGCATTGCGCTGATCGCCCGTTTGGCCGGTGTGTCGAATGGCATCATCAGTCACTACTTTCGGGACAAGAACGGCCTGATCGCAGCGACCATGCAGTACTTGATGACGGTATTGAGCGAGGGCGTCGCCGCCCGTCGCCAGGCACTCACGGACAACAGCCCGCGCGCCCACCTGCAGGTGATCATCGAAGGCAACTTCGACGCCAGCCAGGTCAATGGCCCGGCAATGAAAACCTGGTTGGCATTCTGGGCCACCAGCATGCACCAGCCGTCCTTGCACAGGTTGCAGCGGATCAACGATCACCGCCTGTATTCCAACCTGTGCTGCCAGTTCCGCCGCGCCATGCCGCTTGCCGAAGCACGCAGCGCAGCCCGCGGCCTGGCAGCCCTCATCGACGGTCTGTGGCTGCGCGGTGCGCTGTCGGGAGACGCCTTCGATACCCACCAGGCGCAACAAATCGCTTACGAATACATGGATCTACAACTGGCGAAGCAGACGAGCCCGGACACACAGACCCAGGCCTCTGCCACCCCGCGCAAAGCCACCCGCAAGAAGTCGGGAGCCACTGCCGGATAGCCACCCACATTGCACTTGCGAGGACACTATGGCCCGTTTCGAAACGCAAAAACTCTACATTGATGGCGGTTACGTCGACGCTGGCAGCGATGCCACCTTCGAGGCCATCAACCCGGCCAACGGCGAAGTCCTCGCCCATGTGCAACGCGCCACCCAGGCCGACGTCGAGCGCGCCGTGGAAAGCGCCGAGCGCGGCCAGAAAGTCTGGGCCGCGATGACCGCCATGCAGCGTTCGCGCATCCTGCGCCGCGCCGTGGAGATCCTGCGCGAGCGCAACGACGAGCTGGCCGCCCTGGAAACCCTGGACACCGGCAAGTCGTACTCGGAAACCCGCTACGTCGACATCGTCACCGGCGCTGACGTGCTGGAATACTACGCCGGCCTGGTCCCGGCCATCGAAGGCGAGCAGATTCCGCTGCGTGAATCGTCCTTCGTCTACACCCGCCGCGAGCCGCTGGGTGTCACCGTCGGTATCGGCGCGTGGAACTACCCGATCCAGATCGCACTGTGGAAATCCGCTCCGGCCCTGGCCGCCGGCAACGCGATGATCTTCAAGCCGTCGGAAGTCACCTCGCTGACCACCCTGAAACTGGCCGAGATCTACACCGAAGCCGGCCTGCCGGATGGCGTGTTCAACGTCCTGACCGGCAGCGGCCGCGAAGTCGGCACCTGGCTGACCGAGCACCCGCGCATCGAGAAAGTCTCCTTCACCGGCGGCACCACCACCGGCAAGAAAGTCATGGCCAGCGCTTCCAGCTCCTCGCTGAAGGAAGTGACCATGGAACTGGGCGGCAAGTCGCCGCTGATCATCTGCGAGGACGCCGACCTGGACAAGGCCGCCGACATCGCCATGATGGCCAACTTCTACAGCTCCGGCCAGGTCTGCACCAACGGCACCCGCGTCTTCGTTCCTGCGTCGATGAAGGCGGCTTTCGAAGCCAAGATCGTCGAACGTGTCGCCCGCATCCGTGTTGGCAACCCGGAAGACGAGAACACCAACTTCGGTCCGCTGGTCAGCTTCCCGCACATGGAAAACGTCCTGTCGTACATCGCCAAGGGCAAGGAAGAAGGTGCCCGCGTCCTGTGCGGCGGCGAGCGTCTGACCGAGGGTGAATTCGCCAAGGGCGCCTTCGTCGCGCCAACCGTGTTCACCGACTGCCGCGACGACATGACCATCGTCAAGGAAGAGATCTTCGGCCCGGTGATGAGCATCCTCTCCTACGAGACCGAGGAAGAAGTCATCCGTCGTGCCAACGACACCGAATACGGCCTGGCCGCCGGCGTCTGCACCAACGACATCAGCCGCGCCCACCGCATCATCCACAAGCTGGAAGCCGGTATCTGCTGGATCAACGCCTGGGGCGAGTCGCCGGCGGAAATGCCGGTCGGTGGCTACAAGCAATCCGGTGTCGGCCGCGAGAACGGCGTCAGCTCGCTGGCCCAGTACACCCGCATCAAGTCGGTCCAGGTCGAGCTGGGCAACTACAACTCGGTCTTCTAAGCCGCGTCCTGTAGCCGCGCCCGGTCCCTGCCGACCGGGCGCCTCCCCGCTTTCCCACCCGCTTGCCCAAGAGGGAACAGAACATGTCCTCCCATATTTTCGACTACATCATCGTCGGTGCCGGCTCGGCCGGTAACACCCTGGCCACCCGCCTGACCGAAGACGAAGGCGTCACCGTCCTGCTGCTGGAAGCCGGCGGCCCGGACTACCGCGCCGACTTCCGCACCCAGATGCCGGCCGCGCTGGCCTTCCCCCTGCAAGGCCGCCGCTACAACTGGGCCTACGAGACCGATCCGGAGCCGCACATGGACGGCCGCCGCATGGAATGCGGTCGCGGCAAGGGCCTGGGCGGTTCCTCGCTGATCAACGGCATGTGCTACATCCGTGGCAACGCCATGGACTTCGATGGCTGGGCCAAGCTGCCAGGCCTGGAAGACTGGACCTACCTGGACTGCCTGCCCTATTTCAGGAAGGCGGAGACCAGGGACATCGGCCCGAACGACTACCACGGCGGCGATGGTCCGGTCAGCGTGGCGACGCCCAAGGCCGGTAACAACCCGCTGTTCCACGCCATGGTCGAAGCCGGCGTGCAGGCCGGTTACCCGCGCACCGAAGACCTCAACGGCTACCAGCAGGAAGGCTTCGGTCCGATGGACCGCAGCGTGACCAAGAACGGCCGTCGCTCCAGCACCGCCCGCGGCTACCTGGACACCGCCAAGAAGCGTTCGACCCTGACCATCGTCACCCACGCCCTCACCGACCGCGTGCTGTTCGAAGGCAAGCGTGCCGTTGGCGTGACCTACCTGGTCGGCTCCAGCGAAGAGCGCGTGGAAGCCCGTGCGCGCAAGGAAGTCATCGTCTGCAGCGGCGCCATCGCCTCGCCGCAACTGCTGCAACGTTCCGGCGTCGGCTCCCGCGAACTGCTGGACAGCCTGAACATTCCGGTGGTCCACGAACTCCCGGGCGTCGGCGAGAACCTGCAGGACCACCTCGAGCTGTACCTGCAGTACGCCTGCACCCAGCCGGTGTCGCTGTATCCGTCGCTGCTGTGGTGGAACCAGCCGGCCATCGGCGCCGAATGGCTGTTCAACGGCACCGGCATCGGCGCCAGCAACCAGTTCGAAGCTGGTGGTTTCATCCGTACCCGTCCCGAGTTCGAGTGGCCGAACATCCAGTACCACTTCCTGCCGGTAGCGATTAACTACAACGGCTCCAATGGTGTGAAGGAACACGGCTTCCAGGCGCACATGGGTTCGATGCGTTCGCCGAGCCGTGGCCGGATCAAGCTGAAGTCCCGCGATCCACGCCAGCACCCGAGCATCCTGTTCAACTACATGGCTACCGAGCAGGACTGGCAGGAATTCCGCGACGGCATCCGCCTGACCCGCGAAATCATGGCCCAGCCAGCGCTGGACGCCTACCGTGGCCGCGAGATCAGCCCGGGTGAGCACGTGCAGACCGACGAAGAGCTGGACAAATTCATCCGCGAACACGCCGAGACCGCGTTCCACCCCTCCTGCTCGTGCAAGATGGGCGAAGACGACATGGCGGTGGTCGATGGCCAGGGCCGTGTGCACGGCATGGAAGGCCTGCGCGTGGTGGATGCTTCGATCATGCCGATCATCATCACCGGCAACCTGAACGCCACCACGATCATGATCGCCGAGAAAATCGCCGACAAGATCCGTGGCCGCAAGCCGCTGGCGCGCAGCACTGCCAAGTACTACGTGGCCAATGGTGCGCCGGTGAAGGGCAAGGCGATGCGCGAAGTGAAGCAGGCCTGATGCATTGATGGGGCCTGTACCGGCCTCATCGCGGGCAACGCCCGCTCCCACAGGTTCACCGCTGTCCTCGAGACCGGCGCGATATCTGTGGGAGCTGGCTTGCCAGCGATAGGGCCATCATGCCCTGCCACCATGGAGCGGGCGTTGTCCGCGATGAGGCCAGCACAGGCAACACAGAAAAAGGCACCTGTCCCAGGTGTCTTTTCTACATCTGCGGAAACGCTTTACAGCCCGCCAATTCATCAGGTTAGAATCGGTTGGCACGCGACCTGCTTATCAACGAGGTCCGCTTCTTCCCGCGATGTTCCCGGAGTACTGCCTTTGGATGCGAGCACCATCAACAGCCTGTTCCTCATCGGCTCATTGCTGGTGGGGGCAAGTATCCTGGTCAGCTCGCTGTCGTCGCGCCTGGGCATCCCCATTCTCGTCATCATCCTCGCGGTCGGCATGGTCGCCGGGGTCGATGGTGGCGGCATCATTTTCAACAACTATCCCGTGGCCTACCTGGTCGGTAACCTCGCCCTCGCCGTGATCCTGCTCGACGGCGGCCTGCGCACGCGGGTCGCGAGTTTCCGCGTGGCCCTGTGGCCGGCGCTGTCGCTGGCAACGGTCGGCGTACTGATCACCACCGGCCTCACCGGCATGGCCGCCGCCTGGCTGTTCGACCTGAACCTGATGCAGGGCCTGCTGATCGGCGCCATCGTCGGCTCCACCGATGCCGCCGCGGTGTTCTCGCTGCTCGGCGGCAAGGGCCTCAACGAGCGGGTCACCGCCAGCCTGGAAATCGAATCCGGCAGCAACGACCCGATGGCCGTATTCCTCACCGTCACCCTGATCGACATGATCGCCACCGGCCAGACCGGCCTGCACTGGAGCCTGCTCATGCACCTGGTGCGCGAGTTCGGCATCGGCGGCGTATTGGGCCTGGGTGGCGGCTGGCTGATGCTGCAACTGGTCAACCGCATCCATCTGGCCGGCGGCCTGTACCCGATCCTGGTGATCGCCGGCGGCCTGGTGATCTTCGCCCTGACCAACGCCCTGCACGGCAGCGGCTTCCTCGCCGTGTACCTGTTCGGCCTGGTCCTGGGCAACCGCCCGATCCGCAGCCGCCACGGCATCCTGCACATGCTCGACGGCATGGCCTGGCTGGCCCAGATCGGCATGTTCCTGGTCCTCGGCCTGCTGGTCACGCCCCACGACCTGCTGCCGATCGCCCTGCCCGCCCTGGCCCTGGCGCTGTGGATGATTCTCGTCGCCCGGCCGCTGTCGGTGATCGCCGGCCTGCTGCCGTTCAAGGCCTTCCATGGCCGCGAGAAAGCCTTCATTTCCTGGGTCGGCCTGCGCGGCGCGGTGCCGATCATTCTCGCCGTGTTCCCGCTGATGGCCGGCCTGCCCCAGGCCCAGCTGTACTTCAACCTGGCGTTCTTCATCGTGCTGGTCTCGCTGCTGGTACAGGGCACCAGCCTGCCGTGGGTCGCCCGGCTGCTGAAGGTGACGGTACCGCCGGACCCGGCGCCGATCTCCCGTTCGGCCCTGGAAGTCCACGTCACCAGCGAGTGGGAGCTGTTCGTCTACCGCCTCGGCGCGGAAAAATGGTGCATCGGTGCCGCCCTGCGCGAGCTGAAGATGCCCGAGGGCACCCGTATCGCTGCCCTGTTCCGCGGCCAGCAACTGCTCCATCCGTCGGGAAGTACCACCCTCGAAGTGGGTGACCTGCTCTGCGTCATCGGCCACGAACATAACCTGCCGGCCCTCGGCAAACTGTTCAGCCAGGCTCCGCAACGCGGCCTTGATCTACGCTTCTTCGGCGACTTCGTCCTCGAAGGCGATGCCGAACTGGGCGCTGTCGCGGCGCTCTACGGCCTGCAACTGGACGGCCAGGACCCGCACATGCCACTGGCCCGCTTCATCCAGCAGAAAGTTGGCGGCGCACCGGTGGTCGGCGACCAGATCGAGTGGAACAACACGACATGGACTGTTGCACTTATGGACGGGAACAAGATCCAGAAGGTGGGGATCAGATTCCCCGAAGGCAGCCGCCCGGGCCCCGGCCTGTTCCTGTAAAAGCGGCTCCTTTACACTGCCTTTTCCAGTTCGACTGTACGAATTTTCTGCCTATGTCCCTGCGCACGCTTGTCGGCGCAGCCCTGATCGGGCTGTGCCTGTCCCTGTCTACCGCCTTCGCGGCGGAGCCCCCTACCACCGAGAGCGTCCAGCAGAGTCTCGACAAGATCGCCGAGCGCAAGCTGCCCGAGGCCGACCAGAAGGCGCTGCAGCAAGTGCTGGAGCAGACCCTGGCGTTCCTGGCCAACAAGGCTGACTACGAAAAACGCCTGGGCGCGCTCAAGCAGCAGTTGCTCGACGCTCCCAAACAGACCAGCGAGAACCAGCGCGAACTGGCGCGCCTGCTGGCCACCAAGCCGACGCCGGTGCCGCAGCGCTACGCCACGATGAGCGTGCCGCAACTGGAACAGGTACTGTCCGATCGCACCAATGAACAGGGTGAACTGCAAAAAGCCCTGTCCGAGGCCAACAGCCTGACCATCAATGCGCAGACCCGTCCCGAACGCGCCCAGGCCGAGATCAGCAACAACCAGACCCGCACCCAGCAGATCAACAGCCTGCTCAAGACCGGCAAGGACAACGGCAAGACGCTGTCTGCCGACCAGCGCAACCAGCTCAACGCCGAGCTGGCCTCGCTCAATGCCCTGACCCTGCTGCGCCGCCAGGAACTGGCCGGCAACAGCCTGCTGCAAGACCTCGGTAGCACCCAGCACGACCTGCTGATCGAGCGCGTCGCGCGCATGGAGCAGGAAATCCAGGACCTGCAGACGCTGATCAACGAGAAGCGCCTGGCCCAGTCGCAACAGACCGTCACCCAACAATCCATCGAAGCGCAGAAGGCCGGCGGCGGCACCGTGCTGGCCACCGAAAGCGCGGCCAACCTCAAGCTCTCCGACTACCTGCTGCGCAGCACCGACCGCCTCAACGAGGTGACCCAGCAGAACCTCAAGGCCAAGCAGCAACTGGACAGCCTGAACCAGGCCGACCAGGCGCTGGACGAGCAGATCAACGTGCTCAAGGGCAGCCTGCTGCTGTCCAAGATCCTCTACAAGCAGAAGCAGGCCCTGCCGCACCTCAAACTGGACCGCGACCTGGCCGACCAGATCGCCGACATCCGCCTGTACCAGTTCGAGGTCAACCAGCAGCGCGAGCTGATCGCCAGCCCGACCCAGTACGTCGACAAGCTCCTCGCCGACCAGCCCGCCGAAGAAGCCACCCCGGCCCTGCGCAAGGCCCTGCTGGAAGTGGCGATTACCCGCTCCGACCTGCTGGAGCGCCTGAACCGCGAGCTGAGCGCGCTGCTCAACGAATCCATCACCCTGCAACTGAACCAGAAGCAGTTGCTGAGCACTGCGCAGAACCTGCGTGCGACCCTCGACGAGCAGATGTTCTGGATCCCCAGCAACAAGCCGCTGGACCTTGAATGGCTGCGCTATGTGCCCGAGCGCTTCCAGAAACAGATGGACAGCCTGCCGTGGGGCGCCGGCATCAGCGAGCTGGCCGATGGCCTGCTGGAGCGACCGCTGCTGTTCCTGCCACTGCTGCTGGTGATCGGCGCCCTGCTGTGGCGGCGCAAATACCTGTATGCGCGGCTGAGCAAGGTGCACAGCGATATCGGTCACTTCAAGCGCGACAGCCAGTGGCACACGCCCCAGGCGATCCTGATCAACATCCTCCTGGCCCTGCCCCTGAGCCTGTTCCTCGCCTTGTGCAGCTACGCCCTGCAGATCGACGCCCGCGGGCAGAACGCCAACCTCGGCGCGGCGCTGTGGCAGATCGCCCAGGCCTGGCTGGTGTTCTACACCGCTTATCGAATCCTCGCCCCGGGCGGCGTGGCCGAGCTGCATTTCCGCTGGCAGAAGCCCCAGGTGGAATTCCTTCGCCGCTGGATCCGCCGCCTTGGCGCGGTGGTACTGGCCCTGGTCGGTGTGGTCGCGGTGGCCGAGCACCAGCCGTCGGCGCTGGCCGATGACGTACTGGGCATCGGCGTGGTACTGACCTGCTACGCCCTGATGGCCTGGCTGCTCAGCCGCCTGCTGCTGAGCAGCCCGACCCACCGCAACACCTCGCTGTTCCGCAAGGCCGTGGGCGTGGCCTTCACCGCCCTGCCCATCGCCCTGTTCGTCGCGGTGTGCTTCGGCTACTACTACACCGCGCTGAAGCTCAGCGACCGGCTGATCTACACCCTGTACCTGCTGATGTTCTGGCTGGTGATCGAAGCCACTTTCGTCCGCGGCCTGGCCGTGGCCGCGCGGCGCCTGGCCTACCAGCGGGCCCTGGCCAAGCGCCAGCAAGCCAAGGAGGGCCTCGACGGCGAAGTGCCGGTAGAAGAACCGACCCTGGACATCGAACAGGTCAACCAGCAGTCGCTACGCCTGATCCGCCTGGCCCTGCTCGGCGCGTTCATGGCCGGGCTGTACTTCGTCTGGGCCGATCTGATCACGGTCTTTGCCTACCTGAACAACTTCACCCTCTACGAGTACACCAGCGGCACCGGCGCCGCGGCGAGCATGGTGCCGATCAGCCTTGGCGACCTCCTCGGCGCCCTGGTCATCGTCGGCATCACCCTGGCCCTGGCGCGCAACCTGCCCGGCCTGCTGGAGGTGCTGGTGCTGTCCAAGCTGGACCTGGCCCAGGGCAGCGCCTACGCCACCACCACACTGCTGTCGTACGTCATCGTCGGCGTTGGCTTCGTCTCCACCCTGTCGACCCTCGGCGTCAGCTGGGACAAGTTGCAATGGCTGGTGGCCGCGCTGTCGGTGGGCCTGGGCTTCGGCATGCAGGAGATCTTCGCCAACTTCATCTCCGGCATCATGATCCTGTTCGAGCGGCCGGTGCGGATCGGCGACACCATCACCATCGGCAACCTGTCCGGCACGGTGAGCAAGATCCGCATCCGCGCCACCACCATCACCGACTTCGACCGCAAGGACATCATCGTCCCCAACAAGACCTTCATCACCGGCCAGCTGATCAACTGGTCGCTGACTGACACGGTCACCCGGGTCACCCTCAAGCTCGGCATCGACTACGGCTCGGACCTCGACCTGGTGCGCGAGCTGCTGCTCAAGGGCGCCCGGGAAAACCCGCGGGTGCTCAAGGATCCGGAGCCTATCGTGTACTTCCTCAACTTCGGCGAAAGCTCGCTGGACCACGAGCTGCGCATGCACGTGCGCGACCTCGGCGACCGCAACCCGACGCTGGATGAACTGAACCGCTACATCAACCGCGAGTTCAAGGCGCACAACATCAAGATTTCCGTGCGCCAGGTGGAGGTATTCCTGATGGATACCGCAGGCACCAGGAAACAGCTGATTCCGATGGAGCCCACTACCGGGCCGCAGACGCCAGGAGCCACCGCGTGAAAGCCCTCGACGAACTGACCTTCGACAATCGCTTCGCCCGCCTGGGCGATGCGTTCTCCACCGAGGTACTGCCGGAACCGATCGATGATCCGGTGCTGGTGGTCGCCAGCAAAGAAGCCATGGCCCTGCTCGACCTGGAGCCTACCGAGGCCCATTCGCCGCTGTTCGCCGAGGTGTTCAGCGGACACAAGCTCTGGGCCGAGGCCGAGCCGCGAGCGATGGTCTATTCCGGGCACCAGTTCGGCTCGTACAATCCGCGCCTGGGCGACGGGCGTGGACTGCTGCTGGGCGAAGTACGCAACGATGCCGGCCAGTCCTGGGATCTGCACCTCAAGGGCGCCGGCCAGACGCCCTACTCGCGCATGGGCGATGGCCGCGCGGTGCTGCGCTCGTCGATCCGCGAGTTCCTCGCCTCCGAAGCCCTGCATGCCCTGGGCATTCCCAGCAGCCGGGCGCTGTGCGTGATCGGCTCGAGCACGCCGGTGTGGCGCGAAACCCGCGAAACCGCGGCGATGCTGCTGCGCCTGGCGCCGAGCCATATCCGTTTCGGGCATTTCGAGTATTTCTACTACACCCGCCAGCCGGAGCAGCAGCGCCTGCTGGTCGACCATGTGCTGGACCTGCACTACCCCGACTGCCGCGCAGCGGACGAGCCGTACCTGGCGATGTTCCGCACCATCGTCGAGCGCAACGCCGAACTGATCGGCAAATGGCAGGCCTATGGTTTCTGCCATGGGGTGATGAACACCGACAACATGTCGATCCTGGGCATCACCTTCGATTTCGGGCCCTATGCCTTCCTCGATGATTTCGATGCCGGGTTCATCTGCAATCACTCCGATGACCAGGGACGCTACAGCTACAGCAACCAGGTACCGATCGCCCACTGGAACCTCAGCGCGCTGGCCCAGGCGCTGACACCGTTCATCAGTGTCGAAGCGCTGCAGGAAGCGCTGGGGATGTTCCTGCCGCTGTACGAGGCGCACTACCTCGACCTGATGCGTCGGCGACTGGGGCTGACCACGGCGGAGGATGGCGACAAGGAACTGATCCAGCGCCTGCTGAGCCTGATGCAGCCGGGGGCAGTGGATTACAGCCTGTTCTTCCGCAAGCTCGGGGACCGGGCGGTGGAAGAGGCGTTGCGGGTGGTGCGGGATGATTTCATCGACCTGGCCGGGTTTGATCGCTGGTCGCAGGACTATCTGGCGCGGGTGCAGCGTGAGCCGGGCAATGCCGAAGGCCGGCGGGAGCGGATGCATGGGGTGAACCCGCTGTACGTGCTGCGCAACTACCTGGCGCAACGGGCCATCGAGGCGGCGCAGGGTGGGGATTTCAGCGAAGTACGGCGGCTGCATGAAGTGCTGCGCCGGCCATTCGAGGAGCAGGTGGGGATGGAGGCGTACGCCGAGCGGCCGCCGGAGTGGGGGAAGCATCTGGAGATCAGTTGTTCTTCATGAGTTCTCGGGTGCTCTTTCGGGCCTCATCGCGGGCAACGCCCGCTCCCACAAGGATCGCGGCGATCCCAAGGCATATGAAGTACCCGCGATGAGGCCCGGAAGACCACCTTGAAAACCCCGGATTCACCGCCACATACCCAGCAACAACCCGCTTCCCGGACCCGATCCCATGACCGACCCCCTCCTGATCCCTTGCCCCCACTGCAACGGTCTCAACCGCCTCCCCGCCGACCGCCTCGGCGACGACCCGAAATGCGGCCGCTGCAAGAGCCCGGTCCTGCTGACCAGTCCCTTCGAACTGAAACAGACCGACTACAGCAGCCAGATCAAGGGCGACCTGCCCCTGCTGATCGACGTCTGGGCCGACTGGTGCGGGCCATGCAAATCCTTCGCGCCGGTCTTCGAACAAGCCGCACGGCAACTGGCCGGACGCTGCCGGCTGGCGAAACTGGACAGTGAAGCCAACCGCGAACTGGCTGGCCAATTGGGCATCCGCTCGATTCCCAGCCTGATCCTGTTCAAGAACGGCCAGGAAGTCGCACGCCAGAGCGGCGCATTCCCACTCCAGCAGTTGCTGGAGTGGCTGCGCACTCAGGGCATCTAGGCGTTTTCTTCCAGAAGGGAATGCAGCTCGACAAACTGCTGGGTCAACTTGTGCCGCGGTTCCAGGTGGATCAGCGGCAGGTTGGCCTCATGTGACTCGCGCATCTTCACCGAGCTGTTGAGGTACACCGGCAACACCGGCAACCCCTCGGCCAGCAGCTCGTCGAGCATCTGCTGCGGCAGGCTGGCGCGCGGCTGGAACTGGTTGACCACGATCCCTTCGACCTGCAGGGCTTCGTTGTGGTCTTCCTTCAGCTCTTCGAGCTCCGACAGCAAGCCATACAGCGCCTGGCGCGAGAAGCTGTCGCAATCGAAAGGGATCAGCACACGATCGGCGGCGATCAACGCGGAAACCGCGTAGAAGTTCAAGGCCGGTGGCGTATCCAGGTAGATTCGCTCGTAATCCTCGTCCAGCTCGTCGAGCAATCTGCGCAGCTTGTTGATCTTGTGCTTGGCCTCGAGCTTTGGCTGCAGGTCAGCCAGCTCCGGCGTGGCGGTGACCACGTGCAGGTTGTCGAACGGGGACTCGTAGATATCCACCTTGTTCTTCTTGGCGAACGGCCCCGACGACAGGGTCTGCTTGAAGAAGTCGGCAATCCCCATGGGAATGTCCTCGCCGGTCAGCCCGGTGAGGTATTGGGTGGAGTTGGCCTGGGCATCCAGGTCGATCAGCAGGGTCCGATAGCCTTCACTGGCACTCACCGCCGCAAGATTGCAGGCGATGCTGGACTTGCCGACGCCACCCTTCTGATTGAACACCACGCGCCGCATGGAAAGACCTCCGTGTTTCAAAGAATGACCGAGTATGTGTTGAGCTCGCGGGATTGACCAGCACAGAAAGGCTCAAGAGATCGCCAAAGCGACCGACAACAGGTGCGGGCCGCTTGTCGGGAAAAAGCGCCCGGGCGAAATGGCCGCTGCGTTTGGATGTCTGTTCACTCAGTCAGCTTCGTAATCAATAGCAATACATTGTTTGCTTGAGGCCCCTTGCACCGGGATAATGCCCGGCACTCGGCGATTTCGCCCTGCAGGCCGTTGCTCCGAGTCCCCCTCGGCATGGAAGTCCCTCAGGGCGAGTACACACCTTGATTACATTCAATATCAGCCAATGGCGCGCCTGGGCGCCCGGACGCTCGACGACTGCGCACTGGCAGCAGTGGAGCCGTGGCGAGCCCCCGACCGACAGCGCGGACGCAGCGCCGGACGTGGCGTTCCTGCCTGCCATGCAGCGCCGCCGCTTGAGCCGCCTGGCGCGCATGGCGTTTGCCGTGGGCTGGCCACTGGCCGAAGGCCTGGAGCACCTGCCGCTGGTGTTCGTCTCCCGCCATGGCGAAACCCCGCGCACCTTCGAGATCCTCAGCGACCTGAGCAACGGCGAGCCGCTCTCGCCCACCCAGTTCAGCCTCTCCGTGCACAACGCAGTGATTGGCCTGTGGTCGATCCTGCGCGGCGAAACCAGCGAAATGACTGCGATCGCCGCCGAGGGTGACGGTTTCGAGCAGGGCGTGGTGGAAGCCGCCGGCCTGCTGCATGACGGCGCGCCTGCTGTGTTGCTGATCGTCGCCGAGGAACAGCCGCCCGAGGCCTACCGCCCGTGGATCACTGATGTTCCTTTCGACTATGCCCTTGGTCTGCTGCTGACCCCCGGCGAAGACTGGAGCCTGTCCCTGGATGGAGACAAGGCCAGCCCCGCCCTCGAACCTCACGCCCTGAGCTGGCTGCGCTGCCTGCTCGAAGACCGCACGACCTGCACCCACAGCCTGAAGGACCGCACATGGAACTGGCAACGCAAGGCCTGAGCCGCCCGCGCGACGCCTGGCACTGGCGTCTGCTGGCCACCGCCCTGAGCTTCCTGCTGTTCGGGCTCGGCGGGCTGTGCCTGCGCTTGCTGGTCTTCCCGCTGCTCGCGTGCCTGCCGGGCGACCGCCTGCGCCACCGCGAACGCGCGCGGCACACCATCAGCTGGCTGTTCTGGCGTTTCATCCGCTTCATGGCCGCCTGTGGCGTGCTCACCTATGAAGTCGAAGGCGCCGAGCGCCTCGGCCGTCCCGGCCAGATGATCATCGCCAACCACCCGTCGCTGATCGACGTGGTATTCCTCATCGGCCTGGTGCGCAAGAGCAACTGCGTGGTCAAGCAGAGCCTGTTCGCCAATCCGTTCACCCGCGGGCCGGTGAGTTCGGCGCAGTACATCAGCAACGACGGCAGCATGGACATGCTCGACACGGCCGTCCAAGCCCTGCAAGACGGCCAGACCCTGGTGATCTTCCCCGAAGGCACTCGCACCGAGCCCGGCAAGCCTCCCGCCTTTCACCGCGGCGCGGCGGCCATCGCCCTGCGTGGCGCACGGGTGATCACTCCGGTGACCATCAAGGTCAGCCCCACCACCCTGACCAAATGCGAACCCTGGTACCGCATCCCGGACCGCCGCGTGCACTTCAGCCTGCGGGTCGGCAGCGACATCGATCCACAGGCCTTCTCCAGCCAGGGCCCGGCCCCACAGGCCTCGCGCAAACTCAACGACCACTTGCATCAACATTTCATCAAGGAGCTCGCAGAAGATGAGCAATCCCCAACTCAACCATGACATCAAGGACCTGATCATCGAGGCCCTGGGCCTGGAAGACATCAGCGCGGACGACATTGGCGACGAGCAGACCCTGTTCGGCGAAGGCCTTGGCCTGGACTCGGTGGACGCACTGGAACTCGGCCTGGCGATCCAGAAACGCTACGGCATCAAGATCGACGCCGATGCCAAGGACACCCGCTCGCATTTCGCCAACGTGGCCAGCCTGGCCGCTTTCGTCACCGCCAAACAGGCCGCCTGAGACCGCACCATGCAAACCCGTGAAGACATCTTCAACACCCTGCGCGACGCGCTGGTCGAGCTGTTCGAACTGGACGCCGAGCGCGTCACCCTCGACGCCAACCTGTACGAGGACCTGGAGATCGACAGCATCGATGCCGTCGACCTGATCGATCACATCAAGCGCCAGACCGGCAAGAAGATCGCCGCTGAGGAATTCAAGGCCGTGCGCACCGTCAACGACGTGGTCGAAGCGGTGTACCGCCTGGTCAACCCGGCGGCATGAAACGCCTGATCGGGCTCGGGCTGGTCCTGGCCGGCCTGTTGTACCCGTTCGCGGTGCACTTCGGCATGGCGCATTTCGCGCCCTGGCAGTTCGGCCTGCTGCTCGGCGGGCTGTGGCTGGCCCGCGCACTGACCCAGCCGGACAACCCCGGCGCACGCTGGATGGCGCTGTTGGCCATCGCCTTCTGCGGGCTGCTGGCAGTGTTCGACGACCCGGCGCTGCTGCGCTGGTACCCGGTGCTGATCAGCGTCTTCATGCTGGCCCTGTTCGGTTCCAGCCTGAAGATCGGCATGCCCATGGCCGAGCGCCTGGCGCGCCTGAGCGAGCCGGAATTGCCAGAGAAGGCGGTGCGCTACACACGGCGGGTCACCGAGGTATGGAGCGCGTTCTTCCTGGTCAATGGCCTGGTGGCCGCGGCCCTGACCCTGTGGGCGCCGCTGGCCTGGTGGACCCTTTACAACGGCCTGATCGCCTACGGGCTGATGGGCCTGCTGTTCGTCATCGAATGGCTGATACGACAACGCGTACGAGGACGCTCATGAAATGGATCAACCTTGAGCAGCTGTTATGGCCGACCGAGGCCCCTCGCCTGGTCAGCCACGCCCCGACGCTGACCCATGCGCAGTTGTGCGATCAGGTCCTGCGCCTGGCTGCCGGTCTGCAACAGCGCGGCGTGCGCCGCCTGGCCATCTACCTGGAAGACGCCGCCGAACTGTCGGTGGCGCTGCTCGGTGCCTGGCGCGCCGGGGTCGAGGCGCTGCTGCCCGCCGACCTGCAGGACCAGACGCGCCAGCGCTGGGACGCCGAGGTCGACCTGTGGCTGAGCGAGCAGGACCAGCGCCCGGCCGAGCTGTTCGCCGAAGCCTTGCCCGCCGCCGACCTGGACCTCGACGCCTGCCGCCTGAGCCTGTGCACCTCCGGCTCCACCGGCGCGCCCAAACGCATCGACAAGTGCCTGCGCCAGCTGGCCAACGAAGTGAACAGCCTCGAAGCCCTATGGGGCCGAGACCTCGGGGATGCCTGCATCATCGGCAGCGTCGCCACCCAGCATATCTATGGCCTGCTGTTCCGCGTGCTCTGGCCACTGTGCGCAGGGCGTACCTTCGTGCGCCGCCAGTTGCCGTTCCCCGAGGACCTGCAGCGGGCCAGCCGCGAGCATCCGGCTTTCGCCTGGGTCGCCAGCCCGGCGCTGCTCAAGCGCATGGGCGACAACCTCGACTGGCCGGCCCTGAGCGACGTGCGCCGGGTGTTCTCTTCCGGCGGCGAACTCCCCGCAGACGCCGCCCGCGAGCTGCACCAGCGCCTCGGCCAGTGGCCGACGGAAATCCTTGGCAGTTCGGAAACCGGCGGCATCGCCTGGCGCCAGGGCGACAGCCTGTGGCAGCCGTTCGCCGGCATTCGCCTGAGCCAGAACGATGACGGCGCGCTGTGCATCGAATCGCCGTACCTGCCCGCCGGGCATATCGAGCAGAGCGCCGACGCGGTGAGCTTCGACGCCAGCGGCCATTTCCGCCTGCTCGGGCGTCTGGACCGCATCGTCAAGCTGGAAGAAAAGCGCATCGCCCTGCCCATGCTGGAACAAGCGCTGCTCCAGCATCCGTGGGTCGAAGACGCCCGCCTGGGCGTGATCCACGGCGGTCGCGCCGCCCTCGGTGCCCTGCTGCAACTCAGCGCCAGCGGCCTGCACGCCTTGCGCAACCAGGGCCGCCGCGCCGTTACCGAAACCCTGCGTACGCACCTGCGCCCGCACTGCGAGGCCCTGGCCCTGCCGCGCCGTTGGCGCCTGCTGCGGCAACTGCCGTATACCGCCCAAGGCAAGCTGCCGCAATCGCTGGTCGATACCCTGCTGATGGCGCCACGCCCGACCGGCCCCGATGTGCTGAGTGAAGAACGCCACGGCGACGAACTGCACCTGACCCTGGCCATCTCCGGCGACCTCGCCTATTTCAACGGCCACTTCCCCAAGACGCCGGTGCTGCCCGGTGTGGTCCAGGCCGACTGGGCGATTGCCCTCGGCCAGCCCTTGCTCGACACGCCCCGGCGTTTCGCCGGGATGGAAGTGCTGAAGTTCCAGCAACTGGTGCGCCCCGGCGACCAGGTGCTGCTGACCCTGCGTTTCGACGCCGAGCGCGGCAAGCTGTATTTCGCCTACACCTGCGACGGCAAGCCTTGCTCCAGTGGCCGCATCCTCCTGGAGGCCGCCTCATGAACAAGCCCTGTGCGGTGATTCCCGTGTACAACCACGAACTGGCAGTGCCAGCAGTCGTCGCCGACTTGCGCGCTGCCGGCCTGCCCTGCGTGCTGGTGGACGACGCCAGCAGCCCGGCCTGCGCCGCAGTGCTGCGCCAGTTGGCGACGGAGCCGGACACCTGGCTGGTGCAACTGCCGGTCAACCAAGGCAAGGGCGGCGCGGTCATGGCCGGCCTGCGTGAAGCCGCGCGGCTGGGCTTCAGCCATGCCCTGCAGGTGGACGCCGACGGCCAGCATGACCTGGCCGATGTCACGCGCTTCCTGGAACAGTCCCGGGCTCATCCCGAATCGCTGATCTGCGGTTATCCACAGTACGACGCCAGCGTGCCCAAGGGCCGCCTCTACGCCCGCTACCTGACCCACGTCTGGGTGTGGATCAACAGCCTGTCGCTGAAGATTCCCGACTCCATGTGCGGCTTCCGCGTCTACCCGCTGCCGCCAGTGCTGGCCTTGATCGACAAGGTGGAGCTGGGCCGGCGCATGGACTTCGACCCGGAGGTGCTGGTGCGCCTGTCCTGGCGCAACCAGCCGATGCAGTGGCTGCCGACCAAGGTGCATTACCCGCAGGACGGCCTCTCGCATTTCCGCCTGTTCCACGACAACGCGCTGATCTCGAAGATGCACACCAAGCTGTTCTTCGGCATGTTGCTGCGGGCCCCGGCGATCCTCTGGCGGCGGTGGATGACATGAGCGGCCAGGAACGCCACTGGGCCGACCACGAGGAGCGCGGCAGCTTCCTGCTCATGAAGATCACCGCCTTCGGCGTCAGGGTGCTCGGCCGGCGCCTGCTCAGCCCCGTGCTGTACGGCATCGTCCTGTACTTCTTCCTCTTCGGCCGCCGTGCCCGCCGCGCCGCCTGGACCTATCAGCGCCACTTGGCCGCGTGGAGCGGCCAGACCGGGCTGCGCCCCACCACCCGCAGCGTGTTCGGCCAGTTCATGGCCTTCGCCGATGCCCTGCTGGACAAGCTCGACGTGTGGAACGGCCGGCTTGGCCTGGACCGGATCGATATTGTCGATCCCGGCCAACTGCACAGCCAGTTGCGCGCCGAGCGAGGTCAGATGCTGGTGGGCGCGCACCTGGGCAACCTCGAGGTCTGTCGCGCACTGGCCGAGATCGGCCAGCAGGTGACCATGAACGTGCTGGTGCACACCCGCCATGCCGAGCGCTTCAACCGCCTGCTGGGCGAGGCCGGGGCGACCCACCTGCGGCTGATCCAGGTCAGCGAGCTGGACCCGGCGACCATGCTGCAACTGAGCCAGCGCCTGGAGCGCGGCGAGTGGCTGGCCATCGCCGGCGACCGCATTCCGCTGCATGGCGGGCGTACCGTGACGGTGGACTTCCTCGGCCAGCCGGCGGCCTTCCCGCAAGGCCCGTGGCTGCTGGCCGGGCTGCTCAAGTGCCCGGTCAACCTGCTGTTCTGCCTCAAGCGCCAGGGCCGCTACCAGATCACCCTCGAACCTTTCGCCGACGCCGTGCAATGGCGCCGCAGCCAGCGCGACCAGGTGATCGCCGAGCACGCCGCGCGCTACGCCGAACGCCTTGGCCGCTACTGCCTGCAAGCACCCCGGCAGTGGTTCAACTTCTACCCTTTCTGGAAGAACGATGACGATGCATCCGCGTGAGCCCGTAACCTTCGGCGAGACGCCGCTTTCGATCGAAGACATCCACGCCCTGGCCCAACGCCAGGCCGATTCGCGCCTGCAGGACGATGCCGACTACCGCGCGCGCATCGCCCGCGGTGCGCAGTTCCTCGACACCCTGCTGGACAAGGAAGGGGTGATCTACGGCGTGACCACCGGCTACGGCGATTCCTGCGTGGTCGCGGTGCCGCTGGAGCATGTCGAGGCGCTGCCCAAGCACCTGTTCACCTTCCACGGCTGTGGCCTGGGCCGGGTGTTCGACGAGCCGTCGACCCGCGCCCTGCTCGCGGCCCGCCTGCAGTCGCTGTGCCACGGTGTATCCGGGGTACGTGTGGAGTTGCTGGAGCGGCTGCAGGCCTTCATCGCCCACGACATCCTGCCGGTGGTCCCGGAGGAAGGCTCGGTGGGCGCCAGCGGCGACCTGACGCCGCTGTCCTACGTGGCCGCCACCCTGTCCGGCGAGCGCGAAGTGCTGTACCGCGGCGAACGCCGGCTGTCCGCCGACGTGCACCGCGAACTGGGCTGGCAGCCGCTGGTGCTGCGGCCCAAGGAAGCTCTGGCCCTGATGAATGGCACCGCCGTCATGACCGGCCTCGCCTGCCTGGCCTGGACCCGCGCCGACTACCTGCTCAAGCTCGCCACGCGGATCACCGCGCTCAACGTGGTAGCCCTGCAAGGCAACCCGGAACACTTCGACGAGCGTCTGTTCGCTGCCAAGCCGCACCCCGGCCAGACCCAGGTCGCCGCCTGGCTGCGCCAGGACCTGGCCATCGATGCGCCGACCGCACCGCTGCACCGCCTGCAGGACCGCTACTCGCTGCGCTGCGCCCCGCATGTGCTGGGCGTGCTGGCCGACAGCCTGGGCTGGCTGCGCGGCTTTATCGAGACCGAGCTGAACAGCGCCAACGACAACCCGATCATCGACGGCGACGCCGAGCGCGTCCTGCACGGCGGGCACTTCTACGGCGGGCACATCGCCTTCGCCATGGACAGCCTGAAGAGCCTCGTCGCCAACGTCGCCGACCTGCTCGACCGCCAGTTGGCCCTGCTGGTGGACGTGCGCTACAACCACGGCCTGCCGAGCAACCTGTCCGGCGCTCCGGCCGACCGCGCCATGATCAACCACGGTTTCAAGGCCGTGCAGATCGGCGCCAGCGCCTGGACCGCCGAAGCGCTGAAGAACACCATGCCCGCCAGCGTCTTCTCCCGCTCCACCGAATGCCACAATCAGGACAAGGTCAGCATGGGCACCATCGCCGCGCGCGATGCCCTGCGCGTGCTGGAGCTGACCGAGCAGGTGGCCGCCGCGACCCTGCTAGCCGCCAACCAGGGCGTGTGGCTGCGCAGCCGCGAAGACGATGCCCGCCCGCTGCCGGCTGCGCTGGACGAAATGCACCGCGCCCTGCTCGACGACTTCGCCCCGGTCATTGAAGACCGCGCGCTGGAAAGCGACCTGCGCCGCTGCCTGCAACGCATCGTCGCGCAACACTGGAGGCTCCATGCGTAGTCAGGGCGTCCTTCACGTCGATACCGAAGTGCTGGTGCCCTTCTTCGATGTCGACAGCATGCTGGTGGTCTGGCACGGCCACTACGTGAAATACCTGGAAGTGGCGCGCTGTGCGCTGCTCGACCGACTCGGCCACAACTACGTGCAGATGCAGGAGGCCGGCTATGCCTGGCCGGTGATCGACCTGCAACTGCGCTACGTGCGCGGCGCCACCTTCGGCCAGCGCCTGAACGTGCGCGCCAGCCTGGTGGAGTGGGAGAACCGCCTGAAGATCAACTACCTGATCAGCGACGCCGCCACCGGCGAACGCATGACCCGCGCCAGCACGGTGCAGGTCGCCGTGCATATCGCCAGCCGCGAGATGCAACTGGCCTCGCCGCAGGTCATGCTCGACGCGGTCGACCGGGTGCTTTCATGAAGCGCCTGTTGCTCGGCCTTGGCCTGCTGTGCGCCTGCGGACTGGCCCAGGCCTTCGGCCTCGACGACCTGCGCAAGCAACTGAGCGCGCCCGAGGTGATCAAGGGCCCGTTCATCCAGGAAAAACACCTGCGCGCCCTGCCCCAGCCGCTGGTCAGCAACGGCCAGTTCGTCCTCGCCCGCGACCACGGCCTGCTGTGGCTGCTGCAAACGCCGCTGAAGCAGGACTACCGTCTCAACGCCCAGGGTATTTCCCGCCGTGACGCCAACGGCTGGCAGACGCTGCCGACACGCACCGCCGGGACCGAGCAGAACAAGCTGTTCTTTGCCGTGCTGCAAGGCGACAGCAGCGGCCTGGAGCGCGATTTCGAACTGGCCCTGCAAGGCGATGCCAAGGACTGGACCCTCGACCTGACCCCACGCTCGCTGGTGCTCAAGCAGATCTTCACCCGCATCGAGATCCACGGCGGGCAGTTCGTCGACCGCATCCAGCTGCTGGAAACCCAGGGCGACAGCACCGTGCTGCGCATGCCGTCCAGCACCAGCAGCACACTGACCGATGCGGAGCGCCACGACCTTGTCGATTGAGCGCCTGCTGCCACGCCTGTTCCTCGTGTTGCTGCTCGCCGTGCTGGCCCTTGCCGGCTGGCAGTGGCAGCGCGGCGCGGTGCTGTCTGCCGACCTGATGACCCTCGTTCCCGGGGCGACTCAGGAGCCGCTGGTCAAGCGCGCCGAACAGCGCATGCAGGAGCCGCTCAACCGCGAGATGCTGGTGCTGGTGGGTCATGCCGACCGTGACAAAGCCATCGATCTGGCCCGTGAACTGGCCGGGACATGGCAGGCCAGCGGCCTATTCGAGAAGGTGCAGTGGAGCCTGCAGACCGATCTTCAGACGCTGCGCGAACAGTTGCTGCAAGGCCGCCTGGCCATGCTCTCGCGGGCCGACCGCGCAACCCTCGCCGACGCCCCCGAGACCTTCATCCAGCAACGCCTGCAAAGCCTCTTCGATCCCTTCGCCGGGTTCAGCCTGGTGTCCAGCCAGGACGACTGGCTGGGCCTGACCGGGCGTATCCAGAACAGCCAGCCGCGTCCGGCCAATATCGAGCTGGACACCGCCAGCGGCGCACTGCTGGCCAAGGCCGACAACAAATACTGGGTGCTGCTGCGCGCCCGCACCGAAGGCAATGCCTTCGACATGAAGCTGCCGGTACACGTGGCGGACCTGCTGCAAGACAGCCGCACCGTCGCCGCACAACACGACGCCCGGCTGCTCGCCGCCAGCGGCCTGCTCTACGCCGCCAACGGCCAGCGCCAGGCCAGCCACGAGATGAGCTGGATCGGCGGCGGCGCGACCCTGGGCATCCTGGCGATCCTGCTCCTGGCCTTCCGTCGTTTCCGCGTGCTGCTGGCGTTCATCCCGGTGCTGATCGGCATGCTCTTCGGCGCCACCGCGTGCATTACCCTGTTCGGCCAGATGCACGTGATGACCCTGGTGCTCGGCGCCAGTCTGATCGGCGTGGCCGTGGACTATCCATTGCACTTCCTCTCCAAGAGCTGGAGCCTGCGCCCTTGGAACACCTGGCAGGCGGTACGCAAGACCCTGCCCGGCCTGAGCCTGAGCCTCGCCACCAGTTGCATCGGCTACCTGGCGTTGGGCTTCACGCCATTTCCGGCGCTGACCCAGATTGCCGCGTTCTCTGCGGCCGGATTGATCGGCGCTTATCTGAGCTCGGTGTGCCTGTTGCCGGCGCTGCTGAAGAACATGGACCTGCAACCGGCGCAATGGCCGCTGCGTATCGCCGAAGCCCTGGTGAACCTGCGGCTGCGCCTGCTGGAGCGCTTGCCGACGTTCGTATTGCCGGGGCTGCTGGCGCTGTTCTGCATCGGTGGCCTGTGGCACCTGCAGAACCGCAACGATGTGCGCCAGTGGGTTGCGGCCCCGCCGCAGCTTCAGGAGGAAGCAATGGCGGTGGCGCGGATTACCGGGTACCAGCCCACCAGCCAGTTCTATCTGGTGCGCGCCAGCGATGAAGGCCAGTTGCTCGACCGTCTGCAAGCGCTTGGGGAACGTCTGGACCAGCAAGTCGCGGCGGGCCATTTGAAGGGCTATATGGCCCTCGACCAGTTGCTCGCCAGCCCGGCCGAGCAGGAAAAGACCCGCGCCGCCCTCGCTCGCCTGCCCGAGCACTGGCAACCACTGCTGGCCGGCGGCGTGCCGCAAAGAGCCCTCGATGCGGAACTGGCGCAATTGCAGGCCCTGCCGACCTTGGATATCGACCAAATCCTCGCCGGCCCCCTCGGCGAAGCCTGGCGCCCCCTATGGCTGGGTTGCGTTGCCCCTGTAGGAGCTGGCTTGCCTGCTCCTACAGGTGGGTGTGTCTCTGACGGACAGGGCGTAGCCGCCATCGTCAGCCTGCAAGGCCTGAGCGACGCCAGTGTCCTGCGTCAACAGGCCGAAGGCCTGGAAGGTGTACAACTGGTGGACCGCCTCGGCGAGCTGAACCAGCTCTTCGCGGCCACCCAGGTCAGTGCAGCGGAACTCAAGCTGTTGTCCTGCGCGTTGATCGTCGTTCTACTGGTCGTGCCTTTCGGCTTCGGCGGCGCCGTGCGCATTGTCGCCTTGCCGCTGCTGGCGGCGCTGTGCAGCCTGGCCAGCCTGGGCTGGCTGGGGCAACCACTGACCCTGTTCAGCCTGTTCGGCCTGCTGCTGGTCACGGCCATCAGCGTCGACTACGCGATCCTCATGCACGAGCAAATCGGCGGTGCGGCAGTAAGCCTGTTAGGCACGCTGCTGGCGGCCACTACCACCTGGCTGTCGTTCGGCCTGCTGGCGGTGTCCAGTACCCCGGCGGTCAGCAATTTCGGCCTGTCCGTCAGCCTCGGCCTGGTCTTCAGTTTCGCCCTGGCCCCCTGGGCCGCGCCACGCCACAAGGAGACGTCGGCTTGAGCATCGTGCTGTTCTGGGCCCTGGCCCTTTCGCTGTTCCTGATCGCCGGGGAGATAGGCCGCCGCCTCGGCCTGATCAGCATCGTCAGCCACCTGCTACTGGCGACCCTCGGTCTGCCGCTGCTGATGCTGTTCTGGGTCGGGCCGCACTGGCAACTGAGCGGCGCCGAACTGATCGCGCCGTCCTGGCTCAAGACCCTGTACGGGCTGAGCTTCGCCTTGCTGCTGGGGCATATCCTTTCCGACGTGGTCGACCTCAAGGTCGACCGCCAGAGCCTGAAGATCGCCCTGCCCAGCTTCCTCGTACCCTTCATCTGCGGCCTGGCCTGCGGCGTCCTGTTGCTGCCCGAGCAACCCTGGCTGACCTCCCTGGCCCTCGGCCTGGTGTTCGCCATCACCGCCGTGCCGGTGCTCTACCTGTACCTGCGCAACATCGACTACCCACCCGCCGCCACCCGCCGCCTGATGCAGGTGGCGATCAGCATCGACCTGCTCTGCTGGCTGCTGTTCGGCCTGGGCCAGGGCAGCCTGGCGCCGATGAGCCTGGCCTGGCCACTGTTGGCCGCTTGCGCACCGCTACCGCTGTACCTGCTGGGCCTGCGCCGGCCCTGGGTATTCGGCCTCACCTTCCTGGCCCTGCTGTTCGTCGCCGAGCACTACAAGCTCAACGCACTGATCCTCGGCATCGGCTACATGGCCTGCCTGGCCTGGCTCAAGGTGCCACTGCGCCTGCCGCTGTCCGCCACCTGGATCAAGCGCCTGCAGCACGGCATCGCGATCCCGCTGATCATCACCTTCGGCATCGTCCAGATCGACTTCCAGCACCTGCTGCAGCACCTCGATCTCTTGCAACTGCTTGCCCTGGTGGCACTGCCGATCCTCAGCAAGATGCTCGGCAACTGGCTCGGCCTGAAGTGGACCACGCCCTCGTTCCCCGGCGCCAGCCGCTGGCGCGAGAACCTGCTGCTGAACATCCGCGGCCTGAGCGAGATCGTCTTTCTCAACCTGCTCCTGCAACAGCAACTGATCAGCCCGGCGCTGTATTTCGCGCTGATGTTGATGAGCCTGGTCGCCACCTTGATGCCCGCCCTGGCCGGGCTGCACCGCATTCCACTCAACTCCCTTAACACGGCACGGAGGCCACATGCCGAACACTGAATTGCAAACACGGCAGGTACTGGTTATCGGCGCCGGCCCGTCCGGCGCCATCGCCGCAGCGCTGCTCAAGCGCCAGGGACACGACGTGCTGATCGTCGAACGCCAGCGCTTCCCGCGCTTCTCCATCGGCGAAAGCCTGCTGTCGCACTGCATCGATTTCGTCGAGGAAGCCGGCATGCTCGACGCCCTGCTGGCCGCCGGCTTCCAGTTGAAGAACGGCGCGGCCTTCGCCTGGGGCGAGGAGTACAGCGCCTTCGACTTCGGCAAGACCTTCAGCAAGGGTCGGCCGACCACCTTCCAGGTCCAGCGCGCCCGCTTCGACCAGTTGCTGGCCGACCAGGCCGCCCTGCAAGGTGTGGAGATCCGTTACGAAGAAGAGATCGTCGCCGCCGACTTCGAGCGTGAGCGCCCGCAGGTACGTGTGCGCCGGCTGGATGGCAGCGAATACCTGGTCGAAGCGCAGTTCGTCCTCGACGCCAGCGGCTACGGCCGCGTGTTGCCGCGCCTGCTGGACCTGGAGGCGCCATCGAGCTTCCCGGTGCGCCAGGCAGTGTTCACCCATATCGAAGACCGCATCGACCACCCGGCCTTCGACCGCAACAAGATCCTCATCACCACCCACCCGGAACACCGTGATATCTGGTTCTGGACCATCCCCTTCAGCGACGGCCGCTGCTCCCTCGGCGTGGTCGCTGCGGCGGAGCACTACGACAACGCCCCGGACGATCTGGACGCCTGCCTGAAAGGCTTCGTCGAACAGACCCCGAGCCTGTCGAAGGTACTGAAGAACGCCGTGTGGGATACCCCGGCGCGCACCATCGGCGGCTACTCGGCCAACGTGAAGACCCTGCACGGCCCGGGCTTCGCCCTGCTCGGCAATGCCGCAGAATTCCTCGACCCGGTGTTCTCTTCCGGGGTAACCATCGCCATGCGCTCGGCGAGCATGGCTGCGGGCGTGCTGCACCGTCAGTTGCAAGGTGAAGCGGTGGACTGGGAAAGCGAGTTCGCCACCCCGCTCAAACGCGGCGTCGACACCTTCCGTGCCTATGTCGAGGGCTGGTACAACGGCAGCTTCCAGGACGTGATCTATCACCCGGAAGCCTCCGAAGAGATCCGCGCCATGATCAGCTCGATCCTCGCCGGCTACGCCTGGGATTCGCGCAACCCGTTCGTCAGCGAGCCCAAGCGACGCCTGCGCATGCTCGCCGAGATCTGCGCGAGGACGGAGGCATGAGCGAATCGAAGTTCCTGAGCGATACCTACGTCGAGGAAACCCGTTTCGGTTTCTGGTTCTTGCGCAGCCATACCTGGCAGCACCACGTGCTGCGGGTGGCGATCAACGACCTGCGCCGGCTGTTCGACGAAGAACCGCCGCAGGCACCGGTGATGCTCGATGTCGGCTGCGGCCAGGGGCGCTCGTTCCGCCACCTGCAGCAGGTGTTCAAGCCGAGCCGGCTGATCGGCACCGACGCCGACCCGCACAGCCTGGAGTGCAGCGGCGCCGAGGCGGTGAACCAAGGGCTGAAGGTCGAACTGAAGGGCAGCGACTGTGCCAAGCTGCAATTCCCGGATGCCAGCGTCGACCTGCTGTTCTGCCACCAGACCTTCCACCACCTGGTGGAGCAGGAAAAGGCCCTGGCCGAGTTCTGGCGGGTGCTCAAGCCCGGTGGTTACCTGCTGTTCGCCGAATCCACCGAGGCCTATATCGACACCTGGGTGATCCGCTGGCTGTTCCGTCACCCGATGCACGTGCAGAAGAGCGCCGAGGGTTACCTGCAGATGCTACGTGAGCAGGGCTTCGAATTCAGCGAGCGCAATGTCTCCTATCCGTACCTGTGGTGGAGCCGTTCCAAGGACTTCGGCCTGCTCGAACGCTTCGGCCTGCGCAAGCCGCCACCGCCAGGGCAGCGTGAGGAAACCCTGGTCAACGTGGTGGCACGCAAGCCACTGGATGCCGCATGAAACGGCTGTTGCTGCTGTTCGCCTGCCTGATCCTCGGCGCCTGCGCCGGCAAGCCGCCGCTGCCCGAGCAACTGCCGCCGTTGCAGTTGCCGATGACCTTGCACGTGCAGCGCGAACAGGCCGGGCAGAGCCAGGACTGGCTGCTGGTGATCCAGCGCGAAAACCTGCGCCTGCGCTGGTCGCTGCTCGACCTGCTGGGCATTCCCCAGGCCCGCCAACTGTTGGAAGACGGCACCTGGCAGGCCGACGGCCTGCTGCCACCCAACCCGGCGGCCCGCGAGCTGTTTGCCGCCGTGCTCTTCGCCCTGACTCCGGCCGAGCGCCTGACGGCGCTTTATCCGGCGGCGCAGCAGCAGGATAATCGGCGCTGGCTCGGCGAGCGCTGGAAGGTCAGCTACCGCCAGCCCGACGACTTCACCTTGAATCTGCAGCAAGGGCTGCGTTATCAAGTCACCCCCTTGCCCGGCGAGAACCCACCATGACCGCTTACCTCAACGCCTTGGGCCTGGTCTGTGCCCTGGGGCGCGACCAGGCCGACGTCACCCGGCGCCTGTTCGCCGGCGATGCCTCCGGCATGCGCGCCGACGCGGGCTGGGTCCCGGAAAAGCAGGTGATCGTCGGTGCAGTTGCAGGTGAATTGCCGCCCTTGCCGGCAGCGCTCACCGACCGTCACAGCCGCAACAACCAGTTGCTGTACCTGGCCTGCACGCAGATCGAAACGCCGCTGCGCGAGGCCATCGCCCGCTTCGGCGCCCAACGCATCGGCGTGGTCCTCGGCACCAGCACTTCGGGTATCGAAGAAGCCAGCCAAGGCATCGCCAAGTACCTGCACCAGGGCGAGTTCCCTTCCAGCTACGCCTACGCCCAGCAGGAGCTCGGTGCGCCAGCGGCCTTCCTCGCCAACTGGCTGGGCCTGGGCGGTCCGGCCTATGTGATTTCCACCGCCTGCACCTCAGGCGCCCGCGCCCTGATCAGCGCCCGTCGCCTGCTCGAACTGAACCTGTGCGACGCGGTGATCTGCGGCGGCGTCGACAGCCTGTGCCGGCTGACCCTCAATGGTTTCACCGCCCTGGAAGCGGTCAGTCCGACACGCTGCAACCCGTTCTCGGTCAACCGCGACGGCATCAACATCGGCGAGGCCGCCGCGGTGTTCCTGATGACCCGCGACACCAATGCCGAAGGCTGCAGCGTGGCCCTGCTCGGCGCCGGGGCCAGCTCCGATGCGCACCATATCTCCGCTCCCGATCCGAGCGGTGCCGGGGCCCTGCGGGCGATGCGCGAGGCCTTGGCCCATGCCGGCCTGCTGCCTGCACAGATCGACTACCTGAACCTTCACGGCACCGCCACCCGGCACAACGACGCCATGGAGAGCCTCGCTGTCAACGAACTGTTCGGCGCCGACCTGGCCTGTTCCTCGACCAAGCCCATGACCGGCCACACCCTGGGCGCCGCCGGGGCGCTGGAAGCCGCGTTCTGCTGGCTGGCCCTGGCCGATGGCCGGCTGCCGCCACACCTGTGGGACGGCCAGGCCGACCCGACGCTGGCCGCGCTCAACCTGATCGGTGCTGGCCAGCGCCTGCCCGCCGGCGGCTCGCGACGCCTGATGAGCAACTCGTTCGCCTTCGGTGGCAATAACGTCAGCCTGATTCTCGGAGACACCCCATGATTGCCTGGCCATTGGCCGAACTGCTGCCCCATGCCGGCGACATGATCCTTATCGACGGGATCGAGTCGTTCGACGAGGAGCAGATCCACGCCTACCTCACCGTGCGCCCCGGTGGCCTGTTCAACCGCCCTGACGGCAGCCTGCCGGCCTGGGTCGGCATCGAACTGATGGCCCAGACCGTGGCCGCCTATGCGGGCTGCCGTGCGCGCCAGCAGGGCAAGCCGGTGGAACTGGGCTTTTTGCTCGGCACGCGCAAGTTCGAATGCGACGTCGAGCATTTCCCTGCCGGGGCGCAACTGCGCATCCATGCCCTGCGCTCGCTGGAAGACGAGAACGGCATGGGCGTGTTCGAATGCCACCTGAACGGACCGGGGCTGTACGCCACGGCCCGCCTGAATGTTTTCCGCCCGCCGCAAGCCGCCGAGTACCTGGCTGAAGCGGGCGTCGAGGAGTCCCCACAATGACCGACACCATCCTGGTCACCGGTTCCAGCCGTGGCATCGGCCGCGCCATCGCCCTGCGCCTGGCCCGCGCCGGTTTCGACCTGGTGCTGCACTGCCGCAGCGGTCGAGCGGAGGCCGACGCGGTCGCCGAGGAGGTCCGCGCCCTCGGCCAGCAGGCCCGGGTTCTGCAGTTCGACGTGGCCGATCGCGCCGCCTGCGCGGCGATTCTCACAGACGACGTGGAAACCCACGGTGCCTACTACGGCGTGGTGTGCAATGCCGGCCTGACCCGTGACGGCGCCTTCCCGGCCCTGACCGAGGAAGACTGGGACCAGGTCCTGCGCACCAACCTCGACGGTTTCTACAACGTCCTGCACCCGGTGATGATGCCGATGATCCGTCGCCGCGCCGCCGGGCGCATCGTCTGTATCACCTCCGTGTCGGGGTTGATCGGCAACCGCGGACAGGTCAACTACAGCGCCTCCAAGGCCGGCGTAATCGGCGCGGCCAAGGCCCTGGCCATCGAGCTGGGCAAGCGCAAGATCACCGTCAACTGCGTGGCCCCCGGCCTGATCGACACGGCCATGCTCGACGAACATGTACCGGTGGAAGAACTGATGAAGATGATCCCGGCGCAGCGCATGGGCACCCCCGAGGAAGTCGCCGGCGCGGTGAATTTCCTCATGTCCGCCGAAGCCTCGTACATCACCCGCCAGGTCCTGGCGGTCAACGGAGGGCTGTGCTGATGAAGCGCGTGGTCGTTACCGGCATGGCCGGCATCACCTCCCTGGGCAGCGACTGGGCGACCATCGCCGGCAACTTCGCTGCCAACCGCAGCGGCATCCGGCGCATGGACGAATGGGACCGTTTCGAAGAACTGAACACCCGCCTGGCCGGCCCGGTGGATGACTTCGCCGTGCCCTCCAGCTGGACCCGCAAGCAGTTGCGCAGCATGGGCCGGGTATCGCGGCTGGCGGTCGCCGCTTCGCAGAACGCCCTGCTCGACGCCGGCCTGCTGGACGACCCGTCGATCCGCGACGGACGCATGGGCGTGGCCTGCGGCTCGTCCACCGGCAGCACCGACGAGATCAAGGCGTTCGGCAACATGCTGCTCAACTCGGTGGCCGAGGGCCTCAACGCCAACTCCTACGTGCGCATGATGCCGCACACCACCGCGGCCAATATCAGCATCTTCTTCGGCCTGACCGGGCGCCTGATCCCCACGTCCAGCGCCTGCACCAGCGGCAGCCAGGGCATCGGCTACGCCTACGAGGCGATCAAGTTCGGCCGCCTGCCGATGATGCTTGCCGGCGGCGCCGAAGAGCTGTGCCCCACCGAGGCCATGGTGTTCGACGCCCTGTACGCCACCAGCCTGAAGAACGACACCCCGCAACAGACCCCGAGCCCCTACGACAGCGGCCGTGACGGCCTGGTGATCGGCGAGGGTGCCGGCATGCTGGTGCTGGAAGAGCTGGAACACGCCCTGGCCCGCGGTGCCCGCATCTACGCCGAGATCGTCGGCTTCGGCAGCAACGCCGACGGCCAGCACACCACCCGTCCCGAGCAGGCAACCATGCGCCGGGCGATGGAGCTGGCGCTGGAAGATGCGAGCCTGTCGCCAGAGGCCATCGGCTACGTCAACGGCCACGGCACCGCCACCGAACAGGGTGACATCGCCGAGACCCTGGCCACCAGCGCCCTGTTCGGGCCGCGGATGCCAATCAGTTCACAAAAGAGCTTCCTCGGTCACACCCTGGGCGCTTGCGGCGCGCTGGAGGCCTGGTTCAGCATCGAGATGATGAACAGCGACCGCTACGTGCACACCCTCAACCTGAACGACATCGACCCGCGTTGCGGCGAGCTGGACTACCTGTGCGGGGAGTTCCGCCACCTCAGCAACCAATACGTCATGAGCAACAACTTCGCCTTCGGTGGAGTCAACACGTCGTTGATCTTCCGCCGCTGGTCCTGAAACGAGCTGGAGAGAAAGGAATGTCTTCAATGATTCGCGCGGCCCTGATGGGCCTGGTCCTGGCTGGCCTGGTGGGCTGCACCTCAAAACCCGTGCTGACGCCCAAGGAAGTGCTGGTGGCCGGCCCCTCCTACAGCGACCAGGAAATCCAGTACGCCATCCTCCAGGCCGCCGCCCTGCGCGGCTGGAGCGCGCGTCAGGTGGCGCCGGGCCTGATCCAGGCCGACATCACCGTGCGCAACACCTTCTACGCCGCCGTGGATATCCGCTACAGCGCCAGCGACTTCCGCATCGACTACCGCGACAGCCGTGGCCTGGACCATAAGGACGGCAAGATCCACCGCAACTACAACCGGTGGGTGCACGCGCTGGACAAGAACATCCTGCGGGAACTCAAGCGCATGGAAACCAATCGGATGGTGCAGCGTGCGATGAACGAACAGAACCCGAGCAATACCAAATAAATCAAGGAGATACCCATGCGTCTGAAAGTCTGGAGCGCTACTGCCGCGCTCATGCTGTGTGCCCTGCCCGGCTTGAGCCAGGCCCGTGACACCGCCCTGTACCTGCCGTTCGAGAAGGTCGTGCAGCAGATGTACAACGAGGGCAAGCTCGACAAGTCCCTCAAGTTCTACCTGGCCGGCGTGCAGCCACGCGGCAAGGTCACCGTGGTGAGCCCGAACGCGGTCACCAACAAGAAGACCAATGCCTTCAACAAGACCGACGAAGCAGCCTGCGAATGGGCCCTGCAATCGGCGCTGATCACCATGCAGGACGCTGCGAAGAAGGTGAACGCCAACGCCGTCACCAATATCGTCAGCTACTACAAGAAAAACGAGCGCAAGGACGCCACCACCTATGAATGCCACGCCGGCGCCGTAATGGCCGGTGTCGCGATCAAGGGCGACCTGTCCCGCGTCGACTGATCACTTCTTGCGGGTCAGCAACTCGACGAAGGCCCCAGCCATTGCCGAGCCTGGCTCGCGACGCTGTACCAGCCACACCGCGGTGTCGGCGTCCGGATCCAGTAGCGTGCGATAGACCACCCCGTCGATTCGCATGCGCTGGAACGACGCCGGCAGCACCGACACCCCCAGTCCCGCCGATACCAAGCCGATGATGGTCATCACCTCACCCGCCTCCTGCGAGAAATGCGGGGTGAATCCGGCTGCCCGCGCCAGGCTCAGCAACTGCGCGTGCAGGCCGCTGCCATAGCTGCGCGGGAAGAACACGAATGGTTCGTTGGCCAGCGCGGCCAGGTGCAGGCCCCTCTCCGAACCCTGCGCCAGCGGATGATCGGCATTCAACACCGCCACCAGCGGCTCGCGGAACAGCTCGGTGGCGACCAGCGATTCCGGCAGCGGCAAAGGCCGCATCAGGCCGACCTCGATGCTTTCATCGAGCAGGGAGTCAGCCACTTCGCGGCTGCTCATTTCCTGCAGGTTCAGGTGCACCGCCGGGAAACGCTGGCGGAAGCTGTAGATGGCCTTGGGAATACTGGAATTGAACGGCGCCGACGAGGTGAAGCCGATCTTCATCTCCCCCAGCTCGCCCAGTTGCGCACGGCGCGCCACGTCCGCCGCCTTGTCCACCTGAGCCAGGACCTGGCGGGCTTCCTCGAGAAACAGCCGGCCGGCTTCGCTGAGCGCCACGCGTCGGTTGGTGCGGTCGAACAGGCGCGCCCCGAGCTCCTGCTCCAGGGCCTGGATCTGCTGGCTCAGCGGCGGCTGGGAAATCCCCAGCACCTCTGCGGCGCGGCCGAAGTGCAGTTCCTCGGCGACGGCGATGAAGTACCGCAGGTGACGCAATTCCATGGTCGCTCCAAAGACTCGCAAATAAGTCGTAAAACGTCTTAAACAGGTCGAACAATATATTGGAAATGAACGTTAGCCAGCTATATTCTTTTTGCAGTTGCCCTCCAGAGGCCGCCCGCCGAGGTTCCCCGTGAAAACTGCTGTAGCGCCCCACGCCCACGAAATCCCCCCCGCTCCCCAGGCCGATATCACGGCCACCCTGCAGGAAACCTGGATCGAAAAAGGCACCCCGGCCTTCATGCGCACGGTGCTGGCGCTGTTCTGCGGCGGTTTCGCCACCTTCGCCCTGCTCTACTGCGTGCAGCCGATGATGCCGCTGCTGTCCCGGGACTTTTCCATCAATGCGGCGCAGAGCAGCCTTGTGTTGTCGGTGTCCACCGGCTTGCTGGCCTTCGGGCTGTTGATCACCGGGCCGATTTCCGACCGGATCGGGCGCAAGCCGGTGATGGTCTTCGCCCTGTTCTGTGCGGCCCTGAGCACGATCGCCAGTGCCTTGATGCCAACCTGGGAAGGCGTGCTGGCCATGCGTGCGCTGGTGGGGCTGTCGCTGAGCGGGCTGGCGGCAGTGGCGATGACCTACCTGAGCGAGGAAATTCATCCGCAGCACATCGGCCTGGCCATGGGGCTGTACATCGGCGGCAACGCCATTGGCGGGATGAGCGGGCGGTTGATCAGCGGGGTGCTGATCGACTTCGTCAGCTGGCACACGGCGATGCTGGTGATCGGTGGCCTGGCCCTGGTGGCGGCGGCGCTGTTCTGGAAGGTGTTGCCGGAGTCGCGCAACTTCCGCTCGCGGTCGATGAACCCGCGCAGTTTGCTGGATGGGTTCGTCCTGCACTTCCGTGACGCCGGGCTACCGTGGCTGTTCCTCGAAGCCTTCCTGCTGATGGGCGCCTTCGTCACCCTGTTCAACTACATCGGCTATCGCTTGCTGGCCGAGCCGTATCACATGAGCCAGGCGCTGGTGGGCTTGCTGTCCATCGTCTACCTGTCGGGCATCTACAGCTCGGCGCAGATCGGTGCGCTGGCCGACAAGCTGGGGCGGCGGCGGGTGTTCTGGGGGACCATCGTGCTGATGTTCAGCGGCATGTTGCTGACCCTGTTCACGGCGCTGCCGCTGGTGATCGTCGGCATGCTGGTGTTCACCTTCGGCTTCTTCGGCGCGCACTCGGTGGCCAGCAGCTGGATCGGCCGGCGGGCGTTCAAGGCCAAGGGGCAGGCTTCGTCGTTGTACCTGTTCAGCTACTACGCGGGGTCGAGCGTGGCGGGGACGGCGGGCGGGGTGTTCTGGCACTACGGTGGATGGAACGGGATCGGGCTGTTCATCGGCAGCCTGCTGGCGGTGGCGCTGGGGGTAGCGGTATACCTGAGCAAGTTGCCGCCGAAGACGGCATAAGCCTCAAGACCGACACGGTCCTCGTGGGAGATTCACCCGCGATTGCGCTAGTAAATTCACTACCGTCATCGCGGGTAAACCCGCACAGGGATTGATGTCGCTCTTTGGAACTGCAGTCAGTTCACGATCTCGACCAGATCCACATCCACTTCCCGCGACATCAGGTGCTTCTCCACCTCACCCGTCAGCTTCACCTTGGTCTTGTCGTTGAACGCCACCGCCGGCAGGTCTTCATTGTCGATCTCGACGGTGATGGTGCCGGTGTGGTCCTTGAACTCGTACTTGTCGTCGTTGTTGATCTTCTTGATCACGTAGCCGGTCAGCACCACCGGAGTGTCGTCGGCTGCATCATTGGCCGCGGCCACGGTGGTCACCGATTGCGCACCAGGGCCGGTATAGCCGGCGCCAGCGGCCAGGGCCGCGGTGCTGAACAGAGGGGCGAGAACGAAGGCAAGATAACGTGTTTTCATGGTTCTGATCCTTGGCAGGTTTTGATGGGACCAGGTTACCCGGGGAGGCTGAATTCAAGCTTAAACGCACGCTGCACCTGATATTTCTGTCAGTTGTGCCCGCCGCGATCCTCATGGCCTGATGACCTCCTCGGCCACGAGGACACCACCATGATTCCCGCCTTCGCTCGCTACCTTTTCCTGCTGCTGGTCGCCCTGCCAGGCTTGCAGCCCCGTCCCGCGATCGCCGACGAGGACCCGGGGCCCAGCATCGTGCAGCAACTGCAGCAACGCTTCGACGATACCCGCCCCGCCTGCGAAGACGGCGGTGCCGCCTACACCTGCAACGGTGTGATCATTCGTGCCATCCGGGGCTCGACCGGGCTGAAGTTCTGGAATCCCAGCCCGGAAAACATCGAACGCCAGGGCGTGTCGTTCTCGTATTTCCGTGCTGATGTCGGCAACGAGCTGGTGGCCGGCAATTCCGGGCTGATCCTCAGCCCCTTGGCGCCATCGGCTTACCCGCTCACCGTGCGCTGCGTGTTCCCCTTGAATGCCGCGACTGACAGCCGGGTCAAAAGCTGCGCCACGGAAGAGTTTCCTCTGCCCTGCCACCTGAGCGGCGTCACCGATATCCCCAGTTGGGTCGCCCACTTCGCCGAGCACACCGGCTTCGGCGCCTGCTATTTCGAGCCGACTGCGCAATGGTTCCAGTTCAGCATCGAGGTGCGGCAGCACTTTCCGGTCCCCAGCCACCGCAGGATCTGGAACGAAATGGTCATCGCGCCATGGCCACAGGACATCCCCGAGCAACTGCCGATCCAAGCCTTGTACTACGCGGACGACGGGCTGGAGCAGGCGCGGCAGATGCAGGTGGACTTCATCCTGGCCACGGGCAAGTTCGTTCCGGTGGTCAGGGTCGAGTTGACTCATCCGGATCAGGTGTTTTTCTACGCGCCTCGCGACCAGTCGCAACCGTACCTAGAAGGACTTGGCGTGAGCACCGAATGAAAAAGCCCCGGGCATCGACAGGATCGATACCCGGGGCCTTGGTCATGCCGCGTTGAACTTACGCGTGATATTGCGCCGACAACTCATGCACCGCGTTGATGAACACACCGGCATGCTCCGGATCGACTTCCGGGGTGATGCCGTGGCCGAGGTTGAACACGTGGCCGCTGCCATTGCCGTAGCTGGCGAGGATGCGCGCCACTTCGGCACGGATGGCCTCGGGCTTGGCGTAGAGCACGGTCGGGTCCATGTTGCCCTGCAGGGCCACCTTGTCGCCGACGCGGCGGCGGGCGTCGCCGATCTCGCAGGTCCAGTCCAGCCCCAGCGCGTCAGCACCGGCATCGGCGATGCTTTCCAGCCACAGGCCGCCGTTCTTGGTGAAGAGGATCACCGGCACCTTGCGCCCTTCGTGTTCGCGGATCAGGCCGCTGACGATCTTGCGCATGTAGGCCAGGGAGAACTCCTGGTAGGCCGCGGCCGAGAGGTTGCCGCCCCAGGTGTCAAAGATCTGCACCGCCTGCGCGCCGGCCAGGATCTGGCCGTTGAGGTAGCTGGTGACCGACTGCGCCAGCTTGTCGAGCAGCAGGTGCATGGCCTGCGGATTGTCGTAGAGCATGGCCTTGGTCTTGCGGAAGTCTTTCGACGAGCCGCCTTCGACCATGTAGGTGGCCAGGGTCCATGGGCTACCGGAGAAGCCGATCAGCGGCACGCGGCCGTTTAGCTCGCGGCGGATGGTGCTGACGGCGTCCATCACGTAGCCGAGGTCTTTCTGCGGATCAGGAATCGGCAAGGCCTCGATGTCGGCCAGGGTGCTGACCACTTTCTTGAAGCGCGGGCCTTCGCCGGTCTCGAAGTACAGACCCTGGCCCATGGCGTCAGGGATGGTGAGGATGTCGGAGAAGAGGATCGCGGCGTCCAGCGGGTAGCGGTCCAGCGGCTGCAGGGTCACTTCGCAGGCGAATTGCGGGTTCATGCACAGGCTCATGAAATCACCAGCCTTGGCGCGGCTGGCGCGGTATTCCGGCAGGTAGCGGCCGGCCTGGCGCATCATCCACACCGGGGTGACGTCTACGGGTTGCTTGAGCAGGGCGCGCAGGAAACGATCGTTCTTCAAGGCAGTCATGTCGGCATCCGGAAAAAAAGTGCGGGCATTTTCTCAGACGCACAAAGAAAAGGCACGGTAGTTACCGTGCCTTTTGTCTATCGGATGCGCTGCATCAATAGTTTCTATCTGGCGAATCAGACACCCAGGTAGTCCAGGATCCCTTCGGCAGCGTTGCGGCCTTCGAAGATCGCCGTTACCACCAGGTCGGAACCGCGGACCATGTCGCCACCGGCGAAGATCTTCGGGTTGCTGGTCTGGTGCTTGAACTTGCCTTTCTCCGGTGCGACGACGCGGCCCTGGCTGTCGGTCTGGATGCCGAACTGCTCGAACCATGGCGCCGGGCTCGGACGGAAACCGAAGGCGATGACCACGGCGTCGGCCGGGATGATCTCCTCGGAACCCGGGATCGGCTCGGGGCTGCGACGGCCACGGGCATCCGGCTCGCCGAGACGGGTCTCGACCACCTTGACGCCTTCGACCTTGTCTTCACCGATGATGGCGATCGGCTGGCGGTTGTAGAGGAACTTCACGCCTTCTTCCTTGGCGTTCTTCACCTCTTTGCGCGAGCCGGGCATGTTCGCTTCGTCACGGCGGTAGGCGCAGGTCACGGCCTTGGCACCCTGGCGGATGGAGGTGCGGTTGCAGTCCATCGCGGTGTCGCCGCCGCCCAGGACCACGACCTTCTTGCCCTTCATGTCGACGAAGTCTTCCGGCGACTTCTCGAAGCCCAGGTTGCGGTTGACGTTGGCCACCAGGAAGTCCAGCGCATCGTGCACACCTGGCAGGTCTTCACCCGGGAAACCGCCCTTCATGTAGGTGTAGGTACCCATGCCCATGAACACCGCGTCGTACTCGGCGAGCAGTTGCTCCATGGTCACGTCCTTGCCCACCTCGGTGTTGAGACGGAACTCGATGCCCATGCCGCTGAAGACTTCGCGGCGATTGCTCAGCACGGTCTTCTCCAGCTTGAACTCGGGGATGCCGAAGGTCAGCAGGCCGCCGATTTCCGGGTTCTTGTCGAACACCACCGGGGTCACGCCGCCGCGTACCAGGATGTCGGCACAGCCCAGGCCGGCAGGACCGGCGCCGATGATGGCGACGCGCTTGCCGGTCGGCTTGACCTTGGACATGTCCGGACGCCAGCCCATGGCGAAGGCGGTGTCGGTGATGTACTTCTCCACCGAGCCGATGGTCACGGCGCCGAAGCCGTCGTTGAGGGTGCAGGCACCTTCGCAGAGGCGGTCTTGCGGGCATACGCGGCCGCAGACTTCCGGCAGGGTGTTGGTCTGGTGCGACAGCTCCGCCGCAGCGAGGATGTTGCCTTCGGAGACCAGCTTCAGCCAGTTGGGGATGAAGTTGTGGACCGGGCACTTCCATTCGCAGTACGGGTTGCCGCAACCCAGGCAGCGGTGCGCCTGTTCCGACGATTGCTGTGGTTTGAAGGGTTCGTAGATCTCCACGAACTCCTTCTTGCGCTGGCGCAGCAGCTTCTTCTTCGGATCCTTGCGCCCGACTTCGATGAACTGGAAGTCATTACTCAGACGTTCAGCCATTTTTCAAAACCTCTATACAGCAGCTGCAAGCTATAAGCTGCAAGCCGCAAGTCGATCACTTAGCTCGGCAAACCTCGCACTGCTTCTCTTGCAGCTTGAGGCTTGCCACTTGCAGCTGCTCTTATTGTGGGTTGGCCCGGGTGCTGGACAACAGGTTCTTCAGGTTCGCCGCCTTCGGCTTGACCAGCCAGAAGCGGCGGACGTAGTCGTCCAGGTTTTCCCAGAGCTCACGACCCCATTCACTACCGGTCTCTTCGACGTACTCGGTCAGCACGCGGTGCAGATGGCTGCGGTAAGCCTCCATCGCCTCGCCAGTGATCCGCTGGATTTCCACCAGCTCATGGTTCAGCTTGTCGACGAAGCTGTTGTCCATGTCCAGCACGTAGGCGAAGCCGCCCGTCATGCCGGAGCCGAAGTTGTAGCCGGTCTTGCCCAGGACGCAGACAAAACCACCGGTCATGTATTCGCAGCAGTGATCGCCGGTGCCTTCGACGATGGCGTGGGCACCGGAGTTGCGCACCGCGAAACGCTCGCCCGCGGTACCGGCAGCGAACAGCTTGCCGCCAGTAGCGCCGTACAGGCAGGTGTTGCCGACAATGGCGCTGTCCTGGGTGGCGAACGGGCTGCCGGCCGGCGGCACGATGGTCAGTTTGCCACCGGTCATGCCCTTGCCGACGTAGTCGTTGGCGTCACCTTCCAGGTGCATGTGCAGGCCGCCGGCGTTCCACACGCCGAAGCTCTGGCCTGCGGTGCCCTTGAAGCGGAAGGTCACCGGTGCCTTGGCCATGCCCTGGTTGCCGTGCAGGCGGGCGATCTCGCCGGAAATCCGCGCGCCGATAGACCGGTCGCAGTTGCAGATGTCCAGTTCGAACTCGCCACCGCTGAGGTCGCGAATGGCCGGGAGGGCCATCTGCACCATCTTCTCGGCCAGCACGCCCTTGTCGAAGGGCGGGTTGCGGTCGACCTCGCAGAACTGAGGCTTGTCGGCCGGCACGTGGGCGCTGCCCAGAAGCGGGCTGAGGTCGAGGTGTTTCTGCTTCTCGGTTTCGCCGGGGAGCATTTCCAGCAGGTCGGTACGCCCGATCAGTTCGCCAAGGCTGCGCACGCCCAGCCTGGCCAGCCATTCACGGGTTTCCTCGGCGACGTAGGTGAAGAAGTTCACCACCATGTCGACGGTACCGATGTAGTGGTCCTTGCGCAGCTTGTCGTTCTGGGTGGCTACGCCGGTGGCGCAGTTGTTCAGGTGGCAGATGCGCAGGTACTTGCAGCCCAGGGCGATCATCGGCGCGGTGCCGAAGCCGAAGCTTTCGGCGCCGAGGATGGCCGCCTTGATCACGTCGAGGCCGGTCTTCAGGCCGCCGTCGGTCTGCACCCGGACCTTGCCGCGCAGGTCGTTGCCGCGCAGGGTCTGGTGGGTCTCGGCCAGGCCCAGTTCCCATGGGGCGCCGGCATACTTGATCGAGGTCAGCGGAGACGCGCCGGTACCGCCGTCATAACCGGAGATGGTGATGAGGTCGGCATAGGCCTTGGCCACACCAGCGGCGATGGTGCCGACACCGGCTTCCGCGACCAGCTTGACCGAGACCAGCGCCTGCGGGTTGACCTGCTTGAGGTCGAAGATCAGCTGCGACAGGTCTTCGATCGAATAGATGTCGTGGTGCGGCGGTGGCGAGATCAGGGTCACGCCCGGTACCGCGTAGCGCAGCTTGGCGATCAGGCCGTTGACCTTGCCGCCTGGCAGCTGGCCGCCCTCGCCCGGCTTGGCGCCCTGGGCCACCTTGATCTGCAGCACTTCGGCGTTGACCAGGTATTCCGGGGTGACACCGAAGCGACCGGTGGCGACCTGCTTGATCTTCGAGCTGCGGATGGTGCCGTAGCGCGACGGGTCTTCACCGCCCTCACCGGAGTTTGAGCGCGCGCCAAGGCGGTTCATCGCCTCGGCCAGGGCTTCGTGGGCCTCTGGCGACAGCGCGCCGAGGGAGATACCGGCGGAGTCGAAGCGTTGCAGGATGGCTTCCAGCGGTTCGATCTCGCTGATGTCCAGGGCCTGGTCGGCGGTCTTCACTTTGAGCAGGTCGCGGATCATCGACACCGGACGGTTGTCCACCAGCGCGGTGTATTCCTTGAACTTGGCGTAGTCGCCCTGCTGCACGGCGGCTTGCAGGGTGTTGACCACGTCCGGGTTGTAGGCGTGGTATTCGCCGCCGTGGACGAACTTCAGCAGGCCGCCCTGCTGGATCGGCTTGCGCGCGCTCCAGGCTTCGGCGGCGAGCAGCTTCTGCTCGTTCTCGATGTCGACGAAGCGCGCGCCTTTCAGGCGGCTCGGCACGCCACGGAAGCTCAGGTTGACCACTTCCTCGGACAGGCCGACCGCTTCGAACAGCTGCGCGCCGCGGTACGAGCCGATGGTGGAGATACCCATCTTCGACAGGATCTTCAGCAGGCCCTTGGAGATGCCCTTGCGGTAGTACTTGAAGACTTCGTCCAGGTCACCCAGCACTTCGCCGGTGCGGATCAGGTCGGCCAGCACTTCGTAGGCCAGGTACGGATAGACCGCCGACGCGCCGAAGCCGAGCAGCACGGCGAAGTGATGCGGGTCACGGGCGGTCGCGGTTTCCACGAGGATGTTGCTGTCGCAGCGCAGGCCTTTTTCGGTCAGGCGGTGGTGGACCGCGCCCACAGCGAGCGAGGCGTGGGCTGGTAGCTTGCCCGGAGCGATATGGCGGTCGCTCAGTACCAGTTGGGTCTTGCCCGCGCGCACGGCTTCCTCGGCCTGATCGGCGATGCTGAGCACCGCGGCTTCCAGACCCAGGCTCTCGTCATAGTTGAGGTCGATCACGTGACGCTCGAAGCCTTCGCGCTCGAGGTTCATCAGCGAACGCCACTTGGCTGGCGAGATTACCGGCGAGCTCAGGATCACCCGCGAAGCATGCTCCGGGGATTCCTGGAAGATGTTGCGCTCGGCACCGAGGCAGATCTCCAGCGACATGACGATGGCTTCGCGCAGCGGGTCGATCGGTGGGTTGGTCACCTGGGCGAACTGCTGGCGGAAGTAGTCGTAGGTCGAACGCACACGCTGCGACAGGATCGCCATCGGTGTGTCGTCACCCATCGAACCCACCGCTTCCTGGCCCTGCTCACCGAGCGGACGCAGGACCTGGTCACGCTCTTCGAAGGTAACCTGGAACATCTTCATGTATTGCTTGAGCTGGTCAGCGTCGTAGCTGGCCACGCCCTGATCGTCGCTCAGATCGGCCTGAATGCGCAGGGCGTTCTGGCGCAGCCAGCGCTTGTACGGATGACGCGACTTAAGGCGGTTGTCGATGGCATCGGTGTCGAGGATCTGGCCAGTCTCGGTGTCGACGGCGAAGATCTGGCCCGGGCCCACCCGGCCCTTGGCGATGACGTCTTCCGGCTTGTAGTTCCACACGCCGATTTCAGAGGCCAGGGTGATGTAGCCGTTTTTGGTGGTGACCCAACGCGCCGGGCGCAGGCCGTTACGGTCGAGCAGGCAGACCGCGTGGCGACCTTCGGTCATTACCACGCCGGCCGGACCGTCCCACGGCTCCATGTGCATGGAGTTGTATTCGTAGAAGGCGCGCAGGTCGGCGTCCATGGTCTCGACGTTCTGCCAGGCCGGCGGAATGATCATCCGCACGCCACGGAACAGGTCGATGCCACCGGTGACCATCAGCTCGAGCATGTTGTCCATCGAGGACGAGTCGGAACCCACGCGGTTGACAAGCGGGCCGAGCTCTTCCAGGTCCGGGATCAGTTCGTTGGCGAACTTGGTGCGACGGGCCTGGGCCCAGTTGCGGTTACCGGTAATGGTGTTGATCTCGCCGTTGTGGGCGAGGAAGCGGAACGGCTGCGCCAGCGGCCATTTCGGCAGGGTGTTGGTGGAGAAGCGCTGGTGGAACACGCAGATCGCAGTCTGCAGGCGCTCGTCACCGAGGTCCGGATAGAAGGCGGCGAGGTCCGCCGGCATCATCAGACCCTTATAGATGATGGTCTTGTGCGAGAAGCTGCAGATGTAGTGGTCGCTGTCTTCGGCGTTGGCCACCGAAGAACGGCGACGGGCGCTGAACAGCTTGATGGCGAATTCCTGGTCACTCAGGCCTTCGCCGCCGATGAACACCTGCTCGATCTGCGGCAGGCGCTCCAGGGCCAGTCGGCCGAGAACGCTGGTGTCGATCGGCACCTTGCGCCAGCCGACGAGCTGCAGGCCGGCTGCGAGGATCTCGCGGTTCATGTTTTCGCGAGCGGCTTCGGCCTTGGCGTCGTTCTGGTTGAAGAACACCATGCCCACGGCATATTGCTTCGGCAGTTCGGTGCTGAAGGTTTCCTGGGCAATGGCGCGCAGGAACGCATCGGGCTTCTGCATCAGCAGACCGCAACCGTCGCCGGTCTTGCCGTCGGCGTTGATGCCGCCGCGGTGGGTCATGCAGGTCAGGGCTTCGATAGCCGTTGTCAAAAGGTGGTGGCTGGGTTCGCCCGTCATGTGGGCGATCAGACCGAATCCACAGTTGTCCTTGAACTCTTCGGGATGGTACAGACCTGTTTTCATAGACACTTTCTCACCAGGTTCGCCTATCAGGTAGGCAAATCTCTTTTAATTCAACCACTTACCATCCACGCCGAACGAACGCCAGCTTTGCGGGGGCAATACGGGTGCCATTGTTGCACGGCGACAGAGAATCCCACAAATTTGATGACGAATCATCGAAAATCCATGTCGCATTTTTGAATGTTTTAAAGCGAGTGTCGTGGTAACGACTTGGCTTGAGTCTGAAGCGTTTCAGCCAGGACTGCAAGACGGGCTTTTGGCCGGCAGTCCGGGACAGAAAAGCCTGCCGCGCATTAGCACAGCAGGCTGCCTGTGAAATTCAGAGATGATCGGCTGGCGGGGGTAGTTGCCAGCCGGATCAGGCTATCTAATCAGCGAGTCGCGGCGAGCTCTTGTTGGACGCTTGCGACTGTACGAGGCCAAGGTTTACCAGCCTGGACCTTGGCTGGCAAGGCTTTGATGGCATTGAGTGCGGCATCGCGGCTGGAGAAGCTGCCGTAGGTGATGACGTAAAGCGGCTTGCCCTGGAGGTTTTTCTTGAAGTAGCGATAGTCGCCACCCTGAGCCTTCACGTAGGCCTGGGCGGTGGCTTCGGAGCTGGTACCGAGGATCTGGACCACATAGTTGCCCGGTGCTTGCGCGGCGTACCAGCCACCACCGGACGTCCCGCTGGTTGCGGCGGCAGCCGGTTTTTCCGCTGGCTTGGCGGCTGGAGCGGCAGGTTTGGCCACGGCAACTTCAGCAGGCTTCGGCGCAGGCGCAACCGGCTTGCTGGCCGCAGGGGCGACAGATTGGTGAGCAGGTGCAACCGGCTGTGCGGAAGCCAGGGTTCGCGACGGCTGGATCGGCTGGGCCGGAGTCGGCGCCGGGCCGGCCGCGACACCTTCAGGCGGCGCGGTGGTGGTGACGGTAGGCGGCTGCAGCGCAGTGTTGCCGGCCGGCCCCCCTTCCTCACCTTCATTCATGCCAGCGGCTTCCGCCAGCGGACCACGCATCACGGGCTGGGACTGACCCACCAGCGGCAGCGGCATCGGCTGCGACGAGCCGGCGAATTCGATCGCCGGGCCGCCGTTGTTCGACTGTGCAGCGGACGGCTGGCCCTGGCCCAGCGGCAGTTGCGTCTGCTCGGCAGGTGCGGCGGTCTTGGGCTGGTCGCCTTTCTTCGGCATCAGCACGGCGGCGCCGACGGCGACAATCACCACGGCAGACAGCGCCAGCACATGTTTCTTCGGCATAGTGAACCCCATTGATGGTCGCTTCGCCGTCGAGCGGCTGGCGATCATGGCTTCGATCAAGGTATCGCGGGCGACCTGGTTGATGTTCCCGGGCCAGCCTTCGGAGTTTTGCTGGATGTCGGCGATCTGCTCGGCAGTGAACACCTCGATGCCGCGACCTGCGCCTTCCAGACGCTGCTCCAGGTATTCCCGGGTCTCGTCTTCGCTATAGGGCTGCAGCTCGATGACATGAAAACGCTCTTCCTCGATCTCCAGCGCGTCCAGGCTGGTGATCAGCTCGGGTTCGCCGAACAGGAACACATGGGGGCGGCCCTCCGCGGTACCCGCCGCCAGTTCCAGCAACGCTTGGAGCGCGGATTCGTTCAGTTGTTCCGCATCGTCCACCAGCAGATAGACTTCCTGGCCGGTCAGGCCAAGCTGCACCACCTGGGAGAGGATCGCCGCGGCATCGGCCTTGGCCACGTTCAGCGACTGCGCCACCTGGGCCAGCACGCTGGCCGCGTCGCTGGCACCACGGGCAGAAACCACCACGCTTTGCACCGACTGCTTGTTGGTGCTGGCCACCAGGGCCTGGCGCAGCAGGGTCTTGCCGCTGCCCTGCGGGCCGGTTACCACCAGCAGCAGCTGGCTGTAACGGGCGAGGTGATGCAGTTGGCCCAGGACCGGCTTGCGCTGGGCAGGGAAGAACTTGAACCCCGGAACGCGTGCGGCGAAGGGATCGTGGTTCAACTGGTAGTGGCCGAGAAAGGCCTCGTCGGCATGTAGGGTCATCGGGCTCTCATCAACCTCAAAGCTGGGCCACGATCGCGGGGTAATCCGCCGCCAGCGTGGCCTGAAGAATCTCTTGCGGGTAGTCGTCGGTGACCACCGCCTCGCCCAGCTTGCTCAGCAGGACCAGACGCAGACGACCATCGAGTACTTTCTTGTCCACCGACATGTGCTGCATGAACTGCGCAGGGGTCATGTCCTGTGGTGGTACCACCGGCAGGCCGGCGCGATGAAGCAGACGAATACCACGGTCGCGCTCCTGCTGGCTGATCCAGCCGAGACGGCAGGACATCTCCAGAGCCATCACCGTCCCCGCAGCCACCGCCTCGCCATGCAGCCAGACACCGTAGCCCATCTGGGTTTCGATGGCATGGCCGAAGGTGTGGCCCAGGTTCAGCGTAGCGCGCACCCCGGACTCCCGCTCATCGGCACCGACTACCGCAGCCTTGGCCGCGCAGGAGCGGCGGATGGCTTCGGTCAAGGCCACGGAATCGAGGTTGCGCAAAGCATCGACGTTGTCTTCCAGCCAGCCGAGGAACGGCTCGTCGCAGATCAGGCCGTACTTGATCACTTCGGCAAGGCCTGCGGACAGCTCGCGCGGCGGCAGGGTGCGCAGGCTGGCGGTATCGATCAGCACCGCATTGGGCTGGTAGAAGGCACCCACCATGTTCTTGCCCAGCGGGTGGTTGATGCCGGTCTTGCCGCCCACGGAGGAGTCGACCTGGGACAGCAGGGTGGTCGGCACCTGGATGAAGTCGACGCCGCGCTGGTAGCAGGCGGCGGCGAAACCGGCCATGTCACCGATCACGCCGCCCCCGAGGGCGACCACGGTGGTCCGGCGATCGTGCCGTGCGGTGAGCAGGGCATCGAAGATCAGTTGCAGGGTTTCCCAATTCTTGTAGGCCTCGCCATCCGGCAGCACCACCGGCAGTACCGAGAAAGCGCCGAGGGTCTTGCTCAGGCGCTCCAGATACAGGGGCGCGACGGTCTCGTTGGAAACGATGGCGACCTGCCGACCGGCAATATGCGGCGCCAGCAGTTCAGGTTGGTCCAGCAGCCCTTCACCGATGTAGATCGGGTAGCTGCGTTCGCCCAGGTCGACCTTAAGTGTCTGCATGTATCCCCACAAAGAACGAAGACGCGGACTTCAGATCCTGGCCCGCGTGGTAACAAAGTGCCCTGTCACGGCATGACTGGTCGCCGAGGATAGTCATGCGTCAGCGGGGCGGCAACTTCTGCAAGCGTTCGAGAATATCCAGCACCACCATGCGCGGTGGCCGTTCGTCGGTTTCCACCACCAGGTCGGCGATCTCGCGATAAAGCGGATCGCGCAGCGCCAAGAGGTTGCGCAGGGTTTCTTCCGGATTGGCGGTGCGCAGCAACGGGCGATTGCGGTCACGAGCGGTACGGCCCACCTGCTGCTCGACCGAGGCGTGCAGATAGATGACCCGGCCGCCTTCATGCAAGGCCTTGCGGTTGGCGTCACGCATCACCGCGCCACCACCGGTGGCCAGGACCACGCCGTCGGCGGCACACAGTTCGGCGATCATGGCCTGCTCGCGATCGCGAAAGCCCGGCTCGCCTTCCTTGTCGAAGATCCACGGAATATTGGCACCACAACGCAGTTCAATTTCCTTGTCGGAATCCTTGAAAGGCAGGCGCAGCTCTTTGGCCAGCAGGCGGCCGATGGTGCTTTTGCCAGCACCCATCGGCCCAACAAGTATCAAATTTCGCACAGAATCAATGACTCACAGCAATCGCCTGGTCATTCATGATACGCGGAGTCAGGAAGACCAACAGCTCGGATTTTTTCTCTTGGACGGTAGAGCGACGAAACAGCCGCCCAACATACGGCACATCGCCGAAAAATGGCACCTTGTCCTGCACTTTGTTTTTGCTGGTGGAGTAAACGCCACCGATGACGATGGTCTGCCCATCCCCCACCCGGACCCGGGCAGCGACCTCATTCTTGCGGATTGGCGGCACCGTGCCCTGGATATTCAGATAGTCGGGCTCATCCTTGGTCACCTTGACCTGCATGCTGACTTCCCCACCGGGCATGATCTGCGGGGTGACCTCCAACGACAGCGTTGCCTCGCGAAAAGTGATCGAGGTGGCACCATTGGCACCCGACTCCTGGTAGGGCACCTCGGAACCCTTGAGGATCCGCGCGGTTTCCTTGTCGGCGGTGAGCACCTTGGGCTGGGAGATGATCTCGCCATTGCCCGACTTTTCCATCGCACTCAGTTCCAGGTCGAGCAGCCCGCTATCGCCGATCAGGCCAAAGCCGATGCCGGCACCTGAACGCTCCAGACCGAGATCGACAAAGGTGGGTGACTCCGCGCCCAGGCCGACGGCCTTCAGCCGGCCGCCGCCCAGCGTCCCACCCCAGCGCACCCCAAGCCCTCGCTCGTAATCGACGTTGGCCTCGACAATCCGCGCCTCGATCAGTACCTGGCGCACCGGCACGTCCAGCTGGCGGACCAGACGGCGAAGGGTCACCAGTCGCTGCGGATGCTGGCTGGTGACCAGGGTATTGGTACGCTCATCGACGCTGATCGCACCCCAGGGCTCCTCGTCGGGGCTGACGTCCAGCAGCGACTGGAGCAAACTTGCGACATCCGCAGCCTGGGCGTAGTTGACCTGGAGCAGCGCCTGCTCGCGCACGCCGTAAACCGGCCTGCCGCTGTTCTCCAGCTCCGCCAGCGGCGCCACCAGCAATACGTTACCCTCCAGGCGCTTGCCGAGGCCCTTGCTCCTCAACACCGTCTCGAGCGCCTGGTCCCAGGGCACCTCTTGCAGACGCAGGGTGATATTGCCTTGCACCTCATCACTGACAACCAGGTTGACCCCGGCGAAATCCGCCAGCACCTGCAGCACCGCCCTGACCTCGATATCCTGGAAATTCAGCGACAGCGGCTTGCCCGTGTTGCCACCAGGCGCCGGTACCGCACCGACCAGTGGCGCCAGCAGCGCCAGGTACAACCCCATTATCTTGAACATCCTGTTCATGCCATTTGTCCTTTATCCCTTGGCGAGCGTTAGCACCCGCACAATCCCTGCCGCGCCTTCCGTGGCGCCCAGCAGTTCGACTCGCCCTTCCTCGATGACAGAAACCCGGCCGGCACCGAACCTGTCGCCCTCGCGCAACGCATGCAGCGTCGCGTCCAGGCGAATCAGCGCCACCCACCCCTCGCGATCACGCAAGTGCCCCACCAGCCGCGCCTGCTCCGTTGCGACACTGCCGCCCGCAACCACCGCACCCTCCACCGCTTCGAACGGATTGCGGGGTGTTATAGGTACCGATCCGTCCGGCGCCTGCGCGCCTTGCGCTTCGATGGCGCGATAGGCCTGTAAACGCAGGTGCAGGCGCAACACGCCGGGTAACTGTTCGTCCGCCGCTACCAGCTTCAACTCATGCACCGTCACCAACTTGCCCAACCCGCCGAGTCCGGCGAGAAACTGCTTCAAGCGCCGGTACTCACCCGATACCTGCACCTGCAAGGGCAGTTCGACATGGTTCGGCTGCACCTGCGCCTCCAAGGCCATGACCTGCTCGAAGGACAGTCCGCTACCCAGGCGCGCCAGGCTCTGCAGCAGGCTTGCCAGGCCATCGTCGTCGAACAGTTCGCGGCGGCCCTGGCTCAGGTCGGCCTGTACGTGCGCAACCTGCTCCCGATGAGCTGCCAGCGACTCCGCCTCCGTCGATCGCGCCTGCCATTGCTGCCACAACTCGTCATGTCGGGCCTGTACGCCGGCAAGCACATCGAGCTTCGCACGGCCGTGAAAGCCGTAGGTCAGCGCCGGCACCAGCAACAGGCACATACCCAGCAGCGCGGCCTTCGCCGGCCATGACCAGCGCAACAGCGCCCGCCAGTCCACGACGTCATCAATGAATGAAAGGATCATGACGACTCCAGCGACTGGAGACTGACCAGCAAGCGAAACCGCTCGCCTGCCGTGGATGACACCACTTCCTGCAGATCAGGCGCGCCCAGCCCAGGCGCCTGACGCAAGTTGCGCAGCAGTTGCGCCACTTGCGCACCACCACGGGCGAATCCGGACAGCCGCAACTCGCCGTCGGTCAATTGCAACTCATCGAGCCTGGCCCCTGGCGGGACGATCTCCATCAAGCGCAACAGCAAGTCGCCAGCGGACTGTCCCTTGTCCCGCAAGCGCTGCAACTCATTCCATTGGCCAAGCAACTCGTCGCGACGCTCGCGCAGCACCGATACCTGCTCAAGATCGCCAGCCAGCCCGACGATGCGCTCTGCCAGCCGCGCGTTGAACCCGGATTGCCGGTCCAGGTGCCGGTCCAGCAAGGTACCAGCCACCAGCGAAATCAATGTTCCCATCAGCAAACTGGCGCAAAGCAGTCCCTGCCAATAACGAATCGCCCGGCGCCGGTGCCATTCGCGCCAGGGCAGGAGGTTGATTCCCGGCATCAGCAATACCCTCGCATGGCCAACCCACAAGCCACGCCGAGCAACGGAGCAGCGTCGGCAAGTCCTTCATGGCTCCGCTGCGGCGCAAGCATGCCGGCCAAGGGGTCGAAGGTCCGGGTGGCAATCCCCAGGCGCTGCTGCATATATTCGGCAAGTCCCTCCCGCCTCGCTTCGGCACCGGCCAGCCAGAGCCTGTCCGGCATCGCGCCTGGCTCACGCAGCAGGCACTGGTCGACGAACTCAACCAGTTGTTCGAGAGCCGGCTCCCGCGGTAACTGGCGCTCGCTGAACGACAGCGAGCCGTCCACGCGAAAGCCATGGAACATCCAGCCATCGCGCTCTACCAGCACCAGCGCCGACAGTCCCGGCTCCTGCCGGGCCAGCACCCGCTGCCAGGCATGGCTGTCGATGTCGACGATCCGTGCGCGCAGCCCGGCCAGGCCCATGACCGTCTCCAGGCTGTCCAGCCACTCCTGGCGACAGGCGCTGAAGGCCACGTTGAGCATCCCCGGCTTGCCGGGCACGACGCGATAGTCCAGGGCGGCTTCCTCTACCGCAAACGGAATGAACTGCTCGGCCTCGTCGCGAAGCCGTTCGTCGATTTCCTCGTCGTCCAGCCCCGACGGCATGGCCACCGAATGCTGGATCACTGCCGTCGCCGGAACTGCCAGCGCGACCTCCCGGGCACTCGCTCCGCTGCGTGCCAGCGCCCTGGTCAAAGCCTCGGCCACGTCCTCGTGGGCGACCACCCGGCCATCCGCCAGGGCGCACGGCGGCAGCGCCTCGATCGCCCAACCGCGCAACCCCAGCCCACGTGGACGGCGCTCCAGTTGCAGCAACCTGACCGCGCCGGAGGCTATTTCCACCCCCAGCAGTGAACCGGTATCCCGTCCTGTACGTCCAAACATCCTGTTTTCCTCGTTCTGCCCTGAAAAAAGGCGACAAGCCGCCGTCCTGGCGAAGGCGGCGATAGCCGACCTTGACACCCGGTGCAAATCACGCGGGAAAGTGAAAATTGCTTATAATGCCGAGCGCTTTTTCCGGCCCGTAAGGCCTGCGCCCCCTCAAAACTCCAACTGGACACCCCAACGCCTTGATACGCCTGCTGAAGTTCTTCTGGTGGTCTTTCGTCGCAGTCATTAGCGCAGCCGTCCTCGGTCTGAGCGGCGCGTTTCTGTATCTTAGTCCCAGCCTGCCGTCGGTCGAGGCGCTGCGTAGCATCCAGTTGCAGATACCGCTGAGGGTCTACAGCAGTGACGGCAAGCTCATCGCCGAGTTTGGCGAAATGCGCCGCTCGCCGATCCGCTTCGCGGATATTCCCCCACACTTCATTCAGGCATTGCTGTCAGCCGAGGACGATAACTTCCTCAACCACTATGGTGTCGACCCCAGCAGCCTGATGCGCGCAGCGACCCAGCTGGTCAAATCCGGGCATATCCAGACCGGCGGCAGCACCATCACCATGCAGGTGGCGAAGAACTTCTTCCTCACCAGCGAACGCAGCTTCTCGCGCAAGACCAACGAAATCCTCCTGGCCCTGCAGATCGAACGCGAACTGACCAAGGACGAGATCCTCGAGCTGTACGTCAACAAGATCTACCTGGGCAACCGCGCCTACGGTATCGAGGCGGCGGCTCAGGTGTACTACGGCAAGTCCATCCGCGACATCAGCCTGGCGCAGATGGCGATGATCGCCGGCCTGCCCAAGGCGCCGTCGCGCTTCAACCCGCTGGCCAATCCGGCGCGGGCCAAGGAACGCCGCGACTGGATCCTCGGGCGCATGTACAAGCTGGGCAAGATCGACGAAGCCAGCTACCAGGCCGCCCTCGCCGAGCCGCTTAACGCCAGCTACCACGTGCCGACCCCAGAAGTGAACGCGCCGTACATCGCCGAGATGGCCCGTGCCGAAATGGTCGGTCGCTATGGCAGCGACGCCTACACCGAAGGCTTCCGCGTGACCACGACGGTTCCGAGCAACCTGCAGGAAATCGCCAACAACGCGGTGCTCGACGGCCTCACCAACTATGACCAGCGCCACGGCTACCGCGGCCCCGAATCGCGCCTGCCGGGCAAGACCCGCGCGGCCTGGCTGCAGGAACTGAACAAGCAGCGCAACATGGGCGGCCTGGAGTCGGCCATCGTTACCCAGGTCGACAAGACCGGTCTGCGCGTGTTGACCCGCTCCGGCGAGGAGGCGAACGTGGCTTGGGACACCATGAAGTGGGCCCGTCCGTTCCTCAACACCAATAGCCAGGGTCGCGCCCCTCAGCAGCCGGGTGATGTCGCCCAGGTCGGCGACCTGATCCGCGTGCGCCACATGCCTGACGGCCACCTGGCCTTCAGCCAGGTACCAGGCGCGCAGAGCGCGCTGGTGACCCTGGACCCGAACAACGGTGCGATTCGCGCCCTGGTCGGTGGTTTCTCCTTCGAACAGAGCAACTACAACCGCGCCATGCAGGCCAAGCGCCAACCGGGCTCCAGCTTCAAGCCGTTCGTCTACAGCGCCGCGCTGGACAATGGCTACACCGCGGCCAGCCTGGTCAATGATGCGCCGATCGTGTTCGTCGACGAGTACCTGGACAAGGTCTGGCGGCCAAAGAACGACACCAACACCTTCCTCGGCCCGATCCGCATGCGCGAAGCGCTGTACAAGTCGCGCAACCTGGTGTCGATCCGACTCCTGCAGAGCATGGGTGTGGACAGGACCATCGATTACATCGCCAGGTTCGGCTTCAACAAGCAGGACCTGCCGCGCAACCTGTCCCTGGCTCTGGGCACCGCGACCCTGACGCCGATGGAGATCGCCACCGGCTGGAGCGCCTTTGCCAACGGCGGCTACAAGATCAGCCCATACCTGATAGAGCGCATCGAGAGCCGCAACGGCGAGACCCTGTTCACCGCCAACCCGGCGCGGGTGCCAAGTGGTCACGAAGCCGCAGCCGGCATCGCCGCGCCGCAGCTCCAGCCGATCACCACCGATGGCCAGCCAGCGCCGTCCGGGCTGCCACAGGCACCGCAGATCGCCGAACGGATCATCGACGGGCGCACCAGCTACATTCTCACCAGCATGCTGGAAGACGTGATCAAGCGCGGTACCGGTCGTCGCGCCCTGGCCCTGGGCCGTGGCGACCTGGCAGGCAAGACCGGCACCACCAACGACTCCAAGGACGCCTGGTTCTCCGGCTACAACGCCGACTACGTGACTACCGTGTGGACGGGCTTCGACCAGCCGGAAACCCTGGGTCGCCGCGAATATGGCGGTACCGTGGCGCTACCGATCTGGATGAACTTCATGGGCCCGGCGTTGAAGGACCGGCCAGAGCATCAGTTGCCGGAGCCGGAAGGCATCCTCAGCCTGCGCATCGACCCGGTGAGTGGCCGTGCGGCGACCCCGAGCACGCCGAATGCGTACTTTGAACTGTTCAAGGCGGAAGATACGCCGCCGTCGGTAAACGAACTGGGCAATGGCAGTGCGCCGGGCAGCCCGCTGCCGGCGGATGAGGCGGCGCCGATGGATCTGTTCTGAAATCAGCTGCAAGCTTCAAGCGGCAAGAAAAAGCAGTCCGCAGCAACACGGCCTTTCTCTTGTAACTTGAAACTTGCAGCTTGAAGCTCAAAAAAAGCCCCGACTCTCACGAGCCGGGGCTTTTTGTTTACAGCGTCAGCGGATCAACCGTTGAACACTTCATCCACGCTGTTCAGCGGGTAGTGCTTCGGATACGGCAGGGTCGCAACGCCGGACTCGATGGCCGCCTTGGCTACCGCGTCGGAAACGACGTTCAGCAGGCGTGGGTCCAGTGGCTTCGGAATGATGTAGCCGCGGCCGAACTCCAGAGCATCGACCTTGTAAGCGTCGCAGACTTCCTTCGGCACTGGCAGCTTGGCCAGGTCCTTCAGGGCGTTGGCAGCAGCGATCTTCATTTCTTCGTTGATGCGCTTGGCGCGAACGTCCAGGGCACCACGGAAGATGAACGGGAAGCCCAGTACGTTGTTGACCTGGTTCGGGTAGTCGGAACGACCGGTGGCCATGATCACATCGCTACGGGTCGCGTGCGCCAGTTCCGGAGAGATTTCCGGATCCGGGTTGGAGCAGGCGAACACGATCGGGTTGGCGGCCATCGACTTCAGGCCTTCAGCGCTCAGCAGGTTCGGACCAGACAGGCCGACAAACACGTCAGCACCATCCAGGGCATCGGCCAGGGTGCGCTTGTCGGTGGCGTGGGCGAACACGGCCTTGTACTGGTTCAGGTCGTCACGGCCAGCGTGGATCACGCCGGAACGGTCGATCATGAAGATGTTCTCGACCTTGGCGCCCATGCTCACCAGCAACTTCATGCAGGAAATGGCCGCAGCGCCGGCGCCCAGGCAGACGATCTTGGCGTCGCCGAGGGTTTTGCCAGCGATTTCCAGGGCGTTGATCATGCCGGCTGCGGTCACGATCGCGGTGCCGTGCTGGTCATCGTGGAAGACCGGGATGTCGCACTGTTCGATCAGGGCGCGCTCGATCTCGAAGCACTCAGGCGCCTTGATGTCTTCCAGGTTGATGCCACCGAAGGTGATGGAGATGCGCTTGACGGTGTCGATGAAAGCCTGCGGGCTTTCCGAGTCGACTTCGATGTCGAACACATCGATGCCGGCGAAACGCTTGAACAGAACACCCTTGCCTTCCATGACCGGCTTGGAAGCCAGTGGGCCGAGGTTACCCAGGCCGAGAATGGCGGTACCGTCGGAGATCACTGCGACCAGGTTGCCCTTGCCGGTGTATTGGTATGCCAGCTCAGGATCGCGACCGATTTCACGCACCGGCTCGGCGACACCCGGGCTGTAGGCCAGCGCCAGGTCACGTGCGGTTGCGGTTGGTTTGGTGAGCTCGACGCTCAGTTTCCCCGGACGAGGCTGAGCATGATATTCGAGAGCGGCGGTTTTCAGGTCTGACATGGTGGGCATTCCGCTTGTTTACTGTTCTGACGGACCGCCGAGGATACGCAAAGAGCAATGGGCCGACAAGACTGCCCGGTCACCAGTGTCAAGGCCTTTAACCTACGACTTTCAGCCAAGACCCGCGTAGTTCAAGGCTTTCAGTGTGTACAATCGAATTAAAAAATGTTCACAATTTTTAGCTTTCGATCCTCTCCAGCATGCTCGCATCGCTCAATGGCAGCAACCAGCGCTTTCCTCGGGCTGACGAGCCGTTGTTGCGGGAACGATCCAGCACCCAGCCGCGAACTTCGACCCGTTGCCCCTTGAGACCAGCAGTGAAGGAAAGAGGAACGCTGCGCGGCACACCTACCACCAGTGAATGGTCGATTTCCAGGCGGATGGCGCCACGATGACGACGAATTGCACTGACCTTGCCCCGGACCACGGCAAATCCGGAACGGCGCAATTCACGCGTGGTGACCAGCGACGGCTTGCGCCAAAGGCCAATGCCCGCCTGGCGCGCAGACGTTTCGGCACGGCGCTGGCAGGCTACCAGACGGTTGTTTGGCGCAACCGCCACCCGGTAGCCAAGACCCTCGCTGAGCAGGCGGGCGGCCAGATTGTCGCCAGAGCCCGCGTACACATGGGCCAAGGTGCGACCATATTTGTCGTGCGCCTCGCGCCCAGCCACCAGGCTGACCCGACCACCGCTCTCTCGCACCAACGCCTTCAGACGCCGACGAGCGGTCTCGGCCATGGGTTCACTCCGCTTGCCCTTGCGCCCGATTTCCGGAGCATTGATGCCGATCAGACGGACGCTGCGACCGTCGGCCAGGCGCAAGGTGTCGCCATCGATCACCCGCCGCACCTCCACCGCCTTCCCTCCTGCCGGGGCCGGACAGAAGGCCTGAGCCGGTGGCTGCCAGATCGCGGCCATAAAAAAAGCGCCCACAAGGGGCGCTTTCTTCAGCAACGTGGGAAAACCCACGCGCAGAATTACTTCTTGGTGCCGAACATGCCGAAACGGTCGGCGAACTTCTGTACGCGGCCGCCGGTGTCCAGGACTTTCTGCTTGCCGGTGTAGAACGGGTGGCACTCAGAGCAAACGTCGATCGCCAGTGGCTTGGCCAGAGTCGAACGGGTTTCGAATTTGTTGCCGCAGCTGCAGGTGACTGCAACTACTTCGTAAGTTGGGTGAATATCAGCTTTCATGGTGATTTCCTCGACTGCGTGCCGCCATCCAACACCATTGTTGAATACCGCACGTAATTAGGCGGCGAATAATACCAGAGGCGCCCATCAACGCAAGGTGTCGCTCGCACCAACCGTCGTCTGCTAGGCTCGCGGGCATCTGGAATCATCCTTACAGAGAATTCTCCGCGTGTCCGACGTCATTCTTCGCCTTGCCCTGCCCTCGCCACTGCGGCGACTGTTCGACTACAGGGGCACGGCGAGCATGGCCCGGCAAGCGCTGGCGCCGGGCATGCGCGTGCGCGTGCCGTTCGGCCGGCGTGAGATGATCGGCATTCTCGTGGAGGTCGCCGAACACAGCGAAGTCCCGGCGGACAAGCTCAAGCCGGCTATCGCCCTGCTCGATCCGGTCTCACCGTTGCCGCCCGCCCTGTTCAAGCTGTGCCTGTGGACTGCCCAGTATTACCAGCACAGCCTTGGCGACACCCTAAGTTGGGCGTTGCCGGTGCTGCTGCGCCAGGGCGAGCCTGCCGAGGCACGTCAGGAGCGTTTCTGGCAGATCGCTCCGAATGCGCGCTTCGACGACCCACGCATCGCCCGTGCCCCACGTCAGCGCGAGGCCCTGACCACCCTGGCCCAGCACCCTCACGGCGTCGCCCATGGCGTGCTGGGCAAGCTCGGCCTGAGCAAGGACAGCCTCGACCTGCTGCTGGCCAAGGATCTGGTGCAGGTGGAAGTGCGCCGCCACGCGCCGCAGGCACGCCATGAACACTGGCTGGCGCAGCCGGAACTGCCGCTGAACGACGAACAGCGTGCCGCGTTCCATGCCGTGCGTGCCGGTTTCGGTACCTTCCATGCCTTCCTCCTGGCCGGAGTCACCGGCAGCGGCAAGACCGAGGTCTACCTGCAACTGATCCGCGAGACCCTTGAGGCCGGCAAGCAGGCGCTGATCCTGATCCCGGAGATCAACCTCGGGCCGCAGACCCTGGCCCGCTTCGAGCAGCGCTTCAATGCCCGTATCGCCCTGCTGCATTCGGCGGTCAACGACCGCGAGCGCCTGGACGCTTGGCTGGCCGCACGCGATGGTGAGGCCGACATCATCATCGGTACCCGTTCGGCGCTGTTCACCCCGATGAAGAATCCGGGGCTGATCATCATCGACGAGGAGCACGACGGCTCGTACAAACAGCAGGAAGGCCTGCGCTACCACGCCCGCGACCTGGCCCTGGTGCGGGCGCGACAGGAAAACATCCCGATTCTTCTGGGCTCGGCGACACCATCCCTGGAAAGCCTGCACAACGCCCACTCCGGGCGCTACGGCCTGCTGCGCCTGAATCACCGCGCTGGCGGCGCCCAGGCCCCGCGCTTCCTGCGCCTGGACGTGAAGAGCCGGCCTCTGGACAGCGGCATCAGCGGCCCGATGCAACAGGCCATTGCCCAGACCCTGGCGGCGGGCCAGCAGGTACTGGTTTTCCTCAACCGCCGCGGCTTCGCCCCGACCCTGCTCTGCCACGATTGCGGCTGGCTCTCGGAATGCCCGCGCTGTGACGCGCGGATGACCGTGCACCAGCGCTCCGGCGAACTGCGCTGCCATCACTGCGGCCATGAAGAGCGCATCCCGCGCCAGTGCCCGCAATGCAGCCACGTCGATCTGCGACCGGTAGGCGCCGGCACCGAGCGCGCGGAGGAACGCCTGAGCATCCTCTTCCCTGATTACCCGGTACTGCGGGTCGATCGCGACAGTACCTCACGCAAGGACGCGATGAACCAGCTGTTCAACACCATCCAGCGTGGCCAGCCGTGCATCCTGGTGGGCACGCAGATGCTCGCCAAAGGACACCACTTCCCGCGGGTCACCCTGGTAGCAATCCTCGATGCCGATGGCGGGCTGTTCTCCGGTGACTTCCGCGCCAGCGAGCGCATGGCGCAACTGATCATCCAGGTCGCCGGTCGCGCCGGGCGTGCCGAGGAACCGGGCAAGGTAATCATCCAGACCCACCTGGCCGACCATCCTTTATTGGTGCAACTGACCGAGGAAGGCTATTTCGCCTTCGCCGAGCAGGCCCTGAGCGAACGCCGCGCCGCCGGCCTGCCGCCCTTCGCCCACCTCGCCCTGCTGCGCGCCGAAGCGCACAAGCCGGGGCAGGCGGAAAGTTTTCTCGACGAAGCCTGTTCCGCCGCCGAACGATTGCTGGCCGAGCAGGGTCTGCATGGGATCGAATTGCTCGGTCCGGTGCCGGCACCGATGGAGCGCCGGGCCGGACGCTTCCGCGCGCAACTGCTGTTGCAGGCCAGTGCGCGGGCGCCGCTGCACCGCTTGATCAGCGCCTGGCTGCTAGTGTTGGAGGGGCTGCCGAGCGGACGCCAGGTACGCTGGTCACTCGATGTGGACCCGGTGGACCTGTACTGACCCCGGCAGCAAAGGTTGGCAACCCATGCCCGGCAACGGATAATGCCCAGTTTTTCCACCTGCGCCTCGAAGCGCCACCGCGCTTGCGGTCGAAAGAGAATCCCATGAAAGACACCATTCGCCAGCTCATCCAGCAAGCCCTGACCCAACTCACCGCCGAAGGTGTGCTGCCTGAAGGGCTGGCGCCGGCGATCCAGGTGGAGAACGCCCGGGACAAGACCCACGGCGATTTCGCCAGCAACATCGCCATGATGCTGGCCAAGCCGGCTGGTCTGAAACCGCGCGACCTGGCTGAGAAGCTGATCGCCGCGCTGCCGGCCGACCCGCAGGTGAGCAAGGTCGAGATTGCCGGCCCCGGCTTCCTCAACTTCTTCCAGAACACTCAGGCCCTGGCTTCGCGCCTGGATGCCGCCTTGGCCGACGCCAAGCTCGGCGTGCACAAGGCGGGCGCTGTGCAGAAAGTGGTCATCGACCTTTCCGCGCCGAACCTGGCCAAGGAAATGCACGTCGGCCATCTGCGTTCCACCATCATCGGCGACGCAGTGGCGCGGGTCCTGGAATTCCTCGGCGACGAAGTGATCCGGCAGAACCACGTGGGCGACTGGGGCACCCAGTTCGGCATGCTCCTGGCCTACCTGGAAGAGAACCCCATCACCAGCGACGAGTTGTCGGACCTGGAGAACTTCTACCGCGCGGCGAAAAAACGCTTCGACGAGTCCAGCGAATTCGCCGACCGCGCCCGCGGCCTGGTGGTCAAGCTGCAGGCTGGCGACGCCGATTGTCTGGCGCTGTGGACGCGCTTCAAGGACATCTCGCTGTCGCACTGCCAGAAGACCTACGAGCTGCTCAACGTCAAGCTGACCATGGCCGACGTGATGGGCGAAAGCGCCTACAACGACGACCTGGCCAACGTGGTCAGCGACCTGAAAGCCAAGGGCCTGCTGGTCGAGAGCAACGGCGCTCAGTGTGTATTCCTCGAAGAATTCAAGACCGCCGACGGCGAGCCGCTACCGGTGATCGTGCAGAAGGCCGATGGCGGCTATCTCTACGCCACCACCGACCTGGCCGCCGTGCGCTACCGCAGCAATGTGCTGCACGCCGACCGCGCCCTGTACTTCGTCGACCAGCGCCAGGCCCTGCACTTCCAGCAAGTGTTCGAGGTGGCCCGCCGCGCCGGCTTCATCACCCACCCGATGCAGACCGAGCACATGGGCTTCGGCACCATGAACGGCGCTGACGGCCGCCCGTTCAAGACCCGTGATGGCGGCACCGTGAAGCTGATCGACCTGTTGACCGAAGCCAAGGAACGCGCCTACGCCTTGGTGAAGGAGAAGAACCCGGAGCTGCCGGAAGACGACCTGCGCGCCATCGCCAAGGTGGTCGGCATCGGCGCGGTGAAGTACGCCGACCTGTCCAAGCATCGCACCAGCGACTACAGCTTCAACTTCGACCTGATGCTCAACTTCGAAGGCAACACCGCGCCGTACCTGCTCTACGCCTACACCCGGGTCGCTGGCGTGTTCCGCAAGCTGGGCAAGGACTTCAACGAAGTCGACGGTCAGATCGTGCTGCAGGCCCAGCAGGAACAGGACCTGGCCGCACGCCTGGCGCAGTTTGCCGAGATTCTCAACAACGTCGCCGAGAAGGGCACTCCGCACATCCTCTGCAGCTACCTGTACGACGTTGCCGGCCTGTTCTCCAGCTTCTACGAGAATTGCCCGATCCTCGCTGCCGAAACTCCGGAGCAACAGCAGAGCCGCCTGCGCCTGGCGGCCCTGACCGGTCGTACCTTGAAACAGGGCCTGGAGCTGCTGGGCCTGGAAACCCTGGAGCGCATGTAACTTGGCAGCCAAGAAAAAACCTGCGCCCAAGCGCGGTGCCAGCCGCAACCAGGCCCCGGCCAAGCAGCCGATCCCGGGCTGGATGTGGCTGGCGGCGGGCCTGACCATCGGCGCCTTCATCGTTTTCCTGATGAAGCTGGAGCCGGGCCGCGACGACGTGAAGCGGGAGAAGCCGGAGCAGCAGAAGGCCGAGAAGATCGCCGAGGCGAACAAGACGCCGCCCAGCCCGCAGCAGCCGGTGAAGCCGAAGTACGACTTCTACACGCTGCTGCCGGAATCGGAAGTGATAGTGCCGCCCGAGGCCGTGCCGGAGAAAACCCCGCCGGTGCCGGCGCAACCCCCGGTAACCCCGGCGGAAGCGGCGAAGATCGACACCGCCCGGGCCCAGGCCGCACTGAACGGCGAAGTCCCACCGCCAGCACCGCCCGTGATCAAGCCGGCCGCGACCACGCAGTTCTACCTGCAGGCCGGTTCGTTCCGCAAACAGGCGGATGCCGACAAGGTGCGCGCGCAGATCATCCTGCTCGGGCAGTCGGTACAAGTGGAGTCCGGTACGGTCAAGGAAGAGACCTGGTACCGGGTGCTGGTCGGGCCGTTCAGCAACCGCGAACAACTGACCGTGGCGCAGAAGCAACTGGCGGGCAGCGGCTTCAACAACCTGCTGTTGCAGCAGCGTCAACTCCGCCAGCAGTAGAACCATCGCCAAACGAAAAGGCCCTGATCACGATCAGGGCCTTTTTCTTAGTAGCGCCCTTGGGCGTTCTTGATGGAGATCTGCGTGTTCAGCGTCCACAGGTCATACAGGATGCCGACCAGAAACAGTCCACCGGTGAACAGGTAGATCACACCGGTGATCCACTTGCCCTGGTACATGCGGTGCACGCCGAACACGCCGAGGAACGTCAGCAGCAACCAGGCAATGTTGTAGTCCAGTGCGCCGGGCTGGAAGCGCAGGTCCGCCTCGCGGTCCATGGCCGGGATCAGGAACAGGTCGATGATCCAGCCAATGCCCAGCAGACCCAGGGTGAAGAACCAGATGGTGCCGGTCACCGGCTTGCCGTAGTAGAAGCGGTGTGCGCCGAGGAAACCGAAGATCCACAGCAGGTAGCCGAACAGCTTGCTGTGAGTGTCAGGACGACCTGCCTGTTGATAACCGTTCATTCATAGCCTCGGAGGGTTAGCAAAAAATTTTCTAAGGAAAGATGTGACTTTTTCTGAACTTGCCGACAGATGACACTTTTGAGACGACCAGTGGATCAGAAATCGACCGAAAAGCTGTTATAAAGTTGCGCGCCAACACTATAAGAGCCTTGCCTAATGCGTTCATTTTTCAAGACATGGCTGACCATTTGCCTATTATTGCCCCTGGCCGCCCACGCCACCAACCGTGAGCAACGTCTTCCCAACGGCTATGTCGGATACACCGCCAACTCCACGGCAGTCCGCTCGAACAAGAGCAGTTCCGTCAAGTATCGTGCAACCCACGTCAACCGCAGCGCCGCCGTCAAGCAGGTGGCGCAGATGCCGGCCAGCCAGAGCAGCAACGTGCTCAGCCGTGCCGTCAACCAGTTGGGTACGCCCTATCGCTGGGGCGGCAGCACCCCGGGCAAGGGCTTCGACTGCAGCGGGCTGGTGAAATACGCCTTCAACGATATCGATGAAGTCGACCTGCCGCGCACCTCCAACGCCATGGCCAGCGGTCATGGGGTGAAGGTCGAGCGCGGTGACCTCAAACCGGGCGACCTGCTGTTCTTCAACATCCGCAGTCGCCGGGTCAATCACGTGGCCATCTACCTGGGTAATGACCGCTTCATCCATGCCCCGCGTACCGGCAAGAACGTGACCATCGACACGCTGAACAAGCCGTACTGGCAGAAGCACTATGTGGTGGCCAAGCGGGTGTTGCCGAAGGAACAGCAACAGCTGCGCCTGGCCAAGCGCTGAGACCGAGCATCAGGCCCTGTCTCTGGGCCTGTGCAAGATCCCGTGGGAGCGCGCCGCTCCCAGAACCAGTTCTATCCTGCCTCCCCAAACCCCGCCAAGCGGGTAGAATGCCGCAGACCCATGAGCCGCTGGCAGTCTTTCCATGTCCACCATCGCAGACAATCTTTCCACCCTCGCCACACGCATCCACAGCGCCGCCACGGCGAGCGGCCGCGACCCGGCGAGCGTACACCTGCTGGCCGTGAGCAAGACCAAACCCTCCGAAGCCGTGCGCGAAGCCTTCGCCGCCGGGGTTCGCGATGTCGGAGAAAATTACCTGCAGGAAGCACTCTCCAAACAGGCAGAATTGACCGACCTGCCCTTGACCTGGCACTTCATCGGCCCCATTCAGTCGAACAAGACTCGCGCCATCGCCGAGCATTTCGACTGGGTACATTCGGTGGATCGACTGAAAATCGCACAACGCCTCTCGGAACAGCGCCCGGACCATCTGCCGCCGCTGAACCTGTGCCTGCAAGTCAACGTCAGCGGCGAGGACAGCAAGTCCGGCTGCACGCCGGAAGAACTGCCGACCCTCGCCCAGGCCATCGCCGCCCTGCCGAAGCTGCGCCTTCGCGGCCTCATGGCCATTCCCGAACCCACCGACGACCGCGCAGCGCAGGACGCTGCCTTCGCCCGCGTGCGCGAGCTGCAAGACAGTCTCGGACTGGACCTCGACACCCTGTCCATGGGCATGAGCCATGATCTGGAAAGCGCCATCGCCCAGGGCGCGACCTGGGTACGGATCGGCACCGCGCTGTTCGGTGCCCGCGACTATGGCCAGGCCTGACCCATGCTGTTCCCCTTTTCTCCTCTCAAGGACCTGACATGAGCAAGACTCGTATTGCCTTTATCGGCGCCGGCAACATGGCCGCCAGCCTGATCGGCGGCCTGCGCGCCCAGGGCCTGGAAGCCGCGCAGATTCGCGCCAGCGACCCGGGTGCCGAGCAACGTGCGAAGATCCATGCCGAGCACGGCATCGCCCTGTTCGAAAGCAACGCCGAAGCCGTCGATGGCGCCGACGTGGTAGTGCTGTCGGTCAAGCCGCAGGCGATGAAAGCCGTTTGCGAAGCCCTCAAGCCAAACCTCAAGCCAGACCAGCTGGTGGTTTCCATTGCCGCAGGAATCACCTGCGCCAGCATGAACAAGTGGCTCGGCGCCCAGCCGATCGTGCGCTGCATGCCCAATACCCCGGCCCTGCTGCGCCAGGGCGTCAGCGGTCTGTATGCAACCAGCGAAGTCTCCGCAGAACAGCGCCAGCAGGCCGAGCAACTGCTGTCGGCCGTGGGCATCGCCCTGTGGCTGGACAGCGAAGCTCAACTGGATGCGGTGACCGCCGTTTCCGGCAGCGGCCCGGCGTATTTCTTCCTGCTGATCGAAGCAATGACCGCCGCTGGCGAGAAACTCGGCCTGTCCCGCGAGACCGCCTCGAAACTCACCCTGCAAACCGCCCTCGGCGCCGCGCACATGGCGACCTCCAGCGATGTCGACGCCGCAGAGCTGCGCCGCCGCGTGACCTCGCCGAACGGCACCACCGAAGCGGCGATCAAGTCGTTCCAGGCCGACGGCTTCGAAGCCCTGGTGGAGAAGGCGCTGGGCGCTGCAGCACATCGCTCGGCCGAGATGGCCGAACAACTGGGCAATTAAGGAGTTTTTGATGAATGCACTGTCCAGCGCCACGGTCTTCGTGGTGCAAACCCTGGTCAGCCTGTACCTGGCGATCATCCTCATGCGCTTCATCCTGCAAGCGGTCAGGGCCGACTTCTACAACCCGCTGAGCCAGTTCGTGGTCCGTGCCACGCAGCCGCTGCTCAAACCACTGCGCCGGGTCATCCCGAGCATCGGTGGCCTCGATACCTCATCACTGCTGCTGGCCATCGTGCTCCAGGCGCTGCTCATGGCCTTCGTGCTGATGCTGGTCTACGGCACCTTCGGCAATGTCCTGCACCTGCTGATCTGGGCTGTGGTCGGGGTCACCTCGCTGCTGCTGAAGATCTTCTGGTTCGCCATGATCATCATGGTGATCGTCTCGTGGGTCGCACCCAACAGCCACAACCCCGCTGCCGAACTGGCCTGGCAGATCAGCGAACCGATCCTGGCGCCGTTCCGCCGCATCGTGCCCAACCTGGGCGGCATGGACATTTCGCCGATCTTCGCCTTCATTGCCATCCAGCTGATCCAGTCGTATGTCCTGCCGCCTCTGGCGGAGTACCTGAACATGCCCCTGGAACTGTGGCGGATGATCTGATCCCCCAACCCGCCCCAGCGGCAAGCCATCGCTTGCCGCTGGGGGGTGGCCCTCTTTAGACTTACGCCTCTTTCACGCGTGAGCAGGGTCGATGTCCACTGTCCTTCCCGAAGATTCCGTCGGTCTGGTAACACCGCAAATCGCCCGGTTCGATGAACCGCTGGCCCTCGCCTGTGGCCGCTCGCTGGCCTCGTACGAACTGATCTACGAAACCTACGGCACACTCAATCGCGCGGCCAGCAACGCCGTGCTCATCTGCCACGCGCTGTCTGGCCATCACCATGCCGCCGGCTACCACAGCCCCGACGACCGCAAGCCGGGTTGGTGGGACAGCTGCATCGGCCCGGGCAAACCGATCGATACCAACCGCTTCTTCGTGGTCAGCCTGAACAACCTCGGCGGCTGCAACGGCAGCACCGGCCCGAGCAGCCTCAACCCGGCCACCGGCAAGCCCTACGGTGCCGATTTCCCGGTGCTCACCGTGGAAGACTGGGTGCACAGCCAGGCGCGCCTGGCCGATCGCCTCGGCATCCAGCAATGGGCCGCGATCGTCGGCGGCAGCCTTGGTGGCATGCAGGCATTGCAATGGACCATCACCTACCCGGATCGCGTGCGCCACTGCGTGGACATTGCCTCGGCACCCAAACTGTCGGCGCAGAACATCGCCTTCAACGAGGTGGCCCGCCAGGCCATTCTCACCGACCCGGAATTCCACGGCGGGTCGTTCCAGGACCAGGGCGTGATCCCCAAGCGCGGCCTGATGCTGGCGCGGATGGTCGGGCACATCACCTACCTGTCCGATGACTCCATGGGCGAGAAATTCGGCCGCGAACTGAAGAGCGACAAGCTCAACTACGACTTCCATAGCGTGGAATTCCAGGTGGAAAGCTACCTGCGCTACCAGGGCGAGGAATTCTCCGGGCGCTTCGACGCCAACACTTACCTGCTGATGACCAAGGCGCTGGATTACTTCGACCCGGCGGCCAGCAAAGGCGGCGACCTGGCGGCAAGCCTGGCCCATGTCACCGCAGACTACTGCGTGATGTCCTTCACCACCGACTGGCGCTTCTCTCCCGCACGCTCGCGGGAAATCGTCGATGCGTTGATCGCCGCACGGAAGAACGTCTGCTACCTGGAAATCGACTCGCCCTACGGCCACGACGCCTTCCTGATCCCGACGCCGCGCTACATCCAGGGCTTCGCCAACTACATGAACCGCATCACCTGCTGAGGAAGACATGAGAGCCGATTTGGAAATCATCCAGGAATGGATCCCCGCCGGCAGCCGCGTCCTCGACCTGGGTTGTGGTAACGGCGAACTGCTGGCCTCGCTGCGCGACACCAAGCAGGTGACCGGCTATGGCCTGGAAATCGACGCCGACAACATCGCCCAGTGCGTGGCCAAGGGCGTCAACGTCATCGAGCAGGACCTCGACAAGGGCCTGGGCAACTTCGCCAGCAACAGCTTCGACGTGGTGGTCATGACCCAGGCCCTGCAGGCCGTGGAATACCCGGACCGCATCCTCGACGAGATGCTGCGCGTCGGCCGCCAGTGCATCATCACCTTCCCCAACTTCGGTCACTGGCGCTGCCGCTGGTACCTGGCGACCAAGGGTCGCATGCCGGTTTCCGACTTCATGCCGTATACCTGGTACAACACGCCGAACATCCACTTCTGCACCTTCGAGGACTTCGAGGCGCTGTGCAGCGAACGGCGTGCCCAGGTACTGAACCGCCTGGCGGTGGACAATCGTCACCGCAACGGATGGGCCGGACGCCTTTGGCCTAATCTTCTAGGTGAAATCGGTATCTATCGTGTCAGCAGCCCCGGCCTGCAGGAGCACAAGGTCGCGGTATAACCCGTCGTCCATCAGAGGAATGCGATCATGCGTCGTCTAGCCATGTTTCTGTTCAGCCTGTGCCTGGCCCTGCCGGTACTGGCCGCCGATGTCGCGAAACCGGAGCGCAAGGAAGTCTTCGGTGACGTGACCGTGCACTACAGCGTGTTCAACTCCACCTTCGTCCAGCCGGCCACGGCCCAGGCCGCGAACCTGGTGCGCAGCAAGGAGCAAGGGGTGATCAACGTCACCGTGCTCAAGGCCGACAAACCCAGCGTCGCCTCGGTCAGCGGCAGCTACACCGACCTGACCAGCCGGCAGACCCCGCTGACCTTCAAGCAGGTCACCGACCAGGGCGCGGTCTATTACCTGGCCCAGTTCCCGGTCAAACAGCAGGAGACCCTGACCTTCTCGATCACGGTCGGCTCCGGCGAAACCAGCAACTCCTTCAGCTTCAACCAGGAAGTTTTCCCAGGCGAATGATGAATATCCAGCAACTCGTATTGGCCAGCCACAACGCCGGCAAGCTCAAGGAACTGCAGGCCATGCTCGGTGAGTCCGTGCAACTGCGCTCCATTGGTGAATTCAGCAGCGTCGAGCCGGAAGAAACCGGCCTGTCGTTCGTCGAGAACGCCATCCTCAAGGCCCGCAATGCCGCGCGCATCTCCGGCCTGCCAGCGCTGGCCGACGATTCCGGCCTGGCCGTGGACTTCCTCGGCGGCGCGCCGGGCATCTACTCGGCGCGCTATGCCGACGGCAAGGGCGACGCGGCGAACAACGCCAAACTGCTCGAAGCGCTGAAGGACGTGCCGGAAGCCGAGCGTGGCGCGCAGTTCGTCTGCGTCCTGGCCCTGGTGCGGCACGCCGATGACCCGTTGCCGATCCTTTGCGAAGGCCTGTGGCACGGGCGCATCCTCACCGCGGCCAGTGGCGAGCACGGCTTCGGCTACGACCCGCTGTTCTGGGTCCCGGAGCGCAACTGCTCCAGCGCCGACCTGGCCCCGGTCGACAAGAACCAACTGAGTCACCGCGCCCGCGCCATGAGCCTGTTGCGTCAACGTCTGGGCCTGGCATGACCGAGAAATTGCCGGCCCAGCCACTGCACATGGACGAGGCAGGCTTCACCACCCAAACGCCACGGGCGGCACTGCCGCAATTGCCGCCCCTGTCGCTGTACATCCATATCCCGTGGTGCGTGCGCAAGTGCCCGTACTGCGACTTCAACTCCCACGCCGCCACGCCCGAGCTGCCTGAAGAGGCCTATGTCGACGCGCTGCTGGCCGATCTCGACCAGGAGCTGCCGGCGGTCCATGGCCGCCCCATCAGCACCATCTTCTTCGGCGGCGGTACCCCGAGCCTGTTCAGCGCCAAGGCCCTGGGCCGGTTGCTGGCAGGCGTCGAGCAACGGATTCCCTTCGCCAGCGATATCGAGATCACCCTGGAAGCCAACCCAGGGACCTTCGAGCAAGAGAAGTTCAAGGCCTACCGGCAACTGGGCATCAATCGCCTGTCCATCGGCATCCAGAGCTTCCAGCAGGCCAAGCTGGAGGCCCTGGGTCGTATCCACAACGGCGACGAAGCGGTGCGTGCTGCCGGCATGGCGCGCAACGCCGGGTTCGACAACTTCAACCTGGACCTGATGCACGGCCTGCCGGACCAGTCCCTGGAAGAGGCGCTGGGCGACCTGCAACAGGCCATCGACCTCGGTCCGACACACCTGTCCTGGTACCAGCTGACTCTTGAGCCGAACACGGTGTTCTGGAACCAGCCTCCGGAGCTGCCGGAGGACGATATCCTCTGGGACATCCAGGAAGCCGGCCAGGCGCTGATGGCCCGCAACGGCTATCACCAATACGAAATTTCCGCTTACGCCCAGCCGGGCCGGGCGGCGCGACACAATCTGAATTACTGGAGTTTCGGCGATTTCATCGGCATCGGCGCCGGTGCCCATGGCAAGCTCAGCCACCCCGACGGCCGCATCCTGCGCACCTGGAAGACCCGTCTGCCGAAGGACTACCTGAACCCGGCCAAGGCCTTCAAGGCCGGGGAAAAACTGCTGCCGCTGGACGAACTGCCCTTCGAGTTCCTGATGAACGCCCTGCGCCTGACCGACGGCGTCGACGCCGAGCTGTTCACCCTGCGTACCGGGCTGCCGCTGGAAAACCTGCGGCAAGCGCGACGCGAGGCCGAACAAAAGGGTCTTTTGCAAGTCGAACCGACGCGGCTGGTCGCCACGCCACGGGGCCAGCTGTTCCTCAATGATCTGCTGCAGTATTTCTTGACCTAAGGAAAGCCCATGGACCTGGTACTCGACCTGCTCTCGACCGTCTCCCGCTGGAGTCGCAGCAACCTGTCGGAGATATCTCTGGCGCTTGTCGGCTGTTTGCTGGTGCTGTTCGGCACCGATATCAAGGGCTGGGTCGAAGGTCGCCTCGGCAACCTGGCCGGTGCCCTGCGTGTGCCGTTCATGGCCTTGCTGGTGCTGATCGGCAGCGGCGCTGCGCTGATCTATGCCACCCCGTGGGTGGTGAAGGGACTGAGCCAGTTCAACAACTATGCGCTGGCCCCGGTGTTGCTGGTGGTGCTGGTGTTGATCGGCGTAGTGGCTGATCGCCGCGGATAAACATTGAGGGCCTCATCGCGGGTAAACCCGCTCCCACAGGGATCGCGTAACCTGTGGGAGCGGGTTTACCCGCGATGAGGCCCTCAAGGGCACTAGATCAGTCAGCCAGCTTCTCGAACTTCAAGTCCCAGACACCATGCCCGAGCCGCTCGCCGCGGCGCTCGAACTTGGTGATCGGCCGCTCTTCCGGACGCGGCACATAAGCCCCATCCGCCGCCTGGTTGCGATAACCCGGTGCCACCGCCATCACTTCCAGCATGTACTCCGCATACGGTTCCCAGTCGGTCGCCATGTGGAACACACCGCCTACCTTCAGCTTGCGCCGCACCAGTTCGGCAAACTCCGGCTGGACGATGCGGCGCTTGTGGTGACGGCTCTTGTGCCATGGATCCGGGAAGAACAGCATCAGCCGGTCCAGGCTGCCGTCGGCGACGCAGCGGTTCAGCACTTCGATGGCATCGCAGTCATACACCCGCAGGTTCTTCAGGCCCTGCGTCAGTACGCCGTTGAGTAGCGCGCCGACACCCGGACGGTGCACTTCGACACCGATGAAGTCCTGCTCCGGCGCGGCAGCGGCCATCTCCAGCAGGGAATGCCCCATGCCGAAACCGATTTCCAGGGTACGCGGCGCCGAGCGGCCGAACACCTGATCGTAGTCTACCGGGCTGTCGGCCAGCGGCAGGATGTACAGCGGGCCGCCCTGATCCAGGCCGCGCTGCTGGCCTTCGGTCATGCGCCCGGCGCGCATCACGAAACTCTTGATGCGGCGGTGCTGGCGCTCTTCGCCTTCGGCGGTGACGGGCGTTTCTTGCGATTCAGTCATCTTCGACTCTTACTTGATCAGACCATCCAGCGGCGACGAGGCGCTGGCATAGAGTTTCTTCGGCATGCGGCCAGCCAGGTATGCCATGCGCCCGGCGATGATGGCGTGCTTCATGGCCTCGGCCATCATGATCGGCTGCTGGGCGTGGGCGATGGCCGAGTTCATCAGCACTGCTTCGCAACCCAGCTCCATGGCGATGGTGGCGTCGGAGGCGGTACCGACACCGGCGTCCACCAGCACGGGAACCTTGGCCTCTTCGAGGATGATCTGCAGGTTGTACGGGTTGCAGATCCCCAGGCCAGTGCCGATCAGGCCGGCCAGTGGCATGACCGCGATGCAGCCGGCTTCGGCCAACTGACGGGCGATGATAGGGTCATCGCTGGTGTAGACCATCACGTCGAAACCGTCCTTGACCAGCACTTCGGCAGCCTTGAGGGTTTCGATCACGTTGGGGAACAGGGTCTTCTGGTCGGCCAGGACTTCCAGCTTGACCAGGTTGTGGCCATCCAGCAGCTCGCGGGCCAGGCGGCAGGTGCGCACGGCTTCGACCGCGTCGTAGCAGCCGGCGGTGTTCGGCAGGATGGTGTAGCGGTCTGGCGGCAACACGTCGAGCAGGTTCGGCTCGCCCGGGTTCTGGCCGATGTTGGTCCGGCGCACGGCGACGGTGACGATCTCGGCACCCGAAGCCTCGATGGCCAGGCGGGTTTCTTCCATGTCACGGTACTTGCCGGTGCCGACCAGCAGGCGCGACTGGAAGGTGCGGCCGGCCAGGGTGAAGGGCTTGTCGCTACGAACGTTGCTCATCATGGATCCTCTTGTAGGGGGAGGGACTTGCGGGTGGGACGCGGGGCGGACTAGCCGCCACCGATGGCGTGGACCACCTCGACCTGGTCGCCCTCGTTGAGGGCGGTGCTGTCGTGCTGGCTGCGCGGCACGATGTCCAGGTTCAGTTCGACCGCCACCCGGCGACCGGTCAGTTCGAGCCGGCTCAGCAGGGCCGCGACGCTCTCGCCGTCGGGCAATTCGTAGGGTTCACCGTTCAGTTGGATGCGCATGCGCACGGCCGCCATTGTTTTCAGGGGCCCGCATTCTAGCGCCGATCTGCGCCCGAACCCAAGGCCGGCTGACACCATTCGTCACGATATTCGACCCGTGAGTCAGTTCAGCCGCCAGGCTGTCAGGCCCAGGCACAGCCAGCCGGCGAGGAAGGCCAGGCCACCCAGCGGAGTGATCATGCCAAGCTTGCCGATACCGCTCAGGGTGAGGATGTAGAGGCTGCCGGAGAACAGCAGGATGCCGAGGATGAACAGGCCGCCGGCCCAGGTCACCAGCCGGCCTGGCAGGTGCACACTGAGGATGGCGACGCCGAACAGGGCCAGGGCGTGGATCAGTTGGTAGGTCACGCCGGTATGGAAGATCGCCAGGTATTCGGCGCTCAAGCGGGCCTTGAGACCGTGGGCGGCGAAGGCGCCGAGGGCAACGCCAGTGAAGCCGAAGAAAGCCGCGAGCAGGAGGAAGCTGCGAAGCATGGGAGAACTCCTTATGGCAGGGGTCTGTATAATGGCCCGCTCATCCGCTGCGGCCAAGCCATCATCATGCTGTCACTCATCATCCGCCGCCTTTCCCGTGCCGTGCTCTGGTTCGCCGCCGGCAGCGTCGTGCTGGTGCTGATCTTCCGCTGGGTACCGCCGCCGGGCACGGCGTTGATGGTGGAGCGCAAGATCGAGTCGTGGATCGATGGCGAGCCCATCGACCTGGAGCGCGACTGGGAGCCGTGGGACAGGATCTCCGATGACCTGAAGGTGGCGGTGATTGCCGGCGAGGATCAGAAGTTCGCCACCCACTGGGGCTTCGACTTCGGTGCCATTCAGGCCGCCTTGGCGCACAACGAGCGCGGCGGCAGCATTCGCGGGGCCAGCACCCTCAGCCAGCAGGTGGCGAAGAACCAGTTCCTCTGGTCCGGGCGCAGCTGGTTGCGCAAGGGACTGGAGGCATGGTTTACCGCGCTGATCGAGTTGCTGTGGTCGAAGGAGCGGATTCTCGAGGTGTACCTGAACAGCGCCGAGTGGGATGACGGAGTGTTCGGGGCGCAAGCGGCAGCGCGGCATCACTTTGGGGTGGATGCCAGCAAACTGACGCGGCAGCAGGCCAGTTTGCTGGCTGCCGTGTTGCCTAATCCGCGGAACTGGAGTGCCAGTCGGCCAAGCAGCTATGTGGCGCGGCGGGCGGGGTGGATTCGGCAACAGATGAGTCAGTTGGGTGGGGATGGTTATCTGGAGCAGTTGAAATGAAGCTGCAAGCCTCAAGCTTCAAGCCATAAGAAAGAGCGGTCCGCGTAGCCGCTGCTTTTTCTTGTAGCTTGCAGCCAATAAAAAACCCGACGTTCAAGTCGGGTTTCTTATTGGTTTGCGGAGCAATCAGGCCGCGATCAACGCCTTCACCTTGTTCATCGCATTCTTCTCCAACTGGCGGATCCGCTCCGCCGACACACTGTACTTGGCCGCCAGATCATGCAGGGTGGCCTTTTCCTCGGCCAGCCAGCGCTGGTAGAGGATGTCGCGGCTGCGTTCGTCCAGGCCCTGCAGCGCTTCGTGCAGGTTGCTCGAGGAGCTGTCGCTCCAGTCGGCATCTTCCAGCTGGCGAGCCGGATCGTAACGGTGGTCTTCCAGATAGTTTGCCGGCGACTGGAAGGCGCTGTCGTCATCAGCCTCGGAGGCCGGATCGAAGGCCATGTCCTGGCCGGTCAGCCGACTTTCCATCTCCCGGACTTCCCGCGGCTCCACACCCAGGCTTTCGGCGACGCGATGAACTTCGTCGTTGTTCAGCCAGGCCAGGCGTTTCTTCTGGCTGCGCAGGTTGAAGAACAGCTTGCGCTGGGCCTTGGTGGTGGCGACCTTGACGATGCGCCAGTTACGCAGGATGAACTCGTGGATCTCGGCCTTGATCCAGTGCACCGCGAAGGACACCAGACGCACGCCCATTTCCGGGTTGAAGCGTTTTACCGCCTTCATCAGGCCGACATTGCCTTCCTGGATCAGGTCGGCCTGGGCCAGCCCGTAGCCGGAATAGCTGCGGGCGATATGTACGACGAAGCGCAGGTGCGCAAGCACCATTTGCCGAGCGGACTCAAGATTCTGCTCATAGTAGAGACTCTCGGCCAGTTCACGCTCCTGCTCGGCGGTCAGCAGGGGAATGCTGTTCACCGTGTGCACGTAGGCCTCCAGATTCGCACCCGGGACCAAGGCGTAAGCAGGTTGCAACGAAGTGGTCATACGAAAAAACCTCCGACTCACTGAACTCGTGCCCGTGGGCACTGCCAACATTGACCGGAAACCGCGAAACAAGTTCCCTGAATACCTGAATAGTCAATACCAGCAAAAAGACACTATCGTGGCGCCAGCTCACTCAGGTGGCGGGCCACCGCGATCCATGCACCGATATACCCCAACAGCACGGCCCCAAGCAAGAGCGACAGACCATCGGCAGCAGGCACGCCGGCCAGGGCGAAATCGCTGTTGTACAGCCCTGAAAGGTCGACCACCGCCTCATTCAGCCAGTTCAGGCCGAACTCCAGCACGCCCCAGGACAGGATTCCCGCACCAAAACCGTACAGCGCGCCCATATAAAGGAAGGGGCGACGTACATAGCTGTCGGTACCGCCGACTAGCTTGATCACTTCGATTTCGGTGCGGCGGTTCTCGATATGCAGACGTATGGTGTTACCAATCACCAACAACAGTGCCGAAACCAGCAGCACGGTCAGACCGAAGACAAAGCGATCACCGAGCTTGAGAATCGCCGCCAGGCGCTCCACCCAGACCAGATCCAGTTGTGCCAACTCGACCCGCGGCATCTCCGCCAGGCGTTGGCGCAGAGCTTCCAGCGCCGGCTTGTCGACTTCCAGCGGCGTCACCACCACCACACCAGGCAGCGGGTTCTCCGGCAGTTCGCGCAGGGCTTCGCCCAGGCCGGACTGCTGCTGGAACTCGTTCAGCGCCTGGTCGCGACTGACGTACTCGGCATCGGCCACCCCCGGCAGCGCCTTGATCTGATCACGCAGCGCCTCGCCATCACGCGCACCGGCGTCCAGCTTGAGGTACAGGGAAATCTGCGCCGCGCGCTGCCAGGAGCCACCCAGGCGCTCGATATTGCTGAGGATCAGCGACAGCCCCATGGGCAGGCTGAGCGCCACGGCCATCACCAGGCAGGTGAAGAAGCTGCCGATCGGCTGCTTGCCGAGGCGGCGCAGGCTGTCCAGCAGGCTGGAGCGATGGCTTTCCAGCCAGGCCGCCAGCAGGGTGCGGAAATCCGGACCGTCATCCTCGTCACGCTGCTTCTTTTTCGAGGGCTGCGGATCGGCAGGTTTCGGTGCCACCCGCTCGGAAACTTTTGGACTGCGTGTCGCACTCATTGCCCGGCCTCCCCGTCGCCGATCAGGCGGCCGCGCTGCAGCGTCAGCATGCGATGGCGCATGCGCGCGATAAGGGCCAGGTCGTGACTGGCGATCAGCACGCTGGTACCCAGGCGGTTGATATCTTCGAAAACACCCATGATCTCCGCGGCCAGTCGCGGGTCGAGGTTACCCGTGGGCTCGTCCGCCAGCAGCAGGGCCGGACGGTGGACGATGGCACGAGCGATGCCGACCCGCTGCTGCTGGCCGGTGGACAGGTCGCCGGGGAACAGCTCAGCCTTGTCGGACAGGGCCACGCGCTCCAGCGCCGAGTCGACCCGCTTGGCGATCTCGACCTTGGACAGGCCGAGGATCTGCAGCGGCAGAGCGACGTTGTTGAACACAGTACGGTCAAACAGCAGTTGGTGGTTCTGGAAAACCACGCCGATCTGCCGGCGCAGGAACGGAATCTGCGCGTTGCTGATCTGGCCCAGGTCCTGGCCGGCCAGCAGCAGCTTGCCGCTGGTCGGGCGCTCCATGGCCAGCAGCAGGCGCAGCAGGGTGCTCTTGCCGGCCCCGGAGTGACCGGTCACGAACAGAAACTCGCCCCGCCGCACCCGAAAACTCAACTCATGCAGGCCAACGTGACCATTCGGATAGCGCTTGGCGACCTGTTCGAATCGGATCATGGATGCTCCCGCTCGGCAAACAGTGCTTTGACGAAGGACTCAGCCTCGAACGCGCGCAGATCGTCGATCCCTTCCCCTACGCCAATATAGCGAATGGGCAGGCCGAACTGCTTGGCCAGGGCGAAGATCACCCCGCCCTTGGCGGTGCCGTCCAGCTTGGTCAGGGCCAGGCCGGTCAGTTCGACGCTCTGGTTGAAGTGCTTGGCCTGGTTGATGGCGTTCTGGCCGGTGCCGGCGTCGAGGACCAGCAAGACCTCGTGCGGCGCGTCGGTATCGAGCTTGCCGATGACCCGACGGACCTTCTTCAGCTCTTCCATCAGGTTGTCCTTGGTGTGCAGGCGACCGGCGGTGTCGGCGATCAGCACGTCGATACCACGGGCCTTGGCGGCCTGCACGGCGTCGAAGATCACCGAGGCCGAGTCGGCGCCGGTGTGCTGGGCGATCACCGGGATGTGGTTGCGCTCGCCCCACACCTGCAACTGTTCCACCGCCGCGGCACGGAAGGTGTCGCCGGCAGCCAGCATGACCTTCTTGCCTTCGAGCTGGAGCTTCTTCGCCAGCTTGCCGATAGTGGTGGTCTTGCCCGCACCGTTGACGCCAACCACGAGGATGACGAACGGCTTGTTCTGCGACTGGATGCGCAGCGGCTGCTCGACCGGTTTGAGCAGGCCTGCCAGTTCGTCCTGCAGCGACTTGTACAGGGCGTCGGCATCGGCCAACTGCTTGCGCGCGACCTTCTGGGTCAGGTTCTGCACGATCAGCGTGGTGGCTTCGACACCGACGTCGGCGGTCAGCAGGCGGGTCTCGATCTCGTCGAGCAGGTCGTCGTCGATGGCTTTCTTGCCGAGAAACAGGCTGGCCATGCCTTCGCCGATGCTGGCGCTGGTCTTGGAAAGGCCTTGCTTCAGGCGGGCGAAGAAGCCGGTCTTGGCTTCTTCCACCGGCACTGGAGCGGCAGCGACTGGCTCCGGTACGGGCTCGGGCTGTGGCGCTGGTGCCGGTACAACCACGGGTGCTGGCGCAACCACCGGAGCAGGCGGTGCAACCACGACAGGCGCAGGCTCGGGCTCAGGTTGAACCACGGCAGCCGGCAGCTCGGGAATCGGTGGCGGTTCCTTGGGTTCCAGGTCCGGCACCAGCGCCACCGGCTCTTCCGGCACGGGCAGCACCAGACTGGCCGGCGCCTCGACGGCCGGCGCAACCACCGGCTCGGGCGTGACCAGCGCAGCGGCAGCGACCGGCGCTTCCGGGATGACCGCAGGAGCGGGCTCGGAAGCGTCTGGGACAGGAGTTTCAGGCTGTTCGACAACAGGTTGCTGGGGCTTCTTGCGCAGCCAGCCGAACAGGCCTTTCTTTTCACCGGGGGCGCCCGGCGTTTTTTTGTCGTCGTTGGAACCAAACATGGAAGACGGCTATCTCAGGGTGGCGATGCGCCAGTGCGGCGCACTCGGAATTCTTTTGTAACGCAGAACAGACTCTTTTAAATCCGGCTCGTTCGTGCGCGTCGTCTATTTTGTCGGGGGGCCTTTGCGGCGACATCCTCGACAGGCATGGTCGCCAGGCAACCGGATCAGTATCCTAGCACCTCCTAGCCCGCCGACGCTAAGCCAAGCGGGCAGCCCAACAGGTTGAATCACGAATGAATGCTCTAGCCCGCCGTGCCGCCGGCCTGCTGCTCGGCACGATCTGTCTGCCTCTCGCGGCCTTCGCCGCCGACCCGCAACCGACCCACGAATTCATCCTCGACAACGGCCTGAAAGTGGTCGTGCGCGAAGACCACCGCGCCCCGGTGGTGGTCTCACAAGTCTGGTACAAGGTCGGTTCCAGCTACGAAACCCCGGGCCAGACCGGTCTCTCCCACGCTCTGGAACACATGATGTTCAAGGGCAGCGACAAGCTCGGCCCCGGCGAAGCCTCGCGCATCCTGCGCGACCTCGGCGCCGAGGAAAACGCCTTCACCAGCGACGACTACACCGCCTATTACCAGGTGCTGGCCCGTGATCGCCTGAACGTCGCCCTGGAGCTGGAGGCCGACCGCATGGCCAGCCTGCGCCTGCCGCCGGATGAGTTCAGCCGCGAAATCGAGGTCATCAAGGAAGAACGCCGCCTGCGCACCGAGGACAACCCGGGCGCCAAGGCCTTCGAGCTGTTCAAGGCCATGGCCTACCCGGCCAGTGGCTACCACACCCCGACCATCGGCTGGATGGCCGACCTGCAACGCATGAAGGTCGAGGAACTGCGCCACTGGTACGAGTCCTGGTACGCGCCGAACAACGCCACCCTGGTGGTGGTTGGCGACGTCACCGCCGACGAAGTGCGCAAGCTGGCCGAGCGCTGGTTCGCCAAGATCCCGAAACGCACCCTGCCGCCGAGCAAGCTGCCGCTGGAACTGGCCGAGCCCGGCCTGCGCCAGCTCACCGTGCATGTGCGCACCCAGTTGCCGAGCCTGATCTTCGGCTTCAACGTGCCGGGCCTGGCCACCGCCAAGAACCCGCGTGAAGTCCATGCCCTGCGCCTGATCTCCGCCCTCCTCGACGGCGGCTACAGCGCGCGTATGGCCAGCCGCCTGGAACGTGGCGAAGAGCTGGTGGCCGGTGCCTCCAGCAACTACAACCCGTTCGCCCGCGGCGACAGCCTGTTCACCCTTTCGGCCACGCCGAACACGCAGAAGAAAAAGACCCTCGCCGAAGTGGAAGCAGGGATCTGGAAACTGCTCGACGAACTGAAGACCACGCCGCCAAGCGCCGAGGAGCTGGAGCGGGTCCGCGCCCAGGTCATCGCCGGGCTGGTCTACGACCGCGACTCCATCAGCAGCCAGGCCACCACCATCGGCCAGCTGGAGACCGTCGGCCTGTCGTGGAAGCTGATCGACAACGAGCTGGATGAGCTGAAGAACGTGACCCCGGCGGATATCCAGAACGCCGCACGCACCTACTTCGTTCGCGAACGCCTGAGCGTTGCCCACGTACTGCCCGAGGAACAGGCGAAATGAGCCAGCCGATCACCCACTTCAAGCTGACCAGCCTGGTTGCGGCCAGCGCCCTGGCCCTGGCCCTGGCCGGCCCGTCCCATGCTGCGGAAACCAAGCCGGCCAACACCCTGCAATCCCTGGCCGAGCTGGAAGGCAAGGCACCGCCCAGCCACCGTGCCCTGAACATCCAGACCTGGAACACCCAGGAAGGCGCCCGCGTGTTGTTCGTCGAGGCCCATGAACTGCCGATGTTCGACCTGCGCCTGACCTTCGCCGCCGGCAGCAGCCAGGACGGCGACGTAGCCGGCGTGGCCGCGCTGACCAACGCCATGCTCAACGAAGGCGTGGCCGGCAAGGACGTCAACGCCATCGCCCAGGGCTTCGAAGGCCTGGGAGCCGACTTCGGCAACGGGTCCTACCGCGACATGGCGGTGGCCTCGCTGCGTAGCCTGAGCGTTGCCGACAAGCGCGAGCCGGCGCTGAAGCTGTTCGCCGAGGTGGTGGGCAAGCCGACCTTCCCCGCCGACGCCCTGACCCGCATCAAGAACCAGATGCTCGCCGGCTTCGAATACCAGAAGCAGAACCCCGGCAAGCTGGCCGGCCTGCAACTGTTCGAGCGCCTGTACGGCAAACACCCTTACGGGCACCCGAGCGACGGCACCGCCGAAAGCATCCCGCCGATCACCCTGGAGCAGCTGCGAGCCTTCCACAACAAGGCCTACGCCGCCGGCAACACGGTGATTGCCCTGGTCGGCGACCTCAGCCGCAAGGACGCCGAAGCCATCGCCGCCCAGGTTTCCGCCGCCCTGCCGAAAGGCCCGGCACTGGCCAAGGTCGCAGAGCCGGCCGAGCCCAAGGCGGGCCCGAGCCATATCGACTTCCCGTCCAAGCAGACCCACCTGATGCTCGCGGAACTGGGCATCGACCGCGCCGACCCGGACTACGCCGCGCTGTCCCTGGGCAACCAGATCCTCGGCGGTGGTTCCTTCGGCACCCGCCTGATGAGCGAGGTCCGCGAGAAGCGCGGCCTGACCTACGGCGTCTACTCCACCTTCGTGCCGATGCAGGCCCGCGGCCCGTTCATGATCAACCTGCAGACCCGCGCCGAACTCAGCGAGGGTACCCTGAAGCTGGTCCAGGACCTCCTGCGCGACTACCTGAAGACCGGCCCGACCCAGCAGGAACTGGACGACGCCAAGCGCGAGCTGGCCGGCAGCTTCCCGCTGTCCAATGCCAGCAACGCGAGTATCGTCGGGCAACTGGGGGCCATCGGCTTCTATAATCTGCCGCTGACCTACCTCGAAGACTACATGCGCCAATCCCAGGAACTGACCGTCGAGCAGGTCCGGGATGCGCTGAATCGCCACCTGTCCGCGGACAAGCTGGTGATTGTCACCGCGGGGCCGAAGGTGCCGCAGCAACCGCTGCCACCGCCCCTCGACAAACCCGCCGAGCAGCCGCTTGGCGTACCGGAGCATTAATGGCCAGTCCATCCAAGCCGCACGCGGGCCAAGGCCAGTTGCGCATCATCGCCGGCGAATGGCGCAGCCGTCGCCTGAGCTTCCCCGACGCCCCCGGCCTGCGCCCGACGCCGGACCGGGTGCGGGAAACCCTGTTCAACTGGCTCGCCCCGTACATCGAAGGGGCCAAGGTGCTGGATGCCTTCACCGGCAGCGGCGCCCTGTACCTGGAAGCCCTGTCCCGCGGTGCCGGCGATGCCGTCGCCGTGGACAGCAACGCAGCGGCCATCAGCAGCCTGCGCAACAACCTCGAAGTGCTGCGCTGCCCGCGCGGCCAACTGGTGCAGAGCGATGTCCTGCGTTACCTGCAGGGCGAGGCGAAACAGCGCTTCGACGTGGTCTTCCTCGACCCTCCGTTCCACCAGGACCTGGTGCCACAGACCTGCGAGCTTCTGGAAAACGGTGGCTGGCTCGCCGATCACGCGTGGATCTACATCGAAAGCGAAACCGCACCGTCGTCCCTCAACGTGCCGGGCACCTGGCGCCTGCACCGGGAAAAGAAAGCCGGCCAGGTCCACTACGCCCTGTGGGAGCGCGGCTGATCGTCATCTGCCCGTCATCTCGCGCGGCAGCCCTTGAAGCCAGCACTTACACTGGCTGATAGAAACTGCCGCGTGTTCCCGAGTGAAGCCGTCATGATGTCCACCTTCTTCAAGCCCGCAACGGGCCTGCGCAATCCTCACTTGCAAACTCTCTGGGGCCCCCTCTGGCGCAAGCCGACGCCGCTGGATCACCAGCGCGAGCGCTTGTGGCTGGCCGACGGCGACTTCCTCGACCTGGACTGGAGCGGCCCCCACAGCAACGACACACCGCTGGTGCTGGTGCTGCACGGCCTGACCGGTTCGTCCTCCTCCCATTACGTGCTCGGCCTGCAACACGCCCTGCAGGCCCGCGGCTGGGCCAGCGTGGCAGTGAACTGGCGCGGCTGCTCCGGCGAGCCGAACCTGCTGCCGCGCAGCTATCACTCCGGGGCCAGCGAGGACCTGGCAGAAGTCATCGACCATCTGCGGGCGCAGCGCCCAAGCGCGCCGTTGTATGCAGTGGGTTATTCGCTGGGCGGCAACGTGCTGCTCAAGCATCTGGGCGAAACCGGCTCGGCCAGCCAGTTGCAGGCGGCTGTGGCAGTGTCGGTGCCGTTTCGCCTGGACCAGTGCGCCGACCGCATCGGCCTGGGCTTTTCACGGGTGTACCAGGCGCACTTCATCCGCGAGATGGTCGCCTACCTGAAGAACAAGGAACGAGACTTCCTCCACCGTGGCCATGACGAAGGCCTGGACATCCTCGCCCGCCTAGGCCCACTGACCAACCTGCGCACCTTCTGGGACTTCGACGGCCGCGTCACCGCGCCGCTCAACGGTTTCAGCGATGCCCACGACTACTACAAGCGCTCGTCGAGCCGCTATTACCTGGGCGAGAACCGCACGCCAACGCTGATCATCCAGTCCAGCGACGATCCCTTCGTCTTCCCCCACAGCCTGCCGGAGGCTGGCGAGCTGGCGAGCACCACCACCCTGGAGCTGCACGCCCACGGGGGTCATGTCGGGTTCGTCGAGGGCAGCCTGCGCCAGCCGGGGTACTACCTGGAACGGCGTATCCCCGAGTGGCTGGTCGGTAACTGCTGATCAGTCGCCGGTGGCGACCTGGCGCTGCGGGTCGGTGATCCATTCGCTCCACGAGCCGGCGTACAGCGGCGCCAGCGGGTAGCCGACGAGGCTCAGGGCGAACAGGTTGTGGCAGGCGGTGACGCCGGAGCCGCAGTAGGCCACCAGGTCTTGTGGCTGACGCTCGCCGAGCAGCCTGGCGAAACGGGCCTTCAGTTGCTCTGCCGGCAGGAAATGACCATCGGCACCTAGGTTTTCGGTGAAGGCCGCGCATTGCGCGCCGGGGATGTGTCCCGCGACCGGATCGATCGGTTCCACGTCGCCACGGAAACGCGGCAGGGCGCGGGCGTCGAGCAGGGTCAGGGCCGGATCGCCGAGACGTTCGCGCAGGTGCTGGGCGCTGATCAGCAAGGCCGGATCGGGCTTGCCGCTGAAGGAGCCTTCGTGGCGATCCGCCGGGTCCAGGCTCAGCGGCAGGCCCGCCGTGTGCCAGGCCTTGAGGCCGCCATCGAGAAGGTACACGCCGCTGCGCTTGCCGAGCCAGGCCAGCAGCCACCAGGCGCGGGCGGCGAAAGCGCCGGGCCCGTCGTCATACAGCACCACGTCGCTGTCGTTGCTGATGCCCCACTGCTGGAAGCGCTCGATCAGTCGCCCAGGCTGCGGCAACGGGTGACGCCCGGTCACGCCCTTGACCACCGGCCCGCTGAGGTCGCGCTCCAGATCGGCGAAATGCGCCCCGGCGATATGCCCCTCGGCGTAGCTGCGCTGACCGTAGTCGACGTCCTCCAGGGCAAAACGACAATCGAGAATCACCAGCTTCGGTTCGCCGAGGCGTTCCGCCAGCTGCCGGGGTGCAATCAGTTGCGCGAGGGGCATGACAGTCTCCATATCGATTGAAAGGGCACGTTACTGCTCCAGCGCCTGCTGCAGCGGTACGTAGAATTCTTCGCAAAGCGCGTCCACCGCCGGCCGGGCCGAGGCAGTGACGAAGCCGAGCTCCAGCACCAATACCTGATAGACGCCGCGCTTGATGGCTTCTTCACTCAGGTGCGCGGCATTTTCCCGGGTGGTGCAGAGGAAGCGCACCCAGGAGGTCAGGACGATCCAGGTGTTGAGGGTCAACGACTCGATCTGCACTGCGTTCATCTCCAGGATCCCGGCCTCGACGAAGCCGCTGTAAATGGACTGGCCCTGCAACAGGCTGCGTTGGGAAAAGCGCCGGTAGCGGGCGGCCAGTTCCCTGTCGCTGTCGAGCAGGTGCTCCAGGTCGCGGTGCAGGAACCGGAAGTTCCACATCGCCGCGAGGATTTCCTTGAGGTAAAAGCGCTTGTCCTCGACCGTGGCCGGGCGGCCCTTGGGCGGGTGCAGGAAACTTTCCACCTGTTCCTCATACTGACTGAACAACTCGGCAATGATTTCCTGCTTATTAGCGAAGTGGTAGTACAGATTGCCAGGCGAAATCTCCATGTGCGCGGCAATGTGGTTAGTGCTGACGCTGCGCTCGCCGTTCTGGTTGAACAGCTCCAGGCTGTTCTGCACGATGCGCTCGCGGGTTTTTATTCGCGGGGCCATGACTGCGGTTCCCCATTCATGAGCTTGAAATGATTGCCTGATCTTACGGCGTCGGTGAAGGGGTTGCATCTACATGATCGACACGGACCCTGTGGGAGCCGATTGCGATGATGGCATCACTGCCGTAATCGCGGCTAAAGCCGCTCCCACAGGGTCCGCGTCGGTCACAGGATCAGACTTAGAGTATATGCTCTAGCCACGACAACACGTCACTGGAGGTCCTGATGTCCCAGCTCGACTGGCTCGACACCCTGTTCGCCGAACAGCGCGCCGCCTTCAATCGCCTGCCCATGCCGCCTCTGGCCCAGCGCCGGCAGTGGCTCAAGGCCCTGCGTCAGGCCCTGGTCGCCCGCCAGGACGAACTGATCGCCGCCATCGACCAGGATTTCAACGGACGCAGCGCCGACGAAACCCGCCTCGCCGAACTCCTGCCCAGCGTCCAGGGCCTGGTCCACGCGGAAAAACACCTGGCCCGCTGGATGAAACCCCGCCGCCGCGCCGTCGGCCTGGCCTTCCAGCCGGCCAGTGCGCGGGTGCAGTACCAGCCATTGGGCGTGGTCGGGGTGATCGTACCGTGGAACTACCCGCTGTTCCTCGCCATCGGCCCGCTCACCGGCGCTCTCGCCGCTGGCAACCGGGTCATGCTCAAGCTCAGCGAAGCCACCCCGGCCAGTGGCCTGGCGCTCAAGGCCTTGCTTGAATCGGTGTTCCCCAGCGACATGGTCAGCGTGGTGCTGGGTGAAGCCGAGGTCGGCCAGGCCTTCTCCCGCCTGCCCTTCGATCACCTGCTGTTCACTGGCGCCACCAGCGTCGGCCGCGAGGTGATGCGCGCCGCCGCCGACAACCTCACCCCGGTGACGCTGGAACTGGGCGGCAAGTCGCCGGCCATCGTGTCCGCCAGCGTGCCCGTGGCCGATGCCGCCGAGCGCATCGCCTTTGGCAAGACTCTCAACGCCGGGCAGACCTGCGTCGCCCCCGACTACGTGCTGGTGCCGCGCGAGCGCATTCCCGGCTTCATCGACGCCTACCGCGAAGCCGTCCGGCGCTTCTATCCGCGCATCAGCGACAACCCCGACTACACCGCGATCATCAACCCGCGCCACCTGGCCCGGCTCAACAGTTACCTCGACGACGCCCGTCGCCAAGGCGCCCGGGTCACCAGCCTGTACCCGGACGAAACCCCGGCGGGCCGTCGCCTGCCGCCACTGGTGCTGGAAAACGTCAGCGACGGCATGCGCGTGATGCAGGACGAGATCTTCGGCCCGTTGCTGCCCGTGGTGCCCTACGACCAGATCGACGAGGCCATTGCCTACGTCAACCAGCGCCCGCGCCCACTGGCCCTGTACTACTTCGGCTACGAGCGCGACGAGCAGCGCCTGGTCCTGGACAACACCCACTCCGGCGGTGCCTGTCTCAACGACACCCTGCTGCACGTGGCCCAGGACGACCTGCCGTTCGGCGGCGTCGGCCCGTCCGGCATGGGGCATTACCACGGCTACGAAGGGTTCCAGACCTTCAGCCAGGCCAAGGGCGTATTGGCCAAACAGCGCCTGAACCTGGCGCGGCTGGTCTACCCGCCCTACGGCAAGCGCCTGCAACAACTGGTGTACCGCTTCTTCATCCGTTGATCGCTGCATATACAGGCTCACAACAATGACAACACGCCTGCCCGAAGTCGCCGCGCTGAACCGTCGCGGCCTGCTCAAGTTCAGTCTCGGCGCCACGCTGTTCCTCGGCGGTGCCAGCCTGGTGGGTTGTTCCGCCTCGACGCCGGCCAACGGCTTTCGCGTCCTGCGCGACGACGACCTGCCCATGCTCCGCGCCGTGATACCGGTCGTCCTCGAAGGCACCGGAGCGCTGGTCGACAAGGTCCTCGCCCGCCTCGACGAGGCCCTGGCCAGCCTGTCCACCGAGATGCTCAAGCTGACCCGGCAACTGTTCGACGTGCTCGCCCTGCCCCTGACCCGTGGTCCGCTGACCGGTGTCTGGAGCGCCTGGGAGCAGGCCGAACCAGCGCGCATCCAGGCCTTTCTCCTGCGCTGGCAGGACAGCTCGCTGAACCTGCTGCGCCAGGGTTACTGCTCGCTGCTGCAACTGCTGCTGATGGCCTGGTACAGCCTGCCCGAGTCCTGGGGCGCCTGCGGTTACCCCGGCCCACCGAAAATCTGAGCGAGAGCCAACCCATGCCCGTACCCGACCTGTTCCGCGACGGCCTCGCCCGCGGCTGGAAAACCCGTGACGGCTCGGCCCTGAGCCAGGACCTGACGCTGGAAACCGATGTCGCCATCATCGGCAGCGGCGCCGGTGGCGCCACCAGTGCCGAACTGCTCAGTGCCGCCGGTTTTCGCGTGTTGCTGATAGAAGAAGGCCCGCTGAAGACCAGCAGCGACTTCCACATGCTGGAGAACGAGGCCTACGCCAGCCTCTACCAGGAAGGCATCGGCCGCCTGAGCAAGGACGGCGCTATCACCATCCTCCAGGGCCGCGCGGTGGGTGGCACCACGCTGATCAACTGGACCTCCAGCTTCCGAACCCCGAAGCCGACCCTGCGCCACTGGGCCAGCGATCATGGCGTCGAAGGCCACGGCGTGGACGACCTGGCGCCCTGGTTCGAGCGCATGGAACAGCGCCTCGGCATCGCCCCGTGGCAGATGCCGCCCAACCCCAACAACGACGTGCTGCGCCGCGGCTGCACGGCCCTCGGGCTGGACTGGAAGGTGATCCCGCGCAATGTCCGCGGCTGCTGGAACCTCGGCTATTGCGGCATGGGCTGCCCGGTCAACGCCAAGCAGTCGATGCTGGTGACCAGCATCCCGGCGGCCCTGGAGCACGGCGGCGAGCTGCTTTACCTGGCCCGCGCGGAAAAGCTTGTGCATGACGGCCAGAAGATCAGCGAACTGCATTGCGTGGCCATGGACCCGAAATGCGTGACGCCCACAGGCCGCACCATCCGCGTCCGTGCCCGCCACTACATCCTCGCCGGCGGCGGCATCAACAGCCCTGCCCTGCTCCTGCGCTCGGCGGCGCCAAACCCGCACCAGCGCCTGGGCAAGCGCACCTTCCTGCACCTGGTCAACTTCAGCGCGGCACGCTTCGCCGAGCCGGTGAACCCGTTCTACGGCGCACCGCAGTCGATCTACAGCGACCATTTCCAGTGGCGCAACGGCGTGACCGGTCCCATGGGCTACAAGCTGGAGGTACCACCGCTGCACCCCGCGCTGGCCGCGACCCTGCTCGGCGGCTTCGGCACCGAGAACGCCCTGCGCATGGAGGACCTGCCGCACACCCACGTGATGCTCGCCCTGCTGCGCGACGGTTTTCACCCGGACAGCGTCGGCGGCAGCGTGGAACTGCGCGGCGACGGCACGCCGGTGCTCGACTACGCCGTGTCGCCCTACGCCTGGGATGGGGTGCGCCGGGCCTTTCACAGCATGGCCGAGATCCAGTTCGCAGCCGGGGCGGACAGTGTCCTGCCATTGCACAGCCATGCCCGGCCGGCGAAGACCCTGGCCCAGGCACGACGGGCCATCGACGAACTGCCGCTGGAAACCTTCCTCACCCGTTTGGGCAGCGCCCATGTGATGGGCGGCTGCGCTATGGGCAAAGACCCGCGCCAGAGCGTCTGCGACAGTCTTGGCCGGCATCACCAACTGGAAAACCTGTCAATCCACGACGGTTCGCTGTTCCCCACCAGCATCGGTGCGAACCCGCAATTGTCGGTGTATGCCATCAGCGCGCGGCTCAGCCAGCAGCTTGCCGAGCGACTCCGCTAGCACGCCCCGCGCCCCTGTCCATAGTGCCTTTGCCCGATGATGGCGACTTGGCCCGAGCGCATCGGCTGCGCTACCATCCGAGTCCCTAACGCACTCCTGCCAGGACGACGCGATGAACCGAGTGTTGTACCCGGGTACTTTCGACCCTATTACCAAGGGCCATGGCGATCTGGTCGAACGCGCCTCGCGTCTGTTCGACCACGTGATCATCGCGGTCGCCGCCAGCCCCAAGAAGAATCCGCTGTTCCCCCTGGAACAACGGGTGGAACTGGCGCGCGAGGTCACCAAACACCTGCCCAACGTCGAAGTCATCGGCTTCTCGTCGCTGCTGGCACACTTCGCCAAGGAGCAGCAGGCCAATGTGTTCCTGCGCGGCCTGCGCGCGGTCTCGGACTTCGAGTACGAGTTCCAGCTGGCGAACATGAACCGGCAACTGGCGCCCGACGTCGAAAGCCTGTTCCTTACCCCGTCGGAACGTTATTCATTCATCTCCTCGACGCTGGTCCGCGAAATCGCGGCGCTGGGCGGCGATATCACCAAGTTCGTGCATCCGGCAGTGGCCGACGCGCTGACCGAGCGTTTCAAGAAGTAATCTCATCTGGCCAGGAAAACCGGCGCCCGCGTGCACAACGGGCGCTAATACGGCACAATTGCGCCCATTGGTTTTCAATTGCCCGGGCCGACGACCCTGGCCGGAGTCCCCATGTCCCTGATCATCACCGACGATTGCATCAACTGCGACGTCTGCGAACCCGAGTGCCCGAACGCCGCCATCTCCCAGGGCGAAGAGATCTACGTGATCGACCCGAACCTGTGCACCCAGTGCGTTGGCCACTATGACGAACCGCAGTGCCAGCAGGTCTGCCCGGTCGACTGCATCCCGCTGGATGAAGCGCACCCGGAAACCGAAGACGAGCTGATGGCCAAGTACCGCCGTATCACCGGCAAGGCCTGATGAGCGGCGCCAGCGCGCTTCGCAACCTGTTCCTCGGCGCAAGCCTTGCGCTGTGCAGCGTCGCCGCCCTGGCCGATGGCCCGGGGCGCGCGGCGGTGGCGACACCCCACCCCGACGCGACCGCTGCGGCGCGGGAAATCCTCCAGCAAGGCGGCAACGCCTTCGATGCGGCCATTGCCGTGAGCGCTGCCCTGGCGGTGGTCGAGCCCTATGGCTCGGGGCTGGGTGGTGGCGGGTTCTTCCTCCTGCGCCAGCCCGGCACGCCGACCGCCTATCACTTCCTCGATGCCCGCGAACGCGCGCCCGCCCGGGCCACGGCGGACATGTACCTGAAGGACGGCAAGATCCAGCCGGGCCTGTCGATCAACGGTCCGCTGGCCGCGGCGATTCCCGGCCTGCCGGCGGCGCTGGACGAACTGGCCGCGCGCTACGGCAAGTTGCCGCTGAAGAACACCCTGGCCCCGGCGATCCGCCTGGCCAACCAGGGTTTTGCCGTTGATCGCATCTACCGTGACCGCGCCACGATGCGCCAGACCGCCCTGCGCGACGACGCGGAAAGCGCACGGCTGTTCCTCGACCAGGGTGAAGTGCCGGCGCTGGGCAAGGTGATTCGCCAGCCGGAGCTGGCGGCGACCCTGCAACGCCTGGCAGACCAGGGGCGTGATGGTTTCTACCGGGGGCCGGTGGCGCTGAAGCTGGTAACCGAGGTCAAGGCAGCCGGCGGTATCTGGAGCGCCAGCGACCTCGCCGACTACCGCACCGTGAACCGCGAGCCGCTGCGCTATACCCTCGCCGGCCAGCGCGAACTGATCAGCGCACCGCCGCCGTCTGCCGGTGGTGTGGCCATCGCCCAGAGCCTGGCGATGCTGCAGCGCCTGCCGTGGCAGAGCGCGGACAAGGTGCAGCGCACCCACTACGTGCTGGAAGTGTTGCGGCGTGCCTATCGCGATCGCGGTCTGCTCGGGGATCCGGACCATGTGGCCAACCCGGTGCCGCAATTGCTGGCGCGCCAGCATCTGGTCCAGCTCGTCGACAGTATCGACGTGCGTGACGCCACGCCCAGCAGCAGCCTGCCGCCATCACCGGCCTGGCGCGAGGGCGATCACACCACCCATTTCGCGGTGATCGATGCCCAGGGCAATGCCGTGGCGGCGACGCTGTCGGTCAACCTGCCGTTCGGCGCAGCCTTTACTGCGCCCGGGACGGGTGTGGTGCTGAACAATGAAATGGATGATTTCGCGGCCGATCCGCAGGGCAGCAACAGCTATGGGCTGGCGGGCAGTGAGGCCAATGCCGTGGCGGCGGGCAAGCGGCCGTTGTCGAGCATGAGTCCGAGTTTTATCGAGAGCCCTGCAGAGTTCGCCGCCTTCGGTACGCCGGGGGGCAGCCGGATTCCGAGCATGGTGCTGCTGTCGATGCTGGAATATCTGGATGGGCGGCCGGTGAGTAGCTGGCCGGCGGTGCCGCGGTATCACCACCAGTATTTGCCGGACGTGGTGGAACATGAACCGGGGGCGTTCAGTGCCTCCGAGCTGGAGGCCTTGCAGGCGCGGGGGTACAGCCTGAAGGATGTGGGCCGCAGCTATGGCAACCAGCAGGTGCTGTTCTGGGACAAGCAGAATGGGCGACTGGAGTCGGCCAGTGATCCCCGAGGTGTTGGTAGTTCAGAGGTGCTGAAGCCCTGATTTTCTGGGTGTTCTTACTGGCCCTATCGCTGGCAAGCCAGCGATGAGGCCATCAAATCCCGCACAAAATCCTACTTCTGGCACCGCGGACAAAACACACTGGCCCGCTGCCCCAGCTTAACTTCCCGCAACGTCGAAGCACAGACCTTGCACGGCTCACCCGCCCGCCCATAGACGAACAGCTCCTGCTGGAAATACCCCGGCTGCCCATCCCCACCGATAAAGTCACGCAAGGTGGTGCCACCCCGCTCGATCGCCGCCGCCAGGATCCGCTTGATCTCGATGGTCAACCGCAGATACCGCGCCCGCGAAATGCTCCCGGCCTCCCGACGCGGATCAATCCCCGCCGCGAACAGTGCCTCGGTTGCATAGATATTGCCCACGCCCACCACCACCGCGTTGTCCATGATGAACGGCTTCACCGCCATCGACCGCCCGCGGGACAGCTGGAACAGGCGCTCGCCATCGAACAGGTCGGTCAGCGGCTCCGGCCCGAGCTTTACCAGCAGCTCGTGTTCCAGTGGCGCATGGCTCCAGAGCATCGCGCCGAAGCGCCGTGGATCGGTGTAACGCAGCGCCAGGCCGGACTCCAGCTCGATATCCACATGCTCGTGTTTCTCCGCCGGCAGCCCGACTTCCACCAGCCGCAGGTTGCCGGACATCCCCAGGTGGCTGATCAACGTCCCCACCTCGGCATTCAACAGCAGGTACTTGGCCCGCCGCTCCACCGAGACGAAACGCTGCCCGGACAGGCGCACGTCGAGGTCTTCGGGAATCGGCCAGCGCAGGCGCCGGTCACGGACGATCACGCGGCTGACGCGCTGGCCTTCGATATACGGAGCGATGCCGCGGCGGGTGGTTTCGACTTCGGGTAATTCAGGCATGGATCAGTGGCTACCGAGTTCCTGGATGGTTTGCTTGAGGTTGTCGAAGTCGTATTCCGACAGGCCGATATAGTCCAGCACCAGGTGCCCGACGGTATTCCATTCGTGGTCGACGCCGGTATTGCCCAGCACCCGGTGCGAGGCACAGATGTGCTCGGCCATCTTCAGGATCGCCAGCAGGTTCTTCAGTTGCGCGTTGCGCGGCGAGTCATCGCTGAACACGGCCAAGGCGTTGTGGTGGTTGGCGATGGCGTTGCTGACATGCTCCGGCAGGCGCCACGAGCGCGCGGTGTAGTAGCCGACCACCGCATGGTTGGTGTTGAACACCTGGTTCTCGGTGTCCACCACGCGCTGGCGCTCGCCGGCGCTGGCGTAGGCGTCTTCCAGCACGCTCATGTAGTCGGGGAAGCGCTTGAGCATCAGCGGCACGCCACAATCGTGGAACAGCCCCAGGGCATAGGCTTCGTCCACCGCCTGCGAGCCGATGCGCTTGGCCAGGGTCAGGCAGGTCATCGCCACGTCCTGGGCGGTGTCCCAGAAGCGATTGAGGGTAACGATGGTCTCGTCGCTCATCTCGCCCTTGATCGACTGGGCGTTGATCAGGTTGATGATCGAGCGGCTGCCGAGCAGGTTCACCGCGCGCTGGATCGAGGCGATCTTGTTGGTAAGCCCGTAATGCGCCGAATTGACGATCTTCAGCAGCGCGCCGGCCAGGCCCGGGTCCTGGGAGATCAGCTTGGCGATCGTCTCCAGGTCAGGATCGGGCATGTACTGCTCCATCTGCAGGTCGACCATGATCTGCGGCTGTGGCGGTACGCTGATGCCTTGCAAGGCTTGCTGGATCTGTTCGGCGGTGAGTTCCGGGATCATAAGTTCACACTCGGGGCTGACGGGCGATTCTAACCTGATCGATCGGTCGAGTGACGGCCAGTCGCCATGCAATTTGTCGCGGCGACGGGCGCCCGGGCTGGCCGGCACGGTATACTCCCGCTCTTTTTTCCGGAGCGACGTCATGTCCCTGCCCACTCTTCGTCTCAAAGCCAATGCCGACCGCCGCCTGCGCGCGGGCCACCTGTGGGTCTACAGCAACGAGATCGACGTCGCCGCCACTCCGCTGCACGGTTTCAAGGCCGGTGACCAGGCGATCCTCGAAGCGGCTGGCGGCAAGCCCCTGGGCATCGTCGCCCTGAGCCCGAACAACCTGATCTGCGCCCGCCTGCTGTCCCGCGACATCAAGCTGTCGCTGGACAAGTCGCTGCTGGTGCATCGCCTGAACGTTGCCCTGTCGCTGCGCGAGCGCCTGTTCGACAAGCCGTTCTACCGCCTGGTCTACGGCGATTCCGACCTGCTGCCGGGCCTGGTGGTCGACCGTTTCGGCGACATTCTGGTGGTGCAGATCGCTTCGCCAACCATGGAGCGCCAGCGTGACGACGTCCTCGCGGCCCTGATCCAGGTGCTCAAGCCCAGCGGCATCCTGTTCAAGAACGACTCGTCGGCGCGTGATGCCGAGGGCCTGGAGCGCTACGTCGAGACCGTCTACGGCGAAGTGCCGGAGTGGGTCGCGCTGGAAGAGAACGGCGTGAAGTTCGAAGCGCCGGTGATGGAAGGCCAGAAGACCGGCTGGTTCTACGACCACCGTATGAACCGCGCGCGCCTGGCGCCGTACGTCAAGGGCAAGCGCGTGCTCGACCTGTTCAGCTACATCGGTGGCTGGGGCGTGCAGGCCGGTGCCTTTGGCGCCAGCGAAGTGTTCTGCGTGGACGCCTCGGGCTTCGCCCTGGATGGCGTGGAGCGTAATGCCACGCTGAACGGCTTTGCCGAGAAGGTCACCTGCATCGAAGGCGATGTGTTCGCCGCCCTGCGTGAACTGAAGGCCGCCGAAGAGCGCTTCGACGTGATCGTCGCCGACCCGCCCGCCTTCATCAAGCGCAAGAAGGACCTGAAGAACGGCGAAGGCGCCTACCGCCGCCTGAACGAACAGGCCATGCGCCTGCTGAGCAAGGACGGCATCCTGGTCAGTGCGTCCTGCTCGATGCACCTGCCGGAAGACGACCTGCAGAACATCCTGCTGACCAGCGCGCGTCACCTGGACCGCAATATCCAGTTGCTGGAACGCGGCGGCCAGGGCCCGGACCACCCGGTACACCCGGCGATTCCGGAGACGCGGTATATCAAGAGCATCATCTGCCGGTTGTTGCCGAACAGCTGATAGGCGCTTGAATGAAAAATCCCGGCCTGGTTGCCGGGATTTTTTGTTTGGGGCTGGCGGCGGGGGCGCTTGGCCGTTCCGTAATTACCCGCAAGTCTGGGCGCTGGTTTCCTGATTCTCGCCGCTGCCGGAGCACTGCTTCTAGCGCCCCAGCTTTTCCATCGCCGCATCGGCAAGGAAGGATGAACGACTCTTCACATTGTGATCGCGGACATAACGGTCAATCCGTTGGATCACAAAGCCTGGCAAGGTGACATTGACCTTCTCGGTCTTGCCCAGATAAGGAGTGATATCGATTTCCAGCATTCCCCAGCCCATTCCGGCGAAGTCAGGATTGCTCCGGTGAACGGCGGTTCTGGTGGGCATGGGGATGGGCTCACCATTGCCGGCAATCTCTTCGAGCATGATGTGAGCGACTTCGATTGCGGCAGCGTAGGCCTCCTCGAAGGTGTCGCCAGCGGTGACCGCTCCGGGGATGTCGGGGATCTGGATTCCGGTGGCGGTGTTTTCGTCGCCCCATTCGATGCAGATTGGATATTGCATGGTCGGCTCCTGGCTTCTGATGCGAAGGAGTCGACCTTATCCCCGATCCCCGGGAGAACCCCGGAAAAGATGTGACTGGAGTTATCTTTTAAGGTGCTGGCACTAATTCAGGGAGGACGATTGACCGAGAGTGCGACGCGGACCCTGTGGGAGCTGGCTTGCCAGCGATTGCGATAGTGAATTCACCAAAGTCATCGCTGGCAAGCCAGCTCCCACAGGGTCGGTGTACATCTGAACAGGCGCGTTACAGACCACCCAGCATCGACTTCACCACCCGCCGATGCAGCGGCAGGATCAGGCGCATGTACACCCGCCCCAGCAGGTTATGCGGCTCGACGATGGACGTCAGGCTGAGCTGGTTGTTCGGGTCCAGATGCACCGAGATCATTACATCCAGGTGACTGTCCTTGATCGTCAGGATCAGCTCCTTGTCGGTCACCGCGGCCACCTGGAAGAAATCCAGCTGGTCGCCCACCCGCGCAGTCTTCTGTTCCCGCAGGTTGAAACCGGCCACCGGCTTGAGCCCGAACGGGCGGACCATGAGGTCACGCAGCCACAACGCCTGGTTGATCCATTTCGGCACGGCACGACTCATGCGCCGGTAGGCATCCAGTGCCGTGAGGCCCTGTTCCGGGGTGACCCGGCGGGCGAAACAGTCGAAGAACCACGCCGTGGTAGAGAGCATGCGCAGCACGCTGCTGGCAGGAACATCGGCAGGGTGGACCATATTTCCTCCGTGAAAAAAGGCCATCATTCGAAGAAGGACGCCACGGTAACGCTCTAGCCCGTGGAAAGCGAGCCCGATGACAAATCCCGCCGACCATCCATTGCGCCATTCCCTAAGCCCGCCAGCGGTGTAGAATCGGCCTATTCATCGCCAGTCATCCCCCGGCGGGTTTATGAGCTCTGGCCGAGCGCGCGGCGATCCCGTGGCGTCTGCGGCCTCATCCGTACCAGCGGCCACCTGCCTTGCGGTACCAAGGACAAGAGAAGCTCACTCCCCTTTTTGTCACCTGATTAGCCGCCAGGAGTGCTTCATGCCTGATTACCGTTCCAAAACGTCCACCCACGGCCGCAACATGGCCGGTGCCCGCGCGCTGTGGCGCGCCACCGGCATGAAGGACGAGGATTTCAAGAAGCCGATCATCGCCATCGCCAACTCCTTCACCCAGTTCGTCCCGGGCCACGTGCACCTGAAGGACCTGGGCCAGCTGGTTGCCCGCGAGGTCGAGCGCGCCGGTGGCGTGGCCAAGGAATTCAACACCATCGCGGTGGATGACGGCATCGCCATGGGCCACGACGGCATGCTCTATTCGCTGCCGAGCCGGGAGATCATCGCCGACTCCGTGGAGTACATGGTCAACGCCCACTGCGCCGACGCCATCGTCTGCATCTCCAACTGCGACAAGATCACTCCCGGCATGCTGATGGCCGCCCTGCGCCTGAACATCCCGGTGATCTTCGTTTCCGGCGGCCCGATGGAAGCGGGCAAGACCAAGCTGGCCAGCCACGGTCTGGACCTGGTCGACGCCATGGTCATCGCCGCCGACTCCACCGCCAGCGACGAGAAGGTCGCCGAGTACGAGCGCAGCGCGTGCCCGACCTGCGGTTCCTGCTCCGGCATGTTCACCGCCAACTCCATGAACTGCCTGACCGAAGCCCTGGGCCTGTCCCTGCCGGGCAACGGTTCGACCCTGGCCACGCACTCCGACCGTGAGCAACTGTTCCTCACCGCCGGCCGCACCATCGTCGAGCTGTGCAAGCGCTACTACGGCGACAACGACGCCAGCGTCCTGCCGCGCAGCATCGCCAGCTTCAAGGCGTTCGAGAACGCCATGACCCTGGACATCGCCATGGGCGGTTCCACCAACACCATCCTGCACCTGCTGGCCGCAGCCCAGGAAGCCGAGCTGGCCTTCGACCTGCGCGACATCGATCGCCTGTCGCGCAAGGTGCCGCAGCTGTGCAAGGTGGCGCCGAACATCCAGAAGTACCACATGGAAGACGTCCATCGCGCCGGCGGCATCATCAGCATCCTCGGTTCGCTGGCCCGTGGCGGCCTGCTGCACACCGACGTGCCGACCGTGCACTCGCCGAGCCTGGAAGAAGCCATCGCCAAGTGGGACATCACCCAGACCGACGACCCGGCGGTGCACCACTTCTTCAAGGCAGGCCCGGCCGGTATCCCGACCCAGACCGCCTTCAGCCAGTCGACCCGCTGGGACACCCTGGACGACGACCGTGAAAACGGCTGCATCCGCAGCGTCGAGCACGCCTACTCGCAGGAAGGCGGCCTGGCCGTGCTGTACGGCAACATCGCCCTCGACGGCTGCGTGGTGAAGACCGCTGGCGTGGACGAGTCGATCCACGTCTTCGAAGGCAACGCGAAGATCTTCGAAAGCCAGGACAGCGCCGTGCGCGGCATCCTCGCCGACGAAGTGAAGGAAGGCGACATCGTCATCATTCGCTACGAAGGTCCGAAAGGCGGCCCGGGCATGCAGGAAATGCTGTACCCGACCTCGTACCTGAAGTCCAAGGGCCTGGGCAAGGCCTGCGCCCTGCTCACCGACGGTCGCTTCTCCGGCGGTACCTCGGGCCTGTCCATCGGCCACGCCTCGCCGGAAGCGGCTGCGGGCGGCGCCATCGGCCTGGTGCAGGACGGCGACAAGGTGCTGATCGACATCCCGAACCGTGCGATCAACCTGCTGGTCAGCGATGAAGAGCTGGCGGCGCGTCGTATCGTGCAGGACCAGAAGGGCTGGAAACCGATGGAGCAGCGTCCACGCAAGGTGACCACCGCGCTGAAGGCCTATGCCCTGCTGGCGACCAGTGCCGACAAGGGTGCTGTGCGCAACAAGGCACTGCTTGACGGGCTGTGAGTGGTCGATGAGCACTGAAAAACCGGCGCCTTGAGCGCCGGTTTTTTTAGGCTCTTCACGGTATATCGGGAAACTTGGGGGTTGAATGTTCGGTGTCGGTGTCGGTGTCGCGAGCTTATCCATTGCGGGCGGTGACGCCACCGGCCCCTTCCGCCTTTACGGCGGGTCCATTTTGTTGCGGCAAAATGGACGAAAACCGCCCGCTCCCACAGCCGGCCCTGCGCTTCGCTTCGGGTCCCCTCCTTCCGGCGCCTTGCGTGGGCCCGCGGTCTACGACTTGCTTCGCAAGTCTTCACCTCGCGCTTCGGCTTCGCCGAAGGGTGCTGCGCACCTGCCCCCGCAAGACACCTCCACTCGGCCGGCTGAGGTCGCAATTTGCGGCGCCTGAACCTTCGCGCACATAACAGCAAAAGCAAGAGCGCGGCGTCTTGTTATGTTGGGCTACCGATGCCGATCTTGTTTTCGAAGGTAGAGGCGGAAGGGGCCGGTGGCTTCGCCGCCCGCAATGGATAAGCTCGCGATACCGATACCGCCACTAAACCCAAAGCTTCCCGGTATTCCGTGATGAACCTTTTTTTATGGGGCGTTGCGCGGACCTGTGGGAGCGGGTTTACCCGCGATAACGATGGTGGGTTCACTCCACAATCGCGGGTGAACCCGCCCACGGGGTACGCGTAACGTCTGACTTTCTAGTAACTGGCCCGCACGGTGAAGGTGAAGTTGCGCGGCTCACCATAGAAGTTCGAGCCCCACGGGCTATCCACCCGCTCGTAGTACGTGCAGTCGAACAGGTTGTTGCCGGTCAGCTTCACCGAGACGTTCTTGTTCACCTTGTAGCCGATCTGCGCCGAAGCGATCGCATAGCCACCCTGCTCGAAGTCCCGGTTGCGCCGGTAGTAGGTGGCACTCACCGCCCGCACCCCGCCGGAGATCAGCTCTGCACGGTTTTCATCGTAGATGCGGACATCGCCTCGCTGCCGTTCAGACGACCGTCGAAGAACTCGCGCTTGAGCCCCAGTTCGTACTGCTCGCCTTCACGCGGCTTGATGACGTTGCCGCCGGCATCGACATCCGTCTGCGGCTTGAACACCTTGGTGTAGCTGGCATAGGCCGACAGCTCCGGGGTCAGCTTGTAGAACAGCGCGTCGGTGGCGGCGATCTTGGTCCCCGTACTGGTGCGAGGTCGACCAGGTGCCGTAGTTGGCGGGGCTCTTAGAGGTGCGCAGGCTAGCAGGAGATAAGATCGATTCGCAATTGATATCGCTTTGTGTTGCCCGTGGGGGCGGGTTCACCGCCCCCACAGGTTTTGTATTGCCAGCTCCGCAAGCCCTTACTGGATTTCCTCCGGCGTCACCACCACCCAGTTCTTGTCCGCCGTCACCGGCAATCCTTCCCTGGCCTGCGCCGCCGCATGCTTGGCCATCATCCCATTGATCTGGTCCATGTACTTGGCCTTGCGGTTTATCCACAGGTGCACGCCCCCCTTGGCCACATCGACGCTGTGGAACAGCATGTAACCGTCGCTGTTCGGCGTGTCCCCGCCCACCAGTACCGGCTTCTTCCATTCATCGATATAGGTGAGGATGGCCGCCTGCTTGCCGGCCATCCAGGTCGCCGGGGTCCACAGGTACGGGGTCAGCTCCAGGCCCATATTGGCCGCAGGATCATAGTGCCCGGCGCTGATCTGCTTGCGCGCGGTGGTCAGGGCGCCGCTGGTGCGGTCCTTGAGCAGCGGGCTGACGCCGATGACGTTCTGCGGCTTGACGTTATAGCCGTACTTGGGATCGGAGGCGACCATGCGCACCAGCTCTTCCGAAGCCGCGGTCATCACGTAGACCTCGATGCCGTTCTCCATAAGCTTGTTGTACAGCTCGGTCTGCCCGGTGAACACCTTGGGCGGCTGCACCTCGATGTTCTTGACCTGGTCACCCTCGAAATAGGTGCTCGGCACCGGCTTGCCCGAGGCCATCAGTTCGTCGACGTAGCCCTTGAGCTCCTTGAGCGTAAAGCCGGAAAACACCTGCGCCACCCAGGGGTAGCAGACCATGTCGTCGATTTCGCAGAGGCGGTAGTAGTAGCTGAACAGGCTCTCCTTGTGTTCGGCCGTGTCCTTGAACGGGATCAGCTTGAGCGACGGGTCGAGCTTGTCGCGGGTCAGCACGCCCTTGTTTTCCATGAACGGCAGCAGCGATTCTTCGAGATCGAAGCGGTAGCTGGTGTTGTCCATGTCGAACACCGCGTAGTTACCCTTATGGGCATTGGCGGCGATCATGGCATCAAGCTGCTTGGCGGCCGACTCCGGCCAGTGTTTCAGCTCGACCGCCAGCGCCTGGCCGGCGAGCAGGAAGGCCAGGCCGGTGGCGAGGATCTTCGGAGCGAACTTCATGTGCGGTTCTCCAGAAAAGATGACCGACCAACCCTAAGCACTCCGGCCCCTGCCTTACGCTCTGACAACGACCCCGACAATGGCCCGAGCGGCAGGCACTTGCCTGAAAGCGACTGGCGTTTATTCCAGAAACGACACCATTAATTCCATAACGATATAAATTCGTTTGTTTTCATGCTGTTAGCATTTTCGTTTCAGCAACCGCCGTTTATCGGCGGTTGCGTCGTTTTTACTGGAGCTTCAATGAACCTGCCGCTATTTCTCAACCTGCTGGTGTTCCTGGCATTGCTGCTGGGCCTGGCGAAAACCAATCCGAGCTGGAGCCTGGCGAAGAAGGTGCTGCTCGGCCTGATCCTCGGCGTGCTGTTCGGCACTGCGCTGCATGCGATCTACGGCGCCGGCCACCCGGTACTCAAGGCCACCATCGGCTGGCTGGACCTGGTCGGCGTCGGCTATGTGCAACTGTTGCAGATGATCGTCATGCCGCTGATCTTCGTCTCGATCCTGTCCGCCGTGGCCCGTCTGCATAACGCCTCGTCCCTGGGCCGGATCAGCGTGCTGACCATCGGCACCCTGCTGTTCACCACCGCCATCGCGGCGCTGATCGGCATCGCCCTCACCAACCTGTTCGGCCTCAGCGCCGAAGGGCTGGTGGCCGGCGTTCAGGAAACCGCGCGGATGGCCACCCTCCAGAGCGATTACGCGGGCAAGGTCGCCGACCTGAACATCCCGCAACTGCTGCTTTCGTTCCTGCCGAGCAACCCGGTGGGCGACCTGGCGCGGGCCAAGCCGACTTCGATCATCAGCGTAGTGATCTTCGCCGCCTTCCTCGGCGTCGCCGCCCTGCAACTGCTCAAGGATGATGCCGAGAAGGGCAACCGCGCCCTGGCCGCCATCGACACCCTGCAAGCCTGGGTGACCCGCCTGGTGCGTCTGGTGATGAAGCTCACCCCGTACGGCGTGCTGGCGCTGATGACCAAGGTGGTCGCCAGCTCCAACCTCGACGACATCATCAAGCTGGGCAGCTTCGTGGTGGTGTCCTATATCGGCCTGGCGCTGATGTTCGGCGTGCATGGCGTGCTGCTGGGCCTGGCCGGGGTCAACCCGCTGCGCTTCCTGCGCAAGGTCTGGCCGGTGCTGACCTTCGCCTTCACCAGCCGCTCCAGCGCCGCCAGCATCCCACTGAGCATCGAGGCGCAGACCCGCCGCCTGGGCGTGCCGCAGGCGATCGCCAGCTTTGCCGCGTCGTTCGGCGCGACCATCGGGCAGAACGGTTGTGCCGGGCTGTATCCGGCGATGCTGGCGGTGATGGTGGCGCCAGTGGTGGGGATAGATCCGCTGGATCCGCTGTGGATCGCCACGCTGGTGGCAGTGGTGACCCTGAGTTCGGCCGGCGTGGCCGGGGTCGGTGGTGGCGCGACCTTCGCCGCGCTGATCGTGCTGCCGGCGATGGGTTTGCCGGTGGAACTGGTGGCGCTGCTGATCTCGGTGGAGCCGCTGATCGACATGGGGCGCACGGCGTTGAATGTCAGTGGGTCGATGACCGCCGGGACCATTACCAGCCAGTTGCTCGGGCAGACCGACAAGGCAGTGCTGGCTGGGGATGAGCAGGTGCAGTTGAGTCACTCTTAAAGCTTGCCAGCGATTGGGGCCTGAACAGGCCCCAAAAGTCTCAGATCCTTTCCCACACCTCGAAGTGATACCCCGGCTTCCCTTCCTCCACCGGCCCCGGCTCACTCGATACCTTCTGCCAGACTGCCTCGTCCACCTCAGGGAACCAGGCATCCCCTTGCGGGCTCATCTCCACTCGGGTCAGGTACAGGCGATCCGCCAAGCCGCTCGCCAGAGCCTGCCCATACAGCTGCGCGCCGCCAATCAGCATCAGCTCGTCCACGCCTTTCTCGGCGGCCCACTGCTCGGCACGCACCATGGCGTCCTCCAGCGAAGCGAACACCTCGGCGCCCTCCAGCTGCAGCCCGGCCTGGCGGCTGACCACCAGGTTCAGCCGTCCCGGCAGCGGCCGGCCGAGCGAGTCCCAGGTCTTGCGACCCATGATGATCGGCTTGCCCAGGGTGGTGGCCTTGAAATACTTGAAGTCTCCCGGCAGGTGCCAGGGCATGCGGTTGTCGATGCCGATGACGCGGTTCTCGGCGAGGGCCGCGATCAGGCTGAGGGGGCGTGATGTTTTCATGGCGGCGAGGATAGCAAAGGACGCCTGGGTTATGCTTCCCCGGTGATTGGTTCAAGGAAGCTGTACGTGACTGGATTGACCGACCTGGACAAGCGCTGGCTGACCGAAGCGGTACGCCTGCGTGAAGAACACACCGGGCCCCTGGACGACCAGGAAGCCAACCGCCGCGCCCGCCAGCAGGGTGGCGACCTTGCGCAACGCCTCGAACACCGCGCCCTGTGGCTGGCCGAACGCGACGGCCTGCGCCAGGCCCTCGACCACTACAAGCGCGGTGCACGCCTGGCCCTGCTGGTGTTGCTGGTGCTGGCCGTGGTCAGCGGCGCCGGCCTGGCCTTCGCCGCCCTCGGCGATGGGCTGCGCCCGGTCAACGTGTTCTGGGCCCTGGGCAGCCTGCTCGGGCTCGACCTGCTGTTGCTGCTGGGCTGGGCCGCCGGACTGGTCCTGGCCGGCGATCACGGGGCCAGCCTCGGCCGGCTGTGGTTGTGGCTCAGCGAGAAATTCGCCCGCGACGCGAAAAGCGTGCACCTCGCGCCCGCCTTGCTGGTCCTGCTGCAACGCCAGCGCCTGACCCGCTGGCTGCTCGGCACCCTGGTCCACGGCCTCTGGCTGCTGGCGCTGAGCACGGCGCTGGTCCTGCTGCTGATGCTGCTGTCGACCCGCCGCTACGGCTTCGTCTGGGAAACCACCCTGCTCCAGCCCGACACCTTCGTTGGCCTGACACAGGCCCTCGGCGCCCTACCGTCCCTGCTCGGTTTCAGCACCCCGGACGTGGCGATGATCCGCGCCAGCGGCGACACCCTGCCGGCACTGGATCTCAGCCGCCAGGCCTGGGCCGGATGGTTGCTGGGCGTGCTGGTGGTCTACGGCATCCTCCCGCGCCTGCTGCTGGGAGCGCTGTGCCTGTGGCGCTGGCGCCGGGGTCGCGCGCAACTGGCACTGGACCTCAAGCTGCCCGGCTACAGCGGCCTGCGCGAAGCCTTGATGCCGAGCAGCGAACGCCTCGGGGTCAACGATGCCGCGCCGGAACAACTGCCGCAGATCCAGCGCGGGCAGGACGATGTGCAGCACGAAGGCGCCTTGCTGGTGGGCCTGGAACTGGACGATCAGCGCCCCTGGCCACCCGCATTACCGGCGACGGTGACCGACGCCGGCGTGCTCGACAGTCGTGAATCACGCCGCCGCCTGCTGGACCAGTTGAGTCATTTCCCCCCCGCTCGCCTGGCCATCGCTTGCGACCCACGGCGCTCGCCGGATCGCGGCAGCCTTGCCCTGCTCGCCGAACTGGCCCGCAGCGCCGCCGCAACGCGCATCTGGCTGATGCTGCCGCCACCCGGCCAGGCGCTGGATGCCGAACGCCTCGGCGACTGGCACCAGGCCCTGGAGCAGTTGGCCCTGCCCTACGCCGATACCTCGCCGATCCACTGGCTGGAGCACGGCCATGACTGACGCCCTGAAACTGGCCGTGGTCGGCCACACCAATGTCGGCAAGACCTCGCTGCTGCGCACCCTGACCCGGGATGTCGGCTTTGGCGAGGTGTCCCATCGCCCCAGCACCACCCGCCATGTCGAGGGCGCGCGGCTGTCGGTGGACGGCCAGCCGTTGCTGGAGCTGTACGACACGCCGGGGCTGGAAGATGCCATCGCCCTGCTCGACTACCTTGAACGCCTGGAACGACCGGGCGAGCGGCTCGATGGCCCGGCGCGGCTCGAGCGCTTCCTGCAGAGCAGCGAGGCACGCCAGCGTTTCGAGCAGGAAGCCAAGGTGGTCCGCCAGTTGATGGCCAGCGACGCCGGACTCTACGTGATCGACGCCCGCGAGCCGGTGCTGGCCAAGTATCGCGATGAGCTGGAAGTCCTCGCCGGTTGCGGCAAGCCGCTGCTGCCGGTGCTCAACTTCGTCGCCAGCAGCGACCACCGCGAGCCGGACTGGCGCGAAGCCCTGGCTCGTCTCGGCCTGCATGCGCTGGTCCGCTTCGACAGCGTCGCGCCGACGGAAGATGGCGAGCGGCGGTTGTACGAAAGCCTCCAGTTGATGCTGGAGAATGCCCGACCGGCCTTGCAGCGGCTGATCGATGACCAGCAGGCGCAGCGCCAGGTGCGCCAGCACAGCGGCAAGCGCCTGATCGCCGAGTTGCTGGTGGATTGCGCGGCGTGCCGGCGCAGCGTGGTGGCGAAGCCGGAGGAAGAAGCCAAGGCCATCGCCGAACTGCGCGATGCGATTCGCCAGCGTGAGCAGCGTTGTGTCGAGGCGTTGCTCAAGCTGTATGCGTTTCGGCGCGAGGATGCCAATGCCGGGGATCTGCCGTTGCTGGATGGGCGTTGGGGGGATGATCTGTTCAATCCGGAAACCCTGAAGCTGCTGGGTATTCGCCTGGGTGGCGGGGCCATGGCCGGGGCGGCGGCGGGAGCCGGGATCGACCTGATGGTCGGTGGCTTGACCTTGGGTGTCGCGGCGATTGCCGGGGCCATTGCCGGGGGGGCCCTGCAAACGGCGCGTGGTTATGGCTCGCGCTTGATGGGCAAGTTGAAGGGGCAGCAGGAGCTGACCGTGGATGATGCGGTGCTGCGCTTGCTGGCGGTGCGGCAGCGGCAGTTGCTGCAGGCGCTGGAGGTACGGGGGCATGCGGCGATGGGGCGGATCAGGCTGGAGAATCCGCCGGACCAGGCCTGGCGCGAGGGCAAGCTGCCGGCGGCGCTGAGCAAGGCAAGGGCGCATCCGCAGTGGTCTTCACTGAATCCGGGGGCGAGGTTGAGCCAGGCTGAAAGGCTGGAGCAGATCGAACACCTGCTGCCCGAGATCTGAAAGCAGAACGCGGACCTTGTGGGAGCGGGTTCACCCGCTCCCACAAGGGGCTGCGCTATTCCAGCAGTTGCGCCACATGCCGCTCGGCCAGCGCCGGACCGACGCTCATGCCAACCCCCGTGTGCATCAGCGCGGCACTGATCCCCGGCGCCACCGGCAGCAGCGAGAACGGCCCCGGGCCACCCGAGCCATACACGCCCTGCCAGCGTTCGACGATCTCGATACGCCCGCCCAGGGTCTGCTCGGCCAGTTCGATCATCCAGTCGTCCACCTGCTCGGCATTGAACGGCGAGGCATCGCTGCCGTAGGCGTGGGAGTCGCCGATGATCAGCTCGCCATACGGCGTCGGGCTGATCAGCAGGTGAATGCCATGCTCCAGCAGGTGCGGGCTGTGGGCCTCGACCCGCTCGCGCAGGGCCTGGGCTTCCGGCAGGTCGGCATAGGCGCCGTAGTGCAGGCAGCTCAGGCCGGTGAGCAGGGCGTGCTGCAGGTCCAGCTCGAAACGCGGGCGGGCACGAAGCATCTGCAGGCGGCAGACCTGCGGTTGCAACGCGGCGATCGGTTCGGCCAGCAGGGTCTGGTAGTCGTGCCCGGAGCAGACCACGATCTGCCGGCCGCTGAAACGGCCCTGGGTGGTGTCCAGGTACCCGGGCTCGATGCCACGGACCAGGGTGGAGAAATGGAACTCGACACCCATGGCCTCGCGCAGCCAGTCGATCAGGCTGGGCAGGGCTTCACGGGAGAACACCTGCTGGTCGTCGAGGCCGTGCAGGGCGGCGCGGTGATGGCTGAAACGGCCGTTGTACAGGCCGCGCAGATCGTCGCCTTCGAGCAGGCGGACGGGGTAGCCGTGTTCAACGGCGCGACGGGTGCAGAAGGCGTCCAGCAGGTCGCGCTCCTGCTCGGTGCGAGCCAGCAGCAGCGAGCCGTTGCGCTTGATGGAGAAACCCGCGGCTTGCGCCCAGTGCGCCCACAGCGGGCGGCTGGCACGGGCCAGGTCGAGCATCTGGCCAGGCGGCTGGCCGCTGACCAGGGCCTGGCCGAAGTTGCGTACCGAGGCACCGAGCGGGGTGGCGCTGCGCTCGAAGACCTTGACCCGCAGGCCGCGCCGGGCGGCGGCATAGGCATGGGAAAGGCCGAGGATGCCGGCGCCGACGATGAGAAAATCGGTCATTTCAGATCCTGTTGGGTAGGCAGGTTTTGGGGCTGCGCTTTGACTTACTGCTGGGCAACCTTCTCCGACTTGCCGTCATAGCGCTTGCGCCATTCGGCCAGGATGCTGTCGCGGTTCTTCGATGCCCAGCCGAAGTCGTTCTTGATCAGGCGCTGCTCGTAGTCCGCCGGCAGCTCGGTCTGCGGCTTGGCGATACCCGGCTGGGCCAGCACGGCGAAGTTTTCCTTGTACAGCTCCATCGCCGCCGGGCTGGCGGAGAAGTCGGCCAGGCGCTTGGCCGCGTCTTCATGCGGGGTGCCCTTGATCACCGCGGTGGCCTCGATCTCCCAGCCCAGGCCTTCCTTCGGCAGTACGATATCCAGCGGCGCGCCCTGGCGCTTGAGCTGCACGGCCGGGTATTCGAAGGAAATGCCGATCGGGAACTCACCGGCAGCCGCCAGCTTGCATGGCTTGGAACCGGAGTGAACGTACTGGCCGATGTTCTGGTGCAGCGCATCCATGTAGGCCCAGCCCTGCGGCTCGCCGAAGGTCTGCAGCCAGGCGCTGACGTCGAGGAAGCCGGTGCCCGAGGACGCCGGGTTGGGCATGACGATCTTGCCCTTGTACTCGGGCTTGGTCAGGTCCTGCCAGCTCACCGGCTTGCTCAGGCCCTGCTTCTCGGCCTCGACAGTGTTGAAGCAGATGGTCGCGGCCCACACGTCCATGCCGACCCAGGCCGGCGGATTGGCTGCATCGCGGTAGTTCGCGCCGATCTTGCCCAGGTCTTTCGGCGCGTAGGCCTGCAGTATGCCCTGCTGGTCGAGAATGGCCAGGCTAGAGGCGGCCAGCCCCCACACTGCGTCAGCCTGCGGACGGTCCTTCTCGGCCAGCAGCTTGGCGGTGATGATCCCGGTGGAATCACGCACCCACTTGATCTCGATGTCCGGGTTGGCCTTTTCGAATGCCTGCTTGTAGCTCTTGAGTTGTTCGGCTTCCAGCGCGGTGTAGACCGTCAGTTGGGTCTGGGCGGCGTTGGCGTGCACGCTGAACGCGGACAGGACGGCAGCGGCAAGAGCGAGTGGCTTGAACATGATGCGGTTCCTTTGAAGGGGGTCGGGTGGCGTGATCAATGGCCCGGCGCGCGCTGGCGCCAGGCCTGGGAGCGTTTCAGCAGGCCCTTGGAGGCCCAGGCCAGCAGCAGCGAGACGCCGGCGCTGGTGAACAGGATCAGGGTCGACATGGCAGCGGCACCGCCGACGTTGCCGGCGTCGTCCATGTTCAGCACGGCCACCGCGGCGAGGATGGTGTCCGGGCTGTAGAGGAAGATCGCCGCCGACACCGTGGTCATCGCCGAGACGAACAGGTAGCGCACGATGTCCAGCAGCGCCGGCAGGCAGATCGGCACGGTGACCCGCATGAAGTGCCGGTACAGCGGCGCCTTGAGCGACAGCGCGGCGGCCTCGAACTCGCCGTCGAGCTGGCGCAGGGCGGTGGTCGCGGTCATCTGCGCGGTGGTCAGGTAGTGGGCCACGGTGCACACCACCAGCAGGGCCATGGTTCCGTAGAACACATGCAGCGGGTTGCCCGGCAGGTTGAAGAAGAAGACGTAGCCCAGGCCCAGCACCAGCCCAGGCACCGCCATCGGCACGAAGCTGAGCAGGCGCAGGACCTGGTTGAGGCTGCGCTGGCCGCTGGTCTTTTCCATCAGGTAGGCGCCGGTGAAGATCGCCACGCTGCCGATCAGCGCAGTGCCCACGGCCATGGTCAGGCTGTTGCAGTAGGCCAGCCAGCCGCCGCCGGCGGTTTCGTCGAACTGGTAGTGCTTGAGGGACAGCGACAGGTTGTACGGCCAGAACTTCACGAACGACGAGTACACCGCCATGCCCACCACCAGCAGGAGCGCGGCGCACACCACCAGGACGATGGCCAGGAACCAGGCATCGCGACGGCGCGACACCTGCGGCTCGAAGACCTGGGCACGGCCGCTCATGGCCTCACCCTGACGGCGGCGCAGCCAGGCGTCGACGCCAAAGCTGAGCAGCGCCGGGACCAGCAGGATCATGCCGATCAGCGCACCGCGACCGAACTGCTGCTGGCCGACCACGGCCTTGTAGGCTTCCAGCGCCAGCACCTGGTAGTCACCGCCCACCACCACTGGCACGCCGAAGTCGGTGATGGTCAGCGTGAACACCAGGCAGAACGCGGCGAACACGGCCTGGCGCGTGGCCGGCCAGGTGATGCTATGGAAGGCGCGCCACCGGCCGGCGCCCATGCTCGACGCGGCGTCGAACAGGCGGGCATCGGCCAGGGACAGCGCCGACATCAGGATCATCAGGGCGTGGGGAAAGGTGTAGATGGCTTCGCCGAAGACGATGCCCCAGAAGCCATAGATATTGTTGGAGAGCAGCCCGCGCAGCATGCCTTGGTTGCCGAACAGGTAGACCAGCGCGATGGCCGGCAGCATCGAAGGCGCCAGCAGCGGCAGCAGGGAAATCCCGCGCCAGATGCGCTTGCCGGGAATCAGCGTGCGTTGCAGGGCGTAGGCGAACAGGTAGGCCAGCGGCACGACGATAGCGGCGACGCTGAGGGATACCTTGAGGCTGTTGCCCAGCAGCCAATGGAAGTTGGCGCTGGCGAACAGCTCGCTGGCCGCAGCCCAACCGCCGCCCTGCCCGGCTTCGCTGCTGAAGCCGCGCCAGAAGATCGCCAGCAGCGGCAACAGTACCGAGACCACAAGAAACATCAGCAGCAGCCATTTGCCGCCGACCACGAACAGACGGTCACCCAGGGCAACGCCAGACCGCGGTTTTGCCTTCGCCTGGGCGATCGGCAGGGTGAGTGGAGCGCCCATCTCAGGCAAAGACCTGCAGGCTGCGCGGCGGCAGGGCCACCCAGATATCCTGCGAACCCAGGCGCGGCATGGCTTGCGGGGCGACTTCGGCGAGCAGGGCATGGCCCGGCAGCTGGTGCAGTTCGAAGCTCATGCGGCAGCGATTGCCGAGGAAGGTGATTTCCCGCAGGCGCGCCGGGAACAGGTTTTCCTCGTGGACGATCGGGTTGATGGTGATCGCCTCGGGGCGGCAGAACAGCCGGCCACTGCCGCTGGCCTTGGCGCCCGGGGCCAGGCGCAGGTTGAGGTCGCCGACCTGGGCATGGCTGTCGCTGCAACGCTGGAACGGCAGCCAGTTGCCCTGGCCGATGAACTCGGCGACGAACGGGGTGGCCGGGCGGTCGTAGATTTCCTGCGAGGTGGCGTACTGCTCGACCTGGCCGTTGTTCATCACGGCGATGCGGTCGGCCATGAGCATGGCTTCGTCCTGGTTGTGGGTAACCATCAGGGTGGTGATGCCCAGTTGGCGCTGGAGCTGGCGCAGCTCGGTGCACAGATGGTCACGGACCCGAGCGTCGAGGGCCGACATGGGTTCGTCGAGCAGCAGCAGGGACGGCGCCGGCGCCAGGGCGCGGGCCAGGGCGACGCGTTGCTGCTGGCCGCCGGAAAGCTGGCCGGGGTATTTCTTTTCGCTGCCGGTCAGGCCGACCAGTTCCAGCATCTGCCCGACGCGCTGGCGCACCTCGTTGCGGCCGCTGCCGGCCAGGCCGTAGGCGATATTGGCTTCGACGGTGAGGTTGGGGAACAACGCGTAGGACTGGAACAGGATCCCGTAGTCACGGGCTTGCGGCGGCAGGGTGGAGATATCGCGGTCGCCGATCATCAGCTCGCCGCGGTCCTGGCGCTCGAGGCCGGCGATGCAGCGCAGCAGGGTAGTCTTGCCGCAACCGGACGGGCCGAGCAGGCAGACCAGCTCGCCGGCGGCGACGTCGAGGGACACATCCTGCAGGGCGGTGAAGGCCCCGAAGCGTTTGTTGATGCCGCGAACGCGCAACTGGGCGCCGGGTTGTGCAAGCGTGTTGTTCATGACAGGACCTCACCGAACGAATGAGGGTCATGCTAGGTACGCTTTGCGAAGGTTCCGTGGCGTTGGGGCAAAAGCTGACGATAGTGGTATTGGCAGATTTTTGTTGGTGATCTTGAAGGCCTCATCGCTGGCAAGCCAGCTCCCACAGGTTCAGCGGCGCCGCGGACACTGTGGGAGCTGGCTTGCCAGCGATAAGGCCCTCACGTCAGGAATCGATAGCCGACATTTCCTGGGCCAACCCGAGAAAAGCAGCCGGCAACCGCGCATGGCGCCTTTCCTTCAGACAATACAGATACTCATGCATCACCGGCGCCCCCTCCAGGCTGAGCACCCGCAGTTCCGGGTTATGCGGCACTTCATGTCGGGCAATGATGCTGATCCCGATATTCCTCAGCACCGCCTCGCGAATCGACTCGCGACTGCCGATCTCCAGCAGCGCCCCGACCTTCACCCCCGCCTCTTCGAGCATCTGCTCGGTCAGCTTGCGCGTGGTCGAGCCCTGCTCGCGCATCAGCAGACAATGCCCGGCCAGCGCTGCCAGCGGCACCGACTCCCGCGAGGCAAGCGGATGGCTGCGATGCACCGCCACCACCAGTGGATCGGTGCCCAATATCCGCCGTATCAGCCGATTGTCTTCCAGCAACTGCGAGGACGCCGCCACATCCACCCGGTATTCCTCCAGCAACTCCAGGACCTGCTGCGAGTTGCCGATCTCCACCGAGACCTCCACCTGCGGCAGGCGCTCACGGAAGATCTTCACCAGATCGAGGATGTAGTACGGCGCGGTCGCCGCCACCCGCAGCGCGCCCTGCTGCTGGCCGCTGTTGCGCAGGAAGAACTCGATATCGGCTTCCTTCTGCAGCAGGTCGCGCACCATCGGCAGCAGCCGCGCGCCCTCCTCGCTCAGGGCCAGGCGCCGGCCACCGCGGTAGAACAGCTCGACGCCGTAATGGCTTTCCAGATTACGGATCTGCGTGGTGACGGTGGGCTGGCTGAGCCCGAGCTTCTTTGCCGCAAGGGTGATGCTGCCCAGGCGGGCCACCCTGTAGAACGCCTTCAGCTCGGAACTCAGCATAAATCCTCTTACTTTCTCAGCAGGCGCAGCCCGTTGAAGACCACCAGCAGGCTCACGCCCATGTCGGCGAACACCGCCATCCACATAGTCGCCAGGCCGGCGAATGTGATCGCCAGGAAGATCGCCTTGATACCCAGGGCCAGAACGATGTTCTGCACCAGGATCGCAGCGCTTTGCCGCGAGAGCCTGACGAAGGCCGGGATTTTGCGCAAGTCGTCGTCCATCAGGGCAACGTCGGCGGTCTCGATGGCCGTGTCGGTACCGGCCGCAGCCATGGCGAAACCAATCTCGGCGCGGGCCAGGGCGGGGGCGTCGTTGATACCGTCGCCGACCATGCCGACGCGGTGGCCCTTGGCGTAGAGGTCTTCGATAGCGGCCAGCTTGTCTGCCGGCAACAGGTTGCCACGGGCTTCGTCGATGCCGACCTGGGCGGCGATGGCGTCGGCGGTGTGCGGGTTGTCACCGGTGAGCATGACCGTGCGGATACCCAGCTCATGCAGCTCGGCGATGGCTTCGCGGCTGGTCTGCTTGACCGTGTCGGCGACGGCGAACAGCGCCAGCGGGCCGGAAGGGTCGAGCAACAGGACCACGGTCTTGCCCTGGCGCTCCAGCGCGTCGAGTTTTTCCTCCAGCTGCGGCGAGCACAGGCCCAGCTCTTCCACCAGGCGGTGGTTGCCCAAGTGGTAGCGCACGCCGTCAACTTCGCCGCTGACGCCACGACCCATCAGGGCCTGGAAGTCGTTTACCTCGGCGAATTCGACACCTTGTTCCTTCGCCTGGCGGGCAATCGCCAGCGATACCGGGTGGTCGGAACGTCCGGCCAGGCTGGCGGCGATACGCTGGGCGCGGTCGTCGAAAAGGGTGTCCAGCACCTGCATGTCGGTCTGCACCGGTTTGCCGTGGGTCAGGGTGCCGGTCTTGTCGAGGGCGAGGAAATCCAGCTTGCGCCCGCCTTCGAGGTAGACGCCGCCCTTGATCAGGATGCCCTTGCGCGCTGCGGCGGCGAGGCCGCTGACGATGGTCACCGGGGTGGAGATCACCAGGGCGCACGGGCAGGCCACCACCAGCAGGACCAGCGCGCGATAGATCCAGTCGAACCAGGCGCCGGCCATGAACAGCGGCGGAATCACTGCCACCGCCAGGGCGAAGGCGAACACCGCCGGGGTGTAGATGCGCGAGAACTGATCGACGAAGCGCTGGGTCGGTGCCCGCGCGCCTTGGGCTTCTTCCACGGCACGGATGATCCGCGCCAGGGTGGATTCGCCAGCGGCGGCGGTGACGCGGTACTCCAGGGCACCGGACTGGTTGATGGTGCCGGCGAAGACCTTGTCGCCCGGGCCTTTCTCCACCGGCAGGCTTTCCCCGGTGATCGGCGCCTGGTCGATGGTCGACTGACCGCTGACCACCTCGCCGTCGAGACCGACGCGTTCGCCCGGCCGGACACGCACCAGCGCACCGAGCTGAACCTTGGTCACCTCTACTTCCAGCCACTGCCCGTCAGCCTGCTGCACCGTGGCCATATCGGGGCTCAGTTGCATCAACCCGCCAATGGCATTGCGTGCGCGATCCAGCGAACGTGCCTCGATCACTTCGGCGAGAGTGAACAGCACCATGACCATGGCCGCTTCCGGCCACTGGCCGATCAGCACGGCACCGGTCACGGCGATGCTCATCAGCGCGTTGATGTTGAGATTGCGGTTCTTCAGGGCGATCCAGCCCTTCTTGTAGGTGCCCAGGCCACAACCGAGGATCGCCGCCAGGGCCAGTACCGCGACCACCCACTCCGGCGCCGCCGCGGTGAAATGGACGATTTCCGCCGCCAGCGCGGCGACGCCGGACAGCGCCAGCGGCCACCAGGCTTTCTTCGCCGGGGGCGCGGCCTTCTCCTGCGCGTCGTCGGCCAGCGGCTCGGCTTGCATGCCCAGCGAGGCGATGGCCTCGACGATGCCGTGCTTGTCGCCAAGGGTATGGCGCACGCCGAGGATGCGGTTGATCAGGTTGAATTCCAGTTGCTCGATGCCGGCAAGCTTGCCGAGCTTGTTCTGGATCAGCGTCTGTTCGGTCGGACAGTCCATGGCCTCGATGCGGAAACGGCTGAGCTGGGCGTCGGCGCTGGCGCGCTCCTGCAGTTGCACTAACGCAGGCGCTTGCGCAGCGGAACAGCAGCCATGGGCTTGCGGCTTGGGCGCGCAACAGCCGTGAGTAGACTCACTGGAGTGATCGTGATGAGAATGGTCGTGATCGTGCGGCTTTTTATGCGGCTCGAAGCTGACAGGTCGATTCATGAGGGGGCATCCCTAAAAGTCCTGTTGCCAAGTGAACACCCTGTAGCCACTATAGGGTCAAGCAACCCATGGAGGTTTTTTCAGATGAAGATCGGCGAACTGGCCAAGGCCACCGACTGCGCGGTGGAGACCATCCGTTACTACGAGCGGGAGCAGTTGCTACCCGAACCGCACCGCAGCGAGGGCAATTACCGGGTCTACACCCAGGCCCATGTCGAACGCCTGACCTTCATCCGCAACTGCCGCACGCTGGACATGACCCTTGAGGAGATCCGCAGCCTCCTGAAGCTGCGCGACAGTCCGCAGGACCAGTGCGAAAGCGTCAATGCGCTGGTCGACGAACATATCGAGCACGTGCAGGCACGAATCGATGGCCTGGTGGCATTGCAGGAGCAGTTGATGGAGTTGCGCAGGAGGTGCCGCGCCGAAGGCGAGCATTGCGCGATTCTGGAGAGGCTGGAGGTGAATGGGGCGGTGTCGGTGCCGGATGCGGAGCATTCGCATGTCGGGCGAAGCCACGGTCACTGAAGATTACCGCTGAACCTGTGGGAGCTGGCGTTGCCAGCGATGAGGCCGGCACTGGCAACGATGTTGTCTGGTCGGACGCTATCGCTGGCAACGCCAGCTCCCACAAGGTTTGGTGCAGGCCTTGAGAATTCAGACCGCCATCGGCGCCGTCATCGGCGGATGGTGTTCATACCCTTCCAGACTGAAATCGCTCGGCTCGATCTTCTCCAGCCACTCCGGCTCGTACTTGCCGGTCTTGGCAAACTCCGGCACCCGATCACTGATCACCAGCTTTGGCGCGTCCAGCGGCTCGCGGCGCAGCTGTTCGTTGAGCATGTCCAGATGGTTCTCGTAGACATGCGCATCACCGATGAAGTAGGTGAACCAGCGCGGCGTGTAGCCGGTCAGGCGACCGATCAGCGACAGCAGCGCGGCGCCTTCGGTGAGGTTGAACGGCGTGCCCAGGCCCAGGTCGTTGGAGCGGATGTACAGGGTCAGAGAAATCTCTTTGGTCTGGGTGTTCGGGTGGAACTGGTACAGCAGGTGACACGGCGGCAGGGCCATTTCGTCCAACTGCGCGCAGTTCCAGCCATGGAACAGGATGCGCCGGCTGTTGGGGTCGTTGACGATGGTGTCGACGCACTGGCGGATCTGGTCGATGGCCTTGTACAGCACGACGAAGGCTTCGCCGTCTTCCTCGGCCTCGGCGATCTTCACGAAACCATTCTTCTGCGCCAGCTCGATGGCCGCCGGGTTGCTCAGCGCAATGCGCTTGTAGGCCGGCCACTGGCGCCATTGCACGCCGTAGATCTCGCCGAGGTCGTCAGCGCCCTGGCGGAACGGGTTGGCCAGCCAGGCGGCGTTCTCGTTAGCGTTCTGGTCCCAGACCTTGCAGCCCAGCTCGCGGAACTGCGCGGCATTCTTCACACCACGGAGGAAGCCGACCATCTCGCCGATCGCCGACTTGAACGCCAGCTTGCGCGTGGTGATGGCGGGAAAGCCCTTCTGCAGGTCGAAGCGCAACATGGCACCCGGCAGGGCGATGGTGCGCACGCCGGTGCGGTTCTCCTGCAGGGTGCCGTTCTCGATGACGTCGCGGACCAGATCCAGATACTGTTTCATAGCGTTCCTGTAACGAAGACGGCAGGGGGATCGCCCCTGCCGTGGAATATCAGACGGCTGGTTTCACCGTCGGCTTGCGATTATAGGCCCACCAGATGAGGGCGAGGCCGCCGACTATCATTGGCACGCAGAGAATCTGACCCATGGTCAGCCAGCCCCAGGCCAGGTAGCCGAGCTGGGCGTCCGGGACGCGGACGAATTCGACGATGAAGCGGAAGATCCCGTAGAACAGGGCAAACATGCCGGACACCGCCATGGTTGGCCGCGGCTTGCGCGAGTACAACCAGAGGATCAGGAACAGCGCCACGCCTTCCAGGGCGAACTGGTACAGCTGCGACGGGTGGCGCGGCAGTTGCGCCGGGTCACTGAACGGCGGGAAGACCATGGCCCACGGCACGTCGGTGGCCTTGCCCCACAGCTCGGCGTTGATGAAGTTGCCGATGCGTCCGGCGCCCAGCCCTATCGGCACCATCGGCGCGACGAAGTCCATCAGCTCGAAGAACGACTTGTTGTTGCGCTTGCCGAACCACAAGGCCGCGAGCATCACGCCGATGAAGCCGCCGTGGAACGACATGCCGCCCTTCCACACTTCGAAGATCAGGGTCGGGTTGGCCAGGTAGGCGCTCAGGTCGTAGAACAGCACATAGCCGAGCCGCCCGCCGACGATCACCCCCATGGACAGCCAGAACACCAGATCCGAGAGCTTTTCCCGGGTCCAGGTGGGATCGAAGCGGTTCAGCCGGCGCGAGGCCAGCAGCCAGGCACCGCCGATACCGACCAGGTACATCAGGCCATACCAATGGATTTTCAGTGGCCCGATGGCCAGGGCCACGGGATCGATCTGCGGGTAAGGCAGCATGATGACTCCTCTCGTTAAAGCAGAAAGCTCAGGCCGACGCAGAACAGCAGCGCGGCGAACAGGCGTTTGAGCAGGCGCGGCGACAGCTTGTGCGCCAGGCGCGCGCCGAAGCGGGCGAAAAACATGCTGGTCACGGCAATCCCGAGCAGCGCCGGCAGGTAGACGAAACCGGCACTGTGCGGCGGCAGGTGCTCTTCGTGCCAGCCCAGAAGCATGAAGCTCAGGGCGCTGACCAGGGCGATGGGCAGACCGCAGGCCGACGAAGTGGCCACCGCCTGCTGCATCGGCAGGCTGCGCCAGGTCAGGAACGGCACGGTCAGCGAGCCGCCGCCGATGCCGAAGATCGCCGAGGCCCAGCCGATGATGCTGCCGGCCAGGGTCAGCCCGGCCTTGCCGGGCACGCCACGGCTGGCCTTGGGCTTGAGCTCGAGGGCCATCTGCACGGCGATCACCAGGGCGAACACGCCGATGATCTTCTGCAGGTGCGGGCCCTGGATCAGCGAGGCGGTCTTGGCCCCGATGCCGGCGCCGATAAGGATGCCCAGGGTCATCCAGGCGAAGATCGGCCACTGCACCGCGCCCTTGCGGTGGTGTTCGCTGATGGCATTGATCGAGGTGAAGACGATGGTCGCCAGCGAGGTGCCGACGGCCAGGTGGGTCAGCACCGAGGTATCGAAGCCTTGCAGGGTGAAGCTGAACACCAGCACCGGGACGATGATGATGCCGCCACCGACGCCGAACAGCCCGGCCAGCACGCCTGCGCAGGCGCCCAGCAGCAGATAGAGCACGAATTCCATTGTCGCCCCCGGAAAATTCAGTCCGGCATGGTAACGGAAGGTGGGTCCCGGTCTCCAGTGAAGACGCCGACAGGTAAGTCTGGGTACAGTGGGGCACTACCACAGGCCAGCTGAACGGGAGCCACGATGTGCCTGATCGTTTTTGCCTGGCGGCCGGGTCACGCCCGCCCGCTGATCGTCGCGGCCAACCGTGACGAATTCCATGCTCGTCCGACCCAGGCCCTGGCGTCTTGGGACGAGGCGCCCGGGGTGTATGCCGGGCGTGACCTTGAAGCCGGCGGGACCTGGCTGGGGGTCGGGCCGCAGGGGCGTTTTTCCGCGCTGACCAATATCCGTGATCCGGGGCAGCCACTGGGCACGCGCTCACGAGGTGAACTGGTGGCCGGGTATCTGCGTGGGGAGTTGTCGGTTGAGGCCTACCTGGAGAAAGTGGCCGGCGAAGCGCAGCACTATTGCGGGTTCAATTTGCTGGTGGGCGACGGACACACGCTGGGCTACCTGCATGGCCGGGATGCGGCGCCACGGTTGCTGTCGGCGGGTGTCTACGGGTTGTCGAATGCTGCCCTGGATACGCCTTGGCCGAAACTGGTGAAGGCGCGGGAGGGGTTGCGTGAGCAACTGGATGAAGCGGATCCGCAGAAGCTGTTCGCCCTGCTCGAGGATGATCGTCAGGCGGCCGATGCCGAGTTGCCGAATACCGGGGTCGGAGTGGCGACAGAGCGACTGTTGTCCAGCGTGTTCATTGCCAGCCAGAACTATGGGACGCGGGCGAGTACGGTGCTGATTGTCGAGGCGGAGGGGAAGCGGAGGTTGCTGGAGCGGAGCTTCGGGCCGTTTGGGGGGCATCTGGGGGAGGTAGAGCTGGAGATCTGAGGTGCCTTATCGGACCTCATCGCAGGCAACGCCCGCTCCCACAGGGTTCGGCGATGTACGCGGTCCTTGTGGGAGCGGGCGTTGCCCGCGATGGCGTCAGAACAGACAGCCAGATATCAGACGCCGTGCCCCTGCCCCGGATTGATCATCCGCGACAGCCCGAGATTCTTCAGCGCCAGTTGCAGCGTGCTGTGGATAACCTGCGGGTTATCGATCTCCATGACCTGCGCCAGCATTTCCTTCGACTTGCCCAGGCTGATCTGGCGCAGCATCCACTTCACCTTCGGCAGGTTGGTGGCGTTCATCGACAGGCTGTCGAAGCCCATCGCCATCAACAGCACCGCTGCCGCCGGATCACCGGCCATCTCGCCGCAGATGCTCACCGGCTTGCCTTCGGCATGGGCCGCGGTGACCACGTGTTGCAGGGCCTGCAGCACTGCCGGGTGCAGGTAGTCGTAGAGGTCGGCGACCCGCGGGTTGTTGCGGTCCACCGCCAGCAGGTACTGGGTCAGGTCGTTGGAACCGACCGAAAGGAAGTCCACCTGACGCGCCAGCTCCTTGGTCTGGTAAACCGCTGCAGGAATCTCCACCATCACGCCCACCGGCGGCATCGGCACGTCGGTGCCTTCGTCGCGCACTTCGCCCCAGGCACGGTGGATCAGGTGCAGGGCTTCTTCCAGCTCGTGAATCCCGGAAATCATCGGCAGCAGGATGCGCAGGTTGTTCAAGCCTTCGCTGGCCTTGAGCATCGCGCGGGTCTGCACCAGGAAGATTTCCGGGTGGTCGAGGGTGACACGGATGCCGCGCCAGCCGAGGAATGGGTTGTCTTCCTTGATCGGGAAGTAGGAAAGCGCCTTGTCACCACCGATATCCAGGCTGCGCATGGTCACCGGCAGCGGATGGAAGGCCTGCAACTGCTCGCGGTAGATCGCCAGTTGCTCCTTCTCGCTGGGGAAGCGCTGGTTGATCATGAACGGCACTTCGGTGCGGTACAGACCAACGCCCTCGGCGCCCCGCTGCTGCGCCCGCGCCACGTCGGCGAGCAGGCCGGTGTTGACCCACAGCGGCATGCGATGGCCGTCGGTGGTCTCGCACGGCAACTCGCGCAGGGCATCAAGGCCCTGGGCCAACTGGCGCTCTTCCTCGACCACGTCGGCATACTGCTTGCGCAGCACGTCGCTGGGGTTGGTGTAGACGTCGCCCTTGTAGCCGTCGACGATCATCTGGATGCCGTCGACCTTGGAGTACGGCAGGTCGACCAGGCCCATCACCGTGGGAATGCCCATGGCGCGGGCAAGGATGGCCACGTGGGAGTTGCCCGAACCCAGCACCGAGACCAGACCGACCAGCTTGCCTTCCGGCACTTCGCCGAGCATCGCCGGGGTCAGTTCTTCACTGACGAGAATGGTGTTGTCCGGGTACACCAGCGACAGCTGGCGAGCTTCCTGGAGGTACGCCAGCAGGCGCCGGCCAAGGTCCTTCACATCGGACGCACGCTCACGCAAGTAGGCGTCATCCATCAGTTCGAAGCGATTGACGTGCTCGCCGACCACCTGGCGCAGGGCGCCCTGGGCCCACTGGCCGGTCTTGATGACCTCGACCACCTCGCCGCCCAACGCGGCATCGTCGAGCATCATCAGGTAGACGTCGAACAACGCGCGCTCTTCCGGGCGCAGCTGGGTCGCCAGCTTGGCCGAGAGGGTGCGCATGTCGCCGCGCACGCCTTCGAGGGCGTTGTTGAAGAGTTTCAGTTCGGCATCGATGTCGGTGACGGTCTTGTCCGGCACCACGTCGAGATCGGCCGGCGGCAGCATGACCACCGCAGTACCCACCGCAGCGCCCGGCGAACCCGGCACACCGACGAACTTGGCTTCCTGGATACCCTTGCCCTGGCGGCCCAGGCCGCGGATCGAGCCAGTGGCCTCGGCATGGGCGATAACCCCGGCGAGCTGCGCGCTCATGGTGACAAGGAAGGCTTCCTCGCCCTCGTCGAACTGGCGGCGCTCCTTCTGCTGGATGACCAGCACGCCCACCACGCGGCGGTGATGGATGATCGGCGCGCCAAGGAAGGAGGCGAAGCGCTCCTCACCGGTCTCGGCGAAGTAGCGGTAGCGCGGGTGATCGGCGGCGTTTTCCAGGTTCAGCGGTTCTTCCCGGGTGCCGACCAGACCGACCAGGCCCTCGTTCGGTGCCATGCTGACCTTGCCGATGGAACGCTTGTTTAGGCCTTCGGTGGCCATCAGGACGAAACGGTTGGTTTCCGGGTCGAGCAGGTAGACCGAGCAGACCTGGCTGCCCATGGCCTCTTTGACGCGCAAGACGATGATCCCCAACGCCGTCTTGAGATCCTTGGCGGAGTTAACTTCCTGGACGATCTTGCGCAGCGTATTGAGCATGGCTCGGGGTCGAACTCCGTCGTCAGTCGCGCGCCAGCAGGCGCGGGGCAAGCTCTTTGAGCGCGCGGCGATATACCTCGCGCTTGAATGTCACCACCTGGCCCAAGGGATACCAATAGCTGACCCAGCGCCAGCCATCGAACTCCGGTTTGCCGGTCAGGTCCATCCGCACCCGCTGCTCGTTGGACACCAGGCGCAGCAGGAACCATTTCTGTTTCTGGCCGATGCACAGCGGTTGGCTGTGGGTGCGGACCAGACGTTGGGGTAAACGATAACGCAACCAGCCACGGGTGCAGGCAAGAATTTCCACGTCCTGACGCTCCAGACCTACTTCTTCATTCAACTCGCGGTACAGAGCATCTTCCGGTGTTTCGTCGGGGTTGATTCCCCCTTGTGGAAACTGCCAGGCATCCTGGTTGATTCGCCGGGCCCATAGCACCTGTCCAAGATCATTCGTCAGAATGATCCCGACATTGGGGCGAAAACCATCGGGGTCGATCACGGCAGCAACCTCGCAAACGCATGTCGCCGCATTGTTCCACAAAGCTTGCAAGGCCAGCAACGCGCCCGCCATACCTTATGTGCAGCTCCGTGAAAAGTCCGTATTCTGTGGGACTTTTCAGATGTTATGCGAGTGACTCTTCAATGCGCCTGGCTTTATTCGATCTGGACAACACCCTTCTCGGCGGCGACAGCGACCACGCTTGGGGCGACTACCTGTGCGCCCGGGGCATTCTCGACCCGGTTGAGTACCAGAACCGCAACGACGCCTTCTACCAGGACTACCTGGCCGGCAAGCTGGACCTGCAGGCCTATCTGAACTTCAGCCTGGAGATCCTGGCCACCACCGAGATGGCCCAGCTCGACGAATGGCATGGCGACTTCATGCGCGACTGCGTCGAACCGATCATCCTGCCCAAGGCCCTGGCCCTGCTGAAGAAGCACCGCGACGCCGGCGACAAGCTGGTGATCATCACCGCCACCAACCGCTTCATCACCGGGCCGATCGCCAAGCGCCTGGAGGTGGAGACCCTGCTGGCCACCGAGTGCGAGCTGGTGGACGGCCGCTATACCGGGCGCAGCATCGACGTGCCGTGCTTCCGCGAAGGCAAGGTGACCCGCCTGCGCACCTGGCTGGCAGAGAACGGCCTGAACCTGGAAGGCAGCTACTTCTATAGCGACTCGATGAACGACCTGCCGCTGCTGGAACAGGTGGACAACCCGGTGGCGGTCGATCCGGACCCGAACCTGCGGGCCGAGGCAGAGAAACGCGGCTGGCCGGTGATCAGCCTGCGCGACTGAGCCAGCACGCTCAGACCGGCTTGGCGCCCATCAAGCCGGCAATAGCGATGAAGCACACACCGCTGAACAGCGCCAGGGCCAGGGTGAACTGCGGTTTGCCCTTGGCCGGCTCGGTACGCAAACGGTTGACCCGGACCAACAGCCAGAACCAGGCCAGCGCGCCAAAGGTATAGAGCAGGCTGGAGCCCAGCACCCAGGTCTGCCCCAACGGCCAGCCCACCAGGTGCACCAGCCACCAACCGGTGAACGGCAGGCTCGCCAGGCCCAGCGCCATTATCAGCCAGAGAAAGCCCTGCGGACGCGCCAGCAATCGGCCGTAGACCGCTGCATCACCGGCGCGGCGTGCGCGCCAGGTCCAGATCGCCAGCCCTAGCGCACTGGCCAGCAGTAGCACGGTGGCGAGAATGTGGGCGGTTTTCAGCGCGGTCAGGGTTTCCATGGCAGCGATTTCCTCAGGCGTTGCTCAAAGCGTAGCCGTTCAGCCGAGGAACAGCCGGTACGCCGGGTTGCCGGTTTCGTCCCAGTACGGATAGCCGATCTTCTCCAGCGCCGCCGGCACCAGGTGGCGCTCGTCTTCCGGCACCTGCAGGCCGGCCACCACGCGACCATCCGCCGCGCCGTGGTTGCGGTAGTGGAACATCGAGATGTTCCAGCGCCCGCCCAGCTTGTTGAGGAAGTTGAACAGCGCCCCCGGCCGCTCGGGGAACTCGAAGCGCAGCACCAGTTCGTCGGCAACCTCGGCATGCCCGCCGACCATGTGCCGCAGGTGCAGCTTGGCCAGTTCGTTGTCGGTCATGTCCAGTACCGGGAAACCCTGCTCGGTCAGGTGCTGGATCAGCGCGCTGCGCGGATCGGTGTCCGGGTGGGTCTGCACGCCGACGAAGATATGCGCCTCACCACCGGTGTGGTAGCGGTAGTTGAATTCGGTGATCTGGCGTTTGCCGATGGCCTCGCAGAAGGCCTTGAAGCTGCCCGGCTGCTCGGGGATGGTCACGGCAATGATGGCTTCGCGACCCTCGCCCAGCTCGGCGCGCTCGGCGACATGGCGCAGGCGGTCGAAGTTGACGTTGGCCCCGGAGTCGATGGCCACCAGGGTCTGACCGCTGACGCCGCGCTGCTCCACGTACTTCTTGATCCCGGCCACGCCCAGGGCGCCAGCGGGCTCGGTGATCGAGCGGGTGTCGTCGTAGATGTCCTTGATTGCCGCGCAGATCTCGTCGGTGCTGACGGTGAGCACTTCGTCGACATGCTCGCGGCAGATATCGAAGGTGTGCTGACCGATCTGCGCCACCGCGACGCCGTCGGCGAACAGCCCGACCTGCGGCAGCACCACGCGCTCACCGGCGGCCATGGCGGCCTGCAGGCAGTTGGAGTCGTCCGGCTCGACGCCGATGATCTTGATCTCGGGACGCAGGTATTTGACGTAGGCCGCGATACCGGCGATCAGGCCACCACCGCCTACCGGCACGAAGATCGCGTCCAGGTGGCCCGGGTGCTGACGCAGGATCTCCATGGCCACGGTGCCTTGCCCGGCGATGGTGTGCGGGTCGTCATAGGGATGGACGTAGACGAAGCCCTTTTCCTCGACCAGTTTCAGCGAGTAGGCCAGTGCCTCGGGGAACGAATCGCCGTGCAGGACCACCTTGCCGCCACGGGACCGTACGCCCTCGACCTTGATTTCCGGGGTGGTACGCGGCATCACGATGGTTGCCTTGACCCCCATTTCCTTCGCCGCCAGGGCCAGGCCCTGGGCATGGTTGCCGGCCGAGGCGGTGACCACGCCGCGGGCGCGCTCTTCCACGCTCAACTGCGCCAGCTTGTTGTAGGCGCCGCGGATCTTGAAGGAAAACACCGGCTGCAGGTCCTCGCGCTTGAGCAGCACCTGGTTGCCGAGGCGCTTGCTCAACTGGCCGGCGGCTTGCAGAGGGGTTTCCACGGCGACGTCGTAGACGCGCGAGGTGAGGATCTTCTTGACGTACTGTTCGAGCATCGGGAAAGCATCACAGGCGGCGGGACGGGGGATCGGAGTCTACCCCAGCGCCTTGTCGGGCGACCACAGCAAACCAGGGGTTTTAGCCGCTATAATGCCCGGCTTCACGATACTCCCCCGCTTCGGAGCCCGCATGACCCAGGACCAACTCAAACAGGCCGTCGCCCAGGCCGCCGTCGATTTCATCCTGCCGAGCCTTGATGCCAAGAGCATCATCGGTGTCGGCACCGGCTCGACCGCCAACTGCTTCATCGACGCCCTGGCCCAGCACAAGACCGCCTTCGACGGCGCCGTGGCCAGTTCCGAAGCCACCGCCGCGCGCCTGAAGGGCCACGGCATCCCGGTCTACGAGCTGAACACCGTGAGCGAGCTGGAGTTCTACGTCGACGGCGCCGACGAGAGCGACGAGCACCTGAACCTCATCAAGGGCGGCGGCGCGGCTCTCACCCGCGAGAAGATCGTCGCGGCGGTGGCCAAGACCTTCATCTGCATCGCCGACGCCAGCAAGCTGGTCCCGGTGCTGGGCGCCTTCCCGCTGCCGGTGGAAGTGATCCCGATGGCCCGCAGCCACGTGGCGCGCCAGTTGGTGAAGCTGGGCGGCGACCCGGTGTACCGCGAGGGCGTGGTGACCGACAACGGCAACATCATCATCGACGTGCACAACCTGCAGATCACCAACCCGGTGGAGCTGGAAACGCAGATCAATGCCATCGTCGGTGTGGTCACCAACGGCCTGTTCGCGGCGCGGCCAGCGGATCTGCTGTTGCTGGGTACCGGTGAAGGCGTGAAGACCCTTCGCGCGTAAGAGCACCACAAAACCCTGTGGGAGGCCATCCAGCCCTGCCGGGCTGCGCTGTCGCGTATAGAACATAGGCCGAATGTTCGACGCGGACCTTGTGGGAGCGGGTTCACCCGCGATTACGTCGGTGAATTCACCACCGCAATCGCGGGTGAACCCGCTCCCACAAGGTTCGGTGCGGCTCTACCGATCTGCTTTCCTGAAGACATAGAACAGATTCGGCTCACTCACCAGATACAACGTCCCCGCCCCATCCATCGCAATCCCCTCCGCCTGCGGCACGCTTTCCTTCAACCCGTGAAAGCCCTTGCGCAGCGCCAGGCTCGCCAGCGGCCTGCCCTGAACATCCAGCTCCAGCACCAGCTTCGACTCATCCGACAGCGCCAGCAGATGCCCGCTGCGTTCGTCGAACTGCAGACTCGACAGATCGCGCACGAACAACCGCGCATCGCGCTTGCGGTCCTGCACCACATGCACGGCATACGGCTGCTCCGGATTGTCATGGGGGAAGCCGTGCACCTCGTAGATCAGCATCGGATCGCGCTCTTTGGCCACGAACAGGCGTTTGCCCTGCTGGTCGAAGGCCAGGCCCTCGAAGCCCTTGTTGCCATTGAGGCCGATGCCCAGGGTCAACTGCTCGGCATCCTTGGCGTCGAGGAACGGCGTGTCATCGGTCAGACGCACGCGGATCAGGCGCTGCTGGCGCTCATCGGTGATCACGTAGCTGTCGCGCCCGACATACTCCACCGCCTCCGGATCGCCGAAACCGGTCAGCGGCACCCGGCGCAGGATGCGCCCATCCAGCGACAGCTCGATCAGTTCCGGAGACTTGTTGGTGACGGTAAACAGGCTGTTTCGGTCTGGATCGAAGGTCAGCGCAGAGATGTCCTTGTCCAGCCCCTCAATGGCCTGTGCTTCGATCACGACCTTGTAGCGGTCGAGGCCAATGCTCTGTTCCGCCGGTTGCCACCAGGTCTTGAGATTGAACCAGCCACGCTCGAACAGGCGATAGTGCTGCCCCGCCAGGGCCAGGACGGCCAGCAGGGCAACGAGCGATACAAGAAGGGAAATACGCAGACGCATGAGGAAAGACTCGGGCGGGAAAACGAAACGGCCCGAATCTAACCATAGCCAACTGAAACGAAGCTTAAAGCACCGCGATCACTCCTTGCGGAAGCGGTAGAACAGGTTCGGCTCACTGACCATGTACAGGGTGCCCGCCTCGTCCATCGCCACGCCTTCGGCGCGCGGGATGCGCTTGGCCAGGCCATTGAAGCCGCCTTGCAGGGTCATGAAGCTGACCTGCTCGCCCTTCTCGTCCAGCTCCAGCAGCATGTTGGATTCCGCCGACAGCGCCAGCATATGCCCGGTGCGCGGGTCGATGCCGAGGGCGGAAAGGTTGCGCAGATCCAGGTCGTCGTTGGGCAGTTCCTGCTTGTTGCCGGTCAGGTCCGAACGACCATCGGTAGACCAGGTGAACAGCCGGGGCGGGCGTTCTTCGCCAAGCACCAGGCGTTGCTGTCCCGGATCCCAGGCAATGGATTCGAAGGCCTTGTTCTGGTCCGCCGAAGGACCGAGGTCGTATTGCGGGAAATCCTTGATGTTCAGCTCGTGGGTCGCGTCGTCAAGGCGAACCAGGACCAGATTGTGCTGGCGCTCGTCGACGATAGCGAGGCGCCCGTCCGCCATCACGGCCACGCCTTCAGGGTTGGCCCAGCCTACCAGCGGGATCTTGCGCAGCACATCGCCGTCCAGGGTGAGCTCGACCAGGAACGGGTTCTTGCCCATCACGGCGAACAGGGTCTTGCGCTGTGGATCATAGGAAAGGTCGGATGCCTCGTCTTTTTCCATGCCTGGGAGCACCTTGGCATCGATATCGGCGCGGTAGTCCGGCAACCAGACACTGGCCTTCTGCTCGGCCTGGCTCTCGAAACGCTCCTGCAACCACAGAAACCCGCGGTCATCCCAATGCATGGCAATGGCGACGCCATAGCCGATCACAGCGGCAGCGGCCAGCCAGGTGGACCAGCGACGGATGACGGGGCGTTTGCGTGCAGACGGCGGGATGCCGTCGGAGGCGAGGGGAGCGGCCATTGGAGAATTCCCTTTTTTGTTATCCCGACTGACGAGCGTAGTCGACGGACCGGGGGAGAATTATCCAGATGGTTTGTGAAAAAAACGGCAAAAGCCGATGAGTTGCATTGGCAGGTGTACGGGGCCGCTTTGCGGCCCCGGGATTTCAGAGCACCCGGCTCTCGAAGCGGCTGGCGCCCGGCAATTCCAGGACCAGCTCATCCCCCGGATTCAGCGGGCCAACGCCCACCGGAGTACCCGTCAGGATCACATCACCCGCTTGCAGGGAGAACTGCGAGGCCATGTGCTGGATCATCGGCACGATGGGATTGAGCATCAGCGCACTGTTGCCGTCCTGGCGCACTTCGCCGTTGATGGTCAGGCGGATGCCGATATCGGCGAGGTCCGCGAACGTGCTGGCGACAACGAACGGCGCCAGCACGCAGGCGCCATCGAAACACTTGGCGCGCTCCCAGGGCAGGCCCTTGTCCTTCAGTTGAGCCTGCAGGTCGCGCAGGGTCAGGTCCAGGGCCGGGGCGAAACCGGAAATGGCGTCCAGCACCTCTTCCTCGGAAGGCTGCGGCGACAGCGACTTGCCCAGCAGCACGGCAATCTCCGCCTCGTAATGCACCGAGCCACGCTCGGTCGGAATCGCGAAACCGCCGTCCACCGGCACCACGCAACTGCCCGGCTTGATGAACAGCAGCGGCTCGGTGGGGATCGGGTTGTCCAGCTCCTTGGCGTGTTCGGCGTAGTTGCGCCCGATGCACACCACCTTGCCCAGGTTGAAGTGGATGCGCGTCCCGTCTACATATTGGTGCTGATAACTCATGATCGACTCCTGGTGCTGGTTGAATCCGCGGCGGCTTACTCGGGGGCGAAGATCTTGCCCGGGTTCATGATCCCGTTGGGATCGAACACCGCCTTGACTGCTTTCATGTACGCAATTTCCGCCGCCGAGCGGCTATAGGCAAGGTAATCGCGCTTGGTCATGCCGACGCCGTGCTCCGCGGAGATAGAACCGTTGTACTTCTCGACGGTTTCGAACACCTGCTTGTTGACCACGGCGCACTTGGCGAAGAACTCGTCCTTGCCCATGTCCTCTGGCTTGAGAATGTTCAGGTGCAGGTTGCCATCACCTATATGGCCGTACCAGACCACGTCGAAGTCCGGATAGTACGCCGTGACGATGGCATCGATATCGCGTAGGAACGCCGGCACCTTGGCCACCGTCACCGAAATATCGTTCTTGTAAGGGGTCCAGTGAGAGATGGTCTCGGACAGGTACTCGCGCAGCTTCCACAGGTTGCGCAACTGCTGCTCGCTCTGGCTCATCACACCGTCGAGCACCCAGCCTTGCTCGACGCAGTGCTCGAACAGGGCCAGCGCTTCGTTGGCCACGTCCTCGGTGGTGGCCTCGAACTCCAGCAAGGCGTAGAACGGGCATTCAGTGGCAAATGGCGCAGGTACGTCGCCGCGGCCGAGGATCTTCGCCAGCCCTTTGTCGGAGAAAAACTCGAAGGCGGTCAGGTCGAGCTTGCCCTGGAAGGCATGCAGCACCGGCATGATCGAGTCGAAGTCCGGGGTGCCGAGGACCATCGCAGTGAGGTTCTTCGGCGCCCGGTCGAGGCGCATGGTGGCCTCGACCACTAAACCCAGGGTGCCTTCGGCGCCGATGAACAGCTGACGCAGGTCGTAGCCGGTGGCGTTCTTGATCAGGTCCTTGTTCAGTTCCAGCACCTCGCCGGCACCGGTGACGACCTTGAGGCCAGCCACCCAGTTGCGGGTCATGCCGTAGCGAATGACCTTGATCCCGCCGGCATTGGTAGCGATATTGCCGCCAATCTGGCTGGATCCGGACGATGCGAAGTCCACCGGGTAATACAGCCCCTGCTCTTCGGCGAAGGCCTGCAACTGCGCGGTGACCACGCCCGGCTGGCACACCACGGTACGGTCGAAAGCATTGAAATCGAGGATGCGGTTCATGTAGTCGAAGGACACGACCACTTCACCATTGGCCGCCACAGCCGCAGCAGAGAGGCCGGTGCGCCCGCCCGACGGGACCAGGGCGACCTTGTGCCGGTTGGCCCAGCGGACGATGGCCTGGACCTGCTCGATGGTCTTGGGAAAGACGATGGCCGAGGGGGCCGGCGGGAAGTGCCTGGTCCAGTCCTTGCCCCAGGCTTCGAGGGAGGCGGCGTCAGTCAGGACCTTGCCAGGCTCGACAAGGGTCTTCAGTTCATCGATCAGAACAGGGTCGGTCATCGGCGGAACTCTCGAACTTTTCATGGTCACCCTGAGCACACTTCACGTGCCGGGGATGGTCTGAGCGCGGCGTCGGTATGCTAGCATACGCCCCCCGCTAATCGTGCTTCAGGCCGATCTGCGCTGGCTTCACTTCCCTGCCATTTTTCTCCGGGACACAGGTTTACGCAGATGAGCAAGACTTCTCTCGATAAGAGCAAGATCAAGTTCCTTCTTCTCGAAGGGGTCCACCAGAACGCCGTGGACGTCCTCAAGGCCGCCGGGTACACCAACATCGAGTACCTCACCGGTTCCCTGCCGGAAGCCGAGCTGAAGGAAAAGATCGCCGATGCCCACTTCATCGGTATCCGCTCCCGCACTCAACTGACCGAAGAGATCTTCGATTGCGCCAAGAAACTGGTCGCTGTCGGCTGTTTCTGCATCGGCACCAACCAGGTCGACCTGGAAGCGGCTCGCGAGCGCGGCATCGCCGTGTTCAACGCACCGTACTCCAACACCCGCTCCGTTGCCGAGCTGGTGCTGGCCGAGGCGATCCTGCTGCTGCGCGGCATCCCTGAGAAAAATGCGTCCTGCCACCGTGGCGGCTGGATCAAGAGCGCGGCCAACTCCTTCGAGATCCGTGGCAAGAAGCTGGGCATCGTCGGCTACGGCTCGATCGGCACCCAGCTGTCGGTCCTGGCCGAGAGCCTGGGCATGCAGGTGTTCTTCTTCGACCCGCTGACCAAGCTGCCGCTGGGCAACGCCACCCAGGTCACCAGCCTGCACGAACTGCTGGGCCTGGCCGACATCGTCTCGCTGCACGTGCCTGAGCTGCCATCCACCCAGTGGATGATCGGCGAGAAGGAAATCCGCGCGATGAAGAAGGGCTCGATCCTGATCAACGCCGCCCGTGGCACCGTGGTCGAGCTGGACCACCTGGCCGCCGCGATCCGTGACAAGCACCTGATCGGCGCCGCCATCGACGTGTTCCCGATCGAGCCGCGTTCCAACGACGAAGAGTTCGAAAGCCCGCTGCGTGGCCTGGACAACGTGATCCTGACCCCGCACATCGGTGGCTCCACCGCCGAAGCCCAGGCCAACATCGGCCTGGAAGTGGCCGAGAAGCTGGTCAAGTACAGCGACAACGGTACCTCGGTGTCCTCGGTCAACTTCCCTGAAGTGGCCCTGCCGGCGCACCCTGGCAAGCATCGCCTGCTGCACATCCACGAAAACATCCCGGGCGTACTCAGCGAGATCAACAAGGTCTTCGCCGAAAACGGCATCAACATCTCCGGTCAGTTCCTGCAGACCAACGAGAAAGTCGGTTACGTGGTGATCGACGTCGACGCCGAGTACTCGGACCTGGCGCAAGAGAAACTGCAACAGGTCAGGGGCACCATCCGTTCCCGCGTCCTGTTCTGAGTTCGCTTCGCTGTTGAAAAGGGAGGCCCTGGTGGCCTCCCTTTTTATTGGCCGGACGAAAACAAAAAGTTGCACGATTACGCGAGAAATATTTCAACTACCGTTAAACATCCCGGGAGTGACGTGGTCACAAGGGGCACGTTGACCGTGGCAAACCAGAAAGCTGCGGCAATACTGTGTTAATTGCCAACAAAAAGGGGCTCGAATGCGTTTTCTTACCGGGGCATTGTTTGCCGCCAGCCTGCTCAGTCCGTGGGCTCAAGCGGAACTGATGGACGACGTCAGCGACCGCAACGAGTTGCGCATTGCGATTGAAGCCAAAATGCCACCGTTCAACTTCCGCGATACCGCCGGGCAACTGAGTGGGTTCGAAGTGGAGCTTGGGCAGATGCTTGCCCGTGAACTGGACGTCAACGCGTCCTTTGTCGAAGTGACGGCCGATGACCTGCTGCCCGGTGTGCAGAACGGCAAGTACGATATCGCGTTGAACCAGATCGCGGTCAGTCCGGAACTGGAGGAGCGCCTGGATTTCAGCGCCCCCTACAGCTACACCCGCGCCCAATTGATTGTACGCCGGGAAGAGAAGCGGCCGCTGCACAGCCTGGAGGCGTTCAAGGGGCACAGCCTCGGTTTCGTCCAGGGCAGCTCGTTCGCCGAGCAGGCCAAGGCAGTCGAGGGCGTGGACCTGCGCGGCTATCAGGACCCGGTGCAGCCGATCAAGGAAGTGGCCGACGACCAGATCGACGCGGTAATCAGCGATCGCCTGCTGGTGCCCTATGCGATTCGCGACAGCAAGCTGCCGGTGGAGGAAGGCGCCAGCGTAGGCCCGGTGCTAAGCCTGGCGATTCCGTTCCAGAAGGGTAATCCGGCGTTCCAGAGCGCGCTGGACAATGCCCTGCAGCGGATCAAGGCGGATGGCCGGCTGGCCGAGCTGTCGAAGAAGTGGTTCGGGGTGGATGCCAGCGAGCCGCCGAAACCCTAGATATTCAGTGCCCTTCAGGGTCTCATCGCTGGCAAGCCAGCGATGAGACCAGTGAAAGCAACAAGAATCATGAGTCGAGCGCTTTGGCAGCCTCTTCCAGTTCCAATTCACTGAACACCAGCACCCCCTCCCGCCGCAGCAAGGCACTGGCGACCCCTTCCCCCTCGATCTTGTGGCCACTGAACGTCCCGTCATACACCAACCGGTTGCCGCACGACGGGCTGCCAGACTTCAGCACCGCCACCCGGATCCCATGCCGACGCACCAGATCCAGCGCCTGCCGGGCCCCGGCGAGAAACGCCGCGCTGACATCCTCGCCCAGCACCGTGACCACTTGCGCCTCGCCATCCAGCACCGCGCCACCCTGCCCGCCGGGAATCTCTGCGGGCGGACGCGGCGTCGGCAAACCACCCGCCACTTCCGGGCACAACGGCACCACCCGGCCTTCTTCCTGCCAGGTCCGCAACAGATCGGGATACCCGCTGGCACGCCCGTCATAGCGCACCGGCTGGCCAAGCAGACAGGCGCTCACCAGCACCCGCGGCAGGTCAGAACGGCTCGTTGCCACGACGGCGGAACCAGCCGGTGACCGACAGGCGCTCGCGATTGGCCGCGAGCACTTCATGGGGCAGGTCGGCAGACATGAACACGATCAGGCTGCCGCCCACTGGTGGCACGTCTTCCTCGCGGCCATCGGCGAAGAACAGGCGCAACTCGCCGCCATCGGCGGGCTGCCAGTCGTCATTCAGGTAGATGATCGCCGACACCGTGCGCCGGTCGCTGTCGCGGAAGCGGTCGAGGTGCTTGCGATAGAAGGTGCCCGGCGGATACAGGGCGAAATGGCACTCGAAATCCTCCAGGCCCAGGTACAGATCACGATTGAGCTGCTCGCGCAGGGCGTCCATCAAGGTCAGGTATTGGTCGCAGGCCTCGGACTGGCCGGGCTCGAGCCAGAGGATATGGTCACCGCGAATCCCCTCGCGCACCTCCTGGCCTTGCCCACGACCTACAGCGGCCGGCGCCAGCTCGCCCTCGGCCTTGCGCCGCCGGCACTCGGCCGCCAGCGCCCGGGTCAGGGCGTCGGGAAGGAAAATGGCCTGCCGCGACCAGCCCTGATTGGCCAGGTCGTCGACGATGCCGAGCAATTGCGGGTGTTCGGAGGATATGTGCATGGCGCGCATGGTAACGGGCCGCCAGGCAAACCGACAGCGCCACTTGGTCGCATCGCGTCACGGGCGTCTCGACAAAGCCCCGCAAGGCCACGGACAATAGCGGCCTGCCGACAGGAGTCCTGAATGCGCCGTCTGTTTTTTCTGTTGTTGATCATCTGCACCACGCCTGTCCGGGCAGACTCCCTCGATCAGCTGTACAAGGTCGCCGGCTGGCCTGAGCAGCGTGCCCACTTCTCCGATGCCATCGCCGCCGCCCAGCAGCGCTACCAGAAAAGCCTGCCGCCCGCGGTATTCCAGGCGCTGGTGGACAACAGCAACCAGCGTTTCGAAGCCAAGGCCGTGGACCGCCGCGCCGAGGCCCAGTTGCGTGCCAACTTGAGCAACCCCGCGCCTGCACTGGCTTTCTTCCAGTCGCCACTGGGGCGCAAGGTGGTGGCCGCCGAACTGCTTGCCACCCGCCGCGACCAACTGGCGAAGAACGCCAAGGGCCTGCCGAAGATCGAGGCCAGCGACACTCGCCTGCTGATCGTCGGCCACCTGGCCCAGGCCCTGCCGGCCCGCGAAGCCGGTGCCGAAGTCAGCCTGGCGATCGCCGGCGTGGCAGCCGACAGCCTCAGCCAGATGATTCCCGGTCTGTTTGGCGGCGGCCAGGCCCAGGGCCTGCTGGACGGCCAGCGCCAGCGCCTGATGCAGCAGATCGGCGAAGACCTGAACAACACATTGCTGTACGTCTACCGCGACTTGTCCGACGCCGAGCTGGAAGAGTTCGCCACCTTCGCCGAGTCCAGTGAAGGCCAGGCCTACTACAAGGCCGCCCTGGCTGCTATCCGCGCCGGCCTCGCCGTCGGCCAGAGCACCTCCGACCTGCGCTGATCAGCCCAGGCGCTGGCCGATGAAGGCGAAGTAACGCTGGCGGATCTCCGGCAACTCATTGGCCAGGTGGTGTCGCGCCTGTGGCAGCAGGAGAATCTGCGGGGCGTCGAACTTGCCCTTGAGCACCTCCAGGTTGTAGCGCCAGTCCACCGTCATGTCCTGTTCACCCTGCACGATCAACGGCCGGCGTGTACTACCCGGTGCCGCTTCGATGCGCCTTACCCATTCCAGCAGCGCACCGACCCAGGCTGTGGGCAGGCGCCGTGGCTGCAGCGGATCGGCGAGGAGGAACGGCAGGAAGGTCGGGTCGTTGCTGTTCTCGCTGAAGCGCCGGGCGATGCCGTTCACGAAGGGCCGCAGCATCCAGTAGCTGAGTTTCGACCAGCCCCAGGCCCGCGGTCGTACCAGCGGCGCCAGGAGCACCACCTCGCCCGTCACCGGGCTGTGCTCGCCGCGATGCAGCAGGTGGTCGACAGCAATCGCGCCACCGGTGCTCTGCCCGCACAGGTGCCAGGGTTGCGGTAGTTTCAGCTCGCCAGCCTGCTCGAACAGGGCGTCGAGGACCTGCTGATACACCCCGAAGTCATCGATGCTGGCCCGCTCGCCGCTGGACAGGCCGTGCCCGGGCAGGTCACAGGAAATCACCGCGAAATGCTGCTCCAGCGCCCAGTCGATCACGTGTCGGTACAAGCCCATGTGATCGTAGAAGCCATGCAGCAGCACCAGCGTCGCCACCGGTTCGGCGGGCAGCCAGGCCTGCGCGACCACATCGAAACCCGCCCGGGAAAAGCGCCCCAGCCAGCTCGCCGCCCGTGGCGCGCGGTCCAGCCCGTAGAAGCGCTGATAGGCCTGGCCCTCGACCGACAACGGCTGGCGCGCCGCCAAGGCTGGCAGGCTGGCACGCAGTGAATCGGCTTGGAACGAGGCGGACATGGCGGATTTCCGGAAAGGCGGCAAAGGATTGATCTGCGATATTCATCTGTCGGCGGGGGCATGGCAAGCTGGCCCCCTTCAATTTGCCGGGATTGCCCATGTCGGGGAAAAAGCTGCTTGCCGCCTTCACCCTTCTGCTCTGTGCCGCCGGGCTGTGGTGGGCGTATGACAATTTCCAGCGCCAGTACCTGCGCCCGTTCGACAACCAGACTGCTCTGTTCAGCGGCGACCAGTTGCGCCTGCCGCCAGAACTCGCCGGCCCCGGCCCGATTCGCCTGGTGCACTTCTGGGACCCGGCCTGCCCGTGCAATGTCGGCAACCAGCAGCATCTCGGTGAACTGATCGAGCACTACGCGCCGCAGGGTGTGTCCTTCCACGTGGTGCAAAAGCCCGGCACCCACGGCCAGCTTCCCGTCAACCTCTCCTCACTTAAGCCCATCGCCCGCCTGCCCGGCGCCGAGCACCTGCCGGCCAGCCCGGCCGTGGCGATCTGGGACCGGGACGGCAACCTCGCCTACTTCGGGCCCTACAGCGAAGGGGCAACGTGCAATGCCAGCAACAGCTTCATCGAGCCGATCCTGCAGGCGCTGACCCAAGGGCGGCCGGTACAGGTGACGCAGACGATGGCGGTGGGCTGTTATTGCCCTTGGAGCGACTGAAAACAGCGGAAATTTCGTCAATCACGCCAATAACTATCTACATCCAGCCGGAGGATCGCGTTCCGTAGGTTTCGCGCATACAGCAAAGGAGAGCTTGTATGCCGAAACAGACAACCGTCGAATTACCCGCGCAGTCCGTCCACGCTACCCGGGATCGACACTCTCTGCGCCCTTCCCCGACCTGGAGTGGAACATTCGACCACCGGGTCTACACCTCGCACGTGCAGGCAGGCGTTCTGGTCTTCGAGATCCTCGAACAGGCGCACGCGGACAAGAAAGCCATCGACCAGCAACACGCGGCCGATGAGAAGTCGCTGAAAGCGAACCTGGATACCCAGGTTCAGCAACTCGCGGGCAACCTGGACAACCTGCTGCAACATGAGGTGCTGGACCGCCAGTCCGCCGCCACCCAGCAGTTGTTGCTGCAGAAGTCCGCCGCGTTACCCGCCTTGCAGCAAACCGCCCTGCAGTTCTTCGGTGAATCACCGCTTGCCAAAAGCGCCGTCGACTATGTCCATGCGCTGTCGCGCCCCCATGGCTTCGCCGATCCCAGGAAGACCTGGCTCGACTCCTACCGGGCCGCCAACGAAGCGAAACTGCTTACCGGTGCCATCGACTATCTGAACGTAAGAACCAAGGCGCTGACCGTCGCCAGGAAGTTCGCCGCAAACGAAGTCAAGCAGGCGCAAAGGCTCGAAAAGAGCATTCGCACCGTAGATATGCTGCTAGCCCAGATGGACCTGGCAACGCAGGAGCACCAGGTCAGCACAGGCCGCTTGCAAGAACATCTGGAGGCACTCTCCGACCAGAGGTTCGAGACACTGGCACAAGAGCACGCACCGCTGCATGCCAAGGCTCTGGAAGACGAGCTGGCGCAGTTGCTGCAAGTGCACAAGGCCAACAACACGGCGTTCTACGACCGCAATAAATACCCGATTCAACTCTCGGCTCAGAGCAAGGTGCTGGAAACCAGCATAAGGTTTGCCCCCTCCCGCAACACCCCGCCCGTCAGCCTCCCACAGGGTCCGCGTCGCTTTCTCGATCAGTGATCCGGCCGGGTACGCGCCCGCGCCGGATTGCCCATCACTGTCACTCCCGCCGGCACATCCCGGCTCACCACGCTCCCCGCCCCGATGATCGCGTTATCTCCCACCGTCACCCCCGGCAGGATGATCGCCCCGCCACCAATCCATACGTTGCAACCAATCCTCACCGGCTTGCCACTCTCCAGCCCGCTACGCCTGACCACCGGATCCCGCGGATGATCCGCCGCATAGATCTGCACCGCCGGCCCGATCTGGCAGTCGTCGCCGATGCTCACCGTGCAGATGTCGAGGATCACACAGTTGAAGTTCATGAACACATTAGCGCCCAGCTCGATGTTGTAGCCGTAGTCGCAATAGAACGGCGGCCGGATCACCGCACCACTGCCGACCTTGGCGAAGTGCTCGACCAGCAGGCCATGGCGCTGCTCGTTGAGCAGGTCGGCGGAGTCGTTGTAGCGCTGCATCCAGTGCTTGTTGGCGATTTGCTCGGCCTGCAACTCCGGGCAGGTGGCGCGGTACAACTGGCCGGTAAGCATCTTCTGTTTCTCGCTAAGGTCCATTGGCCATCACTCCTGGCTGATCTATCGGCTGGCAAAGTCTATCCTCTGTCCGATCATGTCCGCTGGCAGAAAGATCCCACGCAAGGAGCTTCGATGAAACGCCGTCTCACCCTTCTCGCCGTTGCCATCGCCGTCGCGGCAGCCGGCGGTGGTTACCTGTACGTGCAGGGCAAGCAGCCGCAGCGCAATGGCGAGCTGGCCCTGGCGAAGCTGCAGGCGCCGGTCAGCGTACGCTATGACGAGCGCGGCGTGCCGCATATCCAGGCGCAGAACGAGACCGACCTGTATCGCGCCCTGGGCTACGTGCATGCCCAGGACCGCCTGTTCCAGATGGAGATTACCCGGCGCCTGGCCCGCGGCGAACTGGCCGAGGTGCTGGGGCCGAAGATGGTTGCCACCGACACGCTATTCCGCAGCCTGCGCATCGGCGAGCAGGCACAAGCCATGGTCGACCGCCAGGACAAACAGTCTCCGGCCTGGAAAGCCCTCCAGGCCTACCTCGACGGCGTCAACGCCTGGCAGGACAGCCATCCGAAACCGATGGAGTTCGACGCCCTGGGCATCACCCCGCGCCCCTTCACCGCCCAGGACACCCTGAGCATCGCCGGCTTCATGGCCTACAGCTTCGCCGCCGCGTTCCGCACCGAACCGCTGCTGACCTTCGTCCGCGACCATCTCGGCGAGCAATACCTGAAGGTCTTCGACCTCGACTGGCATCCCGACGGCGTGCTGCAACGCGCACCCGCGCTGGCGGATGCCGACTGGAAATCCTTGGGGCAACTCGCCCAGGTCAGCCAGCAGGCCTTCGGCGAAGCCGGCCTGCCACAGTTCGAGGGCAGCAACGCCTGGGCAGTCAGCGGCAGTCGCACCCGCAGCGGCAAGCCGTTGTTGGCGGGCGACCCGCATATCCGCTTCTCGGTGCCGTCGGTGTGGTACGAGGCCGAACTGTCGGCGCCGGGTTTCCACCTGTATGGCTATCACCAGGCGCTCAACCCGTTCGCGTCCCTCGGGCACAACCGTGAATTCGGCTGGAGCCTGACCATGTTCCAGAATGACGACGTCGACCTGATCGCCGAGAAGGTCAACCCGGACAACCCGGACCAGGTCATGGTCCATGGCCAATGGCAGCCACTGACCCGCAGCGAGCAGACGATCAAGGTCAAGGGCGAGGCGGACCAGACCGTTACCCTGCTGCGCTCGCCCCACGGCCCGATCGTCAACAAGGTGCTGGGCCAGGACGCCGGGCCGACGCCGATCGCCATGTGGTGGGCCTTCCTCGAAAGCCCGAATCCGATCCTCGACGGTTTCTACGAGATCAACCGCGCCAGCAGCCTGGACGCCATGCGCAGCGCGGTGCAGAAAGTCCAGGCGCCCGGCCTCAACTTCGTCTGGGCCAACGCCCGTGGCGATATCGGCTGGTGGGCAGCGGCGGCCTTGCCGATACGCCCCGATGGGGTGAACCCGGCGTTCATTCTTGACGGCAGCACGGGCCAGGCGGACAAGTCCGGCTTCTACCCCTTCAGCGTCAACCCGCAGTCGGAGAACCCGGCCAACGGCTATATCATCTCGGCCAACTTCCAGCCACAGTCACCCATGGGCGTGGCGATTCCCGGCTACTACAACCTGCCGGACCGCGGTCGCCAGCTCGACCGGCAACTGGCCGACGACCAGGTCAAATGGGATCTGCAGAACAGCCAGGCGCTGCAGCTCGGCACCACCACCGACTATGGCCCGCGCACCCTCGGCCCGCTGCTGCCAGTGCTGCGCCAGGTAGTACAGGACCAGCAGGGTCGCGAGCTGGTGGAGCAACTGGCGGCCTGGCGCGGCGACTATCCGCTGGATTCGGTCAGCGCCACGCTGTTCAATCAGTTCCTCTACGAACTGGCCTTCGCTGCGATGCACGACGAGCTGGGCGATGCCTGGTTCCAGGCGCTGATCTCCACCCGAGTGATAGACGACGCCCTGCCGCGCCTGGCTGCCGATGCGGATTCGCCGTGGTGGGACAGCCAGGGCAGCAGCGAACGCGGCAGCCGTACGGCGGTGGTCAAGCAGGCTTGGGAGCGCACCCTGTCGCACCTGGGCGAGGCTCTGGGCAAGGATCCATCGGGCTGGCAGTGGGGCAAGGCGCATACCCTGACCCACGGACATCCGCTGGGCATGCAGAAGCCGTTGGACAAGCTGTTCAATGTCGGGCCGTTCGCAGCGCCGGGGACCCATGAGGTGCCGAACAACCTGTCGGCGAAGATCGGCCCGGCGCCATGGCCGGTGACTTATGGGCCATCGACAAGGCGGCTGATCGATTTCGCCGATGCAGGGACAGCGTTGAGCATCAATCCGGTTGGGCAAAGTGGGGTGTTGTTCGACAGGCACTATTCGGATCAGGCGAAGCCGTATGTCGAGGGGAAATACCAGAGGGCGTGGTTGGGGTTGGCGGGGGAGACCGAGGGGACGTTGCGGCTGGTGCCTGCCAAGTAGCCTTGGGTTGGTCTTGAGGGCCTCATCGCGGGCAACGCCCGCTCCCACAGGTTTTGTGTACACCACGGACCTAGTGGGAGCGGGCGTTGCCCGCGATGGGGCCGGCAGCCACACCAAAGAAAACGGGCCGGGTGGAAATCCACCCGGCCCGTTTCATCTTGCCGTCCGGTCAGGCCTGGGCAGCCGCAGGACGCCGCACTTCCGGCTGTTTCCAGCCATCCGCTGCAGCTTCCTCGATCGCCTGCTGGATCGCGCGCTTGCGGCGCTCCTCTGCACGGCGGCTGAAGTACCAGACGAAGAAGGTCGCCAGCGACACTGCCAGCAGGATCAGGCTGGCCACCGCGTTGATCTCCGGCTTCACGCCCAGACGCACGGCGGAGAACACCTCCATCGGCAGGGTGGTCGAACCCGGGCCGGACACGAAGCTCGCCAGCACCAGGTCATCCAGCGACAGGGCGAAGGACATCATGCCGCCCGCCGCCAGCGACGGCGCGATCATCGGAATGGTGATCAGGAAGAACACCTTCCACGGCCGCGCGCCAAGATCCATGGCCGCCTCTTCGATGGACAGATCCAGCTCGCGCAGGCGGGCCGACACCACCACCGCCACATAGGCGGCGCAGAACGTGGTGTGGGCGATCCAGATAGTGACGATGCCACGCTCCTGCGGCCAGCCGATCATCTGCGCCATCGCCACGAACAACAGCAATAGCGACAGACCGGTGATCACTTCAGGCATTACCAGCGGCGCGGTGACCAAGCCACCGAACAGGGTGCGGCCCTTGAAGCGGGTGACCCGGGTCAGGACGAACGCTGCCAGGGTTCCCAGCGCCACCGCAGCGACCGCGGTGTAGCAGGCGATCTCCAGCGAGCGCATCACCGAACCCATCAGTTGGGTGTTGTCCAGCAGGCCGACGTACCATTTCACCGACCAGCCGCCCCATACCGTCACCAGCTTTGAGGCGTTGAACGAGTAGATCACCAGGATCAGCATCGGCAGGTAGATGAACAACAGGCCGAGGACCAGCATTACATTGGAAAATCCGACGCGTTTCATGCCCGGCCCTCCATCTCTTTCGCCTGGCTGCGGTTGAACAGCAGGATCGGCACGATCAGGATCGCCAGCATCACTACTGCCAGGGCCGAGGCCACCGGCCAGTCGCGGTTGTTGAAGAACTCCTGCCAGAGGACCTTACCGATCATCAGGGTCTCAGGACCGCCAAGCAGCTCAGGAATCACGAACTCGCCCACCACCGGGATGAACACCAGCATGCAGCCGGCGATGATGCCGTTCTTGGACAGCGGCACGGTGATCTTCCAGAAGCTGTTGAAGCGGCTCGAACCCAGGTCCGACGCAGCTTCCAGCAGGCTCGGGTCATGCTTCACGAGGTTGGCGAACAGCGGCAGGATCATGAATGGCAGGTACGAATAGACCACGCCGATGTACACCGCCAGGTTGGTGTTGAGGATCTGCAATGGCTGGTCGATCACGCCCAGCCATTGCAGGAAGGCGTTGAGCAGGCCGTTGTTGCTGAGGATGCCCATCCAGGCGTAGACGCGGATCAGGATCGCGGTCCAGGTCGGCATCATGATCAGCAGCAGCAGGACGGTCTGGATGTCCTTGCGTGCGTTGGCGATGGCGTAGGCCATCGGATAGCCGATCAGCAGGCACAGCAGGGTGCTGAAGAAGGCCATCTTCAGCGAGCCCAGGTAGGCCGAGATGTACAGCTCGTCCTGGGTCAACAGGCCGTAGTTGGCCAGGTTGAGCACGACCTGGATCTTGTCCTCGACGTAGCTATAGATCTCGGTGTACGGCGGGATCGCCACGTCCGCTTCGGCGAAGCTGATCTTCAGAACGATGAAGAACGGCAGCATGAAGAACAGGAACAGCCACAGGAACGGGATGCCGATAACGACATGCCGGCCCTCCGGCGTCACGCGGTTGAGCGCTCGCTTGAGCTTGCGCATGTTCATGACCGCAGTACCACGCCGCTGTCGTCTTCCCACCAGACGTAGACTTCATCGCCCCAGGTCGGACGCGAACCCTGACGTTCGGCGTTGGCGACAAAGGACTGGACGATCTTGCCGCTCGGCAGCTCGACGTAGAACACCGAGTGGCCGCCCAGGTAAGCAATGTCGTGGACCTTGCCGCGTGACCAGTTGTATTCGCAGGTCGGCTGCTGCGAGGTGACCAGCAGTTTTTCCGGGCGCAAGGCGTAGGTGATCGACTTGTCTTCCACCGAGGTAGTGACACCGTGGCCGACGTAGATGTTGCGCTCGAGCTCAGGGCTGGCGATGCGGGCATAGCCCTCGGCGTCGTCTACCACTTCACCGTCGAACAGGTTGACGTTGCCGATGAATTCGCAGACCAGGCGGCTGGTCGGGGTCTCGTAGACGTCGATCGGGCTGCCGATCTGGGCGATCCAGCCCAGGTGCATGATGGCGATGCGCTGGGCCATGGTCATGGCCTCTTCCTGGTCGTGAGTCACCATTACGCAGGTCACGCCCACGCGCTCGATGATTTCCACCAGTTCCAGCTGCATCTGCGAGCGGAGTTTCTTGTCCAGCGCGCCCATCGGCTCGTCGAGCAGCAGCAACTTGGGACGCTTGGCCAGGGAGCGGGCCAGGGCCACGCGCTGACGCTGGCCGCCGGAAAGCTGGTGCGGCTTGCGCTTGGCGTACTGGGTCATGTGCACCAGCTTGAGCATCTCGGTCACCCGGGCCTCGATTTCGGCCTTGGGCATCCTGTCCTGCTGCAGGCCGAAGGCGATGTTCTGCGCCACGGTCATGTGCGGGAACAGCGCGTAGGACTGGAACATCATGTTGATCGGCCGCTCGTAGGGCGGCATGTCGGTGATGTCGACGCCATCGAGGAAAATGCGCCCTTCGGTCGGACGCTCGAAGCCCGCCAGCATGCGCAGCAGGGTCGATTTACCCGAGCCGGAGCCGCCGAGCAGGGCGAAGATCTCGCCCTTCTTGATTTCGAGGGAGACATCGTCCACCGCGACGGTTTCGTCGAACTTCTTCGTGACCCGATCGATCTTGACCAGCACCTGCTTGGGTTGCTGGTCGCCTTCGAGGGCTTTCTTATAGGCGCCGGAGGCAACTGCCATTTGTGAAACTCCCAACAGAATGTTCTGCACCCGCCCCTGCCGTGGCGGGTCCGGATTTTTTATTTACCCGTCTTGACCGAGGTCCAGGTACGGGTCATCAAACGCTGCACTTTGGGCGGTAACTCGGAATTGACGTAAAGCTTGTCGATCACATCCTGCGATGGGTAAACCGCAGGATCCTTCCGTACATCCTGGTCCATCAGGTCGCCAGCCTTGGGGTTCGGGTTGGCGTAACCAACGTAATCGCTGACCTGGGCGATAACCGCAGGTTCAAGCAGATAGTTGATGAAGGCATGGGCCTCCTTGGCGTTCTTGGCATCCTTGGGGATGGCCAGCATGTCGAACCAGAGGTTGCCTCCCTCCTTGGGAATCACATAGGCCACGTCCACGCCTTTGCCGGCTTCCTCGGCACGGGCCTTGGCCTGGAACACATCGCCGGAGAAGCCGGCGGCCACGCAGATGTCGCCGTTGGCCAGGTCGGAGATGTACTTGGACGAGTGGAAATAGGTCACGTAGGGGCGAATGGCGAGGAGTTTGTCCTCGGCCTTCTTGTAGTCCTTCGGATCCTGGCTGTTGGGGTCGAGTCCCAGGTAGTTGAGCATCGCCGGCAGCATTTCGTCCGCCGAATCGAGGAAGGCGACACCGCAACTGGAGAGCTTCTTGATGTTCTCCGGCTCGAACAGCACGGCCCAGGAATCGATCTTGTCGGTGCCGAGCACCGCCTTGACCTTCTCGACGTTGTAGCCGATGCCATTGGTACCCCACAGGTACGGCACTGCGTACTGGTTGCCCGGGTCGTTGCGCTCCAGGCGCTTGAGCAGGGCGGGGTCGAGGTTGTTCCAGTTCGGCAGCTGGGCGCGGTCGAGCTTCTGGAACGCACCGGCCTTGATCTGCTTGCCGAGGAAATGGTTGGACGGCACTACCACGTCATAGCCGGTGCGACCGGCCAGGAGTTTGCCTTCCAGGGTTTCGTTGGAGTCGAAAACGTCATACAGCGGCTTGATGCCGGTGGACTTCTCGAAGTCCGCGAGGGTGGTCTGGCCGATGTAGTCCGACCAGTTGTAAATGTGCACCGTGGGCGCCGCTTGGACGCTGCAAGCCAGCGTCAGACCCGCTCCAGCCATGACGGCCTTGCGAAATACGGAAATAGACAAGTGGGAGGTCCTCTACATTAGTGCCCGTGTGGCGTGCGGCAGAAATGACTGCCGGATCACCGAACCGGCGCGCAACTTACCTTCGATACACCCTTGCAGCAAAAAAATTTTATGTTTCAGCCGTCAAGGACGCGGCTTTCGCCGCGCCCCGAGGCGTGAGTCGGCTTACTTGCCCGACTTGATCTTGGTCCAGCTACGGGTGATCAGGCGCAGGGTCTGTGGATCCTGGTCGCTGATTGCGTACAGTTGCTTTTTCACTTCGGCAGACGGGTAGATGCTCGGATCGCCGGAGATGTCCTTGTCCACCAGCGGCGTGGCAGCCTTGTTGCCGTTCGGGAAACGCACGGCGTTGGTGATCTCGGCCATGATTTCCGGCTGCATCAGGAAGTCCATCCACTTGTAGGCGGCGTCGACGTTCTCGGCGTCCTTCGGAATGGCGACCATGTCATAGAAGGTACCGGCACCTTCTTTCGGAATGACGTAGTCCAGTTTCACCTTGTCGCCAGCTTCGTGGGCACGGGCCTTGGACTGCTCCAGATCACCCGAGTAACCCACGGCCACGCAGATGTTGCCGTTGGCAAGGTCGGAGATGTACTTGGACGAGTGGAAGTAGGCGATCGACGGACGAACCTTGAGGAACAGGTCTTCGGCGGCCTTCAGATCGTTCTTGTCCTTGCTCGCGGTCGGCTTGCCCAGGTAGTGCAGCGCGGCCGGGATCATCTCGGTCGGAGCATCGAGGAAGCTCACGCCGCAGCTCTTGAGCTTGGCGATGTTCTCCGGCTTGAACACCACGTCCCACGAGTCGATCTTGTCCACACCCAGCGCGGCCTTGACCTTCTCCGGGTTGTAGCCGATGCCGATGGAACCCCACATGTACGGGAAGGCATGCTTGTTGCCCGGGTCGCTGGCGTCGCCGACGGCCTTGAGCAGGTCTTCGTCGAGGTTCTTCCAGTTAGGCAGCTTGGACTTGTCCAGTTCCTGGTAGACGCCAGCCTTGATCTGCTTGGCCAGGAAGTTGTTGGACGGCACGACCACGTCGTAGCCGGACTTGCCCGCCAGCAGTTTGGCTTCCAGGGTTTCGTTGCTGTCGAAGACGTCGTAGACGACCTTGATGCCGGTCTGTTTCTCGAACTTGGCAACGGTCTCCGGGGCGATGTAGTCGGACCAGTTGTAGACGTGGAGAACCTTGTCGTCCGCGTGAACAGCACTAGCCACCATCCCGACCAGGGATGCGGCCAACAGCGTCTTGCCGATTTTCTTCATGCGTAATGCTCCAGAATTTTTATAAAGCCATCTGTTCAGCGGCCGGCCTGTCTGCGCCGCGACTGAAACAGTCGCTAGTCTGGCAAGATCCAAGGCGCTCTTTCAACGCCTTGGCATGCCGCAAAGCCACCATGCCAGCCTAGCAGGTGCTCAGCTCAGCGCTTCGAGCGTCAGATCCAGGCATTTCCGCGCCTTTTCCACCAGTTCGTCGATCTCGTCGCGGGTGATCACCAGCGGCGGCGCGATGATCATGGTATCGCCGACCGCGCGCATGATCAGGCCGTTGTCGAAGCAGAACTGACGGCAGATCATGCCGACCGCCTTGCCTTCGTAACGGCTGCGGGTGGCCTTGTCCTTGACCAGTTCGATCGCGCCGAGCATGCCCAAACCGCGGACCTCACCCACTAGCGGGTGGTCGTTCAGCTCGCGCAGACGCTTTTGCAAATAAGGTGCCGTTTCCTCGCGAACGCGCTCGACGATCTTCTCGTCGCGCAGGATCCGCAGGTTTTCCAGGCCCACCGCAGCCGCCACCGGGTGGCCGGAATAGGTGAAGCCGTGGTTGAAGTCGCCGCCTTCGCCGAGCACCCGGGCCACTTCGTCACGAACGATCACGCCGCCCATGGGGATGTAACCGGAGGTCAGGCCCTTGGCGATGGTCATCAGGTCGGGCTTGAGGCCGTAGTAGTCGGAGCCGAACCACTCGCCAGTCCGGCCGAAGCCGCAGATCACTTCGTCGGCGACGAAAAGGATGTCGTGACGGGCAAGGATTTCCTTGATCTTCGGCCAGTAGCTGTCTGGCGGGATGATCACGCCACCGGCGCCCTGGATCGGCTCGGCAATGAAGGCGGCGACGTTATCCACACCGACTTCGAGGATCTTCTTCTCCAGTTGCTCGGCGGCCCAGATGCCGAATTCCTCGGGGCTCTTGTCACCGCCCTCGCCGAACCAGTAGGGCTGCGGGATGTGGACGATGCCCGGGATCGGCAAGTCGCCCTGCTCGTGCATGCCGGACATGCCACCCAGGCTGGCACCGGCCACGGTGGAGCCGTGGTAGCCGTTGACGCGGCCGATGATCACTTTCTTCTGCGGCTTGCCTTTGAGTGCCCAGTAGTGACGGACCATACGCAGCACGGTGTCGTTGCCTTCGGAGCCGGAACCGGTGAAGAACACATGGCTCATGCCCGCCGGAGCCACGTCGGAGATGGCCTTGGCCAGCTCCAGTGCCGGTGGGTGAGCGGTCTGGAAGAACAGGTTGTAGTACGGCAGCTCGCGCATCTGCTTGCTGGCCGCTTCGGCCAGTTCTTCACGCCCGTAACCGACCGCCACGCACCACAGGCCGGCCATGCCGTCGAGGATCTTGTGGCCTTCGCTGTCCCACAGGTGCACGCCCTGGGCCTTGGTAATGATCCGCGGGCCCTTCTCCTGCAACTGCTTGTAGTCGCTGAAGGGCGCCAGGTGATGATCACGACTCAGGTCCTGCCACTCGCGGGTTTGCGGGTTCTTGACGCTCATGTGCTTCTCCGATTGCTGGCGGCCGCGCTCCTGCGGCCCCGGGGTTATCAGACCGCGAACAGCAGGAACTCACGTTCCCAGGAGCTGATCACGCGCTTGAAGTTTTCATGCTCGGCGCGTTTGGTCGCGACGTAGCCGGCAATGAATTTCTTGCCCAGATAGGCCTCCAGCGCACGGCAGTTCTCCATGCGTTCCAAGGCATCCTCGATGGTCAGCGGCAGGCGCAGGTTGCGCCGCTCGTAACCACGACCCTGGACCGGTGCGCTGGCATTCACGCCCTCGACCATACCGATGTAGCCGCACAGCAGGCTGGCGGCGATCGCCAGGTACGGGTTGGCATCGGCGCCGGGCAGGCGGTTTTCCACACGGCGGTTCTGCGGACCGGCATCCGGTACGCGCAGGCCGACGGTGCGGTTTTCCTCGCCCCATTCCACGTTGACCGGCGCCGAGGTGTCGGGCAGGAAGCGGCGGAACGAGTTGACGTTGGGGGCAAACAGCGGCAGCACCTCGGGGATGAACTTCTGCAGTCCGCCGATGTGATAGAGGAACAGCTCGCTCATGCTGCCGTCTTCATTGGAGAAGATGTTCTTCCCGGTCTTCACGTCGATGATGCTCTGGTGCAGGTGCATGGCACTGCCTGGCTCACCGGTCATGGGCTTGGCCATGAAGGTGGCCGCAACATTGTGCTTGAGCGCGGCCTCACGCATGGTGCGCTTGAACACCAGGATCTGGTCGGCCAGGGACAGGGCATTGCCATGACGGAAGTTGATTTCCATCTGCGCGGTGCCGTCCTCGTGGATCAGCGTGTCGAGGTCCAGGTTCTGCAGCTCGCACCAGTCGTAGACGTCCTCGAACAGCGGGTCGAATTCGTTGGCGGCTTCGATGGAGAATGACTGGCGCCCGGTTTCCGGGCGGCCGGAGCGGCCGATCGGCGGCTGCAGCGGGAAGTCCGGGTCTTCGCAGCGCTTGGTCAGGTAGAACTCCATCTCCGGCGCCACGATCGGCTGCCATCCCTTGTCGGCATAGAGTTTCAGAACCTTCTTGAGCACGTTGCGCGGCGACAGCTCGACCGGGTTGCCCTTCTTGTCGTAGGTGTCGTGGATGACCTGGGCAGTCGGCTCGATGGCCCACGGCACGAGGAACACCGCGTTCTCGTCGGGGCGGCAGACCATGTCGATGTCGGCCGGGTCGAGCAGCTCGTAATAGATGTCGTCATCGACGTAGTCACCGGTCACGGTCTGCAGCAGAACGCTTTCGGGCAGACGCATGCCTTTTTCGGCGATGAACTTGTTGGTCGGCGAGATCTTGCCGCGGGTAATGCCGGTCAGGTCGCTGATCAGGCATTCGACTTCGGTGATCTTGTGCTCTTTCAGCCAATCGGTGAGCTGGTCGAGATTGCTGCTACTCATACATACCTCGGGAGGTAAACGCCTGGACGGTGGTCAGGAGGGCCATGACAGGCCTTCTCCAGCATTCTGTATGCCCCGACGAGGCAAAGCAAAAGCCGCGCGGGGAGAATGCGTCTCCGTCATCCGAGCGGATGCGGGGGAGCCGACTATAGTCATGAAAGGCAGTATGAGAGGGTGAATCTTTCGGGAACACGTCGCCTCGGCCGTCAACTATATTTGCCGGATTGAACGCTACGGGCAGGTAGCGATCGCTGCTCGCGAAAGTGGCGCTCGGGCCTGTCCACACGGGACGGCCGCTCTCGCCGTTGATCGGCAGGCGTAACATGTAACCCCCGGTATTATTGATGTTATGGGTTGCGACCGAGCTTAGCCTTGTTCATTTTTTTACACAACACCCCCGTAAAAAATAAAATACGGCTTTCTCGATTCCGCTTCTGGGCGACGAAAGCAGGCCTTGTCGATGCCCCCAATTGCAGCAAAAATGCCGCTACGGTGCCTTTTTAGGGCATCATGGGGCTTGCTTGACTTCACTCCGGCTTTCCGATTGACTGGGGTTGCAAGCCCCAATTGATTGATATTTTTAACAACAAAGGTGTTGCATCATGTCGGTACCCCCGCGTGCCGTTCAGCTTAACGAAGCGAACGCGTTCCTTAAGGAACATCCTGAGGTTCTCTACGTTGACCTTCTGATTGCAGATATGAATGGTGTGGTGCGTGGCAAGCGCATCGAGCGCACCAGCCTCCACAAGGTTTACGAGAAAGGCATCAACCTGCCCGCCTCCCTCTTCGCCCTGGATATCAACGGTTCCACCGTCGAAAGTACCGGCCTTGGCCTGGACATCGGCGACGCCGACCGGATCTGCTATCCGATCCCGGGCACCCTCTCCAACGAACCCTGGCAGAAGCGCCCGACTGCGCAACTGCTGATGACCATGCACGAGCTCGAAGGCGAGCCCTTCTTCGCCGACCCGCGGGAAGTCCTGCGCCAGGTGGTGAGCAAGTTCGACGAACTGGGCCTGACCATCTGCGCCGCGTTCGAACTGGAGTTCTACCTGATCGACCAGGAGAACGTGAACGGTCGCCCACAGCCGCCACGCTCGCCGATCTCCGGTAAACGCCCGCAATCGACGCAGGTCTACCTGATCGACGACCTCGACGAATACGTCGACTGCCTCCAGGACATCCTCGAAGGTGCCAAGGAGCAAGGCATCCCTGCCGACGCCATCGTCAAGGAAAGCGCCCCGGCGCAGTTCGAAGTGAACCTGCACCACGTCGCCGACCCGCTGCGCGCCTGCGATTACGCGGTACTGCTCAAGCGTCTGATCAAGAACATCGCCTACGACCATGAGATGGACACCACCTTCATGGCCAAGCCGTACCCGGGCCAGGCGGGCAATGGTCTGCACGTGCATATCTCGGTGCTGGACAAGGATGGCAAGAACATCTTCACCAGTGAGGATCCCGAGCAGAACGCCGCGCTGCGTCACGCGATCGGCGGTGTGCTCGAGACCCTGCCCGCTTCGATGGCGTTCCTCTGCCCGAACGTCAACTCGTATCGTCGTTTCGGTGCGCAGTTCTATGTGCCGAATGCACCGAGCTGGGGTCTGGACAACCGTACCGTGGCCCTGCGGGTCCCGACCGGTACCGCCGATGCGGTGCGCATCGAGCACCGCGTGGCCGGTGCCGACGCCAACCCGTACCTGCTGATGGCCGCCGTGCTGGCAGGCGTACATCACGGCCTGACCAACAAGATCGAGCCGAGCGAGCCTGTGGAAGGCAACGCCTACGAGCAGGTCGAGCAGAGCCTGCCGAACAACCTGCGCGACGCCCTGCGCGAGCTGGACGACAGCGAGATCCTCAACAAGTACATCGATCCGAAGTACATCGACATCTTCGTCGCGTGCAAGGAGAGTGAGCTGGAGGAGTTCGAGCACTCCATCTCGGACCTCGAGTACAACTGGTACCTGCATACCGTGTAACTGAAAACGCCGCCTGATATAGGCGGCGTTTCTTATGGCCTAAAGTCTTACAGCGCTTTTTCGAAGATCTTCGAGTTACGCTGGTAGTTGTACAGCGAAGCCCGCGCCGCCGGCAGCCGCTCCACGCCGCTCGGCACGAAGCCACGCTCACGGAACCAGTGCGCCGTCCGGGTCGTCAGCACGAAGAGCGTTTTCAAACCCATCTCCCGCGCCCGCTCCTCGATCCGCTCCAGCAGGTCATCTCCGCGCCCGCCGTGGCGATACTCCGGGTTCACCGCCAGGCAAGCCAGCTCCCCCGCATCCGAATCGGCAATCGGATACAGCGCTGCACAGGCAATGATGGTGCTCTCCCGCTCCACCACGCTGAACTGCTCAATTTCGCGCTCCAGTACCTCGCGGGACCGCCGCACCAGGATGCCCTGCTCTTCCAGCGGGCTGATCAGTTCCAGCAAGCCACCGACATCCTCGATCGCCGCCTCGCGCACCAGTTCGAACTGCTCCTGGGCCACCAGCGTACCGCCGCCGCCACGGGTGAACAGCTCGTTGAGCAGCGCGCCGTTTTCCACATAGCTGACAATATGACTGCGGGCCACACCGCCACGGATCGCCTCCGCCGCAGCATCCAGCAACTCCCCCTGGTAATCGGTGCCCAGGCGCTCCAGATGCGGCGCCACCTGCTGCGGGCGAATCTCCTTCACCAGCTTGCCGTTGGCATCCAGCAGCCCCGGCTCGGCGCCGAACAGCAGCAGCTTGTCCGCGCCCAGTTCGATGGCCGCGCGGGTGGCGACGTCTTCGCAGGCGAGGTTGAAGATCTCGCCGGTCGGCGAATAGCCCAGCGGCGACAGCAGCACGATAGAGCGCTCGTCCAGCAAGCGGCCGATGCCCTTGCGGTCGACCCGGCGTACTTCACCGGTGTGGTGGTAATCCACCCCCTCGACCACGCCGATCGGCCGCGCCGTGACCAGGTTGCCCGAGGCCACCCGCAGACGCGCGCCCTGCATCGGCGAATTGGCCATGTCCATCGACAGCCGCGCCTCGATGGCGATACGCAATTGCCCCACAGCGTCGATCACACACTCCAGGGTGGCCGCGTCGGTGATGCGCAGGCCGTGGTGGTAATGGGCGCTCAGGCCACGGGCGGCCAGACGGCTTTCGATCTGCGGACGGGAGCCGTGCACCAGAACGAGGCGAACCCCGAGGCTGTGCAGCAGCACCAGGTCGTGGACGATATTGCCGAAGTTGGGGTGTTCGACCCCATCTCCCGGGAGCATGACCACGAAGGTGCAGTCCCGGTGGGCATTGATATAGGGAGAAGCGTGACGCAGCCAGTTGACGTATTCGGGCATGACATGGGCCTGTAGGAATTAAAACAAGAACGGAACGGCACACAGCGCTCGAAGGGTTATCGTCGCAACAGGCAAGGCGTCACACGCGTTCTCCTCTGTCAGGAAAGGACTGATCTCAGGCAGGCCCGAGGCAGTAATGCTGGATCAGTTCACGCAACAGACGCACTGTAGGCGCCAGGCGTGACAGTTCAAGGTACTCGCCAGGCTGGTGCGCGCAGGCGATGTCACCGGGGCCGAGCACGATGGTCTCGCAACCCAGGCGCTGAAGATAAGGCGCTTCGGTGCCGAAGGCTACTGCTGCGGCCGTATGACCGGTAAGACGTTCGGCCAGTTGCACCAGTTCCGCATCCACGCTTTGTTCGAACGGCGGCACTTCGGGGAACAGCGGCGCGTAGTCGATACGTACCTGGTGCTGCTCGGCCAGCGGCGCCAGCTTGCTGCGGATCGCCGCGCGCAGCACCTCCGGGACCATGCCTGGCAGCGGCCGCAGGTCGAACTCCAGGGCGCACTGGCCGCAGATGCGGTTGGGGTTGTCGCCGCCGTGGATGCAACCGAAGTTCATGGTTGGTTGCGGTACGGTGAACTGGGCGTTGTTGTACTCGCGCTGCCACTGCCGGCGCAGGTCCATCAACTCGCCCATGACTTGGTGCATGGCTTCCAGGGCGCTGTGGCCCAGGGAAGGATCCGACGAATGGCCACTACGCCCGAGGATGTCGATGCGCTCCATCATCACCCCCTTGTGCAGGCGAATCGGCTTGAGCCCGGTCGGCTCGCCGATCACCGCCGCACGCCCCAGCGGCCGACCGGCCTCGGCCAGGGCACGGGCGCCGGACATTGAGCTCTCCTCGTCGCAGGTGGCCAGGATCAGCAATGGCTGCTTGAACGGTTGATCGAGCAAAGGCAGGACCGCCTCGATGATCAGCGGGAAGAAGCCCTTCATGTCGCACACGCCCAGACCGATCCAGCGGTCGCCGTCCTCGGTGAGGGTCAGCGGGTCGCTTTTCCACAACTGCGGATCGTACGGCACGGTGTCGCTGTGCCCGGCCAGCACCAGGCCGCCGGGGCCGCTGCCGAAGCTGGCGAGCAGGTTGAACTTGCCCGGGGTGACCTCTTGAATCTCGCAGGAGAAACCCAGGTCACCGAGCCAGGTGGCGAGCAGGTCGATCACCGCGCGATTGGACTGGTCCAGATCCGGTTGGGTACAACTGACCGAAGGCGCCGCGATCAGCGCGGCGAACTGGTCCTTGAGCGATGGCAACGACATGCGCGTTCTCCTGGAAACGAGGCCCATCATAGGGCCATCAGGTTGCATGAATAAACCGTCGGCGAGCGACTCCTGTACACTGCACGGCCAAGACGTACCCCGCCCTTCCAGCCTGGTTACCCGGCAATGAATAAAGAAACCGAAATCAAACTGCGCATCAGCCGCGAGACCCTCGCCGCGCTGCGCGAACACCCGTTGCTGAAAAAGCGCAACAAATCCGGCTGGCAGCAGCGCGAACTGCTCAACCAGTACTTCGACACCCCGGAACGCGATCTGTCCGCAGCCAAGGTCGCCCTGCGCCTGCGCCGTGACGGCGACGTGGTGATCCAGACCCTGAAGACCCGCGGCACCAGCGTCGCCGGTCTATCCGAGCGCAACGAGTTCCAGTGGGAGCTGCCCAAGGCCAAGCTCGACCTGAAGAAACTCGACGACACCTGCTGGCCGGTCGCCCTGGCCGAGCTGGACAAGAAGACCATCAAGCCGCTGTTCACCACCGATTTCGTTCGCGAGTACGCCGATATCGCCTGGGGTCGCGGCAAGTCCAAGGTGGTCATCGAGGCGGCCCTGGACCTGGGCACCGTCAGCGCCGGCAAGCAGAAGGAAGAAATCTGCGAACTAGAGCTGGAACTGCGCGAAGGTGAACCGGAAGCCCTGCTGGAGCTGGCCGCCGAACTGGCCGCGAGCCTGCCGTTGTTCCCTTGCGACATCAGCAAGGCCGAGCGCGGCTACCGCCTGCTCGACCCGACCAGCTACCACGTCAACCTGCCGGCCCCCGAGCTGAACGCGGAAATGTCGCTGGACGACGCCTTCGCCGCCATCGCCTGGCACCTGCTCGCCAGCAGCCAGCGCCTCGCCGAGCAGTTCCACCACACTGGCCACTGGCGCCTGCTGCAGGACTGGGTGCAGAACCTCGGCGAACTGCGCGCCCTGGCCAGCAGCCTCGGCCAGGCCGCACCGCGGGCTACCACCCGTGAACTGCGCAACGTCCTCGACGCCCTGCTGGAAGACTGGCGCACCCTGGTGCTGGCCGGCAACGACGACGAAGACGTGCGCCGCGCCGCCCCCGAGCAGTTCGCCGACGAGCTGCTGGACACCCGCTGGGGCCAGTTCTCCCTGGACACCTCGCGCTGGCTGCTGGCCCGCGGCTGGACCGTCGAGCGCAACAAGCGCGGCGAACGCCAGGGCGCGGCGCAGCTGGCCAACTGGCTGAGCGTGGAGTTGGGCGACGAAGCCAAGGCCCTGCAACTGCCGCTGTACCAGCAGCAGCCGGAAGACCTCGCCGAACAGCTGCCGCGCATCGAGCGCCTGCTGGCCTGGCTGCACTACGCGCGCAACGTGCTGGAAGTGCCGGAGCTGGATCGCCTGTACGGTGAGCTGGTCAAGCTGCAGCACCTGGCCAACCAGCCGATCAGCGACGAAGTCCTCGACGCCCGCGTGCACCAGGCCTTCGCCGTCTCGCAGTGCCGCGCCTGGAAACAGCTCGCGCGCAAGTGAGCCGGTTTGGGGCCGCTTCACGGACCTTGTGGGAGCGAACTTGCTCGCGAAGGGCCGCGAAGCGGCCCCAATGGGCTAACGCAGGACCGGCAGACTGGTAGTGGACTTGATCTCCGACAGTGCCACCGTCGAGTTCACCTCCTGAATCCCCGGCACCAGCGACAGCTTCTCGAAGAAAAACCGCTCATACGCCTCGATATCCGGGGTCACGATCCTCAGCAGAAAGTCCACCGCCCCCATCAGCACATAACACTCCAGCACTTCCGGAAAACCGCGGATCGCCTCGGTGAACTCGGCAAAGTTGGAGCGCCCGTGAGCGTTGAGCTTCACCTCGGCGAAGATCTGCGTGTTCAGGCCGATCTTCTTGCGGTCCAGCAAGGTCACTTGGGCGCGGATCACCCCTTCCTCCTTGAGCCGCTGAATCCGTCGCCAGCACGGCGACTGCGACAGGCCAACCTTCTCGGCAATCTGCGCGCTGGACAGCGAGGCATCCTCTTGCAGCAGGGCCAGAATGCGGCGGTCGTAGAGGTCCAGCTCGCTTTGCATGATTATTTCTCCTCATCGCCATCCGGCGAATTGAACAATTCGAAAAAACGCCATAGCGGCTAATGATAGAAAAACAATCTCCGCTTCGCCGTGCAAAGATTCCCTCACTGCCTTCGGAGATACCCCATGACCGCACTCGAACGCCCCGACCATTTCGCCGCCCCGCGCCTGTATGACGCCGACAATCTGGAGGGCGTAAACAACAAGGTGCGCTACCACTATCAGTTGCAGGTCGAGCCCGAATCCGACAGCCTGTGCCGCATCCTCAATCTCTTCGCCCTGCAATGCCTGCTGCCGTCCGGCGTACAAATGCGCCAGCAGGCCGACCTGCTGCAGGTGGAGATCGCCATCGATGGCCTGAGCTGGCACCGCGCCCAGCTGATCGAGCAGAAGATGCGCAACCTGATCTGCGTATGCGAAGTGGTACTGCGCACCGCACTGCTGTCCGCCGATAGCCACGGACAAATCCGGAAAAGCTTCTGAGCCAGCCCCCGACGGCAACACGACTAGCCTTGGCAATCCCGCCATTGCACAAGGACGTCGCAGATGGATCGCCGCCTGGACCTGTTCCAACTGCTGGATGAACTGATCGCCCAGCGCTGCATCAGCCCCGAATCGCGCCAGCGTTTCGCCCCCGGAACGCTGGATGCTCACCCCCTGGAAACCCTCGCCAGCCAGCGCCTGGATGACCTGCGCCAGCCTGGCCAGGTATTCGACCTGGACCACCTCTGCCAGTGGCTGGCGCAGCAGACGGGGCAACCGTTCCTGCGCCTCGACCCGCTGCACCTCGACCTGGCGGGCATGAGCGGCCTGATGTCCGCCGCCTTCGCCCGTCGCCACGGCATCCTTGCCGTGGCGCAGACGGTCGACAGTGTCACCGTGGCCAGTGCCGAGCCCTGGGTACGCGGGTGGGAAGCGGATCTGGCGCAGGTGCTCAAGCGCAGGGTGATCCGGGTACTCGCCAGCCCGCTGCGGATTCGTCAGCTCAGCCAGGACATCTTCCACCTGGCACGCTCGGTCAGCGGTGCCAGCCACCTGGACATGCCCGCGCCAGCCAGTGGAGACCTGGAACAGTTGCTGGAGCTGGGCGACGGCCAGCACGATGCCGACGACGCGCATATCGTCAGCATTGTCGACTGGTTGTTGCAGTACGCCTTCGAACAGCGCGCCAGCGATATCCACCTCGAACCGCGCCGCGAGCAGGGCCAGTTGCGCCTGCGCATCGACGGCGTGCTGCACGACGCCTACCGGTTCCCACCGGCAGTGACCCTGGCCATCACCAGCCGCCTGAAGCACCTCGGGCGAATGAACGTCGCCGAGAAGCGTCGTCCCCAGGATGGCCGGATAAAGACCCGTTCCTCCGCCGGAGACGAAATCGAACTGCGCCTGTCGACACTGCCGACGACCTTCGGCGAAAAGCTGGTGATGCGTATCTTCGACCCGCACCTGCTGCAGCGTGACAACCGCGGCCTGGGGCTCGACGGCACGGCGCTGGCGCGCTGGCAGGCGATGCTGAGCCGGCCCCACGGCATCATTCTGGTCACCGGGCCGACCGGGTCGGGCAAGACCAGCACCCTGTACAGCGCACTCAAGCAACTGGCCACGCCGCAGGTCAACGTGTGTACGCTGGAAGACCCGATCGAGATGGTCGAGCCGGCTTTCAACCAGACCCAGGTCCAGCCGGGCATCGGCCTCGACTTCGCCAACGGCGTGCGCGCCCTGCTGCGCCAGGACCCGGACATCATGATGGTCGGCGAGATCCGCGATCTGGAAACCGCGCAAGTGGCGATCCAGGCGGCGCTGACCGGGCACCTGGTGCTGTCCAGCCTGCATACCAACGATGCCTGCGGAGCGATCGGGCGGTTGTTGGAGTTAGGAGTTGCTCATTATTTGATCAAGGCAACGCTGGTGGGAGTGATGGCGCAGCGGCTGGTACGGGTACTGTGTCCGGCGTGCAAGACGGGGGATGGGTGCCGGGAATGCCGGCAGACCGGCTATCGCGGGCGGACCGGAGTTTATGAGGTGCTGGAGCTGGAGGATGGGCTCCGGGCGTTGATCGGGGCGGAGTGCGATGTGCAGGTGCTGCGGCGCAAGGCGCGGGATCTGGGGATGGAGGGGCTGCGTGAGGCCGGCGAACGCAAGGTCGCCGCCGGAATCACCAGCATGACCGAGATCGACCTGATCTGCGCATGACCGCTCCCACAGGTTCGTGCCAGATCAATAAATCATGGGCTGCGCCATGAGCCCTCAGCGATATTCCTCCACCGGCACACAAGCACAGAACAGGTTCCGGTCCCCATAGACATTGTCCACCCGGTTCACCGCCGGCCAGTACTTGTGCGCCCGGGCATGTGCGCTTGGCGCTACCGCCTGTTCCAGGCTGTACGGCCGGTCCCACACCCCGAGCACATCCGCCAGGGTATGCGGCGCGCGCTTGAGCGGGTTGTCCTCCGCCGGCCAGTTGCCGTTCTGCACCTCGGCGATTTCCGCACGGATGCTCAGCATCGCTTCGACGAAGCGGTCCAGCTCGGCCTTCGGCTCGCTCTCGGTCGGCTCGACCATCAGCGTCCCCGGCACCGGAAACGACATGGTCGGGGCATGGAAGCCATAGTCCATCAGGCGCTTGGCCACATCCTCCTCGCTGATCCCGGTTGCCGCCTTGAGCGGTCGCAAATCGAGGATGCATTCATGGGCCACACGCTCGTTGCGCCCGCGGTACAGCACCGGGAAAGCCCCGCCCAGGCGCTCGGCCAGGTAGTTGGCGGAAAGAATCGCCACCTCGCTGGCATCCGCCAACTGCGGGCCCATCATGGCGATGTACATCCAGCTGATCGGCAAGATGCTCGCACTGCCCCAGGGCGCAGCGCTGACCGCCGTGTTCTGGGGGTCCGGTCCCGGCACCGGGATCACCGGGTGGCTGGCGACGAACGGCGCCAGGTGTGCGCGCACGCCGATCGGCCCCATGCCCGGCCCGCCGCCCCCGTGAGGAATACAGAAGGTCTTGTGCAGGTTCATATGCGAAACATCGGCCCCGATATCTGCGGGCCGCGCCAGGCCCACCTGGGCATTGAGGTTGGCGCCGTCCATGTAGACCTGACCGCCATGGCTGTGGATAACCTCGCAAATTTCGCTGATGCCTTCCTCGTAAACGCCGTGGGTCGACGGATAGGTGGCCATCAGGCACGACAACCGTTCCCCTGCCTCTTTCGCCTTGGCCTTGAGATCTTCCAGGTCGACGTTGCCGGCGTTGTCGCAGGCCACGATCACCACCTGCATGCCGGCCATCTGCGCCGACGCCGGGTTGGTGCCGTGGGCCGAAGCGGGAATCAGGCAGATATCACGCTGCCCCTGCTGGCGGCTCTGGTGGTACTTGCGGATCGCCAGCAGCCCGGCGTACTCGCCCTGGGCGCCGGAGTTGGGCTGCATGCAGATGGCGTCGAAGCCGGTGATCGCACACAGCCAGCTTTCCAGTTCGTCGATCAGCGCCTTGTAGCCCGTGGCCTGCTCCACCGGGACGAAGGGGTGCAACTCGGCGAAGCCGGGCCAGGTGATCGGGATCATTTCGCTGCTGGCATTGAGCTTCATGGTGCAGGAGCCCAGCGGGATCATCGACTGGTTGAGGGCCAGATCCTTGTTCTCCAGCTGTTTGAGGTAGCGCAGCATCTCGGTTTCGCTGTGGTGCAGGTTGAACACCGGGTGGGTCAGGTAATCGGTGCGGCGCAACAGGTCATCGGGGATGCCAGCGGGCAGATCCTCGGCGTCCAGGTCCTCGACCCGCAGGCCGTGGTCGACGCCGAGGAAGATGTCGAACAGGCGCAGCACGGTGCTTTCGTCGCAGGTCTCGTCGAGGCTCACGCCGAGGTGGCCGCGACCGAGGATGCGCAGGTTGATGCGCGCAGCCTCGGCGCTCTGGATGATCGCGGTCTGACTGCCGCCGACCTCCAGGGTCAGGGTGTCGAAGAAGTGCGTGTTGAGGCGCTTCACGCCATTGCGCTCCAGGCCAGCGGCGAGGATCGTGGTCAACCGGTGTACCCGCTGGGCGATGCGTCGCAGTCCGTCAGGCCCGTGATAGACCGCATAGAAGCCGGCGATATTGGCCAGCAGGACCTGAGCCGTGCAGATGTTCGAGTTGGCCTTCTCGCGGCGGATATGCTGTTCACGGGTCTGCAGGGCCATGCGCAGCGCCAGGTTGCCACGAACGTCTTTGGACACGCCGATGATGCGTCCCGGCATGGCCCGCTTGAACTCGTCGCGGCAGGCGAAATACGCGGCATGCGGGCCACCGTAACCCATGGGCACGCCGAAACGCTGGGTCGAGCCGAGCACCACGTCAGCGCCCTGCTCCCCCGGCGGGGTCAGCAGCAACAGGCTGAGCAGGTCGGCGGCGACACAGGCGATGGCCTGCTGGCTGTGCAGGTGCTGGATGGCAGGGCGCAGGTCGTGTACGCCGCCATGGGTGTTGGGGTAGTGCAGCAGGGCGCCGAACACGTCGTGCTGGTCGAGGTTGTCCAACGCATCCACTACCAGTTCGAAACCGAAGCCCTCGGCACGGGTCTGCAGCACCGAAAGCGTCTGCGGATGGCAATGCTCGTCGGCGAAGAAGCGATTGCTGCGCGACTTGCTCACCCGCTTGGCCAAGGCCATGGCTTCGCCGGCAGCAGTGGCTTCGTCGAGCAACGAGGCGTTGGCCAGATCGAGCCCGGTAAGGTCGATGACCATCTGCTGGAAGTTCAGCAAAGCCTCCAGGCGGCCTTGGGCGATTTCCGGCTGGTAGGGCGTGTAGGCGGTGTACCAGCCCGGATTTTCCAGGACGTTGCGCAGAATCACCGTCGGCGTACGGGTGCCGTGGTAGCCCATGCCGATCAAGCTGGTCCAGCGCTGGTTCTGTTCGGCGTAGCCACGCAGGCGCTCCAGCGCGGCCTGTTCATCCAGGGCCGGCGGCAAGGCCAGGGGGCGATTGAAGCGGATGGCGGGCGGCACAGTCTGTTCGATCAACTCGGTACGGCTGGCAACGCCCAGAACGTCGAGCATGGCTTGCTGCTCGGCGGCATCGGGGCCGAGGTGACGGCGCAGGAACGGATTGGTGTCGTGCAGTTGGCTCAGGGACGGCAACAGGGACATAGCGGCTCTCTCTTCCTAGACCAAGCCCCGATGGGTGTCGGGGCCATTAGAGTCTAGGAAGGGATTGCCGATTGCGTAGGAAAAATACGTTTTGGGGCCGCTCTGCGGCCCCAAATGGATTCAGTCGCCGATGAGCGCTGCGTAGCCTTCTGCGTCCAGCAGCTTGTCCAGTTCGGATTTGTCGGACGGTTTCAGCTTGAAGATCCAGGATCCGTAAGGTTCTTCGTTGAGCAGTTCAGGGCTGTCGCTGAGGTCTTCGTTGACGGCAATGATTTCGCCGCTGACGGGCGAGTAGATGTCCGAAGCAGCCTTCACCGATTCAACGACACCGGCAGCGTCGCCTTGGCCGAAAACCTTGCCGATTTCGGTCAGTTCGACGTACACCACGTCACCCAGAGCTTGCTGGGCGTGGTCACTGATACCCACCGTGACCGTTCCGTCGGCTTCCAGCTTCGCCCATTCATGACTTTCGGCGTAACGCCGATCAGCGGGGATATTGCTCATGTTTGTCTTTTCCTCAACAGGTTAGCGGTCGGCCCGCCGGAATGGATATCAGATCAGAATTCTGCCGTGGCGCACGAACGTCGGCTTGACCACGCGCACCGGGTACCACTTGCCGCGGATTTCCACCTCGGCCCGGTCAGCGGTGGCCATCGGCAGGCGCGCCAGCGCGATCGCCTTGCTCAGCGTAGGCGAGAAACTACCACTGGTAATCTCTCCTTCGCCAACTTCCGCAACACGAACCACCTGGTGAGCACGCAGGACGCCGCGCTCTTCCAGCACCAGGCCCACCAGTTTCGAGGTCACCCCGCGGAGTTTCTCGGCGTCCAGCGCCTGGCGCCCGATGAAATCGCGCTCTGCGGGCTCCCAGGCGATGCTCCAGGCCAGGTTCGAGGTCAGCGGGGAATGGTCTTCGTCGATATCGTTGCCGTACAGATTCATTCCGGCCTCGAGACGCAGGGTATCGCGGGCACCGAGGCCGCTGGGGGCGATGCCGGCACCGACCAGGTCGTTGAAAAAGGCCGGGGCCTGCAGGGCTGGCAGAATGATCTCCAGGCCGTCCTCGCCGGTGTAGCCGGTGCGGGCGATGAACCAGTCGCCCTCGAAGCGGCCTTCAAACGGCTTCAAGTCGCGAATCAGGGCGGCGCGCGGCGCGCTGAGCAGCTCGGCGACCTTTTCCCGCGCCAGCGGGCCCTGGATGGCGAGGATCGCCAGTTCCGGACGCTCGCGGTACTGCACCTCGAAGCCACTGCGGCGCGCTTCGAGCCAGGCCAGGACCTTGTCGCGAGTGGCGGCGTTGACTACCACGCGATAGCCATCGTCGAGGCGGTAGACGATAAGGTCGTCGATCACCCCGCCCGCATCGTTGAGCAAAGTGCTGTAGAGGGCCTTGCCGCTCTGGTCGAGGCGGGCGACATCGTTGGCCAGCAGATGACGCAGCCAGTGCGTGGCATCGACTCCGGCGATATCGATGACGGTCATGTGAGAGACGTCGAAGACTCCGCAGTCGCGGCGCACCTGGTGGTGTTCCTCGACCTGCGAGCCGTAATGCAGGGGCATATCCCAACCGCCAAAATCGACCATCTTGGCGCCAAGCGCCAGGTGCAGGTCATACAGAGGCGTACGCTGTCCCATGGGTTTCTCCTTCCGGGCGTGGCGAAGCTACGGCTGACGGTAGCGTTCCGGCTACCCGGCCAGGGACCGGCCGTAGCGAATGCCGCGCATTGTATCCGCAAGGAAGCCAGGTGGCATCCGTCAGTCACTCTGACCCGGGTGCCGGGCCGAACGCCGAATCAAACCGATGACCGGCAGCAGGCCGACCAGGACCAGGGTCAACGCCGGCAGCGAGGCCCGCGCCCACTCCCCTTCGCTGGTCATCTCGAAGACCCGCACCGCCAGGGTGTCCCAGCCGAAGGGGCGCATCAGCAGGGTCGCCGGCATTTCCTTGAGCACATCGACGAAGACCAGCAACGCCGCGCTCAACGCCCCTGGCACCAGCAGCGGGAGATACACCTTGAAAAACAATCCCGGCCCACTGACACCCAGGCTGCGTGCTGCTTCCGGCAGCGACGGACGAATCCGTCCGAGGCTGTTTTCCAGCGGCCCGTAGGCCACCGCGATGAAGCGCACCAGGTAGGCCAGCAGCAAGGCGGCCAGGCTGCCCAACAACAGCGGCTTGCCGGCCCCGCCTAGCCAGCTGGACAACGGAATGACCAGTTCGCGATCGAGGTAACTGAAGGCCAGCATGATCGCTACCGCCAGCACCGAGCCGGGCAGCGCGTAGCCGAGGTTGGCCAGGCTGACCCCGGCGCGGATCGTCGGCGCCGAGGACTGGCGCCGGGCGAAGGCCAGCAGCAGCGCCACGGCGACCGTGAGCAGCGCGGCGGCCGCGCCGAGGTAGAGGGTGTGCAGGATCAGGGCGCTGTAGCGTTCGTCGAGGTCGAAGCGACCGCGCTGCCAGAACCACGTCAGCAATTGCAGCACCGGGACCACGAAGGCGCAGGCAAACACCAGCAGGCACCAGCCGCTGGCAGCGGCGGCCTTGATTCCGCGCAAGTGATACAACGCCTTGCCCCGCGGGCGCTCGTTGCTGCTGCGCACGGCGCCACGGGCGCGGCGTTCGCCGTAGAGCACCAGCATCACCGCGAGCAGCAGCAGGCTGGCCAGCTGGGCGGCGCTGGACAGACTGAAGAAGCCATACCAGGTCTTGTAGATGGCGGTGGTGAAGGTGTCGAAGTTGAACACCGAGACGGCGCCGAAGTCGGCCAGGGTTTCCATCAGCGCCAGGGCCAGGCCGGCAAGGATCGCCGGACGCGCCATCGGCAGGCCGACGCGCCAGAACGCCTGTAGCGGCGACTGCCCGAGGACCCGCGCCGCTTCCATCAGGCCCTTGCCCTGGGCGAGGAAGGCGTTGCGCGCCAGCAGGTAGACGTAGGGGTAGAACACCAGCACCAGGACGGTGATCACGCCGCCGGTAGAGCGCACACGCGGCAGGCGCATCGGCCCGAACCACTCGCGCAGCAGGGTCTGCACCGGCCCGGAGAAATCCAGCAGACCGACGAAGACGAAGGCCAGGACATAGGCGGGGATGGCGAAGGGCAGCATCAGCGCCCAGTCGAGCCAGCGTCGTCCGGGGAATTCGCAGAGGCTGGTGAGCCAGGCCAGGCTGACGCCGAGGACCGTCACGCCGATGCCGACACCTAGCACCAGGGTCAGGGTATTGCCCAGCAGGCGGCTCATCTGGGTGTCGAGCAGGTGCGACCAGATCTGCGTGTCGATGCTCTGCCAGGACAGCACAAGCACGCTCAGGGGCAGCATCACCAGCGCAGCGATGGCGAAGACCAGCGGGTACCAGCGGCGTTGGGTGGGGCGGGACAAGGGTGGGTCTCTTAGGGATGTGGTGTTTTTGCTGGCCCTATCGCTGGCAAGCCAGCTCCCACAGGGATTGTGGGAGCTGGCTTGCCAGCGATAGGGCCTCAAGGACCCGGCAAGAATAAGGGCTGAACCTCAGTTCCAGCCAGCCCGATCCATCAAGCGAATCGCTTCAGCCTGGCGCTTGCCCGCCACCTCAACCGGCAGGGTGTCGGCCTTGAAGCTGCCCCAGGCTGCCACTTCCTCGGACGGCGCGACTTTCGGGTTGGCCGGGAACTCCTGGTTGATGGCAGCGAACATCTTCTGCGCCTCTTCACCGGTCATCCATTCCACCAGCGCCTTGGCCGCCTCCGGGTGCGGCGCGTGCTTGGTCAGGCCGATGCCGGACAGGTTGACGTGCACCCCGCGGTCGCCCTGGTTAGGCCAGAACAGCTTGACCGGCAGTTTCGGATTGGCCTGGTGCAGTCGCCCGTAGTAGTAGGTGTTGACGATGCCGACATCGCACTGGCCAGCGGCGATGGCATTGACCACCGCGTTGTCGTCGGAAAACACGTCGGTGGAGAGGTTGTTGACCCAGCCCTTGACCAGTTCCTCGGTTTTCGCCTCGCCGTGGGTCTCGATCATGGTCGCGGTCAGCGACTGGTTGTAGACCTTCTTCGCCGTGCGCAGGCACAGGCGACCTTCCCATTGCTTGTCGGCCAACGCCTCGTAGGTGCTCAGCTCGGCAGGCTTGACCCGCTCGGTGGAGTAGACGATGGTCCGCGCGCGCAGGCTCAGGCCGGTCCAGTCATGGGAAGACGCGCGGTATTGCGGCGGGATGTTGGCATCGATCACAGGCGACTTGATCGGCTGCAGGATGCCCATCTGCTCGGCCTGCCAGAGGTTGCCGGCGTCGACGGTGAGCAGCAGGTCGGCCACGCCGTTCTCGCCCTCGGCCTTGATCCGCTGCATCAGCGGGGCTTCCTTGTCGGTGATGAACTTGATCTTCACCCCGGTCTTGGCGGTGTAGGCGTCGAATACCGGCTTGATCAGCTCGTCGATGCGCGAGGAATAAACCACCACTTCGTCCGCCGCCTGGGCAGCGCCACCGAACAGGGAGAGGGTCAGGGCAGCGAACAGTTGCTTGCGTGGCGACATCGGTGGCGCTCCTCGGTATCGAAATGAGGCGCAAATGGTAGTTAATGTCATTTGCCTTCTCAAACCGAACGGCGAACCGAGGAGTTACCAGATGTTGCGGAGATTGTGTGAAGGGATCAGGCCTTGGCGAGTTCCGGCAGGTCGCCGCTCAAACCCAGCGCCTGGCGCACGAACAGCGCCTTGGCCTCAGGCATCTGCTCGACCCATTTCAGGCCACTGTTGCGCAACCAGCGCAGCGGCAGCGGATCGGCCTGGAACAGGCGCTCGAACCCTTCCATCGCGGCCATCAAGGCCAGGTTGTGCGGCATGCGCCGGCGCTCGAAGCGGCTCAGCACGCGTACATCGGCCAGGCGCTCGCCGCGTTCGTAGGCGGCCAGCAGCACTTCGGCAAGAACGGCGGCATCGAGGAAGCCAAGATTGACGCCCTGCCCCGCCAGCGGATGGATGGTGTGCGCGGCATCGCCGATCAGCGCCAGGCCCTCGGCCACGTAGCGCTTGGCGTGGCGCTGGCGCAGCGGCACGCAGAGCCGCGGGTCGGCTCCCAGCACTTCGCCCAGGCGGCCTTCGAAGGCACGTTCGAGCTCGACGCAGAAGGCCTCGTCCGGCAGCGCCATCAGCCGTTCGGCCTGCTCCGGCGTGGTCGACCAGACGATCGAGCACCAGTCCTGCTTGCCATCACGCGACAGCGGCAGGAAAGCCAGCGGCCCCTCATCGGTGAAGCGCTGCCAGGCCGTGGCCTGGTGTGGTCTGGCGCAGCGCACGCTGGTGACGATGGCGTGATGCAGGTAATCCCATTCGCGGGTTTCGCAGCCGGTCAGGCGGCGCACCGCCGAATTGGCGCCGTCAGCGGCGATTACCAGCGGCGCGCGCAGGTTGCGACCGTCGGCGAGGGTCAGCAGCCACTCGTCGCCGGAGCGGCGCATGCGTTCCAGGCGGGCGTTGGCCAGCAGGCCGATCTCGCTGTCGTGCAGGCGCTCCAGCAGGCCGTCCTGGACCACGCGGTTCTCGACGATGTGCCCCAAGGCCTCGGCGTGCACGCTGGCCGCGGAGAAGTGGATCTGGCCAGTGCCGCTGCCGTCCCAGACATGCATGTCCGAATAGGGGCTGGTCCGCCGCGCGCTGATGCCTTCCCATGCGCCGAGGCGCTCAAGGATGCGCTGGCTGGCCGCCGACAGGGCGCTGACCCGCGGCTCGAATGGGGCGTCAGCGTCGAAGCGCTGCACCGACAGCGGGCTGCCATCCAGCAGGAGGATTTCCAGGCCGCTGTGCTGCAAGGCCAGGGCCAGGGCGCTGCCGACCATACCGGCACCGACAATCAACAGATCCGCGCGCATGTCCATGCTTCAAGCCTGTTCCACGTGAGAGAAAGAAGGGGTCATGCCTTGCCCTGGAGGTCGGGGCGGGTGCCCAGGCCCATGGCCTGGCGGGCGAACCAGCGCTTGGCCGGCGGCAACAGGTCGAGACCGAGCAGGCCGAGGTTGCGTCCGGTGGCGATCAGCGGCTGGGCGGTGCCGAACAGGCGGGTGACCTTGTCGGAAAAACCGACGGTGAGGTCCTGGTCCAGGCGCTGGCGTTCGCGGTAGGCACGCAGGGTGGCGAAGTCGCCGGGGGTGTCCGGACCGGCAAGCAGGCCATCGGCCAGCGACTGTACGTCACGCAGCGACAGGTTGAAGCCCTGGCCAGCGATCGGGTGCAGGCTGTGGGCGGCGTTGCCCAGCACCACCAGATGCGGGCGGACCTGCTCCTGGGCTTCCACCAGCGTCAGCGGGTACAGGTGCCGTGCGCCAACCTGGCGCAGGGCGCCGAGGCGGTAGCCGAACACGCCCTGAAGCTCGGCAAGGAAGCTGCGCTCGTCAAGTTCGGCGAGGCGCTTGGCATCCATCCCGGCGCGGGTCCAGACCAGGGCGCAGCGGTTTTCTGGCAGCGGCAGCAGGGCCATCGGGCCGTCGTCGGTGAAGCGCTCGAAGGCTTGGCCACAATGGGCCTCGCCCGGGGTGATATTGGCGATCAGCGCGCTCTGGTGGTAAGGCCGCTGCTGGACATGGATGCCCAGTTGCTCGCGCAGGCCGGAACGCCCGCCATCGGCCAGTACGGCCAGGTCGCAATCGACCTGGGTTTCATCGTTGAGAGAGAGGCGGTAACCATCGCCGAGCGGCTGCATCGCCGTGACTTCCGCCGGGCAGCGCCAGCTCACCACCTCGGCGTCGAGGGCCTGCCACAGGCACTGGCCGAGCCAGGCGTTCTCCACCACGTAGCCCAAGGCCGGCACGCCTTCTTCGAGGGCGTCGAGGCGGGTGGCGCCGAAGCGGCCGCGGTCGGAGACCTGGATCTGGCGGATCGGCTCGGCGCGGCGGCTGATGGTCTGCCACAGGCCCAAGCGTTCGTAGATCTGTCGGGTGCCAAAGGACAGCGCCGAGGAACGTGCGTCATAGCTGGGCTGGAAGCTGTCGCCAGGGGCGAACGGCTCGATCAGCAGGATCTTCCAGCCGCGTTCGCGGGCCCCGGCCTGCAAAGCCAAGGCGAGACTGGCGCCGACCAGGCCGCCGCCGATGATTGCCAGATTGGCCCGGTTCATGCGGCCGGGCTTCGCGCAGCGGCCATCAGCGCCTCGATCTCGGCGACCGTCTTGGGCACGCCGGAGGTCAGGATTTCACAGCCGTTTCGGGTTACCACCACGTCATCCTCGATTCGTACACCGATACCACGCCACTTCTTCGCGACGCTCTGGTTGTCTGCTGCGATGTAGATACCCGGTTCGACCGTCAGGGCCATGCCCGGTTCGAGCACGCGCCACTGACCACCGACCTTGTACTCGCCGACATCATGTACATCCATGCCCAGCCAGTGTCCGGCGCGGTGCATGTAGAAAGCCCGATGGGCCTCGCTCTCGATCAGTTCGTCGACATCGCCCTTGAGCAGGCCCAGTTCCACCAGTCCCTCGGTGATCACCCGGACCGTCGCTTCATGAGCATGGTTCCAGTGCTTGCCCGGGGCGATCTCGGCGAACGCAGCTTCCTGGGCCTTGAGCACCAACTCGTAGATCGCCTTCTGCTCCGCCGAGAACACGCCGCTGACCGGGAAGGTGCGGGTGATGTCGCTGGCGTAGCAGTCGATCTCGCAACCGGCGTCGATCAGCACCAGGTCGCCGTCCTTCAACGGCGCGTCGTTTTGCTGGTAGTGAAGAATGCAGCTGTTGCGCCCGGCGGCGACGATCGAGCCGTAGGCCGGCATCTTCGCCCCGCCCTTGCGGAACTCGTAGTCCAGCTCGGCTTCCAGGCTGAATTCGTGCAGGCCGGCGCGGCAGGCCTGCATGGCCCGCACGTGGGCCCGCGCGGAAATCGTCGCGGCCTCGCGCATCACCTTCACTTCCGCCGCCGATTTATACAGGCGCATGTCGTGCAGCAGATGATCCAGGGCAACGAATTCGTTCGGCGGCGACGCGCCCAGGCGCGCCTTGGAGCGGATCACGTTGATCCACTCCATCAGCCGCCGGTCGAACTCGGCGTTGCTGCCCATGGCCGAGTAGACCCGATCGCGACCTTCGATCAGGCCGGGCAGGATGTCGTCGATATCGCTGATGGGGAAGGCGTCGTCGGCACCGAAGTCGCGCACCGCGCCTTCCTGGCCGGCGCGCAGGCCGTCCCATTGTTCGCGTTCGGGGTTGCGCTCGCGGCAGAACAGCACGTACTCGCCATGCTCGCGCCCGGGAATCAGGGCGATCACCGCCTCGGGCTCGGGGAAGCCACTGAGGTACTGGAAGTCGCTGTCCTGGCGATAGACGTGCTCGACGTCACGGTTGCGAATGGCAACCGCGGCCGCCGGCAGGATGGCGATGCTGTTGGGTTCCATCTGCGCCATCAGCGCCTTGCGGCGCTTGGCGTATTCCGCTTTCGGGATATGGGTGACTGCCACGGGGAACCCCTGTTCGGCCTCAGTGCAAGGAAGGTTTGGCGGTGGCTGCGACCGGCTTGGCCAGCTCTGTGTAGAGCAGCAGCGGCGCAACGCGCAGGTACTCCATCACTTCCATATAGTCGCTTTCGCCGTCTTCGGATTCTTCCAGGGCGTCCTGGACTTGCGAAATGGCGCTGAGGTCCTGCAGCACTTCGTTGACTTCGCTGCTCAGGTCCTTGCCGCCGGCGTTCAGGCCGAAACCGCTGAGGAAGCCCTGGCACCACTGGCCCAGGGCTGCGGCGCGCTCGGTCAGAGGCTGGTCGTCGCCCGGCAGGAGCAGGACGATGGTGATATCTTCGCCGGTCAGTTCGGCCTTGACCATTTCCTGCAGGCCGATCAAAGCGTTGCGCACGTTGTCTACCGGTTCGCTTTCCAGCAGCTGGGCGGCATCGGCCAGCCAGCTGTCGACGTCGAAACCGGCGCCGGCGCAGCTGCGGCCGAGCAACAGGCCGTGCAGTTCAGCGGGGGAAACAGGATGGCCGTTGCTGCTGAGCAGGGTGGCGAAGGCGGTGTACGGCGAATTGGTAGTAGGCATGGGCAACTAGGCGCCAGACGGCGCAATGACTAGAATGAAGGCCTTGTATCCTAGCACCGGCAGGCGCGCCAAGACCATCGACGCGGGCAATTACGCAGGTGCCGGAGGCAGGATTCCGGGTCGGACCGAACCGAGTGGCGAGCAATGCAAGAAGACGAGCTGCAAACGCTGAAGAGCCGCCTCGAACTGCTGATCGAGCGGGTCGAGCAACTAAAACGGCAAAATGCACTCCTATCCGTGCAGGAAAAATCCTGGCGCGAGGAGCGTGCCCACCTCATCGAAAAAAACGAAATCGCGCGACAGAAAGTCGAATCGATGATTTCGCGGCTCAAGGCCCTGGAGCAAGACTCATGAGTTCACCGAACAACGTCACCGTGCAGATCCTCGACAAAGAGTATTCGATCATCTGCCCGCCGGAAGAGCGCAGCAACCTGATCAGCGCGGCTCGCTACCTGGACGGCAAGATGCGCGAGATCCGCAGCAGCGGCAAGGTGATCGGTGCTGACCGCATCGCCGTGATGGCGGCGCTGAACATCACCCACGACCTGCTGCACAACCAGGAGCGCCCGGACGCACAGAGTGGCGGCGCGACCCGTGAGCAGGTGCGCGACCTGCTGGAGCGCGTGGACCAGGCCTTGGCCGACGACGCGGATACAAAAAGCAACTAAGTTTCTGTATACTCCGCCCCACTCCCTGGAGTGCTTGCCAGTCGGTCATGTCCCTGAGCCGATACGCACAACCACGGGGGTTGCACGTTGGGGCCGGTGTGCATGTCCGCTTGACGGAAAGCCTTAACGCCCCCTGCAATCTCCACCTTGAACTTTCGGGTTCAAGGGCTACACCGACAGCGGTTCGTCGGGGAGCCTGTTTTTCATTGCTCGCGCCTTTTCCTCCTGCCGCGCGGGCATCCGCAACGTCACGCCATGACGTCTGCTCCAAGGGCCAGTGCCATGACCGACACCGCGTCGCTTACCCGCCCCCAACTTCGCCGCCTGCTCCGAGATGCCCGTCGTGCCCTGACGCCAGCCGAGCAGCGGCGCGCCGCCCGCGGCCTGTACCGCCAACTGGCGCAGCATCCACTGTTCCGCCGCGCGAAGCACATTGCCCTGTACCTGCCCAACGACAGCGAGATAGACCCGCGCCTGCTCCTGCGCGAGGCGCAGCGCCGTGGCAAGTTCACCTACCTGCCGGTGCTGCACGCCTGGCCGCGGACCAAGATGGCTTTCCAACGCTTCGAGCATGGGGAAAAGCTGCGACCCAACCGCTTCCGCATCCCCGAGCCGCCCATCAGCCTGGCGCGACAACGGCCGATCTGGGCGCTGGATCTGATCCTGCTGCCGCTGGTGGGATTCGACGAAACGGGCGGACGCCTGGGCATGGGCGGTGGTTTCTACGATCGCAGCCTGGCCTACCAAGGCCGCCGCAAGACGTGGAAGAAACCCTTGCTGCTGGGACTGGCACACGAATGCCAGAAGGTGGAGCGACTGGCACAAGCCAGTTGGGACGTTCCCCTACAGGGAACCGTATCGGACAGAAGCTGGTACCTGGCGCGCTGACAAGAGGCGCCGGCTCAACGCTTGGCCTGGGCTTGCGCGGGAGCTACCGGCATCTGGTACGCGGCGTCGGCATTGCGCTCCCACAGGCTCTGGGCGTAACCGGTGGTGACCACGCCAAGACCGAACACAAAAACAAGTACCCAGAACAAATCCGGTTTGCGATTCATCGATTGCCCCCCTAAGGCAAACTCATCACGATGTCCGCAGCGGTTCTTGTTATAGGCCGTGCAGCAGCGTCAAGCTCAAAATTGGCGCATTTTCCGACAACATTCGTCCGCACGCAAACCTTGACGTCAGCCAGTCGTCGGTTTGATGCAACAGGTTGTTTCAGAACGATGAAGGAGCTGAACCCATGGCCTATTGGCTGATGAAATCCGAACCCGACGAGCTGTCCATCGAAGATCTGGCCCGTCTCGGCGAGGCCCGCTGGGACGGTGTGCGCAACTACCAGGCGCGCAATTTCATGCGTGCGATGGCAGTCGGCGACGAGTTCTTCTTCTATCACTCAAGCTGCCCCGAGCCGGGTATCGCCGGTATCGCGCGGATCAGCAATGCCGCCTACCCGGACCCGACCGCCCTCGACCCGGAAAGCCATTACCACGACCCCAAGGCCAACGCCGAGAAGAACCCGTGGAGCGCCGTGGACGTCGCCCATGTGGAAACCTTCCGCAAGGTCCTTGGCCTGGGCTACCTGAAGCAGCAGGCGGCACTGGCCGAACTGCCGCTGGTGCAGAAAGGCAGTCGTCTGTCTGTGATGCCAGTCACAGCGGATCAATGGGCGGCAATACTCAATCTTCGCTGAACGGCGTAGGATCGGGGCTCATTTGACGCGAATCAATCCGCCAAGGCAGGCGGCACGTCACAATCAGACGTGTATGCAACAGGACGCAGAATCATGTCGAAGAGCCAACGTACGCCCCGACTGTTCGCCGGCGCGCTGATCGCACTCCTGGTCGCCGCCGGTGGCCTGGGCTACTGGAAATCCCTGCACGACCGCCTTCCCGAAGGCCTGGCCATGGGCAACGGGCGCCTCGAAGCCACCGAAGTGCAGATCGCCAGCAAGGTACCCGGGCGCCTCGCCGAAGTCCTTGTGGACGAAGGCGACAAGGTCAGCCGCGGCCAGCTTCTCGCGCGCATCGATACCCGCACCCTCGAAGCCCAGCGCGCCCAGGCCGAAGCCGAAGTGGCGCGTGCCCGGGAAAACCACGCCGCCGCCCAGGCCACCGTGCAACTGCGCCAGAGCGAGCAGTTGCTGGCCAGCCAGGAACTGAAGCGGATCAAGGAAATGTTCCAGCGCAAATACGCCAGCCAGCAGTTGCTCGACCAGCAACAGGCGCGCTTCGACACCAGCAACTCGGCGGTGGTCGCGGCCCGCGCGCAACTGGCGGCGATCAAGGCGGCAATTGGTGCAGCCGAGGCCCAGGTCGCGCAACTGACCAGCGAAATCGATGACAGCAGCCTGCGCGCGCCCCTCGACGGCGTGATCCAGTTGCGCCTGGCCGAACCTGGCGAAGTGCTCGGCGCCGGTGGCCGCGTGCTGTTGCTGATTGATCCCAGCGACCAGTACATGAACCTCTATCTGCCTGCCTCCACCACAGGTCGGCTCACCGTGGGCGACGAGGCCCGCATCGTCCTCGACGCCCTGCCCGAGCAGGCACTGCCAGCGAGGATCGCCTTCGTCGCGGCCAAGGCCCAGTTCACCCCCAAGCAGGTGGAAACCCGTGACGAGCGGCAGAAGCTGGTGTTCCGCGTCAAGCTGCGCCTGACCGCGCCCGACGCCGTGCCCCAGGCCAAGCCCGGCATGCCCGGCGCCGGCTATGTGCGAACGGCCCCCGTAGACTGGCCGGTCAACCTGCAATGAACGCTCCGGCCCTGCGTGCCAGCGGTATCGAGCATCGCTACGGCGCGCTGCAAGCCCTGCAGGATATCGCCTTCGAACTGCCCGCTGGCACCCGCTGCGGGCTGATCGGCCCGGACGGCGCCGGCAAATCCACCCTGCTCGGTCTGATCGCCGGGGTGAAGAAGCTGCAGCAGGGCGAGCTCGAGGTGCTCGGCGGCCCGATCCAGCGCCGCTCGCACCGCGCCAGCCTGTACCCGCGCATCGCCTTCATGCCCCAGGGCCTGGGCGGCAACCTGTACCCGGACCTGTCGATCAGCGAGAACATCCGCTTCTTCGCCACCTTGTTCGGCCTGTCCCGCGCCGAGTGCGAGGCGCGCATGCACACCCTGCTGGCGGCCACCGACCTGCTGCGCTTCGCCGAGCGGCCGGCAGGCAAGCTGTCTGGCGGCATGAAGCAGAAGCTCGGCCTGTGCTGCGCCCTGATCCACGAGCCGGACCTGCTGATCCTCGACGAGCCCACCACCGGCGTCGACCCGCTATCGCGGCGGCGCTTCTGGGAGTTGGTGGACAGCGTGCGCCAGCAGCGCCCGCAACTGACCCTGCTGGTGGCCACGGCCTACATGGAAGAGGCCGAGCAGTTCGAGCACTGCCTGATGCTCGACCGCGGCAAGCTGATCGCCGCCGGGCCCAGCGTGAAACTGGCCGAGGTCACCGCCAGCGGCAAGCTGGACGAAGCTTTCACCCATTTCCAGGGCGACAGCGGTCAAGACGTGGAACCACTGCGCATCCCGCCGCGAGATGCCAGCGATGCCAGCATCGCCATCGAGGCCCATGAACTGACCCTGCGCTTCGGCGACTTCACGGCGGTGAACAAGGTCAGCTTCGCCATCGGCCGCGGCGAAATCTTCGGTTTCCTCGGCTCCAACGGCTGCGGCAAGACCACCACGATGAAGGTCCTAACCGGCCTGATGCCGGCCAGCGAAGGCAGCGCCACCCTGCTCGGCCGCCCGGTGGACGCCAGGGACCTTGCCACACGCAAGCGGGTCGGCTTCATGTCGCAGAGCTTCTCGCTGTACGGCGAACTGAGCGTGCGCCAGAACCTGGAGCTGCACGCGCGGCTGTTCGACCTGAGCAAGGCCGACAGCGCCCCGCGCATCGCCGAGCTGATCGAGCGCTTCGACCTCGGCGATATCGCCGACCAGCAGTCCGGTGCCCTGCCCCTGGGCCTGCGCCAGCGCCTGTCGCTCGCGGTCGCGGTACTGCACCGCCCGGAAGTGCTGATCCTCGACGAACCCACCTCGGGCGTCGACCCGGCCGCCCGCGACGATTTCTGGCGGCTGCTGATCGAGCTGTCACGGGACCAGGGCGTGACCATCTTCCTCTCCACCCACTTCATGAACGAAGCCCTGCGCTGCGACCGCATTTCCCTGATGCACGCCGGCCAGGTGCTGGCCTGCGACACACCGCAAGCGCTGCGGCTGCAGTACGGCGGCGAAACCCTGGAAGACGCTTTCGTCACCTGTCTGGAACAGGCCCAGGGCGGCGCACCGGAAACGCCCGAGGCCAGTCTCGACACGCCCGAGGCCAGCGCGAGCCCGCCGCCGCGTCGGGGCTTCAGCCTGACCCGCCTGGTCGCCGTTGCCAGCCGCGAAGGCAAGGAGCTGTTGCGCGACAAGGTGCGCCTGGCCTTCGCCCTGGCCGGCGCGCTGTTCATGATGGTGATCTTCGGCTTCGGCATTTCCCTGGACGTGGAGAACCTCGCCTTCGCCGTCTACGACCAGGACCAGAGCCCGCAGAGCCGCGCCTATCTGGAAGCCTTCCGCGGTTCGCGCTACTTCGCCGAACAGCCGCCGATCCGTGATCCGAAGCAACTGCATCAGCGTCTGCAGCGCTCGGAGATCAAGCTGGCCCTGGAGATACCGCCCGGCTTTGGCCGCGACCTGCTGGCCGGGCGCCAGCCAGTGGTCGCCGCGTGGCTGGATGGCGGTATGCCGTTCCGCGCCGAAACCAGCCGCAACTATGTCGAGGCCGTGCACCAGGCCAACCTTGAGCAACTGGCGGCTCTGAGTAGCCCGGCACAGCCACGTCAGGCGCCGGTGAAGCTGGAGACGCGCTTTCGCTACAACCAGGACGTGATCAGCGTGAACGCCATCGGTCCCGGGGTGATGGCGCTGATCCTGGCCTTCATCCCGGCAATGCTCACTGCCCTGGGCATCGTCCGCGAGAAGGAACTGGGCTCGATCACCAACTTCTACGCCACGCCGCTGACTCGCCTGGAATTCCTCCTCGGTAAGCAGATGCCCTACCTGGCGGTGAGCCTGGTCAACCTGGCGCTGCTGGTGGCCATGAACCGCTGGCTGTTCGGCGTACCGTTCAAGGGCAGCGCCCTGGCCCTGGCCTGCGGCGGCGTACTCTACCTGCTGGCGACCACCAGCCTCGGCCTGCTGATCTCGGCCTTCACCCGCACCCAGATCGCGGCGATCCTCGGCACCATGATCCTCACCAGCCTGCCAACCATCCAGTTTTCCGGGCTGATCGTGCCGCGCTCCTCCCTCGACGGCTCGGCGGCGCTGATGGGCCAGCTGTTCCCGGCAGGTTACTTCCTCGATATCGCCGTCGGCACCTTCACCAAGGCCCTCGACCTGCGCGAGCTGTGGCCGCAATGCCTGGCGCTGCTGGGCTTCTTCGCCGCCTTCACCGGGTTGAGCCTGGTGATGCTGAAGAAACAGGAGGCCTGATGCAGCGTCTTGCCCATATCCTGCGCCTTGGCCTCAAGGAACTGACCAGCCTGCGCCACGACAGCGTCCTGCTGCTGTTCCTGCTCTATGCCTTCAGCGTGGCGATCTACATGCCGGCGGCGGGCTCGGTGATCGGCGTGCACAACGCCAGCGTCGCCGTGGTCGACGAGGACCACAGCCCGATCTCGCGCAAGCTCGCCGAAGCCCTGCAACCGCCGGAATTCCAGGCGGCCGTGCCGTTGGCCTACGACCAGATGGACCGCAGCCTGGACAGCGGGCTGTTCACCTTCGTCATCAATATCCCGGTGAATTTCCACAGCGACCTGCTGGCCGGCCGCTCGCCGGAAATCCAGATCAACGTCGACGCTACGGCGATGAGCCAGGCGTTCATGGGGGCCGGCTATATCGGGCGGATCTTCGAGCGCGAGCTGCTCGACTACGCCAACGCCGCCAGCAGCACACCGATCCAGCTGGAGCCCAGGGCCCTGTTCAACCCCAACCTGGAGGGCGGCTGGTTCCTCGCGGTGATCCAGATCGTCAACAACATCACCATTCTCGCCATCATCCTTACCGGCACCGCGCTGCTGCGCGAACGCGAGCACGGCACCCTCGACCATCTGCTGGTGCTGCCGCTGACCGCTCTGGAAATCATGCTGGCAAAGATCGCCAGCAACGCCCTGGTGGTGGTGCTGTGCACCTGGGTGTCGCTGGAAGTGATCGTGAAGTGGGCGCTGGGCGTGCCGCTGGCGGGCTCGCTGGGACTGTTCCTGGGAGTGACGGCGCTGTACCTGTTCGCCAGTACCGCACTGGGAATCTTTCTTGCCACGCTGGCGCGTTCGACGCCGCAGTTCGGCCTGCTGGCGATCCCGGTGATCATCCCGATGCTGTTGCTCTCGGGTGGCAGCACGCCGCTGGACAGCATGCCGCAGTGGTTGCAATGGGTGATGCAACTGTCGCCCTCGACCCACTTCGTCAGCCTCGGCGCCGCGATCCTGTTCCGCGACGCCGGGCTCAACGTGGTCTGGCCGGACCTGCTGGCCCTGGCGGCGATCGGCCTGGCGTTCTTCGCGATCGCCCTGGCGCGCTTCCGCCGCAGCCTGGCTTCCTGATTACTGGACGATCAGGTTGTTGAACAGCAGGTCTTCGACGACCGGACGGCCTTCTTCGTTTTCCAGCACCTGTTGCACCTGCTTGAGGGCTTCCTGGCGCAGTTTTTCCTTGGCCTCGACGTTGCTCATGGCATCCAGGGTCTGCTGGGTGAACAGCGCCACCAGTTGGTTGCGGATCAGCGGTTCGTGATGCTTGACCGCGGCGGCATCGGCGTCGCCGGTGACCTTCAACGCCACGTCGGCCTTGTACACGCGCAGGCGCGGGCTGCCGTCGAGGGCGTAGTTGCCGACGAAAGGCGGGGTCAGGCTGATATAGGACACCTTGGGTGCCGCACCTTCCTTCTCTTCTTCGGCCATTGCCGCCGCGGGCAGCATCAATGCCAGTACCACCAGGATCCACGCTTTCACGAATTCACTCCTCGAAACAGTTGGCCGCCAGCATACCCAGCGCACCGTGCAAACCCAAGCCCGGGCTCGCTTATGCCGGCCTATTCAGGCCAGGCCATGCTCGTTGACCGGGCACTTCGCACACCTACACTTATCGGCCACCACCCGCAAAGGAATAGTCCCGATGAAAGCCGTGTTGTGCAAAGCCCATGGTCCGGCCCGCGATCTGGTGCTGGAAGACGTCGCCAGCCCTACGCCGAAGAAGAACGAGATTCTCCTGGACGTGCATGCGGCCAGCGTCAACTTCCCTGACACCCTGATCATCGAAGGCAAGTACCAGTTCCAGCCGCCGCTGCCGTTTTCGCCAGGCGGCGAGGCGGCCGGGGTGGTTGCCGTGGCGGGCGAGAACGCTTCAGGATTCAAGGTCGGCGACCGGGTCATGGCCCTGACCGGCTGGGGCAGCTTCGCCGAACAGGTGGCGGTGCCGGCCTACAACGCCATGCCGATTCCCGAAGGCATGGACTTCGTCACCGCCTCGGCCTTCGGCATGACCTACGGCACTTCGATGCATGCACTGACCCAGCGCGGCCAGCTAAAACCGGGCGAGACCCTATTGGTACTGGGGGCTTCCGGCGGTGTCGGACTGGCGGCGGTGGAGATCGGCAAAGCCATGGGGGCGAAGGTGATCGCGGCGGCCAGCAGTGCCGAAAAGCTGGAAACCGCTCGCGCGGCAGGTGCGGACGAACTGATCGACTACAGCCAGGCCAGCCTCAAGGACGAGATCAAGCGCCTGACCGGCGGCAAGGGCGTGGACGTGATCTACGACCCGGTCGGCGGCGACCTGTTCGACCAGGCAGTACGCGGCCTGGCGTGGAATGGCCGGTTGCTGGTGGTGGGCTTTGCCAGCGGGCGGATTCCGGAGCTTCCGGCAAACCTGGTGCTGCTCAAGGGCGCGGCAGTGCTCGGGGTGTTCTGGGGCTCGTTCGCACAGCGGCAGCCTGCGGACAATGCGGAGAACTTCAAGCAGCTGTTTGCCTGGTTTGCCGAAGGGAAGTTGAAGCCGCTGGTTTCGAAGACCTATGCGCTGGCGGAGGCGGGGCAGGCCATTGAGCAACTGGCGACGCGCAAAGCGCTGGGCAAGTTGGTGATCAACGTCAGATAAGACGACGCGGACCCTGTGGGAGCGGGTTTACCCGCGATTGCGGTGGTGAATCCACTGACGCTATCGCGGGTGAACCCGCTCCCACAAGGTTCGCGGCAGGCTTCAGCTTCCTTGCTGAGCGTGGCAGCGCTTGTAGCGCTCCTCCAGACCCCGGTCAGGCATCGCATGGCTGCGCAACGCCGCCAGCGTCTGCTCCACATACTCCCGGGTCGTGCCATAGCGCCCCTTGGCGCTGGCAAAGATATGGCTGAGCAGGCTGTCCGGCAGGTTCCCCGCGTAGCACGGCAGATGCCGCTCCAGCACGAAACCCAGCGCCTGCACCTTGCTGCCGTCGTCCAGCCGGCAATTCAGCCAGTGCGGGCGATACGCCGGGTACGGCATCTCCCGCTGCCACAGCGCCAGCAGCGAATCCTGCAGAGTCTCTTCCGGCAAGCGATAGGCGAACCCGCTGCACGAGCCCCCACGGTCGAGGCCGAACACCAGCCCCGGACATTCCGGCGTACCACGATGCTCATGGGACCAGAGATACAGGCCCCGGTGATAACCATGCACCCGCCCACGACGACGCTCGGTGGACTGGCATTCCGGCCGCCAGATCAGCGAACCGTAGGCGAACAGCCAGACAGGGCCACCTTTATGCAGTGCCATGGTTTTCTGCATGGAGTCGAGAAGTTGCTCCCGGGACAATTGCTGTCCGAAATCAAGCACTGGCGGATAGGCCAGGGGGAAAGGTGCAGGTTCAAGTACCGACATAGCAGCCGCCAAAGATCCTCGTGAACTACCGAAGTAGCTCACTATAAAGCCAACACACTCGTTGAACACTTACCGTACGGCAGATAACGGCAGATCAGCAAGTCCCGTCGTGCTCAAAGCCCCTGACTCCGGGGATTTCGGAAAATTTGACTGTACTCTTGCAAGTGTAGCGATACTTTTTCGCGGCGCGCGCAACAATTAAAAGGCCGGCGGCCTTTATAACTTTACTTTCATGCTTGGTTATTTAACGCAGCGCGCCGTTGTGGCGCGCCTTATTACCGAAGTTACCCGCGTGGTGCATAAGCGAATACATCAGCGCGCATCTGGTGCGCATCCATGCCGGCATTCACCAGGGCATCGAGGGTGGCATAGACCATCGCGGGGGAGCCGCTGGCGTAGACGTGGATCCGCGACAGGTCGTCGATGTCCTCGCACACTGCCTCGTGCAGCAGGCCGCAGCGCCCTTCCCAGCCGCACAGGTCACTGACCACCTTGTGCAGGAACAGGTTCGGCAGTTGCTGCCATTGCGCCCATTCCTCGATCTCGTAGAAGTCCTCAGGCCGGCGCACGCCCCAGTACAGGTACACCGGATGCTGGAAGCCACGGACCCGGCAATGCTCGATCAGGCTGTGCATCTGCGCCATGCCGGTGCCGGCGGCGATCAGCACCAGCGGACCTTTCGGCAGTTCGGCCAGGTGGGTATCACCGAAGGGCAGCTCGATACGCGCCATGCGATTGCGCTGCAACTGGGCGATCAGGTCCTGGGCGCTTTGCTCGCGGGCCAGCACGTGCAGTTCCAGGTCACGGCCACGGTGCGGTGCCGAGGCTAGCGAGAACGCTGCCTTGTCGCCGCTTTCGCGCTGGATCATCAGGTACTGCCCGGCGTGATAGCGCGGCGGCTTGCCTGCCGGGGCACGCAGGCGCACGCGCCAGACATCGCCACCGACCTCGCTGCATTCACTGACCTGGCAGGCCAGCGAGCGGACCGGCAGCTCGCCCAGGGCCAGCACGCCGTCCCACAGCAGCACGCAATCTTCCAGCGGCTCGGCGATGCAGGTGAACAGCTCACCGTGATCGCGCACTTCGCCCTCCTGACGCACGCGGCCTTCCACCAGCAATGCGGCGCAGACGTGGCAGTTGCCATTGCGGCAGCTCTGCGGGCAGTCGTAACCCAGGCGCTGCGCCGCTTCCAGAATTCTCTCGCCCGGGTTGAGGGTCATCACTGCCCCGGACGGCTGCAAGGTCACCTGCATCAATCTATTCCCAACTGATTCCACAGCTCATCGATCCGCTTGGTCACGGCTTCGTCCTTGACGATGACCCGGCCCCACTCGCGAGTGGTCTCGCCCGGCCACTTGTTGGTAGCGTCCAGGCCCATCTTCGAGCCGAGGCCCGAGACTGGCGAGGCGAAGTCCAGGTAGTCGATCGGCGTGTTCTCGATCATCACCGTGTCGCGCTTGGGGTCCATGCGCGTGGTAATGGCCCAGATCACGTCGTTCCAGTCCCGCGCATTGACATCGTCGTCGGTGACGATAACGAACTTGGTGTACATGAACTGTCGCAGGAACGACCAGACCCCCAGCATTACGCGCTTGGCGTGGCCAGGGTACTGCTTCTTCATGGTCACCACCGCCATGCGATACGAGCAGCCTTCCGGCGGCAGGTAGAAGTCGGTGATCTCGGGGAACTGTTTCTGCAGGATCGGCACGAACACTTCGTTCAAGGCCACGCCGAGGATCGCCGGCTCATCCGGCGGCCGGCCGGTGTAGGTGCTGTGGTAGATCGGCTTGGTGCGATGGGTGATGCGCTCGATGGTGAACACCGGGAAGCTGTCGACTTCGTTGTAGTAGCCGGTGTGGTCGCCATACGGGCCTTCCGGCGCGGTCTCGCCCGGATGGATCACGCCTTCGAGGATGATTTCGGCGCTGGCCGGGACCTGCAGGTCGCTGCCGCGGCATTTCACCAGTTCGGTGCGGTTGCCCCGCAGCAGGCCGGCGAAGGCGTATTCGGAGAGGGTGTCCGGCACCGGGGTGACCGCGCCGAGGATGGTCGCCGGGTCAGCGCCCAGAGCCACCGCCACCGGGAACGGCTTGCCGGGGTTCTTCTCGCACCATTCGCGGTAGTCCAGGGCGCCTCCACGGTGGCTCAGCCAGCGCATGATCACCTTGTTGCGGCCGATCACCTGCTGGCGATAGATACCGAGGTTCTGGCGTTCCTTGTTCGGCCCGCGGGTGACAGTCAGGCCCCAGGTGATCAGCGGCGCGACGTCGCCCGGCCAGCAATGCTGAATCGGCAGCATGGCCAGGTCGACATCCTCGCCCTCGATGACCACTTCATGGCACGGCGCGTCCTTGACCACCTTCGGCGCCATGGACACGACCTTCTTGAAGATCGGCAGTTTCGACCAGGCGTCCTTCAGGCCTTTCGGCGGCTCCGGCTCCTTGAGGAAGGCCAGCAGCTTGCCGATCTCGCGCAATTCGCTGACCGACTCGGCGCCCATGCCCATGGCCACCCGCTCCGGGGTGCCGAACAGGTTGCCGAGCACGGGGATGTCGTAACCGGTGGGGCGCTCGAACAACAGTGCCGGCCCCTTGGCCCGCAGCGTGCGGTCGCAGACTTCAGTCATTTCCAGGACCGGCGAAATGGGGACCTGGATGCGCTTGAGCTCGTTGCGCTGTTCCAGGCCACGGATAAAGTCGCGCAAATCGCGATACTGCATGCGTGAGCCTCGTGTTGGCCGTATCGGTCGGGGTTGGCAGTGTAGCGCCGAACCGGGCCGGTCAGAATAGTCTGAAAGACAGATAGCAAAAAGCCGGGTTTCCCCGGCTCTTGCGTGTGGCGAGTGCTTACTTGCGCTTCATCGACAGGAAGAACTCGTCGTTGGTCTTGGTCTGCTTGAGCTTGTCGACCAGGAACTCGATGGCGGCGATCTCGTCCATCGGGTGCAGCAGCTTGCGCAGGATCCACATGCGCTGCAGTTCGTCGTCGGCGGTCAGCAACTCTTCGCGACGGGTCCCGGAACGGTTGATGTTGATGGCCGGGAAGACGCGCTTCTCGGCAATGCGACGGTCCAGGGGCAGTTCCATGTTGCCAGTGCCCTTGAACTCTTCGTAGATCACTTCGTCCATCTTCGAGCCGGTTTCGACCAGCGCGGTGGCGATGATGGTCAGCGAACCGCCTTCCTCGATGTTACGCGCAGCACCGAAGAAACGCTTCGGCTTCTCCAGGGCGTGGGCATCGACACCACCGGTCAGAACCTTGCCGGAGCTCGGGATCACGGTGTTGTAGGCGCGGGCCAGACGGGTGATGGAGTCGAGCAGGATGACCACGTCTTTCTTGTGCTCGACCAGGCGCTTGGCCTTCTCGATGACCATTTCGGCCACTTGCACGTGACGGGTCGGTGGCTCGTCGAAGGTGGAGGCGACCACTTCGCCGCGCACGGTGCGCTGCATCTCGGTCACTTCTTCCGGGCGCTCGTCGATCAGCAGGACGATCAGGTGGCACTCGGGGTTATTGCGGGTGATGTTCGCCGCGATGTTCTGCAGCATGATGGTCTTGCCCGCTTTCGGCGGGGCGACGATCAGGCCGCGCTGGCCTTTGCCGATCGGGGCGCAGAGGTCGATCACACGACCGGTGAGGTCTTCGGTGGAGCCGTTGCCGGCTTCCATCTTCAGCCGCTCGTTGGGGAACAGCGGCGTCAGGTTTTCGAACAGGATCTTGTTCTTCGCGTTTTCCGGACGGTCGAAGTTGATGGTATCGACCTTCAGCAGTGCGAAGTAACGCTCGCCCTCTTTCGGTGGCCGGATCTTGCCGACGATGGTGTCGCCGGTGCGCAGGTTGAAACGACGGATCTGGCTTGGCGAGACGTAGATGTCGTCAGGGCCGGCCAGGTAGGAAGAGTCCGCCGAACGCAGGAAGCCGAAACCGTCCTGGAGAATCTCCAGCACGCCGTCACCGGAAATTTCCTCGCCGCTTTTGGCGTGCTTTTTCAGCAGGGAGAAAATCACATCCTGCTTGCGCGAACGGGCCATATTTTCTATGCCCATCTGTTCGGCCATTTCGAGCAGATCGGTAATCGGCTTTTGCTTGAGTTCAGTCAGGTTCATAAGGGGAATGGAGTAATCATGTAAGAAGGGAGAGATTAAGCATCTGGCTTAATGAAGCCGCGCCGCGGGAGGCGAAAGATCGCGTACTGAATTCGAATTGGAATGCGGCGACGGGCGTGCAGGGGGCACTGGAGAATCAGTGCGAGGCCGAATGTAACACCTGCTTTTTCTGGCGTCTAGTCACCAGAAAGAGAAAAGCCCCGACAAATGCGGGGCTTTTTCGAGGCTCAGATATGAGCGTCGAGGAAGGCTTTGAGCTGCGATTTCGACAGCGCGCCAACCTTGGTGGCCTCGACGTTGCCGTTCTTGAACAGCATCAGGGTCGGGATGCCGCGAACGCCATTCTTGGACGGGGTGTCCGGGTTTGCGTCGATGTTCAGCTTGGCGACGATCAGCTTGCCGGCGTATTCCTCGGCGACGTCGTCCAGGACCGGAGCGATCATTTTGCAAGGACCGCACCACTCAGCCCAGTAGTCCAGCAGGACAGGAAGTTCGGCACTCAGTACGTCCGCTTCGAAGGAAGCGTCGCTGACGTGTTTGATAAGATCGCTGCTCATGGAAATCTCCAAGGTCGGAAGCAAAAAACGTCGCCCATCATAGCCGCCCTGTCTGTCGACAGGAAGTCGCAACCGATTGAGTCTGTCTATGATAGTTGATGATTCGGCGTATCGACTGTCACACAAAAGACACATTTCCTACGCGAAACTGCGCCACATCAAGCCCTGGACAGCCCCGCGTTGGCGTGAGCCGACTATCGTGGCAGGATTGCCAGGTTAACGACCGAGAAGCCATTACCATGCCCCAATCCTCCGCCAAGAACCTTTCCCTGATCGCCGCCATCGACCTGGGCTCCAACAGTTTCCACATGGTTGTAGCCAAGGCCCATCACAGCGAGATCCGCATCCTGGAGCGCAACGGCGAGAAGGTTCAACTGGCGGCCGGCATCAACGAGGAGCGCCAGCTCAGCGAAGAATCCATGCAGCGCGGCCTCGACTGCCTGAAGCGGTTCTCCCAGTTGATCAACGGCATGCCACAGGGCTCGGTGCGTATCGTCGGCACCAATGCACTGCGCGAAGCACGCAACCGCGGCGAATTCATTCGCCGCGCCGAAGAAATCCTCGGCCATCCGGTGGAAGTGATTTCCGGCCGCGAAGAGGCCCGCCTCATCTACCTGGGCGTCTCCCACACCCTCGCCGATACCCCGGGCAAGCGCCTGGTGGCCGATATCGGCGGCGGCAGTACCGAATTCATCATCGGCCAGCGCTTCGAGCCGCTGCTGCGCGAGAGCCTGCAGATGGGCTGCGTCAGCTTCACCCAGCGCTATTTCCGCGACGGCAAGATCACCCCGGCACGCTACGCCCAGGCCTACACCGCGGCGCGCCTGGAACTGATGAGCATCGAGACCGCCCTGCACCGCCTGGGCTGGGACGAGGCCATCGGTTCCTCCGGCACCATCCGCGCCATCGGCCTGGCAATCAAGGCCGCCGGTCTGGGCGCTGGCGAAGTCAACGCCGACGGCCTGGCCTGGCTCAAGCGCCGGCTGTTCAAGCTGGGCGAGACTGACAAGATCGACTTCGATGGGGTCAAACCCGACCGCCGGGCCATCTTCCCGGCGGGCCTGGCGATTCTCGAAGCCATCTTCGACGCCCTCGAGCTGCAACGCATGGACCATTGCGACGGCGCCCTGCGCGAAGGCGTGCTGTTCGACCTGCTCGGCCGCCATCACCACGAAGATGTGCGCGAGCGCACCCTGACTTCGCTGATGGAGCGCTACCACGTCGACCAGGGCCAGGCGGCACGGGTCGAGCGCAAGGCGCTGCACGCCTTCGACCAGGTGGCCAAGGCTTGGGATCTCGAGGAGGGGATCTGGCGTGAATTGCTGGGCTGGGCAGCCAAGGTGCATGAAGTGGGCCTGGACATTGCCCACTACCATTACCACAAGCACGGTGCCTACCTGATCGAACACTCCGACCTTGCCGGCTTCTCCCGCGAGGACCAGCAGATGCTGGCCCTGCTGGTGCGCGGCCATCGCCGCAACATTCCCAAGGACAAGTTCGCCGAATTCGGCGACGAAGGCGTGAAGCTGATCCGCCTGTGCGTACTGCTGCGCTTCGCCATCCTGTTCCACCACATCCGCGGCACCCAGCAGATGCCGAAGGTGGAGCTCTACGCCAGCGGCGACAGCCTGGCCGTCGCCTTCCCGGATGGCTGGTTGCAGGAGAACCAGCTGACCCAGGCCGACTTCGACCAGGAGGCCGAGTGGCTGACCCGGGTCGGCTTCATCCTCAGCGTACGATAAGCACCGGGTTGCTCAGGCGCTCCAACAGGGTCGCCTGGGCACTGCGCGGGTTCTGGTTGCCGGTCGGCGTGCTGCGTACGTAGCGGCCGTCCGGTTGCAGGATCCACGCGTGGGTATTGTCGGTCAGGTACCCCTCCAGCTCCTTCTTCACCCGCAGCAGCAATTTCTTGCCTTCCACCGGGAAGCAGGTCTCGACGCGCTTGTCGAGGTTGCGCTCCATCCAGTCGGCACTGGACAGGAAGATCTGCTCGTCGCCGCCATTGAGGAAATAGAAGACCCGGGTGTGCTCCAGGAAGCGGCCAATGATCGAGCGTACCTGGATGTTGTGCGACACCCCGGCGATGCCCGGACGCAGGCAGCACATGCCCCGCACCACGAGGTCGATGCGCACACCGGACTGGCTGGCCTTGTACAGCGCGCGGATGATCTTCGGATCGGTCAGCGAGTTGAACTTGGCGATGATATGCGCCGGCTTGCCCTCCAGGGCAAACTGGGTTTCCCGGGCGATCATGTCGAGCATGCCTTTCTTCAGAGTGAAAGGCGCGTGCAGCAGCTTCTTCATGCGCAGGGTCTTGCCCATGCCGATCAGCTGGCTGAACAGCTTGCCGACGTCCTCGCAGAGGGCGTCGTCGGAAGTCAGCAGGCTGTAGTCGGTGTACAGGCGGGCGTTGCCGGCGTGGTAGTTGCCGGTCCCCAGATGTGCGTAGCGAACAATCTCGCCGGCTTCGCGACGCAGGATCAGCATCATCTTGGCGTGGGTCTTGAAGCCCACCACGCCGTAGATCACCACCGCACCGGCCGCTTGCAGGCGGCTGGCCATGGCCAGGTTGGACTCTTCGTCGAAGCGCGCGCGCAGCTCGATGACCGCAGTGACTTCCTTGCCGTTACGCGCGGCGTCCACCAGCGCATCGACGATTTCCGAGTTGGCACCACTGCGATAGAGGGTCTGGCGCACGGCGAGGACGTGAGGGTCCTTGGCCGCCTGACGCAGCATGTCCACTACCGGGGTGAAAGACTCGAACGGGTGCATCAGCAGGATGTCCTGCTTGCCCACCACGCTGAAAATGTTCTCGCTGTTCTGCAACAGCTTGGGGATCGCCGGGGTGAACGGCGTGTATTGCAGCTCCGGGTGGCTGTCCAGACCGGTGATGCTGAACAGGCGGGTCAGGTTGACCGGACCGTTGACCTGATACAGCTCGCTCTCGCTCAGGCTGAACTGCTTGAGCAGGTAGTCGGAGAGGTGTTTCGGGCAGGTATCGGCGACTTCCAGACGCACCGCGTCACCATAGCGACGGGAGAACAGCTCGCCGCGCAGTGCGCGGGCCAGGTCTTCGACGTCTTCCGAGTCCAGCGCCAGGTCGGCGTTGCGGGTCAGGCGGAACTGGTAGCAGCCCTTGACCTTCATGCCCTGGAACAGGTCGTCGGCGTGGGCATGGATCATCGACGAAAGGAACACGTAGTTGTCGCCAGGACCACCGACGTCCTCCGGCACGCGGATGATCCGCGGCAACAGGCGCGGCGCTGGGATGATCGCCAGACCGGAATCGCGGCCGAAGGCATCGACACCTTCCAGTTCGACGATGAAGTTCAGGCTCTTGTTCACCAGCAGCGGGAACGGGTGGGTCGGGTCGAGGCCGATCGGGGTGATGATCGGGGCGATCTCGTCGCGGAAGAAGCGACGCACCCAGGTCTTGAGCTTGACCGTCCAGTGGCGGCGGCGGATGAAGCGGATCTGGTGTTTTTCCAGCTCCGGCAGCAGCACGTCATTGAGGATGGCGTACTGGCGCTGCACTTCGCTGTGCACCAGATCGCTGATACGCGCCAGCGCCTGGTGCGGCTGCAGGCCGTCGGCGCCGGCCTGCTCACGGGCGAAGGTGATCTGCTTCTTCAGGCCGGCAACACGAATCTCGAAGAACTCGTCCAGGTTGCTGGAGAAGATCAGCAGGAATTTCAGCCGCTCCAGCAAGGGGTAGGACTCATCCAGCGCCTGTTCCAGCACGCGGATGTTGAACTGCAACTGCGACAGCTCGCGATGGATATACAGGCTGCTGTCATCCAGGCCCGGCACGGCGATGGCCGGAGCGGGCGCGACCGCCGGCGCTTCCGCCGCCGGCGCCGGAACCACTTCGGGCTCAGGCGGGGTTTCCAGCATCGGCTCGGGTGCGGCCGGCACTTCCTTGACGTCCTTCACAGCGGCTTCGATCAGTGCTTCGTTATTCATATTGCGTTCCTGAAGGGCGTTACTGCCCTCTCATCAATTGTGCGGCACGTACGGCGAAATACGTGAGGATGCCGTCGGCGCCCGCCCGCTTGAAAGCGGTGAGCGATTCGAGAATGACGCCCTCGGAGAGCCAGCCATTCTGGATTGCTGCCATGTGCATCGCGTATTCGCCACTGACCTGGTAAACGAAGGTCGGTACCTTGAACTCGTCCTTGACCCGCTGAAGGATATCCAGATACGGCATGCCTGGCTTGACCATGACCATATCGGCGCCTTCGGAGAGGTCGGCCGCCACTTCATGCAGCGCCTCGTTGGTGTTGGCCGGATCCATCTGGTACGAGGCCTTGTTAGCCTTGCCCAGATTGAGCGCCGAACCGACCGCGTCGCGGAACGGACCATAATAGGCGCTGGCGTACTTGGCCGAGTAGGCCATGATGCGGACATTCACGTGGCCGGCCAGTTCCAGCGCTTCGCGGATGGCCTGGATGCGACCGTCCATCATGTCCGAAGGGGCCACCACCTGGGCACCGGCGTCGGCATGGGACAGGGCCTGGCGGACCAAAGCGTCGACGGTGATGTCGTTCTGGACATAGCCCTCTTCATCGAGGATGCCGTCCTGGCCATGGGTGGTGAACGGGTCGAGGGCGACGTCGGTGATCACGCCCAGTTCCGGGAAGCGGGCGCGCAGTGCGCGGGTGGCGCGCTGGGCGATACCGTCGGGGTTCCAGGCTTCGGCGCCATCGAGGGATTTCTTTTCCGCCGGGGTCACCGGGAACAGGGCCAGGGCCGGAATGCCCAGGTCGACCCACCCCGCCGCCGCTTCCAGCAGCAGGTCGATGCTCAGGCGCTCGACGCCCGGCATGGAGGCGACTTCCTCGCGGCGGTTTTCACCGTCGAGGACGAAGACTGGCAGGATCAGGTCGTCGACGGTCAGGACATTCTCACGAACCAGGCGACGGGAAAAATCGTCGCGACGGTTGCGACGCAGGCGGGTAGCGGGGAACAGGCGATTGGCAGGGGTAAAGCTCACGGCAGACTCCTGAGCCCGCGCGAACAGGCGGGCGCGACAGTTATAAGCGGCCATTATGACGCTTGTGTGACAGGCGGGGATAACCCTGCGACCTACAGACGCAGGCATTGTCCCCTGTAGGAATTGTTCACGTCGAGACACATTTGGACACTTTCCCAAGAGCGCTCGAAGGGGTAGGCTGCGCGTTCATTTCGCCAGCATCCAGAAAATGCTTCAACAATTCCTGCAAGATTTTGGCTACTTTGCCCTCTTTCTAGGTACGTTCTTTGAAGGCGAGACCATCTTGGTGCTTGCCGGATTCCTGGCGTTCCGCGGATACATGGATATCAATCTGGTAGTGCTGGTGGCCTTCTTCGGCAGCTACGCCGGCGACCAGCTCTGGTACTTCATGGGCCGTCGGCATGGGCGCAAGTTGCTGGCGCGCAAGCCGCGCTGGCAAATGATGGGGGACCGCGCCCTGGAGCACGTACGCCGTCATCCGGATATCTGGGTGCTGAGTTTCCGCTTCGTCTACGGATTGCGCACGGTGATGCCGGTAGCCATCGGACTTTCCGGTTACCCGCCGCGCCGCTATCTCCTGCTCAATGGCATCGGCGCAGCGGTCTGGGCCCTGGCCCTCGGCGCGGCCGCCTATCACTTCGGTGCGATTCTCGAAGGGCTGCTGGGCAACGTGAAGAAGTACGAGCTATGGGTGCTCGGCGGTCTGCTGGTGCTCGGCGGCTGCCTGTGGCTGCGCCGACGCTTCAAGGCCGCGCGCATCGCCCGGCAGGAAGCAGCTGACGTACAGGCCGGCAAGGCTGAGCAAACCGTAGACGAGCAGCACGACCCATCCGAGGGCGGTGACCGGCGCTAAGCCGGTCCAACCCGCCAAAGCGTAGACAGGCAGGCACAGCGCCAGCCTCAGCCATTCCAGGCGCCTGGCCCAGGGGCGGTTCTCCAGGGCCGCCCCCAGCACGAACAAGCCAAACCCCATCACCAGCGCACCGAGCAGCAAGGCCGGCTGCGGCAACTGCGCGCCAGCGTTCATCAAGTAGCTGCCCAACGCCACGTACACGGCGAACTGCAGCACCACGTAGACCTGCCGCGGCCAGGCCAGTGGCACCTCGAACTTACGGAACTGGGCCAGATCCTGCTTGGCCTGTGGATAACGCCGCGCCACATCGTCCGGACGCCAGCCGGTGGGCATGAACCAGATCCGCAACTTGTCCTGCCAGCGTTCCGCGCGACGCGCATCGCTCCACAGCTGAGCATAGAACTGCAGGTTGGCCCACAACGGGTTCCAGCTGGCCAGCGGCGTGGTCACCCCGAAAATCACCGGCTCGGCATCGTCCTCGGGCTGGAAGGTGCCGAACAGGCGGTCCCAGATAATGAACACACCGCCATAGTTGCGATCCAAGTACAGAGGGTTTTGTGCATGGTGAACACGATGATTGGACGGCGTGACGAACAGCCATTCGTACCAGCCCAGCTTGGGGATGTGCCGGGTGTGCACCCAGAACTGGTACAGCAGGTTCAGCGCGCCGACACTGACGAATACCAGCAGCGGCACGCCCAGCACCGCCAGCGGCAGGTAGAAGATCCACGACAGGAGAAAGCCGGTGCTGGTCTGGCGCAGGGCCGTGGAGAGGTTGTAGTCCTCACTCTGGTGATGCACCGAATGCGCGGCCCAGAGGATGTTGCGTTCATGGCCGAAGCGGTGCAGCCAGTAGTAGCAGAAGTCGTAGGCGATGAACGCAGCTACCCATACCCACCAAGCCTCGGCGGGCAACTGGAACAGCGCCAGATGCTCAACGGCAATGGCATAGGTCACCAGACCCACACCTTTGGTCAGCAAACCGAACGTGGTGGACAACACCCCGGCACTCAGGCTGTTCACCGTATCGGCCACGCGATAGTTGCGGGTGCCGCGCCAGCGGTCGGCGAGCAGCTCCACCGCGATCAGCACGAAGAAAAACGGCACGGCATACAAGATGAAGTCCATGGCAGGTCCATTTTCAGGCAATGGATCAAGATTAGGCCGACAATGCTGTTATCCCTATGGCGACAACTGCCAAATTAGACGACATTTAGCGCCTCGAAACGGGAGTAGGAAGCATGACTAAAAAAGTGGCTGTGATTCTGTCAGGCTGCGGCGTCTACGACGGCGCGGAAATCCACGAAAGCGTGATCACCCTGCTGCGCCTCGACCAGCGTGGCGCCCAGGTGCAATGCTTCGCGCCGAACATCGCGCAGATGCACGTGATCAACCACCTGACCGGCGAGGAAATGCCCGAATCGCGCAATGTGCTGGTGGAGTCGGCGCGGATTGCCCGTGGCAACATCAAGGACCTGCGCGAGGCCGACGTCGACGATTTCGACGCGCTGATCGTGCCTGGCGGTTTCGGTGCGGCGAAGAACCTGTCGAGTTTCGCCGTGGATGGTCCGGGGTGCAGCGTGCATCCGGATGTCCTGGCCCTGGCCGAGGCCTTCGCCGAGGCTGGCAAGCCGGTCGGCCTGATCTGCATCTCGCCGGCCCTGGCGGCGAAGATCTACGGACCTGGCGTGGTCTGCACCATCGGCACCGACGCTGACACCAGCGCCGCCATCGTCAAGATGGGCGGTACCCATGAAGAATGCGATGTACACGACATCGTCGAAGATACCCAGCGCAAGCTGGTGAGTACCCCAGCTTACATGCTGGCGCAGTCGATCAGTGAAGCGGCCAGTGGCATCTACAAGCTGGTGGACCGTGTGCTGGAGCTGACGCACGAAGGTGAGTGAATCCTCACCGGCCTCATCGCGGGCAACGCCCGCTCCCACAGGGTCCGGCGGTGCACGCGGTGCTTGTGGGAGCGGGCGTTGCCCGCGATGAGGCCCCCGCAGTCACCACATCACTCCGGGAACTGCTTCACCAGGCGAGTCAGAATCCGATCCAGCGCATTGGCGAACGCCTGCTTGTCCTTGTCCCCATAAGCCGCCTGCCCACCTACGACCTGCCCCTGCTCACGCAGGTCCGTGAACAGATTGCGCACCGCCAGCCGTTCCCCCATGTTGCGCTCGTCGAACTCACGCCCGCGCGGGTCCAGCGCGGCCACGCCCTTCTTGATCAAGCGGTCGGCCAGCGGCACGTCGCTGCAGATCACCAATTCCCCCGGCACCGCGTGCTCCACCAGATAATCATCGGCCGCATCCATCCCGCTGGGCACGACAATCAGCTTCACGAGGGCGAACGGCGGCTTGGCCTGGGGCCCACCGGCCACCATCACCACTTCGAACTGACGCTTTAGGGCGAATTTGACTACCTGATCCCTGGCCATCTTCGGACAGGCATCGGCATCGATCCAGACACGCATGACGGAGTTATCCACAACGACTTGAAACGGGCGGGCAGTATCGCTGCTTGCCCGCCCCGCTTCAAATCAGGACGCCGCCATGCGACGGGAGGCCAGCCAACTGCGCCCGTAGAGCACGACTATGGCCAGCAGTGCTGCCGCCTGGGCGGACAGCGAGTAGAGGTCGGCGTGGATACCCAGCCATTCGAAGTCGAAGAACGGTATCGGATGGGTACCGAAGATCCCGGCTTCCTGCAGCGCCTTGACGCCATGTCCGGCGAACACCACCGACAGCGCACACAACAGCGCCGCGTTGATGCTGAAGAACAGCGACAGCGGCAGCTTGGCCGAGCCGCGCAGGATGATCCAGGCCAGGCCCACCAGCAGCACCACCGCCGTGCCGCCACCGGCCAGCACCGCCTGATGCCCTGCCGGACCGGCCTGCAGCCATAGGGTTTCGTAGAACAGGACCACTTCGAACAGCTCGCGGTACACCGAGAAGAACGCCAGCACAGCGAAGCCGAAGCGACCACCGCCGCCGACCAGGCTGCTCTTGATGTAGTCCTGCCACGCTGCAGCGTGTCGGCGATCGTGCATCCACACGCCCAGCCAGAGCACCATCACGCAGGCGAACAGCGCCGTGCAGCCTTCCAGCAACTCGCGCTGGGCACCGCCGACATCGATCACGTAGGCCGCCAGTGCCCAAGTGCCGAAGCCCGCCAGCAGCGCCAGGCCCCAACCGATATTGACGCTGCGTACTGCCGCCTGCTGGCCGGTGTTACGCAGGAAGGCGAGGATCGCCGCCAGCACCAGAATTGCTTCCAGGCCTTCACGCAGCAGGATCAGCAGGCCGGACAAGAAGCTCAGCGACCAGCTCAGGCCATCGCCACCGAGCAGGCCGGCGCATTCCTTGAGCTTGGCCTTGGCCAGCTCCAGTCTGGCCTGGACCTGCTCCAGCGGCAGGCCGTCCTGCAGCGATTGACGATAAGCCATCAGGGCCTTCTCGGTGTCCTTGCGCACGACGCTGTTGATATTGTCGAGTGAGCTTTCCACCAGTTCGAAGCCCTCCAGGTAAGCGGCCACCGACAGGTCGTAGGCCTGCTCGTGGTCGCCATTGCGGTAGGCGGTCAGGCTCTTGTCGAGAGTGCTGGAGGTGTAGTCGAGCAACTGGCCTGGACCGCGCTTGACCTGCGGTGGCTTGGCTCGCTGGGCGCGGAATGTCGCCAGGGCATCGGGGCCTTGGCTGGCTTCGATCTCAGCCGGTGTCTGGCGGGCCAGGTCGCCGAGGCTGAAGGTCTTGTCGCTGGCGGCCTTGGCCGGGTCGGCGGTGAAGCTGGCGATGTAGGAGGCCAGGTCCCAGCGCTGACGCTCGTCGAGCTGATCGGCGAAAGACGGCATATCGGTGCCCTCGATGCCCAGTCCGAGGGTGTTGTAGAGATCGTAGAGGCTCAGTCGATCGAGCCGCGCGGCGTCACGCAGGTTGCTCGGGGCGGGCTCCAGGCCAACACCCGCCGGACCGTCGCCGGCACCGCTGTCCCCGTGGCAGACCGAGCAATGCTGGGCGTACAGCGGCGCACCACGCGTGGGTTCGGGAGTGATCAAAGGCGCCAGGGCGACCTCGTAGGCCAGCGCCAGCTCGGCACCCAACTGCCGCGCCTGGCGGCCCACGGAGACGCCGTCTTCCCGCGCATCGATGGCCTGGCGCAATTGCGTGACGCCCTCTTCCAGCGCCTTGCGTTGCGGACGTTCGGGCAACCCGGCGAGCATGCTCTGGAGGGTACCGACGAACTCCAGTTGCTCGCGGTACTCGGCGTCATCGACCACCTTGCCCGACTCAACGGTCGCCGGGTAATCGGCACCGATGTAATCCAACAGGTGCAGGGCCTTCGCCGCCCCCTCGACAGGTTCGGCCAGTGCCACGGCACTGCCAAGGGCCAGCACTGGCCACAACAGCCAGGCGATCACGCGGGAGGGGGAAATCATGGGACAGTCTCGGACGTCGTCGATGAGGCGAATATTGTTCACCGCCGTCCAGGAAGGCTCAAGGCGAATCGTAAAAATTAGCAACAATTTCATTAATTGCCACTTTCATCACGGTGAAAAATACCGTTCGTCCGGCACTTCGGAGATAATGGCACCCCTGATGGCACTCACTGGTTGTAACAACTCGGCGCGCCTGGCTCGCAGGGAAATCGCGCCTAATACGTCACGCCCTTCGATATAGCCATTCGGAATTATTGAAAGACAAATAATAACTTTTCAGACATATCGATCCGAAAAGACTCCGCCAACACTCAGGGAAGAAGTAATGAAATCCCGCGTCCTTACGCTTGCCACACTGTTCGTGGCCACCCAACTGACCGGCTGCGCAGTCTTCCGCAGCTACGACACTGAACTCAAGGAAACCAACCAGCACCTGAGCGCCGGCAATGTTGACGCCGCCCTCGCCGTGCTGGAGAAGAACAACAAGGGCGAGGACAAGGACCTGCTCTACTGGTTCGAGAAAGGTGAACTGCTGCGTTCCAAGGGTGACCTGGCCGGCAGCCAGAACGCCTGGCGCGAGGCCGACGGCCTGGTGTTCAAGTGGGAAGAGTCGGTCAAGCTCGACACCGAGAAGTACCTGAGCCAGTTCGGCAGCTACCTGGTCAACGACAAGGTGCGCCGTTACGAAGGCTACGACTACGAAAAGGTCATGCTGACCACGCAGATGGCCCTCAACCTGCTGGCACAGAACGACTTCGACGGCGCCCGCACCGAGATCAAGAAGACCCACGAGCGCGAGGCGGTGATCGCCGAGCTGCGCGACAAGGAATACCTCAAGCGCGAAGAGGAAGCCGAGAAGGACGGCGTCAAGACCGAGTACAAGGACCTCAAGGGCTACCCGGTCGCCGCCCTCGACGCGCCGGAAGTGATCAACCTGAAGAACAGCTACCAGAGCGCCTTCAGCCACTACCTGTCCGGCTACGTTTATGAGGCCCTTGGCGAACAGGGCCTGGCCGCGCCGGGCTACCGCAAGGCCGCCGAACTGCTGCCCAATACCCCGCTGCTGGAACAGGCCCTGCTCGACCTGGACAAGAGCGCCGGCAAGCGCGACGACAAGGACAGCGACGTGCTGATCGTGGTACAGAGCGGCCTGGCCCCGGCCCGCGACTCGGTACGTATCCCGCTGCCACTGATGATCAGCGGCAACCTGGTGATCACCCCGCTGTCGTTCCCGATCATGCGCGAGGACACCTCCACCGCCACCGTCGGGCAGATCAACCTGGACGACAAGGCCCTGAGCCTGACCACCCTCAACAGCACCTCCGCCATGTCACGACGCGCCCTGCGCGACGACATGCCGGGCATCATCCTGCGCACCACCGTGCGCGCCGTCACCCGCGGCGTGGCGCAAAAGCAGATCAACGACGTCAACCCGATGGCCGGCCTGGTCATGGGCATCGCCTCGGCGGTCACCGAAGGCGCCGACACCCGCACCTGGCGCACCCTGCCCAACGAAACCCGGGTTACCCGCGTGCGCCTGAGCCAGGGCGAGCACCAACTGAGCCTGCCGTCCGGCCTGGGTGGCAGCAAGGTCACGGTGAAGGTCGACCGTCCCTACCAGGTCGTCGCCCTGCGTGTGGTCGGCAACCAGGTCTACACCGCCGGCCAGGCCACCCATGTCGTCACTCCCACCGCGCCGGCCGCCGCCGTCGCCAGCCTCAAGTAAACGAAGGACTCGTCATGCGTTTCAAACTCACCCTCGCCCTTGCCGCCGCGCTTCTGGCCGGCTGCGCCACCCCGCCGCCACCGGCTCCCGGCAGCGCCGCCAGCAAGGTGGTAGTCATGGGCAAGCTGAAGAACATCGAGACCGGGCCGATGCGGGTCGCCCGCGAGAACGGCTTTCTCACCGTCAAGGTGGCGCTGAATAACACCAGCGGCAGTAACAAGACCCTGCTCTACCGCTTCGCCTGGCTGGGCAACGACGGTTTCCCGGTGGCCGATGAAGAGGGCTGGAAAGCTCTGAGCCTGTACGGCTCGCAATCCACCGTGCTGCCGGCCATTGCCCCGGTGCCGCAAGCCACCGACTTCCGTCTCGAAGTCCAGTCTCAGTAATTTTTTCCGGAGTTTTCCATGAAGTTCGTTCAGATTTCCCTGCTCGCCACCGTCGTTGCCCTGGCCAGCGGCTGCTCCTCCCCGTCGCCCGTGCTGGGTGGCAAGAACATCAGCTACGGCGACACCAAGGCCGTCGAGCTGGTGACCAACGAGTTCGGCTCCACCGACCTGCAGATGATCGCCGAGAGCATGACCCGCTCTCTGGCCCAGTCCGGCGTCCTGCAGGGTCGTCCGGTGGTGCAGGTGTACGACGTGAAGAACAAGACCAGCGAGTACATCGATACCCGCGAGATCACTACCTCGATCAAGACCCAACTGATGAAGTCCGGCACCGCCCGCTTCGCCAGCGACAACAACCAGATGGACAGCCAGGTCGACCAGCTCAAGCTGCAGAACCAGAGCGGCCTGTACAAGAAGAACACCATCGCCAAGACCGGCAACATGATCGCCGCCAAGTACCGCCTGGAAGGCTCGATCAGCTCGATCGTCAAGCGCAGCAGCGACTACAAGGACGTGTTCTACAAGTTCAGCCTGCAACTGGTCGACGTCGAAAGCGGCCTGGCCGAATGGATGGACGAAAAAGAAATCCGCAAGACCACGGAGCGTTAAGCGATGCGCGCATGGATGGGTATTCTCGGCCTGGCCTGCGCCTTCGGCGTGCAGGCGGCCCCCAAGGTGGCGGTCACCGATCTGGCCTACCAGGAGCGTGTGGAGCAGTACATCCACATCGTGTCGGCGCAGAACAATTCGTCGGCGAGCATGTACCACGCCAACAGTTCGTCCAGCTACAACGAGTTCGAGAGCAGCGAGAGCTACATCGAGCAGACCGAACTGCGCAAATTCAGTGGTGACATCAAGGGCGAGATCCTCAAGTCCGGGATGTTCCAGCTGGTGCAAGGCAAGCCGTACATCACCAATGCCAAGACCGATGTCTACGACATCATCAAGCGAATCAAGGCCGGCGACTTCAAAGGCGCCGACTACGTGCTGTTCGGTACCCTGTCGGACATCGACTTCCAGCAGGACGTCAATGCCATCGACAACACCAATGCCTACTCGGCGGTGCTGGGCCTGAGCCTGGTGGCGGACTTCAGCCTGATCAACACCCGTACCTATGAAATCACCTCGGCGTTCACTGCCATGGGTGAAGGGCAGGACACCAAGCTGGTGAAGAGTCGGGACCTGAAGATCAGCCTGAACCGGCCGCGGGTGGTGCGGGAAGTGTCGAAGGAGCTGGGGATGGATGTGGCCCGGCAGATGGCCGAGCAACTGGGTGGTTCGGTGCCTGGTCAGGGGCACTATGCTCCGAGGAACAACCTGCCGCCGGATGAGCCAGCGAAGATCCTGCGCTGAAATGTGGCCCCTGTGGGAGCGGGTTCACCCGCGATTGCAATAGTGAGCTCACTACCGTAATCGCGGGTGAACCCGCTCCCACAGGGTACGCGGCGCTCTTAGACCGGCGCCCGCCGGATGGTGGCCAACAAGGTCGCCGCTCCGATGAACAACCCCGCGAACGTACGGTTCATCCGCTTTTGCTGCTTCGGCGTGCGCAGCAGGCGCAGCACTTTCGACGCCAGGCCCGTATAGCCCGCCATCACCAGCAGGTCCACGCTGACCATCGTCACGGTAATCGCCAGGTACTGTGGCAGCAGCGCTTCATGGGGATTGATGAACTGCGGCAGCACCGCCAGCATGAACACCAGCGCCTTGGGGTTGCTGACGTTCACCAGGAACCCGCGGAATACCAGGCTCAGCGGTTTGCCGATCGGTCGCACCGCCGAATCGTCGGACAGGTCCGCCGGCAGAGCCCGCCATTGCTTGACCGCGAGATAGACCAGGTAGGCCACGCCGAACCACTTGATCACGTGGAAGGCGGTAGCGGACGCTGCCAATACCGCGCCAACACCCGCAGCGATGATCGCGATCTGCAGGATCAGGCCCAGTTGCAGGCCCAGGGCGTTCCAGTAGCCACGCCAGAATCCGTACTGCAGGCCGCAGGACATCGAGGCAATGGCCCCGGCACCCGGCGACAGACTGATGACCCAACAGGCCGCAAAAAAGGCCAACCACGTTTCCAGCGACATCTCACACCTCGGCCAGGAATCTTCTTCAAGACCTCAACGCTAATCCGCCTGCAAGAAAATCACCACGAAATTTTTCAGGTGTCGATCAGGTGTCGCTGGATTTGCCCTCGCTGATCACCGGCAGCACATCACTGCCACGCCAGCGGCGCACGGATTTCTGGAAGAACTGGCTGTTTGGCACCTGCACCAGTGCACCACCGGTCTCAGGCATTTCCACCAAGGTGGTGAACAGCAGGTTGATGGCGGTGACACGCCCCTTGATGCCGGGCTTGTCGGTGGTGTCGACCAGCTCTACCACGTCACCGATGCGGAACGGCCCGACGGTAAAGATCAGTACTGCGCAGAGCAGGTTGGAGAGCACGCTCCAGATGGCGAAGAAAGCCACCGCCGCCACGGCGACGAAGCCCGACAGCGCGGTCCACAACACCGTGGCAGAAACCCCGAGGCGTTCCAGCACGAACAGCAGCGCGCTGCCCATGATCAGCCAGCGCAGGCCGCCGCGCAGCGGCATCATCAGTTGCGGCGGCAACGGGTAGCGCTCGCTGAGGCTGTGCAGGCTGCGCGCCACGAGGCGTTGCAGGAAGAAGGCCACCACCAGAATAAGCAGGATCTGCAAACCCATCCAGAAGGGTCCGATCAACTCCGCTGGCAGCATCTGCCGCAACGACTCCATCAGGACAATGCCTCCAGCTCCGCCTGCATGTTCTCCAGCACTTCGAGGGCGCCCATCCAGGCTTCCTCCAGCTCCGCCTCACGCCCCTTGAGCTGGGCCTGTCGAGCCAGCAGATCACGCAGCTCGTCCTTGCGTCCCGCCTCGTAGACGCCACTGTCGCCGAGGCTGGCCTCGACCTTGGCGAGGTCTTCATGGAGTTTGTTCAGGTCGGCCTCGAGCTTGTCGGCCTGGCGCTTGTGCGGCGCCAGTTGCTGGCGCAGGGCCGCGGCGGCCTGGCGCTGGGCCTTCTTGTCGGTCTTGTCCGGGTTGACCGGCGTGTTGCTGACCGGCGCATTGCGCTGACGGTACTCCACCAGCCAGCGCGCGTAGTCGTCGAGGTCGCCGTCGAACGCCTCCATCTTGCCATCGGCCACCAGGAGGAATTCATCGGTGGTGCTCTTGAGCAGGTGACGATCGTGGGAAACCACCACCACGGCGCCGCTGAATTCCTGCAAGGCCATGGTCAGCGCCAAGCGCATTTCCAGGTCCAGGTGGTTGGTCGGTTCGTCGAGCAGCAGCAGGTTCGGCCGTTCCCAGGCGATCAGCGCCAGGGCCAGGCGGGCCTTTTCGCCACCGGAGAAATTCAGTACCGGCTCATCGCAACGATCACCGCGGAAGTCGAAGCCGCCGAGGAAGTCGCGCAGGGTCTGCTCACGCTCGGTCGGGGCCAGGCGTTGCAGGTGCAGCAGCGGGCTGGCCTTGCTGTCCAGCGAATCGAGCTGATGCTGGGCGAAGTAGCCGACCGAGGTGTTCTCGCCACGGACCAGACGTCCAGCCAGCGGTTGCAGTTCGCCGGAGAGGTTCTTGATCAGGGTCGACTTGCCGGCGCCGTTGGGGCCGAGCAAGCCGATCCGCGCGCCCGGCGTCAGTTGCAGCTTGACCTTCTCCAGCACGGTCTTGTCACCGTAGCCCAGACGGGCTTCGGACAGGTCGAGCAACGGGCTGGAGATCTTCTGCGATTCACGGAAGACAAAGTCGAACGGCGAATCGACATGGGCCGCGGTCAGCTCTTCCATGCGTTCCAGAGCCTTGATCCGGCTCTGTGCCTGACGGGCCTTGGTGGCCTGGGCCTTGAAGCGGGCGATGTACTTTTCCATGTGCGCGCGCTGGGCCTGCTGCTTCTCATAGGCCTGTTGCTGCTGCGCCAGGCGCTCGGCCCGGGCACGCTCGAACGCGGTGTAGCCGCCGCGGTAGAGGGTCAGCTTGCACTGCTCGACATGGGCGATGTGGTCGACCACGGCATCGAGGAAGTCACGGTCGTGGGAAATCAGCAGCAAGGTGCCGGGATAGCCTTTGAGCCAGTCTTCCAGCCAGAGGATCGCGTCGAGGTCGAGGTGGTTGGTCGGTTCGTCGAGCAGCAGCAGGTCGGACGGGCACATCAGTGCCTGCGCCAGATTAAGGCGCATCCGCCAGCCACCGGAGAAGTCACCGACGCGGCGGTCCATCTGCTCGTTGCTGAAACCCAGGCCAGCCAACAGCTTGCGCGCGCGGGCGTCAGCCGTGTATCCGTCGGCGCTGTCGAGCTCGATGTGCAGGCGGGCCAGGGCAGCATTGTCGTGGGCGGCTTCGGCGGCGGCAAGATCAGCCTGGACCTGGCGCAAGCGCAGGTCGCCATCGAGCACATAGTCCACGGCAAGGCGATCGAGGGTATCGACCTCCTGGCGCATATGGGCAATGCGCCAATCGCCGGGCAACTGGCAGTCACCCGAGTCCGGAGTGAGCTCGCCGCGCAGCAGGGCGAAGAGGCTGGATTTCCCGGCGCCGTTGGCGCCGATCAAGCCGGCTTTCTGGCCGGCGTGCAGGGTCAGCTCGGCGCCTTCTAGCAGGCGTTGCGGACCACGCTGTAAAGTGAGGTTCGAAAGTCTGATCATAATGGCCGCGGAGTCTACCAGCTTCGATGGCAACTGGCGCGAGTAGGACCATGCACTCCGATCTGTGGGATTTCGCCATCGGGCTCTATGCCCGTCCCGGCGTGGAAGCGGCTTGCCTGGAATTGCAGGCGCAGGGTGCAGATATCTGCCTGTTGCTCTGTGCGGCCTGGCTGGAGCAACGCAGCGTGGGAATCAGCGAAGCGCGCCTGGGACAGTTGCGGGACCTGGCCGGGCCCTGGCAGTCGGCGGTGGTGCAACCGCTGCGCGCATTACGCCAGCAATGGCGTACGCAGGCAGCGAACGACCCGCAACTGGCGGCGCTGCGCGAACAAGTGAAAGTGCTGGAACTGGATGCCGAGCGCCTGCAACTGAAGCGCTTGCAACTGATCTGCGATGGCTGGCCGGACGGGGACAAAACCCCTCCGGGGAGCTGGCTGTTCCGGCTGGCGCCGGTAGCCTCCCAGAATCACGACGCGCTGCGGATGCTGCGCGCCGCGACGGGAATCACTCAGGAAGCCGAAGACGGCGACTGAGTGCTGTTGGCGGTAGCAGCTGGAGCGGCAGGTGCTGGCGAAGCAGCAGGTGCCGCAGCCGGTGCTGGGGTAGCGGCTGGAGCGGTAGCGGGTTTTGCCGCGGCTGGCTTGGCCGCTGCAGGTTTGGCCGGTGCTTTCGCTGCGGCCGGCTTGGCCGGTGCTTTGGAAGCCGCTGGTTTCGCAGCAGGCTTGGCGGCAACCGGTTTGGCAGCCGCTGGTTTCGCCGCAGGCTTGACAGCGGCCGGTTTGGCAGTAGTTGGTTTCGCAGCGGGCTTGGCGGCCGCTGGTTTGGCAGCCACAGGTTTTGCCGCAGGCTTGACAGCGGCCGGTTTGGCAGCAGCGGTTTTCGCTGCTGGTTTGGCCGCAGCCGGCTTGGCAGCCGCTGGTTTGGCCGCAGGCTTGCCAGCGGTTGGTTTGGCAGCAACGGTTTTCGCTGCTGGTTTGGCCGCAGCCGGTTTGGCGGCCGCTGGTTTTGCCGCAGGTTTGGCAGCAGCAGTTTTAGCGGCTGGTTTGGAAGCGGCAGGTTTAGCGGCGGCCTTGGCTGGGGCCTTGGCAGCGACAGGCTTGGCGGCAGTCTTGGCTGGGGCCTTGGCAGCGGCAGGCTTGGCGGCAGTCGGCTTGGCAACTGCTTTTGCTGGGGCCTTGGCAGCAGCGGCCTTGGCGGCCGGTTTGGCAGCAGGCTTGGCGGCGGCCGGTTTGGCTGGAGTGCGGGAAGAAAGCGCCTTGCCAGCGGCTTCGCGAACTTTACCTACGCCCTGGGCCAGCTTCAAACTTTCCTGGGCATCGCGCTTCAGCTGGACGATATAAGTACGGGTCTGGGCCTGACGATCTTTCAACGATTCGAGTACATCTTCCAACTCGGCGACCGCGCCTTTTGCCTTTTCCTGTGCCTTGGCTTTACCGGCGGCAGCGACGTCCTGAAGTTTCAGACGGGACTTGTGCAGTTTTTCCTGAGCCTTGCCGCGTTGTTTCTCCAACTTGGCGAGTAATTTTTCCGCATCGGCCAGCGCTTGCGAGCAGGCATTTTCCAAATGCTCAAGCAGGCTGCCCGAGAGTTGTTGCAGCAGGTGCAACGGCGTGTTGACTGGCTTCTTGTTGGCCGACATGGCTTTCCTCCTGGCTGACGAAATTGCGGCTCATACTAGACCTGTGCTGCTATCGCCGCTAGGGCATGTTGACAGTAAACAAGACGCCGGGTTGCATGCCTGGGCAAAGTTCTGAAAGCTGCAGCTCGGGACAAGTGTAGATGCTGTGTTACAGACTGCAGACAATTAACTAACTTGCCCCCGGCGAACAGGCATAATCGAATCCGCTGCAACTCTTCCCTTCCATTTTCGGAGCCAGTCCGTGCCGCGCTATTTGTTGCTGTCGTTATTCTTCACGCTGCCACCGGTTCTGGCGGAGCCGGCTGCGACACCCTCGGACCACGACCTCGCCTACAGCCTGGGCGCCAGCCTCGGCGAACGCCTGCGCGAGGAAGTCCCGGGACTGCAACTTCAGGCGCTGATCGATGGGTTGCAGCAGGCCTATCAGAACAAACCACTGGCCCTGTCCCAGGCCCGCATCGATGCCATCCTCGCCCAGCATGACCAACAGGCCAACGACGCCGTCGCCCAGTCCCACGTAGAGCAGGCCTTGGCTGCGGAGCGCCGCTTCATCGCCAACGAACGGGGCCGTGCCGGTGTCCGCGAGCTGAGCGATGGCGTGCTGATGAGCCAGCTGCAGGCCGGCGCGGGCGCCCAGCCGAAAGCCCATGGCAAGGTGAAGGTGCGTTATGTGGGGAAACTGCCGGACGGCACGGTGTTCGACCAGAACGATCAACCGCAGTGGTTCAACCTCGACAGCGTGATCGCGGGTTGGCAGGCAGCGCTGCCGGAGATGGCGACTGGCTCGAAGTACCACCTGGTGATTCCTTCGGCGCAAGCCTATGGCGCCGATGGCGCGGGCGATCTGATCGCGCCCTACACGCCACTGGTGTTCGAGATCGAATTGCTCGACGTTGCCGACTGAGTCGTCGGCAACGTTGCAGGAGGCAGCGTCAGGCAGTAGCCGGCGTTTCTTCCTTGTGCGCAGTGTGCAGCACTTCGATCAGGCAGTCTTCCAGCTCGAAGCGCTCACGAAGCTGGCCACCCAGCGTCTTCAGCTCTTCGGCAAAACGCCCGTTGTCGGTACATTGACCCTTGCTGCAATGGTCGTTGAACGCCAATGCACGCTCGGTGCTGACATCGATGCGCGGATTGATCTGCTGTGCCAGTTCCAGGCCACCATCGTCACCGAAGGCCTTGGCTTCACTGATCAGTTGTTCGCAGATCTCGAAGTGCCAGGCGGACACGTAGTCCACGAGGATTTCGCAGAAACGGCCGTTCAATGATTTGTCGGCGAATGCCGGCTTGGCATCGCGCAACTCGCGGAACGCAGTTACCAGCTCTTCACGCTCCTGCAGCCAGCGGTCAATGAGTTTGTGAACCCCACCCCAGCGCTCCTGAGCATTCTGACAACTCTCTAACATGGCGGTCTCATCCCTTTTTGGGTCGTGCCCCTGCGCCCTGTATCGCAAGTGGCGATACACAAGGAAATTACGGCAGAACGGCATTGAGCAGCAGTGTTTTCGATAATGCGTGGAGGGGAGATTATTCCCGCACGCCCTAGGCTTCAAGGTACGCAGGCGACTAGTTTCATACAAGTGTTTGATCCTGCGACCCATCGCCGCCGGTCGTTTCAAACGCTGACGGACACCCTTTCATGACTCCAGGGATTCGCCCGGGTTCAACCGCCGCCTGCCGATCAGGCGCAGCAGCACCAGCACCGTCAGCCCGAGGAAAGCCAGCAAGCTCCATTCCGGCCCGCTGAGGTCGAGAAAGCTCCAGTTGATCGGTGCACACTCGGGTGAGCCCAGCAGCAGACCGTGCAGCCATTCGACAAGGGAGCCATGCTCGAGCAGGTAGGTCATGGACTGTTCGCATGACCGTTCCGCAGCCATATACAGGCCCTGTAACCAGACATGCCGCGCGGCCAGCGCGCTGCCGCCGAGAGCCAGCACCAGGCCAGCCCATAGGTAGAAACGCTCGCCGATGCGCCCGGGCCGATGGAGCAAGGCGCCGAGGCAGGTCAGTGAGAACGCCGCCAGCAGCAGGCGCTGGCCCTGACACAGCGGGCAGGCATCCAGGCCCAGGCCGAATTCGAGATACAGCGCGCCGCACAGGGCCAACAGGGAGAACAGGAAAGCCGGGAAGAAAAAGGTACGCAGACAGGCCAACGGCATGGCAAGACCAAGGCAGGAAAAGACATTTGGCAACGTTAGAGGAAAGAGCCTCGTTGTTTCAAGAAGCAACTAACGGGACAAGTCTCTGATTTTTATTGGAAATTTCGCCGAAATTAGTAGGAAATTTCCCCAATCCACCGAAGGACAATTTACCGACCTTCACGGGCCGCCGCTTGGGGTCGGCCCGTGGTACCCATGTCAGGCCCGCACCGGGTCCGGCAACGGTAGCGCCAGCAGACGCTCGTCAAGCAGGCCGAGGCCTTCCTGGAACAACGCGTTGCTGCGCTCGTTCTCGCCCAATCCGGCCAGCAGGCGCGCCAGTTCGGCACAGGCTTCCGGGTTGCGTTGCAGGCGCAGGCTGCTTTCGAGGTAATCGCGGGCCTTGCCCCACAGGCGGTTCTGCAGACTCAGGCGACCCAAGGTCAGCAGCAGGCCCGGGTCATCCGGGTGAGCCTTGAGCCAGCCCTCGGCGGTCTGCAACTGCTTGGCGGGGTCGCTGCCACGCACCAGTCCGTAGAGGCGTGCGAGGTGAGTCTCATATTCGCGCTTGAGTGCAGTGCGCAGGATTTCCTCCGCCTCGCTTTCCACACCGAGCTGGCGCAGTTGCTCGGCATAGGCCAGGACCAGTTGCGGCTCCTGGCGTTGCGCATTGGTCAATTGCTGCCAGGCGCGCTCCAGCGATTGCCTGGCAGCTTGGCCATCTTCCTCGCGCTGCACCGCCAGGCACAGGTTCTGGCCCCAGGCACGACGCTCCAACTCGGTCAGTTCCTTGGCCGAGAGCACCTTGTCCTTGCGCAATTCCGGCATCAGGCGGATCAGTGCCGACCAGTCACCACGCTGCTGGTACAGGCGCTGCAACTGACGCAGCACCTGGGCATTGTGCGGGTGGCGCTCGTGCATGGCCTGCAGGGTTTCCAGGGCGGCATCGGTGTCACCGCGGTCGACCTGCAACTGTGCATGGGTCAGGGCGATCGCCAGCTCTGCCTGCGGCTGGCGCTCCAGTGCGCGCTCCAGCAGGCTGTCGCTGTCTTCTGTGCGGCCCAGTTCGTTGGCCGCTCGGGCGGCGCCGAGGTAGTACAGCAGCGGCTGGCGCTCGGCCTCGGCGGCCCGGTGCAGATGGCGCTGGGCACTGGCCCAGCGACCTTCGGCCAGGTCCAGCTGGCCCTGCTCGATAGCCAGGCGGGTGCGCCGGCCACGATTGCGCCGCGACCACGGATTGACCACGCCGGTGGAGTGCAGCACCGCGCCGATCAGCGCTTTGAGCAACCACAACACGAGCACGATACCGACCAGCAGGCCCAGGGTCGCCCACAGGCTGGATTCGTAGCGGAAACTGTCATAGGCGATCAACACGTAGCCACTGTGCCGAGCCACGGCGATCCCCAGCAGGGTCGCGACGACGATCGCCACGATCACCAGGAGGTAGGCTCGTTTCATGGCGTGGCCTCCTGGGCTTTCTCACCCGGCTGGCGCAGCGCCGCTTCCTCGGCGGGCAGGTGCCGGCGCTCGAGGTAGGCCTGCACGGCGGAGAGGCTTTCGGCGAGGTCGGGGGTGACCACGGTGACCGGTTCCTTCACCAGCGCATTGAGCTGATCCAGCATCATCCGGCCCTGCTCGTTGTCCTTGTTGAAGTTGCCCAGCAGCACACTGCGGGCTTCGTCGATAGCCTGGGTGTAGACCTTGCCCTCGCCGTTCAGCGCCGCCCACTGCGCCTGCTCCAGCGCCAGGCTGAGAGCCAGGCGCACCTGGCTCAGGGCCTGGCCGGCCAGCAATGGCTTGATGTTCTTGTCGGCATCGAAGTCGATGCGGAAGTAGCGCGAGATCTGCTCCCACCACTGCGACCAGCGACTCGCGCCATCGCCGTCGGCCGTCAGGCCGAACAGGGATTGGCCATCGTTCTTGAATTCCGGCGCCAGCACATTGAGCTCCACCACCTGCTCGCGCAGCGCGGCGAGTTTCAGGAACAGGCCGGTGCGATCCGGCTGCTGGGTGCTGTTCAATGCGACGAGACTACGGGCCAACTGTTCGCGAGCGGCGAAGGATGCCGGGTCACTCTGTTCGCGCAGGATCTGGTCGGCACCTTCGACAAGGGCACGGGCACTGGCGATGTCCTGCAACGCCGACAGGCGCAGGCTGGCCAGGCGCAACAGGTGTTCTGCCTCGGCCAGACGCCAGTCCTTGCGACTGGCCCCGAGCACGGTTTCCAGGCGCTGGCTCAGACGTTGCTGGTCACCCTGCAACTGCGCCACCAGACGCCGGCGGTCTTCCAGCTCGCTGGCCGGCGGCAGGCTGCCCAGTTGTGCCGACAGCTGTTGTTCGCGAGCCTGCAGGGCTTCGCTCTGCTGGTTCAATTGGCGCACCTGCTCGACCTGGTCCTGATTGACCTGCTGCAGGTGGCGCACCTGCCACAGGCCCCAGCCACCTGCGGCGACACCAGCGGCGCCAAGCAGCAGGGCGAGGAGCGCCAAGCCATTGCCGGAGCGCCCGGACGGGGCGGGCGCGGGGTTTGTCGAAGCCTCGGACGGCGTTGGCTGATCTTCGTTGGGCAAGGCTGTTTCGCTCACGTATCCATCCTTTGTTTTAAGGCGCGTCGCCTCAGCTTAGCGCCTCAGGAAGCGGGTGCAGGGGTTTCCTGCAGCGCCGCCAGCAAAGCCGCGGCACTGGCGCCGCGGCAATCCACCACATTCTGCGCACCGGCCTGGCGGGCGATTTCCGCCACCCGCGGGCTCGGTACGAACAAGGGCAACCGCGCCAGGCGCGGCCAATCCTGCGCAGCCAGTGCACGCAAGTGTTCGAAGCCCTGCCCACTGCTGACCACCAGGCCATTCAGGCGTTCCGCTTCGATGCGTCGCAGCAGGGCACCGGCAGGGTAGTCCGGCAGGCCACGGCGGTACAGCGGCAGATAGTCGACGTGCGCGCCACTGGCGGTCAATTGCCCGGCCAGCAGCTCGCGTCCGTCCTCGCCACGCAGGATCAGCACCCGCGGCGCCGCACCGGCCAGTGCCGCCTGCAGTGCGGGCAGACGCAGCAGCGCTTCGCTGTCGTCACCGCTATCGGGAAAGTGCACGGTCAGGCCGGCAGCTTCGAGCACCGCGGCAGTGGCCGCTCCGACCGTGAACCAGTCCAGCGCCGGCAGTTGCGGCCAGAGCCCGGCCAGCAGGTCGAGACCGAGCCGGGCCGCCGGCTTGCTGACCACGATAACCGCACAGTAGCGGTCGAGCGTGCGTACCAGCGCCAGTTGCTGCTCCGAAACCGCCAGTGGTGCGATCTCCAGCAGCGGCATGCAGCTACCCTGCACACCGGCTTCATCGAGGGTGGCGGCCAGGGCCGCGCAATCCTCGGCAGGCCTGGTCAGCAACAGCCGCCAGGCGGTCACGGGTGACCGGCCTCGCCATACACCGCCTTGAGGATGTCGCCGGCGCCTTGGGCCAGCAGCGCTTCAGCCACTTGCACGCCCAGCGTCTCGGCTGAACCGCGCGGAGCACGGGCATCGGCAGTGAGCAGCGCGCCGCCAGCCGGCTCGCCTACCAGCCCGCGCAGCCAAAGCTGGTCGCCTTCGAGTACGGCGTAGCAGGCGATCGGCACCTGGCAGCCACCATTGAGGTGTTTGTTCAGCGCCCGTTCGGCGTAGACGCGGTCGGCGGTGTCGACATGGTGCAGCGGCGCCAGCAGCGCGTGGATCTCGCTGTCGGCACTGCGGCACTCGATGCCAACGGCGCCCTGGCCGCCAGCAGGAAGGCTGTCGTCGATGCTGATGGTGGAGGTGATGCGGTCTTCGAAACCGAGGCGGATCAGGCCGGCGGCGGCGAGGATGATCGCGTCGTACTCGCCGGCGTCCAGCTTGGCCAGGCGGGTGTTGACGTTGCCGCGCAGGAAGCGGATTTCCAGATCCGGACGGCGCGCCAGCAGTTGGGCCTGGCGGCGCAGGCTGGAGGTGCCGACGATGCTGCCGGCCGGCAGATCGTCGAGGCTGGCGAAGGTATTGGAAACGAAGGCATCGCGCGGGTCTTCACGCTCGCAGATGCAGAACAGGCCCAGGCCTTCGGGGAAGTCCATCGGCACGTCTTTCATGGAATGCACGGCGATATCGGCTTGCTGATCGAGCAGCGCAGTTTCCAGTTCCTTGACGAACAGGCCCTTGCCACCGATCTTCGATAGCGGCGAGTCGAGCAGCTTGTCGCCACGGCTGACCATCGGCACCAGGGTCACGAGCAGTCCCGGATGGGCGTGTTCCAGACGGGCTTTGACATATTCGGCCTGCCACAGGGCAAGGGCGCTTTTGCGGGTGGCAATGCGGATTTCGCGAGTGGACATGGAACGATCCGTACCAGAAAGATTCGCCGGATGATAACAGCTCCGTCAAAGCCTCTTGCAGATCCATGTCAGCAAAGAAGTCGGCAGGAAAATGACCATCCCTGGTCGCGATCCCGTCCATCCCCGCCCTAAAGCTGCTGCATCATTTTCCTGACACCGGCCACGTGTCGCCGGCTGACGATCAGGGCATCGCCATTCAAACCCTTGAGAAACAGTTGGAAGTGCCCGAGGGGTGTGCGCTGCAGGCGCTCGATCCGATCACGGGCCACCAGGGCATTGCGGTGGATGCGCACGAAGCGCTCGCCGAATTCGTCTTCCAGGGCCTTGAGCGGCTCGTCCAGCAGCACTTCGCCCTCTTCGTGACGCAGGGTCACGTACTTGTGGTCGGCAATGAAGTAGATGACCCGGTCCAGGGGCACCAGCTCGATGCCCTTTCGGGTCCGTGCACTGATATGGCTGCGCGGGCCACCGCCACCTTCTGCAGCCGGACGGGTCAGAGCCGCCAGTTGCGCACGATTGGGGCGCTCGGCCTTGCGCAGGGCGTTGTGCAGTTCCTCGCCCTGCACCGGCTTGAGCACGTGGCCCAGACCACTGTCCTTGAAGGCTTGCTGGGTGAATTCGTCATCGGTGGTGCAAAACACCACCGCCGGCGGGGCTTCGCGCTCGCACAACCGGGCAGCAACCTGGAGGCCGTCCATGCCCGGCATGCGGGTATCGAGCAGGACCACGTCGGGTTTGTGGGAATCGATCAGCGCCAGAGCCTCTTCGCCGTTGGTGGCGCTGGGCTCCAGCACGGTATAGCCCTCCAGTTCGCCGAGCAGGCGGCTCAGGCGATCGCGGGCTTGGGGTTCGTCATCAACGATCAGGACATTCATATTGCGCTGGATTCCTGCGTGAGTCTCGTACAAGGCTAACGTGACAATCACGGTGACGGCCGTCACGGCGACCCACGCTGAGACTCGCACGATGGCTAAAGATTCACTGGTCGACTGCAAACAGCGCCGATCCTCTGTCCAACTGTAGACGGTTGCCGCGACACTGCCGTTCAATCGTTGAATATCACCCGTAGCCGCGACATAAACCCGCATCCAGGCCGACCGCCGAGCCCCGACGGGCGCGGCAACCCTGTTATCATCCGCGACACTTTTCCCGTTCACGCCTTCAACGAGCGAATCCATGAGCACTGACAAGACCAACCAGTCCTGGGGCGGCCGCTTCAGTGAGCCCGTCGACGCCTTCGTCGCCCGCTTCACCGCCTCCGTCACCTTCGACCAGCGCCTGTACCGCCACGACATCATGGGTTCGATCGCCCACGCCACCATGCTGGCGAAGGTCGGCGTGCTCACCGACGCCGAGCGCGACAGCATCATCGATGGTCTGAAGACCATCCAGGGCGAGATCGAGGCGGGCAATTTCGACTGGCGCGTCGACCTCGAAGACGTGCACATGAACATCGAGGCACGCCTGACCGACCGCATTGGCATCACCGGCAAGAAACTGCACACAGGCCGTAGCCGCAACGATCAGGTGGCCACCGACATCCGCCTGTGGCTGCGTGACGAGATCGACCTGATCCTCGGCGAGATCACCCGTCTGCAGCAGGGCCTGCTGGAACAGGCCGAGCGCGAGGCAGAAACCGTCATGCCCGGCTTCACCCACCTGCAGACTGCCCAGCCAGTGACCTTCGGGCACCACCTGCTGGCCTGGTTCGAAATGCTCAGCCGCGACTACGAGCGTCTGGTCGACTGCCGCAAGCGCACCAACCGCATGCCCCTGGGCAGCGCCGCGCTGGCTGGCACCACCTATCCGATCGACCGCGAACTGACCTGCCAGTTGCTGGGCTTCGAAGCAGTGGCCGGCAACTCGCTGGACGGCGTATCCGACCGCGACTTCGCCATCGAATTCTGTGCTGCCGCCAGCGTGGCGATGATGCACCTGTCACGCTTCTCCGAAGAGCTGGTGCTGTGGACCAGCGCGCAGTTCCAGTTCATCGACCTGCCTGATCGCTTCTGCACCGGCAGCTCGATCATGCCGCAGAAGAAGAACCCGGACGTGCCGGAGCTGGTGCGCGGCAAGACCGGCCGCGTGTTCGGCGCCCTGACCGGCCTGCTGACCCTGATGAAAGGCCAGCCGCTGGCCTACAACAAGGACAATCAGGAAGACAAGGAGCCGCTGTTCGACGCCGCCGACACCCTGCGCGACTCGCTGCGTGCCTTCGCCGACATGATCCCGGCGATCAAGCCGCGTCACGCGGTGATGCGCGAGGCGGCCCTGCGTGGCTTCTCCACCGCCACCGACCTGGCCGACTACCTGGTGCGCCGCGGCCTGCCGTTCCGTGACTGCCACGAGATCGTTGGTCACGCGGTGAAGTACGGCGTGGAAAGCGGCAAGGATCTGGCCGAGATGAGTCTGGACGAGCTGCGCCAGTTCAGCGACCAGATCGAGCAGGACGTATTCGCCGTGCTGACCCTGGAAGGTTCGGTCAACGCACGTAACCACATCGGTGGTACTGCTCCGGCACAGGTTCGTGCTGCCGTGGCCCGCGGCAAGGCCTTGCTGGCCAGCCGCTAACGCTGCGAATCCTGTGGGAACGAGGCGGCCTCATCGCTGGCAAGCCAGCGATGAGGCCGCCTCGGTTTCAAAGGGACCGCGTCATCCCCCCTCTCCTTCTTTACTTCCCGCCGCGCGCCTTGACTACCTGCTCCAGGAAGGTAGGGAACTGCGCCGCTTTCGCTTCATTGATCCCGGCCATGTGCGGATTCTGCGCCAGCAGGTCCAGCAGCGCCCGAGCCTGCGGGAAGTCTTCCAGCACATCCACGCCATGCACCTTCTTGCCCACGGCACGGGCCAGGTCGACGCTGAAGGCGAAATAGATGTCCGCCACGGTGAAACTGTCGCCCGCCACATAAGGCGTGAACGCCCCGGCGCGCTTGAGCGCGGCGAGGCCTGCCTGCAGCTCGGTCCACGCCTTGGCCTTGATGTCTTCCGGCACTTCGGCACCGAAGAACGCCTGCGGATACAGGGCACGGGCAGTCAGCTCGATGTACAACTCGATTTCCTTGGCCAGTTCCCAGACCTTGGCACGGGCGAACGGATCGGCCGGCAGCAGCGGCTTGCCGCCCTGGGTCTGCTCGATATAGTCGAGGATCACCGCGGTCTCACTGAGGAACCCGTGCTCGGTCTCCAGCACCGGCACCTTGCCGCGCGGGCTGATCTTCAGCGAGTCCGGGACCTGACCGCCGAAAAACAGCACTTCTTCGAACGGCAGGCCTTTTTCCAGCAGCGCCAGTTTGACCATGTTGTAGTAATTGCTGACCGCGAATCCATGAAGCTTGAGCATGTGGAACAGCCTCCAGGCCGAAAGGGGTTGGCCGGGTTGTTATAGCCGCAAGGCTCTGGACTGACCAGCATCATGCACCCGGCAGATAGCCCGGCATTGTCACGCAGGGCGTGGCACACTGGCCGCCTCACCCAGAGGAGCCCGCCCATGAGCGACCACGATATCGACCACGACGAAGAAGAAGCCTTCGCCGAATCGACCCTGACCCAAGCCATCGAGAACCAGATCGAAAGCGGCGAACCGCCGGCGGCCAAGGCGGCGTTCAACAAGCTGACCCTGGTGGGCTACGAGCGCGAGGACATCCTCAACCTGATGGCCCATGTGCTGGCGATCGAGATCGACGCCATGCTCGACGACGACCGCCCCTTCAATACCGAGTGGTACGAAACCGCGTTGCGCGCCCTGCCCGAGCTGCCACCGGAAAAAGACTGACGCAGGTACGGGCGAGGCTGGCTACACTGCAAGTCCAGGCACCCGCAGAGGTGCCACCCTCCTAAATTCTTGAAGTCCGGAGTACCTATGTCGTTTACCCCCGAGTTGGTTGCCGAACTGGAAATTCTCGCGCTGTTCAACCTCGACAGCACCCAGGAAGGACTGAAGGTCCACACCACCGCCGCGCCCCAGGCCATCGCCGCCGCCAAGCGCCTGTATGAAAAACAGCTGATCACCCAGCCCGATGGCGGCTACCTGACCAGTCTTGGCATCGACGCCGCCCAGGCCACCCAGCAATTGCTGACCATCCTCAACGTTTCCGAAACCGCCTGATTTCCACACCGCAGCGGCAAGCCCGGGGCCTCGTGCAGCGGGCTTGCCACGACAGATTCGGCGGCGCCGACAAACGGCGCTGGAAAAATGGCGTCAATTTTCAAATAGACCTTATCGCTTCGCTCTCGCAGCGGCTAAACTCGCCCGTGCCCTCACGACGGCTGGCTTAAGCTTGCGATGAATCTTCCTCACGAAATCCGCCCTGACCTCGACCAGGGCATCGACCGCAAGGTCCTCAACCAGTTGCGCAAGCGCTTCCTGGACCTCAACCAGGGCCGCCTGGCCCGGGCCATGGAAGGGCTGTCCAGCCGCCAACAGCAAGTGCTGACCCTGCTGCCGCTGTTCTTCCACGTCAATCATCCGCTGCTGCCCGGCTATGTCTCCGGCAACACTCCGGCGGGCGTTTCCGCCTACGAGCCGAGCCCGCTGGCCCTGGCCGAGGCCCAGCGTCTGACCCGCTCGTTCTCCTACAAGAGCAAACGCGGTGACAGCCTGCTGCCGATCCACGGCCTGTTTCTCATGGGTAGCCTGGGCACGCTGGCCCAGGCGGAACAGAGCGACATGGACATCTGGGTCTGCCATGCCCCGGACCTGGGCGAGACCGCGATCGCCGAACTGCGCAGAAAATGCCAGTTGCTGGAGGCCTGGGCCGCCAGCCAGGGTGCCGAAGCGCACCTGTTCCTGATCGAGCCGCGGCAGTTCATTACCGGTGAGCGCGACAGCCGCCTGAGTTCCGACGACTGCGGCACCACCCAGCATTACCTGCTGCTGGACGAGTTCTACCGCACCGCGATCTGGCTGGCCGGCCGCACCCCACTGTGGTGGCTGGTGCCGGTATACGAGGAAGGTAATTACGCCTATTACACCGAGACCCTGCTGTCCAAGCGCTTCGTGCGCAGCGACGAAGTCCTCGACCTGGGCCACCTGGCCCATATCCCGCCTGGCGAGTTCGTCGGTGCCGGGTTGTGGCAGTTGTTCAAGGGCATCGAGTCGCCCTACAAGTCGGTGCTCAAGCTGCTGCTGACCGAGGTCTACGCCAGCGAGCACCCGGACGTGCGCTGCCTGAGCCTGCACTTCAAACAGGCGGTGTTCGCCAATGTCCTGGATATCGACGAGCTGGACCCGTACATGATGGTCTACCGGCGTATCGAGCAGTACCTGCAGCGGCGCAACGAGACCCAGCGTCTGGAGCTGGTGCGACGCAGCCTGTACCTCAAGGTCAACCGCAAGATCAGCCAACTGGCCCGACAGAAGCCCAACTGGCAGTGCGAGTTGCTGGAGCGTTTGACCCACGAATGGGGCTGGAACGAGCGGCAACTGGCGCTGCTCGACAGCCGCAGCCAGTGGAAGGTGCGCCAGGTCGCAGCCGAACGCCGGGTGCTGGTGGCCGAGCTGAACCACAGCTACCGCTTCCTCGACCAGTTCGCGCGCAACCTCGGCGCCATCGCGCGGATCGACCAGCGCGACCTGAATATCCTCGGCCGCCGCCTCTACGCCGCCTTCGAGCGGCGCGCCGGCAAGGTCGAATTCGTCAACCCGGGCGTCGCCCCGGACCTGGCCGAAGATACCCTGACGCTGGTTCATTCTCCCGACCGCAAGGAGCCGGGCCAGAGCCACTGGGGCCTGTACAACGGCAACCTCGGCGCGCACGAGTGGGAGCACTTCACCCCGATCAAGCGCACCCGCGACCTCCTCGACCTGCTGGCCTGGGCACATCGTAACGGCGTGATCGACAGCGCCACGCGCATGGCCCTGCACCCGGGCAGCAGCGACCTCAGCGAGTATGAGCTGTTCCACCTGATGGGCAGCCTGCAGCAGAGCGTGACCCTGCCGCTGAGCACCGTCAGCGACGCATGCCTGCTGCGCCCGAGCGTGGCCGACGAGGTGCTGTTACTGGTCAACGTCGGCGTCGACCCGCTGCGCCATCATCGCGACCTGAACATCCTGATGACCACCGAGCGCACCGATTCGCTGAGCTACGCCGGGGTCCGCGAGAACCTGGTGCTGACCCTGGACCAGGTCATCCTCAACAGCTGGAACGAAGTGCAGGTGCTGCGCTACGAGGGCGAGCACGCGCTACTGCGCTGCGTGCGCGACTACCTCAACAGTCTCGACAACGGCACCGTGGACGGCCCGCACCGGCCGAAACTGCGGGTCCGCAGCTTCTGTCACAACCGCGCCATGGCCATCGCCCAGCGGGTCGAGGAAGTCTTCACCAACGCCCTGGCCCTGTTCGACCAGCGCCTGGAGCACCGCTACCTGATCCAGGTGCAGCAGCACACCCATGTGCTGGAGCTGTATCGCAGCGGGGTCAACCTGGTGTCGCTGGACAGCCAGGCCGCCCTGCTCGGCTACCTTGGCGAGGAGCGCAGTGCCTACAGCCCGCTGGAGCTGGACGCCAACGTGATGGAAGACCACGACCTGGCGCTGGTCCTGCCGATGGGCCAGCCGCAGTGCGTGCAGGTGTTCTACCGGGTGCAGGATGCCTGGGCGGATGTCTACGTGCTGGATGAGTACAACGCCCTGTGGCAGCAGCGCCTGCCCTACCACGACGAGAGCAGTCTGTTGCTGCCGCTGCAGCGTTTCCTGCAGGCCGTGGTGTTCCGCCGCAATGCGCGGCTGCCGATGGACGAGCAACAGGCCCATCCGCTGGACACTTTGTATTACCGGCTGCTGCCGTCGGGGAGCGGGCGGGCCCGCCATGTGGAGCCCTGGCAAGCGCCGGAACTGGCACTGGACCTGCCCTACTACGAGGTCCAGGCAATCATCCAGGCCGCAGGGGACAATGCCTTGCACGTCACCCTGTACTGCAACCAGAAGGAGTTTTCCGAGCTGGACCATGGCGACCAGCTGTATGCCGTGGTCGCCCGCGAGATCATCGAGCAGCGTCGCGATGCCCAGCGCTACCGCTGCTACATCACCGACCTGGACCTGTCCGACCTGCTGGCCGACGGCCAGGACTCGACCCTTCTCTATCTGCGCTACAAGCAGGATCTGGAACGGGTACTGAACCAGGCGCTGGCGGCGGTGTGATCAGAGGTCGAAGTCGCCTGCCGCTTCCGGCTGGTATTCGACTTCCAGCAGCTTGAGCTTGAGGGTCTTGCCGCCCGGGGCCGGCCAGTCGATCTGCTCGCCCACCGATAGGCCAAGCAGGGCACAGCCGATCGGCGCGAGGATCGACACATTGCCTTCCTTGCCGGCGTCCTGCGGGTAGACCAGGGTCAGGTGGTAGTCCTTGCCGCTGGCCTCCTCGCGGCAGTGCACGCGGGAATTCATGGTCACCACGCCCGCGGGCACTTCCTCGTGACCGACCACCTGTGCGGCACGGTCCAGCTCGCCCTGCAGGGCCAGCACACCCGGGGTGTTTTCATCGAGGCTGTCGATCAGGCGCTCGAGACGCTGCACGTCCAGTCGGGTGAGGGTGAGGGAAGGTGAGGTGCTCATGATCCAGTCAGACTCCTTTTGGCAGATCGAATAAAGCAAAACCCCGCCCAAGGGCGGGGTTTTCGATAGCTCGGCATTGGCCGATATGAGGCTGACACTACCATAGCCGGGCAATTTCACAAGGCCTCATCGCTGGCAAGCCAGCTCCCACAAGGTTCAGCGGCGCCGCGGACACTGTGGGAAGCTGGCTTGCCAGCGATGAGGCCAGCGAAGGCCCTGAAGAGTCAGGAGCCCGTCGCAGCCAGCCGCCGCACACTGGCCTCGGCGCAAATCTCCCGCCGCCGCTGGTCATCCGCCGAGCGCCACTCGCGAATATGCTCCACATGGCGGAAACAGCCGATGCATACCCGCGCCTCATCCAGGCGACAGGTGCTGATGCACGGCGACTTCACCGCCGGGCTGACATTGCTGTACAGCGGCTTGGCCGGTCGAACCTCGCTCATCTCAGATCTCTTCGAAATCGAGTTTTTCGCCAGCACGCTCCCAGACGATGCGCTCCAGCATCTCGCCCAGCAGCTCCTCGGTCTTCTCGCAGACCCACTTACCGCTTTCTTCGTCGTAGTCGAAGTGGAAACCACCGGAGCGGTCGGCCAGCCACAGCTGACGCAGCGGCTCCTGGCGGCTGAAGATCAGTTGGGCGCCGTTGTCGAACTTGACGGTCAGCACGCCGGCCGAGTTTTCCATGTCCAGGTCCATGTCGCTCTCATCGAACAGGTCTTCCAGTGCCTGTTGGGTCGCGTCTACCAGATCGTGAAAACGCGCTTCGCTCAAACTCATTGCAGGAACCTCGAAAAATGTCTGCTCAACACGCAAGCCGGGCAAGATACGAGCGCCGCGCCGCGAATGCAAAGACAAACGCCACGCCCCGGGCACGCCGCCCGACGGCTGGCCGGCTACATAGGCAAGCCGCCGGGGGCTCGGTATACTCCGGCGCAATACTGCTTTGAATCAAAGGATTTCGCCAATGAAGCGCCTGATTTCCTCCCTCGCGGCGCTCGTCGCGATTGCCTGCCTCGTCTCCGCCTGCGGCCAGAAGGGCCCACTGTACCTGCCTGATGACAGCAAGGACGGCAAGAAGTCGCAATCGCACCAGCACCAGTAAGGGACCCCGATGGACGCTTTCAACTACCGCGACGGTGAGCTGTTCGCGGAAGGTGTAGGCCTGTCGGCGCTCGCCGAACGCTTCGGCACCCCGACCTACGTGTACTCCCGTGCCCATATCGAGGCCCAGTACCGTAGCTACGCCGATGCCCTGCAGGGCACCTCGCACCTGGTCTGCTTCGCGGTCAAGGCCAATTCCAACCTGGGCGTGCTGAACGTCCTGGCGCGCCTCGGCGCGGGCTTCGATATCGTCTCCGGCGGCGAGCTGGAACGCGTCCTCGCCGCTGGCGGCCGCGCCGATCGCGTGGTCTTCTCCGGCGTCGGCAAGACCCGCGCGGACATGCGCCGCGCCCTCGAAGTCGGCGTGCACTGCTTCAACGTCGAGTCCACCGAGGAGCTGGAGCGCCTGCAACAGGTGGCCGCCGAGATGGACGTGCGCGCCCCGGTGTCGCTGCGGGTCAACCCGGACGTCGATGCCGGCACCCACCCGTACATCTCCACGGGCCTCAAAGAGAACAAGTTCGGCATCGCCATCGCCGATGCCGAAGAGGTCTACATTCGCGCCGCGCAGTTGCCGAACCTGGAAATCGTCGGCGTCGACTGCCACATCGGTTCGCAACTGACCTCGCTGGACCCTTTTCTCGACGCTCTCGACCGCATCCTGATGCTGGTCGACCGCCTCGGCGACTGCGGCATCCTGCTCAACCACCTGGACCTGGGCGGCGGCCTCGGCGTGCGCTATCGCGATGAACAGCCGCCACTGGCCGGCGACTACATCAAGGCCGTGCGCGAGCGCCTCGGCGAACGCGAGCTGGCCCTGGTCTTCGAGCCGGGCCGGCACATCGTGGCCAACGCCGGCGTGCTGCTGACCCGCGTGGAATACCTCAAGCACACCGAGCACAAGGATTTCGCCATCGTCGACGCGGCGATGAACGACCTGATCCGCCCGGCCCTGTACCAGGCCTGGATGGACGTCAGCGCCGTGCAGCCGCGTGACGGCGAGACGCGCAATTACGACGTGGTCGGGCCGATCTGCGAGACCGGCGACTTCCTCGCCAAGGACCGCAGCCTGAGCCTGGCCGAAGGCGACCTGCTGGCCGTTCGCTCCGCGGGCGCCTATGGTTTCGTCATGAGCTCCAACTACAACACCCGTGGCCGCTGCGCCGAAGTGCTGGTCGATGGCGACCTGGCTTTCGAAGTGCGCCGCCGCGAGACCGTAGCCGAGCTGTTCGCCGGCGAAAGCCTGCTGCCGGAGTGACACGATGCTTTTGCGTTTTACCAAGATGCACGGCCTGGGCAACGACTTCATGGTTCTCGACCTGGTCAGCCAGCACGCGCATATCCAGCCCAAGCACGCCAAGGCGTGGGGTGACCGGCATACCGGGATCGGCTTCGACCAGTTGCTGATCGTCGAGGCGCCGAGCAATCCGGAAGTGGACTTCCGCTACCGGATCTTCAACGCCGATGGTTCCGAGGTTGAGCAGTGCGGCAACGGCGCGCGCTGCTTCGCCCGCTTCGTCCTCGACAAGCGCCTGACCGCGAAGAAACGCATCCGCGTGGAAACCAAGGGCGGCATCATCGAGCTGGACGTTCGCAACGACGGGCAGATATGCGTCGACATGGGTCCGCCACGCCTGGTTCCGGCCGATATCCCGTTCCAGGCGCCGGCCCAGGCCCTGAGCTATCCGCTGGAAGTCGGCGGGCAGACCGTCGAGCTAGCTGCGGTATCCATGGGCAACCCCCATGCTGTGCTGCGCGTCGATGACATCAACAGCGCCCCGGTCCACGACCTCGGCCCGCAGATCGAGCACCACCCGCGCTTCCCGCAGCGGGTCAACGTCGGTTTCCTCCAGGTCATCGACCGCCACCGCGCCCAACTGCGCGTCTGGGAACGTGGCGCCGGGGAAACCCAGGCCTGCGGTACCGGCGCCTGCGCCGCTGCGGTGGCCGCCATCAGCCAGGGCTGGATGGATTCGCCCCTGCTCATCGACCTGCCCGGCGGACGCCTGTCCATCGAGTGGGGCGGTCCGGGCAAGCCGGTGATGATGACCGGACCGGCCGTTCGGGTGTATGAAGGACAGGTTCGTCTATGAGTGAGTGCCAGCCATGACCGATCAGCCCCAGGCGCCAGCCGCGGAACCCGACGATAACCTCGTGGAGGGCTCCACGCCCGACGTCGGGGCCGAGGCCGTGGCCGCTTACCTGCGTGCCCATCCCACCTTCTTCGCCGAGCATGACGAACTGCTGCTCGACATGCGTATCCCCCACCAGCGCGGCGACAGCGTGTCGCTGGTGGAACGCCAGCTGAAGCTGCTGCGCGACCGCAACATCGAGATGCGCCACCGCCTCTCGCACCTGATGGATGTCGCCCGTGACAACGACCGGCTGTTCGACAAGACCCGCCGGCTGATTCTCGACCTGCTCGACGCCGACAGCCTGGAAGCCGTGGTCATGGCCGTGGAAGACCGTCTGCGCCAAGACTTCCAGGTACCCTTCGTGAGTCTCATCCTGTTCGGCGAGCACCCTACACCGGTGGGCCGCTGGGTCAGCGCCACAGAGGCTCAGCAGGCCATTGGCGGGCTGCTCGGCGGCGGCAAGACTGTCAGCGGCAACCTGCGCGACCATGAGCTGGACTTCCTGTTCGGCGAGGCGCAGCGCAAGGAGGTCGGTTCCAGCGCGGTGGCGGCCTTGGAGAATCAAGGGCTGCATGGTGTCCTGGCGATCGGCAGCCGCGATCCGCATCACTACAAGAGCAGCGTCGGCACCTTGTTCCTCGGCTATATCGCCGAAGTCCTCGGTCGCGTGGTGCCACGCCAGGCCCAGACCCTGCGCCCGGTGCGCTGATGGAACGCCAGTTGGACGCGTTCTGCACGCACCTGCGCAGCGAACGCCAGGTGTCCGAGCACACCCAGCTGGCGTACCGACGTGATCTCGACACAGTCCTGGCGTATTGCACCACGGTCGGTATCAGTGACTGGAAAGCCCTGCAGATCCAGCACCTGCGCCAGCTCATCGCACGTCGGCATCACCAGGGACAGTCGTCCCGTAGCCTGGCTCGCCTGCTTTCGGCAGTACGCGGTTTCTACCGTTACCTGAACCGTGAAGGTGTCTGCGACCACGACCCGGCCAACGGCCTGTCCGCACCCAAGGGAGAACGCCGGCTGCCGCGAACGCTGGACACCGACCGCGCCCTGCAACTGCTGGAAGGCGGCGTGGAAGACGACTTCCTGGCCCGCCGCGACCAGGCGATCCTCGAATTGTTCTATTCCTCCGGGCTGCGCCTTTCCGAGCTGACCGACCTCGACCTCGCACAACTCGACCTGCCCGCCGGACTGGTGCAAGTGCACGGCAAGGGCAGCAAGACCCGCGTCCTGCCGGTGGGCAGCAAGGCCCGCGAGGCGCTGGAGCAGTGGTTGGCCATGCGCGTACTGAGCAATCCACAGGACGACGCTGTGTTCGTCAGCCAGCAGGGCCGGCGCCTCGGGCCCCGGGCGATCCAGAAACGGGTCAAGGCAGCCGGTGAGCGCGAGCTGGGGCAGAACCTGCATCCGCACATGCTCCGGCATTCGTTCGCCAGCCACCTGCTGGAGTCGTCCCAGGACCTGCGTGCGGTCCAGGAGATGCTCGGCCATGCCGACATCGCCACCACCCAGATCTACACCCACCTCGATTTCCAGCACCTTGCGGCGGTCTACGACAGCGCGCATCCTCGTGCGAAACGCAGTAAAGGCGGAGATTCATGAGTATTCAACTGATTACCTTCGACCTTGACGACACCCTGTGGGACACCGCGCCGGTGATCGTCAGTGCCGAGGCCGTGCTGCGCGACTGGCTGGCGGCCAATGCGCCGACCCTGGGCGCGGTGCCGGTGGAGCACCTGTACGCCATTCGCGAGCGCGTGGTGCAGGCCGAGCCCGGCCTCAAGCACCGCATCAGCGCCCTGCGCCGGCGCGTGCTGTTCCATGCCCTGGAGGATGTCGGCTACAGCGAAGCCCACGCTCGAGAGCTGGCCAACGAAGGCTTCGAGGTGTTCCTCCACGCCCGCCACCAGATCGAGATCTTCCCTGAGGTGCAACCGGTGCTGGAGCTGCTGCGCCGTCACTACACCCTGGGCGTGGTCACCAACGGCAACGCCGATGTGCGTCGCCTGGGGCTGGCGGATTACTTCAAATTCGCCCTGTGTGCCGAAGATATCGGCATCGGCAAGCCGGATCCGGCGCCGTTTCTCGAGGCCTTGCGCCAGGGTGAGGTCGATGCCGGTGCCGCGGTGCATATTGGCGACCATCCCGGCGACGATATCGCCGGCGCCCAGCGTGCCGGGCTGCGTGCGGTGTGGTTCAACCCGCAGGGCAAGACCTGGGAAGCCGAGGGGCGACCGGATGCGCAGATCCAGAGGCTTTCGCAATTGCCGGATGTGTTGGCGCGCTGGCGCTGAGCTGAAGAATCACGGCGCAGCTACCGGCCGCAACCCGCCAAACGCAAAAAAGCCCGCTGCAATGGCGGGCTTTTTCGTCACGGCGGCGTCAGATAGGACGGCTGCCGTACTTGTTGTCGGGCTTCTTGGGCGGATCGGCAACCACGTTGGCTTCGACTTCCTGCACCTTGCCACCACGGGCCAGGAATTCTTCCATGGCACGGGCGAGCGCATCGCGCTCCTTCTGTTTGGCTTCCATGCTCGGCATCTCGTCGACCGAGACCGCCGCCTTGGACTTGCCCTTGGCCGCAGGGGCCGGGCTGTCGTCAGCGCTGTCGTCGGCTACGTCATCAGCCGCCGCTTCGAGGCCTTCATCACCTTCTTCGTCGTCGCCTACTTCGAGGTCGTCATTTTCCAGATCGTCGTCGCTCATGTTCTACCTCATGACTTGCGAAAAGCAGATTAGTTATAGACCAGCCGCCGTAGAGGTTTACGGCCGCAGGAGAAAGATCACGAACCATGGGTTACCCATGATCGGCAGCGCCCGCCGCTTCAGCTGGCGAACGCTGTGCAGGCCTTTCAGAGCCTGACCAAATAAAGAGCCACCGGTTCAAATGCGCCGGCTGGTCCCTGCCAATCGGCTCGCTCATCAGCAAGCCTAGCAAAGGGCCATGAAGTGTGTGAACAGGCCATCATCACCCCACGGCGCGCATTCTAGCGTGCCCGATGAAAAAGCAAAGTGTCTAAAACGCCCCGATGACTGTAAGTTTTCCGCTGACAACCGCAGAGCCATTCCATGAGGGATGAACCTGCCGCGAAAAACCGTTTGCGCGGCCCCCGGAAGGCAAAACCTAGACAAAAAAATGCCCGGCAAGCCGGGCAAGTTTTTTCTCGGCGGGTTACAGGTTGTAGCCGCGCTCGTTGTGTTGTGCCAGGTCGAGGCCGACCGATTCTTCTTCTTCGTTCACACGCAGGCCCATCACTGCATCCAGGACTTTCAGGATCACGTAGGTGACGATGGCGGTGTAAATCACGGTGAAGCCGACGCCCTTGGCCTGGATCCAGACCTGTGCGGCGATGTCGGTGACGGTGCCGAAGCCACCCAGGACCGGCGCTGCAAACACACCGGTGAGAATCGCGCCGACGATACCACCGACACCGTGCACGCCGAAGGCGTCCAGCGAGTCGTCATAGCCCAGCTTGCGTTTCAGGCTGGTGGCGCAGAAGAAGCAGATCACGCCGGAGACCAGGCCGATCACCAGGGCACCCATCGGGCCCACGGTACCGGCAGCCGGGGTGATTGCCACGAGACCGGCGACCACGCCCGAGGCGATGCCCAGCGCGCTTGGTTTGCCATGGGTGATCCACTCGGCGAACATCCAGCCCAGCGCGGCGGCGGCGGTGGCGACCTGGGTCACCAGCATGGCCATGCCGGCGGTGCCGTTGGCGGCGGCGGCGGAACCGGCGTTGAAGCCGAACCAGCCAATCCACAGCATGGCCGCGCCGACCAGGGTGTAGCCGAGGTTATGCGGCGCCATCGGGGTGGTCGGGTAGCCTTTGCGCTTGCCCAGTACCAGGCAGCAGATCAGGCCGGCCACACCGGCGTTGATGTGCACCACGGTGCCGCCAGCGAAGTCGAGCACGCCCCAGTCCCACATCAGGCCGCCGTTGCCGGACCAGACCATGTGCGCGATCGGCGCATAGACCAGGGTGAACCAGATGCCCATGAACACCAGCATCGCGGAGAACTTCATGCGCTCGGCGAAGGCACCGACGATCAGCGCCGGGGTGATGATGGCGAAGGTCATCTGGAAGACGATGAACACGGCTTCAGGGAAGGCCGAAGTCAGACTGGCCGGAGTGACGCCGGCGAGGAATGCCTTGGACAGGCCGCCGACGAAGGAGTTGAAGTTGGTGACGCCCTGCTCCATACCGGTGGTATCGAACGCCAGGCTGTAGCCGTAGATGACCCAGAGCACACTGATGAGGCCGGTGATGGCGAAGCACTGCATCATCACCGAGAGGACGTTCTTCGAACGCACCATGCCGCCATAGAACAGGGCCAGGCCCGGGATGGTCATGAACAGCACCAGGGCCGTCGAAGTGAGCATCCAGGCGGTGTCGCCGGAGTTGAGCGTAGGGGCTGCAGCCGCCGTGGTTTCCTCGGCCAGCGCCAGGGCAGGCATTACGAGGGACAAAAGGGCTCCTAGCCCTGCGAATTTACGCAGAGTCATTTTGTTATCTCCTGGGGCGTTGGGTTTGGGGCGGCTTGGTTAGATCGCGTCGGTATCGGTTTCGCCGGTACGGATGCGGATAGCCTGTTCCAGATTCACCACGAAAATCTTGCCGTCACCGATCTTGCCGGTGTTGGCGGCCTTGGTGATGGCTTCGATGACCCGGTCCAGATCCTTGTCGTCGATGGCGACGTCGATCTTGACCTTGGGCAGGAAGTCGACCACGTACTCCGCGCCGCGATACAACTCGGTGTGACCCTTCTGCCGACCGAAGCCTTTGACTTCAGTGACAGTGATGCCCTGCACGCCGATTTCGGACAGCGACTCGCGCACATCGTCCAGTTTGAACGGCTTGATGATGGCAGTGACTAGCTTCATGAAACTCTCTCCCGAATAGGTGGACTTGCCCCAGGAAAACAAACCCGACTCAAGTCTAAGCGCAGTGCCTGGGCTTTGTAACGTTTCCTCGGCGCCTATCCTCGCGCCGATTCGCGAAACCGCACCCGACCATGGTCGTGTCTTCGCTCCGCCTGAGCACTGCATCGTCCTGGGACTGCATCAGTGCATGGGTCACGATGGTCTTAGCAGAAACAGTGCCATGTCCGGGAAAGCGCCGGATTACAAAGACTTGGAAGCAAAGCCCGGTCTTGGCCAGTCGCCAGCACGTTAAACGACGCACAACAACGGTGCGTCGCTGACGCCGAAGATGCGCAAAAAGCGTGCAACGAAAGCCCATGATTGCCCCGTGCTACACTGCCCGCCCTCTTTTCGAAACAGGAGCGCTAACCATGCTCGCGCCGAAAGCCTTTCTCGATGCCCTGAGCGACCAGGCCTCGCGCCTGTTCAGCAACGACACCGCACAACCGCGCAGCGAACTGGAGAGCCAGTTCAAGGCCCTGCTGCAAAGCGGTTTCAGCAAACTCGACCTGGTCAGCCGCGAGGAATTCGACAGCCAGATGGTCGTTCTTGCCCGTACCCGCGCACGCCTCGAAGCACTGGAAGCCAAGGTCGAAGAACTCGAAACCCGCCTGAATCCCATCGCCAGCGAATAATCGCTGCCCTCCCGGCCAGCGCCCTGCGGTGCTGGCCACCGTTGATCCCTCCTCACACCTGCCTCCCGGGCTTTCGTTCGCCTGTCGCTTGTATAGGGGGAGGGGGTATGCCATACTCCGCGCCATTACATAGGTAGGGGGGGTATACCCATGTCACACACCCACGTGAAGAAGGACGCGCTGCTCAAGCGCGTCAAACGCATCGCCGGCCAGCTCCAGGCGGTGGAAAAGGCCCTGGAGGAAGGCGCCGACTGCGGCACCACCCTGCACCTGGTAGCCGCCACCCGCGGCGCCATGAACGGTTTGCTGGAAGAAATCATCGAGGACCACGCCCGCGAGCACGTCGCCAATCCCGAACTGAGCGACGAGGAACGCGCCAAGGGCATGGAAGAACTGCTTGAAGCCATCCGCCGCTACTCCAAGTGAGGGATCACCATGAACCAGCAGACGCACGACCATCAGTTCCTCGGTTCCGCCCATGACCAGAATGCCCGCCGCACCCTATGGGTGGTGGCCCTCACGCTGGTGATGATGGTGGCCGAGATCGCCGCCGGGTATATCACCGGCTCCATGGCCCTGCTGGCCGACGGATTCCATATGGCTACCCATGCCGGAGCGCTTGGCATCGCTGCGGCGGCGTATGCCTATGCCCGGCGCCATGCGGGGAGTTCGCGGTACAGCTTCGGTACCGGCAAGGTCGGCGACCTGGGCGGCTTCGCCTCGGCACTGATCCTGGGCATCGTCGCCCTGAGCGTAGGTGTCGAGTCGACCATCCGCCTGTTCCAGCCGGGTGAGGTGCAGTTCGACATGGCGATCTTCATCGCGGTGATCGGGCTGGCGGTCAATATCGTCAGCGCCCTGCTACTCGGACACGGGCACAGCCATGATCACCACCATCACGATCATGACCATGGGCACGACCATCATCACCACGGCGGTCACGACAACAACCTGCGCTCCGCCTACCTGCACGTGATCGCCGATGCCCTGACCTCGGTGCTGGCGATCGCCGCGCTGCTGGCCGGGCGTTACCTGGGCTGGGTATGGCTGGATCCGCTGATGGGCATCGTCGGTGCGCTGGTGATCGCACGCTGGTCATGGAGCCTGATGAAAGTCACCGCAGGCGTGCTGCTGGACCAGACCGACGCGCATGTCGCCGAGGAAATCCGCGAGCTCGTGGAGCAACCGGGAGATGCGCGGATCACCGACCTGCATGTGTGGCGGGTCGGTCCCGAGGCGCATGCGGCGATCGTCAGCGTGGTCGGGTCGGACCTGGCGAGCATCCGGCAGCGCCTGCTGCAGGTACACGAGGTGCGCCACCTGACGGTCGAGGTGCAACCCGCGTGATCAGCCCCAGTTCTTGAACGGGGTCCAGTTGTCGCTGTCGGCACGGAAATCGTCACGCAGGAAATCATCGCGTGTACCCGCCGTCATGATCTCGAACCCGGCGAACGCACTGACACTGAGGGCGGTCCTGAGGGCACGCTGGTCGGCCTCGTCAGGCATGAGCCCGAACACATCCCGGCGGCGGATGCGCAGTACCGCAGTGTCTTCGGGCTTGCGGAACTTGATGTAATCCTTGAAGCCGTCCTTGGTCATCATGACGTCGTCGGTGTTGAGGAAATACACATGGCTGGCCGTGATCGCGCCTTCGATATCGAAGTTCAGGTTGGCGTAGTCATTGGCCAGGCGCGTCAGGAAATGCGCCGGCATCGTTTTCAGGGTATTCAGGTACTTCAGGGTGGTGGCGTCCCTTGAGAGCTTGACCGTGCCGATGTCTCCCTTGAAACCCTCACCGATCGTCTGCCTGCCGAACCCCATGAAGCGACTCTCGTCCTGCACCTTCAGGGTCACGTAGTCGTTGTTGTCACCCGTGAGTGCCAGCGGGATCGGCGTGTAGGCCGTGTTCTGCTTGATGAACCAGTCGTTGTCCAGGTTCGCCCGGCAGTTGGCGATGTATTGTCGAAGCCGGGAGTCGATCGAGGTGGATACCCGCTTGACCCGGTCCTTGGCGAACGAGCCCTCCGGATCAGGCTTGCGTTCGCCGGTCCGGGCCAGGGCCGAACGCAGCCCGCCAGCCTTCACCAGCCGGGCCACGGCCGGGCTGGTCACGTGGTACAGCCATTCCCGCTCCACGAAAGGCGCGACTGCCGACGGCACCTGTTGATTGACCAGGGTCCTGATCAATGTGCGGCAGCGCGAGCAGGCGCTCGGAGGGCGCTTGGCGGCGAACAGCAAGACGTTCATGCACGAATGGCACTTGTACAGGACCATTACCGGCTTGTTGTTGCTCACCTTGTCGCGCAGGCAAAAAGGGCATTCGAATGCCTGCGCGTTGGCCACGTTGGGGACATTGACGTAGTGGTTGCACGCGGAACAGGTGGTGACCGGCATGAGCAGACGTCCTTATCCAGGAAAACCGTTGACCCTTTGCCAGACAACACAACGCGGTTCGGCGAGGGCAGTTGAAAAAGCCGCCCGACTATAGATCAGTGCCGTGAGAATCAAAATGCCACTATCTGGCTCCGGCAAGGCGAAAACGGTCGTGTAATACCCGGAAGCACAGTCCGGGCAGTGGCCCGCGAGTCCGCCACTATCCTTGCAAGACCGCACGACGCGGCCCCGCATCGATCATGGAGTGTTCATGTCCCTCGCCCTCGTCCACAGCCGCGCCCAGGTGGGGGTGCTGGCACCGCCCGTCATCATCGAAGCTCACCTTGCCAACGGTCTGCCGACCCTGACCCTGGTCGGGCTGCCGGAAGCCACGGTCAAGGAAAGCAAGGATCGGGTGCGCAGTGCGATCGTCAATTCGAAGCTGGAATTTCCCCAGCGGAGGATCACCCTGAATCTCGCGCCGGCGGACCTGCCCAAGGATGGCGGGCGCTTCGACCTGGCCATTGCCCTGGGGCTGCTGGCGGCCAACGGGGAATTCCCGCTGGCGGCGCTGAATGCGGTGGAGTGCCTGGGCGAGCTGGCACTGTCTGGTGCGATACGACCGGTGCAGGGCGTGCTACCTGCGGCCCTGGCCGCCCGCGATGCCGGGCGGGCGCTGGTCGTGCCGAGGGAGAATGCCGAGGAAGCCTGCATGGCATCCGGGCTGGTCGTATACGCGGCGGGGAATTTGCTGGAGCTGGTGGGGCATTTCAGCGGGGTTCAACCACTGGAGCCCTACAAGGCCAACGGACTGCTGCTGAACCCGCGACCCTATCCGGACTTGAGCGAAGTGCAGGGCCAGATTGCCGCCAAGCGTGCATTGCTGGTGGCCGCGGCTGGCGCGCATAACTTGCTGTTCAGCGGCCCGCCCGGGACCGGCAAGACCTTGCTCGCCAGCCGCCTGCCCGGCCTGTTGCCGCCGCTGGACGAGCGCGAGGCGCTGGAGGTGGCGGCGATCCAGTCGGTGGCGGACTCCAAGCCGCTGGACTGCTGGCCACAACGGCCGTTTCGTCACCCGCATCATTCTGCGTCGGGGCCTGCACTGGTTGGCGGTGGGTGTCGGATTTCGAAATAAATGCGAATTTTTCGAATTAAATGCGACTGGGGCCCAGCACGGTTTGAAAGGCTCCAGGTATATCTGGAGCCCTATCTCTCGCGCAAGGGTCACTTCTGGAGGGTAGCCGCTTGGTTACCACCCTCTTCGGCGATAGCGGAAAGCTTCTCGTCGGTGGACTTCTCTTCCGCTAGCGTGTCGGCCAGTAAGCCGGCCGCTTCTTTCATTCCGAGATGCTTGGCCATCGCGATGAGGGTGCCGTAGGAGGCAATCTCATAGTGCTCAACCTTCTGGGCGGCGCCGATCAACGCTGCATCGAGCACCGGCCCTTTTTCGATTTCGTCGAGCAGCTCCTTACTTTCCTCGACGAGCCCCTCCATCGCAACGCACTTCATGCGCTTGAGCTTCAGCCCGCTGATTTCGACCAGTTGGTCGATCCGCTCTATCTGGCCTTGGGTCTCTTCCAGGTGAGCGGTAAATGCATCCTTGAGCAGCGGGTTGGTGGCAGCTCGAGCCATTCGAGGCAAAGCCTTGGTGATTTGCTTCTCGGCACTGTAGACATCCGAAAGCTCGTGAATGAAAAGGTCTTCAACGGTCTTGCGTGCAGCCATGATGATTCTCCTTCGGTGGTGTTCAATCCGTGGTGTGGGCGGAACGCCTCAACGATCCTGCGTTGCGCCTGGATTCAAGCGGTAGGTCGTTTGGAAGCAGCGTACCTAAGCCAAATTCTTGAATGGCCCCTCGAAGCGCTCGACAAGCCAAACGCGAGTCCATTTCAAAGTGGGCCAGCGCGCCTTCAAGTTTGGAATGCAACGGAAACTCGCCCAATTTCCGACCTTCAGTGCTTCGCGACATGACCTTCACTCGCTGTCTGGGCCTTGGACGAGACCAGATCCGAGGTCAGCGCCTGTAACCGGGTTTGCGTTGGGATTGGAGGCTGTCCGAGACTTCATCGCCTCAACCAGTTGCATGTCATCTGCAGTTAGGGTGACCAATGCTGTCCCATCACCACCGTCCACTGCCGTACTTGGGTTCTCGACGTACTCCCATTCGTCACCCTGATTCCAAGGGCCTCGCACATTAGGCTCGCCGGACATGTTGAAGTACTTGTTTGTGAACTCGGGCATTCCCGGCAGCTTGCCCTGAGGGAAGTTAGGCTGGATGGCGTGCAGGGCTTTCTCAAAAGAAAGCTGATGAGCGATTTCGCGGGTCATCAGGAAACCCAACGCCTCTTTCACACCAGGGTCATCGGTCACATTCATCAGCCGCTCATAGACGATTTTGGCGCGGGCCTCAGCAGCGATGTTCGATCTGAAATCTGCTGTGGGCTCGCCTATGGTGTCGATATAGGCGGCGGTCCAAGGCACACCGGCCGAGTTGGTGAGCGGGGCACCGGCGCCGTACAGGAGACTGGTAATGTGAGAGTCGTTGCCGGCGCCATTGATCGCTCGATAGAGCTCACCCTCTTCTTCCACTCCTTCCGCCAGGCGTCCCTTTGCACCCTTGTTCAGCATCACAATGATCGAGCCCACAATCTCGAGATGGCTCAGCTCTTCCGTCGCGATATCCATCAGAAGATCTTTGCGTCCCGGGTCATCCTCTGCTAATGCTTGGGTGAAGTAACGGCTGGCGGCGGCGAGTTCCCCCTGAGCCCCACCGAACTGCTCCAGCAGAAGGTTGGCAAGACCAGGGTTAGGTTCGGCGACCCGAACGGTATATTGCAGACGTTTGTTATGAATAAACATACAACCTCCCAGGCTTATACGATAAATTAACGGGATAACTGATCTGAATGCCCCGGCTGCGAAATGTGCAGATTGAAACAGGGCTACAAGACGAAAGGTATGGTGTCAGCAGTTCACTTTTTCGATTGGCGCACAATTAATTAGTTAGTGTGATCCGTTCGTCGAACACAATGAACGTCCCTCTGGTAGGTGGTTCACAAATATTCCGACCATCTATTGAGGGACCCAACATGACCCTTCCTAACGAGCATCTCCTGGACTGGCTACGTGACGCTCATGCAATGGAGCAACAGGCTGAGAAGATGCTCACTGCACAAGCAAAGCGTCTGGAGCACTATCCTGAACTGCGCGAGCGCATCGAGCAGCATATAACTGAAACTGAGGGACAACAGCGCTTATTAGTGGAATGCATCGAACGACTTGGAGGCACTACTTCGACACTTAAAGACCTGGCTGGCAAATTGATGGCTTTTGGTCAGGCCGTCGGAGGAATGACTATGAGTGACGAAGTCGTAAAGGGCGCCATGGCCGGTTATGTTTTCGAGAACCTGGAGATAGCGTCCTATACCGTCTTGATTGAGGCTGCGACTCATGCGGGCGATACCGTCACGGCTGATGCCTGCCGCTCCATCTTGAAGGAAGAGATAGCCATGGCTGACTGGCTAAAAGATCATCTCCCACAGATTACACACGCTTTCTTACAACGTTCAGCCGACCCGGATCAAGAAGCAAAACGGTAGCTCTCAGGGCCATCATTATGGTGGCTCACCTTTGATACAGAGATGAGCAATGAAAATATTATTACAAGCACTGCGTTGTAAATCACATGACACAGCCGGACCTCTAGCCAAAACCCTGAGCTTTAGTGTGGTTCATTTTTCCATAGCATTTACCGTAGCGTACCTGTTGACAGGCTCAGTTTTAACGGGAGGACTAATCGCACTCATTGAGCCGGCGTGTAATACCGTAGCCTTCTATTTTCACGAGAAGCTATGGCTTCGGTTCGGGGGTGATTCGTCTTCCCATAGTGGCAAACCTCCTGAGTCACCGCTTGCCGACACGTAAGCAGGACGCATTAAGTTAAACCTCGCGACGAACTTGATTTATTGGTTGGCCGCCTCAGTCGAAGTTCTTGATAACCGAGGTCCGACCATGACAAAAAAACCTGAGAGCCTTGAACAAAAGTTGTGTCCCCATGTTTATATAAAGAAGGCTTATTATCTGGGTATGGAGGGGGACGATTACGTGTGCGTAGTCTGCGGCTTCCACCAGCCTAAAGAAGCGTGGACGAATTTTCGGCACCGGAGTGATCCCATTCGAGCCTACGAAATCCCTGGAAACTCCCTTAAGTGAGCGTTGCCTCTACTTGTTTCTTTGGAAAATCCCTGGAGCCCCTACTGGTAACGATGACCGGGAGGCCAGCAGCCATGCGGCTGTTCATAAAAACCAGTGTGAGGTCGTCGCGGGAACAATCATGCGCCACCCTTGGACTTGGGGTTTTCCAGTCACACGGAGACTGAGCGACGATTTGAACGGAATTATCCCTTTGGCGGTTCCCTCCAAACGAGATGGAAAAGAGCTTTGGCTATTACTGACTCGGAGAGGGCCGTCACATGGACGACTCGACACTGGCATTCGTAGTTCTCGCTGCTTCTGACGAAGAGGTTTTGTCCAAGATGCTCTCCTTGGGAGAGGGTGAGTCATTGGAGGCCGGCGAACCGCTGGAGAATCTGAGAGACACGATGGTCGAGCAGATATTGAATGCCGAGGCGAAATCCCGCGGCCTGACGCGCACTCAACTTGTAAATGACCTGCTTGGTCGAGCTACTGATGACGCACCAGAGCATACCGACATTAGCGTGCCGGGCCTCGAGAAATACAAGCAGATGCGCGACTTCGCAGCGACCCCTGAGCCGTCCGGATCATCTGGTAGGGCCAAACGCCTTAATCGTAACGAGCCTCACGCCTTGCAGTTCTGCGTTCAAAAGCACGACGCCTCCCGGCTGCACTACGATTTCCGACTGGAGCTAAACGGTACGCTTAAAAGCTGGGCGATACCCAAAGGCCCCTGTTTCGACCCAAAGGTAAAACGACTCTCGGTGCATGTCGAAGACCATCCCCTCGACTACGCCACCTTCGAAGGCACCATTCCCAAAGGGCACTACGGCGCAGGCGATGTGATTGTTTGGGACAGAGGCCTGTGGATACCGCAAGGTGACGCAGACGAGGCCTATCGCAAAGGTCGTCTGAAATTCGAGCTGAAAGGGGAAAAGCTATCCGGCGTATGGAATCTGGTAAAAACTCACATCGAAGGCAAGCAAGAGCAGTGGTTCCTCATCAAGCATCAGGACCAGGCAGCTCGCCCATTAGCCGAATTCGATGTAGTGGTTGAGAAGCCCAACAGTGTTCTAAGTGATCGGACCCTCATTCCCAGGAAAAGGGGCCAATCCAAGTCCGCTGACCAAAATGAAAGCCAGGCTGGAGTGCGCCCGAGCGGGAATCTTGAAGCTATCCGGGCGCCTCTACCCCAAAAGCTGGCCCCACAGCTGGCAACCCTGGTGGAGTCCAGTCCACAAGGCACTGAATGGCGGTTCGAAATCAAGTTCGATGGCTACCGCATGCTTTGTCGGGTTGACGGGGACGAGGTCCGCTTCTTCACGCGCAACGGCCATGACTGGACTGACAAGCTGCCAAACCAGGCTGAGGCCATCAAGGAGCTTGGCCTGGAGTCCGCGTGGCTGGATGGCGAGATCGTTGTCCACAATAGTGAAGGCGTACCTGACTTTCAGCTACTGCAGAACGCTTTCGATGCCGGCAAAAGCCACGGCATCATTTACTACCTATTCGACCTGCCCTATTTGAACAGCGGCGACCTGCGCGAGGTTCCGGTTGAACGGCGCAGATCTGCGTTGGGCCAACTGCTGGAAGGCAATCAGAACCCCTTACTTAGGTTCTCTGAAGACTTCACTGAAGACGTCAATGCCTTGATGAACAGTGCTTGCCAAATGAGGATGGAAGGGCTTATCGGCAAGCGGTCCGGAAGCCCCTATGTATCGAGGCGCAGCGACTCCTGGATCAAGCTCAAGTGCAAGCATCGTCAGGAGTTCGTAATCGTGGGCTATACCGATCCCAAGGGTGCCCGAAGCGGGTTTGGGGCACTGCTGCTCGCGTTAACCGACCAGGCCAGCGGCGAGCTCCGCTATGCCGGCAAGGTAGGCACTGGTTTCACCGAGTCGACCCTCGCCACCATTTTGAAAACATTGCGTCCCATGGAACGGAAGAAGACGCCCGTGGCTAATCCCCCCAAAGGCGTCGATGCCCGAGGTGTTCATTGGTTGATGCCCAAGCTGCTTGCCGAGGTGACCTTCGCGGAAATAACGGCTGACGGGGTGGTAAGGCATGCAGTCTTTCACGGTCTTCGCACCGATAAACCAGCTCAGGACATCACGGTCGAGAAGGCAGCGCCGGTCCCGGAAGACGTGGTGCCGCGCAAGGCCAGCAGCGCCACGGTCGCCCCGGGCAAAGTGCGTATCACACACCCAGATCGTGTCATCGATCCTAGCAGCGGGCTGACCAAACGAGACCTGACCGAGTACTACGCCCAGGTATCTCCGTGGCTTTTACCGCATCTGAGGGATCGCCCGATCGCTCTGGTGCGAGCACCGGAAGGTATCACCGGGGAGTTGTTTTTCCAGAAACATGCCGAACGCCTCGCCATACCCAATATCACCACTGTGCCAAAGGCAGAAGCAGGCAAAGCCGGGATGGTTATCAACGGAGTGGAAGCGCTTGTAGGTGCCGTGCAGATGAACACTATCGAACTTCATTCCTGGAACGGCACAACGGCTCACATTGAACAGCCGGATCGCTTTGTGCTCGATCTTGACCCTGATCCAGCGCTGCCTTGGAAATCAATGGTCGAGGCTACTCAACTCACCCTGGTGGTGCTCGACGAGCTTGGACTGCGGTCTTTCCTCAAGACAAGCGGAGGCAAAGGTATCCACATCGTGGTGCCACTGACACCCCAAGCAGGTTGGGAAGAGGTGAAGTCGTTTAGCCAGGCGGTGGTGCAGTACATCGCCAAGCTCGTCCCAGATCGATTCTCGGCAGTACTTGGGCCTAAAAACCGTGTAGGAAAGATCTTCATTGACTATCTGCGCAATGGTAAAGGGGCCACGACCGCGAATGTGTTCTCCGCCAGAGCCAGAGAAGGGCTGCCGGTATCCGTTCCGATTTTCAGAGAAGAGATTCAAGACCTGCAATCGGCAGCCAGGTGGAATATTGCCAACGTTCAGGAGCGCCTGGACGAGCTCGCAGGCGACGATCCCTGGTCAGAATTGACGAACACTCACCAACACATCACCTCTGAGATGGCGCATCGCATCGACATGAGAGAGAAGCGCTAATCGCCATAGCCGTTAGAACACAATCACCCCCCTGAACTGTGTTTTGCATCTACCTCATGCTATTAGGCGACCGCCCCGCGACGATCTTTGCCGATCATGAAATTCGAGTGAATTCCGTGACCTCTCATCGCTCCATACATGGGGTGAACAATGGAGAGAATCCGATGGCAGGATCACAGCTGTACGTCATTGAATACGAGCTGCACGGGAGCTATAGAACATTCATCATCCGTCTCGAACGAATGGACAACGCCGAAGCCTGGCACTGGGCCAGTTGCGATGCGGGAGTAGGGATGATTCCGAGGTTCGGCCAGCACTCGCTCAAGAAGGTGAGCAAGCCGATGGCTGAACGTTATGGCATCACAAATGTGAAATGGCGGATCTCAGGCCAAGGTCCCGCGTTTGTGCCCCAACCGATAGATGTGGGCAAGTTCTCTGCAACGTGAGAGAGGATCATCAGGGTGTGATTCACCTTGGTACATCACCCCGATGATCAGCGATTGCTGTTTATTGGACTGTTGCAGCCGCAGCTGCTGTTGGCGACGGGCAAACAGCGCCAGGGTCGGATTGTCCATCGTCCTGGGCGTAGCGGAATGGAGCGACCATGGAACTCGAAGTACTGCTTGAAGAGCTGCTGATTGCCAGGGGACCTGGCGGTCAGGAGGATGAAGTTCGCGCAGTTTGTGTGCGGGAGTTGGAGCGCTGGTGCGACAGGGTAGAGACCGACAATGCGGGGAACGTGGTCGGGGTTGTCCAGGCATCGGGGAACGTAGAGCCGGACTCGTCCATTCGCGTCATGGCTCACCTCGATGAAATTGCGATGATCGTGAAAAAAGTACGAGAGGACGGCCACCTTGAAGTGGTAGCGCTGGGTGGAGCCCAGCCCGTTTCATTCGGCGTCTGTCCCGTCGATATCCTTGGGGATCAGGAAGTTCTCCCTGGCGTCCTTTCATACGGTTCAATGCACAACAGTGGTAGCACGCCTAGTGGCCGAGATGTGCTGTCCGGCGATGTGCAATGGCGAGACGTCTACGTCGTCACCCGCAAATCACAGCAGGAGCTGGAACGTTTAGGTGTCCGCCCAGGCACCCGGGTGGTGCTCAGTCAGCATTGGCGTAAGCCGTTCAGGGTGCAGGATTGCATTGCAGCACATTTCCTTGACGACAGGGCTCCACTGGTCGTGGTGATAGAGACGGCAAAGCTACTGCAGCAACGTCGCAAGCAACTGAAGCAGGACGTGTGGTTCGTGTGTACCACACTGGAGGAAGAGTCGAATGCCGGCGCCCTTTACGCCGCATCCAGGCTACCCGGGGACACCACTATTGCAGTGGAAGTCGGTCCGGTCCTGGAGGAGTACGACACCTCATTGTCTGCACACCCGATCATCAATACCGGCGACCAGAAAGGTTATTACAGCCGCTCCGTCGTTCAGGCTCTGATGGCCGCTACCGTCCGCGCCGGTTACCAGCCACAGCCAGCATTGCTCGTTGATTTCGCATCTGATGCGAGCGCCGTACTGAGTACGGGTATCGACGCCAAGGCGGGGTGTATCGCCATCCCAACTGAAAATACCCATGGCTTCGAAATGGTGCTGGTGGAAGGCATTTCGGCATGCGCGGCTACGCTCGTCGAGTATTTGCTAGAACCGTCGTCTGATGTCGTCAGCTCGCTGGAGCCGTCGTAGCAATCAAGTTCGGGTAATGAGCAGGGGGAAGCCGGGTGAAGGTTGAGAACACGTTATGGGGTGGCCTTCCCGCCTCGGCCGGTCGGGATCCGGGCGCAGGACCTGTCCCCGTTTCGCAAGTCATTCCTCCGGTATGATCGATATCTTCCCGTTGCGCTCCACGATCGCGAACTTGATCTGTTCGACCTTCTCCACGCCCTGACTGGTGCGTGCCGACTCCAGAATATCGTCTTCGGTAAGTCGCGCCCGGCGCATCCTCTCGTGAAGAAAGCGTCCACGTTCGACCACTAAGGTCGCATGTCCATCGAGAAGTCGAGCGAGGGGTCGGGAGTTCAGTTTCGCCAAGGACAGCCCGACGTCCAGAACGATGAGCGTGGCGATGACCAACATGGCGTTGGTGAAGGAAAAATCCTCCCCCAGTAGGGCTTGTTGAGTAGCTTCGCCAATGATCAGCAGCAGCACAAAATCGAAGGTGGTCAGGTCCGCCAGTGAGCGTCTGCCGGCAATCCGAAATAAGACCATGAGGGCGATATACATGCCCGCGGCGCGGAGGATCGAGTCCATGAAACGCTCCTCAGGGAAAGAGAAAAGTTGAAAGGCTGACAGCCGTGCCTGGATCAGCCTCGACCATCCCCCGCAGCGTGCCAACGTATTCGGATCGGACGGTAAGGTATAACGTGGCAAGCCCATCGTTGCTCGTGCCCAGCTGGAGAAGCAACGCTTGGCCCTTGGACATAGAGCTTAGTGGCGCGGGCTGCATGGTCTCGATACTGGCCTCGCGGAACAGAGTGCCGTCCAGCGTCACCGTTAACGGTTTTCCCGCTGATCCCTGGACCGTGATCCGCAGAGTGTCCACCGTCCCGGTACGGCTCAGCCGCTGGTACTGCACGCGCAGCTTGCCATCGGCGCTGACCGCCTCGGCATTGCTCAACGGCCCGTTGCCGAACACGCCAGCGAGCGCAAGCAGCACGATGATCACCAAGGCATACCAACCTACGCGCTCGAAGGTCCAGACGCTCTGCTGCATACGCATGTCTTCATGCACAGGGAATAGCCGGGAGTGCAGTTCGTTTTTATTCATCAGCTTTGCCCTCAGGCTCGCTCCCCACGAAGCCATCGCCGGTGGTAATGAGGGATCTGAGTAAGTCCATAGAGCGCCGCTTCGCGCATGACTTCGCTACGCTCGCCAAAAAAGCGCTGGCAACGGGTAAAGACTGCTATTGGCTCTCCGGCAAACGCCCACGCAAAACATAATGTTCCTGGGGCAATACCCGACTCAGGCTCAGGTCCAGCGACGCCGGTAGTCGCGATCGCAATATCTACCTCGCTGTCTTTTAGTGCGCCAATGGCCATCTCCCAAGCGACTGCTTCGCTGGTCAAACCATATCGCTCGATGGTTTCAGGAGTGACACCCAGGAGCCGTTGTTTGGCTTGTGGGGAATACACCACATACCCGCTCTCCACCACCTCGCCGGTTCCAGGCACCGTTGCCAGCAGGGAAATCATGTAGCCAGCAGTACATGATTCGGCGGTGGTCAGCAGAAGGTCGTTTTCCTTGCAATATGCCAGCACGTCCGCAACGGGATCCTCAAGCATGGCTGTAGTCCCCTTGGCCTGTTTCTGGATTGACGTTTATCCAAAACGATTGGTTCAGCAGACCTCGTAGACGGTCACGTGTCGCCTGCTCCCGATAGAGAGTGGCGAGTGTCCCAGCCCTAAAACTCCTTCACAAAGGACTGAGCGCTCCTCGCGGCTGAAGCAGGTCACATAATTCGGCGGCGGATTTGAGAAGACTGGTGCCTCCGCTATTTTGTCAAAAGACACACAGCAGCCGAAGCGGAGGCAGAGACAATGAAACACCGGGGAAAGGCCTTTTTGCAGTGGGCGGATCCTAATCTTCATCACCGAACCCACAGTGAGAAATTGGATAACGGGCGTTTGATCGATGTACAGGTGCGCTTGGCCCGGACAGGAGAAACCCAACTCTTCGTCGGGGTTTACGATGAGCTCGGTCAGCCGCTCTCCGAGGAGGGTTTCGACAAGCGCCCCGGCGAGACAATGACCCGCGCGATGAACTGGGGGGTTGCTCGTGCTCGCCACCTTGGCCAAGCCGCTTCAACATCGATTGCGAGGCAACATGGTCGCTGAGTAACTGTGTGAACCCCGGGGCCCAGATAACTGAACACCTCTGCCAACAGCATAGGATTGGAAGGACGGTGCAACTGATCGAACTGAACGTAGACGCGGCGAAGCGCTCCAAACGTGGGTAAAGGAGATGCACCATGCAGCCAAAAACAGAAGGTTCTGAAGAGCAAGGGCCGAGCAAGGTCCCTTTCATCAATGACCCGGAGAAGCCTACGTCTCCGCCGTTGAACGATGCCGACGCCACGGATGCAGCTGAAGCTGAGCAAGACATCCAGGACGATGGCGAATCAATCTAATAGGAGGATGAGTCGTGGAAAATTATCACGTGAGCCCGACCGCCGATGGTTGGGAACTGAAGAAAGCCGGTGCTGAACGTGCTTCCAAGCGCGCTGCTACGAAGGCTGAATTGGTCGGCCACCTTTCCGAGTTCTTCGACGGGAAAACCGCCTCGGTGAAGATCCACAAGGCCGACGGTACAATCGAGGAAGAACGGACGTATCCACGTGCCGCTGACCCGAAGCGCACCAAGGGGTGATCACGGTTACCGCTGCCACTTTGGGCATCGACATTTCAGAGGCTTATGAAGTCGGTGTTTACAAGTGGCTGCTGGCCAGCTTTCTGATTGGAAAGAGGATTCGGTCCAGCACCGCAGTAGAGGCCTATCGCACCCTGGTCGACAGACATGGTTTGGATTCACCGAGCGAGCTGGCCGGATGCTCGCACCAGGTCCTTGTAAAGTTGCTGGGCCAGGCTGGCTATGCACGTTATGACGAATCAACAGCCCGCCGGCTCCACGCTTTAGGGCTACGCCTTGAGGCAGAGCTCCACGCCAAACTTGCAGCTGTCGTCACAGCATCCGACACCGGTCAATTTGAAACTTGGCTTCTCAGCCTGGACGGGATCGGGCCGAAAACCCTCGAAATTTTTCTGCGAGAGTTCCGCCCCTACCTTGAGCGTACCCATAGCGCCGAGTAGAGAATTTTGTCATGCCGCTTCGCTCAGAATATCTCTGGACGTGGGGGCTCGCATCCACACACCGAAGACCACCTTCTTCGCAACCATCATCCTTTGGTGTTCTGTTCAAAAATATGACGGCGCGAGCAGACGCGATGGCTATACGCTACCGTCGATTACCACCTAGGATCATGAAAAACTCTCTTTTTTGCAGGCGAGAGGCGTTATGGAATTCGAGACAAAAGGACTGTCTTTGACCGGAATGAAGGTACTTGTTCTGGAAGATGATCAGACGTTGAGGACATTGATGTCCGATATCATTCGGGAATTGGGAGGTGACTGCACCACATTCGATAACGCCGATGACGCGCTCATCGAGTTACTGGAGCAGCACGGTAGCTTCTCTCTGGCCATCGCCGACCATGGGCTACCTGGTAGCATCAAAGGTATGGAGTTCCTTTCCATGATCCAACAGAAGTGGCCCGATTTGCCCTGTATCTTCACGTCCGGCTTCAACCTAGACACAGGTGGGCTCGATCCTCGGACCATCTTCCTTTTCAAACCTTGGGCTCTTGAACAACTCATTGACGCCATCGGACAAGCCCTGAGCCGGTAACCCCCTACTCTGGGTACATCCGCTTGCTGAACTGTTCGAGAACGGGCATTACAAGTTGGTCAAAAGACTCTGAAGGCCACGGCTTGGGCAGGAAAGACACTCCCATTGGCAGTGATCTTCCCATCTCTTCATAGAACCCGCTCATTACTATGACCCCAGCGGCCGGCAGTCTTGCCCTAGCTGTGGTTGCAAGAGCAAGCCCATCGACAGGCCCTGGGGTTCTAACGTCCGTCAGGACCAACGCCCAGTCATGAGCACCTAGAGCGGCGAGTCCTTCAGCCGCGGTTGCAAAGCTGGTCACCACAGCTCCGAGATCCTCCAGCATAAAGGTAAGGATTTCTCTTAACGCAGGTTCGTCTTCTACAAGCATCACGGGGGGAAGCGGTGGAGGGGAAATCGTGTGTTTCATCATCTGGCTCGCGTAACGCGCACCAGGTCGAAGCTGACATCCTGTCGCCGTCTTCAAGGCGGCTTGGTGCGCGATGTCATTACGACATCGCTTGTACCAGAAAAATTCATTCTGTCTCACTTAATCAATCAAACGCCCCAGGCTAGCGTTGTTGATCGATATTTACGCGCTGCTCTCCATCCTCAGGAGCGCTTGGCTCCTGCAAATCCGCTTGACCGCAATTTTCAGCCATCGCGCGGTATTCCCTGCGCAGCGCTCGAAGCTCTTTGCTGTCCATATCTTCCAAATCCAAGACAGAACGTTGAGCCGACTTGGTGGCGCGAATCAACTCGTCCAGCTTCACGTGGATGATGTCGTTATCCCTGTTCTGCGTGTTCTGGATCAGAAACACCATCAGGAAAGTGACGATCGTCGTAGAGGTGTTGATGATGAGCTGCCAGGTGTCGTTGTAGTGGAACCAAGGCCCTGAGATAGCCCATAACCCAATGAGCACCACGGCGATCAAAAATGTACTTGGCTTCCCCGACCGGTTGGCGAGCCATTGGCAGAACTGCGCGAATTTCATGACTTTCTCCTAGGTGTACTAGAACGTAGGACCGTCGTCAGAGCCTGAAATCTTTTTTTACATTTGGTCGGCTAGACAAGTGACATCTGGAGACAGGCTGAACGAGCCGCTTCGGTACCCACTCGAACGCTCACCATCTGAGTTTCAAGGCGTTTGGGTAATGACCTTCATCGTTTGGTTCGCCATGCTGGGCGCAGTGCTCTTGGTCCTAGCCCTGTCATCGTCCTATCTTCGCTGGGCACCGGTTACCAGCTCGGTGGTTTGTCTTGGCCTTGGCATTGCGCTCGGCTCACCTGCTATAGGGTTGCTGCAGTTGGACCTCTCTAAGGCGAGTGGATGGCTGGAACACCTCACCGAAGTGGCCGTGCTGTTCTCTCTTTTCTTCAGCGGCCTCAAATTGCGGTTGCCACTTCGAAATCCCAGGTGGCGGACAGCGTTCTACCTTGCGGGCCCAGTGCTCCTGGTGTGCATAGGAGGTGTAAGCCTCCTGCTTCATTACGCACTCAACATGAGTTGGGGCGTTTCGGTGCTAATTGGCGCCATTCTCGCCCCCACAGATCCGGTGCTTGCAACCCTCGTGCAGGTGGTAGATGCCCAGGATGATGACCCTGTGCGCTTCGGCTTGTCGGGGGAGGCCGGGTTGAACGACGGTGTGGCCTTTCCCTTCGTAATGCTGGGGCTGCTGTTACAGCGAGATCCCGGGGAGCCGTGGTTCATCCATTGGGTCTTCGGGGATGTGCTATGGGCAGCCTCCGTCGGCGCATTGTGCGGGTATTGGATGGGAAGAGGCCTAGGCAAGCTGACCCTCTACTTGCGCTTGCGCAACGACGACAGCACTGTCTCGCCTAATGATTATCTTGCCCTAGCTCTCGTGGCGCTTGCTTATGTCATTACCGAGGCGATACAGGGTTATGGCTTCCTGGCCGTGTTCGCCGCGGGACTCGGGCTGCGGCAGGCCGAAGTGCTTACTGCTGCGAGTCCTTCAGATCCTGCGGCAGAACATCTGGTGCAGCCGGTGGTGGGTCACCAGCATGTGGCACCAGAGCTGGCCGTAAAGGGGGATGTCGCAGAGCTCGACGACTCCCGCGTCGCGGCAGCGATCATGCTGGGTGATATGTTGGCGTTTGGCAGCCTGGTTGAGCGAGCATTGGAAGTCTTTCTGGTCACGCTCTTGGGTGTGGTGCTGCTGGAGCATTGGGATTGGCAGGGGCTCATCGTAGCGGGCGCATTGTTCTGTATCATCCGACCACTCAGTGTTTTTCTCACACCTTTGCGCCAAGGTTTGGATGCTCCTCAGCGAGGACTTCTGGGCTGGTTCGGCATCAAGGGAATCGGCAGCTTGTACTATCTCTTCTACGCGATAAATCACGGGCTTCCCCCAAGTGCTGCAGCGCAGAGTAGCAACCTGGTTCTGTCAGTCGTTGCGCTGAGCATTTTGGTTCATGGTCTCTCTGTTCAATCTCTCCTGGCACGCTATCAGGCCCGGCGAAAGCGGACGCCTTGATCCTCGACAAAACCTTCTCCTAAAGGTCCAGGACCAGGACATTCGCTCGACGGCTGAACTATGCTGGAGAGCTGCCCAAGTGCCGCTGAAGCTCCATCATCGATGCGATTGTTTTCTGTAGTGCGCCGGTGCGACGATAACGACCCCCCACTCCCGTTGTGGAACACCGTTTATGGAACACTCGACTCCTGATGAGACGATCCGGGCTGCGCTACGAAAGACTCATGCCCGACTCAAGAGACAGCATGAATTGGTTGTCGAGTTTGGTGTTCACTCGCTGAAATCGGACAGCCTTGATCCGTTGATTAATCAGGCATGTACGGTGGTGGCAGAGGGGATGCAAACCCGCTTTGCCAAGGTCCTCACTCCGATTGAGGACACCAATGATTTCCTCCTTGCATACGGGGTTGGCTGGGATGAGGAGGACATCGGTAGCGCGGTTGTTGGTGGCGATGTCGCAAGCCCGGCCGGCTATGCGATATCGACCTACCGTCCAGTGCTTTCCAACCATCTCGGCCAGGAAGAACGTTTTCGGACCCCAGAGCTGCTGAAGAGATACGGCATAGAGCGCGCGATCAACGTGCCGATCCGGGGTATCTCGGTCCCTTTTGGAGTATTGGAAGCTGACAGTAGTGACGGTGATGACTTCATCGAAAGCGACCTGGTCTTCCTGGAGGGGATATCCAACGTTATCTCGATGACCTTGGAAAGACTGGCCGCCGGCGCTGACGTTCCCGCTTCAAACCCTTATTCGGAAAGCATGCTCAACGCCAGTCCCGACTGCGTAAAGGTTCTTTCGACCGAGGGGGAAATCGAATTCATGAACGACGCCGGCTTGTGTTTGATGCAGATCGGCGACCTGGCTCAGGTCAAAGGCAAATCCTGGTGGCAGCTGTGGCCTCAAGAGTCCGAATCCCTGGTACTCGATGCATTGGAAAAGGTCGTGAGCGGCGAGTCCACCCGTTTCGAGGCCCTCTGTCCTACAGCACTCGCTGAGCCCAAGTGGTGGGATGTGACTGTCGCACCTATCTTGGGTCCTGAAGGCGCTGTAGAAAAAGTGATTGCTGTCTCCCGGGACATCACTGAGCGTCGGCATCACGAAGCCCAATTACTATCGCTGATAGAAGCGCAAAACACCCAACTCAGCAGAAGCAACATGGACGTCGAGGAGGTCCATCACCGGGTCAAGAATAGCCTCCATCTGGTCAATACCTTGCTGCTCCTACAAGCCAACCTGACTCCCGATGAGGCTGTCAGGATTCAGCTTCAAACAGCGGCCGGTCGCGTCGTCACCATTGCCACCGTGCATGAGCGCCTATACAACGCCTCGCAAGAGCAAGCCATTCTGGCATCGGACTACCTCAAGGCGTTGCTGGGTGATTTGGGCCGAGCACTGGCTGACCGAAAAATCGAGCTGGATGCCGACCCATTGGTGCTTCCTCCGGAACGAATGGCGCCGTTAGGCCTGGTGGTTTCGGAGTTGATCACCAATGCCCTGAAATACGGCAAAGGGACCATTGAGGTCGAGGTGAAGGATGCCGGCGATCACGCGCTGATCAGCGTTTCAGATGAGGGGGATGGTTTCCCGGACACCTATCCCAAGCCAACCGGTACCGGCTTGGGTATGCGCCTGGTCAAGAATTACTGCGGATACGGGGCTGCGGCCATCTCGATCGACAGACAGTCCGGAAAAAGCACCATCCGCGTGCGATTCAAGGTGTAAGGGCTCGACCGCTAACTCTGTGCTTCAGGGGCCTAGGAGCTCATTGATCGCGAGGCTTAACGCATCCAGAGTGCACGGTTTGGTGATGAACCGAGCGTTGCTCGGAAGAAAACCAGGCTCGAGCACCGTATTGCCAGAAACGATAATGACCGGAAGCCCCGGGCGCAACGCCCAGACCGCTTTGGCCAGATCCAGCCCGTCATAGTGACCGGGCATGCGCACATCGGTAATCAATAATGCCAGCGGTTGACCCTCTTGCAGTTTTTGCATGGCGTCATCGGCGCTTGCGCACTCGACGACGTCATGCCCCAAGTGCGTTACGACTTCAGTCATCAACCATCGGAGGATGTCGTCATCCTCGACCACCAGCACTAGCCCACGCATAGATTTCCCCCACTATTTCCCTATTGGTGTCAGCACATTCACCATTGTTTCCAGGGACGGACAGAAGGAAGGACAGACGGCGCAAGCGCGCAAGCATGCGCACTGTGGAGGGCATGTTGACTGTTCGGCCGGATGTTACGGTTAAGCACCGCGCTGAAGCCTACAGTTGGCTAGTGATTTTCATCGATGCTGATCAACCGTTTGCATCGACGTGCCATGTCATTTGCGCTGGATATGACCCGCCGCACGCATCCTGAACGGCGAAAACAGCTCTCCACCATTGGCAGCTAACGACCCATAGCGGCCGTTAGCGCAGGCTGCAAACTACCTAAGCCGCCATTTTCAATAACTGAATGCAGCCTGAGCCTTGCTTGGCGAATGCGGTGAGAAGTCCTCCATTCTCAACGAACAGAGCGGCATGGCCATCAAGCAAGCGTGCCAAGGCTCAAGCGGTCCGGCATACCGTTTCAATCGTATCCACCAATTCATCGTACTGGACTGGCTTTGTGAGATGCCGAGCGAAATTGGCCGATGCTGGCTTTCCCTTTTGCTGGGCACTGCCATAGCCGCTCAACGCAATGGCTGGCGTGTTTTCATGAGTTTTGCTCTTGCTACGCAGCGCGTTGATGAATTCATGGCCATCCATGTGCGGCATCCCAATGTCGGTCAAGATCACATCGAACGATTCCTGTCCCGATACCTCTAGGGCTTTTCTTGGATCGCTGTAGCTTTTGACCATAGCGTTTTCCATCTCCAGAAGAGTGCGCATCACTTCCAGTACGTCGTTGGAGTCATCGACCAGCAAGATTCTGAGGCCGCTCAGCCGGCCTTCGAGGCCCGTCTGCTCATCGACTTGAATGTCCGTCAGCGATTGTTCAGAAAGAGGTAGCGTCACCGTGAAGGTACAGCCATGGCCTACCCCCGGTGAGCGGGCTGCCACACCCCCTCCATGGGCTTGTGCTAGTTGTTTTACTAACGACAGCCCAATGCCCAATCCTTCGCGTTGATGGCTGGCATGTCTTGCCGGAGCTTGTTTGAAGAGCTCGAAGACATTCTGCAGATCATCAGTCGATAGGCCGACGCCGTTATCGATCACCTGCAGTTGCGCCGAGTGGTCGATACTCTGCAACGTGACGCGGACCCTGGCGTTTTCACCACTGAATTTAAGGGCGTTATGCAGCAGATTCCAGACGATCTGTTCTACTCGGGTTGGGTCTGCATTGATCAGCAAGGGGGCGGAATGCGGCTCCGGAATCTCGAAAAGGATCTCGGCCTCCGGATACTCTTCGGTAACCACGGAATGGATATCCTCCAGTACCTTGGTAAGGTCCATAAGCCGCTTTTTCAGCTTCAGCTTGCCGGTGCGGATACGAGCCACATCAAGCAGGTCGTCGATTATCCGAGCTTGACTTGATACAGCGTCATTGATCGTAGTAATCGCCTTGCTAGCGTTCAGGATGTTCCTAACCGCAGGCAAACGGCGGAGGATCTCGGCGTTAAGCTGGATCAAATTCAACGGATGCTTAAGCTCGTGGGACATGATCGCGAAGAACTCGTCCTTGAGCAGACTGTCGTTTTCTGTTTTCTCCAATTTGCGACATTGTTCATCCTGCAGCCGCTTGTGCCCCGTCAGATCACGGGCGATTTTCACATAGCCATGTACGGCGTCGGCTTGCAAACGTGCCACCTCACCAGTGCAGTAGAAGCGGCTGCCATCTTTGCGGACATGCCAGCGCTCGTCTTCTGCTCGGCCTTTTTCACGAGCTCGTCTCAACTCGTCTGTAGCTACTCCAGCGACGCGATCCTCTTGAGTGAAAATCACGTCATAGTTCGAGCCGACGATATCGGCAGCGCTGTAACCGAAGATCAGCTCCGCGCCTGTGTTCCAATCCGAGATCACGCCTTTTTCATCAAGGATAATGATGGCGAAATCATGGGTGCTTTCTGCAACCAGCCGCATCCGCTCCTGGCCCTGTCGAAGATCTTCCTCCGCTTCTCGCCGCTTGGTTATATCGATAAAGGTGAGCACTGTCCCGTCAATATGGTCTTCGCTTGAGCGATACGGTAAAAGGCGAGCGATATACCAGCGGTTGTCATTGCTGCGGACTTCTCGCTCAAACAACGTGAGCGTTTCAAACACTGCCGATGCATCTTCCGCAAGTTCGGGATAATCGAGCCGGTGGGTGATATCAAGCAGTGAACGACCGGTATCCACTGGCAGCATGCTGAAGATTTCTTTTGCTCGTGGTGTGAACCAACGAATATGCATGTTGCGATCGACGAAGACGGTGGCGATGTCAGTGGAGGCGATGAGGTTGGCCAGGTAATCATTGACCTTGTCGGTCTCTTCAACCTTAGTCTTGAGCTCGTAATTGACCGTGAGCAACTCTTCGTTGATCGATTGCAACTCTTCCTTGCTAGTCTCCAGCTCCTCGGTCGCTGAGCGCAACTCTTCGTTAACCGCCTGCATCTCCTCGTTGGAAGCCTTCAGTTCCTCGCCGGAAACTTCGGATTGCTCAATTACGTCCTGGAGGTGCAGCTTGGTTCGCTGCAGTTCGTTTTCGAGGCTGGCGAGCACCTCGTTTTCGGTTTGCAGATTGAGATCCTTCAGGTCTGTGCCTGGCTCGATCCGGGAGACATTGAATACGACTGTACGCACTTCCTGTTCGGTAGCGTCATCCTTGTAGGGGCGGGCGATGACGTCTACCAGGCACTCGCCATCCATGTCTTTGATGCGGACCTTTCGCGACAAGGTGGGATTACCGTTTTGCTGGGCCTGGAACAATGCTGTGCGCAGCTCAGAACGCAGCTGCGGCATGATTAGCACCAAGGCATTACGACTGAGTTCTCCGGTGACATAGCGCATGAAACGGCCAGCACTTTCTGTGATGTGCAGGATGTCTCCATCGCTATCAACGATCATGCTGGGAGGCATGTGCTCAGCCATAGCTCGTTGATGGATGTCTGCGTAGGAAAACTTGCGTGGCACCTGGACCATCGGAACCGGCTCAGCCAAGCTCGCTAATTTGAATCCGCCACGCGGCAGGCTTGGCGCCTTGCGTTGAACATTTGCCCCGGCCTTGGCGCGATAGATCCGATTGCGTTTATCTACCGGAGTGAAAAGCTCGGAGCACACGTCGGCGGATTCAGACGATCCCATGAACAGATACCCGCCCGGTCGTAGCGCGAAATGAAACATTTGTAGCAGTTCACGTTGGCTTTCGCGATCAAGGTAGATCAGTAGGTTGCGGCACACGACCAAGTCAATTTGGGAGAAAGGTGGATCTGAAAGAAGGCTGTGCTTAGCGAAAAGAACCCTCTCGCGGATTTCTTTACGTACCCGATACTTTTCGCCTTCCTTGATAAAGTACTGGCGCAGGCGGGTCGGGGGCACATCGGTGACAATGGCCTCGGAATACAAGCCCGCCCGGCCGGCGGCGATGGCACGCTCGTCGATATCGGTCGCAAAAACCTGAATCTTCATCGGATCCAGCTCAAGCTTCTGATGCTCGGTGCACAGAATCGTCAGGCTGTACGCCTCTTCGCCTGTTGAGCACGCTGCCGACCAGATGCGCACTTCTTCGCGCTGACCCTGCTGGTCATCGGCCGACATCAGGGATGTCAGCACATGACGCTCCAGTGCTTCGAATGCCTCCCGATCCCGGAAAAAGTTGGTTACGCCTATCAGCATGTCTCCCAGGAGGAGCTTGGCTTCTTCCGGCGTGTTTTCCAGGTAGTTGTAATAGGCCTGCAGGTCCGGCTGGGCGGTGACCTGCAATCGCCGTTCAATCCGCCTTAGCACTGTGGCACGTTTGTAATGTTTGAAATCGTGACCAGTGCGCGTACGCAGCAAACGCAAGATTTCCCGTAACGAACCCTCCGCCGCTTCACGTTCGTAGGGCTGCGTCTGTTGGTCAACGTCTATATCGTGAGGAGCGGGAAGCTTGATCGACCGCGTGTTCTCCCAGAGCTCCTGCAATTTGTGCGGAATGTCCACGACGGGAAGGACCGCATCGACCATACCAGTTGCGATCGCCGCGAGCGGCATGCCGTCGAACTCTGCATCATCCGGACTTTGCGCGATGGTTACCCCACCTTGCTCCTTTATTCGCGACAACCCCACCGCTCCGTCACTTCCTGTACCGGAAAGCACCACGCAGAAAGAACGCTCTTTATGCACATCTGCCAGGTCGCGAAAGAAAAGGTCGATGGATGTGTGTTTACCCCGTGGGCGGTTTGCAGCAGTAACCCTTAGATAGCCGTCATTCATGGAGAGCTGAGTGGCTGGAGAGATTACATAGACACGATTGGCCTCAATGCGGGAGGTGCTGGTGACCTGGAGGACCGGCATCGACGTGCAGCCTTGAAGGATCCGATCGGCAACGCTTTCGTGATCAGGAGAGAGGTGGAGTACCACGACGAACGCCATACCGCTATCGGATGGCATGTGCTCGAAAAATGCCCTTACGGCGTTCAAGCCCCCAGCAGACGCCCCTATGCCGACAACCGCAAAATCCAGATGGCTGGGTATGATGCCTTCCCGTTGAGGTACGGAAGACGGGCGCTTGGCTGTCCGTGTCATAAAGGCGTTCTCTGTCGTTCGATGGCTAAGGGATCAATAGTACCCGATCGTTTCGCTAAATCCCCTGAGAGCCCGGTCCTAGTGTGTCGCTACCTGGGGACAGCGGAGATCGCAAGCGCGTAAAGGAAGCAACTGATCTGCACCGTAAAACGTCCGGGAACGAACCGTGACATCGAGATTTAATTACGATCTAGCACCAACTAGTGTTGCAGGTATCGGATTTTGTTCAATGGGGGCAAAGGGCCAGTCGAATCACTCGTTCGGTATTCGGGCCCAGCCTCGACTGATGGCAATATGTAGTCAGTGTGGCTTATAGCCAATTAAGATTGTTGTACCTTTTTTTAGGGATGTACAACATCAAGATAAAACTTATACAAGGCTTTAGAGTCGGATAATACAAAGCTTCAATACCTTGTTCGCGCAACAAAAAAGCACAGTTAATTAATTCCGCTTCCCTTAGCGCACCTCGTCCGTAATCTCATAATTTCTTGGGGGATGTGCCGTTTGCTTCCGGTCACTACTGAACACAGACCAACCTGTGTGACTGATATGAGGTAGACGATCATGGCTGACAATCAAGATAAACGCGGCAATCAGGGCGGGAATGCCAATACCAACCCAGGCAATTTTGCCAACGACCGCGAGAAGGCGTCCGAGGCTGGCCGTAAAGGCGGCCAAGCGTCGGGAGGCAACTTCAAGAATGACCCTGAGCGCGCATCGGAAGCCGGTCAGAAAGGTGGCCAGGCTTCTGGTGGCAATTTCGCAAACGATCGGGAAAAGGCATCCGAAGCTGGCCGCGTAGGTGGACAGCATAGCCACGGTGGGGGCCGCAAAAGTGATGATAACAATCGCTGAGCGGCAACTACTCCTAGCGTAGGTGTTCAAGCTTCTCAGACCGTGTAAATGAGCCGGGGCGGCAACCGTCCCGGCTGCTTGTCTCCGCAAGCGCTGAAGAGGTGATAACTCCTCGTTCCGCGATGTGCAGGTCCAGCGCCTGGAGCACGAACATGAACCCGGTACGACGCCAGGCCATTGTCAGCAGCCGTAATCCTCAACAGCCGGAGTCTTAAATTCGGCTCCCGCCACGGCCTCCAAGTAGCTTTTATCAGCAAGCACCCGTAGATCTCGCCACTGCTGCCAGTCGATAAGTTTTTGCCGATCCATTTCGTCAGCACGCCTAAGGAGTTCATCGTGATAAGCGTCTGGGTATTCCCGACGCAGTCGATGATTGTCATAGATAGCGAACCAGTCATCCATATGCCGGATCCCGCTACCTGTACGCCCTACCGTTCCACCTATCGCATTCATTGCTGTACCCTCGATCTATGAAATGGAGAGTCAACACGTAGTAAGGGTTCAGGGGGGTGGGGGCGACGGTCATGATTCGGCTTTCATGGTAAGACTTCGCTCCTTCCATCCAGCCACGTATTGCCTGCGGAGGAAAACTCGCTATCGGAGCGCCAAATATAGAGAGCGAGACGCTAAGACTTTTGCGCAGTCGCGGTTCTCTATCTTCGAACAGGCGGTCTATCAGCCATACTTCAGCGATCTCCCTCGAGAGAGACCGGTATGCTTTCAACTGAATAAACCACTGTCGGAGATCGATATCCATGAAGGAATCACTCAGCGAGGCCCTGGATTCCTTGGAGCCTTTGACCAAGAAGGCGACAGAAGCGCTACGTCGGTATCACGAAGCCAAATCTATTGGATCTTCAGCCGAGAATATCGAACGCCTGAGGCTTGAAGCTGAAAGCCTTTTCCAAGCGATATCAGACTACCAGTCCGGCTTGCTTGGAGCTGCCCAAGCGACCAGGCACTGATAGAACGATCTGCATCCATCTCTTGCCCCGGAGCCGAATCCGCATCGTTTTCACAACCTGTGTGGAGCTAACCTTTACTGTGCTCCTTCGACGTCGGCCCGGTTCCACGCTTTATCCCGCGGGGACCAGCCACTCCCCAAATCGCGAGTCCAACAACGGGCAACACCACCAGTATCAAAGCCCACATCGCCTTGGTGGAGTCTGTCTTGTCACTGCGAAACACGCTAACGATCGCCCACAGGTCCACCAACAAGATGATTGCCGCCAGAGCAATCCAAAAGTACGTCACAGGCTCACTCATTGCCGTCTCTCCCTACGCTTGAAATGGCCGCCTGGCTGAGCGATTGCGACCCTCATATGCAGATGAATTCTCAGCGCGGGGTAAGTTCAGGCGGAGGCTTGTGAAGGGGATGATCGGTGCAAATCCGATGAGCCAGGCCCGGTCGGCGTCGCACTCAGCGCCGGAGAAAGCCTTTGCGCAGTCCTGCCGCAACGGGCCTCGCGAATGCAGTTGGTTGGCCTCGTCATGGGCATTGCCAACCATCAAAGGAGTGGAACCCAGCTGATGGAGAGCAACTCAACCATAGGCAAGAACCTGTGTTTAGCCCGTGGTGAGGTGATTCAATAAATGCGATTGACCTACTGATTCAAGACCACAAACTGGTGAAGAAGCTGCTCGAAGATCTCTCTAACACCACAGAGCGCGCAGTAAAGAAACGCGCTGATTTACTTCATCGCATCGAACAGGAGCTGCAGCTCCATACGGCGCTTGAGGAAGAGATTTTGTACCCAGCCATCAAGCAAGCAGGTGGCAGAGAAGAAGCCAAAATGTACTACGAGGCCAAGGAGGAGCACCGAACCGTTGACTCCTTGGTGCTCCCTGATCTGCTGCATACCGAAACCGGAGCCGTCGAGTTCGCAGGCCGAGTAAAGGTCATGAAAGAGCTGCTGGAGCACTATATCGAGGAGGAAGAAAGCGAGCTCTTCCCGACCGCCAAAAAGCTGCTGGGTAAAGACGTCCTTGAGGAACTCGGCCAGGCCATGGAGACGCATAAGAAAATGCTCAAAGGCGAGCAACGAGCCGCCTGATTCCGCACTGATCTGCCGGCCCGTGTTGGGCTGGCAGATGCTTCCGATCAAACCGAACCAGCGATTGGGTAGGGCATGGTGTACTGGATAGATTTTCTCGAGTGGCCAGCCATGGTGATGACTGTCCTAGCAGCGTGGTGCATAGGTTCACGTCGTGCAGGGAGGAGAAAGATTGGCTTCTGCTGCTTCATCGTCAGCAACGTACTTTGGAGTGTGTGGGGTTGGCACGCAGAGGCCTGGGCCCTGATCATATTGCAACTCTGCCTGTGTGTAATGAATCTCCGGGGCTGGAGAAAAAATACCCAGCTGCAGGGCTGCGAATGAGCTTCCACGGAGGACCAACCGCAGCCATCAACCTTCCGGCACCCCGCGGGGGCCGACCGTAGCCTCTTGACCCAGGCTGAGATATCGTATTGCCACTACAACGCCGCTCAACGTGATTAGCCGATCCGTGGTAGGCGAGAGAGATGGGTCAACAAGGAAGTGAAATGTCTTTGATACCGATGGAATATCAGGGTAGAGAGCAGGCGTACGTCAAGCACACCATTCTGAGAACTTACTTGCAGCGGCTGTTTATGATCATCGGCCGTAGTGAGCAGGTGATCAACTACGTCGACTGCTTCGCTGGCCCCTGGTCGGAAGAATCGGATGACCTGCGCGATACCTCCATTGGTATCTCGTTGAGCCTGATGAAGGATTGTGCGAAGTCGCTTGAAGAGCGGCATGGCGCAAAGGTGAAATTCCGCGCCCTGTATATTGAGAAAAACGACGACGCTTTTGCGAAGCTGGAGAGATTCCTGTCCCACAACACGGGCAGTGGCGTAGAAGCCAGCTGCATCCACGGCGACTACACAAAAAAAATCGCTGATATCGCGAGTTGGGCAAAACTGGGGTTCACGTTCTTCTTCATAGACCCCAAGGGGTGGAAGGTCATCACAGCGCCAGTATTGGCGCCGCTACTGGCGTTGAACAGAGCCGAGTTTCTCATAAACTTGATGTACGACTTCGTCAACCGAGCGATGTCGATGAAAGCACAGCAAGCGAACGTGGAAGAGCTGCTCGGTAAGCCAATCACTTTCTCAGGCGAAGAGACTGCAACAGAGCGGCAGCACATCATTGTTTCTCAGTACCGCCAGATGATGGGAAACCTCTACAACGGCAGGACTGCGCACGTCACCGTTGAGCGTCCAGGCATGGACCGCGTCCTGTACTTCCTAATCTACCTCACACGACACCCCATGGGGCTCATTGTCTTCAAGGATGCCGCCGAGCAAATGGACATGGTCCAGCGTGTCAGTCAGTTCGAGACTAAGCTCAGGCAACAATCGAGCAAGAGGCCTCCTGTTTATGACCTATTTTCCTCACCTGAGGATCAGCCCGAGCCAATCAACGTTCGGGACAACAGAATGCTCGCCAGAAAGTATTTGCTGACACGTCTCTCCGCAACACCATTACTGCTGGATAACGATTGCTGGGCAAACTTCCTTGCGGAATCCGACCTCTATCCGACGGACCTGCAACTTGCGTTCAAAGACTTAGCAAAAGAAGGGAAAATCAAAAACCTGGATGCGGATGTTCGTAACCGGACAAAAAAACCAGTAAGGCCTCACTGGCCAAGGAAAAGTGAACGTTGGGTACTCAGCGCAGAATAAATTTCGACAAAAAGACTTGCTAGCCTCTATGAACAGCCCAGAAACCAGGCGATGAAAAGAAAGTTTGAACACACCATGAAATCGCTAGCCAAATAATATATCAAGCAACTCTTATTTGGCTGGGATTATCGGGCAGATGTGTTATGCTTCTAACTTGGCAGGGCCACGGACAGAAATGCCAAACACAAAGGTGACAGTCATTTGAGTCGCGCCCGGTTTACATGAGCATCGTGCACGACAGGAGTTACAGTGCAATGAGTACCCAGACGAGCATAGAATGGACCGAAATGACTTGGAATCCCATCGTGGGGTGCACCAAGGTATCTCCCGGCTGCAAGCATTGTTATGCCGAGAACATGGCGCGCCGGCTGCAGGCCATGGGCACTCCAGGTTATGAGAATGGTTTCAAGCTAAGCCTGCGCCCGGAGAAACTGCGCGAGCCACTTCAGCGCAAGAAACCGACTATTTATTTTGTAAATTCCATGTCGGATCTGTTTCACGAAAAAGTCCCTGATCATTACATCGATCAAGTTTTTGACGTCATTCGTGAGGCGACGCAACATACCTTTCAAATCCTGACCAAGCGCGCAGAACGGCTGGCTGATTACTTCAGCAAGCGCGTTCCACCTACCAACGCCTGGCTTGGTGTATCGGTCGAAGACAAGGCCTATGGCGTTCCTCGTATCGACTGCTTACGCCGTGTGAATGCCACAATCCGGTTCCTCTCGGCGGAGCCCCTTCTCGAAGACCTCGGTGAAATAGACCTGACCGACATCCATTGGGTAATCGTTGGAGGCGAGTCAGGTGCGAAAGCGCGTCCCATGCAGCAAGAATGGGTCGACAACATTCATCGCCAGTGCGATATCTCCGGCTCCGCATTCTTCTTCAAGCAATGGGGTGGGTGGGGTGCGGATGGAGTCAAGCGCTCTAAAAAAGCAAACGGGCGGCTACTGAACGGCCAGACCTGGGATGAGATACCTCTGTTGAATTTAGCCTGAGTTAAAGGATTTACCGGATGGCCACGGATGAAAAGTATAAATGGAATATTTCCACCCGGACGTATCCTCAGATTGACCCCCACAGCAAGATTAAGCACAAGATCATTCAGGACTATATCCGTTCCTACATAACAGTCCTGATGAGCAACCAGATGATTCCACGAATCGGAATCAGCATCATCGACGGGTTCTGCGGCGGGGGTATTTACAAGGACGATGATGGTGTTGGCGTCCATTATGGATCGCCGATCATCGCATTGGAAACTGTGCGTGAGACAGTTGCAGAAATAAACATTCAGAGAAAGCAAAACCGCGAAGTAATTGCCAAGTACTACTTTGTAGACATCAAAAAGGACAACATTAACTACCTGAACGCGGTGCTTAATACGAAAGGATATTCGCACTTAATTGACAAGGATGTATTTCCGATCAAGTCACGATTCACCAACGCTCTCCCTACGCTGATAAGTCAGATCAAGAAATTAAAGTTTTCGCAACGTGCACTTTTCTTGTTGGACCAATACGCTTACAAAGATGTTCCCTTCTCCAGCATCCGCACCATCTTTCAGGAAGTGAAAAATGCTGAGGTGTTGCTGACCTTCAACGTTGACAGCCTGATTGACTATCTTTCTGAGCGCGAGGAAAACCGTAAGGCGCTCCAAAATATCGACCTGGAAAAATACATTCCGTGGGCAAAGCTCCGTTCTTTCAAGGCTACTATGCCCCATGAATGGCAGCACATCATTCAGCGCTTCCTAGCAGAGGGCATACTGAAAGAAAGCGGCGCGGATTTCATGACGGTATTTTTCATAACCCCGTTTGGCGCTAACCCTCGCACCTACTGGTTCATTCATCTCGCCAAGACCTATCGCGCCAACGCAGTGATGAAGGAAATCCACTGGAAGTACGGCAACCACTTTTCGCACGCAATGACGCCCGCGTTGTTCGTGGGTTACGACACCAAGCGCGATATCCAGGTGACCGATCAGCACAATCTCGGCTTCGGTGAAGAACACTTCTTCGATAGCGTCACCGGAAAACGCATCGAGAAAGAACTCTCCGAGCTGCTGCCCAGGCAGATCTACCAACAGCCCGTACAGACATTCGAGGACATGATGAAGAGCATGGCCAACGGCACGATGGCCAACGAAAGCATCGTTCGCGAGGCCCTCCACATGCCAATTCTGTGCAAGGACATCGAGGTTTACGACAAAGACAGTGGCACTAAGCGCCGCAAGGGCAGCAGCATCAAGCCCTCAGATATCCTGAGGCCGGCGGCGCAGCGAACGATGTTTTTCTTACCTCCCATCTCAATGGTCCAGAAGGGAAAGACGGAGCTCGAAGACTAGTGATTGCCGGTGACTCAACCATCCTCGACCCAGCTCACCTTGAGCTAGAGCATCCCGCCTCAGCCAAGCTCCACTGAACAAGCGTTTTTTGCCATCGAAAGAGTCATGCCAAATAGGTAGACTCGAAAGATGGCGATATAGCATGACAGGGAGTTTTGGCTTGGCTGACCAGCTTCAACGCATCGACCTCTCGTACTACCGTATCAACCTCAGGCACACCGATAGCCAGGTCAAGCTGTTGCAAGGTGACCAACTTGTCTGGTGGTACGGGCCCGTCCGGCAAAATACGAGACCTCGCTCGATCCCCTTGGTGAAGGTTCACTTCAGGCAGCTGTTCAATGATGTGCCTGGCCCACGTACGTCGGCCATCGTGCCCCTTAGCAGCTTGCCTCACTACCGCATAGGCACCATCTGGCGCAACGGCCTATGTGTCTCTGATACGAACCTAGCCTCAGACCCAGAAGATTTTGAGGTCAACTTCGACGAAGAGGGCTGGTCATTCACTTCCAGGGCAGAGCTGGTCAAGCTGGGGACCCCGCACCTATTCCACCACGATGACTATCCGCTGCAGTATCAGCAAGATCGAACTCGGCTGCTCAGTTTCAAGCTGGGTAATAGCAGAAAAAACCTGCTAATCCCTTGCACGGAGTACTTTATCCGCGCCTACGCCAGAAACATGGAGGTTTGCCGAGCCCTAACCACACTCCGATGGTCGGACGTGATGTCGGTGTTCTTTGATGAGCCGCAGCGTGACGCGTATAGATGGGTGGTCAAGCCCTCTTGGAAGATGCGCTTCTACGATGCAGTCTTCCTTGCACACCTGCTGTATGACGACTATGCAGCTCGCCGCATTAGGCACATCAACGCTCAATTCATCTCTCAAGACCCCTCCACCCAGATCTTCATGGAAGCTGGACCATGGTTCCGTGGCAAGGGACTTCTGCGATGCCGCGGACGTTGGATCAACGAAGGCAACACCTTCCTATGCCTGAGTCTGGGCGGCTCCAGTCAACCAGAAGGTGAAGACATCGAATGGCTGACAAAGAAGTTTGATAGCAGCGGTGGAAAAGAGGGCGGGCATCTAGTCCTGCCACGACCAGTCCGCACAGCGGAAGCGGAAGAGTTTCTCAACGAGCACTCTCACATGGCACCGGACGGCCATTCTGAGACGATCATCGTTAAACCTCCTCCCTTCAAATTGCTTGGCCCAAAACGCCCAATCAAGAAGAAGAAGGACGTGATCAAGGCCGGCCGCAGCCGGCTCGGCCCCAATCCGCCTGAAGCTGACTCCCACTCATCGGGGGAAGGGACCGGTGCTGGTAAGAACGTCGGAAAGCTTGAGCATGCAGCTGAAGCCGAATTGGAGACGCATGGTTTCCTCTATGACATCTGGAACGCGTTCAAATCCATCATGGTGGACAACCCCGGTAGGGTGACCAAGGTGAACTGGTACACGCCATCCAAATTCCGAGACCAAGGCCCCCCAGGCCGAATAGTGCTACGCCCTACGATTGACTGGACCCCCGAGGACAAGACCGCCCCTGGGTGGGTGTACCTGGATAAGAAAACCGGCGAGTGCCGCGGTGTAATGGTGTTGCGGATTGAGGTAGATGGCGAAAACTACTTTTGCTTCGAGGTACAACCGACCAAACCGGACAAGGCCGAGTATTCGGGCGTGCTCATGAAGTCTCATGTCACCACACTCGAGGAGTTCGAAGAGTTCGTGCAGCAACTCTGTTCGCGAGTACGCTACGTCGTTGGACGATTCAAGCACATGGAGTCGTTTTTCCCTTCTGGAACGAAGATTTTCAAACACCACCAAAAGGATGCCAAAGTGCTGTACCGCAGCCGGCTGATCAATGCATTCAAGGAAATTGGCGTGGAGCTAGAGTGACTCAAAGTGAGTGATCGCCCCGCTGATAGCTGTTTGCAGAAGGTACCCAGAGGATCTTGTCCTCATAGGTGACGTTGTAGCCGGCCACCCCGCGGTATTCCTGCACCTGGAACACAAGGGTTTTACGGCTCACCCTCGGCAAATCATGGAAGTAGGCCAGCCCCTTCACGATCCACTGTACTTCGAAGTCGTCACCGGCGGCTTCGCTCAATAGCTCCACCAGCTCCCGTTCAGCCCTCTGCCGCCTGGCCTGGGTTAGCCAATGCGAGTCCGGTTTAGCCTGCAGTTTGAGCCCATACCGCTTATTCAGATGGCCGACGAAGCCGGTAACCGCTGCTACCTGGCCAGGCGATTCTCGCCAGAACGACTCCAGGTTTTTCTGCGTAGGGAAGGCTCCTAGCTTCAACTGGGCCACCTTGAGCAGATTGGCCGCCGGACGCGCCGCCAACCTGACTGAACGCACACCAGTGCCGCTGTGCTCCATTTTCGCCATCAAGGTGTCGACATACTCGTTCAGCAGTCGAGCGGACCAAGCGTCGACGGGCTCGGCGAGAATCGCCGCAAGCCGGCCCCGCTCCGTATCCTGCTCACGAAGCTGAGCACTGATGGTGACCCTGCCGGTATCGACCAGGAAGCGCATGGGGTTCTCTGCCTTGCGGAGACCTCGAGCACCAAAATGCTGTAGCAGTTGCTCGTACGAAGGGACTGCGCCCCAGCCGGCATCGAGCGCCTGGAAAAATTGATAGTGGCCGTTGATTTTCAGAGCGGCCTTATGTGGACCGGATCTATCTAGCAGCCACTCGCCAAACTGGGTGTAAAGCGCATTTATGCCATCGTTACTGAAGCCGTTACCGTTTATGACCAACCGCTTGAGGAGAACACTTTTCCATCCACACGCTTCGCATTCCCGACCACGTCCGGCAGGCATCAGAATGTGGCACGAGGCGCAAGGGTGGTCAGGCTGGGAGGTACAAGCCCCGCATCGCGCGACACCATCATCCCCAGTGATCAGCACGCGATGGCGCCGGCAGCTCGGGCAGGTAGCCTTCGCTGGCCCACTGCACGTCGGGCATTGGCGCAGTCCTGTTGATTTATTTCTGGCCAGCCGCTGAGAGAGTTTTCCACAGACCTCGCAGTGGTCAGCAGTGCGGAAATAAGGCACACAGGATCCGCAGACTGGTCCGTACTCAGTTCTCAACCTGGTTTCAAATTCGGTCTTACCGCATCTCACGCAGGGACCAGCCCGCTCGCAACCACGGCAACGTGCTCCTGGATCGAGGACTGGAAGTCGAGCAAAATCACCACAGCCAGGACACATGCGCCGTTTGAAGAGCCGCGGATAGCATGTATCGCAGTATCGCTTGCCCGCGTGAACTCGCTTGGCCTTGGCCATCTCGCGTCCGCATCCATCACAACCCGCCTGGGTGGATGTGTCATGAGAGGTCATTTCTACGCATCCTTCTCTGCAATCGATTCCACATCCGCCACACTTCTAGAGGCGCGCGAGTATGGTTAAGACCTTCTCGGCCAGGTTTGTGCGGGGAGTGCTGGGTAAGCTCCGAGAGCATCTGCTCAAGAATGTGGGGCACTCCAAACGGCGGTAGGGGAAAAGCAGACACGGGTAGTTCAGCCTCCGTTGCTGAATCCACGAACCGCTCCGGACCGGCCTGCATTATCTCCCAGGCTTGGCCTAGCAGCCCAGCACGTTCAGCAGGCGATGCGTACTCAAACGGCAACCCCAGCGATGAAGACTTCAGCTCAGAAGCATCTACACCGATTGCCTGGCAGAACCGCCGCATTTTACCCGTCGGCCCCCGCGCTGCAGCCTTCAGGAAGCTGATCATGACCCGCGCAATGCACATCCACTCCGAGAAGCTCAACGACATCCCTCCGTAGGGCACGGTGGAATGGCTCGCAGCGTCGGCGAACGTCTGAAATGCCACGGCGGATTCAGACGCTGGCCTTGAGAGAGTACCGCCCAACGAATCTCCACAATGGTGACATTTGGATAGTGGTTGATCAGCACGCAAGCGACCTGGCTGCAGCGCCGAAAAGCAGCTAGGGCAACGATCAATCAGCAACACGCGGTGCCTGGGACAAGCGGTGTGCCACGCAAGCCTATTCTGCTGCCGGTAGTGAGGAACAGGCTCCAACATGCAGCGAGTACAGCAAAGCAATCCGCCTGCATGAGATCGGCTTCGACACCCCAGCGGCAGAATCCAGGGCAACAGCGACGATCTCTGAGCGGCAGGGTTTGGAGACAAAATCTGAATGATTGGCCAGAGCGTGCTGGCCAATAGAGCCTGTGCGCTGAGCCCTGCCATGGCGGCCAACACATCGAGGTTAGCCCAGGCATGCATGCGGTCCAGATCCACAGACCATACCTGGGTACCTGGCCAGACAATACTGGTCAACGTACGCGGCTCGCAGCCATGGGCATGCGCAGTTCTCAACAGCCAGGAAGAGAACAGCTCGTCAGGCAGGATCGAAGGTGTGAGAGGCCACCGGGGTGCTAGACAACGCGCTCCCGGATGCCAAGTGTAGGACGCTTCCACGACTTACTCTCGATGAGTGGTCGATCGATGCATTCCTTCCCAGAATTGATGGCTTCCGTGGCACATTCGAGCAGCAGGCCGTGCAGGTCACCCGTATTGCCGCCCGAAATGGAATGAATCAGCTGAGCCAGCTCTGGCTTGTAGAGCTCCGAGGGCCGCTTGAGTGGCAGAACTGCCTCGAACGACTTCAGCAGGCGTTGGAAATCCGCGTTCAACTTCCAAGTCTCCAGCTTGATGACGTCGAAGCGACTGGCATGCTGCGGATCAAGGTGCAGGATCTGCACGGCATCACGAGTGCCTACGCCGACGATCGGGATCATCAAGGTATTGCACAGCATCTTGAGGGCGTTCATGACCTCACGCTGCTTCGTGGCGGAACCGGTGAGCATCGAGTGCACTTCGTCGATGATCAGCATCCGCACCTTGAGCTCGCGCAGGGCATGGATAACCTGAAACCTCAGCGTGACCTTGGAGTCGGTGGTTTTGTATGGCATCCACATACGATCGAGGATGGCAATGTACAGATCCTTCTCCTCGGCAGACGGAGGTGCTTCAGCCAGAATGATCGGCCGCACCGGCTCGGAGTTCTCGTCGACGTAGCCTTGGCCATGGGTCTTCTCGAAATGCCGAACGATGGTGGTCTTGCCGTTGTTGGGGTCACCGACGATGAGCATATTCGGCATCCTCGGCCGCTTTGGAGCATCCAGCAGGCATTCCAGGCTGTCCAGGATATGGTGGGCCGCCTTGTAGCCAATCCAACGAGGCTCCCCCATAAACAGGATCCGCTCACGAGCCGATAGCTGCAAAACGGGCCTGAAATCGGCATGCAGGTGGGCGTACTCAGTCATTGGATATCACCAATCAGGTCAACGTCATCGAGCAGTTGCTCTTCGCCCGTAAGAAGAGAAGGTACCGCTTCCACACGTTCTTTGACAGGCCGTGCCGGCGTGATGTTTTTGGTGTGCACCTTGTGCTTCTGGGCATCACGACGTGCCTTTTTGGTACTCGCTGACGCATCCTTCACGATCTGGCGGCGCTCCAAAATGAGCCTGCCGATCAACGCTTCATCGATGTGCTGACGACCTTCATCAACCGCCTGTTTCTTGGCTGCTCGGAACTCCCAAAGGGTTGCAGCAGGGAAGGCTTGGTTGGCCACTGGCACACGAAAATATTGCTTAAGCACAGGATCGTAGAACCAGATAACGCTGATATCGCGAGGGTCACGCCTAAACACGAACTTGCGGGCCTGGCCGGTGGCGGGATCCGTCGTACCGATCCAGTGACGCAAGGCCTCCGAGTAGTAGTACACGTCAAGCTGAACACCGTAGTGCTGGACGGTACGGCGGTAAGAAGGCATGAAATCCAACTGCACCGTGAGTGGGTCTGCTGGTCGAGGCGGAACACTCACCAAGGCATCGACACCGCGGCTACCGAAGAAGCCAAGGTGCCATTTTCGCGCGGGAGGCATGTAGATCCCAGAGTGAACACGGTTGTGGTAGATGATGATCGTCTTGACCAACCACTCCTCAAACTCACTCATCGTGAGTGCGGCGTGCTTGTCGGAGTCGTAGCCGGCTCTATCAGGCACGCTGCTATGGGTGGTGCCTGGAAGCTCATGCAGTTCACGCATGAAGGTGCCCAACAGCCGTTCGATATGACCGCCGTACTTGGGTCGTTTCACCGGACGGAACTGGTTCTCGATGTTGTAGTTAGAACACGACCGCCGGAAGTTCTCAGCCTGGAAATCAGGGCCGTTGTCAGTGTGCACTATGCGAGGGAAGCCCCAAACCGGCCATTCTCCACGAACATTGTGGAGGTTCAGCCAGGCTTCCTTCGGCAATATCGAGTGCGCCAGGCACATCCCGACAGAGATCTCTGAAGGATCTTCGAGGGCCAGGTAATAACCGGTAATCATCCGGGAGTGCACGTCGATCGCAAGGCTCAGCCACAAGCGTCCAATCGGCTTGCGATGCCGGTCATCCACAATGATGAGGTCGATCGGGGTGTGGTCGATCTGGACTACCGCCAGCGGATAGTCCGCACCTGGGAATTTGCCGACGGAAGGCGTGAAGCGGTTACGCGCCTCGTCCGCAAAACCGCGCCGGCGTAACACCACTTTCTCGGGAATGCGTTTTATCCTGGCCCTGACCGCCGATGCGCTGGGAGGGGTAAAACCAAGGGCTTTGGCCTGCGTTTCGATTTCTTTGATAGTCGACTGGATCGAGTGGCGCTGTGAGGTTAGATAGTGCTCTTCGATCACGGCCCCAATCAGATTGTCCGCCTGGGCACTCAGCCGGCTATTACCCGATTGCCAGCCGCGCTTGCGGGGCACAAGCGCTAGCACCTCTTGCCAACTTTGATAGCGGTCCAGCCACCGATAAAGCGTGGCCGCGTCGACACCCACTTCCTTGGCGCGCTCGTCGACGCTGCTTCTTGGAAGCACCGAGTCACGCAACAGCGGCTTGATTGCTGAGAAGCGCTTCTGGGCAACAGCCCACTCATCGGAGCTGATTGTCGAGATGTCATAGTTGACGTACAGGCCGTCAACTCTCTCCTGCTCCACAGGCTCCAACTCGGAGATTCGAAGCGATACGCTACGGCCAGATTCGACCTCAATGCCTACGACATTCTGAAGGTCGAGCAGTTGAACGATTTGGTAGTTCTGCTTATCACTACGGACCGTCGCGCCTACCTCGATACGCACGCGCTCCCTGGAGGGTTCGAAGGGGACCAGGTGCTCATCGGTGTCGATGTCATAGATGTTCATACCGTGGCCGTCCAAATCTCGAGGAATTCGTTCAAAGGTTCGGTGATGTCGCACTCTACTCGCCCAGTAGCGATCAGATGCCACAACAGCGCCACCCCGCGGTCCCGGTATACGCCTTTGAAATGGCGGGCTAGGAGGTAATGCACCGGAGCGAACTCCATCTCCTGGAGCGTTTTCAGGACCATCTCAATGTCTTCGCGATCAAATTCCAACCGTTCGAACCGTTCGAGGAACGTGATGTTCTCAAGCGGAAGTCCGCGAATACGCGATTCGTCATAGATGCTGAAAGTCCAACCTTCGTGCCGCGCATAGCGGCGAGCGGCCTTCCACTTTCCAAGCCAGGTACGCCAGTTCTTGCGCCATTCGTAGGCTGGCTTAACCTCGACCAGCATCGGCTTGATGTAGTCCATATAGTCAACGTCAGGCAGCTGGCGGTAATGAACCAGGAAGTCGGGAGTGTAGGTCTGAGGACGCCCGCGCGAATCGAGAAAGTCGACGCGAACAGGCTGTGCGATTACCGATTCGACACGATGGGAGAACCTCATCCGCTTGAGGAAATCGCGCTCCAGCAACGACTCGAAGGGGATGCCGCCGACACCTCGGAAGGGTAAAAAGCCAGATACGCTGCGGCGTGTCGGCTTGATCGGCCGGACCTGTTTAATCTGGTCGCAGCTATTTCGAATAGTTTTCAATCCTGTCGCATCCAATTAGAAAATTTCTCGCATCTATTTGTGCAATCGAAAACGGCGCTTCGTGCCCTCTAGCGTAATGGTTTCGCATCTATTTCGAAAGCCTACAGTGGGTCTCGCCCGACGCCCGGCGAAATTACCCTGGCTCATCACGGTGTGCTCTTCCTGGATGAGCTTCCGGAGTTCGAACGCCGGGTGCTGGAGGTGCTGCGCGAGCCCTTGGAATCGGGCGAGATCGTGGTGGCGCGGGCGCGGGACCGGGTGCGTTTCCCGGCGCGCTTCCAACTGGTGGCGGCGATGAACCCCTGCCCCTGTGGATATCTCGGCGACCCTACTGGTCGCTGCCGGTGCAGCAGCGAAATGGTCCAGCGTTACCGCAACAAACTCTCCGGTCCGTTGCTGGACCGCATCGACCTGCACCTCACCGTTGCCCGCGAGGCCACCGCCCTGTCACCCGCCAGCAGTGACGGCCCCGACAGCGCAACGGTTGCCCGGCAGGTCGCCCTGACCCGCGAGCGGCAACAACAACGGCAAGGTTGCGCCAACGCCTTCCTCGATCTCCCCGGCCTACGCCGGCATTGCGGGTTATCCACAGCCGATGAGAGATGGCTGGAAACCGCCTGCGAGCGATTGACCCTGTCGCTGCGGGCGGCGCATCGGTTGTTGAAGGTGGCGCGGACGTTGGCGGATCTGGAGGAAGTGGAGGATATCCGGCGGGAGCATCTGGCGGAGGCGTTGCAGTATCGGCCGGCGGGACAAGAGTAAATCCGGGTAGCTCAGACGAGAGTGTCAGGCTTCGGATGAAGCGATCTTGAAACGTACAATGTTCTGTACCATGATCGACTTTCATACCCCCGAACACCCTGGTCTGTCCCAGGAAGGAAACAACACAATGCAAGTACTTACTTTCAGCGAGGCGCGGGCCAACTTGAAACAGACTATGGATGACGTTTGCCGGGACCACGAACCGGCAGTAATCACCCGCCAGCGAGGCGAACCAGTGGTTGTCATGTCCCTTGAGGACTACAACTCGATGGCTGAAACCGTCTACCTGCTGGGTAATGAGAAGAATGCCGCGTGGCTGCGCGAATCCATTGCTCAGCACAAGGCCGGGAAGGCCTTCGTACAGGAGGTTTCTCTGAATGTCCCAACAGAAGACTAAACAGCGCAACAAGGAGGAGGCTCGACGCGACGTGTCTGTCTCGTTCACTCCTCACGGCTGGAAGGACTACCAGTATTGGAAAACCAATGATGAAGCCATCTCCATTGCTTTGGATCGCTTGATCTCCGAATGCCTGCGGACACCTTTCACAGGCACTGGAAAACCTGAACCCCTCAAAGGTGACTTAAGCGGGTACCACTCTCGCCGAATCACCAAGGAGCATCGACTGATCTACATGTACGAAGCGGGGACATTGACTGTCATTGCCTGCCGCTATCATTACGAATGAGGCTTAGCTAATGAGAAGTGCCTGAAGGAATTCGGCCACAGAGCATTGTGAAATCTGTTGTTTCGAATGACATTTGAGACCTTTCGGCGACCACTCACCCCGAGAACCCCATGCCCTACCCCCTCTTGCTCGGCGCCTTCCTCCTGCTCCTCGACCTGCTCCTCTGGCGCGCCATCCCCGTGGAGCGCCGCAACTGGCGCACGGCCGCCCGGGTCGTGGCCTTCCTGCTGTTCACCGGGGTACTCCTGAGCGCCGGCATCAGCCCGCTACAACCCCCACCCTGGCCCGAAGACCTGGCCCGCAACCTGATCGCTACCGTCCTGGAAATCACCTGGTGGCTGTTCGCCGCGCGCACGCTGACCGTGGTCATCGGCCTGCTGCTGATCGCCCGCAGCGGCCACACCGGCCGCCTGCTGCAGGACGTATTGGGCGCGGTGATCTTCCTGGTCGCCATCGTCGCCGCAGCCGCATACGTGATGCAGCTTCCGGTCAAAGGCCTGCTGGCGACTTCCGGCGTCATGGCCATCGTGATCGGCCTGGCCTTGCAGAGCACCCTGAGCGACGTGTTCTCCGGCATCGTCCTCAACACCACCCGCCCCTACCAGATCGATGAGTGGATCAGCATCGACGGCACCGAGGGCAAGGTGCTGGATGCCCTGGAGAAAACCCTGCAAGGCAGCAGCGCGCTGCTCTCTACCCCGGCGCCGAAGGCCACGATCAAGACCTCGACCCTGGAATCGGTGGAGTACGAGGCCAGTGGCTTCGTCGGCTCGATGGGCGAGAAGACCAGCGTGCGCAACCAGATGTTCGACCTCGCCCACCGTCACCTGGTGGCTGCCGGGGTGATCTGGAACCCGGAAAGCGATGCGCGCCCGTGGAGCCGCCAACGCGGCCTGCTGGAAGACGTGCGCATCTTCCGCGCCCTGACCAGCGAGGAAAAGGACAGCCTGAGCCAGCGCATGATCGCCGTGGAATACCCGGCGGACCAGATCATCCTTGGCGTCGACGAGGCTTCCGATCACGTGCTGGTGATCGGCACCGGCGTGGTCTCGGCCTCGGTGCGCGATGGCGAGCGACTGCTCGAAGCCGGGCGCATGGGCCCGGGCGAAGTCCTCGGGCTGGAAGGCCTGCTGGACAGTGAAGCGTCCATCGCCGAATTCCGCAGCCTGACCAGTTGCCTGCTCTACCGCATCGACAAGGCCGAGGTGCGCAGTTGCCTGGAGCAGCGCGATGAAGTGAAGACGGCGCTGAGCAAACTTCAGCGTTTCCGTCAGGACAACAGCCAGTCGCTGCTGCTACAGCGACCGGCCGAGGTCAAGAAAGGCGGTTTCCTGCACTGGCTGCAGCGCAAGGCCTAGAGCACCACCCGCAGGCATTGCCCGGCGTGATACAGCGAGAACCCGGTCTCGTAGAAACCGGTGCGCAGCGCAGGCACTGCCACCGGCTTCATCGGCGAGAACGGGATCGGCAGCGTGGCCGGGTCGTCCTGCATCAGGAACTGAGCGAAGGCCTTGCCGATCACCGTGCCGGTGGTGTTGCCACGACCGTTGTAGCCGGTGACCGCGACAATTCCCGGCGCCGGCTCGAACAGGCGCATCAGGTGGTCCGGGGTGAAGTCGATGCAGCCGGTCCAGTGCATCTCCCACTCCACCTTGCCCAGTTGCGGGAAATAGTGGCTCTGGATGCGGTCGGCCCAGCTGCGGATGAACCAGGATGGCTTGTTGTCGACCCGGCCGAGGCTGCCCAGCAGCAGGCGGCCCTGGTCATCGCGACGGATGCTGCTGAGCACGGTGCGGGTATCCCACGAGCCCTGGCCATGCTTGAGTACATTGTCGGCGGCGGCACCGTGCAGTGGTGCCGAGGCGACCTGGTAGTAGTAGCCGCGGAAGAAGTGGCGCTGCAGGTCGGTCCAGTCGCCTTCGGTGTAGGCGCCGGTGGAGATGACCACTTTTTCGGCCTGCACCGAGCCTTTCGCGGTCTTCACTCGCCAGCCCTGGTTGCCTGAGCGCTCCAGCCCCTGAACCGGGGACTGTGGGTAAATGCGGCCGCCCAGGCGTTCCACCGCTTCGGCCAGGCCGCGAGTGTAGCCCATGGGGTTGATGGTGCCGGCGCGGCGGTCGAGCAGCGCGGCGGCGATCTGCGTGGTGCCGCAGTATTCCTCGCAGCGGGCGCCGGTGAGCAGTTCGACGTCAGCGCCGCGTCGGGTCCATTGTTCGTGGCGGGCCTGCAGGTCGGCGACACCGGTGGCGTTGTGGGCCATGTGCAGGGTGCCTTCGTTACGCGCCTGGCAGTCGATACCGAGACGTTCGATCAGGGCGAAGACTTCTGCCGGGGCTTCGCCCAGAACCTTGTTCAGGCGGCTGCCCTGTTGCTGGCCGAGGGTGGCCTCGACCTCGTCTGGACGGATCCAGGTGCCGGCATTGACCAGGCCGACGTTGCGCCCGGAGCCGCCGTGACCGATGTCGCGGGCTTCCAGGAGGACCACGGACTTGCCCTGTTCCAGCAGGTGCAGGGCGGCGGAGAGGCCGGTGATGCCGCCGCCGATGACGCAGACATCGGCCACGGCGTCGCCGTTCAGGGCCGAGGCGAGGGCCGGGGGTGGAGTGACGTATTCCCACAAGCATTGTTGACGCAGGTCGGACATGGGCGGGTCCCCGGAGCGAATATTGATTTTGTTATCTGGGGCCGGTTTGCGGCCCCCTTTCCATCAGTCGAAGACGATGCCCTGGGCCAGCGGCAATTCCCGGGAGTAGTTCACGGTGTTGGTCTGCCGGCGCATATAGGCCTTCCAGCTATCCGACCCCGACTCACGCCCGCCCCCGGTCTCCTTCTCGCCACCGAAGGCGCCACCGATCTCCGCGCCGCTGGTGCCGATATTGACGTTGGCAATGCCACAGTCACTGCCCGCCGCACTCTGGAAGCGCTCGGCCTCACGCAGGTCAGTGGTGAAGATGCACGACGACAGCCCCTGCGGCACCTCGTTGTTCAGGCGCAGCGCTTCCTCGAAATCATCGTAGGCCAGCACATAGAGAATCGGCGCGAAGGTCTCGTGACGCACCACCTCGGTCTGCCCCGGCATTTCCACGATGGCCGGCGCCACGTAATAAGCGTTCGGGTACTGCTCGGCCAACTGGCGCTCGCCACCGAAGACCTGACCACCCTCGTCCCGTGCGCGGGTCAGGGCATCCTGCATCGCCTGGAACGACGCCTTGTCGATCAGCGGACCAACCAGGTTGCCTTCCCGCGGATCGCCAATACGCACCTTGCCGTAGGCAGACTTCACCCGCGCAACCACTTCGTCCTTGACCGAACGGTGCACGATCACCCGACGCAGAGTGGTGCAGCGTTGCCCGGCGGTGCCGACGGCACTGAACAGCACGGCACGCACAGCCAGGTCGAGGTCGGCGCTGGGGGCGAGGATCATCGCGTTGTTACCGCCCAGCTCAAGGATGCTGCGGCCGAAGCGCGCGGCCACCCGTGGTCCGACTTCGCGGCCCATGCGGGTGCTGCCGGTGGCGCTGACCAGCGGCACGCGCGGATCGTCCACCAGCGCCTGGCCGGCGTCGCGGTCGCCGATGATGACCTGGCTCAGGTCCTGCGGCGCGTCACCGAAGCGGGCCAGGGCTTTTTCGAAAAGGGCCTGGCAGGCCAGCGCGGTCAGCGGGGTCTTTTCCGACGGTTTCCACACCACGGCATTACCGCAGACCAGCGCCAGGGTGGTATTCCACGCCCACACCGCGACCGGGAAGTTGAAGGCGCTGATCACGCCGACCACGCCCAGCGGATGCCAGCTTTCACGCATGTGGTGGCCAGGGCGCTCGGAAGCGATGGTCAGGCCGTAGAGCTGGCGCGACAGGCCGACGGCGAAGTCGCAGATATCGATCATTTCCTGTACTTCCCCCAGGCCTTCCTGGGTGATCTTGCCGGCTTCCACCGAGACCACCTCGCCGAGGTCGGCCTTGTGCTCGCGCAGCACTTCGCCGAACAGGCGGATCAACTCACCGCGACGCGGCGCCGGCACGTTGCGCCAGGCTTCGAAGGCCTGCTGCGCCCTGGCGATCTTCGCGCCGACTGCTGTAGCCGGCTCCAGGTGCACCGAAGCAATCACACTGCCGTCGATCGGGGTGTGAACGGGATGGTTGCCGTTGGTGTAGGCACTGACCGGGACACCCAGGCGGGCAAGCAATCCATCAACCATGTTGTTCTCCTGCAAGGCGGTGAGAGGTTGTAATCATTGTCAGGGATCAGTATTAATCCGATCACCAAGCCTCAACAAACGACCTTTATTCCGCACATCATTCCCTCAGGTAATGAATCATGTCCAAACGCCTGGTCCCGTCGATGGCCGCCCTGCAGTGCTTCGAGGCCGCCGCCCGGCACCTGAGCTTCACCCGCGCCGCCGAGGAGCTGCACCTGACCCAGAGCGCAGTGAGCAAGCAGGTGGCGCAACTGGAGGAGATGCTGCGCCATCACCTGTTCCTGCGCATCCGCCGCCGCCTGCAACTGACTCCCGCCGGTGCGCTGTACCTGGCCGAGGTGAACAAGATCCTCACCCAGGTCGACATGTCCAGCCGCTACATCATGTCCTACGGCGAGCAGACCGAAGTGCTCAAGGTCGCGACCCAGCCCAGCTTCGGCGTGCGCTGGCTGATCCCGCACCTGAAGGGCTTCGGCAAGCGCCACCCGAACATCCATCTGGATATCCGCAACGAGATGGAGCCGTTCTCCCTGCTCCAGGCCAAAGCCGACGTGGTGTTCTTCTATGGCCAGGGCACCTGGCCTGGGGCAACCTGCATCGAGCTGTTCGGCGAGGACGTGGTGCCGGTGTGCGCACCGGAACTGCTGCCCGGCGGCGCGCTGAACGACGCCAGCGAACTGTCCGGCCTGGTGCTGCTGCAAAGCACCACGCGCCCGGAGGCCTGGCACGAATGGTTTCTCGAACAGGGCCTGCATTCGCCCAACAGCTACCATGGCCCGCGCTTCGATACCTTCCATATGTGCCTGAGCGCGGCGCAGGCCGGCTGCGGCGTGGCCCTGGTGCCAAGCTACCTGGCCGAAGCCGACCTGGCCGAGGGCAAGCTGGTGGTGGCATGGCCCCATCGCATGCGCAGCAACGGCGCGCACTTCCTCGCCTTTTCCGAGCATGCCGCCGAAGTGCCCAAGGTGCGTTGCCTGGTGGACTGGATCGCCGAGCAGGTCGCCGCCGACAAGTCCTGAATTTACGGAATGACTGCTCGACTTTTTTTCGCTTGAAGTCGATCAGCATTCCTCGTTTTCATGTAGGCGAGCCCGAACCACTCACCAGGAAGCTTGCGATGCCCGCTCAAGATTTCGTCAGCCCGGACCAGATTCGCGCGCGGTTCTCCGCCGCCATGTCGCTCATGTACAAGCAGGAAGTGCCGCTTTACGGCACGCTGCTGAAGCTGGTGAGCGAGGTCAATCGCCAGGTCATGGAAATGCGCCCCGAAGTCGCCGAGGCCCTGCGCTGGACCGGCGAGATCGAACGCCTGGATCAGGAACGCCACGGTGCCATCCGTGTCGGCACGGCGGCGGAACTGGCGACCATCGGCCGGCTGTTCGCGGTGATGGGCATGCAGCCGGTGGGCTATTACGACCTCAGTTCGGCGGGTGTACCGGTGCATTCCACGGCGTTCCGCCCGGTACACGAACAGTCGCTGCGTCTCAGCCCGTTCCGGGTCTTCACCTCGCTGCTGCGCCTGGAACTGATCGATGATCCGGCCTTGCGCGAGCTGGCCCGCTCGATTCTGGACAAGCGCCAGATCTTCACCCCTCGGGTGCTGGATCTGATCGCCCAGGGCGAGCGCGATGGCGGCCTGAACGAGGCGGATGCCGGCGAGTTCGTCGATGAAGCGCTGCACACCTTCCGCTGGCACCACGAGGCCACGGTGACCGCCGGGCAATACCAGCAACTGCACGACCAGCACCGCCTGATTGCCGATGTGGTGGCGTTCAAGGGCCCGCATATCAACCACCTGACCCCGCGTACCCTGGATATCGATGCGATCCAGTTGGGCATGCCGGCCCATGGCATCCCGCCCAAGGCGGTGATAGAAGGGCCACCGACCCGGCGGCATCCGATCCTGCTGCGTCAGACCAGCTTCAAGGCGCTACAGGAGTCTATTGCCTTCCGTGATGCGGTGGGCAGCCATACGGCGCGCTTCGGCGAGATCGAGCAGCGTGGTGCGGCGCTGACGCCGAAGGGGCGCCGGCTCTACGACCAGTTGCTGGATGCCACTCGCGGGGCGTTGGGCGGTGCGCCGGCGGAGAGCAATGCCGATCGCTACATGAGCCTGCTGGCCGAGACATTCCGGGCATTCCCGGATGACCTGGGGCAGATGCGCGAGCAGGAACTGGCTTACTTCCGCTACTTCCCGACGGAGAAGGGATTGGCGGCCAAGGAGCATCCGGCCGGCCTGGAAGCGCTGATCGAGGCGGGGCATGTGCATTTCGAAGCGCTGGTGTACGAGGATTTCCTGCCGGTGAGTGCGGCGGGGATCTTCCAGTCCAACCTGGGGGACGATGGGCAGGCGGAGTATGGGAGCAATGCCAATCGGGAGGCGTTCGAGGAGGCGTTGGGGCAGCGGGTGCAGGATGAGTTGGCGTTGTATGCCGAGAGTGAGCGGCGTTCGCTGGCGGCCTGTGCCGAGGCCCTTGGTCTTCCCACCCTCTAAAGCACGACGCGTTACCTTGTGGGAGCGGGTTTACCCGCGATTACGGTAGTGAATTCACCGACGCAATCGCGGGTGAACCCGCTCCCACAGGGTTTGCGGTGTTGCGTGGATCAGTGGCGAACGCGGAACCGGTCCACCTCCTGCCGCAGTTGCTCCGCCAACCCCTCCAGCTCCCGCGCCGTCGAGGCCAGGTTGTTGGCCACTTCCCGCTGATCGCTGTTGGCCAGGGCAATGCTCTGCAGGTTGTTGCTCAGCACCGTCGCCGTAGCACTCTGCTCCTGGGTCGCGGTATTGATCGCCGCAAACTGCTCACCGGCACTGCGGCTCTGCTCGTCAATCCGCGCCAGTGCCTCGGCCACCCGGGCATTGCGCTCCAGGCCCTCGCGCATCAGGCGGTTGCCCTGCTCCATGGTGCTGATGGCATGCCCGGTCTGCTGCTGAACACTGTCGATCATCCCGGAGATTTCATCCGTGGCCTGGCGAGTGCGCGCGGCCAGATGCCGGACCTCGTCGGCGACCACCGCGAAACCACGGCCCTGCTCACCCGCCCGCGCCGCCTCGATGGCAGCATTGAGCGCCAGCAGGTTGGTCTGCTCGGCAATCGCGGTGATCACCCCGACGATGCCGCCGATATCCTGCGAACGCGCACCCAGGATATCGATGACCTTGGCGGTATCACCCAGGGCCTCGGCAATCTGCTGCAACGAGTCTGACGCCTGCTCCATCGAAGCCCGGCCGATGCGGGTCTGCTGGGCATTGTCGCGCGCCATGCGCTCGGTATTGCCCATGCTGTCGGCGATGCCCAGCGAGGTGGCGCTGAACTCTTCAACCGCGCCGGCCATGCTGGTGATCTCACCCGATTGTTGCTCCATGCCATCGCAAGCACCGGAGGACAGGTCGGCCAGGGCATGGGCGCGGTTGCCCACTTGCTGCGAAGCCTCGCGAATACGCACGACCATGCTCGCCAGGGCTTCACCCATATGGTTGAAGCTGGCAGCAAGCTGGCCGATCTCGTCGTGGCTGGTGACCTTCAGGCGCACGTCCAGGTCACCGGCGCCCAGGGCTTCGGCCTGGTGCACCAGGTCGCTCAATGGCCGCAGCTTGCGCCGCAGCAGCCACAGCGTGGCACCCACCGCCAGCAGCATCGCCAGCAGGCTGCCGATGGCCAGGCGGGTACCGACGCTCCAGGTCACCGCGCGGATTTCCGCCTCCGGCATGCTCGCCACCACGGTCCAGGGCCCGCCGGCAAAAGGTACGGCGACGCTGTAGAGCTCCTCCACGCCATCGTTCCAGAAGCGTCCTTCACCGGGCTTGCCCGCCAGTTGCGCGGCTTCCTGTTCGCCACCGGTCGCGCCAGCGGGCGGTACCAGCCAGTGCTGCTGCTCGTCGAGCAGGGCCAGCGAACCGGTCTGGCCGATGCGGAAGCGCTTGAGGTTGTCGAACTGGGTCTTTTGCGCGTCGGTGTAGTCGAAGCCGACGAAGAGGATGGCGATCACCTTTCCTGCGCTATCACGCACCGGGGTGTATTGGGTCATGTAGAAGCGCTCGAACAGCAGCGCCCGGCCAACATACGGCTGGCCAGCCATGATCCGCGCATAGGCCGGGCTCTGCCGGTCCAGCAGGGTACCGATCGCACGGCTGCCATCCTGCTTGGTCAGCGAGGTGCTGATGCGGATGAAGTCATCGCCGCTGCGCACGAAGAGGGTCGCGACGCCGGCGGTCATCTGGCGGAATTCGTCGACCTCGCTGAAATCGTTGTTCAACGCCTGGCCATCGAGGAACAGCCCGGGCGTGGCCACTCCGGCCACCGGAATCGAGGTGCCAGCCTGCACGCTCAGGTCTTTGAAGCGCTTTTCGAACAACCCGGCCAGGCGCTGGGTGCTTTCGCGCAGGGAGTCGTGGAAAGTGCCGAGCTGGTCGGCCAGCAGCCGCGCTTCGCTGGTCAGGTGTTCCTGGCGGGTAACCAGGTTGGCGTGGTCGAGGGAGCGCAAGGCGAACAATGTGCTGCCGCTGATCACAACGGCAAGCACGGCGGCCAGCGCGAGGCCAAGTTGGGAGGCAATCCGGGCGCGGGGTTGAGACATGAGAACTCCTGGCGAAGAAAGCCGGGATCATCCTGATCGCGGTGCACGATGGGCATGGGCATGGGCCTCATTCCGGGCCCTCGCCTCCTACTTCGGCGCAGTCGAAGATTACTTGAGTGCCAAACCCGGATATTCAGCGCAAACGATCACTCACCGTTGTTGAGCTCATTTGCTTGCAGCATCTCCACGTCTGGCAACTGCATGGCTCGTGCCTCGCCCTGCAGGAAATCGCTGAGCCGACGCAGGCGCTCGCCGCCGGGACGCGTGCGCGGCCAGACAAGATAGTAGTCAAGCCCGCTGGCCACCGCCGCCGGCCAAGGCAGGCTGAGTCGCCCTTGGGCAACGTCCTCGGCGACCATCAACAGATCGCCCATGGACACGCCATAGCCCCGCGCCGCAGCGATCATGCCCAGTTCCAGGGTATCGAAGACCTGGCCGCCCTTGAGCGACACCTGTTCGGTGAGGCCCATGCGTGCCAGCCAGGTGCGCCAGTCGCGCTTGTCCGGAGTCGGGTGCAACAGTTCGCAGGTCGCCAGACGCTCGACCGTCCAGGGCCCGTCGCTGAGCAGGCCGGGAGCGCCCACCGGCACCAGTAATTCGGAGAACAGCCGGCTCACCTCCCAATCCGGCGGGAAGTGTCCATCGCCCAGCAACACCGCGCAGTCGAAGGGCTCCTGATTGAAGTCGACATGATCGACGTCCATCCAGGCGCTGGTCAGTTGCACCTCATTGCCCGGCTGCAAGTGGCGGAAGCGGCTGAGGCGCGCCAGCAGCCAGCGCATGGTCAGGGTCGACGGGGCTTTCATGCGCAGGATGCCTTCCTCGCTGCGCAGGGTGCCGCAGGCCCGCTCCAGTGCGGCGAAGCCTTCGCGCACCCCGGGCAGGAGCAGGCGCGCCGCTTCGGTGAGTTGCAGGCTGCGGCCATTACGCATGAACAGCCGGCAGGCGAAATGCTCCTCGAGGGTGCGGATATGCCGGCTCACCGCGCTCTGGGTGATGTTCAGCTCATCCGCCGCGCGGGTGAAAGAACTGTGCCGCGCCGCTGCCTCGAAGGCGCGCAGGGCGTACAGCGGGGGAAGACGATGGGACATGGCGAACCTCCGTGAGCGCACATCTTCGCATGAGTTTTACTCATGCCACCGATCGTTTTTATCCTTTTGTGCGGGTTGCCGCAAAGGTCGAGAATTAGCGGCTTGTCACTTACTTTCGGAAAAGGACGCGGAATCATGCAAGCGGCGCCAACCCATGAACTCAAGGCACTGTTGCGGCTGGCGGGGCCGCTGGTGGCCTCGCAGTTGGCGCACATGCTGATGCTGCTCACCGACACCTTCATGATGGCCAGAATCAGCCCCGAGGCACTGGCCGGCGGCGGTCTGGGTGCGGCCAGCTATTCGTTCGTGTCGATCTTCTGCCTCGGCGTCATCGCTGCGGTGGGCACCCTGGTCGCCATCCGCCATGGCGCCGGCGATGCCGAAGGCGCTACCCGCCTGACCCAGGCCGGGCTGTGGCTGGCCTGGGTGATGGCGGTGGTCGCCGCGCTGGTGCTGTGGAACCTTGGCCCGGTGCTGTTGCTGCTCGGCCAGCAGCCGGGCAACGTCGAAAACGCAGGTCACTTCCTGCTGTTGCTGCCCTTCGCCCTGCCCGGCTACCTGACCTTCATGGCCCTGCGCGGCTTCACCAGCGCGCTGGGGCGCTCGTCGCCGGTGATGGTCATCAGCCTGGTCGGGACGGTGGCCAACTTCCTGCTCAACTATGCGCTGATCGAAGGCATGTTCGGCCTGCCGAAGCTGGGGCTGGTGGGCATCGGCCTGGTCACGGCGATCGTCGCCAATGCCATGGCCATCGCCCTGGCCCTGTATATCCGCCGGCATCCGGCCTATGCGCCCTACCCGATCCGGCGCAATCTTTCGCGGCCGTCGTGGCCGGCGCTGCGCGAGCTGTGGCGGCTGGGGTTGCCGATTGGTGGCACCTACACCGTGGAAGTCGGCCTGTTCGCCTTCGCCGCGCTGTGCATGGGCACCATGGGCAGTACCGAGTTGGGCGCGCACCAGATCGCCCTGCAGATCGTGTCGACGGCGTTCATGATTCCGGCGGGCCTGTCCTATGCGGTGACCATGCGCGTCGGCCTGCACTATGGTGCCGACCGTCTGTTGGCGGCGCGCAATGCCGGACGGCTGGGGATCGGCTTCGGTGCGGCGGTGATGCTGGGGTTCTCGGTGCTGTTCTGGGTGATGCCCGAGCCGTTGGTGGGGTTGTTCCTGGATCGCAATGACCCGGCGTTCGCAGGTGTGATCAAGCTGGCGGTGAGCCTGTTGATGGTGGCGGCGTGGTTCGAGCTGTTCGACGGTATCCAGACGATTGCCATGGGCTCGATTCGCGGGCTCAAGGATGCCAAGACGACGTTCCTGGTCGGGCTTTTCAGCTATTGGGTGATCGGCGCACCAGCGGCGTGGATCATGGCGTTTCCACTGGGGATGGGTGCGGTGGGGGTGTGGTGGGGGCTGGCGCTGGGGTTGGCGTTTGCGGCGATCAGCCTGACGCTGGCGTTCGAATGGCGGATGAAGCGGATGATCGGTGGGGAGGCAGTGGCTTCGACCGTGACAAGGTCCGTATAAGCGACGCGGACCTGTGGGAGCGGGTTTACCCGCGATTGCGATGGTGAACTCACTACCGCAATCGCGGGTGAACCCGCTCCCACAAGGTCCGCGTCGTTTCCTATAGCGCTACCGGTTTCTGTACTGCATTCAGCAGCAGGTATTCCACCAGCGGCTCGATCGCCAGCGGCTTGCTGATCAGGTACCCCTGCACCTGGTCGCAGCCAAAGCTGCGCAGCAAATCCAGTTGCTCCTCGGTCTCAACCCCCTCGGCAACCACATCCAAATGGAGGTTGTGCGCCAGGTTGATCATGGCGTGGACCAGCTTGCGGTTCTCTTCCCGTTGCTCCATTCCGCCGACGAAGCTGCGATCGACCTTGAGCAAGGCGATCGGCAGGCTGTTGAGGTGGACGAACGACGAGAAGCCGGTGCCAAAGTCGTCCAGCGAGAAACGCACGCCCAACCGTCCCAGGGCATCCATGGTCTGCTTGACCAGGTCGTTGCGGCGCATCACCGCGGTTTCCGTCAGTTCGAACTCCAGCCAGCGCGCATCCACGCCATGCTGCACGATCAGTCGGCTCAGGGTGGCCAGCAACTGGCTGTCCTGGAACTGACGGAACGACAGGTTCACCGCCATATGCAGCGGCGCCAGCCCACGCTCGCGGAGGATCTGCATGTCACGCAAGGCCCGGGAAATCACCCAGTAACCCAGCGGCACGATCAGCCCGCTCTGTTCGGCCAGCGGCACGAATTCGCTGGGCGGCAGCAGGCCGCGTTCAGCATGGCGCCAGCGCACCAAGGCCTCCAGGCCAACGATACGGCCTTCGGCCAGGTCCAGGCGCGGCTGGTAGTGCAATTCCAGTTCGTCACGGCGCAAGGCGCGGCGCAGTTCGCTTTCCAGATCAGCCAGGCTGCGGGCGTTGCGATTGATGCGCTCGTCGAACACGTGATAAGTGCAGCCGTGGGTGCCCTTGGCCTGCTGCATGGCGATGTGCGCATGCCACATCAGCGGGTCCGCACCGGCCTGGGCGCGGGCATGGGCGACGCCAAGGCTGCAGCCGATCAACAGGCTTTCGCCGTCGATCCAGTACGGCTCGGCCAGGGCTTCGACGATGCGCTCGGCCATGCGCTCGGCGCGCTGCGGCTCGCGGCGGGTGTCGATAAGCAGAGCGAATTCGTCGCTGCCCAGGCGCGCTACGCGGTCGCCGGCTTCCAGCTGGCTCTTCAAGCGGCCCACCACCTGCAGGATCAAACGGTCACCGCCCTGATGACCGAGGGCGTCGTTGGCGTGGCGGAAGTTGTCGAGGTCGAGGTGGCCGAGGGCAACACCGCGACCATCATTCTCGGCCAGGCGCGCGGCCAGCAGGGTCTGGAAGCCCTGGCGGTTGGCGATGCCGGTCAGCGGGTCTTCCTCGGCCAGGCGCTGCAGGGTCGATTCCAGAACACCGCGTTCGCGCACATGGCGCAGGCAGCGGCGCACGGTGTCGCTGCCCAGTTGTCCGCGTACCAGCCAGTCGCTGACACCGGGCGGCGCCTTGGCCGGCTCGGCGTCCAGCAGTAGTACCATCGGCAGGTCGCAGCGCCCCGGCGCCGGTTGGCGGCCCGGCGTGGTCAACACCACGGCGTTGCGGTCGCGGGCAAACAGGCTGTCCACCGACTCCCAACTCGGTGCCGTCAGCAATACCGCAGTGCCCGCCAGCGGCAACAGAGACTCACCGAGGGCAACCGCCCACTCGGGTTCCTCAGCCAGCAGAAGCAAACGCAACGGTTCGGCAGGCGTAGACAAGCTCTCTCCTTAGTTACCAGCGCGCAGACACAGACAGGGCGCGGGACAAATCATTTGTTACAACAGCACTAATGTAAATGATTTTCACTTGAAACAACCGCTCTCGTTTCAGGAAAATCCATCCATTTGGAGGCGCATCCTGATGGAAAGTAGCAGAGCCGGCAAATTTAGATATTGTGCTGCGTCACACTGTCAGACGGTCGCGCCATGAAGGCGAAGCCCTGTTAAACTGCGCGGCTATTTTTCAGCCACCCCCGGTTTACGTCATGTCCCGACTCAATCCCCGGCAGCAAGAAGCCGTGAACTACGTCGGCGGCCCGCTCCTGGTACTTGCCGGCGCAGGCTCCGGCAAGACCAGCGTGATCACCCGCAAGATCGCCCACCTGATCCAGAACTGCGGAATCCGTGCGCAGTACATCGTGGCCATGACGTTCACCAACAAGGCCGCGCGGGAGATGAAGGAGCGGGTCGGCACCCTGCTGCGCAAGGGCGAAGGCCGCGGCTTGACGGTCTCGACCTTCCATAACCTCGGTCTGAACATCATCCGCAAGGAACACCAGCGCCTGGGCTACAAGCCCGGTTTCTCGATCTTCGACGAAACCGATGTGAAGGCGCTGATGACCGACATCATGCAGAAGGAGTACTCCGGGGACGACGGTGTCGACGAGATCAAGAACATGATCGGCGCCTGGAAAAACGACCTGATCCTGCCCCCCGAGGCACTGGAGAAGGCGCGCAACCCCAAGGAGCAGACCGCTGCCATCGTCTACATGCACTACCAGCGCACGCTCAAGGCGTTCAACGCGGTGGACTTCGACGACCTGATCCTGCTGCCGGTGAAGCTGTTCGAGGAACACACCGACATCCTGGAAAAGTGGCAGAACCGCGTGCGCTACCTGCTGGTGGACGAATACCAGGACACCAACGCCAGCCAGTACCTGCTGGTGAAGATGCTGATCGGCACGCGCAACCAGTTCACCGTGGTCGGCGACGATGACCAGTCGATCTACGCCTGGCGTGGCGCGCGTCCGGAAAACCTGATGCTGCTCAAGGACGACTACCCGTCCCTGAAGGTGGTCATGCTGGAGCAGAATTACCGCTCCACCAGCCGCATCCTGCGCTGCGCCAACGTGCTGATCTCGAACAACCCTCACGCCTTCGAGAAGCAGTTGTGGAGCGAGATGGGCCACGGCGACGAGATTCGCGTGATCCGCTGCAAGAACGAGGAGGCCGAAGCCGAGCGGGTGGCCATGGAGATTCTCAGCCTGCACCTGCGCACCGACCGGCCGTACAGCGATTTCGCCATCCTCTACCGCGGCAACTACCAGGCCAAGCTGATCGAACTGAAGCTGCAGCACCACCAGGTGCCGTACCGCCTGTCCGGCGGCAACAGCTTCTTCGGGCGCCAGGAAGTGAAGGACCTGATGGCCTACTTCCGCCTGTTGGTGAACCCGGACGACGACAATGCCTACCTGCGGGTGATCAACGTACCGCGCCGTGAAATCGGCTCGACCACCCTGGAAAAGCTCGGCAACTACGCCACCGAACGCAAGATCTCGATGTACGCCGCCAGCGAGGAGCTGGGCCTGCGCGAGCATCTGGATGCGCGCTTCACCGACCGCCTGCACCGCTTCAAGAGCTGGATGGACAAGGTCCGCGAGCAGGTGGCCCTGGAAGATCCGATCGCCGCGCTGCGCAGCATGGTGATGGATATCGATTACGAAAACTGGATTCGCAGCAACAGTTCCAGCGACAAAGCCGCAGACTTCCGCATGGGCAACGTCTGGTTCCTCATCGACGCGCTGAAAAGCACGCTGGAGAAGGACGAGGACGGCGACATGACCATCGAGGACGCCATCGGCAAGCTGGTACTGCGCGACATGCTGGAGCGCCAGCAGGAAGAGGAAGAAGGCGCCGAGGGCGTGCAGATGATGACCCTGCACGCCTCCAAGGGCCTGGAATTCCCCTACGTGTTCATCATGGGCATGGAAGAGGAAATCCTCCCGCACCGCTCCAGCATCGAAGCCGACACCATCGAGGAAGAACGCCGCCTGGCGTATGTCGGCATTACCCGGGCGCGCCAGACCCTGGCCTTCACCTTCGCCGCCAAGCGCAAGCAGTACGGCGAGATCATCGATTGTTCGCCGAGCCGCTTCCTGGATGAGCTGCCGGAGGACGACCTGGCCTGGGAAGGACTGGACGACGCACCGGTAGAGGTCAAGGCGGCAAGAGGCAATACGGCGCTGGCGGATATCCGCGCCATGCTCAAACGGTAGATAATCAACCCTTCAATCGCCCTGGCCCATGCCGGGGCCTTTTGCTTACATCCGAGGAAACACCCGTGGAAGCACTGCAGCAGAAGATTCGCGAAGAAGGCATCGTGCTTTCCGATCAGGTCCTGAAAGTCGATGCGTTTCTCAACCACCAGATCGATCCTGCGCTGATGGCGCTGATCGGCGACGAGTTCGCCCGTCTGTTCGCCGACTCCGGCGTGACCAAGATCGTCACCATCGAAGCCTCGGGCATCGCCCCGGCGGTGATGACCGGCCTTAAGCTCGGCGTACCGGTGATCTTTGCACGCAAGCACCAGTCCCTGACCCTGACGGAAAACCTGCTGACCGCGTCGGTGTACTCCTTCACCAAGCAGACCGAAAACACCGTGGCCATCTCGCCGCGTCACCTGAACAGCAGCGACCGCGTGCTGGTGATCGACGACTTCCTGGCCAACGGCAAGGCGTCCCAGGCGCTGATCTCGATCATCAAGCAGGCCGGCGCCACCGTTGCCGGCCTGGGCATCGTCATCGAGAAGTCGTTCCAGGGCGGCCGTGCCGAGCTGGATGCGCAGGGCTACCGCGTCGAGTCGCTGGCCCGGGTGAAATCGCTGGAAGGTGGCCAGGTCACCTTCCTCTGACCTCGAACTCCGGTGCGGATGTAAAAAGCCCGCCGCCACAGTGATGTGGCGGCGGGCTTTTTCATGCCGGGAGCTTTGTAGGGCCTGTGAGGGCCCTATCGCTGGCAAGCCAGCGATGAGGCTCTCAACGTTCGTGCAAGGCCTCTGCCCTGGCCCGGATGATCGGCTTGAGCAGGTAGCTCAGCACGCTCTTCTTGCCGGTGATGATATCCACCGTCGCCACCATCCCCGGGATGATCAGCAGCGGCTTCTCGTCGGTCCCCAGGTGGCTGCGTTCAGTGCGCAGCTTGATCAGGTAGAAGGTGTTCTTGCCTTCCTCGTCGGTGATGGTGTCCGCACCGATCTGCTCCAGCTTGGCCTTGAGGCCGCCGTAGATGGTGAAGTCATAGGCGCTGAACTTGACCATGGCCTCCTGGCCCGGATGCAGGAAAGCGATGTCCTGCGGACGGATCCGTGCTTCCACCAGCAGGGTGTCGTCCAGCGGGACGATCTCCACCAGGTCGCTGCCCGGCTGGATCACACCGCCGATAGTGTTGACCAGCACCTGCTTGACGATACCGCGCACTGGCGAGGTGACCAGGGTCCGGCTGACCCGGTCTTCCAGGGCCTTGCCGGTGGCCTGGGCCTTGTTCAGGTCAGTACGGGCTTCGTTCAATTGGGTCAGCGCATCGCTGCGGAACTTGCCACGGGTTTCGTCGATCTTGCGCTCGACTTCCTTGACCGCCGACTCCGCACGCGGGATCGCCAGCGAGGTGGCATCCAGCTGACCGCGGTTTTCCACTTCGGCACGCTTGAGACGCAAGACCTCCACCTGGGAAATCGCGCCCTGGGCCACCAATGGCTCGGACATGGCGATTTCCTGGCGCAGCAGCTGCAGGCTGTTGCGGTACTGGGCCTGCTTGGAGGAAAACTCGCGCAGCTCCTGCTGACGCTGCACCAGTTGCTCCTGCAAACCGCCAATCTCATCCTGCAATTGCTGATGCCGGCTCTGGAACAACGATTCCTCGCTGGCCGCCTGGCTCGGTGCCGCCTTGCGCAGCTCGGCGTCGATGTTCAGCGGACGGTCCTCGACCTCGGCGCTCAGGCGCTCGACCCGCAGGGCCAGGCCGACGCGGTCGGCCTCGGTCTCGCCGACGTTGGACACGAAACGCGTGTCGTCCAGGCGCAGCAACGGCGCACCAGCCTCGACGATCTCGCCTTCGCGGGCGTAGATCTGGGCGATGATGCCGCCCTCCAGGTTCTGGATCTTCTGCAGCTTGGACGATGGGATGGCCTTGCCGTCCCCGCGGGTGACCTCGTCGAGCACGGCGAAGTTGGCCCACAGCAGGAGGAACACGAAAAACGCGATGATGCCCCAGATGGTCAGGCGGATGATGCGCGGGGCATCCTCGACCAGCGCCTTGTTGACCTCGGGCAGCGGCTCGCCGCCAAACGACTGCGAACCCTTGAAGTAATTTCGCAGGACACGTCCCACGCCTGACTTAAGCAACACTGATCTGCCCCTTCTTCAGCGCATCCATGACGGCGGCTTTCGGGCCATCCGCTACGATCTGTCCACGGTCGACGACGATCAACCGGTCCACCAGCGACAACAGTGACGCCCGGTGGGTCACCAGAACGATGGTCTTGTGCTCGATCACTGCCTGCAAGCGCTGTTTGAGGCGCTCCTCGCCGGTGTTGTCCATGGCCGCGGTGGGCTCGTCGAGCAACAGGATCTGCGGGTTGAGCAGCAGCGCACGGGCCAGGGCGACGTTCTGCCGCTGACCGCCCGAGAGGTTCTGCCCACGTTCGCCGACCTGCAGCTCATAGCCTTTCGGGTGCAGCCGGGCGAATTCATGGACGCCGGCCAGCTCGGCAGCCTGCAGGACCATCTCGTCCTCGACGTAGCGTGCGCCGCTGACCAGGTTGTCACGCAGGGTACCGGCGAGCAGCTGGATGTCCTGGGCTACGTAGCCGATGTTGTGACGCAACTCGCTGACATCGATCTGACGGATATCCACGCCATCCACCAGCAACGAACCGGCATCGGCTTCGTAGAGGCCGACCACCAGCTTGGCCAGCGAGCTTTTGCCCGAACCGCTGCGACCGATGATGCCAACCTTCTCCCCCGGGCGAATGCTCAGGTTGATGCCCTTGAGCGCCTGGTTCTGCTGGTTGGGGTAGGTGAAGTCGACACCGCGGAACTCGATGGCCCCCTGCAGCACCTGGCGGCTCAGCGGACGCTCCTCGAAGTTGCGCTCCTGCGGCAGTTCCATCATCTGGTCAGTGGAGACCATGGTGACCTTGGCCTGCTGGTAGCGAGTCAGCAAACCGGCGAGCTGGCCCAGCGGGCTGAGGGCGCGGCCGCTGAGCATGTAGCAAGCGATCAGGCCGCCCATGCTGAGGTTGCCGTCCATGATCTGGTACACGCCGAAGCAGATCAGGGCCACGCCAGCCATTTGCTGAATCAGCAGGGTGATGTTCATTGCCAGGCCGGACAGCACCTTTACCCGCAGCTCCAGGCGGCTGAGGGTGCCGATGGTCTGCTCCCACATGTACTGGCGTTCGCTCTCGGCGTTGTTGACCTTGACTGCGTCGAGACCGGCGAGGGTCTCGATCAGGCTCGACTGGCGCTCGGAGGCCAGGGCCATGGTCCGCTCAAGGGTGGCGGTCAGCGGTTTCTGCAAGGCATAGCCAATGCCCAGCGCCAGCGGGAAGGCCACGATCGGAATCCACACCAGATGGCCGCCGATGATGCCGATCACTATCAGGATCAGAATGGTGAACGGGAGGTCGATCAGGCTGGCCAGGGTCAGCGAGGCGAGGAAGTCGCGCAGGCCCTGGAACTCGTGGATGTTCTGGGCAAAGCTGCCGACCCGCGCCGGACGGTTCTTCATCGACATGCCGACGATGCGCTCGAACAGCGTGGCGGAGATGATCAGGTCGGTCTTTTTCCCCGCAAGGTCAAGGCAGAGGCTGCGCAATCCCTTGAGGATCAGGTCGAAGACATAGGCGCCGGTGATGCCGATGGCCAGCACCCAGAGGGTCGAGGTGGCCTGGTTGGGCACGACGCGGTCGTAGACGTTCATCACGAACAGCGGTGCGCCCATGGCGATCAGGTTGATGATCAGGCTGGCGGCGATCGCGTCGGCGTACAGCCACTTGGAGCGCTTGAGGGTGTCGCGGAACCAGGAACGGGCCCGCGGGATCAGGTTGCCGTGGTTGACGTCGAACTTGTGCTGCGGCTGGGCGAAGAACACGCGGCCGGCGTAGTCGCTCTGCAGCGCCTCACGGGTGACGTGGACTTCGCCGCCGTCGCTCTCGCTGAGCAGGAGGCGTGCGGTGTTCTCGTTTTCCCAGCCGAGCAGGATGGTGCTGCGCCCGTCCTTGAGCAGGAGCATGGCCGGCATGGCGATGCTCGGGATCTGCTCCAGCTTGCGCTGCAGCAGGCGCCCCTGCAGCCCGGCCCGCGCCGCCGCCCGTGGCAGCAGCTCGGGGCTCAGGCGCTGCGAGGGCAGCGGCAGGCCGGTGGTAAGCATCGCGCGGCTGGCCGGCTTCTGGTGCAGCACGCAAAGTGACAGCAGGCTGTCCAGCAACGGATCGTCGTGCTGGCTTCGCGGATCATGGGTGAGCTGGGTTCGACTGACTTCTGATTCCACGCGAACTTCTCTTGCTGGCGAGTGAGGGAGGATCTCAATTCAGCCCGGGAAGGTTCACCTTGGGCTTGAGATCGTTCTGCACGACCGTTGCCATTGGCGCCACGACTCCCTGGCTCTTGAGCAGCGACCCAATGGTCGCCTTGATCCGGTATTGAGTAAACAGTTGAACGCTTTTCACCTCGGCCAGCCGACGTTGTGCAGTGAACAATTCGTTCTCGCTGTCGAGCAGGTCGAGCAAGGTGCGTTCGCCCAGGCTGAACTGGCTCTGGTAGGCCGAACGTACCTTGCTGCTGTGATCGACATATTGCTGGGCGATCGGCACCTGGGCATCGGCGTTCTGCATAGCATTCCACGCCAAGCCTAACTCCTCATTGAGCTGACGCAAGGCATTGTTGCGAATATCCAGCGCTTGACCGGCCATGAAGGCTTTGGATTCCAGGTCGGCCTTGTCGCTGCCACCGTCGAACAGGTTGAAGCTCATGCGCACCATGGCCTGCCACTCGTTGTTGTGCCCGTTGATGCCATCGACGTCGTTGTTCGCCGCGCGCTCCAGTTCGGCGTCGAAACGCGGATAGAAGCGCGACTTGGCCGCATCGTACTGCTTGTCGGCGGCGGCGATGTCCGATTCGGCCGAGCGCAGCGCCGGGTTGCTCTCGACCATCTGCTGGCGGGCTTCGTTGAGCGTTGCAGGCAGCAGGTCCATGAACGGCGCAGGCGCCGTCAGTTCGTCAGGCAACTGGCCAACCACGCTCAGGTAACTGGTTTGTGCGTCGGCGAGGTTGGTTTGTTCCGTCAGCAGGTTGTTTTTCGCCCCGGCCAGACGTGCTTCGGCCTGGTCCATGTCAGCCTGGCGACCGACACCGCGGGAGGTGCGCAACTGGATCTGGTCATAGATGCGTTCGTGGCTGCGCAGGTTGGCTTCGGCCAGCCGCACCATCTCGCGGCGGGTCAGCACGTCGATGTACACCTTGGCGGTCTGCAACGCGGTGCGCTCCGACGTGTCCAACAACGCATAGGCCCGAGCATTGGCGGTGGCTTGTTGACGCCCGACCTCGCTGGACGTCGCAAAACCGTCGAATACCATCTGACGCAGGCGGATGCTGGACTCGCCACGGTTCAGGGTTTCCCAGCGGTCGCCATTGGTAGCGCGGGTGCTGGTGCTATCGGTGCCTTCGCGACCATAGCCGGCGAGCACGTCGACCTTGGGCAGGTAGCCACCTTGGGCGACCCGCACTTGCTTGTCAGCGGCCAGGCGACCGTTGATCCCCGCCTGCACTTCCGGGTGCGCTTCAAGCGCTTGCTGCATGGCTTGCGGCAGGGTTTGTGCATTGCTGAGGGTGGCGAACAGAGCGAAGGGGACAGCAGTGAAAACGGACAGGCGCATTTCGTTTTTCTTCCCTAGGGACGGCTTGTCCCACATCAGAGCAAAACATGGCATCCCGCCAGAAAATGGCTATAAAGGGAAACCGCGTGTCGGAAATTTCCTAATGAGAACCCCATCACAGATCGTGGGGGCTTCACCTATTGAAATATCAATGTGACATTAGTAAGCCGATTGTTTAGGATGGCGGCCAACGGGTCAATAGTTTGACGAAAAAGAATTAGAACCCAAGCAAAGCCATAAAATTGACATAAATCATTTTTGTAGTCGCCTTGCGCAACTTTCCAGGCAGATAGCGGCACACACCAGCCCAATCGCGTATGGAAGCCACATGGAACGGTTAGTTCGGAGAGTGTCATGAGCAGTGTTGTCGCCATCGTCAAACGTGTTGTTGGCCAGGTCGTTGCCGTTTCCCCTGAGGGGGTTCAGCGAATTCTCATCGAGGGTGATCGCCTGTTTACTGGCGACCAGGTTTTGACGGGGCTGTCCGGTGCCGTGACCTTGGAACTGGCCGATGGCCGCAGTCTCGATCTGGGTCGTGAGAGCCAATGGAGTGCTGATGCCCCGGCTTCGACCACCGACCTGGCAGAAGCCACTGCTCAGGCCGCGCCTTCCGTTGAAGAGCTGCAGCAGGCGATCGCCGCGGGTGCCGACCCGACCAAAGACCTGGAAGCGACGGCTGCGGGTGAGGCTTCCGCAGGCGGTGGCGCTGCAGGTGGTGGCCACAGCACGGTGATGCTGGATGCAACGGCTGCGGTGGTAGACCCGACGATCGGCTACGAGACTGCAGGCCTGAACTTCGCCGCGGCGGCCGACGATCAGCTCACCGGTGCGACGACAGACACCACGACCGAAGACCTGCGCGCGACCGGCCTCGTGCTGACCGCGACACCTGAAGTGTCCGAAGCTGGCGGTGCACTTGTCTACACCGCGACCGTTACGCAAGCACCGACCACCGACCTGACCGTCACGCTTTCCAATGGCTCGGTAATCACCATCGCCGCCGGCCAACTGAGTGGCAGCGTCACTGTGGCGATTCCGGCCAGCGACAACGTCTATATCGACAACCGTCAGATTTCCACCACCATCGCTGGCACCAGCGGCGGCGCAGGCCTGGTGATCACTCCGGACACCACCCCGGCGGTCACCACCATCACCGACACCATCGATACCACCACGGTCAGCCTGACCGCAGGCAGCAGCGTCACCGAAGGCGGCACCATCGTCTACACCGCCAGCCTGAACAATCCGGCGCAGACCCCGGTCACCATTACCCTGTCCAACGGCTCGACGATCGTCATCGCTGCGGGCGAGTCCACCGGCAGCGTCCAGGTGCCGACCGCCGCCAATGACGTGTACGTCAACGGCAGTACCGTCAGCACGACCATCACCGGCGTGTCCGGGGGCAACTTCGAGAACCTGGTACCGAGCACCACGCCAGCGGTGACCACCATCGTCGACTCCATCGACACCACCACCGTCACCCTGGGCGCCAGCGGCAGCGTCGCCGAGAACGGCGTGATCACCTATACCGCCAGTGTCACCGCGCCAGTCACGGGTTCGCCGGTCACCGTAACCTTGTCCAATGGCCAGACCATCACCATCGCGGTAGGTGAGTCCGTCGGCAGCGTGCAGGTCACCGCACCGAACGACGTGTACAACGGCGCCAGCCCGATCAGCACCACTATCACCGGCGTGACCGGCGGCAACTACGAAAACCTGGTCGCCAACACCACTCCGGCTGTGACCACCGTCACCGATACGGTCGACACCACCACCGTCAGCCTGGCCGCCAACACCAGCGTCGCCGAGAACGGCGTGATCACCTATACCGCCAGCGTCGGTGCGCCCGTCACCGGCGCACCGGTGGTCGTGACCCTGTCCAATGGCCAGACCATCACCATTCCGGTCGGCGGCACCAGCGGCACGGTCAATGTCACCGCACCGAATGACGTCTACAACGGCGCCGCGCCGATCAGCACCACCATCACCAATGTGACCGGCGGCAACTTCGAGAACCTGGTGGCCAACCCGGCCCCGGCCGTGACCAGCGTCACCGACAGCGTCGACACCACCACCGTCAGCCTCGGCGCCAGCCCGACCGTGGGCGAGAACGGCGTGATCACCTACACCGCCAGTGTCACCTCGCCGGTGACCGGCGCACCGGTGATCGTGACCCTGTCCAATGGCCAGACCATCACCATCCCGGTCGGCGGCAGCAGCGGCACGGTCAATGTCACCGCACCGAACGATGTCTACAATGGCGCGCCGGCGATCAGCACCACTATCACCAACGTGACCGGTGGTAACTTCGAAAGCCTGGTGGCCAACCCGGCCCCGGCCGTGACCACCGTCACCGATACCGTCGACACCACCACCGTCAGCCTGGCCGCCAACAGCAGCGTCGCCGAGAACGGCGTGATCACCTACACCGCCAGCGTAGGCGCGCCGGTCACCGGCACCCCGGTGGTCGTCACCCTGTCCAACGGACAGACCATCACCATTCCGGTGGGTGGTACCAGCGGCACGGTCAATGTCACCGCACCAAACGACGTCTACAACGGCGCCGCGCCGATCAGCACCACCATCACCAACGTGACCGGCGGCAACTTCGAAAACCTGGTGGCCAACCCGGCCCCGGCCGTGACCACCGTCACCGACAGCGTCGACACCACCACCGTCAGCCTCGGCGCCAGCCCGACCGTGGGCGAGACCGGCCTGATCACCTACACCGCCAGCGTCACCTCGCCGGTGACCGGCGCACCGGTGATCGTGACCCTGTCCAATGGCCAGACCATCACCATCCCGGTCGGCGGCACCAGCGGCACCGTGCAGGTTGCCGCGCCGAACGACGTCTACACCGGCGCCGCGCCAGTCAGCACCACGATCACCGGCGTCAGCGGCGGCAACTTCGAAAGCCTGGTGGCCAACCCGGCCCCGGCGGTCACCACCGTCACCGACACCGTCGACACCACCAACCTGACCCTGACCGCCACCGGCACCGTCGCCGAAGGCGGCAGCATCGTCTACACCGCCACCCTGACCAATCCGGCGGGTACCCCGGTCACCGTCACCCTGTCCAACGGCGCGACCATCGTCATCGCCGCCAACCAGACCACCAATAGCGTCACCGTCGCGGCGCCGCAGGACACCGTCTACAAGGACGGCGGCAACCTGAGCGTGACCGTAACCGGTACCTCTGGCGGCAACTTCGAGAACCTGGCGGTCAGCAACGTGCCTGCCGTGACGGCGGTCACCGACACCACCGATACCTCCACCGTTACCCTGACCGCCACGCCGAGCGTGACCGAGGGCGGCGTGGTCACCTATACCGCGTCTGTGTCCGCACCGGTGACCGGCACCCCGGTGACCGTGAACCTGAACAACGGCCAGACCATCATCATCCCGGTCGGCCAGAGCTCCGCCTCGGTGGACTTCACCGCGCCGAACAACGTACTGGCCACCAACCCGGCGCTGACCAACAGCATCACCGGCGTCAGTGGCGGCAACTACGAGAACCTGGTCGCCAACAACGGCACCGTCACCACCACGGTCACCGACGACCCGGCCAACCTGGACAGCACCAGCCTGACCCTGAGCGCCACTGGTACCGTCGCCGAGGGTGGCAACATCGTCTACACCGCCACCCTGAGCAATCCGGCCGGCACCGAGATGAAGGTCACCCTGAGCAATGGCGAGACCATCACCATCGCCAAGGGCCAGACCGAAGGCAGCGTGACCTTCGCGGCACCGCAGAACACCGTCTATGTGGATGCGGGCAACGTCAGCGTCACCGTAACCGGCACCACCGGTGGTGACTTCGAGAAGCTGGATATCAGCGCGACGCCGGCCGTGACTGCCGTGACCGACACCGTCGATACCTCGACTGTCACCCTGACTGCCACGCCCAGCGCCGTTGAAGGTGGCGTAGTCACCTACACCGCGTCGGTGAGCGCACCAGTCACTGGCACCGCACTGGTCGTGAACCTTGCCAATGGCCAGAGCATCACCATTCCGGTTGGCCAGAGCGCGGCTTCGGTTGATTTCGTTGCGCCGAACAACGTGTTGAACACCAACACTCCGCTGACCAACAGCATCACCGGCGTGACGGGCGGCAACTACGAGCACCTGGAAACCGCAGGTACTCCGACCACCGTCGTTACCGACGATCCAGCACGTCTGGACACTACCGGCCTGACCTTGAGCGCCACCGGCAACGTCCAGGAAGGCGGCGAGATCATCTACACCGCTCGGGTCACCAACCCGACCGGTACCGAGATGAAGGTCACCCTCAGCAATGGTGAAACCATCACCATTGCCAAGGGCCAGACTGAAGGCTCGATTACTGTCGCAGCGCCGCAAAACACCGTGTATGTGGACGCCGGCAACGTCAGCGTCACCGTGACCGGCACCACCGGTGGTGACTTCGAGAAGCTGGAAGTCAGCCCGACGCCAGCCGTCACCGCGGTGACCGACACTATCGATACGTCGACCGTCACCCTGACCGCGACGCCGAGCGCCGTTGAAGGTGGTGTAGTCACCTACACCGCGTCCGTCACTGCTCCAGTTACCGGTACCGCTCTGGTCATCAGCCTGGCCAATGGTCAGTCGATCACCATCCCGGTCAATGCCACCAGCGGTTCGGTCGATTTCATCGCACCGAACAACGTGTTGAACACCAACACTCCGCTGACCAACAGCATCACGGGCGTGACGGGCGGCAACTACGAACACCTGGAAACTGCGGGTACTCCGACCACCGTCGTCACCGACGATCCGGCTCGCCTGGACACTACTGGCCTGACGCTCTCCGCCACCGGCAACGTCCAGGAAGGCGGCGACATCATCTACACCGCTCGCGTGACCAACCCGACCGGCACCGAGATGAAGGTCACCCTGAGCAATGGTGAAACCATCACCATCGCCAAGGGCCAGACTGAAGGCTCGATCACTGTCGCGGCGCCGCAAAACACCGTTTATGTCGACGCAGGCAACGTCAGCGTCACTGTAACCGGCACCACCGGTGGCGATTTCGAGAAACTCGAAGTCAGCCCGACCCCGGCTGTGACTGCTGTCACCGACACCATCGACACCAGCACTGTGACGCTGACCGCGACGCCGAGCGCCGTTGAAGGCGGCGTCGTCACCTACACCGCCAGCGTCACCGCTCCGGTAACCGGCACCGCCTTGGTTATCAGCCTGGCCAATGGTCAGTCGATCACCATCCCAGTGAACGCCACCAGCGGTTCGGTCGACTTCATCGCACCGAACAACGTGTTGAACACCAACACCCCGCTGACCAACAGCATCACCGGCGTGACGGGCGGCAACTACGAGCACCTGGAAACCGCCGGTACTCCGACCACCGTCGTTACCGACGATCCAGCACGTCTGGACACTACCGGCCTGACCTTGAGCGCCACCGGCAACGTCCAGGAAGGCGGCGACATCATCTACACCGCTCGCGTGACCAACCCGACCGGCACCGAGATGAAGGTCACCCTGAGCAATGGTGAAACCATCACCATCGCCAAGGGCCAGACTGAAGGCTCGATCACTGTCGCAGCGCCGCAGAACACCGTGTATGTCGACGCAGGCAACGTCAGCGTCACTGTCACCGGCACCACTGGCGGCGACTTCGAGAAGCTCGAGGTCAGCCCGACGCCTGCCGTCACTGCCGTTACGGACACCATCGATACGTCGACCGTCACCCTGACCGCGACGCCGAGCGCCGTTGAAGGTGGTGTGGTCACCTACACCGCCTCCGTCACTGCTCCGGTGACTGGTACCCCACTGGTGATTTCGTTGGCCAACGGTCAGTCGATCACCATCCCGGTCAACGCCACCAGCGGCTCGGTCGACTTCATCGCGCCGAACAACGTCCTGAACACCAACACTCCGCTGACCAACAGCATCACCGGCGTCACCGGCGGCAACTACGAGCATCTGGAAACCGCGGGTACTCCGACCACCGTCGTTACCGACGATCCAGCACGTCTGGACACCACCGGTCTGACTCTCTCCGCCACCGGCAACGTCCAGGAAGGCGGCGACATCATCTACACCGCTCGCGTGACCAACCCAACTGGCACCGAGATGAAGGTCACCCTGAGCAACGGTGAAACCATCACCATCGCCAAGGGCCAGACTGAAGGCTCGATCACTGTCGCGGCACCGCAGAACACTGTTTACGTCGATGCCGGCAACGTCAGCGTCACCGTGACCGGCACCACCGGCGGCGACTTCGAGAAGCTCGAGGTCAGCCCGACGCCTGCCGTCACAGCCGTTACGGACACCATCGATACGTCAACCGTCACCCTGACCGCGACGCCGAGCGCTGTTGAAGGTGGTGTGGTCACCTACACCGCGTCCGTCACTGCTCCAGTTACCGGCACCGCACTGGTCATCAGCCTGGCCAACGGTCAGTCGATCACCATCCCGGTCAACGCCACCAGCGGTTCGGTCGATTTCATCGCACCGAACAACGTGCTGAACACCAACACTCCGCTGACCAACAGCATCACGGGCGTCACCGGTGGCAACTACGAGCACCTGGAAACTGCTGGCACGCCGACCACCGTCGTGACCGACGATCCAGCACGTCTGGACACTACCGGCCTGACCCTCTCCGCGACCGGCAACGTCCAGGAAGGCGGCGAGATCATCTACACCGCTCGCGTGACCAACCCGACCGGCACCGAGATGAAGGTCACACTCAGCAATGGTGAGACCATCACCATTGCCAAAGGCCAGACCGAGGGCAGCATCACCGTTGCTGCACCGCAGAACACGGTCTACGTCGATGCCGGCAACGTCAGCGTCACCGTGACCGGTACCACCGGCGGCGACTTCGAGAAGCTGGAAGTCAGCCCGACGCCTGCCGTCACTGCCGTTACGGACACCATCGATACGTCGACCGTCACCCTGACCGCGACTCCAAGCGCTGTTGAAGGTGGTGTGGTCACCTACACCGCCTCCGTCACTGCTCCGGTGACTGGTACCCCACTGGTGATTTCGTTGGCCAACGGTCAGTCGATCACCATCCCGGTCAACGCCACCAGCGGCTCGGTCGACTTCATCGCGCCGAACAACGTGTTGAACACCAACACTCCGCTGACCAACAGCATCACGGGCGTGACGGGCGGTAACTACGAGCACCTGGAAACCGCCGGCTCGCCGACCACCGTCGTGACCGACGATCCAGCACGTCTGGACACTACCGGCCTGACCCTCTCCGCGACCGGCAACGTGCAGGAAGGCGGCGACATCATCTACACCGCTCGGGTCACCAACCCGACCGGCACCGAGATGAAGGTCACCCTCAGCAATGGTGAAACCATCACCATTGCCAAGGGCCAGACTGAAGGCTCGATCACTGTCGCAGCGCCGCAAAACACCGTGTATGTGGACGCCGGCAATGTCAGCGTCACCGTGACTGGTACTACTGGCGGCGACTTCGAGAAGCTGGAAGTCAGCCCGACGCCTGCCGTCACTGCCGTTACGGACACCATCGATACGTCAACCGTCACCCTGACCGCGACGCCGAGCGCTGTTGAAGGTGGTGTGGTCACCTACACCGCGTCCGTCACTGCTCCAGTTACCGGCACCGCACTGGTCATCAGCCTGGCCAACGGTCAGTCGATCACCATCCCGGTCAACGCCACCAGCGGTTCGGTCGATTTCATCGCACCGAACAACGTGCTGAACACCAACACCCCGCTGACCAACAGCATCACCGGGGTTACCGGTGGCAACTACGAGCATCTGGAAACTGCTGGCTCGCCGACCACCGTCGTCACCGACGATCCAGCGCGTCTGGACACCACCGGCCTGACCTTGAGCGCCACCGGCAACGTCCAGGAAGGCGGCGAGATCATCTACACCGCTCGGGTCACCAACCCAACTGGTACCGAGATGAAGGTCACCCTCAGCAATGGTGAAACCATCACCATTGCCAAGGGCCAGACTGAAGGCTCGATCACTGTCGCGGCACCGCAGAACACCGTTTATGTGGACGCAGGCAACGTCAGCGTCACCGTGACCGGTACCACTGGCGGCGACTTCGAGAAGCTGGAAGTCAGCCCGACGCCAGCCGTCACCGCGGTGACCGACACCATCGATACGTCGACCGTCACCCTGACCGCGACGCCGAGCGCTGTTGAAGGTGGTGTGGTCACCTACACCGCGTCCGTCACTGCTCCAGTTACCGGCACCGCACTGGTCATCAGCCTGGCCAACGGTCAGTCGATCACCATCCCGGTCAACGCCACCAGCGGTTCGGTCGATTTCATCGCACCGAACAACGTGCTGAACACCAACACTCCGCTGACCAACAGCATCACGGGCGTCACCGGTGGCAACTACGAGCATCTGGAAACTGCTGGCTCGCCGACCACCGTCGTTACCGACGATCCAGCACGTCTGGACACTACCGGCCTGACCCTCTCCGCAACCGGCAACGTCCAGGAAGGCGGCGAGATCATCTACACCGCTCGGGTCACCAACCCGACCGGCACCGAGATGAAGATCACCCTGAGCAACGGTGAAACCATCACCATCGCCAAGGGCCAGACTGAAGGCTCGATCACTGTCGCAGCTCCGCAAAACACCGTTTATGTGGACGCCGGCAATGTCAGCGTGACCGTGACCGGCACCACCGGTGGTGATTTCGAGAAACTCGAAGTCAGCCCGACCCCGGCTGTGACTGCTGTCACCGACACCATCGACACCAGCACCGTCACCCTGACTGCGACCCCGAGCGCCGTTGAAGGCGGCGTCGTCACCTACACCGCCAGCGTCACCGCTCCGGTAACCGGCACTGCCTTGGTTATCAGCCTGGCCAATGGTCAGTCGATCACCATCCCGGTCAACGCCACCAGCGGCTCGGTCGACTTCATCGCGCCGAACAACGTGTTGAACACCAACACCCCGCTGACCAACAGCATCACGGGCGTCACCGGTGGCAACTACGAGCACCTGGAAACTGCTGGCACGCCGACCACCGTCGTGACCGATGACCCGGCTCGCCTGGACACTACTGGCCTGACCCTCTCCGCCACCGGCAATGTCCAGGAAGGCGGCGAGATCATCTACACCGCTCGCGTGACCAATCCGACCGGCACCGAGATGAAGGTCACCCTCAGCAATGGTGAAACCATCACCATCGCCAAGGGCCAGACCGAAGGCTCGATCACTGTCGCGGCGCCACAGAACACCGTGTATGTCGACGCAGGCAACGTCAGCGTCACTGTCACCGGCACCACTGGCGGCGACTTCGAGAAGCTCGAGGTTAGTCCGACTCCGGCTGTGACTGCCGTTACCGATACCATCGACACCAGCACTGTGACGCTGACCGCGACGCCGAGCGCCGTTGAAGGCGGCGTAGTGACCTACACCGCCAGCGTCACCGCTCCGGTAACCGGCACTGCCTTGGTTATCAGCCTCGCCAATGGTCAGTCGATCACCATCCCAGTGAACGCCACCAGCGGTTCGGTCGACTTCATCGCACCGAACAACGTGTTGAACACCAACACCCCGCTGACCAACAGCATCACCGGCGTGACGGGCGGCAACTACGAGCACCTGGAAACCGCCGGTACTCCGACCACCGTCGTTACCGACGATCCAGCACGTCTGGACACTACCGGCCTGACCTTGAGCGCCACCGGCAACGTCCAGGAAGGCGGCGACATCATCTACACCGCTCGGGTCACCAACCCGACCGGTACCGAGATGAAGGTCACCCTCAGCAATGGTGAGACCATCACCATTGCCAAGGGCCAGACTGAAGGCTCGATTACTGTCGCAGCGCCGCAAAACACCGTGTATGTGGACGCCGGCAATGTCAGCGTGACCGTGACCGGCACCACCGGTGGCGATTTCGAGAAACTCGAAGTCAGCCCGACCCCGGCTGTGACTGCTGTCACCGACACCATCGACACCAGCACCGTCACCCTGACTGCGACCCCGAGCGCCGTTGAAGGCGGCGTCGTCACCTACACCGCCAGCGTCACCGCTCCGGTAACCGGCACTGCCTTGGTTATCAGCCTGGCCAATGGTCAGTCGATCACCATCCCGGTCAACGCCACCAGCGGCTCGGTCGACTTCATCGCGCCGAACAACGTGTTGAACACCAACACCCCGCTGACCAACAGCATCACGGGCGTGACGGGCGGTAACTACGAGCACCTGGAAACCGCCGGTACTCCGACCACCGTCGTGACCGACGATCCAGCACGTCTGGACACTACCGGCCTGACCTTGAGCGCCACCGGCAACGTCCAGGAAGGCGGCGAGATCATCTACACCGCTCGCGTGACCAATCCGACCGGCACCGAGATGAAGGTCACCCTCAGCAATGGTGAAACCATCACCATCGCCAAGGGCCAGACCGAAGGCTCGATCACTGTCGCGGCACCGCAGAACACCGTGTATGTGGACGCAGGCAACGTCAGCGTGACCGTGACCGGCACCACCGGTGGCGATTTCGAGAAACTCGAAGTCAGCCCGACCCCGGCTGTGACTGCTGTCACCGACACCATCGACACCAGCACCGTCACCCTGACTGCGACCCCGAGCGCCGTTGAAGGCGGCGTCGTCACCTACACCGCCAGCGTCACCGCTCCGGTGACTGGCACTGCACTGGTGATTTCGTTGGCTAACGGCCAGAGCATCACCATCCCGGTCAATGCCACCAGCGGCTCGGTCGACTTCATCGCACCGAACAACGTGCTGAACACCAACACCCCGCTGACCAACAGCATCACGGGCGTCACCGGTGGCAACTACGAGCACCTGGAAACCGCCGGTACTCCGACCACCGTCGTGACCGACGATCCAGCACGTCTGGACACTACCGGCCTGACCCTCTCCGCGACCGGCAACGTCCAGGAAGGCGGCGAGATCATCTACACCGCTCGGGTCACCAACCCAACTGGTACCGAGATGAAGGTCACCCTCAGCAATGGTGAAACCATCACCATTGCCAAGGGCCAGACTGAAGGCTCGATTACTGTCGCAGCGCCGCAAAACACCGTGTATGTGGACGCCGGCAATGTCAGCGTGACCGTGACCGGCACCACTGGCGGCGACTTCGAGAAGCTGGAAGTCAGCCCGACGCCAGCCGTCACCGCGGTGACCGACACCATCGATACGTCGACCGTCACCCTGACCGCGACGCCGAGCGCTGTTGAAGGTGGTGTGGTCACCTACACCGCGTCCGTCACTGCTCCAGTTACCGGCACCGCACTGGTCATCAGCCTGGCCAACGGTCAGTCGATCACCATCCCGGTCAACGCCACCAGCGGTTCGGTCGATTTCATCGCACCGAACAACGTGCTGAACACCAACACCCCGCTGACCAACAGCATCACCGGGGTTACCGGTGGCAACTACGAGCATCTGGAAACCGCCGGTACTCCGACCACCGTCGTTACCGACGATCCAGCACGTCTGGACACTACCGGCCTGACCCTCTCCGCCACCGGCAATGTCCAGGAAGGCGGCGAGATCATCTACACCGCTCGCGTGACCAATCCGACCGGCACCGAGATGAAGGTCACCCTGAGCAATGGTGAAACCATCACCATCGCCAAGGGCCAGACTGAAGGCTCGATCACTGTTGCGGCGCCGCAGAACACTGTTTACGTCGATGCAGGCAATGTCAGCGTCACCGTGACCGGTACCACTGGCGGCGACTTCGAGAAGCTGGAAGTCAGCCCGACGCCAGCCGTCACCGCGGTGACCGACACTATCGATACGTCGACCGTCACCCTGACCGCGACGCCGAGCGCCGTTGAAGGCGGCGTAGTGACCTACACCGCCAGCGTCACCGCTCCGGTAACCGGCACTGCCTTGGTTATCAGCCTGGCCAATGGTCAGTCGATCACCATCCCAGTGAACGCCACCAGCGGTTCGGTCGATTTCATCGCACCGAACAACGTGCTGAACACCAACACCCCGCTGACCAACAGCATCACCGGGGTTACCGGTGGCAACTACGAGCATCTGGAAACCGCCGGCACGCCGACCACCGTCGTCACCGACGATCCAGCGCGTCTGGACACCACCGGCCTGACCTTGAGCGCCACCGGCAACGTGCAGGAAGGCGGCGAGATCATCTACACCGCTCGGGTCACCAACCCGACCGGCACCGAGATGAAGATCACCCTGAGCAACGGTGAAACCATCACCATCGCCAAGGGCCAGACTGAAGGCTCGATTACTGTCGCAGCGCCGCAAAACACCGTGTATGTGGACGCCGGCAATGTCAGCGTGACCGTGACCGGCACCACCGGTGGCGATTTCGAGAAACTCGAAGTCAGCCCGACCCCGGCTGTGACTGCTGTCACCGACACCATCGACACCAGCACCGTCACCCTGACTGCGACCCCGAGCGCCGTTGAAGGCGGCGTCGTCACCTACACCGCCAGCGTCACCGCTCCGGTAACCGGCACTGCCTTGGTTATCAGCCTCGCCAATGGTCAGTCGATCACCATCCCAGTGAACGCCACCAGCGGTTCGGTCGATTTCATCGCACCGAACAACGTCCTGAACACCAACACCCCGCTGACCAACAGCATCACGGGCGTCACCGGTGGCAACTACGAGCACCTGGAAACCGCGGGTACTCCGACCACCGTCGTGACCGACGATCCAGCACGTCTGGACACTACTGGCCTGACGCTCTCCGCCACCGGCAACGTCCAGGAAGGCGGCGACATCATCTACACCGCTCGCGTGACCAATCCGACCGGCACCGAGATGAAGGTCACCCTGAGCAACGGTGAAACCATCACCATCGCCAAGGGCCAGACTGAAGGTTCGATCACTGTTGCGGCGCCGCAGAACACCGTTTATGTGGACGCAGGCAACGTCAGCGTCACTGTAACCGGCACCACCGGTGGCGATTTCGAGAAACTCGAAGTCAGCCCGACCCCGGCTGTGACTGCTGTCACCGACACCATCGACACCAGCACTGTGACGCTGACCGCGACGCCGAGCGCCGTTGAAGGCGGCGTAGTGACCTACACCGCCTCCGTCACTGCTCCGGTGACTGGCACCCCACTGGTGATTTCGTTGGCGAATGGCCAAAGCATCACCATCCCGGTCAATGCCACCAGCGGTTCGGTCGACTTCATCGCACCGAACAACGTCCTGAACACCAACACTCCGCTGACCAACAGCATCACCGGGGTTACCGGTGGCAACTACGAGCATCTGGAAACTGCTGGCTCGCCGACCACCGTCGTGACCGATGACCCGGCTCGCCTGGACACTACTGGCCTGACCCTCTCCGCCACCGGCAATGTCCAGGAAGGCGGCGAGATCATCTATACCGCTCGCGTGACCAATCCAACTGGTACCGAGATGAAGGTCACCCTCAGCAATGGTGAAACCATCACCATTGCCAAAGGCCAGACCGAGGGCAGCATCACCGTTGCTGCACCGCAGAACACGGTCTACGTCGATGCCGGCAATGTCAGCGTGACCGTGACCGGCACCACCGGTGGTGATTTCGAGAAGCTCGAGGTTAGTCCGACTCCGGCTGTCACCGCTGTAACCGACACCATCGACACCAGCACCGTTACCCTGACTGCAACGCCGAGTGCCGTTGAAGGCGGCGTAGTGACCTACACCGCTAGCGTCACCGCTCCGGTGACTGGCACTGCGCTGGTGATTTCGTTGGCGAACGGCCAATCGATCACCATCCCGGTCAACGCCACCAGCGGCTCGGTCGACTTCATCGCGCCGAACAACGTGTTGAACACCAACACTCCGCTGACCAACAGCATCACGGGCGTGACGGGCGGTAACTACGAGCACCTGGAAACCGCCGGCTCGCCGACCACCGTCGTGACCGATGACCCGGCTCGCCTGGACACTACCGGCCTGACCTTGAGCGCCACCGGCAACGTCCAGGAAGGCGGCGACATCATCTACACCGCTCGGGTCACCAACCCGACCGGCACCGAGATGAAGGTCACCCTGAGCAACGGTGAGACCATCACCATCGCCAAGGGCCAGACCGAAGGCTCGATCACTGTCGCGGCGCCGCAGAACACCGTTTATGTCGACGCAGGCAACGTCAGCGTGACCGTCACCGGCACCACCGGTGGTGATTTCGAGAAACTCGAAGTCAGCCCGACCCCGGCGGTGACTGCCGTTACCGACACCATCGACACCAGCACTGTGACGCTGACCGCGACGCCGAGCGCCGTTGAAGGCGGCGTAGTGACCTACACCGCCTCCGTCACTGCTCCAGTTACCGGCACCGCACTGGTCATCAGCCTGGCCAACGGTCAGTCGATCACCATCCCGGTCAACGCCACCAGCGGCTCGGTCGACTTCATCGCGCCGAACAACGTGCTGAACACCAACACTCCGCTGACCAACAGCATCACGGGCGTCACCGGCGGCAACTACGAGCACCTGGAAACCGCCGGCACGCCGACCACCGTCGTCACCGACGATCCAGCGCGTCTGGACACCACCGGCCTGACCTTGAGCGCCACCGGCAATGTCCAGGAAGGCGGCGAGATCATCTACACCGCTCGCGTGACCAATCCGACCGGCACCGAGATGAAGGTCACCCTGAGCAACGGTGAAACCATCACCATCGCCAAGGGCCAGACTGAAGGCTCGATCACTGTCGCGGCACCGCAGAACACCGTTTATGTGGACGCAGGCAACGTCAGCGTCACCGTGACCGGTACCACTGGCGGCGACTTCGAGAAGCTGGAAGTCAGCCCGACGCCAGCCGTCACCGCGGTGACCGACACCATCGATACGTCGACCGTCACCCTGACCGCGACGCCGAGCGCCGTTGAAGGTGGTGTGGTCACCTACACCGCGTCCGTCACTGCTCCAGTTACCGGTACCGCCCTGGTCATCACCCTGGCGAACAACCAGACCATTACCATTCCGGTTGGCGAGTCCGTCGGTACGGTCAACTTCACCGCACCGAACAACGTCTACGCCACCAACCCGGCCGTGACCAACAGCATCACCAACGTCTCGGGCGGCAACTACGAGAAGCTGGAAACCGCCGGCACGCCAACCACGGCGATTACCGACAATCCGGCCAACCTCGACAGCACCGGCCTGAGCCTCACCGCCACTGGTTCCGTTCAGGAAGGCGGCCAGATCACTTACATCGCCAAACTGACCAATCCGGCCGGCACCGCGATGACCGTGAGCCTGAGCAACGGCTCGACCATCACCATCGCCAAAGGCGCCACCGAAGGCACCGTGACGGTCGATGCACCGAAGAACAGCGTGTACGTCGACGCTACCAACGTCAGCACCACCATCACCGGCACCACCGGTGGTGATTTCGAGAAGCTGAACGTCAGCAGCACGCCTGCCGTGACTGCCGTCACCGACACGATCGACACGTCGACCGTGACCCTGACAGCGACCCCGAGCGCCGTCGAAGGCGGTGTGATCACCTACACCGCTACCGTCAGCGCCCCGGTCACCGTGGCTCCGCTGGTGGTCACCCTGGCCAACAACCAGACCATCACCATCGCGGTCGGCCAGACCGTCGGTACGGTCGACTTCACCGCACCGAACAACGTCTATGCCACCAATGCGGCGGTGACCAACACCATCACCAACGTGACCGGTGGCAACTACGAGAAGCTGGTGACCGTCGGCACGCCAACCACGGCGATTACCGACAATCCGGCCAACCTCGACAGCACCGGCCTGAGCCTCACCGCCACCGGTTCCGTTCAGGAAGGCGGCCAGATCACTTACATCGCCAAACTGACCAATCCGGCCGGCACCGCGATGACCGTGAGCCTGAGCAACGGCTCGACCATCACCATCGCCAAAGGCGCCACCGAAGGCACCGTGACGGTCGATGCACCGAAGAACAGCGTGTACGTCGACGCTACCAACGTCAGCACCACCATCACCGGCACCACCGGTGGTGATTTCGAGAAGCTGAACGTCAGCAGCACGCCTGCCGTGACTGCCGTCACCGACACGATCGACACGTCGACCGTGACCCTGACAGCGACCCCGAGCGCCGTCGAAGGCGGTGTGATCACCTACACCGCCACCGTCAGCGCCCCGGTCACCGTGGCTCCGCTGGTGGTCACCCTGGCCAACAACCAGACCATCACCATTGATGTCGGCCAGACCGTCGGTACGGTCAACTTCACCGCACCGAACAACGTCTATGCCACCAACTCGGCAGTGACCAACAGCATCACCAATGTGTCCGGCGGCAACTACGAGAAGCTGGTGACCGCCGGTACCCCAAGCACCACGGTCACCGATAACCCGTCGAACCTCGACACCACCAACCTCAGCCTGACCGCCACCGGCACCGTCCAGGAAGGCGGCCAGATCACCTACACCGCCAAGCTGACCAACCCGGCCGGCACCGCGATGACCGTGAGCCTGAGCAACGGCTCGACCATCACCATCGCCAAGGGCGCTACCGAAGGTACCGTGACGGTCGATGCGCCGAAGAACAGCGTGTACGTCGACGCCACCAACGTCAGCACTACCATCACTGGCACCACCGGCGGTGACTTCGAGAAGCTGAACGTCAGTTCGACCCCGGCCGTGACCGCCGTCACCGATACGATCGATACGTCGACCGTGACCCTGACAGCGACCCCGACCGTAACCGAAGGCGGCGTGATCACTTACACCGCCACCGTCAGCGCGCCGGTCACCGTTGCACCGCTGGTGATCAACCTGGCCAACAACCTGATGATCACCATCGCCATCGGTGCCACCGTGGGCACGGTGACCCTGGTCGCGCCGAACAACGTGTACGCCACTAACGCGTCGCTGAGCACCAGCATCAGCAGCGTGTCCGGCGGTAACTACGAGAAACTGGTCACTGCCGGTACGCCGGTGACCAGCGTGACCGACAATCCGGCCAACCTGGACACCACCAACGTCACCCTGACGGCGACCAACAGTGTCAACGAAGGTGGCCAGATCACCTACACCGCCAAGGTCAGCAACCCGACCGGCACGGCGATGACCGTCAGCCTGTCCAACGGCTCGACCATCACCATCGCCAAGGGCGCCACCGAAGGTACTGTCACTGTCGATGCACCGAAGAACAGCGTCTACGTCGATGCCACTAACGTCAGCGCAACCATCACCGGCACCACCGGCGGTGACTTCGAGAAGGTCAACGTCAGCACCACGCCAGCCGTCACGGCGGTGACCGATACCATCGACACCTCCACCGTGACCCTGACCGCGACCCCGAGCGTGGCCGAGGGCGGCACCGTGGTCTACACCGCCACCGTCAGCGCGCCGGTCACCGTGTCGCCGCTGGTGATTACCCTGGCCAACAACCAGACCATCACCATCGCAGTCGGCCAGACCGTCGGCACGGTCAACTTCACCGCGCCGAACAACGTCTACACCGCCAACCCGACGCTGACCAACAGCATCACCGGGGTGAGCGGCGGCAACTACGAGAAACTGGACGCCACCGGCACCACCAGCACCACGGTCACCGACGGTCCGATCGACACCACCAACGTCAGCCTGAGCGCCACCAGCTCGGTGCAGGAAGGCGGCCAGATCGTCTACACCGCTACCCTGACCAACCCGGCGGCATCGGCGGTCACCGTGACCCTGTCCAACGGACTGACCATCGTCATTCCAAAGGATGCGCTGTCCAACAGCGTCACCGTCAGTGCTCCGGCCGACACGCCGTACATCGACGCCACCAGCATCAGTACGAAGATCACCGGCGCCAGCGGCGGCGGCTTCGAGAACCTGACGTTCAGCACCAACAACGTGACCACCCAGGTCACCGACACCATGACCCCGACCACGGTGAGCATCACCGGCACCACCTCGGTGGCCGAGGGTGGCATCGCGACCTACACGATCAACCTGAGCAACCCGTCGCAGTCCGCCGTCACCGTGAAGCTGAGCTACACCGGCACCGCCACCAACGGCAGCGACTATACCGGGGTCACCACCGTGACCATCCCGGCCGGTGCCAGCAAGGTCGACTTCACCATCCCGACCATCAAGGACGCCGTCACCGAAGGCACCGAGCAGTTCACCGTCAAGGTCGACTCGGCCAGCGGCGGTAACTTCGAAAGCCTGGTGGTGAGCGGCAGCGCAGGTAGCGTGACCACGCAGATCTTCGAGCCGGCACCGATCCTCGATCTGGACGCCAACGACTCGAGCGGCAAGGCGGGTGCGGATTACCAGGTGACCTTCACCGAAGGCCAGCCGGGCGCAGGCGTGTCCATCGGCGATACCGACCTGAGCATCACCGACATCGACAGCACCAACATGACCGGTGCCACCATCACCCTGACCAACCGCATGGCAGGCGATGCACTGAACCTGGGCAACAGCGTTGGCGGCATCACCGCCAACGTGGTCAGCACCAACGACAAGGTGACCATCACCCTGAGCGGCAACGCGAGCATCGCCGACTACATCGCGCGCCTGAAGAACATCACCTTCATCAACACCAGCGATGACCCGAGCAGCACGCCACGGATCATCACCGTGACGGTGACCGACGGGGTCAACACCTCGAACGTCGCCACCACCACGGTCAACGTGGTGCCGGTGAACGATGCGCCGACAGCCACCGGTGGCGAAATCACCGGGACCGAGGACACCGACCTGGCCTTGACCTGGACCAGCCTCGGCATCAGCGATCTGGACAACGCCGCCAGCGCGCTGGGTGTCACCTTCACTCAACTGCCTGCCAACGGCACCCTGCAGTACAAGGACGGTTCGACCTGGAAGACCCTCACTGCGGCGGATGCTGGCAAGGTCTTCACCAAGGCCGATATCGACGCGGGTAACGTCAAGTTCGTACCGCTGGCCAACCAGTCCGGCATCACCGCCAACGGTGGCACCGGCGTGGGTAACCAGCAGGCCGACTACGCGCAGGTCAAATACAAGCCGTACGACGGCCAGGCGCTGGGCAACGAAGCCACGCTGAAGATCGACATCACTCCGGTCGCCGACAAGCCGACCCTGGCCATCGGCAGCAATGCCGTGACCTCGATCGGCCTGACCAAGGAGATCTACACCGGTCTGTCCGGCCTGGGTACCAGCGGTAATGGCGCCGATGCCGCGACCCTGAAGTCAGTGATCGACGCCGCGGCCGGCAAGGCGCAGTCGACCGCGATCGCGACCAACGTCGCCTCGACCGATGTCACCGCGGGCGTCGCCTCGAAGACTTCCGGCCTGATGTACATGGAAGCCGGCAAGACCTACACCTTCACCGGTACCGGCGACGATAGCCTGGCGGTAGTCGTCGGCGGCAAGGATGTGGCCAGCACCACCTGGGGCGCCGGTGGCCAGTTGAGCGGGACCTTCACCCCGACCAAGAGTGGCTACTACACCGTCGAGGTGTACCACTACAACCAGGCGGGCCCGGGCAGCTACGACGTCAACCTGTCGATCAACGGCGCTGCGGCCATCGACCTGAGCCAGGTCGGTACCGCACTGTACCCAAGCACGACCGCACTGGCGGCGGCCGGTGTGACCATCACCGACTTCCACGGCACCAGCGGCAAGGGCTACTACGACGCCTACAAACTCAACGAAAGCGGCGAGGGTGGCACCGTCAAGCTGGTCGGCATCACCACTGCCCTGACCGACACCGACGGCTCGGAAACCCTGAGCGTCAAGCTCGGCGGCATCCCGACCGGCTCGGTGGTCAGCGACAATGCCGGGCACAGCATCACCGTGGGTGCCACTGCGGTGGATGTCACCGGCTGGAACCTGAACAACCTGAGCATCAAGCCGCCGGCGTACTACAGCGGCAGCTTCGACGTGTCGGTCACCTCGACCTCCACCGAGACCGTCAACAGCAGTACCGCCGCCACCACCGGCAGTATCAAGGTCACGGTCTATCCGGACACCTACGCGGTGGTCAACGCCACTGCCGACAGCGACACCTGGACCGGTACCGACGGCAATGACGTGATCGTCGCCGACATCAACGGCCTGCACGTGGTTGCCGGGCAGAACTACAACCTGGCGTTTATCGTCGACACCTCTGGCAGCATGAAGTCGGACGGCGTGGACGCAGCGCAGAAAGCCCTGCAGTCGGTGTTCAACACCCTGTCCAACAGTGTTCAGGGCGCCAGCTCCGGTACGGTGAACATCCTCCTGGTAGATTTCGCCACCCAGGTGAAATCCACCGTGTCGGTCAACCTGGCCGACAGCAATGCCCTGACGACCCTGAAGAACGCCCTGACCGCGATGTCCGCCGGTGGCGGTACCAACTACGAGGATGCGTTCAAGACCACTGCCAACTGGTTCCAGGCCCTGAAGAACGCCGGCGTCACCGCCAGCAACCAGACCTTCTTCATCACCGACGGCCAGCCGACCTACTACCAGACCGGCGAGCGCACCAACCCGACGCTGGTGAAAGCCAGCGGGTCGAAGGCCGAAGTCACCATGGACGGCTACCTGACGTCGATCGGCTACAAGCTCGGCCAGGTGGTCAACGTCAACATCGACAGCAGCAACAAGCTGACCATCGACAGCAGCGGCAACCTGAACCTGTACAAGAACGGCAGCAACTACTCGTCGCTGAGCGGTACCCTGCACGCCCAGGGCGACGGTACCTACGAGCTGTCGAGCCTGGCCGGCCAGGGCAGCTACACCGACTCCGATACCAGCAGCAACTCGCTGGCCAGCTTCGCCACGCTCAAGGCGCTGTCGGCGGTGGAGGCGATCGGCCTGAACAGCGGCGTCAACGTCAATGACCTGAAGCCCTACGACTCCGACGGCGTACCGCAGACCAACATCGACCCGAGCAACCTGGCCAACGCCATCCTCGGCCACACCGGGCGACCCTGCCGGGCAACGACACGGTCAACGCTGGCGACGGCAACGACATCGTGTTCGGCGACCTGATCATGTTCTCCCAGGTGGCCGGCAACGGTGCCGAGGCGCTGAAGTCGTACGTGGCGCTGCAGACCGGGGTGGATGTCAGTGCCGTCGATGCGCGGACGCTGCACCAGTACGTCACCGAACACGTCAGCGAGTTCGACGTGTCGCGTACGAGCGATGGCGACGACAAGCTGTACGGCGGCAACGGCAACGACATCCTCTTCGGCCAGGGCGGTAACGACCTGCTCGACGGCGGAGCAGGCAATGACATCCTGTTGGGCGGCAGTGGCAACGACACCCTGCTCGGCGGCGATGGCAACGATCTGCTGTTCGGCGGTAGTGGCAATGACACCATGACCGGTGGTGCCGGCGCCGACACCTTCATCTGGAAGGCGGGCGATGTCGGCAACGACATCATCAAGGACTTCAAGGCGGCCGAGGGTGACCGTCTCGACCTGAGCGACCTGCTCCAGGGCGAGAAGGCCAGCACCATCGACAACTACCTGAAGATCACCACGGTGAACGGCGAGTCTACCCTGCAGGTCAGCAGTGAAGGCAAGCTCAACGCTGCCGGCGGCATCGCCAACGCCGACGTCACGATCAAGCTGGAAGGGGTGAACTGGTCCAACACCACGATCAACTCGTTGATCAGCGGTGCCGACCCGACCATCAAGATCGATCACAACAACAGCTGATGACGGGAAGCGTGCCCGCCCCTTCGGGGGCGGGTGCGGTCTTGGCCAGGAAACGCTCGCAGCGCATACTGGCGCGCCACCGGACCGGCGGATGTACGTATGCCCCTTTTGGGAGCGGGTTTACCCGCAATTGCGACGGTGACTTCACTACCGCAATCGCGGGTGAACCCGCTCCCACAGGGTCCGCGTCGTACGTTGGAGCTGTTCGGTCCTGATGATGGGAGCCCGTTCGCAACGCCGCATCAACGGCATAGCCATTTCTGATAGAGGGCCTATTCTCTGAAAGCGACTATGGATTCACATTCACGAGGAAACCCCATGTTCTACGTGCAACGCGATGCGGACGGCCAATTGGCGCGGGTCGAGCCGGCTGCCTTTGCCGAAGCCACGGAGATTCTCCCGGCCGATCACGCCGAGGTGCTGGAGTGGTTCGCCGACGATGTGGTGGAGAACAGCCTCAAGCAACTCAAGCAGAGCGACCTTGACATGATCCGGGTACTGGAAGACCTGATCGAGGTGCTGACCAGCAAGGGCGTGATCAGCATCACCGATCTGCCCCCCGGTGCCCAGGCCAAACTGCTCAACCGCAATACCGCACGTGCTGCCCTCGGTGGCCTGAACAACCTCATCGACGACGAAGAGGTCGGCGGTCTGATCTGAACCCGTCGGCCCCATCAAGGGGCCGGGTTCACGCCCAAGGCGCCGGCTCGCCCACCAGCCGGCCCTGCACGCCCTGAATATCCATTTCCCGCAGCACCTGCAGCTCCCCTTCGGTTTCCACACGCTCGGCGATCAGTGGCAGGTCAATGCTGTGCGCTGCGCGCTGGATGGCTTCGATGAACAGACGCTTGTGCTGCTCCTGGTCGATGGCGCGAATGTAGCTGCCGTCGATCTTCAGGTAGGCCAGGCCAAGGTGCGCGAGGTTGCCGATCATGCTGAAGCGGCCACCGAAATGCTGCAGGCTGAGACTGAAGCCCAGCGCTCTCAGGCGTCGGGTCAGTTGTTCCAGCACCGCCTGCTCGGGCAACTGTTCCTCGGCGATTTCCAGGGTCAGGCGCGGGCCGAGCGCAGCGTGCTGGGCCAGCAGGTCGAAGACCTTCTGCAGGCTGGCGGGGTCGTTGACCGTAGTCGCTGAGAGGTTCAGGGCCAGTGACCGATCATGGCCATGCATCTGCTTGAGCACCTTGTCCAGCATCACCAGGTCGAGCCGGGTCGCCCAGCCGAAGCGCTCCAGTGCGGGCAGGAAACGGCCGGCGGCGATAGTCTCGCCGTTGTCGTCGACCAGGCGCGACAGCACCTTGTAGTGCAGCACACGCTCCAGTTGGTTGCTGTCCACCACCGGCTGGAAGAACAGCTGGAAGCGCCCATGGGTCAGGGACTCGTCCAGCAGTGTGTGCCACTGGCGAAGGTTGTCGCTGGCGTGGGACGCGGAGCCCTGCTCCAGGCACACCCAGGACGGCTCCGGCTGGCTCTGGGCGCGGGCCAGGGCCTCGTCGGCCAGCTGTAGCAGCGCCTTGGGCTCGTCCCCGGGGCTGAATGGCGCAAGGCCAATGCACACCGACGGGGTGACATCGGAAATGCCGCGCAGGCCGGCTTCCAGCGCTTCGGCCAGGCGAATGGCATCGTCATGCACCATGCCCGGCGCCAGCACGGCGAACTCGCCGCCACGGCTGCGGGTGATCAGGTTGTTGGTTTCCGGGAAGCTGGCACAGATGCGCTGCAGTTGCTGACCCACCGCCTGCAGCAACTGGTCGGTACGCTGGCCGCCAAGACGCGAGTTGAGACCGGCGAGGTCCTGGACCCGCAAAAGAAGCAGATAGCCTTCGCGAGCCTCTTCCAGATTGCTCACGCGGGCGTTCAGTTGCATCTCGAAATAGCGCCGGTTGGCAAGACCGGTGAGGCTGTCCTGATAGGACTCGACCCGCAGCTTTTCGCTGCGCTCGGCCTGTTCCTTGTACAGCGCCTTGAGCTTCTCGACCATCTGGTTCATCGCCTGGACCACGCGGCGCAGCTCAGGGGTTCGCGGCAGGTCCGGAAGGCTGAGGAACTCGCGACGGGCGATGGCGTGGGACTGCTCGACCATGTAGTCCAGCGGCCGCAGTTGCCGACGCAGCAACAGCGCTCCCGCCACCGCACTCAGGGCACCACACAGCAGCAGCCAGCCAAGGCTGCCGAGAGCGCTCTGCCACAGCTTGGCAAGAGCGAACATCGGGTGGCTGACCACCTCGACCCGCGCCGCCTGCTGCCAGCCACGCATGACAATGGCATCGCCGCCCGCAGCTTCCAGGCCAATCATCTTGATGAACCATTGCGGTACCCCGCCCGGGTCGGGATCGGCATGCCGCTCTACCAGCACGGCGTTGGAACCGAGGTCGACCACGCGGATGCTGGCGTAGTAACCGCTGTCGAAGATCGAGCTGACCAGCAGCTCGACCATCGCCGGGTCATCCAGGTTCGGCGTCAGCGACAGCGCCAGCGCCGTGGCGGCGTCCTGGGCGTGGGAGCGCAACTGGTTGACGTACTGGCTGCGCGAGCTTTCCAGGCTGACCATGAAGCTGCCACTGAAAGCGACCACCAGGAACAGGCAGATGGCGAGCAACAATTGTTTGAACAGTGACATCGGAGCTCCTCAGTAGACCGGCTCGGCAGGGAATCCCTCCGCCTGCATTTTCTTTAACAGATCCTGCCAGCGCGACAGGCGCTTGGTATCGCCCACTTTCTTGTTGCCCGCCGCGCCGGTCAGCCACAGGCCCTCGCCGTTGAAGGCATAGACCGGCAACAGGTCAGGGCGCTGGCTGGCCGGCTTGATCGCGTCCATCAGGCTGTCGAGTACCAGAGGCATGGCGTCAGGGCTGGAATAGTAGGTCAGGACCATGTGCGCGCGGTTCTGGCGCAGGGCCTTGACGTAGGTGATACGCAGTTTTTCCGCAGGGACGCCAAGGTGGCGCAGGCTGAAGTACTTGGCGATAGCGTAGTCCTCGCAGTCTCCCGCGCCCTTGATCAGCGACTGGATCGGTGTGGCCCAGTAGTCGACTTCGTGCCACAGGTCGATGTCCTCTTCATAGCGCAACTGGCGGTTGAAGAACTGGTTGACCACCTGCAGGCGCTCGGCATCGCTGAGCTGCTTCTGCGTCGCCAGCAGTTGCTGCCAGGCATCGATGCGCTGCTGGCCAGCGCCCAGCGGGCCATAGAGGGCCGCGGCCTTGCGGCTGATCTGGGAGAAGTCCCAATCCGCGCGCAGCCCGCCCAGCATGGCCAGGCCGAGCAGCAGGGCCAGCCCTACCCGGCGCATGGTCAGAGAAAAGGTCCAACGTATCGCCAAGGCAAACTGTCCGCGAAATCCCTGGAAACGCCGATGGTGCCGCTACACCGGGGAAAAGACAATGGCACAGGACAATCACTTTGATATCAGCGCGATAAACCTCCGACAATCGGTTGACGCGCGACCAGGGGCCACACTTTCTTTCCCGTCAAAGTTCCTTCACGATTAGCACCGCGATTCAGCGGCAGGCGCGTTGCGCCGCAGGGCGAAACGATTCCGCCAATCAGCGCCGACCGGTTTGACAAGAATCGACTCCCTCACTAGCTTGATTGGATCCAATCAAGCGCCGCATTGCAGGACAACACGAGCGTGGCCGGAAAAACCAAAATCCTTAGCAGCATCCTGGGTGACGAGCAGGTGCCCCCGCACCTGGCGCGCAGCGTGATCGAAGAACGCTTGCGCAGCGCCATCCTCGATGGCCGGCTGCCACCGGGCATGGCGGTGCGTCAGCAGGAATTGGCAACGCTGTTCGGGGTCAGCCGCATGCCGGTGCGCGAGGCGCTGCGCCAGTTGGAGGCGCAGTCCCTGCTAAAGGTAGTGGCGCACAAGGGCGCAGTAGTCGCCCCGCTGATCGGCGAGGATGCCGTCGACACTTACGAACTGCGTGTCATGCTGGAAACCGAAGCACTGCGCCAGTCGATCCCGTTGCTGGACGCCGCCGACATCGCCCAGGCCCGCAGCTACATAAACGAGCTGGAAAACGAAACCCGCCATTCCGAGATCGGTCGTCTGAACCGGTTGTTCCACATGACCCTGTACAGCAAGGCCACCAACCAGAAGCTGCTGCGGCTGATTGATAACGAATTGTTGCAGGAAGAGCGCTTCCTGCGTTTCCACCTGTCGTCCATGGGCCTGGGCAAGCTGACCCAGGACGATCACAACGGCCTGACCGACGCGGCCAGCGACCAGGACATCGAGCTGGCCGTGACCGTGCTGCACCGCCACCTCAACAACGCGATGAAGACCATCCGCGACTACCTGGCGAAGACGAATCCGTAGTCTCGCTGCCTGAAATCGGGCCCACCGCGACGGCGGGCCCTGCCCTTGCTCTGCCTTCCCACATCCCACATCGCCTTCGTCGATCCATGACAGTCATGGTGTTTTCTGCACACTCTTACTGAGCAAGCGACCTCTTGATCGGCTGCGGTACGGCCCGGTCGCCTGCCTCATTTCCACCAGCAGAAGGAGCGCGCCCCGGGCGAGGGCCGATTGCGATCAACCGCCCCCAGAGTCCATTCAACCGAATTCCAGCGCTGCAACAGTGCCCGGAGTGAGGCATTCACTCACTAATAAATGACTTTGGCTGTAAATAGCCGGAGCGGGCACTCTCACATCAATAAAACAACTTTAAATTGTTTTATCGCGCACTTACAACTTGAAAAATTCGCCAAACAAAATATATCCAAAAAATAGCTTGCGAGATATTTTGAAGTTGCCTTAGCTTCTCCATGCCAGCAGCGAATACCCGTAACGGCTGCCTCGGCAACACTCGATACCCAATTGATTCTCCATGGTTATTGCCCAGGGCCGGCGCTCGCCCGGAATCAATGACTATCGCCAAACTTGCGCTGCCGTCAGATCACTCAAGGAACTTGCAATGAACAGTCTCGAACAACTGTTACATGAAAAGAAAACCGAACTGGCGAACCATTCCATCTTCGCTGAAATCGATTCATTGCCGGTATTGCGCCGGTTCATGGAAACCCATGTCTATGCAGTGTGGGACTTCATGTCACTGACCAAGCGCCTGCAGCAGGAACTGACGTGCATTCAGTTGCCTTGGCTACCGCCGCAGGACCCGAAGGCCGCCCGCCTGATCAATGAGATCGTGCTGGGCGAGGAGTCCGACGACCGCGTCGATCACGGCCACTACAGCCATTTCGAGTTGTATCTGGATGCCATGCGCGAAGTCGGCGCGCGCACGGACAGCATCGAGCGCTTCGTCGCTCTGCAGCGCGACGGCGTGCACCATCATGCCGCATTGCACGGCGCCGGGGCCAGCGAAGCGGCGCGACATTTCGTCGAGCAGACTCTGGAAATTGCCCTCAACGCGCCGGCCCATGCCGTGGCTGCGGCCTTCCTGCATGGTCGCGAGAGCGTCATCCCGACCATGTTCCAACGCATCCTCGATGACTGGGGCATCACCGGCAACCAGGCGCCGACCTTCCGCTACTACTTGCAGCGCCATATCGAGGTGGATTCCGAGGACCACGGTCCGGCCGCCGGGCAGTTGCTGGCACGCCTGGTCAACGACGATGCGCAGCGCGAGCGCGAGGTGTACGAGGCCGCCATCGCCGCGGTAGAGAGCCGCCTGGCCTTCTGGGATCGGCTGCGTCTGTCGATGCGCCAGGAAGTTGCCGAGGCCAGCGTATGAACCCTCTCGACTATGAATCCTTCGCCGATACCTGGGAAAGCCGCGCGACCATCCGTACCCGCCCACGACGCCTGGTGGAGGACGATCAGCGGCTGATCTTCCCGCTGAGTCGCCAGTCGCTGGTGCTCACCGCGACCTTCCAGCGCGAATGCCCGCAGCTGCGCGATTTCGTCCTGGTGCAAAGCCTCTACAAGTTCATCAACGACGTGGTCATCTTCGAGACCGAGATCGTCGACCGCACCGCCCGCGCCATTGCCAAGAACCGCTTCGCCGTGTGCTTTCCCTTCGCCTGTCGCTACGACGCCATGACCGTGGTAGTGGACGAGGATTACCACGCGCTGGTGGCCATGGACTTCATGCAGCAGACCATCGCGCTGACCGGCATCGAGCCGATCATGCTGCCAGCGGAAATCGAGCTGAGCCGGGCCATTCCAGCAGCCCTGGCGATGGTGCCGGCACATCTGCGGGATGCGCTGGAGCTGGTCTGCGTGGGCATCGCCGAGAACACCCTGACCAATGACGTCGCCGCCTTCGCCCGGGATGACAGCGTCAAGACATCGATCAAGGGCCTGATGGCCGATCACCTGCTCGACGAGGGCCGCCACTCCTCCTTCTGGGCACGGCTGGCGCGCCTGTACTGGAGCCAGGCACCGGAAGCGGACCGTCAGGCCATTGCCCGGGTGCTGCCGGTGTTCATTGGTCAATACCTGACCAACGACATCCAGCAGGACTTCGATTTCCGCCTTATCGCAGCGTTGGACGTTACCGCGCAAGTCGCCACAGCACTACGCGAGGAGGTGGCCGGCATGGCCTGGCCGATCACCCACCAGCATCCCCTGCTGGGCAACATCCTGCGCTTTTTCAAAAACAGCACGCTGCTCGACGCGCCTTACGTGCAAGCCGCGCTGGCCGAGTACCTGCCGCCGCCAAGGAGAGAACCATGAGACGCCTGGATATTCTGCTGGTCGGTACCAGTCCGGCCCTGCACCAGCTGTTCGATGAGCTGGTACAGCATGGGCATATCCTGCACCGGCTGACGGAAGGCTGCCCGCTCACCCGATCCGACCTGCTTATCGAGGACGGCAGTGTCGAATTGCCGGAGGTCGCCGGGTGCGCCTTTCTCAGCCTGCGGGTCGGCAGCGGTGCGCTGGTCGAGGGTGAGTTGCCTGAACTGGAGTTGCTGTACTGGAGCGGGACCGCCCGCGCCCAACGTCTGATCGACCGCCAGCCGCTGCCTCAGGAAGCGTCAGGCAACGGCCAGGCGTTGCATCTAATGGCGCTGGATACCTTGCGCGAGCGCGTGGCGCTGCATGTCAGCCGTTTCTCACGCAACCCCGAGTATTTCCGCGAGGCCGAAGCCATCGGACCGATGCGCCAGGCCCACGAGCATCCCCTTCCCTGGCTGGAACGCCTGGCCTGGCTGCATGTGTTCAACCGGGGAGCACAGCACGACCTGCTGCGAGCCAGCGAAACGCCCGTCATCGAACGGCTGGAACACAGCCTGGTGCAGCATGCGCGGCTGCCGGCGCTGAACTTCGATGGACAGCGAATCAGTTATGCACAACTGCACGCCCAGGCGCTGGCGATCCAGGCGCAGTTGCTGCCGTCCTTGGATGGTGATGCACCACTGGTCGCAGTCTGTCTGCCGAAGTCGCTGGCGTTGTATGCCAGCCTCCTGGCCGTACTCGGCTGTGGGGCTGTCTATCTGCCACTGGACCCGGCGACTCCACCGGAGCGACTGCGCTTCATCGTGAAGAACGCCCAGGCCAGTGTGTTGATTCATGACGGACGATTCCCGGAATGGGATAGGTCGATTCCGGGGCTCGACCTGAGTCAGTTGCCTGAACCCTTGCCACTGACCGGGCTGATGCGCTGTCACCCGGCAGCAGACGCGCCCTGTGTCGCGATCTATACCTCCGGCACCACAGGCCACCCTAAAGGCGTGGTGCTCAGCCAGCGCAACATCAGCCACTTCCAGGCCTGGTACGCCGGGCACGTGGGACTGTGCACGCAGAGTCGGGCGTTGCAGTTTTCCACCATCAATTTCGACGCCTCACTGCTCGACATCATCCCGACCTGGGTGTGCGGGGCGGAACTGGTGGTGCCCAACGAAGCGCAACGGCAAGACCCCACGCAACTGGAGGCACTGATCCAGCGCCAGGAGGTCAGCCATGCGTTCCTGCCCCCAGCCCTGCTCAGTCTGCTGCGGCTGGAGGACAGCGGCCTGGAACATCTGATCACCGGCGGTGACGTCTGCGAGCCGGAGGTGATCGAGCGGTTTGCCGGGCAATGCCGCTTCCACAATATCTACGGCCCGACGGAAACCACGGTACTGGCCACCACCCGGGTCTTCGCCGCTGGCGACAATGTGCGCAACCTCGGTGTGCCGATCGACAATGCCCGAGTGCTGCTGCTTGATGAGGCGCTGCAGCCGGTGCCGGAGCACAGCGCTGGCGAGCTCTACATCGGCGGCCCTGGCGTGGGCCTGGGCTATTTGAACAATGCCGTGCTGAGTGCCGAGCGCTTCATCACCCTGGATCTGCCGGACGGTGAACCCCTGCGCCTTTACCGCACCGGCGACCTGGCGCAATGGACCGTCGAGGGTATTGAGATCTGCGGACGACGCGACAACCAGGTAAAGATACGCGGCTTCCGCGTCGAGCCGGAAGAGATTGAGCATTGCCTGCGGGCCAGCCGGTCGTTCGCTCAGGTGGCTGTGGTGATCGACGTGCAACGCCGGGTGCTGGCCTTTCTCGCCCAGCCGCGTGAGGCCGAGGCGATCAAGCACCTGCGAGCCCATGCCGAGCAGCACCTTCCCGACTATATGCGTCCCGTGCTCTACCAAGTGCTGCCTCGCATGCCCTACACGGCCAATGGCAAGGTCGATCGCCGGGCATTGCTGGAGATGCCGGTGAACCTGGCAGCCACGGTACAGCGGCTGGTGCCGGCGAATCCGCTGGAGAGCCGACTGCTGGAACTGTGGAGCGAACTGCTGGAGCTGCCTGCAGAGGATATCTCCACCGACGACAGTTTCTTCAATCTCGGCGGACATTCGATCCTGCTGTCGCGCCTGCTGTTGGCGATTCGCGAGGCCTTCGGGCGAGGTATCCCGATCAATCGCTTTATCGAGGAGCCGACCCTGCTGCGCCTGGCTGCGCTGCTCAGTGGCGAAGCGGACGGGAATGGCGCGCTGCATCCTCAGGCACTGGCCGACGCCGATCGCCCGCTGGGGTTGCGGGCACTACCGATCGAACGACTGGGGGATGTGCACAAGGTGATCGTCACCGGTGCCAACAGCTTTCTTGGCGTGCATATCGTCGAGGCTTTGCTGGGCTGGGGGGCGACCGAGGTGGCTTGCCTGGTGCGACGTGGCGAGGGTGTTTCCGCGGCCGAGCGCTTTGCCCAGGCCTTGGCCGACAACCGTATCGGGGACCTGGACTGGAGACGCATTCGAGTGTTCGAGGCAGATCTGCGCAAGCCGCGATTCGGCTTGAGCGACAGCGACTACGAAGACCTCGACCGGCGCTACGGCGCACTTATCCACAATGCAGCGCAGGTCAATCATGTGCTGGATTACCCTGCGCTAGCGGCAGACAACGTCCAGCCGCTGTTTGAATGCCTGCGCCTGTGCGAGGGGCGCAGCAAGAAGATCTTCAATTTCGTCTCCACCCTTTCCGCCTGCAGTGCCAGGGATGAACAAGGCCGGGTATTGGAAGCGCCGGCAGCGGCGACACCGCCGCTCTACATCCGCAATGGCTACAACCTCAGCAAGTGGGTCGGCGAACGGATCCTGGAGCGGGCTCGCGAGCAAGGGGTATGGGTCAACCTGTTCCGCCCCGGGAATATATCCTTCAACAGCATCAGCGGCGTCTCACAGCCACACAGAAACCGTCTGATGCTGATGCTCAAGGGTTCATTGCAATTGGGCCAGGTACCGGCGCTGGAGCTGGAATTCGACCTGATGCCGGTGGACTTCCTGGCTCGCTTCATTGGTTTCCATGCCAGTCGTTATCGCGCCGCTCAGGCCGTGTTCAACCTGCACAACCCCGAACCTTTGCGCTGGGAGCGCTATGTCAGCGCGTTTCGCGATTATGGCCAGACCTTCGAACTGGTCAGCGTGGCGCGCTGGCAACGCGAACTGCAACGGGTTGATCGCGACAACGCGCTGTTCGACGTCCTCGGCTTCTATCTCGAAGGTTTCGAAGAGGACATCGGCGACACCTCGCTGATCGATCACGCCAATGCTCGCGAAGGGGTGCAGCGCATGGGCGATCGCTATCCAGAGAAGAATCCGGCCCTGCTGGCACGGGGCTGTCAGTACCTGCGAGAAATCCAGTTCATCTGATTCACCACCCAGAGGAGCAACATCATGCAAGCACTGAAACCCGATACGCTGGTTCGCAATCCTGAAGGCTGCCTGGTCGTGTCCCAGGTCGATATCGCTGCGGACTCAGCGAGCGTGTGGAACATCGTGGGCAACTTCGCCGGTTTCGCGGTGTTCATTCCGGCGCTGAGCCATATCGAGATGACCGGTAGCGGCGTGCGCTCGATTCGCAAGAAGTTCTTCAAGGACAACAACTTCGTTATCGAGCAACTGAACTCCCGGGACGACAAGGCGATGACCATGACCTGGAGCCTGATCCACACCAGCCTGAACATCGGCAACCTGTGGGCGGCCATGGAGGTGAAGGAGCTGGGTGAAGGCCGTAGCAGGGCGATCTGGACCATCCAGGGCGAGCCCTATGACGGCGGTGCGGAGGCGCTGCCAGGCTTTCAGGCGTTCCTGCAGAAGTTCGCCGATGAGGCGATGAACAACGTGCGCAACCTGCTCAGTTGAAAACCACAAGCCTGAAAAGACAAAACCCCTGTCTGCAGGGCAGACAGGGGTTCTGGATTTGAATCTTGACGATGACCTACTCTCACATGGAGAAGCTCCACACTACCATCGGCGATGCGTCGTTTCACTGCTGAGTTCGGGATGGGATCAGGTGGTTCCAACGCTCTATGGTCGTCAAGAAATTCTGTGTGCCGATCTGTCGTCAGGCAACAGCCTCAGCGAAATTCTTGGTACTTCTACTTAAAGACAAAACCCCTACCTGCTTACGCAGATAGGGGTTTCGGAATTTAATCTTGACGATGACCTACTCTCACATGGAGAAGCTCCACACTACCATCGGCGATGCGTCGTTTCACTGCTGAGTTCGGGATGGGATCAGGTGGTTCCAACGCTCTATGGTCGTCAAGAAATTCTGGCTGTCGTCTCGTCTTTCAACGCTACGACAAATCGGGTATGTGATGTGTGAGTCGCAAACTTTCGGTCATTTCGTCTTCACAACACCGCAATCTGGCGCGCCTTCCGGCCTCACTCAAATTGCTTGGGTGTTATATGGTCAAGCCTCACGGGCAATTAGTATTGGTTAGCTCAACGCCTCACAGCGCTTACACACCCAACCTATCAACGTCGTAGTCTTCGACGGCCCTTCAGGGAGCTCAAGGCTCCAGTGAGATCTCATCTTGAGGCAAGTTTCCCGCTTAGATGCTTTCAGCGGTTATCTCTTCCGAACATAGCTACCCGGCAATGCCACTGGCGTGACAACCGGAACACCAGAGGTTCGTCCACTCCGGTCCTCTCGTACTAGGAGCAGCCCCTCTCAAATCTCAAACGTCCACGGCAGATAGGGACCGAACTGTCTCACGACGTTCTAAACCCAGCTCGCGTACCACTTTAAATGGCGAACAGCCATACCCTTGGGACCGGCTTCAGCCCCAGGATGTGATGAGCCGACATCGAGGTGCCAAACACCGCCGTCGATATGAACTCTTGGGCGGTATCAGCCTGTTATCCCCGGAGTACCTTTTATCCGTTGAGCGATGGCCCTTCCATACAGAACCACCGGATCACTAAGACCTACTTTCGTACCTGCTCGACGTGTCTGTCTCGCAGTCAAGCGCGCTTTTGCCTTTATACTCTACGACCGATTTCCGACCGGTCTGAGCGCACCTTCGTACTCCTCCGTTACTCTTTAGGAGGAGACCGCCCCAGTCAAACTACCCACCATACACTGTCCTCGATCCGGATAACGGACCTGAGTTAGAACCTCAAAGTTGCCAGGGTGGTATTTCAAGGATGGCTCCACGCGAACTGGCGTCCACGCTTCAAAGCCTCCCACCTATCCTACACAAGCAAATTCAAAGTCCAGTGCAAAGCTATAGTAAAGGTTCACGGGGTCTTTCCGTCTAGCCGCGGATACACTGCATCTTCACAGCGATTTCAATTTCACTGAGTCTCGGGTGGAGACAGCGCCGCCATCGTTACGCCATTCGTGCAGGTCGGAACTTACCCGACAAGGAATTTCGCTACCTTAGGACCGTTATAGTTACGGCCGCCGTTTACCGGGGCTTCGATCAAGAGCTTCGCGTTAGCTAACCCCATCAATTAACCTTCCGGCACCGGGCAGGCGTCACACCCTATACGTCCACTTTCGTGTTTGCAGAGTGCTGTGTTTTTAATAAACAGTCGCAGCGGCCTGGTATCTTCGACCGGCATGGGCTTACGGAGCAAGTCCTTCACCCTCGCCGGCGCACCTTCTCCCGAAGTTACGGTGCCATTTTGCCTAGTTCCTTCACCCGAGTTCTCTCAAGCGCCTTGGTATTCTCTACCCAACCACCTGTGTCGGTTTGGGGTACGGTTCCCGGTTATCTGAAGCTTAGAAGCTTTTCTTGGAAGCATGGCATCAACCACTTCGTCGCCTAAAGGCAACTCGTCATCAGCTCTCGGCCTTGAAATCCCGGATTTACCTAAGATTCCAGCCTACCACCTTAAACTTGGACAACCAACGCCAAGCTGGCCTAGCCTTCTCCGTCCCTCCATCGCAATAACCGGAAGTACAGGAATATTAACCTGTTTTCCATCGACTACGCTTTTCAGCCTCGCCTTAGGGACCGACTAACCCTGCGTCGATTAACGTTGCGCAGGAAACCTTGGTCTTTCGGCGTGGGAGTTTTTCACTCCCATTGTCGTTACTCATGTCAGCATTCGCACTTCTGATACCTCCAGCAAGCTTCTCAACTCACCTTCACAGGCTTACAGAACGCTCCTCTACCGCATCACCTAAGTGATACCCGTAGCTTCGGTGCATGGTTTGAGCCCCGTTACATCTTCCGCGCAGGCCGACTCGACTAGTGAGCTATTACGCTTTCTTTAAAGGGTGGCTGCTTCTAAGCCAACCTCCTAGCTGTCTAAGCCTTCCCACATCGTTTCCCACTTAACCATGACTTTGGGACCTTAGCTGACGGTCTGGGTTGTTTCCCTTTTCACGACGGACGTTAGCACCCGCCGTGTGTCTCCCATGCTCGGCACTTGTAGGTATTCGGAGTTTGCATCGGTTTGGTAAGTCGGGATGACCCCCTAGCCGAAACAGTGCTCTACCCCCTACAGTGATACATGAGGCGCTACCTAAATAGCTTTCGAGGAGAACCAGCTATCTCCGAGCTTGATTAGCCTTTCACTCCGATCCACAGGTCATCCGCTAACTTTTCAACGGTAGTCGGTTCGGTCCTCCAGTCAGTGTTACCTAACCTTCAACCTGCCCATGGATAGATCGCCCGGTTTCGGGTCTATACCCAGCGACTAAGCGCCCTATTAAGACTCGCTTTCGCTACGCCTCCCCTATTCGGTTAAGCTCGCCACTGAATATAAGTCGCTGACCCATTATACAAAAGGTACGCAGTCACCTAACAAAGTAGGCTCCCACTGCTTGTACGCATACGGTTTCAGGTTCTATTTCACTCCCCTCTCCGGGGTTCTTTTCGCCTTTCCCTCACGGTACTGGTTCACTATCGGTCAGTCAGTAGTATTTAGCCTTGGAGGATGGTCCCCCCATATTCAGACAAAGTTTCTCGTGCTCCGTCCTACTCGATTTCATTGACAAGAGATTTTCGTGTACGGGGCTATCACCCACTATGGCGGCACTTTCCAGAGCCTTCCACTAATCTCAAATCAACTTAAGGGCTAGTCCCCGTTCGCTCGCCACTACTAAGGGAATCTCGGTTGATTTCTTTTCCTCAGGGTACTTAGATGTTTCAGTTCCCCTGGTTCGCCTCTTGCACCTATGTATTCAGTGCAAGATACTCAGCTTGTGCTGAGTGGGTTCCCCCATTCAGAGATCTCCGGATCAAAGTCTGTTTGCCGACTCCCCGGAGCTTATCGCAGGCTACCACGTCTTTCATCGCCTCTGACTGCCAAGGCATCCACCGTATGCGCTTCTTCACTTGACCATATAACCCCAAGCAATCTGGTTATACTGTGAAGACGACATTCGCCGAAAATTTGCAAAACTCTTAAGAGTCACTCACAAATTTTACCTTAGCCTGAATCAACACCAGTGAAAGTGTCGTTCAGTCTATTTCTATCACATACCCAAATTTTTAAAGAACGGACCAGTCTATAAAGACTAGAAATCAACATTCGAACCGAATGCTCATTTCTAAGCTTTCAACAGGATGCAGATTATGGTGGAGCCAAGCGGGATCGAACCGCTGACCTCCTGCGTGCAAGGCAGGCGCTCTCCCAGCTGAGCTATGGCCCCAGACTGAGGCGGTGTAACTTAATTGGTGGGTCTGGGCAGATTCGAACTGCCGACCTCACCCTTATCAGGGGTGCGCTCTAACCAACTGAGCTACAGACCCAATAAGCTGCTTTTCCGTCTTCTTCAATGAATCAAGCAATTCGTGTGGGAGCTCATGATACGGCTGATGTCGTCGATTAAGGAGGTGATCCAGCCGCAGGTTCCCCTACGGCTACCTTGTTACGACTTCACCCCAGTCATGAATCACACCGTGGTAACCGTCCTCCCGAAGGTTAGACTAGCTACTTCTGGTGCAACCCACTCCCATGGTGTGACGGGCGGTGTGTACAAGGCCCGGGAACGTATTCACCGCGACATTCTGATTCGCGATTACTAGCGATTCCGACTTCACGCAGTCGAGTTGCAGACTGCGATCCGGACTACGATCGGTTTTGTGAGATTAGCTCCACCTCGCGGCTTGGCAACCCTCTGTACCGACCATTGTAGCACGTGTGTAGCCCAGGCCGTAAGGGCCATGATGACTTGACGTCATCCCCACCTTCCTCCGGTTTGTCACCGGCAGTCTCCTTAGAGTGCCCACCATTACGTGCTGGTAACTAAGGACAAGGGTTGCGCTCGTTACGGGACTTAACCCAACATCTCACGACACGAGCTGACGACAGCCATGCAGCACCTGTGTCAGAGTTCCCGAAGGCACCAATCCATCTCTGGAAAGTTCTCTGCATGTCAAGGCCTGGTAAGGTTCTTCGCGTTGCTTCGAATTAAACCACATGCTCCACCGCTTGTGCGGGCCCCCGTCAATTCATTTGAGTTTTAACCTTGCGGCCGTACTCCCCAGGCGGTCAACTTAATGCGTTAGCTGCGCCACTAAAATCTCAAGGATTCCAACGGCTAGTTGACATCGTTTACGGCGTGGACTACCAGGGTATCTAATCCTGTTTGCTCCCCACGCTTTCGCACCTCAGTGTCAGTATGAGCCCAGGTGGTCGCCTTCGCCACTGGTGTTCCTTCCTATATCTACGCATTTCACCGCTACACAGGAAATTCCACCACCCTCTGCCCTACTCTAGCTCGCCAGTTTTGGATGCAGTTCCCAGGTTGAGCCCGGGGCTTTCACATCCAACTTAACGAACCACCTACGCGCGCTTTACGCCCAGTAATTCCGATTAACGCTTGCACCCTCTGTATTACCGCGGCTGCTGGCACAGAGTTAGCCGGTGCTTATTCTGTTGGTAACGTCAAAACAGCAAGGTATTAACTTACTGCCCTTCCTCCCAACTTAAAGTGCTTTACAATCCGAAGACCTTCTTCACACACGCGGCATGGCTGGATCAGGCTTTCGCCCATTGTCCAATATTCCCCACTGCTGCCTCCCGTAGGAGTCTGGACCGTGTCTCAGTTCCAGTGTGACTGATCATCCTCTCAGACCAGTTACGGATCGTCGCCTTGGTGAGCCATTACCTCACCAACTAGCTAATCCGACCTAGGCTCATCTGATAGCGCAAGGCCCGAAGGTCCCCTGCTTTCTCCCGTAGGACGTATGCGGTATTAGCGTTCCTTTCGAAACGTTGTCCCCCACTACCAGGCAGATTCCTAGGCATTACTCACCCGTCCGCCGCTGAATCGAAGAGCAAGCTCTTCTCATCCGCTCGACTTGCATGTGTTAGGCCTGCCGCCAGCGTTCAATCTGAGCCATGATCAAACTCTTCAGTTCAATACTGCTTGGGTTTTGAGAAAACCCTAAACTTGGCTCAGCAATCTCAAAATGAACTATTTCGATTTCTCGTATAGTCACTTGTGATGCTGATAATCTTTTTGACTACCAGTCCATTATCACAAGCACCCACACGAATTGCTTGATTCGATTGTTAAAGAGCGGTTGGTGAAGCACTTCGCTTCAACCGAGGCGCGCATTCTACGCTTTCCTCTAAGCCTGTCAAGCGTTTATTTTGAAGTTTTTCAGAATTTCTCGTTCAACTTCAAACACTTGACTCGCTGCGATCTCTCGTTAGCGGGAGGCGAATTCTACAGCGTTACAACCTGCTGTCAACTGCCTTTTTCAACCGCCTTCGTAAACGACCGAAGCACTTCCGATACTACCTGAAACGTCTAACTCGTTGAATCCTAAGGAGTTTTCCGTTCCGACTGCGCCGGAAGTGGGGCGAATTATAGAGAGATAAAACGGGGCGTCAAGCACTAATTTGAAATTGATTCAAATCAGTGCCGACGCCCCGTTTTCTTCTATATAGAAGAGCAATCCCTCAGAGCACCCCAGCCTCGCGCAGACGCTGGATATCCTCCGCCGCCAGGCCTAGCACGCCACCGAGGACCTGCTCGGTATGCTCACCCAATAAAGGAGGAGCATTGCGGTACTCCACCGGCGTAGCGGACAGCCGGATCGGACTGGCCACCTGCGGCACGCTGCCCGCCAGCGGATGCGGGATATCGATCGCCAGCCCGCGGGCCTTCACCTGGGGATCAGCAAACATTTGCGCCAAGTCGTTGATCGGCCCACACGGCACGCCCGCTTGCTCCAGCTGACTGACCCACTCTGCCGTGGTCTTGAACACCGTGGCCTGACGAATCAGCGGAATCAGCTCGGCACGGTTGGCCACCCGCAGCTTGTTGGTAGCGAAGCGTGGATCGTCCGCCCACTGCGGCTGACCCGCCACTTCGGCGAACTTACGGAATTGCCCGTCATTGCCCACGGTCAGGATGAAGTCCCCATCAGCAGTAGGAAAGTCCTGATAAGGCACGATGTTCGGATGCGCATTACCCAACCGACGCGGCGCATTACCAGTAGTGAGGTAGTTCATCGCCTGATTGGCCAGACAAGCCACCTGTACATCCAGCAAGGCCATATCAATGTGCTGCCCGCCACCATGCTGGTCGCGATGGGCGAGGGCGGCCAGGATCGCCACTGTGGAATACAGCCCGGTAAGAATGTCGGTCAGTGCCACGCCAACCTTCACCGGCCCGGCCCCTTCATCACCTTCCGGACGCCCGGTCAGGCTCATCAGCCCACCCAGACCCTGGATCATGAAGTCGTAACCCGCACGCTTGGCATAAGGACCGGTCTGACCGAAACCGGTAATGGAGCAATAAATCAGATTCGGGTTGATCTGACGCAGGCTCTCATAGTCCAGACCATAGGCCGCCAGCCCGCCAACCTTGAAGTTCTCGATAACCACATCCGATTTGGCTGCCAGCTCGCGCACCAGGCGCTGGCCCTCGGCCTGGGTGAAGTCGATGGTCACCGAGCGCTTGTTGCGGTTGGCCGACAAATAGTAAGCCGCCTCGCTGGTGTTCTCGCCTCTGGCATCCTTGAGGAAGGGCGGGCCCCAGGCGCGGGTGTCATCCCCGCTGCCCGGCCGCTCGACCTTGATGACCTCCGCCCCCAGATCCGCAAGGATCTGGCCGGACCATGGTCCGGCCAGCACCCGCGACAGATCCAGGACCCGCAAATGAGAAAGCGCGCCCATGGACTGTTCCTCTCTAATTAATAGAAGGCCTGGATGCCGGTCTGTGCGCGACCGAGGATCAGCGCATGCACGTCATGGGTACCTTCGTAGGTATTGACCACTTCGAGGTTGACCAAGTGACGGGCCACGCCGAACTCGTCGGAGATGCCGTTGCCGCCCAGCATGTCCCGCGCCATGCGCGCGATGTCCAGGGCCTTGCCGCAGGAATTGCGCTTCATGATCGAAGTGATTTCCACCGCGGCGGTGCCTTCATCCTTCATCCGGCCCAGGCGCAGGCAGCCCTGCAGGGCAAGGGTGATCTCAGTCTGCATGTCGGCCAGCTTCTTCTGGATCAGCTGGTTGGCCGCCAGCGGGCGACCGAACTGCTGACGATCCAGGGTGTATTGCCGCGCGGTATGCCAGCAGGCTTCGGCGGCACCCAGGGCGCCCCAGGAAATGCCGTAGCGTGCCGAGTTCAGGCAGGTGAACGGACCTTTCAGGCCGCGCACGTCCGGGAAGATGTTCTCTTCCGGCACGAACACGTTGTCCATCACGATCTCGCCGGTGATCGACGCACGCAGGCCGACCTTGCCGTGGATCGCCGGAGCGCTCAGGCCCTGCCAGCCTTTCTCCAGGACAAAGCCACGGATATCGCCGGCATCGTCCTTGGCCCAGACCACGAACACATCGGCGATCGGGCTGTTGGTGATCCACATCTTGCTGCCGCTCAGGCGATAGCCGCCATCGACCTTCTTCGCCCGGGTGATCATCGAACCCGGGTCGGAGCCGTGGTTCGGCTCGGTCAGGCCGAAGCAGCCGATCCACTCGCCGCTGGCCAGCTTGGGCAGGTACTTCTGTTTCTGCGCTTCGGTACCGAATTCATTGATCGGCACCATCACCAGCGACGACTGCACGCTCATCATCGAACGGTAACCGGAGTCGATGCGCTCCACTTCGCGGGCGATCAGGCCGTAGCACACGTAGTTCAGACCACTGCCGCCGTACTGCTCGGGGATGGTCGCGCCGAGCAGGCCGACTTCGCCCATCTCGCGGAAGATCGCCGGATCAGTCTGCTCATGACGGAAGGCTTCAAGCACGCGCGATGCCAGCTTGTCCTGGGCGAAGCTGAAGGCGCTGTCCCGCACCATGCGTTCTTCTTCAGTGAGCTGCTGATCGAGCAGCAGCGGATCGATCCAGTTGAAGCTTGCTTTGCCGGCCATGCGTGAATCCTCGAATGTTTTTCTCGTGCATTGATCCTAGGCCCGAACGGGCAGGGCGACAAACGAGGATTGCGCAAGGTCTTGTGCTAATTTCTCACTCCGTAACGGTCATCAAGGCCATTTAAACGCTCAATTAGTGAGGTTGACGTATATGCGGCGCAAGATCCCCAGCACCACGGCACTGGTCTGCTTCGAGGCCGCCGCCCGCCACGAGAGCTTTACCAAGGCCGCGCAGGAACTGTCCCTCACCCAGGGTGCCGTCTGTCGGCAGATTGGCGGACTGGAGGAGTTTCTCAATGTCGAGTTGTTTCGCCGCTCACGGCGCGGGGTGAAGCTCACCGAAGCCGGGCTGTCCTACAGCAGGCGGGTAGCCACTCAGCTCGATGCCGTGGAACGGGATACCTTGTCGGTGATGGGCCAGCAGGGCGCCAATGTCATCGAGCTGGCGGTGGTCCCGACCTTCGGCACCCAATGGCTGTTGCCGCGCCTGAAGGACTTCCAGCAACGCCACCCGGAAGTCACGGTCAACCTGACCAACCGCACCCGCCCGTTCCTCTTCGCCGACACGAACTTCGACGCCGCGATCTACTTCGGCGATGCCGACTGGTCCGGTACGCAATCCCACCGGCTGATGGGAGAAAACCCGGTGCCGGTGTGCAGCCCGGCCTTGCTCGAACGACACGCCACGCTCACCCCGCAGGCCATCGCCCAGCTTCCGCTGCTGCAGCAGACCACCCGGCCCTACGCCTGGCGGCAATGGTTCGACAGCCTGGACATGAATGTCGCCCGCGACATGACAGGCCCGCGCTATGAACTATTCTCGATGTTGGCCCAGGCGGCCATGCACGACATGGGTGTAGCGCTGATCCCACCGTTCCTGATCCAGCGCGAACTGCAGGAAGGACGCCTGGTCATCGCCAACCCCCATGCCCTGTCGAGCATCAAGGCCTATTACCTGATGATCCCGGAGCGGAAGGTGGAATCGGCGTCCCTGCGGGCTTTTCGCGACTGGCTGGTCAGCGAGGCACAGCGCTATGCCGCGGCCCACAAGGACCAAACGGACTAGTTGACTTGGTAGTCAATAATTTTAAACACCTACAGATATACGTAAATGTCGCTTCGGCGACAACTGTTTTGCTCACCCCCAAAACCCCCTCAAACCCCATTGATTACAGGGGTTTCCCCGCCTGAAAACGACCTTTTTCGTCCCATCCGCGAAAATTGTCAGAAAATTTTTAAAATTTATCTTAATGTCGCTAAAGCCCGTATTTGACGGGCTGTGGCCGTATCGGTGCGACATGCGGTCACAGGGTGACTTGTAGTTTGTTTGTAGTTTCCAATCAGAACCCATTGATACGACTAAAGATCGCTTGCAAAATGCCGCGCCCCGTCTGTTTTCAGGCGGGATCGTGCTGATCGGCCGCCCCAGACGCACCATCCGCAGTGCGCTGGTTCAACAACAAAGATCACGCAGGAGAAATGACGTGCACATTGGTGTTCCTCTCGAAACGCAGACGGGCGAAACACGGGTCGCTGCCACTCCCGAAACCATCAAGAAACTGGTGGGACAGGGTCATCAGGTCACCGTCCAGCGCGGAGCCGGCATCAACGCCAGCATCCCGGACAGCGCCTATGAAGCAGCCGGCGCCGTACTTGGAAGCGCCGCCGATGCGTTTGGCGCGCAGCTGGTCCTCAAGGTTGTAGCGCCCAACGACAGCGAACTGGGCCAGATCAAGAACGGCACCGTGCTCGCGGGCATGCTCAACCCGTTCAACAACGAACTCATCGCCAAGATGGCCGAATGCGGCATCACCGCCTTCGCCCTCGAAGCCGCGCCACGCACTTCCCGGGCCCAGAGCCTGGACGTGCTGTCCTCGCAGGCCAACATCGCCGGCTACAAGGCCGTGTTGCTCGCCGCTCACCACTACCCACGCTTCATGCCGATGCTGATGACCGCCGCCGGTACGGTGAAAGCCGCCCGCGTGCTGATCCTCGGTGCCGGTGTGGCCGGCCTGCAGGCCATCGCCACGGCCAAGCGCCTGGGTGCGGTGATCGAGGCCTCGGATGTGCGTCCGGCGGTGAAGGAGCAGATCGAATCCCTCGGCGCCAAGTTCATCGATGTGCCGTACGAGACCGACGAGGAGCGCGAGTGCGCCCAAGGCGTCGGCGGCTATGCCCGGCCGATGCCGGCAAGCTGGATGCAACGCCAGGCACTGGCCGTGCACGAGCGCGCCAAGCAGGCGGATATCGTCATCACCACCGCGCTGATCCCGGGCCGCAAGGCACCTACCCTGCTCAGCGCGGAAACCGTGGCGCAGATGAAACCTGGCTCGGTGGTCATCGACCTCGCCGCGGCCCAAGGTGGCAACTGCCCGCTGACCGTCGCCGACCAGGTCGTCGTGGAAAACGGCGTGACCATCGTCGGTCCGACCAACCTGCCGGCCCAGGTCGGCGCCGACGCCTCGGCGCTATACGCACGCAACCTGCTGGACTTCATGAAGCTGCTGTTCGACAAGGACGGCGCCCTGACCATCAACCTCGAAGACGACATCGTCGCCGCGTGCCTGATGTGCCGTGACGGCCAGGTCATCCGCAAGAACGGATAAGGAGCCCGTAATGGAAGACATGCTGATTTCCCACGGCGTCTACAACCTGATCATCTTCGTGCTGGCGATCTACGTCGGTTACCACGTGGTCTGGAACGTTACCCCGGCGCTGCACACCCCGCTGATGGCGGTGACCAACGCCATTTCCGCCATCGTCATCGTCGGCGCCATGCTCGCCGCCGCCCTGACCGTCACCCCGCTGGGCAAGGTCATGGGCACCCTCGCGGTCGCCCTGGCGGCGGTGAACGTGTTCGGTGGATTCCTCGTCACCCGGCGCATGCTGGAGATGTTCAAGAAGAAAGCCGCGAAGGCAGAGGGGCAGAAGTAAACATGAGCATGAACCTGGTAACCCTTCTCTACCTGGTGGCGTCGGTGTGCTTTATCCAGGCCCTCAAAGGCCTGTCGCACCCGACCACTTCGCGCCGTGGCAACCTGTTCGGCATGCTCGGCATGGCCCTCGCGGTGTTCACCACCGTCGGCCTGATCTACAAGCTGGGCGCCGAGCTGGCCACCGACGGCATCGCCTACGTGCTCGTCGGCCTGCTGATCGGCGGCAGCGCCGGCGCGATCATGGCCAAGCGCGTGGAAATGACCAAGATGCCGGAGCTGGTGGCGTTCATGCACAGCATGATTGGCCTGGCTGCGGTGTTCATCGCCATCGCGGCGGTGGTCGAGCCGCAGTCCCTGGGCATCGTCAGCGCAATCAGCGACCCGATCCCCACCGGCAACCGCCTGGAGCTGTTTCTGGGCGCAGCCATCGGTGCGATCACCTTCTCCGGTTCGGTCATCGCCTTCGGCAAGCTCTCGGGCAAGTACAAGTTCCGCCTGTTCCAGGGCGCACCGGTGCAGTTCGCCGGGCAGCACAAGCTCAACCTGGTGCTGGGCCTGACCACCATCGGCCTCGGCCTGGTGTTCACCTTCACCGGCAACTACACCGCCTTCACCGTGATGCTGGCCCTGGCCTTCGTCATGGGCGTGCTGATCATCATCCCGATCGGCGGCGCCGACATGCCGGTGGTGGTGTCGATGCTCAACAGCTACTCGGGTTGGGCGGCGGCCGGTATCGGCTTCTCGCTGAACAACTCGATGCTGATCATCGCCGGCTCCCTGGTGGGCTCGTCCGGTGCGATCCTCTCTTACATCATGTGCAAGGCGATGAACCGTTCGTTCTTCAACGTGATCCTCGGCGGCTTCGGTGGCGATACCGATGCCGGCGCGGCGACCGGCTCGAAGGAGCAGCGCCCGGTGAAGTCCGGCTCCGCCGACGACGCCACCTTCCTCCTGAGCAACGCCGACACCGTGATCATCGTCCCTGGCTACGGCCTGGCGGTGGCCCGTGCGCAGCACGCACTGAAGGAACTGACCGAGAAGCTGACCCACGCCGGCGTGACCGTGAAATACGCGATCCACCCGGTGGCAGGGCGCATGCCCGGGCACATGAACGTACTGCTGGCCGAGGCTGAGGTGCCGTACGACCAGGTCTTCGAGATGGAGGACATCAACTCCGAGTTCGGCCAGGCCGACGTAGTCCTGGTGCTCGGTGCCAACGACGTGGTCAACCCGGCGGCGAAGAACGATCCGAAGTCGCCGATCGCCGGCATGCCGATCCTCGAGGCCTTCAAGGCCAAGACCATCATCGTCAACAAGCGCTCGATGGCCAGCGGCTATGCTGGCCTGGACAACGAACTGTTCTACCTGGACAAGACCATGATGGTCTTCGGCGATGCCAAGAAGGTCATCGAGGACATGGTCAAAGCCGTGGAATAAGCCTCCTTCGCGGCTGTGACAATAAGCCCCGGTTCGGCAACGACCGGGGCTTTTTCGTGCCCGCCGCGCCGACGGAAGGCTCTATTTCAGGGGCTCACATACGACCTTGGTCGCGGGACGAGTTTTCGGGAAAGCAATAGACTGCGCACCTAGCTTCAGTAGCCCGAGATAACAATCCATGTACCGTGATCGTATTCGCTTGTCCTCGCTGCACAGTAAAGTCATGAGCGCGGCCGACGCCGCCGGCCTGATCCAGGATGGCATGACCGTTGGCATGAGCGGTTTCACCCGCGCCGGTGAAGCCAAGGCCGTTCCCCACGCGCTGGCCGAGCGGGCCAAGCAGCAGCCGCTGAAGATCAGCCTGATGACCGGCGCCAGCCTGGGCAACGACCTGGACAAGGAACTGACCGAAGCCGGCGTTCTCGCCCGGCGCATGCCGTTTCAGGTGGACAGCACCCTGCGCAAGGCGATCAACGACGGCAAGGTGATGTTCATCGACCAGCACCTGTCGGAAACCGTCGAGCAACTGCGCAACCAGCAGCTCAAGCTGCCGGACATCGCGGTCATCGAAGCGGTGGCGATCACGGAACAAGGCCATATCGTGCCGACCACCTCCGTGGGCAACTCGGCGAGCTTCGCGATCTTCGCCAAGCAGGTGATCATCGAGATCAACATGGCGCACAACGCCAACCTCGAAGGCCTGCACGACATCTATATCCCGACCTACCGTCCGACCCGCACGCCGATCCCGCTGGTGAAGGTCGATGACCGCATCGGCAGCACCGCGATCCCGATCGACCCGGCGAAGATCGTCGGCATCGTCATCACCGAGCAGCCGGATTCGCCGTCCACCGTACTGCCACCGGACGACGAAACCCAGGGCATCGCCAACCACCTGATCAACTTCTTCAAGGAAGAAGTGGCGGCAGGGCGCATGACCAACAAGCTCGGCCCGCTGCAGGCCGGCATCGGCAGCATTGCCAACGCCGTGATGTGCGGCCTGATCGAATCGCCGTTCGAAGACCTGACCATGTACTCCGAAGTGCTGCAGGACTCGACCTTCGACCTGATCGACGCCGGCAAACTGGGCTTCGCCTCGGGCAGCTCGATCACCCTGTCGAGCCGGCGCAATGCCGACGTGTTCGGCAACCTCGAGCGCTACAAGGACAAACTGGTGCTGCGTCCGCAGGAAATCTCCAACCATCCTGAAGTCGTGCGGCGCTTGGGCATCATCGGCATCAACACCGCGCTGGAGTTCGACCTTTATGGCAACGTCAACTCCACCCACGTCTGCGGCACGCGGATGATGAACGGCATCGGCGGCTCTGGCGACTTCGCCCGCAACGCCCACCTTGCCATCTTCGTCACCAAGTCGATCGCCAAGGGCGGCGCGATTTCCAGCGTGGTGCCGATGGTCAGCCACGTCGACCATACCGAGCATGACGTCGACATCCTGGTCACCGAGCAGGGCCTGGCCGACCTTCGCGGCCTGGCGCCGCGGGAGCGGGCGCGGGTGATCATCGACAACTGTGTGCACCCGGATTACCGCGATGCGTTGAACGACTACTTCACTCGCGCCTGCGAGCGGGGTGGGCATACGCCGCATATCCTGCGCGAAGCGCTGGCGTGGCATGAAAACCTGGAAGAGACCGGGCGGATGCTGGCGGGCTGATTCCTCTTTGATTTAGCACGGACGTATGGGAGCGGCTTTACCTGCGATTACGGTAGTGAATTCACCATCGCAATCGCGGGTAAACCCGCTCCCATAGAGTTCGCGTCGTGCCTTCCACATAGTTGCAACAGATCGCTAAAACAGTTTTCGGCTAACAACTTACAAAAACTGTTCTACTGTACCGGTCAAAATCCCCCATTTTCCCGCCTCAAACCCCCTCCTTTACTTGAAAATGCACCATATTGACGCAGACCAGTACAGTTTCGTCCATTTCAGGTGCAACAGTGCCCTTAAACAGTTAACTGGACCATCACAATGCAGGTGAACTGTATCTACTGTTATGGACCACAGAGGAGGATCATGGGCACCAGTCAAGTTAATCACCTCCTCAATGCCGCCATAAGCGGAAGGATGCACATCATGGAACGTACCCTCAGTTCCGGTCTGGTTTTCGAAAGCAACGTTGAACAATCCAAGGCTTCCCTGCCTTTGCGCCTGCTGGCCAATCTGGTCCTGTGGCAGCGCCGCATCTCCAGCCGCCACCAACTGGCTCGCCTGGATGCCCGCCTGCTGGCCGACGCCGGTATCAGCGAAGCACAACGCTACGAAGAGCTGAGCAAGCCGTTCTGGCGTTGATGCAAGGCCCGCCGGCCACGGCCGGCACCGAATTCCGAAAAACCCGTCGCAGGTGACTGCTGACGGGTTTTTTCGTTCTGGAAGACGCAGAATAGAGCGCCCAACCCAGAGACCAGTACAGTTTTACAAAAACACAAATCAAGCTTAACAGTTGAACCAAACGGCGTTTCGCTTGTTACGTGTTACGCTTTTTTGCAACCGCCTGATTCGTCCCACCCCCGAGGAGATCGACCATGATCCGCACCCGCCTGCTCGGCGCCGCCCTGTTGCTGGCCCTGGCTTCCACCGCACACGCAACGAGCTTCGTCGTGACCACCGATTCCCTGGTGGGCGCCCTGAAGGCCACCTCCGATGCCACCTCCGACGTCACCTCTTCGTTCCGCGACAACAAGGTCGTACGCGCCGCCCGTGACGACGCTGCCAGCTTCGTCGCCAGCAACGGCGCTATCCGCGGCGTGAAGCTGGAAAGCGCCTTCGCCCACATTCGCCAGCAACTGCCGACCCTGCAGGCCAGCGACGCACAGCTAGCCCAGGCCATTCTGGCCATCTGACCGGCAACAGCGTGCAAAACAGCCCGGACCAGCCGCTCTGGCCCGGGCTGTTGCATTGGGATAGCCTTGGTCACCTTGTTGGCAAGGCAACCGTTCCCATGCGTTATCTGTTTCTGCTGTTTGCATTGCTCGGGCCCGGGACGGCCCTGGCGTTTGACACCACCACCGCCGGCACCGTCATCAGTGGCTACGCCACCAGCCAGGTGACCAGCGCGCCCTTCGATCGCAAATGGGTGCGGGCCGCCCGGGACGACGCTGCCGTCTTCGTCGCCAGTGACGGCCAGGTCCGCGGCGCGCGGCTGGAGTCGGTCATGCGCCGGCTGCACCAGGAAAACCCCGATCTTCATGCTGGCGACCTTGAACTGGCGCAGGCAATTCTCGTCCAATAAGCACACCTGTTTTCCCCCGGAGAAGTTCCATGCGTAACCCGCTGATCGCCGCCACCCTCGGCTTCCTCCTGCTGGCCGACGTGGCCCAGGCGCACACCCTGGTGGCCACCAGCAACATCATCGTCCGCGCCTTCGGCCGGTCGATCGATTTCACGTCCGACACCACCACCTCGATCCGCGACTCGAAAGTCGTCCGCGAAGCCCGTGACGACGCCGCCAGCTTCGTCGCCAGCAACGGCGATATCCGTGGCGCCCAGCTGGAAGCCGCCTTCGACACCCTGCGTCAGCGCGTGCCTGAAGCCCGCCAGGCCAGCGACCAGGTCCTGGCCGAAGCCATCCTCGCCCTGTGAAGCCCTTGCGTGCCTGGATGCTGGGCGGCGTACTCGCGCTGCTCAGCCTGCCCGCCCTGGCCGACCTGCAACTGAAGTTGCAAGACGACGGCCTGAGTGCGGCGCAAAGGCAGGCCAGCCAGGCACTGCTCGATGAAGCTCTGCAAAAATTTCCCCCCAGCTTCAAGACCCGGCTCGACCGCACCGTGGTGGTCAGCTGGAGCGACAGCATCCCCGAGGACGTCTACGGCCAGGCCTCGCTGGTCTCGACCCTGCAACTCAACCGCCGACTCCTGCCCGGCCTCACCGACGGCAGCGCCGCCACGCAGAAGACCGGGCGCCCCCATGGCACCGTGCGCGAAGAGTTGTTGGCCACCGTCCTCCACGAAACCACCCATATCTACGACCGCGCCCGCCTGTGGCCGGCAGACCAGCGCCGCCTGATCGTCCAGTGCAAGCGCCAGTTCGAGACCCACGGCAACGTCGGCCTGCGCGACGAATGCCGAGGCCAGCCAGAGCGCCGCTTCACCCTGAGCGACGATCCGCGCTTCCTCGATCTCGCCGGCTGGCCGCAATACGTCGGCCGCCGCGGCGAACGCGAGCAGGACAACCACCAGGACGTGCGCACCCCGGACAGCTATGAACTGAGCAGCCCCAAGGAGTTCGTCGCGGTCAACATGGAGTACTTCCTCCTCGACCCCAGCTACGCCTGCCGTCGTCCGGCCCTGCATGCCTACCTGAGCGAGCATTTCGGCTGGAGCCCGGCGCATCCGCCCTGCGAAACGGCCTTGCCCTACCTCAACGCCGGCAACGACTTCGCCAAGCAACCCCTCGGCCAGATCGACCCGGAGCGGGTCTATTCCGTCGACTACCTGCTGGCCGAGGCCAACCAGAACTGGGTCAGTCGCTGGGGCCACAGCATGTTGCGCCTGGTGATCTGTGCCCCGGGCCGACCGCGCGGCCCGGATTGCCGCCTGGACCTGGATCAGCACCTGGTGCTGTCGTACCGCGCCTTCGTCAACGACGTGCAACTGTCCAGCTGGGGCGGCCTGGTGGGCGACTATCCATCCCGGCTGTTCGTGTTGCCTCTGGGCCAGGTCATCGACGAATACACCAAGACCGAGCTGCGCAGCCTGTCCTCGGTGCCGCTGAAGCTGTCCCGCCCCGAACTGGAAAACCTGGTGCGCCAGGCCATGGAGATGCACTGGAGCTACGACGGCAACTATTACTTCCTGTCCAACAACTGCGCGGTGGAGACCCTCAAGCTGCTACGTGCCGGCACCGGCAACCCGCAACTGACCAGCCTCGACAACATCATGCCCAACGGCCTGCTGGAAGTACTCCAGGGCCGTGGCCTGGCGGATACCAGCGTGCTCGACGACCCGCGCGAGGCGCTGCGCCTGGGCTATCGCTTCGACTCCTACCGCGACCGTTTCGATGCCATGTTCAAGGTCCTCAGGCAGCATCTGCCGATCCCTCAGGACAGCGTCGAGGCCTGGCTGGACCAGAGTGCCGAGCAACGCCGCGCCTGGTTCGAGCGCGCCGACCTGCGCACCAGCGCCGCCATGCTGTTGCTGGAACAGGCGGCACTGCGCCAGCAGTTGCTGCTGGCCCAGGACGAGGTCAAGCAGCGGTACCTCAGCGGTCGTTCGCGCAATGACGGTGGCGTGGACAAGGCCAACAAGACCCTGCAACAGATCCTCGCCAATAGTGGCTTCCTCAGCAAACCGGCGGAATTGCTGGGGCAGGGCGGTTATGGCGTGCCCCAGGCGGACGAGCGGCGCGAGCTGGAGGAAAGCAGCAGCAAGCGCCAGGCCCAGCTACAGAGCCTGAGTACCGACCTCGACAAGGAAGCCCGCGCCCTGCTGGGGCCGGAGCGCGATGAGGAAATCCGCGCGGTGGAAGCCAACACCAAGCTGATCGGTGACCACCTGCGGGCCCTGCACAAGGCGGCCGGCGGGCTGGAGTTGCCCTGAAGTCAGAGCGTCTCATGGGCCTCGCCGGGCAGGTGTTCATCCAGGTGCAGCCACGGCAGGCGGCTTTCGGTCCAGATATGCCGGTCGGGGCGGACGCAGGCCGGATCATCCAGGGTGGCGATGGTGATATCGATGGATTCCGGACTCAGGTCGGTGGTCAGGGCCAGATGGGCGCCGCAGCGACTGCAGAAATAGCGCACGCAACTGGCGGAGGAGTCGTAGCGCTGGGGCGTGCCGGCCAGCCACTGGAAGGCGGAGCAGGGCACGGTGGCCCAGGTGATCAGCAGGCCACCGGAGACCTTGCGGCAGATCGAGCAGTGGCAGTGGGCGACGTCGGTCAGCGGGCCCTGGACCCGGTAGCGCAGGGCACCGCAATGGCAGCCGCCTTCCTGTGATTGGCTCATATGTTCGGCACTCCGTGATGTTGTGTTCTCCCGGGCCCTATCGCCGGCAACGCCGGCTCCCACAGGTATCGCGTACACCGCTGAACCTTGTGGGAGCCGGCGTTGCCGGGGATGAGGCCCGAAGATCAATAAATAACCACCTGTCTGCTTTCAGTCCTCGAAAGCTGGCTGAAAGCTTAGCCCCTTAGCATCGCCTCACCACCGGCATAGCGACCGGCGCGCCAGGGCATCCTGAATTCAATGGAGCCCGGCCTACTCAACAAAAACAATGGTGATTCTGATGTCCTTCCGTCCCTACCTGCGCCCGCAATTCCCCCTGCTACTCCAGACCCAGCGCCCCACCCGCTGATCCGTCCGTCACGTCCCCATCCCGACGCACTATCCCTGGAGTACGCCCATGCTGACCTTCCTCGGCTTCGCCATGGTCATCACCTTCATGTACCTGATCATGACCAAGCGCCTGTCGGCCTTGATCGCGCTGATCCTGGTACCGATCCTGTTCGCCCTGTTCGGCGGCTTCTCCGCCAAGATCGGCCCAATGATGCTCGAAGGCATCAGCAAGCTCGCGCCGACCGGCGTCATGCTGATGTTCGCCATCCTGTATTTCGCCCTGATGATCGACTCCGGCCTGTTCGACCCCGCCGTGCGCAAGATCCTCAAGCTGGTCAAGGGCGACCCGCTGAAAGTCTCGGTCGGCACCGCCGTACTGGCCCTGGTCGTCTCCCTCGACGGTGACGGCGCCACCACCTACATGATCTGCTGCGCCGCCATGCTGCCGTTGTACAGCCGCCTGGGCATGAGCCCGCGGATCATGGCCGGCCTGATCATCCTCGCCGGCGGGGTGATGAACATGACCCCCTGGGGCGGCCCGACCGCCCGCGCCGCCAGCGCCCTGCATGTCGACCCGTCGGACATCTTCGTGCCGATGATTCCGGCCATGCTCGCCGGCGTCGTGGCCATCCTGGTCATCGCCTACATGTACGGCAAGCGCGAACGCGCCCGCCTCGGCGAACTGCACCTGCCAGGTGACGAGGTCGACCACAGCGAAATCACTGTTTCCCAGTACCCGGACGCCCGCCGTCCCAAGCTGCTGTGGTTCAACGGCGCCCTGACCGCCGCCCTGATGGTGGCGCTGATCGCCGGCCTGCTGCCGCTGCCAGTGCTGTTCATGATCGCCTTCAGCATCGCGATGATCGTCAACTACCCGTGCCTGCAGCAGCAGAAGGACCGCATCGCCGCCCACGCGGGCAGCGTGCTGGCGGTAACCGGCCTGATCTTCGCCGCCGGCATCTTCACCGGCATCCTCTCCGGCACCGGCATGGTCGAGGCCATGTCCAAAAGCCTGCTGGCGGTGATCCCGGATGCCTTGGGCCCGTACCTGGCGGTGATCACGGCGATCGTGAGCATGCCGTTCACCTTCTTCATGTCCAACGATGCCTTCTACTACGGCGTGCTGCCGGTGCTGTCGGAAGCTGCCAGCCACTACGGCATCTCGCCGGTGGAAATGGCCCGCGCCTCGATCGTCGGCCAGCCGGTGCACCTGCTCAGCCCGTTGGTGCCCTCCACCTACCTGCTGGTAGCCCTGGCCGGCATCGAATTCGGTGACCACCAGCGCTTCACGCTGAAATGGGCAGTGCTAGTCTGCCTGTGCATAATGTTCGCCGCGCTGCTCATGGGAATTTTCCCGCTGTTCAGCAGCCTCTAGTAAACGATTCACCCAACCCGTTCGCGCGCTGACCAGGCGCGCGACGTCACGCTCGAAGGAACAAACATGGAATGGCTGACCAGCCCGGAAATCTGGGTTGCCTTTTTCACCCTGACCGCACTCGAAATCGTGCTCGGGATCGACAACATCATCATGATCTCGATCCTGGTCAGCCGCATGCCCAAGCACATGCAACAGCGTACCCGGATCTTCGGCCTGGCCCTGGCCATGGTCACGCGGATCATGCTGCTGCTCTCGATCACCTGGGTCATGCGCCTCACCGACAACCTGTTCGAGGTGCTGGGCCAGGGCATTTCCGGGCGTGACCTGATCCTGTTCTTCGGTGGCCTGTTCCTGCTGTGGAAAAGCTCCCAGGAGATCTACCACGGCCTCGAGGGCGAGGATGAGAGTGCCGATGAGCCGAGCAGCGGCGCGGGCGGCAAGTTCCTGTTCACCATCGTCCAGATCGCCATTATCGACATCGTGTTCTCCCTGGACTCGGTGATCACCGCAGTGGGCATGGTTTCCCATGTACCGGTAATGATCGCTGCGATCATTGTCGCCGTGCTGGTGATGATGCTCTGTGCCAAGGCCATCAGCGACTTCATCGACAAGCACCCTTCGCTGAAGATGCTCGCCCTGTCGTTCCTGATCGTGGTCGGTACCGTACTGATCGCCGAGGCCTTCGACGTCCATGTGCCGAAGGGCTACGTCTACTTCGCCATGGCCTTCTCGCTGGCGGTAGAGGCAATCAACATCCGCATGCGCACCGCAATGGCGAAGAAGCGTGACCAGGAACCGACCGAGCCGGTGAAACTTCGCAAGGACATTCCGGGTCAGTAATACTGGCCATTCGCTGGACCAAGGCCCCTTTCGGGGCCTTTTTTCTTTGTGGATCAGTGACAAACACGCTGGCGCCACAGCCCCTGGCGGACTAAAGCTTAAAGAGAGCACTGGAAACAACCGCCGTCTTCACGGCCAGGCTCGCCACATCGTTCATTAGCCCCGCTGGGGCACAGGAAAACAGGGGGCCCACCATGCTGACCCTGCTCAATCTATTGTCAGCCGTCGCCCTGCTGATCTGGGGCACACACATTGTCCGTACCGGCGTGTTGCGGGTATACGGCTCCAACCTGCGCCGCGTCATCAGCCAGAACATGGCGCGCAAGCCGCTGGCGTTCGTCGCCGGGATCCTCGTCACGGCCCTGGTGCAGAGCAGCAACGCCACGGCGATGCTGGTGACCTCGTTCGTCGGCCAGGGCCTGATGGCACTGACCCCGGCACTGGCGGTGATGCTCGGGGCCGACGTCGGTACCGCACTGATGTCGCGGGTGCTGACCCTCGACCTGTCGTGGCTGTCGCCGCTGCTGATATTCCTCGGGGTAATCTTCTTCCTCTCGCGCAAGCAGACCCGTGCCGGTCAGCTCGGCCGCGTGGGCATCGGCCTGGGCCTGATCATCCTCGCCTTGCAGTTGATCGTCGCCGCAGCCGAGCCGATCACCAAGGCCCATGGCGTGAAGGTGCTGTTCGCCTCGCTGACTGGCGATATCCTCCTCGATGCCCTGGTCGGCGCGCTGTTCGCGATGATTTCCTACTCCAGCCTGGCGGCGGTGCTGCTGACCGCGACCCTGGCCGGCGCCGAGGTGATCAGTCTGCCGGTGGCCATCGGCCTGGTTATCGGCGCCAACATCGGTAGCGGCCTGCTGGCCTTCATCAGCACCAGCATGCGCAACAGCGCCGGGCGCCAGGTGGCCCTGGGCAGCCTGCTGTACAAGCTGATCGGTCTGCTGGTGACCATTCCACTGCTGCATCCGCTGGTGGAATGGATGGACAGCCTGAACTTCCGCCCCGCCGAATTGGTGATTGGCTTCCACCTGCTCTACAACAGCCTGCGCTGCCTCACCCTGTTGCCGACCGTCAACCTCATGTCGCGGGTCTGCAGCTGGCTGCTGCCGGAGCGCCCGGACCCCAATGGTCACACCACGCCGCGCCACCTCGATCCCGCCGCCCTCGCCACGCCCAGCCTGGCCCTGGCCAATGCCGTGCGCGAGACCCTGCGCCTGGGCGATCTGGTGGACAGCATGCTGGAGTCCATGCACGGCGTGCTGCGCGGTACCCAAACCACGGTGACCCAGGAAATCCGCGCCCTCGGCGACGATATCGATGCCCTCTACAGCGCCATCAAGCTGTATCTGGCGCAGATGCCCCGGGAAGACCTCAGCGAGCAGGACAGCCAGCGCTGGGCCGAAATCATCGAGCTGGCCCTGAACCTGAAAATGGCCAGCGACCTGATCGAACGCATGCTGCGCAAGATCCAGCAGCAGAAGACCTCGCAACGCCGCGAGTTCTCTGAGGTGGGCCTGGAGGAACTGACCGGCTTGCACGCCCAGTTGCTAGCCAATCTGCGCCTGGGCCTGTCGGTGTTCCTCAGCGCAGATCCGGAAAGCGCGCGTCAGTTACTCCGGGAAAAGCGCCGCTTCCGTGCTCAGGAGCGGCGTCTGGCCCATGCCCATGTCAGCCGTCTGCAACGCGGGGTGGTACAAAGCATCGAGACCAGCTCGCTGCACCTGGAGCTGATCGCGGACATGAAAAGATTGAATTCATTGTTCTGTAGCAGTGCCTATGTGGTACTCGGTGGTCATGACACGGGTGGGCTGCTGATCGACAGCGTACCGGATGAAATCCACTCGCCGTGACCCCCGTGCCGCCTCGAACCGGTTCAAGGAAGTTCTTCATGCGTTGCCTGATCTTCGTCTGCCTGTTGCTGGGCTGTGCCCCCGGCTTTGCCCTCGATCGCAACCAGGTCGAGGGTTACCTGCTGCCCAACGGCCTGCAGGTGCTGCTCAAGCCAGGCTATGAGCGCGACCATGTATCGATTCGCCTCGTGGTGGGCATCGGCTTCGACGACTTTGCCTGCGACAAGAAAGAGCTGCCGCACCTGCTCGAACACCTGCTGTTCAGCGGCGTCGACGACAGCGGCGAGGGCGGCCTGGAGCGACGCATGCAGGCCCTGGGCGGTGAATGGAACGCCTACACCAGCAGCGCCGATACCACCTTCGTCATCGAGGCGCCGGCGCGCAACCAGCGCAAGGTCCTCGACCTGCTGCTGGCGATCATCCGCCAGACCCAGATCGACGACGATGACCTGGCGCTGTCCAAGCGCATCGTCGAGCGCGAGGACGGCGGGCATTACTCGCATCTGCAACGCTGGCTTGACCGCCAGGACCTCGGCCAGCGCTCGAGCGACCAATTGGCGGTGGAACTGGGCCTGAAGTGCGCCGAGCGCTCCAGCGTCGAGGACATGACCGTGGCGCAAGTGGAGGAAGTGCGCAAGAACTGGTACGCGCCGAACAACATGAGCCTGATCGTCGTCGGCGGCCTGGAAAAGGTGTTGCCGGCCTATCTGGAGCGGACCTGGGGCGAGCTGGAGCCGGTGGAACCCGCCGAACGCCGGGCGCTGGACGGCGTCACCCACCAGGCCGAGGCCTACCGCACGTTGACCCGTGGCTTGCTGGGCAATAGCGCGCGGTTGAGCTGGATGTTCCTGGAGCCGGTGCTGGACAACGAGCACGATGAAACCCTGGAGCTGTTGCAGCGCTACCTGGACTGGGCGCTGTATGACGAGTTGCGTCTCAAGCATGGCCTGTCCTACGGGCCATGGAGCCAGCGCGAGACCTTTGGCGACAGCGGGATGCTCAGCCTGAATGCCGACCTGGAGCGGGACCAGGTGGACGAGGCCGAGGAGGTGATCGAGGCCATGCTCCAGCGCCTGCGCAAGGAGGGCCTGGATCCGCGGACCTTCGAGCGGATCCAGGCGGCCACCATCGCCCGCGAGGCCTGGACCACACAGGGCAACAGTGCGCTGGCGGACTACTACTGGGGCGCGCTGAACGGCTATGCCGACGGACGCTTCGTCGATCCGGCCCAGCGCTTGCGCGGAGTGAGCCTGGAAGAGGCGAACCAGGCGATGCGCGAGCTGTTCAAGGAGCCCGGGTGGGTGAGGGTGGAGAAGCCGTTGCTGGGGTATGACGAGGTGTTCTGGATGGCCGTGCTGGGGGTGATGCTGGTGGTGATTGGTGGGGGCATCTGGTACCGGCGCAGGCATTGAAGCCTTGTGGCGACCTTGAGGGCCTCATCGCGGGCAACGCCCGCTCCCACAGGTCATGCGGCGCACGCGATCCTTGTGGGAGCGGGCGTTGCCCGCGATGAGGCCCTCACAGGCTCACCCAATCCAAGGTATCCTTGTAACCGTATTTTTCAGACCTCTGCGAACACCCCCCAAATGCCCATCTACATCCAGCGCATCATCGAACTGATCAAGCGCTACCCCGGGGTCATCGCACTCGGTGGCTTCATCTCCGGCATCGGCAGCTTCATCCTCGTCGACCGCCAGGAAAGCCTGGCCAGCTGGGTGGCCATCCTCATGCTGGTGAGCTGGGTCTGGCTGATGCTGGAAAACAGCTTCACCGAGCTGTTCAGCCGCACCTTCAAGCGCGAGATCCCGCAACCGCTGCTGCGCTATGCAACGCAGATGATCCACCAGGAAAGCCTGTTCTTCGTCCTGCCGTTCTTCTTCGTCACCACCACCTGGAACAGCGGCCAGTTGATCTTCACTGGCCTGCTCGGCGCCGCCGGCCTGGTCTCGATCATCGACCCGCTGTACTACAAGTGGGTAGCACCACGGCGCTGGCTGTTCATGGCCATGCACACCCTGACCCTGTTCGCGGCGATGCTAACCGCGCTGCCGATCATCCTCCACCTGACCACCGCGCAAAGCTTCAAGCTGGCCCTCGGCACGGCCATGCTGCTGTCCTTCCCGAGCTTGGCCAGCAGCTTCCCGATCAACCACTGGCGCCGCGGCGTGGCCCTGGTACTGATGACCCTGGCGGTCGGCGGCGCCGGCTGGCTGCTGCGCTCCTGGGTACCGCCGGCGACCCTGTGGATGACCGAGGTGGCGATCAGTACCCAGGTGCAGAACCGCACCCCCGGCGACAGCCTCAAGGAAGTTCCCGCCAGCCAGATCCGCAGCGCCGGGCTCTACGCTTACACCGCGATCAAGGCGCCACGCGGGCTGAACGAGCGGATCTACCATGTCTGGCAATTCGACGGCAAAGAGGTGGACCGCATCGCCCTGGACATCAACGGCGGACGCAAGGAAGGCTACCGTGCCTGGACCCACAAGCAGGTGTTCCCGAGCAACCCGGTGGGTCGCTGGCAGGTGCGGGTGTTGACCGAAGATGGCCAGGTCATTGGTGTGCTGCGCTTCCGGGTAGTGGACGACAGTCAAGCACCTGCAAATTAGTGGCGCTATGCTGACGGGCGGCGCACCGACGCGCCCTGGAACGAACGGAGCCTATGACCAGCCTTCCCAGCCCCGCCAGCGCCATCCTCGACACCAGTAGCAGCCCGCCCTGCCTGCGGCTCAGCGGCGACTGGACCCTGGCCAACTACGCCAGCCTCAAGCACAGCGCCAGCGTCCTCGGCGGCCAGTTCGGCGAAGAGGCTTCGGTAGACCTGAGCCAACTCGGCAAGCTCGACACCGCCGGCGCCTCACTGCTGGTCGAGCTGCTCGGTCCGCAGCGCCTCAAGCAACTGGAAGCCGACAGCCCGCTACCCGAAGCCAGCCGCCACCTGCTGCACAGCGTGCAGTGGTCGCTCAACGAATTCTGCATCCCGCCCCGGCATCCGGAGATCCCGGTCCTGACCCAATTGCTGGCACGCATCGGCGCCGCAGTGGACACCCTCTATCAGGACAGCCGGCAACTGCTCGGCTTCATCGGCCTGATCATCGCTACCCTGGTCACCCGCGCCTTCCAGCCGAAACGCTGGCGCATCACCCCGGTGGTCGCCCATATCGAACAGACCGGCCTCGACGCCGCGCCTATCGTTGCCCTGCTGACCTTCCTGGTCGGCGCAGTAGTGGCCTTCCTCGGCGCCACGGTGCTAGCCAGCTTCGGCGCCAGCATCTTCACCGTGGACCTGGTGGCGTTCTCCTTCCTGCGTGAATTCGGCGTGCTGCTCACCGCCATCCTCATGGCCGGCCGCACCGCCAGCGCCTTCACCGCACAGATCGGCTCGATGAAGGCCAACGAGGAAATCGACGCGATTCGTACCCTGGGCCTCGATCCGGTGGAAATGCTGGTGATTCCGCGGGTGCTGGCGCTGCTGATCGCCCTGCCGTTGCTGACCTTCCTCGCCATGCTCTGCGGCATCATTGGCGGCGGCGTGGTCTGCGCGCTGTCGCTGGATATCTCGCCGGCCATGTTCCTCTCGCTGCTGGAAAGCGATATCGGCGTGCAGCACTTCCTGGTCGGCCTGGTCAAGGCACCGTTCTTCGCCTTCCTGATCGCCGCCATCGGCTGCCTGGAAGGCTTCAAGGTCAGCGGTAGCGCCGAATCGGTCGGCGCCCACACCACCTCGGCGGTGGTCCAGTCGATCTTTGTGGTGATCATGCTCGACGCCGTGGCCGCGCTGTTCTTCATGGAGATGGGCTGGTGAGCGACGACCCGCGGGAAAAAGTCATCGAAGTCCGCGGCCTGTGCAACCGCTTCGGCCCGCAGAGCGTGCACGAGAACCTCGATCTCGACCTGTACCGCGGCGAGATCCTCTCCGTGGTCGGCGGCTCCGGCAGCGGCAAGTCGGTATTGCTGCGCAGCATCGTCGGTCTGCGCCGGCCCAACGAGGGCCAGGTGCGGGTGTTCGGCGAGGACCTGTCCAGCGCCAGCGAGCAGCAGCGCTCGCTGATCGAACGACGCTTCGGCGTGCTGTTCCAGAAGGGCGCGCTGTTTTCATCGCTGACTGTCACCGAGAACGTCGCTTTGCCGCTGATCGAGCACGCGGGCCTGAGCCGCGATGACGCCGAGCACCTGGCCGGGGTCAAGCTGGCCCTGGCCGGCCTGCCGCAGTCAGCGGCGGACAAATTCCCCGCCTCGCTGTCCGGCGGCATGATCAAGCGCGCCGCCCTGGCCCGCGCCCTGGCCCTGGACCCGGACATCCTCTTTCTCGACGAACCCACCGCCGGCCTCGACCCCATCGGCGCCGCGGCCTTCGACCAGTTGATCCTGACCCTGCGCGACGCCCTGGGCCTAAGCGTGTTCCTCATCACCCACGACCTCGACACGCTCTACACCATCAGCGACCGCGTCGCCGTGCTGGCGCAGAAGAAGGTGCTGGTGGCCGCGCCGATCGACGAGGTGGCGGCGTACGACGAACCGTGGATTCACGAATATTTCCATGGCCCCCGTGGCCGTGCGGCCTACACCGCCGCGAAAGCGCTGAAGGAGAATTGAGATGGAAACCCGTGCACATCATGTGCTGATCGGCATGGTCACCGTGCTGGTGGTGGCCGGCGCCATGCTCTTCGGCCTGTGGCTGGCCAAGTCCAGCGTCGACTCGACCTTCAAGGACTACGAGGTGGTGTTCAACGAGGCGGTCACCGGCCTGTCCCGCGGCAGCGCCGTGCAGTACAGCGGGATCAAGGTGGGCGACGTGATGAGCCTGCGCCTCGACCCCAGCGACCCGCGCCGGGTGCTGGCGCATATCCGCCTCAACGCCGACACCCCGGTGAAACAGGACACCCAGGCCAAGCTGACCCTCACAGGGGTCACCGGCACCTCGCTGATCCAGCTCAGCGGCGGCACCCCGGACAGCCCGCCGCTGGAAGGCAAGGGCGGCAAGCTACCGATCATCGTCGCCACGCCGTCGCCGATCTCGCGCCTGCTGACCGACAGCAGCGACCTGGTGACCAACATCAACCTGCTGCTGCACAACGCCAATCGTCTGTTCTCCCGGGAAAACACCGATCGCCTCAGCGCCACCCTGGCCAACCTGGAACAGACCACCGGCGCCGTCGCCGCCCAACGCGACGACATCAGCCAGGCGATCAAGCAGCTGTCGAGCCTGGGCAAGCAGGCCGGCACCGCGCTGGAGCAAACTGGCGAGCTGATGCGCAATGCCAACCAGTTGCTGGGCAGCCGCGGGCCGGAAATCGCTCGCAGTGCCGACGACGCGATGAAGTCCCTGGCGCAGAGCACCGCGACCCTCAACGCCCTGCTGGAAAGCAACCGCGAAGCCCTCGACAGCGGCGCCCAGGGCTTTCGCGACCTGTCGCCAGCGCTGCGTGAACTGCGCGACACCCTCAACTCGCTCAAGGCCATCTCCCGACGCCTTGAGGCCAACCCCAGCGGCTACCTGCTCGGCCGTGACCAAAGCAAGGAGTTTGAGCCATGAGCCTCGCCAGCCGCCTGTCCCTGGCCCTGTTGATCAGCCTGAGCAGCGCCTGCTCGATCCTCCCGCAGGCGGAGAATGCCGACGTCTACCGCCTGCCGGCGACGGCCGCGGCGCGTTCTGCGGCGGCGCCGGTAAACTGGTCGCTGCGGGTCAACAAGCCGATCACCAGTGACGCGCTGAACGTGCCGCGCATCGCCGTGGTGCCGCAGGGCAACGTGCTCAGCAGCTACAAGGGCGCGCGCTGGACCGATCCGGCACCGGCCTTGCTGCGCAACCGTATCCTCGATGCCTTCCAGCGTGACGGTCGGGTGCCGCGGCTGAGCGCCGACGACAGCAACCTGCAATCGGATTTCGAGCTGGTGGGCGAGCTGCAGGCGTTCCAGAGCGAGTACACGGCGCAGGGCATCGACGTGGTGGTGCGCCTCGATGCCCGGCTGGTGGATGGGCGCAGCCAGCGCACGCTGACCAGCCGCATTTTCGAAGTGCGCCAGCCCCAGGCCGACAAGAGCGTGCCGGCGGTGGTGGCCGGGCTGGGCCAGGCCACCGACAAACTGACCGCGCAACTGCTGGACTGGACCCTGGATCAGGGCAATCAGTACCGTCAGGCGAAGAACCAGTAGCAGACGCCGATGGCGCCCAGCACCCCGGCCAGTTCGGCGAGCAGGGCGCAGCCCACGGCATGGCGGGTGCGCTGGATGCCGACGGCGCCGAAGTACACCGCCAGCACGTAGAAGGTGGTTTCGGTGCTGCCCTGCACCGTGGCCGCGACCAGGGCCGGGAAGCTGTCGACGCCATGGGTCTGCATGGTCTCGATCAGCATTGCCCGCGCCGCGCTGCCGGAGAACGGCTTGACCATGGCGGTGGGCAGGGCGTCGACGAAGCGGGTGTCCCAGCCCAGCCATTCCACCGTGTGGCGAATACCGTCGAGGCCGAACTCCAGAGCCCCGGAGGCACGCAGCACGCCAACGGCGCAGAGCATCGCCACCAGATACGGCAGCAGGTTCTTGGCCACGTCGAAGCCTTCCTTGGCGCCTTCGACGAAGGTTTCGTACACCTTTACCTTCTTCAGCGCGCCAATCAACAGGAACAGCATGATCAGGCCGAACAGGGTCAGGTTGCCGAGGATCGACGACAGGCTGGCCAGAGCGGTGGCGGACAGGGTCGCCAGCAAGGCCATGAACCCGCCGAGCAACAGCGCGCCGGGCACCAGGTAAGCGAGCACCACCGGGTCCCACAGGCGCAGACGCTGGACGATGGCCACCGAGAGCAGGCCGACCAGGGTCGAACAGCTGGTGGCGAGCAGGATCGGCAGGAACACCAGGGTCGGATCCATGGCGCCTTGCTGGGCGCGGTACATGAAGATAGTCACCGGCAGCAGGGTCAGGGACGAGGCGTTAAGCACCAGGAACAGGATCTGCGCATTGCTGGCGGTGGTCGGGCTGGGGTTCAGTTCCTGCAGCGCGCGCATGGCCTTTAGGCCGATGGGCGTGGCCGCGTTATCCAGGCCCAGGCCGTTGGCGGCGAAGTTGAGGGTGATCAGGCCGAGAGCCGGGTGGCCGGGCGGGACTTCCGGCATCAGGCGGCGGAACAACGGGCCGAGGACCTTTGCCAGCCATTCGACGATGCCGGCCTGCTCGGCGATCTTCAGAAAGCCCAGCCAGAGGGTCAGGGTACCGAACAGCAGGACCATGACTTCCACCGAGAGCTTGGCCATGGCGAAGATGCTTTCCACCATCGCCGCGAAGATCCCCGCGTTCCCTCCTACCAGCCACTGGGCCAGGGCGGAAATGGCCGCCACCACGAAAAAACCGAGCCACAGGCCGTTGAGCATTCGAAAGTCCCCTTGCAGATGGGCTGAATGATAGCGGCCACCTGAAGTGGTGTCGTCATCGAAGGTACGGCGCGGACCTTGTGGGAGCGGGTTTACCCGCGATTGCGGTGGTGAACTCACTATCGTAATCGCGGGTAAACCCGCTCCCACTGGGTCCGCGTCACGGCGACCGGATACAAAAAGCCCCGACGGGTCGGGGCTTTCTTCAGGTCAGGCAGGACTCAGGAATTGACGGTCTTGCCTTCGGCAACCGCTTCCTTGCTGCGCCAGTGCGGCAGCGAGTTCCAGTACTTCTGGCCTTTCTCGGCGTCGTACATGCCTTCCCAACGGGCGATCACCAGCACCGCCAGGGCATTGCCAATCACGTTCAGCGCGGTACGCGCCATGTCCATGATGCGGTCGACACCAGCGATGAAGGCCAGGCCTTCCAGCGGAATGCCGACGCTGCCCAGGGTGGCCAGCAGGACCACGAAGGACACGCCCGGCACGCCGGCGATACCCTTGGAGGTAACCATCAGGGTCAGCACCAGCAGCAGTTGCTGGCTGATCGACAGATCGATGCCGTACAGCTGGGCGATGAAGATCGCCGCGATGCTCTGGTACAGGGTCGAACCGTCGAGATTGAACGAGTAGCCGGTCGGTACCACGAAGCTGCAGATGGCCTTCGGCGCACCGTAGGCTTCCATCTTCTCGATGACCCGCGGCAGCACGGTTTCGGAGCTGGCGGTGGAGTAGGCCAGGACCAGTTCGTCCTTGAAGATGCGCATCAGCTTGATGATCGAGAAGCCGAACAGGCGCGCCACCAGGCCCAGCACCATGAAGGCAAAGAAGGCGATGGCGAAGTACACCAGCAGCACCAGCTTGGCCAGCGGCAGCAGCGAGGCGAAGCCGAAGTTGGCGACGGTCACGGCGATCAGGGCGAATACGCCGATCGGGGCGTAGTTCATGATCATGTGGGTGACCTTGAACATGGCTTCGGAAACGCCCTGGAAGGTCTTCACCAGCGGGTCGCGGATTTCCGCGTTGAGGCTCGACAGGCCCAGGCCGAACAGCACCGAGAAGAAGATGATCGGCAGCATTTCACCGCGCATCAGCGCCGCGAAGATATTCGACGGAATCAGGTTGAGGATGGTCTCGATGAACGCGTGTTCATGCTGTACCTCGGCCGCAGTGGCCTGGTACTTGGAGATGTCCACGGTGCCCAGGGTGCTCATGTCGATGCCGGCACCCGGGTGGAACAGGTTGGCCAGGACCAGGCCGACCACGATGGCGATGGTGGTGACGATCTCGAAGTAGATGATGGTCTTGAGGCCGATACTGCCAAGTTTCTTCGCGTCGCCTACCCCGGCTATACCCACGATCAGCGACGAAATCACGATGGGGATGACGATCATCTTGATCAGGCGAATGAAGATGTCACCGGCCGGCTGCAGGACGTTGCTGATCCACCATGCCTTTTCTGCACTGAAGTGATTCAGCAAGGCGCCGATGGCGATACCCAGCATCAGACCGATGAGGATCTGCCAGGCGAGGCTCAGTTTTGCCTTCTTCATGTCATTACCTTTTTGTTCAAGTGGACACGGGCATTGCGCTGCAACCGGCATTCCAGAGCGGCTGAAAGCCTTTCTGAAACCTTCTTCGGCGACAGCCAACGACACCGCGCAGGGTCGTCGCGAGCGAACGGATACGAACGCCGGCTGGCGAAAAAAGGCGCAACTATTCAGGGGGGAAGGGGCCCAGTCTAATGCCGGAAACGAGTAGCCCATGCCGAATCGGCATGACTTTTTTGCCGAAAAACGGGCGTCTCAAAGGGTTGCAAAGGAGGTGTTCGGAATTCCGAATAGGACCGATCCGCCATATTGCGGCCGATTCGCAGGGTAACCATTACTAGAAAAGCGTCAGTGTTCGACAATCCGAATGGGTGAAAATGGCCGATGCAGCGTCAGAAAAATCGCGAAAAAAATTTCCCGGACGGACGAGCGGGTGACCGATTTGCCATCTGCCGGAAGGAAATGACGGAAGAGATGCTGCCGGGAGGGTCCGTTCAAGCCGTTCCGTTTCCAGAACACCTGACAGACCCGTTCCCGGCATTGCTTGCCTGACCCGGCCCTCGGCGGAGGCACTCCTTGTACCCCTAGGCCCCTCCGATCCTGCAACAATCAGAGCGGCCCGGCCCCTTGGTCATGCGGTCACCTTCCTCGGGTGGCCGCAGCATGGAAGCCAGAACGGCAGAAAAGTTCAGCTTCCGCTAGAGCACTGATGCGCCCGGCGGCGCCTCAGTACCAGTTCGGATCACGTTTGAGCTGTTCCCTGAGCATAGCCTGCATGCCTTCGTCGGGCTTGCCGATCCAGCGATAGTCGGCATGGCGGGTCGGCGACTTGTCGGCTGGCAGCCCTTCGGGCACCTCGACCAACATGCCGTAGGCCTTGTCCTTGTCCCAACTGAAGGCCACGATCAAGCGCTTGTTCAGGCACTTGCCGGCGCTCTCGCAGACCGGCCCCACCAGATACTTGTCGCCCTCTTCCTCGACCGCGGACATTTGCTGCTCGGACACGCCGCTCAGATTGATCACCCAATCCGGCAAGCGCTCCTCCTTCTTGACCACGTCCTGCCAGGTTTCCCGATACTCGGGGTCCGAGCCGAGCAGTTCGCTGGCCCGGACCTGGCCGTCATTGGCCGCCATTGCCGCCGAACCGCCGCCCAGCAACAGAGCGACGGCCAGGGCGTTGCGTATCACGCCTTTCATTGACTCAGCCTCGACCGCGACGACCAAAGAAGAAGGAAGCCACGAACAGCACCAGGAAGATAATGAAGAGGATCTTCGCGATACCGGTAGCGGCGCCGGCGATACCACCGAAGCCCAGCACGGCAGCGACAATGGCGATGATCAGGAAGGTGATGGCCCAACTCAACATGGTGATTCTCCTTCTGTTTTGGAAAAGGTTCCGTCTCGCTCTCGCTTAAAACACCCAGCGCTCGACCGGCGCGGTTTCCTGCGCGCTGGCGGCGGGGAGCGCCCGGGAGCGCATCACGGGAGCGGTGGGTAATGGCATGGCGCGGCTTTCATGAATGCGCGCGACCTGGGTAGCGAGTTGGCTGTCGACCTGTTTCGTCTGCCAGGCGTGCTGCAATTGCCCGGCCACCAGTGTCAACAGCAGTGCCAGCACGCAAAACAGCGCCTGACGCAAATGATGTGGCGATATAAGCACCAGGGCGGCGAGGGTACGTTTCATGTGCCGGGCTCCTCTTGCTGCATCTTGTTATGACCTGGAAGAGTCATTGCAGCCTGCATGCCAGACTTTCATATTTTAATTTATCGTTATAAATCAATAACTTACGATTACACGAGATAGCCTCTGGGGCGCATCCTGCACGATGCCCCCCGGTGCGGTCGTGCGTTTTGCATGACGGGCGACGGTTTTCCCGCGTCAAAAACCCCGACAGACGGTTGAAAACAGCGAGCTAGCATGCAATGGAAGGAATGAATCAGAATCAACCATGCAACTTGCCCGATTTTTCCGACACTAACCAAGATAATTCCTAAGGAGCGCAGGAAAATGGAGTCAGCCCCTGACCCTCAAGGCCGCATTCTGTTGGTGGACGACGAGTCCGCCATTTTGCGTACCTTCCGTTATTGCCTGGAGGACGAGGGCTATACCGTCGCCACCGCGAACAGCGCGGCGCAGGCCGAGACCCTGCTGCAGCGGCAGGTATTCGACCTGTGTTTCCTCGACCTTCGCCTGGGCGAGGACAACGGCCTCGACGTGCTGGCGCAGATGCGCATCCAGGCACCGTGGATGCGGGTGGTGATCGTCACCGCCCACTCCGCCGTGGACACTGCAGTGGACGCAATCCAGGCCGGCGCCGCCGATTACCTGGTCAAGCCCTGCAGCCCCGACCAACTGCGCCTGGCTACCGCCAAGCAGTTGGAAGTGCGTCAGCTCTCCGCCCGCCTGGAAGCCCTGGAAGGCGAAGTGCGCAAGCCCAAGGACGGCCTGGATTCCCACAGCCCGGCCATGATGGTGGTGCTGGAAACCGCCCGACAGGTCGCCACCACCGACGCGAACATCCTTATCCTCGGCGAGTCCGGGACGGGTAAAGGCGAGTTGGCCCGCGCCATCCACGGCTGGAGCAAGCGTGCGCGCAAGGCCTGCGTAACCATCAACTGCCCGTCGCTGACCGCCGAACTGATGGAAAGCGAACTGTTCGGCCATAGTCGCGGCGCCTTTACCGGGGCCAGCGAAAGCACCCTGGGCCGGGTCAACCAGGCCGACGGCGGCACCCTGTTCCTCGACGAGATCGGCGACTTCCCGCTGACCCTGCAGCCCAAGCTGCTGCGCTTTATCCAGGACAAGGAATACGAGCGGGTCGGCGACCCGGTGACCCGCCGTGCCGACGTGCGCATCCTCGCCGCGACCAACCTCAACCTCGAGGATATGGTTCGCGACGGCCGTTTCCGTGAAGACCTGCTCTACCGCCTCAACGTCATCACCCTGCACCTGCCGCCGCTGCGCGAACGCAGCGAGGACATCCTGACCCTGGCCGAGCGTTTCCTCGCCCGCTTCGTCAAGGAATACTCACGGCCGGCCCGGGGCTTCAGCGACGAGGCCCGCGCGGCACTGCTCAACTACCGCTGGCCGGGCAACATCCGCGAGCTGCGCAACGTCATCGAGCGCGCCAGCATCATCTGCCCGCAGGAAAAGGTCGAGATCAGCCACCTGGGCATGGCCGAGCAACCCACCAGCAACGCCCCGCGCATCGGTGCCGCGCTGAGCCTGGATGAACTGGAGCGCGCGCATATCGGCGCGGTACTGGCCACCAGCGACACTCTCGACCAGGCCGCCAAAACCCTCGGCATCGACGCCTCGACCCTGTACCGCAAGCGCAAGCAGTACAACCTATGAAGTGGGCGATGAAGCTGCGGACACGGCTCTTCCTCAGCATTTCGGCGCTGATGACCGTGGCCCTGCTGGGCCTGCTGCTGAGCCTGGTCAGCGTGCAACAGATGGCCAGTTCGCAGCAGACGCTGATCCGCAACAACGCCTTCGTCCTGGACATGGGCCTGAAGCTGCGACAGAACCTCAGCGACCAGTTGACCCAGATCCTCGACGACGGCGCTGACCCGACGGTCCTTGCCGGGCTGCAGACGCAGTTCCAGCAACTGCTCGACGAGGGTTTGCGCCACGAGCAGGAGACCGAGGGCAGCGACGATTTCTCCCGGGCCAACCGCGAGTTCCAGCGGTTCCTCGAGAGCCTGCGCGAAACCCGCAACCCGGCCCTCAGCCTGAGTGTCGACGAGCCGCTGGGCCAAGCCTTCGGTGCCCTGCGCGGGACCCTCATCGACTCGCACAAGCAGGCGGTGGAGCAGATCCGCAGCGCCGAGAAGGTCTCGCGGGATCGTGCGGTGCTGATGTCTGGCGTGCTCGGACTGGTCGGCCTGGCGGTTCTGGCCCTCGGTTTTCTCACCGCCCACGGCATTGCCCGGCGCTTCGGCCAGCCGATCGAGGCCCTGGCCAGCGCCGCCGACCAGGTCGGCCTGGGCAACTTCGATGTGACCCTGCCGGTGACCTCGGCCCTGGAAATCAACCAGCTGACCAAGCGCTTCGGTCTTATGGCCGAGGCCCTGCGCGAGCACCAGGCGACCAATGTCGATGAACTGCTGGCCGGCCAGCAGCGCTTGCAGGCAGTGCTCGACAGCATCGACGACGGCCTGCTGATCATCGACCGACAGGGCCGCCTGGAACACCTCAACCCGGTGGCCCAGCGCCAGCTCGGTTGGGACGACTCGCGCGCAGGCAACCGCCTCGGCGAGGCCCTGCAGCGGCCGGAGCTGGACCAGCAACTGCACTTGGTCCTGCGCGGCGGCAGCCTGGAGCGGGTGCCGGAAGACCTGCACCTGGAGATCGACAAGGAAAACCGTGTCCTGACCTACAGCCTGACCCCGGTGTGCCGCCCGGACGGGCAGATCCTCGGCGCAGTGATGGTACTGCACGACGTCACCGAGCAGCGCGCCTTCGAGCGGGTACGCAGCGAATTCGTCCTGCGCGCCTCCCATGAGTTGCGCACGCCGGTCACCGGCATGCACATGGCCTTCGGCCTGCTGCGTGAACGGGTCAAGTTTCCCGAGCAATCCCGTGAAGGCGACCTGCTGGACACTATCGGCGAAGAAATGCAGCGCCTGACCCAACTGATCAACGACCTGCTCAACTTCTCCCGCTACCAGAGCGGCCAGCAGAAGCTGGATCGCAGCATCTGCGCCCTGGACGACTTGCTTGAGCGCGCCCGGGTCCGGTACTCCGACACGGCGGCGGCCAAGCAGATCGATCTGCAACTGGAAGTGGGTACCCCATTGCCGCGGATCCAGGCGGATATCGCCCAGCTCGACCGGGTCCTCGACAACCTGCTGGACAACGCCATCCGCCACACCGGCAGCGGCGGACGCATCCGTCTGCAGGCCCGGCGCCACGGCGAGCGGGTGATCGTCAGCGTCGAGGACAGTGGCGAGGGTATTGCCTACAGCCAGCAGGGACGGATCTTCGAACCATTCGTTCAGGTCGGGCGCAAGAAAGGCGGGGCGGGCCTAGGGCTGGCGTTGTGCAAGGAGATCGTGCAATTGCATGGTGGGCGCATGGGGGTGTATTCGCGACCGGATCACGGCACCCAGTTCTATATGGCGCTGCCGGTCTGAAGTTGACGCGGTCCTTGTGGCAGTTGGCAAGCCAGCTGCCACAAGGACCGCGTCAAACCTTCAGATGCCGATCAGGCCTCATCATCGATCCGCCGCGGCCCGCGTCGCCGGCCACGGGTAATCAGCTCGACGAACTGCCGCGCATTCAGGGGATGCGCGAACAGCCAGCCCTGACCGTAGGCGACCCCTTCACTGTTGAGCAACAGCGCCTGGTCTTCGTACTCGATGCCTTCGGCGATCACCCGCAATTGCAGGGCATGGGCCATGCGGATGATGTGCGGGGCCACACCGCTACTGGCGGCGTCATGACCGAGAGCATCGATGAAGGCCTTGTCGATCTTCAGGCAGTCCACTGGCAAGGTCTGCAGGTAGGCGAGGCTGCAATAGCCTGTGCCGAAATCATCGATCAGCACCTGATGCCCCACCGCACGCAAGGCCTGGAGATTGTCCCTGGCCACCACCACATCGATCAGCCCACGCTCGGTGACCTCGAAGGCGATCTGGCTGGCCGCCACATGGTGGGTCGCCAGCAGCCGCGCGGCGACCCGGCCGATGCGGGGCACCATGACATCACATGCCGCCAGGTTAACCGAGATGTACAGTTGCGGATTGGCCCGCAGTACCTGGCCCAGTTGGTCGAACACGCGTTGCAGGACGAAATCGGTGATCTGGCGGATCTGTCCGGTGTTTTCCGCCAGCGGAATGAACAGATCCGGGCTGGTCAGCGTGCCATCAGGGCGGCGCCATCGCACCAAGGCTTCGGCGCCGACACAGCGGCGGCTGGTCAACTCGAAGATCGGCTGGTAGAGCACCTGCAACTCGCCGCGACGCAACGCCCCCTGCAGTTCCGAACTCATCGAACGGCTCTGCCGCACCAGCTGCAGCACCGCCCAGCCGATGCACCAAGCCAGCAGCAGGCTGCCGGGGAACAGCAACCAGAGCACACCGCTCAATTTCAACGGCTGGGTACTGCGCGGAGCAATCAGTACAAGCTGATAGTCCGGGGACTTGGTCGGCATGCGATAGAGCAGGCGGTCCGGCAGCTCGATCAGCGCATCGCTGGTCGCTGGTGGCCAGTTGACGCCTTTCGGCGGCCAGTGCTGCAGCGCCCCCAATACCGGTACGGCACGGGCCCCTCGATCGAGCACCACCAGCAGGCTACCGCCGACAGGCAGGTCGACCACGTCTGTCAGGTGACCGCGCGAGGTTGAGACGCGAAAGGGGCCGCGACCGAGGATCAGGGCGGCACGGTTGTCGTCAGGTTCGGTGCTGGTGTTCAGCCAGTAGCTGTAGGTGGGGCCGCGGATATCCGGCGGAGGCAGGGATTCGAAGGTACGGTCGCCGAGTCGGCTGGAGCAGGTCTGCTGATCGTCCGTGTACGCCGCTTCGTAGACGAAGCGGTTGTTGAAGGCCACCTGCTGCAGGGTCGAGATCATTTCGAAGCCGCAACCGCGTACCGACTGAGCCTGGAGCTGATCGACGCCCTGGCGTAGCTGACCGAAGATCTGTTCCAGACGCTCAAGAAAGCGTTCGCCGCGGGCATTCATCTGCTCGCTTTCGTTGACCTGCACCTGGTGCATCGCCACGCCCAGACTGCCTAGCAACAGCAAAACGGCGCTCGCCGAGGCTGCCAGCGTTGCCAGGAGCCAGGGTCGATATAACAGGCCGCGCAGCAGCAGGGCAGGTGACATCGGAAATATCCCGTTGAATACCTTGAGGTATAGCAATTCCCGGGGAAGTCAGCCTGGCCGTTTGGCGGTGTCTTTCAGGGCCCCATCGTTGGCCCCTGAAAGACCTAGCGCATAGTATTGAGGACTTGAAGCATCGCAGCCGTCTGCGCATCCGGCTGTCCATCGAAGCGCTGCGGACGGAAACGCATCTGGAACGCCGCGATCACATGCCGGGTAGCCACATCGAATTCACCGGTCTGCGGCACTGCATAGCCAAACCGTGCCAGTTGCTGCTGATACCAGGCCGCGCTCGGCGGATTGACCGCGAAACGCGCCTGCTGCTGCGCCACCGCTCGCGCATCCGGCCAGAGTCCCAGCCCTTCGTCGGCAAGGCGCTTCCACGGGAACATCGGTCCAGGGTCGAGCTTGCGCAGCGGCGCGATATCGCTGTGGCCAATGATGTGCCGTGGCTGGATGTTGTTGCGCCTGGCGATGTCCTTGAGCAACAGGATCAGCGACTGCACCTGCGCCTCGCTGTACGGGTGCCAGACCCGCCCCGTCGGCGTGTCGGTGTAGCCGGGATTGACGATCTCGATGCCGATGGAGGTCGAGTTCAGCCAGGTCCGGCCCTCCCACTGGCTTTCACCAGCGTGCCAGGCACGACGGTTCTCATCGACCAGTTGATACACGGTAGCGTTGCGATCGTCGCCGATCAGGTAGTGACTACTCACTTCGCCATGGGTCAACAGGGCCAGCGAGCGCTCCAGTGAGGCATTGGTGTAGTGCAGGATGACGAGCTGGACGCGGCTGTCCTGGTTGAGCGAAGTGTGGCTGCGGTCCACCCGCAATTGCGGACCGCTGGTGCAGCCTGCCAACAGCGCGAGCAGCAGGACGGAGAAAAACGCTTTCATGAAAAGGGGACGACGCCTGGGAAGTCTGTAATGCAATAGCATAACGTACCTCAGGTCAGGCCGCTCACCCCTGTTCGACGCGGTTGCGACCCAGGTGCTTGGCCCGGTACAGGGCTTCGTCGGCGCGCTTGAGCACCACGTCGCTGCGCTCGCCGGAACGGAACGCGGTGACGCCCACCGACAGAGTGATGGTGACCCGCTCGCCCTTGAAGTGGAACGGACAGGCTTCCACCGCCGCGCGCAGGCTCTCCGCCAACTGTAGACCACCAGAAAGCGGCGTCTGCGGAATCAGCAGGACGAACTCCTCGCCGCCGAAGCGGGCCATGAAGTCCCGGGCGCGCAGGCGCTTGCGCAGTTCGTTGGCGACGATCTTCAACACCTTGTCGCCGGCCAGGTGGCCGTAGCTGTCGTTGATGCGCTTGAAGTGATCGAGGTCGAGGATGGCCATCAGCAGGTGGCCACCCTTTTCCGTCCAGTCGGCGACTTCCAGGTCCAGGCGTTCGGACCAGGCGGCACGGTTGGGCAGACCGGTGAGCGGGTCGACCAGAGCCTTCTGCCGCTGCTCCTCGAGGTGCTCGCGGTAGCCTTGGGCTTCCTGCTCCATATGCGCGACCCGCTCGGACAGGCCCTTGAGGCGCGTGGCCATCTCCTGCTCGCGCTTGTCTCGCTGGTGCTGGTGTTCGTCCATGGTGCCAAGCAGGCCTTCAAGGCGGCCCTCCAGCACATGTTTGAGGCTGTCGAGATCCGCCGCGCCCTGCACGCTGCTGTGCAGGCCATCGACCTGTTCGCGCAGTTGGGTGTTCAGGTCGCGCTCGGCGGACTGGTTGTCGGCATGGCCTTCGCTGGCCTCCTGCAGATGGCTCTGGAACGACTCCAGGCGCTCGTTGAGCTGTTGCAGGTAGGCTTCGAACTCGTGTTGACCGCTGTCGGTGATGGCCAGCATCAGCACGGCAAGGTCATCCAGCACCGGCAGCAGTTCGTACCAGTTCAGGCCGTGCTCCAGGCGCTCACGCATCGACTCGGCCTGGGGGCGGTGGCGCTCGGGCAGGCTAAGGTCGTCGAGCAGGCCGAGCAGGGTGTCCTCGATATGGGCGGCAACCGAGCTGTAGGTCGGTTCGGTGCCGTCAGGCAGGGAATAGAACAGCTCTTCCGGGGTCATCTCCGGTTCGCTGGAGTCGACTGCCTCAGGCTCTGGCACAGGGGGTTCAGCGGCGGACTCGGTAACCGCTTCGGCTGCCTCGGGCTCCACTTGCGCCTCGACCTCAGGCTCTGGTTCGACGACAGCCTCCACGGTTTCGTCCGCAGCGGGCTCCTCGACCACCGGCTGGATCAGCACCATCGGTTCGGCTTCGACCAGGACCGGGCCCGCACGCGGCGGTTCCGGCGGTTCCGGCGTCTGCGGGGACGGGCTCAACTCGTCGACGTCGGCGATCGGCGGCGCCTCGGGTTTGCGTGCTGGCGCAGGTGCCAACTGCTCTGACACGGGGCTTTCCGCAACCGGCTCGACCGCAGCATCACGGCCACCGAACAGGCGTTGCAAAAAACCAGGCTTGTTGTGCTCTTCAGGATTGGTCAGCGCGCCGAGGGCTTCGCCCTGCAGCTTGCTCAGCTCGCTCAGCAGCAACGGCACTTCCCGCGACTGGCCGGCGCGGGTTTCCACCTGCTTGCCGAGCTTCTTCAACGGCCGCCGGACTTCGCTCGGCAGCGACAGCACCTGCAACTGGTTGACCAGTGAGGTCAGCGCGGTGGTCACCTGGGTCACGCGGGTCGCCCGGCGCTGCTCGGAGTCGAGCACGGCTTTTTCGAGGCGGGGGATAAGGCCAGCGAGGGCGGCGTCCATGTTGTCGGTGCGAATGACGTCGCGCATTTCCTTCATGCACTCGTCGACCACCTTGTCGCTGCCTTCAGCGGCCAGGGTGCTGCGCACGAGGCCGCGACGCAACAAGTCGAGCCGGGCCTCCCAACGGCGCTCCAGCTTTTCCTGCTGTTCGATGCTCTTGAGGTATTTCTCTTTCCAGCGTTCTGCTTCGTCGCTCATGCCCGGACCCGCGGACTAACGCAAAACCGGAAGCGTATCCACAGTCAGAGCATCAGGCAAACGAATCTCAACCGCGACCGGTAAATGATCGGAGATTGGCTGGGAAAGGACTTCGACGCGCTCCAGCGTCAAGCTCGGACTGAGCAGAATGTGATCCAGGCAACGTTGTGGACGCCAGCTGGGGAAGGTCGCTTCGACCTGCGGGGCGATCAGGCCGAGGTCGCGCAGGGGCGAGTGTTGCAGCAGGTCGGTGGCGTGGGTGTTCATGTCACCCATCAGCACCTGGTGCCGGTAGCCGCTGATCAGCTCGCGGATATAGGCCAGTTGCCGGGCGCGGGTCTTGGAGCCCAGGGCAAGGTGCATCATCACCACCACCAGGGCATCCTCGCCTTCGCCGAAGCGCACCAGGATCGCCCCGCGTCCGGCCGGGCCTGGCAGCGGGTGATCTTCCAGCAACTGCGGTTTCAGGCGACTGAGCACGCCATTGCTGTGCTGGGCAAAACGCCCGAGGTTGCGGTTGAGCTGCTGGTACCAGTAGGGAAAGGCACCGAGGTGAGCCAGGTGCTCGACCTGGTTCACGTAGCCCGAGCGCAGGCTGCCGCCATCGGCTTCCTGCAGAGCGACCAGGTCGAAATCGTTGAGCAACTGGCCGATCTTCTGCAGGTTGCCGGAGCGTCCGGTGTGCGGCAGCAGGTGCTGCCAACTGCGGGTCACGTAGTGCCGGTAGCGCTCGGTGCTGATCCCGACCTGGATGTTGAAGCTGAGCAAGCGCAGGCGACCGTCCTGCGGCAGGTTGTCGTCGCCCAGATGGTGCTCGTTGACCCGTGGATCACACAGGCCAACGACCCGCTCGCTTCTCCAGCGTGCCATGGTGCTCGCCGCTTACTTAGCGGCGCGTTCCTTGGCGATCAGTTGGTCGGCGACATTCAGCACGCCTTCCGGACCGCCGGAAGTGCCAAGGTCGAAGCGGTACTTGCCATTGACCACCATGCTTGGCACGCCGGTGATTTCATACTTCTTCGCCAGCTCCTTGGCCTGGTTGACCTGACCCTTGATGGCGAAGGAGTTGAAGGTGGCGAGGAACTTGTCCTTGTCCACGCCCTGGGTTTCCAGGAACTCGGCCATTTCCTCAGGCTTGGTCAGACGCTTGTGCTGGTTCTGGATGGCATCGAATACCGCGGCGTGAACCTTGTGCTCGACACCCATGGCTTCGAGGGTCAGGAACATCTGGCCGTGGGCGTCCCACGGGCCACCGAACATGGCGGGCACGCGCTTGAAGTTGACGTCGGCCGGCAGCTTGTCGATCCATGGATTGAGGGTCGGTTCGAAGTGGTAGCAGTGCGGGCAGCCATACCAGAACAGCTCGACGACCTCGATCTTGCCTGGCTGGGACACCGGCACCGGGTTGCTCAGCTCGATATATTCCTTGCCCGCCACCGGCTCCGCAGCCTGGGCGTTCATACCGAGTACGCTGGCGGCCACCAGCGCGGCGCTGAGAATCAGATTACGCATGCTTCACTCCTGAGCAGTCTTTGAGTCGCCCCTTGAACGACGTGTCTTCTGACAGGCCAAGGCGGGTTCGAGTTCGTAAGTGTAACGGCAGAAACAATAAAAAAGGGCGGCCGAAGCCACCCTTTTCATGTTCCAGACGCCTCATTAACGCAGCGTTAACGTAGCGCCCGAGGATCAGTGCAGGCCCTGGATATAGCTGGCCAGTGCCTGGATGTCCTTGTTGCTCAGCTTGGAAGCGATGGTGCGCATGGTGGTGGCATCGCCGTCGTTGGTGCGATCGCCTTCGCGGAAATCGGTCAGCTGCTTGGTGATGTACTGCGCGTGCTGGCCACCCAGGTGCGGGAAGCCGGCGGCAGCCAGGCCAGCACCATTCGGGGAGTGGCAGCCGGTGCAGGCGGGCAGGCCTTTCGACAGGTCGCCACCGTTGAACAGTTCGCCACCACGCTTGACCAGCGCTGGATCGGCGGCGCCAACGCTGCCTTTCTGACTGGCGAAGTACGCGGCGATGTCGGCGAAGTCCTGGTCATTGAGGTTGGTCAGCAGACCGGTCATTTCCAGGACGGTGCGCTTGCCCGACTTGATATCGTTCAGTTGCTTGACCAGATAACGCTCGCCCTGGCCGGCCAGTTTCGGGAAGTTCGGAGCCAGGCTGTTGCCGTCCGGATTGTGACAGGCGCCACAAACCGCCGTTTTCGCCTGACCGGCAGTAGCATCGCCAACGATCTTGTCAGCGGCATTGACGCCGCCTGTAACGCCCAGGGTCAACAGCAGACTCACGATAAGTTTGTTCATCAGCTAATCCAACTACGGCTAAGGGTGAAAGAGTTATGTATCGGGTCTACTGGCTCATCCAACGGATGATGGCCTGGTAGTCCTCGGCACTGCAGTCCATGCACAATCCACGCGGTGGCATAGCCTTGAAACCCTGGGTTACATGCCCGACCAATATCTCCATACCCTGCGCCAGCCTTGGCTCCCAGGCTGCACGGTCACCCGCTCGGGGGGCCTGTGGCAGCTGCCCGGCGTGACAGGCCGCACACGTGCGGTTGTACAACGCCTCGGGATCCTGTGTAGCCTGAGCGCTGGAAAACGGTATCAAGACACCGATTGCAAGCAGCCAATTCGTCATCGAACGACCCTTCAGGGTTGGAAGCTCATTGCGTTCTAGTGCGCAACCTTTAAAGTCTGAGCCCCCGTGCACATCGTCCTACGCTGGGATAATGCGCACACAAAATCTAGGGCATTATATACTCCCGTTGCCGAAACGGAAACGACACACCCTGCCGCACCCACCCCGGGCAACGCTCACTTCGGACATCCCATGCAAGTCAAAAACCCCATCCTCGGACTTTGCCAGACGGCAAAATTCGCCCTCAGTGCCGCCAAGGTCGACCAGTGTCCGCCTGACGAAGGCTACGAAGTCGCCTTCGCCGGTCGCTCGAACGCCGGCAAGTCCAGCGCCCTCAACACCCTGACCCACGCCAGCCTGGCGCGCACCTCGAAAACCCCGGGTCGGACCCAGTTGTTGAACTTCTTCAGTCTGGACGACGATCGGCGTCTGGTCGACCTGCCGGGCTACGGATATGCAAAAGTACCCATCCCGCTCAAGCAGCACTGGCAGCGCCACCTAGAGGCCTACCTGGGCAGCCGCGAGGCGTTGAAGGGTCTGATCCTGATGATGGACGTGCGCCATCCCATGACCGACTTCGACAAGATGATGCTCGACTGGTCGAAGGCCAGTGGCATGCCGATGCACATCCTGCTGACCAAGGCCGACAAGCTGACCTTCGGCGCAGCCAAGAACACCCTGCTCAAGGTGCAGTCGCAAATCCGCAAAGGGTGGGGCGACAGCATCACCATCCAGCTGTTCTCAGCGCCCAAGCGCCAGGGCCTGGAAGAGGCCTACGGGGTGCTCGCACGCTGGCTGGAACTGGCTGACAAGCCCGCGGAATAAGGGCTGCCCGGTAAATTCCGGGCAAAAAAAACCCCGGACTTCGTATGGGGAGGGGGAAGTTCGGGGTTCAAGTTCCGAACCGCTAGGGCGGGGTCCGGATATCTGCCAACACTTAACACAACATAGGAGCATTGAAGGGCTTCACCAGCCATTCAGTACCTCTGAGTGTCGATTCACCGGATTAGTTCCGGGCGTGTAGAAACTATTTGCGATAAGTAGGAAATCTCTTAATGCCCGGCTTCCGGAGCCGGCAAGTGCCGCGACCTTATGTCGCAGCACTTACCCGCACGATCAGTGCGCTTCGTCCCAGTTCGAGCCAATTCCCACATCCACCAGCAGCGGCACATCGAGTTGAGCGGCGTGGCTCATGTACGGACGGATTTCTTCGCGAACCTGCTCGACCAGGTCCTCGCGCACTTCCAGCACCAGTTCGTCGTGCACCTGAAGGATCACCCGAGCGTCCAGCCCCGAGTTTTCCAGCCAGTTGTCCACCGCCACCATGGCGCGTTTGATGATGTCCGCCGCAGTGCCCTGCATCGGCGCGTTGATCGCCGTTCGCTCGGCGCCGGCGCGTTCCGCCGGGCGACTGGAGTTGATCGCCGGCAGGTACAGGCGACGGCCAAACAGGGTTTCCACGAAGCCCTGCTCCGCGGCCTGCTTGCGGGTGCGTTCCATGTACTCGCGAACGCCCGGGTAGCGGGCGAAGTAGGCATCGATATAGGTCTTGGCCTGTTTGGTTTCGACGCCGATGTCCTTGCCAAGTTTCTTCGCGCCCATGCCGTAGATCAGGCCGAAGTTGATCGCCTTGGCGCTGCGCCGCTGGTCGGAGGTCACCTGGTCGAGAGCAACGCCAAACACCTCGGCGGCAGTGGCGGTGTGCACGTCGAGGCCGTCGCGGAAGGCGTTCATCAGGCCTTCGTCACGGGACAGGTGGGCCATGATGCGCAGTTCGATCTGCGAGTAGTCCGCCGCCAGCAGCTTGTAGCCCTTGGGCGCGACGAACGCCTGGCGGATGCGCCGGCCTTCGGCGGTGCGCACCGGAATGTTCTGCAGGTTCGGGTCGCTGGACGATAGCCGCCCGGTGGCCGCCACGGCCTGACCGTAGGAGGTGTGGATGCGCCCGGTCCGCGGGTTGATCTGCTCCGGCAGGCGGTCGGTGTACGTGCTCTTCAGCTTGCTCAGCGAGCGGTACTGCATCAGCACCCGCGGCAGCGGATAGCCTTCCTCGGCCAGTTCATCCAGCACCTCCTCGGCGGTGGACGGCTGACCTTTGGCGGTCTTCTTCAGTACCGGCAGGCCAAACTTGTCGTAGAGGATGGCGCCGAGCTGGCGCGGCGAACCGAGGTTGAATTCCTCGCCAGCCAGTTCAAAGGCCTGGCGCTCCAGCTCGACCATCTTGTCGCCCAACTCCTGGCTCTGCACCTTGAGCAGGTCGGCATCCACCAGCGCGCCCTGGCGCTCGATGCGCGCCAGCACCGGCACCAGCGGCATCTCGATGTCGGTGACCACGCTGGCCAGGGTCGGGATCGCCTGCAGCTGCGGGAACAGGGTCTGGTGCAGACGCAGGGTTACGTCGGCGTCTTCGGCGGCGTAGGGGCCGGCCTTGTCCAGGTGGATCTTGTCGAAGGTCACCTGCTTGGCGCCCTTGCCGGCAATGTCCTCGAATTTCACCGTGGTGTAGTCGAGGTACTTCTTCGCCAGGCTGTCCATGTCATGACGGATCGCCGTGGAGTTGAGCACGTAGGATTCGAGCATGGTGTCGAAGGCCACGCCGCGCACGGTGATGCCGTTGGCCTGGTCGCCGTCGATGGCGCAGTTGGCGAGAATGTTCATGTCGAACTTGGCATGCTGACCGACCTTGAGCTTGTTCGGGTCTTCCAGCAGCGGTTTCAGGGCCTTCAACACGGTGTTGCGGTCCAGTTGCGCCGGGGCGTCCGGGTAGCTGTGGGTCAGCGGAACATAGGCCGCTTCAAAGGCCTTGACCGCGAAAGACACGCCCACCAGCTGCGCCTGGTGCGCATCGATCCCGGTGGTTTCGGTATCGAAGGCGAACAGCGGGGCGTCCTTGAGCTTCTGCAGCCAGGCGTCGAAGCGGGCCTGGTCGAGGATGGTCTCGTAGACCGGCTCCACCGGCACTTCCACCTCGGCCACCACTACCGCGTCGTCGCCGACCACGGCCACAGCCAGGTCCAGCTCGGCCACCGGCGCCGGCTGGATGGCACGCCGGGCTTCGCGTTCCAGCTCGCCGATCCAGCCCTTGAACTCCAACTCGGTGTACAACTCCATCAGCTTGTCGTAGTCCGGCTGGCCCAAGTGCAGGTCATCCAGGCCGACCTCCAGCTCGACGTCGCACTTGATGGTCGCCAACTGGTAGGAAAGGAAGGCCATTTCCTTGCTTTCCAGGAGCTTGGCGGGCAGGGTCTTGGCGCCGCGGATCGGCAGGGTCGGAACAATGTCGAGGTTGTCGTACAGCTCCTTGAGGCCGCCATTCACACCAACCAGCAGGCCGACCGCAGTCTTCTCGCCAACGCCCTTGACCCCGGGGATGTTGTCCGCGGTATCGCCCATCAGCGCCAGCAGGTCGATGATCTGCTCCGGAGCGACACCGAATTTCCCTTTTACGCCTTCGATATCCAGCACGGTTCCGGTCATGGTGTTGACCAGCGTAACGTGTTCGTCCACCAACTGGGCCATGTCCTTGTCGCCGGTGGAAACCACCACCGGACGTGCTGCCGCTGCGCTGCTGCGAGCCAGGGTGCCGATCACGTCGTCGGCCTCGACGCCCTCCACACACAGCAGCGGGAAGCCCAGGGCGCGTACGGCGGCGTGCAGAGGCTCGATCTGCACGCGCATGTCGTCGGGCATGCTCGGGCGATTGGCCTTGTAGTCAGCGAACATCTCGTCGCGGAAGGTCCCGCCCTTGGCGTCGAAGACCACGGCGAAGGGGCTGTCCGGATACTGCTTGCGCAGGCTCCTGAGCATGTTCAGCACACCCTTGATCGCGCCGGACGGCATGCCCTTGGACGTGGTCAGCGGCGGCAGCGCGTGGAAGGCACGGTAGAGGTACGAAGAACCGTCCACCAGGACGAGGGGGGTTTGGCTCATGAGCGGAATCAACCTTTTCGACGGGCCCGGCGCTAGAATGTCCGGATCATTGACGACAAAGGGACAAGGTTATCATGGGTACACTCAATCGCCTGTTGTTGCTCGGTCTGCTGGTCGGCACGCCTGTCGCGGCCCTGGCGGCGGACGATGCGCCCTCCGCCGAGCCGGAAGTAACCATTCGCCAGGAAGGCGACAAGACCATCCAGGAGTACCGGCAGAACGGTTTCCTGTACGCCATCAAGATCACCCCGAAGAACGGCAAGCCGTACTTCCTGGTGCGCGCCGATGGCACCGATGCCAACTTCATCAGGTCCGACCAGCCCGACATGCTGATTCCCGCGTGGAAGATCTTCGAGTGGTGATGCGGACCCTTAACATCCACCCGGCACGTCGCGACGACGTGCCTGCATGAGCCGTTTTTGACCATGTCTGTGTTCACCCCCCTGACCCGGCCCGAGCTGGAAACCTTTCTGGCCCCCTATGGACTGGGCCGCCTGCTGGACTTCCAGGGCATCGCCGCCGGTACCGAGAACAGCAACTTCTTCATCAGCCTCGAACAGGGGGAGTTCGTGCTGACACTGGTGGAGCGCGGGCCGATCCAGGACCTGCCGTTCTTCATCGAACTGCTCGACGTGCTGCATGAAGCCGACCTGCCGGTGCCCTACGCCCTGCGCGCCACTGACGGCGTGGCCCTGCGCGAGCTCGCCGGCAAGCCGGCCTTGCTGCAACCGCGCCTGGCCGGCAAACACCCCAAGGCGCCAAATGCCCAGCATTGCGTGCAGATCGCCGATTTCATGGCCCACCTGCACCTGGCGACCCGCGACAAGGTGCTGGAACGCAAGACCGACCGTGGCCTGGACTGGATGCTGGAAGCCGGCAACGAGCTGATGGAGCGGCTGAATGCAGGCCAGCAGGCGCTGCTCAAGGGCAGTCTGGAAGAGATCGCCGCCAATCATGCGCGAATCATGGCGCTTCCACGGGCCAACGTGCATGCCGACCTGTTCCGTGACAACACCATGTTCGAAGGGACACACCTGACGGGTGTGATCGACTTCTACAACGCCTGCTCCGGGCCAATGCTGTACGACCTGGCGATTTCCCTGAACGACTGGTGCAGCGATGAAAGCGGACAGATCGACGGGGTGCTGGCCCGGGCGTTCCTCGGCGCCTATGCGGCGCTACGGCCGTTCACGGCAGCGGAAGCCGAGCTGTGGCCGGTGATGCTGCGGGTGGCTTGTGTAAGGTTCTGGCTGTCGCGGTTGATCGCGGCGGAGTCGTTCGCGGGGATGGATGTGTTGATCCACGATCCGGCGGAGTTCGAGGTGCGGCTGGCGGCGCGGCAGAATGTCGAGGTGATGCTGCCGTTTGCACTTTGACCCATTGGGACCGCTGCGCGGTCCCAAATCAGGCGCTACAGACTTTCCAGGCAGCCGGCCAGGCCATTCCCCAAATTGTCCAGCAGCGTCTCATAGCCCTTGGCATCCACCGGCAAGGTCCCGCCCAGCGCATCCAGCTCCGCCAGTTTCACCGGCAACCCCGCCGTCAGGGTCTCGGCCAGCCTTGGCCGCAGCGGCGGCTCGCTGAACACGCAGGTCTTGCCCACTTCCTGCAGGCGCTTGCGCATCGCTGCCACATGCTGGGCCCCTGGCTGTACCTCCGAGGCCACGCTGAAGACACCCGTGTGCTGCACACCATAGGCCGACTCGAAGTAGTCGAACGCCTCGTGGAAGACGAAGTACGGCTTGCCCGCCACGCCCGCCAGGCGTGCTTTCAAACGCTGGTCCAGCGCATCGAGGCGTTCACCAAAGGCCTTCAGGTTGCTTTGATAACGCGCCGCATTGGCCGGATCGGCCGCGCTCAGGTCGCTGGCCATCTTCGCGGCAATCACCCGGGCATTGACCGTGGACAACCACAGGTGCGCATCGAGGCTGCCGGGACGGTGGTCATGGTCGTGCTCGTCCGGATCATCCGATTCGTCGTGGGAATGGCTGTCCTCGCCGAAGTGGCGCAGCTTCATGTCCGGCAGGCCCTGCACCGCCACGGTCGGCTTGCTGCGGGTGCCCAGCACACGAGGCAGGAAACCTTCCATGTCCGGACCGATCCAGTAGAGCAGATCGACCTCGCCCACCCGCCGTACGTCGGATGGCCGCAGCGCGTAATGGTGCGGCGAAGCACCCGGCGGCAGCAGTACCTCCGGCTTGCCGACGCCCTCCTGCACCGCTGCGGCAATCAGTTGCAGCGGCTGGATGCTGGTCAGTACGCGGACCTCGGCGCGGGCCGGGGACAGCACCGTCATCGTTGAGACAAAAGCGACAAAAAGGGCAAAAAATCGGGACACGATGAGCACTCACTGATGCAAGAACAGGTAACATAATAACGTCTCCATCCAGAACCGTCGCCGCCCATGCCGAATACTCCCCTGGCCAATCGTCCCCACGACCATTCCCACTGCGTCCACACCGCTCTGGCCGAAGCCGACGCCCTGTGCACACGCCAGGGACTGCGTCTGACCGCCCTGCGCCGGCGCGTGCTGGAGCTGGTCTGGCAGAGCCACAAGCCGCTGGGCGCCTACGACATCCTCGCCGTGCTGAGCGAACAGGACGGCCGCCGCGCCGCGCCGCCCACCGTCTATCGGGCGCTGGATTTCCTCCTCGAAAACAGTCTTGTGCACCGCATCGCCTCGCTCAACGCCTTCATCGGCTGCAGCCACCCGGAGCATGCGCACCAGGGCCAGTTTCTGATCTGCCGCAACTGCCACGTGGCCATCGAGCTGGAACAGCCGGCGATCAGCAACGCCATCCTCGCCAGCGCCAATGACGTCGGTTTCAGCGTCGAGACGCAGACCGTCGAAGTGGTCGGGCTCTGCGGCAACTGCCGGAGCGCGTGATGAGCAACGCCTTGATCCGCCTGCAGCAGGTGGGCGTCGCCATTTCCGGGCAGACCATCCTCGACAGCATCGACCTGACCGTCGAACCCGGCCAGATCGTCACCCTGATCGGCCCCAACGGCGCCGGCAAGACCACCCTGGTGCGCGCCGTGCTCGGCCTGCTCAAGCCGGGCAGCGGCAGCGTCTGGCGCAAGCCGAAGCTGCGCATCGGCTATATGCCGCAAAAACTCCAGGTGGACGCGACGCTACCGCTTTCGGTGCTGCGCTTCCTGCGCCTGGTCCCCGGCGTGGACCGCGCTGCAGCGTTGGCAGCGCTGGAAGAAGTCGGCGCCGAGCAGGTGATCGACAGCCCTATCCAGACCATCTCCGGCGGTGAGATGCAGCGCGTACTGCTGGCCCGCGCCCTGCTGCGCGAGCCCGAGCTGCTGGTACTGGACGAACCGGTGCAAGGCGTCGACGTCGCCGGTCAGGCCGAGCTGTACAGCCTGATCACTCGCCTGCGTGACCGCCACGGCTGCGGCGTGCTGATGGTCTCCCACGACCTGCACCTGGTGATGAGCACCACCGACCAGGTGGTCTGCCTCAACCGTCATGTCTGCTGCTCCGGACACCCGGAGCAGGTCAGCGGCGACCCGGCCTTCGTCGAACTGTTCGGCAACAATGCGCCGAGCCTGGCCATCTATCACCACCATCACGACCACAGCCACGACCTGCACGGCTCGGTGGTCGCCCCGCATGTCCACGGAGAACACTGCAAGCATGGCTGATTTCCTGCTCTACGCCCTGCTCGCAGGCCTGGCTTTGGCGCTGGTCGCCGGTCCGCTCGGCTCCTTCGTGGTCTGGCGGCGGATGGCCTATTTCGGCGACACCCTGTCCCACGCCGCACTGCTCGGCGTGGCCTTGGGCTTCATGCTCGACATCAGTCCGGCGCTGGCGGTGACCGTCGGCTGCTTGCTGCTGGCGATCCTCCTGGTGACCCTGCAACAGCGCCAACCACTGGCCTCGGACACCCTGCTGGGAATCCTGGCGCCAAGCACGCTCTCCCTGGGCCTGGTGGTACTGAGCTTCATGCACGACGTGCGTATCGACCTGATGGCCTACCTGTTCGGCGACCTGCTGGCGATCAGCCCGACGGACCTCGCCTGGATCCTGGGCGGCAGCGCCGCGGTGCTGCTGCTCATGGGCGCTCTGTGGCGACCGCTGCTGGCGGTGACGGTGCACGAGGAACTGGCGCGGGTCGAAGGCCTGCCAGTGGCCGGCCTGCGCCTGGCGCTGATGCTGCTGATCGCGGTGGTGATCGCCGTGGCGATGAAGATCGTCGGCGTGCTGCTGATCACCTCGCTGCTGATCATTCCCGCCGCCGCCGCCCAGCGACACGCACGCTCGCCGGAGCAGATGGCCCTGGGTGCCAGCGTCATCGGGGTGGTCGCGGTCTGTGGCGGCCTGGCCATGTCCTGGTTCAAGGACACCCCCGCCGGCCCGTCGATCGTGGTCTGTGCCGCGGTGCTATTCTTGCTGAGTCTGGCCCTGCCCAAGCGCTGATCGCTCTCGGGCAGCACCCGCACGGTGCTGTCCGGCATCCTGAATCCAGGAAGGAATGATGTTCCCGCCCACGGACTGGGTGTAGACTTGCTCGTTTTTCGCGCAAATAGAGAGTCGTAGGAATGAAGCCGTTCGCCTCCCGTTATCTGCTCCTTGCCGCGTTTTCCCTGATTCTGTCCGCCTGCGCCAGCAAGCCGGTGGAAAGCACGGCCGTGCCCGCCGAGCCGGATGCCTGGCAGCAATTGCAGCAGAACATCGCCAGCAACGAGCTGGCCACCGCCGAGGACCAGTTGGCCACGCTCCAGGCACAATCGCCGGACGACAGCCGCCTTGAGCAGTACCAGCGGCAACTGGCCGAGGCCTATCTGCAACGCAGCCAGATCGTCCTGCAGAAGGGTGATGTGAACGCTGCGGCGACCGCCCTGAGCCGCGCCCGCGCGCTGATGCCCAAGGCACCGGCGCTGACCGGTGGAGTCAACGGTGCGATCGCCCAGGCGCGCAAGGCCGAGCTGGAGCGCGCCGAAGCGGCGCTGAAGGCGGCCGAGGCCAAGCCAAAAGCCAAGGTGATCGATCCGACCGCGCCAAGCACGGTGATTGCCCTGGAGATTCGTGATATCGGCAAATTGCGCCGCCAACTCGACGATATCGCCGCTGATGTGGTGAATTACCAGTGCGAGGTGCTGTTCCAGGTGCCGCGCAAGGCGGACTATCCATGGCTGTCGACCTTGCTGGCCAAGCGGGTGGACAAGCGTGACCCGTCCTTCGAGCTGAACCAGCGCCATGAAATCCAGCGCACCCAGCCGGCGCAGGTGGTCCTCACTCCAAGTCGCACCGAGTAAGATCGGCTGAACACGATCCCTGTGGGAGCGGGCGTTGCCCGCTCCCACAAGTTCTCTGCAAGCCTTGAGATCAGGCTGGAATAGCCTTGACGGTGGCCTCTCGCGCCCATACCCGATGCATGCCAATGGCCTTCACGAAGGCCTTGTAGGTCTTCGCATCACTCCCCGCCAGCAAGCCGGTATCGGCCTTCAGCCTGAGTTCGTCGAACCAGGCCTTGGCCTCCTTGTCCCCGGCCACCGGCTTGAGGTGCTTGTAGGCTTCAAGGATGAAATGCACCGCCGTCCCGTCGGCCTTCAGCGCATCCACCCCTTTGCCACCCACCACCCACACCGCGTCGAACGCCACCGACGGCAGCCCTTCCATCGAGGCATCCACCGCCAATGTCTTCCCGTCCGCAGTCTTCACCGGCGCCGAGGTCGGGCCCAGCACCTTGATCTGCAAGCTCTCGGCCTCCAGCGCCTTGGTCAGCTTGTCGGCCAGCGCGCCATCGACACCATCCGCCACCAGCAGTGCCACCTTGCGGCCCTTCACGCCTTCGCCGGGATGATTCAACTGGCTCAGCGCCGGTGAAGCCTTGAGCGATAGCTTCGGCACGTCCACGGTCCCCGCTTTCGGCGCCGGCAGGCCCAGGTTGGACGCCACCTTGGCCGCCAGGTCGAGGTCGATATTGGCCAGGATCTCGTTCACTTCGCGGACACGGATATGCTCGCGCTCCACCTTGCCCAGCTCGAAGCTGTAGGCGTTAACGATATGCTGCTGCTCGTTCGGACTCATGCTGTGGAAGAACAGCCGCGCCTGGGAGAAGTGATCGGCGAACGACGGGCTGCGCTCGCGGATCTTGTGCGCGTCGATACGCTCCTGGTACGACTCGAAGCCGCCATCACGCGCTGCCGGCGGGGTTTCCTTCGGCCAGCCACTGTCGATGGAGTTGGGCTCGTAGGCAGCCCGGCCCTTGTCCAGGGTGACCCGGTGCATGGCATCGCGCTGGCCGTTGTGGTTCGGCGCCAGCGGGCGGTTGATCGGGATTTCGTGGAAATTCGGCCCGCCGAGGCGGCTGATCTGGGTATCGGTGTACGAGAACAACCGCCCCTGCAGCAGCGGGTCGTTGGTGAAATCGATGCCCGGCACGATATGCCCCGGGCAGAAGGCAACCTGCTCGACCTCGGCAAAGAAGTTATCCGGGTTGCGGTTGAGCACCATCTTGCCCAACGGGGTCACCGGCACCAGTTCCTCGGGGATGATCTTGGTCGGGTCAAGCAGGTCGAAATCGAACTTGTGTTCGTCCGCCTCAGGGACGATCTGCACGCCCAGCTCCCATTCCGGGTAGTTGCCGGTCTCGATGGCGTCCCAGAGATCGCGGCGGTGGTAGTCGGTGTCCTTGCCGGCGAGCTTCTGCGCCTCGTCCCAGAGCAGCGACAGCACGCCCTGCTTGGGTTTCCAGTGGAACTTGACGAAGCTGGCCACGCCCTCAGCGTTGATCAGGCGGAAGGTGTGCACGCCGAAGCCTTCCATGGTCCGCAGGTTTTTCGGGATGGCCCGGTCGGACATGGCCCAGATCACCATGTGCGCCGACTCCGGCACCAGCGAGACGAAATCCCAGAAGGTGTCATGCGCCGAACCGCCGGTGGGGATCTCGTTGTGCGGCTCGGGCTTCACCGCGTGGACAAAGTCGGGGAACTTGATCGCATCCTGGATGAAGAACACCGGCATGTTGTTGCCCACCAGATCGAAGTTGCCCTCGTCGGTGAAGAACTTCACGGCAAAGCCACGCACGTCGCGCACCGTATCGCCCGAGCCGCGCGGCCCCTGCACGGTCGAGAAGCGCACGAACACCGGGGTGATCTTCTCGGGGTCCTGAAGGAAGCCGGCCTTGGTCAGCTCGGCGTGGTTGCCGTAGGACTGGAAGTAGCCATGGGCACCGGTACCGCGGGCATGGACGATGCGCTCCGGGATGCGCTCATGGTCAAAATGCGTGATCTTCTCGCGCATGATGAAGTCTTCCAGCAGCGACGGGCCGCGGTTGCCAGCCTTGAGGCTGTTCTGGTTGTCGGCGATCTTCACGCCCTGGTTGGTACGAAGGGCCTGGCCGGTGGCATCGCTGCGCACGGACTCCAGGCTTTGCAGCTTGGCGTTGGTGTTGGCCCGGTCGGGGGTCCGGGTTCCGGCGAGCTGGCTTTCCTTGGGCGCGTCTTTCTTGCTGGGCATGGCGTACGGTCCTCATCAGGTCATCGCGTTTCGCCCGTTACGGGCTGTTTTGCTAGTGACTGAGGCGCCTTGACCGACGTTCCATCGGATTGACCACTGATCGCGTTATGCCCGCAGCATTGGGCGATTACGAAATAAATGCTAAGAACCTCTAAGCGAACAGGCTAAAATGCGCGACCGGCTAACCGCTGATCCCATTCCCATGCGCCCCACAAGGTTCGCTACGTGATCGAGTTCCAACAAGTCCACAAGACCTACCGCGTAGGCGGTAGGGACATCCCCGCGCTGCACCCCACCAGCCTGAGCATCGAGAACGGCCAGGTGTTCGGCCTGATCGGCCACTCGGGTGCCGGCAAGAGCACCCTGCTGCGCCTGATCAACCGCCTGGAGGCGCCAAGCGGCGGCAAGATCATCGTCGACGGCGAAGACGTCACCGCCTTCGATGCCAGCCACCTGCGCCGTTTCCGCCAGCAGGTCGGAATGATCTTCCAGCACTTCAACCTCCTCGCTTCGAAGACCGTCGCCGACAACGTCGGCCTGCCGCTGACCCTGGCCGGCGAGCTGTCGCGCAAGGAAATCGACGTACGGGTCGCCGAGTTGCTGGCACGCGTTGGCCTGTCCGAGCATGCGAAGAAGTACCCGGCACAGCTGTCCGGCGGCCAGAAGCAACGCGTCGGCATCGCCCGGGCCCTATCGACCCGGCCAAAGATCCTGCTGTGCGACGAGGCCACCAGCGCCCTCGACCCGCAGACCACCGGCCAGGTCCTGCAACTGCTGGCGGAGATCAACCGCGAGCTGAACCTGACCATCGTGCTCATCACCCATGAAATGGACGTGATCCGCCGCGTCTGCGACAAGGTCGCGGTGATGGATGCCGGGCGCATCGTCGAGCAGGGCCCGGTGGCAGACGTGTTCCTGCACCCGCAACACCCGACCACCAAGCGTTTCGTCCAGGAAGACGAGCAGGTCGACGAGGCCGAGCAGCGCGACGACTTCGCCCACGTACCGGGCCGCATCGTGCGCCTGACCTTCCAGGGCGATGCCACCTACGCGCCGCTGCTGGGCACCGTGGCCCGCGAAACAGGCGTCGACTACAGCATCCTTGCCGGTCGCATCGACCGCATCAAGGACACCCCCTATGGGCAACTGACCCTGGCCGTCACCGGCGGCGACATGGAAGCGGCCTTCGCCCGCTTCACCGCGGCTGACGTTCATATGGAGGTACTGCGCTGATGGACGCCCTGAATTTCTTCGCCAACGTCGACTGGTCCGAGATCTGGCTGGCCACCGGCGACACCTTCATCATGCTGTTCGGCTCGCTGTTCTTCACCGTACTGCTGGGCCTGCCGCTGGGCGTGCTGCTGTTCATGTTCGGTCCGCGGCAGATGTTCGAGCAAAAGGGCATCTACGCCCTGCTGTCGCTGGTGGTGAACATCCTGCGTTCGCTGCCGTTCATCATCCTGCTGATCGTGATGATCCCGATCACCGTGCTGATCACCGGCACCTCCCTGGGTGTCGAAGGCGCCATCCCGCCGCTGGTGGTGGGCGCCACGCCGTTCTTCGCGCGCCTGGTCGAGACCGCGCTGCGCGAGGTGGACCGCGGCATCATCGAGGCTACCCAGTCGATGGGCGCCAGCACCCGACAGATCATCATGAACGCCCTGCTGCCGGAAGCGCGGCCGGGCATCTTCGCCGCCATCACCGTCACCGCCATCACCCTGGTGTCTTACACCGCCATGGCCGGCGTGGTCGGCGCCGGTGGCCTGGGCGACCTGGCGATCCGCTTCGGCTACCAGCGTTTCCAGACCGACGTGATGATCGTCACCGTGGTCCTGCTGCTGATACTGGTTCAAGTTCTGCAGAGCGTCGGCGACAAACTGGTGGTGCACTTTTCCCGTAAATGAAGGGTCGGCGTGACCGACACACCGGGGGCCGGTCCGGCCCCCTCAAGGAGTGATGGAATGAAAAAACTGCTTGCTGCTGTCGCCGCCTTCGCGGCCATTTCCGCCAACGCTGCGGAAACCCTGAGCGTCGCCGCCACTGCGGTGCCGCACGCCGAGATCCTCGAATTCGTCAAGCCGACCCTGGCCAAGGAAGGCGTGGACCTGAAGATCAAGGTCTTCACCGACTACATCCAGCCTAACGTACAGGTCGCGGAAGGCCGCCTGGACGCCAACTTCTTCCAGCACCAGCCGTACCTGGATGAGTTCAACAAGGGCAAGGGCACCAATCTGGTAAGCGTTGCCGGCGTGCACATCGAGCCGCTGGGCGCCTACTCCACCAAGTTCAAGAAGCTGGACGAACTGCCGTCGGGGGCCAACGTGGTGATCCCGAACGACGCCACCAACGGCGGTCGTGCCCTGCTGCTGCTGCAGAAGGCCGGCCTGATCAAGCTGAAGGACGCCGCGAACATCCTGTCGACGCCGAAGGACATCGCCGAGAACCCGAAAAACCTGAAGATCCGCGAACTGGAAGCCGCCACCCTGCCGCGCGTGCTGACCCAGGTCGACCTGGCGCTGATCAACACCAACTACGCGCTGGAAGCCAAGCTGAATCCTGAGAAAGACGCCCTGGTCATCGAAGGTGCCGACTCGCCTTACGTGAACATCCTGGTGGCTCGTCCGAACAACAAGGACGCCGATGCCATCAAGAAGCTGGTCGGTGCCCTGCACTCGCCTGAGGTGAAGCAGTTCATCCAGGAGAAGTACAAGGGCGCGGTGATTCCGGCGTTCTGATAGCTCATTGATTTAGCAGGGACCTGTGGGAGCGGGTTCACCCGCGATTACGGTAGTGAAGCCACCATCGCAATCGCGGGTGAACCCGCTCCCACAGGGTCCGTGCAGCCCGGCAGTATTTCCCTTCCCTCAGCTCCGCCTCAATCCCGCTTCACCAACCCCGGCAATTGCGCCACCAGCTTCTGGTTGTTGAACGGCGCCCGAATGAACCCCCGCTGTGCCCCGTCCGGCCCGATGATCGCCAGGTTGCCGCTGTGATCCACGGTGTACCCAGGCTTGCTGGTATCCGCCGGAATGAACGGAATGCTCAAGGCATTGGCCAGTTTCTGGGTGTTCTCCAGCGAGCCGGTCAGGCCGCGGAAATCCTTGTCGAAATAGCCCAGGTACTGTTTCAGTTGAGTCGGCGTGTCGCGGTTCGGGTCGACGCTGACCAGCACCACCTGCATCCGGTCGACCGCCTCTTTCGGCAACTCACTCTTCACTTGGCGCAACTGCGCCAGGGTGGTCGGGCAGATGTCCGGGCAGAAGGTGTAGCCGAAGAACACTAGCGACCACTTGCCTTTCAACTGGTCGACCTTGACCGGCTGGCCATCCGCGTCGGTCATTTCCAGATCGGGCACCGAGCGGCTCTGCGGCAGCAGGATGATGCCGGCATCGATCAGTTCGGCCGGGTTGCCCTGGCTGCGACCGTGCAGCACCTTGTTGATGGTGAGCCCGAGAATCAATGCGACCAGGGCGACGAGGATAAAGACGGTTTTCTGGGTTCGAGTCATAGATTCAGCAGTAAGTAGTGGTCTACGAGCAGCGCGATGAAGAGCAGGAACAGGTACCAGACAGAGTACTTGAAGGTCTTGATCGCAGCGTGCGGCCGAACGCCACGGTACAACACCCAGGCCCACTGCAGGAAGCGCAGCCCCAGGAACATGGCGCAGGCCAGGTAGAGCGGCCCACTCATATGGATGGCGAACGGCAGCAGGCTCACCGCAAGCAATACACAGGTGTAGAGCAGGATGTGCACCTTGGTGTAGTGCTCGCCATGGGTCACCGGCAGCATGGGGATATCCGCCTTGGCGTACTCGGCCTTGCGGTGGATGGCCAGGGCCCAGAAATGCGGCGGGGTCCAGGCGAAGATGATCAGCACCAGCAGCAGCGGTTCGGCACTCAGGTGGCCGCTGACCGCCACCCAGCCGAGCAGCGGTGGCGCCGCCCCGGCGAGGCCGCCGATCACGATGTTCTGCGGCGTGGCGCGCTTGAGAAAGCCGGTGTAGACCACCGCGTAGCCCAGCAACGAGGCCAGGGTCAGCCAGGCGGTGAGCGGGTTGGTGAAGGCCAGCAGCAGCGCCATCCCGGCCAGCGCCAGCAGCAGGGCGAACAGCAGGGCTGGTAGCGGCGCGACCCGTCCTTCGGCCAGCGGGCGCTTGTGGGTACGGGCCATAAGAGCGTCGATGCGCCGGTCCACCACGTGGTTCACCGCCGCCGCCCCGCCAGCACACAGACCGATGCCAAGGTTGCCGAACAGCAGCACGGTCCACGGCACCCCGGCGCGGGTGGCGAGGAACATGCCCACCAGCGAGGTGATCAGCATCAGCACCACCACCTTGGGCTTGGTCAGCTCCAGGTAGTCGCGCCAGCCGGCACGGGCCTGGCTTTCAGTCAGAAGCGCTGCCATGGATTGTCTCCCAGATAGTGAACATCACCCGCCAGGCGCAGCGGGGTGAGGCGCCAGCCGATGCTGACGCGCCGCGCCCGCGGTTGCATGGCCAGGCGCGTGCGGTAGTTGACCAGGACCATGGTCAGCAGCAACCCGGCGCCGCCGGCGTTGTGCGCCACGGCCACCGCCAGCGGCAGGTGGAACAGCACGTTGCTGATGCCGAGACCGATCTGCAGCAGCAACGCCGCCACCACCAGCTTGGCCAGGCGGCGCAGGCCCACCCGGTGCAGTTGCCAGGCCAGGGTCAGCAGCACGCAGGTGACGATCAGCGCACCGAGGCGATGGGTGATATGGATCGCGGTGCGGGCCTCGCTGTCGAGCTGGCCGCCCAGGTAGTTCGGACCAATGTGCTGGGTCAGGTGGAAACCGTTGGCGAAGTCCGCGTTTGGCCACCACTCGCCATGACAGGTCGGCAGGTCGATACAGGCCACCGCCGCATAGTTGGCACTGACCCAGCCACCCAGGGCGATCTGGCCGATAACCAGTACCAGCGCTACGGCTGCCAGCCGGCGTATCCGACGCGGCAGACCCGGTAGCGGCATATAGGCACGAGACAGACGCAGGCTGAGCAGGAATAGCAGGCTCAAGGTGGCAAAGCCACCCAACAGATGGGCCGTCACTACCTGCGGCCAGAGCTGCAGGGTCACAGTCCACATGCCGAACGCCGCCTGCATGAACACCACGCCGAGCACCAGCAACGGCAGGCGATAGGGCTGGCCGTCACGGCCATGGCGGCGCAGCGCCTGCACCGCCAGCATGGCGATCACCAGGCCCAGGGTGCCGGCGAAGTAGCGGTGGACCATCTCGTTGCGGCCCTTGTGCGCTTCCACCGGCGAGTCGGGGAAGTGCAGCTCGGCATGGGCCAGCTGCGCCTCGGTCTTGGGCACGCTGATGAAGCCGTAGCAGCCGGGCCAGTCCGGGCAGCCGAGGCCGGCGTGGGTCAGGCGGGTATAGGCGCCGAGCAGCACCACCAGCAGCGCCAGTCCGGTGGCGAACACGGCGAGGCGATATCCAGGTCGGGTCATGGCGCGCTCCTAACCGATATTGGACAGCTTGAGCAGGTGGCGCAGATCGTTGAGCACGTCCTTGCCTTTGACCCGCGCGTCGTAGCGCAGCACCAGGTTGCCGTGGGGATCGACGATCCACAGCTGCGCCTCGCTGCGGTTCGGCGCCAGGGCGCCATAGCGGGTGGCGTCCAGCGGGTAGCGCTGCAGTTGCGGGTATTCGCTGTCCAGCTTGCCGAGGTAGGCGCCGCTGACCGGCTCGACACTGGCCAGGGCGTGGGTAGCGCGGCTGGCATCGCGGCCCAGGCCGATATTGATCTGCCGCGCCAGGTACACCAGTTGCTGGCAGTCCACGGCGCAGTCCTTCGGCGCACTGACCAGCAATTGCCAGCGCTCTTCCGGGGCCTGCACGCCGAGGTCGGCGAGCGTCCTGCCATCACCGATCATCTCGCCGTGGTAGCTGCGCCCGTCCGGCACCCAGAATTGCAGCTTGTACATGCCCGTGGCGAGCATCATCGGCCCGATCACCACCAGCAGGATGAGGATCAGTTGCAGGCGTCCCTTGGCGCGACTCCTTGGCGCCTTGCCGTCAGACATGTCGAGTGGTCCCGTGGCGACTCCCATGGTCTTTCTCCTTTTTATTGTGTCGATGCCATCCGAAGTACAGGTAAAGCGCGATCAGGGCCGTCGCCAGGGCGAACCACTGCACGGCGTAGCCCAGGTGTTTTTCCGGGCCGAGGGCGACCAGCGGCCAGTCCACGCGAAAGGCAGCCGGGCCTGGCTCCAGGCGCAGCTCGTGGGCGTAGCCGTCGCGGGCCAGTTGTTCCCAGAGATGCGCCGGCTCGGCGCTGTTGAGCAGCCGTGGGAAGTCGCCCGCGGGCGCATCGGCGCGCAGCAGGAAGCTGGCGCCGGGGGCGATGTAGACCCAGGCGCTGAGGTCGAGGGTCTGCTGCGGGGTGTCGAAGCTCACCGGCACGCGACGGTCGGTCCACGGCAGCCAGCCACGGTTGACCAGCCACCAGTGCCCGCTGGGCTCGTCGTAGAAGGGTTGCAGCAGTTCGACACCGGCCTGACCGTCACGCATGCGGCTGTCCAGCAGCACGCTGTGCTCGCCGTCGAAATGACCGCGCAGATGGACGCGCCGATAGGCCGGATCCGCCTCATCCAGCAGTTGCCCGGCCGGCACCGGCGCCTCGATCTCGCGCTCGGCGTAAACCTCCAGCAGCGCGCGCTTCTGGTCGGCACGGCCAAGCTGCCAGACACCCAGGCCGACCAGCACCGGCAGCAGTGCCAGCACCACCAGGGTCGGCACCAGACCGGGGCGAAAGGCTCTCATCGGGCCCCCGCAGGGGCTGTCGCTATACTGGAATGCATCACGTCCCCCGGAGTTGTCGTCATGCTCAAAGCCGCGATCGTTGTAATGTTGCTGGCTACCATCGCCAGTCTGTTCAGCGGCCTGGTGTTCCTGGTCAAGGACGAAGGGGAATCCACCCGCCTGCTCAAGGCCCTGACCATTCGCGTGTGCCTGGCCGCTGTGACCCTGGGCCTGATCACCTGGGGTTTCGTCAGCGGCCAGCTGGTGTCACACGCGCCCTGGTAAACCCTCCCGTCACAGCACGTAGACGAAGATAAACAACCCCACCCAGACCACATCGACGAAGTGCCAGTACCAGCTGGCCGCCTCGAAGCCGAAGTGCTTGTCCGCGTTGAAGTGCCCTTTGAGGATCCGCATCAGCATCACAAAGAGAATCAGGGTGCCCATGGTCACGTGGGCACCGTGGAAGCCGGTGAGCATGAAGAAGGTCGCGCCGTAGATCCCCGACCCCAGGGTCAGGCCAAGCTTGGTGTAGGCCTCGTGGTACTCGTAGGCCTGGAGGATGAGGAAGGCGATGCCGAGGGCGACGGTCAGCGCCAGCCAGAATTTCAGCGGGCCGCGATGATCCTTGCGCAGGGCATGGTGGGCGATGGTGATGGTCACGCTGGAGCTGACCAGCAAAATGGTGTTGGTCAGCGGCAGGTGCCAGGGATCGATGACTTCCCTGGGCGGCGGGAACAGTTTCGGGTCCGGGGTATGCAACAGCGGCCAGGTGAACTGAAAGTTCGGCCAGAGCATGTGCGCCACACCCTTGGCCCCTTCGCCGCCGAGCCACGGCCCGGACATGTGCCGCACGTAGAACAGCGCGCCGAAGAAGGCGATGAAGAACATCACCTCGGAAAAGATGAACCACGACATACCCCAGCGGAACGAGCGGTCCATCTGCGGGCTGTACAGGCCTGCGCGGCTTTCCTTGATCACCGCGCCGAACCAGCCGAACAGCATGTAGGCCAGGCACAGCGCGCCGACGAAGAAGATCAGCGGGCCATGGGAGTCCGGGTGGCCGGCCTTCATGTCGTTGAACCAGGTGCCGAGGCCGAACACCGTGATGAACATGCCGATGGTGGCGATGATCGGCCACTTGCTTTGCGCCGGTACGTAGTAGTGCTCGTGAGAGGCCATGATTGTTCTCCTTATCGGGCGCTCTGCGGGTTCGTGCTGGCCACATGGGCGACCGGCGGTTGGCGAGCGGTGATATCGAACAGCGTGTAGGCAAGCGTCAGGTGTTTCACATCCTTGGGCAGGTCGCGGTCGACGATGAAGCGCACCGGCATCTCGATGCGCTCACCCGGCTGCAGCACCTGCTGGCTGAAGCAGAAGCATTCGGTCTTGTGGAAGTACGCCGCCGCCTCGGCCGGGGAAATGCTGGGGATGGCCTGGGCGGTCATGGGTTTGTCGGTCGGGTTATGGGCGACGAAGATCATCTGGTTCACCGCCCCCGGGTTGACGTCGATCTGGTCGGCGGTGGAATAGAAGTCCCAGACCATGTCGATAGCGTTGGTGGACAGGAACTGCACCTTCACCGAACGCTGCGGATCGACCACCTGGGAGCCTTCGTACTGGCCGCCAGTCTTGCCGTTGATGCCGAACGCGCGGCACATCACGTCATAGATCGGCACCAGGGCAAAACCGAAGGCGAACATCACCACCGCCAGCATCAGCAGGCGACTGACCAGGCGCTTGATCGAGACTCCTTCGCTCATGACCGCAACCCTCCTTTATTTCACTTCCGGTGGCGTCTGGAAGGTGTGGTAAGGAGCCGGCGATGGAATCGTCCACTCCAGACCATCGGCGCCATCCCATGGCTTGGCCGGTGCCGGCTCGCCACCGCGGATGCACTTGATGACGATGAACAGGAACAGTAACTGCGTGGTGCCGAACATGAAGGCGCCGATGGAGCTGATCATGTTGAAGTCGGCGAACTGCAGGTTGTAGTCCGGGATCCGTCGCGGCATGCCGGCCAGGCCGACGAAGTGCATGGGGAAGAAGGCCATGTTCATGCCGACGAAGGACAGCCAGAAATGCAGCTTGCCCAGGGTTTCGTCGTACATGTGCCCGGTCCACTTCGGCAGCCAGTAATAAGCCGAGGCGAAGATGCCGAAGATCGCCCCCGGCACCAGCACGTAGTGGAAGTGGGCAACCACGAAGTAGGTGTCGTGGTACTGGAAGTCCGCCGGGGCGATGGCCAGCATCAGCCCGGAGAAACCGCCGATGGTGAACAGGATGACGAAGGCGATGGCGAACAACATCGGTGTCTCGAAGGTCAGCGAGCCCTCCCACATGGTGCTCACCCAGTTGAACACCTTCACCCCGGTGGGCACGGCGATGAGCATGGTGGCGTACATGAAGAACAGCTCGCCCACCACCGGAATGCCGACCACGAACATGTGGTGGGCCCAGACGATGAACGAGAGGAAGGCGATTGCCCCGGTGGCGTAGACCATGGAGGTGTAGCCGAACAACGGCTTGCGCGAGAACGCCGGGATGATCGAGCTGACCGCGCCGAACGCGGGCAGGATCATGATGTACACCTCGGGGTGGCCGAAGAACCAGAACACGTGCTGGAACAGCACCGGGTCACCGCCGCCGGCGGCGCTGAAGAAGCTGGTGCCGAAGTGGATGTCCATCAGCATCATGGTCACCACGCCGGCCAGCACCGGCATCACCGCAATCAGCAGGAAGGCGGTGATCAGCCAGGTCCAGACGAACAGCGGCATCTTCATCAGGGTCATGCCGGGGGCGCGCAGGTTGAGGATGGTGGCGATGACGTTGATCGCGCCCATGATCGAACTGATGCCCATCAGGTGGATGGCGAAGATGAAGAAGGTCACGCTCTGTGGCGCGTAGGTGGTGGACAGCGGGGCGTAGAAGGTCCAGCCGAAGTTCGGCCCGCCGCCGGGCATGAACAGGGTCGAGACCAGCAGCCCGAACGCCGCCGGCAGCAGCCAGAAGCTGAAGTTGTTCATCCGCGGCAGGGCCATGTCCGGCGCGCCGATCATCAGCGGGATCATCCAGTTGGCCAGGCCGACGAAGGCCGGCATCACCGCGCCGAAGACCATCACCAAGCCATGCATGGTGGTCATCTGGTTGAAAAACGCCGGCTCGACGATCTGCAAGCCAGGCTGGAACAGCTCGGCACGGATCACCATGGCGAACGAGCCGCCCAGCAGGAAGGCGCAGAAGGCGAACCACAGGTACATCGAGCCGATGTCCTTGTGGTTGGTGGTCAGCACCCAGCGCATCAGGCCCTTGGCCGGGCCGTGGGCGTGGTCATGCCCGGCATGACCGTGGTCGTCGATCACTGTGCTCATGTCCTGTCTCCTGAAAACCGGCTCATTTGCTTTCCGCCTGTTTGATCGCCAGCACGTCTTTCGGCGTGACCATGTCGCCCTTGTTGTTGCCCCAGGCGTTGCGTTCGTAGGTGACGACGGCGGCCAGGTCGACTTCCGAGAGCTGCTTGCCGAACGCCGCCATGGCGGTGCCGGCCTTGCCGTGGAACACCAGGTTCAAGTGATCTTCCTTCGGCCCGGTGGCGATCTTCGAGCCCTTGAGCGCCGGGAACATCGGCGGCAGGCCCTGGCCTTCGGCCTGGTGACAGGCCACGCAGGTGGTGTGATAGACCTTGTCGCCACGCTCCACCAGTTCCTGCAGGGTCCACTCCTTGCTGGTCAGTTCCTTGAGCTTGGCCGCCTCGGCCTTGCGCTCGCCGAGCCAGCTCTCGTAGTCCTCTTTCGACTTGACCTCGACCACCACCGGCATGAAGCCGTGGTCCTTGCCGCACAGCTCGGTGCACTGGCCGCGGTAGATGCCGGGTTTCTCGACGCGGGTCCAGGCTTCGTTGACGAAGCCGGGGATGGCGTCGCGCTTGACCGCGAAGGCCGGGACCCACCAGGAATGGATGACGTCGGCAGCGGTGACCAGGAAGCGCACCTTGGCACCCACCGGCAGTACCAGCGGCTGGTCGACTTCGAGCAGGTAGTGTTCGTCCTTGGGCGCCTTGCCGTGGATCTGATCGGCGGGGGTCGCCAGGTTGCTGAAGAACTCGACGTCCTGACCCAGGTACTTGTAGTGCCATTTCCACTGGTAGCCGGTGACCTGGATATCCACGTCCGACTCACTGGCGTCGTAGATCTCGATCAGCGTCTTGGTCGCCGGGATGGCCATGGCCACCAGGATCAGGAAGGGCACCACGGTCCACAGGATCTCGACCCAGGTGTGCTCGTGGAAATGCGCGGGCTGCTGCCCGGTTGAACGGCGGTGGATGATCATCGACCAGAACATCGCGCCGAACACCACGAGGCCGATCACCACGCAGATCCAGAAGATGGTCATGTGCAGATCGAACACGGCGTTGCTGACGACGGTCGCCCCCGGGGCCATGTTCACCGTCCAGGCGGCGTGCGCCGGGGTGAAAAACGGCCACAACAGCAGGCCCATCCAGACATGTGGATGTCGCATCATTGCGGGTTCCCCTTATCGTTCTTGTTATCCCGGAGGCGGGGCCTGCGGTTGGGGGCACGACGTCAAGACTGCGGACTTTGACGACGGCCCCCCGCTGCACTTCAGGCGGGCCTCATCAGCCAAAACTCACTCACAGCGGAGTATAGACAGGGGTCTGGACCACGCAATGCGCTCTCTGAAATCGTCCACTGGGCGCTAATCCATCGACCCGGATCGCTGTAAGACATTGACTTATAACGGTGATGGCATTTCGATATAACCCTGATAGGCAAATGCGCATAAGGGTTATGAGAAATGAGTATTAGCGCACAGAAAAACTTGGCTAACTTAGTGTCTTCCGTTTGTCATCGCTTGTCCCTGGAGTTGTCATGAACATTGCCGCATTGCGCGAGCAGATCACCCGAGCCCAACAACACGAATCCGAAACCGGCCAACTGCAACAACAGCTCATCCATCAGTTGCCACACCTTCATCCGTTGATCCAGCTGCCCGAGCAGGACGCCCAAGGGGCGTTGAACCGCTTCGTCAACGCCTACATCGACCAGGTCCCGGAAATGCTGGAAGCGGCCAATGCGGTCGCCCGCGAGGCGGGAATCGAATCGCAGATCAAACCGGTGCTGAAGATCGCCGAGGAATATTTCATTACTCCGCCGCAGATCATGAATGGCCATGTCGGCCTGGACTGCCTGCTGGACGAAGCCTACCTGGCCCATCGCCTGGTGGAAGAGGTCAACGACCTGTACATCAAGCATTTCCAGCAGCCGCTGATCCCCCTGGACACTACGGTTGCCAACCTGATCGCCCATCAATTGATCGGCGAGGAATTCGCCAACCAGCTGGATGAAGTGGTGCACCACTCACTGGACAACATGCTCGACGACGAGAGCTTCGCCCTGGAATCGGTGGAGGCGTATCGCGAGAAGCTGAGCAGCCCGGAGACGGGGGCGGCGTGGAAGCGCTGGCCGTGCCTGTCGCGGCAGTTGGGTGTGGGCCTGGAGTTGGGGCAGCAGCAGACTGCCTGACCCCTAGAGGCCTGCTCTGCAGGCCTCCTCGGTCGGCGTGGGTGCAGATTCATCCACGATTGGGCGCAAAGCGGCCATAAAACCTGCTTTCACGGTGTGTCAGGAAAACTCGGGACTTAGCGTTTACGACGGCTTCGCCGCCGATCGCGGCGGTCCGGCGTTCCGGTAAATCCCCACACTGATTGCGAAAGGGCCGCAAAGCGGCCCAACAACCTTACCAGTTGTAACTGACCGTCCCCATCACCGTCCGCTCTTCACCCCAGTAGCAACGCCCGGCGTTGTTGCAGCCCGCCACATACTCCTGGTCGAACAGGTTGCGCGCGTTGACCTCGGCCGACCAGTGCGCATCCAGCTGGTAACCCACCGCCGCATCCACCAGCGTCACGTCACCGGTATCCAGCTTGCCGTACAGCGAAGGGCTGGTGTACGCGAAGGTGCTGTCGAAGTGTCGTACGCCGGCACTCAGGCGCAGACCCTTGAGCTGGCCGTCGAGGAAGCGGTAGCTGCTCCACAACGACGCCTGGTTGCGCGGCACGCCGGTGACCTGATGGTCTTCCAGCAGCGAACCCGCCACGTCCTTGGTGATCCGCGAGTCGGTGTAGGTGTAGGCCGCCGTCACGTTGACGTTCTCGGTGATATCGCTGTTCAGCTCCAGCTCCACACCCTTGGCCCGGCTGCGCCCGATGTTGCGGTAGTTGCCGGTGGTGCTGTCGAGCAGCGAATCGTCCTTCTTGCGCAGGTCGTAGACCGATGCGCTGATCAGCGTGTTCCAGCCCTTGGGCTCATACTTCACGCCCACCTCGTACTGCTCGCTCAGCGTCGGGTCCAGGGGGCCGGAGGCGTTCGAGACCTGCTGGATCGGGTTGTACGCGGTCGAGTAGCTGACATAGGGCGAGACCCCGTTGTCGAACTGGTACATCAGGCCGGTCTGCCAGGTGAACTGACCATCCCAGTAGTCAAGATCGGCCACGCCATTGAGGGTACCGGCACGGTTGCGGAACTGGCTGTTGACCCGGTCGTAGCGCCCGCCGAGCAGCATCACCCAGTTGTCCAGGCGCGTCTGGATCTGGCTGTAGACGCCGTACATGGTCTGTTCCAGCAGGGCATCCTGGACCCGCGTCGAGGTTACCGGATCACCGGTGTACACCGGGTTGAACACGTTGACCGTGCCGCCGAAGCCGGCATTCCAGTCCTGATTGAACGAGGTGCGATCGAGGCTGGCGCCGACCAGCAGGGTGTTCTCCAGCGCGCCGACGGTGAAGTGACCTTCGACCTGGTTGTCCAGCGAGTAGGCGATGGACTTGTTGTATCGGTCGTAGGCGGTGTTGTTGACGTTGGTCCCGAAACCACCATTGTTCAGGCTGCCCGGCCAGATCTCGTGGCGATCGATGCGCGACTGCATGTAGCGCGAGTTCTGCCGGTATTGCCAGTCATCATTGAACTGATGATGGAACTCATAGCCCAGGGTCCAGACCTCGCGCTCGAATTTGTCCCAGTCCGGGTTGCCCAGCAGCGCGTGCTTGCCGATCTTGCCGTTGGGGTTGTTCAGCAGGGTGCCGGCGGCCGGGTAGCCCAGTTCCATCAGGGTGCGATCGCGCTGGTAGGTGGCCAGCAGGGTCAGGTCGGTCTGCTCGTCGAAGTTCAGGGTCAGGGACGGCGCGATGTACAGCCGGTCGTCTGGCTGGTGATCGACCTGGGTGTCCGACTTGCGCCCGAGCAGCACCAGACGGCCGAGCACGTTGCCGTTGTCGCTCAGCGGGCCCGAGACGTCGATGCCCAGCTGGCGCCGGTCGTTGGAGCCGTAGCTCAGTTGCACTTCGCCGCGGGATTGCGCGGTCGGGCGCTTGCTCACCAGATTGACCACGCCGCCCGGGGCGTTCTCGCCGTAGAGGATCGAAGTCGGGCCGCGGAACACTTCGATGCGCTCCAGACCATAGGGCTCGCTGGTGGTGTCGTAGCGGTTGCCCTGCACCCGCAGACCGTCGCGCAGCAGGCCATAGCCATAGTCGGTGGCGTTGAAGCCACGGATGAAGAACAGGTCGCCAGCTCCGCCGTCACCGGCAGCGAACGGCGGTGCAAAGATACCCGGCACGTAGCCCAGTACTTCGGTCAGGCTCTGGGATTTCTGGTCTTCCATGCGCTGGCGGGTGACCACCGAGACGGAGCGCGGCGTGTCGGCCAACGCGGTGCTGGTCTTGCTCGCGGTTGCCGAGTGGGTGGCGCGGTAGCCCTTGTCGTCCTGCCCGTAGCTGCTGGCCAGGCCCTGGCCATTGATCGCGGTCGCGTCCAGTTGTACCGCACTGCCTTCCGGCGCCGGTTGCAGTACATAGCCACCGGCACCCTGGGGCACGGCAACCAGGCCAGAGCCACCGAGCAGCAACGTCAGTGCCTGTTCGACGCTGTACTGACCGTCCAGCCCGGCACTGCGCTTGCCGGCCGCGAGGCTGTCACTGCCCGCCAGGTAGATCCCGGCCTGGCTGCTGAAGTCGTTGAGCACGTGGCTCAAGCTGCCCGCAGGCACGTGAAAGGTCTGTACCCGGGCGCTGGCCTGGGCGGCCTGGACGGCGGCGGGCAGCAGGGCCAGTGGAGCGAAGCTGAGGAAGGTCATCGGCACGAGGGCCAACACGCAGGAGCGGGGCGACGACATGGCAGTCCCTGTTGTGTTCATGCAGTAAGTGGGAGGGTTCTGCTGATGAACCGGACCACAGCGAAAAAGGGGAACCGCACGCTGAAAAATTTTCAGGCCGGCTCGACCGTCACCCACCAGTCGGTCAGGCGTTGGACCCGCACCGGCAGCGCTGCCTCCAGCAAACGCAGGGCGTGGTCGGTATCGTCGAGCGGGAAGGTGCCCATTACCGCGAGGCGGGCGATGTCGGGATGCAGGCCGAGGTGGCCGGGGCGATAGCGGCCCAGGGTGTCGATCAGCTCGGCGAGCGACAGGGCTTCGGCCGTCAGCCGGTTGCGCACCCAGGATTCGCCGGCGATCTGGGCCGGCGCCACGCCCGAAACAGCGAGAGCGCTGAAGTCGATCCGCTGTCCAGCCTCGACAACCGCTCGGACACCGCTGCGCGTAAACAGCTCCACCTGCCCCTGATAGACATTGAGGCGCGCATTGCCGTCGGCATAGCGCAGCGCGACGCGAAGCGGTGTCGCCGCCAGTTGCAACAGGCCGGCACCGGTTTCCATAAGCAATGGCCGGCGCTCGCGCACGCTCGATTGCAAGAGCACTTCGCCAAAACGCAGGTCGAGCAGACGCTGGCGCTCGTCGAAACGGGTATCGAGAGCAGTCTGCGCGCCCAGCCACACCGTGCTGCCATCGGCCAGCGCGACTTCCCGGTTCTCGCCGGTACCGGTGTGCAGGTCGGCGGTCCAGCCATTGCGCGAAGCAGTCTGCCAGCCGCCGAAACCGGCCATCGACCCCACCGCCAGCACCAGCAGCGATTTCACCGTCTGGCGTCGACTCAGGCGCGCCGGCCCGCGTTCACGCAGCACCCGCCCGACACGCTCGCCTTCACCGCGCAACGGCGCGAAGCGCTCACCGACCCGCTCCATGTAGCGCCACGCGGCCTGGTGCTCGACATGCTGGTCGAACCAGACCTGCCACTGCTCGCGGACACTGCTCTGGTCGCCTTCCTCGAGCATGCGCACATACCACTGGGCGGCGTGCTCGAGACTGACATGACTGAGTTTTTCCTGACTCGCGCGCATCGCCTCACTCCACCAGCAGGCCGTCGAGCTCGGCTTCGAGCACGGCGCAGTGGAGAAAGGCCTGGGCCATGTACTTCTTCACCATGCGCTCGCTGACTTCCAGGCGCTCGGCGATCACGGCATAGGTGACGCCCTCGACCTGGGCCATGAGAAACGCCTCGCGGACATTGCCCGGGAGGCGCAGGAGCATGGCGTCGACTTCCAGCAGGGTTTCGATGATCAGCGCTGTGTGTTCGGCGGACGGCTGGCTCGCCTCCGGCTGCGTCGCCAGGCTTTCGCGCCAGGCCCGCTCGATCTGGGCATGCCGCCAATGGTCGATGCACAGGCCCTTGGCGATGGTCGCCAGGTACGAGCGCTCTCCGGTCTGGCAGGCGAACTCCACGGGGCGGCGCAACACGCGCAAGAAGGTGTCATGCAGCAGGTCGGCGGCATCCCAGCCATTGCCCAGGCGGCGGCGCAGGAACAGCCGCAGCCAAGGAGCGTGTCTTGTGTAGAGCATCTGGGCTGGGGAAGACATGAAAGGTCCGCGCGGCAATAATGCAAGTGGTATTGATTCTCAATAGTAGGTCAGGATGGTTGTGAGTTTCTACACAATTCTGACGGTCTGGCAGTAACCCTGTGGGAGCGAGCTTGTCAGGGCGCCGAACCGTCGCGAATGGCCGCTTCGCGCCCATTCGCGAGCAAGCTCGCTCCCACAAGGCGGTCGACTCAGGTACCCAGACCAATCGTGGTGCGCACCCTGCCTTCGACCCGCCGTTTCAGGCGCCGCGACTCGATGACCAGTCGCGATCCAGTGGCGGCATTGGCCCGGCCCCAGTCCTCCAGCAACTCGAGGCAGGCATGGTCGATATAGCTCAAGTTGGCCAGCGGTACATGCAGGGTGGTGCCCGGCGCAATGCCGTCCAGCGCCTGGGTCAGTGCTGGCACCTTGAGGAAGGTCGCTGCACCGCTCAGCCGCAGTTCCATATGCCCCTTGCGCGGCAGGCTGCTGATGTTGATCTTCAACCGCGCCGCCTTGAACGCCAGCTTCACCAGGGTCAGAGCAAAGCCCAGCAGCACACCGGTCAGCAGGTCGGTGAAAACAATCGCCAGAGCGGTCGCCGCATAGACAAACATCGGCATCCGGCCATAGCGCCCCAGCCCGCGGAAAGCCTTCAGGTCCACCAGCTTGATCCCGGTAAACACCAGTACGCCCGCCAGGCTAGCCACCGGAATCTGCTGCAGCACGCTGCCCAGCAAGACCACGAAGGCCAGCAGCCACGCACCATGGAAGATCGCCGACATCCGCGAGATTGCCCCGGCCTGGACATTGGCCGAACTGCGCACGATCACCCCGGTCATCGGCAATGCGCCGAGCACACCGCAGACCATGTTGCCGACGCCCTGGGCCGACAGTTCGCGGTCGAAATCGGAGCGCTGGCCGCTGTGCATGCGATCCACCGCCGCAGCCGAGAGCAAGGTTTCCGCACTGGCGATAAACGCCAGGGCGAAGGCCGCCACCAGCAATGCCGGATCGGCCAGCGCCAGCAGGTCGGTCGGGCGTAGCCAGTCGATGGCTTCGCTAAGGTTGTCCGGTACCTCGACGCGGTTCACCGGCAAGGCCAGGCCGATGCTCAGCAGGGTCATCGCACTCACCCCGAGCAGCGCGCCCGGCACGAAGCGCAGGCGCTGTGGCTTGAAGCGCTCCCAGGCCCACATCACCGCAATGGTGCCCAGCCCCAAGGCCCCGGCCTGCCAGTCACTGCCGGTGTTTTCCAGCGGCAGCGCCTCACCCAGCACAGCGGGAAAGCCCAGCAGGTTTTCCAGGCCCGAGGGCAGCGGCGAACTGTCGAACATCACGTGCACCTGGGACAGCACGATCAGCACGCCGATACCCGCGAGCATGCCGTAGACCACCGCCGGCGCCGTGACCCGGAACCAGCAACCGAGGCGAAAGCGCCCCGCGAGCAATTGCAGCAGCCCCGCCAGCAGCAGGATTGGTCCGAGCATGGCCATGCCGTGCTGGCGCACCAGCTCGAAGACCAGTACCGCCAGACCGGCCGCCGGACCACTGACCTGCAAGGGCGAGCCGGCCAGCCAGCCCACCAACAGGCCACCCACGATCCCGGTTATCAGACCTTTGGCCGGCGGCATCCCGGAAGCGATGGCGATCCCCATGCACAGGGGCAGCGCCACCAGGAAGACCACCACGGAAGCCAGCAGGTCCCGCGGCAAGGCCGCTTTGAGTTGCGTCATGTTCATCCTGTTCTCCTTTTCAGGCCATTCCTCTGGCCACTCTGCGCGCAGGCGTCGACGTGCTGCGCCGAACGACGGGCAGCCGCCAACCCGCCGACGCTGCGGCAAGGCATTCATGTGTATTCAAGGCAGCCGACTGCCGGCCACACGCGCGTGGTTACACGGCGTGCAGCGCTCGGTCAGCGGTGATCAGAAAATCAGAAGCGGCCTTTGGGCGTAGCGCTTGGAATCGGCTGGCCGCGGGTCAGCGGCAGGAAGGCGTCGCTTTCGGCGTCGTAGGCGGAGATTTCGCTGGTTTCGATGTTGTAGATCCAGCCGTGGATATACAACTGGCCAGCCGCCAGACGCGACGCCACCGACGGGTGGGTGCGCAGGTGATGCAACTGGGCGATGACGTTCTCGCGGGTGAGGACCTGCATGTTTTCATGCTCGGTACCGCACTGGCAGTTGTCCTCGACCACGGTACGGGCCACTTCGGCATGACGCAGCCAGGCCTTGACGGTCGGCATCTTCTCCAGCGACTGCGGATTGAGTACCGCACGCATCGCGCCGCAATCGGAGTGACCACAGATAATGATGTGGTGCACGCCCAGCGCCATCACCGCGTACTCGATGGCCGTCGACACACCGCCGTTCATCTGCCCGTAGGGTGGGACCACGTTGCCCACGTTACGGGTGACGAACAGGTCGCCGGGCGAGCTCTGGGTAATCAGTTCGGGAACGATCCGCGAGTCGGCGCAGGTAATGAACATGGCCCGCGGCTTCTGCGCGGTAGCCAGCTTCTTGAACAGCTCTTCCTGTTCCGGGAAGACCTCGTGATGGAATCGCAGGAAGCCATCGACGATATGTTTCAGGGCGCCATCGGCAGTCTCGGCTTCAGGAGTAGCCGGGCCGGTCGGAGAGGGTTCCTTGTTCGACATGATTGATCCTCTTTGACAGGTTCGAAGGTAAGTCCATTTTACCGGGTTGGATTCAGACAGGCTTACGTCACTTGGATTACAGATGTAGTCAACAAATCACATTTCTGGCCAGCTGAATTCTTACGCTACGTGGCGAAACTTAACTGAAACTGAATTGAGAACGCTCTAGAACGGGCGTTCCAGAAGTTTTTGGCGGGTTTTCCATAGTATCAAAAAAGCATTAATCGCCAATGGCCATTATTGTTTTTACAACAACGACAGCTGCCCGCCTGGCGGGCAGAACGCCGTGCAATCCAGCGAATGGCCGCCGCGACGGTTGAGGCCATGGCGCCGGATCGCTTTGTCGAAACGCTGCGCCAGCAAATCGGCGAAAACCCCTTCGCCGCGCATTCGCGCACCGAAGCGGCTGTCGTAGAGCTCGCCGCCACGACTTTGCCGGATCAGGCTGAGAACGTGGTCGGCGCGTTGCGGGTAATGGTCGCGCAGCCATTGCTCGAACAGCGGCGCCACTTCCAGCGGCAGGCGCAGCAGCATGTACGCGGCGCTCAGGGCGCCGGCCTCGCGGGCGGCTCCGAGCAGGCGTTCCAGCTCGCTGTCGTTGATCATCGGGATCATCGGCGAACACAGCACGCCCACCGGAATCCCCGCCCCACGCATGACCCGGATCGCCCGCAGGCGTGCCTTCGGTGCTGCCGCACGCGGTTCCAGGGTGCGTTTCAGTTCGTCGTCGAGGGTGGTCAGACTGATCATCACCGAAACCAGGTTCTGCTTCGCCAGCTCGGTGAGCAGGTCAAGGTCGCGCAGGATCAGCGAGCCCTTGGTGACGATGGTCACCGGGTGGCGATAGCGCAGCAGGACTTCCAGCAGACGTCGGGTCAGTTGCTGCTCGCGTTCGATGGGTTGGTACGGATCGGTATTGGAGCCAAGGTTGATCGGCGCGCAGACATAGCCTGGCTTCGACAGTTGCTGCTCCAGCACTGCGGCGGCGTTGGTCTTGGCGATCAGCTTCGTCTCGAAGTCGAGACCCGGCGACAGGTCCCAGTAGGCATGGCTCGGCCGCGCATAACAGTAGATGCAGCCGTGCTCGCAGCCGCGATAGGGATTGATGGAACGATCGAAGGGCAGGTCCGGGGAGTTGTTGCGGGTGATGATGGTCTTCGCGGTCTCGATGCGGACCTCGGTGCCCTGGGTCAGCGGCACTTCCTGGTACCAGCCATCGTCCTCGACCACCGAGCGGTTGGGGGCGAAGCGGTTGTGCGGGTTGTGGGCGGTGCCGCGACCGCGAACTGGCGTTGGAGCGACCATCATGAGCCACCTTGATACTGTTTATTTATACAGTAACAGACTTCACATCCGCTTCCACGCTTTCCGGCCAGGCGGTAGCCGGACCTGAAGCTGGCAATGCTCACTCGCGCTGCGCGTTTCAGGAGACGAAGACGCTGGGCATTGCGCTCGAAGACACGCCGGTAGCATTACGCGCCGGGCTTCTTCAGCTTCGGATTGGGAAGAACTGCCCGGCAGGTTTCTGCGCTTTCGACACGGGTAGTGACCCCTGAGACCATTGCACGAATCAAGGCTTGACTGTATAAAAACCCAGTACCGGAAGCCGGACATGCCAAAGACCGTCGCACTGGGCCTGCCCTGACTAAGCGCCATGTCAATATGGCAAAATGACTTATACCGTTCTTTGTTCATCAAGGTCGCTGCATGGAAGCCAAGAAAGGAAGGACCCTGCTGAGAATCGTCAAAATTCTCGGATTACTGCTTTGTGGATTCGCTGGAGGATCATTGTCACCCTGAATCCTCGGCTGGATTCAAAGCGTATCGGTACAGACGCCGTCGGACGCCTATGCCATTGCCAACACCTACATCGTGTTCACGACCATCATCTTCGTTGGCATCACGGTCCTCCTGGCAATCGCTGGCTACGTGATCACACAGCAGTTTTCAGCCGCGAAAATCGCCCATGAAATACAGATCATCGATGAGTTGAAAGAACGGTTGGTCACCGAAGGAGGACGTGAATGACTGAAATCTACGGCTCCGCCGCCGACCTCATTTCAGCTTACGAAAACGCCACCGGCGAAAGGGTCACCGCACCGGTTCAACTGGACAGGATTGCCGACTTCCTTGAAATCATGGTCAAGGACGATGCAAACCTGGAGAAAGATGACGTCATCGGGCAGATCTGCTTCGAAAACGATCAGCCTGTGGTATCCATCAATCCGATACAGAACAACTACCTGCCGCGCAGACGATTCACCCTGGCGCATGAGATCGGGCACTTCTGCCTGCACACGGACAAGGTAAAAAGCGGCTTCAAGGACAATCAAAAGACCATGAGCCGAAGTGAGTCCTACTGGGACATCAAGGAGTCGGAGGCAAACGGCTTTGCTGCACAGTTGCTGATGCCGAAGTCCCTGATCATTCAGGAGGCCAATGCAATCATCTCCGCTTATCGGACCGCCACCGGATCGACCGGAATGCCAACGGAAGACTTCATCCGGCAAATCGCCTACAAGTTTTCTGTCTCCAGCATTGCCATGGAATACCGGCTAAAGAACCTTGGCATCATCAAGTGATCACGTCATTCGCTCAAACGTGACATCTCGCTAAAGCCTGACCTGCAATAGGCCGACCGCTGGCTGGCGGTCAGCCCACTGCAGGTCAGGCTTGCTGCTTCTTCAGCTTCGGATCAGGAAAGAACTGCGACGTCTGTACCGCAGTCCTCCGACATGAAGACAACCCACATACTGTTTATTAATACAGCACCAACTTTGCCTGTGAATCCCACATTTTCCCGCCAGCTGGCCGCGGGACCTGACATTTCTGTCAGTTGTGGACCCCCCATTAACGGCGTGAAACTCGTGACGTATCCCGCGCCCTCATGGCGCTTATGAAGAGGTCACGCAAATGACAGCAGTCAACGAGCAACTGGTCGTCAACGGCAGTTTTCAGACGGGCAACCTGGATGGTTGGGGCGTCCTCGATCCGGCCAAGCACATCGTCATGGAGTATTCACAAAACCGGCATTGCGTGGTGCAGCTACCCGCCTCTGGCAAAGAGGCACTGACCCAGTATTTCTGGGCCGAACCGGGAACCTATCAACTGTCCGTCATGCATCGGGCAACGAACGAACAAGGTCGGCCGGTGGATGTGAGAACGCTGCATGGAGGGGGCGTTTCATTCACCGACAGCCACGGAAATCTAGTTACATCGCCAATGTTGCTGGTTTCCAAACAGGCATGGGGACAGACCAGCACTGAGGTGGTGATCGAGGCCGGCGAGCCACCGACCGAAATCAAGATGCGTTTTCAGAATATCGAGAACAGCGCAAGCGAAGCGCTGGGACGCAGCTTGGGTATCCAGTTCGAGGAATCGCCGCTCGCCCTGACCAAGCTCAGTTTCTGGCGGATCCGTTAGAAGAGCAGACTGTCTGCAACACGGGAAATCGCTGATATGGCTGAAAAATCGATGGAACTGCTGGTGAACGGCAACTTCGCTTCAGGTGACCTGCAAGGCTGGGTGTCGGACGACCCCACCCGCTTCAAAGTGGTGTCCTATGCCCCCGGCAAGCACTGTGTCGTGGCACTCGGTGCACGGAGGGTGGGCCTGAGTCAGTTCGTTTTTTCGCCGCCAGGCAAGCTGTTCCTGTCGTTCTGGCATCGCGCCACTGATGAACAGGGCAACCCCGTGGACAAAGTCACCGTGTCTGCCGGCCTTCTTGCCTATCAAACCAGTCAGGGAAGCATCGTTGCGCCTTTGATTTTCCAAAGTACCAAGGAATGGCAGAAATGGACCTCTGAATACACCATTCGCAAAGGTGAGCCGCCCACGCGAATCCAGCTGGAATTCCAGAACGCGGACGAAAGCCTGCGCCAGGCCGTTCGAAGCAATTTCAGCCTCGCCGACATTGAAGAAACTCCCATCGCATTGCGCGACATAAGCCTTTGGAACATGGAGGGATAGCTGCTTCGGCGCAAGCCACCCGGCAACGCTCACCGGGCGGCATAACCGTCACTCCTGCGGCTTCTTCAGCTTCGGATTGGGAAAGAACTGCACCGTCTGCACCGCAGCCTTCGGCGCCTTCGCCTGTTCCTGGTTGACCCGCGTGCCCAGCTCCTTCGGTACCGACAGGCCCTGCTCGTTAAGGGTGTCGGAGAACCCGCAGTTGACGCACTCACGGTGCGGAACACCATCGACGCTCCACATCTTCAACTTGTCCGGCTGGCTGCAGGCCGGGCACACGGCACCGGCGATAAAGCGTTTTGGGGTCGTGCTCATGCCGCCAGGTCCTCGCTCAGGCCGCTGTGGCGCAGCAGCGCATCGATGGACGGTTCGCGACCGCGGAAGTCGACGAACAGCAGCATCGGCGCCTGCGAACCACCGCGGGCCAGGATCGCCTCGCGGAAGGCGCGGCCGGTCTCGGCATTGAGCACGCCTTCTTCCTCGAAGCGCGAGAAGGCGTCGGCAGACAGCACTTCAGCCCACTTGTAGCTGTAGTAACCGGCCGCGTAACCGCCGGCGAAGATGTGCGCGAAGCTGTTGGGGAAGCGGTTGTACGCTGGTGGGCGCATGACCGAGACTTCGTCGCGCACGCCTTCGAGCACTTCCAGCACACTGCGGCCGTCGCCGTGACGGGCATGCAGTTCGAAGTCGAACAGCGAGAACTCCAGCTGACGGACCATCATCAGGCCGGACTGGAAATTCTTCGCTGCCAGCATCTTCTCCAGCAGGTCCTGCGGCAGCGGCTCGCCGCTTTCGTAGTGACCGGAGATCAGCGCCAGACCTTCCGGCTCCCAGCACCAGTTCTCCATGAACTGGCTCGGCAGTTCCACCGCGTCCCAGGCCACGCCGTTGATGCCGGACACACCGGCATGCTCAATGCGAGTCAGCAGGTGGTGCAGGCCATGGCCGAACTCGTGGAACAGGGTGGTCACTTCATCGTGGGTCAGCAGTGCCGGCTTGCCCGGGGCGGCCGGGGTGAAGTTGCACACCAGGTTAGCCACCGGGCTCTGCAGCGCGCCATCGGCGGTGCGGCGACGGTCGCGGGCACCGTCCATCCAGGCACCGCCACGCTTGTTGGCACGGGCGTAGAGGTCGAAGAAGAAGCGCCCGACATGCTGGCCGTTCTCCTTGATCTCGAACAGGCGCACGTCCGGGTGCCAGGTGTCGAAGCCCTTCTGCTCGGCGATCTCGATGCCGTACAGGCGCTGGACGATGGCGAACAGGCCGGACAGCACCTTGTCGATCGGGAAGTAGGCGCGCAGGATTTCCTGCGACACGCTGTAGCGCTGCTCGCGCAGCTTTTCGCCGTAGAAGCCACTGTCCCAGCTCTGCAGGTCAGGGCAGCCCTGTTCGGCAGCGTAGGCCTTGAGCTGGGCCAGGTCCTGGGCGGCGTAGGGTTTGCTGCGCTGCGCCAGGTTGCGCAGGAAGCCCAGCACCTGGTCGCTGGATTCGGCCATCTTGGTCGCCAGGCTCAGCTCGGCGAAGTTGGCGAAGCCCAGCAGTTCGGCCAGTTCCTGGCGCAGGTCGAGGATCTCGCGCATCACCGGGCCGTTGTCGAACTGGCCGGCATTCGGGCCCTGGTCGGAGGCGCGGGTGCAGTAGGCGGCGTAGACCTCTTCGCGCAGGGCGCGATCTTCGGCGTAGGTCATCACCGCGTAGTAGCTGGGGAATTCCAGGCTGATCAGCCAACCGTCGAGGCCCTTGGCCTGGGCGGCGGCCGCCATCTGCGCCTTGGCCGAGTCGGTCAGGCCGGCGAGGGCGGCTTCGTCGGTGACGTGCTTGGTCCAGGCCTGGGTGGCGTCGAGCAGCTGGTTGGAGAAGCGGCTGCCCAGCTCGGACAGCTTGCTCTGCACTTCGGCGTAGCGCTTCTGCTGCTCAGGCGGCAGGTCGATGCCCGACAGGCGGAAGTCGCGCAGGGCGTGTTCGAGGATGGTCTTTTGCGCCACGTCAAAGCCAGCGGCCTTGGGGCTGGCGGCCAGCGCCTCGTAGGCCTGGAACAGCTCGCGGTTCTGGCCCAGTTCGGTGGAATAGGCGCTCAGGGCCGGCAGGCAGGCCTCGTAGGCCTCGCGCAGTTCGGCGCTGTTGCACACGGCGTTGAGGTGGCTGACGGGGCTCCAGGCTGCGCCGAGGCGGTCATTCAGCTCGTCCATGGCCAGAACCAGGCCGGCCCAGCTGGGGTTGTGGCCCTGGTCCTTGAGGATCGCGTCGATGGCTTTGCGGTTGTCGGCCAGGATCTGTTCGATCGCCGGCAATACATGCTCGGCGCGGATTGCCGAGAAGGGCGGCAGGTCATAGGACTGCAGAAGCGGGTTGTTCGCACTCACGGTTGGACACCTTGGCAGAAGAAACACCGGCCCATCTTAATTACAATCGCGGTCGCCCGCAGCTTATTAGCCCAAGAGAGGGACGCTATCCATGGCCATCCGCACCTTCCAGCAGCACACCCCACGCCTCGGCGAGCGCGCCTTCGTCGACCGCAGCGCGGTGGTCATCGGCGATGTCGAGATTGGCAATGACAGCTCGGTCTGGCCTCTGACAGTGATCCGTGGCGACATGCACCGCATCCGCATCGGTGCGCGCACCAGCGTGCAGGACGGCAGCGTGCTGCACATCACCCACGCCGGCCCGTTCAACCCCGACGGCTTTCCGCTGCTGATCGGCGACGACGTGACCATCGGCCACAAGGTCATGCTCCACGGCTGCACTCTGGGTAGCCGCATCCTGGTGGGCATGGGCAGCACGATCATGGACGGCGCCATCGTCGAGGACGAAGTCATCATCGGCGCCGGCAGCCTGGTGCCGCCGGGCAAGCGTCTGGAAAGCGGCTTCCTCTATGTCGGCAGCCCGGTGAAGCAGGCGCGGCCGCTGACCGACAAGGAGCGCGCGTTCTTCCCCTACAGCGCCGCCAACTACGTACGCCTGAAGGACCAGCACTTGGCCGAAGGCTACGACCGGCCCGAGTGACGACTTCCACTTTTTGCGAGACTGACATGCATCAGCAGAACATCCTCTTCGACCTCGACGGCACCCTGACCGACCCGCGCGAAGGCATCACCCGTTCCATCCAGTACGCCCTGGCCAAGCTGGGCATCGACGAACCCGACCTGACCCGCCTGGAACACTTCATCGGCCCTCCGCTGCTGCAAGCCTTCATGCAGTTCTACAGCTTCGACGAGGCCAAGGCCTGGGAGGCGGTGAATTTCTACCGGGAGCGGTTCAAGGTCACCGGGCTGTACGAGAACCGGGTGTTCGACGGGGTTCGCGAGCTGCTGGCCGAGCTGCAAGGGCAGGGGCGTACGTTGTATATCGCCACATCCAAGCCCTGGGTGTTCGCCCGGGAGATTGCCCGGCACTTCGAGTTCGACCGGCATTTCAAGGTGATCTACGGCAGCGAGCTGGACGGGACGCGGACCAACAAGGTGGAACTGATCGGGCATCTGTTGCAGGAAGAAGGGCTGGATCCGGCGCAGACCTTGATGATCGGTGACCGCAAGCATGACCTGATCGGGGCGCGCAGCAACGGGCTGGAAGCGGTGGCGGTAGGGTACGGGTTTGGCAGTCATGAAGAATTGGTGGCGGAGCAGCCGGCTTATCACTTTGCGACGCTGGCGCAGATGCATCAGGCGTTCCTGCGGCCGTGAGGTTTTTGGGACCGCTTTGCGGTCCCAATTCAAACCTGCAATTTCTTGAGGGCTTGCTGCCGCTGCTCCATCGGCAGCTTCCCCAACGCTTCCACCCGCTGATAAAACCGCTCCCAATCCCCACCCACCTCGGCAAACAACGCCGCAAACGCCGGCACCCACTGGTCATACAGCCCGAACGGCAGCAGCTTGGCATTGTTCATCGGCGAGTAGACCCAGGCATCGAAACGCCCGGCCCCGCCCCATTCGCCATCCCGCATCTGCCGGTATTCCCGGCGCATCCGCTCGAACTCCGCCTGCTTCGCCGCCCGCATCGCCTCCGCGGTCAAAGGCCGCGCATACAACGCCTTGAGCCGTTCCCGGGTCGCCAGCACCAACGCGATGAACTGGTCGCGCTGCTTGCCACCATCCGCCGCCTGCACCGACAAGCCACGGAAGGCCCGCCACTGCCGGGTCCCCTCCTGCTCGACGAACGTGGCAAAGGACTCGTTGAACGCCGTGTCGTCCTGCACATAGAAGCGCTGGTGCGCCAGTTCGTGGAAGATCACCGTGGCCAGGCGCTCGTCGCCCCAGCCGACCATGGAATTGAGGATCGGATCATCGAACCAGCCCAGGGTCGAATAGGCCTCGACCCCGCCGATATACACATCCATCCCCTCCAGCTTGCGCACCGCCGCCTCGCCACGTGCGCCACCCTGGCTGTAGTAGCCGCGATAGGCCACGCACCCCGCGATGGGGAAGCAGTGGGTGAGCGGATCGAGGGAAAACTCCGGCGTGGCGAACACGTTCCACACTACATAGGGCCGGCCGATATCGGCATACACCCGGTAGCTGCGGTTATCCGGCAGCTTCAGGTGCTCGCTAGCGAATACTCGGGCCCGCTGTGACTGCTGCAGATGACTGCGCAGCTTGTCGTCGGTAGCCGGGTCGGCGATCACCTTTTCCACCGGCGTGCGCGCCCGCAGCAACTGCAACTGGCCTTCGCCGAGCTGGCTGTAATAGCCGAGGCTGCTGCAACCGTTCAGCAGACCGAGCAGAAGGACGGGAACAAACACCCTGAATACGCGGTCGAGTGCCCCGGAGCTTGAGCGCAGCAGAAGAAGAATTCGAATCATGCGTGGGGTGGTCTCGCTCAAGTCCTTTCGCCTCAAGACTATCCTGCCCGCCCGGAGTTTTGCCATGCGAACGATGCTCGCTGCCAGCACCCTGCTGGCGCTCGCCGGTTGTGCCGGCCTGCCCGATCCGGACCCGTCACAGGCCTGGGTCGACCTCGCCCCCGGCCAGGACCAGACCCTGCATGCCGTCGAAGTGGATGACCGCGCCTGGGCCGACAAGCGCTATTTCCAGGTACCACCCGGCAATCACCAGCTCACCGTGCGCTACCTGTTCCCGGTCGACCCGAGCAATATCGGTCCGGTCAGCGAGCCGCTGTGGCGCGATTGCCAGCTCAACCTGAAGTTCGCCGACTTCAGCGCCGGCCAGCGCTATCGCCTGGAAACCGGCACCATCGGCTTCCGGCCCTGGGCAAAACTGTATGACGAACGAAGCAAACTGGTCGGCAGCGGCATGCCGGCTGGCTGCCAGCGCACCTGATGGCCACTAATGGCGCTATGCTTGATGTTTATATCGCCTGCCTGCGGAGACCACGATGCGCCAGCCAGCGATGTTGCTCGCTTTCACTACCCTGGGCGCCTGCGCCAGCCCGATGCCCCCGGTCGACCAGAAACAGGCCTGGGTCGATTTCTACACCATCACCCCCGGCAAGCTGGTGATGGCCGAAGCCCTCGACGGCAAGCGCCTGCAGGACGGCCGCTTCTTCCAGGTGACGCCCGGCAAGCACGAACTGGTAGTGCGTTTCGACTACGAGGTCCAGACCGGCGGCGGTTTCAACACCGACCCGACCGAGCGCACCTGCTACCTGACGGTGGAGTACGACGGCTTCAAGGCCGGCCAGCGCTACCGCCTGGAAGCAAGGGCCGTGGCCAACCAGCCCAACGCCCGGCTTTACGACGCCGAGCGCAAGGTGCTGGCCGAAGAGCGGATGACCCACTGCGTACCGTGAATCAACGGTCGTTACGCTGGTAGATGATCTTCTTGGTACCGCCTTCACAGCTGCCCACGACCATGTTCTGGTCGTGGACTTCGCTGTTGGGCACGATTTCCAGGGTGTAGGACGTCACCCCGCGGGCCTGGATCTTGGCCTCGATTTCAGCCTTCAATTCCTCGCACGGCTTGGGCGCGGCAAAGGCGTTGACCGCCAATAACGAAACCAGCACAGCAATTGCACTACGGATCATGAGCAGTTTCCTCGTGGCAAGAGAACTTCAGCCAACGAACGTTGGACCGAAGGAGCATGCCATGGTTCTGCTACCAACCGTTCACGACTGCAGCGTGGCGTCCAGGCTGATCTTCGCGTTGAGCACCTTGGACACCGGGCAGCCGGCCTTGGCCTTGTTGGCCAGTTCCTGGAACTGCTGATCGCTGGCACCGGGCACCTTGGCCTTGAGAATCAGGTGCACGGCGGTGATGGCGAAGCCGTCGGGTTGCTTGTCCAACGTGACTTCAGCGGTGGTGTCGATGCTCTCGGCCTTGAAGCCGGCCTCGCCGAGGATCATCGACAGCGCCATGGAGAAACAACCGGCGTGGGCAGCGCCGATCAGTTCTTCCGGGTTGCTGCCCGGCGTGCCTTCGAAGCGGGTGTTGAAGCCGTAGGGAATCTGCTTGAGCGCGCCGCTCTCCGTGGAAATATGGCCCTTGCCATCCTTAAGACCGCCTTCCCAGTGCGCCGATGCTGTCTTTTTCATGATGCCTCCTCGGGTTGCCGGCGCTGTGGGCGCCGTTCCTGATTTCAGAGGCCCGGCCTGCGGGCAAGTTCAGCCGGTTTGTCGCCCCGGGGATTGATTCCCCGGCAAGTGCCCCCACAGAAGCACCATCAGGCTGCCCATTCCGGCGGCTTTCGTTTGCCTTGGAGACTCCATGAAGCGACTCACGGACATCAAGATTTCCACCCTCGACCTGGTGCCGGTGCGCCAGGACGGCGGCCCGGCGCAGGCCCTGCGCAACTCGCTGGACCTGGCGCGACATGCCGAACGCTTCGGCTATCACCGCTTCTGGGTGGCCGAGCACCACAACATGGATGGCATCGCCAGTTCAGCCACCTCGGTGCTGCTGGGTTACCTGGCCGGTGGCACCTCGACCATCCGCCTCGGCTCCGGCGGCGTGATGTTGCCCAACCATGCGCCGCTGGTGATCGCCGAGCAGTTCGGTACCCTCGCCAGTCTTTACCCCGGTCGCATCGAACTGGGCCTGGGCCGCGCCCCGGGTTCCGACCAGATGACCGCCCGCGCCCTGCGTCGCGAGCGTTCTGGTAGCGCCGACGATTTCCCGGACGACGTGCTCGAGCTGATGCGCTACCTCGGCCCGCGCACCCCTGATCAAAAAGTGATCGCCGTGCCCGGGCATGACACCAATGTGCCGATCTGGCTGCTCGGTTCCAGCCTGTTCAGTGCCCAGTTGGCCGGGCAGTTGGGCTTGCCCTATGCCTTCGCCTCGCACTTCGCGCCGCGCTTCATGCACGAGGCGATCCGGGTGTATCGCAACCACTTCAAGCCGTCGGCAGTGCTCGATGCGCCGTACGTGATGCTCGGTGTGCCGATGGTGGTGGCGGAGACCGACGAGCAGGCAGAGTACCTGGCGACCTCGGTGTACCAGCGCATCCTGGCGCTGATGCGCGGCCAGAGCCTGATGCAGAAGCCGCCGGTGGAAAGCATGAACGGGCTGTGGCTGCCCCATGAACGGGACGCGGTGGGGGATTTCCTCGGCCTGGCGATGATCGGCAGTCCGGCGAAGGTGAAGGCCAAGCTGGAAGTGTTGCTGGAGCAGACCGGGGCGGATGAGCTGATCTTCACCTCGGATCTGTATGACCATGCGGACCGGGTGCGCTCATATGAACTGATGGCCCAGACCGTGCTGGGCAGTTAGACCGCAATCGCTGGCAAGCCAGCTCCCACAGGGTCCGCGGTGCATGCGGTCCTTGTGGGAGCTGGCTTGCCAGCGATGAGGCCCGAAAGATCAACCGCGCTTGTAGACGATTTCCTTGGTGCCAGCCTCACAGGTCCCCACCACATGCCCGCCACCGGCATCGCGGTTCACCACCTCCAGCGAATAATGCTTCACCCCCTTCGCATCCAGCTTGGCCGCAATCTCGCTCTTCAGCTCTTCACACGGCTTGCCCGCCGCAAACGCGCCGCCGGCCAGGCCCATCAGTGCTACCGCCAGAATCACCTGCTTCATTGATCGCTCTCCTTGTTGGATCAAAACGACAAAGGCCCCGAGTCCCCCTCGAAGCCTTGCCTATGTAACCGCTCAATCATTTCAACTGTTGGCGATGCGGAACCCGACTTTCAGGGTTACCTGGAAATGCGCCGCCTTGTTGTCGCGGATATGCCCGCGGGTGTCCACCACCTCGAACCATTCCAGGTGCTTGATGCTCTTGCCGGCTTCGGCCAGGGCGTTGTTGATCGCATCCTCGATGCTGGTGGGGGACGAGCCCACAAGCTCGATCTTCTTGTACGTGTGATGATCGGACATCGCTGTTCTCCTTCTGGACTGTGCGCATTGAGCCTAGCAGCGCCGGGCCGTTTTACCTCTGAGATCGCCATCGCGCTAAACGTTCGATCGCACTGCACTTTCCTGGCGGCCCGGAGTCGGAACCTACACACCTCACTCAACCCTGAAGGAGAGTCACCATGGCCAATAGCTCGCTACGCAAAGCCTCGCTGCAAAGCATGGAAGCGGAAATCGAAAGCCTGCTGAAATCCCTGGAGAGCCTGAAAGACGATGCCTCGGACGAATCGCGCAAAACCCTGAAGGCCCTGCGCGGCAGCGCCGAGAACGCCCTGCGCCATTCCCGGGAACTGCTCGGCGATGCGTACGAAGAGGTCAAGACCCGCACTCGCGAGACCGGCCTGGCCACTCGCGACTATGCCCAGCAACATCCCTGGACCACCGCCGGCGTGGCCATCGGCGCCCTCGGCCTTCTGGCTGCTTACCTGATGTGCAAGCGCGGCGACTGATCGCCCTGTTGCGCCAGTTCCGCGCGCAACCATCCCGCCAACTGCTCGGCGCGCCCGTCTGCGGCGCGTCGCGGCACCCACAGCGCCAGTGACGCCTCGGTAGGGCTGAACCCCCAGGGCGCGGCCAGACGTCCGCTTCTCAGATCGTCGGCCACCAATGATTGCGGCGCGATCGCCACACCCAGACCGGCACCCGCCGCTTCCAGCAAGTAATACAAATGCTCGAACGCCTGTCCGTAGTGCAGCGCGCCGGGCTCGATACCTTGTTGCCGCGCCCAGTCCGGCCAGGCCTGCGGCCGCGAGGTGGTGTGCAGCAGCGCTTCGTCGAGCAGGGCGCTGGCCGGTTTGTCCCGCAGGCGCTCGAAGCCGGCGAAGTGCGGGCTGAGCACCGGCCCCACGCATTCCTGCGCCAGCACATGCACCTCCATGTCCGCCGGCCACGGCGGCTCGGCGAACACCAGCAGCGCATCCAGCCCCGGGCGGCGCGGGTCGAGGTCGCCTTCACCGGCGGACAGGTGCAGGCGCAGGTCCGGCAGGTCGGCGTTAAGGCGGCCCAACCTGGGAATGAACCAGCGCGCCAGCAGGCTGCCCGAGCAGCCGAGGACGAACGGCGCATCCGCACCGCTCTGGCTCAGCTCGGCGCAGACCGAGCGCAGGCGCTCGAACGCCTCGCCGCTGACTTCCCGCAGGCGCAGGCCGGCATCTGTGAGTTTGAGGCCGCGTCCGTCCTTGACGAACAGGCTGACCCCGAGATGGCTTTCCAGCACTTTCAATTGCCGGCTGACCGCGCCGTGAGTCACGTGCAGTTGCTCGGCCGCCTGACTGACACTGCCCAGGCGGGCAGTCACCTCGAAGGCGCGAAGGGCATTCAGCGGGGGCAGTTCACGAGACATGATGTGTGAGTTTTCCTGACATATTGCGGCGATCTTATCGGTTTTCAGCGAGGCCTGTCGTGGTTAGAGTAGGCCCATTGTCAGAACAATCCTTCTTACCGGAGCGACCCATGACCCAGACCAACCTTCGCAGCGGCCCCGACGCCAACGGCCTGTTCGGCGCCTTCGGCGGCCGCTACGTCGCCGAAACCCTGATGCCACTGGTGCTCGACCTGGCCCGCGAATATGAAGCGGCCAAGGCCGACCCGGAATTCCTCGAACAGCTGGCCTACTTCCAGCGCGACTATATCGGCCGCCCGAACCCGCTGTACTTCGCCGAGCGCCTGACCGAGCACTGCGGCGGCGCGAAGATCTTCTTCAAGCGTGAAGAGCTCAACCACACCGGCGCGCACAAGGTGAACAACTGCATCGGCCAGGTCCTGCTGGCCAAGCGCATGGGCAAGAAACGCCTGATCGCCGAAACCGGCGCCGGCATGCACGGCGTGGCCACCGCCACCGTCGCCGCCCGTTTCGGCCTGCCTTGCGTGATCTACATGGGCGCCACCGACATCGAGCGCCAGCAGGCCAACGTGTTCCGCATGAAGCTGCTGGGCGCCGAGATCGTCCCGGTCACCGCCGGCACCGGCACCCTCAAGGACGCGATGAACGAAGCGCTGCGCGACTGGGTGACCAACGTCGACGACACCTTCTACCTGATCGGCACCGTGGCCGGCCCGCACCCGTACCCGGCGATGGTCCGCGACTTCCAGTCGATCATCGGCAAGGAAACCCGCGCCCAGTTGCAGGAAAAGGAAGGCCGCCTGCCGGACAGCCTGATCGCCTGCGTCGGTGGCGGCTCCAACGCCATGGGCCTGTTCCACGACTTCCTCGATGACGCCAGCGTGCAGATCATCGGCGTCGAAGCCGGCGGCCACGGCGTCGACACCGACAAGCACGCCGCCAGCCTCAACGGCGGCGTACCGGGCGTGCTGCACGGCAACCGCACCTACCTGCTGCAGGACGCGGACGGCCAGATCACCGATGCCCACTCGATTTCCGCCGGCCTCGACTACCCGGGCATCGGCCCAGAGCACTCCTGGTTGCATGAGATCAAGCGCGTCGAATACGTCAGCATCACCGACGACGAAGCCCTCGGCGCGTTCCACACCTGCTGCCGCCTGGAAGGCATCATCCCGGCGCTGGAAAGCTCCCACGCCCTGGCTGAAGCCATCAAGCGCGCACCGACCCTGCCCAAGGACCACCTGATGGTGATCTGCCTGTCCGGGCGCGGCGACAAAGACATGCAAACCGTAATGAGCCATATGGCCGCGACCGCAGAGCAGGAGAAGCAGGCATGAGCCGTCTCGAACAACGTTTTTCCGAGCTGAAGCAAGAAGGCCGTGCCGCCCTGGTGACCTTCATCACCGCCGGCGACCCGGGCTACGACGCCTCCCTGAAGATCCTCAAGGGCCTGCCGGCGGCCGGTGCCGACGTGATCGAACTGGGCATGCCGTTCACCGACCCGATGGCCGACGGCGTGGCCATCCAGCTGGCGACCCTGCGCGCCCTGGATGCCGGCCAGACCTTGGCCAAGACCCTGCAGATGGTTCGCGAATTCCGTGTGGACAACCAGACCACGCCGATCGTGCTGATGGGCTACTACAACCCGATCCATCGCTTTGGCGTGGAGAAGTTCGTGGCCGAGGCCAATGAAGCCGGCGTCGATGGCCTGATCATCGTCGACCTGCCGCCAGAGCATGATGCCGAACTGGCGACCCCGGCCCAGGCCGCGGGCATCGACTTCATCCGCCTGACCACCCCGACCACCGACGACGTACGCCTGCCGCGAGTGCTGGAGCGCAGTTCGGGCTTCGTCTACTACGTGTCGGTGGCCGGTGTGACCGGTGCAGGTTCGGCGACCACCGAGCATGTGACCGAGGCCGTGGCGCGTCTGCGTCGGCATACCGATCTGCCGGTGAGCGTTGGGTTCGGGATTCGTACGCCGGAGCAGGCTGCGGCGATCGCGCGGTTGGCGGAAGGTGTGGTGGTGGGGTCGGCGCTGGTGGACAAGATCGCCACCGCTGCCAACCCGGAGCAGGCTGTGGATAACGTCCTGGCGCTGTGCTCGGCACTGGCCGAAGGTGTACGCGGCGCACGCAAGGCCTGACCTTCTTGTAAATAGTGATGGCCCCATCGCGGGCAACGCCCGCTCCCACAGGGTCCTGGCACACCGCCAAACCTTGTGGGAGCAGGCGTTGCCCGCGATGAGGCCATCAGCAACACCATCAATGCCCAGAATTCACTCGAAGATCGAAAGATCCAGCGGCCGGATAGCCCCCATCCAGATCGCATGATCCCGGTGATCCGCCAGCTCATCCCCAGTCAGCGGATGCAGGAACACCACCAATCCCTTCCGATACAACGCCAGCCACGGCAACACCACCCCGATCAACTCCGGCTCGAACGCCAGCTGGCAACTCCAGTCCGGATGTGGCCCCACCGGCTTGCGGTGCATCCGGCCCATGGTCACCGGAAACAGCTTGGCCGTCTCTTCGCACAACTCCCGCGCCTGCTCGAAGGTGCGCTCGTCGTAATACACGTGGGCGTGATAGCCCTTGATCCTTTCCACCGCTGAACTCCTGAAATCGACAACTCGCTGCGCCGCAGTCTATACGAGCTGCCCGGCCTGTTCTTCCGTCAACCACTCGACGAATCGCTCGATCAGTACGTTGCGCCGCTTACGCGGAGGACGTACCACGTAGTATCCCTTTGTGGAACGAATTGATGCATTCAGAGGCCGGCACAGCAGGCCTTGGTCGAGCAGGGCGTCGACCAGATAGCGCCAGCCGATGGCCACGCCTTGCCCGGCAATCGCGGCCTGAATGAGCAAGGTGTAATTGTCGAATCGCAGCGGTCCGGAGGTCGGCGGGCTGGCCAGGCCCAGCTCGCGAAATACACCGCTCCAGTCGAACCAGCGGCTCGCCGACTCGCCGCGCAGGTGCAGCAACGGCAGCTCGGCCAGGCTTTCCGGCGCCAGCGGAACAGGCCTTTCCCCCAGCAAACGCGGGCTGCAAACCGGGAAAACCTCCTCATCGAACAACCACTGCGCCTCGCCCTGACGGAAGCGTCCGTCACCAAACAGCACCGCCACATCGATGTCCGGGCGCAGCATGGCGTGGCTACGTTCACTGGTGACCAGGCTCACATCGACCCGCGGATGGGCCTGGTGAAAACGCTGCAGACGCGGCATCAACCAGTACGCGGCGAAGGCGAAATCCGTGGCCACCCGCAGCACTTCATGCTGGCCACGCCCGGCCACCTGGGACACGCCATCGTCGAGATTGAGCATGCCCATGTGTACTTGCTCGTACAGCAGTACACCGGCCTCGGTCAGCTCTATCCCGCGGTAGATACGGTCGAACAGGCGCGCGCCGAGCTGCTCTTCCAGGCGCTTGATCTGCTGGCTGACCGCCGGCTGGGTAGTGCCCAGCTCGACCGCCGCCGCGGTGAAACTGTGATGACGCGCCGCGGCCTCGAACACACGCAACACGTCCAGGGACATGCCCTCCAGTGCTTCAAACATAAGCTCAGCTAATCCTAGTCATTGTCGCCCACAGGCTTTACCCGATTTCGGTTGAGGAACAGGCTTATCCACAGCCGTATCCCATAATGCCTGACGATGGAATGCCGTGACCTTATGAAACGCAAGAACATCCTCTTCATCATGGCCGACCAGATGGCCGCGCCGCTGTTGCCGATCTACGCGCCGTCGCCGATCCGCATGCCCCACCTGAGCCGCCTGGCCGCCGAGGCGGTGGTGTTCGATTCCGCCTACTGCAACAGCCCACTGTGCGCGCCGTCGCGGTTCACCCTGGTCAGCGGTCAGTTACCGAGCAAGATCGGCGCCTACGACAACGCTGCCGATTTCCCCGCCGACATTCCCACCTACGCCCACTACCTGCGCCGCCTCGGCTACCGCACGGCGCTGTCGGGCAAGATGCACTTCTGCGGCCCGGACCAGTTGCACGGCTACGAGGAACGCCTGACCAGCGACATCTACCCGGCCGACTACGGCTGGGCGGTGAACTGGGATGCGCCGCACGAGCGCCCGAGCTGGTACCACAACATGTCCTCAGTGCTGCAGGCCGGACCCTGCGTGCGCACCAACCAGCTGGATTTCGACGAGGAGGTGGTGTTCAAGGCCCGCCAGTACCTCTACGACCATGTCCGCGAGGGCGGTGAGCGGCCGTTCTGTCTCACCGTGTCGATGACCCACCCCCACGACCCGTACACCATCCCAAGGGAGTTCTGGGACCTCTACAGCGACGACGAGATCCCGCTGCCTAAGGTGCCATTCGCCCAGCACGAACTGGACCCGCACTCGCAGCGCCTGCTCAAGGTCTACGACCTGTGGGACAAGCCGCTGCCTGTGGATAAGGTCCGCGACGCCCGCCGCGCCTATTTCGGCGCGTGCAGCTACATCGACGACAACATCGGCAAGCTTCTGCAGACCCTGGAAGAAACCGATCTGGCCGACGACACCCTGATCGTGTTCTCCGGCGACCATGGCGACATGCTTGGCGAGCGCGGGCTCTGGTACAAGATGCACTGGTTCGAGATGTCCGCCCGGGTGCCGCTACTGGTCCATGCGCCGGGGCAATTCGCGGCGAAGCGGGTGACCGCCTCGGTGTCCACCTGCGACCTGCTGCCGACCCTGGTGGAACTGGCCGGCGGCAGCGTCGAAGCCAACCTGCCGCTGGACGGCCGCTCGCTGCTCGGCCACCTGAACGGGGAGGGCGGGCACGACGAGGTGATCGGCGAGTACATGGCCGAAGGTACCATCAGCCCGCTGATGATGATTCGTCGCGGCGCGTACAAGTTCATCTACAGCGAGGACGATCCCTGCCTGCTCTACGACGTCGAGGCCGACCCGCAGGAACTCGACAACCTCGCCGAACGTCCACGGCATGCCGATCTTGTCGCGGCATTGCTTGCCGAGTGCCGTCAGCGCTGGAACATCCCGCAACTGCGCGAGCAGGTGCTGGCCAGCCAGCGCCGCCGCCGTTTCGTCGCCGCAGCCTTGGCCACCGGCACGCTGAAGAGCTGGGACCACCAGCCGCTGGTCGATGCCAGTCAGCAGTACATGCGCAACCACATCGATCTCGACGATCTGGAGCGCAAGGCGCGTTATCCACAACCTGCCCGTTAATCATTCGAGGGACGCAGCATGAAAGGGTTATCCACAAGCGTTGTTGCGGTTGTTCTTACCCTGGTCGTCGGCGCCGTGAAGGCCGACGACAGCAAGTGCGAAATGGTCAGGATGGCCGACCCGGGCTGGAGCGACATCGCTGCCACCAACGCGGTCGCGCGCTTCCTGCTGGAAGGCGCGGGCTACCAGACGCGGGTCGATTCGCTGGCCGTGCCGATCATCTACGGCGGCCTCAAGGACGGCCTGGTCGACGCCTTCCTCGGCAACTGGATGCCGGCGCAGCAGGGCTTCCACGACAAGTTCGTCGCCAGTGGCGAGGTTGACCGGCTGTCGCGCAATCTCGAAGGCACCGAGTTCACCCTGGCGGTGCCGGAGGCGGTATGGGAGTCCGGCGTGAAGGACTTCGCCGACCTGCAGAAACGCGCCGGCGAGTTCGATCACAAGATCTACGGCATCGGCTCAGGGGCCCCGGCCAACCTGTCGTTGCAATCGATCATCGACAAGAACGAGTTCAACCTTGGCGGCTGGAAGCTGGTGGAGTCCAGTGAACAGGCGATGCTGGCCCAGGTGCAGCGGGCGGTGAAGCGCGATAAACCGATCGTGTTTCTCGGCTGGACGCCGCACCCGATGAACGTGCAATTGAAGATGCGCTATCTGACCGGTGGCGAGCAGTGGTTCGGCAGCAGCGGCAGCGTCTACACCCTGACTCGCAAGGGTTATGCACAGGCCTGTCCGAATGTGGCCAGGCTGCTGGGCAACCTGACGTTCAGCCAGGGGATGGAGAACACCATCATGGCCAATGTTGTGGATAACAAGGTCAGCTATGACGATGCGGCGAAAGCCTGGATCCGCGCCAACCCGGCGTTGCTGGATGGCTGGCTGCAAGGCGTCAGTACCCGCGACGGCGGCGACGCCCTGGCGGCGGTGAAGGCCCGGCTGTAACCCACCCGTGTGGGAGGAACACAAGTCGAGAACTCGACGCATACCCTGTGGGAGCGGGTTTACCCGCTCCCACAGGTCCCCGCTAAATCAATAAGTCATGTGCTGTTCCATGAGAGGGAACTTGCGGTAGCGCACCAGACCCCGCACCCTTGACAGCCTCACCGGTAAAGAGCGACCCGATGCCCTGGCCCGACCGCCACAGACTCCTGCCTTTCCTGCGCTGGCTGCCCCGGCAGACCCGCACCAGCGTGCGCCGCGACCTGCTGGTGGGCCTGAGCGGTGCAATCCTGGCCCTGCCGCAGTCCATCGCCTACGCCCTGATCGCCGGCCTGCCCGCCGAATACGGCCTCTACGCCGCCATCGTCCCGGTGCTGATCGCCTGCCTCTGGGGCTCCTCCTGGCACCTGATCTGCGGGCCGACCGCCGCCATCTCCATCGTCCTCTATGCCGCCGTCAGCCCGATGGCCGTGCCGGGCAGCGGCGACTACATCACCCTGATCCTCTTGCTGACTTTCCTCGGCGGCGTATTCCAGTGGCTGCTGGGCATGCTGCGCTTCGGCGCGCTGGTGAACTTCGTCTCCCATTCTGTGGTGATCGGCTTCACCTGCGGCGCAGCGGTGGTCATTGCCCTGGGCCAGTTGCCCAGCCTGATGGGCCTCGACCTGGAGAGCCAGGCGACAGCGCTGAGAACCCTGGAAAGCCTGCTGACCCATGCCGGCGAGCTCGACTGGCCATCGCTGCTGCTGGGGCTGGCCTCGTTGGTGCTGGGCCTTGCCATAAAGCTGCTGCGCCCACGCTGGCCGGCCCTGTTGATAAGTCTGCTGGGGACCACTTTGCTCGCGTACTTCTGGCCGGCGATGTTCGGCCATGTCGCCCGGGTTTCCGCCTTCGTCGGCAAGCTGCCCCCCCTGAGCCCGGTTCCGCTGTGGGACCTGGAACTGGTCCTGCGCCTGCTGCCCGGCGCCGTTGCGGTGGGCATGCTCGGCCTGGTCACCAGCCTGTCGATTGCCCGTTCGCTATCGATCCGTTCCGAGCAACTGATCGACGCCAACCAGGAAATCCGTGCCCAGGGTCTGTCGAACATGGTCGGTGCCTGGTTCTCCGGCTACCTGTCGTCGGGCTCCTTCACCCGCTCCGGGCTGAGCTATGACGCCGGCGCGCAATCGCCGCTGGCCGGGGTGTTCTCTGCGTTGTGGGTGGCGCTGTTCGCCGTCGCTGGCGCGCAGTTGATCGCGCATATCCCGATCCCGGCCATGGCCGGCAGCATCCTGCTGATCTGCTGGGGGCTGGTGGATCACCGGGCGATCCGCGCGCTGTACCGGGTCAGCCGCCCGGAGTTCGTGGTGATGACCCTGACCTTCTGCGCCACCCTGCTGCTGGAGTTGCAGACGGCGATCTACGCCGGGGTGCTGGCGTCGCTGTTCTTCTACCTCAAGCGCACCTCGCAGCCCCGCGTGCAGCAGGTGCGGGAAGGGGAAATGGATGTGTTGCGGGTCGGCGGCTCGATCTTCTTCGGCGCCAGCCACTACCTGCAAGTGCGCCTGCAACGCTGCAATGCGCTGAACGTGGTGATCGACGCACGGCAGATCAACTTCATCGACTATTCCGGGGTGGAGATGTTGCACCAGGAGGCGCGGCGCTTGCGCCGCCAGGGCGGCGGGCTGACCCTGCGCCGGGCGCGGCCGCAGGTGGTGGAGGAGTTGCAGAAACTGGAAGGCATGGAGAGGTGTCCGATTCATTTCGAAGAGTGAAACTTCGGTAGTTCAATCAGTTCATGGCTGCAACTGGATAACGCGGGCCATGATCTGCAAGGTCGCATCAGGCTACGAAATTCACCGATTTCCAGCTTTCTTGTAGGCAATTTCCCAAGCATACTCCGCCGGCTTATCAGCTGTTGCGTAGTGGGGAAACGCTGCCTAGTCTTCGTCCGTCGTTGCCAAATCAACGACCGGTTTTGACAGACCGCCTCTGAATCCCCTGTGCCGCAGTTGCTTATGGCAGCTGTGCGTGTGGGCACCTCACGGTGCGCCGGGGCTCCAGGGGTCCTTGGTCTGTCAACCCATGCACAGCTGCCACCCAACCGTTTGACAGCGGCGTTGGCAGTTCCCCGTTATCTACCCCTGGAGAACTGAACATGAAGAAACTCGTCCCCGATCCACCCTATGCCTACATCACTCCCGGCGTATCGCACGAAGAAGCGATCCTCAAGGCCGAAGAGTTCGTCATGAAAGCCATTGCCGCCGCCTCGGGGCTTCCCGAGCCCGCCAAGAAGCGTCATCAGGAAATGCTCGGTGAGTCGCTGTTGTACATGCGGATCGCCAAGGCATTTCTGGTCGTCGCCTCGGCGAAGTCGACGCAGAGTGTGCTGATCTGATAGCGGAACCTTGTGGGAGCGGGTTCACCCGCTCCCACAAGGTCCTCTATGGTTCTGGAAATCCAGAAGGACTCAAGCCCGCGCCAGTTGCCGGCGCAGCTCATCCAGCACCGGCGCCGTATCCGGACGCACGCCGCGCCAGATGAAGAACGCTTCCGCCGCCTGCTCCGCCAGCATCCCCAACCCATCCAGCACCTTGCCCGCGCCATGCTCTTTGGCCCAGACGCAGAACGGCGTCGGCTCCTTGCCGTACATCATGTCGTAGCACACGGTCTGGCCCGGAATGATCAGGCTCGGGTCGATGGGCGGCAGCTCGCCGGCAAGGCTCGCCGAGGTGGCGTTGATGATCAGGTCCACCGGCTCCTTCAGCCAGTTGAAACCGCTGGCTGCCACCGGGCCCAGGTCGGCGAATTCGCGAGCCAGTTGCTCAGCTTTTTCCACGGTGCGGTTGGCAATCACCAGCGAGGCCGGGTTGTGCGCCAACAACGGCTCCAGCACGCCACGCACGGCACCACCGGCACCCAGCAGAAGAATGCGCTTGCCGGTCAGTTCCACGCCGGCATTCACGGTGAGGTCACGGACCAGCCCGGCGCCGTCGGTGTTGTCGCCCTGCAGGCGGCCATCATCGAGACGGGTGAGGGTGTTCACCGCCCCGGCGCGTTGGGCGCGGGGGGTGAGGCTGTCGACCAGGCGGAAGGCTTCTTCCTTGAACGGCACGGTGACGTTGGCACCCAGCCCCTGCTTGAAGAAGCCCTGGGCGCAGGCGCTGAAGTCGTCCAGCGGGGCCAGCAGGGTGTCGTATTCCAGTTCTTCGCCAGTCTGGGCGGCGAACAGCCGGTGGATCAACGGCGACTTGCTGTGGCCGATGGGATTGCCGAATACAACATACTGGTCCATTCACGCGCTTCCTGGGTCAGACGGGGTGAGCACAATGGGCTCAGTGTACGGCCTTGTCCAGACCGAGCCAGTCGCGATCCGTCAGGAAGTATTCGGTCAGCCGCGCTTCGTCGCTGCCCGGTACCGGCTTCCAGTCGTAGCCCCAGCGCACCTGCGGCGGCAGCGACATGAGGATGGATTCGGTACGCCCGCCGGACTGCAGGCCGAACAGGGTGCCGCGGTCGTAGACCAGGTTGAACTCGACGTAGCGGCCGCGGCGGAATTCCTGGAATTCACGCTGCTCGGCAGTGTACGCCTCGGCCTTGCGGCGCTGGACGATCGGCAGGTAGGCGTCGATGTAGGCGTCGCCGATGGCGCGGATGAAGGCGAAGCAGGTGTCGAAGTCCCATTCGTTCAGGTCATCGAAGAACAGGCCGCCGATACCACGCGGCTCGCCACGGTGCTTGAGGTGGAAGTAGCGGTCGCACCAGGCCTTGTAGCGCGGGTAGACATCAGCACCGAACGGCGCGCAGGCCTGTTCGGCGACACGGTGCCAGTGGATGCAGTCTTCTTCGTTGCCGTAGTACGGAGTCAGGTCGAAGCCACCGCCGAACCACCAGACCGCTTCCTCGCCGTCCTTCTCGGCAATGAAGAAACGCACGTTGGCGTGGGAAGTCGGCACGTGCGGGTTGTGCGGGTGAATCACCAGCGACACGCCGAGGGCCTCGAAGCCACGGCCGGCCAGTTCCGGACGGTGGGCGCTGGCGGACGGCGGCAGGCCGCTGCCGAAGACATGGGAGAAGTTGACGCCGCCCTTCTCGATGACCTTGCCGTCGCCGATCACCCGGGTCCGTCCGCCGCCGCCGGCTTCGCGAGTCCAGGCGTCCTCGACGAAACGCGCACCGCCGTCTTCGTTTTCCAGGGCGGCGCAAATCCGGTCTTGCAGGTCGAGCAGGTAGGCTTTCACGGCCTCGGTGCGGCTAGTCATCAGGTCACCTTGAAGCGGGCTTGGCGGAAAATTCGGCGCACAGCATACCACCGTGCATGTGCCCCTCGGTGTTGACGGCGGTCAAGCAAAAGGCGTCCGATAGACCCTTTCCCCGATGTCCAAGGAGAGTGCAGATGGCCAAGCGTATCCAGTTCAGCCAGCATGGCGGCCCCGAGGTCCTGACCCTGGTCGAGTTCGAACCCAAGGCGCCCGCAGCGGGCAATGTCCGCGTGCGCAACCATGCCATCGGTCTGAATTTCATCGACACCTATTTCCGCGGTGGCCTGTATGCGCCGCCTTCGCTGCCGTCCGGCCTGGGTACCGAGGGTGCCGGGGTAGTGGAGGCGGTGGGCGAGGGCGTGAACCGCTTCAAGGTCGGTGACCGCGTGGCCTACGCTGGTGGCCCGCTGGGTGCCTACAGCGAAGTGCACGAACTGCCGGCGGCCAACCTGGTGTCGCTGCCGCAGAACATCAGTTTCGAGGAAGCCGCGGCCGTGATGCTCAAGGGTCTCACCGTGCAGTACCTGCTGCGCCAGACCTACGATGTGCAGCCGGGCGAGATCATCCTGTTTCATGCGGCAGCGGGTGGGGTCGGGTCGTTGGCTTGCCAGTGGGCCAAGGCTCTTGGCGCGAAGCTGATCGGTACCGTAAGTTCGGCGGAAAAGGCCGAGCGGGCCAAGGCGCTGGGCGCGTGGGCGACCATCGACTACAGCCATGAAGATGTGGCGCAGCGGGTGCTGGAACTGACCGATGGCAAGAAATGCCCGGTGGTGTATGACGGCGTGGGGCAGGACACCTGGCTGACCTCGCTGGACTGCCTGGCGCCGCGCGGACTGATGGTCAGCTTCGGCAATGCGTCAGGTGCGGTGAGCGGGGTGAACCTGGGGATCCTGGCGCAGAAGGGTTCGTTGTATGTGACCCGGCCGACGCTGGCCAGCTATGCGAACAACGCGCAGAACACCCAGGCGATGGCTGATGAGCTGTTCGCAGTGATTGCTAGCGGGAAAGTGAAGGTGGATATCCAGCAGCGATATCCGCTGGCGGAGGCGGCCAAGGCGCAGGAAGAGCTGTCGGCGCGGCGGACCGTTGGATCGACTGTTCTGATTCCCTGAAGTGTTGCTGTGTGGCTGATGGCCTCATCGCGGGCAACGCCCGCTCCCACAAGGTCCGGCGGTGTACGCGATACCTGTGGGAGCGGGCGTTGCCCGCGATGAGGCCATCAGCCACAACACAAATCAACCGGCCCGAACAATCTCTCCAGTCGCCAGATCCCGAATCACACTCGGATTCTTCCGCCCACCCAAGGCCCCTCCCAGGACCAGATCCAGTTGCCCGTGGAAATACTGCTCAACCCGCAACCGGCTCTTCGCCGCCGGACGCCCGGCCGGGTTGGCCGAGGTGGACACCAGCGGCCCCACCAGCGAACACAGGTCACGTACCAGCGGATGATCGCTGACCCGCAGCGCCACGGTGTCGTGCACGCCGGTGATCCACTCCGGCAGCATGCCCTGGTGCGGCACCAGCCAGGTGTTCGGACCCGGCCAGGTGCTGGCCATGCGGTCGAGCCAGAGGTCCGGGAAGTCTTCGAACAGGAAGTCGAACTGACGGATGTTGTCGGCGATCAGGATCAGGCCCTTGTTCACCGAACGCGACTTGAGCGCCAGCAAGCGGTCCACCGCTTCTTCGTTCCATGGGTCACAGCCCAGGCCCCAGACCGCTTCGGTCGGATAGGCGATCACCGCTCCGGCCCGGATTTCCCGCGCGGCTTGTTGCGCACGCCAACTGTTGACCATTTTCGTTTCACTCCGCTTCAAGGCTGATGCGCAGTTTACTTAGGCAGGGCGGGCAAACCAACGTCCCGCTTGATTGCAGACTAGCCCGTCCAGCTCCAGCTCGGTCAAGGCCGCCAGCACCTTGGCCAATGGCTGGCCACTACTGTTTGCGAGAGCTTCGCTGGTTTGCGGCGCCGCGAGCAACAGGGCGACCAGTGGATGAGCGGGTTTATCCACAGGCGCTGGCGAAAGGTTCTGCCAGCCGCGCAGGCTGTCGAGGATCTGCTCGATGCTTTCCACCAGCAACGCGCCATCGCGGATCAGTTGGTGGCAACCCTTGGCCCCGGGATGGTGGATCGAGCCAGGAATGGCGTACACCTCGCGGCCCTGTTCCGCCGCCAGCTTCGCGGTGATCAGCGAACCGCTGGCGAGGCTGGCCTCCACCACCAGCACACCCAGCGAGAGCCCACTGATGATCCGATTGCGCCGGGGAAAGTTGCCCGGCAAGGGACCGGCGTCCAGGGGAAACTCGGAAATCAGCGCACTACCCTTTTCCAGCATGCTCCGTGCCAGCGTGCGGTGTCGCTGTGGATAAAGTTTTTCCAGCCCGGTGCCGAGCACACCGATGGTCTCGCCATCCGCATCGATCGCAGCCTGGTGTGCGACACCGTCGATACCCAGGGCGAGGCCACTGGTGATGACGAAACCGGCCTTCGCCAGACTGCGGGAAAAAGCCGCCGCAGTGCCCAGGGCGGATGGCGTGGCCCGGCGGCTGCCGACGATCGCCAGCTGGGGTTTATCCACAAGCGCGGCGTTACCGGCGACGAACAGCAGAGGCGGCGGGTCTGGAATTTCGGCGAGCAGGGCCGGATAGCCGGGGTCGTCCCACATCAGCAAATGCTGGCCGGGACGCTCTAGCCAGCGCATCGCCGCCGTGGCGCCGTCACGCACTGCAGTACTGCGCCGGGCATCGCAGGCGGCCTGCGGCATCCCCAGCGCCAGCCATGCCGAGGCCGGGGCGCTAAGCGCGGACGAGGCGCCAGCAAAAGCCTGGATCAGTTTCAGGAAGCGCCGCGGACCGATCTCGGGCAACTGCTGCAACCGCAAGCGCGCCTCCAGTTCGGCAGGCGGGCAGGCAGGAAATTCAGCGCAAGACATAAGACCATCCTTGATCTTTCGGGGAGCCTCCACCCTTTACAACCTGTGGATAACTCTGTTGATAATGCTTTGACAACTCTCCTCCGAAGAGCCGTCGACAGCCGGTTTTTCAACCCTAGCCGACCTTTTCACAGGTGCCGAACGCGCCGAATCCCTTTATTATGTGCATTCATGTTTGTCACACATCGCACAGTGCAGCTCATACGCCTATGGCCATTCTGAACATCCTCGAATTCCCGGACTCGCGCCTTCGCACCATCGCCAAACCGGTGACGGAAGTCGACGACGCCATCCGCCAGTTGGTGGATGACATGTTCGAAACCATGTACGAAGCCCCCGGCATCGGCCTCGCCGCGACCCAGGTCAACGTGCACAAGCGCGTGGTGGTCATGGACCTCAGCGAAGATCGCAGCGAGCCGCGGGTGTTCATCAACCCCGAGCTGGAAGAGTTGACCCGCGACATGGGCCAATACCAGGAAGGTTGCCTGTCGGTCCCAGGGTTCTACGAGAACGTCGACCGTCCGCTGCAGGTCCGGGTCAAGGCCCTGGACCGCGATGGCAAGCCGTTCGAACTGATCGCCGAAGGCCTGCTCGCCGTATGCATCCAGCACGAATGCGACCACCTCAACGGCAAGCTGTTCGTCGACTACCTGTCGAACCTCAAACGCGACCGCATCAAGAAGAAGCTGGAAAAGCAGCACCGCCAGCAAGCTTGATCCTCCTCACTCCAGAAGGCTTGCTCCGGCAAGCCTTTTTTCTTTTAAGCGAGAACTGCATGCGCATCGTCTTCGCGGGCACCCCCGAGTTCGCCGCCGAACACCTCAAGGCCCTGCTGGCCAGCCAGCACGAAATCATCGCCGTCTACACCCAGCCGGACCGTCCGGCCGGGCGCGGGCAGAAGCTGATGCCGAGCCCGGTCAAGCAACTGGCTGTGGACAACGGCATCCCGGTGCTGCAACCGCCGACCCTGCGCAACCCTGAGGCGCAAGCCGAGCTGGCCGCGCTGCAACCGGATCTGATGGTGGTGGTGGCCTACGGCCTGATCCTGCCGCAGGTGGTGCTGGATATTCCGAAACACGGCTGCATCAACAGCCACGCCTCGCTGCTGCCACGCTGGCGCGGGGCCGCGCCGATCCAGCGCGCGGTGGAGGCGGGCGATGCCGAGAGCGGCGTCACCGTGATGCGCATGGAGGCGGGTCTCGACACCGGCCCGATGCTGCTCAAAGTGAGCACGCCCATCAGCGCCGAAGACACTGGCGGCAGCCTGCATGACCGTCTTGCCGAACTGGGCCCGCCGGCGGTGCTGCAAGCCATCGCCGGTCTCGATGCCGGCACCTTGCACGGCGAAGTGCAAGACGACGCCCTGGCGACTTATGCACACAAGCTGAACAAGGACGAAGCGCGCATCGACTGGAACCGTCCGGCGGTCGAGCTGGAACGCCTGGTGCGTGCCTTCAATCCGTGGCCGATCTGCCACAGCACGCTCGGCGGCGAAGCCCTGAAGGTGCTGGCCGCGGCCCTCGCCGAGGGCAAGGGCGCGCCGGGTGAAATCCTCTGCGCGAGCAAGGACGGCCTGATCGTCGCCTGTGGCGAAGGCGCGCTGTGCCTGACCCGTCTGCAACTGCCCGGCGGCAAGGCGCTGAACTTCAGCGACCTGTTCAACAGCCGTCGCGAGAAATTCACCCCCGGCACGGTACTTGGCCAATGAACCCACGTCTGGCCGCCGCCCGGGCCCTTGCCGCCGTACTCAGCGGCAAGGCCTCGCTGAACAGTTCGCTGCCGACGCAACTGGACAAAGTCGAAGCCCGCGACCGCGGCCTGACCCAGGACCTCGCCTTCGGCACCGCGCGCTGGCAGCCACGCCTGTCAGCGCTGGCCGAGCGCCTGTTGCAGAAACCATTCAAGGCAGCCGACGCCGATGTCCAGGCGTTGCTGCTGGTGGGCCTGTACCAGCTGTTCTACACCCGCGTCCCGGAGCACGCCGCCATCGGCGAAACCGTGGGCTGCGCCGACAAGCTGAAGAAGCCCTGGGCCAAGGGCCTGCTCAACGCCGTGCTGCGCCGCGCCCAGCGCGAGGGCAACGACCTGCTGGCCGAGATGGAACGCGACCCGGTGGTACGCACCGCCCACCCGCGCTGGCTGCAGAAGTCGCTGAAGGCCTTCTGGCCGGAGCAGTGGGAAGCCATCTGCGCCGCCAACAACGCTCATCCGCCGATGATCCTGCGGGTCAACCGCCGCCATCACAGCCGCGACGCCTACCTCGACCTGCTGCGTGAAGCCGGCATCGAGGCCGCGCCGTGCCAGTTCAGTCGCGATGGCATCCTCCTCGCAGAAGCCTGCGACGTGCGCAACCTGCCGGGCTTCGAGCAAGGCTGGATCAGCGTCCAGGACGAAGCCGCGCAACTGGCCGCCGACCTGCTGGAGCTGGCCCCCGGCCAACGGGTGCTGGACGCCTGCTGCGCCCCCGGCGGCAAGACCTGCCATCTGCTGGAAGCCGAGCCGAAGCTGGCCGGCGTGGTCGCCATCGACCTGGAAGCCAAGCGCCTGACCCGGGTCCGCGAGAACCTCGACCGCCTCGGCCTCGACGCCCAGCTGATCGCCTGCGACGCCCGCGACACCATCAACTGGTGGGACGGCAAGACCTTCCAGCGCATCCTGCTCGACGCACCGTGCTCGGCCACCGGCGTGATCCGCCGCCATCCGGACATCAAGCTGACCCGCCAGGCCGACGACATCGCGGCCCTCGCCAGCCTCCAGGGCGAACTGCTCGACGCCCTCTGGCCGACCCTGGAAGTGGGCGGCATGCTGCTCTACGCCACCTGCTCGACCCTGCCCACGGAAAACACCGAGGTGATCGCGGCCTTCCTCGCCCGTACCCCCGGCGCCCGTGAGCTGGACCTGGCTACCGACGCCGGCATCCGCCAGCCCCACGGTCGCCAGTTGCTCGCCCAGGAAGGCGGCCACGACGGTTTCTACTACGCCAAGCTGATCAAGATCGCCGCCTCGCGCGGCTAACAGGAATTAGGGAAGGGGACAGCGGATGAAGATCATCATCCTTGGCGCGGGGCAGGTCGGCGGCACGCTGGCCGAACACCTGGCCAGCGAAGCCAACGACATCACCGTGGTGGACACCGATGGCGACCGCCTGCGTGACCTGGGCGACCGCCTGGACATCCGCACCGTCCAGGGCCGCGCCTCGTTCCCGACCATCCTGCGCCAGGCCGGAGCCGACGATGCCGACATGCTGGTGGCGGTGACCAACAGCGACGAGACCAACATGGTCGCCTGCCAGGTCGCCCACACCCTGTTCCACACCCCGACCAAGATCGCCCGGGTGCGCGAGTCGGCCTACCTGACCCGCGCCGGCCTGTTCGACAATGAAGCCATCCCGGTGGACGTGCTGATCAGCCCGGAACAGGTGGTGACCCACTACATCAAGCGCCTGATCGAACAACCCGGCGCCCTGCAGGTGATCGACTTCGCCGAGGGCAAGGCCCAACTGGTGGCGGTCAAGGCCTACTACGGTGGGCCGCTGGTGGGCCAGCAACTGCGCCAGATCCGCGCGCACATGCCCAACGTGGATACCCGGGTGGCGGCGATCTTCCGCCGCGACCGGCCTATCCTGCCCCAGGGCGATACGGTGATCGAGGCCGACGACGAGGTCTTCTTCATCGCCGCCAAGGCCCATATCCGGGCGGTGATGGGCGAGCTGCGGCGACTCGACGAGACCAACAAGCGCGTGGTCATCGCCGGCGGCGGGCAGATCGGCGAACGCCTGGCCGAGGCCATCGAGAGCCGCTACCAGGTGAAGATCATCGAAATGAACCCGGCGCGCTGCCGCTATCTCTCGGACAACCTCGACAGCACCGTGGTGCTGCAGGGCAGTGCCTCGGACCGCGACCTGCTGCTGGAAGAGAACATCGCCGACGCCGACATCTTCCTGGCCCTGACCAACGACGACGAGGCCAACATCATGTCCTCGCTGCTGGCCAAGCGCCTGGGCGCGCGCAAGGTGATGACCATCATCAACAACCCGGCCTATGTCGACCTGGTGCAGGGTGGCGAGATCGATATCGCCATCAGCCCCCAACTGGCCACCATCGGCACCTTGCTGGCCCACGTGCGTCGCGGCGATATCGTCAGCGTGCACTCGTTGCGCCGGGGGGCGGCGGAGGCGATCGAGGCGATTGCCCATGGTGACTCGAAGTCGAGCAAGGTGGTGGGCAAGGCCATCGAGGACATCAACCTGCCACCTGGTACCACCATCGGCGCGATCATCCGCGACGAGGAAGTGCTGATCGCCCACGACGACACGGTGATCCAGAGCGGCGACCACGTGATCCTCTTCGTTGTGGATAAAAAGTACATCCGTGACGTGGAGAAGCTGTTCCACGTCGGCCTGACGTTCTTCTGAGAGGAGTGGCGTGATGCGCGAATCGCTGGAAAAGATGCTGGCCAAGGGTGTGGATAACGCCCTGTTGCGGTTTGGCCTGGGCAAGTCGTGGCTGGATGAGGGGAATGGGGCGCAGGCGGCGGTGCATCTGGCGCGGTGTGTGGAGCTGGATCCGAAGTATTCGGCGGCGTGGAAGCTGTTGGGCAAGGCGTGGGTGGCGGCTGGGGATAACTCTGCTGCCCGGGAGGCCTGGGAGCGGGGCATCGTGGCGGCGCAGGCTCATGGGGACAAGCAGGCCGAGAAGGAGATGGTGGTGTTTTTGAAGAAGCTGGAAAAAGCCGGCAACTGAATTCACCGCGAACCCTGTGGGAGCGGGTTCACCCGCGATTGCGTCGGTGAATCCACTACCGTAATCGCGGGTAAACCCACTCCCACAGGGTCCGCGTACTGCCTTTAATACCAGCGAGCCTCTCCAGCCGGCCGCTTCTTGAAGCGCTTCATGCTCCACATGTACTGGCTCGGATAAGCCCGCACATATTTCTCCACCACCTGACTCATCGCCGCCGCCGAAGTCTCGGTATCAAGGCTGTACATCGCCTCCGGCGCCGCCTCGAGGATCACCTTGAAGCCACTGCCATCCGGCAGCCGCAGCGCATGCAGGAACACCCCCACCGCCTTGCCCCCGGCCAGCATGTTCGGCACGAACTTGCTGGTCAGCGCCTTCGTCCCGAGGAACGGCACGAAGATCCCCGCCGATTCCGCCGGCTCCGGGTCCGCCGGAATCCCCACCTGGCCACCCTTGCGTACTTCTTTGATGATGCTGAGGATGCCTTCCTTGGTCGACGGCGCCACGCGGTTGCCCAACTGCACGCGCTGCTCGCGCAGCAAATCATCCACAGCCTTGAGCTTCGGTGGCCGGTAGAAAATGATCGGTTTGCACTGGCTGCAATAGAAGTGGTTGAGCACTTCCCAGTTGCCCAGGTGGCTGGTGATGCCGACCACGCCCTTGCCCGAGGCCAGCGCATCCTTCAGCACGTCCAGCCCTTCGACCTCACGCACCAGGTCGATGGAGCGCTGCGCCGGCCAGATCCAGGCACAGGCGCTTTCGGTAAAGGACTTGCCGATATCCATCAGGCTGCGCCCCACCAGCTTCTCGCGCTCGACCGGGTCCATCTCCGGGAAACACTTGGCCAGGTTGATGCGCACCACTTCGCGCGAGCTGTTGGGGACCTTCCACATGATCCAGCCAATCGCCGCGCCAACCCGCTGCACCGCGCCCCAGGGCAGCTTGGCAAACAACCGCAACGCCCCGACCATCAAGGCGCCCTTGAATTTATCCACAGGCAGGTTCCTCCATACACAAGCCGGGCATTGTAACCGTCAGCGCAGCAGGGCGGCGTATCGATCGCAATCGGTGGTGTGATCCATGACCATGCCGGTGGCCTGCATGAAGGCGTAGCAGATGGTCGGGCCGACGAAGGTGAAGCCGGCTTTCTGCAGGGCCTTGCTCATGGCCTTGGCTTCGTCGGTGACGGCAGGCACCTCGCCGCGGGCGGTGAAGTGATTGATCTTCGGCTGGCCACCGACGAACGACCACAACAAGGTCGCCGGGTCTTCCAGCGCCAGCCACGCCCGCGCATTGCGCCGCGCGGCATTGAGCTTGAGACGGTTGCGGATGATGCCGGGATCGAGCATGCGCTCCTCGATCTCCTCGTCGCTCATCTGCGCCAGCCGATGGGGATCGAAGCCGAACATGACCTCGCGATAACGCGCGCGTTTCTTCAGCACAGTGATCCACGACAGGCCGGCCTGGAACCCTTCGAGCAGAAGCATCTCGAATAGCTGCCCCGGGTCGCGTTGCGGCGTGCCCCACTCCTCGTCGTGGTAGGTCTGGTACAGCGGATCGTCGGTACACCAAAAGCAACGTGGCATAAAGCACCATGGGTAGAGGCCGGGGCGAATCGGGTTATACTCCCGCTCTTTATATTCGCAGCCCTAGAAACAGGTGAATTTCGTGAGCCAGCCTACGCCAGCCGTGCGTACCTTCCAAGACTTGATCCTCGCGCTCCAGCAGTACTGGGCCGAGCAAGGTTGTGTGGTGCTTCAGCCCTACGATATGGAAGTGGGCGCCGGCACTTTTCATACCGCCACGTTTCTGCGCGCCGTAGGCCCTGAAACCTGGAACGCCGCCTATGTCCAGCCAAGCCGCCGTCCTGGCGACGGTCGCTACGGCGAAAACCCCAACCGCCTGCAGCACTACTACCAGTTCCAGGTAGTCCTGAAGCCGAACCCGGCGAACTTCCAGGAGCTGTACCTGGGCTCGCTGAAGGCCATCGGCCTGGACCCGCTGGTTCACGACGTGCGCTTCGTCGAGGACAACTGGGAATCGCCGACCCTCGGCGCCTGGGGCCTGGGTTGGGAAATCTGGCTCAACGGCATGGAAGTCACCCAGTTCACCTACTTCCAGCAGGTCGGCGGCATCGAGTGCCTGCCGGTCACCGGCGAGATCACCTATGGCCTGGAACGCCTGGCCATGTACCTGCAGGGTGTCGACTCGGTGTATGACCTGGTCTGGACCGACGGTCCGTTCGGCAAGGTTACCTACGGCGACGTGTTCCACCAGAACGAAGTGGAACAGTCGACCTACAACTTCGAGCACGCCAACGTCGAGAAGCTGTTCGAACTGTTCGACTTCTACGAAAGCGAAGCGAACCGCCTGATCGAGCTGGAACTGCCACTGCCGACCTATGAAATGGTCCTCAAGGCCTCGCACACCTTCAACCTGCTGGACGCCCGCCGCGCCATCTCGGTAACCGAGCGCCAGCGTTACATCCTGCGCGTGCGCACCCTGGCCCGGGCCGTTGCCCAGAGCTACCTGCAAGCCCGTGCCCGCCTCGGCTTCCCGATGGCGACCCCCGAATTGCGTGACGAAGTGTTGGCCAAGCTGGAGGCTGCGGAATGAGTGCTCAAGATTTCCTGGTAGAACTGGGCACCGAAGAACTGCCACCCAAAGCCCTCGCCACGCTCGGCGACGCCTTCCTCGCCGGTATCGAGAAAGGCCTGCAGGCCGCCGGTCTGAACTATAGCGACAAGAAAGTCTTCGCCGCGCCGCGCCGTCTGGCCGTGCTGATCCGCAACCTGGACACCCAGCAGCCAGACCGCAGCATCAACGTCGACGGCCCGCCCCGCCAGGCCGCCTTCGACGCCGAAGGCAACCCGACCCAGGCCGCCCTGGGCTTCGCCAAGAAGTGCGGCGTGGAGCTGTCGGAAATCGACCAGAGCGGTCCGAAACTGCGCTTCTCCCAGCACATCCCGGGCAAGGCCACCGCCAGCCTGCTGCCGACCATCGTCGAGGATTCGCTGAACGACCTGCCGATTCCCAAGCGCATGCGCTGGGGTGCCCGCAAGGAAGAGTTCGTGCGTCCGACCCAGTGGCTGGTGATGCTGCTCGGTGACGACGTTGTCGATTGCACCATCCTCGCCCAGCAGGCCGGCCGCGAATCCCGCGGCCACCGCTTCCACCACCCGGAAAACGTGCGTATCAGCGCCCCGGCCAACTACCAGGAAGACCTGCGCAAGGCCTACGTCCTGGCTGACTTCGCCGAGCGTCGCGACCTCATCAGCAAGCGCACCGCGGAACTTGCCCTGCAGCAGGAAGGCACCGCCATCGTGCCGCCGGCGCTGCTGGACGAAGTCACCGCGCTGGTCGAGTGGCCAGTACCGCTGGTGTGCTCGTTCGAGGAACGCTTCCTCGAAGTCCCGCAGGAAGCCCTGATCACTACCATGCAGGACAACCAGAAGTACTTCTGCCTGCTGGATGTCGACGGCAAGCTGCTGCCGCGCTTCATCACCGTGGCCAACGTCGAGAGCCGCGATCCGAAACAGATCATCGAAGGCAACGAGAAGGTCGTGCGCCCACGCCTGACCGACGCCGAGTTCTTCTTCAAGCAGGACAAGAAGCAGCCGCTGGAAAGCTTCAACGAGCGCTTGCAGAACGTGGTGTTCCAAGCCCAGCTGGGCAGCGTCTTCGAGAAAGCCGAGCGCGTCGGAAAGCTGGCCGCGTTCATCGCCGGCAAGATCGGCGGCGACGCCACCCGCGCCCAGCGTGCAGGCCTGCTGTCGAAATGCGACCTGGCCACCGAGATGGTCGGCGAATTCCCTGAGATGCAAGGCGTTGCCGGCTACTACTACGCCCTCAACGACGGCGAGCCGGAAGACGTCGCCCTGGCCCTGAACGAGCAGTACATGCCGCGCGGTGCGGGTGCCGAACTGCCATCGACCCTGACCGGTGCGGCCGTGGCCATCGCCGACAAGCTCGACACGCTGGTGGGCATCTTCGGCATCGGCATGCTGCCGACCGGCAGCAAGGACCCGTACGCCCTGCGTCGCGCGGCCCTGGGCGTGCTGCGCATCCTGATCGAGAAGCAGCTGGACCTCGACCTGACCGAAGCGGTGGAGTTCGCCGTCAAGCAGTTCGGCGCCAAGGTCAAGGCTGCCGGCCTGGCCGAACAGGTGCTGGAGTTCATCTTCGATCGCCTGCGTGCTCGCTACGAAGACGAAGGCATCGATGTCGCCACCTACCTGTCGGTACGTGCCCTGAAGCCGGGTTCCGCCCTGGACTTCGACCAGCGCGTGCAAGCCGTGCAGTCGTTCCGCAAGCTGCCGGAAGCCGCTGCCCTGGCCGCAGTGAACAAGCGCGTGTCGAACCTGCTGGGCAAGGCTGAAGGCACCATCGCCACTCACGTCGAGCCGAAGTACTTCGACAACGCCAACGAGTTCTCCCTGTACTCGGCGATCCAGCAGGCCGACCAGGCCGTGCAGCCAATGGCCGCACAGCGCCAGTACACCGAGTCGCTGGCTCGCCTGGCAGCCCTGCGCGAGCCGGTAGACGCGTTCTTCGAAGCGGTGATGGTCAATGCCGAGGACGCCAACGTGCGCGCCAACCGTTACGCCCTGCTCAGCCGCCTGCGCGGCCTGTTCCTGGGCGTGGCCGACATCTCGCTGCTGGGGTAAGCCTTGAAACTGCTGATTCTCGATCGTGACGGAGTGATCAACCAGGACTCCGACGCCTACATCAAGTCGCTGGAAGAGTGGATTCCGATTCCCGGCTCGATCGAGGCCATCGCGCAGTTGAGCCAGGCCGGCTGGACGGTGGCGATCGCTACCAACCAGTCCGGCATCGCCCGCGGCTACTATTCGCTGGCGACCCTGGACGCCATGCACACTCGCCTGCGCGAGCTGGTGCGCGGGCTGGGTGGTGAGGTCGGCCTGATCGTCTACTGCCCGCACGGGCCGGACGAGGGCTGCGATTGCCGCAAGCCCAAGCCCGGGATGCTGCGGCAGATCGCCGGACACTACGGCGTCGGACTGACCGGCGTGTGGTTCGTCGGCGACAGTCCGGGTGACCTGGAGGCCGCGAAGGCCGTCGATGCACAACCGGTCCTGGTGCGTACCGGCAAGGGTGAAAAGACCCTCGCCAAAGGCGTGTCGCCGGATACACTGGTTTTCGACGACCTGGCCACCCTAGCCAGAGAACTTATCCACAAATAGCGCGCCCGCCTAACGGGCGCGTTCTTGCTAAGGCGGGTGCTCCCCGCAACGGTACAAGCCGCTATGTCGATCCTGCAGGCGATCAGAATTGCACTCTTCTATGTGCTGCTGGGGACCAGTGCGCTGCTCTGGTGCTCGCTGAGTTTCTTTGTCGCGCCTTTCCTGCCTTTCCGTATCCGTTATCGCTTCATCAACGTGTACTGGTGCCGTTTCGCACTGGTGCTGGTGCGGCTGTTCCTCGGTATCAAGGTCAAGGTGACCGGCGCCGAGCACATCCCCGAGCGCCCCTGCGTGATCGTCTCCAACCACCAGAGCACTTGGGAGACCTTCTTCCTCTCCGCCTATTTCCAGCCCTTGAGCCAGGTGCTCAAGCGCGAACTGCTGTACGTGCCGTTCTTCGGCTGGGCGATGGCCATGCTGCGGCCCATCGCCATTGACCGTGACAACCCCAAGGTCGCCCTCAAGCAGGTCGCCAGCAAAGGCGACAAGCTGCTCAAGGAACACACCTGGGTGCTGATCTTCCCGGAAGGCACTCGCGTGCCCTTCGGTCAGATCGGCAAGTTCTCGCGCAGCGGCGCGGCGCTGGCGGTGAACGCCGACCTGCCGGTGCTGCCGATTGCCCACAACGCCGGCAAGTACTGGCCGAAGGAAGGCTGGGGCAAGCGCGCCGGCACCATCGAGGTGGTGATTGGCGAACCGATGTGGGCTGAAGGCAGCGGTCCGCGGGCCATCGCCGAACTCAACGACCGCGCTGCCGCATGGAACGAAAAGACCCAGCGCGAAATGGGTTCTCTGCCGGCGCAACCGGCCTCCAGCGAAACCTCGTCGGTGGCCTGAGCGTTCTGTGGATAACTTGTTGACAATATTTGGATCAATCGCGGAAAAAAGCGCTAAGTCATTAATCTGTCTACATATTTCTGTGTATGACCGCTTCATGTAAATCGTGCATAAGTTTTTTCGCGGAATTAAAAAACCGGCTTTTAAGCCGGTTTTTTTGTGCCTGGAATTTCTCAGACCTTGTCGATATCCACATCACGGGTTTCTTTCAGGCAGAACAGCCCGACCACCAGGCTGACGCCGGTGATCAGCACCGGATACCAGAGCCCGTAGAAGATATCGCCGGTGTACACCACCAGGGCGAACGACACCGTGGGCAGGAAGCCACCGAACCAGCCGTTGCCGATGTGGTAGGGCAGGGACATGGAGGTGTAGCGGATGCGGGTGGGGAACAGCTCGACCATTACAGCCGCCAGCGGGCCGTAGGTCATGGTGGCGATCAGGATCATCACCACGATCAGCAGCACCACCATCGGCTCGTTCACATTGGCGGCCTCGGCCTTGGCCGGGTAGCCGGCTTTCTCGATGGCCGAACGCATGGCCGCTTCGTCGAAGCCGTCGATACGCTGCTCGCCGATGGTCACCGCCACTGCACTACCGGCTGGCAGCGACTGCGAGCTGTACGGCAGGCCCTGCTTGACCAGGAAGGTCTTGACCTTGTCGCACGGGCTGTCGAAACGGGCTTTACCCACAGGGTCGAACTGGAAGGTGCAGGCGGCCGGGTCGGCCATCACCACGATGGGCGACTGGCGGCTGGCGGCGTCGATCTGGGGATTGGCGTAGTGACTCAGGGCCTTGAACAGCGGGAAGTAGAGCACGGTGGCCAGCAGCAGCCCGAGCATCAGGATCGGCTTGCGCCCGACCCGGTCCGACAGCCAGCCGAAGAAGACGAAGAACGGCGCACCGATCACCACACTGATGATCAGCAGGGTATTGGCCTGGGCCGGGTCCATCTTGAGCATCTGGGTCATGAAGAACAGTACGTAGAACTGCGCAGTGTAGAAGGTCACCGCCTGCCCGGCGTTGATGCTGAATAGCGCGGTGAGCACCACCTTGAGGTTCGGCCATGATGTGAAGGACTCGCGGATCGGCGACTTGCTGACCTTGCCCTGGGCCTTCATTTTCACGAAGGCTGGCGACTCGTGCATGCTCATGCGGATCCAGGTGGAGATCGCCAACAGAACGATGGACAGCAGGAAGGGCAGGCGCCAGCCCCAGGTCTCGAACTGGTCGCCGCTGATATAGCGGCTGCCCAGCACCACGAGCAGCGACAGCAGCAGGCCGAGGGTCGCGGTGGACTGGATAAAACCTGTGTGGAAGCCACGCTTGCCGGGCGGCGCATGCTCCGCCACGTAGGTGGCCGCACCGCCGTACTCACCGCCCAGGGCCAGGCCCTGAAGCATGCGCAGCACCACGAGGATGATCGGCGCGGCAATGCCAATGCTGGCGTAGGTGGGTAGCAGGCCGACGGCGAAGGTCGACAGGCCCATGAGGACAATGGTGACAAGGAAGGTGTACTTGCGGCCGATCATGTCGCCCAGGCGGCCGAACACCAGCGCACCGAAGGGGCGAACCAGGAAGCCGGCCGCAAACGCCATCAACGCGAAGATGAACGCCGTGGTGTCGTTGACCCCAGCGAAGAACTGCTTGCTGATGACCGCGGCCAGGGCCCCGTAGAGAAAAAAGTCATACCACTCGAAAACCGTCCCGAGGGATGACGCGAAAATGATCTTGCGCTCTTCGCGGCGGCTGCCTGCCGTCGCGGTCGCGCCCTGTTGCTGGAGGGTGTCCGACATCGTGCTGTCCTCTCGGCCCCTTGCGGGGGCACAGTGATTATTGTTTTTTTCCACTGTCGACACCGGTCGACTGCTGCCGGTGTCGCTGTTGCGCGCCGCCCCGGGTTCAGGGCGTCGTTATCGTTGCTCGGTCACTGCGGTTGCCAGCGGCTTCATGGCCCTGGAGGATGAGTTGCGCGGCCTTCTCCGCGATCATCAGGGTGGGGGAACAGGTATTGCCGGACACTATGTTCGGCATGATCGAGGCATCCGCGACCCGCAGGCCGGGGATGCCGTGCACGCGCAGCTGTGCATCCACTACATCCAGCGGACCGCTGCCCATGCGGCAGGTTCCGGAGGGGTGGAAGATGGTGGTGCCGATCGCGCCGGCGGCCTTCTGCAGTTCTTCCTCGGTGCTCAGCGCCGCGCCCGGCAGGTATTCCCGTGGCGAGAACGGCGCTAGGGCAGGGGAGCCGACGATGGCGCGGGTGATGCGAATGGCCTGGGCGGCGACCTTGAGGTCCTGGGCATCGCTGAGGTAGTTGGGATCGATGACCGGCGCCACGGAAGGATCGGCGGAGCGGATATCCACACGCCCGCGACTGACCGGGCGCAGGTTGCACACCGAAGCGGTGAAAGCGGCGAAGCGATGCAGCGGCTCGCCGAAGCGGTCCAGGGACAGCGGCTGCACGTGGTACTGCAGGTTCGGCGAGGCCTGCTCCGGGCCGGAACGCACGAAAGCGCCCAACTGGCTCGGCGCCATGGCCAGCGGTCCGCTGCGGTCATAGAGGTAACGCAGACCCATACCCATCTTGCCGAGCAGACTGTTGGCAACCTGGTTGAGGGTGCGTACGTTGTCCACCTGGTAGATCAGGCGCAGTTGCAGGTGGTCCTGCAGGTTGCCGCCGACGCCTGGCAGTTCGTGCTGAACGCCGATGCCCAGGCGCTCCAGCAGTGGCCGCGGGCCGATACCGGAGCGCTGGAGGATACCTGGCGAGCCGACGGAGCCGGCGCACAGGAGAATCTCCCGGCGCGCGGCGAATGCCTGCCACTGGCCTTGCCAGCGTCCGCGTACCGCCACCGCACGGCCGTTCTCCAGCACCACACGGTCGACTTCGACGCCGGTCAGCACATCGAGGTTGGGGCGGTTGGCGATCGGCCGCAGGAAGGCCTTGGAGGCGTTCCAGCGCACCCCGGCCTTCTGGTTGACCTGGAAGTATCCACAGCCCTGGTTGTCGCCACCGTTGAAGTCGTCGACGCTGGCGATGCCTTGCTGCGCCGCCGCCTCGCGGAAGGCATCGAGGATCGCCCAGGAATAGCGTTGCTGCTCGACCCGCCACTCGCCGTCGCCACCATGGAACTCCGCACTGCCGGCGAAGTGCCGTTCGCTGGCCTTGAACAGTGGCAGCACATCCTTCCAGGCCCAGCCGGGATTACCCTCCTCGGCCCAGCGGTCGTAGTCACCAGACTGGCCGCGCATGTAGATCATGCCGTTGATCGACGAGCAGCCGCCGAGCACCTTGCCTCGCGGATAACCCAGGCTGCGGCCGTTGAGGCCGGGCTGGTTCTCGGTCTTGAAGCACCAGTCGGTACGTGGATTGCCAATGCAGTAGAGATAGCCCACCGGAATGTGAATCCAGGGGTAGTTGTCGCGCCCGCCCGCTTCGAGCAGGGCGACGCGGCAGGACGGATCGGCGGACAGACGGTTGGCCAGGAGGCAACCGGCAGGGCCGGCACCGACGATGACGTAGTCGTAGGACGGATCGGCTGATGGCATTTCACACCTCGCGCCTGATTTTTATTCTTGTCTTCCTCCAGTGTTGTTGATTACTTTCGAGATGAAAACGAGAGATTTCACTCAACCGCTGTGCGTTTTAGCGCAGCACCGGCTTAACGGGAACAGCATGTTCGACTGGAATGATCTGCGGTTTTTTCTTGAACTCCAGCGCAGCGGGCGCCTGCTCACCGCCGCCAAGCGCCTCAATACCACCCACAGCACAGTGGCCCGGCATATCGAGAATATCGAGCAGAGCCTGGGCACTGCGTTGTTCGTCCAGCATGCCCAGGGCTATGAGCTGACGCCGTCCGGGCAGGCGCTGCTCAAGCATGCGGAGGCGATGGAGAATGTCGCGCTGCTGGCCCAGGAAGAGATTACCCAGGCCATCGCACCGCTGGGCAAGATCCGCCTGGGGGTCACCGAAGGCATCGGCATCGTCTTCTTCACTCCGCGCCTGAGCGGGCTGTTCGAGCGTTATCCGGGGCTGGAGGTAGAACTGGTGGCGGTGCCGCGCTTCGTCAGCATCATCAACCGCGAGGCGGAAATCAGCATCCATCTGGAACGGCCCAACGCTGACCTGCTGATCACTCGTAAGCTCACTGACTACCGCCTGGCGCTGTACGCCAGCCGTGAGTACCTGGCGCGGGCGCCAGCGCTGAACAGTCGCGAAGACCTGGCCCGGCACAGCTGGATCGGCTATGTCGACGACCTGCTGTTCAGTCAGGAGCTGCTGTTCCTTCACAGCTTCTGCCGCGCGCCGAACGTGGTATTCCGCAGCACCAGCGTGATCGCACAGCAGCATGCGGCACGGGCCGGGCTAGGCATCGCCGTGCTGCCCAACTATATGGCCCGTCATGACCCGGAGCTGGTGCGTATCCTGCCTAGTGAGACGATCCAGCGAAGTTACTGGATCAGTACGCGGCGGGAGTTGCACAAGTCGGTGCGGTTGCGGGTGGTGTGGGATTACCTGCTGGCGCTGTGTGCGGAGGAACAGGCCGAACTACTGGCCGAGTAGACTTTTGGGGCTGCTTCGCAGCCCTTCGCGAGCAACCTGTGGGAGCGAGCTTGCTCGCGAAGGGCCGCAGAGCGCACCCAGGCATTAACCGAATAGAGTGTTACCCGCCAGCAACAATGCCGCGCCAATCCCGACCACGGCGAAGGCCTGCTGCAGACGCGGGCCAGCCAAGTGATGGGCGACCTGGCGGCCACCGAGCAGTCCGACCAGTGCACCGATGGCGAAGGGCGCACCGACCGCCCAGTGCATCACGCCACTGAGGCTGGCAGTCAGCACGCTACCGGTGGAAACCAGGGCGATCACCGCCAGCGATGTGGCGACCATGCTCTTCATGTCCAGGTTGGTGTAGCGGCCCAGCGCAGGAATGATGACGAAGCCACCACCAACCCCGAGCAAGCCCGACAGCAGCCCGCTGAGCATGCCGGTGAAGGCCAGGGCACGGGCGCAGGGCAGGGTCCAACGAAGACGGCCCTGCAGCGGGTTGAGCACGCAGGGTTGCAGCTTGCGGTTGGCGCAGGGTGACTCGCCGCGCAGCTCGCGGCGGGCCTTGAGCAACATCCGCGAGCAGGCGTAGACCAGTATCACGGAGAAGCCCAGGGCCAGTGGCGCGTTGGGCAGGCGATGCGCCAGCCACAAACCGAATGGCGCCGTGACCAGCCCGAGCGCCGCGATGAAGAATGCCGCGCGGTAACGCACCAGCCCCTGGCGCCAGCCGAGGATCGCTCCGACGGCGGCCGCCAGTCCCACCGCCAGCAAACCGATCGGCGCCGCTTCGACCATGCTTAGGCCGAGGCCGAATACCAGCAACGGTACCGCGAGGATGCCGCCGCCGGCGCCAGTCAGCGCCAGGATCAATCCGACGATGGCGCCCAATCCGCCGCCAAGCAGATCGTGTTCCATCACGAATGTGCCTCCTGCACCGGCTTGACGAGCCATTCGCGGCCTTTGAGCATGCCGCGCCAGTACAGCGGCGGCAGCACCTGTGCCTTCAGCCACCAGGCCAGGCTGGTGGCCTTGCGGCCATCGAGCAGCCAGGCGGGGAAGCTCGGCGCCAGCTTGCCGCCGTAGGTGAACTCGGCGAGGACGATCTTGCCGCGGGCCACGGTCAGTGGACAGGAACCATAGCCGTCATAGGCCATCACTTTCGACAACCGACCGAGCGCCGCCAGCACGTTGTTCGCCACCACCGGGGCCTGCTTGCGGGCAGCGGCGGCGGTCTTGGCATTGCTGGTGTTGAGCACGTCACCCAGGCCATGGATGTTGGCGAAGGACCGGTGGCGCAGGGTCGCCGGGTCGACATCCAGCCAGCCGCCGGCATCGGCCAGCGGGCTGCTGCGGATCACCTCGGGCGCGACTTGCGGCGGCACCACATGCAGCATATCGAACGGCTGCACCACGGTTTCCGTGCTGCCGTCGGGCAGGGTACGAATGAAGGTGGCACGCTGGTTCGGGCCATCGACAGCCACCAGGCGGTGGACGTAGTTGAGCTCGATCGCGTAACGGTCGATGTACTCCATCAGTGCCGGCACATAGTCGGCGACGCCGAACAGCACGGCACCGGCACTGAAGAACTGCGCACGAACCGCACCGATCCGGCCATTGCGCAGCCAGTGGTCGCAGGACAGGTACATGGCCTTCTGCGGCGCGCCGGCACACTTGATCGGCATCGGCGGCTGGGTGAACAGCGCGCGGCCTTCCCGCAGGTTCTGCACCAGCTCCCAGGTATAGGGCGCCAGGTCGTAGCGGTAGTTGGAGGTCACACCATTGCGCCCGAGGGTTTCTTCCAACCCATCAATGGCGCTCCAGTCGAGCTTGAGGCCGGGGCAGACAATCAGCTGTTGATAACTCACCCGACGACCGTCGGCGAGGATCACTCGCTGCGCCTCGGGCTCGAAGCTGCTGACCGCAGCCTTGATCCAGCGCACACCGGCGGGGAGGGTCGAGGCCATGGTGCGGGCGGTGCTGGCGGCCTTGAAGATGCCGCCGCCGACCATGGTCCAGCCGGGTTGGTAGTAGTGCACGTCGGCGGGATCGACCAGGGCAATGTCCAGCGAGCGATCACGCGCCAGCAGGCTGGAGGCGACAGCGATCCCGGCGGCACCGGCGCCGACGACGAGCACGGTGTGATGATCCGCCTCGCGGCGGGTGGCAGAGGAGGGGGCAGCAGGCATGGGTACATCCTTTCTAATAATGATTCGGGTACGGCAGCTCAGAGGGCGTTGAGCGGGATCTTCAGGTAGCTCACGCCGTTGTCCTCAGGCTCGGGAAACTGGCCGCTGCGCATGTTGATCTGCACCGCCGGCAGCATCAGTACCGGCATCTCCAGGGTGGCATCTCGGGCTTGGCGCATGGTGACGAAGTCGTCTTCACTGATACCTTCGCGGATATGGATATTGCTGGCGCGCTGCTCTTCCACGGTGGTCATGTAGCGCAGCTCGCGGCCACCGGGCAGGTAGTCGTGGCACATGAACAGACGGGTGCGGGCGGGCAGGGCGAGGATGCGCTGGATCGAGCGGAACAGGGTACGGGCATCGGCACCGGGGAAGTCGCAGCGGGCAGTGCCGTAGTCGGGCATAAACAGAGTGTCGCCAACGAAGGCGATGGTCTCGCCCGCGCTTTCGATCAGGTAGGTCATGCACGCGGGCGTGTGACCGGGGGTGTTCCAGGCACGGGCACGGAGGTTGCCAATGGCGAAGGTGCTTTCGTCATCCAGCAGCACATCGAACTGGCTACCATCACGGGCGAAACCGGGACCGGCATTGAACAGGGTGCCGAAGGTCTTCTGCACTTGGGTGATCCGGCTGCCAATCGCCAGTTGCCCCCCAAGGGCCTGTTTCAAGTAGGCGGCCGCGGACAGGTGGTCGGCGTGCACATGGGTCTCCAGGATCCACTGCACACTGGCACCCAGGTCGCGCACCCGCGCGATCAGGCGGTCGGCGCTGGCGGTATCGGTCCGGCCGGACTTGGGGTCGTAGTCGAGGACACTGTCGACAAGGGCGCAGTGACGAGTCTGGTTGTCCATCACCAGATAGCTGATGGTCCAGGTCGCGCTGTCGAACAGCGCTTCCACATAGAGGTTGCCGCCAATGATCATTGCCCATTCTCCGGGGGTCAGGCTGGCGCCTTGCACGCAGGCTCGCCAATCAATCGTTTCCGGTGTTTTTCAAGATGCATGCCACTGCCGCTGTGCTTGAGGGCGCCCGGATTCATTGAGTCTGGCTCATCTGGTTGACAACGACTGCCGTGGCAGATGGCAGGTCGGTGGCAGACTTTGGCAGTCTTTGGCAGTGCAAGGGTCTTCGGTTAAGCTCGCGGCACGTTCTGCCAGGTATTGCCATGACCCTTATCTCCCACCCCGCCATCCAGGCGCTGGTGTCCTATCTCGAACACGACCCGCAGCCCTCGATCGTGCTCGACACCGACTACAACGTCCTTGCCGCCAATAGTGCCTACCAACGGCAGTTCGGCGGGGGAGCAGTGGGCGCCAAATGTCATCGCGTCTCGCACCATTACGCCGTGCCCTGTGACCAGGCCGGAGAGGTCTGCCCAATGCGCAAGGCGCGGGAGAGCCGGGTCGCCGAGCGCATGTTGCATGTGCATCACACGCCGCGCGGACCGGAGCATGTGGATGTAGAGCTGCGGCCGATCCTCGACGAGCACGGGCTGGTGATCGCCTTCGTTGAGCGGATGAACCGCATCACCCTGGCTTCCGCGCAGCCACAGCAGAATGGTCTGGTGGGTCGCTCTGCTGCGTTCAAGATTGCACTTGAGGGATTGCAACGGGCGGCACCGGCGCAAATTCCGGTGCTGCTGCAAGGCGAGTCAGGCACCGGTAAGGAGCTTTTCGCCCGCGCCCTGCATCTGGGCAGTCCGCGTGCCGACGGTCCTCTGGTGGTGGTGGACTGCACCGGGCTGACCGAGTCGCTGTTCGAGAGTGAATTGTTCGGCTATGAGAAGGGTGCCTTCACCGGAGCCCTGCAGCGCAAGATTGGCCTGGCGGAAGCGGCCCATGGCGGCACGCTGTTCCTCGATGAGATTGGCGAGGTGCCTCTGGCGATGCAGGTCAAGCTGCTGCGCCTGATCGAGTCGGGGAGCTTCCGTCCGGTGGGTAGCCTGCGAACCGTGCACTCCGATTTCCGTCTGGTCTGTGCCACGCACAAACCGCTGCGTGAGATGGCTGCGGCGGGTACCTTCCGTGAAGACCTCTACTACCGCATCAGCGGGTTCCCTATTCGCTTGCCGTCATTGAAGGAGCGAGTAGAGGATCTGCCCCTGCTGATCGAAACTCTGCTGCACCGCATCGCCGGATCGGTCGCGCCGCAGATCGACAAGCAGGCATTGAGCCTGCTACAGGCCTACAGCTTCCCGGGCAATATCCGCGAGCTGCGTAACATCCTTGAACGGGCTCGGCTGTTCGCCGATGACGGTGTTATCCGGATGCAGCACCTGCCGTCGGAAGTCGCCGGGGAAGGGACGTTTGTTGCACAGCGTCGAGGGGGACAGGACGAACGCGGCCGGCTGGCTCATGCCTTGGAACGCTTCGAAGGGTCGCGCAGCGAGTTGGCGAAACACTTGGGCCTGAGTGAGCGCACCCTGTATCGGCGCCTGAAGGAACTCGGCCTTTAGTGTTTCACGTGGAACATCTCAGAAACGAAGTCCCACGTTGATCATCCCTGCGGCTGCGCCGAGCACGACGAATTCAGCGCCCACCGGTCCCCAATGGGCGCCGAAGGAAGGAATGATCACCGGTGCAACGCCAAGGTGGTTGAGTGGGATCTTGTCGTCGTACTCGCCCTTGTAGCCTTCGATCAAACCACCGCTAAGTTTGACGTACACCGGGTAGCGCTCGTTCTCCCAGACCTTGCCGAGATAGGCGTAGTAGGAACGCTGGTAGAAGGAGTTCTTGAAGGTCGCCGCCCCCCACAATAAGCCATCGGTGTAGACACGCTCGATACCCACCAGTTCCTGGTGATTATTGTGCTCTGGGTCATGGCTCCAATGCCGGGTGTAGGCGCTGGTCTGCACATACCAGTAGTCACCTTCACGCTCCTGCTCCGCGGCCATCGGCGCTTGACTGGCAAGCACGAGCGCCAAGCCTGCAATCATCCATGGCTTCATGTTGAATCCCTCGTGGACAGTCTTCTGACACTAGCTGGACCAATGAAAAGCGCCACATTTGCCAAGACAATAAAAAAGGCCAACCCTTCGCAGGGTTGGCCTTTTCGTCGCGCGGGAAACCCGGTGTAGGTTCACAAAATAGGTGATAGGCCAGACCCCGTGAAATTGGAATCTTCGCCATTTTTTTTGTGAAATGAAGGGGTGCTTTTCACAGAAAAGCCGAGAAATCCCTACTCACCAATCACAAAAGTTGATTGGCCTGGAAAGGGCCGTTTACGACCGACGCGTGACTTTTCGGTAAGGGATGAGGAGTAGTCGCAGCGATCCTTTAGCTCCTAGTCTGGCGACCTTGGGTTCAGAATCCGACTGGCAATGCCCGCCGTCACTACTTCAGAGGAACCAGCTTCCTCTGCTGCCAAAATTGCGGGGGGCTCATGCTGGTACCCAGGCCCGACAAATGCGCAGTTGCAGCCCTCAATTGCAAGGCTATCCAAAGCGGCACGCGTGTCAATCAAGATCTGATGCATGACGATGGCCGGCCTCACGGAGGTGAAACCGGAGATTCAGATTGACTAAACCGACCCCGTAGACACCAACCTCCACGAAGGCCGCTATCGACCCAAAGCTGTCCTTCAAGAAAGGCAGCTAACGGCGAGAAGCGGTCATTTTGTATCTACAGGTTTCGGGGCGATTCACTCGTCTGATGCTCAGGAGCACCAGGATGGGCGTCAAGGAGGTGGTCATCTTGAGGTGGACTATGCTGACCAGTTGCTCTCAAATCTAATCGTGAGGTCCTCCATGGCAAACCCCAATCTGCTGGCTCTATTCAGAGATGAAGTCCTTCTGACCGGGCCTGAAAGCTCCCTTCCAAGCAACCTATCTCAGTTCTGGCTTGAGGAGCTCCAGAGTCATCTGGAGAGGTATTTCGACGGTTTGAACTCGGATTCAGATGCAGAAGAGAAGGATCTCGACATCTCTCTCCCACTCGCAGCGATCATCCACATCTTGTTCGCGAAGAATGGTGGGGAGGAGATATCCGAGAGCTCTGAAAAGCTGTACGAGTATTTCCAAGACTACCGGCTCGAACTGGCCCTTGAAGAGATCACGCGAAAGACTCATGTGGCTGCCGAGGCTGCAACCATTGAGACCATCTTCACCAACCGAGATGTCCTGGTGGAACAAGGCCCCCTTCTTCAATAGGTACCTCCACCGATGCCATCGCCGGCGGGCACGCTCCGAGGCATTGATGGAATGCATTTTGACGGCTGCCGAGATCAGCGAATGAAAGAAATTGCTGCGCCGATGTTCGATCTAATCGCTTTGTCGCTTCCACGAGGGTTGGGGTTTGGGGACAGCCCGCCAGTAGGGGCATGGCTTAGTGAGGACGGAATTTCTTGTGCCGCTCTAACCCGAAATATCCATTCCGGCAGCTTCGGAATTGTCACCTTGCGGCGTCGTGTCGATAGCGTGTGGGTGCTCCTCAGCCATAGTGAGCGCACCACTGGCGAGTCTGAAGCCCGCGCCTCAATCAGCCATTTTCTCTATACCCAAGCCCATCCGCTTCCACTCCCTTCAGGTGAACGACGACGTGCTCCTCTAAGCAGAATGGGTAAGCGCACACCAAGCGTGGTGTTCAAATCACTATTTGATCCAAGCCGCCGTATTGGGGCGTGGGCGCTGAATCAACTGTATCTCGCACTGCCATCCCCAGACAGAAATTGGGTTCCCGATTGCCAGACTGAGAATTTTCACACCCGCCTCTGGGAAGCCCACCTATTAGCGATTTTTCGTGAACAGGGACTCTTGGTCACCCAGCCTAAAGAATCACCCGATTTTCACATCGAGAATAGGCTGGGAGATGAGGCCTGGGTTGAAGCAGTGACAGCCAACCCGGAAGAGCGGTATGAGCATTTTGGCGCCTCGCCGGTCCCCCCCACCCGCTGACCGACATGAGCGTTTCTTAGGAGCGGCTGCAGAAAGGTTTGCGAGGACCATCCAAAACAAATTGGACAAGCGTTACGAATCCCTACCGCACGTGGAGGGTAAGCCGCTCATTCTGGCCTTAGCCGATTTCCATGCGCCCAGTTCAATGCTGTGGAGCAGGGAGTCGCTCATCAGCTATCTCTATGGCTTTGCAGTTCACTCATCTGCGCATCGTGGTACGCACCTGATAACTGTGGAGGAAGAGACATCTCTGCTATCAGGGCGCCCCAACGGCCTATTTACGCTAATGGAAAATGCCCATCTTTCAGCGGTCATTTTCACCAATGCCTGCACAGTGCCAAAGCTCAGCCGAGTGCCGATCTCAGGTGGAGCTCATCTAGACGGGTACCGATACTTGCGGTTTGGTGAGTTTTTCGACCGTTCTCCGGGAGCATCACGAGGTATCCCATTTCTGTTGGATGTAGCGTCCAGCGACTACGGTCAGCTCTGGCCGCAATATGGCTACGAGCCGTGGTCTGCTGAAGTGGAGGTATTCCATAACCCTATGGCACTATACCCGGTGCCTAATGAGTTGATACCAGAAGTCACCCACTGGAGAGAAGTAAACGGAAGAGTCGAGTGCGAATCTTTCTTTGATGTATCCATACTCCGATCCAGAACACTCGTCCTCAGTGCAAACGCTAAGGTTCCGTCACTCGATGAGTTGCTGACAGCAGCCAGTCCTCCAGAGCTCTGACGGCGGCGGGGTGGCCGCATCGTTGCCACGCAGGTAGATGAGAATTTCTCAGCAAGCTACCCAGCCAGGGGAAGGACATGAGATCCCCTGCGCAATTCAGGACCGTTGAAGCGTCACCTCTCTTCGGGTAAAAGCATGACCGTCATACAACGCTACAACAGCGTCATACCCGAGAGCATAGGAAGAAAAATGTCGATCCAAGGACTAAAACGATACTTTGGAAACAAGATTCACGCAGTGATAATGATGGCCCCGCTTAAGCGGGAAATGATACGCCTCGGCATATGCACCCTTATGGCGATTATTCTGAATATCATCTTGTATACCGGCGTTGAAGTAGACGGCACCATCAAGCCGTGGGCAGAAACCCCGATAAAACTGTTTGCATCGTCGATGTTATTCGCCTTCATGATCAAGGCTTTTCTGCCAGTTCTCGGCTGGACGATACTGAAAGCAATGCTGTTGAGTGCGAACAATGCCTTCAGCGGCATACTGAGTTTTTTGGGCAATCAGTTCACAGGCGTCATGTACTGTACCGGAATTATTATGGGTTCTATCACGATTAAATTGTATATGGTTTCCGGGGTTTTAGACTCTGAGTTTGCTTATCTGTCCGCAATCGTATTTGCTTCCGGGGTTTTATATTTCTATGTGCTGCAATGCGCCATTCAAAAAACAATGAGTCCGGCCCTGCGTACACCAGCAGTACCGCGTTAAACCACTAGGCTGTGACTATTCATCTCTGGTGCTCAGTAGGCGCTCGCTCTGCTGAACCCTCACCCATACACAACCATTAATGGACTGGCCCGCCTTCGACTTTATGAAGAAGGCGAGCGAGCACGTGACTGATTGCGCATGTATTCCGAGATGAGACTTTCGAAATTGATGTCCGCCTCCTCAACGAGAATATTGACGTGACAGTACAGCTCTTCAGGACCTCTGAGATAATTGAAAATCCTTGATCTAACGATGCCGCAAACCCCTTCTTTGACCGCCGTAGAGGGGAGGTTGATAACATCGCCAACGCACGGGATAAGAGCTAGGCCATGGTCGCTGTTGAAGACAATGTCAGCTGGACAGGCATCAATGCTGGCATCGGATTGTCCTTGCGAAACCTGCTGATAATCAATGCTATACCTCATGTACAGCCTACCTCATTTGTTGAGTGAGGAATCAGCGCCGCGGATCGTAAACAGAAACCTCAAGTTCGCAAGCGACGGGAGCATGTAGCGGATTTTCGGTACTAGAGAGCTTGGCAACTATCGTTTTTCAAGCACATACCCTACGCCCCGAAGCGTATGTATCAGTTTGGTCTCGAAAGGGTCATCTATCTTGGCTCTGAGTCTTCGAATCGACACCTCTACAACGTTTGTGTCGCAGTCAAAATTCATATCCCAAACCTGCGAAATAATTTGGGTGCGGCTCAGCACCACACCGGTATTACGCATCAGGTAATGCAGTAACGCGAATTCTTTCGTGGTCAGGTCAATGCGCTGACCGTCCCTGAATGCCCTGTGCCGGCTCTGATCAAGCTCCAGGTCAGCGACGCGAATGACCTCTACGGATGCAGGGTGATCTGACCTGCGCATCAAGGCGCGAACCCGGGCCAGCAGCTCAGGGAACTCAAATGGCTTGATCAGGTAGTCATCTGCTCCGTTCTCCAGCCCCCGGACCTTATCCGCCAGCCGGCTTCTCGCCGTCAGCATCATGATACGGGAAGGGCAGTTTTTACGACGCAACAACTCAAGGACCTGCCAACCGTCCATCTCTGGCAGATTTATATCCAGGATAATCAGCTCATATTCGTGCTGCTTAGCCAAGAATAATCCATCTGACCCGGTGTGGACGCAATCTACGACATAGCCACATTCCGTCAGACCTTGACGCACATACTCCGCAGTTTTTACTTCATCCTCAATTACCAGAATTCGCATGGGATTTTGTCTCGATATCACTGAGCAATTAACCGCGCACGCGCGCCGGCATTATTGAAAGGGATGGTAAATCAAAATGAGCGTGCCGGGGCTCAAATGACGGATTTGTAATTTCTAGGTAATACAGTTGATAGTCTGGCGGTATATCTTGTCGCGGTTTGGGTTTGACAGTTGCGGGCCCTCTCTCCAGCAGGTGATTTGACCTTATGAAGTATTGGGTTATTTTCTTCTTTGTGCTGGCTTCGTTCCGCTCAGATGACGGCGAGGTCGCTCACATTGAAGAGACTGGTCATTGGTGTAGTCATGAACTTCACCGGCATGCGATGCGTACAATCGAACGCCTACTTGAATTTTAGGCAAAAAAAGGCGCCCAATGGGCGCCAAATATCCACCTTTTACCAAAGGAGCACTTAAGCCACTCAAGGTGAATTCGTAATGCTCGTTTTACTAATAGGACCAGTTAATGAATAACTGGTCCAGTTAGCGAATTACAGAATCGAAAGCGGGTACTCAATGATCACACGGGTTTCATCCAGATCCGATTCGAATGCAGTGGCACGTGTGGTTGCCTGGCGCAACCGGAAGGACAGATCTTTTGCTGGACCGGTTTGGACAACGTATTTGACTTCGACGTCACGCTCCCAACGCTTCTGATTGTCGAGCGGGTTGCCGTTGTCATCAGTGCGCATGTAGAACTGGTTAGCGTTCGAGTAATCCGCGCCCGAGCCTCTGGCGTAGCGGGTCATGAACGTCAGGCCTGGAATGCCGTAGCTGGTGAAGTTCAGGTCATAGCGCAGCATCCAGGAACGCTCTTTCGGCGAGTTGAAGTCGCTGTACTGGATGGAGTTGTCGACGAAAATCGAGTCCGACTGACGCAGGTAGTCAAAATCGTCGTCGCCGTTGTTGCGCTGGTGCGACAGGGCTAGGGTATGGGCACCGTAACGCACGCCGACCTTGGCACTCCAGATGTTGTTGTCGAATTCACCCAGGCGCTTCTTACCTTCATCTACGGCTTTGTAGTAGTTGAAGCCACCGATCAGCGCCAGATCGTCGCTCAGCGGGTAAACCACGCTGGTGCCGGCGTAGTACTGATTCCAGACGTCTTTCAGCTGGCTGGCGTAGACGCTCACAGTCCAGTTGTCGTTGATCGAGTAGTCACCGCCACCGTAACCGATCCATGGCGAGTTGACCGGGCCGCCGTAGAACGTCACGAAGTTGTCGTTCAGGTTGCTTGAGACCGGCTGGCTCATCGCATGCAGACGACCACCCTGCAGGGTGAGGCCTTGGATGCTGGTGTTCTCAACGGTCACGCCGCGGAAGCTTTCTGGCAGCAGGCGAGAGTCGCCGGATGCAACGACCGGAGTCGATGGGAAAACATCACCTACTTTCACGATGGTATCGAACAAGCGGACTTTGGCTGCGCCGCCGACCTTGGTGTATTCGTCGCGAGCTTCGCCCTTGTTATCAACGGGTAGCACGTCGAAGGAGCTACGGCCGCCGTTGCGCCCATCACCGGTGTCGAGCTTGAGGCCGATCATGGCGAAGGCATCAACGCCAAAGCCAACGGTTCCCTGGGTAAACCCAGAGTTGAATTTGCTGATGATCGCGTGCGCCCAGGCTTCGGAGTAGCCGTTGGTGTTGCCCTTGCCACTGTTATAAGTGGGGGCAGTGCTGTCGCGGTTATCACGGTTGAAGTAGAAGTTACGGTTCAGCACTGTAAGGCTGCTGCCTTCAATGAAGCCTTCTGGCTTGTCTTCTGCCTGTGCCGAAATAGCATAGCTTCCAGACAGCGCAGAAACTGCCGCCAAATACAGTGGTACTTTGATTTTCATCCGATGCTCCTTTGATTCACGGCAGTTTTTATTATGTTTACCGGCGCGGGTGTCGTTAATTGTTCTGACCAGGCGGCGCGCCTAGCGTAGCGCGAGCTCATATTTGCAGGCCGAAGATAACGGGGGGGTGATAGGAAAATTACAATTTCGTCATCTACCTGTTGTTCGGGCCTTCGCACCGCGTGTTTGCCATCTCCGTTGCTTGTAACGAAATCATCGTGTCGGGTTTGGTTTCCCAGTATTTTCGGGCATTACAGGACATTCTTACGGAATTGTAATTTTCTAGCCACCCCTCTGATAGCTACCGCTCATTAGAGTGCCATCACCTAATCAAGTGGGGCTTGGCAGCTGTTTCGGCGTTCTCGCCAAGCTTTATCGAAGTTTGTGCACGAGGACCATCAAAGTGCCCCGGTATAACCGCAATGTCTTACCCAAGACCCCCGTCTCGCCCTGGAAGATCGCTGCACTCTGTGCAGTCATCTCTGGGTTGATGGCGCCTGCAGCCCTTGCCCAAAGCATCAGCTTGCCCCAGGCGCTTTCGACGGCCATGGATGCCAACCCAGACCTGGCCGCGGCCAGGCAAGAAATTGGGATCGCTGATGGTGCTCGCAAGCAGGCCGGGCTTATCCCCAACCCCACAATCTCGTATGACGTGGAAGACACCCGTCGTAACACCAGCCAGACGACTGTCTCTCTCAGCCAGACCCTTGAGCTGGGCGGTAAGCGGGGGGCTCGTGTTGACGTCGCCACATACGGGCAGACCGCCGCACAGCTTGAGTTAGACCGTCGCGTTAACGGCCTGCGTGCAGATGTCGTCCAAGCCTTTTACGCCGCGTTGCGGGCCCAGACAGGTCTCGACCTGGCCAAGCAATCTCTCGAACTGACTGAGCGCGGTCTTCGCATCGTCGATGGCCGTGTTCGCGCAGGTAAGTCGTCCCCAGTGGAGGCGACCCGCGCTCAAGTGCAACTGGCCGAAGCCCAGCTGCAAGTTCGACGTGCAGAAACGGAAAAAGCGACCGCTTACCAACAGCTCGCTCAAATTACCGGGAGCTCAGTCACCGTGTTTGATCGACTCGAATCGCCAACCCTCTCCCCGGGCTTGCCACCTCGCACTGAAGATCTGCTGGCTAAGCTCGACCAAACAGCAGAAATGCGTCAGGCCGTGGTGCAGATAGACAAGAGCGATGCCTCGCTCGGCTCAGAGAAAGCTCAGCGTATCCCGAACCTTACTGTCAGTGTAGGTAGCCAGTACGACCGCTCTGTGCGCGAGCGGGTCAACACTGTGGGCCTGTCTATGCCTTTGCCGCTGTTCGATCGTAACCAGGGCAACATTCTTTCCGCTTCTCGTCGTGCAGATCAGGCCCGGGACCAGCGCAATGCTGTTGAGCTGCGCCTGCGCACCGAAACCCAAACCGCGTTGAACCAATGGTCCACCGCCATGCAGGAGGTCGAGTCCTACGACAAGACCATTCTGCCTTCAGCCCAACAAGCCGTAGAGACCGCAACCCGCGGCTTCGAGATGGGCAAATTCGGTTTCATCGAAGTGCTGGATGCCCAGCGCACCTTGATCGTCGCTCGTGGCCAATACCTCGAATCGTTGGCAGCGGCGACCAATGCGCGTGCGCAGGTGGAAAGGGTTTATGGCGAAGTCGGCTCAACCGCCGGCACTCGCTGAACGGGCCAAACATTTTCTTCGGCACACAGCCTTGAACAAGCCGGTGCCTACGATCAGCAGGAGTAGCAATGGATAACAAACGCAAGATCGCCCTCGCGGTAGCCGCTGTGGCAGCCCTCGGATTTGGCAGCCTTGCCTGGAACAACAGTTCCGGACAGCAGGCCGCCAGTACTGCCGAGCATGGCGCTAACGATGGCCATGGCGACGAAAAGAAAGCCGCATCTGCCGCCAAAGAGGAAGGTGATGAGGGCCATGGTGAAGAAGGCCACAGCGAAGAGGGCGGTGAAGAAGAGGGCAAGCTGACGCTCAGCGCTGAACAGATCAAGGCCGCTGGTGTTGCCCTGGAAGCTGCAGCGCCTCGTGACCTCGGTACCGTCGTGAGCTTCCCTGGCGAAATTCGCTTCGACGAAGATCGTACTGCCCACGTGGTTCCTCGTGTTCCTGGCGTTGTTGAGGCTGTCCAGGCCAACCTGGGCGAGACGGTCAAGAAAGGGCAAGTCCTCGCGGTAATCGCCAGCCAGCAGATCTCTGACCTGCGCAGCGAACAACAGGCCGCACAGCGTCGCGTCGAACTGGCGCGTGTGACCTTCGAACGTGAGAAGCAACTGTGGCAGGACAAGATCTCTGCAGAGCAAGACTACCTCCAAGCACGCCAAGCGCTGCAAGAAGCGGAGATCTCCTTGGCCAACGCCAAGCAGAAGGTCGGCGCAATCGGTGCCTCGGTTAACTCCGTTGGCGGTAATCGTTACGAGCTCCGCGCTCCCTTCGACGCCGTGGTAGTGGAGAAACACCTGACCGTCGGCGAAGTCGTCAGCGAGGCGACCAACGCCTTCATCCTTTCCGACCTGAATCAGGTCTGGGCGACCTTCGCAGTTCCGCCGACAGATCTGGGCAAGGTCACGACTGGCCGTGCAGTGAAAGTCTCTTCGCCTGACATGAACGTCGAGGTCGAAGGGAAGGTGGGTTATGTCGGCAGCCTGCTGGGCGAGCAAAACCGTGCAGCTACTGTCCGCGTCACCTTGACCAACCCCAACGGCGCCTGGCGTCCAGGCCTGTTCGTAAACATTGCGGTCACCTCCCAGACCGATCGAGTTGCCGTAGCGGTCCCTGAGCACGCTGTGCAGACCGTTGAAGACAAACCTTCGGTATTCGTACGCACCCCAGATGGCTTTGACACCCGCCCGGTAAAACTGGGTCGCCGCGACAATGGGTACGTGGAAATCATCGACGGTATTGAAGCCGGCGCCCAGGTAGCAACCAGTGGCAGCTTCACACTCAAGTCCGAGCTCGGCAAAGCTTCTGCCGAACACGGTCACTGATGCGAACTGACAGGATGATTTCTCATGTTTGAACGTATCATCAGATTCGCCATCGAGCAGCGCATCGTAGTAATGATCGCCGTTCTGATCATGGCGGGTATCGGTATCTACAGCTATCAAAAGCTGCCCATCGATGCGGTACCCGATATCACCAACGTCCAGGTGCAGATCAACACTGCAGCGCCTGGTTACTCGCCCTTGGAAACCGAACAACGGATCACGTTTCCAGTTGAAACGGCCATGGCCGGTCTCCCGGGCCTTCAGCAGACCCGTTCCCTGTCTCGCTCTGGCCTGTCTCAGGTCACCGTGATCTTCAAGGATGGCACTGACATCTTCTTTGCCCGCCAGTTGATCAACGAGCGGCTGCAGGTTGCGAAGGAACAGCTGCCAGAAGGTGTAGAGGCCGTCATGGGTCCGGTATCTACCGGCCTCGGCGAGATCTTCCTGTGGACTGTTGAAGCCGAAGATGGCGCGGTCAAAGAGGACGGTACGCCGTACACCCCGACCGACCTGCGCGTGATCCAGGACTGGATCATCAAGCCTCAGCTGCGTAACGTCCCGGGTGTGGCCGAGATCAATACCATCGGCGGTTATGCCAAGCAGTTCCTGGTTGCGCCGGATCCAAAGCGCCTGGCTACCTACAAGCTGACACTCAATGACCTGGTCGCAGCGTTGGAAAGTAACAACGCCAACGTCGGTGCCGGCTACATCGAGCGTAATGGTGAACAGTTGCTCATCCGTGCACCGGGTCAGGTAGGCAATATCGAAGACATCGCCAACATCGTGATCACCAGTGTGGATGGTGCACCGATTCGCATCAGCAGCGTTGCTGACGTCAGCATCGGTAAAGAGCTCCGTACAGGTGCTGCTACTGAGAACGGCCGCGAAGTCGTGCTCGGTACCGTGTTCATGCTGATTGGTGAAAACAGCCGCACCGTATCTCAAGCTGTCGCCGCCAAATTGGCGGACATCAACCGCACCCTGCCAAAGGGCGTGGTGGCTGTGACTGTTTACGACCGTACCAACCTGGTTGAAAAAGCCATCGCGACGGTGAAGAAGAACCTGGTGGAAGGCGCGATCCTGGTTATCGCCATTCTGTTCCTGTTCCTCGGCAACATCCGTGCGGCTCTGATCACCGCGATGGTGATTCCGCTGTCCATGCTGTTCACCTTCACAGGCATGTTCAACAACAAGGTCAGTGCCAACTTAATGAGTTTGGGGGCACTCGACTTCGGCATCATCGTCGACGGTGCCGTGGTTATTGTAGAAAACGCGATCCGTCGACTGGCTCATGCGCAACATAAGCATGGCCGCATGCTCACCAAAACCGAACGCTTCCACGAGGTCTTTGCCGCGGCGCGAGAAGCTCGCCGGCCGCTGATCTTCGGTCAGCTGATCATCATGGTGGTGTACCTGCCGATCTTCGCCCTCACCGGCGTCGAAGGCAAAATGTTCCACCCGATGGCCTTCACCGTTGTGATGGCGCTGCTGGGTGCAATGGTCCTGTCCGTTACCTTTGTTCCTGCAGCTATTGCCATGTTCGTCACTGGCAAGGTGAAGGAAGAGGAAGGCGTGGTCATGCGCACAGCTCGACTGCGCTATGAACCGGTTCTGCAATGGGTGCTGGGACATCGGAACATCGCTTTCTCGGCCGCAGTAGCCTTGGTCGTGCTCAGTGGTTTGCTGGCAAGTCGTATGGGTAGCGAGTTCATCCCAAGCCTCAGTGAGGGTGACTTTGCGATGCAGGCCATGCGTGTGCCTGGAACGAGCCTCACTCAATCTGTCGAGATGCAGCAGCGTCTGGAGAAAGCGGTGATTGCGCAGGTGCCTGAAGTTGAGCGGATGTTCGCACGCTCGGGTACCGCAGAAATTGCATCTGACCCGATGCCGCCGAACGCCTCTGACGCCTACATCATGCTCAAGCCTCAGGATCAGTGGCCTAACCCGAAGAAGCCTCGTGATGAGCTGATTGCTGAAGTACAGAAGGCCGCAGCGGGTGTTCCAGGAAGCAACTACGAGTTGTCGCAGCCAATCCAACTGCGTTTCAACGAGCTGATTTCGGGCGTGCGTAGTGACGTCGCTGTGAAAGTCTTCGGCGATGACATGGACGTGCTCAACAACACCGCCAACAAGATCGCGGCAGCGCTCAAAGCGGTCCCGGGCTCATCGGAAGTGAAAGTTGAGCAGACATCCGGCCTGCCGGTGCTGACCATCAACATTGACCGCGAAAAAGCAGCACGCTACGGCCTGAACATCGCGGATGTTCAGAACTCGATCGCTATCGCCGTGGGTGGTCGCCAGGCCGGCACGCTGTATGAGGGCGACCGTCGGTTCGACATGGTAGTGCGCCTGCCTGAGACCGTTCGCACCGACGTAGCGGGGATGTCCAGTTTGCTGATTCCGGTGCCTGCCAATGCGGCTCAGGGTGCCAACCAGATCGGTTTCATCCCGCTGTCGCAGGTCGCTAATCTGGACCTGCAACTGGGCCCGAACCAAATCAGCCGCGAGAACGGCAAACGTCTGGTTATCGTCAGCGCCAACGTTCGAGGCCGCGATCTGGGGTCCTTCGTTGAGGAGGCGACCGCATCGCTGGACAAGAAGGTGCAAATCCCTGCGGGCTACTGGACGACTTGGGGGGGCCAGTTCGAGCAGCTGCAGTCGGCTGCCAAACGCCTGCAGATCGTTGTTCCAGTCGCCTTGCTGCTGGTCATGACCTTGTTGTTCCTGATGTTCAACAACCTGAAGGACGGCATGCTGGTCTTCACCGGTATTCCATTCGCACTCACCGGTGGTGTTGTGGCGTTGTGGCTGCGGGACATCCCACTGTCGATCTCGGCAGGTGTCGGCTTCATTGCACTGTCCGGCGTTGCAGTACTGAACGGCCTGGTGATGATTGCCTTCATCCGCGGGCTAAGGGAGGAGGGACGAACGCTCAGACAGGCAGTCGATGAAGGTGCATTGACCCGTCTGCGACCTGTTCTGATGACAGCCTTGGTAGCGTCCCTGGGCTTCATCCCGATGGCTTTGGCCACCGGCACCGGTGCCGAAGTTCAGCGGCCATTGGCGACGGTGGTGATTGGCGGGATCCTGTCCTCCACCGCACTGACCTTGCTGGTACTGCCTGCCCTGTATCACTGGGCACACCGCAAGGATGAAGACGGCGACGAGGCCGAAGTGGTTAGCTAACAGCCTCCGCTAAAGAGAAGCCCACAACACGTGTTGTGGGCTTTTTTGTTTAAAGTGAAGTAGATGCACTTACCTTTCAAAATTGTAAGTTTCTCGTCATGCCGGTGATGCCTATGCATTGCTAAGGTTACGCCCGAGAAGTTTTGAAATTGAGAGGGTTTTATGAAAAAGCTAATTATCGCTGCTGCACTTGTTGTTTTCTCGGTGGCTTCGCAGGCCAACACTTTCTCCGAGAGCAAGCAGCTTCAATACACCAAGGAACACCAGACCGCAGTGGCCAAGTACGCGGAGAAAAATGGCAAGCCAATGCCAGAGATTCAGGATTACAAATATGGCATGAAGATAGACGTTGCGAAATTCGTACGTCAGTCGCAGGACCCCCGTACCTGCCAGGTCTATCCACGGTTGATGACCTTCGAGGACTCCCAGGGCACGCTCAAGACTGTTCGTTACTCGATGTATTCGCAATGCATCAACAACAAGTAGTAAACGATTTGAACAGAACAATTAGAGAATTCATAAATGCCAGGCAGTGCCTGGCATTTTTTATTACGCCCGATACCCCATAGCTTCGAAATGTTAACGCCTGGGCTCGGGCAAACCGTGCAATAGATCTTAGCCAACCAACAGAGACGGCTCCCCAACTGCAGAGGGCAATTGGAAGCCTTGACCCCAGAAGGGACGAGTTATGAAGAGTTTGCTTGAACGCCCTGATGACCAAGCCGGGCATGAAGGTCATAGCCATGAGCATGGCGGCATTTTTGGAATGAACACAGAGCTGATTTTCGCGCTGATCTGTGGTGCTCTCCTGGGTGCCGGAGCTCTCGCAGGAAAACTTGGCCTGATTGATCGTCTGCCTCTGATTCTGTACGTGTCGGCCTACGTGTTCGGTGGATGGTTCACCACTAAGGAAGCGGTTACCAACATCCGTCAGAAACGCTTCGAGATCGACTCGCTGATGCTTCTCGCCGCAGTCGGTGCCGCGAGCATCGGCGCCTGGGCGGAGGGGGCTCTGCTGCTGTTCCTGTTCAGTCTGGGGCATTCCCTTGAAAGCTACGCGATGGGGCGGGCCAAGAAAGCGATTGAGGCACTGTCCAAGCTCGCACCAGCCACCGCGATCGTACGCAGAGCAAATGGCACGGTGGAGATGCCCGTGGAGCTGCTGGTTCCCGGTGACGTTGTCATCGTGCGCCCCAATGACCGCCTGCCGGCCGATGGTTTTGTAGTCGTAGGCTCCTCAAGTATCAACCAGGCGCCAGTAACCGGTGAGAGCGTCCCCGTGGACAAGCAACCTGTTCCTGATGCCGAACTCGCACGCAGCAAGCCAGATGCAGTGGATGCAGCCTCGAAAGTCTTCGCCGGTACCATCAATGGCGAAACGCTCATCGAGGTTGAGGTAACACGGCGCTCTACGGAGAGTACCTTGGCGCGGGTCATCAAGATGGTCAGTGAAGCCGAAGTCAGGAAGTCACCGACCCAGCGATTCACGGACCGCTTCCAACGCATATTCGTCCCGTTGGTTTTACTGCTGGTAGTCGGGCTGCTATTTGCCGGCATTTTCCTTGACGAGCCGTTCCGTGACTCGTTCTACCGGGCGATGGCCGTACTGGTTGCAGCCAGCCCCTGCGCGCTCGCGATCGCTACACCAAGCGCCATTCTCTCTGGCATCGCCAGGGCAGCCCGAGGTGGCGTGCTGATCAAGGGCGGTGCGCCACTTGAAGAGCTTGGATCATTGAATGCCATGGCATTCGACAAGACCGGTACCCTGACCGAAGGGCGCCCACGTATCACCGATGTAATACCCATAGGCGGCACGCAGATCGAGGATCTGCTAAACGTCGCCATCGCTGTGGAGTCGATGAGCGACCATCCGCTGGCTGCGGCAATTGTGCGTGACGGTGAAGAGATGATTGGCACACGGCGCCGATTCCAAGCCAAGAACATGAGCAACATGATTGGCCGCGGCGTGCGTGCTGAGCTTGATGGGCAGTTCGTCTGGATTGGCAAGGTCGAGATGTTCGGTACCAATGGTATTCCCGCACTCAGCAAGGCAGCCCTGGAGGCTGCGGAGCGTCTACGTCAGTCAGGCCGTACCACCATGGTGGTACGGCGTGCTGACAAGGATCTGGGCGCTATCGGGCTATTGGACACACCCCGGGAGGGGGCCAAAGAGGCACTCCAGAAGCTTAGAGAGATGGGCATCGAACGCATGGTCATGATTTCTGGAGACCACAACCGCGTTGCAGAGGCTGTAGCCAAACAAGTTGGCTTAGATGAAGCGTGGGGAGACCTGATGCCGGAAGACAAGGTCAAGGCCATCAAAAACCTGCGCCTTAGCGCCAAGGTGGCCATGGTGGGTGACGGCGTCAATGATGCCCCTGCCATGGCCAGTTCGAGCGTTGGTATCGCAATGGGGGCTGCTGGATCTGATGTTGCCCTGGAAACGGCTGATATCGCGCTTATGGCTGACGACATCAGGCAACTCCCATTTGCGGTGGGGCTGAGCCGTCACACGCGATCGATCATCCACCAGAATCTGTTCGTCAGCTTGGGGATTGTGGCCATCCTGGTTCCGTCCACCATCATGGGCTTGAGCATTGGTGCCGCTGTTGCGATCCATGAGGGCTCCACACTGTTGGTCGTCTTCAACGCCTTGCGCCTGTTGGCCTACCGCAGAAGCACCTGATCCCTGAGCTTCAATCATGAAGCTAAGCAGGGAAATGACCTGAAGTAGAAGTACGGGTCGTGCGCGATCAGCGCACGACCCGTACTTTTCTCTCACTCGTCGATCCCGATGCGCTTGAGGCTTTCAAGGGCCTTTCCGCACTCAGGTGAGCCATGCCGTAAGCCGCAGGCCAATGCAGCTTTGAGGCTCATGACACCGGCTACGAAACCGACTTGATTGCCGACTCCGTGTCCGTCCGCAAATCCCTGATCATACGCAATCTCGACAAGCGCATTGATCGCCGCCAGGGTGTCCTGTTTGTTTTTACTCTTTTGCATATCTACTCCGCGAGCATTCAGCTCATATCGCTCGGTTAGGTGGCGGCGCCTTCAGGTTTGGGGTGAGCGAATCCCGCTCCCATAGCCAATCCCTAACGGGGGGCTCAGCCCGCCACCGTAAGGAAAATCAGCTATTGAGAGCAGATGACTCGTTTTGGTCACCCGTGCTGCTCGCCTCACCGCATTGGCACTGAGTGGGTACATCCGGGTAGTCGCTGTGATTCTCAATGAACAGCGTTCGGCAGGTTTCGCACCCATAGATCCGGGGCAGGGATTTAAGGCCGCTCGGAAGCACGTCACTCAGAGGCTCGTTATGCCAAGGAGCCCCGTCAAGGATTCTTGAACGCAGGATGTTTCCCAGGCGCCAGGTGTCACTTTGTGCGCGCCAGGACCACATCGGCGCAGAAAGCGAATACTGGATGAAGGTCTCTTGTGACTGCCTGGATAGCGGGTACTTGGGGCGGGTCCAGCCGGAATCGATGATGCTGAACCCCATGCCCATTTCTGCGCTCGGGTGGGTCTTTTCACCAAAGAAACGGTCATGCGTCGCTGGAGCCGTCGCATGATGGTCAGTCGGTGGGAATACCCACAGATAACACTCATCCCGGTTGACCATGCTGATGAGCTCGCTTGGCCCCCGCATGGGGGAATTTGCAGCCAGGGCGAAGCGATCCTTCCACGACATTTTGGGAGGCGGCGCAATACCAGCAGCGATGGCCAACGTGGCAGTCTTGGGGACGAAGCGATCGCCTAGCTCGTTCAGATCCAGGTTCTTGCAGAGAGCCTTGAAGGCCTTTTTGCGAGTCTTCGAGCTGAAGGAGGGGTCAAGGAGCAGGCGAACCTGGTTCACGCCGATTCCCGCAGTTCGTAGCACCTCAATGACTTCTTCAGCCACACCGACTGCTTGAAGATCGGTCAATCCTAAGCACGTTTTCGCCCGCTCGACCGCCGCGTAGAGGTTGTACTGCCGTGTCTCGTTGTCACGACAGACCTGAATTGGCAGCTTGTCTTGGATGGCAACTTGCGGTGCAACGGAGCCGATGGCCGCGTGGAACAGCTGGTGGAGGTGCAGATGAGAGTACGGGCGGCCAGAAGCCGAGAACGAGGCGTGCAGCTGAGCAGCGAGAGGTTGAAGCAGCTTTTTTGCAGACATGACTATCCCCTAATGAGCGACGTTGGGGTAGCTGCGCTTGTAGGGCCGTTAGACGCGAAGCTGGACGTCGAATCAGGTTCAATCATGAATAGGAGTCAGGTTTGATTTGCTTGCACGGCCACCATGCAAAGCCCGACGCGGCAATCACATCAGATTCGCCGAGCTTTGGCAAGAGCGGTCATCGGTAAGCGAAAGCAGGTAGGAGGAGGGCGCTCCATGCTTGATCACCTCCAGAAACAGGAAAGCCGGAAGCACGTTGAGCGCTTCCGGCTTTCTCACGTCAGACTGATGAGAGGGATCAGAAGACGTATTGCAGGCGGGTCACGATGGCATTGCCGCTGTCGTCGCCCACGGTGTTCTCGTTGTTGTCGGTGCGCACGTTGATGTAGTTGGCACTGACTTTCACCGCCTCGTTGACGTACCAGTTCACACCCACCGTGTGGCTCTTGGCCTTGCGCTCGTTCGATTGGTCCGCCGCGGTGACCAGGTTGCCGTCTTCGACCTTGATATCGTCAAAGCGGTAGAAGACTTCCCAGGCCCCCAGTTCCTTGTTCTCTGGTTTGATAGTGTCGAACTTGGCACCATCGAGCTTGTAGATACGCGGCTCGCCGGTCAGGGTGTAAGCCATCTGGGCGTAGTAACCGGAGGCCTTCATGTCGTTGTTGGCCTGGTCAGCTTTCAGCTTGCGGCGAAGGTATTCCGCTTGAACCGAGAACGGGCCGGTGGCCCAGGCACCTTCGAGACCCCAGACCGAGTCGTCCTTCCACAGGCCATCTTGTGCAGCAGCACCGCCAAACAGCATGCGGTTGCCGTTGGTGCCGGCATCGCCGCCGCCATTGGTATCTACACCGCGGACGCCCAGACGCGAACGAATCCGGGTATCGACCGCACTGTTTTTGAGGTCGCGGTAAGCGTACTGAGCACCGACGTGCAGGACGTTGCCATCACTGTGCAGCGGTGCGAACACGCCACGTACGTTGTAGCGCTTGGTGCTGTCGCCATCCGAGTTGTTATTGGTTTCGCTGAAAACGCTACCGGAAACATAAGCCATGTCAGCGATGGTGCTGGTGGCTTGAACACCCATGCCGGCGTTGTCGTTGATCCAGTCCGCCAGGTCGTACGAGAGGTTCCGCTCCATGGCGGTGGTCCACTTCGAACTGGTGGCTTTCTCAAGACCGAAGTCGGTGTAGAAACGGCCAAAGCGCAGTTGCACCGGCTTGAAACCCGTGTAGGTCAGGCTGGCTTCGTCGAAGTAGCCGTCGGAGTCGTTGCCCGTGTTGCGGGAAAGGTCGTAGTTGAGCTGATACTTCCAGTCGCGGTACAGCACGCCACCGAGCTCAAGGTAGGCGCGACGGAAGTAGCCTGCGTCAGCGGTATCGCCATTCTTGGTGAAGACACCATCGAAACGGCCGTAGTCGGCCTGAACTCGGCCGCCCAGTTTGAAACTGAATTCCTTGTCAGAAGTCGATACTTCAAGACCGCCCTTGGTCTTCAGAACGATGTCAGCTCCGTCAGTGGTTACTGTTCCGGAGAATGCTTGCGAGGAAAATGTGCCTATTATTGCGGCAGCCAACAGCTTTTCCCGCATGTTCGAAGAACGGATCATTGCTTGCCTCTCGTATGTTAAGTGCTTAGCTACCGACGTTATATTTCGCCCTGCGCCGGCCTAAATTTATCTTGCAGATGGGAGCAGGCCACGGTTGTCACCCGCTGTAACAAGATGCCTTTGTTCTAAGCACTCTGACTAGGTTGCAAGCGAATATGACAGTTGTGTTTCTGTAGTGTTAACGGAGGAGTTTGAAACCTAACAAAACTGTTACCGAACAAGCCAGTCCTTCTTATCAAAGAAGCTCTTCTTGATCAATCTTCGAATTTCCAAAACCTGCGGATTGCGGACAAGCTTCGTTTTGATAACAAGATAGACATCTTTCTCCTCCAGGTCGTCCAGGAAACCCGGCACGGGTAGGATATTTCTCTCCAGTTTTCGGCTGTAGTCGGGCAGCACTCCAATACACGCACCGCCAACGACAAGGCCTCGTGATAGGTTGTAGCTCTTGACCCGAGTGGTACCGCCCTGATGCTCAGCCATTATCGATGCCCACTTTCGTGAGCCCGCCAAGATCTCTTCATCCCAAGGGACAACGAGCATGAAGTTGTGCAAATCCAAGCTCTCCACTGGAAGGGTGACGCTTCTTGAATAGCGGCTGGAAATGAACAGGGCGTGCCCAATCCGGCCAAGCCTTTCAAACCTATACGTAGGATGGCGATCAAGCGCGCCTTTATCATCTGGGCTCACCAAAGCGATACCCACATCGACTTCACACTCAGAAAGCATCTGCGTTGTGCATTCTGAATGGATTTCCAGCTGCATTTCGGCATGATCACGCACGTAGGCGACTAGATCGCGGTTTACGATGTCGTTCAGCACTGGCTCTGTGATCGCGATGGTAAGCCTGGGGACTTCCTTTTCACCGGACTTGCCAAGGCCGTCTGGGCCGAAGAGCTAGCACAGGTAATGGCTGACCCTCTCGCCTGTGCGGGTCAGGGCAAGCTTGTTGTGTTTGTAGACAAACACGGGAGCACCAATGTGCTCTTCCAGTTTCTCCAAGCGTTTCCGCAGGCCTACCACTGGCACATTGAGCCCTCGGGCAGCCTGTTTGAAACTGGCACAACGTGCTGTTGCGAAAAACTCTACGGCCAGCTGATCATCAATTGGCAAATCATCCAATATGTCAGGGCTGTAAGGAACAACGCTGCTTGTATATGTTTCATTTTGTGTAACCATTAGGTCCCCCTTAATTCGGGGAATCTATCTCAATGCCACCCGGCGTTTCCTTATCTTGTCAACATTGTAATCCACGGGTCATGCATGCGTTATCGGAAGGCTTTTATTTCGAAAGCGTAATTTTCAGGCAATCCCTCTGATATTGTAGCGTGCTAGCCTAGTGCGCCGACTTGTTACTTACCATATATAGATTCGGCTAATTACGCATTTACATTTAGTTCACTATTTTTTCACCTTTGCCTCCATAGGCTTTGGGCATGGAAAATCAAACCCCACCTCTTACTACCTTACTGATTCGTTATCTGGGGATCGGCTTCATAGCAACGGGAGTCCATTATGCGGTGTTCCTATTGCTGGTTACGACAGAATTCGTTACTCCGTTACTGGCCAGTATCTGTGGCGGCATGGTTGGCGCAATCGCGAGCTTCATTGGAAATAGGGCGCTCTGTTTTGTGGCAGATGGCTCTCGTAAGTTTCAGCCTGTCAGGTTTGCACTGGTCGCGTTAACCACAAACTTCGGCAATGGCGTGGGTATGTGGTTCCTCATCAAGTCGAATCTGTCACCGCTCATCTCCCAAGTCGTAGTGACCTTAAGCCTCACTGCACTTGGATTCATTGCACATCGTTTTTGGACATTCAATCATGCAGACATTACATCGCTTTCCCGAGCGCCCTGATCCCTTGTTAACCATCGTGGTCCCTTGCTTCCAGGAAGAGGAAACCATCCCCGAGTTCCACCAGCGAATCACCCGCGTGGTGAAGCGCTTACCCGTCTCCTGCGAAATCCTCTATGTCGACGACGGCAGTAATGACCGGACGGCCGACATTCTTCGCCACTATCAGGATGGGTCATCTGTACGTTGCCTGTCCCTGAGTCGCAACTTCGGCAAAGAGGCTGCACTGAGCGCCGGGATAGACCATGCCCGTGGCAGTGCGCTGATCTTCATTGATGTCGACCTGCAGGATCCACCAGAGCTCATCGCGGCCATGGTGGACTACTGGCAACGCGGCTACGACGTGGTGAACATGCAGCGCAACCTGAGAATCGGTGATTCGTGGTTCAAGCGCATGAGTGCCCGGGCTTACTACTGGGTCATGCAGCGCCTGGTGGAGAAGGTGGACATGCCGGCCGATGTCAGCGATTTCCGATTGATTGGGCCTGCGCCGCTGGCAGCCCTGCGGGCCCTGGATGAACGCTCCAGGATTCTCAAAGGCATGATCGGCTGGGTAGGCTTTCGTACCATCGAACTGCCCTACAATCGCACTGTTCGCCATGCCGGGAGCACCAAATGGAATGCAGCTGGCCTGTTCAATCTGGCCATCGAGAGCATCGTCAGCTTCTCTCGCAAACCACTGCGCATTTTCAGCCTCATCAGTTTCGGTCTTTTCGTCTCCAGCATCTGCTACATGCTTGCGTCGCTTGTGGCAGGCAGTTTCGACATCCATCACCTGATCGTCGGAATGGCTTCATTCATGTGCGTCGGTGTCGCCATGGTGGGGGAGTACCTGGGCGTGACACTCGCGGAAGTGAAGCGCCGGCCTCTCTATTTCCTGAAGCACAGCAACAAGGCAGATCCCGTGTCACTCCACCCTTCGATGGCTTCGATCGAGGGTAAGAAATGCTGAACCTGAAGAACGAGAGGACGCTGTGGTGGGTCCTGGGTTCGATTTTGCTATTGCGTTTGGTGGGGCTGGGCATCTACCCGCTGATGGACACATCTGAGGCCCGTTACGCTGAAATGGCTCGCAAGATGGTCGAGTTGAATGACTGGATCACGCCCATGTTCGACTACGGGGTACCGTTCTGGGGCAAGCCTCCGTTGTCCTTCTGGACCCAGGCCGCGAGCATGACGGTCTTCGGCGTTAACGAGTTCGCTGCGCGCTTCCCAGCGTGGCTACTCCACCTGGCAAGCTGTTTCATCATCATCAAACTCGGCACGCAGCAGATTTCTCGTAACGCCGGCATCTGGGCTGCCATTATTTTTTCCAGCACCACACTTGGCCTGGTCTCCAGCGGTGTTGTGCTGACTGACCCTGTTTTGTCGTTCTCGATTCTGCTGGCCAGCTACGGTTTCTGGCGTTGGATGAAGTGCGCCAGCAAGGCGGATGCCTACCTGATGTTCGCAGGTCTCGGGCTGGGCTTGCTTGCCAAAGGGCCGCTGACCCTGGTGCTTATGGGGGCGCCGGCATTCGCCTGGTTCGTTATCTACAAGGAATGGGGACGGGTACTGAGGCTTCCCTGGATTAGCGGCCTTGTACTCATGTTCGGTATATCCGTGCCATGGTATGTCGCGGCCGAGATGAAAACGCCCGGCTTCATGGAGTACTTCTTCGTTGGTGAGCACTGGAGCCGCTACGTCGTCAGTAACTGGGCAGGGGACCTCTATGGTAGTGCTCATGCCAAGCCGTACGGCAGCATCTGGATCCAGCTCGGATTGTCGCTACTGCCATGGGCCTTGTTTCTACCACTGTTGATCCGCAAGCGTGGATCGATGCAGCGCTTCAAAGCCTACCTCTGGCTGTGGGCCTTGGCGACACCGGTCTTCTTCACATTTGCAGGCAACATTCTGTGGACCTACCTGCTACCCGCGCTGCCAGCGTGGGCATTGCTGCTGTCTGCACGGGTCAGCGAAGTTGGCCCGAAGACCACCTGGGCTGCCGCTGCGAGCGCATTGGTGTTGCCAATCATCGGTGCGGGCATCATCTACGCCGGGGTACTAGAGGAGCGCCCTCAGAATCAGCGGGATGTGGTTCAAGCCTGGCTCAATGTGCAGTCTGCTCATTCCGCTCCCCTGATCTATCCTGGCCGCCGCTCATACTCGTCGGAGTTTTACAGCAGCGGGAAGTCCGAGAACATCAAGGATCCTGCCAAGTGGCCGCGGGATGGCTCGTTCTATCTGTCCAGGCGCTTGCGAGACAGCAAGGATGGTCTGCCCGCTGATCTAGCTTGCACATCGATCACCGAAGCGAACGCCAGCCAGCTCCTGCTGTGCCATTGGAAACGCCCCGCACAAGGTGCCGAGGGTCTGGCCGGAGAAAGCAATGCGGAAACGCCTCGCAAGAACGAAGGCTAAATTCCAAGCACAAAAAAGCCAGGTTTTACCCTGGCTTTTTTGTCGATTTCTTTCGTCATTTGAAGTCCTATTTAACCGCCGATTAATTGTCGGCTTGTTCCTTACCATCCTTGCTTTCTTTCTTTTGCTCTTGAGCGACTTGTTGTTTGTTCTGGTCCGAAGAGTCATCGCTCCATAGGCGAGCCTGTTCGGTTCGGAAGTTCTCGTTGAACTGTTTCGTTCGCTCGAAGCCGCCTTCAGCGTAAGCGGTACCCATGAGACCCAGCAGCAGGCTGCCAATAGCGATAGATTTGACAAATTTCATTGTGAACCTCGGTTCATACTAGGCCAACCTGATTAGCGGCCTTTGTTGGTTTGTAGTTTAGGAACGCGAAGCTAACGACAAGGTGAGTCAATAATTACAATTCCGTAATTTTGGCTGCAGATAGGATGCGTTAAATCTTCAAATCTGGAAGGATCATGTCTATCTCGGCACTGTCGAGGGCGACTTCGAATTTTCTCTTAAATTACAATTTTGATATCTAGCGCGTTAATTCAGCGCGGCGTTGTTGGCCGCCCTAGGAGATAGCCATGAATGACATAGAGCCCTGGGCAGTTGCTATCGGTGACTTTCGCCGCTGCACTGAAAAACTCACTGTCCAGCTCGATGAGCTGACCTCGCAGACGCGCACCTCCAGCGCTGTTCTGGAGAGGTCGAACGAACTGGTGGAGCAGGTGGACGCTGTCGGCCGGCAGATTCAGGAGGAGGTGCGAAAGGCGGAGAAGGCTTGGTCGAACGCGGAGGAGGTTGCCTTGCGCGCCGCTGCATCAGCGTATTCAGCTGCATGCCGCGGAGTCGACACCGCCATCCAGCCACTGATCTCGGAGCTTACAGCAGCGACAAAGGCGGCGGACGCCTCTATCCAGGAGCTCAAGCGGGCACCGGTGCTGGCCAAGCGTTATGTGATGGTGGTCGCCACGGCGTTCTTCATTCTGGCGCTGATCTGTGTCTACTCGACCATGCGCCTGATCGATGCCGCCGGCAGCGTAAGTGCTCAAGAGAAAGTGAATGCTCAGTACTTCTCACACCTGTGGAAAAACGCCAATCCTGACGAACAGAAGATTATTAAGTCGGTGATTCTGCGGTCGCCCATGGACCCTGTGGTCCTTCGGCACTGATGCATTGAGGCAAACAAAAGGCCCGTCGATTGACGGGCCTAATCGTGTCTGCGCAATTTAAGCGGCGGTCATTGCCGGCTGCATTTGCTGGGCTTCCGGAAAGTGAAGGTGGAACCAGGTGAAGTTTTCTTCGGTCACCTCCACGCTCGCCGATCCCTGGTGCAGACTCATGATCGACTGCACAATGGCCAAGCCAAGACCGGTACCGCCTTCGCTCCGTGCTCGGCTCTTGTCCACACGGTAGAACCGCTCAAACAAGTGCGCGTGGTGTTCCTTGGCAATACCACGGCCGGGGTTGCCGACACTCAACGTCGTACCGCTCGCACTATGCTGCACCTTAACGTAGACCGTGCGGCCGCGAGGGCAGTAACGGATCGCGTTCGAGACCAGATTCGAGACGGCACGTTGAACCATCAGGCGATTCCCGCGCACCACGTCATCACTGCCGGAGATCTGCAGCTGAATCTCGCCTTCTTCTGCTGAAATGCTGAAGAGCTCGCACACTCGCTGAACCTCGTCGACCAAGGAGACGGATTCGAACTCCACCATTGATGCTGGATGACTGACCTGGGCCAAGAACAGCATGTCGGAAACCATGCGGCTCATGCGGTCCAGCTCTTCTGTGCACGACTCCAGAACCTCCCGGTACTCGGAAAGCGATCGTTCTCTGGTCAAGGCAACCTGGGCCTTGCCCATCAGGTTGGAAAGCGGTGCTCGAAGTTCGTGAGCAAGGTCGTCAGAAAACTGCGAGAGCTGCTGAACCCCATCATCCAGGCGAGCCAGCATGATGTTGATGCCGTCGGCGAGCATTTTGAGTTCTGCCGGCATCCCATCAGTTGGAAGGCGATGGTCGAGGCTCTCGGTTGAGATTTTCGAGGCGATCTTGAGGAACTTGGTCAGTGGTAGCAGGCCTCTGCGCACAGTCCACCAGCCAATGGCCAAGATCAGTGCGAGGATGACGGGGGACATCATCAAGGCCCAGGTCAGCAACGCATCGAGCAGCGCCTCACTGGATGACTGGTCCATGGTCATATAGACGCTGACCTCTGTTCCATCGCCCAAACGCATGATTCGAGAAGCACTCAGCAGAGGACGGTCCTGCGTATCACGCCATTCGTGCTCTTTGGGCTGGGCCGCCGGCTGAAACTTGTGCACCTCCAGATTGACCTGTTTCGAGCCAATCGAGAGCAGGGGAGTCTGATTCTGTGAGGTATCGAATATGCTCACATACAGGTTGTTGTGGCCCATGACCAAATCGACAAGCTGATGCGCATCCGCGTTGACGCCGGAGATGTCCGGGATGGTGGACAGGTTGTGAGCCATCCCCGCCATCTTTACTTCCAGGTCTGCTCTGGCATTTCTTTCCAGAGCCTTGCCTACCATCAGATAGCCAAAGGTGGCGAACAGAAGCAGCAACGCTGCGCTCATCAACCCAACTTTTAACCCCAGCTTTGCAGCCAGGCTGAATGGCCTCATGCGCGTTCCTCAAAAACGTACCCAACGCCACGAAGCGTGTGAATGAGCTTGGTTTCAAACGGCTCATCGATCTTCGAGCGCAAGCGCCGGATGGCTACATCGATGACATTGGTGTCGCAATCGAAATTCATATCCCAGACCAACGAGATGATCTGAGAGCGAGTCAGCGCTTCGCCCGTTCGGCTCATGAGCAGGTGCAGAAGCGCAAATTCCTTGGTGGTGAGATCGATGCGTGTGCCACCGCGGAAGACGCGATGGCGGACGGAGTCGAGTTCCAGATCGGCAATTTTCAGCGAGCTCTTCTCGACTAACTCATCACCACGGCGTTGCAGCGAACGGATGCGAGCAAGCAGCTCAGGGAATTCGAATGGCTTCACAAGGTAGTCATCCGCGCCGCCGTCCAAGCCCTTGAGCTTGTCATTGATGCGTCCGCGGGCGGTCAGCATGATGATGCGGACCCGGCTGGTCTTACGGATGGTTTCCAGCAGGTCCCAGCCGTCGATACCCGGGAGGTTCACGTCCAGGAGGACCAACGAATAGACATTAGTGTTGAACAAGTGCAGAGCATCTACACCGTTGTGCACGATATCTACGACATACCCGCTTTCGGATAGGCCCTGCTGAAGATATTCGGCAGTTTTAATTTCGTCTTCCACAACTAGAACGCGCATAACTTATCTCAAGGTGTGAGGAAGGAGTTGGCCTAATCCGCCAAGATTATGGTTGCAGGCTGTTCGAAAGTTTGGCTGAGGGTATGGCATGTGGTAGTCGCTACCTCTGTCCATACGCCGGGTCACCTGAGGACGCTTGAATCTTAACGCGAAGAAGCTGGCCGCGGCGAAATCCTACAAATTTGTAATGTAGCCGCAAGATTTCTGACAGTCATGCAGGCTCCACCCCTAAGCATAGCGGATTCTGGGGCCTGCGGCGGTGTATGACAGATTCGCCTGGCAGGTGGAATCGGCCAGGACAGGCAGCATTTCGGTCGTTAGCTTGCAAGGACTGGTACTGGCCTTGGATCGAGGGCGCCACGCAGGCAGACCCCATGCACGGCCGCAAACCGCAGCGCCTTTCTGCAAATTAGTTCACGTGGCGGCTCGATATTCTCTCGAATAATTATCTTACAATCTATTACATGTCCAAATTGTAATTGCCCGATCATCTTGGTGTTAGCCTCCTTTGCTAGTTTAAGGGCAGCGGAAGAGGCATCGCTGCTTTGGAAATTGTCTCATTTCAAAGCAGCTTGGCAAGAGCACCGAGCAGTTGTTCGCGCCAGTGCATTCACCTGTAAACCATACGCTCCTTTGGTAGGTGAATTTTAGCGCCCCCCTACGGGCGCTTTTTTATTAAGGGACTTCTTATGAACACTACTGTATCAGCGATCGCCGTGTTTTTGCTCTTTACATCACTAACAGCCAATGCCCAAAGCGGTATGGAGATCAATAAACGCATCGAGCGTACTGCTAGAGAGGCTACAGCGGATTATGCTCAACGCGTAAAAAAGCCCATGCCTCAACTAGAAGACTACGCCTATGGCATGGACCTGGACGTTGGTAAGTTGGTGTATGTATCACCCAGTGTGCGGTACTGCGGTAATGTAAGAAGCATGATGACCTACGAAGACTCGAAAGGCGAACTGCACATGGTTCGCTACCTGGTGAAGGGCGAGTGTGTTAATAGCCGTTAAGACTCATCAAGATGATCCCTGCGGCCACCGGATCATAGAAGCTCAATGCCGAACCGGCGCAGCAGTATGGCGAAGCCTCCGAAGCTGGCCATTGTGATGAGGATGCTGCTGATCAGTGTCGGCCAAAAGCCGAGCTTAGGTAGCAGCAATGGAAAAGCAATAAACATCGGTAGGGTCGGAAGCACGTACCAGAACGTGTACCAAGCATGGTTGGAGATCTTCTCCATGCTCTGGTTCTCTAAATAGAGCCAGACCAACGTCACGACCGTGACCAAGGGTAGGGCGGCGACCAAGCCGCCCAGCTTGTCGCTGCGTTTCGCCAGCTCTGACACGAGAATCACTATACCGGCAGTGAGTAGGTACTTCGTGATGATCCAGGCCATCGCTGAGCCTTCTGGAGGTTGTTGACGAGGGCAGGCGAAGCCATTCACCAACCCCCTTGAAGCGCTCCTGCCGTTTACGGCATCCCTCACCGCATTTTTTTTGCAACATCACCCTCAGCCAGGAGGGTGATGTGTTTGCATGGTGTTTACCGATCGGTCAGTGCGAGGGTGAGGGAACGCTCTCGTGGAAAGCTGCCCGCTCGATCTGGATGGTGCAGTGATGGATTTCGAATGCATCGCTGACAGCATCCACGACGGCCGCCAACACAGCATCCCCATCTGCAGAATCCCGAACCACTACGTGCGACGTCATCACGTTACTGCCACTGCTGACAGCCCACACGTGCAAGTCATGAACGTCCGTCACGCCATCTACTCCGAGGATGGTGGCCTCGATTGCCGTAACGTCGAGCCCCCTCGGGACACCCTCCATGAGGATCCCCAGGCTTTCGCGAAGCAACTGCCACGTCCGCGGCAGAACCCAAAGGCCGATCGCCACAGCGACAATCGTGTCGACCCAGGTCCAGCCGGTGAAGCGGATGATAAGTGCCGCGATGATTACGCCAAGCGAGCCGAGCATGTCGCTCCAAACTTCGAGGTAGGCTCCTTTGACGTTGAGGCTTTCGTTGCTCGCAGATGCCAGAAGGCGCATCGAAATTAGGTTGATGATCAGGCCGGCGATTGCGATCCACATCATCGCTCCGGTAGCGATCTCCGCCGGCATGAAGAAGCGCTGGTAGGCCTCATACAAGATGTACATCGCCACCAGGAAGAGCAGCACGGCGTTGAACGTCGAAGCCAGAATTTCCAGGCGCGCATAGCCGAAGGTTCTTTTCTGATCCGCCGGCCGCTTGGCTATCTGAAGTGCAATCAGTGAGATCGCCAAGGCGGCAGTATCTGTGAACATGTGAGATGCGTCCGACAGCAGCGCCAGGCTGCCGGTAATCCACGCACCGATCACTTCTGCAATCATGAAGCTGCCAGTCAAGCCGAGCGCCATGATTAGCTTCTTCTGATGCCCCTCGCGTACTGCAGCGCTGCCATGGTCATGATTTGAACCCACGTATTTCTCCTTGCGCAGGGTTGTGGTCTCGTTGGCCTTCCTGTCTACCTAGCCTTAGAGCGTCGCTTGGCCACAGTGACTGCAAAATCTTGCTCCTGCACTCAGCAGCGAGCCGCAGGCGGTGCAACCACTCGATAGCGGTGTTCCGCAGTTTAGACAAAAGCGTGCTGACGGATCGTTGGCCGTCCGGCACTGCCTGCAGCCCTGCAGATCTTTGATGGGGGCAGGAGTGGGAGGGCGCCCGCCGTCATACACCTGATTACCGCCGTCGCAGCCCTGCTGCCGGCCATGGCGATCATATTGCTCGGCCCCATGTCCCCCGCTGTGGTGCTTGCCTCCACCGTGGTTTCCACGGCCATGGTGCCCGCCCAGGATGTTTTTGAAAAAGCTCATGGTATTCGCCCCTCATTGATGGGTGACATATTAACGAGCAAAAGTTGAAAATAATATTCTGCTCGCGAGAAAGACTTGTAAGTTGAATTGAAAGTTCAAAATTAGCCTACGACAAAACGAAACCGTTTTGTTTGTGAAATTAAATTTATCTAGCTGAGCGGAGCATTGCTTTTGGTGGGTAGTATCCCCCTAATTTTGATCATAGCGTGATCAATGACAATCAAAACAGCAGTAATTGGATTTCTGTCAGCATTGTAATCCCGAGGTCATCGTGTCGTTATCAGGTCCCGGAAATAATGCGCTCAGCGAGATTCATTTCTCTTTTTATCCCTATGCCTCACACATACTAAGCGTCCCCAACGCCTAGGGGCCTAAGGCCTCTGACGCTCCGCACATTGCGCAATCGCTCAGCATCTGTCGACGGTTTGCCTTGTAGCTCCCGCTAACTCCATAGCTACCGCCATGGATAAGCAGCTTCCAGAGTTTGATAATGACACCTTCCAAATCCATTGTTCACACCCTGTTAAGCAAATGGATCTTTGCTATTCGCAATGCGCGGCAGAAAGGCATCAGTACTAATTTGCTAATCGGCCTGGTGACTTTTTGGTTACTGCTATTCGCGAACGCTGAGCTCTGGAACGTGCTCTGGAAGCTGGTATTCAAAACCGATGAAGTGAACTGGCAGCTAGCGGCTAGCCTCCCAGTCATAGTATTCGCATGGGTGTTTACCGTTCTGAGCTTGCTGTCATGGGGGCGGCTGGCCAAACCCATACTGTGCCTGGTACTGATCAGCGCGTCTTTTGCGAGTTACTTCATGAATGCCTACGGCATCGTGATCGATTACACAATGTTCACCAACGTTGTGGAGACCGACGTCGCTGAGGCAACCGAGTTGCTGAATTGGAAGCTCGGTCTTTGGGTCGCAATGGTTGGGGTGTTGCCCGTCTACCTGATTGCCCGGGTTCCCCTCCGGCGCAAGCCTTGGGCCAAAGCTTTGGTCAGCAGGTTCATTGCTCTGTCGCTCGCTCTGTTGACCTTATCTGGCATCGCGTTGAGTCAGTACCAGTCGTATGCCTCCTTGCTGCGCAACAATCGGGAGATCCGGCTGATTCTGGTACCTACCAACTTGTTTGCGGCTGGCCATGGGTACCTGAAGCGTCAGCTGGCCTCACCTAAAACGCTGACGGCCATTGGTACTGATGCGGTAGTTAATCGACAGGGTGCGGCTCGTAAACCCAGGCTGCTGGTACTGGCAGTAGGAGAGACCGCTCGCTCCGCCAACTTCTCCCTCAACGGCTACTCCCGTGAAACGAATCCGGAACTAGAAAAGCGAAATGTCATTAGCTTCACGAACGTGAGCTCCTGCGGTACCGCTACCGCGGTCTCGCTGCCATGCATGTTCCTGGACGTGGGTAAGGCCCAGTACAAAGATGGCTTGGCCAAGAGCCGAGAAGGGCTGCTCGACGTGCTTCAACGCGCTGGCATCAGTGTCATGTGGACTGACAACAACTCGGGGTGCAAAGGGGTCTGCGACAGGGTTCCCAACCACAAGGCTGCCTCTCACGCGGATTCCCAACTGTGCACCAGCGAGGAGTGTAAGGACGGGGTGCTGCTCACGGAGATGCAAGACTTCATCAAGCGCCAGGAAGGCGATGCTGTCCTGGTGCTCCACTACAAAGGCAGTCACGGCCCGGCCTACTACAAGCGCTACCCCTCGCAATTCAAGAAATTCGCACCGGTGTGCGAGACCAACGAGCTCGACAAATGTAAGCAGGAGGAGGTGGTCAATGCCTACGACAACTCAATCCTCTACACCGATTATGTGACTGCAAATCTCATCGATATCCTGGCGGCCAACACCAAGTTCGACACTGCGCTGATGTACGTTTCGGACCACGGCGAATCGCTGGGGGAGGGTGGGCTCTATCTACACGGGCTGCCTTACGCGATGGCTCCTGACGAGCAAACAAAGGTGCCGTTGGTACTTTGGATGTCTGACTCGCTCGCGAAGAGCGAAAAGGTCAACGTGGGTTGTTTGAAAGCTCAAACCACGTCACCGCTGAGCCACGACAACCTGTTCCACACCGTGCTCGGCATGATGAACGTCCAGACGTCTTCGTATCGCTCAGCGCTGGATTTCACTGCCCCTTGTAAGCCCTTTGTCGGAGGCTCTTATTCTGGCCTCTGAATGTTCGATGTGGACCGGATCATCGGCCAGGCGGTTCTGCACCAGCCTGCTTTGACAGCTGAGAGAAGCTGGACTAATTACATAGCTGCATTCAACAACCCAAGCGGAAAAGGAAGTTTTGCATGAGCATCAAGCCAGGCCCAAAGCGCACCAATGAAGATGGCACTCCGGACAAAAGGCAGCGAGTCACCCCTGAAAAGCAGAAGGACCATCCGGACCTGAAACCCCACAAGCACAAAAAGGGGGAGTAAGAAAAAAGCAGCTCTCGGGAGCTGCTTTTTTTTTGGGGCTGTGTGCAAACCCTCCCGACCGTCTCGCTGATCAATCGGACCGCGTCGTGAGTCTTCCGCTTGGCTTGATGGATTCTGAAGCTACCTCCGGATCGGTTATCCCTTCAGTGCGGACGACGAGACTGATATCCCAGAGCGTTGAGCTGATACTCGCTGACAGCCCGAAATTGTGATTCTGCGATTTGACGCAGGCGCTCAACCTCTTCGGCAGATGAGCCAGAAGCCTGCGCCTCGTGGTATTGCTTCATCGCATCCACTGCGTCGGTATACATGGGGTGGTCGGGGAGAAGAGCTGGTATCTTTTTCGTCATGTAGCGGCAGGTCCTCACTGGATAGTCGACGGTGGTTTACCTGCTTTGAGGAGCTGAAAATCAATGACCGCCTGATAGAGCGAATCTGCCAATAGGTGAAGACGCTGTACCTCAAGGTCTGGCAATCCAGCAGCCTCCGCTTCGTGGGCCTGTCGGATAGCTTCAAGCGCTTGCCTCATCAGTGGCTCACCAGCCTCGACCATTCCAATGAATGTGCGCTTCACAACATTTTGCTCCATTCAGCTGAAGATGAATTATAGGACACCGCGGCGTGGCAAGGCCCCGAGCAGCACAGGTGTTCGACGTCCGGCTGAACGAACCAATGAGGAGCGCGCTGGCCTGGGGAGTGGCCAGGGCGCGTGTCATAGCTACGTTGTAAACCACTTTTTTCACTGTAAACCACTGTGGTTTACAGTGAAAAAAAGTGGTTTACAGCAGGCCTCCTCAGGCCTGAGTCAGCTCCAGCAGATCGCCCAGTTCCTCCCGGGCCATCTTCACTCTATCCATTCTGCGATAAGGATGATCAACCGGCATCCGGATAAGAGATTCGAACCAAGCCGAATCGAATTTGATGACTTCCTTGTGAATGTGCTCAAGCTCACCTCCGCGAGGCTGTGACACTACAAACTCCAAAGCTTGCCTACATCGAATGCCGAGTCGCTGGCAGAAACCGGATTGAAATCGACGACCTCCACAAGGCTTACCGATCGAGCGCGTATACCACCAGCTCGAAAGAGGTCGAAGAACTGCAGTTGTTGGCCATTAGCAAAGGCAATCAAGGCGGGCATTTGGACCTGCGCTGTCCATTTGACTTACCTGTTGAATACAAGTCGAACGTGGTGAGTTTTAACAGGACAGACCGTGATCAGCGTGTACAGACAAGGGTCTTCGATTCGTCGGCTACCGAGACTGAGCGCACCCTACTGAGGCAGATCACCCAACCGGATGAGAACGCTCCGGTCAAAGCGCCTCGTCGTAAACCGCTTCCAAAGGCGACCGACGAAGACCTAGCACTAGCCTTCCATCGATACGTGGACTCACAGTCCCCGTCCTCACCTAAAAAGCCGAAGTAGCATGGCTGGTTTGGCTTTCAAATCAATGACCATCACGGAAGAAGTCATCCCTGGAAGCGAGGCCGAAGTCATCCTCGGGCTGCTGCGGATCACCTTCAAACATGTTGGCTGTGCGCCGCTCTTGCTTGAGGTAAGCGATGGTTTGGAAGAAGCAAGGTTCACATAGGTGTACCTCATAGCGCTCTCCGTCATGCAGTGCACCAAAGCCCCAGTGCGCCTGGAGCACCCCATACTGCAGGCTGCCGTTTTCCAAACGTGTGGAGGAGCCGCATACGTCGCAGCTCACGTCGACCACCGCTTCTGTTTCTACACGACCAGTGATTTTCATCATGAAGCCTCTGCCAACGTTGGGACAAATGATTACGCCAGAGTTGGGCCTTGGAGAGCATCAATATGCGCCGTATCGGTATTCCTGCGGCGAGAGTCGGCCGCCTGGGCCGAATAGCAAGTGGGAGGTATAACGCTCCAGAAAAGCTATGGCTTCCTTCTGAACGCATCCCTCGTAGTAGGCTCGCCGGGCTAGCGGAACTGTGGCCCGATTTTTCAGGCACAGCTTCACCAACTCTGATAACAAATAACCGCGAACGTCATATCGAGCATCAACCGCCTTGATCACCGTCGAATAGCAATCATGGAAGACGGGTCGCCAGTTACGATCGTTGCGGGGAGCTGGTTGACTGCTCATCTTGATCCCCTGAGACACTATCCATCGGGCGCGTCACGGTATGCAATCTGAAGCCGTTCATCTAATCACACGTCTTCCTCTTGGCTTTTTCTTTGCCGCAGCTAGCACCCATTCTGGGGCGGATGACAGCAAGGCTTTGGGGGCGATACCGCCCAGAGACGAATTTTCTGATTGGAACCAAGCCGCCATAGACCACTCGTCCATGCGAGTCGAGAGAACGGACAATACGTCGCAAAGGCTGCTGATCGGTTGATAGCCGTTGCTACCGTCCAAAGCATAAGCGGGGAAGAAGTCGACCTTCCCAGGTCGAAGCGAGAAGATCTGACCATCAGCCAGTAGCTGGTCGGGGTCAACTCCACCCCCTGGGGTGGAGGTAGATGCGAGCTGAAGCCATTGCTTGCCTGATATCCAGTCTCCGCTTTGGAAGACCCTGGAGCGGATGAGCCCGGCTGAAACGCCACTCTTCAGGATGGATTGAGGCACCGACTCTGCGGGGAGAAAGCAGTCGATGATGAGATCTAGCGCTTCCTGGGGGTATTCATCCAGCCGCCACTCGAATAGATCGTTGTACATCTGCAGGCCACCAAGGTAAGCATCGATCGTCCGGTCTGAATTGGCTTCAATCGACAGGGTAGCAACCAAAGCGACCTTGCTTTTATTCAGGGCGGTTGAAGGCTCATGTCGGGTCTGGATGTGAGCAAAGGGAGTGGTCATATGCACCTCCCGCGATGGGGCTAGAGATAGCTGTAGGTCGGGTAGCTGAAATCCATTGGAGGTTTACTAGAGCGGTAGCAGCAGTATGCGGCACCCTGCGCTCTACGCTTGGTTTTCCGATCAAACGCGAGTGCTTTAGCTGGGATGTGCGGCCGTTACCGTGTTTACTGCAAGGGAGTCCCCGCTGCGGGGCTGAGGTGTGTCCAATGAGCAATTTGCAAAGAGCTGCTGAGGCTTTGCGCAGGTCCAAGAGGGTCGTTTTTTTCACGGGTGCTGGCATCTCTGCTGACAGCGGAATTCCGACCTTCCGCGACAAGCTGACAGGCCTCTGGGCGAAGCATGACCCTCAGCGTCTCGAAACAGCGGACGCCTTTCGCAAAAATCCAGCTCTCGTCTAGAGCTGGTATCTTTGGCGCCGGCAGCAGGTTGGCCAGGCCAAACCTAACTTGGCTCATCTATCTATTCCACGGATAGCTGATGCTGGCTGGAACGTATCTGTCGTTACCCAGAATATTGATGATCTGCATGAACGAGCCGGCTCCAGTTCGGTGATACACCTTCATGGCCGCTTGATGGACGTGAAATGCTTCGGATGCCACCGGCCAGCAGAGTTATCACCAGATCAACTGGCGGTTCCCCCGGCGGGACAGATGATCGAGCCTCCGCGGTGCACTCGATGCAACGGGAGGTTGCGCCCTGGGGTGGTCTGGTTCAGAGAGAATCTTCCAGAGGATGCGTGGCGTTCAGCAGTAAGGCTTGTGGAAGCCTGTGACTTGCTGATTTCGGTGGGTACATCTGGCGTAGTCATGCCGGCAGCCGGTATTCCAGATATGGCTCTGGCGGCCGGGGCAACCGTGATCCATGTGAACCTTGACGACGTGGGGATGGACGGGGCGGAAGAGATAATGCTCGTTGGGCCTGCAGGGGTGGTATTACCCGCTTTGCTTCAAGCCGCAGGAGTTGCAGGTCCGTTGCAGCTTGATGGTTTTACTTAAGGAGCCAAGCCAGCTCTCCAATCCGCAGATGCTGTGCACATTTTTTTGCACATATCTCACGCCACGATACCCCAGTAGATTCAGGCTTTTCGCAGCCTTTGCATAGGTGAGTCGCGATGGATTTCTACACATCTCAATGAGGAAACCTAAGCTCCGTTTTCCACGTATTCCTCCGCTACAGAACGCTTTTCTGCGGTGTGTCCCCTGACATTCGCTTTTCAGGGCGAGCTATGGGGGCCACTCAAGACGGCTATCTTTTGCCTGGCACCAATGAAAAGGCCCTCAATATTGAGGGCCTTAAATTCAATGCGGATCCGTCACGCGGGCATTTTTTGCAGCTGTCGAACTCGATCATGGACCACAAATTTAATGATTCCTTTGACATCGTTGGTGCAGTTTTCAAAGGCAAGGCGCGATACCACCTGGCGACCCTCCTTCAGAATCAGCGCCCCGATCAACTCGTCGACGAAGGACTGAGTGACATCGTTCCCAGCGAAATCTATGACAACGCTCTCACCACTGCTGAGCGAGCGTTCGATTTCGGTACGGTAGGGGATCGCTGAAGCTCGCATTCCGTACGTTCGGATAGAACTATCCCTACTTAATCGAATTTGAGTTTGCATGTCGTAACCCCTTGTATTGCATAATCCTTTTTTGCAGCCCGAGAGTTTCAGTTGACGCTGAATCTCCCATTTACCGCTCCTTGCATGATCGACTCTAGCCCTCGAGCTATCAAAAAGCCAGAGCTAGCGGAAATTCAGATCTAGGTCGAGATCGTCGTCAACCTGTCCTGCATCGTCCTTCGGCAGCAAGTCACTGATCGAAATGGTGGGCAGCAGCTCACGGGTACAGCTAAACGCGATCGATACACCATTCCACAGCGCATCATGCAGCTCCTGAGACTGCCGACGCTTTGTGTCATGTATGCCATTGCCGCTCACGATGATCAAACCACCGCCCGCCGCGTCTGCAATTTTTGCGGTAGTTGTTAACCCGATACCTTGGTTCTCGCTACCCAGGATCTGGGCCATCGCACCCCGGTTGCAGCTCACTCGCGGTTTGAGTGCCGCCTCGATCGCGTGCAAATGCGTGCGGTCATGAAGCTCAGGGTGATTCCTCAGTGTCGCGAGAAACCCACACCCATTATCGACGATGGCCATGCGTACAAGGTTCAATTTTGGATAAAACTGACAGGTCAGCCAAACGGCGGCGTCACCACGTCCCTCTCTGCGGGCGTGAGTAAGCGAGTTTTCCAATAGCTCCTTGAGCGAATACTCCAGAGGGCCCCGGTAGGAGTCAAACTCATTCCGTCCCGTGTGCTCGTCGACTGGGGCATCCGGGTCCGATTGAGTCAACCTTCCCGTAATAGCTCTAGCGAGGCGAGAGGCTGCAGCCTCTGCTTGATGGTGTTCGCTGATTTTGGTGATTTCCACCAACGAGGTGCTTCGGTCGTTTCGACGTCCTACCCCCGATAGATCTACACCCTCTACATCAATGTCCTTGAAAAAATCCATCCTGGCCAGGTAGGAGGTCAGGTCTCTGCTCAAAAACTGCATCGAAACTCGCTTCTGGACCAACTGGTTTTCAAACAACGCTCGCAGCGTGGCCATCCCTAACGGATCGATATACGAGAGGTTGCTAGCGTCTAAAACGATGTCACCAGGGCAGTTAATGATTTCTGCGCACACAGAAAACAGGTCATGGGGCGATCTTGAGCCAAGCCCCCAAGGAAGAACGATCGCGTTTTCAATATCGATGGCCTGCATGCAATTCCCTGGCAACGGAGCTAACCCTTTCGGATAGATATAGGGCTCGATAGTAGCCCATTGCCTGCCGGGTAAGCACTCACCTATTTTTTGACGAGTAGTGCCGGCATAGAATTGGCGCGCGGCAGTAGCGGCCTGTGGATGGTGGATCGCGCTCGCCTTGGGCTCAACACGCACGAAGAAAACACGGCCAACGCCCTGCCACGGGTCAGCCATTCAAGCAAAGATGGCCAGATCAAAGCCTTGTGCGAGAGCACTGGAGCAGGTTTGTGAGTCCGCCGAGCAGTTTCATCTCCGACGTCTGCTGTGGGCAAAGGCAAAGCTGGAAGGGGAACAGCGAAGAGTGACCCGATCAGCGCTGTACCGCACCGCATGTATCAGGTCTGGGGCTTGAGCTGTTAGATCGCATAAGGCTACCTTGGCCGGCAACTGGAGAACGAACTGCACCTCGTCTTCCAATGCGTTGGCGTGGAAGTAACTGAGGAAGTACTCGCTTTGACGGAACTGGTCAGAAGCGATCTCCTCCAGGCGTTACAGCCCACTGGGCAGGCCTTCCTGACAGGCCTGGTAGAAGGGGTCGAGCAAGTATAGGCCGTCCAGGCAGGAAAGCATGGACGGCGTTCCCCACCGGGAGCCGGCGTCGTACTCCTCCAGCGGCTTGGGCACTCCCTCGCCGGGGTACAAGGCAGCCAGCGCATTGTCGAAGGGCAACCACTGGTGCAGCAGCAGGATCAGCAACCTCCAGAAATGATCTATGCCATGACGCTACACCACAACAATAATCGACACGCTTACAGGAGCATTGATTGGCGTCACAGCTGTTCAAGGAGATGTTGTCTAGGCTGGACAATACGGCAGCGGCCGATATTTCCCACCCAGCTTGGGAGTTGATCATGACGGAGCCCATCGCCGTGGTACAGATCTGGCAATACCTTTTTGGCGGACTAAAGGCGGTATTGCACTGATCATGCTGGCCATATTTGGCCTGTTTTATGTGGCTCGTGCACTATGGCCACCTGTCACAGGCACTACAGTTATTTAATTTTGTTGCTCTGTCCGCTGACGCAACTCTTCGGGCACAACCATGGCGGGTATTCTCACCAGAAGGGTGAAAACTCGTCCAAACCGGACAACAAAGGGAACTACTTCATGCACACCGAATCGTGCCAGCATGACCATGACCATGACCATGACCATGACCATGACCATGACCATGACCATGACCATGACCACTCGCACCCGCATGAGCAACCGGATGGTAGTCAGCGCGATTTGGTATGCGGTATGACGGTGCCACCGGATAGTCGCTACTTCGAGCTATACGAGGGAAGGACATACCGCTTCTGCAGTGAAAAGTGCCTGACGAAATTCCGCGCAGCGCCTGTGCATTATCTTAGCCCTCCCCAGGACCAAGAACACGCGGGCCATCTCCACTCGGCTGCCCCGCAGCCAAGCAACGCGGCGGACGCCGAATACACTTGCCCGATGCATCCCCAAATCCGCCAGCGTGGGCCGGGCAGTTGCCCAATCTGTGGCATGGCCCTAGAGCCGGTAATACCGGAGCTTGAGGAAGACGAGAACCCGGAACTCAAGGACTTCTCCCGCCGCTTCTGGTGGACCTTGCCCCTGACGGTCATCGTGACCGTGTTGGCCATGACTGCCCACCAACTCCAATTGCTGCATGGTGCCACACAGAATTGGGTGGAGTTGATTCTGGCCACTCCCGTGACACTATGGGCTGGCTGGCCGTTTTTCGTGCGTGGGGTCGCATCGATTCGTAATCGCAGCCCGAATATGTGGACCCTGATAGGTTTGGGAACGGCTGCGGCGTACCTATACAGCGTTGCGGCCACAGTGTTCCCGCAGGTTTTCCCGACGACTTTCATGCAGGATGGCCGCATCGGTGTCTACTTCGAAGCGGCTGCAGTCATCATCTCATTAACGTTGCTCGGCCAAATGCTCGAGCTCAAGGCGCGCTCACAAACCTCCGCCGCCATCAAGTCGCTCCTGGGTCTTGCCCCCAAGACGGCCCGTCGCATCGGGGCCGATGGTCAGGAGGAAGATATTCCGCTCACCCACGTGCATACGGGCGACCACCTGCGCGTTCGCCCTGGCGAGAAGGTGCCGGTCGACGGGGTGGTCCTGGAAGGCGAAAGTGCTATCGATGAATCCATGCTGACAGGCGAGCCCGTGCCAGTGATGAAGAAAGCTGGGGATGCACTCATCGGTGCCACGCTGAATACCCACGGCAGCCTTGTGATGGCGGCGCAGAAGGTCGGCGCCGAGACAGTGCTCTCGCAAATCGTGCAGATGGTCGCGCGGGCTCAGCGCTCGAAAGCCCCGATGCAGCGGATGGCGGACACCGTGGCCGGCTATTTCGTCATGGGGGTGATTCTGGTCGCGCTGGTCACGCTCTTCGGCTGGGGGCTTTTCGGACCGGAGCCTGGCTGGGTCTTCGGCCTGATCAATGCGGTCGCGGTCCTGATCATTGCCTGCCCCTGCGCGCTCGGCCTAGCCACTCCCATGTCGATCATGGTCGCTACCGGGAAGGCTGCCAGCAGTGGCGTGCTCTTCCGAGACGCCAGTGCTATCGAGAACCTCTGCAAGATCGACACGCTGATCGTCGACAAGACCGGGACCCTCACCGAGGGCCGGCCAGTGTTTCATAGCGTGGTCGGTACCGGGCAGTTCATGCCACCCGAAGTCTTGCGCCTTGCCGCCAGCCTGGACCAAGGCAGCGAGCATCCGCTGGCACATGCGATTGTCGATCATGCGCGAGCGCATGGACACAGCTTGTCCAAGCCAGAGGCGTTTGAGTCGGGCTCTGGGATCGGTGTACGTGGCCAGGTGAACGGCAAACGGCTGCAGCTTGGCAACACGACCTTGATGGAAGAGGCTGGCCTCGACACCAGTCCGTTGCGAGACCGCGCCGAGCAGCTGCGTCTGGAAGGCATGAGTATCATGTACTTGGCCGTCGATGGCGTGCTCGCTGGCCTGCTAGCGGTGTCCGATCCGGTCAAACCCACCTCCAAGGAGGCGGTAACCCGGCTACAGGCAGAAGATGTGAAGGTCATCATGGCCACCGGCGACGGCCTGACTACGGCACGTGCGGTCGCGAAACAACTCGGCATCGAGGAAGTCCACGGAGAAGTGAAACCCGAGGACAAGGAGCAACTGGTGGCGCTCCTGCAGGGCGATAAGCGCCGGGTTGCCATGGCAGGAGATGGGATCAACGATGCCCCTGCGCTGGCCCGGGCTGATGTCGGGATCGCCATGGGAACTGGCACCGATGTTGCCATGAACAGCTCCCAGTTGACGCTGGTCAAGGGCGACCTGATGGGCATCCTGCGGGCCAGAACACTATCCGTGGCCACGGTGAAGAACATGCGTCAAAACTTGGGCTTCGCATTCTTCTACAACGCTATGGGCATACCGCTGGCGGCAGGTTTGTTCTACCCGCTTACCGGCCATCTATTGTCACCGATGATTGCGGCATTGGCCATGAGCGTAAGTTCGGCTTCCGTGGTATTCAACGCACTGCGGCTGAAGCGCGTAGTCACAGACTGAAATGGGCACACCGCAACCTATGAGAGGAAGTTCCGCCATCAGCGTTTCAACGCCTGATCCATATGACTGACTGTCTAGGGCTTTGGCCTTAGCGGGTATGTCCGCGAGTTCGGCGCCAATCTGGTCCTGATGGAGGACATCGGGCAACTGCGACGTCCGCCATCTTCTGCCAAGATCGTAAGGGACAATTGTGATGCAGCAGGGGCCGCCGCCAGAGGAGTTGGACAAGATTTCAGGGCGAAGATAAATCCTTTGACCGGGCCTTGACCTTGTCATCGTGTCAAGGTTGAAGCTGTAAATGCGGCGAGAAAAGCCGTACCAGCATGAGAGGCCCGCTATGTTCGTTTTGGAAGTTTCCGGTATGGGATGTGGCAGTTGTGTCAACAAGATCACCAAGGCCATCCAGGCTGCCGATGGCGACGCGAAGGTGATCGTTGATCGTGCTGCCGGTACAGTGAGTGTCCAAAGCAACATCGAGGCGGAACGCGTCGGTGCACTGGTCCAGGCGCTTGGTTACCCAACCAAAGTCAGTCGCTAAGTCTCGTTACCGCTCAGATGGCAAGCCGCCGTGCCATGTTTCATGGCGCGGTTTCTTCATATACAGCCTGATGTCGACTGACTCCGGGTCGGGATAGCCAGCAATACTCCCCAAGAAATGGACGGCCTTCGATCACCCAGTGCCGAGTCAAGCTGTGGACGTTGACGCTGATCAAGAAAATGCTTCGCGATTGGTGTTTATCTTGAGTAAATGTATAGGCCAGCCTGGCTCACATACCCCGGCCCCTCGTTGGAGCTCATTCACAATGATGACTGCCAAGCGGTTTAGTTCTATGGCCTTGGGGATATCCCTGCTCATCCCTCTGGGGCTGGTCATGGCAAACCCTACGGGTAACGTCTACACGGCCAATGAACGGTCCGCTTCCATTAGCCAGGTAAATCTTGCGACAGGTGATGTGAGCACGGTCGCCTTGCCGATCGCACCCCACAACCTACAGGTTTCGCCCGACGGCAGCTTGCTTCTGGTTGTTGGAGTGGCTGGACATGCGGGGCATTCGAGCGGTGAAAAGCCCGGTGGGCAGTTGCTGGTGTTCAGTACCAGCGCGCTGGACAGGCCACCGTTCAGCTTCCCGGCAGGCGATCACCCGGCTCATGTGGTCACCGACGTCACCGGGCTGCGAGCTTTTGTGACCGATTCCGCTGCCAACCAGGTGCGAGTATTTGACCTTGAGCAGCGAATCGAGTTGCCCGGTATTCCAACTGGGCGTTATCCCCATGGGCTGCGCTTGAGCCCTGATGGCCGGACACTCTATATCGCGAACATGAAGAGCGACAGCGTATCGCTTATCGATGTCGTCACACTCAAAGAAACCGCGCAGATTCCCGTGGGCAAAGGCCCTGTCCAGGTCGGCTTTGCCCCTGACGGTCGCCTGGCATTCGTCTCGCTCAGTGCGACAAATCAGCTTGGCATCATCGACACGGCCAGACGCAAGGTGATCAGCAAGGTTGATGTCGGCCGCACGCCAATCCAGATGATGGCCACCGTTGACGGTCGCCAGGTCTATGTCGCGAATCAGGGCAGTGGCCAGAATCCGGACGACCGAGTCTCCATCGTAGATCTCCAGACGCGTAGCAGCCTGGGCACCGTGACCACCGGCAAGGGTGCCCATGGTGTGGCCATCAGCAGCGACGGCGCTTATGTGTTTGTCAGCAATATTGAAGCGGGCACCGTATCTGTCATCGATACGAGCAGCCGAAAGGTCGTTGCTACCCATAAGGTTGGCGCCGGGCCAAACGGGATCAGCTTCGAGCCGCCGAGTGCCCAATAATAGCCCGTCGGTGTACAACCCGAGCACGACGCGAAAAATGAGCATTCACGCCGGCGCAGTAATTTGCTTGTCGTGCCAGGTGAGGCCTAGCGCCCAGACCAAGGCATCCGGCTTTAAAACAGTGCTAAGGAGATGATGATGAACAACGTTCGAAATTTACTGATCGGACTTTGTTTGGCCGCAGCGTCCGTGGGCGCCATGGCGCAAAACACCGATGAACACTCGACACATCACCCGGCCGATGCGCCAAGCGCGGCGGCTACCGAGAAGACGCCTTCTCAGCCAATGGACAAAGGGCAAATGGCGGCGATGGACCAGCAAATGAAGGCCATGCAAGCCATGCACGAAAAGATGGCTGCAGCCAAAACGCCGGAAGCCCGTCAGGCGTTGATGGCCGAGCATATGGCGCTGATGAAAAATGGCATGGCCATGATGAAGTCCATGGAGGGTGGCATGCCTGAAATGGGGGGCATGCATGGCGGCATGGGCGGGGATATGGCCGCCCGCCACCAGATGATGGAAAAGCGCATGGACATGATGGAGTCGATGATGCAGATGATGATGGACCGCATGCCATCTGCTGCATCGAAGTAACCCATCTCCTTTCCCAGGAGTCGCTATGAACCCTCACTTCGATGAAAACGGCTCACCACACAGTTTCTGGCGTTCACGCTATGCAATCGGCCTGGTGGTAATCGGTGGGATCGCCGTCTACTTCCTGCTCACCGAGCACCTTGCCCATGTCGTTGGAGCCCTGCCTTATCTGTTGTTGCTCGCCTGTCCGCTGATGCATGTCTTCATGCATCGAGGACATGGGGGACACCATCACCAGGGCCAGAGCAAACCGGCCCCCTCCGATAAGGCTGATATCCATAAGCCGGGAGATCCATCATGAATCATGGTGAAAGCGCGTATGGCCTCTGGTCGCTGGTTTTCATCAACTCCGCGATCTTCATCATGTTTGCCTTCAGTTTCTTCAAGCCGGCAACGGCGAGAGACTGGAGGAGCTTCGGTGCATTCTCGGCCTTCATCGTTGCCCTGTTTGTGGAAATGTATGGCTTCCCCCTGACGATCTATCTGTTGTCAGGCTGGTTGCAGGCCAGGTTCCCCAACCTCGATCTGCTTTCCCACGAATCCGGCCATCTGTGGTCGACGTTGCTCGGTGACCAGGGCAACCCACACTTCAGTGTTTTGCACATTGCCAGTTACCTATTCCTGGGTTTCGGCTTCTATTTGCTTTCTGCCGCCTGGAACGTGCTATATCACGCGCAACGCCGCCGTTCACTTGCAACGGTCGGGCCCTATGGCTGGATCAGACATCCGCAGTACGTGGCATTTGTGCTGATTCTTCTGGGCTTTCTCCTTCAGTGGCCGACGCTGCTGACGCTGGCAATGTTCCCGGTGTTGCTGGTGATGTACGGGCGTTTGGCGGTTTCCGAAGAGCGGGAAATGCACAAGCAGTTTGGCGCTGCCTACGAAGCTTATACCCGCGTTACGCCTAGGTTCGTTCCGCACCTGCGCGAAAGGTTGGGTGGGGGTCATAGAGGCTGAAGCGTAGGACGAAGGAGCTACATGCCAGGAGGGTTTCAGCGGCAGTGTTTCTAGCGGGAATAGGGTATCCAAAGTCTGTTTGCTCGGATAACACTCTGAGTTGTCGCGGGTTTTCTTGTCGACAAGCTCGGTGGAATCCTTGTTGGCGTTCGGATAACTCAGGCAGTTGGATGACTTTGCGATGCCCTGTCCGCTTTCGACCCATATAGATCGTGATGCACGAAGATCTCTGCTCAAACGTCAGCTACTACTCTGATCTGAATGCATCCCGGCTACAGAGCGCAAAGACCAACTAGCGTCCCGAGGCACAGAGCTGAAGGCGGCGCGGTCAGGAATTGCGGCAGCACTTTTTCCAAAGTTTGGCTAAATGACCCTGCCTATCAGCTCTAATAGGCAGGGTTAGAAGTCAATCCGTCACTGCTTGCGAATGCCTACGATCGTCGCTGTGCCCCCATTCATTCGGAAATCGAAGCTGACCTTGTCGCCTACCTTGAGTCCCTTGAGTTGCTGCTCGGTAGCGCTGAAGCCCATGGTCATTGCCGGCCATTTCAGGGCTGATACTGGTCCATGCGCCAAGGTAACTTTACCTGGTTCCAAAGCTTTGATGGTTCCCTCAGCCGATGCAGTCGGAGCCGCCTGGCTGCCTTGGGTCTCGTTGCCTTCCATGGGCATATTCTTCATATCCGTGCCATACATGTCTTGGGCCTGCACCGCCGCCGCAACGGCGAACACCAGGCCAGCGCTGATCAGTAGCTTCTTCATCGGGTTACTCCTGTTTGGGGGTTATCGTGTACAGCGAGTCCGCGGCGCCTGACGAGCCAGTAAGCCGCAGGGATTACAAATAGTGAGAGCAAAGGCGCGGTGAGCATGCCGCCGACCATGGGTACAGCGATCCGGCTCATGACTTCGCTGCCGGTACCGCTACTCCAGAGGATTGGCATCAAGCCTGCGACGATCACTGCTACGGTCATGGCTTTGGGGCGGATGCGCTGCACGGCCCCTTCGCGGATAGCATCCAGAAGCGCAGGTTGCCCCTGCGTACCGTTGCCGTTTCGTTCAGTCCAGGCATTGTTGAGGTAGATCAGCATGATGACTCCAAACTCTGCTGCGACCCCAGCCAAGGCGATAAAACCGACACCCGTGGCCACCGACAGGTTGTAGCCCATCATGTACAGCAGCCATACGCCGCCGGTTAGCGCAAATGGCAAGGTAGCCATGATCAGCAGCGCTTCACCGAGGCGGCCAAGCGTGAGGTAGAGAAGGACGAAAATAATGGCCAGCGTCGCCGGTACTACCCATGCTAAGCGCGCATTGGCGCGCTCCAGGTATTCGAACTGCCCGGAATAGCTCAAGCTTATGCCAGGATCGAGCTTCACCTGCTGATCGACTAGCCGGCGCAGGTCGGCAACGACGGAGGACAGGTCCCGTCTCCGCACGTCGATATACACCCAGCCCGAGGGGCGCGCGTTTTCACTCTTGAGCATGGGTGGACCGTCCGCAATACGCACCCGTGCCACGGTTCCCAGTGTGATTCGCCCCCCTTGGCTGGTGTAAATCGGTAGCTGCCGCAGGGCATCAACAGAGTCACGCCACTCCCGTGGGTACCGAACACTGATGGGATATCGCGCCAGGCCTTCTACGGTTTCGCCGATGTTTTCGCCCCCAACGGCGCCGGCAACAATCGCTTGGACATCAGCAATGTTCAGGCCGTAACGCGCTGCGAATTGGCGGTCGATATCCAGATCGATGTAGCGTCCACCGGTTAATCGCTCGGCGAGGGCGGAAGTCACCCCTGGAACCGTTTTGGCCACCTTCTCGATAGCCAGAGTCACCCGGTCGATCTCATTCAAATTGCTGCCGGCAACCTTTACGCCGATCGGGCTTTTGATACCGGTTGCGAGCATGTCGATACGGTTTCGAATCGGTGGGATCCAGATATTGGTTAGCCCAGGTACCTGCACGGTACGGTCCAGCTCTTCGATCAGCTTCTCAGTGGTCATCCCTGCTCGCCACTGATCCTTCGGTTTAAGTCGGACAGTCGTCTCGAACATCTCCAGCGGGGCCGGGTCGGTCGCTGATTCAGCCCGGCCCGCTTTACCGAAGACACTGGCGACCTCCGGTACCGTTCGGATCAGCCGGTCCGTACGTTGCAAAAGCTCAGAGGCTTTCTGCGCCGAAAGACCTGGCAGGGCAGTCGGCATGTACAGCAAATCGCCTTCATCCAGTGGCGGCAAGAATTCGCCGCCGAGCTGGCTCAGGGGCCAGACACTGCTGAGCAAAATCAACAGTGCACCCGCCAACGTGAGCTTTGGCCGGCGTAGAACGATCTCCAATGCTGGGCGATAGAGCCGTATCAGGGTTCGATTGAGTGGGTTGCGCTCTTCTGCCGGTAAACGACCCCGAATCCAGTACCCCATCAGCACGGGTACCAGGGTAACCGAAAGGCCCGCTGCTGCTGCCATTGCATAAGTCTTGGTGAATGCGAGGGGCGCAAACAGCCTTCCCTCCTGAGCCTGCAAGGTGAATACCGGTATGAAGGACAGCGTAATGATCATGAGGCTGAAGAACAGCGCAGGCCCGACCTCGACTGCTGCCTCAGTCATCACTTTCCAATGATCTTCGCCACGCAACGACTTTCCAGGGTGCCACGTATGCCAAGCCTCAACCCGTTTGTGCGCGTTCTCAATCATCACCACAGCGGCGTCCACCATCGCACCGATTGCAATGGCTATGCCCCCAAGCGACATGATGTTGGCGTTGATGCCCTGGTGGCGCATGACGATCAGGGCAATGAGGACACCAACCGGAAGCGAGACGATGGCGACCAACGATGAGCGCAGATGCCAAAGAAATGCAGCGCACACCAGTGCGACCACGATGAACTCTTCAATCAGCTTCTGGCTCAGATTTTCCACAGCACGATCGATCAACTGGCTACGGTCGTAGGTAGTGACCAGCTCGACCCCGGCAGGCAGGCTTTTTTCCAGCGATTCAAGCTTGGATTTGACGTGAGCGATGGCATCTTTCGCATTCTTGCCACTGCGCAGAATTACTACGCCGCCCACCGCTTCGCCCTGTCCATCAAGCTCGCCGATGCCGCGACGTGCCTCAGGGCCCAGCTGTACAGTGGCTACATCGCCCAGTGTTACGGGTATACCCTTCGCAGCCAGGCGCAGGGGAATGGCTCGGAAATCATCGAGTGACTTCAGATAGCCGGAAGCCCTTACCATGAACTCAGCTTCGCCTTGTTCGAGCACGCCGCCACCGGTTTCCTGATTGGCCTTGGCGATGGCGTCCGAAACCTCAACTTGAGTGATTCCCAAGCTGGCCATGCGCAGCGGATCGAGCACTACCTGGTACTGCTTGACCATCCCGCCTATCGTCGCCACTTCGGCAACGTCCGGAAGAGTTTTCAACTCGAAGCGCAGGAACCAGTCCTGAAGGCTGCGCAGCTGTGCCAGGTCATGGGTACCACTGCGGTCCACCAGCGCATACTGGTAGATCCAGCCTACACCAGTGGCATCGGGTCCGAGCACTGGCTTAGCGGACGCCGGTAATCGAGACTGAACCTGGCTTAGGTATTCGAGCACCCTGGACCGCGCCCAATAGAGATCTGTGCCGTCCTCAAACAACACATATACGAAGCTGTCTCCAAATGCTGAAAAGCCCCGCACTGTCTTGGCTCCGGGTACGGAAAGCATTGTGGTGGTCAGGGGATATGTCACCTGATTTTCCACGATCTGCGGTGCCTGCCCTGGGTAGGAGGTGCGGATAATCACCTGCACATCTGACAGGTCAGGCAACGCGTCGATCGGCAAACTGCGCAGAGAGAAAACGCCCCAAGCTACGGCAAACAGTGTTGCCAGCAGGACCAGGACGCGGTTGCCAACCGACCAACGAATCAGGTTCGCGATCATGGCTGGTTCTCCTGCTGGGTTATTTGCTCGATGACCATGCCTTCATCGCGCTCGCGCACTCCAAACCGGATGCGTTCGCCAACCTTGAGTCCGGCAATCAAGCGGGGATCTGCCACAGGGAAAGTCATCGTCATACCAGGCATGCCCAGCGTCACGAACGGTCCATGAGCGATGGTCAGCTGATTACCTTCTATTTGAACGATGCGCCCATTGGCCTGATGTAGAGCCGGCTGTACAGGTTGCGCAAGTGGAGCATCGCCAGCAGTAACGGCCTCGATACCTTTCAAGCTCGCTTCGGAGTCCAGCAGAAACTGCCCGGACGCCACAACGCGCTGGCCCGCCTGAAGGCCTCGCAGCACGACCACCTGGCCAGCACTTTCCTGGCCGAGCACTACTTCCACCGGCCGGAATCGACCTCCGTCTTCTGACACCATTACGAGATCGCGTTTCCCCGTCCGAATGATCGCCTCGGCTGGCACCAGTAGGCTGTCATCCTGTTGCCCGGACGGATGGAGGGAAACCTGCGCGGTCATGCCTGGGCGCAACCGGCCGCCGGGGTTGGGCAGTTCTATACGAAGCCGCAAGGTGCGGCTTTGCAGATCCGCATCAGCCAGCAATGCGGTCAGCTTGCCGGGAACAGGTTCGCCTGGGAACGCTGCCAGATTCGCCTGCACTGCCTGTCCTTCCTGTAGGCCTTGGGCTTGCGCTTCAGGTACTGCGGCCTCAAGCCAGACGTTCGCGATACCATTGATCTTCGCCAACGTTGCACCCGGTGTCATTGTCATGCCTGGCCGCAATTCCAGAGCCTGAAGGACGCCTGCTGTTGGGGCCAAGAGCGTTACCGAATTCTGGACCCTTCCCGTACGGTCAATCCGGTTGATAAGATCGGCAGGCATACCCGCCAGCAGTAGTCGTTGCCGAGCTGCAGCGCGCAATTCATTGTCCCCAGATCGCTGAAGCGCCAGGTACTCTTCCTGCAAGCCCGCCCATTCAGGCGTCAACACATCTGCCAATGGGGCGCCCTTGGCAACCACGTCGCCTGTAGCGCGGCCATAGGTGCGTTCGACGTAGCCACCGGTACGAGCCTGCAGAACGCTAAAATCCCGCTCATCGAAGGTAAGCACGCCGCTCACCTGGAGGGTTCGAGCAAGCTGCCCTTTCGCTACGGTAGCCAGACGGACCCCCAGGTTTTGTTGGAGCCCCTGTGAAACTTGAACTGCGGGGCTCACCTCAGCAGCGGTGCTTTCCTGGTACTTCGGCACCAGTGGCATGTCCATGAAGGGCGACTTGCCCGGTGCTGGAAAGTGCTGCTGGGGGTACATCGGGTCATACCAATACAGCACCTTCTGTAGCGTTTCAGGGGAGGCAGTGGACACCTGCCCACGCTTTGCTAGCTGATAGCCAACGCCACCGCCGATAGCCAACGCGGCCAATACCACAAGGCTGATAGTTGAATTTCTCATGCGCGCACCTCTCCATACGCGAAGTGCAGCCGTGCAGCTGTCGCGGCCAACTGTCCTTGCAGATCGATGTCTTGCAGTCGTGTTTCAACCCGCTGACGTCGAGCGGTGAGAACCTCACTTAAGGGTGATTTACCGGCTCGATAGTCAGCAAGGGCGAGGCGGACTCGATCCTCCGCTAGCGGTAACAATGTTTCACGGCTGCGCTGCACTGCTCGCTGCAATCGCTGGTAATCCGCAAGATCTGTCTCCAGCTGCGCTTTATGCTCACGCAATGCCGCTTCCTGTTCGTCCTCCAGTTGCCGGACTTGTGCGCGACGTGCCGCGATCATCGGGTCCTGCCGTGAGCCAGCGAACAAGGGCAGTTGGAAACTTACCTGCAGGCTCACCATATTGCTGAATTCAGGCCCGCGCCGCTGGTAATCCACCTGCCACCCCCAGTCCGACTTCTTTTCTGCCAAGGCTTGGTGCACTTGAGCTTGTGCTTCCCGCGTAAGGGCGTTGTAGGTCGCCAATTCTGGATGTGCATGTATAGCGTGTAGATAGTCCGGCGCGCTCACTGGCCAGCGCGGAAATGCTTGAGCTTGCGGATCAGCATCCTCTCCAATCCATCGCTTGAGTGCAGCCCGTGCCTGAGCGGCCTGTGTGAGCAGAACATCTTTTTGCTCATCGAGTTGCGCAGCTTCCTGGTCAGGAGCAAGTGCGTCGGCCGTCGCGCCGGTACCGCCGGCCAGGCGTGCGCGGATTGCTGCGGCCAACAGACGGTTTTCTTTGTAGAAGTCCTCAAACTGCTGCAGTTTCCGTTGAACGGTGTACGCCGCGACCCAAGCTTGGGCTGTGGCAGCACGCACTTTTAAGCGCTCGAACACCGCCTCTGCATCGGCTCGCTCAACGCTCGCTCGTGCCGTCTCAACTCGTGCCTCCCGCTTGTCCCGGTTTGGTACTTCCTGGGAGAGGCCGACAACCTGCATCGTCATGAAATCGCGGTTCATGCTCCAACGATCACTGCCGTCAACAGGAAGGTTCTGCACTCCTAGGTTGAGACGTGGATCAGGCAGCTCGCCTGCTGGGATCACAGCGTGTCGAGCGGCCGTCATTTGCTCTTGCCTGGCCTGGAGGATGGGGGCATTGCGTTCGGCAAGTTGAAGCGCTTCCTCCAGAGACAACGGTGTAGCCTGAGCCGGTAACGTCGACAACAGGCTGATCAGAGCGGCCAGACATGCCATCCCTAATCGGTAACGTGGGGGAGTCATGGAAATGATTCCTCAAAAAATCAGCGCGCAAGCGCATGCCATCATCCGGCTGCAAAACAGGACGATGGGGTGAATTTAAGAGGTAATCAGGCGCGGGGTGGCCGCCAAGGGTCAGGAGGCGCCCTGTTTACGAGGCTCACCGCATAGGTATCTACTGGCCTAGGCGCAGAATAGGTGAGCGTGGGGTTAATTATTTCGACCTGAACTGTGCTCGCGGTTCTACACTCCTGGCCCACTTTGCAGGCTTTGGAGTGGTCGGCAGCTGATCCTGGATCAGTATCCTGGCAACAATCGTGATCCATCCCCGCCATCATCTCCATCCCCATGGTTTGCATGGGGCATGGTTCAATGGCTGAGTCGACTCCCGCCATGCCGTTGAGAGGAAGCGATGCGATTAGAAGCAGGATGGTGAACAGTCGTAGGAGCCGGTTCATGATGGCCGAGTATAGGTTACACGCATGAAATGAGCATTAAGCCGTTTGAGGCTTGGAAGTGGATTGTTTGGCGTGCGGCAGAGCGATGTGAAAACTCGTCACGCCGTCAGCGGAGGTACACCAAATTCGCCCACCATGAGCCTCGATGATCGAACGCGTTATGGCCAGACCCAAGCCGGCGTTGCTTGGGCTTCCTTCCCGCCTTGCAGGGTCAGCGCGATAGAACCGGTCGAAGATTTTGTTGATATGTTCCGGATCAATCGTGGCCCCATTGTTCTGGACGGACAGGTTCACTTGATCAGCCGCCTCGACAATCCGGACGGCGATATCGTGGCCTTCGGGGGTATAGCGCAAAGCGTTGGATAGAATGTTGGAAACCGCCCGGTCAATCATTAGCCGGTCACCACGGATCGTACCTTCGCCTTGAAGGGCAAGCCGAATGCTTCGGTCTTCGGCTGCAAGCTGGTAGTACTCAATCAGTCTGGACACTAGCCCGACCAGATCGATATCAACCTGCTCGGGGATGATCAAGCCGTTATCAGCTTTTGCCAGGAACAGCATGTCATCGATCATGCGCGACATGCGCTTGAGGTCTTCAAGATTGGAGTAGAGGTTGTCTTCGTAGGCATCGAGGTCGCGTTTTTTGGTCAGAACGACTTCGGTATGCGTCAGAAGATTACTTACCGGAGTCCGCAGCTCATGTGCGATGTCGGCTGAGAAGTTTGATAGCCGGACGAACGCGTCTTCCAGGCGTGCAAGCATTCCGTTGAAGGAGAGGATCAGCTCCTGCAATTCAAGCGGCACGGGCTCCAATGGAATTCGCTCGCGAAGGGACCGGGCAGACATGGATGTCGCCACCTTGGTGATCTGCCCAACCGGCCGAAGACCGCTCTTGGCCACGATCCACCCCAATCCTGCACTAACCAGAGCGCTGATGACCAAGCCAATGCCGAACCACCATTGCAGCGTCTTGAAAAAGTGGGCATGGCTGGTGACATCCAGCATCAACATGACTGTTACCGGCGCCTGCGCCTGCGCTATAGCCAGTTGAGAGGTAATCCCCCGGAAGTTCCGCGAGTCGATTTGCCAGTCCCAAACGGCGCCAGAAGAGGCCTGCTTAAAGCGCTCAGGGATGCGGGATGCCTTGGAGTCCGAGAACAGGACAGTACCGTCAGCATCAAGAATCTCCGCAGAAAGGTCCTGATGAGCCCCCAACAAAGCACGCAGTTGAGGCTCCTGATCCTCAAGTTCATCACGTGCTGCTGAAAGTGAAAGGATGTGCCGGGTGGATTCGAGTTTCTCGGCCAGGGCTTGCTCATCCAGCATCTGGAAATGGTGCTGACTGAGCATGTAGAAGCTCACGCCGGCAACGACCAATACGGCGATGACCGCGAACATGAACATGAGGGTAAGGCGTTTAACGAGCGACGATTGGGCGCGCATTACTCGGGAACATCCATCAGATAGCCCATGCCACGAACTGTATGTATGAGCTTGGGGGCGAAATCGTCATCAATCTTGGCCCGCAACCTACGAACAGCAACCTCGATCACGTTAGTGTCGCTGTCGAAGTTCATATCCCACACCTGCGATGCGATCAGGGACTTCGGCAGTACCTCGCCGCGTCGGCGCATGAGTAGTTCCAGTAAGGAGAACTCCTTGGCTGTGAGGTCGATCCGCTTGCCATTTCGGGTGGCCCGGCGCTTAAGCAGGTCTACCTCCAGGTCAGCCATCTTCATAGTGGTCTGAGCATAGCCACTGCTGCCTCTTCGCAGCAAAGTGCGCACACGCGCTAGCAGTTCCGAGAATGCAAAGGGTTTGACCAGGTAATCGTCAGCCCCGAGTTCTAACCCTTTCACGCGATCGTCCACGCCATCACGGGCCGTCAAAAACAAGACTGGGACCTCTTTCCCTGCCGCACGTACCATCCGCAGCACCTCCCAGCCGTCTAGCCCCGGCATCATTACATCAAGAATCAGCAGGTCATACGCCTCGCTCAAAGCGTATTGCAGCGCGTCGGTCCCTGTGACCACACGATCGACGGTAAAGCCTGCCTCCGTCAGCCCTTGCTGCAGGTAGGCCCCGATTTTTGGCTCATCTTCGGCTACGAGTAATTTCATCTGCTGCGCCCCCTTGGATGCCCTTCAGTGTGCAGCAAAAAAGGCACCCAACCAGAAGCTGACGGAAAAGTAATGTCGGGCTCAGCTTGCTGACAGTGCCGGGTAGCTAGCTTGAGCACTGTGAACGGCGCCAATCAGGCGAAACTGACCCTTAGAGGAAACGCAAATGAACATGATCAAAGCGATTGTGATGGTAGTCACCTTCGGCATGGCGAGCCTCGCCCTGGCTGAAGGCGGCGCGGATCGCACCTTCGCCAGGATGGAAGCTGCACGTGCATCTTCCATGCAGGCTTACCAGGTTGCTCAGGAGAAAAAAGCAGAGGCTCCTGTTACCGCCCAAAGCCAAAAGCACCCCGGCCACGAGAGCTGCTGAGCTTAGCTTACAGAAATGTAATCACCCCGGAATCTGAACTATGTCAGCTTTCGGGGTATTGCCTCCCGCAATCCTTGTGCTTTGGCGAAAGTCTACGAGGCTTGGGGGAGCTCAATTGAAACCAGATGGCTGCGGATCCCGCAGTCTGGATATCAGCGATCTACCTGATTGGACGCAACGGCATGCAAAGCAAAACCACGAGACGTTCATTCGTCAAAGGCCTGGCTGCTACCGGACTACTGGGTGGGCTGGGCATGTGGCGCGCGCCGGTCTGGGCCGTAACCAGCCCTGGCCAGCCTAACGTACTGACCGGCACCGATTTTGACCTGTACATCGGGGAGCTCCCGGTGAACATTACCGGGGCAGCTCGAACGGCGATGGCCATCAACGGTTCGCTGCCAGGACCAATACTCCGTTGGCGCGAAGGCGACACGGTCACGCTACGGGTTCGCAACCGCTTGAAGCAGGACACGTCCATCCACTGGCACGGCATCATCCTGCCGGCGAATATGGACGGCGTGCCGGGTCTAAGCTTCCATGGCATCGCTCCCGACGGCATGTACGAGTACAAGTTCAAGGTCCACCAGAACGGCACCTACTGGTACCACAGCCATTCGGGCTTCCAGGAGCAGGTCGGTGTTTACGGTGCGCTGGTGATTGATGCCAAGGATCCAGAGCCTTTCACCTACGATCGTGACTATGTCGTCATGCTGAGTGATTGGACCGACGAAGACCCGGCGCGGGTTATGTCCAAGCTCAAAAAACAGTCGGACTATTACAACTTCCACAAGCGCACCGTTGGCGACTTCGTCGACGACGTGAGCGAGAAAGGTTGGTCTGCTGCTGTGGCCGATCGAAAGATGTGGGCCGAGATGAAGATGAGCCCAACCGATCTCGCTGACGTGAGCGGGCACACCTACACCTACCTCATGAACGGCCAGGCGCCAAATGGGAACTGGACGGGAATCTTCAAGCCAGGGGAGAAAATCCGGCTTCGCTTTATCAATGGCTCGGCGATGACCTATTTCGACGTGCGGATCCCCGGCTTGAAAATGACGGTTGTCGCAGCCGACGGTCAGTACGTTAAGCCAGTGTCGATCGATGAATTCCGGATTGCCGTTGCTGAAACCTACGATGTCATTGTCGAGCCTGAAAACGAGCAGGCTTACACCATCTTTGCTCAATCCATGGATCGCACCGGCTATTCAAGGGGTACCTTGGCTGTCCGTGAGGGCCTGCAGGCACCGGTGCCGGCTGTAGATCCAAGGCCTCTCATCTCCATGAGTGATATGGGGATGGACCACGGCAGCATGGGTGGCATGGATCACGGCAGCATGGCCGGTATGGACCACAGCAAGATGGCTGGCATGGACCACGGCAGCATGGCCGGTATGGACCATAGCAAGATGGCTGGCATGGACCACGGCAGCATGGCCGGTATGGACCATAGCAAGATGGCTGGCATGGACCACGGCAGCATGGCCGGTATGGACCATAGCAAGATGGCTGGCATGGACCACGGCAGCATGGCCGGTATGGACCATAGCAAGATGGCTGGCATGGACCACGGCAACATGACCGGTATGGACCAAAGCAATATGGCCGCCAGCGGTGCCATGCAGAACCATCCCGCCTCCGAAACAAACAACCCTCTGGTCGATATGCAGACCATGACCCCTACGCCAAAGCTGAGCGATCCGGGGATCGGGCTTCGCGATAACGGGCGTCGGGTTCTCACGTATTCGGATTTGCGTAGCACCTTCATCGACCCTGACAGCCGGGAACCTGGCCGGACAATCGAACTGCACCTTACCGGGCATATGGAAAAGTTCGCTTGGTCCTTCGATGGGATCAAGTTTTCTGACGCAGAGCCGCTGCGGCTCAAGTACGGCGAGCGCCTGCGTATTACCTTGGTCAACGACACCATGATGACTCACCCCATCCATCTGCACGGCATGTGGAGTGACCTGGAGGATGAGGACGGCAATTTCATGGTGCGAAAACACACGATCGATATGCCGCCTGGCTCGAAACGAAGCTATCGCGTAACCGCAGATGCACTCGGGCGCTGGGCCTATCACTGTCACCTCATGTACCACATGGAGATGGGCATGTTCCGAGAAGTCCGCGTGGACGAATGAACTGGAGATACGAGATGAGCAAACCAATGAAACGAAGCGCCTTTTTCCTCTCTGCCGCGATGGTTGGCCTGCTCGCGGTGTACGCCCCGTCTTCCTGGTCCAGTGACAACCATGATCAGCACTCTCAAAAGTCGTCCAACGCGGCGCAATCGAACGGCTCGAAGAGCAAGCAAGCCCAGGGCATGAACCATGAAGGCATGGATCACGGCTCCATGAAAGGCATGGATCATGGCTCTATGGAGGGCATGGATCATGGTTCCATGGAAGGAATGGATCACAGCAAAATGATGGAATCGCATGGCAGCGACAAAGCTAAGGCAGGGAAAAATGGCCAATAGCGTTGCACGACCATCGCTGCTGGCATTCGCCGTTTCTTTAGGTGTGCTGGGCGTTTCGCCCAGCTTCGCCGCTGAAATGGATCATTCCGGAATGGACCACTCGGCAATGGGCCACGGTGCCATGCAGATGGACCACGCCTCATCACAGGCTGCGATGCCGGGCATGGACCACAGCCAGATGGGCGCGAGCAAGCAACCCACGCAACCTGCACCCGTTGATCACAGCAAAATGGGCCATGGCCAGCCCAAAGCGAAACCCGCCTCGATGGACCACAGCAAGATGGACCATGGAAGCATGAAAGGCATGGATCACGGGTCCATGGAAGGCATGGATCATGGCGCGATGGGTCATTCCACGATGGGAAACGGGAACGCTGATTCGCCGACCCCGACCAGCCGTACGCCAATCCCGGTGCTGACTGATGCCGACCGGCAGGCTGCCTTCCCCCCGCTTGACGGGCACAAAATGGATGACAGCGGGTTCAACAGCTTTTTCTTGCTAGACCAACTGGAATACCAAGATGCCGATGAAGGTAGCACGCTTGCTTGGGATGCATCCGGCTGGGTGGGCGGCGATATCAATAGGCTCTGGATTCGCTCGGAAGGTGAACGAACCAATGGTGTGACTGAAGATGCTGAGCTGCAGCTCCTCTATGGCCGCTCGGTAAGCCCGTGGTGGGATGTTGTCGCCGGCGTCCGGCAGGATTTCAAACCGGAGGATCCGCAGACCTGGGCTGCGTTCGGTATTCAGGGCCTGGCCCTGTATGACTTCGAAGCTGAAGCCACCGCCTTTATCGGCGAGAACGGTCAAACCGCTGCCCGTCTGGAGGGCGAGTACGACATCTTGCTAACCAATCGTTTAATTCTTCAGCCAACCGCTGAGGCCAACTTTTATGGCAAGAACGACCCGGAACGCGGCGTCGGCTCTGGCCTGGCAAACACCGAAGTCGGGCTGCGGTTACGGTACGAGATTGTTCGCCAGTTCGCGCCATACATAGGTGTCACCTGGAGCCGTTCCTACGGCAAAACCGCCGATTTCATTCGGGATGAAGGCGGGGACGTGGACGAAGCTCGTTTTGTGGCCGGTATTCGGATGTGGTTTTGAGAACTCAACATGAAAAAAACAATTACAACGCTGGTGGCGGCAGGTGCTGTTACTAGCGCAGCAGTGCTAGGTGCTGCTTACTTCGGTCTCGTGAACGTTGGTGCGGACGACCCACACTTCCCCGCTGTGCATGCGTTTTTGGCCATGGCGCGGGATCGCTCGATTGAAGTCCGAGCAAGCGACATTGAGGTGCCAAACCTTAAAGATCCTGCTCTCATCCAAGCAGGGGCAGGCAACTACAACGCCATGTGTATCGGTTGCCACCTCGCGCCAGGGGTGGAGAAAACTGAACTCAGCCAAGCCCTATACCCATCCCCACCAAACCTCACCGAGATAGGTGTAAGCGGTGACCCTGCTGCTGCGTTTTGGACCATCAAGCACGGTATCAAAGCGACAGGCATGCCAGCCTGGGGTAAGAGCATGGACGACCAGTACATCTGGGGAATCGTCGCGTTCCTGGACCAGCTACCGCAACTCAATGCTGAGCAGTACCAGATGATGGTCGCTTCCAGTGGTGGTCACCAACATGGCGGTGGCGAAAGCGATATGCATAACCATGAAGGCCAACACGGTGGTGCGAAATCAGGTCATGGAAATCATGATGATTCCGCAGCAAACGGCGTGGCTGAGGAAAGTCATGATCATGGCAGTTCGCATTCGGAGTCTTCATCAGTAGCGGAGCACCACGGTGAACACGAGTCCGGCGAGGCGCACTCGGACCACCACACAGGTTCTACTCCCAAAACCCATGTGCACAAAGACGGGAAGGAGCACACTCATGACAAGTAAGCGCCGCTTCCTCGGTTTAAGTACCGCAGCGTCACTTCTAATCGCCTCAGCCGCCTTTGCTGCGGAGCCCCTGACTATCGATGTGCACCGGGACGCTAATTGCGGTTGCTGTAAGAAATGGATAGCGCACTTGGAGGCAAACGGCTTCAAGGTCGTCGACCACGTTGAAACGGACATGAGGGCGGTGAAGCAAGAGCTAGGAGTAGCTCCGAGGCTGGCTTCGTGTCACACCGCGGTTATCGATGGCAAGTTTGTGGAAGGTCACGTCCCCGCAGCCCAGGTGCAGGAGCTCATAAAGCGCAACGACCTGGCAGGCGTCGCGGTACCTGGCATGCCCGCTGGCTCACCAGGTATGGAGGTTGATGGCATGAAACACGCCTATCAAGTCATCGGCCTCACCAAGAGTGGGGACGATCAAGTAGTTGCCAGTTATCCTGACACGTAATGCAAGATGCCCCGGGGGAAGGGCTTCTGCCGGCCAGCCGACCAGCTGCAGCGCTGGTCGTGGTCAGCTTACTCCAAGACTTACCCTGTCCCTTCGGTCAGTTTTGACCTCTACAGTTAATTCCAGCAGAGCGATATTCGAGGATTTTCAACTCACCTGTTGAGTCCTCGTAATTCATCTGTGTCGGCATCACGTCGCAGCTACCTTTGAGCGAAGTCATACTGATAACTCTCGCCACATCCAGTTTCATTCCGTAGCGATAATGGATCACTTCAGGTGGTTTTTTTCCATTGGCAGCGGCGTAGGCACGCATTGCTTGCTCATTTGCCTGAATCATCTTTCCGTGTAAGCGATCAGATCCTCCTTCAGCTAAAGCGGATGAGGAGGCGATTACGAGCATGAGGGCGGCAATGCTTTTAGCGGTGTTCATTTCTGTTACTCCATGAAGACATGAGTGAAGCTTACCGACTGGGAGCTGTCATCCACGTGATCCAGGAATTACATGTTTGTAAGCAGGCTATCGATAATGATGGCTCTGAATACACGTGAAAGCCGCGTCGTTTCAGGCTGCGACAGTTTTAATTCTCTAGCGAATCAGTCTGAACCGGCGTTTTGGGTGATTGCGACAGTTTTGCGTTTCCTCTCCAAATGGCTGCAGGCCGCGAAAGACGGGACCCTCTAGCGACAGTTTTAATTCTCTAAATCCACCACCCGCAGAAAATTTCGTCACGCCCCAGAATGGGAATTTGCATTCGGGGCGCACCACGATTCATCTCGTGCCAGAAGCCGCCTGCAGTGCAATCAATTGGCGAGCCAAGACTCGACTACCTCAGCGCCATACTCGTTTTTCCAGGCCTTAAGCGTACGCTGATTACCACCCTTGGTCTCAACAACCTCTCCGCTGTGTGGATTCTTGTAGACCTTCACTTCGCGTGGTTTCCGAGAGGTTTTTGGGGCCATATCAGTGGAAGCCACCGCTTGCGGATCGAGGATCAGCACCACTTGGCGCAGGCCGTAGCCATACTCGTTGAGCAAACTGCGCAGCTTCGTTTCAAATTCCATTTCCTGCTTCAGGGCAGAGTCATTTTTCAGCGCTTCCAGCTCCGCCAGTTGGGCTGCGAGCTGTTGTTCGAGCAGGCGGAATTCAGCGAGACGGGACATAAGATTCTCCAAAATGGGTTCGATGATTTTAGCAATCAAGAAAGAAAGCGTGCTAACTATCTTGATCCCACATGCCTGAATCGGCAATCACGAGGCTGAGCGATCGGTGTGGATAAAAACGTGATGGCTTCAGGATCGTCGATCTGGGCGGCTTCACTTGCGAGGTAATCGATCAGCTTTTTGCTTCTTACCCAAACGTACTGCCGGCAAGCCGCGTTTGGAATGGATGGCCCCGCAACGGGGCGAAACCTGGCCTCCCAAAGGTGCTTGAACGCCTCCCTGGTCGACTTCCCCAAATACACCGCAATCTCCGGTCCCAAGATATAGCCACGCCTGAATCTGTCGATGGCTTGAGGCTTAACCATCAATTGCGTACGCCGGCCTCGTTCGACAGCAGTGCTCCATAGCAGACCCAGTCGAACGAACGCGTATGCGCATTGTTCTTTGACGCCTAACAGCGCAGCAGCCTTGACTACCGACAGGCCGGGAAAGACCGGACTCTTGTTCTCAGCTCGGGCTTGTTGCCACGCTGCAAAATCTTGCGGCTTGAGTAACCACGCCCCTACCGCAACCGAGCCATTCTCAGCTGGGCCGTAAGCGCGAAGTTCACCTGCACGTATTGCCTGAACCAACTCGACCAACCCACCCCCCTTGGGCAGAGAATGCTTGGCCAAGTAGTTGATCGACACCAGGCTCTGGTCAGAGCTGGTAGGCAGCTTCTCATCAATCAATTCGTTGATCGAGCGGCAGTCAATCAGCCACCTTTCGCCTGGGCGCGGTTCTCCACCAAAGAACTGGAGGGTACCACCAGCTAGCAGCTGCCTAACCCGATTGCGACAGAGGCTTAGCAAAGTCGAGGTTTCTTTCATATCAGCCACGCCCTGGAGATGCTGCGAGATTGCCTTCAAATGATCCAGGTCCACGACCGTAAAGACTCGATCTTCATGGACCTTCTCCCGATAGGCGATTTGTCCCTCCTGATGAAGGCGTTTTATGACTGATACCCCGAGACCACAAGCTTCAGCAGCAGAATCGAACGACACCCAACGATGTCTCTCAATCGTCTCCTCACTCAAATTGCGATTTCGCTTCGCTAACGGTGCTTCCCACGCATGCTGCAGAAATGATTCGAACTCTCGACGAAGAAAGTCAAAACAAGAGTCATCCAGATCACGGTGGATGTCGTGGTATATCGGGCCGAACGATCTGCTGAGCGTCCAATGTTCGTTATCGGAATGGACTGCCTTGAGGCCACTCAGCAGTTCTCTGAATGCGAGAGGCCAGTTCATGAGAACCACGCCCGCCGCGTTTGCCATAAGCCGCGATATCTCTAGCGAACCCGAATCAGCAACCTTCAGCGGCTGGGTTCTTTCCGTAGGCAAACTTCTGACAGCGAGACGCGATGACAACTCGTGAAACTGTTCGTAGGTGAGGGCCGCCAATCCCGCGTCAGCTGGCAACGAGTCGGCGTAAAACCTATCTTCAAAGCCAGAGGTGAGCCAGGCGGCCGTATCACTCGCCGGCGCGATCTCAAAATTGGTCCCACTCAATGAGGTGCCACACGCTTGGCAACTATTCGCACTCATTGCGCTTGGATCGGTTTCCTTCAGACAGTTGGGGCACCGCCCGTGGAGTTCAGTGCCGTGGACAGAACACGTCGTAACCAGGGTCAAGCCCCAGCTTTCTCTCCAATAACCGGCTTCGCCCAAACAGATCGGACAGTAACGAGCGTGATGAGTCGTCCATAACTTGACCCCCTTGGGCCTTGGATCACGAAACTCAGCAGATACCGCAGGCCAGCTCAGTGGTCCTTCCATCATCTGCAGCCAGTCCGCAACATCGGTCTCGTCGGCTCGTGCAAAGGCGGTGAGCAGTTCCTTTCTGGGTAATCCGTTGGCTTTCGCCAGGCGCTGCAGGTACCCCAAAAGACTTTCGTCTTGGTGTGGTCGTGGGTTGATTAAAAGACCAAACATTCCTACACATCCATGAAATCGAAGACATAAAAATCAGGGGAGTAGAGCCGGGCCGATAAGCCCGGCCCTTGGCCGTCAGGTACTGCTCTCTTCGAACGTCTCAAACGGCTCCCGCTTCCCGAACAGAGGCTGGAAATTGAAGCTCGCACTGAAGGGGTTTCGATCCTCGGTGGCGTAGCTCCAAACCTCGTCTTCAAAAGCCTGGGCCAGCACAGGAAGTTCAATCCCGACAAGGTCCTGGACTTGAACCAGCCAAACAGCCCTGTCCACAATCTTGATGAGGTAGTCGATCAATCCATAGGAAGCCAGGTAGAAGCGTTTAATCATCGCTGGCTCTACAAAACTGATGGTTTGAACAGGCAGTTCGCCCTCGATTGCCTGCAACAACATCACGAAATGAAGAGACGTATTAGCGGAGAAGGTGAAGCGATCGTATGCCACCGTGGCCGAAAACCTGCGTCGCAGTTGCTCGTTTGCTAGCAGGAGATTTTCGGTGCGCTTCAGCCCAATCAGAACAAACGCGATACTGGTTTCATTCATCAGACTCTTGATCCAGTCTGCTGCCTCATACGCACCATTACGACGATAATCGACCAGGTGCTGCGCCTCATCGAGGACCAACATCTCCACGCCAAGGTTCTTCAGCAGCAGGACTACTCGCGCAAATTTAACCTCTGCCGAATGTCCTCGTGCCTCTGCGAAGGGATCCTTCAGCTCTGCCAAAATGGCTGCTGCCAGGTTCTTTTTGGTTGGAGACGAAGGCATCTCGACGAACAGAACTGTCCGCTTCTGTGGGTCATGGCTCTCCAATTCCTCCAATGACCGAATGTACTCCTTGACCAATGTGCTCTTGCCCACTCCGCTTGGACCTTGGATCAGCAACCCTTTACTTGCTCTGGTACGCCGACTATCGCCGTGGATATCGCCTAGTCGCGTCAACGCTCGCTCGACTTGAGGGCTGTGAATAAAACGATCGCGGAGCGTAAAGCTGTATTCACCATGCTCGTAGCATTCGTACAGATTGATGGCGTTCATGGCTTAGAACTCCCAGCAGGGCGACGAACCGAGACCTTGAAGGCTGCTGGCGGAATGTTAGGAATAGAGTCACCGGTCCATTCCACTTCAGCGAGTACCTTGGGTGGAGGCGTGCTTTCGGTCACTCGACCCTCCTTGTCGATTTTCGCTATGGCAGCTGCGCGTCGTTTTCTGAGCGTCTGCGAACGGCGGGCCTCGTCTGCATCTTCCATAATTTCCTGGTAGCACCTGTGCGTAGCCTCGAAGCTAGGCTGCTCATTATATTTTTCTCGCAGCGCTTTCTCGGCAGCCTTCCACACCTCCCTGCTCTTACCGGCCATTCGCTCATCTTTGGCGGGCACTTTGAAGAACAAGTTTCTGAAGCGGTCGTGAACCCAAACGTGCCCGGCTTCGTCTCGATAGCGGACGTTTACCTTTTCTCCGTCTGCCAAACGCATACGGAGCTCAGCAAGTTCCGTAGAGTGGTAGCCCACTTTGGCAACCTCGATGCCGTAATGGTGAACCTTCACCGAGGCCCGCTTGGCCAGAATGCACTCCAACGAGTCCAGGTCGACGGGAAGGCTGATGACATGGTTCGCCTCGCTAGTCCCCCAGACTTGAGCCGGTGTTCTGTTGTCCAGCCCCCGATGAGGAGTCTGGTGGTAACCATCGACGATCCATTTCACTACCACCGCCTCCAATTGAGGGAGCGTGAAACATGCATTCTTCTCCGAGTCGTAATCGCCACGCTGCTGGATATTCGAGAAGGTGGTACCCGGGAGGTTGTGGATAAGCCCCAGGTTCTGTGTGCTGAAAAAGCGTTCGACGGCACCTTTCCTTTGAGGGGCCCTTGAAGCGGGATACATGATCTCGATACCCAACTCGTTGAATCCCATGATGAGATCGCCCGCGTGAAATTCCGCTGCGTTGTCTGGGACTATTCGAGCCGGCAGCCCACGTGCCCACCATTCATTTCTCACTTTCGGAAAGCGCTTCAGCAATTCGGCTTTTGGACGGATTGAGCGTTCGATCACACGAAGCACGGTTTCCGTATTTGGCGCCGACAGGTGGAGCAAATATCCCATCACCATTCGAGAGAAGCGGTCGAGGACGATCGTCAGATAGGGGCGCCCAATGCACAGCCCCGAGGTTTCATCCACAAGCTGGACGTCCAACAAGGTGTGATCAATTTCCCAACGTTCCAAAATCTCATGGACACGTAGGACACCCGCCGCAACACGGTGCTTCTTGTCTGCTGCGTGTTTTCCGAGCCTCTCCTTATCCACAAGGTACGGATCCAGCTTGGCGATGTACCTTCGGACAGTCATTCCGCTTGGGATCTTGAGCTGATCCGAAGGCAAACGACTTTTGTTCCTCTCTTTTATCTGATCCTCGAATTCTGAAACGACCACGCTGACCGCTGGAATCGTATCCTGCAGGTAGGTTTTATTAATCACCCCTTCAAGAATAACTTCGAGCTCTCCCTGTATCGCGGCAGCCCGACCCTTTTTGGCATGCTGAGGGATAAGCTTTACTACGTTCTGGCCAATGTATTTGGCTGCCCAACGTCGAATAGTGGAAACCGAGGGTGCGCACGCATCCCCAATCTTTTTGGCGATATCTCTAAGCTTCTTGATCATGTCTTCGTCACCCGGTAGCTTGTATTTACCGCGCTTAGTTAGGTCGTCCAGATACTTGCGTCGACGCAATGCCTCATCTCCATGTTTTTTGGGGAAGCATGAAATATCTGGAGGGACGTTCCGCACATACGGAACCCTCCCAAGGTATGGCTGATCAGCGGAGATCTCGATCTCGCGCTTCTCGTAGGCCTCATAGAACTCCTTCTCGGATAGCTTCGTGGGCTCACCAAGCTCATCGAAAAAGAGCAGCTTCCGGTCAATAAGCCTCTTCTCAAGCACCATCAGTACGCCACGAACGATGACGACCAATTTCACCCTAAGGGAAAAGGTTTGCATGACGGTGCCCCCCTTGCAGGAAGACCGGGGAGTCAGTGTCAATTGACCTATCAAGGTCAATGCCCACCACCCCAAGGCCTAACAAGCGCCAGGCTTTCCCCTCACCAACCACGTAGAGCAGATCTGCAACGGTCATAGGCGGCCATTCGTTGAAGGTCGCCATTACCTCCTCCAACGCCTGATGCGAAAGCTCTGGACCGCGCCGGTGATACATCAGCCTTCTAAGATTGGTAGCCAGGGGTTCAGCTTCAATTAACTTTTCAGTGATCACCGAAAAGTTACGGGCAGTGGCGTTGAAGTAGCGCTCAGCGGCATCCAGTCGCTGCCTGACGCTGGCAATCTTCAGTCGGTCGTGAGGCTTCACTTCAAACCACCACTCGCGCCCATCCGCGAGGAAAACCTGTACGTCTGGGTAATATTTGAAGTAGCCCTGGAGCGATGGAACACGTTCCTCACTGGGCTGCGGGACGTAGCCGATGACCGCAGGAGACAGCTCAAGAAGCCGAAAAAGAGCGCCTTCGAGCTGGGACTCCCAGGGCACAGGCTTTTTATTTTTGAGCGATGGGAAGTAGCCGCGGTAATGGTTGGACCGCCGCGTGACCACCTTTCGTACTGTCATGAAACACCTCCGAAAATCTCGAAACGAGCGCCGACGCTGCGCCAAAAAATCAAGGCGCAGGGCGGGCGAAGTGAGGCCTTTCGACAGGCAACACTGTGCCGTCGAGTAACCTCGCTAAGGTCGAAAAAATGGGAGAGGATTGACAGTCGCTTCGAAAAAGCAGACATTGCGGGTTCTGAGGACGCAAGTCTGCTTCGCTAAGCGCGGTCAGTCCTCTCGGGATTGATCGCGTTTTTCTACATTTTCAGGTCTCCTTTTCTCTCATTGGTCATGACTCTCATGACTGATCAGAATCTAAAGCAATCGGCTTGCTCTCTTTATTTCTAAACGGCCACTTCGTGATCGCTGGAGCAATTTGGATCAGGTCTGAAGCTCTCGCTTCAAACAGCTGATTTGGCTGAAAATCTTCAGTGCAAAGCGGAAAAGTTGGTCATAGATCTTATTCCAACATCCCTTCGAAATCTACAAAAAATCCAAAATGGCAACTTCCACCAAATTCCATTTCCATACTAAATTGTTCAAATTAATACTTAACACGTACGCTTAATTAACTATTAAGGTGTTCAAATATTAGTTTTAAAGTCCTCTCAATCTCTCTGCTGCTCAGATCCGCCCGCCGACCCTCTCAGCACTTCCAGCGCCCCATCAAATCACTTCCTCAAATCCCCCCATCTGCATCATTTTCCAATGAGCGGAGTAGGGCGCCCCGGCAGGAATTCCAGGCAAAAAAAAGCCCGCGAAGGCGGGCTTGATGGTGACCGACAGGGGCCATGGTTGAAGCCCGGCCGGTCATCTATTTGTGAAAGCGTGCAGCTTTTCTGTGAACCTACACCCGGATCAGAAGTCCAGGTTAGCCACCGACAGGGCGTTGCTTTCGATGAACTCGCGGCGAGGTTCCACCGCGTCGCCCATCAGGGTGTTGAAGATCTGATCGGCAGCGATGGCGTCTTCGATGGTGACCTTGAGCATGCGACGCACGGTCGGGTCCATGGTAGTTTCCCACAGTTGGTCCGGGTTCATCTCGCCAAGACCTTTGTATCGCTGGATGGTGTGGCGCTTGGTGCTTTCCGCCATCAGCCAGTCGAGGCCTTCCTTGAACTCGCTGATCGCCTTTTTGCGCTCACCGCGCTGAACGTAGGCACCGTCTTCCAACAGCGAAGCGAGTTGCGCGCCGAGTGCAGTCACGGTGCGGTAGTCGTTGCTGCCGAAGAAGTCACGGTTGAAGGTGACATAGCTGGCCAGGCCATGGGAGGTGATTTCAACTTCCGGCAGCCAGATATTGCGCTCGCGATCTTCACGCAAGCTGGCCTTGTAAAGCAGGCCGGACTTCTCGCTGGAGCTCAGGCGTTCCTGGAACTTGCCCAGCCATTCCTGCATCTTGGCGTGCTCGGACAGTTGCTCCAGGGAAACCGCTGGCAGGTACAGCAGGTGCTCGGTCAGTTCCTGTGGATAAAGACGCGACAAACGCTTGAGGGTCTTCATCACTGAACGGAATTCGTTGACCAGGCTTTCCAGTGCCGGACCGGAAATCGCGGGGGCCGACTCGCTCAGGTACAGGGCCGCGTCTTCGAGGGCCGATTGGGTCATGTACTCTTCCATGGCCTCGTCGTCCTTGATGTATTGCTCCTGCTTGCCTTTCTTGACCTTGTACAGCGGCGGCTGGGCGATGTAGATGTAGCCACGCTCGATCAGCTCGGGCAACTGACGGAAGAAGAAGGTCAGCAGCAGGGTCCGGATGTGCGAACCGTCGACGTCAGCATCGGTCATGATGATGATGTTGTGATAACGCAGCTTCTCGATGTTGTACTCTTCGCGACCGATACCGCAGCCCAGTGCGGTGATCAGGGTGCCGACTTCCTGCGACGAGATCATCTTGTCGAAGCGGGCTTTCTCGACGTTGAGGATCTTGCCTTTCAACGGCAGGATCGCCTGGGTCCGGCGGTTACGACCTTGCTTGGCCGAGCCACCCGCGGAGTCACCCTCCACCAGGTACAGTTCGGAAAGGGCAGGGTCTTTCTCCTGGCAATCCGCCAGTTTGCCCGGCAGGCCGGCAATATCCAGCGCGCCTTTGCGACGAGTCATTTCCCGCGCTTTACGGGCAGCTTCACGGGCACGGGCGGCGTCGATCATCTTGCCGACAACGGCCTTGGCTTCGTTCGGGTTTTCCAGGAGGAAGTCGGAGAAGTACTTGCCCATCTCCTGCTCCACCGCGGTTTTCACCTCTGAGGAAACCAGCTTGTCCTTCGTTTGCGAGCTGAACTTCGGATCCGGAACCTTGACCGAGATGATCGCGGTCAGGCCTTCACGGGCATCGTCACCGGTGGTCGCGACCTTGTTCTTCTTGGCCAGACCTTCCTGCTCGATGTAGTTGTTCAGGTTACGGGTCAGCGCGGAACGGAAGCCCACCAAGTGGGTACCGCCATCGCGCTGCGGAATATTGTTGGTGAAGCACAGCAGGTTTTCGTTGAAGCTGTCATTCCACTGCAGGGCGATCTCGACGCCCACACCGTCGTCACGCTGGACGCTGAAGTGGAAGACCTGATTCACCGCCGTCTTGTTGGTGTTCAGGTATTCAACGAAGGCACGCAGGCCACCTTCGTAACAGAAGTGCTCGTCCTTGCCGCTGCGCTCGTCCTTCAGCATGATGCCGACGCCGGAGTTCAGGAAGGACAGTTCACGAATCCGCTTAGCCAGGATGTCCCAACTGAAGTGGATGTTCTTGAAGGTTTCAGCCGACGGCTTGAAGTGGATCTGAGTACCTGTGGTTTCGCTTTCGCCAACGATTTTCATCGGCGCTTGTGGAACACCGTGGACGTAGACCTGTTCCCAGATCTTGCCGCTACGGCGAACGGTCAGGGTAAGTTCTTCAGAGAGGGCGTTTACCACCGAAACACCCACGCCGTGCAGACCACCGGAAACCTTATAGGAGTTGTCGTCGAATTTCCCGCCTGCGTGGAGAACGGTCATGATGACCTCTGCCGCGGAAACCCCTTCCTCTTTATGCACATCGACCGGAATGCCGCGACCGTTGTCGCGCACGGTGATGGATTCGTCAGGGTGAATGATTACGGTGATGTCGTCGCAATGGCCGGCGAGGGCTTCGTCGATCGAGTTGTCGACCACCTCGAACACCATGTGGTGCAGACCGCTACCATCATCGGTATCGCCAATGTACATACCGGGACGTTTGCGTACGGCATCCAGCCCTTTCAGCACTTTAATGCTGGAGGAATCGTACGTTTGATTTTCGCTCATGCCTTCACTCCCGATGGACGTGGGTCTGGGTGATACGGCCCTGTTCCACGTGGAACAGAGCAACTGGCGTATCCGTCTGCCAGCCTTCCCTCAGTAATTCGTGATCTACACAGGTGATGAACACCTGGCAGCGTAAGTCTTCCAGCAAGCGGCACAGTGCAAGACGGTGCTGCTCATCCAGCTCGGACGGCAGGTCATCCACCAGGTAAATACACTGACCGCGGCGCGCCTGGCTGACCAGGTGTCCTTGGGCGATACGCAGTGCGCAGACCACCAGCTTCTGCTGACCGCGGGACAAGATGTCCGCGGCATTGTTGGCGCCCAGTCGAAGGCGCAAATCCGCACGCTGCGGACCAGCCTGGGTATGCCCCATCTGCTGGTCGCGTTGAAGAGAAGCCGCGAGCACATCATTCAGCTCCCGGTCCTTGTCCCACCCTCGGTAATAGCTAAGAGTGAGTCCTTCGAGCTCCAGCAATTCGCCAAGAATCTGCTCGAAGACAGGCTTCAACGCTTTGATGTAATTACGGCGATATTCGTCAATTTCTGCACTGGCCAGGCACAATTCCCGGTCCCAGGCCGCTTGGGAAATAGCGTCAAGTGTACCATGCCGCAGCCATGAGTTTCGCTGCCGCAGCGCCTTCTGCAGTCGCTGCCAGGTTCCCATGAAGCGAGGTTCCACGTGGAACACTCCCCAATCGAGGAACTGCCGGCGAATCTTCGGCGCGCCTTCCAGCAGGCGGAAACTGTCCGGATTGATCAATTGCAACGGCAAAATTTCCGCCAGTTGCGCGGTACCGCGGGCGTTCTGCCCATCGATTCGAATGGTGAAATCTCCCTGGCGCTCCCGCGAAACACCGAGGTTGCTGCTGGCGCCGTCGCCCAACGCCACTTGGCCAAAGACAGTGCAAGTGGGTTGCTCGTACTGAATCACTGGATTCAGGCGCGTACTGCGGAAAGAACGCGCCAGCCCCAACAGATGAATGGCTTCCAGCACGCTGGTTTTGCCACTGCCGTTGGCACCGTAGAGGATGTTGATGCGCGGGGAGGGGGAGAAGGTCACCGGGTGCAGGTTACGCACCGCGGTGACAGAGACACGACTGAGGGACATCTAGAATTGTCTGGAAAGATTACAGACGCATCGGCATGACGACATAGGAGGAGTCGTCATTGCCCGCTTCCTGCAGCAGGGCACTGCTGTTGGAATCGGAGAGGATCAGACGAACCTGCTCGGTAGTCATGACGCCCAGCACGTCCAGCAGATAGCTGACGTTGAAGCCGATTTCCAGCGAACCGCCGTTGTAGTCGACGCTGATTTCTTCTTCCGCTTCTTCCTGCTCCGGGTTGTTGGCCTGGATCTTCAGCTGGCCGGCGGCCAGTTGCAGGCGGATGCCGCGGTACTTTTCGTTGGACAGGATCGCGGTACGGCTGAACGCCTCGCGCAGTGCCTGGCGGTCGCCCAGCACCAGCTTGTCGCCGCCCTTCGGCAGAACGCGCTCGTAGTCAGGGAACTTGCCGTCCACCAGCTTGGAGGTGAAGGTGAACTCGCCGGTGGTTGCACGGATGTGGTGCTGGCCGAGAACGATGCTGACGGTGCCGTCCGGCTCGGTGAGCAGGCGAGCCAACTCAAGAATACCCTTTCGCGGCACGATGACCTGGTGGCGATCGGCCTGGCCGATGTCGGCGCTCATCGAGCACATCGCCAGGCGGTGACCGTCGGTCGCCACAGCACGCAGAGTTCCTGTGGATACTTCCAGCAGCATGCCATTCAAGTAGTAGCGCACGTCCTGCTGCGCCATGGCGAAGCTGGTGCGTTCAATCAGGCGACGCAGGCGGCTTTGCTCCAGGGTGCAGGTCAGCGAACCCGGGCCTTCTTCTACAGTCGGGAAGTCATTGGCGGGCAAGGTCGACAGAGTGAAGCGGCTGCGACCGGCTTTTACCAGGAGCTTCTGCTCGTCGACCTTGATGTCGATCAGCGCATCGTTCGGCAGGCTTTTGCAGATATCCATCAGCTTGCGTGCAGGTACGGTGATCTCGCCCGGTTCAGCAGGTTCTTCCAGTTGGACGCGGCCAACCAGTTCCACTTCCAGGTCGGTACCGGTCAGCGACAACTGCTGACCCTGGACCACCAGGAGCACGTTGGACAATACCGGCAAGGTCTGGCGGCGCTCGACGACGCCTGCGACCAGTTGCAGGGGTTTCAACAGGGCTTCGCGTTGAATGGTGAAATGCATGGTCTAGTCCCTTGCCTTAAATAGCTGCGCTGACATCAGGTCGTCAGGGTACGCAGCAGGTTCTTGTAATCCTCGCGGATATCCGCGTCGGATTCCTTGAGTTCGTTGATCTTGCGGCAGGCGTGCAACACGGTGGTGTGGTCACGGCCGCCGAATACGTCGCCGATTTCCGGCAGACTGTGGTTGGTCAGTTCCTTGGACAGTGCCATGGCTACCTGGCGTGGCCGGGCTACCGAACGCGAACGGCGCTTGGACAGCAGATCGGAAATCTTGATCTTGTAGTACTCGGCGACGGTGCGCTGGATGTTATCCACACTGACCAGCTTGTCCTGCAGCGCCAACAGGTCCTTCAACGATTCACGAATCAGCTCGATGGTGATGTCGCGGCCCATGAAGTGCGAGTGAGCGATCACCCGCTTCAGTGCGCCTTCGAGTTCGCGGACGTTGGAACGGATGCGCTGGGCGATGAAGAACGCCGCGTCATGCGGCAGCTCGACCTTGGCCTGGTCGGCCTTCTTCATCAGGATCGCCACGCGGGTTTCCAGCTCCGGTGGCTCGACCGCAACGGTCAGGCCCCAGCCGAAACGCGACTTCAGGCGCTCTTCCAGGCCTTCGATTTCCTTCGGATAACGGTCACTGGTGAGGATCACCTGCTGGCCGCCTTCGAGCAGGGCGTTGAAGGTGTGGAAAAACTCTTCCTGGGAACGTTCCTTGCGGGCGAAGAACTGAATGTCGTCGATCAGAAGGGCATCCACCGAACGGTAGAAGCGCTTGAACTCGTTGATCGCGTTCAACTGCAGCGCCTTGACCATGTCGGCGACGAAGCGCTCGGAGTGCAGGTAGACGACCTTGGCGTTCGGATTCTTCTTGAGCAAGTGGTTACCCACAGCATGCATCAAGTGGGTCTTACCCAGACCGACACCGCCATACAGGAACAGCGGGTTGTAGCCGTGCTTCGGATTATCCGCCACCTGCCACGCCGCAGCGCGGGCCAGCTGGTTGGATTTACCTTCGACGAAGTTCTCGAAGGTGAAGGTGCGATTCAGATAGCTGGTGTGCTTGAGCGCACCTTCGACCTGCACGGTCCGTTGTTCAGTACGGCCATTGGCGGCAACCGGGGCGCTGGCCGGAGCATCGCCGCCCATGGCATCGAAGCTCTCCCGCGAAGGGGCGGCTTCCACTTCCGTCTCGACCACCGCCGTCACGGGCACGTTGACCGGTTCGCTCGGTGCGGATGGTTTGGCCTGGGCAGCCTGTGCGGCGGCCTGAGCCTGGGATGCGGCCACGGCGGCGGCCAGTGGTGCATTCGGCGCGGCACGCGGTGCCGAGCTGCGACGGCTGCCTATTAATAAGGAAAGCGCGGGCACGGAACCGTTGCCGTGTTCGCCGAGCAGTTCGAGCAAGCGGCCCAGGTACTTTTCATTGACCCAGTCGAGCACGAAGCGGTTGGGCGCGTAGACGCGCAACTCGTCGCCTTCGGCTTCGACTTGTAGCGGACGAATCCAGGTATTGAATTGCTGGGTAGGCAGTTCGTCGCGCAGAAGCTCTAC